>CAVYGV010000007.1:0-1018563 GCA_963768225.1 uncultured Alphaproteobacteria bacterium | reverse complement strand
GCCGCCCGGAATTGGCTCCAGAGGGTTTCGAATGCGGAGAGATTCCACGTCGTGCCGCTAAAGTATGAGCTTCCATAGAGATCGCATTCGTTGCCAATCTCGATGCCGAGCAGGGCGGATCCGAATTGCGAGGCCACGTAGGCTACTTCCTCTGCTGCCAGTGCGGGCGTGGTGGCAGCGGTGACGGAGCCACTCGTGTATGGAACGGGACCCGCCCCGCCGAGGTTGACGCCGTAGAGGCATTGCCAGCCGGCGGCTTTCACAAAGGCAGCAAGCGCATTTACGTCGCTGGGAGCGATCTGGCCGGTGGTATTTCCGGCTCCATTCGGGGTCCATACGTTGCGATCCACGGAATTTCCGCCAACGCGCAGGACACTTGGGCCCAGGAGCTTGAAAAGTCCGATCAGATTGCTGTTCGAGCCCGTGAAAAGGTATGGATTCTCGTTGACGGAGCTCTTTTCGTAGGAAGGGCCGGCAAAGGCTGGGTCAATGCTCCCTGTCGCGGTGGCAGAAACCATCAACGAGGCGTTGGAAAGCGGGGCGGAAGGTGTCGGCTGCGGGTTGCCACTGGGCGGCGTGGTCGTGGTCGTCGTTGTATTGACCTTAGAGCCGCATCCTGGCAACAGCGACGACGCGGCAAGCGCGAGTGTTCCTCGAAGGGCCTGACGCCGCGTAAGGGAATTCGTCGATCTTGAGAAGGAATTCGTCAAAGGGAAGCCACAGCCACTTCGATAAGCTCGATTACTGGCTCAAATGGAGATGGGCGAGAGGTTGGATTCGGAGCCTTGCGACGAGGTTGGTTGGCCCGTTTGAGGATCTGCCCGTGACCTGTTCCACGTGGAACGTGGGAAGCTTTGATGACGAGGATAAGCTGAATCTGTTCCACGTGGAACAGGCGTTCCTTCTCCGACAAAATATGGGTCTCTGCCGAAATTAGAATGCCTCGCGCGAATAGCTGAAACGGCCAGAAAAAATCGGTAGTTTTCCACCGAGGGCTCGTTTTTCAGCCTCCAGGTATCTCTTCGAGGTACCTGGCCCAAACCTCTTTCCCGGCAAGGGCTTGCTTCGATACTCCGTGCCCCGGAACGAGACGCTTTCCACAACTTCGCCCCGTTTCCCACAACGCAAGTGACTCGCTGACGTGCTCTCGCTTTACTCTGGAATGCCATGGGCAAGATCGTCGGACTCGTCAACCAAAAAGGCGGAGTGGGCAAAACCACCACTGCCATCAATCTGGCCGCATGCCTGGCGCTCGAAGGCCTCAAAATCCTCCTCGTCGACTGCGATCCCCAGGCCAACGCCTCCTCTGGCCTCGGCCTGCAGCGCGACGACAGCGCCACTCCGTCTACGACGTGCTCATCGGCGACAGCAGGCCGAGCAGGTGATTCTGCCCACCGAAATCGATAGCCTTTGGCTGTTGCCCGGCTCGAAAAACCTGACCGGCGCAAATATCGAGCTGGCCGGCGCGGAAGACCGAGCCCTCCGCCTGCGCCGCGGCCTTGAGCCCATCAAGGGCAGCTACGACCTCATCTTCCTCGATTGCCCGCCCGCCCTCGACCTGCTCACTCTCAACGTCCTCTCCGCCGCTGAAACCCTGATTGTCCCCATGCAGGCCGAGTACTTTGCCCTCGAGGGCATCTCGGAGCTGATTTCGACCCTTGAGCGGGTGCGCGCCGCCTACAATCCCGACCTCACCATCGAGGGCGTGCTGCTGACCATGTACGACGACCGCACCAACCTCGCCCAGCAAGTGACCGAAACCCTCCGCGAGCACTTCCGCGAGATCCTCTATCACACCGTCATTCCTCGCAACGTCCGCCTGGCCGAGGCGCCCAGCCACGGCAAGCCCGTCGCGCTCTACGACCCGCGTTCGCGCGGCGCCGAAGCCTATTTCGCAGTTGACCGGGGAGTTTCTGGCCCGCAATCAGATCGAAAGCCCGCGCGCGGCGGAACGCAGGGCGCATGGAGCGGTGACCGTCCACGGGCCAAGGGCACTTTCTGGCCCTATTCGTGATCGTGCAGCCGTCCTGTCGGATCTTGCCCGTCACCGCCGGTTGCTTGATTGACACGTTGCCGGAATTGAGGAATTTGCATGATGAACATCTGCCGCCACCGATCACCAAACGCCGCGCCCTGGGCAAAGGCCTCGACTCCCTGCTTCCGCGCGTCCACGCCGCGCCCGCAGCTGAAACCGAGGGCGGAAAGCCGCGCGAGATTCCCCTCGACCAGATCGACCACAACCCATTCCAGACGCGCTCACAGGTGAACGAAGAGCAGCTGGCCGAGCTGGCTGCCTCCATCGCCGCCAACGGCGTGGTGCAGCCGGTTCTGGTTCGCCCGCTGGCGGGCGGCCGCTTTCAGCTCATTGCCGGCGAGCGGCGCTGGCGCGCATCGCAGCTGGCCGGCAAAACCACCGTGCCCGCCATCCTGCGCCAGGTCTCCGACGAGCAGGCGATGGAAATCACCATCGTCGAGAATCTGCAGCGCGCGACCTGAACCCGATGGAGCAGGCGCGGGCCTTCGAGCGGCTCTCGCGCGAGTTCCACATGACCCAGGAGCAGATGGCGCAGCGCACCGGCAAAGACCGCGCCACCGTTGCCAATTTCCTTCGCTTGCTCAAGCTGCCATCGTCCGTGCAGGCCCGCGTCGAGTCCGGCGAACTGACTTTCGGCCACGCCCGCGCGCTGCTGGCTTTCGAACACGCCGAGGAGATGGAAAAGGCGGCGCAGCGGATCGCTCACTTTCGCTTTCTGTTCGCCAAACCGAGAGCTACGTGCAGGGGCTCATCGACCCCAGCCGCAAGGCGAAAAAAGAGCCCAAGCCGCACCGCCCGTCGATCCCAATGTTCGCGACGCCCAGGAGCGCCTGCAGCGCGCCTTGGCCTCAAAGTCACGATCGAGGACCAGAATGGCCGCGGCAAAGTGATCATCGAGTACGCCCGCCTGGAGGATTTCGACGCTCTGATGGAGCGGTTTGCCGGCGAATGAGGTATCGAACATCCGTTTGTTAACAATGGTTTAAGTAAGGCTATGAAAATCTGATAATCTGATTCTATGGAGACCGTCTCGATCAGCGTCACCGAAGCTTCGCGGAATTTTTCCGACTGCGTGAACCGCGCGCGCTATCAGGGCACATCCTTCATCCTGCACAAGGGCGGCGCGCCGGTGGCGCGCATCGTGCCGGTGCGCAGAAGCCTTCGCAAGGGGCGCGAATTGGCCGAGGCGTTCGCAAAGCCCTCGACGGAGTCCACGTCGGAGAGAAGGAAGCCACCTCCTGGCTTCACGATCTTGAGCAGGCTCGCGGATCGTTGCAGCCGCAAGTCAGGCCATGGCATTTCTGATCGATGCCGATGTCATCATTCAGGCCGAGCGCAAGGGCTCGATCTGGATGCGTGGCTGCGCGCGCATCCCGACGAAGAGATCAAGCTCGCGGCCATTACGGTCGCCGAGCTGTGGCGCAGCGTGGAACGCGCCACCGGCGTGCATCGCGCGAAGCGGGAAGAGTTCCTGCAAAGCGCTCTGAAGGTTTTTGACGTCGCGCCCTACTCCGAAAGGCAGCCGTCAACATGCGCGCCTGTGGGCAATCCAGGAAACGACGGGCCAGCGAATCAATTTGCAGGACCTGATTCTTGCGGCGACCGCGCTCGAACGCGGCGCCTCGATCGTCACCTACAACACGCGGCGTTTTGCGGCCATCCCCGAATTGACAGTGATTGCGCCGTAGGACGGCGAAAGAATCGACCCGGCATTGCGCTGCAATGTCATTCAGGCGGACCCGCCTGCCGATGGAACGACACGATAGAATTCTCCTTCATATTGAAAAGGAGTTCCGTTGCAACTTTCCCGTCTGAAGTCTATTTGCTGCCTTGCCGCTGTTACGCCATTGATCGCTCTCACATCTGCGCTCCACGCACAAGCCGCCGCTCCTGGCGAGCGATGGACCGAGGCGCAGGCCAACGCGTGGTATACGGCGCAGCCCTGGCTGGTGGGCGCGAACTATATTCCCTCCACCGCCATCAACGAACTGGAGATGTGGCAGGCCGATACGTTCGATCCCAAGACGGATCGATCTGGAGCTGGGATGGGCCGAAGGGATTGGCATGAACACGATGCGCGTTTTTCTGCACAACCTGCTGTGGGAACAGGATCCGGCGGGATTCGCAGCGCATCGACACATTCCTGACGATCGCCGCGCGGCACCATATCCGACCGTTGTTCGTGCTGTTCGATTCCTGCTGGGATCCGCTTCCCAAGCTGGGCCGCAGCATGCGCCGACCCCAGGCGTGCACAACTCGGGATGGGTACAGGCGCCGGGGGCGGAATTCTGGACGATCCCAATACCCGAAACTCGAAGAATATGTAAGGGCGTGGTGGGCGCATTCGCCACGATCCACGCGTGCTCGCCTGGGATATCTGGAACGAACCCGACAACGGCAACGAAAGCTCCTACGCGAAAGGCGATCCTCGGAACAAGAACGAGATCGTGCTCAGCCTGGTGCCGCAGGTGTTTGCCTGGGCGCGCAGCGTGCATCCCACGCAGCCGCTGACGAGCGTGAAACCGAGAAAGCGAGTTGAAATATTCAAGCGAACGGACGATTCGGACAAGAATTGTCTGATTTTATCGCTTATTTCTCGCCGGACGTTTTGATCGGGGTGGCTGCCCGTTCCTAACATGAGTAAGATGAACGAGGCAGAAGCGATTACAGCTAAAAAGCGAAATAGTCTGACACTGAGGGGACCTCCTGAGTGTGCTGTGCAAGGTGAAAACAAATTTAGCATGGCGGCTTGGCTGTTGAAAGCGTGACACCGCGTTGTGGAAATCGATCCGTAGCTCACGCGAATTGGATTTGGCAGGATCGAACGCGGCTTCGACTTTCTCGGCTATCGCTTCACGCGTGCCGGCCTCGCGCCGTGATTATAATTAATCGCAGGAGCATGGTCCTGTGTGGCCTTTTGATCCAGGTGGGCAACATCTGGCGTTCTGTGGTCCACCCAAACAATATAGACCCGTGCAGCACATTTCGTCCTTGAAACAAGGTGTGTACTTTTCGGCGCAAGCGGCTATCCGAACGGGTGACCGGGGCTGGTGGCGAACCGCAGGGACAGGCTGGGAAACCAACATTGTGATCGTTCCTTCTCAGAAAGGCGTTGATCTCCGTATGTGATTATCGTCGATGCGCAGACGCAAGCCGCGCACCATGCACGCGCTGCTAAGAACGCGCTAGACCAAAAAGCTGAGGCCTGAAGGTTCGTCCGCACGGCACTTTTGCTCGTAAAGCCGTTGCGCGCTGCAGCCCATACAGTTGGCAGGATTAGGAGGGGTGGCCCGTCGTAGCATGACGGCGAGGCTGGTGAATTTGATTTTCCGCACAATCACGTGGCTTATCAATTCCTCCGAGCGGCCGTTGCCGTAATTTCCTGACGTGTCGATCAACGTCATGCCGAGCGAAATGCCTGTGCGCAATGCTTCTTCTTCAAGAGCTTCCGGATGTCTTCCCTGTCCCAAGCGCGCGGAGCCCTGACCGACAGCCCGGACGATGGTGCCGTTCGGCAACTTCGCCGTGCGCGGTGGAGCGTCGGCGGCAAGAACTGATGCGCCTGAAAGCACTTCAATCACTGCACCAGCGGCGGGAAGCGACAAACCGACTGCTGCGCAAAGTGCATTAAACTGGCGCCGGCTGAGTAAGTGCTTGTCCATCTCTCGATCTCTACGGGCGCGGGACAATGAATTGTAATCGTCGGTATCGTCCTTCGCAAAGCTAGCTGCGAGTGACGGGTTCGGTGCAACTTACCGCGAATGGTGACTGCTAGCTGCGCGACGATGAGTTTTGCGTGGGTGCTTTCCGGTAATGGTGCCATGGCCACGGGCTGGCCAGGTTCAGCGCTGCGCGACGATCCGCACAGTGGCGCGCAGCGCCTTTGATTGTTTTCAACCGCCCGCCAATTTTTCGCGACGCAGCGCCCACCGTTGCCGCTGGGCGGCGGCGATACGGGCCCTGCCCTGCTCCTGTCAGTCAATCTCTTGGGCACTGATCTGAAAGATGCTGAGCCCAGCCAGCTTTGGCGGATGTTTGATAATGACGCTGATTTTTGCGCGGATCGTGCGTCCTATTGGATCGGACGTCTCGATAAGTTCGTGAAGCACGGGCTCGCGTGGATAGCGTTCCGCGTAATGGTACCTTGAGCCGTCGTGACGCTCGATTGTTATTTCCCAGGTGCCTACTTCCATCGGCAATCCACGCGTTTGCCCGGTGCCACTTTATTTATTCCGGCATCGTGGCACGGTGAAGTGTTATCGCGACTTCGTCGTCGGCCCTTACCGCTACCACTACTTCCATAATTGGTAGTCGTACGATACGGGAAATCGTTGAGAAAGCCCGCCAAAGCCCGCCCTGGAAAGCGATCTGTGGCAGGCGCGTCTCTGGCCTTGTGGGTTGGCATTTTTCGGTACAACAGATGACTTAGACGTTTTGATCGAAGGCCAATGAGACGTGTCGCCGCGATCTTCAAATGGTGCCGGGGTCGCTGTAGAGCGCAAAAGCTTGGAAAGCTTGCCCGTCCGCTGACCTTCACGGATTGAACCCGCACGCATCGTCGTCATGGATAATGGATAGAAGGGTAGCTGCACGTTACTTCTACTGCGTTGCACCGACGACTCCCGAGCAAACGGTCATTTTTGGGTCAGGAGCGTCGTTTTCCCAAGGTCCGCGCAACGTCCGCCTTTCCCGATAGCGAACATTCGCCAAAAGCGGCTCGCATGGTGCTCTTTGCAATTTTGTGAAAGGAGGCATCGTGTCCGACCGGTCGTTGCGGGCAAGCGTAAGTGCAGTGTCACAGCCGTTTCGACGCTGACCGCGCTCTATTTCGGTTGGACACTCAATCCCCGCCCGGGCTTCCGGGCGGCCGTGATCACCGGCGTGTTGCCGGCTTTCGGTGTGGGCGCTTTCATCGCCGGATCGATATCGGGCGGGCAGATAACACCGTTGGTCTGGTCGAGCTTTTGGCTCAATGTCTGATTGGACCGCTCCCGAGGCGTGCAGGGTTGGACATCGGCGGCACTCGCCGGCGAGAGTGTGGTTAAAGCCGCGGTGAGCGAGGCGGCGAGCGCCGCCACAACAAATCCTTCGGCCGTGTTCATGCGAACACTCCATATGCCCCTCGACCAATAACCATCGGGGCGGACGGCGGGTTCCGTCGTCGGGCCACTGGGCGGCTGCTGATTAATTTCGGCCACACTCATGAAACCCGTTACGGGAAGACGCGCCGCGTCGTCGTCATTAGGCGACATTCCTGCGCTTCGCCGTGATGTCCGGTCTGCCCTCAACACCAAGACTTCGCCGGCACGACAGGCGCGTCGGCTTAGGGCCATAAGGCGACCTCGGCGCGCTACCCTTTTGTCATGCGGTTAGGGTAGTCTTGGAGCCATCTGCGACCAAAGCACGTCTGGTCGATCAGAACTCATCTGATGATCCAGCGCCGAACGCGCGACCTCGCCATGTTCAACCTCGTCATCGATAGCAAGCTGCGTGGCTGCGCGGCGCGGTCAGGACCATCAACCGGGGTGCTTGGGGCGCTCGGTCTGGAGAAGCACTTGATGGAGCTTCAGCCACAGACCGTTGGGCTGCATAAACAAGTAGTTGCGAGTTCACAGCAAACGGGATTTATGCCGTTGGGATCGCATTGGCACTTCTTTTTTCCATCGCGCGAAAAGCAGACGTTGTAGATTTTAGTGAGGCGGGGACGATTTAGTATAGTGCGCGATGGTTGAGGTGGGATTTCCCTCGCGGCGATTTGCACCTGAGGAACTCATTATGAGTGGGGCTTGGGTGGCGTTTGTTAGATCGAGAGCGGCAAGAATTGTAATGGCACCACACGTGATCGCTACTAAAATTGAAATGCGGGCTTTGTGGTTTAAGGTTGGCATGATGTGCTCTGCGCGGGATATGGTATTAGACGGCGGTTGACCAAAAAAGCAATGGGCTCCCGAAGAGTTGGATAAGCCTGCCGGTGGGCGAGAAGTGCGCTCGTCGCAGGATGTGCGATTGCGATGGGCGGCGGCCTGCTGTTATTCTCCCTTCCTCCTAAAGCGACTGAATTGGTGCATCGTCGCGGAATGACGCTATGGCACGTCGGAGTGGAAACGATGAGCTGTGCTACGATGAATTTGAGTTACGTCTGTGATGTAATGGGTTGAAGGGTGCGATTGTTAGCGAGATCTGCAGATACCGGTTCCGGTTGAGCCCTCGTGGTAACAGAATAAACCGCCACAACATGGTGTTGGCCCTCCAGAACTGCAAAAATATGATAACCAGCTACAGCAACCACCTTGGGGAGCGCATGCTAACGCGAGGCGATTGTTTTTGGGAGTTATAAAGCGACCGTGGATGGAGTTAGTGGGACTTATCGAAGTGAAGTTCAGCCCGGAAGGTTGATCCGACTCGGCCCGTGTGTGTCCGCTCATGCCAATGGTCAATAACGCAATGGCTAGTGTGCAGGCGGCCACTGCAAAAGCCTTTGCAACTGCGGTGTGATTGCACATTCTGATCTTTCCTTCTCAAAAAAGGTGTTGACGTTAGCACCGAACGACAGAAGACACGGCCCAGCGTGATCTCCATGCGATTATCGTCGATGCGCAGACGCAAGCCGCGCACCAAGCACGCGCTGCTCAAAAACGCGATAGACCAAAAAGCTGAGGCCGAAGGTTCGTGATGCCTGCCGACGGCATGCGCGCTACCGGTTCGCCCGAACGGAGATTCGGCATTCCCGTCTCGGTAGCTCCGCACGAAGTTTGCCCGACCTTTTTGGCAGTGTAAAGACCGTTGTTTCGATAGGCTCCAAGCCGACCTGACCGGGATGATCGAATCGTCTTTTGAAGCGGACCCGGTGGCGGTAGCGATCAAGGATTACGTCTGTGCCGCTTCACATGCCGCGGTTCACTAAGGTCTCGCTGCCAATGTCTCAGTTGGGTCTTGGCTGTGTAAAAACGCGGCGACGCGCAAGCGTGGTAGAACAAACGTTAGTCCAAATCGCCGTTAGGTGTGCAAAAATTCGCAAGCGAGTCCGATTTTACTAGACCTGAGAAAAATCATTCTCGTCCCTTTTCAATTTTCGGCGTTTTTACACATGGGGTAATTCCGGGCATCGAGCCATACTCAGGCTCTGGGAATCAGCTCTCCAGGAATCGACGAGGCCCACCCATGGGCCTTGCAATCATGGAGGACCACAATGGAGCACTATGTCGGACTGGACGTATCGCTGAAGCTGACAGCGATCTGCATCGTCGATCGGACAGGAAAGATCGAGCGCGAAGGGGTGGTTGCATCCGACCCGGAGACAATCGCGGCATTCGTCAGATCGCATGCGCCGCATGTCGCACGGGTTGGGCTTGAGACGGGAGCAACGTCGACGTGGCTATGGACCGAGCTGAATAAGCTGGGGCTGCCCGTCATCTGCATTGATGCCAGGCATGCCAAGGCGGCCCTGAAGATGCAAATCAATAAGAGCGACCGTAACGACGCCGTGGGCATCGCACGCATTATGCAATGTGGATGGTACAAGGAGGTCCGCGTCAAAGATCTCGACAGTCATGCGATCAAAGCTCTTCTCGTCAGCCGAGCTCTGCTCGTCAAGATCAAGCGGGATATTGAGAACCAGATCCGCGGGCTCCTCAAGAATCTCGGGCTCGTCATCGGCCGGGCAAAGATGAATGTGTTTGCCGTGCGCGCCGCGGAGCTGGCCGAGGCTCGGCCAGAACTCGCTGCCGCGGTAGAACCGCTGCTCAAAGCACGCGAGGCTATCGAGCGGCAGATTGCAGACCTCGACCGCAAGGTGATGCGGCTGGCACGCAATGATGCCCAAGTTCGACGGTTCATGACAGCACCTGGCGTCGGTCCAATCACGGCTCTTTGCTTTCTTGCGACAATCGATGACCCCACTCGCTTCAAGAGATCGAGAAGCGTCGGAGCCTATGTTGGACTGACGACCCGACGATACGCATCCGGCGAGATCGACTGGACGGGCCGAATCTCGAAATGCGGCGATGCGATGCTGCGAAGTTACCTCTACGAGGCAGCCAATGTCCTGCTCACCCGCGTAGCAAAGTGGTCGACGCTGAAAGCCTGGGGCATCCGGCTTGCGAAGCGAAGCGGGCTGCGTAAAGCCAAGGTTGCCGTCGCTCGAAAGCTTGCCGTCATTCTGCACCGAATGTGGATCGAAGGCACCGAATTCAAATGGTCATCAAAGGAGGCCGCTAATCAGCCTGCATAGCAGGACAACCGAGTTCCCGCCGACCAGCGGGAACGAACGTCCCTGCCGGGACGCTGGCGTTGGTGAGATCGCCCTTGGTTTTGCGATGCTCGAGAGAGCAAAACGCGCTTCACACATTGATCCACCAGCGTCATCTTACGCCATCATGCGGAGGGCCCGCCCCTACCGCGGAGAGAACCCTGAACCCGGCAAGGATGCTCATGGAGAGCTTGACCCCACGCCCGGAATTAGAGAACAGCCTAGGTCAATCGCTACCGAAACGCGATGTCCGCTTCTCTAATCGGCCATTCGAGGTCAAGCGCTTTCAGACTATCCGCCGCTGCGGTGTCGATGTCACTCACGGGCTCGTGCTTCTCTTCGGAATCGGCACCAAGGCCGTTCCATCATGGGATTCGAGAACGAGGTGGAACAATCTGTTCCGCGGCCTTGCCGTTATAGACTGACGGCAGGTTCAAGCGGACATGCGAACTCACCTCATCCATCGTCCCGCGAGGGACATCTTTCCACCACGCGGTGGATCTCGAGTTTCCTCCTATTGGATTTGATCCGGTGCGGTTGTCATGCTGCTACCTCGGCCTGTTCCCGGGTCCAGCGGAACTCGGTGCCGTCAACCCAGATGCGGTGCATGATCACAGCCAATCGGCGGGCCAGCGCCACAATCGCCTTTTTCATCCCGCGGCGCCTGGCGATCTGCATCGCCCAGGCCTTGAGCCAGGACCATTTCTTGGAACGCATCATGGCCTGAGCTGCTTCGTAGAGCATGTCCGCATCATCTCATCTCCACAGCGCGATATTCTGCCGCTCCAATCGATCTCGCCCGATTGGTACTTGGAGCACGTCAGCCCAAACACCGCCCCGACGGACTTGGATTTACGGAAGCGAGCCGGAATGTCGACGGTGGCGCGATAGGTCAGCGACACCACGGGGCCAACGCCGGGGGTCGTCATCAAGCGCCGGCACACCTCGTCATCTCGGACGATGGCCAACAGGCGGCGATGCAGGATGACGATCTGTTCCCGTAACACCCGCCGGACAATGAGCATCGGTTCGACCAGAACCGCCAAGTCGGGCAGGTTCTCGACAAGCTCCCTGATCCGCGCCGCGAACTTCACCTTCCCAACCATGCCGACCTTAAGGCCGAAGTTGCGCAACGTACCGCGCAGGTCGTTCTCAAGGGCGATGGCCTTGGACAGCAGCAACTGGCGATGGGTCAGCAGCATCCGCAGTTTCTGACTGCGTAACGTCTTTACATGTACCGGGCGGTAAAGCCCCACCCGCATCATCTGTGCCATGCCACGCGCATCGTTGCGGTCAGTCTTGTTGATCTGCGCCTTCAGCACCGCCTGCATGTGCCGCGTCTCGACGCAGATCACTGGCAAGCCTGCTTCGGCGAGCGCGCTGAACAGCCATTGCGACAGCGGTCCAGCTTCCAATCCAATCCGCTTGAAGCGGTAGGAAGCACTCTTCAGCACCGTCAACAACACTTCAGGTTCGCTCGTAACCTTCACTTCCCGAATGACTTTGCCTGTGTCATCCACAATGCAGACGCTGGTCGTCTTGACCGATACGTCTAGTCCAGCAAAATGGTCCATGCTGCGCTTCTCCTTCTGATGCTTGAGGCCGTTCACACGGACCTCGTTTCACCATCAGCCTGAAGCGCAGCACCCAAAATCTTCAGCTATCCACAAGCTGCCGGCCGATTACCCCATCTGTCACGTCGGCTTTTCCCGATAGCGGACATTCGCCGAAAGCGGCTCGCGTGTTCCTCTTTGCAATCCTATAGGTGCGGTGTCAGAACCGATCACAATTAGTAGCGGCTGGATCCGCGCGGCCGGCGGGGCTCCAATGGCAGCCCATGAAGCACCGTGCCGCACGCACCACGCTTGGCGACCTTCACCGCGCGACACCGTGGCTGTGGCTCTATTGTGAAAAGTGTTCCCATCCATCGCCGCTCGCTTGTGCCGTTGCGGTGATCCTGTGGGGCGCGGATATGTCAAGCGACAAGCTGCGGGGATCCGCTCGCTGCACCGCTTGCGGTCACAAAGGCGCAACGATACAGCGTCCGAGTTGGGGCGGCACTGATGTCGGCTTCCTGCCGTTTCCGGTGGATCGGTACTCGACCCCCGCGGTACCGAACCTGAACTCTCCTTTTATCACGGTCCGCCCTCAAGGGAATCCGAGGTGATGTGGCAGTGAGGGTCTCCTTTAGCCTGCCTTGAGTTACTTCTCCAGCCTGCCTCGAGCTACTTCTCCGGCCGTGTCGTAACCACGCCTGGACGTGCGAGTAGGCGTTCGCTCCACGCCGCGACCTCCCTTGGAGGCGTGATTTCCATCAGCGGCAGAAACTCCACAAATGGCGCGTAGCACACCTCGGCGAGCGAGAACTGCTCGGCCACCAAATAGGTCTTACCGGCGAGGAGCTTGTCGAGAATCGCCAGGTGCTTCTCGATTTCCGCCTTGGCGTCCGCTATTGCGGCGGTGTTCCATCGTTCCTTCGGCAGGAAGCGCTTGGGAAAAATGATGGTTCCGGCGTGGCGCGAAAACTGTAGGTCGCACAGCTTCATGTGCATGTCGACTAACGCGCGGCCGCGCGCATCGGCCGGCGTCAGGGGCGGGATGGTGCGTGTTGCCTCGAGATAATTGAGGATCGCGGTCGACTCGAAAAGCACGAACCCGTCCTCTTCGAGCGTCGGCACCCGGCCATAGGGGTTGAGCGAAAGATACGGCTGCTCACGATGCCGGCGCGCTGTCATGTCGACGACAACGAGCTCGTGCGGAATCTGCTTCTCGGCCAACGCAATGCGGACCCGGCGCGAATAGGTCGACAGTGGATGATAGTGCAGCTTAATTCCCATGACATGTTTCCTCAAAACCAAGCGCCGCTTTGCGTAATTGCCGAACAACAGCAGAGGTATCGTGCTTGGCGAACCGACAAACTCGGACTGATAAGCCCAATCGTCAGCCAAGTAGTTTTGCAACGGCTGTTCGCGCCTCTGGGCGCCTTTGTTCGAACGGTTCAAGATATTTTGGATTGAACCACCTATCAAGGCCTTCTCTTACCGATGGTCTTCCAGCAACGCGCTGCGACCACCCGGCAACACGCGGACGCCGATCGAACAAAATGTCGATGCCGAGCTCAAGGCGATGCTCGAGCAAAGCACATGACGAAAAGTCGAGCTTTGGAGCAAAGACGAGTAGCGGGCGCGGCGAACGACGTTCAGGGCCATAACCGGAGACCTTACGGCTGCCGCATCGGCCTTCGCGGCTCGCATACTTGCTGGTAGTCTTCCTTTGGCAAACCGATTACCGGAGGGATGCAATGGCGACGAAAAAGAAAAGCAAACGCAAGACGAAGCCAAACCCAAAGCGCAAGAAAACCCTTGTTGGCAAGGCGACCGCCCGCAGAAAAACCACGACGGTCAAAAAGAAGCCGGCGCTGAAGACGCTGGTCCGGCGCGCATCGCCGAAGAAAGCAAGGCCGACCGCAAACGCCGCGGCCAGGCCGACGTCAGTCAGCCAGCCGGCACCGCGTGTAGCAACCGCACCAGCACCGAGCCCGCCTGCGCAATTCGCTCCGCCTGGCGAGCGT
Organism: uncultured Alphaproteobacteria bacterium; assembly: GCA_963768225.1. Classification (GTDB taxonomy): domain Bacteria; phylum Pseudomonadota; class Alphaproteobacteria; order Rhizobiales; family Xanthobacteraceae; genus BOG-931. The sequence continues at coordinate 1,004,709 of CAVYGV010000007.1, read as the reverse complement.
GTCGGCGTCGTGACCCACTATTACAGCCAATCGTCAGTCGCGGTTCTGCGGCTCGAGTCCGGTACGCTACGCGTTGGCGATGTGATCCACATCCACGGACACACCACCGATTTCAGTCAGCGGGTCGAGTCCCTGGAAGTTAATCACGCACCGGCGACCGAAGTGGGGCCGAAGGACGATTTTGGCCTAAAGGTGGTCGGGCACGTACGCGAGCACGACGTCGTGTACAAAGTGCGGCAGTAGCGTCACTGGCCGGCATCTGTGACTCCGAGTCAGTCCTTCCAGAAATTCTTGAACCGATCAGGTGCCATTTCGGTTTAGCGAACTGCGTGCATGATATTTTTATGGCCTAAGTAATGCTGTAGCGCTCGAGTGTCGTGCCCGTCGTTGGCGAGCTTATACCCGGTTGAGTGCCGCAACATGTGAGGACCGGAGTTCCTGGATCTCGGCCGCGGTAAGCCGCATCTGAATGATCCGGTCGCCGCGCTTCTTGCGGGCACGGTGGCGTCGTACGCGTTCGGTCGATTCGCTCATGCCCGGGACGCTGCCATGCCAAAGTTAGCAAAAACCGCTGGCTTGGCATTCGCTTCCATGGGCGGCCAAGTGCTCAACGTCTTGCGCAAGCTGCGGATCGACAATTCGACACCCGACCCGAACACCGATATGTCGGCGCCAGACATCAACGCCAACGCCTATCTTTGATCGACTTCGCGCGCTTTTCGCGTCCGGCCTGCCGACCCTTACGTCAGTGGTCGAGGAGGTTTTTGCACGGGAAATTGAAGCTTTATTAACGAGGCCGACAGCTAGTGTTCCAGCCTAAAGTGTGGGGCGGCTGCTCGCATGCGCGTATTGCTGATCGAAGACGATAGCGTCACTGCGCAATCGATCGAATTGATGCTCAAATCCGAGAGCTTCAACGTCTATACGACCGATGTTGGCGAGGAGGGGATCGATCTCGGCAAGATTTACGACTACGACATCATCTTACTCGATCTGAACCTACCGGACATGTCGGGCTTCGACGTTTTGCGCAAGCTGCGCGTCTCGAAGGTGAGGACGCCGATCCTGATCCTTTCTGGTCTCGCCGCCATCGAAGACAAGATCAAGGGTCTCGGTTACGGCGCCGATGACTATTTGACGAAACCATTTCACAAGGACGAACTGGTCGCTCGGATCCAGGCGATCGTGCGCCGATCCCGGGGACACGCGCAGTCAGTCATCAACACCGACGATCTGTGCGTCAATCTTGATTCCAAAATGGTCGAGATCGGCGGCACGCGCGTGCATTTGACAGCCAAAGAATACCAGATGCTGGAACTGCTGGCGCTGCGCAAGGGCATGACGCTTACCAAGGAAATGTTCTTGAGCCACCTTTATAGTGGCATGGAAGAGCCGGAGATGAAGATCATTGACGTCTTCATCTGCAAGCTGCGGAAAAAGCTCGCCAACGCGTCGGGCGGCAAGGATTATATCGAGACGGTCTGGGGGCGCGGCTATGCGATGCGCGAGCGGGGCGAGGCGGCGGCGACGATTTCTGCCTGACGATTTTCTCGAGCACCGTTCCACACTAAGCCTGTCAAAATGCACTACATGTGGCGCGCGCCGATCTGGCAAGTTCTACCAGCTTCACAATCGCGAGTGGTTCCGAGCTAGTCTTCGATTTTTTCGCCTGTGGACCGTTTCCTTGTGACGGACGCACCGTTGCGGGTGGCTCGCTCGACGCGGTGCCGGCGACCACGCCCCTTCCCGCCGCACTTCCGCTGTTTGTGGGCGGTCTTGGAATGCTAGGCGTATTCTCACGTCTGAGAAAACGGAAAGCCGCCGCCTTGGCTGCTGGGTAATCAGCCAAGACCTTTCTCTAGAAAGGGCGCCGACGCGGAGCGGCCTCTTTTTCTATCGGGTCGAGGGCTCGGTTCCGGTCGTGTTCGCGCATTGCGCAGTCGTACAAATTGCGGGCTTCTTTTGCAGAGTCTTCCGACATGAATTGGTAGAACGCTCGTAATCGACGAGCGAGGTCCGGCAGGACTGGTCGTCTCGGGCGTGGCGCGTGCGATCGGTTCATCAAAACACCAACGCAGGGAACTCGGGCGCGTTCCGCGGGCACTGGCTCCGTCACGGAGTGGGCATCTGGCGATTGGCTCGTCTAACCTCCGGGCAACTCCAACGACGGACGCTGTCTGTCTGCGTTTCTGAATGCGCGCGCGTCGGCGTTTAATGGCGATGAGTCAAGATTGCGCTGCGCCCTCGCAGCGAAAATCATCAATATCTCGACCGCGATGCACACGTTACTTCCGGTTCGGGTCATCTGCGTCGTTTGGAGCACGTGCCGGGCATGTCCGCTTCTCTAATCGGCCATTCGGGGTCAAGCGCTTTCAGACTATCCACCACCACTGCAGTGTCGATGTCGCTCACGGGCTCGTGCTTCTCTTCGGAATCGGCACCACGGCCCTTCCATTATGGGATTCGAGAACGAGGTGGAACAATCTATTGCGCGGCTTGCCGTCAGACTAACGGCAGGTCCAAGCGGACATGCGAACTCACCTCATCCATCGTCCCGCGAGGGACATCATTCCACCGTTCGGTGGAGTTCGAGTTTCCTCCTATCGGATGTGATCCGGCACGGTTTTCATGCTGCTACGGCCTGCTCCCTGGTCCACCGGAACTCGGTGCCGTCAACCCAGATGCGGTGCATGATCACGGCCAGCCGGCGTGCCAGGGCCACGATCGCCTTTTTCATCCCGCGGCGCCTGGCGATCTGCATCGCCCAGGCCTTGAGCCAGGACCATTTCTTCGAATACAGCATGCTCTGAGCCGCTTCGTAGAGCATGACCCGCATCATCTCATCTCCGCAGCGTGATATTCTGCCGTTTCGATCAATCTCGCCGGATTGATACTTGGCGCACGTCAGTCCAAATACCGCCCCGACTGACTTGGATTTACGGAACCGAGCGGGCACGTCGACGGTGGCGCGATAGGTCAGCGCTACCACGGGACCAACACCGGGGGTCGTTATTAGGCGCCGGCACACCTCATCGTCCCGCACGATGGCCAGCAAACGACGATGCAGGATGACGAACTGCTCACGAAGTACCCGCCGGACGACCAGCAGCGGTTCGACCAGCACAGCCAGGTCGGGCAAGTTCTCGACCAGCTCCTTAATGCGGGCCTCGAACTTCACCGTCCCCACCATCCCCACCTTGAGACCAAAGTTGCGCAAAGTGCCGCGCAGATCGTTGTCAATGGCAATGGCCTTCGACTGCAGCAGCTTGCGATGGGTTAGCAGCATCCGCAGTTTCTGACTGCGTAGCGTCTTCACATGCACTGGACGGTAAAGTCCGACCCGCATCATCTGCGCGATGCCGCGCGCATCGTTGCGGTCCGTCTTGTTGATCTGTGCCTTCAGCACCGCCTGCATGTGCCGTGTTTCAACACAGACCACCGGTAGCTCGGCTTCGGCGAGAGCGCTGAACAGCCACTGCGACAGTGGTCCAGCTTCTAATCCAATGCGCTTGAAGTGGTAGGAGGGGTTCTTCAGTGCCGTCAACAACGCTTCGGGTTCGCTCGCCACCTTCACTTCCCGAATGATCTTGCCCGTGTCATCCACAATGCAGACGCTGGTCTCCTTGACCGAAACGTCCAGTCCAGCAAAATGGTCCATGCTGCGCTTCTCCTTCTGATGCTTGAGGCCGTTCACACGGACCTCGTTTCACCATCAGCCTGAAGCGCAGCACCCAAAAATCTTCAGCTATCCACAAGCTGGTTGGCCGATTACCCCATCTATTGCTCCGATCGCTACCAAAAAGGTGTCACGCCCAATCTGCAGCGATGAGCGCAGCTGTTCCGGCTGCTGGGCGCGCGCCGCCAGCGGCCATGCGACTGCGGCGCCGCCGAGAAAGTTAATGAACTCGCGTCGCTTCACCGCCTCGCTCAGGCTCACTACGAAACCCTATCAAATCATCACAGGAGTGTCGTGTCGTGCGCAACAGCAAATTTAGCCGTTGATGGCAGAGACGGGTCAACAACGCCTGATTGACGATGTCCGCGTAATGTCGGCTTGTCCCTCAACTTCAGACATATCGCTGCGTCGCGGCGAACGGTAGAAACGGGCCAACAGCGGACTCATGCAACATAAGTACAAACAGAAGGACCGCCTCGCGCGGCGGTCCATCCGAAATCCGATAAGGTGTTTTGTGACTAGGCAGCTGCCATTGCAGCAAAGTCCTTACGCTTTTTGCGCCAGCCAAACACACCCATGCCGCCGAGAATGGTCGCGAACAGAGGTAGGGCACCCGGCAAAGGGGTGGCAGTCGTGGTCACCGCGTTGAAGTCCGCGATCAACCCGCCAGTAACAGTAGCGGGCCCCCCAGTAGCTTGCCACGTAACCGCGGTCGAGTTGTAGATAACTGGTTCACCACCACCAACCTCCTCCAAGACAATAAAGCCGGGAGCGAGGCTGGCGTTTATAGCAGTCGCAGCCGACCCATTAAGCGCATTCGCCAGCGCTACCGCTGCGTCGTCAGCGCCCGCCGAGTTCCCAAGGAAAGTGTCGTCAGCCGTAGTGCTGAAAGTGACATCATACGTTACTGTGTCGATGATAATGTTATCCACCGCAGTGGCGTATACAGGGGAAGTACCCCCTGTCATCACCATGGTCGCAGATTGAGCACGTTCGACCACGGATAAGGACGCAGCTGCCACAATACACGCCAGCAAATTATATTTGAAGGTAAGCATCACAAACTCCAAGTAAGGTTCCTAGACAACATTAATCTTTGTTAATGAGTCAATATATCCTTAGTTATATTCAGCTCGGAGACTCGGATCGTATCGTGGGCAGGCGCCCGCACGCCGCCCGCGGGCCTCACCCCATGGGTTTTAAATTTACATAGCATTATTGGCGCAGGCATCACCCGATCGGGTGATGCGTGAGCATCAAGCTCTGCGGCGGGACGTCCGCTTTGGGTCGATTTTGTTGAAAAAGGTTCTAGTTGCGACGCATGACATTCGCTGATTCAGTCGCTGCGACAGGCAGGACTTCGAATCATGATGGGACATCGGCAAGTCGAGCAGGCCGCTTTGTTCTATGCGTTTTCTCTCGAAAAGCACGTCCCCGCTCACCATCTTTTACGGTCCATCGACAGATTTATTGAGCTTGGCGAATTGAGGCGCGAGCTGTCCGCCTTCTACAGCACGATGGGTCGGCCCTCGATTGATCCCGAACTGATGATCAGAATGCTGATCGTGGGATACTGCTTCGGCATCCGCTCCGAGCGTCGCCTGTGCGAGGAAGTCCACCTCAATCTGGCCTATCGATGGTTCTGTCGACTCGGGCTCGATGGTTGCGTGCCCGATCATTCAACCTTCTCAAAGAACCGGCATGGTCGTTTCCGGCAAAGCGATCTGCTGCGCCGCGTGTTTGAGACGGTCCTGCAGCGCTGTATCCGCGAGGGATTGGTTGGCGGGGAAGCCTTTGCGGTCGACGCCAGCCTGATCAAGGCGGATGCCAATCGGCAGAACGGCATAGAGGGCGAAAAGGGTCTGCCGCCGGAAGCGACCGGCCGGGCAGTCAAAGAGTATTTGGCCGTGCTCGACGATGCGGCCTTCGGTGCTGCGACCGAGGTCGCGCCCAAGTTCGTCTCACCAGCCGATCCGGCGGCCCGATGGACCGGAGCCCATGGCGGACAAGCATTCTTCGCCTATTCCACCAATTATCTGATCGATGCAGACAACGCGATCATCGTTGATGTCGAAGCGACCACCGCGATCCGGCAGGCCGAGGTCCTGGCCGCAAAACGCATGATAGAACGCTCGATGGATCGGTTCGATCTTTATCCTACCCGTCTCCTGGGGGACAGCGCCTACGGTTCAGCCGAGATGCTGGGATGGCTCGTCTACGAGCATGGCATCGAGCCGCATGTGACCGTGTTCGATAAGTCCACCCGTCAGGACGGCACCTTCTCACGCGACGACTTCACCTACGACCACGCCGGCGACGTCTACTCTTGCCCCGCCGGCAAGATGCTAACCACGACTGGTTCCCGCGTGGACGGAGCGACATTACGTTACCGCGCCAGCAAGTATGACTGCCAAGCCTGCCACCTAAAGCCTCGATGCTGTCCAAACGAGCCGGCCCGGTACGTGCCGCGATCGATCTATGAAGGCGCCCGTGACATGGCACGCCAGATCGCAAGCTCGTGGGAAGGCCGCATCGCGCGAAGACTGCGCAAGAAAGTCGAAATGTTGTTCGCTCATCTCAAACGCATTCTCAGGCTCGATCGGCTCAGACTAAGAGGACCAAATGGTGCGCGCGATGAGTTCCTTCTCGCAGCAACTGCCCAAAACCTCCGAAAGCTGGCGAAGCTGATACCGATGCCGAGCTTCCAGCCGGCTTGAAGACGCCTCGCTTAGCAAGCCACCGCCTCCTCAGTGGATCCTCGATCAACTTCGATTTACCGCAGAGTTTTTCAACGGAATCGGTCACGAACGACCGTTTTGCGATGTTCGCTTCAATGTCTGCTTTTCCGGACAGCTGACATTCGCGCTCCGCAACTGATGTCGCCGACGCCCGCTGTGCAAGAGGAATCTGACGTTTTGCGAAGCGTTCGGGTGCAGCCATGTATCCGGCCTGTTTTCGCGTAGAGGCTTGCTCCATCGCGATGCAGCCGCTGTGGCCGCTGGCCCTGATGTGATCCGCTGATCGGGTCCCAACCAAGAGCACGCGCTCAACTATCGCGTGGCCCTTAACGGGTTTTCCCGATCGACGGTCTCGACCGTTTCGCATCAATGTCGTCATCACCCTTGCAGTTCGCAAACGCACATACGCAACTTCATCCTGCTATCGCCCGACTTCCTATTAAGCTGCTGCCGTAACTGTAGTGACAAGCGACCGCGCCCGAGAATAGGTGCCGCCTTTGGCCAGCAACGCCCAGGCCACGCGCGCCATCTTGTTGGCAAGCGCCACCGCCACGACCTTGAAGGGTCGTCGCGCCAGGAGTTGCGTGAGCCACGGATACTTCTCCGGCTGCTGCCGCGCCCGCTTCAACACCGCATGGGCTCCGACCACCAGAATGCGCCGCAAATAGCGATCGCCCTGTTTCGAGATCGGCCCGAGCTTCTGCTTGCCGCCGGTCGAGTCTTCTCGCGGCACCAGCCCGATCCAGGCCGCGAAGTCACGTCGAAAAACCTTCGGATCCGCGACGGTGGCGGCGATGGCCGTCGCGCCCACAATGCCGATCCCAGGGATGCTCCTGAGCCGCTTGCTCGCCTCGTTCGAGCGATGCTCGACAATGATCCGCTTGTCGATCGATCCGATCATCGTCTGCACCGCATGAAGCCCCGCCGCCAACACCACAAGGCTGGCGTGAGCATCGACCGGCAAGCGCGCGTCCCGTTCGCCGGCAATGATCCGGAGCAAATCCTTGATCGCTTCGCGCCCTTGTGCAGCCACCATGCCGAGCTCGGCCATCTGCGCCCGCAAGGCATTGATCAGTTGGGTCCGCTGCCGCATCAAAAGATCGCGCGTTCGATGCAGCATCAATCGCGCCTGCTGCTCAGCCGATTTGACTTGCACGAAACGCATGGTCGGTCGACGCACCGCCTCGCAGATCGCCTCGGCGTCAGCGGCATCGTTCTTGTTGCGCTTGACGTAGGCATTCACGTCCTTCGCCGGCATCAGACGCACCTGATGACCAAGCCTCGTCAGTTCACGCGCCCAATAATGGGCCGTCGCGCAAGCTTCCATGCCAACAAGGCAACGCGGTAGCGCCTCGAAGAACTCAAGCACCTGGCTTCGCCACAGTTGCTTGCGAACGACGACCTTCTCGGCCGCGTCGATGCCATGAACCTGAAACACGTTCTTGGCGATATCCAAACCGATCGTGGTAATTTGCATGTCCACCGCTCCCTGATGTGATTCGTTGGCAGCAATCATCCAATGGGGAACTCGCTGCCGGGAGCGGGCGGTCGCGGTAGGGACGAAGATTACTCTCCGCCCCCCGCACAGATCCCGGCGGGCGCTGCTAACGCACCGGGCTCCCGCCTTGGATGGTGACGAGGAACCGCTTCTCTGGCCACGGATGCAGGATGCGTGGGAACGGCAGGTACCGGTCAGCGATCGTCTTCATTCTCGTCCACGTAAGTCGACGTCTTTGGCTTCGACGCATCAGCGCGCCATGCCAACGTTCGATCATGTGATGGCGGAATGCTGAGATCGCTGAGCCGCTCATCGGCACAGCATAGTAGGCCATCCAGCCCCGCAGGACCTGAGCAAGCCATTTGCCTTGCCCGTCGATCCCGTCGTGGCGGGTCACCATGAGCTGCTCCTTGATCTCCCGAAGTTTGGTTCGCATGCGCTTGGCCATCGGCTTCCTTCCGAGCACGAAGCCGCTGCCATCCCGCCGGGTCCCGCAATAATGCTTGAACCCTAGGAAGTCGAACGTCTCCGGCTTACCGAGGCCTCGAGCGCGGCGGTTCGCAATCGCGTGCCGACCAAACTCGATGAGCCGCGTCTTATCGGAATGAAGATTTAGTCCAAAACGAGCGAGCCTCGCCTTGAGATCGGCAAGGAATTGCTCCGCTTCGTGCCGATGCTCGAAGCCCACGATAGCGTCGTCCGCGTAACGCACGACGATCACGTCGCCGGTGGCGCATCGCTGCCGCCACTGGTGGACCCACTGATCATAGACATGATGGAGGTAAATGTTCGCCAAGAGCGGGCTGATGACCGCGCCCTGCGGCGTCCCTTCTTCCGTCTCGATCACGCGTCCATCTTCGAGCACGCCTGCCGTCAGCCATTTGGCAATCAACCGGATGATTCGGCGGTCGCCAATCCGATGCTCGACGAAACGGATCAGCCAATCCCGGCTGACCTTGTCGAAAAAGGATTGAACGTCACAATCGAGCACCCAGTTGATCCGCCGCTTCCCGATCCCGAACGCTAGCGCATCCAATGCTTGATGCTGGTTGCGCTTCGGTCGGAAACCGTAGCTGAAACCCAGGAACTCCGCCTCATAGATCGGCGTCAGGATTGCCACCACCGCAGCCTGGACGATCTTGTCCTCTATGGCCGCGATGCCGAGCGGTCGCTGTCTGCCATCCGCCTTCGGTATGTACTTCCGGCGCGACGGCAGCGCTCGGTACGCTCCTGTGTGGACGCGTGCATGCAGGTCCATGAGGCTTGCCTCAAGGTGCTCTGCGTATTCGGTCCACGTCATCTCGTCGACACCTGGCGCGGCGGACTTCTTCAGACCGAAGAAGCTCGCCCGCAAAACATCAACGGTGAGGTGATGCAGAAGCGCCGTCAGCCTGTCCTGTCTATTCCTGATGACGGCTTCTCGTATGCGGACCTGCGCCTGTGACACGGCTGCCCGGCTCTGCGTCCGGACCGTGCTTTGCAGTTCCGCATTCTCCTTGGCCCTGCCCCTTCGCTCCACGAGCTCCGCAGCGGCCGAGGCCGCCTTGTTCGCTCGCTTCTCCGCTACTTCGGACAGGTCCGACTTCTCCCTCGCACTCATCATCGGCTACAGCCTCCGGCCTTCCCGACAACGTCCCGGCCACGACTGGCGGGGACGGCGATGGAGATCTCCCGGTTCCCGTGCAAAAGGCTTCTGCGCATGCCAGGGTCTACGACGACGCGGGGTCGGCATATGTCTTGCGATATCGACACCAGCCGTGTTGCCTTCTGTGGGACGGAAAACATCAGCACCCCGAACTTGTCTTACGCCGCTCAATACCTCGCCTGCGCCCTCCCCTGTGAACGCTTCACGTCTGCCCTCGCGGACAACCCGTGCATCACTCGGGGCCAGTGCGGTTCGCTACTCCTTCACCGTGACGGACTTCCACCGTCTACCTCTTGCCGGTCTCCCGGCGCACCCGTCCACCACATCAATAACCGACATTGCCCCTTACCTACGCGTGCAGAGCCACGATAAACTGATGAAGATAGATGCGCGGGGTCGTGGCATTCAATTGTTGTCCAAGCCTTTGGCAGAAGTGCGAACTTGATCGGCGTTTTCCTATCTAATGGGAGCGAAGCAATGGCGAGCGCAAAAGAGCTTTTGGAACGACTGACAATCCGCGAAATCGTTGAGAACTGGGCGTTGCTGCGCGATGCGCGTAGGTGGGATCGGTTTCGAGAGCTGTGGCACGAAGAAGGCCGGATGATCACCACGTGGATCGAGGGCAGTTTCGAGGAATTCGCCAAGGCGAGCCAAGCTGGCTACGACAAAGGTGTCCGCTTCTTGCACTTCCTCGGCGGCACCACCATCGACCTCAAGCGCAATCGCGCCATCGCTCAGACGAAGCAGATGATCTCGTCTCGGGTCACGATTGACGGCGTGCTATGCGATGTGGTCTGCACCGGACGCTTCTATTTCTTTCTGGAGAACCGCAAAGGCCGCTGGGGATCGTGCTGTTCCAGCCTATCCTGGAGAAGGATCGCCTCGATCCTGTCGATCCGTCGGCGACCTTGAAGCTCGACGGTGAATTGCTCGCCCGTTATCCGGAGGGATATCGCCATCTTGCCTACTCGCTGGTGCGCGCCGGCCAGAAAGTTCGGACCGACGTGCCGGGCCTGGACGGCCCCGCGCTTGACGCCGTCTACGCACGGGGCGCCGCTTGGCTCGCGGGCAAGCCGCTGCAAATGTCTGCGTGAGGAAATTTCGATCCCGGCATAATGTCTCTCTTGGGTCATCCGCTGCACTTTCGCGATGTCCGAGTTAACGTCAACCGGCTCAAAAGAGTTGATGTCGCTTTTGGCCCGAAACGTCGTTCGCCGCGACGCAGCGATTTGTCGGCGTTCGGGGTAATAACGGAAGTCGCCACCGGGTGCGTCAAACGAAGCAGATGACCCTTCTCAGACGCGCCCAATGCGAACCGGTAGAACAAAAAGGGGGCCCTGACGTCGATACCCGGTTTGTGTTAGCTTGTATCGCAGGGCTGATATCCGGCCCATAAGACGATCCACGGCGCGATTTGGGAGGGCGACATGACCGACGTGAAATGGACGATCAAGGCGCGAGAATTTGTAAACTGCAACTGCGCCTATGGCTGTCCGTGCCAATTCAATGCGCTGCCGACCCACGGCTACTGCGAGGCGGTTGCCGGGATGCAGATCGATCAGGGCCATCACGGCGATACACGGCTCGACGGGTTGCGGTTCGTCGGCATTTTCCGCTGGCCCGGACCGATCCACGAAGGCAAAGGCGAGGCGGCAGTCGTCATCGACGAGCGGGCGACCGAGGCGCAGCGCGGAGCGCTGTTGCGCATTCTCAGCGGCCAGGACACCGAGCCCGGCGCCACCATTTTCCAGGTGTTCTCCACCACCTTGGAGAAGTTGCACGAGCCCATCTTTGCTGCCATCGATTTCGACGTGGACATCGACGCCCGCAAAGGCCGGTTGGTCGTGCGCGGCGTTACCGAGGGCCGCGGCGAACCGATCAAGAATCCGGTCACCGGCGCCGAGCATCGCGCTCGGATCGATATCCCCAACGGCTTCGAATATTCGCTAGCCGAAATGGGGCGAGGCTGGACCACGGTGTCGCGCCCGATGCAGATCAAGCTCGCCGATTCCTACGCGCAATTCGCGCACGTCAATCTTTGCCAGAGCGGCATCGTGCAATAGCGCGAATGCCGATGAGTGCCGCGCTCGAAGCCGTGCTGCGGCGCGACCGTGTCATCGTCGTCGCTGCGCTCGCCCTCATCACTGCGCTTGCCTGGGCCGATCTCGTCTGGCTCGCCAACGATATGTGGATGGACGGCATGGACATGACTGGTTTTCGCATGATTCCCGCGGGCCAAGGCCTGATGATGCCAGCGAGCGAGCCGTGGCAGCCGATCGAATTCGGCTACGTGTTTGCCATGTGGGTGGTGATGATGATCGGCATGATGACGCCTTCGGTCGCACCGATGATCCTTATCTACGCACGCGTCGGGCGACAGGCGGCGAGCGCACGGTAAGCCGTTCGCCGCGAGCGCGTGGTTTGCCGGCGGTTATCTGCTGGCATGGACAGCGTTCTCGCTCGCGGCGACATCGGCCCAATGGGCACTGGAACGTGCCGCGTTGCTGACGCCGATGATGGAGAGCGCGAGCAACATTCTTGGCGGCATCGTGCTGATTGCAGCCGGTCTCTATCAATGGACGCCGTTCAAGGACGCCTGCCTGTCGTATTGCCAGGCGCCGCTCACCTTCATCATGCGCCACGGCGGCTTTCGCCGCGAGGCGGCGGCGCGCTGACGCTCGGCCTTCGTCACGGCCTCTACTGCATTGGCTGCTGCTGGGCGGTCATGGCGCTGCTGTTTGTCGGTGGCGTTATGAATTTCCTCTGGATCGCCGCGCTCGCGATTCTGGTGTTGCTGGAAAAGGTGCTGCCGTTCGGCCGGCTCATCGCGCGCCTCGCCGGCATCGCTTTCGTCGCCGGCGGCGCGTGGTTGCTGCTGCAGCTGCAACCTTTTTGAGTGGTGAGGGCGTCGAGGAACTCGCCCCCTTAGCATTGTGGGGGCATGTCTCCTTCTGGCCCGAAAGCAAAGTGCAGTGACGCTCCGCGATTTGGTCGCGATCGGGTGGAAAGCGGACACAACTCGGACTTCGCTCAAGTCAAGCGGCTTCACCTTTTAGACATTGTAAATGCTATGTGAGCACGTTCTTTTCAGGGGTGGAGAGGTCTGATAGTCTTTTGTCAGCTGCCGGTCGAGACGGGGGGTGCCGAAATCTTCGGTCGGTGAAGTGACAGCGATGATGCCATCGGCAGGCGCTTATTCTTAGTCGGTCGGGCTTTTTTCCGGCCTTTCATCATCTTTTACAAATGCCATGACCTGCGAGCCGTTTGCGGTGCGCGCACTCATGTGCCGAACAAACCAAACGGAGAGGAGAAAACTTATGAACTCCAAGTACAAGATGACACTTGCTGTCCTTACCGGCGCTGCGCTCGGTGCAGCGGCCACGCAGTGACTTCACGCCGCGCAATCTAACAAGCTGAAAGCCTATAGCGTCGGCGAGATTGAAGTGATTGGCGCAATGGATCCAAGCTACCTGCCTACCGTCCGCAAAGCGATTGAGAAGGGTCACGGTCACGCTTTGCGCACCCTGAACGGGCGAGTTGTTTCCATAGAAGGGCCGCCGCCTCCCAAGAATGTCGCCATTGTCGAGTGGGATAGCGTGGATGACGCGGTGGCATTCTACAAGTCGAAAGCCTGGACCGACATGGCGCCGCAGCGCGAAAAGGCGCAGAAGACAATCCGGGTCGGTACGTCGTCGAAGTCGAGAAGTAGAGGTTGTCTTGCGGCGTTGGCTGCGGCAGGGTGCTCGCAGTCGCAACCGGGCACTAATGCGTCAAGCGAGGCCGCCTCATCTTGCGGCCTCTTTATCTCGAACAGGATGATGAAGAAAACCCGGGCCGGACCGGTAAGCGGCGGGGCTCAGTTTCGGGAGGAATATGGGCACAAGAGCTTCCCCGGCCTAACGCGAAGCCCTCCGCGCAACCATCACGCGGCCAAAAGCGACGCTCGGTTTGGTCTCGCCGCCGTCATGATCCCAATGCTCGGCATGGCCGAACAGGCCTTCAGCAACCCTCATGGCGCATTTGCGAAAAGCAGCTGAACGAACCATTCCGCGCCTCTCGCGCAGGATTGGCGCCATCGTGACCGCATTCAGCCTGCAAGAATGCACCAATTACTTCCGACATGCAGGCTACGCTTCCACGTGACAGGAATCCGCTCTAATATGGCTCCAACCGGGGATTCCGCGCAGAGAGCAGTTGAATTGTTGACCGGGGTGATAGGGCCGCGGCCGGCCATCCCGTCAGCGATCGTGAGCGGGGCAACAATGAGAATCACGAATGCAACGCTGACCATCCTGAAGAATGATTTACTCAGCTGGCTCGACCAGATGGGGCGGGAACTCGGGGTTCATCAGCGCGCCGGCCGCTACCCGCTGCGGGCCGCGATTGTCAGACTCACCGCGCGTGAGGCAATCATTGAATCCACGTTTGTCGAGCTGGATGCAGGTGATCCCTATCGTGATCTCTTTACGCAGATTGAGCTGACATCTCCCCGACGCAAGGACCATCAGGACGAGAAGTTTGCCGTCGTCCAGGTTGTGCCGACCGGAGTCCGCTGCGAGATCGGCGGTTTTGCGGGCGATGCATGCCCGGCGACGAATCTGCTGGCCTCTGCCGCCGATGTGGTGATTACACATCCGAATGCTGTGAACGCCTCCGACATCAATGAGATGGCGGACAATATCCTCTATGTCGAAGGCAAGAGTTTGGATGACTTTCTGCTCGGTCATCTCGCCCTGGCGCCCACGCGGAGCAATCGGATCGGCACATTCGTCGACCCCACGGGTGAGGCATATCTCGATGATGTCGTGCACGCGCTGAACGCTGCCCGCGCGGTTGCTGGCATCGACTGCGGAACCTATACAGTTGGGCCGGAGGAGATTGGTGTCCGTGCCGTCTGGTCACCGAGCGGCTGCGCAGGAGGCACTGTACTCAATCCGCTTGCGATTCTCGCGAGCGTCGAGCAGCTGCTGAGTGAGGGTGTCCACGCGATCGGCGCAGTCTCAGTAATACACGGGGTGACCACGGCCGAGTTTTCACAACATCTGTCAGGTCAGATACCGAATCCGTCCGGTGGTGTGGAAGCGATCATCACTCACCTGATTTCGAAAGTATTTCGCGTGCCGACCGCGCACGCGCCACTGCCTTACTACAAGGATGTAAAAGAGGGGGGCACACACAATCCCCGCGCCTCGGCAGAGTTTATCTCGACCCCGCATTATCTTTGCGTACTTAAGGGTCTCACGCGGGCACCTCGTTTGATCGGGCTAGACCGGCTGGATCATGTGGCTCCTCATCTCGTAACGTTGAACTCTGTCGGTGCGATCGTGGTACCCGCTACCTGCTTGGGTGGTACACCAGCGCTAGCCGCGGAGTTCAGTGACATCCCATTGATTGCCGTTGAAGAGAATCAGACGGTGCTGAGCGTGAGCAATGACGCGATGCAGATGCGAAATGTCATACCGGTGCGCTCATATCTGGAGGCCGCTGGAGTGGTGCTCGCGCTCAAGCGGGGAATTTCACTGGAAAGCCTCCGACGCCCGATAGAGTGCGCGCAAAGACTCGAGAGCGCGGCAGTCAGGCGTGAAGCCTGCGGGTGAACGTGAATCATCAGATGACGGTTACCTGCATGTTTGACGACCTAAGGTCGTTAGGCGGCCCGAAGTGAAGCTCACCTCCGTTCGGCCGTCTCGCGTCACGGCGCACCCGTTTCGTCGGCCTCCCGAACACGCTCCCGCAGGTTCTGAGAACAAGCTTTCGTCATGATTCGCCTCCAAAATCGAATTCATGCCGCTCGCCTCCCTCATCTAAGCACGCACGGGAATCGCCCGATTCGATGCAGCGGAAACTTGCTCTAGGTGCCCTCTTCTCGATATCCTAAATTGTTTTAGCGGCCTCTCGCCCGATCGAGCTCCCCATCCCTGCCCGCAGGACATGCATCCGGAACTCCTCCGCTTCTTCATCCAGCTGGTCGCACGAACCGAGCAACTGAAGCCCGGCGAGCTCCGCGCCTATCAGATGTCGCTGCTGGCCAAGCTGCTGGCGCATGCTCGTGAAACCACGGAGTTTTACAAGGACAGAATTGATTTTGACGTAACAAGCCCTGCCAATTTTGAGAAGATGTGGTGTAAGCTGCCAATTTTAACGCGCGCCGAAGTAATAGCAAACCATGATAAGCTCGTAAGCCGCTCGACGCCGCCGGAAGTCGGACCGGTCCTCCAAGATACGACAGCGGGATCCACCGGCACACCTCTTGCCTTCAATATCAGCTGTGCTCAGCTGGTGAGTTGCCGGGCGCTCACCGAGCGGATGTACCGTTGGTGGGCGGTCGACAGCGGAAAGTCGTTCGCGCAAATCTCTTTCGATCACCTTGGATGCTCTCCAACTGCTCATGGGTTCACTACTTCTGGCTGGCATTCAGCGGCGCTAAATAGCGTCGCATATTTTCTCTCAAATGGTTTCGATATTGACACTCAGTTGGATTGGCTCGTGATACGTAAACCGGACTATCTCATGTCTTATTCGAGCATTCTCAAAGGACTTGCCATTGCATCGCAACAGCGCAGCATAGCACTCGAATTTGATCTAATCTTTTCGGTGGGCACCGTGGTCGATGGAGAGATCCGCGCAGTATGCCGCTCCGCTTTCCGCAGCGAGATTGCGGATACCTACGGCGCCCAGGAAGTCGGCCACATTGCCGCGCAATGTCCCGAATGCGGCGAGTATCACATCAGTGCCGAGACGGTTTTTGTCGAAATTCTTCGTGACGACGGCTCCCCAGCTGCTTCGGGCGAAATTGGACGCGTCGTTGTCACCCCCCTTTACAATTACGCCATGCCCCTTGTCCGCTATGAAGTCGGGGATCTAGCCGAATTCGGAACAGCAGATCCGCACTGCAGCCACCGACTTCCCACGCTGCGGCGCATTTTCGGCCGCTACCGTAATCTGTTCAGGTTCAAGGACGGAACGACGCTGTGGCCGGTCGAACCAAGGTTTGCGCTGGAAGAATTTTCGATCCGACAGTTTCAGGTCGTGCAGAAGGACCTCGACCATATCGAAATCCGGTACGTCAGGGAATTGGATCAACGGCCGATTGATCTTGCAGCGTTAACACAGCGAGTGCGCAACGCGCTGCGCCAGCCGGTCGAGGTCTCGCTTCGAGTTGTGAACAAGATCGAGCGATCGCCCAGTGGAAAATTTGAGACTTTCATCAGCTTGGTTCCGGGGGCTGCTTGAACCGCAGTGGGTCAGGTGGTGCAGACGGACCTCGATTACATAGAAATCAAGTACGTTCCGGAACGCCCGCTCAAACCCATCTTCGAGAGCACGGTTTATCAAGTGATTGATCGGCAATAGCAATCGGCGCCGCAGTGGCGGCTTGGCACTACATTTTACGTTTGTTGATGACCGCATCTTAAAGTCTAAGCATTGGTTAGAATCGGGAGCGAGAGCGCGGGGCAAGCGGCTGCCGGCCGCGCGGTAACATGCTGGTGGCGCCCTGCCGTCCAACCCGGAGAGCGGTCGCGTTTGCCGTAGTGGTGCCGAGTGAACCACTGAGCGTAGTCACAGAAAGTGTATAGGGGCGCGTCGTCGTTATTCGCGACGCCATATCCTCCCGCGGTCAAAAGGAGAGATCGGCTCGCTGCGTTAGGCTCGTCGGTCGCTTCAAGTGCTTGTTTAATGAGCTGCTGTACTTTGCGGTATTGGGCTTCGGCATCCTCCTGGTTTTCTAATTCGGTCGAAGCGGGTTGGGACGCTGGACGCTACCGTCCTTGCGTGTAGCTCTCGAGCATGCCTTCGAGGGAGAACTCGCGGCCAAAGGAAGAACGTTACCGTCAATCTGGCGCACTAGCGGACCGGTGAGCACCAGTAGCCACTCTTTCATCGCTGCATGTCCTTAAGATTGGGCGGCGAAAAACCGAACTCCTTTCCTTGGCGTAATTCCATGTCAGTAATCAGTTCGGGTGGCATCTCGCGTCCTCAATAGCGTTCTTTCCTAGGCCGGATGGATGCTTCTGCAAGAGCGGCGCGCGTCGCTTAATTCCTCGGGCAATGTGCCATCCACCCCTGTATCGACGGGTTTAGAAGAGAGTAGGATCAAAGCGAGACATGTCGCGAGCACCCGCAAGCTTCGATACCATTTGTTCCAGATTTCGGCGTATCAGATCGGGCATTATCACAGGAGCCAATTCATACTCTTCATCAAGGTCCCAGATAGCGCCAATAGTCAGCAACGCTGCTTCATAGCGTGGTATGGCGTCAACGATCGCGCTGAGCGCGGGTGTGAGCGTTCTATCCCACGCATTGTCCAGCAAATCATAAGGGCCTTCCTGCACTTCATGACAGTATTCATCCCATAACGATTTATGGCGATAATCGTCGCCGTAAACACCGCTGGCTTTTATGCGTTGGAGGTGAAAGACGACCTTTCGTGTAAGAGCCGAATAGCGCTCATTCGCGAACTCAAGAATCGCATCATGTGTCGGACAGGACCAACAATCGCCATGTTTCATTGCCTGTTCGTCGTCATGAATTTTCAGTCCCAAATTGACGTCCGGGTTCCCCTCCGCTGAAGCTAACGGTATCTCATTGAATTTCACCGCATCGCGGTTGTCCTGGCGCTCCGCCAGGAGTTCTTTCGCCCCCTCGCTCAGCGCTCGGACCGACATATCCTCCATTTCGGAGGGAGTTGGCGATCGCGCAGTCGAGCAAGTCCTGTTCTTTGGCAATCTGCTTGTCGCCTTTTCGCGCATCGTGCGGCGAACCAGACGAGCGACCTCTGCCTCAGCGATGCCAAATGGTTTCAGCGCGCGTACAGCTTGATCGATGCCTGCTAGAAGCTCTTCACGCGCACTCTCGATCGCTTGCGTTCCGATACTTCCCGCTACGCGAGCCTCACCTAATCGCTCGACCGCAATAAGAATATCTGCGCCTGTCGCCCCGATAGGAAGCTGTGTACCGACGGGCGCAATATCCAACACCGTCGCCTCAAGGCTGAAAGTGCCAATGTACAGCCTGGAGCTTTCGACCTTAAGCACTAATGGTTCACCGGTCGGCAATCGGGATGCGACCCGCTTCAAGACTCCCCCATCAGCTAGAATAGCCGACGGCCATGTTCCTTCAGCAGCTAGGGAATGAGCTGCACCGGGTCCCGCGATTTCGAGAAAGCCGCTCACAAGGCTAAACCGCACCTCGGCAATGGTGTTGCCGCGCAAGCCAACGGTCACAAGCCTGAGTGCATGTTCAAGTTCCGCCCGCGATACCGTGATAGAATGTTTCATTCTCAAGAATCTGATGCCGATGAGGCAACCCTAAACCAGCCCGGATATACATAATATAGTTGATAAACTTATGATATGTAATCGGCTGACCTCTGTGCATGGATATGCGCAGACTGGTCGGGCGAAATGTGAAGCGGCTCAGGCAAAAACGAGAGCTGACTCAGGAAGAATTTGCCGAGTTGTCAGGCTTTAGCCAGCAGTACATTAGCAGTCTCGAACAAGGTCGACGTAATCCAACGGTTATTACGCTGTATGAGCTTGCAGTTGCTCTGAAGGTAAGTCACATCGAATTAGTCCGACCGGCAAAGACATTTGGGCGATAACCTGCTGCTTCTAATCCGCCTCCCTCTTGCTGATTTCAGCACTTTGGCCTTGCCGATAACCGATTCTACCGTGCAGACGATTACCCGATCGCCGCAGCGAGGTTCAGGTGCCCTTTCCGGCCAGAGCCGGGGCGATGAACCATTCACTGACCGAATTCAATCAACTGAAGTCGCTGCCCATTAGCCACCAGCCACTGCCGCGCCCGTTCTGTCTGGGGGCACAGGCTCTGCACCGTCAGCCAGAACTTGCGGGAATGGTCGGGAACGGCCAGATGCACCATCTCGTGCGTGACAATGTAGTGCAGGACGAAATCTGGGGCCATCACAAGCCGCCAGTTGAACGACAGATTGCCCACCGCCGAGCAGTTGCCCCACTTGGTGCGCTGGCCCATCACATAGACGCGGTTGGGCGCGCGAGAAACGTCTTGCCAGAATGCTCCTGCTATTGGCGAACTTTGGTAAAGAAAGCAAACCAGAACCGATTATCGCCAAGATCAGTCAGGAGACACTTGCCGAGATGATCGGAACGACCCGGTCCCGCGTGAGCTTCTTCATGAACAAATTTCGAAAACTGGGCTTCATTGACTACAACGGCAGTGGCCTGGAAATTCACAGCTCATTGTTGAATGCCGTTTTGCACGACCAGCCGCAAATTAAGATTTGATGCCGCGGTCACTCACGCACAATATATTTTTCTCGCAAGCCCGAACGATTAGCCGCGATGGCACTTATCCCTACGCTAACGATCTTCGTACCGTCCCGATTTGCAGTCCGAACGCGTCCAATCAATCGCAAAACTGAAGCCTAAGTAGTACCTCCGGGAGCTGTAACCAAAGGCCCTTCTACCGTGGAACATCGCGCGAGATTTTCAACGCTGAATGCCAGTTACGAAGATTTTCTGTTTGCTCCAGTCTGCGAAGACGCAAACGGGATGCGCCTCAGCGTCATTTCTGCTTTGGCGCGGACCAATGTCGATCCGTGGGAGGAGGCAACCCGGTTGGCGGCCATGCCCAAGGCGATCGCGGAGAAGACGTTGCTCTCGATCCTCGATCTAGTCTCGGGCCGGAGCTGGAAGTCACCAGAAGCGGCGGCCATTGCCGCGCGGTTGGTTCGGCTTCTGCCGCAGTCGGGCGAGGCTGCGCCTATGGCCGCAGCGGGGACCGTAAACGCCGCGCCAGGAATCGCAAAAGTCCTCGGTGTACAGAAAAATTACTGGTGGCTGTGGGTTGCCATGGCACTGGCGATGTCGTTCATGACGCCGCACCGTCAGGCAGGGACATCGAGCGCGCCTGCCGTCGCATCGGAATCCGGCGCAACATCCCAATCAACGAGCAGCACCGAAGCTCCGGATCCAGTCGGTCAGTCCCGATAGTCTTGCCATTCGACGCGGCGGTTGCCCATTCGTACAACCTTGTGCGCTTGGGGTTTGTCCGTAACACGAAGATATCGATTATGCCGACCCATATGCCACCCGTTCCGCCTGCCAGTCGTAGCAAAAACGATCACGGGAGCGGCTCGGGAAAAAAAGAAGTCTCGAATGATAAGTTGGTAAAGCATGAACATCATGCTAACGCCGCGGAAAAGGGCGAGACCGCCAATATCAAGCAAAATACTACGAATAAGGGTTTCTTCCGCGGCCGACGGTTCGGTTGATCCTCCTCGGCTTCAAAGTTGCTGACTTTTCGCTCTTCCCCGTAAGCGACCGCATCGCCGCGCCAGCGTGCTTAACCTGCCTCCGCGATTTGTCGCGGCCGCCAGATTGCAGTATGCGTGATTTCGGCGACGGCTTCTCGCGCCTTCGGCGATGACGATGGCGTCGAATTCAACGATTGCATGGCCCTTTGAAACGACATTCGATGTGATCTTCGAGCGCAGCGTAAGCTGTTCTCCTACGCGCACCGAAGCGTGATTGCGTATCTTACTGCCGACGTGAATCCACGGGCCGAGCACGACGTTCTGTAACAGCGCATTATTGGCAAGCCGCAGGATCTGACCGGGATGCGCCAGTCCTTCGGTGCGGTAGACCGGATCGGTTTCCCGAATTTCGTCAAGATAGGTCAAAAGCATAAGGCGGTGGATCGTCAATGGCGCAATGCCGAGCGCCCGCCCCGGTTCGAGTGAGGTCTCGCTCGCATTCGGACGCTCAGCGGGCGGCGCGCCTGCTGGCAAGGCGTCGATTGCGGGTGCCGGCCGTCGCTCCGACGGCATGGAGACGTGTCCCGTCGCGCAACATACCCCCGCGCTCTCGGCACAGAGCGTGAGCCCGTCGAATTCATCCGTCGCTGTCACACGCACGACGGCACCGTCATAGACAGGTTTCCGAAAACGGCAGGCAGCCTCGCCGCTTTCGAGCCAGGCGCGACCCCAGCGCGCCACCGGTATGTGCGCCATATAGGCGTACACTTCCACGCCCGGCACCAGCGCACCATGGAACCCGAACTGACGCGCGGTCGTATCATCGTGGATCTTGTTTTCCGAAGCGGTCGCCGTATTGAACGCGCTTACTTCGTAAGCCGCGATTTGTTCGCTCATCGTTTGCTCCCACCTAAGCATGGCGGGCGGGCCCACGCGACGCAAGACATAGGTCCTGTCCGCACCGGAAAGAGCGACGCGCGCGCATCGCGTCAAGCCGGGTCAGTCTGTCCAAAAATTCTTGAACCGATCAGGAGCCATTTCAGTATAGCGCACCGTGTGCATGATATTTTTGTGGCCCATGTAGTGCTGAAGCGCTCGGGTGTCGTGCCCGTCGTTGGCGAGCTTGTAGCCAGTGGAGTGCCGGAGCATGTGAGGGTGGACCGGGAATGGGATCTTGGCGGCCTCTCCGGTCCGGGCAATCATTTTCAGGAACCCCGCGGTGGTGGCGGGACCGCCGCGCTCGGTGACGAAGACATAGCGAGTTTCCATGTTCTCCCGGCGGAGCTGACGCAGCGCTCGGATTTCCTTGCCGCCAAGGGGATGGACGTTATCGATCCCGCCCTTGGCTCTTCGGACATGCAGGCGGCCACCGTTGAGGTCGACCTGATCCCACCTCAGGCCGCACAGTTCCGACGCTCGGAGGCCATGGCGAAATGCCACCAGGATCATGGTGGCGTCGCGATGCCCATAGCGGGACCGCTTGCGGGCAGCTTCCTGGAGCCGTTCGATCTCCTTTTCGGTCAGATACTCCCGCGGCCGGAGCTCGGAATTGGGGGCTCTCCGAGGAACTGTCCGGTTTACGATGATTGAGGGGGTGCGCTTGCGGGCGGATTTTGTCATGTGAATCAATCCTGGCTTCGCTGCTACTGTCTGTAAAGTGGATATAATACGGACAGTGAGCAACCCCTGCCACGCGACGCAATCTCGAGGCTGGAAATGATGAGGTATATCCACTCGATGCTCATAGGGAATTCTGGCAACTATAAACTTGACTGATGGAATTGGTTGCAAAACCGAAAGGCCGATGCGAACATTCAGGATCGCTTATATTAATCCAACTGAAAGCCGAGGCTGCGGCACACTTCTTCCGTAGTATGGACGATGCGCCCGACTATACCGCGCATAGCGGCGAGTTCGTAGCGCGCGCGTTCGCGTCCCAGCGTCTCAATACCTTCGATCGCAACATCGAAGGCCACATCGGCATCTATGTTAGGATTTGCGTCCGGCTTGCTAATCACACTCATGAGTGTGATCTCGTTTCTCTTCGGATCCCAGCCGAGGTCGGCGCTGGAAGGGCTAACAACGTGCATGCTCCATCCCTCCCCAACGATTTCGCCGCTAAAGAAGGCAAGCGCCTTGTTGATCTGAAGGGGAACTAGGGCGCAGTGTTTCTTGATGTTACAGAGCTCGTGCAAGCCCCAGAGGGGATCATTTGCCCCTCCTTTGTATGGGCTGAACCCACGAAACAGCTTCGTGATTTCCGCTGGCAAATCTTTGCAGGCGCCCCGCTTGTCAATGTGGTTGTCGAGGTTGGCGAGAGTGTCGGCGAAAGGAAAGTTAGTGCGCGGACGCTTAGGATTTCCAGAAGTGATCTTGCCGCTGGCCAGTGCAGCGGCGTAACCAGCGTGATCGAGAGCGACCCGGAGATTGCTCGCGGCATCGAAAAGGATGCAGGGCAGCATATCCGGCAGTGGTTGCGTGAATTTGATTTTGACGAGGTCCTTCCCCGGCTGCGAACCTTTATCAACGAAAATGGTCCATGGCTTGCCGTTGACAAAGTCGTCAACGCGCCTATTGAAATCACGGATGTGATGCTCTGCACGCACCAGCGTCAGGCGCGCGCTGTAGAACAAATCTTCCATGTGACTAAACAAGACCCTGACGAAAGACCCCGAATTTCAGAGGTGGTGCGCCACTTTTTGAGCACACCCCCGCAGGCGCATAAGCCGCTTGCAAAGAAAGTTAAAGAACTTCGCCAGCGCGCCGCTTCCGCCAAGCCAAAAACTTTCTAGCCCGCTGTTTTCGCGTCTTAGGCTTGGTGAGGTATCCGTCAGCCGCTTGCCCTCAAGTATATAGTTGCTGGAATTCTGAGTGAGATTACCGAGCAACGAATCCGACGAATATCGGACCGAACGAAGCCGTTGCCCCTCTCACAATCAACTTTAACCGGCCAGGGTTTTCACAACTGATCCAGTAAAGGCTCCGAAAAAGTTGCCCATCGCCTCAGCCATTTTTCGTTTCCCAGCTTCCGATGAACCTTGGTCTACGGCGGCAGCAAATTCCGGTCCGGCCGCTCTAATTCCAGCGAGCGTTCTCGCGGTAAGGGTGCAACGAGCAGCGGTAATTGGGCCGCTCATGTGCGTAACGAAGCCCTCTGCTGCAAGCCAATGAAGCGTATGCACCTCCATATCTTGAAACGTGCGACGGGACGGCATTTCGTCAGTCGGTGCTACACCAAGAACCTGTGCAACTCTGCCGGTTTCAATCGTGGCTGGCTTGGGATGCGATCGGTAGAGCTCCGCCAGGATGGTTGCCGTAATTTCGTTGAACTCTTTGATGTTGGGCGGGAGTTCGGCTGCCGCTTTTGGTTTCATGGACAAGATCGCCACCTCCTGTCGAAGACCTCGTCAAGCGAGCAAATCGCGCGCGCCGGGGTCAGAACGCGCCGCCATTGCACTCCTTGAACAGCCGGACACTTGCGCCATTCGCTCCATTCCATCGACCGCCAATTATTCCTTTTCAAAACCGTAGCTATTGAACTTTAAGGTCCGACTATTCTCCGTAACTGTCCGCACGATATTTTCTGGCACCCCGCCCGGGACGTCAGCCTCAATATCGAGTGTGACCTTCACTGAGGATCCGATCAATCCCGATAGATGAGCGATGACCTCGTCTGCGATGCGTCCGGCATCACGACCGACCCTCGTGCCATCTAGGGCGACGGTGCCGTAGAAGCGCTTTGGCCTGCCTGGCGGTATCGGAGAACCAGCCGATGTGCCCCCCGCAACGCCACCTGTGGAGGTCGAGTGTCCGTCGGCCGTCGGTCCGACCGTTTCACCTTCGGCGGTTGCTTCGGGGGGCGTCGTCTCCTTATCCTTCTGTTTCTGAGCAATTTCTGGTTTGACCAACAAGCTCGTTGTGTCATCCGAGGACACAGCCACAATCTGGCCGCAGCGTAAGCCACGGTAGCGGCCTGCTGCCTCATCGTAACTTTCGGCAAAAGCAAATGAGTCTTTCCTCCAGGTCAGCAGGCCTAACCCATCCCGAATGGATTGAAGCAGAACTCCCGGTTCCTTGATGCGAGGCAAGTACAGATAACGAGCAAAGTCCTCCACCAACTGCTTGGTGGCAACATGATCCCCGCGCCAAAGAGGTACCCGATCAAGCTCCATGCGCAGCCGCGTGGCTGCAAACCCCGTAAGCAAGAGCTCTTCACTGCGCAGTTTTTTGCTTGCGCGAACAGCCAAAGCGTCTTGTCCCGAGAGCCTGATCGCCTGCCACTCGACGCCGGCTTGTGGCGTCGCCTGCACCGGCACCAGCAACCATTGATACGTCTCCGGCAAACGCGCTGTTACTGCACCGTCGGCGGCCGTCTTCTGGGTTTCAGCTTGTTTAACTTGTTGCGGATCTAGGTTTAGAGTCACCTTCTCGATGAGGATCGATTCCCAAGCGAGATAACGCCGGGTGGCCTCGTCGAGATCCTGCAACCGCGTCTTATCCGCCGCAAGGAAAACGAGAGTGTTTCGATAGAGGCGGGGTGTGTTGCCGCGTGACTCGAAGACCGCTTTGGCTGCGGTCTCGGCGGCACAGTTTGGTTCCTTGCTGTAGGCGTGGTCGACCCCGAGCACGACCAGGCGCGCGTCGAGATCGTCGGGTACGTCTTGCCCCGATTGCGGCATTGGGTGGATGCGGCTGAAGTCCCCCTTCTGCTCTAAATTCTTCCGCAGACGTAGATCAAGCTCATGCACTACCTTGTCGGCATCCCGCTTTAGTTGTTCAGCGCGATCTTCCGCTAACTTCGTGACGGTGGGCTGCGTCGAATACCAGTAACGTGGGCCGTCCTGATAAAGGTAGGTGGCAGCGCCGGCGAGCCGCCGTAGAGCATCGCCGAAGACTGCCGGCAACTCGCCCGGCATGACGCAGCCAAGTTTCACACGTCTGTCTTCCAAGCCCCGATGTGCGGCTTGCGTAAGCGGGGCCGAACCCATGTAAATAGTGCGTGCCACGCGGCGGCACGCTGCGAACTTGCCGAGATTGGGCACTTCACCGTCGAGCCGCAGCGGCAACGAGCTAGGCCCGTCAACGTCCTTCTCAATAACGGGCACCCAGTTGTCGGAAAGATAGCGCGTCAGCTCGAACTGCACCCGCGGATCGTCGATCGAGATGTTCGCTGGCAGAATGAGCGGATTTTTGTCACCTTTCTCCCACAGGCTGTGGATCACCGCTGCCATAAGGCGCAACACGCCACGGGTACGCTGAAATTTAATCAGCGTCGACCAATCGGTGTACAGGCGATCAAATATCTCGGGATGGATTGGGTACGCTGCCTTGATTCGCCTTTCGTAGTCGGCATCGCGGCACTCCGGCGGGAACTCCTGGTGTTGCGTCCGGTAGAGGTCGGCGAACGCGCGCGCCACCACGTCGCGGTCCTTGAATTGTGCAGGGTCGGCCATTGGCTCGAACAGCCGCCGCCGCACGATCTCGAAATCCTTCTTCGGCGCTCGCCGGTCGCCACGAGGACTCAAGACGCCCCACCACGTTGCGAAGTCGATCAAGAGCTTCCCGACCACGCTGGCCGCCTACCTCCACGTCGTCGGCCTGCGTGTGTGGCGAACCCGCGGTGTCCGAGGCGGGAAGACTAATCACCAATAGGCAGTTCGGCGCCGCCCTCGCCGCCTCGGTCAATGCCTGGGCGAAGGTGAACTGGGTCTCAAACCCACCCGCGGGCAGGTCGCCCTGATCGTGAAGTTGGCGGGCATAGGCGACCCACTCGTCGATCAAAATCAAACACGGCCCGTAGTCGGTAAATAGTTCACGCAGCACGTCGCCTGGATTTGTCGCCTTTTCATCGTCAGCCTTGATGCGTGCATAAGCCTTCGTACCGCCGAGCTGCCACGCGATCTCTCCCCAAAGAGTACGCACGACTGTGCCATCGGACTTTTTTGAGGGATTGCCGGGCGAGATCTTATTGCCCACCAGCACCACGCGCTTGGCAGTTGGTAGCTTCTTGGCACCTGCCTCCTGCATAACGGCGTCGATGCCGATCAGGCCCGTAGGTGCAATACCGGAAAACAAGTGATAGAGCGCCAGCATCGAGTGCGTTTTGCCGCCGCCGAAATTGGTTTGCAGCTGCACCACGGGGTCGCCGCCCTCGCCGGAAAGACGCCGCACCGCGCCAACCAACATGCGCTTCAAGCTCTCCGTGAGATATGTGCGGCGAAAGAACTCAACCGGATTTTTGTATTCGTCCGTGCCTTCGCCGAGATGTACCTGCCACAGATCAGCCGCGAACTCGGCCTGCCGATAGCGGCCGCTCGCCACATCCTTGTGTGGCGTCACTACCTCGCGCCACGGCTTGAGGTTGCCTGTTACTTGGCTCTCAATAGCGGTGCCGGCACTCTTGCGTTTTTCACCACGCACCTGCTCGTCGAAGATGAGCCTCCTTAGCTCCATCTTCATTTTTCCGACCTCGTCGGCCTGCGGTGCTGAAACGGCAGTCAAAAGCCGCGATACGGAGTCGAGCGCGCGATCAGCATCATCACCAGAAAATGGATTTTGATGCGCCCAGCGATTGCGTACATCGAGCAGTTCATTGACTAGCACTACTTTGGCAGATTTTTAGCTTTGCGGGATTCCCAAATCAATTTTTCTGTGACTCATGGGTGGTCGGCTATTGGAGGGGCCGACCATGGTTGTCGGGACATCGGATTGGCAGGAAGAGCTTGGACGCTTTCTCAGGCCTTTTTTGGCTCGGTTGGGACACAAGGCGCGGCGACGAATGTGTCCACTCTATGTGTCGGGGCTGATCGGCCCTGGCGATCGCAAGAGCATACAGCCGATGGCGGGGCGGCTTGCGCTTGGTGACTACGATCAATTGCACCACTTCATTGCGGCCGGAGCCTGGGATTCAACGCCTGTGGAAACCGAACTGCTCGTCCAAGCGGACAGGCTCGTCGGCGGCCGCGATGCCGTCTTGGTGGTCGACGACACCGCGATACCCAAGAAGGGCACGCATTCGGTCGGTGTCGCTGCGCAATATGCTTCGGCGCTGGGCAAGACCGCCAATTGCCAGACCCTGGTATCGTTGACGCTGGCGCGCGGCGAAGTGCCAGCCATGCTGGCGCTGCGGCTGTTTCTTCCGAAGAGTTGGACGAGCAAGCGGGCTCGGTTGGAGCGAGCGGGTGTTCCAGCCGAATACCGAACGGCACGGACGAAGCCGGAGATTGCGCTGGCGGAGATCGATCGTGTCATCGCAGCCGGTGTGCGCTTTGGCTGCGTGTTGGCGGATGCCGGTTATGGTTCGAGCGCGCCGTTCCGTCAGGGGCTCACGGCTCGCAAACTTGCTTGGGCAGTCGGTGTTCCGCGGCACCTCAAGGTGTACCCCGCCGATGTGCGGATGATCTGGCCCGTTGCCAAGCGCGGCCGTCCTCGTCGGCGGCACATTCCCGACATTCTCTCGCGACCGGCCGAAAAGATGTTGGCCAACGCCACATGGCGCACCATCAGCTGGCGCACCGGCACGAAAGGCAAGCTCAAGGCTCGTTTTGCTGCTGTCCGCGTCCGGGTCGCTGACGGACCACCGCAGCGGATCAGGGACAAGGGTCAACAACATCTGCCGGGAGACGAGGCTTGGCTCATCGGCGAACACAGGATGTCGGGAGAGAAAAAATACTATCTCGCCAACCTGCCGGCGACGACCGACCTGCGCACCTTGGCGGCCACCATCAAGGCGCGATGGATATGCGAGCAGGCGCACCAGCAGATGAAAGAAGAACTTGGCCTTGATCACTTCGAAGGACGATCCTGGCAAGGTCTTCACCGTCATGCGCTCATGACGATGATCGCCTACGCCTTTCTCCAGCACCGCCGTCTCAAAACAGCGAAGCGGGAAAAAAAGAATCAACGGTCCACCGCCGCATCCGACTTTACCCGCCGTGCGTCACGCCATCCTCGAACTCTTCGTCCGACTACCGCCACAGCGTTGCCCGCATTGTCGAAAATGGATTTGCAACGAGCAGCAGCATGAGTAATTCTGCCAAAGTAGTGCTAGGCTGCGTTCCGCCTTGGCTGTTATGCGCACGCTCGTCCGGTGGCATCGGACTGGTTACGTTTAACATCCAGTCGAGAAATCCGCCGGCGCCAGCTTTCAACACGCCGAGAGGCAGAATTAACTCCTTTGCCTGATGTTCGAAGCTTTCTCGCGCCTTCACTCGCTTTGTCTTTGCGCGCTCGTAGCTAATTGCCTCCTCGAAGTCAGCTCCCTCAATTAGCTGTTTCAAGTCGATGTAGTAGCGATGCTCCCCTACGCCGAAAAATGCCTGATAGAGCGAGGTGAGCCGTTGTTGCCCGTCTAGGACAAGGAATGTGTGCTTATAGCCGTCGAGTTTTGGCGCGCCCTCGAACTCGCGGGCCGCGAATACACGTTTCTCATCGCGTACCCGAAGAATACTCCCTGCTGGATAGTCGTTTGCTATCGAAACAATCAGTTCCTGCGTTGCACTGGGTTCCCAAACGAAGTCCCGCTGAAAGTCGGGCAGCGCCATTGTTCGGGAATTGATTTCGCCCAGTAATTCTTTGAGAGCCTTGGGATTGGTATCTTCGAACAGACTCATAGGTACCCTCGTATATCAGAGCTATGTCACGCCGGAGTTTCCGCCCGCGCGAGCAGTTCAGCAAAATTATAGTTTACACTCGTCACGCCGAAGTCTGGCTCACGCTGGAAAGGTCGCCGCGTGTAGTGAACCCGGTGCGCGCCATCATCGAGAAACTCGACAATGGCAAGAATGAAGTCGTCCGGTTTATTGAGCGAATATAGAATTTCGTTCCGGGTGACGGTTATGGTGTTCGCGCCAGTCACGCGGCCTTTTACTTCGAGAAAACGCAACCGTCCGGTATGTGGCACGCGACTCTCAATGTCATAGCCGAGCTTCTCGAACTCGCGGTCGGTCGGCTCGAAGCCGAGGTCACGCTCAACTTTCATTACAATCTCTCGCGCTCGCGCCGCTGCGGCCTGAGTGTCCGGCGACGAGGCAGGGGCTGAGATAACCCGTCCCGCCATGGCTGCGATCAATCCAGCCGGGACCACTAACAACCCACCGAGAACCACAGGGGGCAGCGGTGAAATTTGCCGCTCCCGCTTGATTTCATCCATACGCTTTTCCAGACGAGCCTGAAGTGCATCAGCGCGTTTGCGGGCTTCGCCTGAGTTCAACTTTGCATTGGGTTTCCCAGATTGCTCTTGCAGCTTCAGTTGTTCCGCACGGTGATCCCAATAGGTGATCTCCTTGGTCAGACGATCCTTGACTGCCGCTTCAGTCTTTTCAAGAAGTTCAAGCTTGCGCGTGCGAACCTCGGCAACATGCTCAGGTACAACGTGAGCGATGGCATAGCCCTGGGCCTTCTGCTCAATCTCCCGCCCGATCCAAGAACATTCGGGCCGCGCCAGGATTGCTTCGAGGCCGGGCTCGTTAGCAGCGAGAGGCCGGTAGTCGAGATACGGCGCGTAGTGCAGATTTCGCGCGTTGCCGACCGCATCAATCTCTACGTAGAGCATGCGCTTGGAGATAATGCGACGCTCGCCTGTACGAGTAATTCCAGCGTCCTGAATAGCGTGCTCAAGATAAAACAAAACACGTGGACTAAGGCCGGGATCGCTCTCGTCAACAAGTACGGTCCCTCTGCGCAAAAGATCGCGGTGACGCTCGATCGTAATATCAATTACCGCATCGAGCAGTGGATGACCGGGACAGACAAATGCGGCCAATGGCTGCCCCTGAGGCGCAACGAGCGATTTTTCAAAGGCGATGCGCTCATAGCGCGGCAGAACCGGCTCGCCGATGCCGATCAATCGATCACGGTTGCGCACAGGCGCCGAGACGTGCGTCACCTCGTAGCGCCGTGGCTCGCGCTGCTTGGCATTGCCGCCTAGTCGTTGGAAGGCTTCAAGAAAGAAGGACTCAATGTAGTGCGGCTGTAGACGGCGAGCTTCAGCACGCTCCATGTCCTCGCGGATACGATGAACGCGGCTTACATCCATCGAGTCATGCGCTAATGCACGTTCTTCCAGGAGATCCTGTAACTGGCTGCGGTCGAGTGCCTTCTCCACCGCCTTTGTGAGCCGAGCGCGTACTTCCGGCAGGTCGCCATAGCGTATGGCTTCAATAAGCAACTCGCGTAGTGGTCGACCCTCAAACTGAAGCCTGCCAAGAACATCGAATACCTGCCCGCCCAGGGCACTGCGCGCCTGCTCCAACTTTTCCAGCAGCCTCCGATAGACATCGCCCTCGCGGGTCTCTTCGGCCACCAGATTCCAGAGGTGGCACACCTCGGTTTGGCCAATGCGGTGTATACGTCCGAAACGCTGTTCGATGCGGTTGGGGTTCCACGGCAGATCATAGTTCACCATCAGGTGAGCGCGCTGAAGGTTTATGCCTTCGCCCGCGGCATCCGTTGCGAGCAACACCCGGACTTCGGGATCGTGCCTGAACGACTCTTGCGCCTTCATCCGGTCCTCGCGTCCCATGCCGCCGTGAATTATGACGACGGCTTGCCGTCTGCCCAACAGCGTGGTGATGCGGCTTTCGAGATAGTTCAGGGTATCGCGGTGCTCGGTGAAGAGAACAAGCTTCTGGGACGGTGACGGCGTTGGTTTAGGAACCGTCTTCGTGTCTATATCGCGGGGAGTCGTCTCTTTAGAGGACGAGTTTGCAGTCGTTGCGGGCGTGAAGATTTCCGACAGCAGGTTCGCCAGCTCACGCCATTTCTTGTCTTCACCACTGCGCCTGATTGAATGTGCTAACGTTTCTAAGCGCTTCAAAGTTTCGATTTCCGTTCGCAACTCGGCCATGCTGCGTGCAGCCGTGGCCTGATCGAGAATTTCTTCCTCGACGGCCTCGACTTCGTTATCGGGGGCCTCTTCCAAATCTTCGACGTTGTCCGCGTCGAGTGTCGGTACCAATGCGGCAATAGTGGGCGCGACCTCGCCACCACGATGAAGGATTTCCAGTTCGCGCAGCCGGCTTTCGAGCCGTTCTCGACGACGACGCAGAGATTGATAGATGGCTTCAGGCGATGAAGCGAGGCGACGCTGCAAAATGGTCAACGCAAAGCCGACAGTTCCGGCGCGCCTATCGTTTTCGAGTGCTTCAGCGCGATTGAACTCTTCGCGCACATAGTCGGTCACTTCTTTATAGAGGCGGGCCTCAGGATCGGACAGTTTGTACGGGACCGTAGTAGCAATCCGCTCCGGGAAGAGTGGTGTCCCGTCAAATTTCAGCAAGCTCTCCTTGACCATCCGACGCATTAGATCCGAGACATCCGCTGTATGAACGCCATCCCGGAAGCGACCCTCGAAGCGATCACCATCAAGGAGTGCCATGAATAGCTGGAAGTCCTCTTCCTTGCCGTTGTGCGGCGTCGCAGTCATCAACAGGAAATGCCGCGTGAGGGTCGAGAGAAGCTGCCCTAGCCTGTAGCGTTTGGTGTACTTAATTTCACCACCAAAGAATGTGGCGGCCATCTTATGTGCTTCGTCGCAGACCACGAGGTCCCAACGACATTCAGGTGCTTGTAGCTTCTGTTGCACATCTTCATTGCGAGACAACTTGTCGAGCCGGGCGATGACGAGATTGGTTTCCAGAAACCAGTTGCCGGTGCGTGCGGCCTCAAGCTTATCGTTCGTCAGAATCTCGAACGGCAAATGGAAGCGACGATAAAGCTCATCTTGCCACTGTTCGGCGAGGCTACCAGGGCAGACAACAAGACACCGCTGAAGATCCCCGCGTGCGATCAGCTCCTTCATAAAAAGGCCTGCCATGATCGTCTTGCCAGCACCGGGGTCGTCAGCCAGCAAGAACCGCAATGGCTGCCGAGGAAGCATGGCCTCGTAAACCGCAGTAATCTGATGTGGCAACGGCTCGACGACGGACGTATGAACGGCGAGTACCGGATCGAATAGACGAGCGAGCCGAATTCGTTGGGCCTCGGAGACTAGCCGGAAAAGCGCACCATCCCCATCGAAACTCCAGGGGCGCCCCTGCTCCACGACCTCGATACGATGCTCGTCGTGGCGAACACCGCTGCCTTTCTAAAACGCGTCGGAAAGGAATATCCTCAACCTCGTGTGAACGACGGACAACGCCGGCTATGGCTTCGCGACGATCTCGACCAAGCAATCCTCCCGTCGGAATTAGCGGCGGTGCGGGACGTGGCAGAGGATTTGTAATGCTCGCGAAGCCCCTTCCCCGCTTCGTGATTGCAAAGCCGCTCGCCGGTGGGCGCATCGGCTTTTATTTTACCGTCCCAACTTACTACCGAAAACAAGGTTGCACGATCTCGAATGAGACGCTGGGTTCCGACTATGAGGTTGCCTGTGGCGAAAACGGCGACGGCGGCCGCGCCTCGGCGCTGAACGGATTGTTTGACGAATGGCGTGCCAGACTTGCCGGTGAGCCGGTCGAAAGCATTGCTCGATACGGCACGGTTGATTGGCTCTTCCGTGAATACAAATCGAGCAAGGCCTATCTTGAAAAAGTCTCGATGCGTTCACGCCCAGACTATGAGCGCACCATGCTACTGGTCGCTGACACGCTGACCAAAAATGGTGACCGGATTGGTAGCCGGCTAATTCAGTCTATCACGCCGAGAGGTGCTGATAAGATTTATGAGAAGATTATCGTCGGCACCAAAGGCAAGCGACTGCGCCAGGGCGAGAAGGCTGTAGCCCTGTGCCGGAAGGCGTGGAGAGTGGTGCAGCGCCTGTATCCCGACGAATTTGACATCAAAACGCCCAACCCTTGGGAAGGAGTAACGCGAAAACGTCGTGTCAAGAAAAAGAAACCAGCGGTGACGCGCGAGCAGGTCTATGCCTTCGCGCAGGGCTGTATTGACCGTGGCTACCCGGAACCCGCAGCTGCCGCAGTAATTTGTTTTGAATGGCTACAGCGACCTGAAAACGTACTCGCCGGATATCTGCGCTGGCCGGATTACCGCGGTGAGAAATGGCCGAACGCGATCAGGATTGAGCACCATAAGACGGGCGAAATTGTCTGGCACCCTCTTGAAGAAACCATTGGTAATGTGACCACAAAATTCTACGAAGATGCCGAAGCGATTCTCGCCAATTTGCCCCGTCGCGGCGTGCCAATGATCCTTCGTGAAGTTATGCCTCCACGTGGCCGCACCGATCAAAAGACGACCAGCAGGTTATTTTCAATCAGTGGCTTCCAAAAGATCGTCCAGCGCTTGCGCGCAGAGATCGGACTTCCGTCGACATTCACATTAGATGCGTGCCGACATGGCGGCATGACCGAGCTCGAGGTCGCGGAACTAACCGACGGTCAAGGCCGCGCACTATCCGGTCACAAGACAATGCAAGCGTACGCTGGTTATGCCAAGCAAACACTCGAGCGTGCCCTGCCAGCTACTCGAAAACGCTATGCGCATCGGCTGGGGAACGTCGAGGGAACAAAGTTTCAGAAAATCGGGCAGAATTCGTTTCAGAATGACCCCGAGGAAAACAATTCGGGAACGGCCTAAGATGTTGTCAGAAATCACTTTTAGCTGGCTGGGGCGGGAGGATTCGAACCTCCGAATGGCGGAATCAAAATCCGCTGCCTTACCACTTGGCTACGCCCCAAAAGCACTGCCGGAT
Source organism: uncultured Alphaproteobacteria bacterium (assembly GCA_963768225.1). GTDB lineage: Bacteria > Pseudomonadota > Alphaproteobacteria > Rhizobiales > Xanthobacteraceae > BOG-931. The sequence goes on along the minus strand of CAVYGV010000007.1, from coordinate 970,265 downwards.
TGCCGCCGGTGGACGGCGGCGCGCGCAAGATAGCGGCGCAAGCTTCAGGGATCAATGCGGAGCCGGCCAGCCGGCGGAATTGGCCGTGCCGCCGCCGCGATCGACGCTGGACACTCGCCCTATAATAGCGGCGGACACTCGCCCTATAATCACTCACCCTATAATAATGTCATATATGTGCACCCTCCCTCCCCCCACCGGGCCGAAGAGGAACAATGTCCGATTCAGTCGTCATAACCGATAATGCCGGCGTCCGTATCATTCGGATGAACCGCCCCGAAAAGAAGAACGCGCTGACGCAGCCGATGTATGCCGCGATGACGCGCGCGTTGCGCGAGGCGGAGGCGAGCGAGGCGATCCGCTGCGTCATGATCGCGGGCGCACCAGGCACGTTCTGTGCCGGCGCCGACATTGCCGAGTTTCTCGAAGCGGCCCAGAGCGGCGCATTGCGGCCGAGCACGGTGGAATTTCTCAAAACGCTCGCCCATAACCGAAAGCCGCTGGTCGCGGCCGTGGGCGGCATTGCCGTCGGCATCGGCGTGACCATGCTGTTTCACTGTGATCACGTCGTGGCCGCCGCCGATGCAACGTTCACCACGCCGTTCCTCAAGCTCGCCCTTATACCCGAGGCGGCCTCGAGCCTGTTGGCGCCGATGCGGATGGGGTATGCACGCGCATTCTCGATGCTGGTGATGGGCCGTCCGCTGTCGGCTACGGAGGCGAAGGAGGCGGGCATCGTCAACACTGTCGTGGCGATGGCCGCCGCAGTCGATGATGTCGCGCTCAAAGCCGCGCGCGAGATCGCGGCGCTTCCCGCCGGCGCAGTGGCCGTATCGCGGGCCTTGATGCGCGGCCGGCTTGACGAGATCGACAGACAGATCGATACCGAAGTCATGCATTTTCGGGAGCGTTTGCAATCCGACGAAGCGCGCGCGGCGTTTGCCGCTTTCCTGTCGCGCAAAAAGTAGCCGGCAATGTCGCTCTCGGGCAAAACACTGTTCATCACCGGCGCGTCGCGCGGCATCGGCCTTGCGATCGCGTTGCGCGCCGCGCGCGACGGCGCCAACATCGCCATCGCCGCGAAAACGGCGCAGCCGCATCCAAAGCTTTCCGGCACCATCTATACGGCCGCCGAGGACATCGAACACGCCGGCGGCAAGGCGCTGCCGCTCGTCGTCGACGTGCGCGACGAAGCGCTGGTGCGCGATGCGCTCGACCGCACGGCGCAGCACTTCGGCGGCATCGATATCGTGGTCAACAATGCCAGCGCGATTCAACTCACCGACACCATCGCCACCGATATGAAGCGGTTCGATCTGATGCATCAGATCAACGCGCGCGGCACTTTCATGGTCTCGAAATGGGCGATCCCCTATCTGGCCAAGGCCGCCAATGCGCACATTCTCATGATCTCGCCGCCGCTCGACATGAAGACGAAGTGGTTCGCGCCGCACACCGCCTATAGCATGGCCAAATTCGGCATGAGCCTCGTGGTGCTGGGCTTGGCCGGCGAGCTGCGATCGCAAGGAATTGCGGTCAACGCGCTGTGGCCGCGCACGGTGATCGCCACTGCAGCGGTGCAGAACCTGCTCGGCGGCGACGCCATGATCCGGCAGGCGCGCAAGCCGGATATCATGGCTGATGCGGCTTACGCGATTTTCGCCAAGCCGTCGCGTTTCACCGGCCACTTTCTCATCGACGACAGCTTCCTCGCCCAGGAAGGCGTCAGCGATTTCGGACGCTACCGCATCGATCCAACGCAAGAGCTGGCGCAGGATTTCTTCGTGCCGGACGACAGCACGCCGCCGCCCGGCGTTCATACGATCAATCCGTGGGAGCAAGCGCGTGACCTATAAGGCTCCGCTGGCCGACATCGGCTTCGCGCTCAAATACGGCGCCGCGCTCGGGCCGGCAATCGAGCAAGGCCTGTTCGGTGAGCTTGGCATCGACGATATCGACGCCATCGTTGCCGAAGCCGGCCGCTTCGCCGGCGAAGTGATCGCGCCGCTCAATCGCATCGGCGACACCTTCGGCACGGTGTTCAAGGACGGCGCCGTCACCACCGCGCCGGGCTGGAAGGAAGCCTATCGCGCCTGGCGCCTGGCCGGCTGGAATTCCGTCACCGCGCCGGCCGAATGGGGCGGCCAGGCGCTGCCGCAGATCGTCAACGCCGCCTGCACCGAGATGTGGCATGCGGCGTCGATCGGCTTTGCCAACGGGCCGATGCTGACCATGGCGGCGATCGACGCGCTTAACGCCCACGGCAGCGACGCACTCAAGCACACTTATCTGGAAAAGCTGGTGTCCGGCGAATGGATGGGCACGATGCAGCTTACCGAGCCGCAGGCCGGCTCCGACGTTGGCGCGCTGCGCTGCCGCGCCGAGCGCGCCGGCGACGGCGCCTATCGGCTCAAGGGCCAGAAGATCTTCATCACCTATGGCGAGCACGATTTTACCGACAACATCATCCATTTCGTGCTGGCGCGCTTGCCCGATGCGCCGCCCGGCACGCGCGGCATTTCGCTGTTCCTGGTGCCGAAATTCATGCTTCAGACCGACGGTTCGCTCGGCACGCGCAACGACATTCGCGCCCATTCGGTCGAACACAAGCTCGGCATTCATGGCTCGCCGACCTGCACCATGATTCTCGGCGACAGCGGCGGCGCGACCGGCTTTTTGATCGGCGAAGAAAATGCCGGCATGGCGTGCATGTTCACCATGATGAACCGCGCCCGGCTCGCGGTCGGCTTGCAGGGCGTCGGCGTCGCCGAATGCGCCACACAACAGGCGCTCGCTTATGCGCGCGAGCGCCGCCAGGGCCGCAGCGCCGGCATGCCGTCGTCGGAATCGGCGCCGATCGCCGCGCATCCCGACGTGCGGCGCATGCTGCTGTCGATGCGCGCGCTCACCCAAGGCGCGCGCGCCATCTGCTACTCGACCGCGATGGCGCTCGATCGCAGCGAACGCGGCACCGACGCCGCCGCGCGAAATGCCGCGTACCAACAAGCCTCGCTGCTCACGCCGGTGGCCAAGGCGTTCTCCACCGATATCGCCAACGACGTTGCCTCGCTCGGCATCCAGGTCCATGGCGGCATGGGCTATATCGAGGAAACCGGCGCGGCGCAGCTGTTTCGCGATGCGCGCATTGCGCAGATCTACGAAGGAACCAATGGCATTCAGGCGATCGATCTCGTGACCCGCAAGCTGCCGCTCGGTGACGGCGCTGTCGTCGCCGCGCATTGCGACGAATTGCGCGGCATCGTGCGAATGCTGGACGCCAGCAACGATCCGGCCTTCGGCTGGAGCGCAGTGCGGCTCGGCGACGCGGTCGAGAGCTTGTCGCGCGCGACCAGCTGGCTCCTTGCCCGCCTCGACAAGGAACCGGACGCCGCGCTTGCCGGGGCAAGTCCCTATTTGCGGCTGTTCGGCATTGCGACCGGCGGCTGCCTTTTGGCCAAGGAGGCGCTGGCGGCATTGCGATTGGGCGGCGATACGGCTTCGCGGCTCGCAGTGGCGCGGTTTTTTGCCGAGAATTTTGCGGTCCACGCCGGCGCGATCGAACGCACCGTTGTCGAATGTGCGCCAGGAATTTTTGCCGCGGATGCCGCGCTCGCGTCGTGAAATCGGTTTGCATTTCGAAAATGACGTCGTTCCGCCTTCCCTATTCGGCCGCTTCATCTTAAGTGTGTGAAATGCCCACTTTGTTGATCACGCATCCGGCCTGCCTCGAACATTTGACGCCGGCCGGGCATCCCGAGCGGCCTGACCGGCTGCGCGCGGTCGAAAGCGCGCTCGAAGCCGAGAAATTTCATATGCTGGCGCGCGTCCAGGCGCCGCGGGCGCCGCTCGAAGTCATCGCGCTGTGTCACCCGATGGATTACATCGAGGCCTTGCGTGACGCCACTCCGAAGGAGGGCATCGTCCACCTCGACGCCGATACGTCGATGTCGCCCGGCAGTTTCGAGGCGGGCCTGCGCGCGGCCGGCGGCGCGATCCACGCCGTCGATGAGGTGCTGGCGAAAAAGGCCAAAAACGCTTTCGTCGCCACGCGCCCGCCCGGCCACCATGCCGAGACCGCGCGGCCGATGGGATTCTGCTTTTTCGACAACGCCGCGATTGCCGCGCGCTATGCGCAAAACCGGCACGGCATCGCGCGTGCGGCGATTGTCGATTTCAACGTCCATCACGGCAACGGCTCGCAGGAGATTTTCTGGTCCGACAAGACCGTGATGTATTGCTCGACGCATCAGATGCCGCTGTTTCCCGGCACCGGCGCCGTCGGCGAAAGCGGCGATTACAACACCGTCGTCAATGCGCCGCTGCGCCCCGGCGACGGGCCGGAGAAATTTCGCGACGCCTTCGAGAGCCGGATCCTGCCGCGGCTCGCCGAATTCGCTCCGGAGCTCGTCGTCATCTCCGCCGGCTTCGACGCCCACTACCGCGACCCGCTCGCCAATATCAATCTCGAGGAAGAGGATTTCGCCTGGGCGACGAAAAAGATCATGGACATTGCCGACCGCCATGCCGACGGCCGCGTCGTTTCGCTGCTCGAAGGCGGCTATGACCTGCAGGCGCTGGGCAACTCGGTGGCCGCCCACGTCACCGCGCTGATGCGGGGATAGCAGCGCCATTGACTTTCCGCTCATTCCCGCGCAAGCGGAAATCCAGCGCAGCATTTTATCCCTGCTGGGTCCCCGCCTTCGCGGGGACGAGCGGCAGAAATAAAATGGTTGGAGTTCCGAACGATGGCGCAGAACAACACCGGCGACATCGAGAAAATGCCGTTCGAGCGGGCGATCGAGGAGCTCGAGACGATCGTCAAACGGCTCGAAGAGGGCAAGGTGCCGCTCGAGGAGTCGGTCGCCATCTATGAGCGCGGCGAAGCGCTCAAGCGCCGCTGCGAGGATCTGTTGCGCCAAGCCGAGGCGCGCGTGGAAAAAATCACCCTCGACGCCGCCGGCAAACCCACCGGCACCGAGCCGCTGGACGGCGAATAGCTTTCGCCTGCTCCGCGCCGCCGCAAGTGGTGGTCTCGCCTGTTCGATAAGAACCTCCGTGGTTATCCCGCCCCGTAGTGGCCGCGCCCCGCGCCAGCCCGTCATCCTGAGGTGCGAGCAAGCGACGCTTGCGAGCCTCGAAGGAGGACGGCCCGCACATCTCCGCCGCATCCGTCGAGGCCCGCGCCATAGCGCGTCGAAGACGCGCGTAAAACTCGCTTATGGCGCGGGCACCTCAGGATGACGGCAACATTTCTCCGTTGCCGCACGCGCCTTTGCGCGCGGGTCGCCCGATCTCAGTCACGTGAAGCGCGAAGCGGGAGCAAAAAGTCTGGCGAGGGGTGGCGGCCTCGTTGTCTCTCTTCGCTGTTTCCGTTTCGCCAAAAGCAAAAAGGATATGGAACGCCGGAAGACGCAGGGCCTTAAACCTCCGCACCTTGGGGTGCGGCGCTGCCCGTTTCCGGACAGCTCGCCTTCCGGCGTTCCACCACGGCTCTTCCCAAGGGGTGTGTAGTCCCTTGGTGCGATCCGGGCCAGGCTTCGTGGGACGGTTTCCCCTCCCACTTCCAGCGACGCACCTCGCACGCCGGTCGTAATGCCGGCAGGCATGATGCCCGGACCGCCCGGGAGCGGGTTGCAAGCCCGCCCGCGGGCTCCGCCTCTCGCCCCGCCGCCGCGATCTGCCTCCGCGGCGGCGTCCTTTACCGGGCGAGATGATTCGTACGGCTAATGTAACGGAAAGGGGGACAACTGTCAAGAGCACCGTCGTCATATCAGAGACGACGAGTTCGGCCGGAGTTCGCCGGCTCGGCTCGCAGGTTTGCGCTGGAATTCCGTTGCGCTGAATATGAAAGAGGCCGCCAACTGAGGCGGCCTTACTCCATCATCATAAAGGTCCGCCGTACGCTTCTAAACGTACCGTCTCGAAGGATTGTGAGAGTGTGCTTCCTCGCTTAGCCGATGTTGCCGGTTTCGCCTTACTGTAAAGGCAAGTCCGAACACATTCATAACAAGGATGACTACGGCCAGGGCTACGAGGAAATATTGCTGTGACATGGCACTCATCCTTTTATCGCGGCAATAATCCAGGCGAGGCCACTACTTTAACGGAAGACCATTTTTCAAAACAAGAATAGCGGCGCGACGCTTCCGGCGTTGCATGAGGCGCTCCATGGCGTGGAAAAAAGTGGTTCTGGGCCTGATCTTGTGGCTAGTGATCTTTCTCGTTCTTGGCGAACTTTATGCCACTGGACACACGAATTGGGGTACCGCCGCCTTAGCGGATGGGTCGCGGTTATTATTGGCCGAAAGCTCTTTGGCGCGAGGGTCATCTGGAACTATTTCTACGACGTGGTGCCGCACGGTTCTGGTACAGTGCGGATTCCGGTGATGGCGGACAGGCATTCCATTTGAAGGCGGACAGTGAATCCGGTCGAACGCGGACAGCATTCCGGTGAAGGCGGACAGCGGCTCCCGTCGACGGCGTCATGGGGTCATGCGTCCTGCTTGACGTCAAGTCCGGCACGCTTGGCGGCCATTTTTCGCATGCTCTCGCCCTTGAGCGTGAGCCGGTGCGCGTTGTGCACGAGCCGATCGAGGATGGCGTCGGCGATGGTCGGATTGGCGATCGCCTCGTGCCAGTGATCGACCGGTAGCTGGCTGGTCACGATCGTCGAGCCGCGGTCGTGCCGATCCTCGACAATCTCAAGGATGTCGCGACCCTGCTCGGGGGTGAGCGTGGCGAGGCCCCAATCGTCCAGGATCAGCAGCTCGACGCGCGCCAAGCTCTTGAGGAGCCTGGCATGACGCCCATCGCCGCGTGCGAGTGCCAGGGCATCGAACAGCCTTGGCACGCGATGATAAAGGACGGAGCGGTCGTCGCGGCACGCTTTGTGGCCGAGCGCACAGGCAAGCCAACTTTTGCCGGTGCCTGTTGGCCCGCAGATCAACAAACTCTGGTGCCGTGCGATCCAATCGCCGGCGACGAGCTTGGCGAACAGCGCCTTATCGAGACCGCGCTGGGCCTTCATGTCGACGTCCTCGACGACGGCCGATTGGCGCAGGCTCGCGAACTTCAATCGGCTGACCAGCCTTTTGTTCTCGCGCTCGATGGCCTCGCGGTCGACCATGAGCGCGAGCCGCTCCTCGAAGCCGAGTGCGGCCATGTCGGGTTGCTTGCGTTGCTCCTCCAGCGCCTTGGCCATGCCGGTGAGCCCGAGCGCGACCAGGCGGTCGTGGGTGGGATGCGTGAGCATCGTGTCTCCTTTTCGGTTTGCATTTGCCCGCGGGGTTGCGCCGTGTCCGTTGCGTCAGTGGTAGTAGCCACGACCACGGATGTTGGCGTGCCGGATCGGCGGGCCGTCCGGCGCTTTCGAGTTGGCGTAGGCTTTGTCGAGACCGTTCTGCAGGATCGACTTGATCGAGCCGTAGGTGGTTGCGCCGATATCATTGCCGCGCCGGCTCGCGGCCTCGACGCGCTCGGACCCGTAGGTTCTCACCAGGCGCATGATGCCCAGGCACGATCGGAAGCCCTGCTCGGGATGGGGCTTGGCTTTCATGATCGCCTCGACCAGGGCGATAGCCGCCGGGCCGATCGAGGCTGCCTCGCGCATCATGCGCTGCGGCGTCCACTCCGCGTAGCGGCGGTGCGCGCTCGGCATGTGCTCTGTGATGGTCGTGTACCGGCTGCGCACGGCCGAGAACGCATGGCTCGCGACACGCTGGCCCTTGTGGAAGACCTCGACCGTCGCGCTGGTGATGCGCGCCTCGACCATCTCGCGGATCAGCTTCGACGGCACCGAGTAGTAATGGTCCGCGACCTCGATGTGATAATCGGGCGCGACGCGGGCCCGCTTCCATTCCGCATAGCAGTACGCCGCGTTCGGCAACGCATTGAGCGCCGGACGGTCGAGCGTCTCCAGCAGTTCGTTGCGGCTCTTGCCGATGCGGCGCATGACCTTGGCGTTGATGGCCGTTACGCAGTCACGGATCGCCGCATTCAACTCGGCCAGCGAGAAGAACCGGCGATGGCGCAGCTTCGCCAGCACGAAGCGCTGGACGATCTGGACCGCGACCTCGACCTTTGCCTTGGAGAGTGTCGCCGACTGCAGGTCGTATGGATACGACCGACCGCAAGGTTCACATCACGCACCCATTTCATCCGCACTGTGGTCGCCAGTTTGAGCTGATCTGCCGGCAGCGGCATTGGGGTGAGGACCGGGTTGTCTATTCGGACGACGACGGGCGCCTGCGCACGATCTCCGCTGCGTTTACTGATGTCGTCCCGTTGGATGAGTTCCGGTTTGTCGCCGGCGGCAGGGCAGCATTTCGGACGGTCGATTTAATGACGTTGTGTGAGTTGTTGGACCGGCTTGGTTCGCGCAGGGGGTCAAGCGATGCGTAAAGCCGATTACGCCGCATATGTAAAGGGAATGGCGCCGCATTGCAGCGGCTGTCTTGATAGAATATCTCGCATTAATGGACTTATTCCCACGTCTTGTGCTAATGCAACAGTTGACGCACTACTGATAGAGGCGTATTTATATTTACGAATAACCGGAGCCGCACATGGCGAAGGCGGCAAAACGGCGGGACCAGAAGAGCGAGGCGCTGGCGCAGGATGGCGTCCTCAACCGCCATCCCGACGCCATCCGCGATGTCCTGTTCAGCGGCAACCCATTCTTCGACCCGAAAGACCTGGTCCAGGTGCGCTACGAGATGGTGCGACGCCATCAAGTCGACGGCGCCGCCATCAGCGCGGTCGCTGCAGCCTTCGGCGTTTCCCGGCCAACCTTTTACAAGGCCCAGGATGCCTTGGCGACGGCCGGGCTCGCCGGTCTGCTACCGAGCCGGCGGGGCCCCAAAGGTGGCCACAAGATCTCTGTCGAGGTGATTACCTACGTCGCCGAACTCAAGGCCGAGAACCCAGAGCTGACGACGCCACAATGTCTCGACGCGATCGAGCAGCACTTCGGCGTCAAGGTGCACCGGCGGAGCCTCGAACGCGCGCTGGTGCACAAAAAAAACGAAACAATCCGCCCTGATCGTCGCCGCAGCGGACGCGGTCGGTGCTTACGAGAAGCTGCGCGCCGCCGTGCTCAATGCCGAGCCAAGCAGCTGTTCCGGTGTCGGCATCATTCGCCATCGGGGGTTGGCGGCGTGGATCAGAGAATGTGGGTCGGAACCTCAAGTCGAGGCGGTTCGCAAGAACTATCACGCTGCGCCCACGACCACGCGCGATCTGCCGCCGGCAGCAAGCGATCTCACGCGGGTCCTCGCCGGCATCATCGTCGCCCTTGCAATGGAGCCCACCCATGCCCACGGCTGAACTCAAAATCACCGCCGACCATCTCAAGCGCGATGCCTATCTCTACGTCCGTCAGTCGACGCTGCGTCAGGTTGCCGAACACGGTGAGAGTACGCAACGCCAATATGCGTTGCGTGACCGTGCCATCGCCGGAGGCTGGGCAGCCGAGCAAATTCATGTCATCGATCGCGACCTCGGTAAATCCGGATCGAGCGCGACGACGCGCGACGGCTTCCAGGAGCTCGTCAGCGAAGTGGCACTCGGCAAGGCCGGCATCGTCATGGGCCTGGAAGTCTCGCGGCTGGCCCGCAACTCGGTCGATTGGCATCGCCTCATCGAGTTGTGCGCCTTGACCGCAACCCTCATCCTCGATGAAGACGGCGTCTATGATCCAGCCGAGTTTAACGATCGCCTTTTGCTCGGTCTCAAGGGCACGATGAGCGAGGCCGAGTTACATATCCTCAAAGCGCGTATGCGCGGTGGCCAGATCAACAAGGCCCGGCGCGGCGAACTGGAGATGTGCCCGCCGGTGGGTCTGATCTACCGGACCGATGGAACAATCGGCCTCGATCCCGATGCCCAGGTCCAGAATGCCATTCGTCTGGTATTCGAGACCTTCGAACGCACCGGAAGCGCGATCCGAACGGTCCGATTCTTCCGCGAACAAGGTCTCTTGTTCCCGCGACGGCTGCGTACGGGATTCAACAAGGGTGAACTCTTATGGGCACTGCCGCAGCACGCACGCATTCTGCAAGTACTCCACAATCCGCGCTATGCCGGCGCCTTCGTTTATGGCCGCACGCGCATACGCCACCTGCCTGACGGTGGCACCGCCGTGATCAAGGTTGCCAGAGCGGAATGGCAGTTCGTCATGCCGGGCATGCACCAGGGCTACATCGATTGGGAACGTTTCGAGCTTAATCAGAATCGGCTCGCCGATAATGCCCGCGCCTTCAGTGGCGAGCGGCGGTCAGGGCCGCCGCGGGAGGGGCCGGCCTTGCTGCAAGGTCGCGTGCTGTGTGGATTGTGCGGCGAGCGCATGGGTGTGCATTACAGCCGGGAGAATGGTCAGACCGTCCCAATCTACGTTTGTCAGGAGACCGCAGTTCGGCGCGCCGGAAAGTCCTGTCAGACGGTTCCCGGCAAGGTCGTCGATCCAGCGGTCACAGCCCTGCTGATCGAGATGATGACGCCCATGATCCTGGCGGTCAGTCTGGAGGTTCAGCGCGAACTCGAAGCCCGCGCTGCCGAGACCGACGCCTTGCGCCGCCAGCATGTCGAGCGGCTGCGATACGAGGCTGAACTCGCGCGTCGACGGTACATGAAGGTCGACCCCGACAACCGGCTGGTCGCCGATGCCCTCGAAGCGGAATGGAACGACAAGCTGCGTCTTCATACTGACGCCGCCGCAGACTACGAGCGCCGCAGTCGAGAGCAAGCAGCCGCGCTCGATGCCGACATGCGTCGCCGCATTCTCGATCTCGCGGAGCAGTTGCCGCGAATCTGGCAAGATCCGCGCGTCGATGCCCGTGAGCGCAAGCGCATCCTGCGCCTCCTCGTCGACGACGTGACGCTGGTCAAGGCGGACACCATTACCGCCCATGTGCGCCTGTCAGGCGGCGCGACGCGCACATTGGTCCTCGAGCGGCCGCTACCCATTGCGCAAATCCGCAAGTTCAAGCCGGAACTCGTCGCCATCGTCGACCGAATGCTCGACCAACACTGCGATCGCGAGATCGCCGAGATTCTTAACCGCGACGGATGGCGCACATGGGAGACAAAACCATTCAATTTGAAGAAGGTTGCTTGGATTCGTCACGCCTACAAGCTCTCGAGCCGCTATGACCGCCTTCGTCGGCGTGGCATGCTCACGACACGTGAGGTTGCGGCAAAGTTTGGCGTCGCACGAACCACCATCCACGAGTGGGGCCGCCAAGGGCTCATCACAAAGCACTACGCCGACAGTCTCAACCGTGGACTGTGGAGCATACCGTCTGGGATCATGATCACCAAAGGTCACGGCGGTCGTGATGCCAAACATGCCGCTATCGTCCCTGCACCACAATGAGGTGCAGTATGAAGCAATCGTCTTGTCGCGCGGCTTCATCACGCGGGCGGGGAGCATAACGCAGCCGTAGTGGTCGGCGAGGTCCTGGTACGTCCGGTTGATGCCGGGCTCGTAGCGCGACGGTTTGGTGATCCCGGCCTTCAGATTGTCGGGAACGAACGCCTTCGGCACACCGCCGATCGTGGCCAGCGCGTTCACATGTGCGCCGATCCAGTCCGGCAGCGTCTCGGTCCAGCGCGCCTCGGCGTAGGTGTAGTTCGACGCGCCGAGCGCCGCGACGAAGATGTGCGCGCGATGCTCCACGCCAGTCGTCGGATTAAAAACCGGCATGGTGTCGCCGGCCCAGTCGACGAACAGCTTCTCGCCGGCAACATGCGTCTGGCGCATCGTCGCCGAGATGCGCTTGCGCCAGTCGCCGTGCCGCTCGCAGAACCAACTGTAGGCGTAGCCTTGGGCGTGCTCGGCGCGATACTCCTGCCAGAGCAAAGCCAGCGTCACACCGCGCCGCTTCAGCTCCGCATGAATGTGAGACCAGTCCGGCTCGGTGCGCGTCGTGCACGACGCCGTAGTCGCCGGCGGAAACAACCGCCGCTCCAGCTCGGCATCTTCGATCTCGTCAGGGATCGGCCAGCTGAGACCCGCCACGGCAGCCCGGCGCACGTACTCGCCGACCGCCGTCTTGCCGATCCCCGTCGCCGCGCCAACAAGCCGCCGGCTCATCCCCAGCGCGTGCGTCAGACGCAGCGCCTCGCGTATCTTCCTCATCGACACTCGCTCCGCCGGCATCGGTCACTCCCTGGTTGCCAGGGAAAACCGATCAGCTGATTCGACTGTCGACGGGAGCGTGCCCTACGCCGCCATCACCTGCTGTCCGCAATCACCGGATTGCTGTCCGCCTTGCGCTGGAATGGGTGTCCGCGTTGCACCGGATTTCGCAGGTACAGGCCGCGAGAGGGCAATTGCGGTCTATCGGGCCATGGAAAAGGCGGGTCGTGGTCGGAAAAGCGCCAGGCCCAATGCAAACTGTCCGCGAAGGAAGCGATCTTCCCGACGTGATCGCGGTACCACGTAAATTCCGGCAATAGCGGTTTGCCTAGCAGGTCTAATGCATGCGGATTGCCGAAGTCACCCATAGGTTCAAGATGGACCTCAAAGCCGCCATTCTTGATGTGGTTGACGAAAACCAGGGGAACGTGAAGCGCACCGTTTCGACGCCCAGCTAAGGCGTCAATTTTTTCGAGCAGCCAGTGGATATCTTCGCGGAATCGTACTTGTGACGGGGCAGATAGTTGATCGGCTTCCACGGCGGCACGAAGCATTTTGCGCTGCGCTCGATCACTCTGCGCGGTGTGCCACACGGCAAACGCTATTTCCCGATCATGAGAAAAATCGGCGAACAGTTCGCACATGGCCTCTTGCAATCTATTCCACTCGAAGACGAGCCATCCTAATTCCAATGCAAGAGGCCGAAAGGCACGTTCCATTATTCGGTGCCGTTGCGCCGGGGTAAACGGCGGCTTCTTAGGCGCGTGATCCTCTGATAAGCTGATGCTTGGCATGGCAAAAAAACCCAAATCCAGAAGTTTCGTGAAGCGGCTCGCGCGCATGAGGCGGACGAATCCGAAGAACGCTTTGACGCGATGCTAAACGGTCTGGCGAAACAGCCAAGCAAGCCGCCGACTGAGGCTGCTGCCGACACGAAGAAGCGAAGCCCGACCACTAAGTGACTACCAACGGGCTTCGCCATCCTTCTTGCTAGGAAGGACTTTAGTCGCCGCTGGCGCGGTCTGGCCGTTGCCAGTCCGCTAGAACCCGAAATCGAATTGCAAGGGCGACGGACAGAAGTTGGGTAGGCAATAGGCTAGTCGGACATGATCCGACACCCTATGCCCCTTCCGTTCATACGCCATGACAAACACGAATTTCGGGCCTTTGCCATGATTGTGCACGGCTTTGGCTCCTTGCGCTTGACGGGCTTATTCCCGTCACCTCGCGTTTGGTCCGCGAGGTCCGCGCTAACAGCACAAGGAATCGCCAGCGGCGACTAAGCCCCAGGTTCCGTGGAGGTTGTGGCCGATATGGGGCAGGGTGTGCGAAGTCCACAATCCCCCGGCATTAGGTCGGGTACCCCTTGACTTCCTAGAACAAATAGTGAACAATCGCCGGTTCGGATCAAGGCTGAAGCGAAAATAGATTCGGGTGAGACAATGGATTCGGACCAGAAAAGCGCATGGCTGCGCAGGCTCGATGCGGAATGCCCCTATCAGGTGGTATTGCCGCGGCAACAGCTCGCCGACGACAGCGAGATTTTGGATTTCCTGATCAAATACGTCGAAAAATTCGACATGTATGTCGAGGACGATTACGCCGCCTTCGTGCGTTACTGTTTCGCCGATCCGCTCGACGCAGAAATTTTCCGCTCGCGCTTCGAGCCGAAGGCGGAGCGGTTTCGGCTCGCGGGGTAGTTTCTTTCGTCATGGCCGGATCCGGCAATCCATGCTGAAATTTCGCATGGAAGGGTTTTCGACGAACGCATTGTGCGCGCTCCATGGCTGCATGGACCACCGGGTCAAGCCCGGTGGTGACGAAGAGAGCGCGTCAAGCTCGCGGACCAAGGCAGCGCGCATACGCCCCGATCGCTTCGGATCGCTAGTCTAATTGCCGGCGTTAAAGAGCGAGGTCGGGTGCGAGCCGGGAGCGAAGCGCCCCTGCTCCTCGTCGTAGCCTGCCCCCGACGCGTAGCGGTCCTGCATGCATTGAGCGTAGGCCGCCCGCGGCCCGTTCAATGCGGCGATCCCGGTCGGGGCGCCGCTGCCGGAGTCACACATGTCACTGCTCTGGCCGGCAAAATTGGCCTGGTCCATCAATCCGCCGGTGGACGAACTGCAGGCGCCAAGCCCAAGGCCCAATACGGCGACAAAACCACAGATCAGCGGCCACTTGGTCATGTATCCCCCGCTGCGCCCCAATGTCTCAGCCGCCCCCGCCGCGAACGAAATCATGCGCCTATTCGCGCGGGGCGGCAAGAGTTCTGTCTCCTCTTCCGGAGGCGGATGAAGCTTACCGCCTCGCCTTCGCCGCAGCCGGCAGCTTCTGCCTTACTTTGCCGATGTCGGCCCAGGCGTCGCTCTTTAAATGCTTTTTCAGATTGAGCACGGTGAATTGGTTGGCCCCGCTGGTGCGCGAAAGCGCCTCCCATGACACCGGCGCGGAGACCGGCGCGCCGGCGCGAGCGCGGGTCGAATAGGCGGCGACCGAGGTCGCTTCGCGCGAATTCCTGAAATAGTCGATGAAGATTTTGCCCTTGCGCAGCGCCTTGGTCATCCTGGCGAGGTAGCGCTGCGGCGAATCGGCCGCCATGGCGTTGGCGATGCGCGCGGTGAAGTCCTTGGTGCTGTCCCAATCCGCACCGTCGATCGGCACCACGACATGAATGCCCTTGCCGCCGGAAAGTTTTGCAAAACTTTTGAGCTTTTCCGCGTTGAGCCGGTCGCGCACCTCCTGCGCGGCGGCGATAATCGTCTTCCAGGAAACCCCCTCCCCCGGATCGAGATCGAACACGATGCGGTCGCAGATTTCCAATTGGCTAAGTTTTGCGCCGCGGGTGTGGACCTCCAAGGCGCCGGACTGCACCAGCGCGATCAGATCGCCGAGCGTTTCCACGGCGATCACATCGTGCTCCTTGGCGTGCACGACATGACGCAGCGGCGATTCCTTGATGTTGGAGGCGATGTGCTTCTGAAAGAACGTTTCGCCGGTTATGCCCTCCGGCGCGCGCACGATGGCAAGCGGGCGATCGACAAGATGCGGCGCCATGAAGTTCCACACCCCGACATAGTATTCGGCGAGATCCTCCTTGGTGACGCCGGCATCGGGCCAATAGACGCGGTCGGGATTCGTCAGGTGAACGCTGGCAATGTCCGCGCTCGCTGTCGCGCTCTTTGCGCTGCTCTTGCCGGCGCGGGCCGGCGGCGATTTCGACGCGGAAGATTTGCGCATCGCGGCGCGCTGCGCCGCTGCGGCGGGAGCGGGCGTTTCGCGCACCACTTCACGCGCCGGCTTG
This sequence comes from uncultured Alphaproteobacteria bacterium, assembly GCA_963768225.1. Taxonomy (GTDB): domain Bacteria; phylum Pseudomonadota; class Alphaproteobacteria; order Rhizobiales; family Xanthobacteraceae; genus BOG-931. The sequence continues at coordinate 954,831 of CAVYGV010000007.1, read as the reverse complement.
TCCTCGCGCAAACCCTTGTACGAGGCCTGCCGCAGCAGGCCGTCGTGGGTGAAGCCGCGAAATTCGGTTTCGACGACCACCTGCGGCTTCACCCAGATCACGTTCTTGCGCCGCTCGTCCTGCGGCAGCGCGACCGGCGGCCGGTCGGTCCGCAGCGGTTGCAGAAGCTGCCACAGATCGCGGGCCGTTTCGCGCGTGTAGCCGGTGCCGACGCGCCCGGCATAGCGCAGCTTGCCGTGCTCGTGAAAAGCCACCGTCAGCGCGCCGACGGCTTTCGGCATGGCATTCGAAGGACTAAATCCGGCCACGACCAATTCCTGCGCGTTGTGGCATTTGGTCTTGACGAAATTCTCCGACCGCCCGGAGCGATAAGGCGCGGCGCGCAGTTTCGACACGATGCCTTCGAGGTTCATCTCGCAGGCGCTCTCGAAGATCACCGGACCGTCTTCATCGAAATGCCCGGCATAGCGGATCGCGCCGGTCCGGCTTTGGCCCTTGAGCAGGCGCGCCAGCGCCGCTTTGCGCTCGACCAGGGGCTCGTTCGTCAAATCGCGACCGTCCAAGTGCAACAAATCGAACACCCAATAGACGAAGCGGTCGCCGCGCCCGCCCTTCAAATCGGTCTGCAACATCGAGAAGCTCGAAATGCCGTTTTCGTTTTCCACGACCAATTCGCCGTCGAGCAGCGCCGTTTGCGCCGGCAATGCCGCGACCGCGTCGGCTATGCGTGCGAAACGGTGCGTCCAATCGAGCTGCTTGCGGGTGAGCAACTGGACCTTGCCGTGATCGAGACCCTTATCGAGTCTTGCTTCGATGCGGTAGCCGTCGAATTTGATTTCGTGAAGCCACGCCGGCCCGCTCGGCGCCGCGTCATGCAAAGTGGCAAGGCTCGGCGGGATAAAGTCGGGCAAGCGCGAGGGCTTGGCCCTCTTTGCATCACCTCCCCCTCCGGGGGAGGGTTTCTTCTGCGCTTTCGAACGCGACTTCTTTCTGTGGCGCGACGGCGCTTTGGGGCGCGCGCCCGATTTCGTGCTGGCCACGCGCAATTCCTCCTTGAACGCGCGCTGCGACTGCCGCGGCGGATCAGATGCACCACCGGATTTGCGGTTGCTGTGCCACACCCGCTTCTTGCCCTTGCCCCCGGCGATTTCATCCATCGAGCGGCCGGTCGCCGCCGACAGCGGCATTTCTTCCAAAATATCCTTGCCGCGTCCGCCACGCGCCGCTTCGTCCTTGCCTTTGATCAGGAGCCAGTTCTCGTGTTGATCGCTTTGGCGCTCGCCTCGGCGCGAGCGCATGCGCACGAGATGCCAGCGGCCGTGCAATTTTTCGCCGTCGAGTACGAAATCGAGATGGCCTTTGGCATAGCCGCGGTGCGGATCGCCCTCCGGAATCCAGCGTCCGCGATCCCAGATCATGACGGTGCCGCCGCCATACTCGCCTTGCGGGATGGTGCCCTCGAAGCTGTTGTATTCGATGGGGTGGTCCTCGACATGGACCGCGAGGCGCTTCTCGCCGGGATCGAGGCTCGGACCGCGCGTAACCGCCCAGCTCTTCATCACGCCGTCGAGTTCGAGACGAAGATCGTAATGCAGCCGCCGCGCAGCATGCTTCTGGATGACGTAGCGGTCGCCGCCGCGCCGCCCCCTTTTGCCCCGCGGCTCCGCCGTGACATCAAATTTCCGTTTGCTGCGATATGTTTCGAGCGCCACGGGAACCCGCCAGCTGTTGCGTCTTTAAAGCCTAGAGATTGCGCCAAAAAGCCTAGAGATTGCGCCAAAATCCCGACCAATGAGACCGCGGCACTCTGGCAAAGTATAGAACTTTACATAGATCATGGGGTTGAAGGGGTGTAACGCGACTCTCATATAAGCCTATGGAAAGGCTTGCAGTTCCTTGCAGGCCGGTCCTTGGGGATAGTAGCGGTCAAATTGCGCTCCCGGCACACTATGGTGTAAGGCCTTAGAATCTGCATGAGCTATCACCATCTGCGTGGACCATCGCCGGGCCTCACCAAGCCCCAATAATCGGCATTCGGCCGAAACAATCCCATTGGTCTGAAATAAGGAGCGTAGCGTGACGGTTTCGTCCAAGACCCCATTGCTCGACCAAATCAAGACCCCCCAAGACCTCAGACGCCTTGAACCGAGTCAATTGCGGCAGGTCGCGGAGGAACTGCGCCAGGAGACCATTGACGCGGTCGCTGTCACCGGCGGCCATCTCGGCGCCGGCCTCGGCGTGATCGAGCTTACGGTCGCGCTGCACTACGTGTTCGACACGCCCGATGATCGGCTGGTTTGGGACGTTGGCCATCAGGCCTATCCGCACAAGATTCTCACCAACCGCCGCGACCGCATCCGCACGCTGCGCCAGGGCGGCGGACTTTCCGGCTTCACCAAGCGCGCCGAGAGCGAATACGATCCGTTTGGCGCCGCGCATTCCTCAACGTCGATTTCCGCCGCGCTCGGCATGGCCGTCGCGCGGGATCTCCGGGAGAAACAAAATAACGTCATCGCTGTCATCGGCGACGGCGCGATGTCGGCCGGCATGGCCTACGAAGCGATGAACAATGCCGGCGCCATGAATTCGCGCCTGATCGTGGTGCTCAACGATAACGACATGTCGATCGCGCCGCCGGTCGGTGCGTTGTCGGCGTATCTCGCGCGCCGCGTATCGGGCCGCGGTTATCACCGCCTGCGCAAACTGTTCCGCAGCGTGGCCAAGCACATGCCGAGCAAAATGCTCGAGCAGCGGGCGATGGCGATGGAAGAATATGCGCGCGGCCTCATCACCGGCGGCACGCTGTTCGACGAGCTCGGCTTCTTCTATGTCGGCCCGATCGACGGCCACAATATCGATCATCTGTTGCCGGTGCTGGAAAACGTGCGTGACACGAAGAACGGGCCGATTCTCGTTCACGTGGTCACGCAAAAAGGCAAAGGCTACGCGCCGGCGGAAAAATCCGCCGACAAATATCATGGCGTCGTCAAGTTCGACGTCGCCACCGGCGCGCAGCAAAAATCGAAGCCGACTGCGCCCGCCTATCAGAAGGTCTACGGCGAAAGCCTGATCAAGGAAGCGCGCAAGGATGACAGGATCATTGCCATCACTGCGGCAATGCCGTCGGGCACCGGCGTCGATCTGTTTCAGAAAGAGTTCCCGAATCGCACCTTCGACGTCGGCATCGCCGAGCAACATGGCGTCACCTTCGCCGCCGGCCTGGCGACCGAGGGCTTTAAGCCGTTCGCCACGATCTATTCGACATTCCTGCAGCGCGCTTATGATCAGGTCGTCCATGACGTCGCCATCCAGCGCCTGCCGGTGCGCTTCGCGATGGACCGCGCCGGTCTGGTCGGCGCCGACGGGCCGACGCATGCCGGCGCTTTCGATATCGCCTATCTCGGCTGCCTGCCTGGTTTCGTGTTGATGGCGGCAGCCGACGAAGCCGATCTCGTCCATATGGTGGCGACCGCCGTCGCGATCGACGATCGCCCCTCGGCGCTGCGCTATCCGCGCGGCGAGGGCCGCGGCGTGCCGATGCCGGACGAGGGCAAAGCGCTCGAAATCGGCAAGGGCCGCATTTTGCGTGAAGGCAGCAAAGTCGCGCTGTTCTCCTACGGCGCGCGGCTCGGCGAATGCCTCAAGGCGGCCGACGAACTGGCCGGCTATGGCCTGCCGACGACGGTCGCCGATGCGCGGTTCGCCAAGCCGCTCGACGTCGACATGCTGTTGCGGCTGGCGCGCGAACACGAGGTGCTGCTGACGATCGAGGAAGGCGCGATCGGCGGCTTCGGCTCGTTCGTATTGCAAGCGCTTGCCGAGCACGGCGCGCTCGATCGCGGCCTGAAAGTCCGCTCGATGGTGCTGCCGGACATTTTCATCGACCAGGACTCGCCCAACGCCATGTACGCCAAGGCCGGTCTCGACGCCAAAGGCATCGTCGCCAAGGCCTTCGAGGCGCTCGGACAAAACATGCGCGGCGAAGTGGTGAAGCTCGCCTGAAGTTTTTCCGTCACCCTGAGGCGCGAGCGTAGCGAGCCTCGAAGGGCGACGGCCCCGGCACCTCGGCCGGGCATCCTTCGAGGGCCGCTTCGCGGCCACCTCAGGATGACGGGAAAAAAATGACCGCCAAAGAACGTGCCGATCGGCTATTGGTCGCGCGCGGCCTGTTCGAGAGCCGCGCGCGGGCGCAGGCCGCGATTGCCGCCGGCCGCGTGACCGCCGACGGCATGGTGGTGCGCAAGCCGTCCGATGAAATCGCATCCGCCGCCGTCATCAGTGCCGAACCCGAGCACCCCTACGTATCGCGCGGCGGCGTCAAGCTTGCCGCGGCGCTCGACCATTTCGCGCTTGGCGTTGCCGGACGCGTCTGTCTCGATGCCGGCGCCTCGACCGGCGGCTTCACCGAAGTGCTGCTGCAGCGCGGCGCTGCGCGCGTCTATGCGATCGATGTCGGCCGCGGGCAACTGCATCCGCGGCTGCGCGAACGCAAGGCCATTATCTCAATCGAAGAGACCGATATCCGCAGGCTCGATCCCTCACGTTTAGTGCCGCAACCGGATTTCGCCGCGATCGACGTGAGTTTTATCTCGCTCAAGCTTGTATTGCCGGCAGTCGGCGAATTGCTGGCGCCGCACGCGACAATCTTGGCGCTGATCAAGCCGCAATTCGAAGCGAACCGCGGCGGCACGAAGAAAGGCATCGTGCGCGACGAAGCTGTTCAGGCCGCAATCTGCGACGACATCGCCGCCTTTCTGACGGCGCTCGGCTGGCGCGTCGGCGGCGTCGTTCCTTCGGCCATTCACGGCCGCGACGGCAACCGCGAATTCTTCATCGCGGCCGAGCGCGGTTGAGCGTCATGGTTGAGCGGCTCGTCATCAATCGGATCGGCCATCGCGGCGACGGCATAGCGGATGGCGCGGATGGGCCGATCTACGTCCAAGGCGCGCTGCCGGGCGAGGCGGTCGAAGTCGACAACTGGCCCGGCCATCCCGACCGCCGGCAGCTCCTCAACGTCGAAACGCCAAGCCGGGAGCGCATTGCGCCGATCTGCCCGCATTTCGGCACCTGCGGCGGCTGCGCGCTGCAGCATTGGGAGACCAAAGCCTATCGCGCGTGGAAGCGTGGCCTCGTCGTCACCGCGCTGCACCAGGCGGGCATCGACGCGCCGGTCGCCGATCTCATCGACGCCCACGGCGAAGGCCGCCGCCGCGCCGTGTTTCACGCGCGGCGCGGCACCCATCGGCGTGATGACGTACTCGAAGTCGGCTTCTCGGCGGCACGCACGCACCGCGTGATCGCAATCGATCGCTGTCCGATCCTCGCCAAAGGTCTCGACGGCGCGCTTAAGGCGGCCTGGGCGATCGCCGAACAGCTCGATCCTATTCGCAAGCCGCTCGATATCCAGGCAACCGCGACCGACGCCGGCCTCGATATCGATGTGCGCGGTTCCGGGCCGCTGACGGCAACGGCGATCACGGCATTGGCGGGCATTGCCGCGCAGCAAAATTTTGCGCGCCTGACCCGCCATGGCGAATTGATCGTCCAAGCGCGTGCACCGAGCCTGCGCATGGGCGCTGCGACCGTCGTGCTGCCGCCTGCCGCATTCTTGCAGGCGACGGCGGAGGGCGAAGCCGTGCTGGCGCGGCTCGTGCTCGAATATGCCGCCGGCGCTGAAAACGTCGCCGACCTGTTCGCCGGCGTCGGGCCGTTTGCGCTGCGGCTTGCAGCGCAGACGCGCGTTTTCGCGGTCGACGGCGACGAATCTGCCGTCGCCGCGCTCAAGCGCGCTGCCGCGACGACCTCAGGGCTCAAGCCCGTCGCGGCCGAGCGGCGCGACCTCTTTAAAAATCCGCTCATTGCAGCGGAGCTCAACCGCTTCGAGGCGATCGTGTTCGATCCGCCGCGTCAGGGCGCGCAGGCGCAATCGCACGAGCTTGCGGCGAGCCGCGTGCCGATCGTCGTCGCGGTGTCATGCAATGCCGGAACGTTCGCGCGCGACATGCGCATTCTCGTCGACGGCGGCTACCGGCTCACGGCCGTCACGCCGGTCGATCAGTTCCGCTATTCGGAGCATGTCGAGATCGTGGCGCGGCTGGAGCGCTGACGCGGGTTACTTGAACGCCGGCATGACGTCCTTGGCGAACCAGCGCAGCTGCTCCTTGAATTCCTTGGGCGAAAGCCCTTCGGCCCAATGGATCATGAAATTTTCCAGCCCCGGATATTTCGCCTCGATCGACTTGATGCCGTCGATCACCTCGGCGGGCGGGCCGCAAAACCACGCCTTCTGCTTCACGCCGTCGCTGAGTTTGGGCACCGTCGTCGGCGCTCCCGGCGAGCCCCAGGTGCGGCCCTGCTCGTCGGCGTAGCGCACGAAGCCGAACGGCGCGAACCACTTGAAGCGCTCGTCATGCGCGGGCTCCAGCCGCCGGATCGCCTCTTCGCGGTTGTCGGCGAGATAAACGCCGGCGCCCCAGATCACGTCTTCGCCGAGCTGTTTGTTGCGGCCGTGCTTGAGACAAGCGGCGTGATAGGCGCGAACGACATCGTCGAGGATTTTCTCGCCGTTGAGCGTCACCATCGCTTTGAGCCCGTATTGCGCCATCATCTCGATGGTCTTGCCGCTGGCGATCGGCATCCAAATTTCCACCGGCAGATGCTTTGGCCGCGGCACCATCGTAATGTCTTTGAGCTTATAGCCGCGATAATCCACCGGCGGCGGCGCCTGGTAATATTTGCCCTTGAAGCTGAAACTCTGCTCGTTGAAGCAGGTGAGAAGGAGCCGCAGCTGCTCTTCGAACAATTCGCGGTTCTTCTCGGCATCGAGCAGCGGCGCGCCGAATGTCTCCACTTCGCGGGTGTGATAGCCGCGGCCGACGCCCATGACGATGCGGCCGTCGGTGACGATATCGGCCATGGCGTAGTCCTCCGCCATGCGGATCGGGTGCCACATCGGCAGGACGTTAAAGGCGCAACCGAACTTCAGGCGCTTGGTCTGGGTGGCGAGCCACAGCCCAAGCTGGATGAGGTTCGGAAAGACTTCGTAACCCTCGCGCTGGAAATGGTGCTCGGCGGTCCATAGAACGTCGAAGCCAAGCTCATCCATAAGCTGCGCGACGTTGCGCGCCGTGAAGAAGGCTTCGCTCAACCGCTGGTCGGAATAGCGCCGGTCGTTGGCGGGCGTGCCGTCAAGCCCGACATTGTCGAGCTCGATCTGGCCGACATAGAGGACGTGAAATTTTCTGATCATGCGTTCCTACCCCGCTCTATTCGGAAGGGTCTCGGCGGCGGAGTCAAGAACATCTGGGCCGGGCGCCCGACAGCTCACGGTCGAACTCGAAGAAGCGCGGTCCGTTTGCCGGGGTCCGATCGGAGCCCTATCGGCGCTTGGTCGGCTTTAGCGGCTGGTATTGATTGTTCGGCATGCAGAACCCGCCGATGCCGCTGACCGTCGCCATGCACTGTTCACGGCTGACAAAGCCGCAATTTACCGCCAGATCACCGGTATCGTAGAACGCGCACCAAGGATAATTTTGCGCTTGCGCCGGCGCACCGAAGCCTGCGGCAATGACGAAGATTGCGGCAACGAACAATAACGGCCTCATAAAACGCTCCTCGCATGGATTGCCTTTCGCTAATATCAGCAGCGCCCCTACCCTGTTCAAGTTTCCAGCCGCGAATTTCTCGTACAAATCACAGTGCCAAGCCTTCGGGCGTCCGCTACGCTAAAGGCCTCGATTCGCTGCGGGTGCCGCGATGCAGTGGCGTTGGAAACGTATGCTGTTGGGTATCGCGTTGCTGATCGCAGGCCTGAGCGGACCGGCGGCGCAGGCCGCCGAATGGCGCTATTGCCTTGCCGTCTCTCCCGCCCGGCACACGGTCTATATGTCGGCGCCGTTTGCCGACGATGAACCGATGGAGACCACCGAGGCGCGATTTGGGCGCGCGCTCGACAGCGCGTCGCTGCAGCACGATTTCGTGCAATGTCCCCTGGGCGACGCGCAGTCGATCGCGGCGATGAGGCTCCAGGCGATCCAATATAATCAAGCCAGCGGCAATAAGGTCGTTCAGCTCAATTGGCGGCCTTGAAGATCGCCAGCCCAGATCAAATCCCCAAAAACCGCGACTTGATCTCGTCGTTCGCCCACAGCTCGCCCGGCGGCGCGGAATAAACCAGGCGGCCCTTGCTCATCACGTGCACGAAGTCGACCAGCTTGAGCGCAAGCGCGGCGTTCTGCTCGACCAGCAGGATAGAAAGTCCTTCCTCCTTGAGTTTGGCGATGGCCTCCCAAAGACCTTGTATGATGATGGGCGCCAAGCCTTCCGACGGTTCGTCCATGATGAGGCAGTCGGGATTGGTCATCAGCCCGCGGCCGATGGCGAGCATCTGTTGCTCGCCGCCCGACAGCGTCTTGGCGCGCTGGCCGCGCCGCTCGCGCAATCGCGGGAACAGCGCATAGACCCGTGCCAAGTTCCAGCCATGCCGTTCGGCGCTCCGCTCGGCGACCAGGAGATTGTCCTCGACGCTCAGCGTCGGAAAGACACGGCGGCCTTGCGGCACCAAGCCCACGCCGCTACGCACGATGGCGAACGAGGAATTGTCGGTAATATCGGCGCCCTTGAAATAAATCCTGCCGCGGCGCGGCGGTGTGAAACCAACGATCGAATTCACCAGCGTGGTTTTGCCGACGCCGTTCCTTCCGATCAGCCCGAGGATCTGGCCCTGTTCGAGCTGCAGCGACAGGCCCTGCAGCACATAGGCGTCGCCGTAATAAGTGTGAATGTCCTGGACATCGAGGATAGCCATGGTCAGCCCGATCCCAGATAGATTTCCTGCACCTTGGCGCTCGAGCGGATTCGATTGGCCGATCCGCTTTCCAAAATCTCGCCGAAATGCAGAACCGAAATGTCGTCGGCGATATCGAACACGATGTCCATGTCATGCTCGATCAGCAGGATCGCCATTTTAGGATCGAGGCCGCGGAGAAAGCGCGCCATTTCCGCCGATTTGCCGGACGACAGGCCGGCGGCAGGCTCGTCGAGCAAGAGAATGTCCGGATCGCCGGCAAGCCCAACGACGATTTCGAGCTGGCGCTGCTCGCCGTGCGATAGGTGGCGGACTTCGATGTCTTTGCGGTTCAGGAACGCGGCGCGCGCAAGGAGTTCATGCGCCTTGTCGTAGACCTCGCGATAGGACGACAGAAATCGCCACATCACGAATTTCGATGTGCGCCGGCCCTTGATCGCCAGCAGCACGTTGTCGAGCACGGTCAGCTTCGGAAACAGACTGGTGACCTGAAACGTGCGCGCCATGCCGAGCGCGGCGCGGCGGTGACTGGGCCAGCCGGTCACATCCCGGCCGAACAGCAGCACCTGTCCCGAACTCGCCGGAAAAATTCCGCTGATCAAGTTGAACAACGTGGTCTTGCCGGCGCCGTTCGGACCGATGATCGCCTTGCGGTCGCCGGGCATGATCTTCAGCGAGACGCCGCGCACGGCCTGCAGTCCACCGAACCTCTTCGACAGGCTTTTCAGCTCGAGCACCGGCAATTGGCCATCTCTTTGGCCGTTGGTTGGCTGCTGCTGATCCACGCGCAAACTCTCGAGAAGCGCGCCGGGGCTGTTATGGCCTCGGCGCTCACGCCGTCTATTCGCAATATTTGCAGGGCGGGAAGTCGCGGCTGTAGACCGGCTGTTGCAGGAACTTATCCTTGCCGTAGGTCCAGAACTGGCCGACGTTCGGATAGGTTTTGATCACGACGTTCCAAAGCGCCGGCTTGGCGTCGCCGAACAGCGCCACCTTCTCGATCTTGCGGATATAGACGTTCTCGACCGGGTTGCGCATATCGTCGAAGGAAACCGGGCCGCGCGCCGCGTCGATCTTTAGGCCCAGCATGGTCTGGATGAACTTCTCCGCGCCGGGGAACTTACCGCCGTTCTTCGCCATGGCTTCGTCGATCATTTGCGCGGTAGTGTAATTGGCCTCCGCGTAGTAGCCCGGGACCTCGTTGTATTTGGCGCGAAATTCCTTGACGAAAGCCTCGTTCTTCGGCGTTTGCAGCGCGGCGCTGTACATCAGCGCCGAAACGTCGCCGATCACCTCGTCGCTGTCAAAGGGCAGGTTGTAGTCGTCATAGCTGGTGCCGCCGGCGATGATCGGCAACTTGACGCCGGCATCGCGCAGCTGTTTGGGAAATTGCGGCGACATCGGGCCGACCATCAGCGAATAGATGGCGTCGGCGTCGCTCTTGATGGTCGGGATATAAGGCCCGAAGTCCTTATTGCCCAGCGGAGGCCAGATTTTCTGAATGACCTTGCCGCCGCAGTCCTCGAATGCCTTCTGAAAACCGCCGACCGATTTATAGCCAAAGGCATAGTCGGCGGCGATGGTCACGACTTTCTTATAGCCCTGATCGCACGCCCACTGACCCAGCGGATGATTAGGAAGCGAGCTCGTCCAGGTGGTGCGGATGAAATAGGGATATTTGCCGAGCTGACGCTGGGTCAAATCGTCGGCCGCCGCGATCGAAGAAATGTAGAGCGTCTTTTGTTCGGTCGACACCGGCGCCAGCGCATAGCCCTCCGAGGCGAGCACGCCGCCGATGAACATGTCCACATGATCGTCCAGGACAAGCTGCCTTGCCTTGGTCACGGCAAGGTCGGGCTTGCCCTGGCTGTCCTCGAGGATGAGGTCGACTTTGGCGCCGCCGAGCATGCCGTTGTGATCGTTGAGGTACATCTGAAAACCGTGCACCATGTCTTGACCGGTTTGCGACAGAAATCCGGTCGTCGGCGCGATGAAGCCGATGCGCAAATCGTCCGCCCAGGCCGGCGCGCTCATGCTCGAGCCGAGCACCAGACACCCGCCCAATAGCGCCAAACCCATTTTTTCTCCCAACCTGCCGGTCATGTCTTCCTCCCTTGTTAATGGCGCCTTCCACCACGCGTCAGGAAGGCTTGGCTGCCAGTTTGTCCGGCGCCGCGCCATTGCCCGTTGTATCGGACAGAGCACGGACTTGCCGAATGCGCGCCGGAATTCCCATCAAGCCCATCGGCAGATACAGAATTGTTAGCACGTAAACCCCGCCCAGCACGTACTGCCACCACGGCACCAGCGTGCTGAGATACTCACGCAGACCGAACACGATCGCCGAGCCGATGGCGCCGCCGACGAGCGTGCCGGCGCCGCCGAGCACCACCATCAACAGCGCATCCACCGAGGTTGTCAGCACCACGGTCTCAGGGCTGACGAGGCCGTTGGTATGCGCCCACAGAACTCCGGACAGGCCGCCGACCGCGCCGGCAATAATAAAGACGATGTATTTGTGCAGCCAGGTGTTGTAGCCGAGGATTTTCATGCGCAATTCGCGCTCGCGGATACCTTCCAGGCTGCGTCCGAACGGCGATCGCACCAGAACGTAGAGCGCCAATAAGATGGCGGTAAAGAACGCAAAAATCAAAAAGAAGAACGTCCGCTCGTCGGTTAGATCGAGTCCGAAACTCGGCCGGACGGTGACATTGATGCCGTTGTCGCCACCGGTGAGCGAGTTCCAGCGATAGGCCAGCCCCCACACGCATTGGCCGAGTGCGAGCGTGATCATCAGGAAGTAGACGCCGGAGGCGCGCACAGCGAACAGGCCGAAAAACGCCGCCGTCGCCGCGCCGAGCAGCATGCCGAGCACTACCACCAGCCAGAAATCCCAGCCCAGACCAAAATGGTATTTGGTGGCGAGGATCGCCGTCAGGTAGGCGCCGATGCCGAAATAGGCCGCCTGGCCGAGCGAGGCGAGGCCGGTGAAGCCGAGCAGCAGATCCACGCTCATCGCCAGGATCGCGAAAACCAGCGCGCGCGTGGCCAACAGGACGACGAACGAGGTGGTGTACGGAACGACGCAGGCGAACGCCAAAAGCACGGCGGCGACGGTGAGAATCCTGGCTTTCTGGCTCATCCTCGCCCGCCTTCACTCGCGCCCGAACAAGCCGGTCGGCTTGATGGCCAGGATCAGCACCATTGGCGCATAGAGCGTGAAATAGGCGAGTTCGGGAAACAACGCCTTGCCGAAATTGTCGGCAAGCCCGACCAGCATCGCGCCGATGGCAGCGCCGCCGAGGCTGCCCATGCCGCCGATGATGACGACCGCGAAGGCCAGCGGCAAGATTTCAAAATCGAGTCCGGGATAGACGCCGAGAAAGGCGCCGCCGATCACGCCACCAAGCGCCGCCAGAAATGCGCCGAGCGCAAAGATCAGCATGGAGATTCGATTGGTGTCGATGCCGACGCCGCGCGCCATTTGCGCGTCGTCGACGGTGGCGCGCACCGCGGCCCCCATCCGCGTCTTCTCCATCGTCAGCCATATCGTGACGCCGATCGCAAGCGCCATCGCAATCATGAATATGCGGTAGAGCGGCAGATAGATGCCGCCGATCACGACGCTGTGCGTCAGGCCGGCCGGCGGATCGACTTCATAGTTATTGCCGCCCCAGATATCGAGCGCGCCCTGCTGGAACAGATAGGCAAAGCCCACCGTGAGCAGCACCTGCCGCAGCGGATCGAATCCGAGCGGGCGCAGGAACAATCGTTCCATCAACAGGCCGATGACCGCGACCGCGAGCGCGGCAACAGGCAGCGACAGCGCCCACGAGCCGGTCGCCCAGATCACCGACAGCGCGACATAGCCGCCCCACAGAAAATATGCGCCATGCGACAGGTTGACGATGCGCATGACGCCGAAAATCAGCGACAGCCCGCTGCCCACCAGGAACAGGAGCGCGCCGTAGGAAATGCCGTTGAAGGTCTGAATCAGCCAGAACTGCGCATTCACGAGTTCTGCCCCCTGGCGCCCCGAACGCTCCGTGCCCAAGCTTAGCCCAGGTCCGCGCCGAACGGATAGCTAACGGTTGCGACTCTTTGAACCCCGCGCCGCAGCGTATTTCGGGACGTTGTACGTCTCCGCCATATTCGTGATATTGCAGGTTCCCGTCATTCAGATCTCAGCACCAAAGGATACGTGAAAATGGCTAGCGTTCTGTTTTCTCCCATCACGCTGCGCGGGCTGGCGCTGCCCAATCGCGTCGTGGTTTCGCCGATGTGCCAGTACAACTCCAACAACGGTTCGGCGAACGATTGGCATCTCATGCATCTCGGCAACATGTCGCTCGGTTGCGCCGGGCTCGTGATGTGCGAGATGACCAACGTCAATCCGCAAGGGCGGATCTCGCCGAAATGCGCCGGCATGTGGTCGGACGAAAACGAAGCCGCCCTTAAACGCGTGCACGATTTCTGCCGCACCTACGGTGTCGCCAAGCTCGGCGTGCAGCTGGCGCATGCCGGGCGCAAAGGTCCGACCACGCCGCCGGCGGCGGGCGGCAAGCCGATCCTGACCAAAGAGGAAGGCGGCTGGACCCCGGAAGCGCCGTCGGCAATTGCCTACGACACCGGCTGGCCGATGCCGCACGCCATGACCAAGGAGGACATCAAGCGCTGCATCGGCGAATTCGCCGCCGCGGCCAAGCGCGTCGATCGCATCGGCTATGACGTGATCGAGCTGCACGGCGCCCACGGTTATCTTGCCCACCAATTCCTCTCCCCGATCTCCAACAAGCGCACCGACGAGTATGGCGGCTCGACCGCAAATCGCATGCGCTTTGCCATCGAAATGTACGAGGCGGTGCGTGCGGTATGGCCGGAGCACAAGCCGCTCGGCATGCGGGTCTCCGCGACCGATTGGGTCGAGGGCGGCTGGACGCCGGAAGAAACCGTGCTGTTGGCAAAGGAGCTCAAAGCGCGCGGCATGGACTATATGGACGTGTCGTCGGGCGGTCTCGATCCGAAGCAGAAGATTCCGCTGGCGCCCGGCTATCAGGTGCCGTTTGCCGAGAAGGTCAAGAAGGAAAGCGGCATCACCACGATGACGGTCGGCCTCATTGCCGGTTACCGGCAGGCCGAGGAGATCGTGGCGTCCGGCAAAGCCGATCTGATCTGTCTGGCGCGTGGCGCCATGTGGGATCCGCGCTGGGCCTGGCACGCCGCCGAGGAACTCGGCGCCGAAACGCCGTATGCACCGAAGATGATGGGCTGCCACCCGAAGCTGCGGCCGCAGTTGTTTCCCAACCGCGCGCCGGCTGGCTAATGCATGAACGCATAGGCAGTTGGCGGCGAGTTTGTCGTAGCGCGGCGCGATCCACCGACACTGTTTGATCCTACTGCTCCGCACTTCTCAGGCGAGATAGAAATCTGCCTGCAAGCCTGATGTCCGCTTTCAGCGTGTAGCGGGCATTGACCGGCGGGCAAAACTGACTGAATCGGTCGAAACTGTCGAGTCGCGCGGTGGAATTTCACCTCCGCGCGCTCCCAGAACCGTGCATGAACCTCTCGATTCACACGGCTCCCGATGTTCGGCCGTTGCCATAACATAGCTGCCAATGAGCGAAGAGCGTTGGTGTTGCGCGGCGGAGCCGAGCGAACCAATCCCACACGCCCGTAGTCCGATGGCGAAGCCGCTTGAACTTGCGGCGTGCCCAGCGGACCAGAAAGGCATCGATCCTCGTCAGGGTGGGACGCAACTGCGTGTGATAGAAGCGACCGTAATAGTTGATCCAGCCGCGGATGCACGGATTGTACATCGCTGCCAGATCTTGCAGGGATTTGTCGCTGCGGTGATGAAGTGCCCAGCGCCGAACTGTCCGGCCTATGGCCTTCAGCGCCGCCGGACTCGCCGCGGGCATGAAGCCGTGCGCAGGGATATGCCCTTGCCAGATCGTTTTCCTTGCTCGGAATGTGAAGCCGAGGAAGTCAAACGATTGGTTCGGGAACTCGCCGCGCCGATTTGCATCTTTACAGTAGACGATCTTCGTCTTCTCGGGATGCAAGATCAGCTTGCAGGCCGCAAGGCGATCTGCAAGTGCGCTCCGTAGTGCCCGCGCCTCGTCGGCGCTTTTGCAGTGACAGATGATATCGTCCGCATACCGCTCGAACTTGATGTGCGCAAACGTCCGCGCCATCCACACGTCGAACGCGTAATGCAGGAATAGATTTGCCAGCAGAGGCGAGATCACCCCGCCCTGTGGCGTCCCTGCCGTGCGCGGCACGATGCTGCCATCCTCCATTTGCACCGGCGCCTTCAACCAGCGTTCGATATAGAGCAGCACCCAAGAGCAATCCGTATGATGGCGGACAGCCTTGAGCAACAACTCCCAATCAATGCTGTCGAAGAAGCTTTTGATGTCCAGATCGAGCACCCAGTCGTAACGCCAGCACCGCTGACGCGCCGTGTGCACGGCGTCGAGTGCCGATCGGCCGGGCCTGTAGCCATAGGAATCGGCGTGGAATACCGACTCCAGATGTGGCTGCAGGAAACGACGGGCGACTTCCTGGGCGACGCGATCCGCTACCGTCGGGATGCCCAACGGTCGCGTGCCGCCCTTCGCTTTCGGTATTTCCACTCGCCGCACCGGCAGAGGAAAGTAGCTCCCTGAGGACAGGCGATTCCAAAGCTTGTAGAGGTTGTTCGAAAGATCAGCCTCGAACTCCGTAACCGATTGCCCATCTATTCCGGCCGCTCCCTGGTTGGCCTTCACATGCTTGAAGGCTTCCCACACTTCCCGTTTGGGGATGTCGAACGGCTTTGCCTCGTTCGTGGGCTCCTCCCGTTGCCGGTTGGCCCATGAACTTGGCTGAACAACGCAGCTCCTTTGGTCCGACTCCATTACAGAGCCCTCATCCCTACTACGAGCTGCTCCGTCCCTGTGCTCCGCATCGGTACTCTGATCCTTGTGGTGTGCACCACTTGGATGTCTCCCTTGGCATCGGAGCGACAGGTTCTCACGTTCCGTACAAGAGCCTGGTTGAGCTTCGTGCCGCCTACATGCCGGATGGCGCTCGGGCAGTATCAGGACGTCCCCCAAGCTGATCCCGGTGGAAGGGTCACCCTCCGGTTTTGCCATCGCCTAATCTCTTTTCGACACTTCATCAGCGGTTCGCTTGCGCTCGCCTCTCTCAACCGTGCCTGCCGGAATCATCGTCCCGGCGCTTCCGCAACGCTCACCACCATCGCTTTTGACAACGGCAGCTTGCGGTGGCTTGAAATCGGCACCTGATTGCCGATCCCGGAGGGCCCTCCTCCATCTCTCGTACAGTTACGCACCGTCGTACTCAGACGGCACTCGTGACACACGACCCTCCAGCGACGTGAGCAGCAGCATTCTGCTGCAATGCACGGCACCACCAGTCATTCAGCGATGTGCACTACCGTGCTAGGCTACGTCCGAGGTGCAACGAACGGGAGCTTACTGGAATGGCGCGCTCGACCGGGGTCACGAAAACTAAGGTAATGCAGGGACTGTGGGTAGGGGACCGGCTGCCCACGATGCAGCAAATATCGATTGCCTCATTTTTAGCAAACGGTCACGAGTTTCACTTATATACTTACTCGAAATTGCGCGATGTCCCCGAGGGTACCGTGATCAGGGATGCGGAAGAAATTATTCCGCGTTCGCAGGTCTTTCGAAACGCGAAGGCAAATACCTTCGCCGCTTTTTCAGATTTCTTCCGATATAAGCTCCTACTAGACCGAGGCTGCTGGTGGGTGGACGTCGACATGGTATGCCTTCGCCCATTTCTCTTTGATGACGAATACGTATTTTCATCAGAGCTCGATCTCTGCCGCGAACGAACCAATTCTGGTGTCATCAAAACTCCGATGGGATCAGAATTGGTAGCTTATACGTGGGACGTGTGCCAGAAGAAAGACAAACAAAATCTTGCGTGGGATGAGGTAGGGCCGGAATCTGATGGAAGAAGCGGTCAAGCGGTTTGGGCTGGTACGCCATGTCCAGCCCGCAATTACGTTCTGCCCCCTTCCATTTTATCTTTGGTATGCTGTGTTGCAGCCCAACCGCTGCTTTCGCTTTGGCGCTAACACGTTTTCTATTCACCTTTGGTATGAACTTTGGCGGCACAAGAATTTCAGTGTTGACGCGGAGTACGATCCTGGCTGTCTCTACGAACAATTCAAAACTAAATTCCTGCTCCAAAAAACTATCGATCCGCGCCACAATGTGTATCAACTGATGTAGGACTCGATCAATAAGTTCATCTGCGGCAGACACGTACTGGTATTGATTTAACTTGGTTCACTCAACCAGCTAACGCAGCCTCGTCCATCACGCGGATAGTACAGCTGCTGGTCATTATCGAAATGCTCCTTATGTACACAAGGGACTCCTATCTCCCGAAGTAATTTTGCCGCATATGCAATGCCGCTCCTTGGCGTGACGCAACGACAAATGGAATCGGTTTTTCTTCGTCGCCAGCTCAATTCGCAGCCCAGCGCCAACCGTCCACCGCCGCGATAAATTTCTGGGCTGAGGCGCAGTAATGAGTGTCAATATGATGCATGCCGCCCGCGTTCCAACAATCAGAACCCTTGCTAAGAATCGGAGCTGGCTCGAGTAGCTCCTCTACATAGTTTTTTAGAGTCAGGTCGGTAACCCGGAAAGCACGCACGGCTTTTCCGTAAATTCCTTTGCAATCCTGGCCAAATCTTATTGGAGATCCCCTCCATTCGATCACGCGTCCTGCTGGGCGGGCCCGGACGGCATCAATTAAAAGCGGGCTGTGCGCGTGTTCACGCCAGGGACCTTTGAGTTTCTCGGCATAAAATAGACGCAGTGTATCATTTTTGAATGCGGGGTTCGTCTCCACAAACATCCACCAAAATTCCTGCCACCGAAAGATAGACGCGTCGACAAAAAATCCATCCTTAAGCAACGTGCATTCGTAGCGCCACTCAGTGGGAAAGTTCAACGCCCGATAAAGCAAGACGCATCCAGCTTGATGGCTTTCAGGAATCATGAAATAGGAATCCTGCCAGAGAAACACGTAAGGATAGGATAGATGAAAATGTTCCGTCAAAACTACACCCTGGTAGTCCCAGGCGCACAGGTCATTGCTCTTGGCAAGGCCGATCTTACCACGACCCGCCACGCGGTCCCAAAGCTCGAAAAACATATACCATGCCGACCTAACTCGAACGAGAAACGGATCGGCAACAAACCCGGCGTCTAAGTCCGAAACGTGCCTTCTAGTGAAGACTGGATTCCCCAATCTCAATATTCCATTGAGACGGGTCGGAGAGGCTCCACAAACTATGCCGATTGACCATTCTTGCACGAAAAAGAACCTGGCTTAAATGTCGCGCATAATCGCACACCGCATTTGTGATTTTTATTCGCGCGGCGCCGAGGTGGTAATGCTTAATTTTATTGATGCCTATCCGGATGTCCACCACATTATTGCTTTGCGATCAATCTCAAGGTAGCCAGAGCGCTCGGCCCAGTCTGATCGCATCCGCCGACGAGGGATCGAATAGGCTGTCAAATTGCTGCGCTGCACTTTGTCGTTAGTGGCCCGAAGCGTCACTTGGTGCGACGCAGCGATATGTCTGATGTTGGGTGAACACCGGAAGTTGCTGCCGCGCGCTTTAAGTGACGCGCATGACCCCCAAGCGGCGCCTTGCTACCGCAAATTCCTCCATTGCGAAGGAATTAGCCGCGCCACTTTTCGGAAAGCTCGGCGATGGTAAGATCAGCGTCGCCATGACAGTCGCCCGACCCGTTGATGTCATCCCGCGCCCCGCGGCGGACGCGTTGCCATGGGAGAAGCTATCGGTTGCTCTGGTCGACATTCTTGGGGGTATGCGGCAAATCGTGACCGTCGACGAGTTAGAACGTGCCGACGCGGCACTGGACGACTCCTATCGCGGCCTGTCTTCCTTCGAGCGCTTAGCCCAGGCGGCCGCCAACGTACTGATCGCGAAGGGCATGCTGGACGAGGGCGATGTGCGCGTACGGATGGCGCGGCTCGCAGTTGCACTATCCGGTGACGTGGACCGGCCGCATCCCAAGACGCGCTTTTCCAACGCCGGGGTTAACGATATCGGCGGGCTACCGGGCGGGCCGATCGACCGACGCCATCATGAGGCGGCCGGATGGGAGAAGCTCGCCGTCGCGCTTGGCGCTGTATTGTCCAGGAAGCGGCTTCGCACCGTACATGAAACGCGGCGCGCGACCGAGGAGCTGGGCGACGACTACAACCGCCTAGCCTATTTCGAGCGGACGGCGCAGGCGTTGGCGAATGTGCTGTATGAAAAGGGGGCGCTGCGCCGGGATGAGGTGACGACGCGCATGAACGCGATCCGCCGCAGGCTGGGCACATGACCGCCGGCCCCGACCTTTCACGTGCCCGCGCCCACGACCTTGGCGGCCAGCCCGCGGGCCCGGTTGATCGGACTGAACATGAGGCGGAGCCGTGGCAGAACTTGGCGACGGCGTTGATGTACCTCTTGCGCGATCACTGCTGCTTGGCGAAGACTGACGAGATGCGCCGCGCCATCGAGGACATGAAACCCGAGGACTACCGACGGCTCGGCTATTTTGACAAATGGGCGGTCGGCCTTTCGACTCTGGTGGTAGAGAAGGGATTGATGCACCGGGAAGAGATTGCGCGGCGTGCCAGCGACATCAGCACGCGGATCGAGGGCAAGCGATGAGGCGGCCGAACGACGTTGGCGGACTTCCAAGCGGCCCGATCGGTCCGCGTGGCCATGAGCCCGAGCCGTGGGAGATTTTGCTCACCGCTATGGTTGCAGCCGTCGGTCCAGCGAAGGCGCACATCAACTGCGTCGACGAATTCCGCCGCGCTCGCGAGGACTTGGAACCGACCTTCTACAACTCGCTGACCTATTTCGAACTCTGGACCCAAGGCTTTATCAACCTGATGGAGGAAAAGGGTCTACTGACCCGCGCCGAGGTCGAACGGCGCGCCGCCCAGATTAAAGACAGGCTCAAGAGGACTGCATGAGCGAAGTCACCAATGCGAAGTTTGCCCCAGGCGAAAAGGTGCGCATCGCCAACGCGAACCCGCCGGGTCACCGCCGTGTACCGAGCTATGCGCGCGGCCGCGTCGGCACAATCGAGCGTATCTGCGGCGCCTTCCCTAATCCTGAGGAGCTGGCCTACGGATTCGACGGGCTACCCAAGCGTCCGCTCTACCGCGTACGCATCCGCCAGACCGACATCTGGCCCGATTATGAAGGCAGCGAGAAGGACGTGCTCGAACTCGAAATCTACGAGCACTGGCTGCAAAAGGCCTGAAGGAGAACACAATGCCGAACGCCGATCTGCATGATCACCAGCGCCATACTGACGACCACGACCACGACCACGACCACGACCATCACCACAGCCACAACCACTCGCACGATCCGATCGAGGTCTCCGAGGGAGCGGGCGAGTACGAAATCATGGTCCATGCGATCAAGGAGCTGTTGATCGAGAAGGGCGTGATCACCAGCGCGGATATTCGCAAAACTCTGGAGTTCATGGACACGCGGGCGCCGGCGCTTGGCGCCAAAATTGTGGCGCGGGCCTGGACGGACCCCGAATTCAAGAAACGTCTCCTTGCCAACGGCACGGCGGCGGTCGCAGAGATGGGCATCCCGATGGGAGACGCCGAGTTGATTGTCGTTGAGAACACCAAGGATGTGCACAACGTCATCGTGTGCACGTTGTGCTCTTGCTATCCGCGCACGATTCTCGGCTTGCCGCCGGATTGGTACAAGAGCCGCAACTATCGCTCGCGCGTCGTCGCTGAACCGCGCGCAGTGCTTAAGGAGTTCGGCACCGTCGTGCCTGACTCAGTGACGCTGCGCACCCACGATTCCAACGCAGATATGCGTTACCTGGTCCTGCCCGAACGCCCTGCTGGCACTGAGGGTTGGTCGCAAGAACAACTCGCCGCAATCGTCACCCGCGATTGTATGGTTGGCGTCGCGGTCCCACAGGTCGAGTAGGCAAGTCTTATCGCGCGGTGCGGCGTTAATGTGCCTCCGGCGTTGCTCGCCCGTGCCGACGAGTGAATCCAATAAACGCATCTTATTTGCTGCGGTGCTTTGACGTTGCTAATGGCCCATAGCGTCGTTTAGCGACCATGCGGCATTTCGGTCGCCTTTAGAGCGAAGCGGACATTCAGCGCACCGCGCTTGCCAAACCAAATATATGAGCACACGCCCTAGCACTACTTTGGCAGATTTTTAGCTTTGCGGGATTCCCAAATCAATTTTTCTGTGACTCATGGGTGGTCGGCTATTGGAGGGGCCGACCATGGTTGTCGGGACATCGGATTGGCAGGAAGAGCTTGGACGCTTTCTCAGGCCTTTTTTGGCTCGGTTGGGACACAAGGCGCGGCGACGAATGTGTCCGCTCTATGTGTCGGGGCTGATCGGCCCTGGCGATCGCAAGAGCATACAGCCGATGGCGGGGCGGCTTGCGCTTGGTGACTACGATCAATTGCACCACTTCATTGCGGCCGGAGCCTGGGATTCAACGCCTGTGGAAACCGAACTGCTCGTCCAAGCGGACAGGCTCGTCGGCGGCCGCGATGCCGTCTTGGTGGTCGACGACACCGCGATACCCAAGAAGGGCACGCATTCGGTCGGTGTCGCTGCGCAATATGCTTCGGCGCTGGGCAAGACCGCCAATTGCCAGACCCTGGTATCGTTGACGCTGGCGCGCGGCGAAGTGCCAGCCATGCTGGCGCTGCGGCTGTTTCTTCCGAAGAGTTGGACGAGCAAGCGGGCTCGGTTGGAGCGAGCGGGTGTTCCAGCCGAATACCGAACGGCACGGACGAAGCCGGAGATTGCGCTGGCGGAGATCGATCGTGTCATCGCAGCCGGTGTGCGCTTTGGCTGCGTGTTGGCGGATGCCGGTTATGGTTCGAGCGCGCCGTTCCGTCAGGGGCTCACGGCTCGCAAACTTGCTTGGGCAGTCGGTGTTCCGCGGCACCTCAAGGTGTACCCCGCCGATGTGCGGATGATCTGGCCCGTTGCCAAGCGCGGCCGTCCTCGTCGGCGGCACATTCCCGACATTCTCTCGCGACCGGCCGAAAAGATGTTGGCCAACGCCACATGGCGCACCATCAGCTGGCGCACCGGCACGAAAGGCAAGCTCAAGGCTCGTTTTGCTGCTGTCCGCGTCCGGGTCGCTGACGGACCACCGCAGCGGATCAGGGACAAGGGTCAACAACATCTGCCGGGAGACGAGGCTTGGCTCATCGGCGAACACAGGATGTCGGGAGAGAAAAAATACTATCTCGCCAACCTGCCGGCGACGACCGACCTGCGCACCTTGGCGGCCACCATCAAGGCGCGATGGATATGCGAGCAGGCGCACCAGCAGATGAAAGAAGAACTTGGCCTTGATCACTTCGAAGGACGATCCTGGCAAGGTCTTCACCGTCATGCGCTCATGACGATGATCGCCTACGCCTTTCTCCAGCACCGCCGTCTCAAAACAGCGAAGCGGGAAAAAAAGAATCAACGGTCCACCGCCGCATCCGACTTTACCCGCCGTGCGTCACGCCATCCTCGAACTCTTCGTCCGACTACCGCCACAGCGTTGCCCGCATTGTCGAAAATGGATTTGCAACGAGCAGCAGCATGAGTAATTCTGCCAAAGTAGTGCTAGCCACGATGCGCACAATGTCTGTCCTCGGACTTGATCCGAGGGTGGATGCCGGTTTTCGGAAACGATCGTGCACCAGCGAACAATCCTAATCGCACCGCCCGTCAGTTTTCGAGATTGACGCCCTTGGTTTCCGGCGTGCGCAGGATGGCGATGATCGCCGCCACCGCGTAGCACATCACCAAAAGGCCGATATAAAGATAGGCGTCCTTGACGCCGTAGACGCGCAGGATTTGTCCGGCGACGATCGGGATCAGGCCGCCGCCATAGACTTGCGCGATCTGATAACCCGCGCTCGCGCCCGACGCGCGATAGCGGGTGGGGAAATTCTCGGTATAGAACGTCGGTATCGCGCCATAGCCGAAGCCGAACACGAATCCGAAGCCGATGACCTCCGCGATCGTCGCCAACAGGAAACTGCCGGTATTGACCAGATAGAAATACGGCAGCGCGAAAATCAGAAAGACCACCGCCGCCGTCAGCAGGATCGCCCGCCGGCTGATGTAGTCGGCGAGAAACGAGCCGACGATCATGAAGACGAGCATGAAGCCCGCCGCGATCAGGCCGATGATCTCGGGGTCGTTGCCGGTGAAGCCGACGGCCTTCATGTAGCCGGTGCCGAACACGAAGTAGAGGAAAAACGCGCCGCCGAACATGGCGTTGACCAGCGAGGTGCGCAGGATGGTCCACGGCATTTCCCGCCAGACCTGGCTCGCGGGATATTTGAGAATGGTAATCTGCGCCTTGTGCTGCTCGAACACGAAACTGTCCATGGTGCGCGTGCGGATAATCAGGCCCACGATCGCCACCAGAAAGCCGACGAAGAAAAAGATGCGCCAGCCCCAGGCGGTGAAATCCTCCGGCGTCATCAGCGATTTCACGAGGATCACCGAGCCGAAGCCGAGCAGCAATCCAATCGGGATGGCGAAGCCGACCCAGGCGCCCCAGAAGGCGCGGTACTTCGAGCGCGCCGCCTGCTCGACGACCCAGGTCGAGGCGGTGCCGAACTCGGCGCCGAAACTGATGCCCTGACACAGCCGGAATACGATCAACAGGATCGGCGCGGCCACGCCGATGCTGTCGTAGGTCGGAGTGAGCCCGATCAAGAGCGTGGCGACGCCCATCAGCACCAGCGCATAGACCATCGCGTCCTTGCGGCCGCGGGTATCGGCGATTTGGCCGAAGATGAAAGCGCCGACCGGACGAATAATGATGCCAAGGCCATAAACCCCGATCGCGGCGGCGACGGCGGCAAGGCCCGGCAGCTTAAAGAAGATGCCGCCCCAGACGGTCGCCGCAATCACGCCGGTGACCAGGAAGTCGTATTGCTCGATCACCGAGCCGATGATGCTCGCCAGTGCGACTTTATAAATCTGACTGATGGTCGGAGTTGCAGCCGAAGTTGCGGCGACTTCGCTCATTCTCTTCCCCCCGATTTGCTTACTTCTTTGCGCTCGACGATCTGTCCATGACGGCAGACTGTCCAAAGAATGATTATAGGCCCAATAGCCTTTAGGCCAACCCGGCTTGCCGGCGATTGCGCCAGAGACGCCACACCGGCCGCGCGGGCCAGTTAAGCGCTGCTGAGCCTGGACTCGCTCACGATCCGGAACGAGGCCTCCGCGGATTTCCTGCTTGAGAAGCGCCAGCCGGTCGATCGCGATCGATGGTTCCACCCCCATGCGATGAAGGCCGTTGAGCAAGGTTTCGACGACCGCCTTGCGCCGCCGCGTCGGCACTTTGCCGGTCAGAGTCATGTGGAAGCGAAACTCCGAATGCACGTAGGGATAGCCCCAGCGGTCGAGATTTTGGATTTGGCTTTGATTTAATCCAGAGGCAATACGCCGGGCGCGTTCCTGCGGCGACATCGGTGCACGATAGGCATCGAAAATGGCGGTGCAGGTCGCCGCGAAAGTATCGAGCGCCGCATCGACGCTGACCGGCACCACGGCAAAAAAGCCATCGAACAACCGTACCGTCGGGGTGAATTTATGAATGACGTGGCCGAGCGCGGCAAAGTTTTGCAGGGCGTTGACGAGTTGCCGCTCGGTCGCGGACGACAAAAGATGAAATGGCGCCTTCAATGTCGCGTGGAAACCGTAGCGGCGCGGCGCGGCGGTGAGTTCGTCCCAGTTCACTGCGCCGTCGCCCAGCTCGTCGGGAAAGTCCACCGCCGCGCCAGTGTAGCAGTCGTAGCCGAGGATTGAACTGCCGTAGCGATAGAGTTTCGTATCCGCGGCCAGCACAAAGTAGATCGCGTAACGCGGTCCCTGCTCCACGGCTTTCGGCTCGTAAAAAAATAAGGTGTCCCGGCAAAGCGTCCGGGTTGCCGCATTCGCAGCCCGCGGTTCCAATATGAAAAAACGATGACGGTTGAGTGACAGAGAATCGTCAGCCGTCGACCGGCTCCGTGCCGACGATCTCGATACCAAAGCCGGACAGCCCGACATAGGTCATCGGGCGTGAGGACGTCAGCAGCCTTATGGAACTGACGCCGAGATCTTTGAGAATTTGCGCGCCGAGACCGACCTCGCGCCATTGCCGTGTGCGCGCCTCGCCGGACGCGGTGTCGGACGATTTTGGGATCGAAATAACCGGCACGCCGGCGGTGCCGTCGCGTAACAGCACCAGCACGCCCCTGCCCTCGGCTTTGAAGCGCGCGAGCGCCTGGTGGATCGTGCTTGCGCCGCCGAACACGTCGGAAATGATGTCGGCGCGGTGCAGCCTCGTCAGCACATTTTTACCGTCACCGATATGGCCGTGGACGAAGGCCATGTGATGGACCGCGTCGAACGGGGTGACGAAGGCGTAGCCGCTGAGCGTGCCGACCTCGGATTGGACCGGAAACTCGCCGACCCGCTCGATCAACTTGTCGCGCGCCTGCCGGTAGGCGATGAGTTCAGCGATGGTGATACGCTGAAGCTTTTGCCGCTCCGCGAAGGCGGCGAGTTCTGGCCCACGCATCACCGTGCCGTCGTCGTTCATGAGCTCGGCCAGCACGCCGACCGGCGGCAGTCCGGCGAGCCGGCACAGATCGACGCAGGCCTCGGTGTGGCCCGAACGCATCAGCACGCCGCCTTCCTTCGCCACCAGGGGGAATACGTGGCCGGGCCGCACGAAGTCGGATGCCCCGCTATTGCCATTGGCGAGCGCGCGCACGGTATTGGTGCGCTCTTCCGCGGAAATTCCCGTGGTGAGGCCGTGGCGGACGTTGACCGAGACGGTAAACGCAGTGCCCAGCGGCGCATCGTTCAGCGCCACCATCGGATCGAGGTGCAGGCGCAGCGCCTCTTCCGGCGCCAGCGGCGCGCAGACGATGCCCGACGTATTGCGGATGATGAACGCCATTTTCTCCGGCGTGCACAGGCTCGCCGCCACGAACAGATCGCCTTCGTTCTCGCGGTCGTCGTCGTCGGCGACGATAACGATCTCGCCGCGCGCGAACGCGGCGACGACGGATTGGATGCGTTGATGGGCGTCGTTCATTTGCTTGGCAGCGGAAACGGCCACTCCGGATTTTCCCCGACCTGGCCGCGCTGGCGTAGATAATGGTCCGCGATCACGCACGCCACCATGGCTTCGCCGATCGGCACCGCGCGGATGCCGACGCACGGATCGTGGCGGCCGGTGGTTGAGATCTCAGTCTCGTGTCCGTAGCGGTCGACGGTCCGTCGCGGAATGAGGATCGAAGAGGTCGGCTTGACGGCAAACCGCGCCACCACCGGCTGTCCGGTGGAAATGCCGCCAAGGATGCCGCCGGCATTATTGGAGAGAAAAATCGGCTTGCCGTCGTTGCCCAACCGCATCTCATCGCCGTTTTGTTCGCCGCTGAGCTCGGCGGCGGCGAAACCGGCGCCGATCTCGACGCCTTTGACAGCGTTGATGCTCATCAGCGCGGCCGCGAGATCGCCGTCGAGCTTGCCGTAGATCGGCGCGCCGAGGCCCGCGGGGACGCCATCGGCGACGACCTCGATCACTGCGCCGATGGATGAGCCGCGCTTGCGCAAGTCGTCGAGATAATCGCCGAGCATGGCGGCGGTCTTGGCGTCGGGACAGAAGAACGGATTTTTGTCGACTTCGGCCCAGTCCCAGCACGCGCGATCGATACGGTGCGGACCCATTTGCACGAGCGCGCCCCGCACATTCAGTCCGGGCACGACTTTGCGCGCAATCGCGCCGGCTGCGACCCGCATCGCAGTTTCGCGCGCGGATTGGCGGCCGCCGCCGCGATAATCGCGCAGCCCATATTTGACGTTCGTAGGTATAGTCGGCGTGGCCCGGGCGATATTTGTCCTTGATGTCGGAATAATCTTTTGAGCGCTGATCGACATTGTCGACGACAAGCGCGATCGGCGTTCCGGTCGTCACTTGCGCGCCGCTTGCCTCGTCGATGAAAACGCCGGAGAGGATTTTGACCGCATCGGGCTCCTGACGTTGCGTGGTGTAGCGCGATTGGCCGGGACGGCGCCGGTCCAGATAGGGTTGTATGTCGCCTTCCGTCAGCGGAATGCGCGGCGGGCAGCCGTCGACCACGCAGCCCATTGCCGGCCCGTGGCTTTCGCCGAAGGTCGTCACCCGGAATAAATGACCGAACGTGTTAAACGACATGACGCGCCGATGACGCTGAATGGCTCGACTTAGGAATTTCTGCGTATTTGGGGCTTGGTAGCCCGCGCGCTCCACTGGGTCAAATGCGGTTCGATCGCGAACTTTCGCGCGCCGCACGCTTCGCAATTGCGGAATAAGTCGTGCTTAGTTTTTGCGCTCGCAGAATTTTGCGCCGAATTTTGTCTACGCAATGCGCATCCGCTCGCTCGCATTATGGCAATCATTCATACCGCATTCATGTCGCTGAATAGCGCTTCATGAAAACCTGAACGTCCGTTAACATACGGAAAAATATAGGTTATTTTCGTTTTTTCGATTGCAGATTTGAGCGCTCTATGGCAATATTCGTCTCGGTAAGGGGGCGAGGGCCCAGGGACCGAGATTTAGCCTGCGACTGAACCAACCTTGCCGTCGGTTCATCACAAACACCAAGGAAACATAATCATGGCTTCGAAGAAGAAGAAAAAGAAGAAGAAATCGAAGTAAATGACGCAAAGCGCACGCCTCGTATTGGGGCTGCGCCGTCAACTTCGGATTTCGCGAGATCTGCGATCTCGTTGAGCGGCCGGACCAAGGTTCGGCCGCTTTGCTTTTGGGCCGTGAGAATTTCAGGCCGGTTAGGCGTAGCGCGTCATCTTACCATCGGCGAACACATAGACCACGCCCTGCGCGATTTGCGCGTGCGTCGCTTCCTCCCGCGGCAGCAAACCGAATAGCGCCATCAGCACGCGCACGCCGCCGCCATGCGACGCGACCACGCTGTCCCGCGTCAGGCCCGCATACCATTCACCGATCCGGCTGGCGAGTGAGCGATAGCTTTCGCCGCCCGGCGGCGCGAAATCCCATTTGTCTTGCTCGCGCGCGGCCAGCATGCCCGGCATGCGCTTGCCGATTTCCGGAAGCGTCAGTCCTTCCCATTCGCCGTAGGCAATCTCCATTAGCCTATCGTCGATGTCATATGCGTGTGGATCGAGCCCGAGCGTTGCGCGCAAAATCTCCATGGTCTCGCGTGCGCGAATGAGCGGGCTCGACACATAGGCGAAGTCTGCGGGCTCACGGCCATCGCGCACGAACAGATCGCGCAACAACTCGCCGCACGCGGCGGCCTGCTGCCGGCCGCGAGCGTTGAGCGCGGTATCGCGCCGGCCTTGCAGCCGCGCCTCGACGTTGAAGTCGGTCTCGCCGTGACGGACATAGTAGAGGATCGGCATGGTTTAAAACCGGACGGCGGACGACAGAACGGCAAAGGCCGGAAATCCGTCCCGCCTCATCTGTCGTCTGTCGTCTGTCGTCTGTTCTCCGCTAGACCGACGGCGATGTCCGGGGCGTCCGGATGCTTCATGCCGACAATGTGGTAGCCGGCATCGACGTGATGGACTTCGCCGGTGACGCCGCGCGACATGTCGGAGAGCAGATAAGCGCCGGCCTCACCCACGTCTTCGATGGTCACGTTGCGCCGCAGCGGCGCGTTGTATTCGTTCCATTTGAAGATGTAGCGCAGATCGCGGATGCCGGCCGCGGCAAGCGTTTTGATCGGCCCGGACGAAATGGCGTTGACGCGAATGTTCTTTGCGCCGAGATCGGCGGCGAGATACCACACCGACGCTTCGAGCGCGGCTTTGGCGACGCCCATCACGTTGTAATGCGGCATCCACTTCTCCGCGCCATAATAGGTGAGCGTCAGCATGGCGCCGCCATTCGGCATCAGTTTCTCGGCACGTTGCGCGATTGCCGTGAACGAATAGCAGCTCACCAGCATGGTCTTTATGAAATTGTCCTCGGTGGTGTCGACGTAGCGTCCGTCGAGCTGGTCCTTGTCCGAATAGGCCATGGCGTGGACGAGAAAATCGATCGCGCCCCAAGCCGATTGCACGGCGGCGAATACGGCATCGATAGTCTTTGGTTCGGTCACGTCGCAATGGCCGACCACGATGCCGCCGACTTCCTGGGCGAGCGGCTCGACGCGCTTCCTGAGCGAATCGCCCTGATAGCTGAAAGCGATTTCGGCACCGTGCGCGTGGCACGCTTTGGCGATGCCCCAAGCGAGCGAGCGATTGTTCGCGACCCCCATGACCAGGCCGCGTTTGCCGCGCATGAGGCCCGAGGTTTCGGCCATTTCCTGACCCCATACGGCGCTTTCAGCCCCTGGCCTCCTATGGCATAGGGTCATTGGGCCAGCAAGCTTTGCGGCTATCGCGTCTTGGGAGCGGAATAGGAAGCCGCCGGTGGTGTTGTTGAAAGCAGCTGCGTTGTTAATTCGCTCGACGCGTCGCGGATCTTAACCTTGATCAACAGGTGAGACGCTTGAACGAGTTTCACGAGCACATCAAGGTGGCGATCCCGGCGTTGCGGCGCTACGCGCGAGCACTGACCCGCGACGCCGAAACGGCCGACGACATCCTACAGGATACGCTGGTCCGGGCGCTGCGTTCCGAGCACTTGTTTCACGGCGGAGACATGCGGGCATGGCTCTACACCATCCTGACCAACCTCAACCGCAACCGGCTTCGCACCTTGTCGCGCCGGCCGGTTCTGACGCCGATCAAGGACGGCGATGCGGCAACCGGCGGACCGGAATCGGGCGGCCGCGATATCACCCGCGCACTCGACGAACTCGCCGAGGACCAGCGCTCGGCGTTGCTGCTTGTCGTCCTCGAAGGCCTCACCTACCGCGAAGTCGCCGAGGTGCAAGGCGTGCCGATCGGCACGGTCATGTCGCGACTTGCGCGCGCACGCAGTCAAATAAAAGCGTATCTCGACGGCGAACGTCCGGCGTTGCGCCGCGTCAAATGATCTAGAGAGAGCGAACGATGATTGATCGAGACCACATTGTCGGCGAAGACGAGCTTAACGCCTATGTCGACGGCGAATTGCCCGCCGACCGTCGCGTTATCGTCGAAGCCTGGCTCGCAGCGCATCCCGAGGATGCGGCCAAAATCGCGGCTTGGCGCAAGCAGGTCGAACTCATCCGCGCCCATTACGGCGCCGTCGCCGACGAAAAGCCGCCGCAGCGCTTTAATGTCAACCGACTGACGCGCCGCCGCCATGGCGCGATGGCTGCAGCAGTCGCGGCGAGCGTTGCCGCATTTCTGGTCGGCGGCATCCTCGGCTGGACCGTTCGCGGCATCGAAGCGACACCTTCGTCGGATCTCACGCGCTTCACCGCCGACGCGCTCGACGCCTACCGGCTCTACGTGGTCGAAGTCCGTCACCCGGTCGAAGTGCCGGGCGATCAGCGGCCGCATCTCGACGCCTGGCTGTCGAAGCGGGTCGGCTCGCCGCTGCGCGCGCCCGAGCTCGACAAGATCGGATTGAAACTCGTCGGCGGCCGGCTCCTACCCGGGCCGACCGGCCCGACCGCGTTCTTTATGTACGAATCTCCGTCGGGCGAGCGCTTCACGCTCTATTGCGGACGCACCAGCGATCGCGACACTTCGCTCCGCTACACCACCGGCCCGCAAAACGCCGCCTATTACTGGGTCGACGGCGACGTTGCCTACGTTCTTTCTGGACCTGCGCAACGCGATAAGCTCCACGAGATTGCCCAGACCGCCTATGATCAGATGGATGGGCGTCTGCCGCCGCGGCAGGGGGGCTGAGCGAGCTTACATATCCTTACGCGGGTCGTAGGGCTTGTCGCTCTGCCACTTCTTCATCAGCGCCTCCAGTTCGGCATCGCTCCGCTCCGGAAGTACGATGCGGATGGTGGCGAGGAGGTCGCCGCGGCCGGCTTTGGCGGGAAAGCCCTTACCCTTGAGACGGAAGGTGCGTCCGCTCGAGGTCCACGGCGGGACGGTGATTTCCACCGGTTTGTCGAGGGTGGGCACGCGCACTTTGGCGCCGAGCGCCGCCTCGTAGAGCGTGATCGGCAGATCGAGCCGGACGTCGAGGCCTTCAAGCGTGAAGACCGGATGCGGCGCAATCGAGACCGTGATGAGCAAGTCGCCGGCGCCGTGCTGGCCGGGCATGCCTTGACCTTTAAGCCGGATGGTTTGCCCATTGAGGATTCCCGCCGGAACCTTGACGTCCACATCCTTGCCGTTCGGCAAGTGCAGCCGCTGCGTCGACCCATTGGCCGCGTCCGGCAGCGATACCGACATTTCGGCGTGCACGTCGGCGCCGACGCCGAAATCTTCGGGCTCGAAATTTGCGCCGGCACCGCCGCGGGGGCCGCGTCCGAAGGCTTCCTTGAGAATATCCTCGAAGCCGCCAAAACCGCCGCCTCCCCCGCCGGCGCGGCCGCGCCGGGTGGCACGGGTGAAACCCTCTGGGCCGAAATTAAAGCTTTCGAAATTGGCGTCGGGACCGAAGCCGCCGGCACCCGGCCTCGCGCCGCGGCCGCCGAATCCTTCAAACCCCTGGAAGCGCGGCTTGCCCTCGGCATCGATCTCGCCGCGGTCGAATGCCTTGCGTTTGTCCGCGTCGCCAAGAAGCTCATGCGCCGCGTTCAATTCGGCAAAGCGCGGTGCCGCTTTGGGATCGTTCTTATTGGCGTCGGGATGCAGTTTTTTTGCAAGCTTGCGATAGGCGCTTTTGATGTCGCCTGCGCTTGCTTTGCGATCGACGCCCAAGACCTCGTAGGGATCGCGCATCCCCGCCGTGCTCCGCTCAAATGTCGGGGCCTGCCCCGCCTGCCCACATTGCCAGAATGTGGGATTAAAACGCTCGTCACGCAATGCAACGCGCAAATCGGCTAAAGGCACTGCGCGATGATAGCCGGCTTCAGCTGGGTTTGAGCGGCGTCAGTCGCATCACCTGCCAGGTGCCGCCGACGGTGCGGCAGGCAGCGCCCTGCAGCCAGTCTTGCACGGCGCCGTGCACGTAACTAGCGAGGAAGTCGCGGCAGGGCTGGCCGCCTTCGCTGTAGGGCGTATCGAGCGGCATGATGTTGCCGCGGGCGCCGGTCTGCGGATTTTGCCAAGGCACGCTCGAATCCTTGCCGGCGCGGCCGAGCACATCCGAGGCGGCCGCTCGCGCATAGGCAAGGTCGTCTTCGGCCGGTCCGGAGCCGTCAGAGCTCCGAACCGCCGGGACGCCCGATTGCGCGATCGAGCCGGTCGGCGTCGAGTCGGTGTCGTCGTTCGAGACGAGCGAAGCGAGCCGGTAGGAACAGCCGGAAACGGCAATCGCGCTGGCGACGGCAGCAATAGCCGCGACCTGATGCAACCGCCGACATAGGCGTAACCCCGCTGGTCCATTATATTGTGGCCGGCGGGACGCATCCCGATCGCCGCACGCGAGCAACTGGATACTCCGAGAATGTCCGACGTAGCGCCCATAGAACACCCGGCGTGGTTAACGGGCGGTGACTTCACCGCGGCCGACGAGCCGCTACGCCTGTTCGCCGCCTGGTTTGCCGAGGCCAAGCGCGCCGAGCCGGTCAATCCCGACGCCATGACGCTTGCCACCGTCGGCGCCGACGGCCTGCCCAATGCGCGGATGGTGCTGCTGAAAGGCTTCGATGAGCGCGGCTTCGTATTCTACACCAACGCCGACAGTATCAAGGGTCACGAGCTTGCTGCCGCGCCGAAAGCGGCGCTGACATTTTATTGGAAATCGCTGCAGCGCCAGGTGCGCCTGCGCGGCGGCGTGGAAGCGGTTTCAAACGAGGAAGCCGACGCCTATTTTGCCACGCGCTCGCGCATGGCGCAGATCGGCGCCTGGGCTTCAAAGCAGTCCGCCGCACTGGAGAGCCGTCTCGCTTTCGAGAAGGCGATTGCGCGCTTCACCGCGAAATTCGCCGTCGGCGCTGTGCCTCGGCCACCCTATTGGTCCGGCTATCGCGTCGTGCCGTCGGATATCGAGTTCTGGCAGGAGCGGCCGTTCCGGTTGCACGACCGCATCGCCTTTGCGCGTGCGAGCTTGACCGCGCCGTGGACCAAGACGCGGCTTTATCCGTAACGCACAGAAAGATGACGATGCCAACGAGCAACCAGCCGCGCCGCACGCTCCTCCTCACCGGAGCGAGCCGCGGCATCGGCCACGCCACCGTCAAACGCTTTTCCGCCGCTGGCTGGCGCGTCATAACGTGCTCGCGCCACCCGTTCCCGGAGAATTGTCCGTGGGAGGCCGGACCGGAAGATCACATCCAAGTCGATCTGGCGGATCCTGAAAATACTGAGCAGGCGATCGCCGAAACCAAACGCCGCCTCAATGGCGAACTGCATGCGCTCGTTAACAACGCCGCGATCTCGCCCAAGGCGCCCGGCGGCAAGCGGCTCGGCTCGATCGAAACCTCGCGCGACGACTGGCATCACATTTTTCAGGTCAACTTTTTTGCGCCGATCATGCTCGCGCGGGGCTTGCTCGATGAGCTGAGTGCCGCCAAGGGCTCCGTCGTCAACGTGACCTCGATTGCCGGCTCGCGGGTGCACCCGTTCGCCGGCACGGCCTATTCAACGTCGAAGGCGGCGCTCGCCGCACTGACGCGCGAAATGGCGGCCGACTTCGGCTCGCGCGGCATCCGCGTCAATGCCATCGCGCCCGGCGAGATCGACACCGCGATGCTATCGCCCGGAACGGACAAGATCGTCGAGAATATTCCGATGCACCGGCTCGGCACGCCGGACGAGGTGGCGAAGATCATCTACGTGCTGTGCACCGACACCGCGTCCTACGTGAACGGCGCCGAGATCCACATCAACGGCGGCCAGCACGTGTGAAGCTTCGCCAAGTCACGCTCAAGGCGCGACCCGCACCAGCACCTTGCCGAAATTGCGCCCTTCGAGCATGCCGATGAATGCGGACGGCGCATTCTCGATGCCGTCGGTGATGTCCTCACGATAGCGGATGCGTCCGTCGGCGAGACCGGCGGAGACCGCCCGCAGGAACGGCGTGAAATGTTCGACTGAGAACTCGTAATTGATGAAGCCGCGTAACGTAAAACTCTTGGTCAGCACCTCGCGCATGGTGGCGGGTAGAAGGTTCGGGCCCGCAGCCTGACCAGTGCCGCTATATTGCGCGATCAGGCCGCAAACCGGCACGCGGGCAAAAGTGTTCAGGAGCGGCAACACCGCTTGCCACACCGCGCCGCCGACATTTTCGAAATAGACGTCGATCCCCTTCGGGCAAGCCGCCGCAAGCTGTTGCGCAAAATCAGGCGCGCGATGATCGATCGAGGCGTCGAAGCGTAATTCTTCGACGACATAGCGGCATTTTTCAGCGCCGCCGGCGATGCCGACCGCTCTTGCCCCCACCATTTTGGCAAGCTGACCGACCAGCGAACCGACCGGCCCGCTTGCCGCCGCGACCGCAACCGTTTCACCCGCCTTGGGCTTGCCGATGACATAGAGCCCGGCATAGGCCGTGAAGCCCGGCATGCCGAGCACGCCGAGTCCGGTGGTGATCGGCGCCAGCGCCGGATCGAGCTTGCGCGGCGCGGGGCCATCCCAGGCCGCGTGGGTGCGCCAGCCGGTATGGGCGAGAACGATATCGCCCGCCGCGTAACCGGGGCGATCGGAAGCGACGACTTCGCAAACGCTCTCGCCGGTCATGACTTCGCCGACGCCGACCGGCTTGGCGTAGGACTTCCGGTCGTCCATGCGGCCGCGCATGTAGGGATCGAGCGAGAGATAAAGCACCCGCAGCAGCAGCCCGCCGGCCGGCAGCGCGGGCATCGGCACTTCCTCCAGGCGAAAATTCTCGGCCGTCGGCGACCCCTTGGGCCGCGACGCCAGCACGATCTGCTTGAGCGAAGCTTCACTCATGCACGCCTTGCCGGTTCACCGCACCTGAAACACGAGCTTGCCGCGGAAGTGGCGTCCTTCGCTCAATCGATGCGCTTCCGCCGCCTGCGACAGCTTGAAAAGCTTGACCTCCGGCGGGCGCACCGCACCGGACACGATGAGTCCGGCGACGCGCTCCATCGCGGCGCGCGAGCGCGGCACCGGCGGCCGCAGCGCGGTGACGTCGCCACGATCCGGCTTCGGTGCCTCGGCGCCGGAAGCGATGAAGGCGGCACGGCCGCCGGGCTTGAGCACCGCGAAGGATTTCATCGCCACATCATCGCCCACGGTATCGAACACCGCATCGCAGCCGCTCACCACTTTGGTGAAATCCTGCTTGGAATAGTCGATCACCTGGTCGGCGCCGAGGCTTCGCACATAATCCATGTTCGCGGTGCTCGTCGTCGTGATAACGCGAGCGCCGATATGCTTTGCCAACTGGATGGCGAAACCGGCGACGCCGCCGGCGCCGCCCTGAATCAAAATCGTCTCGCCGCGCTTGAGCTTTAAGGTATCTTCCAGCGAATTCACCGCGGTTAGGCCGGTGAGCGCCAAGGCGGCGGCGTTCACATGCGACAGCCCGTCGGGCTTCTTGGCGATGATCGCGGCCTTGATCGCGATTTTCTCGCAGTAGGTCCCTTCCCGGCCGGCGTCGAGGACACCGAACACCGCGTCGCCGATGCCAAGGTCGCCGACGCCGCTGCTGAGCGCACTGACCGTCCCAGAAAAATCGCGCCCTGGAATTTGCGGAAATTTTATCTGGCCGTGCCGCGCATACTGGCCGGCGCGGAACTTCCAGTCGGCAGCGTTAACGCTGGCCGCGACAATATCGACCACCACCTCGCCCGGCCCCGCCACGGGATCCGGCAAATCACCGTATTTCAAGACTTCCGGACCGCCGAATTGTTCAATGAATGCAGCTTTCATCTGGTTTCTCGCTTCTATTCTGGGCCTGAAGTTCATTATCGCGGGGCATTGCCTGGGGGTGCAATATCCTTGGTTGGGAAGCGGCCCATTCGCACAAAAAAGCCGCACGCTGCCGGCCCCGGCCAGGCTTGCCGCGAAAGGGCGATACGATAGACTGCCGCCAAGCCGTCAGCTTCAAGAGACGACTTAGTTTTCAGGGAGGTACTAGCAATGAGCAAGTCTTATAATCGCGGTGCTTTGGCCATGCTTTCGGCAGGTGCGGCGGTTTTGGCGCTGACGCTGGCGACGCCCGGCTACGCGCAATCGAACGAACCGATCAAGATCGGCGTCATTGCCGAGGCGACGGCAGTCGCCGGCTCGTCGATCCCGCAGGCCGCGCAGCTTGCCGCCGACGAGATCAATGCCGCGGGCGGCGTCAACGGCCGCAAGATCCAGATCATCTCCTACGACGATCATTCGACGGCTCCGGAAGCGGTGCGCGCCTTTCAGCGCGCCGTCAACGAGGATCACGTCAACGCGGTGATCGCCAGCTATATCAGCGAGGTTGTACTTGCGCTCGAGCCGTGGACCGGGCGGCTGAAAACCGTGATGGTCACGCCCGGAGCCGCCTCCGACGTCATCACGCAAAATATCGCCAAGGACTACGACAACCTCAAATACACGTTCCACGGCTATTCGACATCGACCAGCATCGCCGACGCCACCTGCGATGCCGCAAAAGACCTTCTGGTGAACGATCTGCACATGAAAAGCGCCGTCGTCATGAGCGAGGATGCGGCCTGGACGACGCCGCTCGACGCCGAATACCTGAATTGCCTGCCGAAAATCGGCATCAAGGTGGTCGACCACATCCGCGTCTCGCCCGACACGACGGATTTCACGCCGATCTACAACAAGATCGAGGGTGAAAAGCCGGACGTGATCATCACCGGCATTTCGCATGTCGGCGTGCAGCCGACGGTGCAGTGGAAGCAACAGGAAGTGCCGATTCCGATGTTCGGGGTCTCCTCGCAAGCGACCAATTCGAGCTTCTGGAACGACACCAACGGCGCGGTCGAGGGCGTACTGTATCAAGCCTTTGCCGGACCGGGCGTCGCGGTGACGCCGAAGACGCTGCCGTTCGTGGCGGCGTTCAAGGCCAAGTACGGCAACAATCCGTCCTATTGCGGCTACACCTCCTATGACGAGGTCTATTATATCGCCGACGCCATCAAGCGCGGCGGCACCGATCCGGACAAGCTCGTCGCCGCGCTGGAAAAGACCGATTGGGTCGGCACCATCGGCCGGGTCCAGTTCAAGGGCAAGGACTCGCCGAACCCGCACGCCCTCAAAATCGGTCCGACCACGATCTCCGGCCTGATGCTGCAATGGCAAGACGGCAAGCAGGTCAATCTCTGGCCGACCAACGTGGCCAACGGCAAGCTGAAATTCCCGAAATTCATCAAAGTCGGCTCAGCCGACTGACGAGGGAATGATCGGCAGTTTGTTGTTCTCCCCGCCCGTACCCGCGAGCGGGGAGTTTTTTAATCGGCGACGAGTTTTCCGTAACGTGATCTGATGACGCTGTTCTGGCAAATCCTGATCGATGGTTTTGCAATCAGTTCGCTCTACGCGCTCGGCGCCACGGGATTTGCGCTCATATTCGGCGTTTCCGGCGTGCTCAATCTGTCCCACGGCGCGCTGATGGTCGCGGCGGTTGTCGCGGCCTGGGCTGCCGGCAATGATCTGCACGCCGGACCCTATGCGGGGGCGGCGCTCGGCGTGGCGGTCGGGCTCGGCGTCTCGCTTCTGACCTATTTCCTGATCGTCCAGCCGCTGCAGCAGTCGCGCAAAATCCGCGAGGAGGAAAAAGAGATTTTCATCCTCACGGCGACGCTCTTATGGGGCATCATGATCCAGCAGCTGATCGCCTATTTCTATACCGACAACGCCAAAACCGTGGCGCCGATCGTCGAAGGCGTCATCTCCATCGCCGGCGTTCGGACGCCGGCAAATGAGATTTTCACCGCCATCGTCTGCTGGCTGGTCATCGCGCTGCTGTGGCTTCTGGTCAACCGCACGCGGGCCGGCAAGGCGGTTTTGGCCGCCTCGATAAATCCGCGCGGAGTGACGCTCCTCGGCGTCGAACTGTCGCAGATCTACATTGCCATTTGGGCGATTTACGGCCTGCTTGTCGGCATTGCCGGCGTGCTGCTTGGCATGTTTCTGGGCGTTTCGTCCTATAGCGTCGGACCGCTGACTGCGAGCGCGTTTTCGATCGTGGTGCTCGGCGGGCTTGGCAGCGTCTGGGGAGCGCTGATCGCGGCCTATGTCGTAGGCTATCTGGAAACCGTGACTGCGTATCTGATATCGCCGGCCTATCGCACCATTCCCGCGCTGCTCTTGCTTGTGGCGGTGATGTACATACGCCCGCGCGGCCTGTTGGGACGCCGCTAGATGCATTCGCCCGCCGCACGCATCTTGCTTGTCGCGCTTGGCCTGGTGGTGCTGGCGTCGTTTCTGCCGCTGTGGGTCACCGGCTACATCCTCGGGCTGTTGACGATGGCCTACTATTCCGGCGTCTTCGCGATGGCGTGGGACCTGCTGTTCGGCTTTGCCGGCGAAGTGAATTTCGGACCGACGTTTTTAATCGGCACCGGCGCCTATACCGCGGGCATTCTCGATAACCTCTACCAGCCGCCGATCTGGCTTTGCGTCGCCGCCGGCACGCTCGCCGCGGTCATCGGCGGCGTCGTGCTGGCGCTTCCGGCGCTGCGGGTGCGCGGGCCCTATTTCGGACTGACAACGCTCGTCGCCGTACTGATCCTGCAGAATTTCATAGTGGTCGATGCCCATCTGACCGGCGGTGAAAATGGGCTGACCGTGCCCGAACGTCATCTCGATCAGCGATACGACGAATTACGAGATCGCGCTGTGGTTCATGGCGGCGAGCGGCGCGATTCTGTTTTCGCTGGCACGCTCGCCGGTCGGGCTGATCCTGCAGGCGAGCGGCCAGGACGCGGTGCAGGCCGGCGCGCTCGGGTTTAACGTGACCAAGCACAAGCTCACTGCCTTCGTCATCAGCGCGTTTTTCTCGGGCCTCGCCGGCGCGCTGTTGGTTTTCTACGTGGGTTCGGCCTCCGCCAGCTCGCTGGTCGATATCACTGTCGGCGTCCAGATCATCATCGCCGCGGTGCTCGGCGGCCGGCGCACCATTTTGGGCGCCGTGCTCGGCGCCATCTTTCTCGTCGCCATGAGCGAGGCGCTCCGGCCGCTCGGCGATCTGTCGAACTTCGTGGTCTTCGCTTTGGCGCTAGGCGTGGTGCTGTTCTTTCCCAACGGCTTTTTTGGCCTGCTCACCCGCACTCACGAGCCCGGCTGAGCATGACGGACCGCGCCCATCTGGAGGTAGCCGGCCTGACCAAGCGATTTGGCGGTCTGGTCGCCGTGAAGGAGATGACGCTTTCCGTCGGCGCCGGCAAAATTTTGGGCCTCATCGGCCCGAACGGCTCCGGCAAATCCACGGTGATGAAGCTGATCATGGGGATCGAGCGCCCGGATGCGGGTTCGGTGCGCATCAACGGCGTCGATGTCGCCGGCTGGCCGTCGCACAAAATCGCGCGAATGGGCGCGGGCATCGTGTTTCAACATTCGCGGCCGCTGCATCGCCAGACGGTATTGGAGAACATCAAGCTTGCGCTCCTTCCGGACAAGCTCACTCGACTGTTGGCTGATCCGCAGACCGATGAACGCGCGCGCGCTATCGCGGCGCGCGTCGGCTTGAGCGGCGTGCTCGACCGCCGTCCGGCCACTTTGCCGTTTGCCGACCTCCGCAAAATCGAGATCGCCAAAGCGATCGCGCGCGATCCGCAGGTGCTTCTGATCGACGAGCCGTTCGCCGGCCTCACCTCGACCGAGACGGCTGCGTTCTGCGACCTCATTTGCGAGCTGCGCGACGACGGCCGCGCCGTGCTTCTGGTCGATCACAATGTCAAAAGCGTCGCTCGCCTGGTCGACCGCGTGCTCGCCATGTATGTCGGCGAGCGCATTGCCGAAGGCACCGCCGACGAGGTGATGCGCAACGAAACCGTGCGCCGCGTCTATCTCGGCGGTTCGATCGAGACGGCGTCGCGCCCGGAAGCCTCGTTCCGCGATGCGGCCACGCCGTTTCTGGACGTCAGGAATGTCAGCGTTCAATACGGCAAGGCACAGGCGCTGCAGGACGTATCGATCCACGTCCATGCCGGGGAATTCGTCTCCGTCGTCGGCCTCAACGGCGCCGGCAAGACCACGCTGTTCAATACAATTTCGGGACTGTTGCCTTATTCGGGCGACATTCGCCGCGAGGGCTCCTCGTTGCGCGGCCAGACCGCGGCGACGATCGCCAGGCACGGCATCGTGCAATGCCCGGAAGGACGCGAGCTCTTCACCGACATGACGGTGCGCGAAAATCTCGATATGGGCGGCCAGCATTTGCCGCCGACCGAGAGCGCCGAACAAATCGCCTGGCTGTTCGACCTGTTTCCGATTCTGCGCGATCGGCAGAAGCAGAATGCCGGCACGCTGTCGGGCGGCGAGCAGCAGATGCTGACCATCGCCCGCGCGCTGATGATGAAACCGAAGCTCTTGATTCTCGACGAGCCGACGCTCGGCCTGGCGCCGGTAATCCTCGAGCAGATTTCCAAGGCGCTGGAACGCTTGCGGCAGACCACCCCCATCACCGTTCTGCTTGGCGAGCAGAACGTCACTTTCGCATTGCCGCACGCCGACCGGGTTTATGTGCTCGAACACGCCTGCATCGTCTGGGAGGGCGAGCCGGCGAAATTCGCAGCGGGCGTTGGCGCAGGCTACTTGTAGACGTGGATTTTGGCGTCCAAGCGGCCTAGTATCCTGCGGTTGTAGTGGTGGGGCAATGGCTGATTACTACCCTGTTCTGGCGCGCGCCGTTTCGAGCTTGCCGCACAATGATGCGCAGGCTCGCACGGAACTCTATGCGCGCGCGCGGACCATCGTCGCTGAGCAACTGCGCCAACGCGACCTCAAGGACCCAGTGTGGGAAATGTGGCGCGAGCAAGCGTCGCTGGATACCGCCATCCGTCGCGTGGAGGCGGAATCGCGGTCCGGCCAAATCGGGGCGAATGGCAAACCGGTGACGCTGCTGCCACAACAGCGCGTCCCCGCCGCCGACCCGCAGGACCGCGCTAAAACCACCGCGAAATCTCTTACGAAGATTCTTCAAGCGGTCCAGTCCGACGAGACGAGTGAGCCTGATCCGCAAATCTCGTCGCGAAAATCGATGAACGGGACCCACGTGCTGGTGCCGAGTGCGGACTCTGCTCTAGTGCCGAGCGCGGAATCCACGGTCGTCGCAACCGGCGTCGATCCGGAAACGACAACGGCAACGGAATTAGGCGGAGCGCCGGCTTCGCTGGGCACGATGCTGTTTGGCCTCGCCTATATCGTGGCGGCGCTGACCTTCGCCGGCGTAACTTATGTTCGCTGTATCGTGTGGGTGTACCAAGGCGTCATCGGCTATCCGACATTGCTTGCCGTAATGGCGGCTACGCTTGCACTGTTCATTCTCCCGCCGGTGGCGTTCTTTTGCAGGTCATCGAGTTTGCCGACGATCGATATGGTAGTGCGCTTCATCTATTCGGCATCGCGGCGGGTGCTGTAGCTTGCCTTCACACATATAAAAAATCGAGCACCGCGGTTTCGGCCAGCACTGCCTGCGGAATGCTGTGGCGCGCGGAGCGGGCGCGCTCCTCGGCGGTCTGCGTCGCCTGCAGATAAGCGCCGAGATGGCGCGCCCGTTCGATGATTTTCTTATTCTCCGCCAGGCGTGCCCGTTCGAAGCTGCGCAAGGCGGCCTCGACGTTGTCGGCATCGAGGGCTTGGGCGAGCGCCGCAGCATCGTCGGCCGCCTTGGACACTCCGGCGGCGACGTGAGGCCGCGCCACGAAGGCCGCATCGCCGATAATCGCCGCCCGCCCGAACGCCAAATGAGCGCTTTCCAGATCGTAGATCGGTTGCAGAATCGGCTCGTCGATGAGACGGACGATGGCGCGGAATTGCGGCGCCAATAGCCGCTCGGCGGCGGCCCGCATCGCGGCGATCGGCGCGGCACGGATCAGCGGCGGCGGGATCGAGATCGAATGCGTGACGCCTGTCGCGTCGGTGAGAAGGGCCGGCAGCTCGGTCGCCTCACCGGCCGGCCGGTACCACACCACGTTGTAGCGGCGCTGCCCCGCGCGCAGCTCATTGTTCGGCCCGGGCCCGGCGACCGGGTAGCCGAGACACTGCTCGCCGGGCGGCAAGCAGAAGGTCATATCCATGAACAGTTCGCGGTGGATCGCGGGCGGGATGGCGCTTTCGGGAATGAGCGCCCGCCACGCCACATAACCGGCATAGAGCGGCACGATTTCGGGCGCGCATTGCTGGCGCACGGTCGAGCGCAGGCCATCGGCGCCGATGAGCACATCGGCCGCAGCCGAACGGCCGTCGCCGAAATGCGCCAGCACCCCCTCCCCGCTCTGCTCAAACGCCTGCAAGCCCTGGCCGCGATGATAGCGCTCGGCGGGAAATGCGTCGCGCAGCAGACGATAGACACGCTCCCAAGCGGTGAGCACTTGGGGGCATTCCAGGGTGAGGACCGAACGCCCCGCTTTGTCCAGGATTTTACGCCTCGTCATGGCGACACCGAGCTCGCCTGTGTCGAGGCCGAGGCGGTTCATGCGCGCAATCAGCTCGGGCTGGGCAACGATTCCGGCGCCGCGGCCGGCAAGCTCCTTTTCGACGCGCTCGAAAATATCGACGCGCCAACCGTGCCGATTAAGCATGATGCCGGCCAACAGGCCGCTCATCGAGCCGCCGATCACAAGCGCGCGGCGCTGCCTGCCCATGCGAAATTCCTGCAGTTGCCGAGCTTTCCCCGGCGGAAAAGGTTTTCTATATTGTGCCTACAATCCTTGGAGGAATGCCATGGCACTGACCATGTTGGACAAGACGACCGACCGCGCCGACAAGTCGGCATGGCCGCCCGCGATCGCGGCAGAATTCGAGCGCGAAAAACACAGCAACAACGGCTGCGTCGGCTCGACACTGCTGTCCGAGAGCAAGCGCGTGCGCGTGTGGATCATCCGGCTCGCGCCGGGCGAGCGGATCGGATTTCACCGCCATGTGCTCGATTATTTCTGGACCGCGGTGACGGGCGGACGCGGCCGCCAGCATGTGCATGACGGCACCACGGTCGAATATACTTACCAACCCGGCGAAACCCGCCATGAGATCTACGGTGCGGGCGAATACAAGGTTCACGACCTCGAAAATCTCGGCGACAAGGAGATGGTCTTTATGACCATCGAATTCCTTAACAGCGCCAATAAACCGCTTGCCATTCCGGACAAGGTACGCGCCGCGGCGTAATGTCCGATCTAGTTCTTGCTACCGTGCCCCGCGAAAGCGGGGCGTCCGGTATTATGGGCCGCGGGGAGAGGCCCTGACCGGAGGGAAAACTGCGTCATCTGTCGTCGCGGATGACGACGATAGGAATGGGCGCGTAACCAGAGGGGGATGCACTCACGCTCGCGGGGAGCGAAGTGGCAGAGTAATGATTTTTTCCTTCGATCTTCTCATCAACGCGCTGGTTTCGGGCATCTTGATCGGCGGCTTTTATGCGGCTGTGACATCGGGCGTGTCGCTGGCCTTCGGCATTCTCGACATCGTCAATATCGCCCACCCCGCCTTCGTCATCCTCGGCTCCTACGTCGCCTATACCGTCAACGAGACCTTCGGGCTCGACCCTATCGTGACCGCCATCGTCGTGATGCCTTTGTTTTACCTGCTCGGCGCCGGCATCTACCAAGTCTATTATGTTTCATTCGAGAAGCGGGGCCAGGAATCGTTGCGCGGCCTGGCTTTCTTCTTCGGTCTTCTGTTCATCACCGAGGTCTCGCTCGTTCTGTATTTCGGCGTCGACTACCGCTACGTCAACGCGGCCTATATCGGTCCGACCTGGCACCTCGGCGTCGTGGAAATTCCGCTACGCCTCCTGGTGCCGTGCGTGGTGGGGCTGCTTTTGATCGCAGCGCTGCAACTCACTCTGACGCGCAGCTTCATCGGCCGCGCGATCATGGCGGTGGCGCAGGATCAATTGGCGCTCAGGCTGATGGCGGTCGACCCGATCCGCATCAAGCGCATCGCGTTCGGGATTTCGATCGCCACCGCATCCCTTGCCGGCGCTTGCCTCATCATCATCCAGCCGGTCGAGCCGTCGGTCGGACGCGAATATATCGGCCGCGTATTCGCGATTTGCGTCCTCGGCGGCCTGGGCAGCCTGCCAGGCGCCGTGCTTGCCGCCATGCTGATCGGCATCGTCGAAAGCCTTACCTCGACGTTCTACGGCCCGTCGTGGGCTCCTGCGGTCTCGTTCGGCTTTCTGCTGTTGACGCTAGCGGTGCGGCCGGCCGGCCTGATGGGACGGTGACCGTGCGCACGCCCACTTTCCTCCTCATCTGTCTCGTTATCGCCGCCGTCGTGTTTGCGGGATCGATGGCGGTCGGCAACGATTATGTATTTTTCGCCGGCTACG
Organism: uncultured Alphaproteobacteria bacterium; assembly: GCA_963768225.1. Taxonomy (GTDB): domain Bacteria; phylum Pseudomonadota; class Alphaproteobacteria; order Rhizobiales; family Xanthobacteraceae; genus BOG-931. Next base: position 910,485 of record CAVYGV010000007.1, on the reverse strand, counting down.
TCGTCTTGCAATATGTCGTGCTGTCGACCGCCTGGAACATCCTTGGCGGCTATTGCGGTTATGTGAATTTCGGCACCGCCGGTTTCTTCGCCCTTGGCGCCTATTCGACCGTCGCGATCTACAAGTTCACCATCGGCGACGACGCATCTTTTCCGATTTCGGTCCCGATTCCCGTTCTGATGCTGGTCGGCGGCGTGGTGTCGGGCGTCATCGGCTTCGGCATGGGTTATCTGACGCTGCGGCTGCGCGGCGCGTTTTTCTCGATCGCGACGCTGGCGCTCGCCGTCGTTTTGGAGACGCTGGTGGTCAACTGGGACTATGTCGGCGGCTCGCGCGGCGCGTATATCATTCGCCCCGAGGAAATCGCGCCTATCGGCAATTACATCAGATACCTGTTTTTGATCATGATGCTGCTCGCCGTGGCGGCAATTACCGTTGCGCGCCTGATCGAGCATTCGCGGCTGGGCTATGGCTTTGCCACCATCCGCGACGACGAACTGGCGGCCGAGGCTTCCGGCGTGCCGACGCTGCGGCTGAAGCTCATCGCCACGACAATCTCGGGCACGCTGATGGGCATGGCCGGCGCGCCGTTTCCCTATTATATCAGCTACCTGCAACCGGATTCGACGTTCGCGCTCGATTATGCCGTCAACTCGATCGCCATGCCGCTGATCGGCGGCACGACGACCTGGGCCGGTCCGCTGATCGGCGCGATTCTTCTCGGCTCTTTGCAGCAGATCGCCACCGTGACGATCTCGTCGGCAGTCAATCTGTTGCTGGTCGGCTGCCTTCTGGTTGGCTTCGTCATCGTGGCCCCGAACGGCATCGTCGGGCTGGTCCGCAGCTATTGGCAGCGTAAGCCGGAAGAATTCGTCGGCCGCCGCCGCGTCGACGCCGACGCGCCTGGATCTGTGCCATGAATAGTGCAACGAATGGCAGGACGGTTAACACCGACCTGCTTCAGGTCGACGACCTCGGCAAGCGCTTCGGCGGTTTCGTCGCGCTGGAAAATATTGCGCTTTCCGTAGCCGCCGGCGAGCGTCTCGGCCTGATCGGACCCAACGGTTCGGGAAAATCAACGCTGGTCAATTGCATCTGCGGTACGCTGCGCAACGAGCAAGGCGTCGTCCGCTTCAACGGCCGCCAGCTTGACGGACTTGCCGCGCACCAACGCACCCGGCTCGGTCTCGCGCGCAGCTTTCAGTTACCGCGGCCGTTCGCCAGCTTGAGCCTCGCCGACAATATCCGCATTCCGCTCTTGTATACTGTGGCGGCCCGCGGAACCGTCAACTCCGTGCACGAGATCGAGGGGCGATGCGCCGACCTCTTGCACGAAGTAGGTCTCGAGGAAAAGTCGCGGCGGCTGCCGCGCGATCTCACGCAGGTCGAAATGCGCAAGCTCGAACTGGCGCGCGCCATGGCGTCGGAACCGAAACTCTTGATCGCCGACGAGTCGATGGCCGGCCTCACTCATTCGGAGATCGAGGAAATACTGACGCTGCTGGTTCGCTTGAACGAGCGCGGCGTCACCATCATTCTCATCGAGCACATCATGCGCGCAGTGATGAGTTTTTCGCGCCGCCTGGTGGTCCTGGTCTCCGGGCGTAAAATCGCCGACGGCGCACCCGATGACGTGATGCGCAATCCCGAAGTCGAGAGGGCTTACCTTGGCTAGCACTCTCACTGTCACCGGCATTCACGCCGCCTATGGCGCGGTGCGCGTGATCGACGACGTGTCGCTCAAGGTCGGTGGTGGCGAAACCGTCGTGCTGCTCGGCACCAATGGCAACGGCAAATCCACGCTCATGAAATGTATCATGGGCATGGTGCGACCCAGCGCGGGCACGATCGTCGCCGAGATCGACGGTATCCACCACGAGCTGATCGGCCGTACCACCGAAGAGATTGTCGATCTCGGCATCGCGCTGGTGCCGGAGGGCCGCCGCCTGTTTCCCAAGCTGACGGTGGAAGAAAATCTTTTGCTCGGCGCGTTCCGCCCCACCGCCCGTCGCGAACTCAAGCGCAATCTCGGCGTATGTTTCGAGACGTTCCCGCGCCTGGCCGAACGTCGCGGTCAGCTCGCCGGCAGCATGTCGGGCGGCGAGCAGCAGATGCTGGCGCTCGGCCGGGCCCTCATGCTGGCGCCGAAAATCCTCTTGGTTGACGAGCCATCGGTCGGATTGGCGCCGATCCTGGTCAGCCGCACCATCGACGCCATCAACGAAATGAAGCGGCGTTATTCACTCACCGTGCTGATGGCGGAACAGAATTTCACTCAGGCGATCCGCATCGCCGACCGCGGCTATGTCATCGTCCACGGCAAGATCGCCTTCGAGGGCCGCTCGATCGACGAGCTCAACAACAACGATTTGATCAAGAAATTTTATTTGGGGCTTTAGCGCCTCCGCTCCAACCGAAGGCTGGCTTTTGCAGCGCCGAATTGCGCAGCGCCGTTGCCGGCTGCAATCTGCCTGCATGCCGGATCCGAAACTCCTTTTCATCGTCGCCAGTCTTTACGCTTGCCGGGCTCGTCAAAGGCATCATCGGGCTCGGGCTGCCCACGATCTCCATGGGATTGCTGGCGCTGGTGATGATGCGCGGCGGCCGGAAGGATCAGCTCGCGCGAGGCGCGGTCGGGAAGGATGATCACGCCGCTTCTCCGGAGTTAAATCAGGAATTTCAGGCGATTGCTGCGCCGCAGGAGGCGTCGAGACTCGCTTTCAACGCGACGGCCGTCTGCGCCCAGGTGAACTTCTCATAGAGCGGCTGTTGCGCCGTTTCGCGCGGATGAGCGCCGCGGCGCACCAACTCCATCGCCTCGACCAAGTCCGCAACATCAGTCTTGCCGCGGCCTATTTCGTCCAGGCGCTGCGGCAGCGCAATCCCGTAGCCCTCGTTGAGTAGATCGAGATGCCCGGTGTTGGCCGAGAGGATGGTCGGCACGCCGCAGGCAATCGCTTCCATCGCAACGAGATTGGTGCCCCCCTCGGCGCGGTTGGGAAAAACCGCAACGTCGCAATCGCGGAGAATTGGCGGCATCCCGGAGTTAGGCACCGCACCCACATCAATGATGCGGCCGCCGAATTCACCGAGATTGAGGTCCATGCCGGCCCCGGCTTTGTGCGGGGAGTGCCACGCCGTGACCAGCATCGCCTCGGGATGCTCGCGCGCGAAAATGCGAAACGCCTTGACGACAATGTCCTGTGCTTTGCGCGGCTCGGCTTTGCCGCCGGAGAAGATCAGGAACTTCCCGGGAAAGAGATTGCGCTTCGGCGCCGGGTGAAACAGCGACGGATCGACACCTTGGAGGATGGTCCTTACGTTCTCCATGCCGGCACCGCGCAGCAATCGCTCGTTCCAGGTCGATCCAGCGATGATGGTCTCGTAGTACTTGGCCCGCTCCGCGGCTAATTTCGACAGCGGCGATTGGAAAAAGGCGACACCCAGGCGATGGCGGCGCGGCTGTCGTGCCGGCTCAATTTCAGCATTCAGATCGTTGCCGAGGCCGTGCAGCAAAACGGCGTCCTCCGGCGCACGGCGTCCCGAGCGACGAAGGAAGCCGCGCAAAATCCGAAGGCGAAGCGCGTCGACGCAAATATCGCGGGCGAAGAACGGCGACGACGTTGAATGTTCGAGGCTCGGATCGAGCGCCCATTGCAGCGCCAGATTAAGCCCATAGACGCCCCAGCCGTAGAACGAGGAAACACCCCAATCGAAGGTAACCTTCATGCCGCCATTATAGGGACGCGGCGCGGGACCCTCTATAGGCCGCGGCACGTTCCACAGCAATCACCCGCCGAACACGTCGCGTAGGAAGCGACCGCGATCTTCCATCTGTTCGAATCGCTTTCTCGAGCGGCACGCAACTTCCCTTGGCGGCGCATTCCTTGCAGATCAGGCCACCGAGGCCTTCCCCGCAGTTCATGAAGCGCCCGCCCATGTCCTCGGGCGCGCACATCGGCTTGACCCGCACGATGCGGTCGCAGTGCTGGCAGGGGTGTGCCCCGGCGGCGACCAAACGCCGAGCGCGGAAACGAACGATCGCGGCGGCAGCGCTTGCTCGCGCTGGTATTTGAGCGGATCATTGGCATGATAGACGAGCCAGCGAGCGTTACCGCCATTGCCGATCACTCCCACAAATGGCAATCATTGAAACGAGATGGTTGAGCCGGACCTAAACGCCGCAACATATTTTCATCGCGGCAACGCACTGCTCAGCCTCAAACGCTTTGAGGAAGCGCTGGCGAGCTATGACCGCGCAACGGCACTGCGGCCCGACTACGCAGAGGCATATAACAACCGCGCGGCTGCCGCTTATGCCTTAGGACGCTTCGAGGAAGCATTGGCGAACTGCGACTGCGCGCTGGCATTGCGACCCGATCATGCCGCGACGTTCTGTAACCGCGCGGCAGCGGCATACGTGCTGGGGCGCTTCGACGAAGCGCTCGCAAACTACAATCACACTATCACGCTGCAGCCGGATCATGCCGGCGCGCATTTCGGCAAAGCAACGCTGCGGCTTCTGGCCGGCGACTTCGCACGCGGCTGGCCCGAATATGAGTGGCGCTGGGGAGCCGCAGCACTGACACCGCGCCATTTCTCGCAGCCACGCTGGTCTGGTGCCCAGGATATTCGTGGCAAGACCATCTTGCTTCACAGCGAACAGGCCTTCGGGGACGTGATCCAATTCTGCCGTTATGTTCCGCTGGTCGCCAAGCGCGCCGGCCGCGTCATTCTGGAAGTGCCGGGGACGCTTCGCGGCTTGATGCGCAGTCTCTCCGGCGACGCGCGGATCGCGTGCAGCGGCGACGAGCTTCCTGCGTTCGACCTGCATTGCCCATTGCTCAGCTTGCCGCTCGCATTCGGAACGCGGCTTGAGACCATTCCCTCTAGGACGCCCTATCTAAGCGCGGCGCCGCGATATTTGGAGAAGTGGGGCGCCCTCCTGGGGCCTAAGCGCCAGTTGAGAATTGGCGTCGCTTGGTCGGGGAACGCGACCCACAAACACGATCACGTTCGATCTATCAAGCTAGCTTCGTTGTTGCCCATCCTAGATGCCGATGCGACTTTCATAAGTGTTCAGAAGGATATTTCTGACGAGGATGCAAAACTTCTCATCGAGCAAAAGAGGATTGTCAATTTTGGCGAAGCGCTAGAGGATTTTTCAGATACCGCGGCGCTCATGTCGCATCTGGACCTCGTTATCTCAGCGGATACTAGCGTCGCTCACCTCGCCGGTGCGCTGGCAAAGCCGGTCTGGGTGTTGCTGCCCTTCGTCCCCGACTGGCGCTGGCTGCTCGATCGCGACGACAGTCCCTGGTATCCGACCGCGCGTTTGTTTCGGCAGGACGAGAGCCGGAGCTGGGAGGGAGCGCTCGCGCGCGTGAAGGCTGCGCTAGTCAGCTCTCGGTGATGGCGGTGCCTTCCTCGGCGCAGCACTCATGATCTATGCAGCGACCGGTTTCGCTTCACGCAGCATGTCAAATCAGAAAACTTGGGAGCGATGGCTCGGTCCGATGACCGGCACCGTAACGGGACTTATCGCCTCCGTAACCGGCGTGTTCGTCATCCCGTCCGTCCCTTATCTGCAAGCCATCGGCCTGGAAAAAGAAGAACTGCTCCAGGCGCTCGGCCTATCGTTCACCATATCGACGCTGGCTTATGATAAATCTGGCCCTCGCTGGTGCGCTCAACGCTTCTTCTTCGGCGGCCTGTTGCTACTCGGCGCCTATCTCGTGATCGGCGCCTTCCGCTGATCGCTTATTGCACCGGAAAATCGAAATAAGTTTCCGGAAACGGTTCTCCGCGCAGCGTGAAATGCCACCATTCCTTGTCGTAGCCGCGAAAGCCGCGTCGGCGCATTGCCGCGGCAAGCAGCATGCGGTTGGCGTGCTGCTCGGAGCTGATCGTGGCATCGGCGGTCCACGATTTCGGACTGAAAAAATCGAAATGGGTGCCCATGTCTAATTCACGATCTAATTCACGGGGTTCGAGCTCGGCGCGGTCCGTCCGCGCCAGTGTCAAATCCATGGTCGAGCCGCGCGAATGGCCGGAACGCGAAGCGATATAACCGTCGCGGAACAGCGCGCGCTTGTCGACATTGGGATAAAACTCCGGCTTGGCCGTCTGATCGTTGAGGTCGCGCGCCCAGCGGACGAAATTCATCACCGCGCGCACCGGCCGGTAGCAGTCGAACACTTTGACGGCGAGGCCGTGCGGCGCGACATCGCGCGCGACCGCGGCGAGCGCATCGGCGGCCTCGCGGGTGAGCAGGCAGCGCGGCGCCTGGTAACCGTCGACCGGACGGCCGGTGAAATTATGCGAGCCGGCATAGCGCATCTCGACGATGAGCCCCGGCACCACCGTCGCCGCGTCGACGAAATCGGCCGGGCGATCTTGGGCGAAGGCACCCTGGCTGTCGCACATGGCGAGCAGTAGGGCGAATAGCGAGCAGCGAATGGCGAATGGATATCCTGGGCTGCTATTTGTTCGCGCCATTTTCATTCGCCGTCACCTATTGCGGGCACGCTGAGACCCATTGCCCTTCCACCGTATTTCGCAAATCGACCATCGGCATGCCCGGCATCTCCGCCCTGGTGCGAACGGTGCCGGTGTAGTGATGGGGACTGTCGAAGTCGAATTCGCCGCTCAAATCCATATTGAGCTGGCCCTTGCAGACCAAATGCCAGGTCAGCAGCGGGCCTCTTAAGCTGCGCTCGATCGGAGCGCACACCGAATTGATGGTGCTCGGGATCGGCGAGAATGTAATGGCGAGATCGCTCGTTTGCTCGGCGGTCAGGCATTTCGACAACTCGTGCGGCGGACCAGCGGCACCGCCGGACTCGGTGCGGCTAATGATCTTCCATAATCCCGGCTCAATGCCGTCGGCGGACGCCGCCGAAGCCGAAAGCGCAAAAGCGCCGATCAGGACAATGCGGTAGATCGCAAACATTCTTCCCAATTCCCGCCCTGGACATTCGGCACACGGAGCGCCGCTGTTAACCACCCAGTAACCATATACCCGGCACATTTTGCCGGGGAGGCGTCAGCGTTTTCACCGTGTCCTTTGTACGCTCTTTTTGGGGGCAGCCTTGGACTCCAGCGCGGCTCCGCTTCTTCATGTCGGCGGCCCACCGGCCGCCGCGCATAGCTTTAAATCGCGCGACCGCAGACGGGGCCGATCGACCGACATGAACGAGGCGACAACGGCGCAGGGTGGCGAAACGGCGCTGTCACGGCTCGCCGACCTCGGCACCATGCTTCGGCGCAGCGATATCGTGCTGGCGATCGGCATGATGACGATCCTTGTCATCCTGATCCTGCCGTTGCCGCCGCTTCTGCTCGACTTCTCGCTCGCGGTGTCGATCACCTTCTCGGTGCTGATCCTGATGACGTCCTTGTTCATCCAGGCGCCGCTCGAATTCTCCGCTTTCCCGACGGTGCTGCTGATCGCCACCATGCTGCGGCTGGCGCTCAATCTCGCCTCGACGCGGCTCATCCTTGCCCACGGCCACGAAGGCACCGCCGCCGCCGGCCACGTCATCCAGGCGTTCGGCAATTTCGTCATGAGCGGCAATTTCGTGATCGGCATCATCGTATTCACGATCCTGGTGATCGTGAATTTCGTGGTCATCACCAAGGGCTCCGGCCGCATCGCCGAAGTGGCGGCGCGCTTCCACCTCGATGCCATGCCGGGCAAGCAGATGGCCATCGACGCCGATCTCAATGCCGGCCTGATCGACGAGAAAGAGGCGCGGCGGCGGCGCAAGAACCTGGAGGACGAATCCGGCTTCTTCGGCGCCATGGACGGCGCCTCGAAATTCGTGCGCGGCGACGCCATCGCCGGGCTCCTGGTCGTCATGATCAATGTCATCGGCGGCATGATCATCGGCATCGTGCAGCAGGGGCTGACCTTCGTCGACGCTGCCCACGATTACACGCTGTTGACGGTGGGCGACGGCTTGGTCACGCAAATCCCCGCGCTGATCGTCTCGACCGCCGCCGGCCTGCTCGTTTCCAAGGCGGGCGTGTCCGGCGCCGCCGACAAGGCGCTGCTCGGTCAGTTCTCGAGCTACCCCAAGGCGCTCGGCATGTCGGCCGCCGCCATGCTGATCATGTCGCTCCTGCCGGGCATACCGATGGTGCCGTTCCTGGCGCTCGGCGGCGGCACGGCGGCGCTCGCTTATCTGATCGACCGCCGCGCCATCAAGGCCGTCGCGGATGAAGCGAAAAAGGTCAACATCGCCAAAGCCGCGCCCGCCGAGGAGCCGATCTCCGCCGCGCTCAAGATGGACGACCTTAAGATCGAGCTCGGCTACGCGCTGTTGCCGATGGTCAACGCGCCCGACGGCTCGGACCGATTGACCGAGCAGATCAAGGCGCTGCGCCGCTCATTGGCGAGCGAGATGGGCTTCGTCATGCCCGCCGTGCGCATCCTCGACAATGTGCAACTCGACGCCAACAGCTACGTGATCAAGATCAAGGAAGTCGAAGCCGGCGCCGGCAAGGTTTGGCACGGCCAATACATGGTCATGGACCCGTCGGGCCATCAGGTGACGCTGCCCGGCACGCATACCACCGAGCCGACATTCGGCCTGCCCGCGACATGGATCGACGCCGCGCTGAAGGAGGAAGCCTCGGTCAAGGGCTTGACCGTGGTCGACGCCGCAACCGTGCTCGCCACGCACCTCACCGAATTGATCAAGGCCAATATGGCGGAGCTATTGTCTTACGGCGAGGTGCAGAAATTAATCAAAGAGTTGCCGAAAGAGCAAAGCGAGCTGATCAAGGACATCGTGCCGGCACAGATCACGATTTCCGGCATCCAGCGCGTGCTGCAAATTCTGCTCGGCGAGCGGGTGTCGATCCGCGACCTGTCGACGATCCTCGAAGGCATCGCCGACGGCTTGCCGTCGACGCGCAATGCGACGATGCTCGCCGAGCATGTGCGCGCCCGGATGGCGCGTCAACTCTGCGCCCAGCATGTCACCGCTGCCGGCACGCTGCCGATCATCGCGCTCACCGCCAAATGGGAGCAGGCCTTTGCCGAATCCATCGTCGGCCAGGGCGACGATCGCAATCTCGCCATGCAGCCGTCGAAGCTCACCGAATTCATCAACCTGGTGCGGGAAAAATTCGAGCAGGCGGCGAAAGACGGCGAGGCGCCGGTGCTGGTCACTTCACCCGGCATCCGGCCGTTTGTGCGAAGCATCGTTGAGCGCTTCCGCGCGCAAACCGCGGTCCTGGCGCAGTCGGAAATCCACCCGCGGGCGCGGCTGAAAACGGTTGGCAGTATTTAGGACCGTAGGTTGGGCATTGCGCCTGCACTGCAATTCCGACTTCCGCAACGAGCGCTGAGCGCAATGCCCGCGCGGCCGACCGCGGCTCTTGATCGCCTGGGCGACAGACGAGCACAAAGGCGTTGATCGGCAGGTTCCGCTTGCCAAGAGTCCGGGTCTTCCCGATAATCCATTAGAAGCCAAAGTTTCGGAGGATGCCTGATATGCGTATTAGCTCTGCTGAATTTCAAAAGAAATTTGGCTCGTTAGCCGATAAGGCCCTTACCGAGCCGGTGACCATCACCCGCAACGGGCGGGATCGGTTGGTACTGCTCTCGGTCGAGGAATATGACCGACTGAGGCGGCGGGACCGACGTGTAGTCCGGCTTGAAGATTTCACCGACGAGGAGATGGCACTTATCGCCCAAGCCAAGGTGCCTCCCGAACACGCTCACCTCGATGCGGAGCTGAAAGATTGGCAGCCGTGAACTGGCCGGCTCCGCAGCCTGGCCTGGTCATTCGCTACTCATATCTCTGGGAATCGGAAGCCCGCCAAGGCCGCGAGGAAGGCGTTAAGGACCGGCCCTGCGCCGTCATTCTGGTGCTGCTTCGGAAAGGCGGGGAACATCCTATCGTGCGGGTGCTGCCGATCACGCACGCGCCGCCTGCCGATCCCGCCGACGTATTGGAAATTCCAACACCGACGAAAGAGCGCCTCGGCCTTGACGGCGAGCGGTCGTGGATCGTCCTCACTGAGGCCAACGATTTCATTTGGCCCGGCCCCGATCTGCGGCCGGTTCCCGGCGGCGACCCCAGTACGGCAGCATACGGATTTCTGCCGCCGGGATTCATGCGCGTGCTCCGCGAGCGTTTGGCGCAGCGCCGCCGTGAGAAGCGATTCAGGGCCACGCCTAGAACGGAATAATTGATACTGCGTATTGCGGGGCAAGATGGCGTTGCACCGCGGTGGGGAAACGCAGTTTTGGCTTATGGCGCCACCGACAGCCCGACGACGTGATGCTTCTCGATCAAGCGCGCCACCAAGCCTGAGCGCTTTGCCTCGGCGACGAAGTCGCGCAGATATGCGGCGCCGGCCGTATTGCTCTTCGCCGTGCCGATCGCCTGCTGAACGGTTGTGAAATTGCCGGGAAGAATTCTCGCGCCTGGAAGTTTTTTGACGTCTTCCAGCAATTGCGTTCTGAGGCTGGCCAGTGCCTCGAGCTTCTCGGCAACGAATTGGTTGAAAGGACCGTCCGCCATATCCGAACGCACCATGGTTGCATGCTTGATATTGCGTTCGAGCCACAGATCGTAGGCGCTGCCACGGCGCACCGCGATGCGGGTGCCGGTGCGGTCAACGTCGCCCACCGCCTGGAACGGCGAACCGGCGGGCACCAGGTAGGTTGCTTCGATCTCGCAATAAGCGGGCGTGAACGCGATCTTCTCGGCACGGGCCGGTTCTGCGCCAATCAGCCCGATATCCCAAGCATTGGTACCGGCGGCATCGGCCAGTGTCGATGGCCGCTCGAATTTCACGTAAACGACCGGCACGCCGAGCCGCCTTGCGATCTCGGCGGCCATGTCGGGCGCGACCCCCGCCGGATCGCCCGATGGGCTTCTCCCGGTGACCAAAAGGCCGTTGCTCATATTGATTCCGGCGCGAAGAACGCCCGTCGGTGCGAGTTCGGATGCGATCTGGCTCACCATCTGACCTTTAAAACCGCTGTTGCAGCATGGGTTTAGTCGGAACTGTGCGGGCGACGTGGCTGGCCCAAGCGTCCGGAACGAACCGCCCCTTCAACCGTTATCACGTGTCTTCAAGGTTCGGTGAAGGCACGTGTTGCGTCCCCGTACGAGTACCTAATTTTCAGACTTAAATGAACCCTTTGACCCGGTTGCCGCGACTGATGGGCAAATGCGGGAGGACGTCATGAACCATTCGATGTATAGCGCCGACCGCGCTACCCATTTGAAGATCGTGGTTATCGGCCTTTTATGCGCGACCGTGGTCGCGGTGGTGGGCATTTTCGCGAACCTCAGCAGCGGGATTAATCTCGGGACTGATGTGGTGGTTAAAGCCGGCCAGCCGACCACGCTGAGCGGGCATTTCCCGACGATTAGGTAAGGTCAAGTCTTCGTCGGCGCCGCAGCGGGCACGGATTCCACCATTTTGCCGGTGAACAGAATCGGCCCGGTTGGCGCGCCGCTCGGCGAGCCGCCGGCTGGCTCTAGTGACACCGCATAGCTGCCCGCTTGCAGTTGTCCGGCATCGAAGCCCCCCGGCAAAGGCCGCGTCGTGAATTCCTCGGCGCCGACGAGACCGAGCGATCGCGGCTTTGAGTCTTTGTCCGGGATCAGCCAGAGCTCGTAGCTGCGGCCGGTCTCCGGGCCCGCAGTCAGTCTGCGCACCGTCATGGTCCGGTTCTGCGGATCGACCGTGAGGAGGAACGCCGGCGCAGTCGGCTCCTGTTGCAGCACCGCCACCAGCCGCGATTGAGGCGCCGGCGCCGTTTCGGCAGATGGCGAGGTTCGGCCGGCGGAGAGCAAATTCGGCGCAAACTGGCCCACAGCTACGTAAACTGCGAGCAGCGCGGCAATCGCGCTCATCGCCACGGTTATGCCGCGCCAACGCTTCGCTTGGCGCGCCATATAGATCACGTCGGCGCTGCGCTCGATTTTTGGCGCAGCCCGCGCGGCTGGCTCGGCCGGCGATGGCTGTTCCGCTTCCGGCGGCGGCTCCGGCGGCAACAAGCTTGCAGCCAGTTCAGCCACCGCCGACGTATCGTCCAATTCGTCTTGTGGCGCGCCGGCATCCAAATTCAGTACGGGCTCCGCCTGCAATTCCGGCAAAGCTTCCGCGGCCGGCTCCGGCGTGATCTGAGCGGGCGTCGCTGTCGCGGTGGGCGGCGCGGTTTCCTCGATTGCCCGGAGCGTCGTTTTTGTCTGGGTCGCGGGGCGGCGTCCGTTGCCGTCGATCTCGGTCTTGATGCGGTCCCAGACCTCAGGCGGCGGCTCGACCGCCTCGACCATGACATTGAGCTCGCCGAGCCGGCGCTCCCATACGCGCACGATCTCGGCAAAACCCGGATCGATCACCAGCAGCGCCTCGGCCTGGTCGCGCTCGTCGGCCGAGAGCGTTCCCAGAACATATTCGGCGGCAAGAGCATCTCGATCGTCGTCGTACATCGCTACCTCAACAAAATTTTCGCTTGAGCATGTTGATGTTCATACGCCCATACATTCGCGAATTTCGAGAAGACTGCGGCGAAGCCACGTCTTGATCGTGTTCACCGGAATATCGAGTTTTTGCGCCAGCTGGTCGCGGCTCCAGCCGCTGTAATAAGCAAGGAGCACGATACGCTGTTTTTCAGGATCAAGCTTGCCGAGACAGGACAACAGCCGCCTCAACTGCTCCGTCATCTCGCGCCGCGCCAGCAGCGACGGCTCCTCGGATGCCACCTCCATTGCTTCGGGCTCCTCCTCGATGGAAGCCTCGCCGCGCTTGCGGACGATATCGATGGCGCGATTGCGCGCGATCGCCACCATCCAGGTGATGGGGCTCGCGAGGGCTGGGTCGAACTTGTCGGCCATCTTCCAAACCTTGAGATAGGTCTCCTGCATGACTTCCTCGGCCAATGCCTGCCTGCCCAAGATACGGAGCAACACCCCGTAGAGTTTCGCGCGCGTTTCTATGTAGAGGCGCTCGAAGGCCGCCTCGTCGCCCGTGGCGACGGCGCCAAGCAGCCAGACGAGTTCCGTCTGCATCAACATGACAGCCCCTGGCCGCGACAAGGCCTCAAGAACGCCTCTATGAGCTTCCGCCCCGGCCGATTATCGCCGCGGAGCGTGGCCTTCGTCGAGAGCGAAACGGGGAAAGAATGGCCGCGGGGGCAAATTTAGCCAATTCGGCTCATTCCGCGGAAGCGGAGATCCAGGGCTAAGATCAAGGACTGGGTCCCCGCTTCTCGGGCCGAGCGTACAGGGTCAGGTTAGAGGGTTACGCCGGAGCGATGCCGCGGGCGCGCATCAATGCGATGCCGTCAAGCTCGACCTGCTCCGCGGCATTCTCCGCCTCGCGTTCGCGCATCTGGTCGCGTTCGTCGAGCAGTTCGACTTTCTTGAGATCGTCGAAGGCCTCGCCGAGGGCCGACTTGGCGTCTTCGAGCTGCAGGCGCAGCTCGTCGGCCGAGCGCTTGAGATTTTCCCGCCGTGCGATGGCGGCCTTGGCATAGGTCGGATAAGCGAAATGGCCGGGATCGTGGATGCCGGCACGATCTTGCTCAGCCCGGATTTCGCGCTCGAGATCGGCTGCCATGCGCTCGAATTCGGCGATCATGGTTTCGATCTGCGCGACCTTGCGCCGCTTCTCGTCGACCTGAAACTTCTTCAGGCGAATAAGCGTCTCTCGGGACTTCATCGACTACTACTCCCCCGAAGTCATGCCGGAAACCAGGGCCAATGTGCCGAGCGGACCCCTCGCGCGACGCCCCGATGCATGGATTGTGGCACGGATAACGTTAGCGATCGGTTTCCGTGATTGCCACGATCTGCGCCAATCGGCTGTATCCTTCCGCCAAGCTGGTTGCTTCTTCCTTACCTTGGGCCAAAAAGTCCTCAAGCGGCTTGTGCAGGCGGATGGCCTCGTCGACATCGGGGCTCGATCCAGCGCGATAGGCCCCGAGCCGGATAAGCTCCTCCATATCTGCATAGGTCGCCATGACCTGCCGGGCCCGGGTCAAGGCCGGCAGATAGGCGGGGTCGGCCGCCCGCGGCATGGTGCGGGAGACCGATTTGAGAACATTGATGGCCGGATAGCGCCCGCGCTCGGCGATGGCGCGTTCCATGACGATATGGCCGTCGAGGATGCCGCGCACGGCGTCCGCAATCGGCTCGTTATAATCGTCGCCGTCCACCAGCACCGTGAAAATGCCGGTGATCGTGCCCTGCTCGGTGCCGGGCCCTGCCCGTTCGAGGAGCCGTGGCAGCTCGGTGAATACGGTCGGCGTATAGCCCTTGGCGGTCGGCGGCTCGCCGGCGGACAGCCCGATTTCGCGTTGCGCCATGGCAAAGCGCGTGACCGAATCCATCAGCACAAGCACGTCCTTGCCCTCGTCGCGAAAATATTCGGCGATGGCGAGGGTCTCATGGGCGGCCTGGCGGCGCATCAGCGCCGGCTCGTCGGAGGTCGAGACCACGACCACCGAGCGGGCGAGACCGGCGTCGCCGAGGTCGTCCTGCAAGAATTCCTGCACCTCGCGGCCGCGTTCGCCGATCAGTCCGATGACGGTGACATCGGCCATCACGTTGCGCGCCAGCATCGATAGCAGCACCGATTTGCCGACGCCCGAGCCGGAGAAAATGCCCATGCGCTGGCCACGGCAGCAGGTCACGAAAGTATTGAGTGCCCGCACGCCGAGATCGAGCGGCGAACCGACCCGGCGCCGCGCATGCGCAAGCGGCGGCGTATTGCGGAACGGATAGGGCGAGGGTCCGAACAACAGCGCGCCCTTGCCGTCGATCGGCTCGCCCAGCGCATTGACCACCCGGCCGAGCCAGCCGGCCGATGGCCGTACCGCGCCGGCCACCGAAGTGACCAGCGCCCGGCAGCCTCGCCGCACGCCTTCGAGCGGGGCGAACGGCATCAACAGCGCGTTGACCCCGGAAAAGCCGACGACCTCGCAGGGAATGGTCTTGGCCGCAGTCTCGATGATCACCCGCGCGCCGACCGACATTGCGTGCAGCGGGCCCGCGACTTCGACCATCAGCCCACGCACCCCGACCACGCGGCCGTAGATCTCGATACCGTCAAGTTCATTGATCTGTTCGGCAAGCGCCTTCATCGCCGGCCCCCTACGACCCCCCGGTCACGCCACCGCCGGACACGGCGCCGCCATCTCCGCAAAAGAATGGTTACCTCGCCGGCCGTCTTCTTAATCGGTTGTTTACCCGGGCCGTTAATCATTGCGCGGTCGTCCTTAGGGCCAAGGAAGCCTCTCTCCCTCCACGACGGAGGGACGAGTTGTTTGAATCGGTTAGCGCCGAGACTTAATCTGGGACATGAACGTAAACGTGGCTAAAAAATCACTACCATCCAATATCTTAAGGCGATTCGGGCGAATTTGCCTAATGGATGCTTGCATGGTGGAATCAGGTTTTGTTAACCATAGCGCCGTTAGTGTCCCGAATCAGTTTGTGCATGGCGTTTTCCGGAGGCCGCCGCTGCGGCGTGCCGACCTTGGGCCCGCGCGGCGAAGAAGGGGCATTGCATGCGCGTATTGCTGATTGAAGACGATAGCGCCACCGCGCAATCGATCGAGCTGATGCTCAAGTCCGAGAGCTTCAATGTCTACACCACCGATCTCGGCGAAGAAGGCATCGATCTCGGCAAGATCTACGATTACGACATCATTCTGCTCGACCTGAACTTGCCGGATATGTCGGGCTTTGAGGTGTTGCGCAGCCTTCGCGTGTCGAAGGTGAAGACGCCGATCCTGATCCTGTCGGGGCTTGCCGGTATCGAGGACAAGGTCAGAGGTCTCGGCTTCGGCGCCGACGACTATATGACCAAGCCCTTCCATAAGGACGAATTGGTGGCGCGCATTCACGCCATCGTGCGCCGCTCCAAGGGTCACGCTCAATCGGTCATCAATACCGGCGACCTCTGCGTCAATCTCGACACCAAGACGGTGGAGGTCAATGGCGCGCGCGTGCATCTGACCGGCAAGGAGTACCAGATGCTGGAACTCCTAAGCCTGCGCAAAGGCACGACGCTGACCAAGGAAATGTTCCTCAATCACCTCTATGGCGGCATGGACGAGCCGGAGCTGAAGATCATCGACGTCTTCATCTGCAAGCTGCGCAAAAAGCTCGCCAATGCCTCGAACGGCAAGAACTACATCGAAACGGTGTGGGGCCGCGGCTATGTCTTACGCGAGCCGGCGGAGGACGAGGTCAAGATACCGGCCTGACGAATACGGTAAGATCGAGACTGCAAAACCCCGGCCAAGAGCCGGGGTTTTGTTTGGTCCAACCACTTTCCTGCCTTGCGCTTGTGACCAAAAGTAAGCGTCACCGCCCGCCGTTAATGGCGAACAGGCGCGGTGGAGGACTTGCGGCGTTCGACGGCGACAGTCGCGATGCGTTCTTGGTGGGCACGTAAAGGCCGCGTTTGTCGGTGACCATTTTGAAGCGGTCGGTCAACCCGACCACGGTCTCCGCAGCACCCAGCACCAGATAACCGTCGCCGGCGGTGACCCGAGCCAACCGGTTGAGCACGTCGGTCTTGGTTTCCTGGTCGAAATAGATCAGCACGTTGCGGCAGAAGACGAGATCGAACGTGCCGAGCTGGGTAAAATCGGCAAGCAAATTGAGTTGCCGGTATCTGACCATTGCGCGAATGTTCGCCGCGATCTGCCACAGGTCGCCGATCTGCGAAAAATGCTTGATCAGGAGCTGGATCGGCAACCCGCGCTGCACTTCGAATTGGGTGTAGAGACCGGCGCGCGCTTTCTCCAGCACTTCGCCGGAGAGGTCGGTCGCGAGCAATTCGATGCGCCAGCCGGCGATCTCGGCCTCGATTTCCTTGAGGCACATAGCCAGCGAATACGGCTCCTGGCCGGTCGCCGCCGCGGCACACCAGATGCGGATGGTGCGCGTATGCCGGCGCGCGGCGAGCAACGCCGGCATGATGGTCAGACGGAAGTGCTCGAACGGCATTTTGTCGCGAAAGAAGAACGATTCGTTGGTCGTCATCGCCTCGACGATCGCCGTCATCAGCGCGGGGTCCTGTGCGAGTTTGAGCGCCGTCACCAGCTCGCCGAGATTGGCAAGACCTGCCTTGCGCGCGACCGGTAACAGCCTGCTTTCGACCAAATACTGCTTGTCAGCCGACAGTACGAGGCCCGAGCGCGCTTTGAGGCAATTGCGCAGGTAATCGTAATCGAGTGGTGTCACGCGCGCACTCCCGAGAACAGACGAATGACTTTGGGCGCAATCTGGTCGAGCGGCAGCACGGCAGAGCACAAGCCGGCTTGCGCGACCGAGCGCGGCATGCCCCACACTACGCTCGTTGCCTCGTCCTGTGCGATGACGCTGCCGCCCGCGGCCACGATATCGGCGGCGCCGCGCGTGCCGTCGGCGCCCATGCCGGTGAGAACGAGCGCAAGCGTGGCCGAGCCCCAGACCGGAGCCGCAGACGCGAATAGCGCATCCACTGCAGGCTTGCAGAAATTGATCGGCGGATCGTCGCCCAGCGCGATTCTGATGCCGCCATCGTCGCGCACGACGCGCATGTGGCGGCCGCCCGGCGCGACGTAGATGCCGCCGGCCAGCACCGGCTCGCCATTCTCGGCTTCGTGTGCGCCGCGGCCGCCGGCGCGCGACAGATGCTCGGCCATCACGGTGGTGAACATCGGCGGCATGTGCTGCGCGATCAAAACCGGCGCGCGGTCCACCGCGGCGGGCAATTTCTCGATTAAGGCAGTGAGCGCCTGCGGCCCACCGGTGGACGAGCCAATCAAGAGCACGCGGGGCGAGACGGCAGCGAACGGCCGCAAGTGCAATGGCACGGTCTCAGGCGGTGGGCTTATTCGCGTTCGCAAGCTCGCGGCCGGCTTACCGTACGGCAGTCGCGCTATTTCCGGCGTCGACACCCGCGCGCGCGCCGCATATCGGTTGCGGCCGAGCGTGCGGATTTTCTCGATCAATTCCCGGCGGAATGAAACTGAAGTCGTCGCCTCGCGGGTCGTTTCCGGCTTCGGGATATAATCGGCGGCGCCGAGCGCCAATGCGCGCAAGCTTATCTCGGCACTGCGGCGCGTGAACGTCGACACCATGATGACGACGAGGTCGCGCTTTTTCTGCAGCAACAGCGGCAGCGCGGAAATGCCGTCAAGTTCCGGCATATCGATGTCGAGCAAGACCACGTCGGCGTCGGCGTGTTCGATCCGCGCCACCGCCTCGCGCCCGGTGCGCAGCGAGGCGGTGATCTGCATATCAGGCTCGGCATCGACCCAGCGTGCCAACAGGCTGCGTACGACGATGGCGTCGTCGACAACCATCACGCGGATGGGATGTTCGGTCCGCAACGCAGGGTTTGCGGCTGCGAGGACGCTACTCATACAACTTAAACTTTCGGTACGCGGACTCTTCAATATTCGAAATCTTTACAACGCGAAGCGGCCACGGAAGTTAGATCAGCCCGACCTCTTGGAATTTGGCTTCGACAATGTCCTTGTCGAACGGCTTCATGATGTATTCGTTGGCGCCGGCATGCAGAGCGCGGGCGATGTGGGCAACGTCGTTCTCGGTGGTGCAAAACACCACTTTCGGCCGATCCCCGTTCGGCAGGCGCCGCAGCGCGCGAAGGAAATCATAGCCGTCCATCTTCGGCATGTTCCAATCGAGCAGGATCGCGTCCGGCATCTGATTCTGGCAAGATTCGATCGCCTCTTCGCCGTTTTCGGCTTCCACGATCTGAAAGTCGAGCCCTTCGAGAATTCGCCGCGCCACCTTGCGGATGACGCTGGAGTCGTCAACAACCAAGCACGTTTTCATAGTTTCCTCGCTCTACGGTTGCGCGGCGAAGCCGCCGTCCCGTCGTGTTGCAATCCCAGTCATTACCGTCATTTTCAGGCCGCCGCCGCCTCCGAGCCAAGGTCCAACACCCGGTCGACATCGAGCACGACAAGAAGCTGACCATCGAGCCGGAACACGCCGGCGGAGACGCGCGCAAGCTTGCGGTCGAGATTGATCGGATTTTGCTCGCGCTCGCCATCGGGCAGCTTGAGCACTTCGCCCACGGCATCGACCAGAAGGCCAAACGATTCGCCGCCGAATTCAATTCCGATCGCCATTGGCGTCGCCGCGGCGTCGGCGTGAAGATTGAGCCGATTGCTGAGACGGATCGCCGTGACGATACGCCCGCGCAGATTGAGCACGCCTGCAACCTCTGCTCCGGCCAGCGGGACGCGCGTCATGCGGGCCGGCTTGAACACGTCCTGTACGCGCTCAATCGGCAAACCGAACATCTGCCCGGCGACGGTGAAGGTGACGTATTCGGTCAGGTTGGTATTGTCGTTCATCGCTGTCACGCTGCCCGATTAAGGTCGGCGCTCTGTTCCTTGATCGCCGCGATCAGCCCGGGCCGATCGAACTTGGCGACAAAATCGTGGAACCCGACGGCGCGCCCGCGCTCGATCGCCTCGTCGGAAACCATGGCGGCCAGCGCAATAATCGGTACGGCGGCGGTGCCGGGCGCATCCCGCATTGCCTGCGCCAGCGCAAACCCGTCCATCTCCGGCATTTCGATATCGGTCACGACGAGATCGATCGGATGCGCGGATTTAAGCGCCGCCAGCGCCTCGCTACCCGACCCGGCGACGACGACCTGATAGCCCGCCGCTTTGATGAGCGGCGCCAGCAAGTCGCGGAAAAACGGCGAGTTGTCGACGAGAAGAACCGTGCGCGTCGGTCGCGCCGTCGCCCCGTCGCGGCGGCGAAACCAGTCTTCGAAAGCCTGCGGCAGGAAATGCCCGACGTTGACGATCTCGGTGGTGTCGCCCTTGACCACGGCGTAACCGAGGACGCCAGGACGATCGCTGCTTACTTCGATGTCGAGTCTATCCTCGACAATGTCGACAATCTCGTCGACCACAAGACCCATCGAGCGGCCATGGTCGGAGAACACCAGGATCGGCTGAGCGCCTTCCTTCTTCAATCCGCTCTCGGTGTCGATGCGCAATAGCGGCATGAGCTGATCGCGATATTGCACGAGATAGCGGCCATCGGAGATTTCGATGCGGCGGCAATCGATCTCCTCGAGGCGGGTAACGAGCGACAGCGGCACGGCTTTCGGACGCTGCGAGCCGGCGCGGAACACCAGAAGCGAAACGGTATCTTCCGCCGCGGCTTCGGCGCTCTGTTTAAGCTCGGGCGCGTCGGCCTGCGCCGCCTGCGCAGCCCGGCCGAGCGCCTGCGACAGGCCGTTCGGGTCGACGATCATGATGACCGAGCCATCGCCAAGAATAGTGGTGCCGGAGAACACCGCGATGTGCCGCAGCTTCGAAGACATTGGCTTGATCACGATCTCCTCGGTGTGCAGCACGCCGTCGACGACCGCGCCGAATTCCTGATTGCCGACCTGGATGACGACGACGAAGCCGCTCTCGCGGTCGCTGTCGCCGAGCCGCAGAACGTCCTTCAGATGCAGGAGCGGCAACAACTTGTTGCGCAATCGCAAGACGGGTGTGTCCTTGATGCGCTCGATGCGGTGCTCGCCGGCGCCGCCGGCGCGGACCAGTTCGAGCACCGAAAGCTGCGGGATGGCGAAGCGTTCTCCTGCCGCCTCGACGATGAGCGAGGAGACAATGGCGAGCGTCAGCGGGATTTTGATCGTGAACGTTGTTCCGGCGCCGGCAGCCGACTGTAACTCCACCGTGCCGCCGATCTGCTCAATATTGCAGCGCACGACATCCATGCCGACGCCGCGCCCGGAAACGCTGGTGACCTGCGCGGCGGTGGAAAAGCCCGGAGAGAAGATGAAATTGCCGATCTCGATGTCGGATTTGGCCGCCAGGTCTGCTTCGCTGGCGAGTCCGATCTCGACGGCCTTCGCCTTGATGCGCGCGAGATCGAGGCCGCGGCCATCGTCGGCGATCTGGATGATGATGTGACCGCCCTGGTGGCAGGCCGAAAGCCGGATCGTTCCGGCGCGCGGCTTGCCGGCGGCAATTCGTGCTGCCGGGTTCTCGATGCCGTGATCGGCGCAGTTGCGCACGAGATGGGTGAGCGGATCGCGGACAAGTTCGAGAACCTGGCGATCGAGCTCGGTCTCGGCGCCATGCATTTCGAGCTCGATCTCCTTGCCGAGTTCGGCGCAGAGATCGCGTACGATGCGCGGCAGCTTCTGCCACGCATTGCCGATCGGCTGCATACGCGTCTTCATCACGCCTTCCTGCAGCTCGGCGGTGACGTTAGAGAGGCGCTGCAACGGCACTTTGAAGTCGGAATCTTCGTGTCGGCGCACGATTTCGAGGAGCTGATTGCGGGTCAGCACCAGCTCCGAAACCGTCGTCATGAGGTGATCGAGCGTATCAACGCTGACACGGATCGAATGATTGGCGGGCTTTTCGCTTGTCTCTGCCGCGGGCTTTTCAGCCGTTTCGAGCACGGGTTTTTCGGCCGCGATGGCGGAAGCCGCGCTACGCCGTTCGTCGGCGGGCTCGGCCGCCGGCTGTTCGGGCGGCAGCGGTTGCGGCACCGCAGTTTCCTGCCGCGCCAGGCGGGCGAGCTTTTCAATCAGGTCGGCGTCACTGCCGTCGGGTTCCCGCCCACTCCCCTCGAGTTCGCCGAGGATTATCTTGATGCGGTCAATGGTGGAGAGAGTCAGGGTCACGGCCTCGCCAGTCACCGGCATGCCGTCACGGAATTTGCCCATCAGCGTCTCGGCGGCATGGGTCAGCCTTTCAAGCCGGGACAGGCCAAGAAAGCCGCAGGTGCCTTTGATGGTGTGAACGAGGCGAAAAATGTTGCCGAGTATGTTGCCGTTGTTCGGCTCCTGCTCGAAGCGCACAAGTTCGGCGTCGACGAGATCGAGGCTCTCGCCGCTTTCGGTCAGAAAGTCCCGCAACAACTCGTCCATTCAAGCCGCCTCGTCACCGCCAGCGGATTGTGGCCCCGTCGGCACACGCGAAGATTGCACCACGTCGCGCCGCGCACGCGACGCGTGCCACCCTCGTCACGCGCGCGCTGCGCCCGCTTGGATGGCCTTAGTCTGTTGCCAAAGGGTTTAATTTTAGTTGCGGAATGCGCTGAAATTGGTGCGCCAACCCCGCAAAACCCGCTTAACCGGCCGTTACAACCACCGCTTCACCCTCGGCGGCGGCCGATAGGGTGAGCCCGCAATCCCGGGCCAGGATTCCCGTATAGAGCGGTTGGATGGCATGGGCATCGACCGGGTGTGCCGGGCTGCCACTCAGAAGATCGGCGGTGGCCGGGGTAACGCGGGCATTGAGCCCGGCTGCGGTGATCCGGTACCCCACGCCGAGCGGATCGACCGTAAGGGTGCCGCCCCGGGGGATGGCGCCGCCTGCGACCATCAGCATGTTGAGCAAGAGCTTCGCCCGGTTTTTCGGCACTAGTTCCCGCGGCAGGTTCCAGGCGATCGTGGTCTTGCCGTCCTCGATCAGGCCCCGCGCCGCCTTTTCCGCATCGCCAAGTTCGATCTGGGCGCCGGCCGAGCCAGCCGCGCCGAAGGCCAGACGGCAGAATTGCAGTTTGGCGGAGGCCTGCGCCGCGCTCTTCTTGATCAGATCGAGCGCAAAGGTCTTGGTCTCTTCGTCCTTGTCTTCTTCCAAGACTTCCAGCCCGTTGACGATGGCGCCGACCGGACTGATCAGGTCATGGCAAACGCGCGAGCACAAGAGCGCCGCGAGATCGAGGGCGCCGATGGCGATGGGACCGGTAACGGGGGCGGACATGAGCGGCTCCGGCACGGGGAAAGGACTCGTCCGTGTCATAGCACGGGCGATTCGGCAATCGTGCCCTGACTTGGGCGGCATGCTAAACCGCCCCCCGTTTCCCGACTGAGGAGCCCTTCTTGACCACCCTCGACGCCGCCGCCTGCGCCGCGCTGATGGACGAGCTCACGAGGATCGCTGCGCACGCTGCGGAAACGATCCTGGATTTGGCAATCGATCGGGGCGCCCGCAGCAAGGCTGACGGCTCGCCGGTCACCGCGGCGGACGAGGCCGCTGAAGCCGTGATATGCGCTGGCCTTCAACGTCTTGCTCCCGGCCTGCCGATCATTTCGGAGGAGCAGGCGTCGCGCGAGGAGCCGCAAGCGATCAGTCGCGGCAGCTACTTTCTCGTCGACCCGCTCGACGGCACCCGCGAATTCATTGCCGGCAGGGACGAATATACCATCAATATCGCCCTGATTTCCGACGGGATGCCGATATTGGGCATCATCTGCGCGCCAGCGGCGACGTTTGGCGGCGTTTGGCGCGGGATCGTCGGGCGAGGCGCTGACTGGTTCTCGGTTACGCGCTGGACCGGCGGCCCAGCCCCGATCCACACCCGGCCGCAGCCTAACGGCGAAACCGTCGTCATGGTCAGCCGCTCGCACCTGGACGCACAAACCCGGCGCTATGTCGACGGTCTACCGCAGGCAAAGCTCGTGCAATGCGGCTCCTCGATAAAATTCTGCCGCATCGCCGAAGGCTCGGCCGACCTCTACCCGCGGCTGGCGCCGACGCGAGACTGGGATGTCGCGGCAGGTCACGCCATTCTGAAGGCGGCAGGAGGCGGCGTAACGTCACCCGACGGATCGCCGTTGCGCTACGGCACGCCCGGCCTGTTGATCCCGGCTTTTATCGCCTCGGGTCAACCGATTACGGCGTGAGCGTACGCAGCACCGTCGGCCATTTGCGCTCCGCCGAGTTGATAACGCGGTCCGGATCGGCAGCGAACTTGTCGCGCCGATCGCCATTGTAGAACAGGAACAGCTTTTTGTCGGCGATCAGCCACACATTCGGATTACCTGCGACCGCAATGCCGTGTGCAACGCCGAGCGGGTCGTAGCCGCCATATTGCGGCATATAGACGTTGGGGCTGGCCGCGAACGCGGCGCGATTGCCGATATTGGCGAAGCGCCACACGGCACCGCCATAGCGCAATTCGAAATCGGGATTGCCGGTCACCGGCTTGCCGTCGGTGAAAAACCCGACCGGATCATAACCGTCGATGGCGAGACCGGTATGCCAGTCGACCACAATCCGTTCGGTCGCGGCGGCGCGCCCAGTCGGTGGACCGGCGGCCAGTACGAAAACGAGGCCGGCGTAGGCGACCAAGCCGGTGCAAGCCGCAACGACGCAGTATTGCTTTCGTTTTCGCCGCGCTGTGGTCATAGTCTCGGCAAAGGCTGGGCTGATTCGGATCGGTCCCGCTTCCAACTAAGCCGATCGCGTGAGTAAGGGGTTAAGCTGGGGAGCTGACCATGAATCTCACCTTACGGATCGCCGCTATCGCCATCGTCATCGCTCTCATTGCGGCGGCGCCGGCCACTGCGCAAACCATGCCGCCCCAGCCACCGCCGTCGGCAGCCGTTCCCGGCCCGCCGCCACCGCCTCGGGATAGCAAGCATTTCTCGGTCGACGAACTGGTCGAGGCCGGACACCACTTCTTCGGCGGCGTGTCGCGCGGGCTCGCCATGGTGATGCAGAAAGCATTCAGCCAATGGGGTGAGCCGAATGGCTACATCCTGGGCGAAGAAGGCAGCGGCGCTTTCGTCGGCGGCCTGCGCTACGGCGACGGCACCCTTTATACGAAAAATGCCGGCGATTTGCGCGTGTTCTGGGAGGGCCCCAGTATCGGCTTCGACGCTGGCGCCGATGGCGCTCGGACCATGATGCTGGTTTATAATCTGCCGGCGACACGGGCGATCTTCGACCGCTTCGGCGGCATCAATGGCTCTGCCTATTTCATTGGCGGTTTCGGCATGACCGCGCTGACCGCCAACAACGTCGTGCTGGTTCCGATCCGCTCGGGCGTCGGCCTTCGCCTGGGCGCCAATCTCGGCTACCTGAAATTCACCGATCACCCGACCTGGAACCCGTTTTGATCCGCCGCTTTCGGGCAACAGCCGCAATGATCATCGAGACGATGGCGTGGCGGACAAAGTCGGTTTAGGTTAACGGCTCGTGAATGTGGTGCAGTGCGCACCCGCATGCCATGGTGATGCCACGGCAGCGGCGAGTAGTCGGAGGCGTAGCGTCGTGATCGAATTGGTCATGTATTTTGGTATCGGCTTCCTCGTTGCGGCTTTGCTTTGCCTGCTGTTCGTCCCGCTCGTTCACAACCGCGCCGTACGCCTGACGATGAAGCGGCTGGAAGCGGCGACACCTTTGTCGATCGCCGAAATCCGCGCCGACAAAGACCAGCTTCGCGCCGAATTCGCGATGTCGACCCGACGCCTCGAAATGAGCGTTGAGAAAATGAAGGCCAAGACCACGACGCAGCTCGCCGAGCTTGGTAAGAAGTCGGACGCCATCAATCAGCTCAAGAGAGAACTCGGCGAGAAGACGGCGACGATTTTTGCGCTGGAAGCGCGCGATAAGACGTTGCGCGATCAATTGCGTTCGACCGAAGAGGAATTCCAGATCAAGTCTGGCGCGCTGCGCGAGGCCGAGCGTCAGCTCACCGACAAGGAGGCGGAACTGTCGAAATTGCTCGGCGAACTGGGCGAGCGATCCTTGATTGCCGACAGCCAGCGCACCGAAATCGCCACCTTCCGCACCCAGATCGAAGCGCTGAAGGTCAGCGTGACCGATTATGAACGCGCGGTTGAGGATACCGAAGGCCGGCTGCAGCGCGAGCGCACTGCCTCCGAGACGGCGGCGAACGAATTGACCGCGGCGCGCAGCAAGCTCGGCGACCTTGGCACGCGAACCACGGAACTGGAACGCCAGCTGTTCGTGTACCAATCGGAAGCGGAAGTGCTCAACCGCCGCGTTCAGGAGCATGAAGTGCGGCTCGGCGACCAGGGCCGTGCGCTGGCCGAGCGCGATTATCAGATCGAGCGCATGCGCAACGAGATCGAAGACGCGCGCAAAATCGAAGCCGACCTGCGCAGCGAATTGGCGACGACCGGCAGCCGCAGCCGCACGGCGGTGGACCAGTTCCGTTCCGACATCGCGCAGCTCGAAACCCAGCTCGCCGCCGCGGTCGAAGAGCGCACCAAGCTGCAGCGCGAGATTGGCACCATGAGACGCGACGCCGAATTGACCTGGGCGGCCGAGCGCGTCGAGAATGCGCTGCTTCGCGAGCGCATCAACGACGTTGCCGCCGAGGTTGCCCGCCTTACCGCGGCGCTGGAAGGTCCCGGCTCGCCGATCGAATCCATGCTCATCGAAGCAGCGAGCGCAGGGCCGACGGCGCACACCGCCAACAGCCGCGATCCGGTCGCGGCCGAAAATGGCGACAGCACCGCGGAAAACAAAAATACGCTTGCCGATCGCATCCGCGCCTTGCAATCGACCGCCTCGCGTGTCGCCTCGACGACGAACTAGTGGTTCAATTCTAACATTCGCATCCCAGTTCGGCAGGCTCTTATGCGAATGTTAGAATCATAAGGACCACTAGAAAATATCAGTTCTAGCAGGCTGCGGAAAAACCGGATTTTGAGGACGATTTTCTCGATGGGTCCGGCAAGAACGGGTGGAGGAACGGGTTGTCGGCGCCGCCTGCGCGGTATTGGTTGGGACTTTGCCTCATATTCTTGCCGGCAGAGGGGGTCATCGCGTTGCGGCCAGAAGCTTGGGAATGCGGATGAGGTTGTAAGCCGCGGCGGTCAGCACGAAGAACCATTCGACCAGCGCCCGTCCGCGATGCCTGGTCTTGCGCAGGCCGCCGACGGTCTTCATCCAGCCGAACGGTTCCTCGATCCGCTTGCGCTTGATGGTGCTGATGCGATAGCCGGGATGGCGGGTGGTGCGGGCATCGATCGCCGAGCGGCGGTTGGTGTCGTTCTGCGAGACATGGGGCGTGCAGCGGCAGTCACGACAACCGGCCACGAACTCAGCAGTGTCATAGTTCTTGTCGCCGCCGATCGTGCTGCCAGGTCTGGCATTGTCTTCGATCATGTCGAGTGCGGTGGCGCGCTCGGCCGTGCCGTTGGCCTCGGTCAAGCGTGCATCGACGATGAGGCCGTTGCGGTTCTCCGTCATCAAATGCCCCATATGGCAGAGCTTGGCCTCCTTGCCGGCACCCTTGCGGAACAGCCGGGCATCGGGGTCGGTGGTCGAGGAATGCGTGTCGTTCTTGCGTTTCTCGCCATGGAAGTCACGCTCGGCATTGTGGCTACCACCGCGCTTTCCGGCCGGCGGATCGCCGTCGCCATCCTTCGGCACAAAACTCTTCATGCTGGCCCAGGCCTCGATCAGCGTGCCGTCGACCGAGAAGTGCTCGCTGGACAAAAGCTTGCGCACTTGCGGCAGCTTCAACACCCCGGCAAAGAACTTGGCCGCGATATCGCCGTCGAGCAGTCGATCGCGGTTCTTGCCGAACACGGTCGGATCCCACACCGGATCGTCCGCCGACAGCCCGACGAACCAGCGGAACAGCAGATTGTAATCGAGTTGCTCCATCAACTGCCGCTCCGAGCGCACCGTATAGAACGCTTGCAGCAGCAGTCCCCGCAACAGCCGCTCCGGCGGAATCGATGGCCGTCCTTCGCGCGCATAAAGTCGGTCGAAGGCTCGCGTCAACCCAGCAAGCGCCGCGTCCACGAGTTCGCGGATCATCCGCAATGGATGATCCGCCGGTATCCGTCTCTCCACCGGGATGTAGCTGAAAAAACCCTCCGATCGATCATCTTCGCCGCGCATCGCAATCCCCATTCCAAAGGAATCAAGCCGATGCACAGAATCACATTCCAACCACCTCGCAAAACGACTTTTTCAGCAGCCTGCTAGTGGAGCTTTTGGATTTGACATTCGCTTCACGAGTTCGCGGCTGGGTGGGTAGCGAATGTCAAATCCGCTCCACTAGGCTTTCTTGACACCTCGCAAGGCCGCACCTTAAATCCCAATCCGACCGGCAACGGGCGCTTAGCTCAGCGGGAGAGCGTTCCCTTCACACGGGAGAGGTCGTAGGTTCAATCCCTACAGCGCCCACCACTTCCTTCCCCGGCTAGATCGCCATGGCCTCTATTGGACTACGAGGTCAAGCGACGAGACGTTGTCCCAGCCATTCGAGAAGATCGATTCCAAAAATTGCATTTCCTCCCTTGGATCGAACGTAGATCTAAACAGCGCTTACAGTTGGACCTGCAGCTGTCGCATATGGCTTCACCATTTTCTTTGGATCGACGAGGCGATCGAATTCTGCCTCGGTGACAAAGCCCAGCTGCAACGCGGCGTCCTTCAGCGTGAGATCGTTGTCCATGGCGTAGTGGGCGATCTTCGAGGCCTTGTCGTAGCCGATGACAGGCGAAAGCGCCGTCACCAGCATCAGCGAACGCTCGACATACTCGTTGATCTTCTTCAGATTGGGCTTGGTACCCTCGACCAGGAACTTACGGAAGTTTGTGCAGCCGTCGGTCATGATCGTGATCGAATGAGTAATGTTGAAGATCATCAACGGCTTGTAGACGTTCATCTCGAGGTAGCCGCCGGCACCGCCGAAACCCACCGCGACGTCGTCAGCCATCACCTGCACGGCGATCATGGTGAGTGCCTCGCACTGGGTCGGATTGACCTTGCCGGGCATGATCGAAGAGCCCGGCTCGTTCTCCGGGATTCGCAACTCGGCGAATCCCGCCCGGGGGCCGCATGACATCAGCCGGATGTCATTGGCAATCTTGTAGAGCGAGACGGCCAGCGTTCGAAGCGTCCCGGAAAGTTGAACCAGCGCGTCATGCGACCCCTGCACGGTGAATTTGTTGGGCGCCGTGACAAAGGGCAGGCCGGTCAGTTTCGCGATCTCGGCGGCCGCCGCTTCCGCAAAGCCCGGCGCCGAGTTTATTCCCGTCCCGACCGCCGTACCACCCAGCGCCAAGCGGTACACACCTCCCAGAGCGCCTTCGAGTCGCTCCAGGTCGTCCGACAACATGCCAGCATAGCCAGACCATTCCTGACCCAAGGTCAGCGGTGTGGCATCTTGCATGTGGGTGCGTCCGATCTTGACGATATCGCTCCATTCTCTCGATTTCTCAGCGATGGCATCACGCAGTGCCTCCACCGCAGGGATGAGCCGCTCTTTCACGTTAACCGCTGCGGCGATGCACATGGCCGAGGGGAAGGAGTTGTTCGACGACTGTGCCATGTTGGCATGATCGTTAGGATGAACCGGCGCATGGCTGCCGAGCGGCGTGCCGGCGAGTTGACTGCACCGGTTGGCGATCACTTCATTGACGTTCATGTTGAACTGCGTGCCGCTGCCGGACATCCACACATGCAACGGAAACATGTCGTGGTGCTGGCCGGCCAGGATCTCGTCGCAGGTCTGGACGATCAATTTATAGTGCTGATCATCGAGCCGCTTGCCATCGTGGTTGGCGATAGCGGTAGCTTTCTTCAATGTCGCGTAGGCCGTGATCATCTCACGGGGAATCAGATCTTTCCCGATACTGAAATGCTCGAGCGAACGTTGCGTTTGCGCGCCCCAGAGTTTGTCGGCGGGAACTTCGACGACACCGAGGCTGTCCGTCTCTTTCCTCATGTCCGTCATGGGTATTGTCCTTCGTTCTACGACCAGGCTCTTTACGGGTTCAGAGTGACCACTCTATCGCGTCACTCGTCAATGCTCCGCAGGCCGGACATTCGTCGACTCTCGGCCTTAAGTGTGGAGGCTGATCATGTCGAGCATTGCGACTGCCAACGGACTGAAAAGTAAAAACATCCGGGCCGCCTCGACCCCGTTCTAAAGGTCTGGCTGGACGAACGATCGGTTCAACGAAGTGGAGATTAAGGGACGGTCTAGAATTTGATACCGACGCCAGCGCGCCCGGTATTGATCTCGATGACCGTGCTGGCCACCGGCTGGAACTGAACATATTCGTATTCGGCCCGCAAAAAGACGTTGCGCGTAAGCGCGACATCCACGCCCGCGCCGACCGTCAAACCGTATAGCCAGTCCGAGTCCCGTCCGGCGGTGCCGGTAAACGAGAACGGCGTACAGGGAGGAGTGCTGCTCGAGCTGCAAGCGCCGGAAGTGGGCGGATTCTGTTCACCCGAGGTGGTTTCCGTAACGTTGACGTTCGCCCGCCCGACCGCAACGCCGACAAATCCGTACGGCAGGAAATTGCCGAGCTCCCAGCCGGCCCTCGCTCGCAGCGTGCCGAAGTTGAGATTCGTCACTGTCCCGCTGCCGGTAATGTTGACGAGATAGTCGTTGCCTTGGCTGTCGGTCGGCGTAATGCGCGAGATCGGTGAATTCGGCGCGGTAAGCGACAGCTCGGCTTGATTGTAGTTGGCCTCGACCCCCAGGACAACTTTCATGGAATCGTTGAAATATTCCATGTTGTAGCCGACAAAGCCGCCGAAGCCCGTCTCGCCGTGATTGGCCGTGCCGAGCACAGGCCAATTGGAGGGAGTGAACTCATTCTCCAGCGTCAATTCACGCAGACTGTATGCAATCGGCGCCTGCGTCGACTTGCTGAAATCGGCGCTTGCTTGGTTGAAGCTGAACTGCCCGCCGACATAAAAGCCGCTCCAGCTGACGGCAGATGCGCGCCCGACAGTCTGCGTACTGGGCAGATAGGTGGGAAACGGCGTCTCGCTTTCCACGGCCGGCGACGGCCATGGCAGCGATTGATCGGCCGCGAACGCCGGCGTTGCGGCCAGCCACGCGATTGCGATCGCACCCGGTAAATATTTTCGTACTGGCACCGCACGCCCCGCGTCTGTTGCTATTTTTGCCGTAACGCGGAGAGTTTTATTTAAATTGTTTGCGTCTTCCTTTATTGCTGCAGCCTGTCGCCGTTTAGCATGAGCGCTTCGTAAATAGCCAAATTGCACGAAGAAAGCGGCCGCGTCGCAGACGATGAGCCCGCCTTCGTTAACGCGCCGTGCCGCCGGCCGGGAGAGTGTCAGGCCACCCGGATAACGATTTTTCCAAAATGCGCGCCGGAAGCCATGTACTTGTAGGCCGCCGGCGCATCGGCGAAGGCGAAGACCTTATCGATCACCGGCTTGATCGCGTTCGTTTCGATCGCGCGGTTCATTGCCAGGAACATTTGCGTCGAGCCGACGGAAATGCCTTGCACATTGGCGCGACGGCTAAAAATCAAACCGGGGTTGAGCTCAGTGGCGCCGCCGCTCAAGCCGCCGATCATGGAGATTTTGCCGCCGACCCGAATGGCGTGAAACGAGCGCGTTAGCGTCGCCGCGCCGCCGACCTCGACGACGTGATCGACGCCGGCGCCGCCAGTGAAGTCCATTGCCGCCTTATCCCATTCCGGCGTCGTCTTGTAGTTGATGCCGAACGCGGCGCCGAGCGTCTTGGCGCGTTTGAGCTTCTCGTCGCTCGACGAGGTGATGACGGCGCGGATGCCCATGGCGTGGGCGAACTGCAGCCCGAAGATCGAGACGCCGCCGGTGCCTTGCAGCAGAATCGTGTCGCCGGCCTTGAGCTTGGCGTGCTCCATCATCGCGTGCCACACGGTGACGCCGGCGCAGGGCAGCGTCGCGCCTTCCTCCAGCGACAGGTGCGGCGGTATTTTCACGACGCCGTCCTCTTCCAGCACGGCATAGTCCGCGAGCATACCATCGATGCCGCCGCCGAGCGCGCTTGCGTGCGTGTCGGCCGAAGGCTCGCCGCCCGGCCAGCGTTGAAAAAAATTGCCGGCGACGCGATCGCCCGCCTTGACGCGGCTCACGCCGGGGCCGACCGCGACCACTTCGCCGGCGCCATCCGAGAGCGGAATGACGTTCTCGCGCACCGGCATGCGATAGCTGCCGCGGACGATGCCGATATCGCGGAAATTCAGCGAACACGCTTTGATCTTCACCAGGACCTGGCGATGACCCGGCTTCGGATCCGGGCGCTCGACCTGCGTCAGTGCGTCGATGCCGGTGCCGGCCTTGGGCAATTGATAGGCTCGCATGCGTCTCCTCGTTTTCTGTTTGCGCCGAATTCAACGGGGCGCGGTTAGCGGTCTCGATTGTTTTGCGGCCCGCGCGGGCGCGGTTGGCCGTTGCCGCGCGGCCTGCCCTTGGGCGGTCCACGGAAATTGCGTTGGCCGCCCGGCGGCCGCTGGTTATTCGGTCTTTGCCGGTTTGGCGAGCGCAATTGCTGCCGCCGGCTCAGCATCTGCCGGCCAATATTGTGCGAGATGCCAAGCCGCTGCAATACGCCGCGGTCGCGCGCCAACTCCTGCGGCGGAATTCGGTAGGGCTCCGCGGTCATCCGGCCGCCGGCGCCGGCACGGATCGCAAATGCGCTCGCTCCCTGCGTCAACGCGCCGAGCCGGTTGCCCTGGCGGTCGAACACGTCGATCTGCCCGACATGACCGTCGGGGTCGGGATAAAGCTTTACCGTCGGCGCCGCGGCCGTGCCCGCTGCCGGCACGTCGACCACGCCGGTGGTGCCGCGAATACCGATCGCGGCATCCGGCGTGGTGATTTTCATATCGCCGGTTTTGGCAACGAGGCTCGCGACAAACGCGGCGGTGCCGATTGCGACGTTGAACGAGGCGGCGTTCCCGGTACCGCCCTCCTGATAAACGAATTCATCGACGACGATGCGCGTATCGGCGGACAGACTGAACGTCGTCTGGTCGTCGAAGGTGACGCCGAGCGCAGAGTCCGCACCGGTCGCAAGCGTGTCGTTCTTGAATATCGGATCGGGCGACTTGCAGTGTCGCCGCGGCGGCGTTGCCGCGCGTGACGGTGGCGCTGCCTTGCACGGTCGCGATCTGACCTACGGAATTGTCGGCGGCTGTGGTGGGCGCGGCGGCCGCCGCTGGCGTCTGCGTCGGCGGATATGGCGGACGCTGATAGAGCGGCGCCTGATATTGCGCGCGCGCCGCCAACGGCCACATGGTCCGCCACAACGCCGCTGCGCTTGAGAGCAGTATAAGAAATTCACGCCGTTTCATGCCGGGAAATCTGACAAACAATGAACATAACTATGACACCGCGGCGTCTATCGTACCGGCCTATCGTGGCATCGCAATGGCCTAATTCTACATAGCCGAAGCGCCGGTCCGGACGGCGTGGTGGCGCAGCACCCGCTGGATCATTGCAGTAAAGCCGCCAATTGCTGGGCGCCCGGCTTTTTGCTCTCTTCGTCCATGCGCGTGTTGGTAGCCGCGATCAAAGTGGCGACGGCGTTATTCCGCTGCGCCACCGGATTGTCGGCATAGCCGCTCGGCTGGAAGAAATTCGCGGTCGGGACCTTGTCGCGCCATAGCGAGGGCAGCGTCACCATATCGAAGCCGTTGCCATCGCCGGTGAGGTTCATCATTTCCAGCTCGGCCGCGCTGAGCGTCCGGGTAAATCCCTTGCGGCGCGCGAACGCGACGGAATCCAGAAGCTTCTGCGTTTGCAGCAAGGGTCCGATGTCGAGATCGAGATTGAGCGCGTGCACGCCGAGACCCTTCTGCGTATCGGCCAGCATTTCGTGCTGGGCCCAGGCGTCCGGCACGCTTCGGGCAAACGCGATCATTTTTCGTAAAACCTCGATTTTGTTCTGCAACGCCCATTTCTGATCGGCCGGCAACTGGGCAACTCGGTCCTGCAAATCGGCAAGGAAGCGATTGCCATCTTCGGCGACAAGCTCAACCGTATTGGTCGCCAGAAGCTGGTTGTAGCCGAGCGCGGTGGTGATGGCGCGAGCCCGCTTGTTGTACTCACGCCCAGCCTCGACGTCATAATTGCCGTTTCCGGTCGCTTCGAAGCTGTAAATGCGTACGATCTGATCTTTGGTGAGGCCGGCCGCCAGCGCCACCCTGGCATAGGCGCGCTTGAATTGGTCGTCGCTTTGCGGCATGCGCGGGGCGAAGCTGAATTCCCGCTCCGCCGCAGATAGAAAATCGGCGACGACCGGCACATAGACCGGCCGCGGCGGCACTTGCGGCTGTATCGGATTTTGCGGCTTCGGCGGCCCGGTGTAAATCGGCGGCTGAGCGAGAACATAATCGTCGATCGAAAGTGCCTCGCTATGTGCGCGTTTGGCATTCCGCAACTGGCGCTTCGCGGCGACCTCATGCCAGTAATCGCTCGCTGCCGCCGCATAGCCGGCATGGGCTTTTTCGTAGACCGCGAGCGCGTTCCGATATTGCGCCATTGCCGCCGCCAGATTTTCGGGCGCGACCGCCTGACCGGGCTGCGCGGCGGTCGACCGCGCGACAAACAGTGCCGGCGCAAAGACCAGACCGGCAGCGATCAGAAAAAGCCTGCAGCGATATCTCGGATCGGTCCTCATCCCTCGCCGGCCTGTTCATCCCAGATTCGACCCGTCCCTTCATAGCCGATTCTATGACGCAACGAGGGCGGCATTGCTGCCGCCCTCGCGTATACAGGACTGCCGATAGCGCACGAGACCGAGCGCCCCCGCCAGCTATTTCATCACCGCACTGATCGCGGCCTGGCACAGCGCCTCATCCTGCGAGCCGGTGCCGCCGGAGCAGCCGATCGCGCCGACGATCTTGCCGCCCTCGACCAGCGGGATACCGCCGCGCGACGCAATGACGTTGTCAAGCGTTGTAAGGTAAAGGACGCCGTGCTGCACGCCGTCCTCGAAAGCGCGTGTTGGACGGCGATAGCGCGCCGCGGTGCGCGCCTTGTGCTCGGCAATCGCAATCGAAGCGAGCTGCCCGCCGTCCATCCGGGCAAATGCCACCAGATTGCCGCCCCAATCGACCACCGCGAAGTCCTCCGGCCAACCGCGCTTAGTGGCCTCGGCCACCGCCGCCTGAACCAAGGCTTGGGCCTTCTCCAGAGTGATTGGAGTCCCGAAGGGAAGATTGAACGGCATCTTGTCGGGAATGGCGTTCAAATCGGGCGGCCCAGCAGGCGGTTGCTGGGCATAGGCGGCACCCGCGGCAAGAAAGCCTGTAGCCAACGCTATCGCAGTCAAACTACGCAACTTCATCGGATTTCCTCCCTCATCGGGCGGCACTTTTTCGGCCGCTGACGCAATCTTAGACGAAAAAAAGCGGCCTCCGCCAGCGGCTTGCAGCCTGCAAAGCGCGCCTTTGGCCGCGGCCACCCGCGCCGCCCGCGGTTCAACACCAGCGCCGGCAAACCATCCATCAACCATGTTTGCAAAGAATCGGCGGAAAAAATGAAGGCGCCATTCCGCGCTCAAGCTGGCCTGCCTGTGAGTTCATCGGCTATACGACGAACACGGCCGGCGTAGATTTCGCGACACCGTCGAGTTGAACTGCAGTGGCGAAACCGCCCAAAACGAACTGCCCCGGTCCCGAGGGAGAGGGACCGAGGCCGTTCTGATGTCGGCAGGCGCCCCATCGCACGCCCCTCCCCGACACTGCCCCGATCATGCCGAGCGTAAGTTGACCGATCGTTGACGGGAAAGATGCGGCCAACCATCGCGCACGTCGGTTCGGCTGCGACAAACTGCCGGAGACGGCGGACCGGCATAGGCGAAACTGCGGATACGGCGGTCACCGCGACTGCGGGGCGCGTGAAAGATTCTTTTCTGCAAGCTCGGCAAGATAAGCGCGCCAATTGTCTTCGCGGGTGCGGCCGAGTTCGAGCAGATAATCCCAGCTGAAAATGCCGGTTGAGTGCATGTCGTCGAACACGATCCGCACGGCGTAATTGCCGACCGGATGCAGTTCGAGGATCTCCACATCCCGTTTGCCGGACACGGTACGCCGCTCGCTCGGCGAATGGCCCTGCACCTCGGCGCTCGGACTGCGCACGCGTAAATATTCCGCGGCGAGATCGAAGCGTCCGCCGTCGTCGAAGGCGACGGTGAGCGTCTTGCGATCCTTATGCAGGCGCAATTCCGTCGGCCAAGGAGCGGTCATAGGACCGTGCTCATGTCGCGCTCAATCGAGCGTGATGTGGCCGTAGGTGATGACTTTTTTCCACTTCTCGTATTCCGACTTGGTGAAGGCGGCGCCTTCAGGAAGGCTCGTGCCGCGCGGGGTGAGACCGAATTTTGCGAAGGATGCCTTGAGCTGGTCGTCCTGCAACGCCTTGGCGATGCCGCTATTGAGCTTCGCCAGCACGTCGGGCGGCATAGCCGCGGGCCCATAGACGCCCAGCCAGAGATCGACCGAATATCCCGGCAAGAGTTCCGACACCGTCGGCAGGTCGGGATAGACCGGCGAGCGCGTCATCCCGGTGGTGGCGAGCGGAATAACGCTGCCTTTGGATGTGAACGGCAGTGCGCCGGCAATGCTGGAAAACTCCATCTGCACTTTGTTGCTCATCAAGTCGACAAACGACGGGCCCACTCCTTTATACGGCACATGCACCGCATCGATGCCGGTGCGCTGTGCCCACATCGCGGCGGCGAGATGTGGGGTGGTGCCGACGCCGGCCGAGGCATAATTGAGCTTGCCCGGATTGGCTTTGCCGTAGGCGACAAGCTCCGGATAGGTCTTGATGCCGAGCTGCGGCGCTACGACCAGCACTTCCGGCGAAGAGTTGATGATTGAGACCGTCACCAGGTCCTTGAAAACGTCGAAGGGCAGCGATTTTTGCAGCGTTGGATTGATGACGACGCTCGGATCGATAAGAACGATATTGTAGCCGTCCGGCGCGGAATGCGCGACGTAATCGAGGCCGACGATGCCGCCGGCGCCGGGCTTATTATCGGGTACAACCGTCTGGCCCAAGATGTCGCCGAGCTTCTGCGCCAAAACGCGGCCGGCAAAATCGACGATACCGCCCGGCTGAAACGGCAGGATCAGATGTATCGGCCGCGACGGGAAGGTTTCGGCGCGCGCCGGCGCGACAAGCGACATCAGCAATGCCGACCACAGCAGCATGCGAACGGCGGATTTCAAGCGGTTCATTCCATTCTCCTGTTGCGGAACGTTTATCCTGCCGCAGCTTTGGCAATCAGTTCAACA
Source organism: uncultured Alphaproteobacteria bacterium (assembly GCA_963768225.1). Lineage (GTDB taxonomy): Bacteria > Pseudomonadota > Alphaproteobacteria > Rhizobiales > Xanthobacteraceae > BOG-931. Next base: position 873,660 of record CAVYGV010000007.1, on the reverse strand, counting down.
AGTTCGTGCGGCATGACCGGCATGTGCGCAATGCGCACGCCGAATGGCGACAGCGCGTCTTCGATCGCCGAAATCACCGCGGCGGCGGCAGGAATGACGCCGACCTCGCCGACACCCTTGACGCCGAGCGGATTATGCGGCGACGGCGATTCCCTATACAGCGTCTCGAAATTCGGCAGCTCGGTCGCGGTGGGCATCAGATAATCCGCAAAAGTCGTGGTCACCGGCTGGCCGCCGGCATCGTAGCCCATCCATTCCAGTACCGCGTTGCCGACGCCGTGGGCGATGCCGCCGTGGACCTGGCCTTCGACGATCAACGGATTGACGCGGCGGCCCGCGTCCTGGAGCGCGATATAACGCAAAATGCTGACGCCGCCGGTTTCGGCATCGACCTCGACCTCGACGACGTGGCAGGCATTGGAATAGGCGAGCTGATCGACGCGAAACGTCGCGCTCGCGTCAAGGCCGGGATCGATGCCCGGGGGGAACGCATAGCCCGGCGCGCCTTTGAGGACCCGCGCGAGTTCGCCGAGCTTGACGGAAAGTTGCGGCGCGCCCACCACGCGCACTTCGCCGTCGACGATTTCAAGGTCTTCCTCCGCCGCTTCAAGCATGTGGCTGGCGAGCTTGCGCGCTTTCGCCGCAACCGCTTCCGCCGCAATCTTGACCGACGAACCGGCCGTCACCGTCTGCCGGCTGGCGAAGCCGCCAAGGCCGAGCGGTGCCGCCGCCGTGTCGCCGGCAACCACGGTGACGTCGTGGGCATTCACGCCGAATGCCTCGGCGCAGATTTGCGCGAGCGCCGTAGCGAGCCCCTGTCCCATCGGCGCGGCGCCGGTCGAAACCGTGATGCGGCCGGTCGGCGACACGCGAACATTGCCGAATTCGAATGGGCCGCGCCCGGTGCCCTTGATGCCGTGCGCGAGCCCAATGCCGATATAGCGTCCCTGCGCACGCGCCTCGGCCTGCCGGCGCGGAAAATCGTCCCAGCCCGCGGCGCGCAAAATGTCGGCCTGGCAGCCGGGGTAATCGCCGCTGTCATATTGCACCTGCTCGCCGGAGCGCGCCTTGAGCGGTTTCAGATACGGCATTTTCTCCGCCGGGATCAGATTGCGGCGGCGCAATTCGGCGCGGTCGAGCTTTAGCGTGCGCGCCAGACGGTCCATCATGCGCTCCATCGCGAACGCGGCCTGCGGATAGCCCGCGCCGCGCACCGACGAGACCGGCGCCTTGTTGGTATGGCTCGCGACCACGTCCATCGCCAGCGCCGGCACCACATAAGGCCCGGTGAGCGTGGTTGCGGAATTGTACGGGATGTTCACGTCTTGCAGCGCATAGGCGCCGATGTCGTGGATGAGACGGCCGCGCACGCCGCGCACGCGCCCCTCGGCATCGGCGGCAAGCGCGATCGACCAATACTGGTCGCGCTCCTGCGCGGCATTGGTGAAATGCTCGCGGCGATCCTCGATCCATTTGATCGAGCGGCGCAGCAGCGTTGCCGCGGCCACCACGGCCACATCCTCGGGATAGACGCAAAGCTTAGGCCCAAAACCGCCGCCGACGTCAGGCGTCGCCACGCGCAGCCGGCTTTCGTCGAGATCGATGTAGTCGGCAAAGGCGGTGCGCAGATCGTGCGCCTTCTGCGTCGAGGCCCATATCACGGTCTCGCCGCCGGAGATTTGCGCAAGAATGCCGCGGCCTTCCATCGAATGGCCGGCGCCGCGATGCATCCACAGATCTTCGTGCACGATATGCGCGGCCTTGGCGAAAGCCGCGTCGATGTCGCCATGGGCGACTTTGTAGGAAATCACCGCATTGGAACCAAGCTCGCGCCGCACCGCCGGCGCGCGCTCGATCCGGCAGTCGGTTGCCGCCGGCTTGACGTCATAATCGACCGCTACCAGCGCGGCGGCGTCCTCGGCGACATAGCGATCCTCGGCGACGACGATCGCGACCGGTTCGCCGACAAAAGACACTTCGCCGTCGGCAAGCGCGAACGGCCAACTGCGATCGAGCTTGGTGCCGGAATTCGAGGTACGGATCATGCGCCGCTGTTTCAGCACCGGCGCGAGATCGTCGAGCGTGAGCACCGCGGCGACGCCCGGCAGTGCGCGAGCGGCGCTCGCATCAACACTTTGGATCAGCGCATGCGGATGCGGGCTACGCACAAAGGCCGCCGCCAACACGCCGGCCGCGGCGATGTCATCGACGAAGCGGCCATTGCCGGTCAAAAGCGCTTGGTCTTCCAGGCGCGGAACGCGTGTTCCGATCGATTTGCTCACTGATTGGCACTCGAAATCGCCTTGGCGGCCTTGGCGAGGACGTCCTTCGGCGTGGCATAAACGTCCGCCAACAGCCCGTCGATCGTCGATGCGTTGACCGGATGCACGTCGAAATTCAGTTTCCGCGCCTCAGCCAGGAAATCGGGGTCCGTCATGGTCGCATCGAACGCCGCAATCAAGGCCTGCTTGCGGTCTTCGGAAACGCCAGGCGGCGCCGCAAACGGCCGTGCCATCGCCTGGCTCGTCAATAGAAGCTTGATGATCTGAAGCTGCTGCGGGTTGGCGACGAGATCGGTCGCCAGCGGCACCGACGCCATTTCCGGCTCCTTCTTGAGCGCCGCCTGCACGATGATATTGACGCTATGGCCCGCCAGCCAATCTTCATGCCGCGTCTTGATCGTGCTCCATGACAAGCCGCACAAGCCGTCGACCTCGCCGCGCTCCATGGCCAGCGTCACGTCGTTGGTGCCGGGATAGCCGGTGACAAGCTGCAGCTTGGCGCCGAACACGTTCTTGTAGAGCAACGCCCAGATGTCCGGATCGGCATCGGCGCCCAACCCGCCGAGCTTGGACGGCTTATTGAGAAAATCATTCCAGGTCTTGATCGGCGACGTGTTCGACATCACGCAGGTCGTGTTGTCGTCGGTGACGCTGCCGAGCCAGGTGAATTTGCGGCTGTCGAACTCGGCCTGGCCAAGGAGCGGCGCGATCGCCATGCTGCGCGAAAACGTGCCGAACACCGAGCCGTCTGCGGCCGCGACGGAATAGATGTAGTTGGCGGATCGCAGACTGCCGGCGCCGGTCATTTGCTGCGGGATGATCGAAGGCCCGCCGGGAATATGCTTGCCGATATAACGCGCCAAGAGCCGCGCATAAGCGTCGTAACCGCCGCCAACGCTATAGCCGATGACCATGGAAACGTCGCGACCCCGGTAAAAACTCGCAACGTCGTCCGCGGCGGCAACACCAGCGAGTGCGACGAACACGGCGAGGGTGCCGATCGTCTGTCCCAAAATGCCTGATCGACCCATGAAGTCCCCCGCCGCTACGGTCGCGCCGCGACAATGATAGCTAATTTTTGCTTCCGCTGAACAGAGCGGCGATCTTAGTCCAAATAACGCGCGCGACTAGCGACAAGCCGGATATCGGTTCGGCCACCGGCGCGAGCGGCGGCGAGGTTTGTGTTACCACGACAGTATCGGCCTCCGGCGGAGCAAGCTGTCGCCGCAAGTTATCGGCGAATTGCCCGACAATCTGCGCGGCCGTCGCTTCGATCATGCCGACGCCGCGCCCGTATTGCGCGACCGCGCCCGAGAGCATCAGCTCGGTATGGATGCGTACCGTCGAGCCGCTACCGGCGGGCTCGATACGAAACGTCGCCATGGCATTGGCGCCGCCGCGGCCTTTGGCGTCGCTGCCTTGCGCCTTGACGCGCGCGGTGCGATTGGCGGGGTCAAGCTGGTCGAACTCCACGCGGCCAGCGAAAGCGAGCGCCACCGGACCGAGCCGGACGGAAATCCTGCCTTTGTAATTCTGCGGATCGACGATTTCGGTCAATTCCGCTCCCGGCATGCAAGGCGCGATGCGCGGAACATCCATCAGAATCGCCCAGGCCTGCGCTGGAGGCAGCGGCACGTCGAACGCGTTGTCGAACTCCATTATCGGCTCCGCCGCACCCCAACCAGTTCCGGCGCGCCGATCCTGTTCCAAATCCAGCGCGCGCCGGCGAACAAGCGATCGTCGTCATAACGCTGCGCCACCAATTGGATGCCGACCGGCAGACCGTTGGGACCGCGATGTGTCGGCAGCGTCATGGTCGGGGCGTGCAGCGCGGTCCATATCGCCTGCATCGAGGGATCGCCAGTCGCGCCGAGACCTTTCGGCGCCTCGCCCGGTACGCAGGGCGCCAACAGCACATCGAATTTCTCGAATACCGCCGCCAATAGCGCGCGGCATTCGTCGAGCCGCCGCAGGCCGGCGACATAGTCATCGCGCGAAATCTTGTGACCGTTCTCGATATAACGGCGCATTTGCGGCGACAGCTTTTCGCGCTCGCTGTCCCAGGCGAAGGCCATGCAGGCGGCGCGCTCGTAGAAACCGATCGTCGAACGGGCGACGACATGCAAGCCGTTGAAGGCGGACGGCATGTCGACGTCGCGCACGAAGGCGCCGGCTTTGCCGAGGCTAGCGGCGGCGTCGGTGACCGCGGCTTTGGTCTCGTCCTGCGCGGTATCCCATAAATCCGTGCGCCAGACGCCGATCCGCAGCGTGCCGTCGAATTTGCGCGGTGGCTCTGGCGGCTGCATGCGCAGCACAAAAGTGAGAAGCTCGATGTCGTCGATCGAGCACGCCAGCCAGCCGATGGTGTCGATCGAAATCGGCCGCCGGCCAGACGCCTTGCTTGTTGAAAGCGTTGTAGGTCGGCTTATAGCCAAAAACTCCGCAGAACGACGACGGGCGGAGCACCGAACCGCCGGTCTGGGTGCCGAGCGCCGCCGGCACCATGAAATCGGCGACCGCCGCCGCCGAGCCGCTCGACGAGCCGCCGGGCGTATGCGCGGGATTGTGCGGATTGGTGGTTTCCGGCGGCGCGCTGCCGGCAAATTCGCACGTCGCCGTTTTGCCGAGGATCACCGCGCCGGCGCGGCGCAGCAGCGCGACGCAAGATGCGTCGGCGCGCGGCCGGTTGCCGCGATAAAGCGGGGAACCCATCTCGGTCGGCATATCGAACGTATCGATGGTGTCTTTGAGCCCGATCGGAACGCCGTGCAGCGGCCCGCGGTGCGGCCCGCGGTCGAGCGTGCGCGCCTGCGCGAGCGCGAGATCGGCGTCGAAATTAACCCACGCCTTGACGACATTGTCGCGCGCCGCGATCCGCGCCAGGCAATCGCGCACCGCCGCTTCGCAGGTTGCCTTGCCGGCTGCGATTTCCGCCGCAATCTCGGTCGCGGAAAGCTCGTTGAGCGATTGCCTGACTTTTGCGTCCACGGCCGTCTCCGTTCAGTTCTTGCCGGCACGGCCGGCGGAAGCGCCGGCGATCCTGCCGAACACAGTGCCTGACATCAGGCCGGAGCCGCCGGGATAGTTGAAGTAGAACAGGCCGCCGACCAGCTCGCCCGCCGCATAGAGGCCACGGATCGGTTGATAGTCGGTGTTGAGCACCTCTCCCTCGGTATTGATCCGCAAGCCGCCGAAGGTGAAGGTGACGCCGCAAGTCACCGCATAGCCTTCGAACGGCGGCGCGTCGATGGTGTTCGCCCAGTTGCTCTTGTTGACGGCGAGGCCGGTCGTGCAGCGGCCGTCCTTGATGTTGGGATTGAACGGCACGCCGGTCTTCACCGCGGCGTTATATTCCTTGATCGTCTTGACGAACTCGGCGGCGTTGACGCCCTCGAGCTTCTGCGCCAATTCCTCGATGGTATTCGCCGTGACTTTGGTGATTTGGCGGATGCGATATTCGTCGCGCTGCAGATGTTTGGTCTTTTGGTCGAATATTTGCCAGGCGAACTGGCCGGGCTGCTCCAGCACCACGCGGCCGTATTTGGCATACGTATAGTTGCGGAAATCGGCGCCCTCGTCGACGAAGCGCTTGCCCGTGGCGTTGACCAGAATGCAAAACGGATACGAGTGCTTCTGGAATTGATCGCCGACGGCGAGGTCGCCGAATTCCGGCGCGTTCATCTCCCATTGCACGGCGTGGCAGCCCGACCAATTGCCGCGCGGCGCGGCGCCGATGTCGAGCGCCATGCGAATGCCGTCACCGGTATTGAAACGGCTGCCGCGCACCTTCGCGAGGTCCCAGCCCGGGCCGAGATAGCGCGTGCGCCATTCCGGATTGGCTTCGAAGCCGCCGCAGGCGAGCACCACCGATTTCGCGCGATATTCGCGCACGTCGCCGTGCTCGCGCACACGCACCCCCTCGATCCGGCTGCCGTCGAACAACAGTTCGAGCCCGCGCGTCGAATAGCGGATATCGATGCCGCGCTTTTTCGCCGACGCCGTGAGCATATTGATGAGGCCCGGCCCGCCGCCGACCGATTCCACGGTGAGCCCACCCCAGAACTTGAACTTGCCGTCGATCTTGAATGCCTGCCGGCCGTAGATCGGAATGAGCCGCACGCCCTTGTTGCGCATCCAATTGAGCGAGTCGAAGCTCTTGGTGACCAAAAGCTCGACCAGATCGGGATCGGCGCGGTTTTGCGTCACCCGCGCCATGTCGTCGTAGAATTGTTCGGCGGTATAGGTGCCGAAATCGGTGGTTTCGATTTCCGCCGGCGTCAGATCCGGCACCAGCGCCTTGATGTCTTCGATGCCGTTATAGACGACGCGGATCGAGCCCGCGGTGAAGCGGCTGTTGCCGCCGGATTCCTCTTCGGGCGCGGCTTCGCACATGATAACCTTGGCGCCCGCTTCTTGCGCCGCGAGCGCCGCGCAGAACGCCGCATTGCCGGCGCCGACGACAATCACATCCGCAACCTGGTTCGGCATTTCTTCCCTACCGTCAATATTATTCCGCCGCTTGCGCGACGCCGCCATGCGCCTTCGACCAGGCCGCGGGATCCTTCATGAATTTTTCCACTTCCTTGAGCTTGCCCTTGTCGAACTTGCCGCTCTTCTTGGCGACTTCCAGCACGTCCCACCAAGTGGCGAGCGCGTGCAGCGTGACACCGAGGTCTTTCAATATTTTTTTGCCCTCGGGAAAGATGTCATAGAAAAAGAACACGAAAACGTGGTCGACGACCGCACCGGCGCCGCGCAGCGCCTTGCAGAAATTGACCTTGCTGCGGCCGTCGGTGGTCATATCCTCGACCAGAAGCACGCGGTCGCCTTCCTCGATGTGGCCTTCGATTTGCGCGTTGCGGCCGAAACCCTTTGGCTTCTTGCGCACATATTGCATCGGCAGCATCAGCCGGTCCGCCATCCAGGCCGCGAACGGAATTCCCGCCGTTTCGCCGCCAGCGACCGCATCGAATTGTTCGAAGCCGACATCGCGCATCACTGTCGCCACGCCGAAGTCGATCAGCGTGCCCCGCACGCGCGGGAACGAAATGAGGCGGCGGCAATCGGTATAAACCGGGCTCGCCCAGCCGGAGGTGTAGATGAAAGGCTTGTCGGTCATGAAGCGAACCGCATCGACCTCAAGCAACATCTTTGCCGTCAGGTCGGCGATCACCTCTTTGTCGGGAAAGCCTGTCATTGTTCGATCCATCACCTGGTCATTCCGGGGCCGAGCGCAGCGAGGAGCCCGGAAGCCATAATCCCCGTCTGTGAATATGGATTCCGGGCTCGCCACTTCGTGGCGCCCCGAAATGATGGTCACAGTACAACCTCAACCGACCACCCGCCACGGAATGGTCTCGCCGCCGCGATAGATCAAGGCGCGTTCATCGGGGCCTTCGACCTTGACCTCCTCCGGCGCGGTCCAGGGCGACTTCTCCAGCGTGATCGTCTCCTCGTTCGGCGGCATCCGATAATGCTTGGGTCCGTTGAGCGAAGCAAAGGCTTCGAGCCTGTCGAGCGCGCCTTCCTCCTCGAAGATTTGCGCATAGGTCTCGATCGCGACCGGCGCGTTGAACATGCCGGGAATGCCGTTCGTTGAAACCTTCTTCGCGTAAGGATGCGGCGCGGAATCGGTGCCGAGGAAATAGCAGGCGTCGCCCGACGTTGCGGCCTTGCGCAACGCGAGCCGGTCGCGCTCGGTTTTGATGACCGGCATCACATACATGTAGGGCTTGAGCCCATGGCCGAGCCAATCGTTGCGGGTGAGCATCATGTGATAGGGCGTGATGGTGCCGCCGACCTGCGGCGCCGCGCTTTTTACGAAATCGACGCCGTCCTTGGATGAAAGATGCTCCAGAATGAAGCGCAAGCCGGGAAATTGCTTGACCCATTTCGACAGTAGCTTGTCGATGAACGCCTTCTCGCGGTCGAAAATATCGACATCGGGCGCGACATATTCGCCGTGCATCAGAAACGGCATGCCGATTTTTTCCATGCGCTGCAGCACCCGCAGGACCTTGCCGTAGTCGGTAACGCCGAACGCCGAATTCGTCGTGGCATGCGCCGGATATAATTTGACGCCAGTGAACAATCCGTCGCGGAAACCGCGCTCGACATCGTCGGGATCGGTGTCGTCGGTCAGATAGCAGGTCATCAGCGGCTTGAATTTCGAGCCCTTCGGCAACGCCGCCATGACCCGCTCGCGATAGGCGGCGCAGTCGGCGGTGGTGCGCACCGGCGGCACGAGGTTCGGCATTAAAATAGCGCGGGCGAAATTCTTCGCCGTAAAGGGCAACACCGCCTTGAGCATTTCGCCGTCGCGGACGTGCAGGTGCCAATCGTCCGGCTTGCGGATGGTGATACGCGTGGTCATGACGGCAATTTACCCGATCGGCGCGGCGGCCGCTGCAAAGGTCTCCATCGGCGGCTCGTCGATCATCGCGCCGGTGAGATCGGCGACGCGCGCGAAGCCGCGTTTGGCGCACCATTGTTCCAGACCTTCGATGATGGCGATCATGCCGGTGGGATTGCGGAACGTCAGATAGCCGATCATCACCGCCGTGGCGCCGGCCAGCATATATTCCACCGCGTCCTCGACCTTGACGATGCCGCCGCAGCCGATGATCGGAATCTTCACCGCCTTGGCGCATTGATGGACCATGCGCACGATGATCGGCTTGATGCCGGGCCCGGACAAGCCGCCGAATTTATTGCCGATCGCCGGGCGGAGCGTGTCGGTGTTGATCTTCAGCCCCAGAATCGTGTTCGCCACGACGAGCGCATTGGCGCCGCCGCGCTCGGCGGCTTGAGCCACCGTGACGATGTCGCCGGCATTGGGCGAGAGCTTGACCCAGACCGGCTTATCGGTCGTGGCGCGAATGAGCTTGACCACGTCATAAGTCAGCTCGGCATGCAGCGCGAAATTGCCGCCCTTGGGATCGCGCGTCGGACAGGAGATATTGACCTCAAGCACGTCGATATCGCCCTTCGCCACGTCGCGCGCCATGGATTCGAAATCTTCGATCGTGGTCCCCGAAATCGAGGCGACCAAAGGCGGCGTGAAGCGCCGATAATCCGGCACCTGATGCTCGAAGAAATATTGGATGCCCTTGGTCGGCAAGCCAATCGAATTGATCATGCCGCCTTCAACCTCAGCCGCGCGCGGCGGCGGATTGCCGGCGCGGTAGTCGCGGGAGACGGTTTTGGCGACCAGCGCACCGAGGCGGTTCAAATCCATCACCTGGGCGAGATCGGTCGAGAAACAGCCGGACGCCGGCATGACGGGGTTTTGCAGCGTCACCGCGCCGATTTTGACCCGCATATCTACCATCCGACCGCCTCCTGCATGTCGAACACCGGGCCTTCGATGCAGACCCGGCGCAGCTCCTTCTTGCCGCCTACTTCGAAGGTGCGGACGCAGACGTAGCAGGGGCCGAGCCCGCACGCCATGACCTGCTCCATCGCCACTTGGCCTGGAATGTTATGCGCCCTGCCAAGCCGCTTCATGAGCTGGAATAGACGATTTGAACCACAAGTAAAAAACGCATCGGCGCGGTTTTGTGCGATCAAGCCGCCAAGGATTTTCTCGACATTCTCCACGGCGCTCGATCCGTCGGTGTCGAGAACGCTGACGACATCGCCGGCCTCGCGGAAGAAGGTATCCGCCATGATGAAGTCGGCATCGCGTGCGGACAGGATCGCGGTGACGCCGACATTGTTTTCGCGCGCGAGCTGCGAGATCGGGCCGAGGGTGGCGATGCCGACACCGCGGCCGAGCACAACGATGTGGCGCCAGGCCGGATCGAGGCGGAAGCCGACGCCGAGCGGGCCGACCATGTTGAGAGTGTCGCCCTTCTGCAGCGTCGAGAGCCCGCGCGTGCCGCGGCCGACACTTTTGTACAAAAACTCGATGCGGGAGCGTTTGCGGTTGATGCGATAGACGCTCTGCGGGCGGCGGAAGAACAATTCACCAACGTCGGGCGACGGGCAAAGCAGATTGAAGAACTGGCCCGGCGTCACCGTCAGCGCCTTGGGCGAGGCTTCGACGATGAGATGCTTGTACTCGGAATTCACCCAATCGTGGAACACCACCGGGCAGAGCGATTCTTCGGCCGGAATCGGTGCCGCCGCGCCGGCCGGTGCGCTCTTTGTCGCGCTTTTGCCGACGACGAACGGATCCGATGCGAACGGCTCGCCTAGTGTCATTGTCTCGAATACCACAATCTCGCCGGCATCCGTCGTCCCCAAGGACTACATGACCCAGGCTTGTCCCAAAATCAAGATTTGTTCCAATTTTTGAACATAGGATTTAAAACTATATCCAGTTCAATAGTTTACGCCTCGGGCCCTTGCCATCGAGCGGGACGGATTTAGGCCGCCACCGCCTTCGCTGCCGCTTCGGCATCGGGTTGTTTATAGGCCTTCAACCGCGGCAGGACCTCGCGGGAGAACAGCGTGAGGTTGTCGACCGTCTGCTCGTGGGTGAGGAAGCCGGCCTGGCCCATCATCAACAAATTGCCCATGCCGCCGCAGTAGTCGCAAAACGCGACGAGCTGTTCGTAGACCCGGTCGGGCGTACCGCAGAACATCACGCCGCCATCGATCAGATCATCGAGGCTGCCGGTTTGCATGCTCACCGCGCGGCCGTCCTTGGTGAACGTGCGCGGCGGCGACTCGCCGCGCAGCAGGCGCGCATTGTCCTCAGGCGGCAGATAGCCCGGCGGATTGCGGAACGGCAGATGCACGATCGGGCTCGTTCGCACATAGCCGGCAATGAGTTCGCCGCGCGCGCGGGCTTCGGCCTCGTCGTTGGCGACGGCAACGAGGCCGAGATAAGCGAAGCGGTCGGCACCCGGCGCCTTGCCAAATTTCGCGACATAGCTCTTGCGGTAAGCATCATAGATTTTGCGCGTGCCATAGCCGGTGCCGAGCGTCGCCATGACATAGCCGCGCTCGCCGAGCACACGCGCCTGGGTGGTTGAGCCGGTGGTCGACCAGATCGGCGGGTGCGGCTCCTGCCAGACGCGCGGCCAGACATTCACTTGGCGATAATGAAAAAACTCGCCCTCCCAGTTGAACGTCCCGTCATGCGTGGTCATCGCCTTGATAATGAAATCGTGCGCCTCCCAGAACCGGTCCATCAGCTCGGTCGGATTGCGGTTTGAAGCCGGGATTTCGTAGGGGATGCCCTTGATAAAACCCATGTCGAGGCGGCCGCGCGAGATCACGTCGATGGTCGAAAGCTCCTCGGCGGCCCGCAACGGATCGGGCCGGTGCCCGATCGGATAGCCGAGCACCAGAAGCCGCGCCTTCTTGGTGGCGCGCGCCAGCACCGCGAGCCCGACCACCACCGTCGACGACATGCAGGTCGCAGTCTGGTGATGCTCATTGAGCATGATGTCGAGGCCGAGCTCGTCGCAAAGCTGGTACTCGTCGTAATAGCGGTGAAACAGATCGGCGGCGACGCGCGGATCGCACTTGCGGTTCGGAAAGGTGACGCGGAGCGTGCCGGAATGCTCGTTCCAGGCCGGGAAATAGGCCTGTTCGCTGAACTGATAAACTCGCATGGCGCTTCCTTTGGTCATTTGCTTCCCATAAACGCGATCACCTTCTCGGCGAAAACCTTCGGCTGCTCGTGATGCGGAAAATGTCCGGCGCGCTCGATCGTTTCGAAGCGCGCGCCGGGTATCATCGCGCAAAAAGCGCGGCCGTAATTCTCGCTGAGCATGCGATCGTGGCTGCCCCACAAGAATAATGTCGGGATGCGAATGCGGTGCAGCCGGCTCTTGAGCCGGGGATTGTGAAAATACGGGTTCCAGGCCAAGCGCGCCGTCGCCTCGCGCGCGCGCGCGGCGGCGAGCACTTCACGATCCGGCAACGTTTTGTAGTCGCGGCGCCCGACCTGCGGATCGGCATAGGCGATGTCGAGATATTCCGGCTCGGTCAGCGCGAATATATCGGCGATGTCGCGCGTCTCGCGGTCGCCGACCTTGACGCCGACGGCATTGGCCAAGACGAGCCGCGACAGCCGCGCCGTCGATTTCACCGCGATTTCGGCGGCGATCCAGGCGCCGAGCGACACGCCGACAACGGTGACGTTGTGCAGGTCGAGCTGATCGAGCAGATCAAGATAAAAATAGGAGATATCGTCGACGCTCCGCATGCCGTGCGGCACATCGGATCGGCCGAACCCGGGATGCGTCGGCGCGACGACATGCGCGACCTTGGCAAGCTCGTCGATTGCGGCTGTGGCCGGCTCGATGCCGTTCTCGGCGTGAAGGAACAGGAGCGGCCGCCCGGCGCCGCGTTCGATCAGATCGATGCGCACACCCTCGACGACAAGCGACTCCGCCGCGCTTTCTGCCGCTTGCAACATTTCCTCTCCTGGACTTTTCATCCTCAGTCTATTGTTTTACCACGGCAAGTACATTTTGCCATTGCGTGCGGCTCAAGGCAGGAGGCGAGAAAATGACGGACGACAGCGTCACCATCCACAGCGGCATCGCCTATGCCAACCATGACGGCGTTGAACTGGCGGGCGATCTGTATCTGCCGAAGGCTGCCAAATCGGCGCCGGCGCTGGTCGCGGTTCATGGCGGCGGCTGGGTGCAGGGCGTGCGCACCGCATTTCAGTATTGGGGCCCCTATCTCGCCGCGCGCGGCATTGCGATGTTTTCCATCAGCTATCGGCTGGCCACCAAAACCAAAACATTTCCGGAAGCGGTGCAGGACGTGCTCGCCGGCGTGCAATTTCTGCGCGGCAAGGCGGCCGCATTTGGCATCGATCCGGCGCGCATCGGGCTTCTTGGCGCCTCGGCCGGCGCCCATCTCGCGGCGCTCGCCGCGCTTTCCGGCAAGAAATTCGCCGGCGGCTATCCGCAGGATGCTTTTGCCGCAGTCGATAGCGGCGTCAAGGCGCTCGTCGGCGTCTACGGCGTTTACGACGCCGTGGCGATGTGGACCAATTATCAGCTCCAAGGCGGACGCGACAACAACTTCCAGAAATTCATGGGCGTGCCGCCGATGGAGAACCGCCAACTTTATTTCGACGCTTCGCCGTTGAGCTACGCCACCTTCGCCAACAATGCGATCGGGGTTTTCCTTGTCACCGGCACCGAGGACGATCTGGTCGATCGCAAAGTGCAGACCGATCCGTTCCAACTGGCGCTCAAGCAGGCCGGCTTTTTCGTACGGCCCTGCATCGTGCCAGGCGCGCCGCATTATTGGATGAACGATCCGATCGACGAGCCGGCCAGCCTCACCGGCTTTGTCGCACCGCGGTTGCTGCGCTTTCTTGCCGAGCGACTGTGAGCGGCCAGCCGTTACTTCTTTTCCAACAGCAAGGTGCCTTCCTTGCGCACCAGCGGCTGGATCGCCGCGGCGATTTGCGCCAACAGCCAGGGCAGATAGACGACCAGGTTCACGTGGTCTTCCAGAACATCGATCGAGCCGCTCGCCGCTTGGCCGAGTGCGCTGACGCGGAATTGCAAATGGTCCCCCGTCCAGGTCTCCTCCTGCGCTGCGAACAGATGACTGTAATTCGCGCGCGCATTGCCTAGGCCCGATTTCAAGCGACGCACCGCCTCGTCTTTGCCGAGGCGATGCGGAATGGAAACGATCAGCGGCTTCGACATGACGGCTCCGAGATCCGAGAGCCGTATATAGGGACGGCTTTGCGCGCGCGCTATTCCGCCGCGACGCGCTTGCCGAGCGCGGCATTGACGGCGGGCATCACCTTCTCCGCCATCAGTTCCATCGACTTCCGCGACAGCGCCGGGTCGGCCCAGTCCATGCCGCAATAGAGCAGCGTGCCGAAATCGCCGATTTTCTCGTGCAGCGCCAGAATGCCGTCGACCACCCGATTGACGCTGCCGCGAATGACGAGATTGTCGAAAATGTAATCGAGCGTCACGTCCTCGTCAGCCATGTCCGGCCGCGCCTTGAAGCCGCCGAGCCGTTTTCCCCGCCGCAGCTTGGAGGTGAGCTGGCTCATGTAAAATCGGTACGGGCTTTTCGGATCGTCGCCGCCATAGGCGCGCGCGATCTTGTCGTCATCGGCGACAAAGATCGTGCGCGCGACGCGCCAATTGTCGCGATCCGCTCTATGGCCGCCTTCGGCGCAGCCCTGCGCATAATTGCTCCATTGGCCCGGCAGGTAACCCTGATGCAGGAAATGCGACGAGATCGGCCACCAGCCGCGCCTGCCGAGCGCGATCAAGCCCTTCGAGTTCGGATCGCTTGACGTGCCGAGGACCGGCGGGTGCGGCTTCTGATACGGCTTGACGATGCCGCCGACGCCGATCTCCGGCCATACCGTTTTTACTGTAGAGATGTTCCAGTATTTGCCGCGAATATCATAGGGCGGCTCGCCCGACCACAGCGCCAGTATATGATCGATCGCCTCGGCGAACATGGCGCCGCGGTCCGCGTTAAGAAGTTCGAGCGCCTCGGCATCGGAGGGCAGAATGCCGGCGCCGATGCCGAGCAGAAAACGGCCTTCGAGCAGGTTGTCGACCAGCGCCGCCTGCGTCGCGACAAGCAAGGGATGGCTGAACGGCAGATTGGCGACCGCGGTGCCGAGCTTGATGTTTGAGGTGAAGCCGGCAAGCGACGCGCAGAACGTCAGGCTGTTCGGAATATTTTCGGCGAGGTCGGTCAGATGCTCGCCACAATAACCTTCGCTGTAGCCGAGCCGGTCGGCAAGGATGAAGGCCTCGCGATCTTCCTTGAGCGTTTCCGCGTAATTTCGCGCCGGCGGATGGACCGGCATGATGAAGAAACCGAGTTTCATGAAAGTCCCCTGGCGGCCGCGCGGCCCGGTCGACGTCCAAGATTATGCGATCGGCCGAAGCGGTCAATTCGGCGGCATCTTGCCGCCCCGGAGCGTATCCGGAGCGGCATACTGTCGACTAGATTCTAAGCGGCCAACTTCGCTTCGCGCGGCGGCACGGCCACGATTTCGCTCAACGGCCGGTAGCGGAAAAACACAATCATTGTCGTGGCCGCGGTGAGCATGATGCAAACGGCCAGGACGAGCGGCGCGACGAAGGCCCCGGTCGCCTCGGCGATGACGCCGGTCCCATAGGGCGACAGTGTCGCGCCGATAATGCCGAAGAAGTTCATCAATCCGCCCAGCGTGCCGGTCTGGTTCGGCGCGATGTCGGTGCAGGTTGTCCAGTACGGCACCACATAGAACGACAGCCCGGCATTGGCGATGATGATCATAGTCACCGCGACCGTGTTGGACTCCGTCGTCGCGGCGATCAGCGTGCAGACGGAATAGATGATCGCGCCGAGGCCGACGAACAATTTGCGGTGGAAGCCGCCTTTGGTCCAGCCCGCCGCGGCGAGCCAGTCCATCGCCCAGCCAGTGAAGTTCGAGGCGATGAAGGCGACCAAAAACGGCAGCGCACTGAGCGCGCTCGCTTGGATGAGCGGGATATGCCGGTAGTGGCTCAGATATTGCGGCAGCCAGGTCAGGAACAGGTACTGGCAATACGGCAGCGCAAAATAGCCGATATAGAACGGCCACAAACCCGGACTGGCGATCAGCAGCCGATTTGGCACCCGCGGCTCGGAGGCGCGCTGCTTGGCCTCGTCGGTCTCCGCGTGCGCGCCCTTCGGTACCGGATCGTCAAAATTTCTGGCATAACTCCACCAGGCGGCGGCGCCGACCAAGCCGATCAGGCCGAAGATCAAGAAAATGTAGGTCGGCGATCCGGTGGCGCTAAGGATGACGCCGGCGAAAAACACACCGGCCGCCGGACCAAGCTGCGCGCCGGACTGCACGAAGGCGGAAAAGCGGCCGCGCCTGGTGATCGATGGGATCGCACGCGCGACGGCCGCGACGCTCGCCGGAATGTAGGGTCCCTCGAACGCGCCGAGTAGCACGCGGAACGTGGCGGTGAGCCAGAGCACCGTGGGCGCGATCGGCGTCAGCAAAACCCAGAGCGACCAGCCGGCCATGGTGCCGGCGAGCGTGCGCCGCGGGCCGACCTTATCGGCGATCCAGCCGCCGATCGGCTGCATGATGAGGTAGCCGAGCGAGAACGCGCTCAGCATCATGCCGATGGTCGATGGCGTCCAGCCGAAATCCTTGGCCCAGGCCGCGGCGGCGACGCTGAAATTGGTGCGGTCCGCCCACAGCAACACGCTGCCGAGGAAAAAAACGACGGCAGTCAGCCCCCAGTTGATCGGCCTCGAGCCCTTAGCGGCAGGATCTGTGCTTCCCGGCATGGCTTTCCTCCCCGAGTTTTTGTTTCGTTCCGCCCTCGCGTCCGTTTATCCGGCGTCGCGAGGGCCTTGTCGTCAACGCTGCGAGGGGCAGCATAACACACAATCCGGCCATCGCGCTTGAGTGCGGACCGAGGCTCTCGCAACTTTCAGACGGCGGCATTTCCGCGCATAACGGACGCGCGGCTCGGCCGCGGTTCTCAAGCGCCCTCCATCACCGGGAGCGTAAGCGCCGAAGGATACTCCGCCGAATGGTAGATCGTGTCGGTGCCGATCTTGCTCGGCACGTAATAATGCGTCCACAGCACATCGGTGACGACGGAGTCGCCATTGACGATCTCAAGCCGGACGCGATTGCCCTTCTTGAACCGGTGCGCCATCGGCTCGATGCTGATGTCGAAGCGGTAGATTTTCCCCGGCTCGATCGGCTGCGGATCGGTATGCGTGTGATACGGCTCCATCTCGGTCGACTTGTTCGGATCGAGCGCGCGATGCGAGGCGCGCAGCCAACCTTTGGTGATCCAGAATGACGCCGGATTGAACGTTTTGCTACGGTCCTCGGCCGGTTGCGGCATCTGCTCGGACAGCTTGACAAAGAAATCCATGTCGTTGCGCGACGACGAGGCATTGAGCACAAGCTTGATCGGGCCGGCGATTTCCAAGTCCTGATCCAGCGGCGCGGTGGTGAAGGTGAGCACGCGGCGCACCGGATCGGGCGCGTTGTTCGGCCCGAAGCCGACCACGCCCATCATCCATCCCGGATCGGGATAGCTGTACGAGGTCTTGTCCGCGCCCGCGGCTGTGTCGCGGGTGAGCGCGCCGTCGTTGAGCGAGGTCACGCTGCCGGATTTCTCCCCGCTCAAGTGCCAGGCGACGTAACGCACGCCTGGCGGCGGCCAGGTTTCGCACGCGCGCACCGTGTCCGCGCCGCGAACGAAATATTCGACCGTCGGGCGCTGCGAATATTCGGTGTTTTCGCCTTTGAGATAATGGTCGTAGAACGGCAGCAGCATGGTTTCGTGCAGCTCGCGGCTGTTGAACTCCCGGTTGGCGACGAAGGCATTGACCGGCCCGATCATTTTCAGCTTCTTCGGACCGCGTGCGCGGCGGAAGCCGTCGATATTGCCGCGGGTGTGCAAATCGACCTTGCCCCAGACGCCGACCGAATAAAGCGGCACCTCGATCTCGCTTAAATGCTCGGTGGCGCAACGCTCGCGCCAGAACGCGTCATAGGTCGGATGCTGCTGGATCAACAGATTGAGATCGCAAGTCTGCTCGCGCGGACATTCGCCGTTGGCCGGATGCCGATTGATGATGCGGTTCTGGTTCCACCAATAGGCGCCGAAAAAGTCGCCCAGCATGCCGCCCTGATAAACCGAGGCGCGATACGGATCGTTGAGCCCGTCGAAGGCGCAAATGCAGGCAAGCGACGGCGGCTTCTGGATCGCCATCCACCATTGCGACATGCAGAAATAGGATTGGCCGATGCCGCCGACCTTGCCGTTCGACCAGTGCTGGCGGCCGAGCCAGGCGATGACGTCGTAAAGATCCCGCTGCTCGTTCTTGTCGAGCAGGCGAAATTCGCCGCCCGATTTGCCGCAGCCGCGGATGTCCATATGGGCATAGACATAGCCGCGCTCGACATAGAGCTCGATCGGGCCGGTTTCGCGCCAGAGAAATTGCGGCGACGCCGGCAGCGAATTGTTGTCGTAGCGATACGGCGAAGGCGCCAACAGGACCGGGAACGGCTCGTCGCCGTCCGGCATATAGAGCGCGACCGCGATCTCGACGCCGTCATGCACGCGGATTTTTACTTCGCGCGGCCTCGGCAGTTCTGCGTTTGCCATTTATTTTCCCCCGCCAACTCCAGCGGTCCAATTCTAGCATTGGCATCCACATTCGCTTGGCGAGTTCGCGGCCGGGGGAAGCGAATGTCAAATCCGCTCCACCAGGGATAAAGGCCCCAGCGGGCAAAATCCCCGCGCTTGAATGAACTATGAGAAATTGTACCGCGGCATTGCTTACAATCTAAAGCCATAGGTAGACTTACGTATTCAGGCGATGGGTCGGCGTTCCATGACTTTGGTCGAGTACGGCTATTTCGCGTGTGGTTTGATGGTCTTGGCGATTATCGTCAACCTGACGCTCAAATTTGACGCCGAGGCTTGGCTCACCAGGGACCTAAAGCGCGGCGATCTTTACGCACTGGTGGACGTCGCATCGGGCCTGCGCCCGGATGGACTGACGCACGATCAGGCCCACCGTCTCCAGGCCCGCGGCATGGTGCGCCGTTACGGCGCCGGTCAATTCCGCGCCACGCTCAAAGGCAGATTGGCGCTGCGGCTCAGGCAAGCGGGCCGGCAAACAGCACAATCCTAAGCGCGCGGCCAACTTCGTTCTCGCGATGCGGCTTCGCATCCGAGTTATGTCCACGCCACTGTAAGAAAACCCAAGACGACGGTGCGATCTGTCGGACAAAAATCGCGTGGGTT
This sequence comes from uncultured Alphaproteobacteria bacterium, assembly GCA_963768225.1. GTDB lineage: Bacteria > Pseudomonadota > Alphaproteobacteria > Rhizobiales > Xanthobacteraceae > BOG-931. Next base: position 854,654 of record CAVYGV010000007.1, on the reverse strand, counting down.
TCTTGGCTGACGGACCCATCTCCGCCGGTCCGCACGCGAGGACGTGGATGGCCAGGATAAGCTCGGCCATGCCGGTTGAATACTACAGCCCCAAATACGCGCGTCTGATTTCCGGCTTGGCGGCGAGATCCTTCGGCACGCCTTCGGTGAAGATGCGGCCCTCGGCGACGACATAGGCGTAGTCGGACAGCGCCAAAGCGAGATGCACGTTCTGCTCGACCAGCAGAATCGTCAATCCCGCCTCTTTCAGCTTTTTCAGGGTTGCCAGCAGCTGATAGACGACGACCGGCGCAAGGCCGAGCGACAATTCGTCGATGATGAGGATATCGGGATCGGACATCAGCCCGCGGGCGATCGCCACCATCTGCTGCTCGCCGCCGGACAGCGTGCCGGCCTGCTGGCGCTGCCGCTCCTGCAATCGCGGGAACAGGCGAAAAACCTGGTCGAGCCGCGTGGCGTAAGAGCGCGCCGCGCGCTTGGAAAACGCGCCAAGCTCCAAATTCTCGGCGACGCTCATGGATGAAAACAATTGCCGGCCTTCGGGCACCAGCGCGAAGCCGCGCTCCGCCTTCTCGTGCGTCGGCAGCTGCGTCACGTCCTCGTTCTCGAACATGACCCGGCCGCGCCACGGCGCGATGGTGCCGGCGACCGCGCGCAGCGTTGTCGTCTTGCCAGCGCCGTTGGCGCCGACGATGGCGGTGAGCTCGCCGCGCCGCACCTTGAGCGACAGGCCCCACAGCACCTGCACCTCGCCGTAGCCGGCCTCCAGATTGTCGATTTCGAGGAGGACGTTGGCCATGCTAGCCCCGACCTTCAGACGCCGTCGACCAAACAGACTTTTGCGACGCCGCAGACCCCGGACCAGCGCTTGTGCCCGCAACGAGTCGCACCGATCTTCGGCGATTCCGGCCCATCACGCGTTCCCTTCGAGCTCGGCGGCGAGCTTCGGATCGCCGAGATAGGCTTCGACGACCTGCGGATCGCGCGCCACGTCCGCCGGCAAGCCCTCGGCGAGCTTCTCGCCGTAATTGAGCACGACGATGCGATGCGACAGGCTCATGATCGCCTGCATCAAATGCTCGATGATGAGGATCGTAACGCCGGAATCGCGGATTCTCCGGATGACGCCGATCATGTGCTCGACCTCGGTCGGATTGAGCCCGGCCAGCACCTCGTCGAGGAGGAGCAGCTTCGGCTGCGCCGCGAGCGCGCGCGCCAGTTCGAGCCGCTTCTTGGCGGCGATGGTCAGGTGCAAAGCAAGCGTCTCGCTGCGGTCGTCGAGGCCGGTGACGTGCATCGCCTCGCGCGCGACTTCGCGGGCGCGCGCGAGCGGTAGGTTGTCGCGGCCGAAACAGGCACCGACGGTGCAGTTCTCCAGCACCGTCATGTTGGTCAGCGGCTGCACGATCTGATGAGTGCGCGCGAGACCGTGCCGAGCGACGATAAAGGGCTTTTCGCCGGTGATATCGATGCCGTTGAACACGATCTTGCCGGAATCCGGCTCGAACACGCCGTTGATCAGATTGAACAGCGTCGATTTGCCGGCGCCGTTCGGCCCGATTAGGCCCAGGATTTCGCCCGGCGCAATGGCGAAGCTCAAATTATTCACGGCTTGCAGACCGCCGAAGCGCTTGCTGACGCGGTCCAGTTGCAAAATGGGCGCCGTGTTCGCGGTCATTCCAGCACCCGCTTCAACCGGGGGAAGCGGCTGTAGACGAAGCCCATCAGGCCGGAGGGAAAGAACAGCACGATCATGAGCAGCAGCGTGCCGGCAATCGTCAGCTGGAAATTCGAGAACGTCGACGAGGTGAGAAGATAGCCGCGCAGCTCCTCGTAGAGATAAGCGCCGAGCGCCACGCCGGTCACCGTGCCCTGCCCGCCCAGCATGCAGATGACGATCGCCTCGGTCGACAGCGTCAGGTCGAAGGCATCGGAAGGCTGAATGAAAGCGCCCTTGAAAAAATAAAGCCCGCCGGCAATGGCGGGCAGGAACGCGGACGCGCTGTAAGCCAATGCTTTATAGCGCGGCGTCGGCACGCCAAGGATCGCGGCGGCATCTTCGTTCTGGCCGATGGCAAGGAGCCCTAAGCCGAATTTCGAAATCTTGATGGCGTAGCTCAGATAGAGCGAGGCCCCCATCACCGCGACGAACAGAAAATAGATCACCCACAGGGCGCGCGCCGAGCCGCCCAGCGGCTGGAACACTTCGGGCGAGATATAGATGCCCGACGAGCCGCCCCACGGCGTGAAATTCTCGACAAAGGCCTGCACCCCCTCGACGATGCCGATGGTGGAGAGCGCGAAGAACGGCCCGCGCAGCCGCAGAATGCCGAAGCCGAAAATAAGCGACAGCGCGGAGACGCCGATGCCGGCCGCCAAAAAACTCAAAGCGAGCGGCCAGCTATGCGCATAAACCAGCCAGACGCAGATATAGCCGCCGAGACCGAAGAAGACGATGCTGCCGAAATTGATATAGCCGGCATAGCCCAGCATGATGTTGAGGTTCGAGGCGAGCGTGATGTAGACGGCGGCGAGCACCAGGCTCTCGCGCATTCCTACGTCGTTGCCGATGGTGGGCAGCACCACAAAAGCGGCGATCGCAAGCGCAATGATCCAGAAGAACGGCCGCCGCAGCATCTAAAGCGCTCCGCGCCGCGACGCGAATATGCCGCCGGGAAACGCGATCAGCACCAGAACGAATAGCGCGAACTCGATCACCAGCGTCCAGCTCACCGGCACGAACGGGGTGACCGCGCCTTCGAGCAGGCCGAGCGCGATGCCGCCCATCAGCGCGCCGACCGGATTGCCGAAGCCGCCGAGCACGGTGACGATGAAGCTCTTGAGCTGATAGCCGTCGCCCGAGAGGATGGTGAAGGGAAACAGCGTGCCGATCAGCATGCCCGATACGCCGGCGAGCGCCACGCCGAGGCCGACGGAGATGGCAAGGAGCCGGGTCGTGGGAATGCCGACGAGCTCAGCGGCCTCGCGGTTATTGGCGACGGCGCGGACCGCCTTGCCGATCCGCGTGTTGTGCAAAAAAATGTAAAGCGCGCCGGCAATCACCGCCGCCAGCACGGCGGCGAGAATATGCGCGCCGGGAAAGGTATAGCGGCCGACGGTGATGCCCGGCAGCGAGACCTCGACGTTGAACAACGCGGTGCCCCACACCGCGGTGCCGACGCCGATCAATATGAGATTCTACAGCGAAGGTCGATAACAGGCTCATCAGCGGCGGCCGCCCGACCATGCGGTGAATGGCGATCCAATAGAGCGCCACGCCGACGAAAAAGCCGGCGACCAAGACCGGCGGCAAAGTCAGATAGGGCGACAGGCCGAGCGAACTCACCAGCAGATAGAGCGCCATCATGCCGGCGACGACCATCGCGCCGTGAGTCAGGTTGATGACGTCCATCACGCCCCAGATGAGCGTGAGTCCCATGGCGGCGAGTTCATAGACCAGCCCCACCAGCACGCCGTCCACGATCGAAGCGAGGATGCCGAGCATACGCGGATCAGGAAGGAATCGGGGCCGGAGTTAATGCGCCGGCCCCGTTCCGGCTACTGCGTGGCCGAGATCGGATAGATCAGAGGCGCGGATTGTGCCGCCTCCGGCCAGACCACCTGACGGCCGAGCTTGCCGTTTACGTTTTGCCACTGCGCCAGCACCATCTGGTGCGCGGCCTGCAAGCCGTGATGGCCGGGGTCGGTGAGAAACTTCACATGGCCGAAGAACGTGGTGATGTCGGTTGCATTGAGCGCCGCCGTCACCTTTTCCGGGTCGATCGAGCCGGCTTGCTCGATGGCATGCTGCAGAACCACGCCGCTCGTGTAACCCGAAGCCGCGTGATAATCCGCCTTGGCGTGGAATTTTTCCTGGAACGCCTTGGCGAATTCCGCCGTCGTCGGTCCGAATTGCGGCTTGTAATTGACCTGAAGCTCCCATTGCGACGGCACGGTCACGCCCAAGGCGGCAGGGCCGAGTTCGCCGAACTTATCGTCGGCGGGCGCCACCAGGATCGAGACCCACTTCATATTGGCTTTTTGATCGTGCATCTGGCGCGCCAACGTAGCGCCGTCGGAATAATGGCCGCCGCCCATGAACGCATCGGCGTTCGACGAGATGATCTTGTTGACGATCGGGCCGAAATCGGTGGTCGACGGCGAATAGGACTCGTTCATCACGACGTTGAGCCCGGCGTCCTTGGCTTGCGCAGCGGCCGCCGCCAGCACCGTCTTCGAGAATGGATCGTCGGAATAGACCATCGCGATCTTGGCGTTCGGATTCTTCGCCTTCAGCGCTTCGATCGCGCCCGAGAGATAATGGCCCGCGGAAGTGATCACCATGAACAGATATTTGTTGCCGAGCTCGAACGGCTTTTCCTCGGCGCCGCCGGAGTTGATCATGATCTTGCTGTACTGCTCGGAAATGACCGCCGCAGGCGCCGTAAGACCCGACGAATAGGGACTGAACAGGAAATCCGCCTTATCCTGGTTGATCAGCCGCGTGTAGAGCTGTTGCACCCGGCCGCCGACCGACTGGTCGTCATAGGTGACGAACTTCACCTGGTAGCTCTTGCCGCCCGCCTTGATGCCGCCGGCGGCGTTCACTTCGTCGCGCCAGAATTCATAGCCGCGCTGCTGACCCAGTGAATCGACATTGAGCGGGCCGGTCTGCGAATTGGTGAAGCCGACGGTAATGGTGTTGTCTTGCGCGAAGGCCGGCGCGGCAAATAGCGTCGCGGCGGCGGCCAATAAGCATAGCCGTTTCATACGGTCCTCCCTGGAAAACCATAGCAACTGTGTGGGCGAGCCAAGCCAAGTTGTTTGGTAAAGCCGCCCGCTAGCCCCAGCTTAGCAAAAACAATCGCATAATCCGGGGCCAAAGGCCATCCGCGACAAAATCTCGCGCGCATGCCCGGCGCGAGGAAGGACGGCGCCGAAAATTAATGCAATCATGAGCCGTTTACGGGTGTCTGCCGGCGCTTCGCCGCAGCGATCCTGTTGCTGTGGTATGCTGCGGTGGGGCCGCTCGAAGGATTGGCCGCCAGGGGAGACGACTATGGATAAATTCCGACTTGTATTGGTGTCCGCTGTAACGATGGCAATGGCTGGCGCATTGGCCATGACGGGAACCGTCAAAGCCGGCGCGCAGACCCCGTTTACCATGGGTAAGGTCATCGGCGGCGACGGCTTCCATGTCCCGACCTATGTCGCCATGGACGAAGGTTTCTTCAAAGACGAAGGCCTCGATGCCAAGCTCCTGGAATTGCAACCCAGCGCCCAGGTCACCGCGGTCCTGTCCGGCAATCTCGACTGCGCGCCGATCCCCTCGGGCGGGGCGCAAGCGGCGCTGAGCGGCGCCAAGATCATGTACATCGTCGGCGAGTCGCTCAAATCGCAATGGACCATCACCACGCGACAGGAGATCGGCAAACCGGAGGACCTCAAGGACAAGACGCTTGGTTTGGGCCGTCCCGGCGGCGCCGACTATGACGAGGCGCAGGCGGTGCTGCACCGCTTCTTCCACATGGATGCCGGCAAGGACTACAAGGTGATCTCGTTTCAAGGCGAGCCGGAGCGCATCGCCGCCATGGCCAATAACGATATCCAGGGCGCCTCGCTGTCCATTCCCCATGCCGCCGTGGCCCAGCAAGCCGGGCTGAAGATTTTATTGCGCACCGGCGATTACATCCCGCGCGCCGGCGGCACGATCTGGTGTATGCAAAGCTTCGTCGAGCAGCATCCCGATACAGTGAAGAAAGTCATCCGCGCCATCGCCAAGGCGGTGATGTATTTCCGCACCAATAAGGAAGGCTCGATCAAGGTGCTGGAACATCACATCGGCAGCATCAAGACCGACGCCGAGGCCGGCCTGATCTGGGACCAGCTGCACGGTTCCTACGGCGCCGAGGTGCCCGCGGATCTGTTCCGGGAGATTTTGGAATCGCGCCGGCTCACCATGATCGCCGCGCGGCAATGGCCGGCGGACAAGCCGCTGCCCGATCCGGAAAGCTTTCTTGCCCGCAATCTCCTCGAGGCGACGCTGAAGGAGATGAATTACGCGCCGACCAATATCGCGGCGCCGTCGAAGTCGAATTGAGATCGCATGACTACGTTTCCCGGGCGCAGCGCAGCACCATAAGCGCGTTCACACGCGTCTTGCGCGCGCTATGGTGGTGCGCTGCAGACCCGGGACCGTCGCGAATTTGGAGCTTGGTACGATCCCGGATCAGCGGTGCGCCGCTAACGCGCTGCACCGCGTCCGGGAAACACCTTAATCCCCGCTGCCGTGCTGCGGGCGCCAGCGGCTCATGCGGTCCTCAAGGAGCTTGACCAGCCCGGTCATGACGAGCGACAGGCCCGCGAACACGATCAGTCCGGCGAACACCACATCGACCTTGAACTCGCTCGCGGCGCGAACCATGACCACGCCGAGTCCTTCCTGCGCGCCGAAAAATTCGGCCACCACCACGCCGAGGACGGCGCGGCCGATCGCCAGCCGCAGCCCGACGACAATGAAGGGCAGCGAATTCGGCACCACGACGAGCCGCGCAATATCCCATTCGTTGGCGCCGAACGAACGCACGACATTGATCAGCACGCGGTCGGCGTTGCGCACGCCCTCGTAGGTGTTGATCAGGAGCGGGAATACGGCGCCAAGAAAAACGACGGCGACCTTGGACCACAGCCCGAGCCCGAACCACAGCATCAGAAGCGGCAGGAAGACGAGCCGCGGCGTGGCGTTAAACGCGGTGATGAACGGATCGAACATGGCGTTGAGCGTATTGGACCGACCGAGCAGGATGCCGAGCGGCAGGCCGACCAGAATCGCGACGCCCAATCCGATCGCGAATGCGCCGGCGCTCACCCCGAGCGGCTGCCAGATCGCGCCGGTCGCGAACATCTGCCACAACGTGCCGGCGATCCGGCTCGGCACCGTGAAAAACAGTTTGGTGCCCGCCTTCATCGGCACGAAATACGGCAGGAACTGCCACACCGCGAGCAGCAGCACGATGCTGCCGGCGCCGAGCGCGGTCGGTTCGATGCGCCGCCACAAGCTCTTGGCCACGGCGGCGCGCTCGCCGGTCCGGTTCAACGCGGCGCCAGGCACATCGGCGGCTTGGATTTCGGCCATTGTCTGCGCCCTAACGTCCGGTGCGCCATGGAAATGCAGTGCGCTCGGCGAAGCGGATACCCTCGGTCAGCGCCACCGCGATCACCATCACCGTGAGAATGCAGCCGAACATGCGGTCGATGGCGAAAATATCGCCGAATCGGGAAATAGCGAAGCCGATGCCTTCGGAGGCCGCGAAGAATTCCCCGACCAGCACGCCGATCAAGGCGCGGCCCACCGCGATCCGCGCCGCGGCGACGACATAGGGCAGCACGCTGGGGAAGATGACTTTGCGATACAGATCCCATTCGCCGCCGCCGAGCGAACGCACCACATCGATCAGCAAGCGGTCGACCGCGCGCACGCCGGCGCAGGCATTGAAGATGAACGGGAAGACGGCAAGCGAAAATACGATGATGGTCTTTCCCGTTACGCCGACGCCGAAAAAAATCACCAATACCGGCGCCAGCGCAACCAGGGGGCTCGCATAAAAAACCGTCATCAGCGGATCGAGCGCATAACCGACCCGCACGCGCCAACCCATGACGATGCCGAGCGGCACGCCGACGACGACGGCTAAGCCAAGGCCGAGAAAGAACGGCACGGCGCTGACGGCGAGATCGTCGAGCAAATCTCCGCTTTCGACCAGATCCACAAAGCCCGCCGCAATCAGGCTCGGCTTGCTCATGAACAAGGGATTGAATGGAACAAACAGAAAGATCGCCTGCCAGGCGGCGATGAACACGACGACGGCAAAGCCGCCGAGCAGAACATTGCGGTAGCGCGCGGCGAATGACGGTTGAACGGTCGCTTGGTCTGCCATTGGTTAAACCACGATCTCGTCCTTCAGCGTGTTCCAGATTTCGAGCTTAAGGTCGTTGAATTCCGGAGTCACCCGCATCTCGTATTCGCGCGGCCGCGGCAGTTTTATGGCGAAAATCCTTTTGGCCCGGCCCGGGCGCTTGCTCATGACCATGACGCGATCGGACAGATAGATCGCCTCATCGATCTGGTGGGTGACGAACAGCACCGTCTTCTTCGCCTCGCGCCAGATGCGAAGAAGCTCGACCTGCATCAGGTCGCGCGTTTGCGCGTCAAGCGCCGCGAACGGCTCGTCCATCAGCAGCACGTCGGGATCGGTCGCCAAGGCCCGCGCCAGTCCGACGCGCTGCTTCATGCCGCCGGACAGTTCATGCGGATAGTGATGCTCGAAGCCGGCAAGCCCGACGAGCGCGACGAGCCGTTCGGCGATGGCGCGGCGCTTGATGCCAGCCGTCTTCTTTAGTTCGAGCCCAAGCTCGATATTGTGCTGCACGGTCCGCCACGGCAGCAGGCCGAATTCCTGAAACACCATCGCACGATCGCTGCCCGGCCCGCCGATCTTTCGCCCGTGCATCAAGAGCTCGCCGGAATCCGGCCTGACCAGGCCGAGCAGAATATTGAGGAAGGTGCTTTTGCCGCAGCCGGACGGGCCGACGATGGACAGAAACTCGCCCTCCTCGACGTCGATATCGAAGCCGCCGAGCGCCCGCACCGGCGCCCGGTTCGGCGGGCGAAAGGTCAAGCTGACGTTGCGGCCTTGAATATACGCTGTCATGCGGTCCGATCCGGCGCGCGAGAGAGTCTGCGCCAATCAAGCATACCGCGCGCGAATGTCCAGACCGGCGAAGTGCCGCGCGCACGCGGCCACTGCTCGCGCTTCGGCTGCAACTGCTCCGAATTGGTGTTGAAAATTTGCGGTGAGCGGCCTGAGACATAGGTGACAAATCGTACCGGACACATGGGTAACACTTTTCGCCTTTGGGCGGGAGGTGTTGATGCCGTGGAAAGAGAGTTCGGTGATGGAAGAGCGCCTGTGCTTTGTTGCCCGCCTGCTGGACGGCGAGGCGATGACGGACGTTTGTCGGGAATTCAGCATATCGCGCAAAACCGGCTACAAGATCTTCGATCGCTACAAGGAGCATGGGCTCGAAGCGCTGACCGACCGGACGCGGCGGCCGGTGCGCTTTGCCAACCAGCTGCCGCCTCAGATCGAGAGCCTCATTGTCGGCCTCAAGCGCGGCAAGCCGCATTGGGGCGCGCGCAAGATCCGCGAACTCCTGGTGCGCCGCCTCGCCGGCGATGTCCGTGTGCCGGCCAGGAGCACCATTCACGCCGTGCTCGATCGCCACGGCCTGGTCAAGCGCCCGGGCCGGCCGCGCCAGCGCGCCACCGGAACGCCGCTGTCACCAGGCGCCAATCCCAACGATCTGTGGTGCGCCGACTTCAAGGGCGAGTTCAAGCTCGGCAACGGCCGCTACTGCTACCCGCTGCACGACCGCGACATCCTCGTCACCGCCTGCGGCCGCATCTGCCTGCAGCGCAAGAAAATCAACATCTCGACAGTGCTCGCCGGTCAGTGCCTCGGCATCAAGGAAGTCGATGACGGCATTTGGCTCGTCAGCTTCATGCACTACGATCTCGGCTATATCGACTTGGAGCAAAAAACCTTGCAGCCCCTCGACAACCCGTTCGGCCCGAGGTTGTCACCTATGTCTTAGGTACGTTCCGTTACCCATGTCTCCGGGCTGGACAAGGGGTGGATTGGTCGGAGTGGCAGGATTTGTCGTTTGAACTGTTAGCCACTGAATTTGCTGCTCTTTTTGAGCCGCGCCTAGTTCCATGTGTACCGCCATTGTGTACTCCCATCAAGCTCTAATGCGCCAAATGCCCCCTCGCGCGTACTGTTTCGGCTAGGCGCTCTCAGGGTTCTCCCATGCCCTCAAATACTAACGCGTGTTGTCTGTGTGCTGCGCGTCGTCGGCCACCCATCCAGATGCGCATGTTGTGATGGCCGGGTAGTAGGCACCCGAGGCGCTGCACCACCAGCGTGTTGATGGCGCTGGCGTTGTCGTCGTGTACTCACCGGCGACCGCTGGTATTGCCGCGGCCTCAGTCTGAGTGAGATAAACGATGCGCTCTTGAATTGCGGTCACCATGCACGGCTTGGAACTGGCAAGTACTTCAATCGCGGCCCCATTTTTTCCGTCGAGGTCGCAGCGTGTGTTTCTGGTGTCGATCCAGGCACGCTCCTCGGCAACAGATTTCGACTGATCCTGTGCCGAAATCTGAGCTTTCTGTTTTCGGAAAGTGACACCAAGCTCGCCATCGAGCCGCGCCAATTCTCCATCCGCGCAAATAAGCCGCGCCGGTGCCGTTTTTGCTTTTGCACAATCGAAACTTGGCTTTTCGCTGCCGCGCGGCACCAAAGTCTGTTTCTGGGATGCGCTCGCTTCCGTCGGTTCGGTCTTTTCGGACACCTGGGAATTTGGTGCCACCGCCCAAAAAACAGCACCGATGACAATAAGTCCTAAAAGCGTGAAGGCGCGCATAATGCCTACGTCAGCGCCAGCACCCTTTTTCGTCGTTTCTTGTCGCGATTGCTTCGCGTCTTGAGAGGTTGACATGGCTGAGGCATCATTGGGAGTGTGATCCGGGGCCTTACCGCAGTCCCGATCATATTCCCTGCGCCGTAGTTCACTCGAAAGTACTTCGTAGGCCGCATTCAGTTCGCGCATTCGAGTTTCGCCTATAGATCGCTCGCCTCGCCATTTGTCTGGATGGTATTTCTTGGCGAGTTCTCGATATGCAGCGGCGATAACTACTGCTTCCGCAGTCGGCAACACGCCGAGAACACCATAATAATCTTTGGCAGCGGAACGAGCGTTAATCATTCGATCCAAACAGCCCCAGTGCCGACGCCCTGAGGCGCCCACCCCTTAATCTACATTGGGCACGCCTTCAGGACAATCTTCGCTAGCGCAAGCGGCGGACGCCAAACGCCAGTATCGCAGTCATCAGTCCGCGAAGAATAATTGCACGCGTGTGCTGGCCCAATTACCCCACAATCCACGAGACGACTTGCCAAATCCCGATCCACGCCAAAATGTACCGCATTTCCTGACCAAAGCCAGCGGCATACGCAAGCGCCATTCCCGCAATCAAAGCTACGGCCGTTATCCAATTGCCCCAGCCAGTTCGGCGGGTCGCACTTTTCCTGCCCCAAAAACTTCGGACCTGCTGGGACGGGTGCAGATTGGTTTGGTCTGTCATTACATCACCTGTTGATTGCTTCAGCCCCTAAGCGCGCCAGAAATCCTTGAACCGCGTCGGCGATAGCTCTGTGTAGCGAACGGTGTGCTGAATGTTGCGATGCCCCAGGTAGGCTTGGAGGGCGCGCGTATCGTGTCCCTTATTGGCCAGCGCGTAGCCACAGGCGTGCCGGAGCATATGCGGGTGCGACTTGAAGCCAAGCCTCGCCTCAGTGCCCACGCGTTCCACCATGCGGGCAAAGCCGGCAGTGGTGAACGGCGCCCCTCGCTCGGAGGTAAACACGAAGGGTGACTTGGGCTCCTGCTCGCGCTGGAGGCGCCTCAGGGCGCGTAGCTCGTCCCCGAGGATCGGGTGCGTGCTTGGTGCCCCCTGCTTGACCCTGCGAACGTGCAGGGTGGCCGTCCTGAAGTCCACCTGATCCCACCGGAGGTCCACCAATTCGGAAGCCCGTAGGCCGTGACGGTAGGCCGTCAGGGTCATGGTGGCGTCCCGTTGCCCCCAGCGATTCTTTCTGGCGGCGTCCATAAGCCGCTGAACCTCGGCCTCAGTCAGGTGCTCGCGTGTCCGCAAGTCGGCATTTGGAAGCCGCTTTGGCATAACTGTTCGTTTTACGGTTGCTGGCGCGACTAGCTTGAGGTGCGACTTGGTCATGTGTTTCGCTCTGCCCGCTTCGGTGACTGTTCGTACAATGCGCGTTCTCCGAACAGTTGACCAAGGAAAACTCGTTGCTACCGCTGAGTCATTTTGACTCACTCACCGCGTCCTCGCCGCTTGCTACTGTCAATCGAATGGGGAGCGGGCTTTGCACTTGGACTATGTAATCGTCACGCTGCTGCTGGCCGCTCTCCTTGGCCTCGATGGACCTTGGCCGTTCGTTGCGGTTCTGGGCGCAGCGTTTTTGATCTACCTGTTTCACTGAGAGGAAGCCGTAGCTCGCTAATGGTGCTTGCGAGCAACTCTAGCGACCTGAGACGAAACACGCGTCCACTTACCGCGCGCGTACCACGTCAGTCTTGCGCATGACGCGAACGGGTCCCTTCCGCCTCAAAATGCTTAGGTAATTTCTCAGCAATCGACTTTCGAAATTGGCAGTAAAGCCCTCGCCGTTGTTGTTTGATTTCGTCATGCAAAGTGAGCGCTTTGCTAATTATTTGCCCCTCGCATGTCCCGGTTTTGGGGCCAAGCGGAAATGGCTAAGGCACGCTCAAAACGATGCAATGATCCGGACCAGAAATGGAATTACTAAAATTTGCTATGATGCACCGGGGCTAAAACGGGCGGAGTGGTTGTGATTTGCAAAGTATAGCCGCAATAGTAGCGTGAGAACCGGGAGCATGATAGGTTGCCCTAAGTAAATTCGCTCGCTGGGTCGCGGCCTAACAGACATGAGCAGTGATTTGTCTCAATCGGAGGCAAGCGGCGAAGGTCACTCGTCGCTGCCTAAACATTTACAGTCTTGGGCACACCTACTCAGCGGCGCTTGGCCGGCAAATGCGGGGCCGATGCCTGATGAGGATGCTGTCAATATGGCACTCAGATGGGTGAAACCCGGAGAGGTTTCTGGCTTAGCGATTGCAATGTATTGCCGCCCTGAGGGCGCATCCAATGCGGAGGTACTGGCGGCGTGTCGCGACAAGAAAACAAATCGCGCGAGGATGCTCCATGTGGAACGCAAGTTGGATTTCACGAAAGCTTGGACGGACGACGGGATCTTACGCTATTTTATTGGTCCGGCAGGGAGCCGCCCCGGCCCAGCGGAAGCAGAACCATTTGTTGCCGAAGGCAATTATGACAGAGATGGTGAGACAATGGACGAAATCCCAAAGCAACTTATTGACATAAACGACAGATTGCGGGCTGGAGAAAAAACAAATCGTCATAAGGTGCGAGCGATCTTGAAATGGTTTGGAGCGACACGCCGGGGAGTAAAAATTAGTTCTGATATAAAAACTGCGTTGGCTGCCCTTGATCTTGAAACGCAGCCGGACATTGATGATGCCGACATAGATGAACCAGTTCGTTTTATCTTGGCTGCTTCTGTCAAAGCAGTCGGGTCAGATAGCCCAAGGAAAATTCAAAGCTCAGATGATACGGCTGCTCCACACGAGGCCGCCGAGACGCTCTCTCCGTCTGACGACTATTTGGAGCCCGAACCTGAGGACGAGCAGCCAGTCGAAAGGCCAGATGATCGGCCCGTCACCAGCCAAACCTCCGATTGGACGATTTCTGCGTTGAGAGATAAATTGGATAGAGGCTTGCTGTTGCTCCAGCCTAAGTTTCAACGAGAATATGTGTGGGCATTACGCCCAGAATTGCCGTCGCGCCTGATTAAATCGCTGTTGCTCGAAATTCCGATTCCCCCGATTTATTTCGGCAAAGACGCTGGCGGTCGCCTTGAGATGATCGACGGTCAGCAGCGCCTTACGACGCTTATAACTTTTGTGTCAAATAAATTCCCTCTCCGCAAGCTCAATCGCATGGCTAGTTTAAATCACAAATTCTTCAAGGACCTATCTACTCCTATGCAGGAGAAAATTTTGGATACGCCTATTCGCAGCATTGTGATCGACGCCGCCAAAAATTCTGATTTGAGATACGAGGTATTTGAGCGTCTTAATCGCGGGTCGATGGTGTTGAACGAGCAGGAACTCCGAAATTGCGTATATAGGGGGCCATTCAATGACCTATTGGCTGAGCTTGAAGAGGATTCGGCCTGGAGAAAGGTCAAAGGAGGCGATACACCTGAGCCGCGCTTCAAAGAGCGAGAAATAATCCTTCGCTTTTGTGCCTTCGCCGACCGACTGCAGCATTACACCGGCAACCTCAAGAGGTTTTTGAATGAGTACATGGGGCACTACGCCCCGCAGCAGCCGGAGGCATTGCGAACACAGGCGGCATCGTTCAGACAGACAATGCAAAATATCTACTCGGTGTTCGGCGATCAGTCAGCAAGGCTTTATGAAGTCAACCCTCGGACAAATAGGGGCGGCTGGGATACGAAATTTTCGGTAACGGCCTTCGATATTCAAGCATCTGCATTATGGAACCAGCCTACAGTAAAGGTGCAACGAGCCGCCGAGCAAATAAGAGAACTATTTTTGTTCACACTGCTCACGGACGCGGACCTACAAACGTCGATTACCAAAGCCACCGGAAGTGCGATACAGACCAAAACGCGCTGGACTAAGTTTCGGCTTCTCGCGGAACCCATGATAGCTGGCACGACAATCGAACCCAGGTTTTTCGATTTCGATTTTCGCAAGCGCTTGTTTGAAGCCTCTAACACCTGTCAGCTATGCATGAATGAAATTCATTCTTTTGAGGACAGCACTGTTGACCACATTGTTCCTTATAGCAAAGGTGGCAAAACAATAGCCAGCAACGGACAACTTGCTCACAGAGCCTGCAATGCAAGCAAGAACGCAAAAATGATAGTTTTGGCGTGAGAACCTGGAGCTTGGGGTAGGACCTCTGCTAACTGGCGCCGCCGCCGCCGATTAGTCCCTTCTTCTGCAAGTCATCAAAGATTGCACGGACTGAGCTAGACGAACTCACGCTATCAGAAACCATCAGGCGACTAATAAGACCTCTTCCTCCTTCTGTGTCTACCTCACCATTGCCTACCCACAGATTACGCCCTGACTTAGGATCAACAAGCCGAGCAGAAAATTGCGTGTGGCGTGAGTAACGATATGTCGGAGTGGCGGAGCCCACCGATGTTCCGGTGGTAGTACCGTTCAGCGAAACCGTGGACGTGTTTCCCATCTGGGTGACTGTCCCGTTCGCCTGCAGCGTTCCGTTATATGTGGATTGAAAAATAGTCCCTGCGTACTGGCTAATCACTCCACTGTCGGCGACCGTAATCAGCAAGACGCCATCCACGCCACGCTCAGCGAGTACCTTGTGAACCTCAGCATCTGAATACGTGCGCGTCGGCGGTAAGATGGTGAGAGCATCTTCCGCCCATATTCCCCGATTGTGTGCCTCGTTGGTGATACTTGCTTGCATACTAGAAGCTACCGGTGTCGGCGCAGCTACATAGGCAGCGATATGTCGAACTGTGTTTGCGGGTAGATCGCGATCCGCGTAGCCTTGCATGGTGGTGTTCGAGCACGCCGATGCTCCGACGGCTAAGACGACAGCAAGAGCGCTGGATAACTTCCACATGGTATTCCCCCCGTATCCCCAGTCTCAGCATGAGGCGGAATGAAGCCGAAAGCAAACTAGAAGCTGTACGCGTCCGGAGGGGCAATCGAGCGTTTCTCGGAGCAACAGCCTAGTGACTAGGAGGCCCGCAGCGACTTCAGCGAGTTCCACTGGTGCGTTTTGCCCCTTGCGGCTACCACCGTAGCGGCCAGGGGCTGGAATGAAATCCACGGGCTTCCTAGAGTCACCGCACGCTTGATGCCGAATGAAAAGCTCGTCGCCTGGGAAACCAATAACTACGAATGAAGCTGTGGATTGATTGGCTGTCGAACCGCTTGAGCCTCGCCCTTACGTAGCCCCCTATATGCTCTCCCTCTCTCCCCTCTAAGTACCATCAAAATAGTCTTTTATATTCAATCATTAGATACTGGAGGGACTGAAGATGCTGAAGGCACCCCAGGTTCCGCAGGCAACGAAGATGCTGGAGGCACTGAGGGAGGCTGAAAGTGCTTGAGCCAGTCAGGCATCAACATCATTGATCTACAATCCTGAGCCTGGGTCTACTTCCATTGGGACAGCAGCCTTCGGATTTCCTGACAGAGGCAACTCTTGCTTGACCGTAACGTCGAGAGACGTGACTGCCTTGAACTCCTGGCGCATGATTGTTCGGACGGTATTTTCCGCAGACGCTTTCACAACCACGCAATCAAACACCGGAAGGGCAATGATGTTGCGCTTTCGACATTCGCCTAGGACGCCCATCATAATCTTACTTTCAAGAAACTGGAGTTGATGACCAATCTCGTAACTAGAGAGCACACCTTTCAGTTTTTGGTGCCGCTGTAGTATGGCCTCGGTCACGTCCCCGCACTTTACACGCCGTGGAAACTGCGCCCTTGCTCCTTTTGGAAACTTCGTCAGCGGATGATGGAAGAGCATGGCGTTGAAAATCCTCTTCACGCCCTCGCGGTGCTTCTCAAGGCCAGGGAGCGTGTAAGCATCCTCAGGTGGCGGATCAGCTTCAGCAACGTGATATGCGAGGAGTGGATTTAGTTGCGAGTAGTCCAAGCCTACGACCCGCTCGCCATCAATGCGGATGCCTTGCAAGCGCGCAGGCTTTGGCAAGGTTTCCCAAAAGCCACCAAAGAGCCTGCCCCCACTATCGAACCTCCCGAGAGTGAAGATGCGACGTAGCTGCCGAGCTTGGACGTCCACTGGTCGCCTGGAGGCGGCAGCATCGAAGCTAATGTCGGCCTTTGCGATCCACGCATTGATGCCGCGCAGTTCGTCGCGAAGGCGTTGTGTCGTGTCCGTCTCTTTGTAGTCGATGCGCGCTCCCTCGTCCCAATGCCCGCGCTTTGGCCGCTTCAGGATGATGACTTCTTCCCCGTCACCCGGGTCCAGGTCCTCTAAAGTGACCTCGTGCTCCTTGATTAGCGCAATGAGCTTCGCCCCTGCTTTGATCGTGGTGCGTTTGGACTTATCCGGGAAGCCTGAGTGTCTACCGAGTGTGACCTCAGCAAACCCAAGCTCGCTCAACGCGCCCAGCATCTTTGGAAATGAGCGCGGGAATGAAAAGGGCTGGTAGCGATTGCCCTTTTTCCCAAGCGCCTTGTTGGATAGCGGCACGGGTACGCCTTGTCCTGGAGTGCCACTGAGAAAATGGTGCATGAGGTTCGCAACGAGCGGTATGAGGACCCTAAAGAGCGTGAGTTTATCCTTGGACCTAAGCGCACGCTTGCGCTCATGCTTCTCCACCGCAGGCACGACGGCGCCAATGACCTGATGCGCGCGTATGCCACGAGGCCCCAGGTGCGGCTTGAACCAGGGGTCGCGCTCGGGCTCAGCAGGCACGTCTGCCACTCTCAATCACTCCACAGCGTAACGCGGAAACTTATTCATTGCCGCCGCCATGTCCTCAAGTGTCGGCGTCTCATATTCGTCGGCAACCGTGCGCGGACTATGACCACAGATGGCATCCCTCATGCCCGGCTTCGATGCCGGCGCGCGCGGCCAGTCTCTTGAACGTGTGCCGCCAACCGTGAAGTGGAGAAAGGCCCTTGTCCGTCAACACCCAAGCCGCGCACCCAGTTGGCGACGCGCTGTCGTGCCTGTACGGAGCGCGGCTTTTTTCTTCTCGCTGGTTCGCCGTCGCCACGTCGCTTGTCTGGATTGTAGAACAGCGGGCCTGCACCATGTTGGGCCATAAACTTCAGGAACCCTTGCTCAATGAGGTGCTCGTGCAACGGCACAGTACGCGGTTGGCGTCCTTTGACTGAACCTGCTTCTGGGGTAATGCGTAACGCCGGGATGCCATCCTCTTCGACAACATCGCTACCGCGCAGTTGGGTGATTTCACCGGGTCGGGCGCCAGTGTATGCACAGAGCCAGGGAACCCAGCGCCTCGCCGCGTTGTCAGGTGTGTCGGTGTCCGCAATTCCGAGTGCTGCCTTCAAAATCGTGCTGCGCTCATCAGGTCGGAATGCCTTTTCCCGGAGCTTGACCCCCTTGGGAATGGTTACTTCGACAGCGCCAAATGGATTTCGCGTTATGCGCTTGTGCTTAGCAGCCCAGCCAAAGACTGTCCTGCTCGCGGCGATGTAATTGTTATCAACGGCGCGCGCCGAACGCTTTAGGGCCAACAAGGCTTGTTATCCACTCTTGCGCCTCCTCGGGCGTGATTGAAGCGGCACTGCGTTCGTGAAAGTGCTTCCGCCATAGCGCCAGAATACATAGCTCCAGCTTTCTTCAGTACTCTGGGCCGGCTGTTTCTCAGATACCCATTTCTCAAATAGCTGCTGTGGCGTCTCGCCCCTATCCAGCGCCTTCAAATTTCGGAAAACGCTCAGCATACTTGTCGTCGCTGTAGTCACCTTGGGCATTGCGCGATCAATCTTTCGCAACACTTCCGAAAGATCGTCGTATAGCCAATCGAGGAAAAGGGCCTGCCCTTCGGCATTGAGCGACAGTCCCTTCATGGCGAGAAACTGAGCCGTCTCTCCTACGTCGGCCAAAACTGGGCGCACTTCTTTCCTTAGTTCCTCGTCCTCCCACCAAAGCTTATCAGGATTGCTTCGTTCCCACTTGTCATCCCCAGCGGCTTGCTCGAAGCGCCTCTTGAACTTTGTCGCGAACTTTGTCGCGCACATCCTCCCACCCCTTACGGTCGCTGACAGGATGCCGCGCGATGAACCATTCGTACCACTCGCCAGCCAGCGCGCGCGCCTGACGTTGCGTGAGCGCAATACCTTCCCCGTTACGCTCGGCGCGGATGGCCGCGATGCGTCCCTCGACTTCGGCATCCCACTCCCGAAATTTCTGCTTAGCGGCATGCGGCTCCCACGCTGGCACGCGCCGAAGAACTTGGCCTCAAAACGCGGCCCGTGGCGGCGGCCATATTCCTCCCGCACGTCATCGGGGAGCCGCTTGCGAGCGCTGTAGTTGCCCTTGCTGTCTTGACGTAATTTGACCATCCGCAACACGCGCCTGTGTACGCCCTTGTGTACTCGGGGCGTCCCAAGTTCGCTAGCGGTTTCACATAGTTGCGGGAAATCAGCGCCTTGAGTGTGGAGCTGGTCGGAGTGGCAGGATTTGAACCTGCGACCCCCTCGTCCCGAACGAGGTGCTCTACCAGGCTGAGCCACACTCCGACATTGGCCGCGATCACGGCCGCGGGCGGCTTATACCGGGGGCGTTCCGCCCCTGCAAGCCGCGCCGGCCTCACTTGCGCGCCGGTCTTATTTAGGCACTGAGTTGCGCAATGACAGCCCTTCTGGCCACGCGCGTCGTGCCCGCCGACGACGCCGCGATCGCGGATGCGGTGCGCCGGCTCGCGGCCGGCGGGCTCGTCGCCTTTCCGACCGAGACCGTTTACGGGCTCGGCGCCGACGCCACCAATGGCGCGGCGATCGCCCGGCTCTACGAAGCCAAAGGCCGCCCGAGCTTCAATCCGCTGATTGCGCACGTGACCGATGCCGCGGCGGCGCGCAAGCTTGCCCGCTTCGACGCCGACGCGCGCCGGCTCGCGCAAGCATTCTGGCCGGGACCGCTGACGCTGGTTCTGCCGAAAGCGGCCGGATGCGCCGTGGCCGAACTTGCGACCGCAGGCCTCGACACGATTGCAGTGCGCGTTCCCGATCACGCGGTGGCACGAAGAATCCTCGCACAGTTCGGCCGGCCGGTGGTGGCGCCTTCGGCGAACCGCTCCGGCCACGTCTCGCCGACTACGGCCGCCCACGTGCTCGCCGATCTGTCCGGCCGCATCGATCTCATCGTCGATGGCGGCGCGACGCCGGTCGGCGTCGAATCGACAATCGTCGCCTGCCTCGAGACGCCGATGCTGCTGCGGCCGGGCGGCATCCCGCGTGAGGCGATCGAGCGCGCGCTCGACCGGCCGCTCGCCGACGCGCCCGTGACCAGTGACACCGTCGGCGATGCGCCGCTCGCGCCCGGCATGCTCGCTTCGCATTACGCGCCGCGCACGCCGTTGCGGCTCGACGCCGCCCACGTCGAAGCGGGCGAAGCTTTGCTCGCCTTCGGGCCGAAGCTCCCCGGCGGGGCTGAAAACGCAGCACAGGTTCTCAATCTTTCGGCGCGCGACGACCTCATCGAAGCGGCGGCCAACGTGTTTTCGCATCTGCGCGCGCTCGACGCCGCTGGCGCCAAAACCATCGCGGTGATGCCGGTGCCACATCACGGATTGGGCGAGGCGATCAACGATCGCCTGCAACGCGCAGCAAGTCCACGGTGAAGAGCCACGTTGGGCGCGCGCTTGCGGGACAAGCGCCGAAATGCTATCTGACTAGTCTGACTAGATGGGTCGCTCATGAAAAGCAATAATCCCAATATCTGGAAGCTGCAGGACGCCAAGGCGCGCTTTTCCGAACTCGTTCGCAAAGCCCGCAGCGGCGGGCCGCAGACGGTCACGGTGCACGGCAAAGACGCCGTTATCGTCTTTGACGTCGAACGTTTCGAAATCCAGCCGAAGCCGCAGCGTGCGGGAACGATGGCAGATTTCATCGAGGCGTCGAAAAAATATCGGGGCCTATTTGCAGGCATAAAATTCGATCGCCGCCTTGGATTGAAGATGCGCGATAAGCGCCGGGAAATTTTTGACGACGACTATGCCGATGAGGAATAAGAAGTGAAATGGCTATTGGATACCAACGTCATATCGGAGACGGTACGAAATCGCCCGCATCGAAACATTATCGATTGGATTGCAGCCGAAAGGCCCGAGGACCTGGCCATCAGCATAGTGACGCTGTCGGAGCTTCTCGATGGCGCGGCCACCGACCGCGATGAGACGCGGCGTCGCAAGCTTACAGCTTGGGTGGAAATCGAGGTATCCGATCGATTTCGGGATCGCACCTTGCCATTGACCTCAAGCGTTTTGATCGATTGGCTCCGTCTTGGACGGCGGCTGCGGACGGCCGGTCGATCGCGGGAAGCAGCAGACCTGTTGATCGCCGCCACAGCCCGCGTCCATAAATTGACACTGGTCACGCGCAACGTACGCGACTTCGCCGATACTGGCGTCGTCGTGTACGATCCCTGGATCGGCAAAACCCGCCAAATGGACGCGCCCTGATGCTCGACAAGCCGCTCAACACTCCGCCCGCCAAGACCGACCCCGCGCTGCTGGCGCGCTTTGCCGCGATCGTCGGTGACAAATACGCCATCACCGACCCGTCCGCGCAGGCGCCGTATCTGGTCGAGATGCGCGGTCTGTTCGCCGGCCGCACGCCGATGGTATTGCGCCCCGGATCGACCGGCGAAGTCGCCGCGATCCTCAAGCTC
This sequence comes from uncultured Alphaproteobacteria bacterium, assembly GCA_963768225.1. Taxonomy (GTDB): domain Bacteria; phylum Pseudomonadota; class Alphaproteobacteria; order Rhizobiales; family Xanthobacteraceae; genus BOG-931. Next base: position 833,503 of record CAVYGV010000007.1, on the reverse strand, counting down.
GCCAACGAGACGAAAACGGCCATCGTGCCGCAGGGCGGCAATACCGGCCTGGTCGGCGGCCAGATTCCGCATCACAACGAGATCGTGCTGTCGCTCAACCGGCTCGACCGCATCCGCGAGGTCGACGCGACCTCGAACACCATCACCTGCGAGGCCGGCGTCACCCTGCAGCGCGCGCGTGCGGCCGCGGCCGCAATCGACCGGCTCTATCCGCAGCTCCTGCCCTCGGAAGGCACCTGCACCATCGGCGGCAACCTTGCCACCAATGCCGGCGGCACCGCGGCTTTGGCCTATGGCATCGCGCGCGCACATGCGCTCGGTCTCGAAGTGGTGCTGGCCGACGGCCGCGTGCTCAACAATCTCAACAAGCTGAAGAAGGACAATACCGGTTACGATTTGAAGAACCTGTTCATCGGCGCCGAAGGCACGCTCGGCATCATCACCGCGGCGGTGCTGCGGCTCGTGCCGCGGCCGCGCTCGGTCGAGACCGCGTTCGCCGGTGTTCCCTCGCCGGAAGCCGCACTTGTGCTGCTCGGCATTGCGCAAGAGCGAAGCGGCGGCGACGTCACGAGCTTCGAAATCATGACGCGGCGGGGCATCGAGCTGGTTCTGGAGAACGCCGCGGGCGTCCGCGATCCGCTCGCCGCGCCGCACGACTGGTACGTGCTGATCGAACTTTCCTCGCAACAGCGCGAGGGTCTGCGCCTGGTGCTGGAAGAGTTGCTCGAGCAAGGCATGGAGCGCGGGCTGGTGACCGACGCCGCCATCGCCGACAGTCTGGAACAGGCCAAGGCCTTCTGGCGCATTCGCGAAATGTTCGGCGAGGTGCAGCGCTACGCCGGCGGCTCGATCAAGCACGACGTTCTCGGTGCCGGTCGCCGCGGTGCCGGCCTTCATCAAGGACGCCAACGCCGCCGTCACCGCGCTCATTCCGGGCAGCAGGCCGCTGCCGTTCGGCCATCTCGGCGACGGCAATATCCACTACAACGTCACCCAGCCCGTCGATGCCGACAAGGACGAATTTCTCAAGCGCTGGGGCGAAGTGAACGCGGCGGTGTTCGCGGTGGTGAAGAAATACGGCGGATCGATTTCGGCCGAGCACGGCATCGGCGTCATGAAGCGCGATCTGTTGCCGTCGGTGAAGGATCCGGTCGCGCTCGATTTGATGAGCTCCCTCAAGCGCATGCTCGATCCGAACGGCATCCTCAATCCCGGCAAGGTGCTTTGACTGCAACTGTTCAGTGAATGAAAATTTTTCGCAGCCATTCCGTCGGTAGCCAATCGAACCCATTTAAGAGTTCGATGCCGAATGCATATTTCAGAATGAGAACCACGATTGCGACCAAGGCGAGCACGTTGAGCAATATGACTACGGTGCCGGCGACGTAGCCGGTCACAGAGACGATGGCCGTGAGGCATCGCGTCGCCAGATTACCCGCGCTCATGAATTGCCTCCTCTCCGCTTTCTCCTTGCAGCGCCGCTATGCCGAGTACCGTTGCTTCACAGTGCTGGCGACGCCTTGCTCATTGGTTGTGGCCGGCAACGTGCGAAAATGGAATCCAGTTGTAAAGATCCAGTCCGCCATCCACCGCAATTGTCGTCCCGGTGACATAGCCGGAAAAGCGATCGCTCAGAAGCGCGATCGCCATGTCGGCGACGTTGGCCGGCGTTCCAGTCCGGCCGAGTGGAATCATCCGCTCGAGCGCGGCGACATCGGCATCGAATCCGCCGCCGGGGATCGCACCCGGGGCGATGGCATTGACGCGAATCCCCGCACTGCCAAGGGCGCGCGCAAGTTCCTTCACCAGCATCGTTTGGCCGGCTTTGGTCGCGCTGTAATGCGGAAGGTTGCGCGGCGTGTGCGCATGGAGCGAGGTGATGAAAAGCATTCGCCCTTTGATGTTACGCGCCTTCATGTGCGCGCCCACAGCCTGACCGAGCACGAACCCGGCGCGTAAACCGACCGTCACCATTGCGTCCCATTCGGTTTCGCTCGCCGCCATAACCGTCTCGCTCTCGCGCCGCTTCGGCGCAGCGCTATGCACCAGGATCGAAATCGACCCGAGCGCCGCCTCGGCGGCAGCAAACAGCCTGCGCGCGGCGGACGGATCGGCGAGGTCCGCCTTCAGGAAAGCCGCATCGAGCTCGTGCGCTAGCACCTGGCCGGATTCTTCGGCAATATCGCTAAGGACGAGGCGCGCGCCTTCGGCGGCAAGCGCCTTGGCAATTCCCCGCCCGACGCCGGACGCGGCGCCGGTGACGAGCGCCGTATCGCCGTCAAGCAATCCCATCGTCACTCCCCGCAACCGATTGAGCCCCGTCGCGATGCCCGCTTATCCAGGCGTCCCCATGAAATCGCGCTTGCCGATCTCGACGCCGCACTGGCGGACGATGTCGTAGGCGGTGGTGGTGTGAAACCAGAAATTCGGCAGGCTGTTGCCGAGCAAGAGGCTCTGGCCGGTGAATTGCCGGGTCTGCCCGCTCGGGAAGGTGATGCTGATGTCCTTGCCTTCGGTGCCGTCGATCTCGCCCGGCTTGACGGCCTTGAGATAGTCGACGGTCTTGGCGATGCGGTCCTTCAGCTGCGCAATGGTGGTCTCGTCGTTGGCGAACTTCAAAAGCTCCTTGCCGGCGAGCCGTCCCGCCGCATTGGCGGCGTGATCGGTCGCGGCGCGCACCTGCCGCGCCAAAGTGAACATGTCGGGCGACAGCCGCATGTTCAACAGATCGGCCTCGTTGACCTTGCGCGCGGCGGCCCAGCTTGCCGCCTTGTCGAGCACCGTATTGAGGCCGTTGAGGTGCTGGATGAAGACCGGAATGGAAACGGTGTACATGGAGATCGGCATAGAATGCGCCTCGTGTTGATGACAATGTGAGAGCGCAAGCTTAGCCGAAACGGGACGATGGGCGCCACCCTGCCCTCACGCTTTCGGCGCCGCGGCAGCAAGCGCGCCGGTACCGATGGCGGCATAGTCGAAGCGGCCCGCGAAGCCGATGGTGCCGGTTGCACTCAGTTTGCGAACAGCCGCGCCGGCGTGTCGACCAAGATGCGACGGCGAATTTGCTCATCCGGCGTCCAGTCGTGGAACAGATCGAGCAAATGGCCATCGTCTGGCATCACTGCGGCGGCGATCGACGGATGCGGCCAATCGGTGCCCCACATCAATCATCGCGTCCTCCCAAGCCACCCCCTTTGTCAGCAATCTGGTGGCCGCACCAGCATAACCGCGACAGGATCATGCCAAATAGACCCGCGGACCGGTTAGTTCCAGCGTTCCAATCGCCCAGATGGAAAACGCAACTCGCGCTCTCCGGCATCGTTCGTGTTCTCGCTAAAGCAATGTCGCCTGATCGTCCGGCGCTTTCGGCTTTTTCGGCTTTGCGGTTTTGACCGGCGGCGCGGCGACCAGCCGCTCCGGCGCAGCAGCCGCCGCGGCTGAGAGCGGCGCGATCAACGCGGCGGAATCGTTTGCCACGCGGTTGACCGCCGTCGAGATTTCGTAAGCCTCGAGGAGCGCATCGTCGGCCGGCCTGATCAGCGCAGCGGCGACGCTCGCTTCGACATTGGCGCAGTCGAGCCACAAATTGAAGGCTTCCTTCGGCACGAAGACCGGCATGCGCTCGTGGATTGCGGCCAAGCTGCGGTTTGCCGCAGTGGTGACGATGGCGGCGGTATCGACTTCTTCGCCATTCGGCCCGGTCCAGGTCTCGTACAAGCCGGCGAAGGCGAGCGGCGGCGCACTGCCATCGGCGCTCGTTTTGGCGCGCACGAAATAAGGCCGCTTCGGCCCGTTGCCGCCGGCAATTTCACCCCTTTGCCATTCGTAAAAGCCATCGGTCGGAATGAGGCAACGCCGCCGCCGCATGGCATTGCGGAAGGCCGGCTTTTCCAGCACCGATTCGCCGCGCGCGTTGATCAGGAGCGGAAACGTCTTCGGATCCTTCACCCACGCGGGCAGCAATCCCCAGCGCATCAGCGCGAACGAGCGCTTGCCGTCGGCAAGGCGCACGATCGGGATCGGCTGCGTCGGCGCCACGTTGTAGCGCGGCGGGAAATTCGGCTGCTCGCTATAGCCGAACAGCGCCCGGATCGCTTCCGGCGTCGAGATGATGACATAGCGTCCGCACATCGCTAATCAAAATCCACGGCTAAGCAGTCCCCCGGCCAAGGAGACATATAAGCCGAATTGGAGCCGACTTTAATGAGCTGCAGCGAAAGCGCGCGAACATATCCGGCGCGGCCTGTTCTCGCCGTCAGCGCGGCGGTGTTCCGCGACGGCCGGGTGCTGATCGTGCGTCGGGCGCGGCCGCCCGCGCACGGCCTCTACACGCTGCCCGGCGGCGGTGTCGAAGTCGGCGAGACACTGGAACAGGCGGTGATCCGCGAAATCCGCGAGGAAACCGCGCTCGAGATCGAGCCGGTCGATCTGGTCGGTTTCCGTCAGGCCATCGCGCACGACACTGCGGGGCGCGTCGAACGGCACTTCGTCATTCTGCCTTTCGCCGCGCGCTGGATCGGCGGCGAGATTGCGCTCAACGAAGAATTGGCCGAAGCGCACTGGCTGGCGCCGCCCGAAATTTCCGGATTGAAGACAACCGAGGGCTTGGCCCAGATCGTCGCTGCTGCAGCCGAGCGGATCGCCCGCCCTCTATAATGCTCGCCTCAACCATGCCGCGTTGCCATGCTTGCCGGAGCGAGCGTCCGGCCACTATGTTGCCGTCATGTCCATGCTTCGCGCGTTGCTGACCGTTTTGCTTGCGCTTACTGTTGCCGCACCGGCCCGCGCCCAGTTCTGGGGCGCGCCGCTCGCTCCGCAGCAGGAGGCGCCTGCGCCGGCCGCGAGGCCGCCGGCGAAGCCTCCCCCCCAGGCTCAGCCGCCCGGTCCGCCGCAGCCTTCAGTGCGGGACGAACCCGCACCTTACGATTCCGACCTGGAGCGGTTGTCGGAAATCCTCGGTGCGTTGCATTTCCTGCGCGGCATTTGCAATTCGAAGGAGGGCCAAAAATGGCGCAATGAGGCGCAGGCGCTGATCGACGCCGAAGCGCCCGCCGGTAATCGCCACGACGAGATGATCGCGAGTTTCAATCGCGGCTACCGCGGCTTTCAACAGAGCTACCGGACCTGCACGCCCGCGGCCAACGTCGTCATTCGCCGCTATCTCGAAGAGGGCGCCAAGATCGCCCGCGACATCACCGCCCGCTACGCGAATTAGAAATCACGTACAGTTGCTCCGACTTAAAGCGAGCAGAGGTTGCGCCTGCGCCACCCTTCCCCCGCAAGGAGGAGGGTCAGAGTGAGGGTCAGAGCCGGCAAGTAGCAATGAAGTCGGTGCATTTCTTGGTCCCTTCCACAATTAACCCTGCCTCAAACTTCGCTCTCAAAAGCCCAAACCTGCCATGCTAACGTGGCCTCTTGGGTAGGGACGCCGCCGGGCTGCGGCAAAAACGGGACAGCAATGCGGATAGCGACGCACAATCCTGCGACCGGCGAGACTTTGGCCGAGCACGAGCAAAAGCGGCTGGCGCTCGGTTATCTTCAAGACGCGTGGACGGAAGCGTCGCACGACGGCATTGAGGGCGACTGCTTGGCGCAGACCGCCTTGTTCCTGGCCTTAGCCGAATTGATTTCGACCTATGGCGAAGAAGCGGCGGCCTGCTACGCCGAGCGTCTCGGATCGCGCATTCGCAACGGCGAATTCTCAATCGAACTGTCCCGCCAGTAATCCTCAGAACCCGCGCTTCGAATTGAGCGCGCGCAATCCGTAAAAGCCGCACAGCGCGGTTTCGATATCGGCGGGAAAAAACGGTTTTTTGAGAAAGCCCGCTCCCGCGGCGCGCGCCCGTTCGGCGACGGTTTCATCCTGCGTCGATGTCATCAACACCACATTAACACGGCGCTTAACGCGCTTGAACTCGGCGAGCGTTTCGAGCCCCGACAAACCCGGCATGTTGTAATCGAGGAAAACGATATGAAAGTCGCCGCCGTGCACCAGCTTGAGTGCGGCAATGCCCTCCTCCGCCTCGCTGACTTCGAGCGGAAAACGCGTTGCGACAAGTGTCTTGCGCACGATCGAGCGCATCGTCGCCGAAATCATCGACCACCAGCACGCGGCTCGGCAGCCGCACCCGGATCGAGCGCTCCAGCAGCCACCGCGCCTGTTCCGGCCGCGCCGGCATGCCGGCGAGAGCGTCGGCATCGAATGCCTCGACGGCGGCGCCGGTCGCCAGATGCACCGTGAATGGCGCTTTGGCCGCCGCGCGCACAGCGGAAATCATGCCTGTCATTTCATTCGCTAGTAGCGCCGCATCGAGATAGGCGAGATCGATGCCGTCCACTCTACTGGCGACGAGACGCTTGGCGCCGGCGGCGTCGGCGGCTTCGAGAATTTCGATCGGTATCGATGAAATCGATGCCGCCTGCCGAAACAGGTCCGGCAAGTCGGACCGCGTTACCACCAATATTCGCAGGGATAATAATTGGTCGGTCATGCAACTGCGCCAGCTCAAGTTCGGCCAAGCCCGAACGCAGGCCAGAAACATTATTTCATACCAGGACCGCAACACAAACCGCAAAGCCCCCACGACCGATATGGACCTTGCGATCGGGTCGCGCCGGGCTTAGGCATTGCTGCGATGAGAGCTGCTCTTCTCCCGGATCGGGGCGTAGTCAAGATTGCCGGCGACGGTGCGCGCAATTTTCTGCACGGCCTCGTCACGGCCGACATTCTTAACCTGGCGACCGGAACGGCGCGCTTTTGTGCGCTCTTGACGCCGCAAGGCAAAATCATTGCCGACTTCATTGTGGTCGAAGCGCCGGCGGCGGACGGCGGCGGCTTTTTTCTCGACATACCGCGGGCGCGCGCCGCGACGCTCGTCGAGAGACTCAATCTCTACAAATTGCGCGCCAAGGTCATGATCGAAGATTTGTCGGACACGCTCGGCGTGCTCGCGGCATGGGACGGAGGATCGAACGGCGGCGGCGCGATCAAATACGGGCTGCGCTACGCCGATCCGCGGCTGCCGGCGCTCGGGCTTCGCCTGATGGTACCGCCGCATCTTGCCGCGGCTGGCGCGGCCGATCTCGGCGCGGTTGTCGTCGCAGCGAGCGACTATGAAGCGCATCGCATCGCGCTCGGCGTGCCGCAAGGCGGTGTCGATTTCCAATACGGCGATGCGTTCCCGCACGAATCCGACATGGATCAGCTCGGCGGCGTCGATTTCGCCAAAGGCTGCTATGTCGGCCAGGAAGTGGTGTCGCGGATCGAGCATCGCGGCATCGCGCGCACGCGTGCCGTGCCGGTCCGCTTTGACGGCGCCGCCCCGCAAGCCGGAGTAGCGATCATGGCCGGCGAACGCGCGGTCGGCGTCATGGGCTCGGCGACGACTTCGCCGACGGGCGGACGGGGATTGGCGTTGCTGCGTCTCGACCGCGTCGCCGAGGCGTTGTCGCACGATGAACCGCTCACCAGTGGCGGCGTGCCGCTCCATCTGGTCAAGCCGGACTGGGCGCGCTTTGCCTTTCCCGGCGAAAAGGCGGCCCAATGAGCGAGCCTGTCCGTTGCCCGTGGCCGAAAGACGACCCGCTTTACGTCGCCTATCACGATGAGGAATGGGGCGTGCCGGAATACGACGACCGCGCGCTCTACGAAAAGCTCGTGCTCGACGGCTTCCAGGCCGGCTTGTCCTGGATCACCATTTTGCGCAAGCGCGAAAACTTCCGCCGTGCCTTCGACGGCTTCGTGCCGGAAAAAATCGCGCGCTACCGGCCGAGCAAGATCGAACGGCTGATGGGCGACGCCGGCATCGTGCGCAACCGCGCCAAAATCGAAGGCGCGGTCCTTTCGGCGCGCGCCTGGCTCGACGTGACGGAAAAAGGACCCGGCTTTTCCAAGCTGCTATGGGATTTCGTCGACGGCAAGCCGAAGGTCAACCGCTACCGCACCACGGGTCAGGTGCCCGCCGAAACCGCGATCTCGCGCGCCATGTCGAAGGAATTGGCGCAGCGCGGCTTCAAGTTCTGTGGACCGACCATCGTTTATGCTTTCATGCAGGCCGTCGGTATGGTCAACGATCATCTTATCACTTGCCATCGCCATGAGGCCGTTCAAAAAATCGGCAAATAAACCAGCCGTGCGGCAGAGCCAACGCGCCTGGCAACGCATGCTGTCGGGGCGGCGGCTCGATTTGCTCGATCCCTCCCCGCTCGATATCGAGATGGAAGACATTGCGCACGGGCTCGCGCGGGTGGCGCGCTGGAACGGACAAACAAGCGGCGCGCACATTTACTCGGTCGCGCAACACAGCCTTCTGGTCGAGGCGCTCGCGCGCGCGCGCGTCCCGCGGCTCGACCGCAGCCGCCGTCTCGCTGTGCTCCTGCACGATGCGCCGGAATACGTGATCGGCGACATGATCTCGCCGTTCAAGGCGGTGATCGGCGACGCCTATAAGGCGGTCGAGCGGCGGCTTCTCACAGCGATTCACTTGCGCTTCGGACTGCCGGCGCAGTCGGCGCCGGATCTAGAGGATTTGATCAAGGCCGCCGACCGCCAAGCCGCTTATCTCGAGGCGACGCGGCTTGCCGGCTTTGACGCTGCAGAGGCACGGCGGTTTTTCGGCCGCCCGCCGGTGTTCTCGGCGGCGCTCGAGCGCGATTACCTCAAGCCTTGGCCGGCCGAGACGGCGCAAGCGCGCTATTACGAGCGGTTCAAAAACCTTGCCAACGCGTAAATGAAGCGGTCACACTTGCGCCGCGCGGCAGAGTTATATGAATAAGATAACCTGATCATCCGATTCCATGATTCACGTCTGCTCGCTGGCGCGTCTGCAAGAAACCGTCGAGGATACCGGCGGGCGCCATGTCGTGTCGCTGCTCGGCGACGAGGCGCGCGTCGAATGCCCGAGCTCCGTCGCGCCGGAGAACCATCTCTGGTTGCGCCTGCACGACATCTCCGCTCCGCTCGACGGCTATATCGTGCCGGGCGAGCAACATATCGCCGATCTCATCAGCTTCGTGCGGGCTTGGGACCGGCGCGCGCCGCTCGTGGTTCACTGCTTCGCCGGCATCAGCCGTTCCACCGCAAGCGCGTTCGCGGCCGTCTGCGCGCTCAACCCGCAGCGCGACGAAGGCGGCATCGCCCAGGCGCTGCGGCGCGCCTCGCCGACGGCGACGCCGAATATCCGCATCGTGTCGCTCGCGGATCGGTTGCTCAATCGCGACGGCCGCATGGTTGCCGCGATCGAAACGATCGGCCGCGGCGTGCTCGTCGCGGAAGCGACGCCGTTCCGGCTCGAATTGGATTGAGCAGCTTTTACTCGGCCAAGGACGGCCGCAGCAGCGGGCGCCGGCTCGCGACCGGAGTCGCCGCCGGCCGCGGCTCGACGCGCCTGGTGAGGAGTTCGCTGCGCGGATTGCGCTGGTAGAAGTCGCAATAGGCGAACCCCAGCCCGGCAACCGAACCGCGGAAGCTCCGGTAACTGAGCTTCTCCACTCTAAAGCACGGCGTCATTGGCAAGCCCGACAGATGCGCGCACATCGAGCTACCGTCCACGCTCAGCGTTCCGGCCGGCAAGGTTGCGAACCGGGTCTGGCCTTGGCCGCGAAATCTGATGGTGCCGACCACGGAGCCGTCGGGGAAAATCCGCCCGCTTCCGGCGGTGCCCTCGAAGCAGGTATAGGAGAACAGCTTGCCCACCACGAAGGCGCGGGCCTGTTCCGGACTAAGGTCTTCGGCGAGGGCTAGGCTTGTGCCCAAAATTGCGACCCCCAGCACGCACGCACAGACAACAACTACGCGCCGCAACATCGACGACTCCGCTCTCGACTTAAGGGCGATGTTATCAAGATTTCTTAACCGTCTCCTTACCATAGCGCCCCCGCAAGATCGCCGAAATTCCTGGCAAAATTTCGCAGCCCTTTACCCGATTTTCACCACAATGCGTCCGCGCACTCGCCCATCGACGATACGCCCCCCGGCGGCGATCACGTCGGCGAGCCCGATTTCAGTCGTCATAGCCGCGATCTTCGACCGGTCGAGATCGGTCGCGAGACGGCGCCAAGCCTCTCGCCGCATCGGCAACGGACACATGACGGAGTCGATGCCCAGAAGCGAGACGGCGCGTAGAATGAACGGCGCGACCGAGCCCGGCAAGTCCATCCCGCCGGCCAGTCCACAGGCGGCGACGGCGCCGCCGTAACGGGTCATCGACAGCACGTTAGCGAGCGTCGTCGAGCCGACAGAATTGATGCCGCCGGCCCAGCGCTCCTTGGCGAGCGGCCGCACCGGACCGGCCAATTCCTTGCGCTCGATGACCTCTGCGGCGCCGAGCCCCTTGAGATAGCCCGCCTCGTCCGGCCGGCCGGTCGAGGCGACGACCGCATAGCCGAGCTTGGCAAGGAGCGCGACCGCAACCGAGCCGACGCCGCCCGCCGCGCCGGTCACGACGATTGAGCCGCGCGCCGGCGTCAGGCCGGCCCGCTCCAGCGCCATGACCGCAAGCATCGCGGTATAGCCGGCGGTCCCGATCGCCATGGCGTCGTGCGCCGTCATCCCCGGCGGCAGCCGCACCAGCCAGTCGCCCTTGACGCGCGCCTTTTCCGAGTAGGCGCCGAGATGCGTCTCGCCGAGGCCCCAGCCATTGAGGATGACCTTGTCGCCGGGCTTCCAGTTTGGGTGTGACGACAACTCCACGGTGCCCGCGAAATCAATTCCGGCGATCATCGGGAAGCGCCGCACTACCGGCGCCTTGCCGGTGATCGCGAGACCGTCCTTATAATTCACCGTCGAGTATTCGACGCGGACAGTGACGTCGCCGTCCATCAGATCTTTTTCGTCGAACTCGGTCAGCCGCACCGTTTGGCCGGCGTCCGCTTTGTCGATAACGATGGCCCTGAACATGCCCATTCCAATGCTCCGGACCGTAATCTGTCACAGCCGAGCATGGCCATTCAAGGAACCAAGGCGCGTTCGCTCGCTTATTGCACGACGAATCTATTCAGCGGGCACCATGGCCAGGCGAGCAACCGGCTGTTCCACGATCGGCATATTGATCAGCGCTGAAAGCACGCCGAACAGGATCGCGAGATACCATACCGCGTTGTAGGAACCGGTGCGGTCGAAGACGAGACCGCCGAGCCAGACGCCGAGGAAGCCGCCGACCTGATGGCTGAAGAAGGCGAAGCCCGCCAGCGTCGCCAGCCAGCGCGTGCCGAACATCAGCGCGATGATGCCGTTGGTCGGCGGCACGGTGGAAAGCCACATGAAGCCCATCGCCGCGCCAAAGGCGATGCAGGTTACCGGCGTAACCGGAAACGAGATGAAGGCGAAAATCGCCATGGCACGGCCGAAATAGATAATCGACAGCAGGTAGCGCTTCGGCATGCGGTCGCCGAGCCAGCCTGAAAACACCGAACCGACAAGGTTGAACAACCCGATCGTCGCCAGCGTCCAGCCGCCGACTTCCGCCGAGAGGCCGCGATCGACGAGATAAGACGGCATATGCACGGTGATGAACTGCAGCTGAAAGCCGCAGGTGAAGAAGCCAAGCACCAGGAGAAGATACGAGCGATGCGCGAAGGCTTCGGACAATGCGTGTCGCAGCGACTGCGCTTGACCCTCATGCGTGGCGTGCGAGGGCGGCGTCGCCAGAGCGAGCGACAGCGGCAGCACGGTAAGCATGCTGGCGGCGAAGATCAGCAGCGTCTGCTGCCAGCCGAAATGATCCATCAACACCACGGCGACCGGAGAATAGAGGAATTGCCCGAACGATCCGGCGGCGGTGCCGAAGCCGAAAGCGCGCGAGCGCCATTCTTTCGGCACGATCTTGCCGAGCGCCGCCAGCACCACCGGGAACGAGCAACCGGCCAAGCCAAATCCGACGAGCACGCCCGCCGACGCATCGAGCACCGGCGCGCTCTCGGAATGCGCCATCAGCGCGAGACCGAGACCGTAGAGCAGCGCCCCGACGCACAGCACCCGGATGGTGCCGAAGCGGTCGGCGATGATGCCGCCGAGCGGCTGGCCGACGCCCCACAGCAAATTCTGCAACGCCAGCGCAAAGGCGAATACGTCGCGGCCCCAGTGATGAGCACTCGACATCGGCGTCAGAAAAAAACCGAATGTCGAGCGCGGTCCGAAGGCGATGATCGCGATCAGACAACCTGAGCCGATGACCAGCGACGGCGTGCGCCAACTGTCGAGTTGTTTCGAATAGATCGTCATGTCGCCAGGTAGGCTGGAGATTCAAAAAGTCGCGCAGCATAGAGCCTCGCCGCGGATCGCCCAAACGAAACTTGCGGTCACCGGATCGTGCGGCGCATGGCTGACCTGCACAATGCCGCATGGAATAAAGCGCCGTTTGCTATGCGCGCCGGCAGCGATTATGGATTTTCCACCCAGTTTTACGCATCTTTGCCGTGCCTCACCCATGTCGCTGTTCTGCGCCGATGCCTTTATATCCCCGCTCGAAATCGAAGCGGCGGTCACGCGCGCCCTTGCGGAGGATCTGGGACGCGCCGGCGATATCACGTCGATCGCGACGGTCCCGGAGGACACGCCGGGCCGCGCCGTGCTTAACGCGCGCCAGGCCGGCGTGATTGCCGGCCTGCCGCTCGTCGCGGCAACCTTTCAACGGCTTTCGCCCGAGATCGCCATCGCGGCGCATGCGCGCGACGGCACGACGATCAAGGCTAAAACCGCGCTGATGACGATTTCCGGCAACGCGCGCGCCATCCTCGGCGCCGAGCGCACGGCGCTGAATTTCCTCGGCCACCTCTCCGGCATCGCCAGCGCCACCGCCGATTTCGTGCGCCGCATTGCCCACACCAAGGCGCGCGTCATCTGCACGCGCAAGACGACGCCGGGACTGCGCGCCCTCGACAAATACGCGGTGCGCTGCGGCGGCGGTTACAATCACCGCTTCGGCCTCGACGACGCGATGCTGATCAAGGACAACCACATCGCGGTCGCCGGCGGCATCGCGGCGGTGCTCAAGCGCGCCAAAGCGACCGCCGGCCATCTGGTCAAGATCGAGGTCGAGGTGGATTTGCTCGATCAGCTGAAAGAAGTGCTCGATGTCGGATTGGCCGACGTGGTGTTGATCGACAATTTCGACCTTCAAGCGATGCGCATGGCCGTGGCCATGGTGGCCGGCCGCCTCGTCATCGAAGCCTCCGGCGGTATCACGCTGGATACCGCAGCGGCGATCGCTGAAACCGGCGTCGATTACCTTTCATCCGGCGCGCTCACCCATTCGGTGCAAAATCTCAACGTCGGGCTCGACATCGAGATGTAGCCGTCACAGCTTTGCCGTCTGAGCCGACTTGTCGTCCGCCGGTCCGGGCAACGCCGCAGCTTGATGGCCGTTGACCGTCGCGCCCGGCACCGGCGTTGCCGCCGCCTGAGGCGCCTTCATCGCCGCATTTGGAATCGGCGTCATAGCGGCCTGAGGCGTCTTCACCGCGTTCGGAATCGGCGTCATCGCCGCATTCGGAATCGGCGTCGCTGTGGCAATGGCCGGACCGGTTGCCGCGGCTTGCGATTGACCGAGACGCGCATCGTCCTTGATCGCGGCAGGACTCCAGGTCGGCTCATCGTCGCCCCAGGCGCGTGGACGATAAAAGGTGTGGACGCCGAGCCGGTACAATCTCACCATTTCATGCACCCAGCTCGGATGCACCCAGTAGGCGTGATAGTGCGTGGCATGGCCGATATCGGCGAGCCAGATTTTGCCGTCGAGCATTTTCTTGGCGATTTCTTTCGCCTGCTGCCACATATCCGGCTCGTCGATCTGGCTCAGATCCTTGCCTTCGCAGGCGAAGGTGAACTGGCAAGCCAGATGCCGGTCGGCGTTCTGAAACACCACGCCGCAAACGTCGTGCGGATAGTAGCCGGAGAACACGCGGTTCATGACGACCTGCGCCACCGCTTCTTGTCCAGTATAGGGCTCGCCGCGCGCCTCGAAATAGACCGCATCGGCCAGACACTTTTCGGCCTTGGCAAGCGGTTTGCCTTGCAGACCAAGGCGCTTCGCCGGGCTTTCCAGCCGGCCGGTGTCGTCCTTGCCCGCAATCAACTCGCCGCCCTCGGGGCTCTCGTAGGCGGTATAATCGGCGCCTTCCAGCGCCGAAAGCTTTATGCCGGATTCCTCCGATGGCGATGCCAAAATTGGCTCCGCGCCGGGTGCCCAGCTCTTGAGACCCTCGGGCGAACCCATCGTGCCGGTGCCGAAATAAATCGCCGCGCTGTGGTCGCCGGCATTGTCGTCAAGAAACGACATCTCATCGTGTGAAGCTTCGTCGCCGCCACCGGGCGCCGAAGCGCCGGGTGGCAGGGCGGCGACGACCAGATCGTCATCGGCAGTGGCGGCGGCTGGCGCCATCGCCGTAGACACGTCGTGGTGAATTGGCGCGACGAGCGGCGCGGCGTCGTTTGCCGCCGCGTGTTGCTCGGTGTTGACCGGCTGCAGCGCCGGAATCGGCGGCTGAGCCGGAGGCGAGGCGGATGGCGTCGCCGGTGCGCCGATCGGCTGCAATTGCGGCAGGCTCGAGTTACCTTGCGCCGGCGCAGCGTTGTTGCTCGCAGGCAGCCGGTCGCCCTTATGCGCACGATCGACCGTCGGATATTCAATCTGGCGCGGCTGCGGAGCGTTGAGCGGCTCGTCGATCTTCCATGCATAAGCATCGAGCGAGCGCGGATCGAAATTGACGTTCACAAAGCCGACCGGTTCCGGCATCGCCGCGCCGACCGGCCGCGTATAGTTGAACGTCGCAGACTCGATGGTGCCGAACGGCGAAGCGATCAAGTGCCAGCTCGTCGACGCGCCACGCTCGCGCGCGATGAGCGAAGCGATATCCTGATAGCCGACCGATGTCGGCATCAGGGCGATGCAAAAAGCACTGAACCAAAAGCGCGCCGTAAACGGCGCGCCTATGACCCCAATCCGCGACGCCACAACCACCCCTTACGCAAACACGCGCACTACGCAACGCGTACACAATTATGGAAGCGCCACCGCAGTGGCTCGAAAGCGACAGTTTCATTTATTGTCGGGTTAACATTGCGAAGGCGTTAATCGCGCGCCGGCTCGCGTCGTTGCGGCGAAGCGAAGCAATCCATGGTAAATCATGGATTGCTTTCTTGCTCCATTTCACGCAGCAACGAGCTGCGCGTTACCACTTCATTAACTACGATCGAGCGAACGCGATGGAACCCGTACGAGGTTCCACGAGCGCGCCGGGAGAAATGCGGAGAGCCGAGTTACGCTTCGCCGCCGGTGCCTTTGCCGAGCGCGGCCTGCGCCGCAGCGAGCCGCGCAATCGGCACGCGAAACGGCGAGCACGACACATAATCGAGCGCGAGCTCGTGGCAGAACGCGACGGAAGCCGGATCGCCGCCATGCTCGCCGCAAATGCCGAGCTTCAAGTTCTTGCGCATCTTGCGGCCGCGCTCGGCGGCGATGCGGATAAGCTCGCCGACGCCGTCGCGGTCGAGCGACACGAACGGATCGGCCGGCAAAATACCCTTTGACGTATAGATGCCCAGAAAGCTCGCGGCATCGTCGCGGCTGATGCCGAATGCGGTCTGGGTGAGATCGTTGGTGCCGAACGAGAAGAACTCCGCGGTCGCGGCGATCTCGTCGGCCTTGAGCGCCGCGCGCGGCAGTTCGATCATGGTGCCGACTTGGTATTTGAGCTTGCTCTTAGTCTCGGCCGCGACTTTCTCCGCCGTGCCGTCGATGCACGCCTTGACCAGATCGAGTTCCATCTTGCTGGCGATGAGCGGCACCATGATTTCGGGCGCGACCGGTTTGCCGGTCTCCCGCTCGGCTTCGACCGCGGCCTCGAAAATCGCTCGCGCTTGCATTTCGGCGATTTCCGGATAGGCGATGGCGAGGCGGCAGCCGCGAAAGCCAAGCATGGGATTGAACTCGTGCAGCTCTCTTGCACGATCCGCAAGCTTCTGCGGATCGGCGCCCATCGCCTGCGCCACCTCGGCGATCTCTTTCTCGCTATGCGGCAGAAATTCGTGCAGCGGCGGGTCGAGCAGCCGGATCGTCACCGGTAGCCCGCCCATGATCTTAAACAAATCGACGAAATCGGCGCGCTGCATCGGCAGCAGTTTTGCTAGCGCAACGCGGCGCGCCTTCTCGTCGCCTGCCAGGATCATCTCGCGCACCGCGCGGATGCGGTCCTCGTCGAAGAACATGTGCTCGGTGCGGCAGAGCCCGATGCCCTCGGCGCCGAATTTGATCGCGGTGCGGGCGTCCGCCGGAGTATCGGCATTGGCGCGCACTTTGAGTTTGCGGAACGTATCGGCCCATTGCATGACGGTGGCGAACTCGCCGGCAAGGGTCGGCTCGAGCATCGCCACCTTGCCGACCAGAACCTGGCCGGTCGAGCCATCGATGGTGAGCGTGTCGCCTTTCTTGAGCACCGTGTTGCCCGCCGCAACGGTCTGCGTGCGGTAATCGACGCGCAGCGAGCCCGCTCCCGAAACGCAGGGCTTGCCCATGCCGCGCGCGACCACCGCGGCATGCGAAGTCATGCCGCCGCGCGTCGTCAAAATGCCTTCGGCGGCATGCATGCCGTGGATGTCCTCCGGCAACGTCTCGACGCGCACCAGGATCACTTTGCGGCCCTGGCTCTTGAGCAACTCGGCCTCTTCGGAGGAAAACACGATCTCCCCGCTGGCCGCGCCGGGCGACGCGGGCAGCCCAGTGGCGATCACCTTGCGTTCGGCCTTGGGATCGATGGTCGGATGCAAAAGCTGATCGAGCGCCGCCGGATCGACGCGCGCCACCGCTTCCTGTTTGGTTATCAATTTTTCCTGCGCCAGTTCGACCGCGATGCGCAAAGCGGCTTGTGCGGTGCGCTTGCCGCTCCGCGTCTGCAGCATCCACAACTTGCCCTGCTCGACCGTGAATTCGAGGTCCTGCATGTCGCGATAATGCCGTTCGAGCTTGGCGTGGATGCGCTTAAGCTCGGCGAAGGCGTCCGGCAGCGCCGCCTCCATCGACGGCTTGTCCGAGCCCGCCTCCCTACGCGCGGCTTCGGTGATCTCCTGCGGCGTGCGGATGCCGGCGACCACGTCCTCGCCTTGGGCATTGATCAAAAACTCGCCGTAGAGTTTTTTCTCGCCGGTCGACGGATTGCGCGTGAACGCGACGCCGGTGGCCGAGGTCTCGCCCATATTGCCGAACACCATGGCCTGGACGTTGACGGCGGTGCCCCAGCTTTCCGGAATGGCGTGCAGGCGACGATAGGTGATGGCGCGCTGGTTCATCCACGAGCCGAACACCGCGCCGATGGCGCCCCATAATTGCGCGTGCGGGTCTTGCGGGAACGGCTTGCCGCTCTCCTCCTCGACGCTTTGCTTGTACGCAGCGACGAGCTCTTGCAGATCGTCGGCGTCGAGATCGGTATCGAGCGAGTAGCCGTTCTTGTCCTTGTGGGCGTCGAGGATTTCCTCGAAGTGATGATGACCGATGCCGAGTACCACGTCGGAATACATGGTGATGAAGCGCCGGTAGCTGTCCAAGGCAAATCGCCGGTCACCCGACTTTTCCGCGAGCGCATTCACCGTCGCGTCGTTGAGCCCGAGATTGAGCACGGTGTCCATCATGCCCGGCATCGAGGCGCGCGCGCCGGAACGCACCGAGACCAGCAGCGGATTTTTGGCATCGCCGAATTTCTTATCCGTGATGCGGCCGACTTCGCCGAGCGCCGCCTCGACCTCGGCCTTGAGCGTCTTCGGATAGGTTTTGCCGTGCTGGTAGAAATAGGTGCAGACCTCGGTGGTGATGGTGAAGCCGGGCGGCACCGGCAGGCCGAGCGCCGCCATCTCGGCGAGCCCCGCGCCCTTGCCGCCGAGGAGATCGCGCAACGACGCGCGGCCCGCCGCCTTGCCGCCGCCGAAGGCATAGACCCACTTGCCCTGCGCAGACGCTTTGACAGAAGCGGACTTACGCGCGGGCTTCGCCGTAGATTTTACCGTTGTGCGGGCGGCAGATTTCCTTACCGGCCGCCGCGACATTTTTGAGCGCGATTTGACCATGAGATCATTCGTTGGATCGGACCCGGCTCTTCTTTATGCCGATGCCGGCGTTCGACGCAACGCCGGCCAGGCTCAATGCAGGTTGACGAAGTGATGAATGCTGTTGAGCCCGACCAAGCCGATGAAGATGAGATAGATCGCGACGATCAGGTTCAAAAGCCGCGGGATGATGAGAATGAGGATGCCGGCGATCAGGGCGACGATGGGTGAGAGCTCGGTGGCGGAGATGATCATGGGTTTTCCTCTGGGCTGGAATGAACTTCGGCAACGGCGTGCGGCTGAAAAAACGACAGACGTTAAACGCACAAGCCGCCGTTCGGTTCTAGCACGATTGTCATTCGGGGGGCGCCCGGAAGCGGCGCACCCGGAATTTACCGTGTTGATTGTCAAGCGACGATAGCACCTTTCCACGGCTGGCCCGATTTGAGAACTGCGTTTGCGAACACGACGAGGCGTCGCAGAACGGCGATCAGGGCGACTTTGACCTTTTTGCCATGGGCCAGGAGCCTTTGGTAGAACGGCCGCAGCACCGGGTTATGACGACTGGCTGAGACGGCGGCCATGTAGAGGATGCTGCGAACCGCCGCGCGTCCACCATGGATACGCGCCGGTGCCGTCATGGTGCCGCTCTTGCGGGTAAAGGGCGCGACACCGATGAGCGCCGAAGCCGCCCTGTTGTCGAGGTGGCCGAGCTCCGGGACGAGCGCGATGCAGGCCATGGCGGATTTGTCGCCGAAGCCATTGATCGTCTTGAGCAGGCTCTGCGCTCTTTTCAAATCGACGCGAGTGTGAATGAGCCGCAGCATTGTTTTGTGAGTTTCTTCGTCCTCGGCTTTGAGCGCGTCGAGATGAGCTGCGATCGCCTGGCGCAGGCCGATACTGCGGGCGGTGTTGAGCCTGCAACGTTCGCCGTGGATCATGCGCTTGAGTTGGTCGCGACGGCTAGCCAGTTCGGCTAGTTCTTCGCGAATGGCATCTTCCGGCACCTCGACATGATGCGGCTTGCGACCGCGTACTTCGTCCGGTGCGGCGGCATAAGCGGCCAGCAGGCGAGCATCTGAAGTATCCGATTTGGCTTTGGCGCCAACCATGACGCGGTAGGCGTTAAAGCGCGATGTATGGATGATCTCGACCGGCAGAGCCGCCCGCCGCAACGCCTTTACCAACGACTTCTCATAGCCCCCGGTGGGCTCAATCACGATACGCCTGGTGGCTGGTCCGGCTTTAAGCTTGGCTACGAATGCGGCAATGGCATCGGAGCGGTTTGCGTAATGGGCGCAACCGCCCCGATGCCAAGCCACGTCAAAACTCGCACCACCAACGTCAATGCCAAGATAGAGGTTGTCCGATGATTGAGAGGCTGTCATGATTTTCCTGCCTTTCACGAGGCAGGGCCGGCGCCTGGATCGTCAAACGTGCGGCCAGCACTAGCTACCGTCCGGGTGTCCGGCCCTTTGGACCAAACGAGACGAGGTGCGAGATTCCGACGGTCGTCAAAGACCTTCCATAGACCCCGCAACGCTCGCCTCGATGACCTCATAACCGAGGCACCCGAAACTTACGATCCCTATCCACAGCCGCCGGGCTTATGGATTCCGGGCTCGCGGGCTAGCGCCCGCGCCCCGGAATGACCAGATCACCCCTCGATCTTGGAAAAATCGGCCACGGCGCGGGTGGCGGATTCCCCTAATTGATCTTCGGTGGTAGCAGCTTCACTTCGACTCGCCTTGTCGGGACCTCGACCATTGCTCCCTCGATCCGGGAAAAATCAGCGACTGCGTGTATGGCGGCGCGAATTTCATTGAGGAGCTTTAGCCTATTTTCGCGTACCGCTCTGTCTTCGACATTGACTGTTACCCTTTCGAAGAAAGCATCGACCGCCGAGCGAAGTGTAGACAACACTTCCATTGCGCTCTCAAAATCATTGCGCTGCAAGTGGTGCTGAGCGTCAACAATTGTACTCTGAATTGTATCCCAAAGATGCTTTTCGATCGGATCGCAAAGTAGCTCTAATTTGGGTTCGTCCGAGTAAGTCTTTTTGTCTTTCTTTTCTTCGTCACGCAGAATATTTGCGGCGCGGCGATAGCCAATCAGCAAATTCTTGCCGTCTTCAGTCTCTAGAAATTTCTGTAACGCCTCAAGGCGGCGAACGATCAATATCAATTGATTTCCAGGAACAAGTGAAAAGACTCCCGTCACCGCTTCGAGAAGATCGTGACGCGCCCCACGCTCTCGGAGCAGCACTTCTAGACGGTCCTGTATGAATATTAGAAGATTGTCTATGCGGGTGGCGTAACTCGTGTAACTCTGTTGTGGGAGGATACGAGAAAACTGCAATTCTAAGAAATGCCGAAGATTTATAGGCACATTATTGTCAAGAACTAGCCTAACAATGCCCAAAGCTGCCCTTCTTAAGGCATATGGGTCCTTGCTCCCCGTCGGCTTCTCATCGATCGCCCAGAAACCCACCAACGTATCGATCTTATCCGCGAGCGCGACTGAGATGGACACGGGATCGCTCGGCACCAGATCGTCCGGCCCTTTCGGCCGGTAATGATCCTCGCAGGCATGCGCCACGGCTTCGTCTTCGCCCTGCGCCTCGGCGTAATATTTGCCCATCGTGCCCTGCAGTTCGGGAAATTCGCCGACCATTTCGGTGAGCAGATCCGCCTTGCAGAGCCGCGCCGCACGTTTTGCTTTAACCGGGTCGGCGCCAACGAGCGGCGCCAATTCGCCGGCCAATCGCTCAATCCTTTCAATGCGCTCGGCCTGGGTGCCCAACTTCTCGTGAAACACGATGTCCTTGAACTTTGGCAGGCGATCTTCAAGCCGCGTCTTTAAATCGGTGTCGTAGAAAAACTTGGCATCCGACAAGCGGGCGCGGATGACGCGCTCGTTGCCGGCGACGATGGCCGCGCCGCCGTCCTCAGCTTCGAGGTTGGAAACCAGCAGGAACTTGTCGACCAGCTTGGCATGCGCGGCGTCGCGCAGCACAAAGCATTTCTGGTTGTTGCGGATGGTGGCGCGGATCACTTCTTCCGGGATGCGCAGAAACGCCTCGTCGAAGGAGCCCATGAGCACCACCGGCCATTCGACGAGGCCGGCGACCTCGTCGAGCAGGCCGTCGTCCTCGACGAGTTCGAGGCCTTGCGCGAAAGCGAGCTGCTTGGCTTCGGTGAGGATGATGGTGCGCCGCCGCTGCGCATCCAGCACGACCTTGGCCTTGTCGAGCTTTTGCATGTAGTCGGCAAGCCGGCGCACAGTGAACGGCTCCGGCGCTAGAAAACGATGGCCGCGCGTTTCGTTGCCGGCGGCAATGCCGTCGACCTTGAACGGCACAATGTCCGGGTCTTCCGTCTCCGGCCCGAAGGTGGCGACGATGGAATGCAACGGCCGCACCCAGGTGAGCGCGCCGGACGCTGCCGACGGGGCGCCCCAGCGCATCGACTTCGGCCACGGAAAAGCTTTGATGACCTCGGGCAAAATCTCGCCGATCACATCGAGCGCAGCGCGGCCCGGCTTTTCAATCACCGCGATATAAAAGTCGCCCTTCTTGTCCGGCTGCACCTTTGCTTCGGCGATCGATTTCAGCCCGGCGGCTTTGACAAATCCGGCGATGGCGCCCTCCGGCGCGCCGACGCGCGGGCCCTTCCTCTCATCGCGGATGTCCGGCTGGCGCACCGGCACGCCGTGCACGGCAAGCGTCAGCCGCCGCGGCGTCACGAAGGCCTTGGCGCCCTCATAGACGAGGCCGGCGGCGACCAGCCGGTCGGTGACGGCTTTACGCAAATCCTCCGCCGCCCGCGCCTGCATGCGTGCGGGGATCTCTTCGGAGAACAATTCGAGCAGGAGATCGGGCATTGGCTATTGACTGCGGTATCTACACAGACTATCTGAAGATAACGTAATTATAGAGGCACGCTTCCCATGTCAGCTAAACCACTATCGGCCAAAATGGTCACGTCGCTTACTGAAGTTATTGAAAACATTAATATTTACCAAGAGGCCCTCCGGCAAGAAACCAAAATCCGACATCGGGTTTCTAAAGTGTGGTCGTGGTACGCCTTCAAAGATAAGAAATCCGGCGGCTGGAAATTTGGACCCAGCAAATTCATCAGCTACCGCGATCCGAGTCCCGAGCGCTATCTGGCAGAGTCCGGCAAAAATGGTGACTTCGACGGCCGTATCACAGAGCGCGCTTTGGCAGAGTGGTTCACGATTCCTGAGCCAGGTTCAAGGCTTGAGCGTGAACTTGCAGAGGCTTTACGCGAGTTTCTCGCTGGCTATGGCAAGGCGCCAGGCGCACGTGCGCGTATAAATGTGCCACTAGAGAACGTCCCACTCACGAGCCAACCTGCGGTGGATTTAGGCGATCTGCTCGACCGAATAAGCTCCGATCCTGCGATTTGCGGCGGGCGGCCGTGCATTAAGGGCACGCGCATGCGTGTTGCAGATATTGTCGAAGCCATCGCGCACGGCGCAAGCCAGAGGGAATTGCTTTCCGATTTCGACTATCTCACCGCAGATGACATTGCGGCGGCGTTGCTCTATGCCGCGCGAGCGACGGAGCATCGGGTCGTACGTACGGCGTGATGATCCGTTTTCTCATCGACGCGCAGCTTCCGCCGGGATTGGCTCGCCGGCTCGTGGCACGCGGATTTGAAGCGGAACACGTCAATCGCATAGGTCTAGGACCCAAGAGCGATCTCGACATTTGGCGTCATGCCGACCGAACGGGCGCTTGCCTGCTGACCAAAGACGAAGACTTTGTCGCGCTCGCCGGCAAAGAAACAGACGGTCCGAGAGTCGTCTGGATCCGGATAGGCAATATCAGCAATGCCGCATTGTGGCGAGCGCTCGATCCGCAACTCGACGAGATCGTTCAAGCGCTGAAGGCGGGAGAAAGAATCATCGAGGTCGTCTGAGCAATCTCTCTGCCCGCAAAGAAATAACGTTCAGGGAAGAGTTTTATGGCTGCCGTCGCACATCGGCTTTTTGCCGGAGCGCTTGCAGGCGCAGAACCACGCTTCCTCGTTCGCCGCCGGCTTGTATTCGACCGGCCGAAAGCTCGTGACCTTATGCGAGCCGTCGCAGAACGGCTGCGACTTCGAGCGCCCGCAGGCGCACCACCAATAGCTCTTGCCAGCTTCGACATTGACCGGGATCGGCCGCCGGCCGCCGATTTCGGGCATTTCGCTTGCTTCGCTCATGAACTCTTCCCTCCGCCTTCGGTTGCCAGCCACGCCTCGCCGCACGCCTTGGCAAGCTCGCGCACCCGCAAAATGTAGCTCTGCCGCTCGGTCACCGAAATCACCCCGCGCGCATCGAGCAGATTGAACACGTGGCTCGCCTTGATGCACTGATCGTAAGCCGGCAGCGCCATCAGGTGGCGGGCGCGATTGCTGCCTCTGCCGTCACCCGCCCAGCCGGCTTCGAGATACTTCCTGCACGCGGCCTCCGCCATGCGGAACTGCTCGAACAACATGTCGGTATCGGCATATTCGAAGTTATGCCGGGAATATTCCTGCTCGGACTGCAGGAATACGTCGCCGTAGCTCACTCGTTGCGCGCCGTCGCGGCCGTTGAAGTTAAGCGCGAATACATTCTCGACGCCCTGCACGTACATCGCCAGGCGCTCGAGGCCGTAGGTCAATTCGCCCGACACCGGCGCGCATTCGAAGCCGGCAACCTGCTGAAAATAGGTGAACTGCGAAACCTCCATGCCGTCGCACCAGCATTCCCAGCCGAGTCCCCAGGCGCCGAGCGTCGGACTTTCCCAATCGTCCTCGACGAAACGGATGTCGTGGATTTTAGGATCGATGCCGATCGAGTAGAGCGACTTCAGATAAAGCTCCTGCAAGTCGTCCGGCGACGGTTTTAAGATCACTTGCAACTGATAGTAATGCTGCAGGCGATTGGGGTTCTCGCCGTAGCGGCCGTCCTTGGGCCGGCGCGACGGCTGTACATAGGCAGCGTTCCACGGCTTCGGCCCGAGCGCACGCAGCGTCGTTGCCGGATGGAACGTGCCGGCGCCGACCTCCATGTCGTAGGGCTGCAAAATGACGCAGCCCCAATCCGCCCAATAGCGCTGCAAGGCGAGAATGAGCCCCTGGAACGAGCGCTCGGGGCGCATGTGCGGCGGCAGCTCTTGGTTCATGGGCCCGTTGTCGGTGGAATGCCCCGCCAAGGTCAAGCCTCGACCTGTCCACGCGCTCCTGGTACCTGATTCCTAACGTCTGATGCCCGATACAGGGAGGAAATAGTGAAGAATATTCGAGGCGCGCTTGCCGCCGTTTCCGCGATACTGTTCCTGCTCGCGGCGCACATAGCGCAGGCACAGGATTTTCCCGCTCGGCCGATCCGCGTTGTCGTCGCGTTTCCGCCGGGCGGTCCGACCGACTTCGTCGGCCGCCTGGTCGCCGACAAGATGACCAATCTGCTTGGCCAGCGGGTCTATATCGAAAACCGGCCCGGCGCCGCCGGCGCGGTCGGTGCCGATAACATCGCCAAAGCCGACCCCGACGGCTATTCGCTATTCCTCACCACGTCGGGCGCGGTGACGATAGTGCCGCATATCCAGAGCAACGTCCCATACGATCCGCTGCGCGATTTCGCGCCGATTGCCCTTGTCACCAAGGTCACCGAGGTACTGGTGGTGACGCCGAAGCTCGGGATCAAGACGGTCAAAGAACTCGTCGCGCTCGCCAAGGACAAGCCCGGCGCCATTCCATTCGCATCAACCGGCATTGGCTCGCCGCCGCACCTCGCCCAGGAACTGCTCGACGTGTCGGCCGGCGTTAAATTTCTCCATGTGCCGTATCGCGGCGCGGCTCCGGCGCTGACCGATCTGCTGGCAGGTCAGGTGCAGGTGCTGGCAGCCGACTTGCCGGTGCTGATCGCGCAAATCCAGGCCGGTAACCTGATCGCGATCGGCGCGGCGGCCGAGAAGCGCGACGCCATCCTGCCCGACGTACAGACGCTCGCCGAGCAAGGCTATCCGAACACCGACGCCTCGAACTGGTACGCGCTGTTGGCGCCGGCGAAGACGCCGCCCGCGGTGATCGCCAAGCTCAACAAGGCCGTCGACGAGGCGCTCGCGGATCCGCAAGTACACGACAAGCTCGTCAAGTCCGGTGCTACGCCGGTCGGCGGCACGCCGGAATCACTGGGCACGTTTATGAAGTCCGAATACGACAAATGGGGCCGCTTGGTCGCCGAGCGCGGGATTAAGGAGCAGTGAGGCGCGCTAACCCGGCCGGTATTCGCCAGTCTTCGGATCTCGGCTTCAGCTTCGGCAGCGTCGAGCGATCGAGCGGATCGACGGAAGCTCTGGCGCGCACTTCGTCGAGCTCGGCATTGACGCGGCGCACTTCTCTGGCGCACCAGCGCACCACTACGGCCGCTCCCATGACTCCGAGCGCAAACACGATCAGCGGCGGCATGTCGGAACTCCGATTGTTCGCGGCTTATAGCCCATAACGCGCCCAAATGGCGCGCGCTTCAAGCGCCGAAATCATGTCCTCGGCAAGGCCCGCGCCTGGTCCGGCCTGAGTAAAGTCGCCGCGGCTCACGCCAAAAACGCGGCGGCCCAAGAAGCCGCGTTCGGCGCTGATCAGGGGTGTAACGACTTTGTCCCCAAATCGTTCGCGCAAGGTCGTTCGCAAGTCGCCGATGCCATCGATCAGGCCGAGTTTCAAGGCTCTGCGCCCAGTCCAATACTCGCCTGAGAATAAGTCATTTTCCGGACCCGTCAGCTTGGCGCCGCGCCGCGATTTCACGAGCGCGATGAAGTCCTGGTGGATCTCGCGCTGCAATTTCTTCAAGCGTTCGAACGTCGTCCGGATCTTCCGGCAGGAACGGATCGAGCATCGCCTTGTGCTCGCCCGACGTATAGAGCCGGCGCTCGATGCCCACTTTCGCGATCAGCTTATCGAAGCCGAACGAGCCGCCGACGACGCCAATCGAGCCGACGATCGAGTGCGGATCGGCGATGATCTCGTCGCCGGCACAGGCGATCATGTAGCCGCCCGAGGCGCCGGCATCTTCCACGAAGGCGATCACCTGCCGCTTGTGCTCAGCGGCCAATTCGCGAACGCGGCGAAAGATAAGGTGCGATTGTACCGGCGATCCACCCGGCGAGTTGATCGCGAGCGCGACTGCGGAAGCATGGCGCATGGCGAACGCGCGATCGAGTGTGCGCGCAACGCTGGCAAGAGACAGACCCGGCCGCAACGGCGTGGAAAATCCAATGATCCCGGTGAGACGGACCACCGGCACCACGGGTCTGTCGCGGCGAAAACGTTGCGGAATGAGTGGGCCCAGCGCGCCAAAGGCCCGGCTGCAAAAATCTCGGATGCGCGCCCCGTTCCACGGTTCGGTCATAAATCTCAAATATGATCGGTCGCGTTAAGCCTCAAGTAACCGTTTCTTAATCGATGGAACGCTTTTTGCTTCGATGACGAGTGCCATAAACAACGGCGGAGGCGAAACAGTGACCAAGATTGACTTCTTGCTGATGCTAATCAGCGTATTTGTTGGTCTTTCTTATATTCCCGTCGGCACCGAGGCGAAGAAAGCAGTGCCGGGCCGCCCAATTCGCCATCAGCGTGATGCCTAACGGCTGAGCAGGAACAGTATCCGAAATAATTCCGCGAATGAGCGTCCGGTAACAGTCTCAAGTCTCAGCTTTCAACAATGCCAGCGCAGCGCCGTCGCGCAATACGGCTTCGGCCGCTGCGCTCGGCTTGCCATCGGCATCGGCAAGCACGAACCCCGGCAACAGCGACAATCGCGCGCTGCGATCCTTTGCGGCGCACGCCAGCACGCGAATCGCCGGCGCGCCTTGCTTCGGGTGGACCGGCAGTATTGAACCCGCGCCGAAGCCGGTGGCGAGCGCTGCGAGCACGTCGCGGAGGCCGTCCGCGCGCCAAATGAGCGTGACGACGCCGGAAGGCCGCAGCAGCCTCGCCGCCGTGCCGAGCCATTTGGCCAGCGTCTCGTCCGACGCGATTCGCGCCATGCGGCGGCCGTGCTCGGGCGACGGATTGTGAGGGGCATTGAATGGCGGGTTCATCAGCACATGATCGACCGATCCCGGCGCGAGCCCGGCGGCAGTGAACGCGGCGGCAGGCGCTCCAACGTCGAGGCAAATCGCGCATACGCGATCGGCAAGTCCATTCCGCGCGGCATTATCCCGCGCGAGCGCCGCAAGCACCGGATCAATTTCGACGAGCGTGACGGTAAGCCCGCCGATGCGGCGCGCCAGCGCCAGCCCGGCCGCGCCAACGCCGGCGCCGAGATCGACTGCGCGCTCGCCGGCACGCGCACTCGTCGCCGCGGCAAGCAGGATCGAGTCATGGCCGAAGCGATGGCCGCGCAACGGCTGGCGCAAAACAAGCTTGCCGCCGAGGACGGCGTCCGCGCTCGTCTCGCCGGCAGATATTTCGATCAATGTCTCAATCTGCGTGGGGCCGGAGTTCATGACCAAAGCCGGCGTCCTCCAAGAGCCGCCGCGCCGCCTGGACCTGATCGTCACCGACCAGGATGCGGCGCGGAAAAATTCCGATCGAGCCTTCCAGAACGCTCATGTTCTGGTCGACCACCATATGCGCGATGCGCGCGCTGTTCAGCAGCGCCTCGAGCGCCGAAATCAGCACGGCATCGTTGGTGCGAACGATTTCGCGCAAGACGTTCCATTCCCGCTAATGTGATGGTGATTATCCGCCCCGCGGCGGCGGAAAAGCAATCGCCCACCGGGCCTTTATATTGTCTCTCAGCGCCTTGTTCTCTAGGTTGATATTCTCCCACTACGTTCCGTCGATCGATGAGTTTTCCAATCCGATGGCTGGCGCGTCAGGCATTCTCCAGGCGATGCGAAGCCCGGATCCGTTGCGGCCGTTCCAGCGCCTGGTCCCGTTCTCTTGGCCGGCTGAATTGGCGCTCGTTTGCGCCGGCATGCTGGCATCGTTTCTCGTCGCCGGCTTTTGGTATCCGTATTGGCGTATCGCCGATATGGATTTCATGATGGTCTATAACGCCTTCCTGCTTAACGACCACCTGCCGCAAGAATATTTCGATCATCCCGGCTATTTGTCCATCCTGCTGCTGAGCTACTGGCTGCGTGCGCTGCACTCTCTCGGCATTCTCCAGGTCCAGTCATTGTCCGCAGTGCCTCCGTTCAGCGACGCCGCTGCTTCCGCCAGCGCCTGGATGCAAGCGACGCAAGCCGGCCGAGTATTGTCGCTTATCTTCGCGATGGCTTTCGTTCTGGCTTTTTCCTACCTGCTGCGAGCGTTAGTGCGCGATTGGCGCATCGCTGCCTTTGCCGGATTTCTGCTGGCGTTCTCCGGCGGGCTGTCGATCCAAATGCGCATCATCCGCACCGAATTCTTGCCGGCGGCGTTTTTCGTGATCGCGCTGCTCATGATGATGCTCGCCGCAAAGCGCGGACCATGGGCATGGCGGCCGACGATCGTCGGCCTCGGCGGCCTTCTCATAACGCTGGGAATGCTGAACAAGGTGCAGATCTTTTTTTTGATCCTTGCCTTGCCCATTTTGCTGCTGCCGTTTGGCCCCGATGCCAGGCCTAAACGCGGCTTTTGGGATACGCCGCGGCAGGCTTGGCCCGCGCTCGCCGCGACCGCTGCCGTCGCGCTATTCGCCGCCTATCTTGCCCGGCATATCGTGAGCTACGGCCTTGCGCCCATTGCCGCTGCGCCGCCGCATTTGATGGCGCTGCGGATCGGGGCCGCGACCTATTGGGCGCTGACTGCGGCGTGGATCGCGCTCGGCATGATCGCCTATGCCGCGGTCTGGCGCGTGTCAGCGCTCGAAACGCTCGCGGCGATGCTTGCCGCCGTGGCCGGCAGCATGATCGGATTGCTGGCGCTTTACATTCGCTACGATCCAAACAATGTGGTCGTCGTCTTCCATCCCATGGAGCAGTTGTTCGGATGGGCAACCTTCTCGAATCCGAACCTTGCGACCGCGACTTCTTTTCTCAACGCGACCCGGCTGGACTTCGCGGCCAGGGCCGTCGCGGACGTGATTGCGACACGAACGTTCATCCTGCACTCGTCGGCGCGCCCAACGATCTTTCTGGAATGGTTCGTCATTGCCGCGACTGGGATCGCGGTGCGCAGGCGCGAATGGGGCCTCGTGCTGCAAGTCGCGGCGCTGATGCTCACCGATTGGGGAATGGACACTTTGGACGTAGCGCGCGGCTTGAAGGAGCAATATTTCATTCTCACCGACCCACTGGCGATCATCGCCGCGGCCTTGCTGATTGCGCGGCTTGCCGACCTGCAAGTCCATCGCTGGGCCTATCCGGCCGGCGTCGCCCTGATCGCGAGCCATATCGTCTTGAGCCAAGCGGAGCCGGTGAAGTTTTTGTTCAGCAAACGCGGGCCGGAGGTGCTGTGCGATGTCCAGCACTATACCAAGCGAATCGAACCGCTTCCATTTTGCGTTCCGGCGCGGCCGCCGGCGTCGCAATAAGCCCGATGTTTTCGCGAGCAAGCTAGTCGCCGTAGCGCCTCGATCGCCGAAATCAGCACGGCATCGTTGGTGAGAACGAGTTCATGCAAATTCAGCTCCGCCGACGTTCTTCACCCGGCGCGCGTAGTCCAAGATAGGCAATAAGTTTTAGCTCGCGCCGGCCGCGCGTCACGGTATCGAGAATGACCCCACAGGCGATTGACAGGAAAGCAAGCATCATCAGCCCGGTCGAGAGCACGACGGTCGGCAGTCGCGGCACCAGGCCTTCCTGCAAGTAGGTGTTGAAAATCGGGATGGCGAGGCCGACCGATATGATTGCGATCGCGATGCCAAATCCGCCGAACAGCGCCAACGGCCGCTCGGCGCGGTAGATTTTAAAGACCATCCAGAGAATGCGAAAGCCGTCCTGCCAAGTCGACAGCTTCGACGCGGAACCGACCGGGCGCGAATAATACGGCGTCGCCACTTCGGCCACCGGCAATTCGAGTTCGAGCGCATGCACGGTCAATTCCGTCTCAATTTCGAAGCCGCCGGAAAGTATGGGAAACGATTTCACGAAACGGCGCGAGAAGACGCGGTAGCCGGACAGCATGTCGGTGAAGGCGCGACCGAAAATATGCGCGACAATGCCGGTCAACAGCCGGTTGCCGGCGCGGTGGCCGGGGCGATAGGCGGCCTCCTCGCGATCGGCACGCGCCGCCACCACCATATCGAGCCGGTCTTCGATGAGTTTGCCGATCATCGCCGGCGCGCTCGGCGCGTCATAGGTCGCATCGCCGTCGACCAGCACGTAGATATCGGCCTCGATGTCGTTGAACATCCGCCGCACCACGTAGCCTTTGCCCTGGTGGGCCTCGCGGCGAACGATGGCGCCGGCCGCCTTGGCGGCCGCTGCCGTGCTGTCGGTGGAATTGTTGTCGTAGACGTAGACTGTCGCGGCCGGCAGCGCGGCGCGGAAATCTGCGACCACTTTGGCGATGGCGCGTTCCTCATTATAGCACGGCACCAGGACTGCAACGTCCAATCGGGAGGCGTCGTACCGGTTCGTACCCATGCGTTCAGTGGCAAGCTCGTTGGTTGACATTGGCTTTCCCCGCCGCCACTTCGAGTGGCATGATCGGTGCTGGCGGGTCCGCCGCCGGCGAATTTATGCATCTCGCCGCAATATTGGCCGTGGACTTGCCCGGCCGCCATAGCGTTTCTATGCTGTCCCGCCCTGCCTGGAGAGCATTCTAGTGGCCGTTGTCGTTCCGTTCGAAAGTCCGCGCGAGCCGTCGATCGACCCGCTTGTCGATCTGGTCGCTGCCGACATGGAGCGCGTCAACACGACGATCATCGGGCGCACCGGCTCGGAAGTGACGATGATCCCCGAGGTGGCCAACCACCTCATCAATTCCGGCGGCAAGCGGCTGCGTCCGATGCTGACGCTCGCCTTGTCGCGGCTCGCCGGCTACGCGGGCGACGGCCATATCAAGCTCGCCGCGGCAGTCGAATTCATGCACACGGCAACATTGTTGCACGACGACGTAGTCGACGAAAGCGAACTGCGCCGCGGCCGGCTCGCAGCCCGCATGCTGTGGGGCAACGAAGCGAGCGTGCTGGTCGGCGATTTCCTGCTCGGCCAGGCGTTCAAGATGATGGTCGAGGTCGGCAGCCTGAAAGCCTTGGAAATTCTCTCCGCGGCCGCTGCCGTGATCGCCGAAGGCGAGGTCATGCAGCTCGCCGCCGCCAAGAACACGGCGACGACGGAAGACGAATATATCGCAGTGATCCGCGCCAAAACTGCCGAACTGTTCGCGGCGGCCTGCGAAGTCGGCCCCGCGCTGTCGGCGCGGCAAAAGGCCGAGCAAGCGGCGAGCCGCTCGTTCGGGATGAATCTCGGCATCACCTTCCAGCTGGTCGACGACGTGCTCGACTATGGCGGCGCCGCCGCACGGCTGGGCAAGAACATCGGCGACGACTTCCGCGAGGGTAAGATCACGCTGCCGGTCGTGCTCGCCTTCCGCCGCGGCAGCGACGACGAGCGCGAGTTTTGGCGTCGCACGCTGGAACGCGGCGAGACCGAAGGCGCCGATCTCGATCACGCCATCGGACTGATGGTCAAGCATCGCGCGCTTGAGGACACGATCGGCCGCGCGCATCACTACGGCGCGATCGCGCGCGACGCGTTGGCGCTTTTTCCCGACTCGAAGATGAAATCAGCGCTTGCCGAAACCGTCGATTTTTGTATCGCGCGGACGCATTAAATCGTCTGGAGCGTGGCGCTCTAACCCAATGCGCACGCCCGCACCCACCACTGCGGATATTTGTTGCCCAGCGCCGCCTCAGCGCTTCGCGCGGCTGCCGTCCCATCGAACAAGCCGAAACATGTCGCGCCGGAGCCCGACATGCGGGCCAGGCAACAACCGGCCATCGCCCGCAATGCCGCGAGCGCTTCGCCAATTGCCGGCGCAAGCTTAATCGCCGCATCTTCAAGATCGTTCGCCTGCATGCTCATGGATCGCAAGAACTGTCGGTGATCGTGTTCTTTTGCAATCGTGGCAAGATCCAATGGCGGGGCAGGCCGCGGTGCCGGCGTCCAGCCGGCAAAAACATCCTTGGTCGCCAGCCCGACGCCCGGATTGACCAGCACGGCGCTAAGAGGCGGCAGAACCAGCGGCGCGGATAACTTCTCGCCGATGCCGCGCATCAGCCGCGGCCGTGGATCGAGACAGACCGGCACGTCGGCGCCGGTGGTGCGCGCCGCCGTATAGAGCCGCGGATCGTCGGGCGGGAGATGGTTGGCCTTGGCGAGAAGGCGAAGCGCCGCGGCCGCATCGGCCGAACCACCGCCAATTCCGGCAGCGACCGGCAAATTTTTTTCCAAATCGAAAGCACCCAGAACAATGCCGGGAATTTGTTGCGCCAGCGCTCGCGCTGCCTTGAGGACGAGATTGTCGGCGTCGTTGCCCGCTCGCGCCGCATTCGGGCCGCGCAGTTCGAGCGCAAGCCTGTCCCCCGGCGTCAAGCCGAGGCGGTCGCCAAAATCGGCGAACGCCACCAGGCTTTCGATCTCGTGATAGCCGTCGACGCGCCGGCCGAGCACCCGCAGCGTCAGATTGACCTTTGCCGGCGCGTTCTCAACCAGCGGACCAACCAAGGCGGCGTCTCACCCGCCGTTGCCGGTCTTCTTCGCCTTCTCGGCATCCGCAGCCGAATTCGCCTTGTCGGCGTCCGCCGGAGAATTTGGCTTGGTGGCATCGGCCGCGGACGACGTGTCGGGGGGCAGCCCGTTTTCGATCTTGGCCTCGATCTTGGGCAGGTCTTCCGGATCAGGCTTGAGGTCTACCGCCTGCGACCACTGGAAGTGCGCTTCCAATCTACGCCCGACCCGCCAATAGGCATCGCCGAGATGATCGTTGATCGTCGGATCTTCGGGCTTAAGCTCCACCGCGCGTTCGAGATTCTTGACCGCTTCGTCGTAATTGCCGGTACGGAAATAGGCCCAGCCCAATAAATCGACGATGTAGCCGTCGTCCGGCCGCTGCTCGACGGCCTTGCGGATCATGTCCATGCCTTGATCGAGATGCGCGCCCTTATCGACCCACGAATAGCCGAGATAATTGAGCACGAGCGGCTGGTCGGGGTAGAGCGCCAGCGCCTTCTTCATATCGGCTTCGGCCAGAGACCATTGGTTCGAGCGCTCGTAGCAAATACCGCGAAAGTAGAACATGACCCAGTTCGACTTGTCCGGATTGGGCACCGTGTCGATGGCCTTCGTGTAAGTGTCCCCGCACGCGGCAAAGTCCTTGCGCCCGCGCTGAATATTGCCAAGCTCGATGACCGCCTCGGTGTCCTTGGGATTTTCGGCTATCACATGATTGAGGAGCCTCTTGGCCTCGTCGGTGCGATCGAGCGTGTCGAGATCGACGGCCATCTGGATTTGCGCGTTGCGCGACAGCGGCGAGCTCGCCGGCACCCGCTCGTAGGCCTTGATCGCGAGATCGGGTTTTTTCAGGTCCTCGTAGAGATCGCCGAGCGAAAGCAGCGCTATGGCGTGCGACGGCTCGAGATAAAGCGCAAGCTGCAGATAAATCAGCGCGAGGTCCTCGCCGCCGCGGCGTCCGATCGAAGCGCCGAGACCGTAAAGCGCCTCGGCGGCGCCGGCCTGCGGCGTATCGACGAGCGGCGGCAGCTGCTCGCCGGCGGAAATCTGCTTGATCTCTTCGTTGATCACCGGGTGATTGGGCAGTTCCTTGGCGAAATCGTGATAGACCTTGAGTGCATCGGCCTTGCTGGCGTTGCGCGACAGATAGCGGCCATAGGCCTCCACCGTGCGCAACGCAGTCGGATCGGCCTTGTAGGCGCTGGCGTAGCGCTTGCCGGCATCCTTCCTATCCTTGGCGAGATCGAGGATGAGCCCGGCATGCAGGTCCTTGAAGATACCGTACCAGTCCGGCCCCGAGAGCTTGTCCATGGTGTCGATCGCGGCGTGGCTATCGCCCTCGCCGGCGAGCGCCCAGGCCGACAACAGCGTCGCCGTCAAGTCGGTCACCGGACCGCGCACTGACTGGGAAAAGTCGTCGCGCGCCGCCGCATAATGCTTCTTCTTCAGCTCGCGTATACCGACCACCAGCCGCGATATGCGATCGGTGCGATCGATCGCAAGCAATCGGTCGGCGAGCTTGCTCGCCCCATCGATGTCGCCATCGGTGAGCTCGGAGAGGAACGCACGGCTCATCAGATCCGAATTGTGCGGATCGAGCTTCAAAACGTCGAGGTAATAGGCTGCGGCGGCAGCCTCGTCGCGCTCCGCCGAGGCATGCCGGGCGGCGAGATAACTGCCGGCGGCATTCTCGGGCGAAAGTTGCTCTTGTGCCGGCGTTTCCGCGGCAAATGCTGAAGTCAGACTGAAGGCAAGCGCAATACCGACCATGGCGGCATGCCGGGGCAGCGAATAAGTCACGAGATCTCCATTGGCGAATGGTTCGGCCGACGAACTAGATCGGGGGGAGCGCGAATCGAGCGCCCGACGCCTCTGTCTAAATCTGCGCGAGAATGACCCTTTTGCCGCACGCCCGCAAGGACACAAACTTAAGCCTTCCGCGGTCCTGCATTCTCGCGCACACATGGCCTTTAGGCCTCAACGGCGGCGAAATCGCGGCAGGCAACCGCCATCAAGTCGCTCGTTCGCTGGCTCGCTTGATGTTGTCTGGCAGTCGTTATACTTGTATAGCAAATTCATGGAGATCTAGATGCTCGCGTTGCGCTTACCTCCTCAGATTGAAAAGCGGCTCGACGCACTGGCCAAAAAGACTGGCCGTAGCAAGAGCTTCTACGCTCGGGAAGCCATTCTTCGCCATCTTGAGGATCTCGAGGACTATCATCTGGCGCGCCAACGGCTCGCGCGAAGGAGAGCGCGCGTGACGCTCGAACAATTAGAGAGTGAGCTTGCCGAGGCACGTTGACGCGGATGAGCGAATCTCGCGTCTGGCGGATCGAATTCGATAATGACGCCGCGCGCGATCTACGCAAACTCGGCGCCGAACCGCAACGCCTGATTCTCCGGTACCTGCGCCAGCGCATCGCTACGACCGAAGACCCCCGACGCTTCGGACGGCCGCTGACGGGAGATCTGAAAGGCCTGTGGCGTTACCGCGTCGGCGATTACCGCATTGTCGCTGCCATTGAAGAGAGTCGATTCGTGGTTCTCGTTGTGACCATCGGACATCGGCGAGAAGTCTATGACTGACTCACATATTCGGATAGTTCGGTCCGCCGCCGCCTTCGGGCGGCACCCAGGTAATGTTCTGGTTCGGATCCTTGATGTCGCAGGTCTTGCAGTGCACGCAGTTCTGTCCGTTGATGACATAACGCGGCTGGCCCGCATCCTCGATCCATTCATAGACACCGGCCGGGCAATAGCGCGCTGACGGCCCGGCATAAACGTCGTGCTCGGATGATTTTTGCAAGGCGGAGTCGTGCACCAGAAGATGAACCGGCTGGTCCTCCTCGTGATTGGTGTTCGACAGATAAACCGACGATAGCCGGTCGAAAGTCAGCTTGCCGTCGGGCTTGGCATAGGCGATGGGCCGGCATTTCGCCGCAGGTTGCAGCGTCGCATAATCGGGCTTGCCATGCTTGAGCGTACCGAACACGGAAAAACCGAGCGTCGAGGTCCACATGTCGAGCCCGCCGAACGCGATGCCGGCGAAGGTGCCGAGCTTCGACCATAGCGGTTTGGCATTTCGCACCCGCCACAGATCGCGCCCCACCGGCGAGGCGCGCCAGGAATTTTCGTAACCCGACAGTTCGTCGTTGGCGCGCCCCTCGCCGAGCGCCGTAGCGACGTGCGCGGCCGCGAGCATGCCGGTCAGCATGGCGTTATGGCTACCCTTGATGCGCGGCACGTTGACGAAGCCGGCGGCGCAGCCGATCAGCGCGCCGCCCGGGAAAGTCAGCTTCGGCACCGATTGCCAGCCGCCCTCGGTGATGGCGCGCGCGCCATAGCAAATCCGCTTGCCGCCGGCGAACGTGTCGCGCACGAGCGGATGGGTCTTGAAGCGCTGGAATTCCTCGAATGGCGACAGATACGGATTGCGGTAGTTGAGGTGAACGACAAAGCCGATGGAAACCAGATTGTCGTCGTAATGATAGATGAATGAGCCGCCGCCGGTGCGGTTGTCGAGCGGCCAGCCGAGCGTGTGCTGCACCAGACCCTTGCGGAATTGTGCGGGCGCTACCTGCCAAAGCTCTTTCAGTCCAATGCCGAATTTTTGCGGCTCGCGCTCGTGCGACAAGCCGAAGCGCTCGATCAGCACTTTCGAAAGGCTGCCGCGCGCGCCTTCGGCGAACAGCGTGTATTTGCCGCGCAGCTCCATGCCGCGGGCGAAACCCGGCTTGTGGTGACCGTCCTTGGCGATGCCCATGTCGCCGGTGGCAATGCCGGCAACCGCGTCGTTCTCGAACAGCACTTCGGCAGCGGCAAAGCCTGGATAGATTTCGACGCCCAACGCTTCGGCCTTCTTCGCCAGATAGCGGCAGACATCGCCGAGCGAAACGATGAAATTGCCGTGATTGCTCATGAGCGGCGGCATCAGCGCGAGCGGCAGCCGCAATGCGCCCGAGGCACCGAGCGCGTAGAAATGATCGGCGGTCACCGCGGTCTTGATCGGGGTGTCTTCGCCGCGCCATTCCGGAATGAGGCTGTCGAGGCCGATCGGGTCGATCACCGCGCCGGAAAGAATATGCGCACCGACCTCGGAGCCCTTCTCCACCACGACGACGGATTTGTCCGGGGCGAGCTGCTTGAGCCGGATCGCCGCGGCAAGCCCGGCGGGACCGGCGCCGACGATCACCGTGTCGAATTCCATCGCCTCCCGGGCCGGAAGCTCCGCTGTGTTCATGGTCTGCTCCGTGTCCCGGACGACAAAAGATGATTTTTCACGAAATTAACACGCTGACAATCGCCGGCTTGCGGCAGTGCCGCCGTTCGCCCATGATTTGTATGAATACGCGGATATGAATGCTCGCTCATGAGTTCCGGACGCAAAGAAGCGCGCGAACTCCTGGCCTTTTACCTCGACTCCGGCGCCGACGCGGTCATCGGCGAGGAGCCGGTCGACCGCATGGCGGATGAAACCATTCCTCGCGGCACAAATCCTGTTGCCTCCCCCATTGTGGGGGAGGCCGCCGCGAAGCGGCGGGAGGGGGGTCTGACTTCGTCGCTTGCATTGAGCAAGCAACCCCCCTCCCCGCCCCTCCCCCGCAAGGGGGGAGGGAGTATGACAGCGCCGGCGACTCCCCGAAGCGGCGGTGATGGCGGCACGGGAGGCGGCGAGGACGGCGCAGACGCTCTTGGATTTGCGCGCGCTGCTCGAAGCATTCGAAGGCTGCGCCTTGCGCATGACCGCAACCCAACTCGTCTTCGCCGACGGCAATCCGCAAAGCCGCGTCATGTTCGTCGGCGAAGCTCCCGGCTATGACGAAGACATCGTCGGCCGTCCCTTCGTCGGCCGTTCCGGCAAATTGCTCGATCTCATGATGGCGGCGATCGGTCTCGATCGCACCAGCGCCTATATCGCCAACGTCGTGCCGTGGCGGCCCCCCGGCAACCGCACGCCCACCCCGCAGGAAACCGCGATCTGCCTGCCGTTCATCCGCCGCCAGATCGAGCTTGCGAACCCCGATATCGTCGTCTGCCTGGGCGGCCCGGCGATGCAGACGCTGCTCTCCATCAAAGAAGGCATTACCCGCACGCGAGGGCGCTGGTTTTCCTACGACACCGGCACGCGCGAAATACGGGCGCTGGCCACGTTCCACCCCGCTTTTCTGCTGCGCAGCCCGCTGCAAAAGCGCTTCGCCTGGCGAGATTTCCTGGCGCTGAAGAAAGCGTTGGCGAGCTAGCGCTCAGCCGATCGCCACCAGGATCGCGCCGGTCGCGACCAGCGCGATACCGAGCCAACTCAGCGCCGAAAGCCTCTCGCCAAGAAACAGCACGCCGAACACGGCGACCAGAACGACGCTCAATTTATCGATCGGCGCAACTTGCGCCGCATCGCCAAGCTTGAGTGCGCGAAAATAACATAGCCATGAAGCGCCGGTGCCAAGAGCAGAGAGCACAAGAAACAAATACGTGCGGCCAGAGATTTCCGCCGGATTTTGAAACTGCCGCGTCGCGTAGACGATCAAGGCCAAAACGCAAACAACAATGATCGTGCGGATAAACGTCGCGAGATCGGAGTTGACGTTTTCGACGCCGACCTTGGCGAAAATCGCCGTAAGCGCCGCAAAAACGGCTGAGAGAACCGCCCAAAGCTGCCATGACGAAAACGCTGCAGCGTTCATGACGTTCATTCCAGAACCGACTGGGGCTTTTGCGCGCGGCTTACGCTAACGTCCATGACGTTCCCCTCGCCGCCACCATATGATACCGTAGTTTCACGGCCGCAGGTGACGGAGTTCCGTCATGCATCTCGATCCGATTTTGTTGGCGCGGTTGCAATTCGCCTTCACGATTTCTTTTCATATTATTTTTCCGACCTTTACGATCGGCATCGCCATCTATCTCGCGACGCTGGAAGTGCTTTGGGGCTGGACCGGCTCCGAGCGCTACAAGCGCCTCGCCGCCTTCTGGACCAAGATCTTCGCCGTATCGTTCGCGATGGGCGTCGTATCCGGCGTGGTGCTGTCCTATCAGATCGGCACCAACTGGAGCCGTTTCTCGGCGGTGGCCGGCAACGTCATTGGGCCGCTGCTCGGCTACGAGGTCTTGACGGCGTTCTTCCTTGAGGCCTCATTCCTCGGCATCTTGCTGTTTGGCGGCGACCGTGTGCCGCGCTGGTTACATGTATTTTCCACCATTGTGGTCGCCGCCGGCACCACCTTTTCGGCGTTCTGGATTCTGGCGGCCAATAGCTGGATGCAGACGCCGGTCGGCTACACGATCGCGGACGGCATCGTCTACCCGGCGAACTGGTGGGCGATCATCTTCAATCCAAGCTTTCCCTACCGGCTCGCCCATATGCTCAATGCTTCGCTGCTCACCGGCGGCTTCGTCGGGATCGCGGTCGGCGCACGGTATCTGTTGGCCAATCGCCACGCCGAGGAAGCGCACACCATGCTGCGCATGGCGATCGGGCTGACGGCGATCCTGGCGCCGCTGCAGCTCATCATCGGCGATATGCATGCCGAGAATACGCTGAAATATCAGCCGACCAAGATCGCCGCCATGGAGGCGCATTGGGACGGCAGCCAGCCGGCGCCGTTCGAAATCTTCGCCTGGCCGGACGAGCGAACCGAAAGCAATCTCTACTCGATCGCGCTGCCGCATATCGCCTCCCTTCTGGTGACTCGGCAATGGGATGGCCTGTTTCCGGGATTGAAGGAGGTGCCGCCGCAGGACCGGCCGCCGCTGCCGAACGTGTTCTTCGGCTTCCGCGTCATGGTGGGGATCGGTCTCTATATGATCGCCGCGGCCTGGTTCGGCGCGTGGTTGTGGTGGCGCGGGCGGCTGTTCGAGACGCGATGGTATCTAAAAGTGGTGGCGCAGACCTGGTGGGTCGGCTTCGTCGCGGTCATCGCCGGCTGGGTCGTCACGGAAAGCGGCCGCCAGCCGTGGATCGTGGACGGCATATTGCGCACCGCGGATGCGATCGCGCCGGTTCCGGGTGGCAGCATCGCGACCACGCTGATCCTCTTCGTCCTGGTCTACGGCGTCGTGTTCTCGTTCGGCATCTACTTCATCAACCGGCTGATCGCCCAAGGCATCCAGGAAACGCGGCTGCCTGAAGGGACGCCGCATCTTGCCGCTGGCCATCCGACTTTCGAGACCTGAGCGCTCGCCATGACTCGCACCTTGGACATCGCACCATTTCTTCCTTTGATCTGGGCCGCGCTGATCGGCGTCGCGGTGGCGCTTTACGTCGTCCTCGACGGCTTCGACCTCGGCATCGGCATATTGTTTCCGTTCGCTAAAAACGACGCCGAGCGCGATCGCATGCTGGCGTCGATCGCGCCGTTCTGGGACGGCAACGAAACCTGGCTGGTGCTCGGCGGCGGCGGGCTCCTGGTCGCATTTCCGCGGGCCTATTCGATCATCATGCCGGCGTTTTATCTTCCGTTGATCGTCATGCTACTCGCTTTGGTGTTCCGCGGCGTCACGTTCGAATTTCGCACCATCGCGCAGCACAAGCCGTTGTGGAACTTCATATTCGCCGCCGGCTCGACGCTCGCCGGCTTTTGTCAGGGTTTGGTGCTGGGCGGGCTGGTGCAGGAAGTCAAGGTCGAGAACGGCGCCTATGCCGGCGGCCCGTTCGATTGGGCCACGCCGTTCGGACTTCTTTGCGGGCTCGGCGTTGTCGCCGGCTATGCGCTTCTCGGCGCCACCTGGCTGATGCTGAAAACTGACGGCGACATGGCGGCCCGCGCGGCGACAAAGGCAAAGATGTTGCTTGCTGCGGTGCTTGTCTTCATGGCGGCGGTGAGCATTTATACGCCGCTGACCATCCCGCGCATCGCGCAGCGTTGGTTTATCATGCCCAACATCCTCTATCTCTCGCCGGTGCCGATCCTCACCGCGCTGATCGCGTTCGCGCAATGGCGCTGGATCGAGGCGCGGCGCGAGGCGGCGCCGTTTCTTGCCACCATCGCGCTGTTCCTGCTCGGCTATCTCGGCCTCGCGATTTCGACGGTTCCTTATATCGTGCCGCCGGACCTGACGATTCGCGACGCCGCTGCCGCGCCTTCGAGCCAGATGTTCATGCTGGTCGGCACTCTGGTGCTGTTGCCGCTGATACTCGGCTATACCGCGCTGACCTATTGGCTGTTCCGCGGCAAAGTCCGCGAGGGTGCGGCCTATCACTGACGCGGCATCATCCGCGAAGGCGGAGCATGACACTCAATGCGCCGATGCCGCCGCCGCGACGCTGCCCGGTCTGATCACGCCCCAACCGATCCATAATGTCGGCAGCCTGCCCTGCACCGGCCGGTCAAATGCTTGCGGCACTTCGGCAACGAGATCGGGAAAATAGGCCTTGATGTCCGGAGGCGGCGTCGGCGTGGTGTCGACCGCCGACCAGATTACGATGGCGCCTTTCTTGCGGATGTCGTCGGCGGTGATCCAGGGCGAGCGCGCCGGGTCGGCGTCGAAAAATACGCTGGGACGGCTCGGCGCACCGAGCGCGACCAGCGCGGCGAGATGTGGGTCGCCAGTCACCACCGCAAGCGGCTGTCCGGTCCTGCGCGCAAAACTATCGGCGAAGAAGCGGCCCATGGCGGTCGCCGGCTGCGCAACTTTCAGATCCATGCCGGCCGTCCACGGCAACAGCACGATTAGGATCGGCACGAATATCGCCGGCACGACGAGCAGCCCGGCCCAGGCGAAGCCGAGGACACGCTGATGATAGAGCTCGATGCTGTCGCCGGCGGCGATGACCAGGGCAAGCCCGGAAAGCACGAGGAGCGGCGCCGCGCCGCCGATCGGCAGCGCACGTCCGAGCACGACGGCGAACATCGTCGCCAGCAATCCCGGCGCGAGCGCGAAAACCTTGACGTATGTCGCTGCGAATGCATCGACCGGTGCGCGCGAAAGCGGCAGCGCCGGGCTTGCCTGCATCCGCGGCCAGCCGGCCGCCAGCACTAACAGGATGGCGAGCCCGGCATGGGCGAGGATAAGCGCTGCAACAAGCCGCAGCCACGCCGCGGTGTTGGCGTCGGCAAGCGCGGCATAGCGCAGGTGCGCAAGCGTCGCCGGCAGCGTACCCGCCATGCCGCCGAGCCAGATCAGGTGCAGGAACAGAAAAGGGACGAGCGCCAGCGCCATGATCCAAGCGGCGATCGCATCGAGCACGCCGCGGCCGCGCGCGGTGAGCGCGGTGAACGCGAGGAGCACGCCGAGCAGGATCAGCGCTGCGGCGCTGGTGAGCAGGAGCAGCGCCGCCGCGACGCCGAGCAGGTACGACGACCGCCGTTCGTTCTGCATCACCGCGCGCCAGTAATTCAGCAGCACCACGGCCCACAGCGCCAGCGACAGGATCGGCGGACCGAAATCCGGGGACGGCACCGTGAACAAGGAAATGCCCACCATCAATAGCACCG
The DNA here is from genome assembly GCA_963768225.1 of uncultured Alphaproteobacteria bacterium. GTDB lineage: Bacteria > Pseudomonadota > Alphaproteobacteria > Rhizobiales > Xanthobacteraceae > BOG-931. The sequence goes on along the minus strand of CAVYGV010000007.1, from coordinate 791,379 downwards.
CGATGACCGCGTGCGTCGGGCCGACGATGGCGCGGCCGAGCGCGAACACGCACCAATAGGTCGTGACGACGCAAATCTGCGCCAGCGCATAGACGCCGAACATGCCGGCGCCGCGATAGGCGATTTCGGCGAGCCAATAGGCGAGCGGCGGGCCGACGCCGGCGTCGAAGCGGAACTCGTGCCCAATGGCGAGAAGCTGTGCCAGACCGCTGGGCGGAGCCGAGTAAAACAGCATCGGCACCGCGATCCAGACCGCGGCTTGCGCCAGTGCCGCCGGCCAGAACACCAGCCACGGCCGCGAGCGCAGCAATTCGACGTAAAGGGAGACGTAGAGCATCGGACCCGGCGGTGCCCTATAGGGCGGCCAAGCTAGAGAGGCAATATGCCGGCGATCACCGCGCCGGCCTCGTCATCGGTCAGACCGAGAGCGCCGGCCACCGGCGCGAACGAGCGGCGGTGGTGAATTGTCGGCCCGAGCCGGTCGAGCGCCTCAAAATGCTCCGGCACGCTGTAGCCCATGTGGCGCTCGAAGCCGTAACCTGGATGGGCGGCGCCGAGACAGGCCATCAGCCGGTCGCGCGTCACCTTGGCGACGATTGAGGCGGCGGCAATCGAGGCAACCAGGCCATCGCCGCCGATCACCGCCTCGCAATCGCAGCCGGCATCGATGCGGTCGCGGCCGTCGACGAAGACGAGACGCGGCTTGACCGGCAGCGCGGCGACGGCCCGAGCGAGCGCCCACAACGACGCGCGTAAAATATTATCGCGATCGATCCGCGCCGGCGGCGCCAGCGCTACCGCGACCTGGGCCCGGGCGCAGATGCGTTCATACAGAACTTCGCGCCGCTCCGGCGTGAGCCGCTTCGAATCGTCGAGCCCGCGCGGTACATTGTCCGGATCGAGAATGACGGCTGCGGCAACGACCGGCCCGGCCAGCGGGCCGCGGCCGGCTTCGTCGCATCCGGCAACCGGCCAGACGCCGCGCTTGAGCGCCGAGCGCTCGCGCCGGAATGTCGGGCGCATGATCGGTTCTTCGCCGAGCGGCAGACGCGCGGGCGGGGTCTCCTTGCGGCCGGTTCCGTTGCGACTCATACCCTATGTTGATCACGCGGCAGCACGATCCGCAATGCGGATCAATGTTCCGGAGATTACAGGACTAAAACAAATCGAGTTGCCGCGCCGCCGGCCGCGGCGGTCGAAAATGCTCGGTCGTGGTCCTCACGCTCGTCGTATTGAAGCCGAGCCGCTCGCAGGCGACCTCGAAGCGGCGGCCGATCATCCAGGCGATCGGGCCGGAACCGGTCATGCGTCTGCCGAAGGTCGAATCGTAATCCTTGCCGCCGCGGGTGTCGCGGATGAGCTTGAACACATGCTCGACGCGGTCGGGAAAATTCTCGGTCAGCCACTCGCGGAACAAATCGCGCAATTCCAGCGGCAAGCGCAACAGCACATAGCCGGCGTTACGCACGCCGGTTTCGGCCACCGCTTCGAGAACGCGCTCCAGCTCCGCATCGTTGATCCCAGGGATGACCGGAGCCACCAAGGTCGAGGTCGGCACGCCCGCCGCGACCAGTTGGCGCAAAGCATCGAGCCGGCGCGGCGGCGTCGAGGCGCGCGGCTCCATCACGCGCGCCAGTTTCGCATCGAGCGTCGTGACCGAGATCGCCACCTTGACCAGATCGCGCTTGGCCATCCGCGTGAGAACGTCGAGATCGCGCAATACCAGCGCCGACTTGGTCACGATGCCGACCGGATTGCCGGCGCGCTCCAAAACTTCGAGAATGCGGCGCGTGATCTGATAGCGGCGCTCGATCGGCTGATAAGGATCGGTGTTGGAGCCGAGCGCGATGATCTTCGGCACGTAGCCCGGCGCCGACAGTTCGCGCTCCAGCAACTCCGGCGCGTTCGGCTTCATGAACAGCTTGGATTCGAAATCGAGCCCCGGCGATAGGCCGAGATAGGCATGGCTCGGCCGCGCGTAGCAGTAAACGCAGCCATGCTCGCAGCCGCGATAGGGATTGATCGATTGCTCGAAGGAAATGTCCGGCGAGTCATTGCGGGCAATGATCTTGCGGGTGGAGTTGACCGTCACCATGGTCCTAAACGGCGGCAAGTCGTCGGGGCCTTGCCAGCCGTCGTCAAAAGCGACGCGGGCAAGCGGCTCGAAACGCCCGGAGGCGTTCGAGATCGTACCGCGGCCGCGGCGGCGCTCGCGGTCGATGGCGCTCCCCAATTCGCCCGCCGGCGCGGAGGGCAGCGGCGCCGGCGGGCGTCTCAACGCGGACGAACGACCCATGGATGACTCCTGACGGATAGCTAACGTAGTTCTGTGAACAAAACAAGAACAATTGTTCGTGATGGTTGCTTATAAACAAGCCTTGGAGACCACGGGATGCCGGGCCTATTCAAGCCTCGGCGAAGACTTTTTGGGCTTCACGCGGCAGACATGCTGAGCGTTATTATTCCGACGCGGAATTCGGAGAGCGCGCTGGTGCCGACACTGGCAGCGCTCGTTGCCGGCGCCACGGCGGGTCTCATCACCGAGGTGCTGATTGCCGACGCCGGATCGCGAGACGGCACTGCGGCCGTCGCCGATATCGCCGGCTGCAATTTCCTGGTGGTCGAGGGCCCGCTCGCGCGCCGGCTTAAGGCGGCCGCCACGGCGGCGCGGGCGCCGTGGCTATTGTTCCTGCTACCGGGAACCGTGCTCGATACGCCCTGGACAAATGAGATGGGCCGCTTCCTCCAGCACGGTGCGCGCCACACTGCAGCCGCTGTGTTTCGCCGCGCCAGACAGCAACCTAGCGTTCGCGAAGCCGTGCGCTGGCTCGCGACTGCTCTCGGCGCCCCGCCACGCCCCGAGCAAGGCCTCGTCATCGCCAGAGACTTCTATGCCGCGCTTGGCGGCCATTCCGAGCATAGCGGCGATCCCGAACGCGACCTCGTTCGTCGCATCGGCCGACGGCGCATCGTCAAATTGGCCACCCAGGCGTTCGGGCCATATACTTGACTTTGTCAAGTATATGGCCAAAGCTGGCGCCATGCTGGACTGGAACGCCCATCGGGGCGCCGGACATCGCGTCGACCAAGATCGCACCGCGACGGTGCGCCGCTTCAACCGCTTTTACACGCGGCAGATCGGCGTGTTGCGCAAGAAGTTCCTCGACAGCCCCTATTCGCTCGGCGAGGCGCGGGTGCTTTACGAGATCGCGCGCGGGGATGCGCCCACCGCAAGCGAGATCGGCCGCGCGCTCGATCTCGATGCCGGTTATCTGTCCCGCGTGTTGCGCAATTTCGAAAAGCGCGGGCTGATCCGGCGCCAAGCTTCCGCCAGCGACGCCCGGCAAAGCCATCTGACGCTCACGCCGCGCGGCCGTAAAGACTACGCGCCGCTGGAGCGCCGCTCGCAACGCGATACCGCAGCGATGCTCGACAAGCTTGCGGCGCAGGATCAGCTCCGCCTGATCGGAGCGATGGAGACGATCCAGACGCTGCTCGGCGGCAACATTGAAACGCCCGCGCCGCAAGCGCCGGCACCGGACCGCCGCTACCTGCTCCGCGCGCCGCAGCCCGGCGATTTCGGCTGGGTGGTCAAGCGCCATGCCGAGCTCTACGCGCAGGAATACGGCTGGATCGAACCGTTCGAAGGCGTCTGTGCCCAAATCGTCGCCGACTTCGCCAACAAGAACGACCCGCAGCGCGAGCGCTGCTGGATCGCGGAACTGGACGGCGCGAATGTCGGCTGCGTTTTCCTGGTCGCCGACTCGGACACCGTGGCGCGCATCCGCTTGCTGCTGGTCGATCCGAAGGCGCGCGGGCTTGGGCTCGGCGCGCGGCTCGTCGACGAATGCACCGATTTCGCCCGCGGCACCGGCTACACCAATATCACGCTATGGACGCACAGCGTGCTCACCGCGGCGCGGCACATTTATCAGAAGGCCGGTTTCACGCTCACCCGCAGCGAGGAACGCGTGAGCTGGAGCAAGCCCGTGGTCAGCGAACACTGGGATTTGGAACTGCAAAGGCAGCAGTAGCGCATAAGATTTGGCAGCAGCATGCAGTCGCTAGGGCGCCAATTCCCGGATCGAGCAATGCGCACCGGCCGCCGGTGGGTCGCTGCAGCAAGTCTGATTGCTTTTATTATCGTAGCGCTGAGCGCGGCGGCAGGGATTTCCAGTTTGCTTGGAGGCCATTCGTGGCCGGCCACATCGGAAAGTTCACCGCCCCCGCTGGGAGGGCTCGGTGTGATCCCGGTGCCTCCGTCTCTCTAAACCGTCGCGCCGCTGGCTTTCGGCCGGCGCAGATGCTCGTCGAGCCGCGGCATGATCTCGACGAAATTGCACGGGCCGTAGCGGTAATCGAGCTGATGCACCAAAATTTCGTCCCAGGCGTCCCGGCAGGCGCCCGGCGAGCCCGGCAGGCAAAAGATGTAAGTCGAGCCGGCAACGCCGGCGGTGGCGCGCGACTGGATCGCCGATGTGCCGATCTTGGGGAAGCTGATCACCAGGAACAGTGCCGAGAACCCGTCCATCTTCTTGTCGAACAAGGGTTCGATCGCTTCCGGAGTGACATCGCGCCCGGTGAAGCCGGTGCCGCCGGTCGTGATAATGACGTTGATCATCGGATCCGCAATCCAGGCCTTGACCCGGCCACGGATGGCCTCGATGTCGTCGGTGACGATGCTGCGTTCGGCGACGTAATGACCGGCGGCGACGATGCGCTGCACCAGCACCGCGCCGGATTTATCGTCCTTCATGTCGCGCGTGTCGGAAACCGTCAGCACCGCGATCTTGAGCGGCACAAACTGTTTGCCTTCGTCAATCCCAGGCATGACCGAGCCTATACGCCACTTCACTATCCGCTCGTCCCCCCGCGAGGGGCCTCATCGCGCGTGCGCGATCGGGCGACCCGTTGCGGGACCGGAATTCCGGATTCTCGCTGACGCGGGAATGAGCGGAAAATGCATCAATCCGCTAATAGCTTAGAGGGGCGCGGCCGTTCTGCCAAGCGGTGCTAAAGCGGGCTTGCCGACATTGTATCGCAGGCTGAAAGCTGGCCGGAATTGAAGCCGTTTGAAAACCACCGCTTGCGCTGTTCCGAGGTGCCGTGGGTAAAGCTATCCGGCACGACATAGCCCTGCATTTCCTTCTGCAAACGGTCGTCGCCGATGGCGGACGCAGTTTGCAAGGCCTGATCGATGTCGCCCGCGTCTAGGAAACTGTGCTTCTGCTGGGCGCGGTTCGCCCACACCCCGGCATAGCAATCCGCCTGTAGCTCGATGCGCACCTGCAGCGCATTCGCGGCGGTCTTGCTCGCCGCGGCCTGTTGCGCTTGCACGGTACGCAGAACGCCGAGCTCGTCCTGCACGTGATGACCGACCTCGTGAGCAATCACATAGGCTTCGGAGAACCTGCAGGCTTTGTCGCTGGAACAGGCGTCGAATTTATTCTGCATGTCCTGGAAGAACGACATATCCAGGTAGATGTCCTTATCCTGCGGGCAATAGAACGGTCCCATGGCCGACTGCGCCATGCCGCAGCCGCCATCGATCGCGCCGGTGAAGAGCCGCAGGTGCGGCGGATGGTAAGTCCGACCCATTGCGCTGAACATGTCGGTCCAGCGGTCCTCGGTATCGCCAAGCACCGCGGCGACAAAATCCTTGGTCTGCGCGGTTTGTGCATCGTCCGCTGGCGGCGGGCCGCTTTGCTGGATCATCGGGCCGCCGCCGGAAACAATTTCCGCGCCGTTGATGAGGACGCTCGGATCGATGCCCAGCGCCCAGCCGATCAAGCCGAGAATGACGATCGTGCCGATGCCGAGGCCATGCGCGCCACCAGGCATGGCGAAGCCGCCATCGCTCGCGCCGCGATCGTCCTCGACATTGCTGGAGCGACGGAATTCATCCCAACGCATGTATTTGCTCCTTCAAAAGCCCAGCAAGGCGGCGCGCCAAACGGTCAAATCTGCCGCCGCTCGTGGCGAATTAACTAAGTGTTTCCCGGCATTTATTGCCTAGTGCTGTGCGTTTTTCAGTAACGCGTTTTTTACCTTGGGCCCGCATGATCCTGTTCGTCGGTTGTAGGTCCCGCGTCGCCGATCGCGTCGCCTGAGTCAGAGTTCTGAGTCATGGTTGTGTCGCGTCGCGGGGCGTCCGGAAGGACGCCCCGCGTGAGTTTTGAGTTCGCCAGAGTCCGCCTCCGCGCGCATTGTCGTCGGCGACTGCGTTGCCGAGATGACAAAGCTCCCGGCGCAATCCGTCGATCTCGTCTTCGCCGATCCGCCGTACAATCTGCAGCTCCAGGGCGACCTCAAGCGTCCCGACGATTCGCGCGTCGATGCGGTGGACGACGATTGGGACAAATTTGCCAGCTTCTCCGCCTATGACGATTTCACCCGCGCATGGATCGCCGCCTGCCGCCGGGTGATGAAACCTTCCGCCACGCTGTGGGTCATCGGCTCCTACCACAACATTTTCCGTGTCGGGGCCGTGCTTCAGGACCTCGGTTTCTGGATCCTCAACGACATCGTCTGGCGCAAGTCCAATCCGATGCCGAATTTCCGCGGCCGCCGCTTCACCAACGCGCATGAGACGCTGATCTGGGCGGCACGCGATGCCGCCAAGCGCGATTATACGTTCAACTACGAGGCCCTCAAGGCGGGCAACGACGACATCCAGATGCGCTCCGATTGGTTCATCCCGCTGTGCACCGGCGAGGAGCGGCTCAAAGGGTCCGACGGAAAAAAGCTGCATCCGACGCAAAAGCCGGAAGCGCTATTGGCCCGCGTCATCCTCGCCGCGTCGCGCCCGGACGATCTCGTGCTCGACCCGTTCTGCGGCACCGGCACCACCGGCGCGGTCGCGCACCGCTTGCGCAGACGCTTTATCGGCATCGAGCGCGAGGCGGATTACGCCGCAGCGGCCAGCAAGCGCATTGGCGCCATCGAGCCGATGCCGGAACCGTCGCTTGCCGCTTTCATGACCGCGCGCGAAGCGCCGCGGGTGCCGTTTTCCGCGCTGATCGAGCGCGGGCTGGTTTCGCCCGGCATCAAGCTCGTCGACGCCAAAAGGCGGCATCGCGCGCTGGTTCGTGCCGACGGAGCGCTTGCCCTCGGTGAAGCGGTCGGCTCGATCCACCGCATCGGCGCCTTGGCGCAGGGCCTCGAAGCCTGCAACGGCTGGACCTTCTGGCATGTCGAGACGCCGAAGGGGCTGACCTCCATCGACGACTTCCGTGCCATCGTGCGATCGGAAATGGCGGAAGCCGCCGAGTAAAGCCGGCTACGCCGCAGGTATCACGTCGATCAATAGCTCAAGCGCACGTTTGGCGAAGGCACCCATATTCGCAAGCCGATCGGCGCTGCCGGTGCGCAGCGTGATCGCGCGCTCGGCCGGACCGGCAACCGCGATGCAGGTGTGGCCCGCCGGATCGCCGTAGCGATTGCCGGTCGGTCCGGTGGCGCCGGTTTCGCCGAGGCCCCATACGGCGCTGTGCCGGTCGCGGACGCGGCGCGCGATGAAGAGGGCATAGGCTTCGGTCGCCGCTCGCATTCCCTGCATTTCAGCGTCGCCGAAGCCGAGCAACGTGGCGCGCGCCGCCTTGGTGTAGACCACCGCGCCGCCGAGAAAATAGGCCGAGGCGCCCGGCACCGCCAGCAAAGCCGCGGCGATCAGCCCACCGGTCGAGGATTCGGCGATGGCGATGGTCTCGCGGCGCCCGATCAGACGCCGCGCGATCGTCTCCGCCAGCGGCAACAGCGCTTTCATCTCGCGGCCACGACCATGATCTCGACGAGATAGTCCGGCGAGGCGAGTTTGGCCTCGACGGTGGCGCGCGCCGGTGTATTGCCAGGCGACACCCAGGCGTCCCACACTCCATTCATTTCGGCGAATTTCGCCATATCGGTGATCCAGATATTGGCCGAGAGAAGCTTGCTCTTGTCGGTCCCGGCCTCGGCGAGAAAACCGTCGATTTGCGAGAGAATGCTTTTGGTCTGCTCGGCCATGCTCTTGCCCTTGGGCGCGTCGGCGACGATGCCGGCCAGATAGACGGTGTCGCCGTGGACGACCGCCTTGCTCATGCGCGGCCCGGTCTCGTGTCGTTCGATTTTCATAATTGATCCTTTCCCGGTTGGAATTTGTGCATTCGATCCAAAGTCAGCGCGTGCGCCAAGACCTTGCGCATGAGGCTCGGCAAGGCCTCGCCGGCAAGCTCATCGACTTTGACCCAACGCGCGCCCTTCGACGCCGGTGTTCGTGCCGGAACCTGCGCCACGTACACTGTCAGTTCGAGCGGAAAGTGCGTGAAGACGTGACGGACAACGCCCGGCCGGCGACTCCACTTCATCTGCATGCCACCGTTGGAGCGAGGCGAAGAAAAGCCCGGCGCGCTGTCGAGCGCATTCTTCTCTTGGAAATCCTTCGACCATTCGGTCGTCGGCACCTCGGTCATGCCGCCGAGGAGACCCTTCCGCGGACGCGTACGCACCAGAATAAAGCCGTCCGCCCGGTGCACGACAAAGGCGCCCCCGCGGCGCAATACCCCTTCGCGCTTCGGCACGCGGCGCGGATAGGTTTCCGCGACGCCGCGAAAGGTCGCCACGCAGTTGCCGTTCCACGGGCATAAGGCGCAGGCTGGGGTTTTCGGCGTGCAGATAGTGGCGCCGAGATCCATCATGGCCTGCGCGAAATCGCCGGCGCGCCGCGGCGGGGTGAGCCCCCGTGCGAGACGGGAAATTTCCTCTTTCGCCGCCGGCAGCGGCGCATCGAGCGCATAAAGCCGGGCGATCACGCGTTCGACGTTGCCGTCGACCGGCGTTGCCGGCGCGTCGAAGGCGATGGCCGCAATGGCGGCGGCCGTATAGGGGCCGATGCCAGGTAAATCGCGCAAGCTTGCTTCGCTTTCCGGGATTTTCCCGCCGTGCCGCTCGACCACGGCGCGGGCGCAGGCATGCAGATTGCGGGCGCGCGCGTAATAGCCGAGACCGGCCCAGGTTTTGAGAATGTCATCGAGCGACGCCGCCGCCAGCGCGGCGATGTCGGGCCAGCGCGCCAGAAACCGTGCGTAATAGGGCGCGACCGCCTTGACCGTGGTCTGCTGCAGCATGATTTCGGAGAGCCAGACGCGGTAGGGGTCGGCGCGCTGGCCCGGCGGCGCCCGCCACGGCAGCTTGCGGCGGTGACGATCGTACCAGTCGAGCAGATCGGTGGGTTGCGGTGACGAAACTGCCGCCGCGCCCTTGGCGCGCTGTCGTCCGGCAGGTTTCGCTGCTACGGTCATGATCTGTGGGATGACAGAGGCTCGTTCCATGAACAAGAGCGGTCGTCCGTTTGCCAAGCCGCTGCGCGACCTTGTGCCAAAGGTCGTGGGCGAGACCTTTAGCCGGCAGGGTTTTGCCTCCGCCGAACTGGTGACGCGCTGGGCGGATATTGTCGGTATCGAGGTCGCCGCGCACTCTGAACCGATCAAAATCCACTGGACGCGTCCGCCGGACGGCGAAAAGCGCGAGCCAGGCATCCTCTTCCTGCGGGTTGAAGGCCCGGCGGCAATCGAAGTCCAGCACCTCGCCGACGTGATCTGCGAGCGGGTCAACCGCTTTCTCGGCTGGCGCGCCGTGGCGCGGCTCGCGCTACGCCAGGCGCCGCTGCGGCGCGGCGAGCGCAAATCACCGCGCGGTATAGACTCGGCTGCGGCGGCGCGGATCGCGCAAAGTCTGACGAATATTGGCGATGACGATTTAAAGGACGCGCTGGCGCGGCTTGGCGCAGCGATCAAGCAAAGCTGAAACCGGTATGCCGCAGGGGCTTGGCGCGAAGGCGCGCTAATGCCACATTGCTCACGTACGAATTCCTCGAATTTCCGGCTCGAACAAGGAGCTTTCCGTGACGCTCAATCGTCGTGATTTATTACTGGCCGGCGCGGCCATCGCCCTTGTCGGCGCGGGCGCGGCAGCCACAATCTTGCCGTTGTCCGACCCCGCTCAAGCGGACGACGCCACGCCCTCCCCTGCCGATCTTGCCGATGCCGGGCCCAATGGCGACGTGATGCTCGGCTCCGACAAGGCGCCGGTGACGATCATCGAATATGCGTCGATGACGTGTCCGCACTGCGCGCATTTTTCGGAGAACACGTTTCCCGAACTGAAGAAGCGTTACATCGATACCGGCAAGGTGCGCTACACCTTGCGCACCTTCCCGCTCGATCAGCTCGCCGCGGCCGGGTTCATGGTGGCGCTGTGCGGCGGCAAGGACAAATATATGCAGATCGTCGAGACGCTGTTCGCCAAGCAGGAACAGTGGATCGTCAAGGACCCGGTGCCGCCGCTCAAGGAAATCGCCAAGCAGTACGGCATCACCGAAGACCAGTTCAATAAATGCCTGGCGAATCAAAAAATGCTCGATGACATCCAGGCGGTCCGCGACCACGCCGTCGACAAGCTTGGGGTCAATTCCACCCCGACTTTTTTCATCAATGGCAAGAAGCTCGTCGGCGACCTCTCGATCGATCAGATGGCCAAGGAGATCGACCCCTATCTCAAGACAGGATAAGGGTTTTTTGGCCTGATCCGGCGATCCGTCCCGGCTCCCGCCAACCGCTTCGACCCGGCCCCGGCTGCACGAAGGTCTGGATAATTCAGCGGCGCTGTTGCGCTCGCAGTCGCGACAATTCATTCTCCGCGCCGATGCGGCACACCTCCCGCGCCAAGGGACATCAGCCCGAGGCGTGAGCCTCTAGCGATTCCCTGCAGCGCCGCAGCACGGGAAATGGACGTGTCAAAGGTATGAAGCTTACGCGGCTGCGCCTGATCGGCTTCAAGTCCTTCGTCGAACCGACCGATTTCGAGATTGAGCCCGGACTTCACCGGGGTCGTCGGCCCGAACGGCTGCGGCAAGTCCAATCTGGTCGAAGCCGTCCGCTGGGTGATGGGCGAAGCGTCCTACAAGGCGATGCGCGCGGCCGAGATGGACGACGTGATCTTCTCCGGCAACACCGAACGCCCGGGGCGCAACCACGCCGAGGTCGCCGTGTCGATCGACAACAGCGACCGCACGGCGCCGGCCTCGTTCAACGATTTCGACACGCTGGAAGTCTCCCGCCGCATCGTGCGCGAGCATGGCTCGACGTTCCGCGTCAACGGCCGCGAGGTGCGCGCGCGCGACGTCGCCGTGCTGTTCGCCGACGCCTCGACCGGCTCGCGATCGCCCGCATTGGTGCACCAAGGTCGGATCGGCGAAATCATCCAGGCGCGGCCCGATCAGCGCCGTCGCGTCCTTGAAGAGGCCGCCGGCATTTCCGGACTGCATGCGCGGCGCCACGAAGCCGAGCTGCGGCTCAAGGCCGCCGAGCAGAATTTGGCGCGGGTCGAGGATGTCATCGGCCAGCTCGCCGCCCAGATTGCCGCGCTGAAGACCCAGGCGCGGCAGGCGGTGCGTTACCGCAACATATCCGGCCAGGTGCGCCGCACCGAGGCGCTGTTGTTCCACTTACGCTGGATCGCGGCGCGGGCGGAAGTCGGCGAAACCGGACGCGCCAAGGACGAGGCCATCCGCGTCGTCGCGGCGCGCACCGGGGAACAAGCGCGCTCCTCGACCCGCCAGGCGCAAATAGCCGCGGGCCTGCCGGGGTTGCGCGAGGCGGAAGCAAGCGCCGCCGCCGGGCTGCAGCGCCTGATCGTCGCGCGCGAGACGCTGGAGCGCGAGGAGGCCCGCGCCAAGGAGCGCATCGGCGAACTTGACCGCCGCATCGAGCAATTCGCCGCCGATTTCGACCCGCGAGCGGGCGCTGGCGGCCGACGCCGAGGCAGCCCTGGCCCGCCTCGGCGCCGAAGAGACGGCGCTTTCCGCTGTGGCACGGGAAACCGGCGAACGGCTTGCCGGCGCCAATCAGCGCGTCGCGGCCGCGGACGCGACGCTGGCGGGCTCGGAAAAATCCTTTGCCGAATTGACCGGCGAACTCGCCGATCTCACGGCGCGGCGCAATCAGTTGCAGGCCGCCTTGCGCGAACACGAAGAGCGCGCGGCGCGGCTCGAGGCTGAGTTCGCCAATATCGATGCCGGCCTGACTGCGACCGACAGCAGCGCGCCCGACTTGACGGCGCTCGCCGATGCGGTCGCCGGCGCGCAAGCCACGCTCGCTGAAGCGGAAGCCGCCGCACATACCGCGGAAGCCGCGCATCGACGCGCCAGGGAAGAGGTCGACACTGTTCGCGCGCCGCTCGCCGCCGCGGAGAAGAGCGCGCAGCGCCTCGACACCGAGGCCAAGACCATCGGCAAGCTGCTCGCTGTCGAGGCTAAAAATCTCTGGCCGCCGGCGATGGACGCCATCACCGTGTCGAAAGGGTATGAGAAAGCGCTGGGCGCCGCTTTAGGCGACGATCTCGATGCGCCAGTGGGCACATCCGCGCCGATGCATTGGGCCGGCGCGGCACTCGATCCGTCCGATCCGAGCCTGCCGGAGGGCGCCACAGCGCTGTCGCAATGTGTGAAGGCGCCGGAGGAACTCGCCCGCCGCCTCGCCCAGATCGGCGTCGTCGCGCGCGGCGACGGGCCCCGCCTTTCCCGAATGCTCAAGCCGGGCCAGCGGCTTGTTTCGCCCGAGGGCGATTTGTGGCGCTGGGACGGTTTTGCCGTCGCCGCTCACGCGCCGACCGGCGCGGCGCGCCGCCTCGCCGAACGCGGCCGTCTGCAGGCGATCGAGGCCGAGCTTGCGGCCGCGCGCGGTGACGTCGAAGACAACCGCCGCGTCGTCGAGGCCGCGGAAGCAGCACTGACGGCGGCGGCCGCGGCCGAAACCGAGGCGCGCGCCCGCTGGCGCGAAGCGCAGCGCCTGACCGACGCCGCACGTGAAGAACATACCGCTGCGGAACGCGAGATCGGCCGCAACGCGGCGCGCCTCTCGGCGCTTAGGGAAGCCAGGCAGCGCATCGGTGCCGGCCGCGACGAAACCGAGCTTGCCCGCGCCGAAGCGGCGAAGGCGCTCGCCGCGCTCCCGGCCGTCGCCGAGATCGAAAGCAAGCTTGCCGCGATTAATGCGGCGGTAGCGCGCGAACGCGCGACCTGCGCCGTAGAGCGGGGCGAAGCGCAGGCAATCGCGCGCGAGGCGGAGCTTGCCAATCATCGGCTCCGCGCCATCGCCGGCGAGCGGCAAGCCTGGAGCGACCGCAAAGGTAATGCGGCGGCGCAGATCGACACGCTCGGGCAGCGCACCGACCAAGCGGCGAGCGAACGCGCCGAGCTTAAGAATGCGCCGCAAAAACTCGCAAGCCAGCGTCAGGCGCTGATCGGCGAGATCGAAACCGCCACCGCCGAGCGCCGCACCGCCGCGGACCGGCTGGCGGCAGCCGAGACCGAACTTGCCGAGGCGGACAAAGCCGCCCGCTTGGCGCTTGAAGCGGTCGGTGAAGCGCGCGCGGAAGCCGCCCGCGGCGAGGAACGCCACGACGCCGCCAAGCGCCGACTGGCCGATATCGAGCACGAAATCCGCGAGGTCCTCCAAATCGAGCCGGCCGCCGCGGCGGCAGTTGCCGAACTCAAGCCCGACGCCGAAACGCCGTCGATCGCCGAGGTCGAGGCCAAGATCGAGCGTATCAAGCAAGAGCGCGAGCGGCTCGGCTCGGTGAATTTGCTAGCCGAGCAGGAATTGCGCGACGTCGAAGGCCAGCACTCAAAACTGATCGGCGAGCGCGACGATCTTGTCGAGGCGATCCGACGGCTCCGTCAAGGAATCCACAGCCTCAATCATGAAGCGCGCGAGCGCCTGCTCACTTCATTCCAGATCGTCAACGAGAATTTCAAAAAGCTGTTCAGCGAATTGTTCGGCGGCGGCAATGCCGAGCTGCAACTAATCGAGAGCGAGGACCCGCTGGAAGCCGGGCTCGAAATCATGGCGAAGCCGCCGGGCAAGAAGCCGGCAACGCTGTCGCTTCTCTCCGGCGGCGAGCAGGCGCTCACGGCTTTGGCGTTGATCTTCGCCGTGTTCCTCACCAATCCGGCGCCGATCTGCGTGCTCGACGAGGTCGACGCGCCACTCGACGATTACAATGTCGAGCGCTTCTGCAATTTGCTCGACGAAATGACGCGCTCGACCGAAACCCGCTTCGTCATCATCACCCACAATCCGATCACCATGGCGCGGATGAACCGGCTCTACGGCGTCACCATGGCGGAGCGCGGCGTGTCGCAGCTTGTCTCCGTCGATCTCGAAGGCGCGGTGAAGCTGCGCGAGGCGAGCTGAGCCTCGGTCAACTTCCGTTCAATTTGATCAGCCGCATAGCGTTGCTACGGCCGATCGTGGCGCGATCGGGCTCGCTGATCGGGCAGGTGTCGAACCAGCGCGGTATTTCCAATCGGCTTGAAATGGGCCATTCTGCCGATCGCCGTCATCATGTTCATCCTGGTTCCATTCTGGAAATGACGGGCACGGAAGACGGCCGATAGGCAGCGTCGCCGGTTCGGTTCGGCGCTGCAAAGCCGCCGGCCCGCGGTTAACAACCGGGCGGCAAGGCTTAAGAAGGGAAGAACGCATGCGCAAGCTGCTGCTGGCGATCCTTCCCGCGCTGACGCTGGCCAGCGCGCAAGCTCATGCGCAATCAGCGGGGGCGTTCTATCACGGCAAGACAGTGACATACATTGTCGCTACAGCGCCGGGCGGCGGATACGACACCTATGGCCGCTTGATCGCACGGTATCTGGGCAAGTATCTCGGCGATGCAAAAGTCATCGTGCAGAACGTGCCGGGCGCCGGGCATATCGTCGGCGCTGACGAGCTCTATGTCGCCAGACCGGACGGCCTCACGATTGGCACCTTCAACACCGGCCTGATCTTCGCGCAACTTCTCAAGCTGCAGGGAGTCAAGTTCGATCTCGCCAATATGAGCTGGATTGGCAAGGCATCGAGCGATCCTCGCGTTTTAGTCCTATCCAAGAGCTCGGGGATCAAAAACTGGCAAGAATTGACGGACGCGTCGAAGCCGCCGTTCAAATTCTACGTCGGCGGGGTGGGTTCGGCCGCCTATATGGATACCAAAATGGCCGTAGAAGCTCTTCATCTGAACGTCGAAATCATTCCCGGCTTCAACGGCAACGAAGGCGAGATGAGCATGCTGCGCGGCGAGACGGTCGGCACGATCGGCTCGGCCAGCTCGCTGCGGTCATTCGTCGAACAGGGAAGCGGCTTTATTGCATTGGCGATGGGCGGCAAGGAAAACAATTCTCTGCCGCAGGCTGCCCAGTTCGTGAAAACTGATCGTGACCGTCAACTGATATCGCTGATCGCAGCCGAAAGCGAGATCGAGCGGCTGACCGCGGGTCCGCCGGGCATTCCGGCCGATCGCCTGGCGTTCCTCCGCGACGCCTACATGAAAGTGCTGGCGGATGCTTCCCTGCTCGCGGACGCAAAGAGGCTCAATCTCCCGATCGAGCCGGCCGATGGGCCTGCGACCGAGCAAACCATCAAAAAAGCCCTGGATCAGTCGCCCGAAACGATCACATTGCTCGCCGAGGCCGCGAAAGCCGAGTAGAAGCGGCACGACCAGCCTAATAGAGTGCACGACGTGCATTTCGACATCATCGTTTCCTCGCTGTTCAATCTGGTGACGTCGCCGCACTTGCTGGGCCTGATGCTGCTCGCGGTGCCGATCGGCACTTTTTTCGGCACGGTGCCCGGTCTCGGCGGCAAGCTCGGCATCGTGATGATGATTCCGTTCGTCTACGGAATGGACATGGTGTCGGGCTGCGTTTTCTTGCTGGCGATGCATTCGATCGTACACACCGGTGGAACTATCCCGAGTATCCTGTTCGGCATCCCTGCAAACGGGCCGGAGGCGGCGACCATCCCCGACGGATTTCCGATGGCGCAACAGGGCAAAGCCGGCAGAGCAATTGGAGCTGCTCTGACCGCGACCGGCGTCGGTGGCGTCATCGGGGCTTTTGTCATCTTTCTGATTCTCCCGGTCATCCAACCGGTCATTTTGGCGTTCAGCCCGGCGGAATTTTTCATGCTGGCGCTGCTCGGCATCACGTTTATTGCGTCGGTCAGCGGCGAGGCTCTGGATACCGGGATCATTGTCGGCCTGCTCGGCTTGATGGTGGCCTTCATCGGGCTCGATCCGCAGACTGGCACACCGCGATTTACGTTCGGTCAGTTGTTTCTGTGGGACGGCGTCAATCGGATCACCGCCATTCTGTCGATGTATGCCGTGCCCGAAATGCTCAGCCTCGGCATCAAAGGCGAGGCCGTCTCGAAGGTCAAAAACAATATCCGTTTCGAGACCGCCGACGTGATGCAGGGCGTGCTCAACGTCTTCCGCCATTGGTTTCTCACCGTTCGAACCGCCGTGATGGGCACGTTCATCGGTATGATTCCCGGACTCGGCGGCGACGCCGCGTCGTGGTTTTGCTACGGCCACGCCGTGCAAAGTTCAAAAACGCCGGAACGTTTCGGCCAAGGGGCTGTTGAAGGCGTCATCGCGCCCAATACCGCCACCAATTCCAAGGAATCGGGCGGACTCATCCCGACTCTGTTCTTCGGGGTTCCCGGCAGCTCCGGCATGGCGATCCTGATCGGTGTCCTGATCATGCTTGGGGTGCAACCCGGACCGATGCTAATCGTTACCGGTCTTCCTCTGTTCTGGAGCATGATTTGGGCCCTGGTGATCGCCAATATCGTTTGTTCGTTGTCGTTGCTGTCGTGCGCTCAATGGATTGGACGCATTGCAACACTGCGTGCCAGCCTGTTGGTGCCGTGTGTATTCGTCATGGCTTTGCTGGGTTCCTTCCTCAGCAGCCTGCAATGGCAAAACATGCTGGTGCTGCTGGTATCCGGAAGCGTCGGCTATCTCCTGAAAAGGTTCGGTTGGCCGCGTGCGCCTTTCGTCATCGGCATCATTCTCGGTTCAACCGCCGAACAGTCGTTCCACAAAGCACTGGCTTTGTGGGGGCCGTCCTTCCTGTTGCGCCCGGTGTCGATCGTATTGATGGGTCTGATCGCCGCCAGCATCGGCTTTTATGTCTACCAGCACCGCCGCCGGAAGTCGTACGGCGCGTCGCAAGCTCCTTCTCCTGCGCCAGCATCGTCCGCGGTGCCGCAGCGACTCGGATAATAGCGATGACCCTCAATGGCCGTGTCGCGCACGCGAGTTTGATGCTCGCGATCTTCGTGGGCATGGACGCCATGGCGGCGACCTATCCCTTCAAGGCTGCATTGATGCCGCTGGTGGTCGGGGTACCAGGGGCAGCGCTCTGCCTTTATCGACTCTGGGTGGAAGTGCGGCGGGCGCCGGTCGAGGAATCCGACGGCCGCTCGATCAGGCGCGAGCTGCAGTTGCTCGGCTGGTGGAGTGGCTTTATCGGCGGCATCGTGCTTTTCGGATTCGCGATCGCGACGCCGATATTGCTTTACTTGTATCTGCGCTTCGACTCTCGGGAGCCGCACTGGCGTGCGCTGCTGATTGCGGCAGGAGGCTTCGCGGTGGTTTATGGGATTTTTGCCACACTGCTATCGGTGCAATTGTGGCCGGGCTTCCTGCCCCCGATGGTGAGCGATCTGCTGGCCAATCCTTGACCCCGCATACGAGGCGTTCAGCATCCAGATCGGCACGCAACTAGGCGGCGAGATATGTCCGCACCAGCTCCGCAGTGAGAATGACGTTAGGGTCGTATTCCGGCGCATCCTCGATCTGCGTGAGGTCGTTGAGGCCGGAATTTTTATAGATGCGATTGGTGCAGGAGATGAGCCGCGCCGGGCGCGCCGGATCGCCGTTGAAGTGCTGATGAATGGTGCAGGGCGGCACATAGATGACGTCGCCGGCTTCCCATTCGTAGCGCTTGATCTCGTCCTGCGGCTTCCACTCGTAGGTGTCGGTGATCTCGACATCGCAGTCCTGATGCAGGTCGTAGCCGAAACCCTCGACCACGTAGAGGCATTCTTCCGCGAGATGCCGGTGCTTGCCGGAGCGGCTGCCGGGCGGGATGACCTGCATGTAGGCATCGACCGTTTCCATGCGGGTGTTCATCTGCTCGTTGAGGAGATGCTTGAGCAACCCTTGCCGCGACATTTCCCACGGCATCTCGTCGGGGTGCACGATCTTCTTGCGGAATGCGACGCGCGACGGCCGCGTCGTCGCGTCATCGAGCAGGTCCTGATAGAGCTTTTTGTTGGCGGCGCCGGCGAGCCAGACTTTCGCTTCGTCCCACGCCATTTTCAGACCTCTTCCTCGACCTTGTCGGAGGGATGGTTGAAATCCTCCTCGTAATCGCGCGGCACGAAATTGCCCTGGGTCGGCGACGGAGTTTTGGGCCGCTTGATCACGGTATGCTGGAACAGCATGTTCATGAACAGGTACATCGGCTTGGTCTTGATGACCAAGGCGCGGGCGGGCTCGCGCGCGCTGGCGTTGGTGTGCTGGTGGACGCAATTGTTGTGCACAATGGCGACGTTGCCGGCCTTCCAGTCGTAACGCACGCCGTCGTAAATCTCGTAACCGGCGCCGTCGAGAATATAAAATGCCGCCTCGTTGACGTGCCCGTGCTTCTGGGTCGTGCCGCCCGGAGCATATTCCTCAAGGTGGATGTGCAGCGTCTGGCACAAGCCATCCTCCGGCTCCACGTAATGGCGGCTGAAATGCTGCGGGCCACCGTCGAGCTTTGTCTCCTTGCCTTTGATTACGCGCGGCTGCGAACGCAGCCGCTTAAGTTCGTCGGTGAGACTGTAAGCGCCGGTGATAGGGCGGACGAACACCCGTTCCTTGTCCGGATCATGCTGGGCCTTGGCCATATTTGCTCCCACGGGGCTCTGTTGTCCGGCACGAATCGACGCGCTGGATGACCGACAATGTACCCGCAGTATTTAATCCATTTTCGGCTTTGGTCCAGGGCCTTCGCCGGATCGAGGCGAAGACGCCATGAATGCGCTGCGCCAAGCTTGCAGCCGGTCAGCGGGCACTCTTCTCGCTCTCCCGCTCAGTCACTGCCAAGCTTGAAAAGCTTCACCGCATTGTCACGTCCGATCTTGCGCCGGTCCGGCTCGCTGATCGGGCAGGCGTCGAACCAGCGCGCGGCATGGTCGATATTCTCGAACGGCCAGTCGGCGGAAAACATGATGCGGTCCGAGCCCATCACCAGCATGGCGTCGATCAGCGCCTGGGTGTGGAAATTGCCCGACGTCGTTATATGGAAATTGGCGCAGAAGTAATCGCGCATACGCTGCTTGGCCGGATAATTATGCCGGCTCTCGATCCAGCCATTGGCATTGTCGATGCGCCACATTTCGTAGGGCAGCATTTCGCCTAAGTGGCCGATAATGATGTTGAGCCGCGGATGTGCGTCGAACAGGCCCGAGCCCATCAGGCGCAACGCATGGACCGCGGTCTCTTGGCCGAACGCCCAGATCGGACCCATGAGCCAACCGTGGCCCTCGTAGATTTTGGCGTCGCGCGGAATGGGATTGCGCGGGTGCAGATAGAACGGCACGTCAAGCCGCTCGACGGTCGCCCAGAACGGCCGGTATTGCGGCAGGTCGTAATAGACAACCGTTTCCGCGTCGCCGACCTGCGAAAAGCCGTTGACCAGCGCGCCGCGAAATCCAAGCTCCTTGATGCAGCGTTCGAGCTCGCGCGCCGCGCCGTCGGGGTCCTGCATCGCCAGCGCCGCAAAACCCTGAAAGCGGTCGGGCCGTTTGCGCACCTGCTCGGCCAAGTAGTCGTTGGCCTTGCGCGCGACCTCGGCGGCGCGCGCCTTGTCGGGAATGGCCTGCACGGCGGGCGCATTGAGCGACAGGATCATCATCTCGATGCCGTGCTCGTCCATCAGGGCAAGCCGCCGGCCGTGGATGTCGGCATTGCGCTCTCTGACTTCGCGCCGCACCGGCTCCGGAAAGTAGCCCATGGAATCCTCGGCAGTTTCCGGGATGGCGAAATGTTCTTCGAGTGCGATCTTGCCCTGCATGTTCCTCCCCGCGTTCGTTTTGAGCCACCGCTAGTGGAGCGGATTTGACATTCGCTAGCCCCCTGGCCGCGAACTCGTGAAGCGAATGTCAAATCCAAAAGCTCCACTAGAACTGATTTGCTAGTGGTCCTTATGATTCTAACATTCGCATAAGAGCCCGCCGAACTGGGATGCGAATGTTAAAATCGGATCACTAGCCAGCCGATTAATCTTAACACGCCGATCGCGAGGCGCGTCTCGGCCATCCGCGCATGGCAGCATCCCCCGCGCCAACCCTTGGCTCGATCCTTGGCATGGTTCTGGCGTGAATTCATTACGCGCTCTCCCGCTGTCCCATTCCGGGGCAGCGGCGGGATGCGTTCGCCAAAACGCAACAGCGAAGCGGCCGCGCAGATGAACGTCCAGCCCAGTTACACGCTGGCCTCGCCGCCGGAAACGAGCCGGGCGTTGCGCGCTTGGGCGGTGCTTTCGAGCGGCACTTTTTCCAGCGCCGTTTTCCTCATCGACGTGGCTTTGATCGTGGCCATGTCGTGCCTCACCGGGATCGTCTATTACAGCATTGCCTACGGCGACATCGGCAGCATTTCGTCCGACATCCAGGTGGGCGGTCTGGCGGCAAGCATTTTCACCATTTCCAACGTGTTCCGCGGCGAATACCGGCTGCCGAATTTTTTCGCTTTCAAGCCGCATGCCAGGCGCACTATCCAATTGTGGAACGTCACGCTCATTTGCCTGCTGATGCTCGGCTTTATGGCGCAGGTCAGCGTCAGCTATTCACGCGGCTGGATCGTGTTGTTCTATTTCGCCACGCTTGTCGGCCTGCTGGTATCGCGCTTCGCCATCGTGCGCGTCACCGCGCTGGCGCGCGCCGCCGGGTTGATTTCAGCGCAGCGCATCTGCCTGATCGGCACCGGCGCGCATATCGGCGCCTTTGTCCAGCATTACGAGCCGTGGGCGCTGGGGCTCAACATCGTCGGCTGCCGCTTTCTCACCCCGGTTCCGGCTACAGCCTCGGCCGAAACCCGGAGCGCCGTGCTCGATCGCGACCTCGCCGAGGCGGTCGTCAGCGTGCGCAGTCTCGAGCCCGATGCGATTTATCTGTTGCTGCCGTGGTCGGCAACGGAGATCATCGACCGCTGCGCCAAGACTTTCTTGGCGCTGCCGGTCGAGAATTCATCTCGGGCCCGAGCGGATCCTGCACAAGTTCGACGAAGTCGAGCTGGCCAAGGTCGGGCCGTTGGCGAGTCTGCAGCTGAAGCGCCTGCCGCTGTCGCAAGTCGAGGTGGTGCAGAAGCGGCTTTTCGATCTGCTGTTCGGATCGCTTGCTCTCTTGGCGCTTACTCCGCTGATCCTGATCGTCGCGATCCTTATCAAGCTCGACGGCCCGGGACCGGTTTTCTTCGTGCAGCGCCGCTACGGCTTTAATCAACAGCCGTTCCGCATCATAAAATTCCGTACCATGCGGACGCTGGAAGACGGCACCGTGGTTCCGCAGACGACGCGCGACGACCCGCGCTTGACCGGGATCGGGCGCTGGCTGCGGCGCTGGAACATCGACGAGATCCCGCAGCTGTTCAATGTGCTGACGGGCGACATGTCGCTCGTCGGGCCACGGCCGCACGCGCTGTCGCACGATCACGACTACGAGCGACGGATTTCGCTGTATGCGCGCCGCCACAACGTAAAACCCGGCATCACGGGCTGGGCGCAGATCAACGGCTATCGCGGCGAGATCGACACCGAGGAGAAAATCAGGAAGCGTGTCGAATATGACCTGGTCTATATCGACAATTGGTCGCTTTGGTTCGACCTGAAAATCATCGCCCGGACGCTGCTGTCCCCGGCCGCTTACCGCAACGCTTATTGATTTGCAGGCTCGGCACCGCGCACCCTCGCGATAGTACGCATGGGCAAAATTGCGCGCGCGAGGCTCATGCAACAACCGTCGAGCGGCTAATTCTGCCCGCCCTTGCGTGAATTTATCCCGCGAGCGACGCGATGGCGGCAAGGGCGCCGACGGTGACGACCGCCGTCGACAACCACAAGACGGCGATCAGGAGCCATAACGGCCGTGGCTTATTGGGCGCCGGCGGTGTCGCCGGCTTGATCCAAGATCGTAGCGCCGGTTCGCCCAATCGGAGCGCAGCGCTGGCACGTTCGATATCGACAAATTCGCGCGCCAGCTGCTCCTGCTCAAACCGCGTCAGCGCGCCGGTATCTTCGGCGATCTTGTCCGTGGCACGCCGACGCGGCGGCGCGGAACCGGAAGCTTCGAGTAATTCGGCATCATCGCTGCTGCGGTCTGACGGCAGAGAGTCGAGGGACTGCTCGGACATTTGCGCCCGCCTGTTGAATATTGCGGTTAACCCTTAAACGACGCGCCGCGTCGAGGCGATATCGATCCGGAGCTAACGTTAACGGCTCAACCGGCCGCATTACGGGGTGGGGCGACGCGGCCCGGCGGCCGAACCGGCGGGGCGCTCGCGCTCGTCCTATACTGCGACTATCTATCGCCTAGAGGCGGCCGCAACATCGGCTGTGCGGTAGAATTATTGCCAACCGTCAATTCGAAGGAGCCCATAATGTCCACTTCGGCCATTATCGTTCTTGCCGTGATCGTCGTCGTCGTTTTGTGGGCGATCACCGTCTATAACGGCCTCATTTCGATGCGGCAGCGCGTCAATGAGGCCTTTGCCGACATCGACGTGCAGCTTAGGCAACGCCACGATCTCATTCCCAACCTGGTCGAGACGGTCAAAGGCTACGCCGCGCATGAGCGCGGCACGCTCGACGAAGTCGTCAAGGCGCGCAATGCGGCGGTGACGGCACAGGGTCCGGCGCAGCAGGCGGCGGCCGAAAACGTGCTCTCCGGCGCTTTGCGGCAATTGTTCGCGCTCTCCGAAGCCTATCCAAACCTCAAGGCCAACGAGAGTTTCCAGCAATTACAGGCGGAGCTGACGGATCTCGAGAACAAGATCGCGGCCTCACGGCGCTTCTTCAACAATGCGGTCCAGGAATACAACGCCGGCATTCAGCGCTTCCCGGCGGCTTTGTTCGCCGGCGCATTTGGCTTCGCGCAGAAGGATTACTTCGATCTTGGCGCGAATCGCCAGGCGGAAACGGCAGCGCCGGCGGTGAAGTTCTAGCGCATGATCCGAAACGCTCCCTGATTTTCGGACCAGCTCATGCGCCACCTAAAATAGCGAAGCGTAGAATTGATGGCCGCTTATGGTCTCTACAGCCATATCCAGTCGAACCGCCGGCGTTCGATCATCCTGCTCGCTGGGCTGTTTCTTCTCGTTTATGTGCTGGTCTATGCCGGAGCGCTGGTTGCCGAGGGACTTTCGATCAACGCCGATCTCAATACGCTGCTGCAGCTCGCCTGGGTCGATTTCCTCAAAGCTGCACCGTTCGCCACCGTCGGCGCCGCGCTGTGGATCGTCATCGCCTATTACTTCCATCAGGACATGATCGACGCGCTCACCGGCGGCCGGGAAGTGCAGCGGCGCGACGAGCCGCGGCTCTACAATCTCCTGGAAAATCTCTGCATTTCGCGCGGCATTCCTATGCCGAAGCTGAAAGTAATGGATTCCGAGGCGCTCAACGCTTTCGCCACCGGAATGAACCCGAAGCAGTACTCGATCACTGTCACCACGGGCTTGCTGCGGCAACTCAACGACGCGGAAATCGAAGCCGTCCTCGGTCATGAATTGACGCATATCCGCAACGGCGACGTGCGCATGATGGTCATCGCCGTCGTCATCGCCGGCGCGGTTTCGTTTTTCGTCGAGCTTATCTTTCGGCTTTGGTTTTATAACAGCATCGGCTTTGGCGGCTCGCGATCCGAGCGCCGCGACGGCGGCGGTGCGGGTCTCGCTATCCTGATCGGCGTGGGCCTTCTGGTTGTCGCCTATGTTCTGTCATTCGTCATTCGGCTCGCTTTATCGCGCTCGCGCGAATACCTGGCCGACGCCGGTTCGGTGGAGCTCACGAAAAATCCCGACGCCATGATTTCGGCGCTGCGCAAGATCGAGGGCCGCGGCGAGCTTAAGCGCGCGACTTCCGCGGTGATGGAAATGTGCGTCGACAATCCGCGCGAGGGTTTTGGCGAGTTGTTCGACACTCATCCGACCGTCGACAGCCGCGTCGCAGCGCTGGTCAAATTCGCCGGCGGCCATGACCCGGGTCCGATCGCCCTGCCGGCGCCGGAAGACGGCGTAATCGACGATCGAGCACCGGCCGCCGGCGCATCCGCCGGTCCGTGGGGCTCCGAACCCTCGCCGGGGGCGACTTCCGACGCGCCGGGACCGTGGTCTGAGCCGGCGGCCGAATTACCGTCGCAACCGACCTCGGTGCCATCCTCCGAATCAACGCCGGGGGATGCGCCGCAGGGTCCCTGGGGACCGCATCGCGGCAGCTGACCGCTTCACTCCCGGCGGCCGAATTAACGAAAACAATTCGCAAATCGGGGCTAAATCGATTCCGTCAACAACCGCGCGCCGATGAGGCTTCCAAACCGTGCCGCGGCTGTGTAGAACAAAAACTTGAGGATGGAGACGCGACGCGCTCAACGAGCCTGCTGTCTTCGGCTCTGCTATCTTCTTTTGGATTGCGAGGCCGGCCAGAACGGGTCTTATGGGCGCCTGAGGCGTCAATGAGGGGTCGATCATGGCTAAACCAGCTTTGATTTTGGTCGGTGCCGACAAGGGCGGCGTAGGCAAGACCACGATTGCCCGCACCCTGCTCGACTATTTTACCGCGCATCACGTCCCGACCCGCGCGTTCGATTTGGAAGCGCCGAAAGGCACGCTCAAGCGCTTCCATCCCGAGGTCAGCGAGATCGTCGATGCCACCGCGGTGGCCGACCAGATGCGGATTATCGATACGCTTTCGAGCACCGACGCCACTGTCACGGTGGTCGACGTGCGCGCCGGGCTCTTGTCGCCGACACTGCGGGCGTTGCGCGATATCGGCTTTCTCGAGGCGGTGAAGAAGGGACAAATCACTTTCGTCGTCTTCCATATTCTCGGCTCCTCGATCGCCTCGTTGAACGAGATCGAGGAGACCGCGCCTTTCACCGCCGACGCCAAGTATTTTCTGGTCAAAAACTTCATCAACAACACCAACTTCTTCGAATGGGACGAAGCCACCCACACCTCGTACTTTAAGAAGCTCAAGGACGCCGTGACCATCAGCATTCCGAAGCTCAACGAGATGGCCTACGAGCAGGTCGAGCTTGCCTCGGTTCCGTTCCTGACCTTCGTCGCCAACAAGACCCCGAAAGGCGAGACCGCCAATTACTCGTTCGTGTTGCGCGGCTATGTGCGGCACTGGCTCGGCAATGTCTGGGGTGAGTACGATCGCGTAAAGCTCCTCGATACCTTCGATAGCTCCGGCAGCGCGGCTTCGCGCAGCCAGGCCGCTGGCCGCTCCTGAGCGCGGGATCTTAAGGATTTTCCCTGATGGCCCCAGCAAATCGCTAGAGCCCGCTGTAGTTTCGTCTTAGTTTCAATACCAGTTCGTACCGGATCGGACTGTTCGCGGGAATGCCGCAGCACACGCCGCTTTACATCGTCGCCTCGCAACACCCGCGGGTCGGCAAGACGCTGATCGCTCGGCTGTTGATCGACTTCTTCCAGCTAAGCGGCCGAGCCTCCCTGGTCGGCTACGATCTCGATCCGCGCGAACCCGCGCTGGCGTCCTACTTCCCCAACGTGGTCCGAACCGTCGATATCGCCGACACGCCCGGTCAGATGGCATTGTTTGACCGGCTCATCGCGGACCACTGGCGAACCACCGTCATCGATCTGGGCTATGGCCTGTTCGAGCAGTTCTTTACCGTGATGGCGAAGATCGGCTTCGAACAGGAGGCGCGGCGGTGGGGCATCGAACCGATTGTCCTTTTCATTACCGATTTGGCGCCGGCTACCGCGCGCGGCTACGCCGAGCTGCGGCGCCGCCTGCAGCAGACCATTTTCGTGCCGGTGCACAACGAAGCGGCCGCATTCATGTTGGTGCCGCAGGATTTTCCGCCGACGCATCCGGAATACGGCGTCATCCGCATCCCACGCCTCTCCCCGATCGTGCGCGGCGTGATCGACCGGCCGGGCTTCTCATTCGGCTCCTATATGGGCCATCAGCCCGGCGGCCCGACCGAGGTGCATAGTTGGATTGGCGGGATTTTCACTCAATTCCGCGAGCTCGAACTGCGGCTGTTAATGGGCGAGCTCGGCGCCTCGCTGCGCGGCGGCATGAATGAAGTCGTTCGGCAGGCGCGTTAGGGCCACTGCTGGCGGCAGCAGGACGCGCCGCTAAATTAGTGCCCCTCGAAGCTGATCAGCGTACGCACCGGCACGCCGAGTTTTCTGATTTTTTCGGCACCGCCGAGTTCCGGCAGATCGATGACGAAGCAGGCGGCGACGACAGTGGCGCCGACCTGATGCAGAAGCTTGACCGCCGCTTCCGCGGTGCCGCCGGTGGCGACCAGATCGTCGACCAGAATGACCCGCTCGCCGTTTACGAGGGCGTCTTCATGCATTTCCATTTCGTCGATGCCGTATTCGAGCGAATAACCGATGCTCACGCGCTTGAACGGCAGCTTGCCCTTTTTGCGGATTGGCACAAAGCCGCAGGAGACCTGGTGCGCGATCGCGCCGCCGAGAATAAAGCCCCGCGCCTCGATGCCGGCAACCTTATCGATCTTGCTGCCGGCCCACGGCTGCACCAGTTCGTCGACGGCGCGGCGAAAGGCCCGCGCATCGCCCAACAGCGTGGTGATGTCGCGGAACATGATGCCCGGCTTGGGATAATCCGGGATGCTGCGGATTGCAGCCTTGAGATCGTTCTCGAACGCGACACTGGTCATGATCTAGGCCTCCGTCGCGCCCGGAGAACTCAGTTCTTATACTCGGTCGGCGCGCGCGGCTTCAGCAAATCCGGATCATGCAGCACGGCGTGCCAGACCTTCTTCTTGGTAAAGTAAAGGAGGCCGGTAAACACGATGAGGAAGATCATCACCTGGAAGCCGAGCCGCTTGCGCGCATCGAGCTTCGGCTCCGCCGCCCACATCAGGAAGGCGGCGACGTTGCGGCCGTATTGGTCGACCGTCGTCGGCGTGCCGTCGGTGTATTCCACCTGACCGTCGCTTAAGGGCTTCGGCATGCCGATGGCGTGGCCCGGAAAATATTTGTTGTACTGCCCGCCCGGCGGCAGCACAAAGCCGGGAGGCGGATCGGCATAGCCGGTCAGGATGGCATGAATGTAGTCCGGCCCATCCTCCTGGTACATCGTGAACGCATCGATGATGAACCAGGGAAAGCCCCACTCGTAACTGCGCGCCTTGGCGAGATCGGACATGTCCGGCGGCAGCTTGCCGCCGAGCGCCGCGCGCGCGGTCTCGTCGTTCGGGAACGGTGGTGGGAAAGTATCGGAAATCTTGCCGGGCCGTTGAAACATCTGGCCCTGGTCGTTGGGTCCGTCGGTGACCTGGAAGGTGGCGGCGATCGTCGCCGCCTGCGCCTCGGTGAAGCCGGGGCCGCCGGGATCGGCGAGATTGCGGAACGACAAAAGCTTCATGCTGTGGCAGTTCGAGCAAACTTCGCGATAAATCTTGAAGCCACGCTGCAGCTGCGCCGCATCGTAGGTGCCGAACGGCCCCGAGAACGACCATTGCAACCGCGGCGGCGCGTCCGCCTCCTGCGCCGATGCCAGTTTCGCCACGCCCGTAAGCGAAGCCGCGAGCGTTAAGGCCAAGACCATGCTGCGCTGAATTTTCATTGGCCGGGCCTCCCTAACCGCGCGCGCCCGGCGCCGGCGCCGATGCACCGAGCGCCACGCCGTCGCGCAGCACCGATTCCGAGATCGAGTTCGGCAACGGCTTGGTCCGCTCGAACAGGCCCAACAGCGGCAGGATGATGAAGAAGAAGCCGAAGTAATAGGCGGTAAGAAAGCGAGCCGCGATGACGTAACCGCCGACCGGCTCCTGCGAGCCGAGATAGCCGAGCCCGATCACGGCGGCGAAGAAGATGAACAGAAACTGCCGGTACAGCGGCCGATAATTCGCCGAGCGCACCCGCGACGTGTCGAGCCAGGGCATGAAGGCGAGCACGACGATGGAAGTGACGAGCGCGGTCACGCCGAGGAGCTTGCTCGGGATCGCGCGCAGAATGGCGTAGAACGGCAGGTAGTACCATTCCGGAACGATGTGGGTGGGCGTCTGGCTCGGATTGGCTGGAATGTAATTGTCGGAATGGCCGAGATAGTTCGGGATGTAGAAGATGAACCAGGCAAGGACGATGCAGAACACGCCGATGAAGAAGGCATCCTTCACCGTGGCATAGGGCGTGAACGCCACCGTGTCTTTTTCGGTCTTCGGCTCGACTCCGGTCGGGTTGTTCTGCCCGACCATGTGTAGCGCCCAGACATGCAGCACAACGACGCCGGCGATGACGAACGGCAAGAGGTAGTGCAGCGAGTAAAAGCGGTTGAGCGTCGGATTGCCGACCGCATAACCGCCCCATAGCCAGGTGACGACAGCGCCGCCGATACCTGGTAGCGCCGAGAACAGGTTGGTGATGACGGTTGCCGCCCAAAAGCTCATCTGGCCCCACGGCAGCACGTAACCCATGAACCCGGTGGCCACCATGAGCAGGAACAGAATAACGCCGAGAATCCACAACACCTCACGCGGCTCCTTGTACGAGCCGTAATACATGCCGCGCGCCATGTGGACGTAGACGGCAAGGAAGAAGAACGAGGCGCCGTTCGAATGCAGGTAGCGAAGCAGCCAGCCGTAATTGACGTTGCGCATGATGCCTTCGACGGAATTGAAGGCATAATCGACGTGCGGCGTATAGTGCATGGCGAGCACCACGCCGGTGACGATCTGCACGCCGAGCATGAAAGTGAGAATGCCGCCGAAGGTCCACCAATAATTCAGATTGCGCGGCGTCGGATAGGCGACGAAGGAGGAATAGACAAGGCTCGCAATCGGCAGCCGCCGCTCCAACCATTGCATGAAGGGGCTTTGCGGCTGATAGGTCGAATGTCCGTTCATAGTCGAACCTTATAGGCCTGATTGGGCGATGCTTCGCCGATCGGTCACAACCCCGGCAGTCGCAGTCGCAATGGAAGGAAATTCCCGGCGCGTGGCCTCCGCCGTTGAGATTGCTGTCACAGCCTCGACCCTCTTACGTCTGGCCGGCCACCCCGTCCGCGCTGCAAACCGCCCCCGGTAGGCCCCGTGCGGCGGCGGAAGGACCGGCCGCCTCCGGCCGTGGGACGGTCCGAGGCGACGCATTCCGGCGGCGTTTTATTGGCACCCTTGCCGGGATAGTGCAAGTGTGGCCGCGCCGACACCCACAAGGCAACTTACGTGCCTCCGCGGCGGTCCGATGCGTATAAATCCGGATCGCCACCGCACGCCGCCTGCCGGTCCGAGATGCCGCTACGAATCGCGCTATATGAGCCCGACATCCCGCAGAACACTGGGACAGTGCTGCGCCTGTGCGCTTGCCTCGGCATCGACGCACATATTATCGAGCCGGCCGGCTTCCCCACATCCGATCGCGCCTTCCTCCGCGCCGGCATGGACTATCTCGATGCCGTCGTGCTGGTGCGGCACCCGTCATGGCGGGATTTTGAGGATTGGCGGCGGCAACAGCGCCATCGGCTTGTCCTGTTCACGACCGCGGCGACAGCGTCATACCTCGATCACCGCTTCGAGCCGGATGATATTTTGCTGTTCGGCCGCGAATTGGCGGGCGTGCCGCAAGACGTGCACGCCGCGGCCGACGCTCGTCTGGTGATCCCGATGCGTCCGGGCTTGCGTTCCCTCAATGTCGCTATCGCGGCCGCCATGGGGGCTGGCGAGGCGCTGCGGCAGACCGGGTGGCTGCGCTAAGCCTCTATCACGCCGGGATGACCGCTCTCGACCACGTAAGTCTTTAACGTCGCGATGTCGGCCTTGGGATCGTGCGCGTTGGACACCACCCGCATGCGCACCTGCATTTTCTCGCGCTGCAGATCGACGCAGACATAGCCGCGCCGGCGGCTCTCGAAGAAGTGGACGTGCGGATTGTCCGGCAGCGCTTGCGCGATCGGATCGTAGGGCGGTCCGTAAGAGGAGATCGACGTGCCGACGAATTCCGTCGCCACAATCGGCGAGTTCTGGTCGGCGAAATCGAGCTTCAAATCGTTGGCGAAGAAGGAATGGATATCGCCCGAAGCGACCACAGGGTTGGATACTTTGCTGTCATGGATGTGCTGCAGCAGCCGTGCCCGATTGGCCGGATAGCCGTCCCAATCGTCGGTCCAGAATGCATCGACGCCGTCCAGCTTCTCGCGCAACTGCGCCATCAACACATCCTGCGCGACCAAATTCCATTGCGCTTTGCTGTGCGCGAGATTGGAATAGAGCCAGGCTTCCTGATCGAAGCCGATCATGGTGCGGCCGAGATCGAGCCGCTCCGGGCAGCTTGTATTGCTTTCCAAATGTCCGCCGCCCATGTTCGGCGGCCGATAGCAAGCTTCGCGCGAGCGGTATTGCCGACCGTCGAGCAGCGAGATTACGAGGAGGTCGCCGCAGGTGAAACGATCGTACACCCGCATCAGGGGTCCTTCGGGATGCGACAGGATCGGCCGCACCGGCATGTGCTCGTAGAACGCCTGGTAGGCCGCCGCTCGCCGCAGCAGAAATTGCGCCGGATCGTCGAAATATTCTGAATATTTGTCGGCGTAGTCGTTCTGGACCTCATGGTCGTCCCAAGTCACCAACGCCGGCACCTGCGCATGCAGGCGGGCGAGGTCCGGATCGAGCCGGTATTGCGCATAGCGGTTGCGATAGGTCGGCAGCGTCGAAGCTTCGATGCCGTCGGAGTGCCGCCGCACGATGGGGCGATTTTCCTCGATGGTCTCGTAGATGTAGTCGCCGAGGAAAAGCACGAATTCCGGATTTTCGTCGGTGAGATGGCGGTACGCGGAAAAGTAGCCGTGCTCGTAATTGGAGCAGGAGACGTACGCGAAGCGCATCCGATCGAGCGATGCGCTTGGCGCCGGCAGCGTCGTCGTGCGGCCGACCGGGCTCGCCGCATCGCCGCTTAAGAAGCGGTACCAGTACGGCCGGCCCGGCTGCAGGCCGGACACGTCGAGATGCACCGAATAGGCAAATTTCTGCTCGGCCACCGCGGTGCCGTGTCGAGCCACGTCTTTCATCGCCTCGTCGGTCGCGATTTCGTAGCGCAGCGTCACGTCGCCGCCGCTCATGCCGCCGGGATTGTCCGGATCATCGGACAATGGATCGGGCGCAAGCCGCGTCCACACTACGAATCCATCCGGCCGCAGCGCGCCGGACGCGACGCCGAGGCTGAATGGATTGCCGGCACGCCAGCTTTGCGCCGCGGCGATGCCGACGACAGCCGGCGCCGCGATCAGAGCAAGGCTGGCGCTCGCCGCGCCACCAATCAGGCAGCGGCGGTTGAGGCGGGCTCGGGGCGCCTTAGGCGGCATGACAGTCACGTTCTCCATTTTTTGCGATCGTTCAACATAATTGCGCATTTTTGTGACAATCTCACGCCACCTCTGCGTAAGAGCTAACCTTCGAAGGCGTCATGGATATCGAAGATCGCAAAGCGACCGCTGCGACCTGGTTTGCGAGCCTGCGCGACCGGATCGTTGCGGCATTCGAGTTGCTCGAGGACGCCCTGCCCGCCGGCGCTCCGCTCGCCGACCGGCCGGCGGGGCGCTTTACGCGCACGCCGTGGAGCCGCACCGATCACAGCGGTGCTCCCGGCGGCGGCGGCGTCATGGCGATGATGAAAGGTCGCGTTTTCGAAAAGGTCGGCGTCCACGTCTCGGCCGTATTCGGCGAATTTGCCCCGGAATTCCGCAAGGAGATTCCCGGCGCCGCCGACGATCCGCGCTTTTACGCCACCGGTATTTCCCTGATCGCGCACCTGCGCAATCCGCATGTGCCCGCCGTGCACATGAACACGCGCTACGTCGTGACCACCAAAGCCTGGTTTGGCGGCGGCGCCGACCTGACGCCCGTTCTCGACCGCCGCCGCAGCCAGGACGATCCCGACACGATCGCGTTTCATGCCGCGATGCAGGCGGCCTGCGAGGCGCATTCCGGCGTCGCGCCGTACGAGAAATTCAAGACATGGTGCGACGACTATTTCTATCTCAAGCACCGCGGCGAGATGCGCGGCGTCGGCGGAATATTTTACGATTGGCTCGACAGCGGCAATTTCGACGGCGATTTCGCCTTTACCCAGGACGTCGGCCGCGCCTTTCTCGACGTTTATCCCAGACTGGTGCGGCGGAATTTTGCCAAGACCTGGACCGACGCCGAACGCGAGGAGCAGCTCATCCGCCGCGGCCGCTACGTCGAGTTTAACCTGCTCTACGACCGCGGCACAATTTTCGGGCTGCGCACCGGCGGCAATGTCGAGTCGATCCTGTCCTCGCTGCCGCCGCTGGTGAAGTGGCCGTGATTGCTGCG
This sequence comes from uncultured Alphaproteobacteria bacterium, assembly GCA_963768225.1. GTDB lineage: Bacteria > Pseudomonadota > Alphaproteobacteria > Rhizobiales > Xanthobacteraceae > BOG-931. The sequence goes on along the minus strand of CAVYGV010000007.1, from coordinate 758,941 downwards.
GATTAATTAAGTTGCAAGCACTGTATAAACAATCTTAAATTGCCCTCTCGAACCTCTTCTTCGCGGGGGCGCGAATGTCGAGCGTTGAAACCATCGGCGGGGCGGACCGCCCTGCCATCGACGCGACCGCGCCGGGCACCGCGGCGGCCGAGCCCGGTCTTTGGTCGAAACTTAAAACCGCAATCATCCGCATCGAGCAGGACTTCGCCGTCCTCAAGCTGTCCATTCTCAGCGTGATGGGCACGCTGATCGTTGCTTACTTTCAGGATTTGTCCGCCTATCAGGACAAGGTTTCGGCGCAAGCGAAGGAGGATATGACCGCCGCTACCGACACCTTCAAACAAACTGCGACTACACTCTCCACGGCGATCACACTACAATCGTTGCTGTTCTACGATTTCTTCCATGGCGCGACGCTGAAAGCGGGCGACGACAAAAACGCCCTGACCAGCAAGAACGCACAGGATCTGTATAAACCCTATGAGGACGCCGCCGCCGGCTTGCACGAAAACGTCAATCTACTGGCACGGCAGGTCGAGATTAATCTCGATTGGGCAAGCGACCTCAGCCGCGACCCGGCAACGAACACGTCATTCGGCATCGATCCGATCAGCACCTCGTTACTCGGCACCGTCGGTTTCGATTGCGACGACGACATGCCCAAGTTCGGCAAAAATGATCACACCATCGACAAGCCATACGGCAAAAAGTCGCTGACCGTAGACTGGTACAGCGCCAAGCATAACGTCTTGACGATCGCATATTGCTTCGACGTAACCCATAAGACCTATATGGAAACCGTTCGCCAGTGGGCCTCGCAAAGCTCGCTGGCGAAGGATCAGATCGCGGCGTTCTTCTCGGCCGGCAAGGACAAAAACCTCCAGGCTCGGTTGGACAGCGAGGTTGTCCGAGTCAACGACTTCATGAGCCGCGCCATGAACGAGATCGAGGGTATCCGCGTCAAATATCGGCCGACTAATTTCTATTGCGATTTGCCCGGGGTGAGCCAAGCGATGGACTTCTTCGGCAAGCTTGAACAGACAGATAAATCCGAAACGGCATCGAACTCCGACAAGTCCGCCGCTACCGACAAATCCGCCAACGCCGGCAATTCCGCCAATCTCAACAAACCCAATCCGTGCACCCCGATCCGCTTGCGCGTCTAACACTACCGCAGCGCCCCGAAAATCATCACCGTGCCGCCGACGATGACCACCGCGTCGAGTAGCGCGGTATGCAGATGCACCGGCAGCCGCTCGACGATGAGCTTGGCCAGAAACGTGCAGGGAAACGCGACTGCGCTGATCAATAGCCCGATCGCGATCACCTTCGGCGTCAGCACGCCGGCGGCGCCGAACACTGAAAGCTTGACGACGCCCATGCCGATCGACACCGCGGCGTCGGTGGCGATGACGGCGGCGCCTTCGAGCCCGGTCGCCATCAAAAGCGACAGCAGGATCACGCCGGCGCCGGTGGTGCCGCCGACCACGATGCCCCAGCCGGTCGCCGCCGCGGCGTAGCCCTTGTCGCCGAGCCGGTGGCCGCGGCGCTTGAGGAGGCGCCGCAACGGCACGGTCGCGATCAGGCTCGTGCCGATCACCAAAGCCGCGCCGCGGCCGGTGAGCAGCGTATAGAGGTAAGCGCCGAGCACGCAGGTCGGCAGCGCGCAGACGACCGCGATCGCGGCGCGGCGCGGATCGAGGCGGCGGCGGAACGCCAGCACGCGCGCGGAATTGGTGAACATTGCCGAAATGGCGATGATCGGCACCACCGGCGCGGCGCCAACCATCGGCACCAGAATGAGCGGCATCAGCGCGCCAGTGCCATAGCCGGCAACTCCGCCGGTGACGGCCGAGAACGCCGCCAGCGCGACGATCATCGCCAGTTCGGCGACCGAGGCATCCGGCAAAAGCATCATGTTGTGAGCAACACCGGTGACGGATTCGACCGTTGACTAAAGCGCGTTCAGTTACGAGAACAGGCGCGCCAAAGACACATAACGATGGGGGCCCAGGGATGGACCTTGGAATTGCCGGCCGCAAGGCGATCGTCTGCGCCTCGAGCCGCGGGCTCGGCCGCGCCTGCGCGCACCGGCTGGCCGAGGCCGGCTGCGAAGTGGTGATCAACGGCCTCGACAAAGACCGCCTCGCCGCGACGGCCGCCGAGCTTCGCCAGGCGACCGGCGCCAAGATCACGGCTGTCGCCGCCGATGTCGCGTCGCCCGACGGGCAGAAGGCGCTGTTCGCCGCCTGCCCGGAGCCCGACATCCTGGTCAACAACAATGCCGGCCCGCCGTTTCGCGATTTCCGCGAGCTCGACCGGCAGAAGATGATCGACGGCGTCGTCGGGAACATGGTCGTGGCCATCGAGCTCATTCAGAAAGCGATCGATCCGATGGTCGCCAAAAAATTCGGCCGCATCGTCAATATCACCTCGGGATCGGTGAAAATGCCGCTGTTCGGGCTCGACCTGTCGTCGGGCGCCCGCGCCGGACTTACCGCCTTTCTCGCCGGCGTGGCGCGTTCGGTCGCCGCGTCCAACGTCACCATCAATTTCATGCTGCCGGGAATATTCGACACCGACCGCTTCCGCTCCAACGTCGAGTTGACCGCGAAGAAAAGGGGTACCAGCTACGACGATGCTTTGGCGCTCAATATCGACTCGGTTCCGGCGCGGCGGATGGGCACGCCCGACGAGTTCGGCGCGACCTGCGCCTTCCTGTGCTCGGCGCAGGCCGGCTATATCACCGGGCAGAATCTTCTCATCGACGGGGGACGCTTCCCCGGCGCGTTTTAAAAAGCAAATCGCCAATCCAAGGAGTAACTCATGGAACTCGTTCGTTACGGCGCTCCCGGCCGCGAAAAGCCGGGGATGATCGACGCCCAAGGCAAAATTCGCGACTTGTCAAAAGTCGTGCCCGATATTTCCGGCGACGTGCTGTCGCCGGCCGGCCTCAACAAGCTGCGCAAGCTCAAACCGGACAAGCTGCCGCTCGTTAAAGGCAATCCCCGCATCGGGCCGTGCGTCGGCAAGGTCGGCAATTTTATCGCCATCGGGCTGAATTATTCCGACCACGCCGCCGAAGCCGGCATGCAGATCCCGAAGGAGCCGATCATTTTCAACAAGGCGCCGTCCTGTATTTGCGGGCCGAACGACGACACCATGATCCCGAAAGACTCCTCGAAGCTCGATTGGGAAGTCGAGCTCGGCATCGTCATCGGCAGCCGCGCCCGTTATCTCAGCAAGGACAAAGCGCTCGACGTTGTCGCCGGCTATTGCCTCGCCAATGACGTGTCCGAACGCGTGTTTCAGATCGAGCGCGCCGGGCAATGGACCAAAGGCAAGGGCTGCGAGACCTTCGGCCCGCTCGGACCCTGGCTCGTCACCAAGGACGAGATCAAGGACCCGCAAAAGCTCGCCATGTGGCTCGATGTCAACGGCGAGAAGCGCCAGCGCGGCAATACCTCGACCATGATCTTCGATTGCCGCCATATCGTCTGGGCCTGCTCGCAATATTTCGTCATGGAGCCGGGCGATGTCATCATCACCGGCACGCCGCCCGGCGTCGGGCTCGGCATGAAGCCCGAGCCTAAATTCCTCAAAGCCGGCGACGTGGTCACGCTCGGCATCGATGGCCTCGGCGAACAGCGGCAGAAGGTGGTGAAAGGCAAATATTGAGGCGCTGAAGCCGGCCGCGAGCCCCTTCGCCATCAGCCGAACGCCCATTTCATCAGATCGAAAAACGGGAGGCGGCGCACGGTCCATTCGACATGCGTTGCCGGCGCGATGCGGCGCCGGCCGCCGGCGATCACGTCCTGCTGCGCGCGCAGCCGCCGCGACTGCGGCGCGTAGAAATGGTTGCGTCCCAGGCAGTGGGTCGGATCGCCGCAGCAGCGGCGATGACGCCGGCATGCGCGCCTCGCGCAATGCCGCCAGAACCGCAGCGCCTCGCAATAGAGCTGGTGCGTCGCGCGGTGTGCGGCATCGATCTCGGCCTTGCCCTGCGCGAAGCTGCGACGCTTGTGAAAGTTTCCTTTGTCGGATTTCGGTTTGTTACGCCATGACGGCATGGTTGGTCTCCGTTTCCGTTTTTTCCACCTCCCCCTGGAGGGGGGAGGTCGCGACCCCCGACTTGATCGGGGGGAGCGGGAGGGGGTGACAGCGCCCGTAGCGCGCTGCGAATTCCGCAACGGTCAGTCACCCCACCCCGGCACGCGCCGCGCGCCGACCCTCCCCCTCCAGGGGAGGGTGTTAAAGCGTCCCCGTTCTCGCGCCGCGTTTTTCGCGCGCGAGTGTCAAACAGCGGCACGTTTCATTTGTCATTGCGAGGAGCGGTAGCGACGAAGCAATCCAGGCTTCACTTCAAAACTGGATTGCTTCCCCCTCGCTTTGCCCGGTGTCGCAATGACGCAAAGAAAGAAGGGAAGCGGAACGCCGGCAGACGCGTAGTCCACGAGGCCGCAGCATACGGCTGCGGCCGCTGCTCCAGCGGGAGCAGCTCGCCTTCCGGCGTTCCACCGCGGCACTTGCGGCAGAGACCAAACGCCACCACTCAGCTCCAGTCACGCACTTCCCGGGGCGGGACTAGGTAGGGATGGGTGTTACCCATCCCCGGCCGCCCTTCGGTGCGGCGGGTGTAACCCCGCAGGCCGGTCGTCGTGCCGGCCGGGCGTATCTGCCCGGAGCCGCCCGGGAGCGGGGCTGACGAGGCCCCGCCCGCGGGAACCGCACTCGCTCCGTCGGCCGGAGTCACCGGCCACCGTCCCTTACGGCAAGCGAGATGATCGAGCAGGTAACCATATCAAGGACGAATGTCAAGGTGTCGTCACTAAAAAAGATATGATCGAATTGGCAGGCCGATTGCCTAAAGGAAGCCCGAGCCGAAATTCCTCAAAGCCGGCGACGTGGTCACGCTCGGCATCGATGGTTTGGGCGAGCAGCGGCAGAAGGTGGTGAAGTTCAAGGCGTGATCGTTATCCGTCCCTTCGCATGAAGTTACACCCGCTATCTGCAAAACTGCGTACGCGTATCCGGCACCAGTCTTAAATCATTACCGCTTCACTGGCGGCCATCCACTTTCCCATGGGCGGCCGATCATGTCGTCACGAGCCAAGGTCCAGGAATGCGCCCGGCGCGCAAGGACGGAAATCGATACCGGCGAGAAGTTGAACGCGATCGCCGACGCCATCCACGAATTCGTGGAATTCGTCGAACTCGTCGAGCACCAGATCAGGCACATTGAGACGCGCCTGCGCCGGATGGAGATGTAGCGCGCGATCGATCTAGACGCTGACGATCGTGGCAACGCCGGGGCTCGCGAATTCGATCGCCTTCAGCAGGTTGGGCACCGCCGGAAGCAGATCGCTTATTCGATTAGTGCGCGCCTGAATAACGATGATCGCGATTGGCAACCCTCGGATATTTTGTTGGGAAGATAGATCTCCGATCAACGGTAACGAATATATCGAAATATTCGGCTGCCAGGGCGAGCAGCTCGCCATTCTTGATCGCGAGCCAGCCCATCTGACGTGCCGTCTTGACCTCATGACCGACAATGGCACGCGAAAGTCGCCAATCGACGCACTCATCGAGCAAGATTCTCACGATGTTGATTTCGAGCAACTTATCCTTCGCCTCCTCCAGAAAAGCGATGAGCTGCGCGCGGGTTACCGAGGGAAAACCTTCCAGAAACCCGTCGATCGAATCTCCTGCTTCAAGGTATTCGATGAATGTCTGTACCGGCACACGTGTTCCCGAGAACACAGGTGTTCCGCCCATAATCTCGGGATCGCGACAAACAACTGATGGACTCATGCTTAATATATATCAGGGGTAGCTCGCGCTGACCATCTTGCTCACCCCTCCCAACCCTCCGGCACGGCCGCCGGCGGGGCTCGCGCGGCCATCTTGCACCGTCAGGTTTTTTCGGACACTAGGAGAGCGCGGCGTGAAACGCGGAGTGGGAGAACGTCATGGGAGCGAATTTCGGCATCGCCGGCATGGATTGGCAGCAGCGGGTCAACTGGGACCGGCTGCGCAAATACCGCACCGAGCGGGCCCGCGCGATGATGAAAAAGCACGGCCTCGGCGCGCTGCTTTGCATGTATGACGAGAACGTCCGCTACCTCACCGGCACGCTCACGCCCGGCTGGAACCGGCTCAAGCCGGGGCTGCGCTACGCCATGTTGTGCGGCGATGGCGCGCCCATTCTGTTCGAGCAGGGTGATCTCGGCTTCCAGATCGAGCGCCATTCGCCGTGGATCCCGAAAGGCAACGTGCGCCACTCGTTCGCCTGGATCAAAGGCGCGGCAGGTCCGGCCTCGACCCAGCAGGTGACCAAGTTCACCAAGGCGGTATTGCAGGCGATGAAGGAGAACGGCGTCGCCGGGCAAAAGCTCGGCGTCGATTTCATCGACATCAACATGATCGCCATCTTCAAGGAGAACAATATCAACTGGACCGACGGCATGAGCGCGATGATGGATGCGCGCGCGGTCAAGAACGAGGACGAGCAGGAGTGCTTCCGCATCGTCGGCGCCATCGGCGACGCCACGCATTGGGAATGCATGAAATTTTTGCGACCCGGCGTCACCGAAAACCAGGTCACGGCGCATCTGATGCAATATCTCTACAACATTCCCGGCATGGAAGACGTTCGAAGACGTCATCGTCTCGTCGGGCCCGAATACCTGGCCGAACTGGCGCAATTTCTCCGACCGCATCATCCAGCCCGGCGACATCGTGTTCATGGATTTGGCGGCGCTGACCTGGAACGGCTACAAGTCTTGCTATTATCGCACCTATTGCGTCGGCAAGGAGCCGACCCAGGAGCAGAAGGACACTTACGCGACCGCGCTGAAATGGCTCTACGATTTGATCGGCGCAGTGAAGGTTGGCGCCACCACGCGCGACATCGCGCTGAAATGGCCGTCGGCGATGGAGACCTGGGGCTACGAAGACGAGGATCAGGCCGCGGCCAATCTGTGGGGCCATGGGCTCGGCCTCGCCCAATACGATCCGCCGGTGATTTCGCGGATTTGGTCGCTCGATCACCCGGTCGACATCCAGGAGGGCATGACGTTTGCGCTCGAGACCCAGCACGGCAAGCGTTTCCATTACGGCGTGCGCATCGAGGAAATGCTGATCGTGAAGAAGAACGACATCGAGATCGTATCGAATTTTCCGGTCAAGCAGATCACCGTGGTCGATCCGCTGCCCGGCTATGGCGATCACGTGAGATGACGTTCGAGCCTTGCTCGACGTCATCACCGGGCCGCCGCCATAAGCGCGTTTACGCGCGTCTTCGACGCGCTATGGCGGCGAGACCCGGTGATCCACGACTTGGCTGACGACGAAAAGACGTGGATGGCCGGAACAAGTCCGGCCATGACGACCAAAGAGCTGTAGAGCGGCTGATGAGTTCGTTCATCCTCCCCCTCTCCGACCCCGCCGCGACAAATCCCAACCGCACCGGGCCGAAGGCGGCGAATCTGGCGGCGCTGGCAAAGGCCGGCCTGCCGACACCAGGCGGATTTTGCATCACCGCCGACGCCTATCATCGCCAGGTGCAACATCTCGGACTCGGCGAGATGTTCGACGCCTATGCCGAGGCGGATCAGCCGGCGCAGCGCCGCCTCGCCGTTGAAATCAGGCTGAGACTTTATCAGAGCGATCTCGCGCCGGATGTTCTCGCCGACGTGCTCACAGCCTGGTGGGCGGAGCCAAAGCCGGCGGCGGTGCGCTCGTCGTCGTTGATCGAGGATCGCGCCGACGCAAATTTCGCCGGCCAGTTCGAGAGCTTTCTTGGCTTACGCGACGACGGCGAATTCCTGACCGCGCTGCGCGCCTGCTGGGCGGCGCTGTGGACGACGACGGCGCGGCGGTCCATGGCGCAGCATGGCCTCGATCCCGCCGGCACCGCGATGGCGGTGTTGGTGCAGCCGCTTGTCGCCGCGCGCGCGGCGGGCGGGGGTTTGAGCGAAACCGCCGACGGCCAAATGCTCGTCAGCGCCACCTGGGGGCTCGGCTCGGCGATTGCCCAAGGCGAAGTGGTGCCGGACCGCGTGGTGCTGTCCCGCCAAGGCTTCGTGCGGTCGAACGAAGCCGGCCGCAAGCATCATCGCGAAGCCTGCCTGCACGGCGGGACTGCGCCGCAAAAGGTGCCGGAAGCGCTGGTGCGCGCGCCTTGCCTCGAAGCCGGCCAAGCGACCGCGCTGGGGCGGCTGATGCGCAAGGCAGAAGCCGTGCTCGGCATGCCGGTCGAGATCGAATGGGCGCTCGACGATGAAGGGTTCAAACTCCTGCAGGCGCGGCCGCTGCATGTCGCGCCGGCGCAGGTGCCCGATGAAATCTGGCTCAAGCATCCCGGGCTCAACGGTCATCCCGCCGGCATCGGCTGGGGCAGCGGCCGCGCCGTGGTGGTGAATTGCGAATGCGAATTGAGCCGTGTCGCGCCGGGCGACATTCTGGTCACCCGCGTCGCCGGTCCGGCGCTCTCCCATATCCTGCCGCGGGTCGGCGGCGTCGTTGCCGAGCTTGGCGGCTCGACCTCGCATCTGGCTTCGCTCGCCCGCGAGCGCGGCATTCCGATGGTGCTCGGCGTGCTCGACGCGACGCGGCGCATTCCCGACGGCGCGCAAGTCGCGGTCGACGGCGTTGCCGGCGTGGTGCGGTGGCTCGCCTGATGCCCAGAAATTCCGCCCGTCCGCGCGTCTTCGTCACCCAACCCATCGCGGAGACAGCGCTCAAGCGCTTGCGCGCGGTGGCGAGAGTGAGCCTTTTTGCTGATTCGAGCCGGATCATCCCCAAGCGCACGCTGATTGGCGCGGTGCGCAAGTCGGATATTCTGTTTTGCCTGCTGCATGACAAGATCGACCGCGACGTGATCACGGCCAATCCCGACCTGCGCCTGATCGCGGCGCAATCGATCACGCCGTCCAACATCGACGTCGAGACCGCGACGGCGCGGCGCATTCCCGTCACCGTGACGGCGCCGATCACCACCGAAGCGACCGCCGACATCAATTTCGGCCTGATGCTCGCGGTGGCGCGACGGGTACTGGAAGGCGACCGGCTGGCGCGCGCCGGAAAATTTCCCGGCGGCCAGTCGGCCCATCTGATGGGATCGTTGGTCTGGGGCAAGACCATCGGGCTTGTCGGCGGCGGCGGCTTGATCGGCAAGGCGGTGGCGAAACGCGCGCATGGCTTCTCGATGCGCGTTCTCTATTGGACGCCGCGAAGAAAGCCGGAACACGAAGAGCGCGAAGCCGGCCTTATCTATGTGCCGCTCGAGCAATTGCTGCGCGAATCCGATTTCGTCTCGCTGCACTCGCCGCTCAATAACGACACGCGGCATCAGATCGGCGCGCGCGAGCTGCGGCTCATGAAAGACACGGCGTTCTTGATCAATACCGCGCGCGGCGCCATCGTCGACGAAGCGGCCTTGGTGCGCGCGCTGCAGAAAAGAGAGATCGCCGGCGCCGGGCTTGACGTGTTCGAGCACGAACCGAAGATCGCCAAGGCTTTGACGAAAATGTCGAATGTGGTGCTGACCCCGCATCTCGGCAGCGCCACCCCCGAAGTTCGCGAGGCGATGGCGAAACTAGTGGTCGACAATATCCTGGCGTTTCTCGGCGGGCATAAATTACCGAACTGTGTCAATCCTCAAGTATTTGCGTTATAAAATGCCTTGCCCCGTGCGAGACTTGATTTTCCATGATATGATACCGGAATGACCAAAAAGAAGAATGCTTCTACTAGCAAGGTTGGTCGCAAGCAAAAGACTGACGTTGTGATTGGCGCCCGTAGTTTTGCCAAGATCAGCGCTGTCGAGGGCATCGTACTAACGCGCGAAATGCGCACGCGCGCTGCAGAGTTTGATCGGAAAGGTATGTCCGCGGAAGAGCGTCGTCGATCAATCGTGCGGGCTTACCGTAAAGCGTAATTGGCAAAGATGTATGAAGTCGAGAATGACACCATTTATTGTTATCCTGGTGCAGACGTTCTCAAAAATAAGCTCGACATCAAGGACGCTGCGGAGTTGGCAGCCTTTGAAGCTGAAATAAGCAATCAACGAGCTCAGGAGCCGATCCCCAAAGGCAACCTAGATTATGCGCACTATTGCGCACTGCATAAACATCTTTTCCAAGATGTCTATGACTGGGCTGGCGAGCCACGTAAAATCCGAATAGGAAAGGGAGGTAGTTGGTTCTGCTTTCCCGAAAACATCGACGCAGAAATGACAAAGCTATTCGCGTCATTGGCTGGACAAAACAACTTTGCAGGCCTGAATAAGGCCGAATTTGCAAAAAGAGCCGCCCACTTTTTGGCGGAGTTGAACGCCATTCACCCGTTCCGCGAGGGAAATGGACGGGCCCAATTGTCATTTCTTGGAATAATAGCCGAAGCAGCGGGCCATTCACTCGACTTCGAAAAGCTTGAGCCGGATAAAATTCTTAGCGGCATCATCGCAAGCTTTGCTGGAGACGAAGGCAACCTCCGCCGAGTGATCACCGATTTAATATGACTTCGAGGGACGTAGCCCACTTTGCCGTTATACGCCCGAACGCGAGAGAGTGAGTCGAATGCGAAGTCCACTATGCCTCGTACCTTGATCGCCATCACCGACAGCCCGTTCCCCTCGCTCGACCCGGCGAAGGAAGCGCTGGCGCGGCTCGATCCCGAATACCGCATGGCGAAAAGCCCGTCGGCCGATGACATTCTCGCGGTGGCGCGCGACGCCAACGCTGTGCTGGTCACCTATGCCAAGTTGCCGCGCGACCTGTTGCGGCAGCTCAAGCGTTGCAAGGCGATCGGCCGCTTCGGGCTTGGCGTCGACAATATCGATCTGCCGGCGGCCAAGGAGCTCGGCATCGCCGTCAATTACGTGCCGGATTATTGCCTGCGCGAAGTCTCGGATCACGCCATGGCGCTCCTGCTCGCGCTGGCCCGCAAGGTCACCTTGGCCAACAAGCTGGTGCAATCCGGCCGCTGGGAGGTGCCGCCGCTTGTGCCGCTGCGCCGCCTCGAAGACCAGGTGCTCGGCCTCGTCGGTTTCGGCAATATCCCGCGCGCACTGGCGCCGAAAGCCAAGGCATTCGGATTGAAAGTTCTCACTTACGATCCCTACGTGAATACGGACGCGCTGGCCTCAACCGGGGTGGAAAGCGTGAGCTTCGACGATTTGCTGGCGGGTTCCGATTTTATCTCAGTGCACGCGCCGTTGCAGCCGGCGACGCGCGGACTGATGAACGCGAAGGCGTTCGCCAAGATGAAAAAGGGCGCGGTTCTCATCAACACCGCGCGCGGACCGCTGGTTGACGAAGCCGCGCTGATCGCGGCGCTCGATTCCGGCCATCTCGGCGGCGCCGCGCTCGACGTGGTGACGACCGAGCCGCTGGCGAAGGATTCTCCGCTCATCGGCCGCGACAACGTGATCCTCACCCCGCACGCGGCATTCTATTCGGTCGAGGCGCTGGAAGAGTTGCAGACCAAGTGCGCAAGCGACGTCGCCCGTGTGTTGAGCGGCGAGAAGGCGGTCTATCCGATCTCGGCTTGAGAACCTGAGCTGGTCACAAGCATAAAAAAGTACGATGCTTTGCTGCAATTTCGATTTCTGCTGGTCGTGGCTCTCATGACGCACTCCCCGCCAGCCGCTGCCGCGGACTATCTCGTCGACGGCGTGCCGCTGCCGGCCGATGCCAGGACCGATACGGGAGCAGGTTCCCAACCGGCCGGGCAGCGGCAATGGCTAGGCGCCTGGGTTGGCGCCTGGGGCGGCGTACTCAAGCATATCCTGCTCGTCGAGTCGGTTGCGCCGGACGGGCCGGCACGTGTGGTTTACGCCATCGGCGATAATCCGGCATTCGGCATCCAGCGGGCGTGGAGCCGACAAACCGCGACCGTGTCGGAACGCCGATTGACCATTGCCACGGCAGCAATGTCCGCCACTTACGAACTGATAAGCCAGGACGCATTGGCGGGAACATATGCGCGCGGGACCATCCGCTCGCAGGCGATCATGGCGAGGGTTGATTTTGCCACGCTGATCAAGCCAGGCGCACCGGTCGATTGGACCGGCGGCAAATCCGAACTTCTGCAGACCGATCTGGTCGAAGACGGTAAGCCGATCCGTCTCGAAGCGGCGATCTTCAAGCCGCCCGGCGCCGGACCCTTTCCGTTGGCGGTGATCAATCACGGCTCGACCGGCCGCGGCACCGATCCGGCGCTGTTCACCGCCACCTGGGTCGCGATTGACGTTGCCGATTTTCTCAGCGAACGCGGCTGGATGGTGGCGTTTCCGCAGCGCCGCGGTCGCGGCAAATCGGACGGACTTTACGACGAGGGATTCTCCGCCGATCGGGCGCAGGGCTATACGTGCGACGCCGAGCGATCGCTGGCCGGCGCCGAACGGGCGCTGGCCGATGTCGCGGCCGCGGTCACGGCGCTTCGCCGCCGCCCCGATGTCGCGCCATCGCGGATACTGATCGGCGGCCAGTCGCGCGGCGGCGTGTTGTCGGTCGCCTATGCCGGCACGCATCCCGCGCAAATCGCCGGCGTCATCAATTTCGTCGGCGGCTGGCTCGGCGAAGGCTGCTCCAGCGCGGCAGCCGTCAATCAAAATCTCTTTGCACGCGGCGCTGGTTTTAAAGAACCGACGTTATGGCTTTATGGCCGGCGCGATCCGTTTTACTCGGTGCAACACAGTCGCGCCAATTTTGCCGCCTTCGAGACGGCGGGCGGACGAGGAATGTTCCTGGAATTCGACGTTCCCGGCGGCTACGGCCATTTCCTCCTCGGCTACAAACAATTGTGGTCAGCCACTGTCGCGGATTATCTGACCTCCCTTGGCGCGGGCGAGAAGAATTAAGCCGCGGCGACGACTGCCAAGCCATCCACCCATTCCGTCCAGCATAAAAGGTTCGCTTTATTTGATCGCCTGCGGATTGATCGGCGAGCCGGTACCGCCGGTGATGATGAGCGGCGGGCCGCAGAAGAAGAACTCGTAAATGCCGTCGTCGTCGCAATCCTCCGCGAGCTCCTTGAGATAGAAGATCTCGCCCATGCACAGTCCCATCGCCGGGATCACCACCCAGTGCCACGGCTGGTTCGCTTCCTTGGTCTCGTTCGGCCGCACCTCGACGCCCCAGGTATCGGTGCAGATCGCGGCGATCTGTTTGTCCTGGCACCAGTAGCAATTCTCGAACTTGACGCCCGGCGCATCGCCGCCGGCGTAACCGCCCCACTCTTTTTCGGCGAGGCAGCGCTCCATCTGGCCGGTGCGGACAATGACAAAATCGCCGCGCCCGATCGAGACGTTCTGCTCCTTGGCGCACTTATCGAGTTCGTCGTTGGCGATGCTCTCGCCGTCTTGCATCCATGGCACGCCGCGAAAGCGCGCGATGTCGAGCAGCACGCCGCGGCCGACCATCTTGTTCTTCGAGTGCTCGATGCCGAGCACGTTCAGCCCCTTGGAATCGATGAGCTTAGCGTCATGGCCGTTATAGGCCTTGTCCTCGTAGAACACGTGGCCGAGCGCGTCCCAATGCGTGGCGCCCTGCACGCACAGCATAAGCGTATCGTCGGCGTAGCGGATCTTATTCCAGTCCTGCCGCTCGGCGATCGCGTCGGTGCCGGTCGCCAGCATCTGATGGATCGGATTGAAGCGGCCGCCGAACAACCCCGTCTGCGGGCCATGAGCGTCAAGCGGAATGCCGAGCGCAAAAACCTTGCCGGTGCGAATAAGACTCGCCGCCTTGACGATGTCCTGCGGACTGACCTGGTTGAGCGTGCCGATATGATCGTCTTTGCCCCAGCGTCCCCAATTCTTGAGCTTTTCCGTCGCCTCGGCGATCGCCTTCTTGCCGACCTTGATATCCATGACAAGCCCTCCCCTCTGGTGTTTAACTCCCGTGGCGGTCAGAGGGCCGCCAGAGGGTGCGGCGTCAGTTTGACACAAATACTTCTTGGCGTGCCTAGAATAATCTGCAGGGGTCGCGGCGGTATCGAAAATTCCGGGAGGATGACCATGGCTAGCGGACGCGCATGCGTTACAACCGTTGCGATAGCGATCGCAACACTGATGTCGTTTCTCGCTTTGCCGGAGGCGGCGAGAGCGCAAGACGTCATCGGCGACTGGGCCAACATAAAGGCGCCGCCGCCGCCTGAACTGAAGACTGTCACGGTCGAACCGAGCACGACCGCGCTCTTGCTGCTCGATTTTGTGCATCCGATTTGCGATCCGCAAAAGAAACCTCGCTGTGTCGCGTCGCTGCCGGCGATGAAAAAACTTCTAGCCGGGGCGCGAACAAATCACGTCATGGTCGTCTACAGCACGGCCGGCACCACAACCGCCAAGGACATCTGGGCCGATATTGCGCCAATGCCGGGCGAGCCGGTCGTCAACTCGCACGCCAACAAATTTCAAGATACCGACCTGGAAAAAATCCTGAAAGACAAGGGCATCAAGACGGTCATCGTCACCGGCGTGAACGCGAACGGCGCGGTGCTCTACACCGCGAGCGAAGCGGCGTTCCTGGGATTCAAGGTTATCGATCCAATCGACGGATCCTCGGCCGAGAACGAATATATCGAGCAATACGTCGTCTATAACTTCGCGCATGCGCCGCTCGTTTCCAGCGCCGTCACGCTGACCAAGTCCGATATGATCAAATTCTAGCGAGCACGACCCTCGCGTTATGCCGCCGGCGACAGCGGGACTTCGGCCGCCGGCAAAGCCGAGGCAGCAAGCCCATCGTTTTGGCGCCCGGCAACGACCCGATTGCGGCCGGCAAGCTTGGCCTCATAGAGCGCGCGGTCGGCCGCCGCGATGAGCATCGTGGCAGCGGCGGGCGGCGTCTGCTCGCCGGTCGTTGCATCGCGGGACTGCGGGCTCGCCGCCTTCGGCAGTCCCGCGATGCAGGCGATGCCGATGCTGATCGTGACGAACGGCGCGATTGCGGAGCCCTCGTGGGGAATCTGCCGTTCGCGCACCGCGCGGCACATCAGTTCGCCGAGCTGGCGCGCTGCGGCAATGTCGGTGTGCGGCAACAGCACCGCGAATTCCTCGCCGCCATAGCGGGCGGCCAGCTCGCCGGCCCGCCTCGCCCGGCTCGCCAAGGCTTGTGCCACCGTGCGCAGACACTGGTCGCCGGCGACGTGGCCATAGCTGTCGTTGAAACGCTTGAAGTAATCGACGTCGATCATGAGCAGCGACAGCGCTGCACGGTGCCGCATCATGCGCCGCCATTCCTGATCCAGGGCCTCCTCGAAGGCGCGGCGATTCGCAATTCCGGTCAACGGATCGGTGGTGGTGAGCCGGTGCAACTCTTCAGCTCTTGCCCGATCGCTTTCCCGCAAATTGATAAGCGCAAGATAGAGCCTGCCGTTTTGCATCAGCAGGACGATAAGGACGAAACTCGCCGCTAACAGGCCGTAAATCCGGCCGGCATAGAAGCCGAGATCGTAGCGGCCGGCATTGAGCGCCGCGCTCAATGCAATATCGAACAGCCACGCGCACATCGCCACGATCAGCCATAGATCCAGCACCGAGTACGGCCTGCGGCGCGCCAAAATCGCCAGCGCGAGCAAATTCAGGAGCCACACGCTCCACACCACGAAATTCATGTTAGCGGTATGCCGATTGCCCTGCATTATGACGGGTAAAACCGACTGACCCCAGGTGGCGAGCAGTGCGCAGCCGCAGACGGCGGCCGCCACCAGTGCCGTCATACGAAACGCTGCGGCCCGCGTTCCGGGCGACGCTCGATCCAACGGCCCGTAACTCGCATAACCAAGGACGAAGAGCGGAAATCCACCGTGCCATAGCATGTAGAGCCAAGCCGTTGTTTGCGGGCCGGCGTCCAGTAGGCCGGTCGGCGAGAACAGGCCCGGAAACGTCAAAGCATGCAGGATCGACATCAGTGCACTGAACAAATAACCGCCGGCCAGCACAGTCAGCGCACTGGTGCGGGAGGACTGACGCTGGCCGAGCAAAAAGACGGCTGTGATCAGGTCGTTGATCACGAGGGCCGATTGATACATCGGAATGAAGGGCTGCAGCGGCGGCAGCGGCGCCTGCGCGAACGGCGCCAGCGCGAGAAACACCACCGTCGAAATGACGATGACGGAACCGGCAAACCGTTGCTCACTCTTCCCGGCAAGCGAGTTCGCCAAGGCCACGCTTGGCGCCGCAATAATGTCGCTCATATGGTCCACTCACACCGCATACGTAGCGCAACTACGTAACCGGGAAGCGGTTGCAGACCGGAAGAATTCGAGCGATCGGAGCAACGATCTTTTTACCGCTGATCCTTGTTCTCGAACGCGGTAACGTGCGGCGCCGGCACGACCTCGCCGCAGCACAGGCAACGCCATTTTCGCATCAGATAGCCGAACGTATTCTTGTGCAGATCGGGCCGGTCGGCGCGATTGCGCTTTTTGTCGAGGTCGGCGCCTTCGGCGAGAAGCTTGGGGCCGCCGGCGGCTTCCGCCAGCAACTGCAACTGACAGGCCTTTTCCAGCTTGATCGCGGTCCACACCGCCTCCTCGATGCTGGCGCCGATGGCGACGATGCCGTGATTGCGCAGGATCAGCGCGGGGTGCGTGCCAAGGCAGCGCGCCACCGCCCGGCCGCGCTCCTGGCTGATGATGAGATCGGTGGTCTCGGAAAAAACCGGCAGCCGCCCGTCTGCAAAATGCACGCTGGAATTGCCGACCGCGAGAAGCGGCTTGCCAAGCGAGGAAAACGCTACCGCGTGGATCGGGTGACTGTGGATCACGCAATTCACGTCGCTTCGTGCGCGCAACACTTCGGAATGGATATAGACCTCGTTGTGGCGCGGCATCGCGCCGTCCACTTTCTCGCCCTCGATATCGACCGTGATGATGTTGTCGGGCCGCATTTCCTCGATCCCGATGCCGGCGGGCTTCATCAGGAAGCGCCCCGAATCTCCCGGCAGCCGAACCGAAATATGTCCGGCGACATAGTCACCATGGCCTTCCATCGCCAGCACGCGCCCGGCATCGGCGAGCGTCGCGCGCAGTTGATCGGTCATTGCAAATCCTCCCGAAGCTTCTTGCCGTCGACCTTGCGGACATTACACTCCCGTTTCGGCGGACAACAGACGAGCGCGCGGGAGCCCTAAATGAAGCTTTTGAGTTTTGTCGCGGACGGCAGGGACTATTTCGGCGCGGCAAGCGGCGACGGCGTCGTCACGCTGAACGACAAAATCGGACACCCCGATCTTCGCGCCGCGCTCGCCGCAGGCGCGATGGACGCGATGCGCAAGGCGATAAAAGACGCGAAGCCGGATCGCAGGCTTGACGACATAAAATTCCTTCCGGTCGTTCCGCGTCCGGAGAAAATCCTCTGCGCCGGCATTAATTACCGCTCGCACGCCGCCGAGACCGGCCGCGAATTGCCGAAGCAGCCGAGCATGTTCATCCGCTTTGCCGACACGCTCCTTGGCCACGGCGGCGAGATGATCCGGCCTTCGGTCTCCGATAATTTCGATTTCGAGGGCGAGCTCGCACTCGTCATCGGCAAGGGCGGACGCCATATCAAGGCTGAGCGCGCGCTCGATCACGTCGCCGGCTACACCTGCTTCGTCGACGGCAGCGTGCGCGACTACCAGAAATTTTCCGTCACCTCGGGCAAGAATTTTCCCGGCACCGGCCCGCTCGGGCCGTGGCTCGTCACCACCGACGAAATTCCCGATCCGAGCAAGCTTACTTTGATGACGCGGCTCAACGGCATGGAAGTGCAGCACTCGCCGACCGATCTTTTGATCTATTCGATCCCACAGATCGTCGCATTCTGTTCAGATTTCACGATGCTGTCGCCGGGCGACGTCATCGCCACCGGCACGCCGGAAGGCGTCGGCCATAGCCGCAAGCCGCCGTTGTGGATGAAGCCGGGCGATATGCTCGAAGTCGAGATCACCGGGATCGGCATTTTGCGCACCCATGTCGTGGATGACTAAGGGTGGTCGTCATTCCGGCCGAGCGAAGCGAGAGCCGGAATCCATAATCTCAGACGTAGCGGAACTATCGCCGAAGCAACGTCCGAGGACACTGTGGTTATGGATTCCAGGCTCGCGCCTTCGGCGCGCCCCGGAATGACGCTATCCCGCCAACCCGAACAGCTTCTCCGCGTTGCGGAAATGAATCTTCTCCCGCTCGGCGTTCGACAGCGGCAGCGAGTTAAGCACCTTCATGGTGTCGCGGATGTAGCCCGGTCCTTTCTCTTTATCGAACGGGCAATCGGACGCGAACAGCACGTGATCGGCGCCGAAGAAATCGAGGCCGCAGATGGTCGCCGCACGCGCGCCTTCCACCGCGGTGTCGCCGTAGAAAT
Source organism: uncultured Alphaproteobacteria bacterium (assembly GCA_963768225.1). Classification (GTDB taxonomy): domain Bacteria; phylum Pseudomonadota; class Alphaproteobacteria; order Rhizobiales; family Xanthobacteraceae; genus BOG-931. The sequence goes on along the minus strand of CAVYGV010000007.1, from coordinate 740,586 downwards.
CCTTGAAATAATCGAACGGACGTTTTTTCAGCGATTTCAGTAGCGCGCCGTAATCCTCGTCCGAGGTGCGTACGCCGAGCTGATCGAACGAATGGCCGATCCGGCCCTCGAGATAAGGCACGACGCCGCCCAAATGATGCGCGATCACTTTCAAATCGGGATAACGATCCATGATCCCGGAGAAGATGAGGCGTGCCAGCGTGACACCGGTCTCGTACGGCCAGCCGAGCACGCTGCAGATTTCGTATTTGGAATATTTCTCGGTCGGATAATCCGGCATGTCGCGCGTGCGCGCCGGATGCAGCAGGATGGGCTTGCCGGATTTGGCGATCGCTTCGAAGATCGGCAGAAATTGCGGCGCATCGAGCGGCACACCGTTGGCGTTGGTGCCGAGTTGCACCGCATTGGCGCCGTTTTGCAAGGCGCGCTCGGCCTCCTTGGCCGCGGCGTCGGGCGCATTCATCGGCAATAAAGCCGACCAGCCGACGAAATGCTTGGGATGCCTGGCGACGACTTCCGCTAAGCCGTCGTTGCCGATCTTCGCCATGTCCGGCGATTTGTCCGGGCCCCATAGCCGCTCCATCGGCGGCAGGCCGTGGGACAGAAGCTGGGTGTAATCGTCGAACGACTCGACGATAGCGAGCCGCAAATCGATGTCCGACAAAGCCGGAATGCCGCGCACCCGCTTGCCAAGGTCCTTGGCGCCCGCCGGCGTTTCGAGAAGCGCATCGTAATAGCGCTTCGGAAAGAAATGATTGAAGGCGTCGATCGTGCGCATCCGGTTTACCTATTCATGCTTGTCATTGCGCTCGACCGGGGCATTCATTTCGACATCGCTTCGTCTCTGATTGCCCATTTCACGGCCGAGCGCAAAGTAATCGCTCGCGGCCGCCATTTGCGCCTGGCGTTCGAGTTCGGCCGGCCAATAGCCGAGATCGTAGCCATGCCAGGGACTTTCCGGCTTGAGCGCCGGCAGGCCGAGCCGCTCCCAGATCAACCTCGCCTGTTCCATGAACTCGCGCTTGGGCAACGCGACCGGCGCATAGGTGCCCTTGAGCGTGGCGTCGATCAACACGGAAGCGGTCTCGCCGTCGTCGCGCGGCCCGCGCGGGCCATGGCCGGGATGCTTGTGCGGCACCACGTGAAGATCGTGCTGCGGCTGACAGCGGTAGGACATGGCCCAGAACAAAGCATCGGCGTTGTGCGGATCGATATCCTCGTCGACGGCGACGATCCATTTGCCGGCGAACCGATGCAGCGTCGAGGCGCCGTCGAGCGCGCGCCAGATTTCGGTCCGCGGCGCATTGCGCGCGAACTGGATGCCGATGACGGCGTAAAGGCTGGTGAGCGGCTCATGCATCGCCACCCGCAGCACCGGTTTAATGCCGAGCACCGTCCGAAGATGATGCAGAAAGAGCGGCTCCATGGCGACGCGCCGGATCACGCTCGATTCCGACGGCGTCACCTGGCTAATGAACGAAGTCAAAATGGCATGGCGGCGCCGCGTGATCGCGGTGACGTTCATGAAGGCATTATATTCCTGCAGGTTGACGTAGCCGTGGGATTCGCCGAACGGCGCCTCGGGCTCGAGAAATTCGGTGTCGATTAATCCTTCGATGACGATCTCGGCTTCCGCCGGCACCAACAAATCGACGGTCTTGCCGCGCACCACATTGAGCGGCGAACCGGCGAGCGCGCCTGCGACCCACAACTCATCGAGATTTTCCGGAAGCTTCTGCACCGCGGCATAAGAGACAAGCGGGGGGCAGCCGACCACCACCGCGCACGGCATCGGCTCGCCGCGCGCCTTGTATTTGAGCCAGTGCGCATAGATGCCGGCGCGCAACTCGACCGAAGGATTCATGCCGAGCCGGCGTGGCGCTTTGATCTGGCCGCGATAATTGCCGAGATTCTGCCGGCCGCTGTCGGGATCTTTGCTGATGTAATGACCGGCGGACAGATAGGGCGCATTGTCGAAGCCCGGCGTCGAGATCGGCACCGGCAAGCCGTCGAGGCCGTTGCCCGTGATGTCGAGCGCGTCGCCGGTGATACAAACGTCGTGACAGGGCGCATCGGTGACGATGCGCGGTTCGAGCGGCGATGCGAGCGCCTTGACCCAGGCGTCGCCGATTTCGGCGAGCGGCCGGCCGAAGCCGATGCGGTAGACCTCCGGATTGGCCGCAAGTCCAGCGACCAGCACGGCGCTATCGTAGCGCGCGCCCTTGCCGTCGGTCGGTTGGGTGAACAAAAACGCCTTGCGCTCGTTTTCTGCAATTCCGCCGCGGTACTGCCAGCGCACCAGCGGATGCATTTCCGTGTCCTTGTTGATCGGCTCATCGACCACAACCAAAAGACCGGCGCGGGAGAGCGCCAAAACGTGTTCGTGCAGGTCGGAATAATTGCGTGCTGGATGCGCACCGTCACGATAGCGATCGAGCAAAGCCCCCACCCTGCCCTCCCCCGCATGCGGGGGAGGGTTGGGTGGGGGTGTGCGCTCGTCCATGACCGCTCTGTTCAGCGCGCTGACATGAGCGATGAGGTAATCCACGATGCGATCGCGAACGCATCGGCATCGCGATCGAAAAAACCCATCAGCTGCAAGCCAAGCGGCATGCCGCCAGTCTCGAACAGCGGCAGCGACAGCGCCGGCACGCCAAGCAGCGATGCCGGTACGTTGAATTCCGGATTGCCGGTCGATGCCAGCCCTTCCGGCGCGCCGCTCGGTGCGGCGAGCGTGATGCAGGCATCGCAGTTTGCGGCAAGCTCGGCATAAACCGCGCGCATCCGCGCACGCGCCTTGAGATCGGCGCGATGCTCGGCGAGCGTCAAGTCCTCATATTTCTGCGCGCGCTCCATGACGTTACGGCTCAATTTGGCGGCGTCGCGGTCGCGCATCGAGCGAAAAAACCAGCGCGTCTCCCAGCCGTTGCAGCGATGCGACAGTTCCGCCGCATGGACGATGTCGCTCTCCAGCGCCGCGACCCTATCGTCGTTGGCGCGGGTGCGGATTTCGATGCTGGCGGAGCGGAGCCGCATGACGCACTCGTTGAGCTGCTGCTTGGCGGCGACGGATGCGCTGTCCCATCCGGCGGTTTCGAGCACTGCGAGGCGGCGCGGCTTCGCCGCCGGCGGCAGCGAATCCGGCCCGTGCAGGCCGGGCGTGCCGGCATCGCCGCCGACGCGGGCGACGATTTCATAGGCGACCTGCCACACGTCTTGCAGCGAAGTGCCGAGAATGCCGGTGCAGCTCTGGCTCTGATAATCGTGGCTGCCTTCGCGGTTAATGGCGTTGACGCTCGGCTTGAAGCCGACGCAGCCGCAGAAACTGGCAGGCCTGATGGTCGACCCGATCACTTGCGTGCCGAGCGCGGCACTGACGATGCCAACGGCAACGGCGGCGGCCGACCCGCTCGACGAGCCGCCCGGCGTGTGCGCGGTGTTCCACGGATTGCGGGTGCCGCGCGGCTCGGATGCCGCGAATTCGGTCGTCACCGTCTTGCCGACGATCACCGCGCCGGCATCGCGCAGCGCGCGCACGCTGGCGGCGTCTTTCTCCGAACGCCAGCCGTCGAACAGCGGCGAGCCCATCTGCGTCGGCATATCGACAGTCTCGATAATATCCTTGACGCCCACCGGCATGCCGTCGATTGGCGACAATGGTCTTCCGGCGCGCCAGCGCTCGCTCGATCGGTCCGCCGCCGCGCGCGCCGCCGGCAGATTGGTCGTGACGAAGGCGCCGATCCGCGGCTCCCAGCTGTCGAGCAGTTCCAGCGAAGTTTCGAGGAACTGCCGCGGCGTTGATTTCCCCGAGGCGAAATCCGGCGTGGCGGCAAGGTAGGAACGCATCACGGGCTTTGTTTGCTCCGGCATGGTCAGTTGCTCTCGTAGGGTGGGCATGGCGCGTTCTGAGGCGAATCAGCGTGGGCAAAATCGAATACGCGCCTTGCCCACACGGTCCCGCCGCGGCGAATTTTGCTCACCCTACTTCTTGCTCTCATCGTAATAATGAATCTCGTAGAGCATGCAGCCTCGCTCGGATTTGAACGGTCCATGATGGACGCCGGGCGGACGGCAGGCATAGGTCGGCGCCTCGAACGGCTCGCCGCCCTTGCCGTTACCGTCGTTGCCGACGACGAGATCACCTGAAAGCAAATAAACCTCTTCCCAATGGTCGTGCACGAACGGCGCGGTGGTGTAGACGCCGGGCGCAAAGCGCAGCAGCCGCGTGCGGCTGCCCATCTTGCGCGTCTCGTCGAGATCGCTAGCCAGGATTTTCTGCTGGATACCGGCTGGATAGCCGGGCGGCGTGACCCAGCCTTGATTCATGTCGACCTTATGGAATTCCAGATGCGGCTTGTTCATCGGCACGACGTGGTCTCCTGATCCCTCATCCGAGCAGCGGCAAAACTCCACACGCTCAATGAGTTGCAATGACATTGCAATCGCTGGGGGCGCATTGTACATGGGGCGAAAGCTCACGCAATCGAGTGACACTGATGCACGAAATCACCGGGCAAGTTCATTGGCACGAGCCGTCTGGCTTCAAACGCGCGGGCTTCGGCAAGTTCAACCGGCCGAAGACACCCTACGATCTGTTCATGGAAGCCGACGACATTCCGATCTACCGCGACATCGGCGTCAGTAAGGTGCAGAACCTGCCGCTGCAATCGTGGCCGCGGCTGGGCGGACGCGGCAGCTACATCCAGCTGCACGGCACCGAAGGCAAATGGGGCGCTTACGTCGTCGAAGTGCCGGGCGCCGGAGCGCTCAACGCCGAGAAGCACCTTTACGAGGAAATCTATCTCGTCGTCGAAGGCCGCGGCTCGACCGAAGTCTGGCTCGACGGCGAGACCAAGCGGCACGTCTTCGAATGGCAGAAGGGCTCGCTGTTCTCGATTCCGGTCAACGCCATGCACCGCATCGTCAATGCGAGCTCGGCGCCGGCGCTGCTGCTGGCCGGCACCACGGCGCCCAATCTGATGAACCTCATCGACAACGTCGAGATGATCTTCGATTGCCCCTATGAGTTCCGTGACCGCTTCTCGGGCGCCGACGATTTCTACAAATACAAGGACGACATCGAGCCCGATCCGGTGCGCGGGCTCGCCATGCGGCGCACCAATTTCATTCCCGATATCGTCAATTGCGATCTGCCGCTTGACAACCGCCGCTCGCCGGGCTGGCGCCGCGTCGAGCCGTTCATGACCGGCAACACCTTCTATCTTTGGATCGGCCAGCACGAGAACGGTCATTACTCCAAGGCGCACGCGCATACCTCGGCCGCCGTGCTGATCTGCGTCAAGGGCAAGGGCTACACTTATACTTGGCCGGAGCAGCTCGGGCTGACGCCGTGGAAGGACGGCAAGGCCGCCGAGGTCAAGCGCGTCGACTACGAGCCGGTCGGCATGGTTTCGGCGGCGCCGGGCGGCGCGCGCTGGTATCATCAGCATTTCGGCGCATCGAAGGAGCCGTTCCGCCTGACCGCGTGGTTCGGCCCGCACAATCCCGGCCGCGAGCCCGGCCCGCCCGGCGAGAAGCACACCGATTACACGGCGATGGATATTCCCGAAGGCGGCACCGCCATCCCCTATTACATGGAGGATCCGTTCCTGCGCCAGGAATATGCCGAACGCATGAAGCGCGAAGGCGCCGAGAACCGCATGCGGCCGGAATATTACGAGCGCGACTATCGCGGATTGTTGCCGAAGGAATGACGGCGGCCGCGGAATGAGTGAGCAAGGCGGCCGCATCTTCTTCTCCAACACCGGACGTACCTTCGGCGAGGACGACGAACTCTGCGTACTTTCCGTCGGCGTCGATATCGGCTCGTCGACCTCGCATCTCGTGTTCTCGCGCATCGTACTGGAGCGGCTGGATAGCCGCTACGTCGTCACCGAGCGCGAGAGCTTTTTTCAGTCCGACATTCTGTTGACGCCCTATGCGGGCGAAGACACGATCGACGCCGGTGCGCTCGGTGATTTCATCGCGCGGCAGTACAAGGACGCCAAGATCGATCCCGACGAGATCGACACCGGCGCGCTGATCCTCACCGGCGTCGCGGTGCGGCGGCGTAATGCGAAGGCCATCGGCGAGTTGTTCGCCCGTCAGGCCGGCCGCATGGTCGCGGTCTCAGCCGGCGACAGTCTTGAATCGATAATGGCGGCCTACGGCTCCGGCGCCGTGGCGCGCTCCATTCGTAACAGCGCCGCGGTGATGAATGTCGACGTCGGCGGCGGCACCGCCAAGATTACGGTCTGTGCCGACGGCAAGGTGATCGACGTCACCGCGCTTGACGTTGGCGCGCGGCTCATTGTGCTCGACGACAACGGCCGCATCGTCCGGCTCGAAGAAGCCGGACGCCGCTTCGGCGCCGAACTCAGCTTGCAACTCGCGCCGGGTGCGATCGTCGGCGAGGATGAGTTGCGCGCGCTCGCTGCACTGATGGCCGATAAATTATTCGAAGCCATGCACGGCGGCGCGCCGCGCGCCGGCGGCGCCGCGCTGTTGCGGCTTGATCCGCTCGCATATCGCGGCGAAGTCTCCGATGTGAGCTTTTCCGGCGGCGTGTCGGAATACATTTATGGCGGTGAGGCCAAAGCGTTCGGCGATATTGGGCCGCAGCTCGCGGCCGAACTGCGCGCGCGGCTGACGACAAGGGGACTGCAACTGGCGCGACCCGATGCGCGCATCCGCGCCACCGTGATCGGCGCCTCGCAATATACCATGCAGGTCTCGGGTTCGACGATCTTCGTGTCGCCCTTGGATGCGCTGCCGCTGCGCAACGTCCCGGTGATCGCGCCGCCGCTGCCGCTCGGCGACGACATCATCGATCCCGCCGCCGTTGCCGCGGCGATCAAGGCGGCGCTCAAGCGGCTCGATCTCGGCGACGGCACGAGCCCGGTCGCCGTGTTCGTGCCGTGGCGCGGCTCGGCGACGTTCCGGCGCCTCGACGATTTTTGCAAAGGCATTGCCGACGGCTTGCAAGCGGTGCTCGCTCACGGCCATCCCATCGTGCTCGCCGGCGACGGCGACGTCGGCGGCCTGATCGGCATTCATTATTGCGAGGAAATGAAGATCGAAAATCCGATCGTGTCGATCGACGGCCTGGAGCTGAAGGAATTCGACTATATCGACATCGGCGCCATCCTCGACACGTCGGGCGCGGTGCCGGTGGTCATCAAGTCGCTGGTATTTCCCGCGGGCGAAGGCGTCGGCAAGGACTGGCAGACTGAGAGGGCCGCCTCTTCCTCATCCGCCGTTTCATAAGCGCAATGCCTATTCGCATGCTGGACGCAGGCAGCAAGTTTGGGTGGACAGAACACCCGTTGGGGGACGGGAGGCACCAGCAGGCGCTGAAACTTAAGTATATGAAATAATTATATTATCTTTGATATTATACGCATTTTACAAGTTGCGTATAATTCGAGTGGCTTGCCCGCCTGGATCGTGTTATACGCAAACTGCACAATGCGTATAATCGGACAAGGCCCATGGCAGCTCCCTCTCTCGTAATGCAAACAACTTATGCCGAACTGGTTCAGCGCTGCGCGACCACGGCATTCCACGACGCTTTTCCCGAGGATGGCACTTTCATATCAAAAACCATTAAGGGCAAGCGCTACTGGTATTTTCAAAAATCTTCCAATGAAGGCCGCGCTCAAAAATATGTCGGTCCAGAAACGCCAGAATTGCTGGAACAAATTTCCAATCATAAGCAAGCTCGCGACGACGAACGCGAGCGACGCGCCCTCGTATCCGCACTTGTGCGCGCATACGGGCTGCCACGAGTAATTCCGGAATTTGGCAATATCATCGCTGCCTTAGCAAAAGCGGGAGTATTCCGGCTGCACGGGGTTCTGATCGGCACCGCCGCCTACCAAACCTATTCAGCGATGCTAGGAGCCAAGCTTCGAGCGGCGACCCAACAAACAGGCGACGTGGACATAGCTCAGTTCAAATACATTTCCGTAGCTGTTGGTGATCAAACACCTCCAGTGCTCGAAGTGCTTAAAAAAGTGGATAAGACCTTTCGGCCTCTCCCGCATATGCACGACGAGCACAGCGTTACAAGCTACAGGGCTAATAATGGACTGGGGGTTGATTTTCTTACGCCTAATGAAGGGCCTGATTCGGATACGCCGCAGCGACTACCCGCACTTCGAACGGATGCAGAGCCCCTCCGATTCTTGGGTTATCTTATTCGTGACCCAGAGCCGGCAGTCGTCCTGCACGAGTCGGGTATATACGTGAAGGTGCCTTCCCCAGAACGCTATGCCGTTCACAAACTAATAGTTGCCCGCCGCCGCCCTGCGGGCGTTGCGAAGCAGGAAAAGGACATTCAACAGGCCGCCGCATTGCTTGAACTACTTGCGCAAAAACGATCCTATGAACTCAAAACGGTTTGGAAAGAGGCATATCAAAGTGGGAAAAGCTGGAGCCAATTGCTTGGCGATGGATTGAGCCAACTACCCGCAGCCGTTCGTGATCGAGCTCTCAAAACCATCGATGAGCGTCGAGACAGAACGACTGGCATAAACCTCACGTTTAACAATCCGGCAGCGAAATATGACCTTAGCCGCGACATTGTGACGTTTGTCGGGGAGGCTCTTGGTTCCACGGTAAGCTGCGCGATTAGCCGAGAAGCTCTTGACGACAATTTTGGTACGGCCGGCACGAGCGGCCGCACAAACGAAGAGCGACTGGAGACTTTTCGCAAGAATAGATCAAGTATCGAACGCATGGCGCGCCATAAATATCTCTTCTGGCCGGTCGAGGAGATTGAGGCTGTCCTGATCAAAACGGAAAACGTCCCAAAACTACTCAAAGAGATGGACCAAGCGAATGTAGTCCGTCGCTAGCGGACTAAAGGCGATCAAAGGAAGGCGTCGGCAAGGACTGGCGAGCGGTGCCGACGGTCCGACCCGTCAATGCACCTGCCAGTTAGTCCCTCTATCCGCTCGTCCCCGCGAAAGCGGGAACCCAGTGCTGGATTCCCGCTTTCGCGGGAATGAGCGATCGGCGATGACATCCCGTCCTCACGCAGGTTAAATGCCGTCGCAGATGACGGGAGGATCACCAATGCGCACGGGGGCCGACTATCTGCGCGCGCTCAACGACGGGCGGCGCGTCTTTGTCGACGGGGAACGGGTCAAGGACGTCAGCGCGCATCCGGCGTTCCGCGAAGCCGCGCGCTCGATCGGGAGCCTCTACGACATCGCCGCCGACCCGGCGAACCGCGAGCGCATGACGTTTGTCTCGCCGAAGACCGGCGCGCCGGTGCATCGCGCCTGGCAGATTCCGAAAACTCCCGCCGACTTACGCGCGCGGCGGCTGTTCTCCGAGACCTGGGCCGAAGCGACCTTCGGCCTGATGGGACGCGCGCCCGATCATGTCGCCGGTTTCTTCACCGGCTACGCGGCGGTGCCGAAATTTTTCGCCAGCGCCGGCGAGCAGAAATTCGCCGACAATCTGGTCGCATTTTACGAATTTGCCCGCGACAATCACATCTATCTCAGCTACGCGATCGTGCCGCCGCAGATCGACCGCAGTAAGCCGGCGCACCAGCAGAGCGATCCGACGCTCTATGCCGGCGTGGTCAAGGAGCGCGACGACGGCATTGTCATCAAAGGCGCGCAGCAGCTCGCGACCGGGGGCGCGATTTCCGATTACATCCATCTGAGCTGCATCCAGCCGCTGCAAAAGGGCGACGAGAATTACGCCAATTGCCTGGCCGTTCCGGTCGCGGCTGAGGGCGTGAAACTTTACCCGCGCAAGCCCTATTCGCGCGCCGGCAGCGCCGCCGATTATCCGCTGTCGAGCCGCTTCGACGAGAGCGACAGTTACGTCGTCTTCGACAACGTCTTCGTGCCGTGGGAGCGCGTGTTCATCTACCGCAATGTCGAGCTCTCGCGCGACCAGTGGAGCAAGACGCCGTCGCATCTTTACGGCAATCATCAGGCGCAGACGCGCTACGTCACCAAATTGCGCTTTATGGCCGGCCTGGCGCAGCGCATGAACCAGACGACCGGCAATATCGCCAACCCGGCCGTCATCGGCCTGATGGGCGAGCTTTGTTCGCTGGTCTCGGTCTACGAAGCCATGCTGCACGCGCACGAAACCATGGGTACCGTCGAGGACGGCGTGTTCTGGCCGTCGCGCACCGCCTACTACGCCGCGTCCGCCATGCAGTCGGAATTCAACGGCCGCATGCTGGAACTCTTCCGCGAAATGGCGGGCGCAGCCTTCATCACGCTGCCCTCATCCGACGCCGATTTCCAAAATCCCGAAATCGCCGCCGACCTCGACCGCTACATGCGCTCGGGCTCAGCCGACGCCAGGACGCGGGTCAAATTGATGCGGCTGATCTGGGATTTCCTCGGCTCCGAATTCGGCAGCCGCCACGCCCAATATGAGAAATTCTACGGCGGGCCGTCGTTCGTAGCGAAGCAGCATCTCTACCGCTATTTCGATTTCAAACGCGCCGGCGCGCTGGTCGATCAGGCGCTGGGGCTGCCGGCGATCAGCGACTAACCGTCATCCTGAGGTGCGAGCGGTCGAGGCACTCCTCCGACTCGTCATGCCCGGCCTTGTGCCGGGCATCCACGTCTTAACCGCAGTGCCGAACCAAAGACGTGGATGGCCGGGACGAGCCCAGCCATGACGGCGATAGCGAACGCAGGGGTAGGCAAATCGAAGCGTGCCTACGGCCGACTCAGAGCGCTGCAGGATGGGTGGAGCCAACGGGTCGGTGCGAAGCGCCGCCCGATGACAGGCTCCGCGATACCCATCACCTTTCCCCGAAAGCCAAGGCGCTTTCCGTGGCGTCGCTGCAAAAGTTCCTGGACTCATTCCCCGACGCTTTCAAAAAGAGTTGGGCGGCATAGGTAGCCCGTGCGCCCGCCAAGTGCTAGAATAAGTGGCGAAAGGGCTTCCGCCGTGCGGATCATCGCCGCCTTGGCAATCACATTGACGCTCGCCGGTTGCGCGGACAGTGCTCGCGTTTACCCACTCGACGAGGCCACCATGAAAATGGGCGTGCCGAAAGTGGAATTTGTCAGGCAAGGATTAGGCCATGGTCCCATCACGACCACAATGCCAGATGGGGAAATTCTAAAAGGCGAGTATCAGATTACTGAGAACGCTGCGGTTGGGATCGCAGCTGCGGGAACGCATGTAGCCACTGCGGTCGGCTACGGGAGTGGTCGTGCCATGGTCAGCAACTCTGTGGGCGACCGAGGCACAATCTCGAACTGTGAAGGCACCGTCGATGTTGGCGGCCACGGGTTCGCCGTTTGTCATGACAGTCGCGGCGGCAATTATCGGGTTATGTTCTAAAATTCAAACTGTACAAACGCCAAGCGGGACTGTCATGGCGAAGGTGAAGGTATATCGATTTCGGACTTACGATTCGGCGAAGGATGATTGGTTTGTCTCGACTCGGATGGCTACGCGCAAAACAATCGAATCCTCAAAGACGCTCGAATTGATTCCAGAGACGGAAGCGGAAATCGACGCCAGCGAACTGCTTTCAGGCGGCTGGACTGAGAGAAACTTCAAACCGAAAAAGTGACCATCAAGCGGGCTGCGCAGTCGCCCCGCACCGCGTGCGGTCCTATGTCGGCAGTAGCAAGCGTAGCCCGGATGAGCCAACGGGTCGACGCGAAGCGCCGCCCGATGACAGGCTCCGCGATATCCGGGGCTTTCTTCTCCCCGCGCAATCCCGCATATCGCTACGCTCATGCGGGCTACGGCCTTGCGCCGGCCGCACATCATCCGGTGAAGAAACGATCGATGATGACGCTGATCGCGACGCCGGCCAGGGCGGCGGCGATGCCGATGGCGACCGTCTCCGCGACGGTGCGAACAACGTTGTGTCCCGCGATCCGCGCACGACCGATGCCGAGCCCGATCAAAAGCGCAATGGTCATCGCGGCGGAGACCACCCGTGCGTCGGCAACTGCGAGAAAGACGAACGGCAGGATCGGCACCGCGGCCGCGGCGAAATCCGCGACCAGCATCCACAGCGCCTGTTCCCAGGGGCTCACCGGCGCTTCCGGCGAGCCATGAAGCGCAAGCAGAAGTCCATCCAGCGCCTCGCGGTCGCGCATCACTGCGCCGGTCAGCGCCACGGATTGCCGCTGCGTCAAACCGGCCGCCGCCAGCTGGCTGGGGAGCGCCGCCGTAATGGCGGCAGGATCGGCGGCGAGCGCGGATTTGAGCGCGGCGCGCTTGACCTTGGTCTCGTCGCCCGTCGTCTCGGCATCGAGGAAGGTGCCGGCCATCATTGAAACCGCCGCCGCCACCGCGCCCGAGGCGCCGGCGATGAGCACGGTGCCGGCATTTGTCGTCGTCGCGGCGACCCCGAAAATCAGACCGAAAATGGAGACCGTGCCATCTTCCATCCCGAACACGATGGTGCCGGCGGAATCCGCCAGCGAACCGCGCAGCCGCTTTAATCTTGAGGCAAATGTCATGCGCAAATCCCCCTTTGAGCATGATCCCGAAAATGCCCGTCCCCGGACTTGGATCCGGGGATGGACGCCGGTTTTCGGAAAAGATCATGCTCCGGCCAAATCTAGGCCGTGATCCAATTCAGCCGAATTGGATCATGGTCTAGCCACGCGCAATCGCGGCGCGGAAATGAATCAGTTTTATTTCACCCTCCCCTGGAGGGGGAGGGTCGCGCCCGAAGGGCGCGGGGTGGGGTGATAGCTGCGATGAAGACTCTGACCGCGTTGAATACGTTTGGGCCGTCACCCCCTCCCGCCGCGCTTTGCGCGGCGACCTCCCCCCTCCAGGGGGAGGTATTGGCTACGCCTCGGCGTCGGCGAGCGCTGGCGCGGTGGCAGGGGCCTTGCCGGAGGGCTGCGCCGGCTCCAGCGCCGCCTCCACCGCCTGCTCGACGCGCTCGAGCCAGACGAACTCCATCTCCTTGCGCGCGATCTCGGGAATGTCGTCGTAGTCGCGGCGATTGCGCGCCGGCAGCATGACGCGGCGGATGCCGGCCGAATGCGCGGCGACAACCTTTTCCTTGATGCCGCCCACGGGCAGCACCAGCCCGCGCAAGCTGATCTCGCCAGTCATGGCGGTGTCGTTGCGGATGGTGCGCTCGGTCATCAGCGAGGTGAGCGCCATGAACATGGCCACCCCCGCGCTCGGGCCGTCCTTCGGGATCGCTCCCGCCGGCACGTGGACATGGATGTCGCTCTTCTCGAAGCGCTTGGGATCGATGCCGAGCGCCGCAGCGCGGTTCTTGACGATCGACAGCGCCGCCTGCGCGCTTTCCTTCATCACGTCGCCGAGCTGGCCGGTGAGGATGAGCTTGCCGGAGCCGGGAATGCGGGTCGCCTCGATGAACAGAATATCGCCGCCGACCGGCGTCCAGGCAAGGCCGGTGGCAACGCCGGGCACGCTGGTTCGCATCGCGACCTCGTTCTCGAAGCGCGGCGCGCCGAGGATCGGCACCAGATCGTCGCGCGTAATGCGGATCGGCCCGCTGCCGCCTTCGGCTATGCGCACCGCGGCATTGCGCAGCACCTGGCCGATATGACGTTCGAGGCTGCGCACGCCGGCTTCCCTGGTGTAATTCTGGATGATGTCGCGGATCGCAGCGTCGTCGATCTCGACCTGCCCGGGTTTCAGCCCGTTCGCCTCCATTTGCCGCTTGACCAGATAGCGATGCGCGATCTCAAGCTTCTCGTCGGCGGTGTAGCCGGCAAGGCTGATGATCTCCATGCGGTCGCGCAGCGGCCCCGGAATGGTGTCGAGCATATTCGCCGTGGTGATGAACACCACGCGGCTTAAGTCGAACGGCACCGCGAGATAATTGTCGCGGAACGTGTTGTTCTGCTCGGGGTCGAGCACTTCGAGCAAGGCCGCGCCGGGATCGCCGTGAAAACCGGCGCCGAGCTTGTCGATCTCGTCGAGCATCATCACGCAATTGCGCGAGCCGGCCTTGCGGATGGCCTGGATGATGTTGCCCGGCAACGCGCCGATATAGGTGCGGCGATGGCCGCGGATTTCCGCCTCGTCGTGCACGCCGCCGAGGCTGACGCGCACGAATTTTCGATCCATGGCGCGCGCGATCGATTGGCCGAGCGAGGTTTTTCCGACGCCGGGCGGACCGACGAAGCACAGGATCGGCGCCTTACCTTGCGGCGCGAGCTTGCGCACGGCGAGAAATTCGATGATGCGCCGCTTGATCTTGTCGAGGTCGTAATGGTCGTCGTCGAGCACCTTGCGGGCTTCCTTGATGTCGATCGGCTTCTCCTCGGGCAGCTTCCACGGCAGCTCGATCAGCCAATCGAGATAAGTGCGCACCATGCCGTATTCGCCGGCGGCCTCCGGCATCTTCTGCAGCCGGCGCAATTCCTTGCGCGCCTGGTCTTCGACCTCTTTCGGCATGCCGGCATTGCTGATCGCCTTGTCGAGCTCGGCGATTTCGGCGGCCTTGCCCTCCTCGCCCTCGCCGAGCTGGCGCTGGATCGCCGCCATCTGCTCGCGTAAGAGCACTTCGCGCTGGCGCTCGTCGAGCGCAGCCTTGGTCTGCCGGCCGATTTCCTGCGACAGCCGCAACACTTCGATGCGATGCGCCAGCATGCGCGAGACCTTGTCCATCCGCGCCGTAATATCGACGGTCTCCAGGATCTCCTGCTTTTCTTCCGGCTTCACGTCCATATAGGCGGTCGCCAGATCGGCAAGCGCCGACGGCGTCTCGATCGACTGGATCGCGGCGAGAAGGTCGGCCGGCACCTGCGGCAACAGTTGGATCGCTTCGACGGCCTGGCCCTTCAGATTGACGAACCGCGCCTCGATCTCGGAGCTGCGCGATTCAGGCTCGGGGATCTGCAGCACGCGCGCCACCATGAACGGCCAGCCGCTCAAATATTCGACGATCTGGAAGCGCTGCTCGCCCTGGCAGACGACATGATGGGTGCCGTCCGGCGCGGTGATGAAGCGCAGGATGTTGGCGAGCGTGCCCATGCGGTGCATGTCGATCGCGGCGGGGTCATCGACCTCGGCCGCGCGCTGCAACAGGATGCCGACCTGGCGTTGATCGCGCACGGCTTGCTGCGCGGCGGCGACCGATTTCGGCCGGCCGAGCGTGATCGGAAGCACCAGGCCCGGAAACAGCACGGTGTTGCGGACCGGCACGATGATGAGCGCGTCGGGCGGCAACGGCGGCAGCGCGCCACCCCCTTGAGATGCGCTCTCTTTTGCGAGGATTTCTTCAGCCACGATTCGCACTCACTTTCTGCAACGTGATCACGAGACAGCCGTTGGCATCGGCGCGGCGCACTCCGCTATAGCGCCCGGCCGGCAGCGCCACGCGCCGGAAAAAGCGTCCCTGGGGCAGCTCAAGGCGGTAGATGGTTGCGGTACGCCATTGCTCCGGCACGACGCGCGTCCCGGCGATGACGAGATCGCCGTCCTCGATCACGGCCTGCACATTCGCACTGTCGACGCCGGGGAGCGCGACCAGCACCAGAACCTCGAATTCGGTTTCCAAAACATCGACCGGCGGCTCCCAGGCCGGCAGTCTCTTGTCAGTGCCCGGACGGAACAGCTCGCGGTGCATGCGCTCGGCCCGCGCGAGCATTTCGCACGCTTCGGACCACATCCAATCGCGGGCCACATCGCGGGCCATGACGCACTCCCTCCAGCTTTGGAAGAGATATGTGTGAAGCGGGAACCCGAAATTCAACGCCGGCCCAAAAATCGCGCGGCCGGAACTGCCCGTCGCGGCAAGGCGTTGAGCCGCCGCCGTGACGCCGCCCGGCAAAAGGGGGAAAATATTGCTCGAGCCTGCTTTCGCCCGTCCGTTGCCGGATTATATGGAAAAGGCCGGGTGGGGACCGCAGAGAACCTGTGGAGGTGCAAATGGCGCCATCAAGCGCGGCGCGACGGATTGGCGAGACCATCCCGGCGCCGGAGAAAATCCCCGTCAAACTCATCGTCAACGGCGTCGAGCGCCAGCTCACGGTGGCGCCCTGGACGACGCTGCTCGATGCGCTACGCGACCGTCTCGGCCTGACCGGCACGAAAAAGGGCTGCGATCACGGCCAATGCGGCGCTTGCACGGTGCTGGTTGACGGTCGGCGGATCAATTCCTGCCTCACCCTTGCCGTCATGAAGGACGGCGCCAAGGTGACGACCATCGAAGGCCTGGCGAGGAACGGTGCGCTGCATCCCCTGCAGCAGGCATTCATCGATCACGACTCGTTTCAGTGCGGCTACTGCACGCCCGGACAGATTTGCTCGGCTGCGGGCCTGATTACCGAGGGCAAGGCGAAGACGGCCGATGAGATCCGCGAACTCATGAGCGGCAACATCTGCCGCTGCGGCGCCTATCCCAACATCGTCGCGGCGATCCAGCAAGCGATGGGGCGGCCATGATCAATTTCCAATATGCGCGCGCGACCAACGTCGCCGACGCCGTACGCCAAATTGCCGCCGGCCAGAAGGCGAAATTCATCGCCGGAGGAACCAACCTGATCGACTTGATGAAGGAAAACGTCGAACGGCCGATGCGGCTGATCGACATTTCGCGGCTGCCGCTCAACACCGTCGAAGCGACCGCAGATGGCGGACTGCGGATCGGCGCGCTCGTTCCGAATTCCGACCTCGCCTATCACCCGCTGGTCGCCGAGCGCTATCCACTGCTGGCAAGCGCAATTCTGGCGGGCGCGTCGGCGCAACTGCGCAACATGGCGTCGACCGGCGGCAATCTCCTGCAACGCACGCGTTGCGCCTACTTCTATGACGTCGCGACGCCTTGCAATAAGCGCGAGCCGGGCAGCGGCTGCTCCGCGATCAGGGGGCTCAACCGCGGTCACGCCATTCTCGGCACCAGCGAATCCTGTATTGCCACGCATCCGTCCGACATGTGCGTCGCGCTCGCGGCGCTCGAAGCGAAAGTTCGTGTCTCCGGTCCTGCCGGCGAGCGCGCGATTGCTTTTGCCGATTTTCACCGCTTGCCCGGCGACACGCCGGAGCGCGACACCAATCTGGCCGCCGACGAGATCGTGACGGCCGTGGAGCTTCCGGCCGAAGGCTTTGCCAGAAATTACAGCTATCTGAAGATTCGCGACCGCCTGTCCTATGCCTTCGCGTTGGTCGCGGTCGCGGCGGCGCTGCAGCTTGATGGCGACACGATCAAGGAGGCGCGATTGGCGCTTGGCGGCGTGGCGCACAAGCCGTGGCGCAACACCAGCGCCGAAACGGCGCTGCGCGGGCAGACCGCCAATCGCGCCGCCTTTGCTCACGCAGCAGAGATCGTGCTGCGCGACGCCAAGGCTTTCACGCATAATGCCTTCAAGATCGACCTGGCGCGCCGGACCATCGTCCGCGCTTTGACTCAAGCCGCGCAAGGCACGCCGCAAATCCAATCTAATAAGAAAATCCGGTGACGCCATGACTCAATATATCGGCACCGCCACGTCCCGCGTCGACGGTTACGCCAAGGTCACCGGCACGGCAAAATATGCCGGCGAATTCAGCGCTAATGATCTCGCCTACGCCGCCGTCGTCGCCTCGACGATCGCCAAAGGCCGCATCGCGCGCATCGATGCGAGCGAAGCGCTACGCGTCGCCGGCGTGCTCGACGTGCTGACGCATGAAAATCGGCCGCGCATGGCGGCGGCGGCGCAGGCTTACAAAGACGATGTGGGGCCAGAACAGGGCTCGCCGTTCCGTCCGCTCTATGACGACAAGGTCATGTTTTCGGGACAGCCGATCGCGCTGGTTGTGGCGGAAGAATGGGAAATAGCGCGGTTCGCCGCCACTTTAGTGCGGGTCGAATATGAAAAGGAAGCGTTCGCGACCGACCTGCATGCGCAGCGCAACAAGGCCTTTGTCGTCGACAAGCCGGAGAAGGCTCGCGGCAATGCCGAGAAAGCCTTCGCCGCGGCGCAGGTGCGCCACGAGGCGGAATATTTCATCCCGATCGAGCATCACAATCCGATGGAATTGTACGCATCCACCGTCATATGGAATGGCGGCGGCAAGCTCACGGTCCACGACAAGACGCAGGGCGTGCAGAACGTGCAGCGCTATCTGTGCAGCGTTTTTAAGATAAAGCCGGCCGACGTGCGCGTGATGTCGCCTTATATGGGCGGCGGTTTCGGCTCCGGGCTTCGCCCGCAATATCAGGTGGCGCTTGCGGTTTTGGCGGCGCGTGCCTTGCAACGCTCGGTGCGGCTGGTTCTAACCCGCCAGCAAATGTACGCGCTGGGCTACCGCCCGGCCACGATCGAGCGCCTCGCGCTCGGTGCCGGCGCGAACGGAACGCTTGATGCGATCATTCACGAAGCGATCGCGGTGACGTCGCAATACGAGGATTTTTCCCGCAACGACACCGCCTGGTCGGGTCATCTCTACAAGAGCCCGCATGCCAAATATGTGCACAAATTGGCGCGGCTCGATCTGCCGACCCCCTCCGACATGCGCGCGCCGGGTGCCGCAACCGGCGTCTACGCGCTCGAATGCGCGATGGACGAACTCGCCGTTGCGCTAAAAATCGATCCGCTCGAACTGCGGCTGCGCTGCAATTCGGATCGCGACCAGCACACCAACGCGCCCTATAGCAGCAAGCAACTGCGCGAATGCTATCGGCAGGCCGCGGCGGCGTTCGGCTGGGACAAGCGCAAGCCGGAGCCGCGGTCGATGCGCGACGGTAGCGAACTCGTCGGCTGGGGCATGGCGACCGGCGTCTGGGAAGCGCTGCAGATGGAAACCGCCGCCCGCATCGTGCTGACGGAGAACGGCCACGCCGAGGTCGCTTGTGCTTTCTCCGACATCGGCACCGGCACCTACACCATCATGGCGCAGGTGACCGCCGACATGCTCGGTCTGCCGCTCGACAATGTCACGGTGAAGCTCGCCGACTCGACGCTGCCACAAGCTCCCGTCGAGGGCGGCTCATGGACGGCGGCCTCGGTGTCGCATGCGATTGCAAAAACGGCGGCGGAGGTTCGTAAGGAGCTGTTGCGCCTGGCCAAAAAGCTGCCGCATTCCCCGCTTGCGGCCGCAAAGCTCGAAGACACCGCGCTGCTGGACGGCAAGATCGTGAGCAAGAAAGACGGCGGCGCGGTATCGCTCGCCGACGCGATGCGTCATGGCCATCTTGACCGCATCGCACGCGAAAGCACGAACACCTTCGACGGCTCGGACTCCCATGCGCGCAATACGCATTCGGCGATATTCGCCGAAGTCAAAGTAGACGAGGAGCTGGGCGTGATCCGCGTCACCCGCGTCGTCAACGCGGTCGCCGCCGGGCGTATCCTCAATACCAAGACTGCGCACAGCCAGATCATGGGCAGCGTCGTTTGGGGTATCGGCATGGCGCTGCACGAAGAGACGCTGGTCGATCACAATTTCGGCCGGGTCATGAACGCCAACATCGCCGAATATCATGTGCCGGTGAATGCCGACGTGCACGATATCCAGGTCATCTTCGTCGACGAGCCCGACGATATCGTCAACCCGCTCGGCATCAAGGGCGTCGGCGAGATCGGCATCGTCGGCGTCGCCGCGGCCATCGCCAACGCCGTTTACCACGCCACCGGAAAGCGCGTGCGCGATCTGCCGATCACCTTGGATAAATTGCAGCGATGACCGTTCAACGGCAGCACCGGCCCTAAGTGCGGGCGTGTCGCGGGCATGACCATGCCGCTACAATGCCGATATGCGACTCGTGCTGAAACTTCATCCGGACTCGCTTTGCACCGCAGCGACGCGGGTCGAAGTGGACGTTGCGCGTCCCCGCCCCGGGGGTTTGCTGCTGTCCTATGTGGTGACCGGCAAGATCGGCGAATTGCGGCTGCCGCCCGTCGCGGCCGCTGCGCGCACCGATGAGCTTTGGCGGCACACCTGTTTCGAGGCATTCGTCCGCACGTCCGGCGCCCCCTATTACGAGTTCAACTTTGCGCCTTCGACGCAATGGGCGGCCTATCGGTTCAGCGGCTACCGAAGCGGAATGCGCGTCGCGACCGAAATCGGCGCGCCCCGGATCGAGCTGCGATCGGCGCCTGAGTGCTACACCTTGCAAGCCTCGCTGGAATTGGATCGGTTGTCGGACTTGCCGCGCGATGCCGCATGGCGGCTTGGGCTTGCGGCGGTGATCGAAGAAACCAGCGGCCGCAAATCTTATTGGGCGCTGGCGCATCCGCCCGGCAAGCCGGATTTCCATCACCCCGATTGCTTTGCGCATGAATTTTCGCGACCGTAGCCACCATGAAATTCGGCATCGATCGCCTTATCGCAGAACCTGCGTTGCGCGCGCCGCTCCATGGCAGGCGCGTTGCATTGCTCGCGCATCCCGCTTCGGTCACGCAAGACCTGACGCATTCGCTCGATGCGCTGGCCGCATGCGGTGATGTTCAGATCGCCGCCGTCTTCGGTCCGCAGCACGGCCTGCGCGGCGACAAGCAAGATAACATGATCGAGTCGCCGAACTTCAACGATCCGGTTCACGGCATTCCGGTGTTCAGCCTGTATGGGCAAGTGCGCCAGCCGACAGACGCGATGATGCAGACATGCGATGTCGTCCTCGTCGACCTGCAGGACCTGGGCTGCCGCGTTTATACGTTCATCACGACGCTACGCTATATGCTCGAAGCGGCGGCGCAACACGGCAAAGCGGTGTGGGTGCTGGATCGGCCCAATCCCGTGGGCCGGCCGGTCGAAGGCTTGACGCTGCGCGAAGGCTGGCAAAGTTTTGTCGGCGCCGGACCGTTGCCGATGCGCCATGGCCTCACCCTCGGCGAGCTGGGGGCGTGGTTTGTCAGAAGACTCAAGCTCGATGTCGACTATCGCGTCGTCGAAATGCAAGGCTGGCGGCCCGATGCCGCGCCGGGCTTCGGTTGGCCGCTTGGCGAGCGCACGTGGGTCAACCCCAGTCCCAACGCGCCGAATTTGTGGATGGCGCGCGCCTATGCGGGCACGGTGATGGTCGAGGGCACGACGCTCTCGGAAGGCCGCGGCACCACGCGCCCGCTCGAACTGTTCGGCGCTCCCGATATTTCCGCGCACGACGTTATCGGGGAAATGTATGCGCTCGCGCCGCAGTGGTTGAATGGTTGCCGCCTGCGCGAGTGCTGGTTCGAACCGACGTTTCACAAGCACGCCGGCAAGCTGTGCAGCGGCGTGCAGATTCACACCGAAGGTCCGCCCTACGATCACCTGGCGTTTCGGCCCTGGCGGATCCAGGCGCTCGCCTTCAAAGCCATACGCCGATTGTATTCGGATTATCCGCTGTGGCGCGATTTCGCCTATGAATACGAGCTGGGTAAGCTCGCTTTCGACGTCATCAACGGCAGCCCGTTGCTGCGCGAGTGGGTGAACGACGCCGCTGCAACGCCGCAGGACTTGGATGCGCTGACTTTACCGGATGAGCAGGCTTGGTTGAGCGAGCGGCAACAACACTTGCACTATTGAAGAATGGCGGGTGCAAGTCGCCGATCAAAATAGAAACCGCAGGAAACTGTGCGCGCGGCGGATGCCTATTGAAACCATTCAGGATGCTGGGCAAGCACGGTCATGCCGTTCAGAAAGAGCAGCAGACAAATGAGGCTGACCTGCAATTGCAAGTACACGTCCTTACTCATGAGACCATCTTCGTCCCAATCTGAGAAAAAAATCGTTAAGGCGACCTCGGCTGACGGGCCGCGAGGTTTCCGGGTCGCTTGGCCGGATATGGACAATTTCCTCATGCCAAACGACGTCAGCGCGACGTTTGTTCCAGCTCCATAGAGAATTGGTTTGAAAGCCGCGTTCCCGGGCGTGGCCGTCAGCCTGCGGGTTCGGAATGACGAACGCCGCGCACGCCTTCGGCAAGCATGCGGACGAGGCTCGCGACTGAGCCGACCGTCTCCGCAGTTGGCTTGCCGTCCGACCTGAGACTCTTGCGCGCCGCCTCGACCAAAGCCGAGCCGACGACAACGCCGTCGGCGCCCTCGGCGATGGCGCGGGCCTGCTCGGCCGTGCGCACGCCAAAGCCGACGCAGACCGGCAGCTTGGTATGCCGCTTGATGCGCGCCACCGCGGCGGTGACCTTGCCGGTGTCCGGTGCCGCGGCGCCAGTAATGCCGGTGATCGAGACGTAATAGACAAAGCCCGACGTATTGGTGAGCACGGTCGGCAGCCGCTTATCGTCGGTCGTCGGCGTGGCAAGGCGAATGAAGTTGACCCCAGCCTTCATCGCCGGCAGGCACAACTCGGCGTCCTCCTCCGGCGGCAGGTCCACCACGATCAGTCCGTCGACGCCGGCTGCTTTGGCGTCGGCGAGAAAATGATCGACGCCATAGATGTAGATCGGATTGTAATAGCCCATCAGCACGAGCGGCGTCGCGTCGTCGCCGGCGCGGAATTCGCGCACGGCGGCAAGCGTCTTTTTCATGTTCGCCCCGGCCTTGAGCGCGCGCAGCCCCGCCGCCTGGATCGCCGGCCCGTCGGCCATCGGATCGGTGAACGGCATGCCGAGCTCGATCACGTCGGCGCCCGCCTTCGGCAGCGCCTTGAGGATCGCGAGCGAACTCGCGTAGTCCGGATCGCCCGCCATGGTGAAAGTCACCAGCGCGGCACGACCCTCCTTGTGGAGCGCAACGAAGCGCCGTTCGATACGTCCGGTCATTTCGCTCTGCTTCCCAGATGCCGCGCCACCGTATCGAGGTCCTTGTCGCCGCGGCCGGAAAGATTGACCACCATCAGGTGATCCTTCGGCTTCTTCGGCGCGAGATCGAGCACCTTGGCGATGGCATGGGCCGGCTCGAGCGCCGGAATGATGCCTTCGAGCTTGGAGAGAAGCTGGAACGCATCGAGCGCCTCGTCGTCGGTTGCCGACAAAAACGTGACGCGGCCGACGTCATGCAGCCATGAATGCTCGGGCCCGATGCCCGGATAATCGAGTCCGGCGGATATCGAATGCGCCTCGTTGATCTGGCCGTCGTCGTTCATGAGCAGATACGTGCGATTGCCGTGCAGCACGCCGGGCCGCCCGCCGGCGATCGAAGCGGCATGCATGCCCGTTTCGAGCCCGTGGCCGGCCGCCTCGACGCCGTAAATTTCGATGTCCTTGTCGTCGAGGAAAGGATGAAACAGGCCCATGGCGTTGGAGCCGCCGCCGATGCAGGCGATCAGCGAATCCGGCAGCCGGCCTTCGGCCGCCAGCATCTGCTCGCGGGTTTCCCGCCCGATGATCGACTGGAAATCGCGCACCATCATCGGATAGGGATGCGGACCGGCGATGGTGCCGATGCAATAGAATGTCGAGCCGACATTGGTCACCCAGTCGCGCAGCGCCTCGTTCATGGCGTCTTTGAGCGTCTTGGCGCCGGACTCGACGGGAACGACCTTGGCCCCGAGCATGTTCATGCGAAACACATTGGCCTTCTGCCGCTCGACGTCGACCGCGCCCATATAGACGATGCATTCGAGGCCGAAGCGCGCGCACAGCGTGGCGGTGGCGACACCGTGCATGCCGGCGCCGGTCTCGGCGATGATGCGCTTCTTGCCCATGCGCCGCGCCAGGAGAATCTGGCCGAGCACGTTGTTGACCTTGTGCGCGCCGGTGTGATTGAGCTCTTCGCGCTTGAGATAGATCTTGGCGCCGCCGCAGTGCTGCGTGAGGCGCTCGGCGAAATAGAGCGGCGACGGGCGGCCGACATAGTGCGTGAGATAGCCGTCCATCTCGGCCTTGAATTTCGGATCGGACTTGGCCTCGGCATAGGCCTTCTCCAATTCAAGAATCAGCGGCATCAGCGTCTCGGCGACAAAACGGCCGCCATAGATGCCGAAATGGCCGTGCTCGTCGGGCCCGGTGCGGAATGAATTGAGTTGCTGCACGGTCATCGCCAAAGCCTCTTACACGACGCGATCGATTTGCTTTGCCGCAGCGTCGCGCGCCGCACGAATAAAGGCGCGTATCTTATCGATGTCTTTCTGTCCGGGCGCGCGCTCTACCCCCGAGGATACATCGACGCCCGGAGCCCGCGTGATGCGCAAGGCCTCGCCGACATTGCCGGCATCGAGCCCGCCCGAGACCATGAACGGCGCGCCGGGACGGAGATTTTCAAGAAGATGCCAGTCGAATGGTCTGCCGAGGCCGCCGGGCCGCGTCGCCTCGCGCGGCGCCCGGGCGTCGAACAGCAGGTGATCGGCGACGGCGGCATAGCGCGCAATCGCTGCCAAATCGGCCTTGTTCTCGACCGCAATCGCCTTCATCACCGGCAGCTTGAACTTCGCCTTGACGGCGGCCACCCGCATGGCCGTCTCGTTGCCATGGAGCTGAAGGATATCCGGCCCCAGCGCGTCGACGATGTAGGCCAAGATTGTGTCGTCGGCATCGACGGTCAGGGCGACCTTCTTCGCCCTGCCGCGCACCCGCGCCTCCAGAGTGGCGGCAGCCTTGAACGAGAGGTTGCGCGGCGACGGCGGGAAAAACACAAAGCCGACCATGTCAGCGCCCGCGTCGAGCGCGGTATCGAGCGCGTCGGTGGTCGAGAGGCCGCAGATTTTGACGATGAGCGACATGAAATGCGTCGGATCCTGGGATTGGCCTCGCCAAAGTCGTTCTACCTTCCCGCGCGGGTTTTGTCTTGCGCGAGAGCGGCAGGTTCTCAATTCACCGGCGGCGTCAGCTTAAGCCGCTCGGGCGGCGCGACCGCTTGCGGAATGTTTACGGGTGCTCCACCCGCGGCGCGCTTATGCGCATCGAGCTCGTCGCGCACTTTGCCCAATTCGCGTTCGAGCCGCCGCACGGCGCGGCGCCACCTGCCGTGGCGCAGCCACGAAGCGCTGCCGCCGATCACGACGCCGACGATCAAGAGCACGATGACCAGCGCAAACAGCGGCAGCGTCACCGCCGCGGCGGGCTCTTGCGAATTGAACGGATCGAACGAAACCGTCACGCTGTAGCGGTTGGCAACCGCAAAAGCCATGAGCACGATGCCGAGCGGTACAAGGATGAGCGCCGCAACGACCTTGCGGAGCATTGTTGCGTTTCCGGTCAAATTCATCCTCCGCTCATTCCCGCGCCAGCGGGAATCCAGACGGACAACACCAGCGCTGGGACAAAGCTACTGGGTCCCCGCTTTCGCGGGGACGAACGGAGTCACGGCGCGCCCGGGCGATTGAGCCGCTCGCGCATTTCCTTGCCGGTCTTGAAGAACGGCACGGATTTCCGGTCGACGGCGACATGGGCGCCGGTGCGCGGATTGCGCCCGGTGCGCGCCGGCCGTTGCTTTACCGAAAATGCGCCGAAGCCGCGCAATTCGACACGGTCGCCGCGCGCCATCGCCGCGATGATCTCGCCGAGGATGGCGTTGACGATGTTTTCGACGTCACGCTGGTAGAGGTGCGGATTTTGCGCGGAAATATGCTGAACCAGCTCAGATTTGATCATGTCCGCCACCCTTAAAATCGCCCGCGAACGCCGCTCAGTTCACGGTGGCAGGGTGCCAAAGCGCCAATAGACCGTCAAGGTTGAAAGGCTCAACCGCCTCGGCCGCGCCCCAGACATCGAGGCGCCGGGCCAGCACGTTGAGCCCCGCGGCATCGAGAAAGGCCACGGCCGCGGCATGCAAGAACGGCAGATCGCCGAAACGGCTCTGCAGCCGATAGTCGCGCACCGGCAGCTTGCTATCGACGTGTTTGTCCTTGGCGAGCCAGGCCAGCGCGGCGCGCTCGTCGCCGATCTCGTCAATGAGCTTCAGCCCGAGACCCTGATGCCCGGTGAAGACGCGGCCGTCATCCACCGCCGCGAGCTGATCGTCGGTGAAATGGCGGCGAGACTGCACCAGGCCTTTGAACCACGAGTAGGAATCCTGAATGATCGCATTGAGCGCCGCGGTCGCCTCGGGGCTGGTCGGCTCGAAGCCGTCGGGCGCCGCCTTGAGCGGCGTCGATTTCACCGATTCAACCTTCACGCCGATTTTGCCCAACAGGTCGGCAACGTTCGGATATTGGAACAGCACGCCGATCGAGCCGACCAGCGAGGTCTGCTGCGCCACGATGTGATCGGCCGCCAGCGCCGTGATGTAGCCGCCCGACGCGGCCAAGCTGTCGACGACGACGACGAGAGGCTTTTTCTCCCGCACCTGTGACAGCGAATTGTACAACTGCTCGGAGCCGGCAGTGGTGCCGCCCGGGCTGTCGACATGGACGATAACGGCGCGCACCAGCGACGAGCGGCCAAGCAGGTCGAGCTGGTGAACCCGATCCTGATCGCCTCGGATCAAGCCCGTGATGGTCACCCGCGCGATATAGGGACGCACGCCGAAGACGCCGACGCGGTTACTGGCCAGCGCAGCGGCCCCGGCCA
This sequence comes from uncultured Alphaproteobacteria bacterium, assembly GCA_963768225.1. GTDB lineage: Bacteria > Pseudomonadota > Alphaproteobacteria > Rhizobiales > Xanthobacteraceae > BOG-931. Next base: position 714,269 of record CAVYGV010000007.1, on the reverse strand, counting down.
CACCGAGAACGATCACGATGATGGCAAGCGCGCGCCAGAACGTGAGCTTGCGGCGCATGCGGCGGCGGTCGACGATCAGGTCGGCATCAAGCGACATGGCTCATTTCCTTTGTTTCCCGGCCCCGCCGTTCGTCACCCCTCGGTCTCTTCCTTCTCGTTCTCGTCGGTCTCCTCGCCCTTGCGCTTGAGCGCGGTGCCGAGGATATCGCCCAGCGTCGCGCCGGAATTGGACGAGCCGTATTGCGCGATCGCTTCCTTCTCTTCGGCAACTTCCAGCGCCTTGATGGAAACCGTGACCCGCCGCGTGCGGCGGTCGAACTGGGTGACGCGGGCGTCGACCTTCTGGCCGACGGCGAAGCGGTCGGGACGCTGCTCGGAACGATCCCGCGCCAGCTCCGAGCGCTTGATGAAGGAGGAGAACTCGGTGCCGACGATTTTCACGTCGATGCCGCCTTCCTTCACTTCGGTGACTTCGCAAGTGACGACCGCGCCCTTCTTGAGTTCGCCCGCTGCGGGCTCGGCGACGGTGCCGGTATCCGCGAGCTGCTTGATGCCGAGCGAAATGCGCTCCTTCTCGACGTTGACGTTGAGCACCTGCGCCTTGACCTTGTCGCCCTTCTTAAATTCCTCGATGACTTGCTCGCCGGGGCGTTTCCAGTCGAGATCGGACAAGTGAACCATCCCGTCGACGTTGCCGTCGAGACCGAGGAATAGGCCGAATTCGGTCTTGTTCTTGACCTCGCCTTCGACGACGGAGCCGACCGGATATTTCTCGACGAATACCTCCCACGGATTGCGCATGGTCTGCTTCAACCCCAGCGAGATGCGGCGCTTCACCGGATCGACTTCGAGCACCTGCACCTCGACCTCCTGGGAGGTCGAAACCAGCTTGCCGGGGTGCACGTTCTTCTTGGTCCACGACATTTCCGAAACGTGGATCAGCCCCTCGATGCCGGGCTCAAGCTCGACGAAGGCGCCGTAGTCCGTGATGTTGGTGACGCGGCCCTTCAACCGCGTGCCGACCGGATATTTGGCCTCGATGCCCTGCCACGGATCTTCCAGCAATTGCTTCATGCCGAGCGAGATGCGGTGGGTCTCGTGGTTGATCTTGATGATCTTGACCTTGACCTGCTGGCCGATATTGAGCACCTCGGACGGATGATTGACCCGCCGCCAGGCGATATCGGTGACGTGCAGTAGCCCGTCGATGCCGCCGAGATCGACGAACGCGCCGTAGTCGGTGATGTTCTTGACCACGCCGTCGATGACCTGACCCTCTTCGAGGTTTTGCACCAGTTCTTGCCGCTGTTCGGCGCGGGTCTCTTCCAGAACCGTGCGGCGCGAGACGACGATATTGCCGCGCCGGCGGTCCATCTTGAGAATCTGGAACGGCTGCTGATTGTTCATCAGCGGCGACACATCGCGAATCGGCCGGATATCGACCTGCGAGCGCGGCAGGAAGGCGACGGCGCCGTCGAGATCGACGGTGAAGCCGCCCTTGACCTGGTTGAAGATGACGCCTTGCACTTTTTCGTTATTCTGGAACGCCTTTTCCAGCTTGCCCCAGCTTTCCTCGCGGCGCGCCTTGTCGCGCGACAGCACGGCCTCGCCGAGCGCATTCTCGATCCGCTCGAGATAGACCTCGACGGTGTCACCGACCTTGATCTCGGCATTACGGCCCGGTCCGGCAAATTCGCGAAGCGCGACGCGGCCTTCGGTCTTCAGTCCTACGTCGATGACGGCGAGGTCCCGTTCGATCGCGACAACCGTGCCTTTGACGACGGCGCCTTCCTGCAGGTGGCCGTCGCCGAACGATTCATCGATCAACTTGGCAAAGTCCTCGCGCGTCGGCGCGCCGGCAGCGGCTTGAACGGCAGCTTGAGCCATAAAATACTCCCAACCCCGCGAATGAAAATGATCCCGAACGTGCGGCAGCCGCCGGCAAGACCGGCGGGTGGGGCCAAGGCCATACATTCAGGAAAAGCTTGCGTTCGGACCGGCGCAAACGAAGCGGTGAACGGGCTTACCTCCAATGACGAAAGCGCTTGTTATCGGCGCCTTCGGCCCGCTCGAACAGCCTCGATGATATCGACGGCGGCCCGGAACGCCGCGTCTATACCCAAATGCGTGGTGTCGAGCAAGTGCGCGTCGGGCGCTTGCATCAGCGGCGCCGCGGTGCGCCGGGAATCGCGCTCGTCGCGCCGAAGGAGATCGGCCAAGACCTCCTCCTCGTCGGCCGCCTCGCCCCGTGCCCGTAATTCGAGTACGCGGCGTTTGGCGCGTACTTCCGGCGTCGCGACCACAAAGAGCTTTACGTCGGCGCCCGGCGCGATGACGGTGCCAATATCGCGGCCATCGAGCACCGCCCCGGGCGGCCGCGTCGCAAATCCGCGCTGATAGTTCATCAACGCCTGCCGGACTTCCGGAATTGCGGCCACCACCGACGCCGCCTCGGTGATGGCTTGCAATTTCAGCGCATTGTCTTCGAATTTGGCCGGGTCGAGCGCTATCGCGGCTTCGGTCGCGTGCGCGGCGTCGTCGGCCGGATAGCCGGCATCGAGCATCGCCTTGGCGACCGCCCGGTACAGCAACCCGGTATCGAGATGATGCAGCCCGTAAACCGCGGCGATCTGTCGGGCAATCGTGCCTTTGCCCGAGGCGGCCGGCCCGTCGATCGCAATGATCATGACAAATCCGCCCCAAGCCCGCGCATCAACTGCACGAAGCCAGGGAAACTCGTGGCAATGAAAGCGCCATCATCGATGGCGACCGGTTTTTCGGCAGCGAGACCGAGAACCATCGCCGCCATGGCGATGCGGTGATCCATATGCGTTGCGACCGTGCCGCCGCCGGGCGCACGGCTTTGGCCCTGTACGATGAGATCGTCGCCTTCGATGTCGGCGGCGACCCCGTTGGCGCGCAATAAAGCGGCCGTGGCGGCAAGGCGATCCGACTCCTTGACCCGCAGCTCCTTGAGCCCGCGCATGACGGTTAAGCCCTCGGCGAAGGCCGCGGCGACTGCGAGTACCGGATATTCGTCGATCATGGATGGCGCGCGCGCCGCCGGCACTTCGACACCGCGCAGAGCGCAGGCGCGAACGCGCAGGTCGGCGACGTCCTCGCCGCCTTCGTTGCGTTCATCGAGCCGCTCGATGCGGGCGCCCATTTCGCCAAGCGTCGCGATCAAGCCGTTGCGCAACGGGTTCATCATGACGCCGTGCAGGATCACTTCCGAGCCGGGCACCAGCAAAGCGGCGACCAGCGGAAACGCCGCCGAAGACGGATCGGCCGGAACAGTAATCGGCCGCGGCACGAGTTCCGGCTGGCCGGCGAGCGTAATGCGGCGTCCGCTGTCGCCCGCCGCCTCGACCCGGACATCGGCGCCGAAATGCGTGAGCATCTTTTCGGTGTGGTCGCGTGTCGCCTCCGCTTCGATCACTATGGTCTCGCCGGGCGCCGCAAGGCCGGCCAACAGGGTCGCCGACTTCAACTGCGCCGAGGCGACCGGCGGCTTGAACACGATCGGCATGGGATCGCGCGCGCCGGCCAGCGTCAGCGGCAGGCGGCCGTCGGCCGAGGCAAGCGTGCGCGCACCGATGCGCTGCAGCGGATCGAGAATACGCTGCATCGGGCGAGAGCGCAGCGAAGCGTCGCCGTCGAATGTCGCCGTAATCGGACAACCCGCAACCGCCCCGAGCGCGAGCCGGCAGCCGGTGCCGGAATTGCCGAAATCAAGGGCATTCGCCGGCTCGGCAAAGCCGCCGACGCCGACGCCATGGATCAGCCATTGCCGCTCGCCGGTGCGCTCGATGGCGGCGCCAAGCTCCCGCAAGGCATTTGCCGTATTAAGGACGTCCTCGCCTTCGAGCATGCCGCCGACGCGAGTCGCGCCAACCGTGAGCGCGCCAAGAATAATCGCTCGAATCGAGATCGACTTGTCGCCCGGCACACGCACGGCGCCGGAAAGCGGGCCGTTGCGGCGGGCGGTGAGCGGAATGCGGTTGACGGGCATCGGATTCGTCCAGTCGGCGTCGTTAGAGCCGCCCTGTATCATGGGCGGCCGCGCCGCGTCATCCCGTCGTTTTTGCGCAGTCGCGAGGGGTCGCGACCGGCGCGGATCGACTATTGACAGCCGCGTTGCGACTAGCCAAGTGAAGCACCCGACTCGCTCAAAGGATCCAACCGTGGCCAAAGCCGAACTGGGTACCAAAAGGCTCTGCGCCAGTTGTGGCGCCAAGTTCTATGACCTGAACAAGGATCCGATCCACTGCCCGAAATGCGACACGGTTTACGTGGTCGCGCCGATCGTGACCCGCTCGCGGCCGGAAGCCGCGCCGGTCGTGCCGCGTCCTGCCCCGGCCGAGGAAGTTGCAGTGCCGGAACCGCAGGAGATCGAGACCGTCAGCCTCGAAGAGGCCGATGCCGAGGCGCAGGGTAAGAAACCCACGACGGCCGGGCCGGAGGGCGAAGAGGAAGAGGTCGAGATCGAAGAGACGCTCGACGACACCTTCATCGAGGAGCAGGAGGAGGAGGACGCCGATGTCACCGATATCATCGGCGGCGACATCGAGAACGAGGAAGAAGGATAATCAGGGGTCAGTAATCAGTTGTCAGTAATCAGATTGATTGCCGGCGGCTCGTTCTGGTTACTGATTACTGACCACTGTTCCCTGAAGGGGCCATAGCTCAGTTGGGAGAGCGCTTGAATGGCATTCAAGAGGTCGGGGGTTCGAACTCCCCCTGGCTCCACCAGATTTCACTCACGAACCAAGCGAAAGGCTACCGCGCCGAAGGCCGCCGGGCGAAGGCGGGCCAAAGTCGCCGCCAGGTCCCGCCCCCCAAGGCCGTTGATGCCAACCCGATAGCATGAGAGAAAATGTGCGGCAGCTGACCGCGGCGCGCGGGCCCGAAGCCGCGCCGCCGGTCGCTGCTCGTGCTATGTTTGGCACGCGGGACGATGGAGAGCGGGGATGCGTGAAAGATCGATCGGCGCGGCGCTGGCCGCGGTTTTTGGCGTGACATTCGCCCTGGTGACGGCAAATCCTCTAGCGGCGCAGCAGCCGCCGGCGATGCAGCCCGATCCTAACCTCAGCACGGAAGACCAGCTCGCTCCCTCGCAGATGAAGCAAAATGTCCCGGGGGCGGCGGCGGCACCGAAGACGCACGCCGCGGCGGCTCACCCCGAACCAAAGCCCATCTCGCCGAGCGCCCATGTGGTGGCTTGCAGCGGCATTTTCGCAAAAGATTCGAACGCTCTCCGGCTCTCAATGACGTTCGACTACAAGAACGTCGTTTTTGCCGATGTCGATGCCAATAACGGCACCAAGGTGAAGGCCTCGATCGTGTTTCCGAACGATCCCAAACGTCGCCTCGAAGTCTGGTGGTCCAACCCAGCCGAGCGCAGCGGCACTTATCTTATCGACATCAAGGACAAATCGACCTGGAGTGCCCCCGGCGGCATGCGGCTGGGCCTCAACCTCGCGCAGTTGGAAAAACTCAATCACAAGCCATTCAAGCTCAAAGGCTTCGACAAAAGCGGCGTCGCCACGGTCAGTGACTGGGACGGCGGCGCGCTGGACTCGCTCCCGGGCGGCTGCAAATCCGGCGTGAGCTTGACTGCCGACCCGAAAGCCCCGCCGGACGCGATCAGCGCCATGACGGACGACAAGGAATATGGCTCATCCGACCCGGCCTTCCGCACGGCCAAGCCGACGGTCAGCGAAATTCTGATCGGCTATTAGAACGGTCATCGCGCGCGGCGACACCCGCCATTACATCGGCTTCACTGGCGCGGGCGCCGCCGGTTTGGCCGGCGCGTTCGGCTTGGCTGGCGTGGCGGGCGACTTCGCTTGCTCGGTGTTCATGGTGCGCACGTCGCGCGCCATTTCCAGGCAGGTGAGCAACTCGGTGTAGCTCGACTCCCCGCCCATCGTCGATTCATTGGTGCAGGCAGTCTTGTCGGCCGGCGAAAAACTTGACCATTCCTTGGCCAATTCGTCGCGGATGGCCTTCTCGCTGTCGAGACAATTCTTTTTCTCGTCGGCGATGTCGGTGTCGTGGAACGAGACGCCGCCTTGCTGCGCGATGCCCTGGCAGACCTGCTCCACGTTGAGAGTGGGAACGCTGTCGGAAACCGGCATGATCAGATGCGCGCCAAAGATCATTGCCGCGGGGAGGATCATCGTCTGCTCCATCGATCGAACCCATTCATTATAGCACGCCTGCGGAATGGAACCAGACAACGCAACGCTACGCCACTGTGCTAATGAACGGCCGGCGACGACCGGCCCGCCATGGCTCCCGCCAAGGGTAACGGACATCCAATGATTCTGGCATCGCTTCTCGACACCGCGCTCATCGTTGCCGTGGCCACCGATCCGTTGCATGATGCAACCGTCGCGACGAGTCTTTCCGCGCGTCCGTCGACCGGCTGAAGCCGGCTGTGCGCCCGTTGGCGCCGGCATAGCCCCAGGTTTGCGATTGCGCGTAGCCGCTGCCGGATGAGGTGTTTTCCGAACCCGTTGGCACTGCCGTAGGAATTGGACGTGCCTTGCGGGCATTAACTACACTTAGCCTGTCGCATCCCGCTCTTCGGGGCCCCGGGGCCGGGATTTGCGGCGCCAGAATCGAGGATTTTGCATCAAGGGCGGATGACGCAATTTGAGCGGCTTATCGGTCGGCCTCTTAATGTCTTTGGCTCTAACGTTTTGGCCTTGGCAAAATCACTGAGCTGAAGATTCCCGCCGGATCGGGTGACACATTGAGCAACGAGCAAACCGCAGTCGCCATTCGAAGGGTGGTCCACACCGAACTGGAGGCTTGTGCGACGGCCATCAATCGCAGTGATAAGAAGGTCGCCTTGGTCCAACTTTCTGAAGCGAGCGCAAAGTTGAAGCGCCTCGCCGCCGGACTGGCCCGACAATTCGGCTGACAACCGGCTGTCAGTCGGCCCCGGGACCGTCCCGGAGGCCGACACCTGCTGAGCAGGATTCCAGAATGCCGTTTCTCAGCAACATCGCGAGAGCGATAGGTAATAGTGCCTATTCGTATTTTACGACTTACGAGCGACTATTCGATAGCGTGTTCCTGTCTCCTTCAGGCATCGCAGCATTCAAAACAGCGATAATCCGCACGGAAAAACCAATTCCGGGGGCGACTGGATACTTCCGAGATGAGCGCGACCACTGACATCAGGGAGAGGCTGGCCGAGCCCTCACTCTGGAAATTTGCCGAACGCGAGCAATTGTTCATTGCGGCCGTTGAATTGAGCGACGACGCAATCGTCACCAAGACGCTTGCCGGCGTTATTACAGGCTGGAACAGGGCTGCAGAACACCTTTTTGGGTTTACTGCTCAGGAGGCCATCGGCAAGAGCATTGACATTATCGTTCCGGATGAATTGCGCAAAGAAGTCAGGGCGCTCTTGGACAGGATACGCAGAGGCGAAAAGGTCGATCACCACGAGACCGTGCGCATCAGCAAAGATGGCCGCAAAATTGACGTTTCTCTCAGTATCTCCCCACTCAAGTCCCCCACCGGAGAGATAATCGGTGCGGCAAAGGTGGCCCGCGACATTACGCAACAAAAGAGAGATCAACGAAATCTTGCCGAACGCAGTGAGGAACTGAAGCGATCCAACGCCGACCTGGAGCAGTTCGCGTATGTCGCATCTCACGACCTGCAAGAGCCATTGCGCATGGTCGCGAGCTACACCCAATTGCTTGCTGAGCACTACAGGGGCTCGCTCGATGAAAAAGCCGAAAAGTATATCCGTTACACGATTGACGGCGCCAAGCGCATGCAGGAACTCGTCAAGGATTTGCTTGCCTATGCACGCGTCGATTCGCAGGGCAAAACGCCGAAGCTCAGCAAATCCGAAGATGTGGTCAAGGACGTGCTTGACAGCCTGAAGATCGCGATCGAGGAGAGCCACGCCGAGATTATCTGTGATGAGCTGCCTGTTGTATATGCCGACAATGTGCAGCTCGCGCAGGTGTTTCAAAATCTCATCGGAAATGCACTGAAATTTCGCGGCCAGCGTCCGCCCCGCATTCGCATCGGGGCCGAGCGAAGCAACGAAAAATGGATATTTCGCGTCGAGGACAATGGAATCGGCATCGACATGCAATATGCCGAACGCGTGTTCCAGATGTTCCAGCGCCTGCACGAGCGCGGCCGCTATGACGGCAGCGGGATCGGCCTCGCCATCGCCAAGAAGATCGTCGAGCGCCATGGCGGCCACATCTGGTTCGAGTCTGAACCGGAAAATCGAACCACGTTCTATTTCACAATGCCAGCTATACAGGGAGAGCCCGCATGATCGGCTCAATCCACGTTCTGCTCGTCGAGGATAATGCGGCGGATGTCGACCTGACGCGCGAAACGCTTGCCGCAACGAAATTCGATATCAAGTTGTCCGTCGCCAAAGACGGGGTAGAGGCAATCGACTTCTTGACCGGCATGGGAAGCTGGTCGGAGCCGGGGCATCCCACGCTCATCTTGCTCGATCTCAATCTGCCGCGGAAGGACGGTCGCCAAGTCCTTGGTGTCCTCAAGGGTCATGACGAGCTCCGGCGTATTCCCGTCGTCATACTGTCTTCGTCTGACTCCGAAAAGGACATCACCAGCTGTTACAATCTCGGCGCCAACTGTTACATCGTTAAGCCGGTCGATTTACATGCCTACCGGGCGCTGGTGCGGACACTGGAGGATTTCTGGCTGGGTGCGGCCAAGTTGCCGCAGCGCGACGGTCACTCGATAGCGACCGGTGTCGGTTACGGGCACTAGTGGAGCGGATTTGACATTCGCTACCCACCTAGCCGCGAACTAACTGGGATGCGAACGTTAGAATCGGATCACTAGGGCAACAGCGCTCCGCTCACCACACAATCGCCGAAGCTCTCCAGCGCACCTGCCGCAAAATCGCGAATAGCATTCATGCCATGCTCTCGGCTATGGGCATGGATTGCGGCAGGTGGCCCTTCACGACCGGCTGCTCCACGCACGGCAGATCGACATAGAATATCGTGCCACCACCGGGCGCATCGGTGAATCCGACGCTGCCGCCGAGCCGGCCGACGATCTCCTTGACGATGCTCAGCCCCAGCCCGGTGCCGCCGGTTTTTTTAGTATTGGTGCCGTCGGCCTGGGCGAATTTCTGGAAAATGCGCGGCTTGAACTCGGCCGGGACGCCTGCGCCCCGATCGCTGACCGACAGATGCAGATTTTCTCCACGCCGCTCCATCCCCACAACGACCTCGCAGTCTGGCGGTGAGAACTTGATCGCGTTGGAAATCAGATTGGTGATGGCCTGCATCAGCCGGTCGGGATCGGCCCAGACTTCGCCCTCGGCGCGGATGTCATGCCGGAGCCGGATAAGGTACGTGTCGGCGAAGCCAAGATTGGCCTCGACCGTTTGTTCGATCAGCGGCCTAAGCCCGACCAGCCTGAACTTGAAGGTGACCTGGCCGGATTCCAGCTTCTCGATATCCAGGATGTCGTTGACGAGCTTGATCAAGCGCTGGCTGTTCGACTGCGCAAGGGTCAACAAATGTCGAACCCGTTCCGGCAACTCGCCAGCCGCAGTGCCCTGGAGCAGCCCGAGCGAGCCGGCGATCGACGTCAACGGCGTGCGCAGTTCATGGCTGACCGTGGATACGAACTCGTTCTTCAAGCGGTCCAGTCGCTTGCGCTCGGTGATATCGATGATTGCGCTAAGAATGAACGGCCCTTGGCGGGTTTGGATCGGGTTGAGCGCGATTTCGACTGGAAACTCCCCGCCGTCCTTGCACCGGCCGAGCAGATCGCGGCACTCGGCCATGCCGCGTGCCGTCGGTTTGTCGGCATATTGGCGCCGGTGCACAAAATGCTGCGCCCGAAAGCGTTCCGGAACGAGCAAGTCAACCGACTGTCCGATCAGTTCTTCACGCCGATAGCCGAACATAGTCTCGACTTCGGCATTGACCATCACGACAATGCCGGCGCGATCGGTCATGAGCATGCCGTTGGGGCACGCCTCGACTGCCAGCTTGAATTTTTCTTCCGCGAGTTTTTCCGCGGTGATATCGCGGGCAATTTTGCACGCACCAATAATGGCGCCGGACGGAGACCTGATTGGGGAGACACTGAGCGAAATGTCGATGAGTTTGCCGTCCTTGGCCCGCCGCACCGTTTCGTGGTGATCGACAATTTGCCCATTGCGGATCTTATCCAGGATGCCGCGCAACTCGGCCCGGCGGTCCTCGGGTACGATGATTTCGATGCTCTTGCCGATCGCTTCATCGGCGGTAAAGCCAAACAGCCGTTCGGCGGCCGGATTCCATCCGGTAATGGTGCCGTCGAGCGTTTTGGTCACGATCGCGTCGAACGAAGACTGGACCGCGGCGCTGAACAGCCGCTCCCGATCCGCGTGCCGCTCCAACTCGGTCCAGGTGCGGCGATGGCCCTCGACTTCACTTTCGAGCGCGGCGGTCTTGTCGCGAACCTCGCCGAACATGCGCGCAAAGGCACGCGACAGCACGCCGATTTCGCCGGCCGATTCCGCCGGCAGTTCCACGGGCCGGCCGCCGGAAAAGCCCTCGACCGCGGCCGTCATCTGTACCAGGGGCCGAGTCAGCGAGCGAGCGAGCAGAAGCGCAACGGCAAGCGCCCCCAACACCGCGACGAAGCCGACAATCAGGCTGGAGCGCTCCGCCGCACCGGCCGGAGCCACCAAGGCGGCGAAGGGACGGGCCCCGATGACGGCGATGCGCGGCCCTTTGGCCAATTGCACCGAGGACATTGCAATCCCGAAACGATTGCCCATGGCATCGCCGATGACGCGCATGCCTTCGGCGGCCGATCCGGCTGCCGCGGCGAATTGCGGAAACTCATCCTGCCAGCGGAACGACTTGCCGAACTCAAAACCGAATTCCCGGCTGCGGTCGGGATGCACCAGAAAATCGCCGCGGTCGTTGACAACATATAACCGGCGCGTCGGGCTGTCGGCTTGGCGGACCAAATCGAACGCCCGGTCCATATCGAGATTGACGACAATGATGCCGAACGGATCGCCATCGGCCGCCGACACCGGAGTTGCTATCCGCAGCACCGGCTCATGAGGAATCGCGATGGCCCCATGCTCCCGATTGAGATCGATATCGGAAACATAGACGTTGCCGGCATCAAGACCGATCGCACGCGTGAAGTAGTCACGGTCGCCCTTATGTTGCAGCTCGGCTTTCGACACGATGCGGACCTCGCCGTGCGGGCCCGAGCGATCGACGCGGACGATTTCCCGCCCGTCGTCGGCCGCGCCGATCAACCGAAATTGCGCATAGGCAGGCTTGGCGTTGAGTTCCGCGACGATCCGCTCGGCGAGTTGGGCGCGCCATTGATCGAGCGTCTTGCCGTCCCGCAAATCGATGCCGCCGGCACGGCTGGCGCTGATGATGCCGCGCACGGCAGTCGAATGAAACCCGGCGACGTTCCGAACGTGCGTCGCCCACGAACGATTCGATCCTGTTGGCGAGCAGTTCGGCGCGAATTTGGACGCGTTCCAGTTGACTGGGAAGGACTGCTTGCTCGACGCTGTGAAAGGCGAACAGCCCCAATGCCGCCGCGGTGACGAGCACCACGCCAACGATTGCCAACGTCAATTGCGTGGAGAGCTTCATTGCTCAAACGCTATGACGGCGCGCTTCTCGCAGATCGTTCGCTGGATGCGCGCTTCCGCCGTTTCGCTATGGCGACGCCGCGATTGCGCTCTCGGCGTGTTCGCTGCGTCTGGTTCCGGCGTTCATGACGATGCGCATGAGATCGATCGAATTCTTGGCTCCAAGCTTGTGCATGATCCGGCCGCGATGGATTTCCACCGTCCGCGGGCTTATGCCGAGGTTCCTCGCGGTTTCCTTGTTGGATGCCGCAGCGGCGATCTGCGCCAGCACCTCACGCTCACGGCGCGTGAGCTGATAATAGCCGCGAATCGCCGGCGACAAAGCCGTCGGCACTCCGTCGCGCTCGCGAAGCTGCTTCCACGCCTCGATCGCTTCGATGACGCGTGAGACGATGGCTGTCGGCATCGAGCCGCTTTTCGAGATAGTCGAAGGCGCCGTTGCGCATCGCCTGCACGACGTTGAGCACGTCTTCTTGTGCGGAAATGATCAGAATCGGCGCGGGGTAGTTCCTGGCGTCGAGCTCCTTGAGCACATCGAGCCCGGAAGTCCGGGCATACACAGATCGAGGAGAACGCAAGCGGGGGTTTGATCGCGTCCGAGGCGAACGAAGGATCTGCCATCGGCAAAGGCGGCGGTGCGGAATCCTTCCTTACGAAATATCGCCGAAAGTGCCTCGCGCATGTCGTAGTCGTCGTCGACGATGAAGATCTCGCTGTTGCTCATAGGTTCGTCCGTTCGAGCCTCGGCATTGCCCTTTCGTGTCATTTTCGGAATTCGCGCCGCGCACCTCACGAATTGCCGCACTGTTACGGGCAAGCACTGGCTGTCCTTCTGACGCAAATCCCGCGCAGGGCCTCAGCGGCCCATCTGGAGATTTGGAGCTTCGCGCAATTTCTTCGTGCGAAGCGCCAATGACCCACGCGCCAAATCAGTCGATCGCAAATCTGACATGACAAGCTTCAAAACGCTGTCCAAAATGACACAATCGGTTCGGAATTTGCGTACGTACTAACACGCGGGGGCCGTTGCTAATGATTTGTTTGTATGTCTGGCTGGCGGTTTGAGTGGATTGCGACGGTCGGGCGCGATAATTCTGCCATCAGATACTTTCGAAGGCGGGCGCATAGTCTTCCAGATTGCCAAACCCGGAAGGCAGCACGTTCGACAAGCGACCGATGCACCGCGATGTTGCCGTTGTAATTGATATAACCCAGCTTACGGAACTTGTTCATGAAATGGCTGATGCGGCCGCGCGTGGTGCCGACCATCTGGGCGAGCTCCTCCTGGTCGAGATTCTCGATAACCGTCTGGCCGCGATTTCCCTTTCCGTAATTTGCCAGCATCAGAAGAATTCGCGCCAGGCGCTGTTCGCTGGTATCGAATATTTGGCTGATCAATCTGGCCCGCAATCGACCGACCCGGCGCAAGGTCCGCGCGAGCAGGAATCCGGCAAACCGGGTGTCTTGCATGGCGCGAATCGCATTGGCTTTGCTCATGCGAACAAGGACGCTGTCGGTAAAGCATGTCGCGTCCGCCACCCGCACGGCTTCGCCGAGCAGGCAAGTCTCGCCGAAGAACGTGTCGGCGTCGAGAATGGCCATGATTGCTTCTTTGCCATGCGGCGACGCGACTTTGATCTGCACCTCTCCTTTGCGGATGTAGTACAGGCAATCAGTCCGATCGCCCTGCAGGTAAATTTCAGTTCCGGCCTTAACCTGGGACGTCGTTCCGCCATGCCGGGCGGCAAACGCATCGAAATCGAACGTTTCACCTGCGCCAGGGGATTGCCCGGCGGCGAGCGGATTCTTGGCGGCGGAACAATTCATCGCGCCTATCCCGTCTTCGTGAGGTTTTGGACGCGGCAGGCAACGCGTCCCGCCCACGCATCTGGCCTCGCGAAACCGTCACCCCTCCAAATTCCAATAATGTTTAACGAGTCGGGATGCGCGGCACGTTGATCTGGATCAACCGCGCACCAGCTTTACATTTGGCCGTACGCCCCGCTAACAGGCCAATGCCATGCCGTCGCCCGACGCGCCGGACTGCTCCTCGAAGCGCGCAGTTTGCGACAACGAACTGCGGACGTGGATGACACTGCCCTCGTAGTCGATGTAACCGAGCTTGCGAAACTTGTTCATGAAATAATTCACGCGCGAGCGCGTCGTGCCGATCAATTGCGCCAATGCTTCTTGATCGATGTTTCTGATGACATTGTTTATCCTGCCGTCGGTCATCCCACCGCCCCTGCTGTGATTTGCCAACAGCACAAGCGCGCGCGCCAACCGTCTTTCGCTGGAATCGAATAGCTGGCTGATCAGATTTTCTCGCAACTCAACGACCTGCTTCAGCGCGAAGACGACGAAAAGCTCGGCTATTGCCGGATCTTCTCGGACGGCGCGGATGATGCTGGCGCGTTCCAGGCGCGCCGCGACACTGTCGGCAATGCAAGCGGCGGTCGCCACCCGCACCCGGTTGCCGAGCAGGCAACCTTCGCCGCAAAGACTGCCCGGATCGACAAGGCTGAGGATGCCTTCCTTGCCCTGGCTCGACACCACGGTGATTTGGACCTGCCCGTCTTGGAGATAGAACATTGCGTCGGCGGGATCGCCCTGGGCATAGAGGACGGCCCCCGCCTTGAATCGGGAAACCGTCACGCCGCCATAGCTCGCGGCGAATGCATCGACATCAAGCGTTCGTTTGAATGCGAATGCTGCGCCCGCGCCAGTTGGGTTCCGGCCGCTCGTTGAATTCATGGCCTTCCCCCAGCTACCCATCGGTTCATTCTCGCGCATGCATATCGACTCCGAAATCGCTCAATTGAATTTCTTGTTCAAACCTCCAGCGAGTAAGGTCGGGGAAACCCTGACAAATTAGTTTGTCAGTCCGTTACCGTACATTGCAGGTTTCGGAACTGATATTGGGATTTGTGACGGGGCCTATAACTTGATGATGCCATCGCGGAGCGCGATCGATACGGCATGGGTCCGATTGGCGGCGCCCAGTTTGTGTACGGCCATCTGCACATGCTCATCGACGGTCCGCTTGGTGATGTTGAGAATTTCGCCGATTTGCCAGGCAGATTTCCCGTTCGCAACCCAGCGGAGCACCTCGCTTTCGCGAGCCGTGAGGTTTTTCTTTATGGTCTGTCCCCGGCGCAAGAGCGGTCCCCCCACTGTGATAGCATTGCCTCCATCGCTAGGTGCAAAGGCACAAGCAGACCGTGCGGCTCGTCTGTTCATTATTTGAAGGATTTATGCAGGAAATGCCTGCCGTGAGTAGCTGTCACTTTTACGGGTGCGGCAAATTTACGGCCCCAGCCAATAACTTAGAAATGAAACTAAAATTACTTAAATAAATCTGGAGGTTGCCCTTAAAGGTTTCACATACCCCATTTGTCCACAACCATAGCGTGAGAACAAGTCCCCGATAAACGCCAAACTTAATTACGATGGCGGACGCGGCGCGGAATTGACGGCTTGAGATTCGCGTCAAGGTGGGTTCTTGCCGATCAGTCTTTCGCGCAGCGCGACAGCGACGGCCTGCGTCCTGTTGACGGCGCCGAGCTTACGAATTGCTTTTTGGGTGTGCTCGTCGACAGTCCGTTTGCTGATATGCAGAATTTCGCCGATCTCCCAGGCCGACTTGCCCTGCGCCGCCCACCACAGGACTTCGTGCTCGCGCGGCGTCAGCGAATGCCTGTTCGCCGCTGCCGGGACGGGTTCAACGAGCTCCCAGTCGCCCTTTCGCCGGGCGACCGCGAGCTGATGGGCCCGCGCCACTTCCAGCACCTCCGCAGCCCCGCTCACGACGAGCGGATAGGTGCACAGCACCGTCATCGGCAGACCTTCGAGCGATTTGTTGAGCGCGCGCTCGTAGTCGCAAAATTCTTTCCAGTGTTTGGTGTTCAGCCAGAACGCGTTGCCGCTCGCGCGCATACCCTCGTAGCCTTTGGCCAACGCGCCGCGCAATTTATCGTCCCAACCTTTGGTAATTCTTTCGAGGTCGAATTGATCTCCTTTGAGATACCACTCGCGGCCCGAAACGATTTCCATGTCCCCGGCCGCCAGATGTCGATCGAAATCCTGGATGCGCCGGCCTAACGCCGTGCGGGCTTCCTCCACCGTTACCGGATCGGAGGGAGCCCACAGGCAGAATTCGTGGCTTTCCAATCCGGCCTTGAAATAGGGGACCACGGTATCGAGCAGATCCTCTTTCGTTTCGTAGAACATACAAACATGCGTCCCCCACGGCATGTCGCCGAGGACGTTCACGCCGGTCCTTCGCAGGGCGGTAGTGCTCATTGCGGCCAGCTCGCGAAATCTGCTTGGCAGCGCCGCTTGATTTGCGATCCTAAAGCGCCTCGCCTGAGGTGCTTGCCTTGATCGTAGAGAATGTTACTACGCTATTTTACCAATATCCTAGAAAATATCCCTGCGCTACCCTGGCCCACCGCCCGCAACGTCGCCCGCATGATCGCGCGCGATGGCCCCGCGCCGCCTGGAAGGCGGCGCGCGCGTCCATGGCTTCTAAAACTCTGCCGCTGGACTGGTCAGCGCGGGATCGACTGGACGGCAACACCGGTTGAAGGATCGATAACCAGGATGCGATCCGGCTCGTAGATATAGCGATAAATGTACGGCTCGGTCGCGACCACCGCGCCGTTTTCCACGACCGGCGTCGGCGCGCTCGCGACAGGTGCGGCCACTTCGTCATAGAGCGGTTGCGGACTGCTTGCGATCGGCGCCGGCACCACTTCGTCATAGAGCGGTTGCGGCGCGGCCGGCACGGTACGGGCAATCACAGTCGGTGCCGGGATCACACGCCGCGTGATGGTCCGCGTCGTCACCATTTGGCTGCGCGCCCGGCGCGACGGCGCCGGCCGTATCGTGCGAACCGTCTCGGTGGTCTGTACCGTTTCTACCGGTTGCGACACGACAGCCGCAACGACAGCCGCAGCCGGAACCGTGAGCAGCGGGCCTTGCGTGATCACCGTCTGCGCATGGACCGCCGGTGCGCCGGCGACCAGCGCCAAGCCAAGCGCGGTGTAGGAAACGTGGAATCTCATGGCGTCTCTCCATATGCACGTGCCGTTCGGGCGCGCTGTCGGAATCCGATCGGAACGTCGCCCGAGCCACGACCCCAACGCTCCGGCGCGTTGGCCGTTCCTGCCGCCAGGCCATCGCGAAGGAGTGCCGCGGTTTGGGAACCAGCGTGCTGGATTTTCAGTTCCCGGATTTTCAGTTGCGGAATGTTCCATTGCCACAAATTTGACGTGGCGGCATCGCCGCAAAACCTTATTCGCGGGCGATTGCGCCGCGCAACAGCGCTGACAACGGCAACGTCAACAGCACAAATGAGGCGACCAGCGTCAACGCCGGCCAGACCCCGAGCGCGTCGCCCGCTCGCCCAAACAATATCGGCGCGATTGCGCCCGAACCGATCACGCCGGTATAGAAAATACTCAGCGCCCGCGTGCGCCATTGCGGCGATACCAGAGCGGGCACCGACCCGTACAGCACCGACGAGGTGCCGTTGAGCGCGACGCCGATCAGAGGCAGTAGCGCCAGCGCGCTGTGGAGCGGCAGCGGATAGAGCGCGAGAATACCCGCCGCCGTCGATCCCTCGGTCAGCCAGACCGTCGCAATCGCGCCGATGCGCGCGCCGATAAAGGTGCAAGCGAGCTTGCCGGCAGCACCGCCGGTGAAAACCAGCGTCAGCGCCAAGCCGATCGTCTGCTCGCTCGCGCCCTTGTTGCGCAGCACGAACGGCAGAAACAGCAAAAACGCCATGCGCGTCGCCGTGTCGATGACGCCGATGCCGGCGAGGACCGGAAACGCAAAGCCCGGCCGCTTGCGCTCTGGCGCCGCGAGGGGTTCGCCGTGCGGATGGGCGGCAACGCCGTGTTGGTAGCGCGGCGTGGCGATATAAATCACGCCCGCAACGGCGATGCCGATGCCGCCCAAGATGGCGAGCGCCGGACGCCACGCCATCACCAAGAGCATCAGCGACAGCGTCGCCGGCAAAGTCATTTTGCCGAGGTCGCCGGTGAAATTGTAGGTACCGAGCGCTTTGAGCGAACGCGGCCCGGCGAAGGCGCGGGCGACGAGCGCCGAGGCGATGGGATGCTGCGTGCTCGAGCCGACGCCGCTGATAAAGAGCGCGCCGAGCAACGTGACGAAGCCGGTACTCATGCCGGCAAAGCAAAACCCGAGACCGGCGAGCGCAGTGCCGAGCGCAAGCACGGCGGCGGCGCCAAAACGCTCGGAGGCAATACCGGCCGGAATTTGCAGGCACGCCATGGCGCCGACCAGCACGCTGCGCAGCAGGCCGAGCGCCGCATAGGTCAGGCCGAATTCCGCCTGCCAGAGCGGCAGCATGATGTAGACGAGATCGGTGTAGCCGTCGTGCAAGGCGTGGGCGACGCCGGCAACCGAAACGGCGCGCCGCTCTTCGCCGGACATTTGCGGCGCCAGCGCGGTGAAATCCTCCCAATGAAGTCTGCGCATAAAACCTGCGGCTCTGTTTGCTCCCCGTCCTAAACGCCCGCCGACAGGCGGTCAATTACTGGAGCAAACGCCGCCTCGATTGACCGCTGCAATTGCGCGGTGCAGTGTGCCGCCGGAAACGGGATTCACGCGCGCCTTTGCCAGGAGGAATCATGTTCGGCCTCGGCGACCTGTTCCAGTGGGAGCGGTTCGTAACGCCCACCGTGATCAAAGTCTTCTATTGGCTCGCGGTGGTGATTTCCATCCTGCTCGGTTTCGCCGGCGTGGTGAATTCCGTCGCCACCATGGCGTTCAATCCGTTCGGCGGCATGATTCTTCTGCTCGTCAGCCTGCTCGGCGCCTTCATGGGCGTGATCCTGGCGCGCATCATCGCCGAATTCGTGCTCATCGTGTTCCGCATCAACGAGCATCTCGGCGCCATCAGGAATCAGGGATCAGGACTCAGGAATCAGTAATCTGAGTTCCCTGATTTGCTGATACCCGATCCTAGTTCGCGAACCGGAAGTGCATGACGTCGCCGTCCACCACCACATAATCCTTGCCTTCGAGCCGCATTTTGCCGGCATCGCGAGCGCCGGCTTCGCCGCCGCACGCCACGTAATCGTCATAGGCAATCGTTTCGGCGCGGATGAAGCCCTTCTCGAAATCGGTATGGATGACGCCCGCGGCCGCCGGCGCTTTGGCGCCGCGCGTCACCGTCCAGGCACGCGCTTCCTTCGGTCCGGCGGTAAAGAAGGTCACGAGATGAAGCAGCGCGTAGCCGGCGCTGATCAGCCGGTCGAGACCGGCTTCTTTAAGACCGATCGCCGCGAGATACTCCTCGCGCTCGTTGCGCGACAGCACGGCTATCTCCGCTTCGATCTTGGCGGAAATGACGACTGCGGCCGCGCCTTCCTGTTTCGCCCGGGCCTCGACCTTGCGGGAAAATTCGTTACCGCTCGCCGCCGCATTCTCGTCCACATTGCAAACGTAGAGCACCGGCAGCGAGGTGATGAGACCGAGCATGTGGAAAGCTTTTTCCTCTTCGGGCTTGCGCTCGACGAGCCGCGCCGGTTTGCCGTCGCGAAGCAGCACGAGCGCGCGGGTCACGAGGTCGAGCGTCTCCCTCGCCTCTTTGTCGCCGCCCTTGGCTTTTTTGCTTACGCCGTCGACGCGCCGCTCCAAGCTTTCCAGATCGGCGAGCATCAGCTCGGTCTCGACCGTTTCGATGTCGGCGATTGGATCGATGCGGCCTTCGACATGGGTCACATCGGTGTCCTCGAAGCAGCGCACGACATGGGCGATGGCGTCGACCTCGCGGATATTGGCCAGGAATTGGTTGCCGAGACCCTCCCCTTTGGAAGCGCCGCGCACCAGGCCCGCGATGTCGACGAAGGTGAGCCGCGTCGGCACGATCTCTGCCGACTTCGCCAGCGCCGCAAGCGTTTCCAGCCGGCGGTCCGGCACCGCAACCTCGCCGACATTCGGCTCGATGGTGCAGAACGGATAGTTCGCCGCCTGCGCCGCCGCGGTCTCGGTCAGCGCATTAAAGAGGGTCGACTTGCCGACATTCGGCAAGCCGACGATGCCGCATTTAAAGCCCATGTAAAGCTATTTCATCTGGCGAACTGGAAGTCGTGGGAAAGTTTGAACGGATTCACTATTGTCAAACTCTCGATCACCTGCTCGTGCTGCATGTCTTCGCTCAGAAATAAATCGCAACCCGCCAGCATTGCTGAAGCCAATAGCGTGCAGTCCCACCAAGCGAAGCCGTTCTGATCCTGAATCTGCCAAGCCTTCTGCGTTACATCGAAATCGTAGGGTGCAGAACAGAATTCGCTTAGGGCAAATACGAACAGTTGCGCCTCATTTCTTGGCATGAGGCCGCGCTTTTCGGTTACGACGCGATAACACTCGTTGAGGCTTTGCGAGCTCAGCACCAACGTATGGCGAGTCATGATCTGATTCAGAAAATCCTTGGACCGCCGGCGTTTTTCGGGTTCGCTCGGATCGATCGTGTAAACGATGAGATTCGTATCGGCGAAGCAATTCATCTTCCCGTTCGGCATAAAGCGCCTCCCGCCCGCGCCATGCCTTGCTGATCCCAGGGTAGCCGGGACCGTCGAAGAATTCGCGAAGCAACGCGATCTTGTCAGGTTGGTCAGCCTTGCAGCGTTCCTCGATCAAATCGGCCACAAAACGCGACAGGCTCTTGTCTTGCTTGGCGGCCTCGACCCGCGCCCGCCGTGCCAGTTCCTCCGGCAAGGTGATGGTGACGTTTCGCATAGCACGAATATCGTGTTCCTGTGTTCCTGTGTCAAGCTCGGCTCGTTGGCCATTTCCGACCACGATCGCTTATCCGGCGTCGCCTTGGACAAATCCCTTCGCCACCATGGCAAGGTGGATCTTGTTCTGAAAGCTTGCGTCGTCGCCGCGGGCGATCAGTTCGGCGTTGTCGGCGATAACGGCGATCAGCGCCTCGACCCAGCCGCGCTCGCTTTTCGCGAAATCGCTCAGCACGTAATGCTCGACGAGGTTCTTGTCGCCGGGATGGCCGACGCCGATGCGCACGCGTCGGTAGTCGTTGCCGATGTGCTCGGAGATCGAGCGCAGACCATTGTGCCCGGCAATGCCGCCGCCGGCTTTGACCCGCACCTTTCCCGGCGGCAGATCGATCTCGTCATGGAAGACCGTGATGGCGGTGAGCGGCAGTTTGTAGAAATGCGCGGCTTCGCTCACCGCACGCCCGGATTCATTCATATAGGTGCCGGGTAACAGCAACAGCGCGCGCCCGCCGTCGATCGGCCCCTCGCAGGCGACGCCCTGAAAGCGCCGGCGCCACGGTGCGATGCCGTGGCGCTTGGCGATTTCCTGAACCGCCATGAAGCCGACATTGTGCCGGTTGCCGACATAGCGCGCTCCCGGATTTCCCAAACCGACCAGGAGCTGCATCGTCTTCGCCCCGCGCGAGAATCCTCACTTCTTCGCAGGCGCCGCGGCGGCTGGGGCGGCGCCCGGAGCAGCGCCAGGGGCAGCACCCGGAGCGGCGCCGGGTGCAGCGCCCGGAGCGGCGCCTGGAGCTGCGCCTTCGGCCGGAACCCCGGCAGCGGCGGCGGCAGCGGCCGCAGCGGCTGCAGCGGCGGCGGCTTCGGCGGCTGCCTTCATCTCTTCCGCATAGCCCGATGGCGGCACCACCGTGACCAGCGTGATGTCGCGGCGCTCGACGACGCGGACGCCCTCGGGAAGCGTAATATCGCTCAAGTGCTTGGAGTAATTGATCTCGAGCTCGCTGACATCGACGTTGATGCCGGCCGGGATGGCGTCGGCGCGGCAGCGCACGGCGACGGTGTGGGTCACGATGGAGACCGTGCCGCCGCGCTTGACGCCCGGCGACTGGTCCGCATTGCGCACGTGAATTGGAATATTGACGCGGATCGTCGCGCCCTCGCCCAAGCGCATGAAGTCGACATGCAGCGGCAGGTCGCGGACCGCATCGAGCTGGAAATCGCGCGGGATGACGCGGTGCTTAACACCGTCGACCTCGACGTCATGAATGGTGGTGAGGAAATGGCCGGCATAGATGCGCTGACGCAAATCGGCGTAATCGAGCGAGATCGGCAGCGGCGGCTTGCCGTCGCCATAGATGATTCCGGGGACGCGGCCTTCGCGACGCTCCGACCGGGCGGCCCCCTTGCCTGCCCGCGAACGCGCCGCCGCCTTGATCAGATTGACGGTCGCCATAGTGGTATCCTCGTCTTAAGCTTTGTTATGCAATGGAAATTCCGCGTCAGCCTCCAGGGGTGCCGGTGCAGCCGCGGACGCGGCTTCTATAGCGGCGCAAATGGTGAAAAACAAGGAATGCGAGGACGGCGCAACGCTTGGCTTAGAATGAGCCTGGATTGGCCTGGTCGGGCGTCCCGCCCGGCGGCCCCGGCGGCGGGGCTGGCTCTGCGGCCGGCGCGCTCTTCCCCGCGAGCGCTGCTTCGAGCGCGCTGACGCGGGCTTTGAGCGCTTCGCCCTCTTCCCGCGCGATGCGCGCCATATCCTTGACCGCCTCGAAATCCTCGCGCTTGACCAGATCGAGATCGCGCAACCAGCGCTCCGCCTGGGTCCGGAACAGCGTCTCGAATTCGCGCCTTACGCCCTGCGCAACCCCGGCCGCATCATTCATCAAACGAGCGACCTCATCGAAAAATCGGTTTGTCGTCTGCACCATGACCGCCTCCGCCCGCGCTCCGTGACTGCCGCAAGCAAGCCCGCTTGCTATGCGCAGTGACAATGGCGATGGTGCGGCGCGGCCGCAAGGGGCTCGGCCGCACGACCCTGCATTGCCGCAGCGCTGCGAAAAAGACCGTTAAGGAAAGCCCACGCAATGTTCGTTCTGCCGGTCATTCCCTATCCCGCGATCAACCCGATCCTGATTTCCATCGGGCCGTTCGCGGTGCGCTGGTACGCATTGGCCTATATCGTCGGCATCATTGCCGGCTGGTTTTATGCGCGCGCGATCATTGCTTCGGAGCGGTTGTGGGGCGGGTCGGCGCCGTTCACCGTGCTCGACTTCGACGATTTCGTTATTTGGATCACGCTCGGCATTATTCTCGGCGGCCGCACCGGCTACGTGCTGTTCTACAATCTGCCGCTGTTCGCCGCACATCCGATCCAGATTTTCGAACTGTGGACCGGCGGCATGTCGTTCCACGGCGGCGTCATCGGCTGCGCGGTCGCCATCGTCCTGTTTGCGCTGCGCCGGCACATTTCCTTGCTGTCGCTTGCCGACGTCACTGCCGGCGTGGCGCCGATCGGCCTGTTTCTCGGGCGGCTGGCCAACTTCATCAACGGCGAATTATGGGGCCGGCCGAGCGACGTACCGTGGGCCATGGTGTTTCCCAATGGCGGTGCCGTGCCGCGCCATCCCAGCCAGCTTTACGAGGCGATGCTGGAAGGCGTCGTGCTGTTCATTGTGTTGGGCCTGTTGATGCGCGCCGGCGCGCTCAAACGCCCCGGCGTCGTCACCGGCGCTTTCTTGCTCGGCTATGGCGTCGCCCGCATCACCTGCGAGCTGTTTCGCGAGCCCGACGTGCAACTCGGCTTCTTGTGGGGCTCGCAATGGCTGACGATGGGAATGCTGCTCTGCATTCCGCTGTTGCTGGCCGGGCTCGCCATTCTCGCTTTCGCATTGACGCGCGCACCGACGGCGAAAGATGGCTGACGAGCATTCGCCGCTGGAGAGCGAGATCCGCCGGCTCATCGCCATCGCCGGGCCGATGCCGATCGCCGAATATATGCGGCTGTGCCTGACTTATCCGCAATACGGCTATTACATGAACCGCGACCCATTGGGGGCCGGCGGCGACTTCATCACCTCGCCCGAGATCAGTCAGATGTTCGGGGAGCTGATCGGATTGTGGATGGCGGCGGTCTGGCGGCAGATGGACGAGCCGCAAGACGTGCGCATCGTCGAGCTCGGTCCCGGGCGCGGCACCTTGATGCACGACGCGCTGCGCGCGGCGAAGGTCGTGGACGGGTTCGCCAGCGCGATCGTGGTGCATCTGGTCGAGGTCAGCCCGGCATTGCAGCAAATCCAGGAGCGGCGATTGGAACATCTCGGCGTGGCGATCTCGTGGTACCGCACGCTCGAGGAAGTGCCGAACGGTCCGAGCATCGTGGTCGCCAATGAGTTCATCGATGCGCTGCCCATTCGCCAGGCGGTCAAAGAGAACGACGGCTGGCATGAGCGCGCCGTCGATGTCGCGCCGGAAGGCCATCTGTGCATCGGCACGGCGCGCGATTCGCTACCGTTCTTCGAGACCTCGATGCCGCGTGCATTGCGCGACGCACCCCTGGGCGCGATCTACGAATGGCGCACCGACGATTTTGCGCTCGAACTGGGACGGCGGATGCGCATGGACGGCGCGGCGCTCATCATCGACTACGGTCACGAACGTTCCGGCTTGGGCGATACGCTGCAGGCTGTCGCCGGACATTCCTTTGCCGATCCGTTGCGCGCCCCCGGCCGCGCCGATTTGACCGCTCACGTTGATTTCGAGGCGCTGGCGCAATGCGCGGAAAGCATGGGCGCGCGCATTCACGGTCCGATCCGGCAGCGCGATCTGTTCCTGCAACTCGGCATCGAACAGCGCGCGTCCGAGCTGAAAGCGAGCGCGCCGCAAAAAGCCGCCGATATCGAAATCGCGCTGTCGCGCTTGATCGCGGGCGGCGCGCGCGGCATGGGCGAATTGTTCAAGGCGATCGCCATCGCCGCGCCTGAGCTCGGACCGCTTCCCGGATTTGAGCCGCCGTCATGATGATCGAGGCTCCTTCGCTCATGCTGACCGGCATTCGCCATGCGTTCTTTACGCGCGCCGGCGGCGTTTCCCGCGGCGTCTATGGCGGCCTCAATGGCGGCATCGGTTCGCGCGACATAGCCTCCAACGTCACGGAAAACCGCGCGCGCATGGCGGCGGCGCTCGGCGTCGAGCCGCACCGTTTGCTCACCGCCTATCAGATCCATTCGCCGAACGTCGTGGTCGCCGACGCGCCGTGGCCAACCGATGCCCGGCCTCATGCCGACGCCATCGTGACCCGCCTGCGCGCGCTCGCCATCGGCGTCACCACCGCGGATTGCGGGCCCGTTCTGTTGTCCGATCCGCAGGCCGGCGTGATCGGCGCCGCGCATGCCGGCTGGCGCGGCGCGCTCGGCGGCGTCATCGAGGCGACCGTCGCGGCGATGACGCGGCTCGGCGCCGCGCGCGGCCACATCCGCGCCGCGATCGGACCCATGATCCGCCAATCCAACTACGAGGTCGGCCCCGACCTCGTCGCGCGCTTTGCCGACGAGGATCCCGCGAGCCACCGGTTCTTCGCCGCCGCGGCGCGCGAGGCCCATGCGATGTTCGACCTTGGCGGCTATGTCGCGGCAAGGCTGGAGCGCGCCGGCATCGGCCAAGTGGAAGATCTCGGCCTTTGCACCTATGGCGATCCCGTGCGATTTTTCAGCTATCGCCGCGCCACACATCGCGCCGAGCCCGATTACGGGCGGCACGTCAACGCGATTGCGCTGGTGTAAGGCTTTTGCACACAATGTAATCATTCGTCATTCTGTTCGAGTATTTACCCCAACCAGGCTTCATCACTCCGGCATCGATGACGGCCGGCGAGCGCTATGGCGCACGCCATGAATCACAATCTCGTCCTCCGTCGCCTGGTAAAAAATCAAGTAGGGATAGGGAGACGCGACCATGCGCCGTAAGCGGCCCTTGCTCGTAAGCCGACCGGCATGGGGATGCTGCAACAAAAATTCGATAATGACCTGAATGCGTAACTGCACACGGCGGGCACCCTGCGGTGATCGCGTCGCAATATAGGTCAATGTCTCATCGAGTTCGGCAGCGGCCTGTGGGGTATAGCGCAGCCTCACAGGCCGTGTTTCGCCCAGATGGCGCGCACCTCCTCGTCGGTCGCAAATTCACCGCGTTCCGCCTGCGCAAGAGATTTGTCGAACGAAGCTTCGTCCTCGGCGCTCAATTCGAGCACGGGCTGATCTTCGCCCGCCAATTGCAGGAGCATGCGGGCAAGCTCGTCCTGCATTTCAGGGGAAAGACCGCGTACGGTCGCGAAAGCTCGTTCCAGCAGTTTGGTCATGGCCAAAGGATAGACCTTTGTTCGGCTGCGCGGAAGGAAAATCCAGCGGGGACAAGGCTTTGATTCATATTGCCAGCATGGCAGGCGGCTTGTATCAGGATCGCGCGAACCCTCGCAGGAGAGCGGGCATGGTGGGCAATAACGGCGCGATCAAGCTCGTCGCCGGCAATTCCAACCCTGCGCTGGCCGAGGCCATTGGCGGCTATCTCGGCACGCCGATGACCAAAGCGGTGGTGCGGCGCTTCGCCGACATGGAAATCTTCGTCGAAATCCAGGAGAACGTGCGCGGCGCGGATGTCTTCGTCATCCAGTCGACCTCGTTTCCCGCCAACGACCATTTGATGGAATTGCTGATCATCATCGACGCGCTGCGGCGCGCCTCGGCGCGCCGCATCACCGCCGTGATCCCCTATTTCGGCTATGCCCGGCAGGACCGCAAAGTGGGTCCGCGCACGCCGATCTCGGCAAAACTCGTCGCCAACCTGATCACCCGCGCCGGCGTCGACCGCGTGCTCACGCTCGATCTGCACGCCGGGCAGATCCAGGGCTTTTTCGACATCCCCACCGACAATCTGTTCGCCGCGCCGGTCATCATGCGCGACATCAGGCAGCGGTTCGATGTCAAGAAGGTGATCGTGGTCTCGCCGGACGTCGGCGGCGTGGTGCGCGCCCGCGGGCTTGCCAAGCGCATCGATGCGCCGCTCGCCATCATCGACAAACGCCGCGAGCAGCCCGGCGAATCCGAAGTGGTCAACGTCATCGGCGAGGTCGACGGCGGCATCTGCATTCTGGTCGACGACATTGTCGATTCCGGCGGCACGCTGATCAACGCCGCCGACGCGCTGCTGGAAAAAGGCGCCACCGAGGTCTACGGCTATATCACCCACGGCGTGCTCTCCGGCGAAGCGATCGCCCGCGTCAGCAAATCGCATCTGAAGGAACTGGTGATCACGGATTCGATTCAGCCGACCCAGGCGGTCACCGAATCGAAAAATATCCGCGTGCTGACGATCGCCACCCTGATCGGCGAAGCGATCAGCCGCACCGCCGCCGAAGAATCGGTGTCGAGTTTGTTCGATTAAGACCTCCATAGAAGGGGCGCGGTCCTCGACGATTTTCCTGCATCGACAACGAAGCTCCATCTCAGACGCCCCCTCCACCATCCTTCGCTCGCTGCGCGAGCTACGGATGGTCCCCCTCCCCCACTTTCGTGGGGGCGGATGCGGGCAATCCCGTTCTCGCGGCGCGATGGCGCGCGAGTGTTGTCAAACAGCCTATTTGTTTTCCTCCCCCCGCTTGCGGTGACGGGGATCGGTGAGAAAACCCAAGCCATCCAATCCAGAGCGGGCCATTCCAGGATGTTGCGGAGCAGTTCTTTGCGGCTCGCTTCCGGCAAATAAAAGGAAAGCGGAACGCCGGCAGTCGCACTGTCGTCAGTCCCCGCACGCAAGCGGCGCGCGGGTCGCGCCACGGATAAGGCGGCTTGCGCCGCCCTCCGCTTGCGGGCGCGCTCGCCTGCCGGCGTTCCACCACGGCTCTGCCCAAGGGGTGTGTAGTCCCTTGGTGCGATCCGGGCCAGGCTTCGTGGGAAGGTTTCCCCTCCCACTTCCAGCGACGCACCTCGCACGCCGGTCGTAATGCCGGCAGGCATGATGCCCGGACCGCCCGAGTGTGCGGCTGATGAGGCCGCACCCGCGGGCACCGCACTCGCCCCCTGCCGCCCGGCATCACCCGGACGGCGTCCTTATCGAGGCGAGATTTGATTCGCACCGGGAATGTAACGTAAACGGGGACATTGTCAAGGGCGAGTCTCCGTTAATGCGACAAATGCGGCCGGCTCATAAGACTGTTGATTGTTCTCATTTTGTTCTTGCAGGCTAAAGCAACCGCTAGATATGATTGGGTGCCCTCGCGTTCGGCTTCCGAATCTCGCAAGGGTGGTTGCGTGTCGAACCCGATGCCACAAAAGCCGGATGAACCCCGCGCCGAGCGCGTCGCCGCCGAATCCCCGGATTTACGGATGGGATTGCGCGAGCAGTTGCGCGCGCTCGTTCCGGAAGCCTTTGCCGAAGGTAAGCTCAACACCGACAAGCTGATAGCGCTTCTGGGCGAGAACGGCGATGCCGGCCCCGAGCGCTACAGCTTTTCATGGGCGGGCAAGCGCGACGCCATCGCCATGCTGCAATTGCCGACGCGCGCGACGCTTGTGCCGGACCGCGAGCACAGCGTCAATTTCGACGAGGCGCAGCACGTCTTCATCGAGGGCGAGAACCTGGAAGTGCTGAAGGTCCTCTACCGCTCCTATTTCGGGCGGGTGAAGATGATCTACATCGACCCGCCCTACAACACCGGCAACGATTTCATCTACCCGGACGACTTCGCCGACCCGCTCGACCACTATCTGCGCATCACCGGGCAGAAGAACGGCGACGGCGATTACACCACGTCGCAGGTGGACAAGAACGGCCGCATCCACTCGGCGTGGTTGAGTATGATGTATCCGAGGCTGGCGCTGGCGCGGCAGTTGCTTCGCGATGACGGAGTTATTTTTGTCAGCATTGACGACAATGAGTGTAGTAATCTCAGAAATTTAATGAACGAGATCTTTGGAGAAGAGAATTTTATCGCGACCATCATTTGGCAAAAGGTTTATGCCCCCAAAAATTCTGCTAAGTATTTTTCGGACGACCACGACTACATAGTCGCTTATGCAAGGAATCTTGAAAAATGGATTCCGCAACAGCGCCACTCACCGCAATCCCTACAACGTCATCTATCGGCTGACCCCGTTCGACGCCTACCGGCAGGGGCTGGTCAAGCGCATCGAGGTCGCTTCCGTTACTGAGGACGATAACGCCAACCTGCCGTTCATCCGGGTCGACGACATCATAACCAAAAAGCGCACGCTGACGGCGCGCCTTGCGGTCCACAAGCTGATGAAGACCGGTGCGATCAAGGAAACGCTGCTGACTGTAAAGCCGGACGACGACCTGGAGGAGAAAACCGGGCGCGCCGACTACCAGGGCTTCGTTGTGGACGAAATCAACTGGGGCTCCGGCTTCATCCGCTTCGCCAACAACGTCGAAATCAAGAAAGGCGCCGCGGTCGGCGTCGAGAAGGCCGCGATCTTCGAGGCGCAAATGCGCGCCACCATCGAAGAGCATTTTCTGCGGCAGGCGCGGTTGCGCGAGCGCGCGATCAAAGTGCTTTCGCTCTTCTTCATCGACAAGGTCGACAATTTCGTCGCCGACGACGGCATCATTCGGAAGCTTTACATCAAGTGTTTCAACGAATTGAAGGCGAAATATCCAGACTGGGCGCATGCCGATCCGATGGCGGTGCAGGCGCACTATTTCGCCAGCAAGACGCGGAAGTCGGGCGAGGTCGAATTCCAGGAAAGCACCGGGCGTTCCAAGGAGGACGAAACCGCCTTCGACCTCATCATGCGCGCCAAGGAGAAATTGCTGTCGTTCGACGAACCGGTAGCGTTCATCTTTTCGCATTCGGCGCTGCGCGAGGGCTGGGACAATCCCAACGTCTTCCAGATTTGCACCATGCGCGAAGTGGGCTCGGAGACCGAGCGGCGCCAGCAGGTCGGGCGCGGCATTCGCCTGCCGGTCGATCAGACCGGCGAGCGCATTCGCGAGGAAGCGGTCAATGTGCTGACCGTAGTGGCGAGCGAGAGCTACCAGCGTTTCGTCGAAGGGCTGCAAAGCGAAATCGAGCGCGAATACGGCAAGGAGGGCGTGCCGCCGCCGCCGCCCGACAAGAAGAAGCGCACCACCATCAAGCTGCGCAAGAGCTACATGCTCAAGCCGGAATTCAAGGCGTTATGGGACAAGATCAAGCACAAGACGCAATACGCGGTGCACGTGGACACCGCGAAGCTGATCGCCGACGTGCTGCCCGAACTGGACACGGCGACGATCCGCAAGCCGCGCGTCGCCATCACCAAAGTCGGGCTGCGGGTACAGAAGGGCGAAGACCTGTTCGAGCCGATCGTACAATCGGGCGCCAAGACCGCGATCGATTTGGCGGGACGCTATCCGCTACCGAACATCGTCGCCATCATGGAAAACCTGATGGAGAACACCTCGCCGCCGATGCGGCTGTCGCGGCGGACGCTGCTCGAGATTTTCCGACGTAGCAAACTGCGCGACGCGGCGCTCGATAATCCGCACGAATTTGCAACGGTTGCGGTCGGCGTCGTCAAGGCCAAGCTCGCCGATCAACTCGTCGACGGCATCAAATACGAGAGAATCGACGAATGGTATGACCAGACGCTGTTCAAGCAGGAAATCGAAAACGTCTGGCGCGACTATCTGGTGCCGAGCGAGGCCGTCGGCGGCGTCGGCGGCACGCACCTGTACGATAACGTGCAGTTCGAGTCGGATGTCGAGAAGGCATTCGCGCAAGATCTGGAAAAGCGCGCGGATGTAAAGCTTTACATCAAGCTGCCGTCCTGGTTCACGGTGACGACGCCGATCGGCGAGTACAATCCCGACTGGGCGATCGTGATGGAAGATTCGGACGGCGGAGCCGATCGGCTCTATCTGGTGCGCGAGACGAAGGGCACGCTCGACCTCAACAAGCTGCGGCCCGACGAGAAGCGCAAGATTTTGTGCGGCCGCAGCCACTTCGGCGGCGCGCTCAAGGTCGATTACAGGCTGGTGACGGAGGTCGCGCAGTTGCCGGAAGGCGGCATATGAATGCTCCCCATTGTGCTTCGATTTCGAGGCGGAGTTGGCGCGGCTTGCGGCGGCGTAATCGCGCCACCCGAGGACAAGCTCTCAGCGTGACGTAAAAATCCTGGAACGTTTGTCCCCTTAGCCGCGCCTGCGGCGCGGCCTCGCCCCCAAGGGGCGCGGCGAATTTTTTGTTGCACCCCCTCCACCGCCCTTCGGGCGGCCCCCTCCCCCGCAATCGGGTCGCCGTCGCGCTGGCGCGACGGGGTGCCCCTCGCGGGGCGGAGGAAGCAAGCCCCCCTGAGTCAACCTGTCGCAGTCTCGGCGCTGTGGACGGAGTCATTTCATGGATTGTGTCGAGCCGGCAAATCACTTCATGACTGGCGGGCTGCGGCGGCGGCAGAGGCTCTTGTGCAACTTTTGGCGGAAAGAATCAGGCCGATTATAGTCGGCGTCACGGCTGATTTGCGGCATCAGTCAATCGGCCTGTAAAAGCCGTCCCTGCGTCAAATTGCAGCCGGTATTCGGATAGGTGCTGTGGCGTGCGCAGTTCCACTTCCTTGCGGCACTGTGGGGGAAGGCAGCATGGCCCTTATCGAGACGGCACGCGACCAGCGCAACGACAATCCACTCGACGTGGTGGAGCGCATGGCGGCCGGCAACAACTGGCCGTTCGAGCGCGCCGGCGAAGACGAGATCGGCATCGTCGTCACCGGCCGCTGGACCAATTATCAGGTCTCGTTCACCTGGATGGGCGACATCGAGGCGCTGCATCTGGCTTGCGCCTTCGACATGAAGGTGCCCGATCTGCGGCTCGCCGAGGTGCAGCAGCTGATCGCGCTGATCAACGAGCAATTATGGATCGGGCATTTCGACGTCTGGATGCAAAACGGCGTGGTGATGTTCCGCCATGCGCTCGTTCTCGCCGGCGGCGTCGCCGCGTCGGGACGGCAATGTGAGGCGGTGCTCGGCAGCGCGCTTGACGCCTGCGAGCGCTACTTTCCGGCGTTCCAGTTCGTGATCTGGGCCGGCAAGCCGGCGCGTGAAGCGATGGACTCCGCAATGTTCGAGACTTCGGGTCAGGCGTGACCGACGCCGGCCAGAGTCCGAATTTACCAACTCCGGACTTGCGAGATTTTGCCGGCCGGCTGGTTTTGGTCGGCGCCGGCAAGATGGGCGGCGCCCTGCTCGACGGCTGGCTGCGGCTCGGCCTCGATCCGGAGCGCGTCGCGGTGTTTGAGCCGGCACCGTCGCCGCAACTCGCAGCGCTTGCCCGGCAGGGCTTGCGGCTCAATCCGGATGCAAAAGCGCTCGGCGACGTTGCCGCGATCGTCATCGCGCTCAAGCCGCAAGCGGCGGCGGCGGCGGCGCTCGAACCGCTCGCCGCGCTCATTTCCGCTTCGACCGTCGTGGTGTCGATCATGGCCGGGCGGACGCTGCAATTCCTTGCCGCCACGCTTAACCGCCGCTGTGCGATGGTGCGCGCCATGCCGAACACGCCGGCATCGATCGGCCGCGGCATCACCGTCGCGGTGGCGCGCGACACGAACGACGCGCAGCGCGAGCTTGCCGACCGGCTCCTCCGTGCCGTCGGCAGCGTGGAATGGACCGACGACGAACAGCTGATGGACGCCGTGACCGCGGTCTCGGGTTCCGGACCGGCTTACGTGTTCCTGCTCGCAGAGGCTCTTGCCGAGGCCGGCGCGGCGGCCGGCCTGCCGGTCGAGCTCGCGGCCAAGCTGGCGCGCGAAACCGTCGCCGGTTCAGGCGAGCTGCTGCATCGCTCGAAGCTCGACGCCGCGACGTTGCGCGATAACGTCACCTCGCCCGGCGGCACCACCGCCGCGGCGCTTGCGGTGCTGATGGGCAAGAACGGGCTTGACGCGCTGCTGCGCCAAGCTGTCGCCGCCGCCACCGCGCGCTCGCGCGAACTTGCGGGGTGAGGCGCGCGCATCCCTCCCCCCGGTGACAGCGTGGCGACAGCGGGGAAGGATGACGAGGGCCCTGCCTTGGAAGCGTCCGGCGGCGGCCCTACATTGACTCCCAGCAACCGCGTTCAAGGCGCCGAACTTCGGTGCCGGGGAGTTCAGTCATGGCCCGCAGACCCGCTCGCAAACCAACCTCGAAGCCGACACGAAGCGCCGCGACCGGCAACACTGCCGCGCCGGGGAGCGATCGCGACAAGATCGTCGCGGCGTTTCTCGGGCTCTTGGCGGAAAAGCGCATCGAACAGATCGGCCTCGCCGACATCGCCGAAGCCGCCGGCGTATCGCTTGCGCAATTGCGCGGCGAGTTCGGCTCGCCGCTGGCGATCCTCGCCGCCCATCTCAAAGCCATCGACCGCGCCGTGCTGGCCGAGGATTTGAGCGACATGGCCGAGGAGCCGCCGCGCGAACGGCTGTTCGACGTGCTGATGCGCCGGCTCGAAGTGTTGGCGCCGCACCGCGACGCAGTTCATTCGCTGATGCGCTCGGCTAGGCGAAATCCGCCGCTGGCGCTGGCGTTGAACGGGCTCGCGGTGCGGTCGCAGCAATGGATGCTGACCGCCGCCGGCGTCGGCGCGTCCGGCCCGCGCGGCATGATGCGCGCCCAAGGCCTTGCGGTGCTGTTCGGCTCGGTGTTGCGCACCTGGATCCGTGACGACGATCCGGGCCTGGCGCGCACCATGGCGGCGCTCGACCGCGCGCTCGGCCGCGGCCAGCGCTTTGCCGGCATGCTCGACGATTTGTGCCGCGTGCCGTCGCGGCTTTGCCGGCTGCGGTCGCGCTGGCGCCGGCGGCCGCAGGATTCAGACGATGCGGAGGAGACGGCGGCGGCTTGATCGCGTTATCCACATCGGGCGGCGCCGGCCGCAACAATTTGATTTAGATCAGCGCCGGTCAGGCGCCGGCAACTATTGTCGGATAAAAGGAAATCGCAGCGCGGCGGGAAGCGAAGACCGAGCCCGTTCGCGAACTTTAGAATCCCTATAAAGAGTTGATTTCCTTTGCAAAGTTGGCATTCCTCCGTTACGGGATAGTTTCAGATCGTACCAATCGCCGGCCGGCCTCCCTGCCCATGATCGTCCGCCCATGATCGTCCGCCCATGATCGTCTGTTCTTGCAACGTGTTGACCGACCACGAC
Organism: uncultured Alphaproteobacteria bacterium; assembly: GCA_963768225.1. Taxonomy (GTDB): domain Bacteria; phylum Pseudomonadota; class Alphaproteobacteria; order Rhizobiales; family Xanthobacteraceae; genus BOG-931. The sequence continues at coordinate 680,680 of CAVYGV010000007.1, read as the reverse complement.
GTGCGCGCGACGCTGTCGGCGAGCGAAGCTGCGCCACGAACCACGGGGCAGGTCTATCTTTGCCTCGGTTGCAGCCCGCAATGCGGCCGTTGCGCGCGGACCATCCGGCGCATCATGAACGAAGCGCTGGCCGCCGCGCCGGCGGCCGGCGCCGCGCCGGCCTGCTGCCAAGACGCCGCCGATCGTTCCTAATCCACTGTTGCGAATTGCATCGCCCGGGCGGATACGCGGCTTTCGGCGTTGCCCGCAGCGGCTATAATGCCGCCCCCGCGCTCGTCAGCGCGGCATCAGTCGCAGGAGCACGATCATGAGAGGCGAGCCCGGTGTCCTCGATTACCTCAACAAAAGCCTGCGGCATGAATTGACGGCAATCAATCAGTACTGGCTGCATTATCGCCTGCTTGACAATTGGGGCTACAAATCGCTCGCCAAGCAATGGCGCAAGGAATTGATCGAGGAAATGCAGCACGCCGACAAGCTGGTCGAGCGCATCATCTTCCTCGACGGCTTCCCCAACATGCAGGTGCTCGATCCGCTGCACATCGGGCAGAACGTCAAGGAAGTGCTCGACTGCGATCTCGCCGCCGAGGTCTCGGCGCGGGCGCTCTATGAGGAAGCGGCCACCCATTGCCACGCGGTGCGCGATTACGTGTCGCGCGACCTGTTCGAGAAGCTGATGCACGACGAGGAGGAGCACATCGATTTCCTCGAGACGCAGCTCGACCTCGTCGCCAAGCTCGGCCTCGAGCTGTACGCCCAGCATCACATCGGCGAACTCGACGAGCATGCCGACTGAGCGAGGGCCGCCGTCCCACCGTCGCGCAATCGTTAACAAAACCTTAACGCCGGCCGATTGCCGCCCGCGCTGCATTGCGGCGCGCGGCGCGCCGGCGACGGCACGCCGATCTTTTACAAAATTCGCGCGTCATCGGTCGTGGTTAAGCGTTAAGGTTAAGACCCATTTAAGCATTGCTGGCTAATTTCGTCCTATCCGAACGACGGTGCGCGCTGCGCGTCGCTCTGTCGAAAGAAAGGACGAAACGATGTTCAGCGTCAGGTTTCTTCTCACCGCAGCGACTGCGGCCCTGGTCAGCACCACGGCCTTCGCCGCGGACATGCCGCAGCCCCCGCAGTATCAACCGCCGGTCGTGGTCGTGCAGCCCGAGGGCGCCTGGTATCTGCGCGGCGATGTCGGGGTGGGCATCACCAATAGCTTCAGCCTCACCTATCTGCCGAGCCCGCCCGATGTCGGCGACGGCTTCGCGTTCGACCAGCATTCGTGGGCCGATACCGCCTTCTTCGACGTTGGTGCCGGCTATGAATGGAACAACTGGCTGCGCTTCGACGTGACGGCCGGATACCGCGACAGGACCCAGGTCAATGCGCGCGGGGTGTATGATCAGTCGACCGGCCAGGGCGACGCCTATCAAGGCTATTTGCGGTCGTGGATCTTTCTCGCCAATGCCTATGTCGATCTCGGCACCTGGGATTGCCTCACGCCCTTCCTCGGCGTGGGCATCGGCGGCGCCTATAACCAAATGGCCGACCTGGTCGACCAAGGGATCGGCACGACGGGCGCAGGCTTCGGCCGCAACAGCACCAATTGGAGTCCAGCTTACGCATTCTACGCCGGGCTCGATTACAACGTGACGCAGAATCTCGCGGTCGAGCTTTCCTACCGCTACCTCTATTACGGCTCGGTGACCGACACCGTCGACTGCATCGGCGGTTGCAGCCCCGACTTATACAAGTTCGGAAACCTGAGTTCGAACGACTTCATGCTGGGCATGCGCTGGCGTTTCCCGGTCGAAGGAGCGGGGATAGTGGAACAGCCCGCTTCGTACACGCCCCCGCCGCCGCCGCCGCAATATCCGCTGTCGACGCGCGGCTGATACGATCAACAGCGAAGCGAAGAAACGGCGCGGGCGACCGCGCCGTTTTGCTTTGCAGCGGCGCTGCTCTAGGGCCAAGCGCTTCGGCGATCCTCCGAGCCCGGCCCGCCAAACGTCGATCTCGGCGCGACCAAGCTAACGCTCCATTAAGGTTAATGCCCGATGATCGCGCCAATTGGCGCTTGATGCGCGCCGATCGGATGGAGAGGGCGCGAGCCGTGCGTTGGGTCATCTGTACAGCGATGGTTCTCGCGTTCGCGCCAAGCGCGTTCGCAGGCGATTTCGACGTCCTGCGCGGCACGCAACCGACCTATAATTGGGGCGGCTTCTATTTTGCCGGCCAGATCGGTTACTCGACCTCCCAGGACAATTTTAGCGAGGCGACCGCCTCGAACGTCGCCTTCATTTTGCGCAATACGCTCATTGAGCAGGATGAGAATATATCGAGTTGGCAGGTGCTGCAGTCGACTAGGAGCACAGGCAGCGCCAATATTGGCGGCTTCGTCGGTTACAATGCCCAGTGGCAGGACATCGTTCTCGGCCTGGAGGCGAATTACAATCGCGTTTCGCTTACGTCAGCGACCGCCGGTTCCGAAGAGCGAACGTTCTTCGACAGCAAAAATCTTCCGGCCAACCATAACTATTTCTATGACGTGAATGTCAGCGCGCAGGCCATGATGCAAGTGACCGACATCGCGACGTTCCGCGCGCGCGCCGGCGTCGCGGTGAGCAATTATTTGCCGTACGGCTTTATCGGCTTTGCCGTCGGCCGCGCCAATTACTCGAATGTAGCGTCGGTGGAGTACACAGCTATCGATGAGCCGGCCATTACCAACCCGCCGACCCCACCGCTGCCGGAAATGTTTTTCGGTCCCGTTGCACAAGGGCATTCACAAGACAGCGTGTATTTGTACGGTGTCAGTACGGGAGGCGGCGTAGACATCGGGCTAGCACCCAATATTTTCCTGCGTGGCGAGCTTGAATACATTTACTTTTTTCCATACGACGGCATTCAGGTCGCGGTCGCATCGGCGCGCGTCGGCGTCGGCCTCAAGTTTTAAAAAAAGCGCGGCTAGTGGAGCGGATTTGACATTTCGCTACCCACCAGGCCGCAAACTCGTGAAGCGAATGTCAAATCCAAAAGCTCCACTAGAACTGATATTTGCTAGTGGTCCTTTGATTCTAACATTCGCATAAGAGCCCCCGAACTGGGATGCGAATGTTAGAATTGGACCACTAGCCCCGCTTGCACCAGCGGCCGCTTGACGGCGCGCCCTTCACCATTTATTTCCGACTGCGGGACACCTCTCCCCACCGAGGGGCGACTATCTGGAAGGATAGGTCATGACGCCAAAGACGCCTGCGGTGCGGCCGATTGTGCCGCATTTTTCGTCTGGCCCCTGCGCCAAGCGCCCCGGCTGGAACTCGCAAAATCTCAATGACGCCGTGCTCGGCCGCTCGCATCGCTCCAAAGCCGGCAAGGCCAAGCTGAAACGCGCCATCGATCTCACTCGCGAAGTGTTGCAGGTTCCGGCCGATTACCGCATCGGCATCGTGCCGGCTTCCGACACCGGCGCCATTGAAATGGCGTTCTGGTCGTTGCTCGGTCCGCAGCCGGTCACGGTGTTGGCCTGGGAATCTTTTGGCGAGGGCTGGGTCGGCGACGTTACCAAGGAGCTCAAGCTCAAGAACGTGACGGTGCGGCGCGCCGCCTATGGCGAACTGCCCGATCTCACCGCAATCGATCCGGCAAGCGACATCATCTTCACTTGGAACGGCACCACCTCGGGCGTGCGCGTGCCCAATGCCGATTGGATCGCCGCCGACCGGTCCGGGCTTTCGATTTGCGACGCGACTTCCGCCGCATTCGCGCAGGCTCTCGATTGGCCGAAGCTCGATGTCGCGACCTTCTCGTGGCAGAAGGCGCTCGGCGGCGAGGCCGCGCATGGCATGCTCATTCTTTCGCCGCGTGCGGTCGCCCGGCTCGAAAGTTACACGCCGCCATGGCCGCTGCCGAAAATCTTTCGCATGACCAAGAGCGGCAAGCTCAACGACGGCATTTTCCAGGGCGAAACTATCAACACGCCGTCGATGTTGTGCGTCGAGGATTATCTCGACGCGCTCGATTGGGCGAAATCGGCCGGCGGGCTCAAAGCGCTGCAGGCCCGTGCCAACGCCAATTCCAAGGCGATCGCCGATTGGGTGGCGCGCAGCTCGTGGATCGATTTTCTGGCGCCCGACCCGGCTTTGCGCTCCAACACTTCGGTCTGCCTCAAGGTCGTCGATCCGGCGGTGACGCGGCTTTCGGCTGAAGCGCAAGCGGCCTTCGTCAAGGGCATCGCCGCGGCGCTGGAGAAGGAAGGCGTGGCCTACGACATCGATGCCTATCGCGACGCGCCTGCCGGGCTTCGCATCTGGTGCGGCTCTACAGTCGAGCGCACCGACGTTGAGGCGCTCACGCTATGGCTCGACTGGGCCTATGCCAAAGCCAAGGACGCGCTGGCGAAGGCGGCCTAGCGCGCAATGCGCCGCTTCGCGTCCAAGGTGATCGTCCGCCGTCGCGGACAATGACACGGCGGAATTCCGAAGCCCGAATTGGAGCAAGCACAATGACACCCCGCGTTCTCATCTCCGATGCGCTGTCGCCCGCCGCCGTGCAGATTTTCAAGGATCGCGGCGTCGAGGTCGATTTCCAGCCCAATCTCGGCAAGGACAAGGACAAGCTTGCCGCGGCCATCGACGGCTTCGACGGACTGGCGATCCGCTCCGCGACCAAGGTCACCGCCAAGCTGTTGGAGAAAGCCAACGGCCTCAAGGTGATCGGCCGCGCCGGCATCGGCGTCGACAATGTCGATATTCCGGCGGCGACCGCGCACGGCATCATCGTCATGAATACGCCGTTCGGCAATTCGATCACGACGGCCGAGCATGCGATCACGCTGATGCTTTCGCTGGCGCGCCAGATTCCCGAGGCCGACATTTCGACCCGCGCCGGCAAATGGGAGAAGAACAAATTTCTCGGCGTGGAGATTTTCAGCAAAACGCTCGGCATCATCGGCTGCGGCAATATCGGCTCGATCGTCGCCGACCGGGCGATCGGGCTGAAGATGAAGGTGATCGCCTACGATCCCTATTTGTCGGCCGAACGCGCGGTCAGGCTGGGCGTCGAAAAGGTTGAGCTCGACGAACTCTTGCGCCGCGCCGACTTTATTACGCTGCACACGCCCTCGACCGAGAAGACCCGCAACATCATCAATGCCGAGTTGCTTACCGCGACCAAAAAAGGCGTGCGGATCGTCAACTGCGCGCGCGGCGAGCTGGTCGACGAGCAGGCCTTGTGCGAAGCGCTCAAATCCGGCCATGTCGCCGGCGCGGCGCTCGACGTTTTTCGCGAGGAGCCGGCAACGGCGAGCTGCCTGTTCGGTCTGCCCAATGTGGTCTGCACGCCGCATCTCGGCGCCGCGACCATGGAGGCGCAGGAAAACGTCGCGCTCCAGGTCGCCGAGCAGATGTCGGATTACCTGCTGCGCGGCGCCATCACCAACGCCGTCAACTTTCCGTCGATCAGCGCCGAGGAGGCGCCCAAGCTGAAGCCGTTCATCGAGCTTGCGGAAAAGCTGGGCTCGTTCGCCGGCCAGCTTACCGAAACCGGTCTCAAGCAGCTGCAAATCAGCTACGAGGGCGGGGTGGCGCAGATGAACACCAAGGCGCTGACCTCGGCCGCCGTCGCCGGGCTGTTGCGGCCGATGTTGCAGGACGTCAACGTCGTCTCGGCGCCGATCGTCGCCAAGGAGCGCGGCATCGTCGTCGAAGAGACGCGGCGCGATGCCGAGGGCGATTACGACAGCCTGATCACCGTCACCGTGGTGACCGACCGGCAGACGCGATCGGTCTCCGGCACCGTCTATGCCGACGGCCGGCCGCGCATCGTCAACATCAAGGGCATCCGCATCGACGCCGAATTCGGCCCTTCGATGCTCTACGTGACCAATCAGGACAAGCCGGGCTTTGTCGGCCGCTTTGCGACGCTGCTTGCCGAAGCCGGCATCAACATCGCGACCTTTCACCTCGGCCGCGAATTCCGCCGGCGGCAACGCCATTGCGCTCGTTGAGATCGACGGCGCAGTGCCCCCCGCAGTGCTTGCCAAGGTGCAGCAGATTCAAAACGTGCAGCAGGTCAAGCCGCTGCAGTTTTGAGTTTCCGGTATTCCGGCACCGATCGAAATCATCGCCCGCGCGAGCGAGCGATCAATTGACGGCGTCCTAAAAGCTTCAGCGCGCGTTCTTACCCATCGACCGCGAGCAAACGGGCGTTCGGATAGACTTGCGCGATCTGAACCGCGTGCAAGCCGGTGCCGCAACCCGCGATCAGAGATTCCAGTTCGGCTTGCCGTTCCGCCATCGGAACGGTCCTTCCCCGCGCTTGATCGGCAGCGAATGCGTTTAGCGGATTAATGGTCCAGCGCGGATAAGGATTTTCCTCGTATTGGCGCATCACTTGCAATGATACGCTGTCCTTGATGGGGGCGAGTGTCGCAATAGCGGCGCGCTCGCGCACTTCCTCAAGCGGTTCGCGGAGTTGTACCTGTAACAGGCCGGCCACCGTCGCAGGCCAATCCTGGCGCAGAAGCGTTTCCGCCATCGGCATGGCATGAAGCGGGAAATAGGCTGCAACTGCCGCCAGCGTGAGTGGAGTTATGGTGGCGCCCGACGCCAGATCCTGCAGCAATCGATCGCGCAGTACGCTCGCAAGTCCACTTTCCGCTCCGGCCTGTGCATAGACATATTCGTTAATGAAGCACTGCCGCGCGAGTGCGCAAGCAAAGGCGACCATCTCGTCGTCGATTTGGCCTTTATCTTCGCCTTGCTCACCTGCAAGCCGCAGCAGCTCGGCGCGAGCATGTCCGAGCAAAAGTTCAAGTTCCACGCTTGGCAGCGTCGTTGCTTCCATCGCACAGCGCAGAAAGAGGTCGTTTGCAAGCGGGATGACACTTTTGGCGCCGAACAATTCGGGGTTTGTTACCGGTAGCGGCCACTTGCCAGCAATCCGCGCAACATACGAGGCGATGATAGGACTCTGCAGGATGAAACTAGCGGCCTTCTCGTCCATGCCGAGCGCAAGCGCTTTGCTGAAATGCGCAATCGCTTCGGTGCGGTTACCCAACGCCTGGTACGAATTTCCGATATTGTAATGGCAAGCAGGGTTCACCTCGTCCGAAGCAATCGCTTGCGCGAACATCTTCACCGCGGCCCGGTGATCGCCGGAGGCCTGCGCCATCATGCCGAGAAGATTCAGGCTCTGCACATGCGCGGGCTCGCGCGCGAGAATTTGACGGCAAACCTCTTGCGCCTCGCTGATGCGGCCGAGCCCATGCCAACGGCTTGCCTCGGCGGCGAGGTCGGCAATGCTGACGCCTGCCGAGCCGAAGGCAAGCGCGTTTGGCCTCCTTGCGGACTCGTCGCGTCGCTTGTTGGCTGCGCGTCGTTCTTTTCGGTTCATGTCCCGCCAATTGGCCCAATCTGTAAAACACCGCCGAACAGCACGCCGAAAAAGGCAGTGGTTTGGGGCTGCGCCTCAATCAACAATTATCGTCCGCGGCCGAGTTCTTGTCACTTCCTCGTCGCAATCGTAATCCCCGCGAACACTAAGATCGTCCGCTGCGATGCGAGATTGATCGCGTGCAAGCGCGCTTAGCTGCGCGCTATCCGCTGTCGCTAAGGTTCAGCAGTCACATCTGCTGCTGCGTTTGGAGTCTTCCCAGTTGAGCGGTCCAAATGTCAGCGGAGAAGGTACGCAAGAAGCAGATCCGCGACCCGCCCGAACGGCGATCGCAGCAGACCGGCGAAGTTCCATCCGGCCTGCGCGAATACACCTTTGGCGTGGCTCAAGGTCTTGAACCCTTCTTCGCCATGGTAGGCACCGATGCCGCTTGCGCCGACGCCGCCGAAGGGCAGGTCCTCAACGGCGAAGTGCAGAATCGTGTCGTTGATTGTGACATTGCCGCTCGTGGTGCGCTCGAGAACCCGGCGGCGGACCTCGCGGTCTCGGCAAAAGAGATAGAGCGCCAGCGGACGCGGCCGCGCGTTCACATAGGCAAGCGCGTCATCGATGCTATGGTAGGCAACGACCGGCAGGATGGGTCCGAAAATCTCGTCCTGAAGGACCGTCATCTCGGGTGTGGCATTGAGGATCAGGGTGGGAGGCAATGTTCGTTCGCGATCGGCGTTGGCGTTGACCGCTGGGCTAATCTGAACGATGCGTGCGCCTTTTTGCCGTGCGTCCTCGATCAGCGCCGAAAGCCGGGCGTAGTGCTTGGCATTGATGATCGATCCGTAGGCCGCATCCGACGCGCCGTCTGGATAGAGTCGCTGCACGGCTTCTTGGTAAGCCGCGATGAAGGACTCGATGTCGTTTTCCTGCACCAGCGCGTAATCGGGAGCGATACAGGTTTGGCCCGCATTGGCGAGCTTCCCGAAGGCGATGGATGCCGCGGCCCGGGCGACCGAAAACCCTCGTTCCACGATCGCCGGCGACTTTCCGCCGAGCTCCAAAGTGACCGGCACCAGATTTTCACTCGCTGCGCGCATGATCGAGCGGCCGACATTGGTGCTGCCGGTGAAGATCAAGTGATCGAATGGCAGCGCCGCGAATGCCGCCCCGACATCGGCGCCACCGGTGACGATGGCCACTTGCTCTTCGGGAAATATCTCGCCCAGCATTGCGATCAGCACCTCGTTTGTCGCCGGGGTGAATTCCGACGGTTTGATCATGGCGCGGTTGCCAGCAGCGATCGCTGTGGCCAGCGGCATCAGCGCCAGAGACACCGGATAGTTCCACGGCGACACGATCCCGATGACGCCGAGAGGTTGATATAGAACGTACGCAGCGCCCGGTCGGAAATGCAAAGCGACGTGGCGGCGTTGCGGGCGCATCCATGCTCCGAGACGGCGGCGCAGATAGTCGATGCCATGAACCGTGGGAACCAAGTCGAGGATCGCCGTCTCGTAGGCCGAACGATGGCCGAAATCAGAATTGACGGCTTTCGCCAATGCTTCGCGCCGGGCCAAGAGCGCCGCCTTCAATTTCTTGAGGTCGTGCTTTCTCTGCCCTGCGGCGGGCGGGCCGTCGCGCAGGAAACTCGCGCGCTGCCTGGCAAGAAGGGATGTTAGATGGATCTGTTGGCTCGTCTCGACATGTGCGTTCATTGTCGTCTCCCACTAGCCAGCATAAGTGCTCGCACTTTCGCGCATTCCGCACACACTGCGATCATGCAATCCGGCAAGATCGTGTGCGCCGGCGCCCGCTCCCGCAACCGGCGCGTTTATGCGGTGACCCCCGCATTCTCTTTACGGAGTGTATCCACCAACGGCGTTGTCGTCTCGGAGGGACAGCGCTCGGCGCCAGCCCCGTCCTTTCGCAGCGTTACGAATTGCCTTCGCCGAGTGGAAGCTCACATCGACGAGGTCGGGAGTGGTCTGCATGATCTCGCCGTACATATCGCTGCGTCGCACCAAATGACGCGCTGGGTCAGCAGAAGACATTGCAGCCCCTTCCGCGCGCCTACGAAATTAGCGTAGCTTTGGTGCAGAGCTGCCAGCGGGAGGGACCGACTGTCCCGGAGAGTAAAGGTAGTGACCGTGATGGAAAACTCAAAATGGCGATTCCCGCTGGAATGGGCAGACAGTTAGCTGTCGTGCTCTACGTGGTGGCGATGGCAGCCGTCATAGTCGGCGTAGATTTCGTGTTCTTCAGAAACCGATTTTGGGAACGGCTGACGGTGAATATCGGCATTGTCTTGGTGTTCGCAGCTTTCTACTTGAGATTCCTCAGGCCTCCATGAAACCTCTCCCAAGATAGACGACCACCCTACCACACCGCCGACACTGATGGTGTGCATGGTGCGTTACAGAAAATCGAGCCGCTCAATGTTCGCGATGGGCCAATACCGGAAGTCGGCGTCGCCTACTTGATCACCTCGTCGGCGCGAACAAGGAGCGCGATGCGTCAATGAGTTCGCGGCCGAGTTCTTGTTACTTCCTCGTCGCAATCGTAATCCCCGCGAACACCAGCCCGTAGCCCACCGCGTGAAAAAGCTCGAAGCGCTCGCCTAAGAGTGCGATCGCCAGCACCGAGCCGAACACCGGAACGAGATGAATGAACGGCGCCGCGCGGTTGGCGCCGATCAGTTCGATGCCGCGATTGAGGAACAGATAACCGAGCAAAGACGGAAAGATGCAGATAAAGGCGAAACTCGCGATGCTTTCGGTGTCGAGCACAAATGTCCTTCCGCTGGCGATCTCCAAAACTACTGCAGGGATGAGCATCAGCGCGCCGCCGCCCATGCCGACGGCGAGAAACGACAACGGATGCATGGCCGGCCGCTTGCGCAGATACGCTGCATAAAATCCATAAGTCACGAGCGCGATCACGAAGCATACATCGCCGCGATTGAATTCGATCGCGAGCAGGGCGGCCAGACTGCCGTGACTGATAATGACAAGAACGCCGGAGAGCGAAATGCATATGCCGCCTGCCTGACGCAATGTCAGCCGTTCGCCGAATAGCGCAAACGTCCACATGGCGACGAACAGCGGCCCGACGGATTGCAACAGCAGCCCGTTGATCGCCGTCGTGTATTGCAGGCCGTAATAGGCCATTGTGTTGTAGATTGAGAAACCGACAAACGCGATCAGCGCCAGCGTGCCGGCGTGCTTGCGGATGGTCGGCCAATCGCGAACGAGGTGCCGCGCCGCGAACGGCAGCAGAATGACGAAAGCGCCGGACCAGCGGACGAAGGCGAGCGTGATCGGGGGAACGTGCCCGGCGATGAATTGCCCCAGCACGGTATTGCCGGCCCAGAACAGCGACGTCAGCGACAGCAACAGATAAGCTTGGTCGGATAGCCAACTACCGGCCCGGCGCGAACTCCGTGCCAGGCTCCGGGCCTGCGCTCCCGACATGCGTGTCCCTCATCGCCCACGGTGACCGCGGGTGAGCTAGCGCGGTACGCACCGCGGGACCAGTGCCAGCCTCGCATAACTGGCCGCATGGCTGAGCGCCTTTGGCCGCTTGACCGCATCGTGAAGCCAAAAATCGCGCCAAGACTGGAGCCAGAACTGCGACAATCCGCCCGCCGCCGAGGCCGCATTGCCGCCCCCGGAGCCCGAAACAAATCCAAAACCCCAAAAAGGCTAACGGCGAATTCGCTGTCAAAGCAATGCATTGGAGGAACTCACAGGGCCGGCTTGGCAGCGCTTTTCCTTGCTTCCGGCACCGTCATCCAGTATCCGGAACGGTCGGTTGCGGCCGGCACTCGCTCCATCTGCGTAGTCATCTGTGTATTCATTGGGCCTGGTGGAAACAGTTCCTCATGGCAAATGTTGTCGTGGTCGGCTCCCAGTGGGGGGACGAGGGCAAAGGCAAAATCGTCGATTGGCTCTCCGAGCAGGCCGACATCGTCGTCCGCTTCCAGGGCGGCCATAACGCCGGCCATACGCTGGTCATCAACGGCACCACCTACAAATTGTCGCTATTGCCGTCGGGTGTGGTGCGGCCCGGCAAGCTCTCGGTCATCGGCAATGGTGTGGTGCTCGACCCGCGCGCGCTGTTAGGAGAAATCGTCCAGCTCAAGAAACAAGGAATCACCGTCACTCCCGAAAATCTGCGGATCGCGGAGAACACGCCGCTGATTTTGCCGTTGCACCAGGAACTCGACGTGGCGCGCGAGCGGGCGTCCGGCAAGGGAGCGATCGGCACCACCGGCCGGGGCATCGGTCCGGCCTACGAGGATAAAGTCGGACGGCGCGCCATCCGCTTGATGGATCTGGCGGACCTGCAGATGCTCAACGGCAAGATCGAGCGCCTCTTGGCGCACCATAACGCGCTGCGCCGCGGGCTCGGCATGAGCGAAATCGCGCCGCGCGCGCTCTACGACGAGTTGGCGGCGGTGGCGCCGCAGGTGCTGCCCTACATGGATACGGTCTGGGCGCTGCTCGACGAGCGGCGCCGCGAGGGCAAGCGCATTTTGTTCGAGGGCGCACAAGGCGCGCTGCTCGACATCGACCACGGCACCTATCCCTACGTCACGTCGTCGAATACGGTTGCGGCGCAAGCGGCAACCGGGTCGGGGCTGGGGCCTGGCGCGATCGGCTATGTGCTCGGCATTTGCAAGGCCTATACGACGCGGGTCGGCGCCGGCCCGTTCCCCACGGAGCAGATCAACGAAATCGGCAAAACGCTCGGCGAGCGCGGCAAGGAATTCGGGGTCGTGACCGGCCGGCCGCGGCGCTGCGGCTGGTTCGATGCCGTCTTGGTACGGCAGACCGTGCGCACCAGCGGCATCCAAGGTCTGGCGCTGACCAAGCTGGACATCCTCGACGGCTTCGATGAAATCAAGGTCTGCATCGGCTATCGGTTGGATGGGCGCGAGATCGACTATCTTCCCGCCAGCGAGCATGCCCAGGCGCGAGTCGAACCGATCTACGAGACCATCGCCGGCTGGCGGGAAAAAACCGCGCATGCCCGGTCGTGGGCGGATCTACCCGCCCAAGCGATCAAATATGTGCGCCGCCTGGAAGAGCTGATCGGCTGTTCCGCGGCGATCCTGTCCACGAGCCCGGAACGCGAGGACACCATCCTGATGCATAATCCGTTTGAAGCTTAAGGTGAAACTTCCGAGAGCCGAGCGTAAACTAAACTCATGGCCGACTATCATCCGCTCATTTCCCGCGCCGTAGAGGGCCTCGAGCATAGCACCGGCGAGGCCCGCCGGGCGCTGTATGAGAGAGCGCGCGCTGCACTGGTCGCGCAATTGCGATCGATCCAGCCGGCACTCTCCGAGACTGACATCACCCGCGAGCGCCTGGCGCTCGAAGACGCCATCCGCAAGGTCGAAGCCGAGAGCGTCCGCAAGGCGCGCGCCGAACGTCCAACCGCACCGCCGCGTCCGGCCCCATCCGGCCTAAGACCGCCGATTTCGCCCACCGCGCCGATTTCGCTCGCAGCGCCAGTTCCGCCTGGAGTCCCGGTTCCGCCGCGTCGCGAGCGCCCAAGCCCGGCATTGAGCAATGCGGCACCCACGCCGCGCCCCGAAACGGGTCGCCCGCCGCCGCAACGCGCCGAACCGCCGCCGCAACGGTCCGAACCGCCGCCGCTGCGGACACAAACTAATGTCACCGCCAACGACGCGCCGCGGCCGACGCCGTCGGGAAGCGCCCGCGACCGCATCCTAAGCGCCCGGACATCGCCGATATTGAGCGCCGGCCTCAAGGGCTTTCGCGACGTCGTCAACGAGGTCGACGATCTTGGCGCTGCATCGGCCAAGTCGGCGCAATCGGCGCGCGACACGCGCGATTCCTATGGCACCGCAACTCCGCAGCAATTCTCCGACGACGACGGACCTTCGGAGCTGCATGACCGGCTGGAGCCGCGCTTCGACGACGAGGCTCCCGATCTGCTCGACGACGAGGAGCCTCACCCGCGCGCGATAGAACCACCCTCCGACCTCGAGGCGGAAAGGCCGGCGCTGGCGCGTTTGACACGGCCGCAGCCACCGCGCAGACGGGAGCCCGAGGAACTCTACGAGGAGCCGCGCCCGCCGCGTTCCTATCGCGGTCTCGCCAAGTTAGTCGTCGTGCTGATCATCCTCGCCGGCCTTACGGCGACGATCTCGTGGCAATGGTCCAATATCACGGGCCTTTATCACTTCGTCTCGCAGATGCGAGCGAAGCCGGCGCCGACAGCGCAAACGCCCGCTCCGGAGCCCAAGTCTGCCGAGCGCGTGCCGCAGGAGCAATTGCCGGGACAACAAGCGCCGCCGGCCGGTTCGACCAACCAACAAAATGCACCCACGGTGGCGCAACGCGTCGTGCTTTATGAGGAAGACCCGAACAACCCGCAGGGTAAGCAATATGTCGGCTCCGCCATCTGGCGCACCGAAACGGTGTCGCCCGGCAGCGGACTGGCGCCGGAGCTCGAAGTTCGGGCGGACATCACGATCCCGGATAAAAACATGACGGTGACGTGGACGCTCCGCCGCAATACCGATCAGGCCCTGCCGGCGAGCCACACGATCGAAATCATGTTCAATCTGCCGCCGGATTTTGCCGGCGGCGGCATCGCCAATGTTCCCGGCGTCTTGATGAAGGATTCCGAGCAGGCGCGCGGCATTCCGCTCGCCGGTCTCGCCGTCAAAGTCACCAACGGCTTCTTCCTGATCGGCCTTTCCGCGGTCGACGCCGACGTGCAACGCAATATCCAACTCCTCAAGGAGCGGCCGTGGTTCGATATTCCCATCGTGTACAATAACGGCGGACGCGCCATCCTGGCGATGGAGAAGGGGCCGCCCGGCGATCGCGCCTTCGCCGATGCCTTCGCGGCGTGGTCGAAATAATTCGAATATTCCGAGCGCCGTCGGGTATTGTTGCCGCCTCTGGAGTGCCGAGTGAGGACACCTGCGAAGATGAGCGCATCCGACGCGAGAAAGGCGATACCGGTCAGCAATTCCCACATTGCCTCAGCGCTTCGCACGCTCGATAACGAGGCCGAGGGCGTTGCAGCGCTCGCCGCGGCGATGTCCGACGGGCTGGGGGCGCCGTTCGTCGCCGCCGTCGAAACGATCCGGGCGGCGCGGGGCCGGGTGATCGTGACCGGCATGGGAAAGTCCGGTCACGTCGCGCGCAAGATCGCCGCGACGCTCGCCTCGACCGGCACGCCGGCATTCTTCGTGCACGCCGCCGACGCGAGCCACGGCGATCTCGGCATGATCACGTCCGACGACGTGATGCTGGCGCTGTCCTGGTCGGGCGAGACCGAGGAACTCAAAGACCTGATCAATTATTCCCGGCGCTTTCGTATCGTGCTGATCGCGGTCACGGTGAACGTCGACAGCACGCTCGGCAAGGCGGCCGATATCGTCCTGGCATTGCCGCCGACCCGCGAAGCATGTCCGCACAATCTCGCACCGACCACCTCGTCGCTGATGCAGCTCGCGCTCGGCGATGCGCTGGCGATCGCGTTGCTTGAGAGCCGAGGATTTACCGCCGTCGATTTCGGCGTCTTTCATCCGCGCGGCCGACTGGGTGCGGCGCTGAAATTCGTCCGTGACATCATGCATTCCGGTCAGGCCGTGCCGCTGATCAAACGGGGCGCGCTGATGTCGGAAGCGATCGTCGAAATGTCGGCCAAGGGTTTCGGCTGCGTCGCCGTAACCGACGGCGCCGGCAGGCTTGCCGGCATCATCACGGACGGTGATTTGCGCCGCCACATGCGAGCCGATCTGCTGCAGCTGACTGTCGATGCCGTCATGACGCCATCGCCGATCATCGTGCGGCCCGACCAGTTGGCCAGCGAGGCGCTGCAGCTGCTCAATTCATTGAAGAAACAGGCGCTGATCGTCGTGGAGTCGGACCGACCGGTCGGCATCGTGAACTTCCACGATCTGCTGCGCGCCGGCGTGGCGTGATGGCGCTAATAGAGCCCGCCCCGCACCACGTTCGAATCGTCGGAGGCCGATTGCGGGGCGGCCTGGACGGCCGGCGCCGCGGGAGCGGCCGGCGCGGCAGGCGGCGGCAGCGCAGATTGGACAACCGGCTTCGCCGGAACGGCGGCCGCATTCGCGCCGCTCGCGGACTGCGGCGATGCATTCTGGTCAGCTTGCCCGTGCGCGATGAATGTTTTGTATCCCGGAGCGCCCGGCCGTGGCGGCACATCGTCGGGCATGCCGCCGGCCCAATGCGGCCAGTGATCCGCAACAAAGGCGGAAACTCCATCTTCGGAAGCCCCCGCGCAAGAGCCGAGGACAAAGCCGGAGCATACGATGATTGCCGCCGCGATCAGGCGCTTGACGATCAGGTTCACCGTCGGATTGTCAAACCCGCTCGCGGTCTGCATCGAGCGCCGTTTGTCGCTTTGTCCGATCGCATAGCGGGTCATTAGCGGTGCCGTCATGCCAGTGCTGCGCTTTGCGACGCCTCGCCTGCCGCGTGCGTTTCTAGAGCTCAAAAGTTTATATTTTCCGCGGGCCCGGCGCACCTCCAGGTGGACGGCCTTCGTGGCGGGACTGTGGTGCCGGCAACGCACTCGCAGGGCGCGGACATGGCTGGGCCGTGCGAGCGGGCGTGCCGCGCTGGCGCTGGCGCTGATCGTGTTGCCGGCATGCAGCGAGCTCGCGCGGCCGAGCGAAGCCGCCGCCCCACCGGCGCCGCCGCCCTATGTCTCGCTCACCGCCAATTATCTCTTATCGACGTTAAAAGATCGCGCGTCTTATACCGGGTTTGAAATCTCAGGCTTGCGTTGGGTCGATTCCATGAAGGGGCGGGCATGGCTCGCCTGCGTGCATTTCCAGGATCACGGGCACCTGCGCACCTATGCGATCTTCATCAAGGACAATGCCGTCGTCGACGCGCGATACGCCGTCGAGATCGATACCTGCGAAACGCAAACCTACACGCAATTCGATCTGGTGACTGGCCAGCTCGGGCGACCGACCGCTCCGGTTCAGTCGCCGCTCTATTAAAACCTACGCTGCCTGGCGCAACGCAAGCGCCTGATCGACCGCTTCGAGAACCTGCCGCACGGTAAGTTCATCCAGGCACTGGCTATGGCTGTTCAAATGACCTTCGCAGCCAAGCTTGTCGCAGGGCATGCAAGGCAATGGATTCTGCACTACCCAGACGTTGCCGCGGCGCTGGATCGTCCCGGCGCGCCGCCAAGGCGTGTCCAAACCGCCGATCGGCCAAGGCCCGATCAGACTCGGGCTCGCCGGACCGTAAAGCGCCACGGTCGGCGCGCCGGCGCCGGCCGACAGATGCGTGATCGACGTATCCGGCCCGACATACACGGACGCCGCACGCAACAGTGCCGCAAGCTCCGGCCAGCCGAGCGCGCCATCGCGGCGCACGACGGGCGGATCGACTCCGTTCCACAGGCGATCGAGATAATCCTTCTCCGCGGCATCGCCGCCGCCCGTTGCGATCACGGTGAGGCCGCGCTCGGCCAGCGCCCGCGCCAGCGCACGCCAGCCTGCGTCGGTCCAGCGCCGGATACGGAACATTGGACTGGCATGAAGCACGGCGTAGCGGCCGGTGATCGGGGCCGCAGCTAATGTCGCGCTTGCCGGGCAGACGATATCGTGCCGCCGCGCAATGCCGAGCATATCCGCAAGCCGCAACAGTTCATCGACCCGATGATTCTGATTGTCGGACGCAATGGCTCGATCGAAGACGCGGCGCTTCCACCACGCTGCCGAATCCGCCTCGGCAATAAAGCCAATGCGGCGACGCCCCGCCGCCCAGGCGAGGAAAGTCGGCCGGTCACCCGTCTGTGTCGGCACCGCGAGATCGTAACGGCGCCATAGCAGCCGAACGAGCGTCGCCGTCGCCGCAACGGACGGACGCTGCGGCACGGTGATGACGTTATCCAGATCGCGGTTGCCCTCCAGCATCCCCTCTGTGCCGGCAAACACCAGAGCGTCGACCGAAGCGGGGGCAAATCCCGCTTTCAACGCGCCGATCAGCGGCGTCGTCAGTAAGACGTTGCCGAGCCGGCGGAGCGTGATGACTAGGATGCGCTGCTTGTCGGGCAATTGAATGGGCGTCATGGCTGCGCCGAACTTTGTTGTGCCGAACCCTGTTGCACCGTGAAACTTTGCTGCCGCCGCGCATCGTCATCGGGGCCGACCCGCGACAGCCCGCGCAAGGCGCGCACGCGATCGCCGCCGATGACCTCATCTAATCTCACCCAATTGGCCGGCAATTGCGAGCGGTCGTTCTGCGGGTGCCACAAATGCAGCACCCCGGTCGCGAAGCGGCCGTCCTTTCGCCGCACGCCCGCATGCAGCAAACGCACCACGAGATCGGAATCCTCCAGGCCCCACCCGGTATAAGCGCAATCAAAACCGTCGATGCGGTCAAGGTCTTCCCGCGCCACCGCGAGATTGCAGGTTTGCGCGCCTTCCCAGCTGTCGCGCCCGAGCTTGCGCAACGGTCCCAGCGGCAGGCCCAGCGTCGGCAACAGCCGGTTGACGCCGCCGCGCAGCCGCTGTTGCAACAGCGCGGCAAAATTCCAGGTCTCGGGCTGCCAGCCCCGAGCAAGCACGACATCGGTCAGTTCGCGCGACAACAGGATGCGATTGCCGGTCACGAACCAGCCCGGTTCACGCAGCCGGCGATGCGTGGCGACGAAGTCGGCGCCCGCTAGGCAATCGCCATCGAGAAAGATGCACGTTTCTCCAGCGCTGGCGCGAATGCCGCGATTGCGGATTTCGCCGCCGCGAAAACCCAGATGCTCATGCCGGACATGCTTGAGCGGCAGCGGCAGCCGCGTCTGCCAGCTTTCGATCACGCGCGCGGTGTCCTGCCGCGACCCGTCATCGGCAATGACGATCTCGAAATTGCGGTCCGATTGATTGGCGAGCGCCCGCAACGCCGCGTCGAGCGCATCCTCGCGGTTATAGGTCGTGACAATGACGGAAATGAGTGCCGCGCCGCTCACGACTTGTCGCCCTTGCGGAGCCTCGCGGCATCGCGCGACCGGCGCAAACGCTCGGCCAGATCGGGCTGCGGTTCCACCAGCACGCCGCGCCAGCCGGCCTGTTCGAACTGCCAGCTTTGCGACCCCTGCTGCGGTCGATTGGCCCCGACTTCGACGAAGAAGCCCTGTTGCGACGCTCCGAAAAACTCGGCCTTGAGCCGATCCTCGACTTGCCAGGGAAATACCGTCCGCATCGGTTAATCCTCCGCGGATTGTTTCGCCGGACGCGCCCGCTCGACTATCGCCGTGGTCGAGTGACCGGGGACAAGATCGACCAGGAGCACAGCGCCGCCGGATTTTTCCACGATGTCGTGGCCGACCACGTCTTCATGGCGGTAGTCGGCGCCTTTGATTAGCACGGCAGGGCGCACGCGCTTGATCAGGTCGAGCGGCGTGTCGTCCTCGAACACCACGACAAGATCGACCGCCTCGAGCGCGGCCAGCACCTCGGCGCGGCCCTCGGCCGGATTGATCGGCCGGCCCTTGCCTTTGAGCCGCGTCGTCGAAGCGTCGCTGTTAAGCCCGACCACCAGCCGATCGCAAGCCGCGCGTGCCTCGGCGAGCAATTTGACATGGCCGCGATGCAGAAGATCGAAGCAGCCGTTGGTGAAGCCGATGCGCAACCCGTGGCGGCGCCAATCCGAAAGCCGTTCATCGAGCATCGACCAGTCGAACACGATCTTGTCCCCTGGCGCCAGCGAGGCGGCCGGCAGGATGCGGTGGCGCAATTCGGTAAGCGAGACCGTCGAGGTGCCGCGTTTGCCGACAACGACGGCAGCCGCGGCATTGGCGGCGCGCATGGCGAATTCGAACGGCGCTCGCATGGCCAGCAGCACGGCCATCACCGCCGCCACCGTATCGCCAGCGCCGGACACGTCCCGCACCTTGACCGGATAAGCGGGAATGTGGAGCGGTGCATGACCGTCGGCATGAAGGGTCATGCCCTCCTCGCTTCGCGTGACCAGCACCGCCTCGGCCTCGACGATCCGCGCCAGTTCGGCGGCGGCCTTGCCGATCTCGGCTTCCAACGTCACCGGCCGGTGCACCGCCGCGCCCAATTCCGCACGATTGGGCGTGATCAGCGTCGCGCCGCGATAGATGCTGTAATCGTGACCCTTGGGATCGACCACGACCGGTTTACCGAGCGCACGCGCGCGATCGATGATCGCGCGGATGACGCGCGGCGTCAGCACGCCCTTGGCGTAATCGGACAGCACCACCGCGCCGCACCGCGGCAGCGCGGCTTCGGCATGCGCAATGACCGCGGTCTCGCTGGCCGCGCTCGCCGGCTGCGCCGTCTCCCAGTCCGCCCGCATCAGATGCGCCGAATGGTGCTCGGAAACGAAGCGCACTTTGCGGGTGGTATGCCGCCCAGGCTCGATGACGAGGTGAGGAACGACCGCGCCTTTCAGCTTGGCGAATGCATCGGTGAGCGTGTGCGCCGCGTCGTCCTTGCCGATCAGGCCGACGAAAACGCACTGCGCGCCAAGCGCCGCGATATTGCGCGCGACATTGCCGGCGCCGCCGATCTCGACCTCGCTGCGCGCGACAGCAAGCACCGGCGTTGGCGCTTCCGGCGAAATCCGCGTGACTTCGCCATAGACGAAATCGTCCAGCATGAGATCGCCGACGCAGAGCACGGTCTGCTGCGTGACGAGCTTGAGGGCTTCCTCGAAATCGAACATGTATGTTGCCGCGCTTGCCCCTCGTGATCGCGCTCAGCGATGGCGATCGGCATGATCGAGATAACAGTTGACGTACCGCTTCACCGCAGTCTCGAGCGGGGTGAAGTCCGCATTATAACCGGCGCGCCGCAGGTTCGCCGTCTCGGCCTCGGTGAAATATTGATAGCTGTCGCGGAGCGAAGCCGGCATGTCGACATATTCGATGGCGGGTTCCTCGCCCAACGCCGCGAACATGGCCGCGATCAGATCGCGGAAGCTGCGCGCCACACCGGTGCCGACATTGAAAATTCCCGATACGGCCGGCGTCTCCATCAGCCAACGCAGCACCGCGATCGCGTCGTCCACATGGATAAAATCGCGCTTTTGCTCGCCGTCGGCGATGCCCGGGCGATGCGACTTGAACAGCCGGACCGGCTTGCCGGTTTTGGCCTCGTCGAACCGTTTGGCGACGAGGCTCATCATCTCGCCCTTGTGGTACTCGTTCGGGCCGAAGACATTGAAGAACTTCAGCCCCGCCCATTGCGGCGGCAGCTTGTCGTTGCGGCGAACGCGCTCGACCACGGCGAGGTCGAATATGTGCTTGCTCCAGCCGTAGAGATTCAACGGCTTGAGCCGTTTGAGCGCGCCGTTCGACCAGTCGTCGGAATAGCCCTGTTCGCCGCCGCCATAGGTCGCCGCCGACGAGGCGTAGATGAAGGGCGTGCGCGTTATCGCGCACCAATCGAATAGGCGCAGCGACAGCAGGAAATTATTCTCCATGACGGCGTCACCGTCGGTCGCGGTGGTGGAGGAGATCGCGCCGAGATGGATCACCGCGTCCAGCTTGCGCCCGTCGAGCCAGCGCGCAAGGTCCGCCGGCGGGACAAAATCGGCGATCTGCCGGCCGGCCAAATTGCGCCATTTGCCCTCACTGCCGAGGAAATCGTTCACGGCGATATCGCTGCGTCCGGCCTCGTTGAGGCTCGCGACCACGTTCGACCCAATGAACCCGGCCCCGCCGGTGACCAACAACATCGACCGCAAGACCGGTTTGAGGATTTGTTTTCGGGGCACCTGACCCCACTGCTCCTTTGCCCCAGTCTCGCACGCTCGGCAACTGGCGGCGTCGAGTTCGTTTAATGAATGAATCTATATTCATTCTATAATCTAACTGGCGAAGGTTCGCAAAGCTGCGACGGCGGCAGCTATACTGGACCGTCTATTATGCAAACCGTCTCCGCCTATATCCTGGCATTCAATGAAGCCGAGAAGCTCAAGGCCGCGGCCGAGAGCGTGCTGTGGGCGGACGAGATCGTCGTCATCGATTCCTACAGCAGCGACGGCACGGCAGAGATTGCCAGAGCCCTCGGGGCGCGCCTCGTGCAGGTGCCGTTCAACGGCTTCGGCAACTTGCGCAATCAAGCCCTCGAAGCCTGCCGCTGCGATTGGATTTTCAGCCTCGATGCCGATGAGCGGTGCACCAAGCTTGTGCGCGATGAGATTCTCGGCCTGCTCTCGGGCACGCCGCCATATGACGTTTATCGCGTGCCGCGCCGCAGCTTCATGATGGGCCGCTGGATCCGCGGCTCGGGCTGGTACCCGAATTTTCGCCAACCCCAGCTCTTCCGCAAAGGCAGCATGCGTTACACGACGGAGGCGGTCCACGAAGGCTATGAAGTTCTAAGCGGCAAGCCGATCGGCACGCTTGCAAATGCGATCTGGCAGTTCCCGTTCCGCGACCTTGAAGAAGTCTTGCGCAAGGCCAACCGCTATTCGTCTTTGGGAGTGCAAAAGCTCGCCAATAAACGCGTATCCATGGCGGGCGCGCTGGCTCACGGATTTTGGGCGTTCCTCAAGCATTACATTTTCAAGCGCGGATTTATCGACGGCTGGGCCGGCTTCGTCATCGCCTTCGGCAATTTCGAGGGGACCTATTACCGCTACGCCAAGCGCCATGAGCAAGCCCAGAACTGGACGCCGCCGCCGAGCGAGCCGCTGCGGCGCGAAGCGAAATCCGAAATCGGCCGGTCGGAACCAATATAGTAATGAATCTTAATTCAAAAAATGGTCCAAACCGCCGCCCCATTCTCATCGTGCCTTACATGTGGATCGGCGACTTCGTGCGCTGCCACTCGGTGGTGAAGCTCCTTAACGCGCGCTTCCCGGACCGCCCCATCGACATGCTGGCGACGACTTTGTGCGCACCGCTCGCCGATTACATGCCGGGGCTGCGCCAAGCCGTCGTCGCCGACCTGCCGCGTCGCCGTCTGGCGCTGTCGGAACAGTTTGCGCTGGCACAACGCCTCAAACGCGAAGGCTATGGCACGGTGCTGGTGATGCCGCGAACCTGGAAATCGACGCTGGCGCCGTTTTTTGCCGGTATTCCCGAGCGGACCGGTTTTGCCGGCGAGGCGCGCTTTGTCCTGCTCAACGATGTTCGTTTCGGCGAGCGGGCCCTGCCGCGCATGGTCGATCGCTGCGCGGCACTGGCGCTGCCGGCCGGCGCGGAATTACCGCCGGCGTGGCCGTTACCGGAACTCAAAGTTGCGCGCGACGAGGCGGAATCTTGGCGCAAAAGACGCGGACTTGATGCCGAGAACCGGCCTGTCGTGGCGCTCGCTCCCGGCGCCGTCGGGCCGTCGAAACGTTGGCCAAGTGCGGCCTATACGGCGCTTGCCCGCCGCCTCATGGCCGAAGGCCTCGGCGTTTGGGTGCTCGGCGGTCCCGACGAAAAGGCGCTCGCGGTGGAAATCGTCGGCGATACGGCGGCGCGCGATCTGACCGGGCACGATCTGCGCGATGCGATCCTGGGGCTCGCCAATGCCGCGGCGGCGGTGTCGAACGATTCCGGTCTCCTCCACGTCGCCGCGGCGCTTGGCACGCCTTCGATCGGGATTTTCGGGCCGACCAGCCCCTGGCATTGGGCGCCGCTCAATCCTTTGGCCGGGACCATCGAAGCTGAGACCGAACTGCCCTGCCGGCCCTGCCACAAGCCGGTCTGCCGCCTCGCCCATCACCGTTGCATGCGCGACATCGCTCCGGAGCAGGTCCTCGCCGCGACGCGGCGGGCGCTCGCGGCAGCGCTGCCGCCGGTCCGGCCGCTTAACTGAACATTCGTCAAATCGGCGTAGGGCCAAAAGGTAAAATGGGCGGGGTAATATGGCGATCCTGGTCACCGGCGGCGCAGGCTATATCGGCAGCCAGATGGCGCTTGAACTCGTCGACGCCGGCGAATCCGTCGTCGTGCTCGACAATCTCTCGACCGGGCATCGCTGGGCCGTTGCCGAGGGCGTGCCGCTCGTTGTCGGCGAGACTGGCGATCAGCCGCTGGTGACGCAGCTCATCCGCGACCACAACATCGATGCGATCATTCACTTCGCCGCTTCGATTGTGGTGCCTGATTTCGGTGCGCGATCCGCTCGGCTATTATCGCAACAACACGGTGAATTCGCGCGCACTGATCGAATGCGCGGTCAACGGCGGCGTCCGTCATTTCATCTTTTCCTCGACCGCGGCGGTGTACGGCAATCCGGCGGCGATCCCGGTGCCGGAGGACGCAGCGACGGTGCCGATCTCGCCTTATGGCTGGTCGAAGCTGATGACCGAAATCATGCTGCGCGACACCAGCCGCGCCCATGACCTCGCGCACGTGAGCTTGCGTTATTTCAACGTCGCCGGCGCCGATCCGCGCGGCCGCGCCGGCCAGTCGAGTGCGAATGCGACGCACTTGATCAAAGTCGCGGCCGAGGCGGCACTGGGGCTGCGGCGAAAGCTCGACGTTTTCGGCACCGATTATCCGACGCCGGACGGCACCTGCATCCGCGACTACATCCACGTCAGCGATCTCGCTCGCGCGCATTCTGATGCGCTGCGCTATTTGCGTTCCGGCGGACCGTCGCTGACGCTCAATTGCGGCTACGGCCACGGCTTCTCGGTTCTCGAAGTCATCGACACGGTCAAGCGCATGTCGGGCGTCGACTTCAAGGTCGAATACGCGCCGCGCCGCGAGGGCGATCCGGCGCGCATCGTCGCAGGCAGTGAGCGGGCGCGCGCCACGCTGGGCTGGCAACCGCGCTTCGACGACCTTCCGACCATCGTCACCCACGCGCTCGCCTGGGAGCGCGAACTCTTAAGACGCCGCTCGGTCGACCGATTGCGTTCGGCGCGCGGCGCCTGAACGGCGCGCTCGGACAAAAACCCTATTGAATCAACGGTAAGCGCCGAATTCACTTGAAAACCCGGCGCCGGGCAGGCAAGAACGCCCGGCCGCCGCTATTGCGGTGCAATGCCCGCGCGGGCGAAACGGGGCAGCATGAAAGCCGTTACGGCCGGTCAACCCGACGACTACGCGACAGTCGCGCTGGTGCGCCGCCTGCTGCTCGACGAAGCGCTCGAATACTGGCCGCGCTATGCCATAGCCTTCGCGCTGATGGGGATCGCCGCGGCCGCCACGGCGCTGACCGCTTATCTTCTCGGCACGATGACGAACGAGGCTTACGTCGAGCATAATTTCCACGGCATCGTCGTCATCGGCGTGATCGCGATGGTGATCTTCGCAGCCAAGGGATTCGCCACCTACGGGTCCGCGGTGGTGCTGTCGTGGATCGGCAACAGCATCATTGCCAACAACCAGCGGCGCCTGTTCGACAAGCTGTTGCGCGAAAACATCGGCTTTTTCGCCGATCGGCATTCCAGCGAATTCATCGCCCGCCTCACCACCGGCGCCAATGCCGTGGGCCAGGTGATCAATCTCCTCATCACCGCGATCGGCCGCGATCTGATGTCGCTCATCGGCCTGACGATCGTGATGGTGATCCAGGATCCGGTCATGTCGCTGGGTCGGCTTCATCATGGCGCCGCCGGCGTTCTTTTTCCTGCGCAAGCTCATTCGGCGGGTGCGCGGCATCGCGCGAATGCAGTTCACCGGCGGCACCCGCATCATCGAGACGATGCAGGAATCGCTGCAAGGCATGCGCATGGTCAAGGCCTTCGCGCTCGAAGACGAGATGCGGCGGCGGCTCGGCAAAAGCGTCGCCGACGTCCAGCACGAATCCAACAAGATGGCGCGGGTGGCGAACCGGGCGAGCCCGGTTATGGAAATGCTCGGCGGCTTCACCGTGGCGCTGGCGACGATCTACGGCGGCTACCGCGTCATCGATACCGGGGCGACGCCGGGCGAATTCGTCTCCTTCATGGCGGCGTTCCTGCTCGCCTACGAGCCGGCCAAGCGGCTCGCTCGCCTCAATATCGACCTCAATAACAATCTCGTCGGCGTGCGCATCCTTTACGAAGTGATCGATTCAGCCCGCCGGGCGAACCGGACGATGACGACGCGCCGCCGCTGCATTTGACGACGGCGCGCATCGAGTTCGCCGACGTACACTTTGCCTATAACGCCGATGCCCCGGTGCTGCCCGGCTTGAGCTTTGTCGCGCAGCCGGGCAAAGTCACCGCGCTGGTCGGCCCCTCGGGCGGCGGCAAAACGACGGTGTTTAATCTGCTGCTGCGCTTCTATGACGTCGATTCCGGGCGCGTGCTGATCGACGGCCAGAATATCGCTGCGGTATCGCGCCGCTCGCTGCGCCGGCAGATCGCCTATGTCGGCCAGATCGTGCACCTGTTTCGCGGCACGGTGCGCGAGAACATCGCGCTCGGCAAGCTTGACGCCAGCGATGCGGAAATCGTCGCCGCCGCGAAGGCGGCGCATGCGCACGATTTCATCATGACTTTCCCGGCCGGCTACGATACGCCGGTCGGCGAGCACGGATTGCAGCTTTCCGGCGGCCAGCGCCAGCGCATCGCAATTGCCCGCGCGCTGATCAAGGATTCTCCCATTATCCTGCTCGACGAGGCGACCGCGTCGCTCGATTACGAATCCGAGCGCCAAGTGCAAGAAGCCGTTGCCGAACTCTCCAAGGGACGCACCACGCTCGTCATCGCGCATCGGCTCTCCACGATCATGCACGCCGATTGCATTCTCGTGGTCGAGAACGGCCTCGTCGTCGAGTCCGGCCGCCACGAGGAGCTCCTGCGCAAGGGCGGCCGTTACGCTTCGTTCTATCGCCTGCAGCTTCGGGAGCAGTCGTCGCCGCCGCAAGATCTTGGCATCCAGCCGGTCGTCGCCGTCGCCTCTTCGGGCTGAACATCGTCAGTAAAATGTCAGATTGACCGCTTTTGCGCGTGAGCTATAAGCCCCGCGATCTTTCTCTCCAACGACACATGCAATCATGAGCGCGAAAAGCTATGTCATCCCGCAACCGCCGCAGGCTGCGATCCCGGTCGCCGGCACCGACAAATATTTTCCGGTCCGCCGGCTGTGGTGCGTCGGGCGCAATTATGTCGAGCACATCAAGGAGATGGGGCAGGACGTGCGCGAGCCGCCGTTTTTCTTCGCCAAGCCCGCCGACGCCATTGTGCCGGACGGCGGCACCGCGCCCTATCCCTCGCTGACCAAAGACATGCACCACGAGGTCGAGCTTGTCGTCGCGCTCAAGAGCGGCGGACGCAACATCAAGACCGAGAACGCGCTCGACTGCATTTACGGCTATGGCGTCGGCATCGATCTGACGCGCCGCGATCTGCAAATCGCCTCGCGCGATATCAAGCGGCCCTGGGAGATCGGCAAGGCGTTCGACCATTCGGCGCCGTGCGGGCCGCTCAAGCCGGCAACTGAGATCGGCCACCCGTCGAAGGGCCGTATCACGCTCAAGGTCAACGGCAAGCTGCGCCAGGACGGCGATCTCAATCAGATGATCTGGAAAGTGCCGGAAATCATCGCCAAGCTTTCAGAAATGGTCGAGCTCGCGCCCGGCGATATCATCATGACTGGCACGCCGTCGGGCGTCGCCGCCACCGTCGCCGGCGACACCATCGAGTGCGAGGTCGAAGGCGTCGGCAAGCTTGCTGTCACCATCGGGCAGCCGCTTTGAAGGGACGTTCCTCCGCAGCGACGGAACTTGAATAAATTTGGCGCGTTGAGACGGGGCCATAATCTGATGGAGCTTGTCATGGGCAGCCGCCGTATCACGTTGCGCGTCCAACCACCGGTCCCCTTCGGCGATGTCGCGCTGGTGCCCGCGCTTTTGAGCGGGCGGCCGGAAGCCGATATGGCGCGCGCCGTGGCCGCGGCTTTGGCCGATGTCGAGGCGCCGACCGCGGCCGATGTCTACAATCGGCTCCGTCAAGCTTTTCCGCGGGCGCCCTTGAGCGCGCGCGTCGCCGCGCTGTCCACGCTGATGGAGCGCATCCGGCGACCGCAACACTGAACGCCGCGCGTCATCATAGTCCTAGATAGGCGCTGCGGACGCGGTCATCGGCCAGCAGTTCGGCGCCGCTCCCGGTCAGCGTGACGCGGCCGTTTTCCAGGACATAAGCGCGGCTTGCGAGCTTAAGCGACAACGCCACATTCTGCTCGACGACCACACAGGTGATGCCTTCGCGGTTGAGATCGCGGATGGTGCCGAGCACGTTGCGCGCGATGGCCGGCGCCAAGCCCAGCGAGGGCTCGTCGAACATGATGAGTTGCGGCGCGCCCATAAGGCATCGGGCGATGGCGAGCATTTGCTGTTCGCCACCGGACAGCGTGCCGGCCGGCTGCCGCGCCCGTTCGGCCAGTATCGGGAACAGCGAAAAGGCGCGGTCGCGGTTCTTCGCTCGATCGGCGCGCGCGCGCGGCAGCATGGCGCCGACGTCGAGATTCTCCTCGACGGACAGCGACGGAAACACTTGGCGGCCTTCCGCCACCTGGCCGATGCCGAGATCGCAAACGCGATGGCTGGGCCAGCCGGATATGTCTGCGCCGCGAAAATAAACCCGGCCGCGAACTCGCCGCTGCATCCCGGCAAGCGCGCGAATGAGCGTCGTCTTGCCGGCGCCGTTGGCGCCGATAATGGCGACGATCGCGCCTTCCTCGATCTCGAGCGACACGCCGTCGAGCGCCTGGACGTCGCCATAGAACACGTCGAGGTTTTCGACGGACAGCATCATTCCGTCTCCGCGCCGAGATAGGATTGCACGACTGCAGGATCGCGCACGACCGCCTCGGGCGCGCCTTGCGCGATAACCGTGCCGTGATCGAGCACAAGGATGCGCGAAGCGAGCGCCATCACCGCGCGCATGACGTGCTCGATGAGAAGGATCGTCACGCCGGTGTCGCGGTTGAGATCGCGCAAGGTCGCGACCATGCGGTCGGTCTCGGTCGGCCGCAACCCCGCCATCACCTCATCGAGCAGCAAAAGCCGCGGCCCGGTCGCCAGCGCGCGGGCGACTTCGAGGCGCTTGCGATCCGGCAGCGTCAGCGTCGCGGCAAGCTGCCGCCGCTTGGCGAACAGATCGAGGCGCCGCAGCAACGCTTGGG
The DNA here is from genome assembly GCA_963768225.1 of uncultured Alphaproteobacteria bacterium. Lineage (GTDB taxonomy): Bacteria > Pseudomonadota > Alphaproteobacteria > Rhizobiales > Xanthobacteraceae > BOG-931. Next base: position 652,237 of record CAVYGV010000007.1, on the reverse strand, counting down.
CATGGTCGCGCGCGGCGCCGACCCCGCGCCGGTGCAGCAGCGCACCGACGATGACATTGTCCTCCACGCTCAGCGCCGGAAACGGCCGGACCAGCTGAAAGGTGCGGGCAATGCCGCGCCGGCACACCGCGTCGGCGGTCAGGCCGCCGATCGGCGCACCGGCAAAGGCGATCGTGCCCGCGTCCGGCGCCGTCGCGCCGGCGATCATGTTGAACAAGGTCGTCTTGCCGGCACCGTTCGGACCGATCACCGCGAACAGCGCGCCTTCGGGGACGTCGAAGCTCACAGCGTCGACGGCAACCAAGCCGCGGAAACGTTTGCTCACCGTCGTCAGCGAAAGGAGTGCGCTCATCCCGCGCGCTCCGCGATGCCGAGCCGCCGCGCCAGCCAAGGCCAAATGCCTTCGGGCAGCGCGGCGACGACGAAGAGGAGGCACACGCCGTAGAACACTTGTTCCGCGCCCGGCAGGTCGAGCCCGAAAGCGGTCAAGGCGGAGTTGAGCGATTCCGCGAGACCGGTGAGCACGAAGGCGCCGAGGATCGGGCCGAACAGCGTACCGACGCCGCCGATGATCGGCCCGAGAATAATCTGGATCGACTGCGAAATATTGAACACCTGTTCGGGAAAAAGGTTGTTGTAGAAGAACGCGTAGAACACCCCGGCAAACGACGTAATGGCGGCGGAAATCATCACCGCGTACAATTTGCACCGAAAAGTGTCGACGCCGGCGGCACGTGCCGCTTCCTCGTCCTCGCGGATGGCGAGCCAGAAATAGCCGATGCGGCTTCGGATCAGCACGCGGCACAGGATGAAGACGACCACCGTCGCGGCGAGGATCACGTAATAGAACATCGTCGGATCGCCGCGCAGCCGCCACAGATCGTTGTGCGAATATTGCGCGACCGGCAGGAACAGTCCGGCAGCGGCGTTGACGATATCGAGGTGGTCGAAACCGATGCGCGCGAATTCGGCGAAGGCGATGGTGAGAATGGCGAAATAGACCCCGGTCACGCCGAAGCGGAAAGCGAGAAAGCCGATGATTGCCCCACACGCTGCTGCGACCGGTACGGCGGCGAGAAAGCCGACCCAGGGGCCGACGCCGAAACGCGTGAACAAGAACGCGGCGATATAGGCGCCAAGCCCGACATAGATGGCGTGGCCGAGCGAGAGCTGGCCGGCAAAGCCCATCATGATGTTCCAGGCTTGGCCGGTATAGGCGAGATAAAGAATGACGATAAGGACCGTGACGAGATAATCGTTAAGGACCCACGGTGCGATGAGGAGCGCCGCAACCAGCACAGCGGCCCAAATCATGGTTCGCCTCGACACGTCGTCGGTGAGGCGCTCGATCAGCGCAGCCATCACGCCGCCCTTTTGCCGAGCAGGCCTTGCGGCCGGAACAGCAGGACGAGGACCAGGATGGCGAAGGCGAACATGCTCTTGGCCGATGGCGTGAATATCAGGCCGGCAAGCGCTTCGGTCAGCCCGATCAAGAGGCCGCCTAACAGCGCGCCGGGCATCGAGCCGAGCCCGCCGGTAATGACGATTACGAAAGCCAATAGCGTGTAGGTGGGCCCCAGCATCGGCGTCACGTCGACGATCAGCGTCATCATTGCGCCGGCGGCGCCGACGCAAGCCGCGCCGATGCCGAAGGTGAGCGCGTAGAGGCGATTGACGTTAAGCCCGACCACCAGCGCGCCGGTGTAATTGTCGGCGCAAGCGCGGATCGCCTTGCCGACGAGCGTGAAGCGGAAGAACGCAAAAAGCAGCGCTGCAAACAGGAGCGCGGCGGCAGCGGCGTACACCTTTGCCGCGTCGACGATCAGCGGGCCGAACTGGTAGCTGTCGTAGGCGTATGCGGTCTGCACGGTGCGGGCATCGGGACCGAAGATGATCAGAAGCACGTTGACGATGACGATCGCCAACGCCACCAGGAGCAGGAACTGGCTGTGCTCGGGCCGGGTGATGAACGGATTGATCAATCCAGATTGCAGCGCGTAGCCGAACACGAACAGCACTGCCGCGATCGGCACCATCATGATCAGCGGATCGAGGTGAAAAGCCGCAAACAGCACGACCGCGAGATACATCGCGATCGACATCATCTCGCCGTGGGCGAAATTGACGACGCGAACCACACCGAAAATGACGGAGAGACCGAGCGCCATCAGACCGTAGACGAGACCTGTCAAGACTCCGCCGACGGCGACATTCAGATAGACATCGAACGGCACCGAACGGGCTCAGGCGCGGCTCTGGTACGGCGTCATCGGCCATTCCGGCTTGGCGTTGGCGGCGTCCTTCGGCGCCAGCGTCACGAGCTTGCCGCCGCGGTTCTGAATGGTGCCTTCCTTGAGCTTGTCGTTCTGACCCTTGGCGTTGAACTGGATGCCGGGCCCGATGCTGACATTGTCGGTGATGTTCGTGGTGCGGATGGCGTCAGCCAGCGCCTTTGGATCGGCCGAGCCGGCGCGCTTATAGGCGTCGGCGGCGACCAGCAGCGCTTCGAACGTATAGACATGATTGGTGCTCAGATTGATGCCGGGATAGGCCTTGGCCAACGCGGCTTCGAGCACCTTGGAGAGCTTCTTGTTCGGGTCTTGGAACGGATCGAAACTGATCGGCCCGTCCGACAATTTGCCGAGGGTCTTCAGATATTGATCCTCGTACCAGCCCGGCCCCATGCTCATGATCGCCTGCGGCGTCCAGCGCTGCTTGACCAGCTCCCGCGTGATCAACATGGCGTCATTGAGCCGGCTGACGACGAGGAGCGCATCGGCGTTGGCGGCCTTGGCTTTTGCCACTTCGACGGAAAGATCGCGCGCCGCGGGATCGTAGGCAATCTCGTCAACGATCTTATAGGGCATGTTGAACTTCGGCATAACGATGCTGATGCCCTTCGACATCGCGGTGCCAAAGGTGTCGTTGACATGCATGTAAACGACCGTCTTCGGAGACGCCCCGACAATGCCGAAGAGTTCCAGCTGGTTGGCGAAAGCGCTGCCCAGAAGCATCGGTGCGGTGGGGAAATTCCTGAAGACGAATTTATATCCCTGCTCGGTGATCTCGGGCGCCGCGCCGATGTTGATGATCAGCGGTATGCCCTTCTGTTCGGCGACTTGGGCGATCGCGGTGGTCTGACCGGAATCGAAGGCGCCGATCAGGAGCTGCGCGCCATCGCCGATCAGCTTCTCGGCATGCTCACGCGCGGCATCGACGTTCGATTCGGTATCGCCGTTCATGATCGAAAGATCCGGCAGACCCATGGACTTGAGAATCGCGGGCGCGATGTCGACGCCGCGCTGGCAATCCTGGCCGATGCCGGCCTCAAAGCCGGAGCGCGGCAACAGCACGCCGACCTTGAGCGGGGCGCCCTGGGCGCGGCCGATGGCGGGCGCGGCAAGGCTCGCGGCGGTGGCGGCGGCTCCGGCGAGCAGATGTCGGCGGTTGGGCAATTTCCCGATGCGTGTCATGGCGATCTCCTCCCCGGAGTTTCCCGGATGCTAGGAAACGGTTGCGTCGGCGGCAAGCTGCGTTTCACGCAATACGGGCCTCATACCGGCCCAAAACCCGGGAAGCGAACTTACCGCTCGCGCGATAAGGTGCGGATCAGGAATGGCAGGAACAACGGCCAGAGAATCCAGTTCGCCCACATCATGAAGCCAAACCAGTCCCGCGCCGTCGGCCAATGGTCGCACACGAAAGAGAGTGGCGCCGTGCTCGCATTGCAACCTTTTATTCCGACGATAATCAGAGGCTGATCGGCGGGCTGCCATTCATCGGAAATGACCGCGCCGACGAGCGGTACGTGATAGCGCAACGTCATCCACAGTCGCTCGCCAAACGGCCAATCCGCAGGTGCATCGGTGACCGGTTTGATTTGCTGCGTCGCGGGAACGGATTGGGCCAACAATGTGGGCGCAAAGTTTCGTTGCGCGGGAGACACCAGCGCGAACGAAATTGCCATCAGGATAAAGATCACACCGGCGAGCCGCCACGCACTCGTCCCATAGTCGACGAGGGACCAATACAATTGGTCAACGAAGCGCCGCAGCGCGCCGCTCATGGCAATGCCTATTGCGAGCAAAACCACCAGGCCGAGTGACAGCCACTCGAAGGCGAACGGAGAGGCTCCGGCCGCGAACACGGCGACAAGATGAATCGCGTAGATGACTGCTGCGCACCAAACCGCGCATATGATAAATTCGCCATACTCGCGACATGGGCGTTTGAGCCGAAACACACTGGCGCGCAAGGCAAAGAGACCCAAAAGCACGAGCGAGGCGCCCAAGATACTGAGCTGGAAATTCCAAGTCAGAGAGTGGGTGCCGAGAGATATGGTCGCAGCAACCAGCGCCAGGCAAAGCAATACCAGAACCAGATTGGAAGCTGCTGGTTTCCGAAAGCGTCCATCGCCGCGCCGCCAGGTGTTGGATTCTTGTTGCGATTTGGTTTCCCCGGCGCTTTTGGTGCGAACGTCCCGGTAGACACCAGCGATAAATATTTGTCTCGCTTCTTCCGTGTAGCCGCGGTCCCGCAACGATTTTTCGACGGCCAAGTAGGAAGACATCCGAAACACATGATCGTTGTCGAGCAGATCGAGATACGGGACCGCCAGGGTTGCTTCCCTCTCGATGTACGACTTCAAGTCCGGCAATGAATCGTGCATATCTTCGTCTTCCAAGAACCAGCTTTTGACCGAAAGGTCGGCCAGGCTCACGGGCACAGGAAACCCATTGTGCTGATGTGGATTGGCGCGGTCCGGCTCACTGCGGGCCACATAGAGCTTGCTGATTTGGGCATAGTCGAGAACGATCCCGTTCTCCGTTACATGACGGTCAGACCTGTGGTCGCGAAACGAGGCGTCCGATATAACCAACTCGCCAATTTCAGCATGCTGAAAATCGAGCGCTCCCGGAATATGCGTGCTTGCTTCAAGGTGCTTGGACGGCTCTTGGATCGACGGCGCCAGCGGACCGAAACAGATCCCCAAAAGTTCGCGTTCCCAGTTCCTTTTCTGCGGACCAGGATCGACATGAATTTCTTTACCGCTATTCCGGCTCGGTTCGTTGAGAACCGCGTCAACTTCGGCGTAAATGCGCTTGGCCGCCGAATTGGCGAGCCGCGCGAAGGTAGCGACCCTCCCGCTTACCTTGGTTTGAACTCAAGGTCGCGTTCGGCACATTGAGGGTGCTCTGCGCGAGCGGACGACTTGCGGCATTTGGCGAAGTGTCAGAGTCCTGTTCGGGAGACACTCGAATACACAATCCGGTCAGGTCGACCTTTTTGGCTTCCGTGCCCCGCATATCCAGCGTGTGACAGATCGCATGGCCGAAAGCGGGCGTGTGGCCGTGGCTTTCGACCACGATCCGCCGCGCGAGCAAATGCAACAAAGGCGCCGTCATTCGCGAGTCGGCAAGAAAGGAGATCGGCGATCTGAAGATCACTTCGCCGTCGATCTTGGAATTAAGAATCTCGATACGGCCATCGCTCAGCCCGACGTTCTCTCTCACGTCAATGCCCGTCAGGACGAGGTCATCACCGATGGTCGTGTGATCGATCATGACGTTGCCGCACACCAGCAACTGCCTCTGCCAGCAATTCAAAAGCTTGCGGCATCCAGCGTCGGTTTCCGCGTCTATCAGCTTGCCGTCCGCGTTGTACGAGAAAAATTTAGGACGCGGTTTGTCGACGCCGCTTTGCCCCATATAGGTTTGCAAAACGCGTTGCAGGCTCAGCCCCGGCCAAAGCGACAGGGCCCGATCTATCTTCGTTGAATTGATAACGATGCCGCGTATTCCCCACTCGTTCGCGCTTCCCTTCATTTCGCTTGGATGCAAATGGACAAAATCGCGACAATGCCAGCGGATCATAACGAGGTTACCGAGCACGGTCCTCGCCACGAAGCGCTCATTGTCGCTTCCGTCACGAATTAAATCTTCAACGTGAATTTGGCCTGAATGGCCGTCAATCAGGCTCATCTCGCCCAAAATCGAAATGCCGTGGAGATAAATCAAGCCAAACTGGCCGCCTGATAGCGTCAGGCCACCCTCGATTATTGCTCCACCGAAACCTTCGCCTGCGACAAGGGTTTTCTGATCGGGAAGCGCGTGTTGAGATTCAGCCGTGGAAAGAGCAAAGAATCCGCCGTCGCTCGCCAGCCCCCGGCATTTGATGCTGCTTAGATCCGCGCGGCCAAAAAAATGGGCACAGGATAGAATCACATCCTCTGTCACTTCTGAGCCGCCGAGATTAATGCTCACACTGCCTTTGCGATTTGCGAAGCGTGACCGCGGCAAACGCGATTTCCGCATCGTCCCGATAGTCCCAAGACTTTCACCAAGCGACTGCGGCAGCGCGTCTGGCCGCTTATTCGTCTCAAAATTGATGCTGCCATTGATCTTACTGTTGCTTAGGTCGAGCAGTGCGACTTCCTTCGACGCGGCTTCGAATGCACATGCCGCGAATTCCAGGTTTCCGGAAAGTCGCAGTCGGCGCGCCATAGCGCAGCCGTACACGGTTGTTTTATAGAAAGCGATGTCGCCCCGAATTCTCGCGTCATCGAGCAAAAGAGCGGCGCGATCGAGCTTCTTGCCCGCGACCCCAAAGGTACAGTCCGAGAAACAGAGCCCGTTTTGAAATTTCGCTTTGCCCAAATGGAGCGAATGATCGAATGCACACGATTTAAAACTGACGCTGCCGGAAAATCTGCAGTTGGTCATCCTGACGGCATCGAGAAAGCGAACGTTTTCGATCAAAAGGCCTTTGGCAAACTCCTTGGCCAGATCGCTAAAATCGACCGACCCAGTAACGTCTATGGTCATGCTGGCTGCATGGAACTGATATTCACCACCGCCGACCGACTCTTTCAAGGCTTGGACGAACTCGTCAGCCGCAATCGCGATGGCGGGCGCGACCGTCATGGCGCCACCGCTTGCTGGCTGTCGTGGATCGCTCGAATGATGCTGGCCTTCTGATCTTGGAACGATCGCAGCGGAGTTACAGGTAGCGCCGTTCCTTCGCGCGTCCGCGATGACTGTTTGAGAGAATCGATCTTGCCGTCCGAAGCAACCCTCAAACATACATGGTGCAGTTGTCCGAGATAGATGATTGTCGCAAATATGACGGCATGCTCCGGTGTCGTGCCGTCCGACGGCACGGTACGCAAACAGGTTGGAGGGATGAGGAAGGATACATCCAGCAGGTTTGCCTGCGGCCGCGGCGGAGCCGACTGCTGCGTGGCATGCACGCCGTTTGGCAGCGGCACTGACGATGTGGCGTTGGGCTGCACCAACTCAATGTCAGTGCAGAACTGTGCAATCAAATGAGCGGGGTTGTCGATCGCAAATGCGGTGCCCTCCGGTTTGATGAAATCATCCTTGCTTGAAACCACGTAGATTTGCTCGCCGTCCAGTTCGGTATGGTCGAAGACGAACTGGATGTAGCTTTCGACAAGATTGGCTTCGTGGAAGGTATGCGCCCAGGCAGGCCCTAGGATTTTGTCGAACGGAAGCGGGCTGCCGTCCAGCATCATGCCGATCTGACCACCATGCCGCCATGCATCGGAATCGAGCGCGATGAAGCGTAGCCCCATGGGGATGGACGTATGATGGTGAAGGAGCTTGGGGTGCCGGAATTCGATCAAGTAGTGCGCTGGTGAGACGATCAATCGGCGAACGAAGAAGCGCGTGGCGGCATCGAATGCCAGATCGCGGACCTTTCGCAGCCGTTTGGTTCTGTCCGAGCCGTCGCTCGGCGCTTCGGTCGCAATGAGGATCGGAATTCGAACATGATCAATCTCGTCGGAGGCCGCCACGGCCCGCCAGGGACTGGCGGCGCGACGATCGGTCAATCGCACGCGTGCTGCGTCGATTTGTTGCGTCGTCGGCGTCCACTCCAGGCCCAGAGAGTAATCGGGCGCGGCAGCCGCACGCCGCGGATGAAACAGACGGAGGAGATCGGTCATTGCCACCCCTCGCCGGCGCAGCCGAGAACCGTGCTCCGCCACCTGTCGATTGCGCAGCTCAAATCTTACTGTCGAAAATTGCGTGAAACAATCTCGGTGCAAACCTTCGTCACGGCGTGCAATACTGTATGGCCGCCGCGGCGATGCGGAAAAGCCGCCGGTCCTCGCCGTTGCGTGCGACCAGCATGAGCCCGACCGGCATGCTACCGGCCGCGACCGGCAACGGCAGCGAGATGGCGCAGAGATCGAAGAAATTGACGATCGAGGTGTTGCGCAGCAGGGCAGCATTCCGTGCGGCGAAGACCTTCCTGTCTTCGACCTCCGCGATGGTCGGCGCCACGATCGACGTCGTCGGCATCAACAGCACGTCGAGCGGCGTAAGCCGCGCAGCCATGGCAGCGACGAGCCGCGCCCGTTCACGCCGCATCCAGGCGTAATCGTCCTGCGTCACCGCGCAGCCGCGCTCGATGCGGGCGAGCACATTGGGGTCGATGTCGGCCGCGCGCCGCTTGATCCGGTCGCGATGAATGGCACAAGCCTCGGGCGGCGAGATGCCACCCTTGGCATTGACCGCGATCATGTCATCGAACAGCGGCAGCTTTTCGTGGCTGACACGCACGCCGGCCCGATCGAGCCGCTCGATCGCCGCGGCGAATGCCGACGCAACGGTGTCATCCAACCGGTCGAGCGGCAGCCCCTCGGCAATGCCGAAGGCAAGTCCGGCGAGCGCAACCGGCTCAAGCGGCGTAAATCGCTCGCCCGCCATCACCGCATCGGCTTTGGCGCAATCCTCGACGCTGTTGGCGATCGGCCCGATCGAATCGAGCGTCTGGCTCAAGGGGAAGGCGCCGGCGGTAGGGACACGTTGCCGGCTCGGCTTCCACCCGACCAGGCCGCACAACGCCGCCGGGATGCGCACCGAGCCGCCGGTATCGGTGCCGATGGCGATGTCGCACATGCCATCGGCGGCGGCGACGCCCGCGCCCGCCGACGAGCCGCCGGGCACGCGCGTGCGGTCGCGCGGATTGCCGGGCGTGCCGAAATGCGGGTTCGCGCCGATGCCGGAAAAGGCAAACTCGGTCATGTTGGTCTTGGCGACGATCACCGCGCCGGCCGCGCGCAGCCGCTGGACAACGGTTGCGTCGGCCGTTGCCGGCGCCGCCTCCCCGGCAAGGATTTTTGAGCCGGCGCGGGTCGGCTCGCCAGCGACATCGAACAGATCCTTGATGCTGACGATGACGCCGTCGAGCGGGCCGAGCGGCGCGCCGCGAGCGGTCCGCGCATCGGCGGCATCGGCTGCGACGCGGGCTTTGTCCCCATAGACCGTGAGGCAGGCGCGCGACCCCTCCCCTTTAGGGCCGGCAATGCGCGCAAGCGCCTGTTCAAGTCGATCGCGGCAGGACGGTCGTTTCATTGCAATACCCGGCGATCATGGCGCGGCGAGAAGGCGCCGTTGCGGACTTTTGGCCGTTGCAGATTTGGCGCCGAAATTGCCATATCATCGGCAGAGCCAAGACGCGAGCAAGGAAACTGACGATGCCAAATTCGCGGCCGAGCATCGCTTTCATCGGATTCGGCGAAGCGGGCCAGGCGATCGCTGCCGGACTGTGCGACGAGGGCGTGGAGCGGATGTCGGCATGGGACATCCTGTTTCCGCAAAAATCGGGCGAAAAGCTCCGGCAAGCCGGAGCGGCAAGCGGCGTGCGTTGCGCGAGTTCGGCCGCGGACGCGGTGCATGGTGCGGACATCGTGATCTCCGCCGTCACCGCCGCCTCGAGCGTCGAAGCCGCGCATTCGGTCAAGGCGCATCTTAACGGCCGGCCCTTCGTGCTCGATATCAACTCGGTCTCGCCCGGCCGCAAGCAGGAGACCGCAAAGCTCCTCGGCGACGCCGCCCGCTATGTCGATGTCGCCGTGCTGGCGCCGAATTCATCCGGCGCGGCATAAGACGCCGATGCTCATTGCCGGGCCGCATGCCGAGGCGATCGCGCCGACGCTTGCCGGGCTCGACATGCGTTTAAGCAGTGCCGGCGCCCAGATCGGCGCTGCCGCCGCCATCAAGATGGTGCGCAGCGTGATGATCAAAGGCATCGAGGCGCTGACGCTGGAATGCTTTTTGGCCGCGGCGCGCGCCGGCGTGATCGAAGAAGTCGCCGCCTCGATGAGGAACAATTATCCCGGGCTCGATTGGGCAAAGATCGTGCCCTACAATCTCGAGCGCATGGCAAGCCACGGCGAACGCCGCGCCGCCGAAATGGAAGAGGTCGCCGATACGCTGCGCGAACTCGGCGTCGACCCGCTGATGACGACGGCGACTGTGAAGCGCCAGCGCGAAATGGGGCAGATCGGCGCCCAGCAATCGGTGCGCGGCGCACTCAAGGCGGATCGCGTCGCCATGCTCGGCGCCATCAGCGCCGCCGCCCGCGACCGGCATTGATATCGAATTCCGCTCGTCCCCGCGGAAGCGGGGACCCAGCTGCTGGATTCCCGCTTACGCGGGAATGAGCGGGGACGATCAGCGTCTCCGGCCTTTGCGCCGTTCGCGCGGGGTGACCCGAGACGATTTCGGCACCGGCCGGCGCGCGGCTTTGGCGGAGCTCTTGCGCGGCGGCATAGCGCCGGCCGCTTCCAGCCGCACGCTCCAATACTCCCACGTTCGATTTGTCACGTTGGGCAACGCGTTGAGCGTGCTCGCGAGTTTGACCTCCCCAGGGTGCAGAGGCTGCGGCGTGCCGAGCGCCAGCGCGCGAAGCTGATATTCGGCGTTCTGGCACATAAAAATCGAGCGCGACACCAGCTCGCGCAACCCGCCGCCGACAATGGTTGCGCCGTGGCGGTTCATCATCACTGCCGAATGCCGGCCGAGCGCTCGCGCGAGCGAATGGCCCTCTTCCTGCTTCACGACCAGAAGATTGGTGTCGCCGAATTCGTCGTGCTGATCCCAGAACGGCGCGTCCTCGCCCATCGCCGCGCCGAGATGAAAAACCGGCACAATCGGCTTGCCGGCGATCGCAAACGGCATGATTGCCGGCGCATGGTGATGGCACACCGCCATGACGTTGGGTCGGGCCTGAAAGATACAACCGTGAATGACGCGCTCGGCGTAGAGCTGCACTTTGGGCGGCCGCACCGGCTCGGAATCGAGCGTGTATTCCAGAATGTCGTCGGGCTCGATGAGCAGCGGCGAACGCGAGCGCGACAACAGATAGCGTCCGGGATCCGCCGGATGGCGTACGCTGACATGGCCGAAGGCGTCGAGCACACCCTCATGAGCGAGGATACGGTTGGCGAGCGCCAATTCCTCAATCAGATCTGTAAGCTTATCGGGCACTTTTCCCCCTTGACGGCTTGTTATTGCCGTTTGTGCATTACGCCGTCAATTCGCGCACGTTGAAGGCGCGGACCGGGCGATGCAATCCCTTGAGGTCGAGATCGCCGAGCGGCTCCATGCTGGCGATCGCCTCGACGGCAAGCTGGACCCTGGCGTCGATCAGAATCTGGCCGTCGCCGGCTTTCTCGCACAGCCGCGCGCCGAGATTCACCACTGTGCCGTTCGCCGTATAATGAAAGCGGCCTTCGTAGCCGATATTGCCCAAGGTGGCATGGCCTGAAGCGATGCCGATGCCGAAGCCGAGCTCGTGGCCGAGGCGCCGCCACTTTTCCGCGACCGCCGCCATGCGCGTTCGCATGTCGACCGCCATGCGCACCGCCTGCGCGGCCGGCTCGTTACACGGGATCGGATCGTTGAAGATGATGAGCAGACCGTCGCCGGCAAAATGCTGCAGCGTGCCCTCGAACCTGTCGATGCATTCGCCGAGGCAGCGGTAATATTCCTGTAGCACGGCAATGATGTCCTCCGGCTCCGCGCTTTCGGCAAAGGCGGTGAAGCCGCGCAAGTCGCAAAACACCGCGGTGATGTCGCGGCGGTGGCTTTCCAACAGTTTTTGGTCGGATACGACGAGCTTGGCAACCTGCGGCGACAAAAAGCTCTTCAGCCGGTTCATCCGGTCGAGCTCGCCGACTTGCGTGTTGACGCGCTCTTCGAGTGTTTGGTTCCAGGCGGCAAGGTCCTTGGCCTGAGCTTGAACCTGGTCGTGCAGCTCTTTGATGCGCAGCATAGAGCGCACGCGGGCGACCAAGGCCGCCTGGTCGATCGGCTTGGTCAGGTATTCGTCGGCGCCGGCGTCGAGCCCGGTGACCACGTCCTGCGAGGCGGCGCGCGCGGTGCACAGAATGACCGGGATGAACGGCAGCGCCGCATCGTTTTTCAGCCGCCGGCAGACTTCGAAACCGTCGAGCTTCGGCATTTCCACATCGAGCAGAATAAGGTCAGGCAGATGCTGCTTGGTGCTCGCCAGGGCCTCTTCGCCGTCGGCCGCCTGCAGCGTTGCGTAACCGTTCTTTTCCAGCCGCGTCACCAAAATATCGCGGTTGGTCTCGTTATCGTCGACGACCAGGATGCGGGCGGGGGTGTTCATGCGACGGTCTGACATTTCCCGGATGCGGTGCAGCGCGAAGCGGTGCACCGCTGTTCCGGGATCGTAATGAACTCTGCGTGTATAACGACCCCGGTTCTGCAGCGCACCACTACGTGCTGCGCTGCGCCCGGGAAACGACGTGACGTCGTCACGGCAAGAATTCCTTGATCTTCGCCAGCAACTGCCGCGGGCTATAAGGTTTTGTGACATAGGCGTCGCAGCCTGCGGCGCGCGCCTTGCCTTCGTCGCCGCTCAAAGCATAGGACGTCACCACGATCACCGGGATGTTCTGCAGCTCCGGGTCGGCCTTGATGCGGCGCGTCGCCTCATAGCCGTCCATCTGCGGCATTTGAATATCCATCAGGATGAGATCGGGACGCTGCTGTTTTGCCGCTGCGACCCCCGCTTCGCCGTCCCATGCTTCGGTCATTTCGTAGCCGACACTGCCGAGAAGATCGCGCAGGATTTGCCGGTTATCCTCCTGGTCCTCGACGATGAGAATGCGCTTGCTCATGACCGCCCCGCCTGTTGTTCGACGCGCAACGGCACCGTGAAGCAGAACGTCGAGCCGTTGCCGAGGCGCGACTCCACCCACAGCCGCCCGCCGTGCATTTCGACGATGCGCTTTGCGATCGCGAGACCCAGGCCGGTGCCGCCCTTGGCCTTGGTTTGCGTTGAGTCCGACTGCTGGAATTCCTCGAATATCTTGGCCTGGTCGGCTTCGGCGATGCCCGGACCGGTGTCGCGCACCGCGATCGTGTAGCTGCCATTGGCGGCCGTCGCCTTCATTGCGATTTCGCCGGCATCGGTGAACTTGATGGCATTGCCGACCAGATTAAGCAGCACTTGCGATAGCCGCCGTTCGTCGCCGTGCGCGCGCGGCAAATCCGGCGGAACGTCCAATTTGAAGCCGAGCTTCTTATTGCCGGCCAACGGCTCGACCGCGACGTAGACGCTCTGCATCATGTCCTTGATCGAATAATCGTTGAGCGACAGCACGAGCTGCCCGGCCTCGATCTTCGACAGATCGAGCACGTCGTTGATCAGGCCGAGAAGGTGCTTGCCGTTGGTCTGGATGCGCTCGAGCACCGCGCGCATCTTATCCGGCGCTTCGCCGTAGATGTTGTCGAGGATCAATTCGGTGTAGCCGAGAATGGCGTTGAGCGGCGTGCGCAATTCGTGGCTCATATTGGCGAGGAATTGCGATTTGTGCTTGCTCGCCTCCTCGACCTGCCGGCTCTTGTCCTGGATTTCCTCGAACAGCCGCACGTTCTCGATGGCGATCACCGCCTGGTCGGCGAAGGTTTGCGCCAGCTCGATCTGTTTGTCGGTGAACGGCCGCACCTCGCTGCGCATCAGAACCAGCACGCCGGTCGAGGCTCCTTCCCGCAGCATCGGCACGCCGAGCAAAGTGCGAACGTTGCCGATCTTGATCATGTCCCGGTTTTGATAGTCGGGATCCGCCGCGACATCGGCAATTTGCACGGTTTCGCCCCTCAACACGGTACGACCGACGACAGAGCCCTTGCCTCTGGGAATAATCGGGTGGTCGAGCATGAACTGCTTAAATTCGGGTGAGAAGCCGTACATGGCGACCGCGCTGTAGCCGTCTCCCTGCGCACGGTTGATTGATGCTTTCTCAGCTTCACAGAGCCGAGCGGCGGACTCCGCCAGCGTATCGAGCACGGTCTGCAGATCGAAGGTCGAGCGACTGATGATTTTGAGTACGTCGGCAGTGGCCATCTGCTGCTGCAACGATTGCCTCAGCTCGTTGAGTAGCCGCGTGTTCTCGATGGCGATGATGGCTTGCGCGGCGAAGTTCGTAACCAGCGCGATCTGTTTGTCAGTGAAGGGGCGCACTTCCTTGCGAAATATCGCAATGACGCCGATCAGCGCCGTGTCCTTGAGCATCGGAACGATCAGCAGCGTACGCACATGCCCCCGCTCGGCGCCGGCGACGACAAACGGATCGCGATTGGCATAAGCTTCGAGTTTCGTAACGTCCAGAATATGCGTAGTGCGAGGGTCGCTGACGATGCGCGCAAGCCCGGTGCCGGGGGCGGGATTCACCGGCCCCGCTTGCAGAAACTCATCAAAAGCCCGCGGTGTATTGTGCATCGCGATCGCGCGGAAGACGCCATCCTCGTAGCGGAACAGATGGCCGAATTCGGCGCCGCAGATCCGGGTGGCGTTTTCCAGGATGGTGCGGAACACTGGATCGAGCTCCCCGGGCGAGCTTGAGATCACCCTCAGCACGTCGGAAGTCGCGGTCTGTTGTTCCAGTGACTCGGTAAGATCGGCCGTACGCTGCCGCAATTCGTTAAGCAGCCGCGTGTTTTCGATGGCGATGACCGCCTGGGCGGCGAAGTTCGTGAGCAGCTCTATTTGCTTGTCGCTGAACGGCCGAACCTCCTGCCGGTAAATGACAATAGCGCCGGTTACTGCGTCGTCTTTTAGCATTGGCACGCAAACTATCGATCGCGCGCCACCCAACCTCGCCGGCGGACTTGGCAGAGCTTCAGCGGCATCGTCCGCAGTGTGGCTCACGCGTTTTGTCTGCATGGCGCGTTCAAGCGGGCTGCCTGGCGTCGGCTGAAACGTCTCGTGCTGGCGATGGAACGCCGCGAGTTCCGGCGGAACGCCGACGCCCGCCGCGAAGCGGAACGCGTCGCCGTCACGGCGCAACAAGTTGCCGAATTTTGCGTCGCAAATTCGAATGGCATTCTCCAGCATGGCCTGGAACACCGGCTCGAGATCGCCCGGCGACGAGCTGATGACGCGCAACACATCTGCAGTCGCCGTCTGCTGCTCCAGCGACTGTCGCAATTCGTTTAAGAGCCGCGTGTTCTCGATAGCAATGACGGCCTGCGCGGCGAAATTGGTCAGCAGCTCCTTTTGCTTTTCGCTAAAGGGACGGACCTCCTGGCGGTAAATGGAGATGGCTCCGATTAACTGACCGTCCTTCAGCATCGGCACGTCGACCGTGGAGCGCGCGCCGCCGAGTGTCACTGCCGGACTGGCGGGAGCGTCGACGACGTGATCGTCGGTGTGGCTCATCCGCTTCGTTTGCATGACGCGCGACAGCGGGCCGCCCGGTGTCGGCTGGAACGATCCACTCTGTCTCAGGAAATCCCCCAGCGCCGGCGAGGCCCCGACCTCTGCCGCCACATGGAAGCCCTCGCCATCGAAGCGGAACAAGATGCCGAATTGGGCCTCGCAGATTCGGAGGGCGTTCTCCAGCATGGCCGTGAATACGGGCTCCAATTCGCCGGGCGAGGAACTGATGATGCGCAGCACATCCGCGGTCGCCGTCTGCTGCTCCAGCGATTGCCGCAGCTCGTTTAGCAGCCGCGCATTCTCGATGGCGATGACGGCCTGGGCGGCGAAGGTCTTGAGCACCGCAATCTGCTTGTCCGAGAGCCGCCCAAGCTCGCGACGAACGACACTGAGCGCGCCGATCGCGGCGTCGCCGCGCATCATCGGCATGATGGTGACCGCGCGGTAGCCGCTGGCCAGAAAATTCTGTTTGCCGGCTGCCATTTCGTCCGGTGCATTTTCGACGTCGGGGATATCCAGCATCGTGTGGTCGAGAATGGCGGTGCTGTGGATGTACGCGCGTGTGAGCGGAAACGGAAACCTTTGTCGCCATGCTTCGGCGCGGGCGGGATCGGCCTCGGCGATCGCCGCGGCCCTCACCTCGCCGGCTTCCGCCAGCGCGATGAAGATCGCCGCGCCGGGAAACAGCCGTACTCCGCTTTGCACGATGGCATCGAACACCGGCTGCGTGTCGCTGAGCGACTTGCTGATAACACCCAATATCTCCGCCGTCGCCGTCTGCTGCTCCAGGGATTCAGTCAGCTCGGCCGTGCGCTGCTGCTCGGCCTCGAACAGCCGCACGTTCTCGATCGCGATCACCGCCTGGTCGGCAAAGGTTTCGATCAGCTCGATCTGCTTCGCGCTGAACGGCCTCACCGCCGAGCGGGTCAACGCGATCACGCCGACCGGATTTCCTTCGCGCAACAGCGGTACGCCCAGCATGGTGCGGAAGCCGCCGACCTTTTGGGATTCGGTCCAGCCATATTCCGGATCGGCCAAACAGTCCGGCAGGTGAACAGTGCGGGCGCTCAGCGCGGTCCGCCCGACAAGCGTTCCCCGTCCCGGCCTGATAGGATTGCGCAGGATGAACTGCCGGTACTCTTCGGAAAAGCCGTAATTGGCGGCGAGATGATAGGCCTCATCCTCAAGGCGAAAGATGAAGGCGCATTCGGCGTCGCATAGCTTGGCCGCCGAATCCACGAGCGTATCGAGAACCGCGGGCAGATCGAACGTCGAGCGGCTGATGACTTTGAGCACGTCGGCGGTGGCGATCTGCTGCTGCAGCGATTCGCGCAACTCGCCGAGCAGCCGCGTGTTCTCGATGGCGATGACGGCCTGGGCGGCGAAATTTTGTACCAGCTCGATCTGTTTGTCGGTGAACGGCCGAATTTCCTGACGGTAGATGCTGATGGTGCCGACCAGGCTGTCATCTTTGAGCAGCGGCGCGACGAGCAGCGTTCGGGCGCCGCCCAAATCCACTATGAAAAACGCCGGATCGTTGGCTCTGTAGTCGGGTTCCGCTTTAAGGTCGGCGATTTGTAACGCCTGCTTTGTTGCGGTGACACGTCCGAGCACGTGGGTGGGACCGAAACGGAACGTGGGTTCGCGTTGCCGCAACTCTGCATATGCTTTTGGCGCATTATGCATTGCGACGACGGTGGAAGTATCCACCGTATGCAAGTTGAGCGTGCCAAAGTTCGCTTCGCAAATCCGCGTCGCATTCTCAAGCATCGCTTGGAACACCGGCTGCAGGTCTCCGGGCGACGAGCTGATGACGCGCAGCACGTCCGCCGTGGCCGTCTGCTGCTCCAGCGACTCGCGCAACTCGTTGAGCAGCCGCGCGTTCTCGATGGCGATGACCGCCTGGGCGGCGAAATTCGTCACCAGCGCGATCTGCTTTTCCGTGAACGGCCGCGGCTCATTTCGGTACAACGTGAACGAACCGACGAGATCGTCCTCCTTCAACATCGGGACGGCCACGACCGTTCGTACGCCGCCAAGCTCCACTGCGTCGACGGCGCCCTGATTGCGGCGGGCGCGATAAGCCTCGCCTGCCGCGGCATCGGTAAAGTGGACGGGGGCTTTGGTCGCGACCATGCGGTCGATCAGGGGATTGCAGTTCTCGGAAGGACGAATCGGCGAACGCCGGCGCGCCTCGGCGAAGGCAGGCGGGGTCTTGTGTGCCGCCACGAGGTGCAGCGCTTCGTCGCGCCATCGATAGATGTTGCCGAAATTCGCGTCGCAGATGCGTACGGCATTCTCCAGCATGGCGTTGAAGACCGGCTCAAGCTCGCCCGGCGAGCTCGAAATGACGCGCAGCACGTCCGCCGTGGCAGTCTGCTGCTCCAGCGCTTCGGTGAGATCGTCGGTGCGTTGTCGCAACTCGTTGAGCAGCCGCGCGTTCTCGATGGCGATAACAGCCTGGGCGGCAAAGTTCTGCACCAGCTCGATCTGCTTGTCGGTGAATGGGCGAACTTCCTGACGATAAATGCCGATCTGGCCGACAATTTTGTCGTCCTTGAGCATCGGCACGTTGAGCATTGTACGTGCGCCGGAATGATGGAGGACCGCATAACGTTCGGGATCGCCGGTGTATCCCGGGTCATTCTGGATATCGGCAACCTGAACCGGCTTCTTTGTCGCCGCCACGCGGCCCATCGTCGTACGCGGATTGAGAGTGACGAGCGGTGTTTGTCGTCTCGCCTCGGCAAACGCGGGTGGCACGCCATACATGCCAACCGTGCGGACCGCCTCCTCTCCCTCCGACAGAAACAGCATGCCGAACTTCGCGCCGCATATTTGCGTCGCATTTTGCAATATGGCCTGGAACACCGGCTCGAGCTCGCCGGGTGACGAACTGATCACGCGCAGCACATCTGCCGTAGCGGTCTGCTGTTCCAGCGACTCCCGCAACTCGTTTAGGAGCCGCGTATTCTCGATGGCGATGACGGCCTGGGCGGCGAAATTCTCCACCAGCGCAATCTGTTTGTCGGTGAACGGGCGAACTTCCTCGTCGCGCACCAGAAGGGCGCCGATGGCAACGCCCTTGCGGAATAGCGGAACGGCCAGCGCCGCGCGATGGCCGAAGCGACGGGCCATTTCCTTTGCCTCGGGATACTCGTCGCTGCTGATAATGTCGGGGACCTGAATCGTGCGCCGGTCCAGAACCGCACGGCCGGTGACCCAATCGCGATTGAGCGGGCGTGGACGGCCGACAGGCGTGCCGGCAAGCGGCCCTGAATGCGCGCATGTCGTCAGGCTGTCGCCTTCGCGCAGATAGATCGTCGCGTTGAACGCCTCACACAAACGGCTGGCATTCGCGACCACCGCATCCAACACCGGCTGCACAGAGTTCTGCGAGGTGCTGATGACGCGCAGCACGTCGGCCGTCGCCGTCTGCTGCTCCAGCGATTGGCGCAATTCGTTGAGCAGCCGCGTGTTCTCGATGGCGATGACGGCCTGAGCCGCGAAGCTCTGCACCAAGTCGATCTGCTTTTCCGTGAACGGCCGCACCTCCTGGCGATAAATGGCTATGGCGCCGATCAACGCCTCGTCCTTGAACATGGGCACGGCAAGAAACGATTTTGCGCCGCCAAGCCGCACCGGCGCGCTGCTCATCTGCGCGGCCGAGGCATCGACGTGGTGGATTACCCTGCGCGTCGTCAGCATCTCGTGAAGCGTGGTCCCAGCCGCCGGCACGAACGCGCCGCGCGTCTCGATGAATTCAAGCAGCCTCGACGGCACTTTGCGCGTCGCAATCTTATTGAACAACGCGCCGTCATAGCTGAACAGAATTCCGAACTCGGCTTCGCAGATGCGCGTTGCGTTTTCGAGAATCGCATCGAAAATCGCGGTCAACTCTCCCGGTGACGCGCTGATGACCCTGAGTACCTCCGACATCGCCGTCTGCTGCTCAAGGGATTCCGTCAAATCGTCAGTACGCTGCCGCAATTCGTGGAGCAGCCGCGTGTTCTCAATGGCGATGACGGCTTGCGCCGCGAACGTCGCGACGAGATCGATCTGCTTATCGGTAAATGGCTCGACCACATTGCGCGAGAAGACGAGAAAACCGATCAGCGCGTCGCCGCGCAACATTGGCACGCCGAGGACGGTGCGCACGTCGGCGAAGCCGGATCGAGCCGTCAGTCGGAAGTCGGGATCGGCCTTGGCGTCCTCGACTTGAACGATCTTGCCTTCGATCAGCACGCGGCCGGCAATCGAGCCGCGATCCGGCTTGGCCGGCACGGGTGTCTTGGCCATGAAGTCGCGCTGCTGCGCGGTGAACCCGTAGCTTGCCAGATGATGGAAGGCGCCATTCTTTGCAAGCCGGATTGCGGCGCGGTCGGCGCGGCACAACTTGGCGGCCGATTTCACCAGCGTATCAAGCACGGTCTGAAGATCGAACGTCGCGCCGCTGATGGACTTGAGCATTTCGGCCGTGGCCGCTTGCTGCTCGCGCGCCTCGTTCAACTCTCGGGTTTTGCGTTCGAGTTGCTCTTGCAGATCGGCCTCGGCGCTCGTGCGCCCGGGACTGGGCCTGGCAACGATCGACCGCTTGCGGATTGCCGATTTACGGCGCCGCGAACTCGCTGTTTGACCTCCGGTTTTACCGGTCCGCTTCACGCCAGCCCTCGCCTGTGGAGCTAAGAACCGCCGATAACATTACCACATCCGGGAAGGGGAATTGTGCCGTGCATCACAACAAAATCGGGCGCGAATTCGGGGAAATCACGCAGCCGGCATCGGGCTCTTATTCCATCTGAATGCGGGTCCCGGTCGCGCCGTTTAAAAGCCGCTTGAGGTGGAAGCTCGCCAGCTGATCGCCGGGCTCCTTGCCGAGATGAGCGGCAAACGCGGCGACCGCGCCGGGATCGTTGGCCTCCAGTTTGGCAAAAGCCTCCAAATACGACTTGGTCGCCGGACTGCCGTAGTGCTCGGGCCGCAGCGGCTCGAAGGCGCGCAGTGCCTCGGTCCTGCCCCGCAGCATAAGGTCGCCGACCGGGCGGCCCTTGAAATCTTCGACTTTGCCGGCGAGCGACGCGCTCACGCAAATCCGGGTGCCGAGCTGCTTGTTGGCATTTTCCAGGCGCGCGGCGACATTGATGGTATCGCCATAGGCGGTGTAATCGAAAAAGCGGCCGCCGCCGAAAGCGCCGACAATCGCCGGCCCGGCATGAACGCCGATCCGCGTCAAGCCGAGCGCGAGGCCCTTGTTTCGGTAAATATTACAGATCGATCGCGCGTAGTCGTCCAGCGCCAGCGCACAGACGACGGCGCGGGTGGCGTGGTCCGGCTGCTCGCCGGGAGCGCCGAACAGCACATGGATGGCGTCGCCGATGATCTTGGCGACGGTGCCGTCGTGGGCAAAGACGATATCGGTCATGCCGGTGAGATACTCGTTGAGCAGCGGGCCGAGCACGCTTGGCTCCAGCATTTCCACGAGCGCGGTGAAGCTGGTGATGTCGGTGAACAGCGTTGCGATCTCGCGCCTCTTTCCTTCGAGTTCGCCCGCGGCCGGGTCGCTGGCAAGCCGCTGCGCCAGGTTCGGCGAGAAATAGCGCGACAGCGACGCATGCGCGCGCTCGGCCTCGGCCTGACGTTGCCGCGCCTCGCGCAGCGCCTCGATGTGGCGCAAGGTCTTGGCGATGGTGGTTTCCAGGTCGGCAAAATCGATCGGCTTGGTGACGAAATCGAAGGCGCCGCGATTCATGGCGGTGCGGATGTTCGCCATGTCGCCGTAGGCCGACACGATAATGGTGGACAGTCCGCCGTCACTTTCCTGCAGCTTCTGCAACAGCGTCAAGCCGTCCATCCGCGGCATATTGATGTCGCTGACGACCAGATCGATGTCGTCATTCGCCTTCAACACATCGAGCGCTTCGATGCCGTCGCGGGCAAACAGGAATTTTGCCGTTCCGTCGCGGATCTGGCGGCGGAATTTCTGCGTGATGAGAGCTTCCAAATCGGGCTCGTCATCGACGAACAGGATACAGGCGTTCATGCAGCCTTTTCGACTCGCGTGTCGATCTCGTTACGCAGCGCCAAAAAATCGATCGGCTTGGTCAGAAGCGCGTCGGCGCCGCGTTCCAGCGCTTTGCGCTTGGTCTCCGCATCGCCATAAGCGGTGATCATGATGACCGGGACGTCCGGCCGCACTTCCTTTGCCTTGGGCAGCAGCTCGAGGCCGCTCATCCCCGGCATGTTGATGTCGGACAGGATGAGAATGAGCGAGGCGCCGGCGGCGTCACTGATGGCCTGCAGCGCGGCCGGCGCAGACTGGGCAAATTCCATGGTAAAACGGCCGGCGCGCAAATCGCGGCGGAATTGCTGGCGAAACAGAATTTCCACGTCAGGCTCATCGTCGACCACGAGAATGAGTAAACTCACGCGCGCCCTCCTGTTTTTTCCAGCGCCGCCGCCTTGCGCGGCAGCACGATCTTGAACTCGGTGAATTTGCCGGGCTCAGTATCGACGGCGATTGTGCCGGCGTGCTGTTTCACGATGATGTCATGGCTGATGGAGAGGCCGAGCCCGGTGCCCTCCCCCGCCGGCTTGGTGGTAAAGAACGGGTTGAACATTTTCTCTTTCACCTCGGGCGGAATGCCGGTGCCGTTGTCGCAAATCCTGATTTCCACGCGGTCGCCCAGATTTTTGGTCGACGCCGCGAGCGTCGGCTCGAAGTTCTCGCCATCGGCCTGCGCCTTGCGCTTGGTCGCCGCATAGAAACCGTTCGAGATCAAGTTGAGCAGGACGCGGGTGACCTCCTGTGGGTAAAGATCGACTTCGCCGGCGGCCGGATCGAACGAGCGCTCCAGCGTGATATTGAAGCCCTGCTTCTCCGCCCGCGCGCCGTGATAAGCGAGATTGAGGCTCTCTTCGACCAGTCCATTGACGTTGATGGGGCGGTGCTCGCCGGAGCCCTCGCGCGAATGCAGCAGCATGTTCTTGACGATCGAATCCGCCCGCTTGCCATGCTGCACGATCTTCTCAAGGTTGCCCTTCAGGGTGTTCGCCAAATCAGCTATTTCCCCGCGCGCGGCGTCGTCGACCTTCACCTTCGCCAACTCCTCCTGCAATTCGTCGATCAGCTCGACCGAGAGCGAGGAGAAGTTATTGACGAAATTGAGCGGATTCTTGATCTCGTGGGCGATGCCGGCGGTGAGCTGGCCGAGGGAAGCGAGCTTCTCGGTCTGCACCAGGCGATCCTGCGCGGTGCGCAATTCCTCGAGCGACTGACTGAGATCGTCGGTGCGTTGGCGCAATTCGTGGAGCAGGCGGGTGTTCTCGATGGCGATGACGGCCTGGGCGGCGAAGTTCGTGACGAGCGCAATTTGTTTATCGGTGAACGGACGCACTTCCAGACGATAAATACCGATGACACCCGCGACTACATCGTCCTTGAGCATGGGAACGACCAGGAGCGTCCGTGCACCGGCGATTTCCGCCAACGCGACCGCCGCCGGCTCCCGATCGATGTAGCTCTGGTCCAGCCTCAGGTCGGGGATATGCTGCGCTTTCTTGGAACGCGCGGCACGAATGATGTTATTGCTTGGTCCTGGCGAAAATACCGGTTCGCGGGTGCGCTTTTCGGCCCACGCCCGCGGCGCACCGTGCATCGCCGCCATGCGGAATTTATCGCCTTCGGCCAGCAGCATTGTTCCGAATTTCGCCTCGCAAATACGTGCAGCATTCTCCAGCATTGTGCTAAACACCGGCTGCAGATCGCCCGGTGACGCGCTGATAACGCGCAGAACGTCCGCAGTCGCAGTTTGTTGCTCCAGCGATTGGCGTAATTCGCTGAGCAACCGCGCGTTCTCGATGGCGATCACGGCTTGCGCGGCGAAGTTCTGCACCAGCGCGATTTGCTTGTCGGTGAAGGGTCGCACTTCCTGGCGGTAGATCACGATGGCGCCGATCAGCGCATTCTCTTTGAGCATCGGCACATCAATAGTCGACCGCGCGCCACCGAACTTTGCCGGAGCGCCCAGAACAGGTTCTGCCGAGTAGTCGGCAATGCGGACCACGTCTTTTGTCCGCAACAGGCGATCGAGTGGGCCTCCGGCAGGTGGTCGAAACGAACCGCGCTGCCGCTCAAACTCGGCAAGTGCCGGCGGCAGGCCGAACTCCGCGACCGGAACGAAAGCTTCGTTGTCGTATCGAAACAGAACTCCGAATTTTGCGTCGCAAATCCGTATCGCGTTCGCCAGCATCGCCTGGAACACCGGCGCTAGCTCGCCCGGCGAGCTAGAGATGACACGCAGTACTTCCGACGTTGCCGTCTGCTGCTGCAACGCCTCGCTCAATTCGGCTGTGCGATCCTCGACCTTCTTCTCCAAATCGGCGTAGGATTCCTGCAGCCGGCCCGCCATATCGTTGAACTGATTGGCGAGCGCCTCGACCTCGTCTCCGGTCTTGATGTCGATGCGCTGGGCGAGATCGCCCGAGCCGATGCGCGCGGCGCCCGCGCGCAACGCCTGGATGGGCACCACCATGCGGCGGGCGAGAAACGTCCCGGCGATGAAAGCGAGCGCCAAGGCGCCGAACAACACATAGCCGGT
This sequence comes from uncultured Alphaproteobacteria bacterium, assembly GCA_963768225.1. Classification (GTDB taxonomy): domain Bacteria; phylum Pseudomonadota; class Alphaproteobacteria; order Rhizobiales; family Xanthobacteraceae; genus BOG-931. The sequence continues at coordinate 628,139 of CAVYGV010000007.1, read as the reverse complement.
GCGCTGGATCGACCGGTAGAGCGGCGCATAGGCTTCCTCGATCGGGGTTTCGACGAACACGAACCAGCCGAGCGGATGCACCCGCGCATAGGCGGTGAGCACCTTATGGCCGCCGATGTCGTCGGCCTCCTCCACGTCCCCGCCGCTGCCGCCGGCGCGGGCGCTCCGCACCTGGGCAAGCTTCGCCATGTCGGTATTGCGCAACACCAGGCTGATGTCGGGGTGCGCAATCAGCCGGCCGGCGCGATCGACCACATAGGCATGGCCCTGCTCGCCGACCTTGATGCCCGAAACCACGTCCCAGATGAGCTTGAGGTTGACCTGCGCGATGCTGACGCCATTTTCGGGGCGCGCGCCCGCCAGCGAGATCGTCATGTAGGGCTCTGAACTCGCGGCGGAAATAGACCGGGCCGTAATAGACCTTGTTCTTCACGGCCTCGGTGAATTCCGGCTTGTTGGAGTAGTCGATGCCGCTGCCGACCACGTCCATGGTGAGCCGCGACACTTTGAGCTGCTCGTGACCGGAAGCGTCGATCTGCGCAAGCTCGGTGATGGCCGGCACCTGGCGGAGAAGCCGCAACGCATCGAAGCGCCGCTGATCGAGCGTGGCGTTGGTCCACGGCAGTTGCGTGGTCCAGCCGAGCTGGCTCTGGATCTGGGTGACAAACTCTTCGATCTTATCGGCGGCGGCCTCGGCCTGCTGGTGCTGGATATGAGTGAGCGCGGCCTTTTGCTCCTGAAAGGAAAACCAGACCTCGAAAGCGCCATTGGCGACGAGCGCGAGCACGACCACGCTGACAAGGAGCGCAACGTATTTGATGAAGAGCCGGCTGCGCACGATCGACGCGCCGGATGCCGCAGCGGGCCCGCCGAGCCGATCCGGCGCCGCGCTCGCGGCTATGCCGCTTTTATGGTCTACGTCGGCTTTCATCCGGCCATCTCAGTATCACTCGCGCCCTGAAGAGGGAGGTGAAATATGGCTTTTTCCACTCATTCGATCACCTCGTCGGCCCGCGCGATGAGTGTCTGCGGGATTTCGAGGCCGATCGCCTTAGCCGTCTTGAGATTGATCACAAGGCTAAACGTCAGGGGTTGTTCGATAGGCAAGTCCTCCGGCTTGGTCCCGTGCAGGATTTTGTCGACGTAGAGCGCACCGCGCCGAAACAGGTCGGAAAAGCTCGCGCCATAGGACATCAGCCCGCCGTCGGCCGCGTTTTGCCGGATTTGAAACAGTCCTGGGATGCGGTTCTGCAAAAGGAAGTCGATAATCCTGCGCATCTGCGCCTGGTGCAACGGATCGTTCGTCGTCAGTATTGCATCGGGACGGTCGGACGACATCTGCGCAAAGACGGCAGCGAAGTCATCCCCGGTCCGTGCCTCAAATGAGGCAACCGTCATGTGAAAAAGCGGCGCCGATTTCAATAGCTCCCGCATGACAGCTGCGCTTGAGCCATTGTCGGGATTCCAAAGGAACCCGACGCGCGACGCGGAGGGAATGGCGTCTTTCAGGATTTGCAGCCGCTTGGTGACGATGTCGGTACCGAGAATGGTGTTGCCGGTGATATTGCCGCCGGGCCGCGCGAAACTGGCGACGAGCCCGGCCGCGACGGGATCGCCCAGTGAAATCGCGACGACTGGAACGGTTCTGGTCGCCTGCTGCGCCGCCTGCGCCGCAGGAGTGCCGTAGACCGCGAGGACATCAACGGGAATCCGAACCAGCACGTTGGCTGCCACAAACAATTGATCGGAAGCTCCGTTGGCGCGGCGATAGTCGAACGCGATATTTTTGCCCTCCACATAGCCCAATGTGGCTAGCTGCTCATGGAACGGATCCCAGATCGGTCCGTCATCGATGATGCCGACGTGAGCCATCCGCGCCGTGTATTGCTGTGCGCGCGCGGCAAGCGGCCACGCCGCCGCGCCACCAAAGAAAGGGATGAACTCCCTCCGCCTCACTCGATCACCTCGTCGGCGAGAGCGAGCACGTTGGTCGGAAATTCCAGGCCGATCGCTTTCGCAGTCTTCAGGTTGACCACGAACCGATAGCGCGTCGGAATTTCGAACGGCAGATCGGCGGGCTTGGCGCCTTGGAAAATACGGGCGGCCAGCGCCGCGGCGCGATCGAAGGATTCGTGCGCGTCGGCGCCGTAGGACATCAGCCCGCCGTCGCGAGCCATGAAATCCTGCTCATAAATCGCCGGCAGGCGATGGGCGTCGGCGTAATCGAACACGCGTTTGCGATTGAGCAGAGTGAGCGAGTCGGTCACCATCAGAATGGCGTCCGGCGGCTCGCGGTCCATCGCCGCGAAAGCTTCGTTGAAGTCGTCCGGTTCGCGCACGCCGAGCGGTTGCACCAGCACGTCCAATTCCTGCGCCGCCTTTGCCGAGGCATCGTAACGCTGGGTCATGCCGCGGTCGTCCTTGTTCCACAGCATGGCGACCCGGTGGAGCTTCGGCACCACTGCCTTCAACAGTCCGAGGCGTTTGGTGGAGAGTGCGGCGGCGTCGTCTGATATTCCCGTGACGTTGCCGCCCGGATGCGCCAGGCTTGCGACAAGCCCGGTGACGACCGGATCGCCTGAGCCGGTCGCGATCACGGTGGCAACACCCGAGGCTTTGGCGGCCGCGGCGGCCGGGTAGCCTACGGTGACGACCACATCGACATTGGCGGCCTTCAATTCCTGCATCAGATTCGCGATCTGTCCGATCTTGCCGGCGGCGCCACGCGCTTCGTAGGCGAGATTTTCACCGAGCTTAAAACCGCGCTGCGCCAGCCCGGCGAGCAACATTGCTCCGGTGCCGGCCGTGGGCGGGATCGGCGGCCCGACGGTGAGCGTACCGATCCGATAGACCTTTGCGCTGGTCTGCGCTCTGGCGGCGCCGGACGCCGCTATCATCGTTACGGCCAGCAGTGGCAGGACATCGCGGCGTCTCATGGCTCGTCTCCCTGCGGCGAAATCATGATTCTCATTTGCAGCTGTACGGCCCGATCGAACCGACCTTGTCGGCTCTGACACTGGATTGCGGCGATTTCATTCGATCACCTCGTCTGCGGTCGCCAATAGGGTCGATGGCATTGTAAGACCGAGCTCTTTTGCCGTCTTAAGGTTGATCACCAGTTCGAATTTGGTCGACGACTGCACCGGCAACTCGCCCGGCTTCTCGCCCTTGAGAATGCGGTCGACGTAGCCGGCTGCCTGTCGATATTCATCGACGACATCGGGTCCATACGAGATGAGGCCGCCGCCGGTCGTGCAGAGGCGGAGCGGATAGACCGCCGGCAGCCGGTGGCGCGCTGCGAGCGCGATAATCTCGGTACGCACCGCGATATCTTCCGCAATCCTGAGCACGATCAATCCACCATGCGGCGCTTGCGCGAAAGCCTCAACGCCACGCTCCATCTCGGCTGCGTCCTTGACTCCGATAAAGCTGATCTCCATGCCGAGCGCGGGAGCTGCCGCCTCGATCGCGGCGATCTGCTTCGTCCCGCCGAGATTGCCTGCCGCCTGAAACACCGCCACGCGTTTTACGTCCGGCGCGATCTCTTTCATGAGTTCGAGCCATTTGCCGCTCACGCTGACCTCGGCCGGCGAAAATCCGGTGACGTTCCCGCCGGGGTGCGCCAGACTTTGGACGATGTCGAGCGCGATCGGATCGGTGACTGCGACAAAAACCACGGGGATGGTATGGGTCACCTGCTGAAGCGCCAGCACGCTCGGCGGTGCAGTGGCCAAAATTACGTCGGGCGCCAGCCGCAAAACATTCGCGGCATTGCTCGCGACGTTTGCTCCTTCGATGTCGAAGCGATAGTCGATGCGGAGATTCTTGCCGTCGATCCACCCCAGTGCGGCCATCGCCTTGAGGAACGTATCAATGCGACGCTTGGCCTCCGGCTCGGTGGCCGGATAATTCATCAGTACCGCGATGCGCCGCAGTGGCGCAGTCTCCTGCGCGCGTGCGGCAAGCGGCGTGCCGATCGCCGCGCCGCCGAGCAACGTCATGAATTCCCGCCGCCTCATAGCTGCCTCTGCATCCGGGCTTTCACAGATTACCACATTGGCGCGCGATAACTGTGCTGCCGGTCACACGGCAAATGGCCGTAAATAGCGGTAACTCGGGCTGTTCTGGCGTTCACGCCGGACGATCGCGGTGCGAGATTTCGACGACGCGGGCGCGCGCGGCCAGTTCGTCGACCAGCGCATCGGCCTTGGCCTTGTTGGTGTCGTCGAGATTGGCGTCCCATTCGTCGAGCAGATAGACTTCCGCGGTGGTCGACTCGACGATTTCCTGAAGCGATTTGAGCTGCCGCTCGCCGGAGGAGAAGCCGAGCTTCTTGTCCATCGATTCCTCGAGCACGACCTCATCCTCATCGTCGCCCTCGACGTTGACCGGCACCACGCCGCCGGCGAAGCGGAACGCCAGGCGATCCGTGGTCGGCCAATAATAGGCCCGCTTCTTCATCTCGGTTTTCAGGCTCGCCAGCAGCGAGGATTTGCCGGTGCCGTTGCCGCCGCGCACATTGATGCGGCCGGTCGGCCGCGCCAACGTCACGCGCAACGCGTCGCCCAGCGACGAGACCACGTTGGCGTGATCGCCTTCGCGCAGCACCAAACGGTCGTATTTGACGCGCTCGTCGAAATCCGGATCGGGCTGCGGCAGCATATTGGCGGCGACGCCGCCGAACCGCGTCCAGATGGCGATGAAATCGTTCCAGCCGCTGGCGAGCAGATGCAGCTCGTAGGTCATCTCGATTTGCCGCGGCAGCGTCGTCGCCAAGCCGACCAGCAATGCGGTGTCGCCGGCATTGTGCACCGCGACCATCGTGATGGCGGCGAAGACGATGGCGAGGCTGACGATGCCGCTCATCGCGCTCATGCCCTCGCGCGCGACGATGGCGCGAATTTGCGCGACCAGGCCCTCGCGCAGCCGCGTCTTGAAGCCGGCAAGCCATAATCTGAGATTGTAGCTGTTGCCGGCGAAGACGTTGTCCCACGCGGTATAGCCCTGCGCGGTGACGCGGTTGTTCATGCGCTGGTTTTCCAGATAGGCGTGCGCGATCGGCTTCTGCAGCACCCACTGCATCAACAGCAGCGCGCCGAAGGCGCCGACATAAGCGACCGGCAGGCTGGGATCGATCTCGGCGCCGAGCACCAGCGCGTTGAAAACCAGACCAAGAAACAGCTTCAGCGCAAATTCCAGCTCGTACATGACGTTGAAGAAGCACTGGAAGGTTTCCCCGGTCAGGAACGGCTCGACCTGTTCGCGGGCGGGCTTCTCGTTTAGGAGTTCGACCTTATCGCGGTTGTCGCGGGCGAAGCGCAACATGAACTTGCCGAAACCGCGATAGCCGGCCTGTTCGGCGAACACCCAACTGACGACGCCGATCACGTAGGACATCGATTGCGCGGTGAGGATCCAGATCAGGTCGGTGAGCAGGAATTGGCCGACCGCAACTCTGCGTCCGGCATTGATGACGAACCACGTGGTCGCCGCGGCCAGCATCGCCTCGACCACCATCAGCGTCACCATCACGAACAGCGCCGGCGAGAGCAGATAGCTCGCCAGCTCGAAGCGTGAAATCTGCTGCCGTTTCATGAAATGCCCTGGACGGGGGATGGGCCCTTGAGTCGGGGCAGTGTAACGGCATCGGAGCGCAAATTTAAGCGCGCAAGCGTTGCCGTGAAGGGCAAATTTACCATTTTTATCAAAGGGTTTTCGGTTGCAGCCCAGCTCGACGCGTGTAATCTCGGCTGGCTCATAAGCCGTCGGGGGCGTAATTTATCGTCGGCCCGGCGTACCCAGGACCCATGGTGTTGGCGTGATATTCAACGACGCGATCGGGATCGTCGCCCAACTGACCGCGCCGTTACGTCGCTTCGGCGCATCGGCGCTGGCCCGAATTCTGATCCTCGCCGTCGGCCTATCGGCGATGACGGCCTACTCGGTCCCGGCGTTGCAGGACTCAGCCGGTCTCTGGCTCGGCGCCTGCCTGTGGTGTTGTCTTGCGTATTTTGCGGTCGACGGCGCGCTTCGCGCGCGAACCGCCATACGCGCCGGCAACGCACGAGAGCATTTTCTCTCTTTGTCGTTTTTTGTCAACGTCATCAGCGTGATCGCCGTGCCGATCGCGCTCCTCTACGGCGCAAGCGGAGCCAACGCGTGGCTGTTTGCGACACTGTGGGTCCTGAAGCTTGCGCAGAACTCGCCGGGTTTCGCTCAGCTCGGCCGTGTCTTTATGCTCGAGGCAAAGCCGCTGGCGAGCGTCTTGGCGCTGTTTTTAATCGTGCTGTTTCTATCCTCGGCCGCCATGCTTGTGATCGAGCGCCGCGTACAGCCGGGCGCTTTCGACTCGATGCCGCAAGCTTTGTGGTGGGCGGTCGTAACGCTGACGACGACTGGCTACGGCGACAAAGTGCCGATTACGCAACTGGGACATCTGGTCGGCGGCGTGGTCATGATCTTCGGCATTGTCAGTTTCGGTCTGTCCACCGGCATTCTCGCCACCGGCTTCGCCAACGAAACCCGGCGACGCAATTTCATTCAGACCTGGGACCTCGTCAGCAAAGTGCCGTTTTTCCAATCGCTTGAACCGTCGTCGATTACCGAAATCACCCACATGCTGCGGCGTCTCGAAGTTCCCGAGCGTGTCGCCATTATTCGCCGCGGCAAGGTCGGCGATTGCATGTATTTCATTGCCGCCGGCGAGGTGCAGGTGGATATCAAGCCGACGCCGGTGCGGCTCGGCGCCGGGGCGTTTTTCGGCGAGCTCGCTTTGCTCGGCGATTCGGTGCGCAGCGCCAACGTGACCACGACGACGCCGTCGACGCTTCTCATCCTCGATCTTGCCGACTTCCGCACGCTCACCGCGAACCATCCCGACCTCAAGCGCGCCATCGATGCCGAAGCGCAGCGGCGCATGAACGAAAATCAGCAGATGCGGGAGCGGCAGCGGCTCGGCGGCGCGGCGCCAGCTTGATCAATAATGGAATCGGCAAGACTTAGCCCGTGCGGTGGAATTGAAGTTTTAATAGTTGGCCGGGAAACTCGCGTAGAAACCTCAATTCCAAAGTTCCGCAACAATATCAATAATGTGCTAGGGTCGCTTTGATTCCGAAGCTCGCATGAGCGCACACGCGCGCGAACTTCGGAATCGGACAACAGTGGAACCATCAGAAGCCAATCCCATGGCAGATCGCATTGCGTTGATCACCGGGGCGACCGGCCAAGACGGCGCCTACCTCGCCGAGCTGTTGCTGGCGAAGAACTACGTCGTGCACGGCATCAAGCGGCGGTCGTCGTCGTTCAACACGTCGCGGGTCGATCATCTGTACCAAGACCCCCACAGCACCGGCGTGCGATTTTTTCTTCACTATGGCGATATGACGGATTCGACGAATCTCATTCGCATCATTCAGGAAGTGCAGCCGACCGAAATCTACAATCTCGCCGCGCAAAGTCACGTGCGCGTCTCGTTCGAGACGCCCGAATACACGGCCAATGCCGACGCCCTCGGCACGCTGCGATTGCTGGAGGCCATTCGCATCCTGCGCCTCGAGGACAAAGTGCGGTTTTATCAGGCTTCGACCTCGGAACTGTACGGTATGGCCCAGGAAACGCCGCAGCGCGAGACGACGCCGTTTTATCCGCGTTCGCCCTACGCAGCGGCCAAGCTGTACGCCTATTGGATCACCATCAATTATCGCGAAGCCTACGGGATGCATGCGTCGAACGGCATTCTGTTCAATCACGAAGGGCCGACGCGCGGCGAAACCTTCGTGACCCGCAAGATCACCCGCGCCGTGGCGGCAATAGAGCTTGGCTTGCAGCATAAGCTCTTCCTCGGCAATCTCGCCGCCCGGCGCGATTGGGGCCACGCCCGCGACTACGTCGAAGGCATGTGGCTTATCGTGCAGCAGCCGGAGCCGGACGACTATATCTTGGCAACCGGGGAAGAGCATTCGGTTCGCGACTTCGTCGAGAAGGCATTCGCTTGCGTCGGCAAGACAATTGAATGGCGCGGCTCCGGCATCGCTGAAAAGGGCATCGATGCAGGCAACGGCCGCGTGCTGATCGAAATCGACGAACGCTACTTCCGGCCGACCGAAACCGACGCGCTGCTCGGCGATCCATCGAAGGCCCGGCGAAAGCTCGGCTGGCGCCACAAAGTGACGTTCGACGAATTGGTGCGCGAAATGGTCGATGCCGATCTGCAAGACATGCGCCGCGACGGGGCGTATCGCAACGTGCACGACTAAGGCATGATTATATCAAAACAACGCTAGGCGAAATCGCATGAGCGGCGCGCCGGTCATTTTCGAGTTAAGCGGCAAGCGGGTTTTCGTCGCCGGTCACACCGGCATGGCCGGTTCGGCAATCATGCGGCGGCTCGAGCGCGAGAATTGCGACATTATATTTGCCGCGCACCGCGATCTCGATCTGCAGCGATCGGACGAGGTCGAACGCTTCATGGCGCAAGCCAAGCCCGATGCGGTGATTGTGGCCGCGGGCAAAGTCGGCGGCATTCGTGCCAACAGCACGTTCCCCGCCGATTACCTTGCCGACAACGTGGCGATCGCGCTCAATACGATTCGCGCCGCGCATCGCTGCGCCGTGCAGAAACTCGTCTATCTCGGGTCGTCCTGCATCTATCCGCGCCTGGCGCCGCAGCCGATGGCGCCGGACATGCTGTTGTCGGGGCCGCTGGAGTCGACCAATCAATGGTACGCGATCGCCAAGATCGCCGGCATCAAATTGTGCGAAGGCTATCGTCTGCAATATGGCGCGGACTTCGTTTCGGTGATGCCGACCAATCTCTACGGGCCGGGCGACAATTATCACCCCGATGACAGCCACGTTCCGGCGGCTTTGCTGCGGCGTTTCCACGAGGCCAAGGTCAACGGCGATGCGCGCGTGATGGTGTGGGGCACCGGCGCGCCGCGGCGCGAGTTCCTCGCCGTCGACGACCTGGCCGATGCCTGCGTATTCGTCATGAAATGCTATTCCGATCTGCAATTCATCAATATCGGAACCGGCGAGGACCTGACCATCGCCGAGTTCGCCCGCGTCGTCGCCGATGTGATCGGCTATCGCGGCCGGATCGAGTTTGACACGTCGCGGCCCGACGGCGCGCCGCGCAAGCTTCTGGACGTTTCGCGCATCAATGCGCTGGGCTGGCGCGCCAAGACGCCGCTGCGGGAAGGATTGGCGCGCATGTATGCCGACTTTCTGGAGCGCTATGCCGCGATCCGCGGCGAAGCGGAACAGCAACCGGCGCATTGACGCGTCTCAGGCAAGATTCGAAAAATGCCGATCGTACTCAACGAAACGCACGATCCTTCGCGAAGAAGCTTTGTCGAAAGTGCCAACGCGCCCGGCTGCGATTTTCCGATTCAGAATCTGCCGTTCGGGGTCTACCGCCCGCCGTCGGGACCGCCGGCGCGCGTCGGCGTCGCGATCGGCGATCAGATTCTCGATGTCGCGGCGGCCGGTGCATCCTTCGACGGTCTCGCGGCACAGGCAGCCGAGGCATGCCCGGTGCCGGCGCTCAATCATCTGATGTCGCTGGGAGCGCAGGCCTGGTCGGCGCTGCGGCTTGCGCTGTCGCGCAGCCTGAGCGCCGAGCATGGCGACCGGGGACTGCGCCGGCATCTGACGCCGATGTCGCGAGCCGAGATGAGATTGCCGGTCGTGGTCGGCGATTTCACCGATTTCTTCGCCTCGATCTTTCACGCCAGCAATGCCGGACGCTTATTCCGTCCCGACAATCCGCTGATGCCGAACTACAAATACGTGCCGGTCGCCTATCACAGCCGCACCTCCTCGATCCGCGTCAGCGGCACGCCGTTCAAGCGGCCGCGCGGCCAGCGCAAGCGCCCGGACGAGGCCGCACCGAGCTACGGACCGTCGCGCAATCTCGATTTCGAGCTCGAGCTCGGCATTTACGTCGGCATGCCGAGCGAACTCGGCGAGCCGGTGCCGGTCGCCGCGGCGGCGGAGCATATTTTCGGCTGCTGCCTGCTCAACGACTGGTCGGCGCGGGATATTCAGGCCTGGGAATACCAGCCGCTCGGTCCGTTCCTCGGCAAGAATTTCGCCACCACGGTTTCGCCCTGGGTGGTGACGGCGGAGGCGCTGGTGCCGTTTCGCAGCGCGGCGTTCGTAAGGCCGGCCGGCGATCCGGCGCCGCTGCCGCATCTCGACGATGTCGGCGACCGGGCGCATGGCGGCCTCGACATCACGCTTGAGGCCTATGTCTCGACCGAGACCATGCGTCGCGCCGGAACCGCGCCGCTGCGCGTCACGCAGACTTCGTGCGCGAACCTCTATTGGACCGCGGCGCAAATGATCGCGCATCACACCAGCAACGGCTGCAATCTGGCGACCGGCGATCTGATCGGCTCGGGCACGGTGTCCGGTCCGGAGCAATCGAGCTGGGGCAGCCTGCTCGAACTCACCACGCGCGGCTCGGCTCCGCTGACGCTGCCGGGCGGCGAAAAGCGCGGCTTTCTTGAAGACGGCGACGAGATCATCTTCCGCGGATTTTGCGAAAAGCCCGGCTTTGCCCGCATCGGCTTCGGCGAATGCCGCGCGATCATTCTGCCACCGGGGTAACGTCATTTCGGGGCGCGCCAAGGCGCGAGCCCAAAATGACGACATCAATGGATCTCCGGCTCTTCGATCGGCGCCTGGCCTTGCAGAAAATCGAAGTCGCAGCCTTCGTCGGCCTGGCCGATATGCTGCGAATACATCGCGCCGTAGCCGCGCGGATAATGCGGCGCCGGCGGCTTCCAGGCGGCGCGGCGGCGCGACAATTCCTCCTCGCCGACATGCAAATGGATGCGCCGCGCCGCGACCTCGACTTCGATCTCGTCGCCGGTTTGCACAAACGCCAAGGGACCGCCGACAAAGCTTTCCGGCGCCACGTGCAGGATGCAGGCACCGTAACTGGTGCCGCTCATGCGCGCGTCGGAAATGCGCAGCATGTCGCGCACGCCGGCTTTCAGGAGCTTTTTCGGAATCGGCAATTGCCCCCATTCCGGCATGCCCGGACCGCCCTTCGGGCCGCCGTTTTTCAAAACCAGCACGTGATCCGGCGTCACATCGAGATCGTCGCGCTCGACCTGCCCCACCATGTGATCGTAATTCTCGAACGCGATCGCCTTGCCGCGATGATGCAGGAAGCGCTGGTCGGCGGCGGCCGGCTTCATCACGCAACCGCGCGGCGCGAGATTGCCGGTGAGCACGGCGGTGGCGCCCTCCGGATAAAGCGGTTCTTTCAGCGAATGGATGACCTCGGGCAAATGAACCTTGGCGCCGGCGATATTCTCGCCGACGCTGCGGCCGCTCACGGAGATGCAAGTGAGATCGAGCAGATCCCGCATCTGCCCCATCAGCGCCGACAGGCCGCCGGCATAGAAGAAATCCTCCATCAGATATTTCCCGGACGGCGTGATATTGGCGATGACCGGCACTTGCCGCGATAACGCATCGAAGCGGGCCATATCGAGCGCAACGCCGGCGCGGCGCGCCATGGCGATGACGTGGATGATCGCATTGGTCGAGCCGCCGAGCGCCATGTGGACACGGATGGCATTGTCGAACGCCGCCGGGGTGAGAATTCTGTCCGGCGTCAAATCCTCCCAAACCATCTCGACGGCGCGGCGGCCGGCGGCGGCGCACATGCGCGGATGATTGGCGTCCGGCGCCGGGATCGACGACGCGCCGGGTAACGCCAAGCCGAGCGCTTCGGTGATCGCCATCATGGTGGCCGCGGTGCCCATCACCATACAGGTGCCGAACGAGCGCGCGATGCCACCTTCGATCTCGTTCCATTCGTCGTCGCCGATCCTCCCGGCGCGCTTCTCGTCCCAGTATTTCCAAGCATCGGAGCCGGAGCCCAAAACGTTGCCGCGGTAATTGCCGCGCAGCATCGGACCTGCCGGCACGTAGATCGCGGGAATCCCCATCGAGATCGCGCCCATGATCAGGCCGGGCGTGGTCTTGTCGCAGCCGCCCATCAGCACCGCGCCGTCGATCGGATGGCTGCGCAGGAGTTCCTCGCACTCCATGGCCAGAAAATTGCGGTACAGCATGGTCGAGGGTTTCACCAGCGGCTCGGCAAGCGACATTGCCGGTAGCTCGATCGGAAAACCGCCCGACTGATAGACGCCGCGCTTGACGTCCTCGGCGCGCGCCCGCAAATGGCCGTGACAGGCGTTGATGTCGCTCCAGGTATTGATGATGCCGATCACCGGCTTGCCGACCCAATCGGGCCGGCCATAGCCGAGTTGCTGCAACCGCGAGCGATGGCCGAACGAGCGCAGATCGTTCTTGCCGAGCCAGCGATAGCTGCGGAGCTGTTCGGGCGATTTCCTTTTGCTCATGATTCTTCGCGAAGCCGTCTACTCCGCCGTTGCGCCGGTGGCCTTGACCACCTTGGCCCATTTGTCGGTTTCGTCGGCAACGAGCTTGCCGAAATCTTCCGGCGTGCCGGGGGTCAAGGTGCCGCCGAGCTGGGCGAGCTTGCCCTGCATGTCCGGATCGGCGAGCGCATCGTTGACGGCGCGGTTGAGCGTCTCGACGATGTCGCGCGGCGTTCCCGCCGGCACCGCCATGCCGTAAAATACGCTTGCCTCGTAACCGGGCACGGTCTCGGCGATCGTCGGCACATCCGGCAGCACCGTCGCGCGCCGTGCCGTCGTCACCGCCAGCGGCCGCAGCCGCCCGGCTTTGATGAAGGCGATCGAGGACGGCAGATTGTCGAAATAGACCTGGACCTGGTTGGCGAGCAGATCGGCGATGGCCGGCGCTCCGCCGCGATACGGCACATGCGCTAAATTCACGCCCGTCATCAGCATGAACAAGGCGCCGGACATATGCGTCGACGTGCCGATGCCGGCGGACGCCATATTGATCTTGCCCGGGCTCGCCTTGGCATAGGAGATGAATTCCGCGACCGTGTGCACCGGCATAGTCGGATTCACTTCCATCACATTGGGCACCTGCATAATGCCGGCAACCGGCGCCATGTCGCGAAGGAAGTCGAAGGGAAGATTCTTATAGAGCGTGGCGTTGATGGCGTTGGCTGGATTGACCAGGTACAGCGTGTAGCCGTCCGGCGGCGAATGTGCGGCGAGTTCGGTGCCGAGATTGTTGCCGGCGCCGGGCCTGTTCTCGATGACGAACTGCTGATGCAGGCGTTCGGAGAGATATTGTCCGATCAGCCGGGCGACGATGTCGGTTGCGCCGCCCGGCGGATAGCCGACGAGCCACCGCACCGCATGGGTCGGATAATCATCGTCCGCGCGCGCGGCGCCTGGAACGGCGGCCGCCGCCACGCCCAGAAATGCGATGGCGACCAGCCGCCGGAATGTGCGCTGCATCGCGTCCTCCCCTCATTATTCTTCAGCGCCCCAATGCGAGCCTACGCGGCATCGGCGATGCCGCACAAGTGATCGATGCGCATAACGCAGTTGCCGGCCGTCGCCTTGCCGGCGCAACGAGTGGCCGATAGGTTCTCGGCCTCGCCAATTTCGAAAGCGGAAACCGAGGACATTGCCATGATCGATCTCTACGCATTGACCAGCCCGAACGTGCAGAAAATCTACATCATGCTCGAAGAAACCAAGCTGCCCTACACCGAGAAATTCGTCGATGTGTGGAAGGGCGAGCAATACAATCCGGATTTCATCAAGATCAATCCGAACGCGAAAATCCCGGCGATCGTCGATCACGACGGCCCCGGCGGCAAGCCCTACACGGTCGTCGAATCCGGCGCGATCCTGATGTACCTCGCCGAGAAGACCGGAAAATTCCTGCCGAGCGACATGGCGAAGAAATACGACGTGCTGCAATGGCTGTTTTTCCAGACCTCCGGCGTCGGTCCGAATTTCGGCCAGTTCACCCATTTCAAGATGTTCGCGCCAAAGGACAAGGATCATTCCTATTCGATGACGCGGCATCAGACCGAGGTGAAGCGGCTTTACGAGGTGATGGAAAAGCGCCTTGCCCAGGTGCCCTATCTCGGCGGCGCCGAATATTCGATCGCCGACATCGCCACCTTCCCATGGACGCGCAATCACGACATCCAGGGCGTGAAGTGGGACGACAATCCGAACCTGGCGCGCTGGTTCAAGGCAATCGAGGAGCGGCCCGCGGTGAAGGCCGCGCTCGCCAAAGTGGCCGCCATCAAATCCAACCGCGACACCGCCACCGACGACCAGAAGGACCGCTTCTTCAATCGCGGCCGATACGCCAGAGCGTGAGCAAAATTCCCCTCTTCCCTTGTGGGAGAGGGTGCCCGAGCGGAGGCGAAGCCGAGCGAGGGCGGGTGAGGGGGCGCGAGTGTGAGCGAGCGGCTTTGCTGCTCTCCCCTCACCCGGCTCGTTGCTCCCAAATACTCGCAACTCGCCACCCTCTCCCGCAAGAGGAGGGTGAAAGTGACTCCCGTTCTCACGTGCGTATTTGCGCGCGAGTTCGCAAGCCGGCGATGTCAAACAGCCTATTTGTTTCCCTCCCCCCGCTTGCGGTGACGGGGATCGGTGAGAAAGCCCAAGCCATCCAATCCAGAGCGGGCCATTCCAAGATGTTGCGGAGCAGTTCTTTGCGGATCGCTTCCGGCAAATAAAAGGAAAGCGGAACGCCGGCAGTCGCACTGTCGTCAGTCCCCGCACGCAAATACGGCGCGCGGGTCGCGCCACGGAAAGGCGGCTTGCGCCGCCCTCCGCTTGCGGGCGCGCTCGCCTGCCGGCGTTCCACCACGGCTCTGCCCAAGGGGTGTGTAGTCCCTTGGTGCGATCCGGGCCAGGCTTCGTGGGAAGGTTTCCCTTCCCACTTCCAGCGACGCACCTCGCACACCGGTCGTAATGCCGGCAGGCATGATGCCCGGACCGCCCGGGAGCAAAGCTGATGAGGCTTCGCCCGCGGGCACCGCACTCGCCCCCTGCCGCCCGGCATCACCCGGACGGCGTCCTGATCGGGGCGAGATTCGTCGCATTATGTATCAATATCGGGGACGACTGTCAAGTCGTTGTCCTTATATTGGCGACGATAAAATTTGACCCGTCATGCCCGCGCTTGTCGCGGGCATCCACGTCTTGAGGGCCGAGTCCATCAAAGACGTGAATGGCCGGAACGAGTCCGGCCATGACGGACTGGAGCGCTTTCGAGCTTTAATTTCTGCGTTTCCCGGGCGCAGCACAGCACGTGGCGTCAGCGCAGTGATGCGCTGCAGAACCGGACCTTCACAAACTCCGCGTCTGATAGGATCCCGGATCAGCGGCGCACCGTTTCACGCTGCGCCACATCCGGGAAACGGCACGTGTTCGCGCCGCTCACTCCCCCACCTTCTCCATCATCCCGCGCATGAAGCGCACCGCGGCGGGGCCTTTGAGCGCGCTTGTCCATAGTTCGCGCGCCATCTTTTCGTGCAAGGCGAGCGCCTCGGGCGCCGAGGTGATCATGGCGACGCCGACGCGGATATTCGGCTCCTCGCCGAGGCGGAACGGGGAGAGCGCCAGAATGCTGCGATCGGGCTGACGGAAGATCTGAAAGCTCGAATGCGGCAGCGTATCGCGCACGATGCCGATCTGCACGCCGATCGGCTCGTTTTCCATCAACGCGGTGAAATGCTCGGCCTCGGCGCGGGCCAGCGCCCGGCGCTGGCGCCGGATTTTCTCCTCGAGATCGAGCCGGCCGACCAGGCCATTGCGGAGAAACCGCTCCATCTCGGCGGCGGCGATCAGATTGACGATCGCCGGCCGGCGCCGCCGATACGTCTCTTTGCGCCCGCGCAACACCTCCATCAGTTCGTCGATCTGCGCGAGCGCGCGGGCGCGCTTAGCGATGCCGTCCGGCACCGATTCGCGCAGCACGTCGCCGAGCGCGGCGTCGAAGCCATCGGAGGCGAGCACGTAGGAGATCGGGCCGGCCAGCACGATGATGTGCTCGGCAGTTTCCTCGATCTGCCGCATGCGCTCGAAATAGCTCACCGCGGCGGCGATATATTCGACGCCGACGCCGAGCAGCGTCGGCACCGAGACGTTGAGTAGCTCGGCGAGCTTCTCCAGCGTCTCGATCTTGGCCACCTCGCCCTTCTCGAAGCGGTAGAGCGCGGTGCGCGAAATGCCGAGTTTTTGCGCGATCTCTTCCGCCGCAAGTCCGGAGCCAAGACGAAACGCCTTGAGTCGGTGGCCGATATCGTCGAAGCGCAGCATCGGAGGTCAGAGGCCGGAGGTCGGAGGTCGGATGCCGGAGGTCGGACGCTTTCTGTCATCTGACATCTGACATCCGTCTTCCGAACGCATCCGTTTCGCCGCATCGAGCGCGGCGACGACGATGTTGTGGTAGCCGGTGCAGCGGCACAGATTGCCGGAAATGCCGACGCGGATGTCTTGTTCGGTCGGGTCGGGATTGTCGCGCAAGAGCTCGATCAGCGTCGTCAGAATCCCCGGCGTGCAGAAGCCGCATTGCAGGCCGTGATTGTCGTGAAACGCCTGCTGCAGCGGATGCAGCGCCTTGCCGTCGGGCGAGATGCCCTCGACGGTGACGATGTCGTGACCGTCGGCCTGCACCGCCAGCAGCAGGCAGGACCGCGCCGAATGGCCGTCGAACAGGACGGTGCAGGCGCCGCAGACGCCGTGCTCGCAGCCGAGATGGGTGCCGGTCAGTCCGAGCCCATGGCGCAGGAAATCTGCCAGCGTGTGCCGGACCGGCACGGTTTTCTCATGCCGCGCGCCGTTGACGGTCACTGAGATTTTTCTTTGCTCGTTCATGCTAAAACTTGATCCGTGGTGTCAGCGCAGCCGATTTATCTGTTCCCTCCCCCCTTGTGAGGGAGGGCTGGGAGGGGGTGTTGCGGTGATGCGCTGACGGCGGCAAACATCGCGACCCCCCCCACCCCTAACCCCTCCCCACAAGGGGGAGGGGAACATTTCGAGTGACAATGCGTTCATGCGCTTTCAGCAGTGCGCGCCGCGGCAGCACCGTCGCCAGGTGCTGGCGGTAGGCGGCCGGCGCGTGGATATCGTCCACCGCATCGAGCTTGCGCAACGGCTCGCACATTTCGCGCAGGCGTTTTTCCTCGATCTTTTCGCCAACGAGCGCGCGCTCGAGGTCGCGCGCGCGCAGCGGCGCCGGTCCCATGCCGCCGAGCGTCACCGATGCGCGCGTCACCTTGCCGTCGGCGTCTTCCTCGATAAGCGCGGCTGCCGAAACGATGGCAAAATCGCCGTGGCGGCGGGAAAATTCGACAAAGGCGAAGCCGTGCCGCTCCGGCCAGCACGGAAAGCTTGCGCCGGTGAGAAGCTCGTCGGGTTCGAGAGCCGGCGTCATATATGCGACCGGGAAAGCCGCAAAATCGACGCTGCGCGCGCCATTCTTGCCGGCGACGGCAATTTTGGCGTCAAGCGCGGCGGCAACCGACACCAATTCGGCCGCCGGATCGAGATGACACAGCGAACCGCCGAGCGTGCCGCGGTTGCGCGTCTGCTGATGCCCGACCTGCACGATGGCCTCGTGCATCAGCGGGCAGCGCCGGCGCACCAAATCGGAAAACTCGATGTCGCGCTGGCGCGTCATCGCGCCGATCTCGAGCGCGCCATCGTGCTCGCGGATATAGCTCAAGCCGTCGACCCGGTTGAGATCGATGAGGTGATCGGGCAGCACGTAGCGCATGTTGAGCATCGGCATCAGCGACTGGCCGCCGGCGAGCAATTTGGCATTGTCGAGACGCCCGAGCAGCCCGACAACGTCGGCGGTGCTGCGCGGATCGTGATAGGAAAAAGCGGGAGGCTTCATGCCGGCGTTCGGTCCCGTCGTACTTTGACTCTGTGCCAAAATATGTGCACCAATTCAAAAACATAAACCAATCCCGAACTTTGGACCAGCTTGGGCTTGCTTGGGACTTGGCTTAGGACTTGCCGATGAAGCCTGCCGCCTTCCGCTACCACGCGCCGAAAACCGTCGACGAGGCGGTCGCCATGCTCGCTGCGGTTGCCGCAGACGATGGGCGCGTGCTGGCCGGCGGCCAGAGTCTCGTTCCGACCATGGCGTTTCGGCTGGCGAAACCCGGCCACCTCGTCGACATCAACGGCATCGCGGCGCTCAACCGTCTCGCCGTCGCCGACGGCAAGCTTTGCATCGGCGCCTGCGTGCGCCACGCCGCATTTCACCGGCCGGTCTGCGACGGCCCGCTCGGTAAGCTATTGGCCAACGTCGTGCGTCACATCGCCCATTTTCCGATCCGCAACCGCGGCACCTTTTGCGGCTCTCTCGCGCATGCCGATCCGGCGTCGGAGTGGTGCCTCCTTCTGGTGGCGCTCGACGGCGAAGTTTTGGTCAAAAGCGCGCGCGGCGAACGCGTCATCGCGGCGCGCGATTTGTTCAAGGGCATCATGACGACGGCGCTGGCCGACGACGAGCTTCTGGTCGAAGCGCGGCTGCCGCTGCTGCCCGCCGACACGCATTGCGGCTTCTACGAATTCAACCGCCGCGCCGGCGATTTCGCTCTGGCCATGGCGCTCGGCCTCTATCGCCTCGACGGCGGCAAAATCGCCGAGCCGCGGCTCGCGGTCGGCGCCGCCGAAGTCAATCCGCGCCGCATCGCCGACGCCGAGCGCGCGCTTGCCGGCGCCGCGCCCGGCGACAAGGCGTTTCGCGCCGCTGCCGCGGCAGCCACCGCCGCCATCGATCCGATGGAAGACATTATCAATACCGCCGACTTTCGCCGCGACCTCGTCCTGGCCGTGACGCGCCGGGCGCTGGAGCGGGCGGAAAAATCGTGACTAGGGAATCCAATGCCCGCTCGTCCCCGCGAAAGCGGGGACCCAGTACGGTCGTTCTCTGGATTCCCGCTTGCGCGGGAATGAGCGGATGACCATCCAAAGCGCTTCACGGGGGCGGACGCATTCCTGGATCGGCCAGTCGGTGACGCGGCTGGAAGATCCGCCGCTGGTCGCCGGGCGCGGCGCGTTTGCCGGCGACATCAATTTCCCGCATCAGCTCGCGATGCGCATCGTGCGCTCGGCGCATGCCAATGGCCGCATCGCGGCGATCGACACGGCGGCGGCGCGCGCAATCCCCGGCGTCTTCGCGGTGTGGACTTGTGCCGACATCGCCGACCTGCCGCCGATCGATTTTCGCGAAGGCTCGATCCCGGCGCTCGATCCCTATCGCCAGCCGGTCCTGGCGCGGGACCGGGTGCGCTATGTCGGCGAACCGATCGCCGCGGTCTTTGCCGCGGACGCCTATATTGCCGAGGATGCCGCCGATCTGGTCGCGGTTGAGATCGATGAATTGCCGGCGCTTCTCGACGCGCAAGCCGCGCCGGTCGAATTCTCGCCGGGTCATTCCAGCGAAGCGGCGGTGATCCGCCAAGGCTATGGCGACATCGATGCGGTCTTTCGCGACGCCGCGCATATCGTCGAAGTCGAGTTGGCAATAGGCCGGCACTCCGGCGTGCCGCTGGAAACGCGCGGCGCCATCGGCCGCTACGACGCCGCGCGCGGCATTCTCGAACTGCACGGCGCGGCCAAGGTGCCGCACCGCAATCAGGAGCTGCTCTCGCGCATGCTCGGACTGCCGCCGAGCGCGATCCAGGTCCACGAGTCCCATGTCGGCGGCGGCTTCGGCATCCGCGGCGAGCTTTATCCCGAAGACGTCCTGGTTTGTGTCGCCACCAAAAAATTCAACCGGCCGGTCAAGTGGCTGGAAGACCGCCGCGAGCACCTGATCGCCGCCAATCATTCGCGCCAGCAACTGCATAAAATACGCGCCGCGGTCGACAGAAACGGCGTGATCCTCGCCATCGACGACCGTTATTTCCACGACCAGGGCGCTTACGTCCGCACCCACGCCGCGCGCGTCGTGCACATGACGGCCGGCATATTGCCCGGACCCTATCGCGTGCCGGCCTACCGGGCGATCGGCCATTTCCGCCTCACCAACAAGACGCCGGCGGCGACCTATCGCGCGCCCGGCCGCTACGAGACGACCTTCGTGCGCGAACGCCTGGTCGACGCCATTGCGCAGCAACTTAATATCGACCGCATCGAAATTCGCCGGCGCAATGCGATTGGCGCCGAAGAAATGCCCTATCCGCGGCCGCTCGAAGCCTTGGGCGAGGAAATCCACTACGACACCGGCGATTATGTCGGGCTCCTCGACAAGCTGTTCGCCAAGATCGGCTGGGAGGCGCTCAACGCCGAGGTGAAAGCGCGCAAGGCTTCAGGCGAGTTGGTCGGCATCGGCATCGCCATGTTTGTCGAAAAAAGCGGCCTCGGCCCGACCGACGGCGTGAACATTTCCGTCGATACGTCGGGCCTGGTCGAGATCGTCACCGGCGGCGCCTCGCTCGGCCAGGGCTTTGAGACGGTCATGGCGCAGGTTGCCGCCGACGCGCTCGGCGTCGACTACCGGGCCTGCCGCGTGATCCACGGCCAGACCGACCGCATCGCGTTCGGCATCGGCGCGCATGCCTCGCGCGCCACGGTGATGACGGCGTCGGCGACGCATATCGCGGCGTTGAATGTGCGGAAGAAGGCGCTCGATATCGCCGCCGAATTATTGCAAACGACGCCGGACGCGCTCGACATCATCGACGGCGAGGTTTTGCGCAAAGACGGCAGGCCCGGTCCGTCGATCAGCCTCGCCACCATCGCGCAAAATCTCGGCCCGACGGCCAAGGCGCGCGGCGACCGCGAGCCGGGACTGGCCGCGGCAGGCTGGTTCAACACCGAGCATCAGGTTTACCCTTACGGCAGCCACGTCGCCGTCGTGCGCATCGACCGCGATACCGGCGCCGTTACTGTCGAGCGCTATTGCATCGCCTACGATATCGGCCGCGCCATCAATCCGGCGCTGGTGAAGGGCCAGATTGTCGGCGGCTATGCGCAGGGCCTCGGCGGCGCGCTGCTGGAAGAATTCATTTACAACGAGCGCGGCGATCCGCTCGCCGTGACTTTCGCCGATTATCTCCTTCCCGCCATGCACGACACGCCGGAGCCCGAAGTTCTGTTGCGCGAGGACTACACCTCCCCGCTCAATCCGCTCGGCATCAAGGGCGCCGGCGAAAGCGGCATCACCGGCGTCGGCGCCGCGATCGCTTCCGCCATCGACGACGCCATCGGGATTCCCGGCGCGGTGCGCGAATTGCCGATGACGCCGCAGCGGATCAAGGCGATCCTGGCGGGCCGCTGAGCTGTCAACTATCGCGCGATCAGTCCGGTTTGATATTGGCTTGCCGGATCACCCTGCCCCATTTCGTCGTCTCATCGGTCATGTATTTGCCAAGCTCCGCCGGCGTCATGATCATCGGCTCGGCGCCAAGTTCGCGATACTGCGCCGTCATCCTGGGATCGGCGACGGCCGCGTTGATCGCTTGATTGAGCTTGTCGACGATGTCCGGCGGCGTCTTTGCCGGCGCCCCCAGCGCGTCCCAAACATTAGCCTCGTATCCCGGCACGAATTCGCCGGCGGTGGGAATATCCGGCAGCGCCGACGAGCGTGCGGCGCTGGTCACGGCAAGCGCCCGCAGCTTGCCGGTCTTGATAAAGACGACGGTTTGCAGAACCGGGCTGAACGACGCCTGCACCTGCCCGCTGAGCAAATCGGGCATGTAATTGCTGCGATACGGCACGTTGACGAGGTTGATGCCGGCCATCACCTTGAACAGCTCGCCGGCGACATTGGTCGCGGCGCCGCTGCCGACCGAGGCGTAATTGATCTTGCCGGGATTGGCTTTGGCGTAGGCAATGAACTCCGGCAGCGTCTTCGCCGGCACCGAGGGATTGACGACCAAGACCAGCGGCAGCCGCGCCAGACCCGCGACCGCGGCAATGTCGCGGGTGAGATTGAAGCTCAGGTTGTCGTAAAGCGAGGTGTTGATGGTGTTGGTCGTGCTCAGCGTCAACAACGTATAGCCGTCGGCGGGAGCGCGAACGACGATCTCGGTGCCGATATTGCTGGCGCCGCCGGGGCGATTGTCGACGTTGAATTGCTGGCCGAACTTTTCCGACAGCGCTTGCGCCACCAGGCGCGTGACAAAGTCGGGAGCGATGCCGGCGGGAAACGGAACGACGATGCGCACCGGCCGTGTCGGATAATCCTCCGCCTTGGCGAGGTGCGTCAGCGCCGAGAGCGCCGCGGCGACGGCGGCAAGATTTAGAAACCGGCGGCGAGCAAGCTCCATGGCGATCTTCCCAATCCAAGCTTGGCGGCAATGGCCTGACGACACCGCGCCGCCGTCAATCCGCCTTGATATTCGCGAACGCGACCACCTTGGCCCATTTCGCGGTTTCGTCGGCGATGAATTTTGCAAAGTCGGCGGGCGAGCCGGCGAACACGCCGCAGCCGAGGGCGTCGAGCCGCGCCTTCAATGCCGGATCGGCTAATCCGGCATTGATCGTCTTGTTGAGCCGATCGACGATGTCCGGCGGCGTGCCTTTGGGCGCGACGACGCCGTACCAGCCGCTCGCCTCGTAGCCCGGCAGAAACTCGGCCATGGCGGGGACATCGGGCAACACCGCTTGCCGCGTCGCCGTCGTCACCGCGAGCGCCCGCAGCTTGCCGGCTTTGATGTAGCCAAGCGAGGCCGGCATGACCCCGAACAGGACCTGGTCCTGGCCGCTGAGCAGATCGGGCATCGCCGCCGCCTCGCCTTGGTAAGTCACCTCGATCATGTTGACGCCGGCCATCATCTTGAACAACTCGCCGGCAACATAGAGCGGCGTGCCATTGCCGGCCGAGGCGAGGTTGATCTTGCCCGGATTGGCCTTGGCATAAGCGATGAACTCGGGGACGGTCTGCGCCGGGACCGAAACATTGACATCCATCACCAGGGGAATGCGTGCGATGCTCGCCACCGGTACGGTGTCGCGGATGAAGTTGAAATTGAGGTGCTGGTAAAGCGAGCCGTTGATCGCGTTGGCCGACATGGCCAACAATAGCGTGCCGCCGTCCGGCGGCGCTTTGACGACCAGTTCGGTGCCGATATCGGCGCTGGCGCCCGGCCGGTTTTCGACCACGAAGGGTTGGCCGAGGCGCTGCGACAGCCATTCGCCGACCAGGCGTCCGATGATGTCGGGCGAGCCGCCCGCCGGCACGGTGACGATCAGACGCACCGGACGCGACGGATAGTCGTCCGCCCTGGCGAGCCGCGCCATGGCCGGCAGCGCCGCCGCGCCCGCGGCGACATGCAGAAATCGTCGACGAGGAAGCTGCATCGGACCCTCACTCATGGCGCTGGACATTGCGCCGGACTTGGCGCCGGACTTGGCGCCGGATCAATCCGCCTTCATGTTCGCGAATTTGACCACCTTGGCCCATTTCTCGGTTTCGGCCGCGACGAATTTTGAGAATTCGGCGGAGTCCATCGGCTGCGTCTCGCCGCCCAAATCCTTGATCTTCGCCACCATCTGCGGATCGGCAAGGCCGGCGGTGATGTTATTGCTGAGCATATCGATAATGGCGCCGGGAGTGCCCTTGGGCGCACTGGTGCCGTCCCAGGCGGTGGCGTCGAAACCGGGCAGCACTTCGCTCACGGTCGGCAGATCCGGCAGCACCTGCGCCCGCGTCGCGCTGGTCACCGCCAGCGCCCGCAGCTTGCCGGCTCGGATGAAACCGATCGCGCTCGATAACGTGATGATGAAGGCCTGCACCTGTGCGGCCAGCAAGTCGGTGAATGCCGGGGCCGGCCCGCGATACGGCACGTGCACGACATCGATCCCGGCCTGCATCTTGAGGAGCTCGATCGCGACATGCATCGGCGTGCCGATGCCGGGCGAAGCAAAATTGACCTTGCCGGGATTGGCCTTGGCGTAAGCGATGAACTCGGGAAGCGTCTTGGCTGGGAACGATGGATTGACCAGGATCACCATCGGCAGCCGGATCACTCCGGCAACCTGAGTGAAATCACGAATGAAATCGAAATCCAATTTGCTGTAGAGCGTGGCGTTGATCGCGTCCGCGGTCACGCAGGTGAGCAGCGTGTAGCCGTCCGCAGCAGACTTGGCGACGGCCTCGGCTGCGATATTGCCGCCGGCGCCGACCCGGTTCTCGACGACGAACGGCTGACGCAGCTTGTCCGAGAGCCACTGACCGATCAGCCGCGACACCAGATCGGGCGTGCTGCCGCCGCCAAAGCCGTCGATGATGCGCACCGGACGGGTCGGATAATCGAGCGCGGCGGCCGGCCGCGGAACGCCAACCGCGGCGGCAGCCGCGCTCCAATAGAGAAAATGGCGGCGGGCGATCGTCATGTTGCGGGGCTCCGGCCCGAACCGTTGACAGGGCCCGAGCCTATCCCGCCGGAGTAAGTGTGAGAAGGTGCCGTGACAATCGGTCCGGCCGACGTCTCGCGGCCGATGTCTACGACTTCTTCCGCGGCACCCTCTTGCCCTCCTTGCGCGCTTCGGACAGAGCGATCGCAATCGCCTGTTTGCGGCTCTTGACCTTGCCGGCTTTGCCGCCCCTGCCGCTTCTGGCGGTGCCGCGCTCGAAGCGGCGCATTTCTCTTGCGACGTTGCTGCCGACGCTGGGCGAGTATTTGCGTTTTCTCTTCTTGGCCATTGTTGCTTCCTCCAATGATCGTTCTTGCAATAAGCATCCGGTGTCGCCGCCGACCGGCGCGCAACGAACGCCCTTCTCATAACCGCCGGGCCCGCAATAGGTTGCGGGGCAGATGCATCGCGCCGCTGGCTCCAGCGGCGCCTGAGCGCACAAATGTCAGTTCGGACTCATGCGCGCAGAACCCGGCTGGCCCGGCACTTTGAAATGCTTGCCGGTATCGGTGACCTTGGTGCCGTCGACGCGGAGAATGGAAAAATCCCGGTCCGAATAATTGCCGACATAGATGTAGCGGCCGTCGGGCGTGAAGCAGACCGCCTCAGGCAAAGCGCCAACCTCGATGTCGTTGAGCCGGGCGACTTTCTTGCCGTCAACGCCCAGCACCGTCATCACCCCGTGGGGGTGATAGTAGAATTCGGCTTTGCTTTTGTTGGAGCCGGTCGCCTCGACGGCCACGGCGATATTGCCATCCGGGCTGAACGCCAGCCCTTCCGGGCTGTCCGGCACCGTGATGTGATCGATGACGTGCACCGGCGCCGCCAGATCGATGACGCTGACGGTGTCCACGTTGCCGTCGGACGAGCCGTTGTTGCCGTTGTCCGCCGTCAAGGCTATCGAGCCATTCGGCGCCACCACGACGTTATAGGGAAATATCCCGGTCGGCAGATCGTGCTTGCCGTAGGTGACCTTGTCGCCGTCGACGTTGAGCAGCGCGACCTTGTTGGCCGACGCCTTCGATGCCAGCGCATGCTTGCCGTCGGGTGTAAAGACGACCGCCGACACTTCGTCGCCCATGTCGACGGTTGCGGCGAGCTTCACCTCGGTGCCGTGGATCGACAGGACGGAAATGGATTTATCGGCGCGATTGGCGACCAGCGCGAGATTGCCGGCCGGGTTGATCGAGAGGCCGGACGGCTGTTTAGGACCTTCCAGCGTATTGATCAGCTTCGCCGGCTTCGCCTTGAGATCGATGACGTAGATCTTGTTGTCTGGAACTTGTTTCCAGGCGCCGCCGTCTTGGACGGCGTTCATCGAGTTGGCGACGATCGCCACTGAATTGGTTGGATCGATGGCCAGGTTCACTGGCGGTCCGACCACCGAATTCTTCAATGCAAGATTGGCGACAATCTTCGGGCTGAGCGGATCGGCCAGATCGACGATCAATATGGAATCTTTGCCCGGCGGCGACACCACCGCATTGCCGTTGTCGAAAGCCACTTTTTCGTCGTCGCCGACGATCATCAACGGCGCCGCGCGCGCGGCGCTCATGCCGAGCACGACACCAATCAAGGTGACGAGCTTCAGCGTCATGAGCTGAAAGCGCATGTAATCCTCCCGGCTGTTTCTGTCTGTTCGTTTCGGGTCTTCGCGCCCGTGAAAGGATTGTCGCGCTTTGGCGCGGATGCGGCAAGTGGGATGCTGCCGGAGGGGTCCCCGCGTCACTTAATGCGATGCAGCGATTGGTCGCTGTCGGGGGAAAAGCAGACACAACTTGGACATCGCCCGAAGACCGAGTCTGACCCAACCCGGAAGTCGGGTATGCATCGCAACAATCCAGACAATGATGGTTTACAGCTTGTCTTTGGCGCACCTCGCCAGCTTCAATCGCTGGCGGGGCTGGACCGCGACCGGACCATTCCATCAGCGGATGCGCTGTTTGATAGACCTGTTCGCCGGTAAAGCTTACATTCCCCAGCCAGTCGGTTAGCAAGGCGGACCTCGTTGTAAGGCCCTATCGGTGCCCTGGAGTGGGGCGACCTGATGGCTACCAAGCGTGACGATTGCCGGGGGACGGAGAGCATGACCGTGAGTAATCTCGGACCCGTCTTCAATGACGCGCCTTTTCACGAGAGATTTGACAAACTCCGCGCGAGTTATGCGAACCATGACAATCTGGTTCGGGAACTGGAGAGATTCGTGCGGACGGCGCCCGACGATCAGATCGTGCGCATCAATCCGATCCAATATGCAGCGGACCATGGCCGCGATGAATCCGAAATCATTGATCTGTTCCTGCATGCGCGCAAGGCAGGTTTGCTTGGCATGGAGTGGCACTATGCGTGCCGCGGGTGCGGGCAAATCGTAGAAAGCCTTCAGACGCTGAATGCGGCGGGTGAGCACTATTTCTGCAACACCTGCCTGGTCAACCGCGATACGGATCTGAGCGATTTCGTCGAGATCGGATTTACCGTCTCGAAAGCCGTACGCACGTCGCGTTTCCATGATCCGGAGAACTTGAGCGCGAAGGAGCGTGTTATCGACTACAACACATCTGCAAACGCGATCTGGATGGATGGCACGAAAGCACGCGATTTTTTTCGGCGCCATCATGTGTTCTGCACCTATGTCGAACCGGGCGAAAACAGGACGTTCCAGGTCAACCTGGAGCCCGGATATTTCGTTTTGCGATATGGTCCGGGGTTTATTGTAGATCCCTCGTCCGACAATCGCGTTGAGCGGATCGGTATCACGCATCGCGATGGCCGGCCGGCCGAGCCGACGCAGACGGTGGCGCCGGGATCGTTGACATACAATCTGACAAACGCCAGCCCGTCTCGCATCATTGCGTACGCGCTCAGCATCACAGCGGCCGAACGCAGGGCCTACAGTGGGACCCCACAAGGCTTCAGGCTGGGAGGCTTCCTGTCGGGTTCGCGCCTTTTGTCGACGCAGACATTCCTCGATCTCTTCCCGTCGGAAACGGTGATGAGCGCCGGTGGCTTGGCGGTCAAGCGTGTGGCGCTGCTGTTTACCGACATCAAGGGCTCGACCGCGCTCTATGACCGTATCGGGGACTTGAAAGCGTTCAACCTGGTGCGCCAGCACTTTGGCGTGTTGCGCGATGTCATCGCAGCGAACCGTGGTGCGCTGGTCAAGACGATTGGCGATGCGGTCATGGCGAGCTTTCACGAACCGCTGAACGCCATTCGTGCTGCGCTGGACATGCTTGCGCAGATCAGGCGCTTTAACGATAGCGTGGGTGAGGAACTGATCACACTGAAAATCGGCGCGCATGTCGGGCACTGCCTAGCGGTGACGTTGAATGGACGGCTCGATTATTTCGGGCAGACAGTCAACTTGGCGGCCCGCGTGCAGGGGCTGGCCGCGGAGAACGACATTTATATGAGCGACGAAATATACCGCTTACCCGGCGCCGCGGACTTGTTGGCGGCGATGCAGTGTGAGGCGCAGACCGTCCACGTCAAGGGCATCGCGCGCGAGATCGGCGTTCACGCATTGCGCTCCCGCCATCAGGGGAGGCCGTGACAGTAGGGCTCTATTTGCTGCGGTGCATGAGTCGGCAAGTGTCGAGTTGCGCGGTGGAATTTCACCTCCGCGCGCTCCCAGAACCGTGCATGAACCTCTCGATTCACACGGCTCCCGATGTTCGGCCGTTGCCATAACATAGCTGCCAATGAGCGAAGAGCGTTGGTGTTGCGCGGCGGAGCCGAGCGAACCAATCCCACACGCCCGTAGTCCGATGGCGAAGCCGCTTGAACTTGCGGCGTGCCCAGCGGACCAGAAAGGCATCGATCCTCGTCAGGGTGGGACGCAACTGCGTGTGATAGAAGCGACCGTAATAGTTGATCCAGCCGCGGATGCACGGATTGTACATCGCTGCCAGATCTTGCAGGGATTTGTCGCTGCGGTGATGAAGTGCCCAGCGCCGAACTGTCCGGCCTATGGCCTTCAGCGCCGCCGGACTCGCCGCGGGCATGAAGCCGTGCGCAGGGATATGCCCTTGCCAGATCGTTTTCCTTGCTCGGAATGTGAAGCCGAGGAAGTCAAACGATTGGTTCGGGAACTCGCCGCGCCGATTTGCATCTTTACAGTAGACGATCTTCGTCTTCTCGGGATGCAAGATCAGCTTGCAGGCCGCAAGGCGATCTGCAAGTGCGCTCCGTAGTGCCCGCGCCTCGTCGGCGCTTTTGCAGTGACAGATGATATCGTCCGCATACCGCTCGAACTTGATGTGCGCAAACGTCCGCGCCATCCACACGTCGAACGCGTAATGCAGGAATAGATTTGCCAGCAGAGGCGAGATCACCCCGCCCTGTGGCGTCCCTGCCGTGCGCGGCACGATGCTGCCATCCTCCATTTGCACCGGCGCCTTCAACCAGCGTTCGATATAGAGCAGCACCCAAGAGCAATCCGTATGATGGCGGACAGCCTTGAGCAACAACTCCCAATCAATGCTGTCGAAGAAGCTTTTGATGTCCAGATCGAGCACCCAGTCGTAACGCCAGCACCGCTGACGCGCCGTGTGCACGGCGTCGAGTGCCGATCGGCCGGGCCTGTAGCCATAGGAATCGGCGTGGAATACCGACTCCAGATGTGGCTGCAGGAAACGACGGGCGACTTCCTGGGCGACGCGATCCGCTACCGTCGGGATGCCCAACGGTCGCGTGCCGCCCTTCGCTTTCGGTATTTCCACTCGCCGCACCGGCAGAGGAAAGTAGCTCCCTGAGGACAGGCGATTCCAAAGCTTGTAGAGGTTGTTCGAAAGATCAGCCTCGAACTCCGTAACCGATTGCCCATCTATTCCGGCCGCTCCCTGGTTGGCCTTCACATGCTTGAAGGCTTCCCACACTTCCCGTTTGGGGATGTCGAACGGCTTTGCCTCGTTCGTGGGCTCCTCCCGTTGCCGGTTGGCCCATGAACTTGGCTGAACAACGCAGCTCCTTTGGTCCGACTCCATTACAGAGCCCTCATCCCTACTACGAGCTGCTCCGTCCCTGTGCTCCGCATCGGTACTCTGATCCTTGTGGTGTGCACCACTTGGATGTCTCCCTTGGCATCGGAGCGACAGGTTCTCACGTTCCGTACAAGAGCCTGGTTGAGCTTCGTGCCGCCTACATGCCGGATGGCGCTCGGGCAGTATCAGGACGTCCCCCAAGCTGATCCCGGTGGAAGGGTCACCCTCCGGTTTTGCCATCGCCTAATCTCTTTTCGACACTTCATCAGCGGTTCGCTTGCGCTCGCCTCTCTCAACCGTGCCTGCCGGAATCATCGTCCCGGCGCTTCCGCAACGCTCACCACCATCGCTTTTGACAACGGCAGCTTGCGGTGGCTTGAAATCGGCACCTGATTGCCGATCCCGGAGGGCCCTCCTCCATCTCTCGTACAGTTACGCACCGTCGTACTCAGACGGCACTCGTGACACACGACCCATCTGCGACATCAGCGCGCATTTTCGCAGTGATGCACAATACCCGCAGGATTTGAAGCGTATGCTAGGCTGCATCGCTGAGCCTGAGGGGCGACGAATGCATCGGCGCGAGTTCATTTCACTCTCGTTAGGAGCGGCTGTGAGTTGGCCGCTTACTGCGCACGCCCAGCAGAGCGAGCCGGTGCGGCGCGTCGGCATACTCCTGCCCGCAGCTGCGGACGATCCGGAATGGCAGGCCCGCGTCGCGGCGTTCCAGCAGGGGCTGGGGCAATTGGGCTGGAGCATCGGCCGCAACCTTCAGATCGACACCCGCTGGGCCACGTCCAATGCCGCCGAAATTCGCAGACACGCGGCAGAACTGGCGACGCTCGCGCCCGACGCCATTCTGGCCGGTGGCACTTCGACCTTGGGGCCGTTGCTGCAGGCGACCCTCACCGTGCCAATCGTGTTCACGCCCGTCTTCGATCCGGTCGGCGCCGGCTACGTCGACAGCATGGCGCGGCCGGGCGGCAACGCCACCGGGTTCATGCTTTACGAATACAGCTTCAGCAGCAAATGGCTGGAGCTGCTTAAAGAGATCGCACCGGGCGTGACGCGCGTGGCGGTCCTTCGGGATGCCGCCCAAGGCTTTGCAATCAGCGAGTTTGCCGTCATCCAGGCAGTGGCGCCGTCGCTCAAGGTGGAGGTCAACCCGGTCGATATGCGCGACGCCGGCGAGATCGAGCGCGCCGTCGCGGCCTTCGCGCGCGCTCCAAATGGCGGTCTGATCCTGACTGGGAGCGCTGCGGGGGTGCGTTATCGCGATCTGGTCATCACGCTGGCGGCCAAGCACAAGCTTCCCGCGATCTATTTCGAGCGTTTCTTCGCCGCCGCCGGCGGCCTAGCCTCCTATGGGCCGGATAACGTCGACGCGTTCCGCCGCGCGGCCGGCTACGTCGATCGCATCCTCAAAGGCGAGAAGCCAGCCGGCCTTCCAGTGCAGGCGTCAACCAAGTTCGAGCTAGTGATCAACCTCAAGACCGCGAAGGCGCTTGGCCTCACCGTGCCGCCGGCACTACTCGCCCGCGCCGACGAAGTGATCGAATAGAGATGGGGTTTGTTTGCAGTGCATGAGTTTGGTTGTAGCCCATCGCCATCGAGAAGAAGCAGCTTGATGAACCGCAGAGTATCGCATCGGGTGCAAGCACGGCAGTAGATCAGCCCGACATCGCGATTATGGCGGGAGGCGAATAACGTCGCTCTCTACTTCCGCTCATGGCCCGTCTCAGACTTCCCGTCATGTCCGCTAAACGGTCGGTGTTGGGGGAAAAAGGAAACGTGCGGCGGGTGAGGGAAGTGGTGGGCGGTATAGGGATCGAACCTACGACCTCTCGCGTGTGAAGCGAACGCTCTCCCGCTGAGCTAACCGCCCTAAACCCCTTCGGGCGAGCGTCATCCCGTGTGAAGGATTCTCCGCACTCCGCAACTTCAATGAGTTACTGCCGCTCAAAGCGGATTTCCACGGATTCTCGATCTGGAAAATTATGGTCTTTTGGGAGAGGGAAGTCAGCTTTGTGGGGAAGAGCAAACTTGGGGCGGGTACCGCGGTATGTCGCTGAATGGACCCAACGGCGACATGAGGCGCCAAGCCGAAGATGACAGCCCACTCCATCTGATCGTGCCTTATGTCGCACACCGGGGCTGCTTGAATGTGCTAGCCTTTGACCAAGTTCCAGCGTGGTCTTTAGCCCGGGGCGGCAAATGAGACGGCGCGATTTTATCACGCTTTTGAGTGGTGCGGCGGCAGCCTGGCCACTCGCGGCGTACGCGCAGCAAGGCCAGCAGGTGCGACGCGTCGGTGTGCTGGCCAACGGCGTGAAAACTGACGCGGAAGTGGTTGCGCGTCTTGCGGCGTTCCGCAAGGCCCTGCAAGACCTAGGCTGGACCCCCGATGCGAACCTGCAGGTTGATGTTCGCTATGGCATCGAGGACGATGACCTGCGCGCGAAGGCGAAGGAGTTGATCAGGCTCGCGCCGGATGTTGTTTTGGCGATGGCCCCACCTAGCGTCATGGCGCTGCTGAAGGTTACCCGCGCAATTCCGATTGTATTTGCCGCGGTCACCGATCCCGTTGGCTTGGGAATTGTGCAAAGTCTTGCGCGCCCTGGCGGTAACGCCACCGGTTTTCTTTCAGCCGAATTCGGTTTTGGCGCGAAATGGTTGGAGTTGCTCAAGGAAATCGCGCCGGGCGTCCGAAAGGTAGTTGTCATTACGGACCTGGACAATCCCAGTGCGGCGCCGCAGTTCGCCGCAATCCAGGCAGTCGCGCCCTCATTTGATGTCGAACTCACTCTCCTCGGATCAAAAGACAATGGCTCGATGGAGCGCGGGATCAGCGACTTCGCACGCTCAGGAAATGGCGGCCTCATTGCGCTGAGGATTGCCGAAGTGATCGCCCAACGCGCATCGATCATCAAGCTGGCTGCTCTGCATCGGTTGCCTGCCGTTTATCCTTTGCACATATTTGCCATCGATGGAGGCTTGATATCCTACGGGCCGGACACGGTTGACGAGTTTCGGCGGGCGGCCTCATACGTTGATCGCATTCTTAAGGGCGAAAAGCCGGCTGACCTGCCGGTGCAGGCGCCGACCAAGTACCAACTGGTGATTAATCTCAAGGCGGCCAAGGCCCTCGGCCTATCCGTCTCGTCAGCGCTGCTCGCCCGCGCCGATGAGGTAATCGAATAGTGGAGCCTTTTGCTGCAATGCGTATGTCGCAGTTTGGCGCTTGGCGTACATGACGACGGTTTTCGGCGATGCCCGCTTCCGGAGGCAAAGCGGACATTCGCTGGCAGCACCAGCCGATGCAATTTATGAGTACGCGCCCTATGCCGCGCGCGGCAGCGCCCGAAATTCTTCGGGGCTCGCCATGGCCCAGGCCATCTCGTACCGCTTGTCTGCGCTGCCTGTAAGCAATTCGCCCGGCTTGAGCGTCGGATAGAGCTCGGCGAAGCTCTTGACCTCGTTCTGAGACACGCGCCGCGAAAAATGCGCCGGGGCGAACTGATGCGGGTGATCGAGACCCGCCGCGGCGACCAGCTCGGCGAGCGATTCGACCGTGGCGCGGTGGAAATTATAGACGCGCTCGGCCTTGTCGGGCACGACCAGCGCGCGCTGCCGTGCGCGATCCTGCGTCGAGACGCCGGTCGGGCAGCGGTCGGTGTGGCAGGACTGCGATTGAATGCAGCCAAGCGCGAACATGAAGCCGCGTGCCGAGTTGCACCAGTCGGCGCCGAGCGCGAGCACGCGGGCGATGTCGAAGGCGCTGATGATCTTGCCGCTGGCGCCGATCTTGGTGCGGTCGCGGACATTGATGCCGATCAGCGCATTGTGCACGAAGTTGAGGCCTTCGCGCAGCGGCATGCCGAGATGGTCGGCGAATTCCAGCGGGGCGGCGCCGGTGCCACCCTCCTTGCCGTCGACGACGATGAAGTCGGGATAGATTTTCGTCTCCAGCATCGCCTTGCAGATGGCGAGGAATTCCCAAGGATGCCCGATGCAGAGCTTGAAACCCGTGGGCTTGCCGCCGGACAGCCGCCGCATCGTGGCGATGAATTGCATCATCTCCATCGGGCTCGAAAACGCCGAATGCCGCGACGGCGAGATGCAATCGACGCCGACCGGCACGCCGCGCGCGGCGGCGATCTCGGGACTGACCTTGGCGCCCGGCAGCACGCCGCCATGACCCGGCTTGGCGCCTTGGCTGAGCTTGAGCTCGACCATCTTGACCTGATCTTGCGTCGCACCGGCGGCGAATTTGTCGGCGCAAAACGTGCCGTCCGTATTGCGGCAGGAAAAATAGCCGGAACCGATTTCCCAGATGATGTCGCCGCCGTTTTCGCGATGGTACGGGCTGTAGCCGCCCTCACCGGTATCGTGGGCGAAATCGCCCTTGTTGGCGCCGCCGTTGAGCGCAAGAATGGCGTTCTGGCTGAGCGCGCCAAAACTCATCGCCGAAATATTGAAGATCGACGCCGAATAAGGTTTGGCGCAATCCGGCCCGCCGATCGAAATACGGAACGGCTCCTTGACCACCGGCTTCGGCGCGATCGAATGATCGAGCCATTCGAAGCCGCTGGCATAGACGTTGTTTTGGGTGCCGAACGGCCGCTTGTCCAAAGCCCGCTTGGCGCGCTGATAGACCAGCGCGCGCTTGTCGCGCGAGAACGGCGTGCCGTCCTTTTCGCTTTCCAGAAAATATTGCCGGATCTCGGGGCGGATCTCTTCGAGGATGAACCGGATATGCGCCGTCAGCGGATAATTGCGCAGCACCGCGTGCCGCTTCTGCAGCACGTCGACGCTGCCGATGACCGCCAAGGAAATGAAGACGACCAGCGGAATTTCGATCAAGAGCGATCTGAAACCGAAGAAGAATTCGAGACCAAGCGCGACCGCGATCAGAACGACGAGCGTGAAAACGATGAATCGCGCTTGCAGCGGCAGCAATAATGGGTGCATGGAATTTTCCCCGGCAAAATCGACGGCTCGGGCGAAATCCCCAGTCGCTCGCGCCGCGACGAATTTAGGAGCAATAGTTGTCAGTTTGATTAACCCCTAAGCAGGCGGCACCCAGTCTTGCTGCACCGCACACGAAGTACAGGGCGTCATTTCCGGCTTCTGGGGCCTGTTTTGGCGCGGCACCGAGGCCGGCAATCCGCCGCACCCGCCACCGCACTGCCGCGGCGGCGTCAGCGATGGATCAACCTGCCAGAGCTGCCTTTTCGACCCGTCCCACGATATCGCCATAGTTGCCGATCGGACCGGGCCGGCCGATGAGAAAGCCCTGGATTTCCTGACACGATTCACTTTTCAAGAATTCGAGTTGGGCACGGGTTTCAACGCCTTCGGCGGTGATCGGCATAGCGAGGCCGCGGCCCAATCCGATCACGGCGCGGACGATCGCCTCCGACTGCGCATTTTTCTCCAAGTTCGAGATGAACGTTTGGTCGATCTTGATCTTGTCGAACGGAAACGACTGCAGATACGACAGCGAGGAATAGCCGGTACCGAAGTCGTCCATGGCGATCCTCACCCCCAGCGCCTTGAGCCGGCGGAGGATCGATAGCGCGCGCGTGAAATCGCTGATCAAGACGCCTTCGGTGATTTCCAACTCCAACCGCGACGGCGCGAGGCCGGTCTCGAACAGCACGGAATGCACAAGTAGCGCGAGATCGCCGTGCTGGAATTGGACCGGCGACAAATTGACGGCGATTTGCAGCGGCTTTGGCCACGAGGCCGCTTCGCGGCAGGCCTCACGGAGGACCCACTCGCCAAGCGTAATGATCAAGCCGGTCTCCTCGGCGAGCGGAATGAACGTGCTGGGCGGCACCAGTCCGCGGGTCGGGTGGTGCCAGCGCGTCAACGCCTCGAAACCGATAATGCCGCCGTCGATACGCGCCTGCGGCTGGTAGTATAGCTCGAGCTGGTTGCACCCCAGCGCCGACCGAAGATCGTGCTGCAGCGCACGTTTTTCGCGCAAGCGTTTGTCCATCTCGGGCTCGAAGAAACGGATCGAGCCGCGCGCTTCCGCCTTGGCCCGGTACAGCGCGGCATCGGCGTTGGCGACCAGCGTGACTGGATCGGCGCCGTCGTTCGGATAGATACCGACCCCGATGGTCAAGCCCGTTCGCAACGAATGGCCTTGGATCTCCATGTCGGTGGCGAACACCGCATTGAGCCGACCCGATAGTGCCTCCGCACCGGCCGGCTGCGGGCCCAGTTCGGAGATGACGGTGAATTCATCGCCACCCAGCCGCGCCACGAACGCGCCGTCGCAGGCCTCTGTGAGGAGGGTGCCGACCTGCCGCAGCATCTCGTCCCCGACGCCATGTCCGAACACGTCATTGATTTCCTTGAAACGGTCGAGGTCGATGCACAGAACGGCGAAACTCTCGCGTGCCGCCACGGCGTGTTCGAGCGTCATGGCGAGATGATCGTTGAAGGCGGCGCGGTTCGGCAGATCGGTCAGCGGATCGTGGTGCGCCATGTGCTCGATACGGGCTTCAAAACGCTTGCGTTGGCTCACGTCTTGAATCACCGAGATCATATATTGCGGTTTATGGTCGCTGCCGATGACCGGAAACCGTGTCGTGGTGACGATGCGGCTGTCGTTGGTGGGAGTGACGATCACGTGTTCGTCGGTGAAGTGCTCCCGGCCGGACGCTAGCAATTCCAGGTCGCGGGCATTGATGAGATCGGCGGTTTCCTTGGGAAAAATCTCTGCGGCGGTCTTGCCGATCATTTTCTCGCGCGGCAAATCGAACTGCTTCTCGCCGGCGCGGTTGACCAAGAGGTAGCGGAAGCTCGGCAGTTCCTTGACCACAAGATTGGTCGGCACATTATCGATGATGGTGTCCAGGAATTTCTGCGTGCGGCGCACCTCGTCCTCGGCGCGTTTGCGTTCCGTAAGATCGACGATGGCGCAAATCCCCGCGGAGCGGCCTTCGTAAGGAAGCGAGCGAGCAAAAATGGCGACTTCCATCAAAGTGCCATCGGCCTTGACGTGTCGCCACGTAGTGTCCGACGTAGTGTCCGAGCGGTAGTCCTCCATTGTCGCCAGCTGTCGCACCCGTCCCCGATCCTCGGCTGGCCGGATGTCGAGGATCGTCATGGCGAGGAACTTCTCGCGGCTGTAGCCGTAATGCTCGACTGTGGCATTGTTCACGGCAAGGAATCGCAAGGTGTGCGGGTCATAGACCCACATCGGCACCGGATTGTTTTCGAACAACAGCTGAAACGATGCCTCGCGTTTTTTCAGATCGGTGATATCGTCGTGCGTCGAGACCCAGCCACCGCCGTTCGGCCGCGGTCCGTTGACGACCTCGATTTGGCGTCCGTCCGGCAGATAGAAGGTGTGCCTGAAAGTCTCGCCCGCCGCGGCCGCCGCGTGCACCTGCCGCGCATAGGCGTCCGGATCTTCCCCGATGGTGGCGACCTCCACCCGCTGCTGCAATATGTCCCGCAATGTCATGCCGATCCGGAGCCGCTCGTGCAGGCTGTACATTTCAGCGAAACGCCGATTCCACAGCATGAGGCGCCCACCCGCGTCGAACATGCACAAGCCCTGGGACATGTCGCGCAGGGCATCGTCAAGCAGCATGTTTTGAACTTGCAGTCGTTCGCGGGCGCGATAGAACAGCGCCAAACATGCCAAGCTCGCCAACAAGCCAGCGACGCTCGCAATCGAAAACAGCAAATAATCGTGCGCGGCGGTCCAACCGAGGAAAAATTGCAGCATAGTCCAGGCCTTATTTGCCGGGAAGCTACGCCGCGAATATTGCGTTGCGCTTACGCTTTACGCTTGATTAGTCGAAATCTTAAACGATTAAGGATGAATGATCCTTGGAGCGACAGGCGACTCACAATTGACCGTATTTCCTCAAGACAGCGCGGCACTGATCGCCGATGCGCCAGCTATGGGCGGCGAGCGTCGCGCCGCAACGTAGCAGGTTGCCCCACGTCATGCCGGCGGAACGATCGCACAACCGCGCGGCTGCCGGTTTGCACGGCGCCAGCTCGGCGAGATCGACGGCCTTCGCGGCGGTGACGGAAAGGCTCAAAAGAAAACAAATGGCTGCGAGTAGCTTCATCCTCAGTCGTCCCTCAGTTTCAGATGGAAGCCGTTTGCTTAAAGGTTTAATGACAGAAAAGCCAGTACTTTGTGCGACGCACAAAGAGAGATAACTAGCTGTAGTATCTGACTAATTCCAAATGCTTCGATTGCGCCAGAAGTTCCGTGTCACGCGGATGCCATAATGCGGGCTGCGGCGGGGGGTCAAAACCAATGCCGAGGGGTCAGCCTTGCCGACGACGGCGCTGAAATCCGGCAGGCGCGAATGGCCGGATCGATGCGTCAATGATGTGCGAGGGCCGGCGCGACGAACGCTATTCCCGTCGCCATGACGAGCGCAAAACAACTCGGATCGAGCAGCGAGATTTCGCGAAGGAGCCACGCGGCAACGCGCGGCGGCGAGCCGGGACGGCGTCGGCCGGCCAACGGTCCGCCGTCAGGCCGCAACCGCGAGATTGCCGAACCGCGCGAGATTCGCCTTCTGCTTCTCGTTGCGCGGCGGCAGCTTGAACAGCCGCGCCGCCGTGCCGCCGAGGATGTTGTGCTTGGCCTTCTCCGACAGGAACGGCAGGTCCCAAATCGTCGACGGCAGGTCGAAGTCCCAATGCGGATAGTCGGACGAGTAAAGCAGCTGCGTCTCGGCATTCATCATGCGGAAGGTGCATTCCATGGCGCCGTAATCCTGGATCTCCATCGGCTGCGATGAGTAATACATGTCGCGCATATAGTCGGACGGCTTCTTCTTCAGAAGCGGCGCCTCGGACGGCCGCAACATGTATTCGTGATCGAGCCGCTGCATCAGGAACGGCACCCAGGCGATGCCGGACTCGATCCAGATCACCGGCAGCTTGGGGAAACGCTCGCCCATGCCGTTGATCACCCAGTTCGTGCAATGAATGACGTTGTACCAGGTGAAGCCGAGCGCATGCGCGGCGAGGAAGCGGTTGCAGCTCTTGTAAATCGGCTCGCCCCAGTTCGGGCCGGAATGGAACGACAGCACCAGGCCGCGCTCCTCCAGCGCCCGGTAGAGTTTCATATAGCGATTGTCGTAAACCGCGAGATCCGAGCGCACCGTCGTCACCATGAAGCCGCCGACATGTTTTCTGTCGCCGAAGGTCTCGACATGGCGCAACGACGCCTCGGGATCGTTGAACGGCAGGCAGAGCATCGAATAAAAGCGGTTGTCGCCTTCCGGCAGCACCTTCTCGGTGAGCCAGCGGTTATAGGCCCAGCACAGTTCGACCTCCATTTCCTTCTGCGGATGCAGCCCGATATTGAGCATGCCGGTCGGGAACAGGCAGGAATAATCGACGCTCATCGCGTCCATCCAGCGATGGCCGAGCTGGATATCGCGTTGCCCGCCCTTCAAGCCGTCGGTTTTTTCCGAACCGCGCATCGGATAGCGCGTGACGCGGCCGCCCATGTCCTGGTAGCCGACCTGGCTCGCTGTGATGCCGGCGCGATTGTTTTTGGTGCGGCTCGACAGGCTGAGCTGGCGCAGCACGTCGTTTTCCATATAGGGCAGGAACTCGTCGTAACTCTCGTTCTCGTAATGGTGAGCGTCGACGTTGACGATGACGATGTCGTCGAGATTGCGCTGATGCGCCTGCTTGCGCGCATGCGCCAACAGCCGGCTGGTGTTGAGTTCCTCGATCGTTACGCGGCGACCGCGATCAGCGATGAGATCCATGGCGTCTTCTCCTGCGTCGTTTTGTTCAATCCTGCGTCACGCACCGCTCGTTCCCGCGAAGGCGGGGGCCCAGAAAACCTATGCTGGATTCCCGCTTGCGCGGGAATGAGCGGAAATGAATTTCCCGGTCATTCACCTGCCCGTCCAGTTTTGCCACATGCCGAGCTCGAACACGGCAAGATCGGCGGCTTTCAACAATCCGCTCGCCGTGATCATGACGTTGGTCGCGGTAATGGAATTCTTCGGCACCGGCGCGAACTGCTCGCCGGCTTGGCGGCGCGCGGTATAGACGCGGCAAGCGGCGGCCATGAGTTTTTGCAGCGCTTCGGCCGATACGGTGTCGAGCTTGTCGTCGACAATACTGCGCTCGAGCGTGACGGCGAGCCGCTTGGCTTCCGCCGACGCGCCGCTCTCGGGCGCCACGGCCGGCTTGATCGCCCGCAGCGCGGCCGGTCGCGGCTTCGCCGCGGACCTCGCCACAGCTTTGGCGGCGCGCTTAGGCGACGACATAAAGCTCATCCCCTTTTTGCACAGTCTTGTATTTCTTCAGCCTCATCTTGCGGTTCGACACGCACTCGCCGGTCTTCATGTCGTATTCCATGCCGTGCCAGGGGCAGACGAAGTGCATCTCGTCTTCGGCAAAGAACAGGCCCATCGAGGTCTTGTCCGGCCGCAGCCGCTCCTCGACCTTGGCGATGGTCAGCCCTTCGCAGGCCGGGCCGCCCTGATGCAGGCAGAAATTACTGTAGGCGTAGAACTCGCCCTGGTGCCGGAACACGCCGATCTCGTTATCGCCGACAAACACGATACGGCGGTCGCCGTCGTTCATTTCCGCAAGTTTTGCAACGAATTTCTCGGCCATGCGCCCTCGCGTTTTACCCTTTATTGCGCCTGCTCGTTCGCCCTCACCGGGGCGATGGGGCGGCCGGACTCAAAGGTTGCCGCCTGACGTATCTCTTTAACACAGACCAAAGCCCCGCGCGACGGGCATAAGTCGATGCCCAGCCATGC
Organism: uncultured Alphaproteobacteria bacterium; assembly: GCA_963768225.1. Taxonomy (GTDB): domain Bacteria; phylum Pseudomonadota; class Alphaproteobacteria; order Rhizobiales; family Xanthobacteraceae; genus BOG-931. Next base: position 588,098 of record CAVYGV010000007.1, on the reverse strand, counting down.
TGATTGGCGCGAAGCTTCAGTCGACCCCCATCTTAATCCTCCCCCTTTCAGGGGGAGGAAAGAGATTGCGCGTGGCGTCTCCCTCCCCCTGCAAGGGGGAGGGTTGGGGTGGGGGTCAGTGCTACGAGCATTACGCCATCCGGTTCTCGATCTCGCCGATGTTTTCGATCCAGATTTTCACCACGTCGCCGGCCTTGAGGAAGGTGCCGCTCTCGGCGCCGGTGCCGGACGGCGTGCCGGTGAGGATAAGGTCGCCGGGATGCAGCGTCATGTTGACCGACAATTGCTCGATCTGCTCGGCGAGCGTGAACAACATCTTTGCGGTGTTGGAATTCTGCTTGAGTTCGCCGTTGACCCACAGTTTGAGCCCGAGATTTTGCGGGTCGGCGATGTCGCTCGCCGGCACGATCCAGGGCCCGATCGGGCAAGATCCCTCGAAGGTCTTGTGCTTGGTCCAATCCATCTTGAACGGCGAGGACGCCGGAACGGCAGGCCGCCGCCCGCGGTCGCGCGCGGAAAAATCGTTCGACGCCATATAGCCGGCGACATAGCCGAGCGCTTTCTCCTTGGGCACATCCTTCGCCGGCCGGCCGATGACGGCGCAGAGCTCGATTTCCCAATCCATCGCCTGCGCGTAGCCGGAGAGCTTAACGGCCGCGCCCGGATCGGCGATGGTGCGGGTCGCTTTGAGGAAATGCCAAGGCTTGAGCCCCTGCTCGTGCGGATCGGCCGGCGGCGGATTGCCCTCGCGCGCGGCCATCGCCGCGGCGTGGTCGGCGTAGTTCGCGCCCGCACAGTAGATGGCCGAAGGATATTGGACCGGCGCCAGCAATTTGGTCTTCTTCAGCGGCCGGCGCTTGACCCGGCTTTTGGCGGCGCCGGCGGCGGCCTTTTTCAGCGCGCCTTCCGCCCGTTTCCAATCGGCGAGAATGCCCATGACCGTGGCATAAGCCGGCTTGCCGGTGAGCTTGGCCGCATCGAACACTTCCTCGCCGATGACCAAGCCGGCGCGCGGCCCCTCGGCCGATTTATAGGTCGCGAGCTTGTAGCCGGCGGATTTTGCCGACGCCGGTTTTGCCGAAGCCATTTGCGTTTACTCCCTTTGTCCAACTGTTGCCCGGGACAAAACCGCGATCCCGCGCGGTTGGCAAGGGCGCCTTGCTCGCCCACCCGCCACGTTCCCCGGACGCGGTGCAGCGCGTCAGCGCTGCACCGCTGATCCGGGGTCTCCGCAAGCTCCGTTCCTCCGCACGCGGCGTTTGTCACGATCCCGGGTCTGCAGCGCATCACTGTCGTGCTGCGCTGCGCCCGGGAAACAGGTCTACGGTCTTGAGTTCGCTACGGCGTGGTGATTGATTCCGGTGTAGAATGAAGGAAACGCGCGCCAGGAGTACAGCATGATCAAGCCACGACGCATCGGACACGCCACATTCGAAACGCCGGACCTGCCGCGCCTCGTCGACTATTACACCGAGGTGATGGGGCTCGTTGTCGCCGAGCGCGACAACGACCGCGCCTTCCTCGCCACCAAAATCGGCCAACTCGCCATCCAGATCAACAAAGGCGACGTCGAACGCTGCACCACATTGTTCTTCGAAGTGGCGCCGGATTCCGATTTCGGCGCGCTCGCCCGCGAGCTGGAAAAGGACGGCGTGCCGAGCGAGCTGCGCAACGATTCCGTTCCCGGCATCGGCCCGGTACTCGCCTTCAAGGACAACAAGGGCACGACCATCGCGCTGTTCAAGGAATGGAACTATCTCGGCAAGCATCTGCAGCACCACGGCGTCGGGCCGTTAAAGCTCGGTCATGTCGCCTGGGTGGTCGACGATCCGCAGAAGACGGCGGAGTTTTATCAGAAGGTTCTGGGCTTCCGGGTGTCGGACTGGATCGACGATTTCTTCGTCTTCATGCGCTGCAACGCCGACCACCACACGGTGAATTTCATCCGCGGCAGCGGCAACAAGATGCATCACATGGCGTTTGAGCTAAAGGATTTCATCCATCTGCAGAACTCCTGCGACCTGTTCGGGCAGAGGAAGATCCCGATCGTCTGGGGACCGTTGCGCCACGGGCCCGGCCACAACATCGCCACCTATCATCGCAATCCGGATGATCAGGTCATCGAATTCTTCTGCGAGCTCGACCAGATGCTCGACGAAGAGCTCGGCTATTTCGAGCCGCGGCCGTGGCATGCGGACACGCCGCAGCGGCCGAAGACCTGGGTTGCCGGCAAGACCAATGTGTGGGGCCCGCCGCCGCTGCCGGAATTCCATCGCGCGCGGGACGCCGAGTCGCCGTTCGGGGCGAAAGCGGCGCATTAAATCTCTAGCGCATTGGCTCGACCCATTGTGCACGTGATGGCCCCGGCTCGAATGGATCACCGAAGTATTGAGTTTCGTGGGCCACTTGTCCGCCATGAAATTCCATGATGCTGACCACGTACGACGGCTGGCCGTCATAGGTAAGCACATATTCTGTGATCCAAAGATCATCTGTGCCCAAGATGCGTTTAACATTGAACCGCTTTTTGTTCGGTTGAGCGGCCCGTGAAAACTGGATGTGTCGCCTGCCGCGGATTCGTTCTCCTGACTGCGGATAATCGAGTATTGCATCGTCGCAATAAATCTCATGTTCCGTTTCGAAGTCGCTCGCATCGGATGCCGCCCAGTGACGTTCGAGAGCGGCACGAATATCTGGATTCGTCATCAAACCCACCTGGATTGCATGTGCGGCTGTCAGAAGCGTTTGAGTTCACTGAGCATAGGCATCCGCACACTACTTAAAACGACGCGCCCCGGCTCTCCCCCTGCATGCGGGGAGAGGTGTAGTGCGTCAGTTCTTTCTGCTCGCCATAGAGCCATTCCATGCCGGCCATGGCGTCGTCGGGCGTGCGCGACGACAGCATCATGTTGCGCAATTCCTTGGCGACGCCCGAGGCGTGATAGAACTCGCCGTAGACGCGCGCCATGATCTGGACGCGGCCGGTGCGCAGATAGCGCGCCTGCTGATAGGCCTGGAACGCGCACGCGTAGTCGCCGTCCGCCGCCACCACCTTGTCGGCGAGGCACACCGCGTCCTCGATCGACATGCCGGCGCCCTGCGCCAGATATTGCAGCATCGGATGCGCGGCGTCGCCAAGGAGCGTGATGCGGCCGCGGCTCCAGTCTTTGATCGGCGGCCGGTCGCACAACACCCACATGCGCCAGCTTTCGATCTTGTTCAAAAGCGTGCGCACCGGTTCGCAGGTCTTGGCGAAGCGCTCGTGCAATTCGGACGGGTCGCCAAAACTGTCCCAGCCCTCCTCGTAGCGGTTGGAATGAAACACCGCGACGAGATTGAACAATTCGCCGGTGCGCAGCGGATAGTGCACCAGATGCACCTTCTCGCCGGCCCACAGCACCATGTCGCGCCAGCGGAATTTTTCCGGCATGTCGGAGGTCGGCAGCACCGCGCGGTAAGTAATATGTCCCGCCGGCTTTGGCTTGCCGTCGCCGACAACGATTTCGCGGATGGTCGACCACAGGCCGTCGGCGCCGATCAAAGCCGCGCCGCGGTACGCCTTGCCGCTTTCGGTCGTCACCGCGATGCCGTCCGCCGTCGCATCGACCTTGACGACTTTCTGCGAAGCATCGAGCCGGATGCGATTGGATTTTTGGCAGGCTTCGAGCAGAACCGTGTGCAGATCGGCGCGATGAATGAGCGCGTAAGGGTGATGGAATTTCCTGCGAAAGGCGTCGCCGAGCGGAATGCGGGTGACCTCCTCGCCGGTCACCGAATCCATCATGATCAGATTGTTGGGAAACACCGCGAGCGCCCCGATCGGCTCGATCAGCCCGAGCCGCTCGAACATCCAGAACACGTTCGGCCCGAGCTGGATGCCGGCGCCGATTTCCTTGAACTCGGCAGCTTGCTCGATGACTTGGGAAGGAATGCCCTGGCGCGCCAGCGCCAAAGCCGCGGCAAGCCCGCCGATGCCGCCGCCGACGATCAAAACCTGCTCGTTCTTCCAATCACTCACTGCCGGTTTTCCTCCGCGCGTATTGTTTATGACCGTTGTTTCCCGTCATCAGGGTGACGGAACTCACTACCAGACGCTCCTTAAACGCGAACTTTCGGCCGATGACCGCTGACTTCGGCCGCGGCATCGTGCGGCAGCGACCAGCTCAAGGGCAGACAGCACAGCGCCATGAGAGCGGCGCCGGCGAAGGCGACGATGAAATCGGCATGGCCGAGCGTCGCTGCGCCGCGCCAGGCCAGCGAAAGATGCAGCAGCACGGCCACGATCGAAATGCCGAAGCCGCGGCTTAATTGCTGCGACATGCTGGCGATGCTGGTCGCCGTGCTCATTTGCCGTTGATCCACGTCGGCATAGCCGATGGCCTGGGTCGCGGTGAATTGCAGCGATTGAAAAAAGCCGACGACGAGCAACAGGACGAAGATGAGCCACAGCGGCGTCGCCGCGGTGAATAACGCGCACATGGCGATGATGGCGGCGCTGATGACGCCGTTGACGAAGATCACATTGCGGAAGCCGAAGCGGCCGATGATCGGCCGCCCCGTCACCTTCATCGACATCGAGCCGACCGCGGTGGCAAAGGTGATGCTGCCCGAGGCCGCCGCCGAGAGGCCGAACACGATCTGGAGCAGCAGCGGCAAGAGGAACACCAGCGTCCCGGCGCCGGCGCGGAACATCGACCCGCCGAAAATGCCGGCCTTGAAAGGTCGGGATGCGAAACACCGAAAGATCGAGCACGGGATGCTTGGCGCGCCGCAGATGCCGCAGCGCCAGCGCGCCGAGCGCGACGCCGACCCCGAGCAGGACGATCGCCTCGGTCAACTCGTTATGGCCGCGGCCGATCGCCTCGACGCCGTACATGATGCAGAACAAGCGCGGCGCCGGTGAGGAGAAAGCCGATCCAGTCCAACGGCCGCGGCGTTTCCTCCTTGGGATTGTCGAAGAACAGCGTCACCAGCACGATGCCGAGCAACGCCGAGCGGCACATTGACCAGAAAAATCCAGCGCCAGGAAAAATAGGTGGTGATGAAGCCGCCGATCGGCGGCCCGAGCACCGGACCGAGCTGCGCCGGCACCTGCAGATAGGCCATCGTGGCGATAAGCGCTGCTTTTTCGAGGCTGCGGAACAGCACGAGCCGCCCGACCGGCACCATCATGGCGCCGCCCAGCCCCTGCAGCACCCGCGCCGCGGTCAGCTCGACCACGTTGCCGGAAATCCCGCACAGGATCGAGCCGAGCGTGAACAGCGCGATGGCGGCGCGGAACACGGTGCGGCCGCCGAACCGCTCCGCGGCCCAGCCGCTGACCGGAACGAACACCGCGAGGCTCAGCAGATAGGCGGTGACGGCGACGCTGAGCCGCACCGGATCGGTGTGCAGCGAGATCGCCATCTGCGGCAGCGCCGTGGTGATCACGGTGGAATCGATCTGCTGCATGATGATCGCCGAGCCGACGATCATGGCGACGAGTTTTGGTTTCCTGTCGAGGGGACATCGGGCGAACTATATACCGTCATCCTGAGGTGCGAGCGAAGCGAGCCTCGAAGGATGATTCGCCGGGGCCGTCGCCCTTCGAGGGCCGCTTCGCGGCCGCCTCAGGGTGACGGATCTTTCATTTGCGCAACGCTTGCAGCACGCGCTCGGGCATGATCGGCATCGCCGTGATCGGCGCGGCGTTGAGCGGGCGCAGCGCGTCGTTGACCGCGTTCATGACGCAAGCCGGCGCGCCGGCGGTGCCGGCCTCGCCCGCGCCCTTGGCGCCGAGCTCGGAGTCCGCCGTCGGCGTCACCACGTGGCCGATGTCGATATCCGGCATTTCGCCGGCCATCGGCACGAGATAGTCCATTAGGTTGCCGTTGAGCAGCTGGCCGGCTTCGTCATAGAGGCAGTGTTCGAACAAAACGGCGCCGATGCCCTGCACGATGCCGCCGCGGATTTGCTCGTCGACGAGCTGCGGATTAATCACGGTGCCGCAATCCTCGACGCACCAGTGCTTGAGCAGAGTTATCTCGCCGGTGCGGATGTCAACGTCGAGATAGGACGCCTGCACGCCGTTGGTGAAGGCGAACGGAAAGGCGCGCGGCACATAATGCCGCGTCACCGCAAATTCGGCCTGGAAGCCGGGCGGCAAAGTGTCGGGGCGGAAATAGACGATGCGGGCGACCTCATCGAGGCCCATGCGCTCGCGGCCGCTGTCGGCATCGACCACGATGCCGCCGCGAATATCGAGCGCCTTCGGATCGGCTTGGAGGATCGAGGCGGCGGCGGCGAGGACGTTTCGTCGCAATGCCTTGCCGGCCTGCCAAGCCGCTTCGCCGCCGATGCCGGCGGCGCGCGACGCCCAGGTGCCGCCGCCATAGGGCGTATTGTCGGTATCGCCGGTGACGACCCGCACGCGCTCGATCGGCACACCGAACGAGGTGGCGACGCACTGCGCCAGCACGGCTTCGGCGCCCTGCCCCTGCTCGGTGACGCCGGAGTGAACGAACACCGCGCCGCTGGCGTCGAGCCGCACCGTGGCGCCGTCCTGGGAGGAAATGCGCGCACCGCCGACGCCGTAGAACGCGGCGGAGGGGTTCGTCACTTCGATGAAGGAGGCAAAGCCGATGCCGCGGTACACGCCCGCCCCGCGCAGCCGCGCCTGCTCGGCGCGCAGTCTGTCGTAATCCATCATCTTGAGAATCTTGTCGAGCGAAGCGTGATGCGACAGGCCTTCGAATTTCAGGCCGGCGGCGCTCGCCGCGGGATATTTGTCATCCGGGTAAAGATTGCGCCGCCGCAGCTCGGCCGGGTCCATGCCGATCTTCGCCGCCGCCAGATCGACCAGACCTTCCGTCACCGCCACCGCGATCGGATGACCGACGGCGCGGTATTGGCACATTACGTTTTTATTCTGAAACACGACGCGGGCGCGGGCGCGATAATTCGGGCAGGTATACGGCCCGCCGGTGAGATTGACGACCTGGTTGGCTTCGATGCCGCTGGTGCGCGGATAGACCGAATAGGGTCCGACGCCGGTCAAGTCGTCGATCTCGAAGGCGGTGATGGTGCCGTCCTTCTTCACGCCGATCCGCGCCTTGACGCGATGATCGCGGGCGTGAATGTCGGTGACGAAGCTCTCCAACCGGTCGGCGACGAATTTCACCGGCCGGTTGAGGAGCTTTGACAGCGCCGCCGTCGCCATCTCGTCGGCATAGGTGTGGACTTTGATGCCGAACGAGCCGCCGACGTCCTTGGTGATGACGCGCACCTGGTTTTCTTCCAGATCGAGGTGCTTGGCAAACAGGTTCTGCATCATGTGCGGCGCCTGCGTGCCCTGATAGACGGTCAGGCGGTGCTCGCCCGGATTCCAGTCGGCGACGATGGCGCGCGGCTCGTTGGTGACGCCGGTGTGGCGGCCGAACATGAATGTCGTCTCGACCACGGCATCGGCCGCGGCGAAACCTTTATCCGGATCGCCGGCATTGAGCGCGCGCTCGAAAGTGAGATTGTCGCCAAGTTCCGGATGGATCACCGGCGTCTTGGCATCCAGCGCCGTTTCCGGATCGGTCACCGCAGGCAGCGCTTCATAGTCCACGCTCACCAGCGCGCAGGCATCCTCGGCTTGCGCGCGCGTGCGCGCGACCACGGCGGCGACCGCCTCGCCCTGCCAGCAGGCGCGTTCGACGGCAATCGCGTGCTGCGGCGCCGATTTGATGCCCTTGAGATGGGTCAGCACGCCGACCCACGGCGTAATCACCTTGGCAAGCTCGGCGCCGGTGACCACCGCGACCACGCCGGACGATTTTTTCGCGTCGCCACCCTCGATATTTTTGATCCGGGCATGCGCGTGCGGCGAACGCACGAAGGCGACATGCACCATGCGCAGCAGGGTGACGTCAGTCACGTATTGGCCGCGGCCTTGCATCAGCCGCTGAAAATTCGGCCGCGGCACCGAGCGGCCGATATAGGAATTCGGCCGGTCGAGCGCGGAGAGGCCTGACGGCTGGTCGGGGGAGATTTTCATGGGCCGATGCTACAATCCGCTCATTCCCGCGCAAGCGGGAATCCAGAGGGAGCCGATGAGTTTCTTTGTGTATGTCTTAGCCAGCCGCCGGAACGGCACCTTATACATCGGCATGACCGACAATCTTGCGCGTCGTGTTTGGGAGCATCAGAGCGGCGCTGTTCCAGGCTTCACGAAAAAATACGACGTCAAAAGCCTGGTCTGGTATGAATTACACGAAATCGAGAGAAACCGCTTTTCAACGGGAGCGCCAGCTCAAGAAGTGGAACCGCGCCTGGAAGCTTAAATTGATCGAGCAGTTGAATCCAAATTGGCGCGATCTCACTGTTGAGCTGGTATGAATCCGAAATCCGGATCATTGGTTCAAACTTCCGCAGTATTGGATTCCCGCTTTCGCGGGAATGAGCGGAAATCCCAAAACCCGCTCACTCCCGCGTAGGGGGAGTCCAATTCAGTGCTTGCCGATCGAAAGGCTGGATTCCCGCTTTCGCGGGAATGAGCGGAAATCCCAAAACTCGCTCACTCCCGCGTAGGCGGGAAGTCCAATTCAGTGGCTTGCCGCTCGAAAGGCTGGATTCCCGCTTTCGCGGGAATGAGCGGAGAGCTATTCGAGACCATTCACTCCCGAGCAAGCGGGAGTCCAGCCTTGGTGCTACCTATGAACGAAGCCTGGATCCCCGCTGTCGCGGGGATGAGCGGCAGTGGCCGCTTACAAAAACCGGGTCGGCCACATCAGCGTGCGCCACATATGCGACGACGGCGAATTGTCGAAGCCGAGGCCTTCCTTCGGCTGGCGGAAGTTGCGGCCGATGATGTCGACGAAATCGTTGAGATCGACCTTGGCATTGGGATCGAACGAATAGATATCGTTCACGCAGATCAGGCGCGACGTCATATAGTATTTATGGTTCTTGGCGCGCTCGTATTCGGCGACGATGTAAGACTCGGGCTTATAATCGGCGCCGAAATATTTGACGTACATTTCCGGATATTCGTAGCCGACCGACGGATCGGGGAAAAAGCGCAGCGCCTGGTGCATGCGCACCGCCCAGCTCACCTCCTCGTCGACATAGGGCTCGATCATCTGCGCGCCCCAATAGCCGTGGTCGCAGCGGATAAAGCTCGCGACCCCGATGTCGTGCAGGAGACAGGCGAGCACGACCTTCTCGCTATGGCCGCCCTTGAGCGCGTGCGTGGCGCTTTGCAGGAGATGATTGAGCGAGGCGAAGCGGTTGTTGAAGAAATCGATCAGCGTCGGCTTCGCCGGCATTTTCGGCAGCCGCGGATCGGCGCCCATCAAAAAATACTTGTCGGGATTGGCGGCCTTGAGCGCCGGGCCGCTCGCCATCTCCACTTTGCCGTCGGCCATGTTGAACAGCACCGATTTGGTGGCGATGCGTTCGCCAAGCTCATGCATCATCCGTTCTTCGAGTTCGTCGGCGCGCGCCGAAAGGGTTTGCGGATTGGCGTGTTCGTTCATGATGAGGCTTCCTTTTGCATCCGCATCCGGGCGACCGCTTCGATGGCGTCGACGATGGCCTGGTAGCCGGTACAGCGGCAGTAATTGCCGGATAAATGCTCGCGGATCATAGCACGGTTCGGCGTGCCGCCATTGGCGAGAAGCGCCTGCGCGCCGATCAGCATACCCGGCGTGCAGAAGCCGCATTGCAGCGCGTTGCGCGTGCGGAACGCCTCCTGCAGATCGGCAATAACCCCGGAATCCGAGATGCCCTCGATGGTTTCCACCTCGGAACCATCGCATTGCACGGCAAGGACGAGGCAGCCCCGAACCACCTCGCCGTCGACCTTCACCGTGCAGGCGCCGCAGACGCCGTGCTCGCAGCCGACATGGCTGCCGGTCAGTCCCAAATCGTCGCGCAGGAAATCGACCAGCGTCTTGCGCGCCTCGACGCGCTCGTGCACGTCCTCGCCGTTGACGCGCAGGCCAATGTCGAGCTGGCGTTCGCACATGGCCCGATCCTATTTGCCGACGATGCCGCGCACAATGTCGATGGCGCGCCGCAGCAGCGTCATCGAGGCTTCCAGCGTGCGGAACGCGGCATGCGCGGTGAGCGTGACATTATCCATCTGCGCCAGCGCATTGTCCGGCTTGAGCGGCTCGGCGTGAAAAACATCGAGGCCAGCGTGGCGGATGCGGCCCGAGCGCAGCGCCGCGACGAAGGCTGTCTCGTCGACCAAGCCAGCGCGCGCGGTATTGACGAAAATCACGCCGGGCTTCATGCGGGCGAATTGGGCAGGGCCGAGGAAGCCGCGCGTCTCGTCGTTGAGCGTGAGATTGATCGAGATCGCGTCCGATCGCTGCAACAGCTCGTCGAGCGCAACGAGCGGAGCATCAGGTTGCGGCGTGCGGTTCCAGGCGATGACCTCCATGCCGAGCCCGCGGCCGAGGCGCAGTACTTCGCCGCCGATGCCGCCGAGCCCGATCACGCCCAGCGTCTTGCCGAGAAGCTGCACGCCTTCGTGCGGCGTCCAAATGCCGGCGCGCACCTCGCGATCCATGCGGGCAATGTCGCGGCAGGCGGCGAGAAGCAGCGCAACAGTGTGCTCGGCAACGGCGGTGTCGCCATAATTCCGGATGATGTGAACCTTGATGCCGCGCGCCGCCATATCGGCGAGGCTCATGTAGCTCGCCGGTCCGGTGCCGAGAAAAACGATGTGCTTGAGCGCGGCGCAGCGATCGACCAGCGACGTCGGCAGGTAGGAATGATCGTCGATACAGATGTCGTAGCCGTCGAGCAGGCGCGGCAGCTCGCTTTGCGCGAAGGACTTGCGATTGACGTCGATCGGCGGATCGCCGGGGCGCAGAACGCGCGCCCAGACCGGCGCCAGCTGATCGTTGCAGTCGAGGAAAAGCGATTTCACTTCAGGGCCGTTGACGGTTGCCGCGCCAACTCTTAACACATCGGCCTGATAAATCAGGGGATACGAAATGCGCCTTGCGAGCTACGCGTTGCGCGGCCGGCCGAGTTTCGGCGTGGTCGTCGGTGACGGCATCGTCGATCTGCGTCCCCGGCTAAACCGCTTCCAAAACCTCAGCGAGGTGTTTCGCGGCCAAGCCCTCGATCAGGCCAAGGCGGCAACCGCCGGCGTGCGGCCCGACGTGCCGCTCACCGAAGTCGAGCTGTTGGCGCCGCTGCTGGCGCCGGAAAAAATCCTCTGCATCGGCATCAACTACGCCAATCGCGGCCAGGATTATAATGTCACCAATACTCCGAAATATCCGAGCATGTTCTATCGCGCGCCGAATTCCCTGGTCGGATCGGGACAAAATCTCATTCGCCCGAAAATATCCGAGCAACTCGACTACGAAGGCGAGATCGCGATCGTGATCGGCCGCGACTGCAAGCACGTCGCCAAGAACCGCGCGCTCGAGGTGATCGCCGGCATTACGCTTGCCAACGAAGGCACCATCCGGGACTGGACGCGGCACGGCCAATTCAATGTCACCCAGGGCAAGAATTTCGACGCCAGCGGCAGCATCGGGCCGTGGATCCAGACCGAGTTCGACCTTGGCAAGCCCTTGCATCTCGTCGTGCGCAAGAACGGCGAGGTGACGCAGGACGACACCACGGCGAGCATGATCTTCTCGTTCGCCGACATCATCGCCTACACGACGAGCTTCATGACGCTCAAGGCCGGCGACGTCATCTGCACCGGCACGCCGGTCAAGACGGCGCCGAAGGTCGAGCCGCCGGTTTGGCTGAAACCCGGCGACACCATCGAGGTCGAGTGTGCCGAGATCGGCGTGCTGCGCAACACCGTGGCGGACGAGGCGTGACCACGCGCCTGCGAGCGGCCTGCATCATCGGCTGGCCGGTCGAACATTCGCGCTCGCCGCTCATTCATAATTACTGGCTGAAAAAGTACCGCATTCCCGGCGATTATCGGCGCGAGGCGGTCCGCCCGGAGGAATTCCGCGCGTTCGTGGAATCGCTCGCGGAGCGCGGCTATGTCGGCGCCAATGTCACGGTGCCGCACAAGGAAGCGGCGCTGGCCGCCTCGCGGCCGGACGATCGCGCGCGCGCCGTCGGCGCGGCCAACACGCTGTGGCTCGATGGCGTGTTGCGCTCGACCAATACCGACGTCGAAGGATTCTTGGACAATCTCGACGCCAGCGCGCCCGGTTGGGACGGCGAGTTACGCAAGGCCGTGGTGCTCGGCGCCGGCGGCGCGGCGCGTGCGGTCGTCTATGCGCTGCTCGAACGCGGCGTCGAGCAAATCGTTGTCGCCAACCGCACGCCGCAGCGCGCCGCGGCGCTTGGCGAACGCTTCGGCGCACGCGTCCATCCCGCCGGCTGGGAAGACCGCGATGCCATACTCGACGACGCGGCGCTCGTTGTGAACACGACAACGCGTGGCATGGCCGGACAGCCCGAACTCGTTCTCGACGTGGGGCGCCTGCCCGGTCAGGCCGTCGTCGCCGATCTCGTTTACGTACCGCTGGTCACGCCACTGACCCAGTCGGCAAAGGCTCGCGGGCTGCGCACCGCCGACGGGCTCGGCATGCTGATGCATCAGGCGGTGCGCGGCTTTTTGCTGTGGTTCGGCAAAAAGCCCGAAGTGACCGCGGAACTGCGGGCGCTGCTTGAGGCCGATCTCGGCGTTCCGCAAACCAAGCCCTCGGAATAAGGTCCCACCGAAGGGGTTATAACCCGGTGCCCACAATCCGAGCTACATATTGGGAGGAGTAACGATGACCCCATTTAAGATCGCGGTCGTGACCGCCCTTGCGCTATTCTTTGCGGTTTCGATTGGCGCGGCCCAGCAACCGCCGACCGTTCGTATTCGCGGCGAGATCCAGGCAGTGGACGGTTCGATGCTCACCATCAAAGCTCGCAACGGCGACATCATGAAAATCAAATTGGCCGATAACGCGCGTATTACCGCCATGGTCAAAGCGTCGCTCGCCGACATCAAGCAAGGCACGTTCATCGGCGTCACGGCCATGCCGCAACCCGACGGCAGTCAGAAGGCGATCGGCCTGCACATCTTCATGGACGCTCAGCGCGGCGTCGTACCGGCGCGCTTTTCGCCGTGGGATCGCGAGCCCGGCAGCACGATGACCAATGCCAACGTTGAATCGACGGTAGCTGGCGTCGACGGCCAGGTCATCATGGTCAAATATCCGGAAGGCGAGAAAAAGGTGATCGTGCCTCCCGATACGCCCGTCGTTAGGTTCGTTCCGGGGAATGCCTCAGATCTCAAACCCGGCGCAAAGATGATCATCATCGCCGGTCAGAAGCAGCCCGACGGCACTGTCGTGGCACCGGCCATCAACGTCGGCCGCGACGGCGCCGCGCCGCCGATGTAAGCAAAGATCTACGCGCCGTGCGCGTGATTGGTTTTGGAGCACGATTTTTGGAGCATGACCTTGGAGCATGACATGGCAAAGAAACGAACGGCCGCCGCGATCCTCGCACTCGCCGCTTTTGCGGCGATGCCGGCACTGGCGCAGGCGCCGCAGCCGCAGGTACTCCATGGCGCGATCGATAAGATCGACGGCTCGATGCTTTTCATCAAGCAGGCCCAAGGACCGGACGTTAGCGTAAAGCTCCTGGACAATGCCGGCATATTCGGCGTGAAGGCAGCAACTATCGCCGATGTGAAGCCGAACGACTTCATCGGCGTCGGCGCCATGCCGCAGCCCGATGGAAGTCAGAAGGCCATCCAAGTGACGATCTTTTCCGAGTCGCAGCGCGGCACCGGCGAAGGCTTCCGGCCGTGGGATCGCCCGGGCTCGACCATGACCAACGGCACGGCCGGCGACCTCGTCTCGAGTGTCGATGGGCGCGTGGTCATGGTCAAATACAAGGGCGGCGAGCAAAAGATCGTCATCGGCCCGGATGCCAAGATTCGCATGTACATCGCCGGCACCCGGGATCAACTCAAGCCTGGCGCTCAAGTTTCGGTATTCCGTCCTGAGAAAGCGCCCGACGGTACGCTGCAAACCGCCCGCGTCAATATCGGTATCGGCGGCATGATGCCGTAGGCTTCAGCACGGCGGCCATTTCTGGCACGGCAATTGCTCGTTTTTTCGGACACAGGTCGTATATTGACGCCAGGGGGTTATCCAATGACGCGAGCCGAACTCACCGAGAAGCTCATCGACATCAAGCGCGAAAAGGGCTGGAGCTGGAAATATATCTGCGGCGAGATCGGCGGCATGTCGCCGGTGTTGATCACCGGCGCCATCCTCGGCCAGATGAAACTGACCAAGCCGGAGGCCGCAAAGGCTGCAGAACTGTTCGGCCTGAGCAAGAGCGAACAGGCGTTGCTCAATGAGGTGCCGAACCGCGGCTCGCCGATGCCGCCGACCGATCCGCTGATCTACCGGTTCTACGAACTGGTGATGGTCAACGGGCCGGCCTTGAAAGCGCTGATCGAAGAGGAATTCGGCGACGGCATCATGTCGGCGATCGACTTCGATCTTGGCATGGAGCGCCAGCCCGATCCCAAAGGCGACCGGGTCAAGATCTCGATGTCGGGAAAATTCCTGCCCTACAAATATTATGGCGCGACCGGCAACGCCCAGGCCTCTGGCTATAAGGAAGAGTAGTTTGCCATTTTAGGGGCGCCGCGGAGCGGCGAGCCGTCCGCGCGGCCCCAATTACATAACCGCGATTACATGGCCGCGATTACATGGCCGCGATCGCGTGGCGATTGATCTCGCCGATGCTGGCGATCCCGGTCAGCGCCATCGAGATATCCAGCTCATTGCGCATAATCTCGATGGCGCGCGCGACGCCCGCCTGCCCGCCGGCGCCGAGACCATAAATGTAGGCGCGGCCGCAGAGGCACGACCGCGCACCGAGCGCGACCGCCCGCATAATGTCCTGCCCCGACCGGATGCCGCCGTCGAACATGACCTCGATGTCGGAGCCGAGCGCGTCGGCGATCGGCGGCAACATGGAAATCGAGGACGGGGCGCCGTCGAGCTGGCGGCCGCCGTGATTCGACACGACCAGCGCCGCCGCGCCGGTCTTGGCGGCGATGCGCGCGTCTTCGACATCAAGAATGCCTTTGAGGATCAGCTTGCCGGGCCATAGGCTTTTGATCCACTCGACGTCCTTCCAACTCAAGGCCGGATCGAACTGCTCGGAAATCCACTTCGACAGCACGGTGACGTTATTCATTCCGGGATAGTGTCCGGCGATATTGCCAAACGTTTTGCGCTTGCCGCGGGCGACGCTCAGCGCCCAGGCCGGCTTGGTGGCGATATCGATGAGATTTTTGATGCGAATCTCCGGCGGCACGGTCATGCCGTTCTTGATGTCGCGATGACGCTGACCGATGACCTGCAGGTCGACGGTGAGAACCAGCGCGCTGCATTTGGCCGCCGCGGCGCGCTCGATCAGCGCGCGGATATAGCCGCGGTCCTTCATGACATAGAGCTGGAACCAGAACGGTTTGTCGACGGCGGCGGCCACGTCTTCGATCGAGCAGATCGACATTGTCGACAGCGTGTAGGGAATGCCCGCGGCCTGCGCCGCCCGGCACGCCAGGATCTCGCCATCGCCGTGCTGCATGCCGGTCAGCCCGACCGGCGCCAGCGCGAGCGGCAGCGCCGCGGGTTCGCCCAGAATTACGGTCGCGGTGCTGCGCTTGCTGACATCGAACAAGATGCGCTGTCGCAGCTTGATCCGCTCCAGATCGGCGCGGTTGGCGCGCAGCGTCTCTTCGGCATAGGAACCCGATTCGCAATAATCGACGAACGCGCGCGGGACCTTGGCATGGTAGGTTTGCCGCAGGTCCTCGATGCAGGTCATAGTTTTCATGGAGTTTCCCGGCTCTTAAGTCCCTCTTTGATAGCATAAAGGCACAAGGAACGCTGGCGCTCGCAAACCGTTGTCCTACCACGATGGAAGTCCGCCCCTGTCGAGTTGCGCGGTGGAATTTCACCTCCGCGCGCTCCCAGAACCGTGCATGAACCTCTCGATTCACACGGCTCCCGATGTTCGGCCGTTGCCATAACATAGCTGCCAATGAGCGAAGAGCGTTGGTGTTGCGCGGCGGAGCCGAGCGAACCAATCCCACACGCCCGTAGTCCGATGGCGAAGCCGCTTGAACTTGCGGCGTGCCCAGCGGACCAGAAAGGCATCGATCCTCGTCAGGGTGGGACGCAACTGCGTGTGATAGAAGCGACCGTAATAGTTGATCCAGCCGCGGATGCACGGATTGTACATCGCTGCCAGATCTTGCAGGGATTTGTCGCTGCGGTGATGAAGTGCCCAGCGCCGAACTGTCCGGCCTATGGCCTTCAGCGCCGCCGGACTCGCCGCGGGCATGAAGCCGTGCGCAGGGATATGCCCTTGCCAGATCGTTTTCCTTGCTCGGAATGTGAAGCCGAGGAAGTCAAACGATTGGTTCGGGAACTCGCCGCGCCGATTTGCATCTTTACAGTAGACGATCTTCGTCTTCTCGGGATGCAAGATCAGCTTGCAGGCCGCAAGGCGATCTGCAAGTGCGCTCCGTAGTGCCCGCGCCTCGTCGGCGCTTTTGCAGTGACAGATGATATCGTCCGCATACCGCTCGAACTTGATGTGCGCAAACGTCCGCGCCATCCACACGTCGAACGCGTAATGCAGGAATAGATTTGCCAGCAGAGGCGAGATCACCCCGCCCTGTGGCGTCCCTGCCGTGCGCGGCACGATGCTGCCATCCTCCATTTGCACCGGCGCCTTCAACCAGCGTTCGATATAGAGCAGCACCCAAGAGCAATCCGTATGATGGCGGACAGCCTTGAGCAACAACTCCCAATCAATGCTGTCGAAGAAGCTTTTGATGTCCAGATCGAGCACCCAGTCGTAACGCCAGCACCGCTGACGCGCCGTGTGCACGGCGTCGAGTGCCGATCGGCCGGGCCTGTAGCCATAGGAATCGGCGTGGAATACCGACTCCAGATGTGGCTGCAGGAAACGACGGGCGACTTCCTGGGCGACGCGATCCGCTACCGTCGGGATGCCCAACGGTCGCGTGCCGCCCTTCGCTTTCGGTATTTCCACTCGCCGCACCGGCAGAGGAAAGTAGCTCCCTGAGGACAGGCGATTCCAAAGCTTGTAGAGGTTGTTCGAAAGATCAGCCTCGAACTCCGTAACCGATTGCCCATCTATTCCGGCCGCTCCCTGGTTGGCCTTCACATGCTTGAAGGCTTCCCACACTTCCCGTTTGGGGATGTCGAACGGCTTTGCCTCGTTCGTGGGCTCCTCCCGTTGCCGGTTGGCCCATGAACTTGGCTGAACAACGCAGCTCCTTTGGTCCGACTCCATTACAGAGCCCTCATCCCTACTACGAGCTGCTCCGTCCCTGTGCTCCGCATCGGTACTCTGATCCTTGTGGTGTGCACCACTTGGATGTCTCCCTTGGCATCGGAGCGACAGGTTCTCACGTTCCGTACAAGAGCCTGGTTGAGCTTCGTGCCGCCTACATGCCGGATGGCGCTCGGGCAGTATCAGGACGTCCCCCAAGCTGATCCCGGTGGAAGGGTCACCCTCCGGTTTTGCCATCGCCTAATCTCTTTTCGACACTTCATCAGCGGTTCGCTTGCGCTCGCCTCTCTCAACCGTGCCTGCCGGAATCATCGTCCCGGCGCTTCCGCAACGCTCACCACCATCGCTTTTGACAACGGCAGCTTGCGGTGGCTTGAAATCGGCACCTGATTGCCGATCCCGGAGGGCCCTCCTCCATCTCTCGTACAGTTACGCACCGTCGTACTCAGACGGCACTCGTGACACACAACCCATGCGTGACATGATGGATGAGTGGAACAGGAATCGATCGCTGCAGCCGGACGGCACCGGTTTTGAGAAACGCGACGGCAAGCGGCGTGACGAGGACCGGCGCCGGGAGCTCGATGAAGCGCTCGAGCGCGGCCTGGAGGACACTTTTCCGGCTTCGGACCCGGTTTCCGTCACTCAGCCGCCCAGCAGCATCCACGATAAGAACGAGGCGCAAAAGCGCTAGAGCGGCCGATTTGAAGTCTCGCCACGTTCGCAAAGCGCATCAAGGCCGGTTCCATCGGGCCGCGGCCTGAGCCATATCGTCTTGATTCCATTCGGCCTTATGCTGAACGTACCGTTAGGGCGATTGGTAAGATTACCCAACATTTTTTGAAGCGATTGCGACCCGGAACGGGCTAGTATCGCCGCTGCAAGAGGCGGTGGGGCCGCATGATGGTTCGCAAGTATTTCGGCACCGATGGGATTCGCGGCCGCGCCAACGGCGTGATCACGCCGGAATTGGCGCTCAAGGTGGGACAGGCGACCGGGCTGGCGTTCCGCCGCGGCGAGCATCGCCATCGCGTTGTCATCGGCAAGGACACCCGGCTGTCCGGCTACATGATCGAGACCGCATTGGTCGCCGGTTTCACCTCCGTCGGCATGGACGTTCTTGTTGCTCGGCCCGATGCCGACCCCTGCCGTCGCCATGCTGACGCGCTCGATGCGCGCCGATCTCGGCGTCATGATCTCGGCCTCGCACAATCCGTTCGACGACAACGGCATCAAGCTATTCGGACCTGACGGCTACAAGCTGTCCGACGAGGTCGAGCACAAGATCGAGGCGCTGATCGACGCCGACATGACCAAGCGCCTGGCTAAGAGCGCCGAACTCGGCCGCGCCAAGCGCATCGACGGCGTCCACGACCGTTACATCGAATTCGCCAAACGCACGATGCCGCGTAACCTGTCGCTGGAAGGTCTGCGCGTCGTGATCGATTGCGCCAACGGCGCCGCCTACCGTGTCGCGCCCGATGCGCTGTGGGAACTTGGCGCCGACGTCGTCCCAATCGGCGTCGAGCCGGACGGCTTCAACATCAATCGCGAATGCGGCTCGACCGCCCCTGAACCACTGTGCCGCAAGGTGCGCGAGATGCGCGCCGATATCGGCATCGCGCTCGACGGCGACGCCGACCGCGTCGTCATCGCCGACGAGCACGGTCACCTCGTCGACGGCGACCAGCTCCTGGCGGTGATCGCGGAAAGCTGGGCCGAAGACCGTCTCCTCACCAAGCCGGGCATCGTCGCCACCGTGATGTCCAACCTCGGCCTCGAACGGCACCTGCAATCGCTGCAGCTATCGCTCGTTCGCACCCCGGTCGGCGATCGCTATGTGCTCGAGCATATGCGCGAGCACGGCTATAACGTCGGCGGCGAACAGTCGGGTCACATCATTCTGTCGAATTACACCACCACCGGCGACGGCTTCATCGCCGCCTTGCAATTGCTCGCGGTGGTCAAGAAGAAGAACAAGCCGGTGTCGCAGGTGTGCCACCGTTTCGAGCCGCTGCCGCAGGTGCTGCGCAACGTGCGCTACCGCGGCGGCAAACCGCTCGAACATGCCAAGGTGCGCTCCGCCATTGCCGATGCCGAAAATCGCCTCAACGGCCATGGCCGGCTGGTGGTGCGGCCGTCCGGCACCGAGCCGGTCATCCGCATCATGGGCGAAGGCGACGACAAAACGATGGTCGAGGAGGTCGTCGACGGCATTGTCGACGCACTGACCGAGCAGACGGCGTAAATTGCTTCGCCGCTCATTTCCGCGAAGGCGGGAATCCAGACGACGATCGATCGACTCGGATTTTTCCTCGGTCCCCGCTGTCGCGGGGACGAGCGGACATATCAGCTCTTCGCCTTGAGAAACTGCGCGAACGCCTTGAGCGTCGTCTCCGAAACATAGTGCTCGATGCCCTCGGCGTCGGCCTCCGCCGAACTCGGTCGGAACGCCGAGTGCGCGGAGCACATCGACCACGAGGCGATGGCGCACCCGCACGCGATCGGCCAAGGCGTGGCCCTTCTCAGTCAAAAATACCCCGCGATAGGGTCGCGCCGTCGCCAATCCGGCGCGCTTTAAGCGCGCAATGGTTTTGATTGCCGTGGCGTGGGACACGCCGAGGCGGCGGGCAATGTCGGTCGGCCGCGCTTCGCCCTCGCCTTCCAGCAAATCGGCAATCAGTTCGGCATAGTCCTCAAGCAGCGCGGTCGATTGCGCCGACCGCGTCTTGCCGAAACGCCGTGCCTGAGTCCCTTCCGCGGGAAGCTTGCCCATCGCGATCTGGCCTGAACCGCCGTGCGCCAATGCCCTGCGCGGGGAGCCGCATCATATTTTTCTCATCGTGTCAAAGTGTAGCGTAGGCTACATTATGCAGCCATTGACGTAAGGAGGGATCGCCCCTATACTGTAACCAATGCTACATTTTCATGTAATTGCTGCATGCGGCCGGAAGCGATGACCGATTCAATAACGAGCGAGACCGTCGGGCAGCGGGCATCGCTGACGGAACGGACCGTCGCCACGGCGCATCAGGCGCTTGCCGGCCGGCGTACCGGGCTGCGCACCGCGCTGGCTTTTGCCGGCCCGGCGATCATCGCCTCGATCGCCTATATGGACCCCGGGAACTTTGCCACCAACATCCAGGCCGGCGCCAAATACGGCTACGGGCTTCTTTGGGTGGTGCTGCTTGCCAACGTGGTGGCGATGCTGTTCCAGGGCCTCTCCGCCAAACTCGGTATCGTCACCGGGAAGAACCTCGCCGAACTGTGCCGCGAACGGTTCCCGCAGCCCGTGGTCTGGGCGATGTGGGTGGTCAGCGAGATTGCCGCGATGGCGACCGACCTCGCCGAATTCCTCGGCGGCGCCATCGGCCTGTCATTGCTGCTGCAGATGCCGCTGCTCGCCGGAATGGTCGTCACCGGGATCATCACCTACGGCCTCTTGATGTGCGAGAAATTCGGCTTCCGGCCGCTCGAACTGATCATCGGCTCCATCGTCGGTGTGATCTGTCTTTGCTATCTCATCGAAATGTTCATCGCGCCGGTCGATTGGGGCGCGGCGGCATTTCACCTCGTCACGCCGCAAATTGCCGACGCCGGGGCGCTGTTGCTTGCCGTCGGCATCATCGGCGCCACTGTGATGCCGCACGCGATCTATCTGCATTCCGGCCTGACCCAGGCGCGGGTGCCGGTTCGCGACGACAATGACCGGCGCATGGTTTTGAGATTCTCCAACCGGGAAGTTGTGATCGCGCTCTCCGTCGCCGGACTCGTCAACATCGCGATGGTGATGATGGCGTCCGGCGCATTTCATGCCGGCCATCCCGAAGTGGCGGAAATCCAAACTGCCTACCATACGCTGACGCCGCTCCTTGGCGCCGCGGCCGCGGGGGTCTTCCTGGTTTCGCTCATCGCCTCGGGCGTGTCGGCCTCGACCGTCGGCACCATGGCCGGCCAGATGATCATGCAGGGCTTCATCGGCTTCCACATTCCGATCTGGGTGCGCCGGCTTGTCACCATGATACCGGCCTTCGTTGTCGTGGCGCTCGGCGTCAACGCGACCAACGCGCTCGTCATCAGTCAGGTCGTGCTCTCGCTCGCGCTGCCGCTGCCGATGATCTCGCTCATCATCTTCACCGGCCGCACCGACATCATGGGCACTTTCGTCAACAGCACGCTGACATGCGTCGCGGCGGCGATTGCCACCACCGGAGTGCTGGGTCTCAATGTCGTGTTGATTGCGCAGACTTTAATGTAGCCTGGATCGAGCGTCTCGATCCGGCGGCTGCGCTTCGGCAATCCCGGATTGCGATAGGCGCAATCCGGGAGAAGATTTCGGTGAGGCCCGGCCGCTCCGTTGCGGCCGCGCCGAAGCTCAAGACAGCGTCTTCAGATTTTCAGCGGCCGACTTGCCGGTCTTGCGGTCCACCACGACTTCGAAGGAAACGCGTTGGCCTTCCCTCAGTTCGCGCAGGCCAGCGCGTTCGACGGCGCTGATATGGACAAACACATCCTTACCGCCGCCCTCGGGTTGAATGAATCCATAACCCTTCTGCGCGTTGAACCACTTCACGGTACCGTTGTTCACGGGTCTCTCCTTGTAGACATGTCGATATGAGCCGGGCGAGTTTGCCCGGCTCGGTTAGCTCGAGATTTTGGTGAAAGATCGTCAGTCAGGCGCGCTTATCAGTCGCTGCAAGGCCAAATCATTCGGCCGAAAACTCGAAGCGCCATATTTAGCGGCAACGCGGCGAATTCGCAAGACCATGCCGGGTCGATTGTGACAGCCGGCTTACAGGCTTAACAAAATGAAAAGTCGCGTTTTTCGCCACAGCGCCATCAAAAATCAGTTGCGAACGGCAACGATTTCGCCGCGCTTTGCCGATTCCACCACGGCGTCGAACACCGCCATACCGTGCAGCACCTCGGCGATCGGCACCGCATAGGGCGCCCGGTCGCGGATGGCGCGGGCGAACGCCGCCATCTCGGCCTGCAGCATGTCGAAGCCCGAGAATTGCAGAATTTCGTCCGCCGGTGCGGGTACCAGCCCGGTCGGCGCGACGGCCGCACTCGGCGCGAAGCGGAAATGCGACAGGTCGGGACGGGAAATTTCGGCGAGGCCCCGGGTGCCGTAAGCGGTGAACTCAAAATTGGTGGCGGTGGCGACCGAGCAAAAGATCAGGCCGCTCGCTCCGCTGTCGAACCGCAGCAGGATCGTGGTGGTGTCGTCCGAGGGGCCCGGATAATTGCGCGCGGTCACGCAGCGCAGATCGCGCACCCGGCCGGCGAATTCGATCATATGGTCGAGCGCATGTATGCCGACCGCGGTAAACGCGCCGCCCGGCGCTTCTTCCGACGATGCGCGCCAATTGTCCGGCGCGATGAATTGCGCTGTCGAGGTGGTGTGCTGCGCCACCATGGCGACGATGCTGCCGAGCCGGCCCTCGCGCAGCCGCCGCCGCAACTCGGCGACGCTCGGATGAAAGCGCCGCGCAAAGCCGACAGCGAGCACCACTCCCGCTTGGCGCGCGGCATCGGCAACGGCAAGCGCGCTCGCATGTTCGAGCGTCAGCGGCTTTTCAACGAAGACATGCTTGCCTGCCGCCATGGCGGCTAGCGCCTGCGCCTGGTGCTGGCTGTGCGGGGTGGCGAGCACAACGGCCTCGATATCGGGGGCACGCAGAATTTCGTCATAGCTGTCGGTCAGCGCGATCTGTCTCTCGCGGCAGAATTCTTCGGCGCTGCTTCGCGTACGCGTCATGGCGCGCACAAAGCGCAAATCGCCGCCGTCGCCTTGGCCGGCAACGGCATTGACCAGCGACCGGCCCCAGCGGCCCAGTCCGACGATGCCGGCGCGGATCATCGCCGGCGCCGATGCTCATTACGCGTCATTGCGGCAGCATATTGCGGGACCGCAGCGGCAATGCAACAACAACCGGCCGTCGAAATGGAGGACATCGCCTATGCGTACCGTCGCACTCGAGGAGCACTTTTCGGTCCCGGCTCTGGCCAAGCGCATCGACCCGAAAGTCGTCAGCGCCCGCGGTTTCCGGCCACGAAACATTACGCCCGGTGCGGTGAACCCGATGGAGCTTCTCCCCGAGATCGGCGAGCGCCGTCTCAAATCGATGGACGACGCCGGCATTACGGTGCAGGTGCTGTCGAATGCCGGCCCAGCCGCAGATCTCGTGCCGGGCCCCGATGGCATCGCGCTGGCGCGCGCCGTCAACGACCATCTCGCCGAGGCCATCGCGCGCCATCCCGACCGCTTCGCCGGTTTCGCGTCGATGCCGATGCAAAGCCCCGACGCCGCCCCGGCGGAGCTCGCTCGCGCCGTGAAGGAGCTCGGTTTCGTCGGTGCGCTGATCAACGGCACGACCGAAGGCCGTTTCCTCGACGATCCGCGCTATGACGGTCTCCTCGCCGCCGCGGTCGAGCTTGACGTGCCGATCTACGTGCATCCGCATCTGCCGCCCGAGCCGGTGCGGCAGGCCTATTACTCGAACCTGCCGGAAGGCGCGGCGCGCGTTCTGGAGACCGCCGGCTGGGGCTGGCATTCGGAGACTGCAATTCACGTGCTGCGTCTCGTTGTGTCCGGCACATTGGATAAGCATCCGCGGCTCAAGATCATCATCGGCCATATGGGCGAGATGCTGCCGATGATGATGGCGCGCATCGACGAAGCCTTCGTGCACGACGTTGGCCACCTCAAGCGGCCGATCAGCCGCACCATCCGCGATCAGGTCTGGCTGACCACCAGCGGCGTGTTCGACGCGCCGCCATTCGTCTGTGCGCTTCAGGTCTTCGGTCTCGACCGCATCATGTTCTCGGTCGATTACCCGTTTGCCAGCAATGCCGAAGGCCGCGCCTTCCTCAATCGCGTCTGCCCGGCGCCGGCCGACATGGCCAAGCTCACGCACGGCAATGCGGACGCACTGCTGAAGCTGAAAGTGAAGTAGGCTGGAGCGTCCCGCTCCGGCGGACGATCCGTCACTACAGGCGGATCGTTCATGCCGACGGCAGAACATCAGATCGGGGTGCCGCGCGACGCCGCGGTTCCCGCGGCAAGTTCCACAATCTCGGTCGTGATCGCTTCCTGACGAAGCTGCCGTTCGCGTTTCGACAGTGCGGCGAGCGTGGTCTCGGTATTATTCTTGGCGCTCATCATGGCGATCATCCGGGCTTCGTTCTCCGCGACAAAGGCATGCATGGCGGCTTCGCACAACTGCGCATAGACGTACTCGGCCGCGAGCCGCTCCAGCAGCAATTCCGGCGCCAGCGCGGTTAGCGGCGTCTGTCTTTCGATTGGCCGCGCAAAGCGGCCGAAATCGATCGGCAGCAGCGAATGACGGTCGATGCGGATGCCGCCGCCGGAGACCGGGCGCGCGAACAAAATGTCGGCCCGCGCAATGAGGCCGTCGGCAACGTAGCCGTAGAGCACCTCGGCCAGCGTGTTGGCGAAGCTCGTAATTCCCTCGACGCGTGTCGTCATCGCCGCCGACCAATCAGGCTTTATTCCGCGCTCGCCGGCTACGGCCGCGCCGCGCGTGCCCACCACGAGCGTCGTGGCCTCTTTCAGGTTGCCGCCCGCGGCGTCGAACACGCGCTCGCTGAAGGCGCCCGCAAATCCCTGCTCGGCGCAAAACAGGATGAGGCCGCGCTTGGCATGCCCCGGCGCCGCCGCCGCCGCGGCGTCCGTCGGCAACAGGTTCAAGGCCTCGCCGATCGCATGCGAAATGACCTCGGTATAGGCTTCGATGCCGGCAAGGAGCGCGCGGCCGCTCTGCGCCCGCGACGCCGCGATGCCGCGTAACGCGGTGACGACGGCGCTGAGCTGGCGCACGTTTTGGATCTTGGTGACGACGTTGGAAAGCTGCTCCGCCATTATTCGTGCTCTTGTGCAGTCCCTTGTCCAGTCGTGGATTGCGGCGGCAGCAATTGCGCCACGAGCGCCGCCAGAGCGGCGCGCAGCTCGTCGGTTTTCGCCGTGTCAAGTTCGCCGCTGCGCTGAACCATATCGACGGCGCTCTTCGCCGAGCTGTCGAGCGCTGCCGGCAGCTCGGCGCGGAACTTGCCGATCAGGTCGAGCGGCAAGGGGTCGAGAAATCCGCCCTGCAATGCGAGCGCCAACGCCACTTCATCGACCAGGCGCAGCGGCGCGTATTGCGGCTGCGACAGCACGGCGCGGACGCGCCGCCCGCGCGCGATCTTGTTCTTGACCTGCGCATCGGTCACGCCGCCGAAGCGGGTGAACATTTCGAGTTCCAGGAACTGGGCAAAATCCAGCCGCAACGTGTCCGTCGCCTGCCGTAAGGCCGCGGCCTGGGTCTTGCCGCCGACGCGGCTGACGCTGGTGCCGACGTTGACCGCCGGCTTGTGGCCCTCGTAGAACAGGCGCGAATTGAGCACGATCTGGCCGTCGGTGATCGAGATCAGGTTGGTCGGAATGTAGGCGCTCAGATTGCCGGCATCCAATTCGGCGATCGGCAGCGCGGTCAGTGAGCCGCCGCCGCCGGCGTGAGACAGCTTCGCGGCGCGTTCGAGCAGCCGGGCATGAACATAGAACACGTCGCCGGGATAGGCCTCGCGTCCCGGCGGCTGCCGCGTCAAGAGCGCGATTTCGCGGTGCGTGGCCGCATGTTTGGTCATGTCGTCGATCGCGACCAGCGCGTGCTGGCCGCGGTCGCGAAAATATTCCGCCATGGTGAAGCCGGCAAACGGCGCGACCCATTGCAAACCCGGCGCCGATGACGCGCCGGCGATGACGAAAATGCAGCGCTCCGGCGCACCGTGGGTCGTGATCGCGTCGATCACGCGCCTGACGGTCGACGACTTCTGACCGATCGCCACATAGACGCAGATGATGTCGCTGGATTTCTGGTTAATGATGCAGTCGACGGCGATTGCGGTCTTGCCGATGGCGCGATCGCCGATGATCAGTTCGCGCTGGCCGCGCCCGAGCGCAAACATGGAGTTGATGACCAGGAGCCCGGTCTGCACCGGCTCGCTGACGAAATCGCGCTCGACGATCGCCGGTGCCGGCCGCTCGATGGGCTGATAGCTTTCGGCCTCGATGGCGTCGCCGCCGTCGAGGGGGCGGCCGAGCGGGTCGACGGTGCGGCCGAGCAGACCGCGCCCCACCGGCACGCGCACGACTTCGCCGGTGCCGCGGACGAGATCGCCGGCCTCGACCGCTTCGGGATCGTCGAGCAGCACGCAGCCGAGAACGTCGCGGTCCAGCGCGGTGGCAAAACCGACCTGGCCGCGCTCGAAATGCACGAGCTCATCGAGCCGTACGTCGGGCAATCCGGAAACGAGCGCAATGCCGTCAGCGACCGTCTCGACGCGGCCTACCTGCTCAGCGGCTGGCGCAAGCGACGTTGCTTTGACGCGCTTTTTTGCATCGCTGAGCCAAGCGTCAAGATTGGCGAGTGTGCTTGTCACGGCTCAACTCCTGGCGAATTCGATCGAGATCTGCGCGCCAGCTGTTGCGAATGATTGCGTTTTGGCCCCTCAGCTCGATACCCGCGATGAGTGCTGGATCGCTCAGAAACAGGAATGGCAATTCGAGACCGAAAGCCTCCTTGAGCGCACTGCGAACATGCTGCGTCTCTTCGTCGGTAAGCGGCGCGGCGGTGACGACTTCGACTGAGCGACCGGTCGCAGCGGAAGAGGCGAAGCCAGTTCGCGCCTCGGGCGACAATGCACGCACGTCGTGGCAAATCTGGTCGATGAATGCGTGGAGGATATCCTGACGTGGTAACCGCCCAAGCAGACGTTGCGCGATTTCGATGGAGAGCTCGCCGGCGCGATTGATGATCGCTTCTTCTGCCGCCGCCCGGTCACGGATGATCGCAGCCTCTGCTTCACCGCGGCGCTTAGCGATCTCGTCAGACGATTGCGCGAGTAAATTCTGCTTCTCGATCTGCGCCACATTCCGCGCCTCCGCAATAAGCCTCTCCTGTTCTGCAGCAATCTTCGCGCGCGCCTGATCGGCATCTGCACGCACGGCGGCAGCCTCTTGGCGGGCTTGCGCCGCATCGCTAAGCAGCTTGTTCGTCTCCTGTTGCCGCTTGACGACGATATCCATGATCGGCCGGAAGAAAAACCGGGCGAGGATCCAAATCAGAACGAGGACGTTGACGGTCTGCAGCGCCAACGTCCACCAGTCGATGCGCATGGGTTCAGCGGACAAATGGGTTGGCGAACAACAACAACAGCGCGATCACCAGACAGTAGATCGCCATGGTTTCGATCATTGCGAGGCCGACGAACAGCGTCCGCGATATCGTGCCCGCCGCCTCCGGCTGGCGCGCAATGGCATCCATCGCAGCCGCAACCGCTCGCCCTTCGCCAAGCGCCGGACCGATGGCGCCGAACGAAACGGCCATTGCCGCAGCGAAGATGCTGGCGATCTCGGTCCAATTCATGGTTTTCCTCCTGCGTTGCGGTATCCCGTCCGTTCTCTCCCCGCGGCGCTGCCGATGAACACCATGGCGAGTACGGTAAAAATGTAAGCCTGGATCGCGCCGATGAGCAGTTCCAGCGCCATCAGCGGAATCGGCACCAGGAGGCCGGCGAGCGAGAGAACGATTCCGATGATGAAAACGCCGCTCATCACATTGCCGAACAGCCGCACGATCAGGGAGAAGGTGCGGGTGAAAGTCTCGACCAGATTGAGCGGAATCATCACGATGCTCGGCTCGGCGAAGGTCTTGAGATAGCCGTCGACGCCGCGGGCGCGGATGCCGAAATAGATGATCGACGCAAACACGATCAGCCCCAGCGCGGCGTCGGTTTCGATATGCGCAGTCGGCGGTTCGACGCCCGGAATAAGCGACGACCAGTTCGCCATCAGGATGAACAGAAACAGCGTGCCAATCATCGGCACATAGGGCCGCGGCTCGGCGCGCATGGTGCCGTGGATCTGATCCTCGATCGCGCCGACGACGAGCTCCAGCACGGCCTGATAGCGGCTGGGCGAAAGCGCGAGCGAGCGCGTAGCGATAAGGCTGGCGAGCGTCAGGGCTGCCATGAGACCCCAGGTCACGACGACCGGCTCGGTGACCGGAACCGGGCCGACCGTGAACAACGTCTTCATCGCCAGCGGCGATTCGATCATGTCCGCTCTCCCGAACGCACGGCAGCCGTTCGCGCAGCCAGAATGCCGGTGGCAGCCAGAAGCAACGGGAAGGCGCCGAAGCGGCTGGCGATGACGGCAAGCGTGACGGCGAGCAACGCGAACCGTCCGAGTTGCAGCGCCAGCGCCACGAGCGGCGCGCGGCCAAGGGCAAACAGCCTAACGTTCCATCGCAAGGTCAGAAAATGGCAGGCTCCGATGACCGCGCCGCAGCTCAGCCACGCCGCGGCTTGCGGCGCGATCATGCCATGTGCGCCAAGAGGAAAGCCCGTCATTGCTTGTGCATCCATCGCCAGCCCGACCAGAACCCGGCTGTCACCCCGAGCACGAGCAGCGCCGCGCTCCAAAAAATCCCGCTGCCGAACCTATGATCGAGCCAGCGTCCGATGAAGAGACCGATCAAGGTCGGCGCGACGATGATCCAGCCGAGAACGCCGATCTGACCGACGAAGCGCATCACCGACGGCTCGCCTTCGTTGCGCCAGTGCTTGCGTCGTTCTTCCTGCTTGCGCACGGCGTCGGCCATCCCATCCGGCAGGTCCGGCTCGTGCTTGGCGGCTGCGGCGTTCATGATCCGCCTCCGAACAGGCCGGGCCGCTCCGGGCGCAGATAGCGTACGATCTGTCTTATCGCCTGCATCTGCAGCCGCAGGCTCGCGGTGCGCGCGGTGCGCTCGGCTTCCAGCGCGTCATGGAACTGCGCCAGGACCACGCGCTCAAGCCGGTCGAGATCGTCGCCTCGGATCGCTTCACGCGTGGCGATCGCAACCTCGCTTCCCTTGGCGACCGACAGAACGCCGTGGCGCACGGCACAGAACCGCTGCCGGCCGTCGGCCTGATGCCAGCTTACGACCGATACCGTCAATGCGGTCAGGAAATCGGCATGACCTTCGAGAATTCCAAATCCGCCGCTCTCGTCCTCGGCGCGGACCGCGACGACCTGCCGTTCGTCGACGACGACCGCCGTGGGGGTAGTGATGAGCAGCCTCATGACGCCGTTGCCTCGCGGTGCGACGCAGCCTCCTTGGCGCGCGCGTCGTCAATGGTGCCGACCATGTAGAGCGAAGCCTCCGCCCATTGGTCGCACGTCCCTTCCAGTATGGTCCGGCAGCCTTTGAGCGTCTCGGCCAGTGGCACGGATCGCCCGGGCTTGCCGGTGAACGCTTCGGTGACCGCGAAGGGCTGCGTCAGAAAGCGCTGCAATCTTCTGGCGCGCATGACGGTCAGGCGATCCTGCGCGCTCAATTCCTCAATGCCGAGCAGCGAGATGATGTCCTGCAGATCCTTGTAGTGCGCGATCGCTTCGCGCACCTGCTCGGCGATGCGATAGTGATCTTCGCCGACGACGGTCGGATCGAGCAGGATTGACGAGGAGCTCAAGGCATCGACGGCGGGATACATGCCTTCGGCCGCCATCGACCGCGACAGCACGATCATGCTGTCGAGGTGGCTCGAAATGGCGGTCACGGCCGGATCGGTGAAATCATCGGCCGGCACGTAAACGGCTTCGATCGCGGTGATCGACGCGCCGGCGACCGAGGCGATGCGCTCATGCAGGGCGGCGACTTCGGTGGCGAGCGTCGGCTGATAGCCGACCCGCGACGGCAGCCGGCCGAGCAGGCCGGAGACTTCGCTGCCGGCCTGAACGAAACGAAACACGTTGTCCATCAGCAAGAGCACGTTCTGCCTTTTCCGATCGCGAAAATATTCGGCAATGGTCAGCGCCGCCAGTCCGACGCGCCAACGCGCTCCCGGCGGCTCGTTCATCTGCCCGTAGACCAGAACGCTGCGGTCGAGCACGCCGGAACGCTGCATCTCGGTGAGCAGCTCGTGGCCTTCGCGGGAGCGCTCGCCGATGCCGGCAAAGATGGAAATGCCCTGGTAGCTCTTCACCATGGCATGGATCAGCTCCATCACCACGACAGTCTTGCCGACGCCGGCGCCGCCGAACATGGCGGCCTTGCCGCCGCGCGGCAGCGGCGCGAGCAGGTCGATTATCTTGATGCCGGTCTCGAAAATGGTCGTGGCCGGACTGCGCTCGCCGAGCGGCGGCGCCGGGCGGTGGATGGGCGCGCGCGGCAAATCGGACGGCAGCGGCGGCCCGCTGTCGCGAGCGGTTCCGGTGACGTCGAGCAGGCGACCGAGCACCGCATCATCGACCGGTACCGTCACCGGGCTTCCGCTCGCGCGCACCGGCACGCCGCGTTTCAGCCCGGCGGTTGCCTGAAGCGCCACGCCGCGCACCGTGCGCTCGTCGAGATGGGCCTGGACTTCGACGATCAGGGTTTCCGGGCGATCCCATTCGACGATGAGGGCCTCATCCAGGCGGGGCAATTCGCCGGCGGCGAATGCGACGTCGATCACCGCGCCGCGCACGGCGACGACCTTTCCTTCCGGCGGCGTAGACTGCGTCATCGCGGCGACCGCTCATGCCTCAGAACCGGCGTGTTGCCCGAAGCGTCGGGCTTCCCTCATTTGGCGCAAAAATCAGAGTGTAGAATTGCGCGCCCCATGCGCCGGCGACTATAGCAAACTATCTTGCGTGCATAATAAACGCGCAGTTTTATCGCGCGCTTCATTGGCGTCTTCCGTTCCTCGCCTTTAAGCTTCGATAAGAACCTTAAGCGCATTAGTCTTGGCTGCCGCGCCGAAAATCTCATAGGCTTCGAGGATGTTGTCGAGCTTGAAGCGATGCGTGATCAATTGTTTGGGATTGATCCGGTGCGACTGCACCGTCTTGAGCAGCATCGGCGTCGTCACGGTGTCGACGAGCCGCGTCGTGATGGCGATGTTGCGGTCCCACAGCAACAACTGTCGCTACCCGATAGAGAAACTCTCCGCCGAGCGGAGCCATATCACCGTCTCCGAATGCGAACCGGCAATGGGTCAGAACTCGCCTGCCGCCGAAGCGCTTCCGCCGCGGCCATGCCGAACAGAAGCTTCGAGGTCAGGCTGACCGCATAGGGCACCATGTGCACGAAGGCCGGACTGACGGCTGGTAGCACGACAAAGAAGTTGATGGCCCAGACGCCGGCCAGCGCCGCCAGCATGAACGGGTATGGGTTGCTTAAGCCGCGCCGGCGCGTCCGCAACGCCGACCACAGGAACGACAACACGACACCCAGCACCACCGCGAGCATCATATGCACGGCGACGCCGAGCGCCACCGGCGATGCCGGCAACAGCGCGGTCACGCCGGCCGCAGTCGTCACGCGCGCGCCAGAACGGCGGCATTGCCGCCGGTGGTCGCGGCATAGAGCGCCACCCAGGCCACCTCGGCCACGCCGCCCGCCCCGCCCGCCAGAATGCCTTGCCGAAGGGTTTCGAGCTGCCGTGTCTTAGTCATCTTAGTCATGATGCTGACCTCGCTTTCGATGCAACTGGCGCCGTTACCATAGCCACGTCTGACCCGCCGCCGTGCCGCGTGGCATTGATCTGAAATCAACCAAAGCCCGGAAGTGCTTAACCTTTTGTCATTGTTGCCCGCTTTGATTCAGGTCAATGCCGGGCGGTGCGCGCGATGTGACATATCCGCATCGTTCTTGAGAGGGAGCAGTGCCATGAATGAAATGAACCAAGTGAATGAAACCAACCTCGATCGCGGTGTCATTTTCATCCTGCGCATCTTGATGGGCTGGACGTTTCTTTACGCCGGCGCCTGGCAGATCTGGGATAATTTCGATACCGCCAAATTCCTCGATCACGTCGTAACGTTCCATGACTTCTTTGCGGTCTTCGGGACGCCGACGCTGTTGCCGATCACCGACTTCCTGGTGAAGTGGGGCCACCTCTTGATCGGCCTGTCGCTGATCTCCGGCTTCATGGTGCGCATCAGCGGCCCGTTTGGTGTGTTGCTGATGATCACCTATTACTTCGCGCACATGAAGTTCCCCTACATCGAGGAACCGGTCAATTTCCTCGTCGACTATCATCTCGTCTATGCGACGGTGATCGTGTACCTGATCGCCCATCGCGCCGGCCATGTTTTCGGTCTCGATGGCCTGATTGAGCGGATGCATATGACCGAGGAATACCCGGCGCTGAAGCCGCTGGTGGGCTGAATCGCCGGATCGGTGTCAATACCTAGAAACGGGATGCCCGGCCGCGAGGCCGGGCATTCACGTCTTAAATTCGTTCGCGAAGCCGATTAGATCATGAGCGGGGCGGCCGCGGCGCTCGGACCAAGAACCCAAGAACCGATGTCCATCTATCGTCTCGATAAGGTGTTTTCGCCGCGATCGGTCGCCGTCGTCGGCGCGAGCCCGCGGGAAAAGTCGCCGGGTCGTGCGGTCCTGAAGAATCTGCGCCGCGGCGGATTTACCGGTGAAATTCAATTGGTCAATCCGCATTACGACGCCATCGAGGGCGTCAGCGCGGTCAAATCCTACGCCGAGCTGCCAAGCGCACCCGATCTCGCGGTGATCGGCGTTCCGCCGCCGGCCGTGCCGTCCGTCATTGCCGCCGCCGCGGCCAAAGGCACGGCGGCCGCCATCATCCTGACCGCGGGCCTCGGTCACGGCCCCGGATCGCTCGCGGAAGCATGCGAAACGGCTGCGCGCGCCACCGGGATGCGCCTGATCGGACCGAACTGCCTCGGGGTGCTGGTGCCAGGCGTCAAGCTCAATGCGAGCTTTGCCGCTTCAATGCCGCGATCCGGCGACCTCGGGCTTATCTCCCAGTCCGGAGCGATTGCGACCGGCCTCGTGGAATGGGCATCCGTTCACGACATCGGATTTTCCGCCGTCGTATCCATCGGCGACAGCATTGACGTCGATCTTGCCGACCTGCTCGATTTCTTCGCCATGGACCGGGCGACGCGGGCGATTTTGCTCTATATCGAGTCGGTCAAGGACGCGCGCAAATTCATGTCGGCGGCGCGCGCTGCCGCCCGCGCCAAGCCGGTACTGGTCGTCAAGTCCGGACGCCACGCGGCGGGCGCCAAAGCCGCGATGACTCATACCGGTGCGCTCGCCGGATCGGATGCGGTCTATGACGCCGCATTCCGCCGCGCCGGATTTCTTCGCGTGCTCGATCTCGATGAGCTGTTCGCCGCCGCGGAAACGCTCGGTCATCTGACGAGCCTTGCCGGCAAGCGCCTTGCGATCTTGACCAATGGCGGCGGCATAGGCGTGCTTGCAGTAGACCGGCTTGCGGATCTCGGCGGCGAACTGGCCGACATTTCGCCCGCGACCATGAAGAAGCTCGATACGGCGCTGCCGCCGATCTGGTCGCGCGCCAATCCGGCCGACATCGCCGGCGACGCCGACGACGAAAGATACGCCGCGGCGTTGGAGCATTTACTCGACGACGACGCCAACGACGCGGTGCTGGTTATGAATGTGCCGACGGCATTGGCGTCGCCGACAGCGGCGGCAAAGGCGGTCATCGCCGTGACCGAACGCCATCGCAAGACGCACAGTTCGCCAAAACCGGTTTTCGCGGTGTGGATCGGCGCCAGCGATGGAGCGTCCGAAGCCTTCGATGCGGCGGGCATTCCCGATTACGCGACGGAATCGGATGCGGTCGGCGGCTTCATGCATTTGGTGCGTTACCGGGAATCGCGCGAGCAGCTGATGGCGACGCCGCCCAGCATGCCGCAGGATTTTGCTCCGGATACGGCGGCGGTGCGTCCGATCATCGACGCCGCCTTGGCCGACAACCGCACCTGGCTCGATCCCGTCGAAATCACGAAAGTCTTCTCGGCCTATGGGATTGCGATCACGCCGGCGACGCTCGCCCGCAATCCAGAGGAAGCCGTGGCGGCGGCAAAGCCGCACCTTGTCGCAGGCCACGCGGTCGTCCTCAAAATCCTGTCGCCGGACATCGTCCACAAGTCGGAAGTCGGCGGCGTCCGCTTGAACCTGATTACCGTGGAGGACGTGCACCAGGCCGCGACGGAAATTCTGGATCGCGCGCGAGCCGCAAAGCCCGATGCGCGGATCACCGGGGTGACCGTGTTTCCCATGATCGTGCGCCCCAAGGCTCGCGAATTGATCGTGGGCCTCGCCGACGATCCGACCTTCGGTCCCGTGATCGTCTTCGGCCAGGGCGGCACCGCAGTCGAGGTCATCCGCGACAAGGCGCTGGCGCTGCCGCCGCTCGACCTTTCGTTGGCGCGCGATCTCGTCGCGCAGACCCGTGTGTCGCGAATTCTCAAAGCCTACCGCAACGTGCCGGCGGCGGACGAGCAGGCCATCGCGCTGCTTCTGGTCAAGCTATCGCAACTGGCCGCCGATATTTCCGAGATCCGCGAGGTCGATCTCAATCCGGTTCTCGCCGACGAAACCGGCGTGATTGCCGTCGACGCCCGCGTCGCGGTCGCCCCGGCCGAGCCACGCCGCCGCGGACCTTCCGGACGTTTTGCGATCCGGCCCTACCCCAAGGTCTGGGAGCGCCACATGACGCTGCCGAACGGCATGAAGCTTCTGCTGCGTCCGGTCCGCCCGGAAGACGAAGCATTGTACCCGCCGTTCTTTGCCGTCGTCACGCCGCAGGATTTGCGGCTGCGTTTTTTCGCTCCGCTAAAGGAATTCAGTCACGCTTTCATCGCGCGCTTCACCCAGATCGATTACGCGCGCGCCATGGCCTTCATCGCCATCGACGAGGCGTCCGGCCAAATGCTCGGTGTCGTGCGCATTCACACCGATCCCGATTTCGAGACTGCGGAATACGCCATCCTGGTCCGCTCCGATCTGAAGGGACACGGGCTGGGTTGGCTGCTGATGGAGCTGATCATCGAATACGCGCGCGCCGAAGGGCTCAGCTCCATCCGCGGACAAGTCCTGCGCGAGAACGTGACGATGCTGGACATGTGCCGCAAGCTTGGCTTTCGAATTGCAACCGATCCGCAGGACCCGTCCATTGTCGTCGTGAACCTGCCGGTTTAGCTCCGGGCGGCGTTATATCTCGATATCGTCATCGGGCAGGATGCGAAGCGCGGCGCCGTCGAGGTCGTCGTATTGGCCGTTTTTCAGCGTCCACATGAATCCGACAAGACCGGTGAGACCGAGCAAGAGCGCCAGCGGCACAAGATAGATAAGAACATTCACGGCACCAGCTCCGCATGGTCATGCTCCGCCAAAGCGGAACTTCCACTCGGCGGGAAAAGCGGAGCGGCAATTTCGATGTTTGTTTGCTCATCCGTCGGCGCGGCGACCGGCGATGATTCATATGAAATGACCGGATCACCCGGCCCACCCATTCGCGCGCGCAGCGCGTTCAGCGTCACCAGGATCGACGAGCCGGACATCGCCACGGCGGCGATCAGCGGCGTGATCAGCCCCGCGGCCGCGATGGGCACGGCCAGCGCGTTGTAGATCGCCGCAAGCGCAAGATTCTGCCGCATCAAGGTCCGCGCCCGCCGCGTCACGGCCACGGCGCGCAAGACCGGGGCCAAGCGGTCGCCGAGGAACACCGCGTCGGCATGCGCCTGGCTGAGATGCGCGGCGGTGATCGGCGACAACGAGGCGTGGGCGGCGGCGAGCGCGGGCGCGTCATTCAATCCGTCGCCGACCATCAGGACGCGGCGGCCTTGCGATTTCAGGAGCTCGATGACGGCGATTTTTTCCGCCGGCGTCAAGCCTGCCAGCCATTGCGTGAGCCCCAGCCGTTGCGCCACCGGGCCGACCGCTTCCGCCCGGTCGCCGGACAGCACCATCAGATCGAGGCCGCGCGCCTTCAGCGCCTGGACGACCGCGACCGCGTCCGGCCGCAAGCTCTGCCGGACCGCAATGAGCGCGGTGCGGCCGGCATGACAGAAAGCGATGCACGAGGTCGCGCGATCGTGCGCGGCTTGCGCCGCCGCATTGGTCACGCCGCAAAATGCCGCGCTGCCGAGACGGGCTTCCTTGCCGTCGATCAAGGCTCGCACGCCCCGGCCCGGTTCTTCGACCGCGTCGGGATAAGGAACGCGCTGGCGCGCCCGGCGCGCCAACGCCGCAGCCAAAGGATGATGGCTTGAGAGCGCAAGCCGGGCCGCGCGTTCCAGCAGCTGCGGATCGAGCGACGTTGTATCGACGATCGGATCGGGCAGCGTCAGCGTGCCGGTCTTGTCGAAGATGATGGTGTCGACTTCGGCGATCCGCTCGATGGCGTCGCCGCCGTTGAGAATGACGCCCGACCGGAACAGCTGCCCGGCAGCCACCACTTGCACCGCGGGTATCGCCAGCGCGATGGCGCAGGGGCAGGTGATGATGAGCACGGCAATGGCGGTCACGATAGCGTCGTGCAGCGAGGCGCCGGCAATCAGCCAGCCGATGCAGGTGAGCGCGGCGGCGGCATGGACCACTGGCGCGTAGAGCCGCGCCGCGCGATCGGCGAGCCGCACGCTGCGCGACTTGGCCGCCGTGGCTTTGTCGAGAAGCCGCTCGATTTCATCGACCAGCGTGCCGGTTCCGGCGGCGACCACTTTCACCGTCAGCGCGCCAGCGCCGTTGATGCTGCCGGCGTAAACCGCCGCCCCGGGCGCGACGGCACGGGCCACGGTCTCGCCCGTCACCAGGCTGTCGTCGATCGCCGACGAACCGGTGAGGACGGCGCCGTCGACCGGGATGAGCTCGCCCGGCCGCACCAGCACACGATCGCCGGGCAACAGGCTCGAGACCGGCATCCTGGTCAGTTCGCCATCGGCATTGAGCCGGAGCGCAAAATCGGCCTTCATCGAGGCGAGATTGCCGGCGAACACCTTGGTCTTCCGGCGCATCGCCAGATCGAGGTAGCGGCCGCACAGCAAAAAGAACAACAGCATGAGCGCGGAATCGAAATAGGCGTGGACGGAATGCGTCGCGGTTTCATAAATCGACAAAGCCAGCGCCAGCGTGACGCCGACTGTGATCGGCACGTCCATATTGAGCTGCCGCGAGCGCAAGGCGCGCCAGGCGCTGTGAAAGAATGGCTGGCCCGCATAGGCGGCCGCCGGCAACGCGATCAGTGCGGAGAGCCGGTGGAACAGATCGCGCGTCACCTGCGTCATGTCGGACACGTTGCCCGACCACACCGCGATCGACAACAGCATGACATTCATCGCCGCGAAGCCCGACACGGCGAGACATTTCAACAGCCGCTTGGCCTGGCGGCTGTCGTCGGCCTCGACCCGTTGCGGCGCGAACGGATGAGCGTGATAGCCGATCTTCTCCAGCGCCACGATGATTTCCGGAGCGCCGATCTCATTGTCGCGCCAATCGACGGCGAGACGGCGTTGCGTGAAATTCAGCCGCGCGTCGATCACTCCGGGCAGCTTGGTCAAGCCGCCTTCGATCTTGCGGATGCAGCCGGCGCAGCCGACGCCGTCGACGGCGAGCGTCATATGCGCGGTGCCGGCGGCGCTCCGCTCGACGAACTGCGAAAGATCCAGCGTCTCAGCCATACCCGGCGCTCATTTCAAGATGATGCGGTTCTTCGATCGGAACATCTGCTCGCCTTGGCGCGTGAGCTCGATGACAATGTCCCACTGACCAGCCGCGACTTCCGCATTGCCGCGATAGCGGCCGGCCGCGGCCTCGATCAGGTCGACATGGCGATCCAGCCGACGATCGGTCGGCCGCTCGAACAGGGCTGAGGCCTGCATGCCGCCGAGCGGTTGGCCGGCAGCGTCGCGCACACTGACCTCAACTAGCTCGCCGCTCGCCGACGGCGTCAACTTGGCGTCGACGCGCCAGCGCCGCGCGTCTTGCGCCTTGGCCGCGGCGACCTCCTGCTCGAACTGCAGGCCGGCCTGATAGGCGCTATCGGTGTCGACGCCGCTCAATGTCGACAGCGCCTCATAAATCATCACGCCGTTGACGGCGAAGACAGTGCCGAAAAAACCGAAAAGAACGAGCAATATCGTCCAGCCGGTCCAGCGCCGCGGCGATCGGCGCCATGCTGTCTCGATCTCTCGGTCGAAGACGCTCATCGATTGCTCCTCACGGTCCCAGGAAATGATCGGCCGCATTGACCGCCGCAGCGCCGCCGGCGGGCGCGACGGTGAACGTCAGAGGAATCGATGCGTTAGGTTCGAGCTTTTGATGCGTCGTCACCAGGACGCGCACCTCGCGGGTTTGATCGGGACCGACGTAGATAATGGGATTGCCGCCGGAGCCTCCCTCGCTACCGATCACTTCGACCTCGGCATCGGGCAGTCCGGATATGTTGAGCGCGTAGCTTTGGGCGTCGCGCGTCTTGTTGAGGATGCGGATGGTATAGCCGTTGCGCAGCGCCCCGTCCGACAGGCGCACGAATATCGGGTTGCGATCGTGAATGACGTTGATGCCGTCATAACGGCGGGTGGCGAGCGTGTAGGTCATAACGGCGCCAACCAGCGCGATGACGACGGCATAGAGAACCGTGCGCGCCCGCAACAGATTGTAGACGGCGGGTTGGCCCTGCTGCCGGCGCCTGATGTTAAGCTCGGTATCGTAAGCGATGAGACGCGTTGCCCGGCCGATTTTCGCCATCACCGCATCGCAGGCGTCGATGCATAAGCCGCACTGGATGCAGCCGAGATTGGCACCACCCCGGATATCCACTCCGGTCGGGCAGACGTGCACGCATTGCAGGCAATCGATGCAGTCCCCGGCCGCCTGGCCGTGCTCATGCAGCGCCGCCGCCTTTTTCAACGAGGCGCGCGGCTCGCCGCGATCGAAGCGATAGGTGACGTTGAGCGCATATTCGTCGGTCAGCGCCGCCTGGATGCGCGGCCACGGACACATATAGACGCAGACCTGCTCGCGCATCCACCCGGCCAGTGCGTAGGTCGTGAACGTGAGGATGCCGATAAAAACGTAGGCGACGAGCGGCGCCTGGAACGTCGCCAGATTCTTGACCAGCGTCGGCGCGTCGGCGAAATACAGAACCCAGGCGCCGCCGGTCCACCACGCGATCATCAGCCAGCAAAAATGCTTGGAAGCGGCGCGCGCGATACGTTCGATGGTCCACGGCTGGCGGTCGCGCAATAAATGTTCGCGCCGGTCGCCCTCGATCCAGCGCTCGACCGTAACGAAGAGATCGGTCCACACCGTTTGCGGACACAGATAACCGCACCATACGCGTCCGGCGAGCGCGTTCATCAGGAACAGCGCCATCGCCGCGAGAATGAGGAGCCCGGTCAGGTAGTAGACTTCCTGCGGCCAGATCTCGATGAAGAAGAAATAAAAGCGCCGGCCGGGGAAATCGAGCAGCACGGCTTGGCTCGGCGCATTCGGACCGCGATCCCAGCGCACGAACGGCAAAAAGTAATAGATGCCGAGCGTGACAATGAGCACCGCCCACTTCACGCGGCGGAACGTTCCGGTCACATGCTGCGGATAGATTTTCTTGCGCGCGGCGTAGAGCGGCTCGTCGTCGGGATTTTCGTAAAGCTCACCAGATGCGACCGCGGCCGCTGCCGGCAGCGCGAGCTTCGCCTCTGCAACGAGATCAACGAGCGGCGGCCCCGGCTGCACCGCGGATACGCCTTCGCTGGCGAGCACCGATGTACAGCCGGGGCACATCCGTCACTCCCCGCCGCCGAATGTGTGAACGTAAACCGCCAGCGCCTTGATCGTCACCGGATCGAGCTTGCCGCCCCAGGCCGGCATGACGCCGCCGTGGCCGTTCCAGATGCCATCGATGATCGTGGCGGTATCCGAACCGTAGAGCCAGATTTGATCGGTTAGATTAGCCGCACCGACCGAGCGGTTGCCCTTGCCCTCCGGCCCATGACAGACGGCGCAATTGGCGGCAAAGATCTTGGCGCCGGCGGCGAGATCGGTCCCGGGCGCGGTCGAAAGCCCCGACAGCGAGCGCACGTAATTGGCGACGGTAATAATGTCGTCATGCTTGAGCATGCCGTCGCGGCCGAACGCCGGCATCGCGCCTTGATGGCCCTGGTCGTCGCCCGAGCGCACGCCATGCGTAATCGTTTGCTGGATGTCGGCGAGCGTGCCGCCCCACAGCCAGTCGTTGTCGTTGAGATTGGGGTAGCCTTTGGCGCCGCCGCCCCCCGAGCCATGACACGGCGCGCAATTGTCGGCGAAGGCGCGGCCGCCGAGCGCGCGGGCGAAATCGAGCAGTTGCGGCGTCGCTTCGATCTGTTGCAGCGACGCCGAGGCGAGCTTCGCCATCATAGGACGGCGCTCGTCCTGCAGCGCGGCAAGATCGCTCGAGACCGCGGTACGCGCGTGCCAGCCGAAGACGCCGCCGGTATAGGAGGACACCAGCGGCCATGCCGGATAGACCACCCAGTAGCCGACGGCCCAGATGATGGTCGCGTAGAACAGCCACAGCCACCAGCGCGGCAGCGGCCTATTCATCTCATGAATGCCATCCCATTCATGGCCGGTCGTGCCGTGCTGCTGCGGCGCTTTCGCGTGTTCGCTTCGCTCGCTCATATCAGTCCTCCCGCAGCGGCACGCGTGCCTGTTCGTCGAACTGCTTCTGGCGCGACGGCCACAGCGCGTAAGCGAGCACCACGAGGAAGATCAAAAAGAAATAGACGAGCCCCCAGGTCTGGGCGAAATGCGAGAAGAAGGCGTAGGTGGGCGACACGATCGTCTCCTCAGCGAATATTGGCTTTGTCGTCGTAGAGCTTGAAGTCGACCAGCGTCCCCAGCATTTGCAGGTAGGCGATCAGCGCGTCGGCTTCGGTGATGCGATCCGGATTGCCGTCGAAATCTCTGGCTTGCGCTTTCGGATAGCGCTTGGTCAGTGCGTCGGCATCGGGCGCGTTGTCCATCGCCTGAGTGCGCACGTCGGCGAGCGCGGCGCCGATCATCTCGTCGCTATAGGGCACGCCGAGGTCCGCCTGGACCCTCATGTCCTGCGCGATGTGCGAATAATCGAGATCGGTGGTGAACAGCCACGGATAGGCCGGCATGATCGAGCCCGGCACCACCGCGCGCGGATCGTTGAGATGGTCGCGGTGCCAGTCATCGGAATATTTGCCGCCGACCCGCGCCAGATCGGGTCCGTTGCGCTTGGACCCCCACTGAAACGGATGATCGTACTCGCTCTCGGCGGCGAGCGAATAATGGCCGTAGCGCTCGACTTCGTCGCGCAGCGCCCGGATCATCTGCGAGTGGCACAAATAACAGCCCTCGCTGACGTAGATGTTGCGGCCGGCGAGTTCGAGCGGCGTGTAGGGCCGCATGCCGTCGGCCGTCTCGATCGTGCTTTTCAGGTAGAACAGCGGAATGACCTCGACGAGCCCGCCGATCGCGATCACGACCAGGATGCCAATCAACAGCAGGATCGAGTTCTTTTCCAGGATCCAATGTTTCTGCCAAAGCGACGTGGACATCTGCGATCCCCCTACTCGGCCGGCGCCAAGCTTGCGGCCGGCACCAGCGCCGCGCGCGGCGGATAGATGGTCCGCCACACGTTAAACGCCATGATCAGCGCGCCGCCGAGGAACAATGCGCCGCCAAGCGCGCGGATCACGTAGAACGGATGCATCGCCTGGACGGTCTCGATAAAGGAATATTCGAGGAAGCCGAGACTGGTGTAGGAACGCCACATCAAGCCCTGCAGAATGCCCGACACCCACATCGAGGTGACGTAGACGACGATGCCGATGGTAGCGATCCAGAAATGCCAGTTCACCAGGCGCAGCGAATAGAGCGGCCGGTTCCACAGCCACGGCACCAGGCAATAAATCGCGCCGAACGAAATGAACGCGACCCAGCCGAGCGCGCCGGAATGCACATGGCCGATGGTCCAGTCAGTGTAGTGCGACAGCGAGTTGACCTCCTTGATGGACATCACCGGCCCTTCGAAGGTCGCCATGCCGTAGAACGCGACGGCCAGCACCATCATGCGCAGCACCGGATCGGTGCGCAGCTTGTCCCAGGCGCCCGACAGCGTCATCAGCCCGTTGATCATGCCGCCCCACGACGGCATCCACAGCATGATCGAAAACGTCATGCCGAGCGTCTGCGTCCAATCCGGCAGCGCCGTGTAATGCAGGTGATGCGGGCCGGCCCAGATGTAGAGGAAGATCAGAGACCAGAAGTGAATGATGGAGAGGCGATAACTGTAGACCGGCCGCTCGGCGCGCTTCGGAATGAAGTAGTACATCAGGCCGAGAAAGCCCGCGGTAAGAAAGAAACCGACCGCGTTATGGCCGTACCACCACTGCACCATCGCATCCTGCACGCCCGACCAGACGATGTAGGACTTCGACGAGAACATCGACACCGGAATCGCGGCGTTGTTGGTGACGTGAAGCACCGCGATAGTGACGATGAAGGCGAGATAAAACCAGTTGGCGACGTAGATATGCGGCTCTTTACGCCGCATGATCGTGCCCATATAGACCAGCAGATAGGTGACCCAGACGATGGTGAGCCACAGATCGGCATACCATTCCGGCTCGGCATATTCCTTGGACTGGGTGATGCCGAGCAGATAGCCGGTGCCGGCAATGACAATGAAGAAATTGTAGCCGAGGATGACGAACCAGGGCGCCAAGTCGCCGGCAAGCCGCGCGCGGCAGGTACGCTGCACCACATAAAAAGATGTCGCCAGCAGCACGTTGCCGCCGAAGGCGAAGATCACGGCGGAGGTGTGCAACGGACGCAAGCGCCCGAATGAAATGTAGGGCAGACCGAAATTAAGCGCCGGATAGGCGAGTTCGAGCGCGATCCAAAGCCCCGCCGTCATGCCGGCGATGCCCCAGAACACCGCCAGCAGCGTCCCCACCTTGACCGGCCCCATATTGTAGTTCGGCTTGCCGTCGATCTCGAGCGGCGGCGCTTCAGGACCGCGCTCGAAATAACGATTGATGACGGCGAAGACCGAAGCCACGCTTGCCGCAGCGAATAGATAAGCGTGGAAGGCGTATTCCGGTGTGTAGGCTTTGGCGGCGATCACGATCGATACGAACGCGAGTGCGGTCAAGGCGGCAGCCAAGCCGCCTTCTCCCAGCGTCATCAGTTTCGGTTGCGCATGCGAAGGAGTCATTTGTCGGACCCGTGCCAGGAAGGACGTGCGATATACGCCCACTGAACATGCGGAGAGTTGGTTGACGTTGACCTAGATCAACGCGGCTTTTTTATTCACCTGGATTAGGAAGTTTTCGATTGAGCGTTGCCGTCGTCAGCGCTCGAGCGACTTCAGGTAGGCGATGATGTCGCCGACCTGGCCGGGGTCGAAACGGAACTCCGGCATGTTCGGATGACCGGTGATGATGCCCTCGGCGAGCGGTTCTTCGAGATCTTCGACCGGATAGCGCGTATGCAACGCGCGGAACGGCGGCGCGATTTTCAGCGGGCTGTCGCCGACCTTGCCGATCGCATGGCAGTGCGAGCAGTCGGCGCGCGTGAGAACAAAGCCTCGCTGTGCCGCCGGTGACAGCACGTTCTCCGCCTTCGCCGGCGAAGCTGTCATCGTCATCAGAATCGCCACGACATTGACGAGGCCGGCAATGCTGATGCCCAGTTGCACGATTCGCCGCATGTTTGGTCCCTTCCCGCCGCGCACCGCCCTACGACGCCGCGGCGCGTTCCTTGGCGTCGTCCTCGACGGAGGGAAACGCCATGCCGGACATCGGCTCGACCCAGACCAGATGATCGTGCACCTTTACGACGCCAGCGACATTCTCGGTCGCGACGACCAGGGCCTGCCGCTCCCGCTCGTCGGTGACAACGCCCCAAAGCTCCGCGATGCCATTCTTGACGACGACATTCACGCGCGGCGCCCAATGCTGCCTGTCCAAAGCCGCGATGACGGCGTCGCGGATCGCGGAATCGCCGCCGGTCGGCGCCGGAATTTCCCGCGACAGGCTAGCCAGCGCGTGCATCAGATTGGCGCGGCTGACGATGCCGACCATCCGCCCGGCCCGCGTGACCGGAAGCCGCTTGATGTGGCGGCGCTCCATGATCTCGACGACGTCCTCCAGCGTAGCGTCTTCGGCGACGGTCCGCGGATCGGGCGTCATGATCTCCTCAACTTTCCTGCCCGACGTGCGCACATATTCCTGGGCAAGCCTTCCCGGTCCGAGGACGAATTCGAGCCATTTCGGGCGCTGCCGCTCGGTGCCGATCTCGCTTCGCCGCAGAAAATCACCCTCCGTGACCACGCCGACCAAGTCGCCATCGGCATCGACCACCGGCAGCCCGCTGATCCGGTTTTGCAGCATCACCCGGGCGGCCTTGACCACCGGCTCATCCGCACCGACGGAAATGACGTTGCGCGTCATGACATCTTTGACTTGCATGATCCCTCTCCATTCTTTCGCCGTATGCCAACGCAAGCGCGAGTTCAGCCGTTCATGCGATTGAGCGCCGGACGATTGCGCAGCACG
Source organism: uncultured Alphaproteobacteria bacterium (assembly GCA_963768225.1). Lineage (GTDB taxonomy): Bacteria > Pseudomonadota > Alphaproteobacteria > Rhizobiales > Xanthobacteraceae > BOG-931. The sequence goes on along the minus strand of CAVYGV010000007.1, from coordinate 543,394 downwards.
ATGCGGCGCGACGTCAGCACTTCGATCGCCGCCGAGTCTTCCAGTGAAGTGAGCGTTCGCGACACCGTCTCGATCGTCAGACCGAGATAATCCGCGATGTCCTGGCGCGACATCGGCAGTTCGATGGCGTTAGCGCCTGACACGCGCGCCGACATTTCCAACAGGAAGCTCGCGACGCGCTCTTGCGCGCTCTTGATAAGCAGCATGATGCGATCCTGCACCCGGTACAGCTCGCGGCCGGTCAGTGCGAAGAGCTGACGGCCCACCGAAGCATCGCGCCCCGCCAGCGCGGTGATCGCGCTACGTTTGATCACGAGCACCTTGGTGTCGGTGATTGCCTCGGCGGACAGCGAATGCTCGTCGGCGAATTCCAGACCGAAAATATCGCCGGGCAGATAAAACCCGCCGATCTGACGACGGCCATCGCTGAGGATTTTATAGGTGCGAACGCCGCCGCTGACCACTTTGTAAAGGTAATCGGCTGGCTCGTTCTCGCCGAAGATTTCGGAATTGCGCTGATAGGCCATCGTAGCGCCCATCAGCTGCATCGATTGATCAAGCGCGTCGCTGTCGACCGCGACGACGTGCAGATGGTTCGCGAGGGGCGCTGTATGGCGGGTCGGGAGGACTGGCGTGCGCACTGGCTCGGCGTGAATTGCGCTGTGACTATGCATGGGGCTTTACCTCCAGGAATGTCGGGAGGTATTGCTAAGCCGCAGCGGACAGGCGGAAAATTCAGATATTGACCCTAAGGGTTTTCCCTTATGCTAAGGCCGCGCTGTCTAGCAAGCCATTGAATCGGGAGCCTGATCGCCGATTTAGGGCGCGAGAGCGGTACCACGATTTACCGGTCCTCCAATGGCTGAAATACCACAATCACTGCCGGCGGCACCGAGTGTGATGCAGACGGTTTGGCGCGGAATTGCCTGGCGATACGGCATTGCGATTGTGGCCGCTGCAGCGGGGCTCGCCGTCGAACTGGCGCTCGCCGATGTGGTGCGCGGCCAGGGGTCTTACCTTTTCTTCGTTCCAGCGGTCCTCATCGCCTCGGCCTATGCCGGATTGGGCCCGGGCCTTCTCGCTACCGCGCTCGGCGTGATCGCTGGCCTGTTCTTCGTTGAGGACTTCGGCACATTATCGACGGCGGATTGGGTGGTCGGCACGGTCTTCGTCCTGGTCGGCATCGGCGTGTCGTGGCGCGGCGAACTGTTGCGCCGCGCTCGCGTTAGCGCGACGGCGAGCATGGAAGACGCCGAGGCGCGCGCGGCTCACCTCGCATCGATTCTCGACAGCATTCCCGATGCAATGATCGTCATCGACGAACGCGGCCTGATCCAGTCGTTCAGCTTGGCGGCGGAGCGGCTGTTCGGTCATACCGCCGCGGACATGTTGGGAAAAAACGTCAAGCTGCTGATGCCGTCGCCGTATCGCGAAGAGCACGACAGCTACCTCAATCGCTATTTGCGCACCGGCGAGCGGCGGATCATCGGGATCGGCCGCGTGGTCGTCGGCCAACGCAGCGACGGCTCGACCTTTCCCATGGAGCTTGCCGTCGGCGAGATGCACGTGCGCAGCCGGCGGTTCTTCACCGGCTTTATCCGCGATCTCACCGAGCGGCAGCAAACCGAAGCCCGGCTCCAGGAATTGCAGTCGGAGCTCGTTCACATGTCGCGGCTCACCGCGATGGGCGAGATGGCCTCGGCCCTTGCCCACGAGCTCAACCAACCGCTGTCGGCCATCGCCAATTACATGAAAGGATCGCGCCGCCTGCTGGAATCTCCCTCCGACGCCAACGCAATTCTGGTTCGTGACGCCATGGACAAGGCGTCCGATCAGGCGTTGCGCGCCGGCCAAATCATTCGCCGATTGCGCGATTTCGTCGCTCGCGGCGAGAGCGAGCGGCGGGTCGAGGACGTCAAAAAACTGGTCGAGGAAGCAAGCGCACTGGCGCTGGTCGGCGCCAAGGACAGGGGGGTGCGGGTGAGATTTTCTTTCGCACCAGGCCTCGATTTCGTGCTTGCCGACAAGGTGCAAATTCAGCAGGTTTTGCTCAATCTCATGCGCAACGCCATCGAAGCGATGGAGGATTCCGCGACGCGGGAACTCGTCATCGTAACGGCGCCGGCGCCGGCAAACATGGTAGAGATCAGCGTCGCCGACACCGGGACCGGAATTTCGCCGGAAATCGGCGCGCAGCTGTTCCAGCCATTTGTCACCACGAAACGCACGGGCATGGGCGTCGGTCTGTCGATATCGCGCACCATCATCGAAGCGCATGGCGGCACGATCGTGGCGCGGCCCAATGACGGCGGCGGAACGGTGTTTTCCTTCACGCTAGCCGCGGTGACCAAGGAGGAGGCCGGCGATGGCGGCTGAACAGGGACTGGTCCACGTCATCGATGACGATGAGGGCATGCGCGAATCGCTCGCCTTTTTGCTGCGTACGGCGCAACTCGACGTGAAAAGCTTCGCCAGCGCCAAGGCTTTTCTCGACGCGCTACCCGATCCGACCCTGAGCTGCGTCATCACCGATGTCCGGATGCCGGAGCTGAGCGGCATCGATCTCTTACGGCGCTTGAAGGAACTCAAGATCTCCGTGCCAGTCATCGTCATCACCGGCCACGGCGACGTTGCGCTCGCGGTCGAAGCAATGAAGATCGGCGCGGTGGATTTCCTGGAAAAGCCCTTCGATGATGTGGTGCTGTTGGCCAGCGTCCAGTCGGCGCTACGCCAGCGCGGCAGCCAAGCCAGACGTGACAGCGAACGTACGGAATTTGACGCCCGGCTGGCGGCTTTGTCGCCGCGCGAGCGCGACGTTCTCGGCGGACTCGTGGCCGGCCGCGCCAATAAGCAGATCGCCTTCGACCTCGGCATCAGCCCGCGGACGGTGGAGATTTACCGCGCCAACCTGATGAACAAGATGCAGGCTGCAAGCCTGTCCGACCTCGTCCGCATGGCGCTGGTCGTCGGCATACTGGGGTCGGACTAAGTGGATTTGCTCCCTCCAGCGTCCATTTGAGCCATATCAATGCGGGCGGGCCGGCTTACCGCCATTTTGTTGGCTATGACGCCGCAATCCTGCTTGGCAGTGCAATCCCCGGTCATCGTGGTGGTCGATGACGATCCGGCGGTCTGTAATTCGCTGAAATTTTCGCTTGAGCTCGAAGGTTATACGGTGCGCGCCTATCGCAGCGCCGCCGATCTCCTGCAGGCCGACAATTTCGGCGAGTGTAATTGCTACGTCATCGACCAGCGCATGCCGGGCATGAGCGGAATGGATCTGATCGCGAGGCTGCGCGAGCATAACATCGCGACGCCGGCCATTCTCATCATCAGCCAGCCCAATGAGGCGTTGAGCGCACGGGCGGCCAAGGCCGCCATTCCAATCGTGGAAAAGCCGTTCCTCAGCAACATGCTGATGGAGCGGATCCGCGAGGCTTGCCAGCAAGCCAGCTAGTCCGCGCCGCCGCGGGCGGCATCGCTTTGCAAACCGCATTTGGCGCGTCCGCACTGCTACGGCCGGAGTGCGACATTCGCGGCATTGCGCTGCACTTTGCGGCAAAGCCAAATCCTTGCTACCGTACCGATCGACACTGACGTGCCGTAAGCGCGTCCTTATGCTTCGGAATGCGCCTCCGAGGCCTGTCCTCCGAACAATCATCTTCGTGCAACTCGCGCGGCTGCTTGCCGTGGCGGCGCACACCCTCGCATTTGTCGTGACGCCAGATTAAATCGCTCACCGCTCTCAATGAGGCGCTAATGCTTCCCGTCGCTCAATCCGCTCGGCGATCTTTCAATCTGCTGCTGCTGTCCGGCGCCGGACTCCTCGCGGCCAGCCTGTTATCCGCTCCCGCGGCCATCGCCGCGGGGAAGGTCAACGTGCTTTACGCCGGATCGCTGGTGAACCTGATGGAGCGCGGGATCGGTCCGGCCTTTGACAAAGCGAGCGGCGATACGTTCCAGGGTTTTGCCGGCGGCTCGAGCGGGCTCGCCAACCAGATCAAGGGCAAACTCCGCCAAGGCGACGTGTTCGTCAGCGCCAGCCCCAAGGTCAATGACGGGCTGACGGGAGCGGCGAATGGCGACTGGGTGAGCTGGTACGTCACCTTTGCCCAATCCCCGGTGGTGATCGGCTATAACGCGTCGAGCAAATTTGCCGCCGACTTCAAGTCCAAGCCGTGGTATCAGGTGTTGATGGAGCCCGGCATCAAGATCGGCCGCACCGACCCGAAACTCGATCCTAAAGGCGCGCTCACGGTGACGCTGATGCAGCAGGCGGAAGCCTTCTACAAGAGCCCCGGACTGGCGCAAAAAATCATCGGCGCGCCCGACAATCCAGAGCAAGTGTTGCCGGAGGAGACTTTGGTGGGACGGCTGCAATCGGGCGAGCTCGACGTCGGCTTTTTCTATTCGACCGAAACGGCGGACGCCAAGATACCGGCGCAGGCGCTGCCGCCCGAAATCACGCCCAAGGCGGTCTACACCGCCACCGTTTTGCATAATGCGCCGAATGCCGCCGGCGCCGACGCGTTCCTCGCCTTTTTGTTGGGCGCGGACGGCCACAGCATCATGAAGGACCATGGGCTCGCGGCGCAAAAGCTGACGCTGACGGGTGACGTGAGCGGCGTGCCGAAAGACGTCCAAGCGCTGCTCGATCAAGCCAAGTGAATCCGGCCCTAGTCACACGCCGCGTTCCCGCGCTGATTCCCTGGCTCGCCGGGCTGCTGGCGATCTATCTGATCGCGCCGCTGATCGCGGGAGCGCAACAGGCCGGAATGGCCGATTGGAATTCCGTCGATACCGCGGCGCTCACGCGCGCCAGCCTGATATCGGTCGCCAGCGCCACCATCGCCACGTTCCTGATCGCGCTTGGCGGCATTCCGCTCGGTTATCTGTTGGCGCGGGTGTCGGGCCGGGCGATGGGGATGCTGGGCTTTCTGGTCCAGTTGCCGCTGGCTTTGCCACCGCTCGCCAGCGGCATCCTGCTGTTGTTTCTGGTCGGCTACTCGACGCCGATCGGCCGGCTCACCGGCGGCGCGCTCACCGATTCCTTCGCCGGCATCGTGCTCGCCGAAGTTTTCGTCGCCGCGCCGTTTCTGATTATTGCGGCGCGCTCGGCGTTCGCCGCCATGGATCCGAGTCTCGAAGGCGTCGCCGCGACGCTCGGCCGCGGTCCGCTGTTCGTGTTTTTTCGCATCAGCATGCCGATCGCCCGGCCGGCCATTTGGTCGGGATTGCTGCTCGCCTGGCTGCGCGCCTTCGGTGAATTCGGCGCCACCGTCATGGTCGCCTATCACCCCTATTCGCTGCCGGTTTACACCTATGTCGCGTTCGGCGCGCAGGGCCTGCCGGCCATGCTGCCGGTGCTGGTGCCGACGCTCGCGTTAGCGCTCGCCATCATGGTGCTGAGCACGCTCGCCGGCACGCGGGCTTCGGTGCGGCCGGCAGCGCTGCCGTCGGTCGGTGCGTTACCCGGCGTCACGCCCGATATTCCTGTACGCGCTGCCGTGCCGACCCGCTCAGTCGATCTCGTGCTGCAAATGCAAAAGCGGCTCGGCAACTTCCAGCTCGACGTTGCCTGGTCGCCGCAGGCGCGCCGGCTAGCCATCGTCGGTCCGTCCGGTTCGGGCAAATCGCTGACGCTGAAGATGATCGCCGGTATCGAGCCTTGCGATTGCGGCAGCATCTTGCTCGACGGCCGCGATATCGCGCGGCTCGAACCGGCGGCGCGCGGCATCGCCTATGTGCCGCAGAATTACGGCCTGTTTCCCCATCTTACGGTGAGCGAGCAGCTGGCATTCCCAGCCGGCTCGGACCCGGATGCAGCCAAACATTGGATCGACCGTTTGGGACTTCGCGGCCTCGAAGGGCGCCGGCCGGACGCACTCTCGCTCGGCCAGCAACAACGCGTCGCCTTGGCGCGCGCCTTGGTGCGCCCAGCGAATCTGTTGCTGCTCGACGAGCCTTTTTCGGCGCTCGACGCGCCATTGCGCTCGCGGCTGCGCCGGGAAATGCTGACGCTGCAGAACGAACTCACTGCGACGACGATCCTCGTCACCCACGATCCGGCGGAAGCGGCAATGCTGGCCGACGAAATTCTCGTCTTCGAGAACGGCCGCGTGCTGCAATCGGGCCCGACCGACCAGGTCTTTCGCCGCCCGAACAACGAAACGGTGGCGCGGCTTCTCGGCGCCGATCATGCCGCCAAGGGCATCGCCGTCGGCACCGACGCTATCGCGATCGGCGCAGACATCGTGCTCAAGGTCGCCGGACCGGCGCTCACTCGCGGTGCACATGTCGGTTGGACGGTGTCGCCGGCACGCGTTCACTTAAGCGAAACCGGCCGCTACGCGGGCGTGGTCGAAGCCGTCACCCGCGTCGCGTCCGGCCATCAGATCGCGCTGCGTTGCGGCGATGCATCGATCGGCGTCGCGGCGGGCTACATCGATCCGCCGCCCGGCAGCGCTTGCCGCTTCGACATCGATCCCGATGCGGTGCGGGTCTGGCCGCTGGAGTGAGCGTCCTGGACGACAAAAAGTCTTCGAAGCAGATCAAACCCTTTGGCGCTCCCTACGGGAATCGAACCCGTGTTTCAGCCTTGAGAGGGCCGCGTCCTAGACCGCTAGACGAAGGGAGCCTTATTCCGAAATAGCTGCGATGGCGGTGCCACGCAAGCGCATTGACGCGCACATACCCTCCTCCGCTCATTGCCGCGAAAGCGGGAATCCAGCGGACCCACTATATTGTTCACGAGGTATTTCTCTGGCTCCCCGCTTTCGCGCGGACGAGCGGCGGGATAGCTTCATTGCTCCGTCCCGAAGTGCAGGCCGCCGGTTTGTTTCAACGTCTTGATATCGAAGGTGCGTATTTCACTTGTCCCATTGACGTCGAGCAACACCGCGATCCGGCCGGCCGACGCCGCCATCGAAACCACGCGCGCGCCTTTGGGCAGCGCGATGGCGTCCTCGCCCCCGGTCGGGCCGATGCCGGAAGCGAAAACGCGATAGCCGATAACGGCGACGACCGCGGCGATGGCGAGCGCCGTGGTCAACGCCGATATGATCATCATCACGCGGGCCCGCGCGACGAGGTGCGCCGTCTCGGACTCGGCGGGTTCGACGCCCCCTGATAAGTTGCCGCGCGGCCTGCCGGACAGATTGTTCATGACGCTCACCCCTACGCCAACATCCGTACACGTCGAAGCCGACGAGGCCGGCGAGCGGCTCGACCGCCTGCTGGCCCGTCATTTTGCCAGCCAAACCGCCAACCCTGTCGCCGCCCTGTCGCGGTCGCGGCTCAAGGCGCTGATCGAGCAAGGGGCGGTCGTCCTCGACGGCAAGACGATCCGCGATCCGAGCCATCGCGTCAATTCCGGCGCCGCGATCGTGGTCGAGGTGCCGGCGCCGCAGCCGGCCAAGCCAAGGCCCGAGCCGATCCCGCTCAATGTCGTGTACGAAGACGACGACATTATCGTCATCGACAAGCCGAAGAACCTCGTCGTTCATCCGGGCGCCGGCCATTCGACCGGCACGCTGGTCAATGCGCTGATCGCGCATTGCGGCGCAAGCCTGTCCGGCATCGGCGGCGAACGGCGGCCCGGCATCGTGCACCGGCTCGACAAGGATACGACCGGGCTGATGATCGTCGCCAAGAACGACCGCGCGCACCGGGCGCTGGCGGCGCAGTTCGCCGATCACGGCAGGAGCGGCGAAGGGTTCGAGCGGGGCTATCTGGCTTTGGTCTGGGGCGCGCCGGAACGCCCGCACGGCACGATCGACCGGCCGATCGACCGCGACAGCAGGTCGCGCGACCGCATGGCCGTGCGCCAAGAGGGGAAAGGCGGGCGCGAGGCCGTCACCCATTGGCAGGTGCTTGAGCGCTACCGCGGCGAAAGGCCCGCAAAAAGGACAGCGAAAACCGCAAAATCCGACCAGCCCGTCGCCAGCCTCCTCGCCTGCCGGCTTGAAACCGGCCGGACCCACCAGATTCGGGTCCATTTGGCCTCAATCGGCCACCCGTTGATGGGGGACGAGACCTATGGCTCCGGATTTCGCACCAAAGCCGCGCTTTTGCCCGCAAAAGCCCAGGCTGCGCTCGCCGCCCTTGCCAGGCAGGCGCTGCATTCCCATATCCTGTCGGTCAAGCACCCCAAGAGCGGTGAAATTGTGCGGTTCCGGTCGGAACTGCCACCCGATCTCGCCAGTTTGCGTAATGCGCTTGCCGGCGGTCGGGCCGAAGCGAGCGCGAAACTATCCGGCGATAAGTAAGGATTTACCGATTTCGCGGCTTTTCACAGCCACTTGACCGAAATCAAGGTAGCGTCGCGCCGATTTGATGCTGCCGCCCTTTCGCTGGCCCAATTCGACCGTGTATGTTGCGGGTGCGAGATAACGGAACTGGCGCCGTCGGCTCGGGGAGCGACGGCCCCATTCGCCCGCCGCTCCCGCGGGGGCATGAATTAAGGAGGGCGCTACCATGGCCCAGACTGCAGCACTGCCCATTTTGTCGGGCGAAACCGGCCTCACCCGGTATCTGGAAGAGATCAGGCGGTTCCCGATGCTGGAACCGCAGGAAGAATTCATGCTGGCGAAGCGCTGGCGCGAGCACGGGGACCGCGACGCCGCGCACAGGCTCGTCACCAGCCATTTGCGGCTCGTCGCCAAAATCGCCATGGGCTATCGCGGCTACGGCCTGCCGATCTCGGAAGTGATTTCCGAAGGCAATGTCGGCCTGATGCAGGCGGTGAAACGCTTCGAGCCCGATAAGGGATTCCGGCTCGCCACTTACGCCATGTGGTGGATCAAGGCGGCGATCCAGGAATACATCCTGCGCTCATGGTCGCTCGTTAAGATGGGCACCACGGCCAATCAGAAAAAGCTGTTCTTCAACCTGCGCAAGGCGAAGAGCCGCATTTCCGCGCTCGACGAAGGCGACATGCGGCCGGATCAGGTCAAGCTGATCGCCAAGCGGCTCGGCGTCACCGAGCAGGACGTCATCGACATGAACCGCCGCCTCGGCGGCGACGCCTCGCTCAACGCGCCGATCCGCGAGGACGGCGATTCCGGCGAATGGATGGACTGGCTGGTCGACGATTCAGTGAGCCAGGAAAGCCGGCTCGCCGAAAGCGAGCAGTCGGAGAACCGCCACAAGGCGCTCGGCGACGCGCTCACTGTGCTCAACGATCGCGAGCGCCGCATCTTCGAGGCGCGGCGGCTTGCCGACGATCCGATCACGCTGGAAGAGCTCGCCGACGAGTTCGGCGTGTCGCGCGAGCGCGTGCGCCAAATCGAAGTCCGCGCTTTCGAGAAAGTCCAGAAGGCGGTGAAGTCAAACATCGCGCACATGGAAGATCCGGAGACCGCCGCGGCGGCGGCCGCGGTGCATTAAGTTTCCGTCCGCTCGTCCCGGCAATCTTGCACCGCTCGTCCCCGCGAAAGCGGGGACCCAGCTTCTTCAAGCAAAAAATTCTGGATTCCCGCTTACGCGGGAATGAGCGGGAAGCTTCTACGGTCGTCAACCTGAAAGTCGTCATGCCCGGCACCCGGGTCCCGCCCTTGGCGGGCCCGAGTGTAGACTCTTGTGCCGGGCACTTGTTTATGTGGGACACATGGGAGTAGCGACCTAATCCGCATCCCCCTCCTCATTAATTTCCTCCCCGAACCGATTCCACCAAGGCAGGACGTTCGCGATGTCAAAAGGATAAAGCTTCGGCTTACCGAATTCTTTGGCCGCTCCGGTATCACGGTGGAGTTGCGACGACGGGGGGCGAACTTGAACTTGCTTTGGCGCGCGGCAAAATTTTAACTGGCCGCGGTTTTCCCCTTCCAGTTTGTGCTGACCCGGCTATGCTCAAAAGGGCTAATATTGCTGCCGTACCTATCGCTAGGCTTTGCAGGACTTCTCCTAATCTTTTCCAGAACATTGCCCCTCCCGCGATTCGCGTACGATAGGATAGCCGCTCGCACGGCCTCCAGAATTACGGTGACAGAATTACGGTCACAGTGCACTAATTAGGGTCAGCCCGTAGGGCGGATTAGCGACGCGTAATCCGCCAACTAACGTATGCGACGATGAAAAAGGTGGAATGTGCGTCGCTACGCTAATCCGCCCTATCGCTATTCCGTCGTACGCGCTGAGGCTTGAAGTTGAGCGGTCAGGTTCAGATAGTAGTGCCACACGTTGTCTTCTGGTCCGTTGCGAAGGCGGTTTTCGACCCTCCCCCACGGCCAAAAAAGCATTCCCGACGTTGCCTGCATGCCGGGAAATGACTGATCACCCTGAGTGACCCGTCCCCAGGTAGCGCCGTGCTTCTTGCGATAAACTTCCCCAAGGTAGCAGCCCCACATCCTTGAAAATTCGGCGACCTGCTCGTCCGTGGGCTTCGCTTTCGCCAATTCCCGATGAAAGACATCGAGTATCAATTCCAGAACCTCGATGCTTCGGTCGCTCCAATCCAGCGCGAGCCTCATGTTGTCACGAGCGTAATCTATCGCATCCAATGCGTAGGCTTCGGCCATCGCCTGGTATCGTGCGTCATCGGAAAATTGCATTAGGTCATATCCCGCGCGCCCGGCTAGCATCCGCGAGGACATTACAACCGTCAAGCGAGTATAGAAAAGATGATGGGCTACGGCGCTTTGCGGCTATTCCCCCAGCGTCCCCTCAGTGGCCGGTAGCAGGCGAGGATCATCAGGCTGGCGCACGCCGCGATAGCGGTGATCATCAGAAAGAATCGAACATGCGTCGCGAGCGGGGCAAGCGCTTGCCCTGCTTGCGAATCTTTCGTTCTTCGAATGACAATCGCGTCGGCGAAGGCGAATTGCCTGGGCGGGTCATCGCCGCAGCAAATGCCCATGAATGCGGGCTTTCTTCACACCGCTCGACGCGCATCATCGCGCGATTGACAAGCATCGCCGCGAAGCGCTTTAGGCGCCATCTCGCTCGAAAGGACGCCCGCCGGGAGGCACATCTGGCGGTCGGGGCGAGTACGGTTCCCGCGGGCGGATTTGCAGTCCGCTCCCGGGCGGCTCCGGGCCAAAACGCCCGGCCGGCACGACGACCGGCCTGCGGGCTCATAACGCCCGCTGCACTGAGACGGCCGGGGGTGGGTAACGCCCATCCCTAACTCGTTCCGTCCCAGGAAGCGCGTGAACTGGAGCTGAGCGGTGGCGTTCGGTCGCTGCCGCAAGTGCCGTGGTGGAACGCCGGCAGGCGAGCGCGCCCGAAGCGGAAGGGCGGCGCAAGCCGCCTTCTCCGTGGCGCGCCCTGTGCGCCGCTTGCGTACAGGTCGTGGACTACGCGTCTGCCGGCGTTCCGCTTCCTTCATTTTTATTTCTTAGTTCGTCATTGCCGGACTTGATCCGGCAATCCATGCGGCGAAGAGGCTATCGAGCGTGTCCGCTACGCTTCGACAGGCGCAAGTCAGCATGGACCACCGGATCAAGTCCGGCGGTGACGAGGTGAACGCGTGGGCTGTTTGACATCGTGGGCTGCGAACTCGCGCGAACAGACACGGCGCGGGAACGGGATATTGTTGCACCCGCGGAGCGGGGCCGGATGTAAATTCACTCCCCCAACGCCCCCTTCAGCGGCCGGTGGCACGCGAAGATCATCAGGCCGGCGAGCGCTGAGATGCCGGCGATCATCAGAAAAAATTCGATATGAGCCATCCGGCTCCAGAAGCTGCCGAGAAAGCCGGCGAGAAACCCGCCGGTAAAACTGGTCGCCAGCCACACGCCCATCATCATCGAGAGAACGTGTGCCGGCGCCACCTTGGTGACGAGCGACAGCCCGACCGGCGACAGATAAAGCTCGCCCACCGTGAAGATGGCGATGGCGGCAAGGACCCAGAGCCAGTTCGCCTGACCGCCGCCGGCGTGAAACGCGGCAAAGGCGTAGATGAGATTGGCCGCGGTGACGCCGAAACAGCCCAGCGCCATCTTGGTGACCGTCGACGGCTCGGTGCCGCGCTCGGCCTGCCGCGCCCATAGCGCGACCACGAACGGCGTGAAGGCGAAGATCATGAACGGATTGAAGGCGAGGAACCACGTCGTCGGAATCTGCGCGCTCGATCCGAACAGATCGATGGTGCGGTCGACGCCGGAGTCGATCCACAGGATCGTGGTGTTGCCGATCTGCTCGTAGCAGGCCCAGAACAATGTATTGGGCACGAACAACACGAGGAGCGCGATCACGGCGCGCCATTCGCCGCGGGTGAGCGAGTTTGTTTGTTCGCCTGCCTTGAAATGTAATTGACCACCTCCCCCTGGAGGGGGGAGGTCGGCGCGCGGCAGCGAGCCGGGAGGGGGTGAATTCGACTGCAGTGCTGTCACCCCACCCCGCTCCCCCTCCAGGGGAGGGTGACTCCCCTCACCGCCCAGCGCGAGTCGTTCGTCTTGTGGCAGATGCGGCAGCGCATAAAGATAGATGCAAAGGCCGATGCACATGCCGACGCCGGCGGCGGCAAAGCCGTAGTGCCAGCCGGCTTCCTCGCCGAGCGTGCCGCAGACGAGCGGCGCCAGGAACGCGCCGACATTGATGCCGACATAGAAGATCGAATAGGCGCGGTCGCGGCGGTCGTCGCCGGGTGCATAAAGCCCGCCGACCTGGGTGGAAATATTCGGCTTGAAACAGCCGCTGCCGAGAATGAGGAACAACAGCGCGAACAAAAAAAGCTGCTCGACCGCCATCATGAAATGGCCGATCGCCATCAGCACCGCGCCGATGACGACGGTGCGGCGCCGGCCGAGCACGCGGTCGGCAATGAGCCCGCCGAAAATCGGCGTAAAATAGATCAACCCGGTATAGAGGCCCCAGATCTGCGACGACAACGGTTGCACGTCGAGCGGGCCGAATAGGGCTTCGAGCCCGCGCTTGACGCCGATGAGGCCGATGACGTTGCCGGAATGATCGGCCAGCAGCAGATATTTCGTCATGTAGAGCACGAGCAGCGAGCGCATCCCGTAATACGAGAAGCGCTCCCACATTTCGGTCGTGAACAGGAAGGTGAGCCCGCGCGGATGGCCGAACAGGTCGCCCTGGGTGACAGTGGCGGGTATCAATTCTGCGCGCTCGGTCAAAACGGCAATCCCCTGTACTGTCATGCTCCGCGAAAGCGGGGCATCCAGTAAGCGCCAGCGGGGCTTGAATATCCTCGGCCAGCCGTGATTACTGGATCGTCCGCGTTCGCGGATGATGACAAGAAAGCAAGATCAACGCCACGGAGGAACGATGCTCGGCCGCACAGTATTTCTGACGCTGGCCTTCTTGAGTCATGCTCCCTTGGCGCAGGCGGCCGAACCGACTCTCATTCACGTCAATACGTTTCCGAGCGCCCGCGCCTTGCCGTTTTATGCCGCCGTCGAGCGGGGCTTCTTCGCCAGGCACGGATTGAACGTCGACCTGCAATTCACCGAAAGCTCCGCGAGCCAGCGCGCCGCGCTGGCGAGCGGCGCGGTCGATATCGTGCATTCGGCGCTCGACAACGCGGTGGCAATGATCGACGTCGCCAAGGTCGATGTCGTGATCGTTAGCGGCGGCGATAGCGGCAGCAACGAGTTTTATGTGCAGGATTACGTCAAGGACTTTTCCGACATCCGCGGCCACAGCATCGTCGTCGACGCCACCAATACCGCCTATGCGTTGCAGGCCAGGAAAATCCTGCTCGATCACGGGCTCAAAGCCGGCTCGGACTATTCGCTCAACCCGGTCGGCAACGGCTCGTTTCGTCTGCGCGCGCTGCTTGCCGACAAGAACAATGCCGGCGCTATTCTCAACCTGCCATTCTCGCTTGAAGCCGCCGCCAAGGGCCTGCACAGCCTCGGCCGCACCACCGACCTGCTCGGCCCCTATCAGGCCGGCGGCGCGTTCGTGCATCGGGCCTGGGCCCGCGACCACGCCGACACGCTGGTCAATTATCTCGCCGCCTATATCGAAGCCTTGCGCTGGTCGCTCGATCCGAACAATCGCGCCGCCGCCGTCGCTATTCTGATCGACAAGCTCAAAATGCCGCAGGACATCGCGGAAAAGAGTCTGGCGCTGATGGCGGAGCCCGATTTCGGTTTTGCGCGCGACGCCGAATTCGACATGGCCGGCTTCAAGAACGTGCTGGCGTTGCGTGCCGAGGTCGAGGGCGGCAAAGAAAACAAAATGCCAGCCGATCCGCAGCGCTACATCGATCTGTCGTACTACGATCGCGCCATAAAGCTTGTGAACAAGGAGTGACGATGCCCGCCACCTATCCAGAAGAAGCGAAGAATTTCCGGCTCATCGGCCACGACAGCTCGGCGGCGTGGGGCGGCGGCAGTCTCGTTCAGGTCCACAAAGGCCACGCCTATGTCGGCGCGGTCGGCGGCTCAAGCTATAACGGCCCGGAAGGCTTTACCGTCCACGACGTGAGCGATCCGACAAAGCCGCACAAGGTCGGCGAGTTTCGCGCGCCGCCCGGCATTCACTGCCACAAGCTGCGCATCGTCGGCGACGATCTGCTGTACGTGAATTCCGAGCGGCTTGCCGGCGACAAGGGCAAGAACGCCCGCGCCGGCTTTTTCATTTTCGATATTTCGACGCCGTCGGCGCCGAAGCCGGTCGGCTTCTACGACATGCCGGGCTCCGGCCCGCACCGCTTTGGCGTCGACCTTTCGCGCAAGCTCGCCTTCATGCCGAACGACGCGCCGGGCTGGACCAAGCGGGTGATCTGGACGCTCGATATTTCCGATCCGCTGAAGCCCGAAGTGGTCAGCATCTGGGGCCTGCCGTGGATGAAGACCGACTCCGAAGAGGTCGGCGACGATCCGCATCCGGCCGAGGAAGCGACCACGCTGCACGGCCCGCCGATGATCCGCGGCAATCGCATGTATTGCGCCTGGTGGGGCGGCGGCATGGCGATCATCGACTGCAGCGACCTGCGCGCCATGAAGCTTCTCGGCCACATCAAATGGTCGCCGCCATTTCCCGGCTCAACTCATACCTGCTGGCCGATCGGGGAGCGGCCCTATCTCGTCGTCACCGACGAGGCGCGCGCCAAGCAGAAATTCTGGGACGCGCAATTCATGTGGATCATCGACGCGCGCGATGAGACAAATCCGCTACCGGTCGCAACTTTCATGCCCGAGCGCGAGAAATATTACGACCGGCCCGGCCGCTTCGGCGCCCACAATATTTTGGAGAACCTGCCGGCCGCAGGCCCGTGGCAGGACATCGTGTTCCTGACTTATTTCAACGCCGGGCTCCGCGCCATCAATGTCAGCGACCCGCTCCATCCCAAGGAAGTCGGCTGTTACGTGCCGGAGACGCCGCAAGGCGCGCCCGGTATCCAGTCGAACGACATTGGCTGCGACGGCGACGGCCGGCTTTATCTGATCGACCGCTGGGGCCAGGGCATGCACATTCTGGAATATACGGGGTAGCTCCGTCATTCCGGAAATCGCGAAGCGGTTGTCCGGAATGACGGGACCTCACCCGTGCTTCTCCGCCGCGTGCCAGTTCGGCTCGTCCGGCGGCGGCGCGGGTGCAAAGCCGAAGGTCTTTTCGAATCGCTTGGCATAATCCGGCCAGACTTGCGGATTGACGATGCGGGCGACCTCCTTGCCGTCGAGCGCGTCGAGCATCTGCTCGGCCGCGATCCGGCCCATTCTGATGCGCGCCTCCTTGGTGACGCCGGCCATGTGCGGGGTGACCATCACGTTGTCGTATTTCATCAGCGGATGACTGGCCGGCGGCGGTTCCTTTTCCCAGAACGTCGAGCCCGGCGCCGGCAAGCTTGTTGTCGCGCAATGCCTGTTCGAGCGCCTCCTCGTCGTGAATGGAACCGCGCGCCGTGGTGATGAAGAAAGCGTCCGGCTTCATCAGCGCGAACTCGCGCGCGCCAATCAGCCTGCGGGTTTCCGGCGTCAGCGGACAATTGATTGAAACGAAGTCGGCGCGCTTGAGCAGTTCATCGAGCTCCACTTTTTCCGCACCGCGCGATTTCGCCACGTCGGCGCTCAGATACGGATCATAGGCCAGCACCTTCATCTTGAACAAAATGCCGGCAAGTTCCGCAATACGGCGGCCGACATTGCCGAGCCCGACGATGCCGATGGTTCTGCCGAACGCCTCGCCGCTGGTATAGTCGTTACGGTTCTTGATCGCGCCGGCGCGCAAGGCGCGATCCGAATCGGGCATACGCTTGACCAGGCACAGCATCATGCCGAGGACGTGCTCGGCCACGGCTTCGGCATTGCCGCCGGACTGATTGACGACCAACACGCCGCGTCCGGTGCAGGCGTTGACATCCACGGTGTCGTAGCCGGCGCCGTTGGTCGAGACGATCAGAAGGCTCGGCGTCTTGCTCAAGAGATCGGTGCGGGTGTGGTAATGCTGTGCCAACTCGTCGCGCGCCGAACTGGTCTGATAGGCATGCGCGGCGGAAAGAACTTCCAGCGCGGCCGCTTCCGGTTTTTTTTGCTCGAGCATATCGAGGCGAATGTCGCCGCGCTTGCCGAGGATTTCGCCAAAACCCTGCGGCCGATGCGGCTGCACGCAAAACACCCGCTTGTTGTTGACCCCATTACTCATCGATTTTCATCCCGTTCGGATCGACCCTCTTAACGGGCGCAACCTAGCGCGGCTGATTGCAAGTTCCTACCGACTTATCGGCGAAGGATGAGTGGCAGGTCGAGCAATCCCCAATAGGGGATGGTAATGAGGATCACGACGAGCGTCAGCAGCAGCATGCCGATGCCGAGCCGGCGAACGTCGGCGGCGCCGTAGTAGCCGGTCTCGTAGGCCAACAAATTGGTCGCGGTCTGTATCGGATAGAGAATGACCGCATCGACCACGATGGTGGCGATGAGCCCGCACACGATCGGGTTGAGCGCGGCACGCTCGGCGATGGTGGCGGCGACTGGAATCAGAAGCGCGATGCAGGCGGCGAGATTGGTGATGGCCAGATGCACAAGCGCAACGGCGACGATCAGGCCCACGATGAGGAGCGTGGGCTGGTCGGTCACGCCGGCGAGATGGCGGACAACCCACTGGCTGAGGAACGCGGCCGCGCCGGATTTAGTCATGGCAGCGGCCAGCGACAGCGCCGCGCCGATGCTCAAGATGATGCCCCAGGACAGGTTGCTTTCGAATGTCTTCCACGACAGCACGCCGACGCGCGGCATCAAGAGCACAGTGGCGCCGATCAGCGCCGGAACAGCCGGCGACAGGTGATGAAACCGGTCGGTGAGCCAGAGCGCCAAGGTTGCGGCCAGCACGGCGAGCGTCTTGATCTCGACCGCGGTGAACGGCTGCCGCTGCTGCTCCGGCATCGCCGTCGGCTGTGCCTTCTCAAATGGTCCGACCAGAATGCGCAGCAAGGCGGCGCCACCGAACAGCAGCGCATAATAGGGTACCGCCATGAGTTCGAACCAGCGCAGCCAGGAAAAACCGCCGAGCAGCGAGCTCGCGGTGATCGAGGCGAGTCCGCCGGTGAGCAGCGCCGACGAGGCGAGCGGATTGAGCACGCCGAGCGCGAGCATGAGCATGCGGCCGCTGCGATCGGTGCGGCCGATGCCCATGCGGTCGAGCGCGTCGCGGTATGCCGGGATGAGGATGGCGTTGCGCGTGATCGCCGACGGCACGAGAACCGCGAAGGCGGGAAGGCTCGCGATCATCTGAACGTAGAGCCGCGCGGGACTGCCGCGCGCCATGCGGCCGAGAAATCGCGCGGCCCGCGCGGCAAGCCCGCTGACGTCGACCGCCGCTCCGATGGCGACGGCGCCGATCAGAAAGAACACCACTTCCGAGGCGAAACCGCCCGCGACGTCGGACAGCCGGGCGCCGGGACTTAGTGCGAGGAAGATAATCACGACAATCGCGGTGACACCGATCGCGACCGCTTCCGAAATCCACAGCATGGTGCCGGCGGCCATGGCGCCGAGCACAGCTTGTCCCTGCGGGCTTAGGCCGTCGACCACCGGCGCAAGCCGCGCCAGCGCATAGACCGCCAAAGCCGCGACAATCCACCATTCGCGCAGTCCCCCCGCGGCGGAAATCGCGGCGGCGGCCGATGCGTCGCGGCGGAATAGGTTCATAATCGTACTCGATAAAGTGAGAAAACCTCACGATATGTGCAACCGTTGAAGAGGAAAAAAGCTAGACAGACAAACGATCTTTCAGCACCATATTATGAGAATTTATCATATGACGGGCTTATCGCCATGCGCCGCCGCCTGCCCCCGCTCAAGACGCTGCCGGCCTTCGAGATCGCCGCTGAGCGCTTAAGCTTCACCGACGCCGCCGGGGAGCTCAATCTCACGCACGGCGCCGTCAGCCGGCAGATCAAGGCGCTGGAATCCCAGCTTGGCGTCCCGCTGTTTCGGCGGCGCAACCGCCGCATCGAGCTCACCGAAGCCGGCGTGACTTTTCTCCCGGGCGTCCGCCAGGCGCTTCATTTGCTGGAGACCTGCACAGCCGAGGTCGCCACCTCGCCGCGCGAAGGCGCGCTGGTCGTTTCCTGCGTCGCCACTTTCATGATGCGCTGGCTCATTCCACGGCTCTACGCGTTCAATGCGCGGCATCCGAAAATCGAGGTCCGGCTGTCGGCCTCCCATGCGCCGGTCGATTTCGTGCGCGACGGCATCGACGTGGCGATCCGGGTCGGCCGGGCACCGTGGCCGCGCAATGTGATCGCAGCACCGTTTCTCGCCGATCGGCTCGGACCGGTCTGCGCCCCGGCCTTGCTCAAGGACCGGAAGACGCTTCGGCTATCAGATTTACGCCGGCACCGGTTGTTGCAGGCCGAAACCCGGGCGTGGGCCTGGTCGAATTGGGCGGAAGCTCGGGGCACGACGATCGACCTCGGCAACAGCCAGAGCTTTGAGCACATGTATTTCATGCTGGAAGCGGCCGCGAGCGGATTGGGCATCGGTATCGCCTCGTATCCGCTGGTGGAGCACGATCTGCAATCAGGCCGCCTGGTCGCGCCGTTCGGATTTGCCCCGAGCGGACGATCCTATTGCGTGCTGCACGCCCGGCAAGTCGCCAACAATGCCAAGATCGCCGCCTTTCGATCGTGGATCGTCGGCGCGGTGCAGCCGGCTATTGCTTCTTGATGCCGCCCTTCTTTGCCCCCGCTTCCGGAAAAATCCACATCGCCACAACAAAGAAAACGGCGGTGAAAAGCACGAACTTGTCGAAATCCGCCCGGATCGGCGAGCCGCTCCAGAAAGCGAGCCCGAGCGCGACCAGGATCACGGCGGCTGAAACGAAAGCTTTGACATCGGTCGGCATGACGAACTCCGGACGTTCGAGCCGTCCGCTCAATTGAGCCCGACCGGCGTGGCCGCGGCTTGTTGCGGCCCGTTCGGCTGCGCCCGCAATTTGCTTTTCAAGTGGCGCGTCGAATAGCCGTTGAATAGATGGCCGAGCAAGCCGCGATCGAGGTCGGAAGTGCCGAACGCCCAATCCGCCATCGGGAACGTCAAATTCATGTTCACTTCCATCATCAGCCGCGCATTGTGATGCGCCGTATGATGGCGGCGAAGCGTGTTCACGAACGGGCAATTCCTGACGAACCAGCCCTCGTCGACATGGCAGCAGAAATGCATGAACTCATAGATCAGATACATGCCCGTGGTGACGCACATGAACAGCCAGCCGACATTTCGCGAAAAGACAAGGCCGAGAACGGCGGCCGGGGGAATCGACATCAGCGTGAACACGACAAGCGCGTAAGGCGGGAACACGGTCACGCGCCAATCCTTGTCGTCGCGAAACCGCATCTCATTGTCGCTGAAGAACTGATGGTGGTTGAGGGTGTGGCGCTCGTAGATCGCGCGCAACCCTTTGATGTTCACCGGCCGGTGCATGATGAATTTGTGCACGGCCCATTCGAAGATATTGGTGAAGATGAATGTCAGCGGGATCGTGAGCCATTCCAGCCAGGTCACGTTGTGGATATGCGAAATGTAGATGTAAAGGACGGCCGCGCCCATCGCGTAGATCAGCGCAATATGAAAGTAGCCGTTGTACCAGCCGACGATGCGCGACCGGTATTCGTTACGAAAGTCGATCTGCCGTTGTGAAATCATGCCGACCTGCCATTGAGCCTCTGTTTCCGCCAGCCGTTTCTGATTTGCCCAAATCTAGCATTCCGGGCCGCCGTTGCGAACTGCGTTGGCGGCTTAGCTTCCCTCTATCGTACGCAGCGCCGCATCGATTTCCGCGCCGGTGAGCCGCCAATCGTTATCGAGATTGACCACGATCTGCCGCATAAACGGCTCGGAAAGCCGGACGGCCCTGGCGCTGTCGCCGAGATAATCGGCCAAGATCGCCAGCGCCAGCTGGCGCGGACTCTCGCCCTCATAGGTCCATTCGAAGCCGAACTTGGTGAAGCGCTTGACCTCGTAATGTTCACTGAGCGGCCGGCCATCGACGGTAACGACCAAGCCGTCGATGGTGCGCCTACCTTCGTAGGTTGTCATGTCGTACCGCAGGTATCGGCCCAATTCCCGGCGCTCATGCCGCGAAAATTGTCGGCCGAAGTGATAGAGTCGAAGCGATAACCAGTCCAGCGGCAAACTCGCGGGGGCGATCCATGGGGCGACGCTTGGGGCGATACCGGCCTGCTTTCGTGATGCTCGTTCGGCTCGCTGTGGCGGCGGCCTGGGCCGGGTGCGCGGCGCTGCTTGCCGCCGGGCAAGCCGCGACGGCATGGACCGTGCCGGAAATCGGCGCATTGCCGCGCGACGCCCACGGTCTTCAGGCCCGCGATGGCCGCGATCTGATCACCGCGACATATGCCTATATCGGGCCGAACTATGCGTCGAAGCGCTACGCCGGCAATAATCTTGCTTGCGCCAATTGCCACCTCGAGGCCGGCACCAAGAAATTCGGATTGCCGCTGTTCGGCCTTTACGGCGACTTTCCCCAATACAGCGCGCGATCCGGCGGCGAAATCAGTATCGAGGACCGGGTCAACTCCTGCATGACGCGAAGTATGAACGGCCGCCCGTTGCCGGCCGATGCGCCGGAGATGCAGGCGATAGTTACCTATATCAAGTTCCTCAGCAGCGGCGTGGCACCGGACCAGCGATTGCCCGGGATGGGCACCGGACAGATGCCGGAGCTCAAGCGCGCCGCCGATCCGCAGCGAGGCCGGCCGATCTATGCGCGCATCTGCGCCGCTTGCCACAACAGCGACGGATCGGGCGTAGCTTACAGCACTGCGAACTCCGATCTGGGGTATGTCGACCCGCCATTGTGGGGGCCGAATACATTCAATGACGGCGCCGGAATGGCGCGGCTTATCACCTTCGCCAACTTCATCCACTTCAACATGCCGCACGGCACCGACTATGTGAATCCGCAGCTCAGCGTCGACGACGCGTGGGACGTCGCCGCCTATGTGCTGTCGCAGCCGCGACCGAACCTCGCCGGCATCGCGCACGACTTTCCCGATTTGCTGAGTAAGCCGATCGACACGCCGTACGGTCCCTACGCCGATCATTTCAGCGAGCGTCAGCACAAATATGGCCCGTTCGCGCCGATCAGCGCCGCGATAGAACATCTCAAACAAATCGGCGGCTCGCATTGAGCGGGGACATCACGCGCGCGGCACCGTGAGCGCAGCGAGTTTCGAAACATCCTCGGCCTTGTCCAGTTCCCAAATCGCCTCGATCAGCGGCGCGATATCGTGGCGCGGATTCCAGCCGGCGGCCGCGGTGCGCAGCTTGTCTTCAAGGTCCTCATCCGTCATCGGATTCAAGTCGCTGCCGCGTGCCGCAGCTTGCGACAGCTGGTGCAGTCTGCCGTCGGTGGTGACGATCTCGACCGCGGCGGCGACGGTCGGCAAGCTTGCATCGCGCGCCACCTCGACCTTGCCGCGCAGCGCCGCGACGGCGGGATCGTTCACGCAAGCCGCCGCGAACTGTTCGGTTCCGGCCTTGCCGGTGAGCAATGCGGCGGCCACCGCGTGCTGCACGCTGACCTGCGACTGGGCGCTGGTCGAAATCTGCGGCCGGTCGGCGCGCAGCCCGAGCAGCGGATTGCCGATCACCTTGACCTTTTCGACGATCGCCGCGGGATGCTCGCGCCGCCAATCCAACACGCAATCGAGCACCGGATGCAGCACGAAGCCGCACGGATAAGGCTTGTATGAGGTCTTTAATATTTCCCAGGTCTCGCCGAGACCTTCGGTGAGCAACGACAGGTTCGGCGTCTCGTTGAGCGCGTTGTAATAGCCTTGCGTACCGAGGAGCGGCTCGGCAGGTCCGGCAAAATCCTTCGCCGCCAACAGCGCCGACAAAAGACCGTTGCGCGCGGCATTGCCGACACCGACGCTCTTCGCCGCCGTGCCCAGGCATTCGCACAGGCCGGCGGCCTGCGTCGCCGCGGCACCGAGCGCCCACACCACTTGCAGGACAGTCAATCCCAATATCTTGCCGCTGCCGGCAGCGGCGCCGAACACGCCGCAGGTCGCGGTGATGTGCCAGCCTCTGTTGTAGTGAGACGGCGACATCGCGAGCCCGATGCGGCATTCCACTTCCTGGCCGAGCACGAAGGCAAGGATGAGATCGCGGCCGCTGACGCGCTTGAGCTCGCCGAGCGCCAGCAGAGCCGGCAGGAGCGGCGCGGTCGGATGGATCGCGGTGGGCACATGCGTATCGCAGAAATCGAGCACATTGGCGCCGGCGGCATTGAGGAACGCCGCGCCGAGCGCGTCGATGCGCTCGCGCCGGCCGATCAGCGCGGCCTCTTTGCCGCCGGAAAATTCGCGAAGCGTGGCAAGCGCGGTTTCGAATGTCTCGTTGCGGCAGCCGGTCAGCGCCACGGCAAAGAAGTTGAGCAGCGAGCGTTTGGCCTGATGCGTGACCGGCGACGGCAGGTCGCTCCACCGCGTGTCCACCACCAGCCGAGCCAGGCGCTCGGTGACACCGGGTTGCAGCATCGTCCTTCCTCGCGAATTTGCCGCGAGCATCGACCGGCCGGTGCAAAAGTGCAAGGATGCTAAAAGAAGAATGCCGCAATGGCCGGTCGGGATCATGCCGACAATCTGGAAGTGTATTGTTTTGAGCGCGGCGCTGACGATGCCGCTCGCCGCGACGGCCGCTTATGCCGACGAGTATCCGTCGCATCCGATCAAGCTCGTCGTGCCTTACGCGCCCGGCGGCGGCGCCGACGCGGTAGCGCGCATTGTCGCCAAGCACGTGAGTTAAACCATTGGTCAGCCGATTATAATCGAGAACCGCGGCGGCGCCGGCTCGATCATCGGCACCGAGGACGTGCACAAGGCCGACCCAGACGGTTACACGCTGTTGCTTGGGCAATCCGGCCCAATCTCGATCAATCCCGCCGTTTACAAAGAACTGCCTTACGATCCGGAACGGGATTTTGCGCCGATCACCATGACCACCGCATATCCTTACATCCTGGTGGTCAACGCCAAGCTGCCGGCGAAGACGCTGCAAGACTTTGTCACCACGGTGAAAGCCAAGCCCGGCGAGTTCAACTACGGCTCGACCGGCGTCGGCTCCGCCAATCAACTCGTCACCGAATTGTTCTCCAGCAAGGCCGGATTGAAGATGGTCCACGTCCCCTATCGCGGCACGGCACTTGCGGTCGCCGATCTGCTCGCCGGACAGGTCACGATGGTGTTCGCCGATCCGGTTTCGGCGCTGCCGCACATCAAAGCCGGGACGCTGCGGGCGCTGGCGGTGACCAGCAAGGAACGCTCGCCGGTCGCGCCGGACGTGCCGACCGTCGCCGAGAGCGGCTATCCCGGCTTCGACGCCATCGCCTGGCACGGCATCTTGGCGCCGGCCAAGACGCCGCCGCCGATCATCGCCAAGCTGCATGATCAAATCGTCGCCGCGCTCGACGACCCGGCGACCAAGGCATTGCTGGAAGCGCAGGCGATGCAAACCGTCGGCGACACGCCGCAGGAATTCTCCGCCTTCATCAAGCGGGACATCGCCGTATGGAAGGAAGTCGCCACGCAGGCGAACGTCTCGGTCAAGTAGCCGAATTCCGCGAGGACTTTAGTCCGCTCGTAGCGCGCCGTTCAGATTGACCCGCGGCACGCGCGAATGAACAGTGCCGCAAGCATGTGCTGCCCTCAGCGCGCCTATTCGGCGGGCGCCACGCCGGCGGCAGTATGGGCCTCCATGACGGGGCGGGCAAAATAAAGGAAGACCAAGAACAGCGCGCCGATAAAACACGGCACCGCGGCGGCGTAGAAGATGCCGCCGACCTTATAGCCGAGTCCGACCAGAACGCCGGTCAAGATCGGCCCGAAGACTTGGCCGACTCGGCCCATGCCCATCGCCCAGCCGATGCCGGTGGAACGGATGGCGGTCGGATACATGCCCGCCGCCACCGCGATCAGCCCGGTGCCGGTGCCGCCGACGAAGAAGCCGGCGAGAAACGAGGCCGCGCCCAGCGTCACCATCGACGAGGTCGCTTGGCCGAACCAGGCCAGACACAAACCGCCAATAATGAATCCGGGAATGAGCACCCGGAACGCGCCGCCGCGATGCACCAGCCAGCCCGACATGGCGCTGGCGATCACGCTGCCGAGATTGTTGAGGCCTATGATCAGCGCCGCGGCCGACAGCGAGAAGCCGACCGAATGGAGCACCGCCGGGGTCCAGAACGTGACCGTGACCAGGACCATGAACACCATGAAGAACGGCACCCAGAGCAGCACCGTCGGAATGGCGCGGCCTTCCATGAACAGATGCTTGACCGGAACGCCTTCCCGCGCCGGGTCGGGCGGCGCGACGAGTTCGGCGCCGGCGGGGACCTCGCCCGGCATGATGCGCTCAAGAGTGCGCCGCACTTCGTCCTGCCGGATGTTGCGCGCCAGCAGGAAGCGAATCGACTCGGGAAGCCAGATTGCAAGAATGATTGCGATCACGATCGGCGCGACCGCGCCGATATAGAACACCGCCTGCCAGCCGAACGCAGGGATGACCCAGGCGCTGGTCAGCGAACCGATAAAACCGCCGCCCGGGAAGGAGGCGAACAGCACGGTGACGAAAACGTCGCGCAACCGCTTCGGCGCCAGCTCAGCACCCATCGCCAGAAACGCCGGCGTCACGCCGCCGAGGCCGAGGCCACAAAAGAAACGATAAGTGAGCAACTCGCCGAGCGAGGTCGATTGCGATGTCAGATAGCTAAAAATCGCGAACACGACCATTGCAATGATCATGAACCACTTGCGGCCGAACAGATCGGCCAGCGGCCCGAACGACAGCGCGCCGAGCGCCGCGCCGACGAGACCCGCAGAACCGACCTGACGAACTGCGGCATCGGCAGATGGATCACGGCGGCGATAGCCGGCGCTGTATAGCCGATCGCCTGGGTATCGAAACCGTCGAGGGCCGCCACCAGCATGCAGAGAATGAGCACGCCGACCTGAAAGCCAGTGACCGGATGGCGGTCAATGAGTTCGATGGCGTCAACCTTGGTGGCCATGGCGTCCCCCCTTATCGCAGCGACATCAGGCGCCGCCGCCATTATTTTTGTTTCGAACGCTCGATTACGACGTGCGCGAATTTTTCGCAAGCAGCGTTCAAGTGGGCGATTGCCCCAAGGCGCCGCTCGCGAGTGCCGCGCCTTCAACTAACGAGCGCAACTTGGCCCACGCGATCTGTGGATGCGAGCGCCCGCCGAAGCCGCAATCGGTCCCGGCGATAAGATTTTCCTTGCCGATGAAGCGCGCGTAGCGCTGCAGGCGCTGCGACACCAGTTCGGGATGCTCCACCACGTCGGTCGAATGCGTGACGACGCCGGGAATAAGAATTTTCCCTGCCGGCAGTTTCACCTTCTCCCATACCGCCACTTCATGCTCGTGGCGGGCATTGGCGCCCTCGATCAAATAGGCCTGCGCCTTCACTTTGAGCACGAGATCGACGATGCGATCGAGTTCCAGATCGTAGGCGTGCGGACCATGCCAGCTTCCCCAGCATAAATGATAGCGCACCCGATCTTCCGGAATGTTGCGCAGCGCGTAATTGAGCGCTTCGATCCGCATCTCGCTGCGGGCGCGAAAGGCCGCAAGCCCCATGGCGATGCCGATGCGGTCCCACAGCGCCGGGAGCCAAGCGTCGTCGACTTGCAGGATCAACCCGGCCGCGGCGATGGCTTCGTATTCGACACGCATCGCTTCTGCGATCGCGAAGACGTAATCTTCGTCGTTTTTGTAGAAGCGGTTGCGGCGATAGACTTCGAGGCTGGCCGGCGCCGTCGATGTCAGGAACACGTTCTGCGACCCGGCGGCGGCAAGCGTGACCTTGATTTCCTTGTCGAGCTCGGCCTGACCGACATAGGTGACAGGGCCGGTGCAGGCTTGTACCGGCCGCTTCTTCGCGATCTGCGCGCCCGGCGTATAGAACAGAGTGCCCCGCTCGTTGGCGTAGCTGTAAAAGTCGGCGAACTCCTCGCGATCCTTGCCCTGCTCGATCAGCGGCTTTCCTTCCGGCGTTTCGATTTCCGTGAATCCGCCGAACCGCTTTTGCATGTAGCGCAGCCAATCGCCGCCTTTGGCATATTCGCCCTCATTGACGATATCGATGCCGATCGCGCGTTGGTGCGCGACGATGGCGGCGACGTTGTCGTTGAGGCGCGTTTCGTCGCCGGCTGCAATGCCCTTGTCGAGCGACAGGAACGGCAGACTGCCGACATGCGTCGTCAGGATTTTCGCGACACTGCGCTGCATCGGCCCCGGATACTTACTCCGCCGCCAGCGCGGCGGCGTCGCGGCCGGCGCGAATGAGCCGGCCCGGCAGCGCGCCGGTATGTTCGCCGCGGTCGAAAATCTGCGTGCCGGCGACGAAGGTCGCCTCGTAGCCGTCGACCTTTTGCACGAAGCGTCGCCCGCCCGCTGGCATGTCGTGCACGAGCTCCGGTTTCTGAACCTGCAGGCGGTGGTAATCGACGAGGTTTACGTCGGCGCGCAGTCCGGGCGCGAGACGGCCGCGATCCGTGAGTCCGAAGAAATCGGCAGTCTCGCTGGTTTGCCGCTTGACCAGATGTTCGAGCGGCAGGCGCGGCCCGCGGCTCCTATCGCGGCCCCAATGCGTGAGCATGAAAGTCGGCACGCCGGCATCGACGATCGACGTGCAATGCGCTCCGCCGTCGCTGAGGCCCAACAGGCAGGCCGGGTCGTTGAGCATTTCAAAGATCGGCGCGTGATCGCCGGTGACGTAATTCACCACCGGGAAGTAGAGGTACTGGTCTTCCTCGATGATGATGTCATAGGCCACCTCGTCGGGCGGCCGCCCGGTGCGGGCGGCGATGTTGGCCACGCTCTTTTCCGGGCCCGGCTCGTAATCCGGCGGATTACCCATCACGTAGAATCTGTCCCACATGCTGATGACCGCCTGGCGGAACTGCGCCAGCTTGGCGACTTCGGCGTCGGACGGCTTCTCGGCCAGGATTTGCGCCCGCAGCTGCGGATCGCGCAGGCGCTTGCGTTGCTCCGCGATCGGCAGGCTCTCGATTTTCTTATAGCTCGGGCGCACCGTGAACGGATTGACCGCGGTACCGATGCCCATCATCACGCCGATCGGCCGGCCGGCCATCTGCGCGGTGATTTGCAGCCCTTGCGCGCGCATCTCGTGCACCGCCTTGATCAGGCGGCGCCAGCGTTGCGGATCCTGATAGCGATCGGTCAGCAGAAACCAGATCGGGCGGCCGGTGTCTTTGGCGAGCTTGCGCATCCAGCGCAGCTCGAATTCCTCGTCGTCGAAGTCCGAGTTCATGCCGAATGCGCCGGTGCCGGTGATCCCGAGCGCGGAGCCGATGCCGAGCAATTCATGATCGTCGGCGTCGCGCGACGGCACGAGCTCGCCGTCCGGCGTTTTGTGCGAATCGGTGCGCGAGGTGGTGAAGCCGAAGGCGCCGGCCTGCAGCGCTTCGACAGTGAGCCGGCGCATCTCGGCAATGTCGTCCGGCGTCGCCGGCTCGCGGCGCACCGCGCGGTCGCCCATGACATAGACGCGGGTCGGCAGGTGGGCCGCCTGCGCGGCGATATCGATCGCGCGCGGCCGCCGCTCCAGCTCGTCCATGAATTGCGGAAACGTCTCCCATTCCCAGCTCAGCCCGGCGGCGAGCACCGGATTGGGAATCTCTTCCACGCCCTCCATCAGATCCATCAGTGCGCCGCGATGCTCCTTCTTCACCGGCGCGAAACCGACGCCGCAATTGCCGAACATCACCGTGGTGACGCCGTGCCAGCACGACGGCGCCAACAGCGGATCCCACATCGCCTGGCCGTCATAATGGGTGTGCACGTCGACCCAGCCCGGCGTGACCAGGAGCCCGTCGGCATCGATGTCGCGATGAGCCGGCCCCTGCTTGCCGCCAACTGCGGCAATGCGGCCGCCCGCGATGGCGACGTTGCCGCCGAAGGCCGCTCGACCAGTGCCATCGACGATGGTGCCGCCGCGAATGACGATGTCGTGCATGGGAGCCGCTCCTGGGACGTTTTGGCCATGATGCACCCGCCCCGTGGGTCGCGCAACGCGGTCATTAACCCTTCATTCACCATAAAGTCCTATCGACCGCAGGGGGCTTCGCGGCATTTTGGAAAATCCTGTGGCCACTGCCCTGCTCCCGCGCTTTGACCGGCGTCCGGCCATCGCTCCGGCCCGCGAACCCGCCGACATCCTGAAGGACATTTGCGACGACGCCTTTGCTTATCATCGCGATGGACAATTGCGCGAGGCGATCGCGCTTTACCGGCGAATACTTGTGCTTAAGGACCTGCCGCTGATCCGCAACAATCTCGGTCATGCGCTATGGGAATTGGGCCAGCTCGACGCCGCGACGTTCGAATACCGCCGGGCAGTCGAGCTTAAGCCGGACTATGCGCAAGCGTTGTGCAACTGGGCAGGGGCGCTTATGGGCCTCGACCGGCTCGACGAAGCGGAGGAAAAACTCCGCCAAGCCATCGCGGTCAATTCCGGCTTTGCCGGCGCCCATAACAACCTCGCGCTGATACTGAAAGAACGCGGCCGGGTCGATGAAGCGAGCCGCGCCGCAAAGCGGGCAATCCGTCTCGCGCCGCGCAACACATCCTTTTATGAAACTCTCGCGGCGATGCGCCCCTTCAAAGCGGGAGATCGCTACCTGCGGGCGTTGGAAGCGTTGCTTCGCGACGGCGGCTCGTTGAGCGCGGCAGATCGCACTCACCTGCATTTTGCCCTGGCGAAAGCCTATGAGGACACTGGCCGGCTCGATGCCGCCTTTGCGCAGTTGCAAGCCGGCAATCGGCTCAAACGCCGGGCGACCGATTACGACGAAGCTGCAACACTCACCCGCATGGATCGCACGCGCACGGTGTTTACCGCCGACTTCATGAGGCGCTGTGAAAGTTCGGGCGACCAATCGCCGCTTCCAGTCTTCGTCGTCGGCATGCCGCGTTCGGGCACCACGCTCATCGAGCAGATATTGGCGAGTCATCCGAACGTATTCGGCGCCGGCGAACTCAATCTGTTCGATCTTGCGGCGGGGCGTGTCGCCAACTCGCTGCCGAAGTCAGCGCGATTTCCAGACATGGCTTTGGCTATGTCCGGCGATGATTTTCGCAAGTTGGGCACGTCGTATCTCGACGGGCTCCGGCAACGGGCGCCGACGGCGTCGCGCATCGTCGACAAAATGCCGGGCAATTTCCTTTTTGCCGGCTTGATCCACCTGGCGCTGCCCAACGCGACGATCATCCATGCGGTGCGCAATCCGCTCGATACCTGCGTGTCCTGCTTCTCGATACTTTTCACAAATCAAGCGCAAACCTACGAGCTCGCCGAGCTTGGCCGATACTATCGGCATTATCGGGCGCTGATGGCGCATTGGCGCCGCGTGCTGCCGCCGAACCGCATCATCGACGTGCATTACGAGGACTTGGTCGGCGATCTGGACGGCGTTGCGCGACGCATCGTCAGCCAGTGCGGCCTGACGTGGGATGCGCGTTGCCTCGACTTTCATCGCACCGATCGCGTGGTGCGGACCGCAAGCGCGACTTAGGTCCGCCGGCCGATCTACCGGACTTCGGTCGGGCGCTGGCAACGCTATGAAAAATTCCTCGCACCGCTCATCTGCGAACTCGGCGGCAATTGCGCAACAAACGACTCCCATTCTGCGGGAGCCCATGGAGGATAGTTATGTCTAAGACTGTTCTGGCTTCGCTTGCTGCGGCGACACTTTTTGCGGTCGGATTGCTCGCCTTGCCATCGGAGGCCGGTAGCGCCGCACCATCGGCTGTCCGCTTTGCAACCGCCGATCTTGTTCGCGAGGCGGCGATCGTCTGCGGCGGCAACGGCTGCAATCCGGTCCAGACCAAAGCGCAACAGAAGCGCAAATTTCAGACGCTCGGGCACGGCTAGCCAAAACTATTGAACCTTAGGCCCTAATACGCCAATTCAAGCGCCGGTCCGCTGCGGCGGGCGAAAAGCTGCTAAGGTGCTTCGGTGACGCCGGTTTCCAACATTGTCATTTTGGCCGGATTCCTGATTGGTCTGGTGTTCGGCGCGGTCGGTCTGCTCAGCGGCTTCTGCCTGACCAGCGGCTTGCGCAATTGGTGGACCCAAGGCGACGGCCGGATGGTCCGTACTTTCGCCCTGGCGCTGGCCGTCGCGATTGCCGGCACGCAATTGCTCGCCGTGCGCGGCTTGGTCGACCTTGGCCAGTCGATCTATCTGCAGCCGTCGTTCTCCATTCCGCTGATGCTCTTCGGCGGCACAATGTTCGGCTACGGCATGGTGGCGGCGAATGCGTGTGCGTCGCGCGCGTTGGTGCTGCTCGGCCGCGGCAATCTGCGCTCCTTGGTCGTGGTCGCCACGGCCGGGGTAACCGCGGAAATTACTCTCAAAGGCCTGATCGCGCCGGCGCGCCTCGCCGTCCTGCATTTTTCGCAGACGACGCTGCATGCCGTCTCGGTGCCGGCTCTGATTTCGGCGACGGGTCTCAATGATTTCAATCGCGCAGTTCGGCACCGCCGGGGCGATCGGCGGCATCCTGCTCCTGTTCGCATTTTCCCATGCGCCGTTCCGGCAGGCCAAAGGACAGATCGCGGCCGGCGCGGCAATCGGGCTTCTGATCCCGGCCGGTTGGTTCGCCACCGGTTATCTCGGCGCCGATCCTTTCAATCCGGCGCCGGTGGCGTCCCTGACATTCGTCGCGCCGATCGCCGATACGCTGCAATACGCCATGCTGTCGACGGGTTCGACGTTGAGTTTCGGCATTGCCACGGTGACCGGCGTACTGATCGGCAGCTTCGTCACCGCCCTCGCCACGCGGCGCTTTGAGCTGGAGGGCTACAGCTCCACCCGCCACATGCTGCGCTCCATCGGCGGCGCGGCGCTGATGGGATGCGGCGGCGCCTTGGACTACGGCTGCTCGATCGGCCAAGGGCTCACGGGCCTTTCGACTTTGGCGGTGCCGTCGATCGTGGCCGCGACCGGCATTCTGCTCGGCGCCGCAGCCGCGTTGCTTAGCCCGGTGCGCATGGCTGCGTTGGCGACGGCGTAAGTCAATTACGCTGCCGCAAGTGCACCCGCGTCCTCCAGCACCATATCCGCGCCCTTCTCCCCGATCATCACCGCGGCGGCGTTGGTATTACCGGAGACCACCGTCGGCATAATCGAGGCATCAATGACACGCAGGCCGTCGAAGCCGTGCACGCGCAGTCGTTCGTCGACCACCGCGTTCGGATCGGAGCCCATGCGGCAGGTCGAGGTCGGGTGGTACACCGTAGTTCCGGTCGCCCGCGCGAAAGCCAGCAGATCAGCGTCACTTACGCATTGCTCTCCCGGCGCGCGCTCCTCGGCGATGTAGCGGCGCATCACCGGCTGGCTCATGACGCGGCGCAGAAGTTTCATGCCGTCGATCACGCAATCGCAATCGCTGCGCGCCGAAAGGTAGCGCGGCTGAATGGCCGGCGGCACAGTCGGATCGCTTGATTTGATGCGGACGAAACCGCGGCTGTCAGGCCGCAACTGGCAGACCGACGCCATGAACCCCGAAAAGGGATGCAGCGTCGCGCCGGCGGCGTCGGCGGAAAAGATCAGGAAGTGGAATTGCACATCCGGCGTTGCCAGTTCGGGCCGGGTGCGCAGGAACGCTCCGGCATAGCCTGCGCCGATGGTCAGCAAGCCCTTGCGCGACAACAGATAGCGCAAGCCCGCGGCGTAACGATGCCGCCAATCATTGATCACGTCGTTCATGGTGATCGGTTCGGTGCAGCGGTAGAGCATCCGGATCTGCAAATGGTCCTGCAGATCGGCGCCGACGCCCGGCATGTCGGCAACGACGTTGATGCCAAGCTCGCGCAAGATTTTCGCCGGTCCCAGCCCGGAAAGCTGCAGCAATTGCGGCGAGTTGAACGCGCCGCCCGAGACGATGACCTCGGCATTGGCATGCGCGGTATGGGTCGCGCCGCCTTGGCGATATTCGACGCCGATGGCGCGGCGGCCCGAAAACAATATCCGCGTGGCGAGCGCGTTCGAGGCAACGGCAAGATTGGGCCGGCGCTTCGCTTCCTTCAGATAACCCACCGCGGTCGACCAGCGGCGCCCGTTCCGCGCCGTTAATTGGAAGTAGCCCGCCCCTTCTTGGGTCGGTCCGTTGAAGTCGTCGTTGCGTGGAAAGCCGCAACTCTGCGCTGCCGCGATGAAGGCCTCGCACAACGGATGCGGCTCGCACACGTCGGAGACCTTGAGATGCCCGCCGGCGCCGTGCAGATCGTCGGCGCCGCGCTCCTGATCCTCGGCGCGGCGGAAATACGGCAGCACGTCCTTGAACGACCAGCCGGCATTGCCCAATTGTCGCCAGTGGTCGTAATCCTCGTGCTGGCCGCGGATATACAGAAGCCCGTTGATCGAACTCGACCCACCCATCACCTTGCCGCGCGGCTGGATCACCCTGCGGTTGTCGAGTTCGGGCTCTGGTTCGGTCGAATAGAGCCAGTTCACCTTGGGATTGGAGAACAGCTTGCCGAAGCCGAGCGGAATGTGAATCCAGATGTTGCGGTCGTGCCCGCCGGCCTCGATGAGCAGCACGCGATTGCGGCCGGAAGCGGTCAGCCGATTGGCGAGAACGCAGCCGGCCGAGCCGGCACCGATAATAATGTAATCGAAAGTCGCTGTAGGCGGGGTCATGTCATCGTCCGAAAAATCGTGGTTACGAGAGTAGCCTGAATTCTCGATACTGACACGTCAGGTCAAGCCGGCGCTGCGCAACCCGTCGAGATAGTGCTCCATCTCGGCAGCGTCGCGGATCGGCATTTCCTTCGCGATCCAGGCGAGCGAGATATTGGGCTGCGCCCGGCGAAGCTCTTGCAAGGCGGCCTTGGCGACGTCAGTCCGGCCGGCCATGCCCGCGGCGGCCGTCAGCACCCGATGCGCGCCGACGAAATCGCCGCGCTGGCGGATGCCTTCCCGCGCCAGCCGCATCGCCTCCTCGTAATTGCGTCCGACGTACTGAGCATAGGCGGCGATGCCGAAATAGATACCGGACAGAGGATCGCGCGGGCTGGCGCGCAACGCGCGTTGCGCCGCCAATTCGGCTTCATCGGGACGCCCGCAATAAGCCAGCGCCAGTCCGTAATAGCCCTGCGCCAGCGAAAAATTCGGATTGAGCCGCAGCGCTGCTTCGAATTCGGCGAGCGAGTCGTCAAAGCGGCGCGCGAACAGATAAACACCGCCCAGGGCGTAATGCGCCCACGGGTCCTCACCGTCGGCGTGGATCGCCTCAAGCGCTGCACGCTCGGCAATCGGCATTGCAGTCGCCCGGTCCGCCCAGCCCATATGGGCGGTGAACACGTGGCTGGTCGCGAGCACGCCGAGCGCCTGGCCGTAATTCGGATCGATGGCAGTGGCCTTTTCCAACAGCGCCTGCGCCACGACGTTATCCTGACGTGTCACCCGCCAGTAATGCGACAGCGCCCGCATCACCAGTTCCCAAGCGTCGAGACTGTCCGGCGGCTTGCGCCGGGCGTGGAAACTCTCCGCCGCATAAAGCTGCGGCTCGATTGCCGCCACGATGGCCTCGGTGATTTCGTCCTGCACCGCAAACACGTCGGCGATATTGCGGTCGTAGCGCTCGGCCCAGATGTGGCTTCCGGTAGCGACGTCGTTGAGCTGTGCAGTAATGCGCAGCCGGTCGCCGCCCCGGCGCACGCTGCCCTCGACCACGTAACCGACGCCGAGCTCTTCGGCGATCTGCTTCATGTGGACCGCTTTGCCCTTGTAGACGAAAGAGGAATTGCGCGCGATGACGAAGAACCAGCGCAGCTTCGACAAAGCGGTGATGATGTCCTCGGTGATGCCGTCGGAGAAATAGTCCTCATTCGGGTCGCCGGTCATGTTGGTGAACGGCAGCACCGCGATGGCCGGACGGTCGGGCAGCGGCAAGGCCGGCCGCATCGATTCGCGAATTTCTTCTTGCGCCCCCGCGGCGGTTTCAACGCCGCCGACGAAGCGCAAACCCTTGCGCGCAACGGTGCGGATCAGCTTCTGCTCGATCCCGCTGTCGCCGATCGCTTTGCGCGCCGCGTTGATGCGGCTGGTCAGCGTCGAGTTGGACACGATGCGCCCGCCCCAGACCGAGGCGATGAGGTCGTCCTTGCTGACGACCCGGTCACGGTTTTCCACCAGATAGACCAGAAGATCGAACACTTGCGGCTCGACGGCCACCGCATCGCGGTCGCGGAGCAGCTCGCGCCGGTCGATGTCAAGCGTATGATTAGAAAACCGAAATTGCATCGCAGCCGGCCGACCAAGCCGCCCCGTCCTGATCTCAAGAAATAATCAAGCCCATCTCAGCGGCAAATCAAGGCTGAGGCAAAGTCTTTCTCTTGCGGTCCCGCCATCGTGCCCGCCGCGCGATCGTAAGCCCCCGATCGCCCAATTGGAGGAAGCTATGACCCAGACTCACGCCCTCAGCCAGGATACGCGCAGCGGCCTCGGCAATCTCCTCGGCCGCCTGATCGCGTTTCTCTACGGTATCGCTTCCTATCTGATATTTTTCCTGGTCTTTCTCTACGCCATCGGCTTCGTCGAAGGCCTTGTGGTACCGAAGACCATCGACAGCGGTACGCCTGCGCCGATGGCGCAAGCGCTCATCGTCAATCTTCTCCTGATGTCGGTCTTCGCCATTCAACACAGCGTAATGGCGCGCCAGGGCTTCAAGCGCTGGTGGACGAGATTTGTTCCCGTCTCGGTCGAGCGCACCACCTACGTCCTGTTCGCCAGTCTGGCGCTCGCGCTGCTGCTTTGGCTTTGGGAGCCGATGCCAGCGGCGGTATGGCAGATCGCCGATCCGCACCTCGCCATGGCGATCACGGCGCTGTCGTTCGTCGGCTGGCTGATCGTGCTGACCGGCACGTTTCTCATCAATCATTTCGAGCTGTTCGGGCTGCATCAGGTCGCCAACAATCTCGCCGGCCGCCCGATGCCGGCGCCGCGCTTTCGGACGCCGCTTTTCTACAACCTGGTGCGGCATCCGATCTATCTGGGATTCATCATCGCGTTCTGGGCAGCGCCGACCATGACCGCCGGACATCTGCTGTTCGCCGCGGTCACGACGGCCTACATTGTCGTCGGCGCCTCGCTGGAAGAGCGCGACCTGGTCGACCTGTTCGGCGACGAATACCGCAGTTACCGGCGCCGCGTGTCGATGCTGTTGCCCTGGCGCCGGTCGGTCTGACCCTATAGTCAGACGACCACCGACAGGCAGATCGCGATCACGGCGATGGAATGTCAAGCGTGGCCGGCCCAATACGGGAGCCGCGTCCCCATTACCCGACGGAGGTTGCATGACTCATTTAGGAAGTTGTTTTTGCGGGGCGGTCCAGTTGCAGGTTACCGGATCGCCGGAGGCCATGGGCTACTGCCATTGCCGTTCCTGCCGTTCGTGGTCCGGCGGGCCGGTGAACGCTTTCAGCCTCTGGAAACCTGAGGCCGTACGGATCACCTCCGGCGCCGAGCATGTCGCGACATTTCAGAAGACCGAATTCAGCCAGCGGCGTTTTTGCGCGAAATGTGGCGGACATCTGCTGGCCAATCATCCGACGCTGGGTCTTGTCGATGTATTCGCTGCGACAATCCCCACTCTTGCGTTCACGCCCGGCGTTCACGTCAACTACGCGGAGACGGTGCTTCGTATGCAGGACGGCCTGCCCAAGCTGAAAGATTTTCCGACCGAGTTCGGCGGCTCCGGCGCAACGATGGCGGAATAACCCCGCGCTCGGCATTCTCATCGCCACAAATCACAGGTATAAATCCCGCCCGGCAAAGGCCGACAGGGGCGGTGATCGTGTTGACTCCAGGCGTGAACAAGTTCGGCATCGGTCAGCCCGTGCCCCGGGTCGAGGATCCCCGCTTCATCACCGGCCGCGGCCGTTACGTCGACGACTTCGACTTGCCGCAACAGTGCTACGGCGCCGTGGTCATGTCGCCGCATGCACACGCCCGCATCAAGCGCGTCGACACCGCTAAGGCCAAAGCGGCGCCCGGCGTGCTCGCCGTTCTCACCGGCGCCGATGTGGTCGCCGACAAACTCGGCGGCTTCGCGCCGCCGATGCCCGAAGACATGGGCGGCCCGAAGGGATACCGCACGCTGCGCGCCATTCTCGAAGCTGACAAGGTGCGCGCGGTCGGCGACCGGGTTGCTTTCGTCGTCGCCGAAACCCTCGTCCAAGCCAAGGATGCCGCCGAGCTGATCGAGATCGATTACGAGCCGCTGCCCGCGGTGATCGCGGTTGAGGATGCCGTCAAACCCGGTGCGCCCGCGATCTGGGACGAAGCGCCAAACAACGTCTCCTTCACGCTGATGATGGGCAACAAAGACTTAACCGACGCCGCTTTCGCCAATGCCAAGCACGTCGTCTCGCTCAAGCTCAACAACAACCGCATCACCGCCAATTCGATCGAGCCGCGCGCCGCGATCGGCCAATATCATCCCGACAGCGAGACCTACACGCTCTACTCGACATCGCAGAACCCGCACGGCACTCGCTCTGCCGTCGCCGGCCAGGTCTTGAAAATTCCCGAAACCAAGCTGCGGGTGATTTCGCCCGACGTTGGCGGCGGCTTCGGCATGAAGCACGGCGGCTATCCGGAAGACGCGCTGGTGGTGTGGGCGTCGCGCCGCGCCGGCGGCCGTCCGGTCAAATGGGTGTCGACGCGGTCGGAGGCGCTCCTTGGCGATGCGCAAGGCCGCGACCAGATCGTCACCGGCGAGCTTGCGCTCGACGAGCGCGGCAAGATTTTGGGGTTGCGCGTCAACGCGCTGCACGCCATGGGCTCGCACGTGTTCGGCGCGGCGATGGTGGTGCCGCTGTTTGCGATACGGCTGGCGCCAGGAGTCTATCAAATCCCAGCGGTGCACGCGGTCGCCCGAGCCGTGTTCACCAACGTCATTCCCACTGCGCCCTATCGCGGCGCCGGGCGGCCGGAGGCGACTTATCTGATCGAGCAATTGCTCGACCGCGCCGCGCGCGTCATCGGCCTCGATCCGGTCGAGATCAGGCGGCGCAATTTCATTCCGTCAGCCGCCATGCCGCACAAGCTGCAAACCGGCATCACCTATGACAGCGGCGACTTCGTGCACGTGATGGATGAATGTCTCAAGCTCGCCGATTGGAGCGGCTTTGCCAAGCGCGCCGCCGAGTCGAAAAAGCACGGCAAACTGCGCGGCCGCGGCATCGGTTATTTCCTCGAAGAAGCCGCCGTGTTCAACGACCGCATGGTGCTGCGCTTCGATCCGAGCGGCATGCTCACCATCCTCGCCGGCACGCATTCGCACGGCCAGGGCCATCAGACCGTCTATGCCCAGATGGTGACGGAATGGCTCGGCGTGCCGTTCGACAACATCCGCTTCGTGCAGGGCGATACCGATGCGGTGCCGATCGGGCGCGGCAGCTATGGCTCGCGCAGCATGCATGTCGGCGGCAACGCGCTCAAGCGCGCCGCCGACGCTATCGTCGAAAAGGCCAAGCCGATGGCGGCGATGATGCTCGAAGCCGCGGCCGGCGACATCGAGTTCAAGGACGGCTCGTTCCGCATCGTCGGCACCGATCGCGCGCTCAAACTCACCGACGTCGCCAAGTCGTTCTACCGCCCGGCAATGCTGCCGCCGCAATTCGACGTCGGGCTCGAAGCCTCCGGCACGTTTGCCGCCGAGCCGCCCAATTATCCGAACGGCTGTCACGTCTGCGAAGTCGAGGTCGATCCGGAAACCGGCGCCGTGACGCTGGAGCGCTACGCGGCGGTCGACGACGTCGGCAAGATCATGAATCGCCTGCTCTGCGAAGGGCAGATCCACGGCGGCGTCGCGCAGGGTGTCGGCCAGGCGCTCATGGAGGCAATCGTGTTCGACGGCGCAGGCCAGCTCGTCACCGGCAGCTTTCAGGATTACGCCATGCCGCGCGCTGAGGATTTTCCCGAGCTCACGTCGGAATTGGCTGAGGTGCCGGCACGGACCAATCCGCTCGGCGTCAAAGGCGCGGGCGAAGCCGGCGCCACCGGCGCGCCGCCCGCGGTGATCGGCGCCGTCCTCGACGCGTTAAAGCCGCTCGGCATCGAGCACATCGACATGCCGGCGACGCCGAGCCGGGTGTGGGCGGCGATCAATGCGCGCGGCGCGCAGAAAGCAGCGGCGGAGTAATGCCGATGGACGCGCCGGCAAACCTCTTCAACGACGGCAAGGCCTATGAGCGGCTGATGGGCCGCTGGAGCCAGCTGGTCGCCCCGAAATTTCTCGATTGGCTCGATCCGCCGAAGGACCTGAACTGGA
Source organism: uncultured Alphaproteobacteria bacterium (assembly GCA_963768225.1). GTDB lineage: Bacteria > Pseudomonadota > Alphaproteobacteria > Rhizobiales > Xanthobacteraceae > BOG-931. The sequence goes on along the minus strand of CAVYGV010000007.1, from coordinate 504,628 downwards.
TCGACGTCGGTTGCGGCAACGGCGCCTTTACCGAAGTGTTGATCGCGCACGCATCGCCCGGCGCCGTGACCGGCATCGATCCGTCGGACGGCCAGATCGACTATGCGCGCAAGCGGCCCGGCGCGCAGATGGCGCAATTTCGCGTCGCCGACGCGCAAGCGCTGCCCTTCCCCGACGACAGTTTCGACGCCGCATCGATGGCGCTGGTCATCACCTTCCTGACCGATCCGCCGAAAGCGGCGCGCGAAATGGCGCGCGTGGTCAAGCCGGGCGGCATTGTCGCCACCTACATGTGGGACATCCCGGGCGGCGGATTTCCGATCCGGCCGCTCGCCGGGGCGATCAAATCGTTAGGCCTGGAGGAACCGACGCGGCCGAACGTCGAGTCTTCGCGGCGCGAGAACATGCAGGCGATCTGGCAACAGGCGGGATTGCGATCGATCGACACCACCGTGATCCGCATCCGCGTCGCCTTTTCCGGTTTCGACGATTTCTGGGCTTCGAGCAGCGTGCCGGTCGGCCCGTCCGGCAAGGCGCTCGCGGACATGTCGCCAAGCGTGCGCGAACAACTCAAAGCGCGCTTGCGCGAGCAACTGCGGATCGCCGCCGACGGCACTATCGCCTACGACGCCTTCGCCAATGCGGTGAAGGGCCGCGTGCCCGAAAAATAGCGACTATCGCATCCGCTCCGGCATGATCGCCTGACGGCCGAGCTGTTGCCAGGCCGCCGGCGCGCCGGCGTTTTTTGCCGCCTCCTCGGGCGACAATTTCGCATCCCATTTCATGGCGATGAAGCGCTGGCCGTTGACGCCGTCGGCGGCGTTCGAGCACAGCCAGATGAGTGGAGCGATCATGACCTCGGGCACGATGAGCGCCGAGCGATCCGGCGCCGTTGCCCGGGAGACCAGCCGCGTATCGGCGGCGCCGCCCGGCACCAGCACGTTGGCGGTCACGCCGGTGCCGTCGAGCTCTTGCGCCAGGGCGGTGAGCATTGCCTCGTTGGCGGCCTTGGAGCCGCCGTAAGGCTGCATCAAGCGGCGCCACATCGTGTCGAGACTGGTGGTTACATTGACGATGCGGCCCCAGCGCTGCGCCAATAAAGTCGGCAGCACCGCCCGCGTCATCAGGAAAGCGGCGACGACGTTGACCTCGATGACGCGGCGAAACTCTTCCGGCGAGGTTTCCCATAACTTTCCGACCTGCCGGCCCTCGCCGCGGATGACTTGCGTGTTGATGCCGGCATTGTTGATCAAAATGTCGAGCCGGCCGAAGCGTTCGATTGCGGTTCGCAAAATTTTCGGGCCGCTGTCGTTCCAGGTGACATCGGCGACGATGCCGGTGAAGCGTTCGCCGGCGCTGCGGTCGTCGGCGGCATCCTGGGTTTCCTCCAGCGCGGGCCCATCGAGCTCGACGGCGGCGACACTGGCGCCGGCGTCAAGCAAGCCGAGCGTCATCGCACGGCCAAGGCCGCGCCCGGCGCCAGTCACGATCGCGACTTTTCCGTCAAGTGCTCGTGCCATGATCCCTCCCCTTGATCGTGCCGATCTGCCGGTTCCAACGATTATACGGTCCGCTGCATCGGCCGCGAAGCTATCCGGAACCGGTTGCGCAGGACCGCCGCCGCGCCTATATTCCGGCCGCTTTCCAGTCATCCTTGATGACGTTGAGTGGCTTCGCCCGGACAGGCGGGCGGAGCGCGGAGAAGATTTACCGGAGATTAGACATGGCGACCGCGCCTCTGATGCCCAAAGCGACAGCCGTGTGGCTGGTCGAAAATACCTCGTTGTCCTTCGACCAGATCGCGCAGCTCTGCAACCTGCATCCGCTGGAAGTCAAAGCGATCGCCGACGGTGACGCCGCGCAAGGCATCAAGGGGCTCGACCCGATCCTGACCGGCCAATTGACGCGGGAGGAAATCCAAGCCGCCGAGGCCGATCCCAACCACAAACTGCATATCGCCGAACCCAAAACCCGCCTGCCCGAGGCCAAGCCGAAAAAGGGCCCGCGCTACACGCCGGTGTCGCGGCGCCAGGATCGGCCGAACGCCATCCTGTGGCTGGTGCGCAATCATCCCGAGCTCAAAGACAGCCAGATCATGCGGCTCGTCGGCACCACCAAATCGACCATCGCGGCGATCCGCGAACGCACCCACTGGAATTCGGCGAATTTGACGCCGCTCGATCCGGTGACGCTCGGGCTCTGCTCGCAGATCGATCTCGACCTCGAAGTGCAGAAGGCGGCCAAGGAAAAGCCCGTGCCGGTCGAAGAACAAGGCGCGACGCTTTTGCCCGCTTCCGTCACCACCGCACCAAAGGAAGAGCCGGAGCCGACGCCCGCCGAGGCGAAGAAATCCGAGGACCTCAACGTCGAGGCGGTGTTCGCCAAGCTCAAGCAGCTCGGCGGCAAGGCGGAGTGAAAACCTCCGCAGCTGCGTTTCGCGGGCGCAGCGCAGCACGAAGCGTAGCGTAGCGGTGCGCTGCAGAACCGGGACCTTTGCGCACGCTGAGTTTTGAACGATCCCGGATCAGCGGTGCACCGCTTCACGCTGCACCGCGTCCGGGAAACGGCGATGCCTTCCCTACCCCCGATCGTTGCGCAGCACCACACAGGCGCCGCCGGCGGCGATCAGCTTGTTGCAGAAATTTTCCAGATAGCGCCGGTCATCATCGGCGATGCGGATGTTGTAACGCAGCGCGCTGCCGAGCCCGATGCCGCGGCTACGCACGACGATCGGCTCGCGATCGCCGATCAGACTCGCGTACTTTTTCTGGATCATGCGATAAATCGCCCAGGCCTTGCTCTCCGACCAGTTCGCGGTGAGCTGCATGCCCCAGCGCGGCACGTAGGCGGCGATGCGCCGCGCCTCCTCCGTCGGCGCCAAGATCAGATTGGCAAGCCGCGTGCACGGCACGCCCTGCGGAATCGTGGTCTCCGAAGTTTTAGGCGGCGACGCCGAGGCCCATTCGTCGGCGGTCCAGCCGGTGATGATGGCGACATAATTGCGCGTCTCGCTCGGCAGCGGTCGCTTGTTGGTAAGGAAGGCGGCGACGCGGCCGGGACCGGCATTATAGGCCGCCGCGGCGAGGCCGAGATTGCCGAACTTGTCTTTCAGATCGTGCAGATAGCTCGCCGAATTCTTCAGCGCCTCGATCGGGTCGAACGGATCGGCAAGCCCGCGATAATCGGCGGTCGAGGGCATGAACTGGGCGATGCCTTGTGCGCCCTTCTTGCTCACGGCCTGCGCGTTGAAGCGGCTTTCTTGCCAGATCACCCGGGCGAAGAATTCGACCGGCAGCTGGTTCTCCGCCGCGTCCTGTTCGATGGCGCGGCAGATGTCGTCGGCAGTGGGGGGAGCATTCGCGGCCGGCGCTGGGGTGGCCGGCGCCGGGAATTGAGGAGCCGGCCGGCCTTGCTGCACCGGCGACGCGCTTTGCTGCGCCGGCGCAGCCGCCGGCGACTGCGCCAAAGATGGCGCGCTCCACAGCGACAAACCGATAACGAGAACCTGTTCGATCGAACGCATCGCGCGGACCACCTTATGAAATCTGCCCCCGTTCCGGCAAACCGGCCTTCGCCCCCGGCAAGCCTGCGGCTTGGCCTTTGACAGCAGTTGAAAGGTTGGAAATAATCAATCAAGCGCCGGCAGCGCAAAAATAATCAAGCAAAGCGCCGGCAGGGCGGGACAACGCGATCCAGGAGCACAGCGATGTATCTTCGCAACACGTGGTATATGGCCGGATGGGCCCACGAGGTGAACAAAGGACCGATCGGGCGCACCTTGCTCAATGAGCCGGTGGTGCTTTATCGCGATCACAACGGACGGGTCGCGGCGCTGGAAAATCGCTGCTGCCATCGCGGTGCGCCGCTGTCGCTCGGCGAAGTCGCGGAAAACGGGCTCCGCTGCGGCTACCACGGCCTGGTTTTCGACAGCCAGGGCAAATGCGTGGAGGTGCCGGGCCAAAGCCGCATCCCGGAGCGCGCCCGGGTAAAATCCTATCCGCTCGTGGAGAAAAACGAGATCATGTGGATCTGGATGGGTGCGGCCGAAAAAGCCGACCCCGCCACGATCCTCGATTATCCCTGGCACGACGACCACAAGAACTGGCCGCACAAGCACGCGATCCTGCCGGTGAAGTGCAATTACATTTTGCTGATCGAGAACCTGATGGACCTCACCCATCTCGGCTATGTCCACCGCAACACCATCGGCGGCAATCCCAAGACCCATGTCGAAGCCAAGATGAAAACCACGACGACCCCGACCGGCGTCAAATATATCCGCTGGATGCTCCACTCGATTCCGCCGCCCACCTACAAGGCCGGCGCGCCGCATCTGGCCGACCGGGTCGACCGCTGGCAGGAATTCGACTGGCACGCGCCGGGCTACATCATCCAGCATTCCGGCGCGATCGACGCCAATACCGGCGCCTATGACCAAGGCAAGCGCGACGGCGGCTTCTCGCTCCGCCTGTTCCACGGCATCACGCCGGAGACCGACGGCACCTGCTTCTATTTCTGGTCGGCGGCCAACGGCTATCGCCAGGACGATCCGGCGGCAACCGACCAGCTGCACGAGCAGATCCGCATCACCTTCGACGAGGATGTCGCCTTTGTCGAAGGCCAGCAGCAGCGCCTGGAAAGCTACGACAGAGACAAGCTCGTCGATATCGACACCGACGGCGCACAGCTGCAGATGGCGCGCTATCTGCGGCAAGCGCTCGACCGGGAAAAACGGCATCGGTCAGGTCGCCGCCGAATAGCCCCTGCGGCAAAGTTCGATCTGGTTGCAGCACAGGAGCTTGCATGTGGGAACGCGTCTGCCGCTCCGACGAGGTCACGCCCGACGAGCCGATGGCGGTCACGGTCAAGGGCCGCGAGATCGGGATTTTTCGCGTCGCCGATCGGCTCTATGCCATCGATAACATCTGCAGCCACGAATACGCTTCGCTGACCAAGGGCTTTGTCGAAGGCACCGTGGTCGAATGCCCGCTGCATGTGGCGCAGTTCTGCCTCAAGACCGGACAATGCCTGAAGGGACCGGCGACCGCACCGGTGGCGACGTTCCAGGTTGCGGAAGCCGACGGCCAGGTGTCGGTGTTGATCGGGGAGTGAACCGATCGACAAGGCGGACGTTTGGGGGCACCGGTATGAATTGAGCGATGCCCTGATTTCGAGCGACTGGGTGACCACCGAGCTGCCGAAGCCGCGGCGCAAAGGCCACATGACGCTGCGGATCGACACTGACGTGCTCGCCTGGTTTCGCGCGCAGGGCAAAGGCTATCAGTCTCGCATTAATGCCATTTTGCGGCAGTATTTTGAGCCGCATACGAGATAGTAACGAAAATATACGAGCAGCAGCCCAGCTTGAGCAAAGCGAAAGCCGCGACAGCCCCGCCGCAAAATCCTGAGTTTCGCTTCCACCTGCGCTTGCTCGAAAGCTCGCGCGGACGAGTCGCTCAACCCAGGCTACATTTTTACGCCCCCACGCCCTTCCCCTTCAGCGCGCTGCCAATCTCGTCGAGGATGACCGGATCGTCGATGGTCGCCGGCATTTGCCAGGCGTCGCCGTCGGCGATTTTCTTGATCGTGCCGCGTAAAATCTTTCCCGAGCGCGTCTTCGGCAGCCGCGCCACGGTGATGGCAAGCTTGAACGCGGCGACCGGACCGATCTTCTCGCGCACGAGCGCGATGCACTCCTTCTCGATTTCGGTCGGCGGGCGGTTGACGCCGGATTTGAGCACGATGAAGCCGCACGGCACCTCGCCCTTGAGATCGTCCTTGATGCCGAGCACGGCGCATTCGGCGACGTCCTGGTGCGCGGCCAGCACCTCCTCCATGCCGCCGGTCGACAGGCGATGCCCGGCGACATTGATGATGTCGTCGGTGCGGCCCATGACGAAAATGTAACCGTCTTCGTCCTTGAAACCGGCATCGGCGGTCTTGTAGTGACCCGGGAATTCGTCGAGATAGCTTTCGCGCATGCGCGCGTCGGCCTGCCACAACGTCGGCAGGCACGCCGGCGGCAGCGGCAGCTTTACAACGATCGAGCCCATCTTGTTGGGCGCCACCTCATGGCAGCCTTCGTCGACGACGCGCACGTCGTAGCCCGGCATCGGCACCGTCGCCGAACCGTGCTTGACCGGCAGCGCGCCGAGGCCGGCGGGATTGCCGGCGATGCACCAGCCGGTCTCGGTCTGCCACCAATGATCGAGTACCGGGATTTTCAGAAGTTTTTCCGCCCAGATCACGGTGTCCGGATCGGCGCGCTCGCCGGCCAGAAACAGCGTGCGGAATTTCTTCAGATCGTATCGGGCGAACAGTTTTCCCTGCGGGTCTTCTTTCTTGATGGCGCGGAACGCGGTCGGCGCTGTGAACATCGCCGCGCAGCCATACTCGGCGATGACCCGCCAGAACGCGCCGGCGTCCGGCGTGCCGATCGGCTTGCCCTCGTAGAGGACGGTGGTGCAGCCGTGCAGGAGCGGCGCATAGACGATGTAGGAATGGCCGACCACCCAGCCGACATCGGACGCCGCCCAATAGACTTCGCCCGGATCGACGCCGTAGAGATTTTTCATCGACCAATTCAACGCGACCATGTGGCCGCCATTGTCGCGCACCACGCCCTTCGGCCGCCCGGTCGTCCCCGACGTATAGAGAATGTAAAGCGGATCGGTCGCGAGCATCGGCTCGCATTGCCACGCCGAGCGGGCATGAATGAGCGCGTGGTCGCGCATTTTCGCCCAATCGCGGTCGCGGCCCTCGATCAGCGCCGCCTGCGACTGCGGCCGCTGCAGGATCAAACAGGCGTCGGGCTTGTGCTTCGCCAGCGCGATCGCCTCGTCAAGCAGCGGCTTGTAATGGACGATGCGGCCGGGTTCGAGCCCGCAGCTCGCGGATAGGATTACTTTCGGCGTGGCGTCGTCGATCCGCGTGGCCAGCTCCCGCGCGGCGAAGCCGCCGAACACCACCGAATGAATGGCGCCGATGCGCGCGCAGGCGAGCATGGCGATGACCGCCTCCGGCACCATCGGCATATAGAGAATGACGCGGTCGCCCTTGCCGACGCCGAGGTCGCGCAGCATGCCGCCGAGCACCTGGGTCTCGGTGAGGAGGCGATGATAGCTGATGCTGCGCTTCTCGCCGGCAAGCGGCGAATCGTAGACGATCGCCGCCTGTGCGCCGCGCCCGGCATCGACATGGCGGTCGACGGCGTTGAAGCAGGTGTTGCAGACGCCGTCGGGAAACCAGCGGCCGTAGATACCGGCCTTGGGATCGAACACGGTCTTGGGCTTTTCAAACCAGTCGATAGCGGCCGCTGCCTCGCCCCAAAAGGCGTGCGGATCGCGCTGCCAGCGCGCATAGATCTCGTGATAGCGGCTCGACTGGGCGTCCATGAGAGCGTGTCTCCAGGGAAACTATATCGTCTCCGGCGAATAGTGAGTAGCGAATAGCGAATTGGCAAGAAACCGGCATTTCTATTCGCCATTCGCCATTCGCTATTCGCTGCTCCTCATGTTTGCTAAGCTTGAGAAAACGGTGGTGAGGAAGGACATGGCCAACCCCTACGACAGCGACCTCGACCGCAATGCGGCGAATTTCCAGCCGCTCACCCCGCTGTCGTTTCTCTCCCGCGCCGCGGAGGTCTATCCGGATCGGACCGCGATCATTCACGGCGCCCGGTCGTGGACCTATGCCGAGTTTTACGCACGCGCGCGGCGGCTAGCTTCGGCGCTTGCCAAGCGCGGCATCAAGCGCGGCGATACGGTCGCGGCAGTGCTGGCCAATACGCCGGCCATGCTGGAAGCGCACTACGGCGTCGCCATGGCCGGCGCCGTGCTCAACACCATCAACACCCGTCTCGACGCCGGCATCATCGCATTTACGCTCGACCACGGCGAAGCCAAGGTTTTGATCGCCGACCGCGAATTTTCCAAGACTGTGAAAGGCGCGCTTTCAGCCTGCAAGGCAAAGCCGCTGGTGATCGATTACGACGATCCGGAATATAGCGGCGCCGGCGAACGGCTCGGCAATCTGGAATACGAAGATTTTCTGCGCGACGGCGATCAAAACTTCGCCTGGCTGATGCCAAACGACGAATGGGACGCTATTGCGCTCAACTACACCTCGGGCACCACCGGCGATCCCAAAGGCGTCGTCTATCACCACCGCGGCGCTTATCTCTTGGCGATGGCCAATGTCATCACCTGCGCCATGGCCAAGCATCCGGTTTACCTGTGGACGCTGCCAATGTTCCACTGCAACGGCTGGTGCTTTCCCTGGACGGTCTCGGTGGTTGCCGGCACCCATGTCTGTCTCCGCGCGGTCCGCGCCGCGCCGATCTACGACGCCATTGCCGCTCACAAGGTGACGCATCTGTGCGGCGCGCCGATCGTGATGTCGACGCTGCTCAACGCGCCGGAGCACGAGCGAAAAGCCTTGCCGCATGTCGTCGAGTTCGTCACCGCCGCCGCGCCGCCGCCGGAATCCGTGCTGGCGGCCATGAAGGCCGCAGGCTTCAACGTCACCCATGTCTACGGACTGACCGAAACCTATGGACCGGCGAGCGTCAACGATTGGCATCGCGAGTGGGATGCGCTGGAAGCGTCCGAGCAGGCGGCGAAGAAGGCGCGCCAGGGCGTGCGCTATCCGGTGCTCGAAGCCCTCGACGTGCTCGACCCCGCGACCATGCGGCCGGTGCCGCGCGATGGCGCGACGCTGGGCGAAGTCATGTTCCGCGGCAACGTGGTGATGAAGGGCTATCTGAAGAACAAGACGGCGACGGCAAAGGAATTCGCCGGCGGCTGGTTTCATTCCGGCGATCTCGGCGTCATCCATCCCGATGGCTACATCCAGATCAAAGACCGCTCCAAGGACATCATCATCTCCGGCGGCGAGAATATTTCCTCGATCGAAGTCGAGGACGCGCTGTACAAGCACCCCGCCGTGCAGGTGGTCGCCGTGGTCGCCAAGCCCGACGAGAAATGGGGCGAGACGCCGTGCGCCTTCGTGGAATTAAAGCCCGGCACAGAGGCGAGTGCCGAGGAACTGATTGCGTGGTGCCGCGAACATCTCGCCGGTTACAAGTGCCCGCGCTACGTGGTGTTCGCCGAGATACCGAAGACGAGCACTGGAAAGCTGCAAAAGTTCAAGCTGCGCGATGTGGCCAAGGGGGTGTGATCCATGCCTGGCGACTACTTATTCACTTGGACGCGAGGTGGCTGGCCGTACGCCGAATTACGTCACCTTGTCGATGAGTTCCAATCCGGGAAGGACGTTACAGAACCATGGCGATGTTTGGCTCACAAATCCGCACAACAAGGTGACACCGCCTACATGCTTAAACTTGGAGTTGGGCCGCAGGGTATTTTCGGCGTTGGCACCATAACAGGGGCGGCCAAGCAAAACCCGACTGCGCTTCCCAAGCAAAACACGTGGCAGGTGCCAATCACGTTTCATCAATTGGTCGATCCAACAGAAATGCTTCTTGTTTCCGCGCGGGAGTTAGCATCGATCCCTGTGCCTGCACATACATGGCACCCGCGAGGTAGCGGCGTTCGTCTGGTCCCAACAGCTGCCCGTAAAATCGACGAGATAATCAATTTGGGAATCGATGAGGCAATTGCTTCAACGACAGCCGACGAGAACAGATTTGATGCTCAGAATACGAAAGACGCGCGTGACAGAATTAATCGTTCGATTGCGGTAAGGCGAGGCCAACAAGCATTTAGGGCAAAGCTTATTGAGGCATACGGCGGGAAGTGCGCTGTAACTGGATGTGATGTCATAGATCTATTGGAGGCGGCGCACATACAACCGTATCGCGGTTTTCACACCAATCACGTCCAGAACGGATTATTACTTCGATCAGATATTCATACTCTCTTCGACTGTCGCCTCATCGCAATCGAACCGGCTTCTTTGAAGCTGATACTCTCTCCGCGGTTGATGAGAAGTAGCTACAAGGCTTTAGCAGGCAGAAAAATTCGCTCGCCCAAAACCAGCGATCAAATTCCAAGTATTGAAGCGTTACAAAAGCATAGACGACTAGCTGGTCTATAACTTTCGATCAGCCTTACGCAACCTCCTCTTCCATCACCCCAACTACGAGCCGCTTGCCGAGCGCGCGTAGCGCAGCGATGAGCGTCGGCAGTTTGGTCGGATGCTTGGGATCGAGAATGCGGCGGACTTCCTTTTCGTCTTTGCCGATGCGCCGCGCCAATTCGCTCTTGCTGATGCCGGCAGCGGCAAACGATTCCAGCACGGCAAGCTTTGCCGCAACATCTGGCGCGACAGCAATATCGACGAGGCCGCGTCCTTTGGCGCGCCGCTTCGGCAGCGGCTTGCCGCGTCGCACGTAACTCAGCAACGCAAGACCGAGTGCCTCCTCGGCCATGGCCCGCGCGTCAGCCTGCCCGCGGCCTTGCGTCACCGCTTCGGGCACGTCGGGAAAGCTCACGACGATGTTGCCGCGCCGATCACCCGGTTCAAACTTCGCGCGATAGGCGTAAGCTTTCATGGCTGTCGTCGGCACGTTTCCCGGGCGCGGCGCAGCACGGAGCGCAACCGCGCGAAGTGGTGCGCCGCAGAACCGGGATCGTTGTAAACGCCGAGTCTGATGCGATCCCGGAACAGCAGTGCAACACTGCGCTTCGCTTGTGCTGCACTGCATCCGGGAAACATTGCGTTGGTTATGCCGCGGGCATATCGGACAAAAATGTCCGAACGTCAAGCGCCAAAAAAGACCGCTCTCACCCGCTTTCGCGGGGACGAGTGTGAAGATCGAACGCTAGATTTTACCGATTAATGGACGAGCGAATCTTGCTTAAGCCGCGCGATCTCGTCCTTGACGTGCAATTTTTTACGCTTGAGTTCCGCAATCTGAAGGTCGTCTGCCGAGGGGTGGGTGAGCGCTTCCGAGATTTCCTGTTCGAGCGCCTGGTGTCGTTTTTCGAGTTCCGCAAGATGCGATTCAATCGCCATGTGGCCTGCCTCCTTGCGTGGCATTGCTACCTGATCGGATCATCCTATACCCATACAGCCGAGCGCAAGACTACTCCGTTTCAGCCCTTACGAAAATCCCCCCGAACGCACCGGGTTTCCACATATGTATGGGTTTGGAGGCGGCCGCACGGGCTTGTCGGCCATTAACCAAAACGCGATAATCCATAGCGACTTAGTTGCTAACCGAGCTTGCGGGTTTCGGGCCGGCTCAGGCGCGGCCAAGGCGGCGATGACACCAGAGGAAGAACGCGAGCTTCGGGCGCAACTGGCGCGCCTGCAGCAGGAGCATCGCGACCTCGATGCCGCGATTGCTGCGCTGCAGGAATCGCTGGGCTCCGATCTCATTCAGGTGCAGCGCTTGAAAAAGCGCAAGCTGCAATTGCGCGACCGCATCACCTTCATCGTAGATCAGCTCACGCCTGACATCATTGCGTGACCGGTCATTCCGGGGCGCGTGCCTATCGCTCCTTTCGCTCGGCTTTGCGCTGGTACATCGCCGCATCGGCCCGTGCCAGCACTTCGGCGGGTGCATCGAGCGGCCCCAACGGCGCGACACCGGTGGAGGCGCCGACGACGAACGTCGAGGCGCCCCAACACACCGGCGTCGCATAGACCGCGGCTTCGAGCGCGGCGGCCTTGGCCGCCGCAGCGGCACCGTCGACGTTCCACAACAGCACTGCGAATTCGTCGCCGCCGACCCGCGCTACCACATCGGAAGCGCGCACGTTGCGCACAAGCGCCGCGGCGATCGCCTTTAGCACAGCGTCGCCGGCGGCATGGCCGTGGCGGTCATTCACCGGCTTGAAGCCGTCAAGATCGATATAGAGGAGCGCCGCGCTGGCGCCGTAGCGTTTGACGTAGGCGAGCGAGCGCTTGAGTTCGCGTTCAAAGCCGCGGCGGTTGAGAACGTCCGTGAGCGGATCGATATCGACCCGCGCCTCAAGGTCGGCGATGCGCGCGCGCGATGCCTCAAGTTCCGCCGCCAGCGCGTCCACCTCGGCCGCAAGCCGCATGACACTGGCGCGCGATGGCGCGCGCGATGATTTCGGCTCAGCTAAATCTTCACCAAGCGATTGCCGATTTTGCACGCCGCGCGGTCTTGGTCCCGATTTTGGCTGCCGCGATACGATCGGCTTTGGACCCGACTTCGCCGTCCGGTTTTTCATTGTCCACAATCCTGCTGACGCGAATCGCGAGGCAGCATAGCGCCGGCCGCATCGTCGATCAGCAGCGCGCCATTGGGCGAAATCGGCAATCATTACAAATATTTAATCATGCGGCAGATTGCCGCAGGCGAGATTTGCGGCCGGCGCGGGTCACGCAAATCGGCGACGCCGCAAGGTAGCGAACACGCCGACGCTCCTCGCGGTCGTTCAAAGACCCAAGCGTTCAAAAAGGACTCGGCTTCGGTCACACATCGAGCGATCGCAACAGATCAATCAGCGTGAGGAAGATCCGCCGCGTGCCGGGATCGGCTGACTGGAAACTCAAGGATTCTGCAATTTGTGCACTGCGCCATGAACTTCGCCGAACCATACGACGACATTAATTTCGCTCGCCTCGTGGCGGTCCGTCCTAATGATGGCTGGATTCAGGCATACCCGTTCAGTCTGCGTTCACCCCAAAGTGGGAACCTGAGGCACGAGGAGCGGTTGGGGTGCGTAATGAAACTCCATGGTCGAGGTGATGTCATGAGAAAGATTTTGGTTGCTCTTTTTGCTGCGGCGACCATTGCCGGAGCGGCAGTGACAACGTCGGGCCCGGCGGAAGCGCGCTGGGGCGGCGGATGGCATGGCGGCGGATGGCACGGTGGCGGATGGCACGGTGGCGGATGGGGTTGGGGTGCGGGCGGTTTCGTCGCGGGTGCTCTCGTCGGTAGCGCGCTGGCGGCGCCGTATTACTACGGGTATGGCTACCCTTACGGATATTACCCTTACCCTTATTACGGTCGTCCGTGCGTGTGGCGGCGCTGGTGGAACGGCTACAGCTGGGTCCGCGGTTGCGTCTGAACGGCAGCGCTCGGCGGCGGCTACGGCGTGCGGCGTAAATTCAAGTCGGCATCCCCCGAGTAGGGATGCCGGCGTTAGATTTGCGAGCTTGAATGCACGCTTGGTACCAAACTTTGGCACCAAACTTCCGCCAAATAGTCGAACTTCAATGAGCGCAGGGTAGACACATAGCATACGGGGGTGTCCGGGACTTCCCGCCCATTCACGTTCGAGATCGGCACCCGGCCGATCAGATGAGGAAATCACATGCATAAAGCGTTTATCGGCCTTGCCGCGGCAGCCGGTCTCGGCCTCGCCTCCGTGGCTGCACCGGCCCCGGCAAATGCCTATTGCTACGGCTGCGCCGTCGGCGTGGGAGTCCTTGGCGGCGTCGCCGCAGGCGCCATTATCGGCAGCGCCATCGCCAACAGCCCGCCGCCTCCGCCGCCGCCCGGCTATTACGGGCCTCCGCCACCCGCCGCCTATTATCCGCCGCCTCCCGGTTACGCGTCCGGCCCCGGCTATGCGCAGCTCGCGCCCGGTTGCTACTGGGGCAAGCGTAAAGTTTGGATCGAGGGCGTCGGTTATCGCTGGCGGACCGTGCAAATCTGTCAGTGATCCGGCAGTGCCCGGACCTGCCTTCACATGGCGCCGCTTTGCGTTTAATTCGGCCGGCCGGCTTCACCAGCCGGCCGGTTTCTTTTGTGCCGAGACCGTTTCTTGTTTGTGAGTTCGTTACCGACATCACGCAGCTCCGCCAGTCCGCCTTTGCCATGCGACCATGCCGATAGAGACGACCACAGAGGCGGTGCACCCGCTCGCGGCAGCGCGTGCGCCGATCGGCGATACCGATGAGCGCGCTAGCGCCGCACGATCTGTTTTCGAGAGAGCGCGACAGCCTATCGCCTCTATGCTCGCCGCCTTGGGCGCTCTCGTTTGGCAAGCCTGGACCGAGAAACGTCGCACCCGTTCGCTTTCGCTCACGATGACCATCCTCGGCTGGATCGCCGTCATCGCGGTTTGCTTTTATGTCGGCCTGGCGACGATAATCTATCTCGCGCAGCGCTCGCTGATGTATTTTCCGGATACGACGCACACCGCGCCGGCCGCGGCGGGCCTGCCGGAAGCCAGCGAAGTTCCGTTGACGGCGTCCGACGGAGCGCAGATTCACGTTTGGCAGGTGCCGCCACACGACGGCAAGCCGACCGTGCTTTACTTCCATGGCAACGGCGGCGCGCTGCAATATCGCGTTGAGCGCTTTCGCCGCCTGATCGACGCCGGCATCGGTCTCGTCGCTTTGGAATATCGCGGCTATGGCGGCCTCCCCGGCAGCCCGAGCGAGCAGGGCCTGATCCGCGATGCCGAAGCCGGCTACGCCTACGCGGTCGCGCACTATCCCGCGCAGCAGATCACGGTATGGGGCGAATCGCTCGGCTCCGGCGTAGCGGTTGCGCTGGCGGCGGAGAAGCCGGTCGGCCGCGTCATCCTGGAAGCGCCGTTTACTTCGGCGCTCGCCGTCGGCGAAAGCCGCTATTGGTATTTGCCGGTGCGGCTCTTGATGAAAGATCAATTCCGTTCCGACCTGCGCATCACGAAGGTCACGGCACCGCTTCTGATCTTGCATGGCGTGCACGATCGAGTCGTGCCCTACGCGATGGGCGAACGCCTGTTCGACCTCGCCAACAAGCCCAAGCACATCGTGCGCTTCCTCGACGGCGGCCATGAAGACCTCGACAACAACGGCGCACTCGACGCCGTCGCGCGTTTCCTCGCCGGGGATTGGGACTAAAATGTCGGATAGGTTTGCCCGACTTTGCCGCCGACGCGGGTAAAGCCGGCTTTCGCCGGTTGGTATTTGCCGTCGATGTTGAGCGCCTTGGCGTAAGAGCCGGCGGCCTTGTCCTTTTGCCCCAGGCGCTCGTAAGCGAGGCCGCGGCTCGCCCAGCCCCGTGCGCTCTGCGGATTAAGCTGCACCGCCTCATCGAGATCGCTTGCCGCCGATTTGTCATCGCCGATCGCCAGATAGCTGAGCGAGCGTGCGATCCACGGATCGGGATTGTCGTTTTGCAGGCCGACCGCGGTCGAGAAGTCGTCGATGGCGAATTGATGCTGCTGCCGGCTCTGATAGAGCAGCCCGCGATTGTAATAGGCATCCGCAGCGTCGGGCTTCAGCGCGATCGCCTTGTTGAAATCATCGAGCGCCTGCGCGGCATGGCCCTGCCCGCGATAGACGATACCGCGGCCGACATAGGCGGGCGCATAATTGGCGTCGATCGTCAGCGCTTTGTCGTCGTCGGCGAGCGCAAGATCGAGCTTATTGGTCTTGCGATAAATCAGCGCGCGATTGGCATAGGCCTGCGCATAATTGGGATCGAGGCTGATGGCCTTGTTGAAATCGGCAAGCGCCAGGTCGTCGCGGCCGGCTTCGCCATAGACCGCGCCGCGCATGTTGTAGGCCTGCGGATCGTCGGGATGTTTGGCGATGACCTCGCCGAGCGAAGTCAGGTTCGATTGCGAGGTCGCGAGCAGCGCATTGTTGGCGCCGGCGTTGGAGGTCGGCGGGTTGCCGAGCGTAGCGCAGCCGACGAGGCTCGCCGCGCCCACCGCGAGCGCCAAGCCCTGAGCAACGAAGCCGCGAGGAAGTCTGGGCGCCATGCGCCCGATATCCAAAGGTGCAACGGCTTTCCGGGTCATCGGGCGAAAGATAGCACCCCGAAACGCCGAAAAAACGGCGCGAGTAGGAACCCGCGCCGACCGCGCCGCCAAAAAATTCGCTAAAGCTCTCAGCCGAACCGGGGCACCCGCGGCGGGCCGGATCGGCCGGCGCCGACACCGGGACCGCCGACGGTCGGCTTCGGCTTCATCGGCAGGAGCCCCTCGCGCTGCAAACGCTTGCGCGCAAGCTTACGGGCGCGGCGGATCGCTTCCGCCTTCTCCCTCGCCTTCTTTTCGGATGGTTTTTCGTAATGGCCGCGAAGCTTCATCTCGCGGAAAATGCCCTCGCGCTGCATTTTCTTTTTCAGCGCCTTGAGGGCCTGGTCGACATTGTTGTCACGGACGAGAACCTGCACGCATGCTCCTTTCGCAGTCGGGTTCAGGGAAATTGTGTGGCGGCACCGGCAAAAACCAGTGCCGCCTTAGCGCGCCCTCTACCAGAAATGTTCCGAAAAATCCAGTCGCTCTAGTCGGCAAAGACCTGGGTGACGTGCCCCATCTTGCGACCAGGACGAACCGCACTCTTACCGTAGAGATGCACCGCGGTCCCTGGCAGGCTGAGCCAACGCCGGTAATCGTCGACCTCGTGACCGATAAGATTGGTCATCTGTACGCGGCCGTAGCGGATCGGTTGCGCCAGCGGCCAGCCCGCTACCGCTCTGATGTGCTGCTCGAATTGAGATGCAGAGGCGCCATCGATCGTCCAATGACCGGAATTGTGAACCCTCGGCGCAATCTCGTTGACCAGGAGATCGCCGCCGCGCAGCACGAACAATTCGACCGCGAGCACGCCGATATAGGCGAATTTATGCGCAATCGTTTCGGCGATGCGTCGCGCCTCTGCCGCTTCAGCCTCACCGAGCGCCGCCGGGACTCGCGAAAGTTTGAGAATATGATCGCGGTGCTCGTTCTCGGTGACATCGAAACATGCGACCGCGCCGTCCCGGCCGCGCGCCGCAATCACCGAAACTTCCCGCTCGAACGGTACGAAGGCTTCGAGGATGCAGGGCTGGCCGCCGACTTCGCGCCAAGCAGCTTGCGGATCGGTGCCGTTCTTGATCGTGACCTGGCCTTTGCCGTCATAGCCGAAGCGCCGCGTCTTCAAGACTGCCGGCCGTCCGACCCGCTCAATCGCGGATGCGAGTTCGACGGCCGAAGCGACGGCGGCAAACGGCGCGGTGCGGATGCCGAGCGCCGTGACGAAATTCTTCTCGGCGAGGCGATCCTGGGTGGTCGCCAGGATTTTCGGGTCGGGCACGACCGGAACGCGAGCGGCAAGAAATATCGCACATTCCGCCGGCACGTTCTCAAACTCATAGGTGACGACGTTGACGTCTTCGGCAAAGCGGTCGAGCGCCTGGGTGTCGGTGTAATCGGCGCGGGTGACGCGGCGCACCACGTCGAATGCCGGCGAATCCGGATTGGGAGAGAAGATATGACACTTAAAGCCGAGCCGGGCCGCGGAGAGCGCAAGCATGCGGCCGAGCTGACCGCCGCCGAGGATGCCGATCGTGGCGTCGGGTTCGAGTGCAGGCGGGGCAGCTTGAGAAGGCTGGTTCACGCGCCGTCCCGCGGTGTTTCGGCGACGGCGGCGGTCTGGCGCGCCCGCCACGCTTCCAGCCGCTTGCTTAAAGCCTCATCGCCGAGCGCCAAAATGCTGGCGGCAAGCAGCGCGGCGTTGATGGCGCCGGCTTGACCGATTGCCAGCGTGCCGACCGGAACGCCCGGCGGCATTTGCACGATAGAGTAAAGCGAATCCTGGCCCGACAGCGCCTTCGACTCGACCGGTACGCCGAGCACCGGAAGGCTGGTCATCGACGCCGTCATTCCCGGCAGGTGCGCCGCGCCGCCCGCGCCGGCGATGATGACCTTAAAACCCTCCCCCTTCGCGCCCTTGGCGAAGGCATAGAGCCGCTCGGGCGTGCGGTGGGCGGAGACGATCCGCGTCTCATAGGCGACATCGAGCGCATCGAGCGTCTCGGCGGCATGTTTCATGGTCTGCCAGTCGGACTGGCTGCCCATGATAATGGCGACAACTTTCTTATTAGGAATAGAATTCGCTCCCGGCGGCGCCACGGCAAAAAATCCCTGCGCGAAGGAAGCGCCGGATTATAGGGCCGTGCGTTACCGGTGCAAGGCGGCTATTTTGATGCCGCCGACCGGATGGTTAAGAACGCGGAGCCAAGCCGATGCAGATGAGCCAATACCACTACTTGCCGCTGGCGCCCGGCTTCTTCGCCATATTGGTCGGAATTTTCTTCGTCGTTCTGATCCTGCAGTCGCTGCGCTTTGCCTATACGAGCCTCGGCATCAGTTCCGGCACGGCGCTCATTTTGCTGTTCGGCTCGCTGGTCGGGAGCATATTCAACATCCCGATCGTCCAACTGCCGCCGGAGCGGGTCATGTCGGATCAGATCATCGATTTCTTCGGCATGCAGTACGAAGTCCCGGTCGTCTCGCAGTGGCAAGGCACGGTCGTCGCAGTCAATGTCGGTGGCGCCGTCATCCCGACGCTGCTGTCGCTTTATCTCCTCATCAAGCGGGACTTATGGGTCAAGGGCGCGATCGCAACCGCGATCGTCGCCCTGGTGCTGCATTGGCTCGCCGATCCGGTTCCCGGTCTCGGTATTGCGGTGCCGGTATTTGTCCCCGTGGTGACGACGGCGGCCGTCGCCTTGCTGCTGTCGCGGACCGACGCCGCGCCTCTTGCCTACATCTCCGGCAGCCTGGGCACGCTGATTGGGGCCGATCTCACCAATCTCGATAAGGTGCGCGGACTGGGCGCGCCGGTGGCTTCGATCGGCGGCGCCGGCACCTTCGACGGCATTTTTCTCACCGGCATCCTCGCCGTCCTCATCGCCAATCTTTATGCCGGGCCGCGGCGTTACCAGACCGGATAACGCGATTGGAATGAGGACGGCTCCCCCGGCGCAACCGCCGTGCCTCGTTTGGTCGTTCAACAAAGGATCGTGTCATGCCATCGGCCATGGATCCACGCGCGATCAAGGACTATCACGCGCACGTCTATTACGATCCGGCGAAAAGCCGCGATCGGGCCGAGCGCCTGCGCGAGCGCGTTGCTGTCGAGTTCCCGCAAGCCAAGCTCGGACGCTGGCACGACGAATTGGTCGGGCCGCATCCGCAATCGATGTATCAGATCGCGTTTCCGACCGCGATGCTCGCCGCATTCGTGCCGTGGCTGATGCTCAACCGCGACGGCCTGACTGTGCTCCTTCACCCGGAGACCGGCGACGATCTAATCGATCATACCGCGCATGCGGCGTGGTTCGGCGCCGTGCTGCCGTTGCGGGTCGAAGTGTTCAAAAAATAGCGCTGCCGTCATGCGCCGCGGCAATGCGTTGCACCTCGGAACGCTGCCGGAAGCCGCGCGTTAGCGCGTAAAAAAAAACGGTGCGTGCCATGTCTACCCGAAAAAAGATGTCGAGCCAAAAACCCTACCGGCGCGAGGCCGACCGAAAAAACGACGCGCTGTTTCTGACCCCGCTCTTGTTGATGGCGCTGGTCATCGTCGGCGGTATTCTTATCTACGCGATGCTTGGGCCGCCGCCGGTCATCTAGTCGGCAACGTGAACGCCGGTTCGCGATGGTCGTGGTCATTCCATTCGAACCGCCGGCCTATCGCGGCTGACCGTCGTTGAACTCCCGCTCGAAAATCTCGCCGAGCGTGGCGTACAAGAAGCCGTTCAGCCGGCCTACGGGATCGAGCTTCCTCATGTCGATATAGCGGCCGGTCATGCAGGCCGGATCGACGTGCATGTAGACCACTTCGCCGATGACCAGGGGATGCCGGTTGGGGCCGAGCTCGATCACTTGGTGCAGCTTGCATTCGAAGTGTATCGGCACCTCTTTCACGCGCGGCGCCGAGACCTTCACGCCCGGTATCGGTGTCAGCCCGGTTTCGCCGAACTCGGAATTGTCCGCCGGAAAGGCGTTGGCGGAGTTGACCATCTCCTTCCATACCGGGTGCGTCACCACATTGAAGCAGAACTCGCCGGTGTCCCGCACATTCTTGAGCGTATGCTTCTCGCTGCCGTCGGGATTGCGGGCGATGGTCAGCGAAATCATCGGCGGAACCACGCAGACCACGGTAAAAAATGAAAACGGCGCGAGATTGGTGATGCCGTTTTTGCTCACCGTCGAGGCCCAGCCGATTGGCCGTGGCACGACGGAACCGGTGAGCAGCCGATAGACCTGGCGCTTATCGGTGACGGCCGGATCGAATTCAAGATAATCGGGCATGGGATTTAAGCATTTGGGATGCGGTCCTTCGCGAAGCGTGGCAGGCTAGCGCATATTGGCTATTCGATCACCTCGTCGGCGGTCACGAGGCATGTCGACGCGATCGCAGCTTCGCAATTTTATCCGCGAGATTGAGGCGGAGGAGACATGCCTCCGCAAAGGTTGCCTCATGAGCCTTGCTGACCGACGCCGGGGACTCTGCCTGCGGACAGGTTCCCGCGTAGGCTTTTGCTAACCAACACGCGCAAAAAAGTTCCCATCGGTTCGAGCCTACGACGACGTGACACCTTCAGTTCTCACCGTAATTCCGTGAAGGCGGACTTGATAACGCCAATTGGCGGCCGTCTTTCATCCGCAAAGTTTTCCATGTGTTTACATAAATGCCCGCAATTATCGACTGTCTGGTGTTGGGGGAGCGCGCAATGTCGGGGACTCCGGCCGCCTGCAGCGGGGCCCGGCAGAACGCTGCCGGCGAGATGACGTGTGCCGCATTGGCACAGTGCCGAAGGCGGGGACGACGACGGGGACGTGGCAAGTGAAGAAACTAGCAATCGCTGTTGCTTTGTGTGGTTCGCTCATTTCCTCTCCGGTCCGCGCCAAGACCTTTGTCGGCGTATTGTGGCCCATGTTCGGGCCATTGCCGGCGATCGGCCTCGTTGAATTGGTCGCCGAACTGAAAACGATGCCGGATGTCGAAGTCAGCACCTATGTGCATCAGGCCTGGCCGTCCTTGGTCGATGACATCGGCCATCAGCCGCCGGGAACGCACACGGTTGTTGTCGGGTACAGTTTGGGAGCGAACAGCTCGGTCTTTGTGGCTAATAACGCCAAACACGTGGATCTGATCATTGCACTGCAGCCCTCGCTGCTGAGCTGGAATCCTCCCCTCACGGCCGGAAAAGTCGGGCGAATGATTGAAATCTATAATCCCAATCCATGGATGACTTTCGGCGGCATGGGATCGCGAAAATTGGTTGGAGAAAATATCGAGTACATCACCAATAATGACTCCCATCCGGGAGCGCAGTTCAATTCGGAGTTTCGCAATCTGGTAAAAAGCGAAATCGCCAAGTTCACCGCCGAAGATCGCCTGGAAACTGCGCAAGCCGAAACGCCGAGCCCATCTGAGCTTGAACATCGCTCCCAGCTGGCGGAGCTTGAACCTGCCGTGGAGCGGTCAAGCGATCAGCAGACCGATGTGGCGGACGAAGATCACCCGCAGATTGCCCAAGCCGAAATGCCGAAATTACCGAAGCCGGCCAAGGTCGAGCATGTTGCGCTGGAGCGATTGGGCCGTCAGCGGGAAGATTTGGCGACCGCCCAGGGTCTGCAGATTGCACAAGCCGAAATGCAGCAATTGCCGAAGGCCGCGGAGCCTGAATACGGCATTGAGGAGCAACCGAAACAGCAGCTCGGCGACATCACAGCCTTTCTCGACAAGCTTTCGACTTCGGTGAATTCGGGGGACTTGCTCGTTCAGCGCCAACTGACGATCGAAGATTTGAAGGACTATGCAAAAAGAACCTATCGTGACTCGGCTATCGCCGGTTTGACGACGACTGCCGCCAATTAGCCGTGACGTGGACCATGGCATCGATCCACGCTGGAGACGCATTGCCGACGTTGATCAGGCCTGGACGACAGCTGCGTAAATGAAGGAAAACGCCAGGTACAAGACCGTCAAAAAACTTAGACCCGCCGCAAGTCCCGATAATGCCGCACAGAGTTTGGCGCCGATTGCGAGAGGCCATTGCCACCATACCTCACGCGGGTACTGCGATGCGCTGCGCCATACGGCCACCGCAACGAACGGCAGGGCCGCGCTCGATAATGTGAAGAGCGCGACTATAAATCCGGCAATAAACGGCTGCTCGACGCCGTATCCGGCAAGCATGCCCAGCCCGCTCAAATCCCACACCAGAGCAAGCGGAGTTCCTATCAGCCAGAACGTGCGCCAAAGCGCGATATCGCCGGTAGCCAACCTTGCAACGAATTTCATGGACTGAGATTAGCAGAAGCCGGACGGCGCGGCAGATGGAAGTCCATGTCTGCGATCAAGCCGCCTCAGCCGCCCCGTCGGTTTGCGGAAAACTCGACCACGCGGCCGCCTGGCCGGACCTGGCCACGAACGTGCCGCGCCAACCTGCCTAATTTCTGCTATTGTTACCGGTATGACTGCCGGGGTTGTTCGGGCGATATCGAGGATTTCGCGGTCTTCTTGGACGCAGACGAGTGACATTCGCTTCAGGAGTTCGCGGCTGGGTGGGTAGCGAATGTCAAATCCGCTTCACTGGGATACTCGCCGGAGTATCCCCCGTCGATAGGCTGTCTTCAGCTTCATATGCTGAACCTTTAAAGCGCATGGTTCGAGCCAAGTACATTGCAGCGTTCTTGATCGCAGCGTGCCTCGCCACTGCCGGCGAAGCGGAGACGCTGGCGCAAGCGCCGAGCGTCGCTCCAAAAGTCACGGTCAATGTTCACGGCCGCGCCTATCTGTTCCGCGGCCTGATCGGCATGATCGATTGGGGCATGGACCAGCTGGCACAGCGCATCGACCGTTCCGGTGTCGCGGCGGATATCGAGGCTTACTCGGCGTGGCGCTCCGTCGCCGGTCAGGCGATCGGCGATTACCGCCGCGACCCCAAGCCGATCACCGTCATCGGCCATTCCATCGGCGGCGATTCCGCCGTGGAATTCGCCGAAACGCTCGAAGCCGCGCATGTGCCGGTGAGTCTCCTCATCACCTACGACCCGACGCGAGCCGCCCATGCCATACCGGCGAATGTCGAGCGCTATGTCAACCTCTACCAGTCCTCCAACATCTTGGGCGGCGGCGATCTCGAGCCGGGCCGCGGTTTCCATGGCCACTACGCCAGCTACAATCTCAAAGACCGCCCCGAGATCGTCCACATCAATCTCGATAAATTTGACCGCATTCAGGAGCAGCTGGCCGCCAAGGTCAGATCGGCCGCAGCGCGCGGCGAGGGTGAGGCTGTAGCATTGCGGCTCGTTCCGCCACCGAGCGGCCCGATCGAGCTGTGGGACAGCGGCATGCCGGTGGCCGCCCATGCCGGTGATACGCTGCAGACGCTTGCGGCGACCTACCATGTGCCGCTGTGGGCGCTGGTCCAGATCAATCAGAAGCCGGAGCATGCAGCGCTGACCGAAGGCGAGCGCATCGTCGTGCCGCGCTATCTTGTGCCTAAGGCACGCTGAGCCGCCAACCGAGAGTTGAGCGCGACCCGCAGCGGCGATACGCGATGAAAATCGCGCTTTACAATCTTCATTTTGCAGCGATGGGAGGCGGAGAAAAACGTACCGCCGCTTTAGCAGTTCATCTCCGCGCGAAGCACGACGCGATGTTACATGCCCGAATCGATATCGATTTCGATTTCACGCCTCGATATCAGCCTATTGAGGACCTTCCTGGAACTCTGAAGATCGAGCGCCAAAACAGAAAATCCGGAATACATGGCACCCCACCGATTTGGATTGATGCCGAAGAAAAATAATTTACTTGAGAGCGCCAACATCACTAGGTCCAAAATCGCGTCTTTGTTTCGCTCATAAATATCGTCACAGTCCGATAGCCGATGGATTGGACGCCCCGACTCTTGCGGTAATTTACTGAATGAGCTGATCTTAATGCCCGAAAACAAACTTCTGCAAAATTGCAGGCAAGCTATATCATCGGTCGCAACAAACAAGTTTTCGCAGTTCAGCAGAGCGGGATGATTCTTAATTTGATCCAGCAAAGATTGATAGTTCGTCGTGTAGTCGGTATTTCGGATGTGAATAGCGGCGTAGTGTGTACCGATGGCTTTTAGTCTTTTGATGAGCTCATCGGACAGATCGGCACGCAATCGTAATCTTGACAGAGCCGCCAACGAGGCGCCGTGCTCACGACCCGAATCGTGATGCACCAACAAGGGTTCGGCATAGTCCTTGGTGAAATCGAATGTGATGGGCTGACGCGTCGTGCTTTCGACAAAGTGTGCCACCTCGTGATCGAAATGGGCCTCGTAGCGATGGCAATCGCCTGCTAGAAAATTCGGAACGACGCTCACGCTTCTCAAGCGGGATTCTATCTCCGTAGAGTCCAAGATGACGCCTTTTTGCCCGCTGACGAAATACCTCGAAAAGTGATCCTTTATGGAGGACGTAGAACGATGATTGGTGTCGATGATGGCAGTTCTATTAAATCTTTCAGCGTACCTGCAAACCCTTTCGATCTGGCAGAGTACGTCGTTTAATCCTCCCTGCGGACGGCACAGAACGACGCGGTCAAGATTTATAATAGCCTGACAGGTTTATTCGTGCGGATGAGAGATTACTTCATCGGCCGGAATTATAAAGTCGTCGGCGAGCGAAGTCGGGCTATCGGATAAGGCTCTTTTTGGCGAACGGCGCGCAGCGCCGGCCAATTACGGCCCGAACCGCAACCGTGGCGGCGACAGCTCTGGCCAGCCCTATAGCGGCATCGCGGCGGCCAGGCAGCAATCGGGCGGCTGGTAGCCAAACTATTTGACTTTCGGCCGATCTCTCCAACCATGGCGACATGAACCTTGGCGACATGAACTTTGGCGGCACGAAACTTGGCATGACCGAGCCGACGTCAGCGCAGCGCTTAAGCGTGGCCGTGGTCGGGCTTGGCAGCATCGGCGGTGTTGCCGCAGGCTCTCTGGTCGCGGCTGGCCGGCACGATGTCATTGCCTGCGTGCGCCGGCCGATCGAGCGGCTCACGCTTGAGCGGGCGGATGGTCCGATCGAAATCAAGCTCCGCGCGCTCACCGATCCGTCGGAGGCTAAAGCCGTCGATTGGGTGCTGGTCTGCACCAAGACGCATCAGACGGAAGCGGCAGGGCCGTGGCTTGCGCGCCTGTCCACGCGCTCCACGCGCGTCGCCGTGCTGCAAAACGGCATCGGTCACGTCGCGCGTGTCGCGCCGCTCGCCAATGGCGCTACGGTGCTGCCGGTCATCGTCTATTACAACGGCGAGCGTCTCGCGCCCGACCGCGTGCGCCTACGGCAAGGCTCAGATCAGGATCTTGCGGCGGCGAACGATGATGCGGGCCGCGGCTTCGCACGGCTGTTGGAAGGCACCCCGCTGCGCGTCCTCCTCAGTGACGACTTCGCCACGCTGATTTGGCGCAAGCTTCTGATCAATGCCGTCGCCAATCCGATCACCACGCTGACGCTGCGGCGCCAGGAGGTCTTGCGCCGGCCGGATATGCAGGAGCTGTGCCACGCCATTCTGGCCGAAGCCGTCGCGGTGGCGCGCGCCGAAGGCGCAAAGCTCGCCGACGACGAGCCCGCGCGCGCCATGGCGACGCTGTTCACGTTTTCCGGCGAGCTTGGCACGTCGATGTATTTCGATCGCCTGGCCGGGCGCCGCCTCGAAGTCGACGCGCTCACCGGTGCCATCGTCGCCGCCGGCGTGCGCCAAGGCATCGCCACGCCGCTCAACTCGGCGCTGCTCACCATTCTTCGCGCCATCGACGACGGGGCAAAGGAAGAGCGAGCTTCATTTCAACCCCCGGCTTGACTCGATCGCGAGTATATGTTCCTGTTTTGTTCGCAATCCAGGCCTCCGGTTGCGAGGACTAGATTGGCGCGGAGGCGAACATGAAAACTCTCATTCTGGCACTCGGTTTGACTCTTGGCTGGGCGCTGACCGCAGCCCCGGCGCTGGCCCAAATCCAGACCATTGCACCGGCGGAAGCGAAAACTCATGTCGGTCAGACGGTGACCGTCGAAGGCGCGGTCGGCAACGTCTACACAGCGCGCTCCGGCATGATCTTTATCGATATGGGCGGCCGCTATCCCGACAATGCCTTTGCCGCCGTCATTTTCACCGGCGACGCCGGCAAATTTCCGGACGTCAAATTGCTTGACGGCAAGACCGTGGATATTACCGGCGCGGTTTCGCTTTACCGCGGCAAGCCCGAGATCATTCTCAAGACCGCGGACCAGGTGAAGGCGAAATAGCGTGTCCCACGAGGGAAGCTTCAAATCGTCCGATAGCCGCCGTCGGCCATGACAATCGCGCCGGTGACATAGGCCGACAGGTCCGAGGCGAGAAAGAGCGCCGGGCCGACGATGTCTTCCGGCTTGCCGGTGCGGCCGAGCGGCGTGTGATCGAGAAAGATTTTTATCAGTTCCGGATTGTTGGCGCGGACTTGCGCGTTCAACGGCGTCTCGATCAAACCGGGGCCGATGGCGTTGACGCGCACGCCATCCTTGCCGAGTTCGACGGCGAGCGCGCGGGTAAAACCGAGGACGCCGTGCTTCGAGGTGGTGTAGGCCGGCGAATTCGGCGTGCGCACATGCACGAAAGACTGGATCGAGGCGATGTTGACGATGCGCCCCTTGGCCGCGCGCAAGCTTTCGAGGAACGCGTGCGTCACATTGAACACGCCGTTGAGATTGATCGCCATGATGTCCTGCCAGTCCTTGATCACGGCGTCGGCGTTGCCGGCAAAGGCGTTGCGGCGGTTGATGCCGGCGTTGTTGACCAGGATCGATACCGCGCCGACCTCGCTTGCGACTTTCGCCGCAACGTCGCGGCACCCCAGCCGATCGGTGACGTCGAGCAGAAAATGTTTGGCTTTGCCGCCAGCGTCGCGGATGTCCGCTGCCGTCTTGGCGGCAGTCGCGCCGTCGATATCGAGCGCCGCGACCGCGGCGCCCTCCCGCGCGTAGCCGAGCGCGATGGCGCGGCCGATTCCGGACCCTGCGCCGGTGACAACCGCGATGTGGTTTTGTAGAAGCCCGGGCATTTTGACCTCCCCTGGTTTGATCGATTGGGGCGATCATACGCCGTGGCCGGCACGCAAAAAATTCCCCTCTCCCGGTGGGGGTTGAAAGGGAGAGGGGAAAGGACGACGGGCCAGTGAACGAAACTTGGCGCGCCGCTAACCGGCGGCGTGCCAGCCCACCTGCGCGTCGGCCAATAGTGGCACCGCGGGCAAATCTACGTTGATGTCGGCCACTGCTGCCGCGTCCGCCGTCGCCAAGTCCGCGGCGGCAGGCAAAGCAAAATCTGTCGGCGCAACGGCAATGAGCCGCGACCAGACCCATTGCCATAGCGCCCGGATCTCGTTCGCCGATTTGCCATCGCCCGCATATTCGGTGACCGCCAGCCCAAGACCGACGGCGTCCTGCTGATCGTTGCGGTGAACGATATAGGGCAGCGCCAGCACGCCCATCATGTTCAGCCCACTCGCCGTATCGCCGAGCGAGCCGGCCGCGTTGGCAACGCGATAGCTGCGCACCGGCGTCTGATTGAGGACGAAAGCGAATGGCTTGCCACTGGCGCGGATGGCGGCGAGCGCCGGCGCCGCGGCCTCGATGTCGGGCGGGCTCGGGCGTGCCGGGAGGAGGCACAAGTCGGCGACGCCGACCGCCGCCGCAAAGGCGTCACTCCAGCCGCCGGCGGTATCGATGATGGCGAGCGTCGTTCCGCAATCGGCAAGACAGCGAACGAGCTGCACCAGTTCGTAGCCGTCGCGGACGGTTTCGACCGCGGGCTCCGGCTGGCTGCGGCGGGCCCGCCAATGCGACAGGGTGCCGAGCGGATCGGCCTCGACGAGGCGGACTTTATGACCGGCCTCCATGGCCGCAATCGCAAGCCCGATGGCGAGCGTGCTCTTGCCGGTGCCGCCCTTGCGCGAAACCAAAGCGATCGTATGCATGGCGTGTTTCCTTAATGTCTTCGTTGTTGGCGAAATGCGCGATGACGCGAGACCAACGTGAACGCCACTAAAAAACGCGAATCAAAATCGACCGACACAAAGCCTGCATGCGCGCAGACGCGGCAGGCTTCCATTGGGCAAGACTACATACCCGCGCGCTCAATAAATCGTTAACCATTCCGCCTGCGCGCTTGCTGCGGCCGCATCCGTTGTCGCGCTTTGTTCCCCGTCCGCGCTCGAAGCGCGCAGTGCCAAGACGACAAGCAAATCTGCTCTCGCGATGCTGTTGAGCATCCGAGCTTTGCAAAGGGATTGACGCAAGGCTTCCCCAATTCGCCGCGTGTTACGGGCACGGGGACAATTGTCGACGACACTGTGACGGATCGCTGGCGATTGTGTCGGTTACCCCAGTCCCGATTTACCTCGCATATTGGGCCTAAAACCTCTATGTCCTTGCTTACGTGGATGATTGAAGCGAAAGGACGCGATATGGCGGACAAATCCAAGCATGAGGCCGGCGCGCAGTTCGCCAAGCTGCAGCGGGCGCAGGACGCCAAAAAGGCCATGTTTGAATACGAAACCGAGGCTGCGGCGCTACGCGCCCGAACCGCGCAACTCAAAGCGCTCCGCTTGGCGCGCGACGCCGCTGCCCCGCCGCCCGAGCCCGCCGCGCCGAAGCGCAAGGCCAAGAAAAAGGGCCAGGGCGGCAGTTTGTCGGAGTTTCTGGACAGCCAGGCCAAAGAGGGCCGTAACGGGTAGCGGGCAAGCAAGCGCGCGCAGCCTGGATTGAGCGCTGGCGAAATCCGGCGCCGAGCGGCAAAGTTGATTCCGGATTTTGCTTCCGCAACTCCTTGCGGGTGACGCGCCTGTCGCGGCATTGTCATCGATGCGAACGGTTCGATAAAAAAGCCGCCTGCGTCTTTCACGGTTTGTTGAAGCGGCGACCGCAAGGATGACACAGAGGACCGCTAAAAGGTCCCGTTCGAGCACGGAGGAATTCGCCATGACGCTCCAGGTGGCTGCGCCGATGCGTTATTTTCACGAACGCTATTTGGGGCGTCCGTGCTGCCCAAAGTGCGGCGAATTGGTGATGGCGCCGGAATATCCGGAATTCGCGGAATGCCTCAGCGGTGTCGAAATCCGGCAGTTTTGGATTTGCGACAGCTGCGATCATCGCTTCGACAGTTTGGTCAAGTTCGACGCGCTTGCCGCCTGACGGCGCCTTAACGCGGCAATCACGAGGCTGCCGCTGCGCCCTGCTCGCGCATCACCGCGTCATGGATCGCCGTGCAGTGGCGCACCAGATTTTGCTGCGACGAAACGAATTGCTTCAGCGGCGTCTCGATATCGTAGAAATAGATATTGGCGATGAAGCCGTAGATGGCGGCATCCGCGCTGGTAGGTTGGGCTCCATGCACATAGCCGTCGGCCGGAACGGCGCGGCTTAGAACCGCAAGATCGGCGAGCCCGCGCGCATAGGCGGCGTCGGGTGTGAAGCGGCCGATGCCCTGGTAGTAGTAGCGCATGGCGTTGTACTCCTTCGCCTTGAGCAGGCCCGGCTCGTAAAGGTGCGGATGCTCGCGCATCAGCGCCGCGCAAAAGGCAGGCCAGTAGCGCTCGTCCTGCCAGCGCGAATAGGACATCACCCAGTAAAGATCGTCGAGCATGCGCACGATAAGAAGATTCCGGTCCCGCTGCTCCGGCGTGAGCGCGGCATCGATCGAAAGTTCGTGCTTTTTGATCAGATGCGCGACGATGGTTTCGCTGTCGCCGATCGAGTGGCCGTCGTCGACGATATAGGGCAGCTGCCCGCGCGGCGCGGCGGAGGCGTCAAACAGATGCTCGTGGCGGAACGGCAGGCCGGCCAGCCGCATGAAGGCGAAGACTTTGAGCCCATAGCCGTTATTGTCGGCGACGCCAAACAGCGTGGGATAGGAATAGAGCGTAATCATACGCGCCATTGTAGCGCGGATTGCGTGACGGAAAAAATCGCCTCCCGCCACCGGGGAGAGTGGAAGCCGGCGCGTGAGACTGCGGCGACGATGTCACAGAACCGCGCTAAGATTATCCTATAGGCGCGGTTCGATGCCACGCGGCCCATGGCGCGCCGAGGGAGAGAAAATATGGCACGCAGGCGACACTTTTTTCATTCGTTCCCCATGCACACGCCGTCCGACTGGACGTTCTGGGTTTCGGTGATCCTGGTCGTGCTGGCGATCATTTCGACGCTCACGTTCATTCCGGTCATCACCGTTCACGCCTTCTGGGTCGCCGTCATCGGCTACATCGTTCTGGTGATCGGCTGTACGGTGAAAACCACCTGACCGGCGGCTCGCGAAATTTTCCGATTAAACGCCGTCAATTTTCGCGATCGCGAAAACCGCCGGTTTAGATTACGGCGGAAAATCGGCCGCCCGGACGGGCCGGCCTTTGCGTGTGCACGCCGCTCTTGCGCTAAGCTGCGAGCCAAGACTCTGCCGGTAGAGCGCAATGCAAGACCACAGACGATTCCATCGCGTTCGACCGGCCGGGCTGGTGTCGAAGACCGGGATCATTTTTGCTGACCTGAAAAGTGCACCGACCCCGTGCAGCATTATCGACATCAGCGCCGGCGGCGCCTGTATTGAAGTGCACGGCAGCGGCGCCATTCCGAACCGGTTCATCTTGAGCCACGGCGGCGTGCAGAAAGCCTGCCGGGTGGTCTGGCAGAAATCCCGTCGCGTCGGCGTCGCTTTCTGATACGGCGCGCGCAGCAGCCACCTTGCCGGATGTCCTTTTATCGGCCAATGCTACGGACGATGCGCCTGATATGCTGCGCCATGGCGCTCCTGGCCGCGCTGACCACGGACTCATCTGCGGCCACCCGCGCCTATGTCATGAACGGCCTGTTTGTCGGCCGAGGTCTGGCGACGATCGCCGCCCGGTTGCGCGAGCGCGGCTATATCGTGACCTATGGCAGTTTTGAGCAGAACCGCGCCTTCGCGGCGGATGCCTGCGCGCACGCCGACGACCGTATCGTCGTCATCGGCCATTCGTTCGGCGCCGAGCGAGCGGCGGAGGTGGCGACCGCGGCGGCGGCCTGCGGCGCTCGCGACGTGACCATGATCGGCGTCGATCCGTCGGCCCCGGCGGCGGTCTCAGGCGTGGCGCATGCGGTGAATTTCGTCGGCGAACTTGGCGGCACTATCGCCGGCGCCGAAAATATCCCGGTCCCCGGCTACACCCATATGGGCATCATGGACAGCCCGGCGGTGCAGCAGCGCATTCTCGACGAAGTGGATCAGGGAAGCGGCCGATAGAACCCGCCTGCTCCCGCGCGTTCAGCCGAACAGGAAGGATTCCGGGTCGGCGATCGGTTCGCTCGCATTCAAGGCCAGAAGGCCTTTGACGCACCGCATCGCGGTCCACACGATCCACCACAGCAGGATCAGCGCGCCGATCCCGACATGCAGCGTGATCGCGCCGGCTACGATATAGGCGAGCCCGATCCAAAAGGTCCGGATCTGGAACCGGAAATGGCTGCGGCTGACCGGATCGGCCCGCTCGACCTGCAGCGAGGCGATGATCAGGCCGACCACCGCGCTGACCCCGGTGAGGAAGCCGGCCAAGTATAAAATGTAGACCGTCATGGCCAGGCCGTAATCCGAGATCATCGGCGGCCGCGCGCCGTTTGCGGCTGCCCGCTCCTTCTTGGTATCGGCCATTTGCTTCCTCCCCTTCTTCTGCGATCCGACAGTGCACGCTTATAGCAAAATTTGCCTGCCTTGGGAGCGAGCGCCGGGACTTGATCCGGCGGTCGCCGCTTAAAAGGGGACCGGGGAGTGGTGAAGTCAGTACAGCGATCCTTGGGCGCGGATCGCGCGACCCGAGGGCTCAATCCGTGCTACGCTTGCTGCGGGCCGCGGAAGGCGGCCGGGAAATAGGCGGCCGGCCGACCGCGCAGTATGGTTCCCCTCGGCAAAGCCGTTTCGCGTCCTCACACGTCCTAGGAGCAACACCCATGCGCACCTTATCCGCCCTTCGTGCAGGCCTGATCGCATTGCTGGCCTTGGCCGGCGTCACGTTCGTGTCCGCCGCCTACGCCGACGGCGGCAGCATCAGCTTCAACGTGATCAAGGCGGGCTTTGTCGTCGGCGGCTCGGGCGGCTCGGGCACGCTCGTCTTCCACGGCAGGCAGTACCCGATCTCGATCGGCGGCATCAGCTACGGCTTCACCTTCGGCGCTTCCGAGACGCGCTTTCGCGGCACGGTGAGCAACATCAATAGTCCTTCGGATGTCGCCGGCGTCTATGCCGCGGGGAACGTCGGCGCTGCCGTCGGGCGGGGCGCGCAGGCCATCGTGCTGACCAACCAGCACGGCGCGGTGCTGACGCTGTCCGGCAGTTCAGTCGGCGCCATCGTCAGCGCGGACCTCAACGGCCTGGTGATCACGGTGAAGTAAGCGGGGAAGCTGCTGATCTCCGCCGGAAGATCGCGCCGCGCGAGAGTTGCAACCATGCGAAATGTGCTGGCGCTTGTGGCCTCGATCGCGATCGTTGCGGCGCGGTCCGCCGTCCATGCCAAAGACTGCCCGGCCGATCCGCGCAAAGCGAGCTTGGCGCTCTGGCCGGGCGGCAGCATTCCGACCGGAAAGACCGTGACCGGCACGCATCCTTGCGGCCGGCAGCTCGCCTGCACCGGCGGTGTTTCCGGCAACTTTTCGACCCGGCAGTGCCACTGGGAGTGACACTTGCGGCGTTACCCGAAGTTCGCGATCAACTGACGCCTTGGAGCAAATTCTTGGACCGCGCCCCGCACCGTTTGCCCGTTTTGGATGGCTGGCGCGGGATCAGCATTTTATGCGTCCTTGCCGGCCACCTGCTGCCGCTCGGTTTTGAACGCCTGCAGCTGAACGCGACGATTGCCGTCGCCGGGATGAGCCTGTTCTTCGTCCTCTCCGGATTTCTCATTGTGTCGATGCTGGTGCGAAACGACCACGTCGCGTCTTTCCTGATTCGCCGCGTGTGCAGGATATTGCCGCTGGCGTGGGTCTATTTGATCGGCGTTTTAATATTCTACCGCGCCAGTTGGGCGGCATGGTCGGCAAATCTATTCTTCTATGCGAAAATCTTCCGCCGTTTTATCTCGACTACAAAAATGGACATTTCTGGAGCCTCTCGGTGGAGATGCAATTCTACGCGGCGATTGCGCTTCTCGTTGTGCTCGCCGGCCGCCGGGGATTGTCACTGGTGCCTATTGCCTGCTTGGCCGTGACCGCCGCGCGTATTGCAGCCGGCGCCCCTCTGGCTATACCTCCATCCTGAGCTGGTTTCGCATCGACGAAATACTGGCCGGAGGATGTGTCGCGCTCGCGTTCGAATTCCCGCGGGTCCGCAATGCGGCAGCCAGGCTGCCTGCCTTCACGCCGTTCCTGCTTGCGCCGCTCTTGTTGGCATCGAGCAACCGGGGATTGGGCGGCTTAGACTATGCCCGTCCGTATTTCGCGGCGCTGTTGGTCGGCTCGACAATCTTTCGATCCGAGGACGCGCTGCAGCGGTTGCTGTGCGGGCGGACATTGGGCTACCTCGCCCGCATATCGTTTGCTCTCTACGTGATCCATCCGCTGACCCACAGCGGCTGGATGGCGCAGGGTGGCGGGATGGTGCGCAACGTTAAGCTCGCCGGCAGCTTCTTCCTGAGCTTTTTCTTCGCCCACGTTTCAACGAACTATTACGAAAGCTATTGGATCGGCCTCGGTCATCGTCTTGCCGTCCGGATCGAACGCAAACCGGCAAAGCGCGGTGCAGTCGAGGTGAGCCCCGACCTGAGCCCGGAGCAATCCTCCAAAGGTCTTTAGCGACCAGTCTCGCGGCAAATGCCGCGAGGACGGTAGCTCATCCGAATCGCGTCGGGGATCGCGACCTTCCCCCGCCGGGACGCCGGGGAGAGGCGAAACGCCTCCGCTCACGCCCGCTCGATGCGCGCGGCATAGCACCCGGGCGCGGCGAAGTGCACGTGCAGATAGCTGGTGCGCGGATCGGCGAACTGCCGCGCGATTGCCTCTTCGAGCTTTTGGCCCTCGGTCAATTCCCAGCCGGTCATCATGCCTCCGGCGTCGAAGCCGCGCACCGCGAGCGTGCGCTTGCGCAACTGCTCCGGCACCTCATCGATGGCGTCGAACGTCGCTTCTCCCGCGCGCACGTAAATCGCAAAGCGCATGCGGTACGGCGAGGCCACGGCGTGATGCTCATAATTGACCAGGATCAGCTCGTCGCCCGGCTTGGCGTCGGTGAGGCTGATGCGGCACGGGCGCGGCCCGTCGGCAATGGTGCGCACCGCGCCGTGCTTTTTGAGCGCCCAGTCCGGCATGGCAAACAGCGGCGCGAAAGCTTCCGCCGGCAGGCCCTGAATGCGAAAGTGCTGCATGATGAAGTCCTCCGTGTGTTGATAACGAACACATGGAGCTAATGCGATTTCGTTCTCGCGATGCGCCTTGGCATCCGAGGTTTGCTTCACGC
Organism: uncultured Alphaproteobacteria bacterium; assembly: GCA_963768225.1. Taxonomy (GTDB): domain Bacteria; phylum Pseudomonadota; class Alphaproteobacteria; order Rhizobiales; family Xanthobacteraceae; genus BOG-931. The sequence continues at coordinate 470,473 of CAVYGV010000007.1, read as the reverse complement.
TTCAAGAAAGCCCGTCCAATCGCCACCCGATATTTGCGCATGATCTTTTCCGAAAACCGCAACTGCACTTTTCGGGATCATGCGAAAAGAACGGGGCGGAGCGCCGGAAGGCGCGTACTTCATTTGCCGTGCCCAGCGGGGCCCGGCGCGCGCCACGCAGGCGAATGTTACCATTCGTCCGCGCTTCGGGCGCGCTCGCCTTTCGGCGCTCCACCGCGGCACTCGCCGCGCCGGACGCATCCGGACATCGGCTCAGCGCTCAGTCCCGCGCTTCCTGAGACCCGGCTTTGCGGGGCGTTACCCCTTTTCACCTGTCTCAGTCCACCGCGCTCCGCGGAGACCGGTCGTAGTGCCGGTCGGGCGGTGACCCGAGGCCGCCGGGGACGGTGTGCGAGACCGCCCGCGGGAACCGCACTTGCTCCACCTTCTAGGTCGCACCCGGAATGTGCCCTTCGATGAGCAAGCTTTGATTCGCGGGAATGTATCTGAAATAGAGACCATTGTCAACATTATTGTGACGACAAGCAGAAAATTCGCCTCTTCCCGGCGAGCAGAGGCCACCGAGGGCGGCAGCCAAGCGGGCGTTATTCGGAGTACTTGAATGTGGGTTAAGTGACTTGGATCAGCTTGCTTTCTCAGGTAGTATTGCATATTGAACACAGCGTCTGATTGTTGCCACGGCGTGCCAAGTACCGCATCAATGGATCGTTCAGAGAAGGAAACGCGTGGCGCCTGGGTGATCCATCATGGGCGAAAGATTGCACTGGACGTTTCTGCGCCGTCTGAATTTCCTGTAATTGATAAATCGGCGAAAGCTGCCGACCTTCTCACACGATTTTCCCAATCGGAAGAGGCGACCCTGTCGGTAGCAGAAGTTGAAGCTGTCACGAGGGCTGCTGGTCTTAATCCACGATCAGAGCTTCCCCACTATTTGAACTTGTTGAGTAAACGGCGTTTGATCGATGTCGGGAGCAGCGGTGATATCAGAGTAATCGGCTTAACCCCGCGTGCCGCATTGATGCACGCAAGCGACATGCTCGAAAATGCCGGCCCGTCTGTCAGAGAGGAAGCGGCGATCCAACTCTCTGAAACAACTTCCAAGTCCCCGCAGAGCCTCAAAGAAACGAAGGAAGCTGTAAGCGACTTGCATAAGATGTCCTCGACCGACGCCGATGATTTCATTCGGCGATCGATCAATATCGGTTTCGTTGATTTTGAAGGCGATGGAAACGACGGCCTTCTATTCAACGGTAACTTGTTCAAGCGGGGTAACGTGGAAAAATCCCAGAGAGTCCTGAACTCTCTGTCCTCGGCTGAGCAAGATAAAATGCGCGAATTCAACGAATTGCTTAAACGTGGCGGCTGCGTTCTTGCGACTAGAGCCGACACAATTCTCGGTCAGCCGCTCTTTGAGAAGCTAAAGGCAGCGGGCGTTTACGAGATCAACACTGTCTCAAACGAAACCGGTACGGGCTTTCGGAGGAACATTTAAATCTATTGCCTGTTTGAGAACCCTTTCGGAAAGTTCGCCGCCGAAAACATGCGCAGCGGACTCGCGAAGCCAGGACAGCGTCCATCCGGGACGCCGGTTCTCACGGTATTGAATGCAGGCTCGCAATGTAGCGCGCTCGTCGCCCGACCAAAGCCGGGCGGTATCATGGATACGTGACTCTAAATCGTACCTGGTGACGGCCGACTTGATATTGCGGTCACCGTACTGCTTCAGCGCGTGGTAAAGCTCCGGGATAACGGGACCGTGCTCCCAAGCCTCAAATCGATTGATGACAAGCGGGGAATTGAATTGCGTTAAGTAAGTCCCGTGAGCGAAGAAAATAATTTTTTGAAGCTGTAAATTTGTGAGGGGGATATCTCTTCCCATCCACATGGCCGCCTTTCTCAACCAAGACTTTAACCTCAGTCGACGGGACCGATGCTTAAGCGCAACCGTCGTTTCGTTGCACCGATTCGACCCGGTTCGCATAGGGGATAAGTCGAATCAATTCACCGGTTCCGACTTCGGGAATACCGAACCACTCATCCACCGGCCCGTTATTACGGCGCTTCCCCAATAAAGCGGAGAGGCAGGTTCTTCGTCAAAGAGGCCTCTTGCTCTCCTTCACCTTATCCGCCTCGACATAAACCTCCGCGCCGTGTCCGAAAGCTTTCCGAGCGTCCGGGACGCGCGGAACACAACGATTGCGCGCTCAAGGTTTCCGCCACTTGTCTCTGCCGCCAACACTGGTATCGCGGACACGTTCGACAAGGACAGCCGCCTTGGGATCGAGCTTTTCAGCTTTCTCAATCGCCTGTTTTTGCGTTGGCGCAGTAACGGAGGCGCGTTCGGAGCCCTCCCCTTCTGACCGCGTAATCGCCTTCCGAACGGCGCTCAACATAGAGTTCGTGCTTCTTACCTGTCATGGAATCACTCCTCAATTCTCTGAACAGGTTATATCGCGAAATATCCGGCCCTTCTACCAAAAGGAAGCGCCCTGATCTTTCCTCGCGCGTCCCGTGCATGGCTTTGTCGGCGGCCCGCTTAAACGCAGCTTGAGCCTTTACGAAATCAAGTCCTCGTCTCGTGCCTTCCATGCTTGCCGATCCGTCTTGGCCGGGCATAGCCGTTCGAAGAACGGCGTCGCTTCGCTCGCCTATGTCCCGGCCATCCACGTTTTGCTTCGTTAAGGCCAAGCATAAAGACGTGGATGCCCGGCAACAAGTTTATACTCGGGCCGCCCGGCGGCCGGACCCGGGTGGCCGGGCATGACGTTTGAGTGAGATCGATATTATCCCACCTCTACGATCTTTTCGCCGCGTTCAATCGCATTTATCACATCGGGCCACAATGCAGGCAAGCGATGCATAAGAACGTTGCGAACCGCGTTGCCGATACGAATCCAGACCACGGCAGGCCCGGCGCGATCCAAGGCCTGTAGCAGGACGAAATCCTCATCCTTGGTTACGATGCAGGCGTTCAAATCGCGAGCGCGCTGCCATATTTCACGATCGGGCATCGCCGCCATGCCGAAATCGGCCACATGCTGCGCCTCGTGCCCTTCCGACGCCAGCCATTGGGCGAGCGCCGGCGGCAAATTCGCGTCGACAAGAAATTTCACCTCTCGGAGGCCGCAAAAACGGGATGATCCGTCGCACGCGACGCAAATTCGAGCGCCGCGGTGATATCGCTATCTTCCAGATACGGATAATCGCGAAGTATCTCCGCACGCGATGAGCCGCCGGCCAGCATGTCGAGTATATCCTTGACGCGGACACGCAGCCCGCGGATGCACGGGCGGCCGCCGCAGGTCTGTGGATCGACCGTTATGCGGTCCAACATGCTGGCCATGATTTACCCCAGCGCCTGATTGCTGCGCTTCACCTTATCCGCCTCGACATAAACCTGCGCGCCCATGTCGAGAAACTTTTTGGACATGTCGGCCATACCTCGCTCCGCTTCATCCTTCGACATGCCATCCTTCGAGGGCCGCTGCGCGGCCGCCTCAGGATGAGGATAGAGCGCGGCCTTCTCATTGTCGGAAAGACCGGCGGCATAGTCCCGCACATCCGCCGTGATCTTCATAGAGCAGAATTTCGGCCCGCACATCGAGCAGAAATGCGCCACTTTGTGCGCGTCCTTGGGCAGCGTCTCGTCGTGGTATTTGAGCGCGGTGTCGGGGTCGAGCGAGAGGTTGAACTGGTCCCTCCAGCGGAAGTCGAAACGCGCCCGCGACAGCGCGTCGTCGCGCAATTGCGCGGCGGGATGGCCCTTGGCGAGATCGGCGGCATGCGCCGCGATCTTATAAGCGATGACGCCGTCCTTGACGTCGTTGCGGTCCGGCAGGCCGAGATGCTCCTTCGGCGTGACATAGCAGAGCATGGCGGTGCCGAACCAGCCGATCATCGCGGCGCCGATCGCCGAGGTGATGTGGTCGTAGGCCGGCGCGATGTCGGTGACCAGCGGGCCGAGCGTATAGAACGGCGCCTCGCCGCATTCCTTGAGCTGCTTGTCGACATTGATCTTGATCTTGTGCAGCGGCACGTGGCCGGGGCCTTCGATCATCACCTGGCAGCCTTTGGCCCAGGCAACCTTGGTCAGTTCGCCGAGCGTTTCCAGCTCGGCGAATTGCGCGCGGTCGTTGGCGTCGCGGATCGAGCCGGGACGCAAGCCGTCGCCGAGCGAGAACGACACGTCGTATTTGCGCATCAGGTCGCAAATCTCGTCGAAGCGCTCGTAGAGGAAGCTCTCCTTGTGATGCGCCAGGCACCACTTGGCCATGATCGAGCCGCCACGCGAGACGATGCCGGTGACGCGGTTGGCGGTGAGGTGGATGTAGGCGAGCCGCACGCCGGCGTGGATGGTGAAATAATCAACGCCCTGCTCGCACTGCTCGATCAGCGTGTCCTTGTAGCACTCCCAGTCGAGTTTCACGGGATCGCCGTTGACCTTCTCCAGCGCCTGATAGATCGGCACGGTGCCGATCGGCACCGGCGAATTGCGCAAAATCCATTCGCGGGTGTTGTGGATGTTGCGCCCGGTGGAGAGGTCCATCACGGTGTCGGCGCCCCAGCGGATCGCCCACACCATCTTCTCCACTTCCTCCTCGACCGACGAGGTGACGGCGGAGTTGCCGATATTGGCGTTGATCTTGGTGAGGAAGTTACGCCCGATCGCCATCGGCTCGAGCTCGCCGTGATTGATGTTGGAGGGAATGATGGCGCGGCCGCGCGCCACTTCCGAGCGCACGAATTCCGGCGTGACGAACAGCGGCACCGACGCGCCAAAACTTTCGCCGTCGTCATGGGCTTCCTGCGCAACGTCGAGCATGGTCTTGCGGCCCATGTTCTCGCGCTCGGCGACGTAGATCATTTCCTTGGTGATGATTCCGGCGCGCGCCCATTCCAGTTGAGTAAGGGGATGACGGATGTTGGAGGTCGGAGGTCGGAGGTCGGATGATGGATTCTGACCTCCGTCATCTGACATCTGACCTCCGATCGCCCGCATCGGCTTCGGCGTGTTCGGAAAGTTCCGCGCCAAATGCTTGCCGGTGACGTTGCCGTTATCGACCGGCTGGATCGGGCGGCCGTCATACTCCTCGACGCCGCCGCGCTGGCGCACCCATTGCACGCGCGGGCGCTTCAAGCCCCGCTCGACGTCGATCGCCGCGTCGGCCTCGGTATAGACGCCGGACGGATCGTAGACGCGCACCGGCTCCTCGCCCGCGCTTTCCGAGAGCGCAATCTCGCGCAGCGGCACCCGCAGATCGGGCGCGGCCTCCGGCGCCGAATAAACTTTTCGCGAGCCGGCGATCGGGCCGGTCGTGACCTTCGGCGTGACGAGATCGGATTCGGAGAGCGGCTTGTTCATGGATGCATTCCTTCTGCGTTCGCTCTTGCGAGCGATCCGGCTGACGGCGAGGTTGGGGCGGGATTTGGTAGAAGTTTCCGTCCCTTCGCCGGCATGACCCGGATCAGGTTCAAAGGGTTTTTCTCAGCCCGCTTCCGGGCACCCCTCGGAACACCTTTAATTTAGGCCGATAGGGGGGCGTGTCAACGCGGGGGAACCGTCATCCTCCCCCGTGCAAACGGGGGAGGATGACCGCGCGTAGCGCGGTGGAGAGGGCGTCGGCCTCAACAATTCCGCGAAGAGGAAAATGAAACGTCGTCTCAGACGCCCCCTCCACCATGCTTCGCATGGTCCCCCTCCCCGCTTTTCGCGGGGGCGGAAAAAATTTCTTCAATATCCCTTCAATAGCCGCTCGATGTAGTCGAGCTCTTCCTGCGGGCGGGCCATGTCGCCGAAACGCTGGCGCAATTCCTCGATGATGCGTCGCGCACGCTGCACGTCGATGTCGCCGGGAATCTTCACTGTGGAGTCGTCGCCATAGTCGCGCCCGCGCAACGGACGGCCGAGCGGATCGGTGTCGTTCTCGCCGCGCAACTCGCCGAAGCGGCTGCCGCGGCCTTGGCCGGCGCCCTGCCCCATCTGCTGTTGCAGCGACTGCGCCAGCGACTGCGCGCCCTTGCGCAAGGCGTCGAGCGCGCGGCCTTGGGAGTCCACCGCGTCGTCGGTATTGCCCTGGCCGAGATCGCCCTCGGCCTCGCCCATGGCGTCGCCGGCGCGGCCGAGCTGATCGAGTCCGTCGCCGCCTTGACCCTGGTTCTGACCCTGGCCCGGCGCTTGGCGGCCCTGCTGACCCTGCTGGTTCTGACCGAGGCCGCGGTTCTTCAAGTCCTCCAGCATTTGGTTGAGCCGGTCGCGCAAGGCCTGCTGGCTCTGCTGCAATTGGCCGAGCGAATCGCCCGGCTGCTGCGGCTGCCCCGGCTGCCCCGGCTTGCCGTGCTGGCCGCGCGGCGCACCCTGCTGGCCCTGCTTGAAGGTGCGGTCGCGCAAATCCTGCTGCTGGCGGATCATGTCGCCGAGCTGATCGAGCTCCGACATTTCGTCGCTTTCGTCGCCGTTCATGTCCGGCGACGCCATCTGCATGTTCTCCATCATCTGCTCGAGCTCTTGGAGCAGCGCCTGCGCTGCATCCTTGGCGCCGCCCTTCGACAGATTCTCGAGCCGATCGAGCATGTTTTGCAGATCGCGCTGGCTCAACACCCGGGTATTGGGGCCGAGCGGACGCGACAGCTGCTGCGGATTGTTGCGAAGCTGCTCGGCCAAGGCTTGCATGTAGCGGTCCATCGCCGCGCGCAGCTGGTCCATGAGCTGCTTGAGCTCGGCGTCGCTGGCGCCGCGTTCGAGCGCCTGCTGCAGCGCGTTCTCGGCGTTGCGCAGCGCTTGCTGCGCGTCGGAAATGTCGCCGTCCTCGATGCCGACCGCCATCTGCCACAGCTGGGTCACCACATCGCGCAGGTCGTCGTCGCTCCTGGCGCGAACCAGCGACCAGAAAATCGAGCGCAGCCCGAGATAGACGCCGATCTCCGGCGTATATTTTTCCGGCGCGATCGCCAGCGCATCGAGCGCGGTAATGACTTGCGGGCGCGTATTGGCGTCCATGGCGAGATCGCGCCGCTGTTCGATCAGCGCCCGCGCCAGGGGTTTGGTGAAGGCGCGCTCCGGCAGGCGGAAGGCGAAGGGTTCGCTCCTGCCGACATTGCCGCCGTCGTCATGAGCGACGAGCGTCATCGTCACTTCGGCACCGGCCCAGGGATGATCGGTCAGATCCTTTATGGTCTGGCCGACGCCGTTTCTGGTGCGCGCCTGCGGCAGAACCAGTGGGAATTCCGGCGGGCCGTAGAGCGGATGCGGCGCCTGTTGCGGCTTGCCGCCGGGCGCATCGGGCGCGGCCGGATCGTCCTTGCGGGTAAAAGTCGCCTCGGCTTGCGTTACGCCGTAATCGTCGGTGAGGCGGTACGACAAGAGCAGCGAGCCGCGGTTCTGCTCTTGCGGATCTTTGGTCAACGCGATGGTCGGCGGATTGTCGGGAATGGCGTTGAACGGCCAGGTCAGGTCGCCGGCGGCGCCGCGCAGCGCCACCGCGCCGGTCCCGGCGATCGCATAGCGATGCTCCTGCGTGCCGGCCGGAGCTTGCGCCACCTCCTTCGACGGCGTGACGCTGCCCGTTGCGGTGAGACCGAGATTGATGTTGCCGGTCGAGCGCACGATCAGCGTCGAATTGACCGGCACCGCGAACGGCCCGTCGGTCTGCGCCTGCGCCGTCGCCTCGCCCGGATGCATGCCCGGCAGCACGATCGGCGGCTTGCCGGTATAGGCGGGCGGCTCGACCCAGGCGTCGACGCGGAAATTCGCCGGCAGCACCACGCCGCGCCAGTCGAACGCCGCCGCGATGCGCGCCCAGCGCTCGCCGCCGGCCGCGAAAAACGTGGCGATGCAGGCAATGAGCACCAGCGCGCGTAGTGCATACGGGTCGCGCCAGGCGACCTGCGGCGAAGGCTTGCCGGATTTGAGCGCGTGCGCCGCCGCTACCGCGCGTTCGACATGGGCGTTCCACAGCGCCAGCGAATAAGGATCTTTGGAAGTGACCGCGAGCGCGTCGGCGATCGCAGTTGCCGGGCGATGGCGCAGCCCGCTGCCGCGATCGAGCCGGCTCAAACCCTCAGCCACGGCCGGCATGCGCAACAGGCCGAGCGGGATCAAGGCCGCGACGACGGCGAGCCCCATCGCGACGACGCCGACGGCGCGGCCAAGCGCCGGCAGCCACAGCCACAGCCCGAGCCAGGACAGGGCGAGGAAAATCCCGGCCGCGGTGAGAAGCGTCGCCAGCGCCGGCCATAGCCGCTCCCACGCAATGGTCCAGCGCGCGCGCCGCAGCGCCGCAGCCAATAGCGACTTGGTCGCCGGATCGGCCCGGCGCTCGCCTTGACGTGACGCGGGCACAGATTGGGGCACAGGCTGTTCCGTCACCAAGGGCTCCGCCGCCGCTCTGCTAGTGCGACATTTATTGTGCAGACAACGCAATAACATATGGGCCGGTTCGTGGCACTCAACCTGCCGACATATTGAGTCAATGCAAGTTCAAAGCCAGTTCACAGCCACGGCGGCAGGCGGTCGAGCGCGATCAGTTCTTCGGCGCTGACGCGGGGCCGGACCAGCGCCCATTCATCATTGCGAACAAGCACTTCGGCGACGAGCGGGCGGCTGTTATAGGTGCCGGCCTGGACCGCGCCATAGGCGCCGGCCGTCATCACGGCGAGGAGGTCGCCGGGATCCGGCTCGACAAGCGCGCGGTCGAGCGCAAGATAGTCGCCCGATTCGCAAACCGGTCCGACCACGTCCGCCATGATTCGGGGCGCGCCCGGCGTGCTTTCGCGAACCGGGCGAATGTCATGATGCGCTTCATAGAGCGTCGGCCGCACCAGATCGTTCATGCCGGCATCGACGATAACAAAGGTCTTGGCTTCGCCGCGCTTTACGTAAATGACGCGCGTCAGCAGGATCCCGGCATTGCCGACGATGAGCCGGCCCGGCTCGAAAATAAGCTTGCAGTTCAGGTTTCGCGTCGCGCGCTTGACCATCGCGGCATAGGCGTCGGGATCCGGCGGCGGCTCGTTGTCCTCGCGATAGGGAATGCCCAGGCCGCCGCCGAGATCGATGTGGCTGATGCGATGGCCGTCGGCGCGCAGCACGCCGACAAAGTCGGCCAATAAAGCGAACGCATCGCCGAACGGATCGAGCTCGATGATCTGGCTGCCGATATGCATATCGACGCCGATCACCCGCACGCCTTTGAGCTTTGCCGCCCGTGCGTAGACTTCGCGGGCGCGACTGATCGGAATGCCGAATTTGTTCTCGGCCTTGCCGGTCGCGATCTTGGCATGCGTCCTCGGATCGATGTCCGGATTGACCCGAATAGAGATATCCGCAGTGCGCCCCTTGGCGGCGGCGATCGAACCGAGAAGCTCCAGCTCCGGCTCGGATTCGACATTGATGCACAGAACGCCGTGCTCGACCGCCAGTGCCAGCTCGCGCGCGGTCTTGCCGATGCCGGAGAACATGATCTTGTCCGCGGCGACACCGGCTTTCGTTGCGCGTACCAATTCGCCTGCGGAGACGACGTCGGCGCCGGCGCCGAGTTTTGCCAATGTCGCAATCACCGCCTGGTTGGAGTTCGCCTTGATGGCGTAACAGACCAGCGCGTCGACGTCGGCAAAGGCGCCGGCGAAGACCTTATAGTGCCGCTCGATGGTCGCGTTCGAATAGCAATAGAACGGCGTGCCGACGGCATCCGCCAACGCGTTGAGATCGACCGCTTCGGCATGGAGCGCGCCGCCGCGATAAGTGAAATGATGCATGGAAAGTCTTTAAAGCATGATCGGAATGGGATGAAGCGGCTTGCTTGCGCCTTTGCCCGTCATCCTTGTAAGTCACAAATCGCTGCATCGGCTACTGGCCGGCGTTACTGCAGCAGCGGATCGAGAATGAAGAACTGTTTCTGGCCCGGCGCCGCCACCGGATTGCCCTGCGCGTCGAAGCCGGTTTTCGCCGCCGTGTCCTGCGGCGAGCCGGGAGCAGGCGTGCCGTCCGGCGAGGTCAGTTGCGACGTTGCGGCCGGAGTGCCCGGCGCCGGCCCCGGCGGCAGTTCGAGCGGGCCTTCGCGGCCGCAGCCGGCCAGCGCCAGCACGGCGATCGACGCCGCAATGAGAGCAAGCTTGCGACCCAATCCGCTCGTCCCCGCGAATGCGGGGACCCAGCACTGGATTCCCGCGCGCGCGGGAATGGGCGGAGGTTCTATTTGAGCCAAAACACGCTCCAAAGGACCCTTCAAGACTACGGCAACAGACCGCATCGGCACGGCGACATTGTGTCCGCTCAAGCATCGCGCAAAGCCGTTGCTAAACGCTTATGCCTTATGCTTGAGCCGCTTGAGCCAGCGTTTAGCCTCGCGGCGGACATTGCTCGGCGCCGTGCCGCCGAGCACCTTGCGGCTTCTGACCGAATTGCCGACCGACAGCACCGCGAATACCGCCTTGGTGATGCGCGGCTCGACCGTTTGCATGGTTTTCAGCGGCAGCTGGTCAAGCGCGACGCCCGCTTCCGCCGCCTTGGCGACGATCCGCCCGGTGACGTGGTGCGCCTCGCGGAACGGCAGTTTCAGCGTGCGGGTGAGCCAATCCGCAAGATCGGTGGCGGTCGAGTAACCCTCGCCCGCGACTTGCCTCATCCGCGCGATGTCGGGCTCCAGATCGCGCACCATGCCGGTCATCGCATGAAGCGACAAAGCGAGCGCGCCGATCGCATCGATGGCGCCCTCCTTGTCCTCTTGCAGGTCCTTCTGATAGGCGAGCGGCAGCCCTTTGATCACCAGCAACAGCGCCGTGAGCGCGCCGACGATGCGGCCGGTTTTGGCGCGCACCAATTCCGCGGCGTCGGGATTGCGCTTCTGCGGCATCATCGAGGAGCCGGTGGTGAATTTGTCGGACAGTCGGATCAGGCCCGCAAGCGGCGACGACCAGATCACGATCTCCTCGGCAAAGCGCGACAGATGCACCGCCGCAATCGCGCAGGCCGACAGCGTCTCCAGCACGAAATCGCGGTCGGCGACGGCATCGAGCGAGTTCGCCATCGCACGCGCAAAACCGAGCGCCTTTGCGGTCATAGCGCGGTCGATCGGAAACGACGTTCCGGCGAGCGCACCTGCGCCGAGCGGGCTTTCGTTCAAGCGCGCCCGCGCGTTGGCAAAGCGGCCGCGGTCGCGCGCGGCCATTTCGACATAGGCGAGCAGATGATGACCCAACGTCACCGGCTGCGCCGGCTGCAAATGCGTGAAGCCGGGCATGACGGTATCGGCTTGGGCGAGCGCCTTCTCCGCCAGCGCGCGCTGATAAGCCGCAAGGGCTGTGTCGATCTCGTCGACGGCATCGCGCAGCCAGAGCCGGAAATCGGTCGCCACCTGATCGTTGCGCGAGCGAGCGGTGTGTAGCCGTCCCGCCGCCGGCCCGATCAGCTCGGCCAGCCGGCTCTCGACATTCATATGAATGTCTTCGAGCGCCCGCTTGAAGACGAACTTGCCGGCCTCGATCTCTGACAGGATCGTGTCTAGGCCGTGAGCGATCCGCTTTGCATCTTGCGCCGTGATAATGCCGCGTTTGGCGAGCATCGCCGCATGCGCCTTGCTGGCGGCAATGTCCTGCCGGTAGAGGTGGCGATCGAAATGGATCGAGGCGTTGATGTCCGCCATGATCGGATCGGGTCCCGAGCCGAACCGCCCGCCCCACATTTTATTGCTCATGACACGTCGCTACACGTCGCTTATGAACTTTGGCTTATGAACCCCAGCCTCTCATGACCGAGCAATTCACCCCGCCGCTGCGCAAAATCGGCCGTCTGCGGCTCGTTTCGACCGCGGCGGCTGTCGAAATCCTGATTGTCCTGGCGGGGGTATACGGGATAGCGCGACTACGAAGCAATCCGGCCGATGCCGCCTGCCGGCCGGCGGTTAATACCGCCACACGGATCGCGCCGCTGGTTCACGGCGAAGTCGCCGCGCTGGCGGTCGCGCAACGGCCGTTCCGCGTGCCCGATCTCGCGTTCAAGGATGCCCAAGGCCACGACAAGACGCTCGCCGATTGGCGCGGCCGCACCGTGCTTCTCAACCTGTGGGCCACTTGGTGCGTGCCGTGCCGGCGCGAAATGCCGGCGCTCGATGCGCTCCAAGCCAAGCTCGGCGGGCCCGATTTCGAGGTGGTCGCCGTCAATATCGATACCCGCGATCCGACAAAGCCGCTCGCCTTCCTAAAAGACGTCGGCGTGACGCATCTCGCCTATTATTCCGACGCCAGCGCGCACGTGTTCGAGGATCTGAAGGAGGTCGGCAAGGCCTTCGGCATGCCGACGACAGAGATCGTCGATAGGAACGGCTGCGAGATCGGCAACATGGCCGGCCCCGCCGAATGGGGAAGCGACGACGGCGTCAAGCTCGTCAGCGCGGCGATCAATAGCCGGGATTGAGCGAAGCAAAATTCGGCCGGGGCTAACGCACCAGCAACTGAAATCCGGCGATCACGATTTCGACGACGATAAGCGCGACGATGATCAGCTCCAACCGCAACGAGCGCTCGGTGTCGATGATGTCTGCGAACGCCTTTGCCGAAATGGAGATCACCGTGAGTTTCCGCGTCAAGACATCCGCGCGCTCCTTCAATTCGTATTCGTCTTCGAGCCGGGCGTATAAACGCTCAAGATCGGGCCGCTCCCACAGCACGTCGGGCTTTTCCGCCACCGCGACCAGGCCGGACACGCGATGCTGGACCAGGAGCGCGTTGCCGATGTGCTTAAGGATGGCGCGGCGGCCGCCGGGGGTGCGGCCGCGCTGCGCCAGTTCTTGAGCGAGAGGTTGAATCACGCCGAAAACCGTCGCCACGTTTTTTTCGTCGTGCGCCAAAACCACGCTGGTGGCGAGCGCATCGGCGATCAGCAAGATGTGCTCGGTGGTCAGCGCCTTGAGCACAATAACGCCCGATGAAGTCACCTGATCGTCCTTGTCGGGCGCGATTTCGATTTGAACCGTTTCTTCTTCGCGCGGACTTATCGGACCGACGATGCGGCCATCCAGCCGGCGTATGACCTCGTCCTCTTCGAGCGGCGACATGCCGACCATGACGGCAACGCCATAGCGGAACAAGGCGACGATGCCTTTCTCGCCGGCGCGGAACGCCAGCGGCACGGTCGCCAGCACGTCGCTGCGTTCCAGCCCCGCGGTCTCGATGCGGTCGCCCAGCAACAGCGCCCGCACGGTGATGCGACGCTCGCGCGTGATCGGCAAATCGATCATAACAATCTCGTGTTTTACATGACGTAAGCGGCGGCGTGCTCGCTTTGAAGCGGATTGGCTAGCGAAAAAGAGGGCGCGACGGTGCGCTTGACACTGTCGCACGGCGCCCTATACTTAACCACATGGTTAAGGTTTATAGCGAGCCGCTCGACCGCACGTTTTCGGCGCTGTCCGACCCGACCCGGCGCGCTTTGGTGATGCGGCTCGCCGCCGCGCCCGATCTCTCGGTGAGCGAGCTTGCCGCGCCGTTTGCAATGTCGCTGCCGGCGATCATGAAGCATCTCGACGTGCTGTCCGATGCCGGGCTCGTCGTGCGCGCGAAAGCCGGACGCGTCGTCGCCTGCCGTCTCGACGCCGAGCCGATGCGCGACGCGTTCGAGTGGCTCAATCGATATGAAAAATTCTGGTCCGAGCGGCTGTCCAACCTGGCCGCGTTTTTGGAGGAAGAAGACTCCTCTTTACGAAAGGAAAAGTCATGGCCACCCAAACAGCCACTAAACCGAGCCTCACCCTCAAGCGCCGGCTCAAGGCGTCGCCGGCAAAAGTCTTCGCGGCGTGGACCGATCCGGAAAAAGTAAAGGTCTGGATGGGGCCCGGCGGCGTCAAAGTGCTGAGCGTCGAATGCGACGCGCGCCTCGGCGGCCGATTTCGCTGGGTGATGCAGTCGCCCGACGGCGAAACACATGACGTCAGCGGCGCCTATCGCGAATTCGTCCCGGACCGCAAGCTCGTCTTCACCTGGGCCTGGATCACGACGCCGGAGCGCGAATCGCTGGTCACGGTCGAGATCAAGCCCGACGGCGACGGCTCATTGCTGACGCTCACGCATGAGCAATTCTTCGACGCCGACGCGCGCGACCGTCATCAAGGCGGCTGGAGCAGCGCGCTCGACAAGATGGAACAGATGTTCGCGTAAAGGAGGCTATCATGCGCGGAACGCACGGCACTTTCTACTGGAACGAATTGATGACGCGCAGTGTCGAGCGCGCCAAGAAATTCTACGCCGAAACCGTGGGCTGGGGTTTCGACGCCATGCCGATGCCCGCCGGCGCCGGAACCTACTGGGTCGCCAAGATGGGCGACCAACCAGTGGCCGGCATTCTCGACATCAGCACGCCCGAGTTTGGCCCGGTACCCGAAAGCTGGATGGCTTACCTTGCGGTCGATGATGTCGATGCGCGCGTGCAGGAAGCGGTCAAGGCCGGCGCCAAGCTGATGAAGCCGATCTTCGACGTGCCCGGCGTCGGCCGCATCGCCATCCTGATGGAGCCCGGTGGCGCCGGCATCGGCTGGATGACACCGGCACAGTGAAAATGTAGCCCGGGTGAAGCGGAGCATAACCTGGGAGTGAGTTTCAGCTTGGTACGCCGTTCCCGGATTTTTCTTCGCTCCATCCGGGCTGCACGGTCGGAGAATCCGTCATGGAATCGCACCACATCGTATCGCACGACGAATGGGTCGCCGCACGCAAGGCCTACCTGGCCGAGGAGAAAGCATTTTCGCGGGCGCGCGACGCGCTGGCCCGCAAGCGCCGCGAATTGCCCTGGGAAAAGGTCGAGAAGAGTTATCTGTTCGATACGCCGTCTGGCAAGCAATCGCTCGCCGATTTGTTCGGCGGCAAGAGCCAACTCATCGTCTATCATTTCATGCTCGGCCCCGGCTGGGAGGCGGGCTGTCCGAGCTGCTCGCTGCTCGCCGATCACTTCGACGGCGCCGTCATTCATCTGGCGCAACGCGACGTTGCCTTCGTCGTCGTCTCGCGCGCGCCGCTTGCCGAAATCGAGAAGTTCAAGGCGCGCATGGGCTGGCGCTTCAAATGGGTGTCGTCGCTCGGCAGCGATTTCAACTTCGACTATCAGGTCTCGGCCACTCCCGAAGAAAAGGCGACCGGCAAGGCGCTGTACAATTACGAATTGACCGAGTTCCCGAGCGACGAGCGGCCCGGCGCCAGCGTGTTCTACAAAAATTCCGGCGGCGCCATCTTCCATACTTATTCGACCTATGGGCGAGGTCTCGATATTTTCATCGGCGCCTACAATTTTCTCGACGTCGCACCGAAGGGGCGCGACGAGGAGGGCTTGAAGTGGTCGATGGCCTGGGTGCGCCATCACGACCGCTACGAGGACGCCGTCGTCGATACAAAAGCGTCATACCAGCAACCCAAGTCCGCCTGCTGCGATTAGTGACCGTAGCCCGGGTGAGCGAAGCGACACCCGGGATTTGCGGTGAAGTCTGTCGGTCTCCCCCGGATTTCGCTCCGCTCATCCGGACTACAAAGTTCCAACCGCAGGAGTTGATCATGAAACTGTACGGCTTTGCTCCCTCCCCGAACACCTGGCAGGTCCGCGCGCTTGCCAGCCATATCGGGGTACCGCTCGAGTTCGTGCCGCTCGATTTCGTCAAGGGCGACACCAAGACGCCGGCCTTTCTCGCCATCAATCCCACGGGCCGCACGCCGGCTTTGGTCGACGGCGATTTCAAGCTGTGGGAGACGATGGCGATCCTGCAATATGTCGCCGGCAAAAAGGCCAACCCGCTGTGGCCGGACGATGCGCGTGCGCGCGCCGATATCACGCGCTGGCAAAGTTGGAACCTAGCGCACTGGACCAGGGACGCCTGGGCGCCGGTGCTGAGCGAGCGGTTGGTGAAAGCGATGCTCAACCTCGGGCCGGCCGACGAGGCCGTCATCGCCAAGGGCGTCGAAGCCTACGCCAAAGAGGCGGCGATGCTCGACGCACATCTCGGTAAGCAGAAATATCTGGTTGGCGACACGCTCACGATCGCCGATTTCGCCGTCGCCTCGTCGTTGTTCTACGCCAAGCAAGCGCAGCTCTCGCTTGCCCCTTACGCGGCGATCCGCGGCTGGTCCGAGCCCGTGATAGCGCTGCCGTGCTGGAGCGAAACCGCGCCGCAAATGGCGGCGGCGGCGTGATCAGGAGTCAGTCATCAGAAGTCAGTAATCAGATGCGCTTCGGCCATCTGATTACTGATTACTGATTACTGACCTCTGACTACCTGGTCGGCACCGGCTTTTCGCCGCGGTAGTCGTAAAAACCGCGCTGCGTTTTGCGGCCGAGCCAGCCGGCCTCGACATATTTCACAAGGAGCGGGCACGGCCGGTATTTGGAGTTGGCTAAACCCTCGTGCAGCACCTGCATCACCGAAAGGCAGGTATCCAGCCCGATGAAGTCGGCGAGTTCCAAGGGCCCCATCGGATGGTGCGCGCCGAGCCGCATCGCCCGGTCGATCCCCTCGACGTTACCGACGCCTTCATAGAGCGTGTACACCGCCTCGTTGATCATCGGCAGCAGGATGCGGTTGACGATGAAGGCCGGGAAGTCCTCCGCGACCGCGATCTGCTTGCCGAGCTTGCCGACGAATTGCTTGGTCGATTCGAACGTGGCGTCGTCGGTGGCGATGCCGCGGATCACCTCGACCAATTCCATCAGCGGCACCGGATTCATGAAATGAACGCCGATGAAACGCTCGGGCCGATCGGTCGCGGCGGCGAGCCGCGTGATCGAAATCGACGAGGTGTTGGTGCCGACGATCGTCGCCGGCTTGAGCGACGGGCAGAGCGCAGAGAAGATCTTGCGCTTGATGTCTTCCTGCTCGGTTGCCGCCTCGATGACGAGATCGCAGTCGCCGAGCTCGTCCAGCGTCTCGGCCGGCATGATGCGCTTCATCGCCGCCTGGCGCTCCTCGTCGCTGATGCGCTGACGGCTGACCTGGCGCGCCAAGTTGCCGCTGATGGTGGCAAGCCCCGCGGTGATGCGGTCGGCGGCGATGTCGTTGAGCAGCACGTGAAAGCCGGACAACGCACAGACATGGGCGATGCCATTGCCCATCTGGCCGGCGCCGACCACGCCGATCTTACGAATCGAATGAGGCATCCCGCTCGCCTGCTCGCCGCGCATCTGCGGCGCTTTGGGCCGTTCCTTGACGTTGACCATACCGATTCACCTTTTACGACGATCTTGCGCCGTGCGCCACATACGCTCAGCGCTTAACCTTATCGAGCTCCGTCGCGAGCTCCGGCAAGGCCTGGTAGAGATCGGCCACCAGCCCGTAATCGGCGACCTGGAAGATGGGCGCTTCCTCATCCTTGTTGATCGCGACGATGACTTTCGAATCTTTCATGCCGGCGAGATGTTGAATGGCGCCGGAAATGCCGACCGCGATGTAAAGGTCGGGCGCCACAACTTTTCCGGTCTGCCCGACCTGCCAATCGTTCGGCGCATAGCCGGCATCCACCGCCGCGCGCGACGCGCCGATCGCGGCGCCGAGCTTGTCCGCCACCGGCTCTATATATTTGGTGAAGTTCTCGCGGTTTTGCATCGCCCGGCCGCCGGAAATGATGATCTTCGCCGAGGTCAATTCCGGCCGTTCCGACTTGGACAGTTCTTCGCCGACGAAGCCGGAAAGGCCCGGATCGGCGGCGGCGGCAACCGGTTCGACCGGCGCGGCGCCGCCCTGCCCCGTCGCCTGGAACGCCGCGGTGCGCACGGTGATCACTTTCTTGGCATCGTGCGCGCGCACGGTCTGGATGGCGTTGCCGGCATAGATCGGCCGTTCGAACGTGTCCGGCGCCACCACTTTGATGACGTTGGAAATCTGCATGACGTTCGAGCAGCGCCGCGACGCGCGGCATGATGTTCTTTCCCGTGGTGGTCGCCGCCGCCATGATGGTCTCGTAAGGTCCCGCGAGGGCGACGATCAGCGCCGCGACCGGCTCGGCCAGCATGTGCTCGTAGGCGGGCGCGTCCGCCAGCAAAACCTTGGCGACGCTGTCGAGCTTCGCCGCGGCCGCGGCGACCGCTTTGCAATCATGTCCGGCGACGAGGATGTGCACTTCGGCGCCGAGCGCCTTGGCGGCGGTCAGCGCCTTGGCGGTGGCGTCCTTGAGCGCGGCATTATCGTGCTCGGCGAGAAGCAGCGTCGGCATTGCTTACACTTCGCTCGTCCCCGCGAAGGCGGGGACCCAGAATGTTGCGCGACAGGTGGCGTTCGCGGTCTGGATTCCCGCTTGCGCGGGAATGAGCGGGCAAATCGTCATCAGACCGCTCCCGCCTCTTTGAGTTTCTCGACGAGTTCGGCAACGCTTTTCACCTTGACGCCGGCTTTGCGCACCGGCGGTTCCGCCGTCTTGACCACTTCCAGACGCGGCTTGATGTCGACGCCGTAATCGGCGGCGGTCTTTTCGTCGATCGGCTTTTTCTTCGCCTTCATGATGTTGGGCAGCGAGGCGTAGCGCGGCTCGTTGAGCCGCAGATCGGTCGTGACGATGGCCGGCAGTTTCAGCTTCACCGTCTGCAAGCCGCCGTCGACCTCGCGCGTGACCAGGAGCGCATCGCCGTCGAGTGCGACTTTGGAGGCGAAAGTGCCCTGCGGCCAGCCCAGCAGCGCCGCCAGCATCTGACCGGTCTGATTGCAATCGTCGTCGATCGCCTGCTTGCCCATGATGATGAGGCCGGGCTGTTCCGCCGCTGCGATGCCTTTGAGGATTTTGGCGACCGCAAGCGGCTCGACAACGCCCTCGATCTTGACCAGGATGCCGCGGTCGGCGCCCATGGCGAGCGCGGTGCGGATCGTCTCGGCGGCTTGCTGCGGCCCGATCGAGACGGCGACGATCTCGGTTGCCTTGCCCGCTTCCTTGAGCCGGAGCGCTTCCTCGACGGCGATCTCGTCGAACGGATTCATCGACATTTTCACGTTGCCGAGCTCGACGCCGGAGCCGTCGGCCTTGACCCGAATTTTCACATCCTTGTCGATCGCCCGCTTCACGGGCACGAGAATTTTCATGGTGCTAATTTGGCTGCAATGACCCTTGGCTTATTCGGCCGTTTTTCTTTGCCGCCCTCGGCCGCTGAGAACCCGATGCTGCGGTGCGGGAAACCTAACGGTCACGGGCCTTTCGGTCAACGGATCGGTCGCCGGAACGGCAGCGTCGAGGACAGCCCGCCGTCGACGGCGAAGGCTTGGCCGTTGACGTAGGAGGCCTCGTCGCTCGCCAGAAACAGCGCCATGGCCGCGATTTCCTCCGCGGCGCCGGCGCGTAGCAGCGGATTGAGCTGGCCGATCTTGTCCGCAGTGCCGCGTTCGCGCGCGGCCTCGAACAGCGCGCGCGTCATGCCGGTCTCGATCAGCCCCGGGCAGATCGCGTTGACACGCACGCCCGTCCCGGACAGCGAATTCGCCGCGGTCTGGGCGAGACTGATGACGCCGGCCTTGCTCGCGCTGTAGGGAGCACTGCCTGCGGCGGCACGCAGTCCCGCAGTCGACGCGGTAAGCACGATCGCGCCGCGGCCGACGCCGACCATGTGGGTCGCGGCGTGCTTTATGGCGAGGAACGGTCCGATCAAATTGATTTGCAGAATTTCGAGCCATTGTTCCACGGTCTGTTCGAGAATCGGCACTGGCTCGCCGAGAATGCCGGCATTGGCAAACATAATGTCGAGTGCGCCAAAAACCCCGATGGCGCGCGTCACATAGGCCTTCACATCGGCTTCGCGTTCGACATCGCCGACAAACATTTCCGCAAGGCCACCGCTCTCCACAACAGCGCCTTCGGTTGCGTTGAGCCCGTCGGCATCGCGATCAACGATGAGGAGCCGCGCGCCTTCGCGGGCGAACAGAAGTGCGCTGGCGCGGCCGATACCGCTCGCAGCGCCGGTGACGATTGCGACTTTGTCGTCGAGCCGCCCCATAAATCCCCGCAGAGTCCTCGCCGCGAGTGCGTTCAGCGATTCTCGCCCGGCTTCCACAGCACGTCGCCCGCGCCATTGCCGTTGGCGTGACGGCTGGCGACGAACAGGAAGTCGGACAGGCGATTGACGTATTTAAGCAGCTCAGAGGTCACGCTCTCGCCCGGCCGATCCATCAGCTCGGCGATCAATCGTTCGGCGCGCCGGCAGATGGTGCGGGCAAGATGCAGATAGGCCGCCGCCGCGCTGCCGCCCGGCAGTACAAACGAGCCCAGCGGACTCAACCCCGCATTGAAGCGGTCGATCTCGGTTTCAAGCCACATCACTTGCTTTTCGGTCACGGTGAGCCGCGCGCCGCCCGGCCCCCTGCCTTTTCCCGGCGTGCACAGATCGGCGCCAACGTCGAACAGGTCGTTCTGGATGCGCAACAGCACGGCATCGAGCTCGGCGTCGTGCACGGTGTGCAGCCGCGCCACACCGATTGCGGCATTGACTTCGTCGATGGTGCCGTAGGCGGCGATGCGCAAATCGTATTTCTTGCGCCGCTCGCCGGTACCGAGCGCCGTGGTACCGTCATCGCCGGTACGGGTATAGATCTTATTCAGAACAACCATGGCTCAAGTCATTTCCCCATGAACCAGAGCGTCAGCATGATAACGCCGATGGCGATGGCTTGCAGCAGCACGCGCAGCCGCATCAGCTTCTGCGAGGTATTGCCGGAGCCGCCCATCATCATATTGACGAGGCCGAGCAGGAGAACGATCGCGACCGCGCCAATGGCGACCGGCACCGCAACATGCGACATGAAATTGGCCATGGCGCCCTTGTAGCCCGGGTTGAGCGATTGCGAAACCCGGGATCGGCATTGCGGCTGCTCGGCTGCCCCGGATTGCGCTCCGCGCAATCCGGGCTACAACACGGCGCCGTAACCTTGTCGAGGTACCGATGATCGTCGATTTCCAGCATCATTTCACGCCGCGCGAGCTGATCAAGGACGATCCCGGCGACCGGCTCGTGCTCAACTACGACGCGCTCGGCGCGCCGAGCTATACGGTGCATTCGCTGCTCTACGATCTTGACGAGCACATCGCCATGATGGATTTGGCCGGCATCGACGCTGCCTGGCTCACCAGCGCCGCCGGCATGTGCGCCGATCTCGAAACCTCGCGGCTGGTCAACGACAAGGCGAAAAACGCCGAGCGCGATTATCCCGGCCGCTTCATCGGCGCCGCGCATGCGCATCCGCTCGGCGGCGGCACAGCGTTGAAAGAACTCAACCGCTGCCGCCACGAGCTTGGCTTTCAGGGCGTCACCATCACGTCGGAGTTCGACGGCAAGTGGATCGACGATCCGGCAATCGAGCCGTTTTGGGACGAAGTCTGCAAGCTTGGCATGTTCGTGTTCGTGCATCCGGCGCTGAAGCTTAATCAGGCGCAGCAATTCGACAGCTACGACACCGCGCGCACCGTCGGCCGCGAATTTTCGCTGATCATGGCGACGATCCGGCTCATCAATTCAGGCGTGTTCGACCGCCATCCCGAACTCACCGTGCACATGGCGCATTTGTCAGGCGGCATCGCCGGCATGCTGGCGCGCATCCGCTGTTTCCAGGACAAGGAGTTTTGGGGCACCGCCGGCAACAAACGGCACGGCGCCAAAGGCAAAAAGGACTTCGACCATTATATCGGCCATAACCTCGTCTTCGACACCGCCGGATTTGCCGGCGGCATCGGCGCCGTGAAGGCGGGCCTCGCTGAAATCCCGGCGTCCCGCATGGTGTTCGCCACCGACTACCCGCAGGAAATCCGCAAGCGCGAAGTGGTGCGCGACTTTGTCAACGACATCCGGGCGCTCGGACCTGACGGCGAGCGCATTCTCTCCGGAAACGTCGGACTTTTGCTGCGCGAGCCGGCGCCGGAACTTCACGCATAGGCGAGACCCGACCGGCGCCGAAACAGAAGCCACAGCACGATTGCGCCGTTGACGGCGTTCCAGCCGAGCCCGTTAAAGAACGCGGCCTGGTAGGAGCCGGTCAGATCGAAGATGTATCCCGCCAGCCAGCCGCCCAGCGCCATGCCGAACAGGCTCGCCATCAGGATCATACCGATGCGCGCGCCGGCTTCCTTGGCCGGGAAATATTCGCGCACGATGATGGCATAGCTCGGCACAATGCCGCCCTGGAACAGACCGAACACCGCCGAGACGACATAAAGCGATACCAACCCGTCGTAGAGCAGATAGAGCAGCAACGCGACGCCTTGCAGGACCGACCCCAGCATCAGGGTGGGCAAACCGCCGACGCGGTCAGCAATGAATCCCGAACCGATGCGGCCCACGATCCCGAAAGCCATCATCAGCGCCAGCATGTCGGCGCCGCGGGCGACGCCATAGCCGAGATCGCCGCAATAGGCGACGATGTGAACCTGCGGCATGGACATCGCGACGCAGCAGCAGACCGAAGCCACCGCGAGCAGCGTTTGCAGCGCGCCGGGGGAGAGACCGAACGCTACTGGCGATCCCGCGTGCGTTGCGGCGCTCACACTCAATAGCACGGCAGGCGCCCGCCGTCGCAAGGCGACAAGGCCGATCAGAAGCATCGCCACGCTGCAGGCAAGTCCAATGCCGACATGAGTGGTTCGCCACCCATAGAGCGCGATGGATCGTTGCACGACCGGGGGCCACACCGTGCCGGCGAGATAATTGCCGGCCGAGCACAGGGTTACCGCCACGCCGCGGCGGCGGACAAACCAGTTCGAGATGTCCGCCATCAGTGGGCCGAACGTGACGGAGCTGCCGAACCCGATCACCGCATGCGCCAGGGCAAACTGCAGCAGACTGCCGGCATTGGCGGCGCCGAGATAGCCGACACCAAGCGCGGCTGCGCCAAGCGTGAGCGGCGCCAAAATTCCCGCCCGATCGAGCAGCCGGCCCATAATCACGCCGCCAAGGGCGAATCCCAGCATCGCCAGCGTGAACGGCAACGAGGCTTGCGCCCGTGCAACGCCGAATTCCGACTGCACCGCGGGCAGCGCCACCACCACCGACCACATTCCAACTCCGCCGATGGTCGAGATAAGCACCGTTGCAGCAAGGCGCAGCCATGCCACGCCGGAGTTGAGCGCGTCGCCTTTCGCAGGCTCGGCTGCGTTGAGCGTTTCCATCCGTCGACATTCACCGACGTAACCGTCAGCGTCAATGCTTGCCGTTTAAGGTGCCGCCAAGCCGCGAAATCCGGCCTACGCGTTCATAAGATGCTTCTCGATGTCGTAGACCGGATGCTTGGTAAGATCCTTGTCGATCTCCGCCACGATCTTCTTCTTCACGTCGTCGTGGAAGGCTTTGCGCAGGTCGGCGAGCGCACGCGGCGGCGCCACTATGATCAAAGCCTCGACCTTGCGCTCGCGCACGACCTTCTCCAGCGCCGCCGCCACGTCGTGGGCGAATTTGTGCTCTTCCAGATCGTGCCAGTCGGTCTGCGTGACGCTCGATCGGCCCGGGCCGACCGAAGAATGCGCTCTGCCGGGACGGTCGGCGCCCTGCTCGTGGGTCGGCGGATTTTTGTCGGCGAACACCCGCTCGGTCTTGAGATCGAGGAACTGCGCATCGCCTTCGTTACGCAGAACGAGCGCCTTGCGCCCGTCGCCGACGAAGACATAGGCGTTATGCGGAATATTCACTTTGGTCATCGGGCAAATCTCGCTGTTCTTTTAAAACGCGGCCGTAGAATGCTCGCAGCTTGGCTGGGGCGCCTTGATTTGAGTCAATGGCGGAAACTATGCATTCGTTTCGAATTCATCCTTCCGTGCGATGTGGGCCTTGGAAATCAGTT
The DNA here is from genome assembly GCA_963768225.1 of uncultured Alphaproteobacteria bacterium. Lineage (GTDB taxonomy): Bacteria > Pseudomonadota > Alphaproteobacteria > Rhizobiales > Xanthobacteraceae > BOG-931. Next base: position 446,708 of record CAVYGV010000007.1, on the reverse strand, counting down.
TGACCCGTCCAGCAGCCGCCGGGCGATGACTTGCGCCTGGATTTCGGCCGCGCCCTCGAAAATATTGAGAATGCGCGCGTCGCACAGAATGCGCGAGACCGGGAATTCGACGGCGAAGCCGTTACCGCCATGGACCTGCACGGCGTTGTCGGCCGCCGCCCAGGCGACCCGCGCGGCCAAGAGTTTCGCCATGCCGGCTTCGAGATCGCAGCGTCGTCCGGAATCCTTTTGCCGCGCCGCATAATAAGTGAGCTGCCGCGCAATCATGATCTCGACGGCCATCATGGCGAGCTTGTCCGACACCCGCGGGAAATTGGCAATCGGCTCGCCGAACTGCACGCGCGTGGTGGCATAGATCAGCGCCTGCTCCAGCGCGGCTTGCGCTACGCCGATGGCGCGCGCCGCAGTCTGGATGCGCGCCGCCTCGAAAGTCGCCATTAATTGCTTGAAGCCGAGGCCTTCGACGCCGCCAAGGAGATTCTCGGCCTTCACGATGAATCCGTCGAATGCGATTTCGTATTCCTTCATGCCGCGGTAGCCCAGCACCTCGATCTCGGTGCCGGACATGCCGGAAGCCGGAAACGGATCGGCGTCCGTGCCGCGCGGCTTTTCGGCGAGGAACATGGACAGCCCGCGATAGCCGGTCTCGGCGGGATTGGTGCGCACGAGCAGCGTCATCAGATCGGCGCGGACCGGATGCGTAATCCAGGTCTTGTTGCCGTAGACTTTGTAGACGTCGCCGTTGCGCACCGCGCGGGTCTTCAACGAAGCGAGATCGGATCCGGTGTTCGGCTCGGTGAACACCGCGGTCGGCAGCACTGCGCCGGAGGCGATCTTGGGCAGCCATTTGCGTTTCTGCTCCTCGGTGCCCGAGCCCAAGATCAATTCGGCGGCGATTTCGGATCGCGTGCCTAGCGAGCCGACCCCGATATAGCCGCGCGACAGTTCCTCGGAGACGACGCACATTGATTCCTTGCCGAGCCCCATGCCGTCGTAATCCTCCGGGATGGTGAGCGAGAACACGCCGAGATCCGACATTTGCGCGACAACCTCGAGCGGGATGTAGTTGTTCTTTAGATGCCACGCCTGCGCATAGGGCACGACGCGGTCGTCGGCGAATTTGCGCATTTCTTCGCGGATCGAATCGAGCGTCTCGTCGAGCCCGCAGGCGCCGACTGTCGCATCGTGACTCTGCCGGATCAGCTCGACGAGCCGCGCGCGGCGTTGCGCGGTATTGCCGGTGGCGATGAGATGCTCGACGGCGGGGGTCGCCCGCGCCGCAATCGCGGCCGGCGCAAGCCCGAGATCGGACATGCGCACGATCTCGCCTTGGCTCATCGCGATGCCGCCGAAGATTTGGGCGAGATATTCGCCGGCGCCGATCCGCACGATCAGCTCCTCGGTCTCGCCGAAGCTGCCGGCTGCCGACAGCCGCAGCGCATAGGCTTCAAGTTGCCGGATGGCCTCGACATAGGTCGCGAGCCAGGCGAGCCCATGCGCGGCACGCTGTTCGCGGTCGAATATGCGGGCAACTGGGCGCCCTTCGATCGTCACCCGGTTGGCGACGGCACGGCGGGCATCGTCGAACAGCGCCTCGACGGCTGCGAGCGCGTCGCGCAGCGGGGTGGCCAATTCGTGGTCCGCGGGCATCAGGGAGTCGGCAAGCGGCATGACTGGCTCCGGTGAGCTGGCAATTAACGGCCCGGCCTCGCCGTGAAGCTTACGCGTGCAGTGCACAAAAGCAACGGCCGCCGTCCAACCCGCCTCCAAGCAGCCTTTGTAACGTCTGAAACCGACGTTTCTTGCACAAAATTAACCATTTTTTGCTGTGCTGCGGTCGATTGGCAGTTGCGGTGTCAATCTCGGCCGGCGGCGCCAGGCGCGCCGTGGGCCGAATAAGCTACTGCTACATCGAGCCAACGTCCGATCGGGTGCAGGATTGTTCATCAGGCAGATTTTCTCCAGGCTGTCGGTGCGCGCCCGTATCGTCGTTCTCGGCGTTATTCCCGTGGTCGGCTTCCTCGCCATCGCCGTCGCCTATCTGATCGGCGACGCCGAAGTCGGCAGCGCCTTCGAGGCTGTGCATCGCAACACCGAGGTGTCCGACGCCAGCCGCGATCTCAAAACCGGGCTTCTCATGATGCGCGCCGCGACGACCGATTTCGCCGCGCATCCTTCCAATGACCAGGTCGAGAATTTCGCCAAGGGGCAGGAGCTGGCGATGCGATGTATCGACCGCATCCAGGCATCGCTCAGCGCCGCTCAGCAAGACGCGATCTTGCCGCTACGCAGCACCGTGCGCGACCTCAAGGCCAGCTTCGACAGTCTGGTGCGCGAGGAGAAATCGCTGGGCTTTAAGGAAACCGACGGCCTGACCGCCGATCTCATAGCGGCGAGCGATGCAGTCGAGAATATCATCCATAACGATCTGTCTTGGGTCGCCGACGTTGACAGCGCCAACCTGACGATATCGCTTCTCACCATGCGGCGCTACGAGATCGAGTATCGTCTGACGCGCAACGAGGATGCCGAGCGGCGTTTCCTTGCCGAAATCAAGCATTTCAACGAGCTGTTCGATTCGGTCGATGGCGCGCCCGAGATGAAGCAGCGGTTGAATCAGCAAGTCCAGCGCTACAGCTACGCTTTCGCGCAATGGGTCGCGAGCACCGAAGACACCACTCCGCTGGTCTCGCTCATCAATCACGACACCGAAAGCGTCATTCCGGAGGCCGACAAGATCATCGCAGCAGCGCAGCAGAAATCGAGCGACGCCGCGACGGCGCTGGTCGCTTCGCGGACGCGGACGCGACACTTCATCATATGGGTGGGCTTGACGGCGGTGCTTGTCGGGCTTGCCTGCAGCTGGCGCATCGGCCGCTCGATTACGCGTCCGCTCGAAGATTTGGCCGGAGCGATGAAGCGGCTCGCCGCAGGCGATACTTCGGCGCGCCCGGCTGCCACCGATTCCCACGACGAGATCGGCGCCATGGCGCGCACCGTCGCAGTGTTCCGCGACAACATGATCGAGCGCGAGCGGCTCTCCGGCGTGGAGAGCGAGACCAACCTGGCGCGCGAGCGGCGCGGCGAGGCGATCGCCACATTGATCCGGCAGTTCCGCGCTTCCGTCGAGCAGGCGCTGGACCGCTTGCGCGAATCCGCCGGACGGTTGGAAAACGCTTCGAGCGGGCTTAACACCGCCGCCGACGCGGTCTCCGCCGAAGCGCGCGCTGCGGAAAACTCGGTTGGCGCCGCGTCCGTCAACGTCACGACGGTCGCCGGTTCGATCGAAGAGCTTGCGGTCTCGATCGGCGAGATCGCCGGGCAGGCGACGAAATCGACCAACGTCGCGAGCCGCGCGGTCGCCGAATCGCGGCGCACTGTCAACACCATGTCGGAACTCGGCAATGCCGCGAATCGCATCGGCGAGGTCATCGGCCTCATCCAGTCGATCGCCGGTCAGACCAATTTGCTGGCGCTCAACGCCACCATCGAAGCGGCGCGCGCCGGCGAGGCCGGCCGCGGCTTCGCCGTGGTCGCCTCCGAGGTGAAATCGCTCGCGGCGCAGACCGCGCGCGCGACCGAGGATGTCGCCGCGCAGATCGGCGCGATCCAGTCGGCCACCGCCGACGCCGCGCAGGCCATCGAGCAGGTCTCCACGATCATCGACGACATGTCGGAGATCGCGACCGCCGTGGCTTCGACCGTCGAGGAGCAGAACAACGCCGTGGCTTCGATCGCCGAGGGCGTCAACCGCGCCTCGACCGAGGCGCGATCGGGCGCCGACGCCATGAGCCGCGTCGCCGGCGCCTCGACCGGCGCCCGCGCCACCGCCGCCGACGTCAAGGCGCTGGCCGAGGCGCTCGCCGTCGAGGCGGAAAGCCTGCACGGCGAAGTGCGGCGGTTCCTCACCGACGTTCAGGCGGCGTAAGCTCGCAGAAGTCCAGTCCGGCTCGCTTGGCTCACGGCTTCCCTCCGGTACGGCGGGCAAAAAGCGTCACGTCCCCTGTGGTATGAATCGTGCAGCTTTGCCCGCTGCGGAGGCCGCGCCCATTGAATGCAATTCGCCTGTGCTACCGCGTCGCTATGGACGCTTTCTATCGCTTCAACGCCGATGACGGCTGGGCGATCGCGAGTCATATCGCGCTGTCGGTCCTGATGGCGATGTTCCCGTTCCTGATCCTGGTGACGGCGATTGCGGGCTTCGTCGGCTCGGAGAATCTCGCCGACGAAGTGGCGCGCATGATCATCGCCGCGTGGCCGCGTGCCGTGTCGAGCCAGATTGCGGGCCAAATCCACGAGGTGCTCACCACCGCGCGCGGCGGCTTTCTCACCGTGGGCGCGGTGTTCGCGATCTATTTCGCTTCGAGCGGCGTCGAGAGCCTGCGCATCGGATTGAATCGCGCCTATGGCCTGATCGACCCGCGCCCGTGGTGGCTGCTTCGGCTGGAATTGATCGGCTACGTGCTGGTCAGCGCGATCGGACTTCTCGCGTTGGCATTTCTGGTCGTGCTCGGGCCGCTGGTGTTTCGCACGGCCATGCTCTATGCGCCGTGGCTCACCGCGCTCGAAAGCCACTTCAATATCGGCCGTTTCGCCATCGCGAGCGTCTTGCTGACGACGTCACTCCTGATCCTGCATATGTGGCTGCCGTGCGGCCGGCGGCCGTTGCGTGCGGTGTGGCCGGGCATCGTCGCGACGCTCGTGCTGTGGCTCGCCTGCGGCTTCGCCTTCGGCCGCTATTTGTCCGACTTTTCCTACACCTATGTGAACTATTACGCCGGCCTTGCCTCGGCGATGATGGCGCTCGTGTTTCTTTATTTCACCGCGCTCATCTTCATTTACGGCGGCGAGCTCAATGCGGCGATTGCGCGCGAGCGCGACAATCCTTCGCTGCCGTTGGCAGGGGGAGGCCGTAAGCGGCATCGCCGGCAGCGTTTACGTGATTACCCGCCTATGCCGGAATGAGCGGCGGCTCGTTGGCGCCACCGGTCAGCATCTTGACCTTGCGCGCATGATTGACGGCTTCGCGCGCGGATTTGTTGTGGGTGAACAGTTCGAGCGTCTGCGTTTCGTCCTCGGTCACCGGCATCATCGCCTGGTCGCTATACGGGACGTTCGCGCTCGCGGCGACGCGGCGGTAAATGCGGAAAATGCGCCAAGCCGCGGCCGCGACGCGCGCATGCTTGGCGATAAAGTCCCAAGCGAGCCGCGGATAAAATCTCCATACCGGCTCTATCGGGAATTCGGGCCGGCGCTCATGACGGTTCTTGAGACGGATGAAACCGCCTTGCAGCGGGTGAACTTTCTCGATCGCGAGCGATTGCGCGAACCACAAAATGATCTGCGCCAAGCGGAGAATATTGATGCCGTAGCATTGCGCCCGGCGCAAAATCGTCTCGATGTGCTCCGGCGTATAATAGATCGCCCAGGCGTCGCGATAGAGCCCTTCCCATTCGGCCTTGCTCATATTGGGATGCGGCGTGAGCGCGTGTTCGAGATCGTATTTGTTGAGGTCGGGATCGAGCGGCACGCCCCTGCTGCATAACACCTTATGATCTTCGGAGCCGGGCAGCGGGGTGAGAAAGAAGAACTCGAGCACGTCGAGCGGCATTTCCTTCTTGATAATCTCGATGTCGCGGCGCGCCGATTCCGGCGTGTCGTTGGGGAAGCCGAGAATGTAGCCGGCATAGGTCCAGATGCCGGCCGCCTTCCAGGCGAGCAGCATGTTGCGGTATTCGGTGATCTTGTTCTGCCGCTTTTTGGCGGCAAGCAGATTGTCCGGATTGATGTTTTCGAGCCCGATGAAGATGCGGGTGACGCCGGCGCGCTTGGCCTTGGCGACGAAATTCGGAATCTTGTGGCACAGCGTGTCGACCTGGATAAGGAAGCGCACATCCATGCCGTCTTCCTCGCGCAATTTGATGATGCGGTCGAAGATCGGCTCCCAGTCCTTGTTGCGGGCGAAATTTTCGTCGGTGATGAAGAAGCGGTCGATGCCGTGCGCGTAATTCTTGCGCAAGATACGCTCGACGTCGTCGGGCGAGCGCCGGCGCGATTTGCGCCCCTGCACGTTGATGATAGTGCAGAACGAGCATTGGAACGGACAACCGCGCCCGGCGTCGAACGTGGTTACGTTGCCAATGGTCTTGCGCACCGAATTGCCCGGCAGGAACGGCGTCACCGCGTCTTCGAGCGCCGGCAGATCGTCGATGTAATTATAGAGCGGCTTGAGCGCGCCGTTGGCGGCGTCGCGCACCACCTCGTCCATGCGGCCTTCGGCTTCGCCGGCAAACAGTGTGACGCCGATATCGAGCGCGGCTTGCAGGTCGGGGCCTATGGAATCGAACATCGCCAGCATGCCGGAGACGTGGAAGCCGCCGATGATGACGGCAATTCCGGCGGCGCGCAGCGGCTTGGCGATGTCGAGCGAGCGCGGATATTGATTGGATTGCACGCCCACCAGGCCGACGAAGCCGAAATTATCGTGGGCGCGCATGTCGGCGATGATGCGATCGACGCGCACGCGGCTGTTGGTTTCGTCGACAGCAAGAATGTCGATCTCAACGTCGTAACCGAGAATTTTGCGCTGCGCGCAGTCATCCAGCAGGCCGTAGACGCTGGCGAGCGAGTTCGCCGGCATCGGCGAGCGGTACCAGCGGATCACATAGCCGTCGTCGTCGTAATGCGACGGCTTGATGAGCACGATGCGGAAGCGCTTACGTGCGGTGGTCGTCTCGGCCCGCTGCGGCGCCAGCATGGCTTACCCCGTACCCGGACCGGCCAACTGTAGCGGTACGCGGACTGAAAATCCAGATTACTGGGATACCAAAAGTCTCGCGGACTCAGGCGCCCGTCGCCTCGACCACATCCTCGAAATTGCGCAAGCCAAGCCGCGGCGTGTTGACCAGCACCGCCATATTGCCGGGCTTGTGCTTGTTGGTGCGCATCAGTTCGTGGGCGAAGGGAATCTTGGCCCAGGGAAACACGTCGCTCATGCAGGGATCGACGCGGCGATCAATAACGAACTGATTGGCCGCGCTCGCTTGTTTCAAATGGGCAAAGTGCGAACCTTGAATGCGCTTCTGCCGCATCCAGACGTAGCGCGCGTCGAAAGTGATGTTGTAGCCCGTGGTGCCGGCGCAAAACACCACCATGCCGCCGCGCTTGACCACCAGGCATGACACCGGGAACGTCGCTTCGCCCGGATGCTCAAACACGATGTCGACGTCGCGCTTGCCGGTGATGTCCCAGATCGCCTTGCCGAAGCGGCGCGCCTCCTTCACCCAGGAATCGTATTCGGGCGTGCCGACCTTGGGCATCGCTCCCCAGCACTTGAAATCGTTGCGGTTGATGACGCCCATAGCGCCGAGATCGAGCACGTATTGGAATTTCGATTGGTCCGATACGACGCCGATGGCGTTGGCGCCGGAGGCGGCGACGAGCTGCACGCCGAACACGCCGAGCCCGCCGGAAGCGCCCCACACCAGCACATTGTCGCCGGGCTTGAGGATGTGCGGCGCGTGGCCGAACAGCATGCGGTAGGCGGTGGCGAGCGTCAGCGTATAGCAGGCGGCTTCTTCCCAGGTCAGATGCGCCGGCTTCGGCATGAGCTGGCGCGACTGCACGCGGCAGAATTGCGCGAAGGAACCGTCCGGCGTTTCGTAGCCCCAAATACGCTGCGACGGCGACAATAGCGGATCGCCGCCGTTGCATTCCTCGTCGTCGCCGTCGTCTTGATTGCAGTGAATGATGATTTCGTCGCCGATCTTCCAGCGCCGCACCTTGGAACCGACCGCCCAGACAATGCCGGACGCGTCGGAGCCGGCGACGTGGAACGGATTCTTGTGCACGTCGAGCGGCGAGATCGGCTGGCCGAGTCCGGCCCAGATGCCGTTGTAATTGACGCCGCCGGCCATGACGTAGACCAGCACCTCATCCTCGGCGATCGGCCAGGTCGGAACCACTTCGCACTGCATCGCCGTCTCCGGCGGTCCGTGCCGTTCCTTGCGGATCGCCCAGGCGTACATTTTTGCTGGCACGTGACCGAGCGGCGGAATTTCACCGATCTCGTAGAGATCCTTGAGCGGCGCGGCGGACGGTTTCTTTTGCGCAACGGCCATAACAGAAAGGCTCCCGGCTGCACTGGCAGGTGGATCGGCGCGAATGCAGTGTGCCGTACCTGATGTTGCAGCGCAACAATTACTTCGTGTGGCCAAGACCAGCGCGCTGCTGACAGGCATCGGACAAAGCCGTAAGCTTGGAATTGCGCAGTTTTAATGCGCGGCGGCCTAGCCCTTGCCGGGATAAGGGGATCGAGGGGGACCATGGAAGCACAGAGCCTAATCATTTGGCTGATCGTCGGCGCCATTGCCGGCTGGCTAGCCGGCAAAGTCGTCAGGGGCGGCGGCTTTGGGCTGATCGGCGATATCATCGTCGGCATTGTCGGCGGCCTGATCGCCGGCTGGCTGCTGCCGCAGCTTGGCATCGCGATCGGCGGCGGAATTATTGCCGCCATCATCGATTCCTTTATCGGCGCTGTGATCCTGCTGGTCATTATCAGGCTGATCAAGCGCGCCTGATTAAGCGCTAACACGGCGGAAAGGAATGCGCGGTAAGCCAGGGCGCGAAGACACTTCGCGCCCGACGCCGATGTTTTGACCGCGCATTCATGGCTCTCGTCCAGGACACTCTGCCGAGCGCACGACCGCCGTTTTCCGCCGCGCGGACGATCCGGCTGATCGGGCTCACGCTGGCGCTCGGTTATCTGATCGTGCTCGGCGGCACGTTTCTCAAGGGCGACTTTTTGCTCGATCGGCAAAGCCGGCCGATCGCCAACGATTTCGTCGACGTGCCAGCAGCGGGACGGCTCAGCCTCGACGGCGTCCCTGCCGCCGCCTACGACTGGCCGACGCATAAACAAGCGGAAGTCCGCGTCATCGGTCACGATTTTGCCGGCTATTACGGCTGGCACTATCCGCCGACATTTCTCTTTGTTGCCGCAGCGCTGGCGACGCTGCCATTCGTTGTCGCGATGGCCCTTTCATTGGCGGCGACGCTCGCCGCCTATGTCGCGGCGTTAAGCGGCATTCTCGGCCGCACCGGAATTTTCGTTGCACTCGGTTTTCCCGCCGCGCTGTGGAACGTGACCGCGGGGCAGAACGGCTTTCTCACCGCCGCGCTGATCGGCGGAACGCTCGGACTGATGCAGCGCCGGCCGGCGCTCGCCGGGATTTGTCTCGGGCTTCTCACCTACAAGCCGCAATTCGGCCTGCTGTTTCCACTCGTTCTGATCGCGGACCGGCGCTGGCTGACCATCGCCGTTGCCGCGGCGGTGGCGATCGGGCTTGCCGCATTGTCGTTGCTCGTCTTCGGCAGCGCAAGCTGGCAGGCCTTCATGCATTGGCTGCCGATCACCAGCCAGGTCGTGCTCGGCGAAGGCCACGCCGATTGGAGCCGGCTGCAGAGCCTGTTCGGTCTCGTGCGTGCGCATGGCGGCAGCGAACGGCTCGCCTGGAGCATTCAAGCGATTGCGAGTGTTGCGCTCGCGATTGCAACGACGGCGCTCTGGCGAAGCCGCGCGCCGTTCGATCTCAAGGCCGCCGCGCTTGCCGCCGCCACGCTCGTCGTCACGCCGTATGTCTATATGTATGACCTCGTCGTGCTCGCCGTCGCCGTCGCCTTTCTCATCCGCTTCGCGCTCGAACGCGGATTTGTCGCCAGCGAGGTGTTCGGTCTTGCTGCGGCCGCGGCGCTCATTCTGATCTACCCTTACGCCAAGTCCCAAGTTGGCCTCGCCGCGGTGCTGATCGTTTTGGCGCTGGTGATGCAGCGCGCGTGTTGCATTGCAGCAAAATCCGCGCCACATTAGCCAAGCCGGAATGCGTGGAACACCGATCGGCGACGAGCCTCGCCGCGACATGCCGATGCGCAATAAAGCATTACGCGACAAACCGTGGATCTTTCGCACCTATGCCGGGCATTCGACCGCTGCCGCGTCGAATGAGCTTTATCGCAAGAATCTCGCCAAGGGGCAGACCGGGCTTTCGGTCGCTTTCGATTTGCCGACGCAGACCGGCTACGACAGCGATCATGCTTTGGCCAAGGGCGAGGTCGGCAAGGTCGGCGTGCCGATCTCGCACCTCGGCGACATGCGCGCTTTATTCGAGGCTATCCCGCTCGGCGAGATGAACACGTCGATGACGATCAATGCGACGGCCGCGTGGCTGTTGGCGCTCTATGTCGCGCTCGCCGACGAGCAAGGCGTGCCGCGGGCAAGGCTGCAAGGCACCACGCAGAACGACATCATCAAGGAATATCTGTCGCGCGGCACTTACGTCTTTCCGCCGGCGCCGTCGATGCGGCTGACCAAGGACGTGATCCTGTTCACGACCAGGGAAATGCCGAAGTGGAATCCGATGAATGTCTGCTCCTATCATCTGCAGGAAGCCGGCGCGACGCCGGTGCAGGAGCTGGCTTTCGCGCTCGCCACCGCCATCGGCGTGCTCGATGCGGTGAAGGCGTCGGGTCAAGTCGCCGAACCGGAATTCGGCGAGGTGGTCGGCCGCATCTCGTTCTTCGTCAATGCCGGGCTGCGCTTCGTCACCGAAATCTGCAAACTGCGCGCCTTTACCGAATTGTGGGACGAGATCACGGGCGAGCGCTACGGCGTCAAAGACGCCAAGCACCGCCTGTTCCGCTACGGCGTGCAGGTCAATTCGCTGGGGCTCACCGAGCAGCAGCCGGAAAACAACGTCGCCCGCATTCTTCTCGAAATGCTGGCGGTAACTTTGTCCAAGGATGCGCGCGCGCGCGCCGTGCAGTTGCCGGCGTGGAACGAGGCGCTCGGCCTGCCGCGGCCGTGGGACCAGCAATGGTCGCTGCGCATGCAGCAAATTCTGGCCTACGAGACCGACTTGTTGGAATACGGCGACGTGTTCACCGGCTCGCCGGTCATGGCGGCGAAGGTCGCCGAACTCAAGGCCGCCGCGAAAGAGGAACTCAAGCACATCGAGGCGATGGGCGGCACCGTCGCGGCCGTCGAATCCGGCTACCTCAAGCAGCAGCTCGTCGAATCGAATTCGCGCCGGGTCGAGGCGATCGAGCGCGGCGAACAGACCGTCGTCGGCGTCAACCGCTTCGTCGAGACCGAAGCGTCGCCGCTGGCCGACGCGGCGGAGGCCGTCGTCACCGTGTCGGCCGAGGCCGAGACCGGCCAGGTCGAGCGGCTCAAAGCGTGGCGCCTCGCACGCGACAATGCGGCCGTTGCCGCCGCGCTTGAAGTCGTTGCGGCGCGCGGCAAAGTCCGGCGCCAACATCATGCCGGCCTCGATCGCCTGCGCCAAAGCCGGCGTCACCACCGGCGAGTGGGGCTTTGCGCTGCGCTCGGCGTTTGGCGAATACCGCGCGCCGACCGGCGTCGGCAGCGCCATGCGCAACGACGCCGAAGGGCTCGACGACATCCGCGCCGAGGTCGACCGGGTGTCGAAAAAGCTCGGCCGGCGGCTGAAATTTTTGGTCGGCAAGCCGGGACTGGACGGCCATTCCAACGGCGCCGAGCAGATCGCCGCCCGCGCCCGCGATTCCGGGATGGACGTGGTTTACGACGGCATCCGCCTGACCGCGGAAGCGATCGCCAAGGCGGCCGCGGAAAAGAACGTGCACGTCGTCGGGCTGTCGATCCTGTCCGGCTCGCACATGCTGCTGGTCAAAGACGTGATCGCGCGCATGAAGGAAGCCGGGCTTGACGACGTGCCGGTCGTGGTCGGCGGCATCATCCCGGCGGCGGACGCGAGCGAATTGAAAACCGCCGGCGTTGCCGAGGTCTACACGCCGAAGGATTTCGAGCTGAACCGCATCATGAGCGATCTCGTGCGCATCGTTGAAGGCTCGGCGGAGACGGCCGAAAGCCCGGCCGATGCGGCGGAATAGGCCCGCGCGAGTCGCCTTGCTCCTTGGTCCGTAAACTGCGACGTACGCTTCGTATATCAGCCTAAATGCCAGCCGCATTCGACGGCGGCACCACCGCCGCGAGCGCGGTGCTGAGCGTGCTCGGACTCACCGGCTTGCGCAGATAATCATTCATACCCGCGGCGCGCGCGATGTCGCCGTCGCCCGCTTCGGCGCGGCCGGAAATGCCGACGATCGGCGTGCTGCCCGCGGCGCCGGGAAGCGCGCGGATGCGTCGCGTGGCTTCGCGACCATCGATGCCGGGCAGCGTCACATCCATGAGCACGACGTCATAGCCGCGCGGCGTGGCGGCGACGGCTTCCTCGCCGGAGCCGACGAAGTCGGCGCGGTGGCCGAGTTCGGTGAGGATGGTATTGAGGATCACGCGGCCATAAGGATTATCCTCGACGCAGAGGATTTTTAAGCTCTGCGCCGGCGCCGCGCTGCGACGCGAGCGCTCGATCGCCGCTGCCGCGGCAGGCGCGATCGGCAGCAACGCCGAGAAGGAAAAGCTGGAGCCGCGTCCCGGTGCGCTGGCGACGGTCAGATTGCCGCCCATCAGCTTGGCCAGAACTTTGACGACCGCCAGACCAAGGCCGGCCCCGCCGTAGCGGCGCGCGATCTCGCTGCTGGCTTGCGTGAACGGACGGAACAGGCGCTTGATTTCGGCAGGCTTCAGCCCGATGCCGCTGTCGCTGACGACGAAGCTCAACGCGACGCGTCCCGGTCCGGCGCGGCGCGCCCGCGCAGCCAACCGAATGACGCCTTGCTCGGTGAATTTCACCGCGTTGTCGACGAGATTTTCCAGCGCGGCGCGCAGCCGCACCGCGTCGCCGACCAGCATTTCCGGAACATCGTCGGCGACCGTCACCTCGGCGCGCAGCCCCTTGGTCTCGGCCCGCGCGGAGAGCGTTTCGCTCAGAGCTTCGATGAGACGCCGCGGCCGGAAAACCTCCTGCTGCAAGGTGAGCGAACCGGTTTCGGCTTTGACGGCGTCGATAACCAGCGTGGTCAGCGACGCCAGATGCTCGGCGCCGTCCTTGATGCCCGCGGCCCAGCGCCGCTCGCGTTCGCCGAGATTGGAGCTCGACAGCAACTCGCCGAGTGCAAGAATGCCGGTAAGTGCGGTACGGATGTCGTGCGCGAATACCGCGACAACGGCGTCATTGGTCAGCGTTTGCGGATCTGCCCGCGCGCGGGCGCGCGCCTTGTGCCGCAATGATCGGCGCGGTCGCACGCGGCGGCGCGGCGGCCTCGCAGCGGACTTTTGTTTGATCCTTACTCGCGCCATTGCGCCCCTCGCGAACAGCACTCAACATGACACGGCGGCGGTAACAAAATAAGCTCAGGAGCGATCTTCAACACGCAAATATTCAACGCCCGAGCCCGATCATGCGTCGAATATCGCGCGCGGTTGTGCCGGCGTCGCGCAATTCTCGCAACCCCGTCGCCGCGGTCGACTTCGACAGCTTGCGGCCTTCGTCGTCGAGGATGAGTTGGTGATGGTGGTAGGTCGGCTCCGGCAGGCCGAGCAGCGCCTGGATGACCCGGTGAATGCTGGTCGACCAGAACAAATCCTGCCCGCGCACCACGTCGGTGACGCTTTGCAAGGCGTCGTCGAGAACGGCGGCGAGGTGATAGCTGGTCGGCGTTTCCTTGCGGGCGAGCACGACGTCGCCCCACATTTGCGGCGCGGCGGTGATGCGGCCGGTCTGGCCATGCGGTCCGGCGCCGGTCTCGGTCCAGTGCAGCGCACCGACACGCGCCACTGCCGCATCCATGGCGAGCCGCAGCGCGAACGGCTCGCCGGCAGCGCGGCGGCGCATGCGCTCGACGGCGGAGAGCTTGCGCGCCCGCCCCGGATAAATCGGCACACCGTCGGGGTCGCGCGGCCAGCGGCCGTGGCTGTCGAGCTCCGCCACCATGAAATTCAGCTCGCTCCGGGTCTCGAAACTCGGATACAGCAGTCCCTGTTTTTCGAGTTCGGCGATGGCCGCGGCGTAGTCCTCGAAATGCTCGCTCTGCCGCCGCACCGGCTCCGCCCACGAAATGCCGAGCCAGCGCAAGTCCTCGTAGATCGCCGCTTCGTATTCCGGCCGGCTGCGCTCCGCGTCGATGTCCTCGATGCGCAGCAATAACCGCCCGCCGAGTTCGCGCGCCATATCGTAGTTGAGCAATGCGGAATAGGCATGGCCCAGATGCAGATAGCCGTTCGGACTCGGTGCGAAACGCAAGATGCGGCTGTACATCGACGATACGCTTCTCGACACTCACCAGGAACTCAGGCACGCACTCTAACATGCTGACGCATATTCGCAGCGAGTTCGACCTCGACGCGGCGCTCGCCGCGCTCACCCAAGCCGAACCGCGGTTCGGCGCGCTTGTCGCCGAAGCGGGTCGGCCGCCGCTGCGGCGACGGCCCGACGGTTTCGCCGGCCTCGTCGCGACCGTGGTGTCGCAACAGCTTTCGACCGCGAGCGCCAGTGCGATCTGGGGACGGCTCGCCGCGGCATTCGATCCGTTCGAGGCCGGGGCCATCCTGCGGGCGCGCCCCTCCCGGCTGGCGCGGCTCGGTCTGTCGGCGCCGAAGATCAGGGCGCTGAAGGAAATCGCCCGCGCCGTGACCCGCGGCGATCTCGCACTCGCTTCCCTTGCGGATATTGGCGCCGATGAGGCCCACGCGGCGCTCACTGCCGTCCATGGCATCGGTCCGTGGACGGCGGACATTTATCTGTTGTCCTGCCTCGGCCATGCCGACGCGTGGCCCGCCGGCGACCTCGCATTGCAGGAGGCGGCGCGTCTTGCCTTCGGGCTTGCGGTACGGCCGAGCGCGAAGGAGATGGTGCCGCTCGCCGAGCCGTGGCGGCCGTTGCGCGCCGTGGCGGCGCGTGTGCTGTGGACCTATTATCGCGCCGTCAAAGGGCGCGAAGGCGCGCCTGTTGCGACCAAGAACTCTGCCGAAAGCGTCGCCGAAACGAGGTGCCAATGGCCGTTGAACTCGACGGGCCGCGGCTCGACCCACGCTCCGGTGCTGCGCGACAGCTTGTGGTTTTCCTGCATGGCTACGGCGCCGACGGTAACGACCTCATCGAGATCGGCCGCGCTTGGCAGCAATTGCTGCCGCGCGCGGCTTTTGTATCGCCGCACGCGCCCGAACCGTGCGGACAGGCGCCGGTCGGCAAGCAATGGTTTGCGCTGACCTTCCGCGATCCCGACGAGCGCTGGACCGGGGTCAACAAGGCGGCGCCGATCGTGGAGCGTTTTCTCGATGCCGAGCTTACCCGCCACAAACTGCCGCCTTCGGCGCTGGCGCTGGTCGGTTTCAGCCAGGGCACCATGATGGCGCTGCATGTCGGGCTGCGCCGCGCGATAGCTCCCGCGGCGATCGTGGGTTATTCGGGTGTTCTGGTGCTGCCGCCCGACGGCAACCTCGACGCCTTCGCCACTGCAATCAAATCGCGGCCGCCGGTCCTGCTGATCCACGGCGACCGCGACGATTTGATCCCGCCGCAGGCTTTATTCCAGGCGACGCAAGGCCTTGCCGAGCTTGGCGTCGCGGTCGAGTGGCATTTATCGGCTGGAATCGGGCACGGCATCGATGCCGAAGGGCTGCGTCACGGCGGCGAGTTCTTAGCCCGGCGCGTGGCCGCTTTGCCGCAAGGCATTTAACCGCAAGCCTTTGTATTCAGTAACGATTTCATAGCAAATTGGGCCTAGAAGCGCGCCAGTGGGTCAAGGTGCGCGATGGTCATGGCAGCGATGAAAAGGCTGGCCCGGGGCGCTCAATGGGCGCGAGTGCGGGCGCTTATCTCCAATTTTCGGTTGAACCGGCGCGGCAATGTCGCCGTCATTACCGCCCTTACCGCCCTCCCGATCATCGCCGGGATAGGCTGCGCCATCGACTATTCCGATGCGTCGATGATCAAGACCAAGCTGCAAGCCGCCGCCGACGCCGCGGCCCTTGCCACTGTGTCGGTCAATTCATCGGTCGTGACCACCGCGAGGGGCATGTCGGGCAACGGCACCGTTTCCGGCGGATCGACCTTCGCATCAAACTTTTTCAACGCAAATTTGGCCACCGCGCCGGAGGACACTGGTTACGGTAGCCTTACTCCCACCGCGACCGTAACGCTGAGCGGCACGACGATGACCGCCACCGTGTCCTTTACGGCTAAAGTTCCCACATACTTTTTGGGTATCCTCGGCTACAGCAACGTCGCGGTGAGCGGCACGTCAACGGCGACCTATTCGTTCCCCAGCTACATCAATTTCTACCTGATGCTCAACGTCTCCGGCTCGATGAGCTTCCCATCGACGACCGCCGAGCAGTCAAAACTCCAGGCCATCAATCCCGACAACTATACCCTCTATCCCAATGGCTGCACGTTTGCCTGCCACTTTACCGCGCAAGGCGCCTGCCCGAAATCGGAGGAGGAAGCCAACGTACCTCCGTCCGCCTATGCCAGCACCTACAATCCAAGCCCGGGTGGCTATTGCCAAGGATTTACGATCACGCGCTTGGGCACGACCCCGTCGACATGCACCTCGACGACAAATTGCTCAAATATCACGACCAGCAGCATCAATTGGAGCAATACGCCGGTCAGCTCCTGTTCCAGCGCCGGAACAACGTCCTGCATCCAATTGCGCGCCGATGCCGTCGGTTACGCGGTGAGTGCTTTGCTCACTTACGCATCGAACAACGAACTGGTCACCAATCAATTTCAGGTCGGGCTCTATCCGTTCATCCAATATCTGTACACTTACGTGGCAATGACCACGAACCTGACCGGCTCGATCACCACTTCCGCCTCTAACCTCGCGAGCCTGTTGGATACCGGGGTCAATACCAGCCTCGGCTCCGGCGGCACCCATTTCGAGAACGCCTTCTCCAGCATGAACAGCCTGATCACGTCCGTCGGCACCGGGCGCAGTTCATCCAGCCCGATGCCCTATGTATTTATTGTCACCGACGGCTCTCAGGATTACCAAACGCAATCGGGCGGTAACTGGTCGTCGCAAAACTGGTCGTCCAACTCAACCGTTCCCTATCAGAATTCGGCGACCGTCATACCGCCGAACAGCGTTACCGCCACGGACTATTGCACGCAGATGAAGAACCGCGGCATAACGATCGCAGTTCTCTACATTCCCTATGAAACAATTCAGAATGCAACGAGCTTCGCCAGCAGCGAAGATGTCTACGCCAATAAAAACATTCCCAATATTCCGACGGCTCTGCAAACTTGCGCTTCGCCCAACTTCTACTACACCGCGAATACCCCGACGGATATCAACAACGCCTTGATCGCGATGTTCGACCAGGCCGTGAGCACGGCGCACCTTTCCAACTAGAGCCGTATCGGTTTTGATGCAATCAAAACCGGGCTCTAGTTTTTTTGTTTAAGCATGATCTTTTCCGAAAACCGGTTTCCACCCTCGGGTCAAGTCCGAGGGCAGGCATTTTCGGGGCCATGCTTTAGGCTTCGATCGACCGGCAAAGTTCGGTCATACGCGGGCCGCATTGGGTCCGTTGTCGCCGTGAATACCGACACCGCCTGCGTGTTATCCCGCAACGACTATCGACGCAGCCGAACAGCCGAACGATCTGCTTTCGATCAGGGAAGGGAAGCGAATTCCGGCTAACCGGTGACGCAGCCGCTGACGCTTTCCGGCGGGTAATTGATGCAATTGCTGATGCGCGGCGCCACATAAAGATTGTCAGAGAACGTCAGCGTTCCCGCGGTGAAAAGGCCGAACACGGGCGTGAACGTGTAGCTCACTTCGGCCAAGATGAGGTAGCTGCTCTTTACAGCGAGCGCCGTTGCCGGAAGGGTTATGGAAGATCCCTGCGTGCGAGCGGTGCCGCCCTGCGAGTAGCTCCAGCTTATCGTTGCCTTGCCCTTGCTGCTGATCGTGATCTGCGAAACCGTAATGACGGGATTTGTCGTTGTCGTCGTATAAGGAGCCATTATTTTGCTGGCCGCACCCACGATCAACGTCATGTCCGAAGCCTGGATCGTCGAATATTGATTGGTGATGGCAGCAACCGCGAAAGTCACCGCGCGCGTTTTCATGTAAGTGGCAATGGCCCTGCCGCCGTCGAGCGACGCCAGGAACATCACCGCAAGGATCGGCGCGATCATGGCGAATTCGATCGCGGCAACGCCGTGCGTCGATGTGCCAAATCGCCGAAGCATGTTTGCCGGCGGCCGCATCATCAATAGGGTTCCACCCGGAACGCGGTGACACCCATGATCTCGGTGGTGCCGTAGCCGGTATTGGACAGCACCGATCCCAGCGGCATGCCAAAGATTGGCCAGGGATAGACAAGCTGCACGACCATGATCTCGCTTTGAGTGCCAGGGCTGAATGTTCCAGTGGTGATAAGGTTGCCCTTGGAGTCGTACAGCGAGGGTGCAGAAGTGCTCGCGCTGCTGAACGAAGAATAAGTCGACACGTCGATCTGAAGCTTACCGCAACTGAACAACATGGAGACCATCGGGCAAACGTCGTTGGCGAATTGAGTTTGGGTCAGTCCGCCGGTCTGCGCCGATCCGGTCATGAACAGGCGGCCCGCCGCCACGGCGGCGTTCTGCAGGGTCTGTTGCGCAAACAAAAAAAGCGTCGTTTGGATGATGGCAAACAGCATCGCCAGGAAGGCCGGCGCGATGAAGGCAAATTCGACGGTCGTCGCGCCGGCGCGAGCATCGCCGAAGCGAGAAGCCTCTCGCCAAAAATATTTTGCCAAAATACGAAACATGCTTCGCGTGTCCCATGCAGCAAAACGGACGGCGGGAACTGGATCCGCGCCTTCCGCTCATAGTCGAGACCCATTGATTATTCGTTGCGGGAAAGGAATAAACTCTGTAATGCGCCCATTCCGGCGACGCACCATTAAGGTTATTGCGCCGCTTACCGGTTGCTTATAAAGCGGCGAAATCGATCGGCTTATGGCGGTCGAGCGCGCGACTGATCGGCGGCAGCGGATATTTGAGGCCGCTCGCGCAATTGAACAGCAGAGCCTGTTCGTTTTTGCCGACGCGGCCGTCGGCGAGGCTCGCCTTATAGGCGGCGTAGGTGGCGGCGCCCTCGGGGCACATCAGAAAGCCTTCCTCACGCGCGGCCTCGTCGAGCGCCGACGTTATCGATTGGTCGGACACCGCAATGGCGAAGCCGCCGCTGTCGCGCACGGCGCGCAGGATCAAAAAATCGCCGATCGCTTGCGGCACGCGGATGCCCGAGGCGATGGTGTGCGAATTCTCCCAGCGCGTCGCGTGCTCGACACCCTCCTCATAGGCGCGCACCATCGGCGCGCAGCCGGCCGCCTGCACCGCCACCATGCGCGGGCGCTTGCTGCCAATGAACCCGATCGCCTCCAATTCGGCGAACGCCTTCCACATTCCGATCAGGCCGGTGCCGCCGCCGGTCGGATAGAAGATGACGTCCGGCACGGTCCAACCGAGCTGCTCGGCAAGCTCCAATCCCATGGTCTTCTTGCCCTCGATCCGATAGGGCTCTTTCAGCGTCGATGTGTCGAACCAGCCGGCCTTGGCCTTGCCTTCGGCGACGATTTTTCCGCAATCGTCGATCAGGCCATTGACACGATAGACACTCGCGCCTTGCAGGGCGATCTCGCTGACATTCACTTCCGGCGTATCCTCGGGGCAGAAGATCGTGGTCCTGATGCCGGCATGGCTGGCGTAAGCCGCAAGCGCCGCGCCGGCATTGCCGTTCGTCGGCATCGCCATATGTTCGATGCCGAGCGCCTTCGCCATCGACACCGCCATAACGAGGCCGCGCGCCTTGAACGAGCCGGTCGGCAGCCGGCCTTCGTCCTTCACCAACAATTCGCCGCCGCCGAGTTTTCGCGCCAGTTTCGGCAGCGGCACGATCGGCGTCATCGCCTCGCCGAGGCTGACGATGTCCGCCACGCGCCGTACCGGCAGCAATTCGCGATAGCGCCACAGATCCGGCGGACGCTCTGCGAGCGCATCCTTGCTCAGCGCTTTTTTCACGCCGTCGAGAGCGTAGCGCACCAGCAGCGGCTTGCCGGCGCGCGACAGATTATGGACCTCGTCGGCGGCATAGCGCTCGCCGGTCGCCGAGCATTCGAGATGGGTGACGAAGGTCTTTCGTTCGCGCGTCAAGTTGTCGTCGTGGCGCAAGCTTTGGCCTCCGGCTTTGCGGGAACCGCAACGTAGACGGCGGCCCGGTGGCGGTCCAGCAGCCCACCGCATGGGTCATGGACAGCCCATCGCCGCACTGGCTAAGCTTTCGGCCGCGAGTGCGCGATGGCAAACAATCGAAGCTACGACATCATCATCGTCGGCGCCGGTTCCGCCGGCTGCACCTTGGCCGCCCGGCTGACCGAGGATAAAGGCACGCGCGTTCTTTTGCTCGAAGCCGGCGGCTGGGATCGCGATCCCTGGATCAAGATTCCGCTCGGCTGGCCGCACCTCCTGCTCAACCGCAAGCACGACTGGATGTATTTCGCCGAGCCCGAAGCATCGACCGGCGGGCGCGGGCTCGAATGCGCGCGCGGCAAGGTCGTCGGCGGCTCGTCGTCGATCAACGCCATGGCCTATGTGCGCGGTCACGCCGGCGATTACGACCGCTGGGCTGCTTCCGGGCTCAAGCAATGGTCCTACGCTCATGTGCTGCCCTACTTCCGCCGCCAGGAATCGTGGAACGGCGGCGCGAGCTTTTATCGCGGTGGCGACGGCCCGCTGACGACCCAAACGGCAAGCTTCGCCGACCCGCTGGTCGACGCTTTCGCCGCCGCCGGCCGCGCCGCCGGCTACAAGTCGACGGCCGACTATAACGGCGCGCAGCAGGAAGGCTTCTGCACCTGGCAGATGACGGTGAAGGACGGCCGCCGCTGCAGCGCGGCGGACGCCTATTTGCGGCCGGCGCTGCAACGGGCGAAGCTCACGATCGAGACCGATGCGCTGGCGACGAAAATCGTTTTCGCCGGCCGGCGCGCGGCCGCCGTCGAATATATCCAGCGCGGCGAAAGCATCACGGCGCATGCCGACCGCGAAGTCATCCTGTGCGGAGGCGTCATCAACTCGCCGCAGCTTTTGATGCTGTCCGGCATCGGCGAAGCGGACCAACTCGCCGCCCACGGCATCGCGCTCAAGGTGGCGCTGCCCGGCGTCGGCAAGAACCTGCAGGATCACATTTCGGCGAGTGTCGCCTATGCCCGCAAGGAGCCGGGTCCGTTCCACCGGGCGATGCGGTTCGACCGTATCGTGCCGGCGCTCGCCCGCGCCTATCTATACGGCGAGGGCATCGCCACCGGATTGCCGACCGGCCGGATGGCGTTCCTGAAAAGCCGCCCGGACGTCGCGTTGCCGGACGTGCAATTCATTTTCAACGCCGCACCGATGACGGCGACGACATACTTTTGGCCGTTGCGGCGCGCCTACGCCGATGCTTATGCCTGTCGCGTCGCGGTGCTGCGGCCGGAGAGCCGCGGCCGGCTCGAACTTGTCTCGGCCGACCCGCAACAGCCGCCGCGCATCCGGCAGAATTTCCTCTCAACCGACGGCGACTGGAAAACGCTGCGCGCCGGGCTGCGCATGGCGCGCGAGGTGTGCCGGCAGGCCGCGATGACCCCGTTCATGGCGCGCGAAATCGCGCCGGGCGATCACGCGACGGCAGACGCCGATCTCGACGCCCATATCCGCACCGACTCGATTACCGTTCACCATCCGCTCGGCACCTGCAAAATGGGCGTGGCCTCCGACCCGTTTGCCGTGGTCGACCCCGAGCTTCGCGTTTTCGGCACCGAGGCCCTGCGCGTGGTCGACGGCTCGGTGATGCCCGACCTGGTCGGCGGCAATATCAATGCGCCGATCATCATGATCGCGGAGAAGGCCGCAGACCTGGTGCGCGGCAGGCCGTCGCTGGATGCGGTCCGGCTCGCCGCTACGGAATTGTCGCGGCAGTAGTTTCCGGCCCGCAAGCCGGGATGGGCGGCATCTCGTAAGCCCCGGGACGGGCTTCACAATCCTGTCACGCCTGCCTATAAACTAGCGTCCAACGCCGCACTGCGGCAGTAAGTCGAGGTGGGAGCG
Source organism: uncultured Alphaproteobacteria bacterium (assembly GCA_963768225.1). Classification (GTDB taxonomy): domain Bacteria; phylum Pseudomonadota; class Alphaproteobacteria; order Rhizobiales; family Xanthobacteraceae; genus BOG-931. The sequence continues at coordinate 424,680 of CAVYGV010000007.1, read as the reverse complement.
TCGCTTTGAACGCTCATGTATCGCAATCGGGCTTTCCGGCCCTGGTGCTCAACGCGGACTTCCGGCCGCTGAGCTATTACCCGCTGTCGCTGTGGTCGTGGCAGGACGCGATCAAGGCGGTTTTTCTCGAGCGGGTGAACATCGTCGCCAACTACGATCGCGCCGTGCACTCGCCGAGCTTCGAGATGAAGCTGCCGAGCGTGGTGTCGCTGAAAACCTTCGTAAAACCGTCGACCCATCCCGCCTTCACGCGCTTCAATGTCTTTCTGCGCGACCGCTTCGCCTGCCAATATTGCGGCGCGCGCGACGACCTGACCTTCGACCACCTGGTTCCGCGCTCGCGCGGCGGGCACACGGTCTGGAACAACGTCGTCGCGGCCTGCTCGCCGTGCAATCTGAAGAAGGGCAATCTCACGCCCGACGAGTTGAAGATGTGGCCGTCGCAGCGGCCGTTTCAGCCGACGGTGCAGCATCTGCACAGGAACGGCCGGCTGTTCCCGCCGAATTACCTGCACGACAGCTGGCTCGACTATCTGTATTGGGATACCGAACTCGATCCGTAAGGCTTTGTAGCCCGGATCAGCGGAGCGACATCCGGGAACAATCTATCCAGCTGCACAGCGATCCCGGATATCGCTGGCGCTCATTCAGGTCTCAAAGAACTACGCCGCGGCAACCTTGCGCGCGCCGGCGAAGGCGGGCGCGACTTCGGCCGTGAAACGCGCCATCTCGTCCTTGACCTGGCTGTGCGGCTTTAGGCCCACATTGAAATAAAGGATCACTTCGGAGAAGCCCGCCGCCTCGACCTTTTTCAAAGTATCGGTGATGCGCGCCGGCGAACCGAGCAGCACCGAGTTTTCCGTCAAATCCTCGGGCCGCACTTTGTGCAGCCGCTCGACCATGTCGATGAAATAGCGGTAGCTCGGCGGCGCGGTTTTCGGATCGCCCGGCAGCGCCGGGATCACGCATTCCTTGTAATAACGGATTTGCCGGGCGCGTGCGGCGTCCTCCTGCGGCTTGTTGTCGGCGAAATGGGTGAAGTAGCTGCACATCAGGCGGCCGGGCTTGCGGCCGATTTTGGCGCAGGTCTCGTTGTAGAGATCGGCGACCTGCTTGAGACCGCCGAAGCTCATCGCGGCGGCGAACGGCGCCACGATCAGCCCGCAATCCAGCCGCGCGGCGAGCTCGATCGAGGGCTTTGAAAACGACCCGACATAGGTCGGGATCGGCCGCTGGATGGGCTTCGGCGTGATGCGCACGTCGTCGAACGCGTAATGCTTGCCGCGATGCGAGATGCGATCGTCGGCCGCCCACAGCCGGCGCACCACCTCCAGTCCTTCTTCGAAAATGCCCTGGTTGTCGTCGAAGGAAACGTGAAACGGCTCGTATTCGCGCCGGTCGTAGCCGCGGCCGCAGGCGAAATCGACGCGGCCGCCGGAGAGCAGATCGAGCGTCGCCCATTGCTCGGCGACGCGAATTGGGTTGTGCAGCGGCAGCACGTTGACCGCCGGCGCGAGCCGGATGCGCGTGGTGTTGGCGGCGACGTAGGCGAGCACCATGTCCGGGCAGGACAGCACGCCGAGCGAGTTGAAGTGATGCTCGCCGATCCAGGCCGAGTGCATGCCGAGTTTCTCGGCATAGAGCGCCTCGGCGGTGATGTCGGACACGAACTGGTTGGACGAGCGTGTGTTGTTTTCGTAATGGTTGTCGCTCAGCGTGAAATAGCCGAATTCCATTGTTTCCTCCCAGTATAGTCGCGTTCGCAGGCGCTGTTGTCGGCATAATAGTTGACAATGCATCTGTTGTAAATGCAATAATCCATTCCGCCGCTTGATCGCGAGGAGTGGACCGTTGAAGCATCATTCGCTCAAGCTCGATCTCGGTGATTATCTGCCCTATTTGGTGAACCGGGTCGGCACCATCATCGCCGATCAGTTCAGCGCGGAAGCACTCGCCGAGCACGGCTTAAGCATCGCGATGTGGCGGGTGATGGCCGTGCTTGCGAGCAGCGGCGGGCAGCGCCAGATCGACCTCGCCGACCGCACCAGCATCGATGCATCGACCTTGTCGCGGCTGGTCTCGCGGCTCGTGCGCATGGGCCTCGCGACGCGCGCGCGCTCGGCCAGCAGCAATCGTGAAGTCGCGGTGACGCTTTCGGCGAAAGGCAACGCGCTGGTCGCTCGTCTCATCCCTATCGCGCGTCAATTCGAGACCGCCGCAATTGCCGGCCTGGCGCCGGGAGAGCTTATGGTGCTCAAACGCTGCCTGCGCCGCATGTATGGCAACATGCAAAAACGGCTGGTGGCGACTGCCGCGCCGCGCCCGAAACGTCTCGCAGGCTGACCGGCGGAGCCTTCCCGAATCGACCCCGAATTAGCGCAGACTCACCTCCCGAAAACGCCTATCTCCGGTCTTCGATTGGCCAAACCCGTTGAAAGTTTTCCAATTCCCTTAAGGTTCCTGGACACGACTGACGCGACCTGCTGCGATACCAAATTCTCGGCGGCCGAGGAGTTTCCCCAATGACGATCATCGATTCCCAGGTCCACGCTTATGAGGCGAACACGCCGAAGCGGCCCTGGCACAGCGTGCCGAACTGGCCCGACCACGTCACCGGTGACGAGATGGTGGCGGCAATGGACAAGGTCGGCGTCGAAGGCGCGATCTTCATCTCGGCGTTTTCCATGTACCGCTATGACGCGAGTTATGCCGTAGAAGTGCAACGGGCCCATCCGGATCGGTTCGCCATCGTCAAGCCGGTCGACCCGGACGATCCCGCCGTGGACGATGTCGTCGCCGACTGGAAGCGGACCCCCGGCGCGGTCGGCATTCGCATCATGCTGACGAAGGAGCCGGGGCGCGACCGCGATCCGACCGACCCGGGCCTCGCCCGCATCGCGCGCGCTGCCGTAAAGCACGATCTGCCGGTCAATATCCTCTGCTGGGGCAACCTCGATGCTGGCACCACATTGATCGACCGCCACCCCGACACGCGCTTCATCCTCGACCATCTGGGTATCCTGCAGCCGCGCACGCCGCCGGCGCCGCCGCAGCCGTGGGCCGACCTGCCGAAGGTGCTGGAGCTTGCGAAACGCGAGAACGCAGTGATCAAGGTGAGCGGCGCCTGCACGCTGTCGCAGAAACCCTATCCGTTCCCGGACATCTGGGACCCGCTCGCCCGCATGTTCGATGCCTGGGGTTTCGAGCGCTGCCTGTGGGGCACCGACTGGACGCGCGCCTACGCCGTCGTCCACTACAGGGAGGCCGTCGCGCCGTTCCTCGAGACGGACCGCCTGAGCGACAGCGAACGAGCGATGCTGATGGGCGGCGCGTGCGCCAAAGCCTATCGCTGGTCGCCGAAGCAAGCCTAGCCCGGATGGCGCGCAGCGCATTCCGGGGAATGGCCGCGATATCTGAAACCCGCAAAGGCGCTCGGGCTGACGGCGCCTGCAATGCTGATCGCGAGCGCCGACGAGGTGATCGAATGAGGGCGCTACTCGACGACGGTGCCTGGCGCGCTGTCTTCGAAAACCGACACCGCCATCGGCTTGCCGGCAAAGCCCAGTTCGTTCCATCGCGCCACGACCTGCTCATACATCGGCTTGGACAGCTTGGTGCGCTTGGAGAACGTCTTGATGTATCGGTAGTCCATGCAGGCGTTGATCAGCGCCTTGGACCCCCACGGCCTGATCTCCGGAGGATTGAGGCTTGGATCCAGAAACGTGCTCCAGGTCTCGCGCAAAATATCGATCGATTGCGCCGGCCGCGAACGGGTCGCCATCGCCCATAGCACCTGATGAACGTTGCTCGGGTCGACATCGTCATCGACGACGATGATGTATTTGCCGAAATAGGCGCCGCCGGTGCATTGCGCCGCAAGCGCCATCACCTGCGGCGCGTGTCCGGCATACATCTGCTTGATCGACACCACGGTGATGCCCCAGCCAGCGGCTTCCGGGATCGACCAGACGCCCTGGATGCCGGGAACGCCGAGCTTCAGCAAATCCGACCAGATCGCCGCCGAGCGCAGCGCCGCCCAGAACAGGCCGCACTCGTTGGCGGGCCCGTCCGCCATCAAGGCACAGGTCAAAGTCGGATTGTTGCGAAAGCGAACTTTCTCGACGCGCATATAGGGCGTTGCGCCGGCCGGACGGCCGTAATAGCCGGTGAACTCGCCGAACGGGCCCTCGGCGAAAGTCTCGTCGGGATAAACATAGCCTTCGATGATGATTTCGGCGCGCGCCGGCAGCGGCAGCCCGGTGAGATCGCTCTTGAACAGCTCGATCGGCGCGCCGTTGATGCCGCCGTAATAGTCGTATTCGCTCTCGGTCTTCGGAAAGCTCGTCGCCGCGACCAGAAACAACAGCGGATCGATGCCGTAGGCGGCTGCGATCGGCATCGGCTTGCCCATCTTCCACCATTTCTCGCGGTCGATGGTCGCGTCTTTGCCGGGCGAAGTGTAGATGCCGATTTCGCGCGGCCCCTTGATCATCATGCGATAAGTGCCGACGTTGATGCGTCCCGTCTCGGGGCATTGCGTCACCACCGCATCGCCGGTGCCGAGATAAAGCCCGCCGTCGAGCGGCCACATGCGCTGCGCCGGGAATTTGCGGATGTCGATCGCGTCGCCCGTGGCGATGTTCTGATTGCAGATCGCCGTCTCCGCCGCCACCTCCTTGGGCTTCATGGTGCGGCCCATCTTGCGTTGCAAAGCCTGCACCGCCTGCAGCGGATGGTCGAGCTTTTGTTCGCCGATCATCAAGCAGAAGCGCGACAGATTGGAGCCTATCATATTGTAAAGTGCGCGGTGTCCGGGGTGGCCTTTGATGTTCTCGAACAACAGCGCCGGACTCTTGCCGGCGCTGGCGGCGAGATAAGTGATGGTGGCGGCCTCGAGATCCGCATCGACCTCGGCGGTGATGCGCTTTAATTCGCCCATCGCCTCGATCTTCGCCAGCCATTCGTCGAGATCGCTGGAATTGGGCCGGCTTCCGGCGCGGCTCGTGCTCTGCTCATTCGGCATCGCCTGCTTTTCAGGCGCGACTGATACGCTCATTTCCATGGCGATTTCCTATCCTGCCGCCGTATACCGGCTTGCACTCATCATAGTTTGGCGCAAGACCGTTATCGATAGCAATTGCGGGGTAATTGCCCCATCGGCACTGCGCGCGAATGTCGCTTTCCTTTGCACCCCGCCTGACTTAGCTTTTACGCGCCGGCGCCGGTCGTGCGCCGATGCACGACGATAAAAATACGACGGGGGAAGCGATGGCCGGCGCGGCGGAAGTTCAAGTCTCGCATTTTTTGGATGAGCACGGGCTCGGATCGTTCCAGATCAAGCTGATCGTCTGGTCGGTCTTGCTCGCCATGATCGACGGCTACGACATCGGCGCTATCGCCTTTGCCGCGCCGCACCTGATTGCGGAATGGCATATACCGCCGAAGGCGCTCGGGCTGGTGCTCAGCGCCAGCAATATCGGCGTGTTATTCGGCTCGCAGATTTTCGGCTGGATCGGCGACCGCTACGGCCGCAAGACCGCACTGATTGCCTCGAACCTGCTATTCGGCATATTCACCTTCATTGCCGCCTGGTCGACCGATCTCACGCAATTGTCCTGGCTCCGCTTTATTGCCGGGCTTGGCATCGGCGGCGTGATCCCGAACCTCGTCGCCATCAACGCCGAATCCGCCCCGCGCAATCTCCGCGCGACGCTGGCGATCATCGCCGTCGGGCTGGTGCCGCTCGGCGGCGCGATGGCCGGTTTCGTCGGCGCCGCGCTGGTGCCGCAGCACGGCTGGCAGATTTTGTTCGAGATCGGCGGCGTCGTGCCCGTGGTTCTGGCACTTTGCGGCGTCGCCGCCCTGCCGGAGTCGGTCAAATTCATGACCCTGCACGAGAGCCAGCGCAGCAAGATGGAAGCGCTGCTCAGGGCGATCCGTCCCGATTTCACGGTGCCGCCCAACGCGCGGTTCGTCATCGAGGACGAGCAGCAATCGCCGAGCTCCAACCCGATCTACCTGTTCGGCAACGGGCTCGCCGCGATCACGCCGCTCACCTGGGTGATGTTCGCCTGCAACCTGATGGGTTACTTCTTTCTCATCAGCTGGACGCCGACGCTGATGACCGCGGCCCACCTGCCGCCGGCGACCGCGGCGCTGGCCGGCGCAGCGCTGCAAGTCGGCGGCACCGTCGGCGCCTTGGTGCTGTGCTGGTGGCTGCAGCGGGCGCGCTTTCTCGCTATCGCGATCCTGTTCGTTATCGCGGTTCCGGTCGTGAGCTCGATCGGTTATGCGGGATTGAGTTCGACCACGGCGCTGATGATCGCGACGTTCTTTGCCGGCGCTTTGGTGCTCGGCATCCAGTCCGGCATCAACGTCTGCGGCGCGATGATCTATCCAACCTCGTTGCGCGCCAACGGCTCCGGCTGGCAGCTCGGCATCGGTCGGCTCGGCGCCATCGCCGGCCCGATGGTGGGTGCGCTATTCGTCGGGCTTCCGGTCGAGCAGCTCTATGTGTGGTCGGCGATCCCGTTCGCCGCCGGCGCGGTGGTGACTTTCCTGATCTACGCACTCAACGCCGCGCGCCTCCGCGCGCGCCCGGAATTGGCGAAGGCGCAGTAGCGATTTTTGCGTGCTCGTAGCCCGCAACAGATCTTGAGTTTATCCAAGAGGGACGGGCGAAAAGACACGTAAGGCGTCGCAAAGCCGACTTCCCCGCACAACTTATAGGCGCTATCATCGTCCGCACTACCTTTGTGGCCTGACGGGGAGAGGCGACGATGGCGGAGGACGACGGGAAGCGCACACTAACGACTGAAGAAATGTTGGCTGAAGAGGCCGATGCAATCCTTGGCCGTCGTTCAGAATTTGCCAACCTCGATGATCGTCTCAAGGGAGATAAGGGAAAGGAGCAGCAGAAGAAGAGAATCCGGCTTAACGCCGACGACCGCAGCGGCTTGGATATTGATCGTGAAACGGTCGAGGTCCGCCGTAAGTTCTACCGCTCACTCAATAAACTGAATCGAGCCGCTTTGTGCCTCTCGGGCGGCGGTATTCGCAGCGCCACGTTTTGTCTCGGTGTCATCCAGGCTCTGGCAAGATACAACGTCAACAGCAATCCGCCTCAGCCCCGACGGAGTCCCGTACCTGAGACGCCGTCCGAGCTGGCGCTCCGGCTGATCAACTCTGAAACCGTTTTCACTTCTGAAGCCGGCATCGCTTCTGTAGCTTTGCAAGCCGAAGCTGCGGAGCTGGAAGTTCGCAAGCGAGCGCCGGACGCTGCACCGCCCGTGCTTGAGAAAAGTCGACCTGCTACACCTGAGGAGCTAGGCACCACGAATTCCTTGCTTGGCCGCCTTCATTATTTGTCGACGTTTCGGGCGGCGGCTATATAGGTTCTTGGCTCTCGTCATGGCGCAAGCGCAATGATTTTAAGACCATCCTGGATAATCTCACCACCCGGCCCGGCGGACCGGACGTTGAGCCTCCAGAAATCTCTTGGCTGCGCGCTTACAGCAATTATCTCACGCCGCGACTCGGCATCGGATCTGCCGATACATGGGCGGCAGTCGCTATAGTCGTGCGTAACCTGGTGCTTAATTGGCTTGTCATTATTCCAGTTGTCTGCCTTGCGCTCCTTAGCCTCAAATTCATTGTCGCGCTCTCGGCGTGGACGGCACAAAGTGTCGACACCCCCTGGGTGATGCGTGGCGTCGCGAGGTTGGTAGGAATTGAGGGTGGCGTAGTCTCCGGGGTGTTCAACCTCGAATCATCTGACGTTGAAGCGTCAGATAGGAGACCACGCCATGACGATCACTACCACGAAGCCTGATTCTTCGCAGCCTGCATCCGAGATGGCTGTTGATCTTTTCGACAACTGGTTTGATCCGCTCGAGACCGAGGTGCGCGCTCGGGCGCGTGAGTTCATTGAAGAGCTGATCCGTGGCGAGCTCGATACTGTGCTTGCCCGCCCGCGTTACTGGCGAAGCCAGATTGCTGGCGATGAAGCAAGGGCGGTCGTTACCGGCCACCGCCACGGGAGCCGGACGCGGTCGCTGACCGGGACGTTCGGCCCGATTGAGATCGCGGTGCCGCGTGCTCGGCTGAACACCCCGGAGGGCAAGACGACGGAGTGGAAGAGCCAGGCGTTGCGGGCTTATCAGCGCCGTACGCTGGCCGCCGACGCGCTGATCGCGAGCACCTATCTGGCTGGCACCAACACGCGCCGGGTGCGCCGTGCGCTCGCTGCCCTGTTTGGCGGTGCGGTGGGCAAGGACACGGTGAGCCGGACCTGGCGCAAGGTGAAAAGCGATTGGGACGCGTGGAACACCCGCTCGTTGGCCGAAGAGCCGATCGTGCGGCTCATTCTCGACGGCACCGTGGTGCGCGTGCGGCTCGACCGCAAAGCGACCTCCATCTCGCTGCTGGTCGTCATCGGCGTACGCGAGGACGGCCAAAAGGTAGTGCTCGCGATCAAGAGCATGGGTGGCGAGAGCACTGAGGCCTGGCGCACCGTCCTCGACGATCTCATCAAGCGCGGCTTGCGTCGCCCCGAGTTCCTCATCGTCGATGGCGCACCCGGCCTCGACAAGGCGATTGCCGCCGTGTGGGACGGCGTGCCGGTTCAGCGCTGCACGGTCCACAAGCACAGGAACCTTTTCGCCCACGCGCCAGAGCGTCTGCATGACGAGATCACCGCGGATTATAACGACATGATCTATGCGTCGACGCGTCAAGAAATCGAAGCGCGCCGCAAGGCCTTCATCCGCAAATGGAGGCTCAAGCACCGTGCCGTCGCCGACAGCCTGGAGGAAGCCGGCGACCGGCTGTTCACCTTCACACGACTGCCGCCAAGCCAATGGCGGAGCGCGCGCACTACCAATGCGATCGAACGACTGCACGAAGAGTTCAAGCGGCGGATCAAAACCCAGACCGTGCTGCCATCGGCAGATACCGCGGCGATGTTGTTCTGGGCGTTGCTCGCATCGGGCCAGATCAATATGCGCAAGGTCGATGGCTGGCAGACGCTCGCCACAAAGCTCATCGATCAGCCAATTGACCTCGCTGCCTGAAACGATACCTTCATGTTACCGGAGATCGCGCCACGCCGAATTCCAACCGCTTCCCGGACGCCAGCGGGTGATGATTTTGATTGCTCTGGCCGGCGCTGTCTCTCTTATCATTGCGCAGGCGTTCGTGACGTATCACCGGCCGGCGCGACTGCCACTGCCGCCGGATCCAGACAAAAAAGCACTGCCGGGTCAAAAGGAACATGGTTCCAAAGCGCTTTCGAAAGACGGATCAACACAAGAAATACCGGCACAGGAGATACCGACACGAGAGACCAAGTGTCCGCTGTGCCGCCGTACCGTCGATTACGAAAAATGTTTCTTATGCCGCCGTGTCAACGCTGATGAGAATTGCTTCATACGCGGCGGTCTGCGGTGGGCGGTTCTTTCGGCTATTCTCGTAACCGTCTTTTTCACGTCACACTATTTTTCGTCGTTACTCCTTTCGTTGGCGGCGTATCTTGACGGGGCCGGCGCTATTCCAGGCATAGTTAGGTCGCTCGGCCTTACTCCCAAAGTCGAGATACCAGCGCTAACGGCTGTCGCGGGCTTTGTCGTCTACTTGCTCGGTTGGCTCGCCGGATGGCCACAAATGCGTGCCGGAAATGATCGTTGGCTATGGGCGGCATCCGGACTCGTCTATGGCGCACTGATTGGCGCCGGCGCTTATTTATATACTTTGCTTGCGCCATATCCGGCGGACTCCAACAGTCTCTGGTGTCTGCTGTTACCAGTTATTTTCGGCGTGCCCTGGGTGCTGATGGCGCAGCTCACCGCGGACAACGTTTTCGGCGGGTTGGTGAGCTACGAACTTATGTCCGATTCCGACCGGGAGTGGCTGGGCCGCGCCGCCGGCTGGTTGTCGGCCATCGCGATTGCCTGGGCCATTGTCGCATTTCTGGTTTTTGCCGGAGGCTACGCGGTCCAGGAGGCGAATCCGTACATCAAACAATACATCGTCGCCTCGGGCGGCATCATCGGTGTCATCTCCGGCATCGCCACCGCGCTCCTCGGCAGCAGTTCCAAGACACCGGCAAGGTCGTCGGACGATGATCAGGGCAGCGCGACGGCGATCGCGTTCAATATCGGGCTGGCGGTAGCGGGGCCGATCTTTGCTGCTATCCTGATCGTTACGCTTTCAATCGCGCTGGACAAGGTGCTGTTTGGCGATTCGCTGATCCATGTTCTGCAAGGCAACCGGCCCACTCAGCAAGCCGACACTCTCTCTCGGCAGGCCGGCTCGCTGTCGCTGCAAGGCTCACTTACTCTGCAAGACCCCTCATTTTCCAGGCAAGGCAATACACTCTCTCTGCAAGGCAACACCCTCTCGGTGCAAGGTGGCACCCTTTCGCTGCAAGGCACTTTACCCGCCATGCAAGGCGCCTCGATTTCTCCAGCGCGCCCGGCGCCCTCGAAACTTTCAATGATAGTGTGGTTCGTGATTGGATTTGTAACGCTAGGAGTGGTCGCCGCCATCGCCTCGCGCTGCGTCAACATCAACCGATTTTCGCTGCACGCGCTTTATCGCAACCGCCTGATCCGCGCCTATCTTGGCGCTTCCCGGCAGGAACGCCATCCGGATCGCTTCACCGGATTCAACGTCTGGGATAATGTACGCATGCATGAACTTTGGCCGCCCGAAATCAGCCCGCGCCGACTCTTTCACGTAATCAACATTGCGCTCAATGTCGTATCGACCAAGCGTCTGGCGTGGCAGGAGCGTAAAGCAGAGCCATTTACGGTCAGTCCAAAGCATTGCGGCGGCGCCTATTTGGGCTTTCGTCCGAGCAAGCTGTACGGGGACGGTCCTGACAAGTACAAGACATCGAGTCAGGATGCCGACGAAAATAAAGCGCAAAAAAATGGTGACGAGTTGTCCGGCGATCACAGGTTCGGCATAGCGCTCGGCACCGCCATGGCGATTTCCGGCGCCGCCGTCAGTTCCAACATGGGCTATCACTCCTCGCCATCGCTTGGACTGTTGATGACGCTTTTCAATGTGCGGCTCGGCTGGTGGCTCGGCAATCCGGGTCCGGCAGGCGAAACGCACAACGCTTACCAACGCGAAGGGCCGAGATCGGCAGCTCGGCCGCTGTTTGAGGAAGCGTTCGGGCAGACCACGGATCAAAGGGCCTACGTGTACTTGTCCGATGGCGGCCACTTCGAAAACCTCGGGCTGTACGAAATGGTGCGCCGGCGCTGCCGTTTCATCATCGCCATCGACGCGGGCTGCGATCCCGGCTTCGCTTTCGAGGATCTCGGCAACGCAGCGCGGAAAATTTATATCGATCTCGGTATCCGGATTAGGTTTGAAGGACTGGAAAAGCTTCGCAATCGGCCGGCAAAAGACGACCCACCGCCTGAGACGATCCCATATCATGCCATCGGCGTCATAGACTATGAAAGCGCTGACGGCAGCAAATCACACTGTGAAAATGGCTACGTCCTTTATATAAAGCCGGCCTATCATGGCACCGAAGGCGCCGCCGTTCGGAGCTATGCGAAAGCCAACAAGACGTTCCCGCACGAAACGACGACGGATCAATGGTTCACCGAATCGCAGTTCGAAAGCTATCGTGCGCTCGGAATGGACATCGTCAATGATATTCTCGGCTACGAGGTCCTGCTGAAAGCTGAAGACGTTTCGCGGGGAGTTTCGAAACTTACCCTTCACGACGTTCTCAAGGCGCTCCCGGCGGCTCCCTGAGGACTGACAGACCGGCGCCGGACCTACGGCTGGGGGCTTACAGTCAAACTCACTTTGATCCGCAACAGCGCAGCCGCGCTCAAAATGGCTCGAACCCCCGCAGCGCCGGGATCGCTTTCTCAACGTATCGCCGGACAAGGATGTCAGCTGGGTCCGCACAGAGAATTTGTTGCTTTCAACCTCCACGGGATTTAGGAGTTAGCCAGCGCGTCCTGATCGGGCAGCGGGCAAAGTTTGGCATAGACCAGCCCGGCTCATGAGATAAGGCGCGCGAGCGGAACGCGGAGCAGCGAGGATTTTAGCGTCAGCCCGTTCACCGCAAAGCAATGATCCTTCAGCCATGAGACACGCAGGAGACACGAAAATGCTGAGCAAGAGGAAAATTGCGCTTTGCGTTGCAATTGTTCTCGGCACCGGCTGCACCGCATCGGCTGCGACACGGCACCATGGCGTCAGCCATGGCCGTCCGGCGAACCACAACGCGGTCTCCACCGACAGCGGTCACAGTTGTCCGCCGACCTGCAGCAACTTTTGCCCATCGACTGGCCCGTGCCGGATAAACTCCGATGAGTGGTGAGGGGCAGCAAGCGGCGCCCGGATAAGCGAAGCGACATCCGGACCATCTCTCCACGCGTTATCCCGCTACGGCGGGCAACCTTCGCTACTTTGCTGCAGTCTCTTGCGCGCTGGCTTGCCAGCCGTAGCTGCGAAGCAGCGAAGGCTGGTGCCCGTGGAGGGAATCGAACCCACACTCCTTGCGGAACACGATTTTAAGTCGTGCGCGTCTACCAGTTCCGCCACACGGGCATCCGGCGCACTCTATATATTCGGCCGGAGCGCGCGTCTATCATGAGGCTTGCTGCCATATCCGCTCGTCCCCGCGAAAGTGGGGATCCAGCGCTGGCGACTAAAGACCTCCTGGATTCCCGCCTTCGCGGGAATGAGCGGGTTATTTGCGACGGCCTTGCTTCCGCCTTCAGGATCGGCAAATTGCCGCCTAAATCAGTAGGGATTTGACGCGGGCGGGAAAGTTGCCATGAAGCGGAATTGGACCAAGCGGCTTTATGACGAGCCGGCCGCCGGCGCCGCATTGGCGGCCTTTGCGCTGAGCGCCGCCACGCTCGCCGGCGCCTGGTATTTTCAGCTCGTGGTCGGGCTGCCGCCCTGCCCGCTCTGCCTCGAGGAGCGCATTCCCTATCACATCGTCATTCCGCTCTCGCTGCTCCTTGCGATCGCGGCGCTGGTCCGCGCGCCGAAAAAACTCATCATGGTCGGCTTTATCGCGATCGCAATCGCCGCCTTGTGCAATGTCGCGCTCGGCACCTATCACGCCGGCGTCGAGTGGCATTGGTGGGCCGGCCCGACCGATTGCACCGGGCCGCTGACCGATCTCAGAGCCGGTGGGCCGTTGCTCAGTCAGTTGCAATCGATCCACATCGTGCGCTGCGACGAAGCGGCCTGGCGTTTCCTCGGCATTTCGCTCGCCGGCTATAACGCTTTGATCTCGCTTGCTCTCGCTGCCATCGCCGCCTGCGGTCTATTCGCGCGCCAGCCGGCCTGATCGAGGCGGCGCTTGCAAAGCCCGCTATTGCCCCTGGTCGCACGCTCGCCCTTCGACTAGGCTTGGTCGTCGTAATGACACGACGCCGGCGTAGCGTTTGGCGTTCGGTGCATGGAGAACGATCATGGGTTTATTCGATAGTCTCAAGGGCGCACTGGAAAGCGAAGCGTTGCCGGCAATGATCAACACCGTGCTGGCGCAGACCCAGTATCACGATCTGCCCGGCCTGGTGGCGGCGCTCCAAAAGGGCGGCCTCGGCCCGCAGGTGCAGTCGTGGCTCGGCCAGGGCAAAAATCTGCCGATCACCGAAGATCAATTGAAGGCCGTGCTCGGCAATTCGCAAGTGCAGGACTTTGCCCGCCATCTCGGCCTGCCGGTCGACGAAACATTGAAATTGCTGGCGCAGTATCTTCCGGAAATCGTCGACAAAGCGAGCCCAAACGGCGTATTGCAAAAGCCGGCGTAATGCGGGAAGTGTCATCAACGTCGCTATTGTCCGGGCAGCAAGGTCCATGGAGATCAACATGAAGACGATTGCAATTATTGTCGCCTCATTTTGTGTCGTGAGCGCCGCGATGGCGCAAAATGCCGCCACTCCGGCGGCGCCGGCGCCGGCGGCGAAACCGATGGCCCCGATGGCTATGCCGGCTGCCGGAGCCGGGCCGGCCGACACCGCGGGAGCCACCTGCCAGAGCCAAGTGGCCGCCAAGAACCTCAAGGGCGCGGCGCTGAAGAGCTCGGCGACCAAGTGTTGCAAGGACGCCGCCACTGCGGCGAAGCTGCACGGCGCCGCGGCGACGAGCTTCACCAAGAAATGCGTCTCCGACGCGACAGCGCCAGCGAAGAGCTAACGGCACGTCAATTTAGATCGAAGCACTGAGACGGCGGAGGCGGCTTGTCCGCCTTGTCCCGTTGCGCCTTGGGCTGACATGGCCCGTCGAGGCTTGCCGAGCCGGCGCCGCGAGGGCTCTGGTGGGCGGTGCAGGGATCGAACCTGCGACCCCTTCCATGTCAAGGAAGTGCTCTTCCGCTGAGCTAACCGCCCATATTGGTGCCGCGATTTAGCGTTTGACCGCAGTCAGGGTCAAGGTCGTTACCGATTTACGTTTCCCCGATGCGGTGCGGCGCGAAACGGTGCACCGCTGATCCGGGATCATTCCAAAGCCGGCATTTAGTAAGGTCCCGGTTCTGCAGCGCACCACTGCGTGCAGCGCTGCGCCCGGGACACAGGGTGTCCTTAATACACCGCTCGGCCGCCGGAAATATCGAACACCGCGCCGGTCGAGAACGAGCAGTCCTCCGAGGCGAGCCAGGCCACCATGGCTGCAATCTCGTCCACCGCGACGAAGCGGTTCATCGGAATTTTGGACAGCATATAGTCGATATGCTCCTTGCTCATCTGCGCGAACAGCTCGGTCTTGGCCGCCGCCGGGGTCACGCAGTTCACCAGAACGCCCGTCGCCGCCAATTCCTTGGCCAGCGACTTGGTCAGGCCGATCAGGCCCGCTTTCGAGGCGGAATAGTGCGAAGCGTTCGGATTGCCGTCCTTGCCGGCGATCGAGGCGATATTGACGATGCGCCCATACCCCGCCGCGACCATGTGCGGCACCACGGTGCGGCAAACGAGATAGGGCGCGATCAGATTGACCTCGATGACGCGCCGCCAAACGTTGGGCGCAAGCTGCCACAGCGGTGCATTGCCGCCGGTGATGCCGGCATTGTTGACGAGAATGTCGATGCGACCGGTCTCTCGAAGCAACGCGTCGAGCGCGTTCGCGATGGACTTTTCGTCGGTCACATCGACGGCCGCGCCTTGGACGCGGTTCGCCGTTTTCAGCGCGGTGGCCGCCGCGGCGAGCGCGGCCGTGTCGATGTCCCACAACGCCACCGCCGCGCCCGCGGCGAGGAGCTTCTGCGCGATGGCCAAGCCGATGCCGCGCGCGCCGCCGGTGACAATGGCGGTGCGGCCCTTGAGGTCGATGAAATTCATTCCGCCTGTTCACTCCCGCTCGTCCCCGCGAAAGCGGGGACCCAGAGTCTTAATCATCATCGACGCACCCAATCTGGATTCCCGTTGCCGCGGGAATGAGCGGCGGATCGCTTCGCCTAGAATTTCACGCGGTCGGCGCCCTTGAGGTTGAGCATCGCCCGCGCCTCCGCCGGCGTCGCAATTTCAAAGCCGAGGTCCTCGACGATGCGGCGGATCTTCTCCACCTGCTCCGCATTGCTCTTGGCGAGCTTGCCCGGCCCGATATAGAGCGAGTCCTCAAGCCCGACGCGCACATTACCGCCGATCATCGAGGCGCTGGTGCAGAAATTCATCTGATGGCGGCCGCCGGCCAGCACCGACCACAGATAATCCTTGCCGAACAGGCGGTCGGCGGTGCGCTTCATGAAATACAGATTGTCGAGATCGGCGCCGATGCCGCCGAGAATGCCAAAGATCAGCTGCAAGAACACCGGCGGCTTGAACAGGCCGCGGTCGATGCAATGGGCGAGATTGTAGAGGTGGCCGGTATCGTAGCACTCGTGCTCGAATTTCACGCCGTGGCCTTCGCCCAGCGTCTTGAAGATTTTTTCGATGTCGCGGAACGTGTTGGGGAAAATATAGGCGTCGGAATTGAGCAGATAGCTCTCCTCCCAATCGTATTTCCAGGTCTTGTAGCGCCGCGCCATCGGATAGAGTGCGAAATTCATCGAGCCCATATTGAGCGAGCACATTTCCGGCGACAGCGTCGTTGCCGCCGAGATGCGCTGGTCGACCGTCATGGTCACGGCGCCGCCGGTGGTGATGTTCACCACCGCGTCAGTCGCTTGCTTGATGCGCGGCAAGAATTGCATGAACACGTTCGGATCGGGCGACGGCCGGCCGTCCTTGGGATCGCGCGCGTGCAGATGCAAAATCGCCGCGCCGGCCTTGGCGGCGTCGATGGCTTGGGTGGCGATCTGATCTGGCGTGATCGGCAGCGCATCCGACATCGTTGGTGTGTGGATCGAGCCGGTCACCGC
Source organism: uncultured Alphaproteobacteria bacterium (assembly GCA_963768225.1). Classification (GTDB taxonomy): domain Bacteria; phylum Pseudomonadota; class Alphaproteobacteria; order Rhizobiales; family Xanthobacteraceae; genus BOG-931. Next base: position 408,335 of record CAVYGV010000007.1, on the reverse strand, counting down.
GCAACTGATGATGATCTTGTTCGCCATTGGTTGGTCTCTCCCCTGAGGCTTTTCCGCTTATTCGGCGATCACAGTCATTCGCCGCGCGCGCTTCGTCAAGGACGTGGCGGCGCCGAGACTTTGGCCTTCTAAATCGCCGACCAGATCGCAAAGGGCGTCACCGGCATCGTAATGTCGTTCACGCCGGCCTCGCGCAACGCGTCGAGCACAGCGCTGACGACGGCGGCCGGCGCCGCCGTGGTGCCGCCCTCGCCGCCGGCCTTGATGCCGAGCGGATTGGTCGGAGAGAGCACTTCGGCGACCCCGGTGGCGAACGACGGCAGCGTGTCCGAGCGCGGCATAGCGTAATCCATCAGCGAGCCGGTCAAGGGCTGGCCGGTATCGGGATCGAGATAAATCTGCTCCGACATTGCCTGACCGACGCCCTGCGCGATGGCGCCGTGGGTCTGGCCGTGCACGATCAACGGATTGATGCAGCGGCCGACGTTGTCGATCGACGCGTAGCGCATGAGCGTCATGGCGCCGGTCAACGGATCGATTTCGACCTCGCAGATCGCGGTGCCGTTGGGAAATACCGGATCGTGCATCTCGTTGTCGGTAACGATAGCCAGGCCGTCTTGCAGCGGCTGGGGAAGTTTGTGGCGTGCGGCTTCGCCGGCCAGTTCGAGAAAATCGAACGTGCGATTGGTGTCGCGCGAAACGAACCGGCCGTCGGTGAACGACACGCTCTCCGGCGCCGCTCCCATGACGATGGCGGCAACCGCTTTGCCTTTGGCGATCAGCCCGATGGCGGCCTTGGCAAACACCGTCGCGGCGTGACGCATGGAGCGGCCGGAATGCGTGCCGCCGCCGGCATGCACCACGTCGGTATCGCCGATGATGATGCGCACGCTCTCGGCCGGCACATGCAGAAGGTCGGCAACAACCTGGGCGAAACTTGTTTCATGCCCCTGCCCCGCCGGCTGCGTGCCGATGACGACATCGACCCGGGCCGGCCCCGATCGATCTTCCGGCTGCACCTTGATGCGCGCCTGTTCGCGCGGCGCGCCGATCGAGGATTCCACGTAATTCGCAAGCCCGCGGCCAAGCAGCTTGCCGCGACGCTTGGCTTCGCGGCGGCGCGCCGGAAATCCTTTCCAGTCGGCGAGTTGCATCGCCCAGTCCATATTTTCTTCGTAGCGGCCGGAATCGTAGAGCATGCCGACCGCATTGCGATACGGCATGGCGTCCGGGCGCACCAGGTTTTTGCGCCGCAGCGCGACGCGGTCGATGCCGAGCCGATCGGCGGCAATGTCGACCAAACGCTCGATCGCGTAAGTCACTTCGGGCCGGCCGGAGCTGCGATAGGCATTAGTCGGCATGGTGTTGGTGCAGACGGCAACGGCGCGCAAAGTGGCCGCCGGAATGGCGTAAGAGCCGGGAATGAGACCGGCGCCTTTGCTCAACGGCGACAGCGAAACGCAGCGCGCGCCGACATTGCTGATATTGGTCGCGCGCATGGCGAGGAAGTGCCCGTCGGCATTGAGCGCCAACTCGACTTCGGTGACGAGATCGCGGCCCTGGTAATCGCTGAGGAAGGCTTCCGAGCGCGAGGCAGTGAACTTGACCGGGCGCCTAAGCTTTTGCGACGCCCACAGCACCAGGCCGAACTCGACAAAGACGCGGTTGCGCGTGCCGAAATTGCCGCCGACATCGTGCGCGAGAACGTGCAGCCGGTCGGGCGGCACGCCGAGCACAGTCGCCAGCTCGTTCTTTTGCCGCACCGCGCCGCCCGAGCCGGCATAGAGCGTGTAGCGGCCGCTCGCGGCGTCGTAGGCGCCGAGCGCGGCGCGCGGCTCCAGCGGCACGCCGGTGACGCGACCGACATGGAATTTCCTTTTCACCACATGCGCGGCACGCGCAAAGGCCTGGTCGGTCGCTTGCGCATCGCCGAATTGCGTGTCGACGACAACGTTGTCGGCAACCTCGTCCCAAACCGCCGGCGCGCCCTGCCGCATCGCGTCTTCTGAGTGCAGCACAAAGGGCAACTCCTCGTAACGCACTTCAACGGCTTCGGCGGCATCCATCGCCTGCGGCTTGGTTGCGGCGACCACCATGGCGACGGCCTCGCCGACATGGCGGGCCTTGTCCACGGGCAGCAACAGATGCGGGCCGATGAAAACCGTCCCGTCCCCCGGCGCGGTGAGCTTCATGTCGTATTTGGTCTTCGGCACCGGATCGTGCGGAATCGGCTTGAGCCCGTCGGCGGCGCAATCGGCGCCGGTGAATACGCCAAGCACGCCCGGCATCGCCTTGGCCCGCGCCGCATCGACCGCGACAATACGCGCATGCGGATAAGGCGAGCGCACCATCACCGCATAAGCCTGTCCGTCCAGACTGAAATCGTCGGTGAAGCGGCCCTTGCCGGTGATGAGCCGCTCGTCCTCCTTGCGCGGCAACGGCTCGCCGATAAAGCGGTAGCCGGTTTCGGCGGGTCTTGTTTTGTCGTCCATCGGTCCTCGCTGGTACAGGGTCGCATGGGTGGGTTAGTTCTACACCGCAGCGCCTTATCTTAAACCCTCCCCCTTGACAGCGAGGAAAGGTCGGGGGGGTTCGCGGGTGCGGCTGGACATTATCGCTTTTTTGAGATATCGTGTGTTTGATGCGTTGGGCCTTTCGGACTCTGAACGCCATCGTTGACGCGGAGATCAAAGCCCTGCCATCGGACATGCAGGCTCGGTTCCTGCGCTTCGCGGAGATCATCGCGCAGCACGGATTCGAAGCCTTGCCGCGCGAGGCCGTGAAGCACCTCGACGGCAAGCTGTGGGAGCTTCGCATGATTGGGCGCGACGGCATCTCGCGCGCGATCTACATGACGGCGGCGGGCCGCAGAGTTGTCGTTCTGCGAGTCTTTATCAAAAAGACGCAGAAGACTCCAGCTCGTGAACTCGAAATCGCCCGGCAGCGGGCCAAGGACGTCGAATGACCAAGCTCAAGGACTTGAAGGCGCGGTTGTTGAAGGACCCGGAGGTGCGCAAGCACTACGACGCGATGGAGGAGGAGTTCGCGCTGATGGTCGCGGTGACGAAGGCGCGCGCGCGCTCGGGATTGAGCCAAGCCGAACTTGCCAAGCGCATGAAGACGACGCAGAGCACGATCGCACGGCTCGAGAGCGGCCGCGGGCGGCCCTCGACCCGCACGCTTGATCGCTTCGCCAAGGCGACGGGGCATCGGCTGAAGATCGCATTCGAGCCTGTGCGGAAGAGGGGATGACAGGGTGGTCGTCAAATTATCCGCCGAACTATCGCCTCAGTAATAGCCTACGGTTGAACCGCCATCGACCGCGATGGCGGTGCCTTGAATGTGGCGCGCCTTCTCGGAGCAAAGAAACAGGGCGAGCGCGGCGACATCCTCGGCCTTGCCGAGCCGGCGCAGGCCGTCTTTTGCGGTGGCCTCCGCTTTCAACTGTTCGATCGACTTTCCGGACGCCTTCGCGCGCTGCTCGATCAACTGGTAGAAGCGCTCGGTCTCGGTGGCGCCGGGATGGATGACGTTGACGTTCACGCCGTCGCGTTTGCCGAGTTGCGACAGCGCCTTGGAGAAATTTCCCATCGCCGCATTCACCGAAGCGCCGATCGAGAAGTCGGCGCCGGGCGAGCGGGCGGCGCCGCCGCCGATATTGACGACGAAGCCCTGCGCGGCCTTGAGCATCGGCCAGAACAGCCGGCACATTCTTACGCAGCCGAATAATTTCAACGCGTAACCGTCGAGCCACGCGTCGTCGGGCAGTTCGACGAAATTGCCGGCGCGGGTGGCGCCCGCCGAGCACACCAAAATGTCGCAGCGGTTGAATTTCCCTTTCACCTGGTTGAAGACCTGCTGACAGCCTTCGAGCTTGCGCAGGTCCGCCGCGATGGGAACCGGCGCCAAGCCGCCGGAAGCAGCGATGGCCGCGCTGGCGGCTGCGAGGTTTTCCGCCGACGAAGATACGATGACGGTCTGCGCCCCCGCCCGCGCGAATTCGACGGCGATTTCGCGGCCGATACCGCGGCTGCCGCCGGTGATAACCGCAACTTTATTGGTGAACTCGCTCGGCATCGTTCATCCCTTCATCTCATAAAACACAACGTCGGTAAGTTATGATCAAAGGCCGTTCGCCTCAGGCGGCGCGGGGCGTGACTTCCCGTTCGATGCGGCGGCGAAGCTTTCGATCTGCGGCGTCCAAGTCGTAGCGAGCCTGGAGATTAATCCAAAATTCCGCCGAGGTGCCGAAATAGCGGGCTAGGCGAAATGCGGAGTCCGCAGTAATGCCGCGACGGCCAAGCACAATGTCGTTGACCCGCGACCGCGGTACCTTGATGGCGTGCGCCAGCGTATAGACGCTGATTTTCATGGGCGTCAAAAAATCGTCGCGCAGAATTTCGCCCGGATGAATGAGAGCAAGCCTCTTGCCGGTGGCGACGTCGCCAAAATCGATCCGGCCCGCGTCCAAATCTTCGCGTTTGATGCTCATGGGCTCATCCCTTGTGGTAGTCCACGATCTCCACGTTCCATGCCGCGCCTTCTCGCCATTCGAAGCATAGACGCCATTGATCGCTGATTCGTATGCTGTGTTGCCCGCGCCGATCGCCGTGCAGGGCTTCCAGGCGGTTTGCCGGCGGAATACGCAGCTCGTCAAGCCGTTTCGCCGCGTCGATGGCGAGAATCTTGGCTCTCGCCCGACCCTGAATTTGATTGGGTAGAGTCTTGACCAAATAGCCGGCAAACAGTGCCGCCGTGCGCTTGTTGGCGAAGCTCCTAATCACGTTGCCCAAGCGTACCGGAGAACGGTACGCCTGTCAACCTTCCACAGCGAAGCGTCCTGGCGAGCGAATCCGACAACGGCGCGACCAGTTGCGGCCTCTCCCGCAAGCGGGGAGAAACATGCAGCCAACCCAGCCGCACCACCTGCCCGGTCGCGGCCGCGCGCCAGATGGCTCAGCGTTCGGTCAGCTTGAATTCGATACGGCGATTGCGGCGGTAGGCATCCTCGGTGTTGCCGGGGTCGATCGGCTGGTATTGGCCGAACCCGGCCGCGACCATCCGGTATGGCTCAACGCCCTTGTCAATCAAATATTCCACCACCGAGATCGCGCGGGCCGCCGACAAATCCCAATTCGACTTCAACTGTCCGGTAATCGGCCGCACATCGGTGTGGCCGTCGACGCGGAGCACCCAGGGGATGTTGGCCGGAATTTGACCCTCCAACTCAACGACCGCGGCCGCCACTTTGTCGAGTTCGGCGCGGCCCTCCGGCTTGAGATCGGCTTTGCCGGTATCGAAGAATACTTCCGATTGCAGGACGAAGCGGTCGCCTACGATGCGAATGTCCGGCCGGTCGCCGAGAATCGTGCGTAGCTTGCCGAAGAAGTCGGAGCGGTAGCTCGACAGCTCCTGAACGTCTTTCGCGAGCGCGACGTTCAGCCGCTGGCCCAGATCGGCGATGCGTTGCTTCGATTCCTCGCCGCTCTTCTCGGAGGCGTCAAGCGCGGCGCTTATTGCTGCGAGCTGTTGGCGCAGCGCCGCGAGCTGCTGGTTGAGCACCTCGACCTGGGTAAGCGCCTTGGCGGAAATATCCTTTTCCCCTTCGAGCTGGCCGGAGAGTTCGCCGACCTTGCCTTGCGCTGCAGCCGCGTTGGCGGCAGCGCCCTCATAGAGGCCTTTGTATTTGTCGCGGTCGCTCTGGGCGCTGTTGAGCTGGTCGGAAAGCGCGCCGACCTTGCCTTGCGCCGCAGCCGCGTTGGCGGCGGCGCCCTCATAGAGCCCTTTGTATTTGTCGCGGTCGCTCTGGGCAGCGGTCAGCGTCGCCTGCAGCTCGCTAAGTTGATTCTCGAGATTGGCCTTACCGGCCTTCTCCATCGACAGCAGGTCGCTGAGCTGGGCGATTTGCGCGTCGAGGCGTTGCAGCGCGACGTCTTTACCCTGCACTTCCTGCTGCAAATAAAACTGAACGATGACAAAAACACTAAGCAGAAAAATGATGCTCAGGATCAGCGTCGACAACGCATCGACGAAACCCGGCCAATAGTTCATGCCGCTTTCGCCGCGGCGTGTCCGTGCCAGCGCCATGCGCTCTACTCTATATCTTCCGCCGTTACACTTGAGCGCACGAAGAGCGCGGGCCGGTCATCAATCGCGCTCACAAATTCACCTTCTCGTGCACTATGATCTCAAGGAGCCGCCTGATCTCGCTTTGCTGCTCGGCCTGCCTGTCGACCCAATCGCGGATGGTTTGCTGCTCGGCGCGCATTTGGTTCACCAAGCCCTCGATCGCTTCGGCCAGATCGGACAGGACGGCGGACGCGGCCTTGCTGCCGCCCGCCTCGTTGACGGTGGCGCGCAAACGCTCAATGGCGCTGCGTATTTCTCCGATGCCCGCGGCGGCGGCGACCGGTTCTGCGGCGTGGTCATAGACTGTGGTGGAAAGCCAGTCCTCCAGCTCGGTGTAGAAGCGGTTCTGCGCCTGACTCGATTGCAGGTCGAGAAAGCCGAGCACCAGCGAACCAGCCAGCCCGAACAAAGAGGACGAAAACGAAATTCCCATGCCGCTGAGCGGCGCCGCGAGACCCTCGCGCAGGGAATTGAACATCGAAGCGGCGTCACCGGTTGCCTTCAGTCCCTGAATAACGCCGCCGACGGAACCCACCGTCGCGATCAGGCCCCAGAACGTGCCGAGCAGCCCGAGGAATACCAGCAGACCCGTCATGTAACGCGAGATATCACGCGACTCGTCGAGGCGGGTGGCGATCGAATCGAGAATGCCGCGCATCGTTGGTGCGGAGATCGCCATGCGGCCGATGCGGCTACCAAGGATCGCCGCCATCGGCGCCAAAAGCACGGGCCGCCGCTTCACGGCGAGACCCGGATCGGCGAGCCGAAAACCGTTGACCCAGCCGATTTCAGGATAGAGCCGCAGCACTTGCCGAAACGCGAGCATGATGCCGGCCGCGAGCACCAAAATGATGAAGGCGTTGAGAGCGGGATTGGACATGAACGCAATCTCGATCTGCTTGCGGAGCAGAGCGACGATCAGCCCGAAAAGCACGACGAACAACAGCATCCGGAATAGGAAGACGCGCGGGGAGGATAGTTTGAGCGGGTCTAGTTCTCTTGCCATCAGCTCAAAATTAAGCGGCGGTCCTTGGGGCTGTCATGCAATATGCCACAGGCCCACGATAAATAAAAAGCGGAGAGCTGTGGGAGAATGATCGTAACGCGGATTCTCGCTAGCTAGGCCTCATTGCCTTAACATCGCCATGATCAACGGCCGCCAACGAAACCGCAGCGCCGACCGCCGCGAAATGAGCTAGATTGGAAAGCCGGTGTCCGCTTTTGCGGGCCGATCTCTAATCAAGCCGCACCACCTGCCCGGTCGCGGCCGCCCGCTCGATGGCATAGGTGGTTTTCAGGTTCAGCATCGCCTGCTCCGGCGTGCAGTGGATGCTCTCCCGGCCGGTCGAGAGAAAATCGAGCCAGGCGCGGGTTTCGTTGCCGAGCGGTCCCCAGAAATCCCCGACCGCCCAATCGCCCGCCGAATTGCTGCCGAGGAACGCCAGGTTGACGGAATGGCCGGGCACATAGGGGTGCGGAATACCTTTTTCGGAAAAAATTAAATGCTCCATGTGGTCGTCGTCGATGATCATGGTGCCGTCCCTGCCGAGCAGTTCCACGCGATCCGATTGTCCCTGTGTCGGATAATTCGCCGGCAGCGCATAGCTGATGCCGAAATTGACCACCGCGCCGTCAGCGAAAGTCACAATCGCCCAGGTGACGTCGTGGGCGCTGTAGCCGGCGTCGCGAAAGATGCCGGATTGGCCGCGCGCCACCACTTCGACCGGCCGGTTGCCCTCCAAGAGCCAGCACATCAGATCGACGTAATAGGTCAGCACGTCGAGCACCGGCGTGGCATGCGGATCGCGCTTGAGAATGGCAAAGGTCTGGGCGCGCGAATTGTAAACGCGGGCGAGGCCGCCGCTCACCGTGCCGAGCCGGCCCAGGCGCATCTGCTCCTTGGCGCGCAGAAAACATTCCTTGAAGCGGCGGCTGTAGCCCACGCGCAGCGTGCCGGAAGTCGCCTTCAGCGTCTTGAGAATAGCCTCGGCGTCGTTGAGCGACAGTGCCAGCGGTTTTTCCACCAGCACCGGCTTGCCCAATTCCAGCGCCTTGCACACCGGCGCGGCGTGCTCGCCCTCGGGCGTCGAGACGAACACGGCGGTCACTTCCGGCCGCGCGATCGCCTCATCATTATCCGCAGAATAAAAATCGGCGCCGGCGAGCTCGGCCAGTGCCTGCGCACGCGCCGGATCTTTGTCGGAGACGGCGAGAAAACGCACGGCCGGATGCTTCGCGGCAAGCCGCGCCCGCAATGTGCCGATCCGGCCGGAGCCGATAACGGCGATACCGAGGTCCCTTGCCTGCACGCGCTTCGCCCCTACCATTATGCTACTCTCGCCGCCCGCGGAAAGCAGGAGGTTATCATGAGTGCGCGCGCTCTCGAATTCGTCGAGAATTGGGTTTCGGAGAAGATCGAGGCGAAGGATTTTTCCGCCGCGAGGGGTAACATAGAGGCGAAGACCATGGCCGCTCAATGCGTGCAAGACGCACAGAGAAACGGCATCGGCAAGTCCGAGATCGATGAAGCCTTCGATGATCTTGCCGCCTTTATTGCCGGCGAGATCGAGGAGGCCCGGAACCGCCGCGCGGACCGCTCCCACGAAAAGCACCCGGGCAATCTCATCGAAGACGACGATGCGCGGGCGATCGACGATCAGGAAGACCAGGCGGAGAAGGACGCGAAAGGCGTTTAACCAGCTACGCTACCTTCCTCGCGGCAAATTCGCCCTGCCAGCGCCGCACGCGGCGCTCGTCGACCTCGATACCGAGCCCCGGGCGATCCGATACCTCGACATGGCCGCGCGCGACGGCAAGCGGCTCGACGGCGACATCCTCGGCAAGGCCGGGATTCGTCACGGTCAGTCCCCAGCCGAGCGCCGGCACCACGGCGGCGACGTGCGCGGCCGCCGCCGAGGCAATGCTCGATTTGCCGGTCTTGCACGAAATGTTGACTTTCATGCCAAGCCGCTCGCACAGCCGGCTGGCCTCAAGCACCGCGCGTAGCCCGCCGAGTTTTATCGCTTTGAGGCTCGCACCTTGCGCCGCCCTGGCGTCGTGATGGCGGGCAATGTCGTCGCGGCAATGAATACCTTCATCGGCGCCGATCGCCACGCGGTTTTCAGCGGCGACGCGCGCCATGCCGGTAAGATCGTGCGCGTCGACCGGCTGCTCGAAAAAATCGAGCCCGCATTCGCCAATTGCTTTTGTGTCAAGCGCGCGCAGGTATTGCAACGCATCCGCGACGGCAAAACCCTGATTGGCGTCGGCAGAGACCAGGCACCCCTCGCCCGTGCTTTTGAGCGCCATGCAGATGCTTCGCGTGCGTTCGGCATCGGCGAGCGCCGAACCAAGCCCCACCTTGATCTTGAACGCGCGGTAGCCCGCGGCAAAACGCTCCTGCGCTTCACGGACATCGGCCGCAATGTCCGGCGAGCCGACAACGGCCAGGAGTGGCATGCGGCTGCGCAGCTTCGCGCCGAGGAGCGCATGAACCGGGCGGTTGGTGGCGCGGCCGACCAGATCGTGCAAAGCGATCTCGATCGCCGCCTTGGCGCCGCTGTTGCCGTAGATGCGCGCGTCCATGGCCGCGGCCGCGCCGGCAAAATCGTCGGCAGGCCGCTTAAGCAGAACCGGCGCCATATGCGCCACCGCCGCCATCATGCCGGCGACGGTTTCCCCGGTCATGGTCGGAGCCGACGCGGCTTCGCCCCAACCGACGACGCCGTCCTCGGACTGGATGCGGACCAAGACATTGTCGGCACGCGCGACGGTCTCGCCGGACATTTGCACCGGCTTCTTCATCGGCAAACTGACCGCAATGGGCTCGATGGTCTTGATCTTCACGCCACGCCTCGATCGCGCTGCAGAAGCCGCCGCGTGCGAAGGCGGCCGATCGAGGAATTCTAACGGCACCGGACGCGTCGCCACAAGCCGCGAACGGGAAAGCTGGATTTGCGATTATTCCGCGGCGATACCATTGCAGGAGATCGACGATCGGCATAATTGACTTTCCGCGATTTGCCGCGGAAGTAGCCGCAATCGCCATTACGCCCGATGGCGGAGGGCGCCGGGAACCTGCCAGGAGTTCGGACGATGCGTGCAAGTCTTGTGGTGCGTGCAAAGCTTGTGGTGCGTGCAAAGCTTGTCATGATCACCGCGGCGCTGTTGCTGCTCGTCGCCGCAGGGCACGCCGTAAGCGCGGACCCGATGGCGGCCGCCTCGACGCCTGCCGGACTTTGGCAAGCGCTCGATAAGGACAGCAAGCAACCCACCGGCTGGTTCCTGATCACCGATCACGACGGTGTCTATGCCGGCATTATCGCGAAGATGTTTCTTAAGCCGGGCGAGGACCCGAACGTAGTGTGCGATCAGTGCAAAGACGATCGCCATGACCAGCGGTGGCTCGGGCTCGAAATCATCCGCGGCATGAAGCAGGAAAGCGAGGCAAAATACGGCGGCGGCACGATTCTCGATCCGCGCGACGGTAAAATCTATCACGCGATCATGACGCTGACGCCGGACAGCCAGACGCTTGTTGTGCGCGGCTATATCGGCATCGAATTGTTGGGCGAAAATCAATATTGGACGCGGCTGCCGGACGCCGCCTACAGCATGCTCGATCCGTCGATCAATCCTAATCCGGCGGTCAATCCAAGCCTCGCGGTGCCGAAGCATCCGCCGCCGGCGCATCGATCGCAACTCATGACTCCGCCGGAGAATTCCGCGCGGCGTTGACACGATCGCGCTAGTGGAGCGGATTTGACATTCGCTACCCACCCAGCCGCGAACTCGTGAGGCGAATGTCAAATCCGAAAGGTCCACTAGCACTGATATTTGCTAGAGGTCCGGCTGCTGCGTGCGCGGCTTGCCCATCAGCACCGGCTGGAATAAAGCCGCCGCGGCCATTGTCGTGAGCAGCGAAATCGCCAGGAGTTTCCCCATGCTGGACGTCCCGGGATGGCTGGAAAAATACAGGCTGCCGAAGGCGGTGGCCGTGGTGCAGGCGGAAAACGTCACCGCGCGGGTAAGCACCGACTGCAAAAGATTGGTCTGCCCTTCGCGCCACGCCATGATGTAGTAAATCTTGAACGCCACGCCGACGCCCAACAGCAGCGGCAAGGCGATGATGTTGGCGAAGTTGAGCGGCAGATCGATCAACACGCAAATTTCGAGCGTGACCAGGCAGGCCAATAACAGCGGCACCAGCGTCAACAATACGTCACCCAATCGGCGCAGCGTGATCCAGAGCAGGATGCCGATGGAGATAAGCGCGCAAGCGCCGGCCTCGATAAAGGCGCCGACCACGGCGCGCCGCGCTTCCAGGATGGAAATCGGTCCCTCGGTCGCGGTGGGCGCTACGGACTGGACGGCGCGCGCGAAATTCCGCAGCACCGTATTGTCGTTCGAATCGCCGCTCGGTGCGACGTTGATGCGGGCCTGTCCGTCCGGCGTCACCCACTGGCTCTTGATGTAGGGCGGCAGATTGGCGAGCGTCACCTGCTGCGCCTTGAACAGATTGCGCAGATCGTCGAGCGCGGTGCGCAACGGCTGAACGAACACGCTCTCGGCCCGCTGCCGCACCGACGGATCGGCTTTGGCAAGTGCGGTCATGGCCGCAGCCAAGCGGCGCGCCTCGACCGCGCCGGTCCCGGTGCCGTTGCCGGCCAGCCGGTTCAGCGCGTCGATCGTCGAATTCATCATGCTGACATTCTGCGCGTCGGTCGGCGGCGGGCTCGAGGCGGTCGGATTGAGCACGGGGACCAGCGTCTTTGCCGCATTCTGGATCAGCGGCAGTTTTTGCTGCTGGTCGGTCGGAATGAAGCTTGTCAGCGTCACGACGCGCGCGACTTGCGGCAACTGCCGAAGCTTGGCCGCGACTTGATCCGCGACCGCGAGCGATGGTTCCAGTATCTGGATATCGTTGGCGCCGCTTTGCGGATCGTCCTTGAGCGCAAGATAGGTCGCGACCGCCTCGGTCTTCGGACTGCGCAGATTGATCGGATTGAAATCGAACCGCAGCCAATAGAGTAGCGGCAGTCCGGCCGCGACGACGGCAAGCGTGACGATCAGGATCGGCATGCGATGCCGCGCCAGGAAATCGTCGACCGGCGCAAGCGCCTTGTAGCCGAGCGGAGCCGGTTCGCTTGGTGGCTTGAGCAGGCTAAGAAGCGCGGGCAACAGCGTGATGCTGGTGGCAAACGCGATCAGCATGCCGACGCCCGCGATGAGACCGAGCTCGGAAACGCCCTTGTAGACCGTCGGCAGGAAGGAAAAAAATCCGGCCGCGGTCGCCAAAGCCGCAAGCGTCAGCGGCGCGCCGGCGCGGCGGCCCGCTTCGACAAGCGCCTCGCGGACATTGTCAATCCGATGCCGCTCCGCCCTATAGCGGACGCTGAACTGCAATCCGAAATCGACGCCGAGACCGACGAACAGCACCGCAAAATAGACCGATATCAAATTGAGCGTGCCGACCATCAGCATGCCGACCGCGGCCGTGAGCGAAAGCCCGACGGCAAGGCAGGCGAACACCGCGAAAATAATCCGCGCCCAGCGCAAAGCGAGCCACAGGATGACGAGGACGACGACGATCGTCACGGTGGCGTTGAGGCCCGCATTCTCTTTGATGGTGGCAAATTCCTCGTCCGCCATTGGCACCGGGCCGGTCAGGCGCAGGCGCGCCTGATATTTGGATGCGAGGTCTTCGGCGGCCGCCCGAATCGCGTCAGTCGCCCGCTTTCCGGGTTCAAGCTCGGAATAGTCGAGCGACGCCCGGATCTCAAGAAAGCGAAGCAGTTCGTCCGGCGTCGAGGCGCGGCCTTGCACCAGTTCATGCCAGGAAAAGCTCGCCGGTTGTCCGGCATCGACCCGTTCGATCGCATTCGACGCGAGCGTCAGCGGCCAGGTCATGTTGTCGAGCGTGATCTGGCCGCCTTGCACGCCAAGGAGGCCGAATTGCAAAGCCTGAATGACACCGCGCAGCGACGGGTCGCCGGCGAGCACCTGGATCAAGCGCTGCGCCTGGGTTAGCGCTTCCATCTGCGGCGCGAGATCGGAAGTTTTCTGGAACAAGAGGCCGTTCTGCGCAAAAAAGCTGCCGCCTTGCGGCTGTTCGATGGACCGAAACAGTTCCTTCTGCTGCGACAGCCGGCCGACCAGCGCAGCGGTTGCTTCGTCGACCAGTTCCGGCGTCGGCGCATCGACGACCGCGACGATCGTTTCGTATTGCGGGAAGGCTTTTTCGAAGGCCGCTTCGCGCTGCCGCCACGGAATATTCGGCGAGATGAGCTGGTTGACGTCCGTCGTCATGGAAAAGTGCGTGGCGGCGTACCAGCCCGAAACGACCGTAAGCAAGATCGCTATGCCGATCACCGGCCAGACGTTTTGCGCGCAAAAATAGATCGCGCGGACAACAAAAGCGGTGATGGTCTTCATGGGCGGATCAGGGAAATCGGAGGGTCGATGGGGATAGGTGGATGAACGCAGGCGTTTGAGGCGTCAAGAGAACGGCGAAAAGGAGGCAGCTCAATTGGGCTCAATTGGGTTGGATGGTCCTAAATGCCCTGAATGGCTGGAAAAATGAAATCTTGGATATTTTCCTATCTGCCGGCCCGTTTTCCTCCGGTAGCCGCGGCGGCATACCGGATACCCGCTATTTGCAACCATTTGAGCCGCCAACGTCCAAAAGCCCGAACCGGTTGCATGCAAACGCGTTGCCTTTGCACGATGGGACGGGACGACCGGCACAAAGCGGCGGGAGACGGCCTTGGGGACACAGGTGTTCCCCTGGACAACGGGCGGTATTTCCGTTCAATGAGGCTGTTTAAGGGGTCATCGACCGGCCGGCCCGCGGCGAGCATGATCTTAACGAAGTTGTCCGGGGTTGATTGTACTGACTTCGCAGCCAAGTAACTGAGACATATAACTAGGACATGATTGGCGGCGCCCGGGTTGTTGCGGCGCATGGCCGCAGACCCGACATAACGCAGACCCGACAAAACCTGTCATTGAGCCGGCCGATGGGCCGGGAGGTGTTGATGAAAGTGATACTCGCCCAGCCTCGCGGCTTTTGCGCCGGCGTCGTGCGCGCCATCGAGATCGTCGAACGGGCGCTGCAGAAATACGGCCCGCCGGTCTATGTTCGTCACGAAATCGTGCACAACAAGCACGTGGTGGAGAGCCTCAAGGCCAAAGGCGCGCGGTTCGTCGAAGACCTGTCCGAGGTTCCGGCCAATGCGGTGACCATCTTCAGCGCGCATGGGGTGGCGAAAAGCGTCGAGGAGGAAGCGGCATCGCGCAATCTGCCGGTGCTCAATGCCACCTGCCCGCTGGTCACCAAAGTGCACAATCAGGGCAAGCGCTACGTCGGTCAGGGCCGCCGCCTCATTCTCATCGGTCACGCCGGCCATCCCGAGGTCGAGGGCACGATGGGCCAGATCGCCGAGCCGGTGACGCTGGTGCAGACCGAAAGCGACGTTGCCAAGCTCGACATTCCGGCCGATACGCCGGTCGCCTATGTCACCCAGACCACGCTGTCGGTCGACGACACCCGCGGCATCATCGCCGCGCTGCATAACCGCTTCACCGACATCGTCGGACCGGAGACCCGCGACATCTGCTACGCGACGCAGAACCGGCAGACCGCGGTGCGTGAACTCTCCGAACTGGTCGACGTTATCCTGGTGGTTGGCGCCAAGAACAGTTCCAACTCGAACCGGCTGCGCGAGATCGGCGAGGAGGCCGGCACGCCGAGCTATCTGATTGCTGACGGCAGCGAGCTCGATCCGGCCTGGTTCGGCGACGCGAGGACCGTCGGTATTACCGCGGGCGCGTCGGCGCCGGAAGTGCTGGTGGAGGACGTCATCAGCGCGCTGCGGCGGCTCGGTCCGGTCGATGTCAGCCAGTTGCATGGCCGCCACGAAACCATCGAGTTCCGCCTGCCGCCCGAATTGACCGGCGGCGCCACCGCCGGACGCGTGACAGCCAAAGTCTGAATTGCAAAGTTTTGAACGAAACGGCATCCGGCGGCACCACACAAGTAAAAGAGGATCTGGCTTTGGGTGTATCTTTACGGCAGAAAGTGAAAGTCGGCGCCTATGTGCTGCGCCAGCGTTTGGCGGGGCGTAAGCGCTATCCGCTGGTGCTGATGCTGGAGCCGCTGTTCCGCTGCAATCTCGCTTGCACCGGCTGCGGCAAGATCGACTATCCCGACGCCATCCTCAACAAGCGTCTCTCGGTGCAGGAATGCCTCGACGCCGTCGACGAATGCGGCGCGCCGATGGTGGCGATCCCCGGCGGCGAGCCACTCATTCACAAGGAGATCGGCGAGATCGTCAAAGGCATCGTCGCGCGGAAGAAATTCGTTTCGCTGTGCACCAATGCGCTGTTGCTCGAAAAGAAGCTGCATCTGTTCGAGCCGTCGCCCTATCTGTTCTTCTCGGTGCATCTCGACGGCATCAAGGAACATCACGACAAATCGGTGTGCATGGACGGCGGCTTCGAGAAGGCCGTCTCCGCGATCAAGGCCGCCAAGGCCAAGGGCTTCACCGTCAACGTCAACTGCACGATTTTCGACGGCCACCCGGCGACAGACATCGCCAAATTCCTCGATCTCACCACCGAGCTCGGCGTCGGCGTCTCGATTTCGCCCGGCTATGCCTATGAGCGGGCGCCCGACCAAGAGCACTTCCTGTCCCGCCGCAAGACCAAGGAACTGTTCCGCAACGTCTTTGCGCTCGGCAAGGACAAGAACTGGAATCTCACCCATTCCAGCATGTTCCTCGACTTCCTCGCCGGCAATCAGGAATTCCACTGCACGCCATGGGGCATGCCGACGCGCAACATCTTCGGCTGGCAGAAGCCGTGCTATTTGCTCGGCGAAGGCTACGCCAGGAGTTTCGACGAGTTGATGGATACCACCGATTGGGACTCCTACGGTACCGGCCGTTACGAAAAGTGCGCGAATTGCATGGCGCATTGCGGCTACGAGCCGACCGCCGCCGAGGCGATGATGCAACATCCGCTGCAGGCCGCAATGATCGCCTGGAACGGCGTCAAGACCGAAGGCCCGATGGCGCCGGAAATCTCACTCGAAGAGCAACGGCCGGCGCAATATATTTTCGACGGCCAAGTGCAGCAGAAGCTATCGGAAATCCGCGCCAATGAAGCGCGCGAGAAGGCCGCGAAAGCGGCGCAGACTTCGGCGAGCGCGGCATAATCCTTTTTACGCCGCCCTCGCCCGCAGCGTCGGAATTTTGCTTACATCCTCTTCGCGCTCGGCATGCCAGGTATCGTAGGCACCCTGCATGCGCACCCAGGCTGCCGCGCCGTCGCCGAACAGCTTGCCGAGCCGGACCGCGACCGACGGGGATATCGGCTTCCGTTCTCGCAAGATGTCATAGAGATGCTGGCGGGAAATGCCGAGCAGCTGCGCAATTTCGGCCTTGGTCCGGCCGGTCGCCGGAATCACATCCTCCCGCAACAAGGCGCCGGGATGCGTCGGGCAGCGGACCTGATTACGCTTGGCGACATGAGCCATGATTGTTCTCGTCAGTGATATTGCTCGAAGCCCGTCCAACCTGTGTTATCCGTCACCCTGAGGTGCGAGCGAAGCGACCCTCGAAGGGCGACGGCCCCAGCGCCTCGACCGCATCCTTCGAGGGCCGCTTCTCGGCCACCTCAGGATGATGGCGATCATCACATCCCCCACGACATCTCGCGCGCATTGCCGCTTTTTAGATTGCGGTAGCGCGCCGCTCAAGCTTGAGATTTACCAGCAGGGATCGTCGCAGCAGTGATCGCAGGGGCCTCAGGCGAAGCCGCCGAAGTTTTTGCCGAATTGTTCGCAGGCGATTGCGATGACTGTGTAGAGGGGTCAGATTCATCATCCTCATCGTCCGATCCGTCGCGCTTAGCGTTCATCCGCCTCTGCATTTTTTTCAGAAAACCCGAAGCCGATTTTGCTTCATCACCATCTATCAATTCGCGCTTGATAACTTCCTCTGTCAAGAGCGATCTCAGCTCGTCGATATCCACTCTAACTTGAGACAGGCGTCTAATTTGCAGACGAACCGAGTTCGAGAATTTCGTCGCTAAGTAGAAGCGCGGCGACAGCGAATTTGCTCGTGATTTGCTTTTCATGAAACCAATCGGATAGCGTATCTTTTGAGAATGCCTCCAAGCTCAAATTCCCAAAACACTCGATAGCCTCTGGTCCTTTGGAGTTTGCCTCAAGGGCATTAAGCTCGCACACCAAGACTTTATCGATTGGCTTTGCAAATACGACCTTGTAGATGCGCCAAATGATTTCATTAGTGAGAACGACCCAGTCGACTCCTTTGTTTGCGGCATAATCGACTACTTGTTTGATGTAGGAGTCTTTAAGCTCGGTGCCGATCGCCTTAACCTCGACAAGGAACCGGGGCTTATTGTCAGTCGAAACCATGAGATCGACGTAGGTTCCGCGGATTGCATGCTCGCTGCTCAGATTTTGATACTTATCGTATCCTAAAATGTCAGAAATCATGTCTGTAACGATGACGACCGTGTCGCCTTCGCTGCTGTCCTTCTTCATCGCCTGGGCAAGGATGCCCTGGTAGTTTTTGAGCTGAGCCGTAATTCGTGAGGCAACCCTTGCTGAAATCGTCATTTTCAATCCCCCGAAAGAAGCCTGAATGTTCCCTCAAAATCGCAACCGCGGCAATACCGTTCATGATGTTGAAACTCAGGCGTGTCGAGGTGCGGCCGGTCAGGGTTAATCGGTAGCGCGGCGTAATCTCGCCATTCCGGGGCGGCCCGGGGAGCCGAGCTCGGAATCCATAATCACGGTTCTAACGGCTGGAATTCCGCGTGCGCCAATTTAACGCGCGGTGGTTATGGAACCAGGCGCCCCGCTTCGCTCGACCCCGGAATGACAGGCAGCTACATCCCCCACGCCACCGCGCGCATATTGCCGCTCTTGAGATTGCGGTAGCGCGCCAGCGCCCACAGCGGGAAGAATTTCGCATAGCCGTGGTAACGCAAGTAAAACACGCGCGGGAAACCCGTGGCGGTGTAGCGCTCCTCGTTCCAGAAGCCGTCGGCGCCTTGGGTGTCGGCGAGATACTTTATGCCGCGCGCCACCGCCGGATGATCGACTGCGCCGGCCGCCATGAAGCCGAGTAACGCCCAGGCGGTCTGCGACGCCGTCGAGGGCGCTTTCTCGTAGCCGCGATAATCGAGTCTGTAGCTCGAGCCGTCCTCGCCCCAGCCACCGTCATCGTTCTGGATTGCGGCAAGCCAGTCGATCGCCTTGCGCAGTTCCGGCGCCTCGCGCGTAAAGCCTGCGGCGTTGAGCGCGCCCAAAACCGACCAGGTGCCGTAGATGTAATTCATGCCCCAGCGGCCGTACCACGAGCCGTCCAGGAGTTGCGTTTTGCGCAGATAATCGATGGCGCGCTTGGCGGTTGCGCTTTCGCTATCGCCGAGCTGCGCCAGCATCGACAGACACCTCGCGCTGACGTCCTCGGTCGGCGGATCGAGCAGCGCGCCGTGATCGGCGAACGGAATATTGTTGAGATAATAATAGTCGTTGTCGGCGTCGAACGCGCCCCAGCCGCCGTTGCCGCTCTGCATGCCGACGATCCACTCTTTTGCGCGGTCAATGGCGGCCCGATAATCCGCGTCGCCGAGATTTTGCATGCGGTCCATCGCCATAACGACGACGGCGGTATCGTCGACGTTGGGATAATGCGGATTGGCATATTGGAACGCCCAGCCGCCCGGCCGCAGATCGGGACGCCGCGCGATCCAGTCGCCACGCGCGTCGAGCACCTGCATCGGCTTGAGCCAATCGAGGCCGCGCCGCACCCGCGCGTTGATGCTTTCGCCGCCGACTTCAAGCAGCGCGTGGCAGGCAAGCCCGGTGTCCCAGATCGGCGACACGCAGGGCTGGCAATAGGCTTCGTCCGCGTGCACGATCAGAAGCTTCTCGATCGATCTGCGCGCGATGGCGCGCTGCGGATGATCGGCCGGATAGCCGAGCGCGTCATACATCATCACGCTGTTGGCCATCGCCGGAAAAATTGCGCCGAGGCCGTCTTCGCCGTTCAATCGCTCGCCGACCCAGGCGACGGCGCGATCCACTGCGCGCGCCCGCATGCGCTTCGGGAAAAACGGCTCCATCGCCCGCAGCACATTGTCGACGGCGCGAAAGAACCAGAACCACGCCGCCTTCTGTTGCGGCGCTTTCGGCGCCGGCCCGAGCGACTGCGGCGGATCGAGAAACAATTCGCCGATGGCGACGCCCTTGGCATTGCGGGCGCGCGGCTTCTTCGCCATCAGCACCAGGAGCGGCACGATCACGGTGCGGCTCCAATAGGAAATCTTGTCGAGGTGGAACGGAAACCATTTCGGCAACAGCATGATCTCGACCGGCATCACCGGTACCGCGCGCCACGGCACGATGCCGTAGAGCGCCAGCAGACAGCGCGTGAACACATTGGCCCGCTCGGCGCCGCCGCGCAGGCAGATCGCCTCGCGGGCGCGGTGCATATGCGGCGCCTGCGGCTCATCGCCGATCATCTTCAGCGCGAAATAGGCTTTCACCGTCGCGCTCATGTCGAAGTCGCCGTCGCGGAACAAAGGCCAGCCGCCATGGCCGCCCTGAATGCGGCGCAGATAGGCGGCGATTTTGGCCTCAAGCGCGGCATCGACCGGTTCGCCAAGGTAGTGGCGCAGCAGTACGTATTCGGCCGGAATGGTGGCGTCTGCTTCCAGCTCGAACAAAAAATGGCCGTCGGCGCGTTGGCTTGCGAGCAGCGCCTGCGTCGCCGCATCGATATGCCGGTCGAGGTCGGGTTCGACGCCAGGCGATTCCGTCACGTGAAAATTCATTGTTTGACCATCCATTCAGCGGCCCGCAATCAATTCGGCGGCCCGGTTGCCGGAGCGTATCGCGCCTTCGATGGTGGCGGGCAAGCCGGTATTGGTCCAATCTCCGGCAAGAATAAGGTTACGCCATGCGGTCTCGGCGCCGGGACGCTTTAAATCCTGGGCCGGCGTGGCGGCGAAGGTGGCGCGGCGCTCGCGTACGATCTGCCAAGGAGGTAAGCCAGTCGGTAATTCCGCCGGCAGTGCGGTGACGCTTGCCACCTCCGCCCAGATCGTCTTGGCGAGTTCCTCGCGCGGCGTGCCGAGCAACCGGTCCCCCGCGCTGATGGTGACCGACAGCCGCCCGGGAAAAGCGAAAATCCATTCCACCGTGCCGTTGATGACGCCGAGGATCGGCGGTGTTCCGGCCGGCGGTGTGACCTTGAAATGCGCGTTGACGATGGCGCGGAACTCGTTCGGCACGTCGAGGCCGCGCACCAGCGAGGCGGCGGTATAGGGCGGCACCGCGAGCACGACCGCGTCCTCCTCCGCAAGCGCGATGGTTTCGCCACCGAAATCAAGCGCGTCGACGCGTTTGCCGCCGAAGCGGATGGCGCGAAGCTGATGCTCGAGCCGCACCGTGGCGCCGCGTTGCGCCAGCGCGCCGAGTGCGGGTTCGATCAGCGTCGCGCTCAAGCCCTCGCGCGCGATCAATGGCCGGCAGACGCGGCCGCCGGCGGCGAGCGTCTCACGGATCACCGCGGCAGCGAGCTTGGCCGAACCCTGCGGCGGGTCAATATTCAGCGCGGCGAGCAGCAGCGGCTCGACCAGCCGCGCGTAAAGCGCGCCCTTGCAGGATATGACCTCGCCGACCGTCTTCCCTGCCGGCGGCCACAGCAATCGCGCCAGCGCCGCATAGTCGAAAACCCGCGTTTCCGGCACGCGGCGGCCGGAAGCGAAAATCCACCACGGCACGCGGCCGTCGTTGAAGCGCAACGTCCAGCGTTGGTGGGATTCAAGATCGACAAACGGAAACTCGGCCGCAGCCGGACCGATCAGGCGGTCCGCGGCGCCGACATCGCGCAGATAATCAAGCGCTGCGTGGTTGCCGGACAGCAACAGATGGTTGCCGTTGTCGATGGTCATGCCGACCGAGGCGTCGTGATAGGAGCGGCAACGGCCGCCGGCGAACGCGGTCGCCTCGTGGACAACGACATGCTTGCCGCGAGCGCTAAGCCTCAGCGCCGCCGACAAGCCGGCAAGACCGGCGCCAATGATGTGGACGGTTGCAGTCATGGCAATAAATACGTCACAGCAGATTGCGCAACACGATGAGCAAGAATTTGACGCGCGGCAAATGCACCGCCGCACGCGGCGGCGCAAAGCCGCGCGCAACCAGTTGGCCGAGAATAAGCCGATAGGCCTCGGCCATGATGCGCGGCGCCCGCACTTTGCGGCGCGGGCATTGCGCCATGATCGTGATTGCTTCGGCAAAGTGCCCCTTCGCCAGTTCGACGATCACGGCACACGCCTCACCGACCATCGGATTTGCCAGCACGGTGACCGGATCGGTGCTGATGATGCCTTTGTCCCGCAGCACTTGGCGCGGCAAATAGAGCCGGCCCAGACCCGCGTCCTCATCGAGATCGCGCAAAATATTGGTGAGTTGCAGCGCGCGGCCGAGGTGATGGGCCAGCGCCAGGCCGGCGTCGCGCTCCATGCCGAAGACACGCACCGAGAGCCGCCCGACCGCGCAAGCCACGCGGTCGCAGTACAGATCGAGCGTCGCCATATCGGGCGCCCGGATATCGGCAACGACGTCCATTTCCATGCCGGCGATCACCGCCAGAAAATCGCCGTGCGCGAGATCGAAGGCGCGTACGGCTTGCGCCAACCCCAAGAGATGCTGCGGCGGTGAGCCGGCATAGAGCGCCGCGAGATCGCTGCGCCAGCGCTCGAGCGCGGCGCTGCGTTGGTCGCGCGGGCCCGGATCGTCGGCAATGTCATCGACGGCGCGGCAAAACGCATAGATTTCGAACATGGCCTCGCGCTGGGCGCGCGGCAAGATTCGCATCCCGGTATAGAACGAGCTGCGGGAGGCGCGCTCGGCCGCCGGTGTGGGCTCGTTCACTCACGCACCCCGCGGCTTTTGCGCGGCGGCGGAGAAACGCCGGCCGAGGCGGCGCGAGGCGCCGCCTAAAATTGCGAGCAGCGTGATGCCGGCGACGGAAGGCAGCGGCAGATGCACGCGGTCGCGCAACGGGTCGCGGGTCTTAAGAATGCGCGTCAGGCGGTGCGCCAAGGTATTGATGACGGCAACTTCAAGCCCGAGCCGCGTGTCGGCAATCGCCGCGGCGAAACCGTCGCTCTCGCGCAACAGCGCTTCGGTTCGCGCCGCAAGCTTGTGCAGGCAGTCGAGCAATGCGGGCGAGGCGCGCTCGCCGCCGAGCGCCTCGATGCTCGCGCCGCTCGCCGCCAGCGCGTCCTGGGGAATATAGACCCGGTCGAGATTGCGATAGTCGTCCCGGCAATCCTGCAGATGATTGATGATCTGCAACGCGGCGCACAGCGCGTCGTTGAGCGGCCACACTTTGCGGCTTTCGCCATGGACGTCGCAAACAAAACGGCCGACCGGCATCGCCGAGAGCGCGCAATAGGACATCAGATCGTCCCAGTCGCGATAGCGCAGCTTGGTCACATCGAGCTTGAACGCGGCGATGAGATCCTGCGCATGTTTCGGCGACAGCGCGCGCTCGGCGAGCGCGTCGCGCAGCCGCAGCGCGACCGCGTCGGCGGCGTCGGCGGCGTTGCCACCGTTAAGCCCCGCTTCCAGCCGATCGAGCAGGCGAAGCTTCTCCGCCAATTCCAGGGCCGCATGATCGGCGATGTCGTCGGCGGTACGCACGAAATTATAGAACGCCAGGATCACGCCGCGATGGCGGGGATGAATGAGGAAGGACGCCACCGGGAAATTCTCATCCCGATGCCCTTTGCCCGACCGTAATGCGCTCGCGTCGTTCATCGCAATTTCGAGACGTTGGGCTTTTTCGAAAGATCGGCTTGGGCGCGGCCTTTCCACATGCCGCCGCGCCCGCGCGCATGCTGATAGGCGGAATCCACGGTGAAAACCATATACATCGCCGCAATCGCCGGCAGCGCCGGCGCCCACGCGACCGACAGGCCGTAGAGGCGCAGCGTCGGCCGAAAGGCGAAGGCCATCAACAGCCAGACGAAAATGCCGATGAATTGCGGCCCGCCCTCGGCAAAGATCGCCAGCGCCACCGGCGCGAGATAGGTCAGCGCCAGACCGACAATGGTTGCGGCGAGCAGCAGCGGCGAATAATTGAGCTGCGCATAGGCCGTGCGCGACACCATGCGGCGAATGTCGGCGACGGCCGGATAGGTTCGAATGCTCTGCACGCGGTCGGTCAGCGCAAGCGAAATCGGGCCGCGGCGTTTGAGCGCCTTGGCGAGCGCACAGTCGTCGATCAAAGCATCGCGGATCGCGGCGAGGCCGCCGATCTCTTGCAGCGCGTCGCGGCGCACCAGCATGCAGCCGCCGGCCGCGGCGGCGGTGGTGCGGCGCGGATCATTGACCCAGGCGAACGGATAGAGCATCTGGAAGAAGAAGATGAACGCCGGGACGAACATGCGCTCGGCATAACTTTTGCAGCGCAGCTTCGCCATCAGCGAGGTCAGCACCAAGCCGCCGGGTTGCGCTCGCGCCACGAGCTGCGTGAGCGCGTCCGGGGCATAGACGATGTCGGCGTCGGTGAAGAGCAAATAGGCCGGCGGTTGCGGCGCGTCCGACAGAAATTCGACGCCCTGCTGCTGCGCCCACAACTTGCCGGTCCAGCCGGCGGCAAGCGAGCGGCCCGGCAATACGGTGAGGCGATCGCTGGCGCCGATCAAGACCGCCGCCCCGCGCGCGATGTCGGCCGTGCCGTCGAGGCTCTGGTCGTCCACCACGGTCACGGTGAACTCGCCGGGATAATTCTGCCGCAACAGCGAGGTGAGGGTCTGCCCCACGCATTCGGCCTCGTCGCGTGCCGCAATCACGGCAGCGACGGAAGGCCACGGACCGACATAGGCCAGACTCTCGTCGTCGCGCTCGGCCGCGCGCCAAAAACCGCCCCGCGCCGCGATCAGGTAAAGCCAGATCGCAAGCACCATTGACGCTATCAAGTCGTTAGCCACACATTCTCCATCAGGGGCGGACATTAATGGGCTGGCGGGGTCCTCCTCGCCGTGGCCTCGTTATCCCCAATGTAGAACCTGATATAGGAACCCGCAGCGACGGTGGAGTGCTGGGTCAATAGTCGGATGGACGCCAAAAATAGCCCATTTCTTGCGCGCCTCGATGCGGTCGCCGCCGATACCGAGGCGCTGCTCGACCGGCTTCTTGCCGCAGCGCCGGCGGACGGCGAATTAACCCGTCCGGCGCGGCTCGTCGAGGCGATGCGCTATTCGAGCCTCGGCGGCGGCAAGCGTTTCCGGCCCTTTCTGGTCGTGGAGTTGGCAGCCCTGTTCGGCGTGCCACGCCAAAACGCATTGATGGCGGGCGCCGCACTGGAATGCGTGCATTGTTATTCTCTGGTCCATGACGATCTGCCGGCCATGGACAACGACGAGTTGCGGCGCGGTCAGCCGACCGCGCACCGCAAATTCGACGAGGCGACCGCGATCCTCGCCGGCGATGGCCTCCTCACCTTCGCCTTCGATATTCTGTCGCGCCAAGAGAACTCACGGCGATCCCGCCATCCGCGTCGAACTGGTGATGGCGCTGGCGCGCGCCGCCGGTATCGGCGGCATGGCCGGCGGCCAGATGCTCGACCTCGCCGCCGAGGGCCGCTTCGGCAGCAAGACGCTTGGCGAAAGCGAGGTGCGGATGTTGCAGGCCATGAAGACCGGTGCGCTTCTTCGCTTTGCCTGCCAGGCCGGCGGCATCCTCGCCGCGGCGACCCGCGTGCAGCGCGCAGCGCTCGAACGCTACGGCTCGGCGGTTGGCGAGGCGTTCCAGATCGCCGACGATCTTTTGGACATCGAAGGCGATCCGGCGCTGGTCGGCAAATCGACCGGCAAGGACGCCGCCGCCGGCAAGGCGACATTCGTCAGCGTGCTCGGCATACCGGGCGCCAAGGCGCGATTGCAGGCGCTGGTCGCCGAGGCCGAGACGGCGCTGGCGCCGTTCGGGCCGTCGGCGGCCATTTTGATCGAAGGCGCAAGATTCGTCGCCCAACGGCACGCTTAGAGCATGGTCCGCAAATTTGGCAAACGGTCTTCCGAAAAGATCATGCTCCATCAAAACACTGGAGCGGCAATCGATTCGATCTCAAACGATTTCCGCTCTGCACCGAGGAAATGAGCCGATACGTCGCAGCGCCGTAACAAACTCATGAGAGTTGACAGGTCGGCAATGAAATTTCGGCGTCACACGGCAATTTTGGGGCAAGTCGAGGTTTTCCCTCGCGGCCAATTGAAGTCTATTGCCGCCGATCATATTTGCCGGCGGTTGCAAAATTTAAGTCGCGCGTCTTGGAGCAGCCCCGCAACCGAACCTTCCGCCGGGTTCAAAACACTCACGGCATCATGAACAATTTTCTGCGCTGGATGATGTTCCCCTGCACCGCTGGCGCTGTCCTGGTGGCGCAATTGATGGTGCCGCCAAACCTGCCTTTCAACTTGCCTTTCGCGGCCATCGCGGCGCAGGCGCAGGTATTGAGCACCTCACCGACGGCCGCCAAACCCCATCGCCACCCCGCTCGTGCCGCCAAGCCGCCGGCGCCGCCGCCGCCGGCGGCGTCGAACGAACGAACCGAAGCGCCGCCGCGCGTGCCGTACACCGCCGCCGATGCCGCCGCCGCCGTGATTCCCGGTATTCCGGAGGCGCGGTTCTGGGCCAGTTCGGTGACGGACTTCACCAATGCGCTGCCGACGCAGCCGGGGCCTTGGCTCGCTCTCTCTAGCGGCGGCGAGGATGGCGCCTTCGGCGCCGGGCTCCTCAACGGCTTGACCGCGGCCGGCAAGCGGCCGGACTTTTCGGTGGTGACCGGCGTCAGCACCGGCGCGCTGATGGCGCCGTTTATCTTTGCCGGCCCGAAATACGACGATGCGCTGCGCCAAGCCTATACCAACATCACCTCCGCCGACATTTACGAGGCGGGCAGAACCAGCGAAGCCTTTGCCGATTCGTGGCCGCTGCGCGACCTGATCGCCAAGCAGATTACGCCGGATTTGTTCAAGGATATCGGCCTCGCCTATCGCAGCGGCCGTCGCTTGTTCGTGGTGTCCTACGACCTCGATGCCGAACGGTCGGTGGTCTGGAACATGGGCGCGATCGCCGCGCATGGCGGCGACGCCGCGCTCAAGCTGTTCCGCACCGTGCTGCTGGCCTCGGCGAGCATTCCGGGCGGATTTCCGCCGACGCTGATCAACGTCGAAGCGAACGGCAAAAAATTTCAGGAGATGCACGTCGACGGCGGCGTCGGCGGGCAATTCTTTGTCGCGCCGGCGGCCTTGATGGCGACCACCAGCGGTTATCGCCTGCCGGCAACCGATCTTTACATCGTGATCAATACCGGGCTGCAGCCGGAATTCCAGACGGTCGAACGCTTCGTACCGTCGATCCTGACCCAGGCCGTCGGCGCCGCGGTGAAGGTCGATACCCGATTGATGCTGGACCGCGCCTATGTCGTCGCCAAACGCAGCGGTGTCGGCTTTGATGTCGCGACCATTCCGGCAAGCTTTGACGTGCCGAGCCGCGGCTCATTCGACCCCGATTATATGAAGGCATTGTTCGGCGTTGGTGTCGATCAGGGCAAGAGCGCAAACCCGTTCGCCAACGAACCGCCGCCTTATCCTGGTCCGCCGCAGACGCCGTCAACCGATCCACAACCGGGAGCGACAAAATGAGGAAATTGGGACGTGCCGTAACCGCCGTCGCGGTTGCGGCTGTGCTGGTGGCAATGGCCGCAGCGCCGTCGGAAGCGGCAAAGCGCAAGCATGTCTACATGCGATCGCGGGCCTACGACGGGATATGGAGCGTTTTGGTCCGTACCCAGTACGGCCCCTGCGACCCGGCCTACCGCTACCCGGCGCGCATCGTCGCCGGGCAGGTGCAACAGACGGGGGGCGATTTCAGCTATCAGATTTCCGGCGTCGTCGTGGCAAGCGGCGCCATCGCCGTCATGGTGAGCCGCGGCGGCCAGAGCGCCACCGGCTATGGCCGGCTGCATGGCGGCAGCGGCTACGGCCGCTGGAGCGCCGCCGGCAACCAATGTTACGGAACATGGAGCGCCATGCGGCGCGCGTCCTATTGATCAGTGCATCAGCCTGACGCCGACAAGGACAAGGACACTCGCCAGTGCGATACGCACCACGGCGTCGCGTGATCGGCTGGCGAGGTAGCTGCCAACGACGATACCCGGCAGCGATCCGATCAAAAGAACTTTGAGAATGCTCCAATCGATCGAGCCCAAATACCAGTGACCGGCGCCGGCGAGCAGCGTGAGCGGCACCGCGTGCGCGATGTCCGAGCCGACGACGCGGCCGGCGGCCATCTTCGGATGTAGGAGCAACAGAACCGTCACGCCGATGGCGCCGGCGCCGACCGACGTGGTGGTGACCAGAACGCCCATCACCAGCCCGAGCACAATCGTGAAAAGTGCGGCGGTGCGGCGATCAAGGCCATTCAAGCGATCGGCGTAGCGTTCGCGAATGCGTTTGCCGGCGATCAGAAACAGCGCCGTGACCAGGAGCACGCAGCCCAGCGTGAGCGTAATAAAATGCTGAGCCACCACGCCTTCCAGATCGAACCGCGAGAGTATAACCACGGTCGCGATCGTCGCCGGCACGCTGCCGATCGCCAACAGAGCGACCAGCATCCAGTCGACCGTTCGCGCGGCGGCGTGAACGACGGTGCCGACCGTTTTAGTTGAAGCGGCAAAGAGGAGATCGGTGCCGACGGCAGTCGTCGGATGAATGCCGAACAGCAGGATCAACAACGGCGTCATCAACGAGCCGCCGCCCACTCCGGTCATACCCACCAGCGCGCCGACGGCGAAGCCGGATACCGTGTAGAGCAGGTCTGTGGAGACGAGATTCTGCATGACCAACCCCGCAAGCCGCCTTCGGCGTCGCGAACGTAAAGTTAAATCGCCGCCGGCGAGGCAACCGGCCCATTGTGGATGCCGCATTCCGTTTTGTTAAGCCCGCTCCAACGGCCGTCGCGGAGTGGGGCGCCGGTTCTCGGCCGGCTGGTGCACGGTATGCAGCCGACTGAGGTAAATCCGACGGCTTGAAGCGGGTGGCGGGGCAGATCGGCCGCTGCAAAAATAGCGTTGAGTTCCGACAAGGTCAGGCGCGCCAGCGGATTGAATTTCAGCCGGCGGCCGTCGGCTTCGACGATGGGAAGTGCGGCGCGTTCGCCGCCCTGGTAGCGCTTTCGGCCGCTGATCCAGCCATCGAAGCTCTCCAGCTCCTTGGCGAGAGGAGCCACTCTGCGGATGGCGCAGCAGGCGTCGCGATCGCGCCAGCATAAATCGCGCTTGGGATCGCGCAACGCCAAACTGCTTGGCGAGGGTGTGATGGTGCGTATGTCGGTCAGTCCAAGACGGGCGACGAGCAGATCGCGATAGGCCAATGTCTCCTTGAACAACCATAACGTATCGAGAAACAGGATTGGCAGCGCCCGATCGACTTGGGCGACGAAATGAAGGAGCACGGCGGATTCGGTGCCGAACGACGACACCACCGCCAGGCGGCCGGGCATGGCGCTTGCGGCCGCCGCGATGATCTCGTGCGGGCTCGCTCGTTCGAGCCGCGCGGCGAAGAGTGCCAGATCGCTCGGCGGCGCCGCCGCGGCGTCCGATGTTTTCTGCTGTACGGCCGATTTTAACATCATTAATGCACGCTTTCACGCTTACGATGCGGCGGAATGGCCGAAGCGACCATCGATCTCAGGATTACGCGGCGGAAAGTCAATGCCGCGAGCAAAATAAGAGAAACTCATTTGAACGGCGAAGTTTTAAGCAAATGAATCCGGCGGCAGGCGGGCGCGTCGGGGAAAAATGTTTTGTCAATTGCGACGATCTTACGAGCCGGTCTTACGAGCCGGTCTTGCGCGCGGGCACGTTGGCGTTCCACCACGGGCAAACGTTGGCGGCGCGCAGATAATTGCCGTCCATGACATTGACCGGCTCGCGGCCGCCTGCGGCGGCGACCCCGACGCGGATGGTGCGTGCTTCTTCACGCTTGTCAGGCGTCAGCCACATGCGGTCGTGGCCCCACAAACTCGGGCCTTCGGTGCGCTCATGCGGCGCCCAGTTCGCGGTGTCGATGGAGCGGCCGCCCCAACCGTATTCGACCAGAAATTTCGACGGCGAATAAGAATAGAACGACGTCACCTGATCGTTGGCGTGGCGGCCGAGCGTGGTGCCGATCATCTCCGGCCGGCGCAAGGCGAGATCGTAGGCCTGGCCGACGTCGTCGAGATAGCAGACCTCGAACATCATGTGATGGATGCCGTTCTTGCCGGTATCGATGAAGGCGAGCGAGTGGTGGCGAGCGTTGATATGGAAAAAATAGGCCTTGAACGGCTTGAGCAGATAATCGGTCGGCTTGAAGTTGAGGATCTCGGTGTAGAACGGCACCACCTCCTCGAGCCGCTCGGCGGTGAGCACGGCGTGGCCCATGCCAAGCACGCCGGTGCGGAAGCCCGAGATCGAGCGGCCCGGCTTGAACGGCTCGGTGGTGACCTCGGCGCCGTGAAAGACTTCGAGCCGGCTGCCGATCGGGTCGGCGAACACGATCAAATCCTTGACCCGGCGCTCGTCGGCGAGCGCGCGCGAGCCGCGTGCGATTTTCACCGCGGATTTTTCCAGATGCGCGGCGAGCGCATCGAGCGCGCCGCCATCGGCGACTTCCCAGCCGTAGAACGACGGCCCATCGTCCTCGCCGGTATGCACGATGACGCGCTGCTTGCGATCGTCCATGCGCAGCGCGAGCGCGCCGCGGCTCCTGTCGACCAGCTGCATGCCGAGGAAACGGGTGCCATAGGCCGCCCAATCCTCAAGATTCTTGCTGCGGATGCCGACATAGCCCAGCGCGTTCAGATTCATCGCGGGTCGCTCTTCTTGTTGCGGCTCATCTCATATCATATTGGCGCCCATGCGTAAAATCGGGCCACGCGCGCTTCCAACGCGCCGGCACGGCCCCGTACAATGCGTTGTCGTAAAATTCGAGGAGGAGTCATGAGACGACGGCAATTCATCACGCTTCTCGGCGGCGCGGCAACGGCATGGCCGTTCGCCGCGCGCGCGCAACCGGCGGCGGCGAGCATTCGACGGGTGGGATTTCTGTCGCAATCGGCCCGCACGCCGATGGGCGTACCGCTGCTGGCGGGCTTGCGTGAACTTGGCTGGGTCGAAGGGCAAAACGTCACGATCGAATGGCGATTTGCCGGCGGCGAAGTGGATCGGCTGGCGCCGCTTGCCGCCGACCTGGTTCGCGCCAATGTGGACGTCATCGTCACGGCGGCGACGCCCGCGGCCAAAGCCGCCCAGAGCGCCACGCGCGCGATTCCGATCGTCGCCGTCGATCCCGGCGATCCGGTGCAGGCCGGACTGGTTGCCAGCCTGGCCCGGCCTGGCGGCAACGTCACCGCACAATCCTCCATCGCCCCCGATTTGCAGGCCAAGCGATTGGAGCTCCTGAAGGAGACAGCACCGAACATTTCCCGGCTGGCGGTGCTGTCGAACTCCGCCATACCGCCTGCCGAAGTCGCGTTGCAAGAGCTCCGCACCGCGGCAGCGAGCCTCAAGGTCGGCATTCAACCCGTTGACGTTCGCGGGCCGCACGACTTTGACGGTGCGTTTGCGTCGATGGCGCGGCAGCGCGCCGACGCACTCCTGGTATTTCCCGATCCTGTTACGTTCGGCAACGCGCAATCGATCGTCGACCTCGCCAACAAGAGCCATATCCCCGCCATGTTCGGCTCGCAGGAGTTCGTCAAGCTCAGCGGCTTGATGTCATACGGGCCGAGCTATCCGGAAATGTACCGGCGTGCGGGCATCTATGTCGGCCGCATTCTCAAGGGTGCGAAACCCGCCGATCTGCCGGTTGAGCAGCCGACCAAGTTCGACCTGGTCATTAACCTCAAGACTGCGACAGCACTCGGTCTCACGGTCCCGCAGAGCCTTCTTGTCGCCGCCGACGCCATGATCGAATGAAAATGGCCGATCGTTCCGACCTGCGACGCGTCATGCCCGCGCGTCTCATAAACCCGGCTCCAGGCCCGCTTCGCTCCCGAAGCGACCGAGATGCTGACTTGCCGCGAAATGATGCGACGGGCCATTTTCGGAAGTCAGCAAGCTTGCGAGCCCAACCAAGGCTGCCTTATGGTCCCGTAATCTGATAGCCCAGATACCAGGAATACAAATTAGTTGAAGAGGCATTCTGCAACGCTCGTCCGGCAGATGCCAGCAAGTGGTTGTGATCGTCGAGATCATAAATCAAGCCGAGGTTGAATCCCGTGGTATCTTTGCCTCCAATCATGTCGGCGGTTTGGTGGAACAGCTCACCGCCGATAGCGAGTTTCTTCGTCACTTGCCGCTGTAGAAGCCATCCGAAAAACCAGTAGTCCTTGTCGTTGGTGCCCTCACCGTGGTTGATCCAATAGCCGCCGCCGCCATACGTCGTCCAATCGCCAAAGCTTTTTTGCAGCCAAACCGGCAGGTAGACGCGCACGTGTCCGGCCCCAAGCCCAACGCCCTGATCCCCGGTTGGAAGCTCGACAAGCGGAAACACGCCGACCATGGGACGTGCGCCGTTGGCGTCTTCCTGAATGAGCCGGTACTTAAAACCCAGTTCGGTATCTCCGTATCCGAACTGCGACGATCCAAGTGCGGGACTATCGAATGCCAGCGGAGCAATGATGTGAAACTGTCCATTGGGAATGAGTTCATAGTTGAATTCCCAGGCTGGACCGACGCCTGAGGTATCCCCGCTTAGGTGTGTCCCCTCTGTGAATGTGTAGAATTCATAGTGCTGATAATCGACCGGCTCTGGATCGTCGGTGAGGAACGGGGGCCCGGCCACAGCGATGTTCGGGATAAGTGCAAGCAGGCTCGTCACGACCGCCGCAAAGGCGGCGGCCTTCCGCTCTACTCGCCGTCTGTCGGTCATCGCCATCGCTGTGTCGAGCGCGCGCCCCGATTGCAGTTTATCGCCGGGTGTCGTGACTTGTCTATCAGGCGGCAAAGTCGTGTTCGGTTCATCAACTGCCGCCCACGCGTTACTCCTTGGCGATCTCGGCGATCTGCTCCGGCGTCAGCAGTTTCAGCGGATCAAACAAATGATCCCGAAGCGGTCGCGTCGCGCCAAGCAAAAGTCGCCAGATATCGGCTTCGGGTTATTTTCGAACGATGCGGCAGTTTTGCCTGCCGGTCCATGTCCGCTTCGCTCCGGAAGCGACCGAAATGCTGCATTGTCACGAAATGACGCGAATGGCCGCAAGCAGACCTCGGCAATTCGCGAAGCCCATTAGGGTCGAGCTGCCAGTCGCCGACAGATGTTCAGGATTTCACCGTTATGATACGGTTTCGACACGAAGACGCTGCCCGGAACACAGCGACCAGGATCAATCGATTTCCCGGAGGTATAAACCACCGGCACATCCGGGCGGTCCAGGCGAAAACATTCAGCCACATCCCACCCGCTCGCCGAGCCAATGAGATTGATGTCTGTGATAACCATGTCAATTGACATGCCGGATTTACAGAATTCGATGGCCTCTTCGCCGCTCGCGGTCTCGACAACGAGATAACCCGCTTCCTCCAAGCAGGTGGCAATATTGCATCTGACGAGGAATTCGTCCTCGACCAAGACAACGACCAGGGCATGGGCACTGTTTACCGCTGTCACAGACACGAGCCTTTTCTGCCAAGCCATAAGAGCTTGGCGCTGGCTAGTTCATTCGTTCTGCGGATCGTGCAGGCGCTCAGGTTTTCGACGTGCGAAAGCGCCCAATTACGGCCAACGATTTCGTTATCGTACAGTTCCGTACAATAGTCACGTTATTTGGTACTGTCCTAATTAGGACACTACCCGTTATTTCGTTGTTTTTAGGCCACGGAAGACATAGATACCAGCTACCGCCAGCAGCGACCTTCGGGCGCCGGCGTTTGGGAGACCGTGATGTGCTCTTGCCCTTAATGGGAACAGAGCCATGGCCGCGGTCTCCGCACCTCGCAGTTCTTCGCCACCTCGTAATCAGCTCCTAGCCGCATTGTCGGCCAGTGATCTCGCATTGTTGGAGCCGCACTTGAAGCCAATCGCGATGGCAGTTTTAAAGGATTTGGAGAAACCCAACCGACCAATCGACACGGTTTATTTCATGGAGACTGGCATCGCGTCCGTTGTCGCTGTCCAACCGGACGAGACGAAAGTCGAAGTTGGTCTCATTGGCCGCGAGGGGATGAGCGGAATAGCCGTGGTGCTGGGCGGCGATCAATCACCGAATTCCACTTACATACAAGTCGCCGGACAGGGGCAGCGGATGGCCGCCAAGGAATTGCGCAGGGCAATGGACGCCAGTGAGTCCTTGCGCAGCTTGCTGTTCAAATTCGTCCAAGTCTTCATGGTGCAGACGGCCCATACCGCCATCGCAAACGCTCGCGCCAGTATCGATCAGCGTCTAGCGCGGTGGCTCTTGATGGCCCATGACCGAACCCGCGACGACACGCTCCCGCTGACACACGAATTCCTTTCGCTGATGCTGGGAGTGAGACGAGCCGGGGTCACAGAGGCACTGCAAAATCTCAAGCGGCAGAAGCTGATCGACACTGGCCGAAGCCAAATCATCGTGCGCAACCGCAGGGGCATCGAGCAAATGGCGCGTAGTTCTTACGGCGTGCCGGAAAAGGAATATCGGCGCCTCATTGGTTAGGGGCCCCCTGATCGAATACTGAATTCGGCACCGCCCTTTAATCCTACGCGCTGTTCGCCATCGCTATGTACTTTGACACATGCGAAACGTGAAGAACGTGCAATTGGCCAGGGCAAATTTTTGAATTCGAAAATCGGGCGTTTCGTACGCTCCCGTACCAAAATCCTTCTACGCCGGTGCTTAAATACCCTCTGAGCGTGCCCCCCGGCGTGAAGAACCGCCATGGCCACAGCCAGTGAATATCGACAATTTGCGAGCGAGTGTCTTCGGTGGGCCACTGAGGCTGACACGGAAGACATGCGAAATGCATTCGTCGACATGGCTCGCGATTGGACGTTGGCCGCGATGCGCCTTGAGGGCGTGTTGATCCCAGACGGGAAAGAAACCGAGTCACCTCCGAGGGCGCGGGAGGCACGGGACTAATGCCGGCTCGCGGGTTTCATATGCCCGCGCCGCTGCTAGCCATGAGGCGACATCGCGCCGGTGGCCCGCCCCAAAATAAGGCGACTGCCAACTGAGGGCTGGGCGCTGCGCTCCTCGACCAGATTCAAGTAATCGCGCGTGCGCGTCACGCCCGTCGGCCAAGTCTTGTCGAAGTCGGCGATCAGCACTTTCAAAGCATCATCCTTCATCGCCGCACCGAGCTTTGACATGTCGGTGAACTGATAGACGGCGTAATGCACGCCCGCATCCGCCGCGCTCCGGAACCGCCAAGCCTTCGCCGCCTTGAAAGCTGACAGGTCGCGCGGCAAGTGGTCGGACGAATACCAATGATCGAAGTTTTGGCGCAAGGATTGTTCGACCACGGCGCGGACGACGAGAAAAGCGGATATGCGCAGGTGCAAACCTCGGGCTACGCTGGCGGCAGCGTCTCGGGATTCGGAGCGCACACTCATTGAAGGCGAGCCTTTGCCGGGCAGCGGCTCGCTTGCTAGAGTGGGATCAGTTCAAGGTTGAAGTCCTATTCGTCATGGCCGGACTTGTTCCGGCCATCCACGTCTTAGTTTTGGCGCCGCATTTAAGACGTGGATGCCCGCGACAAGCGCGGGCATGACGATTTAATCAAATTCCATTTCGCCCCAGCCCCTGCGGACGCGATACTTTCGCGTCCGCAGGACGCTCTAGCCGAAAATCGGCGCTTTCTTCGACCGCATATTTAGAAAATCGACGAACAATCCCAATAGTCCCAATGCCAGCAGATAGGCCGAACCGGCTTCGACAAACGGCGGAAGCGCGACGCCGATTTGCGAAAGCGCACCGATGATGCCGCCTACAATGATGAATCCCCACGCGAAGTAAGGAATGGCGGCGCAGATCAAGCATTTCCCGGCAGCAGCTTGATGGTCGTTACCCACCACCGCGGTTGCTTGAGTTTTGCTGTCTTCGCGAGAGTCACTCATCTCCTTGGTCCCATATCACTCAGCCTCATAAGGTCAAAATATTTCATTGGCCCAGATACCTGCGATGAGCGTTCCAATTATAATCCAAGGTAATGGGTCTCCATATAGGTATTTCGCAATCTGGTCCGCATCTGCCAAAAGCGCAACGAATGCACCTCCCATAACTCCTAATATTTTCAACAAGCGATGCACTTAAAGCGTTCCCCACCCCAGAAGTTCAATTTAGCTGTAGAATGGGTCTTTCGCAACTTAAGCGGAAGCGGCCGATCGGGGTATATGCCCAGGCATGACGGCGAGAGCAGCCAGAGTAAGCCGGATGGAGCGCTGCGCTTACTCCGCGGCGTTGGCTGGCGGCAGCGCTGTGGTCTCGACTTTGGACAAATCGAGCTGGCGCGAGGCATGATCGATATCGAGGCCGACGACATTTCCGGCGGCATCGAGATCGACAACCAAACCCTCGACGATCTCGTGCGCCTCGGCGCCCGGCCCGTTCTGATTCGATGTTCGGGAAGCCGCGGGGGAACGATATCCCCGTTACGGTGACTAGCTCTTGACATTCGTCCCCGATATAGATACATAATGCGACGAATTTCGTCCCGATAAGGACGCCGTCCGGGTGATGCCGGGCGGCAGGGGGCGAGTGCGGTGCCCGCGGGTGCGGCCTCATCAGCCGCACACTCGGGCGGTCCGGGCATCATGCCTGCCGGCATTACGACCGGTGCGCGGGGTGCGTCGCTGGAAGTGGGAGGGGAAACCTTCCCACGAAGCCTGGCCCGGATCGCACCAAGGGACCACACACCCCTTGGGCAGAGCCGTGGTGGAACGCCGGCAGGCGAGCGCGCCCGCAAGCGGAGGGGCGGCGCAAGCCGCCTTATCCGTGGCGCGACCCGTGCGCCGCTTGCGTGCGGGGACTGACGACAGTGCGACTGCCGGCGTTCCGCTTTCCTTTTATTTGCCGGAAGCGAGCCGCAAAGAACTACTCCGCAACATCTTGGAATGGCCCGCTCTGGATTGGATGGCTTGGGTTTTCTCACCGATCCCCGTTACCGCAAGCGGGGGAGGGAAACACATAAGCTGTTTGACAACACTCGCGCAAATACGCACGTGAGAACAGGGGAGTTTGGCCATGGCTCGCTTCACGGACGTTCGCTTTTACGCGGGGCGGCCGTGTTTTTCGCCACGCGAGCCGCCGGCATTTCGAGCCGATGTAACCTGGCACGCTTTCTTTGTTTTGCAACGGCACCAAAGTGTAGATTCGGAAGCCCCTCCCACCGCCCTTCGGGCGGTCTCCCCTCCCCGTTTCGCGTGGCGGGAAAGCACCTCACTCAAAGCCGAAAAATTTGCAAAATTCCGCGAGCTCGGCGCGCGGCGCGCGGAAGCTGTTCGCCGGATGGGCATGATCGCCGTAGCCGATGGCGAGCGCGCAGAACAGTATCTGCTCCGCCGGCATGCCGAGGAACGGCCGGACGATTTGGTGCAGGCGCGCCCAGGATTCCTGCGGGCAGGTGTCGAGCCCATGACCGCGCGCCAGAAACATCAGCGCATGAATATAGCCGCCCAGATCCGCCCATTGGCCGGGCCCCAGCCTGCGCTCGATGCCGATGAACAGCGCCACCGGCGCATTAAAAAATTCGAGATTGCGCTTGTACTGCGCCAATCTCGCCGCGGCGTCGCCGCGATCGATGCCGAGCGCGCCGTAGAGCTGGACGCCGTGATAGTCGCGCCGTCCCTTGTAGGGTTCCCACATCTCATCCGGATAGATCGGATATTCGGCAGCGACATGACGCGGGTCGCGATCGGCGGAGAATTCCTTGGCCCGTCGCTTGATCTCGGCAAGCGGCGCGCCGGTCAGCGCATAGACCTGCCAGGGCTGCAAATTGCCGCCGGACGCCGCCCGCGCGGCGCGTGCGATCAGATCGCGCACGATCGCGGAATCGACCGGCCGGTCGAGAAACCAGCGGCAGGACATGCGGGAATCGACGGCTGCGAAAACGTCCATGGCGAGATCACCGAACAGGCTGACTTGAAGCGAAAGTCGTATACTATCGCCGCGCCAAGGCGAATGCCGCGAAAGCCGGTGTCGCAAA
The DNA here is from genome assembly GCA_963768225.1 of uncultured Alphaproteobacteria bacterium. Classification (GTDB taxonomy): domain Bacteria; phylum Pseudomonadota; class Alphaproteobacteria; order Rhizobiales; family Xanthobacteraceae; genus BOG-931. Next base: position 370,926 of record CAVYGV010000007.1, on the reverse strand, counting down.
AACACGGGGGGAAAGATATGGCGGCCGATACGGCGGTCACGGTTGCGGCGCGGCTCGATCGGCTGCCGCCATCGCGTCACACCCGCAGATTGGTGACGCTGTTGTCGCTCGGCGGCTGGTTCGAGTTCTACGATCTGTTCTTCACCGCCTATATCGCGATCGGCCTGTTCAAAGCCGGCATTTTCAAGCCGACCACGCAGGGCCTGTTCGACCTGCAAGGATTCGCCAGCTTCGTCGCCGCGCTGTTTCTCGGCCTGTTCATCGGCACGCTCGCCTTCTCCTGGCTGTCCGACCGCTTCGGCCGCCGCTCGATCTTCACCTTCGCGCTGTTATGGTACTCGATCGGCGCCTTCATCATGGCGTTTCAGAACACGGCGGAAACGATCGATCTGTGGCGGCTGATTGCCAGCATCGGGCTCGGCGTCGAACTCGTGAACATCGACACCTATGTGTCGGAACTGGTGCCCAAGGAGCAGCGCGGGCCGGCCTTCGCCTATAACCAGTTCGTCATGTTCACCGCTGTGCCGGTGGTCGCTTTCCTCGCCTGGCAATTGGTGCCGCAGACCATTTTCGGCCTCGACGGCTGGCGTTGGGTCGTCATCATCGGTTCGATCGGCGCCTTCGTGATCTGGTGGATTCGCAGAAGCCTGCCGGAATCGCCGCGCTGGCTCGAAGAGCACGGCCGCAGCGCCGAGGCGGATCGCATCGTCGCCGAGCTTGAAAACAAGATTCGCGCCGACGGCGTCGAACTCGCGCCGCCGGAACCCGTGGCCGGCGAAACCGAGCGCAAGACCGGCGCCTGGATGGAAATGTGGAACGAGGCCTATCGCGGCCGCACCGTCATGCTGGTGATCTACAATCTGTTCCAGACCATCGGCTATTACGGCTTTTCCAGCTGGGTGCCGACGCTCTTGATTTCGCAGGGCATCGGAGTGACGAAGTCGCTCACCTATACGTTCATCATCGCGGTCGCGGCGCCGATCGGGCCGCTGGTCGGCGTCTGGTTCGCCGACCATCTCGAACGCAAATGGCAGATCGCCTGGGCCGCCGCCGGCATCGCGCTATGCGGGCTATTGTTCGCGCAGCAGAGGACGGCGGCCGGCGTCATCTTGTTCGGCCTTCTCATCACGCTGTGCAATAACTGGATGTCGTTCTCGTTCCACGCCTACCAGGCCGAGCTATATCCGACCCGCATCCGCGCCCAGGCGGTGGGTTTCGTCTATTCGTGGAGCCGGTTTTCCGCGATCTTTTCCGGCTTCATCATCGCGTTCCTGCTCGGCAATTACGGCACGATCGGCGTATTCGGCTTCATCGCCGGCGCCATGGCGGTGGTGTTCGTCGTCATCGGCGGGTTCGGACCCGCGGTGACCAGGCGCCGGCTCGAAGCCATCGCCAGCTGATATATGGCTGTCGACCGGCGATTGCGTTCAGCGCAGGGCGATATGGCCGCCCGAGATTGCCGATTACTTGAGCGATCCGATATGTCGCAGATCGGAGCGGTCCATCACTTTGACGTAGCCGTGGCCAACGTCGCAGATGCCGTTCTTGCGCAGCGAACTCAGCACCCGGCAGGTATGCACCGGAGTGAGACCGGTGAAATCGGCGACCTGCTGCTGGCTCAGGGGAAATGGAAATTCGCCGCCGAGCAGTTCGCCGCGTTGTTCGCACCGCATCATCACATGGACGATCAGGGCCGCGATCCTTTCCTGCGCCGTGCGCTGGCCGAGGTCGACCAGGCGTTTGTCGGCTTGGCGCTGCTCGGCCGCCGTCAAGCGCAGCCAGACCTCGAACAATGCGGGATTGTCGCGAATCCTGGCGCGGACGTCGGCGAACGGAAAGTAGCAATAGCGCACATCGGTCACCGCCTGGATGGAAAACGCCAGCTGGCCTTCAAGGACGGAAGTCGCACTGGCCAGATCGCCCGGCAGCAGCACCGAAAGGATCTGGCGCTTGCCGTTGGGCAATTGGATGAAGCGAACGGCCCAACCGTCGCAGATCACCAGCACGCCTTCCGTGGGCTCGCCGGCACGATAGATGTTTTGCCGGGACGCAATTTCGCGGTGCTTTCCTCTGATCGGCATCGGATAGCCGGTTCTGCCGAACAGCGCGCCGCAGAAATTCGAATCGCGAAACTGGCAGGTGTTGCACGGCGGATTTGGCGAAGCGGGGATAGCGCCGCGCGCGTTGACCAAATCCGACAACGAGTCGATTTCACGCAACATGAGCGTAAGCCGCCTTGTTAATTTCGGTGTTAAGCAGTTTTAACCCGTGACGTAAGTGTTGAGCCGAGTTATTGCGCTCGATCATTTAATTCGCACGATAAGTCGCAGCCCGTTGTCGATCGCCTAATTTCGGCGTCCGTACAAGCGCGTATCCGGCAAGCGCCGCAGCAGCTTCGCCGCCGAGAGCGAACGCCGCGATGCCGCAAAAAAACGCACAGCCGGCGCTACCGGCAGATTGAGGGAGATTAATAACAAAATAGCGGCTTGCAGGAGCGGCGTTAATTTCAGCGGGATTAAACAGCGCACGATGGCGTCGAGTGTCTCGATGGCAAGAGCTGGGCTCCGGACCGAGGCGTCAAGAGTCTTAAAGGCTTGCAGGATGTGCTGTGCTTGCCACGCGTAATCCGAAGATCAATATTGCGGGCTTGTCGTTCCTGCTGGCGGATCCCAATCCGCACTCGACCGCAATTATCCATAGCATCCTGCGCGGCTTCGGCGCCAATCGCGTCGTCGAGGTTCGCAACAATCGCGACGCCATGCAGGTTCTCAGCGAGCAGAAGATCGATCTGATGATGGTCGAGCCGAAACTGCCCAAAGGCGGCGGGCTTGCCTTCATCCGGTCGATCCGCCAAGACCACAACAGTCCGTGCCGTACGCTCCCGATTCTCGTCGTCAGCGGAGATACCAGAACTTCGATGGTCAAATCCGCCCGCGACTGCGGCGCCAACATGGTCATTGCCAAGCCGATGTCGCCGGCGAGTTTGTACGAGCGTCTGGCCTGGGTCGCATTCCGTCCGCGCAAATTCATCGAAACGGCCACCTATTTCGGTCCTGACCGGCGTTTCAAGATCGAAGGCCTGCCCAACGGTAAGGGCCGCCGAGCGGGCGATAACGAAGTCGAGATCAAAGCAGAGGAAGGGCCCACGCTTTCCCAAGACGATATCGACAGTCTCCTTGCCGAAGCGCGGGTCGGAGGAGCGACATGACGAGGAATTCTCGTTCGACGTACCGGGAAATTGAAGTTGACAACGAATTCGGGCGCGCGGCGCGCGCACCGGGTGGGCTGTCGCGCAGCGACGCGCTTGCGCACGCCGAGGCCGAGATCGAACGCGTAAAACCCCAGGTCTCGCAATACATCAAGCAGGAATGCGCACGGTTGGGAACAGCTTTGCGTTCCGCCCGCACCGGCAAGCGGGTTGACTCTTCCGCCGTTGCCCAGGCCTACACGGCCAGCCAACATCTCCGCGACGTCGCGGATTCGGTCGGCCACCCTCTCGTCGGACTCATTGCCACGAACCTTTGCAACATTTTCGAAGCGGTGGAGCTGGCGCAGATCGATTATCCCGGGGCGGTCATCGATTGCCATTTCGACGCGCTACGTTTGGCGCTCAGCCGCCGTTACCGGGGGAAAAAGTTGAAAGACTTGCCGGAACTCTCCACCGGCTTGGTGCAAATCGTCGAAATCGCCAAGGACTTGGCTGCGCGCGCCGACACGGCGGTCTCGAAGAACGTCTTAAAAGGCCTGCTCCTGATCGAGATTTGCGTCGCTAACCGCCAAGCCAGCGCTCGCCAACACGTTCTGCAATCGGTGCCTGAATTGTGCCAGCGTAATCTGTGAGACAATCTCCGTAACCTCTTGGACCCCGACATTGGCCCTCGACATCAGCAACGAGCAGTGTTGCACCACGTCACTGATGACATCGAGTTCCTGATGCATCCGGTCAAAGGCTTGCAATTTCATCATGACGTCCTTGTTAAGCCTGCCGAGTTTCATGAGGTCTTGCCCAATTCCGCTGCTGGTATGTTCAAGCTGCTCGGCAACCTCACAACTCATCGTGGCGATGGCGCGAAGCAATGCCTGCAATTCATTCGGGCCGGTATCCGGTCTGTGATCCATGACGGCGGTCTCTTGGCAACGACTGGTTTCAATTGATCCGCCCAAGTACCGCTTCCATTTTTTGGCGCAGGGTGGCCTCATCGAACGGCTTGACGACATAATTGTTGACGCCGGCCTGCGCGGCCTTGACGACGAGTTCGCGGTCGCCTCGGCCGGTGATCAGGATGAAAGGCAGCTTGCGAATGGCCTGATGGCCGCGCACAGCGCGCAACAGCCCGATGCCGTCCATTTGCGGCATGTTGAAATCCGAAATGATGAGGTCGAGCGGCTGTGCCAGCGCCGTTGTAAGCGCCTCCTGACCGTTCTCGGCTTCGTGGATCAGACGAACCCCGATCTTTTCGAGCGCGAGCCGCGTCATCTGGCGGACGCTGAATTGGTCGTCCACCACGAGGACCTTGAGAGCTGCTGCATTCGGCATAGTGCACCTGTCCTGCGCTAACGATCAGTGTATGTATTGTTCTTTTCGCGCGGTCACGAATTCCGGGGATTTCGCGAATTCTCCCAACCGCTCGGCGTCCAAGATAAAGGCGACATGGCCGTCGCCGAGGATCGTGGCGCCGGCGATGCCGGGCACCGCGCCATAATTTTCCTCGAGGCTTTTGATTACGACCTGCTGATGTCCGCACAGCTGATCGACGACGATGCCGAGGCGGACGCCTTCGCTGGTTTCGATGATGATCACCGTGCTTTCATCGGTAGTCTCGGATCCCCCCGCGAGCTCGAACAGCTCCGCCAGATAAACGATCGGAACCACGGCGCCGCGCAACCGCAGGGCGGCGCGGGTGCCGAGCAAGGAGTGATATTCGGAAACCGACGGCCGAATGCATTCGACGATGCTCGATATCGGCATTACGTAGGTTTCGGTTGCGACTTTCACGATCATGCCGTCCATGACCGCAAGCGTCAGCGGTAATGCGAGCTGGATGGTCATGCCTTTTCCGGTGGTGGATTTGAGCGTGATGCGTCCGCCGAGGTCTTGGACGTTGCGTCGGACCACGTCCATGCCGACGCCGCGCCCCGAAATCTCGGAAACGCCGCTGGCGGTGGAAAATCCGGGAAGGAAAATGAGATTGTTGATTTCTTCCTCGCTCAAGTGACCTTCCATCGGGATCAAGCCTTTGTCGCGCGCTTTCTTGATGACACGCTCTGGATCGATGCCGGCGCCGTCGTCGCTGATCTCGATAATGATGCGGCTCGAGCGCTGATCGGCCAACAGCGTGATCGTGCCCTCCTCGGACTTGCCGAGCGCGCGGCGGCGTTCCGGTATCTCAATGCCGTGGTCCATGGAGTTGCGAATGATGTGGGTCAAAGGATCGCTCAACCGCTCGATGACGGTCTTGTCGACTTCCGTGCCTTCGCCGAAGGTTTCGAGACGGACCCGCTTTCCCGTTTTGACGGACAATTCCCGAACCAGGCGCGACATCCGCTGGAAGACCGAACGAACCGGTTGGGCGCGCATTGCCATGACGCTGTTCTTCAGCTCGCGCGTGTGCAGGAATACGTCCTCCATAACCTGCGCCAACCGGCCGTCGGCATCGCCTTGCAAATTCTGGAACATCTGTCCCAGCATCGTCTGCGAAATGACGAGTTCGCCGACCATATTGACGACGCGATCGACCTTTTCCAGGTCGACGCGTATCGACGTTGTTGCCGAAGGTTTGGCATGGGTCGTCTCGCGTGGTTCCGCCGGCTCCGGACGCTGCCTGGCGGGCGCTGCTTCGGCAGCCGAGGGCGCCGAATCGCCCGCCGGCAGAGAATCGGACCGACCGGAGGGCGTTTCGGGCGACGGCACATCTGCGGCATCGCTGACCGACCAGCTTTCGCTCGCGTCGATGGCCGCCACGATTTCGCGTATCTCGTTTAGCGCCAATTCGCTGTCGATCGTGCCGGTGCAAACGATATAGGCTTGCTGCGGGTCGCATTCGTCCAGCCTGGGAACGGCGTCGGTATCCACCCGCAACAGGACTTGGCCGGCGGCACGAAGCGCCTTCACGACCGCCGCAAACCTATTGTCGTATTGCGCTTGCGTTGCGCGGTAGGTCAGGGCGAAGCGTTGCGGTTCCGCGGCAGTGTCCGCGGCAAGCACCGGTTGGAAATCGATATCATCGAGATCGGCCGCACCGGCTTCTTCGCCGCCGTCCTGGTCGCCGCCGCCGATCAGCTGCGTCAATCCGGCGCGACTGTCAGTGTCGAAATTGGCCGGCGGCGCCTCGCCGTTGCGCGCCATCGCCACCAGATCGGATAGCGTGTCGTTTGCCTTCTGCAGCACCTCGACAACGTGCGGCGCCACCGCAAGCTTGCCGTGCCTCAGCTGATCCAGCACCGTCTCGAAGACATGCGCAAAATCGACCAGGCTGCCGAATCCGAAAACTCCCGCGCCGCCCTTGATCGAGTGGATCGCCCGGAATACGGCATTGACGGTTTCTTCGGACGACGACTCGTTAAAGTCGTTTAGCCCGACATCGATCGCGTCGAGCCCTTCCGCGCTTTCTTCGAAAAACGTTTGTCTAAGGTCGTCGATTGTCGTCACAGCACCAATTCCTCCGCACTGCCGGAGATTTCATCCGCACACCGAGTTGACGATATTCACCAGGCCGTCGGGATCGAACGGCTTGACGATCCATCCGGTGGCGCCGGCATCCTTAGCGATATCCTTGCTTTCCTGTTCGCCCTCGGTTGAGAGGACGAGAATCGGCGTATTGTTGTAGGCTGGATCTTTGCGGATGGCGCGAATGACGCCGTAACCGTCCAGTTTCGGCATGTTGATGTCGGTGATGATCAAATCGACGGGCTGCCGGGCCAGGGCGTTCAGCCCATCCTGTCCATCGACCGCCTGCACGACTGTGAAACCAGCCCCGCTCAGCGCCATGTTCAGCATGTCACGCATGGTGCGGGAATCGTCGATGGTCAGAATAGTCTTGGCCACGAGTTCCGGCTCCGCGGCAGATAAAGCCTCGGGACTGGGCTCAGGATTGGTTTCGGGACTAAGTTCGGGATTAAGCTCAGGACTGGGCTGCCGACTGGGATCGAGCGCCGCCGCAGTGTCGGCGCGCGGGCCATCACCGCCGGTGGCCGGATTGATGTCGCTTGGCGCCGCTGTGGTTTGCGGATAGGCGATGCCGCAGGCGGCGAACGCATCGCCGAACTCCGTCGACGCAGCGGAGACGCTCAGTTGCGGAAACGTCTTGAACGCCGCAACAAGGATTTGCAGATAGCCCGGCGAGATCGCCGTCACCGCCGCGGCATTGAGGCGGATTTCGCCGGTCTGCGGCAGTCTATTCATTTGCGCGATCAACGCCGGCGCGCTTTCGGCGTCGAGCGTCGCCGGCAGATCCAGGACCACAGGATTGCCGAGTGTCGTGTCGTTCGGCTGCGTCATGACTGACCTATCTTGGCGAGAGGCAGAGTGGCTATTGTCGAGGCGCAAGCGGCGAGGATCGCTTCGGGCATGTCGAACAAGCCATGCTGCGATTCGACTGCGCCGATCTCGAATGCAACGCGCGGCATGCCGTAAATCAGCGCCGTGGCTTCGTCCTGGCCGAGCGTCGGACACCCGGCCTTGCGCATGGCGAGCAAACCTTGCGCGCCGTCTCTTCCCATACCGGTGAGAATGACGCCGACGGCGAGCGGAGCGAGCGTTCGCGCCACGGAATTAAACAGCGCGTCGACCGACGGCCGGTGACCGCAAACGAGTGGACCATCGTTCACGCTGCAGTAAAGCTTCGCGCCGCGGCGGCTCACTTCAAGATGTTGCCCACCGGGCGCGATATAGGCATTTCCGCGCTCGATCGGCTGATCGTGCGCGGCTTCATGCACGCGCATCCGGCATTCAGAATCGAGCCGGCGCGCAAATGCCGCGGTGAAACGCTCGGGCATGTGCTGTGCGATCAGCACCGGCGGAATATCGGCCGGCAACAGCATCAGCACCGCCTTCAAGGCTTCGACGCCTCCGGTCGAGGCGCCGATGGCGATGATCTTGTCGGTTGGGCCGCGGTGCATGATGCGCACCGGCGGCGGCTGCCGCGGCGCGAGGCGGCGCTTCAAGCGGGTGCAGGCCGCGGCCTTGATCTTGGGGATAAGTTCATCGCCGAGCTGCAGCATGGCGCTGGCGTCGACCGGCTTGGCGACAAAGTCGACGGCGCCGATCTCCAAAGCTTCGAGTGTGGTCTCAGTACCGGCCTGCGTCAGCGTTGAGATCATGATCACGGGCGTCGGCCGCAGCTCCATGATCTTGCGCAAGAATTCGATGCCATTCATGCGCGGCATCTCGACGTCGAGCGTCACCACGTCCGGATCGAGCGCCTTGATCTGTTCGCGCGCCACGAAAGGATCCGGCGCGGCGCCGACGACTTCGATGTCGGCATCCTGCGACAGCACGGTGGTCAGCAACTTCCGCATCAGTGCGGAGTCGTCGACAATCAAGACGCGTATTTTTGCGGTCACGGGTTTGTTCGCATCGTTTTCATCGGAACAGTTGGACATCGGACACCGGTTTGCGGGTGCTCAGCCTCGTCGCGTAGTTGCTCTCCTCGCGCAACGCCGAATCTTCGTCGCGCCCGGTGAGCAACCGGCGCACGACCTTGCCGGTCATGGGCAAGTAGATGATCCGCCGTGGGTGCACGCCGCCGAGGTCCTGCGCCGCGCAATGAAGCCCTTCCGCCGCAAGATATTGCAAAGCGAACCGACCGTTCTCGGTGCCGATCTCATTGCGGGCGCTGGTGACGTTGGCGCCGCCGAAGACCTTGATTTCCATACGCTCGCGCTGGCAGCCGCGCTTGAGCATGCCATTGATCAATTTCTCCATGGCGAAATTGCCGAAGCGCGCCGATTCCAGTTCGTTACCCCAGGCGCCGCTCGAACCGGACTTGTTCTGCACCAGCATGAAGTGGTTCATGCCGCCGACCTGCCGCACCGGATCGCGAATACAGGCGGACACGCAGGAGCCGAGCACGGTGACCAGCACTTCTTCGCGATCGTCGGTAACATAAAACTCCCCCGGCAAAACTTTGACGACCCAGGCGGCTTGCGTGGAGTCATAAAATCGCCGCGTGCTTCGGCTGTCCTGCAACGACACGGTCGGCGAAACGGGGTTGGCATAGGCCGGGACGGGGCTCACGCAGTTCTCCGATAGATCGTTCGGCCGGAGAGTTTTAGCCGCGGATGGGTGCCGATCAGCGATTCGGAATGACCGATATAAAGCCAGGCGCCCACCCGAAGCAGATCGGTGAAACGCTCGACGAGTTTCGCTTTGGTCGGCTGATCGAAATAGATCATCACGTTGCGGCAGAAGATGGCGTCGAACGGCCCGCGCAGCGGCCAGTCGTCCATCAAGTTCAAGCGGCCGAAGGTGATCAGGGAGCAGACATTGCGATCGATCGCGACTTTGTCGTCTTCGTCCACTTGCGACAGCGCGTTGCGATATTTCGCCGGCACCGCCTCGACCGCGTCGGCGGCGAAGACGCCGAGCGAAGCGCGGCGCAGCACGTCGGTGTCGATATCGGTGGCAAGGACGCGCACGTCGCGGCTCGAAACGTTCTTGATTTCAGAATTCAGAATAAGCGCAATAGTGTGCGGCTCCTCGCCGCTCGAACAGCCTGCCGACCACACCCGCAGCCGTCCGCCACTCTTGTTGGCCGCCACGAACGGGGCGACGACGTGCGAGGTGAAGTGGTCGAAGTGATGAGCCTCGCGAAAGAACTTGGTGTGGTTCGTCGATAGCGCATTAATGAATAGTTCGAGTTCCTGGTCGGCGTTTTCAGCGAGGTGCCTGCGGTAGTCCTCGAATGCCGACATGCCGAGTATGCGCAACCGGCGCGACAGCCGCCCGTAAACCAGATTTTTCTTCGCCTCCGGCAGCGTGATGCCGGCGTGCTCATAGGCGATCTTTGCCAGAGCACGGAAATCCGCGTCCGAGAATTCGAACTCGCGCTGCGGCGCGGGAATGGAAAGAGGCGCTGGCGCGGCCGCTTGACGTTCCGCGGGCATTAAAACTCTTTCCAGTCAGGTTCTTGTCTGAATGCTGTCGCCGCCATAGCCTGCTTGCGGCCGGAGTGGCCTATTGCGGCTTGACCTTTGTTTTTCGCGACGGGCGTCGCCGTCACCTTGGCCGCGACGGCTTGCCGCCGAGCAGGTTGCGCCGCTATCGCGGCAGTTGAACGTTTGACTTCTGCAGGCGGGCTGCTTGCGACTTTGGCCGGCTCGCGGCTCGCCGCGACGTGCACATCCGATCCGAGCTTGAAGAAGGAGACGCGCTGGTCCATCGCCTTGGACTGATTCTCCAGCGCCTTGGCCGACGCCGCGTTCTCTTCTACCAGCGCGGAATTCTGTTGGGTGACCTCATCCATCTGTGCCAGCGCTTTGTTGATCTGCTCCAGACCCTCGGACTGTTCGGCGCTCGCGGTGGCGATGTCGGCGACGATCTCGAGCACCTGCTTGATCGAACCCACGATTTCGTTGAGCGACGTGCCGGCCTGATTGACCAGCGAGACGCCGTCCTGAACCTGACCGGAACTGTTAGTGATCAGGTCCTTGATGTCTTTGGCAGCCTGCGACGAGCGTTGCGCTAGGCTGCGCACCTCGGACGCGACCACCGCAAAGCCACGGCCGGCGTCGCCGGCGCGCGCCGCCTCGACGGCGGCATTGAGCGCCAGCAGGTTGGTCTGCCGGGCGATCTCGTCGATAACGCCGATGATATCGGCGATCTTGCGCGAAGAATCCTCGATCCGCGCCATCGCCTTGACGGCATCGGCCACCACGCCACCGCCGCGATCGGCAACATCGCGGGAGCTTGTGGTCAACTGGTTGGCGCGCTTTGCGCTCTCGGCATTCTTTTTGACGGTCGCGGAGATCTCCTCCATCGACGCCGAGGTCTGCTCCAGGCTCGCGGCCTGCTCCTCGGTACGCTGCGACAGATCAGTCGTGCTCGACGAGATTTCGACCGCCGCAGTGTTGACTTCCTGCGCTGCGGTCTTGATGTCGCCGATGGTCGACGCCAACTGATCGGCCGTCGCATTGGCATCCGTCTTCAGTTTCGCGAAGGCGCCTTGGTACTGCGCGGTGATGCGCGGGGTGAGGTCGCCTTGCGCCAGCGCGCTTAGCATGCCCGCAACGTCGTCCACCGCGTGAGCGACGTTATCACAAAGGTCGTTCATGGCGGTGGCAAGGGTGAGCATGAACTCCTTCTTGCCCTCGGTCGGAATACGTTGCGAGAAGTCGCCCGCGATCGCCGCCTTGACAATGGAATCGACTTCGCTCTCGATCGCCTTCTGCACCGTCTCGTCCCGCCATTCCACGACGGTGCCGGCACGCTTGCGGTCGTTGTCCAAAACCGGAGTAGCAACGAGATTAAATCTCTTGCGCGCAACCGATATATGCGATTCATGCGATCCGGTGAGCGCCTCGATTAACCCGCGCTGGTGCGCCGGATTCTTGTGAAAGATATCCATGTTTGTGCCGACCAGCTTCCTGCTGTCGAACTGCGGCAGTGCCTTGCGTATCTCGGCTTCGGAATTCTCGAACATCTGCTGCATGGTCGCGTTCATGTAGATGATGTTGTATTGAGCGTCTGCGAGCATGACGCAGGAGCTGACGACATCAAGAGCCGTCCGGACCCTGCTATTGGCCATGTCCGCGTCGCGCGAGGCGCGGATCGCGACGACGGCCTTAGCTAGCGCGCCGATTTCGTCACCGCGTTCCGTTCCTCTGACCTCGACTGAGGTGTTGCCCTTGTAGATCTGCGCCAGCACACCGATCAGGCGGCGGATCGGCCGCGCAATAGTCAGAAGCGAGAGTGCCACCGCGCCAAGGAGCACCAGGACGATCGCGGCGCCGATGCCGAGATTTGTGTGCTCGACGGCCGTCGTTTGCGCCGCTGCGGCGGCTGTGCTCTTTTCTGAAGCCTGTGTTGCAAATTGCACAATCGGGTCGATCAATGGTTCTAATTCGGCGGCAAGGGGCAACGAGCGATTGTGCGCGATTCCTTCCGCCTGATCGTGGAGTGCCGCGACGCGGGCCGCCGCGTCGGATGCGCCTGCTCCTCCCGTTTTATTGATTTCTTCCGCCGCAAACAGTTGGGTCTTTACTGCGGCGATCTCCAGGAGAGCCGCATCATATCGACCGGCAATATCTTTGATTTTAATTACGCGCGCGTGATTCTCCGGGCTTCGCACATTTTGTAGCCTTTCAATATATGCGTCGGCCGATTCTTTACGCCCGGCAAGATAATCGGAGGCTTTTTTCAGAGCGTCTGGCGAATCCGACAGGCGGATATCGCGTCCGCCAATCTCCATACCGCGAATTGCCGCTTTGAGGAGTGTGGCGTTCCGAACTACGCCGTTCTCGTGGTCGACGCTTTCGGTGGCAACCCCGACCGCGGAATCGCCGTAAATTAGCGAGCCAATCATTCCGACGACGAGCAACACGCCGATACCGGAGGTAAGCCCAAGCTTGGTGCCGATGCTTAGATTATTGAACCGCAGCATAATCTACTCCTCACGGGGGATTCTACGTATTACCGATGGATGGAATTCGCCGACTTTCATCGTTGCTATGCTGCTGCGATTAGCTCCGTGGCTTGCCGAGATAACTCAGATTTCGAATTCGACCACCGCCGAAACCTCGCCCCTGGATTCGGTGGCTAGCAGGTTGGCGAGATCGATCAGCGCAATCATGAAGCTGTCGAGCGTGACGAGACCAGCCAGGAAGGTAACGCGCGCGGCCTTGGCGAGCTGCGGGACCGGCTGAATGTCCGAAATTTCCACAGACACGATATCCAGCACGCGATCGGCAAGAAGCCCGACCAAGCGGTTATCGACGCTGACGATGATGACGACATGCATCGGTCCGGCGTCGGTTTTGCCCTGTCCGAAGCGGCAGCGCAGATCGATGATCGGCACCATGACGCCGCGCAGATTCAGCACGCCGCGGATATATTCCGGCTGGCGCGGCAGGTGGGTGACGTCCGACCACCCCTTGATCTCGCGCACCGACATGATGTCGACGCCGTATTGATCGTTGCCGATGGCGAAGCTGATGAATTGCATCAAGCCGGCCGGAGGCGCGTCGTGTGGCCGCCACCCGCCGCCGGTTGTTTCTTCTGCCGTAGGTGTTTGGACGTTCATCGCCACCGATCCGAAGGACTGTTCGCGACCGGCACGCTCATGTGGCCGCACGCGAGAGGCGCGCGCCATCTATCTGCGGCACGAAACTTACCGCGCGGTGGAAAGAAGCCAGCGTATGGCGCGACAATTCGGCAATTCGCTTATACTGGGATAAGTGGTTGCGGGATCGGTTCGCTGAGCGCTTCGCGATTTAAGAATTGCTGCGCGCGCCGCCCTCAAACCAGACGTACGATGCCGGTGCGCGGTGGACGATCGGGCCGTGACGGCGCGCGACGAACAAAATGGCGGATCACGTTTACCGGCCGGTGAATGTGCGCCGGCGTAGCGTACTTGCCCCGCATATTGATCTTATACTGGATTAGTAGCGCAGCATAACGTCGCCGCCACTGCGCTTAATGCGTTCTTTGTCGTTGCCCTTTATTCAATCCATTGCAGACAGGCAAAGGGCGCAGCCATGTCCAGATCGGCGTTATCGAAGACGAAGGTCGAAACGGACGAACAGGACCAGATCAAGCTCCTGATCATCGAGGACGATAATGTTCATCGCATGATCATCAAGCGGTTCGCGTCGGCCTTGGATTTCGCCATCGCCGAGGCGAGCACCTACGAAAGCGCGATCGCATTGCTCGCCGAGGGCAGCTTCGATTGCGTCACGCTCGATCTTTCGATACGCGCACGCAGCGGCATAGACGTGCTCTGCCATCTCCGCGAAATCGGCTGCAGAATTCCCGTGCTCATCATCAGCGGCGCCGATGAGACCAAAAGGTTGGAAACGGCGGTGTTTGCCGAGGCGATGAATTTCACGGTGCTTCATGTCATGAAAAAGCCGCTGGATTTGCACGTCCTCCAGGAAGCCTTGGCGAAGCTGAAGACTTTCGTGCGCATCAATAACGACGTTCATGCCGCACATTAACGCGGGTTGCATCGGTCGCTGCTTCTGATCAGGCGGCGGGCGCCACCGCCAAACTGTTGAGCAGCGTTTCGGCGATCGTCTGGATTTCCCTAAATTGCCGGCCAAGCTCCGCAATGCGAGATTGCAATTGCCGCTCGTTCAGATTTAGTGCGTGGTTTTCCAGTTTCTCGGCAAAGTCCGAAAAGCGCAGGAATCCGAGATCGGCCGCCGAACTTTTGGCCGTGTGCGCCTCGATCTTCACCGAGGCCTGATCGCCATTACCTGTTGCATGGCGCATCGCTGCAAGGCCCTCGGCCGAGTCGGAGAGGAATTGCTGAAGCACCATGCTGATGCCATCGGGTCCGAGCGCGTCGGCAAGCCCGGTATAGACGGCTTCGTCAAAAACGACGCCATCGGCACGCGCCAATTCGGCCGATAGTGGCGCTGACGGCGCTGCAGGAGTTGCCACGCCCACTGCGCCTAACATGCCGAGCTTGGCGGCAAATTGGGCGCGGGTGACGGGCTTGGCGAGAAAGTCGTCCATACCGGCTTCGCGACAACCTTGCCGGTCTTGCTCCTGTACATTCGCGGTCAGGGCGACAATACGAGCCTCGCAAAACGGCGTCTTGAGCTTGCGGATCGCCCTGGTCACGGCCAGCCCGTCCATACCGGGCATCATGACGTCCATGAATATCACGTCGTATCTGATGCTGGCGCACGCGGTGAGCGCTTCAGCGCCGTTTTCGGCGACGTCGACTGCATAGCCGAGGCCTTCGATGAGCTTGGTCGCGACGAGTTGATTGGTCTTGTTGTCCTCGACCAGCAAGATCTGCCGCGGCTCGCGACGAGCCTGACCTGCCTCGGCAATCGGCGGCGGCAGCATTGGCGTCTGGTCCCACTCGGGTTCGAGCATATTCATCGGCGCCGGCGCATAATGGATGGCAAATTTGAAAGTGGTGCCGGTGCCGACTTGGCTTTCGACCGTAACGGTGCCGCCCATGATGTCGAGCAACCGCTTGCAAATGGCCAAGCCGAGGCCCGTTCCACCAAAGCGCCGCGCGATCGAATTGTCGAGTTGCGAGAATTTGCGAAACAGCAGCGGTATGGCGTCCGCCGGAATGCCGATTCCGGTGTCGGCGATGGCGAAGAGAAGACGGACTTTTCCCGGTGCATGGTTGTCGTCGGCCGCGACAGAGACCGTGACCCCGCCGGACTTTGTGAACTTCAGCCCATTGCCGACAAAGTTGAGGAGCAATTGGCGCAACCGGCCGGGATCGCCGGTCACCACCGCCGGCACCGCCGGATCTATGTTCACCCTCAGGCTGAGCCGTTTTTCCTTGGCGTAAGCAGCCAGCAGATCCACTGTCGTGCGCACCAGATCATGCACTTTGAAGGTGATTTTTTCGGCTTCGGTCCGACCCGCTTCGAGCTTGGAGAAATCGAGAACGTCATTGATGATTTGCAATAGATAAGAGGCTGATTCGCGCATGATTTTGGCATAACGATGCTGCTCGCCGCTGAGCCCGCTGTCGAGCAACAAATCCGCCATGCCGATGACGCCGTTCATCGGTGTGCGGATTTCATGGCTCATCATCGCCAAGAACTCGGACCGCGCCCGGGTGCCGTCCTCGGCAGCGTCTCGTGCCTGCGCCAAAAGCTGCTGATAGCGCGTCATCAGCGCGGTTGCGCAAAATAGCCACAGTGTCAACAATCCGGCAACGACAAAAAGCTTCAGGCGGGTGCGTTCGGATATTTTGAAGACCTCATCGCTAGCGAGGCCAACGGTGATGACGAGGGGATAACCGTTTACCTTGCGAAACGCGAACATACGCTCGACCCCGTCCGTCAGGCTCATTGTCGTATAAAAGCCGGACTCGGACTTAGTGAGCTCTTCGAAGACCTTACCTGCGGCAAGCGATTGACCGATCTCGGACGGTCCGTTCGCTCTGCGCGCACGGATGATCCCGTCGGTGCCGACGAGGGTGACGGTGCCTTTCTCACCGAGATCGATGGATCCATAGAAGCGCGAAATATAGTCCGGATCGAGCGAGACAACGACAACGCCGCCGAAGCTGCCATCGGGCATCGCGATCCGGCGCGTCAGCTGAATCGACCACTTCTTGCTGACGCGTCCGAAGACCGGCTTGCTGATAAAGAGATCGTCCGATGTCCGTTCGGCGTGAAATCTAAAATGCTCCCGGTCGCTCAGATCGACTCCTGCCTCGGAATTCGGAATATTGCTGATCACGAGCCGGCCGTTCTTATCGATAATAGCAACCTGTGTGCTGACACCGGTCAAGAACTGCGTGTCATGCGTCCATAGCGAAATGTCAAAGTGCTCGGGATCTTTGACGTAAGAATCGCGGACGTAAAGTAGCGTCTGGTCGGCGGCGCGGATAGTTCGGATGATTTGTTCCTCGAACGCTCGCGCCAGATTTTCAGCGGTCTGGTGCGCGGCGTATTCGGTCTGAAGCCAATCCGAATAGCTGAAATAAATCGCGCCGAACCAGATCAGGATCACCGCCGAAAGGCCTAGGAGAAAACTGCCATATGGTCCGACGCGCAAAAGCCACCCACCGGCGGGCTGATGCGCGCTTTGATCAGTAGCAGCGACAGATGATTTGGGCGAAGCAACCAATGCAGTGCCGGCCTTTGCTGCAGCGACAGGCACGATTTCCGCGCCCACGGCTACCGGGCCGTAAAGATTTCTAATGAGCTTAATGCCGAGACCTCACTTCGATCTTATACTGGATCAATTGCCGCCAAATACCTGCGCGATGCCCTCGGCGCTATTGTCCAATATTTTAGCGGCCGACGCAGGAACGGCGCTCGATTAGTAAGCCGTTTTGTTGATCTCGCCGGAACCGGTGACGTACCAGCGCTCGCTCACGAACGGCTTGCCGGCCAGCCGGTCGGCGAGCCAGTCGGCGAGCAGGATCGGCGGGAACGGACCGAGATTGGCGGCGGGAACATTTCCGACCGAATGACGCGATTCCTGATACACCACCATCTGCTTCGGGCCCTTGAGCGCCGCCATCAGACGCTCGGAATGTCGCAGCGGGCTCAGCTCTTCCGCTTCGCCGGCGACGCATAGATAGGGTACGCGGATTTTGTCGGCGTGGCCTTCCCAGGTGATGGTCTTGCGGAATTCGTCGAATTCGTCCTCGTCGGTGATGCCGGACATGTACATGAATCGCTTCTTAAAGGTCGGCGACGCCTCCTGAAAAATGGTGTGGCAGCCGGGCTCGTGGCACACCGACATCACGGCGCAAGCCTTGATGCGCGGCTCGTTCGCCGTCAGCACCGTGCCGAATAGCGAGCCGAAGCTCGTCCCGGCAACAGCGATACGCGTGGCATCGAGCTCGGCTCGCGCGGCGATCCAATCGACCAAGGCCGGTCCGGTCGCCATCCAATTCTCCATGGTGAAGTAAAGCCCGATCATCGGCGCCTCGTACTGGCCGGGACCGTCAATCGCCAGAACCGCCATGCCGCGGTTGAGATATTTGTCGCCGTAAAGCGCGACTTGAATCTCCTTGTAGCTGTCCATGCCGGGAACCGCGATCACCACCGGCAACCGGCCGCTGGAGTAATTTGGCGGCAGGTGCAGCCAAGCCGGGATCGCCTTGTCCTTGAACGGCACCCACACCGCTTCGACGTGATGATCGGCGAGCGCGGCATATTTGGCGTAGCATTCACGTTTTTTGTTGTTATAGGCGATGTTGATCTCGTCGTTCTCGTCGTAGGGCCACTGCGCCGCGCCCCAATGCACCGCGGCCATGAAGAAATTGTCGCGCGCCGTGACCTTGCGGTCGGCCTGCGCGGCGGCGTTGGCCTTGGCCTCGCGGCGGCGGGCAACGGCGGCGAAGGCAGGACCGATATCGGCCATTTTCTTCACCCGCTCGCGGATGCCGACAAAATCGGCATTGGCCTCGATGCCGCACGGCAAGTGGATATAAAGCGAGCGCGGCTGATCCCAGTCGATGCCGTTGGCGCGGATGACGTTGTCGATAAGCCAGCGCTGCTCGTCGAACCGGCGCACCTGCGGCGCACCGCGATGATCGAGGATGGGTGGGAATCCTTGCTGTGGGCGATTCATGTGTCACGCTCCCTCGGACATGGCAGGCTTGCCGGACATGCGCCCGCCGTCTTGTGCCGGGTATTATCGGCGTAACCGGTGCCATGTTGTCAACGAGGATCGGCGCTGCCAGCTGCCCGATGCGGCCTCGCAAGCGTTTCACAGTCCACGCCTGGCGCGTCAGCCGAAACTCATCACTGCGGCGCGAGTGTGGGCTCGCTGATCTTCCGCATCGCGTCGTCGGCAACGTGCGTCGAGAACTCGGATGCCCGCCGAAGGCTCTGCAGCATGGCCTCGAAGTTTTCTCGAACGATCTCGGTGTGGAGCCCGAGAATTTCCTGAATGGTCCGGCACCCCATCAATTCATCGAAATGGTCCAAGCTCTCTTCGAAGCGCGATTGGGCGAACCGCATCCATTCGCCGGAAACATTCTGAAGACCGCCGGCAATGATGGTCGTGCTCTCTATCAAAGCCTGCAGGTTGCCCGACGACCGCTGCATCGCTTCTTTTGTGGCGTCGCTGCTCAGTCCGAACACTTTCGCGAACTGGTCCACCGATCGCTCGGCGATCCGGTTTGCAGCCTCGCTACCGCTTCGCAAATGACTGCTCACGGTCTCGGTATTGCGGCGCACGGCCTCGGCGCCGGCGCGCGCGGTCTGTTCGGCCTGTTCGGCCATTGCACGGCCGGTTTGGGTCGCTTGCTCGGCAGCTCGTTTAGCCGCGTGACTTGCTTCGCTTGCCTCTCGCTCGGGTTGTCGCGGGTTATTTGCCATAATTCCCTCCACTGCTACTCGGAGGGAACGTGCCTGATGTGAAGGCATTCCTGGGCTGCACGCTTTTTTGCGGAAACGCCAAGGAAGCGTCAAGGAACCGCCACGTCCACGATCGCATCGGTCGTTATGCCGCATTGCCCCAAGCGCAACGCCGTTGCGGTCCTGGAATTTAATTCAGACACGCCAGAAGGAGCTTACTCATGCGTATTTTGACGACTGCGTTAGCAGCTATGGCGCTCGGCTGCGCGATCGCGGGAACTGCCGTTGCTATGCCGGCGGAGCATCTGTCCGCGCCAAATTCGGCCTTGGTGCAGAAGACGGTCTGGGTTTGCGGGCCATACCGTTGCTGGTGGAGGCCCGGTCCTCGTTATTGGGGTCCGGGTCCGCGATGGGGCTGGTACCATCGTCCCTACTGGCATCGCCGCTGGCGTCGGTGGTGAGAACAGAGTCTCACGGCGATTGAGCCCCCGGGGGTCCGACCGGGGGCTTTTCGTATGTGTTTCCGCCGCGCCGAGCAATTGCTTGCGCTTGCCGGCGGCACCGGCCATCCTGACCGGCATTCGGGAGGCGCTAATGGACCAGCACAGCAACGTCAAAGCCGCGATCGCTTACGACGACTTGCGCGAATGGCTGTCGTGCGCCGAGCGGCTCGGCGAGGTCCGCAACGTCTCTGGTGCGAGCTGGCAGGAGGATATCGGGCTCGCCGCCGAGGCGGTGTTGCGCGCCGAGAACGGTCCCTGCGTGGTGTTCGACGACATTCCCGGCTGCCCGAAAGGCTTCCGTGTGCTTCTCAATGTGTTTGCCGGCACGCGCCGCAACATGACGCTCGGCTTTCCCGATCATCTGTCCAAGTGGGAGCTGAGCGACTCTTATCGCGAAGCTTATCTCAAGGAGCAAAAGATCATTCCGCACGAGATCGTCGAGGATGGCCCGGTCTTGGAAAACGTGCTGCTGGGCGACGAAATCAACGTCACCAAATTTCCGGCGCCGATCTGGCACGAGAAGGACGGCGGCCGCTATATCGGCACCGGCACCTACAGCATCACCCGCGATCCGGAGGAAGATTGGCTCAATGCCGGCGCCTATCGCGCCATGGTGCACGACCGCAACTCGGTTGGGCTATTGATCGCCGCCGGACATCACGGCGACATCCACCGCGCGAAATATTTCAAGCGCGGCGAGCCGATGCCGGTGGCGATGGTGCTCGGCGGCGATCCGCTGAGCTTCTTTTACGGCGGGCTCGAAGCCCCCTATGGCACTTTCGAGATCGACGTGGTCGGCGGCTTGCGCGGCCGGCCGATGAAAATGGTGCGTGGCAGGATCACCGGCCTGCCGTTTCCGGCGGCGGCCGAGATCGTGCTCGAAGGTTTCGTCACCCCGGACCGCCGCGAGATCGAAGGTCCGTTCGGCGAATGGACCGGCCATTATGCCGGCGGCGCCAAGCCCGCGACCGTCCTCGACGTGAAAGCGATCTATCACCGCAACGATCCGATTCTGCTCGGGGTGCCACCGATGGGCGGCGGGCCCGATGAAATGGCACGCTATCGCGCGGTGCTGCGCTCGGCCACGATCAAGCAGAACATGACCAATGCCGGCGTGCCGGGCGTGCGGCAGGTCTGGTGCCACGAGATCGGCGGCGCCCGGCTATTCCATGCCGTGTCGATCACGCAACGTTATCCCGGTCATGCCGTGCAAGCAGGCTCATATCGCCGCGCAATGCGGCGCGTCGGCCTATGCATCGAAATATATCGTCGTGGTCGATGACGACGTCGACGTCACCGACCTCGATCATTTGCTGTGGGCAATGCTCACGCGCACCGATCCGGCACAATCGATCCAGTTCATCAGCGGCTCGTGGGATTCGCCGGCCGATCCAGTGCTGCCGCCGTGGAAGCGCGCCGCGGGCGACATGACGCATTCGGTCGCGGTGATCGACGCCTGCCGGCCGTTCCACTGGCGCGACAAGTTCCCGCCGACCAACACGCCGAGCCCGGAAGTCGCCCGCAAGGCTAAGGAAAAATTCGGCTGGCTGCTCGATGGGAAGAAGTAGAGCCGATGAAGCTCGCCGTGCCGGACATGATCTCCAATTCGTATTTTCCGGCGGAGGCCGCAGTCGAGCTCGGCTTCTTCAAGGCCGAAGGGTTCGACGTCGAGCTTGAACTCATCTTTCCGGTCGACAAGGCCTACGCGGCACTGCGGGACGGTGCGGTCGATTTCGTCGGCGGCTCGGCGCATTCGGCGCTCGCCGCGTTTCCGAACTTTCGCGGCGCGAAGCTTATTTGCGCGCAGGCGCAAGGCATGTACTGGTTCTTGGTGATGCACGCCGACTTGCGTGCCCGGCGCGGCGATCTCTCGGTCGTCAAGGGCCGCAGCATCGGCGCCGCGCCGTGGGTCGATAAGGGTTTGCGCGGGCTTCTGGCCGAGGCCGGCATCGATCTCGCGGGCGATAATGTGAAGATCGCACCGGTGCCCGGCTCGCTCGAGGCCGGAGTCAATTTCGGCGTCACCGCGGCAAAAGCGCTTGAGGAGCGTAAGATCGACGGCTTTTGGGCGAACGGCATGGGTGCGGAGGTTGCCGTGCGTCGCGGCAGCGGCAGCATCGTCCTCGACGTGCGGCGCGGCGACGGGCCAAAACGGTGCTTCCATTATACCGCGGCGACCATCGCCACGACCGATCGCCTGATCGGTCGTTCGCCAGAGACGGCGGCGGCCGCTATTCGCGCCATCGTAAAAACCCAGGCCGCGCTGAAGGCGGACGCGACGCGCGCCGCCGCGGTCGGGAAAAAATTGTTTCCGCCATCGGAGGCCGCGCTGATCACCGACCTCATCCGCCGCGACCTGCCTTATTACGACGCCACGCTGTCGCGCGAATTCGTCGCCGGCATGAGCAGGTTCGCGCGGCAACAAGGCATCCTCGGCGGCGAAGTCGCTTACGAGGATGTCGTCGCAACCCAATTTGCACCGCTGTGGAAGCAATGAGCGCCTCAATTCGTTAAAATCCACCGGCGGTGAATTGCAGGCGTTGGGTGATATCGTACGGCTGCTTGGCAATCGGATAGGCGTAATCGACGCGGATCGGCCCGAACATCGAATCCCATATCAGGCTCGCCCCGATGGACGATCGCAGCGCCCGCGAATTGGCGATCTGCTGCGCCGGCGACATCGACGACGCCAGGCTCGGAACCGTCGACGCGTTTGTCGCCCACAGGCTGCCGGTATCCGAGAACAAGGCGACTTTCAGCTGCGCGTCCGGCGAGACGAACGGCATCGGCGCTTGCAATTCGGCCGTAGTGGTCCAATAGGCATTGCCGCCGAGATTATCCATCGTGGTGCCGGGTGTAATGGCGCGCGGCCCAAACCCCTCGGGGGCAAAGCCGCGGACCAGCTGCGGTCCGCCGAAGAAACCGTCGAGCAGCGGCAGAGGCTTCGCGCCCCATGGCGTCACATAGCCGCCCTGGGTCCGCACCATGCCGACAAGGTCGCCGACAATCGCATGGTAATAACGGATGTCCTCGGTGGTCTTGGCGAAATTCGCCGCGCCGCCCAGTCCGGCGAATTCATTGTTCGTCTGCAGGCGAACGCCGGCGGTCGGATTTTTGGGATTGTCGAGCGTCGAATAGGTAACCGCGTTGCCGATCGACGACACCCAGTACGAACCGGCTTGCGCCGCCTGTTGAATCGGCAGCGAGGCCGTTCCAAGCGCGGGATCGAGCGTAAGGCCTTGATTGTAGATCGAGTAGTTCCAGCTTACGCCGAGATTGTCATTTAAGGGTGTCGCGACGGAGAATTTCGCGCCATACCATGTCGTGTTGAAGGCTTGATTGGTGTTGGCAAAGGTTTGATTCGCAAACGCCTCGGCGCCGACGCCAAAGCGCTGGCCCATGAACCACGGATCGAAGAAGGCAAGGTCGAAACCTCGGACATATTGGCCGTAGGTCACCGACGCCTTGGCGGTGTCGCCGGTGCCGAACAGGTTCGTGTCGCTGATCGAGACCGAGGCCAGCATGCCGGCGGTCGTGGAATAGCCGCCGGAAATAAAGAAATCGCCGGTCTGCCGCTCCTGCACCACAACGTCGAGCACGACGCGATCCGGCGCCGAGCCCGGCGCGGCGGTGATGTTCACCGTCTTGAAATAGCCAAGCGCCTTGAGGCGGCGCTCGGCGCGGTCGGCCAGCGCCTGATTATAAGCGTCGCCTTCGCCGAAATCGAATTCGCGGCGGATCACGTCGTCGTGGGTTTTGGTGTTGCCATGGATATCGATTCGCTCGACGTAAAGCCGCTTGCCCTGTCCGATGGTGTAGATCAGGTCTATGCGTTGGCCGGGCTGCCGCGCGCTGCCGGCGACCACGCTGGCGAACGGCGCGCCGGTCTTGGCCAGCGCCATCGTCAAATCCTCGACGGTCTTGTCGACCGCATCGGCGTCATAAATATCGCCGGCCTGAGTATGCACGGCGTTGCGCAATGCAGCCGTATCGACGGAGTTGACGGTCGATTCGATCTTGACCTGACCGAACCGATATTGCGGACCTTCGTCGACCTTGAAAGTGAGCGCGACGCCCTTCTGCGCGGCGTCATAGCTCGCTTCCGACGACACTTTCACGTCGGCATAGCCGTGCGCGAGATAGAAGCGGCGGACGAGATTGCGATCGTCGTCGATACGGTCGGCATCGTAGGTGTCATTGTCGAGGATAAAGCTCAAGATATTGGTCGTTCCGGTCTTGACCACCGCTTTGAGCTTTGTCGTGGAAAAGGCATTGTTGCCGGCGAACCGGATCTGCCGCACCGCAAGCTTGTCGCCTTCCTTGATCTCGAAGACCACATTGAGGCGGGCGAGTTCGCGGAATCATTGCCGGCTTTTTGGCTTTTGGCGGCGATCGTTTTCGGAACGACGCGCACGTCGTAATAGCCCTGCTGCCGATAGAGTTCGATGATGCGCACGACGTTGCTTTGCACGAATTCGCGAGACAATGGGCCGTTCGCCTTTGTTTGAATCGTCTTTTTGAGATCGGCGTCCTTGATCTTCTTATTGCCCTCGAAGCTGATAACCCCGACCGTCGGATTTTCGACGACCGTCACCAGGACGCGATTGCCTGCATGTGAAATCTTGACGTCCTTGAACAGGCCGGTGGCGTAAAGACGCTTGAGCGCGGCATCGAGCTCGGATGCGTTGAGCCTACCTCCGGGCTCGGGGTGGAAATAGGATCGGATCATATCGGTGCCGATATGCCGATTGCCGGAAACCGTTATCCGAGAGGACGCACCGTTGGAATTGATACCGCCCGCCGCTGTTGCGGTTTCCCCGCACGCGGCGATCGCGCAAAAGCCCGCGACGATGACGGCAATACCCCAGCAACGCATGACGTGCGGCTCCCCGACCGAACAGCTGATTTCAGCGGACCGCCAGGGCGGGAGCGTGTCGGATTATGTCGAAATCTGAGGTATTGTTGGGGCGCTTGCCACAGAGGTTTACGCGCGTTCGGCTCTTTTTGGCTCCGAGCGCGCAGCCGAACCGCGCCGGCGGCATCACTCTTGTTTGAGACCGGCAAACTTCACAACGTCCGCCCATTTCTTGACTTCATCGGCGACAAACTTTCCGAATTCGCCGGGTGTCGTCGGCATCGGTTCGGCGCCGAGGCCGCCAAGCTGCTCCTTCACGGCGGCGTCAGCGAGAGTCAAGTTGATCTGTTTGTTGAGCTTGTTGACAATATCCGGCGACGTGCCCCTGGGCGCACCAATGCCGTGCCAAACGCTCGCCTCATAACCGGGTACAAATTCGGCCATCGTCGGGATATCCGGCAGCACAGCGGAGCGCGTCGCGCCGGTTACCGCCAGCGCCCGAAGTTTCCCGGCTTTGATGTTGGCGAGCGACGTTGCTATCGGCGCGAACGTGACTTGCACCCGTCCGGCGAGCAAGTCGGGCATATAGCTGCTGGCATAGGGAATATGGACCAGATGGACGCCGACCATCTGATTGAACAACTCGCCCGCCAAGTGAGGCGCGGTGCCGACGCCGCCGGAGGCAAAATTGATCTTGCCGGAATTCGCCCTGGCATAGGCGATGAATTCGGCAAGCGTCTTGGCCGGGACCGATGGGCTGACCGCGAGGACGCTCGGCGACCGTGCGGTGCCGCCGATCGGCGCGATGTCGCTGACGATATCGAAATCGAGATGCTTATAGAACGAGGCGTTGATAGCGTTGCCCAACGTCATGTACAGCAGCGAATAGCCGTCGGCCGGGGCGTGTACGGCGACATCGGCGGCAATGTTGCTGCCGGCTCCCGGCCGGTTATCGATGATGACGTTCTGTCCGAGCCGCTCGGTCAGCGGTGGAGAAATGATCCGCGCGACAATGTCGGGCGCCAGCCCAGGAGGGAATCCGACGAGCAAGTGCACCGGCCGCGTCGGGTAGTCGAGCGCGAATGCGAACCGGGAAAATAGAGGAGCGGCGGCGGCGCCCGCCGCCACATGCAGAAATCGTCTGCGCGGCAACTTCATGTCGACCCCCAAATCCGTTCGAACAATATCCTGGGACGACACAGACTACGTGATCTGCATTGTCGCCCGCAATGCATAGCCAAACTGCGCTCAAAAGTGACGCGGCCGATTAGAATAGCGATCCTGCCGGTTTCTGCCCGACGCCTGCCTCGATGTCGCAGACGGCGCAGAAAATCCTTCCGCCTGGAGCCGCGCGAAAGCCTTCCGAGACGCGCGTCAAAGTCGTGCCCCAGTCGCCACGCTGGTAGACCGGATCCTCGTTCTCTTCCCAAACCGCCGCCCCTTTTTTGCCCGCACTTTGGGCAGACGACATACGCAATAAATCGCTCTCGCATGGCATCAGTACTCGCTACTAGCTGGCCATGATTGAGACGATACGTTTGAGTTTGCATCTTAAATATGGCCGGGGCAGAGAGCCCGCCGCCGCTCCGATAGGTCGGCTTATTTTTGACGGCATGCTGCCCGTGTTCCGACAGGATGTGTTTTTAGCATCGGAAGCGCGAGGGCGATCTAGCGCCCGCGATCGTCAGCGTTGTATTCGATTAGGCGTCGCGAGTATGGTGCCGGTAAGCAGCGAAGATTTTTCACTGGCGCTGGTCAACGCGGTTCTGCTGGCGCTGTGGCCGGTGCTTCCCGGACTGCTGCTCGGCTACGCCCGGCAATCGCTGGCGGCCCGCCACATACGGCCGGAATTCTCGCTCCGCAAATCCGAGGCGTTCGAATTGCGCCGCGCCGCGCGGCTGTACGAGACGGTTTGCAGCCGCCTGCAGGCACTCAAAGATTGCAACGCCGTCAAAACCGGCCTGTGGCGGAATATTTTCCCTCGCCGGCCTGAGCTTGATCACGGCGATGCCGATGAAGTCGCAGACCTTGAAGCCTACGCACGCCACTTGGGCGAAACGATCGGTCGGCTGCAGCGCCGGCCGCTGCAGCGGTTGCGATCATGGGCGCACTTGATGAGCTCGAAATCCGCCTTGGGCCGGGCGTTGGCGGCGCACGTGGTGGGTTTCGTGCTTCTGCTCGTCGTGTTCCATATTCCCGATCAGCCGGCGTTGGCCGGCGAATTGACGACCGGCGCGAACGACATCCTCGCCTGGTATCCGATCGACGAGCGGTTTTTCTACGCCAATGCGGTGGCCGCCGGTTTTGCGGCCACGGCGGCGCCGATGTTCTATCTGGTGCGTTGGGCCGGCCTGCGCCGCGAATATGGATTCGAGTTTTGCTCGTTTAAGGAGCTGGCGCGAAGCGAGCCTGCCGCAGTGATCGAACGAATGCGAATCGATCGGGCCGAGCAGGATTCTGGTCCGCTTGCTGATTCCACCGAGCTCGGCAGCGATCGAAGCTGGTTTGCGGTGCTCGGTCTGTCCTCATCGGCCACGATCGAGGAAGCCAAAGAGGCCTATAAGCGCCTGATCAAGCAGAACCACCCGGATCGCGTGCATGACATGTCGCCGGCCCTTCGGCAGCTTGCCGAAGCCGAGACCAAAAAGCTCAACGCCGCGCTGCGGCAAGCTCTGATATCCGCATCGCGCCTTGGCGCGGCGGCAGACCGATCGAATTATGCCGCCTGACCGTGCGCGGCGCCGCTGCGCGCTTCGTTGATGGCCGCGACCGAACGTTCTACCGCCGACCACAACCGCGCCATCTCGGATCTGGCCACGGATTCCGGCGTAACCTCGCAGACGCTGGCGCCGGCGGCGAGCGTCAGCACATATCCGGTGCGCTGACTGATCTGGCCGGACCACACCGGGATGCCGAGACGATCGAAGTAGGCCCGCGACTGCGTCACCGCCGGGGCTTCCTTGTCTTCGCGCTTCACCGGCGCGGCATTGAGCACCACGGCGTATGGCTTGTTGCGCTCGCGCGCCGTTGCGACTGTCTCGCGCACGGCATTGAGATCGAAAAACCCTGGCCGCGCCGGAATGAGCACAAAGGTGGCCGCGCGGATCGCTTCCAGCGCCACCACCCACATGCTCGCGGCGGTATCGATAAACGCCCAATCGTAACCTTCGACCATCGCCGAAGCGAGCGCGCTGTCGACGCCGCGGGCGGCACTGCGTAATGACAGGTTGCCGTCGGCGCGAAGCGAATGCCACAGCGTGAGCGAGCCCTGAGGATCGGCATCGATAACGGTACAACGTTGGCCGGATTGGTGGGCAAAGGCAGCGAGGTGAGCCGTCAAAGTGCTCTTGCCCGCCCCACCCTTTCGCGACGCCATCGTGACGATGTTCATGCGCGATCTCCCGATCATCGGCAATGCTGCGGTAACTCGGCAATGCTGCGGTAACAATGGTTAACGAATAGTTACAACGGCATTTCCGGCGCGACTGCGGCGCGTCCGGCTGCGCCAAAGGGCCGTTGGCTCCCGCAGAACCGATCGACCGGTCTGACGAGAATCAATTACAGCGACAGCCCTCAAGCTTTATCGAATTCCCGCCATCTTGGGAATTGGCTGGGCGCCTGCTGGACTATCCGCCGTTGCCCGGCTCGTCGGGGAGTTTTTTCACGCTTTCGGCGACGATATTCGTCAGCTGCATGACGGATTGGTTAAGTGTGGCGTATTCGACGATATCGCGCTGAACGCGATCGCCGTCGGTCTGCAGCTTTTCGCGCAAGTTTCGCAGCTCGGCGATCAGATTGTCGATTTGGCGCGTCGAGCTCCCCGACACTCGGCGCAGCAAAGTGCTGAGATTGTTCGCCGTCATTTCGCCATCGCTGCTCTCGATTTGGCGAAACGCGGCACCACCCCGCGTCAATTCGCGAATATTTCCTTCGACTTCCGTCTCTGTCGATTTGTCGACTTCGGCGGACCCAAGCGGTTTGGCAAAGTTCATGACGCACCCCTACTCTTTTTGTCCACCTGTTTCAGGTGGCTCCACCACGCCGAATTGCCGCATTAAAATGTGACGGCTTCGCGGCCCGGAATGGTCGCATAATGATCGTCGTACAATGATCATAGTTCGATCACGCAGTTGCCGGATTCCGTTGAAATGATTTCTGCTCATCGTCCCGCGATGCCGCGAACTCAACGCCGGCATTGAGCGTGAACGGTAGCGTCAATACTTTGCGATCACATTGGGGGGTTGCTGCTACGTTATTGTGTGTGTCGCGTAGTGTAACCTGCCGCGCGGGGGTGAACATGTTGGCGTATCTGCGGCGGTCGTTAAGGTCCAAACAGCTAATCTGGGTCCTGATCCTTGCGGCATTGGCCGCAGTCGTTTCCAGTTCGCCAAGTCTCGCGCAAAAGAAGCGCGCAGTCGACGGCAACGCGCCAATCCCGGACAAGCCCGAACTGGGCTCGCTCGGCGCCGTGATCAACGCCAACACGATTGCCATCGTTTCGGGCAACATCAACGCGGCCTGGCTGACGCTGGCCTATGACTTGTCGGCGGTACTCGACGACGGCAACAATTTCCGCGTCTTGCCTGTCATCGGCAAGGGCGGCGCGCAGAACGTGCGCGACGTTCGTTATCTCAAGGGCATCGATCTCGGCATAACGGTCACGAGCGTGCTCGGCAAGTTCCGCCGCTCGGGCGAGCTTGGCGACATTTCGGACAAGATCGACTACATCACCAAGCTTTCAGACGATGAAATGCACGTCCTGGTGCGCACCGATTCCGGCATCACATCGCTGCAGCAATTGGACGGCAAGAAGGTCAATTTCAGCGATATGGGTAGCGCCACGGAGGTGTCGGCGGGCGACGTGTTCGAGCGGCTCGGCATCAAGCCCATCGAAGTCAACATGGGCCAGGCCGACGCCTACGAAAAGATGAAGAGCGGCGAGATCGCCGGGACCGTCCAATTCGGGGCAAAGCCGGCACCGGCGATCGCAAAATTGCGGGCAAGCGACGACATTCGTCTGTTGCCGGTTAGCTACGACCAGCGGCTGCAGCAGGATTATCTGCCGGCAACCTTGAGCGACAAGGACTATCCGGGAGTCATCGCCAAAGGTCAGAGCATCGATACCATTGCCTACGGGTCGGTCATGATCGCGTTTAATTGGCCGAAAAACACGGATCGTTATCAACGCATCGCAAATTTCGTCGATCACTTCTTCTCGCATTTTTCCGAGTTTCAGAAACCGCCGCGCCATCCAACGTGGCGCGAAGTGAATCTGGCGGCCGAGCTACCCGGCTGGAAACGGTTCCCCGAAGCCCAAGCGTGGCTCGATAGCCATCGACCTCTGCCACCCGAGGCCTCGGTGCAGCAGAAGACCGATTTCGATCAATTCATCGCTCAGCGTGGCGGTACCCCGGATCTGAGCACGCCACAGCAACGCGACGAGCTGTTTCGCGAATTTCTGCAGTGGAACCAACTGCACGGGCATCCCCCGAACACGGGAGGCTAAAGCGCGCGCGTCGCGTCGTCGAATAATTCCTCGACCGTATAGCGCCGCGGGATGATTTTCATCTCCAGCGCATAACTCGACATCAGATCGAGCGCCGGCTTCACCGCATTAAAGCCGAACGGGATGGTGTCGATGGTGTCCGGCTTCGGCAGGCCGGCGGCCTTCTTGCTCGCCGCCAACATGCGATAAACTTCGCGCACCGCGCCAGGGTCCGACTTGGACAACGTGCTCTTGACTACGACCATGTGGTTCACCGGCACGGTCTTGTGCTTGTTGTACCATTCCTTCGCGGCGGCGTCGGGATCGGGGATGACGCTCTTGAGCCGCGCGTCGGGCGGGACATTGCTGCCGAAGATCGCAGCGTCGAGCTCGCCATCGAGCACCATCTTGGTCATGTCCTTGCCATCGCCGGCGCGCTGCACACCGGGCGGATCGCGGAATTCGGCCAAATGCGCGTCCTCGAACGTCACCCAGTTCACCTTGGCAAGGTCGAGGCCGTAATCCTTCCACAAAATGCCGCGAATCCAGCAGCCCGTAGTCTGCGCGAACGACCGCACGCCGACCCGCCGGCCGGGCAGCATGTCCGGCGTCAGCGTGCCGCGCTCGGAATTGTACAGCATGGTGCCGTGCTGAAAGCGCCCGAACATAGTCGCCGGCATCAGCGTGATCGGCTTGCCATAGGCCTTGGCCTGCAGATAAGTGACCAGCGCCATTTCACTCACGTCGAACTTCTGTTCGCGCGCCATCATCAGGAACGCCTTGTAGATGGGGCTCACTTCGGTCAAGCGCAGCGCCACACGGTCGGATTTGATTTCGCCGTTTTTCAGCGCCTGGGTATACGGGTAGGTCCCGAAACAGGCGTCCAGCGTCTCGACTTTTTCCGCGGTCATCGTGTTCATTCGGCTTACCTCCCGAGTTGGTTTAATTCTATGATTTGACGTCATCCGAGACCAGTCCTCACCCTACCCCGCGGAGCATGACCCATATGCCGAATGACCTTGCCCGCGTTCCGGCCGAGCGGATCGCGACCTTCATTACCCGCGCTTTCGCCGCAGCCGGCGTGCCGGAAGCGGATGCGCAAACGCTTGCCGCACTGATGGTCGAGGCCGATCTGCGCGGCAGCGACACCCATGGCGTGATCCGCCTGCCGCTCTACGTGCGCCGCATCCGCGCCGGCGGCGTCAATCCGAAACCGAATATCCGCGTGGTGAGCGACCGACCGTCGACGGCGTTGATCGACGGCGACAACGGCATGGGCCATCTGGTGATGCGCCGCGCCGCCGAACTCGCGATCGAAAAGGCCAAGGCAACCGGCATCGGCTGGGTCGGTGCCCGCATGAGCAATCACGCCGGCCCGGCGGCGCTCTATGTGACCATGCCGCTCAAACACGACATGATCGGGCTCTATTTCGCCGTCGGCAGCAGCAACCATTTGCCGCCCTGGGGCGGCAGCGAGACGCTCTTGGGCACCAATCCCATGGCGGTCGCCGTTCCGGCGGAAACCGAGCCACCGATCGTGCTCGACATGTCGCCGACGGTCGCTGCCTTCGGCAAGGTCCGGCTCAAGGCGCAGCGCGGCGAACAAATGCCGGTCGGCTGGATGATCGACCGGCAGGGCAAACCGCTTACCGATCCGAAGCGCGCCGACGAGGGCCATCTGCTCCCCATTGGCGACTATAAGGGCTCCGGCTTGAGCCTCATCATCGGGCTCCTCGCCGGCGCGCTCAATCGCGCCGCGCTCGGGCGCGATGTCGTCGACTTCGTCAAGGAGGCAGGCTCGGCGACGAATACCGGACAGGCGATCGCCGCGATTTCGATCGACGCGTTCGTGCCGGCCGATGAATTCAAGCGCGGCGTCGACCGGCTCATTCGCGACATCCGCAATTCGCCGCGGTTGCCGGGCGTCGACCGCATCTGGCTGCCCGGCGAACAGAGCCATACCAAACTTCAAGATCGCCGCGCGCATGGCGTGCCGGTGCCGAAGCCGCTACGCGAGAGCCTCGACACACTGGCGCGCGAACTCAACGTCGAGCTTTTGGACTAAGTCGCGCTCGGCCTCTCATCCTAATCCCACAACAGAAGAAGTGCCTCCGGGGCCAAGCGCAGGCTACCCGGATTGTCCGGGCATTGGATTTATTGGTCTTTTAGTTGGGTTCGTTCTGCCAAAAATTTATCGTCGCAAGAGTTTCGGCAATGTCACCTACGAACGCAGAATCGAGCTCTCGGGCTGAGCCGCGTGATTTCTTCAAGTACCTTTCCTCCGGGACCATGGCCTAAAGACCGTAAGAAATAAGTCCTCCGCGCCGGCAGGGACTACCCGGATTGTCCGAGCATTGGATTCATTGATCTTTTGGTTGGGTTCGTTCTGCCAAAATCAAATCGATTTCTCCCAGATTTCGGTTCGAGCGGATCAAACAGCACCTCTCTCAGTTCTTCTCAGACTGCTGAAACATAGGCAGCGACGATTTTGAGCTTGATTGTTTCGCCTACAACACATTGGAAATACAGGAGTTTTATGGTCAAGCCCTCATTACCAGCATACCGATTACAACCATGAATAGAACATGCCTTTTTGATACTTATCATTAGTACGGCTCGAAGTGTTTGACACGTTATCTTCGCGCCCTGGCGTAGCCGTCGAAAATATAGCCGCTCCCCTGCGGCGACGATCGGCCAGGATGGTGACGCTATGATTCACGAAGGACCAAATGTCGCTCCCGGCGCTGTTGAACCAGAGCCGGAAGCTGAAAACACAGGGGCTGACGAGAGCGGAGTGCAGGGTCAAAGCCAACCCGACGCTGACGGTAATTCCGGCATTACCGCAGCGAGCACTGAGCATCACGACGACCGACACTCCGTTGGCGGAGGCAACTTCGAAACCGAGAGCTCCGGCGAAGAGCCCAGCGACGCCGGCGAGAGTGGCGAACAGTTGGAACCGGCAGCGTCGAACCAACCGGCGCGCGAGCAGGAAGCCGACGCGAATGGAACGGCGGCGCGTGACGAGACGGCAAAAACCGCCGATGAGACGACGCTCGGCGACTGCGCCCCAGATGACGCTGGAGTCGCTAGTGCTGAAGATGCCGAGGCCGGAGCGATCGCTTCAGATCAAGCCTCCGAATGCGATCTCAATGGGCTGCCGCCTCTGCAGGAATCGCTGCTTTCGCTCCTTGGTCCAGTTCCAACCGTGGTTGGCGAAGACCGTGCTCAATTCGCGCGGGTCCTCGCTGCGCTATTTGGCGACCAGGCCGACAGTGGCGTTGAGCGAGTGATTCGGCTGTGGCGAAGTGAGACGGCGGCTTGGAAAATGCTGACGGTACGCCGCGGTGTTGCAGCGGAACGTTCCGCATGGAATGCCGAAATTTCAGAATCGCTCTATCGCGGTCTTCTGGATCTAGCCGCTATGGAAGTTCTTGCCGAGCTCGAGAACGACGGCGAGGTACGTCTAAAGCGTGATGAGGCCATCGAAGAAACCTTCCGCCAAAGATGGATTCGTAGCCAGAAACGACTGACCAAGGACGCCGTCGCGGGCAAGAAACAGGCGATCGAAACTGTCGAAAAGCGCCTTGGCCGAGGTGCTGTGAACATAAACGCTGCAGTCAACGTTGAAAAACTCTACGCCTCGTTGGCCTCGATTGACCGAGTCGTACGGCCCGCTCAAACTGATATCGAACGTGCATTTCGCAAGCTCGCTAAACTGGAAAAGCGCGCTAAGAAGAATAGCACCAAACAAACGATCGTCGCGTGTGAGGAAACCGAATCTCAAGAGTCACACGCCACAACCAGCAACACGAGCGCTGCCGAGGCCGTGAAATACTCGCCGCCACCCACGGTCATCACCCCAAAGCCGAGCTCGCCCGACGACACCGGAGTCGCCCGATAACGTCCGCACCGAGAATTGCAGCTAACCGTCGCAACGCCGCGCGGAGCTCCGGGCCACGAACGGCCGCTGGTAAGACGCGCTCGGGGCAAAACGCCTTTCGTCACGGCCTTTCGCTTCCAATCAAAGAAAACGACGCATTTGGCGGGGATATTCTGCCGCTTGCAGAGGAGATTGTTGCGATCTCCAGCGCTTCGCCGGAGGTCGCCTATGCGGTCGCCAAAGCGCGGATCGAACTGATCCGCGCTCGGCGAGCTGCACTCGAGGCGATCGAAGAGGGACTTCGCGACCAGGTCGGAACGCCCGATGAAAATTTAAATCCCAATGAACGCCTAGGCCTCGCATTCGCAGCAAAAGCGCCGCGGCTCGCATCCTACGCGAGTAACGAACGGCGGGCGTGGTCGCGGCTCGAAAAGCTGCTTCGGCTCAAGCTTTAGGCTGAGAGAGCAGTTCCTTCTGTCGCCAACCCTGCTTCAAATTCCAATGATAGAAGGAGTTTTATGTGACTTCAAAGAATCGAAATGCTTCGTCCTATCTACAGACGGCCGCAGTTGCGCAGCAAGAAAGCTTTGATCCCTCGACGGATGGCGATGCATCGGTACGTGGCCTGCCGCTGACCACCTCGGTAAGCGTTCTTGCTCTGCTGTGCCGGGATATGGTTTCGCTCCAGAACCAAACGCTCACCGCCGATCAACGCAGGCTACGGATGGCGGCCAGCCATTGTCGCTGGTTATCCTACAATTTGGGCCGGCGTGGGAGGCGCAATTTCGCTGAACGACGACGCAAACTTGTCCTGCGCGCCGTGCATATTTCACGGCGATTCATCATGAGCGGGGAACCCGGAGTTGCCATCGATGAACTTAATTTCATTCTGAAAATTCTGCCCAACGCAGTATTAATTCATGCCGGGCTTGTTTGCGCGCTGTTAGCGGCCAGGCGCCCGGAAGCGCAAGAAACTCTGTGTTGCTACATCAACCAACAAATTTGCCGCGTGCGCTGGCATAACTTGGTCTTTTATCAGTTGCACCAAGTTCGAAGCCTGTCTGGCGTTAGCCGCATTGTCAGCGAGCTTGAAGCGTTGCTCGACTGTATGCAGCCGTCGGCGGCGGAACTGGAAAGGATTCGTCAACGGCTGCCCGATCTAGCGGGCGCCGATTTCGACGCCCGGACGGTTGCTCGGCACGGTCCGACAGCGTCTGCCGAGGCGAAACCCGAGGCCGCAGGTGCGCTTGACACCGGCGGCGCATCAACTCCGCATACGGCGGCGCCCCTCTGCAATTCTATAAATCCCGCGCCCTCCAGTGGCCAAGAAGATGATGTGAGCTTGCGGCTGGCTCGCCTCAAATTTGATTTGCCGGATTTCATGATATTCGGAATCGAGCCAACACTCCCGAACAATCCCATCGAGATTAGACTACGAAAGGCCGCGCTGAATTGGCGTCGTCGCACCTATGCAGGACGTCTTTCCCAGGATCCAACCTTCAAAAAGGTGTACGAGTGGCTAAAAGGTACGCACATTCGTTGGTTCGCCCAGATCGGCCGAAAGCTGATCCTCCATCGCAATATCGATGCCGCCATTTGGCAGCTCGATGCGGCGCTCAACTACTTTCCGGATTCCGCGCTGCTGGCAGCGGTTCGGGCATGTGCCGGGCTCATCGGAAATCGCCCATCGGGACCCGAAATTCTCCGTCATTACCGAAGCCAGGCCGCGCGAACACTCCGCTGGGAGGACATCGTGTTCGACCAGCTTCGTCGACTGCGAAGAGCACCAGGCATGCGCGCTGAGATCGTGAAGGAAGTGGAAGCGATCCTCGGCTGTGTGCGACCTTCGGCAAGCAAATTGCGCGATATTAGATGGACCGTGCGAGTCGCTCCTGACGTAAGCTTTACGGGCACCAATTACGAAACGGAAAATGAAACCGGAACGGATGAGCGGAACGCGCTCAGCCGGAATTTTTTCACGCATGGTCCGGTACCGCCGGGCTTCTTAGTCGCTGACGCTATGGCAGCGTCCGGCGAATATCGTCGTGCCCTTCGCTTTTACTTTGAAATACTGGATCATTGTACTACCTCTCGCAAACGACAATCCGCAAGGACGGCCGCCAAGATAAATCCCCGCAAGGCATACATTCGCTATCGGATTGCGAACATCTGTTTGCACCTTCTTCGACGCGGCAAATTTGAGCGAGCGTTGAGTGCCGCCGATCGCGCGCTTAGTGTTTTTCAAGCTTCGGCCAAACTTCATGCCTGCCGCGCCGCCGCGCTCATGTTTTTAAATCGGCGCGATGAAGCAAGCGCGCTTTATGACCGTTTGATCGCCCGCGGCCCCGACGGTCTCGCGTTCATTGAACGGACCTTCGATGCGCTTCACATAGGTGGACTGGTTGACCCACTGATGGAAGATATCGCAATTCGCGCGCGGATCTCGAAAGAGAAGGTAGCTTAGCTGGGAAGGATCGCGTTCGCCCCCCTTCAGACTTGGCTCCTTAACCTCAATTCTCGGGCAATGTTGACGCCCGTTGGCAATGGGGCTTGAATTTCGATTTAAGTATTTCGCGCATTAGTTAGATCGACCCCACTGGATGTCTGAAAAGCAGGACCTCTCACAGTGCGTATGAGTCTCATCGTCCTTATAGCATTACTCTTTGGAGCAAATGCCGCTGCGGCAGCAGAGCCTCTGACTCCGAGCGAGGTAAAATCCACGTTCTTCACGGGGCTACCCTTTACGGCCGCGACGCTTTCCGGCACCAAATTTAAAATGACCTTCATGCCTGACGGCAAAATGACACGCGAACCGCTGGCGCAATCCGGCAGCAAAGACGTTAGCATATGGAAGCTCAGCGCCAAAGGTTTTTGCACGACGTGGGAGCACTCAAATGCGAATTGCTTCACCGTCATTCCCAGCGGCGAAAACAGATGGCTGGTTCAGAAAATCGCGACTACAATCGCGGTTACAGTTGCAGTGTGGTCGAAATAGGGTTGGGTCCATTTATAAAATCGCCGCGCTCAGTGTCGGCAAACGCTGTGAGACCAAACGTCCAATCACTGCATGCTCTATTTATTTATTCTGACAAACCGCCCAACGCGTAGGCGGCCCGCGCCAGAACGCCGGGCGTGAGCCCAAGCCGGCCGAACCATTTATTGAACACGGTTGTGATCGTGCCGTTGCGGTAAATCTGAGCCAAACCAGTGTTGACGGCCAAGCGCAAGGCCCAGTCGCCGCGCGGCAAGACAATGGCGTAGGCCTCGATCGACAAATCGTCGGGCAGCATGATCAGCGTCTGCGGGTCCTTCACCTGTGTCCCGACCAAAAGCAGTTTGTCGCCAGCATAGCCGTCGACCTTGCCCGACTGCAACGCCGCCATGCCCTCGTCGCGCGTATTCACGTTGACCAGGGTCACGTCGATCTTGTCGCGACGGCTTTCTTCCATGACCGCAGCGCCGTTGGTCGTGCCGGATACCACGGCAACCTTCTTCCCCGCCATATCGGCGAATGACTGAATGTTCGACACCCGCGTCACGATCACGCCCGTGGATTCGACGAAAATGACGTTGGAGAAGTCCACCTCTTTCATGCGCGCTAGCGTAACAGTGCTGGAGCCGCATTCGAGATCGGCTTGCCCGCCTGAAACAGCCGACAGCCGTGTGTGCACGTCTACTGCCACCCACTGGATCTTGAGGTCCTGTAGACCGAGCTGCTGTGCAATCGATTTCGTCACCAGTTCGCATAGATCAATGGAAAACCCGACGGCGCCGCCTTTATCGTCAGCGAAGGAAAACGGTGTTGCATCGTTGCGAAAAGCGACGCGGATGGTGTGAGTTTCAAGAATTGTTTTGAGGCGGCTATCAGAAGGAATTTGCGACTGCGCCGAAGCGGCGACGACGGATCCGAGTAGTGCAAGGAAGAGGCTTGTCCAACGCAACATTTTTGTGCCCTCCGACCAAACAATAGTAAAAAATACCGAGTTTGTTCGGTTACCGCAACTCCAAGTTGGCCGATGAGGTTGCCCGGAAGGTCGTCCGCTCCACCTCCCCCTCCTCCCGCCACAGCCGCACCCGGGGGCGGTGCTTCAACGCAGTCGTCGGCCGCGACGACCTCTTCTTCGGCCTTGACGCAAATTCGCCTCACGGACGCACAGTCGTTCTTAATTGGCTGCGTGCACGGCACCTGCAAATCAGTTCGAAAGCATTCCGAAAAATCGTGTTAAGCTATTAGAACGCATTTCTTCAGCGGTGAAGTGCTGCACAACGATAAGCGAGCTTAAATGTCGGGAAGGAAGGTGAGCGGTCCGGTCGGCGTTATCGGCTTGGGGCTGATGGGCGACGCCTATGTGCAACGTCTGGCCGGGGTTGGTTTCACGGTTGTCGGCTTCGATATTGATCAAGCTAAGAACATGCGGCTGTCGGATATTGGCGCTCGTGACGGATCACTCGCTGACATCGCAACGAACTGCGATCCAATCGTGCTCGCAGTCTTCAACACCGAGCAAGTGGAGGATGTTGTCGAACACGCACTGCTTCCTGCAGCGACAGACAAGATCGTGATTTGCACCTCGACCTGCGATCCCGACCGCATTGCGGCACTCGGCGCGCGGGTGGCAAGCCAGTTGCGATTTCTGGAAGTCCCGGTGTCCGGCACTAGCGAGCAAGTTCGACAGGGCGACGGCGTCGGGCTGATCGGCGGTGACGCAGCGATCGCGGACGCCGCCGCGCCGGTGCTTGATGCATTGTTTCCGCGGCGCTTCCACATCGGCAAGATCGGGGACGGCGGCCGCGCCAAACTCGCGATCAATCTCATTCTCGGGCTCAATCGCCTGGCGCTTGCCGAAGGGCTGGTGTTTGCCTCACGCCTCGGCCTCGACCCGGCGGCGTTTCTCGACGTGGCGCGCGCGTCAGCCGCTGCTTCGCAGGTCATGGACACAAAGGGGCCGAAGATGGTGGCTGGCAATTTTGTCCCGGAAGGCCGCGTGCGCCAGACGCTGAAAGATACCAACCTCATGCTCGACCAGGCGCGCAAAACGGGGCAGCAGCTGCCGCTGCTAGAAATCCACGCCGACGTGCTGCAGGCCTGCCTGCGAGCCGGCGAAGGCGAGCAAGATAACAGTATCGTCATCGAGGAGATTCGAAGGCGAGTCCGTCCGAAGGGCGAGGCATCGGCCGTGGCGGCGCTCGTCGACGAGCGGCGGGAGGGCCGGTGAAATTCTGGGACGCCTCTGCGGTCCTACCGCACGTCATCGCACAGCAAGCGACTGCGAACCTACTTTAAGCCTACCAAATAAGGTAAATAAGATCAGCGCGTTGATCAAAATCGCTGCGTGGGTTCACCTTATACCGCGACACCAAGTTGGCGGTCCCCTGCCATGCGCACCCGAAATGTCTTTCGCGCCATGATAATCGCTGGCTCAGCCGTTGCAGCTCTCTGTCTTCTAAGTATTGTCGCGCATTGGTAAATCCGCTAATAGCCTCGGTCATCCGGCATGGAATCCGAGTTGCGATGATTAAGAAGGCGAAGCAAACACCGACCTACAATCCGGAGCGCATCAAAGAGCTTGTTGAGCGTTTGACCACGCCTCGCCCGCAACGGCTGGCTGGCGTCAGAAGCCGCATTTCGCGCAGAACCGAAAATACGGCAGGACGATTGTCTACCCGGCTGGCAAAGGTCAAAGACTGGCCAAGAAACTATCGCGGCTGAGGCGGCTCATGTCGCACCCGACTGGGTATGGGAGCCGTCCCCAGCGTTACACACCGCTATCCGTTGTTCGAATCTTGGCCGGACAGCTGCTCAGGTCGGCATTCAGGGGCAGAAAATGGCCCCGGCCATAGCGACCGGGGCCTAGGTACGCCCTGCCATCGTCCGTGCGCGCAGGGGAGGAAAAGCGCAGCAGCCAGACGATGAGTTAGATTTTATCTGATTCGCCGGCCCTCGTCGCACAGTGTTCGGCGCACCGCGCACCAGGGAGTAGCCCCGTAGGCAGCGCATCAGAGGCCGCATCGCTGCTGCTGGTTTGAAGCCGTTTCGGATGTTTACGTTCCAAATACCGGTGAGGCAGTAAAATGCTGACCGACCGGACTGCGGAGCGTACACCGGCCTTATTCGGACGGGGAAGTCAGGCGACGCGCCGGGTCTTGTTTCGGCGAACCTTCCACTATGACTCGAAATGAAACGCTGATCCGCTACTGTCTCGCCGGAATGGCCGCCGTGAGCCTCGTGGCAGGCGTTGTGCTAATTGTTTCGGCTTACAAAATCAGCGCCTAAAAGGCCAAACGACTGGAGCCCACTAAACTGTTAGCGCTTCCCGCAAGATTTCTAGAAATCGAGATTAAATCTCAGATCAAAATAATCATTGTTGGAGAGCGATTTCGCAACATCCGTACTCTTACCTATAGGGTTGGCTGGCAGCGACCGTGACCGTCGCTGCCGAGATTGAGGCGTGCCATGACCTTTACGATGCGACGAGAGGACCGGGAGGAGAAAGGCCATCGGGCCTGGCTCGATACCGGCGACGGCGGTCCGTTATTGACCTGCACATTGGTCGACATTTCCGAGAGCGGCGCCAGGCTCGCGATCGAGGAGGCCGATCAGATTCCGGAAAGGTTCAGTCTTCGGCTGACCCGCTACGGTCAGCCGCGTATTTCCTGCCGTACCGTGTGGCGCAATGCGAACACGCTCGGCGTGACGTTTGCGGAAGAGGCGCCAGCGAAATGATCGGCCGCTTGTAGCGGCCACAGCGGCTCACTCATCAGGGGGGAGCGAATGACAAATCTCATCCTGTTGATCTGCGTCGTGCTCGCCGGCACGAGCTTCGTGTCTTACACGGCTCAGGACATCACCGCCGCCGGCTATGGCCAGAACTGGGCGGGCGACGTCTGCTGGGCGGCGCCGTTCGCTTGCGGCAACCCGCACCTGATGGCCTACGGTGCAGCCGGCTTTGCCGGGCTTTGGCTCGTGATGAAATTCGTATCGGCGCTGAGGGGCTGAGTCATCTCAATTCCACTCACGCCCCTCGCGCTTGCCAAGAGCGGAGCTTTTGCCGAAGTTTATTCGGCATCTTTTTTCATAACTTCGATCGCCTGATCCGCCGCAACTGCGCGACCGCACGCCTTGCATTCGAATGCGTGTCGTTCGGATAGCCGCATCGGAGAGCCGCAATCCGGGCACAGTACAAGCTGATCGGTGCTGACGGTGTGAAGGCGTACAACCGACGCCTTCGGCTTCCGCCGAACTCGCGCTCGCGGAAGCGACCTTATTCTCGATGGCATCTGCATGGACAATCGCCCCTTTCCTCGTTTTTAGTTTGGCGATTTGAGGTAGAGAAAGCTTAAACTCGGCGTTTAGACCATCCAAAACGGCTTGCCGGCTTCAAAACTCGCGGTGCAGCGGGACAGGCCTATATCCTGCAAGCATCGATCGCTGAGCGTAGCCAGCTCGGCGCGTGAATGCGAACGGCGATGCCATTCGACGAGAG
This sequence comes from uncultured Alphaproteobacteria bacterium, assembly GCA_963768225.1. Taxonomy (GTDB): domain Bacteria; phylum Pseudomonadota; class Alphaproteobacteria; order Rhizobiales; family Xanthobacteraceae; genus BOG-931. The sequence continues at coordinate 329,762 of CAVYGV010000007.1, read as the reverse complement.
TTCGTTGCACGTGGCTCCATCCAGAAGCGTGCCTCGGACGACCTATTGTAACGGAGAGGTTCATCATGCTCATAGCTGCGTCCCGCTCTCTGAAAATCCCCAATGCTGTTATTTGTAGTTTGGCCTGCCGGCATAAGATGTGACCGGCAGCACAAATCGGCGCTTTATCGTAAGCTATTGAATAAACACAATTTATTCACCAAGCGGCGCGCTTAAATGCATATCCGACCCGGAAAGACCGCCCGCAATGGCTGCGGGGTTATTGCGGCAGGCCGTTTCGCGGATAAGTCGGCCGTTTCAAAACGCCGGGTTCGATGCCGAGCTGGCCGGACTACACCTTGAATGCGGTCGCTATCATCGACGATGTCGGCGGCAAGACGCCGCCATCTGAAAACCGTCCTCGCAGACTCGAGCCCGCTCTGTCAGCAAACTGAAGAGCTAGCCGGCCGTTAGATTTCGACGTGCCTCGGAAGCGATTTCCTCTTCAGGAATGGCCGTGGCAATGCTCAGTCCAAAAATAACGAAGCTGAACAGTTCAATTACAGCAAGAATAATGATCCAATCCGGCAACATGAAATGACTACTCCAAGCCCTGCCTTCGTGCGGGCCATCAGAATCGTCCTCGTTGGTTCCGGATGGCTTAACCGACCGAGCCCGCACGATTTATTGGTTGAGGCTGGTTCAAGCGGATCGTTAAATTTTTAATCTTTCGGCCGTGTGAATTGTAGAGCCTCGCTTGACGAAGTGGCCTGGCGCTAAGGAGCTTGTGCGCCCCCGTGGTTTGCGCCGGTCTGCGCTGTCAGCGAAAGAGTGACAGTTCTCTTGGTGCTAAGAGCAAATGGAAGAGTTGCGTTTCTAATCACCGCCTGCAACGAACGGCAAAAAAAGGATTGTCTGCTGAGACTCATCTTTTACGAGCATACTCAGCTCGGGATCGCTGTAACCGCGTTCTTTTTGCAACTGTCTAATCATGCATTCGGCGTGTAACAGCGCTGCCGTGTTGTCCGGCAAAATGGTCCCGCTGGGGTCGTTCTCAATATCCCTGTTCGATGCCTGGATGGTGAAAAAATATCGAGGCATTTCCGATTTGCTCCGACACTGGAGATATTTTGTGCGCCAATCATGAACTGGGTGTGTCATCAATGGGGCGCCCGGCGGGCAATCGCCTGCCCTGCACTTTCCATCGTTTGAACATTCGCGCTGCGCAATTCGGCCCCGTCTAGCGGCTTGCATGGTCGGGCTCCCCCGGTGGTCACGATTCGGCGGCGCTGGGGATCGAAAACCAAAGAGGGGCCCATGCATTCTTCAGAAAATCGATATGACCGCGGCGGCGCGGCGCGCAATTTTGACGCCGGACGCGATTCATCCAGCCAGCGCGCCGGAGCAGATCAGGAAGAATTCGAGTATTATACCGAGTCCCCGCCGATGGCGCCGCGGAGCTATACGTCCGCTCGCTACACAGGCTTTGAGCAACGTCACCTCGCTAACAGTAGGCCGTCGATTGGCAAACGCGCCTTCCGTACTGTTGTCCGCTTTTCACTTGCTGTTCTGATCGGCGTCGGCGCCACGCTTGGCTGGCAATGCTATGGCGACGAAGCAAAGGCGATGGTCACGGCCTGGGCTCCGTCGCTGGCCTCGTTGCTGCCGGTCGCAGCGCTGCAATCGCCCGCAGCGCCTGCAACTCTTCCGCAGTTGGAGCTGCAGCTTAAACCGATGGCTCTTGATCTTGCCATCGTGCGACGCAGCTTAGAGCAACTCGCTGCAAATCAAAATCAACTCGCCGCCAAGCAAGAACAGATGGCACAGAACGTCGCGGCATTGCAGGAGCTTGAACAGGACGTCAGACAGCAGATTTCAGCTTTGCCTTCGCCCCATGCGGTCCACGCTCCGCCGCGCAAACCCACATCATCGACTGCGCCGCCGCTTCCCGCCGGACAACAGTAGCGCTGATCGCCTCACTGCCGGCCGACCGTGGTGGCTACGCAGGCATGGCCACAGGCGCCAATTCCAAAAGTTCGGCTTCGCCCGGTTTCACGACGGCAAGGCCGCAAAGATCACACTCGAAGCTATGCAGCGCGGCTTGGGCGCCGAAATTGGGAACCGATCGAGCGAACCGCGTTGGCTGATCGCAGTGCGGGCAACGCGGCGAGGGTCGATACGCGCTTTTAATCTGCATGGAGCCCTCCGAGTTTGTGGTAACCGGACGCTCGCGAAGCTGGCAGTCGTGGTCGGGGTGCGATGCGGGCCTAGGCCACGGCTTTTTGAGGATTATCCTGCTCTAGACGTTTCAGAACCTGCTGAAGCTCGGCCGTCTGGAGCCAACTGTCGGCCAGCGCCAGCCAACTGTGCTTGTCGTCCTCGTTGCGAGCGGTTTTGGCCTTCCATTGGCATTCCGCGGCCCGGGCGACCGATTCGTCATACTCATACATTTGGTCATTTTGCGCCGAAATTCTTAGGAATTTCTTGACGGGCTCGGCCATGAGGCAGCAAGCAAAAATAAACATGGCGCGGACGCCATGTCGCCGGCGTCGCAGCCGTGAGAAATACTGGCAAACTCGCCGAATTCTAACCCGCTTTTGCGCCGAAAAACGTCGCTCGACCTTGCGCGCCGTGCCTGATGGGAATGCTTCCTCGCTCAGTTAAAAGCAATAACCTGGCGGAACCGGCGCATAATGACCCGACAGATCGCGGTAATAGCAATTGTCATGCCATCGATAATAATCGTAACGAGCGACCGGAGTGTCAGATTGAAACGTCGTAATGGACGCTTTGTGCTCGGCATCGGTGCCAACCACTGTACCTGCGCCGGGGGCCGCACCGCCAGCGGGTTGTTGGTTTGTCGGTTGTTGCGCCATAGTGGTAAGGGACGGCCCGGAAAAGGTTGCCGCCAACGAGACAACAAGTATCACACGCGTGGTCTTCCTCATGGCTGACACCTAACCGCTAGCGCTTGTTTGAACTCCGTTCCACCGAGAATGCCTAAAAAGCTTCCACACTCAGGCAAACAATACGTGTATCTGCGAGCGAGCGGCAAGGGGTTCGATGCGAGCTCACGCACACGTCATTGAGCGAACACACACCACTAATAGCAAAATGAAAGCCCCCGCGCGAGGCGGGGGTTGAGTTGGCAGTCGGAACAGTACGCTAGGAGTTGTTCAGGCGCGCGAGTTGAGTGACAATCCCATACTGAATGCCTTTTGGCGTGTCGCACCTTCGGTGCGCTTGAGCATTCTGGCGATTTTTCCTGCAGGCGTCTTCTTTCGTGCGAGCGACTTCAGTTCACGGACATGCGCTTTCGACCAAGCTTGTCTTTTAGATGGTTTGTTCACGATGTAAGATCTCCCGATTCTAAAACGTGGGTTTATAGCGATAAGTCGATCGAAAGGAAAGCTCCGTGTTCGTGCATTGCATATCGAGTCGAACGGTAATGTCACAAGCCCTTTTGTTGATTTCGGTCGCCCCATATATCCGCCAAAGCGGCGTCTAAGATTCCTTCCATTTCGCATATTGGATTTTGGGAAAATCACGGCCAACACTTCCTACAATACATTCGCGGACAGCGTGTCGCAGGCCGAGACCTGACCGGAATTTAAGCCGTTCGAGAACCACCGCTTGCGCTGTTCTGAGGTGCCGTGGGTAAAGGCATCAGGCACGATGCAGCCGTGAGTCTCCTTCTGCAAACGGTCGTCGCCAATGGCCGAGGCAGTTTGCAAGGTCCGATCAACGTCACCGGAATCGAGGAAATTGCGTTTTTGCTGTGCGCGATTCGCCCAGACACCAGCAAGGCAATCCGCCTGCAGCTCGACGCGGACCTGGAGCTGATTGGCCGTGACTTTGCTGGATGAAGCCCGCTGCGCCTGTATCACTCGTGGCAGGATGCCGACCTCGTCTTGGACGTGATGACCGACCTCGTGTGCGATCACATAAGCTTCCGAGAACTTGCAGGCATTGGTATCGGAGCCGGCGCCGAACTTCTTCTGCATGTCTGCAACAGACGACGTATCGAGATAGATGTGCTGATCGCGGGGGCAATAGACCGGCCCCATGGCTGACTGGGCAAAAACGCAAGGTGTCGGTTCGGAGCCCGAGAACAGGCGTAGCTTTGGCGGATGATAGATTTGCCCGCTTGTCGTGAAAATTTCGGTCCAGCGGTCCTCGGTATCGCCGAGCACTAGTCCCACTAAACCTCGATCAGTCCGATCGTGGCAGAGTTGCCGCGCACGTGCCTACCAGCGCCTGCCCCAACGGCGTCTACCCCAACCGCCGCCGCCCACAAGACGCAAGACCAGTAACAGCACGACTGCACCTATAAACGCGTTCACAATTAGTGCAACAATCCCGACGCCGAGGTGGATACCAAGTCGCGGCAACAGCCAGTCACCAATGAAAGCGCCGATCAGGCCGATCACGAGATCGCCGACAAGACCAAAGCCACCTCCTCGCATCACTGTGCCAGACAACCAGCCAGCAACAATTCCGACAACGATTATGACAAGGAGGCTTTGGTTCGAAAGGTACATAGCCATCTCCTCCACAGTGAAAGTCGCTGATTAATTTATCTCAGAATTCGATGCCCCTCTCGCCCCATCGCGGCCACAGCCAGGGCCGGCGACGGTTGATGAGACGCTTGCGATTGGCTTCTACGGCGCGCCGATACACGTCGAAATATCTGCTGGGCGCCGATGTGGCTTCGCCGTTCAAGATCGCTTCCGTGTATGCGAATTGCGCGCGCATGGCCGCTAATTGCTTTTCCTCGACCATTCGGCGAGCCTCGGCTGTACTCAGCTCACCGGTCACAGCGCGCAACAGTCGCGCCGACATAACTTCGCGAGCGGCGAGACCGAACTGCCACAGATCTGGCGGCGATTTCCTGCACGGCCGCAGGGATTCGAATAGCGGCCTAAGGCGCAGTTTGAAGATCATGGGGACCGTGTGGCTAGAGTTGTTATAACCAACAAATCCGTTCAGCCGCCGTCGGGTTCCCGCCGCACCTCTGGAGGGACCGGTGCACTGAAAATGTCTATGGAAAGGAACCAGTACCTGGCCTCGCTCTGCTCGCTCATCGGTCCGCTATACCGGTTTAGCTTGGCCGCTCCTGAGGGCGAACGGAGCGGTAAGCCGTATCATTGAGATCGTTGCGGAACGTCTCATTGGACTGTGCGTTTGTGCAGTGCAATGAGGCTTGTTTCCCGATGATTAACACGTCGCTTGGCATGCCGGACTATGCTCTTCCCCGTATGTTCCGTGGTCAAATTATGCCACGGTGCCTCATGGAGTTCGGACGGCTGATTAGAGTGCGCAAGCTCAACGGTGACCCCAAGGGCACTGCTTACGTTGTAGCGATTTAAGAGCCCATAGCAGCCGTCAGGCTGATCCAGCGCAGGGTTGCGGAACCACGCGACCAAATAGAAGATCTGGGTCGCGTAAGTGACGCGTTGCTAAAGACACTTGGCCTATCGGAAGGAGAGTTCGTACGTGCCGACAAACGGTAGGCAGGGCCCTTGCCTGCAAAGAAGCTCCGGTGGAGCATAGCGAAGGAGGTTTTCGACATGTTCAAGATGCTTCCAATCGCCATCGCTCTTACGATGGTTCCGTTGTGTCTCGAGCGGGCCAACGCCATTCCGCTTGGTGCGCACGGGCTCTCCGCGCCGTCGAATGTAACGCCGGTGTATTATCGGGGCGGGGTGGCCCGCGGCCCTCGCGGCGGTGTGGCGGTGCGCGGCCCTCGCGGCGGTGTGGCGGTGCGCGGTCCCCGCGGCGGTGTGGCGGTGCGCGGTCGCCGTGGCGGTGTGGCGGTGCGGGGCGGTGCGTATCGCGTCGGCGGCCGCTATTACGGCGGTGTCTGGTACGGCACCGGACGCCGTTGGTATGGCGGTCGCTGGTGGCCGTATGGCGTCGGCCGTTGCTGGTTGGCGTCTCCCATCGGCTACGTTTGGGTATGCGGTTGAGAACAGAGATCTAGATCGGGGCTGGGATTTGCCAGCCCCCGCGTCTGGATTTGGAGCGGCCTCGTCCGCACGCGAAGGCTCCTGCGGGTGAGCCGACATCGGATCGCCGTTTTGCTGTGACCCACAACCGCCTCCATCCCGTGATGTACTCGGGTTGGGCGTACTGTGCGACAGCGGATTTCATCAAACTGCTGGCGGTGCAGCTGTGTGGTCGGCAGTCGCGCGCGCGTAACAGGCCACGACGTTGATTGTCCGGTTTTTGCATGATACTTATTTCTTTCGCGCGATGCCCAGCATGGACGCGATATGGGCGACTTGCGCGTATTGCTCCTTGAGCGCGGCGGTGAATGCGTCGACCCCCATGGGCGCGGCCGGCTGCCCCGTGAGGGCCAATCTTTCGTCGATCGTCTTGTCGTCGAGCGCGGAGAGCATGTCCGCCGCGATCCGCCGGCGCAATTCGATCGGCATGTCGCGCGGTCCGAGTAGGCCCAGGACGGGACTGGCGAGCAAGGACGGGAATCCGGATTCCACCACGGACGGAATGTCCGGCGCGATGGGCGATCGCTCGCGATCGTTAATTGCAATGATCTTGATCTTGCCGGTCTGCGCGTAAGTTCGCATCGCGGCGTAGGATTGCATGGACAACTGGATCCTGTTTTCGCCGAGATCTACCGGCGACTTGGTGATGTCGCGATAAGGAACCTTTGCGATCGCGAGCCCATTTTCTTTGACAAATCCGTCGAATACGAATTCGGAAAAGCCCGGCGCGACTGCATAGCTCGTCTCGTTCGGCTTGGCGCGTGCCAGCGCCACGAATTCGGCCAGTGTGGCGATGCCGAGACTCGTCGGCACGGCCACGGCGATCTGCACCTTGGCGACACCCGCGATCGGCGCGAGGTCGGTCTCGGGATCGAAGGACATGTTCTCGTGCATGTAGCGTTGTACGACGAAGATACTGCTTGGCCCGAAGAACAACGTATGGTCATCCTTTGCCGACACGACGGTCTGCAGCGACAGCAAGCCGTCGCCTCCAGGTTTGCCGTCGATGATGACGGGTTGGCCCCATTTCTGCTCCAGCTTATCGGTTATTAGCCGCGCGCCGGTGTCCGCTCCGGAGCCCGGACCGAACGGCAGCACAAAGCGCACCGGATGTGTGGGCCACTGCTGGGCGAGGGTTGCACTCGCGGCGATCGCGCAAATCGATAGCGCGAGCGCGGCGACCATATTGAGGCGAAACCAACCGTTGAGCATGACCCCTCCCAGGGATGTCCGGTGTCCGGCGGCGCGAGCGGTCGATGCCGCCGGCGCGATCCGCCGAGGTTTGGACCATGGGAAACCGAATTGTCCAGTACAAAGCCTGGGCGATGCAGATCGCGAGGCGCCGCGATATGAAGAAGGCGATCGTCGCCCCAGCGCGCCGATTGGCCGCATGTCTGCTTGGATTTGCCATCCGTCTGACGGCAAGACCGCGGTAGAGATTGTTCCACCTCGTCTTCGAACCCCGTGATGGAACGACCCTGGTGCCGATTCCGAAGAGAAGCACGAGCCCGTGAGCGACTTCAACACCGTAGTGGTGGTGGAAAAGTCTGAATGCGCTTGACCCCAACCGGCCGATTAGAGAAGCAGACATAAACGTGGAGGCTCCGCTGCGCCAGGTGGCGCCGCGATTTATTCCGCTCCATTTTCCCGCCTCGACCACGGCATCTGGGGCAATGCTCTGTCTTCAACCGGCCAAACCCGTTGAATTAAGCCGTACAAAAGGGCGGTGGTCAGTCCAATCAGTATTATCCCGTTCAGAGCTTCCAGGGCGCCCATAAGCCGCCAACGCTCCGTTAGAAAGATTTCCGAATGACCATAGGTTGTGATTGCGCTCAGCGAATACAGAATCGCCGATTTGCTATCAGGCAGTGCGCCGAGAAGCCGGTAGGCCGCTGCCCATATGCTGGCTTCGATTGCATGCAACAAGGCTGCCCAGATCGTGGTGACCCCTATGCCAAGCGCAAATGCGTAGATGAAATGACGGTGGTTTTTTACGGCAGTCAGAACTCGGACCATTTTCACATTGAACAGGCCCAACCCTACGACGTGAATGAGCACGGTTAGCACGATCAATGGTACGCTCCAGGCCCAGTTGCTGTTCCACACTGATGCACTATCCATGTTCAGCTCATCCCCTACGCCGCTGCTGCCACGATAAATCCCTCTCGGCGCCCGCACCCGCCACTGGTGGTGCCCGACAAATGAGTTTGGCGCACGATTGCTCCCGCTAACAAGATTAAATATTCGGAGAGCGAAGTGATCACCGGCACAGTGATCGGCTTTTTTAGCATGACCGCGCCCGCAGCACCGGTTGCAAGAGATTGGATCGAAGCGACAACCGGCATTCGCTGGCCGACATCGAAGAACGGCGCCCTGACCGCCTCGCTTGCCGTATCAATTCCCTCGAATTATCCGACCTACTATCAAGGCCCGCCTCGGCATCACACAGATGTTCTGACGTGGGTGGCCTGAAGTCGCCACCTTTTCGCGCAACCTTGACGCTCGATCATTGCGGCAGATCGCATGGCGATCGCAGAGCACGTCCAGGGGAATCGCGACTTGCGCTGTGGAGGGTTGGCTACGACTCCTCGGACGGTGGATCGCAAAGATGAAGCAGCTCGCGCAAAGCATCCGCAACTTGCACACTGTCGAGATGGGCGGTGCTTCGGGGCCTAGCCAAATCCGCCGGCCGCTGCACTGGAATATGTGATTGGATACGGGTAAGGGCGGCTTGCTCAATCCGCTGAGCCAGCGCGGCCCAGGCGTCAGAAGCGCGGCGCATGTCCGCGCTGGTATTTGGATCGGACGCTGAATCGGCTTTGCCTAACCATTGCGCGGCCATTCTGTAGCAGTCTTCTGCGGTCGTCATATGGCAACTCGAACAAAGGGTACAGCGCCTTATTCCATAATTGAACGGCGAATAAAAGTCCCGCATACACGGTGTGGCCGGCCGTACGCAATCCATCGCGATCGGGCTTGCTGCGCGCGCGTGTTTCCGTCGTTAATTGACCTAAGGCATTTTTTTGCTGTGATAATTTGACTTGTTGGCTTTCGGAGCAAGCCTGACTCCGATCAGTCATCGGCACAGGGGCCGCAGTGCGATCGCATCGACGCTTGAACGGAATGCAGGCGATATTGGGCGGCGAGCTCGACCGCGCAGGACGTTGTCTTCCAGGAAGCAGCAGCAGCCTAATGATAAAGCGATCGCACCCCCTCGACCGAAAAGTTGGACAGCAACCACACCACGGGTGCCGAGCAGCAAAAGACCAAGGTAACGCTGGCTGTGATGCGCAGGATTGGCCATTTATCGGCTACATCTGATATCCGTTTCGTGTCTCTTGCCTGTCATGCGAAGTTCAGCGCTATGCCGGCAATTGGGCTAAGCGAAGGTGAGGTGGATGCTTCCGAATGCTTTCACATGCTGTTACGATGGCACTCAGCTTTCGCGTTCCGGCCCCACGAGGCCGAATTGTTCTGGCGCTTGAAGGAGACGACAAGATGAGTAGGCAAATCGCGATCGCCATGTGCTCGGTCGTTTTGGCACTGTTGACATTGCCTTCCCACGCCATAGCGCAGCAAAAGACTGCATCGGCTTGCCGGGAAGAGTGGAGGGCCAACAAGGCCGCCAATCAGGCTAAAGGCATTACCGAAAAGGCTTACGTGGCCCAATGCCGAGGCGGCGCGGCGCCAGCGCAAACCACCGCGGCGCCAGCAGCTCCTGCCCCTGCGCAGCCGGCTCCGGCGGCGACAGCCAAACCTAAACCTGCCGCCGCACCGGCGGCGGTCGCAGTCGGCAACGCCGTATTCCCGTCCGCCGTCTCGGCCAAATATTCGAGCGAGTCCGCGGGTAAGGCGCGCATGCACACTTGTCTCGATCAGTACAGGATCAATAAAACAAACGGCGGGAATGGCGGCCTCAAATGGATCGAAAAGGGCGACGGCTATTACAGCGAATGCAACAAGCGCCTGAAAGGTAAGACGTAGTAGTCGTCTGCGGTTGTTGGATCTCTCCGAAATCTGATCAGGTGTAGTGATCTGATGCGTTTTGCCTCAATCATGTTGCAGCGGATAAGTCCGCCGCTGGCCGTTCTCGACACCACATAGCGACCCATCGATTTGGTAGCGATGAGCGGTAGCGCAGACGTGCCTCTCCGGATGGGAGCACGAGCATATTCTTGAGGCAGTGCAACGCCGGCTCGACGAGCATCCGGAAAAGATGCGCCAGCGGCGCGAGACGGTCGAGCACCCCTTCGGCACCATCAAAGCCCGAATGGGAGCAACCCACTTCTTGATGAAGACGCTGCCACGGGTTGCCTCAGAGATGGCGCTGCACGTGCTGGCCTACAATCTGACCCGTGTCATGAACATCATGGGCATTCAGCCGCTCATGGCCGCGATGAGAGCCTAGCCAAACCCGAAGAAACGCGCCCACAGCGCCACCTGGCAAAGATCGCGACGCCTCAACTCTTCCGGTAAAGCGTTTTTACACAACCAAGACCCTGAGCACACATGAGCGGGCGAATTTTGTTGTGACGCACAACGCGGCGAACCCAGTAGCGTTGCACGCGATCACTGGTCCAAGGGCGAGTACCACCGGGCGCAGTGACTTCAAAAGCTTACTCCGGGGGCTTCTCGCTGTGTTTTGAACGCGGCGAGTACGTCCCGTCGGCAAATATTACTGCCTCGCTCGCTCGCTTCCTTGTTGCAAGCTAGGGCTTCTTCTTTTCCAAGGCAGATGACCTTGGAATTTTTCAAGCATCTCTTGGTTGCCGCTCAAGAAAAATTCTCTCTTGACGGATCGCGGAGTGTTCTCCACGCGGTAATTAAGGGTGTAGCGGTATGAAGGTTCATAGTTCGGGAAATGACTTTGGAGGAAGGAGGGTAAGGCGCGATCGGGCCCCCACAGATCAGACCCCCAAATACTCGGTTCCCGACTTCGGCAAAACCACGTCGGGCTTGAGATTACGGCGACCATTCGAGGTAAAAAGTAACAATTGTTGTCAATGACGTAATCACGCGGACCAAGAACGGATGGCCATTTTCCCAGACTTTCACAGTCATCACTGCAAATAAAATTGCCTTCCCGGTCTACAATTTTCCGAAATGAAAATGCCCAAGTAGAACCGCCGCGAATTACGTCGAGCAGAGAAGCGACATGGTTCGTGTCGAACCAATTGTCCTCATCGAGAAAACAGAAGAAGTCACCTTTACCAAGAAAAATCGATGCGCCTATGATGCGATGGCCTAAAAACCTATCATTCCCGGTAGCATAAGGGAGTTCGATCACATCAACGTTGTACTCCCGGATCGCCGCTTTTATTTCGGCAGGGGCCTCCGGATTGTCGATAACAACAAGGTGCTGGATCGGCTTATAGCTTTGATCGGCTACACTTTGGATTGCCCGGAAGACGGATGGGTTACCGGTCGTGGGGGTAACGACTGTTACGATGGGATGCTCAATCATGCATGGCTGGGCGCCATCCTCGAACTTCTCACGAGAAATCCCGCACACCACACACGTATCGTTGTGGAGAAAACGGTGACCGCCTTCTATTCGATCAAAGGCCATCGAACTTGCTTCTATGTGTCGGCCCCTGTGGGCCTCGCCTGTGCGGTAAGGTTTACCCAATAGCTCCGGCGGTTTCGCGATATTCGGCGCGTTCTTTCGCGCTTCGTCCTCGCGCGCCGCACGATACCTGCTTGGGTCAAGAACTTTTCTTGCCAGCCAGGAAATCATGTCTTTGAGCCACAACTGCGTTTTTACACAGCTAGGTCAAGAATAGACATAGTGACACATCCACTTAATGTCAGCTTATCCCAAGAGCCGACAATCATTAGAGTGTTGGGCGCGTCCGTTTAGTGCGTCCAGTCGGCGAAGCATGGCCGCATTGAGATCACGACGTAAATCGCGAATCACGAGTACGATTCACCCAAAGGCGATGGGGCCATTCGGCTTTATTCTCGGAGTGCCTGCGCGATGGTCGCCGAACTGTTAGGCGTATCGATTGCGCGGAGCGCATCAAAATAGTTCTGCTCAAACTGTCTGTAGGCTTCCTGCCGAACGGCGGAGGGATGCTCGCCCTCGAATATCATGTGCGGATTTGAGTTGATCTCATAGAGCTGGACCCTGCCGTCAACGAGCCCGAAATCGGCACGACCGTATTCTATGCCTGCCAGTTCAAAGGCTGCCGCCACCGCCGGGCCGTAAGGGTTCTCGCGGACAATTCGCAACTCCTCATCGTAAAGCTCGGGGGGCGCAATATTTGGCTGTCCATCCTTTGCGATCCATTGATTGTCATGAACGCACGTATGAGCAAAGCTAGTGTGCCCGATACGAAAACAGGCAAACTTTCGATAAAGCCCGGGCCGCACAGGCTGTGCGGCGAATTCGACGATAAGGAGGCGGGAGAGGGGCACGCCGCGGGCGACCGCGTCACTGATCCCACGCTCCAAGGCTTCGGGCGTTTCGAAAAGTTCGGGCATGGGTGCATTGTGATTGCCATCCATGCGCAAAAAAACCGGCCAGCGTGTCGGCTGCGTGTCATCCTCGACGCGATAGGCGTTAAACTGGTTGAAGCCACTTAGAAAAAGTCGTCGCAACAGGCCGTACCGGCTGAGCACGCGTGCTGGGTCATTGAGAGCCATAATGCCGTGCCGGCGTAATTGCCGGTAGACCGATGCGGCAAACTCAAGTGATTCGGTCGGTAGCCGGTCGAGATCGGTGAACACATAGGTGGCTCGGGGGAAGTTTCTGAGCTGGCTCAGTTGCCAATAAGTAAGACGATCCACCGCAACCCCATGACGGTTGCTAAGAAGAGTGTCCACCGTGTAGGCGTGAGCCGCGGTGATGAGGAAAACGATCATAGGGGTCGGCCAATTGACGTAGCCTGGCGCCATTTACATTGGAAGAATTATTAAATACCGTCTCTTGGAGGTCTAGTTCACCGTGGGGGATAATATGGCAGACACAGATAAGGTGCCTGGTGCGAAGGGTACGAGCATTAAGCTCGATTGGTCGCGGCTTCTGGGTTTTGATCAGGCGGCGCAGAGCGTAGACGAGGTCCCAGCTAACCAATTGAACGACCCGCGGCTCGCAAAACTTGGCGCGAAAGTTGGTGGGAAGCTCAGCCGAGGGCGATAGTACCCCTTTGGCGGCTTACGTGTGACACGCGTTGTCCCGGTACGGGTGCAGTGCTTGGCGTGTCACTTATGACAGCGTGAGAAAACCGTGGATCTCTACTGCTTCGACCCAGATCCAAAACGGGCAGAAGCGGTCGCTGTGCGGATGCAGGCTCGCCTTGGGGAAAGTCTGCGATATATCCTTGATCAGTGCGCCGGGCGCGTGCCATTCCCGCGCGAGGGGATGGCGGCTTTTCTGGATCGCCTCGCCACCGGGCCAGTCTCGCCATTGGTGTTCGGAGCCTACTGCGATCTAGTGCTTGCCCTCGATTCCAACGCGCTTGACGAAGCGCAAACAATTATCTCCGAGATCGCCGTTGCGCCAAACGTTCGCCCAGGTCCGAGGATCATCGATCTCACGGATCATCCTAGCTTAGATCTGCCGGCCAATCGGTACCGCCGGTTTGCTGACACCGACATGACTATGCCAGTCAGCGTCGGGCCCCCAAAGCCCGACGACGCTGCGCACGACCGGGCCTTAATTAGCGAAGCCTTGGCGACCCTTGATGCGGGGAACCCTTCGCTTGCGGACGAAATCCGGATTTTACTTCGCGAAATCGTGCTCGCGGCTGGCCCGTTTGAGGGCGTCTCTTCGTTCATGTTGTGGGGGGCGACAATCCTGAGCGTGCGCTCCCACAAGACTGTTATCGACATGGTGCAGGCGCTCGCTCACGAGAGCGGTCATAACCTGCTGTTTGGACTTTGCGCCGATGGTCCGATGCACGAGAACGACGACAAGGCGCGCTATTCATCGCCGCTGCGCTCCGACCTCCGGCCGATGGACGGAATTATCCATGCAACGTACGTTACCGCCCGTATGCATCAGGCAGTACAACGTCTTGCTGATGCGGGCGTGCTCAATGCGCTGCAGATGGCTGAGGTGCGCGCGACTAACACTAACAATGCGAAGGGATTTGCTCAGGGAATGGAAGAGATCGAGAGCCACGCACGTCTGACCTCGCTTGGGCGAACGATTTTGGAAGGCGCCAAACGCTACATGGACGCTTACTTAATTGACTAGAGCACTACTTTGGCAGATTTTTCGAGCCCGGGATTCCCAGATCATTTTTTCTGTGACTCATGGGTGGTCGGCTTTTGGAGGGCCGACCATGAGGAGCACATTATCGGGTTGGAAAGTCGAGCTTGCGCCGATGAGAGAAGCAGACATGACGCCGACATGGTCGAAAGACCGACTTTGACCCGTTGCAGAAGCCAGACACCTCGTTTTGCTGTAGCGCACAAAACCGCCGCGCTCCATCAACGATGTGGTAAGATTGTTGTTCTTGGCCTTGGGGAAAGACTGACTTGTCGCTTCGGTCGCCATGCGTCTTGGACGGTCAGACGCGTGCCAGCACCTGGCCCCGCTCGCTACCGGCACATAGGGCGCGTTGATGTTATCTGACACGTCTTGACAAACCACGGCGATGAGAAGATGACAGCAATATTCTTCGGTAGTAATTTTACATATCGTTGAATGGAGTAATGGAAAAGAGAATTATCGTTTCGGCGGCGAATGCACTTTATTATCCATTATTGCTCGATTTAATCTCATCAATTGAACAAAAAAACACCGGCTCACGCATCCCAATCGGAGTGTTAGACATTGGGCTGAGCCCAGATCAGAGAAGCGCTTTGTCCGCGCGAGTGGAGCATGTTTTTACGGCAAACTGGGATTATCAAATCTTGGCGCGCGTTACCCCGTCACAGAAGTTTCAAGCGCTGACAGCACGACCACACTTGCCGAAATATTTTCCGGGCTATGAAACCATCATGTGGATGGATGCCGATACGTGGATTTAACAATGGGCTGCCGTAAATTATTTCTTTGAAATGGCCTTAAAGCACGGCCTTGCTATCTGCCAAGAAATGGATCGTTGTTATCTCAACGTCTACAATTTGAACAACTCGCGACGAGTGTACTTCGAATCTCTTGCAGGGTTTGGTGATCTAATAAAAAGTGAATTTAGGGACCAATTAATTACGCTGCCGCTGATCAACTCCGGTGTATTTGCGATGAGATCTCGATAGCCCTTACTGGTTTGAATGGAGTGATATGCTTGACAATGGCATTCGGCGCGGATATTTAGATTTTTGTACGGAACAAGCGGCGCTTAACATTTGTATTTATAAACGCCAGCAACGGCCGTACTTTTTACCGGCGAAGTTTAATTGGATATGTGTGCATGCGCGCCCAATGTTTAACCGGGAAACGGGTCTATATGTAGAGCCTGCCGTTCCACATGATGCACTCGGCATCATTCATCTTACTGGAATGAAGACGCGGTTTCAAAACTACGAAATCACCGATTTGCAAGGCAACAAGACGCAAATGAATTTGACGTATTCCCAATGGAGGCAATACAGAGAGAGCGCTGTAAACAACTAGTCCGCCTTCATCTAGGGGTCCGCTGGTCCCAGAATCTAACCGACCAGCTCCGCACCACCTACCCGAAAAGACCGTTGCCGGAAATATCGCCGCGCGGGGGCTAAACCTGCCGAGTTGGGCCGATCTGAGCGAGGATGAGTTCGCGGTTGTGTCAACTGCCATCGAAAAGTTCTTCGCTAATGCCTAGCACTACTTTGGCAGATTTTTAGCTTTGCGGGATTCCCAAATCAATTTTTCTGTGACTCATGGGTGGTCGGCTATTGGAGGGGCCGACCATGGTTGTCGGGACATCGGATTGGCAGGAAGAGCTTGGACGCTTTCTCAGGCCTTTTTTGGCTCGGTTGGGACACAAGGCGCGGCGACGAATGTGTCCGCTCTATGTGTCGGGGCTGATCGGCCCTGGCGATCGCAAGAGCATACAGCCGATGGCGGGGCGGCTTGCGCTTGGTGACTACGATCAATTGCACCACTTCATTGCGGCCGGAGCCTGGGATTTAACGCCTGTGGAAACCGAACTGCTCGTCCAAGCGGACAGGCTCGTCGGCGGCCGCGATGCCGTCTTGGTGGTCGACGACACCGCGATACCCAAGAAGGGCACGCATTCGGTCGGTGTCGCTGCGCAATATGCTTCGGCGCTGGGCAAGACCGCCAATTGCCAGACCCTGGTATCGTTGACGCTGGCGCGCGGCGAAGTGCCAGCCATGCTGGCGCTGCGGCTGTTTCTTCCGAAGAGTTGGACGAGCAAGCGGGCTCGGTTGGAGCGAGCGGGTGTTCCAGCCGAATACCGAACGGCACGGACGAAGCCGGAGATTGCGCTGGCGGAGATCGATCGTGTCATCGCAGCCGGTGTGCGCTTTGGCTGCGTGTTGGCGGATGCCGGTTATGGTTCGAGCGCGCCGTTCCGTCAGGGGCTCACGGCTCGCAAACTTGCTTGGGCAGTCGGTGTTCCGCGGCACCTCAAGGTGTACCCCGCCGATGTGCGGATGATCTGGCCCGTTGCCAAGCGCGGCCGTCCTCGTCGGCGGCACATTCCCGACATTCTCTCGCGACCGGCCGAAAAGATGTTGGCCAACGCCACATGGCGCACCATCAGCTGGCGCACCGGCACGAAAGGCAAGCTCAAGGCTCGTTTTGCTGCTGTCCGCGTCCGGGTCGCTGACGGACCACCGCAGCGGATCAGGGACAAGGGTCAACAACATCTGCCGGGAGACGAGGCTTGGCTCATCGGCGAACACAGGATGTCGGGAGAGAAAAAATACTATCTCGCCAACCTGCCGGCGACGACCGACCTGCGCACCTTGGCGGCCACCATCAAGGCGCGATGGATATGCGAGCAGGCGCACCAGCAGATGAAAGAAGAACTTGGCCTTGATCACTTCGAAGGACGATCCTGGCAAGGTCTTCACCGTCATGCGCTCATGACGATGATCGCCTACGCCTTTCTCCAGCACCGCCGTCTCAAAACAGCGAAGCGGGAAAAAAAGAATCAACGGTCCACCGCCGCATCCGACTTTACCCGCCGTGCGTCACGCCATCCTCGAACTCTTCGTCCGACTACCGCCACAGCGTTGCCCGCATTGTCGAAAATGGATTTGCAACGAGTAGCAGCATGAGTAATTCTGCCAAAGTAGTGCTAGGCGGCGTGGACAAATTTGATCCAATAACGCGCGGTTGCGAGATAGAGCATTCCAAGGAAGCTATCGGCGAGTTGGTCGTACCGTGTGGCGATGGCACGGTTGATCTTGAGATGGCCGAGCACCCGTTCGATGCAGTTGCGCTGGCGGTAAAGACGCTTGTTGTAGCGGATCATCTTGGTGCGGTTTGATTTTGGCGGGATGACGGCTCGAATGCCGCGCCTATTGAGATCATTACGGATGGCATCGGAGTCATAAGCCTTGTCGGCGAGGAGCGCATCCGGGGTCCGCTCCGGCAAGTCGATCAGCGTGTCGTAGGTCTTGCAGTCCGCCGCTTCGCCGGGCGTGAGATCGAAGGCGATGGGCCGGCCTCGGGCATCACCGAGACAATGAATTTTACTGGTGAACCCGCCCCGCGAGCGGCCAAGAGCTCGTTGATGAACCCCCCTTTATGGATGGCCCGCCCCTCCCGTTTGAGCTGTACGGCTAAGGCTGGGGCGATTCGGACCAAGGAGGGCTTCCATGGATATCGCGGTTCTCGGCATTGATCTGGGTAAGAATAGCTGCAGCGTCGTCGGGCTTGATAGCTCGGGCAAAGTCATTCTGCGGCGTCGCATGCAACGCAAAACCATCGTCGGCTTGGCCTCTAAACTGTCGCCCTGCATCATTGCAATGGAAGCCTGCTGCGGCGCCCATCATCTGGGGCGGGTTTTTTCGGCCCAGGCACACACAGTTCGACTGATGTCCCTGAGTATGTGCGGTCCTACGTGAAGGCACAGAAGAATGATGACCGAGATGCGGAAGCGATTGCCGAGGCGGCGACACGGCCGACCATGCGCTTTGTCGCGCTCAAGAGCGAAGAACAGCTGGACATGCAGACCCTGCATCGCGCCCGCGACCAGGCAGTACGCGAACGGACATCTTTGATGAATCAGTTACGCGCTGTTCTGCTCGAGCGTGGGGTCATCGTGCCGCAAGGACGCGCCAGATTGAGAGTTCGGGTTACTGATATTCTTCGACAAGGTACTGAGGCTCTAAGCTCGCGTATCCGCCTTCTTATCGAGGACATGCTCACGCGATGGCGGGCGCGCTCGACGAGAGAATCTCCACGTTCGACAGCGAATTTGCGATTGAGGCGAAGCAGAATGAGGCTGCGCGCCGGCTGATGAGCATTCCAGGGATTGGCCCTCTCAACGCAACTGCCCTCGTCGCTGCCGTGGGCGATGCGGAGACCTTCACGCGAGGTCGCAATCTCGCCGCCTGGCTAGGGCTTGTTCCTCGGCAGGCGACGACAAGCGGCAAGGCTCGCCTCCTCGGTATTACCAAACGCGGCAGCAAATACTTGCGCAAGATGTTGATCCAGGGCGCTCGTGCAGCCTTGCCGACGTTGAGCCGAGGCGACACTCGGCTCGGGCAGTGGCTGCGCGGTCTACTCGCGAGAGCTCATTGCAATACGGTGGTTGTCGCTCTCGCCGCCAAGATGGCACATATCGTCTGGGCGCTCCTGCGGTACGGCACAAGTTTTGAGCCGCGAGCAATCGCTGCCTGATTCACGACCGATCGGCTTCCGTTGGCGGCCGATCAAATGATGTCTGCGGGTGGTTGAGAGGAAGATGGCCTGACAGTCGATCGGCGTTCTGCAAGCCTACGGCGGAAAATGGCACCTCGATGCCGTCCCCTTTATGAGGAGCGGAACGCGCGGATCTCCATCTTGGCCAAGGCACAGCCGAAAGGCCGGATACGTTTGTGCAGACTGTTTATGCCAGCTTAAAAAACCACTTGCCGACGGGGCGGGCCATACGTTTCCGCCCGCTGCCGAGACGTGGGCGCGAACCGTGGTGCTGTCGATGTTGTAGTGCCCGCTCTCGGCCATCGTCTCGGCGAGAGCAATGGCCACGCTCTCCCACACACCGCAGGCGCTCCAGCGCCGGAAGCGTCGATAGATCGAGTTCCAATTGCCGTATTTCTCCGGGACATCGCGCCACGGCGCACCAGTGCGCAGCCGCCACAAAATCCCGTTGATGACGTTGCGGTTGTCTTCAGGCGGGCGTCCTCGCCCGCGCTTGCCCGGTTCTCGTTCAACCGGCAACAAAATCTTCAAAATACGCCACTCGACCTCGCTCAGATCGCCGCGGCTCAAAGCTGCCTCCTCGAATCTGCAGCCTTGAATCAAAACGGGATTCTTACGTCAATAGATTTTGTCCACGCCGCCTAGCACTACTTTGGCAGATTTTTAGCTTTGCGGGATTCCCAAATCAATTTTTCTGTGACTCATGGGTGGTCGGCTATTGGAGGGGCCGACCATGGTTGTCGGGACATCGGATTGGCAGGAAGAGCTTGGACGCTTTCTCAGGCCTTTTTTGGCTCGGTTGGGACACAAGGCGCGGCGACGAATGTGTCCGCTCTATGTGTCGGGGCTGATCGGCCCTGGCGATCGCAAGAGCATACAGCCGATGGCGGGGCGGCTTGCGCTTGGTGACTACGATCAATTGCACCACTTCATTGCGGCCGGAGCCTGGGATTCAACGCCTGTGGAAACCGAACTGCTCGTCCAAGCGGACAGGCTCGTCGGCGGCCGCGATGCCGTCTTGGTGGTCGACGACACCGCGATACCCAAGAAGGGCACGCATTCGGTCGGTGTCGCTGCGCAATATGCTTCGGCGCTGGGCAAGACCGCCAATTGCCAGACCCTGGTATCGTTGACGCTGGCGCGCGGCGAAGTGCCAGCCATGCTGGCGCTGCGGCTGTTTCTTCCGAAGAGTTGGACGAGCAAGCGGGCTCGGTTGGAGCGAGCGGGTGTTCCAGCCGAATACCGAACGGCACGGACGAAGCCGGAGATTGCGCTGGCGGAGATCGATCGTGTCATCGCAGCCGGTGTGCGCTTTGGCTGCGTGTTGGCGGATGCCGGTTATGGTTCGAGCGCGCCGTTCCGTCAGGGGCTCACGGCTCGCAAACTTGCTTGGGCAGTCGGTGTTCCGCGGCACCTCAAGGTGTACCCCGCCGATGTGCGGATGATCTGGCCCGTTGCCAAGCGCGGCCGTCCTCGTCGGCGGCACATTCCCGACATTCTCTCGCGACCGGCCGAAAAGATGTTGGCCAACGCCACATGGCGCACCATCAGCTGGCGCACCGGCACGAAAGGCAAGCTCAAGGCTCGTTTTGCTGCTGTCCGCGTCCGGGTCGCTGACGGACCACCGCAGCGGATCAGGGACAAGGGTCAACAACATCTGCCGGGAGACGAGGCTTGGCTCATCGGCGAACACAGGATGTCGGGAGAGAAAAAATACTATCTCGCCAACCTGCCGGCGACGACCGACCTGCGCACCTTGGCGGCCACCATCAAGGCGCGATGGATATGCGAGCAGGCGCACCAGCAGATGAAAGAAGAACTTGGCCTTGATCACTTCGAAGGACGATCCTGGCAAGGTCTTCACCGTCATGCGCTCATGACGATGATCGCCTACGCCTTTCTCCAGCACCGCCGTCTCAAAACAGCGAAGCGGGAAAAAAAGAATCAACGGTCCACCGCCGCATCCGACTTTACCCGCCGTGCGTCACGCCATCCTCGAACTCTTCGTCCGACTACCGCCACAGCGTTGCCCGCATTGTCGAAAATGGATTTGCAACGAGTAGCAGCATGAGTAATTCTGCCAAAGTAGTGCTAGGCAACTGCTTATCGTCGGCAATGGTGGACTTGCCAAGGAAGCGGCCCAAATTGCGCGGCGTATCGACCCTTGAGCGTACGTACGAACACGGATCATTCTCTGAAATCTTCCAGGTTTATTCGATGCTATTTAGAAACGAATAGCTCTCTAAAGTATCAATTATAATCTCATTCAGAAACTCTCAATGCTCTCAATTCAGTCTAATGGGTAGCAGCCCATCGAATGTCTGAGGACGAAACCAGTGTTCGCTTCAAATGAAGTTAGTCGACACGCCTTGAATAATCCGGATTCCGAATCCGGGTCATTCGCCGATCAGCGGAGCACCATGTTGATTGTCGAGGATGCGCTCATTCATAGCAACATCATCAGCCGGATCGCCGGCAGGGTCGGATTTGTCGCCGACGGGGCACGCAGCTATGAAGATGCTTGCAAGATCTTGAGTGAACGGCAGTTCGACTGCATTACGCTCGACCTCGTACTCGGCGAACACGTCGGGCTCGACGTGCTTCGCTATCTTGCGGCGATCCGGTGCCGTGCGCAAATCATTGTGGTCAGCCAGGCCGACAGGGACGTATGCGATGACATGGTGCAACTCGGCAGAGCGCTCGACCTCAATGTCTACCTCTTTGTTCAGAAGCCGATCGATATTGCGTTGCTTCGCGACACCCTGGAACACATTCGCATGCAATTGGTGCTGCAGAAACTTGGCTCCGGTCAGGTTTGATGCTTTAGTCCGGAACAACAAAGCTCGGATCGGCCGCGAGCGAGTGCCGAAGCATGTCAGGGTGGACCGGGAACGGGATCTTGGCAGCCTCTCCGGTCGCGGACCGCGCACGGGCGTTTTATTGGTTGCCCAGCATGAACCCGAAATTAGCGATTTTAAAGGCCGCCCATTGTTTCGATGAAATGCACGATGGTCGAGACGCCGTCCCCCTGGCGAAGATTAGTCATGACGAAGGGGCGGGCGCCGCGCATTCTCTTGGCGTCCGTCTCCATTTTGGGCAATGACGCGCCGACATGGGGCGCGAGATCGACTTTATTTATCACCAGAAGATCGGAGCGGGTGATGCCGGGTCCGCCCTTGGAGGGAATTTTGTCTCCCGCGGCGACATCGATTACATAGATCGTCAAGTCGGCAAGTTCCGGCGAGAACGTTGCGGCAAGATTGTCGCCGCCGGACTCGATCAGCACCAGATCGAGGTTCGGAAACTTGTGCCGCATATCGGCGACGGCTGCGAGATTCATCGACGCATCTTCGCGAATTGCGGTATGCGGGCAGCCACCAGTTTCGACTCCGACGATACGGTCGGCGTCGAGCGAGCCCGACCGCACCAAATACTCGGCGTCCCATTTGGTATAGATGTCGTTGGTAATGGCGGCAATGTCGTAGGTATCGCGCATCCGCTTGCACAGCGCGTCCATCAACGCGGTCTTGCCGGACCCGACCGGACCGCCGATACCGACGCGAAGCGGACCATTTGGGCTGGACATCGATCCCTTCCGGTTTAGCTGCGAAACAAGCGGGTATATTGCGCTTCGTGCCGCATGCCGGCGATATCGGCGCGGAACGTCGCGCTGCCAAGGTCGTCGAGCGTAGCCGCAAGCGCGCGCCGCAGAGCGACAGCGATAACCGGTTCGATTGCCTGCAGCAGCCGCTGGCTGTCGGTGTGACCGAGCGGAATAAGCCGGACGCCCGCCGAAATCCAGTTCGCAGCCACCGCCGTCAGGAATGCGAGCAAAGCCGCGGGCAAGTCAATGCCGTGACCCGCGCAAGTGGCCCCGACCGCGACGGGATACGCGATCGGGCCGTGCCATAGCTCTTGCAATGTCGCGAGCGCCGCGCACGGCCATGCGGTTTGCGTTACTTCGACGAACGCGCGACCGAGCGTCAGTGTTTCGAGCTGGCGTTCGCGCGACGGCACAAAGGCAGCTGCCAGCTCTGCGATTTCACTTAAAGCGGTAGCGTCGCCGCGCTTCACCGCACGATGCGTCTGTGCAAAGAAAATGCCGTCATTGATCCCGGCACCGCAGGTCAGCATAGCTTCGAGCCATCGGCGCAGCGTTTCGGCGCTTGTGATGTCGCCGGCTTCCACCGCCCACTCGATGCCACTGGAATAGGAGAAGGCGCCGACCGGATAGGCGGGCGACAGCCAGATCATCAGCCGATAGAGCGCGCTGCTTTGCGGATTTTCTGCCGCCTTTTGCTCATTCCCGTGAATGCGGGAATCCAGCCTGGGTCCCTGCTTCCCCGGCGACGACCGTAGCAATGGCCGGGCCTTAGCCATGGCCCTACCCGTGATCGTGATGATGACGACGAAAATCGTTCTCGTGATGATGGCCCTCGGCCTGAGCATAGGCGCCACGCTCCGGATCGAACGGCGCTTCGATCTCCGTCACCTCGGCGCGAAGCTGCACCGCCATCTCAGCCACGACGTGGTCGCGCCGGACGCGCAGCGAAGTCGCCAGTAATTGCGTCGGCACATGTCGGTTGCCGAAATGCCAGGCGACGCGGGCGAGGTGCCTATGATCGGCGCAGCGGATTTCCAACAACGGCTCCGGCGCGGCGATAACCTCAACCAAACGGCCGTCCTCTAGCAATAACGCGTCGCCGCTGCGAAGCCCGGCCGCGGCTGGCAGATCGAGCAAAAATTCAATCCCTTTCTTACCGGTCATGGCGACGCGCCGGCGGTGGCGCGCGTCATAATCGAGCACGACTCGGTCGGCCGGTTCGCCGAACCAGGTCGCCGCGGCCTTGATTGATGTCGCACGCATCGCCATCGCTTTGCCCGCTTAGAACAAAAAATAGCGCTGCGCCATCGGCAGAATTTCGGCCGGCGCACAAGTGAGCAACTCACCGTCGGCGCGCACTTCATAAGTCTCCGGATCGACTTCGATCCTTGGCGTAGCGTCGTTGTGGATCATGCTCTTCTTGGAAATCTTACCGCGCGTGTTCTCGACGGCGAAGAGTTTTTTCTGGATTCCGAGCTTTTTACCGAGTCCGCCTTTCACCGCCGCCCTTGACGCGAACACGACGGAAGACGCCGTGCGGGCGCCACCGAAGGCGCCGAACATCGGCCGGTAGTGCACCGGCTGCGGCGTCGGGATCGACGCATTGGGATCGCCCATAGGCGCGGCGACGATCGAACCGCCCTTGACGATGCAGTCAGGCTTGACGCCGAAGAAGGCCGGCGACCAAAGAACGAGATCGGCGAGCTTGCCCTTCTCGACCGAGCCGATGAGCTTCGACACGCCGTGAGCGATGGCGGGATTGATGGTGTATTTGGCGATGTAGCGCTTCACCCGCGCATTGTCGTTGTCGCCCTTCTCCTGCGGCAAGCGGCCGCGCTGCTTCTTCATCTTATCCGCGGTCTGCCAAGTGCGGATGATGACCTCACCGACGCGGCCCATCGCCTGGCTATCCGATGACATCATCGAAAGCGCACCGATATCGTGCAAAATATCCTCCGCGGCGATGGTCTCCTTGCGGATGCGGCTTTCGGCGAAGGCAAGGTCCTCGGCGATCGCCGGGTCGAGATGGTGGCACACCATCAGCATATCGAGATGCTCGTCGATTGTGTTCTTCGTATAGGGCCGGGTCGGATTAGTCGACGACGGCAGCACGTTTCTCAATCCCGCCACCTTGATGATGTCCGGCGCATGCCCGCCGCCGGCACCTTCCGTGTGAAAGGCATGAATGGTGCGGCCCTCGAATGCTCTGATCGTGTCTTCAACGAAGCCCGACTCGTTGAGCGTGTCGGTGTGGATCATCACTTGAATGTCGTAGTCGTCAGCAACGGAAAGGCAGCAGTCGATCGCCGCGGGTGTCGTGCCCCAATCCTCGTGGAGTTTCAGCGCGCAGGCGCCGGCTTTGACCATTTCCTCGAGCGCCGCCGGACGTGACGCATTGCCTTTGCCGGCAAAGCCGAGATTGACCGGAAAATCGTCGGCGGCCTGGATCATGCGGCCGATGTGGAACGGGCCCGGCGTGCAGGTGGTCGCGAATGTGCCGTGCGCCGGACCTGTACCGCCACCGAGCATGGACGTCACTCCCGACATCAGAGCTTCCTCGACCTGCTGTGGGCAGATGAAATGGATATGAGTGTCGAACCCGCCCGCCGTGAGGATTTTCCCCTCGCCGGCGATCACTTCTGTGCCGGGGCCGATGACAATCGTGACGTTCGGCTGAATATCGGGATTGCCAGCCTTGCCGACGGCGAAAATGTTGCCGTCTTTGAGGCCGACATCGGCCTTCACGATCCCCCAATGGTCGAGAATAAGCGCATTGGTGATCACCGTGTCGACGGCGCCCCGCCGATTGGTGATTTGCGACTGGCCCATGCCGTCGCGGATCACCTTGCCGCCGCCGAACTTCACCTCCTCGCCATAGACGGTGAAATCCTTCTCGACCTCAATGATGAGATCGGTATCGGCGAGTTGGACGCGGTCGCCGGTCGTGGGACCGAACATGTCAGCATAGACGGTGCGGTCGATTTTAGCCGGCATAACTGCGCCTTAAGAGTTTCCCCATGATTTCGCCGCGAAAACCGTAGACGGCGCGCTGACCGGCAACCGCAACAAGCGTCACGTCGCGCGTCTGTCCGGGCTCGAAGCGCACCGCCGTTCCTGCCGCGATATCAAGCCGCATCCCGCGTGCTTTCTTGCGCTCGAACTTCAGCGCCGGATTGGTCTCGAAGAAATGATAGTGCGACCCGACTTGGATCGGCCGGTCACCGGTATTGGAGACGGTCAGCGTGACGGTGCGGCGGCCCTTGTTGAGCTCGATTTCGCCGGGCTTGATGAAATATTCGCCGGGAATCATGAAGTCTCACCGTATCGGCTCGTGAACGGTTACGAGCTTGGTCCCGTCCGGAAATGTCGCCTCCACCTGAATCTCAGGAATCATTTCGGCGATGCCGTCCATCACTTGCGCGCGCGTAAGCACATGGGCGCCCTGCTCCATCAGTTCGGCTACGGTGCGCCCGTCGCGAGCGCCCTCCAAAATACAATCGGAAATCAGTGCAATCGCTTCGGGATGATTGAGCTTGACGCCGCGCGCCAGGCGACGCTGCGCCACCATCGCCGCCATCGCGATCAACAGCTTGTCCTTTTCGCGCGGTGTGAGCTGCATGACGTCAGTTCACCCACAACCGCGGCAGCGGCGCCGAGCCAAGCGCGGTGAGCACTCTCGTGACATCGTGGCGCAGTGCCGCACCGTCGCCGGCCACGCAGCGTACTGCGACTAGGCCGTTCCAGGCGGACGCGCCAACTTCTCCTGCGAAATCTTTTGGGATGGCGCGAACCGCCGCAACATCTTTCTCATTTCCCGGAATCTTCAATACGCTCGCTATTGCCGCCCCCCCTGCTCCGACCGCGCCCTCGGCCAAGCGTTCCTCGATGCCGCCGTCGAGACGGATCGATTCGGCGAAAACCAGCGCACCGCCGACGCGCACGCGCCAGCGATCGAGAAAAAATCCGGAAACCACGGTTTCGCCCATCGCCGAGCGGCCAAAGACAGTACTTTCCGCCAACAGCACGCCGGCGTCATGCGCGAGGTCGACGTTTATCCGGCGCCGTAACCGCGCCCGGTCGAACAGAATGGTTTCCTGCGGCAGCCATGCGAGTTTGCCACCGGGTTCGATTTCGAACTTGACGTTGATCGCGGTATGGGGACCCAGCGAGCGATAGATTTTTTCCGCGGCGGCGGTGGTAATGCCCAGTTCCGCGCCGGCACCGACTTTGATGTCGAGGTCGAAGCGGTCGCCGCCCGTCATTCCGCCGGCGGTATTGACGAGAACGGCATCGAGCGCACGGTCATTGCCATGCGGGAAGCGTACCCGCACCGATCCCGCTTCATGCACGCGCGCCGGCCGGCTCCTGCCGGCTGCGACGGCGACGCTCAGCACGATGCGACCGGTTGCGCGATTGGCGGCAAAAACTTCATCGCGTAACTGCGCAGCCGCTGTCGAGTCATCGTTCATTGGATCGAGCTTCAGATTGCCGTTTTAAATCGCCATTCAAATCGCCATTCAAATCGCCATTCAAATCGCCATGGCCCGCCGCAGCGCCGCCTCGTCGATAGTGTCGCGACTGCACGAATAAACCACCGCCCCGCGATCCATGACCACGAAATGGTCGCCGAGTTCGCGGGCAAAGTCGAGATATTGCTCGACCAGCACGATGGCGATTTTGCCGAGCGAGCGCAGATAGTCGATGGCGCGCCCGATATCCTTGATGATCGAGGGCTGGATGCCCTCCGTTGGCTCGTCGAGCAAGAGCAGCCGCGGCCGCATCACCAGCGCGCGGCCGATTGCCAGTTGCTGCTGCTGGCCGCCGGACAAATCGCCACCGCGACGGTGCAGCATGCCCTTGAGCACCGGAAACAGCGAGAACACGTCGTCGGGCATCTTGCGTTCGTCGCGGCTGAGCGGGGCAAAGCCGGTTTTCAGATTTTCTTCAACGCTGAGCAGTGGAAATATTTCGCGGCCCTGCGGCACATAGGCGATGCCGCGCCGGGCCCGCTCGGGTGGCCGCAGCGCGGTGATGTCTTTGCCCTCCCAGCTAATGGTTCCCGCGCTTACCGGGTGATGGCCTGCGAGGGCGTCGAGCAGACTTGTCTTGCCCACGCCGTTGCGGCCGAGGACGCAAGTCACCTTGCCCGGCTCGGCCGTCAGCGAGACCGCGCGCAGAGCCTGGGCCGCGCCGTAGTGCAGATCGATGTGTTGCGCTTCGAGCATCGTTCAGCGCCCCAAATAGACTTCGACGACGCGCTCGTTCTGCGAGATGTCGTCGATTGAGCCCTCGGCGAGCACGGAGCCTTCGTGAAGGCAGGTGACCTTGACGCCGAGGTCGCGCACGAACGTCATGTCATGCTCGACCACGACGACGGTGTGCTCGCGGTTGATCTCCTTGAGCAGTTCCGCCGTCTGCTGCGTCTCCACGTCGGTCATGCCGGCGACCGGCTCATCCACCAGCAGCAGCTTCGGATCTTGCGCCAACAGCATGCCGATCTCGAGCCACTGCTTCTGTCCATGCGACAAACGGCCGGCCAAGCGATCCTGCACGCCCGTAAGGCGCGTGGTCTGCAAGATTTCATCGATGCGGCGGCGTTCGTTCGCGGTTTCCCGCCACCACAGCGCGGTGCGCGCACGGCGATCCGCTTTGAGCGCGAGTTCGAGGTTGTCATAGACGGTGTGGCTGTCGAATACCGTCGGTTTCTGGAATTTGCGGCCGATACCGAGCTTGGCAATGTCGGTTTCGTCGAGCCGCGCCAGATCGTATTGCTTATCGAAGATGACCGCACCCTTGTCGGGCCTGGTCTTACCCGTGACGACGTCCATCATCGTCGTCTTGCCGGCGCCATTCGGACCGATGATGGCGCGCATTTCGCCGGGTTCGATGGCGAAGGACAGATTATTGAGCGCCCGAAAGCCGTCGAACGACACTGTGACGCCCTCGATATAGAGCAGGGTGCGGTCGAAGGCTTGCATCGCCCGGTCTTCAGCCTGCTTCAGGCGCTCCTGAATCTTCATCGGTCGATCCTCATTCCGCGGGCTGCGGCTCCGGCGGCGGCGCCGCCACCCCATCCTCGGCGGCGGCAGACAACCGGGCACGGCGGAGCCCAGTCCAGTGATGCAACGTGCCGACGACGCCGCGCGGCAACAATAGCGTCACGCCGATAAAAAGACCGCCGAGCATGAACAGCCAATACGGCGCCAGCACCCCCGAGGTGAAATAAGTCTTGGCGTAGTTGACGAGGATGGCGCCGACGGCGGCGCCGATTAACGTGCCGCGGCCGCCCACCGCGACCCAGATGACGGCCTCGATCGAATTGCCCGGGGCGAATTCGCTCGGATTGATGATTCCCACTTGCGGCACGTAAAGCGCGCCGGCAATGCCAGCCATGCAGGCCGACAGCGTGAACACAAAGAGCTTATAGGATTCCACGCGATAGCCGAGGAACCGCGTCCGCGCCTCCGCATCGCGGATGGCGATCAGCACCTTGCCGAATTTCGACGTGACAATGGCCCGGCAGACGACAAGGCCGAGCATCAGCGCGACACAAGTGATCGAGAACAGCGCCGCGCGGGTGGCCTCCGCCTCGACATTGAAGCCGAGTAAATCCTTGAAGTCGGTGAGGCCGTTATTGCCGCCGAAACCGAAATTGTTGCGGAAAAAGCCGAGCATCAGCGCATAGGTGAGCGCCTGCGTGATGATGGACAGATAAACGCCGGTGACCCGGCTGCGGAAAGCGAACCAGCCGAACACGAAGGCAAGGACCCCGGGCACCAGTACGACCATCAGCATGGTATAAGGGAAATGCTGAAAGCCGTACCAGGCATAGGGCAGTTCCTTCCAGTTCAGGAACACCATGAAGTCCGGCAGTATCGGATTGGCATAGACGCCGCGGGTGCCGATCTGGCGCATCAGATACATGCCCATGGCGTAACCGCCGAGCGCGAAGAACGCGCCCTGACCGAGCGAGAGATCCCGCAATAGCCCCAGATCAGGTCGATCGACAGCGCCAGCAGCGCATAACAAAGATATTTGCCGAACAGCGCCACCAGATAAGTGGGGATATGCAACTCCGACGACTGCGGCACAGCTAAGTTCAGTACAGGGATGGCGATCGCAATAACCGCCAACGCGATCAGAAAAATAGTCGCAGTCCGGTCGAGCGAACGAATGAGGATATGGGACGTCACGCCTCGACCGCCCTTCCCTTGAGCGCAAACAGGCCGCGTGGGCGCTTCTGGATGAATAGGATAATCAAGACGAGAATTGCGATCTTGCCGAGCACGGCGCCGGCGAACGGCTCGAGAAACTTGTTGGCAACGCCGAGCACAAAGGAGCCGACGAAGGTGCCCCACAAATTGCCGACGCCGCCGAAAACCACGACCATGAAGCTATCGATGATGTAGCTCTGGCCGAGGTTCGGGCTGACATTGTCGATCTGCGACAGCGCCACCCCGGCAATGCCTGCAATGCCGGAACCCAGGCCGAAGGTGAGTGCGTCGACCCGGTTGGTGCGGATGCCCATCGATGCCGCCATGGCGCGGTTCTGCGTGACCGCGCGCATCTCAAGGCCAAAGCGCGTGTAGCGCAGTATCCCCAACAGGGCGACGAACACCGAGAGCGCAAAACAGATGATCCAGAGCCGATTGTAGGTGATGGTGATGCCGCCGAAATCGAAAGCGCCGCTCATAAAGGACGGATTGCCGACTTCGCGATTGTTCGGCCCAAACACCGTGCGCACGGCCTGCTGCAGGATCAACGACAGACCCCACGTCGCCAGCAGCGTCTCCAGCGGCCGGCCGTAAAGAAAGCGGATGATGCAGCGTTCGATCAATATCCCGACCAGGCCGGCAAAGACAAAAGCAAGCGGAATGGCCATTGCAAGCGAATAGTCGAACAGCGTCGGCGCGTTGTTGCGCAGAATTTCCTGAACGACATAAGTGACGTACGCGCCGAGCATCACCATCTCGCCGTGCGCCATGTTAATCACGCCCATCACGCCAAAGGTGATGGCGAGGCCAATGGCTGCGAGCAGCAGAACGGAGCCGAGCGAAAGTCCGTACCAAAGGTTTTGGACCGCATCCCATTCCGCGAGCCGGGTTTAAATCGCGCCGATCGCGTCGCTCGCGGCTTTCGCAACCGCCGGCGTTTCGCGCGCCGGAATGTCCGAAAGTAGCCCTAGCGCATCCTGATCGCCGCGATCGCGGATAACTGCAATCGCTTTGATCTTGTCTGCTTCCGACGTTCCGGCCGTGGTAAGCAGGATGGCGGCGCGCGCCTGTTCCAGCACCACCTTGACGGGGCCCACCGTCTCCTGCGCGATGGCTTTTTCGAGCGTCGGCAACGCGCTCTTCGCGCGCGACTTAAATACGGCTTGCGCCGCCGCGTAGCGCTTGTCCGGGTCGCGTGACAACAAAGTAAGTTGGCCGACCGCCGCGTCGATGGCGCCGCGCACTCGATTGTTAAGGCGAACATTATCGAGATCTGCCGGCGGCTCGCCAGCCATCGGTTGGCCGGTGGCGGCGTCGAACAGCTTGCCTAAATCATCCTGAATATAGACGGTCTTCTGTTCGGCACTGAACATCAGGTGGCCGTTCTGCAACGCGTCGATGATGATTTCCGCCCGTGGACTGTCGCTGGCAACGATCGCTGTGACGCCGGTCAGCGTCTCGTCGAAATCGTCGGCGGTGAAATGGGCGATCGCCTCGTCGAGACTTGCGGCATCCGCATTGGCGCAGCCCACGGCGAAGCCAAGCGCTAAAGCCAGCGCGACGAGGCAAGCTCGGCCAAAGCGCATCTCACAAAATCCCCGGCCTAACATCGGGGAGGCGATGCCGCCTCCCCGTGATATTGGCGTCAAAAGTTGGCGCAGCCGCGGCTACGTACCGCCGCAGGTCTTGGTCACGGTGTTGTAGTTGCCGCAGTTGAGTTTCACCCAATCCGCGATCAGGTCCTTCGAGCCGGGCAGATAAGGCGACCAAGCGTCGCCCGGCACGAGGCCTTTGGTCTTCCACACCACGTCGAATTGACCGTCGGCGCGGATTTCGCCGATGAATACCGGCTTGGTGATGTAGTGGTTCGGCAGCATTTCGGACACGCCGCCCGTCAGATTGGCCTGCTTGATACCGGGCAGCGCGGCAATCACCTTGTCGGCGTTGGTGGTCTTCGCCTTCTCCACCGCCTTCACCCACATGTTGAAGCCGATGTAATGAGCTTCCATCGGATCGTTGGTTGTCCGCTTCGGGTTCTTGATGAACTCGTGCCACTCTTTGATGAAAGCGGCGTTTGCCGGGGTCTTGATCGATTCGAAGTAGTTCCAAGCGGCGAGATGACCGACCAGCGGCTTGGCGTCGAGACCGGCGAGTTCTTCTTCGCCGACCGAGAACGCGACCACAGGAATGTCGGTCGCCTTGATGCCCTGATTGCCGAGTTCCTTGTAGAACGGCACATTGGCGTCGCCGTTAATGGTGGAGACCACCGCCGTTTTTTTACCGGCCGAACCGAAGGCCTTGATCTTCGAGACTTCGGTCTGCCAGTCGGAAAAACCGAACGGCGTGTAATTGATCATGATGTCCTCGTCCGCCACCCCTTTCTGCTTGAGATAAGCTTCAAGGATTTTATTGGTGGTGCGCGGATAGACGTAGTCGGTGCCTTCCAGCACCCACCGTTTTACGGATCCGCCATCCGCGCTCATGAGATAATCGACCGCGGGTATGGCCTGCTGGTTCGGCGCGGCGCCGGTATAGAACACGTTGCGCTCGCCTTCTTCGCCTTCGAATTGAACGGGATAAAACAGGATGTTGTTGAGCTCCTTAAACACCGGAAGCACTGACTTGCGCGACACCGAAGTCCAACAGCCGAAAACCGCCGCGACCTTATCCTGGCTGATCAGCTCGCGCGCCTTTTCCGCGAATAGCGGCCAGTTCGAGGCGGGGTCGACCACGACCGCTTCAAGCTTCTTGCCGAGCACCCCGCCTTTCTTGTTTTGCTGTTCGATGAGCATCAGCATCACGTCTTTCAGCGTGGTCTCGCTGATGGCCATGGTGCCGGAGAGCGAATGGAGAATGCCGACTTTGATCGTGTCCTCGGCCTGCACAGGATATGCTCCCATCAAGCCAAGTGCGACGCCGCCGGCCCCTACGAGCCAGCCGCGGCGGGTGAGCGTATAGGTGTTTATCGGTTGGCTGGACATGGACGAGCCTCGCTCTGGTTGTTGGGCGAGCGCACGCAAGGCGCCCTTCTCCTGAGGCTGTGTCGCAAAGCATGTGCCAGTTTCCGTTGCCAGTAAAATACTGGTATTAAGAAAGAATCATGATCCGCAGGATTTGGGTGTCACTTTTTCAGCAGGCGAACGCCTTCTTTATGGGCAATCGCGAGGGCTCAAATCATTCGGCGCATTGGCTGGCCTTGGCGGCACCAACCGGCAAGACAAAGCGCGGGCGGGGCAGCCATAAGCGACGTTCCCGGATCGGACCTGCAAGATCATTCAGCCTCCCTTCTTAGGCGAGCGACAAGAAATTCGTCTAATTAGGGATCACTGATCACTGAGCCGCGATCAACTCCACTGGCAGGCTGGCAAACTGCCGCAGGCTGTTGCTGAGCTTGCGCTGCGGTTCGCCGACGATGTCGATGCGCTCAACCCGCGCGGCGAGCGCCGTCATGACCATCTCCGCCTCGAGGCGCGCTAGCATCTGGCCGACGCACAAATGAATGCCGGCGCCGAAGGCAACGTGACCGGCGGCCCGGCGGTTGACGTCGAAGCGCTCGGGTTCGTCCCAGCGGCGCGGATCACGGTTAGCGGAGGCTAGGAACAGCAATACCTTCGCGTCCTGCGGGACTTCGACCCCGCCGATGTCGACCGTGCGGGCGGTGGTGCGGAAGAACGTCTGGATCGGCGACTCCCAGCGCAGCACCTCGTCGAAGGCCGGCCGTGCCAGCGCCCGCTTCTCGCGCAGCGCCTGCCATTGCTCCGGGTTGGTGGCGAAGGCGTAGAGCGCGTTGCCGATGCCGACGATTGTGGTGTCGAGTCCGGCCGAGAGCATCGAGCGCACCAACAGCGGCGCCTCCTCCGCCGTGATCTCGCCGGTGTCGACTGCAGCCCAGATGATCGCGCCGAGTCCGGCGGGCGACAGTGCCTCGCGGGCGCACTGGGCGTTGATCCAAGGCACGACCTTTGCCGCCTCGGCCATGACCGCCTCGAAATGCGCGTTGCGCGGACCAAAGGCATTGAACACCATGGCGCCGTACGGCAGCAGGTTTTCCAGGCCCTGCCGGCCAAGGCCGACCGCCTTGGGAAACACGCTCAGCGGATAGGCCTCGGCGATGTCCGCGATCGCGTCGACCCGCCGGCGAGCGACGAGATCATCCGCGAGTTTCTCGGCCGCTTCCTTGAAGCCTGCGCGCAGGCCCGCCATCGGCTTTGCCGACAGCGCCCGGTTCATCACCGTACGGCTGCGCGTATGCAGTGGCGGATCGGCCTCGAGGATTAGGCTCGGCGGCCGCCATGGCTTGGTGCGGCGGAAATCGTCGATGCCGACGCCGGCCGCGGAGCTGAACGTCTGCCAGTCGCTCAGCGCCGCCTGCACTTCGGCATGGCGCGCGCACGCCCACAGCCCATAACGCTCGAGCCACACCACCGGCCCGGCTTCGCGCAATTCCGCATAGAACGGATAGGGCGCGGCGAGGAAATCGTCAGCGAAAGGATCGAGGGACGAAACCGGAAACGCGGGCATCGCAAATCCTCGATGATGGACGCAGCGGCACAACAGTAGGCAATCTTACGACGTTCGACTCGCCGCTGAAACAATGACGCTACGCCACGAATCCGCCGATGGCCAAACCCAGGACGACCGAACAGCGGCGCCTCTCGCGATCCGCGCGTGTGCGCGAAGAGACACCAGAATGGCTTGCTCACAGATCGTCAGCTGATCCGTCAAACTCGCGGGACTTACACCGACGGATCTGGCGCTCGGCGCCGGCAGCACCTTGCTCTGGAGCTTGTAGAAGCTCTTTGGTTCTCAAAGGGCCAAGTCCTTCATATACTCCGTCAAGGCCTGCGGGCCCCGCCTGCCCCATCAGGAGCGTTTCGGACCGCAATTGGTCGAGGTGCAAGGTTTTGTTCGGGGCCCCAAATTGGCGGACGCCTAGCTTTTTGTGGCCAAGCCTTAAACGTGACCAAAAATCAGATATCGTTGCGGTAGAGTCGAGGCCGGGCGCGGTGGCTGTGCTCCGAGGAGCCCGCTCCGTTTCCCGTCCCCGCTCATCAAATCGGACGTGCTGATTTCCAGCATCCGGCTTTTCGACCGGCGTCACCGTACGACCCCCATGGCACTCGACCTCCGTGATCGTTCCGTTCCTCACGGTTCGCAAAGCGGGTAAAACGCCATAGAAGAACTTGGACAGTCATAGCAAACGAGGAGCGGCATTTTCTTTCTTGCGCTTGCGGTCCGTGAGCTTGGGAAGCCTTTCCACACGGTCGCCAACTTCCTCGCGCGCCAAACGCAACTCATAGAGTTTTTGCAGATTGAGCCAAAATTCCGGACTGGTGCCGAACCAGTGGCCAAGCCGTAACGCCGTATCGGCCGTGATCGCGCGCTGACCGTTGATGATCCCAGTGACTCGATTCACTGGCACGTCGATCTGCCGCGCCAGTTCGGCGGCGGAGATGCTGAGTTCCTTCAGTTCTTCGGCAAGATGCTCGCCGGGGTGAATCGGGGTGCGGGACATGGTGCCTCCTAATGGTAATCGACAATTTCGACATTGATCGGGCCGGACGCGCCGTTGGGCCATTCAAAGCAAATCCGCCATCGGTCATTGATACGGATGCTGTGTTGGCCCTGCCGGTTGCCCTTCAGTGCTTCCAGCCTGTTGCCGGGCAGGGCGGCGAGATCTTTCAAGCTCGTCGCCGCGTCCAGTCGTTCTAGCCGCGACTCAGCCTGACGCGCGAAACCGGAAAATTCCTTGACGTATTTGCCATCGGCAAAACGCTCGGTTTTTCTGTCCCGGTAGTTCACGATCATTAGGTAACCATTATCGAATAATTATGCATTACGTCAAACGTAATTATCGAGGACAGGCATTTGCTATAAAGGACTCGGCAATGCTTGCCTGGTGGAGATCCGTGGTCGAATGCGTTTCGGCTTTAGCGCGTCTCGAGCGCGACGCCGCGCTCAATCGCAGCCCCGTAACTGACAGACCACGCCGCCTAGCCAAACGAAACCAATTTGCTATGCCGCGCGCGTCTATTTCGATAGTTCCAACGCTCACTCATCGCCGGGCGCGTAAGGCGGGGACTCTTCCCGCCGATAATCAAACCGAGAGCTTCTTCTTTCCTGAGGTTTTCGGCGGTTCAGATTGTCTAGTGCGAAGAGGATCTGGGCCACTTGACGCCAGAGGGCGTATTCATAGCGGCTGAGCCGGTCGAGCGCATAGTTGGGCAGATTGGCCAAGCGCAAAAAGCATTGCGCAAGGTGGAGGCTGGGATCGGCAGCAGGTTCTTCGGTCTGTGGATCGATTCTGCGCGAGAGTACGATTTCATCCGCGTCCGGAGTCAATGTTACATCGCCGCCGTGACTGCTGGGATGAGCTCGTCTGAACAGGGCATTGGACCGCGTCTCGCAAGGCCGGCTGTAGTTTGCGCGATTACTTTCCGCCTTCAAATGGAATGCCTGGCCGCCATTACCGGGAATCCGCAGCCCACAAAACCCATTTACACAAGGGATTTTGGCATGCTATCATTTTTGATATCAAGGGAGCCTCTAATGGGACAGGTACTGGTTCGTAATCTCGACGACCGTGTGATCGAGAGCTTGAAGACCAAAGCCGAACTCAAGGGTCGCTCCCTTGAGCAAGAGTTGCGTGACGTTCTGACCAACGCGGCACCCTTAACGGGCGGAGAGAAGGCCGCGTTGTTCAACAAACTCCGAGCCATGACGCCGCCGCTCGGCGATATCGACGTGCCAGCAGCGATTCGGCGCGGCCGCGACGACGAGTTCGACAAGTGACAATTGTCGTCGACGCGAGCGTTGCGTTGCGCTGGTGCTTTCAGCTGAATGGATCAGATCGGGCAGAAGAACTGTTGCGTTCCGACGACCACCTCATCGCGCCCGATCTGGTGATTGCCGAGATCACTAATGCAGCCTGGAAATTCGTTATATTCGATAGGATGTTGCCTGAATCCGCGACATTAGCCGTGCGTGAAGTCGGTAAAGCATTCGAAGAATTGGTGCCAACAGGTGTGTTGAAAGATCGCGCGTGCGCGATAGCGATCGAGTTGCGTCACCCCGCCTATGACTGTTTTTATCTGGCCTTGGCCGAGCGACGGACCGCAGCATTGGTCACTGCAGATGGTCAATTGATACGCCGTTGTGCTGGCACGCCTTTTGAAAAGCTCGTGCGATCGCTTTGACGGGGACATGACCACGAAACGGCGATGATAGCGACTTCGTTCGCTTCGTAATCTTCGGCATTTTCCAAGGCACTAACCACCGTTTCGGCCGTGTGGCCGTTGCGGATAGGCTCGTCGTCAGCTACCAGATCTATCGACAACTCTCTCGGCAAAATCCTCCTCCACAGTTGACACGCGCCTTCGGGGCGCACCTCCGGCATCACCTCAGTATTGAACGCGGACGATTTTTTCCTTTTCAGTGGTCTCGCTCCAGCTATTTCTTTCTATGCGGCTGGGGATCGAAGGGATTGAGGACTTGAACACCCGTTGGCTCAAAATCTGATACATTCCGCGTCACCACGATTAGGCCGTGTTCGAGTGCGGTTGCCGCAATTGCCAGATCAAGCTGTTTGTTGCCAAGCTGGGCCGCCAGACGTCCCCATCGCCGAGCAATTCCGACCGTCAGAGGCAGAATGCGTTCGCCGTAAGCACGCAAAGTCACATCGAGCCAATCAGCGAGATCCTGAGCAAATCCCGGATTGAGTAACCGCTGACGCGTAATTCCAAGCTCAATCTCGCCAATCGTCACCGCACTGAGAAACAGGTCAACTTCAGTAACATCGCCAATCCAGGCAACAACGTTTCGATTCCTCCTGCTACGACGCAGTTCCGATAAAACATCAGTGTCGAGGAGATACATCAGAGGTTTGTTTCGCGCAGAGAACCTTTCAATCGTTCGAATTTGCCATCATCAGTCGGCATGGCGAGAAGATGATCAGCGAAGCTTGGAGCTTTCAAAGCTTCGAGGCGCTGCAGGCGTTTGTACTCTTCGGCAGCCACCACTACGACAGCGGGCTTTCCGTGTTTGGTCACAGTCTGCGGTTGGCGCCGCGCAGCCTCAATGACCTCACTGAACCGATTCTTGGCGTCCTGGACCGACCAACTTCGATGAACCACGGCTCGCCTCTTCTAGCTAGAATTTCTGTCTAGATATAGGACAGCGGCTTCGCGGTCAAGTCGATGGCAACCAGCTGGCGCAGAAATCGTAGTACGACAGACTGGGCGGTCGAGCTCACTGCTACCGCCGCTCCAAGACGATGGGACACCAATCGCCGCTTCGAGATTGTCAGACAAAGCGCCGGTATTTTTGCCCGATACATGCGCGCGGGCCGTCTAACCGTAGGGTCGAGGGCTGGCGCGTCGGTTTAGGTCGAAGTTTGTGTTCCCCGTTTTCTCGCCCTTTCGTTTGCGAGTGTCACACCATCTCGACCGTGCCGCGTTTCCAGCCCCCGCCTCGTCGAACGCAGCGTGCGGATTTCCTCGCACTGCGCTCACCTGTTTGCTTTGCCCCAAGGCTTATAGGACCTATCCTGCCAGAGCGACTTTCGGCAGTGGTCGCCGAACCCTGTAGCCATTAAACAGCCGCAGACTTTCGTACAGCCACTGCCGTCTCCACCGCTTCCAGCCGAAGCCCTTTCGGTTCTGAGCCCGCCCCATGTGGCGCCGGATCTTCTTTTCCACCCAGTGTTTGATGAAGCCGAAGCACTCGCTGGAATGACCGACCGCAAAGTAGTTCACCCAACCGCGCAGCACCGGGTTGATCACTTGCACTACCCGGTTTACTGGTTGCGACTGGTAGCGGCGGAACACGCCTTTGAGCTTCCGCAGCAGCGCCGTGCGTTTCTTGAGCTTGGGCGTGTAGCGAACCCGCCATACACCCCGGCGACTGCGCATGCGGCGGAAGTCGAATCCCAGGAAGCCGAAGCTCTCGTCTCGACCAAGGTCCACGATTTCGACTCTTCTCTTCATTAATTTCCACTTGCAGTTTGGCCAGCTCTTCCCGGAGTTGTTTCTCCACCGCCGCCATCAGCCAGTCATGTCGCGGGTGGGCGTCGATCAAGATCACCAGATCATCGGCAAAACGAGCGTACTCGATGCTGATGTACTTGCCGTTACGCGTGGTCTCTTTCGCTCGCTCCAGCATTTTGTCCACCTCATTGAGGTAGAGATTGCTGAGCAATGGCGAGATCACCCCGCCCTGCGGGACCCCACGTCGACCGTTGGCCTTAAGCATCACCTTCAGCAGATGCAACACGTCCGCATCATCCACCCGCCGTGCTACTTTGGCCAAGAGCCCATCATGTCGGACGTTGTCAAAGTAGCTGCGCAGATCGATGTCTATGACACGTGTTTTCTCCTGACCAATTGCTCGGGCCACCCGTTCGACCGCTTCATGCGCTGTCCGCTTGGGACGATATCCAAACGACCCCGGTTGGAAGTCTGCCTCGAAGATCGGCTCCAATATGAGCTTGAGCGCCCCTTGCACCACGCGGTCCCGAATTGCAGGAATTGAAAGTACGCGGACTTTGTCCCCGTCTTTCGGTATTTCCTGCCTCCGGGCCGGGAGCGGTGCATATGTGCGCTGATTGAGTTCGTCCGCAATCTGTTCGAGGAAAGCATCCACGCCTTGCGCTTCGATAGCCGCGAAGGTCACCCCGTCTACTCCCGGAGCCCCATCGTTCTTTTCGGCCAGCTCATACGCAGTGCGTAGCGTTTCTATCTTGCAGACATGGACGTACAAACCCCAGAAACGCCAGGTCGTCTCAGCCTTCGCCTTGACGTATATTCTCCGTCTCAGGTCCTGCAAATTGATGGACGCCTTTGTCATCTCGTCCTTGCCTCCCTGATCGCCGGAGAAGTTACAAACAGCAGGGCCCCTTCGCTCCACGGACATTGCTCCGCTTCATCACTACTGCGGACCCATCCGCCACCCTCTCGCCGTCGATCGACTTCCCGGTTGAGCCGGTTATACGATCGACCTTGCTCCGGTGATTTCTCGCCGGGGCGAGGAGGGTTTCTCCAGTTGCTTGGCATGTCCTTGTCACCGTGCTGTCGCTTTCCACCCCGCCGAGATCAAAGTGCCGCGTCGGTCAGATTTCGGCACCCTATGCTGCCTTCGCCCTTCGTTTGGGGGCTCGGCTCTCGGATTCATTTGGTTTCGAGGCCACTTCGCGTTCACTCTCATTACGGCCCGGTGACTCGTGATCTCCCCAAGGGAGACCTTGTCGATGGGCTTCAGAGTCTTGGTTTCCCTCCACCCTGCCATCCAAGCTACGGGGCGTCTGACTTTTGCCCCGGCAGGTTTGATCCCTGCTGAACACACCAGCCTTTACTGGACGCACAAACGAAGCCAATTTGCTGCATCGCGCGGCGTCGTTTTCGACAGCGCGCCAATGCTCAATCATCGTCGGGCGCGTACGGAGAGAGCCGTTCCTGCGAAATCCGGTGCAACGCGGACACCCATTCCAGCGCAAGGCGGACAGCAATCCGGTGATTGCGGACAGCAGGTGATGGCGGCGTAGGGCACGCTCCCGTCGACAGTCGAATCAGCTGATCGGTTTTCCCTGGCAACCAGGGAGTGACCGATGCCGGCGGAGCGAGTGTCGATGAGGAAGATACGCGAGGCGCTGCGTCTGACGCACGCGCTGGGGATGAGCCGGCGGCTTGTTGGCGCGGCGACGGGGATCGGCAAGACGGCGGTCGGCGAGTACGTGCGCCGGGCTGCCGTGGCGGGTCTCAGCTGGCCGATCCCTGACGAGATCGAAGATGCCGAGCTGGAGCGGCGGTTGTTTCCGCCGGCGACTACGGCGTCGTGCACGACGCGCACCGAGCCGGACTGGTCTCACATTCATGCGGAGCTGAAGCGGCGCGGTGTGACGCTGGCTTTGCTCTGGCAGGAGTATCGCGCCGAGCACGCCCAAGGCTACGCCTACAGTTGGTTCTGCGAGCGGCACGGCGACTGGCGCAAGCGCATCTCGGCGACGATGCGCCAGACGCATGTTGCCGGCGAGAAGCTGTTCGTCGACTGGGCCGGCGACACCATGCCGGTTTTTAATCCGACGACTGGCGTGGAGCATCGCGCGCACATCTTCGTCGCGGCGCTCGGCGCGTCGAACTACACCTACGCCGAGGCGCGCTGGACCGAGACGCTGCCGGACTGGATCGGCGCACATGTGAACGCGCTGGCCACGATCGGCGGTGTGCCGAAGGCGTTCGTTCCCGACAATCTGAAGGCCGGGATCACCAAACCGTCGCGCTACGAGCCCGGCATCAACCGGACGTACCAGGACCTCGCCGACCACTACGGCTGCGTTATGCTCCCCGCCCGCGTGATGAAGCCGCGCGACAAGACGATTGCTTCATACTGCACCTCATTGTGGTGCAGGGACGATAGCGGCATGTTTGGCATCACGACCGCCGTGACCTTTGGTGATCATGATCCCAGACGGTATGCTCCACAGTCCACGGTTGAGACTGTCGGCGTAGTGCTTTGTGATGAGCCCTTGGCGGCCCCACTCGTGGATGGTGGTTCGTGCGACGCCAAACTTTGCCGCAACCTCACGTGTCGTGAGCATGCCACGCCGACGAAGGCGGTCATAGCGGCTCGAGAGCTTGTAGGCGTGACGAATCCAAGCAACCTTCTTCAAATTGAATGGTTTTGTCTCCCATGTGCGCCATCCGTCGCGGTTAAGAATCTCGGCGATCTCGCGATCGCAGTGTTGGTCGAGCATTCGGTCGACGATGGCGACGAGTTCCGGCTTGAACTTGCGGATTTGCGCAATGGGTAGCGGCCGCTCGAGGACCAATGTGCGCGTCGCGCCGCCTGACAGGCGCACATGGGCGGTAATGGTGTCCGCCTTGACCAGCGTCACGTCGTCGACGAGGAGGCGCAGGATGCGCTTGCGCTCACGGGCATCGACGCGCGGATCTTGCCAGATTCGCGGCAACTGCTCCGCGAGATCGAGAATGCGGCGACGCATGTCGGCATCGAGCGCGGCTGCTTGCTCTCGACTGCGGCGCTCGTAGTCTGCGGCGGCGTCAGTATGAAGACGCAGCTTGTCGTTCCATTCCGCTTCGAGGGCATCGGCGACCAGCCGGTTGTCGGGGTCGACCTTCATGTACCGTCGACGCGCGAGTTCAGCCTCGTATCGCAGCCGCTCGACATGCTGGCGGCGCAAGGCGTCGGTCTCGGCAGCGCGGGCTTCGAGTTCGCGCTGAACCTCCAGACTGACCGCCAGGATCATGGGCGTCATCATCTCGATCAGCAGGGCTGTGACCGCTGGATCGACGACCTTGCCGGGAACCGTCTGACAGGACTTTCCGGCGCGCCGAACTGCGGTCTCCTGACAAACGTAGATTGGGACGGTCTGACCATTCTCCCGGCTGTAATGCACACCCATGCGCTCGCCGCACAATCCACACAGCACGCGACCTTGCAGCAAGGCCGGCCCCTCCCGCGGCGGCCCTGACCGCCGCTCGCCACTGAAGGCGCGGGCATTATCGGCGAGCCGATTCTGATTAAGCTCGAAACGTTCCCAATCGATGTAGCCCTGGTGCATGCCCGGCATGACGAACTGCCATTCCGCTCTGGCAACCTTGATCACGGCGGTGCCACCGTCAGGCAGGTGGCGTATGCGCGTGCGGCCATAAACGAAGGCGCCGGCATAGCGCGGATTGTGGAGTACTTGCAGAATGCGTGCGTGCTGCGGCAGTGCCCATAAGAGTTCACCCTTGTTGAATCCCGTACGCAGCCGTCGCGGGAACAAGAGACCTTGTTCGCGGAAGAATCGGACCGTTCGGATCGCGCTTCCGGTGCGTTCGAAGGTCTCGAATACCAGACGAATGGCATTCTGGACCTGGGCATCGGGATCGAGGCCGATTGTTCCATCGGTCCGGTAGATCAGACCCACCGGCGGGCACATCTCCAGTTCGCCGCGCCGGGCCTTGTTGATCTGGCCACCGCGCATACGCGCTTTGAGGATATGTAACTCGGCCTCGCTCATCGTGCCCTTGAGACCGAGCAAAAGGCGATCGTTAAACTCGGCTGGATCATAGACGCCGTCTTCATCGAGGATGAGGGTTGCGGTCAAGGCGCACAACTCGATGAGGCGATGCCAATCGACCGAGTTGCGGGCCAGCCGCGAGACTTCCAGGCCCATGACGATGCCGGCCTTGCCGAGTGCCACTTCGCTGACGAGCTCCTGGAAGCCGTCGCGCGTCGTCGCGCTCGATCCGGATTTACCGAGGTCGCGATCGATGACATGAATCTGCTCGGCTGCCCAGCCTCCGGCGATGGCACGGTCACGCAACGCATATTGGCGTTGCGTACTCTCACCGTGTTCGGCAACCTGACGCAGCGTCGACTGACGGACGTAGAGATAGGCATCGCGCTTGAGATGGTCGGCGGTGATTTTGAGTTCAGCCGTGGGCATGGGTGGGCTCCATTGCAAGGGCGACGATGATGCCGGCGAGGACCCGCGTGAGATCGCTTGCTGCCGGCGGCAGATCGCGCGTGGTCGTGGGCGCAGCGTGATAGTTCTTGCGA
The DNA here is from genome assembly GCA_963768225.1 of uncultured Alphaproteobacteria bacterium. Classification (GTDB taxonomy): domain Bacteria; phylum Pseudomonadota; class Alphaproteobacteria; order Rhizobiales; family Xanthobacteraceae; genus BOG-931. The sequence goes on along the minus strand of CAVYGV010000007.1, from coordinate 286,628 downwards.
ACCGCCTCGACTTGAGGTTCCGACCCACATTCTCTGATCCACGCCGCCAACCCCCGATGGCGAATGATGCCGACACCGGAACAGCTGCTTGGCTCGGCATTGAGCACGGCGGCGCGCAGCTTCTCGTAAGCACCGACCGCGTCCGCTGCGGCGACGATCAGGGCGGATTGTTTCGTTTTTTTTTGTGCACCAGCGCGCGTTCGAGGCTCCGCCGGTGCACCTTGACGCCGAAGTGCTGCTCGATCGCGTCGAGACATTGTGGCGTCGTCAGCTCTGGGTTCTCGGCCTTGAGTTCGGCGACGTAGGTAATCACCTCGACAGAGATCTTGTGGCCACCTTTGGGGCCCCGCCGGCTCGGTAGCAGACCGGCGAGCCCGGCCGTCGCCAAGGCATCCTGGGCCTTGTAAAAGGTTGGCCGGGAAACGCCGAAGGCTGCAGCGACCGCGCTGATGGCGGCGCCGTCGACTTGATGGCGTCGCACCATCTCGTAGCGCACCTGGACCAGGTCTTTCGGGTCGAAGAATGGGTTGCCGCTGAACAGGACATCGCGGATGGCGTCGGGATGGCGGTTGAGGACGCCATCCTGCGCCAGCGCCTCGCTCTTCTGGTCCCGCCGTTTTGCCGCCTTCGCCATGTGCGGCTCCGGTTATTCGTAAATATAAATACGCCTCTATCAGTAGTGCGTCAACTGTTGCATTAGCACAAGACGTGGGAATAAGTCCATTAATGCGAGATATTCTATCAAGACAGCCGCTGCAATGCGGCGCCATTCCCTTTACACATGCGGCGTAATCGGCTTTACGCATCGCCTGACCCCCTGCGCGAACCAAGCCGGTCCAACAACTCACACAACGTCATTAAATCGACCGTCCGAAATGCTGCCCTGCCGCCGGCGACAAACCGGAACTCATCCAACGGGACGACATCAGTAAACGCAGCGGAGATCGTGCGCAGGCGCCCGTCGTCGTCCGAATAGACAACCCGGTCCTCACCCCAATGCCGCTGCCGGCAGATCAGCTCAAACTGGCGACCACAGTGCGGATGAAATGGGTGCGTGATGTGAACCTTGCGGTCGGTCGTATCCATACGACCTGCAGTCGGCGACACTCTCCAAGGCAAAGGTCGAGGTCGCGGTCCAGATCGTCCAGCGCTTCGTGCTGGCGAAGCTGCGCCATCGCCGGTTCTTCTCGCTGGCCGAGTTGAATGCGGCGATCCGTGACTGCGTAACGGCCATCAACGCCAAGGTCATGCGCCGCATCGGCAAGAGCCGCAACGAACTGCTGGAGACGCTCGACCGTCCGGCGCTCAATGCGTTGCCGAACGCGGCGTACTGCTATGCGGAATGGAAGCGGGCCCGCGTCGCGCCCGATTATCACATCGAGGTCGCGGACCATTACTACTCGGTGCCGTCGAAGCTGATCCGCGAGATGGTCGAGGCGCGCATCACCAGCGCGACGGTCGAGGTCTTCCACAAGGGCCAGCGTGTCGCGAGCCATGCGTTCTCGGCCGTGCGCAGCCGGTACACGACCATCACAGAGCACATGCCGAGCGCGCACCGCCGCTACGCGGAGTGGACGCCGCAGCGCATGATGCGCGAGGCAGCCTCGATCGGCCCGGCGGCTATCGCCCTGGTCGAGGCGATCATGAAAGCCAAGCCCCATCCCGAGCAGGGCTTCCGATCGTGCCTGGGCATCATGCGCCTGGTGAGAACCTACGGGTCCGAGCGCGTCGAGGCCGCGAGCCGGCGCGGCAATGATATCGGCGCAACCACCTACGGCTCGATCAAGTCGATCCTGCAGAACGGTCTCGACAAAGCCTACGCCAACTCGAAAGCGCCGGACGGCCCGCCGATCCGGCACGCCAACATCCGTGGTCGTGGCTACTACCACTGACGCAACGGACACGGCGCAACCCCGCGGGCAAATGCAAACCGAAAAGGAGACACGATGCTCACGCATCCCACCCACGACCGCCTGGTCGCGCTCGGGCTCACCGGCATGGCCAAGGCGCTGGAGGAGCAACGCAAGCAACCCGACATGGCCGCACTCGGCTTCGAGGAGCGGCTCGCGCTCATGGTCGACCGCGAGGCCATCGAGCGCGAGAACAAAAGGCTGGTCAGCCGATTGAAGTTCGCGAGCCTGCGCCAATCGGCCGTCGTCGAGGACGTCGACATGAAGGCCCAGCGCGGTCTCGATAAGGCGCTGTTCGCCAAGCTCGTCGCCGGCGATTGGATCGCACGGCACCAGAGTTTGTTGATCTGCGGGCCAACAGGCACCGGCAAAAGTTGGCTTGCCTGTGCGCTCGGCCACAAAGCGTGCCGCGACGACCGCTCCGTCCTTTATCATCGCGTGCCAAGGCTGTTCGATGCCCTGGCACTCGCACGCGGCGATGGGCGTCATACCAGGCTCCTCAAGAGCTTGGCGCGCGTCGAGCTGCTGATCCTGGACGATTGGGGCCTCGCCGCGCTCACCCCCGAGCAGGGTCGCGACATCCTTGAGATTGTCGAGGATCGGCACGACCGCGGCTCGACGATCGTGACCAGCCAGCTACCGGTCGATCACTGGCACGAGGCGATCGCCAATCCGACCATCGCCGACGCCATCCTCGATCGGCTCGTGCACAACGCGCACCGGCTCACGCTCAAGGGCGAGAGCATGCGAAAAATGGCCGCCAAGCGTGCCGGACTTGACGTCAAGCAGGACGCATGACCCCATGACGCCGTCGACGGGAGCCGCTGTCCGCCTTCACCGGAATGCTGTCCGCGTTCGACCGGATTCACTGTCCGCCTTCAAATGGAATGCCTGTCCGCCATCACCGGAATCCGCACCGTTCCTGCGGATAGTCAAATCGGGAGCTTTTTCTTTCCTGAGGTTTGCGCCGGTTCAGATTATCGAGCGCGAAAAGGATCTGGGCCACCTGTCGCCAGAGCGTGTATTCGTAGCGGCTGAACCGATCGAGGGCGTAATTGGGTAGATTCGGCTGAAATAAAAAGATAAACTGCAGTGCTCGCACGAGCGGGACCGATCCGGCATTCACGCCTCCGCCGAGCCTTTCATCGCGAAATTTCATTCGGTCTTCTTGCCGCCGCGAAGCCATCTGGATTAGGTACATCGCGGGAATCCACTTCGGGTAAAAGCGTCGCAAAGGGACAGTAGCCCATATCGCACTCTTCTCAGAATCTCGCAACGATCGCCTCAACCGCGGCCGCTGTTGCGTTCTCCCCGATATGCAGCGTCGATACGTGACCATCGCGAAACATTGGGGATAAACATTTGAAGATATCGAGATTGTTTCGTGGGGCCGCGACCAATTGCTCGTAAATCGAACCTAAGAATTGGTGCCTGCTGGCCGGGTGGCAATAGCTTGTTTTATCTGCCGTGCGCATGAGAAGATTAATGCTTGCAATTGGAACCATGTGTTGCAGTGCCGTCATGCGAGGCAGGCCTCGGCTAAGTATTAGCGTCCATGAGTCCCTCGCATAGCCTAGACAATAATCGCGAGGAGTAATAATTTTTTCTAAACACTCCGGCAGTGCACCGTCGGCTAATCGCAATTTCAAAGGCTTCGGGACTGCTTGCAGTGTGGTCGTCGAAAGGTCCAACAACAGGTAATCGTCACCGAGGATCTCATATCCCCTACGCCAAGCCTCCAGTGCCAGCGTACTTTTGCCAATATGTCCAGGCCCGATAAGTAAGTGACACTTGCCATTAGCGATAAATGCTCCGCCGTGCACAATGTATTTTGACTTAAACGGGAGGAGCATAACGGGTATCATCATCGCCAATGCGACGAGGGCGTCGGATATGGTTTCGTAGCGCTCGTGTAGACCATGGCTCGTATCAACTACGAAGCCATCGGCGTCCCTACGGAGCGTTATGGAATAATCCGCCGGGCCGTAGTCCATAACTGGAAGGTCGAACAGAGCTGCGAGCTTTGAGATAATGAAATCGTGGTCCGCGGAAAGTGCCACGCTTTGTCCGATGAAAAAAAAATTGGCGCAATGAATACTCGATTGTCGCATTCCAAAGGGTCATCCTATGAAAACGAAATTTGAGTCTCGTATTTCAACGAATATAATGTCGTGTGCAGGTAAGGCATCTCCACCATGCATTTCGTGAAGTCTAAAGTTGTAGACACGGACGTCTTCGACGGCGAATTAATTCTCATGAATTTGGAAACTCGTGAGGTGCTCGTTTTGAACGAAGCGGGTAGAATCCTGTGGGACGCCATAGATCTACTCAAAACCCGGGAAGAGCTTACCGATCTGATGCGTGAGGCAATGCCTCAGATCCAGTCTTCACAGATCGAGACTAGCCTGGATGACGTTTTCGCTAAGCTGTTGAAGGGCGGATTTCTGAAAACCGGCTCTGAAATTGCGGTCTGCGAACCTCGGCCGGCCCCTTGAGGGATCAAGACGCGGCTGCGTCTGTCACATCGCTTGCCAGAAATGTTGCCACTACCATAGGCAATATTGCTGCCTTGCCAAGCTTCTCTATAAGCTCGCGCCTTCCCGGTGACCAATTTTCCTTATTCTGCTCGCCAGCTCGGTTATCACCGTCCCCCATTCGCTCCGGTGCTGAAACAGTCATGGGGATGCCGCCGCGTCTGTCAGGTCGCTCGCTACAAATGTTGCTACGACGACTGGCAATATTGCCGCTGTAGCAAGCTTCCGGACAAGTTCGCGCCTGTCTGGGGACGAGTTTTCTATATTATTATCTCCGGTGCCATCAGGAAGTTCACCGTCGTCCGCCATGGGATTTGTCCTTTGAGGTATTCAGCCTGATCCGATATTACAGGCACGGCGCCGAATAGGCAACGCCTGTGGCCATCATCCATCAGTGTCGTGAGTAAGACCGCTCGTAATTACAAGCATGCTTTCACAGACCCCATTGATCTCGCTTATTCTGGTTACAATGCGTCCAGCATTGCTACCCGAAATTTGCCGCATGTTGAGACGACAGACTTATGTGCACAGCGAACTTGTCATCGCCCTACATGGCCACAAAGCGGTGAACCTCTTGCCGGCCGAACGGCTAGCGCTCGGCAACGCGAGCGTAGTTCTAGAGCTTACCGGGGACCGTTCACTTGGTGATTGCCTTAACTCGGCCATCGAACAGTCAAGCGGCCTATTCGTTACCAAGATCGATGATGATGACGTTTATGGGCGGAATTATTTGTTAGAAGTGGTTGACCACTTGGTCGCCAAGGATGGCGACATTATCGGAAAAGCTGAGTTCTATGTGTATCTACAGGACACTGGCACTATCGTACTGAGTAGCCCAGGTCTGGGTCTACAAACTGTAAAATTCATTAGGGGCGGGACATTAGCTTTCGCGCGATCTTTGGCGCTTGATTACCCGTTTCGCGATGTCACCCTTGGAGAGGATACCGCTTTTCTAGAAGACTGTCGGTTAAGTGGCGCGACGATCTATTCCACTTCGCGCCGGAATTATATGTATTTTCGTAATGCCGGGAAGGATGCTCACACTTCTCAAATGCCGGACGTGAATTTTATTGAGAGCGGAATTGTTCTCGAACGTTGGCCCGCAACACGCGCCGAGCTGCTCGCCTTGATTGATTAGAAAACCTCTTCCCGGGCGCGGCACTCTTAGGCCGCCACAGTGAATTGCAGAAGCGCAGCGGCCCAATCTTTATTCCCTCGGCTTGCTGGGTCCAAATGTTTGCATTGGACGGCAGAAAGCAAGAAGGAGCCAGGCGGCAAAGTCACGACCCATGGCAAAAATAGCGGCATTGCCAATGGCCGCGATCATTGCATTCGACGTTCGTGGTCCACTATTTTGGAAATTACGGCCTGTTTATTTTTCTCAAAACGACCTTGCTCATTTTTGCTGACATCTCGAGTAACTGGGGAATTTGGCGAACGACTCTCCGCGTTAGGGACCTTGGATATCCGTCTTGCCCCACGCCACGATCGCCCCACCTTTGACGCTGGCCTCGGGAAGCCTCTCGGCATCTAGCTCGCAAAGCGACGGCACGATCGCGGAAAGCGCGCGCAATGTTCCCGTAATTATACGAGAGCGAAACGGCTCCGGCGGATAGGTGTCCCAGTCGGGAGGTGTGACATCTGTGGAGATTGCCTGCAAGCATTCCGGATACCACGTGAGGTAGATGATGCCATCTCCATAGGTAACCACCTCGCCAAAGGGACCGAGCACAAAAGTCGCGCTCGGAGGCGGTCTCACATCCGGAGGCAGTCGGAAGCTCACCCCGTATTTCAAGCGATGCAACCAAGGACGGTTGGCCCGAAAACCCAGCGCCGCATTGAGCCTGAGGCGACCGTCCCACAACGCATTTACAACGTGATCAAAGCTGTCCCGGGAATGCCCGTCCTGCCCGTCGCTCAATACACAAATTCGGTTGCGTTCCATCTCCGCCCCAAGAACGGTGCGGCCGCAGCGCACTTCGATAAGCGGATGGGCGGTAATACATTCACGTAAGATTTGAGCAAGCGCGACGGGATTAATCGCGATTTCTGGAGTCGAGACGGCAGCGAGGGTACTTTCCGGATCGAACTCGGCTGCTTTTTCCGCCGCAGACCAAGGCCGCAGTGGGGCGCGTAAATTCGTTCCAAAATATGCGTGCTCTCTTCCGTGCGCCGCTTCTTTGATTAGCCCATGAACAGTTCTGAGATAGGCACAAACATCTTCGGCACTGCGCTGACTGTCGCGGTGTACGACGTAGATGGCAGGAACCGACACCGAAAACGAATCCGCAGGCCGGCCTAGGTAACGTTCGAGGAAGGGCGCAAATGCGAGTGCGCCGGCCATCATTGTCTTGGCGGTCGAGAGCGTGGGGTCACCAGCATACATATAACCAAGATGGATCTTGCCTTCGTTCGCGATCGCTGCCCTACTGAGCAGCGCGTCATTTTTGTCAAAAAGAGTGACCCTTACCCTCCGAGCGGCCAGCGCGACGGCCGCACAGCAGCCCTGCAACCCGCCGCCCAAGACACCCACAAGCATAACGACCTCCGTCCCCCGCGGGGCTGCGTTTGGCAGAACGCTTTCTTCGCCCAACGCGCCGAGGAATTGCGGCAATCGCGCCGTGAGCCGTGCGAGGATTCATTCGATCTTGGCCCGGAAGGGTATTGCAATCTATAGTCCTCAAAGTAACTCGGGGCATCCGACCTAAGCGAAAAATTAAGACCCGATTTTCGATCAGGACCGCATTATTGCATGACCATATTCGCCAGGATTCTCGGATGGCTCAAATCCCATCCTTTGACCAGCACCTCAGTATATTCAGTCACGTTGATTTCGGCAGGCATTCTCATCGACCACTATCACGTGCTGCCTTTCAATAAGATCACCAGATTCGCGAAGACAATCGAAAGAAACATTGCAATCGCCAGAGTGGGTGATGACAATTTTGTCAGTGCTACGCTGAAAAGGAATTATCGCGTGAATTCGGCGTCGTCAGATGCTCCAGGGCGGAGCATTGTGACGTCCCGTTTGCCATTGCTTTTGAAAGAAATTCCTCTCGGCGATACCGGAATGTTTGCGGCAGGCGAAGGACTGATGGGAGGGGCTCTCGGGAAGGTAGAAGAACTCCCTTCTGGTGATGGACAAGCTTGGTGACATATTCGTCTTCGATTTTGAGAATAAATCGTTGCGCAAATTGGACTATGGAACGTTTCCTAACGGAATCCGCGAAGCCATATTAAATCCCAATGATCCGATACCCCTCGCTGCGGTGCGGGCCCTATACATGGCGTATGATCCAGTCGCGGGTACTCTTTACGTGAGCCTGCTGAAATTCAATGCCGTGTCCCGCCATTCCCGCCTCAACATATCGGCGATTTCGATCGACAAAAAGACGTTGGAGAAAAAGAGTGATTGGCGCACGATTTTCGAGACTGAAGACATTCCCGACTATGACAGAACCAACGCGAGCGGCGGACGGCTGTTGATCGTCGGCGATATTCTGTATTTCACAATCGGTGATTTTAATGATGGCCGCTTTCCTGAAGATGAGCTCCCAGTTGCCCAATCGCCGACCTCTTCATTTGGAAAGATTTACGAATACGATCTATCGACGCACAAGGTGAAGCTGAATAGCATCGGGCACCGGAACCCGCAGGGATTGGTATTCACCAAAGACGGCAGGCTGCTTAGCACTGAACAAGGCCCCGAAGGAGGGGACGAACTGAACGACATTGTTGACGGCAGGAACTACGGGTGGCCGTACCAAACCTACGGCACGCAGTATGGAGAATTTTCCTGGCCGATCAAGTCAACTGGGCCGAATACCAAATTTTTCGAAGAACCATTGTTTGTTTGGGTGCCTTCGCCTGCCATTTCTCCAATTATTCAACTCAAAGCATTTAATAATGCATGGGAAGGGGATTTGCTGATCGGCTCACTCAAAGCGCAATCGCTTTTCCGGCTGAGACTACTCCAGGGTCGGGTGATTTTCTCCGAACCTATATGGATAGGCCATCGCATACGTGACATCGTCGAGTTTGGTCATCGAATCATCCTTATGACCGATGACCCGGCGCTCATCATCCTCACTGTCGACGAAGGACGACTGCGCGGAAATGTGAAAGGGCTGACGATGGTTGAATTGAAACCCGCCCTTTCCAAATGCATAAGTTGCCATCAATTCGGAGAAACGAATCCATCCAATGTTGCGCCAACACTAGCGAATATTATGAACAAGCCCATAGCGAGCGATAACTTTCAAGGGTACTCGGAGGCTCTTAAGAAGAAGGGCGGCTTCTGGGATGAGGAGGCATTGCGCAAATTCATCACCGATCCTAACGAGTTCGCGCCGGGTACAGCAATGCCGAGCCTTGGATTCTCCCCCAACGAAGTCGATGCAATAATTTCCGCTCTGAAGGGCAAAATGGGCGCAGAAGGCTCGCCCTAAGGGGCTCGGGCGCGGAAGCGCGCTGGAGAGCCAATACCCGTCAAGGAAATGGGTGCCGCGCCGGCGGTCTTTCGTTACAATTCTAAGAACATGAAAAAACAAGCGGACTTTATGTTAGCCGTGGCCGGTACCGCTTGCGCAGCGCTGATGATCGTCCGCTGGCTTGCTGCTTTCCGCGACGGCCCTTACGTCTTCACGAGTGGCGCGGAAGAGGAATCGCTCTTTGCTATCTGGAAGTGGATGCATGGAGAAAGAGTATTTGCCTATCCATTTGATCCGCCTTTTGCGCTGAGTTTTTATAACTGGCTGTTTTATTTGACATATGGTGCTTTTGCGTCAGGAGTTAGTTCTTTAATAGGGTTGGAACCTTCGGCGTTGCCGTCGGTCGTCCGGTCCCTGACGGTCGTGCTGACGTTCGCATCCGGTATTGTCGGGTATGCGCTGCTCGCTCCATTAAACCTGCTCCGCCGTATCGCCGGCAGTGCAGTCGTTGCGCTCACTCCTTTGATCGGGTTTTGGAGCGTTACGACCCGCCCTGATATTGCTGCTTTGGTTTGCGAGCTAGCTGGTCTCTGGTGCGTGCAGAAGGCTGGGCGCTCAAGCTCTTTCTGGCTGATACCAACTTTGGCGGCATTCTATGGGGCATGGGCTTTCAAGCAAAGCTTTGTCGCCGCACTGACCGCGGCCTGCCTGTTTCTTTTCATCTCGGGCAGACGCAAGCAGGCGCTCCTGCTCGGCGGAGGTGCAGCCATCGCTTTTGGCGCAACGCTCGCTCTCGGAGATGCCGATTATCGTTACGCGTTACTCTGGTCGCAGTCTGGTACATGGCTGTCAGCATCGTCGGCGTTTCACCACTGCTTGTGGGCATTTTTGAAGGCGCCTCTCTTCGCTCTTGGGCTAATCTTCATTCTGGTTTCCATTCGCAAAATTCATCTAAATCTATTGGCGCTGACGGGATTGATCTCCTTTGCGCTCATGCTGCCGGCGTCCGGGAAAATCGGCGCCTCTGACAACTACTTCTTCGAATCTGCCACCATGTGTTCAATTGTCTTTCTTTTGGCTGCCACCGAGTGGCGCATATTTGCCGGGGCATTCGCACAGATTGTTTCGGTCGGACTGATCTTTGCCGGCCTGACCGGAGCGCTGGTCGCAAAACCAATGCCCGAACTTGCATTACTCAAACGGAAGCTGGCGGAAATGACTGGACCCGTGATTGTGACCGTGAGAGCGGCCAATTTGCCCTGGTTTCAGGAGCACCCGCCGCATTTCGTCCTGGCTTCCACCTACGGGTTTCTTAGGCGTCAGGGTAAGCCATTCGCGTTTGACGGCGTCGCCGGAATGATTCGAGCCGGCCTTATCAAGGTACTGGTTTGTCCTCAAACGAAAATTGACAAGCCGTTTGATGGAATTGTTCCTGGCTCCCTTCGCAAAATAGGCGAGGATTCGTATTGGGCCTATTTCGATACTTCGGCAGCCAGCGCTGCTCGATGAACTGTAAAAACTGATATTCGATCTTTCTGACAATGTCCGACGATCACGAGCATCACGGCGCTACCGATGATTTATGATGAAAATTGCGAAGGTGGCACTCTAATTCGCTCATTGCGAGTAAACAATCATTCCGCCCATATCTATTTCACTCCACTTATCGAAATCATAGTCGACAAACGTTCTCAACACGGCTTCTGCCTTGCCTTTGGCGCGCATTTTTTCATTCACAATAACGAATATCTTTTCCGAGCGGCCGGACCATCTCTTGCGCGCGATCTGCTCTAAAGAGGTGTTATCCATGTAGTAAAAGCCTAAAATAATGCGAAAGTTCGGGAGGCCCATAGCCGCCCACGGCGCCGGGACGACGGCGACTGCATTGTGCCAGCGATGCTCCGCAAGCTCGGAACGGAGGTACGCAAGAACAACAGGCGATACAGATGACATTGAAATGCCGCTCGCTTGGTCATACTGACGGTCGCGCATGATCTCACGTGCAGCCTTCGCGTACGAGGACAGGCCGTAAGCGCCAAAAAAACCGACAATCAGCATTGCAATGATCCTTGCCAATAACCCGCGCCATTGATCTATGGCGACCAATAGAAGAAGAAAAAATAGTATACCGGCGTAACGAGAATAACGCGCTTCGAACGGAAGGCTAGCGGTGGCGGGTCCCGCCCGAAAATATAGCGCGGCGATTGTCGCAGTATAAAATGCGATGATGAGCAATAGCAGACTGACCAGCGAGCGGTTGCGCGTGTTACGCAGTTGAAGCCATACCCAACCTATGAGCAGAAGGCCGAGTGGACCAAGCACGTAACTGCTTGCGATATTGCCGGAGAGAATGGGAGCGGAAGCATGCAGGAACCGCCAACCCAAAAGATCCTGCATGGAAAATCCGGAGAACGCGGCTGCGCTGATAGGATACCAGATGACAGGCCAAGTGAAAGCGTATGCCGAATTGCCTACGGGTGTGTGGCCTCGTGAAAGCCAAAAAATCAAACAGAAAAGCCCTGCAACCGCGGAACCTGCCCACATTGCAAGCAGCGATGAGGTGGGTCGCCGTAGCCTCAATACAAGATACAGACTTATACCTGCTACATTGGCAACAAATGCCACCAGGCCTGAAAGCTTCGCAAAGAAAAGCACGGTGGCCACAAGCACGGAAGTCGCAAAACTGACTGCTGGCCGCTCTTGCACTGCCCATTGGAGCGCTGTTAGGCACCAAGGCAGTACCGCAAACACGATCACCTCTCCACCAGTGTAACGATGGAAAGGGCCGGTAGAGTAATTAAACGTCACTAAACCGAGAATGAACAGGAAAAGAGCGAAGCAAGATATGTCAAAGCGTCTTGCAATCTGAGCCCAACCAAGGACTCCTACAATTGTTGCAATTAGTGTGGTTAGTGAAGCGGCCACGCCGTAGCTCGCACCCAGCCGAACAAACAGGCCTGGCACGAGGTATTGTCCGGGGCTCCACCAAGTAAGGAACGTTTCGATATCGTTCGCAATGTTCCCAGGGTTAGGCGTAGTGATGTAATTGAAAGAGCCGCCGTCCAACATGCTACGCAGCGCGGCGAAACCGTAGGCGGGATCGTAGCTAACCTGCGGTCGGATGAACAAAGAAAGAATAAACAACGTTATTGGAACCAACAGTGCGACATAGATCGCTCGGCATAAAGGTTTGGGAATGCTTGGTTCCATGGAATCCGAGGCGCCGATCTTCCAGAGACCCGCAGGTGGACTCGCGCTGTTGAAGAGCCGACCAAGCGGCACAGCGATTGGTAATGCCAGCGCTACCTGGATAAGGGTGCGCGCGGTGGATAGCGCGATGGTGCGGCTCGAACCAGCGTAGAGCCCGAGATAGAAACGCCAAGCCGAACTCATGAGCTTGTACCCTGCGCCAACCGCCGACGTATCCATCTCCCAATTGACAACTCTCTTGGCGGAACCCTCCTCCGCTGGTGACACGCGCCTTTGTGGCGCACCAAAACGAACCCAATTTGCTGTAACGTCGGGCGTCTCATTCGATTGCCCCCATATTTAATCATCGTCGGGTGCATGTTGAGAGTATTCTTGCTGCCGATAGTCAAAACGGGAACTTCTTCTTTCCTGAGGTTTTCGCCGGTTCAGATTGTCGAGCGCGAAAAGAATCTGGGCCACCTGACGCCAGAGAGCGTATTCATAGCGGCTGAGCCGATCGAGGGCGTAGTTCGGCAGATTGGCCAGACGCAGGAAGCATTGCGCAAGGTGGAGGCTGGGGTCGGCAGCGGGTTCTTCGGTCTGCAGATCGAAGCGGGGCAAAACGTCTGGTGCATCCGTGGTTGGCGTCGATGCGGCATCGCCGTCGTGACCGCCAGGATGAGCCGGTCTGAACAGAGCATAGACCACGTCTCGCGAGGTTGGCGGTAGTTTGCGCGATTGCCGAAACCCACTCAAATGCTCGGCCTGGATCTCGAACAGGCCGGTTTCAATTGTCGTGGCGCGGCGCAGCCGCCACAAGGCACTGGCCAGACGTAACACCAGTTCCCGCTCGACGGCGGACTGGGCATCGTAGTCGGCAATGACAGCGGCTTCGAAGGCTTTGTAATCTTCGGCATCCTCCAACGCGCCGATCACCGTCTCGGCGGTAAGGCCGTGGCGGACGGCATTGCAACGGGACTGCTGTTTGCCCTCTTCCGTCGTCGGACCGGTGCTTTTACGAGCATTATTCCGGTTGGCCTGCCACTGCCGGAAGGAAGTCATTGCGGTCGAGCCGGCAAAATTGGCTTCGTTTCGCTAACAGCGCCGCCCCGCTTGCTGGCGCCGGCGACGCGAGGCTTTGTGCTGCGTCGATTGTCACCAGCAGGAGCAGTCGATCCCGCATCGTCCATCGCCGCGTTGTCGGCAACTGTCGGCAGCGGATGCGTCTTGCGCCACAGCGCGCGGGCCTGCGCCATCGGATCGATACCGGCCGCGATCCACCAGGCGGCTTCGTCCCCGCAGCGATGGACCTCGCGATGGTGGCCCCGGCACAGCGGCACGGTGAATTCGTCGCTGACCTTCCGCCCGAGCGCCCGGTTCTGCGCGAAGCGAATGTGGTGGGGATCCGAGGGGCGCCTGCCACAGCGCAGACAGGGCTGCTTCGCCACAAACCTCAAGTGCTCCTTGTCCCGGACACGACGCGGTTCCGGAAAACTCAATCCACTTTTATCGGTAGCGTCGGCTGCGACCTGCTCATCCTCAAAAGCCGTAGCTGAAACGGCTGCGCCGGCTCGTGGCGCTGGCGCAGACTCCTCGGCACCTGCTGGGCCAGATTTGTCGGCAGCTGGTGCGACAGCTTCCTGCAGGGCCGCCAGTTTCTCCTGGAATGCCGTCTCGACGCGCCGGGCATCGATCGCGGTTAGGCTGTCCTTTGCGCCCAGGGCTCGGTATGCCCAAGCTGCCGCACCATCCGGGGAGTCCAGGCTCTCCAGTTCCGCCAACAGCTGATCGCGGTATACTTCCGATTGTTGCGGCCCTAGTATCGGTATTGAGGCGGTGTGGACCGGCATTGCTGAGCGGTAGAACCCCTTCGTCCGAACAGCGGCCAGTCCATTACCGCCTCGGCTTTTTCCCTGCCCAGCCCAGCGACTCGAATGTTCGGCGGCCTGTCCTGCCGGCGCGATGAGATCGGGCGCATCAAGGTCATCCTCGCCGGCAATGCCAACCAGCGTGAACAGCGCATAGCGTCGGGCATAGGTTAGGGCCGCCCCCATGCGATGCGGGGTTGCGGTGTCGGCGATGGCACAGACCGGCCAGTCCGAGGCAATCCATTCCCCGGAGGAATGGGCCAGCACGGTGGTGAGATTGATGATGCCGGCACTTTGATCGAGGGCCGTGGTCTGCACGGTGGCGATCTCATGCTGGCCCAGGGTCTTACGCACGATCTCGAGCCCGCTCGAGAGCGGCGCATAGCGAAACAGCCGCTGAGCCCCCTCCCCCGCTTGCGCTTCGATTGTCCCGACCAGCGACTTCTCCGGGTTGGAAAGCTCAATCTGGGCCTTGGCCAGAGCGGCCGCCAAGGCAGCAATGGAGTCACTGCACCGCTGCATGGTGGCTGTCCTCCCCATTTGTAACGCTGCTGAGGAGATCGAAGCTGACGGCTCCCGACTTTGATCGCTTGGCCCGGACCCCATGGCCGATCGCCTCCTTGGCATCCTCTGGCATCAGGCTCTTCAGCTCGGTCTTGGCCTGTTCGTGTTCGAGATGGGCCGACCTGGTCCGAGCGAAGACGCCAGCGAACTCGGCCCAGGCATTGGACGTGCTCATATCGACAATGCGGATGGCTTCGATCCGGGGCTTTGGCGGATCAACGCCAAACAGCTTCGGCTCCTCGCCGTTCTCGACACAGCGCCAGAACTTCCGTTCCGCGGTGACGATCAGGTGCTGATAGAGCGGATCGGCATGAGCCAATATCTCCACCCACTTGCCTCCCCCGGTAATGACGGAAAGCACCGCGGTCCTAGCCGCCACCACCCACATATTGTGCTGCAGCTGCGGGGAATATTTCGTCAGCGCCCCCTCCTCCGAGAACGACCACGGCAGCATGAATTTGGCTTCGAACACCGCATCGCTGCCAACCACCCGGCCGTCCAGGGTGGCGACCATCCACTTCAGGGCCGGATGAAAAACCCGCTTCTGAATATCGGCGATAACCTGTCCGGTATTGGCCTCGTACCAGCGCCGATTCAGCTCCTCCGTCGCCACCCCGAGCTGGACGATGAGGTTGCCCGACAGGTCCTGCGGCCCCACCTCCCCCCGCTTCTCCCGCCACAGCCGCACCAGGGCAGCCTCGTCATCCCCCATGATGATCCGGGCGTCCGACCCTCCGATGAAGTAACGGCGATCCGTAATTTTATAAGGTTTTCGCAGATTGGCCGACATTTTCCATATCCCCTTTTCTTGGAATTTCGATACTTTGGTCTGCAGATTCGATGGTAGCCGCAAATGATCCAAAAGGGATCATAGCCGATGATCCTTTTTGGATCAAGCGGATTTTGGTATGCTAACGATTGAGCAAATTCGCGGGGCTCGCGGCCTTTTGGGTTGGTCTCAGTCGGAGCTTGCCGACCGCGCGGGGTTGTCCTTACCAACCGTCAAAAGGGTCGAAGGAGACACAGGTCCGCGTGTCTCAGACCTTGCGCGAACCAAACTTCGGCGTGCACTAGAATCCGCTGGTGTCGAATTTATCGACGAGAATGGCGGCGGCCCTGGCGTGCGTCTTCGGAAACGGACATCGAAGCGGAGCAAATAGCATTCGACAGGACAATGGATCAACGCCGTGACAGTCCTGGTCACTCCGGAAAACCGTAGGATTTCTCCCTGTTTCTAGAAACGCGCGGCGATAAGCTTGGCGAGGCTCGAGCACGATCAGGATAAGTGCGGAACAACCTCGTGATATTCGCTGTCGTTTCGAAGCTCACCTGCCGGACACACGGCAGCGGCCCTGTAACCGAGATCTACCTGCGCGCCCGCGCGAGCGCCGCGTAACACCCGGGTGACAAGCGTGACGCGTTTTCAGCAAGACATGAGATGACGCGGCCGCCGCCGAGTGGGATTCCCGGACAAAGCATTTGCTGATCGGTTCTACACAGCTTGAGGATTGTGATCGCTTCTCGCGGCCGCATCGGCGGCATCGGCCCGAGCGGCGCAACCGCTGGTGCTGCCGTGGCTATGGCCGGCGTTCCCGATGCAGCCGCAGAAGTGCCGCGGCCGATCGCCGCCACGGCGCTTTTACACGGCGTGGAAAGCTGCGCTGCGTTGCGCTGGAGACATTGCAGCGCTTCGGCGCCCCCCGGGCGAACGCCGGAGCAATGCGACATGAAATCGGACCGGCAGGCTGCGCGGACCGCACTCGTCTGCTGGGCAGTTGGCTTTTTTGGCGCGGCTGCGATGGAAGCAGGCTTAGACGGGGTTGGCGCGCTTGAATGCTTTGCCTGCATTGGCTTCTTAGGCGGCGCGGGCTCCCGGCCTGTGGGCTCAGCCGACGGCGCTTCCGTTGGCGCTGGCATTGCCGCTGCCGGAACGGACTGCAGTACAGTCTGGCAAGGCGGTGACAGCGCGGCGGCGTTGGCCTTCAGGCACAGCAGCACTTCGGGACTACTCGGCGCAATCCAAGAACAGTGTGACATGAAGTCGTTCAGCGTGCAGGCCTGTCGGACTGCCTTGATCTGATCATCTTGAGTTGCGGCATTGTCAGACGGCGCCGCCGTCGGTTCCGCAGCGGTCGGCGCGTTCGCTCCCGGAGCGGCTAGCGTTGTGACGGCTGGCGCTTCTGTCTTTGGGACGGCGGCATTAACGGCAGTTTTGCACGGTGCTGACAGCTTTGCTTCGTTGCGGAGTAAACATGCGAACGCGTCACTGCCACCGGGCTGGACCCCCGAGCATTTCGTGATGAAGTCAGAGCGGCACGAGGAGCGGATGGCGTCGCGCTGCGCCTGAGTTGGCTCCTGTGCTGCGATCGAATTTAGGGTTAGAGCAACGAGAAAACTCGCGACCACCGAAGATCTGAACACGCGCAAATGCCTCACAGTGAAAAGTCTTTCTTTCACGACCGGTGCACGCATTCCAGGAATCCCTAATTCCCCGGGGGGTAGCTCCTAATTGGGTTTTAATAATTGCGGGGTTTTGGGCCTGACCGCAAGGTCACTGGCCGCTAAGAATTGGTCGAGAAAACCGCCGATTACTCGCGGGGTCTTTTTGACCTCAGGCACTCCCATCGAGCGGAATTGACGCACCCCCAAATTGGTTTCCGTTCATTAACATTTGCAGCCCTTTAATATTTGCGATTCACAAATAGTTCGGTCGCAAGATCGCAACCATGCAGGAGCGGAGACGAGCCCCGCGAGTGCGCGTATTGATGCCCGCCAAGGCTGTACCCAGCGAGGGGCGGGCTTACCCATGTCTTGTGCGTGACGTCTCTACGCTTGGCGCACGCATTGAGTTCCCGATTACAGCGCCGATTCCAGATGTATTTGAACTAGCATTCGACGGGGCTCGGACCACGCGAATTTGCCGTGTTGCCTGGCGTACCCATACCCAAATCGGCGTCGAATATCAGGGGACATTCATCGGTCGGGCGGGCCTAAGAGCAAAAAGGCCATGGGCTTGTCCTCGGCCCATCGATGCCGCGGCATCAGGTGAAAAGGCCAGGTCCCGACGGCGTGCCATAACAGGACATCCGAGAGTGACGCAGCAATCAGAGTTGTGCCGTTACTAACTGCAAAAGCACGGATTTGTGATGTAAATCACATACTGCCGAGCAAGATTAGATTTCAATAGTTTAGGGGTGATCTACCAGTTCGGGGACATCTATGGGGCGTCTTGTCAGTCTGCGGCGCATTTTCATTAGCACGACATTGGTCTTCGGTTCAGATGCAGTCGTGATATGGGCACTGGTAGATAATGCAGACATTGTTGCTTTGCTTTCGATATTGATTACTGCAGCCGGTTTTCAACTGTTTGTCGTATTCTCCCTATTCGGTTTGCCGCGGATTTTTGCGAACGACGTTAGTAAGCATAATCCAGGGCCAGACGCCCCTGAGTTTGAGATGCATCAGCCGGTCGGAAAAACAACGGCTGGACCACACCTTGTCCCAACGCAGTCGCCGCTTCGCACAACCAGTTTTTCGATCGATCCCGATCTAGTCCTACCAACGTCCGAGAAAGACAGCGCAGCGGTTGTCGCCTAGGAGCTGATTGCCGTACCAACGGCAGTGATAAAAGTTGGCTCGACCTCACATCAACCAGGATCGGTGGTCAATGCGGGATTGCATGGCGTCATGCCAATGGCATGCGCGGTCCAACCCCGAAGGCGCTCAGCCGGTATTGACCTCTTCTGTGGCACGCGCTCGCAATGGGCCGGACGCGTTAGCATCGTGCCACGTCCGGGAAGCACCGATTATTCTCTAACGGGTGGTGCGGCTGTTCGCGGGTCCGGGAAACAGCGTGGAAGTGCGCCTGGTCAGCCAATCGAAAAACAGCCCTTCCCACTCGTGGGCGGCAATATCTAGGTTCACAAATCCGCCGAGCGGCGAGAACTGCAGGCTAATGACATCATCCCAGCCGCCAGTCATCCAATCGACCGGATAGGCTTCGACCGGAAAGCCAGCGGCGCGAAACAAGCCGATCGCCCGTGGCATTTGGGCGGCCGAGGTGACCAGAAGCCATCGCTCTCCCGGCTTCGGCGCGGCGACCTTTTTCGCATTGATGGCATTTTCGATCGTGTTGCGCGAAGCACTGTCGACCAAGATGCGGTCGCTTGGCACTCCGAGATCTTCAAGGAAGCGCAACGCATATCCAGATTCCGCAGCTCCCTTGAAAACGAGGTTGGAGTTTCCACCGCTGAACACGATCCGCGTTTGCGGATAGCGGCGATAAAGTTCGACGGCGACGATTAGCCGGTTGGCGGCCGAATCGAGCGAAATTTCGTTACGCAGAGACGAAATGCTCGTTTTGACGATCCCGCCCAGCACGATAATACCGTCCGGGGCTCCTTCCGCGCCGTTCCATTGCGGAAAACGATTTTCCAGAGGCAACAAGAGAACCGTGCCGAGCGGTGTCATACCAGCAATCAGCAACAGCACGATGCCAGTTACGACGATTGGCTTGCCGAATTGGGCGTAGCGGGTTCCCCACAAGAAGAAGCCGGCGATTACGACGAGCGGAATAAAATTCGACGGAAGCGCGAAGAATCCGAGTGTTTTCGACAGATAAAAATACACCGAAATCTCCGTCAGGCCCTACAGGTGCATAGCCGGCAGCTGCTCGTAAATCGACCCCACATTGCACTGACAGAGACGAAATTGTCAGCTGATGCAAATTTTAGGGTCAAAATGGATGGTCTGAAAGCACCTGACCTGACCGGCCGAAAAGGCTGGTGGCGACGCCCCAAAATAGCGGCAAATGCACATCAAATAAATCGTGTGGAAACTTCAAAGGCGCAAATTCAAAGCTCCATGGCAGTGCTCAAATCTCTTACCTGAACCACACTGGCAAATGGTATTGCGGCACGTATCACCGAATTCAACATTAAACGTCGATTCAATAGGCATTGAGGTAAGGTAGTTACGTGCGCTTGCAGTGAGGCCACCGAGTACTTCTGGATTATTTCGTAGATTATTCGCAAGGCGTGAAAACCCCGAATATTTTTGTCTCTGCCCTGAGGCCAATGGAATGAGAAATAAATGATTTGCCAGGGCTAGCATTAACAGATCAAGAATGCCATCGATCATGTACCTGCGTACGCGGTGTACCGAAAATCTCGAATGTATTGAATGAAGTGAACGGCCAGTGTTGGCCGGCAGTCTGCTAAATGAAAAGACAGAAAAGCTTGCAAAGAGCCTTCTGACATATTCAACGCACTCAGAATTGTCAGTCGCAATAAATAAATTGCCGAAGTTCAAGCTTTCAATGTGAGGCTTAAGTAGCAGCAGTTGGGTTTTGTAATCCGATTTATAATCTGTATTTCTTATATGAATGGCGGTGTACCCATTTTTGATCTGGCTGATCCGAGCGAAAAGCTCGTTTGATATGTTGTGTTTCAGGCACAACCGATTTAGAGCATAGATCCCTAAATTGCCTCCTCCGCAGGCATGGTGCACCACTAGGTCCTCGGAATAGTCTTTGGAAAAATCGAAGGAGATAAGCTTTTTCGTCTTCCGTTCTACAAAATTTCCCGCCTTCGGATCATAATATGCCTTATACCCGTCAACGTTGTTAACAATGAAATCGGGAAATACAGTGAGAGCGTTTAGATCATCTCGCATTTGATCTGAGTTCAGCCGAATTCGTGGGTCTGAGCAGTCGAAATAATTGGAGAATTTATCTTTGATGTATCCAGCACCAGGCTCGACGTAACTTGTATCTATCAGAACGATTTGTTCCGTCGCTTCGGCATAACTAATTGATTTCTCAATCTGACAGAGAGTATCGTTAAGTCCCCCTTGTGGACGACACAGGACAAAGCGGCCGCGCATCATATTAAAGTATCTTGTATAAGCTTTGATCAGAAGATAAGGGATTGACGCCTCTTCCGCGAAGTGCAGGAGAAATGCTCCTGTAACGCGGACCGACCATCATCTTTCGATATCGCCGTCCACAGTTGCTCCAAGTTACATCGTCACGGACCCACCACACTATTCTCGGACACGCGCAGTCGTGGCGTCGCGAGGTTGGTAGGAATTGAGGGTGGCGTAGTCTCCGGGGTGTTCAACCTCGAATCATCTGACGTTGAAGCGTCAGATAGGAGACCACGCCATGACGATCACTACCACGAAGCCTGATTCTTCGCAGCCTGCATCCGAGATGGCTGTTGATCTTTTCGACAACTGGTTTGATCCGCTCGAGACCGAGGTGCGCGCTCGGGCGCGTGAGTTCATTGAAGAGCTGATCCGTGGCGAGCTCGATACTGTGCTTGCCCGCCCGCGTTACTGGCGAAGCCAGATTGCTGGCGATGAAGCAAGGGCGGTCGTTACCGGCCACCGCCACGGGAGCCGGACGCGGTCGCTGACCGGGACGTTCGGCCCGATTGAGATCGCGGTGCCGCGTGCTCGGCTGAACACCCCGGAGGGCAAGACGACGGAGTGGAAGAGCCAGGCGTTGCGGGCTTATCAGCGCCGTACGCTGGCCGCCGACGCGCTGATCGCGAGCACCTATCTGGCTGGCACCAACACGCGCCGGGTGCGCCGTGCGCTCGCTGCCCTGTTTGGCGGTGCGGTGGGCAAGGACACGGTGAGCCGGACCTGGCGCAAGGTGAAAAGCGATTGGGACGCGTGGAACACCCGCTCGTTGGCCGAAGAGCCGATCGTGCGGCTCATTCTCGACGGCACCGTGGTGCGCGTGCGGCTCGACCGCAAAGCGACCTCCATCTCGCTGCTGGTCGTCATCGGCGTACGCGAGGACGGCCAAAAGGTAGTGCTCGCGATCAAGAGCATGGGTGGCGAGAGCACTGAGGCCTGGCGCACCGTCCTCGACGATCTCATCAAGCGCGGCTTGCGTCGCCCCGAGTTCCTCATCGTCGATGGCGCACCCGGCCTCGACAAGGCGATTGCCGCCGTGTGGGACGGCGTGCCGGTTCAGCGTAAGCGGTGCTGCGACCACACTACTACACTCGTCAACGTGATTGGTTATGCGGAGCCGTGATCAAGCGGCGAGGCGAGCGCGTGTCTGCTCGGCCCAAGCCCACGGCAGGAGTTCGTCGAGCTTCTGGGTGGGCCAGCCATTGACGAGCTTGGCGAGGATATCGGCCAGATAGGCCTGAGGGTCGATGCCGTGAAGCTTGGCGGTCTCGATCAAAGATGCGAGGCAAGCCCAGTTTACGGCACCCTCGTCGTGGCCGGCGAATAGGCTATTTTTTCGATTCAACGCGATCGGACGCATCGCTCGCTCGACATCGTTGGTGTCCATCTCGATGCGACCGTCGTCAAGAAAGCGCACGAGGCCGTCCCAGTGGTTGAAGCCGTAGCGGATTGCTTCGGCAATGGTGCTCTTATCCGATACCGCCATGAGCCTGTTCTCGAGCCACGCCCTTAGTGCTTCGACGAGCGGCTTTGTCTGGGCCTGTCGGACGGCGCGGCGTTCCTCCGCGCTACGGCCGCGGATCCGGTTCTCGATGGCATAGAGTGCCGCGATCCGTTCCAACACCTCGTGGGCGATCGGCGCCGGACCGCCTTTGTCGATATCGAAGAAATAGCGTCTCCAGTGCAACCAGCAGAAGGCGAGCGTCACCGCGCCTCCATCACGCCCCGGATCAGCCAGTTGTTTGTAGACCGCATAGCCGTCGCATTGCACGATGCCGGAATAGCCCGTCAGCAAAGCAACCGCGTGCTCGCCACCTCGGCCGGGCGCATACGTATAGGTGACGCCCGGCGGATCGGCCCCGCCCCACGGCCGGTCGTCCCGCGAGATCGCCCAGAAGTAGCCGGTCTTCGTCCGGCCCCGGCCGGGATCGAGTACCGGAGCCCGCGTCTCATCGACCGCGATCTTGGCCGAGCCGAGCAGGATCTCCTTCATGCGCAGATAGACCGGCTTGAGTTCCGCCGCTGCGACGCCAACCCAAAAGGCCAGCGTGGAGCGGTCGACCGGCAAGCCCTGCAGCTTCATGATCTGCGCCTGCCGGTAAAGCGGATTATGCCAGGCGAACTTATCGACAACGACGCTGGCCACGAGAGCTTCAGTCGGGATGCCGCTCTTGATCAGGCGCTCCGGAGCCGGCGCCTGGACGATCGCGCCTTCGCAGGCCCGGCAGCCATATTTGGGACGATGCGTGACAATCACCTGGTACCGGGCCGGAATCTTGTCGAGACGCTGTGAGTTCTCTTCCCCGATGACATGCATCGCACCGTGGCAACACGGGCAGACCGTGCTCTCGGGCTCAAGCGTCACATGAACGTGGGGCAGATGCGCCGGCAGTGCGCCGCGGTTGGGGCGCCGCTTCTTGCGTTGATCCGCTGGCTTATCGGCTGCGCCGTTTTGGTGCTCTTCCTCTTCCGCGTCTCGTGACGCGAGCGAGGTCTCGATATCTTCCAACGCCAGCTGCATCTGATCGCGATCAAGTCGCTCGGACCGCTGTCCGAACTGCGCACGCTGGAGCTGCTTCAACAGATGACGAAGCTGATCGTTCTGCTCGGTCAGCCGGCGGCTTTCCGCAATGGCCGCGTCACGCTCGCTCGATAGCTGGTTTACCAGCGCCCGCAGCGCATCGACATCATCCGGGACAGCGTCAATCGGCATGCATATGATTGAATCAAATTCGCACTTGGTTGTGACGAATAACCTGCGCCCTGATTTCAATAAGTCACAGCTCTCACGACGTTGCGGTCGGCCGCGTAACATCGCGCGCATGCAGACGCGACCAATCCATTCCATCAACCAGCGCGGCGAGTTGCGCCGACGTCAGCCGCATCACGCCGTCCGTGACTGGCGGCCATCGAAACGCACCTTGTTCCAGCCGCTTCCAGTACAACACCAGGCCCGAGCCATCCCAGACCAAAATCTTCACCCGATCTGTTCGCTTCGAGCGGAATACAAAGACCGTTCCGGAAAACGGATCGTCGCCGAGCGTCTCGCTCACCAGGGCGACAAGCCCATCGGCACCCTTGCGGAAATCGATCGGCCGCGTCGCCACCAGCACCCGCATTCCCGCCGGAACCGCGATCATGTGGCCGCCTTCACAGCGCGCAGCACAGCTCTGAGCCAGCCAAGGTCAACGCCGGGTTCGGCACGTACCACCGCCCCCGCGATCTCGATCGCAATCGACCCAGTACGCTGCGTAACTGCACCTGCCGCGCCAGGCGCGCCCGTCGCGGTCACCACCGGAACGAACATCGGCGGCTCCGCGGCCGGAAGGACCAGACGGCCAGCCCGCGCCGCTTTGCGCCACCCAAACAGATGCTGAGGCGTGATGTCGTGCCGTCGCGCCACTTCCGAAACGACTGCGCCGGGCTCATAGGATTCCGCGACTACCTGGCCCTTGACCTCATCGCTCCACCGCCGCCGACGGCCAACACCGGTGCGAATATCAATGCGGCCGCGTCGCTCCGAAGCGTCAACTATATGGTCAACCATATATGCGAACCGATCCAATCAAGACGGGCTACATCTTCCGGATCAGATCAAACGCTGCAAGATGGGGACAGAGCACCGCTTACGGTTCAGCGCTGCACGGTCCACAAGCACAGGAACCTTTTCGCCCACGCGCCAGAGCGTCTGCATGACGAGATCACCGCGGATTATAACGACATGATCTATGCGTCGACGCGTCAAGAAATCGAAGCGCGCCGCAAGGCCTTCATCCGCAAATGGAGGCTCAAGCACCGTGCCGTCGCCGACAGCCTGGAGGAAGCCGGCGACCGGCTGTTCACCTTCACACGACTGCCGCCAAGCCAATGGCGGAGCGCGCGCACTACCAATGCGATCGAACGACTGCACGAAGAGTTCAAGCGGCGGATCAAAACCCAGACCGTGCTGCCATCGGCAGATACCGCGGCGATGTTGTTCTGGGCGTTGCTCGCATCGGGCCAGATCAATATGCGCAAGGTCGATGGCTGGCAGACGCTCGCCACAAAGCTCATCGATCAGCCAATTGACCTCGCTGCCTGAAACGATACCTTCATGTTACCGGAGATCGCGCCACGCCGAATTCCAACCGCTTCCCGGACGCCAGCCGCGCAGTCGTCCACTGGCTCAAGGAACACTTGCCGCCACGACCGTAAATGCTAACGTTTTGAAGCGTGGAGTAAGTGCATGATTGAGGCCCAGTGTGTGTCATTCGCGTCGGTTTGAGTGCGCCACATATTGCGACCCCGCGCCAAGTGAACCTTAGGGCCAATTCACGGCGGCATTACCTCCAACCACCCAAATCTTACGTCGTTAGTTGAGATTCATTCAATATGGCGCTATGGAACGTACCGCGGCCGCGAAGTACGAACTAGTCGGCAGAAGGTTGAGGAGACTGTCTTGACTGCTACCGTTCGCGCATTTCGCTTTAACCACGACACCTTCGCATTCGAGTGCTTCGAGGATGAAATTGTCGTTCTGAACGTTATCGATGGCGTTTATTATGCCTTTCGCGGCGCCGCGGTGGTGGCCTGGCCCTATATTATCGCGCAACACCCTGAGCCCGTGATAGCTTCAACTCTCGCGACGAAGTACGGCATTTCGATGGATACGATGACCATCGATCTCGCGGAGTTCATGGAGCGTTTGGTTAGCGAGAAAATCCTGTCGCCGGCGGCTGAGAACAGTTCTGAAATCGACTGCTCTCAATCTGCCTCCTTGACAGAATATCCAGGCTTTACCTTCGAACGTCATGCCGATATGGAAGATCTTCTTACGCTTGATCCGATCCATGACGTCGACCCTCAAAAGGGATGGCCCCATACTTAATGGCTGTCGAGCGGCAGCGCCTCCTGATTACGGCGCGGATAGCGGGATGATTACCTCGTCTGTCGAGCTGATCGAGCATTTTGCGCAAGTCGTCCATGGTTTGGAAGAATCCGAAGCTTCCGGCCATGTCATGGAACTCGGTCCCCTGAGAATCCAACTGACGTTGCACGGCGCAATCGACGAGGCCGATTTTTTTGATGTGTTCCCGTCGGTTCGCGCTATCGCCCCTTCGAAGGAGGTTCCGCTTAGCTCGCGGCGTGTCGACCTTGCGATCAAAGTCATCGACGACGTACGCTGTGGCGTGAAAAGACCACGGCTCAAATGGCGAGCTCCTGATTTTGGTCTCAAGCGGGTCGTGCCCGGATGGTCCGACAACGAGCGGACGACCTATTTTCTTCGCGGCGCAGGTGGCGTGGCGATTGCCGACTGGAGATCAGGTCGAGCCTATGTATGGGTACCGTCGATCGAAGCATTTATCGCAAGCGATCGGGCCGCGCCCTTCCGTTGGATCATCGATGGTTTGGCGCAGCGGCACGGCCTGATGACCATGCACGCCGCGGTGATCGGCGAGGATGGCGTTGGTCTGCTAATCGTTGGCGAAGGCGGGCGCGGCAAGTCGACCCTCGCGCTGGCAGCGATCGGCGCGGGCATGGACTATCTCGGCGACGACTACTGTCTCGTCGATCCACAACCGCCCTATCGGGCTTATCGTCTCTTCAACACAGCCAAACTCCGAGTCGATGCCAGGGTGCAGCCAGACTGGATCGTTGACATCGAGCACGAGATAGAGTCGGTGAGCGGCGGCAAGCGCATTTTCAATCTGGCGCGCCACGCGCGAGCGATGCTGGCCGATCAGCTTGAGATTCGCGCTCTCCTCTTGCCTGAGTTCACTGACGACCCACTACCCGTACTCGAGATGGTTTCGGCCAACGAGGCGTTTCGTCGAGCAGCGCCGAGTACGGTTGTGCAATGCGAGGGGTCAGGAGCGCAGGTGGCGGCTGAGGTTGGCCGTTTGGTGCGGACGCTTCCGTCTTACCGAATCCACATACCCCAGGAACTTCACCGGTCGATCGAGCTTATTCGGGACCTAATTCCCTCGCTGCGGCCATCGCTTGAGCTCGCCCCTTGGTGACGGTGAAAACTACGTCACAGCTGCCGCTGATCAGCATCGTGATGCCTACTTGCAATCAAAATCGCTATATCGAAGCGGCACTCAATAGCGTATGTGCGCAAGGGCTCGAAGAACTTGAGTTGATTGTCGTTGACGACGGGTCCGATACGCCAGTCGATGCGCTCGTTCGCGCCAAAGTGCCGAACGCAACCATAATTCGGCAGGCAAATGCTGGGCCTTCGGCAGCACGCAATAGGGGAATCGCACTCGCTCAGGGCCGTTTCGTCGCGTTCCTCGACGCTGACGATCTTTGGACGGCAACGGCGCTAGCGCGGCTCTTGAAAGGTTTCAGCGACGCGCCTGGCTCCGATATCGTTCAGGGAACCGTCCGCCAATTCATCACTCCGGCCGATGCGCCGTCGATCGATAGTGCATGGATCGGACCGCGCTATCAGAGCTTTAATGTCGGGGCAGTGCTGGTACGGCGCGAGATCTTGCTTAGCGATGGGCTTTTCGACGAACGCATGCGGCGAAGCGAGGACGCTGATCTGTTTATCCGATGGTGCGAACACAAAAGAGCGCGTTTGCTGATCCCGGATGTTGTGCTGCACTATCGTAAATACGAGGCGCATGCACGGCTGGCTTCTGTCATGGAAGCCACTGATGCAGGCAACGTGGCCACTGACGTATGCGGCGATTGGCTTGAACTTCTGCATCGGAGTATGGCGCGTCGGCGCGACAATCCGGCGGGAGCCGATCGCTCAGCACTAATCGAGTCGTCGATCCCGGCGATCTCGGTTATCGTGACAGTACGAAACGGTATGCCCTATCTGCCGGAGGCAGTCACGGCGATTCGCGGCCAAACTCTATCGCCTCGTGAAATCGTGGCAGTCGTAGGATCTTCCCATGACGGGACACGGGAATATTTGCACTCCCAGCCGGACATTCGCGTCATCGAACAGTCGGGAGTTGGACTCGCCACGGCAAGGAACGTAGCGTTGAAGGTCGTGAAATATCCTCTTGTCGCTTTTTGCGACCATGATGATCTTTGGCATCCAACCAAACTTGAAAAGCAAGTCGCGGTGATTACACAATTCTCCACTCCCGCCACCTGCATCGTGAGTTTTGAGGAGTTTTCAGAGAGAGGTCCGGCCACGCGGACCGACGCTCAATTTGGCCATGTCGCGACGCTTGGATGGACGCTTAGCGCATTATTGGCGCATCGGGATGTCTTTACTGCCATCGGACCTTTTGATCCTGCGCTTGGATTCGGTTGCGATACCGATTGGTTCAAACGTCTCCGACAATCAAATATCCCCTGCGGCGTCGCGGGCCGCGTCCTGATGCGCAAGCGCCGCCATTCCTCCAATCTAAGTCGAGACTCAAAGACGAACCGCGCGGCGATGTTCAAGATGATCCGTAAGATGCGAAGCGAATTGAAACATGATCTCTAAGTGGCAACTACCGTCGCTCCGCAGGCCGCATGACCCCCGGGGCACACACACATGAGCCTTCGCTCTCCGGTGGTGCTCTTCGTCTACAATCGTAAAACATATCTGCCGGCTATTTTGGAGCGGATTTCGAGCGGCGCGTCCCACAAAGCTTTATGTCTTTGGCGATGGACCCAAGGATAATGCCGACGATCGCGCCCGTTGCGCCGATGTTCGGTCAGTTATCGCTGGAGATAATTGGCCCTTCCCTATCGAGTTTACGTTTGCGTCAACCAATCTCGGTATCTACCGCCGTTTCGTCTCGGGAATCGACGCCGCGTTCAGGCACGAGGACCGAGCGATCTTCCTCGATGACGATGTCGAGGTGTCGCAGAGCTTCTTTCCATATTGCGACTGGCTGCTCGCTGCCTATGAAAACCATGAGAGAGTGGCAATGATCAGCGGTGTTAATCCGCTTTCCAGTTGGCCCACTGCAGGTGCGACTTGTTTCTTTTCGAAACTAGGCAATGCCCAGGCCTGGGCGACCTGGCGACGCGCTTGGCGTTTCTTCTCAGGCGCCAGCGATCTTTGGCAGCGCCGTGAAACTCAAGTCGCGATAGCAAAGTTTCTCGGAGATTTGGAGCTTTTTGCTTGGCGCGCCACCATCCATGAGCGCCGGGTAAAACCTGAAATGGCCAATTGGGATGAAGAATGGGCGCTTGCCCGACATGCTCGGCAGATGCTTTGCGCGGTCCCCATGAAAAATCTTGTTATCCATCGTGGTAGCGGTCCATTGTCGACACATGTAAAGACCCGCAGCATCCTGGATACCATCGCGGAACGGCATGAGATTGCGGCACCTTTTCGGGCCACCGCCATTGCGCCTGATGATGCGTTTGACCGGCTTTATTTTGAAACGACGCAAAACAAGCTGTCGGTTTGGTCGACCCGATGGTTGGCAGAACGCCTCATGGCGCGCAGTCACAACCTGCTCGCAATCGCAGTGCTCCGCCATTCGACGGCGACCGCGCCTTCTGACCCCGAAATTTCGAAACTGATCGCCGAAGCGTTTTCTCGCGTGCAATCTGCTTGATGGAGGAATTTCGGCAAGATTAAAGAATTTCGATTTTAAGAAACGAGGTCGAGCAGGCTGAATTTAGTCACTCCGGATGCGTTCTGACCAAGAACGTCCAGTTGAACGCTGTGCGAGCCGCGCCACCGCCCCAGCATTAGCGCCGAGGCGTAAGGCGACATCGAACTCACTCCGCGCCTCCCGATCACGACCCGACCGTTGCAGCCAATGGCCTGACCAAACGCGGAGAAGTAAGTCGTTGGGTTCGTGATTGCGCCACTGTACGATGCCCCCTTCGATCGTGAAGCAAATGTTGCTTGCCGACTGCGCAAAGTCGCTCAGTCGATTATCATTGCCTGCGACCCAAGCCGCGACAGCATCGGCAGCCTCCTCCTCGGACCAGCCCTGGGAAACTAAGAAGAGGGCCGCGGGTGTCAGCTGGCCAAGGTCGATCGAAGTCGGGCGTTTTATATACAGCGGCCGTTTGGGAGTAGCCGCCGCATGCTCGATCATGCGTGCCAAGTGTCCCGCAAGTTTGCCCGAGCCGAATTCGGCCTGGGCATAGGACTTCGCCGCGGCGCCGAGGGCGCTACGCAATCTTAAATCGCGGTAGAGGCGCTCAATTGCAGCTGTGAAACCCGCCGCGTTCGGTACGACTAGTCCACTCTCACCATTCTGGACGAGGTGACTTGATCCCCGATCCGCATATACCACAACCGGTAAACCTGCGAACATGGCTTCTTGCAACGCTAAATCGCCGGCACCGTAGGAACTTTCTGCCATTGGAAAGGCGAATACGTCCGTTGTCGCGAATACTTCGGCGATATTTTCGGTAAAACCGCAAATCTCTACGCGTGAAGGATCTGGCATCGCCGCATGCGCTTGAGCCATTGCCGGCTCAAGTGCGCCGCCATGAATCCGAAACCTCACATCGGGAATATTGAGGTTAGATATGATCGAGAAAACTTTCGGGTCAAGCTTTCCGCTATTGGTCGTGCCGATGTAGTCAATGTTAAACCCATTATGCGCGCGCTTTTCCACGTGCGCGACCCGGTCTAATTGCACCAGGCCAGGCACTATTGGCGTCCTTTCGAAATCGGGCAGGAGGTACGCTGGAGCCGCTGCGGTCAGCACCACGCCAGCAGCTGACTTAAGCAGATTAATGTTTAAGCGTTGCGGTAGATGGTCTCCGCGGACTTTTGCCCAAATTACCGAGCGCATAGACGACGCTTGCCTCGCGATGAGACGCCAAAACAGGGGAGTGTTCCAGAAATGCATCAACACTACGTCGCCGCGCGTCAACATCTCCTCGATTTGCGCAGCGCTGAGGTTCTGGAGGATGATGGCTCCACAGCGGCGGAGACGAATCAATAAGGGTGGATAAGCTCGAGGTTCGAGGGTTAGAACGCGATGAGACACTCTCGGCATGTTGCGTGTCGACCACTCGACAAAGCTTGTCAACGATCGCGTCGGACCGCCAGGGCCCAGATTCGGGATAATGTGCACGAGTTTCATAAGCGTCCGCGGAATCGACAAAGCTCAGAGCGAGGAGACTGCCCCCTGATGCAGTTGTTGCCAATTACTAATGGAAAGTGATCGACATTTGAAACATCCGGATTGCGGGGCGTCTGGTACGAAATCAACGTAACTTTTCAACGCCACTTAGTTTTGGAGGCTATCGAGCAGAGACGCAAAAGCACGTGGCAACAAAGCGGGATCTTTTCCGGTGTCAACAAAGAAGGTCGGCGCGCACCCGACGAGATCAACAAGCTTGATTGAAAGCACTGAGGACCAGCCAGGAAGCGACTGCATGGTGTGCCTACTCAAACTTTCAAAGGCGTCAATCCGGCGAGCGGGAGCGAAAACGGGGCTAGGGGAACCTCGCCGACGTGGCAGCAGAATCACGGCTATTGCCCCACCCCGGATTCGATGCGTCAGAAGATCGCCGAGCCGTAACTCGTGTCGAGTATCGCCTTCGTCCTTGGTAATTCCAAGGCTTGCGCCACTAACGAGTTCAGTGAATGCGCCACTCATGTCGATACGGAGTCGAGCCGATGTGAATAGCGGCTCGACCCGACCGCCTTTGGCATCCGCGATTACATAGTCGTCACCCGCATAGTCCCACCCGTCTTGCGCGCAAGCAAGCGCGGCCGTCGTCTTCCCGGCCCGCCCAGGACCTGCCAATAGAATAAAGCGCCCGTCCTTTCCGACGGCACCGCCATGAGCCGGAGTCCAAGCAGTGTCGGCACTTAGCGCTTGGATCAGCGGGAGGCCTGGTCGGCTCAGTTCCCAATTCGGCGCCTCGTCCGCCGCGAACCAGACGAGCCCCTGGCGCGCGCGCTTATCGAGCAAATAAAGCACCGGCTGTCGGCCCGGCCACCATGCGGCATAATAATCGCTGTTCGCCACCATGGCGTGATGCACGTTAGGTGAGATTGGAACTTGTCTACTGAGATCGAAATCGCGCCGGTTGAGAAATCCGATCGTAAGATTGGGATCTCTCCGCCGGCCAATTGGAAACAACGGCTCGATGGCGTCCGCCAAGGCTTGAGACTTAAATCCAAGTGCGAGTTCGAACGGCCCACACCGCCGGCCGGAGCGGATGGGCGCACAAGCCAACGCTCGCTCACAAATCAGCCCGATCTGGTGCGAAAGGTACATCTGAACTGATTCATCCATACGCAAAGCTCGCTTTATCAACGTCGCAAATCGGATTGTGAGGCCACAGACATGTAGGTCGCGAGAATAGGCGATCTTCACTTAATCGACCAGAAGAATTGCGTAATCCGCTCAAGTGCGTCGTAGGACAACGCAGCTCGCCGACCATTCTCCGCAATCTTTGCAAGATCGGCTAACCGTGACGGTCGTGTCCAATCGGAGACAATATCGGGTATATCGTTAGGGTCGTCGAATACGAGATAGTGCTCGCTCTCGCGTAGCCGAATACCCGGGATCATTTCCACGGAATCGCATTCCCGATCAGTGAGCATCGCCTTCCCCGACAGCCACGTGTCCCAATGTCGACTGCTGTTCTCACCCCAGCCGCGTGGGCACACGACAATCCGGCAACTTGCCATCAACGCATTGTATTTTCTGTTCGATACGGATTGCTCCGAAGGGAAAAGCAATTCCTTCCCCAAACTTTTTCATAAGACCAAATGGTTTCTGGTGGGAATGGTGCGAGTTCAGTGCGATCATAGGCTGGCGTTCTGTATAGCACCGGATTCCCGTCTCTCCAGCAGAGTGTGGCATAGGGCCTGCGTGCCATGTCCGTGTGATTGAGGATGATTTGGATCGTCTCTGGGAAACGAGAACGGTATGTCGAGAATTGCTCAAGGACAGGCATAATCCGATAAGCGTCGAAACGTTCCCGGTTTCTCCAATCTTGCCATACGTGTAGGCACATTGCATCAAAGCTGCGCCGAAATCCGTCCCCACCCCCGTGGTAGACGTGAATCCGAATACCTTTGCTAAGGAGGGCGTCTTTGCAATACATCCACGGCTGCGCCGCAAATTGACTTTGCTCGATCCCCTCGACAATGATGCCGATATCCATGATGTATACCTCAGCTGCAACTAGATCGGCACAAAGATGACGCGGCTCAAGCCACGCTCTTCCGGCAGCGTAACAAACTATACAAACTGTCCAAAAGCGTCGTGGTACGCTGAGAGCGGCTCGCTGCGGATCGACTATTTGCACAGTGGCCGCGGCCATGGTAACCGACAGCAGGAACAAAATGGCGTAATGCGATGGTAGACAACAAGGCTTATCATATCGCATCTATAAATCTCTACAGTCGCAACTTCGGCGACGAAGTTTTGATTGTCGACACGGTGTCAGGCCTTTATTTTAGTCTCCGCGGATGCGCCGTGGACATCTGGTCGCTGATCGAATCCGGTGCGACCGTAAACGAGATTGTTGCCGAGCTCGGTCGACGATACGATTGTGCATCTGAGGAAGTCGCTTCCACCACGCGTCGCTGTCTCGATGACCTGCTTGCCAACGACTTGCTTCGAGAAACCGAGGTTCCTATTGAAGAAAGTGCCATTCCTCCGTGGACTGCGGCGCGGCAGCCCTTAGTGGCACCTCTCATCGAGCGCTTCACTGACATGAAGGACTTGTTGCTGCTCGATCCGATCCATGATGTTTCCGATGCGGGCTGGCCAGGGCGGCCGTCGAGGCCGGTCAGCGATTTATAATATTGCCGTCCCCCGTGCTTGAATCACGGATTTCGGAGCCGGACTTGCAAAGACCCATTCGCCCCGCGATAAGCGCCATCATCACGGCCTACAACAGCGCAAACTTTATTGGCGACGCGATCGAAAGTGTGCGCCGTCAAACCATTCAGCCAGCCGAAATTATTGTTGTCGATGACGGGTCTACCGATCGGACTCAAGCGCTCGTTGGTGTTCTCGGCGCGGACATCCGATATTTTTATCAAAACAATCACGGTGAGTCCGACGCTCGCAACCGCGGTATCGCGCTGGCGCGTGGTCAGGCCATTGCGTTCCTGGATGCTGATGACGCTTGGCCACCCGACCGGCTGGCCGCGCTGTTGGTGCGCCTGACCGAGAAGGATTTTCCGGGCATCGTATGCGGACGAGCCCGCTCGTTCAGAAGCGAAGCTTGGACCGAAGCACTGTCGTCAAGTCCTGCACGTCCCGAGGCCTTTCTCATGAGCTTCGGTTGCGCCATTATCCGCCAGGAAGTCTTTAGTTTGATCGGCGGTTTAGACGTTACCATGCCGCAGAGTGCCGATTTGGACTGGTTTCTGCGCTGCCGAGAGCAAAATGTCGCAATAGCCACCATCGACGGTGTTGTTTTGTTGTACCGCCGACATGAACAAAACATGACACGAGATGTCGTCGCCGGTCGCGAAGCCCTGATGCGTACCGTGAGGCAATCCTTGGATCGTCGCCGGAAAAACAGCGCGGTGGTCGAGTCACTTGCCTCTTGGGAGAGCCTAGGGCGCGGCAAATGAGGGGATTTATGGCGTTGATTTCGGTCATCATCCCCGTCTTCGATTGTGAAAGCTACGTTGCGGCCGCCATCGACAGCGTGTTGCAACAAACGATGGTGCCGGACGATATTATTGTCGTCGACGACGGGTCGACCGACGCCACCCCGAGCGTGTTGGCCGCGTTGAGCCCTTACGTCACATTAATCAGGCAGCCGAACCGCGGCGGAGCCGCCGCGAGTAATCGTGGCGTGATCGCTGCCACCGGCCGATTTCTTTGTTTTTTAGATGCAGATGACCTGTGGACACACGACAAAGTCGCTCGCCAGTTCGAGCGGTTGACAAGATTCCCTGACAAGGAAGCTGTATTCGGTCAGGTGCAGCAGTTCATCAGCGATGATCTGACGCCCGCGCTCGCCGACCGATTAGCATGCCCCCGGGCGCCACAGCCTGGCATTTCCAAAACGAGCATGATGATTCGACGCGAGGCCTTCGAACGTATTGGACTGTTTGATTCCACTCTGCGGAACATCGATTTCCTCGAGTGGTATACGCGCGCGATCGATAAGGAACTCCAGGTCGATATGCTGCCTGAGGTTGTTGCGTTTAGGCGCCTGCACACTACGAATAACGGAATTTTAAGACGGGATGCGCAACGCTCCGAAAATCTCGATGCGCTGAAGCGCGCGCTTGATCGGCGGCGCTCCTCACCGCAATTACGGCGGCTGAGTTCATGAAGGCCAGGTGGCCGGGACCTTGCTTCGACATCTTCCGACTATCGTGAGCTTCGGCGTGTAGCGAGATGCTCAGCTAGAATGTCGGTTACTACTATCATTCTATCCGGCGAAGCGTTCGTCGCATTGGATCCATGACGGCGATAAATCAAACCATCTGCATCGCAAAAAATCGGAGACAGTCCAGCACCAACTAGACGGCAGTAATATTCGAGATCCTCTCCAAATCGGAGAC
Organism: uncultured Alphaproteobacteria bacterium; assembly: GCA_963768225.1. Classification (GTDB taxonomy): domain Bacteria; phylum Pseudomonadota; class Alphaproteobacteria; order Rhizobiales; family Xanthobacteraceae; genus BOG-931. The sequence goes on along the minus strand of CAVYGV010000007.1, from coordinate 251,801 downwards.
GTTCGTTGAAGAATCCGACCCGGTCTATCAATTGGCGGCTGTAGAGGGAGCTCCACAAGATCGACGCCTCGTGTTTGCCATCCATGCCAACGAATCGAGAACCATCGCCGGACGCTTCTATTCGCAGTCGGAACCGTCCGACTGCCGCATTTGCGGTGGCATTTGTTTGAAGCGCCGACAAAAGGGTCAAATGACGACCGGGAGGCCACTCGTCATCATGATCGAGAAAGGCGATATAATCTCCCGTTGCCGCAACAAGCCCCACATTGCGCGCCGCCGACGGACCGTTTCCCGGGCCCTGAAGGAGCGTGATCCTCGTCCAATATGGCTGCAAGACCGAGCGAGTGCGGTCCGTCGAACAATCGTCGATGACTAAAATCTCATCGCATTCGCCCACTTGGGAAAGCACCGAGTCCACGGCCGAGGCGACATACGCCTCGCCGTTGAATACCGGGATGATGACCGTTGTGTGTAGGCCCGATTGCATCGTCTCCAACCGCAGTTCGCTGCTCCCATCAGTCCTCTCGCCTATCAGTCGATCTTGCGCGCGGCCCAAGTGACGACCAAAAGCATTTAATTGCACTGGACGAAGCTTGCAAAAGCATAGAAAGCGAAAACTGAGCGCCCGGGGAAATTACGTCCGCACTGCTCACAGACGGGCACCAGTATTTCTCGATGTGATCCACGACCAGATCAGTTCCACGGTCGTGGGTTACGACCGGTGGCATTGCTGGATTGTACAGACTGTCCGTCAAATCACGGACAAGGATGACGTTCAATCCCAACATGACCATTTGCCTCACCCCGAAGGAACGCGCCAAAACGCACTTGTTTACATGCACGCCCGTCATGAAGACGTTCATGATCCCGCCATGAATGAAAGTGCTGTAAATCTCGTCGCCCGCATCGCTGATGATGTCCTGGCGGTCGATTGTGATCGCCGGATGTTGCCGCGTCCAAGGAACGCACTGGCCGAGAGCGGACGGCGGTATGTCATCACAGCCACCATCGGTATCATCAATCGGCAATTCCGGCTCGCGAGACAGATCGATCTCGCGCGTCTCGATGGGTATGGGTGGAATCACGATGGAGACGCCCTTGGCGCGTTCGCGCTGCGGCAACCCAGAATAAAATTGCATGGTCTCACTTGGGGCATGAACCACGAGCCCGCCTTGCGCACGCACGACTTGAGCGAATGTGTTCACAAGTGGCGCTAGTTCCGAACACCGCTGCGCAGCACGCTTACACCAGTGGTCGTCCCACATGTCGCATATAATGACCGCGGTTTTCTTGGGCTCCCAAGCCAGGGGACAGATAACCCTTCCACGGCGTACATTTAGCCGAAATGAGTTGGATGATCGCCCGAACAGCCAAACCATATTCGAGCTTAATAGACGAGCCGGACTGAGAAAAGTTAAAAATTATGCACTCCTGGGGCTCAGCGGGATCACCGGGCGTTTAGAGGACCGTGGCTCGTTGAATTCAAGTCGGAAATCATGGCCTTGATCCAGGCGAGCGCCTAGTTCTTCGACAACGCACTTAATTCGAAAATGGGCCGGCGCCTTGGTCTCCGCAGATGCCGCAGATTAATCGCTCATTTAGATGTCCTTCGCCGTAATTCCCAAGGTATTCCTAGTGGATCACTTCCCCGACAATTTGGACGAACTGCTGTGTGACCTGCCTGGCTTCTGGGTCGGACAAATGCAGACCGTCGACCGTCTTAATTGCGTTGCAGTCACCAACGCGAAAGTACGGCTCCGCGGGGAATTGCGTGCGGACCAAAGTGCGAATTGCGGTCTCAAACGATGTCTCGCACAATGCGGGGTTCAGCGGCATTTCAAAAAAGGCCACTCTGATGCCGCGCTGCTCGAGAGCGGCAACATCGGCGCTAAGTTTTCTGATCAGGTTCGCTTGCATGTTCTTGCCGAGCTTCGCGTGGTACCTGCGCTTTTGATCAGCGAGTAATCGATCGAAGATGATGTCCGTGTTGCCATTCAAGGGCGCAGCTTGCATCTCTCTTGCAAAATTTCCGAACAGAAACGACCACGGGCGATCGATGCCGGTCCTCAGATAGTCCTTTACTAATGTCACGGGACGAGCGAAGTCCCGCAGCGAGATCATCCACCTCCTCGGTGTCATAAGCCAAGGACTGACAATTGCACGATCGAACTCAGGGTCCGAATTCCAGGTCAGCGAGTTAGTTTCAATGAAAAGAGCGCGCGGATACGTATTCGCGCCCAGAACGATATTAATTCCGTCGAAGGGGCCTAGGCCGCCGAAGGATAAGTTGAATGTCTCGCGCGGAAGCAAGTCGCGATACAATCGCATGCTGAGCGATGATCCTACAATCACGACGCCCGCATCCGCCTGATCGTAGATGTATTCCTGGGCAGTGATATAATTGTTGATCCATTGGTTTTCGCCGCCCTGGAAAGCGAGTTTAGAGTAGACATGGCGAGTTAAGGTCTCGTAGAGGGTCAGCAGCAGCAGAAAAGCGATCAGAGAGTTTCTGATAAGCTTCATCGCCAATTCCCCTCGTAGTGCGATCGCTATCTAAGCGCCGATTTTAGAATTGAAAATACACGAATGATTGCGGTACCCCGCTGTTCGTCGTTATCAGAAAAATCATCAGGCCATAAAGGAAAGCCGACACTTCAGGCCGGTCAACGATGCCGAAGTTTTGTCGGTAAGCACGAATAAAATGATAAGCTGCGACCGGTATCGAATACAGGGCGATGAACCACCGCATGTCGGAAGAGCCGCTCATGTCAGCGTTGTCCCTGATGGCTCTTACGTAATCGACTACGTCGCCGAAATCAGGCAGTTTGAAGAGTAGCCACGCGGCAGTCACATAGACGAAGACTAAACTCATTCTGATAAATCGAATCCCAGGCTTGTTGGGTAGACGCACGCGGTCTCTAAGCACTCTCTCGCTCGCTAGGGCGATCCCGTGGGCGCCGCCCCAGGCCATGTAGCTCCAGGCGGCTCCGTGCCACATGCCACCCAATAGCATCACGATAAAAAGATTGAAATAGGTCCGCAGGTGACCCCTACGATTACCGCCGAGCGGGATGTACAGATATTCCTTGAGAAAGCTTGCCAGCGAAATGTGCCACCGGCGCCAAAAATCTGCGAAGCTGTCGGAGAGATAAGGAGAATTGAAATTTTGCGGTAGCACATAGCCGAAGAGCGCAGCAATGCCGATTGCGATCAGAGAGTAGCCGGCAAAGTCGGCGAATATCTGCATTGAATACCCCCACAGCATGATCAAGAGATCGGATGTCGGGCGCGAAAGAAAGTACGGATAGCTGATCCAGAAAGTCTGCTGCGCAAGGTTGTCGGCGATGACCATCTTTAGAAAATAACCTAGGGTGACATTGCGAAAGACGTATTCCCACTGAACGTCTCCGAAATGCTTAACCGCTATCTGGGGGAGGAAATTACGGGACTTTGTTATTGGACCGGCGACGAGTTGTGGAAAGAACAGGAAATAAAGGCTTACCTTCGATGCATGGAACAGCAAAGAGTCCTTCCCGTGCTGCAGCGGCACATCGCATTGCGCGCGAAACGTATCGACAAGGAGCGTTATGCCGTGAAAGGTGAAGAACGAAATGCCGAGCGGCAGCGGTAACGTTACAATAAATGCGCCAATCGAGCCGGTATGAAGTGGTATCGTGTGAACGATAAGTGGGCCATACTTGTAAAGCATAAGAACGCCGACATTGAATGCCACTCCGAGCGCCGCGCAGGTCTGGCGCCAACTCTTGTGACCGATGATGACCAGATAACTTGTGACGACGTTGATTAGGAGACAAGTGAGCAGCAGCAACAGCAGCATCGGCTGAAACCAAGAGTAAAAAATAATGCTCGCACCGATCAGAACAGGTAGCTGAAGGCGCGATAGCGTAGGCGTGTAATAGACAGCGAATGTGCAGCAAACGAGAACCAGAAACGCATAACTGTTGAAAAGCAAGGCAGGCCCCTGAATATTCTACTCAGCGCTTGTGTAATAAACTCAATAAATCATATTCGCTGTTGCTTTTCAATGAGTTATCTGGGTACAGACACCCTAGCGCTATTTATCCTTGCGGTTACACATACACACCGCTTGTCTGGCCAAGCGGTATCTTAGATTCTTGAGCCTATCGAAAACCCCGAACGCGAATGCTTGCTTATCGTCAGGGTCGCTAACTGCCGACTTTCATCAGGAAAATATCGATGAAGATTGGATTTGTCGGTCTGGGTAAACTTGGCTATCCCTGCGCGCTTGCGGTGGCGATGAAGGGCCATGACGTGGTGGCGTATGACATTGTTTCGGGTTTGATGAACAAAAACCCTCGCCCCTATCGCGAGACCGGTCCTGACGGCCAGGAACCGTTCGACCCATATCTTGCGCGCAGCAATCTGCGTTTCGGGTCCCTGGAAGATGTCGTAGCCCATGGCGAAGTGATCTTCGTCGCGGTGCAAACGCCGCACGACCCGTGTTACGAAGGCGTTACGCGCCTTCCGAGCGAACGCATGGATTTCGATTACCGTTATCTTGTCCGTGCGATTGAGGATATCTCCGCGACTGTCAAACACGAGATGGTGGTCGCGATCATTTCGACAGTTTTGCCCGGAACCGTGCGGCGACACATCCGACCGGTGGCCAGTCCATTGCTTCGTCTATGCTACAATCCCTCATTCACCGCCATGGGCACGACAATGCGAGATTTTTTGCAGCCCGAGTTCGTGTTGCTTGGCATCGACGATCTGCAGACCGCGACCAAAATGGCGACTCTGTATGCAACTTTGACCGATGCGCCTCCGTGCCAGATGTCAATTGACAGCGCCGAACTGACTAAGGTCGCATACAACACCTTTATCGGCATGAAGATCGTATTCGCCAACACGCTGATGGAGATTTGTCACAAATCTCCTGGTGCGAAGGTCGACGAAGTCATGGGCGCGCTCAAAAAGGCACGGCGCCGTCTGCTGGGCCCGCTTTACCTAGACGGCGGCATGGGCGACGGCGGCGGTTGCCATCCACGCGACAACATCGCTATGTCATGGCTCGCACGGGAATTGCCCCTGAGCCATGACATCTTCGAAAATCTGATGACCGCTCGCGAGCATCAGACCGAATGGTTGGCCGAACTGATGTGCGCCTACAGTCTTCCAAAGGCGATTATCGGCTACAGCTTTAAGGCGGGTATCAACCTCACCGTCGGCAGTCCGGCCCTGTTGCTCAAAGCTATGCTGGAGGAACGTGGTTTTCAGCTCTTTATGTATGATCCACTAGTAGAGGGGGCAGATCGAGACCTGTCGAACCTCGCTCCACATGTTTTTTTGATCGGTGCGAAGCACGAGGAACTCCGGACGCTAACCTTCCCGACGGGTTCCGTGGTTATCGATCCCTGGCGTTATCTGGCCGTGCAGAATGGGGTGACATTCGTCCAGGTTGGAATCGGTCCAGACTTGACATGCTCGACATCGCCTACACCGCGCTGAAACAAGACGGTGACAATGCCTATGTCATCGGTCCTGCGTCGGATCGGGCCGACGAGGGATACGTATGGCACTATTGGATACCTTCGCTAGCTCTCCTCGACCGGGAGCAACTTAGGATATGTCGGTTGAATGAGGTTTTGCTTGAAGGCAGGCGCTTTGTCTTCCCGCTCGAATTTCGTTGGGAATTTATCGATTGGTTTACGCGCAACACCGCTGCCGATTTCGTAACTCCATACGTCCCTCCGCCGGTGCTGAGCGCCGCGCGGGCGGGAAAGGCCGTAATCCTCCTGTTCTTCGGCCATGAGGGCCGCATGCTTAGTTTCACCCCTAATCCTGAGGGCGAAGAACGCAGTGTGTATGATCTCATCTTTCGTTTTATCTCGCTTCACGATTTGCCACCTGGCGCGGTTTGGTTCATCAGCGGCAATCTCGACGGTCGGCTCGAATACGAAACTTGGAAACGGCGGCGGTTCGGCGACAAGGCCATACTTGACCTATTCGAAGTACGTTTCGCGGAACACTTCTCTTGTCTAATCCAGGCAATACGACGCGCGCACGAGGAAGGGTTTGATCTCGACGTCCGATGGCACGCCGAAAAGTTGTCGAACGGCGTTTACCTTCATCAAGCAACACACCTTTCCGTGAAATCCGTGCCGCAAAACAAGATTCTTGCTCGCCCAGGCGCTCGGCGCGACGCGCTGCCGCCCAAGCTTTTTCTCAGTATGAATCGGATGGCGCGCCCCCATCGGCGCGCAATCGTTTGCCACCTACTTCGGCGGGGGTTTCTGGAACGTAGCAGAGTCAGTTTTTGCGATGATCGTCCAGATAAAACACGTTTCGACGATCGGGAAATGCAAAGAGCTTGGAAGCAATTGCAAAAGCGCCAACCGCTGGTCATCGATCGTGATCTACCGCTGGATTTCGGTCGCTACATGCAAGACAATTTCGCTGCCGTTACAATTGGCGAGGCGTGGCCCTTTCTTGATACGAGTTTTTCCATTGTCTGTGAAACTCATTTTACCAATGATATTCTGTTCGTGTCAGAAAAGGTTTGGAAGCCCATAGTGAACGGACACCCGTTCGTGATCGTTGGTGTGCCGGCAACTCTGGCTTATCTGCGCTCACTAGGCTTTCAGACGTTCACGCCGATCATCGATGAATCCTACGACGCGTTGATCGATAACTGTGAAAGGATGCAAGCGCTGTTCACCGTGATCGATCGCCTGGGGGCGCTCGACGACACTCGGCGCGCTGCCATACTGGATCAGATGCAACCTGCTATGGAGCACAACGTAGAGCATCTGCGCCAATTGAGGTCGCCAATGACGCAGATCTGGGACGAGATCGAAGCAAAATTGGCAGCTTCCTGATAAAGGGTGCTCGACGATCGCTGCTGCCCACTGTCGCTTCGCCTATGACGCACTCCCCCGATTCATCAAGGGAAGTTGATTCCTGACCGTAAGCCAAATAATAATCGATCATGGCCGCACAATCCTGGCGACAAAGCGCTGATCCTGAGATCAAATGATATACTGGAATCGCCGTTCCTCACGGACCAAGTCTGGTCGCTTTGCCGAGTCGAAACTGGCTATCAATGGCGGAGTGCCGGCAGTCACTCATCCTTTGCCCCCGATGTATCCCGGTGGAATGCGTATTGGTGCCGACGAAGAAAGAGCGGTTGCGGGGGTCCTGCAGAGCAAACGGCTTTTTCGTTACTACGGTCCATATGCCGGTGATTCCAAAGTTGGCAAATTCGAGAAGGAATTCGCCGCCTACACGAGAACGAGACACGCGGTAGCTGTTAGTTCTGGCTCCGCGGCGCTCGTATGTGGATTGGCGGCCTTGGGCATTGGGCCGGGCGACGAGGTGATTGTGCCGGCCTATACATGGATCAGTTCGGCGCAAGCGGTTATTGCCGTCGGGGCAGTGCCAAAACTGGCGGAGATCGATCAGTCATTAACTCTCGAAATGGCTGATGTCGAACTCAAGATCACTGCCCGCACCAAGGCAGTCATGGCCGTACACATGCGTGGTGCGCCCTGCCGGATGAACGAGCTCCGGGCTTTGGCACAACGCCGCGGACTGAAAGTGCTTGAAGATGTTGCCCAAGCGGTAGGAGGAAGTTTCGACGGACAATGCCTCGGCGGCATCGGGGATGCCGGTGCCTTCAGTTTCCAATTCAATAAGATCATCACCTGCGGGGAAGGCGGCGTTGCGATCACGAAAGACTTAGAAATATACCGGCGCATCCTCATGTATCACGACGGGGGTGCAGCACAGCGCAATATGATCCCTGAAGAGAAAATGCTGAATGGACTAAACTATCGCATGAGTGAGTTACATGGCGCGATCATGCTGGTCCAGCTTCGAAGATTGCCGGGCTTATTGAAGGATATGCGCGAACGCAAAGTCATGCTGAAAGACGCAATAAAGGACGTAGCAACGCGCAAGGGCGTTTCCTTTAGAAAGATAAATGATCCGCAGGGCGACACAGCGACCTCGTTAATTTTTTTCGCGCCCACCGCGGAACGCGCTGTCCGAATCACGGCGGCGCTCAAGGCCGAGGGAACGGGCGCAATGCTAATTTATGAACCCGGCCGCGTAGATTATCACGTCTATGCACACTGGACTCCGATAATGGAGCAGCGCGTATGGTCCGACAACGGCGGGCCATGGCGATGGCACGAGGGAGGGGTCGGATATAGCATGGATATGTGCCCTCGTTCGCTCGAATTCCTGGGCTGCGCCATCCATCTTGATATCAGCCCGGACATGAGCAGAGATAACGTCGAAGAGCTGGCCGATGCGGTGGTCAAAGTATTCGAAGCATTGCTGTAGATAAGAGATCGTGTGCTGGATGAGCCGCTTCGAACCTTTTCCGGTCTTGAATCGTTGTCGGATTGTTTGCGACTTCTGCAGGCCATCGGAACTGCTCGCTCGCCAACGGTGTCCATGGCGCGATAGCGCAAATGAAGCGATTGAATAACGCCGGTCCCGCGCTCGACGCCGCACTTCGCGCCACCAGGCGACAAGATTTGCGCGGTGCAGGCAGTTTTGATGCACTGGTGATCGGAGCTGGAGCGGCAGGAGGCTTGGCGGCGCTGTTGCTCACCGAAGCGGGCCTACGTGTGCTTGTCCTCGACGCCGGTTCGGTTGGATCGCGGCGACGCTCATTTTCACGCTGGTTGATCCGCGGCACCGCGGCACAGCTATTTGGGCGAGCCGTAGCCCAAGCCCTCGACCGACGTCGCCAGCCGATCCAGTCGCGTTGCCATGTTTGGTCGCTCGAACCGGAAGCATTCGTCGACGACTTCGACTGCCCCTTCACCACGCCACCGGACCGTCCCTTCGTCTGGCTGCGAGCCCGACAGCTTGGCGGGCGCATGGCGATCCCAGGTCACGGCAGGCAATATTACCGACTAGGCGCTGACGATCTCGCTCCCGCCGACGGCCTGAGCCCGCCATGGCCGCTGCATCCAGGCGAGCTCGACCGATGGTACGCGTTAGTCGAGCGCCGACTGGGGCTCGTCGGTACGCGCGAGGGCCTGCGCTGCTTGCCGGATGGCGAACTCGCCCACGTCATCGAACCCACCGCCGCCGAGGCGGAAATGCAACGCGCCATCTCCGCGCGATGGCCTAGGTACAAGTCGGTGCTGGCACGTTTTGCCCCGCCGCTGGATGCCCTCGAAGCTGCCGCCGGCACCAAACGGCTCTTGATCCGTCAGGGCGCAATCGTGCGGGAGATTGAAGTGGACAGCCGTGGTCGTGTGCAAGGCGTTATCTGGTTGGACCAACGAACAGGCACGGCGGAGCACAGCCGCGCTCCATTGGTCTTCCTCTGCGCCTCAACGCTGGAATCCACTCGCGTCCTGCTACTCTCACATTCATCACGAAGCACCGGCGGGCTAGGTGCCGCTTCGGGTGTATTGGGCCGCTGCCTTATGGACCACGTCAAAATCCAAGCCGTCGGCGATGGGCCACCGCTGGCGCCCGGGCCCCCGCCAGAGGTGGGTCGCTGCCTTTATCTTCCGAGGTTCGATGCTCGCGAGTTGTCGACACCGCCGCCCGGGCGAGGCTTCGGCGTACAACTCTATCAAATGCCAGCAGGACAAGAACGTTCCTATTTCTCAGCCAACTCTTACGCCGAGATGCTGCCGCGAATGGAGAACAGGGTGACGCTCGATCCCCGGCGACGAGACGCCTGGGGCGTCCCGGTGCTTCACATCGACTGCGCTCATGGCGAGAACGAAATCGCCCGCGCGCGCGAGCAGATTGCGGCGCTGCGTGCGCTCGCCGAGTCGGCTCGCGTGACTCTGACCAGAGTCGATGAGGTGCCAGCACCACCGGGCGCCTCCATTCACGAGTGTGGAACAGCGCGCATGGGAAACGATCCAGCGAACTCAGTGCTCGACCCTCACAATCAGTGCTGGGACGCACTGGGGCTTTACGTGACCGACGGCGCCTGCTTCCCTTCGCAGGGCAGCCAGAACCCAACCCTGACCATCCTCGCACTTACGGCCCGTGCATGCGATCACGCCCTGCGAACTGCGCCCGACAATGCTGTATGAATTCCATGAGGTAACGGTAAATCCAAAACGCTGTGTCCGAAAAAAAGTGGAAGCCCATAATAAACGGACACCCGTTCGTGAACTCATTTTATTCGATCTCCTTGTCGGCGCGAGCAATTACTGCGAACAGTATCGTTCACTCGCCTCAATATGATTTTCGCGATTAGGAGCAGACACGATGAAGCAACTTGTAAAAAATGCCCTTCGGCCGGCCGCCAATTTTACGCGCCGGTTTATTAGAGACTCGGTTGCATTTGACTTCGATGAAGACAGAACTGCACAGGGGGTGCAAAGAAATATTGTCAATCAATATCTGTCGTTCAAGCTGAGCGGCATCGCTCCGTACAACGTTATCCGAGACGCCGGTTTTAGAGCCTACTCGGAATATGAAGAGGACGGCATCATTCTTTATGTTCTTTCAATGATCGGTTTTAAGACAAGGCGTGTGGTCGAAATGTGTTGTGGTTCTGGGTCGGTGTGTATGGCCACAAATTTAATCCTTAACCACGGGTTTGATGGCTTTCTGTTCGATGGCAACGCGGAAAATATTCGTCGTGCACATGCATTCTTTGGCAAGAAAAAGGATTGCCGTCTGTATCGCCCAGTTCTGACAGAAGCATGGATTACCGCAGAAAATGTCAATGATCTTCTCATTACCGCTGGTTGCGGAGGCGAAGTCGATTTGTTTTCACTTGATCTCGACGGTAATGATTATTGGATTTTGAGTGCCATCAACGCCATTCGACCTCGTCTGCTTGTCGTTGAAACCCACAATGTCATCCCCGGCGACAAAAGCCTCACAATTGAGTACGATCCAAATTTTTACTGTTGGAATAAGATTGGGCATGAACAGAATTATAGGAGCGTGTCTCTTCTAGCGATGCAGCGGCTTTGCAAGCGACGAGGTTATCGAATGATTGGTGCTCATCGGCACGGGTTTAATGTTTTCTTTTTAAAGGAAGGGGAGGCGGAGCGATTTTTTCCAGAGGTCAGCATCGAGCAGGTCCATGATAATCATTGGACGCGTTGGGGCCAGGCACACCTTTGGCCGCTCGTCAAAGACATGCCTTGGAAGGAAGTAGAGGGTGGGAGGGACTAGAACATTAGAAGTCTTCGCTTTCTATTTAAATGATCCGCGCGACCAGTTGCCTAATCATCTGAAGCGTACACTGGTAAAACCATCGTGCCGTGTTTACAGTCGCCGAAATTCTCGGTGAACGGATCGCAAAAGCTGACCTAATATGCCGGTATCAGATCGAACCCAACCACCCCACTTGTGCTCAATCCCTTCGTTTTCGTAGAAGCTATCAAATTCATTCATCGCATCGGTCCGACCGGCATACAAACCGCAGCTTGTGATTTACCGCGACAGGAACATCAACCCAACGCTCGTAGTCATCATCTCCCCATATTTTATCGGCGGTTTTATCGATGGCACTGAGTCACCGTCGGGAGGCCGCGGTAAGGTCGCACCGACCTTGCGCCAACACGGGTTTTAATGTTTCATGAACTGTGTTGACGAAGCGAGGCCTTTCCGTTGTTGATAAGCCGCCGTTGAGACGGCCGAATCTCTCTTGTCTGCGACGAGTCCTCAAAGACTACCAAGAAGTATTCAGGCGCTATCCGAATTTGTTGAGACCGAAACGGTTTACGGAAAAGATGCAATGGCGAAAGCTGTTCGATCGCGATCCGTTGTTTGCGATTCTTTCGGATAAGATCGCTGTCCGCGATTTCATCGCATCTCGTGTGACCTCAAGCTTTCTGCCGGATCTGCTGTGGACCGGAGATGATGCTGACAAGATCCCATTCAACGCTCTTGAACCACCATATATCGTCAAATGCACCCATGGCTCCGGCTTTTACAGCTTTATAGTAACCGGTAAAGAAGCTGTTGAAACTGAGGTGGCGCGAGAACTATTCCGACGTGACCTCGCTCGCAATTACGGAACCATCTCCGGCGAGCCTGGTTATTTGCCGTTGCCGGGGCGCCTAATAGCCGAACGTTTGTTGGTACAACCTGATGGGTCAGCACCGCTCGAACACAAATTGTTGGTGTTTAACGGCCGCGTCCGAATAATCCAGACGAACGTCATCGCGCGGGATCGTACTCGCTATGAGACTTACTATGATACGAATTGGAACTGCCTGGGGTGGTATTCAAAATATTCAAACATTGAGCCATACGAACACCAGCTCCCGCGGCCAGACCGACTGGATGATCTCATTGCATTGGGTGAGCATGTGGGCGCTGGGTTCGATTTTATTCGGGTTGACACCTACGATTGGGCGGGCGGCATTTGTCTAGGTGAATTGACGATTTACCACCAAGGTGGCCTTGTGCGCCTTTATCCCGACGAAGCTGATTTTGTGCTGGGTTCGTACTGGGAGTTAAAATACCCAGTGGTTCGTGGCTTTTTATCCGCGCTGCAAGCATGATGGAAGCGGCCTAGACAATACACGGACGAATCATAGTGCCCTGGGGTTGGTTCAGTCTCAGATAACCGTCTTGGACGCTGACTTATCGTCACCAATTCGATCCCCTTCCAAGTGGTCAAGGATGCGCGCTCACCATCGTATCGTCCGGGCCTCGCTAAAGGCTCTAATGCTCAGCAGAACTGCAGCCTACTTTAAGCCATGGATAGAGAAGATTAGAACAAACCGCGAGCGGATCGCTGAACTACGATCACTGCTTGAGGAGCAAAAGGTCGTTATTCTCAAACCATTTCTTGAATCCAAGGATGCTGGAGCGCAGGCGGTCAGCGATGAAGTTATTTTAGACCATGTCAACGTATTCCGCACCATACGCATAGCGCGACATAAAGCGCACCTCTTCCCGCCCGGCGCCGTTTTTCTCCTTGAACCGCTTGCCTTGTTATCGATCCCGACTAGCCAAAACGATTATCTCAATGCCGTCGGTCCAAAAGTGCGAAACAAGATTAGGAAGGCTGCGAAGAAAGGCTTCTCATTTCGTGAATTTGCATGGAATGACTACCTCGACGATATCTACGCCATCAACACCTCGAAAGTGCGGCGTTCAGGAGGCATTATGCGCGGTTGGTACACCGAGCCGGTGCGCCCACGCTTCCACCCTGAAAACGAACTGCCTTATCGCAAATCTTTCGGGGCTTTCAGGGACAACCGATTGCGTGGCTATTTACATCTTCTCATCGCCGGCGATCACGTATTCTTCAAGCATATCTTAGGACATTCCGATGATCTGTCGTGCGGCATCATGAACAGTCTTATCTCTTTGACCGTACAGCAATTCATCGGCCACCCAACGGTACGGTGGCTTCAGTACGGTTCATTACCGCGGTGTTATTCCGGATCGTCGCTTTCTTCATTCCGGAGACACTCCGGCTTTTCCCCTTATGCAACGGTGTTTGATCTCGCCGGTCATCCTGATCTGTTGACTCGCGTGTCTGCCGTTCGGTTAAGATGGTGGGCTGTTTAGTGATGGTCACCTACTCGGGATGTGGTGCAGAGATTCGTCCCTGCAGCGTGCGCTTATATCCTGAACAAGAAGCGATCTCCCGTATTTGTAATTTAGGAAAACAAACTTATAGAGTTGTCATGTGCCCGCTGGCGCGATGGCAAAGCTATGGACGTGCTGGCGTCAGGCACCCACGCGCTCATATTTTGAATTCCGGTATGTGAGTATATTTCATGCGCGTCCTGTTTGCTCCATACCTCAGGGGCAACCCTTACCAAGCTTTGCTGGTCGACGCCCTCCATCGACATGAAATTAAGGTGTCCCTCTTAACCGACTATTATTGGGGATTGCCTCTGTGCCGCGCGGTTCGTGTTGAGTTGCCTGACATTGTTCATGTTCATTACCCGGAGGATTTCTTCCCGCAGCGAGGTGACAGATGGGATTGGCTTCGGGTCGCACGCTATCCCACAGATTGCTGGTTGACCGCGCGTTTTTGTCCCATGGTGCTTACTGCTCATAACTTCATTCCACATAATCGGGAAGACGAGCGCGGAGTCTTCCACAACGCTCGTTGCACGGCGCAAAACTCCTCTGCTGTTTTTGTCCATTCCAGTATGGCGCGCCAAATGTTGCGGGAAAGGTTCAGCATATCCGAACGTCGCATTCATATTATCCCCCACGGTGACCTCGCAGTCCCGCTTGGCAAGCCTGCGCCGCACGAAGAAGCTCGGGCCCGGCTCCGATTGCCGCTTGATGCAAAAATCTGCCTCGTCTTTGGAACGATCAGTCCATACAAGGGAAGCGACGAGTTGGTTCGATACTGGGTACAAAATCGATTACCCTATCGGCTAGTTGTAATCGGAGAGATTTTGTCCAAAAGCTTTGCGCGCACGCTCCATGACCTCGCCCACGGCTGCACCACAGTCGATTTGCGACTGCTCAACGAACGTCTCGATGACGGGGCGCTACGGCTGTGGCTGAGTGCCTCTGACTGTACAATTTTCAACTATCGAGAGATCTTCACATCGGGGGCCGCAACCTTAGCACGGTCGTACGGAATTCCCTTACTGATCCCGCGGCGATTGGCGATACCCGACCTCCACGAACCGCACCCGCACGTATTTCGTTTCGAGGCGCTTGATAACGACTTTCCCGCGCAGTTGGAGCGCGCTCTTGCGACGCCCTGTGATTACGAACTCGCAGGCGAATGGCGGCGTAAAACCAGTTGGGACCGAGTCGCTGAGATTACCGCAATGGTGTATCGCGATGTCGCGCGCCAAGCTTCGTGAACGGTGACCACCCGATGGTCGTCGTTGTTATTTGTCCACGTTGGCTCAGGACGGCTGACGGTCGGATTGGCGGTCTCTGCGCGGTGCCTTGCGAAAATGCCCAGATCGCCGCGGTAGCCCATTTGGCCCCTAGAGGTCTTTCCGGTAACGAACTCCCACGCGCGCTGATATCCCCGCAAGACCGCTTGCCGCCAGCTCGTCGAAATCTACTCTGCTATGCACGGCCCCGACCATACATCGGGGTCATTTCGGTCAATTTTTGTCACGTCCACTGGAGTGCGCCCCTGACGGTGGACAGGTTGCAGGTTGGGGATTGACCGGAGCTGCCGGGCTTTCAGAGGATGAAAGCCATGGCCAAGCACCGCACCCACAGCATCGAGTTCAAACGGCAGATCGCCCAGGACTTCATTGCAGGCGAGACGCTCCATGCTCTTGCCAGCCGACACGACGTCTCGCGCAACCTCATCCGAATCTGGGTGCGGAAGTTTGAAGCTGGAGCGTTTGATGATGACGCCCAGGCAGCTGATCTGCTTCAAGATTACGAGAGAAAAATAGCGGCGCTCGAATGCGGATTCCGACGATTGCGGACACCTGTTCCGATTGAAGCCGGACAGTGATTCCGATCGATGGCGGACAGCGTTCCGACGATCGCGGACAGTTGTTCCCGTCGACGGTTTCATGGGGTCACGCCGCCTGGTTTGCGTCAAGCCCTGATTGTTTGGCGGCCAATTTTCGCATGCTGTCACCCTTCAGGATCAGGCGATGGGCGTTGTGGACGAGCCGATCGAGGATAGCGTCGGCGACGGTCGGGTTGCCGATCAATTCGTGCCAGTGATCGACGGGAAGTTGGCTGGTGAGGATGGTCGAGGAACGTCCATGCCGATCGTCGAGGACCTCCAGCAGGTCGCGCCCCTGGTCGAGCGTGAGCGGTGCCAGGCCCCAGTCGTCCAAGATTAGGAGCTCGACGCGCGCCAGCATCTTGAGCAGGCGGCCGTAGCGTCCATCACCGCGTGCGAGCAGCAAGGCATCGAACAGGCGTGGCACGCGATGATAGAGGACAGAGCGGTTGTCGCGGCAGGCCTTGTGGCCGAGCGCACAGGCAACAAAACTCTTGCCGACTCCGGCTTGGCCGATGATCAGCACATTCTGATGACGCTCGATCCAGTCGCCGGCGGCGAGCTTGGCAAACAACGCCTTGTCGAGCCCTCGCGCCACTTTGAGATTGACATCCTCGACGACGGCGGATTGGCGCAGCCGTGCGAACTTGAGCCGGGTGACGAGCCGCTTGTTGTCGCGCTCGATGGCCTCGCGGTCGATCATGAGGCCGAGCCGCTCTTCGAAGTCGAGGGCGGAGAGATCGCTCTGTCGTCGTTGTTCTTCCAGCGCCTTAGCCATGCCGGTGAGCCCGAGCGCGATCAACCGTTCGTGGGTGGGATGAGTGAGCATGGTCGTTCCTTTCCTCAGTGGTAGTAACCTTGGCCACGGATGTTGGCGTGCCGGATCGGCGCGCCGTCCGGGGCCTTGTCTTGCGCGTAGGCTCGATCGAGCCCGTGCTGGAGGATCGAGGCGATGGAGCCATAGCTTCTCGCGCCGATGTCATTGCCGCGCCGACAGGCCGTTTCGAGCCGGTCGACGCCATATTCCTTGGCGAGGCGCAGGATGCCGAGGCAGGAGCGGAATCCTTGCTCGGGGTGAGGCTTGGCGCGCATGATGGCGTCGAACAGCGCCAGCGTTGCAGAACCGATCTTCTCGGCCTCGCGCATCAGGCGCGCTGGCGTCCATTCGGCATAGCGCCGATGCGCGCTTGGCATGTGTTCCGCAATTGTGGTGTGCCGGTTGCGAACAGCCGAGAAGGCGTGGCTGGCGACGCGGCTGCCGTGATGGAAAATCTCGACCGTGGTGGTGGTGATGCGGGCCTCGACCACCTCGCGGATGAGCCGCGACGGCACCGAGTAGTAGTGGCCGGCGATCTCGATGTGGTAGTCGGGCGCGACGCGAGCCCGCTTCCACTCGGCATAGCGATAGGGTTCGGCCGGCAATGGCTTGAGCGCGGGACGCTCGATCGTTTCCAACAACTCGCGCCGGCTCTTGCCGAGCTTGCGCATGATCCTATCATTGAGATCGGCGACGCATTCCCGGATCGCAACGTTGAGCTCATTGAGCGAGAAGAAGCGCCGGTTGCGCAGCCGCGCCAGCACGAATCTCTGAACGATTTGCACCGCCACTTCGACTTTTGCCTTGTCACGCGGCTTTTTGATCCGTGTCGGCAGGACCGCGAAGCCGTAATGGGTGGCGAGCTCAGCATAGGTGCGATTGATGCCGGGCTCGTAGCGCGAAGGCTTGGTGACGCCGGCCTTGAGATTGTCGCAGACTACCGCTTTGGGCACGCCGCCGATGGCGCCAAGCGCATTGACATGCACGCTGATCCAATCGGCGAGCCCTTCGCTCCAGCGGCCCTCCGCGTAGGTGAAGTTGGAGGCGCCGAGCGCGGCAACAAAGATGTGCGCCGCTCGGCTGTCGCCGGTCAGCGGATCGATCACCGCAACCGTGTCGCCGGCGAAGTCCACGAACAGCTTCTCGCCCGCCGCGTGCGTCTGGCGCATCGTTGCCGAGACACTGCGGCGCCACTCACCGTAGAGATCGCAGAACCGACTATAGCCGTAGCCGTCCGGATGTTCCGCGCGATACTCCTGCCACAATAGAACCAGCGTCACGCTGCGCCGCTTGAGCTCCTCATGGAGCTTGGCCCAATCGGCAGCCGGGCGATCCGGTTGCACCTCGCCTGGGGCCGTGAACAGCCGGCGCTCAAGCTCGCCATCGTCGAACAGCTCCGGCAGTGGCCAGGTCAGGCCAACCACCTCGGCGCGGCGCACAATCTCGCCCGCCGAGGTCTTGCCGACCCCAAGCGCCTCGCTGATCTCCCGGTAGCTCAGTGAAAGCGCGTGCCTCAGTCGAAGCACCTCGCGCACCTTGCGCATCGACAATCTCTCCGCTGGCATCGGTGACCCCCGTTGTTGGTTGCAGGGGTCCTCGATCAGTCGATTCGATTGTCGACGGGAATGCCGTTCAGGCCGCGATCATCGGCTGTCCGCAATCATCGGATTGCTGTCCGCCTTGCGTCGGAATCCGTGTCCGCCTTGCGTCGGATTCCGCAGCTCGAACGCATGGTCGGTCGGCAGGCCCTGGAAATCGAGTTTCTAAAAGGGGCTCTGAAAAGCGCACCGCGGCCGAGAAGCGCGAGTACATCCGTCATCACCGGCCCCGTGGCCTCTCCATCGCCGAAGGATGCCGGCTGATGGGCCTGTCTCGCTCCACCTACTACGACGTTCCGGCATTACCGATTGACGACGCCGCGCTGGTCGCGACCATGATGGCGATCTGCGATGAGTTCGAAGCCTATGGCTATCGCCGGGTTGGCGCCGAGCTGCGCCATCGCGGCATAGTCGTCAACTCCAAGAAGATCCGTCGTCTCATGCGCGAGCACGACCTGCAGCCCAAGCGCCGCAAGCGGTTCGTGGCCACGACCGACAGCGACCACGACGGTCTGATCTTCCCCGACCTCGCCCGCCATAGGATCGTCGACGGCCCGAACCAGGTCTGGGTGGCTGACATCACCTACATCGCGATCGCCTCCGGCTTCGTCTATATGGCCGCCATCCTCGATGCCTGGTCACGCCGGGTGGTTGGATATGCCATCAGCCGCTCAATTGATGCGCGCCTGGCCGTTGCCGCGCTGAAGGCAGCTATCCGAGCCCGGCAGCCTCCAAAGGGCTGCATTCACCACTCGGATCGTGGCTCGCAATATGCGTCTGAGGTCTACCGCGGCCTACTCACCGACCACGGTCTTGTTGGTTCGATGGGGCGGCGCGGAAACCCCTACGACAATGCCAAGGCAGAGAGCTTCATGAAGAC
Source organism: uncultured Alphaproteobacteria bacterium (assembly GCA_963768225.1). Lineage (GTDB taxonomy): Bacteria > Pseudomonadota > Alphaproteobacteria > Rhizobiales > Xanthobacteraceae > BOG-931. Next base: position 233,109 of record CAVYGV010000007.1, on the reverse strand, counting down.
ACTGAAGGTCGAGGCCGTCTATCTGATGGACTACGAAACCTTCGAGGACGTGACAGCTGATCTTCCCCGCTTCATCGACGAGGTTTACAATACTCGTAGACTCCATTCCGCGCTCGGCTATCTGAGCCCGGTCCAGTTCGAGGACGACCACGCCCGGCAGACGGTCAAAACTGCCGCCTAATCTTGTCCGGCCCTAAGGGCGCATTCCACCACCAAGGTCAATGCCACGGACATTTGCAGCGCGCGGCCGTCACCAAGGTGGGCCACAGAGATCAAGCACGCCTGTGCCCGGTCCGATCTTGAGAGCAAACACGTAGGTGTCGAGGACATCGAAGCGTACTTGCCCGCGCGGCTGCATCACCAAGACATCGCCTTTAAATGATTGCCACCCAAGCCCTGTGTGAAATGACGCGGTTCGCGGTTCGCAAAATAATAGTCCGAAGTCTGCCTTGAAGGTCTCCTGCATCTCCTGTGTCGCCCTTCGCATAACGGCGCTGGCCACGCCGCGCCCTCGGCAATCCTGTCTTGTGGTTAGGCCGCTTAGGCCACCAATTTTGACAGCGCGGCCATTCCAAGTGGCATCGCGCAACACTATTCCCAGGTGGCAAATGACCTCTTTGTCGCGATTGAAAGCGAGCAAGCGTTGGTCCAGTTGTGTCCAAACCACATCCCTCCACGCCCCAGGGGGGAACGCGGCTGTGAGCAATGAGGCGGCCTGCTGCCGGGCGACTTGCCCGCCTTGAATCTCGATATTTTCAATCATCGATCCATGTCCCGCCCAATCCATTTGTCCCCAATGAGCACTGTGGGCATATCGATAGCTCATCAAAACTGCTGCGCTTTTGTCGATCGGTCGGACTCACGTTCCTTCGGAATCACGGGTGGTGTCGATATTCCTCGATCCGCACCCCAAGAATATGGAGCAGCTTACCAATCTCATTTCCACCGTTTACGATGTGATGGCCTCCCTTGCCACGATCCCGTTTCCAAGCAGCGCCGGCGCGGAGCATGTGCGATGCCGCCGCCCGTCCGAACCGGAACGCGCGTCGTACGCGCGTTCCGGCCGACATCTTATCCTGATCGAATTCGGCAATAGTTACCCCATTTCGCATTGCACGACGAAAAATCCAAAATACGTTTGCTCGTGCGACTGGTCTATGTTCGAACACGACTGCCGTTTGTGAAATTACGACCCGAGCTCCCGATTCAATCATCCTCTTGAATAAGTCAATGTCCGAGCCGCCAGTCAGATCAAAACGCGTTGAAAACGGCGCTAGCTTATCGGGCAGCGCCTCGCGTCGAACAAATGCGTTGCTGGTATAGGTGTAGTTCCACGGTATAATTGCTCCGTCCGGCTGCGGACCAGGGTCGAACATGCCGCAGCGCCGAACGAATTCCGAAACCTCAGCGTCGAATTTCCTTTCGACGCGGCCGATGACAACGTCCGCGGCAGCTATGTTCTGCCTGCGCTCCAATTCGGCAAGCCATTGTGGCGTCGCCCATTCGTCATCGTCTATGAAAGCTAGAAATGGCGACTGGGAAAACGCAACAGCGCGATTACGCGTACGCGCTATTCCGCGAACAGGTTCAACCAGGTATGTCAATGGAAGCTTTTCGCTGAATTGAAGAGCAATCTTTTGTGCCGACTTCTGTTGATCATTATCGACGACCACAACCTCGAAGGGGGACGCTCCTTTCTGGCTCGTCAGCGAATTTAACAACCTCTCAAGGCCAAGAGGCCTTCTGTGTGTCGCAATGCAAACAGTCGTGTACATGGGGGGAGACAGATAGCAGAATCAAGGCTTCGCTTCTATTTAATATTTTGCGAGAGACCGGTCGATAAACATCTGCAGCGTACTGCCGAATGCGTTCGTGACCTGCGTCCTGGGCTTGTCGCACACCAAAAAGACCAACCAAGCGCTGGCCTCCGCCCTGAACCCAGCTTCGTCAAATCGGCCGCTCGCCGCCATGCTGCCATGATCTCACTCCTCGTTCGGCGAATCGCAAACGAGAAATCTGCCAGCGAGTCATCCTTCTTTGATCGTTTCTAGGAATCGGCCCTCTAGAAGTCACGGGTGCTGCCGATACTCTTCGACCCGCATACCAAATGTACCGAGGAGTTTACCGATTGCACCTCCACCACTGACGATATGACGACCCGCCTTGACAGGATCCCGTGTCACAATCGCGCCGGCGCGAAGCAATTCCATTCCTCCAATCCATCCGGATCTAAGACCTGCTCGTATACGTTTCGCGGCCGAGATTGCGTTCCGATCAAGTTCAGCCTGGTTTGCGCCGTTTCGCATCGCGCGACGAAAAATCCAAATTACATTCGCTCGTGAAACGGGTCGATATTCGAATACTACCGCCGTTGTGGAAGCAACGACCCGAGCTCCCAATTCAATCATCCTCCTGAATAGGTCAACGTCCTCGCCGCCACTCAGATCGAAGCGCGTTGAAAACGGCTTCTCTGTATCAGGCAGAGCCTCGCGTCGAACAAACGCATTGCTGGTCCTGGTATTGTACGGTGGCACAACCGCACCGTCGGGCGGCAGATTAGAGTCAAATAGGCCGCAGCGCCGAACGAGCTCGGAAACTTCGGGAGCGAATTCGACCTCGACGCGACCGATAACAACATCCGCGGCGGATCTGTTTTGCTCGCGCTCTAGTGCGGCAAGCCACCCCGGCGTTGCCCATTCATCGTCGTCTATGAAGGCAAGGAAGGTAGAGCGAGAGGTCGCGACCGCGCGATTTCGTGTACGCGATATTCCGCGAACGGGTTCGACCAGATATGTCATTGGAATTTTGTCGCGAAACCGATAAGCGATCGTCTCAGCCGATTTCTCCCGATCATTATCGACGACGACAACGTCAAAGGCGGACGCTCCTTTCTGGCTCGCTAAGGAGCCCAACAGCCTCTCGAGGCCAAAAGGTCTTCTGTGCGTTGCAATACAAACGGTAGTGTACATATTACTTTGATGCGGCGTTTAAATGGATAATTATTGACCTGTATGTCGGCTACGGATCAAGGATACAGTCGTGATCCTGTCAGTGTCGATATGGTAAGATGTCGTTTGGTCTAGTGACAAGTGGTACCCGCGCTCAGCCAATTAATCGATAATGCGTCGAAAGACGCCGAGGCCGCGTCCTGCTATTCGAGCCGATGGCGGCCAAGCACACGAGGCGATTCCGGATATGGTGGCCCAAGAGAAAATGGATAACATTGCCGCGAAAAATCGGGGCAATATTCTCGCGTTGCCACGGGACATGCCGCGGAACTCCTATTACGAACGTCTTAGCGACGGGCTCGAGCGATATGGATGGAAAGTCTCACAGTTTACTTGTCGACGGACGCTGATTAACAGATACAGGATTCTTCATTTACACCACCCAATGCATCTAGTTGGCAACCGCTTAAAGGTTGTTGTCGCTCTTCGACGAGCAGTAATCATCTGTTGCGTTTTAGTGATCGCACGTGTTCGGCGCGGTAAAATAGTTTGGTCCGTGCATAACTTAGTCAGTCACGAACAGTGCCACCCGTGGCTTGAAAGTGTCTTCCTCCGATGGTTAAGCACCCAGGTGTCTATATCAATTCACATGAGCCATTCTGGTCGGCTTGCGGCTTGCAAACTGTATCCTCCGCTAGCAAAACGTCCATCGGTAGTCATCCCGCTGATGCATTACCGCGACATTTACGGTAACTTGCCAAGTTTTGTCGAGGCGCGAAGTGAGTTAGGTTTGGCCCGCGACCTTCGAGTCATTCTTTTTCTTGGTAACATTCGAAAATATAAGAATGTACCCGATTTCATTCGGACCTTTCGGGCTTTATCGGAGCGCGACCTCCGACTTTTTATCGTCGGCAACCCGATAGACGCATCACTAGAGGACGAGGTTAGGGCGGCGGCCGCATCGGATCAGCGGATAATACTGTTTTTACAGACCGCTTCTATCGATGCCGTAAAGACGTATATGGCTGCAGCGCAATTAGTTGTTGCGCCCTATAGTGAAGTGCTCAATTCTGGGTCGGCATTACTAGCGCTAACGCATAGCCGACCAATATTGCTCCCAAACCGGGGGGCAATGACGGAACTCCAATCTGTCGTAGGTAAGGACTGGGTTCGGATCTACGAACCACCTCTCATGCCAGAGACACTTTCCGATGCGCTGGCATGGGCAGGCTTCTCACGCCCGTCAGCGCCAGATCTAAGGCAGTTTTCGCCTAAATCGATTGTCGAACTTCACCACATTGCTTTTTCGAATCTGCTAACGAGGAGGCAAGTTAGCGCGCTCCAATATCGGAATGACGTAGGAAATGGATTAAATTAGTCACGCGATAAGACCATGTTGGATAACCCTTTAACCGTCTTAATTGCGACCCGAAACGGCGAAGATGTCCTTCCACGAACGCTCGAAGCCTACAAGCGGCTCGAAAGCCCCGGTCATGCTTGGAAAATGGTGATAGTGGATAATGGAAGCACGGATTCGACACCGGCGATAATTGCATCCTTTAAGAATCACCTACCGATTGAGATGCTCCAGGAACCCGTCGCGGGAAAAAACCGCGCCTTGAACCGCGGATTGAGCGCGATCGAAGGTCGCGCGGTCATTATCACCGATGACGATGCGGTGCCTGCCCCGTCCTTCCTAATAGAGTGGTCACGATGTCTTGAGAAACGAGAAGGATATGATCTATTCGGGGGAACGATCGAGCCGCTTTTCGAAGCGCCAGCCCCAAAATGGATTCTCGAAAATAGAGATCTGCGCAATATGTTTTTTGCAGTCCGGGATTTGTCAGAAGGACCAGTCGGACCGGGTTCGATCTTCGGGCCTAACATGGCCGTTCGAGTTTCGGTCTTCGAACGCGGATTTCGGTTTGACGAGAATATCGGCGCGAATGGGTCCGATCCCTTCTATCCGATGGGCAACGAGGCCGAGTTCTGTCATAGGTTGGTACGGAACGGAATCAAGTCGTGGTTCGCCAGGGGACCTCAAGTCCAGCATATCGTTCGAGCTGATCAGCTTTCGGAAGCCTATTTGGCCACGCGTGCCTACAGGCACGGGCGTGGTATCGCTTGGCTATTACGTGAAGGTAAATTCACCGTCCCGCCAAAAATCAGGCCTCCCTTTATAAGGGAGCTATCGCGGCTCCGGCATCGGATCCTGATGTTCTCACCATTTCCAGTACAACGCGTTAAGAGCGTGTGCGCGTATCACTGGAAATGCGGCTTTCGGGACGAATGGGCGAAAAGAAGACGATAAAGCCGCCCTAAAAACTGATGGCAAGATCGGTCGGATGTCACCACCAAACGAGGCGAATTGTCGGCGAAGCAGTTTGCCACCAGAAACTCCTTGAGAAACTCCTTGCTCGTGCATCGCGAATTACTTCTAACCCGATCTGTAATTTGTCATACCGCCACCGGTTCACCGCTGAAGGTTCCGAAAAGCCGAGTCCACAATGTGAGTATTTCACCATAATCGCTATCGGTTTCCGGCCGGTCGCTGGAATGACGAAAATATGAAAATTCGGCGTCACCAGAAAGAGGTGCAGCGGAATATTCAGCCAACGAGGAAATCAAATTCACGAGCACGATGGCGTTAGCCGCTCGGAATCCACCAGCATGCCACTTATCGCCAATCCAGCGTTCGAGTTGCGGTCACTGTACGAAAATTGCGACAATCAAGGCTGACGCCGAGCCACCTGCCGATTTCCGCGAGGTCGTCGTCAAAAACCTTTTCTACTTCTTTAAGTTCCGACCCGGTCAGCCGGGGCCGTTTGCTCGCAGAAAGCAATTCACGGATTCTCATTCTCACCGCCTTGGGCAGGAGGTTTCGCCGAAGTTTCACGAGTAAAGGTTGCTCGACCAGAATATTATAGAACGGGAATCGACGCAGGCGCATATTGATGGCTGGCAAACCATCGCCTAACGTAACCTTACCCTGATAACCGATAAATCTGAAGATCCTCTCTAATTCTACTCGCGGTTCCGCAATCAGCCTATCAAAAAATACTGGCAAGATCGCTGATTTGCCGTAGGCCTCGATGAACGGCGTAAGCTGACGTGAGTAGCAACTATACGCGATAAGCTCGGGATGTCGAGTTAGCGCCTCATCTAATCTGCAATGAATTTTGCCCCTGTTGGACTGAAACAGGTAATGAGAAATCAAACGATCCACCGGGTCACGCATGACATAAATCAGTCGTGGATTTGGCAGCCATTTTTGCATGCGGGCAACGGTCTGCGGATAAGTGGGTAGGTGAGTGTAGTGGGTGCTTGCTTCACCTAAAATGTCCGAAGCCGCGGGCTTCTCGAATAGGCTGCTATACCACTGAATTCCGAGCGCATAACGCTCATCATCGCTAAAGAAATTTGGCTCCTTGCGCTTTGCAAAACAGATTCCGTTTTGCCGTGACAGTTGCGCCCATAGAGTGGTTGTCGCCGATTTCATGGCTCCGATAATCACAAAGTTCGGCAGCCTAAATTGAGCTCCCAGTTCATTTGCTTGTTTTCGAGCAGGGACGATCATCGCCATCAGGTTCTTTCAGTTGCTGTTGTTACAACCTGCCACTTCTTATTTTATCAATTCGTGACGCAGTCCGCTGCGTTCAAAATCACATAATCCACAGATATGCGCGGCAGATGGCCTCCTGCCCCTACTACCCAGGCGGTCGGCATGGATTTGGCCGGTGGGAATGCTTGAAAGAAGTGCGTTGTAAGAACGAGACTAAAACTAACGGAACTCGCGGCACTATCCGACGCTAGGCCGCCCCGGGAGACGAGCGAATGCATCCTTGCGGAGATAGCCTTTGCGGATGGCTTTGCGGAGAAATCGGGTCGTAACGCTGCCCTGTTCCAGGCACTCTCTCAGCAATGCGAAGAATAACTGTTCTTGGCGGGGATCAGGGTGGGGTTGGCAACGAACTGTCCGGTCCCGCCCGAGCGAAACCATCCGTCGAGCGACGCGTCTCAACCAGATCGAACCTCGTGGTGCATATGGTAAGCCGGTCTTCCACGGCTGCGTCCTGATTTCTGTATTGTGAAGGAGCTTCGTCTTCTCATTCAGCGTATCGAGATGGTTCCACTCTTCTTCCAAGAGTCCAACTTGTTCCGGCGACTCATCCAGCAAAGAGAGCCATGGTCCAAGTGCTAATCTGCAGCTAAAGAGGTCATCGATATCGCGTTTCCAGTCCCAATGCGTTAGCTTCGCGCAATCCAGGAGCATGACCGCGGAAGAGCAGAGGCGGCGGCCAGCGCGGCACTCCGGCTTCTGTCGACAGAGGATAGCTTTGCCGTTCATGTTCCGGGAGAGCAGCTCATATACATCGCCTATCGCGAAGACGTTAGGGTCAATGACGAGAGCACGGCCGGCGAAGCCCAGGAGTTCCGGTACCATTCGCCGCAAAGGCGCGAAAGATTGCAAATCACGCTTGCGCCAAACGGTAGGGGTACCGCCATCCCACCAAATGAATTTCCTATTGTTGCACTTGCAGAGGTGCGGTGTCTCCTCCAACCGAAGAAGGCGAACGTCGAATAGGTCTGGGCTCCTAGATCTGGACTTAAGCGAGTGCGCGCTGACGAGCGCGGCAACCATCTGCTGGTCGTTCGTATGAATGATGACAACAGGTTTCGAGCTGACGGTTGTCATTGGCCTAGGCCTGTCTCAATCAGCGGTCTGTGGGCCGACGTTGTATCACCTCCCGTCGATTGCTGCCGGTCGGCGGCGAGCGCGATGAATGTACCGACTTCGTGAGAGCAATCTTTCCAGCAATGGGACTTCATTGGTAAGCTGGGCAACGGGAAGAGCAAGCGGGCGAGGCGACGCGGCCATGCCACCGATTTGCGGGGTAGTTCGCGGATCCCGCCATGCCGCTCGTCGAATAGGGCGCCGCGCACGAACGTCCATAGATCGTCGCGGGCCTCACGGTACCTGGAACGCGCAGCCGGCTCGACCGATTCATTGTTGGCGAGGACGTGCAAGGTGTGGACGGCTTCAATCTGCACCCACCACTGGCGAAGATCAGTCGATGGACCGGTGGCCGGCCAGGCGCGACCGTCCGCGGTCACGGCAAAGCAAAATCCGCCCGCCGGGTGTCGTGCCGACGACAAGCAGAAATCGACCATGTCACAAGCCCGAGCCACCACCGCAATCGTCGGGGTCAGCGCCGCGGCGTCCGTAAAGCGGCGAGCCATCTGGAACTGGTAGCCGACCCGCGCGAGATCAGGTGCCGCCCGCCAATCGGGTAGATAGCGGAAAGGTAGGACCCCGTTCGGTTGCATAAGCCGGTCAGCCAGGAGTTCGACCAAGGCTGCGGCCCGCTCGGCGTAGCGTCCGCCAGACTCTCGTTCAGCGAACTGGGTCAGGAGTTCGATCGCGTCGCCTTGTGTATTGATCTCCTTGAAACCGGGCACGAGCCCGAAGATGTCCCTTCCGTCGGGCGTCGGAAGTCGGGCGCCATCAGCATAGCGCTCGTTGTTGCGCCGAAACGAACCCCAGTACCCGCCATGTGTCGGGTCCCATGCGAAGTCGTCGAGCCAGGCGAGCGCACGCTCTGCCCAGATCAAGCCCTCGCCCAGCGGGAGGTATGACTCCGCCAGAAGGAAGGCGAGAGCGACATAAGTCACCGCGTGCGGATGCTTCAAACCCTCCCATTTCGGCTGTCCGCTCCGATCGACCCGCACGAAGAAACCGCCATGTGCGCTATCCCACATCACCTGCTGCAAGAATGCGCAGCCGTGGCATACGTAGCGCTCATAACCTTGGCCAGGCATGGCGCGGTCGATCTGCGCGAAGGCGATAGTGGTCCGAGCGGCGTGTTCGAGCGACTTATCCTGCGGCCCGGCGGGCCGCCATCGATCATCGAAATCAACGAGAAACCCGCCGTATTCCTCGTCGATGCAGCGCGGCGCGAGCGGCGCCAGCACATGGCGATGCAGCGCGTCCCAGGCCTGATCAGAGATCGGCTCGCCGATCATCGGAGCACGCCTAACATTCGGAAAGCGCGGAGCGGATTGCCACTAAAACGCTCGGACCGTAGCACCGACAGGCACACTCGACTGCCGCTAGACCGTGGCCGCAAGAGCGGCAGCGCATCCATTGAATTCATCAGTTTCCATCGAACAAAATTCGTGGTTAGTAACATCGCAATCTTCCCAGGCCTTGATATCGCGAAATTTCGAGTTCGCATTGGGCTCCTGCCGATCATAGTCTTCGACCTGTAACCGACGCACCATTCCGGATGGACGAGCCAACTGAAATGGGCGATGTAAGCCCGACGCGGGGCAATCGGACTTCCCTTGAGCACGTAAAATCCTGGCGTATGGATGTCCGACCGATATCGTACCTCACTTGGCCTGAACAATCTCCATTAAGCATCCAAGACACCGAGCTGCGATACGATCAGGGGGTGCCTCGAATAATCGCACTTTCCGTCGGCCCGCATTCGAATCTAGCGTCGCTCAAAATCGACGACAACATTATCAAAACCGTCCAAATGTGTTTCGACCCAATCACACAGACCGCGGCCGGGAAGTTCGACGTTGTCGAAGCGGACAACCCATTCGGACTGAGCGTGGTTGGAGACGAGCTCTATCAAAGATTCAACCCGCGGAAATTCCGCGGCTACGGTCACATACTCAATATTCCTGCTCCCCTTAAATGCCCCGTTTTTGGGTAGAGTCCATCCCTACGGGAGACGGACATGCGCAAGAGCAGGTTCACGGACATGGGAATCAAAAGTAGGTTAGAGAATGTACGAACAGGTAGCCGGCTTTGAGACAATCGAAATACCAGAACAATCCTGCAGTGTATTCTGGTTCGATGATGACGATATGGCCGAACGGCCGGAACCGTACCTTGATGCGCTGTCTTCCCTTGGCGTCAGAAGGGTCGCTGGGTCGCATATTCCGCTTCGGCACTTATTTTCTGGTAGTCAGCGACCGCAATGTTCTCTTCAAGCCTCGCAATGGCCTATTCAAGCTGTAGCGCGACGTCGCCAACGTCGATCGCTGTCCGTTCTGGCGGTTATAGGGCACCAAATGCACGCCCGTTTCAATCGTGTATTTGTTGATTGCATCGCCTGCCCCTTCCTCCAGATGATCCATCGCCCGCTGACGTAAGCCTTCATCAAGTTCTTGCTTTAGGCAGAGATTCCCGGCGAAGGCCTGATAGCGGTAGGCTTCGCTGTAAAATCGTAATACCTTCTCATCGCGTTTCGCCAAGGCGCGAAGCAATACTGGGGAGAACATGCCTACGTGCGAGAATGTTGGAAACATCAGAGAATATTGCAATCCTTGAAGCAAGCTCACGCCGACCTGCAAGTTGCTGACGATCTGCCGCTTAGCGTCGATGTGGCAGATCAGTGTTATCAGCATATCGAGGTCAACAGCGCCCTGGGTAAAGAATGTCGCGGCATTATGGGCACGGGGGGACGTAACGTGGATCACGCCTGCCGGATTGCTAGATAGCCATACCCCGCGGCCAAAAGCATAGCCGGTGGTCAGGCTTTCGGCCGAAAAATCGAAAACAAGCTTTGTGCAGTCGAACACGAATACGTCCGCATCCATCCAGATCACCCGCTTGTAGCCAGCATTCAATCGCTGCCGCGTTGCCACCAGGCGCGCGAGGTTGGTGATGGCTTGCGGGTTCTTGCTGCCGCGCGCAAGATATTCCGGCCCGCACAAATCATAGAACTCATCGCCCGCCAGAGAATAATCATGCCCGTGCAATGCCGCCCATTTCTGCACGCTATCGAGACACCGCTGTATCCAGGCGGGTATGGTATGGTTACGGAATGTCTGGATAACAATGGTATCCGAACGCCTGGTCGGGGTCATCTAAACAGTCCTTTCGTCCATATAGCCCGGGCCGAGAGCGCCGATGCTCGCTCCCTCCAGGTACCTCTACTTTAAGTGGGAGCGGTTCAGCATGAAAATAAGCGTATTCGGGCTGGGCTATGTCGGTATTGTCACCTCCGCCTGCCTAGCCGATTGCGGTCATGAGGTTGTTGGCATCGAAAAATCCGAGATCAAAGTCGGCTTGGTCCAGTCGGGCCGTTCTCCGATTGTCGAGCGGGACATCGAGGGGCTTGTCAAGCGGAATGCTGCAGCGGGCCGGTTGACGGCAACCTCGGATGCAAACGATGCGATTGCAGATACCGACATGTCGCTCATTTGCGTTGGCACCCCAGGTCGGTTGGATGGTTCGCCTGAACTCTCCGCCATTGAGGCCGTTTTGATTGAGATCGGGCATGCCATCCGTGCGAAGACAATACGACACTACGTGGTGATCCGCTCGACGGTAATGCCCGGAACGATGCGCGATTTGGTTATTCCAAGACTTGCCGAAGCCTGTGGCAACGTTCCGTTCAGCGTGGCATTCAATCCGGAATTCTTGCGGGAAGGTTCTGCCGTTGCCGACTTCAATATGCCTGCAAGAACTATCGTTGGAGCAGCCGACAAAGAGACAGCGGAGGTGGTCATGTCTCTTTACAAACACCTTCCTGGTCGGAAGATCATCACCGGACTCGAAACTGCGGAACTGGTCAAATTCGTCGACAATGCCTGGCATGCCTTGAAGGTGGCCTTCGGGAACGAAGTGGGTGTACTCGCGAAGACTCTCGGCATTAATAGTCAGGAAGTGATGGACATTTTCTTCGGAGACAAAAAACTCAATATATCTGCGGCCTACCTGCAGCCCAGCTTCGCGTTCGGGGGCTCCTGCCTGCCGAAGGACCTGCGTACCCTCACCTATCTCTGCCGAAAGCTCGATCTTTCTCTGCCGGTGGTCAACCATGTCCTCGACAGCAACCAGATGCTAATCGAGCGGGGCGTCGAGTGGATTCTGGGGCAATCGAAGAAACGCATTGCGTTTCTCGGAATCAGTTTCAAGTCAGGCACAGACGACGTACGAGAAAGTCCGTTCGTTGAACTGGTGAGACGCCTTATCGGCAAGGGGCGTACGATCCGGATATTCGATCCGAATGTGCAGTTGGCCCGCATCACAGGGGCGAATAAAGAATACCTAATGCGGGTGCTGCCGCACATCGAAGAGTTGATGGTGGAAGAAGTCACCGACGCGGTCGGTTGGGCCGAAACAATTGTGGTCACGACGACTGATCCGATCTACGCGAAGGCGATTGCCACTGCTCGTTCCGACCAGATAGTGCTCGATTTTGCGCGTCTCAAAGGCACCGGTAGTGGGGATGCTAACGTGCTAGAATTCTTGTAAGTGAGGAGCGATCAATCCCCAAGAGACTGCGGGTCCGGGAAACAACGTAGACGTGCGCCTCGTCAACCAATCGATGAACAACCCTTTCCACGCGTGGGCCGTGACGTCCAAATCCATAAATCCGCCGACCAAGCGGAAGCTGCAAGCCAGTGACATCGCCCCAGCCGCCGGTCATCCAATCGACCGGATAGGCTTCGACCGGGTAGCCGGTGGCTTGCCGCGCGATGAGCCTCCATATCAGTGGCGTATTCCAGAAATGCATCGACACTACGTCGGCGCGCGTCAACATCTCCTCGATTTGCGTAGCGTTGAGATTCCGCAGGATGACGGCTCCACAGCGGCGAAGGCGAAGCGATAAGGCGGATAAGCTCGGGGCTCGAGGGTTACGTAGCGATGGGATACCCTTGGCATGGTGCGTGTTGACCACTCGACAAAGGTGGTCAACGATCGCGTCGGACCGCCAGGGCCTAGCTTCGGGATAAGTGCGCGAGGTTCATGAGATCCGAAGAATTGAGACGGCCAGGAGCAAGGAGACCGCCCCTGAAGCGGTTATTACCGACCTAACAGCCGATCCGTAACGCGATAACTGTCGTGGCAACCGGCCTGAGGTGACAACATCGTGTCGAAAATTCCTTTAACAGTCTTATTTGCGACCAGGAACGGCGAAGATGTTCTTCCACGAACACTTGAAGCGTACCGCTGGGTCGAAAGCCCCGGTCATGCTTGGAAAATGGTGATAGTAGATAATGGAAGCACGGATTCGACACCGGCCATAATTGCATCCTTTAAGAATCACCTACCGATTGAGATGCTCCAGGAACCCGTCGCCGGAAAAAACCGCTCGTTGAACCGCGGATTGGCAGCGATTGAAGGTCGCGCGGTCATTATCACCGATGATGATGCGATCCCCGCCCCGTCCTTCCTGATAGAGTGGTCAAGATGTTTCGAGAAAAGAGAAGGTTATGATCTATTCGGCGGAACGATCGAGCCGCTTTTCGATGCGCCGGCCCCAAAATGGATTCTCGAAAATAGAGATCTGCGCAATATGTTTTTTGCTGCCCGGGACTTGTCAGAAGGACCAGTCGGGCCCGGCTCGATCTTCGGGCCTAACATGGCCGTTCGTGTCTCGGTCTTCGAACGTGGATTCCGATTTGACGAGAATATCGGCGCGAATGGATCCGATCCCTTCTTTCCGATGGGCGACGAGGCCGAGTTTTGCCATAGGTTAGTACGGAGTGGAATCAAGTCGTGGTTCGCCAGGGGACCTCGAGTCCAGCATATCATTCGAGCCAATCAGCTTTCGGAAGCCTATTGGGCCATGCGTGCCTATAGGCACGGGCGTGGTATTGCGTGGCTATTACGTGAAGGCAAATTCACTATCCCGCCAAGAATCCAGCCTTCCCTTATAAGGGAGCTATCGCGGCTCCGGCATTGGATTTTGATGTTCTCACCATTTCCAGTACAACGCGTTAAGAGCATGTGCGCTTATCACTGGAAATGCGGCTTTCGGGACGAATGGGCAAAAAGGAAAGTAATAAAGCCGCGCTGAAACTGCCAGCGTCGACTTTAGATCTACTTATACCAACATGCACAACGCTCTGACTTATCGTGTCGGGCTGAACCGGTTCCAGCCGTCACCAAAACATTTGTTGCTTCAATGGGATACGAATCCCCGAGTCAGAGTCTCCATCGATGCCAATGAGTCAATGGCAACGAAGGTTTGGTATTACGCGCGCGCGAGTGCCCTGTAACACTCAGGCGACAAGCGCGTGCGCGCGTTCAGCAAGATATGAGACGAAGCGGCCGCCGCCGAATGGGAGTTCCGAACATAGCGTTTGCGGGAATGTGAGGCGAGCACGAGAATAGCCGCGTCTCCTAAGAAGTTCGACAAGGCAACTTCGGCTTTACTTGTCACCTACGCACTCAGCGTCCACTTATCGCCACTCCAGCGCTCGAGTTCGTGGTCACTGTACGAAAATTGCGACAATCAAGGCTGATGCCGAGCCATTTGCCGATTTCCGCGAGGTCGTCGTCAAAAACCTGTTCTACTTCCTTGAGTGTCGACCCAGTAAGCCGGGGCCGCTTGCTCAAAGAAAGGAATTGACGGATGCTCGTTCTCACCGCCTTGGGTACGAGGTTTTGCCGAAGTTTCACAGCCAAAGGTTGCTCGACTAGAAGATTATAGAACGGGAATCTACGCACGCGCATATTGATGGCTGGCAAGCCATCGCCTAAGGCAACCTTACCCCGATAACCGATAAATCTGAAGATCCTCTCTAGTTCCACTCGCGGTTCCGCAATCAGCCGATCAAAAAATACAGGCAAGATCGCAGATTTGCCGTAGGCCTCGATGTACGGGGTAAGCTGACGCGAGTAGCAACTATACGCAATAAGCTCGGGATGTCGCGTTAATGCCTCATCTAATCCGCAATGAATTTTACCCCTGTTCGACTGAAAGAGGTATTGAGAAATCAACCGGTCCACCGGGTCACGCATGACATAGATCAGCCGAGGATTCGGCAGCCATTTTTGCATGCGGGCAACGGTCCGCGGATGGGTGGGCAGGTGAGTGTATTGAGTGCTTGCTTCGCCTAAAATGTCCGAAGCCGCGGGTTTCTCGAACAGGTTGCTATACCACTGAATTCCGAGCGCATAGCGCTCATCATCGCTAAAGAAATTCGGCTCCTTGTGCTTTGACAAGCAAATTCCGTTTTGCCGCGACAGTTGCGTCCATAGAGTTGTTGTTGCCGATTTCATGGCCCCGATAATCACAAAGTTGGGCAGCCTTAATTGGGTTCCCAGTTCATTTGCTTGTTTTTGAGCAGGAACGATCATTGCCATCATGGCCCTGTCAGTTGCTGTTGTTATCAATTCGTGAAGCGCCTTCGCTCAAGGACGATCTGTTAAGCGGTCAGTCGCTCCAATCGAACGCAAGCAATGGCGACGAAGGCTGCCAAAATTGGATTCAGTATGCTGGCGATGCGGCCAACATTAGCGCTCTCAGCGACACAGACAACCGCCAGCACGAAAAAGGTGCCGAGTAGAGTTGGAAGCCAGAGTCTCCGGGAACGCCCGTCACCGCAGAAGACAACGGTCGCCAAAAAAAGCCACAGGAGATTTTGCGAAAATATCTCTTGGAGAACGAAGTCCTTCGTCACTTTGAAATTCCGCAGATGTTCAAGGAGTACAGCCGGATCCGTTTGCTGGCCGGCGCCGGGGATTGGAAGAATGATCGTTCGCATCAGTAGGTAGGCGGCGCCACAGACGATTGCCCAAAGGAAAACGAAGCCATTGAACCTTCGATTGTCTTCCTGCAACAGCAAAGCGATGCCGGAAATACTGGCAAATGCGATCAGAATGGTTTCCCGCTGCAGAATTGCTAACGCCAATATCATGGAGAGCGGTAATGCCTTTCGACGTAAGTAGAACAGGAACGCCAGTACCAAAAGAAACCAGCTTACTCCTTCGGTGAGTCCGGTGATCACCGATACCTGGCTATGAAACGACACCAGACAGAATAATCCGCCAAGGGTTGCTGGTATGAAGGTGCTTTCGCCAAGCTCCCACCGAACGATCTCGCCGACCACCCAAGCGGTGAGTACCAAGAAAACGTAATTAGTCAGCAGTGCCGCAAAAAACACGTGTTGATCGTAGGCGACGTTGTTGAACCAGATTGCGTTCGGATAATAAATCCCGGTGATATAGACTAAGTGCGTCGCGATGGCGCTGAGTTGCCGATAAACAAACGGAGACCGCGCAACGCTGAAGTCGAGCGGCGATAGATACATATTGTAGTACTGGAAGAAATCATTGCCACCGCTCCGCGGCACGTAGTATTTGTACGAGAAATACAACATTCCGTAGCTTGCGGCGAACAACAAGGCGAGGCGGACTATCCTTTTGGTTAGGATCGGCAAGGTACACTCGCTTGGATTTTGGATGCCACCAAGAACTCGGACAGGTCTCCTTCCTCCATATTACAGGCTAGTCCGGACTTGCGGAGACAGTTGCCCTTAGCCCCGAATCCAGCTTTCGGGCTCGGGCATTGATCGATGAAGCATTTGACCTCACGCAGAGTTCGACGGGAGCTTGTCTGCTAGACGTGCATTCGAGCTACGCGCGCGAGCTATACTTCGCCTCATAACGTCGAAAATTCCCTTCCGCACTGCTGGATGATTGTCCGTGCAGTTCGTCGCATGCCTCCGGTAGATAAGGCCATCGACATCGCAAAGCGAAATTTGCATCCCCTTTTCCCGCAGCCGAAGGAAATAGTCCAAGTCCTCCCCGAAGCTCAGGCTTTCGTCAAACCCGTCGACCCGCCGCAGAATGCCCCTGCGGAATAGACCGGTCCCGAGGTTCGGCCCGGGAACGTGACGACCGTCTAGGTGGAGCACCCATTGCCACGGAATAGCGCCCGGGTCGAGACGAATGCGCATGCGCCCGAACACCGCGCCAACATGAGGATCGTCAACCATCATCTGCATCATCTTCCGATGACGGTGCGGTGGCCACATATCGTCGTGATCAAGAAAGGCGATGAAGTCCCCCAACGCCGCCGCTAGTCCGGCATTGCGTTTGCTCCCTACGCCGTGGCCCGGCCCTTTAATTGCGCGAATTCGAGGGTCCTTAAATCCCCTCAATACGGATGTCGTATCGTCGTCAGAGTCGTTCCATAGGACAAGAACTTCGTCCGCAGAGTTGAGTTGCGCCAGCGCAGATTCGACCGCCTCGGCAAGGAAGTTTGATCCGTTCTTGACCGGAATGATGACGCTCGTGCCGACAGCCATGCACCACTTTATAGGTGATCCGGGATCTCCGCGAAAGCGTGGAATATAGAGGCAGGAAACTTAGCAGCAGGTCACATAATATAGGAGCATGCCGCTGATGAGCAAGGATGCATTAAGGCGGTAGCCTGCGCAAACCAATGGCGGACACCGCATTTTGCCTTCCATAGGCGAGCGATCGTTAAACTGACCAAAAGTTCGAGAATTTTAGTCGCGGAATACTTGGTACAATCGCAAGCTCTTGATTCCAAGGTTTGCTGCGCATTCGCGCCACCGTTATTTTACCGCACCTGGAGCACGCCAACGCGCCTTTTCGCCAAGAGCTCGGAGATCACAACCGGGATGCGCTCAGGCCTCGATCCGAGCAACAATTCATAGCATGGAACGGCTCGAACCAGCTTCGCCAGGCAGCGCAACACTTCGGCGCCCCCGTCGGGCAACAGCTTGGCGGTGCCCGGAGCGGCAAGACGAAGAGCTGTAACCGCCGGCATCGGGCGAATTTCACAGGTTGCACCAGCCCTCCGCGGAAAGAGAATGGCCTTCAGCGGAAAGCTGGAAATGAGCTTGTTAGGGGCCGCCACATTGAGAAAATAGATTGCCTTTTCAACCCGATCTGGATCTAGGTAAGGGGCGAGCCGGGCCAAGAAAGGATGGCGCTCCCAGTCTCCCTCATGCGTCTTGCCGGTACTATACAAGCTGTAGACAATGAGACTTCCGTCGGTAGACACAGCGCAGAAATCGTCTGACGCATAGCGCAAGTCTGACTCGAGGCAGCCGAGCGCCGTGTTCGATTTCCCTGCTCCGCTGGGGCCGAACAAGAGCACGCCTCCGTCGGGCGTACCGACCGCACCGGCATGCAATAACTGACGCCCATTCTCTCGCATGAACCACGACAAGATTCCCCTTATGGGCTCGGCGACAACATAGCGCGGGATCTCGGCGCTATCGCCGATACAATAGATAGCCTCTCTGAGATGGGAATCCATGAGGCTGAGCAGTCTTCCGCCACTTTCAAAAGCCGTGTGAAAGCGATCGTTATTCAAACCTTGAAGGTCGCCGCGCGGATTGAAAGCCTCAATGGTCACCGGAGCCTTGGGAAACTCCATGCCAAGCGACGCGCAATCCCAGCAGTGGAGAGTGAGGTCCGCGTCAAGGGTCGAGGGCGCCACCTCGAGGTGACTGAGTGCAGGAGCGACGATTTCAAAAAGTGATAAACCGATGAACCGCACGCGGAGCGTGCAACCAGCGATTTTGAACCATCGTTCTGATACTTCGCCTGCCGCCCCCTCGACATCCGCAATCTGGACCCAAAGGCTTTGAAAAAACCCCGCGACGTCGATCGCCATCAGCCAACGTTTTTCTTTACGACGGGCCAGCCAGCGGAATCGACTTCGTGAATCGGGTCAAGCTGCAGTAGATCCTGCATATCCTCATATTTTTCGATCAATGGCTCCATAAAAGGCGTTCTTTTACCGGCCTGCACGACAGATGTGATTCGAGGTCGCGCAACTCCATCATCAACCTGCACAAGCAATTCTTCGCTTACGAGGCGGTCAGCGAAGGCCGCTACAGCTGCGGCAATGACATCGAATTCACCGGTGTGACGGCCCTGGATTCGGCAAGCGGCCTCATCTATGCCACATCCATCGACTAGGTCGATCCAGATTGTCCGGCCGGTTCCAGAGACACTATAATAATTACCGGCGTCGAGATTCACCACAATGATCTCTTCGTCGAAGGTCTCATAGACAACACTGGGTTCGTTCACCCGGAAAGCCGCCATTTGCCACTCCAAACTGCCATGACTCGTCGCATCTCTGTAATCATACCTGTATTCAATGGGCAAGCCTACGTAGCGGATTCCTTGCGGAGTGTCGCTTCGCAATCCTTCAGCGATTTAGAAATCATCGTCGTCGATGATGGGTCGACAGACTCTACTTTTGAGGTGACACAGGCCTTCGGCGACCGTCGCCTACGCTATATTCGGCAGGACCGGGCGGGCGCGGCCGCAGCGCGCAATCGCGGGGTCGAGTTGGCGAATGGTCCGTTGCTGGCCTTTCTCGATGCGGATGATGTGTGGATGCGCCAGAAACTCTGCTTGCAGATTGCGAGTCTCCAACGCGGCGATGGCGATATGATCTTCGCAAACGCGGAAGAATTCATCACTCCGGATCGCCTGCAAGAACTCGAAGGTCAAATAAAATTACATCCGGGGCCTCGTCCTTTCATCTACGCCAGCACACTTCTCATGCGGCGGGCCGACTTCCAGAAGGTCGGCCCCTTCGACACCCGTTGGCGGGTCGGCGAATTTGTAGGTTGGTATGCTAGGGCTATAGACCTCGGGCTGAAGTCTGCCGTGCTGCCCCAGGTGCTAGCACGACGGCGACTGCATGATACGAATCTTGGTCGCTTGAATCGCGCTCACCGAGGTCAGTACGCTCGGGTCATGAAGAGTATCCTCGACCGCCGGCGCGTGGTCCTTTGAGACGATAGACTGATCGTGCATTTCAGCAACAGGTCATCAGTTTTTTTGCCTAGGCCGAATCAGGAACTGCTTGTAAAGGCGTGCTTGCTCGAAGGTGAAGACGCACTGGCCGCATGGCAAGCATGGCGCCGCAGTACGGATTTGGACCAAGCTGACATGCACTCGATCCGACTGCTATCGTTTATGGCTGACAAATTGCGTCGCTGGGGAGTCAGGGACTCGGCGCTCAATAAGTTCCGCGGCCTGCAGCGGCGAACCTGGCTGCAAAACCATTTGCTGTTTCTCGCAGCGGGTCTGGCCCTGAGGCAGCTCGGTGCAGCAGAGATTCCCGCAATGGCACTGACAGGCGTAGTACTCGCGTCGACTTATTACGAAACAATGGCATTGCGACCTACGGACAAGGTCGACCTGCTCGTTCGGCCCGCGGATGGTCCAAAGGCTCTCGGCCTATTAGAGGGACTCGGTTGGCAGGTGGTGCCCGGCCAATTTCGACCCCGCGCCACCGACGAATTCGCGGTTCAGCCTTCTTGTGTCCTTCAGGCCTCGACGAATCCCGGGGGCCGAGTCGATCTTCGCTGGCGACTCCTCCGGGCGCGATTCAGCGAAGAGGCGGAGACAGCCCTTTGGGAACGGGCTGTGCGGTTCGAAATCGATGGGGCGGAGTGCTTGGCGCCCTGTGCGGCTGACATGCTTGTGCACGTCTGCGTCCATGGCGCGATGTGGAGCGACTTACCTACAGTGCAATGGGTCGTCGATGCTGCATTTCTAGTGCGCAGCGGCGCTGTCGACTGGATCCATTTCCGTGCCCAGACCGAGCGTCTAGGTCTTGCCCTCCCTATCCTCGAAACACTAAATTATCTGCGCACGGTCATGCGCGTGCCTGTGCCTGATATTGTCATTCAACAGCTGACGCAGACACATGTGAAGTCGATCGAGCGTTTGATCTATGAGTTGGGGCTGCAACCGCCAGACCAATTGAATCTCCTCACCGCGCTCAAAATTCATCAGCATATCGCGTGGAACGAATTGGCACGATTCCAGGGTCTAGGCGGCTACTGGCGCTATTTCGTGGCCCTACGGCGAGGGCGAAGTTTACCGGAATTGGCGAAGTGGGTACGTTGGCGGCTGGCACGGAGCGCGAGCTCATGAGACCAGCCTGGCCATCAAGGCAATGTTGAGTAAACACAAAGGGCGGGCGTGAGGCAGATTTCAATCATTATCCCGTGCTTCAATGCTGCTTCTACTATTGCCGCAACCATTGAGAGCGCTCTTCTTCAATCAGACTGCGATTTCGAAATCCTGGTCGTGGACGACGGCTCTACGGACAACTCCCTCGAGGTTATCCGCTCGATTGACCCCGCGATGCGCGTGATAAGCGGGCCAAACCGAGGTGTTTCCGTTGCGAGAAATATCGGCATCTCGGAAACCTCGTCGGACTGGTTGGTGTTTCTCGACGCTGACGATCTGCTTGTTGCTCGGACGCTCGCTGCGCGATTAGAAACTGCGGAAGCTTCTGGAGCTGATGTCGTGATCTGCGATTGGCAGTATTTGACTGACGACGACGGACCGGTTCTTTCGGTCGATTGGAAAAGGATGCAGGATGCTCCCGATCTGGCCGTCGTAGATGGTTGTTGGGCGCCACCTGCGGCCATCTTGTATCGTCGTTCATTGATCGAGAAGATCGGCGGCTTTCGAGAAGAGCTTCTCAATTGCCAAGACGGTCGCCTATTATTCGACGCAGCCTATCTCGGAGCTCGTTTTCAACATTCCGCTCATCTGGGTGCTCGTTACCGCATTTCGCCAATTAGTCATTCGCGCAGAGACCGCGGTCAGTACTGGCGCTACTTTCTCATGAGTACCAAACAGATTGAAGCAGTCTGGCTTGCTCGCACGGTGCTTTCGCCGAAGCAAATAGAGTTTCTCGCCAAAAGCTACGATCAAGCTGCGCGCAGTCTCTTCGTTTTTGGTCGCCTCGAGTACTTTGAGGCAGTTGCAGCACAGCAGCAGCTTGGGTTGAATTTGCCACTTCGGCATCGCATTGCTGCTCCGCTCGCGCGCGCAATCGGGCTACGTTCAGCCCAAATGTTGAACCGTATCATCTGGCCAATAAAATCAATTGTACGCCTATTCGCAAAGTGACGTCCCATACTACACCTTTGCAACCGGCAGCAGGCCGGTGCTGGCTTTAAGCCCATGGGGCCTGTTTTGATAACGACAGATAACAACCGCCAACTTTCGCGATCGACTTGGATTGAGAATCGACTGAAGTGACACTCGCTTTGAACCATTAATCTCGGGAATGGAACTCTTCGGCATGGCAATGAGGCGAAACGTCGGCAAGGCTCTCTAAGTTGAGAGGCAGCTCCCAATATGCGACCTTCTGTGATTAGAAACCAATTTGGACTGACGAGAGCAATGTAAGACATGGCCCGCCATGCCGCGCCTTGATTTTTGGCCTACCCCACAACAGGAACTGCTGCTGACTGCAGCCCTCGCGGATGGCGAAACGGCTGTTCGTGCGTGGCATTGTTGGCAGTCTGGCGAGAAGACCGAAACGACGGGCGAAGGTAGCTCGCGACTTATGCCGCTGGTCTACTTTAACCTTACGCGCTTGGGCCTAAACGACCCATCGATGGTGTCTCTGAAAGAGATCTATATCCGGACGCGTTTAATCAACAGGCTAAGGCTGACCCACCTCTCATGGTTGCTCAAGTTGTTTGAGAGCCAAGGAATTCCCACGCTTTTGCTCAAGGGTGTAGCGCTTGCACTTCAGATCTATCGCGACCCTGGTCTGCGGCCGATGGCTGATCTGGATTTGGCCGTGCCACATGAGCATGCCCAGCGCGCAATGGACACTTTAAGGAATATCGGCTTCTCTTCGGAACCATGCCTGCCAGGGGGTCGAATCAGTCCGGAGTACTATGCGGCGGTGCAGTTCCGCGACGCCCGCGGTATTGAACTCGATCTGCATTTCTCGCCGTTTCATGATTATGCACCCTTTTTTCTCAATCGACTGCGGTGGACAGCGGTGGCGCCCTTCTGGGCGGCGGCGACGTCTTTGCGCGTCGGCGAATCGTACACGCTGACCTTATCCGCCACAGACCATCTCCTACACACTCTAGAACATGGCGCAGTTGCAAACGCGGTGTCGCCTATACGTTGGGTCGCTGACGCCGTTTGGCTATTGCGCGGCGAATCGCCGATCGTATGGGATCGTTTCATCGCGCAGGCCACTACACTGCAACTGTCGCTGATCGCATCGAGGACACTTGCATACCTTCGCGACAGACACGGAGCTAAAGTGCCGACCAGAGTGTTGAAAACTCTTGGACGATGTCCGTCAGCACTTGAGGTGCTGGAATATTCAGGGCGGCAAGACCGATTGCCGAGGTGGATAGCAACCAGAAAATGTTGGGGCGCCTATTCGAGAGAATACCCCGACCGGCGGTTTTTCGCGCTGATTTTCGGCTTTGTAGATTTTCTAAAACTGCGATGGGGAGCTCGTAACGAAATAGAGTTGCTCTGGATTGCGCTTAAGAACATTCTGTCAGTGTCCCGATAGCTTTGCGTTACCGTTTGCTCACACACAACGTACACGGCCGGTCGCTGTCGGCCTCGGCCAATGCGCTCAACCCTTTGCACTGAAAATTCAACAGAAATTTGAGTTCGTTCTGCCAGTATGCTATTATAACGGGTATTAATATGTTTTACATCCTATAATTGTGGAAGAGTGCCAGCACCACGTGCTGCAACTCGTTTTGGCGCGCGTGACTGCGCTGCAGCAAGGGTGCCCGGCCGGACTAACCTCGGCAGCCTTTTGACTTACAAGACACTCACTTGGTGTCGCATCAGTTTAACATTCATGAATTGACTGATGGCACGTTTGTGCTGCGACCACGCCCTGCGTTCGTAGCGGTCCAGTCGTTTGAGATCCGGGATTGCCTCCTTAAGAGCTTCATCATCGGCGCGCTCCTGCTGCTTGAGACAGTTCTCCGCAACCTTACACGCACGTTCGTTTTCCTCGCTGGATTCTGTCTTCTCCAAGATGGCTTTGAGCGGGATCGGCACGATCTCATCGTAGCCGGGTGAGAGTCGTTGAACTTGGTACTTCGCAAGAAGCTGTGGAACGCGGGCCTCGATTTCCCGATTGAGCAGCCAAGCCGCAAGAAATCTTGCTTTTGCGAGCTCCAAACTGTTGTCGCCTTTGGCCAGGGCGATTGCGGTCTGGTCGCGCAGCCGCTCGATCACGGCGACCTGCTGCGCCTTGAGGGCGCGGCGGACGATCTCATTTTTGGCGATCGCAACCGCGGCGTCGAATAGGAGCGGATCATCGTCACCCCCGCAGATCGCACGCGCTAGGCGTTGGACCTCCCCGGTCGGCTCGGGCGGGCGGTGGGTAAGCGCCGCCAGCCCGTGCCGCAGGGCATTGCGGCTGGCCCGTGATTTGCCAGCCGCACTGCGGGGACCGCCGCTTCTTTCTGGACGGTCCGGTGTCATGTTTATTCTCCTTCCTCGGTTCGGTCGCTGTCGGTGACCGGATCCAGGCTTGGCACCGCACTTGGCGATTCGAGGAGCTCGACCGGCTCCTCGACGGTCTGATGTTCGACATCGATGATGTCGTTCATCGCCTCATCCACCCGCTTGCCCAACCCTGCCCGGTAGAGCTCCAACAATCGCAGGGCCTCGTTACGCCGCCGGCTGATGCTGGCGATCACGATCTCCACCTCCTTGTGGAAAAAGACAGCTTTTTCCAAGGCATGGGCATGATCGAGCTCCGTTGGCGTTCGCGCGAGGATCTCGCCGACGTCGGCGGGGCAGTTAGAAAGTTTTTGCTCGAGATGCGTCGCCTGGGCGATGTCTGCTGGCTTCATAGTCGCATGTTGAGCGAGGTTTTCGATCTGCTCTTGTCTTCTGGCGTGTTGCAGCTTGGCACGCTGAACCTGAAAGTCGAGGCTCTGCTTGAAGCTGCGCTCGAAGGTCAAACTGCGCAGCCGGCTATAGCGGTGGATTTCCCAGCTCGCTTCGGCGAAGTCTCGAACCAGGATGCCTTCCACTATGTCCTGCACTTTGAGGCAGTCGAGCAGCTTGTCGAAGATTTGCTCGAACTGATTTGCAGATTCAGTACTCAACACCAGTGTGGGACCAAGCAATGCCCTTAGCTCGGCCAAGTTTTCACCACTGACTTCGAATTGAAACGTAGACATTTATTGTGCTCCGTAGGTTTGAGATTTGACCGACCGTGATTGGTCGATCACGGAGAGCATCACCGCTTCTCCGCCTATCCTTGTCGCGGCATAAACGGATTAGCGGAGGACCCCTTTTTGCTCCGACCGATGGGGTAAATTGACCGTCGAAAACGACATTAGTGATCAGTGGCTTAGCGGGGCATCCGAGCTCGGCCTAATGCCGTAGTACTGAGGTTTTTGCGGTAAGTCTCTGACCGCTGGTGTGCGTTCGTCTTAAGCGCTTGATCCTTCGAAATTCTTCTTGGCCGGTCTCGCGATGCAACTGATCCAGCATACGTTCTAGTGTATCGACGCTCGGCACGTTCTGGTGTCCTGAAGCGACGAGACGGCGGCGCAGTTCAGCAACGCTCGTTTTTTCTTCATACATAAGGGCCATGATGGCCGCTCTTAACTTATCAGTTCCCTTTAATGGCCTGCCCTTTTTCGGCTTTGAGCGGGATTTTTGTGATGGCCATATGCCTTTGGCACGTTCCGAACGATACCAGTCATTAAACTCTTCAATCCGAACTACAAGGAATCCTTCCTGAAGCATCTCCAGCAATTTTTCATCGCCACCAGCCAATCTCAACGTCAGTCGAATAGGCTGATCAGGCAATCCTCCGCGCCTTGGTATCATCCGAGCGAGCACAGCCAGTGGCACACGTGTTGGTTCTGGGCAGGACTGGCCTGGTGCTGTGCGATTTAGAGTCACATAGACCGCTAATTCACCCTGTTTGGCGGCCGCGGTTAGACGTTTCGCAGCATATTCCGTCCACGGGCCAAAGGAGACGGACCCACTTTTGATCTTTATTGGTTTAATCCTTAGCGTCCCCGCTCGATCGAGCTGCCAGCCTAACTCTTCTAGTTTTTCCGGCTTAGTCCGCAGCTTTTTGACGGTCCTCGTGTCCGGGGTAAAGGCGACCGACCCACCTCTTAATTCCGTAGGATCGATTTTTCGCAGAGGCTCTGCTCTCGGCAGACTGCCCCACATGCCTCTCGTCAGTCGATGCAGGGCAACCGATAGACGTAAAAGGCCATCGGCTGCAGATCTCTCTCTCCGTGAAGTATCACTTTTCATTTATCTCTCTTTTTGCCACATGTCTCCAACCTTGTTCGATCGATCACGGCTTCGGTTGATGCTCGCTCAAGGACCAACAGGTGGGCCCACATGCTGCTTCTCTCGACTGAACCTCGGCCTTTGCCGCGATCGACCGAACGCGGCGGTCGTAGCTACGTCCATTCTAATTCCAAGCGATCGTTTATCCGGAACTCATGGCTACATCCTCTTCGGTTCTATGCTGCGTTTTGGTTCGTCCACCGCCTGATGGCGATGGTCGATCCGGCTTAGCGGTCCCGACGGGGTTTACTCAGCGTGCTTCCCTGGTGTCGAGAACCACCGGGCGCGCCTAGGACCGCGCCGGCGGAAAGAAGGCTGGCAACAACGCACGTTGGTGTTCCGTGCACAGGCCGCCAAAGTCCCGCCCCTGAGTGAACTCCGCTCGGGCCGCATCGGGCCGATCCTGTCAAAGTTCAGCTTGTTCAACCTCACAGTACGCAGGGTGTTGCGTACACGGGCGATACACGAAGGGGGTATCCGTGCTTCTGCTGCGGCTAGGCATACAGTGGCTCTCGCTCAGGGGTATGTGCGAGGCGGGATGCCCTTTGCAGTTTTTCCCGAGTTCGAACTTGCTTGTTCTTTGCTACATCGACCAGACACAGAAGTCATACTCCCCAAAATGAAACAGACTTTATATGGAGTATTCAGCATGGAAATTTGAATCAGCGCTTGAGCGCTTTTCTGACGTGATCATCGCTGAGTAGCCATTCGTAATCCGTCCGTTGCAATGCCAGCCATGGCCGAGCAACTTCGTCGGACAAGTCGACGCCGCCGTCATGTCGTGACGCCCAAGGGGCCATCATTCCAGTTAGAACGAGCTCGGCAAAACGATGAATCCTGCTCCTGTAGGCCGAATCCGCTGAATCGCTTGCTCTCGATGGTTTTAGTCGCGCCTGGCGCCAAATCTTTACGAGCTGCGTCACAAAAAGTGTAAGCAGCTCATGAGTTTGAGCGGTAATTTTTGAAGACTTCTTGCTACTGAGCACCCTCGACAATGCGGCAAATATCTCTGCTGTGCGAGAGCGATGCTTTGTTTCTGATGTCATTGTCAGCTCAGTAATCGCCCGTTCCGATTGACGCCTTAACGTCATGTCCAGTGCAGAAAAGTCTGCAATCTGAAGTTCACACAACGACTTTAGCGCGGTGCGGGATGGCTCACAGGTTGGCAATTCTTCGAATGTGGCCCTTGCCGCTGCGAAGACCGATTTGATAACTTCGAGATCAATTATTGATTCTTCGAATTAGAGGGAGCACCGCCCGATCGAGCCGCCGGCGCAGAACTGCTGGCGCCCGGCTAATGCACCTGGAAATGCTGCTACAAGCGTCTTTGATTGTCGCGCAAGATCGTGCTTCCACAATGTCGTGTAGTTGAAGTTCCTGTGCTCGAAGACAATCGCGCGCCGCGGAAACGGATTCCAGAACAATGAAACGTGCTGTCGCATCAGGCAGCTTTAGCTCGGCGTTCAGCAGCTGCCATGCACCAAAAAGGTGTGGTGGCCAATCACAGGCCGGTTGCGATTTTAGCCTAAGGAGAAACCTGGGCAGCGACCTTCGAGCGAGAAAGTTTGCATGCGCTTTTCTGCGCACCGAGTGACGCCGAATCGCGAACATCAAGCTCATCTCGAAATAGTAACTGATTCGAGTTCAATGGAGCGTCAGACTGGTGGCCGAACCACCGGCATCGTAGCAAGCTCGACGATCGTTGCGCTAACGACGTCCATTTTGTCCGGTCCTGTTGCCAGGGGATGCGTTTGGAGCCAGAGCACGCGGGCGGAGATAGTCGGATCGATGCCGGCGGTATTCCACCATTTGGCTTCGTCGCCGTGACGATGGACCTCACGGTGATGACCTCGGCATAGCGGTACGGTGAACTCGTCGCTGACCTTCCGCCCGAGCGCCCGGCTTTGGGCAAAGCGCAGGTGATGGGCGTCGCACGGCGCACGCCCGCAGATCAGGCAGGTTTGCTGCGCCACAAAGCGCACATGATCGCGATCGCGGATGCGCCGCGGCTCCGGGTGCGAAAGAACAGCTTTGTCGAGCGGCTTGGTCCGAGACCTCCGTTTTGGCTCCGACGCATCCGCCGCGGCGATGGCAGGCGGTGGGGAATCGGTTTCCGACGGGGCCAATCCTTCTGACTGCGGCAATCCCTCGGCGTCATGGATGGCAAAGCCCATAAGCTTGGCGCCGAAGCACTCCTCGATGTGCTTGGCATCGGCGGCATTGAGCTTGTTCTTCTCGGGAGGCGGCGATGCGCCCACTTGGCCGCCTCATCCCCGCTGCCAATGTCGTTAAGTTCGCTGAGCATCTGGTCGCGCAGCCGGGCCGAGGCCTCAAAGCTGAGCACCACGGCGGCAAAAACCGAACGCGCTTTGTTGTTACCGGTATCGGCTTTGCCATGCCGCGGCATCGGGGTGCGGGCGGCAAGATTGGGCGGACTACTGTCCAGCCGGCCATTGCCAGCGCCGACCCGTCGCGGCCGGTCCGGTCCCGATGGCTTCTGTGCTGGGGTGATGAGATCGGGCGCATCAAGGTCATCCTCGCCGGCAATGCCAACCAGCGTGAACAGCGCATAGCGCCGGGCATAGGTTAAAGCCGCCCCCATCCGATGCGGGGTTGCGGTGTCGGCGATGGCACAGACCGGCCAGTCCGAGGCAATCCATTCCCCGGAGGAATGGGCGAGCACGGTGGTGAGATTGATGATGCCGGCACTTTGATCGAGGGCCGTGGTCTGCACGGTGGCGATCTCATGCTGGCCCAGAGTCTTGCGCACGATCTCAAGCCCGCTCGACAATGGCGCATAGCGAAACAGCCGCTGAGCCCCCTCTCCCGCTTGCGCCTCGATCGTCCCCACCAGCGACTTCTCGGGGTTGGAAAGCTCGATCTGGGCCTTGGCCAGAGCAGCCGCCAAGGAAGCGATGGAGTCACTGGACCGCTGCATGGTGGCTGTCCTCCCCATTTGTACCGCTGCTGAGGAGATCGAAACTCACGGCTCCCGACTTTGAGCGCTTGGCCCGGACCCCATGGCCGATCGCCTCCTTGGCATCCTCCGGCATCAGGCCCTTAAGCTCGGTCTTGGCCTGTTCATGTTCGAGATGGGCCGATCGGGTCCGGGCAAAAACGCCGGCGAACTCGGCCCAGGCATTGGACGTCGACATATCGACAATGCGGATGGCCTCGATCCGGGGTTTTGGCGGCTCAACGCCAAACAGCTTCGGCTCCTCCCCATTCTCCACGCAGCGCCAGAACTTCCGTTCCGCGGTGACAATGAGATGCTGATAGAGCGGATCGGCATGGGCCAATATCTCCACCCACTTGCCTCCCCCGGTAATGACGGAAAGCACCGCGGTCCGGGCTGCAACCACCCACATATTGTGCTGCAGTTGCGGGGCGTATTTCGTCAGCGCCCCCTCCTCCGAGAACGACCATGGCAGCATGAACTTGGCTTCGAACACCGCATCGCTGCCCACCACCCGGCCATCCAAGGTCGCCGCCATCCAGCTTCAGGGCCGGATGGAAGATCCGCCGCTGAATATCGGTGATCACCTGCCCGGTATTGGCCTCGTACCAGCGCCGGTTCAGATCCTCGGTCGCCACCCCGAGTTGGACGATCAGGTTGCCCGACAGGTCCTCGCGGCTCCACCTCCCCCCGCTTCTCCCGCCACAGCCGCACCAAGGCAGCCTCGTCATCCCCCATGATGATCCGGGCGTCCGAGCCGCCGATGAAGTAACGTCTACTGGCAGGGCACCCGCTTTTCGTAGGATGCTGCAGCATGATTCCACTCCTCCGAATCTATAAACGATACCTGAGGTATTACCGTGTGCCATCGGAGGAGTCAATACCTCAGGTATTAAATGGCTCTTGGGGGATCAGAATGGGTAGGCCGACGCTTATTTTGAGCAGTGAGCTGATACGGGCGGCGAGAGCACTCCTGCGGTGGGAGCAACGGGACCTTGCAGATGCGTCGTCTATATCGCTGCCGACCATTAAGCGACTTGAGTCAAAGCCTGGCATCATGGCCGCGCACATGTCCACGGTCGAAGCGCTGAGAAAGGCACTCGAGGCAGCAGGCGTTGAATTCATCGATGAAAACGGTGGCGGCCCCGGCGTCCGTCTTCGGAAACGGACATCAAAGCGGAGCAAGTAGCGTTAGGTAGAAAATGGATTGTAAGCGATGCAGCTTTGCGCCGGCCGCGGCCGACGATCGTCATCATCCCGCGCCGAGAGGAAAGTCTCGCGCTGTGCGAGCGCGTCATACATCGCAGGAACAACGTGGATGGACGAATTGACCTTCGGGTCTGACCGACGTAGGCGCGACCGCCGGTAACATGCTGCGGTCATTAGCAAATTTGTGCTAACCCGGAGAGGTAATTCTGTGATACTAGAGAGCGTGCAGGGACGGGGCGTCGACCTTCCATAGAGGCATTCCACTGTGGTCAAGGCAAATCGCCGTTTAAGAAGGCCATCTTCGCATACTCGGCTACTATCGCGTGTTGTCGTTTTGGACGTTGTATGGGGAGGATTGAGCCCGCTTGCTGCCTTCGTCCTTCGCGACGGTACCGTCAATTCCCCCAGTGGCGTCGCAACGTACTGCAGCATTGCATTTCTAGCCTCTTTGCTCGTCTTTCAGTGGTTTCAGACCAGTTCGCCAATTGCCCGTTTCTATTCGATCAGGGACGCGTTAGAACTCATCAAGGCTTGCGTCCTCATTGCGGCGCTTTCCGCCGTTGCGTCGTTCCTCCTGACCCGGCTTGAGGAAGCACCGCGATCGATCCCGGTCCTACATTTCTTGTTGCTGGCCTCAGGCCTACTGGGTGCGAGGATCCTATTGCGGTTGCGCGACACGCGCCGCGAGACTCGGGCGTCGAGTTCGGTGGCAAGAGTTGAGCATGTCCTGATTGTCGGCGCATCGCGGCTGGCCTGGTTCTTCTCAAAAATGCTGGAAGAACTGGCACCCGGCGGCTATCAAATCGTTGCGATATTAGATGAGAGCCCCAAATTGCTTCATCGTTCGCTCAATGGCTACCCAATCATCGGAGCGCCGGAGGATCTGGAAAAGGTTATAGCCGATTACGCGATGCACGGCGTGGGAATCGACAAGGTCGTCGTTGCCGCGCAGCCCGTCGATCTGGTGGAGACCGCATGGACCGAAATCTGCCGCGTCTGCGACACCCTCAAAATCGGCCTTGAAATTCTGCCCGAGCGACTGTTGTCAGAGCGGTCTGTGGACGGGGAAAATATTGCGATCAGTCCGGACACGAGTGACATTTCCGCGGTTCCGGAAAGTAGTCTTCGTCTATCGCTCTCTCGCCCCTTCTGGAAAATCAAACGTGTGCTCGATTTTACCGTCGCGCTCGCGACAGCAATAGTGATGTCTCCCATTATTCTCATCGTTTTGGTGCTGGTGCTGTTGGACGTGGGCATTCCTGTCGTCTTTTGGCAGCAGCGGGTCGGACGTAACGGTACGCCGCTGCATCTCTACAAGTTTCGCACCTTAAAAACGCTGTTTGACCGCCAAACCAAGGAAAAGCGAGAAGCCCATGACCCGTCCCGCATTGGCCGGTTCCTGCGCAAGACGCGTCTCGATGAGTTACCGCAACTGTGGAACGTGCTTTCCGGCGAAATGTCCCTGATCGGGCCCCGCCCGCTCTTGCCGGTCGATCAGCCACAGGGCCAATCGCAGCGCCTCATAGTCCGGCCCGGCGTGACGGGCTGGGCGCAAATCTGCGGCGGCACGTTGATATCGCCGGAAGAGAAGAATGCGCTCGATGAATGGTACATCCGGCATGCGTCGCTCCGCCTCGATTTGGCTATTTTGCTGCGTACCGTAGGGATGCTTCTAAACGCCGATCACCGGAATGAGAAGGCGATCTCGATGGCCTTATTTCATAAATCGCAAGGCGAGCCAGATGAATCGCCTGACGTGGAAAGAGAGAACAAAAAAAAAGAGCCTACCGATCTTATTGAACCAGTCGAGGCCATCACGTCGTGATAGGCTGCCTGCAGCGCTACAAACTGCCCGTCGGAATGAACGTCCTAAGTCATCCGTAAAGAATTTACGGTGTGAGGCTCAAATCCCACCACGGCGTAATGCCGGGCCACCGTGACACGTTTTCGATGAAGCCGTAGCGGAACCCGCTCATGAGATCGGTGTCCCGATCAAAAGGGGCCTCCGCCTAGTTCTCGCCGATCCGCGCGGTGGGCGAAGGAACCGTGCAGATCGACGCTCCACCAAATTGCGAAAACAAGGGCGCCTGATATTGAATTGCATGAATCGTGACGACGCCTAAACGCGTCTTACGACGATATTTGCACGCGATCTAAAATATCGGCAAAACGGCGGGCTATCGCCGATCCCAGATAAGGTTCAAGTTTGCTGCGATCGACCGGGCGGACCGCGGCCCGACCCTCCATAAGCGCCGCTAGCGTCTGCGCAATCTGTTCAACCATGGTTTCGGCCGGCGACGAGTTGCCGAATTTCAACAGCGCGACGCCACCGACAGCGTCGGCAATAGAGCACACGTTGCTGCGCTCATGGAATAAGGCCAGCACCGGCCGTTCCGCGAGCAGCATGGGATACAGCTTGGATGCGGTGTAATGCGGCTCGTCTGAGCCGAGCATCAACAGGACGTCCGAACGAATCATGACATTAAGTGCGTCGAGATAGGGGATTCGCGCCGGCTTTTCGTATACATTTTCGGCGATCCCCGCGCGGCGCGCGAATGGCATCACCACCTCAGCAGCAGATGCGGTCGGCTGATTGCTGGTGCCGACGAAAATCAGGCGGAGCCGCTCGTAGAGTTGCGGACGCCCTTGCTTAAGCTGCGCCACCGCAGCGAAGAATGCCTCGAGCGTGCGATAAGCGCCCGGCCAGACGTTGCCGATGTAGCCGACGGTGAAGCGATCCGGCGCCGCCTCCATCCAAGGGCAAGCCCGATCCCGCGCTCTCAGGTACTTGAAGTCGTCTTCATCGCCGCCAATGGGTATCGCCGCCATCCTGTCGGTGTTGAGCCAAGGATAGCGCAGCGCCATTTCCGCGTTTTGCACGTCCGATACGGATGTAACAAAATCAGCCCAGCGCAGTGCCCGCGGCTCTAGCCGCGTTGCGAGTTGATGGGCGAGACCGCCCTTCGAAAATCTCGAATGGGTTGCGCCGTATCTTGAGACCCAAGGATCTTGAAAATCGAGGATGATGGGCTTGCCGTATTGCTGTTTTAGCCACCGCGAAGACAACATTGGGTAATACGGCGATCCGGTGATGAATACCGCGTCGACAGGTCGTGTATCGAGAATTTGACGCAGCAACGTCTTCAGATGATGAAATGACCGCAGGCTGATATCTCCGATCCCAGCCCATCGCGTCAACTGGTATGGCAACGCCTTCGTCTTTACGACGTCGAGACCCTCAGGGAGCAGTGCAGCAAGCTCGGGATCGATCGTTTCCTTATGAAAAGCTTCATGCACGCACAGAATAGTCGGTTGCCATCCAAACGCGAGCAAATGCTTGGCTAAATGCCGGGCGCGATGCACACCTGCAAGGGTGCTCGGCGGGAAATACGGAGAAACGATTAGAACACGCTTCATCCGCGATTTCGTCGATAGAGCAGGCAACATCTTTTGGAAATAGATAGTTGAGAAATAGCGGATTTCGATCGCATATTTCGCCTAGGACCCTCGTGGCCGCCCTTCAAGCAGAGATGAGCAGCGAATCGCCCTGCTAGGCCCTGGAGCGTATTTACTCAGAGCCATCGATTTAAAACTTGTACCTTGTCAGCGCCAGTCAATCGTTCCTGCACAAAACTCCTGTCTCGAACAAACAATGCATTGCCGCCAGGGTTTTGCTTTGCACCGCGCGCCAACCGACGGGAAAATGGATCATATTCATATTCCTTGTAGCCGGCTCGCTGAAGAGTTTCGGTTACCATCGGCGATCTGTCCTCCGTCAAGATCGCCCTTAGTCGAGGCGCATCTAGCGTTGTCGTTGCTCCCCTGAGGATCTGGGCCTCGAAGCCTTCAACGTCTAGCTTGATCACGCTCGGCAATTCACCGCCCAAAGCATGATCGAGAGTGGTCATGGGAACAATTCTGGTCGGACCATTCATTACATCGGCTACACGGTTCATGGTATCGAGTCCGACGGTAAACTCGATTTGTCCTTCGCTTGGCCCAAGGGCACACTCGTGCGCTATGACAAAAGGTTCGAGCGCATTTAACGCAATGTTCCGAGACAAAGCCGCAAAGGTGATCGGATCTGGCTCAAAGGCGAACGTGCGCGCGCGTCGTACCCCAGAGGCGAGAATGGTGTAGCTGCCAATGTTCGCACCAACGTCCACAAATACGTCTTCAGCACGCAGGAAATGCAACAAAAACGTCATGTCTTCGAACTCGTGTAGCCCGCAATAAATATTACCGGTTGCCCCTGTCATACCTCGGCGAACGGCGAGATGGGTCCCATCGATCCAAGGAACAATCACTTCGGAGCGCAGGCGACTTGCTACTTGCCAGCTGATGAAACGCGCGAACGCCCGTGCTTTGGTGTCGTGTGTAAGCGGGTGCACCGCTATGAACTTGGCGATGCTTGCGAGCGCGGACACTTGCCTGACTAGCTTAGTCGCGATCGATTGCATGATTCAGTACAGCGCGTCGCCATTACGAGCCACAAATTTATCGGCTCCGTTTCGTAATTTGCACAAGAACGTTACGGTACAGAATCCCGCTTTCGCCCGCTGGAAAGGTGGTTGCGCAGCCTTGTGCACGAGCCCATTCAACGACCTCGCGTCGGTTTGCGACGTAAATTGCATCGACGTCAGGTTCGATTCTAACGTCAGCCTCAAGGCATTTTGGCCGCAGATTGACGAGGAACAGTCCCGGGTTCGAAGCGGCACGTCGCAATGCCAACGGCAGCCTGATTCGGGTATCCCAAAGTCGAAACAGTGCGTGAATGATGCGCCCATGTCGCAGGTGCAGTTTTGCCGATTGCCCATTCCAGCCTAACGCCTGAGAGCCAAAAATACCCGAAGCCGCCATATCCGGAAATGTCAGAAAAATCGATCCACCGGGCTTGGTTGCGGCCAACAACGATTTAAGAAATTTCCGCGGATAGATACAATGTTCCAAAACGTAGCGGGCGATAATGCAATCCTGACTACCCGGGTCGACCGGCAGCCCATAGCCGCTGCCAGTAAGCCAGACCGCCTTGGGAAATCGTATCTTGTTTGATTCGATAACGTGTGGCGATAACTCCACCCCCATATAGGGACAATTGAGGCCCTGGTCAGCCAGATGGGCGTAAATCTGGCCGCTGCCGCAGCCAACCTCAAGCACTGCGGAAGGCTTGCTAGCCAGCACTGCCGTGCAAAGCGCTCGGTCGGTTTCAGGTTGAGCGCTGGAATCGGCCTCCAACATTTCCTGATACGCGCCTCGCGTTCCGGGTTTGCTGTAAAATTCCGTCATGGCCGTCTCGAGCAAATCGAGGCGGGCCCGCGCGTTAACGTCGACGCTGGAAATCCAATTAAACTGCCGACGCCCCAGCCACTGCGCCCGGCAACATGACGCAAGCGATTTGATAACTTCGCCCGCGGTGGGGACGCAAGCCGCTGCTCTCTCGAAGTGGCCGCGCAGAAGGCCCCCGGCGAAGCGGCGGAACAGCGTTTTTAGATGGTAAATGTGTATCGCTGCAACGTCTCTCGCAGACAGTGCGTGCAGGTGCCGGCGCGTCACAGCCAACGATTTATGGACATCGCGGTGCCGCCGGAAGGTTATCGAGGAGCTGCCAAGCGGATTTGTTCGATAGGTCATCAGCGCGCGCGGGACATATTCCACGTCCCAGCCACAACTCAGCAATCGAAGCAGGAAGTCCCAATCGCCCTTCAACCGCAGCCCCAGCGGCAAGCCGCCAATTTCTCTGTAAGTTCGGACCCGAATCGCACACGATGAGATGTGCCACCAGCAGCCTCTTTTAAGCGTACCCGCGACGCTGTCTGCGGAACCAACGATTTTCTCAGGCACATTGGGATCGCGGTTTTCGCCCTCAATGACGACACCGTCTTCGCGCAAATCGTCCCAACTGGTACTGATGGTACCTACCTTTTCGTCCGCGAGATTAATTCGTTCCACGATTGCCTTCAGCCAACCCGGCTTCGCGAGATTGTCCGCATGCATGATGAGGAACCATTCGATATGGTCCGGCAGCCGCGCCACGCACTCGTTCATATTCGCGTACTCTCCGCGGTTCTTGTCCGCCTGAAAGATTTTCAGCGGAACCGCTCCGCTCCACACAGCACGCCCGACCTCGATCGTACGATCCGTCGAGGCATCGTCGGTGAGTATCACGCTGTCGATTTCATGCAGTGCGGATCCCTGCTCCATCAAGCTTGTCAATGTGGCAGCCACGTATGGCTCGCAATTGTAAGCCGGCACCACAATAGCGTACCGCGAACTCACCGAATCCTCTCGTCCTGAAACAAAAATATCAGCGATTTCAAAGCCACCACGACTGGCGGCGGCCGATATGCCGGGTTGATTTCGGGCCCGCAACCTTGCATCAGACCAAAAGATATTCCGCGCAGCGGGCGTGCCTGAAACGGCATGAAGGCTGTTCGCGATTTCGGTTAAAGAGATAAGTTGCAATCTGCGTCATCACGCGTGCTGGCGAGCAGGGACTAAGCGGTCATTCCAGGATACATATATTTCCTGAAAGATCGTCTTGAGGTCCCTCGTGATATCCCAGCCGAGGTAGTGCGCCTTCATCTTATCCAGATTTGAAATGTAACAGATGTGATCACCACGCCGGTTGTCATCCACGTATTCATGTTTCATTTCCCTACCCGAAATGGACGCGATGAGATCAAAAGCCTCAAGGATCGAAATTGAATTCTCGCGGCCGCCGCCGAGATTGTAGGCCTCACCCGATCGCGGCGCATCAATAAACCGAGAAATAAACTGGGCGACATCGAAGCTATGAATGTTATCGCGAACCTGTTTCCCTTTGTATCCGAAGACGCGGTAAGTGCGGCCCTCAAGATTACATTTTATCAGATAGCTAAGAAAGCCGTGCAATTCCACGCCGCTGTGATTAGGGCCTGTCAAACACCCTCCCCTCAATGCGCAGGTCGGCATGCCGAAGTATCGGCCATATTCTTGCACCATCAGATCCGCAGCCGCTTTTGAGGCGCCGAAAAGCGAGTGCATGGAATGATCGATGCGAAACGTTTCCTTGATGCCGTCGTAGTTGGCCGGGTCGGCGTAATCCCACCGTTTCTCGAGTTCCACGAGCGCAATTTCGTTGGGTGCATCGCCATAGACCTTGTTCGTGCTCATGTGCACAAACGGCGATTGTGCGCAGACCTGCCTTACGGCCTCGAGCAGGTTCAAGGTACCGACCGCGTTGACGTTGAAGTCATCGAACGGTCGGCTGGCAGCAAGATCGTGGCTCGGCTGGGCCGCGGCATGGACTATGGCGTCGGGCCGCACTTCCCTGACCAACCTGAGGACTGCGGCGCGATCGCGAATGTCGACATCGTAGCAAGTGAAATTTGAGCAATTTCGCTTGAGGCGCTCCAAATTCCAGAGGGTATCTCCTGCCGGACCGAAAAAGTCGGCGCGCATGTTGTTGTCGAGACCGTGCACCTGCCACCCGCGATCTGAAAAATGCACGACAATCTCTGAACCAATAAGGCCGGACGAACCCGTAACAAGCATGCGCCTCACTGCCGGTCGCTCCATTTCACGGCGTCATCCTTTCCAACGGCGCAGACTTCTGCATACGGTTCCACGTTTTGACCGCACCCTGTCGCCATGTCCAGGCGTGTGCGACATGCGTGACAAGGTCCGAATGGCGTGGCCGCCAGCCGAGTAGATCGTACGCACGACTCGAATTGGCGATGAGAACAGGCGGATCGCCGAGTCGGCGTGGGCCGACCTGGACTGAAATGTCACGCTTGGTCACTCGGCGCGCATTAGCGACGAGATCGAGAACCGACCAGCCGTGGCCGGTACCAATGTTGAGGGTCGTGCTCTCTGCGCCGTCGAGCAGCGCACGCAGCGCTTTGACATGAGCGTCCGCGAGATCGCTGACATGAACATAGTCGCGCACGCAGGTTCCGTCTTGAGTTGGATAGTCATTACCGTAAATGGTAAAGTGTTGCGTTGATCCCGCTGCCACGTCGAGTAGAAGCGGGATCACGTGGGTTTCCGGAACGTGACATTCACCGATCTCGCCGGCGGGATCTGCGCCGGCAGCATTAAAGTAGCGCAGCGCCATGAACGACAACGGGAAGACAGTTGCACATTCACGCAACATATTTTCGCAGATTATCTTGCTAGCCCCGTAAGGATTGATCGGCAGAGGCGGACTTTTCTCAGTAATTGGAACTACTTCGGGATTTCCGTATACCGCACAGGTGCTGGAAAACACTATGTGTCGGACGCCGGCTTCGCGCATGACATCGAGCAACGCCGCAGTGCCGCCGACGTTGTTGCGGTAGTAGGCAGCTGGATTTTGGTTCGACTCGCCTACATACGCAAATGCCGCGAAATGTATAACCGCCTCCGGACGATGGCGCGTGAACACTTCGCGCAATCGTGCGGTGTCAGCGAGGTCTCCGATCTCGATAACGCCCCACTGAACGGCCTCCCGATTGCCGCGCTCGAGATTATCGTAAGTTACCGGCACGAATCCTGACGTCCCTCAACGCTTTGCAGGTGTGGCTGCCGATATAACCGGCGCCACCAGTCACCAAAATCGAAGACATCGGCGGTCCTTCATGCTTGATGCTCGCGCGCCAGAGCTTTCAGCCTGCGATCAATAATCTCCACCGCGATCATGATCTCGGCGAGTGTGCGTTGCAGGACGTAGAGCCAGCCGGACCAGCCGTCGAGTAGACAACCTTTCAAAATCAGAACATACAGAAACACGAGGATCGGCGCCGGCCACGCCATTCTCCGGAGCCTGTCTGAGTCGGAAAGATTTTTGTTATCGCAGCTTAGCAGATGTCCGGCTTCCAGTTGAGCGTAGCGCTGTTGCGCCGCCAACCATCGCGACAAAGGTTTGCGGTCGTCGTGATAGATCACTCCGCGTAATTGATGAACTTGCCCAGGAATCTGAACACGGTGACCGTGTCCCTCATTTACATAATGGGCGTCACGAGTTCGGTAAAGAACGGTCCTTGGCGGATAAAGGCTTCCGCGCAAACGTCGACCATAAATACTGTAGACGAAGGAGGCGCGATAGCCTCGAACTGCTTCCGACTCCTGCAGATCTTGCAGTTCCCGAACGAGCTCGGCACTCAGTTCATAGTCGGCATCGAGCGACAATGCCCAAGTCGTTCGTACGTAAGTGAGCCCAAAATTGCATTGACCAGCGAAATTATCGAATGGGCGATGGAGGATATCGACCTGCGGATATCCTGCCAGCAACTCGATCGTGCCGTCTGTACTGCCGCTGTCGATCACGACAATCCGAGGTGCCCACGTGAGCCTGTTGAGTGTGCGCGCGATGTTTGGTGCTTCGTCATAAGTCAGAATCAGCGGCGTGATCGATTCGACATCCATGATCAGTTGTCTCGCCTGTCTGGGGACAAGCGCCGATGACGAGCGCAGTCTTCGTAAAGCGCTTCCATTTGAGAGGCGATTGCGCCCCAGGAATAGTGACTGGCGGCAAGCAGCGCGGCTTCAGCCATCCGCATGCGCTCTTCGGGTGAGGCCAACAGCCGGGCAATTGCGGGACCCAAAAACTCGGGTTCGCCGGCAACCACTAGACCGGCGCCAGAGCCACCAATATCCCGCGCCAAACCGACCTGGGGCGTGACTACCACTGGACGGCCGCACGCCATGGCTTCGAGCGCCGCAAGACCGAAATTCTCTGAGTATGATGGCAGGACGAACAGGTCGGCCGAGCGGAACAGGTTCCACTTCTTATCACCATGCACAGCGCCCATGTACGTGACGCGAGCAGCAACGCCGCGGTTAAGCGCGAGTTCTTCCAGCTTTGATCGGTAGCCGTCTTCGTCGTTGCCCGCGATGACGAGTTCGGCACCGGGAACATAAGCCAGTGCTTCGATCAGCCGATCGAGGCCTTTTTTCCAGTTGAGGCGGCCGAGCGAAAGAATGCGCCACTTGAGTGCCGCTGGCAGCGGCGGCGCCTGCACACGACCGCCCGGCGCCGCAAGTGGCGGCTGATCGATGCCATTCGGGATCACATCAACCCGCCGTGTGCTCAGGCCCAATTTAGCGAATTCCTCCGCCTCGATTTGCGCAGTCATGTGCACGCTCGCGGCGTTGGCGAGGTTGGCGCGCTCAAACATGGTAATCCACGCCGTCTTCAATAGGCGCGCTTTGCGGCGGATGAGTGCATCTACCAGCATGCCCCGTGGGCTGAGAATATAGGGCACTCCTATGGCTCTGGCGATCCGCGCCGCGCCGCTGGTCGGCCATAAAAACACCGAGTGCAGATGCATTACATCAAAGTTGGCGAGCGATGCTGCCAATGCCGATCCCATCGCCGGCGATCGATAAAGGCGACGCCCCAGCCCCGTCGGGAAATAACAGACTTTGACACCGTGAAGGTCGACTGGCCGCGCAAGCGGCACGTTGGATACGCCGGGACCGTCGACATTCGTGGTGAAAACCCGCACATCGTGCCCGCGCGCCGCCAACGCCTTGCACAGCCCATGCACCGAGTAGATCGGGCCGCCATAGCGGGTCGCCGGTAAGTAGGTCGGCACAACATGGAGGATACGCAGAGTTAGGGCCCTTTATCGGACCGATTTACCTTAACCGCGATCCACGAACCGATGGCGCGGCGCGCCACTCGCCTCGACGACGGGCATGATAGGGCGCGGACCGAGAGGTCCAGCAGCAGGAATGGCGCCCCGACGCCGCACCGAATATTTCGAGATCTTAATGGCGAGGATGCCAAAGGCCGCCGCAGCTGTCATGGAGCTTGTGACCTCGACCAGTTGACCGGTGGGCTGAATAGCCGATAGACCGACGGCAAACCACAATCCGGCACTACTCCATCGTTGGGTTAGAATGCTGGTACTGACCTGGACATCGATATAACGCAAGCCGAGGCCGAGCAGAAAAAACCCGACGGCAATGCCGAGCCAACCGAAGTTGACGTAAAATTCCATCACCTGACCGATACCAACGCTGGTATTTTGGGCAAAACGGATGCCGGTGTAGTCAGTGACAAGGTTACCACTTCCGGCCGTGGGCTTGTCCGGCCAGATTGCTCGCGGTATGAACGCAATCAACGCCAGATAAAGGGTTTCGCCTTCCGCGTAAGGTCTTAATTCTGGTACGTAATTTAGGCTAGCGCCGGCCAGCCAATTCTGGTTGAGGCGCTGATCGACCATTTCCCGGTCGAAATTATTAAACGGATCGAACGGCGCCATATCGTGGATCATCTTCGAGGCGGCGTCGAGGCGGACCTCCATCGATCGGCCGCCCCAGACGGCATCCCGGATCAAATTGCGATCGGTGACGTATCCGAGGTAGAGGGACAATCCAGCATAGACCCCAATCGCAGCGGCAGCGACGACCCTCCACCGAGGGCGATAGAATGTCCCGACAAAGATCAAAATAGAGAGAAGATAGCTGATGCCGAAGCCGAGGAACCCCTGGAACAGAACGGTATAGAAAGGAAAGGCAAAACCCAGCGACAGCCACAGCAGCAGTCCCCGACGGTCGTAATTGACCCAGGCGAGCCAACACTTGAGACAGATCGCTCCAATCAGAAACTGCTTGCCACCGGAAATTGCTGCGCTAATCGAAGGCACATTGGCTATGGGAGTAAGTTCGAGCACCCAGCACGCCAGGCCAAGCAGGACTAGGACGCCCACGACGCGCCGCGCATTCGCTGCTGGGGCGGCTATAGCGGCGAGGCGTTGCGCCTTCAACTTTTCCAATCGCGGCGGCCGATATGCCGCGGCGCCGGCGACCAGAAAGGCGAGCCCCCAGGTGCTCATTTCGAATCCGCCCGGAGTATAGATCGCAAATTGCGACACATCCGTCGGCACGACGTGCACCAGCGCGCCAAACCAATGATTGATCGCCAGTGAAGCGATGTAGGAATACACGATAAACAATGGCATCGGCCCGTAGCGACGATCCAGCCACATCAACACGATGATGAGGACGGGCCACGCGGCAACCATCTCGACCGGAACTGTTAACGAGCCCATCTAGGTAAGCTCACTGCTGCCAAACTTACGCACCGGCGTTTTCAGGGGACCACAGTACCAAGCAGCTCCGCTTCTGATCGATTGCCGATGCTTTTTTGAACATTGCGAGAAACCGAATACTTCTCGAAAGTCTCGACGTCATCGGGGCCTGAGACATCAACTAAGTGAGCATCGGCGGCAGCAGCAACGAAGAACCTTGACGGATTTTAGCTATACCGAAAATCGACCTGGTGAAGATGAACGTCTCGGATTCTGACCATATCCCTATAAAGCCAGAATTTCCATGACGAATTCGCCGTGATCTGCCTGTCGAACGGCGGTCTGCTTCCCAGAAGGGCTCGAAAAGTCATCCATCGCGGTCATTCACCCCATATTCATTACAGAGGCTTGGATGCACGAGAATGTGGTTTCGAAGTCTGCCGCCATCGCACTCCAGTCGCGCTGTTTAAACAATGCAAAGGTAGCATGCGTGACTTTCCCTAGCGCGGCACGGTGAGTGTCGCAAAACAATAGAATATCGGTAATCGCATTTGGACTACGGATCGGAACAATCCAGCCAGATTCGGCATGCCGGACGACGTTTGGGCCAGAGCCATTTGGCGTGGTTATGACAGCGAGCCCGGCCGCCTGCGCCTGAGAGACCACCGCGGGAAAACCGTCCTCAATCGTGGGAAACAGAAAGATATCCGCCCAATTGTAGTGCTCGACGAGATTGGCTTCCATAACTCGGGGTCTCATGTCTACATAGTGGCGCGCCCGTGTCTGTAGCCTCCGGGTCTCCGCCGGCAGGTCGCCGACAAAGCGGAACTGCATTTTACCGTGGAGCGCCGCCGCAGCTTCTAGAAGATCGTACGCACCCTTGCGAAACGAGAATGTGCCGACCGTGAGCACGCGCAATGGCTTGCCTTCCTCGATACGCCGAATCCGTTCGGCCACAACCTCATCTGAGGGTCGGAATCGGGACGTGTCCACGGCTGAGAGTAAAAGAATGGCCTTATTCGCCAGCGCAGGTCGATCCAGAAATGTCGAATATGAGAACGTCGAGAGCGTCACTATCCGCTTTGCAAGCGCATATTCGCGCTCTTCCCGATCTATCGACCAAGCGGTCGGCTTATCGATCGGTGCCCCCACCCTCGCTTCCTCATCGCCCAACAAGCTGTGTTGTGAGCGAATGTGCGAGGAACCTCGTACGAGCCAAACCTGGGGCCTTCCTGGCCCGTGCAACGTCCGTAGTACCTCCTCCGCAACACCGCTGAAGGCATAAACCACGTCTGCATCGCGCCTCACATTCTTGGCTGCCCAGGACCCGAACGCCTGTTGAAGGGTGGGCTCGCCCAGGCTTGAACCAAAACGACTAATCGTCCGAGATCGGATACGACTCGCTATACCATGGAGCAGGAACGGACGTACGCGTTCAGCCGGTAAACCGAAGCGTCGCGCTGCCCACCGCGGATAATTGGTTAGAAGTAGCACGTCGTGACCACGAGCAAGAAGAGCACGCGCCAAATGAAACGCATGAAACCGACCGTGTACCACAATGTCGATCTTTAGAGGTCGCAAGCTTGGCGCAATCATCCGTCCCGGGCGGTCAACATTTGTAGCAACCTGTCGCGGTAAGTATGTCCGCCGCTAGTGATCAATTCACAAGCCGCGCTTGCCATACGACGGCGCTCGCCGGGATTTGCGAGGACCCAATGCGCCTTCTCGGCCGCACTTTCGGGAGTGGTGAAGTAAAGGACGGTATTGCCCTCCGCCCCAAAAATCTCACGATGCTCAAGCGTATCCTCGGCCAACATAAAGCCGCCGACGGCCGGGATCTCAAACGACCGCATAACGTTGCCGTCGCGATTGGCGCGTCGCACGAGACACAGATTGACTACCGCCGCTGCCGTCAATGCGCGCAGATCTGCAGCATCTTTGAGGCCGAGGTCGCAGCCGCGGGTCTGAGAATACCGGTGCCAATAACCGCCGACAAGTGTGGGCCGCAATCCGCGGCGCATGAATCTTGCCATGAAGGCAGCGCGATCCCGATCGGCGCCGCCCACGAACAGGACATCGTGGGACGGAGCTTTGACAGGCTCTGCGAGCGGACCGAACAGCTCGTCATCAAACGCGAATGGCAGATATCGGACATCGGAACAGCCCAGGTCGCGAAAGTCCGCAATGTTTGCCCTGCGTACTGTGAACACTGCATCATAATGCTTCAGCGCGATTAGATGCCAGGCTGCGCGATGACTTTTATTCCAAGGATCGTCCGTGGAGTAGTTAATACAAAACGTCCCGGCACTCTTCAGCTGCGCCAGTGCCGCCGCCGTTAGCGGTGCGGCACCAGTAGCAACTAGGACGCGAGCTTTGGGCGGGCCGCGCAAACAATATTCGACAATCCTGTCGGCGAAGCTGGTGAGCCGAAGCGGGCGCCGAGCAAGACGCCAAGCAATCGATTGCGGTACTCTGGGGCCTTGAAACGCTTCGGCGGCATCGAACAGATTCCATTGTAACCCTAGTCGCGTGGCCGCACGTGCGAAGCTCGCTCCAATGTGAGTCCCGCCAGTTAGACCGACAATCAAGATCTCTGCGTTTTTGGCGAGAGCGGTCAAGTGATCAACGGCCAGATTATCGAGGTCTTGGGCAAAACTGATATCGGCTTGACCAGAAATCTGCATAATGGTCGCAGCCCTAATTGTGCCGCCCAATACTTGCGAGTGCATAGAGTAGACCGTCGCGGCACTCCCCATAGCTCCAACATGAAATTATTTCGAGGCTCTTCCGGCCCATGTCCTTGCGAA
The DNA here is from genome assembly GCA_963768225.1 of uncultured Alphaproteobacteria bacterium. GTDB lineage: Bacteria > Pseudomonadota > Alphaproteobacteria > Rhizobiales > Xanthobacteraceae > BOG-931. The sequence continues at coordinate 188,305 of CAVYGV010000007.1, read as the reverse complement.
GATCCGGCGACTGCAGAAGGCCGGCGAGCGCTTTCGCCAGCGCCTCGATATTGCCGCAGTCAAATAGCCAGCCGTTGTGTCCTTGTTTCACGAGATCAGGTACGCAACCGATCTCCCGCGAAGCGACGATAGGAAGGCCGGCGCACATGGCTTCATTGACGGCAAGTCCCCACGGCTCGTCTTCGGACGGCAGTACGAACACATCGCTGGCGCCATAGATTTTCGGCAGCATGGTTTGATTGACGAAGCCGGCAAAGTGGATCGACCGCAGCTTCAATTCCTCGACAAGCATGCGCAGATCCTGCTCCATCTCGCCCGAACCCGCCAACACCAGATGAAAGGCAATGTTCATCTGCTGGAGGCGGTTCGCGGCGTGGATCAGATCGTCAGGCCGCTTCCGCCGCTGGAACTTGGCGGCGTACAAAACGATCGGAGCGCCATCGTCGATACCCCATTGGTGGCGCACCGCCGCGCGCTCGTCCTCCGTCATCTCTGCACCGGCCGAGAAACGTGCATTGTCGACGGCGTAAGGCATCGAGAAGATTTGCCGATCGGCAACCCCGATGGCGCGATAAAAAGCCGCATTGGCTGTGCCGACGGCGAATACGCCATCAAAGATTCGGTAAAGGCCGCCGATCAGGGGCTTGCGGAGCGCCGCTCTTGCCGGCGGACGGTGCAGGCCGAGATGGGTCTCGCAGCGGATGAACACGGGCGTGCCCGTGGCTTTTGCCGCGCAAAAGGCAATCAGATGCGCCGCCGGCGTATGGCCATGCACAATCAGCGCGTCGTAGCGGCCATCTCGCACTTCACCCCAGACCGCCGGCGCAACGATCGACCAAAGTCCGCCCGGTTCGCCGCGCGCTTGCGCGCCCGCGACGAACCTCGCGTCGTAACCGTCGAGTAGATCGAGATCCCACTTCACGTCGCGGTCGAAAGCGCGATCGCGACCGCCGCGCAAAGAAAAGTCCGAAAGATAAAGAGCGGTGATGGATAAATCCTCGGAGCGATTAAGCTCCTTGTACATCGGCGCAAAATATTGAATCGGATGCGTATTCAAGAAAGCGACGCGTAGGGGCATTTGCCGCGCGACTCTATTTTATACCTAACAACGCAACATGCGGCGCCGATCGGTATAAATTATAACCGGCCGGCGATGTATTGATGATATGAACTGTTTTACAGGACCGAGCAACTTGTGAATAATTGTTGAAGACCGAATATGAATAGAATAGGCCATCTCCCTCCGAAAATGTATATCCCCTGCCGCGTGTTTTTATAAAATTGGCGATTGGCCAGAGTCCCATCGATCGCAGCAGTTGTTTGAGTGTTCTCGTTGCAAGCGGTCCTTGTCCAAAGTTATTGGAGTCGGAAATGAAAATGGCCTTGCGCGCGACCCGCAGCATTTCCGAGACTGCTTTGCTCGGCTCCGGAATGTGATGGAGCGCCCCAAATTCGCAAACAAGATCGAAGGTTCCATCCGCATACGTTATTTTCTGCCCATCACCATTGATCAACTCATTTGGCGATAATCCCTTGGTATAACCAATTTCCCGCTGTGCCGAAGACGGCTCAATTCCCACTATTGTCAAATTCGGATAGGCGTTTTTTACACCTACCAGCGCACGCCCGGTTCCAGCACCGATATCCAATATTGACCCGATGCTCAGGAACTCAATCATCGACAGCATGAACGCAAGTGCGAAGTCGTGTTCAGCTTTCGAGCTTAGGTGCATCTCGTCGAATTGGTGGGATGTTCGTCGATAATATTCGCGCTGAGTGGAGATTTCGTCCCGGATGGACATGGATCCTTCCTTCACCTTCCCCCTCATACTATCTGGACGTTGAAATGTGAGTTGTTATTTCTAACTACGGCCACCATCGTTGCCCCGTCATCCGCCGATCCAAGACTGGCACGATCGGATCACGGACACAAAAGCTGTGTCGTAGTTCCAGTCAGCCAGTATTTTTGCGCGATTACGCGCGCTCATTTCGCGCCGCAGCTCGGGATTGTCGCGAAACCACGACAGCGCAGCTGCAACCGAGTCCGTACTTGTTGGATCGCACGCGCGCGCAAAGCCCGTTGCGACAAATTGCCGACGCCAGTCCGGCAGATCGCTGACCAGCGTCGCCAGTCCGGCCGCCATATAATCGAAAATCTTATTCGAGGCACCAGTCATATGCTGCATATTAACGTCGCTAGTTGACGGCGGCATCAATGCCAGTCCGACATGCGCTTGAGCGGCTGCCGCGAGTAACTCGTCGCGCGAAGACAGGCCCAGATACTTCACAAGTTGTTGTCCATCCTCCGTCGTCCCATGTCGTTGCAACCTATCGATGTATCCAACAGAGCCCGGCGCTTCATAGCCGACCACTTGCAGCTGAACGGCGCCGTTGAACCGCCGAACTGCACTAACCGATGTCTCCGGAAGAAGCGCTGGGGAGATGTTGCCGTGGTAGTAGACAATCATTGGGGCATCGGGGCGATCACGGGCGGGCGGCATCTCCGACCTTCGCGGCATATTCCAGATGACACGCAAGCGGTCCGCCGAGAATCCGATCCCAGCCTGGGCAAGTCGGGCACGTTCGTCGTTGGGAAAGATCACTAAGTCTGCCTGCCGCGCGGCCGCCGCGCGCAGACGGCGCAAGACCGATCCGATAGCGCCCGGTGCGGGGCTGTCATGCTCGTGATAGACGAGACGGGCGCCGGTTGCCTTGGCCGCCAGCAAGCCAGGCCCCGCGCCCAACTGATCGGAGGCATAGACGACATCGGGCCGAATGCTGCGCGCAAGCCGGATGGCGCGAGCCGCGTAGCATAGATAATTGAGTTTCGACATCACGTGCGACGGCCGTTTGGGCAGCGCGTGAATGTCGATGCGTGGGTGCGCGGCGAACACCAAGTTTGTACCCTCGACCGGCGCCGTGAGGACGGTTACGTTCCAGCCGCTCTCGGCCATCAGCATTGCGGCATGTATGATCGGCGGCAACGCGGCAGCGTCGGTGGCCTGGATGAACAAGATGCGCGGCGTTTGATAAAAACCGGCGCAATACGATCTAGGCTGCGCGGTTTGGCAGTACGGCTCCATACGCTCGCTCGTTGAATGTCGAAGCAGTCTATTCAATTTTGGCTTTGTGGAATCCTACGACTTTAACAGACCAGACCCGGCGCAAACAGCTTTTGAACCGAAGCGCGCCTTGTAAGATTACCGCAGCGCATCTCTTACCGAGAAACGTCCTCAAAAGCCACGCGGCTTCAATGTCATATTTGCGCGATCCCAATCGATTATGGCCCGCTCTCGCAACGGCAAAACCGTCAAGTCCTTGCGTCGCTGCGGCAACCGCGAGACTGTTCCATATTTCGCAAATTGCATCACTGCGAATTCTTGTCGGCGTTCGCTTAGAATACCAAAGTCGCTCGATTTCCGTCGCATTGCGAATGCACTCCTCGACGAAACGTGCGGGGCTGCGGCGTGAAACGCTCGTCGATCTGACGCGATAGAATGCACCAATTCCGGAGATGTAGATGAAATGGGCACCGCGCGCGGCGACATCGAACAAAAACCGGGCATCCTGTATGATTTTCAAATCTTCGCGCCACTGCCCGACTGATTCCACGATCGTGCGTCTATATAAAAGTGCCACCGGAGGAGCCCAGAAGCGTGAAGTTGCCGTAGCGACCTGGATGTCCATAGCTATTAATTCCAGAGGCGGATGCCTCACCACCCCGGGCTTATACGAGCCGTCGGCGTGTTCGACGAGCTCTTGCCAGTCCGTATGCGCGACATCAGCCTCCGACAATTGGAGCGCTTGCAAGCGCACAGGCAACGTACCCACCATCAACAAGTCATCGCTATCGAGATATTGCAGGAAGTCGCCTCGAGCGAGCCTGGTTCCGATATTTCGCGCCGCTCCCGCACCCCTATTCGGTCCGAATGCGGGGCGGATCTGCTTGCCGAAGCTTCGAATGATATCGCCTGTGCCGTCAGTTGACCCATCGTCAACGACGATAATCTCCTTCTCGACGTTCTGTGCGAATGCACTTTCAATCGTCGCCCGCAGAGTGAGTTCCGCATTGAAGCAAGGAATAATAATGCTGATCACCGGCGCTGCTCTGGCCTTTCTTGCTCAGCTCCCGAACGATTTAAGTGGTTTATAATCAACGCTACGGCCAAGATTTTGTCGATGGAGGTTGCAGTAGAGTTCAGCCATATCGCGCGCAACATCATCCATGGTGCGCGGGGGACGTATGTTTCGCTTCAATTCACCGACCCGATTCCGGTTATCCGCAAGGCTTTGAATCGCTGCCGACCAGGCATCGACATCGTTTGGCTTTACGAGAAAGCCATCGATGCCGTTGCGCACGGATTCGGCAATACCGCCAAGGTCGGCGCCGAGGATCGGCACCCCGGCGGCAAACGCTTCAAGCGCAACCAGCGGTCCCGTCTCCAGCCAGCGTGACGGGATCGCGATCAGATCGTAGCCGGTCATGACCTGCTGTACCGCATCGGGTGCAACGGGAGTACGCAACGCTAGCCGCCTGTCGCAGGCAACCCAGCCTTCAAGTTGCTTAGCGAGCGCAAGGTTTTGCGGAATCGGAAACACATCCAGGGTAACAGCCGCGTTCGGGATAGCGGCGATGGAGCGCACTAGTAAGTCCGGCCCTTTGGCGTGATCGATGCGGCCAAAGTAAGCCAGTCGGAGCGGTCCATTTTCATCCCGCACCGCAGCGGGCGCGGCAATCCCAAACTTATTCGAAATGCCGTGGCGCGACACGGTGATCTTTTCGTCAGTCACGTCGTTGCGCGCGAGAACGTCCCGTACCCATTGGCATAAAACCACGACGCGATCGACCTTCGACATAAACGAATGAAATCGCGCATGGTCCTGACCGATGAGCGCGGGTATCCGGACGCCGCGCACCGGCTCGACGATCCTCCCCAAGGCAGCAAGGCCTAACGCCATCCGATCAGGGATGCTCGCACTCAGCGCGCCTAATACTCTCGGTATCCCATGGGCAGCGAGCGCACATGTTATGCAGCGCTGCCGCCTTAGGGTGCCATCGCACGGCACCTTGCCATACAGCATCATGGTGCCGCGCGCGCAGCTCGCGGTCGGCGTGTGATAGGTGAAGACGACATGCGCGCCTGCCTCATGAGCGATATCGCAGAGACGCTCGGAGACCGCCGCGGTCCGCGCATGCAGGTGAACGATATCGGGTCGGAGTTCGTCGACAATCTTTCGAAAATTCTCTGCGGCAATCTCGTCCGGCGCGCCGTAGGCCAGTTCGAGTTTATGACTCGCATCGCTCTGAAATCGGCGGACCCGCTCACCGCCATGTTCGTATGTTGCGTTCGCGGTACCCGGCGCCGCAATGCTTGAGCAATAACCTAGCTTCTTAAGAAAGTGCGCCAAATTCCGCACATAGACTTCGGTGCCGCCGCTGGCATCGGGGAAATAAGTATAGGGGACGTGCAGCACCTTTGGTGCGGCGGAGGTGAGTTGTGTCATCGGAATTCGCCGGCGCTGAAGCGCCGCGATTGCCTTGAGTGATGCATCAAAATATCGCAATACATTTGAACTCAGACCGGTCGAGCTAAAACCTCCAGTTCGGCGCCCTGCCCGATCAAGTCCACGACCGGATTGCATACAACGCCTGCGAGGCGCGAAAGCCGATAGAGCCCACCTCGGACCGGCCGCCAGCGCACTGCTGGCCAATCGAATACCCGCTTCGCGGACAGATATATCTCAGGCATCGATGGCGCAAAGGCCGAATAAGTTCGACAGGCCTCAACACGGAACCCGGCCTGCTCGGTCAACCTTGCGAGTGCCTGCCGCGTGTAATGGTAGCGATGATCATCAACGTTAAGCCAGTCCCAGTGCTTTCCTGTGATTTGCGCCCACCAACCGCCGAAATTTGGCACAACGATCAGCAAACGGCCATGCGGCCTGAGCAGTGCGCGGCACTTGGAAAGTGTTGCGTGTGGATCTTCCATGTGCTCGAAGCTGTGAATTAACGTTACGGCATCGAAGGATTTATCAAACTCATGATCGAGGAAACGCGCGGTAATGATTGTGTGCTTCCGGTTTTTTGCATCATAGGTATCCACGCCGGCGACCCGCCAGCCCGTCACGGCTGCTATATTCAAAAGCGCGCCCTCGCCACACCCGATGTCAAGTAGCCAACCGGGTCCCGCTTCACGTAGATAACGGTTATAGAGGTGCAATGGACGCGCTGTCTTAACCGCTCGGTTCTGGTTATCGCGAGCAATGTAATCCTGCAGCTCCGGCACGCGACCCGTAAGCAGAGTTTTACCGAGACCGCACTTTTGGCACGCTTCAACACCTTCGCAATACGGCACAAAGCGGCAGGATTCGTTACACTTCTCGAAATTATTGCGCTGCATGAAAAAGCCCGGATGGTCTTAGGCGACAAGCAAGTAGACGGTGAGCGTCTCTCCGGGCGACATAAGAGGCGGGAGCGGCAAGCGCGCCAAGACGGATGCGCTTTTGATTGAGAAGGGTGACAGCTCCAGGAATAGGCCGGAATTCGGACTCGACGCGGGTATCGAAATTCGCCGGCCGATCCAGATTCGGCCGCTTCAAGCGGCCCGGCGCCGGATGATGCTCACCGACTATAGCAAAGCGATAGCGGCCAAGCTTGGCAAGAACACGTGCGACCTCGGAATTCGAGAGGTGCTGCAGCACTTGACGCACGATGCACAAGTCGCCGAGCGGGAGATCGTCCATGACGATGTCGAGGCACTGAAAGGAAACATTTTCTCGACCGAAGACCGATTGATTTCGCTTAATGAGCGCGTCAACCACGTCCACTCCAAGATAAGTGATCTCCGGCCCGGCAATGCGACGGCCGACACGGAAGTCGCCGCAGCCGAGATCCACGACAGAGCGGACTCGATGTGTTGCAATAATCGTATTCACGAGGTCGGAGAAGTGTTCGGCAAATTCGTCATCGGAGCCAGGGCCCGAATAGAATTCACCTACCACTCCGCCCCACATGTTGCGCTGATAAATTTCGGAGAAAACTTCTGCCGGCGACTTGGTGCCTTGTAAGAGCCGCTCATATCCTTGGCGGGCCTTGCGGCGGCACGCAACTGATGATTTGGATATCATTTTCGTGAGCTGTTCAAACATAATCAAAAGCGTTTCGCTCCGACCGCGATTGCAATTGGATTGGAAAGTAGTGGACAGTCGATCTCAGACCCTACGGGTCAGGCTAATGCCGGCCTGTTTTGCCTGACATACGGCATACTCATAGGCATCTAGATAAACCGAAGCGACATTTTCCCAAGAATATTTACTGACTGCCTTGCGGTACCCGGCAGAACCCATGCGCACGGCCTCGTCGGCCGTATTGAGAAGTTGCATGATCGCGTCGGCAAGTGCCTTGGCGCCTCCCTTCGGATCAACCAAAAGGCCTGTCCGCCCATGTTCGACGATATTGCGGAAAACAGGCAAATCCCAGGTAACAGCGGGGGTCGCATTCGCCCATGCATCCAAGATCACCATTCCGAAGGATTCCGTTTTTGACGGCAGTACGAGACATCGCGCAGATCCTAGGAGGTCCGCTTTTGCCACACTGGAAACTATGCCGAAATTCTTGACTCGGTTGCGCCAATTTTCCGGCAACGCAGCGACATATGCATCTACTTCCGCGCTCTCCGGTACGCGGACGCCAGCGATGGCCAACTCGGCGTCCGGGTGGTGCCGCCAGACCAGACGCATCGCCTCGATGAGATCGCCAATTCCCTTGGACCTCACTTGGCGCCCGAAATAGATTATGCGCTTCGCGCGGTCGACTTCGCCTACGGGAGTTCGCTCGATATCTATTCCGACCGAGGCCAGGAAGATCTTCCGCGGCGGGACGCCGTAGGCCTCGACAAGACGACCGGCTTCATGTGGGGTCAGAGCGACGACAGCTTCGGCAATCGACAGCGCATTGGCCATCGCGGCAACATCCCAATTGGGATCGTGTTCGTGCAATTGCGGAACCATAACAAGCGGGAAGTCGAGCCGCGAACGCGCCGCCAGAACCATTTGCACGTTCGCCACCAAATGCGGCGTGGCCATCACCACATCGGGACGCATTTGCGCAATTTCCGACGTGACTTTCCGGTCAAGTCTTTTGTGTACAACCTGCATCATGCGCCAGGCAACTTGCCGCGCCACGCGGCGTGGGCGCATATGGGCGTCAACCCAACCGCCGGCGCAGTACAAGCCGGCACTGAACTTGAGCCTCTTGACGGAAACGCCGCCAATAACCTGATCCGGCTCCGTGACCGGCTTGATGCCGAACTGGTAATAGGCTTGGACTGCACCGGCATCGGTGGTCAGCACGTGCACATCATGCCCTCGCGCGGCCAAAACCTCACTGATTCTCCTGCAGTTCAGTTCGGTGCCCCCCACCACGGGATAATAGGCATGCGGAACATGCAGGATGTGCATAGAATATTTCTAGTTGCCTCAATCAGCCACACGGCGCTCGGATAGCGCAAATTTTGGGGGGACTGCGCTCAAGCGGATGACCGGTGCTCCCAGCGACGCATTATCATGATGTTTTCTGCTTCGCCATGAAGCTAGCCGAAGCCGCTATCAGCTCCTCATAGAGCGATCGGTATCTTCCGGCCTGCACCGCGAGCGCGTATTCCTTAACGGCAATCCGCCGACACTCTACCGACATCCGGGCACGAAGATCATCGTCGTTTGAAAGTGTCTCGACGGCGCGCCGCAACCCCGCCACGTCCTCAGGCGGCGCAAGTAACCCAGTTTTCCCGGGACGCACCATGTCGGGCACCCCGCCAACGTCGAAGCTCACAATGGGGATGCCGCAGGCGAGAGACTCCAAGATAACGTTCGGCAGATTATCGGCGCGCGTCGGCATCACAAAGAGGTCGGCGGCGGACAGTGCGAATGACATCAATCGTTCGTTATCGATTCGGCCGAGCCCGATTGTGCGTGTGCCGGCGTCGGAGTTCTCGGTTTCCCGGCCGATCACCGCCAGGGTTACAGAGCACCCAACATTCAGTTGCGCTATAGCCTCGCGCAAGAGATCAAAGCCCTTAACGGGCAAGCCTGCGATGTCGGCGGCAAAAGCGATGACCAGGTCGTCGTTTGGTATAGAGAACATTTCGCGTGCGACTTCTGTCCGTCGCGGCACGAAAGCGTCGGTGTCAACACCGTACGGGATCACGTCGAGTGAGAACTTGCCCATCAGCGTGCTTCGCAGTGCTTCAACGCCGAGCCACTTGCTGGGCGCCACGATCCGCGTCGTTTCCGGCAATAGCCGCGAATAGGCCAAGGCTTTTCGAGCATGGGCTCGCGCACTGAGATCGTCCGCATCCTGGGAACCTAATTGCGGGCAAGAACCGCATTTTCCCGTGAACCGCGTGCAACCAAAGGCATAGTGGCAACCACCGGTGAAAGGATTCATGTCGTGGAGCGTCCACACCAAGGGCACACCGCGCGGATAATGAGCAAAGAAACGTCGAGGCTCCACGAAGCCGACGACCGCGTGCAGATTATAGACGTTGGCGTGCGGCAGAATTCCATCGAGAATATACGTACCCGGCACGCGATCGTCGGTCACATAAGCCATTTTTGACGGCGTCGTCTTCGCGTAGGCGCGTCGCTGCCGCGAAAATCGCGAAAAATCCACGCGCCGCCTCAATCGTCCGAACAGGGACCGGTCGTTGAATTCGATCGTCTCTACGTGTGGAGCGCCGGACTCCTTTTGCGCGACAATCATCTTCGAATCGACGCCGATATTGCGAAGCCCGCTGTGCAGACGTTGCGCCGCAATACCCGCGCCGCCACGATCCATAACGGCGAGATGCACCGTTTTCATCGACAATCACCGGCTGTAAAGGCCGAAGATGCTGTGCCCGGCGATAAAATGCCGGACGCCCGAATTGAGCGAAACGCGAAGGATCGGCCGCGATATGCGATTAATGAACAATGCGCCGAGCCGCCGGCGCAGGAGCTGCAAATATACATCGCGATGAATCGGTTCCAGCGGACCTTTGACGACGCGGATGCGGCTCGCACCAATTCGGCTTCCCAAATACCTCATCGCGCGAGAATTCCATCGGCTGGCGTGGTGCGGCGGCAGATCGAGGAGGGTATCGGTGTAGCGCATGAAGCCGTCACGGTTCGGTACCGCGATATGAAGGGCGCCGCCGGGCTTCACAAAGGAAAATAGGCGCGCACAAAAACTCCACGGATCGCGCACATGCTCGACCACTTGAAAAGCCACAACGAGATCGAATGAGCGCAACCAATCCGGGGGCGTCTCATTGACGTTGCATCGTACGACATCGACGCTGCGCTGCGCGGCGATCTCGGCCGCAGCATCATTGAGCTCGATACCGGTAACGGCCGCCCCTATTACCTTGGCCTTAACCAAAAACGAGCCGCGGCCGCATCCGACTTCTAAGACACGCGCCCCAGCGCGCACAAAACTCAGCGAGAAGCGATGTTCCCATTTGTCTTCGGGGTAGTACCAATCAAAACGCCCCAAGGCACTATATAGGGACTTATCACCGATCGGCGACGGCTCGAAACAGATCAAGCCGCTGTCTGCGCACTCGCGGACGCTGATGACATCGGCGTCTTCGAAATAGCGCGCGACATCGATGTCAAACTCTTTCCGCCAACGGCGCACGAGATCAGCCACGGGTATAAGAGCAATCTCCCGTTTCTTGCCGTCTTGTTGCGCATGCATTATGGGTCCTCGTCCCCGCTTGGCCGAAAATGGTGGGCTGACGCGCTTTTCTGCAGTTCGACGGCTCGACGGCTTCGGCCCAATGCGGACCGCTCCTTCACCGGCCAATCCATACGCTCAAAGAAACGTGGATCGAAGCCGCGCCGCTTCGGCTCAGATCGTTTGAAGGCCCTACGAGTCCATGCTCTGAGCCTAGGCGGGAGGAGGGTCTTCGCGATGCGGATAATAAGAGGCCTTCTTCCAGATTTGGCGCGTTTGGTGTTCGTCGACAGCACGGCTTCGTGTTGGTTCCAAAGCGCCACATAGTCGCTCTGTTGGGGTATGCGCTCGAATATCGCGGTACGAGCTGTCTTCCTTGCGATAACGAACAGATAAACCGGAAACGAGTTGCGTAAGGTCACTCGCTCGGCAATTTCCCGAGGACTTTTGACGGCGTACCAGACCGGTCTGGCCATGTCCTCGAAGGCAATAATCTTTTCAACCCGGAAACCGTTCTTCGCCGACAGCACAGTGAAATACAGCTCTGGACTGAATTGATAAAAGCCATGGCCGAAGAAATTATTCGCCGGCGTGATGGCGAGGTAATGTCCGCCGACCTTGACCATTTCCATGCAGTTTTTGATTGCCGTTGGAAAATTGAAGATGTGCTCTAGCGAGCCGCCGTCGAGTACGGCCGTGTAAACATCCTTAAAGCCCTCCGGTATCGGCTCGTTCATGTCATGAGTGTAAGTCGGATTCTCATAATCTGAATAATCGAACGAATGCGCGGTTTCGGCGCCAAGAAAGCGGAAAAAGTTCTCCGAATATCCCGCGGCGTCGTTGCAGATGTCGGCGGAGCCAGTGTTGCTGACATCCCGTCCGCATGACATCCATAATTGGCGCATCTCGCGCTGTCCAAAATGCAGCTGCTGCCTGCCGATCATCGCCGTGCTGGTGAAATCCACACCGACCGATTTGGCATAGATCAGGAATCGCGCCCCGTTGATATCGATACCTATTCCGGCCTCCTTTTACGCATCCCGAACGCCAATTCACATCATTGCTCGCCACACAATACGGGGGTATCGGCTAGATAATGCGGCTCCGCTTCCAGTCGGACAGATCGGAGTTCAAGATTGGATGAAATGGGATGACATAATCAGGTCGGCGGTGATTAAGAGTGCCGCTGTGCGTTCTCTAGCCGCACCGAGTTGTAGCTCCGGCGACTAATCGCGTCGGAGCATTCGAACAAGCCCTCGGCCAGCCCTTTGTGGAATAGATCGCAAGCCAGGCGAAGGCGATGGGGCCGCAATCCCAAAGACCGCCCGATCAACAAAGCAGTCGAAAATCTGATGTGGCGCGACGATCGAAGGGTGCATCAGAGGCACGTTCAAAGCTCCGGTCGCCAGCCGCGCAAACTTACTGCTTTGATCCGCGGAGTGCGTGGCGTCGGCGCCGAAGCCTATATTCGACACCAAGTTCATGCGTGGCGTGCACGTCAGCCCGTATTGCAGCCAGCACGACAGTTGCCAATGGAAATCCCAGGCATCCAGTCCCTCTCGTACCTCCTGGAACCAGCGCTCCCAATATTCGGAGAATCCAGGCGTCGACGACAATGCCTGCAACGCACCCGCTGCCATGAAATCGTCTAGGCCCTTTAGAGTCCAATCATGCAAATTCCAGGCGCGCCGCCAGGATGCCCAGCCCCAGATATGGGCGTATCTCGAGAAGTAGTAGCTGTATGGGTAGCCTCCCATATCCTCTTGAAAATTGTTGCCAGTGATACACATCACGCGCTCGTCGTCGCGAAATCGCTCCAGCAATTCATCACAGAAGCCGAAAAACGATGCTGCCGGCAGACAGTCATCCTCAAGAATGATCCCCTGTTCCTCCCATTTGAAAAACCACGTGATTGCGCCGCTGACGGCGTCGCGGCAGCCGAGATTGCCGTCGCGAAAAAGGGTGCGGACGTCACACGGCCAGTCGACGGCCGTGGCAATCCGCCGAGCCTGTTCGCAGCGCTCCGACTCGCCCGGTCGTTCGGGCCGCGGGCCGTCCGCCGCCACGTAGAGCCGCGGCGGCCGCGCCGCCCGGATTGCTTCGAACACTGCCGCGGTCGTATCCGGCCGGTTGAAGACAAGAAAGAGTATCGCGGAATTCATCTCAACCGGTACAGTCTGTCATGGTGCGGTAGCGTTGCCACAAACTCGCATCGGGCGGGCGGGATAGGTTCGCCCAGCAGCCGCGATGTCGCGCAGGTAGATCCTATTTATCCGCCTCGGCATAAATGGATTCAAAGTCCCGTTCTTTGCGATCAAGACTTGGATCGAATTGCCTCACGCGCACGTTTCTGAAATCCTCTCTGTTTCAAAATTTGCAGAAGGTTCTCCTCATCGAACATATACTTATGAAGACCATCCATAAAAGCCATGTAATTGACGCAGTCTATCATCGTCGTGTGGTTGTATGCGCGCTTCGAAAGAAAGTATATGTGTTCATCCAAACGCTCTCCTTTCACGTAGGCCTCAAGATATATTCTTGCATTGGGAACACAGATTGAGAATATCCCCCCTGGGATCAGCACACGTCGGCATTCGTCGAAAAGATGCTGGCCATCCCGAAAGGAAAAATGTTCAAAGACATGCGAGGAATATATTTTCGCAATGGTTCCGTCCGGGAAAGGTAAGCCCTTTGTCAAATCCCAGTAAATGTCACAGTTCTCCGTAAGGTCGAGCGTAACCCACCCTCCATTTCCCTTCTTATTGCCCGCTCCAAGTTCAAGGAGAATTTCCCTTCGTTCCTCAAGGAGATGTTTAATTTTGATTTTCAACGCGCGATTACGCCGACGAAACTCTATGTCTGCCTTCAACGCCCTGAGTACGGGCGAAATAAAAGGGAGCTTATCCCTAAGAATGTCCCTAATCCGTGAGCTCATTTGGGAGCCGGTGCCATTCATTGTCGACCAAGACAGTTTTTCCTTCCCAGCTCGGGTGTACGTTAGGACCCGGTCCGAAATAATTTCCATCTGCGACGTTGATTGTCACAAACTCTTGAAGCCAGTCCTCAAGAATGCCGTCCCGTTCTAGAAAAAGTCCGATCTTGTACTGACCCACAGTAAGAGGTAGCCGGGGAATTCGGCAGTTGACGCTATCTCCCGCTCCAACTTGAAGCGGTGTGCTTAAAGATGCCTCGCAAGCGCAGTGGAAGAGCAATGCGTCCATGGCATTATAAAAGGCGATGCCCACGCGAGAAGGTCGCCGCTCCGTGTGTGAGCCATCAAATTGGAGCGCGATGTTCAGCGTATTTCCTGTCGCAGGTTTGTTAATTGGAACGCCATTCTGATCGAAAAACGCGATGCGTCGAAATCGTACTTTTCCTTCACCTTTGCGCGCTAAATTACCTAGATCCCCGCCCGTTAGGCGATGACCCGCGCCGATATCGGCGTACACTTGTAAGACGTCAGCAACCTTCCCATCATTTTGGATTCGACCGTCCTTAACTAGGATGGCGCGTTCGCATAAGGCCCGCACAGCCCCTGAATTGTGGCTCACGAATATCACCGTTCGCCCACCGCCCGCCACCTCGCTCATTTTTCCTAAGCATTTTCTCTGAAATTCCGCATCTCCCACCGCCAGAACCTCATCGACAATCAGAATCTCCGGCTCGAGATGCGCGGCCACCGAAAACCCAAGCCGCACCTGCATGCCTGAGGAATAACGCTTTACCGGCGTGTCAATGAACTTCTCCACGCCCGAGAAGTCGACGATCTCATCGAACTTGCGTTTGATTTCGGCGCGGCTCATGCCGAGAATGGCGCCGTTGAGATAGATATTCTCTCGACCGGTCAGCTCCGGATGAAATCCGGTGCCCACTTCAAGCAGGCTAGCGACGTGTCCCTCGATCGTGACCCTTCCCTCGGTCGGTTCGGTGATGCGCGACAGAATCTTCAACAGCGTCGACTTGCCGGCGCCATTACGGCCGATGATGCCGAGCACCTCTCCGCGCTTGATTTTGAAGCTTACATCCTTGAGCGCCCAGAACTCCTCTGTCGCAGCGCCGCGAACGAGCGCCCGGCCGCGCGCCACGTCGGCAACCCGATTCACGACATTGCGCACCGACTTCGCAGCAACGTCGCGCAGCGCCGTATAGCGCTCGCGTTTGGTCTCGTGGCCGATGATGTATTTCTTGCCGAGCCCCTCGGCGCGGATGACAACGTCCTCGGCCATCAGATCAGGTCCGCGAAGGTGCGCTCGGTCCGCCGGAAATAGGCGATGCCGATCCAGAGCAACAGTGCCACGACGCCGAGGCTGAGCAGAAAGCCGGGCAGGTAAAGCATTGACTGCCCGCCGAGGACGCACCAGCGGAAGCCGTCGATGACTCCGACCATCGGATTGAGGCTGTACCAGAAGCGCCATCGTTCCGGCACCACGGCGCTCGAAAAGCCGACCGGCGACACATAAAGGCCGAACTGCACGATGAACGGGATGATGTAACGAAAGTCGCGGTATTTCACATTCAGTGCCGTAATAAGCAACGCGGGGCCGAGGCTCGCCAGCACGGCCAAGATCACGAAGGCGGGCAGTAGCAGCAGCCGCCAGCCTGGTACGTAAGCGTACCAGAACATCAGCCCGGCGAGCATCGCCAGGTTAATGGTGAAATCGACCAGCGCGGTAACGGCGGACGAGGCCGGAATGATGATCCGCGGGAAATACACCTTGCCAATCAAATTGGCGTTGCCGACGAGGCTGGTCGAGGCCTCGGTCAAAATCGTGGAGAACAGGAACCACGGCAGCAGGCCAGCGAACACCATCACCGGGTAAGGTGCGGTGTTCTCGCTCGGCAGGCGGGCGAGGCGACCGAACACGATGGTGAAGATCACCATAGTCAGGAACGGGCGCACCACCGACCAGGCGATGCCGATGACAGTCTGCTTGTAGCGCACCGCCACGTCGCGCCAAGCTAAGATGGCGAACAGCTCGCGATAGGCCCAAATGTCGCGCCAATAATGCCGCTCGGCCCGGCCGGACTCGAGCACTAGCACACGACCACGCGCGGCCAGATCGGCATGGTCGGGCATGCTAGATGCCCTCATGTGATGGATTGGAAAAGGTCATTCACGTGGCGCGAGAAATTTGCAAACTCAAAGCGCTTCACCTCCGAGGGGTTCGGATGTAGCCGTCCCTCCAGCGCATCCATGATTGCCGCGATGAGCTGACCGCGGTCATCAGGATCGATCAGGCGGCCGATCCGGCCATCGGCGAGCGCGTCGACACTGCCGTCGCGATTCCCGGCGATCACGGGCAGACCGCTGGCGGCGGCTTCGATGAAGGCAATACCGAAACCCTCGCCGATGCTCGGCATCGCAAACACGTCGGCTAATGCAAAATAATCCGCGAGCTCCGCCACGGGAACATGACCGGCAAAATGCACGCGGTCGGCAACGCCCGTGGCGGCAGCGAACGCCTTTAGCCGCGGCCCGTCATCGCCGCCTCCGACTATCAAATACGCCGCGTCGTGGCGGCGGACGATCTCGGGCAGAACGCCGATGAGCCGGTCATGGCCTTTATAGGCTTCCGCGGCGTTCATGCGCGAGACGGTGAGAATCCCGCGCTTGCCGGCGAGGCCAAAACGCGCTTGCAAATCTTGTCGCGCTTGCAGGTCTTGCCGATTCGGCCACGTCGTCCAGGACGGCGAAATCGTGTTCGGTAGCACACGCACCAAAGTAGGGTCGATGTCGGCCCATTCGAGCAGGCGTTTCCGCGTATAACGGCTCACGGCAGTAACGAGTCGCGCCTGCTCGACAGCATAGCGCACGGCGCGGCGTGGCGCTTGCCATGCCTCGATACCGTGCACCTGGAGCCAGAGCGGTTTTGCTGCCATCCGGGCCAAGGCGATCGCGAGCGGCGCCGCGTAGAGGTGTCCGCAAAACAAGATATCGAATCCGGCCACCGCCTGACGTAGCGAATTGATACTCCAGCGTACGTCGCCGGCGGCGGCGGCGATTTGCTCGACGCCGCCGGGCAATTCGCTCGTCTCGGCGCCATAACGCGGCACGACGACAACCCGCAGTCCCATCGCTGCCAAGGCCGAGAGAAGATTCTGATTATAGTGTGCAATGCCGCCGGAAGCACCGAACCCGTCGGTCACAAGCGCGAGCACTTTCACGCTTTCACCGGCTGGTCGATCAAGCGAAAGCGGGAGCCGTTGAGCGCCGCCGCAAGCTCCCCGGGATCCGCCGCGCAGACCAGCCAATTGTAGAACGGCTCGCGATATTCGAATTCCCCGGCAAAGGACCGCACCAGATCGAAATCCCGAATGTAGTACGCATTCCAGCCGGTATCCGCGATGATCCGCTTCGGCAAGTCCGCCGCAAGCTCCGGACCTACAATCTCGTAGATCAGCCAGTCGATACGCCGGCGCGCCTCGCGGGCGCCGTCCCAGACCGCGGCGCCCGCGCCTTCCACGTCGACTTTGATGCAAGCACGTTCGATTTGATGGTCTTCCAGATACCGCGTCAGCGATGTCACTTCGGTTTCGATCGCGACGACCTCGTGTTTGCTGGCGAAAAAAGTCGTCAAGGACCCGGACGAATCATCGCTGATATTCCGATAGAACGTCTGCGTGCCGAGGCGATCACTGACGGCGATGCGGTTGGCCCGCACGCCCATATTATTGCGGGCGAGATTGGCGGCGAGACGATCGAAGAGGACGGGGTCCGGTTCGAACGCATGGACTGTCGAATGACGCAGTGCGCCGAGCGCGGCCGAGATGCTGAAGGTGAACAATCCCTCGTTGGCGCCGACATCGACGAAGGCGTTACTTCGCAGTGCAAGGCGCTTCGCCAACTCGATCGTAGCGCGCTCGCCAACGTGATGGCCGGGCCTGCCGTACAGCATTCCGTGCTTCGCCGACGGCACCAGCAGGCAAAGATCGTCGGCAATGCCCCCGTTGGTCTCGACCAAAGCTGCCGCGGGCATGGATCGATCGGCGACCTTCGACACCATCCGCTGGAAAAAACGGGTCTTCATCCAAACCGGCGCCAGTGCCGAGCGCCGCACCAGCTGTTCGCTGCCTGGATAAGCCGCCACGACGGCGGCGGCCATTTCGGCGAGGCGCTTGATGGATGGGTGGATCGGCTTTTCCAACTAATGCAGCCGCGCGCCGACAACGCGCGACCAATCGCGCGCCCACGGCACCGTTGCAGCCCCGACGTTCCGCGATGCCGATTTTCCGGAGCGGATATGCGAGGTCATCCAAGTCCCGACCGGCGTGGTGAAGCCGGTCTTGGCACGCTCGGTCACCGCCGTCGGCAGTGCCCGCGACGGCGCCGTCGCCAACAGACGCTTGCCTTTGCGCCGGCGCTCCGGTCCCGCCCAAGGTGAGAGTTTGGCCAACAAGACACTGTCGACCAGCGGTACCCGAACTTCGAGCGAATGCGCCATGCTGGCCCAATCGGTGTCGCGCAATAATTGGTTGCGCATGTAAAACGACGATTTCGAGGGTGGCGACGCGAGCGAACGCGGTTCGCGGCGGCGGCTTAAGCTCGGCGTCGATCAGCCACAACGGCGACAGCCTGCGCAAGCCTTGCCGCACGGTATCGCGGTCCAGCACCTGATTGAGCTCCCAGGGCATGAATAGCCCGCGGCGTAACAGGTAAGCGCCGGCATAACCGCCGCCATATTCGAAAAGTCCGGCGGCCTTTGGATTTACGCCCAGAAGCGGCGTCACCAACAACTGCGCCAGCCTTCGCGATAGAAATCCGAACCCTGGTATGCGCGACGGCAGGGCGAAGGCGCGCACCCAGCCCGGTAGCTGACGAAAAGACGGATAGCCGCCGAACAATTCATCGCCGCCCAAACCGGAGACAGCGACTTTCAGGCCCAATTCTCGGGCCGCCTTGGCGACGAACCAGGTATTGATGCCGTCGATCGAGGGCTGATCCATGGCCTCCATGATACGAGGCAGATCAATTTCGAACTCCGCGCGCGTGACAATGCGCGTCGTATGCTGCGTGCCGTATTGGCGAGCGACCTCGGCGGCGAACGGCGTCTCATCCTGCTGCAATGCCGCGAAACTCGTCGAAGCCGACGGTGACGGTCCTGATCTCACCGGCGCCGGCATCGCGCATCAGTCCGACGAGCGCTCCCGAATCGATCGCCGGAAGACAAGAACGCGCCGACCGGAACATCGGCCACTAGATGGCTGCGCACCGAATCGAGTAGCGCGTCGCGCACGGCATCCTGCTGATCCGGCGCCGCAAGCTCTTGCCGCTCGGCGTCCCGATAGACCGCGGCGATGGAGTGATAACGCCTCGGCAAACCCGGTCCCTTGCGGTCGATAACGATCGTGGCGCCGCTCGGCACGCTGCGGATCGCCCGCCAGGTCGTGTACGGCTCCGGCACACTGCCGAACAGATAAAACCCGACCTCGCCGGCCGGATCGGGCTCGCTCGAAATCGCGCCGCCAGCGAGAAGCGCCTTGACCTGAGAGGCGAAACGGCAGGTCCAGCCATCGTCGCTGTAATAGAGCGGCTTGATGCCGTACGGATCGCGTGCCAGCACCACGATCCGTTCCTCGGGCGTCCCAAAGTGCGAATGCGAACATGCCGCGCAGATCGCGAACCATCTCGATGCCGCGCTCGGCATAGAGATGCAGCAGCACTTCGGTGTCGGACTCGGTGCGGAAGCGATAGCCCTTTGTCCTTAGCGCGCGGCGCAATTCCTTGTAGTTGTAAATTTCGCCATTGAATGTGATGACGAAACGGCCGTCTCGCCGAGTGCATCGGTTGCAGGCCGTTGTCGGACAGATCGATGATCGCAAGGCGGCGATGCGCGAAACCAATCCGTCGGTCATCGGCAAACCAAATGCCGCTGCCGTCCGGACCGCGCCGCGCCATGTAATCGTGCATCGCCAGCAGTTCGGGCTGCTCGACGCCGTTCGCCGCGTAATGGTAGGCCCAAACTCCGGCAATCCCGCACATCCTCGGGCGCTAAAGATTCCCGGGCTGCAAAGGGCTCAGGAACTGTTCCCGATTGGAAGCCCACAGCCAACGATTATGATCGCCCGGTCGCTGCTCCGGCAAAAACCAGCGGTACCTGCCATTCTTGATCACTTTGGTGTCAAATCCGAAACTCTGGAGCACTTCGATCGATTGCTCCTCGAGCGATGGTGCGTGCGTCTCGACCAAGAGATCGATCGAGCGCGCTCGCAAAAGCTCTTTGGCCCCCTTAAGCACCTCGATCTCGTAGCCATCCACATCGATCTTTATGAAACCAGGCGCCGAGCGTTCAACTTTCAGGTCATCGAGGCACGATTCATTCTCTTGAAGCCCGGCGCCGACACGTTGATCGACGATTGTCACTTTCGTCGTGTCCAGTTCTGGATTGAGCTGAAAGTTCCGTTTTAAGCGGCGCACCTCGTCCCGATCGGGCTCAACCGCAAAAATATTCTTCAGCTCGGGTTTGTGCTTGAGCAGGAAGAGACAGAGTTCGCCGGCACCGGCGCCGACGTCAATTGCCCAGCCGTAATCTTTCCGGCTTCCGAGTAAACGATGTGTCTCCAACTCCCACAGCCCAGTGTAAAGCTGGAAATTGTATCGTAGATCGAGCTCGAGCTTGATGCCGCGGTAAAGGCCGAGCGGCACGACGTAAGTCTGACGTCCGCCACGGATAAGTCCGTTCTTGATGTGGCTGGCTAAGCCCGACCGCATTTGCAGTGCGATCCACAGTGCGATGAAGCACTGCCCGCGGCCAAGCTACCGCACTTCGGGTGACGCGATCGCCCAAAGGCCCGTAAGTACTTAGATTCGGCAATATTGGCCAAGTGGCGTAACCCCACCTCGGGGCCAAATTATCGTTCTGCGGCAGTCTTTGGAAGGGCCCCAGACTTTCCTCATAAGTAATTGATATATTGGATAAATTCTACGCCAGCACCGACGACTATGCCTTTGGCTCCTTGTCGCGATCCCCTGCGGCGGTTTTGGGGGAGTTTGGCTCAGTTCCGTTCCACTCCTGCGGCCACTCGATGTCTTCTCCCCAGCGACCATGCTGGCGCGGCTTCGGGAGCTCATTGGCGACGCTCAGAGTGGCTGACCGCGATCGCGAGCCGGCGCGGGCAACAGGAGCGGTGCCAGCTGACGGCAATGCTTGCGTCGGCGGATCCTTTCTAAAACTTCGCCCTTGCGCGACATTCCGTTGCGGCGCGACCGGACTGCCAAATGGCGCAATCATCAAGGCGCAGGAAAAAGCAACAACCGCCATCATCGCTTCGGTCCGCAACGGATAGTCGACGAACGAATGCGCAATCAAAAGGCCAATGGCCACGGTTGCGGCACGGACGAGCAAACTGTCGAAAGCGCTCATCGAAGATGCTGACCTCCACCATACCCTATAGGTGGTGAACCCGAACCAAATGATGAACAGACCCATGAAGATAAGGCCAACGATTCCGGTCTCAAGCCATAGCTCCAGAATATCGTTGTGCGCGTGATTTGCGAAGACGCCCGCAACGAGATCGCTGGGTTGTTCCAACATTGCATAGACCGGAACAAAGGTCCCGAGCCCGGATCCAAACGGCATAAACGCCCAGGCCGCGCGCAATGTGTTATGTGCAAACACTACTCGAGCATCAGCCAATGGATCGGTGGCAAACCGACCCAAGATTTTGTAGAGAGCAAATTGGACAGTTACCACGATCGCTAGGAGAATCGCCGCAAAGACCAATTTGCTGGATCCGCCTCTCGCCGCGTTGCGGCGATCCGTAAAGACGAGTGCAAAAACTGCGAGCATTGCAACGATTGTGAGAATAAGCCCGGCGCGCGACTGCGTCATGGTCTCCGCCGTAATTAGAATGATGAGAAGCAATGAGCTCGATGTCAGCGCGAAAATTGGCAAGGGGGCGCCGCGCCTTAAATCGTTCCATGACCCGTATTTGAAGGCAACATCGATCGCCCACGCAGCCGCGAATATCAGGACAGCATACAGAAGGGCGGCAAAATGATTTCTGTTGGCGAAGAACCCGACCGCCGCGGTATTGTTGGTAAATGCAAAAAAGCGCAAGGCACTTGCTGGCCCTTGAGCCACTTGGAGCAAACCAAGAAAGGCGCTCACAACTCCAACCGCAATAAAGCTCAGGACCAGACGCCTTCGCTCCCTGTAACCGAGTTGGAGCGTGCCGATAAAGATCGCGATCGGCGGCAAGAGTGACAGAAAGCTAAGCCAGGTCGCGTGCGGCGAAACGCTAATCGGCATCCATGGCGTGCCGCCTCCCGCCAAATCAAATACCTTCACGATCTCATCCCGACCCGGCAGCTTCGTCCATATCGAAGGCGGTAGCGGTATGAGCTGGAGGAGCGGCAGCAGCAGGAGCCCAAAGCAGAAGGCCAGCGCCCAAATCACGTCTGCTCTGGTGTTGGTTCGCCACGCCGGCAGGTCGATAAGAGATGATAGGGAAATCAAGAGTGCCGGGATGGCAATCAGCTCAAGGATGGCATCTGACAAAAAGCCGCCACGCGTTCCCCCACCTAACACCACCGAAGAGATCAGCGTAAGTGCAGTCACGCAAAACAACAGCGTGGGCCTGAATTCCCATACTCGCGCAGGAATTAGTCCACTCAGCACCGATACGATTGGCTGTTCCCGGAAGGAGCTTAGAGACACCATAAGCGGCGGCAACTCCTCCCTAATGCAGGCATTTTGTTCAGATCTGGCCTCCCTTAGTTGCCGGGCTGAGCCCAATTGGCGGGCCAGTGACCGTCGTCGATGGGCTTGCTCCAGTTGCCGGGCTAGTGACCGCCGCCGAAGGGCTTGTCCCACCTGATGGGTTAGTGACTGCCGCGGATGGACTTGCTCCGACTGATGGGTTCGTCGAGGCGGGCGAAGGGCTCGCTTCGTTTGATGGATTTGTCACCCGCGATATCTGCAGATTGCTGAACATGATCGACCCAGAAACGAGCCGTTCCGAAATTGAGCGCGCATCGAGATCCAGTCGAACGTATTGCGCGGGGCAGTTCGCCGCTGGAATTTCAAAGGTGAAAGCAAAATTCTTCCAAACTGCCTTTTGCAGGTCCGAATTGTGCCAATCAGTTTCCGTCCCCGTAATCATTGGACTTTCACCGCTCATAGTTCCGCTGACGCACACGATCCGCCATTTCATTCCCCGTGGACCGACCAGCGATCCCTTGTATTGCCCATCGAACTGATAGGTGCCCGGCGCCAGCATCACGAGCTCACTGACGCTGCGATAGTCGACCCGGCCATACTGGAAATCCACCAATAGCGCTTGTTCTCCGCTCTTGGCGGCGCTTGGAACAATATCCACGATGACGCCAGCGCCAGGGACGATTTGCCAATCAAAAGGCAAGCCGGAAAGCGGACGTTGAAAATCGCCGTTGAAAAGCAGGCCCGCATGGCGCAGATCGGAGGTCGGAAGAAATTGCAGCCATGTATAGTAGGCCAGTGCGTAATATTGATGTGCGATCAAAGCATTCAGATATGGCGCGATTTCTTTGGTTGTCGGCGGCACCGGATCGGCTCGCAACGAGAGCAGCAGATCGAGCGGCGTGCGCGCGTCTTTCACATACTTTGGCAGGCTTGAGATAAAGTTCTCCCGCCAAGGCGGGTTATCGGCAAGCGCAGTTTTGATCAAAGACGCGCCCGCCTTATCCTCGGTGATCGGAGCCAACACCGGGACGACATAGAGGTATGATTGGGGATCGCTCCGGAGAAGAATATCGGCGTAGTAGATGGCAGCCTTGTAATCGCCCGCATGTGCGCTGCGGAGCATCAACCAATATGCGGCCCTGCTCTCGTGCAACGAGATCCGGCTTGCAACGCGCATGAACGTCGAAGCCTCGGCGTCGTCGCCATCGGCCTCAGCGAGCTGACCAAATACGCGAAGCGCCGAGGCATTAAGCGGGTCATGCATCAACGCGGAATTCGCCCGCATCCGGATAATCGAAGCGTCGCTCGGCGCGAGCGGCCGGCTCACGCTTTCATTGCGACCAATCGCTTCAAAGGCCGAGAAAGCTCGGTCGATATTTTTTTTATCCCCCTTTGGATTGTCCTTAGCATCCTGGCCACCGTTCGCGGACTCGGCCGACTGGCGCGATTGCAGCGCGGTCGAACCGGAGTCTGACAAAGTCACTGTATTGAGAGCTAGATCGGCGAGATTGACGAGAGCTTCAGGTTGGTCGGGATCGACCCACAATGCCGCGCGCGGCGCCGCGTCAGCGAGAAAAGCCCCAAAACTGTGCACGACCACCAGCACGATAAGCACCGCCCCGATCGCGCCGAGGATAATCGTTCGCCAACGGAGATGCATGAGTGCGCTGATGTTCATGGCAATTCTGTCGAGGCGGCGCTCTTGGAACGTTCAAATCCTATCATATCGACGCTCAAGGCAGGTAGCCGCGGTCCTGCCCGGACCAATCGCCAAATGCGTTACTGCACCGGCCTTTGTAAGAGGATCGAGAGGGCTCGGCGAAAGAACCCAAGTTGCGCGGGCCCGTGCCTCTTCTGCGCATTTCTACCGGCCCGACTTCGCTCCTGGGAACTTCGCTCATGGAAACTTTTGTTGGCAGCCTTTCCCACCCTATAGCGCGCGAACCGCGACTTGGCCGCGCCCAGGCGAGATCTCTGCCCCGCATGCGCGTGTTGAAAGAGGTCATCGTATGCAGCGCGTCTTTGCGGCGTCTTTAGGTCATTCCAAGCTGCCGTGACCCGTCCCACAAAGATCGACCGCTCGCTTTGATGGTCGAGGTCGGGATGCAGCCATCGTAACAATAACGCAACGTTGCGCCTCATTTCCGCGGCACTGGCGTCTCGATTTGTGCCGAGCACGCGGTAGCTGTCGGAATCGGGTGCAAAGAGAATCTGCTCGATGAAGAAGGTCGCGGCCGCGCGCAGAGTATCTCGCGAACGATCGATTAAAAGCGATGCAGAATTCTCAGCCTCGGCGTCTCCGGCGGCAATACGCAGCAGCGTCAGCACACCATCCGGCAGAGGCTCCGAGCGAAAGAGCCGCACCTGGGAAGGGACATGCATGAGATCGATGGCGACCTTCAGTGCCATCCTGTCCGACATTATCCCTCCGCCGGCGCACGCGATAACCGCGGCCTGCGCGCGTCCTCGGTCGCGCCAATGACTTGATCGGCCTCGCGCTGCGATTGGCCGTACCCATAACCGTAACCGTACCCGTGGCCGCTGCCATACCCATAGCCGTAGCCATAGCTACTGCGGGCGTCGAACCTGGTAAGCACGGTGCCGATCAGCGCGGCGCGTGAAAACTCGAGCCGTTTGACCGCGGCGCGGATCAGCCGCATTCGCACCTGACCCGCACCGACGACAAAGATTGTTGCGCCAACCGCACTTGATAACAGCGGCGCGTCGGCGAGCCCCATCACCGGCGGGCTATCCATCACGATCAGGTCGAATACCTCCAAGCCAACTGAAAGTAATGACAATAACCGTGAACTGCCGAGAAGATCGGCGGCGTTGGGCGGCAACGGACCGGAAGCCATAAAAGCCAGGTTGGCCATATCGGTCTTTTGCAGAAGTTCCGGAGGCGTCGACGCCCCTGTCAGATAGTTGCTCAGTCCAGTGCCGTTATCGAGATTAAGCCTGGCGTGGAGCGACGGCTTGCGCAAGTCGGCATCGACAAGAAGAACCCGCAGACCGATATTGGCAAAATGTCGCGCCAGCGTCAGCGACGTGGTCGACTTGCCTTCCCCCGGGCCCGCGCTTGTTATAAGTAGCGTTTTTGGCAAGCCTCGTTCTGTCGAAAGCTGGAGCGCCGTGCAAAGCGACCTGTACGCTTCCGACATGTGCGATCGCGGATCCGCAAGTTCTGCCTCCAGGCTCGCCCCCGATCCAATCTTTGGAATGATACCGAGTGTGGGGTATCCCAAAACTCGCTCGACTTCTTCAGGTGAGCGCAACGTATCGTCGAGACGCTCGAGCAAAAATGCCAGGCCGAGCGCGGCCATCAAGCCGAGAGCGAACCAGGTCAAGAGTGCGCGCGACAGATTCTGTGACGACGGCGCACCCGGCAATGTCGCTTTATCCACGATAAAGACGTTATTTGCACCGACACCGCCGGCGATGTCGACTTCTTTGTAGCGCTGCAAAAGACCGTTGTAGAGCGATTGGTTGGTATCCACTTCGCGCTTAAGTATGTTGTACTGAATGCTGCGCTTTTGCAGATCGAGAACGTCTTGCTTCAGGCGTTCGATCCGATCTTTCATTTCCGTTTCTTGTTCGGCCGAAGCGTCATACGCCGCCTTGTACGAACTCTTCAACGTGTTGACCACGGCAGAAAGTTGTCGATCAATCTCGGCTATCTGGTTGTTCAGCTGAACCATCGCCGGATAGCTCGGCTGGAAGGTTTCAAGCTTCTCCTGATATTCGGTCTGCAGTGAACTGCGCTTCGCTTCCAAATTCGCGATCACCGCGTTGTTAAGAAGCTGCGGAACGTCGATCGCCTTCGCCGCCTCGAGCTGCTTCCACAGCTCTTCATTTTTCATCCGTTCCGCAATCAGGTTGCCAAGCTCCTTATTGGCACTCGCCAGATTCGTTTCTGCGATGGATTCCTTGTCAGTGGTTTGAATGATTTCTTCTTTTTGCCCGAAATCCAACAGTGACTTTTCGGATTGCTCGAGGCGGACTTTCAGTTGCTGCAGCTGATCCTCAAGAAAGACCTTGGCGTAGGAATTGGCCTCAAAGCGCTTATCGAGATTGGAGGCAATGAAGGCGTCGGCATAGGCCTCGGCGATCCTTTGCGCTCGCGCTGGATCTGGATCGGAATAGGCAATGTCCACCAGCGCCGAACCGATCACCGGGATAACGGCACGGTTGGCAAGAACGACACCGACTGCCGCTCCTGCATTATTGATTTTCTTGCTGCCTTGGCCTGCCGGTGCGGCAGAGTCGGAAAAAATGAGTCTGTTGATAAATCCTAGAATCGAAAACTGCCGTGGTTGGAAAAAGGTCGGGTCCTGCCCAAGGTTGAGCGCCGAGACGACCCGCTCGGCCATCGTCGGACCACCCAGCAGTTCATACTGGGTTCGCATAAATTCAAGATCCGAGCCTCCGACCGGAGTTATGTTGCCGCCCTCCACGATCTTTGCGACATTGCGATCGATCTGCAGTCGCACCGTCGAGGTGTAAAGCGGAGTCTTCATCAACGTCATGACGGCGCCGAGCACGACAGCCGCGGTGACGATGCTTAGAATGAGCCACCTTCGCTTAACAACGATGCGCAGGTACTCGAGCAGATCCAATTGAAAATGCGATTGGACCTCGGCCGCCGCTCCATAGGCCCCAACGTTATAGGGATCGCGTGCAGCCGGAACATATTGCGCCGCCGGAACCACGCTACTGGCTCTGGCGTTTTCTTCATCCTGTGGATCGGGGCGATTATAATTCATGATCCGTCTGCTCACAGACCCGAGAACACGGCGGCGGTCGTGGCAAGTGGCAATGCCGTGAGGACGTTTTTCAGCGCCACCTTTGTCATGGATGAATCGACGACAATGACATCACCGGGCTGGACTTGCGGATCTGCAGCCTTGCCGGCTTTTATATCATCGATGTCGAATTTCGCCGCAGACCGCTGACCATCGATCGTTCGGAATATGACGACGTTGCCCGAATCCACTGTCGCATCGATGTCGCCGGCCATCGCCACCACCTGCATCAGCGACGTGCTGCCTTTGATCGCGTAGACGCCGGACGTTTTCACTGCGCCCGAAACGGTGACGCGTTGACTGTTATATTCCTTGACAAAGACGGTCACCTGGGGGTCGCGAAGGTATTTCGACCCAAGCTTTTTTCGAAGGTCCCCTTCGAGCTCGTGAGCCGTTCGCCCGGCAGCCGGAATATCACCGATCAGCGGGTAATTGACGGTACCGTCTTCCGCGACCTGCACTTCCTTGGTCAAGTCGGGCACCTTGAAGACCGAGATATCGAGCACGTCCAATGGCCCGATCTTGTACGCCGCATTACCGGGCTTGGCGACCGATGTGAGTACGTCGGCGGCTTTGCTTGCCGCGCTCGAATGCACTTCACCGGCCGTGGGCGCAAACGCCGATGCGCTTGTGCCGGAGAGCGACGCGACGGCACCATCCGAGTTGTAACCGGCACCGTCAAAGTCGCCGGCCCCGCCGGTCATGGCAACGGTGTTACTTGAAGAACCGGCGCAACCGCCCAGATAGACCGCGCAAACCATCATGACCGCGGTCACCCACAGCCCCATCGCCCAGCGTCCGGGTCCGCTCGGCGGCTTTCGGGGAAGACACGGCTTTTGCATCTGCCACCCCTGATGGCCCGGGCAAGCCCGAAGGATCCTCATCCTTCAATATTCCCATAGGACGCGTTAACACCAAGCGTTGCGCTTCTTCGGGGCCAACGCGCTTTGCCACTAACTCACGCCCGGCGGCCAAATCTGGGGGCCGGCGCTGTGCATCGTGAGCATCTGTGGCAATTAGGTGGACACACCCCTCGTCCAACATCCGTTCTGCCCAGTATAGGGCATTGCGGCCGAATGCGCCAGCAAAAGACCCCGCCGTGATCTGCATCCAAACGCCGGTCTGGACTAGCCTTTTGATGACTTCGTAACGCGACGGAACCCACGACAGCCGTTCGGGATGGGTGAGGATGGGTACGTAGCCTGCGACCACCAAGTTGAAGAAAAAATCCTCAAGCTGCGGCGGCGCCGTATGGTGCGGCGGCTCGACCAGCACGTAGCGCGAATCGGCAATGGTCAGGAGACGGCCGGATCGGAGCCCCGCGATGAAATCGGGGGTCATATGGACATCCGCGCCGCTGACAAGCTCAAGCGCAATCCCTTCTTGATCGAGAGTGCCCTGAAGCTGCTCGACGGCGAGCCGGATGGCAGGCCCGGAATTATGATAAAGGCCCGGCAAAATATGCGGGGTGCACGCAACCGTTGTTATCCCCTGCCCCGCCATCGCTTTTGCCATGGCCAAGGATACGGACAGATCGCTCGCCCCGTCGTCGATCCCGGGCAGGATGTGGCAATGAAGGTCGATCACGGGTGTTGATGCATCGTGGAATCCTTGGGATTGTGCGTACTTAAGGCCGCAGTAAAATGTGGCCAGATTAGGTTAGCTCGTTGTTGATAACCATGTTGCATAAACGTCGCATTGCAAGCGAAAAGCGCACGAAAATCGATTACTGCGGTCTTGCAGCGGATTTTCATGCTAGAAAGGCATCAGCTCATGCAAGTGGGGGTATGGTGATGCGCAAGCCTTCTTACACGAGTGCTTTGGCCTTTGGATGCGCCTTGCTGCTGAGTAACTCGACTTGGGCCGCAACGATTGAGCCAGGACAGGGCACTCTTTCGATCAATCAGGGTCAGGGCTTCCAACCAATAAATAACCGCGTTGATGGCAACGTCGGCGATTCCGTCATGGTGAGCCCAGGTGGCGCCGCAACTGTTGTCTATGGTGATGGCTGCAGGGTCGACGTTCAGCCTGGGGTGGTTACGACCATTGCGCCGTTGTCGCCGTGCGCATCGGGCTCCTATGCTCAGCAGCAGAATAATTATTGGTGCACGAACGATCAGCAGACCCAGCAGCAATATGGAACCGGTTGCGCCGGTTTCCTCATCTTTGGCGCCGGGGTGGCAGGGGTAACCGCCTTCATAATCTACGAGGCGACGAGGCCCGCAAGTCCTTGACGCGCTGAATTCTCATTTTGGACTTTTGGGTTAGTTCTCTGGGCGGAAGTCGGCCGCTTTTGGGCGCCGCAACTTCTGACCCCTTCCCGGTGTCTCTGAGGTCGTTCCCACCGCGATAATGATATGATTGCAGATAGTTAGGGCGACTATAGGCTGTAGCCGTAGGATAGTCCCTTGGAATTTTATGGTTAATTTCACCTGTGGCTGAAAAGCTACGCCCGGTTAGAAATCAAAAACTTAGATTTCCGTATTAGGGTTCAGGTGTTATAGGTTGTGGTGGCGGAATTGGGGAATAGAGCAATGGCCAAAACACCATTCGTAAGCGCGTTCTGTCTCGCGATGCTCCTGAGCAGCTCGACCTGGGCGGCTACGATTGAGCCGGGACAGGGCGGCCTTTCGATCAATCAGGGCCAAGGCTTTCAGCCGGTCAACAGCCGGGTCGACGCCAATGTCGGCGATTCGGTCATGGTAAGTCCCGGCGGCTCGGCGACCGTGGTTTACGATGACGGCTGCAAAGTCACCGTCCAGCCTGGGGCGGTTGCAACAATTGCGCCGCTGTCGCCTTGCGCTACAGGCTCCTACGCGCAGGACGGCGGTGACGTCTGGGGCGCCGTTGGCATGGGCGTGCTGTTCGCTGGCGCCGCGGGCTTTGGCATCTACGAGGCGACGAAAACCAACAACACCACTCCCGCAAGTCCATAATACGCGGACTATTTCGCTTGCCTTTGACGTCCCTGCAGGCCAGCGGGGACGTTTGCTTTTAGCCGCGCTTGTGATCGTTACTTCGATCGCCGCAGCTCCGCTTACGCTCGGCGCAAATTCCGCTTTGGCCAGCGTGCGAATCACAAACGACAAAGGCGGCAATATCGGCGCCTACTGGTCGCGCTTTACGGCGCTGCGCGACTCCGGCCAAAATGTCGTCATCGATGGAACGTGTTCGTCCGCCTGTACCATGGTGCTCGGCATCGTGCCGGATGATCGGATCTGCGTGACACCGAAAGCAGTCCTTGGCTTCCACGCCGCCTGGCGCCCGGGCCTGTTGGGTTTTGAAATCATCAATGATCCCGCGACGCGGACGCTGTGGGATCTTTATCCAATTCCAATTCAGCAATGGATCGCCCGCCACGGCGGCTTGGGGCTGCAAATGATTTATCTCTCCGGCCCCGAGCTCTTTGCTATGTACCGGCAATGCCGCTGAGCGCGGCACAGCCGCAACCGCCATGGCATCCGGTCAGTTGATACTTGGCATCAACGCCTATCACGCCGACGCAGCCGCCTGCATCGTGCGCGACGGCAAATTGCTCGCCGCAGCCGAAGAGGAGCGATTTCGGCGGATCAAGCACTGGGCCGGATTTCCGTCGCAGGCGATCGCCTATTGCCTCGAGGAGGCGAAGGCCGACTTGGGCGATGTTACTCATGTCGCTGTCAATCGCAGCGGCCGCGCTAATTTTCTTCGCAAACTCGCCTATGTCGTCTCTCGCCGGCCAAGCCCGCGACTGCTACTGAGCCGGATGCATAATCGCCGGCAGGTTGCGGCGATTTCCGACGAACTTGCCCCGCTGCCGGGACGCCGCTTTTCCGGCGCCATAGACTATATCGAACATCACCTCGCTCACCTCGCCTCCGCTTTTTATCCTTCGCCGTTTCGCGAAGCCGTCGTCGCGTCGGTCGACGGCTTCGGCGACTTCGCCAGCGCCGCCTGGGGCTCCGGCACGGGGACATCCTTAGCGCTGGACGGCCGGATTTTGTTTCCGCATTCGCTCGGCGTCTTCTACCAGGCGATGACGCAGTATCTCGGATTTCCGCATTACGGCGACGAGTACAAGCTGATGGGGCTTGCCGCCTATGGCGATCCGTCCTGCCGCGCGGAGGTGCGAGAGCTTCTTTCGCTGCAAGCCGACGGCAGTTTTACGCTTAACCTCAAATATTTTCGCCACCACAAGGAGGACATCGCCTATGAGTGGCATGGCGGCGCACCCGTCTGCGGTCCGCTGTTCTCTACGGCCCTCGTCGATGCGCTCGGCCCACCGCGGGATCCCGACGCGCCGATCGAAAACCGGCATCGCAATCTCGCTTGGGCGACCCAGGACGCTTACGAGGACGCTTTGTTTCACCTTTTGAACACGCTGCAACGCCGTTACCGGCCAAACCGCGCTCGCGCTCGCCGGCGGTTGCGCTTACAATTCCGTTGCCAACGGCAAGATCCGCGACCGCAGCCCGTTCAAGCAAATCTATCTACAATCGGCCGCCGGCGATGCCGGCGGTGCAATTGGCGCAGCCTACGCGGTATGGCATCGCGGCGGCGCCCGCACGCAGGAAATGACCCATGCGTTCTGGGGCCCATCCTTCACGAACGCCGAGTTCGGCATATTACTTGAACAACGCCGCACGGCGATTGCAACGGAGAATTGCAGCGTCCAGCGCATCGATGATGAGCAAGAGCTCGTCGAGTTGGCGGCGCGCGCCATTGCCGACGGACTGGTGGTCGGCTGGTTTCAAGGCCGTATGGAATGGGGGCCGCGCGCGCTCGGCAATCGCTCAATCCTCGGCGATCCGCGGCGCCCCGACATGAAGACCATCCTCAATCTCAAGATCAAGCGCCGCGAATTGTTTCGGCCGTTCGCTCCATCGATCCTGCGGGAGGCAGTCGGCGACTGGTTCGAACACGACGACGACGTGCCGTTCATGCTGCAGGTTTTCCCGATCCGCCCGGAACGCCGCCGCCAGATACCCGCGGTCACCCATGTCGACGGCACCGGCAGGCTGCAAACCGTCGATCGCGGCGCCAACCCGCGTTACTATGCGCTGATCGAGGCGTTCGCCCGGTGCACCGGCGTGCCGATGGTGTTGAACACGTCTTTCAATGAAAATGAACCCGTCGTTTGCCGTCCGGAAGAGGCATTGGACTGCTTTCTGCGCACCAAGATGGATGTTTTGGTCCTGGGCGATTACGTCGTCCGACGTGGCGTCGAACACGGCTGAATGGCCTCAGGGAATCGTCAATCAAGCGCGGCACGGCCCCCGCTCTGGCCGGTTAACCATTTAGATCACTGCACCGCCGTCAGATTTGGCTTACGCAACCCAGACTCCATGAACGCCTTATTCCCGAAATTCCTGCCGGCTGTTGCCTTTTAGTCACGCCATTTTACCGGCAAACCAAGTAAAATCAGGCAGCTAGGGCTTGGTGGAATCTCGCGGGCTTGCTACAATCAATGCCTGTCCGGCCAGGAGCATGCGATGAAACGAATCATTCTCGTCACAGCGGCAACGCTGGCCATCGTAGGCGCGGTCCCTGCGTTGGCGGCCGATCTGCCGCAAGCGCCGCCGCCGCAAGCTCCCGCCGTCTACGTACCCACCGTGGCCCCGGTCTATAACTGGGGCGGCATTTATTTCGGTGTCAACGGCGGCTATGGGTTCGGCTCGACCGATTGGACCGAATCCTCAGGCGGCGCCGCGACCGGCAATTTCAAGACTTACGGGCGCGCTGCTCGGTGCCACGCTTGGCGTCAACTTTCAAAGCAGACGCTTTTGTGTTCGGCATTGAGGGCGATTTCGATGGCTCCTGGATAGATGGCAAAGATAGCTAGTTGTCTGTATAGCCCGAACTTCCCGCTCCCCACAACCCAGCCACTTGTGAAACCAAAAACACCTGGCTTGGCACCATCCGCGCGCGGGCGGGATACGCGGCAGACCGCGTCCTGTTCTATGGCACGGCTGGCGGCGCATTGGGTAACATCCAGGCCAATACCGGCCCTTAACCTCAACGTCGTTCCAGAATACGAGCAAGCCCGGATGGACCGCCGGCGCCGGCGTTGAGGTCGCCTTCGCCGATAACTGGACGGCACGGGTTGAGTACCTTTTCGTCGACTTGGACGAATGCCACCCTGCCCGGATTGTATTCACCGAGTCCGCGACAGACGACTGTCAAATTCGACGCTAACCTGATCCGCCTTGGTGTCGACTATAAGTTCCGTTGACCGAATTCTGCTGCGCCCACTCATGATTACGCGACCTCCGCGAATGCCTGTTAAGGGCGGCACCGGCATCGTTCGTGATTATTTCGCCGGTACGCGGCGCAATATCGAATTTCGACAAAAGGGAATTACCCAAATGCCCGCCACCGCAGGCGGGCTACCGCTTTTTGCAACCGCACTGGCCCAGAAATTCATGTCTTAACTGTTGCCTTTTGGTCACGGCATTTTGCCCGCTAACCAAGTACAATCAGCCGGCCAATGGGCTTGGCGGAAGCCGGGGGCGCGTAATGAACCGGACTATTGTTGTGGCGGCCGCGCTGACCCTCATTGCCGGGCAGGCTGCGCTCGCGGCTGACCTACCGCCGGCGCCGGGGCCAACGCCGCAGCCTCCACCTATGTACGTTGCGCCTGTCGCCAATTGGAGTGGAGTTTATTTTGGCGCCAACGGAGGCTACGGCTTCGGCTCCAGTACGTGGACCAATTCCGCCAACTTAACCACCGGTAGGTTCGGCGTTCTTGGGGCCGTTGTCGGACCAACGCTCGGCGTCAACTTTCAGACCGGCGCGTTCGTGTTCGGAATCGAGGGCGACTTCGACGGTTCTTGGCTCGACGGTACGAGTGGAACATGTTCGCCAACGTCTTGCGAAACCAGGAACACCTGGCTCGCGACTGCGCGTGGGCGTGTCGGTTATGCCGCAGACAACGTCTTCTTCTACGGCACGGCCGGCGGCGCCTTCGGCAACATCGAAGCCAACACGTCGGGCACTTCCTTTGTGAAAGAAACTCGGCCGGGATGGACCGCTGGCGCCGGCGTTGAGGTCTCATATGCCGACCATTGGACAACGCGATTTGAGTACGTTTTCGTCGACTTGGAAAACGCCTCCCTCACCGGGGGCGGGGGGTCGCCGAACACCACCACGACCATCAAATTTAACACCAGCCTCATTCGCGTCGGCGTCGACTATACGTTCCGCTGACGCACCGGTGCGTACGGACACCGTTCGGATAGTTCTCGGTAATTGATTTCCTGATGTCCGGCGCCCAGGCTTAGCCGTATGGTTGTTCCTCTCTACGTTGTTGTCTTCGTTTGCGTGGTTCACGTACCGCGCTCTCGTGGGGTCTCCTTCTCGGCGCCTTTATCGGCCATGGCCTCCCGGCATTCATTTGGCGTCAGCGACGACTTGTGACCAGCCACCGACTTGGCATTAATTAAACTCCGCTTGTAAGCTCGCCATGCCCGATCGCATTGTGCGATAAGAGGCGCTCGCGGCGGGAGTGAGTGCGCATGCACCTCGAAAAGCGCGTACTGGTCACCGGCGGCGCCGGATTTCTCGGCTCGCACCTCTGCGAGCGCCTGCTTAACGCCGGCGCCAGCGTCATCTGCGTCGATAATTATTTCACCGGCACGCGGCGCAATATCGATGGCGTGCTCGACCATCGTCGCTTCGAGCTGATCCGCCACGACGTGACGTTCCCGCTCTATGTCGAGGTCGATCAGATCTATAATTTGGCCTGCCCGGCCTCGCCGATCCATTATCAGCACGATCCCGTGCAGACCACCAAGACCAGCGTGCACGGCGCCATCAATATGCTAGGGCTGGCCAAACGGCTGCGTGCCACGATCCTGCAGGCCTCGACCTCCGAGGTTTACGGCGATCCCAGCGTGCATCCCCAGCGCGAAGACTATTGGGGACACGTCAATCCGATCGGTCCGCGCTCCTGTTACGACGAAGGCAAAAGGTGCGCCGAAACGCTGTTCTTCGATTACTGGCGACAGCACAAATTGCGCATCAAGGTGGCGCGCATTTTCAACACCTATGGGCCGCGCATGCACCCCAATGACGGCCGGGTGGTGTCGAATTTCATCGTCCAGGCGTTGCTCGGGCGCGACATCACCGTGTTCGGCGACGGGCAGCAAACCCGTTCGTTCTGCTACGTCGATGATTTGATCGACGGCCTCGTCCGGCTGATGAACACGCCCGACGAGGTGATCGGGCCGATCAATATCGGCAATCCCACAGAATTCACCATCCTGGAACTGGCGTCGCTGGTGATCGAGCTCACCGGATCGCGCTCGCGCATCGTGCATCGGCCGCGGCCGCAGGACGATCCCCGCCAACGTCGCCCGGACATTTCGAAGGCCCATGAGGTGTTGAAGTGGGAACCGCACACCGCGCTCAAGGAGGGCCTTGTTCGAACGATCGCCTATTTCGAGGAATTGCTACGCGATGAAGCCATCCGCCCATTCATCGTTCATGAACAGGGCGCAGAGGCCTAACGTGCTGCTGCTCTCGGATGTTCGCGATTGAAGCCGCGCGCAGATGCCGCGACTTATTTTCGTTAATCGGTATTTTTTCCCCGATCATTCGGCAACGAGCCAAATTCTTTCCGATCTTGCGTTCGACCTGGCCGGCACCGGCCGCGAAGTGCACGTCATCACCTCCCGTCAAATTTATGACGATGCCAAAGCCGACTTGGCGGCTCATGAGATCATCAATGACGTGAACGTGCATCGCGTCGCCTCGACCCAATTCGGACGCGGCGCTTTGCTCGGTCGCTCGATCGACTACGTGTCGTTCTATCGCTCGGTTCGCCGGCGTCTCGCCGCGCTGGCGGGCCAAGGCGACATTGTCATTGCCAAGACCGACCCGCCGCTTCTCTCGGTCGCTGCCATGGGTGCCGTCCGACGCAATGGCGCGGTTCTGGTGAATTGGCTGCAGGACATTTACCCGGAAACCGCCGCGGTGTTGGGCGTGTCGCTGATGCGGGGGCCGCTTGCCTCGAGCCTGACAGCGCCGCGTAATCGCTCGCTGCGGCAAGCCGAGGCGACCGTCGTCGTCGGCGAGCTTATGGCGCGTCGCGTCGCCAACCTGGGCGCGCCGGCGGCGCGCATTCACGTGATCGCCAATTGGTGCAACGACGAGGACATCCGTCCGATCGCACCGGAACAAAATCCGTTGCGTCGGCAATGGAATTTGGCGGGCAAATTCGTCCTGGGCTATTCGGGAAATCTAGGCCGGGCACATGAATACCGGACCTTGCTCGGCGCTGCCGAGCGGCTGCGCCATGACGCGCGTTTTATCTTCTTAATGATCGGCGGCGGCAAACGCTTTGCCGAGCTCGAAGGCGCCGTCAAAGAACGGCGGCTCGATCGCTCATTTCGCTTCATGCCCTATCAAGAGCAGGCAATGCTGCCTTACTCCTTGAATGTCCCCGACGCGCACTGGCTGTCACTCAATCCGAAACTCGAAGGCCTGATCGTCCCGAGCAAATTTTACGGCATCGCCGCTGCCGGTAAACCCGTCATCTTCATCGGCGATGAGAAGGGCGAAATTGCACAGCTCGTTGAGCAATATTCCTGCGGCACGGCGATCGCGACCGGCGATACCGACAAGCTCGTCGGTACCGTGCAAAAATGGTCGAACACGCCGGTGATCGTTGCGCAAATGGGCATGCGGGCACGCGCTATGCTCGACGCACATTACACCCGCCGACAAGCGTTGGCGCGGTGGCGCGAGTTGCTCGATCGACAAGAGCGCGTACCCAAAAACTCAGCGCTGTAAGCAAGGTTTGCTGAATATCCGCTTCGCTCCGAACGACCAAATTGCTGCGTTGCCGGCACTCGTCAACCGGTCAGCAGCACTTGGCCCACCCGAATCGAAGTTGGCTGGAAAAAGCCCAGCAGGGTGGTCCAAGGATTAGGAGCCGTTCACCCCGTTCGGCTCTGTCGTGTGGAATGATTCAAAAAGGTGGGGGAAGGACTGCGGACTCAGCCCCAACAAGAAGGCAACTCCGCGAATCACACGCCAAATTCCCGAATGAGGCCACCGGCTCGCGGGCCTTGGGGACACCTTGGAGACCGGTTCGACCTCGCCCTGCTTCTCTACCGCAAGCCGGTAGGGCTCGTAATTGATGCCCTTCAGGTCTGGAAGCGAAGCGAGTTGGCGGGGCTGTAACGGACGGAACGTCAGCTGATTGCTCGGATAATCGACAATGGCCTTCACCACGCCGTCACGGGCCAGGATGATGCTCAACATTGGGAGCGTCCATCCGGCGCTCATGAGTGCCCACGTCCGATCTCTTTGGGGGTTGCCGGTTTGCAACGCGGTTTCCCAAGTGATCACGCCTGTGGATGTCTGCAGCCGCATCTCGAGGTCTGCAAGATAGGCGATCCACCGCTGGGTTGCGACGAGATCCGCGGTGATTTGCACGGCCGCAAGCAAGACGAGGATTGCAACCGCCGGACCCGTTCCGAGCAATTTGGGCGAGATTTCGAAATTTCCAGGCCAGAGTGGCTGCGGATCCAAGCAACACAGTGGCAAAGATTGGATTGTATCGCGCCCACTTCAGCGCTCCAGGGGACAAGCTCGTATCCACCTGCAGGGCGAAGATCATCGCCGCCAGTGCGAAAGCTGCAAAGAGCAGCGCCACTGCCCAGGCGGAGCGGGCAGCGTCCTTCGGTTTCCGCACGTAGAATGCAATCGTCGCTGCCATTGCCAGAAACGCCACAGCGCCCGAGACAAAGGGAAGATTCCACCGCCCGTCAGTAACGAGGAACTTGAATTCGAAAATCGCCTGCAAGGCGGCGTCCCTCTGCGCCGGAATCCGTGGAATGATTATCCATTTCGCTTGATATGTCGCCATCGCGACACACAGAAACGCAACGATTCTAAGAAACATCCGGTGTCGAGCGCCGTCGGGTTCGGAAGCCCGCAACGCGCAGGCGAGCAGCAGGACGGGTACGCACAACAGCGCGCCTTCATGAAGCAGCGCGGCGGGCATACAGAGGAAAACAAAAAGCACCTGCGAGAACGTGGTGCGGGTACCGAACAGGAGCATGAAAATGAGCACCCAGAGATAGCTTGTGGCAATGGCGGCTTCCCCGATCGCGTCGAGGGACATGGTGCTGTAGCCGATCAATAGATGCATGATGGGAAACAGCATCCAGGCTTTGCTGCCTCGGGGTACGAGAAACCAACAGAGCGCAACGAACAGCAGCGGAAGCCCGAGCATGGTGAGCGAAAACACCTGGGCCCGGGCAAACAGGGATAAATCGGTGAACGCCGAGAGCAAGACGATGGGGGCCTGCCTGAGGATGTCGACGGTGGCGCGGGCCGGCTGGTGAAGCGAGAACCACTCGGCCTTCGCTACTCTGAACAGGTAATAGGCACCATCTTCATAGAGCCCCCGCGCGTGCAGAGAGGCGTAGAGTGCCGAACACAGCAGCCCCAGAATGACGAGACCGGACCCTACAGCAACGAGGCGATCGGGATGGACTTGGACGCGAGTTGAATCCGAGCCGAGAACCGACCGGTCTGTTGCGCTTTCCGCATTCAATCGCGATCCCCTTCGGCTGCCAGCACAATTCGCGCTTCGATCGCGCACCAGCGCACTTTCCGCCACGTATTATCGAGATTGCGCCAGCGTCGACCCTCGGCCTTTGAGCTTGTCCAACAACATTCTTCCGAACAACAATCTCGCCGCGGTCAACATCAGCGCTCCGCTCCGAGTTCTCATATCCAAGATGATCCGAAAGAACTCGAGAAGATACATCGCCTAACACATGACATAAATGGACACATGAGGTGGAATTAGTCTAGGTTTCTCGTACGCGAAACGCAGATCGGACTATCGCCCTGGGAGGCGGCAAAATCGCGCCCAACCCGGAATCTGGACTGAACTCACAAGCGATAAGAGGGGGCCTTTTGCGGACATCTATGGCGAGCATAGACTTCCGGCTCAGTAATGCTGTCACATCGAGGCATTGCCGGGTGGCGCTTGGCATCTGATACCGAACCGATCAAGTATGCGGCCGAGAAGAGGAACGGCAAGTTGGAACATTCTCGTCAGATCTGCTACGTTGCCTGGGGGTCGGACCATGTACGGTTGGCTGCGCGATCAGCAAGAACTGCCAAGCTCCACACACCGAATGTTCATGTAGTTGCACATCTGAATGAACCACCCTGCGATACCGATCTGACCGCCTTTGATGAATTCGTTGTCGACGTTCCTAACACAAATGTGATTGGTTTAAAGCAATCAGAAGGCGGCAAAAAGAAAGGCCGGGAGGTTGACCCCGGCCTTTCTGCTTTTGAGCACTGGTGGTGGAGAGTTTCAAAAAAGCCTGCGGCGTTGATGCACTCCAGCGCGGATTACACGATATATCTGGACGCCGATACGTTGGTGGCAACTGATCTTGGGGAGATATTCGATCTGTTGAAATCCTGCGACATCGCGGCCGTGATTGACGGAAGCCGTTCGGACGTTGGCTTCTATCGCCGTGTTTCGGAAAATCTTGAGCTGTCGGAGGTCCCGGCATCTGAGCCGTTTCTCAATTGTGGAGTCCTGGGAATTCGGCACTCGAAAAAAATGGGCCGCTTCCTCCAGGAATGGCATGACGCTATTCGGATGGAGGCCGACGTACCGATGGACCAATGGACATTTCGTCGTCTTATCTATGCCAGTGACCTGAAATTGAGAGTTCTCCCGCCGGAATTCAACGTCACGATCTGGGGCCCGGTCGATCTGAACGGACCGGTCCGGATACTCCACACATATGACGTTCCAGGGTATTCGGCTCCCGAACTCCTTGCCTTCCTCAACAGCTGGACCGGCAGACAAGTCTTTACGCCACACGACGGGAAGCTGCTGGAGCAGATGAGATCATCCGAGGCGAGATGCCGATATTTCCGGGATTATCAAAGCAAGAAAGTCCATTATGACATACCTAAGATGACGTTTGGCCAGCATCTGCACGATATTCTTCCAAGTCTCATGCGGTCCCTGCGTTACAGGCTTTTTGGGTCAGGTGCGCCTACCAGATCTCATCCCGATTTAGGGGTCTGAACGCCGTCAGCGCGGTGCCCCCGGCTGCGTCACGGCGCGCCGCTTCAGTTCCTCATGCACCTGGGCAAATTCGTACTCGGCTATTCGGGAAAACTGGGCCGGGCGCACGACTACCAGACCCTGCTCGCCGCCGCCGAGCGGCTGCGCCATGACGCGCGCTTTATTTTCTTGATGATCGGTGGTGGCAAGCGCTTTGCCGAACTCGAAGATGCCGTCAAGGAGCGGCGCCTCGATCGCTCTTTTCGCTTCATGCCCTATCAAGAGCAGGCAATGCTGTCTTACTCCCTAAACGTCCCCGACGCGCACTGGCTCTCGCTCAATCCGAAACTCGAAGGCCTGATCGTCCCGAGCAAATTTTACGGCATCGCTGCTGCCGGCAAACCCGTCATTTTCATCGGCGATGAGAAGGGCGAAATCGCGCAGCTCGTTGAGCAATATTCCTGCGGGACGGCGATCGCGACCGGCGACGCCGACAAGCTCGCCGGTACGGTGCAAAAATGGTCGAATACGCCGGCGATCGTTGCGGAAATGGGCATGCGGGCACGCGCCATGCTTGATGCACATTACAGCCGCCGACGCGAGTTGGCGCGGTGGCGCGAATTGCTCAATCGATAAGGGCGCGCACTTTAGCTCTGTAAGCGGGGTTTGATGCGCTTCGCTCCGAAAGACCAAGTTGTGCATTGCCGCGAATTGGCCAGCCGCCGTCTCCAACACCCGTACCGGCTGCAAGCAGCCGCACGTTGCGCGATGTCGACGGCATAGTCCACGAAGATCATCGGTCCCTTTCGATATTGTGCGCTTGGTTCGAATGAAAGAAGCCGCGGACTGAGGCGGCCTATTCGTCGTATCCTCGAGAAATTTACTTCTGACGCGGCGCTGTTGGGACTCGATTGCGCTTGGGTTCCTGTCGGTTCATTCATGTCGCGGCGCATCCGTGGTCGCGGAACCGCCATCATGTTTAGGTATTATTTCAATCGCGCAGGTTCGCGCGGAAGGAGAACGACCATGAGAGGAACTGTATTTGCGATGGCAGTCGCAGCGTTGGCTTTGGCAGCCGTTTCCGGGACTTCGCAAGCTGCGCCGATCGCCCCGCTTCCGGCTGCCGCGTCGACTGATGTCGGCAGTGTCACTCCAGTTTATTACTATCGCCGCTACTATCACCCTTACTATCACCGGCACTGCGGGTGGTACCACGGCTATCGGCGCTGTTGGTGAAGACGGCGACGTTCCGACGCAAGCTAGGCGAGAATACCTGGGTGAGTGCCGCGCCGATCGCTCTCGGCGCGGCCATTCGCTCTAATAACGTTTTGCACTCGATTGGATGATGCACGCTCGCGGCGACGCCCGAGTACCATTGGAGCTTGGACGCCAACTAGCAGCTGCAATTCCGGCGCCAAGTTTGGCGCACTTCAATAATAATCACGTTTTGGGGGAGCATGATCCGGCGATGCAGTTGGCGATGGGTATGGATCGACGGAATTTTGGAACAATTTGAGCACACTAATAGCCCCATTCGCGCCGATGAATTTTGGGGTACCCCAACGCAAGCGACAAATTGCAACAAAGAGCTCTCGGGGCGCAGCGCGGCCGATAACGATCAACATTTCTTCGGCGATCAAACAAACAGCTACCAATAAACCACGCTCGGAGCGATATAATTATTTGCTTCGATCGCGTCGTGACGTGATCTACGAGTGAAAAACGAGCCCGCGAGGGAATGACACCTCGCGAGCTCTAACCCCAACCATGGATGGTTCGCGCCGATGGATGAGGCTAATCAAAGATTACAGCAAACCGCGAATGCTGCCCAGGCTCGCACAATGGGTCGAGGAATTAGGGTTCTTGCCATACGTGAGGCGCTCAAAGCAGTTATCGCCTCTGCGCTCTCACGACAGTATTTTCCTTGCTTCGGAGAAGGACGTCGCCGAACTGCGCAACAAAACATGCTGCCGGCGCAGGAATGGATCATCCCTTCATGGCAGCCGTTGGCGACGCGATCGATGCGTTCACTGCCTTGGCTCGACAGCGTGATCGCCCACTTGCGAAGAAATCCTAATGCGGTGAACGCGATCGGGGCGGCAACCCAAGCATTGCCCGCGTATTGGCGTCGAGTCGCCAGAATTCGCCATTCGCCGCCAAACGCTCGTTCAGATAGTCTTCAGCTTGGTCAAGCCGCTCCACGAAGGCCGCCGGCTTGTCGTGAGCCCCGTTCCAAAAATCGTTGAAAAGCGTCCTCACCAAGTTGCGTCGACGCTCGATTTCCTGTTCGTTGGGTATAGTTTGACCGACACCGTTGATCCCCGTCGGGCCGACGTTTACGTCGACGGTCAGCGCGGTTACGTAGGATTTTGTTGCCGTTGGCTTTGCGGCGGTATTATCCGTTGCAGCGTGTCCAGCTCCCGCTTCGGCCACGGCGCTCTCGGCACGGTTTTCAGCCGATGCAGGATGCCTCAGTCGTAAAAAGGACTTGGCGGCCTGACCGATCTCAGCAAACCATCCCAAGACACTTGCCACCACGCCTCCGGTGATGCCCGGCTTCGATCTGCTCGATTGCCCGGAATCGGCAATCATCCCAGCTTTCATGATATTGGACGCCCCTCCCAGGTTGCCGCCAAGTGGTCCCATATCAAAGTCGCCAACTCTTTGCACATTGACTTACCAGCCCATTCGGCAACCGCCTTCTCCATCTCCTCAACTTGGTCGATGATAGGATCATGTCCGTCCTGGACGGCAGGATGCGAGATATATACGGTCAATTCGTGAACATGGTCTTCTACTTGGGAGAGTCCGGAGCTGGCCCGATTCAACCGTTGCGGCCAGCTGTCAGCGCGCCTCCCGTCATCCTCCAATCGACGCACGAGGCGGCTTTCAAATCTTCGCGCGGCTTCGGCCCACTCCCGTCGCCGCGCCTCGACTGGTCCGGCTGAACCACAAACTTGCCTGGCATCTCGAGCTGGACCCGGAAAAGCTTGCTGCACCGGAGGGTGTTGAGATTCTCGCAGGCAACCGGGTGCCCAAGAGAGGCGAGCCGCTCGCCACTGCCGTTAAAGAGGCGCAAGAGGCCATCGACGTGTTCGCCACCGGCTTCGAGACGGCCTACGCCGCGGGCCTCAGCCGCAAGCTGGCCTGCTCCAACCGCGGCCGGACGATCTGTCCGTAGCACAAGACCCCCCTCGAGCGCATGGCCCGCAACAGCGTCGATTTCACCTTGATCTTCCGCCGGCTGTGCGACGCGGCTTCCAGCCCCGACGGCGACGCGGGTGTGCGCAACCTGTTTACCGATCCGAGCTCCTTCGACGATTGGGCGGCGAGATGGCGCCACCGGCTTGCAGACGAAGGTGGAGAGGGAAACGAGCGCCGGACGGCGATGCCGAAATTGCACAGCTCGTTGAGCAATATTCCTGCGGCATGGCGATCGCGACCGGCGATACCGACAAGCTCGTCGGTACCGTGCAAAAATGGTCGAACACGCCGGCGATCGTTTCCGAAATGGGCCTGCAGGCACGCGCTATGCTCGATGCACACTACACCCGCCGACAAGCGTTGGCGCGGTGGCGCGAGTTGCTCAATCAATAAGGGCGCGTATTACCGCTCGCAGAGTCGACGTGGACCGCCCGAATAGGGCTGATAGGTGCAATCGGAGGGGCGGAACGACGAATAAAACCGCGTGCAGACGGGAACGTTGCAGGCGGCGCCGGACGAGCTCTGATCGAGCACCGCGCCGGGCTGCGGCGGCTCATCTCTAGAAGCTTCTTTGGACGCCGTTTGCTCGGTCGTCGACGCATTCTCGGGCGAAGTGGCCGTTTGATCGGCCGGGCGCGGCGCCGCCGTTGCGGCCTCGGTTGTGATTGCCTCCGCCTGGGTCATGAAATTCTTCCAGATCATGGCCGGGATCGAGCCGCCGACGACACGCTGCATCGGGCTGTGATCGTCATTGCCAACCCAGACGCCGACAGTGAGCGAATTATCAAAGCCGATGAACCAGGCATCGCGATAATCTTGAGCTGTTCCAGTTTTACCGGCCGCGAATCCCGATAGCGCTGCGGCGCGGCCGG
The DNA here is from genome assembly GCA_963768225.1 of uncultured Alphaproteobacteria bacterium. GTDB lineage: Bacteria > Pseudomonadota > Alphaproteobacteria > Rhizobiales > Xanthobacteraceae > BOG-931. The sequence continues at coordinate 144,020 of CAVYGV010000007.1, read as the reverse complement.
TACCATGCTCGACAACGCCCTGTAAAAGGCTGATCAGCTTGTCCTGATAAGGGCCAAGGCTGTGTTGCGTCGCAGGCGGAGGACCGATTTTCAAATAATCTTTGCTGCCGGGCATGCGTATGCCTGCCATCCCCCAAGGCACGATCGGGGCCACACCTGCGCGCACCGCGTCATAAGCCGAGGTCAGGTCGAGCAGGCTCACGTCAGCGGTACCGAGTACGATGCTAGGCAGAGGCTTGAGAGCCGCGCGCAGGCCAAGGTCGCGCGCCGCGGCGATGACTTGATCGACGCCAACCTGTTGCGACAAACGTACGGTCGCCGCGTTCATGGAATTGGCGAACGCTTCGGCGAGCGTGACTTCGCCGTGATAATGGCGCCCGTAATTCTCTGGCTCCCAGCCTTTGACGTCAACCGGTGCATCGAGTACCTCGCTCTCGGGCGAGTAACCTTGGCGTAGCGCCGCATAATAATCGAACAGCTTGAACGCTGAGCCGGGTTGCCGTCGCGCCTGCACCGCGCGATTGAACTGGCTGTCGGCATAGCTGCGGCCGCCGGCCATTGCCACCACCGCACCGTCCGGCCGCATCGCGACCAGCGCCGCCTGCGTGACATGCTTGGCACTGCCATATTGCGCCAACGCCGACTTGATGTCGTCGGCAGCGATCTGCTGTAGGCGCAGATCAAGCGTGGTGCGGATGCGAACGGCGCCCGCGAGCGGCGGCGTGGCGGCAGCCGCTTGTCGGTAGACCCAATCGGCAAACCATCCCGCCGCCGGCGGCGCGATTTCAGTTCGGACCGGCGCGGCCGGATTGAGCTTTGCCAAGAACGCGTCTTGAGGGCTGAGCTTTCCGTTCGCCACCATCGCGTCGAGCACGGTGGCGGCGCGGCTTCGCGCGGCATCAAGGTTGTGAAACGGGTCATCCTCGCTCGGCGCATTGATCATACCGGCGAGCATGGCGGCTTCGGCGACGCTGAGATTTCCAACATCCTTGTCGAAATAGATTTTAGCAGCCGCCGGAAACCCGATGGCAGCAGAGCCGAGATAGACATTATTTAGATAGCTGGTCAAAATCTCGTTCTTGTTCAGATGATGCGTGAGCCAAATCGCAATCGCTGCTTCCTGAATTTTGCGCTGGTAGGTTCGCTCCGGTTGAAGAAACAGCATCTTGACCAGCTGTTGCGTGATCGTGCTGCCGCCGGAGACGATCTTGCCGGTCTCGAAATTTTGTTTGGCCGCCCGCAGCGTTGACCATATCTCTATGGCGCCGTGCTCATAAAAGCGTCGATCCTCGATACTGATTACCGCATCAACGACTTTCTGACCCATCGCCTCCGCGGCCAGCGGCGCCAATTGCACCACGCCACCGGCCGGCAGATAGCGGCCGTCGGCGGATTGGAGCACGACGACGCGGCGCGCCGTGACCGCGGCTGGATTCGGAAAGCGCATGCTACTGAGCTCCAATGCAACAGCACAGGCGCTCGCCGTCATCGATACAAGAAACGCGATCGCGGCGGCGTAGTGCGGCCATCTCTGGAACCGACGCAAGGGCGGTTCGGTCCCCTGGATGGTACGATCCAGCTGGTAATCGCTCATTGGCTCATCTCGCGAGGCCACAGAAACTCGGATCGGCCCATTGATCCATTTAGCCGGTACGACCGATGCCACGCACCCGAAAATCACATCCAGTTGCGATGCCGCACATTGCCGCGATCTGAGCGATGGCCGGGTGCGTCACAAAAAAGATCGTAGCCGCTATCGTTATCGTGGCCATAGTGACAGCAAGGGCGGCAGTGCCGCCCTTACGTTTTATGCCCTAAGTCGCCGATCTACACGTCCAGCACCGCGACGATCCGCATATCATGTGGATCGACGATGACCACCTCATTTTCCGCGATAAAGTAGAAATAGCCGCGCCATTGCGGGTCGATCTGCACCAGGGTCTCCGGCACCCGTACGACGTGGACGCGCTCTCGCGGCACGACCGTGCCGACGCTCACATTGAAGTCCACATTGTCCACCCGCGGCGCACCGCGTGCGTCGATCACGGTGTCGCGGATACGCGTGCGCTGTTCCGAGGTCAGGTTGACATGGCTGCCCTGCATGGGAATGGATGTATTGCCCTGCAGGCCCTTCAGCTCGCCGTTACGCTCATTGCGCTGCGCGCTCATGCTGCCGTGACGCTCTTGCTCGTTCTGAGCATTGGAGCGATTGCGTTCGGAGCGCTCATTCGCGCCGAAGCGCTCATGGCGTTTCTTCTCGGTTTGGCCGAAGCGCTCATGGGCTTCGGTCTTGCCCTTAGCATTTTCACCAAAACGCTGCTTCGCTTCGCGTTTGTTCTTGGTGTTCTCGCCGAACTGCTCCTGGCTGCTCTTTGCCGACCGGCTTGCGTTCTGCCCACCGCTTTTTTGGTTGGTTTCAGCGCTACGGTTCTCGGTCTTGCCGCTGTTGGAGCCTTGCCGCGCCATCGAAGGTTCATTGCTCTTCGAGCCCTGGGCGTTTTGCGCCGTCGAACCGGCCGCGCCGCTTGTCTGGGGTTTAATTTGGGCGCGCTGTTCCATGCCGGTGCCGGCGCCTTGCTTGCTGGATTGCGCGTGGGTGCTGCTCTTTCCGCTCATACTAGCGGGGGCGGCGCCATTCTGGCCTTGCTGGGTCTGCTGCGCTGCGGCGATGCCGCCGCCAGCCAACAAAGCAAGCGTTGCAACGCTTGCCAAAAGTGCATTGTGTTTCGTCCTCATCAGGCTTTCTCCCTTTGCGATGAGATGATTGCTGCAATCCGCTCTGCGACCAAAGGTCACGCGTGAAAGAACGGTGCTTCCCGGAGAACGCCCTCCAGCCCGAAAAGTTCTTTCAAAGTTCCCTTACTTGATGGTTTCTTAAATAGTTTTTTGCGCTTTCTGTTGACTTGAAAAAATTTTTCAAACCGCGATCTGAACGCCAGCCGGCTTTCATCGTTGGTCTGTCAGCGGCTTAGCTGGCGAGGAAACAGCTAAGGGACACAACGACGATGAAAAAGTTTGTATTCACGACAGCGGTCGCGCTGGCTCTCGCGACAGGTACCAACGCCGGACGTTTCGCTGCGTCGCGGCGAATTCCGAAAAAGGCCCAGAGGAAATTTTACTCAATATGACCCGGATCGGGTGATCAAGCCCGGTCACAAGTTCGATCATGGCGCGACGCGTCGGAGCGAACCCGGTGATGGCTGGCATGACAAATCGACGCAAGAAGCCGACGATTGCAGGCTGCCCGCGGGCCAAACGCGTCAGCCTTGTCGAACCCCGCAACGACCCCGGTGCGAACCTCGTGCCGCATTGCTCCATATTCCGAGAGGCGTTTCAGGTTCCCGCGGAGCGCAACAATCGCGCTCTTCCGCTCGGCAACGATGTTTATGCTCCACTGCCTTGCAGGCAGCAGCGTTACCGAACTCTCAGCCGCCGACGCCTGACTTTAGTTCGACGATTCGACGCGCCGGGATGACACCTTCCCCCGCGAGGAGCGGTCGCCTAGTGAACGGAGAACGCGCGGACGACAGGCTGGTGAGGTAATCTCATCGGCTTTAGTGTCCCCGAATAGCCGGCGGCTCCGGCGACAAGCAGCGCACGCAGGGTCGCGCTGTCGCAGGTCGCTACGATGCCGCTAAGCGAACGGCCTTCCATATAGACCATCTGACGCGACAAGCCGCCGTGCTGGTTGACCCAGTGCTGCACCGTCGCCGGATAGATATTCCAAAGCGCCTGCGTAGCCGCTGCATTGGGGATCGGGCGTCCAGCATTATTCAGTATTGACGCGGCGTGGAAACCGAAGCGGGCGCGCGGTGTCGCGCAGATTTGGTTGGTCGGGACCAGCCCGAGCACCATGGTGCAGGCCGACAGGCAATCGCCGTCGATAACCACGCGCTCGCCGGTCGAGCGCACTTTGGCGAATGCCTGCAAATATTTGCCGACCTGGCCGCCGTGGTCATCGATAATGCGCATGATAGCCGAGGCCGGCATGATGCCGCACGTCAACATGGCCACGCAAAGTAATAAACCCCAAATACGGGCCAACTCCGTCCCCCCTCCCGCCTTATCGATAAGTCGCTATCAGCATCCGGGGGCAGAAAGAAGGCATTTGCGCTTGCGACGATTTTGAGCGTGGGCGCGCGAGGGCTGCGGTGCTAGATTGGCTCCCTAAGCCGGAGGAAGCGCTCATGATCAAGGCGGGCGCCAGAGCGCGTATTCGTGGCGGCTGAACCGATAGCTCGGCAGGTCGGAAGCGCCATCCGAGTTGAGTTATGCGCCGGCGCGCGGGCAAATTTTACGGCCTCGCCGCTGCCGGCAAGCCCATCATCTTCATCGGCGATGAGAAGGGCGAAATCACGCAGCTCATCGAGCAATATTCCTGCGGGACGGCAATCGCGACCGGCGCCGCCGATTAAGCTCGCCGGTACCCTACAAAAATGGTCGATTACACCGGCAAGCGTTGCAGAAATGGGTCGGCGAGCGCGCTCGATGCTCGATGCGAAATTCACACGCCAACAGGGTCTCGCGCGCTGGCGCAATCTGCTGGATCGTCTCTAAGAATCGCAACAGTGTTCTCTCTAGGTTGCGATGGAACGGAGCCCAGCATTATTATTTGCCGAAAGTGGGGATTAGTGCAATCAATAACCTTTGCGACGAGGACATTATATTAAGATCAGCTTTTCACCTGGAGAACTCACGTGCAAAAATCGTCCAATTCTACCGATCATCATGTTGGCGCTCGGGTGCGCATGCGCCGTCTAATGCTTGATCTGAGCCAGACCGATCTTGCCGACGCAATCGGGGTTTCATTCCAACAAGTGCAAAAATACGAGAAGGGGGCAAATCGAATTAGTGCCAGTCGCTTGCAGCAAATTGCAAACGTAGTTCAGGTGCCGATCCCATTTTTCTTTGAGGGTCTGCCGAACCACTCAGCTAGAGCAAGGGGAACCATCGACGCATCTTTATCCTACGTCTCCAATTTCCTCGCCACTTCCGAAGGCCTTTCTCTGATAAAGGCCTTCATGAAAATTAAGGACTCAAAGCTTCGACGCTCCATCGTTCATCTGGTTGATGAGATTGCTGGTTAACTTGCAAACCCACCGCACCGCTCTACAGCGTCCTATAGAAATGCCCTTTCGCAATCTGGTCGCAATTTTCGGATACGCCTCAGTTAGCATTCGAGCGGCGCACAAAATCGGCCTGATTTAAAGCAAGCAGCCTCCCCACCCTGTGAAATGAACCGCATCTTAGAATTAATATTGCGACACCTAGATGCGCCGTTGACCGTGTGGCCGGTGAAACACACATGGGGCAGGCAGGCTTGTCGTACCTCGGCAAACGGACGGCGCCTTAGTTCAGGCGCAGTTTCTGTTCATGGCCTCAGCTCACATTAATCAGGCGCATTCCTCGCCGCCCCGAACGCTTAAGCCGGAAACTGAAGTATGAGAACTGCGCGGTCTCTTCTCCTTGCGAGCACAATCCTCTCCGTAGCAAGTGCGACGGCGAATTTGAACGCGTCAGCTGCGCCTTCGCCCGGTGAAGTGCTCGCACAGGCTGCCCCGGCAAATCAGCCGGACAAGCGTAATCAGAACGAGGAAAAAAAAGCGCCTGCACGGCCAACAGCCCCAACCGCACCACCGCCCCCGGCGCTGCATCAGGCTCCGCCGCCTCCGCCGCATCAGGCGCCGTCGCCTCCGGCACCGCATCAGGCACCCACGTCTACGTCTACGCCGCACCTGGCGCCATCGAGCCCACCAACGCCGCCGCAGCCGCAGACGCTCCAACGCGGGGAGCAGCACCCATCGGACCAGCGCCAAGCACATCCGACCGGCGCAAACCAGCCGACCGTTCCTGAGCACCGAAACGAAGAGCACCCGCCGGCGAATCCAGCACCGCCACCGGCATCAAGCCAACCTCGGTCGAACGAGCAGCCGGGGACGAATGCACCAGTAAAGCAACAAATGCCTCAGGCGACGTCTCCTCACGCACCAGGAGGCCAGGGGACGGTGGTCTCACCCGCGGCAAATCAGAACAATAGGACAGCGCCGGCCGGCGGAACGCAACCGCTGCCACCGGGAACGGCTGTCCAGCGCGCGGCGCCGAGCGCCAATCCGGCTATGGTATCGCCCCCCACTCAGGTGATCAGCAAGCAGCAATTCATTGCGCCAAAAGGTCAGGCGCCCACCGTCGGCATGGATCAGTTGCGTCAGCAACGTCACGAAGTGCGGCAAGGCAACCAAGTGTTCATCCGCGAGCCCGATCGCACCATCGTTGAGGAAGGCAATCGGACAATCATCCGTCACAACGAGGTTGATCGCTTCGCTGTGGATGCGCGGGATGTCCGTGTCGAACGCCGGGGCAGCGAGAACGTCACCATAGTCGTGCGTCCCGATGGCATACAAATTCTCGATTACAGCGATGATGAAGGTCGCCTAATCCGGCGCGTGCGGCGAGGCCTGGATGGCCGCGAGATTGTGATCATCGATAACGGCTTTGCTGCCTCACGCCCTGAAATGGTATTCCTGGATCTTCCCCCGCCGGTGATCCGGATTCCACGCGATCGTTATATCGTCGACGCAGACGGTGCCGACCAGGCCGCAATTTACGATGCGTTGGACGCGCCACCGGTCGAGCGCATCGATGGCCGCTACACGTTGGACCAGGTCCGCTACAACGAGCCTCTGCGGGCGCTGATGCCGCGCATTGACCTCGATATCAATTTCGACAGCGGGTCGTGGCAGCTGACGCCTGATCAGATTGATCGTCTGTCGATGATCGCTGAAGCTCTCAATCGCGCCATCCAGCGCAATCCGCGAGAGGTGTTTTTGATTGAGGGCCACACTGATGCGGTCGGCTCCGACATCGACAATCTCTCGTTGTCGGACCGGCGCGCGGAATTGGTGGCAGTCGCGCTCACGGAGCAATTTCAGGTCCCTGCCGAGAACTTAGTGACCCAAGGATATGGCGCACAGGATCTAAAGGTCCAGACAAATGGCCCGGAGCGTGCTAACCGGCGAGTGGCCGTCCGGCGCATTACGCCGCTGATCGACCCGCAGGCACGCATGTCGCCCTGAAAAGGACGCTGACGTTACTGCTTTGCTGTCGCTGCACCCGGTGTTGACCGAGCGCGTGCCGTTGGACGCGCGCGGGGCGATCGCACCAGTTGCGGACGTGCTGCGTCCCTCGGCCGGGCTGGGTTGGATTGCTTTGGGGCCATCAACATCGTCTTGCAAGAGGGTGCAGAGGGTTCGGGTAGGTCGTGTCGTTTCCGAGTGGCCATGTATGGAGAATATTCTGCGAAACACTTTTATCGTCTGATGTATCCGCAGGTATGTTCTATCATGCTGTCCCAGCATTCGGTGCGCACGCATTTTGAGAAGACCCGAGCACAAGCCGGAGGACAGTGTGCACCATGAGGCACACGCGAAGGCAGGTTCCATACCTGCGTAAGCAAGTGGTTATTGCCGAAGCCGGCCTCGGCGCTGCGGCGGGTTCTTCTTTGCGGCGAACCGGCGTTCCAACGAACGGAGGCAATGCGTCACCCGAAACTGAAAATTTCGCGAGAGCGAACGGGCCAAGATCCGCGACGCGGCCCAGACCTTCGAGCCGGAGAAGAACATTGTCCGTCTCAAGAACGGCGACAGAGGCGGCTTTGGGCGGGGCGGTTTTGGGCCGAAGGTCCGTGCCGTGTCCCGCTGAGAGCGAGTTGCCGGGCATATTCGTTTTCGCCGAGCTCCTGGTATTGCGGCTCGTCAGGGACGCGAGAATTGCTTAGTCTACCCGATACTTTCTGCAAGCAAACATCCGTTGCACTTTGACTTGACGATCACGGGATTTCATAGACCGCCACTTCGCCCGCGACACCCTTGAGCGCCGCGCTCTGCGGGCGCGGGGCGATGCCGGCATTTTGCAGCAGCGCCGACGACTGCGGATAGTCGACGACCGGCTTGCTGGCGAAGATCGCGTGTGAAACCGCAAGCCCCTGAATGCGGGCCGCGATATTCACGGTCTGGCCGAAGTAGTCCAGCCTGTCGTTGAGCATGACCGCGAGGCATGGCCCCTCGTGGATGCCGATCTTAAGCAGCAGATCCGCTTGTCGCATGTCGTTCCCAACATCGCGAATCCCCTCGCGCATGCGCAGCGCTGCGGCAAGGGCGCGGTCGGGCGTCGAAAACGTCGCCATTACCGCGTCGCCAATGGTCTTGACCACGGCGCCTCCCTCCGCCGCCACGATCGCATTCAGCAAGTGAAAATGCTTCCGCACCAGCTCATAGGCAACCAAATCGCCGACACGCGCATAAAGCTCGGTCGAGCCCTTGAGATCGGTGAATAGGAACGTGAGACTTACGATCTTGAGGCTTTGGTCGACGGCAAGCGTGTCGGTGCGGTAAAGATCGCGAAACGTCTGGTTGGTGAAGATGCGCTTCGCCGTGAGGTTTGGTCTGCGCTTGCCAACGAGTTCATCAAAATTCCGATTCTCGATCCAGACCACCGGCAAAGCGCGCATGCCGGTGCGGTTGGTCATCGTTAGCTGGAGCAGTCCGGATTTCAGCGGGGTCGTTTCGGTCGGCGCGCCGGTGCCCTCAAAGGCAAGCGTGAGCTTTTGCACATCGCCGGTATGCTCGGCCGCAACCTTCATGTAGTGCCCGAAGTGCGACACCGGATCGAACACGATGACCCACCCTTCCGGCACTTGCACCAAAACGCTCGCCTGTTCGCCTGGGTCGAGCACGCGCGCATCGAGCGTGAATACTGCGATCAGCTTCTCGAGCCCTTCGTCGGACAGGTCGACGGCGGAACTCCAAAATATCTGCCGGTAATAGTCCCAGAACGGCAACGTCTGCGGATCGTGTGCGGCGATCTTGCGCACGCGTGGACTGACAGTGAATACGACCTCGACCATCTCATCGAGGGAAAGCTCGAAAGACCGGCTGCACAGTGCGCATTCGTACGGTTCCTTGTGGACATCCTTCAGTGACGTGGTGATGTCGAGCACGCCTCCGCATGTCGGGCACAGCACGTCCCACGACAGCTCGAAAATGCCAAGCTGAGCCGCGTGCAGGAACGCGGCGATGGTGCGCTCTTCGTCCAGACCGCGCTCGGCCGCGAACGCGAGCACATTGATACGGACGAGGTCGCGGTCGGCTCCCGACTTGACGAGTTGCTCGATGGCTGCCGCCGTGGCTGCATCGGCCGTCTCGCGCAGCGCCGCGAAAAGGGCTTGGGTTTCGCTCACGCGTGCAACTTTACGTGAAAAGCGGCTCGCCGAAACACCGCCCCCAGCCACGGATAGCTCCGCAAAAGGCGCGCCGACTGAGCCAACCTTGCTTTAATTTATTCCGCGGCGACCTGCGCTGTGTCGGCTTTGAGCTTGGGATTGAGCTCGCATGCTTCCTCCCAGCTCAACACGTTGAGCGATTTGACGAACTTGCCGACGCCGTCGACCTCGGCGCAGAACAGGCCCAGCTCGATGATTTCTTCGTCGCTGAAGTGTTTTTTGAGATCGGCATAGACCTCATCCTTGTCGATGGCGTGCTCGCCCTGTTTGAACAAATCGGCATAATGTAGCGCCGCCTTCTCGCGCTCGCTGAAATGCCTGCTACGCGTGTAATCGAACAAGTCGTCGATTATGGTTTCGGTCAAGCCTTCGGTTTTGGCGACGTTCGAACGGACCGTCGAGCAATAGCCGCACTGATGCGCGACGGAAATCTTGATGCGGCACATTTCCTTGAGCTTGTGCGGAAGGATGCCCTGGTAGAGCAATTTGTTCCAATACTCGACCCAGGCGATGCCGAGCTTGCTGCGTGTCATCAGGCTGACAACGCACGGATCGGGCGCGCCGGTGCGCTTGGCCGACTCGATTAGCTCGCGTGTGTATGTGGTCTTTTCGCTTTCCTCGATGTAACGCAACCTGGGCATTGGTTTCCTCCTGATGCTTAATTCACACTCAGCACGGAATGAGTTGGCTCTCGCTGGTCTACTCGGGTTTAGCGGAACATTTGGGGTGATCGTCAGTCGGGTTCATGCGGCGACGGCCTTTCTCGTGAGGACTGCCAGGACATCACGGGGGTCAGCGCGGTCGCGATAATCGACATCCGTGTACGCATAGATAATCGAACCATCGCGGCCGATGATGTAGGTCGCCGATACTGGCAGCGCCCATTCGCCCGGCGTGCCATTGCGCGCTGGGATATCCAGATTAAAACCGCGATAGGCGGTCTTGAGTTCTTCGGTGAATTCGTAGACCAAGCCGAATGCGCGTCCTACCTTCTGGCCCACGTCGCTGAGGACTTCGAAGGTGAGCGCATTCTTCTCTGCGGTCGACACCGTGTCGTCAGGCCTCTCTGGGCTGATCGCAACGAGTGAAACCCCGGCGGCCACGATCTGCGGAAGCAGGTCCTGATACGCCTTCAGTTCGAGGTTGCAGTAAGGGCACCAGCCGCCGCGATAAAAGGTCACGATTACGGGACCCTTTTTGAGCAACGTGCCGACGTCTACGGTCACTCCCTTAGCGTTCTCCAGCACAATTGCCGGCGCATGGTCACCAACTTTCAACATGGTGCGGGCGATAGCGCCGCTACGCAGCCGGTCGATATGACGCTTCATGATCGCTTGGCGTTCGGCCGGAACGCGCTGGTACCAGCCGGCTCGGTATTCGGCGAGTTGCTCTTTCAAAGACATCTCTAGGCTCCTGTTCGGTGTGTGTCTAAGTAACGATGAAGGTCCATCAAGCCGCCTTCAGCAGCTCCTGCACTTTCGGCCACGGGTCAGGCGCGAGGTTTTTGAACGGCGCCCGATCGGCCTCGGACATGCGGTCGATGATCGCGGCCTTGACCGACGGCCGCGTGCGCATTCGCCGCCACCATTCGGCGATGGCCGGGTAACGGCCCCACATGCCACCGAGTTTAAGGAGTTCAAGCCGCAGGATATAGGGAATCACGGCGCAGTCCGCATTGGAAAAGCCCTTACCGGCCAAGTATGGGCCGCTTTTCAGCGAGTCCACCATCCATGACAACAGCTTGCGATGATGCGCCAGCGCTTCGGCCACAAACTCGGAGTCGAGCCCGTGCTCGATGACGCTGCGCTTGTACTCTGCCCGCCGCTTGAGCGGCGCCTTATTAATTTCGGCCTGCCAGGCTTCGGGCGTCATCTTCAAGAAGGCGGGGCGGAATGCAGTCGCGAATGTGAGGATGGTGCAAGAGTTGTGCACATATTCGTCAATTAGTTTGTTGTACATGCGCACGCGGTGGCGCTGGTACGGCTCTTTCGGCATGAGCGGCGGTTCGGGGAAAGCGTCGTCGATGTAATAAAGGATCAGCGACGATTCCATGATCGGCTGGCCGTCGTGGATCAATGTCGGCACTACGCCGTTCGGATTGAGCTTCAGATACGCGGGCTCGTATTGGTCCCCGCGCAGCGTCATGATGTGGTCCTTGGCCTCCTGCCCCTTCTCCTGCAACGCGATGCGCACCTTCTGGGCGCAGACCGAATTGATGCTGTGATAGAGTTCCAGCACTTTATCCTCCCTTTTTACGCCGCAAGCCGCGCACGATTGTGCGGCTGCCCCAGATCGACCGGCGTTCCTTTCGGAACGATGCCGGTTGGGTTGAGTTTGGCGATCGAGTAATAATTGATCACGTAGTAGCGCGGCTTTACGGTCGCGGCGATTCCCGGCACCTGATAGAGCTCACGCATATAATTCGACAGGTTTGGATAGTCGGCGATTCGCTTCTTGTTGCACTTGAAGAGCGAAAAATAGGCGACGTCGAAGCGGACCAAAGTCGGGAACAGTCGCCAGTCGGCCTCGGTGAGCTGATGGCCGACGAGGTAGCGCTGGCGCGACAGCCGCCCCTCGAGTTCGTCGAGTGTGGCGAATAGGCCATCGTAGGCCTCCTCGTAGGCCGCCTGCGATTTCGCAAAGCCGCAACGATACACGCCGTTGTTGACGTTGTGATAAATGCGCTCGTTGAGCCGGTCGATCTCGCCGCGCAGCGGCGCTTGATAGTAGTCGACGGTGTTGCCCGTGATCGCGTTGAACTCGGAGTTCAACATGCGAATGATTTCCGACAACTCGTTGTTGACGATCCGGTTGCTCCGCTTGTCCCACAAGGTCGGCACCGTTACCTTGCCGGTGTATTTCTTGTCGGTCGCCGTATACGCCTCGTGCAAGTAATGAAAACCGTTCACCGTGTCGGGGATACAGTCCGGAAATCTGGGATCGTTCTCGAACGTCCAGCCATTCTTCTTTAGGCCTGGAATTGCATAGGCGACCGAGGTCAGGCCCTCGAGCTTCTTCAGAGCGCGATAAATCAAAGTGCGGTGCGCCCACGGACAGCCGTGGGCAACGTAGAGGTGATACCGGCCAGCCTCTGCCTTGAAACCCGACGAGCCATCCGCCGTGATGCGGTCGCGGAAGGCGCTGTCAGCGCGACGAAATTCGCCGGCGCGGCCAACCTCCTGGGGCAGCTCTTCATCGCGCCATACGCCTTCGAATAGAACTCCCATGTCTGTTCCTCCGTGGCCACAAAATGGCGATCGACCGAGCTGCCGCCGCTCCAAGCCTGGACATTTTGTATCACACGATACATAATGTCAATGGACGATCATGCACAACGATCCTGCAGCAGGAACACGAAATGGCAAGACCGAGGGAATTCGACGAAACGACCGCTCTCGAGGCGGCGATCGAGTGTTTCTGGCAGCGCGGCTACGCGGCAACGTCGGTGCGTGATCTTGCCGACAAAATGGGAATCTCGGCGCCGAGCCTCTACAACGCTTACGGCGACAAGCATGCGCTGTTCGTACAGGCGCTTGAGCGCTATCTCGATCACTCCACGCGGGCGAGGATCAAGCGGCTGGAAGACTCGCTGCCGCCAAAACAGGCCATCCGCCGTTTTCTCGGGGAGATCATCGAACGCTCGGTGAATGATCGCGAACGACGCGGCTGCTTTCTGATCAATTCGGCGCTCGAGGTGGCGCCGCACGACAGGAAGCTTGGCGCCCTCATTGCTGACCGTCTTGCCGAGATCGAAGCGTTCTTCTACCGATCGATCAAGGCGGCGCAAGCCGAAGGAGCCGTCCCTCGGGATCGCGTCGCCAAAGATCTCGCGCGCCTATTGCTCAGCGTCCTGCTTGGCATCCGGGTTCTCGCCCGCTCCAAGCCCGAACGGGCCTTGCTCGAAGGTGTAGCGCGGCCGGCGCTGGCCCTTCTGGATTGATTTCACAATGAGGAACCCGATGATCGACCTGTATTACTGGACCACGCCGAATGGCCACAAGATCGCGATCTTTCTCGAAGAGGCCGGCCTCCCGTACAAGATCATTCCGGTGAACATCAGCAAAGGCGATCAGTTCAAACCGGATTTCCTTGCGATCTCGCCCAACAATCGTATTCCGGCGATTGTTGATCGGGAGCCAAAGGACGGCGGTAAACCGATCCCGGTGTTCGAATCGGGCGCAATCCTGCTTTATCTGGCCGAGAAGACCGGGAAGTTCATGCGCCCCGACCTTCGCCGCAAGGTCGAGGTCACCCAGTGGCTGTTCTGGCAGATGGGCGGGCTCGGTCCGATGGCCGGTCAAAACCATCATTTCAGCCAGTATGCGCCGACCAAGATCCCCTATGCGATCGACAGATACGTGAAGGAGACGAATCGCCTCTACGGTGTCCTCAATAGGCGGCTTGCCGACCGCGAGTTCATCGCGGGTGAATACTCGATCGCCGACATGGCGACTTATCCATGGATTGTTCCGCACGAGCGCCAAGGCCAGAAATTGGAAGACTTTCCACACCTGAAGCGATGGTTTGAGAGCATCAAGGCGAGGCCGGCGGTCGTGCGCGCCTATGCCAAGGCGAAAGAAATCAACACGCAGCCGACGGTCACGGAGGAATCCAAGCGCATCCTTTTTGGACAGACGGCGACAGCAGTCGCACGCTAAGAGGGGCAACCGTCCATGGGGCTGCAACTCTACGATCTCGCCGGAGCGGAATCGGAACGCCGCTTCAGCCCCTATTGCTGGCGCACCAAGCTGGCGCTTATGCACAAGGGCCTGCCGTTCGATACGATCCCGTGGCGATTTAGCGAAAAGAATGTGATCGCGTTCTCCGGGCAGGGCCGCGTGCCGGTGCTGGTCGACGGCGATCGGGTCGTTTCCGATTCCTGGACGATTGCGACCTATCTCGAGGACGCCTATGCGGATCGTCCCTCGCTGTTTGGCGGCGACGGCGGCCGCGCGGTCACGCGATTTGTTAACTCCTGGGCGGACGGCGTTTTGGTCGGCGGCATTTTGCGGCTAGTCGTCAGCGACATTTTTGCGCATCTCGACGAGAAGGACCGCGCTTACTTCCGCCAGACGCGGGAACGGCGCCTGGGTGCGGCGCTGGAGACGATCAGCGCCGATCGCGAGACGAACGTCCTCGCGTTCCGCAAGACCTTGGAGCCCATTCGCGCCGTACTCGCGGCGCAGCCCTACTTGGGCGGCGAGATGCCGGCCTATGCCGATTATGCGGTGTTCGGCTGTTTCCAATGGGCGCGTTGCATCAGCCCGTTTCCGCTCTTGCTCAAGGACGATGCGATGTGGGCCTGGCGCGACCGGTTGCTCTCCGCATTCGACGGATTTGCCGGCAAGGCGCTCGGTTATCCGGTGTGACGGCACCGGACCGTCGGCAATGCCGCATTGGATATGCGACCGCTCAGTCCTGTGATTTTGAACTGTGGCTAGAAGTGCGTCGTCAATTCCGTCAACCAGGCTGGTGATGCGTCGACTAGGACCGTCTCCACACGCTTGTCGAGCCCGGTGAGAATGAGGGTACCGACCGCGACCAACGTCACACCCATCAGCAGCTTGCCCAAGCTTCCGGCCGCGAGCAGACGGCTCCGCCATCGCGACAGCACCTCGCGCGATACCAGTCCGATCGCACAAAGCGGCAGCGCCGCGCCGATGCCGAACGCGAACATTGTCAGGGCTACGCCGGCAAGATTCTCGGCGCGGGCGGCGAGAATCGAGGCAGCGCCGAGCGTTGGCCCGACGCAAGGGCTCCACACGACGCCGAGCATAAGCCCGACGGCAAACTGGCCGCCGATTCCGCGAGTGGAAACGCCGCTCCTGCGTTGTTGCGCCCAGTTCCCGATCGGTCCCGCCGCCGCTACGAGCTGAAGCTGCAGCCGCGGCAGCAGAAGGACTCCACCGACGAGGATCAACAGAACCGCCGCCGCCGACCGAAAAACGTCCTGGTCCAGCCCTATGGCGAAGCCAACCGTGGCGACGAACAATCCGATTGCGACATAGGACAGTGCGACGCCAAGCGCCAACGCCGCGGGGCCATAACGATTTTCGCTCAGCGCGGTCCCGATCACGATCGGAACGAGAGGCAGCACGCAGGGCGACAGCGTCGAGAGCAGTCCTGCCAGGAACGCAAGTCCAATTCCCGCCATGCGTTCTAGATCGCCTTAGCCAGCAGCGCCTCGATCGAGACGGGATCGGTGTCGCCGGTCGAACGGCCGGTTTCTTGCTTGCCCTTGAAGACGATCAAGGTGCTCTGCATGCTCACATTGAACTTCCTCAGTAAATCTTTTTGGGTGTCGAAATCGATATTGAAGATCACCAAGCCATCGAATCGTGGCTCGCTCTCCAGGCGCGACAGGATCGGCGCCTGGGCTTTACATGTCGGGCACCATGGCGCTGTCACGTGGACCAGGATCGGGCGGCCTGCGGCCTGTGACGCATCAAAGACGGCCTGATCGAACGGCTTACTGTCTGCTGCCGACGCAAGCGATACGTACGAGAGCACGATGGCCAGGGCCAACGCCGCCCCCAACACATGACGTCTATTCAGCATAAAGTCCTCCTCGAAAAAGCCGGCCCCGTTTACCAGGAGCCTGCGGCGTTCGCGTTCAAATGTTGTGCGGCTTGGATCACAATGGCGTCACGGCCGAAATGCCTCCCCAGAAGTTCAGTGGCTAAAATGCAGCGGTCGGCCAGAATGAATAACGGTCGGCGCATCGATAAGAGTAGAGAGGATGCCAGCCATCGACAATCTCGGCGTACTTGGTGATCCCATTTTGTTTCTTGGCTTTAGCGCATCAATCACGGCGTTCCGCAGGCGCGGGCTTGCGATCTCCGGCGAGGATGTCGTGCAACACGTCGAACACGCGCACGCCAAGTTCCTTCGGCATCGGTGCGAGCCACGGCAACGCGTGCAAGGTGGCGCGCGCGTCGGAAAGCCCCTGCTCTACGTCGATCGCATCCTCAAGGGCGCGAAGCCGGCCGACTTGCCCATGCAGGCGCCGACCAAATATGAGCTTGTCGTCAACCTCAAGACCGCAAAAGCGATCGGGCTAACGGTTCCGCAGTCAATCCTCTCACGCGCCGACGATGTGATCGAATTGGCGTCCGACCGATTGTTGCAGCGCAAATTGTCAGCCGCCGTAAGGACCGCTTCGGGTCAACCGCTTCACTTTTGCGATGTCCGAGTCATGTCAGCTTTTCACCCGATCGCGACCAAATCGCGGGCGTCCCGGCACTTCGGTTTCGGGCCAAAGATCGGGATAGGGGGGAGCCTCCCGGCCCCGCCCCTCCCACACCACCGTACGTACGGGTCCGTATACGGCGGTTCGAGAAGTTACGCTAACGCGCTTCGATCAAGGACGGGAGACCAAGCGATTTGAAGTGGGCGTTGGAAAGCCCGACAGAGAGGGCTTTGCTCCGGGCGATGTACCAAGGGCCACGGCCGCTGCCGGCCGTATTGCGCAACTCCCCTGAGACTCGCAGTGCGATCAGTGCCGCACGACGGCGCCGCGGTGTTTTCCACTGACGCCATAGAGCGGCGCGCAATCGCAGCCGGACCCAGCGGGTGAGAGCAATCAACACATCGGGCGTTTCGCAAAAGCCGAAATAGCCGCGCCAGCCCCGCATATACGAGACCAGTTCTTCCATTGTCGTCTTGATGCTGACGCCCTTGGCCCTTCGCGTGATCTCTCGGATTCGTTGCTTGAACCGTTCCAGCGATTTCGGCGCGATCGTGCGCCTGATATCTGGACCGGTCGTAAAGCTGAACCCGAGGAACCTTCGTTCCTGCGGTCGTGCCACCGCACTCTTGGCCTCGTTTACCCTGAGCTTGAGCTTTTGTGTGATGAAGCGCGAGACGCTCTTCATCACCCGCTGACCCGCGCGTTCGCTGCGAACGTAAATGTTACAGTCGTCCGCATAGCGGACAAAGCGATGTCCGCGGCGCTCAAGCTCCCGGTCGAGTTCGTCGAGCACGATGTTACTGAGCAGTGGCGAAAGCG
The DNA here is from genome assembly GCA_963768225.1 of uncultured Alphaproteobacteria bacterium. GTDB lineage: Bacteria > Pseudomonadota > Alphaproteobacteria > Rhizobiales > Xanthobacteraceae > BOG-931. The sequence continues at coordinate 126,735 of CAVYGV010000007.1, read as the reverse complement.
GTCCTCCTTGCGGAGTTCCTTCCACGCTCGGGCTGACCAGCCCGTTCTCCATCACCCCGGCATTGAGGAATGCCCGGATGAGCTTCAACAACCGCTTGTCCTCGACGCGCTTGGCGATCTGGCCCATCAGTTTGTCGTGATTGACTCGATCGAAGAACTTTTCCAAATCGAGATCGATCACCCAGCCGTAGCCTTGCGCGATGTAGTGCTGCGCTTGAGCCACCGCCTGATGTGCCGACCGACGCGGTCGAAACCCGTAGCTGTGTCGGGAAAACGTCGGGTTCCATCGCCTCTGCAGAACCTGCATCACCGCTTGCTGGATGAAGCGATCCAACACGGTTGGGATGCCAAGCTTTCGCACCCCTCCGTCCGGCTTCGGGATTTGCACCCGCCTCACCGGTTTCGGTTCGTAGGTCCCGTTCAGCAATTGCTCCCGAATGGCCGGCCAGTGCTGCTTCAGATAGTCGCCAAGTTGATCGACGGTCATCCCGTCGACGCCCGCGCTACCTTTGTTGCTCCTCACCTGCCGCAATGCCTCCTTCAGGTTTGCTCGATCACATACTTCCTCCATGATTCGACTTGTGTTGGCTGGGCGTTCGGGCTCACTCACCACCGAGAGCGATTTGATGTCTTCCCGTCCCGCCTGCCGGGCTTCACCCGTCGGCGCCAATGGAAAGTCCAGTCTCAACTGGAAGTTCAGCCGCTTGTCGCTCGCGAGATTCATGTCCTACTTGCCACTCCTCTCGTTCGGGCCTTCAGCCCCCGTTCCCGGCTCGGCCTATCTGTTGACTCCACCTTTCGGCGACGGAGTGCCTCACTAGCCTTGCCGACGGCATGACCTATTACGCCCTCTGCTGACTTCTGCCCTGCGGTCAGGATGCCTCACGGCACTCTCAGTCGCCGAAGCGACACAGGACAGATCTCCTGGGGTAAGCTCAGTCGCCTTCCGTGCACCGTCGCCGGGTCTACGCTTCGCATCGTTGATGGATATGGACTTCGCGGTAAGTGGCCCGCTCGTCCGACACTCGCGCCTTGTACCCGGTTCTTGTCCATCGACCCGCACGTTTGCTCTACGCTTCCTTCAGACCTCGCCTCGCGGCGATAGCCCTTGCGTCGTCGCTAACCCTTCACCTCCATCAGGTTGGGTAGAGGACTTTCACCTCCAAGCTACTGAACATGTCCAGCACACGACTAAACCGCTCGCGCGGTAGGGCAGCGGCAGCGGCGTTCAATGCGATGACGCGATGAGGAGTTCCTGTCTGAAGATGAGGGGTTGTTCTCAACCTCACTTCAAACAGGAGCATCCCCATGACCGACGAGGTTATCAGTCCGCTGCGCCGGCGCATGATCGAAGATATGACGATCCGCAAGTTAGCGCCAAAGACGCAAATGGGCTACATCCGCCACATCAAGAACTTTACGACCTTCCTCGGCCGCTCGCCTGATAGCGCGAGCGCCGACGATCTGCGCCGTTTTCAACTGCATCAAAGGCAGAACGGGGTGCAGTCGTCGAGTATGAACAGCGCGGTTTCGGCGCTGCGCTTTCTCTTCGGCGTAACACTCGATCGCCCCGATATGGAGCGGCAGCTGATCTTTGTGAGCGAACCGCGCAAGCTGCCGGTGGTATTGAGCCCCGAAGAGGTGGCACGGCTGCTCAATGCGGCGCCGGGGCTCAAGTACAAGGCGGCGCTCAGCGTGGCCTACGGCGCCGGCTTGCGGGCGGCCGAAGTGGTTACGCTCAAGATCTCCGATATCGACAGCAAACGCATGCTGATCCGGGTGGAGAACGGCAAGGGCGGCAAGGATCGCAATGTGATGCTGTCGCCGCACCTGCTGCAAGTGCTGCGAACATGGTGGATGGTGGAACGCCCGCAAGGCTGGCTGTTTCCGGGACGCAATCCGGTGCAACCGATGACTACCCGCCAACTCAATCGCGGCTGTCATATCGCGGCCGAGGCGGCCGGCATCAACAAGCGCGTATCGCCGCATACCTTACGGCACAGCTTCGCCACGCATCTGCTGGAGCAGAACACCGACATCCGGGTGATCCAGGTTCTGCTCGGCCACGCCAAGCTTGAGAATACGGCGCTCTACGCACGCGTGGCCACCAAGACCATCAATGCGGTCATGAGCCCGCTGGAGCACATCGCGGTCAAGCTCAAGGAGATTCAAGCATCTCGCTGACGGCCGGCGCCGATGTCGCGCCCGGCTTTGGAGGTCGCGGATATTTTCCGCGGCCATGGTCCGGCATGGCGCCAAGCCAACGCCGGTCGTATCAGCCTCGGCCAATTGAAGGTGATGGCAGCGATCGAGCGCTGCCGCACGGCGGCGCTCGGCGGGCACGTCGCGCGCTGTGAGGACTGCGCTCATACGGTCATCGCCTACAATTCCTGTCGCAACCGGCACTGTCCCAAGTGCCAGGGCATCGCGGCGAAGCGCTGGCTGGCCGACCGCGAAGCCGAGCTGTTGCCGGTGCCGTACTATCACGTCGTCTTCACTCTGCCGGCGCCGATCGGCGAGATCGCCCATCAGAACAAGGCAGCGATCTACGACATCCTGTTCAAGGTGGCGGCCGAGACGGTGATGACGATCGCTGCCGACCCCAAGCATCTCGGCGCCAGCGTCGGCATCACCGCGGTGCTGCACACTTGGGGCTCGGCAATGACCCATCACCCGCACGTCCACATGATCGTGCCCGGCGGCGGCATCTCGCTCGACGGCAAGCGTTGGATCGCATGCCGTCCCGCCTTTTTCCTTCCCGTGCGTGTTCTCTCGCGCTTGTTCCGCCGCCTGTTCCTCGACAAGCTTGCCGCCGCTCACGCCGCCGGCCGTCTCAAGTTCTTCGGCGATCACGCGGCACTCGCCGATCCGCAAGCCTTCGCCGCCTTTGTCGCGCCATTACGCCAAACCGAATGGGTGGTCTATGCCAAGCGCCCGTTCGGCGGACCGCAAGCCGTGCTCGCCTATCTGTCCCGCTATACCCACCGCGTTGCCATCGCCAACAGCCGATTGCTCGCCCTCGACGACAAAAGCGTCACCTTTAAGTGGAAGGACTACCGCAGCAAAGGATCAAATCGATACAAGGCGATGACGCTCGCCATCGACGAGTTCATCCGCCGCTTCCTCATCCATGTGCTGCCCAGAGGCTTCCACCGCATCCGCCACTACGGCCTGTTCGCCAGACCCTCGTGTGGCGACAATATCGCCTGCGCCCGCCAGCTGCTCGCGGCGTCACAAGATGAGATCGTCAGTGCCGATGCCAAACAGCTCGAGCACACCAATTGTTGTCCGTGCTGCGGCGGCCGCATGATCATCATCGAGCGTTTTAAACGTGGCGCACCACCGCGCCATCAACCAACAGCCCAAACAGTCTCCATCAGAATCGATACCTCATGAGCACTGCAGCGCTGCACCTCGACAAATTCGCCCGCTCGCTATGCTGGTCGCCAACCGGCTCCAGCATCGCTCATCCCTATGAGCAAATAATCAAATCGAAACTGCAAAAAATCCAGCTGCCCAACAGCAAAGCTCTCACTGTCGCCACCGCCAGCGTTGCTCAGCGCTCTCCTCGGCCGCCGCGCCCATACGCTGCCGCCGCACCGGCGGCGCTCAAATCCCCATAGCGCAAGCCGTACCGCTCCAATCCTTCTCCCGCGGTTTCCTCCCTTGGAGGCTTTCGGACGCTGGCCGCCAGCACAAGCCGCACGTCATCAGTGCGGCCGGCATCCGAAACCCTTCACAACAACAGACATCCCGCATCCAGCGCGCTATGCCGTAACTATATTGCTTAAGGTTGACGAGCAAATTCAAAAAGATTGCGATATCCAACGAATTGCTACTTCTGCAGCCTCGAATAGTGTCTGTGATGAACGCGCAGTCGAGATTAAGGGTGCTGCAACAAGGTGACGCACATGCTTCAGACGGCGAAGGGTTGGTTGAAACAATCCGCGGTCGCGCAGCGAACATATCGGCGATATTTTCGTCCATATATGCTGCAAGACGAGCCCGAAATTTACATCCTCAGGGAAATGACATTTGATCAATGCCTTGACGTCGGCGCTCACGTGGGAACTTACAGCATTTTGCTGAGCGGTAATTGCAATCGCGTGTATGCCTTCGAGCCTGCTCCGAATTCCTTTGATAGTCTCCGAACTCTGAACATCAAAAACGTTACCGCATACAATCTGGCTCTCGGTAGTGAAAACGGCGAGACAGAGATGGCTCTGCCGCTCGTTCGTGGCAAAGTTGACTATGCACTCGCAACTCTTCGGCCTCTTGCTTCCACCGAATTCGAGGGTGTTGAGATACACAAAGTCAGGGTCGCGAGATTCGATGACTTCGAGGGAAAGATCGACTTTAAACGAATCGATTTCGTAAAGATCGACGTTGAAGGATTTGAGATGCAAGTCCTGCTGGGGATGAGGCGGCTTCTCGAGTCCAAACAGCCAGATCTGATGATCGAGATTGAGCAACGGCACAATCCAATATATCTTGACGTTTTCGATTATCTGCGTAGGCTACAGTACGAGCCTTTCATTACGGTCGATGGCCTCGCGCTCCAACGACTTGATGTTGCAGAACTGCCGAAGCTTCAGACGGCCGACAGATTGATAAAGGATGAAGCGCGAAAATTTCGGCGGGGCCAGCATAAGAGCTATATCAACAATATCTTCTTTCTCCAGCCGGACCACAAATCTCGCTTTCGCTGATGGAATGTCCAGGTTGCTCCGGTCCTTCGACGAAGCCTGCATCATGTCTGTTCTTCACCCGATCGCGTCCGAATAGCGGACATTCCGGCACTTCGCATTTGGGTCAAACTCGACACATTGGCGATGTCCGCGCAATGTCGGCTTGTCCTTCAACTGCGGGCAGTATCGCTGCATCGCGGCAAACGACGAGAGAGGTAAAGTCGAGGATGGGCGCGGTAGCTTGGGGCCTTTGGCCAACGCTCCGTTTCCCATCCCCGCTCATCAAACCGGGCGTGCCGATTTTCGGCACCCGGCTTTCCGACTGGCTTCACCGTAAGGCACACAACGGCAGATCAGGGCAGGCGCTCCAAGCACAGCACGTCGCGTTCTCCGTAAACGACGTTGAGGGAGAACCGTCGTGTGCCGCGCCCCTGCATCCGATGCCGCCTAGCGAGGAAGTCGCGCACGTGCTCGTAGACATAATGATCGATGCCCCGGAATGCCGCCCGACGTGTCCCATGGGAGAAGTAACGCGACCAGCCGCGCAGTGACCTGTTCAGCGTGTCACGTATTTTGGGCCATGGATCATTGTTGGCGGACACCAGCAGATTACCGACCTTTGTCTTGAGCCGTTGCACGCTTTTCTTGGACGGGCTCGCGCTCAGATACCACTTGCCGTTCTCTTTGTAACGGTGAGGTCCGAACGAGTAGCCCAAGAAGTCGAAGCGTTCCTGCCGAGCATTCTTCAGCGAGGTCTTGGCCTCGTTGATGGTGAGCCCGAGCCGCGTCATCGCCACCGTCGTCCACGCCAGCGCCTCGGCCGCACATCCGCGACTGAGGATGACGAAGTCGTCGGCATACGCGACGACGTATGCACGGAACGCTTCCCCACGTCGGGTCAGCCGCCAATGCTTCAGGAACCGGTTCATGTAGATGTTGGCGAGCAGTGGGCTCGCGACGCCGCCCTGTGGCGTGCCGCGCGTGCTGCTCTTGCCACCACCGCTGCGCCGGGTCCCGTCGCCATCGTCCCGTTCCTCGATCGGCGCTTTCAGCCACAGCTTGATCAGCCGCAGCACGTGCCGGTCCACGATGCGACGGGCCACTGATTTCAGAAGCGCGTCGTGCGGAATCGAATCGAAGTAGCGGGATAAGTCGGCGTCGACCACGTCGGTGTAACCCCGGCAGATATGCCGGTGCACTTCCTTGACTGCGTCCACCGCTCCACGCGCGGGACGGTAGCCGTAGGCATTGTCCTCGAAGTCCGCCTCGAAGATAGGTTCCAGCACGAGCTTGGCAGCGGTCTGAACCACCCGATCCCGGATCGTCGGAATGCCGAGCGGTCGCTCGCCTCCGTCCGGCTTCGGGATCATCACCCGCCGCACCGGATCGGGCCGGTACGTCTTCGAGAGCAGTTCCTCACGCAAGCCCGCCAACCATCCATCCAGACCCGACGCTTCGATCGCCGCGAAGCTCACTCCGTCCACACCCGGCGCTCCCGCATTATCGCGAGCAAGCGCATAGGCATGGCGCAAAATGTCTTCCCGATAAATCTTGTCGTAGAGCAGATAGAAACGGAAGGCAGGCTCCGCCTTCGCCTTGCGATACAGCTTTCTCTGAAGGGTCCTGATCTTTCCAGGTGTTGCGAGGCTCATCGCCAATCACCCTCACCTCTCCATCTTCGAAAGCGCACCAGAAGTCAGGGCCCTTTGCTCCACCGGAATTACCCGGCCTCAACGCTCTTACGACCCTGTCCAACTCCCGTCATGACCGTCGCCTGTCGCGACGTTGAGGCCGCTACCCTCGCCCACAACGGGTCTCCCCCGATTACCCGAACCACCTTTCCGACGTGCCGTGCCTACTACCCCGGCGGATCGAGTGGGTGCACGTGTCGATTGCTTCCCCGCTCATGCAGCCTTCCCCAAATGGCCGGAGGGTCGGCATCCGCATTGTCACTTTCGAGGCCTTCTCAGGCTTCACTCACGTTACGGCCCGCTGGATTGCTCAGCCGCCTAAAGCGACCTTTGTCACGAGGCTCCGGCCCTTCCGGTTGCCCGACCGAGCCGCTCGTCAGCTTCCAGACCAATCGACAATTATCTGGGTGGAATCTTCCTCCACTGATAGTTCGCGCCTTCGGGGCGCACGGCCAATATGCGACATTGCGCTTGAAATGAAAGAGACCGCCAACTGGGGCGGCCTATTCGTGCTTCTCGGGATCGTCAGGCTGCGGCTAGCGTCTGCGATGGGTCATTTTCGACGTTTCGAGCGTGTGCGGGTCACTTCCGCAGTTGCCATTCCCTGGGAGCGGACGCGACCTTCGATATTGCCAACGAACTCGATAGGCAGAATATCCCCATCGAATTGATCGTCACCTTCGACCCGACGAAGCCCCGCCCGGTACCAAAGAATGTTCTTCATTTTGTGAATTTTTATCAGAACAACGGCATCGGTAAGAAAGTCAGCCCAGGTCCAGGATTTCAAGGTGAGCTAACCAATTTTGATCTCACGGCAGATGCGAGCATAAAGCACATAACTATCGACGAATCAGATCGTCTCCATGCATATGTCGTGCAAAAAATCACGGAAATTGTGAACAAGGACCTTGCAAACAAAGTCCAAGCGAGCAAGCCGAAAACAAAAAAGTCGCAAAGCCGCCGCTAGAAATGCGGTCGTTGCGGAGCGGCCACCAAGCCGAGGCGCCACTGAGGAGCGTGACGAAGTCGCGCCATGACGAACTCGCGCCGTGTCATGGAAGGCCCTCCCCCTCAAGGTTCGCAACCTACCACGTCGCCAACTGAAAGCCGCCTTGTGCGTTGCAACGAGTTCAGGCTGTCCACGTCGAGGACCTCTCTGGGTCATGCGCGTCACTTCAAGCGCGCGGCAGCTACTTCCGGTGTTCACCCAACATCAGACATGTCGCTGCGCCGCAATAAGTGACGCGACGGGCCAGAGTTCAGACTAATTGCAATAGAGCAAGGAGAGCTGCTATTCGATCATTTCGTTGAGCAATGCCAGCTGAACTCCAAGATCGTACTGGAAATTAAAGCGCGCATTCGGTGCGGGGTGCCGTAAGACCCACCGTAGAGGGCAACCGTGTGCTGTCCAGTTCTCGCACTCGTTACCATAGCCAGTGCCACAGGTGTGACCTCGGAGCCCGCGCATGCCCACACGGTGCTATGGCCGAAATCATTGTACGCTTATTCTATTCAAGTACCGCCCGGCTGGAGGAACCAGGATGCACCCGATGGTGCCGCATTCATGATCTATCCACCGGACAAAAGCTGCGCGATCGTGGTCACCTGGGTGAAGTTTCCAGACGTTTCCGGCCGCACGACCGACAGTGTGGCCGAGAGGGCAGCCGCTGGTGCTAAGATCGCGCAATTCGCGCCGGCCGGTACAGGCACCATCTCTGGAATGAAAGGCAAGCTTTATTCGGGCACGCTGCAAGCGGACAACAGCATGTGGGTAGTCAAATCGACTTACGTCCGGCTTCGCCCGACTGTGTGGGCCGTCGAGGTGTTGAAGTGGCGGGAGACTGCGACCGCGGCACAGCAGGCTGCTTGCACCGCCGCTTCCGAGGGCGTTACCCTAAATTATCATTAAAACATGGTGCAGGTATAGTCTCGCGATTTAGATTAGGTTGTGAGCAGCCACTACTGACTGGAGGCTTTGTATGATCGCAACCCGCGCGTCTGCATGCGTATTACTGGCGGCTATCATTGTTGGACTTGGGGGCAGTGCGCCCGCTGCCGGAAGAATCAGGTTGGCGCAAACCTCAGCTGTGACGACTTGCATGATGACTTGCAACTCTACGTATGCGAATTGCCAATCGTCGTGCCTCACGACTGGCACACAGCCGAACGGAACGGCGGTGACTCATTTGACCGATCCCAATGCCAATGCGACATGCATATCGCAGTGCACTAACCTGCAGCTACAGTGTCAGCAAACGTGCGCGCAAACATCGCCGTCCCAGTGATCCGTCTCAAGCGGGTCACTTCGTGATCCTGCCCGTGGGGGCTTTTATGCGCACAACATCATTAGTAATTGCGGTCTTAGTCCACAATGCGAGCGCTGCCTTCGCTGGGCAACCGATGGCTCCAAACGACATCAAGGCGACATTTTTCAACGGTCAGCCGTTTAACGCTGCCTCGTCTAGCGGCACCAAATTCACAATGACCTTCACACCGGACGGCAAGATGACGCGGCAGGCCCTCGCACAATCGGGTAAGACGAACGTCGGCATTTGGAAGCTCAATGCGAAGGGCTTCTGCACAAGTTGGGAACACGCAGGGTCTAATTGCTTCACTATCGTTCCAAGCGGCGAAAATAAATGGCTGGTTCAGAAAGCAGGAACCACCATTACAACCACAATTGCAGTGTGGTCGAAATAGTTATTTGACGACGTATTGTCAAAATCGGTCTTCAGGCGAGGTCCGCCTCGTGTCCGTTTTCCACTCGATCGCGACCATGTCTCAAACGTCGCGGTATTTCGTTTTCGGGTCAGGAAGCGACATCGTTCGCGCTCGGCGGTGCCGGCGCTTTCGTCGTTCACTCTCCCGTCTCGTCGGACCCATTCCTACGCCGCACGAGACGCCGCAACAGAACAACGCCCCGTTTCCAATCGGTAGCCGGCTCCGCGGGTGTGCCGGCCCAGCGCGCGCCGGCAGGAACGTTCGACATAACACCGGCGCGCCCGCCTAGAATTGCACCGGCGCCAATTGTCAGATGATCGGCAATGCCGACCTGCCCCGTCAGCACCACGAAATCACCTACATCAACACTCCCCGATATCCCGACCTGCGAGACAATCAGGCAATGGCGGCCGATCGAGCAGTTGTGTCCGATCTGCACGAGATTGTCGATCTTAGTGCCTTCGCCGATCACCGTATCGCGGGTGGCGCCGCGGTCGATGGTCGTGTTGGCTCCGATTTCAACGTCGTCCTGAATGATGGCCCGTCGGGTTTGCGGGATTTTCTGGTGTCCCTGCGGCGACCGCAGATAGCCGAACCCGTCCTGCCCGATGCGGACGCCGGGATGGATGATGACGCGGTCGCCGATCAGTGCATACAGGATCGTGGCGTCTGAACCAATCGAGCAATCTGGCCGATGCAGACGTTGGGTCCTATCACTGTGCGAGCGCCGATCAGGGTGCCGGCGCCGACTTCGGCGTGCGGCCCGATCACCGCAAGCGGATCGACGGTCACGCCGGCCTCAAGCCGGGCCGTCGGATGCAGCTGCGCGCTCGCAGCGTGATGCTTGGTATCGAACAGGGACGACGGTCGCAGCGCCTCCGAAAAGAGCTTACGGGCGACCGCGACGAAGGCCGGGTAAGGATGCGGCGTCTCCAGGAGTGCAAGACCGCGCGGCGCAGACGCCGTAAAGCGCGGCGCGATTAGACACGCGCCGGCGCGGGTGTTAGCGAGCGCATCGACATACTTCGGTTTGTCAAGAAAAGTGATCTCGGAAGGGCCGGCGGTATCGAGCGGTGCGATATTGTCGATGCGGCGGTCGGCGGGATCACCGTCGCGCAGCTTGGCGCGCGTCAATGTCGCGATCTCGCCGACCGTCAGCCCGCAGTTCGGTTTGATAAATCCCGACATGCTCCATCCGTTGCAACTCTCGTAAACGTCGTTGCCAAAAGCGATATGAACTCGCGCCGCTTCATGAGTCCCCCAAGGCCGAGGACGATAGTCTACCACATCGAAGGGAAGCTATTGTGCGTCACAGCAAATACGGCCGCTCGACTTCCGGGTTGGGTCATCCGCTACACTTTCGCGATGTCCGAGCCATGTCCGCTTTCCCTCCGATCGCGACCAACTCGCGGACAGTCAGTCTCGCCGCCGATCGTCGGCATTAATCTGGCCTAGGGGAGGGCGCGGGGTCTCTCGTTAAACGATGCGGCCCCTTAATTTCGCCTTGGTCTGATCCGCACAATGTTCCGGGTCGGGGGACTGTGAGGGTCCCCATGTTAGTTCGCATTTTGAAATCCTATGACCTTCCCGAAATTTTGTTTCTTACGTCAGCCACGCTTTGCGCGGTTGTCAGCGTCGCATACCTGTTGGGAATGGTTTAGGTACGGAAGCGCCGCTTAATCACTTCAGCGCTTGCCCCAGCGGGGGTATCGGGGGAGCGGGGTGCGAGCCCGGATGTACGGCCGCGCCCCGCGCCGATCTCTAAAATGGTGAGCCCCAAGCGGAAGGGGTCGTTGCTTGGCAGGGTCGCTGCCGCTGGTATTAATCGCGGGCACTGACGGCTATTCCGCCAACTAAAGAGATCAAAGAAAAAGCCCCGGCAAGGGGACCGGGGCGAGGACCGAATATGAACTCGGAAACGCATACAGAATAGCCGATTGCGACAATGAAAGCAAACAGCGGCCTAATCCTCGTCCGCGCCTAATACCTTCCCAGTTTTCGGATTGACTAGGTGCAGCCGTGTGCAAACCGTGCAGGTCACCGGCTCGTAAGTCTCAGCTTCACTGCCAGTCGAATCGTCCGCGACCCAGCCTTGGACTTTGAAGCCCGTGGCAGGGCAGCGGAAGATAAATGGAACCATTAGGCACGCTAGCGGGATGGTCGAAAGAGAGATTGATCCAGATCAAGGCAAGCTGAGCTAAGGCGCTCACTGTTCAGGCTCGGCTTGAAAGTTGTTCCCTCTCTACTAACTTGAGCCGAGCGGCCTCGACCGAACCCTAATGGCTCTGGTTCCTGGCCGCATCTTTTTATGCCCATCATCCCCGAGCATGACCGAAGCAGTTCTGGAATTTGCTGGAAGCGTGAGAGGTAACGATGCCACAAAAAATATTATGTCCGAAATGCCACGGTCAAAGAACGACTTCCTGCCCTGCATGTCGTGGCACTGGCAAAAAATCCATTGCAGGTATCAAGACTGGAAACTGCAAAGAATGCGACGGAACCGGCCGACGCCGCTGTGACGTTTGCGGCGGTACAGGCGAGGTCGAACCGGCAATAGGCCAATCCCAGTGCGCCGATTAAAAATCACCGCCTAGGCCAACAAGTCTGGCAACTTCGCGATGTTGGCCGCGATCCGCCGCGCCTCATCGCGGGTGAGCAGCTTCGCTGCGCCTCGTCGGCCCGGCTCCTCCTCGAAATAGACACACGCGAGCGATTGGCCGTCCGCGTCTTTCACGATGAAGCACGCGCTATTGTGCTCCTCAATCGTCCAGGGCGGCACTATACCGAGACCGGAAATGAGACGCTAGAACTTCTGCGGGTCATGCGCGTCTTCAAGCGCGCGGCAGCAACTTCCGGTGTTCACCCAACATCAGACATATCGCTGCGTCGCACCAAGTGACGCGCTGGGCCATGTATGGACGGCGCCCGCGGTGCAAGAGGAATCTGACGTTTAGCGAAGCGTTCGGGTGCAGCCATGTATACGGCCTGTTTTCGCGTGAAGGCTTGCCTGCATCGCGATGCAGCCGATGTGGCTGCTGGCCCTGATGTGATCCGCTGATCGGTCCCAAACAAAAGCACGCGCTGTATCCGCGCGGTGGCCCAGACGGGTTGTCCGATCGACGGTCTCGACCGTTTCGCATCAATGTCGTCATCACCCCTGCAGTTCGTGTACGCACAGACGCAACTTCATCCTGCCATCGCCCGACTTCTTATTAGGCCGCTGCCGTAAGCGCAGGCGCCCGATAGGTGCCACCCCTGGCCAGCAACGCCCAGGCGATGCGCGCCATCTTGTTGGCAAGTGCCACCGCGACCACCTTGAACAGTTTGCGGGCGAGAAGCTGTGCGAGCAACGGATATTTCTCTGGTCGCTGGCGCGCCTGCTTCAACACCGCATGGGCTCCGACCACCAGAATGCGCCGCAAATAGCGATCCCCCCGTTTCGAGATCGGCCCGAGCTTGTGCTTGCCGCCGGTCGAGTTCTTCGCGTGGCACGAGCCCGATCCAGGCCGCAAAGTCACGACCCGATCGGAATGCCTTGGGGTCCGTAACCGTCGCGGCGATCGCGGTCGCGCCCACAATGCCGATCCCGGGGATTGTCTCGAGCCGCTGGCTTGCCTCGTTTGAACGATGCTGCGCCATGATCCGTTTCTCGACCGATCCAATCAGTGTCTGCACCGCTTGAAGCCCAGCCGCCAATACGGTGAGACTGACGTGAGCATCGACCGGCAAGCGCGCGTCCTCCTCGCTCGCAATAATCTTCAGAAGCTCTTTAATCCCTTCACGCCCTTGCGCAGCCGCAATGCCGAGCTCAGCCATATGCGCCCGCAACGCATTGATCAGCTGGGTCCGCTGCCGCATCAAAAGATCCCGCACTCGATGCGGCATCAATCGGCCCTGCTGCTCGGCCGATTTGACCTGGACAAAACGCATGGTCGGCCGCCGCACCGCCTCACAGATCGCCTCGGCATCGGCGGCATCGTTCTTGTTGCGCTTGACGTAGGCCTTGACGTTTTTCGCCGGCATCAGCCGTACCTGATGACCAAGCTTCGTCAGTTCACGTGCCCAATAATGCGCCGTCGCGCTGGCCTCCATGCCGACAAGGCACCGCGGCAGCGCCTTGAAGAATGCCAGCACCTGGCTGCGCCGGAGTTGCTTGCGAATGACGACCTTCTCGCTGGCATCGATGCCATGAACCTGAAACACGTTCTTGGCGATATCCAAACCGATCGTGGTAATTTGCATGTGGACGGCTCCCCTCAATGTGGTGCATTTCGACGCAACCACCCTATGGCACTTCGATGCCGAGAGCGGGCGCCGTCCACCACATCACAAGCCGACATCCACGGCCGGATAGTGCGGCGTCATCCGGCCGCACGTCCTCGTGCATCGATAACGGACGTCACGCGTTGATGGCAAAGTTCAGAGCGTCAGCTTCTCGGCGTTGCCCGGGGCAGTCCTTACAATCTTGGCGCGGACCTTTCCGCTAGCTACGTCGATGATCGTGACGCCATATCCCGTGTTGTCATAGCGCACGCACCCAGTCCCAGCCGTCCATTCGATGCAGTTAGTATTGCCTTTGATCTCCCATTTGCCGTGCATCATGGTTTCTGACGGCGTCTTTTGGAGCGCTGTACCGTCCTCGGCCCAATAGATGACGACTTTGCCAGTCATCCCGTTTACTGATGCCGCGGTAGGTTCCAAATAACCGGTCTTGCCTGAGATAAAACGTCTTGATTTCACCGCCCGTCAATTCGGTAGCACCTTCTCGCCGACGCTGCTGGCCATCGCCGACGATGTGAGATCGAGTAACTGATCAGGCAATCATCCTCGATCGTTGCGCCGCAGACTTAATGTCTGCTGGGGGGCACTACCGATTGACGAAACGCGCGACGTGTCAATTTCCCAGCCAATCGCGGACGTGGTGACGCAGCTTCGCGACCAATGAGGCGGGCCAAACGGCGGCATTCAGGTTCCCAGAGCTGCAATTGGTGTCAGCTTCCGGTCAGGCTGGCCGTCCACTATGGCCCTCTTAACCGCAGTCCCGCGGTCGACCCCTCCCCAATCCTCAAGGCGAATAGTCAGTCATGTTGATGTCAGAAAGTGTTATTCGCGGGAACGTCCACGCTTGGCCGCGCGAGGACAGGAGACACTTGTTTGCCGTCGCGCGCTCCCCCGAGCGGATCGCCGTTGGACTTATATTTCTTTTTCTGATGTTTCATATCGTCTTGGCGGCGACACTCGGGCTCGGCGCAGACGAATCTACGGCATCGGCGTCTCGCATGATCTGAGGCTTTCTTACTTTGATCACCCGCCGCTCAGCTATTGGATTACCCACTTGTTCCTGCCACTGCTTGGTGACGGGCGCGCGCTACGCTTGCCATTCGTTGCGCTCTTTGCCGGCACGACCTGGATCCTTTTTCTGCTGACGCGGCAACTGTTCGGGGCAGTGACAGCGGTCTGGGCCGTAGTTGCCCTTAACTTAACGGCCTTCTTCGCTGTTGGCGGCGGATGGGTCCTTCCCGACGGACCATTGATGTTCTGTCTGCTTGCGGCCGCTTACACGATCTCGCGGTTGCTGTTCCCCCATGGTTCGAGCCGTGAATTGCCGTCGCAATGGCGCACGTGGATCATTGCGGGGCTGTGGATTGGTCTCGCCGGACTGTCGAAATACCACGCCGCGTTATTCGTCATCGGGCTGTTCTTCTATCTGCTCACTTCCAGCAAGCATCGCACGGCTCTGCTCCATCCAGCGCCATGGATCGGCGCGACCATCGCCATGGTCATCTTTTCACCTGTTATCATCTGGAATGCGAAGCATCACTGGGCATCATTCGCATTCCAACTCGGACGCGCCGACAGTTACGGCTCTTTCCCGAAGATCGGCCAATTTCTGGGCAACTTCGGCGAACAACTCCTTTATCTTTTGCCCTGGATCTTTTTGCCTCTCGTCACAGCGGCTTACCAAGCCGTCCGCCGTGGTAGAACCGCCGGGCAATCCTGGTTTTGTCTTTGCCTGGGCCTTCCGACTGTACTGCTCTTTACGCTCGTGCCGCTGTGGGCCGATCGCGGACTGCCGCATTGGCAAATGCCGGGATGGTTGATGCTGTACCCCTTGCTCGGCAATTATCTGGCCCAGGAACAGGCGGCGCGAGGCCGCGCAATACCCTGGGCCATCGCATCCGCTGCCGGGATTGTCGTTCTCGCATTCTTGCTGGTCGGTTACGTCGAAACTGGTTACGGGAAACTCCTTATTCCCGCGGCTTTTGCCACCCGAGATCCCACGCGTGATTTCGTCGAATGGACGCCATTGCGCGATGAGTTGCGCAGGCGGGGGCTACTTGAAAAGAAGGGGCTGTTCATCGTCTCGGGAAACGCAATCGACATCGGCGAGATCGATCAGGCACTGGACCACGCGTTGCCGATCCAGGTTTTGGGAATGAGCAAAGAATACGGCTACCTCGTTGATCCGGACACGCTTGTCGGCCGCGACGCTCTGATCATCGGCCGCGACGATAGAATGATCGGCGTCGGTGAAGCGTTGGTCCCGTATTTCATGTCGATCGACGAACTTGCGCCCTTTGCGTTTGGGCGCTCCGGCATGAAGGAGATCCACCTCCGCATCCTCTATGGCCACAGCTTGAAACGACCGTTGCCGTCGCCATACCTCAAAGGGCCAGACTGATTAGCTCCTGATAGGCGTCCAGTTTCCATCAGAAAGCGCGGCCCGCTTGCCGCGCTTGTCCATCCAAAGAAATTTGTCGTCAATGGCTGGCCCATGCGCCGGCGGGAACGACCTTTGGGCCGCCGTTTTGTCCCAGCGCCGACATTCTGTTCGAGATGCAGTGCGACCCAGCTGGCCCCGACATCTCAAACGCTCAGGTGCCGGCCTTCTTGACCCAAAACTTGCACCATCCTGACGGACTGATGGTTCCGTCGACAAGTGTGCAAGAGCTCGGGGCCTGAAACAGCGAGCAAGCGCTGCATTGCTGGTCGCCCTTTGGTGAGTCCTGATAGGCGACGCCTGCCTGAGCCATTTTGGCGGCGGCAGGCCGGAGGGAACCGAGTAACGCCGTTGCCCCGGCAGCACAGGCGACGCTCGTGAAGAGAATGGTTCGTCGAGAAGGTTCGCTCTTTTGAAGCCGCGATCTGTCGGTCATGTTCGTCTCTCTCTTTCTCTCATGGCTTAACGCAGAGTAGATCAATCTGCCCTTGGTCTATTTGACCAGGATCAAATTGGGCCTGGCAATCTAAGACCGATGGCTTGAGCGGAAGACAGATCACGCCACGGGCGTTATACCGATTTGCGCTCCTGTGCGCCTCCGTATATTCAGGCAGGACTCTTACGACGTGATCCCATGTTCTTGTCGCCGCGCATCGATGTTCCAATTCCGTCTGTCACATCGGCGCATCGGAGAGAGCACCGTGATCGTTTCAATCCCACGTATCCTGCGATCCTTGCCGCAAATTTTCATCGCCATCTTGGCGATAGTTTGGTCCCCGGCGGCGTTTGCCCAGACCGATGAGATCCAAGTCTATGATGCCGAGATTGCAGAGCCCGGCGTGTTCAATCTCATGGTCCATAACAATTACACGTTCAACGGGCTGACTAGCCCCCGCTTTCCCGGCGGCCTCGTTCCCGAACATACGCTCAACGGCGTGCCGGAATGGGCCTATGGCGTCACGGATTGGTTCGAGCAAGGCTTGTATTTGCCGCTCTACAGCGACTCCAGCAATCTCGGTCCGGTGCTGAACGGATTCAAGGTGCGGGAGTTGTTCGTGGTGCCGCATGCCGCTCAACAGACCTTTTTCTACGGCATTAATTTCGAATTCAGTTATAACGCCGAACATTGGGATCCGAACCACTACACTCAGGAAATGCGGCCGATCATCGGTTGGCATCTGGGAAAGTTCGATCTCATCGTCAATCCGATCTTCGACAACTCGTGGAAAGGATTTAAAAATCTCGACTTTGCGCCGTCTGCCCGCGTCGCCTACAATATCTCGGACAAGTGGGCAGTCGCGGTCGAAGAATACGCCGATTTTGGAGTAATCGAACATTTCCTTCCTGGCGATCAGCAGTCGCATCAGGTTTTTGGCGTCATCGATTACAAAGGCGAGCCCTTTGACATCGAAGCCGGGCTGGGCTTTGGGTTGACCCCGGTTTCCGATGGATTGGTCGCAAAACTAATGCTGTCGCACGATCTCAATCCGGTTGAGAAGCCGCCCGGAGGCGCATTGCGCAGCATCGAGACCAAGTAGCGTCGAAGTGCCAGCGAGACCGCGCCGTCCCGATATCATCGAATTTGGATCCGTTCGAATCCGCGTGCGCCCCGGGAACGCGGCAGCCGAGTGCCATGCTATGAAGTCAAAATGCCAATCGGCGGCGTCCCGTGCCGTCGGTTCGGTTTCCTTTGAGTCGAAAAGAGGTCGTTGCGTGAAGACGCGGCTACATTACAGCACAACCGCCAAGCTACTCCATTGGGTAATAGTTGCTCTATTGGTATGTCAGTACTCGATTGGCTGGTTCATGCCAGATATCAAACGCGACATGGTCCCGGGCATCGGGATGACATGGCACATCTCAATCGGAACGACGATTTTGATGCTTATCGTATTTCGTTTCGCATGGCGGATGACTCATCCGGTCGCGCCGGAAAGCTCGCTGCCGGCCTATCAACGCGTCACCTCGGAAGCGGTGCACTGGCTTCTGTACGTAGTGATACTGGCGACGACTATATCCGGCTGGCTCTTTGCCTCCGCACGAGGTTGGAAAATCGTCTGGTTTTTCATGGCGCCGCTCCCGATGATGACGGCAAAGAACCCGTCGCTACTTCACGCAATCGATGGCTGGCATCAAGTTTTCGAATGGACACTTTTGTTCCTGATTGGCGGCCACATCCTCGCGGCCGTTCTGCACCTCGTTTATTATCGCGACGGCGTGATGCGGCGTATGCTGTAACACTTGGACCGGGCGGGGAACGCGAGCGGCGCATGCGTCCTAACCGCGTCAGACGAACCTGGGGGCATTTCCATCAAAGGACATTATCGCGACGCGTAAAATTCAAAATAGTGCCTATCCATTCAATCGGCCACGCGGTTTGGTTTGGACGAGCTCATCATGGGGTTCGTGATCGGCGATCGCTACTCGTCAGCTTAGCGTCAGGAATCCAGCCGATGGTGTTTCTAAGTACGCCGTCAAACCATGACAAACCACATATTGAAGCTGCGGAACGTGCCCGGCGCCACTTCGGACGGGCGCGGCGCGATGCGAATGGCATTCAGCTTCGGACTCTCGTCAATGCGCGCATGCGCCATTTTTACGTTGATCTGTATCGTGTCCACTCCGGCTTTCGCGGAGGGCAAAATCACAATTGCGTACAGTATTTCTTATCTAGGCGCGACGGTGGGTTCGGCTGATTGGCAACTGTCGCTGGTAGCCGACCGCTACGACATAGAAGCCTCCGCGCAAATAAAGGGATTGATGAGCGTCCTCGTCGACGGCCAGGGTTCGGGACATGCCAGCGGCATCGTCGCGCCCGGTCGCGCTATTCCTGGACGGTTTGAGGCGCATGTGGTGACGAGCGACGAGACAGACACCATCCGAGTGGCATTCCAGAATGGCGCCATCCGACAGCTCATCGCCTTGCCGCCGTTTCCGCCGACACCGGAGCGCGTTCCTCTGACGGCTGCTATGCTGCAAGGTGTGATCGATCCGCTAAGCGCCTCCCTCATTCCGGAAGACACGCTAGGCGGCAATTTCGGCGACCAATGCAGGCGGGTTCTGCCAGTCTTCGATGGCAGACGCCGCTATGACGTTGACCTTTCTTTCAGGGAGGCGCGCGATGTTCCGATCCCGGGCGATGCTGCCGATTCGATTCTTGTCTGCAAACTACTATTGACGCCACTGGGAGGGCACCAAGTGAAGTCCCCGATTCTTCATTATCTCGTTAAGGGTCAGGAGATCGAGGTATTTCTTAAGCCGATAGCGGAGGCTCACGTTCTGGTTCCTGCCGGGGCAGCGATCCCCATGCTGGTCGGCACCCTGCATGTCGACCCCGAACAAATCCGGATCGAAATGTCCGATAATCCATCCAGTGCCAGCAGTCCGACCCGCCGATAAGTGTCGGGCGACTGCGCAGCGCCGCATTTTAATCACATTGCGCTGTTGCTTCGGTCCATAGGGGTCAAGCGTCTTTTTGTGAGTTCTGTCAGCTTCTCGTCAGGAAGCCCACCGTCCCTGGTGGCCGTCGAGCTAACCTCTTACTGTTAGGCGCTTTCATTTGGGCAGTCGAAGCGGCAGGAGCCAGAAAACCGCATGCGGATATTGCTCGTCGAGGATCATCAGCGGCTTGCCGAATTGGTCGTGGAAGGACTGGCTGGCTTCGGTTTCGGTATCGACACGTTCGCCACGGCTGCAGAAGGGTTGGCCGCTCTCAGAAGCATTTCTTATGACGCCGTCATACTCGATCTCGGACTGCCCGACCGTGATGGCCTGGATTTGCTCGAGGACATCCGCACGACGGCCAATTGGACGCCCGTCGTTGTGCTCACGGCTCGCGACGGGATCGACGATCGCGTCGACGGGCTGGACCGCGGCGCGGATGATTACATGCTCAAGCCGTTCGCAATGAAGGAATTGGCGGCGCGATTACGGGCGCTCCTTCGGCGCCCTGGGGGGCCCCTGGGCACAACCATCGACGTTGGCAACATCACTTTGGACACCGCTGCGCGCCAGTTGAAGGTCGAAGGCCGCACGGTCGCAATTCCTCCACGCGAGCTGGATGCGCTTGAACTTTTGATGCGCCGAGCAGATCAAGTGGTCCCCAAGCGTCTATTTGAGGATTCCGTTTACGGGTTTAGCGACGACGTCTCGCCAAACACCATTGAGGCACTGGTCTCGCGGTTGCGGCGCAGGCTGGAATCCATCGGGGCGCGGGTTTCTATTCATACGCTTCGGGGTATCGGATATCTCTTGCAAGAATAGAGGCGAGGCTACGATGTCTCTGTCATCCCGCATCATTATTCGACTTACGATCACGACGGCAATCGCCACCGGGATTTCGTATGGCTGGCTTTACATCAAGCAAAGCCATGTTGATTCCTATCTGCGTCAGCTGACTCTCGTTAAGCAGGCCCGAGAGGTTTCCAGCTACATCGAGCTAAGTCCGGATGGCTCGGTCGAAGTCGATCTCCCGGCCAAACTTTCGGAAGCGTACAACAGTCCTGGTAGTAGATACCGGTACGCGGTGCGCGACGATGCCGGGCGCATCATCGTGACTTCCGGCCGCCTTATCGGCCCTTTGTCGAAGCTTCTGAACGCGGAAGAGCGCAAATTTTATCAATACAAAGCGGACGCGGATGACGCCAGCGTATTGGGTGCCGCGGTTCGCACGGATCTCGGGAACAAATCATTTTATACACAGGTGGAGCAAACGCTGCCGATGACGCGGTCGCTCAATGCCGCCGTTTTCAATGAATTCTTCATGGACGGCGGCTGGCTACAAATTCCCTTTCTTTTCGCCCTTCTCGCTGTAAGCGCATGGACCTTGAGCAGATCGCTCGCCCCACTGAAGGAGATGGCAATGCTTGCGGCGAAGATCGAGCCGGGAAGCTCGACATTGCGGTTGCCGTCGAAGGGCATTCCCACTGAAATCCTGCCGCTCGTCAGCTCCTTCAATAAGGCGCTTGATCGGCTCGACGAGGGGTTGACCCAGCAGCGCGAATTCAATGCCAATGCGGCCCATCAGTTGCGAACACCATTGGCAGTTCTAGCGGCGAACATCGACACAATGCCGGATGCCGCTGTGGCCGAGAAGCTGCGTCTTGACGTACAACTGATGACTAGGATCGTACATCAACTGCTTCTTGTCGCTCGGCTCGAGACATTGAACATCCAACTGGATGAATTGGTCGACCTATGCCAGGCCGCGCGCCAAGCGGCCGAGGGTCTAGGGCCGATCGCGATCTCTGCCGGTAAAACCCTAGAGGTGGACGAACCGAAAGTGCCCGTCGTCATTCTCGGCAACGCACTGGTCGTCAACATAGCCATCAGCAATTTGATCGAGAACGCCATCAACCACAGCCCACCTGGTGGCGGCGTCCGAATTCGTGTGACACCCTCAGCTTCAGTCGATGTCTGCGACGCGGGTCCTGGCGTACCACCGCAACTTCGCGAGAAAGTCTTCCAACGATTTTGGCGAGGAGAATCCAACACGGAGGGGGCGGGCCTGGGCCTCTCCATCGTTCGACGCATCATGTACGCGCTAAAGGGCACCGTGTCGGTTACGGATTCTCCCGAAGGCGGCGCTCAATTCACGTTGCAATTCCCCGCCATGGCCTGATGCCGGCGATTAGCAAGTCGTTACGCGCGTCCCGTCCGCACTGGCCGTGGCTCGACTTGGGGACGAGCGCATCTTGCCCTGCTGCCGCCTTCAATCTCGACCGATTCAACGCATTTGCCCTTATCTTGCCTTGCGCCCGTCAGGTGGCCGTCAGCGAACCAGCCCACTACTCCGGGGTGCCGGGTTGCACGGGATGGGGATAGCCAGATGTTCGTTGTGGTGCCGCGATTCGATCGCCTGCGTTCCGTCGTCGAACTTGAAATCCAAAGACTCTATCGGAGACGTTATGGAGCAGCCCTTGAATCCTTCGCGCCACTGATGGTTGCGGAGTTGACCCAAACCGGAACCGTCGAGTGCGTGGCCGGGCTTCGCTTCGGGCACGAGCCGCTGTTTCTGGAATGCTATCTTGATCGTCCCATCGAGCAAGTCCTTGAACATCACTTGTGTTCGGAGGTCAAGCGCAGCCGGATCGTCGAGGTTTGTCATCTGGCCGGTGCCGGGTCCGGGCGTTCATTGACGTTCCTACGAAAACTGATTGCGATGTTGGAGGCCACGGAAGTCGAGTTGGCGATTTTTACGGCGACGAGGCCGGTGCGCCATCTCCTCCGCAGGAGTGGCCTATCCCTGGTCGAGTTGGGAGTGGCGACTATCCATCGGGTCCCTCGGCCCGAGACATGGGGCAGCTATTTCGAGCATGACCCGCGGATAATGGCCGTAGTCGCGCGGACGACGCCAAGCGCACTAAATACGGCAATCGTTCAACATCGCGCGATCGATGCGCGCGTTTTTTGAATTGCTGGCGGCTCGCGCAAGCATCCACGGCGCCGAGACGGCACTCGTCTCTGCCGCCGGAACGGTATCCTATGCGCAACTCATCGAACGCGTGCGCGGCCATGCCCAATGGGCCGTGGAGTTACCATCCCGCGTCGGCTTACTTTTTTCGAAGAGTTCCGAGCAAATCCTTGCTGACTTGGCTTTGAGCTTCGCCGGCAAGGAGTTGGTGCCGCTACCCGATTTTTTTTCGGATGGTCAGCTCAGCCACATAATCCAGGCCACGCAGCTATCGGAGATTATCGCCGACCCCCAGAACCTCGAACGGGCGGCACGCCTCCGCATCAAAGTCCATACGCTGGCCTCGGCACCCTTGCCGAGTCTCGTACCGGCAGCATACGCGAGTCGCATCATCTTCACATCTGGCACCACTGGAAACCCGAAGGGCGTATGTTTAAGGGGCGCCCAGTTGCTCGCCAGCGTAGCGGCTCTAGTGCAGGCGTCGGGCGCGGCGGCGTCGGACAGGTATCTTTCCGTACTGCCAAGCGCGCTCCTGTTGGAGCAAATCGCCGGCACCTATTTGCCTTTATCGGTTGGTGCCATGATTTGTGTCAGCACCGGAGGAGGCGCACAGCAAGGCGACTTTGGCGCTGCGCTCGCGCGCGCGGCGGAACAAACAAAACCCACGGCCACGGTGCTTGTACCCGAAATTCTTGGTGCATGGCTGAGAGAGCTTCAGGTGAGCGGGCGGCGCGCACCTCAATCGCTCCGTTTGGTGGCGGTCGGCGGCGCGCCGGTCTCAAGGACTTTCGCTGACGCGGCGTGGGAACAAGGCCTCCCTATCTATGAAGGCTATGGCCTTTCGGAATGTAGCTCGGTCGTGGCACTCAACACGCCGGCGGCTCGGCGCCCCGGCACTGTCGGCAAACCTTTGCCTAACGTTCAGCTGACTCTTGAGAATGGTGAAATTGTCGTCCAGGGCCCCACACTCATGGACGGCTACATTGGAGAAACGCCCCGTCACGGCCCCTGGCATACCGGCGATCTAGGCCGGTTCGACGGGGACGGCTTCCTGTGGGTTTGCGGAAGGAAAGACAACGTGATCGTCACCGCCGCTGGGCGCAACATCAACCCCGAGTGGGTCGAGGAGCTGCTAACGACAGACTCTCGCATCAAGCGCTGCGTGGTCGTCGAGCACGAAAGAGAACTTGTCGCTCTGGTCATACCGTACGACTCCTCGCTGTGCCGCGACGCGCCGGCGATGCATGACCTCGTCAAGTGGGCGGCGCGCGAATTGCCCGAGTACGCCAAACCACGCCGTTATCTGCCTATGTCTGATCTGGAGTTCCGTGACCTCGACTTACTCACCGCGAACGCGCGCCCACGCCGTTCCGAAGCCAAAAAGGTTGTGCACGAACGCAGCAGATCTTTCCTGGTTCAGCTCGCATAGAAAGAGTCCTCGATGTCCAATTTCCAACAACTGATGCAGGAAACCGCGCCTGCACGACAGCAGTTCATGGAGATACCTCTCATTCAAGAGGTGCTCGGTAAGGGCGCCCCCAAGGACCTGTATCTCGACTTTCTTTCGCAGGCCTACCATCACGTGAAGTGTACGGCGCCGCTCCTGGCGTCAGCGGCCGGGCGTTGCAGCGTGGATGATTACATCTACCAAGCCGCGCTGTTTAAATATATCGACGAAGAGCGCGGCCATGAACTGTGGATTCTGGAAGACATCCAAGTACTTGGCGGAAACATCGAAGAAGTGCGCCGGAGCGCTCCGCGACTACCATGCAAGGTCATGGTGGGTTACGCCTTTTATCTGATCGAACGCGTTTCGCCCTACGGCATGCTCGGCATGATTTACGTTCTGGAGGGAATGGCGGTGGCACTCGCGAGCATGGCCGTGTCCGCCATCCGTTCGTCGATCGCGTCTACAAGCGACGAGGGGTTCAAATATCTTACGACCCATAGTGACCTGGACGTCGGACACGTCGAATTTTTCGAGGGCCTCATCGATAAGATCGATCGGCGGCACTTGCCTCTCGTGATCGAAACGGCGACCGACTTCTACAAACTGTATGGCGACTTGTTTTGCGAGCTTGATCAACGGCGCGCGGCGCCGACAGCGAGCGCCGCGTAGGAAGCCCGATGAACTTCTCGCGACAACGAATTTTTCTTACCGGCGGCAACGGCGGGCTCGGGCGCCCGCTGACGGCGGAGCTAACAAGGGCTGGCGCCGATGTGACTGTGGTATCGCGCAGGCCAACGGGCCAAGGATCAGCCGCCCGGCTTATCGCGGCCGATCTTTCGACCCCAGAAGGCATAGCCGAAGCTTCCGCAATCGTCGAGCGGGAGCAGCCCGACATCCTGATCAACATGGCTGGCACGCAGTATTTCGGCCCCGCCGAAATTCAATCACTCGATGCCATGCTCTCAAGTTACATGGTTAATCTCATGGCTCCCGCAGCGCTTTGCCGAGCGGCATTGGGGACCATGAAGCGCCGAAATTCCGGTCAGATCGTCAACATTGGCTCGATCTTTGGCTCTATCTCGTTTGCTCACTTTGCCGCCTACTCAAGCGCCAAGGCCGGGTTGCGGGCGCTGAGCGAAGCACTTCGGCGCGAGCTTGCCGGGACGGAGATCGCCATCACTTATGTTGCTCCCCGCGCCATCCAGACCGGCATGCTCAGTTCGGATATGCAGAAATATGCGACGTTGACCGGAATGAACGTCGATGCTCCGGAGCGTGTCGCCTACAGAATTCTAAAGGCGATCCGGCAGCGACGGAAGGAAGTCTATATCGGCTTTCCCGAGCAGCTGTTCGTTCGCCTGAACGCCGTCATGCCCCGCGTCGTCGACGCCGCAGTGGCGAGCGGCGATCGGAAGGCCGCCGCACTTTTTCGTTCGTGACATGTCCGACACGTGATGAAGGAGACTGACCATGCCGAAAAAATCACCGCAATCGTTGCCGCACTCGCCTTCCTTTGTTGCCAGGCAGCATGGACGGCTTCTTCGGGGGCTGAAGATCCCGGTATTAATGCCGCCATTCTACAATTGGCGCTGAATTGGGAGCACATCAAGTTCGAGGTGACCGACAAGGACCTTCAGGAGAAGCAGATGGCGGCCTTGGCAGATCGCGCGAGCAGTATCGTACAGCAGTATCCCGGCCGCCCCGAGGCTGCCGTCTGGCAGGCCATCCTCATCAGCGAACAAGCATCGATGGCAAGCGAGAACGGCAGTCCGTTCAAGGCGCTCGGCTTCGCCAAGCACGCGCGGGAGATATTGGAACCGATTGCAAAGCAATATCCCGCTGTGCTTGATGCTGGCGCTCCTACCAGCCTCGGCGTCCTCTATTCCCGCGTGCCAGGATTCCCGATTGCTTTCGGCGACAAGGCGAAGGCGAGAGCATTATTGCAAGAGGCGATCAAATACGCGCCCGACGGGCTCGACGCCAATTATTTCTATGGCGACCTTCTATACAATGAGCACGAATACCCCGCCGCGGAGCAGGTGTTCAAGCACGCGCTGTCCTTGCCGCAGCATCCTGAGCGGCCGATCTGGGACAAATCGCGCCGGCTCGTCATGCAGGAAGATCTGGAAAAAATGCGCGGCAATTAGCGGGTCTTCGTTGATCATGCTTGAGGCTGCTTGGATTTCCCTTGGGCAGCAGTTGCGGAAACCCGAAGGCCTCGGCGGCCATCTCCTCGCTCGGGCGATGGGCCTGGTCAATGAGCGGTCCAATCGCGTTGCCATCGCCGCTCTAGAGGTCACGTTGAATGACACGGTTCTTGAGCTCGGTTTTGGCACCGGCCGCGCTATTCAAGTCATGGCAAATGCGGCGACTGAAGTACGGGTATTCGGAATCGACCACTCATCTACCATGTATTTCCAGGCGAGCCGCCGCCTTCGGCACGCGATTCACGATGGGCGCGTTCGTTTGGTACGCGGCAGCCTGAAAAGGCTGCCGTGGCAGGAAAGCGCAGTTGATAAATGCCTCGCCGTTCACGTTGCCTATTTCATGGACGCAAAGGAGGTCCGCGAGGCGCGGCGGGTGTTGCGGATCGGAGGAAGGCTCGCGGTTCTCGTGACGGACAAGGCAGCGATGGGGCGCTGGAAATTCGCGCACCCTGGTACTCACCGGCAATTTGCAGCAAGCGATCTAACTAAACTGCTGCTGGACGGCGGCTTCTCACGCGAGGAATTGTGCCTCCGGAGTGTATCGCTCGGCATGGCCATTCCGGGGCTTCTGGCGCTTGCAACTAAATCGGCGCCGTAAATCAAATCACTACTAGCGCGGCAATCTAAACGAGGGCAGTTGTGGCTCCCGAGGGGCACTTCGCGTCTCCCTACGACAATCTGATCGTTATCCAATGCGCCTTTTGGTAAGGCGCTACTGTCTTCACGAATGAAGACGGCGCGGGCCGAACGCGTAATCTCCCCCTAGAGGCCCCAGAGGGGAGAGGACATTGCGTCTTGCGGCTCTGTTGTCGCTTTGCACCGCGTCGGTGCTGGGGGCCATCGTCCCGGCGCTGGCGGGTCCGCCCTATCTGACGGACGATCCGGAGCCGACGGATTATCGGCATTTCGAAATCTACACGTTCACGAACGGGACGGCGACGCAAGACGGCGCCAGCGGAGAAATTGGCGGCGACTTCAACTACGGCGCGGCCCCCAATCTCCAGCTCACCGCGACTGTGCCGGCCGGCTATAACCTCCCGTCGGTCGGGCCATCGGCGTGGAGTCTGGGCAATATCGAACTCGCGGCGAAGTATCGTTTCTTGACGCAGCAGAGCTTCGGGCTCGATGTCGCCATATTTCCCAGAGTGTTTTTGCCCAGCGCGTCGCCGGCTGTCGGCGAACAACATGCGTCTTTTCTGCTTCCGCTGTGGATAGAAAAGGACTGGGGCCAATGGTCCGCGTTCGGCGGCGGCGGCTGTGAATTAAACCGCGGCGGAAATTCCGAGAACTTTTGCCTGACGGGCGCTGTGGTGACCCGCCAGATCACCCCTAGCCTTCAAGTGGGACTGGAATTATTTCATCAGACCTCGGCTATGCAGGGCGGCGACGCGACGACGTCGATCGGCGCAGGTGTCCGCTATGATCTAAGCGACAATTTCCATCTGCTGGGTTATCTGGGGCGCGGCATTCAAAATGCCGATCAAACGGATCGGTACAATTGGTACACTGCGATCCTGTTCACCTTTTAAAGGGTGCCAGTCGATAGATTTTCTCGACGTCGGTTCCGGGTCATCTTCGACCGACCGACGACGACCAAGCTACGTCCGCTTTACCTCTCATCGCTACCGAACTGGTGAGCCGGTAAAGCGACGCGATGGGCCAAGACCCGACATCTGTTGCCCTGCAGCAATTATCGATCCTCTCTGTTACTCGATCACCTCGTCGGTAAGCGCGAGCAGCGTTGGCGATACGGTCAGGCCGAGTTCCTTGGCTGTTTTGAGATTAATCACCAACTCGAACTTAGTCGGCTGCTCGACTGGGATATCGCTCGGCCTCGCCCCGCGCAAAATCTTGTCGGCGAACTCAGCGGCGCGACGGTACAGGTCGGCCAAGTTTGGTCCATAGGACATCAGGCATCCCGCTTCCACGAGTTCTCGAAACCCGCACATCATCGGCAGTCGCGCTCCGAGCGCCAACGTGCCAATAAGTATCCGGTTCGTGTTCACAAGTGGGTCGGCAATGACGTACAGCGCATCCGCTCGGCTCTTGAGCAGCTCGAACGTAGAATCGATGTCCGCGGTTTGGCGAATCTCTGAGGTTGCAGCGTTAAGGCCGACCGTCCGGGCCGCTGCCTGAACCTCGCTCACCTCCAGCATAACGTTGGGACTGGCGGGATTGGCTAGGATCCCCAACCGATGGAGACCAGGGACGATCTCACGCAACAATTGGACCCGCCTACCGGCTGAATCGGTCGACTGGAGCGAAAGGCCGGTAATATTGCCGCCCGGCCGCGCCAGACTTGCGACCAAGCCGTAGCCGACCGGATCGCCTGACACCGCAAAGACCATCGGGATCTGCGGTGCCACCTGCTTCACTACGATGGAGTCAGTAGTTGATGACGTGACGATCAGGTCGACTTTGATCCGGACGAACTCGGCGGCAATCTCTTCGAGTTGTTTGGGGCGTCCGGCCGCCCAACGAGACTCGACTGTGATTGTTTGGCCCTCGATCCAGCCCAGTTCGCGCAGCCGCTGCAAAAATGCGCCCGTATTCCGGCTTGGGATCAGAGGATTGGTCGGCGCGATATAGCCGATAATCGGCACATGCCTCGCTTCCTGCGCCCCCGCGACGACCGGCCATGCCGCCGCCCCGCCGAGAAGCGCGATAAACTTGCGCCGCCTGATGCTGAGAATGAGTTTCCTGCGAGGCAGACCTTGCGGGTGCTCAATCGACTGTACCCGACGCAAATGATAGCACCCTCAGGGTGTGAGAGCAGCGTGCTTCACCGCAGAATTTCGATCGTCTTGACTGCTCGGTTTTGGTCGGCTTGGGGTCAATCGCTGTATATTCGTCGTGTACGCGTGATGTCGGCTTATCCTCCAGCTGGATCATCACACTACGGGCGAACGCCCGCCATCGACGTTGATCGCGGTGCCGGTAATTTAGCCGCCTTGCTCCGACGCCAGGAAGCACGCGAGGTTGGCGAATTCCTCGGGCTCGCCGACGCGCCTGAGCGGAATCTCCTGTTCGAGCGTCTTGTAGTACTCCTCGACCGGCACATTGGCCCGCTTTGCATGCTGCACATGCTGGTCGGCGCGAATTAAGCCGACGAGCATGGCGTTCACCAGTACGTTGTGCGGCGCCAACTCGTGCGATAGCGCTTTGGTCATCGCCAGGCCTGCCGCGCGCGAAACCGACGTCGGCATGCTGTTGGGTCGCGGTGCTTTGGCTCCGATGTTGAGCACGTTGATGATGCGGCCCCAGCGTCGTGCCTTCATTTGAGGCACGACCAATCGGATTAACCGCACCGCTGCAAAAAGCTTCAGTTCAAGGTCGTCGTGCAGGATCTGGTCGGTGATCTTATCGAACGGCATCGCCCGTGAGATGCCCGCATTGTTGATGATGATATCGATCTTATCGAAGGCTTTCATCACCTCGTCATAGGCACGCTGGACATCGGCTGCCTTGCTGACATCGGCCTGAACTCCGATGACGCGAGTCTGGCTCGACTTCCTGATAGCCGCGACCGCTTCCTTCAGCGCCTCACCGGTACGCGCGACGATCGCGACATCGGCGCCCGAAGCCGCGAACTGCGTCGCCACTGCAAAACCGATCCCCTTGCTCCCACCGGTAACGATGGCAGCCCGCCCTGAAAGACTGATTTCCATTGCGTCCTCCTAAACCGGAATCTCCGCAACCACTGTTGGCAAGCGAACCAGGATTCCCCTATGGTCTCAGCCAATAAATTTTGCCCAAGGAGAAGCTCAAGTGTCATATTCGCTGTACGACGCGGCTGTAACCCCCTGCATCCAACAACTTGGCGCGCTGACCGGCATCATCGACAAGGCTGCCGCGCATTGTGCGGCCAACAAGATTGAGGAATCGGCTCTCCTGCAGGATCGCCTATATCCCGACATGTTCTGCCTCGCTCGCCAGATCCGTCAGTCTGCAGATTTCGCCATGAACACCGGGGGCCGCCTAGCACTACTTTGGCAGAATTACTCATGCTGCTGCTCGTTGCAAATCCATTTTCGACAATGCGGGCAACGCTGTGGCGGTAGTCGGACGAAGAGTTCGAGGATGGCGTGACGCACGGCGGGTAAAGTCGGATGCGGCGGTGGACCGTTGATTCTTTTTTTCCCGCTTCGCTGTTTTGAGACGGCGGTGCTGGAGAAAGGCGTAGGCGATCATCGTCATGAGCGCATGACGGTGAAGACCTTGCCAGGATCGTCCTTCGAAGTGATCAAGGCCAAGTTCTTCTTTCATCTGCTGGTGCGCCTGCTCGCATATCCATCGCGCCTTGATGGTGGCCGCCAAGGTGCGCAGGTCGGTCGTCGCCGGCAGGTTGGCGAGATAGTATTTTTTCTCTCCCGACATCCTGTGTTCGCCGATGAGCCAAGCCTCGTCTCCCGGCAGATGTTGTTGACCCTTGTCCCTGATCCGCTGCGGTGGTCCGTCAGCGACCCGGACGCGGACAGCAGCAAAACGAGCCTTGAGCTTGCCTTTCGTGCCGGTGCGCCAGCTGATGGTGCGCCATGTGGCGTTGGCCAACATCTTTTCGGCCGGTCGCGAGAGAATGTCGGGAATGTGCCGCCGACGAGGACGGCCGCGCTTGGCAACGGGCCAGATCATCCGCACATCGGCGGGGTACACCTTGAGGTGCCGCGGAACACCGACTGCCCAAGCAAGTTTGCGAGCCGTGAGCCCCTGACGGAACGGCGCGCTCGAACCATAACCGGCATCCGCCAACACGCAGCCAAAGCGCACACCGGCTGCGATGACACGATCGATCTCCGCCAGCGCAATCTCCGGCTTCGTCCGTGCCGTTCGGTATTCGGCTGGAACACCCGCTCGCTCCAACCGAGCCCGCTTGCTCGTCCAACTCTTCGGAAGAAACAGCCGCAGCGCCAGCATGGCTGGCACTTCGCCGCGCGCCAGCGTCAACGATACCAGGGTCTGGCAATTGGCGGTCTTGCCCAGCGCCGAAGCATATTGCGCAGCGACACCGACCGAATGCGTGCCCTTCTTGGGTATCGCGGTGTCGTCGACCACCAAGACGGCATCGCGGCCGCCGACGAGCCTGTCCGCTTGGACGAGCAGTTCGGTTTCCACAGGCGTTGAATCCCAGGCTCCGGCCGCAATGAAGTGGTGCAATTGATCGTAGTCACCAAGCGCAAGCCGCCCCGCCATCGGCTGTATGCTCTTGCGATCGCCAGGGCCGATCAGCCCCGACACATAGAGCGGACACATTCGTCGCCGCGCCTTGTGTCCCAACCGAGCCAAAAAAGGCCTGAGAAAGCGTCCAAGCTCTTCCTGCCAATCCGATGTCCCGACAACCATGGTCGGCCCCTCCAATAGCCGACCACCCATGAGTCACAGAAAAATTGATTTGGGAATCCCGCAAAGCTAAAAATCTGCCAAAGTAGTGCTAGCTGGCGTTGCCCCACCCGCCCTCCCGGCTGTGGACGATACTAGCTTTGCCGCCGCCAAGAGCCGCGTCGAAACCGCGCTCGGGCTTTGTGAAGTCCCTGACTCGCGCACAGGTCGACGGGGCGGAGGATAAGGTCATCGCCTGGACCGGCGGCGGCAACGATCGAAAAATGAAGGGGAAGGACTATCTGCAACAGTTTGCTCTGCCGAATTTCTTCTTCTTTGTAACTACGGCCTACGACATCCTGCGTCATCGCGGCGTGCCAATAGGAAAACGAGATTTCCTCGGCCCACTCAACTGGCTCTGGTGCGCCGCGAAGTTTTGAGCGGCCCGGCTTGCCGGACCCTATTAGCTGCGCGCTGAATTCAGGTTCGCTACTGCATTAATAGGCATCTGGATGTCGCTCCTGGGTCACGAACGACCGATTTGAGATGATCGTGCGACTTCCGCTTCTCTAATCGGCCGTTTGAGGTCAAGCGCTTTTCAGACTATCCACCACCACAGTTTCGATGTCACTCGCGGGCTCGTGCTTCTCTTCGGAATCGGCACCAAGGCCCTTGTATGGGGTTTTCGTTGTCAAGGAGTTCGCCAGGGCGGTGAAGCTTTTCCTTCGTCGGTTTCTTGGTTCGATCTCCAAGCCCGTTTCTCCGTCCCGATCTGCGCTCCCTGACGTCGATGCGCGCAGAATCTGTAAAAGGTTGGCTGTCGCTCCAACCTTGCGGCATGCTTCGCCGTTGCCAGGCCATACCTTGACAGCTTCGAGCACGACGGCACGCTAATGCGGTCGCGATAACGATCAGAGGGGAGCCCGCTTTCGGGCGCGGTTCAATCGCGCCGCAACCTTGTATTCGGTAGGTCCAAGGACCCGAACCATGATGCAGTCATGCGCATCGGCAGCGAAGCTCCGAAGCGGCGGACCCATTCTTCCATTCGGCTTGAAAGCCAAGGGGCGTCTCGGGATTCCGCCACCTCGAACCGTTATCGGCGTCCCGTCACAAGCGTCGGACAAGGCCGAAACTGTCGGGGTGCCTTCAGCGTCCTCCGTTCATTGTGCCGGACGCAAAACGACGCCGTCCGGGACAATGCCCTCCCGCACGAGCCGCCACAGGGCGATCAGTAGCTTGCGCGCCAAGGCCACGATCATGGGCTTTCGAGTACCGCGAGCGTTCTCGGTGCGGGATCGAAACCACTTCGTCAAGGCGCTGTTCTTTTGGTGTAGAAGGAATCGCCACGCCAATTGAATCATGCCTCGTCGGACCCGGGCATTGCCCGAGCGGGCCAGCCCTTTCTCTCGGCGTTTCCTTCCGCTCTCGTCGGGTGAACCAGTGAGGCCGGCATAACGCGCTACGGCCCGTCGGTCGCGCATGTTTCGCGACAACACCTCGTGCACCAGCATGTCGGCTGTCTCTATGCCGATCCCCATCACGCGCGCTAACAGGCGCACCATGACGTGCGGTCCATCACAGGGCGCTTGTTCGATACGCTCCAGGCGCTCCTCCTCAATCTGCCGGATTTGATTATTGACGAGCCGTCGGCGCTCCATGTCGCGACGTAACTCAGCCAGCGCGTTGGGCGGGATTGGCTCGCCCTCAGGGGTGCGCAAGCCGTCAAGGCGCGTGGTGGCCCTTTTTAGCTTAGGATTGAAGCCGCGGATGCCGAGCCGAACCAACGCTGCCTTCATTCGGTTGACGATCCGACTTCGCTCTCCGATGAGGCTGTCATGCTCGCGGTTGGGCCGCTTTGCATCCTCGTCCTTCATTGTCGGGATCTCGACCATCTTGCAGTGATCACGCTCGCCGCGCAGCCAGCCAAGAAAGGAGCGTTTGAGCAATTCGGTGTCGAGCCGGTCAGTCTTGGCGCGCCGATGCTCGCGAGACACCGCTACACTCGATGCGTGAATGACGTAGGCCTCGATGCCGCGCGCCTTGAGCCAGCGCGCCAACCAGAAGCCGTCACGGCCAGCCTCGAAGGCGACTGCAATGCGCTCGATCCTGCGTCCTACCTTCTTCGCTTCCTCTCGCCATCGATGCAGCAGCTTCAGCAATGCGCTCTCGTCGACCGCGAGCTTTTTCAACGGCTGGCGCTCGACGCCAGGCACGATACCAGCAACGAGCCAGTTCGACAGGCTCATCTCAATGACCGCAATCAGCGTGCCGTCCGGTTCGAGGGCGGTGAGGGATCGGCTCAGGTCGTTCAACTTCTGCATGGGGGCGCTCCATCGGTTCACATCAGCGACGATGGAATGCAATATCCTCGCCGCCGCCCATAGCATCTTCCATCATGGGATTCGAAGACGAGGTGGAACAATCTTAGCCACGGCCTTGCCATCAGACGAACAGCAGGTTCAAGCGGAAGTGCGAACTCACCTCATCCATCGTCCCGCGAGGGACATCATTCCACCGGCTTGGTGAATCTCGAGTGTTCTCCCCTATTACATTCGATCTTGCACGGTTCTATGCTGCTACGGCCTGTTCCCGGGTCCAGCGGAACTCGGTGCCGTCGACCCAGATCCGGTGCATGATCACGGCCAACCGTCGCGCCAGGGCCACGATCGCCTTTTTCATTCCGCGGCGCCTGGCGATCTGCATCGCCCAGGCCTTGAGCCAAGACCATTTCTTCGAATACAGCATGACCTGGGCCGCTTCGTAGAGCATGACCCGCATCATCTCATCGCCGCAGCGTGATATTCTGCCGCTCCGATCGATCTCGCCGGATTGATACTTGGAACATGTGAGTCCAAACACGGCATCGACTGACTTGGATTTACGGAAGCGAGCAGGCACGTCGACAGTGGCGCGGTAGGTCAGCGCCACCACTGGGCCGACACCGGGAGTCGTCATCAGGCGCCGGCACACCTCATCGTCCCGGACGATGGCCAGCAAACGGCGATGCAGGATGACGAACTGCTCGCGAAGTACCCGCCGGACGACCAGCAGCGGTTCGATCAGCCCAGCTAAGTCGGGCAAGTTCTCGACCAGCTCCTTAATGCGGGCCTCGAACTTCGCATTGCCGACCATTCCAACCTTGAGGCCGAAGTTGCGTAAAGTACCGCGCAGGTCGTTGTCGATGGCGATCGCCTTCGACTGCAGCAGCTTGCGATGGGTCAGCAGCATCCGCAGCTTCTGACTGCGTAGCGTCTTGACATGCACCGGGCGATAAAGCCCCACCCGCATCATCTGTGCGATGCCGCGCGCATCGTTGCGGTCGGTCTTGTTGATCTGCGCCTTCAGCAGCGCCCCTGCATGTGCCGCGTTTCAACACAGATCATCGGTAACTCTGCTTCGGCGAGAGCGCTGAACAACCATTGCGACAACGGCCCGGCTTCCAATCCGCTTGAAGCGATAGGCCGGGTTCTTCAGCACCGCCAACAACGCTTCAGGTTCGCTCGCCACCTTCACTTCCCGAACGATCCTGCCCGTGTCATCCACAATGCAGACGCTGGTCTCCTTGACCGATACGTCTAGTCCAGCAAAATGGTCCATGCTGCGCTTCTCCTTCTGATGCTTGAGGCCGTGACTGCGGACCTCGTATTCACCATCAGCCTGAAGCGCAGCACCCAAAATCTTCGGCTATCCACAAGCTCGCCGGCCGATTACCCCATCTTAACCCCCAATCGCAGACATATCGCCGCGACGCTCTGAGTTTAGCGAGGGACCCCGAGCTGACTCACGCCGGCGCGCACTTGCGCGCGAAGCTCGGCCAGCACCTGACCAAGTATTAGAACTCGCGCCCAATCATGCGGTCGAGCGAATAGCGGCCACCGCCGGCAAGGAAAACGCCGAGCGCCACAAGGCCCATGAATACAGTGTATTCCATGCCGTGCCGTCCCCAATCCCACTGCGGATATAGCAACGCGAACGAGATCACCACCATTTCGATGACCACGGCGGCGGCGACGAGGCGCGTGAACAGCCCGAGCACAAGCATCAGCCCGCCGAAGAACTCGATCGTGCCGATGAAATAGGCCCAAGCGAGCGGGTACGCCCAGCCCCAATGCACAAAATGGCGCGAGGTCGGAACAGCATCATTGAGAAACAGCTTGGCGAAACCGTGCGGCATGAGGATCAGGCCAAGCGCCACCCGGATTAGCGCATAACCGAACGGCGCTAGCGCCTCATAGAGCGGCGCGACCGCCGGCACGAACAGCGCCTTGCGATCAATTTCGACATTCGACGTTGCTTGCATCCGTTTCCTCCCTACTATTTCCGATCGTGCTTCGCGGGCCATTTCGGCTTGAACGTCCCAGTCGAAAACCTGGCCGGAATTGGCGTCGTATGGGATGGGGCGTGGTAGCGCGCATCCCGGGGCTCCTTCGTTCTGGCTCGCCTCGCGGACAAGCGCGACTTCCGGATCAGGAGCGTAGTTTTGAGCGCGCTCTAGGGGCTTCCGCTTTTCTCCCGCTTGCAGCCATATCGCTGCATTGCGCTAAGTAACACGCTGGGCCACAGCACAGAAGCGGAGCCCCGCGTCAATCGGCTTCGCTCCGCACAAAGGAAATCCCCACCAGGGGCAGCCGCGCGCGTTCTAGGCTCATACCGCATCGCTACCGCCCCTGAGCCGAACTCCAACCGTCTCATGAGCTTCAAGTCGATATGCTTCGAAAGCCCCGCGAACAACGTTGGCCCGTGGCCCGCCAGCCCGACGCGGTCAAGGGTGCTTGACACAACGTACTTCTTTGCCGCGTCGATCGCCCGGGCGAAGGGTTCCATCCAATCGGGCATCCAATCAGGTCTCACCCCCGTCCGCGCCAGCGGCCGCCAACCTGCCTCCATAATTTCGTAGGTTACCCGGCCAAAGATGAGGGCATCGGACTGCGCGAGGTTCTCGGCCGCGTGACGATGCAAGTCTCCGTCCGCAATCATCGCACGATGATCGCAGCACCCATCCAATGTGACGTTGATGGAATACCGAAAGGGGTCGCATTGCGTAGGCGTGCCATGATCATGGTTAGATTGGAAGTTTTAGTGTTACGGTTGGCACGAGTTCGTTCAAACGTCCGGCTGAGGGTCATGGGCACCGTAGTGAGTGAGCGGTAGCCAGTTTCGTAATTCCCCTGAGAGCTGGGCGGAAGGATTAATGAGTTTTGACCCATTAGTCAGCGCGTCTCCGGCGGCTATGCTCTTCAGAAACCGCCGGGGCATGCTTTGCTGTGTTCACCATCGGGCGCTGGCGCGGCAATGGCACCGTTTCCGGCGGAAGCGGCACTGCCTCCTGCGCCTCCGCAACCCGCCCGCGCACGTCCCACTCGCATATCCTGTAATTGTTACGACGCTCGGCGAGATCGAGATGGATGTGCTGCTCGTGATAGCCATCGGAGCCGGGGCCGAGCACGGTTGAGAAGCGGGCACAGGCGCTTGCTTTTATTGCCTCACGCCAGTCTTTTTCGACATTGACATCTGTCAGCACCATAGCCATGCCGTTGGCTAACTTGAAGTCGTGTACGTCGAGCGCATCAGCCCGGCCATGTTCGCTTAGCGTCGCGCCCTCTCCCCGATTTTGGCCGCGACATTCATAGGAGCCGAGATCATCGAGTCCACGCAGCGGCGACCCGAGTTTTGTCGCCGCGGGCGCCACGTCCTCACGTATCCACTGCGTGAGCTGTTTCGCCATCGCGCAGCGCAGTGTCGCCGGAGGCGCGATCGCAACTTTTGTCTGGTCAAGCAGGATCACCGCCTGCAGCAACACGGCATCGGCGGCGCCACACTCGCCCGGCCCGACCAACACCGGCAACGGCTGGAACTCCGCGACATTTGCCAAGCTCACCTGGCAGGCGGATTGCACTGGTGGTGCGGCTTCGGCCATTTCCGGAAACGAGGCAAACGCTTCCTGGGGCGGGGCGAACTGCTTCGGAATCGCGAACTGGGGCGGCGCGCGCGGCACGCTTTGCGCGGAATCGATCTGCCTTCCGGGTCGGGCGAAATGCTGCTGTGCTGCCACGGTCTGTGTCACGCCCATGAATGCGACGAGGACAAAAAAGCGCTTCGCACAGCGATTCACGCGCCGAATCTCCAGTCTGGACCGCAACCGCTTCAAGGAACCGCGATACGCCAATCGGATACGATCGCGAGGTTTTACACCGATGCCGCCTGATCGAGTGGTACGTTAACCGATGTAAGCCACCCCTGCTGCATCGCACCGGCTATTGCCGCATCGACGGCGACGCACCAGGTAGAACAGAAATCATTGCCGCCGCATCGTTCGATGCGATTCGCATTGGCTCGCTTTCGCGCGCTATCAGGATGCCGCCGAGAGTCAAACCAGCGAAAAAAACTGCGACGAGCATCAAAATCATCGTGCCGTCGTTTCGTGGCGGACGCACTGCCCGCAGTTGCTTGTCCAAAAGTTCCTCGTCGCGTTGGTCCATTTTTTGGAATTCCTGACAGGAAAAGCCAATATGAAACGCGCGAAAACGGCATCGTGTTCCGCTTCTGTCTGTTCGGGCCGCACTACCGCCCAGGCAATACGATTAAAAACTATGCATGGAGGGAACCGCAGTCTCGACGCAATCCGCGATTTGGAACGTTCGGATGCGCTTATGCTTATATGGACGAGGTGGAGACGGCGGTGCCCCCATGCCTCGCTTGCCCAATCGTCCGGACTGTAACCCGCCGCCGAGTCAAGGCAATGACGAGATTAACGCCAGAATCGCGAAATTATTCGCATCTCCACCGCCGAGACTGGACGAGCTCTTTGCTGATCCGATCGTGCGGATGAGAATAGGGGTGCTCATAGCACAAGCAATCAATGAGCCGACGCGGCCGCAACGCCGACACAAGTCTCACTAGACCCTGATCAGCCGAATGGCGAGCAGCATCAGGTGGCCCGGGAGTTGGACATGCCAAAATCTGGTTGCACACCTTCAATTTCCGCGATTGAGCGTTCGCCCCCGGTAACGCGGCGGGAGCCCGCTCTCGTATGCTCCTCTTGCGGCAATACCATGAAGCACGTCCGGACCATCCCAAGACTTGGAGTGCGTCCGAAACTCCTCGTCTTCGTCTGCCCTTCCTGCCGGGAGGTCGGCACAACAAAAGCTGAGCGGGTGGCGTAAGCTAACTCGCTTGCGGTCTCGTCAATCAAAGCAGCCGCGGCCCTAATACGATTCCATGCGCCAGCGTACAAACGCGCCCGCTTGCGCCGGCATTGACCGACGAGCAGCTTATCTCTGCTGAGCTGCTAGATGGCCTTTGTTTCTGCCTCGAATCCCGATTGCGGCCAGTGCGGACTTACATAGCCGGTCAGGGTACGTTCGCCTCGTATTGCTGCGGCGAGGATAGCCTGAATGTCAGCGGCGTCCAAAGCCGCGCTGGGATTGCCGGGGTTGATGAGCAAGCCCGCGCTGATGGATGGCTGGGGCCGAAGCGGGTGCGCATTGACCAGGAAGCTTACACAGTAATGTTTTCGCCGGGATGATTAAGGCTCGCAACCAGTTTGAGCTTTACGGGATCGGCACCAAAGGAAAAGACGATGGGAATTGTCGAAGTCGCAGCTTTGGCGGCAATTGGAGACGCCGCGCCGCCGATTGCGAGAATGAGGGGGCGACATCGTCGTGCACGAGTTCTGCCGTTGGGATCGGTCAAATGGCATTGTGTTGCGGAGAAGCCGTGAAGGTGTGAATATCGCGCCAGTTCGGGGGCGACCTGTCGGCACGGAAGCCTTTGGCATGTCGCAAAGCGACGGGCACGATCCTGCAATATCGGTGGTCGTGCCGGTGAAGAACGAAGCCGGCAACATCGCGCCGCTCGTGGCGGAGATCGCCGGCGCTCTGGAAGGCCGCGCCTTCGAGATCGTCTACGTCAATGACGGCTCCGGTGATACAACGGAGCAGGAATTGCTGGGCTTGATGGCGACGTGTCCCTGGTTGCGCCAGATCCGGCATGAAAAATCCTACGGTAAGTCGGCAGCCTTGCGCACCGGCGTCACCGCGGCACGTGCACCCATTATCTTGACACTCGATGGCGACTGTCAGAACGATCCAGCCGTGTTTCCCGTCATGATCGCGACACTTGAGGCCAGCGCCCCGTGCGTTGGTCTCGTCGCTGGTCAGCGCGTTGGACGCAAGGCGACAGTCTTCAAACAATTGCAATCACGCATCGCCAATTGCGCGCGCCAGACTTTACTTAAAGATGGCGCCCGAGATGCGGGATGCGCCATCAGAGCATTCCGACGCGAAGTGTTCCTGTCGTTGCCGTATTTCGATGGTCTCGACTGTTTTTTGCTGGCTCTGGTGCGGCGCGAGGGCTTCGATATCGGCTTTGTCGATGTCGTCGAACGGCCGCGCCGTTATGGGACTTCGAACTACGGCATGTGGAATCGGCTGTGGGTTGGGATTCTCGACACTGCCGGTGTGTGGTGGTTGATCCAGCGCACCAAGCACATTCCCCAACCTGAGGAGGTTACCCTTGCGTGTTGATCTGTGTCGTGCGGCGGGCCGCTAGTTTGTCAAGGTGGGGATGCTGGCAGCGGGGCCTAAATTCTAATGCCAACCTTGGACGGCGATTATCGCCATCGCCCTGACAGGCGGCTTTTGATGTCCTCGATGGCCCGAATACCAACGTCAACGCCGATGTCGACAGCCATTCCGGTCTCCAGCGCGGCGCCCGAAGGAGTGCCGACCTTTGGGTTTATCGGCTGGATCGAGCACCGGCCGAGTGCTGCTTTCGGCGGCTTCCTTGCCTTGCATTTCGCGATCTGGACCGCGCTGCCGACACTGCTCTATGCCAACCTGCCGCTCGATCTGATCGAAGCGCTGACCCATGGCCGGGAATGGCAGCTCGGCTCCGACAAGCTGCCGCCATTGCCATGGTGGATGGTCGAGATCATCTACCGACTGTTCGGAACGGACGCCGCTTATTACGCGCTGGCGCAGGCGGTAGTGATCATCGCTTTCGCCCTCGTCTTTGCTACAGCGCGACCGCTTGTCGGCTCAACCGGCGCGCTCGTTGCCGTGCTCATCATCGACGGCATGCATTATTTCCAGTACACCGCCGTGAAATTCAATCACGACGTCATCCAGCTGCCGTTCTGGGCGCTGGCCGGCTACGCCTTTCACGCGGCGCTTAAGCGCGGACTACTCACGCACTGGCTGCTGCTCGGTTTCGCCATCGGCGGCGCGCTGTGGGCAAAGTATTTCGTCGTCTTGCTGCTGATACCGTATGCGTCTTTCCTGCTGTTCGATCGCGATGCGCGCCGCGCATTGGCGACAAGCGGCCCCTATCTCGCGCTCGCCGTTGCTGTCATTATCATCGCGCCGCATCTTGTGTGGCTCTTTCAGAACGATTTTGTGACTTTTACCTATGGTGAGGTGCGCGCCGCGCCGGTGAGCGGCTGGTTTGACCATATTTTGCACCCGTCGTTCTTTGCCGCCAGCCAGCTGTTTTTCATGCTGCCATCGCTGTTCGTCGCGGCAGCGCTATTTTGGTCGCGGCCGAAGGGGCGCGGCACAATTGCCGCTGATGCTTTCGACCGCCGCATCGTAACGCTTCTGGCCTTTGGGCCCGGCGCCGCCACGATTGCGCTTTCCGCCGTGAGCGGCCGCGGCGCCGTCGCCATGTGGGGTTATCCGCTGTGGCTCTATGTCGGAGTGTGGATCGTGATGACGGTTCGCCCATTGTTCGATCGCGACCGTATCGGGCGAATGGTTGCCGCATGGGGCGCGGTGTTCGTCGTGATGGCGCTGGCCTTCGTCGTTAATTACACGGTGCTGCCGCTCGTCGATCACCGCTACCGCGCCGAGTTTTTTCCCGGCGACAAGCTCGGCGAGAGTTTGACGATGCGCTTTCACGCCGCGACCGATACGACGCTGCGCTACGTCATCGGCTCAACGTGGGACGGCGGCAACGCCGCGCACTATTCGCCGTACCAGCCGCAAGTGTTGATCGACGGCGAGCCGGCCCGCGCGCCATGGATCGATCTCAATGATCTGCGGAGAGACGGCGCCATTGTGGTGTGGACGCAGAGCGATCCGAAGGTGCTGCCACCGCAATTCGCCGCGATCGCGCCCAATGCCGAAATCGGCGCGCCGTTCGATCTGCCGATGCGCCGCGGCATTGGCGTGGTCCATGTCGGCTGGGCGATCTTGAAGCCGCAAGTGGATTAGAGAGATGGAACCTTGAATGCAAGTTGCATTCGCCGCTGTTCGGTCGTGGCGACGAGGTGATTGAGTAGGGTCCAGCCGTTTGTTGCGGCGCAAATTGACAGCCCGCCGTGAGGACCGCTTTGGGTCAACCTCTACCGAAATTCGATGTCGACCAAATCGCGGACTTCGCGATACTTCGGTTTGGGGCCAATGGCACAAAAAGAAAAGCCCCGGCGAAGTCCAGGGCTTTCCCTTCCGATGACAGTGGAGCAGCCAGGGCGGACTTATTTGAGCGCGCTCGAAACAGAGGAGAACGTGGTGTTCAACTGTGTGCCAAGGCCCTGCACAACGGCGATGATCGCGACCGAAATGCCGGCTGCGATAAGGCCGTACTCAATAGCGGTTGCGCCGCTGTCGTCCTTCAAAAAACGCAAAAGCTGTGTCATGTCGGCTCCTTCGTGCTGCTGACTACGTCTTTTTGCCTAGAGGATGTTTTCTGCCGTTTAAGTTATTCATTAAAATGCAAGTTCCGCTAACGGCAGCAGCCGTCAGCGACGGTGTCACTCGTTGCTTCGCCGCCAATTTTATGGGACCGCCTTCCAACCTTAAGACTGCGGAAACGGTAATTGCATTTCGTAGCTGCGGCGAAAGCTTTATGTCTGATCCGGGTCATTCGCATCGTTTCGAGCGCGCTTCGGCGACTTCCGGTCTACCCCCCGAAATCGGACGTATCGCCAGTAAGAGCGACGCGCGCACAGCGCGTCAAATGTTTCCGGTTAGCCAAAGTATGATGCCGACAACCGAATTGGTCGAGGTCATGATTAGCCGCGAGAGCGGGTCGAAATTAATGCCAAGCCGTACACTCAGCAGCGGCAGCACAAAGAGCAGACCGATGAGCATCAGCAAGCCATAAGGCTCAAAACGTGACAGCGAGCGTGCCAGGGCGCCTGGAAGAACGCCCACCAATATGCGTCCTCCGTCGAGTGGCAGGATCGGCAAAAGATTGAAAATCGCCAGAACGACGTTGAGCAGGAGTGCGTTCTTTAGGTTGTCAGCCAACCACAGCGCCCCGGGAGCCGGAACGTAGCCAACGATATGAAAGCCGAGCGCTGCAATCGTCGCCAAGAGTAGATTCATGCCCGGCCCAGCTGCTGCGACCAATATCGTACCCACGCGCGGATATCGGAGTGCGCGAAAATTGACCGGCACCGGCTTCGCATAGCCGAACAGAAACGGCGAGTGGAACAGCAGCAGCATTAATGGCAGCACGACTGTTCCGAAAGGATCAATGTGGACCAGCGGGTTGAAGCTTACTCGGCCCAAGCGCCTGGCAGTGTCATCGCCCAACAGGTGCGCAACATAGTCGTGCGAAGCTTCGTGGAACGTGATGGCAATGAGAGCCGGTAATGCCCAGATCGATATTTCGTAGAGGATGAGTTTGAAGGGTCCATTCACCATTCTGCTCCTGCACGCGCCCGTTCGCGGAATGTACGCGATCAGACAGATGCATTACTCCGGCTTCTCGCCGAGGATGGTAATGCGGCGCATCAGGCGACGCTCACTCCGTCTCCAAGCGTCTATCCCGCATCCGGCTTTCTATAGGTACCAAGAATCCTATCCCAGAAAAAATGGATAATCGCGAAATTACTGTCCGCGTGCCGGTGATGAATAAAGTGCAGCTCTTGTTTGCGTCTGAACCATGCGAACTGGTGAAGCCGCGATCTCTCCGAGTGGTACTCGTTGTCGAACAAAACGTGCGCGTAGAACGACGCCGAGCCTGCGACTACCATCACCACAAAAAGATCTAGCGGCAATAAGAAATAAGCGCATCCTCCCACGAGAAGAATAGGAATGAAAAAGTACGGCGTCGTATTGCCTTCGTCACCGAGGTACGTACGAGAGACAAGATGGTCGTCGGAATAGTGGGTGTGATGGAAGTTGATGTGATTGCGGAAAATCTTGCCGCCCATTGGATGGTGTGCCACCTTATAGTGTATCAACGTCTGACCAAATGACATGACCAAATGGGTAGTGCCAGCCGTCACGAAAAATAGCGAAAGCTTCAGAATGAGCGGAGACGCCGCCTGGATCATGAGCGCTTCCTCCGGCTTAGGGAGCCAATCTAGCACCGCAGCCCCCGCGCGCCCACGCTCAAAATCGTCGCAACGCACCCCGTCACACTCCCTAAAAGTCAAGTTCCCCGCATTCATCCCCTAACGCGACCACTGGCAGCTTTGAACGCGACGAGCACGTCCGCCGCCTCACGCCGCGATGCACCACTTTTCACCCGCGCGATCACACGTTTGCGAAATTCCGCTGAATATGCCTTCGGTATCTTTCCTACTCCCAAAAGTGAATCAATACCGACAGACTCCTGATAAGCGCCCAGAACAGTTCGGCCTTCCTCGGCGAAAGCGTGACGATCAGAGTACCAGTCTACGGACGCTGTCAGCTATTCCTCTCCAGCCACGCTACCACCAGCGGCGTCTGCCGCCGCCGACCAAACGAAGAAGCAGCAAAAGAATGACCGCGCCGATAAACGCGTTTACAATCAACTCAACGATGCCTGCCCCGAGGTGAATACCGAGCCGTGGCAACAGCCAATCACCAATGAAGGCGCCGACGAGGCCGACTATCAGATCGCCGATCAGCCCAAAACCACCGCCCCGCATCACTCTGCCTGCTAGATACCCAGCAACAATTCCGACCACGATGATGACAAGTAGGCTTTGGTTCGATAGGTACATTGTCATTCCTCCCAGCGCGATGATCGCTCCCCAATTCCAGCATAGTGGGTTGTCTTGCGATCCGCAGCATCAACTCCCGCCGCGGAACGTTTGCGCCTGTGGCCAGCTCCCCCGCTTGATAAGAGCGGTGTCTTGGCTGACTGAATTGCATTTTCCAAGAGCCGCATAGACCGCGCGCTCACAAGCTGCCCACCTGAGGCAGGCTCTATCCCTTCTTCTCGGGATCGTCGGGAACTTTCCAATTGTGCAGAGCAGTAAGAGTAGCACCATCTACTTCCCAGCGCCGAAGCCGGTAGCGGAACTAGAGGCGGCCTAGATTG
The DNA here is from genome assembly GCA_963768225.1 of uncultured Alphaproteobacteria bacterium. GTDB lineage: Bacteria > Pseudomonadota > Alphaproteobacteria > Rhizobiales > Xanthobacteraceae > BOG-931. The sequence goes on along the minus strand of CAVYGV010000007.1, from coordinate 82,272 downwards.
CCGACCGCTTACTGAGGCAGGCACGGCACGTCCTCGAATTGCAGCACCAGCCGGAGCGCGACCATCCCATTATGGATGTCGCGCATGCCGTTCGGCCTTCTCTGCGGGCGCACGCTCCTCATTTTAGACCGGACCGGCGGGGACGGATAGGACGTTCAGCGTGCGTTCGTGTGGCACGTTGTGCACGGTGCTGACGTTCCCGCGGCATTTGCCGTACAATCATTCCACCAATCGCAAGTCCGGACTGCCGACGATCTCCCATTCTTTGCTTACTCTGAGCATTCGATCTCCAGCTACCAGGGATGAAGAATGGCACAACTGTCATTGCGCAATATCGTCAAACGCTTCGGCGACATCGAAGCCGTCCGCGGCATCAATCTCGACATAGCCGACGAGGAATTGCTGGTCTTGGTCGGTCCCTCCGGATGCGGCAAAAGCACGACGTTGCGGCTGATTGCCGGCCTTGAAGAGTTGACCAGCGGCGAGATCTACATCGGGGGCGATCTTGTAAACGATCTACCGCCGCGCGATCGCGACATCGCCATGGTATTCCAGAACTACGCCCTTTACCCGCATATGTCGGTATTCCAGAACATGTCGTTTGGGCTTCGGCTTAAGAACTTTCCGAAGACCGAGATTCGCAGGCGCGTGGATGAGGCCGCGCGCATCCTCGAAATTACCGAGCTTTTGGAGCGCCGCCCCAAGCAGCTCTCAGGCGGGCAGCGCCAACGCGTGGCGATGGGACGCGCCATTGTGCGTAATCCGAAAGTCTTCTTGTTCGACGAGCCGTTATCCAACCTCGACGCCAAGCTGCGCGTCCAGATGCGCACCGAAATCAAAAAGGTGCATCAAAAAGTGCGAACTACCTCGGTTTATGTCACGCACGATCAGGTGGAGGCGATGACGCTGGCCGACCGAGTCGTCGTGATGAATGCGGGCCGGATCGAGCAAGTCGGACCGCCGAACGAACTGTACCACCGGCCGCGGACACTCTTCGTGGCCGGCTTCATCGGATCGCCCGCGATGAATTTCCTGTCCTGCCGGCTTATTGAGCGCGGCGAGGAGCTTGCCGTAAGATTTGCAGACGGCCTGACGCTGTCGGTGCCTCCATCCCGGGTCTCGAGCTACCGGCGCTATGTCGGTCGCGACCTTATTTTCGGACTGCGGCCCGACCACATCACTGAGCGGCAGCCATATCGCAGCGGCCCCGAGGTCACTCTTGCCGTCGATGTCGTCGAGCCGATGGGCACGGAGACCATGATTCATTTCGAGATTGCCGGCGTTGATGTCAGCGCCCGTTGCTCGCCTGATGTAGTGGCTTCGCCGGGCCAGCCGATGACTCTAATGGCCCAAATGGATCACATGCATCTCATCGACCCGAAAACTGATGAGGTCATTGCGGTAACTCGAGAGCCGGCATCTGCGGGCGACTGAAGTCGCGTCGGAATGACACATGACATTTCCGCATGGCCGGTATATAGTAAGTGCAGGCCACACGGTCACTTAGATCGGTTGTCCTCTACGCTCGGCGATGTCGCTGTTATCCCGCCGCGCCAAGCGCAGTTTGGGCGCCGTTTTGCAGCATGACTGCAGATTAGGGAGGATAACAGTGAGAAAACTCAGCAGACGTACGGCAATCCACGGTTCCCTCGGCCTCGCCGCCGCAGCAGCGATTGGGCGACCCCACGTCGCCAACGCCCAGGCCAAGACCGCGACCGCATGGTGGAACCAGGGCTTCGTTCCCGAAGAAGACGCATCCTTCCAGGCCATGGTCGCCGACTATGAGAAGCAGAGCGGCAACACGATCGACTACAGTCTGATCCCGACCGGGCCGCTCATGCAGAAGATGGTCTCCTCGCTGACCAGCGGCGACGTTCCCGACATCATGTCGCACGATACGCAGGACGCAACGGTCGTCCCGCAGAACGCCTGGAAAGACAAGCTGGTGGACTTGAGCGACATCGTCGATCCGCTCAAGTCGCAGCTGCATCCGACCGCGTATCTGGCATCGCATTACTACAACAACGTCACCAAGAAGCGCGGCGCCTATCAGGCCCCGTTTAAGACCGCCACGTTGCCGTTCCACATCTGGAATTCATTGGTCGAGAAGGCCGGCTTGAAAGTTGCCGATGCGCCCAAGACCTGGGACGCGTTCTGGGACTATTTCAAGCCCACGCAGGAGAAGTTGCGCAGCCAGGGCATGCGCGGCGTCTATTCCTTGGGCCTGCAGGCCACGACGAACGGGCCGGCCGACGGTAACAACCTCTTCAACTACTTCCTCTCGGCCTATGGCGGCTACGACATCGTCACACCCGATGGAAGGCCGCATCTTGACGACCCGAAGGTCAAGGAGGCGGTGGTCAAGACCATCACCTACATCACGACCGCGTTCAAGCAGGGCTATGTCCCGCCTGGCGCGCTCGATTGGGGCGATGCCGACGACAACAACGCCTTTCACGCCAAGCAGCTTGTTATGGATCTGGACGGCACGATCTCGACCGAACTAGCGATGATCCACGACCCGGAGAAGTACAACGACGCCGTGACGCTGGGCTTGCCCAAGGACAATTCAGGAAACGAAATCCCGTCGCCGCTGACGGTTGGCGGCGCCTTCATCCCGAAAGGCGGCATGAACGTCACGGTCGCCAAGGAGTTCGTCAGTTACGTGATCCAGCCAAAAACGGCCGCCGCGTACCTGAAATCGGGCTTGGCGCGCTGGCTGCCGGCGATTCCGAGCATCGTGAAGGACGATCCGTGGTGGACCGACCCCAAGGACCCGCACCGCCTCGCTTATGTCACACAGGGCGTACTCGGCAAGACGCTGCCCCGCCACTACGCCTACAATCCGGGCATGTCCGAGGCAAACGCATCGCAGATCTGGGGTACGGCGCACGCCAGCGTCATCCGCGACAACGTCAGTCCGGAAGCCGCAGCCGACGCGGCCCTAAAGCACATCGGCGCCATCCTCGCCAAATATCCTATCGCACAGGCCTGAGAGGAAACGATGAGCAGCACAACTTTCGAGGCCGCCCAGGAACTTACCGTTCCCTCGCCGTCGCTGCCGCGGCGTCGTCTTTGGCGGGGCGGTCTACAAGGTTCGGAATTCGCGTGGGCGATTGCCTTTGTGGTGCCCTATGCGGGGGTGTTCGTCGCGTTTGTGGCCTATCCGGTGGCCTATGGATTGTGGATGGGTCACAGGCCGGAGCTTTACACCGAGCTGTTTTCCGATCCGCTCTACCTGAACACCGTGGTCAACACGCTTCTTTTTGTCGGCATCGGCGTGAATCTCAAAATGTTTGGCGCGCTGTTGATGTCGGGCTTCTTCATGCGGCACAGTTGGTGGACGAAGGGCCTCCTGCTCGTCTTCGTGCTGCCGTGGGCGGTGCCGGCGCTGCCGACCTTCATCTCGATTCACTGGATGCTCAACGGCCAGTGGGGCCTCGTTAACAACACGCTGTGGGATCTTTTCCACGTCGACGGGCCAGGCTGGCTCGACACCTCACGGTGGCTTGCGCTCGGTTCCGTGATCACCGCGCACATCTGGAAATGGATGCCGTTCTGGACCGTGATCCTGCTCGCCGGCCGCATGGCGATCCCGCAGGAGCTCTATGACGCCGCCGACGTTGACGGCGCCACCGGCATCAAGCGCTTCGCTTACGTCACCTTCCCGCTGCTCGCCAACCTTTATCTGATCTGCACGTTGCTCTCGACGATCTTCGTCCTGGGAGAATTCAACGAGGTCTACTTTATTACCGGCGGCGGACCTGCGCTTTCGACCCACGTGTTGGCGACGCTCGGCATCCGCGACGCCTTCCAGGTCGCGCGGCCCGATCTCGGTGTCGCCACGGTAATGTCAGCGCTGCCGTTGTTGATCCCGCTCGTTATCATCCTGATGCGCAAACTGCGCACCACGGAGGTGCAGCTGTGAGCGTCGTCTCAATCGATGGGCGCGGCGCGGCGCGGCGACGCCCCAATTATCGGCTGCGGCGCCGTCTCACTGAAGCCGCTGCTGTCGCGTTCGCGCTCGTGCTCGTGCTCTGGACGCTGGCGCCTATCTACAACATGGTCATGGTGTCGCTGGAAAGCCACGGCGACGTGTTCACCACCAGTATCTGGCCCGCACATCCGACGCTCAAAGGCTTCTGGGTGGTGGTGACCGAGGGCTATTGGTACCTGCAATATTTCTGGCACCAGTTTGCCAACAGCATTTACATTGGTGCGGCCACGACGTTCCTCACGCTGCTCATCGGCTCGCTGGCGAGCTTCTCGATCGGCCGGATGCGGCTGAAGAACGGCTGGATCGTCAGCAACGCGGCGCTGCTCACCTACGTGATCCCAGCCTCGTTCCTGGCGATTCCCTTCTACAGCATCATGATCAAATACGGGCTAGCCAATAATCTGTGGGCGGTGATCTTCGCCGAAGTCACCTTCGCCACGCCGTACGCGATCTTCATTTTCCAGCAATATGGCGTCAGCATCCCGATTGAGCTCGACGAGGCGGCGCGCATCGACGGCGCTTCGCCGCTGCAGGTGTATCTGCGCATCTACCTGCCGTTGATGGCTCCTGCTCTGGTCGCGGTTGGCACCTACGCCTTGCTGCTGGCGTGGAACGAGTACCTCTATCAGTTCATGCTGTTGTCCTCGACACGCAGCATGACGGTACCGGTGGCGCTGGCGCAGTTCCTCAACAGCGATGAAGCGCCGTGGAATTACATGATGGCGACCGCGATCATCTATGCGATACCGCCGGTGGCGGTCTATTATGCCTTCCGCCGGCGCATGACCGCGGGCTTGACCATGGGCGGCGTCAAGGGTTGAAGCCGCCCATCGCTTCGGCAGAGTTATGAGCGTCAATTCCAGGGCTGTCGCCGCGCGACGGCCCCTCACCTTCCGTTGGCCGCGCCTTCCCAGGTGGCGCAGCGGGCTGCACGGCTCGGATCTCGGCTGGTCGGTCGCTTTCGTCGTTCCCTACGCGGCGCTGTTCGCCGCGTTTGCCATCTATCCTATCGGCTACGCCCTGCGGATGGGCAGCGATCCGGCGCTCTATGCCGCGCTGATCGCGGACCCGCGCTACGTACGCGCGGCGGTCAACACCGTGCTGTTTGTCGGGCTCGCTGTGAACGTACAGATGGTCCTGGCGCTCTTGCTGTCCGGCTTCTTTACGCGCCGGCGTTGGTGGATCAAAGCGCTGTTGGTCGTCTACATCCTGCCGTGGACGCTGCCTGCTGTCCCCGCCTACCTCTCGTTCCACTGGATGCTGGTCGCCTACCCGCAGGGTCTGGCCGACAATCTATTGTCGGCGTTGTTCGGCGTCGAGGGTCCGTTCTGGTTCAATCACGGCTGGCTGGCGCTCGGCTGCGACATCGTCGCCACCGTCTGGAAATGGATGCCGCTGTGGACACTGATCTTTCTCGGCGGCCGCATGGCAATCCCGCAGGATCTCTATGACGCGGCCAACGTCGACGGCGCCTCGCCCTACGGCCGTTTCGTCCACGTCACCGCCCCGCTCCTCGCCAACCTCTACATCATCAGCACGTTGATCGCGACGATCTGGGCGTTCGGCGATTACTCGCCGGTACTGTTCGTCTCCGCTGGCACGCCGGCCTTCGAGTCGGAGGTCGTCTCCACGCTCGGCTTTCACTACGCGCTCGATTTCGCCAACCCGCCGCTTGGCGTGGCGGCCGGCCTGTCGATGCTGCCGCTGCTCATTCCGGTCGTGATCCTGTTGATGCAGCGCCTCAAGGCGACCGAGGTGCAACTGTGATCGCCGATCTGCACGCCCGCAACCGGCGGCGACGAATCCTCGTCGAAGGAAGCTCGCTGCTGCTCGGCGTGGCTATCCTGATCTGGTCGCTCTTTCCTGTCTACAACATGTTTCTGGTGGCGCTCGATCCCGCCGGCCATAACGAATTCAGCTACGACATCTGGCCGTCGCAACCGACGCTCGACGTATTCGCCGCGCTGTGGAACGCTGACGGCGAGGACGTCCGCGATATCTGGCCTGCGTTCGTCAACAGCACCTATATCGGGCTCGCCGTCATGGCGTTGACGGTCGCGATCGGCTCGCTCGCCAGCTTCGCCATCGGCCGAATGCGTCTTGGCAAGGATTGGGCACTCTCCAGCACCGCGCTCCTCACCTACGCGATCCCGTCGTCGACCCTCATCATTCCGTTCCTGCGGGTGATGCACATCTATGGCCTTTCGGACAACCCGTGTACGGTGATCGCGGCGGAAGTGACGTTCGCAACTCCTTACGCCATTCTTGTCTTGCAGTATTATGCGAAACTGATCCCGTTCGAGATCGACGACGCGGCGCGCATCGATGGCGCGTCGGTGGTCCAAGTGTATCTGCGCATTTATTTGCCGCTGATGGCTCCCGCACTCGCCGCAGTCGGCACCTATGCGCTCCTATTCGCGTGGAATGACTACTTCTATCAGTACATGCTCCTGACGTCGGAACGGCATACTACTGTCGCGATGGCGCTGGAGCAGTTCTTCGACGATGACGACGCTCCCTGGAACTACATGATGGCGATCGCAATCCTTTATTCAGTGCCACCGGTTGCGATCTTTTACGCGCTGCGTCGCTACATGGCGTCGGGCTTAACGACTGGCGGAATGAAGCAATGAGCCGGCCACCGCAATCGCTGCCGACAAGGTGATGGATCCGCTGATCCAAGCGAACATCACTTGCTGCTCCGATGTACACTGCGCTTGCGCAATAGATCATCAGCGTCGTTTCGATAATGTTCGCTACGAGCCCGGGAAGGAGGCGCAGCCCGGCGTGCGACCGATGCCCAGGTGCTTGAGGATGCCGAACCCCTGATCGGCGCTTGGAACAAACGCCAGGCCAAGCGTATGCCCCCTCCTGTTCGCTCCAACGATCGGCGCGGTGGTCGCGCGGTATTGGTTCCTTTTGGGCACGCTGCCCGGCCTGCCGCACCATGCAGGCGATCGACTTGCGACGTATCGATCGTCATTCCGAAGCGGCGGTGACGAGCCTGATCCCCCTCGCTGTCAATGCCGCTCATGCCGGCCGCACGCGCCATTCGCCGAACTCGTGCGCCTATCACGGACCAGCATCGCCTCGGGCGTCACCCCTCCAAACCCCAACCTCAATAAGTCGAGGTTGTCAACGAAGGCATCGATCACCCGAACCGGATTGTCCTCGTCGATAAAGTCCTCAAGGTACTCCGGAAACAGCGTCGCCTGACCGCGATCAATCCCCTCAACGAAGCGCCTCATCGGATCCCTCCGCAACAGCAAAATCACATCACGGAGTGAATCACAGGCAGCGCGTTTTCACACAGCCTAGGTCAAAGTCGGTCTTTGAAACATTTCGGCGGCATGTCTGCTTCCACCCAACGAGCAGCCGAAAAAATGGGACGTTCCAGCACTTCGCGTTCAGGTCCTTCGAGACACGCGCAGCCCTATTCGAGAGGCCCTATTTGAGAGGGGTGGAAAACCCCGTCTTGCGCAAGACATGAACAGAGCGCAGTCTGCACTGCGGCCCATCATTCGCGGCCCCACAAAGCCATCAAACACTTTTGTTAATCCCCGCACTCTCAAAGGGAGGTACCAAATGCCGACATTCATCTGTTTCATTAACTGGACCGACCAAGCCGCCAAAAATGCGAAAGACGCCAGTAAACGCAATCAAGCCGCCAAAAACATGGTCGAGAAATTGGGTGGAAGGCTGATCAGCACCTATGTCACGACGGGCCAATATGACGTTGTCGCTACTGTTGATATGCCCAGCGGCGAGGCGATGATGAAATTCGTGACTGCCATCTCGGCGACGGGCAATGCACGCACCACGACGGTGCGCGGCTACACGCCCGATGAGTTCAGCAAACTCGCCGCTGAGGCGCCGACGCCCTAGCCAGGACAGAGCACGCTAGAGGTCGCGCTCGTCAGCAAACGGACGCGACCCTATTTCTGTTTTGGAAACTTGTCATGAAACTTCCCCGAAGAGCTTTTCTACATCTGGCAGCAGGTGCCGCGACGCTCCCGCTCGTAACGAGCGTCGCATGCGCGCTCGATTATCCAAAACGGCCGGTGCACCTTATCGTTCCGTTCTTTCCTGGCAGCCTGTCCGACGTTCTCGCACGTCCAATAGCACAATGGCTGTCGAAGCGACTTGCGCAGCAATTCATCGTCGACGATCAGCCGGGCGCGGGCGGAAATCTAGCTACTGACATGGTCGTGCGGGCGCACCCAGATGGCTACACACTGCTTGAAGCAACGTCAGCAAACGCTTGGAACGCGTCGCTCTACGATAAGCTCACCTTCGATTTCATCCGCGACATCGCTCCGGTTGCGTGCATCTCGCGCACGCCGGGTGTCATCGTGGTCAATCCGTCGTTTCCAGCCAAGACCGTTCCCGAATTCATCGCCTATGCCAAAACTAACCCGGGCAAGATCAACGTGGCATCAGGCGGCATTGGCAGCCTGCCGCACGTCGCCGCCGAGCTTTTCATGTCCATGGTCAACGTCAAACTGGTTCACGTGCCGTATCGCAGCTCTTACTTGCCCGATCTGCTCGGCGGACAGGTGCAGGCGGCGTTCAGTCCGATACCGACGGTGATCGAACAGATCAGGGCCGGCAAGCTGCGCGCCATTGCGGTGACCAGTGCGACGCCCTCCCAGGCGCTGCCCGGAATTCCGACCGTGGCCGAGTTTGTGCCGGGCTACGAGGCGACCGCCTGGAATGGCGTCGGTGCGCCGAAGAACACGCCAGCGGCGATCATCGACAAACTCAACGACGCGGTTAATGCCGGTCTCGCAGATTCGCAGGTACAGGCGCGACTTGCTCAGGTTGGTAGCGTGCCGGCGCCGATGATGAAAGCCGAATTTGGCAAATTGATCGTCGACGAAACCGAGAAGTGGGGCAAAGTCTTTAAGGCAGCCGGCATTAAGGCGCAGTGATTGCCTAGCATTCCATAAGTTACGTTAGGCGACTGTCGCTTTGTCCAGAGGAGGGGAAAATGCCCAAGGTTCGCATCAACGACATCGAGATGCATTACGAAATTCACGGCAAGGGCACACCGCTCGTCCATATTGGTGGGCTTGCCGGGGACGCGCGCACCTGGATGCGTCAGATCGAATATCTTGCCCAGCACTACCAGGTTCTCTGCTTCGACAACCGCGGCACTGGACGGACCGATTGTCCGGATCGGCCCTATTCGACCAAGCTCTTCGCCGATGACACCGTCGGTCTGATGGATGCGATCGGGATCGAGCGCGCGCACATCTACGGCATCTCGATGGGCGGCGGAATCGTGCAGGAAATTGCGATCAATCATCCGGATCGAACCTTAAGTCTCGTGATCAACTGCTCGTTCGCGAAGATGGATCGCTATGGTGCGCGTGTGACGGAAAACATCATGAATGTCTATAAGGCGCAGGGGCCGCACGAAGCCGCCCGCCACATGACGTTGTTCTGCTACACGTTGCCATACTTCAATACTCACAAGGACGAGATCGACGCTAAGGAGAAGTCGATCGGCGACGCCCAGCGGCCGGCCCACGCGTTCATCCGTTCCACAGAAGCCTGTATCGAGCATGATGCACGTTCGCGACTTAGCCAGATCAAGGTGCCGACGCTAGTGAACTGCGGCAGCGAGGACACGTGGTGCTCTATCGGCTGCTCGCAGGAGCTTGCGCACCTAGTCCACGGAGCCAAGCTGAAGCTCTATCCGAATTCGAGCCACTTCTTCCTGAATGAGCACTTCGATCAGTCCATGGCTGACATCATTGCGTTCCTCAGCTCGGTTAAAGTTCCGGCGGCAAAGGGCGCCTGAGCCATCGCCGCCCGCTGCCGGTCCTATCGGTAAAGCCGCTCGAACCGAGACCGACCGACGCCAATGGGAAATCGAAACTGGCAGCGGAGCGCGGTCTGGCGGAACTCGACCTCGATTGGGTGTCACTACGGGCGGCTCTGGTCTGCGGGCCCGGGGTCCAGGGCAACATGGCGCAACTGATGCAGCTTGCTCGGTCGCCCTTTACGCTGCCGCTCGGCAGCCTCAGGGCGCGCCGCTCGCTGCTCGCACTGGAAAATCTGTTGGCGGCAATCGAGGCCGTGCTGACAGCGCCGGGAACGCTACGGCGAGCCTTCATCGCCGCCGATCGGAGGCGCTCACGGTCGCGGAAATAATGGCGGCCACGCGCTATGGCCTTGGACGTCAGCCGAACGTCTTTCCGTTCCCCGCCGCGCTACTCGAAATCCTTTTCCGCGTCGGCCGCCGAGAAGAAATCTACCAGCGGCTGTCCCATCCGCAGGTAGGTTAGCATGCGGTGAGCACCGCAGCTTTGCTATCCCGTTGATTTAGTCGGGGGGTGGCGTCAGGCCGCCTGCCTAGCGCTGTCTCGAAGTAGTTGCCAATTCCACGGCAGGAGTTCGTCGAGCCTGTGAGCCGGGTGCTCGGCGATGCGGGTTAGAACGTCGGCCAGCCAAGCTTGAGGATCGAACGTCGTTCATTTTTGCCGTGACGATGATGCTGTACATGGCGGCAGCGCGCTGTCCGCCGCGGTCGGAGCCGGCGAATAGCCACGACTTTCTTCCAAGGGCTATTCCGCGCAACGCTCGTTCCGCTGCATTGTTTGACAAGCAGATGCGGCCATCGTCGAGGAAGCGGGTGAACGCGGTCCAGCGTTTGAGCATATACTCCATCGCCTTGGCGACTTCATTGCCGCGCGAGAGCTTAGCACGTTGCTCGCGCATCCAGCTTTCCAGATCGGCGACCAAGGACGTACTGAGTTCCTGCCGGACAGCGCGGCGCTTCTCGGCACTCTGGCCATTGATCGAGCGTTCGATCTCGAACAGGGCGTCGATGCGACGGACCGCCTCAAGGGCCAGCGGCGAGATCGGTGCCGGGGTTTTGCCTTGCGCCTTGCGACGGGCATTCTCGGTCAGATCCGCCATGATGAAGAACGGGCGGCGGGCGTGGACCCAGCAGGCCGCCTCCAGGATCGGCCCCGGCGTGCGATCCGGCTCGTACAGCTTGTTGTATCCGCCATAAGCGTCGGCCTGGAAAATCCCAGCGTAGTTGGCGAGATGCGCCTGGGGATGCTCGCCGGCGCGGTCGCGTGAGTAATAGAACATCGCCGCCGGCGGCACGGTGCCGCCGAACGGGCGATCGTCGCGCACGTAAACCCAACATCGCCCGGTGTCGGTCTTGCCCTTGGCCAGGACCGGCACCGTGGTGTCATCGCCATGCAATCGTTCGGCTGCGAGGACGTGAGCTTCGATACGCCGGAGGATCGGTTCCAACACCGCGCAGCCGGCCCCCACCTGGTCCGCCAGGGTCGACAAGCTCAGCGGCACGCCTTCCTTGGCATAGCGTTCGGCTTGGCGGTTGAGCGGCTGATGCTGCCCGAACTTCTCGAACAGGATCATTGCCAGCAGACTGGGGCCGGCCCAGCCGCGGGCGATCACATGGAACGGCGCCGGAGCCTGACTGATCTTCTCGCAGTCCCGGCAGGTGAACTTCTCGCGGACATGCTGGATCACCTTCCATTGACGCGGGATCGATTCCAGCGTCTCGGTGACGGTCTCGCCCAACTTGCGCAGCCGCCCGCCGCCGCAGCAAAGGCAAGCGGTCGGTCCCGGCACAATCACCCGCTCGCGCGGCAGATGTTCGGGGAACGGCTTGCGCGCCGGGCGCTTGCGGGTGAAGGCCGCTACCATCGTGGTCTTGGCCACCGCCATCTCGGCCGCGATCTCGTCTTCGGTCGCCGAACTCTCCAGCTCCTCGAACTGCAACTCGATCTGATCGAGAAGGCGCGACGTGCGTTCCGAGCGCGGACCATAGAGCTCGCGCGTCAGTTTCTCGATCCGCAATTGCTGGTGAGCTATCAGGGCCTGATCATCAGAGGCTTTGGCTCTCGCCACCGCGAGTTCCGCTTCGGCGTATGTGGCCCTGGCCGCTTCGATGATGTGCCTGTCGCGTGCCGCGGCCAGCGCCGCCTTCAGCGCCGCGATGTCATTTGGAAAGGCTTCGCCACCCGAATCCATGCCCAGATAGAATCATAAATATCGGCGGATGACTCCTAAAAAATGAATCGTCAGCACTTATCCCGCATGCTCCGGTCGGAAGGTATGACGCGGATTGCGCCAATCGATTCCATCGAGCATGTAGGCCAACTGCGAGGCCGAGATTCCAACTACGCCGTCGGCCGGCGATGGCCAGATGAAGCGGCCCTTCTCCAGCCTTTTGGCGTAGAGCGACATGCCGAGGCCGTCATGCCAAGAAATCTTGATCAGGTCACCTCTGGCGCCCCTAAAGACGTAAAGATCGCCGGCATGGGGATCGCGCCGCAGCGCTTCCTGGATCTGGAGAGCCAGGCCATTCATGCCGCGCCGCATATCGGTTCGTCCGACCGCAAGCCAGACCCGCACACCAGAGGCTACCGGGATCATCGCCGCTCCAGCACATCGAGCACACGCCGCAGCGCTTGCACATCGACGCCGCTGCTGATGCGGACACGATATTTGCCGGCAAGATCAATCTCGATCGTCGCCGAGACGGACGACGACCGCACGACGACAGCATCCCGTTCACCCGTGACCACCACCGGGATCAGTTGCGGAGCCGCCGGCATGGCCGGCGCACGCGGGTCGTCGCGATAGCGCTTCCGCCAACCGAATACCTGGTTCGCATTCACGTCGTAATGCCGGGCAACCATTGAGACCGACGTGCCTGGCGCGTACGACGCCGCCACGATCTCCCGTTTCAGCGCCTCCGGCCACGACCGGTTACGCCTCCCAGTGCCATTTGTGCCCATAACCGACTTCGTGGACACTTCTCGCCCTCACAACGCCAATGATCACATTAGACTCGGCGAAATGAAACGATTTTGGAAGGCGGTCCTCGGCGGAGGGAGACCTCGATTCTAAAAGACCGGCGCTTGCGCCGTGCGGCCATCCGGCTCGCACGCAACCGGATTTTCGGCTAAGAGGAACTTTGGGCGGGCCACAGCGTAATGGACTCCGGACGGGCCTCCTCACAGTCCCCCAAGGCCCCTCACCCCCGAGGGGAGGCTCCGTCCACTAAACCCCGTTCGCGGGGCTTTTGTTTTGTCGCGAGGGCTCGCCTCGTGGCTTGCCTGGCATCAGAGATTTGTGCGGCTGGGTGAGCATTTTTGGCCGGACAACGGGGCATAACAGGATGCTTATTGGCTGGGTGTGGCAAACTAGGGAGTATCAAGCTGTGCTGGTCAATTTTGGACTTTTGATTATCGCCGCTTTCACGATCTCACTCTTGGTCTGCGGCGCTATTTACACGATCAGTGACATCAAGCGGCTATAGTCTCAGGGCAAAATGCTTGTGAGCGAGAGATGCGAGATTGGGACGGATTCTTTATTGGACTGCGACCATTATCGCCGGCTTGATCGTGGCGGCGGTTGTAGCAGCTTACCTGTCCGACTCTGGCGAAGGCGTATCTTTCATCTCGACCACCGCTTTAGTGCTTGCCGGAGTTATTTGGCGTGGGGTGGATCTGCCGCAATCGTTCGCAAAACTGATGGCCGATGCTCGGTCGTGGTCGGAGGCTAGTACATCCCCACAAGCGGGAGCACCCGCTGAAGGATCGCTCCCACACAAATAAGTATCACCAGCAGTTTCAGCAGATTGGCCAAACGACGGTCCCTGACATACTGTTCGATGGCCCAAAAGCAAATCGCGCCTACGACGCAAATAATCAAAACGCCGATCAAAACCGAAATCATATTTCCCCCTCTGCGTACGACGCTATGGAGTGCGCCCCTGACGGTGGACAGGTTGCAGGTTGGGGATTGACCGGAGCTGCCGGGCTTTCAGAGGATGAAAGCCATGGCCAAGCACCGCACCCACAGCATCGAGTTCAAACGGCAGATCGCCCAGGACTTCATTGCAGGCGAGACGCTCCATGCTCTTGCCAGCCGACACAACGTCTCGCGCAACCTCATCCGAATCTGGGTGCGGAAGTTTGAAGCTGGAGCGTTTGATGATGACGCCCAGGCAGCTGATCTGCTTCAAGATTACGAGAGAAAAATAGCGGCGCTCGAACGCATGGTCGGTCGGCAGGCCCTGGAAATCGAGTTTCTAAAAGGGGCTCTGAAAAGCGCACCGCGGCCGAGAAGCGCGAGTACATCCGTCATCACCGGCCCCGTGGCCTCTCCATCGCCGAAGGATGCCGGCTGATGGGCCTGTCTCGCTCCACCTACTACGACGTTCCGGCATTACCGATTGACGACGCCGCGCTGGTCGCGACCATGATGGCGATCTGCGATGAGTTCGAAGCCTATGGCTATCGCCGGGTTGGCGCCGAGCTGCGCCATCGCGGCATAGTCGTCAACTCCAAGAAGATCCGTCGTCTCATGCGCGAGCACGACCTGCAGCCCAAGCGCCGCAAGCGGTTCGTGGCCACGACCGACAGCGACCACGACGGTCTGATCTTCCCCGACCTCGCCCGCCATAGGATCGTCGACGGCCCGAACCAGGTCTGGGTGGCTGACATCACCTACATCGCGATCGCCTCCGGCTTCGTCTATATGGCCGCCATCCTCGATGCCTGGTCACGCCGGGTGGTTGGATATGCCATCAGCCGCTCAATTGATGCGCGCCTGGCCGTTGCCGCGCTGAAGGCAGCTATCCGAGCCCGGCAGCCTCCAAAGGGCTGCATTCACCACTCGGATCGTGGCTCGCAATATGCGTCTGAGGTCTACCGCGGCCAACTCACCGACCACGGTCTTGTTGGTTCGATGGGGCGGCGCGGAAACCCCTACGACAATGCCAAGGCAGAAAGCTTCATGAAGACACTGAAGGTCGAGGCCGTCTATCTGATGGACTACGAAACCTTCGAGGACGTGACAGCTGATCTTCCCCGCTTCATCGACGAGGTTTACAATACTCGTAAACTCCATTCCGCGCTCGGCTATCTGAGCCCGGTCCAGTTCGAGGACGACCACGCCCGGCAGACGGTCAAAACTGCCGCCTAATCTTGTCCGGCCCTAAGGGCGCATTCCACTCTTGTGCAAAACTATGCCATGAAGGGGAGGAGCACTCAATCCGCGCGCGCCGGCATTGCGGTAGGCACGTCGCCGGCCGAATGCCCTTAAATCGAAACTTCCTCTATCAGCGTCGGGTCGTCATCCGGCGCCCGCGCCATCACCATTCGAGAATGCTGCGACGACGCCGCACCTGAAAACGCGGCTTGTTGTCAAAAATAAACTCTCGCGGAGCTAGTCGCAGACCCAAGCCCAACCATAGGGCGTCAGGACGTAGCAACTGTCATAGCCGTAGTCATATCCGTAGTACCCGCCATAGCCGTAGCCATATCCGTAGCCGTAGCCGTAGCCGTAGCCGTAGCCGTAGCCGTAGCCGTAGCCGTAGAGCGATACGGCGCGCCCCTGTATCGGTAGTACGGATAGTGCCCTAATCCGGCGCCATACCCGCGCCTGTAAGCGCCGCCATACCGGTATCCGCCGCTGTACCCGTATCCACGACTGTAAGCGCCACTGTATCCGCGACCGTACCCGGCACTGTATCCACCGGGAGCACCGCCGCCGTACCCGTGCCAACCACCGCCACCGCCGCCATGCCAACCACCGCCACCACCGCCACCACCGCCACGCGCTTCGGCGACGCCTATGTTGATGATTAGCGCTAGCGCTATGATCCCAAGACATTTTGTAAATTTCGACATCGCTGAACCTCCAAATACCCAGGCTATTAGATCACTGAAATCACTAAGTGCATTGATGTGGATCAATGAGGCGAATAATCCGCAAGAGGAATACTCTCAACGTGCTCTGACTTCCAATGCTCCAAAAATTCGCGCGCACGCTCACCCATTTGAACACCTACTGCTGCGTTTAGGGTCTATAGCCGACCTTGATGGCGTGGCGAAATTGCGCAGAGCGGTTGTCCAAACGAAGATGGCGCAGCCATATTCGAGCCAAACCCAAACGCCATGATCCTTGCGGGTTTTCTTTGAGTACTGGAGTTGCAAATGCAAGACCGCGAACGATCCCTTCTAGAAGCAGTGGATTACCGAATAGCCGTCAGTCGATTTGAGTCCGCCTTCGCAGCTTGCGAGCGACTGGACCTCGATGATCGGCATTTGTTGTTAAGAGAGATAGCAACGCGCCTAATTCAGCGGCTGCCAAATGATCCGTTAGGGGAACGACTGCCGTCGAAGGTTGCGGAGATTGAATACAGCCACTCGTGAATGTTTCAATGCGCGATTGCCGCATAGCGCGGGGCAACTTATCTTTGCCGGTTTAGGTCCGCTTTGCACCTGATCGCAACCAGAGAGCGGACATCGTGAAAGGTCCGAGAAGGGCCAGAGGACTAAACCGCTCGCGCGGTAGGGCAGCGGCAGCGGCGTTCAATGCGATGACGCGATGAGGAGTCCTGTCTGAAGATGAGGGGTTGTTCTCAACCTCACTTCAAACAGGAGCATCCCCATGACCGACGAGGTTATCAGTCCGCTGCGCCGGCGCATGATCGAAGATATGACGATCCGCAAGTTAGCGCCAAAGACGCAAATGGGCTACATCCGCCACATCAAGAACTTTACGACCTTCCTCGGCCGCTCGCCTGATAGCGCGAGCGCCGACGATCTGCGCCGTTTTCAACTGCATCAAAGGCAGAACGGGGTGCAGTCGTCGAGTATGAACAGCGCGGTTTCGGCGCTGCGCTTTCTCTTCGGCGTAACACTCGATCGCCCCGATATGGAGCGGCAGCTGATCTTTGTGAGCGAACCGCGCAAGCTGCCGGTGGTATTGAGCCCCGAAGAGGTGGCACGGCTGCTCAATGCAGCGCCGGGGCTCAAGTACAAGGCGGCGCTCAGCGTGGCCTACGGCGCCGGCTTGCGGGCGGCCGAAGTGGTTACGCTCAAGATCTCCGATATCGACAGCAAACGCATGCTGATCCGGGTGGAGAACGGCAAGGGCGGCAAGGATCGCAATGTGATGCTGTCGCCGCACCTGCTGCAAGTGCTGCGAACATGGTGGATGGTGGAACGCCCGCAAGGCTGGCTGTTTCCGGGACGCAATCCGGTGCAACCGATGACTACCCGCCAACTCAATCGCGGCTGTCATATCGCGGCCGAGGCGGCCGGCATCAACAAGCGCGTATCGCCGCATACCTTACGGCACAGCTTCGCCACGCATCTGCTGGAGCAGAACACCGACATCCGGGTGATCCAGGTTCTGCTCGGCCACGCCAAGCTTGAGAATACGGCGCTCTACGCACGCGTGGCCACCAAGACCATCAATGCGGTCATGAGCCCGCTGGAGCACATCGCGGTCAAGCTCAAGGAGATTCAAGCATCTCGCTGACGGCCGGCGCCGATGTCGCGCCCGGCTTTGGAGGTCGCGGATATTTTCCGCGGCCATGGTCCGGCATGGCGCCAAGCCAACGCCGGTCGTATCAGCCTCGGCCAATTGAAGGTGATGGCAGCGATCGAGCGCTGCCGCACGGCGGCGCTCGGCGGGCACGTCGCGCGCTGTGAGGACTGCGCTCATACGGTCATCGCCTACAATTCCTGTCGCAACCGGCACTGTCCCAAGTGCCAGGGCATCGCGGCGAAGCGCTGGCTGGCCGACCGCGAAGCCGAGCTGTTGCCGGTGCCGTACTATCACGTCGTCTTCACTCTGCCGGCGCCGATCGGCGAGATCGCCCATCAGAACAAGGCAGCGATCTACGACATCCTGTTCAAGGTGGCGGCCGAGACGGTGATGACGATCGCTGCCGACCCCAAGCATCTCGGCGCCAGCGTCGGCATCACCGCGGTGCTGCACACTTGGGGCTCGGCAATGACCCATCACCCGCACGTCCACATGATCGTGCCCGGCGGCGGCATCTCGCTCGACGGCAAGCGTTGGATCGCATGCCGTCCCGCCTTTTTCCTTCCCGTGCGTGTTCTCTCGCGCTTGTTCCGCCGCCTGTTCCTCGACAAGCTTGCCGCCGCTCACGCCGCCGGCCGTCTCAAGTTCTTCGGCGATCACGCGGCACTCGCCGATCCGCAAGCCTTCGCCGCCTTTGTCGCGCCATTACGCCAAACCGAATGGGTGGTCTATGCCAAGCGCCCGTTCGGCGGACCGCAAGCCGTGCTCGCCTATCTGTCCCGCTATACCCACCGCGTTGCCATCGCCAACAGCCGATTGCTCGCCCTCGACGACAAAAGCGTCACCTTTAAGTGGAAGGACTACCGCAGCAAAGGATCAAATCGATACAAGGCGATGACGCTCGCCATCGACGAGTTCATCCGCCGCTTCCTCATCCATGTGCTGCCCAGAGGCTTCCACCGCATCCGCCACTACGGCCTGTTCGCCAGACCCTCGTGTGGCGACAATATCGCCTGCGCCCGCCAGCTGCTCGCGGCGTCACAAGATGAGATCGTCAGTGCCGATGCCAAACAGCTCGAGCACACCAATTGTTGTCCGTGCTGCGGCGGCCGCATGATCATCATCGAGCGTTTTAAACGTGGCGCACCACCGCGCCATCAACCAACAGCCCAAACAGTCTCCATCAGAATCGATACCTCATGAGCACTGCAGCGCTGCACCTCGACAAATTCGCCCCCTCGCTATGCTGGTCGCCAACCGGCTCCAGCATCGCTCATCCCTATGAGCAAATAATCAAATCGAAACTGCAAAAAATCCAGCTGCCCAACAGCAAAGCTCTCACTGTCGCCACCGCCAGCGTTGCTCAGCGCTCTCCTCGGCCGCCGCGCCCACACGCTGCCGCCGCACCGGCGGCGCTCAAATCCCCATAGCGCAAGCCGTACCGCTCCAATCCTTCTCCCGCGGTTTCCTCCCTTGGAGGCTTTCGGACGCTGGCCGCCAGCACAAGCCGCACGTCATCAGTGCGGCCGGCATCCGAAACCCTTCACAACAGCAGCACCTACCATTGGTTCGAGCGCGAAAAGGAAGACCGCCTTTGACGGCGGCCTTTCGACACTCAATCCGGTCATCTCGCCAACTCTCGAGGCCAAATACTCGTGCAACGGACGGCGCCGCAGGACACCCCACATCGAAGGCGGATCGGACAGACGATACCTCCTTTATTTGGAAACGGGCGTCCGGTTGAGCTCTATTCGCCTCCCGGATTTATGACGATGATGATCAAACGCATTCACTACCGGACGGTCGGGACATATAATCCTGCACAATGGCGCCTCAGGGTTACAATAGCACCAGCCCTCTGGCTCCGCAGCGATTGCTGTCGTTGCGGTTGTTATGATGACACCCAGCGTCAGTAATGCAGTCATCAACCTGATCATTGTTAGCGTCCTTCTTTTTTGGCGTTTTTGCGTGGTCGATTATCTCAGTATGCTTTGCCGATACGCTCGTGGCTAAAGCGCCTCGCAAATGAGGTCGCCAGCTCGCCGTGACTTACAACAAGCGCACGATCGTCCGCATACTGCGTGATGCGCTCAGCCTGGCCGCAGCGGCGGGAAAGCTCGATTTCAAGAATAGATCATTTTTGTGCTGCCGATCACATCGATTTAGGGGAGAGGCGATATGTTGGGTAATGAACCGGAGACAAGCCATGACCACCATCGCGCTGAAACTGACCAGGAATTTGTCGGGCTGGCGGCACCGCGAGTCTGGTGCTGACCTCAAGAGCCTGAGCGACGAGGCGCTGCAAGACATTGGATTCAAGCTTACTCGCCGCGATCTCAACGTCATGAAGCCCTTCTGGATGGCTTAGTTACTCGGAACGACACGAGTTATCCACCCGAACCCTCTGCACCCCCTCTTTGACCAACGAGTTCGAATGAAAAGGCCGAGGGGTTTCCCCTGGGGCCTTTTGCATGCGGTTTCGGCCGTCTCGGGCATAGGCTTTTATCGAGTTGGTGATGTTTTCGTGTGATTCCGGGTCAGTTCTCGGCTGGGGCTTATCGAGCCTTGGCGGCCGGGCTGGGTTGGATTGTTTTGGGGCCATCAACATCGTCTTGCAGGACTAACCGCTTCAGAGCGTCGTTACCGGCCTTTCTGGCCGATCCGCGCGTCGGGTATCTGCTACTGGACCTTTGTAAGCATCGCTCATCGCTCCCCCTATGGATTTCCCAAATAAAGGGCGTCGGTAGCCTAGCGCCGCGTCGGATAATAACGCGCAATTCGGAGTGAGAATCGGCCATCCAGGAAATATGCACCTTCGGCCTTCAATTCGCGAGGGCTGCTGCCGCTGGCTTTTATGTTGCGCAATGGCAGGAGGAGCGCCGCTCATCGCGGTCATTCGACGAGAGGGCCTCGATAGACCACGCCGACGCAGGCGATGTCGTCGTTCCGCGGCGCTCCGCCTTCGAATTCGGTCACTCGCCCGACAATGCCACGGACAAGGTCCTGGGCTGCCGCTTCGGCAAACTCACGCACAACCTGCTCGATTCGTTCATCGCCGAAGAACTCGCCGTTGGGACTGGTTGCCTCCGGCACCCCGTCGCTGAACAGAATCAAGCGATCACCCTCTGAGAGACGCTCGGTCGCCGTCTTGAACGTCGCATGGGTGCTCGCCGCCAGCGGCGGCCCGGTCGGCGTCAGCCGATCGATCGTGCCGCCGCGCCGCAGCAGCAGCGGCGCGTTATGCCCGCAGTTGGCGTAGACGATTTCACCCGTGTTGACATCGATGACCGCACAAAATGCTGTCACAAACATCGATTCCTCGTTGTTGGCGGCGAGGAGACTGTTGACGCGGGCGATCGCCGTTGCCAGGTCGCTGTTCTCACGTACCATGAGGCGGATCACGGACTGGGTGATCGCCATGAACAGCGAGGCCGGCACGCCCTTGCCGGATACGTCGCCAATGCTGACCGCGATCCGTTTGTCGTCGATGGTGAAATAGTCGAAAAAATCGCCGCCAACTTCGCGCGCTGGATGCAGTTCGCCGTGCAGATCGATTGCGGCAAAGGCCTTCTCCGCCTTGAATGGTCGCGGCAACATCGAGCGCTGAATTGCCGTGGCGTTCGCCATCTCCTCGAAACGCTGGCGTTTGATTGTAATCTGCTCGGCGAGCCGAAGGAACGAGTGCGAAAAGTCTACAAGCTCCGGCAATGGATTGAGGAGTTCGTCGAGCAACCTCGTATCGAAATCGTTGATCTCCAGTGCGCTCAACGCATTGGTGTAGAATCCGATGGCCTGATTGAGTCGCGACATTCGCTCGCCGAGCTGGCCGATAACGAACAACAGGAGCTGGGGATTTCCGCCACCGAGGTCGAGCAGTTGCGGGCGTCCAATCCGCAGGGCATCGAGCGCAGTGCGAGCGCGCACAGTGGCGATCCGCGGTACCTGCGTGAATGCGCCGATCTCGCCGATCAGCGTCCCGGGCGCGCCGTGGGCGACATGAATCTCGCCGTACGACGTCTCAACCACGATGTCGGCTTCGCCGGAAACGATGAACAACGCACAATCGCTAGTTGCGCCTTGCTGCAACATAACCTCGTTGGGGTTGAAATGAAGTAATTCGCCGTTCTCCAGCAGCGTGTTGAGCGCGGCGTCGGGAAGGCCGCCGAACGTCGCGTGCTCGCGCAACAGGCCGATGAGCGTCGCCTGGGATTTCGCTAAATTCACGGCGATCACCAACAGCGCCTTGCCGTCCATTGGGCCGGGCGCGCTAAGCAGTCGATGTTGCCTTGGCTTGCACCCATCCTGCGAGCGCCATTTCCATGGCTTTTCCGGGTTGATATCAAGCCGAATTCCAATTGTAATATAGCCTGTTTATAAAGCTGGGTAATAAAAATGGACGCCCGCCGCGTCGAAACTCGAATTCGAAACCAGATCGCCGAGGTCGCGTCGGTGGCCGATATAGTCAGCCAATTTTGCGTGACGCACAATCTATCAAATCAGTTGCTCGTTGCGTTCGGCGTTTCGCTCGATGAGGCGCTCAGCAATATCATACGGTACGCTTATGGAGACGTGCGCGATCATTCGATCCTGGTGCGGCTTGATTATGAACCTGGCAGTGTGGCGGCGACTGTCGAGGATGACGGCCGGCCATTTGACCCGCTGTCGGTTCCCGCACTCGATCTTGCATCGCCCGACCGTGACCGCGGCTTTGGCATCCATTTCATAAGGAACCTGATGGACGACGTGCGTTACGTGCGTGAAAAAGGGATCAACCGCCTTGAGATGCGCAAGCGGATTGAATGAGTCGAGCTGCGAAGGAGACTCTGATGGACGTCATCGAGCAAGTGGCCGGTTCCGTGACCATTCTGGAACCCCGAGGCCGGATCGACAGCGTGACTGCCAAGGATTTCGGGGAGTGCTTGGCGAAACTGCTGAATGCCGGCCGCGAGCACATTGTCATCGATCTCCATAGCATCACCTACATCAGCAGTGCCGGATTTCGACAACTCCTCATCGCAAAAAAGACAACGCAAGAGAGAAACGGCAAGCTGGCGCTCTGCGGCATCGCCGGCGAGGTGAAGCGGCTGTTTGAAATTGGCGCTTTCGGCGAACTCTTGCCGATCTATTTGACGCGCGAAGACGGCATCGCCAGTGTCCGATGAGTTCGACAACACAGAATAAACAGAGCAAGATGTCTGACTCCTCGGCCGTTGAGCCCATTCACAGCGTCCAGCGTCGACCGCTGGGCGGCACCGCGATCTCCCGTTTGCTGTGGCGCGCGTATGGCGCACCAATCCTCCCGGCCAATGCCAAGAAGCCCTCCTCGCTGATTTACAATGCAGACGACCGGCCGAACTTTCTTATTGCATTGTCGAACGGCGTTCAGCACGTCGGACTAATCTCGATTAATCTCGTGTACCCATTGCTGATCTGCCGCGCAGTCGACGCACCGATATCGCTGGTGGCCAATTTGCTCTCTGTTGGCATGATTGTACTTTCCGTTGGTACCCTCATCCAGGTGCTTCGGCTCGGGCCGGTCGGATCCGGCTACATGCTGCCTTCGACGTTCACGGCGAGCTATTTCGCACCTGGCCTGATTGCGGCGCGTATCGGCGGCTTGCCCTTGGTCTTCGGCATGACGATTTTCGCCGGTGCGTTGGAGGCGTTCGTCGCGCCAATGCTGAATCGGCTCCGCAGGTTTCTTCCTGTGGAAGTATCCGGGCTGGTCATATTCATGCTCGGCATAGCGGCGGGCCTTGCCGGTCTGCGCACTATGCTGGGGCCGACCGCGACACCGGTGAGCACGGCCGAGTGGCTGGTCGCGGCGATGACACTTGGGAGCATGACCGCGCTGAACGTCTGGGGCAAAGGTCTGGCGCGTATGCTGTGCGCGTTGATCGGGATCATCCTCGGCTACGCCGTGGCGACGGCGGCCGGTTTATTGAACCCCGCACTGTGGGCACTCGTTGCGCAGGCTGATTGGCTGGGAAGTCCCCACTTCGGTCACATCGGCTGGTCGTTCAACGGCACGTTGGTTGCGCCATTCGCGATCGCTAGTCTTGCTGCCGCAATGAAGGCTGCGGGCACGTTAACGATGTGCGAGAAGATGAACGATGCGACCTGGGTCCGACCCGACATGCGGTCGATAACGCGTGGCGTGCTCAGTGACGGATTGGCGACCGTGATCGCCGGACTTGCGGGGACCGCCGGAGGGGTTAATACTTCAACGCCGAGCGCCGGCCTTGCTTCCGCCACCGGCGTTGCCAGCCGCAACATAGCGGTAGTGGCAGCTGCGATTTTCTTGTTGCTGGGTTTTTGTCCGAAATTGACCGCGCTGCTGGCGATCATGCCTCGCGCCGTCGTGGTGTCCGCGCTGATGTACGCCGTCACCTTCATCATGATCAATGGCCTTCAGGTCATGATGTCGCGCATGCTAGACACGCGCCGCACTTTCGTGCTCGGCCTCGGCATTCTGGGCGGACTTATGATCGAGGTTTTTCCCAAGAGCGTGAACTTGATGCCGAGTGAGATCGCGGCGGTCGCCGGCTCTTCGTTGGTGGCATCGACTGCCATCGCCCTGTTGTTGAACCTGGTGTTTCGGGTTGGTGTGCGCAAGACCGCGACGCTCGACATCGCGCGGGAACAGATCAATCCACAGAAGGTCGAGAATTTTTTCTCCGAGCAGGGCAAAGCGTGGGGAGCCCGGCAGGATGTGACTAATCGCGCGAGCTTCGGCGTAATTCAACTCATCGATGCCATCGCTGAGACCTGCTGGCAAACTGGGAAAATGGTTGTGCGTGCGAGCTTTGATGAATACAAGATGGAGATAGCTGTCACATATCCCGGTGAACGGCTTGAACTCCCGGAAGAACGACCCTCCACCGAGCAAATACGTGACAGCGAGGATGGCGCGCGCCTGCTGGCCGGATTCATGCTCAGGCGGAACGCCGATCGCGTTCGGTCAGGGATCAAGGACGGAAAGTGCACGGTAGACTTTGATTACGACCATTGAGGTCAGGCGCGATATTACAATCGCGCTTGACAGGACGGCGGAAGTTGGATCGCCATGACGTTTTTACGTGTGAACAACTGTCAAACTCCATCAAGCAGCGGCGCCTTGATGGTTCATTCCGTCTCATGTCCTTTCAGTGACGATAAATGGCCAAAAAAAGCTCCGACATGAATGCCGGAGCCAAGTTTACTGCCGGGGGGAATTAAGAAGGACACCGGCAGCATGGCAGCTTAACCTAATTCGCTCAGGCGCGTTTGATAAAGATGAAAGCGGCCGATCAACTTTTCAGACCGCTGCGCTCGCCTTTCGGCCGCAGGCGGCGACCGTGGCTGCCTTATTACCTCTTTGGCGTGAACGATATGGACGATGGGATCGTCAAACCGAGCGCGGTTCAATGCTTTTGCTTTTTCGTTTTTCGCTGCAATCCCTGAAGCCACTCGCGAACAAGCTCCACGAGAATAATATACGCGATGCCCACCGCGCAGACGCCGTCGAACACGAGACAAATCTCATATTACGTCATAGCGGCCACTCTCCGCTTCGCCGTGGCAGGCCCGGCGCCGACGCCGGCTCTCAAATTCGTCGCAGCTTACCCCCATCCCAAACCGGATGTTATCCAGCCAGCCGTTGGGGAGGTTCCGCAGTCATGGGTTTCCTCCGCGTGAAGTGTGGCGCATTTTAGAACGTAATATTGCGATCTGTTACAGGCAGACCTGTTGGTGATCGTTCTGGCCAACGAAACGCCTCGCAGGATTTGGGCTAGGCTTGTGATCCCCCGCCAGTATATTGTTAACTCCTACACTTGAAGGAGGAATTCCGCTCCACGCAGCGGTAGCTATCTTCGCTTAGCGCAGTTCTGCGAACGCTAACTTGCTTAAATTTGAGCCGCGGCCTGCTATGTTGACGTTGTCGGTCGAAGTTTGTGCGTGCTGTCTTGGTGTTCTAGATGACAATCGCTGGAATAGGGCGGAACAAGTGTGAATGGCCCAGAGTCAAAGCCTCCCCATTGCCCAAATCTACGTCCCAGTTAAGAGAAAGGGCACCTTCAACCCGAACCTCGTCCGCGAAATCGCGGAGAGCATGCTGGAAATCGGGCAGCAAACGCCAATTCTTGTTCGCCGCGATGGAGAACGGTTTGTCTTAGTTGAGGGTCTTCATCGGCTGGAAGCGTGCAAAGCGCTCGGCGAGGAAACAATTCTTGGAGCGATCGTGCCGGCACAGGCGAGACACCAAAGCGTCTCGTCGCGATACGAAGCTGAGGTGGAGACCCTTCGCCAGAAGACGGCCAGCTTGAGACAGCTGCGCCTCGCCAAAGAGGCTGCAGACCGGTCATCAGCTAACGCCTCAGCAAAACCTGTGGAGGAGGCAACTACGACTGGGCACCGGCACAAGCCGCTCCGTTCCAGTGATAAATCCTCCCGATTAAAAGATACAACTTTGTCGGAGTGGCTAGCCGACCGAGAGCATAGTGGATTTCGCACTTGAGAGAAGTATGCACCTGCATGCCAGGCCGGGGGACGAATGCAACCGCGGCCGTTGCCCACATTGCGCAGGGAAATGCCGTCAACTTCAGCATACAGATGACGGGCTTCGACAAAGCCTATGCGGTAATGTCCCACCCTTGATCGTACGGCCAAAAGGTCCCCTCGGGGGCATCGCGCCAGGTTAATTCGGCGCCCGTCAATTCAGTGCCCATGTCAGTGCCCATGGGATAAAGCCCGACTTGCCCAAGATTCTACGATTATCGCAAGATTCCACTTACCTGCCTGATGTATCGCCGTCCTGTCGGCAATTCCGCGAGGGACGGTACATGGAGTACCAGCAGTTTTCTGTCACGGCATTCGAGCGGCAGCCCAATAAGTGGCGGGCGAGGATCCGGCGCCTCGACGGAATGCCGGTTCTGATCCAAGGCCTCAAGAGATTGGATCAGTTCGTGACGGGTATCGACAGTGAAACGGCGCAAGCTGCGCTGCTGATGGCCATGGCAGCAATCGATGCCGGAACGTTCTCGCGTAATCGCGCGCAGACTGGCGAGGAAACGGGCGCAAGTTGATCCGGCAGCGTTAAAAGGCGAGTGCGCCACGCAAGAATATGGCGTGGTGCGGCACTTCCCGCCGGCGATGTCGTCGGGCGCGGGCGAGCGATTTCAAGCATTATCTCGGCGGCGGCCGCTCGAGTTAACAATCCATTAACCATTCCAACGCCACGCTTGCAGCGCTCGCGCTTCGAACAGATGCATTCAAAATGGCTCTCACCGACAAAGCGGGTCAGCAGGACGTTTGGCAGAATCAGAACGCGCATCTCGCCTTCACGCTTCCCGTTGTGGCTACGGTAGCGACGAACAAGCAGATCCATCTTGTAACCGAGCTTGATTCCACGCGGATGAACGTTGCCGCGCTTCAGCAGCAGCTGGCGGAAAAGTCCACCGCCGCGCGGATCCTGAAAAAACAAGTGGAAAGACTGACCGTTAAAACGGCGATCGACACCAAGCGGATCGACGAGCTCGAGAACGCGATCGGCGCGGCGCATGAGGAGCTTGCGCACCGCGACAATGAAAACCGTTCGCTGCAAAAGTCCGTCGATCTGGCCATGGCCGAGAATTCGCGGCTATCGAACCGCGTTGCCGAGAACGACGCCGCGGTTGCCGAAGCCCACGTTCAGCTCGAACAGATGAAGGCTGCGTCGATCGCCGCAGAAACCGAACGCGACAGAGCAGCAGCGGCGGAGAATTCGCGGCTGGCGAGCCGCCTTGCTCGGAGTGAAGCCGCCGTTGCCCAAGCACGTGTTCAGCTCGAACAGATGAAGGCCGCGTTGAGTGCCGCCGAAGTCGAACGCGACAAAATAGCTATGGCCGAGAATTCGCGGCTGTCGAGCCGCCTTGCTCAGAGTGAAGCCGCCGTTGCCCAAACAGGCGTTCAGCTCGAACAGATGAAGGCCGCGCTGCTGGCAACGAAACTCCAGCGCGACGAGGCAGCTATCGCAGCCGGCCATGCCAACGACAAGCGCCGGCAGGAAACGAGCAGTCTCAACGCCCGTCTCGAAACCATGGCGTCATCCGCCGCCGCCGCGGACCGATTGCTGGCCGGAGTGCGGCGGAATTTGCTCGATAAACTCGGACTTTTGCAAAACATGCTTGATGCCAAACATCGCCAAGCCGACGAGCTAAAGCAATCGCGCTCGAAATTGATCGAACGAATAGGCGGATTGCTCGATGCTTTCAAGGCGCGCGATATCGCTCTGGCGCAAGCCGAGGCGAAAAACAAATTGCTGAAGATTCATCTCGCTCAGGCGGAAGCGCAGCTTACCAAAAGCGGCGACAGGTTGGAGGAGCTCCGCTCCGAACTGCAGGTAGAACGCCAGAAGCGAAGCGTCGCCGAAGCAGCCTGTGAGCAAGCGCGGGCGAATTGCGCCGAGCTGCGACGCGAACGCGACAACTCCTTCACGACTGGCAGCCAAATATCGGCGCCGCATCGGTCGTCATCTGCCGACATACTGTTTGCGGAAACGGTGACCTTCTGAAATTTTGCGGCGACATTGCGGGGCACCGACGGCTGCGGAATTCCGGCGCGGCGATGTCACCTTTCGGCGGTCGTCTCCGAATACCGCGAATGCAATGAATTCGACCCGCTCTCGCCACATGTCCACAAACTCGCCAGAGGTCATATTATCCACCGATTTCCAAATGCGCCTGAAAGCCGGAAGCGTATTCGCCCACACTGCCCGCTTGCACCATTTTTCGCCTTTTTCCCTGCCTTCGTCGGTGGCACACATGGATTGCCAAGCGATCCGATCCGGATGGCCAATGTGTTCTGCCGCGCCCTGCCACCCTTGTTGATGGATCAGGTAAAGGTCGCTCAGCGTGGGCTTCCTGTGCGTTTTCAATTCGAAAAGTGCGGCCTCGGTAGCAAATTTGTAGGCGGCGGCAACGGCATTGTCGCGGGGATCGGTGATCGTTCCGGACCCATATTTGTTGAACTCATAATGACTGAGCTGGAATAGCCCGATATACGATCCGGTGATCTGCTTGGGATCGAAATCGGATTCGATTTTGGCAACGGCTTGCATAAAGCCGGAGTCCAAGCCAAAAGCATCGGACGCACGCTTAATTTCTTCGACAGGCGAGCCAACTGGAGTATTTATCAGCGATGCCAAAACGGTATCTGCCGGTTTCCTGGCGGGTGGAACTTCAGCATAAACATAATCGGCGAGATAGGAGAAATCCTGCCGCGGCGGTCGTGGAGCGGGAGAGCGATCTTCGAGCAAGCTGAAATCGTATCGCAAATTTACTTGTTCGATTTCCAGAGAGCGAGCCTCGAGCAAGCTGAAATCGTATTTTAGATTTGTCCGGTCGATTTCCAGAGCAGCTATGACGGCCTTCTCGGCACGCGACCAGGCGATTGCATGAATCATCGTGAAAACCCGCGGTTCTCGCGGAGCAATGGGATACGTAACCGCCATTGCCAGGGCGATGCAGGTGAACTGCAAGGCTTTCATTCTGTTCGCCCCCCACCCCGGATAAGCGAATAAGCAAGGACTTTATGAGACGGCGCGGTATTTCACCAAAATCCGGAGCAAATTAGACTACATTGAGGCGCAATTTGTGGTGAAAGGGCCCTCGTCGAGGCCTCGTTACCAGGCCGTTCTGCTTGCGCCTGGCCGATCGGACCGGACTTGCAAAGACCGGTGCTGATCTGCCGCTATGCTGTACCGCCAGGGGTTGATCATGTTCGAGGAATTCGACGGGCGAAGACAAATGCGGATCGTCCGCGACGCGGATGGCGTTGCGCGCGCGACCTCGCACCTGGATCGCTATGTTGCCGCCAAGGCCCGCACGCCGCGGGCCGCCGCGAGCGAATATCTGAACCGCTATGGCCGCCTGTTCGGCGTGCGCCGGCAGCACTTGAGAAATCTTCTCAAGCCGCCGGAGCGCGATCTCACCGACGCGGCGATCGAATACCGCTTGTTGCCGCAGAAGCGCCACTCCGACCTCACCACTGTGCCATTTCAACAAACCTATTTCGGATTGCCGGTATGGGAAGCCGGGCTCTCGGTCACGGTGAAACACCGGCCGTTGCGGATCATCGGCGCGCATTCGACGCTGCACCCCGACGCCAAGGTAAAGCGGCCCGCCGCAACATATCTTACGCGATCGAAAAAGATCGATGTCGAAACCCTGGCGAAGCATCTTGGTCTTGTCGGCAAAGCGAACCATGCCGCGCCGCTCAAG
The DNA here is from genome assembly GCA_963768225.1 of uncultured Alphaproteobacteria bacterium. Lineage (GTDB taxonomy): Bacteria > Pseudomonadota > Alphaproteobacteria > Rhizobiales > Xanthobacteraceae > BOG-931. The sequence goes on along the minus strand of CAVYGV010000007.1, from coordinate 52,698 downwards.
ATCAACAGTCATCGGCTCATGGTCTATCAACATGACGCGGCAAGGCTTCGGCATGCCACCGCACAACCGCGCAACACCGATGCGTTTCGTTCCGGCGCGCCCGCCCTGCCGCTGCCGCGGGTCCATGCTTCGATCCGCGACGGTCGGCATTACGTGGTACGCGCCGTCTATTTTGCTTTCGACGTTCCCCCGGTCCGGCCGTTGCACTGGGTCGCGCTCATCGAAGTCGAAACCGGGTCGGTGCTGCTCATTCGCCCGTTCGTCGAGAACGTCACCGGCCTGGTGTTCCCGGCCGACCCGGCAACGCTCGGCGGGCCGGGCGCAAACGCTGGCGACGCAGCGCTCAACCGATGGCGAAGCCGGGTCACCCTCCCGGGCCTCGCCGCCCCGTCAAAAGGCGTGCAGGCCTTGCGCGGCAACCGCGTGCGGATCGCCGACGTCATCGCACCGATTATTGCGCCGCCGACCAGACCTGCGGGAGGGAATTTTGCCTTCGCTGCGCGGAGCAACGACTTCGCCGCGGTCAACGCCTACTATAACGTCGATCGCGTCTTCCGGCTGGTCCAGGATCTCGGTTTTTCGGTTGCCGATTATTTCCACAACACGAAATTCCCGACCCGCGTCGATCATCGCGGCCATTACTCCAAAACAAAGCCGCTGGGCGTCGAGATCAACGCGCATTGCGCCGGCAACACCAACGGGACCGCCATCGCCTACACCACCTTCTCGCTCGCCGATACAAGAAATCTCAAACAGCCGATCGGCATCGCGTGCGATTATCGCATCGTGCTGCACGAATTGCTGGGTCATGGCGTGCTATACAATCACATCGGCAGCGCGCTCCTCAAATTCGCGCATAGCGCCGGCGATAGCATTGCGGCGATCATCCACGATCCGGATAGCAAGGCGCGCGATCGTTACGCCACCTTTCCATGGCTGACCGGCCTTGCGAGAAACCAGCGACGCCGTCATGACCGGACCGCGGCAGGCGGCTGGGGCTGGAGCGGAAAAATAGGCCTTCACCCGTTCGACGCCACGCTCGATTGGAAAGGCTACAGCAACGAGCAGATCCTCTCCTCGACCATGTTCCGGTTCTATCGCGCGATCGGCGGCGACGCCTCCGATAGCGCCGCCAGGCGCTTCGCGGCGCGCATGACCTGCCGCATTCTTCTTGACGCCATTCAAAGGTTCACCGCCGCGACCAGCCCGACGGATGCCGCGCATTTTGCCGCAGCGCTGATGAAGGCCGACCGCGCGGATTGGTCCGCCGAGGACATTTCGGGCGGCGCCTATCACAAAGTCATCCGTTGGGCGTTCGAGAAGCAGGGCCTCTATCAGCGCCGCGGCACCAGGCGACCCAACAACAAAACAGGCGCGCCGCCGCCGGTCGACGTTTATATCGAGGACGGCCGCCACGGCGAATATCAGTACCGCTCCGATTATGGAAACTGCCGGGCGATCTGGAACCGGCGCCACAGCGACGGCGGCACGAGCCATCAGACGCCGATCGCGGGCGTCATCAATCACGCCTATGTTAAAATCAAGAATTGTGGATGGCAGACGGCGATCGGCGTCGTGGTGCGGGCGTTCCACGGCAGACAATCGGAGCGGCTCGTCTATCCCGGCGATTGGCAGCCCATGAAGACGGCGAGGCGCGCGGCAGCGAACGTGCCACCCAATTCGTCCAAAGTGATCGTGGTCGGTCCCTTCTCCTGGGTGCCCGCCAGCGCCGGCCGCCACTGCATGCTCATGGCGGTTTCGGCCGCGGGCGATGCCAGCAATATCGACCATCTCACCGCCCGCGACTTGATCGCCAATGCGCGGCTCGTTCCGCACGACAACAATATCGCCCAGCGCAACGTGACGGTCGTAGCCGAGCCGCACCGGCGCCGCACCTGGCGCCGACGCCCGCAAACTCAGTCGCGATGAGGTCTTAATTGAAGTCGCGGCGCAATGAATTCGCCGCGAGACATCAAGCCTTTTTCAATTGGCTGTAGAGGTTTTTGGTCTTTTGCCGGACGATCTTGCGAATGCCCTTATGCGTTTCGAGCTGGCGCACGATCGCCTTCTGCAGTTTTTTTCGCTTACCGGCGCTCAGTCCGGCAAGTTCCTTCTTACTGTAAGTAACGGGGCGAAAAGCTCCCATGGCCGTATCTCCTTGTCGATTAAATTTACATCGTTACGGACTCAACGCTTCCTTTGCAGCGGCACACGGATCGACGAGATCGGCCGATCCGGTTGCGCCACCATCGTTTCCAGCACGTTGCGGAAATCAAGCAGCAGACGATCCATAGACTTGGCGCCGAAGAGATGCGGTTTGTAGATACACGATCCCTCCAGGCCCTGCGCCGTTTCGCGCAGCGCCAAGATAACATCGTATGTGGTCGTCGTCACCAGCGGTTGTGTCATGCTCGGATCGGCCTCTTCGAAAGCCAACCCCTGCCCGGAGCTCGCCACCGGCCGCAAAGACGCGTTATGCAATAAGATCATCACACGCGACAGCTCGGCGGGGTCGAGACCTTGCTGGTGCGCAAGCGCTGGCGCAAGGTCTTCGAATGGCAGGTCCTGATGGGCGTAGGCCGCGAGCGTCGTGGCGCGCACCCGGCGCAACACCTCGCGCGGGGTCGGGTCGCCATCGAGCCGGGTGCGCAGAATGACGGTATTGACCAGCGGACCGATAAGCCCCTCGGTCCCCGCACGGTTGCGATTGGCGACATTGGTCGCGACACGCAGGTCATCCGCGCCGAGGGCGCGCCGCATCAGGGTCATCAGGGCGGCAACGAGCGCCATGAACAATGTGCCGCCTTCGCCGTGGCTGAATTGCCTAACGGCGCCCGCGAGCCGCGCCGGCAATACCACCTCGCGCTCCGCGGTGCGCAGATCGTCGGCGCCGCGCTTCGACCGAGCCGTTGCCAGCGTCATCGTGGGAAGCGGACCGCGAAGTTGCTCGCGCCAGTACCCGAGCTGCGCGGCCAGATCGGGACGGGAGCGCCACTGCCGCTGCCAGGCCGCAAAGTCGGCGAATTGCACCGGCAGCGGCTTAAGCGGCGATGATTTTCCTGCGGCAAGAGCCTCGTAGAGGGCGGCAAGCTCATTGGACAAAACGCCAAGCGACCAGCCGTCAACGAGTATCTGGTGCATGGTGATCAGCAAGAGGTGCTCATCATCAGCCAAGCGTATCAACCGTGTCCGGACGAGAGGCCCGCATGCAAGATCGAAGGACTTCAGCAATTCTTCTTTTATGAGCCGGTGAGCCGAGGTTTCCTTCCTCGATTTCGATAATTTGCTTAAGTCAGCGAAGTCCAGCGGCGACGCCGAACGCGAAGCAATAATCTGAACCAGCCGCCCGCCGAGGTCGGCAAATGTGGTGCGAAGAATTTCGTGCCTCTGCACGATTTCATTCAGCGCGCGCTCCAGGATCGCTGGATCGACGCGCGACGTTAGCCGCAGTGCATAGAGAATATTGAAAAACGGCAACTCGGGCAGCGATTGGTGTAGCTGCCAAAGCCGCTCCTGGGCGGCGGAGGCCGGCACTGCATTGTCGCGGGCTACCCGCACAATATCGGACGCGGGCTGCCGGGCGCGTCCGGCCTGGATCAATCTCTCGATATGCTCCGCCATTTCCGCAACGGTCGGCGCATCGAACAGGCTCGAGACCTCGACCTTCAACTGCATCGTCTCGTAAATGCAGGTCAGCGCCTGAGCGGCAAGGAGTGAATCGCCGCCGAGCGCAAAGAAATCGTCATGGATGCCGACCTGCTCGCGCTGCACGACATCGGCCCAGATTCCGGCGAGCACATTTTCGAGCGGCGTGCGCGGAGCGACGTAGGCCTGCGGCGTGGCGACCCCGCTGGCGAGACCTAACTTCGCCGCGAGCCCGATGCGCCGCACTTTTCCGGTCGCGCTTTTCGGCAGCGCTTTGAGGAACAGCACTTGGCGCGGCACCTTGAACTCGGCGAGGCGTTCCGCGGCAAACTGCCGGATGCCTTTTGCCGTCACCTTGGCGCGCGGCCGCAACACAATGGCCGCGGCAACGTCCTCGCCCAAGGACGGGTGCGGCAGGGGGAAAGTGACGGCTTCGGCGACTGCCGGATGTTCGAGCAGGACTTCGTCGATTTCGCGCGGGGTGATTTTTTCACCGCCACGGTTGATCATCTCACGGCTGCGTCCGACCAAAAACAGATAGCCGTCGTCATCGAAAAAACCGAGATCGCCGGTCTTGAACCAGTCGCCGTCGAACGCAGCCTGTGTCGCCGCCGGATCGCCATCGTAACCCAGCGTGACGCTCGGGCCGCGAATGACCACTTGGCCGGTCCTGCCGTGCGGCAGGAAGTTGCCGCCGTCGCCCATGATCGCGACATCAAGACCCACTGGCTTGCCGCATGATCCTGCCTTGCGGTGGGCCGGCGGCAGCGGGTTGCTCGCGATCGGAGCGCCGGCCGTTTCGGTCATGCCGTAGAATTCGGCGACGGTAGTTGCCAATGTTCGTTCCAACTCGGCGAACACACGTGGCGGCAGTGGACCGGATGCGGAACGAACGAAGCGAAGCCGGCAGTTTTCGACCTGCTCGGGACTATGCCGAGCTTGCGCGAGGATAGCCTGATGCATGGTCGGAACCGCCGAATACCATTTCACGTCAAAATCGCGCAGCCAGCCAAAGAAGCGCTTGACGTTGCAGCCCGGCGCGCAAACGACTCCGGCGCCGGCCGCAAGCGGGGCCAACACGGTGTCCACGAGACCGTGGCAATGAAACAGCGGCAACACATTCAAGCACCGGTCTGTCTCCGTCAGCGCGACGCAGGCGACCGAGCTGTAAGCCGATGAGCAAATATTAGCATGCGTCAGCGGCACGATTTTCGGGCGCGCCGTCGTACCGGAGGTCAGGATAAAGAGCGCAATGGCGCCGGGCCCGATCTGGTCGTGCGATGGTTCGCCGGCGCGGTCGGCGTTGAGCGAGAACAAACCGGCCTCCCCATCGGGCCCGTTCGACGACAGTTCGATGACGCAGAGCCCCCGTGCCAGCGCCACGCGGCGCCCCGGCGAATCAACGCCCGCCGGTAGGATCAGCGCACGCAAGTGCAGCGCGTCGAAATATCGTTCAAGCTCGTCAGCCGCATAGGCGGGATTGACCGCAGCGCAAGCCGCGTTCGATGCAACGGAGAAAATTGCGACCGCCAATTCCGGACCGTTGGGAAGCATGATCGCCACCCGATCCACGCAGCCTATTCCCATGGTGCGTAGCGTGCGTCCCACTTCGCCGACGTGCCGATAGAGACGGGCGTAGCTCAGCGGAACACGATCGGGAGCAAGAATTGCAGCGGCGTCGGGGCGCAGCCGGGCATGATGTTCGAACAGGTCGTTGAGGCGCAGAAACGGGACGGAGACTTCTGGGTGTTGCGCGAACTTCATCGAGCACGGTCTGAACCCCTGCCTGCCACAGCCAACGTTTAGCTTATCAGCCTTCTGCCTGCTTGAGCCAGAAGGCCATGTCCATGTCGCGGTACATCGCCGCCGCGGTGGTGAGAAATTTGTGCGCCTCCGGCTTGCCGGTGCGGCTGAAGACTCTGCCTAGACCAAGGTGGCAGTGGGCGATGAGCGGGCGCATGCCGTGCTTCTGGGCGAGCGCCAGGGCTTCCCGATAATGCGCCGTACTGTTCTCCGCGTCGAACCGGTCGGGCTGGGCTGCCAAATCGCCGAGCAGGTGCAGCGCGTGGGCGGCGAAGCCCGGCTGGTGCTGCGACGTCCCGACCGCACGCTCAGCCAGATGACGCGCTTTGTCGAACCGCCCTAGGACCAAGCAGGCGCGGCCGACCGCCTGGTAGGCCCAGCCGCGATGACTGACAATGCCGCGCGCCGCCTGACGTTCAAGCAGTTCCTCGGCTTCCTGGACGCGCTCCAGCGCCAGATCCGTGTCCCCGATCTGCGCCAAGGCCCATGCGGAGGCGGCGACCGCCCACGGCAGATGAATGGCGACGTTCCCGGTGCGAATCGTCGCGATCCAGTGCGCGACCAATTCACGCGCTTTCGCCCAATCGCCCTTGAGCAGGTGCGGCATGCTGGCGGCGAAATGCGCCCAACCGATGTCGAAGGCGTGCTCCGTCGCGTCGGCTATTTGGATGGCCTCCGCTTCGTACTTGGCGGCCTCCGCAAAGCGTCCAAGTTCGGCAAGGCTCATGATCAGCCAGGCGCGATCGAAGATTGATACGGGAACGGCCACGCCAAAATGCTCATTGATCCATTCGACGGGCAAATCGGCGATATTTTTGGTAGCGAGCTCGACGACGCGCTCATATTCCCCGCGGTAACAAGAGACCTGCGCCAGAAAGCTGGTCGCAGGAAATCGAATCCGGAAGTCACCGAGTCGGTTGGCGATCTCAAGCGCACGTGACCCAGTCGCAAGCGCCTCGTCCATCTCGTCGACGCTGGCATAGGCCGTCGTCATTACAGCGCAGACCTGGCCGCGCCGGCGATCGTCTTGCAGCCGCACGGCGATAGCCTCCGCATCGCGCAAGTGTTCGAGCATCTGCCGGCCTTCGCCAAGTTGGCGCAGCACCGGTCGAAGTTCGAGCCGAATTTCGAAGCCCTGCTCTAGCGTCTGAGGGCTTTCCGGCTGCGTCTTGACGATATCCAGCGCCTGCTCGAAACACGCCCGCGCATCCGCGAGCGCCGAGCGCGCGGCTGCTTTCGCTCCGGATTGGCGGAGGTAATGCACCGCTTTTTCTTTTAGGTCGCCCCGAACGGCATGATGCGCCAGCCGCTCGACTTGCTCGCCAAGCCGGCCGGCATAGAGCTTTTCTATGGCGTCGACGATACGGGCGTGGATGTCGCGCCGGCGTTCCAGAAGCACGCCGTTATAGGTGACGTCATGGGTCAGCGAGTGCGTAAAAGTATATTGCAGATCCGGGAACAGTTGAGTGGCGTAGAGAAATTCCGAGGCCTGCACGTCGTCGAGCAGACCGCGGAGATCGTCCTCTGATAGCCCGCTGATCGCATGCAGAAGCGCGAACAGCACGTCGTGGCCGATGACGGAGGCCTCCTGGAGCAGACGCTTCTCCGCGGCGGGCAGCGCATCGATACGCGCGGCAAGCACCGCCTGGACCGTCGGCGGAACCTCATGTCCCGCGAACGGTTTGGCCAGGTGGTAGTTGCTGCGCGCGCCCGCAATCACGCCGGTTTCGACGAGCGCGCGCACGATCTCTTCGACGAAGAACGGATTGCCGCTGGCGCGCTGCATCAGAAAGCTTTTGAGGACCTGCAAATTCGGATTGTCGCCCAGCAAGGCTTGCAGCAGCGCGGCAAGGCTCTCGCTGACGAGCGGGTCGAGATGCAGCTGGCGGTAATTCGGCCGGTTCTTCCACTCGTCCCGATATTCGGGACGATAGCTGACCACCAGCAGCAGACGGGCGTCCTGCGCGCGCACGACCAGTTCGCTGAGCAATCCAAGAGTGAGAGAATCGTACCAGTGCAGGTCCTCGAAGATCGCGATGACAGGCTGCACGCGGGTCTCGCTCAACAGCAGCCGGGTGACCGCCTGATAGGTGTTTTGGCGATGCTGTTGAGGGTCGAGCGAATGGAACGGATGGTCGTCGTCCAGCGCGTTGAGAAGATCCAGCACCGGCAGGATGGCATCTTGCAAGGAAGGATTAAGCGTCAGGATCTTGCCGGACACTTTCTCGCGGATCGATTGCACGTCCTCCTGAACGTCGACGTTGAAATACGCCCTGAGCAGCTCGGCGACCGGCAGGTAAGGCGTCGCGTGCCCATACGATGTGGAATTGGATTCAAGGACCAGCCATCCGGCGGTCTGTTGGGAATGGATAAATTCATGCATCAGGCGCGATTTGCCGACGCCGGCTTGGCCGACGATCGCAGCGACCTGGCCGTGGCCCTGGCTGGCGAGCTGCTGCGCCCGCCGCAATTGCTCCAGCTCGACGTCGCGGCCGACAAAACGCGTCAAGCCGCGCCCGGCGGCGGCTTGCAGACGGGTTCGCGCGGGGCCGGCACCGGTCACTTCAAAGATCGGCACCGGCTCGGCGAGACCCTTCACCGGCACCGGACCGAGCGACTTCATGGCGATAAAGCCTTCCGCCAATCGGTGGGTATCTGCCGTCGTGATCACGCTACCGGGCTTGGCCATCTGCTCCATGCGCGACGCCAGATGCACGGTCTGGCCGACGACGGTGTATTCCATGTGCAGATCGTTACCGATGGCCGAGATGACGATCTCGCCGGAATTGACGCCGACCCGGACCATAATCGGCACGCCGTGAGTGCGCTGAACTTCATCGGAATAGCGAGCGATGCACTCTTGCATCCGCAGCGCCGCATAACAGGCGCGCACGGCATGATCCTCGTGAGCGAGCGGCGCGCCGAACAAGGCCATAATGCCGTCGCCCATGACGCTGTTGACGGTGCCTTCGTAGCGGTGGACGGCGTCGATCATGCGCTCGACCACGGCGTGGAGGAGCTTTTGCGCATCCTCCAGATCGCGGTCCGTGATCACCTCCATCGAACCCTTGATGTCGGCGAACAGCACGGTGACTTGCTTTCGCTCCCCCTCGAGCGCTGCCTTGGTGGTGAGGATTTTGTCGATGAGATGTTGCGGCGTGTAGTTCCTGGGCGAGGAATAGCGAGCCTCCTCGGCGACCGCACGCAGCGCATGGCCGCATTGGGAGCAATACTTGGCTGTGGCCGAAACCGGGCTACCGCAATTGGCGCATAATCGCGCCATCGGAGTGGCGCATGCCTCGCAGAACTTTGCATCGCTCGGATTGTCGTGCTGACAGTTCGGGCATTTCATGCGGTGCTCTGCCTCAAGTTGCCCCTCGCCAGGCCCTTGAAGTTTATCACCGCTTCGGGAGTGAGTCCCGGCGTTGCTGGAATCGGCTCCAATTTTAATTGAATCCAATACTGCTATGCCGGGATCGCTCATGTTTGCTTCGCCACCCCCTCCCGCCCAGGCACCATGCACCCACCGCCATCCGCGGGCGAAGTTTGCAACGCAAGATCCCGGCGGCTCTCACTGCGCCGCCGTACCGTCACCGGCATTATCTCGCCGCCAAATCGGTGCCGGAAAGATTTGGCAATCTCCAAACCGTCAAAACACCAGCTCCAGAACTCCTGCTCGCCCCTGCGAGAACGCTGGCCGCGGCGTTGCCTGCTCCTGCTGTAGCAATGCCATGCATTGATGGCTTCAAGAGTGCATTCGAAACCGCCATCGGGAACGGCGACTTGTACGACGAAGGGATACTCGCGTTCATTGACGCGAGCCGTGACTTTCTTCATTCGAAGTAAATTAGCCATGACTGAGTTCCTCCAAAGGCGCCGTCTGCAGGCGGCTTCGAGTTAGAGGAATGCTTGGAGCGATGTGGCGAACTCGCCAAAAGAAGGAAAGGCGATGTACATCGCGACAGTCGCCAACAGCCCGAGCGCGCAGAATATGACGAGCGCGATCAGCTCGGGATTGTTGAGCGCAGCGACGATCCGATTCGAAGCGCTCGCATTGCGGCGAAGGCGGGAATCCAGGGGATCGGTCAGAATCAGACGTTCGGTCTGCAGAGAAGTAGGAGCCATCGCAGCCTCCGGTTTTGGGGCCGTCCGCCGACATGAATCAAAACTGTGATCCGGCGAGTTGGCCCTTTGCTACGGCGGCAAATGTGAGCGCTCGAAGCGCCAATGTCTGTGCCGCGGGTCACAGCAAAAATGCCCGTCACAAGGGCATTTTTGCGCCGGAACTGGGATGTTTCCGCGAACTCAAACGTTCCCGGAAAAGGCGCCATCAGGGGCCGCCGTCGGGATTCGCTAAGCCGAATCTACCAGTTCGCGGAGCGCTTCCGGCTTGAGAATGATGGTCCAGCGGTCCCGCAATTGCAGAATGCCACGGCGTTGCCAGTCGCGAAGACAGCGATTGACCTTCTCGCGCGTACCGCCGGACATTTCCGCCAATTCGCTTTGCGAGAGGGAGAGCTTCAGCGCGCCGCGGCCTTGCGGCTGGTAAGACAATAGCGTCTTGGCGAGCCGCACCGGTAAATTAAAAAACGCAATATCCGCCATGCGCTCGTCAGAACGGCGAATCCGCGCGCACAAAATCTCCATGAGCTTCATGCAGGCGGCCGGATTGCGTTCGAGAAACGGCAGCACGTCGCGCCGCTCCAGCACCATAAGCTCGCAATTCGTCAGCGCCGTTGCATTGGCGGAGCGCGGCCTGCCATCGAGAAGGGCGATCTCACCAAACAGCTCGCCCGCCCGCAGATCGGCGAGAATAATCTCCTTGCCCTTGATGGTGGGAAGCGAGATGCGCACTGTCCCGACCACGACCGCCATCATGCTGTCGCCCTGATCGTCGAGCCGGCATATCGGTTCGCCGGCGCTGAAATTACGGAGCTGAGCGTGGGCGGCGATGTCGCGGCGCGCGGCCTCGTCGAGCGAACTGAACAGGGTGCATTTTTCCAACAATTTGCGGCCGTGATCGGTCGCTACAATCGACGCCATTGCCGTTACCCCACCCACGGAATGCCCAGGGGTCGCGCATTCGATCTACAATTATCGCTAGTGGAGCGGATTTGACATTCGCTACCCACCCAGCCGCGAACTCGTGAAGCGAATGTCAAATCCAAAAGCTCCACTAGAACTGATATTTGCTAGTGGTCCTTATGATTCTAACATTCGCATCAGAGCCTGCCGAACTGGGGTGCGAATGTTAAAATCGGACCACTAGTGTCCCGATTGCGAAGCTTGCGAGTGCTGGCGGCACATTCTCATGCAAACTTCGTCATCGAAGGGACACTAGAAAATCTAAGATTCTAGTGTGTTATTTGGATTGAGGCTCCTATGCGAGTTTGCCACCGGATCGTGTGAATTTCAAATCCGCGGCACGAGGGTGCGGCCGGGTCGCAACCGTACGGAACGAGCGGCCGTTAGCCAAAGCACAACTCACGCAGAAGTGGTAATGCGCAGCGTCGCCTATTGGAATTGGCGGGCGCGCAACCGAACCAGGCTAATGTTTTGGATATTGCGTCCGATCGGGCCGCAGCAATTTTCGCAACCGTTGGGCGAGTGAGGGCGTGCTTTGGTGGGACAGAACGGGCGGGTGCCGATCGATCATCTCGGCGGGACTGATGGCGGCCCGATAACCGTTGGGGTGCCCGGTCAGCGCCCGCAAAAGCCGCTCGCGAACAGTGTCGTTTCTGGTCAGCATGAGCGTCCCCGACACTCATGATTGTGCAACTGGCCGCCGTTGAATTCCAGGTTGCACAGATCGAAACGATTCAATTACCCCCGGTTTCCACATTGACGGTCCGGTTAATCTGCCGTTGCCCGCCGACCCGGCATGCGACTTGGCTCTATCGGTCGCCGTGAGCGACATGCCAACGCCCTAAGCAAGCCCGTATTTGGCGAGAAATTCCAGCGTCAGACGAACGCATTCTTGAGGCTTTTCGATCTGCAGCAGATGTCCGGTGCCCTCGACGAAGCCGTAGTCATAGCCGCCCTCGCGACCGAGCGCCGCATTGGCGAGGCCGGTCGCGGGAGCGCCTTTCATGCTCGGGTCGCAGCCGATCAGCTTGACCGGGCCGCCGAACAGGCGCGCCTGCGGCCATAGGTTCATTGTCATGGCCTGCGCATAGATCGTCGCTTCGTTTTCCGGATCGCACACCAGCTCGTAGCCGTCGCCATCCGGGCTTCTGCGCAGCACCGAGCGCGCCATCAGTTCGTGCGCGCCCTCGACCCAGCGCAGCGTCGCCCGCGATTGCCGATATTCCTGCGCCAATTCCTCGACCGCGGCGAAGCGCCGGCGGCGCTGGCGCGCCCATTCCGTAAGTCGCCTCTCGAACGCTTCCATCGCGACATAAGCCGGATGCCCTGGCGGCGGCACGTTGGGCGGATCGAACAAGACAAGCGCGTCCCAGCGCCAACCGATCTCGATGGCGTGCTTCATCGCGGTGCGTCCCGACATCGAATGAAACAGACCGGCGGTGGGTTTGTCGCCAAGCCGCGATTTCACCTCCTGGCAGACCCGTTCGAGATCGCGCGTAAGCTGTTCGTAGGTATGGCGCGACGGCTTAACTGGCAGGTTCTGGCCGTGGTTACGGAAATCGAACACCAAGAGATCGAAATTTTGCAGAAGGTGTTGCCAGTAAGGAAAGTACGCGTCGGCGGCAAAGCCGTTGCCGTGGGTGAGCAGAAGCCGAACCCCGTCCGCATTGCCGTGACGTCGCATACGAATTTTGGCGCCGTCCTCGAGTACAACGTCGAACGTCAGACTGGGGGCGGGAAGCTCGAAATTCATGGAGGTCGTGCCGGTTTAGTCGCTATGACCCGCTTAAGTCCTTCGTCACGCCAAATCTCCGGATCGCGCCGCACCGGGCAAAGACCGGCAGAAAAAAGCTCCCGACCGGTCAGGCGGGAGCAAAGAATGTGGACGATATGCAAACAAGAATAACGAAGCGCCGGGCTACTCCGACGCCTCGTTAGACTTTATTCAGTGCGAAAGTGATGATGGACTTAGGCCGTCACTGCGGGCAAGTGTCGAGGCCCGAGCAGAAAGCAAGCGTAAAAGCCCCTGCCTTGTCTTTCACGGTGCCCGCCGCGGCTTCCAGCGCCTCGTCGGACACGTCGAAGGTGAGGATCTCCTCTTCCCTCTGGTCGATGTGGAGTTGAATCATAACCTTTTCCTTTCGTTCGCCAGCGCCGCCGGCAGTCACCGGGCAGGACGAGAAATTCGTTAAAACCTCCCCGCCACGTGCCCATTAAATCATCGGCGACGGACACTGTAAAGTGCTCCGGCAATGTGACAGGCCGCTGATTTATGAAGATAAATCCCCTGAAATTTGCGGCTCTTCGAGACCCGAAAAATCGTCCGAAATTGTGCGAGCAGTGCGACATAGCGAGGAGCGCGGGAATTGCGACCGCCGCAGGTGATAGAATGAGCCCGGTTGGACCATAGAGTGAACGCGCTGATCGGAGCGTTAACCTTGAATGCTTTTTACCAGCGCTTGCGATTGCGCGCGGCGACGATCGACGAGCTTTTGTCCGACGCCTTCGAGCCGACGCCCGGCGCATCGGGCGACGCCGATTTGGCGGAGCGGCGCCTTGCCGCATGGTGTCGCTCGAGCGCGGCAGCTGATGCAGCGCTATTTGCAAGGCGGCTCCAACGCGATCGCCTCACCGCCGCCGCGGTCAGCGAGCGCTTAAGCGCAGTCCGACCCCGCGCGGGCGCCCCACCCCCCGCCTGGATCGACGATGCCGTCTGGATCGAAGCGGCACTGCACAGCCCGACCGAAAGCGCCAACGCAATAACGGGACCAGCTGGCGAGCCTTGTGCGTTTGAGGAGCTCCTGCTGCCGGTTGTCGCGCAAGCCGACGCCCGGCTTTGGCAGGGACTGCATCGGGCGGCAAACGATTGCCTGACCCAGACCGCGCGGGTCTGTCTTTCGCTCTCGCTGCTTCGCGAATTATCCGGTCTATGTGCTCCGGCGATCTACGAGCGCTTCGCCAAGGCGCGCAGCGACGCGGCGCATAGCGGCCGCACAGCGCGTTACGATGAATTTGTCGCGGAAATGAAGGCGGGCGGCTTCCGTCGTCTGTTCGAGGACAAGCCGGTGTTGTTGCGTTTGCTGGCGACGCTCACCCGGCAGTGGATCGATACGTCGCACGAGTTAGGCGTCCGCCTCGCCGCCGACCTGCCGGCGATCCGTCGCGATTTGCTGCACTCGGACATCGACAGCCGCTGCGTCGCGATCGAAGGCGGCCTCTCCGATCCACATAATTGCGGCCGCTCCGTCCAGATCGCTCGCTTCTCCGATGGCTCACGCATCGTCTACAAGCCAAAGGACTTGCGGCTCAACGTCGCCTGGTACGGCTTGATCGATCGGCTGAACCGCGCCGATCCTCCTGTCGCGCTGAAAGCGGTGCGTACCATCTCGCGTGACGGCTACGGCTGGACCGAGTTCATCGATCATGCGCCGTGCGCCAATCGCGAGGGCTACGGGCGATTTTTCCGGCGTGCCGGCGCCTGGCTTGCGCTGTTGCATGCCTTCGCGGCCACCGACATGCACCAGGAGAACATGATCGCCTGCGGCGATCATCCGGTGCCGATCGATCTGGAAACCATCCTGCAGCCGTCCGCCGAGGAGCATAAAATCGGGGAGCCGGAGGGCGAGGCTTTCGACGCCGCCGTGGCCATCGTCGCCAACTCGGTGATGACGGTCGGCTTGCTTCCTGCCTATGGGCGATCGGCCGACAACAACATCTTTGCCATGGGCGGAATGACCGCAGACTGGGGCGCCCGAACGATCATCAAGTGGCACGATATCAATTCCGACGCCATGCGTCCGGCGCGAGCGCAGGAGGCCGGAGCGATCAATACTAACCTGCCGCACAGCGGCGGCCATTACGGCAAGTTCGCCGACCATGTCGAAAGTTTCATCGCCGGCTTCGCCGACTACGCAAAATTCCTGGCACGCATGCACAGCGCCAAGCCGGAAGCTTTGTTCGCGGGCTTTGCCGGCATACCCGTCCGCAGAGTGATCCGGCCGACGCGGTTCTACTACATGCTGCTGCAGCGCCTGAAAGACCACCGCACCATGGACGACGGCGCAGTCTGGTCGGCGCAGGCCGACTTCATGGCGCGGCTTGCGGATTGGGACAAAGCCGCCGACCCGCTATGGCCGCTGCAGCGCGCCGAGCGCGCCGCGCTTGTGACGTTGAATGTGCCGCATTTCGTGTCGCCGAGCGACGGCGGCGAGATCGGCGATGCGAACGGCGTATCGCTGCCGACCGCGGCGGCCTCCGGTTTGGCGCGCGCCCGCGAGCGTATGCAAAACCTCGGCGACCAAGAGATCGCCTGGCAGATCGAAGTCATCCGAGAGAACACGAATTCGGTTGTGCCGCCGGCGGCCGATACGGGCCGGCAAGAAGGCTCGCGCAATAAAGCGTTCGTCGATGAGGCCGCTGCCGCCCCGGACAAGGCGACATTCATCGCGGAAGCCGACAGGATCGCGGCGGAAATCGAACGTCTGGCCATTCGCCGCGGTCCGGGTGCGGCCTGGATCGGCCTCGATTGGCTGGGCGATTCCGAGGTGTTCCAGTTGGTCTGCCTCGGCTCCGATCTTTATAACGGCGCGACCGGCATCGCCGTCTTTCTCGCCGCGCATGCGGCGGTGACCGGGCGCGAGGCCTCGCGCGAACTTGCGCTCGCCGGCATCGCGCAACTGCGCAAGAACCTCATCAGCCGCAACGCGCCGCGTATGGCGCGGGCGCTTGGCATCGGCGGCGCCGTTGGACTGGGCTCGATCGTCTATGCACTCGCGGTCATGACGAAATGCCTTGGTAACGACGATCTGCTCGCCGATGCCGCCGCGGCAGCGAGCTTATTCACCGACGACCTGATTGCCGCGGACAAACAGCTCGAACGTCATGGGCGGCAGCGCTGGTGCGATTCTCGGGTTGTTACGGCTTTATCGCGACACCCAAGCCGCCGACATGCTCGCTCGCGCCGTCAAATGCGGCGAGCATCTGTTGGCGCAACGCCGCGTCGGAACCGAAGGCCGCCGCAATTGGGTCGCCCAGGGGCTTGGCGCACATGCGCTCGCACAGGGATTAAACGGCATGTCGCACGGCGCCGCCGGCTTCGCCTATGCATTATCGTCCCTGGCGGCGGCGACCGGCCGCGAGGATTTCGCCGACGCCGCATCGGAATGCATCGCCTTTGAAGATTCGAGCTATGACGCCGCGCGTCACAACTGGCCCGATTTGCGCACGGCCGAACCGCAATGGCCGTGCCAGTGGTGTCACGGCGCGCCGGGCATCGGGCTGGCGCGGCTCGGCATTGCAAAATGCGGCGGCGAAGCCGCAAAAATAGACGGCGAGCGGCTCGCGGCGGATGTCCGCAATGCCGCCGCCGGCGTGGCGCAAGCTCCGCCCGCTGGAGTGGATACGCTGTGTTGTGGCACGCTGGGCAGGATCGAATTCCTGTGTGAGGCCAGCGCCATGGCCAAGCACAGCGATCTTCGCGGGTCGGCCGCCGAGTGGCTGCTGACGGTGCTGCAACGCGCAGCCGTAACGGGCGATTACCGCTGGAATAGCGGCAAGCGGCAATTCAATCTCGGGCTATTTCGCGGCCTCTCGGGGGTCGGCTATACGCTGTTGCGGCAAGCCCAATTGCTGGAAGGCGATACTTCACTCCCGAATCTTCTGATCTGGGAATAAACGGAGCACTTAAGGCATGACGGATAAGTTTGGGCGGCTGGCGCTGCATATGTGGACGATCGACACTACGCCGCTTGCGACCGCGCTCGATGCCGCGCGCGCCGCCGGCTATGACGCGGTCGAGCTCCGCCGCACCGACTTCAAGCGTTGCTACGATGCCGGCATGACCAACGCGCAGGTGCTCGATCTCATTCGCAGGGGCGGCATTGCGGTCGGCGTGCTCGGCGTCGAATATGGCTGGCTGTTCGCCACCGGCGACGAGAGCAAGCGGCTGTTCAAGGTGTTTCGGGAATCGTGCGAGAACGCGGTCGCGCTCGGCTGTACAATGTTGATGAGCGCCCCGGGACCGGTCCAGGGCCCGATCAAGGATGCGATCAAATATCTGCGCGACGCCGGCGACATCGCCGCGGAATACGGCTTGCGGCTGGCCATCGAATTCAATTCGCAACATCCGGTGCTCAACAAGCTCGCCGTGCTGCGTGAACTGCTCGACGGCGCCGGCAAAGAAAATTGCGGCTATCTGATCGATGCCTATCACTTCACACGGAGCGGCGCCGACGGCCGCGGTTTCGAAAACGTGCCGGCCGAGAAAATCTTCTGTTTCCAGTACAGCGATCTCTCGCCCAACCCGGTGACCGGCGTGGCCCGGCCAACCGACCGGCTCCCACCCGGCAAAGGCGTCGTCAAATGGCGCGAGATGCTCGGCCTCCTGGCGGAGAAAAATTACACCGGCTATCTGAGCTATGAAGCTCCCAATCCCGAGCAATGGGCCCGCTCGCCCTACGACGTTGCGCGCGAGGGCGTGGAGCTCACCCGTCAATTGTTGCGCGACGCCGTTCCCAGTTACGCCAGCGCATGATCCCGAAACGCCTGCCCTCGGACTTGATCCGAGGACGGCAACCGGTTTTCGGACAAGATCATGCGCAAATGGAGTTGAGGTCAATCATGACAGCAGAATCAGAACTTCCGCTTTTCCTCGGTCTCACCGACAAGTCGATTACCGACATTCCCAAGACGGTCGAGAAGCAGCGCTACATGACGAGCACCGCCCCCAAGGCCGCCAATCCCGGCAAATGGGTCGAGCAGCCGCGGCTGCCGATCCCGACCGGCGAGCACGCCGTGATCGAGTGCCAAGGCAAAATCCACGTTATCGCCGGCTATGCGAAGCATCGGGTCGACCAGAATTTCCATCAGGTCTATGACCCCGCCGCGAAATCGTGGTCGCTAAAGGCGCCCTTCCCGCTGCCATGCAATCACGTCGCCGGCGTCTCGATCGGCGCCAAGATCTACACCTTCGGCGGATTTATCGAACAGAACCGCTGCCCGCATTCCAAATGCTTCGTCTATGACGCGGCGACCGACCAGTGGGCGCCGATCATGGGACTATCGCGGCCGCGCGGTGCGATCTCGGCGATCGTGCTCGACGGCAAAATCCATTTGCTCGGCGGCCGTGACGTACGTTCGGTGGAATGGCACGAGGTCTACGATCCGGCCGCCAATAAATACAGCGATCTTGCCGGCATGCGCGGCTCGACCGGCACGCAGCCCTTCGTCGGCCAGCGCGACCACATGGGCGTCGCCGTGGTCGACGGAAAAATCCACGCCATCGCGGGCCGCATGGACTCTTACGATTTCAACACATCGCTCAACGCCGTTTACGATCCGAAGGCCGACAGCTGGAGCTTCCGTGCGCCGTTGCCGACGGCGCGCAGCGGCCCGTCCTGCGTCTATATCGGCGGCAAGATCGTGGTGTTCGGCGGCGAGGCCACCGGCCGGGTGTTCGGCACCAACGAGGCCTACGATCCGAAAACCGACAGCTGGGAGGCGCTGACGCCGATGGCGATCCCGCGGCACGGCTTGCATGGCGCCACCGTCGCAGTGATCGGCAACATGGTGCACGTGCCCGGCGGCGGTCCGGTGCCCGGCGGCAGCGTCCAGGGCGCCTATCACGACGCCTTCACCTTCGGCTGACGCGCTATCTCAAAAACCCGAATATCCGCGCCCGCCAGCCACGGCGCGCATCGGGCTTTGGCTTGTCGTCAAGTTCCAGCTTCCGCGTGTCGACGATCTGGGCGGGAGTCATCTCGTCTTGGCGCAACGACGATTCCAGCCAGGTACGCGCAAGATCGAGGCACGCTAAACGGTCCGCTTCGGTATGGGCTTCATTGGCCATACGGAAGCATTCTTCGGCTTTTTGACGATACTCGTTGGAGGTGGGCATGGGATGCACTCCGACGACCGGGTTTCACAGTAGCCATTCCCAGCACTGCAAGCTTGCAAAATTGCGCCTTTCATCTTCGAGTGCAAAAGGCGTCAACTTTCGCCGACATTCGATACCGCATCAGGTCCGATAATGTCGCGATTACGCAAGCATAAGGCGACTCGACGAGGATCGGCCGGATCGGCTACCGGCAAACCCCCTGCGAGCGAGCAGTATTGAGTGCCGCCGACGCCGCCAACCAATCGGGAAGTCCAATCGCGATTTTTGTCCAGCCGACGCCCCAGGGGGTATCGGCGCTGTCCCACCAGATCTTGCACCAGCCGTCTTCCAATCGAACTACGGCGAAATCGGCGCGCGCCGGGACAGAAGCGGCGAAACTGAAGACCAGGACGCCAGCAGCAATGGCCAATCGCTTCATCGTCAACTCCCTACTGCCCGCCCGCAAATTTCACATAATCCCGGGCCAAGCTTGCGGCAAGCCCATCGCGAAGGCGCCGCAACCACGTCCTGCCGGGTTCGCACGTTTGCTCTGCATGCGCCGCTCATTAGTTAGAGCGCAATCGTTTCAGATTGAATCGATTGTCGCTCTAGCGTTTTGATGGAGCATGATCTTTTCGGAAAACCGGTTTCCACCCTCGGATCAAGTCCGAGGGCAGGCAATTTCCGGATCATGCCCCAAGTGCTATACTCGCCGCGGCTGGAAGGTACGCTGGACCCGAAATGAGGAGTTTCATGCCGTGAACGACGACCGCATTAATGATGCAGATCAGGACAAGGCCGACGCGGCTATTCTGAACTTCGATGTCGACGACGTGGCGATTGAGGTCGCGGCGACGGGATTCGGAACGATCCCAACCGCGTCGGTCAATATGGTGCCGCCAAACTGCTGCGTTGATCGGCCGGCCCGCACAGCGCGCTGATTTTTCGGCCTTCCATTTCCCCGTTCGGTTCCGGGTCGAAAGCAGACCGGATCGCCGCGGCTCGTAATGCCTGCTGCATCGCCGCAAACAGATATTGCCTTGGCATCCGTTACGGCTTCGCGCCCGAACACGAAGCGACTAAAACCGCCTTGAACATGTCGAACGACTGCACCTGCACCTGACAATTGGTCGAAGGGTCGGGCGCCACGGTGACGATTTGACCGGCGCCGACCGACTGTTGCTTGCCGTCGATATTGAGCGTGACGCTCTCATTGCCCGGAGCACCGACCAAGCCGACGGTCAGATGGCCGTCGGCGACGACGAGCGATTGGTTGGGTTCGATTTTATAGGTGTTTTTCGTCGGCATGATCGTATCCAAGCTTGCCTGCGCTTGCTTGAGCTTGACGTCGAGCTCCGTCGCTCGTGCGCTCATGGTGTCGAGTTGCCGCTTGATGCCTTGGTTTTGTGCGACCAGTTGCCCGATCGCGTTGTCACGGCCGCCCAAATCAAGCGACGATAGATAGCGGCCGTAAAGATGGCCGCCAACCAAGATGCAAACGACGGTGATCACGCACGCGGCGATGATGACAAGGCGATTGTCATTGGTCAGGCGCCGTCGCGGGCGGCTCGCGGTTGCGCGGCTAGCGCTCGTCCTGTCACTCACCTGACGATCCCCACTGGGCAATCCTCATTTGGCGATCCCCTCACGGTTTCGGTTTTGCCGCGGTTTGCGGACTCGCGCCCGAACCGGGCGGGACCAAGCCGCCTGAGATGCGCGAAAGAATGGCTTGGATATCCGATAGGCTGAGCTGAGTGGGCGTCGCTTCCTCGCCTTGCACGAACGCGGGAGCAGTCGGCGTTGCAGCGGATGCGGTCTTGTCCGCTGCAGGAGGTGTCGCAGCGCCCGACGATCCGGCCGGCGGCTTGGCGCCATTCGTTCCGCTTGCCGGCGGCGCGGTGCCGGGCGTCGTCGACGGTGCGTTGGGCGGCGGCGCAGCAGCGGGCGCTACCGCCGCTCCAGCGGCGCCGGCTGGCGGCGTTATGCCCGCCGCCGCGGCCGTGTCGTTGCCGAGAATGATCGGCAGACCGTCCTTGCCGGAGCCGATGATCACGATCTTGGCGTTGGGCGACTGCGCCATTTGCAGGGTCGCCTCGATGCCGCGCCAGCGCAGATAGGAATCCGAAATGCCCTGGCTCACGGTCTTCTGGAATGCGGCGATGCCGTCCGCCTCGATCTGTTTGCGCTTCGATTCCTCGGCCTCGCGCTGGACGCGGAATTTATATTCCTGAATCATGTAGTACTGCTCGGTCTGGCGATTGATCGCCGCGACGATTTCCGGCGGCAATTCGATGGACAGCACGAGCGTGTCGAGAATTTGGATCGCGTTCTGCAGGAAGTCGTTGTAGTGCTTGGGATCGGGCTGCTCCATCGCCTCCGGCTGCACCAATTTGTTGAGGTTGGCGGCGAGGCTCCTTTGCGCATTTTCGCGGACTTGCTTCTGGATCGTCTCGCGCGAAGTGTAGACCTCTTGCGCCGTGTATTGCGAAATGACTTGTCGCGCTTGGCTACCGATTTCAGGCAGGATGACCGAATTGAGGAAATCCGGACCGATGAATTTGTGCAACACGGCGACCGAGTTGTGCAGGAGCTGATAGCGCACGCTGATCTGCGCACCCACGTTCACGCCGTCCTTGGAGATGGCGTTATACATCTGGGTGGAGGATTGCAGCCTTAAATCGTAGAGATACAGCTTGTCCCACGGCCAGATGATGTGCAGGCCTTCTTCCCGCAATTCGCGCGGATCGAGCACCGTGCCGCGGCCGACCCAGCACCAGCAATAGATATCGATGCCGTTGAACCTTTTCCACAGCACGCCGACCGTGCCGCTCGGCACCGTAATCACCACGTAGGGCCATAAGACCACGACGACGAGCAGCGCCATCATCAAGAGGATGGAAACGCCGGGCAGATGGCGCGCCAGATAACGCCGCCATCCCCGCCGCCGCGGGGGTGACAGGTCATCGAGGGTCTCTGGATAGCTCGCCATCCCGTATGCTCCACTCGGCCCTATCATCAGCCCATTGTACGCTGTTCGACAATACGGCCTTCATCCATCCGGATCCGCCGTGCCGGCAACCGCAGCTCGTCGAGATAGCGGTCGTCGTGCGTAATGACCACGATGGTGGCGCCCGCGCGCATCATTTCCGGCAGCAGTTCGTCGTAGAATTTGCGGCGAAATTCGGGGTCTTGCTCGGCCGTCCACTCGTCGAGAATCATGATCGGACGCTTCTCGAGCATGCTGACGATCAGCGCCAGGCGGCGGCGCTGACCACCCGACAGATCGAGCGTGCGAAATTCGCCGTCGACGAGCGCGGTCTTGTCGGACAAGCGAAACAGCGTCAACAGGCGGTCGATCTCGGTAGGCTCGGCGTCGTGGATTCCGTAGAGTTGCCGGAACAGATGATAGTCGAAGAATATCGCCGACATGAGGCCGCGATACTCGTCGCGCGAGGCGTTGTTGATCGGCCGCCCGTCGAGCGTGATCTCGCCGGCATCCGGTGGATAGAGCCCGGCCAGCACCCGCAGAAAGGTCGATTTGCCGGAGCCGTTGCCGCCGGTGATGAATACCAGCTCCCCCGAACGCAAGCCGAAATCGATGGGGCCGATCTTGAATACGGTGTCGGAGAATTTGTCGACGTAGCGGAATTCGATATTACGCATCTCGATACGCTCGAAACGCTTCGGCGCGGCGAGCGCAGGCGACTCGCGCGGAATGAGCGTCGCGGCGATCGCGGCTTCCAAGCGGGAGATGCGGTCGGCCGCGGCGTTGGCGTTAAGGAGGATTGGAATTGATTGCACGAGGCCGAAACAGGCGCCGACGACGAACAACAGCGCCGTCGTGGTCTTGGCGATCGACGAGCCGCCCAGCGTATCGCTCAGATTCGGCGCGACGAAGACGACGGCGCCGAGCAGGATGTACATCGAAATCTGCAACGTCACTATCATCTTGAAGGTTTCCGCTTGGCTGCGGATTTTGATGTTGGCCGCGGTCTTCGACACTTCCAATGCGTCGTCGAACAGGTCGGCGCTGCGCGCCGCGTTAAGCCTCACTTCTTTGAAGCCGTCGAGGAAGTCGATCAGCCGATCGAACAGCCGCCGCTCCCATGCCGCCGATTCGCTCTTCTGCTCGGCCAGGCGCTTATTCTTGTGGTGGAAGATCACGCCGGCGCCGCCGACGATAATGACGGTCAAGGCGAAGGCCGCGAACGACAGATAGGCGACGTAGAGGCCGACGAAAAAGATCAGCACCGCTCCCTGTATCGTGAAGCAGAGCATGTTGCTCGCCTGAGTGAGCACCGCGGTATCGCTGGTGATCGACGCAACGATGCGGGCGCGGCCGATGCGTTCCAGCTCCAGAAGCTCCGAATGCCGGATCATGTCCATGATCCGCACGCGCAGTTTGTGGATGATCGCCTCGATCTCGGCGGTGGCGGTGATGGTGACGTATTGCTGCGACCTCATGAACAGAAAAAGCGCGACCAGAAAAAGCGACGCGGCCCACAGGCCGGGCTTCTGCCCGCTGCTGGTGTTCTGCACGCCGGTATTGATGGAGGCGAGGATGCAAGCGTTGCTGACGCCGCCGACGCCCGACATAATGAGCAGCTTCGGCAGCGAGCCGTGCATTTCGCGGCGAACGAGATCGATAAAGGACATTCGTGCGCAGCCGTCCGTCTACATTCAACACGCGCCGCCGATGGCTTAACAAGACGGATGCGCTTGCCGAGAGTCAGTCTACGTTACGGCGACGCCATTCGACTCGCCGCGATGGGCCGGTGATGAACAGCACGGGCAGCATCACCAACGGCGTGATGAACAGTGCGAGGACGAATGTCCCCCAAAACCCCATGCGACGGTGGGTGCCGGCGTATCCCGTGAGCAGGCATACGGCAACGTAGGCAAGGATGGCTGCAGCCATGGGACTCGAATCCGGACTCGGTCGTGCCGCTCGATGATTGTTGCTTGGTTGGATGTGTCCTTCGTCGCCGGCGAAAGACGCGCCGGCTACGATCTCGCCGTCGTCGCCGCTCCGCCGGCGCCGGAACTCTTGGACCGTCGCGCGTCCCACTTCTCCTTCTGAGCCTTGACGAATTCGCGATAATCCGGCGGGTTGAAATCGAGCAGCGTACCGCCCGATTCGAAATGCTGGATGAATGCCTTGCCGATGGCGAAGGTGGCGCCGGCGGAAAGCACCGGCATGACAAAGCCGGCCGCCAGCAAATTGACGACCGGTATGGCCTTCATGGCGCTCGCAGCGCCCATGCCGCTGGTCGCCGGAATCATGGTGCCGGCCAGTGCCGCGATCAGCGCTTTGCCGCGGTTCTCGGAGAACTCCACGCTATAGATTTGCGACAAGCGGCGCAGCATCTGAATTTGCAGGCCGCCGACGGTCAAGATGTCGATGACCGGGAGCGGGATAAGCCCGGCGACGCCCGACCAGATGGCGAACCGATCGACGAGTTTCGAAGCCGTCTCGCCGCGCGGTTCGGCCGAGGTCGACGTCGCCGCACCGGCTTGGCCTTGCTCGGGGCTCACAGAAGCACTCGCTTTATCCGCCATGGCGTATCCTTTCTCGGCAACTCCCGGGGTGGCACGATCAGGCGACCGAGCCAGGTTCGACTTTGTTCATTGGCTCTCAATCTAGGTGAGCTGCAAAAAGGCTACCATGGTGGGGTTCCGGTGCCAAGCGCGCGCAACTATTCAGGTTTATAAGGGCCAGCCTTCATTGGAGTGTCATGCTCTTGACGCCTTCGGGCAGCGCCAGCAATGGCGTCAAGTAAAGGCGCGGTGTGATACCGGCCAAGGCTTTTCGCGAACCGCGCTGTTGTTTGATCTGCCGGCATCGTCATGCGCTGACCCGCGGCAAATGCCTGCGCCAGTCGGCAACAGAGAACTTGAGGGCTTTGGCGCGCCCGAAGAGATTCGAACTCCTGACCCCCAGATTCGTAGTTTCGAGGCATTGGTTTAGCACGGTTTTTTCCGGTTCGGGCTGCTCCGGTAGGGTCGGGGTGCTAGGCCCGTTTAAGCTCTGTATTATAGGCATTTTCCGAACCATCAAAGGTCCATTTTAACCGAGGCCCTAAGATTTTTCCTCGTTCCCGAGCGGCCATGTTACCGTGTGATTGCCGTGCGAACACGGCGTAGCATAGGAAGCCGGCCCAAATGGCCCACCCGAATACCGGCGTGCACAAATCTCTGTACCTCAGCGATGAAAGTGTGGCCGCGTTGCCATGCGCCCGAGGGGCACGCGGCGTCTACGTCGCCCGCGACACCGAACTCACCGGCTTCCGGTGCATTGTCAACCGCAACAGCAAGAGACTGGTTTACCAGGGGGAGATTCGCGAGGGCGGCAAGCGGCACACCGTCTATAAGCGGTTGGGCGATCCGGAACACGTCAAGGTCGGCGAGGCGCGGGCACGGGCTCTCGAGGAGTTGGCTCGGCTCGAGCGGCTGACGGACCCCGACGCGAGAGCGGGTACCACGTTCCGTGAGGGGTGGGAATTGTATAAAGCGCGGCTCGAAAAGAAAAAGCGCAGTGATCGGACGATTGCTGATTACCGGCAAAAATTCGAGGCGCATTTGGCGCCGACCTTTGGCAGGGTCGCGCTTCGGGACATTGCGCCGTGCGGACGTCGTGAGACTTCACGACCGGCTGACGGCTGAAGTAGGTCCCTACGCAGCGAACGGTGTATGCCGCGTGGGTCATGCAATCTATCGACACGCAGCCCTCGGCATGGAGGTGCCTGAACTCTCCCCGCTCAACCCATTCCGGGCATATGATCTTCACAATCCCGAGGCACCGCGCCAGACCGGCATGTCCGAGCGCGAGCTTCCGAAGTGGTTCGCGCAAGTGCTCGCATTGGACAATCCAGTAATGCGGGAGCTTTGGGTCATGGCCGCGCTAACGGGATTGAGACGTCGCGAGGTGTGCACCCTGCGATGGGAGCACCTGAACCAAAAGGAGGCCTACGTCGAAATTCCCGCGCCCAAGGGCGGCGAGGCAAGAGCATTCCGATGCCCCCTTACGCCGCCGATGATACGCTCATTGGAGCGAGTTCGACGCGCGGGCAAGATCTTATGCGACTTGGAGGACTGTCGTCCTTGGATATTCCCAAGCGCGGGCAGCCGGAGTGGTCACGTCGAAGAGCTGAAAAATTGTCAACTTGATCACAGCCCGCACGCGTTGCGACACTCGTTTCGAAACTTCTGCGCCGGGGCGAAGATCAGTACCGTGCACTCACGGCTGCTTATGAATTACGCCATCAGTGCTGACGTGCATCAAAGCTATATGACGCCCGGATCGATGTTTGACCAATTGCGGAGGGCAAGCGAGGCCGTCTCGACCTACATAATGCGGCACCTGCCCAAGGGTGCCGAAAGGCAGTTGACGCAACGGCTGCGGGATCAGTTGGCACAAGGCTGACCTTTGGGTCCGGCTTCACCGGAAAGGGGTAGAAGCTAATGCATCGGCTGGTGTACCGGCGTTTCGATTTCGGCGACGCGGTTCTTGACCGCCTTCTGCACCTTCTCGAAGGCGCGCACCTCGATCTGGCGCACCCGCTCACGCGACACACCGAATTCGTCTGCTAGTTCCGCGAGCGTGGCCGGGTCTTCGGCCAGGCGCCGGCCCTCGAAGATGCGCCGGTCGCGGCCGCTGAGCACGCCAAGCGCCACGGTCATTACCTTGCGGCGGCTATCAAACTCCTCGCTCGCGGTGAGCGTCGTTTCCTGGTCCGGGGATTCGTCCACCAGCCGGTCGAGCCATTCGGTGGAATTGCCGTCCTCCCGGATGGCGTCGTTGAGCGAGGCGTCGCCGCCGAGCCGGCGGTTCATATTGATCACGTCCAGCTCGGTGACGCCGAGGCGCTTGGCGATAAGCTTGACTTGATCCGAGCGCATGTCGCCCTCATCGAGAACAAAAATCTTGCTCTTGGCCTTGCGCAGGTGGAAGAACAATTTCTTCTGGCTGGCCGAAGTACCCATCTTCACCAGCGACCACGAGCGCAGGATGTATTCGTGGATTGCCGCCTTGATCCACCATACGGCATAGGTCGAGAACCGGAAGCCCTTCTCGGGCTCGAAGCGATCCGCTGCTTGCATCAGGCCGATATGGCCTTCCGAGATGAGGTCGGCGATCGGCAGACCGTAGCCGCGATAGTCCCTGGCGATCTTAGCGACCAGACGCAAATGGCTGGTGACGAGCTTCTGCGCGGCGTCGCGATCACCGTCCTCGCGCCAGCGCTTGGCCAGCATGTACTCTTCCTGCCGGTCCAACATTGGGAACCGCCGGATTTCTTCAAGATAATGAGTAAGGCCGGATTCAGCCGCAGTGCTCGGCCAAGCGGCGGCGCGGACCATGTTCAGCGCCTTTCCATTTAGTTTTGAAACGAAATTATCATGGCCGAGTCGGTTGTCAAGTTAATTTCGAAACACTATTATGTTTTCGAGAGGCCATTGTGTCGGCGCGCGAAACGGCGGAACTGCTACTGCTGGCGGGGCGGCTTGTGCAAGCCGACGGCTATGACGGCGAACTCAGCCCCGCCCAATGGATGGCGCTCCGCTACTTCGCCCGTGCCAATTCGTTTTCCCGGACCCCGTCGGCATTCGCGGAATTTCAAGCGACGACCCGTGGTACCGCATCACAAGCCATTAAGGCGCTTGAGGCCGGTGGGTATCTGATCCGACAGCGATCCCCGGCGGATGGGCGAAGCGCAACTCTCCGCTTGACGGACAAAGGTCATGAAGCGGTTGCGCGCGATCCGTTCGAGGTTCTGGTGCGTGCCGTTGCCTCGCTCAACGCGCAAGAGCAAACCACAATGCGCGACGCCCTGCACCATGTGCTCACCACAATAGCTGCGAGTGGAGCGCATCAGCACTTCGGAGTGTGCCAGGACTGCGCGTATCTCGGTGCAGAAACGTCGAGCACGAGCCAGTCGGTTCTCGGATGCCTACTGTTCGGTGCACCGATCGAGCCGGATAATGCCGGTCTCCTCTGCGTCCATTTTCAGCCGAAGAGCGAGCACCGCGAGGACGAACATTGCGAATGAGTTCACCGCTGCGATCTGCCGAAAGGATGCCTAATTGACCTATATCGTCAATGACAGCTGCATTCGCTGCAAAATCATGGACTGCGTCGTGGTGTGCCCGGTGGACTGCTTCTACGAGGGCGAGAACATGCTTGTGATCCACCCGGATGAGTGCATCGACTGCGGGGTCTGCGTGCCGGAATGTCCCGTGGACGCCATAAAACCTGACACCGACCCGGGGCTTGAGAAATGGCTGTCGCTGAATGCGGAATACGCGAAAGTCTGGCCACGGATTACAGTCAAAAAAGCACCCCCGCCCGACTCTAAGGAATGGGAGGGGAAGTCCGACAAACTCCAATACTTCTCACCAAATCCTGGCGCGGGTAATTGAGGCAGACAGCGCCGGCGCCGGATCGGTGCTGGACCCGAGATCGGCCCAGCCGATCCAACCGGACGCAGCAGCGGCCAGGTCCTCACCATTTTACATACCCAACAACGGCAAAGATGTCGGATGAACAAGAGCCAAACGAAAGCGACCGTGCCTACACTGCTTGATTGTCGAAGTGATCGACGATTTTTTTGCAGAGTACCCTGTAACAGTAGGTGAGCCGAATACGATTGATGCCGACGAAGTAATTATCGCGATGACAAAGACTGTGGCAGAACTGACTTGCAGCCAAGACGGTGCAACTCATCAGAATATAATCGAACAGCTAAAGCGGCATGACATTACCCTGAATCGATTTGGGATTCCCAAATCAGTTGGTTTCTGATTCAAGATGCTGGCTGGGCTGGAGGCCAGTATCCGATGGGTCGAGCCTATTCCATTGATCTTCGCGAACGAGTGGTGGCAGCGGTAGAGAGTGGTGGCCTTTCGTGTCACCGGGCGGCGGCGCAGTTTGGCGTCGGCGTCAGCACGGCGATCCGGTGGGTGGAGCGTTTGCGCAACACCGGCAGCGTGGCACCGAGCAAGATCGGCGGCTACAAGCCCCGCGCGATCGCGGGCGAGCACCGCACGTGGCTGCTGGCGCGGATCAAGGAGAAGGACTTCACCCTGCTCGGGCTGGTGGGCGAACTCGCCGAGCGCGGTCTGAAGGTTGACTACCGCTCGGTTTGGACCTTTGTCCACGACGAGAAGCTGAGCTTCAAAAAAAAGCGTGGTGGCTGGCGAACGCGACCGTCCTGACGTCGCCCGCCGGCGGGCGCAATGGATCAAGTACCAGGACCGCGTTGATCCTGCCCGCTTGGTCTTCATCGACGAGACCTGGACCAGAACCAACATGGCGCCGCTGCGTGGCTGGGCACCGCGGGGCAGCCGCCTGATCGGCAAGGTCCCGGACGGCCGCTGGAAGACCATGACGTTCCTGGCCGCGCTGCGGCACGACCGGATCACCGCGCCCTGGCTGCTCGAAGGCCCGATCGACGGCGAAAGCTTCGCCACCTATGTCGAGAAGGTTCTGCTGCCCACCCTGCGGCACGGCGACATCGTCATCATGGACAATCTCGGCAGCCACCGGGGCAAGATCATACGCCAACTCATTCGCTCAGCCGGTGCCAAGCTGTTCCTGCTGCCAAAATACTCGCCCGACCTGAACCCGATCGAACAGGTGTTCGCCAAGCTCAAGCATCTGCTCCGCAAAGCCGCCGCGCGAACCCTCGAAACCGTCTGCGCCGCCATCGGCGAGCTTCTCGGCGCCTTCACCAAAAACGAATGCGCCAACTACTTCAAAAACTCAGGATATGCACCAAACTAAATGCATTACGCTTTAATGCGCGAAATTATGAATTACAGACGCGGAGTTTCGTGAGCAAGGCGCGATGGGGACAGATCGCTCCCACGCACCGCATTAGCGAACAATTGTGTAGTGGCCGTCCGAGCAAGAGGCGAAAATTAATATTTCGGCAACACGCGCACGCCGCGCGTTGTGATATTTTTTATAACTTGATTCGATCAGGCCTGTGCTGGGGGGGCCTCAACAGAGGAGTGCCTTGGCATGTGCGACTACAGCTTACAGTTCACCAAGTCGCGGCCGGCAAAGGTCGGTGACAAGCTTAAGACCCACAATTTCGGGACCGGCACGCGCGGGTTTGCTTCACCCGAAGATCCCACGACGGCTGTCTGTGTTCTTCCTGGGACCGAGCTTGCCTTCTCCAAAGATGTAGCTGTAGTGACGGCGGGGATGGTGGGGGGAGAATTGAACATCTCTCAGACACTGGCTATCTTTCGCCAAATCAACAAGGACCAGCCGCGGACACATCATGATGCGCTCGAGTTTTCGGATGGGCGTATCGTTTTGCTGACCACGCTATGCGACGGTCAGGAAGCAACCGTGCTGCAGCTTCCGGCGCAGCCCACAACTAAGGCCGAGGAAGAAGCGCAAAAGCGCGCCGCCTACGCTGGCTAATGCTTTCTGGCCGGGCTTTAATCAGGTTGAGGTCGCCCCTCTTGGGCGGCCTCTAATTTTATCCCGAATTATGAAAAGCCCCGCACACGTAAGTGGCGGGGCTTTGTATCGCAAAATAGAACAACGAAAGTGTTCGGCTTTAATTTTTCAGGCGCGCAGAGTCGAGAGACAATCCCATACTGAATGCTTTCTGCCGGGTCGCACCTTCGCTGCGCTTCAGAGCCTTGGCTATCTTTTTTGCAGGCGATTTCTTTCGGGCAAGTGCCTTGAGATCACGAACATCACTGCTTGTCCAAGAGCGTCTCTTCTTTCCATTTTTCATACAAAAATCTCCGTTGTGAAGGCCGACGCTTGTTACCTGGAAGCTCGTTAAAAGGAAATCCCCGCGCACCTGCGAAGGTGGCGGGGCCGAGTTTCAGGCGAAGCTCTGATGCAGAACTGTGAAGTCCAAAGAGCCGTCGTTTATTGGTCCTCCTCGACGAAGAGGGATGCGGGTTGGGGCGAACGCTGGAGTTCCTGCCTCCGGCGCGACCGAAAACGCGGCCTGACGAAAACCCTATTGAAATTGCCAGCGCTAAGGATTCAATTCCCTCTACGACTTGTGGACACGATTGTCCTGGAGGGCATGGGCCTTCCGACTGCCGGGTTCGATTCCGTAGTGAGTCGCCGACCGATCCCACGGCCTGATTATGGCGCGTCAGTAGGTCGAACCTCCGCGGTGACGCGGATTTCCTGACAACCAAGTTGCGCCTTTTGCGTCGCATCGCGGCGCGATTGCTTGCGCGCAGGAGGTTCGACCATGCGTACTGACGCAAGCGTCGCCAACGACGACACAGCCCTGGCCGCGCTCGATGCGGGAGACCGCGGCCGCAACAGTGGATACGGTTCTCGCCGAATTACGCCGTCGCCCGATTGTGTATCCCGAGTGGTTGTCCTTGCAGGACGCCGCCGCTTACACGGGCTACTCCGAGCAACAATTCAGCGAATTTGTAAAGCGCGGTATCGCGCCGAAGAGCGTCCTCTTCAGTCGCAACGCTCGGCGCTTCAAGCGCAGCGACATCGACGCTTGGTGTGCGGCGGGCGGGCCGAGTGCCTATGCCTCCAAGGGCGAGCCTGGCGCTGTGCGCAGATGAACGCAAAACCAAACCGAAGCCGGTCGTGATTAATCCAAATCTGGTCGTCGGCGATCTTAGTTCACCTCGCACCTCGATCGAGGCCGCTACCATCGGCACGCCGTTTAGGATCGAGCCGCGTTGGTTAGAAAGAACACCCAGGCAGTTGGCGACGTATTGAGGATGTTCAGCGAGAAGCCGCTGCACTGGCGTCCTTCCTAAAGCGAAATTAAAGTTGGAACTGCCCGGCTGGGTCCGAACGATCAAACGTCTTCCTGTGACGTTGGAATGGACGGCGACGATGAAGACCCCGTCGGCGCTCGGTCGTATACTCTGGCCGGAGACGGTTCGCCTCCGCACGAGCCGGCATCGCCACCGACGCCGGCGACCGCAAGCGTTACGAATAAACGCCGGCCGAGCTGCCGAAGCGTGCCAAGGCGGCCATGAGTGAGGCCACGGGCCTAAAACGAGACGACCCCACTCGGGGCGACGCGCCGCAAACGAGGCCGCAGCGGCGGTCGAAACCCAACAAGCAAAGGCTGCCGGCGGAAATCTCCGCGCTCGGGCGAAAGCGTACGCCTGCCCGCATGCGGGTCGTCCTCGAAAGCCTCGCGGAACATCCCGTCCAAAATCTGGCAGCTCGCAAAGCGGGCATTCACCGCAAGACGCTTGATTATTGGCTCAAGTGCAGCGCGGCCGGAGACGAAGGGTACGACATCGAGTGGCGTGGGCTCACTGCGAAATTTCACGAGCATTACAAATCAGCGATCAAAGAGGGCACTGGCAAAGTCGAGAAGGCCGCGTTCGATATGGCATTGGGCTACAACGAAACTCTGACATATCAAGGCCGTGTGGTTTACAAGATCGACGAGTATCGCTGGTCGCTCGGTCATCGAGGCCCCGACGCCTACCTGAGAGATGAGAACGGAAACCCTATTCCAGAGACCGTCCTCAAACAGGACCCGGAGATGATCCGCTGGCTCTTGGAGAGGTTGCTTCCCGAAAAGTACGGAAAGTATCGGAAGATCGACGTTACGCATATGGATCACCGGGGTGGCGTGCTTGTCGTCGGCGCGAAGTCGAACACCGAGAAGCTCGAAAGAGAGTCTGGCGAAGCAGCAAATCCAGGATGTCGAATCCGTTGACGAGAATGATTCGGACGGCGAAAAATAATGTCGTCTCCAGGCCTCTTCTGAGCAACACTATCGGGTCGGCGCCGTACGCAATATTCCAACATGTAGCGGAAGCAGACAAATCCCGCCGTTGATCTCTGCGTTATATCTACGAGTCATTTATCCTGAGCCCTTGTTACGCCTAACTACCAATCACGAGTTCGGCCTATGGAGATTTAGCGGAGTGCTACGCTGCCGGTTCGATCAAATCCGCCGGCGAACGGATGGAGGATTGGGGACAAAGAGCGGCGTTGTGGATTTTCTGGGCAGAGTCTCTCGCACGATCGTATTTTTGTCGAGCTGTTGAGACAGAAAAGTGCAGTGAATTGCGAATCGAGCAACACGTAGCCGCAGCCACGAGTGTGGCGGACCATGCGTGGCAGCTGGGGATGGCGCAATCACGCTAGGAGCCAGCCTATAAGCCGTCTAGCCGGCGCACAGGATATCGCCGGCGTAGCGATCCCTCAAACGACTGAATAATCCGCAGCCGGCCGCCGCAACACGGGCACAAGGGTGGTTCGTTTTAGGGCTGTCTGCAGCCGTCGTCGTCATCGTCGTGGCGATCCAGCGGCGCCAGCAGGCAGAGCGAGCAATTTTCGGCAGATCGTGAGTTTATCGGCGCGATGGCCGTTCGCCAAACAGACCAAAGTGACGAATCCGATGAAAGCCATTCGGCAGGACGTGGAGGAGGAAGCGACGCATGAACTCGGCGACAGGTACGCGCATGACTTTGTTCTTGCGGCCGCCGCCTTTCCGGTAGTTCTTCCAGCGGAAACTGACGTGGCTCTCATCGAGATCGAGCAAGCGATTGTTGGTGATCGCGACGCGATGGGTGTAGCGCGCCACATAGGCCAATAGCTGCCTCGGACCGGCGAAGGTCTCTTTTACATAGACGACCCATTCGACGTTCCGCAGTGGGGCAAGGGTAACGGCAAATCCCTTCGCCCCGTTGAGATGCACTAGATCGCCAAAGAACCGCAACTCGCCGGCCTCGAATGCCGCCGTCAGACCTTCGAGGAAGAGACGCCGAAACAGGCGCGAGAGCACGCGAACCGGAAGAAAGAATCCGGGCCTGCAGCAATCCAACGCTTGCCGTCCGGCGAGATGCCACCACCTGGAACGACGCAGTGCACATGAGGATGGTGCTGGAGATTTTGGCCCCAAGTGTGAAGCACGGCGATGACGCCGATTTCGGCACCGAGGTGCCTGCGATCTGCGGCAATTGTGGTCAGCGCGTCAGCGGCGGCCTTGAAGAGGAGACCATAGACTTTCGCCTTGTTCTGATAGCCCATCGCCCCAATCACGGCCGGCAGGGCGAAAACGAAATGAAAATACGGAACCGGCAGAACCTCGGCTTCGCGCGCCGCAAGCCATGCCGCCGCGGCCCGCCACTGGCATTTAGGGCAGTGCCTATTGCGGCAAGAATTATAGGCGATGCGGATGTGTGCACAGTCCTGGCAACGCTCGACATGACCGCCGAGCGCGGCAGTGCGACAGATCTCGATTGCCGTCATGACACGGCGCTGGGCGAGGTTGACGTGGCCGGCGTTGGCCGTGCGCCACGCCTCACCATGGCGGCGGAAAATCTCGGCCACCTCGAGTTTCGGTCGAACCATGTCGGGCGTAGGTCGGAGGACGCCGGCTCCCCGCCCTCCTGTCGGGATTGACCAGTTTCCCCTAGTAAAAGGGTTGCGACACCGGATCACAAGAGCCGGCTGCGTATTTGGAGGCCGGACGCATATGGGACCAATTAACCATCCCAAGCGATACGATTCGCTTGTCAGAAATCGCACCCTACATAAGCAGCAGCGTACAAGAGCCGGGCATCGACGGATTGGCCCGCACCAACCTGCGCTTCTCCTCGCAA
Organism: uncultured Alphaproteobacteria bacterium; assembly: GCA_963768225.1. GTDB lineage: Bacteria > Pseudomonadota > Alphaproteobacteria > Rhizobiales > Xanthobacteraceae > BOG-931. Next base: position 18,710 of record CAVYGV010000007.1, on the reverse strand, counting down.
GGTGGTCCGTAGACGCGGCAGGTGCCCAGGTGGCACCCGCAAACCAAGGAGATATCCATGGCCCCCGCGCGTCCGTATTGGAAAGGCTACCTCAAGCTTTCGCTGGTCTCGTGTCCCATCGCCCTCTACACCGGGACATCATCGACCGAGCGGGTATCGTTCCGCCAGATCAACAAGAAGACCGGCAACCGGCTGCGGCAGCAGTTGATCGACGATGTCACGCGCGAGCCGGTCGAGGCCCACGATAAGGGCCGCGGCTACGAATACGCGAAGAACGCCTACATCCCGGTGGACGACGACGAACTCGACGCCATTGCGATCGAGAGCAACCACACCATCGAAATCGACTCGTTCGTTCCGCGCGAGCAGATCGACGAGCGCTATCTCGACAGCCCCTACTACATCACGCCGAATGATCAGGTCGGGCAGGACGCATTTGCGGTGATCCGCGAGGCCATGCGCGGCAAGGGGATGGTGGCGCTGGCGCGGGTCGTACTGGCAAAACGCGAGCGGGTCATCATGCTCCAGCCTTGGGACAAGGGGCTGATGGGCACCACGCTACGCTACCCGTACGAGATTAGAGAGGCGAAAGAATATTTCGACGACATCCCGAACGTGAAGGTCGAGCCGGATATGCTCAAGCTCGCCGAGCACATCCTGCAAAGCAAGGCGGCCGACTTCGACCCGGCACAGTTCGTCGACCATTATGAAGAAGCCGTGGTCGAGATGCTCAAGAAGAAACAGGCCGGCCTGCCGGTATCGCGCGAGCATGCCGCGCCGCGGCCGCAGAACGTTGTGAACCTTATGGACGCGCTCCGCCGCAGCATTGCCCAGGAAAAAGCCGCATCCGCTCCGCCGAAGAAGGGTCGCAAGCGCATTGAGGGACAGGGCGAGATGCTGCTTCCCATTCCGGGCAAGAAGGGCAAGGAGGCCGTGGCAAAGCCGGCCGAACGGCCAAGCGCTCGTCAGAAAAAGACCGATTATCGTGGACGGTGGAGGAGATCGAACTTCCGATAGAATTCCAGTGGAATGGTCACCTGTCCCTCCAAGTGAAAACTTAGCGCGCGCGCGAGAGGGATAAAGAGGATAAACGCGCCCCCCTTCAGAGGCAGATTCCAACGCGCTCGCGCTCGGCCTGGATTCCAGAGCGCGAGCACGTCCGAAGGCCATCACCATGCTGCGGCGATCGGGGTGGTGCGCACGTCGACCCGCTAGCTCGAACGCCGCAGCAGCGGCCGCACCGGCCGCCGCCCGCCGCCGTCGATCCCGCCGTCGATCCCGCCGTCGATCCAAGTCAAAAAGAAATCGGCGGCGGCGCTCGGCGCCGCCTCGCGCGCGCGAGAGGGATAAAGAGGATAAACGCGCCCCCCCTTCAGAGGCAGATTCAACGCGCTCGCGCTCGGCCTGGATTCCAGAGCGCGAGCACGTCCGAAGGCCATCACCATGCTGCGGCGATCGGGCTGGTGCGCACGTCGACCCGCTAGCTCGAACGCCGCAGCAGCGGCCGCACCGCCGCCGCCTCGCCGCCGCGCCGCCGTCGATCCCGCCGTCGATCCAAGTCAAAAAGAAATCGGCGGCGGCGCTCGGCGCCGCCTCGCGCGCGCGAGAGGGATAAAGAGGATAAACGCGCCCCCCTTCAGAGGCAGATTTCCAACGCGCTCGCGCTCGGCCTGGATTCCAGAGCGCGAGCACGTCCGAAGGCCATCACCATGCTGCGGCGATCGGGGTGGTGCGCACGTCGACCCGCTAGCTCGAACGCCGCAGCAGCGGCCGCACCGGCCGCCGCTCGCCGCCGTCGATCCCGCCGTCGATCCCGCCGTCGATCCAAGTCAAAAAGAAATCGGCGGCGGCGCTCGGCGCCGCCTCGCGCGCGCGAGAGGGATAAAGAGGATAAACGCGCCCCCCTTCAGAGGCAGATTCCAACGCGCTCGCGCTCGGCCTGGATTCCAGAGCGCGAGCACGTCCGAAGGCCATCACCATGCTGCGGCGATCGGGGTGGTGCGCACGTCGACCCGCTAGCTCGAACGCCGCAGCAGCGGCCGCACCGGCCGCCGCTCGCCGCCGTCGATCCCGCCGTCGATCCCGCCGTCGATCCAAGTCAAAAAGAAATCGGCGGCGGCGCTCGGCGCCGCCTCGCGCGCGCGAGAGGGATAAAGAGGATAAACGCGCCCCCCTTCAGAGGCAGATTCCAACGCGCTCGCGCTCGGCCTGGATTCCAGAGCGCGAGCACGTCCGAAGGCCATCACCATGCTGCGGCGATCGGGGTGGTGCGCACGTCGACCCGCTAGCTCGAACGCCGCAGCAGCGGCCGCACCGGCCGCCGCTCGCCGCCGTCGATCCCGCCGTCGATCCCGCCGTCGATCCAAGTCAAAAAGAAATCGGCGGCGGCGCTCGGCGCCGCCTCGCGCGCGCGAGAGGGATAAAGAGGATAAACGCGCCCCCCTTCAGAGGCAGATTCCAACGCGCTCGCGCTCGGCCTGGATTCCAGAGCGCGAGCACGTCCGAAGGCCATCACCATGCTGCGGCGATCGGGGTGGTGCGCACGTCGACCCGCTAGCTCGAACGCCGCAGCAGCGGCCGCACCGGCCGCCGCTCGCCGCCGTCGATCCCGCCGTCGATCCCGCCGTCGATCCAAGTCAAAAAGAAATCGGCGGCGGCGCTCGGCGCCGCCTCGCGCGCGGAGAGGGATAAAGAGGATAAACGCGCCCCCCTTCAGAGGCGAGATTCCAACGCGCTCGCGCTCGGCCTGGATTTCAGAGCGCGAGCACGTCCGAAGGCCATCACCATGCTGCGGCGATCGGGGTGGTGCGCACGTCGACCCGCTAGCTCGAACGCCGCAGCAGCGGCCGCACCGGCCGCCGCTCGCCGCCGTCGATCCCGCCGTCGATCCCGCCGTCGATCCAAGTCAAAAAGAAATCGGCGGCGGCGCTCGGCGCCGCCTCGCGCGCGCGAGAGGGATAAAGAGGATAAACGCGCCATCACCATGCTGGCGCGACCAGGTGGTCGTCGACGGCGACCCGGTAGCTCGGCCGGCCACGGCCAATTCAGCAAAAAGAACGGCGGCCGGAGTCGCGCGGCGCGCGGCGCGTCACGGCAACGGATAAAGTGCACGGCTGAAATCTTGGAGCGAGCAGAATGTCCGAGACCCATCACCATGCTGGCGCGACCAGGTGGTCGTCGACGGCGACCCGGTAGCTCGGCCGGCCACGGCCAATTCAGCAAAAAGAACGGCGGCCAGAATCCAGCGCGGCGCGCGGCGCCGTCACGGCAACGGATAAAGTGCACGGCTGAAATCTTGGAGCGAGCAGAACGTCCGAGACCCATCACCATGCTGGCGCGACCAGGTGGTCGTCGACGGCGACCCGGTAGCTCGGCCGGCCACGGCCAATTCAGCAAAAAGAACGGCGGCCAGAATCCAGCGCGGCGCGCGGCGCCGTCACGGCAACGGATAAAGTGCACGGCTGAAATCCGGCGGTTACAGCTATTCGCGGTTTTGCGAGCTCTATCGCGGCTTTGAATTGAAGTTGTCGCCGACGATGCGGCAGACGCATGCGGCGGGCGAGCGGCTGTTCGTCGATTATGCCGGCGATGGGGTTGCGGTCGTCATCGACCGGCTGACCGGCGAAATCTGCAAGGCGCAAATCTTTGTCGCCGTGCTCGGCGCGTCGAGCTTCACTTTTGCGCATGCGAGCTGGACGCAGGCGCTGCCCGACTGGATCGCCGCCCATGTCCGCGCCTTCGAGACGATTGGTGGCGTTCCGCATTTGCTCGTGCCGGACAATACCAAGACCGCTGTGATCAAGGCTTGTCTTTACGATCCTCAGATCAATCGAACCTACGCTGAAATGGCGGCGCATTACGACACCGCCATTTTGCCAGCGCGGCCGAGACGCCCGCGGGATAAAGCAAAAGTCGAGCAAGCGGTGCTCATCGTTGAGCGATGGCTTCTCGGGCGGCTGCGCCATCGAACTTTTTACAGCCTGGCGGAGGTCAACGCGGCGATCGGCGAGCTGATGACGCATCTGAACGAAGAGCGCCCGATCCGGCGGCTCGGCGTGACGCGCCGGCAATTGCTCGAACAGATCGATCGTCCGGCGCTGAAATCCCTTCCGAGCGAACCTTACGAGTTCTCCGAATGGCGGACATGCCGCGTTGGCATCGATTATCACATCGAGGTCGCCGCCCATTATTACAGCGTTCCCCATCGCTTCGCCCGCGCCGAGGTCGATGCGCGGCTGACCGCGCGGACGGTCGAAATCTTCCTCAAGGGCGAGCGGATCGCCGTGCACATGCGCATGAGCGGCAATCACAAACACACGACGGTGGCGGAACACATGCCGTCCAGCCATCGGCGATACGCCGGCTGGACGATCGAGCGTATCCGCGCCGACGCACGCCTGATCGGACCGGCGACGGCGGCGCTCTGCGAACTGATCCTCGAACAGCGTCCGCATCCCGAACAGGGCTTTCGCGCTTGTCTCGGCATTGTTCGGCTGGCCGGTCCCCATGGCGCCAAGCGTCTGGAAGCCGCAGCGGAGCGCGCCATCGACATCGGCGCGCGCACCTACGGTTCGGTCAAATCCATCCTCGACAACCACCTCGATCGGCGTCCCGCGCAAAAGCGCGCCACGGACGCAACGCCGATTCTGCATTCCAACATCCGTGGTCCGCGCTACTACAATTAGGAGAGACGAACTTGCTCAAACATCCATCCCTCGACCAGCTTCACGCCCTTGGCCTGCATGGCATGGCCAAGGCCTTCGCCGAGATCGCGGCCGGCGGTGAAGCCGACGGCCTTGGCCATCACGAATGGCTGGGGCTCCTGCTTGATCGCGAAGCATCATGGCGACAGGACAAGCGCCTCGCGGCGCGGCTGCGCGTCGCCAAATTGCGCCAGCAGGCCTGCGTCGAAGACGTCGACTATCGCAATCCCCGCGGTCTTGACCGCGCCCTGTTCCAAAAGCTGGCCGAGGGCGAATGGATCAACGCTCACGATAATCTGGCGCTCATCGGCCCAACCGGCGTCGGCAAGAGTTGGCTAGCCTCGGCGCTCGGCCACAAGGCGTGTCGCGACAACCATTCGGTCCTCTATCAACGCGTGCCCCGGCTCTTCGAGGCCCTCGCCCTGGCGCGTGGCGACGGACGCCATCCGCGTCTTTTGCGCAACCTTGGCCGCGCCGATCTGCTCATTCTCGATGATTGGGGCTTGGAGCCGCTCGACGCCGCCGCCCGGCATGATCTTCTGGAAATCCTCGAGGAACGCTACGGACACCGCTCCACGATGATTACCTCCCAGCTTCCGGTAGACCGATGGCACCAAATAATCGGCGATCCGACCTATGCCGACGCCATCCTCGACCGTCTCGTTCACAACGCCCACCGCATTGAACTCGTCGGCGAAAGCATGCGTCGCACCCGCGGTAAGCAAAACCAAAAGGCTTGACCAAACGTCGTCGCCGGTGACACAAAACCATCGGCCAGCGAGGCTCGCGACCCGGGCGGCATCATTCCGTTACGGTGGGCGGCATCATTCAGGAATCCCGGGCGCCAATATCCCGTTATACCCGGGCGACTTCGTCGGAATCCGCAGTCTTTCTCCATCTTACTACGCGAGTAGTATTCCAGCTCACGAGTTTCGACATGCACATAGAGACCGCGTGTATCGTTGGTGATGTCTGAAAGAGTGTAATAAGGTGGAATTTTGTCGCGGATCAGCAAGTAAAGAGTGGTGATGCGCGGCTGCCCATCGAGCAAAATTCTCACTGCGCCTTGCTTTTCGTCGTACCGGTGGGGGCCCTTCAACTCGGGAGGCTGAGAGGCTGATTGGTTTCCCAAGTAAGCATCGTGCCCGTGGGATATTCTTTGATGAGAGAGTCCAAAAGCTCCTTGGCATCCTCTCGCTTCCATACGTACTCGCGCTGGAATGCCGGGACGAAGAGTTGGTTTTCATCAATTTTTTCGAGGATGTTCGATATCTTCATACCCCCTCCCGATTGACGGAGGTGTCACCGTTTTCTAGATCAAGCGACGGAACCTATGCACCTTCCATGGCTTGATCGCCTTTGGCTCTCAGTGCCTCGTAGAGCTGTGCTGGTCCCAACAGCACGTCCTTCAACCCTTCGCGCACCTTCTCGGAGTCGATAGCTTGCTTGCTCATCGTGACATGAGCTTCGAGTGCATCCATCACCGCGTTCATGATTTCCTTGGATAGCGTCGGCGAGTTGGCGAATTGGGCTTTGGTGTTGTTGCTGGCCTGCGTGACCAACTCTTGCGACTCTAGCAGCTTTCCTTTGATGACGTTGTTGACGTAAACGAGACGGTCGTCATCAGTTAGATCGCCCTCGAAGAGATCATTCACCTTCGCAATAATCTCCTCTAGTCGAGCTTTTTCCTTCTCTTGAACGGAACCCGCGCCTGCTTCCGTAAGCGGTTGCAGCTTGGGCGGTTCGCCTTCCCCTAGTATGAGTTGGCGTTTGCCCTGATCCTTGAGACTGTGATGGGTGAGGACCACCTTTGATAGGTCGATGCCCTCGCGTTCGCGCCCAAATTCCAGGTCTCGGGCGTCTGCTCGCTCCAAGATTTCAGCCGTGCACTTTATCCGTTGCCGTGACGGCGCCGAGCGCCGCGCTGATTCTGGCCGCCGTTCTTTTTGCTGAATTGGCCGTGGCCGGCCGAGCTACCGGGTCGCCGTCGACGACCACCTGGTCGCGCCAGCATGGTGATGGGTCTCGGACATTCTGCTCGCTCCAAGATTTCAGCCGTGCACTTTATCCGTTGCCGTGACGGCGCCGAGCGCCGCGCTGATTCTGGCCGCCGTTCTTTTTGCTGAATTGGCCGTGGCCGGCCGAGCTACCCGGGTCGCCGTCGACGACCACCTGGTCGCGCCAGCATGGTGATGGGTCTTGGACGTCTGCTCGCTCCAAGATTTCAGCCGTGCACTTTATCCGTTGCCGTGACGGCGCCGAGCGCCGCGCTGATTCTGGCCGCCGTTCTTTTTGCTGAATTGGCCGTGGCCGGCCGAGCTACCGGGTCGCCGTCGACGACCACCTGGTCGCGCCAGCATGGTGATGGTCACCAGGGTGACGTGCTTGCGCTTCAACTCCCGATGAACCGTCGGCCAATCCGGCTCGGCGTGCCGGCGATGGCCCCGTTTGCCCCCGTGATTGGCGTAAAGCGCCGCCTCCAGGTCGCCGTCGCTCATGCCGTTCGGCAACGGCCAACCCAGCCCGCCGCCCGCGAACCGCCGCAACGTCCCGCGCACCGTCGAGGCGGCCACGCCCAGACGACGCGCGATTTCTCGCGTCGGAAGGCCGGCGGAAAACTTCAAACGAATGATCTCGCGCGCCTGGCGCATCGCAATTCTTTCCGCTGGCATCGATCGCTCCCATGGATTTCCAAAGGAGGGACCCTAAACAGGCCAGCGGAGGCGCTCGTCCCCGTTCCATACCCCGGGCGGAATTATCCCGTTACGGTGGGCGGCATCATCTCGTATTGGTGGGCGGCATCATTCCGTTACGGCGGGCGACATCATCTCGTTATGATGGGCGGCTTGGGCAGAATCAGCAAGAAAGACCCGTGTTGGCAAAACCTCACAGATATCTTCCAACGAAAAGTGCGCGCTAAGGATATCTATAGTGCGTTGGAGAAACAGAAGGAAATCGTAGACCGCGACCGGGAAAACCGGATCGACGACAATATTCGCCTGGGGTTCACCTTTCCGCAACTGTCCGGTCTAGGGTATAGCGCCATGGCGCAGCGGTACGCCATCCGCAATATAGATCAGGCTAGGCGTTATCTGGCCGATCCAATTCTTGGTAACCGGTTGCGCAATAACGTCAGCCTCATGATAAACCACAAGGACAAATCGGCGCTGGAAATTCGAGGACCGCCCGACGATTTAAAGTTTCGGTCTTGCCTCACCCTGTTCTGTGAAGCCGCTTCTGATAAAGGCGACCGAACCCTATTCGTGGAGGCTTTGAACCAATTCTATAATGGCGAGCCGGATCCTCGCACGCTGGAACTGCTCCAGTCCGAGTAACTCATTAGCTTTAGCTTTCGCTACTTTCCTAATGAGTTACTCCTGTGGAGGCCTAATCAGTTACTCCCGTTGGCGACGCGCTTTTGTAAGTCTTGACTGGAGTGGCAGCATTTAAATCTGCGACCCCCTCGTCCCGGCGAGTTCCTGCTTTTGGAGGAAGTGGAAACAGGAAACACCCATTCCCCCCATTGGCATCAGAGGTGAACCACTACCCTTTGCTATGGAAAGCGCTCACGTCCACCGCTAGCGGCGGCGATCACTTTTGTTCTCATTTTGATGCAGCTTATTGCATTGTCAGATTTAATTACGACGTAAAGCTTGAGCCGGTACGTTGGCGGGCTCAAACCGCAACGCCGCAGGCAATCACAGACAGTGGGCTAGCGTTCGGAGCGTCGCGTCCCGTATTGCGATTAGCACACGCCCCATCAAGGAGGAGTTCCCTATGGATACGAACAAGACGACCACTGCGAAACCCGCTGGATTCCAAAAAACAAGCGAATCGCAAGCATTTAGCGAGATGGCGCAAAAAGGCGCCGCGCAAACCAAACAGACTTATGAGAGAATGAGCGCTGCCACGGCCGAAGCGGCCGATCTCATGAAAGCCAGTTGTTCCACGGCGCTGAACGGTGCGCGAGACTACAATAACAAGTTCATGGAATTCGCTCATACCAATACCAACGCCGCATTTGACTTTCTCCAGGAGTTGTACGGAGTGAAGTCCCCATCCGACTTCATGGAACTCGCGACCGAGCATGCACGCACGCAAGCCACAGCTCTGACCGAGCAGACCAAAGAGCTTGCAGCCCTCGCACAGAAGGTGGCGCTCGCGACTACGGAGCCGTTAAAGGCGGGAGTCGCAAAGGCGTTCAACCAAGCCGCCTGAACTCGGCTGTCTCGAAGTTGATATTGTTCTAATCGAGTTCGCCCGAGCCCCATTGCACCGGGTTGCGATGGTGAGAACGCACTGCGAGGCTGCGCAAGGGAGAGTTCCATGCAGACTTATGTGTCGCCCTCGTCCGAGGTAGGCCCGGCCTCTGTCCCAGCATCGCCAAGCTGTCCCACCTGCAAGTTGGAAATGCGGTTTGTGCAAGCAACATCGATCGCCCTTACCCCTGATCTCGTCGATGTTTCATATATCTGTGACGAATGTGGTCGGGAGGCAAAGAGGACACTTAAAGAAAATCCCACGTCTTCTTCATAGTTTTCTCTGCTCCCCTCGCCATAGCGCGCGCTGGCGCCTGTCGCATGTTCGCTATCGGCTGGGCAGATGGCCCGCGTATCCGCCTCCAAGCGCCAGGGGCTTCTATTCGATTTCCAACCTATGCGATATGGCACTGGTACCGATCTCGTCGGGTAGCAGATATGATGACCGTAGAAGAATGCCGCAGAAAGGCCGGAGAGTGGCTGGGAAAAACCCAAGCGGCATCTGATCCCAAGACCAGCGCGAGCATGCGTCGCGCTTCCGACACATGGACCGCGCTGGCTCAGCATATTGAGCACTCCCTTTTCTCGACTGCAATCTCCTGCCCCGGTGAGGCGACCGGCCGACCTAGCGGAGCCGCGCAAGATCGGCAACATCGATACTGTACGTGTTGCGGATATTTTGCGTGAACGCCTGCAACTCGGCGTCTCTCTCCATGGATGAACCGCCGGATTCCACCTACGGCAGCTGATTTTCCGCTTCCGGAACTTCAAGCGCCAAAACTGGCTCGAATTCGTCAAATCACCTTTCCTTTCGACACCAATCATAGCTTTCCTTTAGCGCATTTCGCGCTTCAAGGAGTGCAATCAATTATGACCCGATCAGCTACGGCGGTAAATCATCTGCTGCAAAAACCAGCCGTCCTGTGACGCTCAAGACCCTTGCGGCAACTTTAGCCGAGGAACATCACCTAACGAAGCGAGCTGGCGAAACGTTGCTGGGCGCTTTTCCGTCAGACAAAATTAATTGCAGGTATCGCTACCTAATTAATTTTTTCTCGATCAGCTTTTCCGCCACCAACTGTTCTGCATTGAAAATTTGCGCCGATCGAGCAAACGCTGCCTGAGCATCATACGCCATCGCTTCAAGTGGACTGTCGCGATACCCGAACCTTTCTAGCCCGTCCGCGTAAGCGGCAAGGAAGCGCTCAGGACCGAATATCCCACTGGAATTCGCGGCCTTCGAGCCAGTCCAGTACGTCCATCGCGTCCTCATCGAAGGGCAGCGCGACCTGATACGGAAAGTCCCGATTGATTTCGAGGATGACGCTCATAGCCTCATGGAGAACGAATAGGGAACGAAAGTCAATGGGGCGAGATTTAGAGGGGTTTTCCGGCCACGCCCCACAAGATGTCGCCACCGCGCCGGTGGCGAGCTTACCAACGACCTCACCGGGCCAATCCCAACCCGTAAGTCATTAGCTGCGACCCGGCCCAGCGCGAATAGGAGATCACTTTTCTGGCGGAAGTATCTCTTGAACACAGACCTGATCGATCAAATGCTCTCGCCGTAGATCCGTCAGATGCGCCCTTTTCTCGTCATTCGTTAGGTGCGCGCCAATGCCTTGGGTCATCACCATGACGAGGGTGCGATCATTCATATCAAGCCAGTAGGAACGGCGGACGAGCTTATTAGTGCCGTCCCGTACGAATGGACTGTCTATGTTCTCGCTCAGGTCCGGTTGGTAAAATCTAGTCATGGAGCACTTTGCCATACCCTTTCGGCGTTATTCGTGCAGCCGTAGCGGCACGGGTGTCGAATTGATCGTCAACTTGCTAAGAAATTTCAATATTAATCTTGACTTGGACCGCTACAGAAATTTGGCTTAGCACAGCGTGCAGCGGCCCGGACCCCTTCGTGTTGCCAGCCAACGTGCATTTGGAGGCATGATGTTTGGCGAAAAATTCACATTGGGCGATGTTTAATCCTCTCGTTCACGCTTTTTCACTGCCGCGTCTAAAAGAAAGTTGAAATCCTCTCGGTGTTTGGGGTTTGCGTCGGTGGATAGAAGGTCCAATTCGGAAACGTTGGATTCCGGCTCTGAATACGTTTTTGCCTCACGATCTTCGGCCATTCGTTGATCCCTTGCTTTCCTTTGACCGCTCAATGTTGGGTCATCAAGTATCACCATGACATTGCTGGTGCGATCGGGGTGAGGTCCACGGCGACCCCGTTGCTCACCCGGCGCCGCCTCGCGCGTTAGATGCGCCATTGAGGTCATCGCGGACATTGCTGGTGCGATCGGGGTGAGGTCCACGGCGACCCCGTTGCTCACCCGGCGCCGCCTCGCGCGCGCGCTAGATGCGCCATTGAGGTCATCGCGGCCATGACATTGCTGGTGCGATCGGGGTGAGGTCCACGGCGACCCCGTTGCTCACCCGGCGCCGCCTCGCGCGCGCGCTAGATGCGCCATTGAGGTCATCGCGGTTCCATGATCATGCTGGTGCGATCGGGGTGTGGTCCACGGCGACCCCGTAACTCGCGGCGCGCCTCGCTCCAGCGCTGCACCGGCGGCCGCCCGCCGCGCCCGAACCAGAATCTCAAAAAGAAATCGACGACCGCGCGGCCGCCGGCGGCGCCGCGCGGCGCCGCCTCGCGCGCGTAAGATGCGCCAATGAGCTTACTCCGGACCCGGCCATGACATTGCTGGTGCGATCGGGGTGAGGTCCACGACGACCCCGTTGCTCACCCGGCGCCGCCTCTCGCGCGCGCTAGATGCGCCATTGAGGTCATCGCGGCGCATTGTGCGTTCTCCATCATGAGGCAAGGCTGCCCCAGCTCTGCCCTTTATCTAAGCTTGGACCGCCTCCGGACCAGGGCGTTTTTAGGTTGCCGCCAGCAATGCGAGGAAGGATCGGTGGGAAGTGGGTCGAGAGTGCTTCGGGCGCGGTGCTCGAGGTCGAGGATCCGGCGCACCCCCGGCTCGCAAACGCCACATGCACGGCGAGCCGGCGCTAGTAGCGCCCTCGGTAAAGCGCATAGACGATACAGATCGCCAATACGGCGATGATTACGATGACAGTGGCACCGTGACCGGCCATAGCGTATAATACTCGCGGGCGTGGAACGCCGCTATGCCCGAAACCCGGTCACAACATTGGAATCCAAGCGGGACGAAATCACCCGCTCGATTGCGTCCTACGAAAATAAGATCGCCCAAGCCAAGGCGGACCTGGCGCGCACCAACGCTGCCATCCGAATTTTCGAGATCGGTGGCGATACCAGTTTCGTCGCGCCTTACATCGATATCTACCGCATATTCAAGCGGGGCGAGATGGCGGCGATCTGCCGAGAAGCCTTGGCGAGCGGCCTCAGAATACCCGCCAACTTGCTTTAGCCGTCATGAAAGCCAAAGGGCCGGACGCAGGCGACAAGGTGCTCGCCAAGGCTATTTCGTATCGTCCTATCCATGCGCTTCGGATTCAAGCCCGCATCGGCAAGATTGTTGGCTTGGGTAGACGAGCCTGATGTGGCTCGGGTGCGAGTCGCCAGGTTCAAAGTGCTATTATCGATCGCGCCTGGGATTCCTTAGCTAATCGAAGCTCCTTCAAATGCGCGGTCTTTTCGCGAGTGGCTAGAGCTTGAGATCCATATTCGATCATCGCCTTTCGACCGTCTTGAGCGCGTTCCTCCTTCTTGAAAACTGCTTCTGCCCACTTCTTCTGGGCTTCCTTCGAATTGTTCTTCACCATGATCTCCTTTTCGGCGAGTCTGTTCAGACACAAAACTTTATTTGCAGCATTGATTGAAGCTACTACGGGCGCATGTAGGTCGATTGAAGACGTGTCCAGGGCCGAGGGCGGGAGGCAGGCGCTGTACTACTTTCCAACTATAGCCGAGGCGACGGCCAGAAACCGGTCACCACGGCCCACAAGGAAAACTGGAACGCGATTTTCTCGAAAAAGAGCGCGAAGAAGAGAAAGCGATAATTCACGCGGCAGCATAAGAAAAGGGCCCGGAATAATCCCGGGCCTCCGTCATTGTCGTTGAGAGTGGGCTTAATAGTCCATGCCGCCCATGCCGCCGCCAGGCATAGCCGGGGCTCCACTGTCCTTCCTCGGCCTTTCGGCGACCATGGCTTCCGTGGTGATTAGTAGTCCGGCGATCGACGCTGCATTCTGAAGGGCCGCCCGGACAACCTTGGTCGGGTCAATGATGCCCTTGGAAACGAGGTTTACATACTCGCTATTCTGGGCGTCGAAACCGTAGGCGTACTGATCCTTCTCAAGGATCTTGCCGACGATCACGGAGCCGTCTTCGCCGGCATTGGTCGCGATCTGGCGGGCCGGAGCGGACAGCGCCTTGCGAACGATCTCGACACCGGTCTTCTGGTCGTCGTTCTGCGTGCGCAACTTCTTGAGCACCTCGCTCGCGCGAAGCAGAGCAACGCCGCCGCCGGGAAGAATGCCTTCCTCGACTGCTGCACGGGTCGCGTGCATGGCATCATCCACGCGGTCCTTGCGCTCCTTGACCTCGACCTCGGTCGCACCGCCGACGCGGATCACCGCGACGCCGCCCGCAAGCTTGGCAAGACGCTCCTGCAGCTTCTCACTGTCGTAGTCCGAGGTGGTCTCCTCGATCTGCGCCTTAATCTGGCTAATACGAGCTTCGATGTCGGACTTCTTGCCGGCACCGTCGACAATCGTGGTGTTCTCCTTCTCGATCGTCACTTTCTTGGCGCGACCGAGCATATTCACGGTAACCTTGTCGAGTTTGATGCCGAGATCCTCGCTGATCGCCTGGGCGCCGGTGAGAATCGCGATGTCTTCGAGCATGGACTTACGGCGATCACCAAAGCCTGGCGCTTTCACCGCTGCAACCTTGAGGCCACCGCGCAGCTTGTTGACGACGAGCGTAGCCAAAGCCTCGCCCTCGATGTCCTCGGCGATGATGACGAGCGGCTTTGAGGTCTGCACCACCGCCTCAAGCAGCGGCAACAATTCCTGTAGGCCTGACAGCTTCTTATCGTAAATCAGGAGATATGGGTCATCCATCTCTACGCGCATCTTTTCGGCGTTGGTGATGAAGTAGGGAGAGATGTAACCGCGATCGAATTGCATGCCTTCGACGACTTCGAGTTCAGTCTCCAGGCTCTTGGCCTCTTCGACCGTGATGACGCCCTCGTTGCCAACTTTCTTCATCGCATCGGCAAGGAACTTGCCAATTTCGGAATCGCCGTTGGCGGAAATCGTGCCGACCTGGGCGATTTCTTCGTTCGAGGTGACTTTCTTCGAATTCTTCTTCAGTTCCTCGACCACCGCTTCGACCGCAAGATCGATGCCGCGCTTGAGATCCATTGGATTCATGCCGGCGGCTACGGACTTGGCGCCTTCCCGCACGATCGCGTGTGCAAGAACCGTCGCGGTCGTTGTGCCGTCACCGGCGTAGTCGGATGACTTCGAGGCGACTTCGCGCACCATCTGTGCGCCCATATTTTCGAACTTATCTTCGAGTTCGATCTCTTTAGCGACGGTAACACCGTCCTTGGTGATGCGGGGTGCCCCGTAAGACTTGTCGAGCACCACATTGCGACCCTTCGGGCCGAGCGTCACCTTCACCGCATTATTGAGGATGTCGATCCCACGCAACATTCTGTCGCGCGCATCAACTGAGAATCTAACTTCTTTGGCAGACATTTTGCTACTCCGTGAATTTCTGTTTCGGGATGAGAATGCTTAGGCGGCCTTCTTCTTGGTCACCGTTTCCTGAAGCACGCCCATGATGTCGCTCTCTTTCATGATCAACAAATCAACGTCGTCGAGTTTGACCTCGGTGCCCGACCATTTGCCGAACAGTACGCGGTCGCCGACTTTGAGATCGATCGGGATGAGCTTCCCGGCCTCATCGCGGCCGCCCGGACCGACGGCGATGATCTCGCCCTGCGAGGGCTTCTCCTGGGCGGTGTCGGGGATGATGATGCCGCCGGCGGACTTGGCTTCGGGATCAATACGCTCGACAACAACACGATCATGTATTGGGCGAAATTTCATTGGCGTCCTCCTGCGGTTTCTTCAAAAAGTCTGGCGGATTTAGAAGGCTGTTCGTTGTGAGACCGATATTTCGAGACCCTTTGCGATCAGGTGGCGTTATTGAGTGTCTTGGACAGGCTTGTCTTGATTGTACCGGCGGCCTCAGTCGCCATCTCCTGAGCCAGAGTGCAAAGCTCCTTATTCTGCGCGGACGCCTTCTCGAATTGCTTGCACATTTGCGCGGTCGACAGCTCGATGAACTCCGACGGGGACTTCACACCCAACAGCTCATGGACGTAGTCAAAGGCGGCGCGAGTGTTGGTACGGGCAATCTCGATAAACTTGTAATTAAAGTCTGTGGCACGCTTGGCAGCGGCCTCGTAGGTATGTTCGAACAAATCAGCTGCTTCCTCGCTGGCTATCTTGGCCTTCGCGTAAGCGTCTCTGGTATGCTCGACGCTCTTTTCGGTCATCTCACGCAATGCCTCCGGCATTTCCATATTCGGCAGGTCAAATTTTGGCATCGCGAATTTCGGAATCCCGTAGTCGGGTATGTCAAATGGGGAGGTAGCGTGTTTAGTCGTCTTGGTTTTACCGGCAGTGATTTCCGTCATGACACTTAATCCTTTAGAGGGCGTTTTTGGTTAGACCTCCTGACGCCGCCCTCAACGCCGGATGTCGGTAGAGAAGTGTTTCAGTTCGACCCTCGTTTCAACATCGTCCCGTTCGTCGGCTGAGTGTTTCTCTTGACACATTCCTCGAGGCTGGAAAAAGGTCCAGAAGAAAGGTTGCCGTCATTCTCAATCGCGTACCAGCCAGGCTTGATGCCGCGCATGTCGGATTCGTTTTCATTGATGTAATGGGAAACTGTCATTGTGCTGCTCGAACTTGCATGGCTTTGGTTTTTCGATGAAAAGCTGGCGTGGGTGCGCGATGCTCGGATGCCTGGGCGCACCTGGCATCCGCTCGCGAACGCAACTCTCGTTGGAATGATATGTGCCGGCCGACGGCACCAGGCTGCCAATAAAAGGGACCGGAAACTGCGGTACGTCTCCGATTTTTGTGCAGCTCTCCGACAAGCAACTGGCTTGCCAGTACCTATTTAGCTGGGGTATCGGAACGTAAAGTACAATGGGCGAATCGCGAAATTATGCGATGATCCTCACGCTGTCACCGTATGATGATCCTCACGCTGTCACCGTATATCGTGACCCGCTAACCGAAGGCTTCAGCCACTTCGTTTCCTCCATAGCTGCTCCGGTTGCTTTCGGCCACGGCGCACGCCACAAACAGACATTGCGGCTGTGATCCGAAAATCAAAAGAGGCCGCCAATGGAGGCAGCCTCATGCAATATGAGGATTCTTATCGGCCAATTGCGCGGCAACGTTTGCGATTGAATGCCACTGGATAGCCAATTCTTCCCATTCCCGTTTAATGGTCGAATCAGATGCGGCGCGCGCACGCTGCTCGCTTGTGAGCGCTCTCAATCGGTAGGTAGCGGATGAATCGACCATGCGTCTTACATGGCGCGGCGCTCGTTAGTAACAACCGATGGAACTTATAAAGCAACCCTAATTCTCATGCCCCGATGAGAATTAGAACACTCCGACCCGCAAATTAGGACAGACACAAAAGTGCGTCTCTCACTTTTTTGGGAACTTCGGCAGGCGCTAACCGGCCAGGGCCAGCGACAGTGTCACTGCCATGCCGCGGACCGATGGCAGCCAGAAGGCGATTGGACTTCACATCTTTATGGCCGCGCGACGATACTACGATTGGACAGAGGGCATTTGCTCAAGCCGGCTTAGAGCCGTCGGCTCACGTTCCAGCGCGGCGAGAAAGCGGTCCGCCCAGTGTTGAATGTCGTTGTGTGACAGAACCTGGAATAATGCAGCGTGCCGCTCGCGACGCTCGGCCAATGGCATCGAGAGCGCCTGCCCGATGGCCGCCGCGACGCTGTCGGGATCGTAGGGATTAACCAGCAGCGCTGCTTTGCATTAATGAGCCGCGCCAGCGAAGCGCGAAAGGACGAGCGCACCCGGGTCATCGGGATTCTGTGATGCTACATATTCCTTGGCGACGAGGTTCATACCGTCACGCAGCGGGGTCACGAGCCCAACACGTGCGGCGCGATAAAGCCCGGCAAGCGTTGAGTGACTATATGAACGGTTGACATAACGGATCGGCGTCCAGTCCGCCTCACCAAAGGCGCCATTGATGCGTCCCGCGGTCGATTCGATCTCCCGCTCTATTTCGGCATATTCTGGAATCTCGGTGCGGCTTATTGGGCGCGATCTGTAAATAAGTCACTTTGCCCCGCCAGTCAGATTGCGTCTGAAGGAACAACTCGAATGCCGAAAGCCGCTGCGGGATCCCTTTCGAGTAATCCAGGCGATCATCTCCGATGATGAGTGCACGGCCAACCAGGCTCTCGGTCACGCGCTTAACGAACGGCAATCGCGCTGAACGCTGCGCAAGTTGGGCGAACGTGGCGTTCTCGATGCCGACCGGGAACACATCGATCTGGACGGTCCGGTCGGCGACGACGAAATTAAAATCGCGGCTGTGCAGGCCGCATTCCCGGGTAAGGTCACGGCTGAAATTGAAGGCGTCATCGCCGGTCTGGAAGCCGACAAGGTCGTATTCGCAGAGCGATGGAATAAGACGCTCGTGGTTGGGCAACGCAGTCAGTATCTCCGGCGGTGGGCAAGGAATATGAAGGAAAAAGCCGTGCGATTCTGGTGCCCGCGCTCGCGCAGTGCTTTGGCGAGCGGCATCAAGTGATAATCATGCACCCAGATGAGGTCATCCGGCCCGAGCACCTCGTGCGACTCGCTCGCGAAATTATCATTGACACGCAGATACCCGCTCAGATCCCGGCGAGAGAACTCGGCGAGATCGATGCGGTAGTGCAGGATCGGCCATAGCGCGCGATCCGTGAAGCCATTGTAGTATTCCTGATAGTCTTCTTTGGAGAGATCGAGCGTTACGTAGGTAATCTTGCCGTGCACGACCTTCTGTGTGGCAATCTTCGTGTGCGTAGCGACCTTTCCGCTCCAGCCGAACCAGATGCCAGATTTGCACTTGAGTGCCGCCTTGACGGCAACTTCAAGCCCGCCGGCGCGCGCCTTTGCATCTTTCTCGGGAATGGCAACTCTATGCAGACTATGACGAGCTGTCCCAATAGCGGTCCTCTCCGCGAACTGACCGGCCTTCACCAAGTGGCCCACCTGGGATTTTAGTAGAGAGCTGGTGATGACGCCAGCATGGCCGGCTGAGCGGGTCAATTCGATGCCTTCGGATGCAGCGGATGTCCCAGTGCTCTCCACGTCAGGCCTCGAAATTACCAAAGCAAAAATGGCTCGCGATTTCGCGCATAGCATGTGCGGGCGTTCCACCTATAAGCTGACTTGGGAAGAATTCGTCAGGCTCTATCAACTCGCGCTCGATCAGCCGGCGCCCCGCCACAACGTCTGTCCGACCACGACCATTGACACGGTCGTTGGTCAGAACGGCGATCGCCAGCTCGTACCGATGCGATGGGGCCCCGTTCCTTCGTGGTGGTCAACGCCCGCGCTGAGACGGTTGCCAAAAACCGACGTTCCGCGGCCCGTTCAAGCGCACACGCTGCCTCATGCCGCGAGCGCGGTGGGGACATTAAGGGCGTCGTGGTCGCGCTGCGGCTCGTCTTGGAATTGGAGCGCGTGCCGTGTCTGCCGC
>CAVYGV010000006.1:0-196662 GCA_963768225.1 uncultured Alphaproteobacteria bacterium | reverse complement strand
GACATATTCAATTTGATCGACGGCCAAAACTGTGCCGAAACGCTGCCCGTGATCGATAAAACGTTTCATCAATATAGGGCCTTGGACGCCGTTGACGTTCAGCCGGCCAATTGTCGACGTTGGTTGTCGACATCAGCTGGCCGCCTTGTGCATATCCAGTGATGAGTAGGGGTTCTAAATTTGCTCGGGCCGCGTAAAGCGCTGCTGTGCATCCGGCAGGACCAGAGCCAAGTATAATCAGACGCGCGTAGCGCAAAACATCACCCAAGACCCTCTCCGTCAATGTCTTGTAGCTCCCAGTTTGGAAAAATGCTGGGAACCGATTAGTGGTGCGCTAAAAGATTGACGTGTTAGTCGACCGCAACACACGGCTCTCCCGGCTCAAACCGTCCGATCACCGCAACATTATCGAATCCATCGCGACGAAACAGTGCAAGGACCTCGTCAGCCTCCCTCGGCGCGCAGGCCAAGAGCAGACCGCCGGATGTCTGAGGATCTGTTAAGAGGGCTTGATCGAGCTTGGTGATGTTTTCCGCGAGGGAAATCTTGTCTCCGTATGCACGCCAATTACGGGCCGATGCGCCCGTCACGAAGCCTTCGGCCGCAAGTGTACGCACGCCGTCTAGGAACGGGACTGATCTAAACGTACGCTTCGCAGCCAGCTTCGCCCCCTGGCAGATCTCGAGAAGATGACCCAGCAGACCGAAACCCGTCACGTCCGTCATCGCATGCACAGCTTCGCTACGGCCGAGATCCCGGCCGGGCGTATTCAGTTTTGTTGTACAGGAGATCAATGCATCGTAGCCGGCAGCCTCGAGCCGTCCCTTTTTTAGGGCAGCGGAAAGGATCTCCGACTCCCAGCGGCTTCCCGAGCACCAATATATCTCCTGCCTGGGCGGTGCAGTTGCGCTTGATCCACCTTGGATCTACCAGTCCGAGTACAACGAGACCATAGATAGGTTCAACCAGTTGATCGTATGGCCGCCCGCAATCGGAATCCCCGCCGAGGCGCAAGCAGCCTCGCCGCCTTTCAGAATTCGCTGAATGTTCTCAATCGGCAGCCGGTCGATCGGCATGCCGACGATTGCCAAGGCCATGATCGGCGTGCCACCCATCGCATACACGTCAGAAATGGCATTGGTCGCCGCAATTGGCCGAAGTCGAAAGGATCATCGACAATCGGCATGAAAAAATCGGTTGTGGCGACGATCGCCAAATTATCGTCGATCTGATAAACTGCGGCATCGTCGCCCGTCTCAATGCCGACGAGAAGCTGGGGTGGTATAGTGTAGCCGCCAGTTGTCCGTAAGATATCGGCCAACAGACCCGGCGCGATCTTACAGCCACAGCCGCCACCGTGCGAGAAACTGGTTAGTCGCACAATGTCCGATGTCCCGCTTGGCAATGTAACTCGCGCTTCACTTTGGTTTGGGAACACAACGAACTCCGCTACTAGCAGAACGATAATTCCGACGAGAGCCTTGATCCGCTCAACCTCGAAGCCGACGATAATCTCCGCCCCGATCACGGTTGTCGGGATTGTCTTCGAGCCCAGGGCAATGAGCTCTTTGCGGGCTTCGGGGTCGGTGTGGACATTCTTGGCAATGAACGGCACGTTTTTGTGCTTAAGGTACTCCATTTCTTCATGACAGACCCTGCAGCGATTACCGTGATAGACAATCACTTCCATAGTCATACCTCCTAGATGTTGTTTAAGTACTTTGCGTAGCCTTGATGTAACCACTTTCTCCGTAGCCGCGCGGAACCATCGCGCGAGCTAATATCCAGTTGGATTTTTGGAACGGTCGGTCGTTTCGATGACTCTGTCTCGAGCTGCTGCGATCAAACTTCCAACTTTTGTTCGAAGCCAAAGCCAATCGTTGTAATCCGCAGCGTTTTCACCGCGGCCGCCCTGTTCTGCGAGCTTGGACTCAGGCAGTACGCCTTGAGATCATCGGTACAAAGCCGGACAAACAAGTTCCGGCTCAACTGAACATCCATATTTTGCCGCGAGGGTGCATAGTTCGGCATTTCGACCTCTTCCCCCATCACGATCTATGAACGAACTGTGCGGCACTCTGTATTTGCGAGGGTTTGATTCCCGAATGTCCGATCTGGGTGCGACCGCCATATTTTTTGAGGTACGCGGCATGGTGGCGACCAAGCGATCGCAGTTCTTCGCAGAGGCTTTCAAAGTCCCCGTCATAGGGCGGGATCGACGGCAAAAAGTGCGTGTCTTCTGGTCTCGCGAGGGCCTCTTCGAAATTACAGCCCTTCGGTCCGCATGATTTACCAGCAGTTTGATGGCGTGCATCGAGATAATCCTCCTCAGCAGTAAGCGTGAGTTCCTCGAGCACGGGTCCATGTTCTCGATTGAGAAGATCGAAAGCCGCATGGAGGACTTTGAGTTGGATCGTCTTGTTGTTCGGTGCACCGAGCGGCCGGCCAAACGGGAACGGCACCCAGAGGGCTCGCGGGGGCTTTGCTGCTTCGGTGAAGGGGCGATAGAGACTGAGACAGACTGTGCTCACACCCTTTGCCTCGATTTGACGTTGGATCACACTCACGGTGTGAGAACATAGGGGTCAAGTTGGAACAAGAACCACAACGTCGACGCCAGCTGCATGAAGCCGACGCCCGACCTCCGGTGCCGTATCAGCAACTAGCGGATCGGAATTAAAGATCGCTCCCATGAACGAATAGTGCTCGCTTGCTACCGCTCCAATCTTGCTCTCCAGTACCAGCTCTCGCAGTCGATCTATTGGAAAGACGACATTGACATCCATAGCGAAGCCAGTGCGATCCCAGTTCGTGCTGACATGGGAGAACGTCAGTTCGGACTGATCTGTGTCGGTGGGAATGATTTGAAAACTTGGATCGCCCTCCTGTCGACCGAGATCGAACGGTTTGTCGGACTTTCGGATCAATCCGGACGACGTTACGATCGCAATTGTGCAAGTACTCAATGGCTTCTGAAGTGGTGTCCAGGGAGGGACACCATCATCTCTGCACGGAAAGCTTCCGAGGAACTGTTGCGATTCGGGATCCAGGTCTTCAAACCGGGGCATCGAGGATCTCCAAATCCCACCGGCGGTGGGACCAGCCTTAAGCTATCCAGAAGTTCAATTTACCGCCGATCGGGACAACGGGCTGTCTTCTGGTTGACACTAGATGCAAGCACGACCAGCGGCGATGCGGACCCGAGATGGGACGATAGGTCGTTGCAGGATACATTGCGTCGTAGCGAAGCGGCCGAAATGAAACGGTACCCGCGAACATTCGAAATTAAGCTTGGCCTAGGCTGCCAGCACTTACACCTCGGGCGATAATGCCTCAAACCGAATATCGTCGGCCAAATCGGTGTTGGATTACCCCACGACATCGCCGGGATGCCCTGAATTGCCGATCCGATCGAGACCGCGTGAATGGTTCGGGAACAAAGGCAGAGCGTGATCGTAAGCCGGTCGTACCGACTAAAGATGTGGCTGATTGACATTGAAGGCAGTGGATCGAATTGTGTATGCCGTCCGATGATTGGTTCCCGCCGCTCCATCGATATTACGGCGGGTGCGGGCTAAACGGACAATCTAAATGAGGAATAGCCAAAAAGGCTCACATTCCGCGCCGGGGCGGGATCTACCGCTGCAATTCAAATATGTCCTTGATGGGCTTGCGCAGCGCGAGAACGTTTTGGCGCGGCTGAAGTCCAGATGAACGTCAAGTCGTGGTCCAACAGGGTGTTGTTAGACGCTACAACGCCGGTCAGACGATATTCAGCCAAGCAACCACTCATGGGCACTCCTATTTTATCCTCAGGGGCGTCGTAAGGGCATCTTATCAATCGTACAACGGGCGGGTGTGCACGGTCGCTTATTGGAGCAAGGACGAACTCGTGGGCGGCCCGTACTTTCTAAATGATCGTTCGATGTACTTGTGGTCGGCCAAAGCCGTTGAGTTAACGGATTTCTCACCTTTTCTGGAACTGAGTTACGCTTGCTGTCGCTTCGCATACCGTCTCTCGCAGTCGCTATAATCGACGCTCTCGGTTATAAGATCCATTGGTTTTCACTGCTCCTGCAGATCATGGCTACACAGTCGGTCGATGGTCGGTTAGCCGCGTTGCTGGTTGGCCTCGGGTCCGCTTACGGGCTCGAAACCCCGAAGGGTCTGCTTATCCGACACCCGTTTACGCAAACCGATCTAGCCGAGATGATCGGCTCGAGCCGTCAGTGGGTCAATCACACGCTACGAGAATTCCAGACGCGCGGAATCTCTGAGTATGTTACGGGGACGAATCCTTATCCAAGATCAGACTGCGCTACACGACATTCTTGGTGCATTCCGAGAATGAGCGTTAGGGGCAAATTTACTTCGGTATCGCCGATTTGTCGAGTTGCGAGGGTATTGCCGCCGCGGTCTTCAAATAGCTATCGTTTATGAACGTGTCGAAGTTAACACTATGGTCGATAAACTTGTGACTCTGTAAAAAGGCAGCACCGTCGACTAGAACCTTACGCCACTCGGGAGTAATTTCGTCAGGGAAGAGCTTATAAGAAAAATCCTGTTTAATCACGTCCAGCGGAATATTGTATTGCTTCCAGTCATCGAAAATGAGCTGAGCCGCATAGTTTTGATGATCGCGCAATATCTTATGCGCATCTAGTTCGGCACGGAGCCATCCGATGACGACCTTTGGGTATTTTTCGGCAAATGCTTCTGAAACAACGGCGCCGCGCAGTGAATTGAATTTATACTTCGTACCGTCCACCAATTTTCGACCAAAGCCCTGATACACTGCGAGGGGGCCATAGGGTGGCCAGGGGATATATGCATCGACCGTTCCTACCTGAAGGCTCGATAGACCAACTTCGGGACTTTGTCCGACAAGATCAAACTTAATCCCCTCTGCCGCCTCAATGACTTCCGCGAAGCGGTGCGTATATCCGCCAAACGGTACGGACACGCGTTTGCCGTCGAGTTGCTTGATTGAAGTAATAGGTGAGCCCTTTTTTACATACACCACTGAGGCGCCACCTTCATCTGCGTCAGTGAGAGAAATAAAGAAAGTTTTCGTCAAATTTTCTTTTGCTGCTAGTACAATTGCCGGCATGTCAGCGAAGTAACCGATGTCGACTCTTCCGGCAACCATGTTGTTGACTACCGGCATCCCGCTCATAAAGTCTTCGCGGTTGACTTCGACATTTGGGAGATATTTCTTCCAAAGTTTTGCGCGGGTAACTATCGTGCTGCCCCAAGTGGGTGCCAGCAACGGATAACCCAAATTTATCGTAACACTCTCCGTAGATATTGGAGCTGCTTCAGCCGCTTGTGCCAGCTTCGCATTGAGGATCATCGAACCTAGTAAGACGAACGTTGATAGGATGCCTGTAGAAACGATGCGTCGCTTTGACATGTTGACCCCTCCTCCAGGTTTTTGGGCGGACTCCCTACTTGCTTTGGGCCATTGCCTTCATAACCAGTGTGGAACCGGTGATGGCTTGGCTTTGTTATTTGATTTTTTTTGAGAGTGTACCGTCGGGTCTGGAAAAACTGTCAATTTCTTGACAGCGGGACGGGCGCGCAGGAAGCTCGCCGCGCTCGATAATTGGCGCTTCAGCTATCTCGCCCTGAAGACGTTTGCGTAGCCCCCCTGATTTATTGAGCCTCCGCACAACCGTAACGAGTGCATCAGCCATCGGGAATACAATCTCGCCTTCCGCCCAGAACAGGCCGACCTCCTGAGTCACTGTCGGATCAACGAGGCGTAGAGCGCGCGTGCCACGGTGAAGTCCCGGTGCATGAGCAAAATGCGACGGTATGATTGTGCAGAGCTCCGTGAACTGAACTTGAAACATTAGGTGCGCAATCGATTCCGACTTGACCTGTGCGATCGGCGAACACCCCGCAATCTTGAAAATCTGATCAACAAACCGGCGTTCGTGCATCGACGGGCGCAGCATCCCGAGCGGCAGTTGGGCCGCCTCTTTCCAAGTGATTGTATTGCGATGCCGGAATTCGGGCTTGTCCGGCACTAGCAAACTGAGCTGCTCGGTATACATCGGCAGCGTGTTCTTGCGCCGAGATCCGCCTTCTTGAGATAAGTAAGTGCGACGTTGAGTGCGAAATTATTGAGCCCACACTTCATAGCGTCGCTGCCAATGAATTGTACATCGATGTGAACACGGGGATGTTCATTACGCACGGCCTCGAGTAGAAACGGAAGCACGGGAGACAATGTCGGCATCGCGCCGACACGCAGATACCCAGTGAGCTGATTTCGCATCACCGCAACTTCCTTACGCATCGCGTCGCAATAGGCCAGGACTGCGCGCGACCACGCTAGTCCCGCTCACCCTCTGCCGTTAGGCCTTGAAAGCGTCGGCCGCGCCGACGCAGGAATATCGGGACGCCGAGGTCGAGCTCCAGCTGTTTTAGCCCGCTCGACAGGCTGGGTTGCGCGACATTGCAACGTTGCGCCGCACGCGCAAAGTGGCGCTCTTCCGCGACGGCGACGAGATATTGAAATTGCCTGATGAACATATCGCTGACTTGCAACGGACGAGGGCACTACCGCTCGCTGCTCGATCACGGACTATGAGTGTGACGCCCTGCCGTATATCAAATTGACTAACCTGTGATCTCTCGCACTATCTAAAGTTGCCCCAAGATCATACAGGTGCGCTGTAATTGATTGACAGCCTCATCATCGGCATTAGGCTGCGAATTTTATGCCTTGAGCCAACTCGATTGTTGAACGCTGATGCCTCTATGGAACTAATAGCCGCTATACTAAACTGCTGAACCAATGCCGCAAAATTTGGAACTGCGGAGACTTCCGCAACTTGAATCCGTCTCTTAGAAACGCCTGGAGCCCGACGCTTGTTGACAGAAGCGCCTCGGTCTTCGGTAACGGCTGCCCTACGGCACGTGGTGGGGGACATAAGACGGCAGCTTCTTTCCGGTGACAGCGCACTGCCCAGCGACGAGGAGATCGTTGCCATCGCCGGCGCCGCGCTCGCGGCTAACGCGCGGCTCGGATTACAGCGACTTATCAATTGCACCGGGATTGTTCTGCATACCAATCTTGGCCGTGCACCGCTCGCCCCCGAAGCGTTGGCCGCGATTTCGTCAACTGCATCAGCCTACGCGAATTTCGAATTCGATTTCGGGTCGGGGCGGCGTGGCTCCCTTACGGGAAACATCGAAGCATTGCTCTGTGAGTTGACGGGCGCTCAGGCCGCACTGGTCGTCAACAACAACGCCGCAGCCGTCCTTCTCGCTCTTCGGCCCTCTCGGCCGACGGCGAAGTGATAATTTCACGCGGCGAACTCGTCGAGATTGGAGGTGGTTTTCGGATTCCCGATGTCATCCGCCAGGGCGGCGCCCGGTTAGTTGAGATTGGAACCACCAATCGCACGCGTTTGTCCGATTATGTTGCGGCAATTACGCCTGCCACGCGTGCTCTTCTTTAAGGTTCACGCAAGCAACTACCGAATGCTCGGTTATACTGCCGAGGTTCATCTTAACGAATTGGTGAAACTGGCCCGGACGCATGGCCTTCTTCTTCTGCAAGATCTCGGCAGTGGTGCATTATTTGATCTTAAAAAACTCGGCCGGTTGCATGAACCAACCGTCCAGGAATGCTTGCGCGCTGGCGCAGATCTGGTCGCATTCAGCGGGGACAAGCTGCTGGGCGGCCCCCAAGGGGGCCGACCTCGTCGGCAACGAGGCGGCGATCGAGCCGCTCCGCCAGCATCCGCTGCTCCGAGCGCTTCGTCTCGACAAACTATCTCTAGCCGCTCTGGAAGCGACGTTGCGCCTATATCGTGACCCGGAACGAGTGTTGAGCGCGTACCGGTTCTGCGCATGCTAGCGCAAGATATGACGAGCTAAAATCGCGAGCACGTCGGCTCCGCGAAGCGGTCGTCGGACATGTGCACGCTGATATTCGCATCGATGTAACGACCGGTTACATTGGCGGCGGCGCACTTCCTGAAACCGCTATCCCTTCCCGGGGAATTAGCGTCGCGGCTGAGGGGCTCGCAGCGGAAGATCTGGCTTATGCGCTCCGTTGCGAGTCGCCGCATGTTGTCGGACGCATCGATGCCGATCGGCTATTGCTCGATATGCTGACAGTCGCGGACGAAGAATGCATTGAGGTTGCGTCCGCACTTCGTCGAGTACTTGCATGAATTGTTCGATGCTAGAGGTGTCATTGGTCACGTCGATCACGGCAAGACAGCGCTCGTGCAAGCACTTACCGGGATAGATACCGATCGTTTGCCGGAAGAGAAACGGCGCGGTATTTCCATTACCCTTGGCTTTGCTTACCTTCAAAACGGCGACAAGGAGATTGAAATTGTTGGACATGCCGGGGCACGAGCGCTTTATCCGCACGATGGTCTCGGGCGCCACTGGTATTAACAGCGTGCTGATCGTCGTTGCGACTAACGAAGGCGTCAAACCGCAGACGCGCGAACACGTTGACATTGCCGCGCTGCTCGGCGTCCGCCGGGCCGTGGTTGCCCTCAACAAAACAGATTTGGTGAAGCCCGGTACTGTCAAGGCGGTCGCAAAACAAGTTCGCACACTGCTGCGCGAGGCGGGAATTCAGCCTTCACGATCCCAACCTCTTGCAAAACTGGCGCAGGCATTGAGACGCTCCGAACCGCGTTACTGGATCAACTAAAGGATCCCGTTGTGGGAGAAGATCGCGGGTTCGCCTGGCTACCGATTGACCGCGTATTCAGCGCAGCGGGATATGGGACGGTCGTCACCGGAACGCTCCGTTATGGCAAAATCGAGATAGGCGATGAGCTCGAACTCCTTTCTTCGAACAAGCTAGTGCGTGTTCGAGCTTTGCAAACGCATCACACACCGGTGAACTTGGTGCATCCGGGTCAACGCGTAGCGGTCAATCTGCGCGGCATCGAAGCCGCTGCAGTCCGCGCAGGCCAATCCCTCGTTACAAAGGGCCTGTTGCCGGCCAGTAATTGGCTAAGCGCAGAACTTCGTCTCGCCGGCTGCGCAAGTCGGACGGTACGGAGCGGAGACAAGCTCTTCATGTTGTTCGGAACGAGTCAGACGGAAGCACGAGTTCGCCTGCTCGATCGCGAGGTGCTCGAGCGTGGCGAAACCTGTGTTGCCCAGCTCTACTGCCCGCTGCCGATCTCGGTACCGGCTCGCGAGCATTTCATTCTTCGGACGTTTTCGCCTCCCGAAACACTCGCTGGTGGACGGGTACTCGATCCGCGAGTAGGACGCTTACGTCGTTATGCTACAGCCGAGTTAAACCGACTAAGGTATCTGGCCGGTGAAGCTCCGGAGGACTGCCTGTTATTCGAGCTCCGTGTTTGCGGTGAAAGCGGGCGCAGAGTCGAAGAGCTAGCAGGGCTTGTCGGGCTATCACCGGCACGAACGGCAGAGCTGCTGAAGCATTTGCCAGTGCAGATAGGTCGCGACGGTACGGTAGTATTACGCAGTGCACTGGACCGCGTTGTGCAAAGTATCCGACATATATTGGATGAGCAAAATGCTGCGGAAAGACCAGGGCTCAGCCTCGCGCAACTGAACGCACAATTGGGACCCAACATCGCCATGGGCGTCATCGAAATCGGTGTGGCGTCGTTGACCACCAGCGGTGATATCCGTCAGGAGTCTGGACAACTACATCTCGTGCGGCCGGAGGAAGATCGAGATCGTACGCGACAAGAGGATGACCTCGCGACAAAGCTTGCTGCGGGATTTTTCAAGGCGGGATTCGCACCGCCCGATGCGAAATTAATCTTTGCTGAAAATCAGAAGGCGCAGCGAGTGGTTGGGCGGCTTGTGCGCGAGGGCATCCTTGTTCGGGTGATCGATCAAGTACAGAAGCGTGAATTTTTTTTCCATCGCGAAGTTATTCGCGATGCTCAAATGCTACTCGAGCCGAAGTTAGCCAAGTCCCCTGGTCTGCTCGTGTCCGACGCAAGTTCTCTGCTCGGCATTTCTCGAAAATATTGCATACCGCTGCTTGAATACTTTGACGGTGTCCGATACACACGTCGTGTTGGCGATCGACGGGTGCTCGCCCGCAACGTCGCCACTGATGAACCACCGGCGACATCTCGGAATGATTCATAGGAGGCGACTGGGGTCTGGTGGCCCTCCTGGTCTTCAAAACCAGCGGCCCGCCAAAAGCGGGCGGTGGGTTCGATTCCCATCCGCCTCCGCCAAAAAGTGCGGCACGCCTTCGCGATAGCAACTCCCTCGCGCTGTTGCGGGTCCTTCGGATCGCAGACCGATCCAAGCAACATCCTCCTCACCGCTCGGAATTCCTCGAAAGCGGACGCTGATGCCCTTCGATCATGCGCAAAGGATCATGCGGAAAGTGATCGTACGAAACGCTGCCGACGCGAGGGATCTGATAGATAGGCCCGTAATGCCGCCCGTAGTTTTGTCAACGAGTTGACAGCCAGCCGTGGCGCACTTGGCGCAATATTGCCTTTGTCGACGGACTTGACCTTGCCGATCTTACACTGCCGCGGCCGTCGTAATCGGCCGGATCCAAACGTAGGAGGAAAACTATGCCGATGACTTTGCTATTCGATACATGGGGGACATTAGTAGATAACTACTCCATTGCCGACGTTATTGAACCGCACGTTTTTGAGTCCCACACTGCGCAGCGTATTGCGCAGGATTGGCGGGCTCACCAAAAGTGGGCGATGTTCTATACGACCCTGGCCGATAATTTTGTGCCACACCCTGATCTCAATAACGCGTGTTTGCAGTGGGCGCTCGACCGTAATCACGTTGAGCTTTCCGAAGCCGCATTCAAGGATATCTGCAATAATTACCATAAGCTTCGGGCCTATCCCGATGTGATCAACGCATTAAAGTCGTTGAAGGCGGAAGGACACACGCTCAAGATTGTTGCTAATCCCTCAAAAAAGATGATTGAGGACCACAGCAGGTATGCCGGCACTTACGAATACCTCGACGAAATCATCAGTAATGGCGAGGAGGCTAAGGCTTTCAAACCGTCGCCAAAGGTGTTTGAGCTAGGCATCCGCCGTGCCGGGTGTCCCAAGGAGAATATTCTCTGGGTCACTGGGCATTTCTGGGAAATCGTCGGCGCACATCGACAGGGTCTAAAGTGCGCGTGGACTAATCGGGCGCGCCAGCCGATGCTCAAGATAGGCGTCAAGCCCACGTACACGGTCTTTAATCTTCAGGAGCTTGCCGACACCCTCAAGAAAGAAGGCCGGTGAATTGGTTGGCTGGCTGTTCCTGGCGAACAGCCAGCCAAAGTTCTCTTTGACTGCGGTCTCTCAAGGAAGGTCCTTTTTTCAGAGGAACTTTGCTGACGATGACGATATCGTTGCGATGGCAAGGTGCTCTGGTAATTGGCAGTCTTGCGGCCCCCTTCTTCCTGTGGGCGACTGGTGCAACCAGCTCCATAACGGATCCCCGCGACGTTCTCATATTCGTCGCCGTCTTTATGGGCTCGTTTGTCGTGGGTGCAGCTGGTTTCGGCTCGGCCGCTGTTGCCGGGGCGATTATGCTCTTTTGGCTTGTCCCAATATCTGCAGTGCCGATCCTCAGTTCGGCGAGTCTCACGACACAAATGATCAGCATGGGCCAACTTTGGAAGAGCCTGCAATGGCGGGGGTGCCTACCGCTGATTATTGGAGGATTGATCGGGATGCCCCTGGGCGTTCTGCTCCTTGAGCGGGCCAACCCTGACGTATTTCGGCTCGCGTTCGGCATTTTTCTTGTTTGTTGGAGCGGGTATCTGCTGCTGCGCCCCAAACTGAAGCTTCAAAGAAGAGGAGCGTTGACCGAAGGCATTGTAGGCTTGACCGGTGGTGTCACAGGAGGATCGATCGCTTTTCCCGGTGCTCTGCCTGCAATCTGGTGTGCTGTTACGCGGGATACCAAGGAGGAACAGCGAGGCACCATCCAAATATTCATTTTCGTGATGCAAACCGCCACGCTAGCCTACCTGTTCGCTAGCGGCGTGGTGGGCGGTGGCTTCTGGTCCGATTACATAAAAATGCTTCCGGCAATTATGATTGGAACTTTCCTAGGGGTGCATATTTTCACAAGGATAAATGAAGCTCTATTCCGGCGTCTGGTTCTTCTTCTGCTTTTGGTTGCCGGCATAACTCATGCCATCCATGCGGTTGTTCCCTAATTGAGAATTCTGCCTCTCAGGCTCATCGCCCACAACTGAGGCCGCGGCGAAGCGACACCCCTCCATAATCTATTGGGACTCATCAGCAAAACAGCCGTGTATGGCTGAGGGCCGGTACGGATTGTGGCTGAGGGCTGGTACGGATTGTGGCTGAGGGTATACTTCCTTCGCATCCTCGCAGACGCACTATGATTGGGCGTCGGTTGCGCAGAGCAGAGCGCCATTGAAGCTGTCAAAGGTCTTAAATCGACCGAGTACTTCGCTACCGCGAAATCGCTCGATTACACGCGGGGCGCTGTCTCGACCTTCGTCGATCCGCCAGCCCAATCTGCTGGTCAAACTCCTCGCACTTGATCCTCAGACCCGCACGGCGATCGCCAAATTCCGAAAATATCCTGCTGGTGAACTCTTATTCCAGCAGAACGATCGACAAAAAGGCCTCTTTATCATCCAATCGGGGACGGTGCGTGCATTCTATAGCGCGCCGTCAGGTCGCGAAATAACGCTTGCTTATTGGCAGGCGGGTGACCTACTCGGCGCAGACCGTCTATACGAGGGGGGCGTATTCCGGTGGTCCTGCCAAACCGTCTCGCCCACCGAGGCTTACGCCATCCTCGAAACTGACATGCGAGCGCTGGTGGCAGCCGTCCCAGAGTTAGCTGTGGCGATTGTTGAAGCGCTTAGCTTCAAGGTGCAATGGCTGTCCAGCCTCGTTCAGGTCTTGGGAACTGAATCGGTCAGCAGACGCCTCGGCCATCTTCTCGACACGCTATGCGAGCTTTATGGGGCTGAGAGCGATGAGGGTATTACCATCAACGCCCCGTTCACGCACGAAGACCTGGCGGCGATGGTTGGAGCCTCGCGGCAGTGGGTCACGATGGCTCTGGCTCGCTTCCAGTCGCGTGGCGTGCTGAAGCTCGGCAAGCGTCGTATCGAGGTGCTCCGCCGCGACCGTCTCGCGTCGTCAAGCGAAATTATAGTGTCAATTCCTTGACAGACATAGGAGCGGAGCAACACGCAATCTGCTCTGGGCTAGCAGAACGACAACAATTCCATGGATGGCCCAAAGCAAAATGGGGAGGGTCAGATGTTCCGCGCCAGAGCCTTCGCAATTGCACTAATATCAATGGCGCTGTGTCCCGGCATAGCGTCGGCACAATCGCCGGTCTCAACCGAAAAGCTGAAAGTCGTTCTTGGATATCAACCTCTCACCCCGACTTGGGGGGTTGCAGTCGTGACCGGTGCCCAGCTCTGGAAGCTCTATCTACCCAACATTGAGATCGAGCGTTCCGATTTCATGAGCGGGATGCCGCTGGTCAACAACATGCTGGCCGGAAAAATCGACATCGGCTACATCGGCGACATGCCGGCAATCGTGCTCGGCTCCAAGAGCGATTTGCAGCCGACACGCTTCATCGCCGTCACCGACGCCGACGAGGGAGGGGAAAGCGTCATTTATGTGAAGAAAGGCTCGCCTATCAAAACAGTCAAACAGCTTGACGGCCAGAGCGTCTCTGTTCCCTTCGGCGGCTTCACTCACCGTTTCGCCGAAGTTGTAGAGCAGACTGAGCACATCAAATTCAATATCGTCGGTCAAAGTCCTGAAGTTGGCCTTACCAACTTGCAGGCCGGCAAGGTTGCTGCATACATCCCCTGGGAACCCTACGGCAAAATGGCAGTCGCTCGTGGCTTCGCCGAGCCACTTGTCGATGGGACGAAGTACCACTTCAATTCGCTGCGCGGCGTCGTGGTCAGGCAGGGCTTCCTAGATGCGCATCCCGACGTTGTGATCGGCTGGCTGCGCGCGGAGCTCGATGCGCATAAGATGATGCGCGACCAACCGGACAAGGCGGCAAAGATCATCTTCGAAGACTGGAAAAAATACGACGTGCCTTACGACATCATACGCTCCGATTTCAATCACTCGTTATTTCCTGACGAGATCACGCCGGAGTGGCGCAAGGTACTGACTGACGGCGGCGCCTTTCTGCTGAGTCACCAGCTCATCGAACGCGTACCCGACTGGAACACGTTCATCGACGACAGCTGGCTCAAGAAGGCGGCAGCCATTCCTTCGCAGATGAAGTAGGGTAGGATTGCCCTCGGCATCCTCTGCGTCGGCCGAGCAAAGTTAGCGATGTTATGAAGCGGCTCCTCACCGCACGCGCGGGCAATGTGGAAACACAGGTACGGCGGACTTATCCCGCTTTGCGCCTGCTGTCGATTGCTCTCATGATTGGAAGCTGGGCGCTGCTGGTGCGGTTCGAAATCTATCGCTTCGGGTTCATTCCATCACCAGCGAGCGTTGTTCGGGCGGCCGCACAGTACCTGACGCAAAAGGATTTTTTCCTCGATGCCGGCGCAAGCGTTCTTCGGGTGCTGGCCGCCTGGGGAATTTCAGCCGTAATCGGAATTCCACTTGGACTCTTGATCGGCTGGAAGCGCCGGTTCCGCGACCTTACCTTCCCGGTAATTGAACTGCTCCGCCCGATTCCGCCGATCGCGTGGATTCCCGCCGCCATCCTGTTTTTTCCGCAAATCGAACTGAGCGTCATTTTCATTTGCTTCATAGGGTCTTTCTTTCCGATCGTGCTCAACACAATCGCTGGAGTGAAGCAGATCGATCAGACCTACTTCCGTGCCGCAAGCTGTCTTGGTGCGAACGATCGTGAAATATTCCGCGATATCGTGGTGCCGGGCGCGATGCCCTCGATCATGATCGGGCTTGCCGTAGGGATGGGCATAAATTGGATGGCTCTTGTCGCCGCCGAAATGATCGCCGGCGAATATGGGCTCGGTTATATGATCTGGGAATCATACAGCTTGGCGCGTTATCCCCGCATAGTGGTGGGAATGATTGTGATAGGGATTATAGGCGCCGGCATGAGCGCGGCGATCCGTTTGCTCGGTCGCAAGATGGTACCATGGCAAAAGTCGCTAATCGGCTCCTAGCTTCAGCGGGCGTAACGCAATCAACGGGCTCCGCAAGACCTTCCGTCTGGGCAACTCTGCTGCTCGCACAACTCCAGACCGCGGCCTTCCAGCTACTTGCAGTCGTACTTTTCATTCTGTTTTGGTCGTTTGTTTCGACGCTGCCGTCCGCGATTTACATCCCGTCCCCACTCGAGGCGGCAAGCTCGGCCCTGCGACTTGATCCATACGATTTCCTCGAAAACATGATGCTTAGCACTTGGCGCGTTGGGCTAGGTTTTGTCATTGCTGGCCTGGTCGCGATCCCGCTCGGAGTTGCGGTAGGCTATTCTCAGCTGGTACGCGATCTCGTCTTTCCGCCAGTCGAGCTCTTCCGCCCAATTCCGCCGATTGCTTGGATTCCACTTGCCATTCTTTTTTTCCCTGGCGTGGAATGGATGATCATTTTCCTTACCTTCTATGGCGCATTCTTTCCCATCATCTACAACACTATCGCTGGCGTTTCTGGTATTCGTTCCAATTACATTCGTGCGGCAAAGTCGCTGGGAGCATCGGAATGGACTGTCTTTTGGCAAATAGTATTGCCCGCCGCATTGCCAACTATCTTCACCGGCCTTCACATTGCGATTAGCGTTGCTTGGCTCATGGTCGTCGCTGGCGAGATGATCGCCAATCGCGGCGGAATTGGCGCGATGACTTGGCAGGCCTACCAGACGACGCAATATCCTTTGATCTTCGTCGGCATGGCAGCAATCGGCGTCCTAGGCTACCTGTCGAGCTTGGCAGTACGGCTCGTCTCACTGATCGTCGTGCGGTGGGAGTCGTGACGGAAACTCCTGGCTCCGCGCTGTCGATTCGACACGTTGATAAGGTCTACATGTCGCGCCAGGGTTGGACAGTGGCGCTGGACGATTGCTCCCTCGAAGTGCGTCCGCGCGGATTTTCGGTGCTAGTTGGCCCCTCTGGATGCGGCAAAACCACGCTGCTCAACATCCTGGCAGGGTTCGACACCTTGACCAGCGGGGAGGTGAGTCTTGGCGAAGAGATCATCGCCACCCCAAGTACCGCCTTGCGGCCGGGACCGGACCGCCTTGTCGTCTTCCAACATGGCGGACTATTCCCGTGGATGACCGTGATCGAAAATGTCTGCTATGGGCCAATCATACAGAAAAAAATGACGGTAGGAGAGGCGCGTGACGCGGCACGCCACATGCTCGTCGGCGTTGGGCTCTCTGGCATCGAGAATACATATCCAGGAGACCTTTCGGGGGGTATGCGCCGACGCGTTGAAATCATCCGAGCGCTAATCAATCGACCCAGGGTTCTATTGATGGATGAGCCTTTTCGCGCTCTCGATGCACTCACAAAATCGGTGATGCACGAGTTTTTGCTGCAGCTCTACGACCGCGAACCGTACACTATTTTCTTTATCACCCATGACCTAATCGAAGCTATTTATCTCGGTGATACCGTCAGTGTCATGACGACACGTCCGGGCCGTATAAAGTGCGTGGTCGATATCGAGTTGCCGCGACCGCGCTCGCACCACGTGCTGACATCCCAGAGGTTTCTGAATTTCAAGGCTCAGATCACTGAGGCAGTGCACGAAGAGGCGGTCAAGGCCTTTGCCGCCGGAGAGAGAGAGCTCGCGCGATGAACAAGGGTCTGGTCGAATTCCGCAACGTCACGAAGCAATTCGGTGCCAAGGAGGTCATTGCCGATTGCAGCTTTGAAATCCTCCCAGGCCAGTTTACGGCGCTCATCGGCCCTTCGGGCTGCGGCAAAACGACGATTATCGATCTTATCGCTGGGTATGAAACGCCCAGCAGCGGCTCGGTTCTTCTTGACGGCATAACGGTCACTGGACCGAGCTGGGATCGACTGGTTGTTTTTCAAGAGACCGCTCTCTTCCCTTGGAAATCCACGCTAGCGAACGTCATGTTCGGTCCGCTAAATCGCGGCACGCCGCGCCGGGAGACCGAGCTGCAGGCGCGGGCGATACTTCGCAAGCTAGGGCTTGCAGAATTCGAAACCAAATTCCCTCACCAGCTATCGGGTGGTATGCAGCGTCGTGCCGAACTCGCCCGTGCGCTAATCAACAGCCCGACTGTCATGTTGCTCGATGAGCCGTTTCGCGGGCTTGACGCAATGACGCGCGAACTGATGCAGGAGTACTTGCTGCATTTGTTCGAGGAGACACCCGTGACGACTGTGTTCGTCACAAGCGAGGTTGAGGAAGCAATTTTCCTTGCCGACCGGATCCTTGTCGTTTCGAATGTGCCCGCTTCACTAAAATACGTCGTCGAAGTTGATCTTCCCAGGCCGCGTGATTTGAGGGTTTTGAGTTCCCCTCGTTTTGGGGAGATCCAAGGAGCCATCCTTGACCGCCTGCTTGAGGAGGCGAAAAAATCGTTTTTGGAGGGCGTGACCGACGTTGCCGATGTCGTCGGATCTTATGGTCGTGTAGCACGAGGACAAGTGTCTACTGATGGGGAAGGTGAGGGCGACGGTCCGCAGAGCTAAGCCCTAAGCCGGGAAATGGCTGGCTTGCGAGCGAGTGGAAAGCTGTGGTTAATTTGATTAATTGAACAGGGATCGAAAGCTAGACACCGTAATGAAGGGAATTGCGGGGGCGCTGTGATCGGTTTGAGAGAACGCATTTGTGTGTGCTGTGTTGCCGCATCAAAATACGTTATCTAACAGCTCCGGATGAACTCGTTGCTACCGTTCGAATTGAGCTTGAGGATATCGAGCCCCTGATCTGGCGCCGCGTGGCTGTGCGCACGTCCTTGACCCTGAAAGTCGTGCACAGCGTGATCCAAGCCGCGATGGGCTGGCTCGACTATCACTTGTGGGAGTTCACGGTCTTTTCGGGTTGTCGTTTCCCGATGAGACCGCGGCGTACTTTGTGCTGGAAGTCGACCGCGGGACTATCCCGCTTATCCGCACCGACGTTGTTGGTACCCCGGCCTGGCGCAAGAGCATTGCGTATAAGCTCTCGACCTACTGGGAAGGATGGAAAGCCCAGCAACACGTGACGCAGTTCGGCGTAAAGCAAGTGCGGGTCGTCATGGTGACGAATTCAGCGGAGCGAGTGAAAAACATGCTCGCGGTTGTTGATGAGATAACCGAGGGCAGGGGAACGAACTTCTTCTTGTTTGTCGATCGCGACACGCTTGCGGTAAGTGATCCCTTGAGTGTCGAGTGGACGACCGGGAAGGGGGAGAGCGTGAGACTGACGGATTGATAGGCTGACAGCACCAGCCTCGCCTCCACCTCTCGGCGGTGCGAAAAATCAGCCCTATGTTATACTGCGAGCAATGCAAAAAGAGCACACTTACTCACTGACAATAGAGCGCCACGAGGATGGATACCTCGCATATTTTCCCGCGCTGCCAGGCTGCAACACCTGGGGAGCGACGTACGAGGAGACGATTAAAAATGCGGAGGAGGCTCTGATCGGGTATCTTGAGGCGTTACATCTGAGCGGCCAGACGCCGCCGTTCGAGCGGCCCGCGGCACACGTGTCCCTTGGTATCACTGTGGAGATACCGACGATCTCATGAGCGGTCGTCTTCCGTCGTGCAGCGCGCGCGACGTGGAGAGAGCCCTCATCAAGAAAGGTTTGGTGCTCACTCACCAAAATGGGAGCCATCGCTATTATGCCGACCCCGTGACGGGGCGGATTGTGACAACAATACCGATGCACCCTGGCGATCTGCCACGATGGTTGCTGAAGAGGATAATAAAGGACGCCGGGCTGTCCGAAGAGGAATTTCGCGAGCTACTGTAGCTGTTGACGCGTGAGGAGCGCGCGCGGAAAGAACTCATAATACTGCTCCTCGTTGAACCAGGCACATTTGATATCGAATAAGCGAAGTCCGGCGAGACGCGTGAGCGCCAGCGCATAGAGCATGAGCTGCGCGATCGG
This sequence comes from uncultured Alphaproteobacteria bacterium, assembly GCA_963768225.1. Taxonomy (GTDB): domain Bacteria; phylum Pseudomonadota; class Alphaproteobacteria; order Rhizobiales; family Xanthobacteraceae; genus BOG-931. Next base: position 177,622 of record CAVYGV010000006.1, on the reverse strand, counting down.
CTTGTTGGTCCGAGCGTCCGGCTTGTAATCAAGAATATGGACCGCACCATTGCGCACTTGTAAAAAGTCGATGTGGCCGGTGAGAACGTGCGGGGAGACTCCTGCGGGTAGGAGCTCAATATTGTGCTCCACCTCAAGCGCGTCGATGTCCGTCGGTGTCAGCCAGATTGGAATTTCGACCGCGAGGGTGACGCTGTCGTTGGCGATCATGAAGCGCTGTAGCGCCTCGTGCCGTAAGCGATTGTTGCCGACCGAAGGGATGATGAGCGCGGCGATGCGTGACGCGAAGTTCTCTTTCTGGACAACGATGAGATGGTTGCGGTTTACAAAATTCGGGATCTGCGAGGCGCGCGAGCTTTCACGAAAGAGCTCATGCGGACAGTCCTTCGGTACGCGCTCAAGAAAATCGACGAGCGGCGCGAAACGTCGATGCTGTCGGCTTTCGCGCAGTAGTGCAAGCTTCGGCCGATGGTAGGAGAAGCTGTAGACCTGGCGGTGATAGAGTTTCGTCGAACGGATCGTCTGAGCCGGAGTGAACCCAGAAGGAGCGTCCCGGCGCAGACGGGTGTAGGTCGTGAGCTCACGATGCTCGGCCATCCAACTCGCAAGGGTGGATGGGGCGACCCTGTAACCGTGGCGGGATTTTAGTTTGGCCGCAGCTTCGGGAAGGGAATAGCCGAGATTATAAAACGTGACGCCGTCAAGAATGACGCGGACCGGGTACGTTTTGTAGCGCAGCTCCGCCGGAGCGGGCGTGAACACGCGGCGGCACACCTTGCACTGCCACAGCTGCACGATCTCAAGCTTTTTGCGGCGAGTGCCCTTGCGGATGAGGCGCATGCTGCCGCAGTGTGGGCAGCGCGCGGGAGGTTTGGCGGTGTGTGGAACGCGAGCGGCGTTTGGAAGAGAAGTGGCCATACGAGCGGCGATGACTGCAGTTTACCACGCGCTCGGCACGTCACGGATTTTGGAGGGTTTGGGGACGTGCGGTGGCTTGGTTGGGCGGTGGAAGGGGATTGGTTGCGGGGGGGGCGCCGACAGGCCGACAAAAAAAGAGCCCCGGCAGAACTTAGCGACTGCGATAATTCCCCAAAAAATTCCGCCAGGACAGAAATCCCGGCGGAATTCATTTCAAAGCCACCGACGCTATTTGAGGCTCGCGACTCCGGCCTGCGAGATAGTGTCATCCTGCGATCCGGTGCCGCCGCTTACGCCGACGGCACCAATAATCTTGCCGCCGACGACGAGCGGATTGCCGCCGCGCGAGGCGATAAAGGCGTCACCAAGCGTGGGCAGATAAGCAAAATAGCCGCCCTTGGCGAGCAATCGTTCGAACACCAAGGTCGGACGGCGATAGCGGGCGGCAGCGCGCGCCTTATGCTGCGAAATATCGATCGATGCGTACTGGCAGTTATCGCCCTTCATGAAATAGACAAGGTCGCCAGACGGAGAGACGACACTGATGCAGAATGCGTCGTTCCAGCTGCGCTTGGCGACTTCGGCAGCCGCCGCCTCAGCGACTTTCTTGGCAGTCTCAAGATTTATTGCCTCGCCGTACGGAAGGAAGGTGACCTTATCCGGCACGGCTTCGTTCGGGTTATTCGGGTCAGCCGGCACCTGCGCGAAGGTGCCGGTGCTGGTCAACAGCGCGACGCACAAGGCACCCGCCATCATGGTCAAACGACGCATTTATTCCTCCCAAGTGATTGTTTTCCGATATTTCCCAGATGAACTCTGGGACCGCGTAAACAATAGCAATTGGCGGGGCCCCCCGGAAGCCGTGGGTCGTAGCTGGCGAGAAAGCGTAGTAAATATGGGACGTTCTCCGCGCTGAAATTCACGTCACGGGTTCTGGAAGATTGGATACTGTTAGAGACGGTCTTTCACCTCCGTGCGCGCTGGAATAATCTAGCAGCTTTCGGTGTTCTAAAAGCAATCCGCCATGGCGGAACACTGCGCAGATTGGGAGGACCAAATGGCAATACTGACACGACGGATGCTCGGCGCGAGCGCCTTTGCCGCGCTCTTTGCGGCTTCGTTCGCCGCAGCGCAATCTCCTCAAACCGTGCGGGTGCGCGGCACGATCGATAAGGTCGATGGCCAGACGTTGACGGTAAAGTCACGCGACGGCAATACCTTGACGATTAAGCTCGCCGACAATGCGCGCGTTACCGCCATGGTCAAGGCATCGCTCGCCGATATCAAAGTGGGAGATTTTATTGGCGTCACTGCTATGCCGCAGCCCGATGGCAGCCAGAAGGCGATTGGACTTCACATCTTTATGGCCGCGCAACGCGGCGTCGTGCCAGCGCGGTTTTTGCCGTGGGACCGCGAGCCCGGCAGCACGATGACCAATGCCGACGTTGAATCTACTGTGGCCAGCGTCGAAGGCCAGATCATGATGGTGAAGTATTCCGACGGTGAGAAGAAGATCATTGTGCCGCCCAACACTCCCGTCGTGCAATTCGCTCCGGGCAACATGGGTAACCTCAAGCCCGGCGCACAAATCTTCATTGTTGCCGGGCAAAAAATGCCGGACGGAACGATCACGGCACCGGCGATCAACGTCGGCCGCGATGGCGTCGCACCACCGATGTAAGCAATTACCGCGTATACCGATTCTGACATATCAAAGAGTTATTGTTTGTCCTCACAAATTTGCGTCACGGATGTTGGAAGCTTCGATGGCTAAGCGCCGTTTCGATAACACTGACTATTCGGTTGTCGTAGAGGATCAGGCACCCCCTCCGAACTCGTGGGGGTGGAAGATTTATCGAGCCGGTACATCGAGCGCGATAGGGCAGTCGCCGAGAATTTTTCGCACCAGGGCGGCGGCCCACCAAGCAGGCAAGGCGGCGCTAAAGGAGTTTTTGGCGAAGCTCAATGCCTGACCGACTAGGCGAGAAACGTAATTGCAATTTCACGTCACGGATGTTGGAAGATTTGGTGGTGTGCCGCGGCTTGGTTGAGCCGCGGGTGAGGGATTGGTTGCGGACAGCGCTATGACAGCGTGGCTCCTATTGCATTGAGGTTTAAATCGCGACATGAGAAGGGGAGGAGCAGCGGAGATCGAAATGGCTACGAAGGTTCCCGATCCCACCGACAAATATGTCGGGAGCCGCGTGCGGATGCGTCGGCTGATGCTTGGGATGAGTCAGGAGGCTCTTGCGGATCAGCTCGGGCTAACGTTCCAACAGGTTCAGAAATACGAGAAGGGTACCAACCGCATTAGCGCGAGCCGGCTGCAGCAGATGTGTCAGATCCTGCAGGTTCCGGTGCCGTTTTTCTTCGATGGCGCTCCGCAGATCGCGGGCTACTCAGGAGAGGGCGCGAAAGCTCCGTCGCCAGCGTACGTCTCCGACTTTCTCGCAGAATCCGACGGATTGAAGCTGGTGAAAGCGTTCACGCAGATCAGCAACGCTAAACTTAGGCGTACCATTGTCCGCCTCGTCGAGCAAATTGGCGGCTACCTCGACGAGCGCTAACGCTGGCGTAGTCGCCTGCGGTGTCTAGTGGTCACCGCGCGAATGAGCCATGCATGAATAAGCTCCGTTTCGACGACACTGACTATTCTGTTGTCGTGAAGAATAGGGCGGCCCGTCCGAACTCGTGGCGGTGGGAGATTTATCGAGCCGGGAGACCGAGCCCGATAGGGCACTCGCGAATCTTTTTCCGCACCATGGGGGCCGCTACCAAAGCCGGGAAAGCGGCGCTCAAGGAGCTGTTGGCCGAGCTCAGCGCCTAGCGACTGCTTTCAGCACGATCAGCGTTGAACCTTTAGATTTTGTGCCGATGTTTTGCCCTTGTCAGCGACTTCCTCGTATTCGACGGCTTGTCCCTCATTGAGACCGCTGAGGCCGGCTCTCTCAACAGCTGAAATATGCACAAACACATCTTTGCCGCCGGCCTGCGGCTGAATAAAGCCGTATCCTTTTTGGGAATTGAACCACTTCACGGTGCCGTGCGCCATTCTCAATCTCCGCTGTCAATGTCTCACGATAGTCTCGCAAATTGGAAATCACAACACGGGGTGCGGCCTAACTGCCACGCCGAAACGCTAGAAATAATGTCACGGATTTTGGAAGGGTTGGTGGGGTGCCGTGGCGTGGTTGAGCCGTGGAAGGGGATTGGTTGCGGGGCTCCAAGAGTCGAAGTTCTGTCCGATCAAGCGGTGTGGCCGTCGAAGGCGCCTGTCTTCGGCATATTCTTTTCCTGTTGCGGGGTCATCTTCGCGTAATCCGGACCGCCCGGCACACCGCGAGGCCCAAGCGTTCTGCGTGCGCTCTCGTCTTCGGTCGGCCGTCCTTCTTCGCGGATGATGGGTCGCATCTTACGCCTCCACGGATTTGGATGTCGCATTGCACCGCATCATCTGCTTTGGTTGCCCCAGCCTTAGTCGGGGGCGACGGGGGGCTGGGGCTTCCATCTTCGGGAGAGCACGCAACAATACACTGGCGCTACACGCCATCCCGATTTCAATGTGTTTGAAGCTAAGAGTTAGGCCGCGGCACGGATGCTGGGCGAGCCCACTACGCCGCTCTTTTCCATAGCCGCCCTCATTTCACTTGAGCCGTACCAGGTGCGGGCCTTCGATACGTCGGCGGTATCCTGGAGCAACAGCACATCATTGGGGTCGTCGGTGCTGCGGAACACTTTGCTTTTCGTAATGCCGGCAGTGGTGCGATTCTTCTCGTTCCCATTGTAACTCGTCTGCCAAGCGTTGAAGTCCTTGACCTTGAAGTGAATAGTCAGGTTTTCGTTATTCATTGGTATTCTCCATTGTAAAAATCTCTTTGAGTACGCACGCATCAGAGGTGCGTCCGTTACCGCCGTGCAGATGCCGACGGCACCGCACTGCAAGCCAGATCAACTTTTAGATTAGAATTGTGCCAGCCGATGGCATCAGCACTGCCAGTGAATGAGCGGCGACTACGGCAAGTCGCCGTTTCGTGGGCAGCAGCTCTCAGGCAAGCTTACTACCTGCCACTATCTATGCATCTGTGGTACCGCAACCAAAGCACAAGGGTGCGCGAAAAACTTAATTCGCGGTTGAGGCGGTGCTTGTGAGGCCAAAAGTTCCGTAAAAATGCACACTGGGCATCTTTTGATGATTGTTGAAGTGACCACCGCGAGAATGACACAGAGCGATGTTCCAACCGGATGCTAAAACTTGGATTGCGCCCTAACCCCCTAAGCTGTCCGGCTCCAGCATTGCGCGGGCCTTCACTGCAGCGCATGTGCGTGGATGCTTCTCATGCAGATAGATGGCCAGGCGCGGTCTCATCTTTTCGTTCTGAGAGGTTACAGCCTCTTTGAATAGCCGGTTTTGAAGGTCAGGAGGCAGGCGGCCCCAAATCCTCACGACCGCGTCTCCTAACGCGCGCGAGAGCTGTTCCGAAGTCTCATGGGCGATCACGTCCATAGGGAAACTCCTCCAGCTGAAGTAATAAGAAGCAACGCCGTCAGTGGCGCTGCGGTTCCCGGGGTGGCTTTACTGGACATAGAGATGGCGTCCACCAACGCGACGGGTTCCCCTATGCGACCAGTAGCGACGTGAAAATATGGTCCCTTGTCTTGATGTTAGCGAACGTCTCGAAACAGCAGTCGCATTTCCAGCAGCTCCAAACATGATGAACCTGTCGCTCATTGCGATACTCGGACCATTCGGGGGCCAGCAGCTCATCACCGCATTGGACGCACCTCATCCCGAAGCTGGATTGACGATTGGATACTGGGCCGAATTTGTCACCCTTCAACGAGTCGGGCTGGCGGATTGAAGGAACCTGCATGGCTTTCACCTTTCTGCGAGAGGGACGCGCACGCAACCAGCGTGCAAACGCACCGGCACGGGTGCTATTGGCACCCGCGCCGAACGCAACTCTGACTTAAAAAGGTTATTGTGCCTGCCGACGGCACCAGCGCTGCCAACTACAGATAACGGAGACTTCGGTATGTCCCCGATTTACGGGCAGCTTTCAGACAAGCCACTACTTGTCTATTTATCTACATGGGACCCCGAATGAAAAGCACAAGAGCGGGCGGAAAACTTAAATCGCGGTGGAGGTGGTGAGGGGTTGGCCGTTGAAGAAGGCCGCCTGGATCCCGCTTGGCGCCCTGGGCTCCGCAGCCAAGACAGCACTCACGACGAGGAGCATGCAAAATGACTGACAGCGGTGGGCTTAGTTGGGAAGCTCAAGAGGTTTTTCAAAAGATTAAGTCGTTCGACCGATTGCCCGGTGCCGGTATTCCACTGATTCAATTGAATATGAGGGTTGGCAGCGCGAAGACCGTTAAGAAGGGCATTCCGGAATTAAAATCAGCCGGCCTCATCACTTTCACCGCTTCCGGTGAGCCGACGCTTACTGATAAAGGCCACAAGCCTGAGGATTTAAAGGACCGCGGTCGTCCGGCCCACGCTCCGCTTCCGCTGTTGCACCGGGCTCTTGCCGCGGTGGCTTCACCACGGTGTGCGTGCCGTCTGCTTCTAGGCGCACCACGCTGCCGTCTTCTTCTTCTTCAAAGTTCATCGACTGGGAAGCCTGCACGCCGCCGTAATAGCGCTCGAGTTCTTCCGGACCGAGCGTCTCACCGACGACGAGCCCGATCCGCATCTGCGACCGCTCAACGGGGCCACTGTCCGCGCTTACGACCAGCTCATTTGATTGGTCTTCAAGCTCTGCCGGCGGCGTGTTCGGTCGCATCTTGCCATCGCGGCCAAAGCGCATGACGCCAATGATGCCGCTGTGCTGGTGTTGCACCTTGTCGCCATAGGTTTTCGGAAAATGCGCCGTCAGCATTTTCAAGACTAATTGGTCGCTCGGCTTGCGCCGCACGGTAAGCGGGATCAGAGAGCCATCGGGATTACGCTCATAGCGATCCGTGTATCCGAGCATCGCTAGCGCCTCGTCGTCGAGGCCCGCAAGCTTCGGATCTTCTTTCCAACATACCTTACCTTGAAAGACCTGCACTTCGTCGAAGCCGTGTAAGGCGTGATGGCGCGCCGTTGCCTCGATCAAGAGCGCCGACAGCCGCATCGCATGTTTTAGGTGATCGTGAAACCAACCCTCGACGTCGCACCAATGAAAGCAATAGCTCCCAGGGTCATCCTCGCGTTGCGATGCGCGGACCCAGCGCCAAAGACTTTTGGTCGAGACGCCGCACCGCGCCGTTGCCGTCGTGTACCGGATTAATCGCAAGTGCGTCAAGCACGTCGCGCAGCAGGTCGTGATTGCGTTTGGTCATGAGCGTTACTCCCCCAACCCGTAATTTTCGGGTTCGTTCGACACGAGCGATGAAGCCTGCGAGACCATTACGGTGCCGCGGATGCGGTCGGGCCTTGGTCGACGACCCCGTAGCTCCGTCAGCTCGACCGGCGCCGGGCGCCATCGTCGGCCCGATCGGGATTCAACTAAAAAGGACATCGGCGGCCTAAGCGGGCCGAGCGCCGCGCTGGATTCTGGCCGCCGTTCTTTTTGCTGAATTGGCCGTGGCCGGCCGAGCTACCGGGTCGCCGTCGACGACCACCTGGTCGCGCCAGCATGGTGATGGGTCTCGGACGTTTGCTCGCTCCAAGATTTCAGCCGTGCACTTTATCCGTTGCCGTGACGGCGCCGAGCGCCGCGCTGGATTCTGGCCGCCGTTCTTTTTGCTGAATTGGCCGTGGCCGGCCGAGCTACCGGGTCGCCGTCGACGACCACCTGGTCGCGCCAGCATGGTGATGGGTCTCGGACGTTCTGCTCGCTCCAAGATTTCAGCCGTGCACTTTATCCGTTGCCGTGACGGCGCCGAGCGCCGCGCTGGATTCTGGCCGCCGTTCTTTTTGCTGAATTGGCCGTGGCCGGCCGAGCTACCGGGTCGCCGTCGACGACCACCTGGTCGCGCCAGCATGGTGATGGGTCTCGGACGTTCTGCTCGCTCCAAGATTTCAGCCGTGCACTTTATCCGTTGCCGTGACGGCGCCGAGCGCCGCGCTGGATTCTGGCCGCCGTTCTTTTTGCTGAATTGGCCGTGGCCGGCCGAGCTACCGGGTCGCCGTCGACGACCACCTGGTCGCGCCAGCATGGTGATGGGTCTCGGACGTCTGCTCGCTCCAAGATTTCAGCCGTGCACTTTATCCGTTGCCGTGACGGCGCCGAGCGCCGCGCTGGATTCTGGCCGCCGTTCTTTTTGCTGAATTGGCCGTGGCCGGCCGAGCTACCGGGTCGCCGTCGACGACCACCGGTCGCGCCAGCATGGTGATGGGTCTTCGGACGTTGCTCGCTCCAAGATTTCAGGCTGGCGCGTTGCTGCACTTTATCCGTTGCCGTGACGGCGCCGAGCGCCGCGCTGGATTAAGCAATAACAGGAAACAAGGCGACTGCTAACCAATCGCCCTCGCTTAGGCTTTGCCTATGAAGAGTCCTATTCCAAAAGAACGTCTACGCGTCAGCAATTGGATTGTGCAAAGAACTCTATAATTATGCAGTCAACGAAACGTCGAACTCTGATTTCTGGCGGTCTTTTAACATGTAGTTGATCCAACCCGCGTTCGCACCGTCGCGGACAAGAATTCGGCCATGACCCCACTCGACCTTCGCCCAACAGTCGCGGATTAGCTTTTCAAGGGCAATGCCGTCGAAGTGCGAGGGCAATTCAATTGCGCAATGAATATGCCATCGACCTGACGTACCGCGATCCCATGAACGTAAGGCGCAGGCGCGGACCTCGCCTTTTTCAAGTACGGGTAACACACGAAGGCTTTTGCCGTATCGACGAAATGCCGCTCCATAGACCACCCGGTTGAGTAGGTTCATGAAGTGCCGAAAAGCTTGTCTGCACCGATAGTCGTCGATCTTTACCCAACCGCCACTGTCGGGCTGACGAGCTTGCTTCAAGATCCCATGGGGAGGTGGATAGCGGCCGGCACTCTGGCAGAGTGAGGTTGCTACCACCCACTCTGGAGGCGACCATGCAAACCGTAGCTGACCGACCCGAAGCACCGACTGCTATCCGTACCGATCTTGGCGCGATTTTTGTTTCATTGGAACTCAGTCGATCGACATGGCTGATCACGTCGCTGTCGCCAGGCGGCGGAGAGAAGATGTCGAAGCAAGTGGTGCGTGGTGGCGATGTGGCCGGACTACTGGAGCACTTTGCGCGACTTCGCGAGAAAGCGCGGGCGAGGACGGGGAAGGTCTTCCCGTTCGTCGTCATTCAGGAGGCTGGCCTCGACGGATTCTGGATCGATCGCGCCCTGCAGAATAAAGGGATCGAAAGCCACGTCGTCGATCCGGCCTCGATTGCGACATCACGTCGGCGCCGGCGTGCGAAGACTGACGGGATCGACGGCGAGGCGCTGGTTCGCGCGCTGCTGGCGTACAAGCGGGGCGAACCTCGGGTGTGTGCGATGGTCAAGGCACCGACTCCCGAGGAAGAGGACCGTCGCCGCCTCTGCCGCGAGCGCAAGGTGCTGATCGTCGAGCGGGTCCGGCACGTCAATCGCGTCAAGGGGCTGCTGTTCTCACAGGGGATATCTGGCTACGAGCCGCTGCGCCGCGACCGGCGGGAGCGGCTGGATACGCTCCAGACCGGCGATGGTCGCCGGCTGCCGGATCACCTGAAGGCGCAGGTTCGCCGTGAACTCGATCGGCTGGAACTGTTGCTCGAGCAGATCAAGGCGGTGGAGGCCGAGCGGGACGTGCTGCTGGCCGCGCAACGAATCGCAGCGCCGGCGGCGATGTTGCTCGACATCAAGGGCATCGGTCCGGAGTTCGCCGCCATCCTCTGGTCGGAAGGGCTCTTCCGACACTTCGACAATCGACGCCAAGTCGCTTCTTATGCTGGCTTGGCGCCGACACCCTGGCAGAGCGGATCGATTGATCGCGAACAGGGCGTGTCTAAAGCAGGCAATCGGCGATTGCGAACAACGCTCATCCAACTCGCGTGGCTATGGCTGCGCCATCAGCCGCAATCGGCGCTAGCCTTGTGGTTTGAAGAACGGGTCAAGCGCAATGGCGGCCGTCTTAAGAAGACGACAATCGTGGCACTGGCGCGAAAGCTGCTGGTAGCACTCTGGAAATATGTGACCGCCGGCGTCGTCATCGAGGGAGCCGTGATGAAACGCAGCTGACGATAAACGCTGACCGAATCCTTAAATCTTCCAGGACTTGATCAGTCCTGGCGGATCCAGGTGGACGAACCGCACCCTAACCTGGCCTAAAAAGCCCGTCTTCAAGAATGGTCTCGTCTTCCTGAGCCCCGACCGCCGCAAGCGGGATATTGGTGCAGCCGTTTCGCGCGGCGACCGAATGTGAGGTTGATCGTGCTCGGAAACGAGCCGCGTCATGCAATCGGGCTCAGACCTCGGATACCGAACAGATACTGGAGATCTGCGGATGTCACCCTAATACGACCCCCTTGACCTGAACCTCCCCATGTGAGGTTAGGGTGACGTCGCAGAATGCACCCCAGTTGCTCGTATCGAAGAAGTGTGATTTGGCGGATTCAATAGGATCATACCTAACTTCCATCGAATAGTTATCCCGTGCATTACACATAATGACTTCAAGACGATCTGGAAACCATCACCATGCGGCGTCGGCGGCCGAGCTAGGGGGCTTTTTGTTGCTTTCAGCGCGCGAGGCGAAACCGCAAGGGATCGTTGCGATACTAGGCCGAATTGGAATTTGCGAATAGCCGAGTTGGGCGGTGGGCTTCGGCAATAGTGATGGGGAGATCCTGCGATCTCAATATGAAGCTATCTTCCTCATTCTTGGTAACTTGCAGAGATCGTCGACTGATAGGGCCGTTTGAAATTCCCGGGGACCGCTAGGAGTCTTCCTCCCAAATCTTCCTCCAACGCGATTTCCACTGCCTGGCTTTGATGCTAGCCGCCGTAGCCGTACTATTTTTGTGTTTAGAAATGTCCCCGATCACAAGTACGCCAGCATTATGCGGAACGTCGATTTTCCGACGCTTGCCCCACTTCTCCGGACGCTTCCACTCCAAGTAAGACCGGATCATCTTTGGGTTCCGGTTGCGAATGGTCTCTACTACAGGGTTTCCGTTTGCATCTCTCAGGTAGGCGTCAGTACCTTGGTAACCGAGGTCAACGAGAGACTGGTCGATCTTGTAGACCACACCGCCCATTGCACTATTCCAAAAGGCCGCATGGACTTCATCTTCGGCCTCGCCCATCGCTGCGTCGCAGTGTTCGTGAAATTTCGCCGTTTCGCCGCGCCACTCGATGTCGTATCCATCGTCGCCGGCCGCGCTGCGCTTGATCCAATACTCAAGTGTTTTGCGGTGAATGCCTGCTTTGCGAGCTGCGTCGGATAGGATGGGACGTTCCGCTAGGCTGTCGAGGACAATCTGCATGCGCTCAAGCGAACGCATTTGCCTGGCTTTCGAGATTCCCGCTGGCTGTTTTTGCTTCTTGGGTTGGCGACCGCCGCTGCCACCTCGTTTGCGGCCTATCACCCCGAATGGGGTCGTCTCTGTCTTAGACCCCGTGGCCTCACTCACGGCCGCCTCGGTGCGGCGCAGCGGCTCGGCCTTCGTCGTTCCATTCGCAACCGGCTCAGTCACCGGTTTCGGCTGCGATGCCGGCTCGGGCGAAGAGGAGCAGTCTCCGGCCGCAGTATCGACCAAAGTGACGTTGTCTTCAGCATCGCCCTCTTGCCGAACGTCATCGGACGAGGTCTGATCGCTCGGCCCGGCTGGCGCAGCTCCGACTTTAATTTCGCTTTCGGCAGGCGGCGCCAGTGCAGCGGCTTCTCGCTGAACATTTTCAATGCGTCGCCAACTGCCTGCGTGCTCTTTTAACCAACGCGGCTGATCGCTAATCGACGTGCCGATGTACAAACCCCGATCGCGGTTAGTGGCGAACACAAGATCACCGTGGACTCGCCTTTGATCAATCACGTTATCGTCGGCGACGCTTGGGTTAGTGCCCATGGTCGAACCTCCTGGGCGCAAAGCAATCGCGCCGCGATGCGACGCAAAAGGCGCAACTTGGTTGTCAGGAAATCCGCGTCACCGCGGAGGTTCGACCTACTGACGCGCCATAATCAGGCCGTGGGATCGGTCGGCGACTCACTACGGGAATCCAACCCGACAGTCGGAAGGCCCATGCCCTCCAGGACAATGGTGTCCACGAGTCGTACTCGCTTTATAATCCTTACCACCGGAATTTTCAATACGGTTCCGGCCTAAATCGGCCCCGGCCACGCGCGCACACGATCTTAAGTGGCTTCCGGCGACAACCATCCTTGTGCCCGTGGATACGCGACCATCCGGCGGGCATCAGCTACAGAAACTATTTTCCCGTTGATACTCGCGATCATTCGGTCTGTTCTGCCAGTAATTACTGAGTTTTTCGGGTAAGGTAGCCTGCTCATAGCCGCTTGATCGGAGATTCGGAAACCTCCCGGGCGGACTGCCCGGATCCTGACAACTCGATCAATGCCCACTTTCTCGGTTCGCGAAAAATTTCCGGAAGTTGGGCCTCGTGCTCGGCCGTCCACGGGTCAGGCTTGCACTGCGGATAAGCGAGCGCGATGTAAGTTTCGCGGTCGAGCGCGAGACCGTGAGCCGTGCAAAACGTTACGAGCGGGTCGCGGCTCATGACTTTCCTCCCGATCGCCGGCACTTGGAATGCTGCGTCGAAAGCATCAATATCAACGGGCTTGCCTGTCCCTTCGATGTGACGCTTCGAACGGGTCGCCCGGTCAATGGGTAGAGCTAGCCTTTTTTTGCCGATCTCTTGGTCGCTCCGCCGCCTTGGCCGCCTTCTCCTTGCCATTCTTGCCTGGGATGGGAAGCAGCATCTCGCCCTGTCTCTCAGTGCGCTGGCGCCCCCTCTTCGGCGCAGTTGCTTTTTCCTCTGCAATGCTGCGGCGGAGCGCGTCCATGAGGTTCACAACATTCTGCAGCCGCGGCGCGACATGCTCCCGTGATATCGGCATGCCGGCCTGCTTCTTCTTGAGCATCTCGACCACGGCTTCCTCGTAGTGATCCACGAACTGTGCCGGGTCGAAGTCGGCCGCCTTGCTTTGGAGGATGTGCTCGGCCAGTTTGAGCATATCGGGCTCGACCTTCACGTTCGGGATATCGTCGAAAAATTCTTTCGGCTCTCTAATCTCGTACGGATAGCGGAGTGTCGTCGCCAACAAGCCTTTATCCCAAGGCTCAAGCATGATGACCCGTTCACGCCTCGACAGCACAACACGACCAAGTGCTGCCATTCCCTTGCCGCGCATGGCCTCGCGGATCACCGCAAATGCGTCCTGCCCAACCTGAGCGTTCGGCGTGATGTAGTAAGGGCTGTCCAGATATCGCTCGTCGATTTGCTCGCGCGGAACGAACGAGGCGATTTCGATGGTGTGGCTGCTCTCGATCGCAATTGCGTCGAGCTCGTCGTCTTCTACCGGGATGTAGGCATTCTTCGCGTACTCGTAGCCGCGCCCTTTGTTATTACCCTCGACCGGCTCGCGCGTGACATCATCGACCAGCTGCTGGCGCAGCCGATTGCCGGTCTTCTTATTAATCTGGCGGAAAGATACGCGCTCGTTCGATGATGTTCCGGTGTAGAGAGCGATCGGGCACGACACCAGTGAAAGCTTGAGGTAGCCCTTCCAAAACGGACGCGCGGGAACCATGGATATCTCCTTGGTTTGCGGGTGCCACCTGGGCACCTGCCGCGTTTACGGACCACCTTGCGAGGAGAAGCGCAGGTTGGTGCAGGCCAATCCGTCGATGCCCGACTCTTGTACGCTGTCACTGATGTAGGATGCGATTTCTGACAGGCAAATCGCTTCGCTTGGGATGGTTAATTGAGGGCTTCCGGGTGTACACGGCCGGCTCTCGTGATCGGGTGTGGCGCGTGGTTGACAACAAGGCCCCTCGTTCCAGAAGTCGACCGGACAACTCACCGCAACGAAAAACCTGGCAATTTTTACACCGCTGCTTTCACAAACTCGATTTTTCCGGTCGGGATTTTCAATCGTCCTCGGCCATGATCCAGCGGCGACGCTTAGAAGCCGATCCTGTCAATCCACTTTTTGAGCATGGGCACCGGGAAGCCCAAGCCGTAGCCCTCGGCAACTGTCTCCTCCTCATGGCCAAGCAACGCCCAACGATAATCAACGGGGCAACCGGCGGCTCGCAATCGATCTTGGGCGCGGTGCCGCAGGGAATGGAGGACCTTGCTTTTGTCGCCGATGCCGATGCGGCGGATGAACTTATTGAGCCGCTTCGACGCCGCAGGCGTCCCGCCTTCAAACAATGGTCCCTTAATCACCTTGGGCAGATAGGGCAGCACGGCCGCCGGCAACGGCACCCGGCGATGCGACTGTGGCGTCTTTTTGCCGATGATGACGTAACGACAGCCGCGCTCCTTCATTTCGCTGTCAATCTCGAACGCCTCGCTCAATCTCATGCCCGTGGCCGCAAGAAGGCGGAATAGCAATTGGTCCTTCTCATCAAGCTGGGCGAACTCCAGCTTCGCGTTCTTAATGTCTGCCTCGCTGAGCGGAAGGCGCTTTTGCTTGTCGTCGCGTTTCGGCACGATGCTCGAAAATGGGTTGAACGTCAGCTTGGACTCTTTGATTGCCAGATTGACCGCCGCATTAAGCCATGTGATCTTTTTCTGGATCGTCGCGCTTCGCAATCCTTGGCGCTCGAAATGCTGGACGACTTTACGGCCGTCGTCGCGGGTCGCATCTTTCAAGGGTCTGCCATCCGTGAGTTGCTTGTACAGCGCCCACACCGCTCGCGTCTCGCGCTCACTATGGCCGGTGATATTCGCATGTTCGAGGTACGTCTCAATGATGGTGTCGTCCGCAGTGCGCTCTTGTCGGCGCAGGCGAACTCCGTCGTTAAAGGGAGATTGATCCCCGGTGATGGCTTCCACGACAGAACGGAGAGTCAGCTTCCGCCCCACAAGCTGGAATGCGGTCCCGCCATTGGGCGCGGTCTTTGTGATCGCGCCATTGTGGTTGAGGTAAAGCAACTCGCGGTCGGTTGCGATGATGCGTTGGCCATCGGGGCTTACGTGTTCGCGGCCCGGTTCGAATTGGTATTGCCAAGTGGTTTCGAGCCGGAGCCGCCCCTCTAATAGCTTGGCCTTGTGCTCCGCGATCATCGGCAGCGCCAGGATTTCAGCTTGCACGCGGTCGGACGTGCGGAGCGATTTCTCGATGCGCCCGTGTCGGAGATTGCAACTTGATGTGCCAATTGCGGGAGCCGGGCCGTAAGAATAGGTAGTCGGTGTGCCGCATGATGGTGCCTCTTAGCGGCACATATTAGCGGCACCCGCTAGCGGCAGGGTAACATATTCTGTAATAATGGTTATTTTCTCGTTGGGAGCCCTAGATTTCCCTCCCTTCGGGCGCGCCAACCTCATAATTGTCCAGCCCGGAGACATGGGTAACGGAACGTACCTAAGACATAGGTGACAACCTCGGGCCGAACGGGTTGTCGAGGGGCTGCAAGGTTTTTTGCTCCAAGTCGATATAGCCGAGATCGTAGTGCATGAAGCTGACGAGCCAAATGCCGTCATCGACTTCCTTGATGCCGAGGCACTGACCGGCGAGCACTGTCGAGATGTTGATTTTCTTGCGCTGCAGGCAGATGCGGCCGCAGGCGGTGACGAGGATGTCGCGGTCGTGCAGCGGGTAGGCGAGGTCAGGCAGACCGTCATAGGGTCGCGTTGAGGCGGCATAGAGTTCGGCGGGGCACTTCATGGCGAGCGCCTCATGCGGCCGTTCGGTATTGAACTCGTGCACGAAGGCGTCGAAGCGGGCCTGCTGCTGTAAGCTGTTGATGCCTGGTGGCCGGGTGGCTTCCTTCTTCAAGGTGAGATGCATGCGTTCATGACGGCCGTTCTGTTGCGGCTGGCCTGGCTTGATGCGTTCGATTGCGATGCCGAGGCGCAGCCACCAGACCGCGAGCTTGGAGAGGTTGAACAAGGCATTGGGACTGGCGAAGGGGACGCCGTTGTCGGAGCGGATAGACTGCGGCAGGCCGCGCTCGGCGAACAGCCGCTCGAAGGCGGTAACAGCGAGGTCTTCGCGGGTTGATTCGAGGGCTTCGCACAGCAAGAGGAAGCGCGAGGCGTGGTCGGTGACGGTGAGCGGATAGCAGTAGCGGCCGTTGCCGAGCTTGAACTCGCCCTTGAAGTCGGCGCACCACAGATCGTTGGGATTGGCGCCTGGTGACAGCGGCGTTCCGGTGGCGCGCTGGCGCGGCCGGCCCGGGCGCTTGACCAGGCCGTGGCGATCGAGCACGGCGTGAATGGTGCTCCTGGCCGGCACACGGACATCGCCGGCGAGGCGGCGCACCAGGAGTTCGCGGATCTTGCGCGCGCCCCAATGCGGCTTGCCGCGCTTGAGGCCGACAATGAGGCTCTCGATCTGAGGCGGCAGCTGGTTGGCAAAGCGCACCGGCCGCCGCGTCCGGTCGGTCAGCGCTTCGAGCCCATGCTCCTTGTAGCGATCGAAGATCTTGTAGCCGGTTTTGCGCGATATGCTGAATTCCCGACAAACGTCCGTCATCGCCTCGCCGTCCAGCAGGCGGGCAACAAAGCACAGGCGCTCTTCCATCACCGAACTCTCTTTCCACGGCATCAACACCTCCCGCCCAAAGGCGAAAAGTGTTACCCATGTGTCCGGTACGATTTGTCACCTATGTCTCAGGCCGCTCAATTGTCCAGCCCGGTCATGATAGAAACCATGCGCCGCGGGTTCGACCGACGCGCGATGCAGGCGGCGCCATGGACGCGGACGAGGGCAAGAACCAAGATCGCCGAGACGTGCAGCGCACGTCGATCGCGTGACGCTAAAACTCCTTTACCGCGCCAATAAGCCGCTCGATGTCTTCCGGCCGCGACAGCCGGTGATCGCCGTCCTTGACCAGCGTGAGCACCACATCGTCGCAGGCGAGCCGCGCCACCAGCGCCTTGGCGTGCTGCCACGGCACGTCGGGATCCTCGACGCCTTGCAATATACGCACCGGGCAGCCGCACTCGATCATGCCGCCGAGCAGAAGATGATTGCGGCCGTCCTCGATCAGGCGCCGGGTGACGAGATAAGGCTCGTCCGAATATTGCGACGGCCGCGCCCACACGCCGTTCTGCTCCAGCTCACGTCTGATCTCGGGCGTGAACCGTTTCCACATCAGTTCCTCGGTGAAATCGACCGCCGGCGCGATCAGCACCAGGCCGGCGACGCCAGCCGCTCCGTTTCTGCCGCGTCGCGCCAAGGCGCGGACCAGAAGCAGCGCAAGCCACCCGCCCATCGACGAGCCGACCAGGATTTGCGGACCGCGGCAAAAGGCGTCGAAGACCGCGAGACTCTCGTCGAGCCAGCGGCCGATGGTGCCGTCGGTAAACGCGCCCTCCGATTCGCCATGCCCGGAATAGTCGAACCGCACGCACGCGCGGTGGGCCGCTTGCGCCCAATCGGCGAGCGCCTGCGCCTTGGTGCCGGTCATGTCGGACTTGTAGCCGCCGAGCCAGAACAGGCCCGGCGGGGCGCCGGCTTGCGCCCCTACGGCGATCCTCCGCCGCGCGGACCCGTCGCCAATATCCAGGAATTTCAGACCGTTATCATTCATGGGCGGTTCGTCAGTCGCAAGTCCGGGTGACGAAACATAAATCATGATGCAAGCCGCAATGCCATGCGCGCGGCGCGCATTGTCGTTGACTTGCAGGCAAAAACTCCCGATCTTCCGCAATTGCAGTTGCAACGACCATAGGAGAGAAGACCCATTCGTCGCCCAATCAGAACCGCGCAGCCCGCCGCCAAGGAGGGTCCGCGCATCAACGAGGAGATCCGCGTTCGCGAGGTCCAGCTCATCGACAAAGACGGCGCCAACAAGGGCGTCACCGAAATAGACGCCGCGATAGCCATGGCCCAGGAGGCCGGGCTCGATCTGGTCGAGATCGCACCGAATTCGGTGCCGCCAGTCTGCAAAATCCTCGATTACGGCAAATACAAATATCAGGCGCAGAAGAAAGCCGCCGAGGCGCGCAAGAAGCAGAAGGTTGTCGAGATCAAGGAGATCAAGCTGCGGCCGATGATCGACGATCACGATTACGACGTGAAAATGCGCTCGGTGCAGCGGTTCTTCGAGGAAGGCGACAAGGTCAAGGTGACATTGCGGTTCCGCGGCCGCGAAATGGCGCACCAGGAGCTCGGCTATAAGCTGCTTGACCGGGTCAAGGCCGACACCGCGAAAATCGCCAAGATCGAGCAGGAGCCGCGCTTCGAAGGCCGCCAGGTCGTTATGGTGCTGGCGCCGCGTTAACCCCTCGCAGGGCTTGCGCTTTCGGTTGCCATCGGCAACACGCTCTGCCATAACCGCGCCCTCTCGCCGCCCGGCTCGATAGGGCTGCCGTGGCGGCGCGACGTGCTCCAAGCACACCACGCTCATTTTGCGAGCATTTTCGGCCCGCGGCGTACTCACGCCCGCGGCCATAGGAGAACCAAATGCCCAAGATCAAGACCAAGTCGGGCGCAAAAAAGCGCTTCAAGGTGACAGGCGGAGGCAAAGTCCTCTATGCCCATTCGCGCAAGCGCCACGGCATGATCAAGCGCACCAAGAAGCAGATCCGCCAGCTGCGCGGCACCGCCGTGCTGTTCAAGACCGACGGCGACAACATCAAAAAGTACTTTTTGCCGAACGGCTGACGGCCGGCTGCCGGCTCGGTCCGCAGTCGCTTCAGCTTCTATAATTTTGAGAGGAGATCAGTCATGGCTCGCGTCAAACGCGGCGTCACGTCCCATGCCAAGCACAAGAAGGTGCTCAAGGCCGCCAAGGGCTATTACGGCCGGCGCAAGAACACCATCCGTGTCGCCAAGCAGGCGGTCGAGAAGGCGAATCAATACGCCTTTCGCGACCGCAAGCGACGCAAGCGCACCTTCCGCGCGCTGTGGATTCAGCGGCTGAACGCGGCGGTGCGCCCGTTCGGGCTCAATTACAGCCGCTTCATCGCCGGCTTGAGCAAGGCCGGCATCGCGGTCGACCGCAAGGTGCTCTCGGACCTCGCCATCACCGAGCCGGCGGCGTTCGAGGCCATCGTCGGCCAAGCCAAATCCGCACTCGCCGTGTGAGCGTGTCATGATCGACCGCGCTTATGTGCAGCGCATGGCGCGCTACAATCGCTGGCAGAACGAGAATCTGTACGGCGTTGCCGACACGCTGTCGGGCGAGGAGCGGCGGTGCGACCGCGGCGCGTGGTTCGGCTCGATCCACCAGACGCTGAGCCATATATTGTGGGGCGATCAGACCTGGATGAGCCGCTTTACCGACCTGCCGCGGCCGACGGTTGGAATTCCGGAATCGGTCTCGCTCTATCCGGACTGGCAGAACTTGAAATCCGAGCGCGCGGCCTTCGACCGAAAGATTCTGGATTGGGCCGACACCGTCGACGGCGGCTGGCTCGCCGCCGATCAGACCTTTTATTCCGGCGCCACCAAGCGCGAATGGACGCGGCCGCGCTGGGTCCTGGTCACCCATATGTTCAATCACCAGACCCATCATCGCGGCCAGGTGCACTCTATGCTGACGCAGGCCGGCGGCAGGCCGTCGGACACCGATCTGACGTTCATGCCGGATTGATCGAAAAGACCATCGAACGATGATCGACATTACTCAGCTTGAAAACGAAATCCTCGCCGCGGTCGAGGCCGCCGGCGACGAGGCGGCGCTCGAAGCGGTGCGCGTGGCGGCATTGGGCAAGAACGGCTCGATCACCGCGCTATTGAAGACGCTCGGCACGCTGCCGCCCGAAGAGCGCAAAAGTCAGGGTCCGCTCGTCAACGGACTCAAAGATCGCGTCAATGCCGCGCTTTTGGCGCGACGCGAGGCGTTCAAGGATTCGGCGCTTGCCGTGCGGCTAAATACCGAGAGCGTCGACGTGACGCTGCCGGTGCGCGAGGCGCCGACCGAGATCGGCCGCGTCCATCCGATCACGCAGGTCATCGATGAGTTGACGGTGATTTTCGCCGATATGGGATTTTCAATCGCCGAAGGTCCGGACATCGAGACCGACGATTACAATTTCACCAAGCTCAATTTCCCGAAGGACCATCCGGCGCGCGAGATGCAGGACACGTTTTTCTTCAATCCGAAGCCGGACGGCTCGCGGCTTTTGCTGCGCACGCACACCTCGCCGGTGCAGGTGCGCACCATGCTGACGCAAAAGCCGCCGATCCGCGTCATCATTCCCGGCCGCACCTACCGCAGCGATTCTGACCAGACCCACACGCCGATGTTCCATCAGGTCGAAGGCCTGGTTATCGATAAAGCCTCGCATCTCGGCCACCTGAAATGGATTCTCGAGGAATTCTTCAAGGCGTTCTTCGAAGTCGATCGCGTCGGCATGCGATTCCGCCCCTCATTTTTTCCGTTCACCGAGCCGTCGCTGGAAGTCGACATCCAGTGCCGCCCCGACAAGGGCGAGATCCGCTTCGGCGAGGGCGACGACTGGATGGAGATTCTCGGCTGCGGCATGGTGCATCCGAACGTGTTGCGCAATTGCGGGCTCGATCCCGACGAATATCAAGGCTTTGCCTGGGGCATGGGGATCGACCGCATCGCCATGCTCAAATACGGCATGCCGGATTTGCGCGCCTTCTTCGAGGCCGATGTGCGCTGGCTCAACCATTACGGCTTCCGTCCGCTCGACTTTCCGACGCTGGCGGGAGGATTGAGTGCGTAACAAGCCATGATGAAATTCACTCTCGCCTGGCTCAAGGAGCATCTCGACACCGATCGGCCGCTCGGCGAGATCGCCGACAAGCTCACGATGATCGGGCTGGAGGTCGAGCGCATCGAGGACAAGGGTAAGCAATTTGCGCCGTTTGTGATCGCCCGCGTGGTCGAGGCCAGGCGGCATCCCAATGCAGACCGTCTCCAGGTGTGCATGGTCGATGCCGGCGACGGCAAGCCGATCCAGGTCGTGTGCGGCGCACCGAATGCGCGCACCGGCATGAAGGGCGTGTTCGCGCCGGTCGGCGCTTACATCCCCGGCAAGGATATGATGCTCGGCGTCGGCAAAATCCGCGACGTTGAAAGCCGCGGCATGCTGGTGTCCGAAGCCGAGCTGCAAATCTCCGACAACCACGAAGGCATTATCGAGCTGCCGGACGACGCACCGGTCGGCGAGCCTTACGCCAAATATGCCGGCCTCGACGATCCGGTTCTCGAAATCAATCTGACGCCCAACCGCGGCGACGCCACCGGCGTGCATGGCATCGCGCGCGACCTTGCCGCAGCCGATATGGGCAAGTTCAAGGATCCGGCGATCAAGCCGGTGAACGGCGAGTTCCCCTGTCCGGTGAAGGTGACGCTCGACTTCGGGGCGACGGCCTCGTTGTGCCCTGCATTCGGCCTGCGGCTCGTGCGCGGCGTCAAAAACGGTCCGTCGCCGGACTGGCTGCAAAAGCGGCTGAGAGCGATCGGGCTGCGTCCGATCAATGCGCTGGTCGATATCACGAACTTCATCACCTATGACCGCGGCCGCCCACTGCATGTGTTCGATGCGGCGAAAGTCCACGGCAATCTCTTGGTACGTCGGGCGCGGCCGGGCGAAACGCTGCTGGCGCTCGATGGCAAGACCTACACGCTCGACAATTCGATCTGCGTCATCGCCGACGACGACGGCGTGGAATCGCTCGCGGGCATCATGGGCGGTGAGGCGACCGGCTGCTCCGCAACGACTACCGACGTATTGATCGAATCGGCGTTGTGGGAGCCGCAAAATATTGCGCAGACCGGCCGCAAGCTCGGCGTCAATTCCGACGCCCGCTACCGCTTCGAGCGCGGCGTCGATCCGGCTTTCATGCTGCCTGGCCTTGAATTCGCCACCCGCATGGTGATGGAGCTTTGCGGCGGCACGCCGTCGGAAGTCACGCTCGCCGGCAGCGTCGCGCCGCATGAGCGCGTCATCGATTTCCCGATGTCCGAGCTCAAGCGCCTGGCCGGCCTTGCCGTGCCGCTCACCGAGGTGCGGCGCGTGCTTGAGCGCCTCGGCTTCTTCGTCGCCGGTCAGGGCGAGCGGGTGAAAGTCGCGGTGCCGTCCTGGCGCCCCGACGTGGAAGGCAAGGCCGATGTCGTCGAGGAGGTGGTGCGCATTGTCGGCGTCGACCGCGTACCGCCGACGCCGTTTCCGCGCGGCGAGACGCTGCGCAAGCGGGTGCTCACCCCAATTCAACTGCGCACCCGCAAGGCCAAGCGCGCACTCGCCGCGCGCAATCTCGTCGAGGCGGTGACGTGGTCTTTCATTTCGAAAAAGCAGGCCGAGCTGTTCGGCGGCGGCAAGCCGGAATTGGCGCTCGCCAATCCGATCGCCGCCGATCTCTCCGACATGCGGCCGAGCCTCATTCCCGGTCTGGCCGCCGCCGCACAGCGGAACGCCGACCGCGGCTTTCCCGACATAGGCTTGTTTGAAGTCGGCCAGGTGTTTCGCGGCGACCAGCCGGCCGACCAGTTCACTGCCGCCGCCGGCATAAGGCGGGCTTTGGCAAAACCGACCGGCGTCGGCCGGCATTGGAGCAAACGCGATGGCGAGGTCGATGCCTTCGACGCCAAAGCCGATGCGCTCACCGCGCTGACCGCGGCCGGCGCGCCGGCGCAAGCGTTGCAGGTGGTGCCGGGCGGGCCGGCGTGGTTTCATCCCGGGCGCTCCGGCACCCTCCAGATCGGACCGCAGAATGTGCTCGGGCATTTCGGCGAACTGCATCCGAGCGCGATCGAGGCGCTCGATGCCGAAGGCCCGCTGGTCGGCTTCGAAGTGATCCTGGAGCGCATCCCCGAGCCGAAGGCGAAGCCGACCCGCGCCAAGCCCGCGCTGGACCTGTCGCCGTTCCAGCCGGTCGAGCGCGACTTCGCCTTCATCGTCGAGCGCAACGTCAAAGCCGCCGATATCGTGCGCGCGGCGCAGTCCGCCGACCGCAAGCTGATCGCCTCGGTCAGCGTGTTCGATCTCTACGAGGGCAAGGGCATCGAGCCGGGCAAGAAGTCGATTGCCATCGCGGTGACCGTTCAGCCGCGCGAGCGCACCATGACCGACGCCGAGATCGAGTCGTTGGCGGCAAAGATCGTTGGCGAAGTCAACAAGCGCACCGGTGGCGTGCTGCGGGCGTGAACCATCGGCGATGGATGGTTCTTACGGACGGCTCATGCTGAGACAAGAAGGTCGAGCGGTACTTTAAGTACATCGGCGATGCGGCGGAGCGCAGCTGCTGTACCCTTCCGCCGGCCGGTTTCAACATCCGACAGGTAGCCCTGACTTAGACCGGCCTTAAAGGATAAATATAGCTGGGTCACGTCACGCCACTCGCGCAGGACTCGAACTGGATTTCCGCCCTTGGCGAGACGATCGACCACATGCTTCGGCAATAACGGAGTATCGGCGGCGATCTCGCGGCGCGCACGCGCCACAAGGCGGGCTGTGCCCTCATCCTCGGCGGCCTCAGCAGCCTTGGCGAGGAGCGCCTCGTAATCCTTGCGCGGAAGGATGGCGACTTCTCCGTGCGCCGTCTTCTGAAAGCGAACGTTCATGATGTTGCCTCAGTCGTAAATCTCTCGCCGGTGGCCGACTGCGACTATGACGATTGAACCACGCTCTTCATAAAAGATCACTCGCCAATCGCCAATCCGCAACCTTGAACCTTGACGTCCCTTAAGCCGCTTGACATTGCCTTTGCCGCTCATTGCAAATTCCGTCAAACGAGCATCGATGCGTCGACGAACCTGTGCCGTGAGCTTGACCCATTGCCGGACGCTTGCAGGTGTGAACTCAATCGGCTTCATAGAATGGAATAATATCGCAATTCGCGATATAAAAATCAAGGCCACTTATATATTACGGCGATAATCAGCGCTCCTCGCGCATGATGCGCGGCGTCCCGCCGTAATTTTGCGTCTCGGGTTCATGTCGCGGCGCCCGGCGCTCAACGCGCGCGTGGCTCGGGTTGCGTTTCGGCTTGGCCTTGCTTTCGGTCTCCGCCGCTGCCGGCTGTTTTCCCGGGCCGAGACGGCGCACTACCGCGTCGGCGGCGCGCTCGCCGGATTCCCAGGCGCCGCCGACCGTGCCCCATAGCGTCTCGTGCGCCGCTTCGCCGGCATACCAGACGTTGTCGGCGATCGGATCGAGCAATTGCCTCCGCGCAAACTGGCCGCCCGGCACCGCGGCTGACCAGGCACCGAGCGCATAGGGATTGCTGTTCCAGCGCGTCGCCTGCTTGCGACCGATCGCGCTCTTCACTTCCGAGCCGTAAAGCCCCGCCAGCCAGTTGACGGCGAAATCGATCATCGCGGCTTCGCCCTGCGCCGACAGATCGCGACCGAAGGCGCCGGCGACATCGATCAGGCAGAGTTGCGTGCCGGATACATTGGCCAGGATCGCGGCGGTGTGCGTATCGGCCGATTTTTCAAAAACCAGATCGTCGCTTTCGAGGTCGAGCGGGTTGTCGTTGAGTTCGAGCGCAATACGGTCGTAGCTGCCGAGCGACAGCCTCGAGAGCGCGTCGCCTTGAGAATGGTCGAGGTCCGGATCGAAACGCAGGCCGCCGGACGCGATGACATTGGTCGGCACCGTGACGATGGCGGCGCGGGCGGAGATCGTCCCCTTGCCGGTTTCCACCGTAACCGTGGCGCCGGCGGCGATCGATTTCGCCGGCGTCGACAGGCGAACGTTGAGGCCTTGACCGAGCGCGGCCACCAACGCGCCAAATCCCTGTTTGCAGAACGCCGCGGCCCGACGCTCGGCGGCGTGCGCGAAGTCGAGCGACGACAGCCGCACCAAATCCTTGGCGCAATTATACGGCCCCAGCACGAATTCGACTGTTCCGCGCCAATCGCCGAGATCGTTCGGCACGGCCTGTTCGCAAGCGGCATCGGCCTTGCGCGCAATGTCGTCGATCGCGCGCATGGTGCGGACCTGGGCGGTGAGGAAATCCTCAAGCTCGCCTTCGCGCGCGTAACGGCGGCCGATGCGCACCTTCTGGCTTTGCGGCGCCGGATAGATGTCGATGCCGCCGTGCGGCGTGAGCTTGGTCACCGGGTTGGAGTCCGGCAGGTAGATCCAATGGGCGCCACGGTCATACGGCACGTCGAAACTTGTCGTATCGGTGACGCAGCGCCCGCCGATATGATCGGTCGCTTCGATCACCACATAACGCCGGCCCGCCGCGGCGAGGCGGCGCGCGGCGGCAATGCCGGCGGCGCCGGCGCCGACAATGACGACCTCGATTTCACCGGCGGACGGCGCCGTCGCAGCAAAAGCACGACGAAGTACCGGCGGCGACACCAGCGCGGACGAGGCGGCGAGGAAGCAACGCCGACTTAACTGCAGCGGTTTGTCCGGCATGGTTTCCAATTGCTTGCGGCTTTAGCGCAGATTGCACGAACGGCGCGGGGCGGGCAAACGGCACGGTTTAATTTCGGTCAATAAAACATGCGTGGCGTGAACCAAATCGCAATGGACCGCAGGTAAATTGGAGGCAATGAAAAAGACGCGGCAGAACCGCGCTGGCTGGGAGGTCGCAAGAGACCACACGAGAAATCCGATGAGCAGGATGCTCGACAGCGTCGGGCGGGTGATCGCCCGTTACTTGCAAAAGCCGGTGCACGGCTACGAGCCGTTTACGCCGAGCGATCCCGACGCCTTGCGCCAGTCGCTGCAGCCCGGCGACGTGCTCCTGGTCGAGGGCAACAATCACATCGCCGGCGTCATCAAATACCTCACCCAATCGACCTGGTCGCATTCGGCGCTCTATGTCGGAGCGCTGCCCGGATGCGTGACGGGCCACGGCGAGCCGCATGTTCTGATCGAAGCCAATGTCGGCGAAGGCGTGGTCTCGGCGCCGCTGTCCAAATATCTGCGTTTTCACACCCGGATTTGCCGGCCGATTGGATTGACCGAGGCCGACTGCGCGACGGTATGCGCCTACGCCGTCGCGCGCATCGGTTTTGCCTATGATCTGAAGAACATCATCGACCTGTTGCGCTATCTGTTTCCGCTCCCGGTGCCGCAACGCTGGCGGCGGCGCATGATCGCGCTCGGCTCCGGCGATCCGTCGCGCCTGATCTGCTCGGCGTTGATTGCGGATGCATTTTCAACCGTACGCTACCCGATCCTGCCGAAGATCACGCTGGCGGGAAGTCAGCAGGCGGTCGAGCAAATTCTCGAGATTCGCCACTCTTCGCTGTACTGCCCGCGCGACTTCGATATCTCGCCGTATTTCAACGTCGTCAAACCGACCATCCGCCAGGGCTTCAATTACAAGGCGCTGCAATGGTCCGATCTGCCGCGCGCGCCCGACGATGCGACGCGGGCGTCGCTGGCGCCGCAGGCCGACGACGCGGCTGCGGACGCCGGCATCATGGCGGCCTAACCTTTCGTCATTCCGGGGCGCGCGAAGCGCGAGCCCGGAAGCCATAACCGCTGAGCTTGAAATAATGTTAGGCCACTGCCTACTGCGAGCGGCAGGGATTATGGATTCCGGCCCTTGCTTCGCTCGGCCGGAATGACGGTGAAACATGCTCGACGACGCGATCAATGCATTGACGCAGATGTTGTCGCCGCAATTGCGCGCGGTGCTATGGAAAGCGGTCGGGCTGGCGCTGGCGCTTATCGTTGTTGCCGGCATCGCGCTGGATCGGCTGATCGTGCATCTGGTCGGCGCCGGCAGCGCCTCGGTCGAGATGACGCTCGGACCGCATGCGCACTTTCCGGTCGATGCTTTCGCCTGGCTCCTCTCCATCGCCGCCGGCCTCGGCATCATTGTCGGCGGCGTATTCCTGATGCCGGCGGTCACCGCCATTGTCGCAAGCTTTTTCGCCGACCGGATCGCCGACGAGGTCGAGTGCCGACATTATCCCGCCGATCCTCCCGGCAAAGCGCTGCCGCTATTGCTTGCGATCTGGGAAGGCCTCAAGACGGCGCTCCTCGCCGTGGTCATTTATCTGTGCGCTGCGCCGCTCATTCTGCTGGCGGGCTTCGGCGCCGTGATCTTCTTCCTCGCCACCGCTTATATTCTCGGACGTGAATATTTCGAGCTCGCCGCGATGCGCTTCCGGCCGCCGGCCGAAGCCAAGGCTCTGCGCAAACGCAATGCCATGATGGTTTATGTCGGCGGCCTGTTCATCGCCGCTTTTGTCTCGATCCCGATCGTCAATCTGGCCACCCCCGTCTTCGCCATGGCGTTCATGGTGCACGTGCACAAACGGCTGAGCGCGACAAAGCTGGTAACCGGCTAGTCCGCTCATCCCCTACGTAAGCGGGAATCCCGAACTCGGTCCTCGCCTTTCGCGGGGACGGCCGCATCAGGTCAGCGCCACACCTCTTCCGCCAATTCCACGACCATCCGGAGCTTCGCCCATTGTTCGTCCTCGGCGAGCACGTTGCCTTCTTCGGTCGAGGCAAAGCCGCATTGCGGCGACAGGCAAAGCTGGTCGAGCGCGGCGTATTTGGTCGCTTCCTCGATGCGCCTCTTGACGTCGTCTTTGTTCTCCAGCGTGCCGGATTTGGTAGTGATAAGGCCGAGCACGACGATTTTGTTGCCTTTGGGCAAAAAGCGCAGCGGCTCGAAGCCGCCGGCGCGCGCAGTGTCGTATTCGAGGAAATAGCCGTCATAATTCAATTGGCCGAGCATGATTTCGGCGACCGGCTCGTAGCCGCCTTCGGAAATCCAAGTCGAGCGGAAATTGCCGCGGCAGACATGCGTGGTGATCGTCATGTCGTTCGGCTTGCCTGCGAGCGCGCCGTTGATGACGCGGGCATAGTCCTGCTGCAGGCGGTCGGCGTTCAAGCCGCGGTCGCGCGCCTTTTTCAGCTCGGCCGGCGAGCACAAATAGGCCCACGCGGTATCGTCGAATTGCAGATAGCGGCAGCCGGCGTTGTAAAATCCGCCAATGGCTTGCTTATAAGTCTTGGCCAGATCGTCGAAAATGGCGTCGCGGTCGGCATAGTCCTTGGTCGTGATCGCGTCCGGTTCAAGCCGGAAATGCAGCGTGGCCGGGCTTGGGATGCACATTTTCGGCATGACGCGCGTATGGCTTTTTAGAAACTTGAAATGCTCCAGCATCGGGTGCTGAGAGAAACCGAGCTCGCCGGTAATGCGCGGCGTGCGCGGCCGCGTTTGCACGCCCTGAAACTGAATGCCGTGGTCGAGCTCCCGGATTTCGACGCCGTCGAGCATGCCGTAGAAATCGAAATGCCACCACGAGCGGCGGAATTCGCCGTCGGTGGCGACCTTCAGTCCGACCTCCTCCTGCTTGCGAATGATCTTCTCGATCTCGCGATCCTCGACCTCTTTGAGCTGCGCCGCGTCGATTGCTCCTTTCTCGTGCTTGGCGCGCGCTTCCTTCAGCGGCGCGGTGCGCAATAGGCTGCCGACCACGTCGGCGCGAAACGGCGGTTTAGCTCTCGGCATGGGCGATCCTCCAAAAGAATTATTGGCTTTTACCAAGCCGCTGCCGAGCTCTTCGTCAACTGGAAATCGACGCCGCGCCGCGCATCGGATGGGATGAATCCCATGCTCACACTTCGATCGTCACCTTGCCGTCGACGACCAGCGCCGGATAGGTCTTCACCGGCACCATGCAGGGCGGTGACACCACTTCGCCGGTGCGGATATTGAACTGGCCGTTGTGGAAGTTGCATTCGACGACGTCGTCCTCGATATAGCCTTCCGACAGCGAACCCGGGCCATGGGTGCAGGCGTCGTCGGTGACGTAGAATTCTCCGCCGACATTGAACACCGCGAGCGCCAGACCGTCGGTCTCGACCTTGAGTGCCGTGCCGGGCGCGACATCGCCGGCGCTGCACAGTTCGAGGCGTTTCGGCGCGGCGGACATGTTCCTCTCTAACCTTTTCAGAGCCCGGGAAGCGGAGCGCCCTTATACAGGACGCGCCGGATAATGAAATATCCGGCGCGACTTGCTATATGTGGGTGCGCGAAGGAGTACATTGCGATGCAAAGCGAATCGGCCCGGATGAGTTCGGCGGCGGAGGCAAAATTCCGCATTAACCGGCCGAATTCGCAAGCCCGCGCCGTCAAGGTCATTGCGCTGGACACGCCAAGCGAGCGCCTTGTCAAGGAACTGGCGGGCTTGCCATGGCAGCGCGCGACCTTCCTCACGGCTTCGGCGTTTTCCGGCCCACCGGCGAAGGGCGAACGCTTCTCGATGGGCGGCTGGCTCAACGATCTTGCCGGCCGCACCAAGGATCTGGTCGATGAGGTAAACACGGCGGATCTCGTGGTCATGGTGGCGAGCGCCGGCGAGAACGCCGCCGCGGCGGGGTTGATCGGCGAAGCCTGCAACGTCAAGCACGTGATGACGACGGCGCTCATCCTCGGCGGGGCGTCGGCGAGCGATGAAACACTGTCGAAAATCCTGGCGCAACTGCGGCCGCACGCGATGATGCTCGTGATTTCGAGCGCCGACGAATACATCAAGGACATGCTCACGGCGTTGCGGGCCTGAGCGCGGCGTCCGGCATGCCTGAAACGCAGTCGCGCAAAATAGTCGTGATCGGCGGCGGTCCGGCGGGCGTGTTCGCCGCCATCGAGGCCAAGCGCACCGATCCCGCCGCCGATGTCCTGCTGCTGACCGACGAGGCCTGCGAGCCGTATGAGAAGCCGCCGCTGTCGAAGGCGGTGCTCACCGGCAAGGCCCTGCCGGAGCACGCGCTGATCGCCGGGCGCGGCGGCATCGCCGCGCACAATGTCGTGCTGGAGCAGGCGGCGGTGTGTACGTCGATCGACCGGCCGGCGCGTGAGGTCGTGACAGCGTCGGGACGGCGTTTCCGCTACGACGCGCTGGTGCTCGCGACCGGATCGCTGGTGCGCGAGCTGCCGCAATTGCCGCTCGGCATGCCGCGGGTGCGCTATCTGCGCACCGAGGCCGACGCGCGCGCGCTCGCGGCGGGGCTGCGCCGGTGCAGGAAGCTCATCGTGGTCGGCGGCGGATTGATCGGCCTCGAAGCCGCGGCCTCGGCGGCGGAGCTTGGCGTCGAGACCGTCGTCCTGGAAGTCGCGCCGCGTATTCTCGCCCGGGTCTGCGACGAACAGACCGGCGCCTTTATTGCCGACGAGCACCGGCGGCACGGCGTCGACATCCGCACCGGCACGGCGATGGCGCGCGTGCAGGCGACTGCCGAGGGCATCGCCATCGACACCAAGACGGGCGAAACATTTGCAGCCGATCTCGCCGTGGTCGGCACCGGCGTCAAGCCGAACGATGCGCTCGCCGCCGCCGCCGGCCTCGCCACCGACAACGGCATCGTCGTCGACGAGCATTGCCGCACCGCGGATGCGGCGATTTTCGCGGCCGGGGATGCGGTGAGCTTTCCCGCCGCGCACGGGCTGGTTCGGCTGGAGAACTGGCGCCACGCCCAGGACCAAGGCGCGGTCGCCGGCCGCAACGCCGCGGGCGCCAACGAAGTCTATCGCACCGTGCCGTCGTTCTGGTCGGAACAATACGACCTCTACATTCAAGGCGTGGGCTGGCCGGCGCCGCAGCCGGAAACGCGCGTCCGCCGGCCGCTCGCCGGCAAGAGCACGCTCGTCTTCGAAATGGCGGGAGGTGCGATCACGGCGGGGCTGGGCATCAACGTGCAGCGCGATCTCGCCGCCGTGCGGCGCCTCATCGAGCGCCGCGTTCCGGTCGATCCCGCCGCGCTGGCCGATCCTGGTCGGCCGCTCGCCGCGTTGCTGAAGGCGAGCGCGTGATAACATGCCTTTCCCCGCAAGCGGGGAAAGGGAATCGCGCGCCGAGATCGATGGAGCTGCAATGAAATTTTCCGGACAACTCACGGTCAAGGCGCCGCGCGCCGAAGTCTATGACAAAGTGCGCGATGCGCGCTTCTTTGCCTCCTGCGTCGACGGCGTCAGCGAGCTTGCCGAGACCGCGCCCGATCAATATGCCGCGGTGTTCGAGACCAAAGTCGCCTACATGAAATTCAAGTTCAAGGTGAGCGTCGAAGTCGTGCGCGCCGAGGCGCCGCGCGAGATCGATGCCAAGGTCGAGGGTACGCCGCTCGGCATTGTCGGCCGCTTGACCGCAACCTCGCGCACCCGGCTCACCGAGGCGGACATTGATGGCGGCGTAGGCACCAAGATCGATTACGACATCGAAGCCGCCCTGACCGGCAAGCTCGGCAGTCTCGGCCAGCCGGTGCTGCGGTCCAAGGCCAAGGAAATGGAACGGCAATTTGCCGCGCGGCTCGCGGCTTCCTTCGCGGCGCAGGGCGCTCCATGATCGCGGTGTGCAAAAAGCTTGCGCGCGACTAGAATAATCGCGCGACTAAAATAATCGCCTGGTCAGGGGGGGACACAAAATGACGGACATCGCCGCCGGTACGCTGCCTTGGTACAAGTCGCTCACCAAGAGCCAATGGCGCACGCTGATCGCTACCAATCTCGGCTGGCTGTTCGACGGCTACGAGGCCTACGCGCTGTTCTTCGACCGTCGGACCGGCGATGCATTCGCTGCTTGCTCCGGCGGAATATCCGCAGATACCCGCCTACATCGGCACCGTCGTTGCCATCACGCTTCTGGGTTGGGGCATCGGCGGTTTTTGCGGCGGTATCCTGGCCGATTACATCGGCCGCAAGCGTACGATGATCTACGCCATCCTCGGCTATTCGCTGCTGACGGGGTTGACGGCTATTTCCTTCAACTGGATTTCGTTCGCGCTGCTGCGCTTTTTGGTCGGCATCGCCATCGGTTCGGAATGGGCGACCGGCTCGTCCATGATGGCCGAGCTGTGGCCGCAAGGCGCGCGCGGCAAAGGCGCGGGCCTCATGCAATGCGGCCTCGGGATCGGCTTCTTTCTCGCCTCGTTCATCTGGTTGTTCGTTCGGCGCTTTCGGGCCCGAGGCGTGGCGCTATATGTTCCTGATCGGCATCGTGCCGGCTCTGCTGACCCTGTGGATGCGAACCTCGATCGAGGAATCCCACGTCTGGCAACAGGTCGACGCCAAGCGCCGCGACGCCAACGCGCGCAAGCAAAAGCGGCGCCACGCTATCGTCGGCCGATCAGGCGCTGACCCGATTCACCGTCGCCGACCTGTTTGCCGAGCCGGAAATCCGCCGGCGCACCATCCTTGTGTTTTTGATGTCGCTCACCACGACGCTCGCCTGGTGGGGCATCTCGTCCTGGGTGCCGCCCTACATCGCGTCGGTCGCCGCCAAGTCCGGACTGCCCGGCCCGCAATGGGCGAGCTACGCCGGCATGGCGTATAATTTCGGCGCCATCCTTGGCTATATCAGCCTCGGCTTCCTCGCCGACCGGTTCGGCAGAAAGCCGATCACCATGCTCTATTTCGCGGCGGCGTTTGTCATGACGCCGGTGCTGTTTCTGTGGACGCACGGATTTGAACCTGCTCTTGGCGGCGGCGGCGGTGAACGCGTTCTTCACGCTCGGGCAATATTCCTGGATGCCGGTGTGGCTGCCGGAACTGTTCCCGACCCGCTCGCGCGCGACCGGACTCGCCTTCGCCTTCAATGCGCCGCGCTTCATTGCCTTCCTTGGGCCGTTGTTCGCCGGCGTGCTGATCGTGCAATTCGGCGGCTTTTCCCGCGCCGCCATGACCATTGCCTGTATCTACATCCTCGGCTTCTGCGTCACGCCGTTCTTGCCGGAGACCAACGGCAAGCCGCTGCCGGCGTAACCTGCTCCCGCTCTTTTCCGCGCAAGCGAGGAAATCGCAGCCGCCTGGGTCCCCGCTTTCGCGTGGGACGAGCGGCGTTCTATTTTCGCGGCATGACGGCTGAACCTGTCAGCATCGACACCGATGTGCTGGTCATCGGCTCCGGCGCCGCGGGCATGTATGCCGCGATCGAAGCGGCGCGCGGCGGCTCCCGCGTGCTCCTTGCCGATCGAAGCCTGATCGGGCGCGGCGGCGCCACCGTAATGGCGCAGATGACGGTTGCCGTGGCGCTCGGCGAAGAGGTGCCCGACGATCCGCGCGCCCATTACGCGGACACCATCGCCGCCGGCCGTGGCCTGTGCGACGAGACGCTGGCGCGGCTCCTCTGCGACGAGGCGCCTGACTGCATCCGCGAGCTCGATACGCTGGGGCGTCGGCTGGGCGCGCAAAAACGGCGGCAAGGACGGCCCCATCGCAGCGACCATGGCGCCCGGCCACGACCGGCCGCGCTGCGTTTATGTCGATTTCATCAATACCGGGCCGGCGGTATCGAAGACGCTGCGCACGCACATCGCGCGGAACTCCGGCATCCGCAAGATCGGCGACTTGTGCATCGTCGACCTCGCGGTCAGCGATGGCGAAGTCGCGGGCGCGGTCGGCTGGCACATCGGCTCCGGCACGCCGGTCGTCATCGCCGCCAAGGCGACGATATTGGCGACCGGCGGACTGACTCGGCTCTATCGCCGCAACAGCGCCTCCACCAACATGGGCGGCGACGGCTACGCGCTGGCTTTGCGGGCCGGCGCGGCGTTGATCGACATGGAATTCGTCCAGTTCTTTCCGATCGGGCATCTGGCGCCGCGGCTCGTCGGCATGGACCCGATCATGTGGGATCCGTTCCGCTACAAGCTCGGCGGACGATTGCTCAATGGCCGCGGGGAGGAATTCACCTCGCGTTATGGCTCCGACGAGGACGGCAAATACGTGCTCACGCGCGACCTTGCCACCTATGCCATCACCAAGGAGGTCGAGGCCGGCCGCGGCTCGCCGCATGGCGGCGCCTATCTTATCTTTCGAACATTGCAACGCCGCGGCTTTACGCAAGCGTTCGGTCCGGTGATCGATCGGCTCGCGGCGAACGGCATCGATCTCACTACAATGCCGGTCGAGGTGGCGCCGATCGCGCATTACCATATGGGCGGCGTGAAAGCCGACGCCGACGATGGCCACCGAGCTACCCGGTCTTTTCGTCGCCGGCGAAGTGGTCGGCGGCGCCAATGGCGCCAACCGGCTCTCCGGTAATGCCATCACCGAAGCTTTGGTGTTCGGCCGCCGCGCCGGCAATAGCGCCGCGCAATACGCCAAGCATAAGTCGAGGCAGATGCCGCGGCTCCCGGATGCAGACGCCGCGCTCGATCTTTTGCGCGCCGGCGCGGCCCGCCGCGCGGTGCCGAACACGGCGGATATGATCGCGCGGCTGCAAGCCATCATGGCCGACGATGTCGGGCCGTTTCGCACCGAAGCGAAGTTGCAGCGTGCGCTTGCCGGAATTGCGACGCTCACCGCCGAGCTTGGCGAACGGCCGGCCGGCGACGGTGCGGCCTTCGATCTGCAACGGCTCGAATGGTTCGACCTGCGCAATATGCTGACCGTGGCGCGCGCGGTCGCGCAAGCCGCGCTTCTTCGCACCGAAAGCCGCGGCGCGCACCAGCGCGAGGATTTTCCCGATATGCTGCAGCAATGGCAGGTCCATCAGCATGTGACGCTGCGCGATGGCGAGTTGCAAATTTCCGGCGCGCCGACGACATCGGAGGCGCTGGTGTCATGAAAGCCGTTGCCACGCTGAAGATCTGGCGCGGTAGCATGCGCGACGCCGGGCGCTTCGAAAGCTACGAAGTGCCGTTCGAAGAGGGCCAATCGGTGCTCGACGGGCTGCGCTGGCTGCGCATCAACAAAGACCCGTCGCTGGCGCTGCGCTTTTCCTGCATCAACGCCAATGCCTGCAAGGAATGCATGATGCAGCTCGACGGCGAGACGGTCTATGCCTGCACCGCACGGCTTGAGCCACGCGAAATGACGCTGACGCCGTTGCCGAACAAAAAACTGATCCGCGATCTCGTCACCGAGATTGCGCCGCCGAGCGAGCGGTTTTAGCTTCTTGTTCTCATCGCACGCGGGGAGAAGGAGAACGCCCCACCATCGTCAGTCGTTGGCCGCAAAGCGCTTGTCATGTTGGCGGCGCGGCGGCGTAGCGTCGGACGCCGTGGTCTCGATGTGCCGCACGACGACAAGGCGATCGACCTCGCCGCGTTCGAAGGCCTGCAGGAATTCCGAATAATCCTTGAAGGAGACGCAGCCGAACGACTGGCCAGTCGGGCCGAGCATGTAAGGATGCGCCAGGATGCCGTTGCGGCCGAACATCTTGTCGTCGCTGACCGGATTGAGGCGTATCGCCTGGACGCCATGGAACAGCCCATCGCGCAGCGCCAGGTCGTAGACATTGGGCGGCGT
Source organism: uncultured Alphaproteobacteria bacterium (assembly GCA_963768225.1). Taxonomy (GTDB): domain Bacteria; phylum Pseudomonadota; class Alphaproteobacteria; order Rhizobiales; family Xanthobacteraceae; genus BOG-931. The sequence continues at coordinate 142,466 of CAVYGV010000006.1, read as the reverse complement.
CGGGCCGCGCGCTTTTTTATCGATGTAATGCGGATCGTCCAGCATGCTGCCGAGTCCGGAATGCGCCTCCAGCCGTTCCCCGTTGGGCAGGTAGACGGTATGCGCTTCGATGTCGTAAATCGCGGTGTGGGCGTCGGAGTCCGCGATAACAGGCGATGCGGCGGGCGCCGGCTGTGCGCCGAACAGCTTGTGCATGAAATTCGACAATGCCGAAGGCGGCGCCGGCGTCAGCGCGGCGACCTGCGGCAGCGCCGGCTTTGCCGCGGCGCTCGCGGCGTCGCGCTGCGGCTGCAGTGGCGGAGCGGTTGACGAAACGGTCTGCGCACTGGCTGACGGCGACGGCGCCTCGACGGCACGTTCGGCGAGGCGGTGTTGCGGGAGCCGCGGCGCGGCGGCGGGCGCGACAGGAAGCGCTGCGGTGTAGGCGGGCTCCGGATCGAACAGATCGAACGCCGCAGCGACCAGGCCCGAAGACGGAGCGGCTTCGACCTGCGGCAATGCCGGCGCTGCCGCGACGCGCGCAATGTCGTGCAACGCTTGAATGCTTTCCTCTACGCGTGCGCGAAGGAACGGAGCGCGCAGCTTCGGCCCCTTGCCGCGCTCCGCCGCGGGCGGCGCAGGAAAAGGCGCCGAGTTCGGCGGAATTGCCGGAGGCGGGAGAGAAGCCGGCCGTTTGCAGCGCCAGTGGCGCGCGCAGATGTGGCGCGCCGTGCAAGTCGGCGGCGACTATCCATGCGGCGGCCACCGCGGCGGTGCCGGCCATCAGCCCCGCCGTGGTCACCGTGCCCAATCCGATGCCGACGCTGCGGCGCACGGCGCGCCGATGACCGGCGGCAGCCGAAGCACGGCGGTCAAACGCAGTGACGCCAGGAAACGTCGCGGCCTGCCACGTCATGATGTTGGGCTACGCGAGGACGATTGCTTAGACGGCAGCCACGGCGCGCCGCACGCACCCCGCCGCGTCGGCCGTTCCTGATCGCGCAAAGAACGCGGAACTTGCTTTGGTCGTTGTCATTGCCACCCTCACCACTCGTGACCCCTGTGGGTGACAATGCAGTGCTAATCTTAAGCGGCTGTAAATTGGCGGCCCCGTGGCATTCTTAAGGACGCTGTCTTTTCTAATCGAGCCGCTGCCGGCGCCTACAAAAAAACTCATTTGTTAATTCGACGTCGCGATCGCGCCGAGCCGGACACAGTCGCGGATTTCCGCTTTTGTGGATTTGCAGGAGCTTTCATCCAATGCACTAGGAAGCGCGAGGCGGCGCTGGCATAATCATGATTAATAATGTCGAACCTGCCGGGAGGCCGCCATGGTGCACGCGATGGCGCAAACGCCGATCAAATCGCAACGCACAGGGCGCGATTGGCCGTTCGAGGTCAAGCCGTTACATCCCGTGCTCGGCTGTGAGATCAACGGCATCACGTTGCAACAGGCGGTATCGCCGGCGCTGTTCGCCAAAGTCTATGAGGCGTTTCTCGACTACCAGCTGATCTTGTTCCGCGACGTCGATCTGCCGCCGGCGACGCAAGTCGCCTTCGCGCGCAATTTCGGCGAGGTGCAGGTCCACGTGCTCAGCGAGACTTACGGCTACAAGGACCACCCGGAAATCTACCTGCTGTCGAACCTCGACCGGGACGGCAATCCGAGCGGCAAGCATCCGGACAAGGGCACGCTCTATTGGCACACCGACGGCTCGTGGCGCGCGCGCACCGGGCAGGCGACGATGATGTATTCGGAAATCGTGCCGCCGGTGGGCGGGGAAACCGAATTCGCCGACATGTATTCCGCCTACGATCTGCTGCCCGCCGCGATGAAGGCGAAGATCGAAGGCCGGCGCGCCATCCACAATCTCGACTTTTCGCGCACCCGCCGCCACGGCGAGGCGCCGCTGACGGCGGCGCAAAAGGCCGAGGTGCCGCCGGTCGCACATCCGATCGTGCGCACCCATCCCGACACCGGACGCAAGGCGATTTTTCTCGGCGATCACGCCGAGCAGATCGAGGGCATGGACTATGACGAAGGGCGCGCGCTGATCGAGCAATTGAACGAGATGATTACGCCACCGCAACGCGTCTATAGTCATCGTTGGAGCGAGCGCGAATGCATGGTGTGGGACAACCGCTGCACGCTGCATCGCGCCACCGGTTTCGACGAGGCCCGCTTGAAGCGCGTGATGCGTCGCTGCACCATCCTCGGCGACAGACCGTTCTAAAATCAATCTGGACCGGGAGGGGGCCGATGCCGATCAAATTCAAATATCTCTTTGCCGCCGGCTTGGCGGCTTTGCTGCTGGCGACGCATGTCGGGCGCGCCGCTGCAGAAACCTGGCCGGCGCGGCCGGTGAAGATGATCGTCGGTTTCGCGCCCGGCGGCCCAACCGACCTGGTCGCTCGCCTGCTTGCGCAAAAACTCAGCGAGCAGACCGGCAAGAATTTCTTCATCGAGAACGTTTCCGGCGCGGGTGGCAATATCGGCACCGTGCGGGCCGCGCAGTCGGCACCGGACGGCTACACGGTTCTGGTGACCGGCGGAAATCTCACCAACAACACCTATCTGTTCAGTCACGCCGGCTTCGATCCGCTCAAGGATTTCGACGCCGTCACGCTCGCCGCCGCCACGCCGGTGGTGCTGGCGGTCAATCCGTCGGTGCCGGCGCACACCGTCAAAGAGCTGGTCGCGCTGATCCGCGCCAATCCCGGCAAATATAGCTTCGCGTCGCCGGGAACCGGCACGCCGCCGCAGCTCGTCGGCTCGCTGTTTGCGCATGCGCTGAACCTCGATCTCGTCCACGTGCCGTTCGGCGGCGGCGAGCCGGCGGTCGAAGCCACCGTCGGCGGTCATACCCCGATCTCATTCGGCGCGCTGGCGCCGGCAGTGCCGTTGATCAAGAGCGGGGCGCTACGAGCGCTCGCGGTGACCGGCACGGAGCGAGCGCCGACCTTGCCCGACGTTCCCACCATGGCGGAGGCGGGCTTTCCCGAAGTGGAGGGTGCCACTTGGACGGCGGTCGTCGTACCCATCGGCACGCCCAAGGACATCGTGGCCAAGCTGCATGAGCTCATCGTCACGAGCCTCGTGCAAGGCGACGTCAAGGCAAAACTGGCGGCGATGGCCTATGTGCCGATCGGCAATTCGCCGGAACAGTGCACCGCGTTCTTCAAGTCCGAAATGGACAAATGGGGAAAAGTCATCAAGGACGCGGGGCTCAAGGCGGAGTGAACATTGCTTCTGCGCGCTCCGATCAACCAGCGAAGGATGTCATGCCGATCAAAGCCAAATATCTGTTCGTCGCCTCGATGGACGTCGACCCCGCCAAGGAGGCGCTGTTCAACGAGGTCTACGACACCGAACACGTGCCCAACCTGTTGAAAGTGCCGGGCGTGCACGCGGTGGCGCGCATGGAGGGCGAGCCGTTTTCGATCGCGCTCGGCGGCGAGGAGAAGCGCGTGGCGCACGAGGGCCCGCGCCATAGCGCGCTCTACGAGATCGACGGGCCGCATGTACTCACCAGCCCGGAGTGGGCGAAGGCCGTCGAATTGGGCCGCTGGCCCGGCGAGGTGCGCCCATTCACCCGGAACCGCCGCCACGCGCTCTACCGTCTGCGTTAGCAAAGTCGTCGTTCCACGATTTGCGTGAGCCGCGAAAAAAGGTAGCGCCGACCGGCGCGCTATTAATCCATTGCGTCCGCGGGGAAATTTTCCGCCCGATTTTTGGTCATGCTGCGTCGCATTATAAGCAAAGTAGCCGCATCCGAAAATTCCATATAACATCATGATTACCAATAACAATATTGTGAAATATCGATCACCTGGCGTCTCTGGTGCGCCGCACAATAAGACCTAACTTGAGCGGCATGGGCGACCCTCTCTTGGAAATGCGAAATGAAACCGCTCAATATGAAACTGGTCTTGTCCGCGCTTGGCATCGTGGCGCTGCTCACCGGCCCGGCGCTGGCGAAGAAGGCGCAACGTGTCAATCAAGCCAGTCAGTCGGCTTCGCAGACGATCCCCCGGCTACAATAGCGATGGTGCAGTCGTCGCGATTCCGAATCCCGAACAGCGTTGATCGCGTCGTCTTGCAGCATGGCCAAGTGCCCGAATGTTAGTGCTGCAATAATGCCGCCTACGTGAAACGATAAGGCCGCTCCGAGGGGTGGCCTTATCTTTTGAGCGGCTATTTTTTCTTCAACAGCGCATCTCTTTGCTTGGTGAGGCGCTCCAGTTCTTCATTTTGCTGCGCGATGCGGTCGGCATTGCGGTCTTCGTCCTCGGCGCCCGAGACCGCGGCGGCCTGCTCGATCAACTGCCGGATATTGTCGCGAATAATAGCGATGCGCGCCTCGAGTTCGGAAAGCGACATCGGGTTGCCGTTAGTCATCGGGATTGCTCCGGATCCACAAAGGACAGGATGCCATATCCGCGACGTTGGAAATAGCCGGTTGTTCGCCGCTTTCTTGACAGAGCACTGACCGACAGCGCAAAACCACCGTCCACTTCAGCGGGATAATCATGAGCAGTGAACGAAAGCCGGTTGCGTACGGCGATTTGCGCGGCTGGATGAAGGCGCTGCAAGGCGCCGGCGAGTTGCAGCAGATCGACGCCGAGGTCGATTGGAATATCGAACTCGGCACCATCGCGCGGCTGGCGCAAGGCGCCGGCACCGGGCCGGCGGTGCTGTTCAACAACATCCGCGACTATGGCGCCAATGCGCGCTGCCGCCAGGTCTTCACCGGCGGGCTGTCCAGCGCGCGCCGCATCGCCATGATGCTCGGGCTTTCGCCCGACACCCATCCGCGCGAACTCGTCCGGCTCGGCCGTTCGCTGCTCAGCGGCAGCGTGCCGCCCAACCTGGTCAAGACCGGCCCGGTCAAGGAAAACATCGTCAAGGGCGACGACATCGATCTTGGCGAATTCCCGGTGCCGCAATGGAACAGGCTCGACGGCGGCCGCTACATTCTCACCTATGGCGGCGTCGTCACCAAGGATCCCGATTCCGGAGTGATGAATGTCGGCATCTATCGCGGCATGATCGGCGGCAAGAACCTCATCCCGATTCTGATGTGGCGCGCCCAACATATCGGCCATCACGTCACCGCCTGGCAGCAGAAGGGTTACAAGGAAATGCCGGTCGCGGTCGCCATCGGCTGGGAAGATTCGCTCGGCTTCGTCGCCGGGTCGCCGGTGCCCAAGGGCCTGTGCGAATACGACGTGATCGGCGCGGTGCGCGGCGCGCCGGTTGATCTGGTCCAATGCGAGACCGTCGATCTGCAAGTGCCGGCAACGGCGGAGATCGTCATCGAAGGTTATCTCGGGCTCGATCCTTCGACCTATGTGATGGAAGGCCCGTTCGCCGAAGTTACCGGCTATATCGCCGGCGACCGTTCGCCGAAGCCCGCGATCCGCGTCACCTGCATCACCCATCGCAACAATCCGATCTTCCGCGGTACCATCGAAGGCTCGATGCCCGGTTGTTTCTCCGAAAACGGCACGTGCTCGTCGATCATGCGCGCGGCGACCGCCTGGAACGTGCTCGACCGCGCCGGCGTGCCGGGCATCACCGACGTGTGGTGCCCTCCGGTGCAGGCCGGCGTCAACATTCTGGTGCAGATCAAGCAGAGCTATCGCGGCCAGGCCAAGCAGGTCGCCAACGCGCTGTGGGGCAGTTCGGCGGGACACGTGCGCTACAAGCACGTCACCGTGGTCGATGACGATATCGACATTCATGATTACGCCGCGGTCGATTGGGCGATCGCTTACCGCGTCAATGCCGGCGAGGACGATATCGTCATCATGCCGGCGACGTTCGGGCTCGGCCTCGATCCGTCGACGCGCAAGCGCGACCGCAACACCACGCTTTACGGCACCGGCAAGTGGAACCGCGTGCTGATCGACGCCACCATGAATCTCGACTACGACCCCGATCCGGAATTCGACGGCGCGCGCTTTCCGCCGATGGTGTGGCCGGCGCCGGAAGATATTGCCGCCGCCAAGGCGCGGTGGGGTGAACTGGGATTCGATAAGAAGAAGGGATGATGACCTTAGTCCTCCCCCTTTCAGGGGGACGAAAGAGATCGCCGCGTTAGCCTTTTCCTCCTCCTAAAAAGGGGGAGGGTCAGGGTGGGGGTCCTTTAGGGGACCGGCAGCAGCGGCCGGTCCTCGGCGACCTGCATGTCAAAGGCCGCGAGCAGAATTGCCGTGCCGGCGTAATTGCCCATCAGCAGAACGAGGTCGACCAGCTTGTTCGGCGCGAACAAGGCTTTCAGCCGCGCGAACGCCGCGGCATCGACCTTGTGCTTGCCGACCGCCTGGCGGCCGAATTCGATGATCGCCGCGTAAGTTTCGTCGAGACCTTGGGTGCTTTTGCGATGTTTGATCGCCTCGACGATTGCCGCCGGCACGCCGACCGACAAGGCTTCCGGTTCGTGCGCCGCCCATTCGAAGCGGCTGTCCACTTCGCGCGCCACCGTGAGGATGGCGACTTCGCGGACTTTCGGATCGAAGCCGGCCTCGAAGCGCAGATAGCGGTTGATGGTGTTGTGCGCTTCGACGGTCTTGGTGCTGTAAAGGTGAATGCCGGCCGGGCCGCGCAGACCGACGATGGTCTTGCCCGGCGTGTTGGCGCGGTCGTAGGCGGCCTTGCCGACATCGTCCAAATCCTGGCGCTTTGGCAGCGGCAGGCGAAAGCCCGATTGCGGATCGATGTCTGACGGCATTTGTTTCTCCATTTTGTGTCATGCCCGCGAAGGCGGGCATCCAGTAATCGCACTGGATGCCATTCCGGCCGCGAGGTTGCCAGTACGAAGAGATTACTGGATCATCCGCCTTCGCGGATGACGACAGACTGGGAAGGAACAATGTTCGAAAACTTCACCCGCACCGAGATCAAAACCTCGGGCGCGCGCATCGTGACGGTCCATGGCGGCAACGGGCCGCCGTTGTTGCTGTTGCACGGCAATCCGTTCAGCCATCTGTCCTGGCATAAATTCGCGCCGCGCCTGGCGGAGCAATTCACCGTCGTCGCCACCGATCTGCGCGGCTACGGCGATTCGGAAAAGCCGCCGGGCGGCGACAATCATAGCAACTATTCGTTCCGCGCCATGGCGGCCGATCAGATCGAGGTGATGGCCGCGCTCGGCCACCGCCGTTTTTACGCCGCCGGCCACGATCGCGGTGCGCGCGTGCTGCATCGCATGTGCCTCGACCATGCACAGGCGGTGGCGCGGGCGGCTATTCTCGACATCATTCCGCAACATCATTTGTTCAATAACGTGACCCAAGCCTGGGCGACGTTCTCCTGGCATTGGTTTTTCATGATCCAGCCTTACGATTTTCCCGAGCACTTGATGAGCGCCGATCCGGACTTTTTTATCGAGAAGAAGCTCGCCAAGACCGCACAAGGCTTAAGCTTCTTCGATCCCCGCGCGCTCGCCGAGTACAAGCGCTATATGCGCAATCCGGCGACCGTCCACGCCATGTGCGAGGATTACCGCGCCACCGCCGGCATCGATCTCGACATGGACACCTTGGATTTCGAGGCCGGGCGCAAGATCACTTGCCCCGTCCTGCTGCTATGGGGCGCGACCGGCGGCGTCGGCCGCAATCACAAGCCGGGCCCGGGTGAAATCTGGCAACGCTACGCGGCCGACATTCGCGGCGCCAAGGCGCTACCGTGCGGTCATTACCTCTCCGAAGAAGCGCCGGAGGAAACATATATAGAGTTACGCGAGTTTTTTGCGGCCGGAGAACTCGGCAAGTAACGCGTAGCGAATAGGCAACCATGCGCCGATGGCGCGCAATCCGGCATTGGCGATTTCGCTATTCGCCTAGCTCGGGGGGTGGGACTTTGTTGCACTCGCACCGGCGCACTACATCTGCTAGGCGCTGGGGGAGGGAGGAAACGAGACTCGCTATGGATGCGCAAGCCACCGGTCCGGGACGCGGCATGCTCGATAAATTGCGCGGCGGCGCGCACTTTTTCGACCGCAAGGTCGGCTTGAGCCGGATCGGCTTTGCCATCAGCCTGACCATCATCGTTGTCGCGCTGGTGGTGCTCTACCACATCCTGAGCGACATCGATCCGGGCGAACTCGTCGCCGCGCTCAAAGCAACCGAGTGGCAGACCCTGATCATTGCCGGACTGTTTGTCGCCGCCGGTTATCTGACGCTGACTTTCTACGATCTGTTCGCGCTGCGCACCATCGGCCGCTCCGAAGTGCCGTATCGGACCGCTGCGCTTGCGGGCTTCACCAGCTATGCGATCGGGCACAATGTCGGCGCCAGCGTGTTCTCCGGCGGCGCGGTGCGCTACCGCATCTATTCGGCTTCGGGGCTGTCTGTCGTCGAGGTCACCAAAATCTGCTTCGTCGCCGGCCTGACGTTCTGGCTCGGCAATGCCACCGTGCTGGGCTTAGGCATTCTCGATGCGCCGCGGGCGGCCGGGGCGCTCGATCAATTGCCGTTGTGGACCAACCGCGTCATCGCGCTGGTTATTCTCAGCCTACTCGGCGCTTATGTCGCATGGGTCTGGACCAAGCCGCGCGTCATCGGCCGCGACGGTTGGCAAGTGAGCTTGCCGGGCGGCCCGTTGACACTCCTTCAGATCGCAATCGGCATCGTCGATCTCGCCTGCTGTGCCGCCGCCATGTACATGCTGGTGCCGGCCGACCCCCATGTCGGCTTCGTCACGGTGGCGGTCATCTTTGTCGCCGCGACGCTGCTTGGCTTTGCCAGCCACGCTCCCGGCGGGCTAGGCGTATTCGACGCCGCCATGCTTGTGGCGCTTTGGCAGTTCGACAAGGGAGACCTGTTGGCCGGCCTGCTGCTGTTCCGGTTGTTGTATTACGTCATTCCATTTGTGCTCTCGCTCGCGGTGCTGGCGACGCGCGAAGCCTTGTTGGGCCGCGCCGCGCGTCGCATATCTGCGGCAAAGCCGCCGCCGCTCGCCCCGAATGCACGTGTCAGGAAACGATCCGACGCGCCATGATCCGCCGCTGAACGCGCTCCGAGGGTTTTATGAGCTTGGTTGAGGATCGGTCACTGTTCACCGCCAAGCGCGGCGGCCGCTTCGTGATCCTCGCTGCAGCGATTGTCTTCGCCGCCTTGGCGATCGGCGGCGCGCTTCCCGTCGGCTATGCCGTAGCGGGTTTTGCGATCGTGGCCGCCGCCGCCGTGCTCGCGCTCCGCTCCGCCAAGAAAGAGGATCGCCTCGCCCAGCCGGTCGCCAGTTCCGAGCGCGGCGACGGTTTTCTGCGGGCCGTCGTTGCCGGCCTGCCCGATCCGGTTGTCGCGCTCGATCGCGACGGCCGCGTGCTGGCGCTCAACGAGCGGGCCCGCGCGCTGGCGCCGGCATTGCGGCAGGGCGAGCCGGTCGCGTTCGCGCTGCGCATGCCCGAATTGATCGAGGCTATCGGCCGCGCCACGGCGGAGGGCGAAGAACAGCGTGTGGTCTATTCCGAGCGCGTGCCGATCGACCGCTGGTTCGAGACCATCGTGATGCCGGTCAAGCGCGAGCCGAGCGACGCCGAACCCGACTTGGTCTTGATGACCTTCCACGACCTCACGCCGCTGCGCCGGGTCGAGGAAATGCGCGCCGACTTTGTCGCCAATGCCAGCCACGAACTGCGCACGCCGCTTGCCGCGCTTTTAGGCTTCATCGAGACCTTGCAGGGCTCGGCGCGTGAGGACGCCAAAGCGCGCGAGCGCTTTCTCGCCATCATGCAGGAACAGGCGCGGCGGATGGCGCGATTGATCGACGATCTGCTGTCGTTGTCGCGCATCGAGCTCAATGCGCACCGCCGGCCTGACACGCCGGTCGATCTCGTGCCGATCGTGCGCCAGGTCGTCGACGGGCTGCAAACACTGGCGCGCGACCGCGGCGTGACCGTCAATATCGAGGCGGCAAGCGCGCTGCCGGTGCTCGGCGATCACGACGAACTGGTTCGCATTTTCGAGAACCTGGTTGAAAACGCGCTCAAATACGGCGCCGCCGGCCGGCGCGTCGATATCAAGATCGGGCCGGGCTCCTCGGCCGAGGGCGAACCGGAAGCGCAAGTCAGCGTGCGCGATTTTGGCCCCGGCATCTCGCCCGAGCATTTGCCGCGGCTGACCGAGCGCTTCTATCGCGTCGACGTCACCGAAAGCCGCGCGCAAGGCGGCACCGGCCTCGGCCTGGCGCTGGTCAAGCACATTCTCAACCGCCACCGCGGCCGGCTGACCATCGACAGCGCGCCCGGAGCGGGCGCCACTTTCGCCGTCCATCTGCCCGCCGTGCCGGCCCCGTCAGCGCGATAAATTTAAGCTTATTCAAAAGCTTGCGTTGTCATCTGATCGTCATGAGCGGTCCATAGAACGGTGCTGGGTTCGCCACCGTCATTTTCCGGTTTGCATTCTGCCGCTATCCAGTTTGCGTTCTACCGCTATAAGGATTGGCTGGCGCCGGCCTGGGATCAGTGCCCCGTCAGCACGCTTGCCCCGTTCGCCTTGAGCATTCGCGCCCTCGTCCCATCGGGAAGTTAGTCATGAACATGAGCGTTGCTTCGGTCTCCGTTCCGCCCGTGATCGGCCACACCCCCGCCGATCGCTCAGCCCTGGCCGAGAAGGTCGCAATCCGCAATCTCGACTTCTTCTATGGCGAGGCAAGGGCGCTGAAATCGATCAGCCTTTCGCTCTACGAGAACAAGGTCACCGCCTTCATCGGCCCGTCGGGCTGCGGCAAATCCACTTTGCTGCGCGTGCTCAATCGGATGTACGACCTCTATCCGCATCAACGCGCCACCGGCGAGGTCATCTTCGACGGCATCAATATCCTGTCGCCCAAGCAGGATCTCAATCTGTTGCGCGCGCGCATTGGCATGGTGTTCCAAAAGCCGACGCCGTTCCCGATGTCGATCTACGAGAACATCGCCTTCGGAATTCGGCTCTATGAGCGCTTGCCGAAGTCCGAGCTCGACGGGCGCGTGGAAACGTCGCTGCGCCGCGCCGCGCTGTGGGACGAGGTGAAGGACAAGCTCGGCGCCAGCGGCCAGAGCCTGTCCGGTGGCCAGCAGCAGCGGCTGTGCATCGCCCGCACCGTCGCCGTGCGCCCCGAAGTGATCCTGCTCGATGAGCCGTGCTCTGCGCTCGATCCGATCTCGACCGCCAAAATCGAGGAATTGATCGACGAGTTGACCGACGACTATACGATTGTGATCGTCACCCACAACATGCAGCAGGCCGCGCGGGTATCGGAGTTCACCGCCTTCATGTATCTCGGCGAGCTGATCGAATTCGATGCGACGAGCAAAATGTTCACCGCGCCGCAAGACCCGCGCTCGCAGGACTACATCACCGGCCGGTTCGGGTAGTCGCCGATAAATACCCAGGTAAAGCACAATGACCGAAGTCACCACCACGAGAATCGACCACACCACCAAGGCGTTCGACACCGACTTGCAGGAAATCACCCGCAAGGTCGCGGAGATGGGCGGGCTCGCGGAACGCCAGATCGCTGATGCCGTGCAGGCTCTGGTCGAGCGGGACGTTGAGCTCGGCGAGCGGGTCATCGCCATGGACCCCACGATCGACGCGCTGCAGCGCGAAATCGAGGAGAAAGCCATCCTCACCATCGCGCGCCGTCAGCCAATGGCCGTCGACCTGCGCGAGTGCGTGAGCGCCATGCGCGTGTGCAACGATCTTGAGCGGATCGGCGACCACGCCAAGCATATCGGCAAGCGCGTCGTCGCGCTCGACGAGGACTTCTATCCGCAGAAGCTGATCCGCGGCGTCGAGCACATGTCGGCGCTGGTCCTGGCGCAGCTCAAGCAGGTGCTTGACGCCTATGCCGGCCGTGACGTGCAGGCCGCGCTTGCGGTGTGGAACGGCGACGAAGAAGTCGATTCGATGTGCGTTTCGCTGTTCCGCGAGCTCCTCACCTATATGATGGAGGATCCGCGCAATATCAGCTTCTGCATGCACCTGATGTTCTGCGCCAAGGATATCGAGCGCATCGGCGACCATGCCACCAACATCGCCGAAACCGTCTATTATATGGTTGAAGGCCGTCCGATTACCGACCAGCGTCCCAAGGGTGACACCACGAGTTTTCCAGCTGGCTTGTTGAAGAAATAGGAGATTTGGGATGGGAGCCAACATCCTGATCGTGGAAGACGAGGAACCGCTCACCACCCTGCTGCGCTATAACCTCGAAGCCGAAGGTTATGAGGTGGATGCCGTCGCCAGAGGCGACGACGCCGATACGCGGCTCAAGGAAACCGCGCCCGACCTCGTCGTGCTCGATTGGATGCTGCCCGGCCTGTCCGGCATCGAACTTTGCCGGCGGTTGCGGGCGCGGCCGCAGACGCAATCGCTGCCGATCATCATGCTGACCGCGCGCGGCGAGGAGAGCGAGCGCGTGCGCGGGCTCGCTACCGGCGCCGACGACTATATCGTCAAGCCGTTTTCGGTGCCGGAGCTGCTAGCGCGGGTGCGCGCGCTGTTGCGCCGCGCCAGCCCCGAACGCGTCGCCATGGTACTCTCCATCGGCGACCTCGAGCTTGACCGCGAGAAAAAGCGCGTGTCGCGCTCCGCCAATCCAGTCGATCTCGGGCCGACCGAGTTCCGCCTGCTCGAATTCCTGATGGAGCGCCCGGGCCGGGTGTTTTCGCGCGAGCAATTGCTCGACGGCGTCTGGGGCAGCGATGTCTATATCGACGAGCGCACCGTTGACGTCCATGTCGGGCGATTGCGCAAGGCGCTCAACCGCGGCCACGCCACCGATCCGATCCGCACCGTGCGCGGCGCCGGCTATTCGCTCGACGATCGCTTCGGCAAGGCGAGTTAAGACATCCTCGAGCCTGTTTACCCGAGTTCATCGACTGCTGGATCATCCGCCGGTGCAGGCAATACGATTGTTACCTCGGCGGGCGCCGGTCCCGGCGGCGATCGCTGACGGGCTGGTAGGCCACTCGCGAGTGATAGGCGCAATAGGGCAGGCCAGTCAGCGTGTTGCCGCCGCAGAAGAAGAATTCGGTGCTGCTGGGGTCGCCCACGGGCCAGCGGCAGGTTTGCTCGTTCAGCTCGAGCAGCGTGCGGCGCTGGCCGATCGGAATGACGTTGTCGATCAACTCGGGTTCGGCCTCCACTTCGAGGTCATAGGCGTGCGCCAGCGCGGTATTGCCGCGGATCGAAGCGCGGCCGATGCGCAACATGTGCGACGGCGCGCGTGCCTTGCGCGGGCGCGGCGAGGCGCTGGACGTGCTCTTGGCGCGGCCGGACAGGCCGAGACGGTGAACCTTGCCGATCACGGCATTGCGCGTGATGCCGCCGAGCTCGGCCGCAATCTGACTCGCCGAAAGGCCGTCGGACCAGAGCTTCTTGAGCAGTTCGACCCGCTCGTCAGTCCACGACATGCCCAATCCTCCCTGCATCTGCGTCTGAGCCTTTTCTTGCAAGAATCCCCCATCGGGCCAGGCAGCGCATAGCCGCCCAACACGCACTCAAACGCCAACGCTTGAAGGTGACTGTTCGCCGCACGAGATGTCGTACTTGACAATCAAAAGGCTACAATATGGCTGGAGTTTGACGCAAGACTTCGACCGAAATGAGTCCACACATTCCTTGCTGATGTGGATGAACTGGGTACAAACCGGGTTCACAGCCCGTAATTATCTAATGTTGACAGTGCGGCGCACGGAAATAGAATGCTGTTCCGTGCCGCCCGGAGAGGCGGCACATTTTATTTGCGCCGCGCGGAATTTCGCCGCGCCGCGTGCGGGTTAAAGCCGTGACATCGCATCTGATGCCGACCTTCGCGCGCGTGCACCTCGCTTTCGAGCGGGGCGAAGGCGTATGGCTCTTCGCCACGAACGGCGAGCGCTATCTCGATTTCACCTCCGGCGTTGCCGTCAATGCGCTGGGCCACGCGCATCCGCACCTTGTCGCTGCGCTTGCCGAACAGGCGCAAAAGACTTGGCACGTCTCCAACCTTTATGAAATTCCGGAACAGGAGCGCGCCGCGCAACGCCTCTGCGCGGCGAGCTTCGCCGACGTTGCGTTCTTCTGCAATTCGGGCGCCGAAGCGGTGGAAGGCGCCATCAAGTGCGCCCGCAAATATCAGTCGATCAGCGAACGGCCCGAGCGCTATCGCGTCGTCACTTTCGAGGGCGCCTTCCATGGCCGAACGCTGGCGACGTTGGCAGCTGGCGGCCAGAAGAAATATCTCGACGGTTTCGGACCGGTCGTCGAAGGCTTCGACCAGGTTCCGTTCGGCGATCTCGATGCCGTCAAACGCGCGATCGGCAAAGAAACAGCGGCCATCATGATCGAGCCGCTGATGGGCGAAGGCGGCGTGCGCATTGTCGAGCCGTCGTTCCTGAGAGCGCTGCGCGATCTTTGTGACGAGCACGGCCTTATGCTGGTGTTCGACGAGGTGCAGAGCGGCATGGGGCGGACCGGCCGATTGTTCTGCTATGAGCGCAGCGGCGTGACGCCCGACATCATGTCGCTCGCCAAGGCGCTCGGCGGCGGTTTTCCAGTCGGCGCCGTGCTGGCGACGGACACGGCGGCCCAGGGCATGACCGCCGGCACCCACGGCTCGACCTTCGGCGGCAATCTGCTGGCGATGAGCGCGGTGAACGCGACGCTCGACGTGATGCTTGAGCCCGGCTTCTTTGCTCACGTCGAGCGGATCGGGATCCTGTTCAAGCAGCGGCTGGCGGAAATCAAGGATCGCTATCCTTCCTTGATCGCCGAGGTGCGCGGCGAAGGCCTTCTGGTCGGCCTGCGGATGCTAGTTCCGGCCGGCGAACTGGTCGATGCGACGCGCGCTGAAAAAATGCTCACGGTCGGCGCCGGCGACAATGTCGTGCGCTTGTTGCCGCCGCTTATCATCAGCGAGCAGGAAATGTCCGAGGGCATCGCACGGCTCGATCGCGCGTTGGCTCGGCTTGATCGCGTGCATCCGCAGCAACATAAAGCGGGGGCAGCCGGATGAGCGGGGTCCGGCATTTCCTCGACCTGATCGACGTTCCGGCCGCCGATCTGCGCCGCATGATCGCTTCGGCGCGCGCCATGAAAACCAAACCTGCCCCCGCCGACCGTCCGCTCGCCGGCAAGACGCTGGCCATGATTTTCGAGCGCCCGTCGACCCGCACCCGCGTCTCTTTCGAAGTCGCCATGCGACAGCTCGGCGGCGATGTCATTCTGTTGACGGCGGAGGAAATGCAGCTCGGCCGCGGCGAGACGCTGGCCGATACCGCGCGCGTGCTGTCGCGCTATATCGATGCCATCATGATTCGGACGCTTAATCCCGACGCCGTCACCGAACTCGCGCGGTACGCGACTGTGCCGGTGATCAACGGCCTGACGCGGCGCTCGCATCCCTGCCAGGTGCTGGCCGATGTCATGACCTTCGAGGAGCATCGCGGTCCGATCCGCGGCCACACCGTCGCCTGGAGCGGCGACGCCAACAACGTGCTCACCTCATGGATGCACGCTGCAGAGCGTTTTGAATTCCGCTTGCGGATCGCGACCCCGCCGGAACTGACGCCGAAGAAGCCGCTTAAGGACTGGATCAAATCGTCAGGCGCCGCGATCAGCCTCGGCAGCGATCCCGACGAAGCGGTCAAAGGCGCCGACTGCGTCGTGACCGACACCTGGGTCTCGATGGGCGACCGCAACGGGGCACGCCGCCACAATCTGCTCAAGCGCTATCAGGTCAATGCGCGGCTGATGGGCCGCGCCAAACCCGATGCCATCTTCATGCACTGCCTGCCGGCGCATCGCGGCGAAGAAGTCACCGACGAGGTGATGGACGGGCCGCAATCCGTCGTCTTCGACGAGGCCGAAAACCGGCTGCACGCGCAGAAGGGAATTTTGGCCTGGTGCCTCGCGGCAAACGGCCGCTGAGCCCGGCATGGGAAAGCCGCGAAAGCGAAACCCTCACAATTTGGCCGGTGCTGCCTATATCGTGTCGCGATGAACAATCCCGAACTCGCCATTCCGGTCCGCGAGCCCGATCAGACCGGTCTCGACGACACGATCCTGCCGTTTGCAGTCAAAGCGCTCGACTTGCGCGGGCGCATCGTGCGGCTCGGGCCGGCGGTCGACACGATCCTGAGCAGCCACGATTATCCGACGCCGGTCGCGAAATTGCTCGGCGAGGCCCTCGTGCTCGGCGTCATGTTGGGCTCCAGCCTCAAATTCGAAGGTCGCTTTATCCTGCAAACCCAGAGCGATGGACCGGTCCGCATGCTGGTGGTCGACTTCACGTCGCCCGGCAATGTGCGGGCCTGTGCGCGCTTCGATGCCGCGCGGGTCGCTGCGGCAATCGCCACCGAGGCGGCCTCACCCGGGCAGCTCCTCGGCCGTGGCCATCTTGCCATGACCATCGACCAGGGCCCGGAAATGAGCCGCTACCAGGGGCTCGTGCCGCTCGACGGCGGCGATCTGGAGCACGCCGCGCATGAATACTTTACGCGCTCGGAGCAGATTCCAACCCGCGTGCGTCTTGCCGTCGCCGAAGAGTTCCGCGCCGGCGCAAACGGCGCGCAGCGGCATTGGCGCGCCGGCGGCATCTTGCTGCAGTTCCTGCCCGCTTCGCCCGAACGTGCGCGCCAGGCCGATCTCGATCCCGGCGACGCGCCGCCCGGCACCGCCTCCCACGTGGTGCCGGAAGATGAGGCCTGGGTCGAGGGCCGCGCGCTGATCGACACCGTGGACGATCTCGAACTCCTCGATCCGGATTTGTCGAGCGAGCGGCTGGCTTACCGGCTGTTCCACGAACGCGGCGTGCGCGTATTCCGCGCCGCGCCGGTCAACGCGCAGTGCTCGTGTTCGCGCGACAACGTCGAGAACATGCTCAAGAGCTTTCCGCAGGAGGATCGCGACGACATGGTCGAGAAGGGCCGGATCACCGTGACCTGCGAATTTTGCAGTTCGACTTATGTATTCGCGCCGGACGAAGTCGCGACGGCGGATTCCAAGTCTCATTAATTCCCAAGTCGAATTAATCCTGACGTCTAATTACCCGACGTCTAATTAATCGTGCGCTTGGTTTCGGCGCTGTCGAGCGAAAAGGCGGGGACCTCGATATCGAAATGCTCGCCGGCCGCACTGACCATGCCGTAGCTGCCGACCATGAAACCAGACGGCGTCTGCAGCGGCACGCCGCTGGTATATTCGAAAGCCTCGCCGGTCTTGAGCACCGGCTCCTCGCCGACGACGCCGGCGCCGCGCACTTCCTGGTGGCGGCCATTGGCGTCGGTGATGCGCCAATGGCGGGTTTTCAACTGCACCGTCTCGGCACCGTTATTGGTAATCGAGATCGTGTAGGCCCAGAAGAAATAATTGTTCTCCGGCGACGATCGGTCGGCGACGAAACGCGGGGTCACCACAACCTCGATATTACGGGTCACCGCGCGGTACATGACGCTGATCCTGTTCCCCGTTTACGGCGCTGCCGGACCTGCCGCCAGCGTAGCGACTTTCGCATATAAAGCAGCGATTCCATGCAAAAGTGAATAAGTCCCCGTGTGGTGGACTTAAAGTTCCTAAGATTTAGCGGCGCGCTCCCAAACGATTGCGAGAGCCGGTTTCCGACTCGACCATAACTCAAAAGGCTCTAGTGCCGCGGATTTGACGCTTTAGATTGCTTAAACAGCGCTTATTGTGACGCCGAACCGATGCCGCCCGAACCTATCAAGTCCAGATCTGCGTAGGTCATGCCCGTGAAGGTCGTCTCTCTGAAACAAATCCTGGCAAAGCCGTCGCCGATGGCGGCTTCGCTTGCCCCGGCCGCGCCCGAGCGTGACCTGCGGCTCGATCTGTTTCGTGGCGTGGCTTTGTGGCTGATCTTCCTCGATCACATCCCCCAGAACGTCGTCAACTGGTTCACCATCCGCAATTACGGCTTTTCCGACGCCACCGAAATTTTCATCTTCATTTCTGGCTACACCGCGGCCTTCGTCTATGGCCGCGCCATGCGCGAGCGCGGCATCATTATCGCGAGCGCGCGCGTGTTGCGGCGCGCCTGGCAGATTTACGTGGCGCACATTTTTCTGTTTACGATCTTCATGGCGGAGATCGCCTATGTCGCGGCGACCTTCGACAACCCGCTCTATGCCGAGGAAATGAATATCCTCGATTTTCTCAAGCAGCCCGACGTCACGATCTTCCAGGCGCTTATCTTGAAGTTCAAGCCCGTCAATATGGACGTACTGCCGCTCTACATCGTGCTCTTGCTGTTGTTCCCACCCATGCTTTGGCTGTTGCTGCGGCAGCCGGCCATTGCGCTCGCTGGCTCGGCATTGCTCTATGTGCTCGCTTGGAATTTCAATTGGAACCTGCCGGCCTATCCGAACGGCGTCTGGTTCTTCAACCCGTTCGCCTGGCAATTGCTGTTTGTATTCGGCGCCTGGTGCGCGCTCGGCGGCGCGCAGCGGCTTGCCGGCGTGCTGCGCTCTCGCGTCGTACTCACCATTGCCATCGTTTACCTGGTGTTCGCGTTCGTCATCACCCTGACTTGGTATGTCGAGCCGCTTGGGCGCTTGGTTCCGGTATGGCTCAGCGATTGGATGTATCCGATCGACAAAACCAATCTCGACGTGTTGCGCTTTGCGCATTTTCTGGCGCTCGCCGCGGTTACGGTGCGGTTCGTGCCGCGGGATTGGCCGGCGCTGGGATCGCCGTTTTTGCAGCCCGCCATCCGTTGCGGGCAGCATTCGCTGGAGATTTTCTGCGAGGGCGTGTTTTTGGCGTTTGCCGGGCAGTTCATCATCAGCGAATGGTCGGGTGGTCCGCTGGTGCAGATCGCCATCAGCCTGATCGGCATTCTGATCATGGTTGCTACAGCGAACCTGATATCGTGGTACAAGCGTATGGAGGGGCGAGGTTCGGCAACGCGGATTAAACCGCCGGAAGCCGACCTCGCGGGGGGAGACGCATGAAGCCTTTGATCGCAGTCATTGCGACGATTGCGCCGATCGTCGCTTGTTTGGCCGGCGCCGCGCGCGCCGCGCCGCCGTCGCCGCCTGAACAGTGTGACGTTCCGCAATCGCTCATCGACAGTGAGATCGATCTCAGCCGCGTGATGAACGATTTTAAGGCTAATCACCGTTTGTACGTCACCGTGGTCGGGTCGGGATCTTCGGGCCTGTCCGGACCCGATGGCGCGCATCTCGCCTATCCGGCGCGGCTGCAAGACGTGCTCAAACAGCGCATGGCGGGCGCCGATATCAAGGTTACCGCGCATGTTCAGTCCAAAGAAACCACTGCGGCCATGGTGTCGGCACTGGATAAGATCCTGGTCAGTGACAAACCGAGCCTCGTCATCTGGCAGGCCGGGACGGTCGATGCGCTCGACGGGGTCGATCCGGAGGATTTCCGCGCTAGCCTCGATACAGGGATCGAGAAGATTCAAGCCGCCGGCGCCGACGTTATCCTGATGAACATGCAGTTCAGCCCGCACACCGAATTGATGCTCGACGTTTCGGCCTATGCCGACATCATGCGGGTGGTCGCCGAACAGCACGGCGCTTTGTTGTTTGATCGCTTTGCGATCATGCATTACTGGAACGATGCTGGCGCGTTCGACCTCTATACCGCTACCAAGAAGTATGATATGGCGCGTCGTGTTCACGACTGCATTGGCTGGGCCTTGGCGTCGCAAATCATCAGTACCGCACATTTCGACGCCGCGAGAATACAAACGACGCAGTAAATGACTGCCAAGAGAAAAATAATCATCGCCTGCTGGAGGCGGGCGGCGGTCGCTACCGCGATTTTTGCAGTGCACATTGTTGCAGTGCACACCGTGGCGCAGGCGCAGGTATCCGACGCGATACAAAATGCCGCACTTCTGGGCCTGCCGGATGTCACGCCGGTGGCCGCGTCGGCCGCAACGCCTGCAGCTATGCCGGCGGTTACTTTACCGGGAGTGCGGCCGGCCGCTTCGGACATGTCGAAGCCGGCCGCACCGATCCCGGCCGCACCGGTGATTTCGCCGCAGACCGCTTGCCGCGCGCCTGCCGAATTGGCGCATCTCGATCATCCGCTGTTGCGTATGATGCGCCGGCTGGCAAGCGGCCAGCCGCTCGTGATCGTCGCCATCGGCTCATCGTCGACCGCGGGCGCCACAGCGAGCTCACCCGCGGCAAGCTATCCGAGCCGGCTTGCCATCGAGCTTAAGGCCCGATTCCCCGGCCACGACATTGCGGTGATCAATCGCGGCGTCAACGGTGAAGAGACCGACAACATGATGGCCCGGTTTGCCGCCGATGTGATCGCCGCGCACCCGCAGCTCGTGCTCTGGCAGGTTGGCACCAATTCGGTGCTGCGCGATCACTCGCTCGACACCCATGCAGCGGAGCTTCGCAAAGGCATCGAGGAACTCAAAGCGATCGGCGCCGATGTCGTGCTGATCGATCCGCAATATGCACCGAAAGTTCTCACCAAATCCGAGACGCTAGGCATGGTCGAGCAGATTGCGCTTGCGGCCAAGGAAGATAACGTCGATCTGTTCCGCCGTTTCGCGGTAATGCGCGATTGGCACGAAGTTCAGCACCTGGGTTTTGACGTGTTCGTGTCGCCGGACAGGCTGCACATGAACGACTGGGGCTATGCCTGTTGGGCCAAGCTTATCGGCGCAGCTATTGCGGAGGCGGCGACCCGGCCGATCGCATCGGCCGCGGTGCATCCCGCGCACTGAATTTTCCGACCCTTGTCATTCCGGTAGTCACGCGGTTGCGGTGGGGACGCTCGCAGCGCCCACGCTACGCGATCACACCGCTTCAAGCGCCGCGATCACGTCTTCCACGATATCGTCGGGATGTTCGAGCCCGACCGACACACGCACCAGTCCGTCGCTGATGCCGAGCTCGGCGCGTTGCGCCGGCGTCAGCCGTTGATGCGTGGTCGTCGCCGGATGGGTGATGAGGCTCTTGGCGTCGCCCAGATTGTTGCTGATGCGAATGAGCTGGAGCGCGTCCTGGAAGCGGAACGCGCCGCGTTTGCCGCCCTTGATTTCGAACGCGACCAGCGTCGAGCCGCCGCGCATCTGCTTTTGCACGATCGCCGCCTGCGGATGGTCGGGGCGGCCCGGATAGATCAGCCGCGAAACTTTCGGATGTTCGGCGAGCGCGACCGCCAGCGTCGCCGCGCTGTCGGTCTGCCGGCGCACCCGCACGGCGAGCGTCTCCAGACCTTTGAGCAAGACCCAGGCGTTGAACGGCGACATCGACGGGCCGGTCTGGCGAAGCAGCACATGGATTTTGTCCATGATGAATTTTTGCGAGCCAAGGACGACGCCGCCCAGGCAGCGACCCTGGCCGTCGATGTGTTTGGTCGCCGAATAGACGACGCAATCGGCGCCGAGGGCGAGCGGGCTTTGAAATAGCGGGGTGGCGAACACATTGTCGACGACCAGCGTCGCGCCGCCGTCGTGCGCGATCTTGGCCACCGCCGCGATGTCGATCACGTCCAGCGCCGGGTTGGTCGGACTTTCGAGGAAGAACGTCTTGGTGTTCGGCCGCACCGCATTGCGCCAGGCCTGAAGATCGCAGCCGTCGACCAGGGTCGAAGCGACGCCGAAGCGCGGCAGATAATCCTCGACGACGTAGCGGCAGGAGCCGAACATCGCCTTGGCGGCGACGACATGATCGCCCGCCTTGAGCTGGCCGACCAGCGACAGCGTCACCGCGGCCATGCCGGTCGCGGTGGCGCGCGCGGCTTCGGCGCCTTCGAACGCTGCTATGCGGCGCTCGAACATGTCGACGGTCGGATTGGCAAAGCGCGAATATTGATAGCCGGGATCTTCACCCTTAAAGCGCGCTTCGGCTTGGGCCGCGCTGTCGTAGACATAGCCTTGGGTGAGGAACATCGCCTCCGAGGTCTCGCCGAACGGCGAGCGCAGCGTGCCGGATTGGACGAGGCGGGTTTCCGGGCGGTAGATCTTCTTCGCGGACGCGGACATGCGGCCCTCCTATGGCCAAACAAAAACCCGGCCGGGAGGAAAAATCCTCGGGCCGGGCTCACGCGTCCCCGGCCTTTTAGCAATTTGTTTTACGTGGCTGCAAGCCGGCCGGCTCAAATGACCACGGGATAAAGTGGCTTATACGCCGGGCGCGTCTTTGCGTCAAATCCGGCATAGGGTTAGATCGCCAATGAAACTTGGTGACCAGGTGACGCTGTCGTTCTCAGCCTCCGACGCCGGAATCCTGCCGGACCGCATGATCGCGGCGCTGGCGGAGGCCGGCAATATTCGCGCGCACTATCCGTTCGCTCCCGGCCAAATCCAGCCGGCGAGCCTCGATCTGCGGCTCGGCGCCATCGCCTACCGCGTGCGCGCGAGTTTCTTGCCCGGACCCGGGACGACTGTCGCCGAGCGCCTCATCGACCTGAAGCTGCATGAATTCTCGCTGTCCGGCGGCGCTGTGCTGGAAACCGGATGCGTTTATATCGTACCGCTGATCGAACGGCTGGCGCTGCCCGCCGATATTGCGGCGGCGACCAATCCGAAAAGCTCGACCGGCCGGCTTGACGTCTTCACCCGCGTCATCGCCGACGAGACCCGCGGCTTCGATCGCGTCGAAGCCGGCTATAGCGGTCCACTCTATGCCGAGATCAGTCCGAAGACATTTCCCATTCTGGTCCGCGAGGGCACGCGGCTGTCGCAATTGCGTCTGCGCCGCGGTCATGGAGTGCTCAACGGCGAAGCGCTACGCGCGCTGCACGCCAGCGAGCGCCTGGTCGACCGCACCGAGGCGGTGATGGGCGACGGCATCGCCGTCAGCATCGACCTTTCCGGTTTGAGCGTCGCGGCGGACGGCAACGGCGCGGGCATCGTCGGCTATCGCGCCAAGCGCCACACCGCCGTCATCGAAGTCGACCAGCGCGACGCCTACGAGGTCGCCGATTTTTGGGAGCCGATTGCGGCGCGCGCCGACAAGAGCCTGATCCTTGACCCCGATGAGTTTTATATCCTCGCTTCGACCGAAGCGGTGCAGGTGCCGCCCGATTATGCCGCGGAAATGGTGCCGTTCGATCCGCTGGTCGGCGAATTTCGCGTGCACTACGCCGGCTTCTTCGACCCCGGCTTCGGCTATGCCGGCGCCGGCGGCTTGGGTTCGCGCGCGGTACTGGAAGTGCGCTCGCGCGAAGTGCCGTTCATCCTCGAACACGGCCAGATCGTCGGGCGGCTCGCCTACGAGAAAATGTTGGCGCGGCCCGATCAGCTCTATGGCTCAGGCATCGGCTCGAATTATCAGGCGCAGGGGCTCAAGCTGTCCAAGCACTTTCGTGCCTGAGTCCGGTCTGCCATGCGCTGCTCCACCGCGCAGTCGTTTGAGCAAAATACTTGTGGCATTTCGGCCGGAATGGCGTTTGTCTGTGCGGGGGGCGACGCCAGCGCACGGCCGGGAATACGAGGGTGGCGCAATGATGCGGGCACGCCTGGCGGGGTTGGCTGCGCTGGTTTTCGCGGCCGCGGCGGGCGTTGCGCCCGCTGCTGCGCAATCCGGCTACGACCGGCCTGGGGGCGATTACGCCAGCGCTGCGGTGCCGAACGGCGATCCCGCGGTGTGTGCCAGTCGTTGCGAGCACGACAAGAACTGCCGCGCCTGGAGCTTTTCCTATCCGTCGGCATCGGGCGTGCCGGCGATGTGCTTTCTCAAGCGCGAGGTGGTGCCGCGGACCCAATCGAGCTGCTGCGTTTCCGGCGTGCGCGGCGCCGGCGTCATCGAGCCGCAAGTCGGCACCATCGAATATTCGATCGATCGCTATGGCGGCGATTACAAGGCGTTCGAGACGCCGGTCGATCCCAAGGGCAAGGCTTGCGCCGATGCCTGTCAAGCCGAGCAGCGCTGCCGGGCGTGGACCTATCGCCGGCCCGGCTATGGCAGTGCCGCTGCGCACTGCTACTTGAAGGAAAAGATCAAGCCGCCGCGCCGCCGGCCCTGCTGCATTTCGGGCGTGGTGCGGTAAGGACAAGAAGCGCTTTTATCGAACCGCGGTGAAAAACCGCGACAGCCGCAAATCCGACGGCCAGTCCCACACCGGACCGTTCTTGGCGGCGGCCAAATCCCACGATCCGACCAGCGCGTCCACGCGCCCAACCAGATCGGAAACCGGCAATATCCCAACGCCGCCGGCAACGACGGGAACCCTGCTGTCCGCCGAATCGTCGCGGTTGTCGCCCATGACGAACAAATGGTTCGGCGGCACAACCAGTTCCGGCATGTTGTCGAGGATGCCGAATGTCTGCTGCTTGAAGATGGGGTGCTCACGGCCGCCGGGGAGCCTTTCGATGAAACGCGATGCCGCCTGGCGCGAGCCGTTCTCTTCCTCGGCCCAGCCCATACCATCGGCTTTAAGACCGACCGGCGCGCCATTGATCCACAGCCGTCCGTTGTGCATGGCGATGCGATCGCCGGGCAGCCCAACGACGCGCTTGACCCAGATTTGCGAGCGGTCGCCGGGCCAGCGGAACACCACAACGTCACCGCGTTGCGGCAGCGCCGCCAAAATGCGCGCGGTATCGGGAAGCGTGATGTAATTCGGCAGCGACGCGGAGCTGTAGCCGTACGGGTATTTCGTCGCCAGCAATTCATCGCCGATCTGCAGCGTAGGCTCCATGGAGCCGGACGGCACATAATACGGCTCGGCAATGGCCGTCTTTGTCGCGATGACGATCACGACGATAATCGCCACGTCGAGGACGCTTTTGAGCCAACGTCGCATTGACGGAATCTCCCGCGCAGCCTGGCCGTGACCGATGCCGGTCATCCCGTCCCGCCGACGGTAATGCGGTCGATGCGCAGCGTCGGTTGGCCGACGCCGACCGGCACGCCCTGGCCGTTCTTGCCGCAGGTGCCGATGCCGTTGTCGAGCTTAAGGTCGTTGCCAATCATGGAGACGCGGTGCAGGTCGGTCGGGCCGTTGCCGATCAGCATGGCGCCTTTGATCGGCGCACCGACTTTGCCGTTCTCGATGCGGTAGGCCTCGGTGCACTGGAACACATATTTGCCCGACGTGATGTCGACCTGGCCGCCGCCGAAATAGGTCGCGTAGATGCCGTTCTTGACCGAGGCGATGATCTCGCCCGGCTCGTGCGCGCCGGCGAGCATGTAGGTGTTGGTCATGCGCGGCATCGGCACATGGGCGAAGCTCTCGCGCCGGCCGTTGCCGGTCGGTTTCATGTCCATCAGCCGCGCATTCTGCCGGTCCTGCATGTAGCCGACCAGAATGCCGTCCTCGATCAGCACGGTGCGGTTGGTCGGCGTGCCTTCATCGTCGATCGAGAGCGAACCGCGGCGGCGCGACATGGTGCCGTCGTCGACCACGGTAACGCCCTTGGCCGCAACCTGTTGTCCCATCAGTCCGGCAAAGGCCGAACGTCTTCTTGCGGTTGAAGTCGCCTTCCAGCCCATGCCCGACCGCCTCGTGCAGCATGACGCCGGGCCAGCCCGGGCCGAGCACGAACGTCCATCTCGCCGGCGGGCGCCGGCACCGCGTCGAGATTGACCAGCGCCTGACGGATCGCGTTGTCCACCGCGCCCTGCCAGGCATCGGTGGCGATAAATCGGTCATAGCCCTCGCGGCCGCCATAGCCGTCACTGCCGGTTTCCTGGCGGGTGCCGTCGCCGACCACGACCGAAACGTTGACGCGAACCAGCGGCCGCACGTCGCGATAGGTCGCGCCGTCGCTGCGCAAGATTTCCACCGCCTGCCAGCTCGCGCCGAGGCTCGCCGTCACCTGCCGCACGCGCGGATCCTTGGCGCGGGCATAGGCGTCGATGGTTTGCAGGAGCTGCGCTTTGGCTTCAAAGGACGGAGCGCCGAGCGGACTATCGTCGCTGTAAAGTTTCACATTGCTGCGGGCGGGCGGCTCGGTGTAACGGCCGCCATAGCCGCCCTTGACCGCGCGCACCGCGTCCGCGGCCCGTTCAATCGCCGCCTCCGACACGTCGGAGGCATGCGCATAGCCGACCGCTTCGTCCTTCACCGCGCGCAGCCCAAAACCCTGCGAGGTATCGTAGGTCGCCTGTTTCAGCCGGCCGTTGTCGAATGTCAGCGCCTCGGCCTGGCGGTATTCGAGAAAAAGTTCGCCGTCATCGGCGCCATCGAGGCCGCGGGATATGATTTTGGCCAAGCGCGGCCGGTCGAGCCCGGCGCGGTCGACGAGCGAGATGGGACCACTGGTCATTGCGGGTTCCTGAACTAGGCGTTGGATCGAGACCTTACATAATCGCTGAGCAGCCGGCCGGCGAGGGGCACTTAGTCGCCCTTCGCGATGCCGGCCTTGGCGATAACATCGCCCCATTTGGCGATGTCGGCTGTCATGCGCGCCGTCATGTCCTGCGGCGTGCTCCAGCGCATTTCCATGCCGACCGTGTGCGCTTTGGCTTGGATGTCGGGGTCGGGAATGACCGCTTTCATCGCGCTGTTGAGCGTTTCGATGACCGCTTTCGGCGTCGCGGCGGGCGCCGAAAGGCCGTTCCAGCTGGCGACGTCGTAGTCCTTGATCCCGCTCTCGATGACGGTGGGAACATCGGGCAGATAGGCCGTGCGCTTTGATCCGGTCGAAGCGAGCGCCGTCAATTTCTGGCCAAGGAGGCCCTGCACCGCCGCGTAGAATTCGAAGGCGACGTCGATGTCGCCGCGCATCACCGCATTGGCCATGTCGGGCGAGGTGCGAAAGGTCACGACGGTCGCGTTGATGCCGGTCGTTGAGAGGAACAGCAGGGCGGCGAGGTTCTGCGTGCTGCCGGGAACAATGGTGCCGATGTTGAGCTTGCCGGGACTGGCTTGCGCCGCCTTGATCAAGTCCGTCACCGAGTGCAACGGCGAGCCGGTGCGCGTGACGATCAAAAGATCGAAGAAGGCCGCCGTCGAGATCGAGGCGAAGTCGGTCAAGACGTTGAACGGCAGCGATTTGAACAGCGCGGTGGCGATCGCGGTATTGTTGCCGGTCATCAACAGCGTGTAGCCGTCGGGCGCGGCGGTGGCGCCGGCTTGCGCGGCGACAATGCCGCCGGCGCCCGGCCGGTTTTCGATGACGAATTGCTGCTTGAGAAGGCTCGACAGCTTCTCGCCGAGGAGACGCATGCCAACGTTGGCGACGCCGCCGGGCCCATACGGCACGATCAGCACGACGGGATGATCTGGATAATGACTTTGCGCCCGGCCCGGTGCGGCGGCCGACAGCGCAATGGCGGCGGCCACCAGCGTGATGGCAATCACTGTCGCATTGCGACGATTTGCGCTCATGAGCTTTCCCCCAGGCCGTTTCGGGCGGCAAAATCTACGGCAACGCGTCGTAACCCTCGCCGAATCCTTTCAGGCTCATGGGGAAGCCGATGCCCTCCTCGGGCGTCTGAAAGATGATGAAGGTCGAGGTTTTGCCGGTGCGCAATTTGCTGATGAGGTTGTCGTCCATGACCACTTCGGCGACGCAGCCATTAGGCAGGCAGCGGACGAAGCCGGCGCGGCCCACGTCCTGGTTGTCGATCTTAAGACCCAGTCCCGATGGCAGCAGCACGCCGAGCGGCGCCACCACGCGCATCAGGCGGCTCTTCTGGTCCGAACGTCTTAAGCACGATAACGGTCAGGCCGACATTGGGCCGGTCTTCCGCCGTCACGCTCTGCATCAAAGCGCATTGCTGGCTCTGAGCGCCGGGCGGCGTGTCGCAGCGGATTTGCCAATCGCCATGCACCGACTGGACCGCGCCCTGTGCCCAAGCTTGACCGACCAAGGCTTGCCGGCAGCATGCCAAAGCCATGAAGACGACGGCGCAGGCAAAGCCGCAGGCCAATGGCCGCATCCGCCATCCGCCATCGATTTTCGCCATGATCATGTTCCCCTGATCAGCCGAAAAGCCGCCCCTCACAGGCTTGCGATGCACGCCAACCGCGCGCGAATCACTGGCGCAGGCCGCGCGTCGCGCGAGGCTTGCGTACATGGTGAGCCTGCGGTGTCAAGTTGACCCAAATCAAGGCATTGTGGCTCCGCCAAGGTGGAGGAAGCGGGTTTGGCGGTCGTTGTCGCCGCACCCAAATGACGCCATCCACGGCTGCGACCATCGCTGCTTAAGAGTGCATTGCAGCAGACGCCGATTTGTGGTTTGGAGAAACCGGGATTCCCCTATCCCGCCGATGCCTGCGAAGGACTTGACGGTCGTGGTGCAAGTCCCGCCGGAAGCAGGCGGCGCCATGCCGTTGCGATCTGCGCTGATGCGGAGTTTGCGTTCATCGCGGACGGTGGTGGTCAAGATCAGAAACAGGGAGCAAAACGAGACATGAAAGTGTTCTCACGCTTGACCGCCGCTACGGCGATCGTCGGTGCTTTGCTGGCGAGCGCGGGGGCGGCGTCCGCCGGTCTCGGCCAGCCGTCGCCCTGGCAAATGGACCTTCAGGATGCGGCCTCGCCGGTGATGCAGCAGATCGCCGACTTCCATTATTTCCTGCTCTGGGTCATTGCGGTGATTTCGGCCTTCGTTCTGGCGCTGCTTCTGATCATTATCGTGCGCTTCAATGCGCGCGCCAATCCGACCCCTTCGCGGACCACGCACAACACCCCGATCGAGATTCTCTGGACCATCGTGCCGGTCATTATCCTGGCGGCGATTGCCGTGCCGTCGTTCCGGCTCCTGTTCGTGGAGCTCGACGTGCCGCATCCGGACCTTACGGTGAAGGCGACCGGCAAGCAGTGGTTCTGGAGCTATGCTTATCCCGATAATGGCAATTTTGAATTCGATTCGCTGATGGTTCAGACCAAGGACCTCAAGCCCGGTCAGCCGCGGCTGCTCACGGCCGATAGCGACATGGTGGTGCCGGTGAACAAGGTCGTGCACGTGCTGGTGACCGGCGCCAACGTCATCCACTCCTTCGCGGTGCCGTCATTCGGCATTCGCATTGACGCCGTTCCCGGCCGCATGAACGAGACCTGGTTCAAAGCGACCACGACGGGAATGTTCTACGGCCAGTGCTCCGAGTTGTGCGGCAAGGACCATTCCTTCATGCCGATTTCGGTGCATGTGGTGAGCGAGAGCGATTTCAATGCGTGGGTCGCCCAAGCCAAGCAGAAATATTCCGCCGAGAATGGTGTTCCGCCGAATACATTCGCGGCGGCGGCCGTGCCGTCGTCGCAGTGACGGTGGGAACGCAGGAAAACGGGCAGACAACGGGCGATCGCTAACGAGGAACTGGCAATGGACACGATGGTACACGCAGCGCACGGCGACGAAGGCGAGCACGCCATTCCGCACGGCTGGCGCCGCTTCGTCTATTCGACGAACCACAAGGACATCGGCACGATGTATCTGGTGTTCGCGCTGATTGCCGGCGTGATCGGCGGCGCCATGTCGATCGCGATCCGGGCCGAACTGATGTATCCCGGCATCCAGATCTTCCATGAAACGCATATCTATGACGTGATCGTCACCGCCCACGGCCTGATCATGATCTTCTTCATGGTCATGCCGGCGATGATCGGCGGCTTCGGCAACTGGATGATCCCGCTGATGATCGGTGCGCCGGACATGGCGTTCCCGCGCATGAACAACATCTCGTTCTGGCTGTTGCCGGCGTCGTTCAGCCTGCTGGTGATGTCGATGTTCGTCGAGGGCGAACCGGGCACGCTCGGCGCCGGAACCGGATGGACGCTGTACGCGCCGCTGTCGACCTACGGCCATCCCGGCCCGGCGATGGATTTCGTCATCCTGTCGATCCATCTCGCCGGCGCCTCGTCGATTCTCGGCGCCATCAACTTCATCACGACCATCTTCAACATGCGCGCACCCGGCATGACCCTGCACA
Source organism: uncultured Alphaproteobacteria bacterium (assembly GCA_963768225.1). Classification (GTDB taxonomy): domain Bacteria; phylum Pseudomonadota; class Alphaproteobacteria; order Rhizobiales; family Xanthobacteraceae; genus BOG-931. The sequence continues at coordinate 112,682 of CAVYGV010000006.1, read as the reverse complement.
AAATGCCGCTGTTCGTGTGGTCGGAACTTGTGACGGTCTTCCTCTTGCTGTTGTCGCTGCCGGTTCTCGCCGGCGCCATCACCATGCTGCTCACTGATCGCAATTTCGGCACCACCTTCTTCAATCCGGAAGGCGGCGGCGATCCGCTGTTGTTTCAGCACCTGTTCTGGTTCTTCGGCCACCCGGAAGTTTACATCCTCATTCTGCCGGGCTTCGGTATGGTCAGCCAGATCGTGGCGACGTTCTCGAAAAAGCCGGTGTTCGGCTATCTCGGCATGGCCTATGCGATGGTGTCGATCGGCGGCATCGGCTTCGTGGTGTGGGCGCACCACATGTACAATGTCGGCATGTCGGCGAGCGTCCAAGCCTATTTCATCGCCGCCACCATGGTGATCGCGGTGCCGACCGGGGTGAAGATCTTCTCCTGGATCGCCACGATGTGGGGTGGCTCGGTCGAGTTCAAGACGCCGATGTTGTGGGCGGTGGGCTTCATTTTCCTGTTCACCATCGGCGGCGTGACCGGCGTCGTCCTGGCCAATGCCGGCGTCGATCGCGAGCTGCACGGCACCTATTATGTCGTGGCCCATTTCCACTATGTGCTCTCGCTCGGCGCCGTGTTCGCCATCTTCGGCGGCTGGTACTACTGGTTTCCCAAGATCACCGGCTACATGTACAGCGAGGCCATCGGCAAGCTGCACTTCTGGCTGACCTTCATCGGCGTCAACATCGTGTTCTTCCCGCAGCATTTCCTCGGTCTTGCCGGCATGCCGCGCCGCTATGTCGATTATCCCGATGCGTTTGCCGGCTGGAATTTCGTCTCGTCGATCGGCTCGTACATTTCCGGCTTCGGCGTGCTCGTGTTTTTCTTCGGCATGGCGCTGGCCTTCATCAAGAAGGAGCGCGCGGCGGCCAATCCGTGGGGCCCTGGTGCGACCACGCTGGAATGGACGCTGCCGTCGCCGCCGCCGTTCCACCAATATGATACGCTGCCGTTGATCCGATGAGCGTTACGGTCGCCCGCGTCGAGCCCAGCATTGCGGGCGTCGGCGATTACATCGAACTGATGAAACCGCGGGTGATGTCGCTCGTGGTGTTCACGGCGCTGGTCGGGCTTCTGGTCGCGCCCGGCCATATTCATCCGGTGATCGGGTTGACCGCGCTGATCTGCATCGCGGTCGGCGCCGGCGCCGCGGGCGCGCTCAATATGTGGTACGATGCCGACATCGACGCGCGCATGGCGCGCACTGCGGCGCGGCCGATTCCCGCCGGACGCCTCGCGCCCGGCGAGGCGCTGGCCTTCGGCCTGACGCTGGCGAGCTTCTCGGTGGTGGTGCTGGGCCTTTTGGTCAATATCCTCGCGGCGGCGCTTCTGGCGGCGACGATCGCCTTTTACATCGTCGTCTATACCGTGTGGCTCAAGCGCACGACGCCGCAGAATATCGTCATCGGTGGAGCCGCCGGCGCGCTGCCGCCGCTCATCGGCTGGACGGCGGTGACCGGCAGCGTCGCGGTCGAGCCGATCGTTCTCTTTCTCATCATCTTCTTCTGGACGCCACCGCATTTCTGGGCGCTGTCGCTTTATCGCGCCGAGGATTATGCGCGCGCCGGGGTGCCGATGCTGCCGGTTGTCGCCGGCGCGCGGGAAACCCGCCGCCAAATCCTGCTCTACACGCTCATTTTGGCGCCGCTCGGTATCGCGCCCTGGCTGCTTGGCTATGCCGGCCCGCTTTATGGAATCGTCGCGGCGGCGACCGGTGCCATCATGATCGCTCTGGCGTTTCGTATTCGCGCCGAGGACGAAGCCAATACCGCGAGCAAACAAATGTTCGCCTTCTCGATCCTTTACCTGTTCCTGTTGTTTGCCATGCTGTTGGTCGATCGCATGTCGGCGGGGTTCGCCGGTTGGCCGTTCGGGCAGTTGGCGGCGTGACGATGAGTAACGCGATGAATGACGCGATGCACCAAGAGCCGCCGCCGACCGGCATCAAGCTCACGAAAGAGCAGGAGCGCGCGCGCCGCGCGCGGTCGATCGCAATCGCGGTGTCGCTCGGCCTTTTGGTGCTGTTGTTCTATATCGTGACGCTGGTGAAGGGCCCGGGCGTGCTGCACGACTGACCCAAGCAAACTAATCCATGCAAAAACTAACCCATGCAATATGCACGAAGCCCAATGTGACGACCTGAAATGACGTGGCAGCCGTGAGCACCCAGACGCATTTGCCGCACAAATCCCGCGATTTCGTCGTCGCTTTCGCCTGCGGCGTCTTCGTCGCGGCGATGGTGGGCGTTTCCTACGCAGCCGTGCCGCTTTATTCCTGGTTCTGCCACGCCACCGGTTTCGGCGGCACCACGCAGGTGGCGCATGCGCTGCCGAGTCGCGAAGTATCCGGCCGCCTCGTCACGGTGCGCTTCGATTCCAACGTCGCCCCCGGCTTGGCCTGGAGCTTCGAGCCCGAGCGCCGGACCATCGATGTGCATCTTGGCGAGGTGGTGACGGTCTATTATTCGGTGACCAACCAAACCGCCCGCATCACCACCGGCCAGGCCGGCTACAATGTGACGCCGCCGACCGCCGGCATCTACTTTGAAAAGATCAACTGCTTTTGCTTCACGCGGCAGACCATGAAACCGGGGGAGAAGCGCGACATGGCGGTGGTGTTCTACGTCGACCCCAAGCTCGCCAAGGATTCCGAGCAGGACACGCTGACCAACATCACGCTGTCCTATACCTTCTATCCGGTGAACGATCCGGAGCCTGCGGTCGTCGAAGGCGCAACTTCGCAGAAGTCGGGGCATATCTGACGTTAGGCAATGAAACGGCGTGGGCGGCCGAACCGTCGCGCCAAGGTGGAGAAGATGACGATGGCTGATGTGGCACACGCCAAACCGCACCACGATTACCACTTGGTCAATCCCAGTCCGTGGCCGGCAGTTGGCGCGACCTCGGGATTCGTTCTGGCGGTCGGACTGATCCTGTGGATGCATCAGATGGCCACTTACGCGCCGGTCATCATGGGCGCCGGCGTCATCGGCATCGCCTACACCATGATCGGCTGGTGGCGCGATGTGATCCACGAGGCCGAATTCGAGGGCGATCACACCCGCGTGGTGCAGATATCGCACCGCTACGGCATGATTTTATTCATCGCTTCCGAGGTGATGTTTTTCGTCGCCTGGTTCTGGGCCTATTTCAATACCGCATTATTTCCCGACGAATTCCGTGACGTGGCGCGGATTGCCTATACCGGGGGCGTCTGGCCGCCCAAGGGCGTCGAGACGTTCGATCCCTGGCATTTCCCGCTGCTCAACACGCTGATCTTGCTCACCTCGGGCACCACGGTCACCTGGGCCCATCACGCGCTGCTCGAGAACGACCGCAAGGGCCTGGTCTGGGGCCTCGCTCTCACCATCGGACTGGGCTTGAGCTTCACCTGCGTGCAGGCCTGGGAATACATGCACGCGCTGTTTCACTATTCAGGCAACATCTATGGCGCCACCTTCTTCATGGCGACCGGCTTTCATGGCGCTCACGTTATCATCGGCTCGATCTTCCTGATCGTCTGCTTGTTCCGCGCCATGGCCGGCCAGTTCAAGCCGACGCAGCACCTCGGCTTCGAGTTTGCCGCCTGGTACTGGCATTTCGTCGACGTGGTGTGGTTGTTCCTGTTCACCTGCATCTATGTGTGGGGCGGCGGACCGCATGCCGGATAGGGCCGACGCTTAATCCTCCGCTTAATCCCGCGACCGCGGGAATCCAGGTCGCACATCGGGCAGGTTGCCGCTTCCGCGGGGACGAGCGGCACTCTACATAGCTGACATGGCCCAAAAGACGATCGACACGCTTTCGGGATCGATCGGCGCCGGATTGGCGTGCGCCTGCCCGCGCTGCGGCAAGGGCAAACTGTTCCAGGGATTTCTGACGTTGCGGCCGCGGTGCCAGGTCTGCGGCCTCGACTACGGTTTCGCCGATTCCGGGGACGGGCCGGCGGTGTTCATTATGTTCTTGGCCGGCGCCATCGTCGTCGGCTTGGCGCTCATCACCGAGGTTCTCTATCAGCCGCCGTATTGGGTTCACGCGGTGCTGTGGCTGCCGCTGATCTTTATCCTCACGCTCGGTCCGCTGCGGCCGATGAAGGGCTTGATGATCGCCCTGCAATATCACCACAAGGCCGCTGAAAGCCGCTTTGGCGCGGACGAGCCATGATGTCCACCATGCGAACTGTGCAGACCAAAGAGACGCGCGAAGCGCCCGCGCCGCGCCGCAATGGACGCAGATCCTGGCTCGGACTTCTGTTGCCTGCATTGCTCGCCTTCGCGCTCCTCATCGGACTCGGCGTCTGGCAGATCCAGCGCAAGGCCTGGAAGGAAGGGCTGATCGCCACGCTGACCGAGCGGCTTGCAGCGCCGCCCGAGGCGCTGCCGGCGGCAAACGCCTGGCCGCAACTCGATCAAGCGACCGACGAATATCGCCGGGTCAAATTCACCGCCGCATTCGATCATAGCCGCGAGGCATTGGTGTTTGCCGCCGCGACGGCATTCCGCCCCGATGTCTCCAGTCCGGGCTATTGGGTGTTCACGCCCGCGCGTCTCGACGATGGGTCCGTGGTGATGGTCAATCGCGGCTTTGTTCCCGATGGCCGCCAAGACCCGAAAACGCGGCCCGGCGGCCAACTCTCCGGGCCGATCGACATCCTGGGCGTGATGCGCTGGCCGGACACCCGGCATTGGTTCACGCCCAACGACGACCCCGCGCACAATCTCTGGTTTGCCCGCGATCCGGCGGCGATTGCGGCCGCCAAAGGGATTGGCGGAGGACTTCACCCGCTGGCGCCATTTTACGTCGAGCAGGAGTCGCCGGCGCCGCCGGGCGGCTTACCGCAGCCTGGCAAGCTCGTCGTCAGCTTGCCGGATAACCACCTGCAATACGCCATCACCTGGTTCGGCCTGGCGGCTGTGTTGGCCGGGGTGTTCTTATCCTGGGCCTTCACATCCGGCCGCCGGGACGGGGCTTATTCAGCTTTCTAGGGGACTATTTCGGCTCCCTTGGCGTTCCCTGTGAAGCCATCTAGTGTGATGGCGGTTCCGGCGCTACGACTGGCCCAACGGCCAGATAAAGCGTTCAGAATCAATATCTTAGTTTGGTCCGCCGGTACTGTCGCCGGCTGCAATGGGAATGTCAGTTGCGCTATGTCTCGACCAGGGGCGAGGCCCCCTCGCTCGGCTTTTCCGAGGCCATGCTTGCGGGTCTCGCCCGCGATGGCGGCCTCTATGTGCCGGAAACCTGGCCACGCCTCGAGCCACAGGCGATCGCCGGCTTTGCCGGGCGTTCCTATGCCGAGGTCGCGGTCGAGGTGATCCGGCCGTTCACCGCCGATTCCGTCAGCGAAACCGATCTCGCCCGCATGACGCGCGAGGCCTACGGCAATTTTCGCCACCCCGCGGTTGCGCCTTTGACCCAGCTTGGCGTCAATACCTTCGCGCTCGAACTATTCCACGGGCCCACGCTGGCGTTTAAAGATCTGGCGATGCAGCTTCTGGCGCGGCTGATGGACCATGCGCTGGCCGCGCGCGGCGAGCGCCGAACCATCGTCGTCGCCACCTCCGGCGATACCGGCGGCGCCGCCGTCGAGGCGTTCCAAGACCGCGCTCAGGTCAACGTCGTCGTGCTGTTTCCGCACCGCCGCATTTCCGAGGTGCAGCGGCGCATGATGACGACGGCTAACGCCGCCAATGTCAGCGCCATCGCCGTCGAGGGCACGTTCGACGACTGTCAGGCCATTGTGAAGGGGCTGTTCAATCATCACGCCTTTCGCGATCAAGTCCGTCTGTCCGGCGTGAATTCGATCAATTGGGCGCGTATCGTGGCCCAGGCGGTCTATTACTTCACCGCTGCGGTGTCGCTCGGCGCGCCGGCGCGCAAAGTCGCATTCACCGTGCCGACCGGCAATTTCGGCGACATCTATGCCGGCTACGTGGCGGCGTGCATGGGGCTGCCGATCGACCGGCTGGTCGTCGCCACCAATGTCAACGACATTCTGGCCCGCACGCTTGCGACCGGCAGCTATGAGCCGCGCGATGTCGTGCCGACGACCTCGCCGTCGATGGACATCCAGGTGTCGTCGAATTTCGAGCGCTTGTTGTTCGACGCCTATGACCGCGACGCGAGCGCGATCAGAGCGCTGATGGCCTCGCTCCAGCAGTCGCGGCGGTTCACGCTCTCGGCGCGCGCTTTGTCCTACATTCGCGCGCTGTTCGCCGCCGACCGCGCCGACGAGGACGAAGTCGCGGCGACGATCCGGACGGTCAGGCGCGAGACCGGCAATTTCATCGATCCGCATACCGCGGTCGGCATCGCGGTGGCGGAAAAGGAAAAGCGCGACCCTGCGGTGCCCATGGTGGTGCTGTCGACCGCGCATGCCGCGAAATTTCCCGATGCGGTCGAACGAGCCTGCGGCGTGCGGCCGCAACTGCCGGAATGGTTGTCCGAGATCAGTCAACGGCCGGAGCGCGTCACCGTGCTGCCGGCAGATCAGTCAGCGGTCGAACGGTTCATCCTGCAAACGAGCCGTGCCGCGCAGGAAGGAGCGGCAGCATGAGTGTTGAGGTGACGACCTTGAAATCCGGCATCAACGTCGTAACCGACGCGATGCCGCATCTCGAGACCGCCTCGCTCGGCGTCTGGGTCAATTCCGGCAGCCGCGACGAACGCCGCGACGAACACGGCATTTCCCATTTCCTCGAACATATGGCGTTCAAGGGCACGCGCCGGCGCACGGCGCGGCAGATTGCCGAGGAGATCGAGGCGGTGGGCGGCGACCTCAATGCCGCAACCGGCGCCGAAAGCACCGCTTACTATGCGCGCGTGCTCAAGGCCGATGTGCCGCTCGCGCTCGACGTGCTCGCCGATATTCTCTCCGAGCCGGCCTTCGACCGTGAGGAGCTGCTGCGCGAGCAGAACGTCATCGTGCAGGAAATCGGCGCCGTCGCCGACACGCCGGACGATCTCATCTTCGAGCATTTGCAGGTCATAGCTTTTCCCGACCAGTCGCTCGGCCGCTCGATCCTGGGCACGGCGAAAACCGTGCGCTCGTTCGACGACGGCAAACTGCGCGACTATCTCGTGCGGAACTATCGTGCGCCGGACATCGTGGTGGCCGCCGCCGGCGCCGTCGAGCACAAGGCCGTGCTTGCCGAGGTGGAGAAGCGGTTCGCGAGCTTCAACGGCCCGGCCGGGCCGGTGCCGGAGCTGGCGCGCTTCGGCGGCGGCACCCATGTCGAGAAGCGCGAGCTGGAGCAGGTGCACATCGCGCTGGCGCTTCCCGGCGTATCGATCGTCGATCCCGACCTTTACAGCCTGCAGGTCTTCACCAACATCCTCGGCGGCGGCATGTCCTCCCGGCTGTTCCAGGAGGCGCGCGAGCGGCGCGGGCTGTGCTATTCAATCTATTCGTTCCACGTGCCCTATTCCGACATCGGCATGTTCGGCCTTTATGCCGGCACCGATGCCGCGGACACCTCGGAGCTGATGCGGCTTATTGTCGATGAAATCGCCTCGACTGCCGAAACTATTTCCGAGCCGGAGGTCGCGCGCGCCAAGGCGCAGATGAAGGCCGGCCTGCTCATGGCGCTGGAAAGCTCCGGCGCGCGCATCGAGCAACTGGCTCGCCAGATGATCACCCGTGGCCGGCCGATTCCGCTCAACGAGCTGGTAGCGAAAGTCGATGCCGTCACGGTCGAGAGCGCACGCGCCGCCGGCCGTGCGCTCTTGGCGCGCGGCAAGCTTGCGACGGCCGTGCTTGGGCTCGGCTCCGGACTTGAAAGTGCGGCCGCGATTGCCGAGAGTCTGACCCGCCGGGCCGCATGACGAACCGCGCTTGAAACTCCGCGTTTATGGCGTTCTTTCGCACCATCAACTTCAGCGAGCCGTTGCCGAGCATCGAGGGCGACGGCGTCGTGCTGCGCACGCCGCAGTTGACGGACTTCGACGAATGGGCGGCGTTACGCGAGACGAGCCGGGACTTTCTCACTCCTTGGGAGCCGACCTGGCCGGACGACGACCTGACCCGCGGCGCGTTCCGGCGCCGGATCAAACGCTATGCCGAGGATCTGCGGACCGATCAGGGCTACGCTTTTCTGATCGCCCGCTATGCGGATGGGGCGCTGGTCGGCGGATTGACGCTGGCGAATATCCGCCGCGGCGTCGCTCAGGCCGGCAGTCTCGGCTACTGGATGGGTTTGCCTTTCGTGCGGCAAGGCTACATGACGGCGGCGGTGCGCGCCGTCCTTCCATTCGCTTTCGCGAGCTTAAGGCTGCATCGCGTCGAAGCGGCCTGTATCCCAAGCAATGCCGGCTCGATCAAGCTTCTGGAGAAAACCGGCTTCACGCGCGAGGGCTACGCCCGGGAATATCTCTGCATCAACGGCACCTGGCAGGATCACTTGCTTTATGCGCGTCTGAAGGACGCGCCGAAATCTTGACGGTGCCGCCTCTTAACCAAGCCGACGGCTCCGCCTTGGGATGGCCACGGTTGGCTTGTTATAAGATCGAGGGGATCGCAAGTTCGGCGATGCAACGGGGAATGCGGCGGGACTTCAATCAGAGAAGCCTGTTTAGTCGCGTGCCGGCGGCGGCGTTGCTCGCGCTTGCGTTTCTTCTGCCCGGATGCAGCGGCCGCGGCAGCATATTCGGCGGACCGGCCACAACTGCCACAACCGCCCCAACTGCTACAACCGCCACAGCCGCCACAACCGTGACAACGAACGCACCGGCGCCCCCGCCACCCGCGACGCCGCCGGTGTCGGCCGCTGCGTTGCCGAGTTCGCCCTCGCTGAAAGATAAGATCGAGAATTTCTTCTCGACCGCGGGCAAGGCGCACGATCCGCGTCCGGTCGTCAATACACAGCAGGCTAATGTCGATTGCCCCTTGCTCGACATTCGCCGGGGCGCGGCCACATTGACCATCCCGCAGCCGCCGCCGGACGGCAGCAACGACGCGATGTCGCTAAAATATCAAGGCGCGTTCGTCCGCGCCGCGCGCGACTGCAAAGTCGTGGGCAATCAGCTGGTGATGAAGATCGGCGTCCAAGGACGCCTGATCGTCGGGCCGGCCGGCGGGCCGGGCGAGGTCGACGTGCCGCTGCGGCTCGCCGTCGTCGACCAGCCGGTATCCGGTGCGAAAACGATCTTCACCAAGCTGATCCGGATTCCGGTGGCGGTCACATCCACCGACGCCGGCGCAACGTTTACTCATATCGAAGACAATTTCGCCTTCCCGCTGCCGTCGTCCGCTGAGCTCGACAATTACATCGTCTATATCGGCTTTGATCCTATCGGCGCCGAGGAAGAGGATCGGACGAAATTACGGCCCGCAGCCCGCATCAAACCGAAGCCAAAGCCGAAGCCCAATCCGAACGCGCCGACGGGCTGAGTATCTCGGTCCGCTCACCAGCCGCGCAGGTCGGCGATCGTGCTCTTCAACGCCCGCAGGTCGGCGACGATGCAGCGGGCCCCGGCGGCAATAAGCTCGGACGCAAGCTTGCCGGGCGTGGCACTGCCGCCGACGAAGCCGACCGGTACCATGCCCGCCGCCACCGCCGCGGCGATGCCCGGCGCCGAATCCTCCACCACGATGCAGTCGCGCGGATCGACCTGATTGCGTGCGGCGGCGAGCAGGAACAGGTCGGGCGCCGGTTTGCCGTTGCGCACGGCGCTCGCCGAATACAGGCGCGGCTCGAAAAAGCGCAACAGCCCGGTGACTTCGAGGCTGGTGCGGATACGATCGGCCGGCGAGGACGACGCCACGGCTTTGGTTCCGCGAATCCATGTCAGGGCGTGAATGGCGTGGGCGACGGGCCGCAACTCCGCGCGCAACTGCTGCAGCGTTTCCGCTGCCACGCGTGCGGAAAAATCGGACGGCAGCGCTCTTCCGGTCGCCGCCTCGACTGCCGCGAGTATGTCGGCCGGCCGGCGGCCGTGGAATTGGCGCATCACCGTTTCGATGGTCAGCAGCAAGCCGACCTGCCGGAACGCCTGCGCCAGAACCTTGGCGGCAATCGGTTCGCCGTCGACAAGCACGCCGTTACAATCGAAGATGACCAATGGTCCCTCCGATGGTTCGGCCACGACACGTGGCAGCCGTCCGGTATTCCGGGGAAGTGCAGGATGAGGATACCGTGCGGCGCGTTTATGCAAAGAGTATCGATGCACCGGGTGTGCAATTATGCACAGGAATCCGACTTAATTCACAACCAGAAATCAATTCGCCAACGGAAATTGCCCGCTGCGCTGGGCGCGCCCGGGCTTAATTGAATTTTTGTTTGATGTCCGCGATGCCGCGCGCCAGCAAATCCTCCGCGACCTTGCCCTTGGCGGCCGCGGCGAGGATTTTCTCGGCCGCGGCGACCGCGGCTTCCGCTGCGGCGGAGCGGACGTTGGCCAGCGCTTGCGACTCGGCCTGGGCGATCTTCGCTTCCGCCATTTTGGTCCGGCGCGCGATGAAATCTTCGGTTTTGGCCTTGGCCTCGGCGGCCAGACGCTCGGCTTCGGCGACGGCGCCGGCAATGATAGCCGCGGCCTCGGCTTCCGCCTCGCGCGCCTTGCGCTCGAATTCGGCCAGCAAGGCTTGAGCTTCGCTCTTCAACCGCAGCGCCTCTTCCAGCTCGCTCTTGATGCGCGCTTGGCGTGCGTCAAGCGACGCGATCACCCTGCGATGCGCGCCGACATAAGCGAGCAGGCCGACGAAAAACAGAAAGGCAATGGCGACCCAGGTTTCAGGAGTGGGCATCGGTGCGTCTCTTCAACGTTTGACGACGTCGCGCACGGCGGCGGCGATGGCCTCGTTGGCGGGGACTTGCCCGATCAACCGCTGCACGATCGCCGATGCGGCGTCCACCGCGATCGCGTGTACATTGCCCATGGCGGCGGTGCGCGTCCGCGCGATCGATTGCTCCGCCGCGGCGAGCCGCTCGTGCAGCTGCGCCTCCAGCCGCTTGTGCAGCTCCCCGGCTTCCCGCGCTTGCTTCTCCCGTGTCGCGCTCGCAATCCCTTGTGCCCGCGCACGGGCGTCGGCGAGCGCCTTCTCATAGGCCGCATGCGCTGCGTCGGATCGCTGCTTGTAGCCGTTTGCGGCGGCGAGATCGTCGGCGATGTGCTTGGCGCGCGCCTGCAGGATCGAACCGATGCGCGGCAGCGCGACCTTCGACATAATGACGTAGAGCAGGACGAAAGTCAGCGCCAGCCAGATCAGCTGAGACGGAAAGTTCTCGGTCTGAAACGGCGGGAACGAATGATGTCCCGCAGGCACCTCGGCGGCGGTCGGCATGAGCGGAAGTCTTACAACCCGAACAACAGGAGCAGTGCGATCAACAGCGAGAAAATGCCGAGCGCCTCGGTGATGGCGAAGCCGAAGATCAGGTTGCCGAACTGACCCTGCGCGGCCGAAGGATTGCGCAGCGCGGCCGCGAGGTAGTTGCCGAAGATGATGCCCACGCCGACGCCGGCGCCGCCCATGCCGATACAGGCGATACCGGCACCGATGTATTTTGCGGCGGTCGGATCCATGACAAAGCTCCTTTTCGTTTGCTGCAGATTTCGAGCCGTCAATGGCCCGGGTGGATCGCATCGTTGAGATAGATGCAGGTGAGAATAGCGAACACATAGGCTTGCAGGACCGCCACCAGGAGTTCGAGCGCGAACAGCACGACCACCATCGCGAACGGCAGCACCGCACCGAACCAGCCGAGCACACCGAAGCCCGCGAGCATGATGACGAAGCCGGCAAAGACCTGCAGCGTGATGTGGCCGGCCAGCATATTGGCGAACAGTCGCACGCTATGCGACAGCGGCCGGGTCAGAAACGACAGCACCTCAATGACCACGATCGCCGGCAAGATATAGCCCGGCACGCCGGACGGCACGAACAGCTTGAGAAAGCGCAGACCGTGCCGGTAGAAACCGTAGCCGATGACGAGAAAAAACACGGTGAGCGCCAGCGCCGCGGTCACGATCAACTGACTCGTTACCGTAAATGCAAAGGGGATGAGCCCGATCAGATTGGCGAACAGCACGAACATGAACAGCGTGAACACGAAGGGAAAGAACCGCATTCCTTCGGTGCCCGCCGAGCTGCGGACAGTGCTGGCGACGAATTCATAGGACATTTCCGCGATCGACTGCAGCCGCCCCGGCACCATGGCGCGCTGTGCGGTTGCGCCGATCAGCAGCGCCGAGACGAGAACGACGATGAGGAGCATGAACAGCGCGGAATTGGTGAAGGCGATATTGCGACCGCCCATGCTCACCATCGGCATCATGTCGTGAATCTCGAATTGCTCGATCGGGTTGAGCTGCATGTTTCTTCTTTCTTCGCCGTCATGCGCCGCAGCGCAATCTATCCTTCCCGGTTCTCGCCGAAGCCGTCATCGAACTTCGAGCCGGCCACCACCCCCGCGGACCGCATCACATTGAGCACGCCCGCAGCAAAGCCGAGCAACAGAAATACCATCAGCCCCCACGGCGCGATGCCGAACCAGCGGTCGATCAGCCAGCCAAGACCGGCGCCGACCACCACGCCTGCGACGAGTTCGCTCGAGAGCCGGAAGCCCTTGGCGTAGCCGGATGCAGTCGTCGCCCGATCCGCACCAGTGTCGCCGGTTGTCTGTTCGGTGCGTTGGCGCGCCAAACCTTCGCCGAGCCGCTGGAGTCTCGCGGAGAGAGCGGCTTCATCGGTTTGCTGGTTGTCGTGCTCGCCGTTTTCGCGCGCGTCGCTCATTGCTTTCGACACTCGCGGCTCGCAGCGATCGCGGCACGCCCGCTCCTTGAAGCCGCGCGGACCATACTGACGTAGTTCCATCAAGTCAAGAAACCGCGGATTTGCGATAATGCATTGAAATATCGATAGATATCGCCTGTGGATCAGGCCCGCTGCGCGACCCTTGTTGTGCACTGCGAAACCGCGCGAGAGCGTCTAAGATGACGGGCTCGCCGGTCGCTCAATTCCGCAGTTCGCCACGCCTGCGTCAGCCTCGCGCGAGATTCGGGATCAAAAGAGACGCCAGTAGCCTAACGTTCTGGTGCGGGTTTTGGATTTGCAGTTATGAGCAAGCTTTCCGCCGTTCACACCGCCCGCGTTGAGACCATTGCGACTGCGTTGTTGACCGTGGCGACCTCCGGCGAGGGCTTTTATGAGATCACGCGCGATGTCGCGCGCTTCCTCGAGCAGAGCAAAGCGCGCCACGGCGCGGTGCTGGTTTATCTCAAGCACACTTCGGCCTCGCTGGTGATCCAGGAAAACGCCGACGCCGACGTGCGCACCGATCTGGTCACTGCGCTCAAGCGGCTGGCGCCGGCGGCGGGCGGCTGGGTGCACGATGTCGAAGGACCGGACGATATGCCGGCCCATATCAAATCCATGCTCAATGGCGTGTCTCTGCACGTGCCGGTCGTCGACGGCCGGTTAAGGCTCGGCATGTGGCAAGGAATCTATCTGGCAGAGCACCGTACACAGCCGCATTCGCGCGAGGTCGTTCTGCAATTTATCGGCTTCTGCCAATAAGTTACGGCGACAATCCCGGCCCGGTGACATCCTGTCACACGAGCGCGATCAAGGCTGTCATAAAACTGTAATCGCCTGTGTGGAGTGATCTCCCCGCAACCACCCAAAGCAGCGCCACGCTCTGACCGCGGCGCGTCACAACAGCGACTTGCGTAGAGGGTTCACCGGACGGGATGGCAATCCGGCGTGGGTCGATAGCCCGGCCTGTCCGAAATTGCACCAACAGGAGACGTGCATGAAACATCTGACATTGATCGTCGCCGCCGGTTTCCTGGCCGCGACGGCGCTCCCCGCCGCCGCCGCGGACATCACCGGCGCCGGCTCCACCTTCGTCTATCCGGTCCTCGCCAAATGGGCGGATACCTATAAGAAAGACACCGGCATCGGCCTCAATTATCAATCGATCGGTTCCGGTGGTGGTATCAAGCAAATCACCAATAAAACCGTCACCTTCGGCGCCTCCGACATGCCGCTGACGCCGGAGGATGTCGCCAAGAACAACTTCGTTCAATTTCCGATTATCAACGGCTCGGTCGTCCCGCTGTTGAACTTGCCCGGCATCAAGCCCGGTGAGCTGACCCTTGACGGCCCGACCATCGCCAAAATCTTCCTTGGCGAGATCACGAAATGGAACGATCCGGCGATTGCCAAGCTCAATCCGGGGATCAAGCTGCCCAGCACCGCGATTGCCGTCGTGCACCGCTCGGACGGTTCGGGCACCACCTTTATCTGGACGAACTATCTGTCCAAGGTCAGCCCCGAGTGGAAGAGCAAGGTCGGCGAGAATACCGCCGTCGAATGGCCGGTCGGCATCGGCGCCAAGGGCAGCGAAGGCGTTTCCAATCAGGCCGCGCAGACCGTTGGCGCGCTCGGCTACGTCGAATACGCCTACGCCAAGCAAAACAACTTGAACTACGCCAAGATGATCAATCAGGCGGGTAAGACCGTGTCGCCGACGATGGAAGCCTTCCAAGCCGCCGCCGCCGGTGCCGTTTGGACGAGCGCCCCGGATTTCCACGTCATCATGACAAACGCCCCGGGGGACAAGTCTTGGCCGGTCGCGGGTTCGACCTTCATCCTGATGCAGTCCGTCCCGGTCAACGAGGCCGATTCTGCGGCAGCCCTCAAATTCTTTGATTGGGGCTACAAGAACGGCAAGCAGATGGCTTCCGAGCTCGACTACGTGCCGATGCCGGACAGCGTCGTCACGCTGATCGAAAAGAGCTGGAAAGAGAAAATCAAAGGCGCCGGAGCCAATTTCTAACTTCGACGATTACGGGGAAAGGCGCCTCCGGAGGTGCCTTTCCTTTTTCCACTTTTAGAAAAATAGCGGCTTGTCTAACGGGTAAGAGGCCGCTTGACTCGCTCTCCTGAGCGGAACTCCGCAACGGAGGGTCTATGCAGTCGGCGGAGAAGCAACCGGTGGCCGATATTGCGCTGTCAGAACGGGTTACGCTTCAGGCCGAGGCCCTGGCGCGCACGAAGGCCCTCGATCGCTTCCGGCTCGGCGATGCCGTATTCCGCCATCTGACGCGTGCCGCTGCGCTGGGAGTGCTGTTGCTGCTGAGCGGCGTCATCGTCTCGTTGATCGATGGCTCAATTCCCGCATTCAGGGCCTTCGGCTTTAGCTTCTTGACCAGCGAACGCTGGAATCCGGTCACCGAAATTTTCGGAGCGCTCCCGGCGATCTACGGCACGATCGTCACTTCGATCATTGCGATGCTGATCGCGGTTCCGGTCGGCCTGATGATCGCTTTCTTCCTCACCGAATTGTGCCCGCAGTGGGCGCGGCGGCCGATCGGCATCGCCGTCGAGCTGCTCGCCGGCATCCCCAGCATCATCTATGGCATCTGGGGCCTGTTCATGTTCGCCCCGTTCCTGCAGCGGACATTACAGCCGTTCTTGATCGATGTTTTCGGCGACATTCCCCTGCTCGGCGTGCTGTTTGCGGGGCCTCCATACGGCATCGGCATCCTGACGTCCGGACTGGTCCTTGCCATTATGGTGTTGCCGTTCGTGACCTCCATTTCACGCGACGTGTTCGAGGCCGTGCCGGGTGTGCTTAAGGAGGCGGCCTACGGCGTCGGCTGCACCAGGTGGGAAGTGGTGCGGTTTGTCGTGCTGCCCTACGCCCGGGTCGGCGTCATCGGCGGGATCATGCTCAGTCTCGGCCGCGCCCTGGGCGAAACCATGGCGGTCACCTTCGTCATCGGCAACGCGCACCGGATTTCGGCCTCGATACTCGCGCCCGGCACCACCATCTCCGCCTCCATCGCCAACGAATTCACCGAGGCGGTGGGCGATCTGTACACCTCGTCGCTAATCGCGCTCGGGCTGATCCTGTTCGTCATCACCTTCATTGTGCTCGCCATCGCGCGCTACTTGCTGATGCGCATTGAACGCCGGATCGGGTGACACGCATGCCGGATAAAACCATCACTGCCCGCTATGCCGCCCGCCGCGGCAAAGACATTGCCGCGACCGGGCTGGCGCTGGCCGCGACGGCCTTCGGCCTCGGCTGGCTGGTGCTGATTCTTGGCGCTTTGCTGTGGGAGGGCTTCAGCGGCCTGTCGGTTGCGGTGTTTACACAAATGACGCCGCCGCCGGGGTCGAGCGGCGGCCTGCTCAACCCCATCTTCGGCAGCTTGGTTCTCACCATCATCGCCGTTCTGATCGGCACCCCGATCGGAATCTTCGCCGGGACCTATATGGCCGAATACGGCCGCTATGACCCCCTGAGCAGCGTGGTACGCTTCATCAACGATATCCTGTTGAGCGCGCCTTCGATCGTCGTCGGGCTGTTCATCTACGAAATCATGGTTGCGCCGATGGGGCATTTCTCCGGCTGGGCCGGTGGGGTTGCGCTTGCCGTCCTCGTCATACCCGTGGTAGTGCGCACGACCGAGGACATGCTGACGCTGGTGCCGAACGCGCTGCGCGAAGCCGCGACCTCCATCGGCCTGCCGCGCTCGCTGTCGATCACCCGCATCTGCTATCGCGCCGCGCGCGCCGGGATGGTCACCGGCGTACTGCTCGCCGTCGCCCGCATCAGCGGCGAAACTGCGCCGCTCCTGTTCACCTCGCTGAACAACCAGTTCTGGAGCACCGACCTCAACCAGCCGGTCTCCACCCTGCCGGTCGTCATCTTCCAGTTTGCGTTGAGCCCCTACAAGGACTGGCAGTCGCTGGCCTGGACCGGCGCGCTTATCATCACGCTCACCGTGCTCGCCTTGAGCATCACCGCGCGCGCCCTGGTTCCATCGGCGAAGCAGTCATGAGCGGGAGCTTCGGCTTCGTCTGATCGCGGCCGGGATGACTGTCCCGGCGTCCGCTGCTTCGCCGCCGCACGATGCGCGGGTGGACGCTGGCCGCGGAACGGCGGTAACATGCCCCGCGAGCCTGCGCGAACCGGGGCGTGGCATTGAGCGAGGCCGAAACTCATCATCTGTTGATCGCCGACGATCATCCGCTGTTCCGCGGCGCGCTGCGCGAGGCGGTCAACGGGCTGTTTGATCGCGTCGAGGTCGGCGAGGCCGGCACTTTCGAGGAAGTCACCGAACTCCTGGAACGCGGCGGCGAGGTCGAGCTGGTGCTGCTCGATCTGCGCATGCCCGGCGTGCGCGGCTTTTCCGGCCTGATGTATCTGCGCGCGCAATATCCCGGCTTGCCGATCATCGTCGTCTCGGCCAACGACGATCCCGCCGTGATCCGCCGCTGCATGGAATTCGGAGCGTCGGGCTTCATCCCCAAGACGCTTGGCATCGAGGCGCTGCGCACGGCGATCGCCCGCGTGCTGCAAGGCGAAGTGTGGACGCCGCCCGATGTCGATCTCACGCGCGGCGCAGACGCCGTCAGCGCCGCCATGATCGCGCGGCTGGCAACGCTGACGCCGCAGCAGGTGCGGGTGCTGATGATGCTGTCGGGCGGCTTGCTCAATAAGCAGATCGCCTACGAACTCGGCGTGTCGGAGGCGACCGTGAAGGCGCATGTCTCCGCGATCCTGCAGAAGCTCGGCGTCGAAAGCCGCACCCAAGCCGTCATCGCCGCCGGCAAGATCGAAGCCGGCCACTGGCCGCAGGTGCCCCCATCCTAATACTACTCCGCCGCGACCCGCTGCACCCGCCACTGCGTGATCAGCGCCCGCAGGGAGGCCGGCTTGACCGGCTTGTGCAGGATATGCGCGCCTTCGGCACGGGCCTCTTCGCGCACGTTCAGCGAACGGTCGGCGGTGATCAGGATCGCCGGAACGTGACGCCCGAGGCGGCGGCGTAGTTCGGCGATGGCCGCAACGCCGTTGGCGCCGTCGAGGTGATAGTCGACCAGAAAGCCGTCGGGTTCGCGGCCGCTCGCATCGATCGCCGCCAGCGCTTCAGCGACATCGCGCGCTTTCAAAGTGCGGCAGCCCCAGCCGCCCAGCAGCGTGTCCATGCCGTCGAGGATGGCGCGCTCGTTGTCGACGCACAGCACGACGGTACCGTCGAGCCGTCCGAGCTCGAGCCGCGGCACGGCACGTAGTTTGGGCGCGGCGGCAGCGTCGCCGACGCTCGGCACCGCGATCGAGAAGCGCGAGCCGCGGCCGACATTCGACTTCAGCGTCACCTCGCAGTCGAGGACGCGCGCAATGCGTTCGACGATCGATAGGCCGAGGCCGACGCCGCGCGCCACCCGCGCGCCCTGATCGAGACGGTGGAATTCCCGAAACACGGCGCGGCGCTTGCCGTGGGGAATGCCGATGCCGGTATCATAGACTTCGATGCGCAGCCGCCTGCCGTGCTCCCGGCAGCCGACCAGCACGCGGCCCTGGGGCGTATATTTGATCGCATTGGAGATGAGGTTCTGCAACAGCCGCCGCAACAGCCGGCGGTCCGAGCGCACCGTTTGCGAGCATGCCATCACCTTGAGATCGAGGCCTTTTTCGCGCGCCAGCGGCGCGAATTCGACGTCGAGCCGGTGCAGCAATTCGTCGATGCGGAAATCGTCGAATTCCGGTTTCATCGCGCCGGTATCGAGCCGGGAAATGTCGAGCAGTGCGGTGAAGATTTCCTCGACGGCTTCGAGCGAGGCGTCGATGTTCGCGACGAGATCGGCATCTTGCCCGGCACGCTGCCGCTCGCTCAGGCTGGTGACGTAAAGCCGCGCGGCATTGAGCGGCTGCAAAATGTCGTGGCTTGCGGCGGCGACGAACCGCGTCTTTGAAACATTGGCCTCGTCGGCTTCCGCCTTGGCGCGCTCGAGTTCGGCATTGAGCCGCGTCAGCTCGCCGGTGCGCTCGCGCACGCGACGCTCCAGTGTGACATTGGCGCGCTCCAGCGCCTCCGCCGCCTTCACGCTCGGCGTGATATCGGTAAAGGTCGTGACCAGGCCGCCATCGGGCATGCGGTTGCCGCGCACTTCGATGACCAGGCCGCGTTCGGCGAAACGCTCGAGGAACGGCTCGGCTTCGGAAGCGTATCTGGCGATGCGTTCGGCGACGAATTCGTCGACGCTCTTGGCATTGCGCTCGCCGTGCCGGGCGAGGTGGCGTAGGATGTCGTCGAGCGCTATGCCGACGCGCGTCAGCTCGTGCGGCAGGTCGAAGATTTCGCCGAATTGCCGGTTCCAGCAAACCAGCGTCAGTTCCTTATCGAACACGGCGATGCCTTGGCGCACGTGGTCGAGCGCGGTTTGCAGGATTTCGCGGTTGTAATGGATTGCGGCATTGGCGTCGTCGAGCAGTTTCAGCGCGGCCTTGGTCGAGACGGTGCGCTTGCGCAAAACCAGCGACAGCACGAGCCTCGACGATGCGGCGCCGATCGCCGAGGCCAATAGATATTCGGCATATTGCAGCAGCTGGAAATCGGCTTCGGCCGCCGGCGCCAGCTCGATGCGCCGGGTCAGCGCGAAGCTGGCGAAGGATTCGCGCGTGCGCTCCTCGCCGAGATAGCGCGCCACCGTCGCGATCAACTCTTCGACGCTGACCGAGGCGCGGCGCAGCCGAAAGCTCGGCGCGATCGGAGTGAGTGATGTCGGCACGAACAGATCCGCCTGCACCCGCTCGATCGGCCGCGGACGGCGGGCCAGCGAGCAGCCGATATAACAGGCGATGTTGACGGCGAGGCTTAACAGCACGCCGTGGACCAGCGGCGGCAGAGCGATGCCGAACAGCGCCTGCGGCCGTAACAAAGCGAGCCCCCATGGCCCGTCGGTGAGGATGCGGGCGCCGACGATGCCGGCATCGGAAATGCTGGGCAGCAAGAGCGTATAGCCCCAGACCAGGATGCCGGCGCTCATCCCGGCCATCGCGCCCAAGGCGGTGCCGCGCCGCCACACCAATCCGCCGAAAAACGCCGGCGCCAACTGCGCTATTGCCGCGAAGGACAACAGCCCGATCGCGGCCAGCTGCGCGTCGCCCGCCGAATGATAATAAATGTAGGCGAGAAACAGAATGACGAAGATCGCGATGCGGCGCGTCGTCAAAAGTTGCGCACCGGCATCGTGCGGCTCGCCGGCGCGCGAGGCGCGCCGCTTGAGGATGAGCGGCGTGACGATATCGTTCGACACCATGATCGCGAGCGCGACCGTTTCCACGATCACCATCGCAGTTGCCGCCGATAGTCCGCCGATGAAGGCAATGAGCGCGATCAATTCGGAATGAGCGGCGAGCGGCAGCGCCACCACGAACATATCGCTGTCGATGCGGCCGGCCGGGAACGTCAACAGGCCGGCGAGCGCGATCGGCAGCACGAACAGATTGATGAGCACCAGATAGGCCGGGAACAGCCAGGCGGCGCGGCGGATTTCCGCTTCGCTGTGGTTTTCGACCACCGTGACGTGGAATTGCCGCGGCAACAGCACGATGGCGAACAGCGACAACGCCGTCATGGCGCAGAACGACGCGAGCTGCGGGGCGTGCGTCAGCACCGCCGCGGTGGTCGGCGCATCGAGCGCACGCGCAAACAGCGCGAACGGCCCGTGGAACATGACGAAAGTCACGAACACGCCGACGGCGAGGAACGCCATGAGCTTGACGATCGATTCCGTCGCGATCGCCAGCATCAGCCCGTCCTGATGCTCGGTCGCATCGGTGTGGCGCGTGCCGAACAGCACCGCGAAGGTCGCCATCGCCAGCGCGACGAACAGCGCGACGTCGCCGAGCAGCGGCTGCGCCGCGCCGCCCGGGGCGGCTTCGGCCATGATGGTGGCGACCGACGCCGACACGGCTTTGAGCTGCAGCGCGATATAAGGAATCATGCCGACAATGGCGATCAGCGCCACCGTCGCCGCAACCGCCTGGCTCTTGCCGTAGCGGGCGGCGATGAAGTCGGCGATCGAGGTGATGTTTTGTCCTTTGGCGAGGCGCACGATGCGCACGATGAGCGGGAAAGCCAGTCCCACCACCGCCAGCGGGCCGATATAAATGGCGAGGAAATCGAAGCCCGAGCGCGAGGCCAGCCCGACCGAGCCGAAAAACGTCCAAGACGTGCAATAGATCGCCAGCGACAAGGGATAGATGAGGAGTCGCGAGGACGCGCTGCGGGTGACGCGCATGCGATCGCCGTAGCTCGCCACCAGGAAGAGGAGGCCGATATAAGCGAGCGCAATGGCGACGACGACCCAGCCTTGCAACATGACCTTACCCCAACGGCATCAGCGCTCTTCGGGCGCATTTAACTCCGCTAGCCGCTCCATTTTAGGTAAGGGGACCACTTTTACGATGATCTGTCCATGCGGCCGCGCGCCGTTATTTGACGGCACTGGCCGCTGCGGGCAATCATTGCTGCGTCAATGCGATTTGCTCCACGGCGCACGCTGATCGAGACGGCCGAGACGCTCGCGATTGCGCTCGCCGGCGGTGCGACATTCGCATTATTAGGTCTTCCCGCCGGACTGGTGTCCGGCTCGGTGCTTGCCGTTGCGATCGCGGCCTTGCTGGGGCGCCCGGTGCGATTGCCGCTCGAACTCGCGCGCATCTGCTACGTCATCGTCGGCACGCTGCTCGGCACCGTGGTGACGCCGGAAACGCTGCGCGGGATCGAGACCTGGCCGGCGAGCATTGCGCTGTTGATGCTGGCCTCGCTCGGCATGATTGCCGCGACCATGGCCTATCTGCACATCGTGCATCGCTGGGATCTGTTCTCGGCGCTGCTCGGGGCAAGCCCGGGCGCAATGGCGCAAGTGATCGCGCTGTCGACCGAGCTTGGCGGCGACCTGCGCGCCATCGCCATCGTGCAAACCGTGCGCGTGCTGCTGCTTGTTCTCGGCCTGCCGAATGGGCTCGCTCTGTTCGGGCTCGTGGTGCCGGCGCTGCCGCTGCCGCGGGGACCGGCCGGAATTTCCGTGCTCGGCGAAATGATGGTGTTGCTGGCGATTTCGACCTGCCTTGCGCTTGTCTTCTTGCGCCTGCGCTTCCCCGGCGGCTTATTGTTCGGCGCCATGGCGGGATCTGGCATTTTGCACGGCTTCGGTCTCGTTCATGCTGCGCTGCCGTGGTGGATCGGCTCAAGCTCGGTGATCACGCTGGGTGCGCTGGTCGGCTCACGCTTCGCCAACACCTCGTTGCGGATGCTTGCCGGCTATCTCGGCGCCGCGCTCGGTTCATTCGCGGTGTCGATGGCGGTGGCCACGGTCTTCATCCTGATCGTGGTGCATCTGTTCGGCTTTCCGATCGCCAACGTCGTCATCGCTTTTGCGCCCGGCGCACAGGATACGATGATGGTGCTGGCGCTCGCGCTGCATCTCGATCCGGTTTATGTCGGAGCGCATCATCTGGCGCGATTTCTGGTCGTGACGTTTGCGGTCGCGGTCGCAGCGCGAAGGGTGGCGCGGACGTTCTCGGGGTCGTTCGATTGCAGACGGAGTGGAGGGACGTAAAGGCGAAGATTAGCTCGACGCCTCGGAATCGTCGTTCTTGTGCTTGTGCAGAAACCTGGCGATCTGTCCGCGCAACTCGGCCGTGGCCAACAGCTCGCCCATCGATCCCGCCATATCAAACAGCTCGCGCTGGAGTTTCGTGGGGATGGTATTCCACTGCATGATGACCGAAGCGCCGAGACAGCGAAGAACACGCTCCTCTTCCGCGGCGAGGGTGACGCTGGATTGCTTTTCATCCGGCGCTTCATCTGACGCTTGGAGCGTCTTGTCGAAATTGTCCGACAGCCATTCTTCGTTGTCAGCAAGTGAGCTGAAGCTGTCGCTCGAATCTTGATATTTGCGAATTTGGCTTGGATCGGTAGACCCCTTGCTGAGTTCACCGAATTCGGTTGATTTCGCGCGATATTGTTTTGTGGTGAACATTTGAGACTCCATTCCATAACCGCGGGATGGTTCAGCGGTAATTGAAATGACGGTGGCCGTGATTGTCGTAATAGACGTGCCGTCTGTGCAGACCCATTCCGTTAGCGATGTTCGGGCCTGCCGTGTATCCGATAACGCCGCCGACGACTGCACCGGCCGGTCCGCCGACGACCAACCCGGAAGCAGCCCCCATTGCGGCGTCGCCAGCGCGGTCCTGAGCTACGGCTCTGACCGGCGCGAGTGCGATAACGGCAGCGAAGACGGCGACTGCGAATAGAGCTTTCATGATCGTTGTCCTTATTGTCAGGGGCATCATTTGCCACCGAAGTCGGCGCGTCATGCGAAGGCTGTGGCGCTTCGACCGCGCGTAGGGGAACGAGAATGTCTAGCTCTGAATGCGAATTATCATAACGACAGCAAGGACTACAGCGGCTTCAGCAATGTATAACCACAATGTTATCCTCGCGAATCTCAAAACAATATTTCTGTTTATCATGTTCCCACCGCATGAAGTATTCAATAATACAATGTCTATTCTTAGAATCTATTCTAGATGTGTGGGTTGATACTTAATAATTCAAGGGATAAGCGCCGGAAATTCTCGAGCGATAAAATAAAACATGAGAAGCCTTACGCCCGCGCACCGCGGTCACCGAAGCAATTATGGTGTTTTGCGGCATCCGCTGAATTGATCAAGGATTACCCAGCGGAATTTCGTTCGCGACGGCCCACTCGGTACGAGCATGCAATCCAGTTGCGATGAGGGCTGAGCCGCCGAACATCATGTTGACTCCGACGAGAAGCCCCAATGTCCACGCAGACGTACCGGGAAGTGCAAAAATGATGATGCTAGCCAAGAGAATGTCTACGACGCCGCTTGCGAATATGAATGTCCAGCGCGTTGAGAAATGACGTTGATGTTCGATCCCGAACATGATCGACACGCCGCCTTCGACGAGGAAGAAAAGAACCAAAATCAGCCGCAGCGGGCCGGCGTCATGGAACGGCCATCCCAATAGACCGCCGTACAAATCCTGCGATTTGTTCTCGATCAGCACTACGCCGACAAATATGGCCAGCACAGCCGATACCAGGGACCACAAGAAACCGGGCGCCTGTCGCGCCCAATAGGTCGTCACCAACCCGGTCGCTCCGCTGAGCAGAAAGAGCCAACCTAAAATACCGGTTACGTTCTCGTCGGCTATCGATGGAACGGCAATCGCGAGAAGCCCCAACAAAATGAGGGCCACTCCTTCGATGAGAAAGAGAACCCAGTGGTCGGGAGTTGATTTTGCGATCGATCCAGGATCGCGGTTCGCATAGCGGTTCATGTCCATTTGAAAGTCTTTACCGATTACGCATTGTTTTAGTTGCTTGAAGTGCGGTCTCTCTCGTCAAATCCGTCCGAGCAGCATCAGAACGACAATGATAATCAAGACGATGCCGATGATCCCGACACCACCGTGTCCATAGCCGTAACCGTAGCCGCCGAAGCGGCCGCTAAAGCCGCCCAACAGGAAGATGACGAGAATGATAACTAGAATGAGTCCTAACGACATAAGCCTGTCTCCCTTTGCATTGTAGTGCGTGGCCTCGCTCTTACGCGATGTGGACGATCGATGCCTTTCGGCGCCTCCAGCGCAAACTAAACTCTCGACACGCGCGTCGTCGGTGACCTCACCACGTGCCGTTATTACGCGGCCCGGATGCCAGCGTTCGAAAAGGTCGCGTGAGTGACAGATACAGTCGTACCCTCAGGTCCCGCCAAAGTTTCAACTTTGGCATTGAGTCCTTGGGCAAGTGCCTTGACGATGCCGGTGCCCAGACCGGCTTTGGGTTGGGCAAACACTCCATTTTTCTTGCCAACCCCATTGTCGGAGACCGAAAGTTTCCAATTCGTCCCATTGACTTCATATGCGATGATAATTTCCCCCTGCATTTCTGCTATGGGGAATGCATGTTTCAGAGAGTTCATGACGAGTTCGGTTGCGATCAAGCCAATACTCTCAGCCTGTCGTGAACTCACACTCCCTGCTTCGCCAACCACCTTCATCGTAACGGGCCGAGCGTCTCCAATCATCGAGGTTGCGAGGGCGTCACTCAGTCGCGTAAGATACGGAACTATTTCAATAGACCCGAC
Source organism: uncultured Alphaproteobacteria bacterium (assembly GCA_963768225.1). Taxonomy (GTDB): domain Bacteria; phylum Pseudomonadota; class Alphaproteobacteria; order Rhizobiales; family Xanthobacteraceae; genus BOG-931. Next base: position 87,717 of record CAVYGV010000006.1, on the reverse strand, counting down.
TATTCCCGATGCATTCAGTTGTTCTTGAACGGCTGCGATCGATATGACGCGGTTATGAGTATCCCGCAAAAAGGTGCGCGTTTCTTCAGAACTGACCGCGTTTGCTTTCATCAGAATAATGCCTGCAATGATTTGCAGGCTATTGGCAATGCGGTGCTGAATTTCTTCCAGCAATATGTCCTTCTGTCGCAATAGATCGTCTTTTTCTTGCTCCAACTTTCGCCGGTCGGTGACATCTTCAATTCCGAGCAGAATGGTCGTCTCGGCGCCTTCCTTGTAGAACACTTGGCGAGCGTTCAAGCGCATGATGCGGGTACCAAGGTGGGGAAATTCGTGCTCGACTTCATAATCCTCCATCACGCCATGTTCTGGGATAATTTTCTCGAGCAGCAAGCGAAGTTTCGGAATATCCCATTGTCCATCACCCAATGCGTAGAGGAGTTTTCCCTGCGTCTCCTCGGGGCTTACCTCGAATGCCGAATAAAAGGAGCGGCTCGCAGCGATGACACGCAACGCTTTGTCGAGTACAACGACAGGTTCCCGGACCGTATCGACAATGCTCTGCGCCAGTGCGCAGGCGTCTGCGACATTGGTAAACTGTTCTCTGAAATTGGTCTTTTGCACAAACCCTCCACGATGGTTTAACGGAAAACTCCGTCGGCTGCGTCCACTAGATCGCTCGTGGCCGGCATGGCGCCCCAAGTTGAAATTTACGGCTCGGCCGTCACGTGAGTCTGAGCAAAATTGCTCACTCTGAAACGGGATCGTTGCGGCAGCTAAAGCCGTTCAAATGTGAGCAAAACGCTCTCCCGCTGAGCTGACCGCCCTGAACCATATAGGCAAACGTTTCTGTGAGAGAGATTCTCTTCGCCAGGAATTCTGCGACTGGTTAATAACCATAACCTTGGGTCTGATGGCGCGATATTGCTCACCAAGCGCGCTTTCAAAGAGTCCCAAGCACACGCGAACGTGTCCACATGCCTTGCAACCATTCATGGCAACGCGGCGTTGTCGGAGTCCTCACAACAAAATTTTTTGTTTGAGCCATAATTAGGAGGCTTACGTGCTTCGTAAAAAACTCATCGGTCTTGCTGCCGCTGTCGCCCTCGGTTGCGTGCCAGTGGCGACGAATGCGTTGGCTGCCGGCCATCCAGGTGGCGGTCACGGCGCCGGACATGTGGCGGCTGCCCACCGCGGCGGCGGGCATGTTGCCCGATACGGCGGTGGCGTCCATTACGCCCGAGGCGGCGGTCGATACTATGGCGGCGGCTACGTCGGTGGGCCGATCTACGACAGCTGTGCCGGCTACGGCTACGGCTACGGCTACGGCTACGGCTACGGTTATGGTCCGGGTTATGGATGCCCCGGCTATGGCGTTCCCCTTGTCGGCCAGGTGATTAATGGCGTGTTGGGCGGTTACGGTCCCTATTGAAAGCGACCGGTGTAATTGATCATGGCGGCCGCATTCCGGAATGGAAGTGCGGCTGCCTGCCCACAACCGCTCAAGATATAAAAATCTAATTCTCGATCTGCGGCTGGTCGTGCAATATTGCTCAGAAATGCATGGCGTCGCGGAATTCAAGCGAGCATAATGACGGCTATTTTTTGCGGCGTCTTTTGCCGAAGGCGGCGGTCACTTCTTTCTTTTTTATGCGCGCCGCTGGGTTGCCGCGCTCACCGAGATTTTGCTCCTCGGTGCCGTCGCCCATCATGCCGGGATAAGAAATCTTAGCTCGCTTCTTGGTCTTTTTACGGACCGAGGTTGTCTTCTTCATGCCAAATGCTCCTTGCGAGGTGTTGATGGCGCCGTGGGAGATGGAGGCGCGCTCGAGTGCCAAGTACTAGACCGTCTGCAAGACGTGAAGACTGTGCAGAATTGCTCAACTCGAGAGGCCCGGATTTAACCAAAGGCTCGCGCGTCTCGCGCTGTCGGGAACGTTACATCGAAGCGGGCGTTACTCTAGACCCAGCAAACAGCGAGGATACACCAATGGATAAGGATCGAATCAAAGGTTCGGCAGAGCAGGCCAAGGGCGCGGTGAAAGAAGCCGCCGGCAAGATCCTTGGCGACAGCAAGCTGGAAACTGAAGGCAAGACCGACAAGGCCGCGGGTAAAGTGCAGAACGCGGTCGGCGGATTGAAGGATGCGGTGCGCGGCAAATAACGCCATCGCCATCAACGGAGACTTCCCATGGAATTGATCCTGATTATCGTCGTGTTAGTCCTGCTGTTCGGCGGCGGCGGCGGATATTGGGGCCGCAGTCGAGGCTTTTGGTGACCGAGGGGATCTCGCTTAAGCGTCAGCGGTGCGGCATTAGCTCATATCGCGCGGCGGCGAAGTAAAGCTTGACCCACTCACCCTCTCGCTTAGCAACGCTGCCCGCGCCCATGTGCAGGCAAGATCGATTAAGCTCCGTTTCTCATTTTCGCTTGGGACTTCGGAGGACGCGCGCATGGCCTCCTTGGCGTATTGCCGAAACAAGTTGGCCTCACTCATGACAGCCTCCTGACTGGCTATCTTGTTATTGTCTCCCCTGGTTGTGGAGGGTGTGCCCTCTGGAACCGGCAATCTGTATCGAAGTGCTCACTCCGCTTAGCTGCGGCGAGATGTCCGCCTGCATATTTTCTTACTTCGTCCGATCGCGTTCCAGCGCGTTCAATAGGAAATCCGTCGCGCGATCCCGGTGGCAGTGAGCGATTTTGCTCAGAAGTCCGAGGGGATAAGGCGCAGGCTTCTTGGTGAAACGCTAACGTGAACCTAGCGCGGTCGAATAGCCATGAACGATTTATCAAATTGGCCGCGCAATCGGCTTTTGCTCGCGCTGCCTGGCCGCAATCTCAAGCGGCTTATGCCGGAGCTTGAACAGATTTACTGCCACCGCGCGCAGATCCTGATGAACGCCGATAGCGCGCTCGACCATATATTCTTCCCCGACAGCGGGGTTGTCTCGGTGGTGGCAGTTTATGCGGACGGCAGCATCATCGAGATGGCAACGGTCGGAAGGGAGGGTTTCACCGATGTGCAAGCCATCTTCGGTGCCAAGCGCTCCTCGGTTCAGCTTCTCGTTCAAATCCCGGGGACCGCTGTAAAGATGTCGCGCGCGGCATTTACGCGGGCCATGCAGTCAACGCCGTCCTTCCGAAGTGTCATGGACGCTTACGTCCAGGCCTTTCTCGAACAGGTCATGGTGTCGGTCGCGTGCAACGGCGCACACAGTCTCAAGCAGCGGCTGGCGCGTTGGCTGCTGATGATGCGTGACCGCAGCGACGGCGACGCGCTCCCTATCACTCAGAGCCTGCTTGCCGAAATGCTGGGTGTGCAAAGGCCGACCATCACCAATGCCGCCCGGGAGTTCGAACGCGCCGGTTTGATCGAGCGCGGTCGGCGGCAAGTGACGATACTTGATCGGCCAGGCCTCACGGCGGCATCTTGTGAATGTTATCAGTTGGTCCGGTCGCGCCTGGCTTTTCACCTTCCCAAAACCTACGCGTGACAAAGCCAGCGTCGTACTATTCGGTAATGTACATTACCGACACCATCCCCTAAGCTGACCTAGAATCACGTCCCGCGGGGGTGGGCGGCGGAGGCGGTTCCTCCGGCAGGATCGTGTTCCTGCTGTCGAGGATGAGCCTCGTCATGAGAGGGTGCGCCCGGCAATGAAGCGCAAAGCAAAGCTGCCGTTCGATCCCAAAGAGTTTCTCTCGAAAGCAAACGGCGGGCGAGGCCTTCACGATTATCGGAAGGGTCAAATCGTATTCAGGCAAGGCGATCCTTCGGATGCCGTATTTTACATTGAGAGCGGCAAGCTCAAGAAAACCGTCGTTTCCGAGCACGGCAAGGAAGCCGTGGTTGCACTTCTGGATAGCGGCGATTTCTTCGGCGAGGGCTGCCTGGCCGGAGAGGTGCTGCGTCTGTCGACGGTCGCCGCGCTGATGAAATGCGTGATCGCGCGAATATCAAAGGCGGACATCACCCGCGTGATTTACGAGGAGCCGGCGTTTGCCGAGATGTTTATCTCGCACCTATTGGCCCGCAACAGTCGTGTCGAGGAGGACCTCGTCGATCAACTGTTCAATTCGAGCGAGAAACGTCTGGCGCGCACACTTCTGCTGCTGGCGAATTTCGGCAAGGAAGGCCGGCCGGAGCCGATCATAGCAAAAGTCAGCCAGGAAACGCTTGCGGAGATGATCGGAACGACCCGGTCCCGCGTGAGTTTTTTCATGAACAAATTTAGAAAACTGGGCTTAATCGACTACAACGGCGGCATCAAGGTCCACAGTTCATTGTTGAATGTCGTTCTGCGCGAGCAACCGCAAATCAGAAATTAGAGGCGACGCAAGACGACGTTGATCCGATCGATATACCGCATCGGAACGGTATCCGATTTGTCCCGATCGCACCGGGCGCTGCAAAGCAAAGACTGTGCAGAATTGCTCACATCACGTGAACGCGCACCCAGCTTTGGGTCAGGCGTGCAGCTCGACCTGACCTTGATTGGATAAGCGCCTGCAGGACCGCATTCTTTCAGCGGCGTCTCGAGAGCAATACTGGTCAATCCGATACAGACCTCAAAGACGCCCAGCGCGCATTCTGCCGTTTATCGGGACTTAGAGTTCCCCAACCCAAGAGAGTGCCATGAAGAATACTTTGCTTGCCCTTTTTCTTGTTTCGCTCCTAACGACGCCGGTATTTGCCGGTTCTTTGAACGGCGGTAAACCAATGATCGTCGCGGAAGGCGTCGAGGTCGGTGTCGGCGGTGTCGGAGTTAGCGTCGGTGACCAACATCGGCATCGGCACCACGGCGCCTCGCCGGTCGTGCTCGACCGAGAGCACCACCATCACCATGGCGACCACGATAACGATCACCGCTGACGAGCGCATGAGTTTCGTCGGGCGGTCTGGGTCGGATGGATTGAAAAATGGCCATTCACCGTCCGCCCGACGAATTGTCACACGCTGACGGTGGCAATGAATCGTGGCTTCGATGCCGCCGCTGAGGCCCGGCGAGGCGCGCCAAGTACCCTAATTATTCCGCCGCCAGCGCGCGTTCTTTGAACGGCAGTTTGAGCTGCTGCCAGACATCGACCAAAGCCTCGGCAAGCGCGTCGATCAGCCCGTCGTCGTGATACGGGCTCGGCGTGATGCGCAGCCGCTCGGTGCCTTTGGGCACGGTCGGATAATTGATCGGCTGAATGTAGACGCCGTGATCGGCGAGCAGGAGGTCGCTCGCCGCCTTGCAGCGCTCCGGATCGCCGACGAAGACGGGCACGATATGCGTCGGGCTCGTCATCACCGGCAATGCCGCGGCGGCAAGCACGGCCTTGGTGCGCGCGGCGCGGTCCTGATGGCGTTCGCGCTCCCATTGCGAGGTCTTCAGATGCCGGATCGCAGCGGTTGCCGCCGCGCAGACCGACGGCGGCAGCGCGGTGGTGAAAATAAAGCCGGGCGCATAGGAGCGCACCGCGTCGATCAGCGCGGCCGAGCCCGTGATGTAACCGCCGAGGCAGCCGAACGCCTTGGCGAGCGTGCCCTCGATCACGTCGATGCGGCCGGCGGCGCCGTCGCGCTCGCTGATGCCGCCGCCGTGCGGGCCGTACATGCCCACCGCGTGCACTTCGTCGATATAGGTCATGGCGCCGTAGCGCGCGGCGAGGTCGCAGATTTGATGCACCGGCGCCACGTCGCCGTCCATGGAATAGAGACTCTCGAACACGATGAGCTTCGGCCGCGCCGGATCGGCTACCGCCAGCAGCGTTTCGAGATGCGCCATGTCGTTGTGGCGAAAAATCTGCTTTTCGCAATGCGCTTGGCGCACGCCCTCGATCATCGAATTGTGGTTCCAGGCATCCGACAGGATCAGGCAATTCGGCATCAGCCGCGCCAGCGTCGAAATGCCGGTCTCGTTCGAGATGTAGCCGGAGGTGAAAACCAGTGCCGCTTCCTTGCGGTGCAGCTCGGCGAGCTCCCGTTCGAGCTCGACCAGCGGGTGATTGTTGCCGGCAATGTTGCGCGTGCCGCCGGCGCCGGTGCCCATCCGCGTTGCGGTCTCGACCATGGCGCCGATCACCTTGGGGTGCTGGCCCATGCCGAGATAGTCGTTCGAGCACCAGATGACGACATTCTTCGGCCCGCCGGGCGAGTGCCATATGGCGTGCGGGAAGCGCCCGGCGATGCGTTCGAGATCGGCAAAGACCCGGTAGCGCCGCTCGCCCCGCAAGCGGTCGAGCGCCCCCGTGAAATAGCCGTGATAATCGATGTCGGGGCGATTATTGGGATAGATCATCGGCAAGCGTCCCCGGCGGTTGCCGGCATTCCAAGATATCGGAACTCGACGGTCCCAGTTCTAGAAGCGTTCCAGGGGGTTTGTCGAGACCATATAGCCGCGGTCGGTTGCCGCCTTATTGATTCGTATCAATTTATGAAAGTCTTACGCCCTCGCCGCTTGGCGGGGCGCCGCCGCCGCCGTTGCCGGGGCGGAAACGGCCGCGTCCGAATGCTTGAGCCACGGGCTCCAAGGATCCGGCGGCACCAATCCCTCGGTGACCGAGACCGGCAGGATGCGGCCGTCGTCGTTGATGCGGCCGATCATGACCGGCTTGTAAAGATGATGGGTCTTGGCATCCATCTGCACCGAGAAGCCGCTCGGCGCCGTGACCCGCCGGCCGCCGAGCGCGTCGCGCACTTTGTCGACGTCGGTGGTGCCGGCGGCTTCGACTGAGGCGGCCCACAACTGAAAGCCGATCCAGGTCGCCTCCATCGCGTCGTTGGTGATCGCGTCCGGATTGCCGGTGAAGCGCCGCCATTCGGCGATGAACGCGCGATTTTCAGGCGTGTCGAAGGCATGCAGATAATTCCATGCCACCAAATGCCCCGCCACTTTCGAATGCTTGAGCGCGCCAAGCTCGGCCTCGTTGATCGAGAGCGACATGACCGGAATCTCCGCCGCGACGATGTCCTGGTTTGCCAGTTCGCGGAAGAAATGCACGTTGGCGTCGCCGGACACCGTGGCCACGATCGCGGTGCGGCCGCCGCGGGCGAAGCGGCGGATGTCCTCGACGACGGCGCGCCAGTCGGACTGGCCGAGCGCGGTGTAGCGTTCGGCAAACTCCGCGATCCCCTTACTCGTCAGATAGCCCTTGAGCACGGCATTGGTGGTGCGCGGATAAATGTAATCCGTCCCGACCAGAAAGTAGCGGCGAATGCCCTGGCCGAGCAGGAAGTTCACCGCGGGGATCGCCTGCTGCGGCGGCGTCGCGCCGGTATAGAAGATGTTGCGCGAGGACTCCTCGCCCTCGTATTGGCTCGGATAGAACAACAGCGCATTGTCGCGCTCGACGATCGGCAGCACTTCCTTTCGCGATGCGGAGCTCCAGCAGCCGAATATGGCGGCGACCTTGTCGTCGTGAATGAGCTTGCGCGCGAGTTCCGGGTACGCCTTCGGGTCGGAATGCGGATTGACGATGACCGGCTCGAGCGGCCGGCCAAGGAGCCCGCCATGCGCGTTCTGTCGCTCGATCAGCATCACCAGCAATTCCTGCAGCGGCCGCTCGCTGGCGGTCATGGTGCCGGACAGCGAATGCAGGATGCCGATCTTGATCGAGCCGAATTCGAGGTCGGAGAAATAGCGCGTCACCGCCTCGACCAGCCATTGCGAGCGGCCGAGCAGGTCCTCGGCGGTGGCGACGACGCCGCTGCCGGCTTCCTCCACGCTGTTGGCGATGGTCGAGATTTCCGGCAACACGCCGGCGACCGCGCCGGCCACCTGTTCCGCGCGATTGCCGATGCGATTGATCTCGGCGGCCTGGTGATCGAGGATGCCGGTCAATTGCCGATTGGCGTCGCTCATCTTCGTGACGCTCGACGATACGCCGGAGATCGCCTCGACGGTTTCGCTCACTGCCTGCTGGATGTCTTGAATCTGCGCGCCGATGTCGGCGGTGGCCTTGGCGGTCTGTTGCGCCAGCGTCTTGACTTCGGATGCGACGACCGCGAAGCCGCGGCCGGCGGCGCCGGCGCGCGCCGCCTCGATGGTGGCGTTGAGCGCCAACAGCGAAGTCTGCGAGGCGATCGCTTCGATCAGCTTGACCACGGCGCCGATGCGCTCCGCCGCGGCGGCAAGGCTGCGGACGGTGACGTCGGTATGACCGAGATCGGTGATGGTCCGCTCGGTGGCGTCCTTGGCGGCGGCCGCCTCGGTCGTGCACTGCACGATCAGCGCCAGCAAGCCGCGCGCGGCATCCGCGACCGCGCCAACGTCGCGGCTGGCGGACGAGGCCGCTTCGACGGCATGGGCGGCGCGCTGCGACATGTCCTTGTTGCGCGCGTCGAGATTGGCGGTGGTGATGCGGATTTCTTCGCCGGCGGCTTGGAACGTGACGGTGAGGTTATCGATGGTGCCGCGGAAACGCTGAGTGAAGAAGCCCCGGCTGGCGTGACGCAGCCGCAACTCGGCCTGGCGGCTGCGCAGCTCGACCGCAAGCGCATCGGCATCGAGCAGCGTTTGCCGCATGGTTTCCGCAGCGCGTGCGCTTTCGGCAAGCGCGCCGCCGGCAATGCGCTCCGGCAGCGCCGTATAGCGGTCGCCGCGCGCGATCTGGGCAATGGCGCCGACGACACCGCGCAAGGTGCGCTCGCAATGCCATGTTGCGGCAAGCGCGCCGATCAGCCCCGTCGTCAGTCCGAGCCACAGGCTGCCCGTTGCCCAGGTGGTCAGCGCCGCGACGGCACAGACGAAAATGAGGGGGAGTGCGATCCACGCCGGCAGCGGGTTTTTCAAATCGGCGACCATTTCGGGTCAATTTCGGCTGGCGTGCGGAAATTCCTGGAGAACATCAGCGAAATTGCGCATATTCGATTACCAAAACCTTTCGCAATGCTGCGCCGCAGCGCACGAATTATCGGCAGCTTCGCTCAAATTATGTGCGGAGCTTAGATTCGGCGGACGATAACAGGGACATGACCGATTAATGTCAAAATCCACTGCCGGGCTAGACCACGAACTCACCGATTACGGCGATCGCGACTTCTCCCGCTATCTGCGCCGCTCGTTTGCGCAATCGATGGGCTATTCGCGTGCGATGTTGGACAAGCCGGTGGTCGGCATCGCCTACACGGCGTCCGACTTCAACAATTGCCACCGTCACTTTCCGGAATTGCTGGCGGCGGTCAAACGCGGCGTGCTCGCTTCGGGCGCGCTGCCGCTCGAATTTCCGACCATATCGCTCGGCGAAGTCTTTCTCACGCCGACCAGCCTGAAATACCGCAACCTGATGGCGATCGACACCGAGGAGATGATCCGGGCGCAGCCGATGGACGCGGTGGTGCTGATGGGCGGCTGCGACAAAACGGTGCCGGCGCAGCTGATGGGCGCGGTCTCCGCCGATCGCCCCGCCATCGCGCTCCTCGCCGGGCCGATGATGACCGGGCGGCACCGCGGCGAGCGGCTCGGCGCCTGCACCGACTGCCGCCGCTTCTGGGCGCGCTACCGCGCCGGCAACGTCGACGCCGACGAAATTTCCGAGGTCGAGGGTCAGCTCGCAGTGACGGCGGGCACCTGCGCGGTGATGGGCACCGCTTCGACCATGGCCTGCCTCACCGAGGCGCTCGGCCTTTGCCTGCCCGGCACCGCAGCGATCCCGGCCGTGCACGCCGACCGCCTGCGCGCGGCCGAGGCGACCGGCGCTGCCGCGGTCAAGCTGATCGGCTCGGCGCTGACGCCGTCGCAGCTCGTCAACAGGAATTCGGTGGAGAATGCGCTCCGCGTTCTGCTCGCGCTCGGCGGCTCGACCAATGCGGTGATTCATCTTACCGCCATCGCCGGCCGCGCCGGCGTGAAAGTCTCGCTGGAGCAGCTCAACAAGCTTTCGGATTCCACGCCGGTTCTGGTCAATCTCAAGCCGGTCGGCAACGGCTATATGGAAGACTTTTGCGCGGCCGGCGGCATGGGCGCGCTGCTGCGCGAATTAAGGCCGCTCCTTCATCTCGGCTGCGTCACGGTGACCGGCGAAACGCTCGCCGAGCGGCTCGCCGGCGACGTTGGCGATTATGTCGATCGCTCGATCGTTGCGGAGTTCAAAAAGCCGCTGGAGCCGGAAGGCGGTCTGGTCGCGCTGTTCGGCAATCTGGCGCCCAAGGGCGCCATCCTCAAGCGCTCGGCGGCCGATGCCAAATTGTTCGAGCATGAGGGCAGGGCGGTCGTATTCTCGTCGCTGGAAGACCTTGCCGCGCGCATCGACGATCCGCAGCTCAACGTCGCGCCGGCGGACATTCTGGTGCTGCAGAATGCAGGTCCCCATGCGCCGGCCTGCATGCCCGAAGCCGGCTACCTGCCGATCCCGAAGAAGCTGGCGCAGAGGGGCGTCAAGGACATGATCCGCATTTCCGATGCGCGCATGAGCGGCACCGCGTTCGGCACCATCGTGCTGCATGTGACGCCGGACGCCGCGTCGGGCGGGCCGCTTGGGCTTGTCAAGAACGGCGACCGCATCCGCCTCTCGGTGAAAAACCGCAGCATCGCGCTTTTGGTCGACGACGCGGAGCTGAAACAGCGCGCCGCTGCGGCGCCTGCACACGTGAAAATCCCCGAGCGCGGCTACGCTAAATTATTCGCCGAGCAAATCACCGGCGCCGACGAGGGCTGCGATTTCAGGTTTTTGATGGCGAAGTGAATGGACCCTCACCTCTCCCCGGTGGGGAGAGGTCGACTTCAAGCGAAGCGAAGAAGTCGGGTGAGGGGGGACTGACTTCGAGGTTCGATTCCCCTCACCCGGCTCGCAGCAGAAGCTGCTCCATAGCCGATGCTTCGCATCGGCGTTGCTTGAAATTTAAGGCACCCGAAGGGCGCCTATGCCTCTCCCCCATGGGGAGAGGCGAATTTTTACCGCGCCACCGCGATCTCCAGCGGAAAATTGTCGACCACTTCGTGGCCGGTCTCGGTCACGATAAACGTGTGGCCGAGGAAAATGCCGAACAAACCGTCCATCGTGATCGGATTGGGCTCGGCCATGATGACCATGCCGGGCTTGAGCACTTCCTCGAATTTTTCCGCCGCGACATGCTCGGCGACCACGTGCGGCTGGTCGGTGACGAGGTCGATGCCGTGGCACTGCGTCGGCCGCGACTGGTAGCCGTTGTCGCGGAAGAATTTGCTGGCCTCGCGCATCTTTTCCGCAGGTTTGCCGGGCGCGATCTCGGCGACGATCTTCCGGTATCCCGGCAGCGTGATCTCATCCCAGAATTTGCGCACCATCTCGGTTGGCTCGCCGAGGCAAATGGGCGAGCCGATCTGCGCGGTGTAGCCGCGATAGCCGGCGGCAAGCTCCATATTGATAATGTCGCCCTTCTGCAGCACGCGCCCGGACGGCCGCGGATTGCCGAAAATCTGCGCCGGGTTCGCCATCGGCGTCGAGCCGATGATCAGGAAATCGATGTCGCCGCCGCCTTCGAGGATGGCGGCGCCGGCGGCGGCGCGCAGCTCATATTCCTTCACGCCGGGTTTTGCCCGCGCGACCATAGCGTCCATCGCGTTCTTGCACAGCACGCCCGCCTTGCGCACGCAGTCGAGTTCTTCGGCGCTGTGGATCGAAAGGAGTTCGTGCAGCAAGCCTTTGGTGAAAACCAGCTCGGCATCGGGCAGGTTGTCGCGCAGCACGTTATATTGATTGACCGGCAGGTAATCGCCGTGCCGTGGATCGATCTCCATCAGCCCGACGCGGCCGTGCTCGAGCTTTAATTCGTGCAGCCGCTCCACCATGACATCGGCATAACGGCCGCTGCGGCTGTGGCGCACGTCTTGCACCGCGATCTCGACCTGCCGGCGCACCGCTTCGGCATGGGTGCCGCCCATCGAATAGATCATGGTCGGCTCGCCTTCGAGCGGCACCAAGACGTAGCTTGCCAGCGCGTGCCATTCCCAATGCCCGGTCAGCCACAGCATGCCGCCGCCGAAGCTCCAGTGGCTGGGACCGCCCGGCACGATCAGCGCATCGAGCTTTTGCTCGCGCATTTTCGCCCGCAGCGCGGCGTAACGGCGCGCATATTCGGCTTTGGAAAATTGCTCCCACACCGCGTCGCGGTAATACGGCGTGTCGCGCATATTGGCGAAGGGTAGCGATTGGTCGAGCTTGCCGCGCACCTGTTCCCAGGGCTGCGGCCCGATGCGCGGCGGGCGGATTTGCGTGTTCATGACAAGACTCATAACTCGGTTGCGGGATCGATGGGGCGGCGAGACGTATGCCGGATGTGAAGTATCAAAAGCTCCTCGTCCGCTATACGGTAGAAAATAACATAGGGATAGCGCAGGACCGGCACACGACGGTGAGCGGCATTGTCGACGATCCGGCCGATTTGCGGAAAAAAATTCAAGGTGTCGACGGAGGATTTGATCGCGCCTAATACTTTCACGGCAGCATCGGGATTGCGTTCGCTCAGATAAGCGGCGATGTCGTGGAGATCACGCAGCGCCCGCGGCGCGTAGACGACATTCATAGACCGTGCGCGCGCCAGAATGCCTGGATGGTTTCTGCGGGCACGCGTTCGCCGCGCGCAATCTCGGCCTCCGCTTCGGCGATTGCGGCGGCTTCATCGGAAGTCGGCGGCGTTGCCGCGCCTTCAGCGAGCGCAAGCATCAACCGCGCGAGATCGTCTTGCGTCTCGGGCGGCAACAGGCTGATGGCGGCGACCGCCCGCTGGACGAGCTTGGTCACGACAATCCTCCAAGGAAATCAATGTAACGCATTTTCGGCTCCCGCAATATCGTCACTATTGCCCTCGTTAATGCTTCGCCCGCGCTCCGGCACGCTCCAGCCGCGGCAGCACCTCCTCGCAAAAATACGGAACTTCGTTCAGATAATTGACGAAGGAGATGCCGATGCCGCGCACGCCGGCCTGGCTGATGGTGACGAGCTCTTCGGCGACGCGATCGGGCGTGCCGACGAACGGATAGCCGCCGATCGCATTGGCGGCGAAGTAGCGGCGCTTCTGCTCGTATTCCTCGGGCGGGATGGTCTGCGGCGTGATGCTCTTGTTAAAGAGCATGCCATCGACGGCGCCCCAGTCGGCGTTCTCGATAATAGCGTGTTGGTAATAGTCTTCGGCTTCCTTCTGCGTCGGGCGGCAGATCACCTGGCCGACAGTGAAGACTTCGATGTCGCGGCCGAGCTGTTGCGCGGCGGCCTTGATCTCGGCCACTTTAGCGGCATTGCCGGCAAGCGAAGTGCGCGAGCCGGCGGTGGCGACAAAAAACGCATCGCAGTTTCTGAGCGCGAAGGCCTGGCCCGCGCCGGACGAGCCGGCGTTCATCATCATCGGCCGGCTGTCGCCGAACGGTTTCGGATAGGCGCGCACCTTTTCCAGCTGCAAGAATTGGCCGCGATAATCGAAGGTACCATCGCACTCCCAGGCCTGCTTGACGATGTCGATCCATTCCTGGGCGTAGTCGTAGCGCGCGTCGTGTTCGCGCAAGCTCACGCCGAACATGTCGAATTCGCCTTCGTTCCAGCCGCAGACGATGTTGACGCCGACGCGGCCTTCGCCGATGTGGTCGGCGGTGACGAATTCCTTGGCCGCGATCAACGGATGAAACAGCGGCGCGTGCACCGTGCCGAACACGGTCATGCGCTTGGTGGCGCACAAAAGCCCGACCGCCCAGGTGATGGTTTCGAGCGAGCGGCCGTGAAAATCGGTGTCGCCGCCATAGCCTTTCCAGCGCGCGATCGGCAGCATGAAGTCGAGTCCGGCGTCGTCGGCGAGCCGCGCCAAAGCGAGGCAATCCGGCCAGCTCGCCGACCAGCGCTCCGGCACCTTGGTGGCGGAGCGTCCCGACGAGCAATTGGCGCCGAACAGACCGATCTTGAGCGCATTGCCGTTGTACATGGCGACGCGGTTCTGCATCGATGCGTGGGGCGCGAGCACGGCGTTTCCTCCGGCGTTCGGCCGATCATCGCCGGGATGGTGCGATTGAGCAAGCCGATCGAAACCGGCCGGCGCCGGCGGATTGGCCGCCTTAGTTTCCGAACGCGACCGCATGCATGATGCGCCCCGGCACGAACGTGAATAGCCCGGCGATCACCAAGGCGCCGACGAAAATGCCGATCATGGTGCGGCGGTGGCGCTCGACGGCGTGCCGCCGCGCCGCCATTACCGCGACGGGGAGCATGATCAGCGTAAAGATCGCGAGCAGATGGATCGGGCTCCACTCCCCCCACAGCCGAATTTTATGGATGAAGAACGCAGTAGTGCTGACGATGAGCATCAGTGCGACCCAGATCCAGCCGAGCGTGCGGTGAGGCAGCGTCCCTTTCGGCGCGGAAAGTTGAATGACGCCGAGCGCGAACGCGGTCATGGCGGCGAAGGCGTGAACCTGGATGGCGGGGCTGGCTTGGAGGAGCGGTTCGAGACTCATTTTCGGGCCCCCGGTGGTGGTGCAGGCTCGGGAGCGAACTGAAACCTCGCCCTTCTGGAGGCAAGTCTATCACGGTTCACGTAACCGATTATCCAATTTTCGGACCCATGCCATCTGTGCCGAACCGTATCAATCGGCCCATGTCATGAAGCGTTGAAGATTTGCCCGAGCCCGGCGCGCACCGCGGCGGCCCGCAGCCGTTTTACCAGATCGGAGGCAACCGGGTGGGTCAGCATCACGCGAACCGTGACCGGCTGCACTCGAATTCTCAGGTGCGGAAATCGTCACGCTCAGTTCTATGACATCGCCTATCGCGTCTGCATGCGCGGTTTGCGCCAATCCCAGATCGTATGGCGGATCATCTAAGAAGTAAACTCCCATTATTGCTTCCTACCTTGTCGGCTAGTGGTCCAATTCTAACATTCGCATCCCAGCTCGGTGGGCTCTTAAGCGAATGTTAGAACCATAAGGACCGCTATTTGACATTCGCTTTACGAGTTCGCGGCCAAGTGGGTAGCGAATGTCAAATCCGCTCCACTAGGCCTGCCTGGCGCGGGGGGGCCGACAAAGCGGATCAGGTATCCCGCTGCTTTGATGTGCAATGTTGGTCACCTGGAAAGCTTACCAACCGGAAAGCACAGTTATCCACAGATCGGAGCAGTTGACGCGGCCGGTGCTCAGGCCAATCGTGGACACCGCAACATGGTGAACGTCCATGCTGAAGTCATTCCGCGCGCGCTTATGAAATGCGAGTTCGCGCGGTCAAAAGCCGAGCGTCGGCCAAAAAGACCACATCGGTGATGTTTGCCGAATGTTATCGGTTGGCGGCGGAGAACTATGAAGTCCTGGCCAAGCTGGAACAAGACTTCGCGGACCGACAGATGGCCCATCCCGAGAACAGATACATTCCGGCCGAGTAGGCTTGCGTTGCGGCGCGTTCAGCTTCGCCGACAATCCGTGACGCACCCGGCAACAAAGTGCCCGCTCCCGTGAAGCCATCCTGTTGAGGCGTCGGCGAATGGGGGCTGTGCGCGTCAAGATGCTTCGATTTATTGGAAATTCTGGTGCTGCCGGTCAGGATTGAACTGACGACCTCTCCCTTACCAAGGGCGCGTTCGGCATTATCTATGCAGTTGATTATCATGCGGTTTTGGCCTTCCCAAACTCGCCGTCCCCGAGATTTCCCCCAGCGGAATCGATCCACGGCAGACTTTCGACGGTGTGCGCAAGCTCGCCGACATTCACGTGCGCGTAGCGCGTCACCATGGCGAGCGTCTTCCAGCCGCCGAGCCTTTGCAGCGCGAGCAGATCGCGGTTCTTGGCGTAGTGCCACGTCGCCCATGTGTGCCGAAGGTCATGCGGTGTGAAGTTTTTGATGCCCGCGCGCGTACATGCCCCCGTGAACGCCTTCTTGATCCGATCACCGGCCGACGTATCGTTCACGTCGTTACCGCGCCGCCTCTCATAGGGCATACCGTCCGGGCGGCAAAATACCTCACCTTCGCGGTGCGGGAGATTTGCCAACGCAACGCGAACCCGCGGATGCAGGGGTACGCCGCGTGGTTGGTTGTTCTTCGTTCGGCGGCCATCGCTTGGGTCGACCGGAAACGTGACGTGACCTTGCGTAAGATCAACATCGTGCCAATCGAGCCACAATGCTTCACCAATCCGCGCGCCGGTATAGAGCAAGAAGATCACCAGCACGCGCAGATATTTATTGCAGGCGGCGATAAGCCGTTCAGCTTCTTCAGGCTCAATCCAACGGATCCGCCCTGGCGGCTTCTTCGGGCGCTCCATAACAATCTGCGAGCACCATCCGCGCTTGGCGGCGTGCTTTATGACGGCCGAGGTCGGCGTATAGAATTGACGATCTCGCGTCGCACCGGAGGCGTTGGGATAGATCTTGCGCGCGCCCTCGTCGATTGCGTCCTGATCGATCTTGCCGAGCGGGGTAGTACCAAAATGGCGGATCACTTTTTCGAGGAACCGCTTGTTGCCGCCGTTCTCCTGATAGCTCACTGCGGCCTCCGCGAAGGTAACGGTAGCGCGACGACCGTAGACGGATTGGATGAGGATTTCGGCTTCGCGTTTCGCTCGGATTTCTTCGGCGACCCGCTTGTCGCTAGTGCCAGAGCTTTCTTCAACGCGGATTCTGCGGATGGTGCCGCGGATGATCCAATAGGGCGATTTAGGGCGGCGCACGAGCCGGAGGGGCATGGCAGGACCTCATAAAGTTTTCGACAGTCGTCGGGACTAAAAATGATGGCACGCCCCATCTTTCGCCCAACGTTGTTTTTGCGCGCCGTCTGTAGGATGACGTCCTCGCTGACCGGAAACACAGTTCCTGCCAAACCGCGTGCCATCCTGTATTTCGGCCACTCCGTCATCGTAACCGATCTCATGGCGAGCCGGGGTATTGACTTCATCCTCGACGAGGTCGACCGGCTCATTACAGCCATTGATAAAACGGCCACATCCGCAAAAAAAGCGCGACAAATAACCTTCTGTCGGAGGATTACCCGGAGGATTTTTTCGGAGCCCCCGGCAAGCTCCATTTAAAATTGCCCGTATGTTTCTGAGCACTGGAAAAGCAACGACCAAAGCCACTTTTGATTAGTCCGGGGAACATAGTCTGGGCTTCATCGAAAAGGGCAGCACGCGGCTTTGGTGCGCGCTCGGGAGAAACCATCATGGATTCCACGAGCCACTGGAAACATTTGTCCTCGGGACTCGGCTCGTCTGATTCGCCTCTGTCCACACCGGGTGCGACATGGATCGCATATAATTTCTCACCATTGGGCCCTGTAGCCGTACTGGGCGTGTAGTGCTTCGGCCCCCATCCGCAGTCTCGCGGGTCAGACCAGCGTAGAGGCGACGGAGCTGGCCGCGCCCCCTCTATGTACTGGAGCTCCCATGTGGGGGCGGTCGGCTCTGGGTCATCCAATTTGAAGTACTGCCACTGGTCCCACGCCACCCGCTCGAATGGAGCTAGAACCGTGTTCTTGCGCGCCATTACGTGAGCAGCGCCCGCGTTAAGAGCCTCGCCAAAATCTCGGCGTAACGAGCTAAAAAGCGTTTTCAATAGGCTTCTGTGCCACTGTGCAGCCGACTTTTGCTGAGGGGGAAACTCCTTCCAAACCTTACTGCTCAGAATTTCATCGGGATCGCCCACAACCAAACGACGCCAGTCGCCACAATGGATAAAAGCCGACGCCCAAATAGCATTGAAGCCTGTAGTTATTCCCTTCGCCTCAATTCGAACATCCCAATTTTTTGATCGGAACGAGTATTCTTGAATCGGAACCTCATCTTGCGAAGAGATAGATGAGACCAAATGCTTCACTTTCATACCGAGGTTTTCTCCCCATTTCTCCGCCGAGCGGATATACCCGCGCGAATTGTAACGGAAGGGAGCCGATGCCAACGGGACCCAATCTCCCTTCGGCTCGAAAATAGCGGCAGTTTGCGTAGCTGCATGTCTGGGCTGATCCGCAGCATCTGCTTTGTGCGTTTGTTTGTTCTTGGCATCGGCGCTCGTCGACGCAGAATCGGTACTCTTGGTAAGCATCGCCGCACCTCCGCATGGTGCTATCCGCAAATGGGGAAGGCGCGGCGGCCCGGTGCGGTCCGGGTTTTCGGCGGCCAAACCTAGCCGCGCCTGATGCAATTTTAGCAGGATCTCGCTTCCATTTCATCGTCGGGTTTCGGCTCAATGGGCCGGCCGCCGCGCGCCACGTTCGGGACGAGGGGGTCGCAGGTTCAAATCCTGCCACTCCGACCATTTCACTAAATGTCCAGCCCGGAGACATGGGTAACGGAACGTACCTAAGACATAGGTGACAACCTCGGGCCGAACGGGTTGTCGAGGGGCTGCAAGGTTTTTTGCTCCAAGGTCCAGATGTGCCCCTTGACCGTCTTGCCCTTAGCCAGGATCGGAACCGTCGTGTCGTCACCATGCAACCGCTCGGCCGCCAGGACGTGGCGCTCGATCAGCGCATGGAGTGGTTGCAGCACCGCCGTGCAGGCGCCGACCTGGTCCGCCAGCGTCGACACGCTCAGGTCGATGCCTTCACGGCGATATCGTTCGCTCTGCCGGTTCAGCGGCTGATGCTGGCCGAACTTCTCGAACAGGATCATGGCTAGCAGGTTCGGGCCGGCGAAGCCGCGCTGGTTTCGCAGCCATGAACACGGCTTTGAAGGCGGAGGTCGAAAAAACTCACGGGCTGAACGTACTTGAGTGTCCCCGCTGTTATGGGCGCATTGCGGTGAAAGGTAGTGGCCAGCAGATACTTCGAGCGGCATACTCACGCCATGGGACGCAAAGGTGGAGAGCTAATATCGCCCGACCTCTTCTCGGCCGATGCTGCCCGCGATACTTCACTGCCGCCGTCAAACCCACCCGCTACCGAAGTGAGGGTCGAACCTCCAATGCAGCGGCACGTCTTGCCAAAAAATCTGCATAATGCCGTCAAGCACTTGAATGATGAAGAATTGAACTTGCTGCACGCGGCAACACTTGAGGAGATGAAGTGGCGAGGCAAGACTTCTCCGAAGGTTGGGGCAGAATCGATGCAATCGCCTCCTAGACTACTGAGCCCGAAGACCAAACAACTACCACCCAAAAATAAAATACCTCATCGACGACAATTGCAGACCGCCGAAGTCACGTTGACGCGTGGTCAGGTTAACGCCGTCCGCGCGGCCTTCAAGGCGGGCATTACGCCAGCAAGGATCGCTCGGCAGTTCGGGATTTCGCAGTCGACTGTAAGGAAGGCGTTGGCAAGCGATCCGCCGAAAGCCTAAGTGGTGGAGAACAAAAATGGCAGCAGACAAGGGAGGCGACCGATGTCCGACGATGTTCTACTTGATCAGGCAGCGCAACTGATTGCCGACGCTCGCGTCGCGTGCCTCAAGCTGGCGATTCCTCCCGCGGAAATTGCCAAAATCATGATGGATGAGGCAATCCTCGCGCTCATGGCAGAGAGCGTTTCGCTCTCAGATATTCAAGCGACGTTCAAGAAATATACTAAGCGGGATCTACCCAGGTTCTACGTTAACCTGAAAAGACTTGCCTCCGATCAAGCGGGACACAAGCCCCCTTGAAAGCACGTACGGCTTGCCTCGGTTTATATAATCGGCAATCTCTGCCTCGCCGAAGTTCCTCTTGCCGAGTACTACTTCGGAAAGTAAGCGGGCATCGAAAATCGAGCACTAATGCCGTGCGTGGGAGTGGTCTGGAGCATCATCTGTGACTGAAGCTGACCTCATTCACTTCATGAATGCCCAGGCTTCGGTTTATTGCCAGGTCGTTGAGGAGTTGACCGACGGTCGCAAGCGGACCCACTGGATGTGGTTCATTTTTCCGCAACTGTCAGGTCTAGGGCACAGCACGATGGCGCAGCGGTACGCCATCAGAAATATAGATCAAGCTAGGCGTTATCTGGCTGATCCGATTCTTGGTAACCGGTTGCGTAATAACGTCATCCTCATGATAAGCCACAAGGACAAGTCAGCGCACGACATTTTAGGATCGCCCGACGATTTGAAGTTTCGGTCTTGTCTCACCCTGTTCTGTGAAGCCGCTTCCGATAAAGCCGACCGGTCTTTATTCGCGGAGGCTTTGAACCAATTCTATAGTGGCGAGCCGGATCCTCGCACGCTGGAACTGCTCCACTCCGAGTAACTCATTAGGTTTCGCGATTCTCCCAATCAACTGTGGGACTAGCGACGCAATGACACCGAACTGGATAGCTCGCAGTTTGCTGCGTCGCACTGCGCTCTTTATTGTGTGGGACATGATACGCGAATGGCAAAAGCGTCGGGTCTACCGTCCCACCGCGCTGCGATTTTTCTGCTTTGCGGGAGCGTTCTTTTTGGCCCTGCTGACACTTGCAACCGCACAGGACATTCGCGGGCTGGAAATCTGCACCGCCGAAAAACAGATGGAGCGTCGTACCGGATGCCTGCAGAGCAATGTCGAGTTCCTTCAGCAGGCGCTGACCAGGCTGGCAAGCGAGACGCAGGAAAAGATCGCCACTGTTGATCGCGATCTTTCCGCTGCCCAAGCCGAAATTGCCGAGCTTAAGCTTACGGTAGCGAAGCTTAATACCGAGCTGGCGCGAATTAAGGCGAAAGCTGAACCCAGCGGCAAGAAACAGAAAGACGACTGAATTGGTTCCGAGTCATCATATCGGATCTGGCTTGGTCCCGCCTTTCGCGCCGCAGCACCGGTAGAAAAAGTCCAGAGCAAGCTGGCATCTTTTACTTCAGCTTGCCGGTCTCAGGTATTTGTTGAGCCAGTCAAGTGTGCGCTGCCATGCAAGTGTGGCCGCAGCTTCGTCGTAACGGGGAGTCGTGTCATTATGAAAACCATGATTGGCGCCCATGTACACATAGCCCTCGTGCGGCACGCGTGCAGCCGTCAGTACGCCATCAAAAGCTGGCCATCCAGACGTGATTCTGGTGTCTAACTCGGCGTAGTGAGCAAGCAACGGAGCCCTTATTTTAGCGGCATCGGCGGCGCTCGGTTGAACTCCATAGAATGAAACTGCAGCGGCAAGATCTGGACCCATACGCACCTTCCCAGAGCGCCGGCATTCCGCTGATAGCCATGCCGCCGCCTAGCATGTGCCGGTGAGGTGCGAAGAGCCTGGACTCCTTGGCTAAGGCGTACCTATAAAATCGGCTTGCTGTGGGGCAGTTTGTTCATATCCGCTTTAATCCCCAATATCGACCGGGGGATGCTAACGTCGCGGAAGGTCCGAGCCAAAGAGCCGCCACAGCGAGCCCTGCCTTAACTCTTCGCCCTCCACGATGTAACGCTATGTAACGTATAATATAACGTTACATAGAGATCAAAAAAAATGGTGAGGCCAAAGACGTTTGCGGCGCTAGTGCGCGCTGGCGGTCCGGAGCGGCTTGTGCGCGAGGCAGAGATCCGAGCTGCCCAGGTTGAGCGGCAGCGCTGGCTGGAGGCGCTAGAGCAAGGACCATTACCAAGAGATCAAACGATGGCCTCGCTTCACGCAGAATACATCCGCGAGCTCCGCCGCCAACTCGGCATCGGCCAACCCCCCGCCATTGTGCGCGAGCAGACGCGCGAGCGGGTGCAACGACTGCGGGCGCTCGGTGACTGGGGTGAGAAAAAGGCGATCAATCTGCTGAAAAGGGCGGGTTTTCAAAATGTGAGGGATATGAACGCGGAGAGTTCCAACCATCCGTTCGGCGATATCTGCGCAGAACGTGACGCCGTGTGTTATTTGATCGGAGTCAAAACTCGGAACAAGTACCAGGTAAGCGGGCTCTTAAATCCCACCTACAATATTCGCAAGCGCGGGGTTGATGTCGAAGCTATCGCGCGACAGTACAATGCTATTCTGGCTTGGATCGCAATTCCAGTGATCCCGGAGGAGCGGAGTTTCAGCGCGTATTTCGGAACGATACGTCAGATCGAAGACGCCGGTGAGCGGTTTTCAATTCCGATGAGGCCGGAGCGAACGTCTGAATACGAATGTCTATCGCGACCGTTCGAAGAACCCGATCAATCAATACGCCCAGAATGGTCGAACGGAGGCTATTCCAGGCGGAAGTGAACACGGGCGCTCTAGCGCGAACAGGAACGGCGGCAATGGAGGCGGATGATGCATAAAAAGGCTTCAAAACGGTCGGGTGGGACGCCTTTGTATGGCTGGTCTATGCGCAGACAAACCGATATGAGGCTTGATCCACCAAGCAAGAGAACAATTGGGATCAGAAAGCCAAACGCCTCCGAAAAAAGGCTCATAAAGAAGGCACAGCAAAGATTTAGCGATGAAATCGACCAATTAATGCGACGGTCGAAAACGAATCGGGCAGATGACTACTGATAAAGAAACTCTACTTTCTTTATCAGTTGCCGCGGTTCTGGGTTTTTGCAGCCGCGGGGTCAGCAAAGCATGTGGCCTAAGAACGGGCGCCAGCATCATCATGCCGAATACATTCTCATGATCGACCGGCCATGTCGGCTAGTGCCAGGGGACCCGCATGAGTTCATCAAAGGGCATTTCGCAAGGCTCGAATAGGTCACGAAGTGCCAAGCGTAGTTGCGGTCAATAATTCCTTGATCGTCATGAACTGCCGAGCTCGCTCTGCGATACTCGCTGGACTCTCACCAAGAGGATCGTCCTCGTCCAGAACGTCTTCGTCTTGTTGGTTCTGTTCGCGCTCGATGCGCATCAGCTGCGCCCCGATCTCTTCGGGAGTGAACATTCTTCTCACTTCTGAAATAAATCGCGGCAGCTCTTGCGCGAAATCACGATGCCGGGATGCTGCCTCGGCAAAATTTATCAATTTCTCGCCGACGATATAATCGAAAGCTGCCTTGAGTCCAAATCGAGCCCTGATCGTTGGGGTTGCCTCGCACTGCTCGATCCATGTCTTATGCGCCTTGGTGGAATTCATCGTTCTAACTGCTTTCTATGATCCATGCTGATAGACGTTTTCGGTACCAGCCACTCGCTCAGCTTCGACCACCGCCGTCTCCCCAACACGTTACGCACCGCGATGGCAATGGCTTTCTTTTGTCCGACTACTTGCGCTTCACCAGGCGCCCCGCCTTCTTCGGTCCTCACAAACGGGAGTGCTACGTAATAGGTGACGGACATTGCTGCTTCCTGCTCCTCGGCAGCCGCCTGCGCGGCGGCGAGCGCCTCGGCATGGGTCGGGAAGCTTTCCGAAAACACGCCGTCGACCTTATAGGCCCAGCCGCCGTCGTGCTGGACAATTTCGTAGATGACATCCGGCATGGGACACCTTTCGTGTTCGCAGACGGCTAGATCGTTATCACGCCTAAAAACTCACGGCGATACCGCCGACCAATCGGTGCGGTGCCGAAAACTGCCGGTGCTTCATTTAGGTAGAGATGAGAGGAATAACGGACATCCCTCGGACATCGCCAATTGGTCGAAGATGACCCTCAGCCGACATGAACCACAACGCGGTTCGTCATCCTCGTTGGATGACGGCATCGACCCTCGCGACGGTCGGACTGCCAACGCCAAAAACGATGCTCACGGCTCAGCAAGCCAGGATCGGAAAAGCCGTGCCAACAGCCAAATGGCGCCGGCAAACAGCAAAGGAACGACTTGGATAATAGGTTCGCCGTTGTCGGCGTTGACGACATAGTCCCATACGACCCAAAGCGCGATGAGGCCGACAACAACACTTGCCGTCCACCAAAAGAGATCTCCCAGGCGAGCCATTTTACTCTCGCACAGCGCTTATCGTTAGCCGCCCGCCAGAACGATGTTCCGGGACTTATTTCCGAGCGGCTTTCCGCCGTCCGGCGCAGGCATCCTTCACCAGAGGGCTCCGTTGGCCGCGTGCACTACCGTGATGCAGTGAGCCGTGGCGGCGAGCGATGCAATATCCACAGCTCCACCGCGGCGATCACTGCAACGATTAACCCGATAATGACGTCGGTACGCCGATGACTCAGTCGCCCAGCGGCGAACCACCGGCTGTGTTTTTGATTGAACGCCGTTCTCTGGTTTCGGTTCCCCGCTTCGTGCGCCGTGGTGTCACAGTCGCCGCGACCTTCGCGTCAGCAGCGCGTTTCGCAATATTGATGGAACTTCCCTCTTTGGTTTGGCGGCAGCATGCGCGCCGGGTTGTCATCGTTAGGTGCCACTTTCGCCTTGCTGATTCCACGCCGCAACCCGCCATGTTGAAAAAGTGACCAAACATGGACATCGAATTTCGGTAGAGGTTGACCCGAACCGGACTAGGCGCGCTCTTTTGACACAGACGTGGCGCAGGACTTTCCACGAACATTATATAGTCGGACGTGGAATGATCGTCCGACACCTCCAAAGCCGCCGTCCATCTGCGCGCGAACATAGAGAGATATGACTATGAACGTCGAAGACATTTTGAAGCAGAAGGGAACAGACGTCGCAACAATAGGACCAGAGGCCGGCATCAAAAGAGCGGCAGACTGGTTACGCGCAAAGGATATCGGCGCCCTCGTTGTGGCGCGAGACGATGCGGTTCTCGGTATTATCTCCGAACGCGATATCGTTCATGCATTTTCTCAGTACGGCGAACCAGTTGCGTCTATGCCCGTAAGGGACATCATGACGCACGGTTTGATCACCGCCGCCCCGGGAGATGACCTCAATCGCGTGATGAGGTTGATGACCCGCCATCGGGTGCGCCACTTACCTGTACTTCGTAATGGCAAGCTGGCTGGCATTATCAGCATTGGCGACGTGGTTAAGCGCCGGCTAGATGATCTGGAACTTGAGACAAGCGTTCTGCACAACGTCTACATTGCTAACCATTGATGGTGCCATGCGTTTCTAAACTTGGCGCGAACCGCACATTCCACGGAGACGGCCAGGTCGGCTCCTATTGATCGAGCCGCGCGGGGTACTCAACACGGGCCACGAAGGTGGCGAGCGCACGCCCGAGAATGACGTTTGGATTTGACGGACAGCTAATGACCGCTCATGGCCTTTGACTGACATTCCGCGAATGCCGCGCAGAGTCCGCTCTTGGTAGAAGCAAACGTCGCAAATGGCGATGGAGAGCACACCTTTGGACGTGTAGCGATTGACCTTAAGCGCATATTTGTCGCAAATCACCGCGAACCAACCGAAAGCGTTTTCGAGCGATGTCGGTGGCCTTTTAAGATGCGGATTTTCGACGCGGGCACGCCAAACTCGATCGCGACCAGGGCGACGATCCGCCGATTGGCGAGGTTGTTCTCCGGTTTCTCCTGCACGCTGATTTCGAAGCGGCCGTCGGAGATCTTCCGAACGATCTCTTTTTTCGCTTCGGTTTTCACGCGGACTGTG
Organism: uncultured Alphaproteobacteria bacterium; assembly: GCA_963768225.1. Taxonomy (GTDB): domain Bacteria; phylum Pseudomonadota; class Alphaproteobacteria; order Rhizobiales; family Xanthobacteraceae; genus BOG-931. Next base: position 62,480 of record CAVYGV010000006.1, on the reverse strand, counting down.
ATGAGCATCCTGTGAGTATAATACTACAGGCCATTGCACATGTGGGAGAAGTTGAGGTCTTGTTTTGGGCCCGGATGGTGGCGATCAACTGCGACTAATTATAAGTAGTTCAATTTCGCGCATGACACGTTCGTGCGGGTCGTTGACGCTCTTGATCCGATACTCATACTCGCCCTTTCGCTTCGGCAATTGCTCAGTGATCTCATACAGACCGCCGGGCAGGTTGCGAGCGATCGCGGGTGAGAGAATTACTGTTTGGCCGACTTTGAATTTGTGGTCAGGCATGGAGGAGCCGCTAAGAGGAAAAGGTCGAGTGGAAAATTATCACGAATCCCCGCGGTTGTTGTGGGGGGCGCGATTGGCCGAGGAAGGTCGCGTATGGGTTGAGAGTGCCGTTTCAAGACTGACTCTCGAGTACATCGCTGGTCGATTTCACGCTACCGGTTTGGCTCGGTGTTCGCGAGGGACCGCGATGTCCGTAACCGGCCCATCGCTGCCGCGCCAATGCAGTGACGGCTGCATCAGTTGGTCGCAATCGAACGTCCCGCAAATCATCGCAATTGTTGTTGAAGGCTTAAATCAGGGCTGTTTGTTTGGCTGGCGACAAAAGACTGATTGCTGCACGCCGCTTATTACGTGTGCGCAACAGCAGCAGCTCAGAGGTGGGCTTCTGGTATTTTTGATGTCGCCCTGTTGTGCGGCGTTTCTCGTTATTTGCTCTGAAATTCGCTTTCGGTCGCTACGTTCGGTCGGAACAGTCATGAAATGACCCCCGCCAGATGCGCTCGGCGAGGCTATCAAGATTGCAAGCGGCAAGAGTTCTTAGTCCGTTTCCGCCGCGGTGCCCAAAACAACATCGGCAGCTTGTATGTGACGAAGCGCGATTTGTAAGGATTCTGCTTCACCGTCCATGCCAATCCAGCGCAGCTTGCGGATCTGTTTTACCAAGTCGTTGGAAACCTTCTCATCTGTCGGCGCGCTGGCTTGTTTTTCAAAGGCGAGATTCGTATTCATTTATGCTCTCCCTGGTGATTGCCCTCCTGCCCGGCTTCGATACGCCTCCCAAATTAAACGGCTGAAACGCGTACTCTTGAATCCTTTCCGAGGATTCAGTCGTCGACAAAGCAGACATCGCACGGTTTAGGCGCTGCCACCGGTCCGGCCATTTGAAAGCCAGCCGTTCGATAGGAGCTGCGCTGACTTCTCCATGAACTTCTGGCTGTTAGTCATCAGGCGCTGGCCGTCTTCGGTGAATAACTCCATACGCCGTTTCGCCCATTCCTGGCAGGCCGTGGTTGTGTCCGCGATGGAATGAGAAGCGGTTAGCTTGGAGGAAAATTCGGACGCAAGAGTTCGCTTCCTGTTGTATGCGGTCGAGCCAGTTTTGGTTGGCCTCGCGAATTGCTTCCAAGAGATCTGATTGGACCTCGGCAAGCTCTTCAAAACGCTTCTTTGCCATCGCGGCAATCGCCGGCGGGGCTGGATCTAGTGACGATAGCTTCTCTGCTCTAGCTGGTGCTTCCTTCTGGTTCATGACGAAACTCCTCATGTAGAAAGATTTAGACCTGATTGGTCTAGTAATGCTTGCCGATGGCATCAGCGCTGCCGATTGACAGAGCGGGACTTCGGTGTCCCAACACTGAACTGACAGACAGACTGAACGCTCGCAGCAAGCGGCGCGAACGTCCCAAGTGCAGTTGTAGACGGCACCCGCACTGAGTGCCATTTTATCTGGATTGCTAGCCTGCCGATGGCATCAGTGCTGCCGATTGATCGTGCTGCCGATAGATAAGCGGGGACTTCGGTAAGTCGCCGTTTTGTGGGCAGCTCTCGGCGCGCTAAAATCGCATATTTCACTGGGCACTCTTCTTAGCCAAATAGCAAGGTGTATTTTTGTCGAAATGTCGCTTACTGGGGGCCCTCACCGACGCTTGCCGTAGCGCAGCAATTCGGTAGCGATCGGAGCAAGAGCGGACATTCCTGGCGAACGTTCAAGAGAGCGCGAATGACCCGCAGCAGACATTGGGACCCGATTGGCATATCCTCGGTGTATGGCAAACTCTTGTGCCCCGCCACCGCTTCTCTTGCCGCCGCGATCCGACCGCCTGCCGCTCATTCGTGAAGCTTTCCGGCTCGAATGGCTAACAATAGGATGGATGACGCCCGAGGAAAGTCGCCGCGAGTGTGGGCGAAAGCCGCGCCAAGCCGTCATCAGGATTGTCTGACAAGGCGATTGCCCCAATGGATGAGGGTCATATTTACGCCTTTCGATAGAGAGTGTCCCGATGTGTTGGTTCACCGTAATGGGGATTTCGTTCCTAACGGGATTAGTCCAGCAGATGATAATACATAATTCGAATCGCTGATTTGCTATTGATCAACGCCATTCATTTTTAATCCTTCGTCTTCAACTGCGCTTGGTTCGCAGCAATGAACGCGCGAATGTCGGCCGACATGTCCAGCAGCTTCAGCCACTGTTCTTTATACAAGGTCACAGGAAAGCGCCCCATTCCGTAGATCGAGACTGCTCCCTTTTCGCTTACCTTCATGCGGATACCGGAAGACGCCCCCTTTTTGAGCGCCTCGTTTTCCTTGCGGAGGCGCTCGAGTTCAGCTTTCAGCTCTTCGTCGGACATGGGCTTTTCCTAGTTTGCTTAGCGATTAAACCAAAGTCTATCGCTACTGGCCCACCGTTCATATCACTTCCATCACTTTTGCCGACTTGCCGGGTGCCGTGGCTTACGCTGCTCGCGCCCGGTTACAGTCTCCGCAAGCCAGAGAATTTACCTGGCAATTGGACGCAGTATATGTCGATGGTTGTCGGTCGGCTAACAGCCTGTGCACCTCGAAATAGCGAAGCGAGAAACACGAAGCGGGATGTCCGCGAGCTTCACCTGGGCCGCCACCTTGGGGAAATCTCAACCCTTGATCTGCGCCAGCACGCCGCGATGTCGCCGATGCCCCAATGCTCAGCAATCTTGCCGCCCGCCACGCGGAAGATGTCGCAGGAGGTGAAACGCAGGCTTTTCCCAGTCGCCGGCACGCCCAACAGCACGCCCTGCAGCGTGCCGGTATAGACGAAGCTCGCTGCGACGTGATCCTCGGTCGCGACCAGCACCTCGATGGCCACCTTGAGATCATCGGCCAGGAAGCAAAGGACATGGATTTGGAGACTAGTGGCTTCGTCATGCGCCCAGCACTGACGCCGCAACAGCTTGAACGCGTGAAGTTGTTGCCGCCGCACAAATTCATTGCGCGCGCCAAGAACGGTCTGCGTTATTTCCTTTATGCTGACCCGGACCTCTGCAAGTGCGTCTTCGTCGGCAATGCACTCGCCATGGCGAACTACCAAGGCCTCGTGTCGTCGCCCTCGTCACCGTATGTTTCCAATATGCCCAGTCCGGGCACGGTTCCAGCGGGCGCCACATTGTATCAGGAGATGGATCCTGGCCTGAGCGGCACGATCCCTGAAGGCGATATTCTGGACAATCCCAACTAACCGCCGGGCCTGGGCCATCCTACATTGTCAGGCCGCAACGGCTTCATGTTTGCGCCGCTCTCGCTTTTCGAAGTCCCAGACCTCGCGGATCATAGCGGCATTGGCCGCGAGTTCTCCCTCGAAGGCATGCTCGAGAGCTACACGCAAAGGAAGAACGTTACGGTCAATCTGGCGCACTGACGGACGGCGATGCTATGGCTGACACCACAAGCATAAAGGGTAGTGGTAGGCCGCTTTCCCCGCAAGGCGAGGCTGGCGCGCCCGAAATCGAAGTCACGCCCGAAATGGTCGAGGCGGGCGCGAGCGTTTTGGCTGGTTTCGATACGACGTTGGCACCTTGCACTGAAGGCATTTGGGCTGAACGGGTCTATAGAGCTATGCGCCGCGCCGCTTTGGTTCCCTCTTCCCCGGCGCTAAATAAAAACCGCCTCTCGGAGTAAGGAATTTGGACAAAGCCTCGGGAGCCATCGTGACTTGATTCGATTGAGGATCATGGGCGGTTAAATCTCTCATTAGAAAGATCAGGACGAGTTTTACGTTCGTGATGAACATTTGCTTGTTATCCCGTGGTTTTCTAATGCGCACTTTTGTAGAATCAGCGGCAAACGGATTTGGATAGAATTTGAGAACTTTATGAAGCTCAAGATTTTTAATGGCACCCAAAAATTCTGAATCTCCGTGGGTAAATGACTGGCTCATGTTATGCGCAAATTTGTTTCTCACAGTGCAAATACCGTTCAAGGCTTGCCATGTCGGTTTATCGTACATGTAAAGCAGATAGCCGAGATCGATTTTATTGGCGAATGGCCCAAGTGGCCCACTGGGTTTAAATAGACGCTTGTGCGTGTTGTCGTGTGGTCGCAAACGCCATCGAAGTGAAATCTCTAACCGTTCTTCAACAATGGCTCCGCAGACGATAGCGATAGCTCGTTCGGACCGGGAATGTTCGATTTCTCCAATGGGCCTGTATTTGTTCCGTATTCTGCACCGACCAAATCATGATATACTCCAGCGATGACAGAGCAGAAGACTAAGCAATTCACTGAGAAGGAAACACGGCAACGTTTTGAAGCCGCCTTGCGCGGCGCGCGTCTCGCTGGCCCCCGGCACAATGAAAGTCTGACTCCGAAGCGGGCTCGGAAGCAATCGAAGAAGCGCAAGAAAATCAATTTAGCTCTAAGTGTCCGTCCGGGAACATATTGAAACCTGTGAATCGTTTGTGATTTAAGAGTGGTGGCCTGATTCGAGGAGGGTCACCCGATGTGGACGGCAGAGAACCGCGCGCGCTACGACCGCAGCCGATTGCGCTATCCGAGTGATTTGACCGACGACGAATGGGCGCATGTGGCGGCGTTGATCCCACCGGCCAAACGCGGCGGCAACCGGCGCCACGTCGATGTTCGGGAAGTGATGAACGGCATCATGTACGTGTTGAGCACGGGCTGCCAGTGGCGGGCGATACCAAAAGACCTGCCGCCGCGTTCGACCCTGTTCGATTATCTCGATTTGTGGAGTTGGGACGGAACGCTCGATCGCATTCATCACGCGCTCTACGTCGAATGCCGCGAGCAGAGCGAACGGCAGGCGAGCCCGACCGCCGCCATCATCGACAGCCAGAGCGTGAAAAGCGCCGAAAAAGGGGGGCCTGGATCGACCCGCCTGGCTATGATGCGGGCAAGAAGATCAAGGGCAAGAAGCGCCACCTTCTCGTAGATACGCTGGGCTTGCTGCTGCACGCTATTGTTCAGCCCGCCCACATCCAGGACCGCGACGGCGGCATCCTGTTGCTCGCCACGATGTTCGGGCTGCATCCATTCCTGACCAAGCTCTTTGCCGACGCGGCCTATCAGGGTCCCGCCTTCCACAATACCTTGGCCCGGGTGTTGCCGCGCATCGAAACCGAGATCGTCAAACGCTCAGATCTCGTCGAAGGATTTGCGGTCCTGCCCAAGCGCTGGATCGTCGAGCGGACCATCGCATGGCTCAATCGCTGCCGCCGCCTCGCCAGAGATTGGGAGAACCTCAACCGCAAGGGCCTCGCCTTCTTGCGCCTCGCCTCGATCCGCCTCATGCTCAGAAAACTATGCAATCCAGTATGATCTTTCCGGACAGACTCTAAAGGAATAGGACTATGGTTGCACCTGACGCGCCAAAGGACCATCGAGTTTTGGGCGGTCATAAAGGAGCACTTTCAAAGGATGGACGTTTTTTCAGAATCACGTTTGTCCGAATAGACGGAACAGAACACGAAATTATTATTCCGTTTGATTATTTAGCGGATTTTATTGGATTATTTGAAGCGACCTCAGCAGAAGCACTTCGCCGTCAGTCCGCCGCCTTACATGGGCAGGATCGACGTTTGTTTTACCCCGTCAAAAAACGCAAGCTAACAAAAATTGGCGGAGGGATCACTTCTGACGGGATTCCGATCCTGTCGCTAGTGATAGATGATACGATACATCAGGATATTGCGCTACCATTGGAACAAATTCCTCGATTAATCGAGTGGCTTCGACAATTAGAGTCTGGATGCAAAGAAACATCCCAAAGAACGGTCCAATTAATTTCGGTCTCAGTCTGAACTCTCGTTACATCATTCATGCTATCGGCGCTGGGCTCGCCAGACGCTGGCATTATCTTCGGCATCGGCGTGACGCCGATCCGAGCAACCGAGGGATCGGCGGACCGCAAGCTGTGCTCGCCTATCTGTCCCGCTATACCCACCGCGTTGCCATCGCCAACAGCGCCACGGCCGGTCAGCGAAGATTGACGCCACACTTCCGGTATATCCCAAAAGCCGACTTAAATGCAGAAGGCGGAAAAGTGCAGCGATGGGCCAGCTACGGTCCCTGTAATCGTACCGCGGCGACCATTATTGGTCCCTGTGGTGATACACGTATAGTCTGCCAGGGGGATACGCTCTTTTAAGCTGCCACTTTAAGGGTTCACACTTCATGCCCATTACCAGAACCGACGTTGAAGTCATCACCGAAGCAGACCTTCAAGAACTGCTGGACAACGAAGTCGGTGAGGGCATTCTGCTGGACTACAAACTTGATGTTTATGGTAGCTCCGATGCCGATAAAAAGGAATTTCTGAAGGATGGTTCGTCATTCGCCAACACCGGCGGCGGACATATCCTCATTGGAATTGAAGAAGACGGCGGTTTGCCCACCAACATAGTCGGGATTGCCGGTGATCTAGATGCTGAAATGTTGAGACTGGAGACCCTTTTGCGAGATAGGCTAGAGCCTCGCATCTTGGGTATAAGGATGGTGGCCGTTCCATTGATGAATGGTCGGCGCGTCTTGATAATTCGAGTTCCAAAAAGCTGGAGTTGGCCCCACGCCGTTTTGCAAAACAAGTCTCGATTGATTTTTGCCCGGAATTCCGCCGGCGTCCACGAAGCAAGTGTTGATGAAATGCGCTCAATGTTTAACGCCGGTGCAGATCTATGGGAACAAGCACATGTGTTCCAGCGTGAGAGGATGAAGCTGATACATGCTGGCGCCGGACCATTATCAAATCTGCCGCACGATGGCCGGATCGCGCTACACATCATTCCATTTTCAGCCTTCAGTTCTCCGGCTGTAGTCAATCTCAGTGTGCTTCTGCCCGTCCAACTTGTACCCATTTGGTGCGCTGGATGTGACTACGGATACAATGTTGATGGTTATTGGACGACCTCCGGTTCCGAAAAGTTGTCGGGCTACCTCCAGGTCTTCCGCAATGGCATAATCGAGACTGCGGCCGGAGATATTCGTGAACTCTCGAACAGAGGTCCTAATTTTTCAGTGGGAGCCTTTGAGAATCGCGTCGCAACTACGGTGGAGAACTGTCTGGCATCGTTGAAGCGGACAGATGTACCATTACCCGCCTACGTCATGGTAAGCGGCGTTCGGATGCGAGGGACGTATGTGTTCCTTGATCCTCATGCGCCAATCCCGAAAGCGGTCCAGCCGCTTCGAGACGAATTCCAACTGCCCGCCGTCACAATCGAGGATTATTCCACCATTGATGCGTATCGCCGTGCTTTGAGGCCGGTCTTTGACGCAGTATGGAACGTGGCTGGTTACGAGCGCTCGCAGAGTTACACCCCGGAGGGTAACTGGAACCGCAAGTGATTCAGGATCGCTTGCCGACGTATAGTTGGCTTCATACAGCTTGGTGTCGGAGTCAGCCTTGGGGCGAAATCCATCACCACTATAGATATTTCGGAGTTCTCGTTTTCAAACTTAGCAGAACAGTTCCTCTGTGCCGGTGAGCAGATACCATGATACCCGCACTCGAAATCCTGATTACGCTCGCGTTTGGATTGCTGTTCTACAGGTTGCGCTCTCGCAGCGCCTTTTGGTTTGGATTGATCGAGGTTGCCCTCGCCATTGGCTTAACGTTCCTGACGTTCGTGCCAGCTCAGTATGTTTTGCTAGTTGATAATAGTCCCCTTTGGGGACCGAGTGTTTCCGAGTTAGTCGGCGCGCTTGCGGCGATCTACGTCATGGCTGACGGGCTTGGCAACATTGGCAGCGCCCTGCCGCCTGAGAGTAACTGGAAATGGCTCTTTTAGATTTTCGGCAGGCCCGTGGTCTAGGCGGAAATATGACCGCTACGGCAAAGGTATTCATCGCCTATTTATTGCTCGCCCTGTTCGTTTTCGCTTGGATGTTTCGACTTGACGTTAAGCCGGTCAGTTCAGCGTCCGCCTCGCAAATAACCGAAATCAATTGGACCGTGACCGACAGATGGACCGGAGCAATATATAATTGTGGGGTCGTCGGCGGATACTTTAAGGTCTATCCGCGTTAGAATTCAAAATGAGACACTATCCGGACTTGCTTGATGCTCCCGTTGTGCGGCAATCCTCTCTAGGGGACCGATTCCGTAGAAGGACTTTTTGTCGTGGACATCGCGAGCCTTGTCGTCGGCATCATCGCGCTATTGGTGGGCATAATGGCAACTCCCACCATTCTTCAAATGTTTTTCGGTCGACCGCATCTGACTTTCGAGGCTGATGACTTCACGGGACCAGAGGGCCGGATTTTGGTTCTGGCAATCAAGAATGAACCGGTGAAAAGCCGTTTTTTGCGCCTTGTAGGTGTCGAGCGCGAAGCGGGCGATGTAATCGCTTTCTTCGATATTCAGGAATTGGGAACCGGAAGAGTTTTAGCGCGCGCTGTTACTGGGCTGCTGAATTGCGCTCCGCTGCGATTGATCGGAATCCAAGGGCGCGCATTGCCGGGTTTTACTTTGGGATTGACGGTAATCGGCACTCGCGAAGGGCGCGCCGAAATCGTTGACGCTCGCCCAGAAAGAACGATGCCTATTCAACCGGGCCACTATGTAGCCCGCCTTGCCATCGTGCGAGGGCAGGATACTTACAGAATCGATCAAACGTTCAGGGTGGCAAATCTAGACCATGAAACCATCTGGGATCAAAGAAGCGTGGTTAGCACCCGCCAATAGGCAATTACGCATTGGGACGGTGGACGCTACCGTCCTTGCGTGTAGCTCTCGAGCATGCCTTCGAGGGAGAACTCGCGGCCAAAGGAAGAACGTTACCGTCAATCTGGCGCACTAGCGGACCGGTGCTGTCCTAACGCGGAAATCGAGGCCAGCATCGCAAACAAGATCAGCCGGGTGACGTTTTCAGCGATATGGTAATCGAGGCTCACACCGTCAGATTGAAAGCGATTTGATCGTCAGCAGAGTGAGCGGATGCAAACAACTGGCAATCATGCTGTGGCCGTTCAACGCCCTAACTGAGTGGTGGGACCCGAACAGCCAATTGGCGGAGAAGGACATTTCACCATATTTCTGGCCGAACGGCACCATGCCGAGGTCGAAAGAGTTCGACGCGTTAGTAGCCGACGGCTTTAAGAGTTTCATTCTGCGTATCGGTGGCTTGGTGGAAACGCCCAAAGAATTTTCTTTCGCCGAGCTGAAAGCCATGCCGAAGCAGGAGCAGATCACGACTCATTTTTGCATTCAGGGATGGTCCGGCGTCGCGAAATGGGGAGGCGTCCCCATGCGGCACATCCTTGAATTGGTGCGTCCCACGCGGGACGCCCGTTACGCCGTTTTCTACTCATTTGCCGACGGCGGCGAGGGCGGGCGTTACTATGACGTGCATAGAATGTCCAACATGCGCCATGAGCTGACCATCCTCGCCTACGAGATGAATGGAGCGCCCGTCAGCGTGTTGCACGGCGCACCACTACGGCTGCGCTGCGAGAATGAGCTCGGGTTTAAGATGGTGAAGTGGATCGCCGCGATCGAGTTCGTTCATGATTTTGCAGACCTTGGCGCTGGTCAGGGCGGATATAACGAAGATCATGAATTCTACGGTTACCGGATGCCGATTTGAGTATTCCGCTGCGCGGACCGAAAGAGGGTTGCGGGCACTGATTTAGAACTGGTCAGACGATCACCATCGAGTGCCGCAATGCACACACCACTCCCGAGCGGGGTCAACAACCGACGTGAGCAGATGCAGCAACAGTGCTATTCGATCACCTCGTCGGCGCGGCCAAGCAGCGTGAGGGGCACGGTCAGGCCGAGCGCCCTAGCTGTCTTGACGTTGACGATCAGCTCGACCTTTGTGATTTGCTCGACCGGCAGATCAGCCAGCCTCGTGCCTTTGAGAATCCCTCCAGTGTAAACGCCTAGCTGCCGATACTGATCGATCAGACTGCCGCCGTAACTCAAAATTCCGCCAGCCTTTCACGACTGGAAGCCAACAACGACTGCGATTGAGTCTCGGAAGAACTGGTGGCGGGATTCACTAGCAAAGCCATGGTCGTGGCAGTTGGAACCAACTCATGCAGCACTTCTAGCCGCTTCTGCGCCAACTCCACGTTCAAGGACGTCACGCCTGTGACGTTGCCGCCCGGACGGTTCAGACTTTCGACAAGGCCCAGCGCCACGGGGTCGACCCCTACTTGGAAAACCACTGGTATGGTCGTCGTCGCAGCTTTGGCTGCGAGCGCCGCGGGCGAGGCTCCGCCCGTTGCAATTACGGCCACTCCGCTGCGACTGGTGTTGCACCACGAAAAGCACTGCAATTCCTTGCATTTCTTCATTCGTGTCGTCCATCACCTCGGCAATTCAGTGCGGAACGAAACGCGAAGACGACGCTTGGATCCGTGGAAAAGCCCCGCGACCTGGTGATTTAGCGGCCGACGCCTAAACGCCGCAACTGGGACGTGCCCATCGGGCGATAGCCGCGGGCTCGGCGGCCGTAGGGTAAGAATACAGCCGCAGATTACGAACGCGACCGCGACCGCCGCGCCTCATTGCGGTTTGTCACCGGCTGGGTGCGGCAGTGGACCTTCGTGATCGAACACGGAAACTGTGCGCTGGGCCAAGGTCATCAAGGAGGCGAACCTGGCGGGCACGCAGTAGACATCAGGATGTTTTGGTGAAATGGATCAAGAACTGCCCTGATCACAGGGCGCCGCGACAGCTATACCCCTCATACGGGACTCGACAGCGAATGGTCGGCGGGGCAGAGATTGGCCAATTCCGAACATCAACGCGATCTGGTCACGTCGCTTGATCACTTGTGGTCTTGCTCGGTTGGTTCGGCAGAATTCGAATCGAGAGCGACCAACTTTGCGAGCGTTTCCCTGAAATCGTCGAACCGCTTCTGCCCGATCGCCTTGGCCCATTGCTTTTCAAGTTCCAGCACGGCCGCGCGATGGCAATCGATCGATTCCCAGCCTCGCTGGGTCAAATAGACAAGCCGTCGATTGCTGCCCTTTTTAGCGCGTCGTTCAAGGTACCTGAGCGATTCCAACTGCCGAATCAGATAATTGGTGGCCTGCCGTGTCATGTTGGTGCGTTCCGCTAAATCTGTTGGACGCACTCCGTCTGGATAGGGATACACCATCACATTCAGCAGGGCTTGGTTCAGATCGCCAAACCCAAATTTCTTCAACTTGCTTAGCTGGTGCTTTCGCGTGGTCTGATAAACAAGCCGCAACAGTCCCCCGACAAATGGCGGCCGGCCGCTCCGGGTAACAGGTCGCTTGTGTCCAGGATGTTTGCTTTTCGACATTGTAAAAGACCTTGACATCAAGTTGCAAAGTGGCTTTACATAAAATGTAAAACAACTTTATAAATAACATCGCGCATTGCTTCAGGAAAGGGTCCGTTCCATGAGGGCACATGGGCGAAAGCTGCTGCTCGCGGCAACCAATGTTGGCCGTTGCAATAGTCGTGTCATTGCCAATCGCACGGCCCAACAGTTGGTAAGTCGCGTCAGAGGCCGCCTCAGTTGGCGGCCTTTTCATTATAGAGTGGACCGCAAGCGCGGTGTCTGCTCATGGGGATATCGAACGGCGATACAAAAGAAGATGCCCTAAGGGCTCCTGCTGGGAGGACTGTCCATGTTCACGCAAATTCTCGATCCTACCGGAAATCTGTTCCTGACCTGGTTGGTCGCGCTCATTCCGGTTGTCCTGCTGTTATTCCTGCTCGCAGGCCTGCGCTTGTCGGCTTGGCTTGCCGTGCTGATCGGCTCGATCGTTACCTTTCTACTTGGACTTTGGGTCTGGCAAATGCCGCTGGACGACGGCATACGCGCGTACATCTACGGCTCCGCCACCGGCATTTGGAATGTCGACTGGATCACGTTTTGGGGGGTGATGCTGTTCAACACACTGGTGACCACCGGCGGGTTCGACAAATTGCGCCGTTGGCTCATCCAACAGGGCACGCGCGACGTACGGGTGCAAACTATCCTGTTCGCTTGGGCTTTCGGCGCGCTGCTCGAAGGGCTTGTTGGCTTCGGCTACCCATGGGCCTTCGTCGCGCCGATCCTGATCGCGATCGGCATCCCCGATCTCGACGCGATTCGCGTCGCGGCGATCGCCAACAACGCGCCGGTCTCCTACGGCGCCCTGGGGGCGCCTATCATCGCGCTCGCGACCGTGACTGCCGGCACGCTGGGCATGTCCTTCCAGGATCTGCTGCCGATCTACTCGGCTTCGGTCGGCAAGATCGTCGCCATCCTCGCGTTACTGCCGCCGTGGATCCTGCTCTACCTCGTATCCGGCAAGAAAGGCATGTGGTCGGCGTGGCCGCTCGCCATCGTCGGCTCGCTCGGCTACATCGCCGGCCAGTTGCCGACCGCTGTTTACCTCGGGCCCTATCTGCCCGATGTGATCGGCGCCATCGTGTGCTTCGTGGCGCTGTTGCTCCTGCTCAAGGTGTGGCGGCCGGCGCAGGTTTTGGCTTATGGCGGCGGAGCGGCCACAGGCGACACGCAAGCGGAGGCGCACGGCCTATCGGCCGGCGACATCGGCATGGCCTGGTTGCCGATCGCCATCTTGGTCGCGGTGGTGGTCGCCTGGACCGGACCTTGGTCGCATCTGCCCTCGATCGTGGTGCTGCATTACGTCGTGGCCGCCAATTCGGCAATCACGCCGGGAGCGACCATCAGCGCGGTGTTCAACTGGACGCCGTTCGTAGGCGGCTCGGCAATTCTGGCGTCCTGGATCATCACCGTGCTGGTATTGCGTGTCAGCATGAGCCAAGTCAGCGCCATCTTCGCCAAAACCTGGTCGCAGATGTGGGGCGCCTGCCTTGTCGGCGTGTTCATCTTCGGACTCGCCTATGTCTTCAACTACTCGGGCATGGCGGGTTCCCTCGCCAGCGCCTTCTCCAAGCTCGGACCGGCCTTCATCATCGTGGCGCCGATCCTGGGCTTCATTGGTGTGGCTTTGTCGGGTAGCAACACCTCGACCAACGCCATGTTCGGGACGTTCCAGGCGCTAGTCGGCAAGGTGCTTGGCTTCCCGCTGCTGTTGCTGCCGACGCTGAACTCGGTCGGCGCTGAGATCGGCAAGCCGATCGCGCCGCAGACCGCAAGCGTCGGCGTCTCGACCAGCAAGTTCGTGCGTAACGAAGGCGAGGTGATCCGCCATAATTTCGGCTGGTGCCTCGTGCTGCTGGCCTACCTCGTGATCATCGGGGTGGCCTGCTATCTGTTCTTCCCGAGTATCGCGGTGTTGCCAACGCACTAGCCGCGTATTCAAAGCACTTGCCGCGGTGCATGGGCCGCCAACCGAGGCCCCATTTCTTTGTTTCATCTCGCTTCCCGGTTAAGTCAAATTCTGCCAGCGGGGACGTCGCCGGACACGAAGCTGCATTACTCCGGAAACCAGACGCGCAAGTCGTCAATCGTTGGGGCCGCTATGGGTCTTGGTTGTGTAAAAACGCTTTGCCGGAGGTATCGCGGTGTCGCAATCTTGGCGGAGTGTCGCTGTGGGAGTTTTTTTGGGGTTGATTATGCCCTCATCGCGGCCATGAGTGGCTGAATGCCCATGATGTTCATGACACAGGTGAGATTGTAAGCCAGCACACCTTCGAGATTCTCTCTAGCTGCGGCTACTTCTTAAGCGACTTGATGCGAATGACTGCCAAATTCAGGCTGGCGGATCGAAATTCGGCTTAAGCCGCCGGCCCAGAGGAACTTGTGAATGAACCCGGCTCGCTTCGTATAAAGCGGTAGGTCTAGGCGGCGACCGACGCGGCGTAATCTGGAACCGGGGACTGTCCCTCGAAGATACCCCGTTCGCGGATCCAAGCCTGGGTCTTCTCATAGGTCTCTTGGGTGTAGGGCAAAAATACAATGCGTTCGCCGGTCGAAAACCGCCGCACATCGACTTTGTCGCGGTACCGCTCCGGGATTTCGTTACGATAGTAGTGGCGATACTTCTCGGGGGCAAAGTCTAGCTCCATTTGCGCACGCTTCATGCCGTTCATTTATTTCTCGACATCGGAAGTATCGACGTTTGCGGGAAACATGAAGGCGATCATGAACGAAGCATCGACGACTTTGCGGAACCCCAGTTGCTCCAGCACCTGAAACGACAGCCCCCAAACGCTTACTGCGGGAAGATCTCGGCCTATACCAATATCCACGCGCGCCCATATCGATCCGCCAAAGCGGAGCTTGATCCGGTCACGGGGCATGTATGGCTCGAGAGCCTGGATCGTTGTGTAGTGGCTACCTGAATGATAGCCGACGGCTATCTCCTGGTCGGCAAGTTGCTCGGGAGCAGTAATGCTCAATTCCGGAGGAACCATGATGCCGCCCGGCGTGAAGACGTAGGACTTGCCCCACATCTTTCCGATCTTCTCCGAAGCGGCCTGATTCACAGTCCAATGGCACGCACAAGAGATGTCTGACTTTGCGCCTTTGTTGCCGCCGCCTTTTTCATAAGACTCGAATGCGCCGGACTTCAGATCGGAGACTTTACCCGCGAGATCGACGAGTTTCTTCGTATCTGACGAAGGGCCGCGCTGGAATTCATAATCCAACCCTTCTTCGCGGAAGAAGCCCTTCTCGTCGGCGATCCACTCCTGAAGCCGGCCGTGTGGTTGAATGATAAATCTAGCCATCGCTCATCTCCCAAGCTGAAGTCGTTTGCGGTTGGCCGCCGCCCGCCCTTTAACGTCCGGCTCCAATTGAACTCCGGCGTATCCAAGCTGAGCAGATACGCGTGCGGCCATCTCGGTCAGAGCACGAACGGCGCTGCCGTTCCAACCGGTAATCTCGGCATCAGAACGGGCCACGACGCACATGACAGCCACGATGTTACCTCGATCGTCGAAGACCGGTGCTGCGATTGCATCCACCCCGGGAAAAAGTGCGCTCGGCGCACGAGACAGCCGGCGTGAGCGAACCTCGGCCGTAAGCGTCTCCAGCTCTTGAGCCGATGGAGTAGACATCTTGCGAAGCTGCGCCTCGCGTCGTTCGACCGCTACCGCGGCTCGCGTTGTAGTCTCGGGAAGATGCGCCAGGAATGTTCGGCCAATTGCCGTTGTCAGTATGGGCAAGCGCGATCCGATGCGGATGTTCATCGTGATCCAATGGTCGCTTTCCTGCATCGCGACAACCATCGGACCACCTTCACCCCACACTGCGGCAGTGACAGTCTGATTAATCTGGTCGCGCAGCGCCGGCAGCGCATTGCAGACCTCCGCGACAGGACTAATCCGTCGTAAGCCGACAAGGCCAATCTCCAAAAGTGCCGGTCCAATCTGGTAATGACCAGAGTCTGCATGCTGACTGACGAAACCGGCGTTACGAAGGCTAGTTAGATACCGATGCACCTTTGCGCGCGCCAAGCCCGTAGCAGCCGCCAGATCCTTTAATGGTCGGGTGCCGCCGCCAGCAGCGAGCGCTTTCAGTATTGCTGACGCAACGCTTACAGACTGAACACCGCCGCGTTCCCTCTGCGCGCCACTCCGCCGAGATCGCACCCTACTGCCCTTAGCCATTGTCGGCTTTCTGCCAGGTCGGAAGCTCTTAAGCCACCTTGACCTATTGTCGTTACGCAATACAGTACGCGTTACGTATTAAAGCACGGAGGGCATCACATGTCGATCAAGGTGACCGTTGCGCCCAAGGGGATGGGACTGAACGACTTTGTCGCGATGCAGGAAGGTTTCTTTTCGGCGGAGGGGCTCGAACGTCGAATTCGACATGAAGACGTTCCGGGGAACGCAAGGAAGCTGGAAAGATCTTAAGTACTTCGACCGTCCTCAGGATCGTCCTTTCTCCGAAGGACGGTCCGTGATCCAAGGCGCCTGCGCCTGGGGCTCGGTATGCAATGCCTCTGCTGGAATGGGTAAGTTCGTACCTGATTGCTATGGTGTTTCCCCGTGGGGGATCTTCGTACGCCCCGACTCAAAAATGAGAGGACCGAACGATCTTAAGGATGTGCCGATTGCCGTTGGCATGCGGGCCGGCAGCCACTTCAACGTACCGTATCGGCTCGAGAAGTATTTGCCCCTCAAGAATATCAAGCCGATCAACGTAGGCGGGTTCGGCGCACGGCTGACAGCACTTATCAATGGTGACGTTGAGGCGGCCAGTTTGCTCCCGCCGCAAATCGATATGGCCAAGCAGCTTGGCCTCCGCGCGATCATGGAAGATGCGTTTCACACGATCTGGTGGGTTCCGGACGATATGCCCCAGGACGTGGTCAAGCGATATTTGCGCGCGCTCGACAGAGCGGAAAAGGCTTTGAAGGCCGATCTGCCAAAATACCTTCCGCTCTGGAAGATATCGGTTCCGCCAGAATTCGAGAACCACAACTGGGATTTCTCCAAGTTCTCAAGGGGAGAGCGTTTCGTTTACGAGCCCATCCCGCACTCGGAATTCGACGAGATCATGCAGCAAGTCGAGCGCTGGGGTCTCGACCAGCACCTCAAGGAGCATGAGTTCGAGAAGCTTGTTCCATCGGCGGCGTGAAGTCATGATACGGACGCCCTTTGTGACTTATTAGATATTGAGCATCCAATCGCTCTCGGCGGTATGGGTTCGGCGACGAACGCTCCCTTGGTCGTCGCGGTCTCGAGCGCTGGAGGCTTCGGTGCGTTTGGCTGTCATTATCTGATCTCGGATCAAATGCGAGAGCGCACAGGCGCGAAGGCGCCGGCCGGCGCGGAGCAGTCAATATCCCGGCAGCGGAATAGCGATCGAGGATCATCAGGAAAGGCGATTACCATGTCCAAGCAAAGGATCAGCTACGTCCCACTCGACAAGATGAATGCCCGGATGAGCGCCGAGATGGAGCGCTGCCAGCGAGAGGGCACACCACGGCCTGAGAGCTCGGCGATTCGCGCTCATGTGCCGGCGTGCTTTTGGTTTTTTGCGGAATCTTGGCACAACATTTTTCGCACCGGCGTGGTCGAACACGCCGTCAAGGAGCTATGCCGGCTCTATGTCTCGCGCTCGGTCACCTGCGAATATTGCGGCAACCAGCGTTCGGTGAAGGCGACAAAAAGCGGAGCGGTGATCGAAGACCAGGTGCTCGACCTGCTGAACTTCGAAAAATCGACAAGGTACGATGAACGTCAGAAAGCGGCGCTGGCTTATGCCGAAGCCATCGTCTGGCGTCTCAACACCGACGATGCGTTCTGGGAACGCATGCACCGCCACTTCAGCGAGCCGGAACTTGTGGAACTCGGCTGCATGATCGGCCTCACGCTCGGCCAGCAAAGCTGGCTGCGGCTGCTCAATATCGAGCACCATCAGGTCATGACCGGTACTTCGGCGTCGATGGCGCCGGGCTTCGAGGACGCCAAGAAACTCATGGCGACGAAGGCCCAGCCAGACTATTGGGCGAAAACCAAGAGTGCAGACCGCTCGGACAGTGCCGCTTAGGGCGTTCGGTCAGGAACGGTCAGTCGGTCGCCTCAGGCTTTCCGAAATTACAGGCGCGGCAAGCGCGGGTCAGGGAGGATATGACATGGATGTTGGCGACACCTCGTGGCTTGCTACCGCCGGGCGGCTGCTCCTGGGCGCTTTCTTCCCCGCCGTCGGCATCAGGAACCTGCAGCGCCACCATATTGACGATCACGTCAAACGGCTGACCAATTTCAAGGCGCCGTTTCCCGTCGTCACGTTCTGGACTGGCCAGACGATGGAATTCGTCGGCTGTGCGCTGGTGCTGTTCGATTGGCATGCGGGCGGGTTGTGCGCCCGACTTTACCCGAAACGCAGACCACAGCCCTGCCCGATATTGCCCAGTACACGCGGCGTGTTGGTGCCATCGGAGGGTTCTCGGCACCGAAAAAGTGGTGCAAGTTGCAGGACAAGTAGAACTCGTTCACCCCGCGGCCGTGCGAGCGAATATTCGGTCGATCTTGGTTGCCATGATGAAGTCGTTCTCATGCAGTCCCCTGATCTTCTTGGTCTGCAGCGAGACCGTTGCATTGCCCCAACCGAAGCTGATATTCGGATGATGGCGTTCAGCTTCCGCGAGTTCACCAATCTCCTGAACAAAGTTAAGTGCCTCCCGGAAATTGCGGAACCGGAAGCCCCGCTCGATGCGGTGAGCTTCCTCCAGCAGTTGCCAGTCTGGGGCCTGTGCGTGAAAGAACTCAGCTTGCTCGCGCGTAAGTGGAGGGATTCCGCCGCGACAGGGAGTACAGTTTTTGCTAACAAGAGTTTCGGTCATGTTGCTTGCTCCGCGTGTCGACTGACGCCCGCACTAAGGTCGGCCAACTGCGAAGTTGATCTTGCAATCTTGACGTCAAGCCATTGAAGAGCCCGTGATCACGGCCGCTGCTGCGCAAGGTTAAATCAGTTAGGTCAACCTCCGATACGGTGTGGACGCTGTCCGCCTCAATCACCCGCGCCGGGATTTGCTGAGAAGTATTGGAGTTTATCCGGCTTCCCCTCCCACTCCTTAGAGTCGGGCGGGAGCGCTTTTTTGACCGTAATCTTTGGCCAGATTTTCGCGTATTCCGCATTAAGCGATAGCCATTTCTCGAGCCCCGAGTCCGTGTCGGGTTGTATGGCGTCCACAGGACATTCCGGCACGCAAACACTGCAATCAATGCATTCGTCCGGGTTGATCACCAGCATATTCTCGCCCTCGTAGAAGCAATCCACCGGGCAGACCTCGACGCAGTCCATGGTTTTGCAGCGAATGCAGCTCTCATTGACGACATAGGTCAATTTTAGCGCTCCACAAATTCCTTGAGCACAGCGTCGGCTCAACGCAGCCGGTGGATGCTCTACGAATTCAGTTCATTGGGCCGTAGTTTTGTCTTGGGCCAACTTCTCTGCACACGCCCTGGCCAGGTGGTAGTTGGCGGAGGTAGCCCCCGGTTCTGTCGCCCAGCCGCCCTTCTGCAAGTAATCACCCTGTTCCCAGTTCGAAGAGATCTTTTGCAGGACTGCCACTCACGCCGGAATAGCCTCGACGATGCTGACGGCGGAGCAGGTGGAAATGACCTTGCGCAACGAAAGCCGTGCAGTTTCCAACAGCTTTCGATACTCGTCCTCAGTGCGTTCAAGCCCTCCGGGCCAGACAAGAGATTTTTTGGGAGAGGGCTGTTTGAATGGTCAGCCCCTGCGCTTGGCGTCCGCCGTTGCACTGACGGAAAGCGCAATAATGAGATTCAGCAAGGTCGCCATTGCGCGCGCGCTCCGGGACGAACCAAAGTTTGCCGGGACTTTCATGGCGCACCTCTTGGCTCGAAACGCCCGCGTCGAGGAGGATTTGGTCGATCAACTTTTCAATTCGAGCGAGAAACGTCTGGCGAGAGCACTTCTCCTCATGACAAATTTTGGCAAGGAGGAGAGCCCAGAACCTCTCATAGCAACAGTCAGTCAGGCCACGCTCGCCGAGATGGTCGGCACCACAAGGGCGCGTGTGAATACTTTTATGAATAAATTTCGGAAACTGGGGTTCGTCGAATACAACGGTGACATGAAGGTTCACCCTTCCCTATTGAATGTCGTGCTCGGCAACGAGTAGCGCGGCAAGCAGTCTTGGATGTGTAAAAAGACATAGGATTGCCTCCTAGTCGACCAAACGCCAGCCGCAAAAATGTGTTCCGTTTTGAACACTTCGCCGTTCCGTTTTGAACACTTCCCCATTGACTCCCTCCTCCCGCGATTATTAAAGTTCCATCGGATTTGGCGCGATGGACGCGCGTGATGTGGAACGTGGTCAAATTGGACCGTTCCTACGGTCCCGAAACCGTAGCCGCCATGACAACGGCATACGATACGGTCTGTCGGTCGCTTCCGCCGAGAATTAACGGCAATGAAGATGTCAAGCGCAGTTTGGCCTTGGCAATTCTCCAACTGGCCGACCAAGGAATGCGCGACCCGATATTGCTCGCTGATGCCGCGTTCCGTGAATTGGCCGGTAGCGAGCGTGCGGCAATCGGATGACCGCTTGGGCAGCTTGAGCCTGCTACAGACGGGTGTAGCTAGGGGTTGACGGCAGACAATTCGATTTGCGTCTGCGCTAGGCACGAAAACGTGCGCAAGTTCTGGATAGGGCATTTCCCCAAACTCCCGCAGAGCGTGGGGCTTCGCTACTCGATTGCTTTAATTGCCTTCGCTATCAGTTTTTCCCTTCGAGAAGCGCTGGACCCATGGTCGTTTGCCGGCACTGGCTTAAGCCTCTTCTTTCCCGGGATCATTCTGGTCACCTTCTTCGCCGGTCTAGGTCCCGCAATACTGACTGCTCTGCTGTCGAACGTCGCTGTCTGGTATTTTTTTCTACCGCCGTATAACTCATTCAGGCTTGACCTTAATGGTGTAGTCGGCCTCGCCACGTTCGTGCTTGGCGGCTCGGTGGCTATCGCTCTAGTCCATTTATTGCGCATCACGATCACTCGGGTTGAGGCTGAGCGAGCAAGCGCAGAAGCATTAGCCCGACAACTCAAAGCGCTGTTCGACGCAGACCCGAACGGCTTACTTGTTGTCGATCCCGCCGGACGCATTCAGATGGTGAATCGCCACATGGAGAAATTGTTCGGGTATCACCAGAACGAATTGTTGGGACAGTCGGTGGAGATGCTCGTTCCCGACCGATTTCGGCGTAATCATTCGTCATTGCGCGACGGATTTACCGCGCATCCTTCTAACAGACCGATGGGCGCTGGGCGGGACCTTTATGGACTCCGCAAGAATGGCAGCGAATTTCCTGTCGAAATTGGTCTAAGTTCGTTCACGCCGCGGGACACTAACATGTCGCTGGCAACCGTGATCGACATCACCGAGCGCAAGCGGTCGGAAGAAACCAACCGGCTTCTGACACGTGAAATACAGCATCGCAGCCAGAACCTGCTCGCGGTAATACAGGCTGTCGCACATATGAGCTTTTCCGATGATTACTCTCCGGCGCAAGCGAGGCAAGCGTTTGAAGCGCGACTGCAAGCGTTGGCCCGTGCCAATGGGCTGCTGAGCAAATCAAATTGGAGCGGCGTGAACTTGAGCGAGATTGTGCGCATAGAACTAGAGCCTTTTGCTAACCGAACGACGGTCGATGGCGTTGGCGTTGTGTTAGGTTCTCAATCTGCGCAAAACTTTTCGCTTGCATTGCACGAACTTGCGACGAACGCCGCCAAATATGGCGCGCTGTCGAACGGAACCGGAAAGGTCAACGTGTTCTGGGCAGTTACGAGCAACGGCAAGGATAATCGGCTGAAATTCAAATGGCAGGAAAGCAAGGGGCCAATTGTCGTCGCACCGATCCGGAATGGGTTCGGCACTACGCTGCTCAAGGCGGTATTTGAAGATGTTCGCCTTGATTATGCAATCGAGGGGCTAAGTTGCGAGATTGACGCCCTGCTCGACCATGTCGAGCCTACGCGGAGCCAATCACCCGTTGACGCGTGGTTGAACGGTCTCAAATAGGTTGAAGTATGTCCGAACTTGTGGGCGTTCTAGGACTTGCGGCGTTGGCCCAACAACTTGACGGGCAAATACGAGACGCTTACGCGCAGGCGGAGGATTGCGCGCAGCGGGCAAAAATTGGCGATCTGCGGGAGCGGCACCATTGGCTCGTGCTTGAACGCCGATGGCTGACCTTAGCTCGCAGCATCGAATATACACGACGGCTTGAAGGTTCAGAAGTCGAGGCACTGCCTGCGAAGTGAGGCACCGCTGTGGTGCCCCCTTACATGCTTTTAAGCGACCCAGCACGCCGTGTCGAGAATGCCGGCGTTAGATCGAAGCGAAGCCCGTAGCGGCAGGTATCTGCCAAGTGATTTTCCGCCGCGTCGGAAATCTTATCAGGATAACCAGGATCGCGCCGGCGCGACGGAACCGGAAGAACGCCGCCGCTCGCTGCCTAATCAAGCACCTGATCGGATTTCGGAGACCGCCCGAGGCGTTCTTTCCGTATGAGCAACCATCTGACCGCGTCCAGAATTCTGATCGATTAGTGATATTGTTTGCTGCGGTGCGTGAGTCTCTTCCTGGCCCAAGCGCGAAGTGCCGGAAAGTCCGCTATTCGGTCGCGATCGGGTGGAAAGCGGACATTACTCAACGTCGCAGAAGTGAGGCGGCAGACCACTTAGCGAATGGAACACTCTGCAGTGATTCCGCGTTCTTAATCCGCGCGGAGGAGATACCTGGGAGTGTGTCACGGGTCTTATCGATTTTCCGACGTTCAAATTTGGCCGACTCGAGGGCATTACTTCAGCTTCACCACGCTGTGACCACTGCCGCGGCAAGATCGGATTCCGCGTACGTCACTATTGGCACATGCGCTTCTGTTCGTCGGCTTGCATGAGCGCGTACCAACAGCGACTTTCCCCAAAAACAAGACAAAAGATACTCCTGCTCGGTGTTCAGCGGAGGACCGGGACTTGAAACGGTCATTGCTTAGATGCGCTCGATCACAACTTCCGCCGCTTATTTAATCGACTTGAGCCTTGTCACTATCATATGTCTGCCGCCGAAGGACCCTCGCGACGATGATGATGAAAACGAAGAGGACGAAGAGGATGACGGCGAGGAAGAAGAGCCGGCGATCATCAGAGAACCGGAGGAATAGCAGTGTCTCATAAGACGGCGCCATATGGCTCCTGGAAATCGCCGATTATCTTGCAACACAATCACGTCGAAAGCGGACATTGACGGCGGTTTGATCCCCGTAAAAGGAAAGCCCTAGTGCGGGCGTTGCACCGGGGTTAATTTCGCAGACCGTCAATTCGCTGCTGACGATCACCAGCTACTTTCCGCCACTGTGTTCGACTTTCGCCTTCATTTGCGCCAACTCGTCGTTCAGTTTCGCCATTGTCGACTTGAGCTCAGCGATTTCGGCTTGGGCGGCGGCAAGATCTCGACTGGCGGCAGCCATCTTGTCCTGTGTCTCTCGCGTCAGCCTGGTCAGTGCCTGCTGAAGTAACTCGACATTGGCTTGCAGGCATCCGGTACGACGTTCCATCTGCTTTTCGGCGGTGCAGACCTCCAACCCACGAATGTCCTGTGCGGCTGCGGACGACAGCGCCATCAGCAGCGCCCCGGTATAGAGCATAGAATGGCCCGCTGAGCGACCGCGGCACCAATGCTGCCACTGTTCACGTGTCATGCCCGAACGGACACCATTTGTTCCAAGCCCCGAACGGAATCGCCATCAATCGAAGCTGCGACAAGCAGGGGGCATCGGCGCAGGCGACGCCCGCGTTCGCCAGCGAGGTGAAGCGATGCGTCATCGTGGTCGCCGCGGCTGGGCGGCTGGCTGCGGTAGTTGGCCTTTGCCGGTGAGGGTCACTTCGCTGCCGCGTGGCTCGCACTGAATGCTTCGATCATCTTCTTGTTGAAGGCCGGAAGGTCGTCGGGTTTGCGCGAAGTAATTAGACCGGCATCAGTTACGACTTGCTCGTCAACCCACTTTGCCCCGGCATTCGACAAATCCGTCTTCAACGACGGCCAGGATGTCATTTTCTTTCCGTTTACGCCGCCGGCATCGATCAGGGTCCAAGGACCGTGGCAAATTGCGGCGATCGGCTTTTTCTCCCGTACGAAGTGACGTACGAACTCGATCGCTTCCGGGACCAAGCGAAGGGCATCAGGATTAATAACGCCACCGGGCAAGACCAAGCCGTCGAAATCCTGCGGTTCGGCCTCATCCAGAGATTCATCGACGGGAATCTTGGTGGCTTTGTCGTGATGCTTGAAAGCCTGTATTTCCCGTTTTTTGTCGGAAATCACCCTAACCTCCGCGCCGGCGCCCTTAAGCGCGCTCACAGGCTCGGTCAATTCGACTTGCTCAACTCCATCCGTCGCAAGCACCGCAATCGTGCGTCCTGCGAGTTCTCCGGTCATGATGAACTCCCGCTTCTGGAAATTTCAGACGAGCGGAAACGCCTCAACCACGTTGGCAGTTCCGGTGTGCGGTCCACCCCGTTGCTCGATCGGCAGGGACCCATCGGAATCCGCTTCCCCAGCGCCCACCAACCCAATGGAGCTGCCCGTTCTTTCGGGAGTGGAACCCGTGGCGGGTATTGGGTTTTTTCAGACGACGAAATCCCTTCCGGCATTAGGAGGCTCGTCATGATCGAAGGGGACGACTACCGGCAACAAGCCGAAGAAGAGTGGCCTCTTACTGCAACGCCTATGGCGGTCGACACCAGCCTAAACTAAAATCAAGGCACGGGGAGGCTTTAATGCAGATTACCGGAATGCTGCACGGAGCGCGACTGCTCGATTATGTCGAGTTTCCCGCTGCCGAGATTTTGGGGCCGGGCGCGACCGAGGAAGAAATTCAAGGTCTGATCGACCGGCATAAGCTCATCTTCATCAAGCCACTGTTTCGCGGCGGCGTCGGTAAGAAGGGTAAGGCGGGCCTGATCGGCAAGGCGACAGACCTCAAGACCGCATTGCAAGAGAAGGAAAAGCTGTACTTCGTCGAGCATCGGCACGGCAATGCCATCGCGAAGGCCAATGGCGTCACGTTTGAGAGTGGCATCCCCGCCGAGCACGAGGTCTATTTCGCCATCGGCGACTCGACGGAGTTCCGGGCCCCAACGATGACGCTGACGCACCAGGGCGGCATGGACATCGAGGAGCTCGACAAGAAGGACGTGGCGCAGGTGCCCTTCGACGCCCTGACCGGGCTGAAGGCCTTCGTCGTCGCCAATGCGCTGACGGACATCGGCGCGCCGAAGGAGATCATCTCGCCGTTGGTTCAGCATCTGCCGAAGCTATGGGAACTGGTGCACCACTATGGAATGACGACACTCGAATTGAATCCGATCCGCATGCGGCCGGGGCGAGAGGGGCGACTGACGCCGGTTGCGTGCGATTTCAAGTGCGGCTTCGATCGCGACGATCCGCGCTGGCAACGCCTCGGCCTTCCGAACCATCTGTTTACGGCCGATACGTCCGACTTCGAGCGCGAAGTAAACCAGTTGCGCACGCACCAGGGTCAATCCGACGTTTTCGTCATCAACGACAAAGGCACGATCTTGGCGCCGACGTTCGGCGGTGGTGCCAATTCGCTGGTGACGGAGGTTCTGGGCGAAGCCGCGATCATCTCTTCCGATTTCGGCGGCAATCCACCGTACGAGAAGATGAAGGCGGTGGCGCGCATCTGTTACAAGCACTGGCTTGCGCAAGCCAATGTCCTGTTCATCATTGGCGGCAAATCGAACAACACCGACATCTATGAGACCTTCCGCGCCATGGGAGACGCGCTACGCGAGCATTTCAGCAGCCATGGGCCTACGCCGCTATACGTCGTGCTGGGTCGCGGCGGGCCAAACCTCGTTCGTGGCATGAGCGCGCTCGCCGATACCTGCGATTCGCTCAATCTGCCTTACCGCTTTTTCGGCTTCGACAGCGCGATCTCGGAGGTCGTCAATTACGCCAAGAAGGTGGATGAGTGGATGAAGGCAGGAGGCCGCGCTCAAATCGCCGCACATCTGGGTCTAAAGCAAGCCGCGTAACCCACGGCGACGAGTTGGAGCCGCGCATGTTCAGACGAGGCATCGAGGGTTTTCCTTATTATTTGGGAGTGGCGACGCTCGACAAGGTTGCCACGCGCGACGACCGAGTTTGTGTCCTCAACATCTTGGGCGGCGAGTCCCGGCAAGTCACGCCCGTCAGTCACGCATTTTCAGGCGGCAACGTCGTGTTCGGGACCTCGCCCGGTCGACGCGGTCAGGTTCTGCCGACCCCAATCGGCGACATCCCCGTATACAACAATGTGCGTGAAGGCCTCGAAGCCGGTCTCAGCTTCAACACCGGCGTGGTCTATCTGCCGCCTTCCGGAGTGCGCGATGGCGTCGCCGA
Organism: uncultured Alphaproteobacteria bacterium; assembly: GCA_963768225.1. Lineage (GTDB taxonomy): Bacteria > Pseudomonadota > Alphaproteobacteria > Rhizobiales > Xanthobacteraceae > BOG-931. The sequence continues at coordinate 36,417 of CAVYGV010000006.1, read as the reverse complement.
ACTGATCCGCGTCAATCCCGCTCTCGAGAAGATCGTCATGATCACGGAGAAGATCGCGGTGCACGATGCGCGCGAGATCCGGGCACTGGGCCAAGCCAACGGCATCGACATTTTCGGGGCCAATTGCCTGGGCGTGGCGGATTCCTGGAACCGCGTTCGCATTGGCGGCGCGCTTGGCGGCGACAACCCCGAGGAGGTCCTGCTCAAAGGCTCGATCGCGATTTTCTCCAACTCTGGCGGATTCACCACAACAATCGCACAATATCTGGCGACGGAGGGGTGGGGAACGACGACGCTGATTTCCTCCGGCAAGGACGTCTATATCCATTATGCGGCGCGCGATTTCGCCTACGCGCTCGAGCACGATTCTCGCAGCAGAGCGGCGGTACTCTACTCTGAACCCGGCGGCTATTACGAGCACGGGCTCGAATTCCACAAGCCGACGGTGGCGTGTGTTGTCGGTCGCTGGAAGTCCAAATTGACACGCGCCGTGGGGCACGCCGGCGCGATGGCGGGGTCCGGCGACCGGGCCGAGGACAAGGAACGATGGTTCATGGAGGCTTTCGGCGTCGACGAAATCTTCACGCCGGAGTGTCCGGTCGTTTCCGCCAAGGGCGCCATCGTGACCAACATCGCCCACATCCCGCTCGCGCTGACCGCGGTGATGAAGCGCAACGGCATGAGCCCGGATTTCGCTCCTCGCGGCAGCCTCTCGCTGAAGCCCTGGATCGCCAATGATCAGGGCTTGAAACTGCCTCCGGGGCTTGCATTGCCGGCCGTTGAAGCGATGGCGCCCTACAATAGCCAGATCGAGGCGCTGAGCGCTCAGGTCGGCGCGGTTATTCCGCGCCAGAGTATGAAGGACCGCTCCGGGGCCACGGTGATGGATGCGAAGACGCAGGTCACCAGCGTCCACGGGCATACGGTTCTTGATCTCGCGCTCTTGCCACTCGAAGCAAATTTCGCCCTGCCGCTGGTCCATGAAATCGCTTCAAAAGACGACCGAGCGATGCTCGACATCGCGGTGGCGGCGGAGATCAACCTCGTGGGCGACGCCGCGCTCGCGGCCGCGGACGCGGGCGCGCGAAGCGGGAAACTCGCCGAACACGGTGATGGCGGCTGCTGCCGCGATCATCGGTCCGAAACGTGTGGAACGCGCGCTCCTCTGCTCGCGCAAGCTGATTGACCTTTTTGCCCGTTCCGGGCTCGTCGATGCCCACGATGAAGCGTTCGACTTCAGCGCGGTCAAACTCGATGCGAGGGCCCGTGAACTGTTCCTAGCGAGAGCCGACGAAGCCAACGATCCGCGTCCGGAAGCCATGCTCAAGGCCGCCCGCGACCGCGGGGGCAAATCGCTATTCCTTAAGTTCCTCGAGTCGCTCGGCGCCCGACCGTCCCGCGATGCCATTCTGGCGGCGATTGCCACCACGATCGCGTGGAGTCCCCTGATGCGCAAGCGCATCTCGCGGCTCACTGCGGAGACCCTGCCGTGGTATTTGCGGCTTTACGGCGTCATGATCGGCGCTTCGATCCCCGGCCAGCACCATCAGCACGGCAGCCTCTGGGGCATCCCGCGCGACGCACGCTTCAGCCGCTGGACGATGGCCGATTTTCTGTTTTTGGCCCTGACCGGAAAGCGGCCGACCGAGGCCGAGGCGCGGCCGCTCCAGATTCTGATCGGCCTTTTGATCTCCAACGGACCGGGCTCGATTACCGCGCTTGGCGCGAAGGGAGCCGTATCGGCCGATGGCCCGCAAACGCCGCGAAGAGTCCAGATCAACAAGGCCATGGTCGGATTTCTCACGCACAGCGGCTACAGCCACGGCGGCAACGGATTTGAGGGAATGGCCTTCCTGTTGGAGCAGTTCAAGGACGTTGACCTGAAGGATCCAACTGACCCCAATCACGGACTTGGTCTCAAATCGATGGCGATGAAATTTGCCGAGACTTACAAGGAGGAGAAATTTCAATCCAAGGAAGCGGGATTCGAGGGACCGCGGGCTCTGCCCGGGGTGCATCATCCGATCTTCAAGGGTAAGCCCGTCAATTATGATCCGCGCGAGCGGTTCATCGCAGCGTTCATGGAGAAGCGCGGCGATTATAACGTCTTCCATGCTTTCTACCGCGAACTGGTGCAGGCGTTGTATGACACGGGCGCTACACGCTATGTGTTTTGCGTCAACGTCGATGCGGTGATCGCTGCGCTGCTGCTCGCCATTTTGTGGAAAGATTATCGGTCCGGCGCGCTGACTCAAAAGGATCTGGAGACTTCGGCTTTCAACGTATTCCTCTACGGCCGCATGATCGGGGCTGCTGCAGAGATCGATGACCATCTTAACCGCGGCCGGAATATGGATACGCGAACGCCCCAGGAGGCGTGTACGTTTGTCGTGTAGTGCTCGCGCCCTCTAATGAGAGGCGCTACCCAAAGAAATTGAAGATTAAACATCGGGGGGAAAGAAATGAGCGACGTTGCCGCAACTTCGGCTGCAACTCCGACCATCAGTCAGATTTATAAAGTCGCACTGGCGAGCATCATCGGCTCGGTGATCGAGCAATACGACTTCCTGGTCACCGGCGTGATCGCGGCGACCGTCTGGGGCGGCATCTTCTTCAAGCTGCCGGGCCTTGCCGCCGTCGCCGCGGCGATCGGCGTCTATGGCCTCGGCATCATCATTCGTCCGGTCGGCGCTTTCATCTTCGGCCATATCGCCGATACCGGCGCGGCCGCAAGGACGCGATGGTCTATGCGCTGGTGCTGATGGGCGTCAGCACGCTGTTGATCGGGCTGACGCCGACCTACGACAGCATCGGCGTCGCCGCGCCGATGCTGCTGATCATCTTCCGGCTGTGCCAGGGCATCAGTTTCGGCGCCGAGTTCGGCACCGCCTCGACCTGGGTGGTCGAGCAGGCGGCGCGCTCGAAGTACCGCGCCTTCTGGGGCGCCTGGGTCGGCTTTGCCATCCCGATCGGATGCTGCTCGGCTTCGGCTCGGTGATCCTCGTGAAATCGCTGATGACGCCGGAGGATTTCACCGCCTGGGGCTGGCGCATCTTTTTCTTCGTCGGCTTCCTGGTGGCGATCGTCGGCCTGATCATCCGCACGCGCACCATGGACAGTTTCGTGTTCGAGCAGCACAAGGCGCAGATTACGCATTCTCAAATATCCCGCGAGCCAGGTCTGGCGGGAAATGCCGTGGACCATCCTGCGCACCTCGCTGGTCAACGCCATGTTCGGCGGCGCGTTCTTCCTCTACTTCGTGTTCGGCACCGGCTACATGAAGGCGGTCGGCTTCACCGGCAACGACCCCGAGATGATCGGCCTGATCGCCGCGGGCTTCATGCTGGTGTTCATGATCGTCGGCTCGCTGCTCGCCGACTACATCAACCGGCGGACGATCCTGCTGATCGCCGCCGTGGTGCTTTCTGATCTTCGCGATGCCGTATTTCTATCTCGTCAATACCGGCAGCTTCCTGTCTGGCGACCGTCGCCGAGATCATCGGCTTTGGATTCGTGTTCGGCTTCGGCTATGGCGCGATACCGACCTTCTATACCGAGAATTTCCCGACCCGCTATCGCGCCTCGGGCGCCAGCGCGGGTTATCAGATCGCGCAAGTCTATGGCGGCGGCCTGATCCCGATCGTCGCCGGACAAATCCTGCGCATCTACGGCGTCAAGGACGCCTATCTCTATATCGGCGCTTTTGGTGATGTGTCTACGCGGTGCTGGCGATCATCGCCATCCTGCGCACGCCGGAAACCAAAGGCACCAATCTCGAAGACTGACGATCAATCGCGTGAGCGTTGCCCATGACGGATCGCCTCGAGCCTGCCGACCCCCTCTGTTGTTTCGGACGCGGCGACCCTCGTCCTGGCGAAGCTGTCGGACGGCAAGATCAAAATCACCTCGAACAGCCTATTCGAGGAAAAGGTGCTGCTGCGCGGCAGGTCCTCGAGGTGCCGCCTCGTAAGAATCTAATCTATTGTGACTTCGAGAGATCGTCGCGTGCATTGCCGCGCGCGTGTCGCCTACCAGCGTCTGCCCCAGCGGCGTCCGCCCCAACCGCCGCCGCCCACAAGACGCAAGATTAATAGCAGCACGATGGCGCCTATAAACGCGTTTACAATTAGCGCAACGATCCCTACGCCGAGGTGGATGCCAAGTCGTGGCAACAGCCAGTCACCAATGAAAGCGCCAATCAGGCCGATCACGAGATCGCCGATGAGACCAAAGCCGCCGCCTCGCATCACTGTGCCAGCCAACCAGCCAGCAATAATTCCAACAACAATTATGACAAGGAGGCTTTGGTTGGAAAGGTACATGGCCATTTCCTCCAAGTGAAACCCGCTGATTAAATTTATCTCAGAATTCGATGCCCCTCTCGCCTTATCGCGGCCCGCAGCCAGGGCCAGCGTCGGTTGCTGAGGCGCTTCCGATTGGATTCTACGGCGCGCCGATACACGTCGAAGTATCTGCCAGGCGCCGATGCCGCTTCACCGTTCAAGATCGCTTCCGTGTACGCGAACTGCGCGCACATGTGGCTGTCAATTGCTTTTCCTCGACCATACGTCGAACCTCGGCTGCACTCAGCTCGCCGGTCATAGCGCGCAACAGTCGCACCAACATAACCTCGCGAGCGGCGAGACCGAACCGCAACAAGTCTGGCAAGGATCTCCGGCGCGGCCGCAGGGATTCGAATAGCGCCTTAAGTCGCAGTTTGAAGGTCATGGGGACCGTATCCGCCGGAGTTATTATGACCGACAAATCCGTTCGACCCTGTCGGGTTCCTCGCAGCACCCCTAGAGAGACCGGTTTAGCGACCGCTCCCTTACCCTTATACTTGGCGATGCGTAGCCTTCGTTTGCGTCCCTTTCGCGACGCCAGCGCCTATTATTGCTGAGCAGGAAGCGAGACAGGTGCCAACATGCGTTTATCGATTTGGATTGTGACTGTGCTGGCCGCCATCGCGACAAGCGGCGATGCGCTCGCGCAAAGCGCGGGCCTCTTCGACGGAAAGTGGACGACCGTAGTGTCATGCCCGGCAGCGGAGGGAGCCGGGAGTTTTACGCTGCTGGTTGATGCTGATGTCAAAGCTGGAGTTTTCAGCGGCGAAAAAGGCGACAAGGGTAAGCCGGGGTGGTATTCGCTGAATGGGAAAGTCCAACCGGACGGGGCGGTGGAGATTTTCGCCAGAGGGATTGTCCCTTCTTCGAGATTGGCGGCGGGAAACGTTCCTGTGGGCACGGTATACGGCTATCCAATTACGGGCCGATTGGAAGGCGCGAAGGGAACTGGCGCTCGGCAGGGAGGTCGTCCCTGCAGCGTGACTTTCACCAAACAGTAACATCGTAGAAGAGCGAGAACCCTTGCGAGCCGGAGCCGCCGGAATGGCGGGCAAAGCAATTCTGGGAGCCTAAGGAGACTTCTCGGAAGGTCGGTCGCAAAGTCGATTAAAGGGACGGCGTTTTCAGCGATCGGCGATCTGATCGGCGAGCACCACGGCTATTGGTTCGTCATCGCCCACTCGTCGTTAGTGTGTTCCGCACCACGCAGGCGATCGACCTGCGACATATTGATCGTCATCCCGACGCGGCGGTGACGAGCCTTATCCCCCCGCTGTCATGCCGCTTATGCCGGCCGCATGCGCCGTTCGCCGACGCTCGTTCCAAGCGCCGATCAGGCGTTCGGCATCCTCAAGCACCTGGGCATCGGTCGCGCGCCGCGCCGCGGCCTCCTTCTCGGAAGCCCGCTGGCGCCGATCCTCCATCTTGCGACGATTGAATCCCATGGCCCAATCGTCGCCGAACCGGGGTGAGTGTCAACTGGTGCAAGCGTCGATCGGTATAGCCGCCCCAGCACGCTCAGGGTGACGCCGCCAATGCTTCGAACGCCTTGTTGAGCGCTTCGTCCCGCGTCATCGCTTTCCCCAAGCCTGATCGGATAGATACGCTTCGACCGCACTGACCAAAGCCTTAAGATCATGCCGCTGTGTCGCGTCGATATAACCGAGCGATTCCAGGTGGGCCACCTCGTTCGGCTCGATCCGCACCCCGTTGAGACTGAGCGTGCCGCGGCGCAGGCGCTGCCGATACCGCCTGGTCCGCTCGGCCGAGGTGCGCTTTACACCCGGCTTTACAGTTCCTGCCGACAATTCAGGCTCCGGAAACATCGGTTAATTTCGGTCTCGCCGGGCCCATACGAGTCATAGGCTGGGATCGGTCGATTGCAGGCATCCCCAAAGCGAGCCGGAGAATATTGCGAAATGTGTCCCACTGACTAGCAAGCCAGGCTCTGCCGCGAATCAGACTGCGTTGAACGGCAGGCTCTCAGTTTCGAAAATTTCAGGCGGCGGACGGCACACACTATGCCCTCAGATATTCAAGAGCCTCCGGATTGCCCTAGCTGCGGGCAGCCAATGAGATTTGCTGGAAGGGTATGGCGTTGGCCTGCCGATCAACTCGACATGTTTCGCTGCAAACCGTGTGGAGCGGCGGTAAATCGACCTTCACCGCCGATTGAGTTTGCTCAAGGCCGGGACTCAAAAATCGCATGAGCGGCGTGACGGTGTTCTACGTTTGTTGGCGCATTGCGAAAAACCAACCTCAAGAGGAGTCCAGGGGATTGCATGTGTGGCCGCTCCACCTACAAATTAATCTGGGAAGCAATTCTTCGGCTCTATCGGCTCAATGTATTGCACCGAGGTCTGTGTTTGGGGAAGAAAATGGCGAATGCAAATCAGCAGCGTTTTCAGCGTAACCCATGACTACGGGTTCGTTCCACCTCTCCTGCTTCCGCGCGAATAATTTGTGTCTCGGACCACGCTGCGACTTGGGAGGGTTCCCGTCCACTTTGGCTTGCACAAACTGCGAAGAGTTTTTGGAATTGGTGGTTGATGCGCTTGCCTCGATGCGTGCCTGGACCAGAGCGGAATACGGCTTTCGTAGATGAACTCTGTGGAAACTATCGTGGAGACTATCGCCCAATTCAATCCACACAGTCACGATGACGGCGAACGGGATTGTCATCCAAAAGAAAAAAGCAAGTAGTGTCACCAGTGACAGTTCGACGGTCTGACCAGTGCTGCTCCTAGTGATCGTCCTCATCCGTTACGGCCTACTTGCAAACGTCAACAGCTTATCGCTGAACGCCGCTAATGGTTGGCAGTTCCAAATGAGCAAGGCGGATTGGATCGATTGACGAGCGGGAGGCCTTCAGTAGCTTATCCCTTAGCCCCGGTTACCGATGGCCGGAGCATTTTTGACAATTGGGAACCGAGGGCAGAGCGGGGCGTTGAGCCCAGTTCACCATCAATCATTGCACACCTTGTGGTCCCGGTTGTTCATCCAGCCGGGACTTTTTTCGGGAGTATGGAACGTCAGGCGATTCCTCCCGTTATGATTTCTGGACGGGCCTCCTCACACTTCCCCCCAGCCCCTCACCCCAATGAGGGGGTCCCGTCCACCAGTTTCCAATCTCGGGGCTTTTTGGTGCCGGGAGAGGCGATCCAAATCAATGTTAGCCCGCCAACCGGGGCGGCTTATCGGTTGCAATCCGAATGCCGTTTGCGATTTGTGCCAAGCGATATTGGCCCAGGGTGGTCCAATTTAAACACCGAGTCCTGCGTGCAGAATCCATAAGAGCAATAAGCCGATCACCAGAGCGATAACAATAACCAGTGATTCCTTAATGCTTTGCCAGATGCGGGCTTTCATCGGCGCTGTCCTAATCTAACGGGCGGAAGGGCTCTTGGCTTCGTCGGTGCGGATGAAATCGCCCGGGCCAACGGCAAGACTTTTTAGCAAGTCACCACTGACGTGGCCCAAAGTCAGCCACAAGCGGTCCCCGCCTGCATGGGTGGGCACGGAACCGTGCCGTAAGAACAGAACACGCAACAATCACCCTCAAGCGGCTTTAGCCGTTCGCCACACCCTTTGCAGCTATAAAAGAACTGGCAAGCATCGCTCGGCATCGATTTGGTTTCTTTGTGGCCGCACTTCGGGCAGGTGATCGTGGACCTAAGCTGCATAGAGAGATCGTTCCGTGAATGGTTAGGCATCGTCAGGTCGATGAATGAGCTTGAAGATCGGTGCGTCGGTTGAATCCCATTTGTCCATAATTCGTCCGCAGACTACACATTTGGCGATGTGGCTGTCGCTCTTGGAAAGTTTCGACTGCGTCACCGAATAAAGGGCTCCGCAATGCGGGCAAAAGAAGGCCCGACCCTCAGGGATTGGCCCTGTTAGAGGCATACCGGCCTCCCTAACTCGCAATTTAAATATACACCTAAGTATATAACGGAGCCGCCTTATTTTAAAGACTGGGCGGTGAATGCCGCTATCCAGCAATCTGCTCAACAAGAGCAACAATGCTTTGCTGGAGCTTGCGATCTTTGCGACGGAACGCTTTGATCATGTTTTGCCCATCTCGGCTCGTAACAAACTCGGTAATGTAAGTCGGAGTCACATCGTGGACCGCGGCGTCGCTTGCAATATCAGGAGGACCAGCATGAACCTTCTTATTCTCGTGGTTGACGACGAGCCTGACGTTGAGTCACTGTTTCGCCAGCAATTCCGTCGTGATCTGCGGGCCGACCGCTTCGCGATGGAGTTTGCGCAATCCGCCCCCGTGGCACTTCATCGCATCGCCAATGCAGGCGACCGTTCGCTCATTCTGATCCTGTCCGACATCAATATGCCTGGGATGAGCGGACTTGAACTGCTACCCAAGGCAAGGGCGATGCGGCCAGACGTGCCGATTATCATGATAACCGCCTATGGCGATGCGGAGACCAAACGCAAGGCGCTGGAAGGCGGCGCCGAGGCGCTTCTGACAAAGCCGATTGATTTCGGGGCACTCCGCGGCGAAATCGATACGCGAGTTGGACGTGCTGCATGACTTGCCGGGCCAAAAATGCTGATACTCTACGATTTCGGGAATTCAGTATGCTGCCAGAAGGTGCGGATAACGATGCGCGCCAAGGGGCTCACTTGGGAGCCTATTAAGGTCGATGCCGGTGGCTTGGTAATTAGCTCCGATTCATTTTTCTTCGCACATATCGAACAACTTGCTGCTTTGGCCGCGCAAAACAGGGTGCCCGCGATCTTTGGCTTCCGTGAGTTTCCCGCGGCAGGCGGCCTGATGAGCTATGGGGCAGACCTCGCGGATCAACACCGCACGATTGGGGGTTATGTTGGCCGCATTCTTAAGGGTGAAAAGCCCGCTGACTTGCCCGTCCAGCAATCCATAAAAGTCCAATTGGTCGTCAACCTCAAGGCTGCCAAAACGCTCGGCATCGAGGTGCCGCAAATCCTACAGGTAGCCGCCGAAGAGGTGCTCGAATAGGGTCATTTTGCTGCGGTGCACGTTGTCGGCTTCTGGCCCAACTGCGACATCTGGGTGCCAAATTTGCTGCGATGCACAACGTGGCTCTTTTTCAAAAATGTGTTAGTGTGATCCTCGGCCTGCGGGAAAAACATGAGGCGTCGCGAGTTCGTCATACTTCTCGGCGGGGCGGCGACATGGCCGCTAGATGCTCGCGCACAGCAGGGCGAGCATGTACGTCGCATCGGGGTGCTGAACCCCGCAGCCGCGGACGATCCTGTATTTCAGGCCCGTATCGGGGCCTTCCAGCAAGAACTGGCGCTATTGGGCTGGAACATCGGCCGCAACGTGCGCATCGACATCCGCTGGGCCACGACCAATGCCACCGAAATTCGCAGACAGGCCGCGGAATTGGTCGCGCTCGGGCCCGACGTTATCCTGGCCGCGGGCGACACGACCTTGCCGCAGTTGCTACAGGCGACCCGTACCGTGCCGATCGTGTTCCCGGTCGCCACTGATCCGGTCGGCGCCGGGTACGTCGATAGCTTGGCGCGACCGGGCGGTAATGCCACCGGATTTATGGTTTTCGAATTCGGCATGGGCGGGAAATTTCTAGAACTGCTCAAAGAGGTCGCGCCGGACGTGTCGCGCGTGGCAGTCCTTCGAGACATTACCATCCCTTCTGGAGCCGCTCAGTTCGGTGTCATTCAGGCCGCGGCGTCGTCGCTCGGGATGGAGGTGATCCCGGTTAATATGCCCAACACTGGCGATATCAAGCAGTCAGTCGAGACTTTCGCGCACTCTCAGAATGGCGGCCTGATCGTGACGGCGAGCGCTGCGACGTTGCGTTATCGCGATCTGATCATCTCGCTGGCGGCACGGCATAAGCTGCCGGCGGTCTACTGGGCAAGCTTTTTCGTCGCTGCCGGCGGCCTGATCTCCTTTGGGCCTGATCTGATCGACAACTACCGACATGCGGCCGGCTACGTCGACCGAATCCTCAAGGGCGCAAAGCCGGCCGACCTGCCGGTGCAAGCGCCAACCAAGTACGAGATTGTCATCAACCTGAAGACCGCCAAGGCACTGGACCTCACATTCCCTCCCGCTGTGCTTGCCCGCGCCGACGGGGTGATCGAATAGGCCCTGTTTCTGCTGCGGTGCATATGTCGCTGTTTGTGAAGGGTTTCGGATGCCGGCCGCACTGATGACGTGCGGCTTGTGCTGGCGGCCAGCGTCCGAAAGCCTCCAAGGGAGGAAACCGCGGGAGAAGGATTGGAGCGGTACGGCTTGCGCTATGGGGATTTGAGCGCCGCCGGTGCGGCGGCAGCGTGTGGGCGCGGCGGCCGAGGAGAGCGCTGAGCAACGCTGGCGGTGGCGACAGTGAGAGCTTTGCTGTTGGGCAGCTGGATTTTTTGCAGTTTCGATTTGATTATTTGCTCATAGGGATGAGCGATGCTGGAGCCGGTTGGCGACCAGCATAGCGAGGGGGCGAATTTGTCGAGGTGCAGCGCTGCAGTGCTCATGAGGTATCGATTCTGATGGAGACTGTTTGGGCTGTTGGTTGATGGCGCGGTGGTGCGCCACGTTTAAAACGCTCGATGATGATCATGCGGCCGCCGCAGCACGGACAACAATTGGTGTGCTCGAGCTGTTTGGCATCGGCACTGACGATCTCATCTTGTGACGCCGCGAGCAGCTGGCGGGCGCAGGCGATATTGTCGCCACACGAGGGTCTGGCGAACAGGCCGTAGTGGCGGATGCGGTGGAAGCCTCTGGGCAGCACATGGATGAGGAAGCGGCGGATGAACTCGTCGATGGCGAGCGTCATCGCCTTGTATCGATTTGATCCTTTGCTGCGGTAGTCCTTCCACTTAAAGGTGACGCTTTTGTCGTCGAGGGCGAGCAATCGGCTGTTGGCGATGGCAACGCGGTGGGTATAGCGGGACAGATAGGCGAGCACGGCTTGCGGTCCGCCGAACGGGCGCTTGGCATAGACCACCCATTCGGTTTGGCGTAATGGCGCGACAAAGGCGGCGAAGGCTTGCGGATCGGCGAGTGCCGCGTGATCGCCGAAGAACTTGAGACGGCCGGCGGCGTGAGCGGCGGCAAGCTTGTCGAGGAACAGGCGGCGGAACAAGCGCGAGAGAACACGCACGGGAAGGAAAAAGGCGGGACGGCATGCGATCCAACGCTTGCCGTCGAGCGAGATGCCGCCGCCGGGCACGATCATGTGGACGTGCGGGTGATGGGTCATTGCCGAGCCCCAAGTGTGCAGCACCGCGGTGATGCCGACGCTGGCGCCGAGATGCTTGGGGTCGGCAGCGATCGTCATCACCGTCTCGGCCGCCACCTTGAACAGGATGTCGTAGATCGCTGCCTTGTTCTGATGGGCGATCTCGCCGATCGGCGCCGGCAGAGTGAAGACGACGTGATAGTACGGCACCGGCAACAGCTCGGCTTCGCGGTCGGCCAGCCAGCGCTTCGCCGCGATGCCCTGGCACTTGGGACAGTGCCGGTTGCGACAGGAATTGTAGGCGATGACCGTATGAGCGCAGTCCTCACAGCGCGCGACGTGCCCGCCGAGCGCCGCCGTGCGGCAGCGCTCGATCGCTGCCATCACCTTCAATTGGCCGAGGCTGATACGACCGGCGTTGGCTTGGCGCCATGCCGGACCATGGCCGCGGAAAATATCCGCGACCTCCAAAGCCGGGCGCGACATCGGCGCCGGCCGTCAGCGAGATGCTTGAATCTCCTTGAGCTTGACCGCGATGTGCTCCAGCGGGCTCATGACCGCATTGATGGTCTTGGTGGCCACGCGTGCGTAGAGCGCCGTATTCTCAAGCTTGGCGTGGCCGAGCAGAACCTGGATCACCCGGATGTCGGTGTTCTGCTCCAGCAGATGCGTGGCGAAGCTGTGCCGTAAGGTATGCGGCGATACGCGCTTGTTGATGCCGGCCGCCTCGGCCGCGATATGACAGCCGCGATTGAGTTGGCGGGTAGTCATCGGTTGCACCGGATTGCGTCCCGGAAACAGCCAGCCTTGCGGGCGTTCCACCATCCACCATGTTCGCAGCACTTGCAGCAGGTGCGGCGACAGCATCACATTGCGATCCTTGCCGCCCTTGCCGTTCTCCACCCGGATCAGCATGCGTTTGCTGTCGATATCGGAGATCTTGAGCGTAACCACTTCGGCCGCCCGCAAGCCGGCGCCGTAGGCCACGCTGAGCGCCGCCTTGTACTTGAGCCCCGGCGCCGCATTGAGCAGCCGTGCCACCTCTTCGGGGCTCAATACCACCGGCAGCTTGCGCGGTTCGCTCACAAAGATCAGCTGCCGCTCCATATCGGGGCGATCGAGTGTTACGCCGAAGAGAAAGCGCAGCGCCGAAACCGCGCTGTTCATACTCGACGACTGCACCCCGTTCTGCCTTTGATGCAGTTGAAAACGGCGCAGATCGTCGGCGCTCGCGCTATCAGGCGAGCGGCCGAGGAAGGTCGTAAAGTTCTTGATGTGGCGGATGTAGCCCATTTGCGTCTTTGGCGCTAACTTGCGGATCGTCATATCTTCGATCATGCGCCGGCGCAGCGGACTGATAACCTCGTCGGTCATGGGGATGCTCCTGTTTGAAGTGAGGTTGAGAACAACCCCTCATCTTCAGACAGGAACTCCTCATCGCGTCATCGCATTGAACGCCGCTGCCGCTGCCCTACCGCGCGAGCGGTTTAGTCGTGTGCTGGACATGTTCAGTAGCTTGGAGGTGAAAGTCCTCTACCCAACCTGATGGAGGTGAAGGGTTAGCGACGACGCAAGGGCTATCGCCGCGAGGCGAGGTCTGAAGGAAGCGTAGAGCAAACGTGCGGGTCGATGGACAAGAACCGGGTACAAGGCGCGAGTGTCGGACGAGCGGGCCACTTACCGCGAAGTCCATATCCATCAACGATGCGAAGCGTAGACCCGGCGACGGTGCACGGAAGGCGACTGAGCTTACCCCAGGAGATCTGTCCTGTGTCGCTTCGGCGACTGAGAGTGCCGTGAGGCATCCTGACCGCAGGGCAGAAGTCAGCAGAGGGCGTAATAGGTCATGCCGTCGGCAAGGCTAGTGAGGCACTCCGTCGCCGAAAGGTGGAGTCAACAGATAGGCCGCGCCGGGAACGGGGACTGAAGGCCCGAACGAGAGGAGTGGCAAGTAGGACATGAATCTCGGGAGCGACAAGCGGCTGAATATCCAGTTGAGACTGGACTTTCCATTGGCGCCGACGGGTGAAGCCCGGCAGGCGGGACGGGAAGACATCGAATCGCTCTCGGTGGTGAGTGAGCCCGAACGCCCAGCCAACACGAGTCGTATCATGGAGGAAGTATGTGACCGAGCAAACCTGAAGGAAGCATTGCGGCAGGTGAGGGGCAACAAAGGTAGCGCGGGCATCGACCGGATGACGGTCGATCAACTTGGCGACTATCTGAAGCAGCACTGGCCGGCCATTCGGGAGCAATTGCTGAGCGGGACCTACGAGCCGAAACCGGTGAGACGGGTGGAAATCCCGAAGCCGGATGGCGGAGGGATGCGAAAGCTTGGCATCCCAACCGTGCTGGATCGCTTCATCCAGCAAGCGGTGATGCAGGTTCTGCAAAGGCGATGGAACCCGACGTTCTCCCACTACAGCTATGGGTTTCGACCGTATCGGTCAGCGCATCAAGCCGTGGCTCAAGCGCAGCAGTATATCGTGCAAGGCTACGGATGGGTGATTGATCTCGATCTGGAAAAGTTTTTTGATCGAGTAAATCATGACAAACTGATGGGCCAGATCGCCAAGCGCGTCGAAGACAAGCGGTTGTTGAAGCTCATCCGGGCATTCCTCAATGCCGGGGTGATGGAGAACGGGCTGGTCAGCCCGAGCGTGGAAGGAACTCCGCAAGGAGGACCGCTTTCGCCACTGCTCAGTAACATCGTGCTCGACGAACTCGACCGGGAGCTTGAGCGCCGCGGACATCGCTTTGTCCGCTATGCGGACGACTGTAACATTTACGTTCGCAGCGAACGCGCGGGTCAGCGGGTGATGAAGAGCATCTCGCGCTTCATCACACAAAAGCTCAAGCTCAGGGTAAACGAGGCCAAGAGTGCGGTGGCACGACCGCAGGAACGAAGGTTCCTCGGGTTCAGCTTTACGACCGGTCCAGATATCAGGCGCACGATCGCGCCGAAATCGCTGGAACGGTTCAAGCAACGAATCCGAGAGATCACGCGAAGGGCCAAGGGCGTCAGCATCAAGACGACAATGGAAGAACTGGTCTCGTATATGCGGGGCTGGCGCGGCTATTTCGGCTTTTGCGAAACGCCCGATGTGTTGATTGCTCTCACCCGCTGGGTCCGGCTGCGATTGCGCGCCGCTCTATGGCGTCAGTGGAAAACACCGCGGCGCCGTCGTGCGGCACTGATCGCACTGCGAGTCTCAGGGGAGTTGCGCAATACGGCCGGCAGCGGCCGTGGCCCTTGGTACATCGCCCGGAGCAAAGCCCTCTCTGTCGGGCTTTCCAACGCCCACTTCAAATCGCTTGGTCTCCCGTCCTTGATCGAAGCGCGTTAGCGTAACTTCTCGAACCGCCGTATACGGACCCGTACGTACGGTGGTGTGGGAGGGGCGGGGCCGGGAGGCTCCCCCCTATCCCGATCTATGGCCCGAAAGCAAAGTGCAGTGACGTCCTCGATTTGGTCGCGATCGGGTGGAAAGCGGACTTAAGTCGGACATCGCAAAAGTGAAGCGAATGACCCTGAATGGACATCGAGGTGCGAATGGTCAAGCTCAATCTTTGCCGGCGCAAGCGGTGCGTTTGTACGCTGGCGCATGAAATCGTACTAGGTCGGCGGCTGCTTTGATTGACGAGACCGCCAACCGCGTTAGCTTACGCCACCCGCTGAGCTTTTGTTGTTCCGACCTCCCGGCAGGAAGGGCAGACGAAGACGAGGAGTTTCGGGCGCACTCCAAGTCTTGGGATTATCCGGACGTGCTTCATGGTATTGCCGCAAGAGACGCATACGAGAGCGGGCTCCTGCCGCGTTGCCGAGGGCGAGCGCTCAATCGCGGAAATCGAAGGTGTGCAACCAGATTTTGGCATGTCCAGCTCCCGTCCACCTTGATGCTCCTCGCCATCCGGCTGATCACGGTCTAGTGAGACTTGTGTCGGCGTTGCGGCCGCGTTGGCTCATTGATTGCTTGTGCGATGAGCACCCCTATTCTCGTCCGCACGATCGGATCAGCAAAGAACTCGTCTAGTCTTGGCGGTGGAGATGCAAATAATTTCGCGATTTTAGCATTAATCTCGTCATTGCCTTGACTTGGCGGTGGGTCACAAGGACGATCGCACAAGCGAGGCATGGGCACCGCCGTCTCCACCCTTATCAATACAAGCATAGCTGCATCCGAACGTTCCAAATCGCGGATTGCGTCGAGACAGCGGTTCCCTCCATGCATAGTTTTTAATCGCATTGTCTGCGCGGTAGTGCGGTCCGAACAGACAGAAGCGGAACACCAGGCCGTTTTCGCGCGTTTCATTTTTGGCTTTTCCTGTCAGGAATTCCAAAATGGACCAACGCGACCAGGAACTTTTGGACAAGCAGCTACGAGCAGTACGCGGGCCACGAAATGACGGCACGATGATTTTAATGCTCGTCGCAGTCTTTTTCGCTGGCTTGACCCTCGGTGGCGTCCTGATTGCGCGCGAAAGCGAGCCAATGCGAATCGCATCGAACGATGCGGCGGCAATGATTTCTGTTCCACCTGGTGCGTCGCCGTCGATGCGGCAATAGCCGGTGCGATGCAGCAGGGCTGCCTTACATCGGTTAGCGCACGACTCGGTCAGGCGGCATCGGTGTAAAACCTCGCGATAGTATCCGATTGACGTATTGCGGTTCCTTGAAGCGGTCGCGGTCCAGACTGGAGATTCGGCGCGTGAATTGCTGTGCGAAAGGCTTTTTTGTCCTCGTCGCATTCCTGGGCGTGACACAGATCGCGGCAGCACGGCACCATTTCGCCCGACCCGGAAGGCAGATCGATTCCGCGCAAAGCGTGCTGCACTCGCCGCCCCAGTTCGCGATTCCGAAGCAATTCGCCCCACCCCAGGAAGCGTTTGCCTCGTTTCCGGAAATGGCCGAGACCGCACCACCAGTGCAATCCGCCTGCCAGGTGAGCTTGACAAATGTCGCGGAGTTCCAGCCGTTGCCCGTATTGGTCGGGCCGGGCGAGTGTGGCGCCGCCGATGCTGTGTTGCTGCAGGCGGTGATCCTGCTCGACCGGACAAAAGTTGCGATCGCGCCACCGGCGACGCTGCGCTGCGCGATGGCGAAACAGGTCACGCAGTGGATACGTGAGGACGTGGCGCCCGCGGCGACAAAACTCGGGTCGCCGCTGCGCGGACTCGATGATCTCGGCTCCTATGAATGTCGTGGCCAAAATCGGGGAGAGGGCGCGACGCTAAGCGAACATGGCCGGGCTAATGCGCTCGACGTGCACGACTTCAAGTTCGCCAACGGCATGGCTGTGGTACTCACAGATGTCAATGTCGAAAAAGACTGGCGCCAGGCAATAAAAGCAAGCGCCTGTGCCCGCTTCTCAACCGTGCTCGGCCCTGGCTCCGATGGCTATCACGAGCAGCACATCCATCTCGATCTCGCCGAGCGTCGTAACAATTACAGGATATGCGAGTGGGACGTGCGCGAGCTGGTTGCGAAGGCGCAAGAGGCAGTGCCGCTTCCGCCCGAAACGGTGCCATTGCCGCGCCAGCGCCCGATTGTGAACGCAGCAAAGCATGCTTCGGCGGTTTCTAAACAGGATAGCCGCCGGAGACGCGCTGACTAATGACGCTAGTGGCGGACCTCGTCGAGGAGGTGCAACCCTTCAACTGGCGAGGCCGCCTCATCTTGGCGGCCTCTTTATCTCGTTCACAGGTCTGAAGTTGGCCCTGAACGACAGATAGTGCAGTGCGAGAAAATGTCGGCTGTTGGGGGAGGAGCGAAACTCATCCAATCGTTCTGCTGTTCGCCGAAAAGGTGGTCGAGTAGAATTTTGTTTTCGTAAAGAGAAACTCCAACGCATAGTTCAAACGCATCCGCACCGCACAGACATTCGGTCTCCTCCAATGTTGCGTCAACTGGCAGGAAGCGTTTGAGGTAGGCCACGCACCTCGCGTAGTCTTGCGCGCCACCCATGAAGATGCGCTGGCTTACTGCTCGCTCGCCGATCTTAAGCGCTTCGCAGTGGATCTGGCGTGATTGCGCGCGACACGCGCTGGCAGAAGAATGGCGATGGAGCAGCGGATATTTGGCCGTACTGGAATGCAGCTCTCGGTGCTCGGCTTCGGCTGCGGCGCGGTCGGCGGACTGATGGTGCGCGGCGATCCAATCGACCAGGAGCGCACCATTTCTCGGGCTATCGCCGCCGGCGTGAACTATTTCGACACTGCGGTGCAGTACGGCAACGGTGAATCAGAAAAGAATCTCGGCCGCGTCCTGCAGAAGCTCAAACCCACCAACGTGGTCGTCGGCACTAAGGTTCGGCTGCCGGCCGCCGATTTCGGCCGCATCGCCGACGCCACGGCGAAGTCGCTCGAAGGCAGTCTGGTGCGACTTCGGCTCGATCGGGTCGACATTCTCCACCTGCACAACGCGATCACCGAGACCGGCGGCGGGGAAGCGCTCAGCATCCGCCAAGTGCTCGGTGACGTGGTGCCGGCGTTCGAGCGGCTGCGCCAGCAGGGCAAGATACGTTTCCTGGGGCTCACTGCGATCGGCGACACGGCGGCGTTGCATCAGGTGATCGACGCCCGCGCCTTCGACAGCGCTCAGGTAGTCTACAACACGCTCAATCCGTCCGCGGCCCTTGTGCTGCCGGCCAACTACCCGGCTCAGGATTATGGACGGCTGTTCAATCATACGAGGGCGGCCGGCGTCGGCGTCATCGGCATCCGCGTGCTTGCCGGCGGTGCGCTATCCGGATCGACCGAACGTCATCCGATTTCGAGCCCGCCGCCTGAGCCGATCGGATCGGCCATGAGCTACGACGCCGATGTCGCACGCGCGTCCCGCCTGATGGCCCTGGTAAAGGAGGGGTTTGCCGCGAGTCTGACCGAAGCCGCCACGCGGTTCGCGATTTCGCATCCGGCGGTGGGCACCATCCTGGTCGGTATGGCGACGCCGCAACAGTTCGAGGATGCGTTCGCCGCGGTCCAAAAAGGCCCGCTGCCACCCGCTGCGCTCGACCGTTTGACAGTGTTGCAGCAAGGATTCGCCGGCGAACAACGGTGATCTCCTCGATTGTGGGGCACGCCTGGTCTTTCCGATCAATTTTGGCACCAGTCGACGGAAGTCGAAGCAAGGCGTACGCACGAAGGCACCGGAGTTCACCCCATGCTCTACCTCTATCACGGCACAACATCCGTCTGCGCCATCAAGGTGCGGCTGACGCTCGCGGAAAAAGCGTTGCCCTGGCAGGGCGAGGTGCTTTGGCTGCAACGCGGCGATCAATACCGGCCGGACTATCTCAAGCTCAATCCCAACGCGGTTGTGCCGACGCTGGTGCATGACGGCACGGTGATCATCGAGGCGACGGTAATCATGGAGTATCTCGACGAAACTTTTCCGGACATTCCCTTAATGCCGCGCGATCCCTACGCGCGGTCGCAGGTTCGCCTCTGGCTCAAGCGCGTCGATTCGCGATCTGGTCGATATCCAGGAAGGGCTGGTCGTATGACAGAACTTGCCCGCTACGCCGATCTCGGAATTGCGCATTCTCGATCTCGGTGCCGGCGTTCTCAAGATTGAACTTGTGCCGCAATAGGGCAATCGTCATAAGTTAAGCGTCAATTTCTCCGCGCCACTGGATTTCAAACGCTCCTCACCTGGATGGCTCGCGTTATTTCCCTCATTGGAGACCGCCCAATGGACCTGAAGCTTGCAGGAAAATCCGCGCTGATCACCGGAGCTTCAAAGGGAATCGGCCGCGCGACCGCGGAATGTCTGGCCGGCGAAGGATGCAACGTCATTCTGGTTTCGCGCACCGCCACCGATCTTGCCGTCGCCAAAGACATGATCGCGCGCAAGTCGAATGTGAGGGTCGATACGGTTGCTGCCGATCTGTCCGACAGCCGGTACGTCGACCAACTGGCGAAGGATTTCCCGCACATTGACATTCTGGTGAACAATGCCGGCGCCATACCCGGCGGCAAGCTGGGTGACGTTGACGAAAAAACTTGGCGCAAGGCTTGGGATCTCAAGGTGCTCGGCTACGTCAATATGTGCCGCGCCTTCTACGCGCTGATGAAGCAGCGAGGCTCCGGCGTCATCATCAACGTCACCGGTAATGCCGCGCAGACGCACGATCCGGAATATATCTGCGGAGTTGCTGGGAATGCTGCGCTGACTGCGTTCAGCCAGTCGCTGGGCAGTGTCGGCCCGCGCGACGGCATCCGCGTGATCTCCGTCAATCCCGGCCCGGTCGAGACTGAGCGGCTGGTCGGCCTTATGAAAAAGAAGGCGCAGGACCGCACCGGAAATGCCGACAACTGGCGCGACCTGTTCAAGCCGCTGCCGTTCGGCCGCGCGTGCGCACCCGGAGAGATCGGCGCCATGATCACGTTCCTGGCGTCGGATCATTGCGGTTACAACAGCGGCTCGGTCGTGACGATCGACGCCGGCCTGTCGGCCCGTACCATGAATTTTTGACAACAGCGGGCGAGGACAACCATGCCGCATCTGACAACCGACGACGGCGTCAAGCTCTATTACGAAGAAGCTGGCAATGGGATTCCGATCGTCTTCGTGCACGAATTTGCCGGCGACTATCGCTCATATGAATTGCAGGTGCGCTATTTCGGTCAACGCTACCGCTGCATCACTTTTAATGCACGTGGCTATCCGCCGTCGGATGTCCCCAAGGATGGCGAGCGCTTTTCGCAGGAACGCGCGCGCGATGACATCCGCGCGGTGCTCGATGCGCTCAAAATCGACAGGGCGCATATCGTTGGCTTGTCGATGGGCGGATTTGCGGCTCTGCACTTCGGTTTCACCTATCCCGACCGCGCTCGTTCGATAGTGGTTGCCGGTTGTGGCTATGGCGCGGCGCACGACAAGCGGGCGCAATTCGCGGAGGAAGCGGAAGCAGCTGCAAAGCAGTTCGAACAGCAGGGCATGGCTAAAGCAGCGGAAGCCTATGCGCTGGGTCCGACGCGCGTGCAGTTCCAGAACAAGGACCCGCGTGGCTGGAAGGAATTTGTCGATCAGCTCAAGCAACACTCAACCGAAGGGTCGGCGCTGACCATGCGCGGCGTGCAGAAGCGGCGCCCGTCGCTGTTCGATCTCGTTGACAAGATGAAGACCATCACCGTGCCAACGCTGGTGATGACGGGGGACGAAGATTGGCCCTGTCTCGATCCGGCCCTGCTGATGAAGCGCACAATTCCGACCGCGGCGCTCGTCGTCATGCCGAATGCCGGCCATACCATCAATCTTGAGGACCCCGCTGCCTTCAACCAGCACATTGCCGATTTTTTCCATACGGTCGATGTCGGCGCGTGGCGCAAGCGCGACCCGCGCGCGATGGTGTCAGCGATTCTCGGCAGATAACTTATCGGCCGCGAGGGCTCAGATGGTCGTGTAGCCGCCGTCGACCAGCATATCGGCGCCGGTCATGAAGCTTGCCGCGTCGCTGGCGAGAAACAGCGCAGCCTGCGCGATTTCCTCGGGCTGACCGAGCCGATTCAAAAGGTGCTTCGGACCGGACAGACGGCGCGCCGTCTCCATGTCGCCGAAGCGCAGCACCAGTCGCCGCGTTTCAATCGCGCCGGGCGACAGGGCGTTGACGCGAATATTCTGCGCAGCGTGATCGACCGCCATGGCCTTCGCAAGCTGAATGATCGCCCCCTTCGACGCGCAATAGGCGACACGCGCCGGCGCGCCGACTCGTCCGAGTTGCGAAGCGATATGAATGATGTTGCCGCTCCCTGCTGCGACCATGGCGGGCAGGACCGCGCGGCTCATCAGATAAGCGCCCATCACATTGACGGCGAAGACGCGGGTCCAATCGGCAGGCGAGATATCGAGCACGGTTCCATTCGGGTCGTCAGTCGCCGCGGCGTTGACCAGGACATGGATTGCGCCGAACGACGATTGCGCCGCTTCGGCAGCAGCACGGGTATCGGATTCCAGGCTGACGTCGCACTGCCGTGCCTGCGTCCGTCCGCCGGCACTTGCGATCATCCGCGCAGTTGCCTCCGCCGCACCGGCATTGATATCGAGACACATCACCGCGGCCCCCGCTGACGCAAACGCGGTAGCGATGGCACGTCCGATTCCGTTGCCGGCGCCGGTGACAACGGCCGCCTTGCCGGTAAGCGCCGCGCCGATCATGGCGAAGCCACAACTTGCGAACTGGCCACGGCATTGCGGCCGAGATAGGCCTGCTGCACGCGTTCATCCTGCCTCAACATGCTGCATGCTCCAGATGCGATGATCGAACCGGTCTGTAAGACATAGCCGCGGCTTGCGGTTTCGAGCGCATAGCGGGCGTTCTGCTCGACCAGAAGCACGCTGGCGCCCGCCGCATTAATCGAGCAAATCGTGCGGAAAATATCCTGCACGATGCGAGGAGCAAGGCCAAGAGACGGCTCATCGAGGCAAAGCAGCCGCGGTTCCGACATCATCGCGCGGCCCAGCGCCAGCATTTGTTGCTCGCCGCCGCTCAGGGAGCCGGCATTCTGCGAGGCGCGCTCGCTCAGCCGCGGAAACATTGCAAACATTCGCTCGACGAGAGAGCGGATTTTCGCGCCGTCGCTGCGAAACTTGAAGCCGCCAAGCTCGAGATTCTCACGCACGGTCAGCGAACGGGAAGACGTGGCGGCCTTCGGGCACCAGAGCGATTCCGAGCTTGTTGCGTTCGTAAGAGGGCAGGCGCGTAATATCGCGGCCAGCGAACCGGATCGTGCCAGCACGCGGCAGTAGCGCGCCGGCAATCGCGCGCAGCGTCGTCGATTTGCCCGCGCCGTTGGCGCCGATCAGGGTGACGATTTCGCCTTCATCGACGCTGATGGTAATCTCGCGGCACGCGCGGATCTGGCCGTAGGCCAGTTCGAGCCCCTCGGTGGCGAGCAGCGCGGTCATTGCACTTCGCCCCCGAGATAGGCGGCGATCACGCCCGGATGGGCCTGCACCTCGGCTGGCACGCCCTCGAAGAGATACTGGCCGTAATCCATGACGAGGATGCGGTGCGCGATCTTCATCACCAGGTCCATATTGTGCTCGACGATTACGACGGTAACGCCACGCTCGCGCAACGCGACGATCCGCGCCAGCAGCATTTCGACCTCCGCCGCATTCAATCCAGCCGCCGGTTCATCGATCATCAGCAGGCGCGGCGCGGTTGCAAGCGCGCGAGCAATTTCAAGCATACGCTGCTCGCCATAAGACAGCGCGCCGGCGGTCGCATGGGCCCGCTGCTTGAGACCGACGAAAGCCAGCAAGTTCATCGCCTCGTCGCGGCAGCGCGCCTGATCGCGGCGAAACGCGGCGCCGTGCACGACGTATTGCCAGGCCGGGATGTCGTGGCGGGTATGAAATCCCGCAACGACGTTGCCAAGCACGGACAATTGCTTGAACAGCCGGATTTTCTGGAACGTGCGTGCCAAGCCGTGGCGCACGCGCTGTTGCGACGGCATGCCCACCAGATCGACGCCGGCAAACGCCATCGTGCCGGCGTCCGGCTGATAGAGGCCGCTCATGAGGTTGAGCAACGTCGATTTGCCGGCGCCGTTCGGCCCGATGACGGCGAACACGACGCCGGCGGGAATGTTCAGTGAGATGTTGCGCACGGCCTGCACGCCGCCAAAGCTTTTCCACAAGCCGTCGGCGCGAAACAGGATATCTACCAGGCGCTCGGCGCTGGCGCCTTGACCGCGGACGGCGTGGCCAGGGTCATGGCTTGGTGTCCGCGGGCATGCCAGCGAAGTTCCGGCGAAGACGTGGCGCGATGAGCCGCACGGCTTGTACTATTCCGCCCGGCATGAACAGCACGACCAAACGTGATCGAGACGCCGTAAACGATCAGGCGCAAGTCGCCGATGCCGCGCAGCAGTTCGGGCAGCACCGTCAGCAGGATCGCGCCAATAACCGGCCCGATCAGCGTCCCCATGCCACCGACGATGACCATCGCGAGGATGCTGAACGACTCGGTGATGAAGAAAGCATCCGGAACCAGCGTGCCGACGAAGCTGGCGTAGAAGCAGCCGCCGGCGCCCGCAACCGCCGAACTGACGGCGAAGGCAAACACCTTCCATTTCTGGCAATTGATCCCAAGCGAAGCGGCGGAGACTTCGTCTTCACGGATCGCGGTCAAGGTCTCGCCGATAGGAGAGCGAACCAACTGGTCGAGCAGGATATACGTGAGTAGCGCAAAGCCGCCGGTCAGATAGAAAAGATTGGCGAGATTGCTGAACTGCGATCGCCGGCAGGCCGGGAATTCGCCAGCGGCGGCGGCGGCGCGATGCCATAGATGCCGAGCGGTCCCTGGGTGAGGCTGATCCAATTGAGCAGGACCTGATACGTAATGACGGCAAAGCCGAGCGAGGCGATGGCGAGATAATGTCCGCGCAAGCGGACCGCGAAGATCGACAGCAGCATGCCGGCAAGTCCGGCGAGCAGGATTCCGCAAGCGAACGCGATCCAGAACGGCACGCCGAGCTGCGTAATCAGCAGCGTCGAGGCATAGGCGCCGATGCCGTAGAAGGCCGACTGGCCGAGATTGAGCTGGCCGGCATAGCCGAGGACGAAATCCAGCCCGATCGCCAGCAGCACGTTGATGGCGCAAACGATCAGGTTGGTGCGCCAATAGGAGTCGGAAAAGATCATCGGCAGCAGGCCGATCGCGATCGCCGCCAGCCACCAGCCAGAAACGCCGCGACGCGACAATTGTCGCCTGCCCTCGCCGATACCGGCGACTCGGCGGCTGCGGGACTAGACATTTTCTTCGCGCCGCTCGGCGATCAGACCGGTAGGCCGTACCGCGAGCGTGAGCAGGAGCAGCGCGAAGACGACGATGTCTATCAGGCCCGGATCGAGGAATTGCGTCGTGATAGCTTTCGATCAGCCCGACGATCAGCCCGGCGATGATCGTTCCTTCGACATTGCCGAAGCCGCCGATGATCACGATGGCGAAGGCCTTGACGATGACGGAGGTGCCCGCAAACGGCGTAAGCACCAGCACCGGTCCCAGCATCGCCCCGCTCATGCCGGCCAGTGCCGACGCGATGATGAAGGTCAGCATGATGACGTGGTTCGGATTGATGCCCATGAGGCCCGCGGTCTCGCGATCCTGCGAGACCGCGCGCAATGCCTTGCCGAGAAAGTGTGAATTTCATGAAGGCGTAAAGCAGCGCGATGGTGACGGTCGGACACCACGATGATCAGCACGTTCTGCACCGTGAAAAAGATGCCGCCGAAGCGGATCACGTGATTGCTGTAAGGCGTGTCGAATGCGTAGGGCATCGGCCCAAGCAGTCACCAGCATCGCGTTCTGCAGCATGATCGAGACGCCGATGGTCGCGATCAGCGGCAACAGCTCATTGCCGCGATCGCGCAAGGGCGCAAACATGGCGGCGTTCAACAGCCATCCCAGCGCTCCTCCGACGATCAGCGCGACGGCAATGCCGGCGAAATAATTGCCGCTCAGCAGGTGCGTGACGAAATAGGCGGCGAACGCGCCAAGCGTGACGATATCGGCGTGGGCGAAATTGATCTGCACCAGCACGCCGTAAATGAGAGTGAGCCCCAGCGCGACCAGCACGTAGAGGCTGCCCACAACTATGCCGTTGATCCCCTGCTGGAGGATGACGCGTCAGCATGTTCGCGGGGCTAGTTCCACTTCAATGCGGTCCAGGACAAGTCCGGATTCGTCTCCATGTAATGGACCGTATCCATCTTGATGTTCTGATTGGTCTTGTCGAACTCGACGCTGCCGGTCACGCCGGAGAAGTTCTTCGTCGCGGCGAGGCCATCGCGGATGGACTGCGCGTCCTTGCCGCCGCGCCGCACCACGTCCGCGATCAGCATGATCTGGTCGTAGGCGTGGGCGTTGAGGTGCGTCGGATCCTGGTTGTACTTGGCCTTGAAGGCCTGGATGAAATTGCGCACGACATCGCGCTTGTCGGTAGGGTCGAACTGGACGATGCGGATATAGCCCACCGCCGCCTTGCCGGCCTTCTGCTCGAATCCGAAGGGTAGCCAGATGGTGCCGAGCTGAATGGCCTGTCCACCGCCGCCCTTGACGACGCCAGCTTGCGCCAGCGCCTGCGTGATCTTCAGGCCCTGGCCTTCGAGCGTGTAGGTGGGAATCACGTCGACCTTGCCGAGCCCGGCGACGCGGGTCGCAATCGCCGTGAAATCGTTGACGTCGCGGCCGAAGCCGATATCGGCCAGGATTTTCCCGCCGATCCTTGGTGAAGGTATCGGCGAACACCTGGGCGTTGCCGATGCCGGCATTGGTGTTTTCGTGCAGCAGCACCGCGGTGCGCGCATTCAGCCGCTTGTAAGCGTTGTTCGCGATGTCGACGCCCTGCATCACCTCGTTCGGCATGATTCGGAAGGTCCAGGGATTGCCGGGCTCGGTAATCTTGATCGAGGAGGAGCCGGCATTCAGCAGAGGAATCTTGGCCTGGGCCATGACCGGCATGATGGCGAGCGTCGCGTCCGAACATTCCTCGCCGATGATCACATCGGGCTTGAACTGATCGATCAGGCGTTTGGCCGCCTGGGTCGCAGGCAGGGGACTGCACGCGGAATCTTCATATTGAACTTCGAACTTGAATCCGTTCACGCCGGACTTGTTGAGTTGCTCGATGCGCGAGCTCGACGCCCTGCTTGTCCTGCGCACCGAAATAGGAGCCGGGGCCCGAGATCGGCAGTAAGCCACCGATCTTGATGACATTGTCGGCGGCGACCACTGGGTTTGTCGACGCTGCGAGCAGCCCGCTCAGCAAGGCGGCCGGTATCAGGAACATGTGCAACGGTCGTTTCGACATATTATCCCTCCACTCTGCTGCGGGATTAGACCCGGGGTACCGCGGCATTGGCAATGGGCATCCTTGCGCATAGATCGGCGTCGGGCAATGGCAATGCCGTCCCTTTCGGCCAATGCTCTTTAAACCGCGATAGAAAATTAAAGTGCTGGAGGGCGGCAGCATGGAGTCGGTAATACCGCTTCGCTGTCATGAACGGACATTTACGGCGGTGTTCCAACCAAACGGGACACGCTCTAGGATCATGCGAGGGAACGAAGGAGCGCGAGCCATGCCATCTGCCAATCTCAATGCGTCAACCGCTCAGACCCGATCGATGCGGGACTATTGGGGTCTGTTTCTGGCCGAGGGGATCGCCTTGAGCATCCTTGGACTTGCCGCGATCATTGTCCCGCTCATTGCAGGCCTCTTCGCCACCATCTTTCTGGGATGGCTGTTCCTCATTGCGGGCATCGTGGGCCTCGTCGCCACATTGAGAGCGCGGCATGCTCCGGGATTTGGATGGTCGCTGGTGTCGGCACTCGTGGCGGTGATCGCTGGCGGAGTATTGCTTTGGAATCCGCTTCAAGGTCTGGTCACCTTAACTTATGTGCTGACGGCCTTTTTCATTGTCGACGGCATTTTGATCATCATCCTTGCCATCGCCCATCGCCGTGAGCTGTCGGGAAAATGGGAGTGGATGATGGTGAACGGCGTCATCGATCTGATCCTCGCTGGTATCATCATCGCCGGCTTGCCGGGTACACTCGTCTGGGCATTCGGCCTTCTCGTTGGCATCGATATGATGTTCGGCGGTGCCTCGCTCATCGCCATGGCGCTGGAAGCACGCAAGGAAAGCTGAACCGGACGCGGTGACTGAGGAAGAGCGCTGGCGCCAAGTGTTGGGCGAGTGAGGAGACCCAATACCTGACTTGACAGGTTCATCGATCTCTCAATCCTGGAGAACGCCAAATGGTATTGAGCACGATCAAGGCGATGGGCTCGAAGGCAAGTGCTTTTTCACTTAGGGGCGTTGACGGTAAGACCTATTCGCTTGCCGACGTCCGGGGGCCAAAGGGCACGGTCGTGGTCTTTATCTGCAATCACTGTCCCTACGTGAAGGCATCGATCGACCGCATCGTGGCAGAGGCTAAGGCGCTGCACGAGATCGGCATCAGAACGATTGCGATCATGCCAAACGACACCGAGAGCTATCCCGAGGACTCCCTCGAAAACATGAAGGCATTTGCAGCCCGGCATGGCTTCGCATTCCCATACGTTATTGATACGACCCAGGAAGTCGCGCGCGCCTACGACGCTCAGTGCACACCCGATTTCTTCGGCTTCAACGCACAAGACGAGTTGCAATACCGCGGTCGTCTCGATGCCTCGCGCATGACAACAGTTCCGAACGCTCGCCGTGACCTATTCGAGGCAATGAAGCAGGTGGCCGAAACCGGCCGTGGGCCAGAAGAGCAAATTCCATCGATGGGCTGTTCGATCAAGTGGCGGCACTGAAGACCGAAGGAGCGGACAACCCTCCGATAACAGCCATTCTCGGAAGCTATCGATCCGTCCCACTCTCGTCGTACTAGTGCCTCTGCGGTTTGCCGCCACCCCGCTCCACGATAATCCTGCGAAATATCTCGACCGGATCATTGTCTAGCGCCTCAATAATGCGCAAGAGCTCCAAAACGTCGATCCGTCGCTGCCCACGCTCGTAGTTTGAAACGAACGATTGCGGCTTACGGAGGCGCTTTGCAAGCTGCTGCTGAATCAGTCCGGCCTGTTCTCGCGCACTAGCGAGGACAGCACCAACCTTTCCATATTCCCTCTGATGAACCCACACCGCATTGGCTCCGGCCATCGGGTGGGCAAGATCAATAAATTGAAAAATCGAATATCGAAAAATTCGATATTGTGCGCTATATTAATGGTACGGACGGGCTAAATGTCGGACATTGACGTTAAAGCGCATGTCGACCAGCTACGCAGGCTGCTGCCCTACGTACCGCCCGTTTCTGTGGACGAGATCAAGGCGTTGCACCAGAAGGGCGATTTCGGGGCCGTTGTTAAGCTCATTCGCAGCACGATGAACGTCGGTGTGAATCTGACGATTCACTGGACCAGTGGACCGCCACCCAAAGGCTTGGAAAGAGCGAAAGCGTGGATCAGCTTGCTGGAGAAAATGCCGTATTACGGTACTCCCGAATTCAAAGAACTCAAGATGGATATTTTTATCTTGAAATCATTTCGTGACACAAGCACCTATGGTCAATTTGCGATCACCGTGGCGCACGAACTGTCTCATGTCGTGCTGGAATCAATCAGCCATCCCCTCCGGAAGGAAGAGAAAGCCGTCGATCTGACGGCCATGTTGTTGGGCTTCAGTTATCTCTATCGCACAACAGCACATACAGTTCGGCGCGTCGGCCACAACGAATTCCAAAGATCGCAACTCGGCTATCTTAGCCACGACGAGCTAGACGCGGCATGCAAGCTCTTGCTGCCCGCACCAAAGCGAACGCGACATGCAGTTCTCAATTATGCGCGTGCAAGCGCGGGGCTTATCGTCCTGCTCTGTATCCTGCTGAGCGCTTGGGCGGTCCCCACGCTTTCAAAAGAATGGCGATTGCACCAGGTCGTCGCAGATGAGGAAAGCAATCTAAAAAACCAAATACCGATACATTTCGGCCAATTCGAGACTCTTACCGCCGTCCAGGCCGGATTTACGTCGCTGACGCGCACATTTAGGTTGGCGGTTTCCCCTGAAGATCCCATGACGGTCAATCAGCTTACTGAGTTTGAAACCATCGTGCGCACAGATCTTTGCGCCACTGAGGCGCGGAACATCGGGAAGGGCATTTCTTATGTGAATGAGTATTGGGACGCACAAGGCCATTTTATCACGCGGTTTGAGATTTCCTCCTGCCTCTAGCTCTTTCCTTTCGTTGGGACTCTTCGCTTTCACGGCTTTAGGCTTGGCCTTCCAGTGCTGCGGCCTGGCTTTGCGTCTCATCGGGTCGCAAGCCTCGTGCGGGTGCTAAGGCGTGCAAAAAGCCCTCTCGCCGAAAAGGTGGGGCCTTTAAGACTGTCCGTATAGTAACCAGTTTACAGACAGTAGCAGCGAAGCCAGGATTGATTTCAAATGACAAAATCTGCCCGCAAGCGCACCCCTCCAACCATCGTAAACCGGACAGTTCCGCGCAGAGCCCCCAATTCCGAGCTCCGGCCCCGGGAATATCTGACCGAAAGGGAGATCGAGCGGCTCCAGGACGCCGCCCGCAAGCGGTCCCGCTATGGGCACCGCGACGGTACCATGATCCTGGTGGCCTACCGGCATGGGCTTCGGGCTTCCGAACTGTGCGGCCTGAGGTGGGATCAAGTCGACCTCAACGGCGGCCGCCTGCATGTCCGAAGAGCCAAGGGCGGGATCGATAACGTCCATCCCCTTGGCGGCAAGGAAATCCGAGCTCTGCGTCAGCTCCGCCGGGAGAATATGGAATCTCGCTATGTCTTTGTCACCGAGCGCGGCGGTCCCGCCACCACCGCGGGGTTCCTGAAAATGATTGCCCGGACCGGAGAGGCCGCCAAGCTACCATTCCCAATTCATCCACATATGCTCAGGCACGCAACTGGCTTTAAGCTCGCCAACGATGGGCACGACACGCGAGCGCTCCAGCACTATATGGGCCACAAAAATATTATGCACACGGTGCGCTATACCGAAATGGCACCCGATCGGTTCAAAAATTTCTGGGGGGACTGACACAGGGCCTAACTTAGTGACCGACGTTTTGCATGGCTTCCCAATTTTTGAATGCAGTCTCGACCGCCAGAAAATATCCAGACTCGCTGCAGTCGGGGTGTCTTTTGACCGCAGCGCGTGCCCTCGCGAGTTGGCCGCGCCGGGCCGGTCCAACGGCATTCTCCGCGAGAACTTCCGTCAAGGCGTCTGTGAATTCGCGATAAAGTGCCGAAATGTCGGTGCCGGCAGTCATGATCTACCTCTGACCGGCTTGTCGAATACCATCACCTTGGAGACGAACGCCTTGACGTCTCGAGTGTACGTCAGACCGCAACCCGAGGCGATTGCGTTAAAGCCCTCGTTCGCGTAGCTCCTATAATAAGGCTCGTGATAATTCTGCGGGAAGAGTTCTAAAAGCCCTTCATAATCTGGCTGATCGCCGTGCTGGAGCGAATCCACCAGGACCAGACGTCCGCCAGGCTTCAGCACCCGTGCACATTCGCGAAACACGATGCGCCGCACTTTCGGCGGCAATTCGTGGAACAAGAAAATACTCGTGACCGCGTCCTGGCTGTCGTCGGGCAGGGGAATTGATTCCGCGTTGCCAACGGTGAGGTTTATTCGCGACCAGCGTTTCAGGTGATGCTTGGCATATCTGACATACGGCTCGGACATATCGAGCCCGAGGACCGGAAGCCGCGGCCAAGCCTGCTTGAGAAAATCGAGGAAGCGCCCTGTCCCGCAGCCGATGTCGAGAAGTCTCAATTTGCGCTGATCCCGTCCGGCGAAGACTTCATGGAGCTGAGGCAAAGCCTGCCGGCGTGTCGCATTGGCAGTCCCGTTGAAGAGCACCTCGACCTGCGTGTCGTAACGATTGGCCGAATCGTCCGTCATCCAGCCGCCAGACTGGAAATGGAAATTTTGTAAATAGTAGCGGGGTCGTTTCCCGCGCGTCCCCTCGCTCAGCACTTCGCTATGCGCGCTGCTCTCGCGGCGCCGATGAATTTCGGGGAGATCCTCAAAGAAAAGCCGCGAGCGGTGAAGCAGTGTCAGCAGCGATCCGTCATGATCGGCCGGAAGCGGGTAAATGCCGGCCTCGACATTGGCGAGATCCTGCTGGAGAAGGATTGCCATATCCGCATAGAGGCGTCCGCGGTCTGGTACGGGTGCATTGGTGTGGGCGCGCGGACGCGCTTTCTGTCCATCTTGTCGCCGGGCCGCCTCCGATAGCCGGCGTACGGCGAGGCTGTGGCCAACATACCAAGCGATGCGTGGCAACTGGTTCACGCCATACGCGACGCGCGTGATGACGCGAGAGAGCGGATCGCTCATGGGTGCTCCCAAGTTCAAGCTCGCGACAATCCCAGCATAATAGCATCCGCTGCGGCGCAGCTATACGTCCGGAATCGGGGGCAAACCGGAAGTCGCTGCCGCGCGCTCAAAATGACGCGATTGACCCTGGCTGTGTAAAAACGCGGTACCTGTGATTCACTCCACAGTGTGATTCTGCTACTGCGGAGGATTGCATGAAGCGCTTCGTTGAGGGGATCGATCGCGGGCAGACGACGCTGTTTCCGGAATGCCTTGCGGACTGGATGGACGAGAACAATCCGGTTCAAGTGATCGACGTCTTTGTCGATGAACTCGATCTGGCGGCGCTGGGATTTGACGGGGTTGCTCCCGAGGTAACGGGACGGCCTTCGTATCATCCCTCCGTCCTGCTGAAGCTCTACATTTACGGGTATCTCAACCGGGTTCAGTCGAGCCGGCGGCTTGAGCGCGAGGCTTTGCGCAACGTTGAGATGATGTGGTTGATAGGTCGGCTTGCCGGATCGAGCTTGCGCGCGAGATCGAACGTGAACATGATCTGCGCGAGCTTGAAGGAGATTGCTCCAGACACCGCACGGGTAGCGCTCCTATTCAATCCGGCAACTGCTGCGCCACTGTGCCGGTGCAGCCTTGAGCTTCTCAGTTCCGTTGGCCGCCGGCGGCAATCCAAGCCGAGTTGAAATAGCGATCCGCGTCTCCGTCGTACGGCAGCTTGGTTATGTCCCAATGCCGAATGAGGTGCGCGTACGCGGCCCAAACCGGCGGTCCCCCACCGATGAAGATCACGCGGTCCCGAAACCGCATTATCATCTCATCCGGCTTCATAGAAGATCGTAGTTCCACAATCGTCCGATCGTTCCGGGCGAAATCCGGAAAGGAGCGCGCGGTCCTCGGGCCGCACAAGATGACATGTCCGCGCGTCAACATGAAAAAGCGGGCGACGTTGTCCTTGTATTTCTTGCCCCGCTCTCCCTCCCACGGCAAACTACCGCGTAGGCCGAGTTGACCGCGTAGCCCAATGGCGCAGATGACACGCACGTCAGGCATTGAGTGTCGCTCCTATGATCGCGGTTGTCCTAATCTTGAGCTCATGGAGCACTGCAAAATCGAATTGCGCCTCCGGCGCATCAAGCCGGCGGCGCAAGGTTTCGCCACCTTCGCGCACGCGCCGTACCGGGTTGACCTCATACGGAATGAGGTCGCGGATCTCATGCTTTAGCATGATCCGTACCGTCCGCCCGGTGTCTCGCCACCAGATGATGGCAGCGCCTAGATATTGCGGATGCAGCGTTCCGGCATGCAGGCTCACACGCAGGAGCGGAAGGCCGGCGGCACAGAGGCGCCAAGAGAATTCGTCGATCGCCGCCGCACCGGACGTAATCCGGCGTGCGGGGCCAATCATCCAATCGGCGATGCCGTCGATGCTGTCATGGGCCGGCCGTTCAAACGGCGGCCGCTCGACTGTCTCGGCGGTGACGACCGTTCGGCCTTCAATAATCGGGGTTTCGCTGGTCGCCTCGTCGTCCATCGCCTGCCGAGTTGGAGCGCAAATTTAAGCCCGGTCAAGCAGGTTGCTCGTTAAGCCGTCACGGTACGGAGTTCTCGGAGCGATTCCAGGTGGGCCGCCTCGTTCGGCTCGATCCGCACCCCGTTGAGACTGAGCGTTCCGCGTCGCCGGCGCTGCCGATACCGCCTGGTCCGCTCGGCCGAGGTGCGCTTTACACTCGGCTTTACAGTTCCTGCCGACGATTTAGGTCCCGGAAACATCAGTTAATCTCGGTCTGGAGTGCGGATCATAGGCTGGGACCGGTGGGTCGCCGACATCCGGAAAGCGTGCCTTCTGGGCGAGCCGGATTCGGCCGTCCAAAAAACGCACCTCCAGGAAGCGGGCCTTCCGGGCGAGCCGGATTCGGCCGTCCAAAAACCGCATCCCCAGGACTGGTCCCGCTGAAGCACCTTTTCCTCGGGCAAACTATTCGACGTGATTTTGGCCATGCCGTCCGGAGGCTTCGCCAGGACCACTGTCGCCGCGTGTGAAAAACAGAGGGGGGCGGCCGGCTCGAGGCGATCCGTCATGGGCACCTCGCGAAATGAGGGGGGGTCTACTCGCATAATTATCCGGGTCGCTTTGATGTGACGGCGTCACAAGCGTCACAGGTGGTCACATGGGCCTTTATGGCTTCTCAACGGAGATCATGAACGGCAAACGGAGCGATTGGAGCGCGATTTTGCGCCCATTGACGATGGCGACGATTTGCACGGGCGCTTTGGGCTCATGTCGCCGTCGAGGCGCACCGGGCGCGATGGCCTGGGCCAACATGACGAGTTCGTGGGCCAGTTCCGACTTTTCGATGTGGAAGCGCTCGGGGTCGCCCGCGGTGGCCGGTCGGCTCGAGGCGAACGGTGATGGGCAGCTCGCGAAATGGAGGCGGGTCTAGTCGCCCTGAAGCAGCTTCCGGCGCCGGCGGTAGGGGTTGGGGAACGGATCACTTGCTCGGCCTCCCGCCTTCGTCGGCGATCTCCACAAAGAAAATCATGCAAGACGGATCATTTACATAGGAGTTTTTAATGTGCGGTATCGCCATTAAGGTTGGCGCAGGGGTTCCACCCGGCAGTGCGCCACGCAGGTTTGAGCAAGCTCTCGGTTTTCCTCGCGCTTGCTGCGTGCTCTTGCTCCGGTCAGCGTAGTCAGTGAAGTCAGTGATTTTGTATCTCTCGTAATAGCCTTTCACCCAATGGTCTCCGGTACACTCGTTCAAGAAGCCCACGCGCGCGGGGAGTAGTGATAGAGATAAAAGATCACTGACTTCACTGACTGTACTTACAGACCGTATTTCCCCTGGACCGCCTCGCGCTGCTCTCTCAATGACAGTTCCACCCTGGTGTAGAGCGCTTGCCGTCGGCCGCCTATTTTCCACAGACCATCTTTGGCATCACTGTTGCGCAACGGGGCATAACCACAGGCCTCAAACCGGTGCGGTATCTTGCGGCTGTTCTTTCGATCGGAGAGAAACGCTGCAAATTCTGCCGACGAATTAACGATGACGTCGGCGAGCGTCGTAACCGTTGGATTGCCGGCACGGTCGAGTGCGTCAGCGAGTTCCGCATCTTCCGGCGCGCGGGAGGCGGCGACGATGTCCCACCACGCGGCTGTTTTGGGAGGAGGTGCCTTCGGGTCAAAATCCGAAAGGTCGAAATCGTGCAAATAAGCGGCGACGTGTTCCTTGCCGCCGTTCTCATACCAACCCCAGAGTTGGGGCCAATAACCCTCGGCAAAATCCTTCTCGGTCAAATTGGACCAAGCGACGAAGTGACGACGATCATCGGCAGGGAGATAAATCCCGTCTGATTTATGGTTCGAGGTGATGACCACGCCGCAGACATTGAAGACGTTGTATTCGCGCAGATTTTTCTCATCAACTCGAAGCACGTCCGGTGGAGCGGCTATGTAAACCTTGAGATGGTCATAGAACGCGAAGCGGTCGAATTCACCCAGGTCGCGAGCCTCGCTAACGCGCAGGATCACCGACTTTGCAAAGCCATTGAACCGGCCGAGCATGTGTTTCGGCGAAACCTCGGCAAAATTCCAAGGCCCAATTGCAGCCTTCACGGGCTCGAGTAGCGTGTCCTTACCAATGCCTTGGGACCCGCCCAGTACGAGGGCATGATTGATCTTTTCCTGGGGCTTTTGAACGCGCTGAGCAAGAAACCGCGTAATATGTGTCGTATCCTCGCCATAAATTCTCTGGACGTGATCTACCCAAGGTCCCGCTTTTTGCGGATCTCCGCGGACGATCGTAGGTGGCCTATAAAGATTGAAGCATTGGCACCCTGGCCGCTCGATCCATCCGCCCTCTGAGACGAGTTGCCCTTCTATAATGTTTGGCTTGCCCGGTGCCCAGGTCATTTGCTCGACCGGCCTGTGCTGGTCGAGCCAACGACTAGCTTTGATGAATATTGGCTTGTCGTCCCGCTTGAACAGGGGGCTTCCGTCTGAAGTTACGAGTTGCTGATGCGGGAGACGTAAATCGATGCTACTCGCCGGCCAGAGTTCCCCGCTGGGAATGAAAATGTAAGCGTGCATCGGCATGTAAGCGCGGAAATCGTCCAACGAGACGCCGCGAACTGGGTTGGACGCGACGAATTCGCTGTGTGATCCATTTTGTGCATTCCCGTGCGACCTTTCATGATTCGGTTTCGACGAAACCCGCCGTCGGGCGTCCCGAAATTTGCCATCAAATTCTTCAGCAAAGATTGGCATAGAGCGGCCTACTGAAATGGATTCTGATCAAGCATTGCCCAGCGAATGATGTGTCTGAGGTCGGCGTCACCGCGATGGCCGAGATCGGCGACAACTCCGGTGTCACGGGCGAGCCGCAAAAACTCGTCCTCAACTACATCGCTCGCGCCGAGGTCGCGCGCTGCCACGACGGCTGCCCATAAGGCGTGGAGGCGATCACTGATCGAG
The DNA here is from genome assembly GCA_963768225.1 of uncultured Alphaproteobacteria bacterium. GTDB lineage: Bacteria > Pseudomonadota > Alphaproteobacteria > Rhizobiales > Xanthobacteraceae > BOG-931. The sequence goes on along the minus strand of CAVYGV010000006.1, from coordinate 522 downwards.
TTGGAGCGATCCAAGAGCGGCCGTACGTAGTCGGCCGCCTAAGTCAGCAGGTCGATTGTCGACGGTGAGAGCGACGCCGTCATGCCGCATCTCCGCATCGCGGGGCGGTCAAAGCGGGTAGTCGTGCCACAGCCTGTTGCGAGCCGCGCGAGTTGTAGTGCAGGGAAAACGCCGAACGACGCTCGCTACGTAGGGCGACGGCAGTCTGGACATTAAATCCAGGCTTGGGGCAGATTTTGTTTGTTTTTTCCAGAACGCTTTGGACTTTCGCCCCGATTGTCGTCCCCACGGCGCCGGGGCTTCGATTTCGAGGTTCTTGCGGTGGTCTCCGGGATGTGTTTGCGCGATTATCCGCGGAACACCTGTCGAACAAAGTCCCCTGTTTTTCCCCCAGTTTACTGGGGGAATTCACGGCTTGTTCGTGTTCGAAGACTGGGGGAAAGGGGAGTGGCCGTCCGCTTATGTCGTGATTTTGTTGGAAGTTTTTGGTGCTGCCGGTCAGGATTGAACTGACGACCTCTC
>CAVYGV010000005.1:225000-998774 GCA_963768225.1 uncultured Alphaproteobacteria bacterium | reverse complement strand
GAGAGCCGGCCCCGGAAATCTGCACAGGACGATAAGTGGAGTTTCTGCCTGATGGCAGGCACGCTATGGCCTGCGAATCAGGAGCGACCATGCAGAGACGAGCACGCCGGAACCACACACCGGCTTTCAAGGCGAAGGTGGCGCTTGCCGCCATCAAAGGCGATCGGACATTGGCGCAGCTTGCCGAGCAGTTCGACGTTCACCCCAATCAGATCACATCGTGGAAGGCGCAGCTTGAGGGCGGTGCTGCCGATGTATTCGGCCCGGGCAGCCGCAACGGAGCGGCGCAGCCCGCCGTCGACGTGAAGTCGCTGCACGCCAAGATCGGCGAACTGACGCTGGAGAACGATTCCTAAGAAACGACGACGCCAGGTGTCGGCTCCATGGGCTGGAGAACAAATCCGAATGCCTTAGCGCGCCGATGCAGATTATGGACCACCCGCGCACGGTAGCGTGTCTCATAGAACGACGCGCCGGGATCGACATACTCCATTCCATGACGCACGGCGTTATAGAACAGGACTGCGATCTTGCGCGCCGTGGCCGTCACCGCCTTGGCCTTGCCGATGCGCGCCGAGAGCCGCCTGTAGAATGCGCCCAGTGCGGTGTCGGTCCGTCCAACAGTTACGGCAGCAAGGCGCAGGAGCGCCGCAGCTCGGCTTCCAGACCGGCGTGTTCGGGACGAGAGCACCTTCCCACCGGAGATCTTGTTGCTCGGCGCCAAGCACAGCCAGGAGGTGAAGTGTTTTGCGCTCGGCCAGGCGGAGAGATCATCGCCGCACTCAGCGATCAGCTTCAACGAGAGATAAGGACCGAGGCCGTCGATCTGGGTGATGTCCTTTCCAAGCAGCGCGAAGAGCGCCGCGCGGACATCGAAGGCCAGCCCGTTCACTTGATCGGTTCGCCGACGTGACGACGGCAACGAATCCGACCTATGCCCGCGATCGATGCTGAGTTCCTTCAACACGGCTTCGATCCGCACGTCGCAAGCAGACACCTTCTCGTGGTAAACGTCGTAGAGGGCGAGTGCCTGTTCGAGCGCAAAAAGATGCTCGGTCCGGTAGCTGCCGGTGAGCGCCTTCGCAATTGTCTCGGTGCGCATTTCGGTGATGGTGAGCGGCGATTTCGCGCGATGATGAGCAGTTGTTTCACGCGATCATGAGCGGCCGCTTCGACCGACATGGTGATTGGTTCAGGCGTTTGAGGCGGCGTCAAGAGTTTGATTGCGGGCATTCTGCTTTCGCATGCTTTCTCCGGTGAGTTGAAGGCGATGGGCATTGTGAACGAGGCGGTCCAGGATCGCGTCGCCGAGGGTGGGATCGCCGATGATGTCGTGCCAGTGTTCGACGGGGATCTGACTGGTGACGATGGTCGAGGCGCGGCCGTGGCGATCGTCAAGTATCTCCAGAAGATCGCGCCGTTCGGACGGATTGAGTACCGACAGGCCCCAGTCATCAAGGATGAGGAGTTGAACGCGTCCGAGGTTTTTGAGCAGTCGGCCATAGCGGCCATCGCCACGAGCAAGGGCGAGCGCCTCGAACAGGCGCGGGACGCGATGATACTGGACCGAACGATTGTCGCGGCAGGCTTTGTGTCCGAGGGCGCAGGCAATCCAACTCTTGCCCAGGCCGGTCGCTCCTGTGACGAGCAGGTTCTCATTGCGATCGATCCAGTCGCCGGCGACGAGTTTGGCGAAGACGGCGCGGTCGATGCCGCGCGGCGTGCGCAAATCGACGTCTTCCACGCATGCGCTTTGGCGTAGCGCGGCGAACTTGAGGCGGGTCGTGAGACGCTTGGTGTCTCGTTCGGCAGCTTCGCGATCGACAAGAAGCCCGACGCGCTCCTCGAACGACAGGGCATCGAGGTCCGGTGATCGTCGCTGCTCCTCCAGGGCTTTGGCCATTCCAATCAAGCCGAGCGTGATCAGTCGCTCGTGGGTAGGATGCGTCAGCATTGCGATCTCCATGGTTCAGTGGAAATAGCCCTGACCACGGATGTTGCCGTGGCGCAGGGGGTGGTGGTCGAGCGCCTCGTCGAGGAAAGCGCGATCAAGGCCGTTCTTGAGGATCGAACGGATCGAGGCGACGGAACGAGACTTAATGAGGATGCCGCGTCGGCAAGCGGCATCGACGCGCGCATTGTCGTAGCTCCTGGCCAGCGACAGGATACCGAGGCAGGTGCGAAAGCCTTGCTCGGGATGGGGCCGGGCAGCGATGACCGCCTGGAAAAAGGCAGCGGTAGAGGGACCGATCCTCTCGCCGGCCGCGATCAGCCGTCCCGGCGTCCACTGGCCGTGGCGGCGATGTGCGCTCGGCATGTGATCGGCAATCGTGGTGTGGCCGCGCCGGCTGGGCGCACGGGCGTGGCTCGCGATCCTCTGGCCATTGTGGAAAATCTCGACCGTCTTGTCAGCGATGCGGACATCGACCAGTTCACGGATAAGCCGATAAGGGGTGGAATACCAATGGCCTTCGATCTCGACGTGATAGTCGGGCGCGACACGGCAACGCTTCCAGCGCGCAAAGACGTATGGCTGGTTCGGCAGTTCTCCGAGCTTAAGTTTGTCGAGCTCGGCGAACAGTTCGGCACGACTGGAGCCAAAACCGCGCATCTGGCGGGCGTTGAGTTCGACGACAAGCATGCCAATGGCGGCATTGAGTTCCGCTAGGGAAAAGAAGCGCTGATTGCGCAGACGCGCCAGGATCCAGCGCTGCGCGATCTGGACGGCGACCTCAACCTTGGCCTTGTCCTTTGGCCGTCTCGGCCTCGCCGCCAGTATCGCGGTGCCGTAATGGCTCGCCATCTCGGCGTAGGTTCGGTTGAGACCGGGATCGTAGCGATCGGGGTTGGTAACGGCGGCCTTGAGATTATCGCAGACCACAAACTTCGGCACGCCACCCAGAAATCTGAACAGATTGGTATGCACGCCGATCCAATCCGACACGCTCTCGCTCGGGCAAGCCTCGGCGTAGGTGTAGTTCGAGGCCCCCATCGCCGCGACGAACAGCTTCATGGCGTGCGCTTCGCCAGTCAGGGAATCGAAGATGTCGATGGTGTCGCCGGCGAAATCGACGAACACCTTCTCCCCACCGATGTGGGTCTGACGCATGGTCGGGCGCGCACGCTTCTTCCAAGCCTCGAAGGTCGTGCAAAACCAGGTATAGCCAAAGCCGTCGGGATTGGCCGCGCGATACTCTTCCCATAACAGCAGGCGGGTCACACTGCGGCGGCGCAACTCCTTCTCTACGTAGATCCAATCGGGCGCCGATCGCCGGTCGCTTTGCGATGCTGCCATCGGCGCCGGGAACAGCAGCAGTTCCAAGCCCTCGTCGTCCATGCCCTCCGGCAGCGGCCAGGTCAGCCCGGCAAGGCGCGCACGCCGCACGTAACCATGCACGACGCCATTGCTCGCCCCCAACATGCGCGCAATGACGCGCTCGGTCAGGCCTTGGTGCCTTAAACGTAAAACTTCTCTGATCCGGCGCATCGACAATCTCTGGGTGGGCATCAGGCCTCCTCATTGGATGAATGAGAAATCCGTAGCCCGGTTGAGTTGTCGGCCGAAGCGTCCAGCACCACCAAAGGGTGCTCACGATCCCCTGAAATCGTTGCTCACGATCCCGCGAAATCCGTGCTCACGATGCGCTGAAATCCGTGCTCACAATCCCGCGAAACGCGCAGCCCATCGCCTGGCGTAACGGCGCACGGCGTCGTAACCACCATCATAGCCGCGCCCGCGTAGTTCCTCGAAGATCCGGATCAGTGTTAGCTGCTCGCGAGCTGGCTTGGCCGAGTTGCCCGCCAGGAGCGCATCGAGTTCTTCGGTCCATCGCCCGAGCTTCGGTCGAGGCTGAACGTCTCGTTCGTACTCGAAGGATGTCGCACCCGACCGCAACACCCTACGAACCGTATTCCGGGACACCTTTAGGTCCCGCGCAATCTCCTTGATCGTCTTGCCCTTGATGAAGTGCTCGCGCCGAATCCGGCCGATCGTCTCCACTGTCAGCATTCCCCCACCGCTCGCTTGGAATCAAAGCGAGCAACGCATCAGGCCAACCTGTAGGGGGTCAATTTTGGACGCCGATCCCCCGGCTATGGAGTGCGCCCCTGACGGTGGACAGGTTGCAGGTTGGGGATTGACCGGAGCTGCCGGGCTTTCAGAGGATGAAAGCCATGGCCAAGCACCGCACCCACAGCATCGAGTTCAAACGGCAGATCGCCCAGGACTTCATTGCAGGCGAGACGCTCCATGCTCTTGCCAGCCGACACGACGTCTCGCGCAACCTCATCCGAATCTGGGTGCGGAAGTTTGAAGCTGGAGCGTTTGATGATGACGCCCAGGCAGCTGATCTGCTTCAAGATTACGAGAGAAAAATAGCGGCGCTCGAACGCATGGTCGGTCGGCAGGCCCTGGAAATCGAGTTTCTAAAAGGGGCTCTGAAAAGCGCACCGCGGCCGAGAAGCGCGAGTACATCCGTCATCACCGGCCCCGTGGCCTCTCCATCGCCGAAGGATGCCGGCTGATGGGCCTGTCTCGCTCCACCTACTACGACGTTCCGGCATTACCGATTGACGACGCCGCGCTGGTCGCGACCATGATGGCGATCTGCGATGAGTTCGAAGCCTATGGCTATCGCCGGGTTGGCGCCGAGCTGCGCCATCGCGGCATAGTCGTCAACTCCAAGAAGATCCGTCGTCTCATGCGCGAGCACGACCTGCAGCCCAAGCGCCGCAAGCGGTTCGTGGCCACGACCGACAGCGACCACGACGGTCTGATCTTCCCCGACCTCGCCCGCCATAGGATCGTCGACGGCCCGAACCAGGTCTGGGTGGCTGACATCACCTACATCGCGATCGCCTCCGGCTTCGTCTATATGGCCGCCATCCTCGATGCCTGGTCACGCCGGGTGGTTGGATATGCCATCAGCCGCTCAATTGATGCGCGCCTGGCCGTTGCCGCGCTGAAGGCAGCTATCCGAGCCCGGCAGCCTCCAAAGGGCTGCATTCACCACTCGGATCGTGGCTCGCAATATGCGTCTGAGGTCTACCGCGGCCAACTCACCGACCACGGTCTTGTTGGTTCGATGGGGCGGCGCGGAAACCCCTACGACAATGCCAAGGCAGAAAGCTTCATGAAGACACTGAAGGTCGAGGCCGTCTATCTGATGGACTACGAAACCTTCGAGGACGTGACAGCTGATCTTCCCCGCTTCATCGACGAGGTTTACAATACTCGTAGAACTCCATTCCGCGCTCGGCTATCTGAGCCCGGTCCAGTTCGAGGACGACCACGCCCGGCAGACGGTCAAAACTGCCGCCTAATCTTGTCCGGCCCTAAGGGCGCATTCCACTAAGGGGGTTAAAATTGCACGCCGAATGACATCCCAACTTGCACGACATCCCGACGCGCCTGCCGTTTCGCGTCGAAATGTGGGACCGCGGCGACCAGAATATCCGCTGGGTTCTGGCCGCCTCATCCAGCGTCGCGATCGGCCACGCGGCGCTCGACGCCGCCATCGCCAATTATCCGGGGCAGCGCTTCACGCTGCGCAACGGGATATTGGTGATCCGCGAGCATGCCCCCACATGATGGCGCGCCGGAGCGCCCTCGTGCTATATCGCCCGGACCCTCACGGGAAATTGAGGCAAGTGCCTAGGGAGTGCCTAAGAAATCCGAGACGACGTGCAAGCTATTGAGCGGACTCGTTTTTGGGGAATAGTTCAACGGTAGAACAGCGGACTCTGACTCCGTTAATCTAGGTTCGAATCCTAGTTCCCCAGCCAGCTTTTCCCCTACTACTGATTTTCTCATGCAATTTCAGGCATTTAGCTAGACAACTAACCCGGCAACAGGTACATAACACAGGTACAACACAGCTTCCCATCATGGAAGGCTGCGCGGGATTGGCCCGAGGCAACGCCATGCTCAATTACATTTACACCTGCATTGTGCTCTTCATCCTCCTCTCGTGGATTTGGCCCAACACTCGTAAGAAGCAGGCAGCGAGCGACCGCAATCGTAGCGGCATCCAGATAATTGGCTCGTTGAATTCTGCACGGAACTCCAAAAAGCGCCGATGGCCTAAATCCTATTGCCAATCCGCTATAGTTTTTGCCGTACTCATTCCACATCGGAAGTTCGTCAGCAACGAGCGAAAAGCAGCATGAGAACGCTTGTTGAGTGGCGTGGACATAGGCCAGTTGCTTGGCAAGGGTGGTTAGAAACGCTCCTCTTAAGCCCTTGAGGTCTTCTTGCCGAACCAGATTTATCGCTTCAGCGAAAAGCTCATAACCTAGTTTTATTTCCCTGGGATCGTTTGCCGATGCAAGATCGGTGAACCAGAGGCGTTTGGATTTTACTATCCCAAGGAAGCCGTCCGATGAGCAATATTTGTAAACGGTCTGCGTAGGCTTAAACTCTAAAAATGCCACGACATTTTCCCTGTTAGTACACGTGCTCTTTGCGTATGGCTTGATGATCGCTTGTAGACGGAATAGCCACAAGCCCTGAATGTAGATATTTGGCCTAGCGTCCTGCCAGTTGTCGTGGCAATCTGTGCGCCGGTGCGGATTCCGGTGATGGCGGACAGGCATTCCATTTGAAGGCGGACAGTGATTCCGGTCGAACGCGGACAGCATTCCGGTGAAGGCGGACAGCGGCTCCCGTCGACGGCCTCATGGGGTCATGCGTCCTGCTTGACGTCAAGTCCGGCACGCTTAGCGGCCATCTTGCGCATGCTCTCGCCCTTGAGTGTCAACCGGTGCGCGTTGTGCACGAGCCGATCGAGGATGGCGTCGGCGATGGTCGGATTGGCGATCGCCTCGTGCCAGTGATCGACCGGTAGCTGGCTGGTCACGATCGTCGAGCCGCGGTCGTGCCGATCCTCGACAATCTCAAGGATGTCGCGACCCTGCTCGGGGGTGAGCGTGGCGAGGCCCCAATCGTCCAGGATCAGCAGCTCGACGCGCGCCAAGCTCTTGAGGAGCCTGGCATGACGCCCATCGCCGCGTGCGAGTGCCAGGGCATCGAACAGCCTTGGCACGCGATGATAAAGGACGGAGCGGTCGTCGCGGCAGGCCTTGTGGCCAAGCGCACAGGCAAGCCAACTTTTGCCGGTGCCTGTTGGCCCGCAGATCAGCAAACTCTGGTGCCGTGCGATCCAATCGCCGGCGACGAGCTTGGCGAACAGCGCCTTGTCGAGACCGCGCTGGGCCTTCATGTCGACGTCCTCGACGACGGCCGACTGACGTAGGCTTGCGAACTTCAATCGGCTGACGAGTTTCTTGTTCTCGCGCTCGATGGCCTCGCGGTCGACCATGAGTGCGAGCCGCTCCTCGAAGCTGAGTGCGGCCATGTCGGGCTGCTTGCGTTGCTCCTCCAGCGCCTTGGCCATGCCGGTGAGCCCGAGTGCGACCAGGCGATCATGTGTGGGATGCGTGAGCATCGTCTCTCCTTTCGTTTCTTCTCACCCGCAGGGTTCTTTTCACCTGCATCCAGTGCGTCAGTGGTAGTAGCCACGACCACGGATGTTGGCGTGCCGGATCGGCGGGCCGTCCGGCGCTTTCGAGTTGGCGTAGGCTTTGTCGAGACCGTTCTGCAGGATCGACTTGATCGAGCCGTAGGTGGTTGCGCCGATATCATTGCCGCGCCGGCTCGCGGCCTCGACGCGCTCGGACCCGTAGGTTCTCACCAGGCGCATGATGCCCAGGCACGATCGGAAGCCCTGCTCGGGATGGGGCTTGGCTTTCATGATCGCCTCGACCAGGGCGATAGCCGCCGGGCCGATCGAGGCTGCCTCGCGCATCATGCGCTGCGGCGTCCACTCCGCGTAGCGGCGGTGCGCGCTCGGCATGTGCTCTGTGATGGTCGTGTGCCGGCTGCGCACGGCCGAGAACGCATGGCTCGCGACACGCTGGCCCTTGTGGAAGACCTCGACCGTCGCGCTGGTGATGCGCGCCTCGACCATCTCGCGGATCAGCTTCGACGGCACCGAGTAGTAATGGTCCGCCACCTCGATGTGATAATCGGGCGCGACGCGGGCCCGCTTCCATTCCGCATAGCAGTACGCCGCGTTCGGCAACGCATTGAGCGCCGGACGGTCGAGCGTCTCCAGCAGTTCGTTGCGGCTCTTGCCGATGCGGCGCATGACCTTGGCGTTGATGGCCGTTACGCAGTCACGGATCGCCGCATTCAACTCGGCCAGCGAGAAGAACCGGCGATGGCGCAGCTTCGCCAGCACGAAGCGCTGGACGATTTGGACCGCGACCTCGACCTTCGCCTTATCGCGCGGCTTCATCACGCGGGCGGGGAGCACAACGCAGCCGTAGTGGTCGGCGAGGTCCTGGTACGTCCGGTTGATGCCGGGCTCGTAGCGTGACGGTTTGGTGATCCCGGCCTTCAGATTGTCGGGAACGAACGCCTTCGGTACACCGCCGATCGTGGCCAGCGCGTTCACATGTGCGCCGATCCAGTCCGGCAGCGTCTCGGTCCAGCGCGCCTCGGCGTAGGTGTAGTTCGACGCGCCGAGCGCCGCGACGAAGATGTGCGCGCGATGCTCCTCGCCAGTCGTCGGATTAAAAACCAGCATGGTGTCGCCGGCCCAGTCGACGAACAGCTTCTCGCCGGCAACATGCGTCTGGCGCATCGTCGCCGAGATGCGCTTGCGCCAGTCGCCGTGCCGCTCGCAGAACCAACTGTAGGCGTAGCCTTGGGCGTGCTCGGCGCGATACTCCTGCCAGAGCAAAGCCAGCGTCACACCGCGCCGCTTCAGCTCCGCATGAATGTGAGACCAGTCCGGCTCGGTGCGCGTCGTGCACGACGCCGTAGTCGCCGGCGGAAACAACCGCCGCTCCAGCTCGGCATCATCGATCGCGTCAGGGATCGGCCAGCTGAGACCCACTACGGCAGCCCGGCGCACGTACTCGCCGACCGCCGTCTTGCCGATCCCCGTCGCCTCGCCGACAAGCCGCCGGCTCATCCCCAGCGCGTGCGTCAGACGCAGCGCCTCGCGTATCTTCCTCATCGACACTCGCTCCGCCGGCATCGGTCACTCCCTGGTTGCCAGGGAGACCGATCAGCTGATTCGACTGTCGACGGGAGCGTGCTCTACGCCGCCATCACCTGCTGTCCGCAATCACCGGATTGCTGTCCGCCTTGCGCTGGAATCGGTGTCCGCGTTGCACCGGATTTCGCACGCCGGGGCCAGCGTGTTGCGGGGGCTTGTTATGGGGCGCGTATCGTTTGCGATTTTGGCAGTTTCCACACTACTGCTGTCCGCGTGCGTCACGACGGACATGCAGGGCTACGCTGATCGTCAGTTACCTCAGCAGCCCATTCAGCGGATCGCAGCACTCGTTGCCGCTCCTCCAGGCTTGGCGTCCAGCCTTCAATCAAGCGTAGCTCAAGAAGGCAAGAAGCGCGGCATAGTCGTTGAAGACGCGTTCTTATTGCTGCCACCAACTCGCACTTACAGTGACGCAAACGTCAAAAGCGAATTGGCGCGCGATGGAATAAATGCGGTTCTCGTTCTCACTGTTGGTGATACCGGCGTACAGAAAGAGTATGCCGGCACGGTCTTCTTTGGAAATTCGACCACGTCAATGAGCGGCATGGGAACCGCAACTTCGTTTGGTGGTATGACGAATGTTTCACTGAGTGGCGTTGCCAACACCACGACTACTGCTACAGCTACGCCCACTTATCGTTACAGCCGTCAAACTGCTTTCCAGGCGCGATTGGTCGAAGCATCTTCGGGCCGTACATTGTGGGTCGGCAACGGCCAAGTCCAAGCAGGCGGCTTACTGTTCATTGGGAACGGCGCAAACGCCTACAGTACGGCAGCAGCAATTTTCAGCGACTGGCAAGCCAAAGGGATCATCAGCCCGGCAGCGAGTTAGCAGACAATCTCAGTCTACGCCTGGGAAGCTTGCGGGCATCACCAGCTTGTCAGGACGATGTGAACGATCAAACAGAGCTCGCCGCGAACTCGTGAAGCGAATGTCAAATCCAAAAGCTCCACTAGAACTGATATTTGCTGGTGGTCCTTTGATTCTAACATTCGTATAAGAGCTATGTGCTGATGCTCGACCTTTTCCGAAACAATTTCGGTTTCGGCGGCAATAACTGGCGCGGACGGGGCCAGCCAAAGGTACCGAATCTCTTCAAGGCAAATGTGCTCTACGCAGCACGCATCGCGGAGCTTTGCCGGATATCAGGATCGAACTTCTTCTCAAGTCAGATTGAGAAACGGCTTCAAAGCAGCTTGACGAAACAGACCGCTTTACCAAAAACCTCCAACTGCGTGTGCGCTATTTCCTCTGTTGCGTGACTCTGATTGTCGCAGATTACCTTTACTCGAACAGGCCGAGCCGAACGCAACACCTGCAGACGTCTTACGACGATGCCGCCGAGCGGGTCGCGAATAGCATAGAGACCGTCGGGGGTCGGGTCCTTATGGCCGGTGTCAACCACCACGCGATCTCCTGCCACGATCGTTGGCGCCATTGCGTCACCTTCGACTTCCAGGACACGCAGCCTCGCCGCAGATGCGTGTAATCGTTCCACGAAGCTTCGCGGAAAAGACCATTTCTCCTCTGCCAGAGAAGTGACATTGCGTCCTCGCCGCGCGCGCACATCGAGTTCCGCAATCTCGCCAGGGCCAGAACTAACCGATTGCAGCTTGCCGGCGTCCTCGATCGAGCCCGCGCCGGGGTATCGCCCCCATAGCAAGATTTGTTCTGGCGTGTAGCCGAGAACATCGGCGAACGGCTTTAAGTGATCGAGCCGCATACGAATCTGCCCATTCTCCAGCCGCGACAACTGCTGCTTGGAGATGCCTGAGCGCCTGACCAGCTCGGTGCGGCTCATGCCGCGGGCCTCGCGGGCATAATACAGGCCGGTGTGTTGCGGTATCGCCTTCGCTCGTTTTGTCACGGAGGCATAGTCACGGATTCGGTGAGAAAAGCCAGCCCCTCATGCCGACAAGTCACAGGATATGTTCCGCTGGTTGCGGATGGCATTCTCTCACGATCGGAGAGTTTGGACATCAATGGGCGATAGGTCCCCGGACATTAGCAACGGATGCGTCTCCAGCCACAGATCACGGGCACGCGCGAGCGGATCGATAGCGGCTTTGCTCCACCAAGTCGCTTCATCACCATGGCGATGCAGCTCACGATGATGGCCACGGCACAGGGGGACAGTGAACTCATCGCTGACCTTGCGGCCGAGCGCCCGGCTCTGGGCGAAACGCACGTGGTGGGCGTCGCAGGGCTGGCGGCCACAGAGGAGACAAGGCTGTTGCGCCACAAAGCGCACATGTTGCCGATCGCGGATGCGCCGCGGCTCTGGATGAGTTAGTGCGGAATTATCGATGATCTTTGTCCGAGACATTTTCGTTTTCGTTTTCGCCTTATTCGTCTCGACCGTTTGTGGAGCATCTGCTGCAGTCTGCTCCGGCGCCGCTATTTCCTCTGCTACCTGTCCTGCCTGTTGGGTTTCTCCCCCTCCTCCCCCTGGGATGCCATCGGCATGGTGAGCCGCAAAACTCAACAGCTTGGTGCGGAACACCGTCTCGATGTGCTTGGCGTCGGCAGCATTGAGCTTGTTCTTGTCGGGGAAGCGCCGCTTGGCCCATAAAGCTGCCGCATCGCCGCTGCCGATATCGTTGAGCTCGGCCAACATCTGGTCGCGCAGCTCTACTGAAGCTTCGAAGGAAAGCACAACGGCACCGGCAAGACCGCCTGCAGTATTCTTGCCGTTCGCTTTGAACTTTCGCGGCAGTGGCGTGCGGGCGGCCAGATTGGGTGGCCCACCGTCAAGCTGGCTATTGGCGGCGCTGGTACGTCGCGGTCGGCCCGGTCCCAGTGGTTTCTGCGCAGGCGTGATGAGGTCGGGCGCATCAAGGTCATCCTCCCCGGCAATGCCAACCAGGGTGAACAAGGCATAGCGGCGGGCGTAAGTCAGGGCCGCCCCCATGCGGTGCGGCTCGGCGGTGTCGGAGATGGCGCAGACCGGCCAGTCGGAGGCGATCCATTGTCCGGACGCATGAGCCAGAACGGTGGTCAAATTGACTATGCCCGCGGCTTGATCGATGGCCGTGGTCTGCACCGTAGCAATCTCGTGCTGACCCAAAGTCTTGCGCACGATATCGAGTCCTTCTGCCAGCGAGGCATAGCGAAACAGCCGCTCGCTAGCGTCGGCGGCCTCGGACTTGATGCTGCCGACAAGGGATTTTTCCGGATTGACCAATTCGCATTGCGCCTTGGCCAGGGCGGCTGCCAATGCGGCGATCGATTTACTGGACCGCTGCATGGTCGCCCTCCGCGCCGGTATTCATGAGATCGAAACTGACGGCACCCGACTTTGAGCGCTTGGCCCGGACACCATGGCCGGTCGCTTCTTTGGCGTCCTCTGGCATCAGGCCTTTCAGCTCGGTCTTGGCCTGTTCGTGTTCGAGATAGGCCGACCTGGTCCGGGCAAAGGCCCCGGCGAACTCGGCCCAGGCATTGGACGTGCTCATATCGACGATACGGATGGCCTCGATCCGGGGTTTTGGCGGCTCAACGCCAAACAGCTTCGGCTCCTCGCCGTTCTCGACACAGCGCCAGAACTTCCGTTCCGCGGTGACGATCAGATGCTGATAGAGCGGATCGGCATGGGCCAAGATCTCCACCCACTTGCCGCCCCCAGTGATCACCGACAGCACCGCGGTCCGCGCCGCCATCACCCACATATTATGCTGCAGCTGCGGGGCATATTTCGTCAGCGCGCCCTCCTCCGAGAACGACCACGGCAGCATGAACTTGGCCTCGAACACCGCATCGCTGCCTACCACCCGGCCATCGAGAGTGGCGGCCATCCATTTCAGGGCCGGATGGAAGATCCGCCGCTGAATATCGGTGATCACCTGCCCGGTATTGGCCTCGTACCAGCGCCGATTAAGCTCCTCGGTCGCCACCCCAAGCTGGACGATCAGGTTGCCCGATAGGTCTTCCGGCTCCGCCTCCCCCCGCTTCTCCCGCCACAGCCGCACCAAGGCCGCCTCGTCCTCGCCCATGATGATCCGGGCGTCCGAGCCGCCGATGAAGCGTCGCCTATCCTCGGGTGATCTTTTCCACATGGCATTTTTCATTTCGTCCTCCCGCCAGCTAAAAGGCGTCATGTATCACATGTATGCTATTAATCATTCCATATGATATTAAATATAGCGTATCATGGAGGCTTGTCAAGATGCCGCCCCCGCCCCTGACGAGCGCCCAGATTCGGGCTGCCCGCGCGCTCATTCGCTGGAGCGCCGAAGACCTCGCCCGCCATTGCGCCGTCAGCGTCACCACCATCCGCCGGGCCGAGCTCACGCCCAGTGCAACCGCGCTGACACGGGCGAACGACTACGCCATTCGCCGTGCGCTCGAAGCGGCAGGGGTCGAATTCATCGATGCCGATAAAGGTGGACCGGGCGTGCGGCTGGGGGCGCCAGCGCAGAAGTAGGTTTCAGCGTCGCGCCAAATCTATTGCAGCTTCTGCGGCTCGACTGGTTGAATTGGGTCGGTCACAGACTCATCGCAGAGGCCAACCGGAGAAGTCGGGGGTCCGTCCGCTGTCTCTACTAAGAGAACATCGGTTGCACCTGCCGGCCGCAGCTTCGAGTGCCGCGGATAGAAATTGCCGTCCGGAGCCGGCAATTCGCACTGGAAAGTATGGTCGCGGTACATTTCAGACTCGTCAAGCTCAAGCGCAGGGCGGTCTCGCCGCTGTTTGGGGTAGAGCCATCGCAAATACTCAAGTTCGTATCGCTCTTTGCGCGAGAGCGGCGCCGCATAGAAATCTCCAGTCAATCGACTTTTTCGAACCGCCGTTCCGCGTTTTGCAGCGCCTGGCGCCTGCGGCGGGCGGTTGACTCTGGACTTGCCGCGAAAACATCGTAGCGGACCTTCACATGCGCTTCTTCGGCCTTCAACGCTTCGGTAAGAACGGTCTTGTTGTTGCGGAGGGAGATAAATTCCATCAATCTGACGTAATCGTTGGCCGCCTCTGCGTTGCCATATATTGTGGGACACGGCACTTGGAGCCGCCGTCGGATCGCATCGGAACGCGCCTCCAATTTTTTGATCTTTTCCGCAATCGCAGGGATTTCACGGGTCGATTTTTTCACTAGAGCCCGCAGCTCAAGTTGGATGTCTCGATATGCGCTGGCGAGAGTCGGGTTGACCGAGAACCCGTACTCATCGGGGACGGTTTTTGCTTTCTTGCCGACTTTAGGCAGCAGAAATTCCGCAATTGTCCGCGCCGCTTTTCTCCGCGCTTTGGGGTCCGCAGTGGCATCCTGGACAACGCCAAACAAGGCGTCGATCGCCTGAGGATTCCAGTCTCGGTCGGCCGGAACCATTGCCGGCATTTGCGAGCCCTTGAACGCCAACCCAGAGCCTATCTTGTCGGAGGCTTCTTGCGGAATGTTGGTCCGGATGCTACCTAATGGTTGTGACCGGCCTGCCCGAGACGACCGCGTTCGCTTGGGCGGGAAGCATTTCGGCAGCACTGCCATCCGTGTATCGGCGGGCAACCTTTGGTCCTTAACCAGCTTAAGCAGGAACGCGCGCCATGATGCAGTTGTCTGGCCTAATCCGATAGACAGGATTGTGTTCGTTAGAACCGTTCGTCTGTTCGGCGTATCCCGCTTTCGACCACCGCGGCGCTCACCCGGCCTGGAGCCCCTTAGCATGTTTCACACTCCCGGCTATCGTCCCTGCGACAAAACCTTATCCTATCGCTTCGTCACGAACTCCTTTGCACCCTCCCTAGCACCGGCGCGGCGTCTAGCGGCAACGCTTCGACACGTGATGGTCCGTGGCCAATTCGGCTCGTTATGTTTTTTTGTACGCTGAAAAAGGGGGCGCCAAATTAAGCTCGGCCAACATTTCACCTCGCCAGCAGCGCCGCGCGCCTGGGTCGCTCACAGCCAAGACTGTCAAGAGCGCGCCGCAAGCCACAATTTTCGACCCGCTAGATTTCATCTTCCGTATATTTTGCTGATTAGTTGCTAAAACTTTGCTACTGGCCTTACTATCCATTCGCAATTCGATTGCTACTTGGATGCGATGGTTTCTCTCTAGGATTGAATTTCGTTGCTATACTGCTTTAGGTTGTAATTAAAACGTTGATTTTATTGAATTAGCGACCCCAAAATACCCGGAGGTCTACTCGCATAATTATTAGAGGCCCTACTCCGGTTTGACCACCCGGATATGAAGCTCGCGCAACTGTTTTGGCGTCACCTCCGAGGGCGCGCCCATCATCAAATCCTCGGCGCGCTGGTTCATCGGGAACAGCACCACTTCGCGCAGGTTCTCCTCGCCGCACAAGAGCATCACGATGCGGTCGATGCCGGGCGCAATGCCGCCATGCGGTGGCGCGCCGAGCGAGAGCGCATGCAGCATGCCGCCGAATTTCGCCTCCAGCGTGCCTTCGTCGTAGCCGGCGATGGCGAAGGCCTTCTTCATCACGTCGGGACGATGATTGCGGATGGCGCCGGAGGACAGCTCCACGCCGTTGCAGACGATGTCGTATTGGATCGCCTTGAGCGAGAGGATTTTGGCCCGGTCGTTTGCATCGAGCGCGAGGAATTCGCTGACTTCCGCATTCGGCATCGAGAACGGGTTATGCGAGAAGTCAATCTTCTTGTCCTCCTCGTTCCATTCATACATCGGAAAATCGACGATCCAGCACAGTTCGAAACGGTCCTTCTGGACGAGCCCGAGCTCTTCGCCGACCTTAGTGCGCGCCGGGCCGGCGAATTTCACGAAGGTCGACGGCTCGCCGGCGACGAAGAACACCGCGTCGCCGTCTTTCAAACCAAGTTGCTCACGCAAGCTCGCGGTCCGTTCCGGCCCGAGATTGTTGGCGACCGGACCGCGGCCGACCACGGCGCCATTGTCGAGCGCAAAGAAGATATAGCCGAGCCCCGGCTGGCCCTCGCCTTGCGCCCAGGAGTTCATGCGATCGCAGAAGGCGCGCGAGCCGCCGCCCGGCGCGGGGATCGCCCACACCGCGGCCGTCGCGCTCGTCTCCAGAATGCGCGCAAAAATCTTGAACCCCGAGCCGCGGAAAATCTCTGAGACGTTGGCCATGACGATCGGATTGCGCAAATCCGGCTTGTCGGTGCCGTATTTTGCTAAGGCTTCGGCATAAGGAATGCGCGGAAACACCTTGGTCACCGGCTTGCCGCCGGAAAATTCCTCGAACACGCCGCGCATCACCGGCTCGACGGCAGCAAAAACATCGTCCTGGGTGACGAAGCTCATTTCCAGGTCGAGCTGATAGAACTCGCCGGGCGAGCGGTCGGCGCGGGCGTCCTCGTCGCGAAAGCACGGCGCGATCTGGAAATAGCGGTCGAAGCCCGAAATCATGATGAGCTGCTTGAACTGCTGCGGCGCTTGCG
The DNA here is from genome assembly GCA_963768225.1 of uncultured Alphaproteobacteria bacterium. Lineage (GTDB taxonomy): Bacteria > Pseudomonadota > Alphaproteobacteria > Rhizobiales > Xanthobacteraceae > BOG-931. Next base: position 982,338 of record CAVYGV010000005.1, on the reverse strand, counting down.
GCAGCGCGTAGAATTTTCCCGGATGGATGCGCGACGGAACCAGATAATCGCGCGCGCCCTCGGGCGACGAGGCGGTCAGGATCGGGGTCTGAAACTCGAAAAAACCCTGCTCCTTCATCCGTCGCCGGATCGAATCAATGATCTGGCCGCGCTTGATGATATTTTGGTGCAAATGCTCGCGGCGGAGGTCGAGGAAACGGTACTTCAGCCTTGTTTCCTCGGGATATTCCTGCTCGCCGAACACCGGCATCGGCAGTTCGGCGGCCGGTCCCAAAATTTCGATCTCGCGGATATAGACCTCGACCGCGCCGGTCGGCAGGTCGGGATTTTCGGTGCCGCCCGGCCGCCGCCGCACTTTGCCGTCGATCCGCACCACCCATTCCGAACGCAACGTCTCGGCGATCTTGAACGCCGGGCTGTCGGGATCGGCCACCACCTGCGTCAGCCCGTAATGGTCGCGCAAATCGATGAACAGCACGCCGCCGTGGTCGCGGACGCGGTGGCACCAGCCCGACAGCCGGACATCGGCGCCGATGTCGGCCTCGCGGAGCGCGCCGCAAGTATGAGTGCGGTAGCGATGCATGCTCTATTCCGTCCAAGAGGAAGTACGGTGTGAAAAGAGGCGCACAACCACATGGGCGGCATGGAAATGTCAAGCGGCGGCCTCCCTCGACAGAGACCCGCCGATCTGCACATTTCCGACCGGCGGGACTGAATATGAAACGCAAGAAGCCAGCGAGAGCCTCAAGCAAAGCGGCAGCCAAAGTCCGCTCATTCCCGCGCAAGCGGGAATCCAGACTGGGTTCTCGCCTTCGCGGGGACGAGCGGGAGGGTGCAGCTCAAACCATGACCGCAGCGGAAGCGGTGGTGGCGACGCTAGTCGCCCACGGCCTCGACACCGTCTATGCGCTTCCTGGCGTGCAAAACGATCTGTTGTTCGAGGCGCTGTTCAAGTTTTCCGACCGGCTGCGGACGATCCATACCCGTCACGAGCAGGGCGCGGCCTATATGGCGCTCGGCGCCGCGCTCGCCACCGGCAAGCCGCAGGCTTACGCGGTCGTGCCCGGGCCGGGCCTGCTCAATTCCGGCGCGGCGCTGCTGACCGCCTATTCCATGAATGCGCCGGTGCTGGCGCTGATCGGGCAAATTCCCGACGCCGATATCGGCCGCCACCTCGGCCATCTGCACGAAATCCGCGACCAATCCGGCATTCTCAAGCGGCTGGTCGATCATTGCACGCTCATTCGCAAGCCGGCCGAGGCTTCGCGCGCCACCGCGCTCGCTTTGCGCGCGATGGCCACCGGACGGCCGGGCCCGGCGGCGCTCGAATGCGCGATCGACGTTTGGGGCAAATCCGCTCCGGTCACTTTGCAGGCGCCGCTGCCGATCCCGGCGCCGAAAATCGACACGGGTACGGTCCGCCGCGCGGCAAAACTTCTCGGCGCGGCCAAGCGGCCGATGATCGTCTGCGGCGGCGGCGCGCAGGACTCTTCCGCGGAGGTCACCGCGCTGTCGGCGATGCTGCAGGCGCCGGTGCTCGGCTATCGCCGCGGTCGCGGCGTGCTCGACAGCCGCGATCCGTTGAGCGTGACGTTGCCGCTCGGCCGCGATCTGTGGGGCGAGGCCGATGTCGTACTCGCGGTCGGCACCCGCCTCCTCACGCAGTTCCGGCAATGGGGCATGGATCGGGAGCTTGCGATCATTCGCGTCGACGCCGATGCCAAGGAGCACAACCGGCTGCATAGGCCTGCGGTCGCGCTGACCGGCGACGCCAAACCAATCCTGCAAGCGCTGATCGCGGAACTGCCGGCTCACAACACGAAGCGGCCGTCGCGCCACGCCGAAATGCAGGAGCGCCAAGCTCGATGGCGCAAACGCCTGGACAAGCTCGCCCCGCAGATCGCGTATCTGGAAGCGATCCGGGCCGAACTCCCGGAAGACGGCATTTTGGTCGACGAAGTCACGCAAGTCGGTTTTGCCGCCCGCCTGCTGTTTCCGGTCTACAAGCCGCGCACATTCCTGTCGCCCGGTTATCAGGATAATCTCGGCTGGGGCTTTGCCACGGCGCTCGGCGCGCAACACGCGCGGCCCGGCGTGCCGGTCTTGGCGATTTCCGGCGACGGCGGCTTTCTCTTCACCGCGAACGAACTCGCGACCGCAATGCGTCATCGCATTCCGCTAGTGACGGTCGTGTTCAATGACGGCGCGTTCGGCAATGTCCGGCGCATTCAACAGGAGCGCTATGGCAATCGCCTCATCGGCAGTGACCTCGCCAATCCCGACTTCGTGCAATACGCCAAAAGCTTCGGCGCCGAAGGGCTGCGCGCCATGAGCCCGCAGGAATTGCGCGGCGCGCTGCGGCGCGCTTTTGCGCACCGCGACGGTCCGACCGTCATCGAAGTGCCGGTCGGCGCCATGCCGAGCCCGTGGGAGTTCATCTTTATGCCCAGGATTCGTGGCGGTTAGCCGGTTGCGGGGGCAGCACAAGGGCTTGCCACGCGCGGTCGACCTGAACGACACTTGCTAAAATGGCGTTAGAATTCGTTACCCCAGTTGCAATGCGGCCGATCGCGACAACGTCCGAGCTTGCCGCCGCTTGCCGGCGCATGTCCGTTCATCCGTTCCTGACCATCGATACCGAGTTCCTGCGCGAAACGACCTATTACCCGTTGCTCTGCGTCGCGCAGATGGCCTCGCCCGACGAAGCCGTCGTCATCGACGCGCTGGCGCCCGGGATCGATCTGGCGCCGTTCTACGCGCTGATGGCGGACGAGCGCGTGATGAAAGTGTTCCACGCCGCGCGGCAAGACATCGAAATTGTCTGGCACGCCGCCAAGCTCATTCCGCATCCGATCTTCGATACCCAGGTCGCGGCCATGGTGCTCGGCTACGGCGATTTGATTTCCTACGAGCAGCTGGTGCAGCGCATCACCGGCGATGCGCTCGACAAGTCGCATCGCTTCACCGACTGGACGCGCCGGCCGCTGTCCGAGGCGCAGCTTGCTTACGCTATTTCCGATGTGACCCATCTGCGCGACGTTTATCTGGCGCTGATCGAGGACCTTAAAGGGCGCGGCCGCGCCGATTGGGTCGAGGACGAGATGCGCGTTCTGACCTCGCCCGACACCTATCGCATGGAGCCGGAGAACGCCTGGAAGCGTCTGAAAACGCGCGTGCGCAAGCCCAAAGAACTCGCCGTTCTGATTGAGGTCGCCGCCTGGCGCGAGCAAGAGGCGCAATCGCGCGACGTGCCGCGCTCGCGCGTGCTCAAGGACGAGGCGATCGGCGACATTGCGGTGCAGGCGCCCACCACCACGGAGAAGCTCAAGACGCTGCGCTCCTTGCCCAAGGGCTTCGAGCGCTCGCGCTGGGGCGAGGCGATCGTCGCCGCGGTCAGCCGCGGTCTGGCGCGCGATCCGGACACGTTGCCGCTACAGGCCCGCGTGCAGCCCGCGGTCAACGGCGCAGCCATCGTCGAATTGCTCAAGGTGCTGTTACGCATGGTTTCCGAGCACCATCACGTTGCCGCCAAGGTGATCGCCACCGTCGACGACCTCGAGCGCATCGCGGCGAGCGACCATGCCGAGGTGCCGGCGCTGACCGGCTGGCGGCGCGAACTGTTCGGCGAAAAGGCGCTGGCGCTCAAGCACGGCAAGCTTGCGCTCGCCATCGAAAGAGGCCGCGTCGCGACGGTGGAGCGGGAATAGCGCGGAGTGTTGTTTTGCCGGCGCGACATGGCTCCGCTACACGCGGTCGCCGAATTCGTATAGCGTCCTCACAAAATCGTCGTACACCGAGCGAGCGGCCGACCAAGGAGGAACGCAATGATTCACATCGATCGCAGAGCGTTTTCACTGCTCGGATTGGGTGCGGTGTTGTCGCCGCCGCGCGCCTTGGCGGCGGACGCCTATCCGTCGCGTCCGATCCATCTGTTGGTCGGCTTTACGCCGGGATCATCCTCCGACATCACCGCACGCATCTTCGCCAAGGGCGCCGATGCGATACTCGGCCAGGACGTCGTGGTCGAAAACAAGCCCGGTGCGGGCGGGAGCATCGCCGCCGGGCTTGGCGGGCGCGCCAGCAATGACGGCTACACGCTCTATCTCCCGGCGCTGTCGACGCTGACTTACAAGATCACCCATCCCGATGCGCCATTCGACATCGTCAACGATTTTGCGCCGGTTGCGCTCCTTGCCACCGGCGCCATCGTCATGGTGGTCGATCCGAAGATCGGAGTGAACAGCGTCGAGGAATTCACCGCTCTCGCCAAGTCCAAGCCCGGCCAAATTCTGTTCGGCACGGTCGGCCCCGGCAGCTTGCCGGATTTGTGCGGCGAGCTATATGCACAACGCGCTGGCGTCAAACTGGTGCAGGTGCCTTATCCCGGCAGCCCGCAGGTGGTGACCGATTTGATGGCCGGCCGCGTCGCCATGAACTTCGCCATCGCCTCGTCCGTGCTCGGCCAGATCGCGGCGGGCCAGGTCAAGCCGCTGGCGATTGCCGCGGACAAACGCTCGGATCTGCTGCCCGATGTGCCCACCATGGCGGAAGCCGGCATGCCCGACTTCAACACGCCGTTGTGGTTCGGGCTGCTTGCGCCCAAAGGCACGCCGCGGCCGGTGATCGACAAGCTCGCCGACGCGGCGCAGCAAGCCATGCATGCACCGGATGCCGTGAATGTCCTGCACGAACAGGGTTTCGTGCCGGAGGACCTGGGACCGGACCAGTTCGCCTCTTTCATCCGCAGCGAAGTCACCCGCTGGTCGCAAGGTCGCACAGGCGGCGGGTCTTCTGAAGACTTAAGGCTGCCTCACGCCGCCACAGTGACCTTGAACCGCGGCGCGAGCACGGTTCCTCGCAGCGTTGCCGCCAGCGCTGCCATCTCATCGCGGGACAGCGGCGCATAGGGCGGATAAGGCTCGCCGACCGGAATGCCGATCAAATTCATCGCCGCCTTCATCGCCGGCGCGAGGCCGCGGTGCATCCATTTCGACGGGAACAGCGCGAACTGGAGCTGGATGTCGGCGGCGCGCTCGTAATCCTTGGCGACAAACGCATCGACGACGTGGCGGGCGATTTCGCAGCCCGGCGGCGGCATGGTGGCGCCGGAGCCGCCAAGCTGCAGTGTCGCCAGCAGCATTTGCATCGTGGTGAAATAGCGCGCATGTCCGGCGCGATCGATCTCGACGACGAGCCGCGACACCCGCGCGAGGTCGCGCGAAAATTCCTTGATCAATTGCACGTTCGGCAGCTTTGCCAGCGCAATCGTATCGGGAATCGAAACGTCGGCGCCCGGACCGGGATTGAGATAGAGCGTGATCGGCAGCTTGGTCTCGCGGCCAATCGCCTCGAAATAGGCGATCAGATCGGTCTGCGTCGGCGGCCCCGCGAACGGCCGCAACGGCGCCAGAACCTGCACCGCCGCCGCGCCCAGCCGCTCGGCCTCATGCGCCAGCTCGATCGCGGTCTTGAACGACGGATGCGAAATGCCGACCATGACCGGAACGCGGCTGGCGACGCATTCAACGGTGCAACGGATCAGCGCCTTGCGCTCTTCGAAGCCGAGATAGGTGTATTCCTGGGTCTCGACGCCGGCGGCGACCACCATGGTGGCGCGGCAATCGTCCACGATGTAATCGATCTGGCGCTTGAGCGCGCCCTCGTCGACCGCGAGCTCGGCCGTAAACGGCGTCAGCGGCGCGACGATGAGGCCGGGCGTCTTGTTCGGCGATTCCATGCGGCGCTCCCTGACGGCGACGAGCGAAGCTATGCAACAAGCATAGCATCTTACCCCATCAGCAGCACCGGCTCGCGGCCGATCAGGCGGGCGAGCGAGCGCAGCCGGTTCATGACGCGTTCGCCGGCGAGCGCCGCGAATTCGCCCGGCATGCGCAGCGCCAGACGGTGCCGCTCGACGGCAAGCGACGTCTCCGGCAGTACGCCGGGCATCGCCGCGGAAATCACGTAAGCAAGCCGGAGCGCCGCGCCGAGCACGCGGGCGCGGTCGAGGAGCCGCGTCGAGACAAGTTCGCGCAGCCGCGGCGACAATTCGTCGTCCACGACCAGCCCGACATGGCGGAAGAACACCGCCAGCGCCAGATAGGCGCGGCCCTGATGGTCGATGCCGGAAAAGCCGCCATGGGCGATGATATTGAGCGATTGCTCGCCGCGGTAATCGGGGTGCGCGCGCCAGCCGATATCGGCGAGAAGGCAGGCGGCGTGGCGCAGCCGGCGTTCCTCGCTCGTCTCCTCAAGGCCGGACGTCGCCAGGAAGCGATCGGTCCACACGATCAGCTCTTCGCCATGGCGCGGCGAGCGCGAGCGCAGCTGGTTGAGATGGCGCGCGGCCTCGATCAGCGCGTCCTTTTCCTTCTCCTTCTTCTTGAGCAGCGAATAGAGCAAGCCTTCGCGGACGCCGAGCGCCGAGAACACCACCTGACGCGGCTTGCCGATGCGCAGGATGTATTCGAGCACCAAAGCCGCATAGGGCAACAGCGGGCGGCGCGCATTGTTCACCACTTCGATATGCGACAGCGTATCGACGTTGACCCGGTGCACCAATCTGGCGAATTCCAGCGCTTCCTCGGCGGGGATGGCGTAGCCATGCATCACATGCAGCGGATAGCCGGTCTGCCACATGTGCAGCCGCGCCACCGACCGCCACGTGCCGCCGACGGCATAGAAGTTGCGATCCTCGCAATCCTTCAGCACCGGCAGGCCGGTCAGCGATTTCCTGACGAATTTCTCCGCCTTCTTGATCGACTTCGCCGAAATGTCGGCAAGCGCAAGTCCGCCGAGCGGACGCGTCAAGCCATGGCGCGCCCGGGTGCCGCGAACATCGACCAGTTCGAGCGAGCCGCCGCCGAGATCGCCGACCACGCCGTCGGCCCGATGCACGCCGGAAATGACGCCGAGCGCGGTGAGTTCGGCCTCGCGGCCGCCCGACAGCACGTCGATATCGGTGGCGATGGTCCGTTCGGCGAGCTTGATGAAAGCCGGGCCGTTTTTGGCGTCGCGACAGGCGGCGGTGGCGATGGCGAGCGTCCTCTTCACGCCCATGGTCCGGCACAGCGCCCGGAAACGCTTGAGCGTCGATAGCGCGTGCTGGACCGCGTCGGCGGCCAACAAACCGGTCGACTGCACTTCGCGGCCGAGCCCGCACAGGGCCTTCTCGTTGAAAATCTCGGTGGGGCTGCGGGTGAGACCCTCGTAGACGACAAGCCGCACGGAATTCGAGCCGATGTCGACCACCGCAATCGGCGGACCGTGGTCAAGACGTCCCTGGGCGTCGGATGTGGCGCGGCTCATCGATCAATCAACGCAAAAGCAGGCAAGGCGTGTTCCGCCCGCTGGCCGCGGATCATCCGTTAAATGAAACTCCGCCGCCTTGGGCCCGGCATGGCAGCGCGTGCGCACCCTACGCGATTCGGTGAAGCGTCACACCCGCTCCGGGCGATGGCGCAAGCGCGGAATGGAATCCTTGGGCGATTTGCCGCGGCCGGACAGGCTGGGATTGGTCATGAAATAAGTCGTGGCGTTGAACACTTCCTCGCCCGGCGCCGGCTCGATGCGCGAGGACGAGCCGTCGGCAAGGAGCTGCCAGCTCTGCTCATTGTCCTTCAAATTGGCCACCATGATCTGATCGAGCACCTGCTCGTGCACGGTCGGATTGAGGATCGGACACAGCGCCTCGACGCGGCGATCGAGATTGCGCGGCATCATGTCGGCGGAAGAAATGTAGACCGCCGCTTTGGGATGCGGCAGGCCATGGCCGGCGCCGAAACAATAAATGCGGCCATGTTCGAGGAAGCGGCCGATGATGGATTTGACGCGGATATTGTCGGACAGGCCGGGAACGCCGGCCCGCAAACAGCAAATGCCCCGCACCACCAGATCGATCGCCACGCCGGCGCTCGAGGCGCGATAAAGCGCATCGATGATGTCCGGATCGACCAAGGCATTCATCTTCATCCAGATCGCCGCCGGGCGGCCGGCCTCGGCGTGCGCGATTTCCTCGTCGATATGTTCGTGAATGCGCTTGCGCAGCGACAGCGGCGAAACCGCCATGCGCTCAAGCTCGGCGGGCTCGGCATAGCCGGTGACGAAGTTGAATATCCGCGCCACGTCGCGCGCGATGATGGGGTCGCAGGTGAAGAACGACAGATCGGTATAAATGCGCGCGGTCACCGGATGGTAATTGCCGGTGCCGACATGAACATAGGATGCCAGCGAAGCGCCCTCGCGGCGGACCACGAGCGACAATTTGGCGTGGGTCTTGAGTTCGAGGAAGCCGAACACGACCTGGACGCCGGCGCGTTCGAGATCGCGCGCCCAGCGGATATTGGCCTCCTCATCGAAACGGGCCTTGAGCTCGACGAGTGCGGTGACCGATTTGCCGGCTTCGGCGGCTTCGGCCAGCGCCTTGATGATGGGCAAGTCGGCCGAGGTGCGATAGAGCGTCTGCTTGATGGCGACGACATCCGGATCGCGTGCGGCTTGCTGCAAGAAATTGACCACCACGTCGAAAGATTCGAACGGATGGTGGATGACGAAATCCTTCTGCCGGATCGCGGCAAAGCAATCGCCGCCATGATCGCGCACGCGGCCGGGATAGCGCGGCGTATAGGGCACGAATTCGAGGTCGGGCCTGTCGAGGCTGGCGAGCTGCCCCATCTCGTTGAGCGCGAGCACGCCGTCAACGCTGAACACGCTGTCGTCGGCGGCGCCGAGCGCGCGTTGCACGAAACGCCGCAGTTCCACCGGCATCGTCGCCTCGATATCGAGCCGGATGACGATGCCGCGCCGGCGCCGCTTCAGCGCGGTCTCGAACAGCCGCATCAGGTCCTCGGCCTCTTCCAGGATTTCGACTTCGAAGTCGCGGATGACGCGGAATGCGCCGACGCCCTTGACCGCATAGCCGGGGAAAAGCTTGCCGATAAAGAGACTGGTGACGCCTTCGATGGTGATCAGGCGCACTTCGCCCCGTTCGCCCTGCGGCAGGCGCACGAAGCGCTCGATACGGTTGGGGATGCGGATCAGCGCGTTCATCGCCTTGCCGTCCTTGGCGCGCGCCAGCTGCAAGGCAATCGTGAAGCCGAGGTTGGGGATGAACGGGAACGGATGCGCCGGATCGATGGCGAGCGGCGTCAATAATGGAAACACGTGAGCGAGAAAGTAGTCTTCGAGCCACGCCTTTTCCGGCCTGGTGACGTCCTGACCGTCGATCAAGGCGATCCCGGCCTCGCCAAGTAACGCCCGCAGCTCCAGCCATTGCGCCTGCTGATCTTCGACCAGCAGCGAAACCGCCTCGGCGATGCGCACCAGCTGCTCCGCCGGGGTCAGCCCTTCGGGACTTCTGGTGCTGATGCCTTCGCGCATCTGTGCGCCAAGGCCGGCGACGCGCACCATGAAGAATTCATCGAGGTTGTTGGCTGAAATCGACAGAAATTTCAGCCGTTCGAGCAACGGATTCTTGGGATTGGCCAATTCCTCGAGCACGCGCCGATTGAAGTTCAGCCACGACAGTTCACGGTTAATGAAACGGTCGGGGCTCGAGGCGAGGTCGCTGTCGGGCAGGTGCGCAACCGCCTCCGGCGACCGCAGCGGCTCGTCCAGCCGCTGCACGGCTCCGGATTCTCGTGCAAAGGCAGTCGCTTGGCCGCGGTCGGCCATGGCAGTTCCGTGCTCCTCGAGCGCTATGTTGGCCACCTTTGGTAACAATCCAATGAATTCGGTCGGTTGAGATAACGCGGCACGGCACCGTTCCGTCAAGCCCGCCCCGGCAACGAGCTAGCCCGGGTCGCGAAACAATTCCGCGGCGAGAGCCCGGCTGGGTGGCCGGCCCTGGCGCAACGCTTCTTTATCCAACGCGATGACCGCGGCGCGCGCGGCCGCGAACGAACGCTCGATATGAGTCGAGAGATAGCCGACCACGCTCTCATCGAGCGGCATCTGACGATCGGCGGCAAGCTTCACGATGACGCCGCGCAGCATCGCGTCATCCGGCGCTTGCAGCGACAACAGCGGCAGCGCCCGCAGCCGCGACACCAGGTCTGGCATGACCACCGGCCAGAGCGATGGTGCGGTCCGCGCGGTCAAGAGCAGGAACGCGCCCTCCTCTCGCGCAAGGTTGATCAGATGAAACAGCGCCCGCTCCTCCGCCACCGCCGCGGCATCTTCCACAACCAGCGCGCCGGTCGCGAGCGCGGCCGGCAGATCGATTTCACCCAACGTGCGTGCGGAGACGACGCGCGCGCCGGCGGCGGCCGCCCAGATGGTCGCCAGATGCGTCTTGCCGGAGCCCTCCGGCCCGATCAGCGCGACGGCGCGCGACGGCCAATCCGGCCAGGCATCGATCGAAGCGAGCGCCTTCTCATTGGAGGATCCCGGCAGAAAATCCTCGCGCGCAAAACTTTCGGCGTGTTCGAGCGCGAGCGCGAGCTGGCGCGGGGGAACGGACGTGACGCTTACGATGGCCGGCCCCCGGTGTAGAGCGGACTTGCCAGATAACGCCGCAGTGCAAATCGGATCAGCACGCCGGCGGCCGCGGCAAGCGGCACGGCCAGCAAAAGTCCGACGAAACCGAACAGATAGCCGAAGGCAAACAGGGCGAACATGAGCCACACCGGATGCAGCCCGACGCTGTGACCGACGAGTTTGGGCGCCAGCACATTGCCTTCGAGGAACTGACCGACCAGAACGATACCGGCGACGATCAGAATCCGGCTCCACTCCGGAATGAATTGCGCAAGCGCGACGGCGAGCGACAAAACCAGCGCGGTCAGCGAACCGACATAGGGAATGAAGCTGATCAATCCCGACACGACGCCGATCAACAACCCGAAGCTTAATCCGGCCAGCGTCAGCCCGAGCGCATAATACGAACCGAGGATGAGACACACGCCCGTCTGACCGCGCACGTAAGCCGAAATTGTCGAGTTGATTTCGCGGCCGAGACTGCGCACCGTGTCGCGCTGCGGCAGCGGCACCAAGTTGTCCACGGTATGGATCATGCGATCCCAGTCGCAGATCAGATAGAACGCCACCACCGGCGTGATGATAACCAGCGAAAAGATCGAGAGCAGCGTCTGGCCCTTGGTCCATAGCGAAGCGATGAAGGCGGTCAAATAACCCACCGCTTGATTGATCACGTCGCCGACCGATTTGTCGGCGCCGACCAGATTGTCGCCGACGATACGCTTGATCCACGGATGGCCGGGGTCGCTGACGAAAACCTGCAACCGCTGTGCGTAGTACGGAGCGTTCTCGATGAAACCGGAAAACTGCTGCGACAGAATTGGCGCGATGACGAGCAGCAACAGCACAACCGCGACGACGAAGCCGCCGAGGATGATGAGGGCGGCAAGGAGCCGGCTCATGCCGCGCTTGCTGAGCCGATTGGCCAGCGGATCGAGCACGTAGGCGACCGCCATGCCGAGAACGAACGGCAGCAGAATGGGGCTCAACAGCCACAACAGGCCGACAAGAACGAAGAGCGCGACGGTCCAGAACACGATGTTGCGCTCGAGCTGCATTGCGCTTCCTTAAAGGCCATTCATTTGAGCATGATCCCGAAAACCGGCATCCACCCTCGGATCAGGTCCGTGGGCAGGCATTCTCGGGATCATGCTTCGATCAATGACCGGCGCCGAACGAGTTCATATGGCGGACCCACTCGGCGAGATAGAAGGCGATCGAAAGCAAGGTCAAGATGGCGACCAGCGCCATGGTGAGTTTCGTGAGCATATCGGCGTCGAAGTTGAAGGCATGTTCGGCCAACACCAGCGCGGCCAGCAGGATTTGCGCAACCGTATTGGCTTTGGAGACCAAAAGCGGCCGGACCGGCATCGGCCGCCCCACCAGCCAGGACAGCAGGAAGGCGCTGATGATCATGATATCGCGCGAGACCACGAGGATGACCAGAAAGATCGGCAGCGCGCCGGCAATGCCGAGCGAAATATAGATCGACACGATCAGGGCCTTGTCGGCCAGCGGATCGAGATAAGCGCCAAGCTCGCTCGCCATGTGAAAGTTTTTGGCGAGAAAGCCGTCGACGGCATCGCTGATCCCGGCCGCAACGAACAGGAGAAACGCGATGCGCATCTCTCCCGAAGTGATCACCCAGACCACAACCGGGACCAATAGAATCCGCCCCAACGTAATGAGATTCGGAATACTCAAACCCAACCCCGGCGCAGCATTGCTCAACAACGCCATATATACTGACGCTCGCGCGCTTGCGCACCCGCCGATTCCGACGTAGGAGGCGCGGTCGGTGCCTTCCCCTGGGATGGCTCGTCTCGGTCCGAATTGGTGGCTTTCGTGGATGAGACACGCTACGCGGCCGCCGGTGTTGATATCGATGCCGGCAACCGCATGGTGGAATTAATCAAGCCGTTGGTGCGTGCGACGGCGCGTGCCGGGGCTGGCGCAGAAATCGGCGGTTTCGGCGGCTTGTTCGATCTCAAGGCCGCCGGTTATACCGACCCAATCCTGGTCGCCGCGACCGATGGCGTCGGCACCAAAGTCAAAATCGCGATCGAAACTTCCCGCCACGACACTATCGGCGTCGATCTCGTCGCCATGTCGGTCAACGACCTTGTGGTGCAAGGCGCCGAGCCATTGTTTTTCCTCGATTATTTTGCTTGCGGCAGGCTCGATCCGGCAGTCGGAGCGGCGGTGGTGAAAGGCGTCGCGGCGGCGTGCCGCGAGGCCGGCTGCGCCTTGATCGGCGGCGAGACGGCGGAAATGCCGGGCGTCTATGCGGCCAACGACTACGACCTTGCCGGCTTTGCTGTCGGCGCCGTGGGACGCCAAGACGTGCTGCCGCGCGCCAACATTGCGCCCGGCGACATCGTGATCGGCCTCGCCTCGACCGGCGTGCATTCGAATGGGTTCTCGCTGGTGCGCCGCGTTGCCGCCAATGCCGGGCTGGCTTGGGACAGCCCGGCGCCGTTCGAGCGCTCTCGCAGCCTCGGCGAAGCGCTGCTGACGCCGACGCGGCTTTATGTGCGGTCCTGCCTCGCCGCCATCCGCACGACCAAAGCCGTCAAGGCGCTCGCGCATATTACCGGGGGCGGCTTTACCGACAATATTCCCCGCGTGCTGCCGCCGAGTCTTGCGGTGTCGCTCGAACTCGATCGCGTTCCGGTCTTGCCGGTGTTCAAATGGCTGGCGGCGGCCGGACGCATCGCCGAGAGCGAGATGCTGCGCACGTTCAATTGCGGCATCGGCATGGTGATCGTGCTGGATCGCCATGGCGCGGACGCCGCAAGCGATTGCTTTGCCCAACACGGCGAGACCGTCGTTCGCCTCGGCGAAATCGCGGCACGCACCGGCGGCGCGGTCGAATTTCACGGACACCTCGACTTGTCCCGGTAAGCAACATGCTCAAGAAGCGCGTCGCCGTGCTCATTTCCGGCCGTGGCTCGAACATGATGGCGCTGATCGACGCGGCCCAGGCGCAAGATTACCCGGCGGCGATCGTGCTCGTTGCTTCGAACCGGCCTGACGCTCCCGGACTCGCCCGGGCGCGCGAAGCGGGAATTGAGACCGCACTGGTCGATCATCGTCCGTTCGGCGAGGACCGCGAAGCCTTCGAACGCGCGCTCGATGCAAAGCTTGTTGCGCACCACATCGATCTCGTCTGCCTCGCCGGCTTCATGCGGCTGTTCACGCCCTGGTTCGTGACCCGCTGGAGCGGCCGGATGCTGAACATTCACCCGGCGCTGCTGCCGCAATTCAAGGGGCTGGATACTCATCGCCGGGCGCTGGAAGCCGGGGTCAAGCGGCACGGCGCGACCGTGCACTTCGTCGTTGCGGAAACCGATTCAGGTCCGATTATTCTTCAGGATTCGATCCCGATCGTCGCGGGCGACACCGAAGAAACGCTGGCCGCGCGCGTACTCGAAGTCGAGCACCGCATTTATCCGCAGGCGTTGCGGCTCGTCGCGGAAGACCGCGCAACGTCCGCTCCCCGCTAGCTGCTGCCGTTCGTGCACGCAACAAAAAACCCCCGGGCGTGAGACCGGGGGCTACGAAAACCGGCGTTCCAGTTCATGCAACTTTTAGATTTTCCGCCGAAGTCCGGCCGCGGTTGGTCACAAGCTCGTACTCGACCTCCTGGCCATCGTTGAGCGTCCGCAGACCGGCGCGCTCAACAGCGGAAATGTGAACGAACACATCCTTGTCGCCGCTCGACGGCTTGATGAACCCGTAGCCTTTTGTCGGATTAAACCACTTGACGCTGCCTTTCTGCATCGTCTGTCTCCTAAATCATTCCAGATGTCAGCGAGGACGCCGGCGCAGCCTTTGCGCGTCAGCCCAAAAACTTTCGACCAAAGGACTTTCAGCCAAAAGATTTGGCGCGCAAAACCCGCGCGTAGCGCCACAAGCCAGATTTTGGGGGGAAGTCCGAAGCGTTCCTGTCGGCAAGACAGCACCAGCCGGATGGCCCAAATCCGATTGCCGGATCAGCAAGCCTCAGAAATGCGGCGCAAGCATGGCTGCACATGTCGAACGCCGATGCCGAACGCGCGCATCGCGAACATCGAACGACGAGATCTATGCGAGCGGCGCAAACGAACGGCTCCTTTGCAAAAGCGCCCAAGCGCACCCTCGGAGATTTTGCGCTACGTGCTGTCGGCTCCCCGGCGGGCCACGTCCAGCTTGCTTTCGTGCCAACACCGCCACAGCCCGCCGGCGGCGATCGCGAGCGCCGCACCGGTGCCAGGCGCCGCGAATGCGATCTGCTGGGTGAGTTGCGCGCCAAAACTGATCGTCAGATGTCCCGACAATACCCTATCGGCCACGATGATATCGCCGGCAATCCAGCCCAGCAGCGCTGTACCGGCCCAGATCAGGATCGGGAAGCGATCCAGGAGCGCCACGACCAGAGCCGCGCCCGCTGCAATCAACGGAATAGAGACGGCGAGGCCGATTGCAAGCAACAAAAGATTGCCCTGCGCGATCGCCGCAATGGCCACCATGTTGTCGATGCTCATGACGATATCGGCGATCGCAATAATCATGACCGCGCGCCACAACTGCGCCACCGCTTGAATTTCGTCTCTCTCCGCTTGTTCGGGAACGAGCAGCTTGGCGGCGATGAAGAGCAGCGCAACGCCGCCGACCAGTTTGACGTAAGGCAGCGTCATCAGCCAGGCGATCGCGCCGACGAGGATGATGCGCAGAAGCACGGCAGCGCCGGCGCCGATGACCAGGCCCCAACGGCGTTGCTGATCCGGCAGTTCGCGGCACGCCATGGCGATGACCACGGCATTGTCGCCGGATAACAGGAGATCGACGAAGATAAGCCGCAGCACCGCAAACCAGAAGGCGGCGTAACCTAATTGTTTGCTGCCGGCGTCGAGCAAATCATGCGACAGCGCGGGAATTATATATTCGGTGAACGAACTCGCCACGGCCGGCCTCAGCCGACAATTTCATTGCCGGCGAAGAATTGCGCAATTTCCTGCTGCGCGGTATCCGCCGCGTCCGAGCCATGCACCGAGTTTTCGCTGATCGATATCGCGTGCAGCTTGCGGACGGTGCCGGGCGCGGCTTTCGCCGGATCGGTCGCCCCCATGAGATCGCGGTAGACTGCGACGGCGTTATCGCCTTCGAGCACCTGCACCACGACCGGCCCCGAGGTCATGAACTCGACAAGTTCGCCGAAGAACGGCCGCGCCCGATGGACGGCGTAAAACGTTTCGGCCTGCGCGCGGGACATCGTTACGCGCTTCTGCGCCACGATGCGCAAACCCGCCTTTTCGATCATTGCGTTAATGGCGCCCGTCAAGTTGCGGGCGGTCGCATCCGGTTTGATGATCGAAAACGTACGCTCGATCGCCATCAGATTATCCTTTGGGGGAATCAAAAAAAACGCGGCGTGAAACCGCCGCGGCTTATAACCCTCACTCTTTGCCGCGGCAAGCGCGGGGCCATCCCGCATGAATATGCGGTGAACGCGCGGGCGGCCCTGCATTCAGTTTGATAAATGCGCAGTAAATTCTGCTCTCAGCGTCGGTTTAGGCGCAGATGAGATCATCGGCCAAGCAGCGGTCAGGTATCATTCTTCTTTTGCGCCTTAATCGACTTGCCCGCTTTGGCTGATTTAGCCGGCTTCTTTTGTGCCACCGGCGGCGGAGCGGCCGGCATTGGGACGCCATCCATTTCCCTCAGCGTGCCGTTCTCGAAATGATAGATGCCCGCGCGCGCGCCGCCGTCGAAGGTGAGCACCGCGCTGCGGTCGCCGTTCGGCAACCTGCCGATTTGGACCGCGCTCGGCTGACCGGCGCGGAACACCACGTCACATTCGCTCATGCCAAGCGCAACGGCGCCGCCAAGCAGAGACGCGGTGTCAACCGGAGTTGGCGCTGCCGCCTGGCGGCCCGGCGCCTGCGGCGGCGCTGCCGGCGCCATTGGCGGCGGGCACGATCCGTTGCCATTGACAAGATCGCTGGCAGTAATCTGACGCTGTCGCTGTTTGGTTTCCTGCAGTTCGGAGAAGGTATAGCCGCCCTGACGGCCGGTAACATCGAGCGGCTTGGCGAACCAGGCTTGCCGATTATCAAAATCGACATCGGCGCAGCCGGACAGTACGACAGCCGTCGCCAGCGCCGCCAGCACGCCGCAGCAATTTAATCGAAGCCGCACCGAGGTCCCCTGAAGCCTTGCCCGAGCGCAAGAATGCGCCGTTTTGTGTTGCGATCAAGGCGCAATTTTTCACTCTAGCATTGCGCCCGCCGCTTCCGCGACCTATGAGAACCATAAATGAACCGGTTAAAGGCAAAAATCAACGGAAAGACAAAGGCTTGCCCTCATTTACCCAATCGCCGGGTCGGCGACCCCAATGTGATATAGATCACGGACTCTTCTCCCCCCGACCGCGACACTGACAAAAATTGCCTTGCCTCACCGCAAGGACGGCGGCGCCGTGCCCTCGCAACAACAGGACTCTTCATGCATTTGCAATTCGTCGGCTGCGGCGATGCTTTCGGTTCAGGTGGACGGTTCAACACTTGCTTTCATCTCGTCGGGAAAAAAATCAATGCGTTGATCGATTGCGGCGCGACGTCGCTGGTCGCCATGAACAAGCTCGCGATCAACCTCAGCGACATCAACACGATTTTTCTCACGCACTTTCATGCCGATCACGTCGGCGGACTGCCGTTCTTCCTTCTCGAATCGCATTATGTTCTCAAGCGCCAGCGCGGCCTCACCGTGGCCGGGCCGCCGAGCCTCAAATCGCGCTATGGGGAGATCATGGAGACCGCGTTTCCCGGCACCAAAACGGTGGAGTGGTCGTTTCCCTTAACGCTGAGCGAAATGGAGATCGGCAAGCGCAATGAGATCGGCAACCTACGAATAACGCCATTCCATGTGGTGCACGACGACCGGGCCGGGCCTTGCCTCGGATTCCGTATCGAAGCCGAGGGCAAGGTCATCGCCTTTTCCGGCGACACCGAATGGACGGAAGCGCTCATCGACATCGGTCGCCGCGCCGATCTGTTCATCTGCGAGGCCTATACGCGCGACAAGCCGATCGCGAGCCACATGGCGCTGAGTTTGCTGGAGCCACACCTTGCTCAGATACGACCGCGGCGTCTCCTCCTCACCCATATGAGCAACGACATGCTGGCACGGCGCGCCGAGGTGCCTTTCGAGAGCGCCGAGGACGGAATGATCGTCAAGCTGTAAGAGCAACCTATTCAGATAAAACGCACCGCGTAGATCGGCGGCAGATGCGCGTTAACAAGCTGCCAGTGCTCGCCGCCGTCATCGCTGGTCCACAATGCGCCGGTGGTCGAGCCCATGGCGAGCCGCGAGCCGCTGTCGTCGACGTCGAATCCGTGCCGGTAGATAAGATCGTAAGCATCGCGCTGCGGCAGGCCTTCGCGCAGGATTTGCCAGGTTTTGCCGCCATCGCTCGTTCGCGTCACGCAGAACGCGCCGTCGCGCGGCATGCGGATCTCGTCTTTGATCGCCGGGACAAACCATGCCGTCTGTGCGTCGCGCGGGTGCGCCACGACGGCGAACCCGAAATCGTCGCCCGGCAGAGACTGACGGGTCCAATGCGCTCCGGCATCGGCGGAGCGGTAGATGCCGGCATGGTGCTGCATCCACATGACGTCCGGCGCCGCGGCGCAACGCACCACGCGATGCGGATCCTGGATCGCGGGATCCTCGGCCTGTTCCGGCGGCACGTAAGGCGCAACGAGTCCCTTGCCGAGCACCGCCCAGGTCGCGCCGTCGTCGCGGCTCTCCCAGACGCCGCCGCAGGAAATCGCGATGCAGACGCGGTCGGCATCGCGCGGGTCGGGCGAGACGCTGTGAATACCGGCGGCGTCGTAACCGCCGCCGAACCAGCGCGTCCGCTCGGGCACGTCCCAGAGCGACGAGACGAGCTGCCAGCTGTCGCCGCGATCGTCGGAGCGGAACAAGCCTGCCGGAATGGCGCCGATCCACAGCCGATCGGGATGATGAGACCCCCCGGTATCGAGCGACCAGATTTGAAATAGCGATGGCGCCCCGGCCGCGTCGGCCGGAAAGGCCGGCGCCAGCAGTTCACGCCAAGTGCGTCCCTCGTCATCGGAGCGGTGCAGCTTCGGTCCGAAATGGCCGTGCTTGAGCGCGGCGTAGATAGTGCCGTTCTCCCGCAGCGCATTGGTCACCGGAATACCGGCAAAACCGATCAGATTTGCCGTCCAGTCCGATCGCTTGCGCTCGATC
Organism: uncultured Alphaproteobacteria bacterium; assembly: GCA_963768225.1. Lineage (GTDB taxonomy): Bacteria > Pseudomonadota > Alphaproteobacteria > Rhizobiales > Xanthobacteraceae > BOG-931. The sequence continues at coordinate 963,606 of CAVYGV010000005.1, read as the reverse complement.
GTGAACAGGCCCTTGCGCGTCGCCACCAGCAGCCGATCGCTCATCGTTTAAACTCCGCTTGCTGACGCCGTCACCCGCCGGACAGTGCCTGCATGACGTAAAGCTTGGCATGTGGCCCGATACGGTGCGACAGCGCAGCATCGCGGGCCAGCCGCTCGCCATCGGCGAAGATGCAGACATGCTGGCGTAGCGCGCCACGGTCGTCGAGCACGTAGCCGCGAACATGCGGCTCTCGCGCCAGCAGGTCGGAAAGCGCTTCGCCAACCGTCGCGCCCGATGCCGACAACGGGCCTTGCGGGACCAAGTTGCGTAGATGACTGGTGAAATGGATTTCGGCCATAGCGGGGACCTACCGAACCATTGCGGCATTCAGCCGCCGAGTGCCGCCTCGATTGCGGCCAGCGCTGCGCTTGCCTTCGAGCCGTCGGGACCGCCGGCTTGCGCCATATCGGGGCGGCCGCCACCACCCTTGCCGCCGAGCGCCTCGGCGCCCTTGCGCACGAGATCGACGGCATTGAAGCGCGCAACGAGATCGTCGGTGACGCCGACGACGATGCCGGCTTTGCCGTCGCCGCTGACCCCGACAATCGCGACAATGCCCGAGCCGACTTTCTTCTTGCCTTCGTCGGCCAGGCTGCGCAGGTCCTTCAATTCGATGCCTTCGACCGCCCGCGCCATAAGCTTGACGTTGCCGACGCTGCGGATGCCGTCGGCGCCGTCGGCTTTGCCGCCGCCGCCCATCGCGAGTTTCCGCCTCGCGTCGGAAAGCTCCCGTTCGAGACGCTTGCGATCTTCGAGAAGAGCTGCGGTCCGCGCCGTGATTTCCGCAAGCGGCGCCTTTAATTCGGCCGAGATGGCGCGCAAATCGTTTCTGAGCTTGTTGAGCTCGTGCCGTGCGCCCGTTCCGGTGAGCGCCTCGATGCGGCGTACGCCCGAGGCAACGCCGGCGTCGCCGACGACCGAGATGATCCCGATGTCGCCGGTGCGCCTAACATGGGTGCCGCCGCACAGTTCAACCGACCAGCCCAAGGCGTTGCCACCGCCCGATGTTTCAGGATTTTGGCCCATCGCTACGACCCGGACCTCGTCGCCGTATTTTTCGCCGAACAATGCGCGCGCGCCCGATTGACGGGCGTCGTCGAGCGCCATTACCCGCGTCGTCACCGGCGAGTTCTGCAATACGAACTCGTTGGCGATATCTTCCACGCGCGCGATCTCTTCCGCAGTCATGGGCTTCGGATGCGAGAAATCGAAACGCAGACGGTCCGGCGCGACCAGCGAACCCTTCTGCGCGACGTGATCGCCGAGCACCTGGCGCAGCGCTTCGTGCAGAAGATGCGTCGCCGAGTGATTATTCCGGATCGCGCCACGGCGCGCATGATCGACCTCGAGCGCGAGCGCGATTCCCGGTCTCAGAGCGCCTTCCTCAACCGTGCCGACATGCGCGAAGACATCGCCGGCGTATTTTTGCGTGTCGGTGACTTTGAAACGAACGCCGTCGCCGGACAGCACGCCGCTATCGCCGACCTGGCCGCCGGACTCGCCGTAGAACGGCGTCTGGTTGAGCACGACGGCGCCGCTTTCGCCCTTTTTGAGAGCGGCAACTTCCTTGCCGTCGCGAAGCAGCGCCGACACGACGCCCTCGGCGCTTTCGGTCTCGTAGCCGAGAAATTCAGTGGGGCCGATTTTTTCACGCAGTGTAAACCACACCGCCTCATCCGCGGCTTCGCCGGAGCCCGCCCATGACGCGCGCGCCTTTTTGCGCTGCTCCTCCATGGCGTCAATGAATGATGCAATATCGACGCCGATGCCGCGCGGTCTTAGTGCGTCTTGTGTGAGGTCGAGCGGAAAGCCGTAGGTGTCGTACAGCGTGAACGCGGTGACGCCATCGAACATGTCCCCCTTCTTGAGCGACTTCGCCGCCTCATCGAGGATGGCGAGCCCGCGCTCGAGCGTGCGGCGGAAGCGAATTTCCTCCAGTTTCAGCGTCTCGGTGATCAGCGCATCGGCGCGGTGCAATTCCGGATAGGCTTGGCCCATCTCGCGAATGAGCACCGGCACGAGCCGCCACAGCAGCGGCTCCTTGGCACCGAGCAGTTCGGCATGTCGCATGGCGCGGCGCATGATGCGGCGGAGCACGTAGCCGCGGCCTTCGTTCGACGGCAGCACGCCGTCGGCGATCAGAAACGCGCTGGCGCGCAAATGATCCGCGATGACGCGATGCGAGGCCTTGCGCTCGCTCTCCGGGTTGACGCCGGTCAGCGCCGCGACCGCATCGATCAGGGCAACAAAGAGGTCGATCTTGTAGTTATCGTTGGTGCCCTGGAGCACGGCCGCCATACGCTCGAGCCCGAGCCCGGTATCGATCGACGGTCGCGGCAGGTCGAGGCGCTTGCCGCCGGCAAGCTGCTCGTACTGCATGAACACGAGATTCCAGATTTCGACAAAGCGGTCGCCTTCGGCCTCCGAGCTGCCCGGCGGGCCGCCCCAAATCTGGTCGCCATGATCGTAAAAAATCTCCGCGCATGGACCGCATGGCCCGGTATCGCCCATGCTCCAAAAATTGTCGCTGCCGGCAATGCGCAGGATCTTCCGTTCCGGCAGGCCGGAAATCTTCTTCCAGAGATTGAACGCCTCGTCGTCGTCGATATAGACGGTCGCCAGCAAACGCTCCGCCGGCAGGCCGAATTCCTTGGTCACCAGCTTCCAGGCAAGCTCGATCGCGCGATCCTTGAAGTAGTCGCCGAACGAGAAATTGCCGAGCATTTCAAAGAAGGTGTGATGGCGGGTGGTATAGCCGACATTGTCGAGGTCGTTATGCTTGCCGCCGGCGCGGACGCATTTCTGCGCCGTCACCGCGCGCGAATAGGGCCGCTTTTCCAGGCCGGTGAAAACGTTCTTGAACTGCACCATGCCCGCATTGGTGAACATCAGCGTCGGATCGTTGCGCGGCACCAGCGGCGACGACGGCACGATTTCGTGGCCCTCGCGCGCGAAGTAGCCGAGGAAGGCCGACCTGATATCGTTGACGCCGCTCATGGTGGGCACTCTGTAGCCAGCGCCCGCCTGCCTGTCCAGAAAAGCGACCCCGCAAGTGGGCAATTCACAGCCGATTTGATGTAGGCGCTCAAAGCATATATGCGCTGTGGCCGCGATGAACGAGCACAGCACCCTCCTGCCCCGCGCGCTGCAAGACAAGCTGCGCCAAGACGGGCCTAACTGCCGCTTCGTCATGACGGCGGAGTTGGCGCCGCCGGTGTCGTGCGACGGCCAGGAACTCTTGCACAAGGCGATGGCGCTCAAGGGCCTCGCCGACGCGGTCAATGTCACCGACGGCGCCGGCGCCCGCGCCCATATGAGCGCGCTGGCGGCGGCAAGCCTCCTCCTCGGCGCCGGGATCGAGCCGATCCTGCAAATCACCTGCCGCGACAAAAATCGCATCGCGCTGCAAAGCGAGCTGATGGGCGCGGCCGCGCTCGGCATCCGCAACCTTCTTCTCCTCACCGGCGACGACCCGAAAGCCGGCGACCAGCCGGACACCAAGCCGGTGTTCGACATCGATTCGAAGACGCTGATCGAGACGGCGCGCCGGTTGCGCGACGAAGCCACGCTGCCGACCGGACGCAAGGTCGGCGGCCGGGCCGATTTCTTCATTGGCGCCGCCGACATGCCGATCGATCCGCCCGCCGGCTTTAAGCCGAATGCGCTCCTCGGCAAGATCAAATCCGGCGCGCAATTCGCGCAGACGCAATTCTGCATGGATACGGCGATCGTGCGCCGCTATGTCGGCGCGCTCGAAGCTGCCGGCGTGACCAAGCAGCTTGCCATTCTTATCGGCGTCAATCCGCTGCGCTCGGCCAAATCGGCGGCGTGGATGAAGCACCACCTCTACGGCACCATCATTCCCGACGCTTTTATCGCGCGGCTGGAGAAAGCCAGCGATCCGACGCGCGAGGGCATCGCCATCTGCGTCGAATTGATCGAAGAGCTTGCCACCATTCCCGGCGTCGCCGGCGTCCATATCATGGCGCCGGGCAACGATGCGGCTACCCCGGAAGTGATTAAGGTGGTGCGAACGCGCTTGTAGCTTGTAGCCCGGATGAAGCGGAGCGAAATCCGGCAACAGTCGCAAGGTTCAATTTCATCCCGGATTTCGTTTTACTCCATCCGGGCTACTTCACTTCCTCCACCGTCCGGATATCAATCTCCGATTTCAGCGTCCGATGCACCGGGCATTTGTCGGCGATGTCCATCAGTCGCGCGCGCTGCTCGGCCGTGAGGTCGCCTTCGAGCGTAATCACGCGCTCGATGCGGTCGATCATGCCCTCCCTGGTTTCGCATTCGGCGCAATCGGTGGCGTAGATCTTGCCGTGGTGCAGCCGCACCGAAGTCCGCTTCAGCGGAATTTGCTTCTGATCGGCATAAAGCCGCAGCGTCATCGACGTGCAGGCGCCGAGCGCGGCGAGAAGGAGATCGTAAGGTCCCGGCCCGCTGCCGAGCCCGCCGACGTTTTTCGGCTCGTCGGCGATCAGATGATGCCGGCCGGAGATGATTTCCTGCTGGAACTTGCCGCGCCGCGTCTCGTGCACGACAACGGCGCCGGGCTTGATGTCTTCCGTCGGCTGCGCATCGACCGCCATGTCGAGATAACGTTCGGCCCATGCCGAAATGACCAGCGCCACATAAGCGGCGTCGCTGGCGCGGCTCAAGAGGTGGTCGGCGCCGGCGAGCGAGATGAAGCTTTTGGGATGCTTCGCCGCTAGAAAGATATGGCTCGCATTGTCGATGCCGACGGTTTCGTCGGTCGGCGAATGGAAGATCAGCAACGCCTTATGAAGGGCACTGACACGCTCGGCCAGATTTTGCTGTTTGGCATCCTCCAGAAAGCTGCGGCGGACCTTGAAAGGCCTGCCGGCGATCGTGACCTCGACTTCTTCCTTGTCGCCGATGTCCTGCACGCGCTCCCCGAACAACCCGACGACATGCGCCGGATCGAACGGCGCCGCGATGGTCACCACCGCACGCGCTTCCGGGATGCGATGCGCGGCGGCGAGCACCGCCGCGCCGCCGAGGCTGTGACCAATGAGGATCGCGGGCGCCGCCAGCGTTTGCCGCAGGTGATCGGCCGCCGCGACCAGATCGTCGACATTCGAGGAGAAAGTGGTGTTGGCGAACTCGCCTTCGCTGGCGCCGAGCCCGGTGAAATCGAAGCGCAGTACCGCGATACCGTGAAGCTTGAGGCCATCCGCGATGTGCCGCGCCGCCCTGATGCTTTTGCCGCAGGTGAAGCAATGCGCAAACAGCGCGACCGCGCGTGTCGGGCCGTCCGGCCGGTCGAGCAGCGCCGCAAGCTTTTGGCCTTGTGCGTTGGGAAAATCGAACCGTTCGGCGGGCATCGGCGTCTCCTGCGTTCCGGCCAGCATAAGCCACCTATCCAAAAATGAAGAAGGGCCGCCCTTTCGGGCAGCCCTTCCATTGTCAGGCCGTGGCCCGGTTGCGCCGGCCCGAAGAGCCGTGCGCGCGTGAGCCCGCTGACGGATTAGGTCAGCTAGGCGAGGACCTCGGTAGAGGCGAGGATCCAGCACACGAATGCCGGCGACCGCGGCGATGGACAATGAGACACTGGATCACCTCCTTTCGGTTGTTAACGATGGCCCCAATATAGAGCCACCGCCGCGATTCGGAAGGTGGGTCTTATTTAGCCGCTGCGCGCAGCGGCTCAAAACCCTCTTCTCTCGGCGACTGTTGCTCCCGCCAGGCCCACGTTATCTCCCCAACTCCCGCATCGCCGCGTCGAGGCCCTCGATGGTCAGCGGGTACATCCGCCCGCCGAGCACTTGCCGCATCAGGCGGATCGAGGCGGTCATCTCCCATTCGCGCTCGGGCACCGGATTGAGCCAGACGCAGGACGGATAAGTCGCAGCGACGCGCGCCATCCACGCCTGCCCGGCTTCCTCGTTGAAATGCTCGACCGAGCCGCCCGGCGCCACGATCTCGTAAGGGCTCATCGAGGCGTCGCCGACGAAGATCACCTTGTAGTCGTGCGGATAGGTGTGCAGCACGTCCCAGGTCGGCGTCGTCTCGGTCCAGCGCCGCCCGTTTTGTTTCCACACTTTCTCGTAGAGGCAATTGTGGAAGTAGAGATGGACCAGATGCTTGAACTCGCTTCTTGCGGCGGAGAACAATTCCTCCGTCGCCTTGACGTGCCAATCCATCGAGCCGCCGACGTCGAGGAACAACAGCACCTTGATGGTGTTGTGCCGCTCCGGCCGCATCAGGATGTCGAGATAGCCCTTGTGCGCGGTGCCCTTGATGGTGCCGTCGAGATCGAGCTCGTCCGGCGCGCCGGTGCGCGCGAATTTGCGCAGCCGGCGCAACGCGATCTTGATATTGCGGGTGCCGAGCTCGACGTCGCCTGCGAGATCCTTGAACTCGCGCTTGTCCCACACCTTCAGGGCGCGGAAATTGCGATTCCCGTCCTGGCCGATGCGAACGCCTTCGGGATTGTAGCCATAGGCACCGAACGGCGAGGTGCCGGCGGTGCCGATCCATTTCTTGCCGCCCTGGTGGCGGCCTTTCTGCTCGGCGAGGCGCCGGCGAAGCGTCTCCAAAAGTTTTTCGAGGCCGCCCAACGCCTCGATCTGCCTTTTCTCTTCCTCGGTGAGATATTTCTCCGTGAGTTTCTTCAGCCACTCGATCGGAATTTCCGCGTTCAGCGCCTGTTCGACGAGATCGAGGCCCTTGAACACGTGGCCGAACACGCGATCGAACTTGTCGAGATTGCGTTCGTCCTTCACCAAGGCCGCGCGCGACAGATAGTAAAAATCCTCGACGCGCCGGCCGGCAATGTCCCGCTCCATCGCTTCCATGAGCGTCAGGTATTCGCGCAGCGTCACCGGCACGCCGGCAGCTTTGAGCTCATGGAAAAAGGTCGCGAACATCGTCGCATTGTAGTCCCGGCGCTCGGAGTCCGGCTATGGCCGCCGTGAACGGCACGGCAGGCATCGCGCTCCGGAGCCAAGACATTGAACGACAATGCATATTTCGGCTATAAGATATATCTTGCGTTATATCTGCATATGATCTATCTAAAGATATATCTTTTACCAAGGAGAACCTGAATATGCACGGACATTGTGAATCTCACGGCGAACGCTGGGGCGCCGGCCGTCACCGCCATCGCCGCTTCGGCGGCTTCGGCTTCGGTGGCCGCCACAGCATGGGCGGTTTTGGCGGCAGAGGTGACATGGGCGGCGAAGACATGATGCGCGCACGCCGCATGCTGGCGCAGGGCGACCTGCGGCTCATTGCGCTAGCGCTGATCGCGCAGGCGCCACGCCACGGCTACGAAATCATCAAGCTGCTCGAAGAGAAAACCGCGGACTGGTACTCGCCGAGCCCCGGCATCGTCTATCCGACGCTGACCTATCTGGAAGAAGCGGGCTACGTCACCGCGTCGAGCGAAGGCTCAAAAAAGCTCTACACCATCACCGACGAGGGCCGCGCCTATCTCGAGGCCAATCGCGAACTGGTCGAAGTCGTGCTCGACCGCCTGGCCGCGTTCGGCGAACGGGTCAACCGCTGGCGGCGCGCCTCGCGCGGCGAACGCGAGGACCGGCGTACCTTGCCGCCGCTGGTCGAAGCCGCCTTCGATCATCTGCGCGAGACGGTCGGCAAGCGACTTGAAGGCGATGCGCAAGCGGAAGCGCACCTCGTCGAAATCCTCGCCCGCACGGACGCGGAATTGCAGAGTCGCGGTTGAGACGCTTCACGCCGCGGCGCCAACATCCGGCGTGTGCACGTGCTCGGGGCGAATGCCGATGCCGAGACAGCCGCGCCGGAATGCGGCGCAGCACCGGAAAGACGTTAAACAGCTTGAAGAACAGCGGCGGCTTCGGCTGCCGCTCGCTTCCCATTCCGAGCACGCGGCTGACAATCCGTTTCTGGATGGTCAGCTGAAGCCATTGCGTGAACCGCACCGGCAAGGTGCGCCGCTGTTGGATAGCGCGAAGATCCGCGTCGGTCACCGTGCCGGCTTTGAGCGGCGCAGCAAGCCGATTGGCGGCGGCCACCGCATCCTGGACCGCCATGTTGATGCCGACGCCGCCGATCGGCGACATCGCATGCGCGGCATCCCCGATGCAGATCAGGCCGGGCCGCCACCACTTTAGCAGCCGGTCGACGGTCACGGTGAGAAGCTTGACGTCATCCCAGCTTTTCAATTCGCCGATGCGATTGGCGACGAAGGGTGACATTTCGATGACCCGCCGGCGGAACGCTTCGAGTCCCTCAGCCTGCACCTTTTCAATGCCGCCTTTGGCAATGACATAGGCGCACTGCCAATAATCGCCGCGGTCGAGCATGATCATCATCTTGCCCGCTTCGATGTGACCGAATGTGTCCGTGGCGTCGCCGGCCTTGCGCGACACACGAAACCACAGGACGTCCATCGGCGCACCGAAATCCTCGCTCTTGAGGCCTGCCTTGTCGCGCACCGTCGAATGCCGCCCGTCGCAGCCGACGACCAGATCGGCGCGGATCGTCAACGTGCCGTCCGGCGTATTGGCGCGCAGCCCGGCGATGCGGCCGCCTTCGTCGATCAGGTCGGTCGCTTCCGCCTGCATGCGCAGATCGAAAGTTTTGTAACGCTTGCCCTGATCGGCGAGGAAATTGAGAAAGTCCCATTGCGGCATCAGCGCGATGTATTTGCAGTGGGTCGGCAAATGGCGGAAATCGACAAAGTTGAGGTGCTCGTCGCCGACCTGTCCGACCAAGGTCTCCACCTTCTGGTGCGGCAGCTTGAGGAATTCGTCGAGCAGGCCCAGCTCGTATATCAACTCGAGGGTCGCGGGATGCACGGTGTCGCCGCGAAAATCGCGAAAGAAATCGGCATGCTTTTCCAGCACGACGACGTCGACGCCGGCGCGCGCCAACAGGAAGCCAAGCATCATTCCGGCCGGGCCGCCGCCGGCGATGGCGCATTTGGCGGTAATCGATGCATCCGGCATGCCCATAACTTGCGTGCGGCAACAGGTTGCGACAAGGGGACAATGAGGTTTATTGCTTGGCGTTCCTGATGCCGCCCTCATATTTCCGCCGCAAGCCGGATGCTAGAAGGGCCATCGTTCGCTCCCCGTCCAGGAAAATGCGCCTTTCCATCATTCTGGCTCTGCTGTTCGCGCTCGCCCCGCTCGACGGGGCAATTGCGCAGCCGGCGACGACAGCCACGCAGCCGGCGGCGACGGGCACGCCGCCGGGTCCGACAGGTACTGAGCCCGCAGAAGCGCCCCCGCCGCTTGCGGGAACGGGCGACTTCCACATTGTTTGGGAAGTGAAGAACCGTTTTCGCCTATTCCGCGATGAGGCCGATTTCCTGCGCCTGGCGGCGGCCAGCGGCGGCGATGGCGTGCTCGCCGCCGAAAAGCGGCTCGAGCGTGCCACCGACGGACTTGGCTGGGCCAAGGATGTCGTCGCCAATCTGTGCCTCGACACGTCCGGCAACCTCGAGGACACTTGCGACCGCGACGGCGTGCGCGAAAATTATCTTAGCCCCAGCGATCATCCGATTGGCGTGACGATTTCCGGCCCCGTGCCGCAAGGCGCCGCCTGCGTCTGGAGTTTCGATACCGGCAATGGGCCTTCCAACCAAACCACTGCGCCGTGCGATCAGGAGGTCAGGCTGCGCGTGCCGTCCGGCCGCACCACGGTCGCTTTTGTCGATATTCCGCTGGGCGACGGGACAGCGCAACGGATCAGCACCGAGATTGCGGTGCGCGACATCCTCATCGCCGGTCTCGGCAACTCGATCGCAGCCGGCGAAGGCAATCCGGACCGAGCGGTGGAGTTGGCGGGCGGCTTCTGCTTCAGGCGCTTTCTGAGCGGCGGCTTCAGTCAATATTTCCGGCCGAGTCGCGCCGGCTATGACGACGATCGGTCCTGCGAAAACGCTGCGGGAAGCGCCGCTGCAACGAGCGACTGGGCGCGTCACGGTGCGCGGTGGATGAATCCGGCCTGCCATCGTTCGCTCTACAGTTATCAAGTCCGCACCACGCTCGACCTTGCGATAGAGCAACCGCATATTGCCGTGACTTTGGTCCCTCTTGCCTGCACTGGGGCGACGATCGGCGCCGGCATGTTCGCCGGTCAGCGCGCCGACGACTGTCCCTGGGTGGTGGGAATCGAAACCTGCTCGGGCACCGCGCCCGCGCAGTTTGTCGAACTCAGAGCCGTCATGGCCGCCGTGCACCGCCAAGACCCCAAGCGCAATCTTGACACGTTGCTGTTGACGGTCGGGGCCAACGACGTGAACTTTGCCGGCCTGGTCGCCAATGTCATCGTCGAGGCCACCACGGAACGGCTCTTGCTGAGGGAAGGCGGCGCTCTCGCCAGCGTCGCCGATTCGGCAAGCGCATTAGAAAAAGATCTTCCCGACGCATTCGCGCAACTGCGTACGGCGCTCAAGCCCTTCGTCGGCGGCAATCTCAACCGCGTCGTTTTTGTCTCCTACCCCAATCCCGCCATGCAGGCGGAAGGCACGCCATGCCCCGGCGGTCGCGACGGCCTGGACGTTCACCCGGCTTTCGGCGCCGACGCGGATCGGCTGCGCGACACGGCGAAGTATGTCGACAGCAAATTCTTGCCCAAGATCCGAGCGCTTGCGACCTGCGAGGGCAACAAGACGTGTCGCGATCCGACGACCGACAGCATGACATTTATCGATGGCCACCAAGCGGCGTTTGCGCAGCACGGTATGTGTGTGCGCGCGCCAAGCGATCCGGAATTCGATCGCAATTGCTTCTCGCCGAAGGGCGACAGTTTTCAAACCGACCCGAATACCGCTCCCGACAGCCCGATGGCTTGCGGCGAGCCGCCCGGCGACTATCGCCCCTACGCATCGCGGGCGCGCTGGATCAGGACGGCGAATGACAGCTATTTCACCGCCATGACCTATCCGGAAGGCATGCCGGCGATCTTAAAGCCGAGCGATATCCACGACGCGCTGTGGGGCGTGCTCAGCGCCGTCTATGGCGGCGCCGTGCATCCGACGGCCGAGGGCTATGCTGCAATGGCGGACGCGGCGCTCCCGGCGGTGCGCGGCGTGCTGGGACTCCCGGCACCGCGCAGCGTCGAAGCCGAACCGCTGGCGCCGCCCGTTCCGCGCGGAACCGAACCTGCCCCGGCGTCCTCGCCGGTACCGGCACCCGCCGCGGCGGCGCCGCCGCCGGCGCAGTGATCACGCTTGCGGCCGATCAGGTTTCTCAGGCGCAACGCCCAACTTCTTCTGCAGACTGGTCGAGGACGTGGTGTATTGAAACACCAAACGCTTCTCCGGATAGACGTAGTGATAGGCCTTCTGCGCCATCAGCGCCGCCTCGTGAAAACCGGAAAGAATGAGCTTGAGCTTGCCGGGATACCAGTTGATGTCGCCGATGGCGAAAATTCCGGGTACGCTGGTCTCGAAGCTCGCCGTGTCGACCGGAATGAGCTCGTTGTTCTTAAGTTCAAATCCCCAATTAGCGACCGGTCCGAGCTTCATGGTCAGGCCGAAGAACGGCAGCAGCGCATCGCAGGCGATCTCGGACAGCGAACCGTCGTTTTTCTTGATCGCGGCCTTGCTGATTTGACCGTCTTGCCCAGTGAGCGCGGTCACTTGACCAAGCACGAGGTCGATTTTGCCCTCGCCGGCCAGCGCGGTCATTTTGTTGACGCTGTCGGGCGCGGCGCGGAATTCGCTCCGCCGATGCATCAGCGTGAGATGACCCGCGATCGGAGCGAGGTTGAGCGTCCAGTCAAGCGCGCTGTCGCCACCGCCAACGATGAGAACCCGCTTGCCGCGGAAGGTCTCCATCTTGCGCACCGCATAGAACACCGATTTGCCCTCGTAGGGCTCGATGCCGGGAATTGGCGGACGCTTGGGTTGGAACGAGCCGCCGCCGGCTGCGATGACGACAATCTTGCTCTCGAATACGTTGCCCTGATCGGTCTTCACCCGAAACAGCGGATCGCCGATCTTCTCGACCGTCTCCACCATTTCATTCAGATGATATTGGGCATTGAAGGGCTTGATCTGCTGCAGCAAAGCGTCGACCAGACCTTGCGCGCTGGTATAGGGGATGCCGGGAATGTCGTAGATCGGCTTCTCGGGATAAAGCTCGGCGCATTGTCCGCCGATCTTGTCGAGAATGTCGATGAGCTGACACTTCATGTCGAGCAGGCCAAGCTCGAACACGGCAAAAAGGCCGATCGGTCCGGCGCCGATAATGACAACGTCAGTCTTGATAGGCTCACTCATAGCGATCCGTACTCTTCGTAATCGATGGCTGGGTTTGATGAGGTGGCGAGTGTCTAGCGTCTTGAAAGCCGAAGGGAAAGCCTGAAATAGAACGCGGCAATCGTGCCAGCGATCCTGGTATTTGTTCCAGTTGTTGGATTTGTTCCGGTTATGCTTGGCGATCGGGCGTCCGCACCGTGAGTCCGTCAAGGTCGTCACGGACCTTGATCTGGCAAGACAGGCGGGAATTCGGCTGCACATTGTAGGCGAAATCGAGCATGTCTTCTTCCATCGGCGAAGGCTCGCCGACCTTTTCGCGCCACGCCTCGTCGATATAAACGTGACAGGTCGAGCAGGCGCAGGCGCCGCCGCATTCCGCCTCGATCTCGGGCACGCCGTTTTTGATCGCCGTCTCCATAACAGTGGAACCGACCTCGCCTTCGACCGTGCGAGCCGTACCTCCGGAATCGATGAATGTGATCTGAGCCATGGCGCAATGAGCGGCGTGATGAGTGAACGAGGCGGTGAGCTTATTCTAGCGTGGCGATGATGGCAGGGCCGCAAGCCGGCCGGCCTTATCTATCGGCTCACGTCGCGAGGCGCTAGTGGAGCGGATTTGACATTCGCTCCCCACCTGCCTGCGAATGTTAGAATCGGACGCTTAGTGCAGGAAAACCGATCGCTATGAGCGTTCGCGGCCGAGTTCGGCCAATAGCGTAGTCAGGCGCGCGCCAATTGCCGCGCTGGCCTCGAGGCTTGCCGCCTTGAGCTCTGCGGTTGCTTCGGCCAAACCGTGTGCAGCATCAACGCGGCCGTTCTTGCCGGCGTCGCCATTGGCAGCCTGCTCCAAAAGTTCGGCGGCCCGCGCCACCCGCCATGCGCCAATCCCGCGCGCCGAGCCCTTTAGCGTATGGGCGGCTGCAGCAGCGAGCGGCGGCTCGGCGCCGATGACGCGATTAAGCATGATCGTCGTCTGCCGCAGGAACAGTTCGAGCACTTCTCGCTCCAACCGGCGATCGCCAAGCGTCATGCGACCGAGGTGGTTCTCATCGATAACAGTTGTCTGGCGGTCAGTTGTCTGGCGGTCGCCCTCCAGCAATGGAACCAAGCGCGGCGCGGTCATGACGCCCTCCCCGTCGAACCGACATTCTCCGGTCACGTTCGACCATGCATGCGAAAGCGGCGACAACAGCACAATCGCCTTACGAAACCGGCGAAGGGATCGCGTTCTTTCGCGACGAGAGTAAGTAATCTCTTACCCCCGGGTATCGCCCGGGTGGCCGTATCTCGGGCCGGCGCCAATAGTCCACCGCGGGTGATCGGCCTCGATCAGCCGCAATTGGCCCCACGGCGGCCGTATTGTTGGCACAACAATGGCCCGTTTCCACGCCACGCCAAAAATGCGAGACTAGGGTGAGTAAGCCGTTAACGATGATTAAAGGGACGTTACCGACCCGGTTTTCTTCGATCTGCCAGATCGATAGGATGGGCAATCGCAGTGCGACATGAGGGCTGAACTGGGGGAGCCCCGGAAATCGGCGAGGATATAACGATCACGCGCTCGTGGCGCGGCCCTAAACCTACCGCCGAGCGCTGTGCTCAGCGGCGCGCTTGGGCCGTCCTAGTCAAGCGTAACACGCGAGGCGACGACCGAAATGGCCAACTATCCGAAGAAGATAACGGATCCGACGGAAGCGGCGCTGTCGGCGATCCAGGAAGCACTCAATATCCAACAGGACGAAACCCAGGCCGCGAGCCGGACCGAGGGTATGGCCGACCTTCTCTCGGAGCCCGCCGAAAAGGGCCCGCAAACCGCGACGGCGACACCTGGCACCGGCGATCTCTTTGGTTCCGACGCCGTCGGCACACGCGATCTCGGAGGTTCGGCTGCGACGGCCGCCAACGACGACCAGCGGTCGATCGGCCAGATCCTGCAGGCGTTGCAGCGGCGGCCGGCACGCGCGTCCTATTTCGTCGCCACGGTGTTTTCCTGCGCCTGGATCGTGGGCTGCCTGTCGCTGTCCTTCGCCTATCTCTCGGATATCAATGCTTCGCTTGGGCCGGGTCACTCTTCGATCGCCCTTATGGTCGGTCTGGCGGCTGCGGAGCTGCTCCCGATCATCTTCTTTTTCGGCGTTGCGCACATGGCTTGGCGCGCGCAGGAACTGCGGTTGATCGCGCAATCGATGGCGCGGGTCGCGATGCGGCTCGCCGAGCCCGAGGGCGTGGCGCGCGATTCCGTCGTGACGGTCGGACAGGCCGTCCGCCGCGAAGTCGCGGCCATGGGCGATGGCGTCGAGCGGGCGTTGGCGCGGGCCAGCGAACTCGAAGCGCTGGTGCAGAACGAAGTTGCCGCGCTGGAGCGCAGTTACAGCGACAACGAGGTGCGGATTCGCGGGGTATTGCAGGATCTCGCCAGCCAGCGCGACCTGCTCGTCGAGCAGGCCGAGCAGGTCCGTGCCGCCATCAGCAATGTGCACGTCGATCTCACGCAAGATCTCTCCACGATCAGCGATTTGGTCGCCCAACAGGTCAACGAGGCCGCGGAGCGCATCACCCATTCGCTGGCGGAAAGAGGCGAGCAGATCACGCTCACTCTCGGCCAGACCGGCGACAATATGGTTCAGCAATTGAGCGATCGCGGCGGCGATCTGCTCGAGCGTTTGGAGGCGGCCAGCGACCAAACTTCGCGCGCCATCGCGTCAGCGAGCGAGCGTCTCAGCTCGAGCCTCGACTTCAAGACAAATCACATTGACGAGGAATTCGCCGAGATAGCGACCGGCCTCGAGGATATGATGACTACCCGCCTCGACCGGGTCACCGAAACCTTCTCCGAAAAATCGCTCGCGGTGGTCGATCTGATGATTGGACGATCGCAGAACTCTCACGGACGTCCTCGTCGGAAACGTCCAACCAACTGGCGGAAACGATTACCACTCGCGCCGAAGAAGTTAACGGCACGCTCAAGTCCTCGGGCGAGTCGCTCATTGCCGACCTCGATCTGCGCGGCAGCGAAGCGGCGGCCAAGCTGCAGCAGACCGGCAATCGTATTACCGAAACCTTCGTTTCGCGTACTACGTCCCTGGCGGACTCGATGCGCGAGAGCGCCGAGCATGTCGCCGGTGTCATCGCCACGCGCAACGACGCGGTGAAGGAAATGCTGGCGACACGCCTTGCCGCGTTCGAGGAGATGTTCAATCACACCGGCGCCGAACTCGGGGAACGGGTTTCACGCGACTCCTCCACCCTCGGCAATCTCATCACTCGGCATCTCGCCGAGTTCGATCGCACCGTAAAAACCTACGGTTCCGAACTCGTGGAGCGCCTCGGCGCGCGCACGCAGGACGTCTCCGAGTCCATGCGCAACTATGTCGACAATTTCGACAGTCGCGTGACGTCGAAAGGGAACGAAGTGGCCGCCGCGCTCGACCAGCGCCTGGTACGTTTTCAGGAAGTCATCGACGGCCGGTCGAAGAGCCTCACGGATGCGCTGTCGGCGCGCGTCGTCGATGTCGCAAAAACCCTCGCCGACGTCGGCAAGGAAGCCGTCTCTGCGCTCGACAAGCGCATTACCGAAGTCACTTCACTCATCGATACCCGCGCCACCAGCCTCGCCGACACAGTCGGCGAGCGGATCGAGAAAATCGATACAGCCCTCGGTAAGGGGGCGCTTGAAGTCGCCAGCACCCTCGACAGCCGAGTGGACCACCTGGAAGAGCTCCTGGTTGGACGCGCCGAGGCCGTGGTCCATCAGATGGAAGTGCGCAGCCGCGCAGCCGCCGATCTGCTCAACTCGCGCATGGAACAGCTCTCCGAATCGATCAAAACCAATTCGACCAGCGCCGAGCGGGCGCTTAGCCAGCTTGCGGCCGAGACCACCGACGCGCTCGTCAAAAGCGCCGCTGCGAGCACGGCAGCGACCGAAACACTCAATCGCAGCGCCGCGGCGGCGACCGAAACGCTCAGTCGCAGCACCGCGGAAGCGACTGTCTCGCTCAATCGCAGCGCCGCAGAAGCGACCGAAGCACTCAATCGTAGCGCCGCGGAAGCGACCGTCTCGCTCAATCGCAGCGCCGGTACGTTGAGCAATACGATCACCAAGAGCGCCACCACCGCCAACGAAGCGATTGGCAACGCGGCGGCGGCCGCCGAACGCAAGCTGGTCGGGATGGGCACTGAAGTCTCGCGCAACCTCGTCGGCAAAGCCAACGAGATCCACAGCGCCGTGTCGCAGTCCACCGAAAACATGATGCGCTCACTCGATGAGAAATCAAACGGACTATTGTTGGCGTTGACTAACAAGGGCCAGGGTTTGGCCGGCGAAGTGGGCCGCATCACGGACCAAACGGTGAAGGCGATTGACGCCAGGGGAACCGCTCTTACCCAGACCATGGCGGATAAGAGTGCGGAAATTGCCCGGCTGATCAACGACGCAAGCCTGACCGCGACCAATGCAATGACGCGTACGTTGGCGCAGATGCAGGAAGGCGCTGAGGGCGTCACCGAAGCCGCCAAACAGACAACTCAGGGTTTGGTCGGCGAACTGGGCCGCATTACCGAGCACACGGTGAAAACGATTGACGCCAAAGGCGCCGTCTTTACTCAAACCCTGTTGGACAAGAGTGCGGAAATTGCCCGGCTGATCAACGACGCGAGTCTGACAGCGACCAGTGCGATGACGCGTACGTTGGGGCAGATGCAGGAAGGCGCTCAAGGCGTCACCGAAGCCGCCAAACAGACAATATCGCGGACGCTCGAGGACTTGCAGCGGGCGACCAAGGGCGCGATCGAAGAGTCCAAGCAGACTGCGGCAGCCACGGTCGCCGAGATGCTGGAGACGCACACTATGTTGCGCTCCGATTCCACGGCGCTGTTCGAGCGTCTGCGTGAAGCCAACATCCTGCTGCAAGAAGTGCTTAGCGGAGCTCACGAGAACATGAGCTCGATCGAGCACACCATGGCTTCGCGCGTTTCCGAGTTTGTCGCGGCCATGAGCGATCTGAGCAGCAAGAGCGGGGCAACGACCGCCAAGGTTGAACAACACCTGGGCACATTCAACACGGTCACTGCCAAGGTGTTGCACGATCTCGGCGACCTGGCCGATCAATTCAGCTCGCACGGGCGGACGCTGGTCGGAGCGGTCGAATTGATCGAGGCAAGCAACCGCAGGACCGAGGATTCGATCGCCAACAGGAATGGAAATCTTGAGACGCTGGTTTCGACACTCGACGCGCGCACGGAAGATTTTGGACAGCGGTTGTCGCGCTTCTCCAGCCTCCTCGACGAATCGCTCGATACGGCAACCGCGCGCGCCCGCGAAATCGCCAGTTTGATCGCCGAGAGCAGTGGCGAGAGCGTGCAAGCGATCGAGCAGCAGTACGACCTCGTGCGCACAGCCTCGGAGGATGAACGCCGGCGCACCAACGAGGTACTGAGCTCGGTTTACGAAGAGAACTTCACTGAAGTGCAGGCCATGTTCAACCAATCCGCCGAGCGATTTGCCGAAGTCATGCGCGGCATGAAGCAGATGGCTGCGGAAATGCAACAGGAGCTCGAAACAACAAGGGCCGACTTGCGCCGCGGCATTCTCGAACTGCCGCAGGAGACCACCGAAACCACGGCGCAAATGCGCCGCGTCATCGTCGAACAGATCGAAGCGCTGGCCGAACTCAATCGCATCGTCGCCCGCCATGGACGCGCAATGGACATCGTGGAACCGCTGCGGCGCGAGGCCGAACCGCTCTACGCCGCCGGCAGCGGGCGCGGACAAGTGCGCCCGATGCGCGGCGATATCGCTTCTCAGCCGCAACAACCATCAGCGCGCGACATCACCGGCGCACCGGCGCGCCGCACCAGCCCGCCGACGCTCAGCCCGGTGCCGGGCGGCAAGGACGACAGCAATGGCCGCAACGGCGGCTGGCTATCGGATATTCTGGCGCGAGCATCCCGCGACGACGATTCCCCGAACGCGCCGCCAGCGCGCGAGGATCGTGCGCAGCGCGATAACGTCGACTCGATCAATTCGCTCTCCGTCGACATTGCGCGGATGATCGACCACGATGCCGCTGCGGAGCTGTGGGAACGTTATAAGCGCGGCGAGCGCGGCGTGTTCTCGCGGCGGCTTTATACCCAGCAGGGCCAGAAGGCGTTCGACGCGATTTGCAATAAATACCGCGCCGATCCCGAATTCCGGCAGACGGTCGAGCAATATATCCACGAGTTCGAGCGCCTTCTCGACGATGTTTCGCGCGGCGATCGCGGTCCGGCCGTGGCGCGGAATTATCTGACGTTGGATACCGGCAAGGTCTACACAATGCTGGCGCATGCCGCAGGGCGCTTCGACTAGATCGAGAAGGCTTGATCGCGGGCTTGATACGGCGGCGCAAGCCGGTCCAGCAAAAGGACCGCTTTGCAAAATCTCGACCGCATGATCGGCTCAGTCCGGATTGATAAATCGCGCTGCTCCGTCTTACCGATTCGAGCCGTCACTGTCCTTCGACCACCGTTCCGATGCAACCACGGCGGTGCTTAGCTTCTGCAACAGACCGGCAATATCCTTGCGAGTCGTCGCCAGCTTAAAGCATTGCTCGCTGAGCATGGTTACACGCTCTTCAAGTTCTCGCTTGGTGTCGGCAAAACTGGTCACGCGTTCGGCGAGGTTGCCCTCGTCGCTTTCCTCGAGGCGCTTGATTGTCGAGGCCAATCCATCGCGAAGTTCCTTCAGCTCCGCTATGACGCTGACCACGCCGCCCTGCTCCGATTCAAGCGGCGCGAGCTTGGATTTCAATTCTTCAAGTCTTGCCCGCAACTGGTTGAGCACGAGCATCCTGCGTTCGATGTCGTCAAAGCGATTCCGGGTGTCGTCGATGAATGTCCTAAGCTCGTCGACGCGAGCATCGATGCTTTCCGCCGGCTCGCCGGTTTTGGCGACCGATACCAGATCGAGCGCGCGATTGATATGCTCAAACAGCCCACCGATACCCTCGCGCAGCGTCGATAGCTTGGAAAATTGTAATTGGAGCTCGGAAAGGCGTTCTTCGAGCTTCTTGTTACCCTCGGCAAATTTTTGCGGTTGTGCGCTCAAGGGGCCATCGTGCGTCTGCTCGAGCGAGTCAAGAAGCGCCGACAGGTGCAGGTGCGTCTGCGTCAAATCCTTGATGCGACTCTGCACTCCTCCTTCCGCCGCCGCGAATGGGGCTAGCCGCATTTCCAGTTCGATACAGTCCTGCTTTAGATCGCCCGCCATTTTCAAGACGCGCTCTATGTCATCGCAACGCCCGTGACTTCTTTTGATAAACTCCATGAAATTCTTCAGATTCATGTCGAGAGCAACCGGGTCATCCGTGCCGACAATTTCGGCCAAAGCGCGGTCGATGTCGTTCTGGCGATTATCGAGTTCCATGAAAAGGTTTTCGATCGATCTTCTTTTATCGAGCACCGGAGCGAGCTGATTTTTCAGGGCTTCCTGCTGGTCGCGTATGTAGTCGACGCGAGACTGCAGGTCGGGCATCTCATTGCGATTGCGCTGGACTTGCGCCACGCCCTCCGCCACGGCTAAGCGCTGCTGGATTGCTCCCATCGCGGCTTCCGGATCGGTGCGAGCCAAATGATGTACGGCCGCTTCGGTGTCGATATGCGACTTTGCCAGCTCCCTCGCACCCTGCCGCGCGTCATCGAACCGCAGCCGGAGCTTTTTGGCTGTCTCGCGCTGACGCGCAAGAGAGGCTCGAAACCCAAGGCTCAAGGGAAGGAGAACAAACGGCATCGCCACGACGAGCAGCCACGCAACTTCGTCAAGCAAGGGTTCGGCCCGGAACGCGCCGTATAATGCAGCGAGGTCTAGCCCGTGCGCTTCATCCAACAAAGGTTTGGCCGAGAAGGCATTGGATAATGCGGCGGTGTCCTGTCCCTGAGTGAAGATAATAAATCCAGCCGCCAGTATGAAAAGCGCGACGCAGATTGCGATAAGCTTACCCATTTCGTGACGCTTTCTTTGGTTCCGAGTTCCGGCGACTTGGCCGACGCGGGTTCTCGCTTGCTCCTTACTCGCTGAACGCGTCGCGGAATGCTTTCAACTGCATCCGCGTTGAAGCTTTCTCTCTGCGCCTCCCGACGCAATGGAAACAGAACTGCCGCGACCGATTTCCGATCTGCCGCCTCGGCACAACCCAGATCCCGCATCATTGTCCGAGGCTGCAAAGCTGAAAAAACCGGCATCGATTGTGGCGTTGCGTCCCACAGAGCAGCCGTTCGCAGAAATGTCAGGCACGGCCTTCAGCGCGTGGTTCCTGCTCTTACATCGCCGGTCAAATTGGTGAGGGCAAGACGCTCGCGCAAAACATCTCCGACTTCCAGGGCGGCTTGCCCACGCGGCGGATCCTCTATCTTTAAGGCGAGGCGCTGGCGCAGCGCATCCCCCGCTTTCTGGGCGATCGCCCCGCGCGGCGCATCCTCGTCTTTTAAGGCGAGGTGCCTGCGCAGGACATCTCCAACTCCTACATTTGCGATCGTGCGCTTTCCGGTCAATCCTTGGGGTTGTCTCGCCGCGGCGGCGGAGTAATTCTTTTTAGACGAGGCCCGCTGATCAAGCTGCTCAGCCAGCGTCAGCCACGCATCGGAAAGCTGAAGCCAGCCCAGGCTCTCATCTGGGTCTGAGGATAATTGTGCGGCACGCAGAAACTCGCTTGCCTTCCTGCGGCAGTCTAACGCCTTTATCACTGCTATAAACCCCACAGAACAACCCTATAATGCAAGCTTAACGAAGAGATGACGACATCGCAAGGTAGCGATCAAATCGACAGGGTATAAATACGCAACAACAAATACCTAAAGACGGCCGGTCAATCTGCTTGCTTCTGACGCAATCGCGGCGCTAGCGTTGCCGCCATGATTGGTGTCATGGTTTCCTCGATGGACGCTCCGATTGCATTGCCCACTGCCGCGGATGTCGATGAGGCTGCTCGCAGATTGGCCGGCATCGCCCTGCATACTCCGCTTTTGACCTCGGCGGCGCTCGACGCCATGACCGGCGGGCGCATCTTTCTCAAAGCCGAAACGCTGCAACGCACCGGCTCATTTAAATTCCGCGGCGCCTACAACAAGCTTGCGGCAATCCCGCCGGAGCGGCGATCGGGCGGCGTGGTGGCATTCTCGTCCGGCAACCACGCCCAGGGCGTCGCCGCGGCGGCGCAGCTTCTCGGCATGCGCTGCGTCATCGTCATGCCGGCCGATGCGCCGCGGGCCAAACGCGAGCGCACTGCCGCGCTCGGCGCCGAAGTCGTGCTCTACGACCGCGCCCTTGACGACCGCGAGGCGATCGCCGGCGACATTGCGGCGCGGCGGGGTGCCGTTCTGGTGCCGCCTTACGACGACGCATTGATCATCGCCGGCCAGGGCACCGCCGGCCGCGAGATCGTCGATGACTTGGGCGCGCTCGGCCTCACTCCCGATGTCGTCGTCATCACCGCCTCGGGGGGCGGACTGACGGCCGGCATCGCGCTCGCCATCAAGGCGCGCGTGCCGACGGCCACGCTCTATACGGCGGAACCTCAAGGCTTCGACGATCATGCTCGCTCGTTCCGCAGCGGTCGGCGCGAGGAGAATACGGCGCTGACCGGCACGATTTGCGATGCGTTGATGGCGCGCATGCCGGGTAAGTTGACCTTCGCGATCAATCAATCGCTGGTCGGAGCCGGCGTCGTGGCGAGCGACGAAGAGGTCGGCGCCGCTGTCGCGTTTGCCTTTTCCGAATTGAAGCTCGTGGTCGAGCCGGGCGGCGCGGTCGCGCTCGCCGCACTGATGACCGGCAAGGTCGATGTGAAAGACAAGATCGGCGTCGCCGTCCTCTCAGGCGGCAATATCGATCCGGAAGTGTTTTCCCGGCTGGTCGCGTAGCGTCGCTACGTCAACCCTACCGAGGTCAGGCTCCCGCCCCGGGCAAGAAGCAGCGAATTTGCGTCACACCGTCCCCATCCTGGTACGGCCATACCACGGCGGGACCGAACTTATTGGGCTCGGTCACCACGGCCGAGTTGGGCACCAAGAACCACTGTCCCTGGATGCGCACGCGATAGCGGCCGTTTTGGGTGTCCCAATCCACATTTTCCACTCTGACTCCGTCCGCGAACGAACAGCACAAGCCTTTTCCGCTCGCGAGCTGGTCGAACCATGGCTTGAGCGCTGAATTGGCGTACTGGCCGTTGTCATGCGCAGAAACGTGACTCGGGATCGACAAAAGCAAGCACAACGCCACCGCCGTAAAAGCAAGACCGGTAAGTCTGTGCATAGTGGCCTCCAGATGATCGACTTGCGCGGACCGTCAACGAATGGCCCTGTAGACCCGGAGCACGCGGCACGCATCGTCTGCACGGCGTTGTTGATCCGCTTAAACTCACTGCAAGCAACTTCCGTGCCGTGTTCTGGAACGCGACAATTGGAAAACTTGAGTGCGGGATAGGCATCTAACGCCGATCGCCCGGCAATGTTTCCGAACACACCGGCACGCCGAGCTAACCGAACAGGGCGATCAACTCTTCCTCACTCAAGGCGCGTAACGCTGCGAGTGGACTGACCGGCGCCGGCCGCTGCATGGCTGTCAAGGTCGGACCGGCCGGACTCTGCGGCGAAGGACTCTGAACAGCTTCCAACACATTGGCAGGCGTCGATGCAGCATATACCGGCGTCATTGGCGCAAGCTTGGCGGCAGGCGGCAGCGACGCCGAATGAGGCATGATAGCTGCGCGCCCCAGCGCAGATTTCGAACAAATCTGCCGGATCGTCTTGCGGGTCCGGCAGGAATTGCGCTGCCGGCGAATTCGTGAGGCCGCCTCGGCTGGGTGATTCGACAGTGCGGGCATCTGCTTCCCGCCGGTTAGGATGAAGCACAAAGTCGGGAGGCGCGATGTACCACCGCGGTGCATGATTTGCCGGTTCCTGCTGCGGCTCGGAGCCCGCTTGGTCATTGTGGTGCGTGATGACGGTGAGCGCGGATATGCTTTGAGCTTCGCGCGCCGTCTCGGCATCATCGGTGAGCACGCCTAATGAAACGGCAAGCGCCGTGGCCGCTCGGGCAAACTCGTCGCTGTCCGGCATTTCCAGATCGAAGGTGCCGGTGGACGATGGCAATTCTTCATCAATAGGGGCGGTTCGGGCAGCTGCGATCATCGCCGCTTTCGTTGCGGCATCCTTCGCATCATGATTTGCCGCGCTGCTGCCGACAGCCTCGCATAATTCGCGCACGGCTGCGTCCAGCGCATCGCATAGCGCCAAAATGGCCGCGCGATCGCGCAGTCCAATCGCGATGTCCGCAATGCGTTCGGTGGCGGCATGAATGTCGGGCGCGCCGGTGCATTCGCTTCCGATCGTATCGCCGCGAACAACGGCCTCTATCCGCGCGATGGCGTTAACCAGAGAATTGATATCGGCGTGGCGATTGCGGCTGGAATATTCGGTCAAAAACCAACGGCCGCGCTCGGTTGCCGTAACCGCCGCGTAAACAGCGTCGAACTCCGCTTCCTGTGGCAGCCCGGCACCGATGCCGGACAACGCCGGTGGATCGTTGGACATCGCAAGACCCGGAGCGAATCAACCGCACGACAGGGATACGCGCAAATCAAATGAGAACACAGCACCCCAAGATACCCACAGGTTATACGGCGGCGCGGCGATTGGGGCACTTCAGCCCCACAAAATCGGCTCGGGCGGATAGGTGAGACTACCTACGTACCGCAAGCCTCCGGCGCGATCTTTGGCGAGCAATAGCGGCCCGTCGAGGTCGACGACGCGTGCACGCTGCGCCACCAGCATGGCCGGCGCCATCGCCAGCGACGTGGCGATCATGCAACCGACCATGACGGCCAAGCCGCGCCGCTCCGCCTCCGCCGCGAGCGCCAGCGCCTCGGTAAGCCCACCTGCCTTATCGAGCTTGACGTTGATCGCGTCGTATTTGCCCGCCACCGCATCCAGCGATGAGCGATCGTGCACGCTTTCATCGGCGCAGACCGGAATCGGCCGCTCGATGTGCGCCAGCGCCGCATCGTGGGCCTGCGGCAACGGCTGCTCGATCAGCGTGACGCCGGCCTCGGCACAGGCGCTGAGATTTTGCGCAAGATTGTCCTCGTTCCATCCCTCATTGGCATCGACGATCAACTCGGCTTTTGGCGCAGCGCGCCGCACCGCGGCAATGCGCTTGCCGTCATCGCCGCCGCCACCGAGCTTGACCTTCAGCAAAGGCCGGGAAGCGGCGCGTTCCGCCGCTTGCGCCATGGCGTCCGGCGCAGCGAGTGAAATCGTGAAGGCGGTTACCAGCGGTTTCGGGGCGGCAAGGTTTGCCAGTTCGTAGACTTGCCGGTCCGTCCGTTTCGCCTCGAGGTCCCAAAGGGCGCAATCGAGCCCATTGCGCGCTGCGCCGGCGGGCATCGCCGCCTGGAGCGCCACACGGTCGAGATCGTGCCGCAACGCCGGCCGCATGGCTTCGATCGCCGCAACGACGCTGTCCGGAGTTTCACCGTAGCGCGCATAAGGCACGCACTCGCCGCGGCCGCGATGCGTGCCATCGGCAAGCTCGGCCACCACCACTACGGCTTCGGTCTTACTGCCGCGGCTGATCGCGAAGGGATTGGCGAGCGGCCAGCGCTCGATCTGAACGGAAAGCTCCATGTGGAAGCGAGTATGACGGGATACTGGCGCGGCTCAAGAGCTGCTTGCCATACCGCTTCCGTGGACGGGCGGAGAGGTCTCTACGCCGCGATTTCGGCGTCCTCGTCGAGCGGCAGTTCCGGCTCTTCGTCCGGCAGCGGCGGCATCATGGCGCTGCGATCGATCCAGTGGATGATCTCGAAACTGCCGTCCTCGTGCTCGGCGAGTGCGGTGCAGCTTTCCACCCAGTCGCCGCAATTCATGTAGCGGATGCCGAACATATCATGCATCGCGGCGTGATGGATGTGGCCGCAGATGACGCCGTCGACGTTATGACGGCGCGCCTCTTCGGCCAGCGTCTGCTCGAAGGCGCCAATGTAATTCACTGCATTCTTGACCTTGTGCTTCGCCCATTGCGACAACGACCAATAGCGGAAGCCGAGGCGGCGGCGGATGGCGTTGAAATAGCGGTTGACCAGGATGGCAAAATCGTAAGCGGTGTCGCCGAGGAGCGCGAGCCAGCGCGCATGCTTGACCACCATGTCGAAGACATCGCCATGCACGACCAGATAACGGCGGCCGTCGGCGGCTTGATGGATAACGGTCTCGACGACTTCGATGCCGCCGAAATGGGTGCCGTAATAGTCGCGCAGGAACTCGTCGTGATTGCCCGGCAGATAGACGATGCGGGAGCCCTTGCGCGCCTTGCGCAGAAGTTTTTGCACGACGTTGTTGTGATGCTGCGGCCAGAACCAGCCGGAACGCAACTGCCAGCCATCGACGATATCGCCAACCAGATAGATCGTGTCGGCATCATGATAACGGAGGAAATCCAGAAGATGCTCGGCTTGGCAGCCGCGCGCGCCGAGATGCACATCGGAAATAAAGAGCGTCCGGAACTTTATGATGCCGTGCTCGAATGTCACCGAGCGTGATCTCGCGCTTGTTGCAATCGAATCGATTTATAAAATTGTTCCATTGCAGGACGATGACACCAATCGTTAACGCGGCGAGTTATGTTCCGAGCAAACACGCACAAAATCAGTACACAAATAAGCCAGGAATAGATGAGTCACGGGTCTGTCACGCCCGCCCGTTAAGTGTTCGGGCGATGACAGCGCCGATCCTCGCCGCCGCGATATTCTGCATCGCCGTCACCGCCGTCCAGCTCGCAAGCATCGCGATTGCGATTGGCCGCTTTCGCGCAGGCGGACAGCGCGCGCCGCTGTCGAAGTCCTATCCTCCCGTCAGCCTGGTGCGCCCGCTCTGCGGCATCGACAACTATGCCGCCGATACGCTTTCTTCGACGTTCGAGCTCGATTATCCGCATTACGAAATCCTGTTCTGCGTCGCTTCGCCAAACGACCCCGTCGTGCCGCTGATCAAGAAATTGATGGCGGAGCATGCCTCCTGCTCGGCACGGCTGCTCGTCGGTGACGACCGGGTGAGCCCGAATCCCAAGCTCAATAACGTGGTCAAAGGCTGGCGCGCCGCCGGTAACGATTGGATTGTCATTGCCGACAGCAATGTGCTGATGCCGCGCACCTATATCCAACAGCTGTTCGCAAGCTGGCGCGAGAATACCGGTCTTGTCGCCTCGCCGCCGATCGGCTGCCGGCCGGATGGCGTCTGGGCAGAGATCGAATGCGCGTTCCTCAACACTTACCAGGCCCGCTGGCAATATATCGTCGATACATTCGGCTACGGTTTCGCGCAGGGTAAAACCATGCTGTGGCGGCGCGCCGATCTCGACGCAGCCGGCGGCATCGAGGCGCTCGGCAAGGAGATCGCCGAAGACGCCGCGGCGACCAAGATCGTGCGCAACGCCGGTCTCAAGGTGCGGCTCGTCGATCGCCCCTTGGCACAGCCGCTTGGGCGGCGCAGCGCCGCCGAAGTCTGGAACCGGCAATTGCGCTGGGCGCGCCTGCGCCGCGCCAGCTTTCTGATTTATTTTCTGCCGGAGATTTTGTCGGGCGGCGTGCTGCCGATGATCGGCATCGCGTATTTGGCAAGCGCGCTCGGCATGCCTCTGACGCCGTGCGTGGCAGCGTTCGCCGCGCTGTGGTACGGCGCCGAAATGGCGCTCGCCGCAGCGGCCGGCTGGCACGTCACCGTGCTCTATCCGCTCTATGGACTGCTGCGCGATCTGCTCTTGCCGCCGCTCTTCATCAGCGCGCTGCGCGGCAACGACTTCGTCTGGCGCGGCAATGAAATGCAGGTCGAGCGCATGCAGATTCAGAGGCGCCGCATCATTGCGCGGGTGCGTCCGCATGTACATGAAGTCGCAGCCGGCGGCCGACGTTGGCTCCGCTCGCTGCGCGAACGTTTGTCGGAGCGTTAAATTCTAACCCGACGCGATTTCCCGAACGGCCCCATCGGCGATCGCCTCGAGCGCCGCACGCTCAGCCGGAAAATCCGCCGCGATCCAGGCTTGCTCGGCCGTTCGGATTGCCGCGCCGAGACCGGGTCCCGGAACGACACCACGCGCGATGAAGTCGGCAGCTTTCAGCGGAAACGCCGGCACCGTCCAGCGCTGCGGCAGGTTTGCAAACGCGTGCCAGGCGCGGTCCGCTGCCCCCGCAGCCGAGCGCGACCACGCCAGCAGCACCTGGTCGGCGAAGGATTGCGGGCCGAGACGATAGAGTAGAGCATGCGCCGCTTGCTCGCCCGATTTCAGGCTTAACGCGCCACCAATGTTCGAGTGCCACCAGCCGCTCGGCTTCGGCATTCGATAGACGCAGCCGCTCTGCGAGCCGCTCGGCGTCCTCCCTGACCAGAACGTTAAGCGCGCCGAGCCGGCGCACGGCGTCGGCACCGCGGCCCGTCGCCGCCTCGACTTTCGCCATGTTCTCGAAACCTGCGAGCAACGGCACGCCGCCTAGCACCAGGCCGAGAATGCCGGTTTCCGCCATGACCACCAGCGTCGGCGTCGGGCGCGGCGCGAGGAGAAGTTTCAGCAGTTCCATCCGTACCCGCTCGCGCGACAGTGTTTCGAGGCCAGCGCGCGCCAGGATGCTGGCGTGCAATCCGGCGGTGTCGGGAGCGCCGTCGCCGTACCAAGCGTGAAAACGGAAGAAGCGCAGAATGCGCAGAAAATCCTCGGCGATCCGCTCGCGCGGCTCGCCGATGAAACGCACGCGGCGTGCGGCGATGTCGGCGATGCCGCCGACATAGTCGTGGACTTTGCCGGCTGCGGAAGCGGACAGCGCATTGATGGTAAAGTCGCGCCGCTCGGCGTCGGTCCGCCAATCACGGCCGAACGCAACCTTTGCATGGCGGCCGTAAGTTTCGACATCCTGCCGCAACGTCGTGACTTCGAACGGCTTGCCGTCGATGACGACGGTGACGGTGCCGTGCTCGATGCCGGTCGGAACCGATTTCCAGCCGGCGCCGGTGACGCGGCGCACGACCTCATCCGGCACTGCCGTCGTCGCTACGTCGATCTCATCGACTGCAAGATTCAACAATGCATTGCGGACTGCGCCGCCGACGACACGCGCTTCTTCGCCGTCGCAATCGAGCGCGGCGAGAAGGCGCGCGACCTCGCCGTGCCTGAGCCAATCCGCATCGCCGAGCTGGCCGTCTTCCGTCACCGCGTCGCTCCCGGCACGAGCTTGCCATTGACGACATGCGCGGGCACGTAGGTCGAACCCGGCGGAGCCCCGGAAAACCGCGCCAAGACCAGAAAACTTCCGACCACGAGGACGAGCGACATGATCACCAAGGTCGCCACGCGCCGCATCGTCCAGGCCGCCGCCTGCAGGATTCCGGCGCGCGTCAGCAACAGGAACGCGACGTAAAGCACGAACGGAGTGAGGAACAGCCCGACCTCGGTGAAGATTGGCCTGATCATGCCGCGTAGACCCGGTCGTAGAGATTTCTCAGAATACCCGCCGTGATGCCCCAAATGTAGCGATTCTCGAACGGGATTGCGTAGTAGTCGCGCTGCAGCCCATTCCAGTCGCGCGTCTTGCGCTGGTGATTGGCGGGCGTCATCACGAAGGCGAGCGGCACTTCGAAGGTTTCGACGACTTCACGCGGATTAAGAACCAGCGTGAAGTCCGGCTTGACGCGCGCCACCGTCGGCAGAATGCGAAATCCGGAAAACGTCAGATAAAGATCGAGATAGCCGATCGGCTCGATCAAATTCGGCGCGAGGCCGGTCTCTTCCCGGGCTTCGCGCAGCGCCGCGGCGACCGGGCTCGCATCGGCCGGATCGATCTTGCCGCCGGGAAAGGCCACCTGGCCGGCATGGCTCGCAAGCTCCGCGGTGCGCAATGTCAAGAGCACTGTGGGTTCGGGACGGTCGATGACCGGAACGAGCACGGCCGCGGGCTTGGTCGCCTTCACCCCGGCGCGCACCCACATTTCGGGATTGAGGTCGAGATCGCCGCGCGCGCCTTGCGCGTTCGGATCGCTCAGCGCCGGCGGCACTTCGAGCGTCAGCCGCGACCGCGCGCGATCGAAGAAGCCGTCGGTTGCCGCGCCCGGCAAATTCGTGGCTCGCTCGTTCACGCCAAGTCCCTCATCTGGTCCGCCGGCGCCATCGGAAAAAACTGGCCCATCGATGACACGCCGAACATCATCGTTCCCTCGATCTCGCGCTCTTCGCCAAGTTCGACCAGATCGAAGAACAGCGCGCGCGTCACTTTGGCCCATAAATCGCGGCGGATGTGAAGATAGGGTTTTAGCCCTCCGGTGCCGGCTTCGGGCTCGAAGCGCAGCTGGTGCTGCGGCCCGCACGCGACCCGGTCGTCGACATTGGTGCGAAAGCATAGAACTTGGCCGGCGGCATTGCTCTCGACCTTAAGCTCGACCGCCAGAAACGGCGCGTCATCGACGCGGATGCCGCACTTCTCGACCGGGGTGACCAGGAAATATCTGTCGCCTTCGCGCTTGAGAACGGAAGCGAACAATTTGACTAAAGCCGGCCGCCCGATCGGGGTTTTGAGATAGAACCACGTGCCGTCGGCGGCGATGCGCATATCGAGATCCCCGCAAAATGGCGGGTTCCACAGTTCGACCGGCGGCGGCCCCTTGCCGACGCGGCCTAGCGCGCCTGTGATCGCTTCAAGGCCGGATTGCCCTTCGTTCGCCATGGTTTGCCTTAAATCTGGGCTAGGACATAGGTCCGGGGTGGCGCTCGCCAGCGTGGAGCTTTAAGCAGGCCCAAACCCAAGCCGCGTAGCTTGTGGATGAGAAATTCGCGCCCGATCGGGAACGACCCGCTGGCGCGTATATTGCATGATATGTGCCTAAAAGCCGTGCAATGCTGACAACTGCTGATTCGCGCGTGTGGCGCGAATTCGACCCAACACAAGAACACGACCAAAACACAAGGAGTTAGCCATGCCGGTTGCTGGCGGAGATGGGCTCGAAAAGCTCGAAGACATGATCGTCCGTGCGGCCGAATCGACCGCGGACCATGTACGTGCGGCCAAAACGGCGATCGGCACCGTGATATTCGGCCAGGACAAGGTGATCGAGCAGGCGCTCATCACAATCCTTTCCGGAGGACATGCGCTCCTCCTTGGCGTGCCAGGTCTCGCCAAGACCAAACTCGTCGACACCATGGGCACCGTGCTCGGCCTCGATGCACGGCGTATCCAGTTTACGCCCGATCTGATGCCCTCGGACATTCTCGGCACCGAAGTGCTGGAGGAAAGCCAGACCGGCAAGCGCAATTTCCGTTTTATCTCCGGCCCGGTCTTTGCCCAGCTCCTGATGGCCGACGAGATCAACCGCGCCAGTCCGCGCACGCAATCGGCGTTGTTGCAGGCGATGCAGGAACAGCACGTCACCGTCGCCGGCACGCGTCACGATTTGCCAAAGCCGTTTCACGTGCTCGCCACGCAAAATCCGCTGGAGCAGGAAGGCACCTACCCGCTGCCAGAGGCCCAACTCGACCGCTTTCTAATGGAGATCGATGTCGGCTATCCGGACCGCGATGCCGAGCGAAAAATCCTGTTTGAAACGACCGGCGCCGAGGAAACTCGGCCAAAGGCGGCAATGAGTGCCGACGACCTGATCGCCGCCCAGCGACTGGTGCGAAGATTGCCGGTCGGCGAATCCGTCGTCGAAGCGATTTTGGCGCTGGTGCGCTCGGCGCGTCCGGGGCCGGAAGGCGGCGACGGCGCAAAACTGATCGCCTGGGGACCGAGCCCGCGGGCAAGCCAGTCGCTGATGCTCGCGGTGCGCGCGCGTGCACTACTCGACGGCCGCCTTGCACCCTCGATCGACGACGTGATCGACCTTGCCGAGCCGGTGCTCAAGCACCGCATGGCGCTCACTTTCACGGCGCGAGCGGAGGGCGAAAGCCTTGAAGCCGTGATCGGACGCCTAAAGGCTCGGATCGGATAATCGTATGGCGGCCGAGGCCAAACGCTCAACTCAGCGGACCTATCACGACATTCGCGCGGCCGGTCGCGCGGTTGGCGAAGGCCGGACGCTTGCGGCCAGCATGCCGCGGCTCATCCTCGAAGCGCGGCGCGTGGCGGCAACGGTGATGCACGGCCTGCACGGCCGCCGCCGCGCCGGCCCAGGCGAGAGTTTTTGGCAATACCGACGTTTCGTGTCCGGCGAGCCGGCATCGCGCGTCGATTGGCGGCGCTCGGCGCGCGACGATCATCTTTACGTTCGCGAACAGGAATGGGAGGCCGCACATACGGTGTGGATCTGGCCGGACCGTTCGCCGTCGATGCACTTCGCCTCGCCGCTGGTGCGCGACACCAAGCTGTACCGCGCGCTCGTCATAACGCTGGCGCTCGCCGAGGTCTTGGTCGAAGGCGGCGAGCGCGTCGGCATTCCCGGTCTGATGCGGCCGACCGGCAGCCGCAACGTGATCGATATGATCGCGCAGGCGATCGTGCATGATCGCAGCGAGCGAGCGAGCTTGCCGGCGAGTTTTGCGCCCTCCCCGCTCGCCGAAGTCGTGCTGCTGTCCGACTTGTGGAGCGATATCGTAGATGTGCGCCGCACGATTACGCAGCTCTCCGGCAGCGGCGCGCATGGCCACGTGGTGCAAATCGTCGACCCGGCCGAGGAGACGTTTCCTTATTGGGGCCGTATCGAGTTCGTCGAACCCGAAGGCGGCGGACGCATCACCGCCGGCCGCGCCGAGACTTGGCGGGCGGATTATGCGGCGCGCGTTGCCCGGCACCGTGCCGAGATTCGCAGCGAGACCGACCGGCTCGGCTTTAGCTTTACGATCCACCGCACCGATCGCCCGGCCAGCGAACTTCTGCTTGCCTTGCATGCCCGCATCGGCGCCGGCACCGCGCATAACGCCATGCGTTCGCATGCCTCGGCCGAATCCAGGGTGCCGGCATGATCGGCGGATTGCCGCTTGGCTTTGCCGAACCGCTGGTTCTCATCGGCCTCCTCACCTTGCCGGTGCTGTGGTGGCTGTTGCAACTCATTCCGCCGCGCCCGCGCCGCCTCGATTTTCCGCCGACGCGACTGCTCTTGGAAATCGCGCCCAAGGAGGAAACCCCAGCCCGCACGCCTTGGTGGCTCACGCTGTTACGGCTGGCGCTCGCCGCGCTTGTCATTATCGCCGCCGCCGGCCCGCTTTGGCATCCGCCGCTGGCAACGACGAAAACGAGTGCGCCGGTCGCGATCCTGATCGACGACGGCTGGACCGCTGCTGCGACCTGGGACGCGCGCATGCGAACCGCCGATGACATCGTCGTGCGCGCACAGGACGATCGCCGCGCCGTTGCCATCGTTCCGCTGTCCGAGGGACCGCACGACATCTCGCTTGCGACCGCGGATTCGGCGCGCGTGCGGCTGCAGCAATTGCGGCCGATGCCCTACACCATCGACCGCGCTGCGACACTGCCGTCGCTGTCGCAGTTTCTGTCCAAGACGCCGAATGTCGAACTGGTCTGGCTGTCCGATGGCGTCGATCTCGGGCATGGTCCTGAAAAGCCTGGCGCCGATTTCGTAAAAAAACTGGCGCAAGCGGTCGGCCGGCATCCGATCACGGTGGTCGCCGGCGGCGTTCCGGGCGCCCGCGCGCTGACCGGTGCCGATAATGCGGCCGGCGCGCTTAGCGTCAAAGTGCTGCGCACAATAACCGGCTCGACCGAGAACGGCACGGTGCGTGCGCTCGACCTCAAAAGTCTGCCGCTTGGCGAAGCGCGGTTTGCCTTCAAAGCTTCCGATCCCGAGACCGACGCCCGCTTCGATCTGCCGGTCGAGCTGCGCAACGACATCGCGCGCATCGAGATTTCCGGCGAGCGCTCCGCCGGCGCCGTGCAACTCCTCGACAAACGCTCGCAGCGCCGCACCGTGGGTATCGTTTCCGGCGCCATTGCCGACATGGCGGAGCCGCTTCTGGATTCCAGCTTTTACATCCAGCGCGCGCTCGAACCGTTTGCCGATGTGCGGATTGCGCAAGGCGAGTCTCCGGCCGACGCGGTCGGCCATTTCCTCGATCAAAAGCTGCCGATGCTGATCCTGACCGACGTCGGCAACGTCGGCGACTCCCATGACCGGCTGGAGCAATGGATTGAGGACGGCGGCGTCTTGGTACGATTCGCCGGCCCGCGGCTTGCCGCCTCCGACGACGATCTCGTGCCGGTAAAACTGCGGCGCGGCGGCCGCATCCTCGGCGGCAGCCTGAGTTGGGACAAGCCGCAGCCGCTCGCGGCCTATTCACGCACGAGCCCGTTCGCCGGCATGCCGGTGCCGAACGATGTGACCGTCAACCGTCAGGTACTCGCCGAACCCGACGCGGCGCTGAGCGACAATACCTGGGCGACGCTGGCCGACGGCACGCCGCTGGTGACGGCGGCACGGCGTGGCAAGGGCTTGATCGTGCTGTTCCATGTCACCGGCGACACGCGCTGGTCGAATTTGCCGCTGTCGGGCGCTTTCGTCGAAATGCTCAAGCGCATTGTGGCGCTTGCCGGCACGGCGCCCGCCGCCACGGCCGACGCCGCCAAGAACAAAAATGTGCATGAAGTGGTGCAGCCGAGCCATATGCTCGACGGCTTCGGCGGCTTCATCGCTCCGCCGCCGACGGCGCGGCCGGTGGCGCCCGACTTTTCGGGCAGCGCCACAGCCGACCATCCGCCGGGCTTCTATGGGCCGCCGGAAAGTCTCCTCGCCGTCAACACGCTCGCGACCGACGACCGGCTGGCGCCGCTTGATTTCTCGCCTCTGACCACGGCGACGCGTGAAGTCTATCGCACCAGCGAACCGCAAGACCTGCGCGGACCGATCTTCCTCGTCGCGATGTCGCTTCTGTTGCTCGACACCATTGTCGTGCTTTTCCTCGGCGGCGGCATCCAGCGGCTGCTACCGCGCGGCCCGCGTGGCGCAATCGCCGCCGTTATCGTTGCCGCCGCGCTGGCGCTCACGCTGGCGCAAGCGCGCGCCCAGGACGAAACGCCAAATCCGGACGTACCGCAGTCGGCGCTCGAGACCAAGCTCGCCTACGTGGTCACCGGCGATGCCAACGTCGACACCGTCAGCAAAGCCGAACTCGCCGGTCTCACGCTCTTTTTGGCGCAGCGCACCGCACTGGAGCCGGGAGATCCGATCGGGCTCGACATCGCCCACGACGAGCTCGCGTTTTATCCGCTGATCTATTGGCCGATCGTGCCAGGCGCGGCGCCGCCTTCCGATGACGCGCTCAAACGCATCGACGCGTATATGAAGGCCGGGGGCACTGTGCTGTTCGACACGCGCGACGCCGTTGTGGCGCCGCCTGGGCCGGGCGGCGAGACTCGCAGCGCGGGCATGCTCGAACTGCGCAAAATCCTGTCCTCGCTCGATATTCCTGTGCTCGAGCCGGTGCCGCGCGATCACGTCTTGACCAAAACCTTCTATCTCTTGCGGGACTTTCCCGGGCGCTTTGACTCCGGCCAGCTTTGGGTCGAGGCATTGCCGGCGCAGGACGAAGAAGAAGACAGGACGAGCCGGCCCGCGCGCGGCGGCGATGGCGTGTCGTCGATCCTCATCACGTCCAATGATTTTGCCGGCGCCTGGGCGACGCGTTCCGACGGGCAGCCCATGTTGCCGATTGTGGAGGGCGAGCCGCGCCAACGCGAAATGGCGTTCCGCGCCGGCGTCAACATCGTGATGTACACGCTCACCGGCAACTACAAGGCCGACCAGGTGCACGTGCCGGCATTGCTTGAGCGATTAGGCCAATAGGAACTACTTACTATTTTACCATAGTAAATTCATATGAAATGTTAGAGACAGATGCGACGAGAAGATGCCATGAGCAAATACGAAGCACTACCGCAGTTCTTAGCTGGAAACGACCGATCAATACATCGGATGAGCTTTCGTGAAATCGAGAAGGTTTTGGGCTTCAAACTGCCCAAAAGCGCCTATGAGCACGAAGCTTGGTGGAGCAATAATGAAACCGGCCATTCCCATGCAAGGGCTTGGCTGAAGTTCGGTTGGCGCACCGAGGCTGTCGATTTGGCCGGACGTAAAGTCACATTCCGGCGTTCAGCACAGTCGTCCCGAAGGACTCCTAGAACAGCGCCAAAGCAGGATCCTTGGGGCTGCATGGCTGGAACCGTCACCATCTTGCCTGGGACTGACCTGACTGCCCCGTCCGGGGAAGTTTGGAACGCAGAACAAGGTCGTCTGGTAAATGAGTGATCTACTGCTCGATACCTGCGTCGTGTTGTGGCTGGCGGAAGGCATCAACTTGTCCGACGCGGCACGCAAGGCGATTGCCGACTGCCACTTAAACATATCGCCGATCACGATATGGGAAATCGCCAATCTTGTACGCAAGAAACGAATTGTCCTGGCCATGCCGACCGTCAAATGGTTTCACCAAACGGTCAAGCTGTTTGATGCGGCGATACTCGACCTTACGATCGAGATTCTCGCCGGCTCGTGTGAATTGCCGGGTTCGCCGCCAGGCGATCCTGCAGATCGCATCATTATCGCGACGGCGCGCGAAGCCAGCCTGGTCCTGATGACACGCGACAAGGACATATTAGCCTATTCGAGCGCGGGCCACTTTCGAACAATGGTGCGATGAGCCATGAACCTCGGCATCGCGTTCGCTCCTCTGATCAGCGCTGCGGAATTGTGGGCGGCAATTGCCGCGGCGTGCCTGTTTTCGCTGTTGCTGTTGGTGTCGCGAAGCCGCGGCGCGGCGATCCGGGCACTGGCGCTGGCGCTGGTCGTGCTGGCGCTCGCCAATCCATCGTTCACCCGCGAGGATCGCGATCCGCTGAGCTCAATCGCCGTCGTCGTGGTCGACAAGAGCCCGAGCCAGAGCTTCGGCGACCGCACCCAGCAGGCTGAAGCCGCGCGCGCAGCAGTGGTCGAGCGGTTGCGCCACATCCCCGGCCTCGACGTGCGCGTGGTCGAAGCAGGCCAAGCGGACGGCGAGACCGACGGTACGCGATTATTCACCGCGCTCGGCTCGACGCTCGCCGACGTACCGGCCGATCGCGTCGCCGGCGTTATCATGATCACCGACGGACGCGTTCACGACGTGCCGACCGATGCCGCCGCGCTCGGCTTTGCCGCGCCGGTCCACGCGCTGATCACCGGCCATCCGAACGAACGCGACCGCCGCGTTGCACTCATCGCCGCGCCGCGCTTCGGCATCGTCGGCCAGCCGCAGACCGTCACCTACCGGGTCGAGGATCAGGGCGCGGACACGCAAACCGCCGAGGTGACGGTGCGCCGCGACGGCGACGTGATCGAGCAACGCACCGTTCCGGTCGGCGTGGCGCAGGACGTTGACATTCCGATCCCGCATGGCGGACCGAATATCGTCGAGATCGAGGCGTCGCCGCTCCCGGGCGAGTTGACGCTGGTCAACAATCGCGCCGTGGTCTCGATCGACGGCGTACGCGACAAGCTGCGCGTGCTGTTGGTGTCCGGCGAGCCGAATGCCGGCGAACGGACTTGGCGTAATCTGCTCAAATCGGACCCTTCCGTCGATCTCGTGCACTTCACCATTTTGCGGCCGCCGGAAAAGCAGGACGGCACGCCGATCAACGAATTGTCGCTGATCGCATTTCCGACGCGTGAATTGTTCCAGCAGAAGATCGATCAATTTCAGCTCATCATCTTCGACCGTTACGCGCGCCAAGGCGTGCTGCCGATGATCTATTTCGACAATATCGCGCGTTACGTACGCGACGGGGGCGCCGTTCTTGTCGCCGCGGGACCCGATTATGCGAGTCCGACCAGCGTTTGGCGGACGCCGCTCGACGCGATCCTGCCCGCCGAGCCGACCGGCACCGTCACCGACGAGGCGTTTCGTCCGACCTTGACCCACCTTGGCGATCGCCATCCGGTGACGCGCGGCCTGCAAGGCTCCGACAGCAACCCGCCGCACTGGAGCGAATGGTTCCGTGTCGTCGACACCAGAAACACGACCGGCACGGCGGTGATGCAGGGGCCGGACCAAAAGCCGTTACTGGTGCTTTCCCGCGAAGGCGAAGGCCGCGTGGCGCTTCTGCTTTCCGACCAGCTCTGGCTGTGGGCGCGCGGCTTCGAGGGCGGCGGCCCGCATCTAGATCTGCTGCGCCGCCTCTCACACTGGCTGATGAAGGAGCCGGATCTCGAAGAGGAGGCGCTGCGGCTCACCGTCAGCGGGCATAATCTCGTGGTGCGGCGGCAAACCATGGCGGATCAAGTCGCCGACGTGACCGTGACCTCGCCGTCGGGCGCGACGCGCACGCTCAAGCTCAATCCGACCGAGCCCGGCGTCTGGCAATCGAGTATTGCCGCGAACGAGCTCGGCTTGTGGCGCGCCACCGACGGCACGCTCAATGCGCTTGTCAATATCGGTCCCGCCAATCCGCTCGAATATGCCGAGGTGACCTCGACCACCGGCGTGGTTGGCCCCCTCACCGACGCCACGGGCGGCGCTGCCATGCGGCTTGACGACGGCAACGGGCTCAACGTTCCGCGCATCGTCGCGGTGCGGTCCGGCAACACCTACAAAGGCGACGACTGGATCGGGTTGAAAATGCGCGACGCCAGCGTGGTGCGCGGCATCGGGGTGCTGCCGATTTTCGCCGGCTTGCTCGGGCTTCTGCTGCTCCTTGGCAGCCTCGCCGGCGCTTGGGCGCGCGAGGG
Organism: uncultured Alphaproteobacteria bacterium; assembly: GCA_963768225.1. Classification (GTDB taxonomy): domain Bacteria; phylum Pseudomonadota; class Alphaproteobacteria; order Rhizobiales; family Xanthobacteraceae; genus BOG-931. Next base: position 925,619 of record CAVYGV010000005.1, on the reverse strand, counting down.
GCGGTAAATTTCAATCCGGCCGGATCGTTCCCGACACGCCGTCGAATGCGCCGTCGTCGAGTTCGGCGACCAAAAGCCGCGCCGGATCGACCGGCCCGGGCATGGTCGCGCGCCCGGGCGGAACGCGCTTGAAGCCGGATTTTCCGTAATAGGATTCGTCGCCGACCAGGATCACCAGCCGATGGCCTTTGGCTTTCGCTTCCTTGAGGGCACGTTCGATCAGAGCCTGGCCGACACCGCGCTCGCGAAACGCTGGCTCGACCGTGAGCGGCCCCAGCAGCAGCGCCTTGGTCTCGCCGACGCGGACCGGCGACAGCCACACCGAGCCGATCAGGAGCGTGCCAATGCGCGCGGTGAACGACACGTCGAGCCGATGCGCGGCCTGTTCGCGCAACCGGTATGCCGTTTTGGCGAAGCGGCCCGGGCCGAATGTGCGTTCGTGCAGGCGTTCGATCGCCGGTGCGTCGTCCGCCGTCTCGGGAAGGATGGTAAAGGAAATATCGTTCATCGCGCCGCCGCCTATCATCTCGCTCGGCAGAGGTCCAGAACGTCTTCGCCAGTATGCCTATCGGCCGCGGCGATAATGATTAGATAGGGCAAAGAAAGAACAGCGGAGAAGACAATGGGCTTGCTCGTCAACGGCGTTTGGCAAGAGGATGTTTCGCGCACCAAGGACGGCCATTTTATCCGGCCTGCGACGAGCTTTCGCAATTTCGTCACCGCTGACGGCAGCGCCGGCCCGGCCGGTCAGGGCGGCTTTCCGGCCGAAGCCGGGCGCTATCACCTCTACGTTTCGCACGCCTGCCCGTGGGCGCATCGCACCATGATTTTCCGCAGCCTGAAAAAGCTCGAAAATGCGATTTCGGTCTCGGTCGCTGCGCCGCTCTACGGCAAGGCCGGCTGGGAATTCGGCGCCGCCCAGGGCGGCACGCGCGACGATGCCAACGGCAAAGCGACGCTCGCCGAAATCTATCTCATCGCCGATCCGCACTATACCGGTCGCGTGTCGGTTCCGGTATTGTGGGACAAGAAGCGGCGCACCATCGTCAACAACGAATCATCCGAAATCATCCGCATGCTCAATTCGGCGTTCGATGCGTTCACCAATGTGCGCACCGACTATTACCCGCAAGAACTGCGCGCGGAGATCGATCGTATCAACGACCTGGTCTATTCGAACGTCAACAACGGCGTTTACCGCGCCGGGTTCGCCACCGGCCAAGAGGCTTACGAGCAAGCCGCACGTGCCATTTTCGTCACTTTCGATCAGATCGAAGAACGCCTGTCACGTCAGCGCTATCTGGCGGGGAGCCAAATCACCGAAGCGGATTGGCGGTTGTTCACCACGCTGGTGCGCTTCGATACGGTTTATTACAGTCATTTCAAATGCAATCTGCGGCGCGTCGCGGATTATCCCAATCTGTGGAATTATTTGCGCGATCTCTACTCTGTCCCCGGCATCGCCGAAACCGTGAGCATCGATCACATCAAACGGCACTATTACGGCAGCCAGCGTCAGGTCAATCCGACCGGCATCCTGCCGATCGGCCCGCTGATCGATTTCACCGCGCCGCACGACCGCGATCGCTTCGCATAGACCGGAACGCGCCGGTGCGTTTTCAAACCAGCGCGCCCAGTCGCCTCAGAGGAGTTCGCCTCAGAGGAGTTTCGTCAGTCGCAAATCCAGATGTCGCGCCAGCGCCAACCGAACGGCGTCCACACGCGCCGCCATTGATAGCAACTATCGCCGGCGTAATAGTCGTAATAATCCGGACCGCCATAGGCATAGAGGCCGCCAAACCCAAAGCCGAATCCGTGATGCCGACGGTCGTAATGCCGATGGTCGTAATGCCCGTACCCGTTCCAAGCGTGGTTCTGACCGACGTTTGGATTTGCCGCAAAGTGGTTCGGCATTGCCGTCATGGTGTTTGATCGACCGGTGAAGGTCGGGCCGCTATTGCCGGCGGCAAAATTGCCGGAGCCGGCAGCGCCGAAGTTCCCGCTCGGAGCGCTCATTGCGCCGCCGCTCGGGGCGGACATATGACCAACAGCTCCGCCGTGTGGGAACGCCATCGCGCCGGTCGCCGTGGTTACGGTTGCCAATGCCGCCGCCGCGGCAATCGCCGTTATTGTCTTTCGCATCGCGTGTTCCTTCCAAATTTCAGACGAGGATTTCAACGACAACGCATTGCCCCGGCGCGGGTTGCATGTTTTCCCGGTCATGTCGACCAAATGACGCAGCGCCGGTGCGGTTCACCAAAGTTCCGCGGGGGCGCGGGCGGTGACGACTTCGGCGATGCGCTCGCGGGTCGCGCGCGACGTATCGACGGGCAACTCGCTGATCGCAAAGAATCCGTGCGCGACGATCTCACTGTTCGGCTGCGGCGGCGCGGTCTGCCGGAATGAGCGCACGATGTAGAGTGCGACGTGATCGCGCCGCGAGGTCCGGCGGTTGAAATAGACGGCATGAAGCGTCGGCGGATCGGTTAACTCGACGTTGCCCTCCTCGCGTAGTTCGCGTTCGAGCGCGGCGAGGAGCGTTTCGCCGGGCTCGACGCCGCCGCCCGGCAAATGCCAGCCGGCGAGATAAGAGTGCTTGACCAGGAAGACGCGGCCTTCACCGTCAAAAATCAGCGCGCGGACACCGACCGTCAGTGCGCGCGTGAAACGCCAATAGGCGTGCAAAACCCGCCTGATGGCTGGCTCAAAAGGTCGGCGGATCACGTCAAATCTCATCTTCTTGCGACCCCGACTTCTTGCAATCCCGACTCGCGTGAGTAATTAGAATTGTTCTAAGATAATATTACGCATCATCCCACTTGCGCCGCCGAGGAAAACCAGTGAAACGCTTTGCCGATCTGAGCGAGCAGGAAATCCTTGCGCTCGCGATTTCCAATGAAGACGAGGACAACCGCATTTATCGCTCCTTCGCCGACAGGCTGCGCGGCTCATATCCGGACACTGCGGATATGTACGACAGAATGGCGCAGGAGGAGATCGGGCATCGCGACATGCTGCTCGAGCTTCATCGCAAGAAATTCGGCGATTTTCTGCCGTTGATCCGCCGCCAGAACGTCAAGGGCTTTGTCGCGCGGCGGCCGATCTGGCTCAACCGCACGCTCGGCCTCGACGCGACGCGCAGGTTCGCCGAAGAGATGGAATACGAAACCGCGCGCTTTTATCGCCGCGCGGCGCAGACTGCGCACGATGATGCGGTGCGCGATCTTTTGCGAAAGCTTGCCGCCGCCGAAGACAAGCACGAAGCGCTGGCGCACGAACTCGGCGAGAAGCTCACACCGACGGCCCGCAAGACCGAAGATCAGACCGCGCGGCGCATGTTCGTGCTGCAATATGTGCAACCCGGCCTCGCCGGCCTGATGGACGGCTCGGTGTCGACGTTGGCGCCGTTGTTCGCCGCGGCGTTTGCCACGCGCAATACCTGGTCGACCTTTCTGGTCGGGCTTGCGGCGGCGCTGGGCGCCGGCATATCGATGGCCTTTGCCGAAGCGATGTCCGACGACGGCTCGCTCACCGGGCGCGGCGCGCCGGTGGTGCGCGGCGCCGTCTGCGGCGCGATGACTGCACTCGGCGGCCTCGGCCACGCCCTGCCCTACCTCATTCCCCACTTTTATCTGGCGACCACGCTCGCCTTCGCCGTCGTTGCGGTCGAGCTGATCGTGATTTCCTGGATTCGCACGCGCTACATGGATACGCCGTTCCTGCAGGCGGCGTTCCAGGTGGTTGTCGGCGGTGTCCTGGTCTTCGCCGTGGGCATCCTCATTGGAAGTTCGTGAATTGTTATGACGGGTCTGCGATGCTGTAGCTGAATCGGCGTCGCCAATATCATGTTCACGCTCGCCCATCTGTCCGACCTGCACATCGCTTCGGCACCGCGCGGCTCGCAGCTTTTGAGCAAGCGCGGGCTGGGCTACATCAATTGGCTGCGCAAGCGTCAAAAGATTCACCGCCCCGAAGTACTCGATGCGCTTACACGCGATCTGAAGACGCAAGCGTTCGACCACATCGCGGTGACCGGCGATCTCGTCAATTTCTCGCTGCCGGACGAATATGCCCGCGCCCGCGACTGGCTTAAGACCCTCGGCAATGCCCGCGACGTCACGACGATGCCGGGCAATCACGACGTCTATGTTCGCGGCGTCGAGCAAATGCCGGCCGAATACTGGGGCGATTATATGCGCGGCGACGACGGCCTCGACCGCTTTCCTTTTGTGCGCCGGCGCGGCGATATGGCGCTGATCGCGCTGTCGACCGGACTGCCGACCGGACCGTTCATGGCGACCGGCCGGCTCGGCACGCGACAGCTTGCCCGTTTCGCCGAGGCGCTCGATCAGGCGTGCGATCTGTTCCGCATCGTGCTCATCCATCATCCGCCGCGAAGCCGGCTGCGGCGCTATTTCCGGCGCCTGGTCGACGCCGCGACGTTGCGCCGCGTATTGGCCGAGAAAGGCGCCGAGCTTTTGCTGCACGGTCATGACCATCGTTGTTCGGTGGTTTGGCTCGACGGGCCAAACAGTAAAAAAATTCCTGCGGTCGGCGTGCCGTCGGCGTCCGCCGCCGCCCCGCACGGCGACGAAGGCGCGGCCGCGTATCATTTGTTCAATATCGAGCGCATTGGCGACGGCACAAAAGCATGGCGCTGCGAAATGACGGCGCGGCAGCGCGGCGCGGACGGCGTCATCCGGCAAGCCGAACGAAAGATCCTCTTTTAAGGGCCCGTCGAAACGGCGACGCCAAACAGCACCAACAACACCACGCAGGCGCCAATCGCGAAGCCGAGCAGCATCAAGCCGAACATGCGCCAGCGCCGGCGGCGCCGGTAATACGCGGCCTCTTGCGCCGGCACACGCGCCAGCAAATGCGGATCTTCGTCGAACGCCCGCTGCCGCTCGACCAGGCGGCGCGCGACATAGGTGGTTACCGCCTGCACCATCTCGGGGATTTCATGCAATTCGGCGAGCACGTGGCGACCCATGCGGCTGTCGTGCAGGAAGCGATAGCTGCGCTTGTCGCGGCCCATGGCGGCATGCGCCACCGCATCGATCCACAGCCGGGGCGTCTCGCCGCGACTGACGCCGCGATCGAACAAATCGAACGTCCGGCGGAATCTCGGCGAACAGCGGATCGAGCGCCTCGTTCAACAATTCGAGCCGCGCCGCTTCGGCGTCGCGCAGGTCAACGACGATGCTGGTTCGCTCGGCCGCCTCGACGCGCGCCTGATGCACCGCCTGTTTCAGCGGCGACGGCGGCGCGGCGTCCTTTGGCGCCTCGGCCTTGCGCTTGCGACCCCACATGTCAGCGTCCCTGTCGATCCCTAGTGGAGCGGATTTGACATTCGCTACCCACCCGGCCGAGAACTCGTAAAGCGAATGTCAAATCCAAAGCTCCACTAGAACTGATATTTGCTAGTGGCCCTTTGATTCTAACATTCGCATAAGAGCCCGCCGAACCGGGATACGAATGTTAGAATCGGACCACTGGCAACGAACGATACACCAACAATTGCGCCCGCAAAAAGCCGGCCAATCGGCAACTTATTGCCAATTTGCGGGCAATGGCTAAACGCAGCGCCCGCCGTCGACTTCGACGATATTGCCAGTGAGGAACTCGGCATCGGCGGAGGCGAGATACAGAGCCGCATTGGCAACGTCCTGCGGCCGCGCCAGCCGGCCGAGCGGAACGCTGGCGATGAATTTCTCGCGTTGCCCCGGCGCGGGCCCAAGAAAGCTCGGCAACAGCGGCGTTTCGGTCGCCACCGGAGCGATGGCGCAGACCCGGATGCGGTCCGGCGCCAGCTCGGCGGCGAGCCCCTTGGTCAGTGTGTGCACGGCACCCTTGGTGCCCGCATAGGCCGTCGTGCCGGGCCGCGGCCGGATCGCCGCGGTCGAGCCGATATTGATGATGACGCCGCCGCCGGCTTTGCGGAAATGCGGCACCACCGCCTGGCAGCCGAGAAAGACGCCCTTCACGTTGACCGCAAAAGTCCTGTCGAACTCCTCCTCGCCGATCTCCAGCATCGGCTTGTTGATATGCGTCGTGCCGGCATTGTTGACTAAAATGTCGAGCGTGCCGAACGCCGACAGAGTTTCGGCAACCACCGCGGCGAAATCGGCTTTTTTGGTCACGTCGCAGCGCAGCGCTATGGCATTGTTGCCGATGGCGCGAGCGGCCGATTTTGCGGCATCGCCGTTGATGTCGGCGAGCGCGACGCGCGCGCCTTCGCGCGCATAGGTCTCGGCGATGGCCTTGCCGATCCCCGATCCGGCGCCGGTGACCAGCGCGGTTTTGCCTTCAAGACGCAAACCACTCGCCATTGCTCAACTCCGTTTTGGCATGATGCCGTAAGGCCTCGACCAGCCGAGGCCATCCTCAGTGCGCGTGCGCGGCTTATATTCGGCGCCGATCCAGCCGGCATAGCCGGATTTATCGATCGCCGCGAACACGGCGGGATAATTGACCTCGCCCTCGTCGGGCTCGCCGCGCGTCGGTACCGCGGCGATTTGCAAGTGCCCGATCACCGGCAGATATTTCTCGAAGCGCCTGATCAGATCGCCGCCGACGATCTGGACGTGATAAAAATCGAATTGCGCGCGCACATTCGGCGCGCCGATCTTGCCGACCAGATCGGCGGCGTGCTCGATGTGGCTCAAGAAATAACCCGGCCGGTCGCGCGGATTGATCGGCTCGACGAGAAGCGTGACGTTGGCTTTGGCGGCGGCCACGGCGGCGCGCGCGAGATTGCCGATGAAGACTTTTTCCGCGGCCGGCCGCTCGTTCACCGGCACGACGCCCGCCATGCAATGGATTGCGGTGCCACCGATTGCAACGACATAATCGAGCGCACGGGCGAAGGCGGCGTCGAAATCGCGCTCGCGGCGGGGCAACGCGGCAAGGCCGAATTCGGGGCATTGCGGGGTGTTGACGCCGAGCTGCGTGAGCGAATGCCTAGCGAGTTCCGCCTTCACCGCAGCGGGCGGAATGTCGTACGGAAATTGCAACTCGACCGCACTAAATCCGGCCGCCGCCGCGGCGCCGAAGCGCTCGATCAGCGGGCGTTCGGTGAACAGATGGCCGAGATTGGCGGCAAAGCGCGGCATTTTCAGTCCTTGGCGTTTCCTTGGTTGCAATCACGGTAGCGCGGATCGCGCGTGAGAAACAGTCAACGGAGTTCGCGACTTTCGATTCCCCCCTCGCCCCACCGGGGAGAGGGGGGCGAGCGGCGAGCAAGCGCGCGCCACGAGCCAGGAGAAGGGCTGTTCTTCGCAAGCTGCCCCTGCCCCCGCTCCCGCTTCGCTCACTCATTCTCCTCGTTATTGCCGGACTTTGCCAACGGAATGGCTACGGCAACACGCTGGAAAGTGCCGAGTTTAACGCTTAGCGTTGCACCTCGGAAATTCTGCCGGAGATAATTTTATGCAGCAAATCCACTGGGAGGCGTTAGCACCATCGCTCGCTCAAGCACTATACGCAGTGACTATTTTGTGTGTCTGGACGATAGTTGGTATGTTCGTAATGAAATACTTCGTCCGCCAAGTACCCGTCCTTACTCACGCAGCTATTTTATTTTGGGCCACACTCCGCGTGCAGATCGTTGTTTTAGCCTTGGTTTATTTGGGTAGCATCTTTGGCATTTCCGTAAGACCGCTCTCGGGCCTTTTCGGATTGCTCGCGTCCTGTGCTGTCGGCTGGCTCGTGACGCGACATCTTTCAAGAAAATACGGAGTGCCGACGAAATTTCCGGCCGTCGGCGCCAAGGTCATGACAACGATGGTCATAATTACGTCGCTGATCGTCGTAGCAATAATCGTAATAACCGGAGCTTAAGGCTGAAGCGCCGGAATACGAACGCAGCGCCGTCCGCGGTCAAACGCGTCGATCATGAAAGGGTCATCTGCAGGAATTACGGTCTGCCTCGCGTGCGCAGCACTGATATGTCGAGTCAAACGGATCGGGAAACAGATTGAGCGTCCATCCAACCGGCGGATGTCCGTTCCGGGTCACGAACTACCAATTTGTGATGTCCGCGCGAACGTCGGGCCAAACCCGGACTCATGCATTACAAAATAGCATCGCGGAAACCTTGCCTTTGACCGGGTTTCCAACAATTTGACGAGCATGAACAGTTCGGGCGGAGCCGCTACTCGATCTCACCATCGAGGTTGGCGACGGCTTGAGCGCGAACTACCTGACGCAAGACCTTGCCCATGGGATTGCGAGCCAGGGTCGCGACACAGTGGACGCGGCCTAGGTGAAACCCGCGGAGTTCTGGGACTTGGCTGAATGCCGCAGTGAGCATTTCAGAATCGATCGGTGTCGAGGTTTCGATGACGACATGGATTTCTTCCTCGCCGCTGTCGTTCTGCATTGAGAACAGACAGACGCCGCTGACGCCGAAGAACTCGCGCAACCGATCCTCGATTGGGGCCAGGGAAATCTTAGCCCCTTGCATATTGATGACGTCGGTAAGTCGTCCTTGCAGCGCCATGCGCCCGTCGGGTCGGATGGCGGCCAGATCGCCGGGGTAGAAGAAGCCGTCCTTGAAAAAGGATCGCGTTGCCGTTTCGTCATTGAGGTAACTGGTCGGCCCGCCTGCGGTGCTGACCCGCACCCGTCCGATCTCTCCGACCCGCACGGGGCGGTCGAATTCGTCGACGATCTCGATCACGCGACCGGGCGCGAGCCGTTGCCAGCGATGGTCATCGGGAGTCTCCAACGGAGTGAAGGCGATGCTGCCAACCTCGGTGGAAGCAAGCCAATTGACGAGACGTTTTGTAATACGGGCTTCGACCTGGTCGACCTGAGTCCGGGTCATAGGTCCGCCGGCGACAATAAGCTGTATCGCATCGTTGCGCGGAAACGCATCTGCGGGCGCGGCCAGAATGACGGAGAGCACTACAGGGACGAGCACCGCGTGGGTAATTCCGGGGCACAATAGCGCCCGGTAAAATTGGCGATTTTCAATGACAATGGCGCCGCCTACCGCCCAAGGGCTGGCCGCGCACCTGTAACCAATTGCGGTCCAAGCTGGAAAGTCGAACACACTGAGCACGGTGTCCTGGTTCATGCCGATTATTTCTACGTTCCGCTGCAGGGCGGTAGCGTCGAAGGCGGGACTGATCAGCAGCATCTTGTGGCTGCCCGTCGTGCCGGAGGTAAGCAGGATATGACCACCCAACGGGTGCGGCGCTTCGAACGCCTCGAGTCCCAAGGGCGTTTCGCCAGCCAGTGACACTAATAGCAGAGGTAACCGCAGCTCGGTGCATAGGCCATCAAGACCCGCCCAGGTCTCGACCGGGCTGGCGATGACACAGCGCACGTTCGGCGCACCAAGCTTGCTTACCGCGGCCCGCACGCTCGGCTTGCCCTCTGCGCCTCCTTCCGCCACGGACCCCACAGCCACGGTGGTCAGACCCAAGCTGCGCAGAGCCAGGCTGAGAATCCAAAAATCCATTGGGTTGTAGACGGCCAGCACCGCGTAACCAGGCCCGATATAGCCGCGCCGGACAAAATAGCCGCGCGCTAGGGCGATCAATTGAGCGAACAATTGGTACGACCACCGCCTATCATTATAGATGATCGCTGTTCTATCAGGCGTCCGTTTCGCCCAGTCGAAGATCAGTTGGGTAATCATCGGTCGCCCGCTCGTCAGCCCCTTCATCAAATCTATTTCAACGAGTGCAATGCACAGTCAACTTCCGAGTTGGGTCACAAGCGCACATGACCAGTTCAATTCGCGATGTCTACTGTTACTCCTAATAGCAGAAATTCAAAGATAGCTCGCGACGGCAACGACACCATCAAAGTCGGCAATGGCAACGATGTGATATCGGCCGGCTCAGGTACCGACATCATCACTGCCGGCAACGGCAATGACACCATCAACGGCGGCTCGGGCAACGACATCATCAGGGCCGGCAATGGCAACGACATCATCAATGGCGGCGCGGGCAACGACACCCCGACCGCTGGCGTCGGCAACGACACATTCGTATTCGGTGCCGACTTCGGCAAGGACACGGTCACCGAATTCCACAGCGGCGACCATATCGAGTTCGAGAATCATCTGTTTGCGAATTTCGCCGCCGTCCAGGCGGCGAGCAGCCAAACCGGCGCCGATGTCGTCATCACGCTGGATGCCACCGACACGGTCACGTTACAGCACACGACGCTGGCCAGCCTGCATGCGTCAGACTTCCTTTTGACCTGATGGGGAGGGGGTTGGCGAGCGGAGCGCGCCGGCGAGGCCGCAGCCCCTCACCCAGCTCAATCCGCGCTAACGCGCGACTTCGTCACCCCTCTCCCCACGAGCTTGCACTCGGGCGCACGCAAACGCGGCTCGGGTGGGAGAGGGATGGATGCCCTCTCTTGGCGAAGGGGCTCGGTCACGCCTGCGACCGTCTTATTTGACGATTTCCCAGGTTAACCTTTTTCAAAATTCAAAATTTCTATCAATAACATAGCGACCACCGGTCCACCGGCTATGCACAGGCAAAAACCCTCAGATCCTTGTCGAGTTTGCCGCTTCGAGCCGATTTGCCCACTCTTACTGGGCAGCTTCCCATTACACTGCCCACTAATATAGTGGGCCAATTTGTGGTTGACCCTTGCCCATCGCCTTGGTTCGCTTGCCCCAACACCGCGCGGCAAGAACGGGCAACAACGACCCCAGGCGGCGGCGAGGAAACGGACCGATGGGAGCGGCGTAGCTCGCCGCACATTGCTATGAACGCGCAGCAACTTCTTGCGGAAATTTCCGACTATTGCCGCCAGACCGGCTTGGCGGAATCCACCTTCGGCCGCCGCGCCGTCAACGACGGCAAGCTCGCGGCGCGCCTGCGCAATGGAGGCCGCATCACCACCGACACCCTCGACCGCATCCACGGCTTCATGGCGGCGCATCCGGCGCTGGAGCCGCGGCCGGCGATCATCGAGCGCGCGCGCGAGAACCGTCCGCTGCCGGCGCCCACGCCGGCTGTGCCGCTTAAGCCGAGCGATCCGCAGCGCAATTTTCGCTTCTTCGACAACCGGCAAAAATATCTCTTGTTCGTCAACACCTGCAGCGAGAAATGGGAGGTCGCGCACCGCGTCTCCGAGGAACTGGCGCACATCCATCCGCGGCCGCCGGCGGTGCGCGTGTTCGACGCCGGCGTCGGCGACGGCTCAGTGCTGGCGCGGGTGATGCGCGCCATGCACGACCGCTTCGCGCATATGCCGTTCTATCTGGTCGGCAAGGAGATCAGCCTCGAAGACATCCGGCTGACGCTGCAAAAAATGTCGGACCGCTTCTTCGAGCATCCGGCGACGGTCCTGGTGCTGACCAATCTCGCTTATGCCGACGCGCCGTGGCTGCACGTCAAATCGCTCAACGCGGCGTCGAGCCTGGTGTGGCACGAACTGCCGCTGCTGGGAAATTCCGCGCATCGCTTCGAACAGCAAATCATCGCGCTCGAGCCGTTTTTGGCGCAGAACTGGAAGGCCGGCGTCTCCGCGCGCACCGGCAATCCGGTCTACGAGCGCCCGGTGGTGCTCGTGCTCTATCGCGAGGACCACCGCTTCCTGCTCGATCCGATCATTCCGCGAGCCGGCGGCACGCGGGCCAATTACGATCTGGTCATCGCCTCGCAGCCCTATCGGGCGCGCGCCTCGCTTGAATTCAAGGCCAAGCGCGTGATCGCGCCGCTCGCCCGCGCGCTCGGCCCCGGCGGCCGCCTCATCGCCATTCATTCGCACGGCCACGATCCCGGCATGGAAATCATCCAACGCGTCTGGCCGGACGACAATCCGTTCATTCACGATCGCCATCAGATCCTCAAAGCGGTGAAGCACGAACTGGGCCCGGCCGGCCGCGAGCTCAATTTCAACGCCTATGCCGACAACCGTTCGCTGTTCCGCTACGACATGCACACGCTGCCGTCGGAGATTTCCGAATCGATCGGCACCTCGACGCTGTTCGCGGCCTGGAACGCGGCGATCTACGTGGCGCAGGTCGAGGACGATCGGGTGGCGGAAGCGGCCGCCGACGGCCGCTACATCGACGCCACCCGCGGGGTGTTGCGCGAGCGCGGCGGGTTGTGGTTCTTCGACGAGTCTTACGTGATCTCGCGCCGAAGGGCGTGAGCGTTTGCAATGTTCGTTCGGCATGCACAGCGGACACGCGGGCCTACAGTTAGGCAGCGATTACCCCGTCTCGTCGGTTTGTCACCGTCAATTGCAGCTTTGCGTGTCCAGCAAGAGGGGATTGCTGCCAATCCCGTCGCGGATCCGTCAAGCAGGTTCACTTACTGTGCTATGTTATGCACACTAATAAATCGCAGAGTCCGCTGCGCCGTGCCTACCGTCAGCTTCGTATAATCCAGTTGCGCGACCTCGATGATCTTGTCGGCGCCTTTGTTTCCTCTCAGTCGATTTTCCAGAATTAGCTTCACGGTGGGCCAACTCAGGCCGGCTGCCTTGCAGGGCAACAAAACTGCGTCATTGCGTTGGCCGTTCAATAATTCCGCCACCGTTTTCACGGAAGTGGAGCTGAGCCGCGCCAGCGCCACGATCAATTCCTCCAGGCGCTGCTGACGAACAAATATCGGGATGATTGTTTCATTGAGCCGTCCCGCTGCTGCGATTTGATCGACATAGCTCTCCGCGTAGCTATAGTCGTGCTCTGCCTTCTTGCTGATACTTTTTGCCACCTTACCGATGACTTCTTCGACCTCTCTGCGCCTATCTGGCGGCATCACAGACAGGATCTTTGCCTTAACGGCCTCGGTCGCGCGCAATAACAGTTCCTGCAGTAAATTATCAGGAATGTCGCGCCGTTGACCGACAATTTCACCGAGATGATCGTTCCCTTCGGCTTTCTTGACTAATGTCTTGAAACCCGAATCCGAGAAGCGCGCGCCGGCATTGGTGGCTAGGGACGTTACCACCTTGCCGTCGCCGCGGGTCACGAGGACATCAGTGACCTGGGAGTCCAAGGTCGCGCGCTGCGAAATCGCCAAAAGGTGTGCCTGGCCCTTCGTCTGCACCACTTCCACCAGGTCGGACGCGGTGAGCCTTTTCGATCCTGTGAGGACTGGCGCGGCCACGGCGATGTCATCGTCATGCGCCAAACGCTTGATCACGCCTACGGGCGCTACGTCTACCGGAGCAAGTCTTGTTCCCAGCTCCACGAGGGCGGTTGTTTCGATTTTCGCGGCGAGATGACACAATACGTCATCAAATACCGAAATTTGTTCGTCGTTGAGCCGATTGGCATCGTGGAGAAAAAGATCGGTGATCCGCCGCAGCGTGTTCACGCGGCTTTCTGTCGACCCGCTCCTGACGGCGTTCTCCAACTCGTCGATCAAAGAGTGCTGCTGCATATCAGATACCTCTTCGATTTCGGTCCGACGAGCGCAAAAACTCTACGCCCAGGGTCTTTCCATCGCGGCAAACGAGACGACAAATGCGGTGAGCCTCGCCGCTCATGACAAAAGGCGCGCCCCGCCATCGCATATTTCAGAAATGCAGCACGAGCGCGTATTGCCCTGCTGGTCTATAAGGATGTGAGCGAAGTACCGCAGTGGCTTGCGCCGGCTGCGGCGAAGCTCCACGCCATCTCTGAAGTTGCCCCCGACCGCCATCGAATTCGCGAACTGAACGACACATCGCGGTCGAATAATACGCGCCCCACATTAACCGTTTGTAAAAGATGTCATTATCCCTCACACGACTTGCGCGAGCGCGGCGGGTTGCGATTGTTCGACGAATCCTATGTGATCTCAAGGCAACGAGATTGGCCTGTCATGCTCTGCCAACGGATCCGGCCCGATGCCAGGCTCCGGCGGAGCATCCAGTAATTGCCTCGCCTGCGGATCGTGACAAACTCAATCATCGCCGATGCCTGGATCCTCCGCCTTCGCGAACGATGACAATGATGACATAATACCGACCCAATCGGAGCCGGGCATGCTGTTCGTGGTTCACGCGCTCGACAAGAAGGACATGCTGCCGATGCGGGCGAGGCACTACCGCGATCACCGCATCCATCTCGATAAATCCTCCGACCACGCCGTCGACGTGGTGACTGCAGGCACGCTCGTTGCCGACGACGGCGAGACGCCCGTCGGCAGCATTTTCGTCGTCGACGCTGCCGACCGCGCCGCGGTCGATGCTTTCACCAGGAGCGATCCCTATCACGTCAACGGCGTCTGGGAGCGCGTCGCCATCCACCGCTACAACAAAAAGCGCGGCACGCCGATCGAGAGCCGCAGATAAGCCGCCTCGCGCCACCCCTCTCTACATAACTACTCTTTGCCGCCTGCGAACGAAGGAGGACGTAATGCTCATGATCGCCAAATTACTGCTGACGCTCACCGTTCTCGGCTACGCCCTGGTTACGATCAAAGCGGACTTCAACAAGACGCACGCGACCAATCCCAAATGGACGCCGCATGCGCGGTTTCACGTGGTCTGGCAAATCCTGTCCTACTCCGGTGTCGGGTTGATCGCGCTTTATCTGATCTGGATAGACGGACCGAACCCGCTGGAGCGCTTGTATCTTGCGGCCGCTCTCAGCGCCGCGATCTATGGCGCGTTCTTCCTTGCCGTTTTGACCCGGCCGGTGTTCGGCGGCGCGCTCTATGACGACAACGGCTACCGCCCGTTCAAACCTCCGCTCGGCCCACAAAACTGGCGCTGGGACGTCAACGTCACGGCGTTCACGGTTCTCACCGCGATCTGGGGCGCCGGCGTGATCGCGGTGCTGGCGGCTTGAGCCTTGGCTAGGCGGATGCGGGTAAGCGCACCTTCTCGCGCAGCCCCAAGCGCTCCAGCCGCCCGATCACCTCGGCGCAAAAGTACGGCAGCTCGGCGAGATAATTGACCAGCGAAATGGCGATGCCGGTGAGCCCGGCTTTGGAGAGATCGGCAAGCTGCGCCGCGACCTGATCGGGATCGCCGACCAGCGCCAGCCCGCCCATGCCCTGCGCATAGCCGAATTGCTGCTTGAGGAACTCTTCCATCGGCACCGTCTGCGGCGAGATATTCTTCATCCCCAAAATCAGATCGACGGCGTTCCAGTCGGCGCACTCGACGATGCAGTGGTGGAAATACTCCTCGGCCTCCTTCTTGGTCGGCCGGCAGGTGACGACGCCGACCGTGTAACAGCCGATCTCGCGGCCTTGCGCCTGCGCCGCGTCTTTCGCCCGCCGCACCCGCGTCGCGGTTTCTTCGAGCGAGGTGCGCGAGGCCTGCAGAAAGAACGCATCGCAGTTCTTCACCGCAAAGGCCTGGCCGGTCGGCGACGCGCCGGCATTCATGATCACCGGGCGGGTGCCGCCGAACGGCTTCGGCTTCCCCTTGATGCCTTTCATGTGCAGGTATTTGCCGTCGAAATCGAAATTCTCGCGATCCGACCAGATCAGCTTGATGACGTTGATCCATTCCTGCGCGTATTCGTAGCGGTCCTCGTGCGCGCGCTGCTCGACGCCGAACATGTCGAACTCGCCTTCGTTCCAGCCGACCACGATGTTGAGTCCGAAGCGGCCTTCGCCGATGTGATCGGCGGTGACCATTTCTTTCGCCGCCACCACCGGGTTGAAGATCGGCGCGTGCACGGTGCCGAACACGGTGATGCGCTTCGTCGCGCCAAGAAGCCCGGTCGCCCAGGTGATCGTCTCCAGCGTAGTGCCTTGATAATCGGTATCGCCGCCATAACCCTTCCAGCGCCCGATCGGGAGGAGAAAATCGATGCCGGCCTCATCCGACATGACCGCGAGTTTCTTGTTGTCGGTCCAATTGCCCGACCAGCGCTCCGGCACGAGTGTCACCGCGCGGCCGGACGAGCAATTGGCGCCGAACAGGCCGATCTGCAGTTTGTTGTTGCCGTGCATGGCACGGCGCGAATTCAGCGACAGCGATGGAGCGTGCATCAGTTCCACAGTTTCTTGGTTGCGATATCGGCGCCTTGGCGGAGCGCCTTGAATTTTTCCCAGACCACAGTGTCATGCACCTCGGTGCGGTATAATGCCTGCGAGGAGAAGCCGCAATCGGCGGCCGCGATGACGTTCTCCCGACCGACGAGCTTGGCAAAGCGCAGGATGCGCTCGGCGATCAATTCCGGATGCTCGACGATATTGCTGGCATGGGTAATCATGCCGGGACAGAGCACCTTGCCGTCCGGCACCTTGACGCGCTCGAACAGATGATATTCGTGCTCGTGGCGCGGATTGGCGGCTTCGAAGCTGTACGAGCCGGCATTGATTTTCAGCACGTAATCGATGATGTCCGATAGCGCCGCTTCGTAAAGCCGCGGGCCTTCGTTGATGCCGTAACAGGTGTGGAAACGCACGCGCTCCGGCGCAATGCCCTTGAGCGCGGCATTGGTCGCCTCGACATAAATCTCCGCGCGGCGCTGCATCTGCGCGCGGTCAAGGTCCGGCTCGAAGAAGATATCCGGCAGGAACGGATCGTCGATCTGCACCAGAAGGCCGGCATCGGCGATGGCGCGGTATTCCTTGCCGAGCTCGGCCGCCAGCGCATGGAAATAATCTTCGTCGGACTTGTAATATTCATTGCGGCCGACGCCCGAAGCCGCGGTCGCCGGCAAGAACACTTGATGATCGGGCGCGCCGGCGGCGGCCGCAGCCTTTTTCACATTATCGATATCGCGCTGCACGAATCTCTCACCGCGGTATTTCACCGGACCGACGCACACCACCGGCGCCAGCGTCACGATGGCGCCGCCCATCATCGCGGTTTTGAAATACTCCGCGTAATACTCGGGAAATGCGGCGACTTCCCGCGCGAACAGCTTCATCTTCTGGCCGGGCCGCGCCTCAAAACCTTCCAGGCGCTCCTGGATGTAGGTGAAAAAGCCGGGCTTGGAGAATTCGCCGTCGGTGACGATGTCGATGCCGGAGTCGACCTGCTTGCGCACTACGTCGCGGACCGAAGCGGTCAGGAGCGCCTCGAACTTGTCTTCATCGAACGGCTGGCCGGTGAATTTCGCCTTCATCAAATCGAGCAGCGCATGCGGGCGCGGCAGGCTGCCGATATGAGTCGTTTGGATTCGATCGGTGTTTTGCTGAAGGCTCATGCGTTTCATCCCTGTTCTTCGAGCTGCCGCAATCACGCGGACGGTCGTGCCGCTTTGCCGCGGCTGCGAGAGGCGATTTTAGGTGAAAAATGACTCCAGTGGACGCTCCGGCGTGAGTTGCCGGCGCACCGCCTCGATGTCGCCCAGCACCCAAAGCTCCGCGATCATGCCGCCCTCGATCTTGAAGAAGGCTGCGCCGCTCCACCTTATGTCGCGGCCGGTGGCGGCGATGCCGAACATGGTGCCGCGGTGCGTGCCGCGAAAACTCATGCGCGCCGCGACGCGGTCGTCCGTCACCAGCAATTCCTCGATGGTGCAGGTGAAATTCTCCAGCGCCGCATGCACCGAGCGCAGATAGGCGATGAAGCCGCCCGGCCCGCGCAATTCGGGACCGAGCGAGGCGCGGAAGCGAAAATCGGGGCTGAGGATTTTCCGCGCCTCGGCCTCGTCTGCCCGGTTCCACACTTGATGATAAAATCGCTCGACCAGTTCGCTCGACGTCGCGGTCATCAATCCCCCCTCGCCCGCCGGTCACTCTAGACCGCGCTGAACCGCGTGTGAATTGCGCCGTAGGTCCGACAAGATTGTCCTATGTCCAATCTGCTTCGGACTTCTGCATTTGCAGCGTCTATGCGAGTGTGTGCGGCTCATCCGTCGAATAAAGCGCAGATGCCCGCCGCCCTCCTCTCCCCTTTCCGACTCGGCCCCCTGCATCTCCCCAACCGCGTTGTCATGGCGCCGATGACGCGCAACCGCGCCGGGCCGGGCAATGCCCCGGGGCCGCTCAACGCCACCTATTATGCGCAGCGCGCCAGCGCCGGGCTCATCCTGGCCGAGGCGGCGCAGGTGTCGCCGCAGGGCCTCGGCTATCCCGGCACGCCCGGCATTCACTCAGCCGAACAGGTTGCCGGCTGGAGGCTCGTGACAGACGCCGTGCATCGCGCCGGCGGACGGATTTTCTTGCAGCTCTGGCACGTCGGGCGCATCTCGCATCCCTCGCTGCAGCCCGCCGGCGCGCTGCCGGTGGCGCCGTCGGCGATTGCGCCCGCCGGACAGGCCTGGACGCTCGACGGCATGAAGCCTTTCGTCACGCCGCGCGCGCTCGAAACCACGGAGCTTCCCGGAGTGATCGAGCAGTTCCGCCACGGCGCGGCGAATGCCAAGGCGGCAGGCTTTGACGGCGTGGAGGTGCACGCCGCCCACGGCTATCTGCTCGATCAATTCCTGCGCGACAAGACCAACCGGCGCACCGATAGCTATGGCGGCAGCGCAGCGAACCGCGCGCGCCTCATTGTCGAGGTCATGCAGGCCGTGGCCGGCGAATGGGGCGGCGAACGCGTCGGCGTACATCTGTCGCCGACCAATCTCGCCTTCAACGACATTTCCGACAGCGACCCGCCGAATACCTTCGCGACGGCGGTCCGCGCGCTCGACCGGCTCGGCCTCGGCTATCTGCACCTGGTCGAACCGGGACCCGCCGATCCGGTCGGGTCGGGGCCGCGGCTCGATGCTGCGTTCTTTCGTCCGCTGTGGCGAAGCGCGCTGATCGCCAACAAGACTTATGATTTGGCGCGCGCTGATGCGGTGCTCGCTAGCGGCAGCGCCGATCTCATCTCGTTTGCGACGCTTTATCTCGCCAATCCTGATTTGCCCGAGCGTTTCCGCCGCGGCGGGCCGTTCAATGCCCCTGACCGCAAGACGTTCTATGGCGGCGGCGCCACGGGCTACACCGATTATCCGCCACTCGGCAGCTAAAGCCGCTCCATTTTATCTATCTATAACAATAGCTTATATCGAAAGCGCGATACTGTGACCGCGGTCACTTCAATGCCGGGGCAGCCCGGCCTAATCTCTCTTTATGGTTAACGAAGAGTTAACGCAGGAGCGTGCGATGGCATCCGCCCTGAAATATTTGTGCCGAATGACCGATGCGATTTTTGCTTCGCGAATGCAACGCGCCGCGACGAAGATCAGCGCAAGCGAGCGCCTTTTCCGCCGCCGCACGGTCTGATACGACGCCGGCACGAAGCGAAATTACGCCCCGAGTTGATCGGCCAGTTCATCGAGACTCTGCACCGCAAAATCGACCGGCACGGTCGGCGCGGTTTCGCCGCGGCCGGCGCCGTGCTCGTTCGGCCGCGCCACATGCGCGGTGCGCAAGCCCAGCGCGGCGGCCGCCGCAAGATCCTTGGAATGCGCCGCCACCATCATGCAGGCCTCCGGCTTGAGGTCGAAGGCCGCCGCGGAGGCGAGATAGACTTTCGGCTTCGGCTTGTAGTCGCCGGCGATCTCGGCGCCGAGAATGGCGTCCCACGGAAAATGATTGCGGCGCGCCAGATCGACCATGAGCGAAATGTTGCCGTTCGACACCGGCGCGAGCAGATAGTTGCGCTTGAGGCGAAGCAGCCCGCCTGCCGCATCGGGCCAAGCATCGAGCCGGTGCCATGCCAAATTGAGATTCTGCTTGTCGTCTTCGCCGAGGCCGGCGACGCCGAAGCGCTTGAGCGTGATGTCGAGATTGCGCCGGTGCAGCACGTCGAGCTTGCAGAAAGCGATGCGGCCGGTGCGCACCTCGTCCATGGCGCCCTGATATTCGCCGCGCCAAGCATCGGCGAATGCCATCCAATCGAGCGCCACGCCGTGCGGCTTTAATAGCGCCGCGGCCTCGCGCGCGATTCCCGTGCGCCAATCGACCAGCGTTCCGAAGACGTCGAAGAACAAAGCCTTTACCGCAGCAGCCATGCGATATTTCTAGCGCAATTTCGCGGGAGATGCCAAAAGGCGCCGCTGCGAACCGAAACAAGATCGCCAGGGAGGTAACGATGACCGACGAGCTTGCCGAGCTCCTTTATGAATTGATCGTCGCAACGCGCATTCTCGCCAACCAGAAGGTGCTCGATGCGTTCGGGCATGTCAGCGTGCGCCATCCGCGCGACCCGGGGCGCTATTTCATCTCGCGGCATCAGGCGCCGGAACTGGCCGAAGTCTCCGACATCATCGAGATGAATCTCGATTCCGAGCCGCTGCGGCCGACCGAATTCCGCATGTACAGCGAGCGGGTCATTCACGGCGAAATCTATAAAGCGCGCCCGGACGTCAATGCGGTGTGCCACCATCATTCGCACGCGGTGCTGCCGTTCTGTATTTCCGGGCGCGAACTCGTGCCGGTGTTCCACCTGCCCGCCGTGATCGGCCGCGTGCCGTTCTGGGATCAGCGCGACGAGTTCGGCGACACCAATATGCTGGTGGTCAAGCCGGAAGAAGGGGCGTCGCTGGCACGCGCGCTCGGACGAAATTGGATGGTGCTGATGCGCCGCCATGGCGCCACCGTCGCCGGCACGAGCTTGCGCGAAATGACCTTCCGCACGGTGTATGGCTGCGAAAATGCCGCCTTGCAGAGCCAGGCCATCGCCCACGGCCATGTCGACCATCTGTCGCCGGGCGAAATGAAGCTGTCGTCGGAGCACAGCGTGCGGCCGCCCTCGACCAATCGCGCCTGGGATTATTGGGTGCGCCACGTCGAAAAGGCGGGGCTCATGCCGGCCAAGGCCGCCCCGAGGCGCGCTACCGCCGCAGCAAGGCATTCGAAAGCAAAGCGCGATCCGGCAGAACGCGTGGCGAAAAAGCGGCGCTGAGACGCGGCGTGGCATCGCTCGCTATAGAAGTCGTGACCGGCGCATCGATCAAGCTGCTACAATACAAACATCCATCGCGCGACGGAATGCAACAGAGGAAACCATGCCCAAGAACATGCCTAAGAGTCTGCAATCGCCCCGACTGCCGAAATTGTCCGAGGAAACACTGACGCCCGAACAGCGGGCGCTCGCGGAATCCATCAAGTCCGGCCCGCGCGGCCAATTCAAGATGTCGGGGCCGTTCGCGATCTATCTGCATGCGCCGGCCTTCGGCGAGCTGGCACAAGAACTCGGCGGGCACTTGCGCTTCAAAACCAGCGTGCCGGCGCGGCTGTCGGAATTCGCCATCCTGTGCACCGGAGCGTTCTGGAAAGCGCAATACGAATGGGCGATGCACGCGCCGATGGCGGAAAAGCAAGGTGTCAAGCTGGCGACCATCCGCGACATCCAGGCCGGGCGCGCGCCGAAATCGGCGCCCGCGGACGAAAAAGCGATCTACGCTTTCGTCAAGGAGCTTTATGCCAAGCGCAGAGTCAGCACTCCAACCTTCAATCGGGTGAAGAAGATTCTCGGCCATGCCGGCACGGTCGAGCTGATCGGCATCCTCGGCTATTACGCGCTGGTGTCGATGACGCTCAACACTTTCCGCGCACCGTTGCCAGAGGGATTCCAGGCGGCGTTCAAGGAGCCATAGAGCTATTCAGGATTGCGCTCTGGATTCTCGCGTTCACGGGATCGAGCGGAGATCCGTTCACGCCACCCGGTCCGCCGGCCGTGTGCTCGGCTGGGCGCGGTCGGCGGCGCCGGCGCGCGGTTTACTCAGGCGTTGGCGCAGCAAATCGAGAAACCGCTCCTTGGGCATCGGCGGTGCGATCAGCGCGCCCTGGCCGAAGTCGCAACCCATCACCTTCAAGGCCTGCAAGTCGGCCTGGCTCTCAACGCCTTCGGCCACCGCGGCGCTGCCGAAGCGGTGCGCGAGGTCGATCGCGGTCTGGCAGATCGCGGCATTGGTGGCGTTGATGGCGCAGTCGCGAACGAAGCAGCGGTCGATCTTGAGTTCCGCAAACGGCAGATTGCGCAAGCTCGACAGCGACGAATAACCGGCGCCGAAATCGTCGATCGCGATCGAAATGCCGCTGCTGCGCAATCTCGCGGCAATCTCGCTCGCCAACTTGATATCGCGCACGATCTGGTCCTCGGTGATTTCAAGGATGAGACCGGGCCATTGCCCGGAGTTCGGACGATACTCGGCGACGAGCGCCGCGATCGGCCTGCGCAACAGCACGCCGACCGGCACGTTGACGGCGAGGCGAAGATTGAATCCCGCCTCTTCAAACAGCGTCCAATCACACAGCGTCGCCACCAGCGCCTGCTGCGCCAGCTCGGCGACGCTGTCCTCGTCGACGTCGGGCAGGAAGCTGCCCGGCAACAGCACGCCAAGCTGTGGGTGGCGGATCCGCGCCAGCGCTTCGGCCCCGGCAAGGCACTTGCGCTTGAGATCGATCTTCGGCTGGTACCAGATCTCGAACCAATTGTTGCGCAGCGCTTCGGCAATGCCGATGCGCGGCCGTTCGCCCTCGGCCGATTGCTCGATCGGCCCGGACTGGGCGCGCACGTCATTGGGGTCGGATTGAACTCATGCTCATCAGACTTTTGACCGGCGTCCTAATCGTATACGCCCGCCTGTCTTAACCAATCGTATGATGAACAATCCGTTGATCCGGCCGGCCGGCGGTGCTCGCCGCCGGACCGAAATCCGATCCGCCTACGGCTTGTTCATCGGCATGCCGCCGCTGGGGCCTTGCATGTTCATCCCGCCGGGTCCTTGCATGCCGCCGCCTTGCATCATCATCGTGCCGCCGCCGGCGTCGGCACCGGGCGCCGGCGCGCCGATCGCTGCAATGGGGTAGGTCACGTCGACGGTTCCGGCGTGATCGAATTTCAGCGTCGCTTTGACCGTTTCGCCCTTGACCAGCGCATGTTTGAGATCGACGAACATGACGTGGTAGCCGCCGGGCTTGAGCGTGACCGTCTCGCCCGGCTTGATTTCCAGGCCGCCCTCGACGGGCCGCATTTTCATCACGCCGTCTTCTATGGTCATGCTGTGGATCTGGCATTGCGCGCTGGCATCATCCGACACGCAGCTCACCCGATCCGGCGCGGCGCCTTTGTTGGTAATGCTCATGTAGCCGGCGCCACTGGCTGCACCTTTCGGCGTGGCCCGCGCCCAGGCCTGCGTGATGTGCATCGAGCCAACGTCGTAGTCCGCCGCTAGCGCGGGGACGGTCGTCAGCCCCGCCAGCACGAGGATAGCCGCGAGCGTTGAAGCCACGGCCGGACCGCGTGAGATGGACGTAAAATCGAAATTCCTCATGGAGTTGCTCCGAATGCGCGGCAAATGGGCAATTCACCATTATCAGGGAAGCGAAGACACGCTTAAGCGTGAGCCTAAGCGGCCGGAAACGCCTCGTGCCCACCCCGGATAATCTAGGACAAGTGGCCCTATTTCGCGCTTAGAAATTTCGCCGCAGGAGCGTATTCTAGCGCCATGACTCGTAGTGGTTCTCAGGCGGCTCATAGCCGGCCAGACCCGCACGACCGCGAGGCGTTCGGGCAGGTGCTGCCGTTCCGGCGCCCGGGCCTGCCGTCGCGGCAAATTCTGCCAGCGCGGCCGACCGATGCCGACATCGAGCCGGCCGACGAATTCGACCAGTTCGAACAAGACCAGGACGAAGTCGTCGACTATCGCCAGCGGATGGTGATGAACCTGATTGCGCTTGCGGTTGTCGCGCTCCTCGTCTCGGTCGGCGTTTGGCTCGCCGACACCATCGCCGACATGCAACGCGATCAGGACTGCGTGATGCAGGGACGCGTCAATTGCGCCCCGATCGAGTTGCCTGCACCGACACTGCAATAGCTATTGCGCCGATCCGGACGGATGCGGCAGCGATGCCGGAGACGCATCGGTGCTTGTGCCGGAGCTTGTGCTCTTGCCGCCTTTTTCGGGAAGCGCGATGAGCGGCGTTCCATTCTCCGCCACCGGCTTCACCACAGCCGTCGAATTCGTCGCGCCGTCACCGGCCTTGACCGGCGCCGGCGCCGGCGCTGCGTCTTGCGGCTTGACGCCGCCACCGCCGGGCGTTGGCTCCGATTTCACGGCGCTGGCGACAGGAGCACTGCCCTTTGCCGCCTTTGCGGCGCTCGGTTCGCTGGCGCCGCGCGTGCCGACGATGGCAAGCACTTCGCTGATGACGCGCGCATGCAGTCGCGGCGACTTGTCGATATTGAGATGGTCGATGTTCGGATCGGACCTGAGGTCGACATTGATCAACGAGCCGTGGAAGCCCGGTCCGCGCGACATGTAATAGTGCTGCGTCAGGTTGAGTACGCGCGCGACATTCGCCGAGGCCGCGTAGGCTGAGGTGCCGTCGAACGGCACCACCAGCGCGACTGGAATGCCCCTCCTGCCCAAATACGCGGCCATCTCCATGACCGCATCGGCGCCGAGTGAATGGCCGATAAGGATGATCGGTCCTTCTTTTCCGGCCTTGTAGTTCGCGGCAGCCTGGTCGGCCAACCCCTGCCAATCGGCATGATTGTCGACCGTCGCATAGACGCCGCGCTTATTGAGCTGGTCGCAGAGCGTGTCCATGCCGAGAGAGAAAATATTCATCAGCCCGCGCAGCAGGTAAACGTGTGCGTGCGGAGCAGCCATGCTTGGGCTCGATCCGAGCGCGAACATCATTCCCGCAGTCAGCACTCCGATTGTGCTCAGACGCCACCGACCGATCATTTCCACCTCGCGGCTTGCTTCATAACCCTTGGCTCGGACCCCAAACGCACGATTCATTCTAGGCAACTCATGCTGCACTGCCAGATTTTGCGGCCGAATTCCCCCTTGATTTCTCAGCGCTTTGCAATCGGCGCAAACCTGTAGCAAAAATGCAACGTCGGCGATGCCGTCAATATAGCCAAGGGACGATACGCGCGGTACGGCGCATATAGGCGCGGTATTCGTCACCGAAGGCAGTTATCATCATCTCCTCTTCCCGCCGCAGTCGCCCAAAAAACAGGACGCCAAAGCCGGCTAATCCGGCAGGTCCTGCCACCCAATTGGGCAACAGCAGCGCCTGGGCGACGGCCATGAGCCAAAAGCCCGCATACATCGGATGCCGAACCGTTGCGTAGATTCCAGTTGTGACGAGGGTGTGGCGGTCGCGCAAGTCGAGACTGACCGACCAATTGTGGCCGAGATCCCGATGGGTGCGAATAAACAGCCAGAGGCACGCCACATCTGCGGCAATGCCAAGATAGCTCAGGACCGGGATAACGGGATAATCGGCAAATCTTGGAAAATGAAACGCGACATAAATAAACGGCACGATGCCGAGCCCCGTCAATGAAACGGCGAGAAGCGCAAATTCTCGCGCGCCACGCGCCGAGTAGCGTACCGGCGTCTTGCGCGCGCGTCGCCCTGGCCGGAGCCGCAGCAGGGACCAGGCAATGCCGAATGCCAGCCAGATGATTTTGGCAGCCGTCGCGGTCACGGGCTAAGGCTCCGCTGCGCGCGCGGGCAAAGCCGGCGCGCCGCCGGCATTCCCCAACTGCGCTTCGACCAGCGCGCCGTCGGCGGCAAACGCAGCGACCGCGCGATCCGGATGCTCTACCCACCGGGCGAGCGGGAGTGGACCGCAGCACAGCATGTAATAGTCGTAAAAGTAGCGCCGTTCGTTGCCCATTACCGCTTGGCGGTGGACGCGCAGGAAATTGAGATGGAAGCGCCGGTAAGTGTGCTCCTCCACCATCATGCGAATGCGCACAATCTTTACGATCGGCTTGCCGGTTGCCGGCATTCCCAGCGCGACCACCGGATCGACTTTGTAGACATTGATGATGTCGACCAGCGCCTGATACTCGACCCAATAAATCGACGGCGCATTCGCCAATCTGCCGACGGCCTGGCGCAGCCAGCCGGCGGCCGGGTGCAACGCCACTTTGAGGAGCGACGAGCCGGTTGAAACCAGGTGAAGCGGCTTGCCGCCGCCGAGTTGCGGATCGAGTTGCAAAGCGCGGTCGATGACGACAAGCGACAGCGGCGCGCCAAGACTGTGACCGTGGACGACGATTTCGTCGGCGTCGGTCTCGCGCACAAGCCGTACCAATTCGCCGGCGAGACGATCGAGCCGCGCTTCAAGTTGCGGCCGCAGGCGGTGGACAAAGTCGCGGGCGAAATACCAATCGTCGAGCGCGTAGCCGATATGGATGAATCGTCCGAAAGTCCATCGCAACGCGACGTAGATCGCCAGCCAGAGCGGCGGCGCGATCAGCATCGGGTATGGCAGGCCGAGATGACCGACGGCATACCGCACCACCCCGATGGCCAGCCATGCCATGCCGACGATGTAGAGCAGCGGAAACAGAAAGAATCCGCCGTAGCGCCAAGCGATGATGAAATATTTGACGACCGTCCCGCTCAGGATGAATTCCATCAAAGCGGCAATGCCGAGCGGAAAGCGCAACCAATCGCTCCTTGTGCCGTCGTCCGCAACGAAGTCATCCCAGCGGAACCAGTGAAAATCGGTCGTAGCTCGCCAGTTCGGCCCCCAGGTCTCGACCGTCCAGCTGGCCGTAGACCCATCGGCCGCAACATTGGGCGTAGATACTTTGCCCTGCACGTTCCAGGCTTTCTGGAACCGCGCCATTTCGCGGATGAAGCGGCGATGCTGGTGCTCCGCTCCGACCGGCTCATAACCTGTCATCTGCACGAAACAACGCTTGCGCACGCGCGCCTTCGGCATGACGGACCCTTTCGAGGCCTGCTTAGGGAATGTGTCCCGGCCGATCAAGGAGTGCTTGGTTATGGGGCGGGACGAAATCACCAAGTCAATGATGATGGGCCTCCAAGCTATTGCAGACAAGGCGAAATCTGCGCTTTCGCCGCCGCATCCGCGATCAATTCCGCGGTGGCGCCCGCCGTTGAACTTGGCGGCGTCCTTCGCTATACGGGGCGTTCACATTGAGTGGCCCGACGCGATCCGGGCTTGCTCGCGCCGGGCTGGGCCGGCGCTTATTCCTCGATTGACCAAGAGCATGCCCGATGTCCACCACGTTTGATAAAGTGGCTGAAATCATTGCGGAAACTTGCGATATCCCGCGTGAAAACATCAAGCCCGAAAGCCACGCCATCAACGATCTGGAGATCGACAGTCTCGATTTCCTCGACATTGCCTTCGCCATCGACAAGGCGTTCGGCATAAAGCTTCCGCTCGAACAGTGGACCCAGGAAGTCAATGACGGCAAGGCGACGACGGACCAGTATTTCGTCCTGAAGAACCTGTGCGAGCGGATCGACGAGCTGATCGCTGCCAAGGGCGCCTGAGCGCCGCATATGCGTCTTGAATATTTTCAGATGATCGACCGCTTCGTCAACGTCGATGTCGCCGGGCGCGTGGCGCGCGCGGTCTGCACCGTGCCACAACAGAGCCCCGTATTCGAGGGCCATTTTCCCGGCTATCCGCTGATGCCGGGCGTGCTGTTGATCGAATGCATGGCGCAAACGACCGGATGGCTCGTCAGCGCGCTCACCGGGTTTACCGGCTTGCCGGCGCTCGCCGGCGTCAAGGAAGGCAAAATCCGCAGCGCCGTATTTCCCGGCGATGAGCTCGAATTCGAAGGCAGAGTAGTGCATGAGGGCTCCGGCTATGCCATCGGCGAAGCCAAGGGATGGTGCAAGGGTGCCGCCGTCTGCGACGCCACGCTGACCTATCGCATCATTCCCTATCCCAGCCCGGAGCTGCGCGCCGGCCTGTGGGAATGGGCGGAGCGGATCAATTTTCCGGCCAAGGAGTTCGCGAAGTGACCGGACGCCGCGAGGTGTGGATCACCGGCGTCGGTCTTCTCAGCAGTCTGGGCGAGGGCCTGGAGACGGCGTGGCGCCATCTCGAGCGCGGCGATCCGCCGCCTTACGACGACAAGAGCTTTGCGCCCTACATCGTGCATCAACTTCAGCCGATGAGTTTCGACAAACAAATTCCGAAGAAAAGCGATCAGCGGCAGATGGAAACCTGGCAGCGGGTCGGCGTTTATTCCGCGGGCCTGGCGCTGAGCGATGCCGGCATCGCCGGCAATGCCGAACTGCTCGACCATACCGACATGATCGTTGCCGCCGGCGGCGGCGAGCGCGACACTGCGGTCGATACCGCGATCCTTGCCGGTGTGCGCAAGACCAATGCGCCGGGCGCGTTTCTCAATGAGCGTCTGATGAGCGATCTGCGCCCGACTTTGTTCCTGGCGCAATTGCCCAATCTGCTCGCCGGCAATATCTCGCTGGTTCACGGCGTCGTCGGATCATCGCGCACTTTCATGGGCGAGGAATCAGCCGGCGTCGACGCGGTGCGGGTGGCGCAAGCGCGCATCGCCGGCGGGCAAAGCGAGTTGACGCTGGTCGGCGGCGCCTATCACGGCACGCGCTGGGACGTGCTGCTGGCGTTCGAGTTGGGCGGCGTGGTGCTCAAGGACAAGTTTGCCCCGGTCTGGGATCGCGGCGCCGAAGGCGGTATCGCCTTTGCGACCATGGGCGCCTTCCTCGTCCTCGAAAGCGAGGCACACGCGAAGGCCCGCGGCGCCCGCCCGCGGGCGCGGATTTCGCAAGTCTTTTCCAACCGCAATGCGCGAAAGCCCGGCGAAGCCGAGGCCTCGCTGCGCCGGCAATGGCAGGCGATTGCCGGCAAGGTCGATCCTGCCCATGCCGCAGTGATTTCCGGAGCCGCAGGCCTGCAACCGGCGACTTCGGCCGAGCTTATCGTACTCAAGGAGATTGGCCTTCCCGTGCGCAATACCGGTACGTATATCGGGCATGGCGTCGATACCCAATTCATGGCCAATCTGGGCATCGGCTGCGCGGCGATCGAGCATGGCAAGCTGTTCGCGCCGACCGGAAGTGGGGATTTCGGCGATAATCCGCCCGATCTGTCCCAGGTCGTCGTTACCAGCGTCGGCAACTGGCGCGGCGAAGGGCTTGCGCTCATCGAACGGGTCGAGTGAAGGAGGGCATCATGGCATCGGCAAGCGCGCATCGCGACAGAGCCGGCCGTGCGGTGATCGCGGTGACCGGCATGGGCGTGGTCACCTCGCTCGGCGTCGGCAAGGCCGACAACTGGGCGAAACTGACCGCCGGCAAATCCGGCATCCGGCGTATTTCGCGATTTCCGCTCGACAGCCTGCGCACCACCATCGCCGGCACGGTCGACGACGTCTACACGGACTATATGCCGCCCGCCGAACTGTCCGAGCGCATCGCGCTCCTTGCCGGCGAAGAGGCGATCGCGCAATCCGGCATTGGCAGCAAGGGCCGCTTTCCCGGTCCGCTGTTTCTCGCTTTGCCGCCGCTCGAAATCGAGTGGCCTTACCGTATCCGGATGGCCGAGGAGGCCGCCCCCGACACGGATGCCCGCTACCCCGACCTGATGCGGGTGGCGCGCCGGCCGCAATTCGCCCCGATCTATGAGACGCTCAAATACGGCATCATCGGCGAGCATCTCGCCGAACATTTCGGCACCGAGGGATCGCCGATCTCGCTGACTACAGCCTGCGCCTCGGGCGCAACCGCGATCCAGCTCGGCGTCGAGGCGATCCGGCGCGGCGAATGCCAGGCGGCGCTGGCGCTCGGCGCCGATGGTTCGTTGACGCCGGAATTGCTCGTTCGCTTTTCGCTCTTATCGGCACTCTCGACGCAAAACGATCCGCCGGAGCAGGCGTCAAAGCCGTTTTCCAAGAACCGCGACGGCTTTGTGCTGGCCGAAGGCGCCGCGGCGCTGGTGCTGGAAGACTACGATTATGCGGTCGCGCGCGGCGCCAAGGTGCTCGGCATTCTCGAAGGCTGCGGCGAGAAATCGGATTCGTTTCATCGCACCCGGTCGAGCCCGGACGGCAAGCCGGTCATTGCCTGCATGCGCAACGCGCTGGCCGATGCCGGCGTCGGACCGCAAAACGTCGACTACATCAACGCCCACGGCACCTCGACGCCCGAAAACGATAAGATGGAATGCCTTGGCGTCTCCACGGTGTTCGGCGAGCGCATTCGCGACATTCCGATGTCGTCCAACAAATCGATGATCGGTCACACGCTGACCGCTGCGGGCGCAGTGGAAGCGGTGTTCAGCCTGCTGACGCTCGAAAATCAGCGCATCCCGCCAACCATCAATCATAGCGTGCCCGACCCGGCGATCCCGCTCGACGTGGTGCCGAACGTCGCGCGCGACGCCAAGGTCACGCGCGTCATCTCCAATTCGTTCGGCTTCGGCGGCCAGAACGTTTCACTCGTGCTGACGCGGGAGCCGGCGTGACCGGCGCTGCGGCCACAACAATCGGCGAACGCGCGAGCGCGGCCCCGGCGCGGAGGATGCGCGCGCTGACATTGGTCGCCGACCGCAAGATCGAACTCCTCAACGTCGCCGCGCCGCCGGCGCCGGGTGCCGGCGAAGTGCAGATCGGCATCAAGGCGATCGGTTTGAACCATATCAACGTCTGGGGCTGGCGCGGCATGGCCTTCGCCAAACGCAAGCTCCCGCTCGTCGTCGGCGTCGAAGCGGCGGGCGAAATCGCCGCCGTCGGCCCGGACGTCACCGGATATAAGGTCGGCGACCGCGCGGTCGCCTATGGCGCTCAGACCTGCGGCACCTGCAAGGCCTGCCGCGAGGGCCGCGACAATCTGTGCGAGAACGTCGCCTCCATCATGGGTTTCCATGTCGACGGTTTTGCCCGTGACTTCGTCAACATGCCGGCGCGGCTTGTGGTGCCGATCCCGCCCGGCGTGAATTTCCGGGACGCCGCCTGCGCCCCTGTCGCCTTCGGCACCGTGCAGCACATGCTGTTCGACAATGCCAAGCTCGAACCGGGCGAGACCATTCTGGTGCAGGCCGGCGGTTCGGGCATTGGCACAAGCGCAATCAAGATGGCAAAAGCGATCGGCGCAACCGTCATCACCACAGTCGGCGATGATGCCAAGGCCGAAAAAGCCAAGGCGTTGGGCGCCGACCACGTCATCAATTACCGCACCGACCGCTTCGAAAGCATCGTGCGCAAGCTCACCGGAAAAAAGGGCGTCGATGTCGCCTTCGAACATGTCGGCCCCGACACGTTCAACGGCTCGCTGTTATGCCTCAAGCGCGGTGGACGGCTCGTCACCTGCGGCTCAACGTCGGGCCAGTCGATCACGATGAACCTGTTCCAGCTCTATTTGCAGCAATATCGCATCTTCGGCTCGTTCGGCTGCTCGATCCGCAATATCCGCGAGAGCCTCGCCAAGATGGCGTCCGGTCTGACCCCGGTCATCGACACCGAAGTGCCGCTCGCCGAATTCGAGCGCGGCTTGGCGCGGCTCGAGAGTCGGCGAGTGTTCGGCAAGATTATCGTCATGTTCTAATGCCTGAGGGGCGCTTTAAGCACCTGCTCGACAAGACGGCCGGCGCGCTCACAGTCGGCCTGCTCGGCGCGATCAAACATACCGATCGCCGGCGCATGGCGAATTTCGCCGGCGCGCTGATGCGCCGGGTCGGCCCGCTGTTTCCTGAGCATCGCCTCGGCCGCGAACAGTTGCGCGCCGCATTTCCGGAAAAATCCGCTGCCGAGATCGAACAAATCCTCGGCGGCGTCTGGGACAATCTCGGCCGCATCGCCATCGAGTTCGCGCATCTCGACGAATTTTGCGTCGAGGGCTTCGGCCGGCAAACGCCGGAACGTCATCACCTATCCGCCGCAATCCAAGGAGCGCTACGATTGGATCACTAAAAGCGGCAAGGCGACGATCGGGTTTGCCGCGCATCTCGCCAACTGGGAGTTGCCCGGCGTCGGCGCCAAATTGATCGGGGTGAAATCCGCGGTGCTGTACCGGCGGCCGAATATCGGCGCCGTCAGCGATGTCATCGTCAAGCTGCGCGAGCCACTGATGGGCGAACTCATTCCCACCGGGCTCGACGCGCCGATCAAATTGGCGCGGCACCTGCAAACGGGCATCCATGTCGGCATGCTGGCGGATCAGCACTACAGCAAAGGCGTCGAGGTGACCTTCTTCGGCCGGCCGTGCCTCGCCAATCCGCTGATTGCGATGCTGGCGCGGCAGACCGAACTGCCGATCTACGGCATGCGCGTCGTGCGCAAACCCGACGGCAACAGCTTCTGGGGAGAAGTGTCCGATCCGGTCGAGCCGGCGCGTGATGCAGACGGCCGCGTCAATATCAAAGGCACCATGCAGGCGGTTACCTCGGTGATCGAAGGCTGGATCCGCCAATATCCCGAACAATGGCTGTGGCTGCACCGGCGGTGGCGGTGACCCGCTCCATCAGAGATACCGCGGCAGACCGTTCAAGGCCGTCACCATCGCTGCGGACAGAGCCGGCAGGTTGGCGAGAGCTAGGCCTATCAGGGCGCCGGTGATTACGTAAAATCCGGCCGCCAAAAATTTGCGGCTTGACTGTTCTTGCAACCGGGCGATCGCTGCGCTTCGTGCCGACGGACGCGGCAGGTAATAGACGTTATCCTCGGTTCGCACCGCATTGGTTCGCATGATCTTCACTCCCATTGGAGCCTTATGGCCTTTTTCTTAACTAGCGCTGCGGCACTAAAAAATTCCGATCTTGTCCCTAAGGTGAATCCCTTAGGGCAGGATGGCTTATCTTCGCTGCGTCGTACCGCTCCAAATTTCTGATTTATGGTGTCTCCGGACCCGAAACCGGCAACCACTTTTGCCGGACGCGCGCCGGGACCACAAAGCCCGTAGTGCCAGAGCTGAAAGATTTTATGATTCAAGAGGGAGAAAATCGCCGAAGATTAATGAAATCCCGTCCGAGCGCGGAAGGCAGTCAATAGGCCGACCGCCCTCCGCGAAAACTGTCAGATTACATCAGATGCGTCGGCACGATGTTCAACGTCGTCAGGATCGATCCGGCCAGAATCGGCAGATAAGCGATCGATAAAACGACGATGGCGCTGACGATCATATAGCCGCTTGCGACCAGGACGCGGTGGCGTGCATCGCTGCGCATGACCTGCACTCCTGTTGGTCTCATGATTTCCTGTTACCGGCTTGTTGTTACTTGCCGCGAATGGCGTCTTTGAGGCCGCCGACCGCGTTCTGGACCTTGCCTTTCAGCTGGTCCGCCTTGCCTTCGGCTTCGGTCTTCTTGTCGCCGGTCACTTTGCCGGCCCATTCCTTGGCTTTGCCTGCGGCCTGATTGGCCGAGCCCTTGATGCGGTCCTTGTCAACCATTTGACGCTCCTGACGCTCGATTGGTTGTCTCAAGGAGAACCTTTTCGCCGTGCCGGAGTTCCATTGCTGGAGTGTCAGCAAGTCCTGGAGCGCACAAGTCCTGGGGCGCATCGGGAAAATCGCGCAGCAGGGGGTGAATATCGTGCTTCGAGAAACAGCCGACCCGGGCGTTTATCTCTCTTCATCTACAATGGCTTGGCAATACTATACGTGGCCTGCGCCGGAGCCCCCGGCCCGAGGTGGGATGATTAGATGCGGCCGTATCCGCCATACACGACGACGGTGATCGGGGCGCACAGCGTGCCGGACTGGTACGAAGCCCTCGACCGGCTGATGGCGGTCGGCCAGTTGTCGATGAGCGCGATGGCCGACGCTCAGTATCGCGCCGGGCTCGCCGCCATCAAAGACCAGGAGCTCGCCGACATCGACATCATCACCGGCGGGGAAATGCACCGGCGAACGCACAACCGCCATTCGCCGCCCAATGCCATGCTGAACCACTTCTGGCAGAAAATCCCGGCCTTCCAGGGCGCCACGCGGCCGAAGCCGATCACCCCGCACGATCCGAACGTGTTTCATCCCGCCGCCGCTTGCAAGGCGCGCATCGGCGAAACCACCGATCTCGGCTTGGTCGACGAATTCAAGATGGTGTCGGCGCTGACGCGAAAACCCGTCAAGATCACCATGACCGGCCCGCATATGCTGTCGGCGGTCGCCTACGACGAATACTACAACGACCCGGCGGCGATGATGCAGGACCTCGGCAAGCTGTTGCGTCATAACTTCAAGAAGCTCGTCGACGCCGGCTGCCAACATATCCAGATCGACGAGCCGCTCTTCACCATGGCCGACGACAAGGACGTATCCGCGGCGGTCGATGCTATCAATCTCGCCATCGCGGACCTCAACCGCAACGCCCATGTCTCCATCCACATCTGCCAAGGTAACTACGCCGTCGGCAAAGAATACGACGCGCAGATCGGTCATCGTTATTTCGACGTCGGCCGCTACAAGGCTGACTTGGTTTGCCAGATCGACGCAGCAGCCTACCTCGTCGAATACGACATGGCGCATCACTACAAGAATTGCCTCGGCAACAAACAACTCGGCGTCGGCGCGGTCGACGTTCAGGATCCGAAGGTCGAGAGCGGCGAGGTGGTCGCGGACCGCATTAGAAAAGAATCCTGGTTGACTCCGGAACAGACAATCGTCACCAGCTCCTGCGGATTCAATCATTTGCCCCGGCAGATCGCGTTCGGCAAATTGCAGGCCTTGACTGCCGCCAAACGCATGCTCAGCGGGTAGCAATCGGACCAGACACGATAGGCCGCCGTGACTCCGAGAAAAGATTCACCTCCGACACCACAGCGCCGCAGGACACGCGGGGGCATGGACATGCGGCGCGCGGACACCGCAGATCTTCTCGAATTGGCTCAGGAGGCGGGGCGAGTCGGCATTTTCGAATGGCAATTGCCGAGCGGCCGGGTTCGTCTATCTCCGAGATTTCTGGCGCTCTACGGGCTGACCGATTTCGACGGCCGTTACGAAACCTGGCTCAAATCGATCTTCCGCGAAGACGTGCTGCATGTCACCAACCTGTTCGACACGGCGTTTGCAACGAAGGATCGCGAGATCAATTTCGAATTCCGCATCGCTGTCCCGGACAACAGGGACTTGAAATGGATCGAAGCCCGCAATCTCGCCTTCTACGGCGCCGACGGCCGCGCCACGCGCGTTGTCGGCGTCAATGTCGACATTACCGAACGCAAGCGGATAATGGCGCAACTGCGCGCCTTCACCGAATCCCTGGAAGAAGCGGTCAAGGAGCGCACGCGCGCGCTCGAAGTCGAGAACGAGGCGCGCCTGAAGGCGGAGGAACTGCTCCGGCAGGCGCAGAAAATGGAAGCGGTCGGGCAACTCACCGGCGGTGTTGCCCACGACTTCAATAATCTGCTCACGGTCGTGCTCGGCGGCCTCGACATCATCGGCCGGCAACTGCCCGCGCTGGGGACCGCGCCCGCGGCCGAGCGCGTCGCGCGCGGCAGGGACATGGCGCTGCAAGGCGTGCAACGCGCCATTACGCTCACCGACCGGCTCCTCGCCTTCTCGCGCCAGCAGCCGCTCGAGCCCAAATCCATCGACGCCAATAAGCTCGTTAGCGGCACCTGCGAGTTTCTGCACCGCACCCTCGGCGAGGCGATCTCGCTCGAGACCGTTCTGGCGGCCGGGCTGTGGCGCGCTTTCGCCGATCCCAATCAGCTCGAAAACGCGCTGCTCAACCTCGCATTCAACGCACGCGACGCAATGCCCGACGGCGGCAAGCTCACCATCGAGACCGCGAATTGCTATCTGGACGAGTCTTATTTGCGCTCGATTCCGGAACCGGTCGAGCCGGGTCAATACGTCATGATCGCGGTTGCGGATTGCGGCAGCGGAATGGACAAGGCGACGATCGAGCACGCCTTCGAACCGTTTTTCACCACCAAGGAAGCCGGCCGCGGCACCGGGCTAGGTTTGAGCCAGGTCTACGGCTTCGTGCGCCAATCCGCCGGCCACGTACGCATTTATAGCGAGCCTGGCGAAGGCACCACGGTGAAGATCTACCTGCCGCGGCATGTCGGTGCCGAAGATCACGCCGAGGCTCGTACGCCAGCCCCGGCGCCCGTTCACATGAACGGATCGGAGACGATCCTGGTCGTCGAGGACGATGCAGCGCTGCGCGCCTATGCGGTCGAGTCGCTCGCCGAACACGGCTATCGTGTGCTGGCGGCGGCGACCGCCCGCGATGCGCTCAAAATTCTCGATGCCGGAAATGCCGTCGACCTTTTGTTCACCGATATCGTCATGCCGGGCGGGGTCAACGGGCGGCAGCTTGCCGATGAAGCCGCGCGGCGGCGGCCCGGGCTTAAGGTTTTGTTCACGACCGGCTACACGCGCAACGCCATCGTCCATCACGGCCGGGTCGATCCCGGCGTGCACATGATCGGCAAGCCGTATTCGTTCAGCGCGCTCGGTGCAAAAGTCCGCTCGCTGCTCGATAGCTGATGAGGG
The DNA here is from genome assembly GCA_963768225.1 of uncultured Alphaproteobacteria bacterium. Lineage (GTDB taxonomy): Bacteria > Pseudomonadota > Alphaproteobacteria > Rhizobiales > Xanthobacteraceae > BOG-931. Next base: position 889,579 of record CAVYGV010000005.1, on the reverse strand, counting down.
TAGCCCGCACACTCGTCAGCCGCGCTACCGCACAGAGCGCTACATCTTCTGGACGCCGGCCTGATCGATGATGTTCTTAAACATCACGATTTCCTTGGTCACGCGCGCCCAGGCCGCGTCGGCGCCCTGCGGGCGCACCAGGAAGCCGGCCTTGAACAGTTTCTCCTTCATTTCCGGTTTCTTGAGGACCTTGAGCGTTTCCGTTTCCAGCCATGTGACATTGGCGCGCGGCGTCTTGGCCGGCGCCAGCAGCACGCAATCGACCGCAAATACGAAATCCTTGTAGCCGGACTCCTCCATGGTCGGCACGGCGGCGAGTTCGGGCCAGCGGTCGGCGGCGCTGACCGCGAGGCAGCGCAGCGTGCCGGACTGGATATGCGGCAAAGCAGGCGCCAACGAGCCCGAGCTGAGTTGTGCAGTGCCGCTGAGCAGCGCCGTAATGGCGTCGCCGCCGCCCTTAAAGACAACGTCGGCGAGCTTCGGCAGTTTTTCACGGATTTTCAGAAGCTCCAACTGCAGCTGCGCCGTCGTCCCGATGGGCGGCGTCGCGCAATTATATTTTTCGGGGTTTGCGCGGGCGAGCGCGACAAAATCTTGCATTGTTTTCGCCGGCAAGTCGGATTTGACCACGAATGTGTTCGGGGACGTCGCCAATTCGCTCACGGCGACGAAATCCTTGTACGGATCGTAGGGCAGATGATTGTACAGCCCGTAATTCACCGAATAGGCATTGGTGGCGAGCAGGATGGTGTAACCGTCAGGCTCGGAATGTGCGGCATATTCCATGCCGATATTCCCGCCGGCGCCGCCGCGATTGTCGACGACAAATGTCTTGCCGGTCGATTGCTCGAGCGCCGCCGTCACCATGCGGGCCACGATATCGGACGGGCCGCCGGGCGTGTTGGCGACCACGAACTTGACCGGACGATCCGGATAATCGGCAAAGGCCGCGCGGACGCGAAGGAGCATCGGCGCGGCAAGGCCGGCCGCCACTACCGACGCGCTTTTGATGATGCCGCGCCGAGACGGCGCCAATCGTGCGGTCAATTTGCTCATGGTCCTCCCCTCCCCCGCAGCGTGCGATCGCTGTCGACTTCGATATTAGACCAAGTCAGACGACGAAACGGCAAGGCTTCACGATGCGGCTTGCGCGGCGCCGGCACGCCGATATCAGCGCTCTATTGTCGCAGGAGCGATCATTCCCCAGTCTTGATCCGCGTCCACAGCCGGTTGATAAGCCGCTGTGTCTTCGGGTCGTGCGCGATGACGGTATAGAAATTCGCCATGGTCGCGGCGTCCGGATAGATGGTGGGGTCGTCGAGGATCGGGGGGTCGATGAACCGGCTCGGCCGATCGCCGTTGGCGTACCAGACGTAATTGGTGTTTTTGGCCGCGACCTCGGGCTTGATCAGATAATTGATCAGTTCGTGCGCCGCTTCCGGATGCGGCGCATCCTTCGGGATTGCGAGATTGTCGAACCACAATTGCGCGCCCTCCTTCGGGATCGAATATCCGATCGCCACGCCGCCCTTGGCGTCGGCGGCGCGGCGCTGCGCTTGCTTAACGTCGCCGGACCAGCCGACGGCAAAGCAGATTTCGCCGGTGGCGAGCGCATTGAGATATTCCGAGGAATGGAATTTGCGCACATAGGGCCGGATGCGGATCAGCAGCGCGGTGACCTTTTGCAGATCGGCCGGATCGCTCGTATTCGGATCGAGCTGCAAATAGTGCAGGCCGGCCGTCATGATGTCGTCGGATGAATCGAGCAGATGGATGCCGCAATCCGTGAACTTCTTGATCTTGTCGGGATTGAAAACATAGTCCCAGGAATCGATCCTGGCGTCGGAACCCAGCAGGTCTTTGACGTCCTTGACGTTATAGCCGATGCCCGTCGTCCCCCACATGTAGTTGACGGCGTATTGGTTGCCGGGATCGTAGACTGCGAGCTGTTGTGCGATCTCCGGCCACAGATAAGCGCTATTGGGCAACTTCGACTTGTCGAGCTTTTGAAAAATGCCGGCCATGATCTGGCGCGCGAGAAAGTACGCGGTCGGCACCACAACGTCATAGCCGGATTGCCCGGCTAACAGTTTCGCCTCCAGCGTATCGTTGGAATCGAAGGTGTCGTAGCGAACGGCGATGCCGGTCTCTTTGGTGAATTCCTCGAGGACCGTCGGGTCCTGATAGTCCGACCAATTGTAATAATTGACGACGCGCTGTGCCGGCAGCGCCGGAGCGGAGATCAGAAAGAGGCTGGTGACCGCCACAGCGAGGGCGCAAACGACTCCGCTCGTACCTGCGAAAGCGGGGACCCAGTGCCGGATTCCCGCTTGCGCGACAATGAGCGGAGCGTTGCGGGATATTCTCACGTCTCGGTCGGCAGCCCGGCGGCTTTCCAGGCGAGAATACCGCCCGCGAGATGTGCGCCATAGGCAAAACCCTGTTCCTGCGCCGCAAGCGAGGCGGTCACCGAGCGGCGGCCGGAGCGACAAGCGAACACGACTTCCCGGCCAGCGGGGTCCGGGATGTCCGCCGCATCGAAGGCCGACAGCGGCACCAGAACGGCGTCGGGGAAACGCTCCAGCGCGGTCTCGTTCGGCTCGCGCACGTCGACCAGCACCATCTTTCGTTCTTCCAGGCCGCGCGCGACCTCTTGCGGCGTCAAATCGCGAACGCTGGGATTTTGATCGGGCATTGGCAGCCTCCTCGAGATCGTCTGCGCAGCTTACGTCCTCCCGGCCGCAAGGTGAAGACGCCGGACTTCAGACCGTCACCTGCGTGCCGACCTCGACCACGCGGTCGGTGGGGATCTGGAAATAGTCGGTTGCGTCGTTGGCCGAGCGCGCCAGCGCAATGAACAGCCGGTCCTGCCAGCGCGGCATGCCCGAATGCGGCGCCGGCCGCAGTGCGCGGCGCGACAAAAAGAATGACGTCGACATGATGTCGAAGTGCCAGCCGAGCTTGCGCGCTATGGCGAGCGCCTTTGGAATGTTCGGCAACTCCATATAGCCGAACCGCACGTGTAGCCGCATGAAAGTCGAGCCGACCGGCTCGATGCGCACGCGCTTGTCGGGCTCGACACGCGGCGTATGCGTGGTCTCGACGGAGAGGATAACGTTCTTTTCATGCAGCACTTTGTAATGCTTGAGACTGTGCAACAGCGCGGTCGGCGCGCTTTTGGGATCGCTGGTCAGAAACACCGCGGTGCCGGGCACACGCTGCGGCGGCTTTTTCTCCAGGATGCGCACCAGGTCGTCGAGCGGAGTTTCGAGGCGCCGGGTTTTGGCGAACAGAATGCGGCTGCCGCGCCGCCACGTGTACATCACCAGCATCACTACGCCGCCGAGCGCCAACGGCACCCAGCCGCCTTGCACGACCTTGAGCATGTTGGCCGAAAGGAAGGTGAGATCGATCACCAGGAACGGCACCATGAGCCCCGCCGCGGCGAGCGGCGACCAGCGCCACATTCGCCAGATGACGATGAATGCCATGGTGCAGGTGACGACCATGGTGCCGGTCACGGCGATGCCGTAGGCCGAGGCAAGCGCGCTCGACGAACGGAACAGCGCGACCAGAAGCAGCACGCCGATCAACAGGAGTCCATTCACCCGCGGCATATAGATTTGGCCGGCCTGTTCCGCCGAGGTGTGCCGCACTTCGAACCGCGGCAACAGGCCGAGCTGAATGGCCTGACTGGTGAGCGAATAGGCCCCGGTGATGACCGCCTGGCTCGCGATCACGGTCGCGACCGTCGCCAACACGACCATCGGGATCAGCGCCCAGTCCGGATACATCAGGAAGAACGGATTCTCGATTGCCTTCGGGTGGGCGAAGACCAGCGCGCCCTGCCCCAGATAGTTGAGCGCCAGCGACGGCAAAACGACGGCGAGCCAGGCAAGTTGGATCGGACCGCGGCCGAAATGCCCGAGATCGGCGTAAAGCGCCTCCGCTCCGGTGACGGCGAGAAACACCGCGCCAAGCGTGAAGAGGCCAATGATGCCGTGCTGCAGCAGGAAATAGATGCCGTAGAACGGATTGAGCGCCCACAGCACGCCCGGATCATGGGCGATCCAGACCAGACCGGGCAATCCAATCGCCACGAACCAGATCAGCATGATCGGGCCGAACAGGGCCGCGACCTTTGCCGTGCCGCGCGACTGGGCGGCGAACAAAACAAGCAGAATCAGCACCGTCAACGGCACGACATATTCGTGGAAGGCCGGCGTCGCGACATCGACGCCTTCAACCGCGGAGAGCACCGACAAGGCCGGAGTGATGACGGCATCGCCGTAGAACAGCGCCGCGCTGACAATGCCGAGCAGCGCGACGACGCCAGCAGCCTTGCCGATGCGGCCGACGGCGCGCGAGGCAAGCGCCATCAAGGTGAGCGTGCCGCCCTCCCCGTTGTTATCGGCGCGCAACAATATCACGACATATTTCAGCGTGACGATGATGAAGAGCGCCCACAAAATGAGCGACACCACGCCAAGCACCGTGGCCCGGTCGAACTGACCGGTCGTACCGGAGGCGGCGTTGATGGCTTCGCGAAAGGCATAGAGCGGGCTTGTGCCGATATCGCCGTAAACGACCCCGATGCTGCCGACGGCCAGCCCCCACAAGCCGGCGCGAGTGTGCGCCGCGCCGATGCCGTTCATCGGCATTTCGCTCCCTGCCGCGGGAGCGCTCACGCTATCTGTCATGAATTTTGAAACAGGGCGTCGCCCTGCTCCTGATGCTGCATCGAGACCGATGCAGGGGCGCGCCTATACACCCTTCGTAACGCAGAGTCATGCGAAGTTAAGCCAAAGAATCGCGCGCCGGCGGTGCGGCGACGCGTGAAGTGGCACATAGTAACGGCAGGTTATGAAGGCCACATACCCACGACAGCGCGATTTATTTATAATAGATCAATGGCTTAGTCGGGAAGCTCAAGAATCGCAGCTGGCCGCGCAGGCTGCAGCCGGCGGTCCTTAGGGTGTCAGGTCCGGTGGAACCGGCGGCGCTTCGTGCATCAAGGTGATGGTGACGCGGCGATTGGCGGCCATATAGGGATCGTCCGGGAACAGCGGATCGGTATCGGCCCTGCCGGCCACCTGGTAGATGTTGGAGGATGGGTAGCCCTGTTCCTCCAAAATTTGCCGCACCGCATTGGCGCGGTCGACGGAGAGATTCCACGGACCATAGTCCGGTTGCGGCGCCGCTTGCGAGGCCGACGTGTGTCCGGTGATTGAAACCCGATACGGCACCGTCCTCAGCGCGCTTGCGATTTTCTGGATGATCGTCCGCGTGCGCTCATACGGCTCCTTGGAGCCTTCCGGGAACATCGAACGGCCGTCCTGGTCGACGATATTGATATTGAGCCCTTCTTTGGTCTCCTCGAAGACGATGTGCTTACTTGCTTCCGTCAGCTCCGGCATGTCCTCCAGCGCCTGGCGCAGCGACGCGGCGGCGAGTGCGAAGGCCTGGTCATTCTGGAAATGCGCGCCGTAATTGCGCTCGTGGGCGTTCTGGTCGGGAGTGGGCGTCGCGGAGGCATCCTCGGGCTGGATGTGGGCGGCATTCTTGAGCTTAGGCCGGGTGGGCAAGCCCTCGACTTCGATGATGCCGGAATAGCGGACATTGGTCTGCGTTCCGAACGCGTCGCGCATCGAGCCGGCGACGATCTGCAGTTTCTGTTGGTCTTGGTTGGAGAAGGCGACCAGCATGACGAAGAAGCTGACCAATAGCCCCATCAGGTCGGCGAAGGTGACAAACCAGCCGTGGCCGCCGCCGTGTGCTTCCTTGCGCCGTGCCATGGTTTAAATCTTCGCGCTCAGGCCGGAACCGGCTCCGGCTCGGGTTCCCGATGCTTTTCCGGCAGGTAGGCGATCAGCATTTCGCGCACCAGCGTCGGGCTTTTTGATTCCCGGATCATGAGGATGCCGTCGATGATGAGTGTGCGATTGATTTCTTCATCGACCAATTTGAGATGCAATTTATCTGCGATCGGCAGGCAGAGGATGTTCGCCACCACCGCGCCGTAGAGCGTCGCCAGGAGCGCCGTCGCCATGAACGGACCGAGCTTGGACGGATCGGTCATATTGGCGAACATTTGCACCATGCCGATGAGCGTGCCGATCATGCCGAAAGCGGGCGCGCAATCGCCGACAGCGCGATAGATTTTCTGTCCCTCATCGAGGTGCTGGAGGAAATTATCGCGATCGCGTTCCAGATTGTCGCGGATGAACTCGGCATCGTAGCCGTCGGCGACAAAGCGGATGCCTTTGGCGAGAAACGGGTCTTCGATCTCGACCTTTTCCAGGCCGATCGGACCTTGCTTGCGGGCGATCTCGGCGAGGCCGGCAATTTCGTCGACCAGCTCGCGCTGCGAGATCCGGCGCATGCTGAAGACGAATCTCATTCCAAGCGGCAAGCCGTGAAAGATCGATGACAGTGGGAAGCGGATCAAAGTCGCGGCAAACGAGCCGCCGAAAATAATAATGACGGCGTGGTCGCTCAGGAACATGCTGAGCTGGCCGCCCATGAGCATCAGCGTCAGGACGACCGCTGCGCCGGCTACCAGGCCGAGCCCCGTTGCAATATCCATGAAAACGCACCCAACCCGCGACGGCGAGCCCTTGGCAATGGCCTTATACGTACGGTCAGTGCGCTTAAGGGAGCGTTACCGATGCGCCCGCCCTTGCGGGCCAAAGCCGTGCCGATCCGGATCCAAGCGCATGGACAGTCGAGGCGACCCGTGACCGTCGCGCCAAAACGCGGCACAATAGGCTCGTAAAGCGGCTACGACGCCGTTCAACCAATCCCCGGGGAGAAAATCATGCGCGAGATCGGCCACTTCATCGGTGGCAAAGAGGTGAATGGCACGTCGGGGCGCTTCGGCGATGTCTTCAATCCCAATACCGGCGAAGTGCAGGCCAAGGTCGCGCTGGCCGCCAAATCCGAGGTCGAAAAAGCAATCGCCAATGCGCAAGCTGCCTTTCCCGGCTGGGCCGCCACCAATCCGCAGCGCCGCGCCCGCGTCATGTTCAAATTCCTGGAGCTGATCCAGAGCCAATATGACGATCTGGCGCGGCTGTTATCGTCCGAACACGGCAAGACTTTTGCCGATTCCAAGGGCGACATCCAACGCGGGCTCGAAGTCGTCGAGTTCGCCTGCGGCATCCCACATCTGCTCAAGGGCGAATTTTCCGAGGGCGCCGGTCCCGGCATCGACCTCTATTCGATCCGCCAGCCGCTCGGCGTCGTCGCCGGCATCACGCCGTTCAATTTCCCGGCCATGATCCCGTTATGGAAATGCGCGCCAGCCATCGCCTGCGGCAATGCCTTCATCTTAAAGCCATCGGAGCGCGATCCGTCGGTGCCGATGCGCATCGCCGAATTGTTCGTCAAGGCCGGCCTGCCGGAGGGCGTACTCAACGTCGTCAACGGCGACAAGGAAGCCGTCGACACGCTGCTCACCGATGCGCGCGTAAAAGCGATCGGCTTCGTCGGCTCATCGGCGATCGCCGAATACATCTATTCCACCGGCACCGCGCACGGCAAACGCGTGCAGTGCTTCGGCGGCGCCAAGAACCATATGATCGTGATGCCGGACGCCGATATGGATCAGGCGGTCGATGCGCTGATCGGCGCCGGCTATGGCTCGGCCGGCGAACGCTGCATGGCGGTGTCGGTCGCCGTGCCGGTCGGCAACAAGACCGCCGATACTCTGGTGCAGAAACTCATTCCGCGCGTCGAGAGCCTCAAAATCGGACCCGCCAGCGATCCGCAGGTCGACTACGGACCGATGGTGACGCGCGAACTTCTCAACAAAGTACGCGGCTACATCGACATCGGCATCAAGGAAGGCGCCAAGCTCGTCGTCGACGGCCGCAACTTCAAGCTCCAGGGCTACGAGAACGGCAATTTCATCGGCGGCTGCCTGTTCGACGAAGTCAAGCCAGAGATGAAAATCTACAAAGAGGAGATTTTCGGTCCGGTGCTCTCGGTGGTGCGGGCCAAAGACTACGAAGAAGCGGTACGGCTGCCGTCCGAGCACGACTATGGCAATGGCGTCGCCATCTTCACCCGCGACGGCGACACCGCGCGCGATTTTACGAGCCGCGTGCAGGTCGGCATGGTCGGCGTCAACTTCGCAATCCCGGTGCCGCTCGCCTATTACACGTTCGGCGGCTGGAAACGCTCCGGCTTCGGCGACCTCAACCAGCACGGCCCCGATTCGATTCGGTTCTATACCAAGACCAAGACGGTGACCGCGCGGTGGCCCTCGGGCACCAAGGAAGGCGCCGAGTTCGTCATCCCGACGATGCGGTGACGATGTTCGCCGGCGCGGCGATGATCCGCCAGATTATGATCGACTTTTGCAATCGCAAATTGGAGGTCCCGTGGCCGAATATCAACTCTACTGCTTCGCGCAATCGGGCAATGCCTATCGCGCCGCGCTGATGCTCAATCTGACCGGCGCCGATTGGCAGCCGATCTATGTCGATTTCTTCGCAGGAGGCGAGACGCGAACGCCGAAGTACCGCGCCGAGGTCAACGAGATGGGCGAGGTTCCCGTACTGGTCCACGGCGCCAAAAAACTTAGCCAGTCCGGCGTGATCCTCACTTACCTCGCCGACCGTAGCGGCCAGTTCAAACCGGACGGCGAAGATACGCGGCTCGAGGCGTTGCGCTGGATCATTTTCGACAATCAGAAGCTCAACGGCTTTCTCGGGCCGTACCGGTTTCTGAGGAATTTCGCGCGGCCGGCCGGTGACCCGGCGGTAATGGCCTTCCTCAAGGCCCGCATCGACGGCAGTCTCGCCATTCTCGACAAGCGGTTGGCCAAAGCGCCGTTCGTACTCGGCGACCGGCCCACCATCGCCGACCTTTCGCTCTGCGCGTATCTCTACTATCCGGCCGAGGAGTTCGGCTTCGACATCGCCGCCGCGCATAAGAACATCGCGGCGTGGCTCGACCGCATCAAGGCATTGCCCCGCTGGGCGCATCCTTACGATTTGATGCCCGGCTATCCGCCGAAGCTGTAGTTTCGCGAGTAGCGCTACAGCGGAATATTCAACATCTCCGGCGGCAGCGCAGCCGGGGGTGATGGCGCCGCTGGCGGCGCCGGGATGGGTTTTACAACCGGCGGATTTGCGGCGATGGGAGCCGCGGGCTTCGGTACGGGCGCCGGCGACACCGAGGTGCCCGCGTTCGTCGTCGTGACGCCGGCGGAACGCGGCGGCGGCGTAATGGCTTCCTGCTGCGGCGGCGGGGTTTGCGGCACCCGCGGCTCCGGCAGGTTGGCGTATTTCGCGAGAAGCGCATGTGCGCTCGCGATCATCCGGCCGCCGTCGACTTTGTGCTCCTTCATGTCTTTGAGGAAGCTTGCGACGACGGGCTCGCTCGCGCTCCGCCAGTGTGAGACCGCTTCCGGCAACAGCGTCACGATTACATCGCCGGTCTGTGCGACATTGTCGGCGACCGCATCGGCTTGCATGTCCCACATGGCGCCGGCCAGGCCGGCGGCAAGCTCGCCGGAATTGCGGTCGAGCGCCGATTTGATGTCGGGCGGCAGGCCCGCATAGGCCGGCTTGCTCATCGCCAGCACGTAGGTCTGGCTCGACAACGACCAGTCGGAAAACTCGGTGTGGGTCTTGAGGAGGTCGCTGAGGCGAAGCGGCGGCACCATGTGCCAGGGATCGACGCAGCCGTTGACGACGCGTTCGCTGATAGCGGCCGGCAGTTCCTCGCTCGGCATCGGTACAGGGATCGCACCGAGCGCACGCATCGTTTCGCCGGCAAACCGCGTCTGCACGTGCAGCTTCAGGCCCTGGATATCCTCGATCGAGCGCACCGCCGCAGAGGCGTGGATAACGCCGCGATCAGCGCACGAGAAGCAGATCGGCTGAACCTCGGCGAACTCGTCACTCAGATAGACCGCGGCAAAGTCCTGCAGCGCCATGGAACTCACCAGCGCGCGGCGCGCCGGCAAAAACGGCAATTCGAACATCTCGATCTTAGGGAAGCGGCCGGGGCTGAGGCCGGGCGCTGTCCAAACGATATCGGCATCGCCGTCGCGCACCTGATCGAACAGCTGCGCCGGCGCGCCGCCCAGCGCCATCGATGGAAAAAGATCGATGCGAAGGCGTCCGTCGGTTTCCGCTTCGACCTTGCGCGCCCACGGCGCCAGGAACTTGTCGTGCACGCTCGACACCGCCGAGAATGCGTGGTGCAGCTTGAGCGTGATCGGCGGCGCATCGGCCCGCGCCATGCGCGTGACGGCGGGCGCCGCCAGCGATGCCAGCGTCGAGGCGAGGAAACTGCGTCGGGCGATACGCATCGACAAATCTCTCCCAGCCGATCGCCGGTATTTCAATAGAACATGATCCGTTCGGAAAACCGGTTCCGCTATTCTGGTTCACGCTCTAATTCAGACGCGACGGCCGTTCTTCGTCGTCGTCGTTCGGCCGCACCATGCCGGGAACTATCGTCGGCGAAGGCTGGGCCGCCGGCGGCGTGGACGCGGTTTCAGTCTTGCTCTCGCGCGAGCGCCGTTCGTAACCGCGATAGGACAGCCATCCGAACGGCAGGCTGGTGAGATAAGCGAGCGTGCCGGCCGTGAGCAATATCCACGGATAGGCGATCAACAGTGCGATCGCGAGCATCACCAAAACGATCAGCGGACCGACCATTTCCGGCGGCACGCGGGTGCCGACGCGCTTGCCGGAAAAAACCGGCAGCCGCGACACCATCAGCGAAGCGATACCCAGCGTGTACAACAAAGTCAGCCAGATCAGAAACGCCGAACGCGGTACGCCGAGGAAGACCGCATAAATCGGCAACAGCACCGTGATGGCGCCCATCGGCGCCGGCATGCCGACGAAGAAATTAGCGGTCCAGGCCGGCCGGTCCGGATCCTCGATCATGACATTGAAACGGGCGAGCCGCAGGCAAGCGCAGATGGCAAACACCATCGCGGCGATCCAGCCGGCCGACTTCAACTCGTGCAGGCCCCAGAAATAAAGGATCAGCGCCGGCGCGACGCCGAAACAGACAAAGTCCGAAAGGCTGTCAAGCTCGGCGCCGAAGCGCGAAGTGCCCTTAAGGAACCGCGCCAGCCGGCCGTCGATGCCGTCGAGGATCGCCGCAAAAACTATGCCCGCGAGCGCGAGGACGTAACGATTCTCGAACGCCATGCGGATCGCGGTCAACCCGGCGCACATCGCCAGCAAGGTGACCATGTTCGGCGCCAGCGTACGCACCGGGATGCGGCGGAATCGCCGCCGCCGCGGATTGCCGAAGCCGGGTGGTTGGATGGCCAATGTCGCTACCTCGCCTACGGAGATATAGCCGCTTTCGACCGCGCCTGCCACGCGGCGCGCCGGCTTCGTTAATGGGTTGTCAGGTCACGCGAAACGTCCGTCCCGCCTCGGTCGCCGCAAGATCGGCGAGCACGGTCTCCCCGGCAATCGCGGTTTGGCCTTCGGCCGCCAGAAACCGGGTCCCCGCGGGGAGGTAAACGTCGACCCGCGAGCCGAACCGGATCATGCCGATGCGTTGGCCGGCGCTAACGGTTTCGCCCTCGCGCGTAAACGGGACGATTCTGCGCGCGACAAGACCGGCGATCTGGATCACCGCAAGGCGTTGGCCGATGGCCGTCGCCATCACGAGCGCGTTGCGCTCATTATCCTCGCTCGCCTTATCGAGATCGGCGGAAAGGAACTTGCCGGCGCGATAGACGATGCGTTCGATGCGTCCGGTGATGGGGCTGCGATTGATATGGCAATCGAAAACGCTCATGAAGATCGAAATGCGCGGCAACGGTTGCGGGCCGAGATCGAGCTCCGGCGGCGGCACCGCATTGACGATCTGGCTGACGCGGCCGTCCGCCGGCGCCACCACGATGCCGTCGCGCACTGGCGTCACCCGCGGCGGGTCGCGGAAGAAATAAGCGCACCAGACCGTCGCCAGCGTGAGAACCCAGCCGAGCGGCGCCCACAGCCAGAACAGAATAAGACTCGCCAGCGCAAAGCCGCCGATGAAGGGATAGCCTTCCGGATGGATCGGCACCAATTGCTTGCGGATGAAGTCGTAAACGGACATTTTTATTCCGCGGCGTCCGCGGCGGGCAGAAGTTCAGGCTCAGCGCCGCGATCATCCGCAAATTCCGGCGGATCGCGATTGGGCGCTCCGGAGCCGTCGTCGACCTCCGCCAGAATTTCGCGCGCCATTTGCGCCTCACGCTGGCGGTTCCACATGCTGGCATAGAGACCGTCATGGGCGAGCAATTCGCGGTGCGTACCGCGCTCGACGATCGCGCCGTGATCGAGCACCAAAATCTCATCGGCGCCGACGATGGTCGAAAGCCGGTGCGCGATGACCAGCGTGGTGCGGTTCTTCGCTACCCGATCGAGCTCGTCCTGGATGTCTCTCTCGGTGTGGCTGTCGAGCGCCGAAGTCGCCTCGTCGAGCAACAGGATCGGCGGCGCCTTCAAGATGGTGCGCGCGATGGCGACGCGCTGCTTTTCGCCGCCGGACAGTTTGAGGCCGCGTTCGCCCACTTCGGTTTCGTAGCCTTTCGGCGCGCGGTGGATGAAGCCGTCGATCTGCGCCTGGCGCGCCGCCTCCTCAACGTCGGCGTCGCTGGCGTCCCAGCGCCCGTAGCGGATGTTGTAGCGGATGGTGTCGTTGAACAGCACGGTATCCTGCGGCACCATGCCGATCGCGGCGCGCAGCGAGCCTTGCGTCACCTCGCGGATGTCCTGGCCGTCGATCAGGATGCGGCCGCCGGTCACCTCGTAGAACCGGAACAACAGCCGCGAAATCGTCGATTTGCCGGCGCCGGACGGTCCGACGATGGCGACGGTGTGCCCGGCCGCAACGTCGAAGCTCAAGCCTTTGAGGATCGGCCGCGCCGGCTCGTAGGCGAATGAAACATTGTCAAAGCGGATGGTGCCGGCGCGAACCTGCAAGGGGCGCGCGCCCGGCCGGTCCTGGATTTCCGGCGGGCGCGACAACAGCGCGAACATGTTCTCGATATCGATCACCGCCTGTTTGATCTCGCGGTACACCATGCCCATGAAATTGAGCGGCGTATAAAGCTGGATCATCATGGCATTGATCATGACGAAGTCGCCGACCGTGTTGGTGCCGCGCTCGATGCCGTAGGCGCACAACACCATCGCGCCGCAAAGTCCGATGGTGAAGATCACCGCCTGCCCGGCATTGAGCACGGCAAGCGACACATAGGCCTTGACGCTCGCGTCCTCGTAACGCGCCATCGAGCGGTCGTAACGCTCCGCCTCGCGCTGTTCGGCGGAGAAGTATTTGACGGTCTCGTAATTGAGCAGCGAATCGATCGCCTTGGCGTTGGCGTCGTTGTCGCTCTCGTTCATTTTGCGGCGGATGCTTATCCGCCATTGGGTGGCGGCATAGGTGAACCACATATAGACCGCGACCGTGATGCCGATGACGACGACGTAGCGCCAATCGAAATGCAGGAGCAGTACGGCGACGATCAGAACGAGTTCGACGACGGTCGGCGCGATCTGCAACAGCACCATGCGCACGATGGTTTCGATGGCGTTGCGGCCGCGTTCGAGGACGCGGGTCAGCCCGCCGGTCTTGCGCTCGAGGTGAAAGCGCAGCGAGAGGAGATGCACATGCTCGAAGGTGAGCATGGCGAGCCGCCGCACCGCGTTCATCGCCACTTTGGCGAAAATGCCGTCGCGCCATTGCGTCAAGAGGCCCATGACGATGCGCACCCCGCCATAGGCGAGCGTCATCACCACCGGCGCGGCGAAGGCCCAGGCCAGCCAATTGCCCGCCGCCAGCGGCGCGGTGCCGTGGCCGGCGAGCGCGTCGGTCGCCCATTTGAAGGTGTAGGGCACCGCGATGGTCGCGAACTTGGCGAGGAAGAGCAGCACGGTCGCGAACACGACGCGGAGCTTCAGGTCGTTACGGTCGGCCGGCCAAGTATAGGGCCACAGCCGGAACAGCGTCGGCAGCAATGCCGCGCTGTCGGAATTTGCCTCACGCTTGAGAACGTGCGTCGGTCGTTGAAAATCGCTCATCGCAGCCCAGTGATCGGAGCGCATCGGGCCGCAACGCGCCGCCAGCGTCCCTCATCGCAAGTTTTCCGTCATATAGAGCTTTTCGCTCCGCTCCGCACGGCAGGTAGGGGCGCGGAATGGAGGGGCAGGTTTAAAACCCGCCCCTCCGGTCGCAAAACGCTTGCAGCGGGCTCGAAATCGACGCCACATCTACCGTTTGATGAGAATAACTCCATGAGTAAAATCAATGCGATCTGTGTCTATTGCGGATCGAGCCCGGGGACCGAGCCGGCTTTCATCGAGGCGGCGCAAAAATTCGGCAAAATCCTCGCCGACAACGGCGTCCGTCTGATTTACGGCGGCGGATCGGTCGGGCTGATGGGCGCGCTGGCCGAATCCGTGCTCGAGCACGGCGGCGAGGTGACCGGGATCATCCCTGAATTTCTGACCAAGAAGGAGCAGCCGCAGCGCCTTGCGAGGAAGCTCATCGTGACGCGGGACATGCACGAGCGAAAGCGCAAGATGTTCGATATGGCGGATGCGTTCGTTGCGTTGCCTGGGGGGATTGGCACTTTGGAGGAGCTGATTGAATTACTGACGTGGGCTCAGCTTGGAAGGCACAGAAAACCCGCGTTAATCGCAAACATTCTTGGTTTCTGGGACCCACTGCTGCTTGTATTTAAGCAAATGGAAGCGTTTCAATTCATCCACTCCAAGCACCGCTTCGTATATCACGTGAGCGATGTTGTGGATGATATTCTGCCCACACTGTTGGGTGCGGTTGGGTCAATCTCAGAGAAACCAAAAAAAGCCGTAAGCAACATAATCGATGGGATGTAACCGCATTATTATATCCACAAATTTAATTTCCCCGCTGACCCTTTTCCACAGCCAACTCAGAGCGTCCGTGCATATCTGATTCGGCTCAGTTCAGTACCGAGGAGATCACAATGCAAATTGCTCGTCGGCACCCTACCTCACCCCGCAAGTCGAACACTCCAACAGCGCTAGCTGAGTACAAAAAATTTATGGCCGAGGCGCGACACGAAGCAGAGGTGAGCTATACTGAAGGTGGTGTGCCCGTCGGGTCAGTACTGGTCCGAAAAGGACAAATAATCGGCCGCGGACATAATCAGCGCATGCAAAGAGGCAGCGCGATTCTTCACGGTGAAATGGACTGCTTGATGAATGCTGGACGACAAGTTTCGTATTTGGATACTACCTTGTACACCACCTTAAGCCCTTGCATGATGTGTACTGGTACGATATTACAATTCAACATTCCACGCGTAATTGTAGGCGAAAATCGAAACTTTGGGGGGAATGAAGACTTTCTACGGCAGAGAGGGGTCAATGTTGTCATTCTTGATGATCCTGATTGTTATTTGCTGATGAAAAAATTCATCGATGAACATGAGTCCTTGTGGGCGGAAGATATTGGACATGTTAACTCTAGGGGTGACGCGAGAGTTGCCATTGGGCGCAGCTGAACGCGAATTATATATAGAGCGTCTTGGGAAAATAGACGCGGAAAATCCGCATAAGTTTTCCTTTGAACACCTTTATGGAAACTTGAATATTTTGGACACGAAAGCTAACTCGATCATTCTGTTCACTTCGATTTTAGCTGCTGTTTATCTTGGTGTCATTGGACGTGTCAAAAACGTGAGCTTACCTATAAGCGACTGGACAGACAACGCATTACGCTGGGTTTTTAATTCAGGCGCCGTACTTTCCATAGCAGCTGTCTTGTTACTGCTCTGGGTCGAGAACTCCACTGGTCATCCCCGGACGAAATTTCTGACAGGATTAGGCACACTAACCACCTTTTGAGAATTCGTAATAGACGGACGATCTATTACCGTACCGCATGGCGCCTCACAGTAATATCTTTAGTTATTATGGCAGTCACGGTCGCGTACGTAGCACCCTATCTTGAGCGATAATATTGCTAGTTGGCCTGCACCCGGCGCGGTTGGTGGCTACGAAAAACTCTGCCAGTCTCGATTTGGGGTGTCGAACAATTGGACCGGCTTTTGTCTTGCCGGTTTATGCTCCGAACTGGTCATCCACGGCGGTTTTGCGCAGTTGGCTTCCGACGATCGCGAGACGAATGAAAATCGGCATAAATGTGGAATGTCGAACGTGATGGCTCTATTGCGCTGCCAAGCGCACAAATGTCACCGCTTCGATGCGGTTGCCATCGGCATCCTTGACGAAGGCCGCGTAATAGCCGCCGTGATATTCCTTGCGCAGGCCCGGCGCGCCGTCGGACGTGCCGCCGGCTTTAAGCGCCGCGGCGTGGAATGCGTCCACCGCCGCCGCATCGGGCGCGCGCAGGCAGATATGTACGCCGCTGTCGGAAGCGATGCGCGCCATCGCGGCGCGCTTATTGATCCAGAACTCCGGGTATTTCTTGCCGAAGCCGATCGCCGCATCCGGCCATTCGCGTAATTTGGTCATGCCGAGCGGCGCCAGCAGCGCCGCATAGAACGGTTCGGCCTTTTTCAGATCGCGCACCGCGATGGAAATGTGGTCGATCATTTTCGGATGACGGATGTCGGATGACAGAGGACAAATAGGATATTTGGGCTAAACCGATCTGTCATCAGTCCCTCCGTCATCCGCCTATGCCGGCGCGCCGGACTTCACGAGCTTATAAACGATCGAGTCCATCAGTGCCTGGAACGACGCGTCGATGATGTTCGGCGAGACGCCAATCGTGGTCCAGCGCTCGCCGGTCTCGTCGGCGCTTTCGATCAGCACGCGGGTGACCGCGCCAGTGCCGCCATTGAGGATGCGCACGCGATAATCGGTGAGCTCGAGCCCGGTGATGAAGCTCTGATATTTGCCGAGGTCCTTGCGCAGCGCCAGATCGAGCGCATTGACAGGGCCGATGCCTTCGGCCACCGAAATCAGTTCTTCGTCGCCGACTTTGATCTTGACCACGGCCTGACTCACGGTGACAGGCTTGCCGGCCGAATCTTCGCGCTGCTCGACATTGACGTTGAATTTTTCAACGTCGAAATAATGCGGCACCTTGCCGAGGAGCCGCCGCGCCAACAGTTCGAACGACGCATCCGCCGCTTCGTAGGCGTAGCCGATCGCCTCGCGCTCCTTGACTTCGTCGAGGAGGCGGGCGACGCGGGGATCGTTCTTGTCGACGGCAAGCCCGATGCGCTCGAGTTCGGCGAGCACATTGGAGCGGCCGGATTGGTCGGAGACGAGCAGTTTTCGCTTATTGCCGACGCGCTCCGGCGCGATGTGCTCGTAGGTCGCCGGCTCCTTCATGATCGCCGACGCATGGATGCCGGCCTTGGTAGCAAAAGCGCTCTCGCCGACATAAGGCGCATGGCGGTCGGCGGCGCGATTGAGCAATTCATCCAGCGCATGCGAGACGCGCACGAGCCGCGACAGTGCCTCGTCCGACACGCCGATGTCGAATTTCTCGGCATATTCGCTTTTGAGCTTCAGCGTCGGAATGATGGAGACGAGATTGGCGTTGCCGCAGCGCTCGCCGAGTCCGTTGAGCGTGCCCTGGATCTGCCGCGCCCCGGCGCGCACCGCGGCGAACGAATTCGCCACCGCCTGCTCGGTGTCGTTATGGGCGTGGATGCCGACATGATCGCCGGGAATTTTGGCGCGGACCTCGCCGACGATGCGCTCGATTTCGTGCGGCAGCGTGCCGCCATTGGTGTCGCACAGCACGACCCAGCGCGCGCCCTCGTCATAGGCCGCCTTGGCACAGGCGAGCGCGTAAGCGGGCTTGGCCTTGTAGCCGTCGAAAAAATGCTCGCAATCGAGCAGCACTTCGCGGCCTTTGGCCTTGGCGGCGCGCACCGAGTCGCGGATCGAGGCGAGGTTCTCCTCCTCCGTCGTCTCCAGCGCCACCCGCACGTGATAGTCCCAGGATTTGGCGACAAAGCAGATGGCGTCGGCTTGCGCGTCAAGGAGCGCAACCAGCCCGGGATCGTTCGACGCCGAACGGCCGGGCCGGCGGGTCATGCCAAACGCGGTAAGTTTTGCGCGCAGCGGCCGCCGCTCGGAAAAGAAACTTGTATCGGTCGGGTTGGCGCCGGGATAGCCGCCTTCG
Organism: uncultured Alphaproteobacteria bacterium; assembly: GCA_963768225.1. Lineage (GTDB taxonomy): Bacteria > Pseudomonadota > Alphaproteobacteria > Rhizobiales > Xanthobacteraceae > BOG-931. The sequence goes on along the minus strand of CAVYGV010000005.1, from coordinate 871,450 downwards.
ACATAATCGATGCCGAGCTCGTCGAGCAGTTTCGCGATGGTGAGCTTGTCCGCAAGCGTGAAATCGACGCCATTGGTCTGCGCGCCATCGCGCAGCGTGGTATCGAACAGATAAAGTCTTTCGCGCGGCATGATACGCTCTCACCAAAGATAATAGTTCGACGCCAGCGCCACCGCGATGAGGATCGCGATCAGAGCGATCACCACATGGTGCGTCCGGAGTCCGAAAAAATTGGAGCGGGGCTCGGTCATGGCGCTTTTCAACCGCGATAGAGACGATAGACGGTGTAGAGCGCGACCACGGCCGCCGCGCCGATCACGGCGTATTTCAGGATCAGATAATAGAGCCAGTGACGCTGGAACGGCGAGTCGCTGCGTTTCATGGCGCGGCTTCCTTCGCAGTCAACGGCTTGGTCATCGTCGTGTTGGCGAGCCATTCGCCGCCGACGGTCACAGTGTTGCGGCTTTGCGCCTTAAATCCGCGTTTCTCGAAAAAGCTGCGCGCCGCGTCGCTGGCGTCGACCGTCAATTCATCGGCGCCACGCGCGGCGGCAAGTTTTTCCAGCGCGTCGGCGAGCATGGCGCCCGCGCCCTGCCCGGCCGCGGCCGGATGCACATAGAGCATGTCGATGCGCGTATTACCGGCAAGCGACGCGAAGCCGACTGCCGCGCCGGCGAAGGTTGCGACCAGCGTCAACTCACCCGCAAGTTTTGCGCCAAATTCTTCCTCGTCGTCGGCCGCCGACGCCCACGCTTCCTGCTGCGCCTCACTGTAATCGTCGATGGTCAGCTCCTCGATGGCGGCGCGGAAAATCTCCGCGAGCAGCGGCACATCCGTCGGCAGCATCGGCCGCAGCGCGAGTTGCGGCAGCGCGCGGGGGGTCATGATGCGACCTTTGCTTTAACAATACCGCAACCCACTGCGCCGTGATGCCCGCGCATAGCCGTTCGAAGAACGGCGTCGCTCCGCTCGCCTATGTCGCGGGCATCCACGTCTTTACAGCCCTTCAACAAGGCAAGTCGTGGATGGCCGGGACAAGCCCGGCCATGACGGTTGAGAGTCATCGCGCGATCTCCCAAGTGGTGCCGTCTTTGGTATCCTTCAGTACAACGCCCATTTTGGCGAGCTCGTCGCGGATGCGGTCAGCCTCGGCGAAGTTCTTCACTTTGCGAGCGGCATTGCGAGCCGACACAAGCTTATTGACTTCGTCACTCGTCGCTTTTGAGTTGACCTCAAGTGCCACTGCAAAGTGTGTTGTAATTCTCCGATGTAGATTTTGACTGTTACCTGAAAGACCAAGGAGCCGTAACGTCGACAGAAAAATTGATGCGTCACCATTACGTCTCAGTTTATGAAGCTCAGAAATTGCCAATGGGGTATTTAGGTCATCGCCGAGAGCATTAACAACGGACTTTGAGGTCTCGTTGGTAGCTTCAACTGTTTCCAATCCCTCGTACCACCCTCGCAAAATCGTGTGGGCCTCGTTCATGGCGTTATTAGTCCAATCAATCGGTTGCCGGTAATGCGTTCGAAGCATGTTGAATCGAATTAATTCCCCCGGCCAACCAACACCGCCCCAATCCGTTAACACCTGCCGAATCGTCACGAAATGTCCCAACGACTTCGACATCTTCTCGCCGTGGAGTAACAAGAAGCCATTGTGCATCCAGTAATTCGCCATTGCCGGCGTGTGGAAAGCGCAACGCGATTGGGCGATTTCGTTTTCGTGATGCGGGAAGACAAGATCGATACCGCCGCCGTGGATGTCGAACATCTCGCCGAGATATTTCCATGACATCGCCGAGCATTCGATGTGCCAGCCGGGCCGGCCTGGCGCGGCGATGCCGGCCGGCGACGGCCAGGCCGGCTCGCCCGGCTGCGACGGCTTCCATAGGATGAAATCCATCGGATCACGCTTATAGGGCGCCACCTCGACGCGGGCGCCGGCGATCATCTCGTCGAGCGGTCGCCTCGACAATTCGCCGTAATCGGGATCCGACGCGACGCTGAACAGAACATTGTCCGCGGCGACATAGGCGTTGCCGGATTTGATCAGCCGCTCGATCAGCGTGCGCATCTCGGCGATATGCGCGGTGGCGCGCGGCTCGACGGTCGGCGGCAGGCAACCGAGCGCGGCAACGTCGGCGTGGAATTGCCGGTCGGTCGTTTCGGTGACCTTGCGGATCGCTTCGTTGAGCGGCAGGCCCGGAAATTCCTCCGCCGCCCGTGCGTTGATCTTGTCGTCGACGTCGGTGATGTTGCGCACGTAAGTGACGTGGTCGGCGCCGTAGAGATGGCGAAGCAGCCGGAACAGCACGTCGAACACGATCACCGGCCGCGCATTGCCGATATGGGCGAAGTCGTAAACGGTCGGCCCGCACACATACATGCGCACGTTTTGCGGATCGAGCGGCTTGAACACCCGCTTCTCCCGCGTCAGCGTATCGTACAGTTTCAGGTCCATCGTCGAATCAAGCCGTGCGGAATTTCATCTTACGCCTCAAGCCTGCTGGCCGGGCGTGTCCAAAATCTCGACGGCGAGAAAAGACGGCCGCAGCCAGCGTTTGACGCTAGCGAATAATCTCCGGGCAAATGCCGCAGATATAGGCGGAACCGTTCATGGCGCGCAGAATGGTCGAGGCGGCGCATGGCGTCAAGCTCCCATTTGTCGCCACAGAATGTCGCCGCCGCGTCACCGCCTGCTCTAAAGTGCGTATGAGCCCCTGTGGAAATGGCACTATCGCGCCGCCCCGTGCATTGCATGCGCGTGGAAAACATGAGAATTGAAAGAGCTATTGCCGCATTGGCTGAATTTAAGTCCCTTCACGAATGCTTAACCGGGCGGTCGCATTCTTAAGTTTATAGTTGTCGGTGAGGCTGGTGGATCTTTGCGCTGATGCGCCGGGCGGGGGAATGATGCGTTTTGCGATCGCAGTCAGCACCGCCGCCGCCGTGCTCCTTGCCGCTGCCGCGGCGCAGGCGGAAAAACGCGTCTTCATCGTTGCCAACGACGGCGACGGCTACGGCGTCGACAACTGCCTCGCTTCGAGCGCGCCGTGCGGCGCGGCGATGGCGACGTTGTACTGCCAATCGCGGCAGTTCGCGCAAGCGCTGTCGTTTCGCAAGGTCGACCGCGACGACATTACCGGCGCCATCCCGGCCGGCGATCCGAGCACCTGCAAACGCGGCACCTGCGACAACTACGTCGCCATCGAGTGCTCGCGCTGAACCGGCTTTAGAACAGCGTCGCAAGCGGAATCGAGCCGCGGTCGAACGCGCGACGCCTATCCCCATTCGCGACCCGCTGTTCGCCCCTTGCCGCAATGCCGTTGCGTGGACCATGAAGTTCGGCCATCTTTGCGTTGTTGGCGGACAAACTGGTGGTCTATGGCCGGGCGGCGGGCAATGCAAAGCACTAGCCGGGACCCGGTCGCCTCGACGACGGCTGCCGAACGGGCGCCGTTGAAACTCGAGCAGTTCCTGCCTTATCAGCTTAACGTCGTGGCCAGCCTCGTTTCCCAGGCGCTGTCGCGCGTTTATACGCGGCGCTACCGGATCGGCGTGCCGGAATGGCGGGTGCTGGTGACGCTTGGCCAATACGGCGTCATGACCAGCAAGGCCATCGGCGCCCACACCCACATGCATAAGACCAAAGTGTCGCGCGCGGTGGCGTTGCTGGAAGAGCGCAAGCTCCTGGTGCGGCGCGCCAACCACGCCGATATGCGCGAGGCGTTTCTGTCGTTGACCGGGCCGGGGCGGGCAATCTACGAAGAACTGGCGCCGCACGCACTTGATTTTGCCCGCCGGCTCACGGATATCCTGACGCCCGGCGACCGGGACGCGTTCGATCGCGCGCTGCAGCAGATCACCGATCGATCCGCGCAACTCGTTGCCGAGTTGGCCGGGCGGGACGATCCCCTGGAGGATGCGTGAAGCTCTATTCGTATTTCCGGTCGTCGGCCGCGTACCGGGCGCGCATCGCGCTCAATCTGAAAGGCATCCCCTACGAGACTGTGCCCATCCACCTCGTCAAAGAGGGCGGCCATAACAAGCGGCCGGAGTTCCGCGCCATCAATCCGCAGATGCGCGTGCCGGTCCTGGTCACGGACGCGGGCGACGTTCTGATCCAGTCGCTCGCCATCGTCGAATATCTCGATGAGACTTATCCGGAGCCTGCGCTGCTGCCGAAAGATCCGATCGGCCGCGCCAAGGCGCGCGCGCTCGCCGAACTCATCGCTTGCGACATCCACCCGCTCAACAATATCGGCCCGCTGCGCTACTTGAAAAACCAAATGGGCCAGGAGCAAAGCGCGATCGACGCCTGGTACCATCACTGGGTGATCGCCGGCTTCGAGGCGCTTGAAGTGCTGATCCAGCCTGCGCCTTACGCCTGCGGCGACAAAATCACGCTGGCCGACCTTTGCCTGGTGCCGCAGGTCTATAACGCGCGGCGGCTGAAAGTGCCGCTGGAGCGATTTCCGAAGATCGCCGGCGTCGACGCCGCCTGCCTTGCGTTGCCCGCCTTCGACCGCGCGCGGCCGGAAAAACAGCCCGACGCGGAGTAATGCCGTGCACTCGCGCTCGTCGGCATTTGCCGATAGTGTGCCGTGTTCACACTTTAGTCACCATTGCGGGGCTTGATCCGCGCCCCGAACATGCCGGGGCGGAACCCAATATGCTCAGTAAGTTGCGCAGCTTAGGCCAGGCCAAGCTTCGAATCATGCTTGGCGCAACGCTTGGCGCAACGCTTGGCGGGCTCGCACTGCCGGTGGCGGCGCTGGCGCAAGGATATCCGAGCCCGCATTCGCCGTATCAGCAAGCGCCATACCCACAGGCACCCAATCAACAGACGCCGTATCAACCAGCGCCAAATCAGCCGCCGGCAAATCAACCGGCGTTAAATCCGGCGACCTCCAATCCGGTTTGCGTTCGCCTCGAAGGCCAACTCGCGTCATTCGACCGAGGCACCGCCGATCCGACCCGCGCCAACCAAATCCAGCAATCCCAAGACGCGATCGCAAAGCAGCAGGCCGACCTCGACCGCGCCGTCGCGCAAGCGCACAAGTCCGGCTGCGCCGGCCAAGGATTTTTTGCCCTGTTCTCGGCGCTGTCGCCGCAATGCGGACCGATTACCTCGCAGATCCAGCAGATGCGCGGCAATCTCGACCGCATGATGAGCGATCTCGAACAACTCAAGAGCGGCAGCAACGACCAGGCCGATCAGCGTCGCGCGCTGATCGGACAGCTGGCGCAAAATAATTGCGGCGCGCAATACACGGCCGCGGCCAATTCGCAAGGCGGTCCGCAGGGCTTTTTCGACGCGCTGTTCGGCGGCGGCAAGATCGTCAACCCGAATGGCGACGGCGCACCGAACGGCACCTATCACACCGTCTGCGTGCGCAGCTGCGACGGCTATTATTTCCCAATCTCGTATTCGACTCTGCCAACCCATTTTGCCGAGGATGAGCGCACCTGCCAGCGCGAATGCCCGGCGGCCGACGTTACGCTTTATTCGTATCGCAATCCGGGCGAGAGCATAGATCAGGCGGTTTCAACCAACGGCCAGCTCTATACGGCGCTGCCGGCTGCGTATCGGTATCGCACGCAGCTTGTTTCGGGCTGTTCGTGTCGCCGGCCCGGCGAGAGCTGGGAAGATGCGCTCAAGAACGCGGACGATTCCTCGACGCTGGTGAGCGGCGACATTGTCGTGACCGACCAGAACGCGAAAGCGCTGTCGCAGCCGCCGAAGCCGTCCGGCAAGCAGCCTCCTTCCGCTGCGCCGAGCCTGCCTGCCGCCGCCGCGGCGCCCGTGACCTCAACCGCAAGCGCGGCCGCCCCGGAAAAGCCCAAGGGCGAGGTGCGCATCGTCGGTCCGCCGTTTCTGTCGTCGTCGCAAATGGAAACGCAACAGCCGGCGCAGTCGCCGCCGCATTGACGCATTTTGATTGAGCGTGATTTTCCGAGAACCGGTATCCACCCTCGGATCAAGTCTGAGGGCAGGCATTTTCGGGATCATGCCCCAACGGATCAAAAATCCGCAGCGCCGGCCTTCGCCATCGTTGCGTCTTTGGCCAGGGCGCGGTCGGGCTCGGGATTTGGCGTTCCCGGATCGTTGAAGCGATTGACGATCGGGTAACGCCGGTCGCGGCCGAAATTCTTCAGTGTCACTTTTACCCCCGGCGCCGCCTGACGCCGCTTATATTCGGCAAGATTCAGCATGCGTTCGACCTTCATCACGGTATCGCGGTCGAAGCCGGCCGCGACAATGGTCGCGGTAGATTCCTCGCGCTCGACCAGCCGCTCGAGAATCCGGTCCAGCACCTCATAGGGCGGCAGCGTGTCCTGGTCGGTCTGGTTCTCGCGCAGCTCCGCGCTCGGCGCGCGTGTCAGCACGTTGTCCGGAATGACGACGCCATGGGGGCCCCGCGCGCCAATGGGCTTCCATGCATTGCGCAGCCGCGCCAGCCGATAAACTTCGGTCTTGTACAAATCCTTGATCGGATTAAAGCCGCCGTTCATATCGCCGTACAGCGTGGCGTAGCCGACCGACATTTCCGACTTGTTCCCGGTGGTGACCACCATCAAGCCGAACTTGTTGGAAATCGCCATCAGGATGACGCCGCGGGCGCGCGCCTGCAAATTCTCCTCGGTCACGTCGCGCGGCGCGCCGGCAAAAATGCCGGCGAGCGCCGCTTCAAGGCCATGTACGGCGCTTTCGATCGGAACGATATCGTAGCGCACGCCGAGCGCGTCGGCGACCGCGGCGGCGTCGTTTCGCGATTCCTGCGAGGTGTAGCGGTACGGCAGCATGACGCAGCGCACGCGCGCGCTGCCCAATGCATCGACCGCCATCGCCGCGCAAAGCGCCGAATCGACGCCACCGGACAGCCCGAGCACGACACCCTTGAAGCGGTTCTTCTCGACGTAATCGCGCAGGCCGAGCACGCAAGCCGCGTAATCGGATTTGTCCAATTGCTCGGTCGGCGCAATCGGCCCCTGCGCACAACGCCAAGCGCCGCCGATCCGTGACCATTGCGTCGTCACTACCGTTTCGCGAAAAGCCGGCAGCTGGAATGCGATCGAACGATCGGCGTTGAGCGCGAAGGACGCGCCGTCGAACACCAATTCGTCCTGGCCGCCGACCTGATTGACATAGATGAGCGGCAGGCTCGCCTCGGTGACGCGCGCGACGCAGACGTTGAGCCGGACATCGATCTTATCGCGCCAATACGGCGAGCCGTTGGGCACGATGAGAATTTCGGCGCCGGTCTCGGCCAGGCATTCGACGACGTTCTCGTAGTCGCCCCAATCGGTCCAGGTGTCCTCGCAGACCGGCAAGCCGAGCCGCACGCCGCGGAAGCTGACCGGGCCGGGCACGGGGCCGGAGGCGAAGACGCGCTTTTCGTCGAACACGCCGTAATTCGGCAGGTTGACCTTGAAGCGGATGGCCTCAATGCGGCCGCCGGACAACAGCGCATAGGCATTATAGAGCTTGCCGTCCTCGACCCAGGGCGCGCCCATCAACACGGCAGGCCCGCCGTCGCCGGTGTCGCGCGCCAACGCTTCGACGGCAGCCCGGCAAGCGGCCTGGAATGCCGGCTTGAGCACCAGGTCCTCCGGCGGATAGCCGGCGATGAACAGCTCGGAAAAGGCGACGATGTCGGCGCGCCCGCGCGCGGCCTCCGACCGTGCCGCGCGGACACGCTCCAGATTGCCCGAAACGTCGCCGACGATGGGGTTGAGCTGCGCGACAGCAATGGCCAGACGATCGGCGGGACGCTCGTTCATGGCGAAGGTTTAGCGCCAGACCGTTCGGTCCGGCAATGGCTGCGTGTCCCGGGCGGAGCGCAACACGCAGTGGTGCGCTGCTGAAGCGGGACCTTCCCAACCGCCGAGCTTGTAACGATCCCGGATCTGCGGCGGTGCATCACTTCGTGCTGCACCGCGTCCGAGAAACAAGGGCCTACAATCCTGCAACCGCCGGCAACGGCGTCGCCGTACCCTGGCGCTTGGATTTGAGCAGATCGGCCAGCAAAAACGCCAGATCGATCGACTGCTCGGCGTTAAGCCGCGGATCGCACACGGTGTGATAGCGATCGTTGAGATCCTCGTCGCTGATGGCGCGGGCGCCGCCGGTGCATTCGGTGACGTTCTGGCCGGTCATTTCCAGATGCACGCCGCCGGGATAGACGCCTTCGGCGGCACAGACCTGGAAGAAGCCGCGAACCTCTTTGAGGATCTGGTCGAACGGCCTGGTCTTATAACCGTTCACCGAGGTGATGGTGTTGCCGTGCATCGGATCGCACGACCACACCACATTGCGGCCTTCACGTTTGATCGCGCGCACCATGGGCGGCAGCAGATCGGCAACCTTGTCGGCGCCGACACGGCAGATCAACGTCAGCCGGCCGGGCTCGTTGTCGGGATCGAGCATGTCGATTAGCTTTAAGAGCTCGTCCGGCTTTTGCGTCGGGCCGGTTTTCAAACCCAGCGGGTTCTTGATGCCGCGGCAATACTCGACATGCGCATGATCCAGCTGCCGGGTGCGGTCGCCGATCCACACCATATGGCCCGACGTGCAGTACCAGTCGCCGGTCGTCGAATCGATGCGCGTAAAAGCCTGCTCGTAGCCGAGCAGCAGCGCCTCGTGGCTGGTGTAAAAATCCGCCGTGCCGAGACTGGAATCCACGGCGAAAGTCAGGCCGCAGGCGCGCATGAAATCGAGCGCGCCGGAAACCCGATCGGCCAAGTCGCCGTAACGCTTGGATTGCGGCGAGCCGCGCACCGACTCGAGCATCCAGCGATGCACATTGTCGAGGCTGGCATAGCCGCCCTTGGCGAATGCCCGCAACAGATTGAGCGTCGCCGCCGATTGACGATACGCCTCCAATTGCCGGCGCGGATCCGGCGTGCGCGCCGCCGCCGAGAATTCGGTGCCGTTGATAATGTCGCCACGATAGACCGGCAGCTCGACGGCGCCGCGCTTTTCCGTCGGTGAGGTGCGCGGTTTGGCGAACTGGCCGGCGATGCGGCCGACCTTCACCACCGGCGATGCCGCCGCATAGGTCAGAACCACCGCCATTTGCAGGAAGACACGAAAGAAATCGCGGATATTGTTGGCGCCATGCTCGGCAAAGCTTTCGGCGCAATCGCCGCCCTGCAGCAGGAACGCCTGGCCGGCCGCGACCTTGGCGAGCGCACTCTTGAGATTGCGCGCCTCGCCGGCAAAAACCAGCGGAGGAAAAGTGGCAAGCTGCGCCTCGACATCGGCGAGCGCCTTGCGATCGGGATAATCCGGCACCTGCAAGATCGGCTTGCTGCGCCAGGAATCCGGGCTCCACTTCACCGTGTTCGAAAATTTCGACATACCCATCTCCGCATCCAAGCCCGTCATCCTGAGGCGGCCGAAAAGCGGACCTCGAAGGATGGAGGGCCCGGGCCGTCGCCCTTCGAGGCTCGCGGAGCTTGTCATCGGGCGGGCCACTTCGGGCCGGACCCGTTGGTTCGCACCTCGGGGTGACGGTGGACGGATATATACACGGGGCATGTACGCCGCGACAGCCCGACTTTTTCCCCCGATTTCGGCTTATTTCGCGGCTTCGCGCGCGTAACTGGCGGTCTTCTTGCGCATCGTCACCAGCTCCTCGGCGGCGGTCGGGTGCAGCGCAATCGTCGCGTCGAAGTCGGCCTTGGTGGCCCCCATCTTCACCGCAATGGCGGCGACCTGGGTCATCTCGGCCGCGCCCTCGCCGACCACGTGGCAGCCGACGACACGATCGGACAGCCCATCCACGACGAGTTTCATCAGCACGGCTGTGTCGCGGCCGGACAGCGTCGCCTTGAGCGGCTTGAACATGGCCTTGTAAACGTCGGTCCGGGCGAGCCGCGCGCGGGCCTGCGCCTCGGTGAGCCCGACCGTGCCGACCTCGGGTTCGGAAAACACCGCGGTCGGCACATTAACGTGATCGACGGCCGTCGGTTTGCCGCCGAACACGGTGTCGGCAAAAGCATGGCCCTCGCGAATGGCAACCGGCGTGAGATTGATGCGGTTGGTGACGTCGCCGACGGCATAGATGTTCGGCACCGTGGTGCGTGAATATTCGTCGACCGCGACGCCGCCGGTATTGGCGATTTCGACGCCGGCTTCTTTCAAGCCAAGCTTGCCCACGTTGGGATGCCGGCCGGTCGCGAACATTACGCGGTCGGCCGGGATGTGATTGCCGCTCGACAGCCGCACCGAATAGTGACCGCCGGCGTTTTCAATTGCCGCGACCTTGCAGCCGGTCAGAACTCGGATGCCGCGCGCTTCCATCTCGACGCGCAGGTGCTGGCGCACGTCGTCGTCGAAGCCGCGCAAAATATTCTCGCCGCGATAGACGAGCGTCACATGCGAGCCGAGGCCGGCAAATATGCCGGCGAACTCGACGGCGATGTAGCCGCCGCCCTGGACCACGATGCGGCGCGGAAACTCCGGCAAATGGAAAGCTTCGTTCGATGAAATGGCGTGTTCGATGCCGGGAATCGAATCGCCGTAACTCGGCGCGCCGCCGGTGGCGACCAGCACATAGGCCGCGCGCACGCGCTCGCCGTCGGCCAATTGCACGGTATGGGGATCACGGAGCACAGCCCGGCTTTTCGCTACCGTGACCCCGGCTTTAGCGAGCGTTGCGCCGTAAGCCGCTTCGAGCCGAGCGATTTCACGGTCCTTGTTGGCGATCAACGTCGTCCAATCGAACGACGTTTGCGGCGCGGTCCAACCGAAGCCTGCCGCGTCCTCGAATTCGCCGCGGAAGCGCGACGCATAAACCAAGAGCTTCTTCGGCACGCAGCCGCGGATGACGCAGGTGCCGCCGAGCCGATACTCCTCAGCGACCGTCACCCGCGCGCCGTGCTCGGCGGCAATACGCGCGGCGCGCACGCCGCCCGAGCCGCCTCCGATAACGAAAAGATCGACGTCGTGATCGGCCATATTACATCATCGCGCTACATATCGTGGCCGCGCTTCTTCATATCGTCGCGCATGCTCTCGATGACTTCCTGGGACAGATTGTCCCCCCACGTGCCGGCATATGCCATGGACTCATCGAGCACCTTCGGCTCCTCGAGCAGCGCCTTTTGGCCGATCGGCGATTGATAAAACACCAGCAATTGCTTCAATTCCTGTTCGGTGAAACGGGCCGCATAGAGGCGCGCGGTCGCATCGACGAGTTCGCTGACGCGCGGTGCGTACTTCTTCTCCTCGATGGCGGCGACTTCGTTGAGATCCTTCGCCCACATGAAGTTGGTTTGCATGAACATATTTTTGGTCTTTTCGACCACGCCGCGCACGAGCGGGTCGTAGATATTCTTGACGCCCTTGATCTCGACAATTTGCTTGGCCAGGAGGAGCGCGCCCGGCGACGGTTGCGCCGCCGGGGCCTGGGCGGGAGCCGGCCGGGCGATAGCGATCGCGAAGAGCGCGATCAGCGCGGCCATAACGTGGCGCGTACAGCGACGAGCGATCATAGGCGCACTCCCTTCGTGCTTGAGATCACGGCCGTTCGATCAGCCGAACCCCGCCTGGGCCGGCGACAATAGCAGTCCCGGCGAGGCCGATGAACAAACCGTGTTCCACAACGCCGGGAACCGCGGCAAGCCTATTCGCCAAATCGTGCGGATTGGCAATGCGCTGCAATTGGGCGTCGAGCAGCCAGTGCCCGCCATCCGTGACGAAAGCGTGGCCGTTTTGGGAGAGCCGCAGGGAGGCCGGCCCGGGACATCCCGCTGCGGCGGTTGCCGCTTCCACCGCGCGACGGGTTGCCGTGGCGCCGAATGGCACGATTTCGATCGGCAACGGGAAGCGGCCAAGGACTGAGACTAATTTCGACTCGTCGGCGATGACCACCATTTTCACCGATGCCGACGCCACCACCTTTTCGCGTAACAGCGCGCCGCCGCCGCCCTTGATCAAGGTCAGGTCCGGCGCGATCTCATCGGCACCGTCGACAGTAAGGTCGAGTTCGGGAGTGTCGTCGAGAGTGGTGAGCGCGATGCCAAGCCGCGCCGCTTGTGCGCGCGTAGCCTCCGAGGTCGGGACGGCGACGACATCCAAACCCGCGTGCACGCGCTCGGCCAGCAATTCAATAAAGGCCTGCGCAGTCGAGCCGGTGCCGAGTTCGAGGCGCATGCCCGAACCGACAAAATCGATTGCGCGGGCGGCAGCGGCCCGTTTGTAAGCTGCGACGCTCATGACGGATGTGTAGCCGCCTTCCGACCTCGATCCTAGTGGTCCGATTCTAACATTCGCATCCGAGTTCGGCGGGCTCTTGTGCGAATGTTAGAATTGAAGGACCACTAGCAAATATAGTCCAAGTGGAGCTTTGGACTTGACTTTCGCTTGGCGAGTTCGCGGCCAAGTGGCTAGCGAATGTCAAATCCGCTCCACTAGAGCCTTGCCTTACGGCGCCACGACCGCTACCCGGAACAACATGCTCACGATTGTCTTTGATCTCGACGGCACATTAGTCGACACCGCGCCCGATCTGATCTCGACTCTCAACCTCATCCTCGCGCAGGAGGGGATGCCGCCAGTCGACTACGACGCCGCGCGGCGCATGATCGGCGGCGACGCACGCGGCATGATCGAGCGGGCGGTCGCCGCCGAGGGCCACGTTTGCTCGAAGGCCGAGCTCGATCGGCTGTTCGGCGCATTCATCGAGCATTATGCCGCGCATATCGCCGACCGCTCGCGACCGTTCCCGAGGGTGGAAGCCGCATTGGAGCACTTGGCCGACGAAGGCCATCGTCTCGCGGTCTGCACCAACAAGCTCGAATGGCTGTCGGTCCGACTGTTGGACATGCTGAAACTGTCCCGGCATTTCGCCGCGATTTGCGGCCAAGACACGTTCGGCGTGCAAAAACCCGATCCGCGGATGCTGCGGCTGACCATCCAGCGCGTGGGCGGCGAGCCGGGCCAGGCCATTATGGTGGGCGACTCCGGAACCGATATCCGCACCTCCCGCGCCGCGACCGTTCCTGTCATTGCCGTCGATTTTGGCTACAGCGAAGTGCCTATCGCGACGCTAAGGCCTGACCGCATCATTGGCTCGTTCGGCGATCTGCCGGCGGCAATCCGCGAAATTGCAGGAGATCGCTTGTAGAGCCCCGACTGTGGTTGCCGGGCCACACCTGCGGGCAAGGATTCATTAACCTTAACAACCCTCACGACTTTCGGCTGCATGGTCGCTCCCGCCGCCGGCCTGCAATGTTGCAGGCAAATGCTTGAGGCAACTAGGTTTCTTTCACCAAAGCCGCGCGATTATGCCATCGGGCCGTTTGGAACGCCGAGTTGCCGCGGCGAAAGTTGCCAGGGTCAAACCGCTTTACCCAATCAGGCGAGGAGCTTAGGCTTGAATGGGGGGATGGGGAGCGTGTTATGTTGCGTGTTCGGCTGTTTGCCGCCGCCACAATCGTAATGGGCATTGCATTGGCAGGATGCTCAAGTTCGGGCGACTGGTTCAAATCGTCGCCACCGCCGCCTCAGGTGCTTCAATTTCAGTCTCAGCCGCCGGGCGCGACTGTGCAGACCGCGGCCGGGCAGACCTGTTCGACGCCGTGCTCGCTCGCGCTCGCGGTGAGTACCCAAGCGGTATCGTTTTCGCTTAACGGCTACGTCCCGCAAGCGATTCAGCTGAGCGTCCGTCAGCCGGAGAGCACGCTGTTCTCAAGTCCGCCGCCGACCTTGGTGCCCAACCCGGTTGTTGCGATGCTCCAACCGGTGCCGGCGCCGCCACCGCCGCCGCCCGTCGAACCCAAGCCGCGCAGGACGGCCGCCAAACCCAAACCGGTCGCGCCGAAGCCGGCGATGAGAGCGCCCACCCAACCAGCAGTCGCCGCACCTGCGCAGGCGCCCCCGCAAGACAATGTGTTCCCTCCCCCGCCGCAAACGCGGTAACGGATGACGCTGCGCAGCGCGCGGAGTTCCGGAACATTCTGGACGATCAGGGCTTTATCCGGCACACTCGCCTGATTATCTGAGTATAGATGGATAGCTTGACAGCCAGCCTGCCCAATTTGGAACTCGACGGCATAGCCGGGCGCCCGGAGCTGGTTGACCCATTCGGCCGCGCCATCACCTATTTGCGCGTCTCGGTCACCGACCGTTGCGACTTCCGCTGTGTCTATTGCATGGCGGAAAATATGTCGTTTTTGCCTAAGGCCGAAGTTCTCACGCTCGAGGAACTCGATCGCCTGTGCTCGGCTTTCGTTGCGCGCGGCGCGCGCAAATTGCGCCTGACCGGCGGCGAGCCGCTGGTGCGTCGTGGCATCATGACGCTGGTCACTTCGCTGTCACGGCACCTGCGCTCCGGTGCGCTTGATGAGCTGACTTTAACTACCAACGGTTCGCAACTCGCCAAATATGCCGATGCGCTCAAGGACGCGGGCGTGAGACGCCTTAACGTCTCGCTCGATACGCTCGATGCGGAAAAATTCGGCGCCATCACGCGCTGGGGTTCGTTGGATCAGGTATTGGCCGGCATCGACGCCGCGCAGACTTCAGGCTTGAAGGTCAAGATCAATGCCGTCGCGCTCAAGGGCGTCAACGAGGACGAATTTCCACAGTTGATCGAATGGGCGCATGGACGCGGCATGGATCTGACGCTGATCGAGGTGATGCCGCTCGGCGAAATCGGCGAAGGCCGGCTCGACCAATATCTGCCGCTCTCCGTCGTACGGGCGCGGCTCGCCGAGCGCTTTTCGCTCGAAGATATCGATTATCGCACCGGCGGGCCGGCGCGCTATGTGCGGGTCGCCGAGACCGGCGGCAGGCTCGGCTTCATCACGCCGCTCACTCACAATTTCTGCAAATCCTGCAATCGCGTGCGGATCACCTGCACCGGCATGCTCTATATGTGCCTCGGCCAGGAAGACTCGGCCGACTTGCGTAAACCGTTGCGCGCCTCGGAAGGCAACGATCTTCTGTTTGCCGCCATCGACGAGGCGATCGGACGCAAGCCGAAAGGCCACGATTTCGTCATCGACCGCCGTCACCGCCGCCCGGCGCTGGCCCGCCATATGAGTGTCACCGGCGGCTAAGGATTCCCGCTCTACAATCACTCCCGCAGCGTGCTTAATATCTTTGCCGCCGCCGCAAATTCGGCGAATCGGAATGCGCGGCGCTGCATTGCCATCTCGTCCTGACCCCACTGCGCCATATTCCAATCCTCGTCGACATGCGCCGCCTGCCACGCGGCATCGGCGGATAACGCGCCGCGCAACAGCGCAAGCGCGATCAGCGCCGAGCCGGTGAGCGTGGTGACCGCATGCACGGCGCCAAGCCGCCATGGATTGCTCGGGATCGCTGCACCGGCGGTCTGCAACGCGAATTCGGGCTGCGCGACGTGGACGACGCCTTCGCCGAGCTTGAAATCGGCACCGAGTGAATTGCGCGCCCAAGCGATGATCAGATCCCAGTGCGCCGACTGATGCTCACGCAGCCGTTGTGGGCTGCTCGCGCGATAGAACAGCAGATCGCACGCCAAATATTTTTCGATTTCGGCTGCGATCAGGCGCGGTAAATCCGCAACGCCATCGACGATCGAATTGGCAAGCCGCGTCAGCGGCATTGTCGCCGGATCGATTAGCTCGCGCTGCGCCTGCCATTCCGCGGCGATTGCCTGCGCCAGCGCATGCGTCGGCGCGGCCAGCGCGCGGCGCGCCGGCGTGCTTGCGGGCTTGTCGTCGAGCGTAATGGAGTACCGGCCGCCGGCTTGTTCGACCGCGACACGGTCATAGCAGCGGCGGCGCAGCGCTGGCCGTGTACCGCGGCGCGCCGCCGCCAATGGATCATCAAGCGGAATGGTCTCGAAGCGATCGCGCATGGGACACAATTTAGCTTATCTCTTCAATGAGTTATAGTCGGACCAGGTGGATCGGCTGTCTCCCCGCCGGACGGGCCGGATGGTTCACCCTCCCAATCGCGCTTTTGTTAAGGATCGCCAGCGGACAAATCATTGTTAAAACAAGTAGAAATGGTGGAAATCCGCTTCCCTCTCGACTACTATCCGGCGCCAGATTCGGCTACCAGACCGCCGGAAGAGGAAGTCCACGCAGCAGCGTTGCTACCGCCGCGTAAAGAGCGGGATGTTGCGTGCAAGAGGCGTCAATGAAACCTACCGACATTTCGGTCCCGGACTACTTCCACAAGGTGGTCGATTGTCAGTGGGCCTGCCCGGCGCACACTCCGGTTCCGGAATACATCCGTTTGATCGCCGCGGGCCGCTACAGCGACGCCTACATGATCAATTGGGAATTGAACGTGTTTCCGGGCATCCTCGGACGCACCTGCGATCGCCCGTGCGAACCGGCCTGCCGGCGCGGCCGCGTCGAGAAAGAGCCGGTCGCGATCTGTCGATTAAAGCGCGTCGCCGCCGACTTCAAGGACGATATCCGCGACCGGCTGCCAAAACCCGCCGAAAACAAGAACGGCAAGCGCATTGCGCTCATTGGCGGCGGTCCCGCCTCGCTCACAGTGGCGCGCGACTTGGCCCCGATGGGCTACCACTGCGTGGTGTTCGACCAGGACCCGAAATCCGGGGGCATGATGCGCACCCAAATTCCGAAATTTCGCCTGCCGGAAACCGTCATCGACGAGGAATGCGATTATATCCTCAATCTCGGTCTCGAATTTGTCGGCGGCAAACGTATCGACAGCTTAAAGGCGCTGCTCGCCGAGGATTTTGACGCCATCTTTGTCGGTTGCGGCGCGCCGCGCGGCCGCGATCTCGACATTCCCGGTCGCAAGGAAGCAACGAAGAACATCCATATCGGCATCGACTGGCTGTCGAGCGTCTCGTTTGGCCATATCGACAAGATCGGCAAGCGCGTCATCGTGCTCGGCGGCGGCAACACCGCAATGGATTGCTGCCGTTCCTCGCGCCGGCTCGGCGGCGACGACGTGAAGGTTATCGTGCGTTCCGGCTTCGAAGAAATGAAAGCGTCCCCCTGGGAAAAAGAGGACGCCATGCACGAGGACATCCCGATCTTCAATTATCTAGTGCCGAAGGAATTCACCCACCATAACAGCAAGCTGACCGGCGTCCTGTTCGAAAAGGTCAAGGCGGTGCGCGACGCCAACGGGCGCCGCGAGCTCATTGCGACCGGCGAGCCCGATGAACTCTTTCCGTGCGACGACGCGCTGGTCGCGGTCGGCCAGGAGAACGCCTTTCCCTGGATCGAGCGCGATTGCGGCATCGAGTTCGACAAATGGAACATGCCCAAGGTCGATCCGAAGACCATGGCGTCGACGCATCCGAAGGTGTTCTTCGGCGGCGACGCCGCATTCGGGCCAAAGAACATCATCTGGGCGGTGGCGCACGGCCACGAGGCCGCGATCTCGATCGACTGTTTCTGCCGCGGCGAGGACATCAACGTGCGTCCGGCGCCGCAAGTCGCGGTGTCGAGCCAGAAGATGGGCATCCACGAGTGGTCTTACGACAACGAAATCACGCTCGATAAGCGCTATCGCGTACCGCATCGCGAGAAGGTGGTGTCGCTGCGCGACATCAAGGCCGAGGTCGAGCTCGGCTATGACCTGGAGCTGGCGCTGAAGGAAGCGGACCGCTGCCTCAATTGCGATGTGCAGACCGTTTTCACCGGCCAGCTCTGCATCGAATGCGACGCCTGCGTCGACATCTGCCCGATGGACTGCATCACCTTCACGCAGAACGGCGAGGAGGCCGACCTGCGATCGCGCCTGCAGGCGCCTGCCACGAACCACTCGCAGGACCTTTATCTCGCGAACGATCTGAAAACCGGTCGCGTCATGGTGAAGGACGAGGACGTCTGCCTGCATTGCGGCTTATGCGCCGAGCGCTGTCCCACCGGCGCATGGGACATGCAGAAATACCTGATCGACATGACTCACGCGGAACAAGCATGCCACTCCAGAGCGTAAACGATTTCGTCGTCCGGTTTGCCAACGTCAACGGCTCGGGTTCGGCAAGCGCCAATGAGATGTTCGCCCGCGCCGTGCTGCGCATGGGCATACCGGTGGCGCCGCGCAACATCTTTCCGTCGAACATCCAGGGCCTGCCGACCTGGTACGAAGTGCGCATTTCGGAAGCCGGCCATCTCGGCGCCCGCGGCGGCACCGATCTCATGGTGGCGATGAACCCGCAGACCTGGGACAAGGATGTCGCCGGCATCGAGCCCGGCGGCTATCTGCTTTACAATTCGACCAAGCCGATGCCAAATTCGAAATTTCGCGACGACATCGGCGTCATCGGCGTGCCGCTCACCGCGATCTGCAACCGCGAATATACAGATCCGCGTCAGCGCCAATTGTTCAAGAACATCCTCTATCTCGGCGCGCTCTCGGCGCTGCTCGATATGGATGTCGCGGCAATCGAGCGGCTTATCGCCGAGCAGTACAAGGGCAAGGAAAAGCTGTTCGACGCCAACAAGCACGCGCTTCATCTCGGCCGCGACTGGGTGATGATAAATCTCGATCATCCGATCGGCTTGCGGTTAAAGCGCACCAATGCGGTCGGCGACCGCATCTTCATCGAGGGCAATTCGGCAGCAGCGCTCGGCGCGGTTTATGGCGGCGCGACCGTCTGCGCCTGGTATCCGATCACGCCGTCATCCTCGCTCGCCGAGGCCTTCACCCGTTACTGCGGCCGCCTGCGCGCCGACGCCGCAACCAAGAAGCACAAATTCGCAATCGTCCAGGCCGAGGACGAACTCGCCTCGATCGGCATCGTGATCGGCGCGGGCTGGAACGGCGCCCGCGCCTTTACCGCGACCTCGGGGCCGGGAATCTCGCTGATGCAGGAATTTCTCGGGCTCGCTTATTTCGCCGAAATTCCCGCTGTTGTGTTCGACGTGCAGCGGGCGGGGCCGTCGACCGGCATGCCGACCCGCACCCAGCAGACCGATATTATTTCCTGCGCCTACGCCTCCCACGGCGATACCAAGCACGTGCTCTTGTTCCCGGAAGACCCGGCGGAGACTTTTGAATTCGGCGCCATTGCCTTCGATCTCGCGGACCGGTTGCAGACGCCGGTGTTCGTCATGATCGATCTCGATATCGGCATGAACCATCGGCTTTGTCGTCCCCTCGCTTGGGACGACGCGCGCAAATACGACCGCGGCAAGGTGATGACGGCCACCGCGCTCGAAGCCGGCGCCGATTTTGGCCGTTACCTCGATGTCGATGCCGACGGCATTCCCTATCGCACCTATCCCGGCACGCATCCGACCAAGGGCTCGTTCTTCACCCGCGGCACGTCGCGCGACCGCTATGCGCGCTACACCGAGGAAGGCCCGGCCTATGCCGACAACATGCAGCGGCTTTTGCGCAAGTTCGAGACCGCCAAGGATTTGGTGCCGCGCCCGCTGCAGGCCAACGCCGAAAAGCCGACCAAATATGGCGTAATCTATTTCGGCTCAACTTCGCCGGCAATGGACGAAGCGATCCAGATGCTCGAAGCCGATGGGCAATATCTCGATCGGCTGCGGGTGCGCGCCTTCCCGTTCCATTCCAGCGTGACGAGCTTCATCGCCGACCACGATTTCGTGTTCGTGGTCGAGCAGAACCGCGACTCGCAGCTGCGCTCGCTCGTCGTCAACGAATGCGGCATCGACCCGGTGCGGCTGGTGCCGATCCTGCATTACGACGGCACGCCGATTACCGCGCGCTTCATCGCGCGCGCTATCGGCGAGCATCTCAACGCGCTGAAAATCACGCCGCTGCGGAAGGTTGTGTCATGACCTATGTCGTCAAGCCGAAATTTCATCATCCCGAACTGCCCAAGAACGCGCTGGGCTACACCCATCGCGATTACGAGGGCAAGATTTCGACGCTGTGCGCCGGTTGCGGCCACGATTCGATCACCGCTGCGATCATCGAAGCGTGCTTCGAACTGTCGATCGCGCCGCACCGGGTAGCCAAGATTTCCGGCATCGGCTGCTCGTCGAAGACGCCGGACTACTTCCTCGGCAACTCGCATGGCTTTAATTCGGTGCACGGCCGCATGCCGTCGGTGCTGACCGGCGCCAACCTCGCCAACCGCGATCTGATCTATCTCGGCGTGTCGGGCGACGGCGACTCCGCTTCGATCGGACTCGGCCAATTCGCCCATTGCATGCGCCGCGGCGTCAACATGGTCTATATCGTCGAAAACAACGGCGTTTACGGCTTGACCAAGGGCCAGTTCTCGGCGACCGCCGACCGTGGCTCCAAATCCAAGCGCGGCGTCACCAACACCGACAGCGCCATCGATATGGTCGGGCTCGCCTTGCAGCTCGGCGCCAGCTTCGTCGCGCGTTCGTTCTCCGGCGACAAAAAGCAGCTCGTGCCCATCATCAAGGCGGCGATCGAGCATCAGGGCGCGGCCTTCGTCGACGTGATCTCGCCGTGCGTGGCGTTCAACAACCACCCCGGCTCGACCAAGAGCTTCGATTACGTGCGCGAGCACAACGAGGCGGTCAATTTCCTCGACTTCATGACCGGCCGCGCGCCGATCCACGTCGACTACGCGCCGGGCAGCGTCGAAATCGTCGAGCAGCACGATGGCACCACGTTGACGCTACGCAAGCTCAATGCGGAGTACGATGTGCACGATCGGCTCGCCGCCACGACCTTCATCCAGCACCATGCCGCCAAGGGGCAGATCGTTACCGGGCTGCTTTACGTCGAAGAAGAGTCCGACGATCTGCACGGCCATCTGAACACGGTCGAGGCGCCGCTCAATGCGCTCGGCGAGACGGATTTGTGCCCCGGCTCGGCGGCGCTGGACAAGATCAACGCATCGCTGCGCTGATCATTTCAGCCGCTTAATCGCCTCGATCATTGCCGTCGGCGGCTCCATGGCGATCGACAGCGGCTTGCCGGTTTCGAGGAGACTCTTAAGGCTCGACAGCACCGCCGGCCAGCCGGTACGCCCGCCCGACAGGATCGCTTCGGGCACGTCCCAGGAATGGGATTCCGTCATGGTCAGCCGCACCGCCGCGCCGGCTTGCGCGATCTCATAAGTCACGAGACATTCGGGGAGGTTGCGAAAGTCCTCCGGCCATTCGACGTGCCAAGTCACCGCAAGCTTACGCGGCGGATCGTATTCGACGACTTTGCCCTGCACATTGATGCGGCCGTCAGGCAGCCGTAGCACGAAGGCGCCGCCGCGCTTTGGCTCGATCTCGACTATTCGGTCCCAGAAATATTTCCGAGTAAACTCCGCCGCGGTCAGCGCCTGCCAGATCTTTTCGGGCGTGGCGGCGATGTAGGTCCCGTAGATTGTCTTGGGCGTGAACTTGGGCGTGAACTTGGGCGTGAAAGTGGGGCTCATCTTGCCGACAAATTACTGCATGCAGGCGCCCATGTATTGGGATTTCGCGGTGCCCGGCACGTTATAGAGGCCGGACTGGAAGGCGCAGCGCGAGGCGCGGTCCTGAAAGCTTTCGATGCCGTGCGGCAGATTGGGCACGGGATTAGTCACGCCCGGGACGATGGAGGGACCCTGCTCTTGCGGCACTGCAGGCAGCGTCAGTCTGCTATTTCCCTCTGGCGGAATAAGCTCCGTCCGCGGCAACGGCGTCGGCAGCACCGAACCCGAGGAGCCCCTTACGACAGAAAATCGTTGGCGCGGATATTTCTTGGCTGCGAGCGGGCGCGGTTCGGGCGCCTTCACCTGCTGTTTGTGGACCGCCGCCCGAGGACGGTGATGCGGCGCGGTACCCGGCTCGGGCGCCATGATCGTGTACGGATAGCCGGGATAGCCTTGCGCCGCACCATGGCCGGGCGCCGCGGCAACGAACGCCAACGTGAGATAGCAAACGGGCCGAATACGAACGGTCATGGCCGCGCTCGATCCACCCCCCCAACGCCCCCACTTATTTCAACCACCAAATGCGGCGTGCGTTCCTGATCCAAATCAATCTGCCGGCGCGTCCTCGATCGGATCGTAACGCTTGGCATCGAGCCCGAGCAGATTCCACGATTGCTGCATATGCGGCGGCAAGGGCGCGGTGACGTTGATTGTGCCGCCACGCGGATGCGGCACAGCGATGCGCCGGGCGAGGAGATGCAGCTTGTTCTGCATGCCGCCCGGCAGCTGCCAATTTTCGCGGGAAAAATATTTCGGATCGCCGACGACCGGATGGCCGATATGGGCCATGTGCGCGCGCAATTGATGGGTGCGGCCGGTCACCGGCTTGAGCGAAATCCAGGCCAGCAAGGGCCCCGAAGTTTCCACCACCGCGTAATAGGTGACGGCATGGCTGGCGCCCTTTTCGCCGTGGCGGGCGATGCGCATGAACGATTCGTCCTCCCGCTCCTCCTTGGCGAGAAAGGTCGAGATGCGGCCTTGCTGCACCTTGGGCACGCCAGCGACCAGCGCCCAATAGACTTTCCGCGCCGAGCGCGAGCGGAAGGTTTTTGCCAAGGCCGCCGCCGCGAACCGGGTCTTGGCGACAAGAAGGCAGCCTGAGGTGTCCTTGTCGAGCCGGTGCACCAGCCGCGGTCGCTGGCCGTGTGCATCGCGCATCACCTCCAGCATGCCGTCGATATGGCGCGTGGTGCCGGAGCCGCCCTGCACCGCAAGCCCCATCGGCTTGTTGAGGACGAGCACGTCAGCGTCTTCGTAGAGCGTGATCAATTTGAGGAAATCGCGGGTTTTCTGATCCGCCTCGTCCCCTGCAGCGCGCGGTTTTGGCGTATCGAGCCGCAGCGGCGGAATGCGCACGGTCTGCCCGGCCTGCAACCGGCTTTTCGGCTGGGTGCGCTTGCCGTTGACGCGCACCTCGCCTTTGCGGATGACGCGCTGGATGTGCGAGAAGCTCAGGCCCGGAAACCGCGCTTCTAGGAAGCGATCCACCCGCATGCCCGATTCGTCGGGGGTGACGGAGATATTTTGAACTTTGCTGTGCTCGCTCCCCTCCCCCAGCGGAGCGGAGCGTAGCGGTGGGGAGGGGTCGGGGGTGGGGGGCATGCTCAGACGCTGTATGCCCCCCACCCCGGCTCGCTTTGCTCGCCGACCCTCCCCACCACGCGCTTCACGCTTGGGGGGAGGGAAAGAGTGCCGCGGCCCGGCGATCTGCCGGCCGCCGCCCGGCTGACGCGGATCATTTCGGCCGCGGCTCAAGAGTTGCCTCGGTGTTGGCAAACGAAGGTGCCGGCCGTCACGCTGAACCCTCTGCCAGACGCGCCAGCGCATTGTCGAGCCCATCGAGACCGGCTAGCCGCACTTTGAAAAGGTCGGCCAGCGCGTCGCGCAACTCGGCGGCGCTGCGCAACACACGCTTTTCGGTGCCGCCGTTGAGCTTGTGGACCGCCAATTCGTTGTTGAACATCGTATAACGCCGGTCGGGCTCGGCGCGCGCGGCCAATAGGTTCTTGATGAAAATCGAATTGGGGTGGGTCGAAACGAACCAGTTGCCCGTTTCGTGGTCCGGCTGCAATTGCTCGGACAGGTCGAACCGATAAAGCTTCGACCACGCGTCCGGCATCTTGAACTGGACCATATAGCCGTCGCCGTACTTGAGCACCTGGAAGGGCTCATGGGGCGTCGTCTGGATATCCTCAGAATCGAGGAGCAAGGGCGCCGTCTGCACATTGCCGCCAAAACCGACATCCGTGAGGTAACGACGACCGTCCAGATCGACCACAAGCAGCATGTGCTCACGCGGCGTATTGACGCCGGGAGGTACATTCCACAAAACGCGTGCAGCGAGTTCAGTGACCTTGAAGCCGATCGCGCGTAGCGCATGCCCGAATAGCAGGTTCTGCTCGTAGCAATAACCGCCGCGGCCATTCTTGATCATTTTCTGTTCCAGCGACGGCGCATCGAGCCGCACCGGGCGCTTGAGAAGTGGATCAAGATTTTCGAAAGCAATGACCTGCGGCTGCAAAAGATGCAGCGCTTGCAGGATGTCCAGCGTCGGCTTGCGCGGGCCGTCATAGCCGATCCGCGCGCAGTAGGCGTTCAGATCGATCACGTTCCACCCCGCTCTTTCCTCAGCTTCGCCCAGTATTCGAGGCGCTTTCTGATCTCGCGCTCGAAGCCGCGCTCGGGCGGATCGTAGAATTGGCGGCGGCCGAGCTGTTCGGGGAAATAATCCTGACCGGAAAACGCCTCGGCGGAGTCGTGGTCGTATTCGTAGCCCGAGCCGTAGCCTTCGCTCTGCATCAGCTTGGTCGGCGCGTTGAGAATGTGCTTCGGCGGCAACAGCGAGCCCGCGTCCTTGGCGGTGCGCATGGCGGCGCCGAAGGCGGTATAAATGGCATTCGATTTCGGCGCGGTGGCTACATAGATGACGGCTTCCACGATGGCGAGCTCGCCTTCCGGCGAGCCGAGGAAGTCGTAGGCGTCCTTCGCCGCATTGGCGATGACGAGCGCCTGCGGATCGGCAAGCCCGATATCCTCGACCGCCATGCGCACCACGCGCCGCGCCAGATAAAGCGGATCCTCGCCGGCATCGAGCATGCGGCAGAGATAATACAGCGCCGCGTCCGCATCGGAGCCGCGCACAGATTTATGGAGCGCGCTGATCAGATTGTAATGGCCATCCTGCTTCTTGTCGTAGATCGGCGCGCGGCGCTGCACCACCTCTTGCAGCACCGCCGCATCGAAGGTTTCGCCCGCCCGGGCGGCGCGCCAGACTTCCTCGGCAAGCGTCAGCGCGGCGCGGCCGTCGCCGTCAGACATTCTGATCAAGGAGGCCCGCGCGTCCGCATCGAGCGGCAGTTTCTTGCCCTCGATGTCCTCGGCCCGGGCAAGCAGCATTTCGATAGCGTCCGCGTCGAGCGGCTTGAACACCAGGACGCGCGCGCGGGACAGCAGCGGCGCAATCAGTTCAAAGGACGGATTCTCGGTCGTGGCGCCAACGAGCACGATGGTGCCGTCTTCCATCACCGGCAGAAAAGAATCTTGCTGCGCGCGGTTGAAACGGTGAATCTCGTCGACGAACAGCAGCGTGCCCTGCCCGGTCTCGCGGCGCAGGCGCGCCGCATCGAACACCTTCTTCAAATCCGCGACGCCGGAGAAGATCGCCGAAATCTGCTCGAAATAAAGCTCCGTGGCATGCGCGAGCAACCGCGCCACCGTGGTTTTGCCGGTCCCGGGCGGTCCCCAGAAAATCAGCGAGCCGAGCGAGCGCGTATCGAGCATTCGGGTTAGCGCGCCGTTGGGGCCGAGCAGATGATCCTGGCCGACCACGTCGCCGAGCTGTTGCGGGCGAAGCTTGTCGGCCAACGGCCGCGGCGCATCGTGCTCAAGGCCGGCAGCGGCGAACAGACTTGGTCCCTTGGGCTTTGGGCGCGAGCTCATCCGGCAAACATGACTGAAATCTGCTGACCGCCGCGCATCAGCGTGATGCGCCATTGCCGGCCGCCGGCGCCGGCAATGCGCTCGAGATCGGCCGGCTTGACGATTTTCTGATTGTTCACCGAGACGATGATGTCGCCCTTCTGAAAGCCGATCGACTGCGCCTCCGAGCCGTCGGCGACATCGGTGATGACCACGCCTTCGGTATTCGGATCAAGCCGCATCTCGTCGGCAAGAGCCGGCGACAGGTTGGCAACCGTGGCGCCAAGGAACGGCGAGCGTGCCCGGATTTGCACCTCCTCGCGCGGTGAATCGGGGAGGCTCTGCAGCGCGACCGGCACGACAGTGGCATGGCCCTGCCGCACCACGCCGATCTGCGCGGTGCCACCGAGCGGTTTGGTTGCGAAGCGATAATTGAAAGCCGTTGGATCGTCGACCGCGGTGCCGTCGACGCTGACGATGACGTCGCCGGTCTTGATGCCGGCACGGGCGGCCGGGCTGTCGGCGGCGACGCTGGCGACCAGGGCGCCGCTCGGCCGTTGCAAGCCGAGGCTGTCGGCGATGTCCGGCGTGATCGCCTGAAGCTTTGCGCCGAGCCACGGCCGCTTCACCGCGCCGCCGCCGCCCTCCGCGGAGGCGACCACCACCCGCACCATATTCGCCGGGATGGCGAAGCCGATGCCCTGCGAGCCGCCGGAGCGCGAATAGATCGCCGAATTGATGCCGACCATCCGGCCGTTCATGTCGACCAGCGGGCCGCCGGAATTGCCGGGATTGATAGCGGCGTCGGTCTGGATGAAGAACTGATAATCGCTGATGCCGACATCGGTGCGCGCCACCGCCGAGACGATGCCATGCGTCACCGTCTGGCCGACGCCGAACGGATCGCCGATCGCCAGCACCACATCGCCGACTTGCAGATCGTCGGAATCGGCGAACGGCAGCGTCGGAAAGCGCTCCTTGGCGCCCTTGACGCGCAGCACCGCAAGGTCGCTGCGCTGATCCTTGAGCACGATATCGGCGGCAAATTCACGCTTGTCGGCAAGCGCGACCTTCACTTCGCTGGCGCCCTCGATGACGTGATAATTAGTGACGACCAGGCCAGACGGATCGACGATGACGCCGGAGCCGAGCGAGTGTTCGACCTGCTCGCGCGGCACCATGCCGAAGAACTGGCGAAAGAACGGATCGGCCAGGAACGGATTGTTGTTTTCGACGACATGCGTGGCGTAGACGTTCACCACCGCCGGCGCCACGCGCTTGACGATCGGCGCGAAGGACAGCTGCAGCTGCGCCGGCGAATTCGGCACCACGCGCTGGCTGTCTTGCGCGCCGGCGCCCGAGACGATCAGCGCCCACAGGATAATTGCGACAGCCGGAACGACCGGGAAATGCAAACGCGGCATGAAAAACCCCGAATTCAATGCGCCCGGATATAGGCATCCGACCGAGGCGGCAGAAGGGCGATGACGCCGCCCCTCATCGGTGAAGCTTTTACGCCGGAACGGCCGCTTCCGCTTCGGCGCGTCGCGCCTGAACCGGCCCGGAATCCTTACCGCGCGCCTCGACGTTGCGGTCAACGAATTCGATCACCGCGACCGGCGCGGAATCGCCGTAACGGAAACCGGCCTTCATCACACGGGTATATCCGCCATCGCGCTCCTTGTAGCGCGGGCCGATCACGTCAAACAGCTTCTTGACCATGGCAATGTCGCGCATCTGCGCTATGGCCTGACGGCGGGCATGCAGGCCGCCGCGCTTGCCGAGCGTCACGAGCTTCTCGACGACCGGGCGCAAATCCTTGGCCTTCGGCAGGGTCGTGACGATCTGCTCGTGCTTGATCAGCGACGCCGCGAGATTCGCCAGCATCGCCTTGCGGTGATCCGAGCGGCGATTGAATTTGCGGTGGGTCTTGGCGTGACGCATGGTCGCTCAGATACCAGATGTCGGATGTCAGATGTCGGACGAAAATCCGATCTGACCTCTGATCTCTGATATCTGTCCTCTGCTCAGTAATGATCCTCGAAGCGCTTGGCCAGTTCCTCGATATTTTCCGGCGGCCAGCCCGGCACTTCCATGCCGAGATGCAGTCCCATCTGGACCAAGACTTCCTTGATCTCGTTGAGCGATTTTCTGCCGAAATTCGGCGTGCGCAGCATTTCCGCTTCGGTCTTCTGCACCAGGTCGCCGATATAGACGATGTTGTCGTTTTTCAAGCAATTGGCGGAGCGCACCGAGAGCTCGAGCTCGTCGACCTTCTTGAGGAAGGCCGGGTTGAAAGCGAGATCGGGGATCGCCTCGTGCGCGGTTTCGCGCTTGGGCTCTTCGAAATTGACGAACACGTTGAGCTGATCCTGCAGGATGCGCGCGGCATAAGCGAGCGCGTCGTCCGGGGTCACCGCGCCGTTGGTTTCGATCGACAGCGTCAGCTTGTCGTAATCGAGAATCTGGCCTTCGCGCGTGTTCTCGACTTTGTAGGAGACTTTGCGCACCGGCGAGTACAAGCTGTCGACCGGAATTAGCCCGATCGGGGCGTCCTCGGGGCGGTTGCGCTCGGCCGGCACGTAACCCTTGCCGATGTTCACCGTGAATTCCATGCGGATCTCGGCGCCTTCATCGAGCGTGCAGAGCACCAGGTCGGGATTGAGCACGACGATATCGCCGACGGTCTGAATGTCGTTGGCGGTGACCGTTCCCGGACCCTGCTTCTTCACCACCATGCGCTTAGGGCCATCGCCCTGCATCCTGATGGCGATGTCCTTGATGTTGAGCACGATGTCGGTCACGTCCTCGCGCACGCCTGCGATCGATGAAAATTCATGCAGCACGCCGTCGATATGCACCGACTGGACGGCGGCGCCTTGCAGCGACGACAATAAAATGCGCCGCAGCGCGTTGCCGAGCGTCACGCCGAAACCGCGTTCGAGCGGTTCGGCGACCACGGTCGCCGAACGGCGCGTATCGGCACCGGCGCTGACCTGTAGCTTGTTGGGCCTGATTAGTTCCTGCCAATTCTTTTAAATCGTCACGTTATCACCCATCGCGTTGCGCGGCGCCAACGTCTCGCGCGCCCCACTCCGCTCCGCGGGGCCAAAATTGGTTTGATGCTCAAGCGGCGGCAGATGTTCCATCTGTTCCATCGACCGGATGTCCTATACGCGCCGCCGCTTGCGCGGACGGCAGCCATTGTGCGGAATCGGCGTCACATCGCGGATCGACGTGATGGTGAAGCCGGCCGCCTGCAGCGAGCGCAGCGCCAACTCCCGACCCGAACCGGGACCCGCCACCTCGACTTCCAGCGTACGCATGCCGTGCTCCTGCGCTTTCTTTGCGGCGTCTTCGGCGGCGACCTGCGCCGCGTAAGGCGTCGATTTGCGCGATCCCTTGAAACCCATTGTGCCTGCCGACGACCAGGCGATGGTATTGCCTTGCACGTCGGTGATCGTGATCATCGTATTGTTGAACGTCGCGTTCACGTGTGCGACGCCCGAAGCGATGTTCTTGCGTTCGCGGCGGCGGACGCGCGTAGCTTCCTTACCCATTCAAAACCCTTTCGCGGAACGGAGCCGGCGGCACCGGCGCCGTCTCTTCGTGCTGTTCCACGCACTATTTCTTCTTGCCGGCGATCGGCTTGGCCGGGCCCTTGCGGGTCCGCGCGTTGGTATGTGTGCGCTGGCCGCGCACCGGCAGGCTGCGGCGGTGACGCAAGCCGCGATAACAACCCAGATCCATGAGCCGTTTGATGTTCATGGCGACTTCGCGCCGCAGGTCGCCTTCCACCATATAGTCGCGGTCGATCACTTCGCGCAGCTGCAACACTTCCTGGTCGGTCAATTGCGACACCCGCCGCGATTCCGGGATCGACACTTTGCCCAGGATTTCGTGAGCCTTGGCGCCGCCAATGCCATAGATGTACTGCAGCGCAATCACGATGCGCTTGTTGGTCGGTAGATTGACGCCAGCGATACGAGCCAAGTCAGTTACTCCTCAAACCAGTTACTCCTTGCGGCGGCCCGGCCACGGAAGCTCCGTGGCGCCCGGCCGCTCTCCATCGGTTCTAATGTCACCTGAGAAGGCCACAAACGTAAAAAGCCAACGCCTGCCTGCCGCTGCGGCCTGGCATCGCTGCTAAATCTCCGACTGGATATTCGAGGCTTATTAATGGATTCCAAGCGCTTTCGTCAACCTCGGTTGGGTATTTCTTGTATAAACTTGGTCACCGTCGGCGCTTTCCACGAG
Source organism: uncultured Alphaproteobacteria bacterium (assembly GCA_963768225.1). GTDB lineage: Bacteria > Pseudomonadota > Alphaproteobacteria > Rhizobiales > Xanthobacteraceae > BOG-931. The sequence continues at coordinate 841,910 of CAVYGV010000005.1, read as the reverse complement.
TTTTGCGCCGGCGCACGGTCGGCTTTGCGCCAGTCTTGGCCGGTGCCGGCTTTTTCCGTCCACCTGGGGGGCCGTTTACGGATTTTTTTCCTATAGTTTTCTTACCCGGCGGCATAATCCGCCGCCGTTTCAGCGGCTGAGTTCTTCGCTTTTTTTTTGAGCGGACCCGCACCCGGCCGGCCGGTCGGACGGCACCACCTTATCGATGGCAGCAGCCACATCCGGAATGGCGGCCATGCCGTTGACGGTGCGCAACACCCCCTTTTGCCGGTAATAGGCGATCAGAGGGGCGGTTTGATCCCGGTACGCCTTAAGCCGGTTACGCAGCACCTCGGGGTCATCGTCGGGGCGACGCTCCTCACCCCGTTCCTTCATCTCGGCGATGCGGCTCTCAATACGCCGCACCAGGGCGTCCTCGTCGACGCGCAGCTCGATGACCGCATCGAGTCCAAGCCGTCTGGTCTCCAGCATGCGGTCAAGCGCCACCGCCTGCGGCACGGTACGCGGGAAACCATCGAGGATAAAACCCTTACGCGCATCCGGCTCTTCGATACGTTGGCCGACGATGCCGACCACGACGTTGTCGGGGACTAAACTGCCGCGAGCCATCATATCCTTGACTTGCCGGCCGACGGGCGTGCCGGCCTTGACAGCCTCCCGCAGCATTTCTCCGGTCGAAAGTGGGACTATTCCGTATTTGGCCACGAGACGCAGCGCTTGCGTTCCCTTACCAGCCCCCGGCGGGCCGAGCAGGATCAGTCTCATCTACGGCGCCCCCTCAATTTCGATCTTTTTATCAGGCCTTCATACTGATGAGCCAGCAGATAGCCCTGTATTTGCGCCACCGTATCCATGGTTACGCTGACAACGATCAGAAGCGAGGTGCCACCGAAATAGAACGGCACCGCCGCATACGAAATCAGAATCTCGGGGAACAGGCAAACGACGGCAAGATAGGCCGCTCCGATTACCGTGATTCGCGACAGGACATAATCGATATGTTCCGCCGTACGTTCGCCGGGCCGGATGCCGGGAATGAAGCCGCCATGCTTCTTCAAGTTGTCGGCGGTCTCGGTCGGATTGAACACGATCGCCGTGTAGAAAAAGGCAAAGAACACGATCAGCCCGACATAGAGCATGAGGAACAACGGCCGCCCATGCGCCAGCTGCGTCGTAATGATGGTGAGCCATCCCGGGCCCTGCCCGGCCGTGAAGTTGGCAATCGTCGTCGGCAACAACAGCAGCGACGAGGCGAAGATCGGCGGGATGACGCCCGAGGTGTTGAGCTTGAGCGGCAGATGCGAGGATTGACCCTCGAACATGCGGTTGCCGACCTGACGCTTGGGATACTGGATCAACAGCCGGCGCTGCGCCCGCTCAATAAACACGATGAAGGTGATAACTGCGATCACCATGAGGATGACGATGAGAATGAGCCCGGTGGACAGCGCGCCCTGGCGGCCGAGTTCGAGCGTGCCGGCAATGGCCGACGGCAATTGCGCGACGATGCCCGACATGATGATCAGCGAGGTGCCGTTGCCGATGCCGCGCTGCGTAATCTGCTCGCCGAGCCACATCAGGAAAATGGTGCCGCCGGCGAGCGTAATCACCGTCGAGATGCGAAAGAACAGGCCGGGATCGCTGACCACGTGGCTGGCCCCTTCCAGCCCGACAGCAATGCCGTAGGCCTGGAATCCCGCCAGCACCACCGTCAGATAACGGGTGTACTGGTTGATCATTTTGCGGCCGGCCTCGCCCTCTTTCTTGAGCTGTTCGAGGGTGGGCGACACGGTCGTCATCAATTGGATGATGATCGAAGCCGAAATGTACGGCATAATGTTGAGCGCAAAGATCGCCATGCGGTGAATGCCGCCGCCGGCGAACATGTTGAACATGCCCAAAATGCCGCCCTGCTGGGATTGGAAAATCTGGTCCCAGGCGTTCGGATCGATACCAGGCAGCGGTATGTACGTGCCGAGCCGATAGACCAGGAGCGCGCCGAGCGTGAACCAGATGCGCTTTTTCAGCTCTTCGGCTTTGGCAAGCGCCGAGAAGTTGAGATTGGCCGCCAGTTGTTCCGCTGCAGAGACCATCTACCGCTCCGAGCCCCTCTCACCTTGTCATGACCGGGCTTTGTCCCGGCCATCCACGTCTCGTTGACACCTATAAGTCGTGGATGCCCGGCACAAGGCCGGGGCATGACGACCATCAGGCCGCCTGCTCACCCGTCTCGGCCGCCTTAGGAGCAAGGATTTCGACGGTGCCGCCGGCCTTTTCCACGGCAGCGACCGCCGATTTCGATGCACCATAGACGGAAAGCGTAACTTTCGCCTTGATTTCGCCGCCGCCAAGAAGCCGCACGCCGTCTTTGGTCCGGCGCAGCACGCCGGCTTTGACCAGGGCCGCGGCGTCGATCTTGCCGGCGGCATCCAGCATACCGGCGTCAATCGCCGCCTGGATACGGCCGAGATTCACCTCGTTGAGCTTGCGCGCGAACATGGTGTTCTTAAATCCACGCTTGGGCAGTCGGCGATGCAGCGGCATCTGGCCGCCTTCGAAACCCTTGATGCGCACGCCGGAGCGCGCCGTCTGGCCCTTGCCGCCGCGGCCGCCGGTCTTGCCTTTGCCCGAGCCGATGCCGCGACCGATGCGCTTTCGCGTCTTGCGCGCGCCGGGACGGCCGGCGAGTTGGTGAAGCTCCATGGGTTATTTCTCCACCACTTCGACGAGATGGGCGACCTTGGCGATCATGCCGCGAGTTTGCGGCGTATCGATGAGTTCGGCGACGCGTCCGATCTTGTTGAGCTTGAGCCCGATCAGGGTTTCACGCTGGGTGTAAATCCGGCGCGACGGGCTGCCGGTTTGCCGGACTCTGACGGTTTTGCCTGCGTTCTTCTCGGCGTTCATGACGTGCTCGTCCTCAATCGGCCGCGGCTTCGGCATCAACGTCGCGGCGGCGCGCCTGCAGCGTCGAAACCTTGACGTTGCGGCGGGCAGCGACCGAGCGCGGCGAGTCCTGGCGCTTAAGCGCGTCAAAAGTGGCGCGCACGACGTTATATGGATTGGACGTGCCGATCGACTTCGCGACCACGTCCTGCATGCCGAGCGTCTCGAATACCGCGCGCATCGGACCGCCGGCGATGATGCCAGTGCCGGGAGGGGCGGCGCGCAGATAGACCCGGCCGGCGCCGTGACGGCCGGCAACGTCGTGATGCAGCGTGCGGCCTTCGCGCAGCGGTACCCGGGTCAGCCCGCGCTTGGCGGCATCGGTCGCCTTGCGGATCGCTTCCGGCACTTCGCGGGCCTTGCCGTGGCCAAAGCCGACGCGGCCTTTCTGATCGCCGACGACCACCAATGCGGCGAAGCCGAAGCGGCGGCCGCCCTTCACCACTTTGGCGACGCGATTAATGTGCACGAGCTTATCGACGAACTCGCTGTCGCGCTCTTCATCTCGCCGCCGTTCGCGGGGTTCACGAGCCATAATGATCTGCCATGTTTGTATCAACCTCTAGGTTGCGATGCGATGACCGCTGTCAGATGTCGGATATCGGGAGGTGCCGCTGACCTCTGATGTCTGACCTCCGATATTTGACATCTGACATCGACCTCAAAAGTTCAGCCCGCCTTCGCGCGCAGCTTCGGCCAAGGCCTTGACCCGGCCGTGATAGAGATAGCCGCCGCGGTCGAACACGACGTCCTTGACGCCCTTCTCTTTGGCGCGTTCGGCGATGAGCTTGCCCACCGCTTTGGCCGCATCGACGCTGGCGCCAGTCTTTAAGCTCTCGCGCGCGGTTTTTTCGATCGAAGAAGCCGCGGCGAGCGTGATGCCGGCATCGTCATCGATCACCTGCGCGTAGATGTGCTTGGACGAGCGGTACACGGTCAGCCGCTTTCGTTCGCCCGCCGCGCGGCGCAGCGTGCCGCGCACGCGCCCCGTCCGCCGCATGATCCTGTCACTGAGCTTGCTCATAGCGCGGCTCCGTTACTTCTTCTTGCCTTCCTTGCGGAAGATGCGCTCGCCGGCATATTTGATGCCCTTGCCCTTATAGGGCTCCGGCGGCCGATACTCGCGGATTTCGGCGGCAACCTGGCCGACCTTCTGGCGGTCGCTGCCGGTGATGACGATTTCAACCGGCCGCGGCGTGGCGATCGTGATGCCTTCCGGAATCGGGTAGATGATGTCGTGGCTGTAGCCGAGCGCAATCTGCAGGTTCTTGCCCTGCACCGCCGCGCGGTAGCCGACGCCGTTGATTTCAAGGCGCTGTTCGAAGCCCTTAGTGACGCCCGAAATCAGATTGGCAATGAGCGTGCGCGAGGTGCCCCATTGCGCGCGGGCGCGCTTGGTCTCGGCGCGCGGCTCGACCTTGATCTGGCCGCCATCGAGCTTGGCCGCGACGTCGTCATGCAGCACGACGGACAGCGCGCCTTTGGGGCCTTTGACCTTCACGGTCTGGCCCTCGACATTGGCGGTGATCCCGGAAGGCACCGCGATCGCTCTCTTGCCGATACGCGACATCAGAACACCGTGCAGAGGATTTCGCCGCCGACATTGGCGTCGCGGGCGTCGTGGTCGGCCATGACGCCTTTCGGCGTCGACACGATGGTGACGCCGAGCCCGTTATTGATGCGCGGCATGTTCTTGACCGAAGTGTAGACGCGGCGGCCCGGCTTCGACACCCGCTCGATTTCGCGGATGACCGGCTCGCCGTCGAAATATTTCAGCTCGATCTCGATCTCCGAGCGGCCGTCTTTCTCGACCACCGCGTAGCCGCGGATATAGCCCTCGTTCTTGAGCACTTCGAGCACGCTCTCGCGCAGCCGCGAGTTGGGTGAGGAGACCTTGCCCTTGTTGCGCATCTGCGCATTGCGAATGCGGGACAGGAGATCGCCGAGCGGATCGTTCATGGCCATCGTGCGCTCCTCCCTACCAACTCGACTTCACCAAGCCGGGAATCAGTCCCTTCGAGCCGAGTTCGCGTAGCGCGATGCGCGATAATTTATGCTTGCGGTAGAAGCCGCGCGGCCGGCCGGTCAATTCGCAACGATTGCGGATGCGAGTGGCGGACGAGTTGCGCGGCAGTTCGGCGAGCTTGAGCGTAGCGGCAAAACGCTCCTCCACCGGCTTCGACTTGTCGCGGGCGATCGCCTTGAGCCGCGTGCGGCGGCCGGCATATTTCTTCGACATCCGGCGGCGCCGGTTGTTCTTCTCAATCGAACTCTTCTTCGCCATCTCGTTCTCCAAACTGTCCCGCGTCTGGGGCTTTTCGGCCTCACTGCCGGAACGGAAAATTAAACGCCGTCAACAAAGCGCGCGCTTCGTCGTCATTGCGCGCCGTGGTGCAGACCGTGATGTCCATGCCCCAGATGTCGGCGGCTTTGTCATAGTCGATTTCCGGGAACACGATGTGTTCCTTGATGCCGAGCGTGTAATTGCCGCGGCCGTCGAAGCTCTTCGGATTAAGCCCGCGGAAGTCGCGCACCCGCGGCAGCGCGATATTGATGAGGCGGTCGATGAACTCATACATGCGCGCCTTGCGCAACGTCACTTTGCAGCCGATCGATTGACCGGTGCGCAACTTGTAGGTGGCAATCGATTTACGCGCTTTGGTGACCACCGCCTTTTGTCCGGCAATCAGCGCAAGATCGGCGGCAGCGCCGTCGACCTTCTTCTTGTCGGCGACGCCTTCGCCGACGCCCATATTGATGACGACCTTGTCCAGCGTGGGCACCTGGAAGCGGTTCTTATAACCGAACTGTTCGGCAAGCTTGGCGCGGATCGCTTCCTCGAACTGCACCTTAAGCCGGGCCGGCACCCGCGGCTCGGGCTCGCGCGGCGCAACCGGCTTGCCTGACTTGCCGGCCTTGCTGTCGGCCGCGGCCTTATCGGCCCGCGCCTGCTTTGCCACCTTCTTGTCGTCCTTCTCGGCCTTGGCGGCCTGCTCGGGCGTCGGCGGCCGCGGCGACCTGTCCGGCTTCTTCGCTTGTTTCTCGTCGGTATCAGCCATCGATCTCAACTCCCGAACGCTTGGCGACGCGCACCTTCTTGCGGTCCTCGCCTTTGCCGACGAATTTGAAGCCGACGCGCGTCGGCTTGCCGTCCTTCGGATCGGCGAGCGCGACGTTCGACAGGTGGATCGGCGCTTCCTTGGAAATGATGCCGCCTTCCTGCGAGGCGCTCTGGCGCTGGTGGCGCTTGACCATATTGACCCCGCGCACCAACACGCGCGCGTCATCGCGGCGCATTTCGATGACCTCGCCGGTGCGGCCCTTGTCGCGGCCCGCGATGACGATGACGTTGTCGCCCTTTTTGATTTTCGCCGCCATCACAGCACCTCGGGCGCCAGCGAAATGATTTTCATGTGGTTCTTGGCGCGCAGTTCCCGCGGCACCGGACCGAAAATGCGGGTGCCGACCGGCTCCATCTGCGGATTGATCAGCACCGCGGCGTTGCGGTCGAAGCGGATGATCGACCCATCGGCGCGCTTGATGTCCTTGGAGATACGCACAATCACCGCCTTCATCACGTCGCCCTTTTTGACCCGGCCGCGCGGGATCGCCTCTTTCACCGACACGACGATGACATCGCCGATAGTGGCGTATTTGCGCTTACTGCCGCCCAGCACCTTGATGCACATGACGCGGCGCGCGCCGGAATTGTCCGCCACGTCGAGATTGGTTTGCATCTGGATCATGGGTTACCCCACTCTTTCCATTCCGGTCGCATCACGCTTACGACGCCTTCTTCTTCTCGCCGCGTACCACCGCCCAGCGTTTGAGCTTGGAAATCGGGCGGTGCTCCTCGATCCATACGATGTCGCCGACCTTGAATTCGTTGTTCTCGTCGTGGGCGTAATACTTCTTGGTGCGGCGGATCGTCTTCTTGAAAATGGGATGGGTGAAGCGGCGCTCGACTCGCACCACTAAGGTCTTCGCTTGTTTGTCGCTCACCACGACGCCTTGGAGCGTTCGCTTCGGCATCTTGATCCTCTCAACTCTTCGCCGCGGCCAGCTTCGATGGACCTTGGCGCTTGGTCCGCGCGACCGTCTTCAATCGCGCGATGTCGCGCCGGACCTCGCGCACGCGCGCGGTATTTTCCAACTGACCGCTGGCACGCTGGAAGCGCAGGTTGAAGTGCTCCTTCTTGAGCTTGAGCACTTCGTCGTCGATCTGATCGATCGTCATCGCTCTGATATCGTCCGGTTTCATGTCACACGCCTACTCGCTGATCCGCTCGACGAAACGGGTCTTGATCGGCAATTTGGCGGCGGCCAGCGCCAGCGCCTCTTTGGCGACGTCGATGGTGACACCGTCGATCTCGAACAGAATGCGGCCCGGTTTTACGCGCGCGACCCAGAACTCGGGCGTGCCCTTGCCGGAGCCCATGCGGACTTCGAGCGGCTTCTTCGACACCGGCACGTCCGGAAACAAGCGAATCCAGACGCGGCCGGAGCGCTTCATGTGCCGGGTGAGCGCGCGGCGCGCCGCCTCGATCTGGCGCGCGGTGACCCGCTCGGGCTCGAGAGCCTTGAGGCCATACTGACCGAACGCCAAGTCGATCGCGCTCGAAGCGATGCCGTGGATGCGCCCTTTATGCGCCTTGCGAAATTTCGTCCGCATCGGTTGCAGCATGGCTTTAAGCCTCTATCCCAATCCGCTCGTTCACGCCGCGTCCCGCCGCGGCCGGCCGACATCGCCTTCGGCCATCTTCTTGTCCTGCGCCATCGGGTCGTGCTCCATGATCTCGCCCTTGAAGATCCAAACCTTCACGCCGCAGGTGCCGTAGGTGGTGAACGCGGTAGCGACCCCGTAATCGACGTCGGCGCGCAGCGTATGCAGCGGCACGCGGCCCTCGCGGTACCATTCCATGCGCGCGATTTCGGCGCCGCCGAGCCGGCCCGAGCAATTGATGCGGATGCCGCCGGCGCCGAGCCGCATCGCCGATTGCACGGCGCGCTTCATCGCGCGGCGGAATGCGACGCGGCGTTCGAGCTGCTGCGCGATCGATTCGGCGACCAGCTGAGCGTCGAGCTCGGGCTTGCGGATTTCCACGATATTGATCACGACATCGCTGTCGGTGAGGGCTGCGACCTTGCGGCGCAGTTTCTCGATGTCGGCGCCCTTCTTGCCGATGACGACGCCGGGGCGCGCCGAGTGGATGGTGACGCGGCATTTCTTATGCGGCCGCTCGATCACGATCTTGGACACCGCGGCCTGCTTGAGCTCCGCCATCAGCACCTTGCGGATTTCCATATCCTCGTGCAGCAGCGCGCCATAACTCGACTTGCCGGCATACCAGCGCGAATCCCAGGTGCGGTTGATGCCGAGACGCAGCCCGACCGGATTGACCTTTTGACCCATAGTGCTCTCCTCGCCGCTCCCGTTACGCCTGCGCTTCGACTTCGCGCACCACGATGGTGAGGTGCGAGAACGGCTTGAAAATCGCTCCGACGCGGCCGCGCGCGCGCGGCGAGTGCCGCTTGATCACGATAGCCTTGCCGACGTGGGCCTCGACGACGACGAGATCGTCGACGTTGAGGTCGTGATTGTTCTCCGCATTGGCGATCGCCAATTCCAGGCATTTGCGCACGTCGCGGGCGATGCGCTTGCGCGAGAATTCGAGATCGGCGAGCGCGGTCGCAACCTTCTTGCCGCGGATGAGCTGCGCCAACAGGTTCAGCTTCTGCGGACTGATCCGCAGCATGCGGGCCACCGCTTTCGCCTCGGTGTCGGAGAGCGCGCGGTCGCGCTTTTTCTTGCTCATCGCAGCTCTCCCAACCTCATGACGCGCCCGCCGCCGGCGCAGCGGCGCCCGGCGCCGCGGGCGCTGCTCCCGGCGCCGCGCCCTCGCCCGGCGCACCCGCGCGCTTGGCCTTGCGGTCCGACGAGTGGCCGTAGAACGAACGGGTCGGCGCGAATTCGCCGAATTTGTGCCCGACCATTTCCTCGGTGACGATGACCGGAATGTGCTTCTGGCCGTTGTAGACGCCGAAGGTTAAGCCCACGAATTGCGGCAGGATGGTCGAGCGCCGCGACCAGATGCGGATCATTTCGTGACGTCCGGACGAGCGCGCGGCATCGGCCTTTTTCAGCAGATAACCGTCGACAAACGGACCCTTCCAGACCGAACGAGTCATAATCGCTCCTACTTCTGCTTCTTGCGCGCGTGACGGCTCATCATGATGAATTTCGCCGTCGACTTGTTCTTGCGCGTCTTCATGCCCTTGGTGGGCTTGCCCCACGGCGTCACCGGATGCCGGCCGCCGCGCGTGCGGCCGCCGAGCGGATGATCGACCGGATTCATGGCCTCGCCGCGCACATGACCGCGGCGTCCCATCCACCGGGTGCGCCCGGCCTTGCCGATGGAAACGTTCATGTTGTCCGGATTCGACACCGCGCCGACGGTGGCGAGGCAACGGCCATGAACCAGGCGCTGCTCGCCGGAATTCAACCTTAAGATCACATATTCGCCGTCGCGTCCGACAATCTGGGCATAGGTGCCGGCCGAGCGAGCGACCTGGCCGCCCTTGCCGATCTTCAGCTCGATATTGTGGACGATGGTGCCGACCGGAATATTGGCGATCGGCATGGCGTTGCCGGGTTTTACGTCGACATGCTCGCCGGCGACGATACTGTCGCCGACCGCGAGGCGTTGCGGCGCCAGGATGTAGGCGAGTTCGCCGTCGTCGTATTTGACCAGCGCGATGAAACCGGTGCGGTTGGGATCGTATTCCAGCCGCTCGACCTTCGCCGCCACGTCGAACTTGCGGCGCTTAAAATCGATCATGCGGTAGGCCTGCTTGTGGCCGCCGCCGCGATAGCGAATGGTGATGCTGCCGCCATTGTTGCGGCCGCCGCTGGAATTCTTGCCTTCGGTCAGCGCTTTGACCGGCTTGCCGGCATGGAGTCCCGCGCGATCGACGAGAACGAGCTGGCGCTGGCCGGGAGTAACCGGATTATAGTTTTTGAGTGCCATCGCGCGCGCTCCCCTATAGCCCGGTGGTGACGTCGATCGTTTGGCCCTCTTCGAGGGTCACGATCGCGCGCTTGGTATCGGAGGTGCGGCCGTAGCGGCCGCGAAACGTCTTCCATTTGCCGCGGCGGCGCAGCGTGTTCACGCTTTTGACCTTGACGTCGAACAGCTTCTCGACCGCTTCCTTGATCTGCGGCTTGGTCGCGGTCATGGCGACCTTGAACACGACCTTGTTGAACTCGGACGCGTTGGTCGCCTTCTCGGTAATGAGCGGCGCGACGATGATGTCGTAATGGCGCGGATCGGTCGTGGTCATTTAAATCGCGCCTCCAATGCGTCGACGGCGGCGCGCGTCAGAACAAGCTTTCGCCGCCGCATGATGTCGTAGACATTGATGCCGGCGACCGGCAGCACGTCGATATTCGGGATATTGCGCGCTGCGGTGCGCACGTCGGCGGCGACCTCGGCGCCGTCGATGAACAGCGCATTGGAAACGCCGAGCTTGTCGAAATGGCCGCGCAGCGCCTTGGTCTTGGCTTCCTTCACGGCGAGCGCCTCGATGACGATGATGCCGCCGTCCTTTGCTTTGGCTGAAAGCGCGTGCTTGAGCGCCAGCGCGCGGACCTTCTTCGGCAGACCGACGGCGTGACTGCGGGTGTGCGGGCCGAACGAGCGGCCGCCGCCGCGGAACAGATTCACGCGCGCCGAGCCGTGACGGGCGGAACCGGTACCCTTCTGCCGGTACATTTTCTTGCCGGTGCGGTCGATATCCGCCCGATTCTTCACTTCATGCGTGCCGGCGCGGCGCTTCGCCAATTGCCACACGACGCAACGGTGAATGAGATCGGTGCGCGGCTCGAGACCGAAAATGGCGTCGGACAATGTGACGGAGCCCGCTTTCTTGCCGTCGAGCGTGGTGACTTGCAGTTCCATGTCACGCGCCCTCCCCGGCCGGGCCGATCGCGACAGGCGCTTCGGCCGCATTGTCGGCGAGCTTGAACTTACCGGGCTTCGGCACGCCGTCCGGCAGCTTCTTCTTCACTGCGTCGCGCACCATGATCCAGCCGCCCTTGACGCCGGGCACGGCGCCTTCGACCAGGATCAAGCCGCGCGCAACGTCGGTCTGCCGGACTTTCAGGTTGAGCGTGGTCACCCGATCGACGCCAAGATGACCTGGCATCTTCTTGTTCTTGAACGTCTTTCCTGGATCCTGCCGGCCGCCGGTCGAGCCGATCGAGCGATGCGAAATGGAGACGCCGTGGCTGGCTCGCAGGCCGGAAAAATTCCAGCGCTTCATGCCGCCGGCCCAGCCCTTGCCGGTCGAAGTGCCGGTGACATCGACATATTGGCCGACGACGAAATGATCCGCGGTGATCTCCGCGCCGACCGGAATGAGCGCATCGTCGTCGACCCGGAACTCGGCGAGTTTACGCTTCGGCTCGACCTTGGCGACGGCGAAATGGCCCCGGTCGGCCCTGGTGGTCGACTGCACCTTGCGCGCGCCGGCGCCGAGCTGGAGCGCGACGTAGCCGTTCTTGTCCTTGGTGCGGTGGCCGACGACCTGGCAATTGCCAAGCCGCAGCACCGTTACCGGCACATGCTCGCCAGTCTCGGTGAACAGCCGCGTCATCCCGACCTTTTGCGCGAGCACCCCGGAACGCATTTTCTTCTTCTCCCCGCCCTAGAGCTTGATCTCGACGTCGACGCCGGCGGCCAGATCGAGCTTCATCAGCGCATCGACGGTTTGCGGCGTCGGATCGACGATATCGAGTAGGCGCTTATGCGTGCGCATTTCGAATTGCTCGCGGCTTTTCTTGTCGATATGCGGCGAGCGGTTCACGGTGAATTTTTCGATCCTGGTCGGCAGCGGGATCGGACCGCGGACCTGTGCGCCGGTGCGCTTGGCGGTGTTGACGATCTCGCGCGTCGACGCATCGAGGATGCGGTGATCGAACGCCTTGAGCCGGATGCGGATATTCTGGCCGTTCATTAGCTTTGTCTCTCTGGCTGTCATCGTCCGCGCAGGCGGACGATCCAGTAATCGCTAGTCCTTCGGTTCTCCGCACGCCGCGGATACTGGGTCCCCCGCCTTCGCGGGGGACGACAGTTCATTTCCTCACTCGATGATGCTCGCCACCACGCCGGCACCGACGGTGCGGCCGCCCTCGCGAATGGCGAAACGCAGCTTCTCTTCCATGGCGATCGGCACGATCAGGGTGACTTCCATGGCGATATTGTCGCCCGGCATCACCATCTCGGTGCCTTCCGGCAGCGTCACCACGCCGGTCACGTCCGTGGTGCGGAAGTAGAATTGCGGCCGGTAATTGGTGAAGAACGGCGTGTGGCGCCCGCCCTCTTCCTTGGTAAGGATGTAAGCCTCGGCCTTGAATTTGGTGTGCGGTTTCACCGAACCCGGCTTGCACAGCACCTGCCCGCGTTCCACCTCTTCGCGCTTGGTACCGCGCAGGAGACAACCGACGTTGTCGCCGGCCTCGCCTTGATCGAGCAGCTTGCGGAACATTTCGACGCCGGTGACAACGGTCTTCTGCGTCGGCTTGATACCGACGATCTCGACTTCCTCGCCGACCTTGATGATGCCGCGCTCGATACGGCCGGTGCAGACCGTGCCGCGGCCGGAGATCGAAAACACGTCTTCGACCGGCATCAGGAACGGCTGATCCTTCGGGCGTTCCGGCTGCGGAATGTAGTCATCCACCGCCTTCATCAGCGCGTCGATCGAGTTCTTGCCCAGTTCCGGATTCTTGTCCTCGAGCGCCGCCAGCGCCGAGCCCTTGATGACGGGAATCTTGTCGCCCGGGAAATTGTATTTCGACAGCAGCTCACGCACTTCGAGCTCGACGAGCTCAAGGAGCTCAGGATCGTCGACCATGTCGACTTTGTTGAGGTAGACGACGAGCGCCGGCACGCCGACCTGCCGCGCCAGCAGAATGTGCTCGCGGGTCTGCGGCATCGGCCCATCCGCCGCGCTCACCACCAGGATCGCGCCATCCATCTGTGCGGCGCCGGTGATCATGTTCTTCACATAGTCGGCGTGGCCGGGGCAGTCGACATGCGCGTAATGCCGCTTGTCGGTCTCGTACTCGACGTGAGCGGTGGCGATGGTGATGCCGCGCGCCTTCTCCTCCGGGGCTTTGTCGATCTGGTCATAGGCCGTGAATTGCGCCTGACCCTTTGCTGCCGCGACCTTGGTGATCGCCGCCGTCAACGTCGTCTTGCCGTGATCGACGTGACCGATCGTGCCGATGTTGCAATGCGGTTTGGTGCGCTGGAATTTTTCCTTGGCCATGGGACTCTCCGTTCGGGTCTCTGTAATCCTTGTGAATGTTCGTCAGGCGAACTTTGCCTGAACCTCTTCGGCGATGGCTTTCGGCACTTCTGCGTAGTGGTCGAACTGCATCGTGAACGTGGCGCGCCCCTGTGACATGGAGCGCAGGTTGTTGACGTAGGAGAACATGTTGGCGAGCGGCACCATCGCATTGATGACGTTGGCGTTGCCGCGCATGTCCTGGCCCTGAATCTGGCCGCGGCGCGAATTGAGGTCGCCGATGACCGAGCCGGTGTAGTCCTCCGGCGTCACCACCTCGACCTTCATGATCGGCTCGAGCAGCGCCGGACCGCCTTTTTGCAGCGCCTCGCGCATTGCCGCACGCGCGCAAATCTCGAACGCCATCGCCGAGGAATCGACGTCATGCGAGGCGCCGTCGATGAGGCTGACCTTGATATCGACCACTGGGAAGCCGGCGAGCACGCCGGAGCCCAACGATCCTTCGAGCCCCTTCTCGACCGCCGGGAAGAATTCGCGCGGTACCGAGCCGCCGACGATCTCGTTCTCGAACACAAATCCCGCGCCGGGCTGGCTCGGCTCGGCCATGATCTTGATGCGGGCGAACTGGCCGTGGCCGCCGGTCTGCTTCTTATGGGTATAGTCGACCGTGGCGGGCCGGGTGATCTTTTCGCGATAGGCCACTTGCGGCGCGCCGATATTGGCGTCGACCTTATAAGTGCGCTTGAGGATATCGACCTTGATGTCGAGGTGGAGCTCGCCCATGCCCTTGATGATGGTCTGGCCGGACTCCTGGTCGGTGTGGACGCGGAACGAGGGGTCCTCGGCCACAAGCTTGGCCAGCGCCACACCGAGCTTTTCCTGGTCGGCTTTCGATTTCGGCTCGATCGCGATCTCGATGACCGGATCCGGGAATTCCATTTTTTCCAGAATGACCGGCTTTTGCGGATCGCACAGCGTGTCGCCGGTGCGCACCTCTTTAAGGCCGGCCAGCGCCACGATGTCGCCGGCAAAAGCCTCCTTGATGTCTTCGCGGTTGTTGGCATGCATGAGCAGCATGCGGCCGACGCGCTCTTTGCGATCCTTGGTCGAGTTCATCACGCCGGTCGAGCTCTCGAGCTTGCCGGAATAGATGCGGCAGAAGGTGATGGTGCCGACGAACGGATCGTCCATGATTTTAAAAGCAAGCAGCGCCATCGGCTCGGAATCCGAGGCCTTGCGCTCGACTTCATTGCCCTTGAGGTCGACGCCCTTGACCGGCGGCACGTCGACCGGCGACGGCAGATAATCGACCACGGCATCAAGCAATGGCTGCACGCCCTTATTCTTGAAGGCTGAGCCGCACAGCACCGGAAAGAACGTGCTGGAAATGGTCGCCTTGCGGATTAGACGCTTGAGCGTGGCGACGTTGGGTTCCTTGCCTTCGAGGTAGGCGGTCATCGCGTCATCGTCGAGTTCGACCGCGGCCTCGATCAGCTTCTCCCGATATTCCTTGGCCTGGTCCAAGAGCTCGGCCGGAATTTCGACATCGTGATATTTGGCGCCGAGCGTCTCTTCGTCCCAGACCACGCCGACCATGCGGACGAGATCGATCACGCCCTTGAACTGCGCCTCGGCCCCGATCGGAAGCTGGATCGCAACCGGCTTGGCACCGAGGCGAACGACGATATCCTTGAGGCACTGGAAGTAATCAGCGCCGATCTTGTCCATCTTATTGCAGAAGACGATGCGCGGAACGTTGTACCGGTCGCCTTGGCGCCAGACCGTCTCGGTCTGCGGCTCAACGCCCTGATTGGAGTCGAGCACGCAGACGGCGCCGTCGAGCACGCGCAGCGAACGTTCCACTTCGATGGTAAAATCGACATGCCCGGGCGTGTCGATGATGTTGAGCCGCTTGCCGTTCCAGATCGCGGTGGTCGCGGCCGAGGTAATGGTGATGCCGCGCTCCTGCTCCTGCTCCATGAAGTCCATGGTCGCGGCGCCGTCGTGCACCTCGCCCATCTTGTGGCTCTTGCCGGTGTAATAGAGGACGCGCTCGGTGGTCGTGGTCTTGCCGGCATCGATATGGGCCATGATGCCGAAGTTGCGGTAGTCCTCGATGGGATGGGTGCGGGGCATGGGGGAAATCCTTCGCTGTCGCTGGCTTCACCAGCGATAGTGCGAGAACGCGCGGTTGGCTTCCGCCATCCGGTGCGTGTCTTCGCGCTTCTTTACGGCATTTCCCCTGTTATTCGACGCATCGAGCAGCTCCGCGGAGAGCCGCTCGGTCATCGTTTTTTCGTTGCGCTCGCGGGCGGCGGAGATGATCCAGCGGATGCCGAGCGCCTGGCGCCGCGAGGTGCGCACCTCGACCGGCACCTGGTAGGTGGCGCCGCCGACACGCCGCGAACGGACTTCGATCGACGGCATGACATTGTCGAGCGCCTGTTGGAATACGGCGACTGGACTCTGCCGCGTCTTGCCCTCGATGATGTCGAGTGCGCCATAGACGATGTTCTCGGCGACCGACTTCTTGCCGGCATGCATCACCGAGTTCATGAATTTCGTGACCACGACGTTCCCGAATTTCGGGTCTGGCAGGATCTCGCGCTTGTCTGCCCTGTGGCGGCGGGACATCTCGTTATTTCCTTCGTCTCACGTTCCTTAAGAACGCAAAACGACCCGTTATTTGGGTCGTTTTGCTCCGTATTTCGATCGCCGCTGCTTGCGGTTTTTTACGCCTTGCGTGTCGAGCACACCGCGGAGGATGTGATAGCGCACGCCGGGCAAATCTTTGACGCGGCCGCCGCGGATCATCACCACCGAATGCTCCTGCAGGTTATGGCCTTCGCCCGGGATATAGCCGATGACTTCGAAACCGTTGGTCAACCGGACTTTTGCGACCTTGCGCAGCGCCGAGTTCGGCTTCTTCGGCGTCGTGGTATAGACGCGGGTGCAGACGCCGCGCTTTTGCGGGCTCTGCTGCAAAGCCGGCACCTTCTTCTTCGCGTGCTGCGTGACCCGCGGCTTGCGAATGAGCTGGTTGATCGTCGGCATTAGTTACTTCGCTCCAGTCCTAGTCGTTCATTCCAGTGCATTGCTCGAATCCATCCGCGCAAAACCAAATCGCGCCATCCGCTTCCCGGCGCGGAAGGGCGCTTGGCCTTCGCAGAGGACCGCGATGCGAGCGCGGTCATGCCCTTGATCGTCTGACTTTTCGTAGTCAGAGGCAGCGTTTGAGCTTCCTTCGTCGAGGCGTCACGCCGCGTCCGAACCAATAAAGCTAAGATTCACAATAGCTTATTCGGGGACCCGGCAGGCCGTTCCGACTGGCGAAGCTCACCGCCTGCCGAAAAGTGGGCGGTATGTATCGGCGCTACTGTTCCAAGTCAACCCTAAATGGGCACGAAAGCGCGATGGCGCAAGCACATCTGCGATGATTGGCCGGCAACCGATCAACCCGGCTCCATGCCTTTCGCCCTGATGAGCTGCGCCGCGTTGCGACTGCGCATAAAGGCGATGCAGTCTTCGGCCGCGGCACTATTTTGGGCAGCAGCCGAAACCCCGGCCGCATAGATAATGACGTTTTGCAGTTCACTCGGCAGCGGGCCGACGAGTTCGGCGCCCTTGATGGGCAGAATGGCCACGATCTGCTGCATACCCATTTCGGCCTCGCCCGCGGCGACGAGTTCGGCGACCGGACGGCTCGTCAGCTTGGTTTTCGGCTTCATCGCATCCGCGATGCCAAGCCGCTGCAACAGCGCCGCAATGTAGGCGCCGCTCGGGCCGTCGCTGTAGGCGATCGAGCGCGCGGCAACGAGCGCACGCTTAAGCGCAACGACGCTCGATATATCAGGTTTTTGAGCGCCGGCTTTGACCGCGAGTCCGACCGAGGAACGCGCAATATCGGCCGTGCCGCCTGCGGCGATCTTGCTGGCCCCCACCAGCGCATTAAGTTCCGGCCGCGGCAACAGCGCAACGTCGAAAGCTGCGCCCGTCTCGATCTCTTTTTGCAGCACCGAGGTCAGGCGAAATTCGATCGCGACCTTGACGCCGCTCGCGTGCTCAAAAAGCGGCACGATGTCCATCATGAGGGAGCGCATCGCGCCGCCGCTAAGGATTTTGATGGTTGCGGACATGAGGTCCCAACTGTAGTCCGGCTTGAGCGCGGCGAAAGCCGGAAGCGATCGTTCGACTCGAATAGCCGTCCCGGTTTCGCTTGGCACAACCCAGGCAACAAAAAAGGGCCGCCCACGGGGCGGCCCTCGATTTCGCCACGGTGCGTTTACTCCGCCGCCGGCAGCGCCGCGGGTTCCGCCGCTGCCTCGGCTTTGATCGCCGCCGCTTCCTTTTCCTTCTCGCGTTCGGCGAGAATGAGCGCGTCGCGCTTGATCGCGACCTCGCGGATTTTGTTCATCATCGCGCCGGTCCCTGCCGGGATCAGGCGGCCGACGATGACGTTCTCCTTCAAGCCGTCGAGCGTGTCGGCCTTGCCGTTGACTGCAGCTTCGGTGAGCACGCGGGTGGTCTCCTGGAACGACGCCGCCGAGATGAACGAACGCGTCTGCAGCGATGCCTTGGTGATGCCAAGCAGCACCGGATGCGCGGTCGCCGGCTTCTTGCCTTCGGCCGCGAAACGCGCGTTGACCTCGTCGAACTCAATCTTGTCGACCTGCTCGCCCTGGATCAGATCGGTCTCCCCGAAATCGTCGATCTCGACCTTCTGCAGCATCTGGCGAACGATCACCTCGATGTGCTTGTCGTTGATGGCGACACCTTGGAGCCGGTACACATCCTGAATCTCATTGACGAGGTAGCCGGCCAGCTCCTCAACGCCTTTGATCGCCAGGATGTCATGCGGCGCCGGGTTGCCTTCGACGATGAAGTCGCCCTTCTCGATGACGTTGCCGTCCTGCAAGTGAATGTGCTTGCCTTTCGGGACGAGATACTCCCTGGGCTCCTCGGCCTTATCGGTCGGCTCGATGGTGATGCGCCGCTTGTTCTTGTAGTCGCGGCCGAAACGGACCGTGCCGGAAATCTCCGCGATTACCGCGGATTCCTTCGGCCGCCGGGCCTCGAACAATTCAGCGACGCGCGGCAGACCGCCGGTGATGTCGCGCGTCTTGGCGCTCTCCGTCGGAATCCGCGCGATGACGTCGGCCGCCCTGACCGTGGCGCCCGGATCGACCGAGATGATGGCGTCGACCGCCAGCATGTAGCGGGCGTCGCCGCCGCGGCTCAACTTCAGGATCTTGCCGTCCTTGCCCTTGATCACCAAAGCCGGCCGCAGATCCTGCTGGCCGCGGGCGGAGCCCGAGCGCCAATCGATCACCACGCGCTTGGCGATGCCGGTGAATTCGTCGAGCGTTTCCGTCAACGATTGGCCTTCAACCAAGTCCTCGTAGCCGACTATGCCTTCGACCTCGGTGAGGATCGGGCGGGTGTAAGGATCCCACTCGGCAATGCGTTGGCCGCGCTTGATGTGCTCGCCATCGGTGACCTTGAGCCGCGCACCGTACTGGATGCGGTGCACGGCGCGTTCGGTCCCGTCGGGATCGAGCACCGCAACGATGAGGTTGCGGTTCATCGCGATCATGTCGCCGTCCGAATTGCGGGCGACGTTCAGATTCTTGATCTTGACGGTCCCTTCGAAGTTCGAACTCGACGAACGATTGCTCCGAAATCTGCGCCGCACCGCCGATGTGGAACGTGCGCATGGTGAGCTGAGTGCCCGGCTCGCCGATCGATTGCGCGGCGATGACACCCACCGCCTCGCCCATATTGACCGGAGTGCCGCGAGCGAGATCGCGCCCATAGCACATGCCGCAGCAGCCGCTCGTCGTCTCGCAGGTCAGCACCGAACGGATTTTCACCTCTTGCACGCCGGCATTGACCAGGCGTTCGACGTGCTGCTCCTCAAGCAACGTGGCGTTCGGCACCAGCATTTCGTTGCTGGTCGGATCGCGCACATCCTCGGCGGTAGTGCGGCCGAGGATGCGGCTTGCCAGCGAGGCGACAACCGTGCCGGCGTCGATGATGGCGCGCACCTTGATGCCCCGCGTCGTGCCGCAATCGACATCGGTGATGATGCAGTCCTGCGCCACGTCGACGAGGCGACGCGTCAGATAACCGGAGTTCGCGGTTTTGAGCGCGGTGTCGGCGAGACCCTTGCGGGCGCCATGCGTCGAGTTGAAGTACTCGAGCACCGACAGCCCCTCCTTGAAGTTGGAGATGATCGGGCTCTCGATGATTTCGCCCGACGGCTTCGCCATCAGGCCGCGCATGCCGGCAAGCTGGCGCATTTGCGCCGGCGAGCCGCGCGCGCCGGAATGCGCCATCATGTAGATCGAGTTGACCTGCGGTTCGGCGCCCTTCTCCGTCGCGGGCCGCGCGGTGGAAATTTCCTTCATCATCGCTTCGGCGATTTCTTCGGTGCACTTCGACCAGGCATCGACGACCTTGTTGTACTTCTCGCCCTGCGTAATCAGGCCGTCGTTGTATTGCTGCTCGAATTCCTTGACGAGTTCGCGGGTCTTCTCGACGCTGGCGCGCTTGGAGTGCGGCACCACCATGTCGTCCTTGCCGAACGAAATGCCGGCCTTGAACGCATGGTGGAAGCCGAGCGCCATGACGCGGTCGCAGAAGATCACCGTCTCCTTCTGACCGCAGTGGCGATAGACCGTGTCGATCATCGAGGAGATTTCGCGCTTCGTCATCAACTTGTTGACGAGGTCGAACGGCGTCTTGGCGAGCTTCGGCAGCACCGAGCCGAGAATGACGCGGCCCGGCGTGGTGTCGTACCAGCGCGTGACCGGCTTGCCGTCTTCGCCGAGGCCTTCCCACCGGTATTTGATCCGCGAATGCAGGCTGACGACCTTCTCGTGCAAGGCCAGATCGATCTCGGCCAGGTCGCCGAACACCTTGTGCCTCTCGCCCTCCACGGCGTCGCGAATGATCGACAGGTAGTACAGGCCGAGCACGATATCCTGCGACGGCACGATGATCGGCTGGCCGTTCGCCGGATGCAGAATGTTGTTGGTCGACATCATGAGCACGCGCGCTTCGAGCTGCGCCTCGAGCGACAGTGGCACGTGGACCGCCATCTGGTCGCCGTCGAAGTCGGCGTTGAACGCCGCGCACACCAGTGGATGGAGCTGTATCGCCTTGCCTTCGATCAGCACCGGCTCGAATGCCTGGATGCCAAGCCGGTGCAGCGTCGGCGCCCGGTTGAGCAACACCGGATGCTCGCGAATGACTTCGTCAAGAATATCCCAAACCTCGGGCTTCTCCTTCTCGACGAGCTTCTTCGCCTGCTTCACCGTGGTCGACAGGCCCTTGGCGTCGAGCCGCGAATAGATGAACGGCTTGAACAGTTCGAGCGCCATCTTTTTCGGCAGCCCGCACTGATGCAGCTTCAGCTCGGGGCCGACCACGATCACCGAGCGGCCGGAATAGTCGACCCGCTTGCCGAGCAGGTTCTGCCGGAACCGGCCCTGTTTGCCTTTGAGCATGTCGGCCAGCGATTTCAGCGGCCGCTTGTTGGCGCCGGTGATGACGCGGCCGCGGCGGCCGTTGTCGAACAACGCGTCGACCGCTTCCTGCAGCATCCGCTTTTCGTTGCGGATGATGATGTCGGGCGCGCGCAGCTCGATGAGCCGCTTCAAGCGGTTATTGCGGTTGATGACGCGGCGGTAGAGGTCGTTGAGATCGGACGTGGCGAACCGCCCGCCGTCGAGCGGCACCAGCGGCCGCAGATCGGGCGGGATCACCGGCACATGGGTGAGGATCATCCATTCCGGCTTGTTTTTCGATTGGATAAACGCCTCGATCAGCTTCAGCCGCTTGGCGAGCTTCTTCGGCTTGAGCTCCGAGGTCGACTCGATAATCTCCTGGCGCAGATCGGCCGCCATCTTCTCGAGGTCGAGCGCTTTGAGCATTTCACGGATGGCTTCCGCGCCAATCATGGCGGTGAAGCTGTCGGCGCCGAATTGATCCTGCGCCTTAACGTAATCGTCCTCGCTCAAAAGCTGACGGTCCTTGAGCGGGGTCAATCCCGGCTCAAGCACGACGTAATGCTCGAAATAGAGAATGCGCTCGAGGTCCTTGAGTGTCATGTCGAGCAGGAGCCCGATGCGCGACGGCAGCGATTTGAGGAACCAGATATGCGCCACCGGCGCGGCCAATTCGATATGGCCCATGCGCTCGCGCCGCACCCGCGACAGCGTCACTTCGACCGAGCACTTCTCGCAGATGATGCCCTTGTACTTCATGCGCTTGTACTTGCCGCACAAGCACTCGTAGTCCTTGATCGGCCCGAAGATGCGCGCGCAGAACAGGCCGTCGCGTTCGGGCTTGAAGGTGCGGTAATTGATGGTCTCGGGCTTTTTGATCTCGCCGTAGGACCACGACAGAATCTTATCCGGGCTCGCGATCGAGATCCGGATCTGGTCGAAGACCTGAGCCGGCACCTGCGGGCTGAAAAAATTCATGAGCTCTTGGTTCATTATTCTCTCCGTTTCAGACGACAGATGACGGATGACAGACGACAAATTGGCGCCTCGTGTTCCGTCCTCTGTCCTCTGTCCTCCGTCATCCGTCCTCTGATTACTCAGCCGCCTCGGACACGCCGCCATCGCCGCCGCGCTGTTGCTTGGAATTGTGCAGGTCGACGTTCAGGCCGAGCGAGCGCATTTCCTTGACCAGCACGTTGAACGATTCCGGGATACCGGACTCGAACGCGTCGTCGCCGCGCACGATCGATTCGTAGACCTTGGTGCGTCCGGCAACGTCGTCGGACTTCACCGTCAGCATTTCCTGCAGCGTGTAGGCGGCGCCATAGGCTTCGAGCGCCCACACCTCCATTTCGCCGAAACGCTGGCCGCCGAACTGCGCCTTGCCGCCCAGCGGTTGCTGGGTGACGAGGCTGTACGGGCCGATCGACCGGGCGTGGATCTTGTCGTCCACAAGGTGGTGCAGCTTCAGCATATAGATGTGACCGACGGTGACCTTGCGATCGAACGTGTCGCCGGTGCGCCCATCGAACAAGGTCACTTGCCCGGAATGGTCGAGGCCGGCGAGATCGAGCATGTGTTCGATGTCGGCTTCCTTGGCGCCGTCGAACACCGGCGTCGAGATTGGCACGCCGTGACGCAGGTTGCTGCCGAGTTCCATCAGACCCTTCTCGTCGAGCGACTTGATGGTCTCGTCCTCGCCGTAGATCTTGCGCAACAGTTCCTTGAGCGGCTTGGGATCGCGCTTGCCGTGATAGAGGTCCACCGCATTGCCGATCTTGATGCCAAGGCCGGCGCAGGCCCAGCCGAGATGGGTTTCCAGGATCTGCCCGACATTCATACGGCTCGGCACACCGAGCGGATTGAGCACGATGTCGACCGAGGTGCCGTCGGCGAGGAACGGCATATCCTCGACCGGCACGATCTTCGACACCACGCCCTTATTGCCATGGCGGCCGGCCATCTTGTCGCCGGGCTGGATCTTGCGCTTCACGGCGACGAAGACCTTGACCATCTTCATGACGCCGGGCGGCAGCTCGTCGCCGCGTTGCAGCTTTTCGACCTTGTCGAGGAAGCGCTGCTCAAGCCGCTTCTTGGATTCGTCGTACTGCTTCCGGATGGCTTCGATCTCCGCCATGATCTTGTCGTTCGGCGAAGCGAACATCCACCACTGCGCGCGCGGATATTCATCGAGCACCGCGCGGGTGATCTTGGTGTCCTTCTTGAAGCCCTTCGGACCGGCAATGCCCTGACGGCCTTCCAAGAGTTCAGCAAGCCGGCCATAGACGTTGCGGTCGAGGATCGCCTGCTCGTCGTCGCGGTCCTTGGCGAGCCGCTCGATCTCTTCGCGCTCGATGGCGAGCGCGCGCTCGTCCTTCTCGACGCCGTGCCGGTTGAACACGCGCACTTCGACGACGGTGCCCTGGACGCCGGGCGGCACCCGCAGGCTGGTGTCGCGCACGTCGGAGGCCTTTTCGCCGAAGATGGCGCGCAAAAGTTTTTCCTCCGGCGTCATCGGGCTTTCGCCCTTCGGTGTGATCTTGCCGACCAGGATATCGCCGGCGCGGACTTCGGCGCCGATATAGACGATGCCCGCCTCGTCGAGATTCTTCAGCGTCTCTTCCGAGACGTTGGGAATATCGCGGGTGATTTCCTCCGGCCCGAGCTTGGTGTCGCGCGCCATCACTTCGAATTCCTCGATATGGATCGAGGTGAAGACGTCGTCTTTGACGATGCGCTCGGAGAGCAGGATCGAGTCCTCGAAGTTGTAGCCGTTCCACGGCATGAACGCGACCAGCGCGTTGCGGCCGAGCGCCAATTCGCCGAGATCGGTCGACGGACCGTCGGCGATGATGTCGCCCTTCTTGACCTGATCGCCCACTTTCACCAGCGGCCGCTGGTTGATGCAGGTGTTCTGGTTGGAGCGCTGGAACTTCATCAGCCGGTAAATGTCGACGCCGGGCTTGGTCGGGTCCGGCTCGTCGGTGGCGCGGATGACGATGCGGGTGGCGTCGACCTGGTCGACCACGCCGGTGCGCCGCGCCGCAATTGCCGCGCCGGAATCGCGCGCGACGACGCCTTCCATGCCGGTGCCGACGAACGGCGCCTCGGCGCGAACCAGCGGCACCGCCTGACGCTGCATGTTGGAGCCCATCAGCGCGCGGTTGGCGTCATCGTTCTCGAGGAACGGGATCAGCGCCGCGGCGACCGAAACGAGCTGCTTCGGCGACACGTCCATGAAATCCACCTTGTCCGGCGGAATAAGCTGGACGTCGCCGGCATGGCGGACGACGACGAGATCGTCGGTGAAGCGGCCCTTGGCATCGATGGCGGAGTTGGCTTGCGCCACCGTGTAGCGCCCCTCCTCCATCGCCGAGAGATAGATCACCTCGTCGGTGACGCGGCCGTCTTTGACCTTGCGATACGGCGTCTCGACGAAGCCGTATTTGTTCACCCGCGCATAGGTGGCGAGCGAATTGATCAGCCCGATATTCGGCCCTTCGGGCGTCTCGATCGGGCAGATGCGGCCGTAATGCGTCGGGTGCACGTCGCGCACTTCGAAGCCGGCGCGCTCGCGCGTCAGCCCGCCCGGGCCGAGCGCGGAGAGCCGGCGCTTGTGCGTGATCTCCGACAACGGATTGGTCTGATCCATGAACTGCGACAGCTGCGAGGAACCGAAAAACTCGCGCACCGCGGCGGCCGCTGGCTTGGCGTTGATCAGGTCCTGCGGCATCACGGTATCGATATCGACCGACGACATCCGTTCCTTGATGGCGCGCTCCATGCGCAATAAGCCGATGCGATACTGATTCTCCATCAGCTCGCCGACTGAGCGCACCCGGCGATTGCCGAGATGATCGATGTCGTCGATCTCGCCTTTGCCGTCGCGCAGATCGACCAGCGTGCGGATCACCGCGATAATGTCTTCCTTGCGCAGAATGCGCACGGTATCGGGTGCATCGAGATCGAGCCGCATGTTCATCTTGACGCGGCCGACCGCGGACAGATCGTAGCGTTCCGAATCGAAGAACAGCGAGTTGAACATCGTCGACGCCGTGTCGATGGTCGGCGGCTCGCCGGGACGCATGACGCGATAGATGTCGAACAGCGCGTCCTCGCGCGTCATATTCTTGTCGATCGCCAGCGTATTGCGGATGTAGGCGCCGACATTGACGTGGTCGATGTTAAGCAGCGGAAGCTCTTTGTAGCCAAGCTCGATCAGGGCCTTCAGCGGGGTTTTCCCGACATTGATGTCCCACTCGCCGTCCTTGCGCTCGGTGCCCGTGATTTCGTCACCGGCCTCGGCGTATATTTCGCCGGTTTTGGTATTGACGAGATCCTCGGCGAGGTAATGCCCGATCAGTTCTGGATCGGTCATCCGCAGGGCCTTCAGCCCCTTTTCGGCGAGCTGACGCGCCTGGCGCACGGTGAGCTTCTTGCCGGCTTCGAGCACGACTTTGCCGGTGTCGGCATCGACGAGATCGTTGATCGCCTTGTAGCCGCGCAGCCGGTTGGCGTCGAACGGCACGCGCCAGCCTTCCTTGGTGCGCTTGTAAGACACCTGCTTGTAGAAGGTGTTAAGGATTTCCTCGCCGGTCATGCCGAGCGCATAGAGCAGCGACGTCACCGGAATTTTGCGGCGGCGGTCGACGCGCGCATGAACGATGTCTTTGGCGTCGAACTCGATGTCGAGCCAGGAGCCACGATACGGGATGATGCGGGCGGCGAACAAAAGTTTGCCCGATGAATGCGTCTTGCCCTTGTCGTGATCGAAGAACACGCCGGGCGAGCGATGCATCTGCGAGACGATGACGCGCTCGGTGCCGTTGACGACGAAGGTGCCGTTATTGGTCATGAGCGGAATGTCGCCCATGTAGACATCCTGCTCCTTGATGTCCTTGACCGAACGCGCGCCGGTTTCCTCGTCAATATCGAACACGATGAGGCGCAGCGTCACCTTCAGCGGGGCGGCGTAGGTCATGCCGCGCTGGCGGCATTCGTCGACGTTGTATTTCGGCGGCTCGAATTCGTATTTCACGAATTCCAGCTGCGAGGTATTGGAGAAGTCGGAAATCGGGAACACCGATTTGAACACGGCTTGCAGGCCCTCGTTGGGCCTGCCGCCTCGCGGCTCCACCACCAGGAGGAATTGGTCGTAGGACGCCTTCTGAACCTCAATGAGGTTCGGCATCTCCGCGACTTCCTCGATTTTTCCGAAAAACTTTCTTACGCGCTTCCGACCGATAAACGTCTGCGCCATCATGTCCTCTCGCTCAATCGAACCATCGGGTTCGAACCGCCGGCTCTCGTACCGTCCGCTCAAACCATCACGCTCAAACCGGCCGGCAAAAAGGCCCGGCGGTTCGAGGTACCGAGGCGATCAAGACGACTTTCCAGAGGGCCGCAATCCATCGCGACCGTCGGGACAGGCGTCATACGCCCCGCTTGTGAGGTGATTCGGCCAAAGTTCCGAATCACCCCTTACTCGTTACTTGGCCTCTCGGAATCCCCGGGTCTCGCTCCGCTCGCCCGGGGATTTGCCTTAAATAGGCATTCCCCTATTTAAGCTCAACCTTTGCGCCGACTTTTTCGAGGGTTGCCTTGATCTTGGCAGCCTCGTCCTTGTTGACGCCTTCCTTGACGTTCTTGGGCGCGCCCTCGACCAGGTCCTTGGCCTCTTTGAGGCCGAGGCCGGTGATGGCGCGGACTTCCTTGATCACCTCGATCTTCTTCTCGCCGGTAGCGGCGAGAACGACCGTGAATTCGGTCTTCTCCTCGGCAGCCGGGGCAGCCGCCCCGCCCGCGGCGGGTCCTGCCGCGACCGCAACCGCGGCGGCGGCCGATACCCCCCACTTCTCTTCGAGGAGCTTGGCGAGCTCGGAGGCCTCGAGCACGGTGAGGCTGGAGAGGTCGTTTACGATTTTTTGCAGATCAGCCATGAGTTTCGTCCTTTGGTTCTAACCTTCGAAATGATGCCTTAGGCGGCCGCGCTTTCGGTCTTGCTGGCATAGGCCTGGACCACGCGGGCGACCTTCGCGGCAGGAGCATTGACCACCTGCGCGATCTTGGTTGCCGGCGCCTGGATCAGGCCGACGATCTTGGCCCGCAACTCGTCGAGCGAAGGCAAGGCGGCGAGCGCCTTGACCCCATTCGGGTCGAGCGTGGTCTTGCCCATCGCCCCGCCAAGGATGACGAACCGTTCGTGCGTCTTGGCGAAGTCGACCGCCGCCTTCGGCGCCGCCACTGGATCGCCGGAGAAGGCGATCAAGGTCGGCCCCTTAAGAAGCGGTCCGATGGAGGCAACGTCGGAGCCTTCGAGGGCAATCTTAGCGAGGCGGTTCTTCGCGACCTTCACGCTCGCGCCGGCCTGCTTCATCTGCCGACGCAAAGTCTGCATCTGGCTGACGGTGAGGCCGGAATAATGAGCAACGACAACGACCTTGGTGGTCTTAAAAACCTCGCCAAGGACGCTCACTTGCTCGCTTTTTGCCGCACGATCCAAAAGCTCTCTCCGGTTGGCGGTCCGTCTTGCGCGAGCCGCCGGGTTCGTACCGGCCGTCCCGCATCTGGGGCAGGACGACACTTGCAACCTGCCCCCCGGGCGGGCTGACGCCGTTCCGGGCCATCGAGGTCAGAACCAAAGGGCAAATCTCATGCCCTCGTCCTTCACCCGTCTATGCTGGCTCTTTCGAATTAAGCCGTTGCCGGCGCCGGCAGTCTCGGACAGGATGCACGCTTGCCAAATCCCCTAAACTCTTCAGCCTCTTAGAAAATCCGAACCGGATATGCCCTAAGAGAAGTCTCGCTCAGTTGGATTTTGAGAAGCGCACAAAGGCGCGCCGACAAACCGGGCCGGCACGCCCACGACCTCTATCTAGCCGGTCAAATCGCGTTTGCCAAGGGATTCTATTGGCGCTGCGCCAGACGTATCTGCTCAATTGGACCCGCCGAATAATGAATAATAATGACAGGCGCGAAACGAGCACCGGGAGCATTTGCCATGCCGCAAAACACCGATCGCATCTTTACCACCCATGTCGGCAGTTTAATCCGGCCGCCCAAGCTCATCGAATTCTGGCGATCGATCGAGGACGGCAAGCCCTACGACGAGGCCGCATTCGAAGCCTGCCTCACCGAATCCGTTGCCGAAATCGTGCGCCAGCAGGCCGAGGTTGGCATCGACATCGTCAGCGACGGCGAGTTCTCCAAGGGCGTCAATTGGGCGTTCTATATTTTCAAGCGTCTGAGCGGCATCGCGGTACGGCCCGCCACCGCCGAAGAAATGGCCGACCCGATGGCCTCCATGGGCGGAGGTCGCGATCACCGGGCCTTTGCTGAATTTTATGCCGAATACGACGCCGCCACGGGTCTCGGCAAACGGCTCGGCAGCCGCGTCGTCGTCAATGGCCCGATCAAATACGCGGGACAGCAGGTCGCGCGCGACATTGCGAACCTGAAAGCAGGCGTCGCCAAGGCGAAGGACAAGCATCCGTCGCTGGCCGCGTTCCTGCCGGTGGTGGCGCCGGCAAGCGCGCTGCCAGGCGCCAAGATCGAGCATTACAAAGACGAAGAGACGTATTTGTTCGCGCTCGCTGACGCGCTGCACCAGGAATACAAGGCCGTCGTCGACGCCGGTCTTTACGTGCAGATCGACGACGCCTTCCTGCCCTACATGTACGAGCGCATGGTGCCGCCGATGAGCAAGGCCGAATACCGGCACTGGGCGGAACTGCGCATCGATGCGCTCAATCGCGCGCTCGCCGGCATTCCGGAGGACCGCTCGCGCTACCATATCTGCTGGGGCAGCTGGAACGGTCCGCACGCTTTCGATGTGCCGCTGCAAGACATCATCGACCTCGTCCTCAAAGTGCGAGTTGGCCATTATTCGTTCGAGGCCGCGAATCCGCGCCACGCCCACGAATGGCGGGTGTGGGAGACGGTGAAGCTCCGGCCCGGCCAGATTTTGATCCCCGGCGTGATCTCTCACGCCACCAACATCGTCGAGCATCCTGAACTTGTCGCCGAGCGCATCGTGCGGCTCGCCAAAATCGTCGGCCGCGAGAATGTCATGGGCGGCACCGATTGCGGTTTTGCGCAAAGTCCGTTCGCGCGCCGCGTTCATCCCTCGATCATGTGGGCGAAGCTCAAATCGCTGGCTGAAGGCGCGCGCATCGCGACGCAAGCACTGTGGGGCAAGCGCGCCGCCGCGTGAGTGACCCGGCCGCGTTTCCCGGACGCGGTGCAGCGCGCAGCGGTGCACCGCTGATCCGGGATCGTTATGGACTCAGTGTTTGGGAAGGTCCCGGGTCTGCATCGCAACACTTCGTGCTGCGCTGCGCCCGGGAAACGTGTATCGCTAGTGCGCCTGTTGCGAGGCCGGGAACAGGCTCGCCGGTTCGACTTTTACGCCCGGACCCATTGTCGAGGAGATCGCCACCCGGTTGATGAAGTGGCCCTTGGCGCCGGCCGGCCGCGACTTCTGCACCGCGTCGGCGAACGCCATGATGTTCTCGATCAGCTTTTCGGCAGGAAACGAGGCCTTGCCGACGCCGGCTTGCACGATGCCGGCCTTCTCGGCGCGGAATTCCACCGAGCCGCCCTTGGCGCCCTTGACCGCGTTGGTGATGTCCATGGTCACCGTGCCGACCTTCGGATTGGGCATCAGCCCGCGCGGGCCCAAGACTTTGCCGAGACGGCCGACCAGCGGCATCAAATCGGGCGTCGCGACGACGCGGTCGAAGTCGATATTGCCGCCTTGCACTTTCTCCACCAGATCCTCGGCGCCGACGACATCGGCGCCCGCCGCCTTGGCCTCGTCGGCCTTGGCGCCGCGGGCGAACACCGCGACGCGCACCGCGCGGCCGGAGCCGTTCGGCAGATTGACGACACCGCGCACCGTCTGGTCGGCATGGCGCGGATCGATGCCGAGATTCATCGCCACTTCGACCGTCTCGTCGAATTTGGCTTTGGCGCGCTCCTTGACCATCTTCACGGCTTCCTGGAGCGGATAGAGCTTTTCGCGATCGACGCCTTCGCGTATCGCGCGTATGCGTTTTCCAAGCGGGCTCATTCGGTCACCTCATATCCCATCGAGCGGGCGGAGCCCTCGATCATGCGCATGGCGGACTCGATGGTATCGCAGTTGAGATCTTTCATTTTCTGCTGGGCGATGTCGCGGACCTGCGCCTTTGTCACCGAGCCTGCGATCTCGCGGCCTGGCGTCTTCGAACCGCTCTCGAGCTTCGCCGCCTTTTTGAGGAAGTGCGACACCGGCGGCGTGCGCAATTCGAAGGTAAACGAGCGGTCGGCATAGACCGTGATGGTGACGGGGATCGGCGCGCCCTTCTCCAGCTTCTGGGTCTGTGCGTTGAACGCCTTGCAGAACTCCATGATGTTGAGCCCGCGCTGGCCCAATGCCGGACCGATCGGCGGCGACGGATTGGCCGCCCCGGCCGGCACCTGCAGTTTGACGTATCCAGTGATTTTCTTCGCCATGCCTTACTCCTGTCAGTGGTGCGGCTGTTGACGGCCGGCGACCGCCTCACCTCCCACGGGTTCAGATGTCAGACATCGGATGACGGATGTCGGATCGCATTTCCGATCTTTGACACATCCGATCTCTGACATCTGTCATCTGATGATATCCGACATCCCTCTATAGCTTTTCCACCTGCCCGAACTCCAGCTCCACCGGCGTGGCGCGGCCAAAGATCGACACTGCCACCTTAACCCGCGAGCGTCCTTCGTCGACCTCTTCCACCGTGCCATTGAAAGAGGCAAACGGACCGTCCGACACGCGGACCTGCTCGCCCACCTCGAAAGTAACCGACGGTTTCGGCCGTTCGATGCCTTCCTGAACCTGATGGATGATGCGTTCGGCTTCGGCATCTGACAGCGGCATCGGCTTATTGTCGGAGCCGAGAAATCCGGTCACTTTCGGCGTGTTCTTGATCAGGTGATAGGCTTCGTCCGTGAGTTCCAGCTTCACCAGCACATAGCCTGGGAAGAATTTTCGCTCGGCGTCGACTTTGCGGCCGCGCCGCACTTCGACGACTTTTTCTTTGGGAACCAGAATTTCCTCGAACAGATTGGACAGGCCGCGCTGCTTCGCCTGTTCCCGGATCGAATCCGCCACCTTGTTCTCGAAATTCGAGTAGGCGTGGACTGCGTACCATCGGCTCGTCATGTCATAAATTCCAGATCGTCATCGGTTGGTGAATCGCAAAGACTCAAGTGTTGATACCGAGCAGGAAGCTCACCGTAATGCGCATGAGTTGGTCCGCCAGCAGGAAGAAGATCGAGGCAATGAACACCATGACGAACACCATGATGGTGGTCACAGTGGTCTCCTTGCGCGTCGGCCAAGTGATCTTCTGCGCCTCGGCCCGCACTTCCTGCAGAAACTTGAACGGACTGACCTTCGCCATCTCGCGTATCCAATAGTCATTCCTCGCCCGACGTTTAAGGACGAGACCGACACAGCGGTGCCTTTTGGGGAGGATGTTCGTCGCGGAAGTCCGTCGCCGGGCCGCTGACGATGGCAGTTACCTACTGCCGGGCGGCGGCATCGTCAAGGGACCAGAGCCGGGGTCGGAGGTCGGATGACAGAGGTCGGAGGGCGAAAGTGAGTGACGGAGCGTGCGCTGGTTCGCGGGGCAAGCTGCCCGATTCCGTCATCCGGAATTGGCAGGAGTGGAGGGATTTCGAGCCTTTCAGTTGCAAGAACGACTTAAGACAACCGCGTCCTGCGGCTTGCCCGGGCCCCACGATGTGACGCACATTTCGCCGATTTTCCGTTCCAGACTTTGGTCGTCGTAGATAAAGGTCTGTGCGGAAGAATTATTGTCACCGCGCAGTTTGCGAAATTACGCCGCCGCGTGCGATCCACTCGTCCCAAGTCATGAACTCAATCCCGAGCCGGCCGTAGTCGACACGCAGATAACCGTCGCGTCCGCGCGACACAGCGACCGGCATGACGTTCTGCACTTCCTGGGCCATGACCCCGACATAGGCCGTGCGGTCATCGCCCTTGTAGCGGAAGCGATACAAGCCAATGCCGTTGCCGAGCCGGCCGAGCGGCACGATGTCCTCTTTGAGCCGAATATCGGAGGGTCGCCGGCCGCGACCGCCGCCACCGAAGTGGCCTCCGCCGCCGCGAAAACTAGGCGCATGAGAAACTTGCGCTACACGTGCGGGCCGGAATGCCGTCCGCGACGCACTCGATCGGGATGCCGCGCGCGGCGTGCCCCGTCGACCGACCGAGCGGCCATAGCTCGACGAGCGGCGCGTCGTCGTTTGCGATCGACTCGCCGTTTGATGTCGGCCGGTCTGCGTCAAGGACGCGCTATGTTGCTTGTTGCCGGCATTACCGGGCGCAGTCGCCGTCGACTGTGGCGGTGCAGGATTTGCCTTCGATTGTGACGGATGTGACGGAGCGGAATTCCCGTTGCTTGCCGTGTTCGCGATCGCCGTGTTGCCCTTCGCGGTTTGAGCTTGACCGGCCGAGGGTTGTTGGCCGTAGGTTCTCGGCCGCAACACGATCCCAGTATTCGCACTCGACCCGGCATTGCTCGCGGACGCGACGCCCGAATTGACCGGCTGGCCTGCGCCGGCCGGCGAAGTTCCACCGAATTTATTCTGCTGCAGCGTGATTTTACCACTCGAATTGCCGTTGCTTGCCTCGTGGCTGGTCGCGCCCGCCGGCGAGCTGCCCGACGCAATTGCCGGCTTTCCCGAATTGCCCGTCTGGCCCGTCCCGGCCGACTGTTGGCCGGTGCTCGCCGGCTTCACCGCGCTGGGGCTCGACGATCGATCGGCGCTCGTCTTTTGCGGTTGGCAAGACCCGTTCGTGCTGGTGCATTTATTTCCGAGCGAGTTGGTGCACGTCGTCGTTGCACCGCTCGTGTTGCAGCCCACGCTATACTGAGAGGAACTCCCGAGCGGAGCCGCGTGAAGTGGCGGCGACGGCGACGCTGGCCCTGCAGGCTGGGTTGTTGCGATCGTGGTCGGAAACGATGGTTTGGGTGGCGTCGCCGCGGTCGTGGGAATTGTTGCCGGGAACGACGGCGCGGGATTAGTCCCTGCGGTAGCGGGTAATTTCTGTGGAAATGCCGGCTTCAGCTTGATGCCGCCGCTATTCTGACCCGAAGTCGACGTTTGCCCGCTGTTCGGATTTGACGTTGGCATATGTCCGCTGCCTTGGTTCCAGCCGGGCATCTGCCCGCTGCCCTGGTTCGAAGTCGGCGGATGTCCTCCGCCATGATTCCAGGTCGGCGGATGTCCTCCGCCATGATCCCCGGTCGGCGGATGTCCGCCGCCCTGATCCCAAGTCGGCGTCTGCGGCGGGTAACTGCCGTACGGCGTGAAAGGCGGCACATGCTCACTGCTATCGGGCGGCGCGCTGACGGGCGTCGCGGACGATGGTTGTGGCGGAAGGAGCGCGACCTGTCGGTGCGGCTGGCAACTCTCATAGATCGCGATATCGCCAACCTTTGTCGCGTCGTTGCGGAGACGCTCGGCCTCGATCACACGCCCCGCAGCGTCGATGTAGACATCGGTATCAATCAAATACGACCGATCGGGACCGCTTGCTGGGTAGGGCACGCTGTCGCTGATCGGGTAAGGCGCCAACGCACCTGCCGGCATCAGCGCGTCGAAATTACCTTCCGCGAGACCTTCCGCGCCGTGGACCTGTGAACCGTCAGCGTTTATCGCGGTCTGCGAAGAGACCTGCTGTACTGTTCCTTCCGCCGCGGCGACCGGCGGCGTCGCGCCGAAGAGATGGCATGGCGCGTCCGGCGAGCAGAGATAGTCGCCGGTCATCCAGACGTATTGATCCGCTTTTGCAAGATCCATCGTCCCGTCTGGCGCATAACCGGGCGCGAACGCGATTCCGCCTGCGCAATTCGCCCGCAAAAACGGCTGGCCTTCGTTCTTTCGATCATAGTAGCCGACGTTGTAGCGCCCAACCAGCTGCCAGACGCCCGAAGTGTCCAGCTCGTAGCGAAGCGCGCGCGCATCGTGCGGGAAGGCGAACGGATTGTCGGCGGAAAGGCCGAGATTGCGGATGCCCCCACGCTCGGCAATGAGCATCACCGGCCGATCGGTGCATTCCGAGAAGCTGATGTCGCTCACCGGCTGACTGAACCCGGCTCGCTCGATGTCGTCGGACTGCACGAAGAAATCCGGAAGCAAAAACTCGCGGCGGATGTCGCCGGTGTCAAAGTCTCCGTCAGGCCCGAGCCTGATTGACCACACCGCGTTCCGCTTGTCGTCATCGGACGCGGCCTTCCACGCCGCACCATTACCAAAGGCCGGACTGCTCCAGACCGCGTAGTAGAGCCGGGTCTCGTCCGTGGCGACATCGTGCCGGACTCCAACTCCCCAGACCCGCCGTCCCGACGCGGCGAAATTCCAGCATTGCGGAGATCGCTCGAATGGGCGCGCCGAACAATCGGAGACGTGCGCGCGCGAAAGCGGATCGAACGTAATCGCCGGCAGGCTTGCCGCAATATTGTTTGGTACATCGAAGAAATTGTCTCGGCCGGTGACGCCGTGATCATAAAATCCGAGGTTGGTGCCATCGCGGACGCGAAACCTGTGAATCATGCCGGTCTCGAGATCGGAGACAAGTAGCTGCCGATGTGTGCGGTCGAATGCCATGTTGCCCAGCGCCGGACCGCTGTTGGCCCGGCCGTCGAGGGTGACATTGGCAAAGACGCTCGGTCGGTAGCCGTTGTCCGCGCTCAACCGGTAAATCGTTCCGGGGCCGCCGCCTGCGCCCCACATTCCCGGCATCCAGTCTTGCGTGTCGGGGGTGAGATGAAGCCCGAAGGCGGCAGTGGCACTGAGGTACACATTGGGCGGGCGGGCATCGTCGAGAACGACGCCAAAGACTTGACCAACCTCGCCGGCGGTAACGGGGTTGCGCTCCGGTTTGTCGTACCAGTGCTCGCCGAGCGGGGGGCGACGCGGCGAACGGATGTCAATAATGCTGCCGACCACGCCGTTGGTATTGATGACCGTGATCGGCTGATTATTCGAAATCTGCTCATCCGTCGTCCCGGAGAAGCGCGTCACATAGGCTTCGCCTGGACGAAGAAGATCGCCACGAGGAACCGCTTGGCTGACATCAGTGCTGTTTCGTGGCTGCAGAGTGATCGCAGGCGGCGAAGTTTGCGCGGCCACAGGCGCGACTGCAAAGGCGAGCAGGAACGCCATCGCGCGCAACCCTGTTACCGATAGAGTTCTCATCGTGCCCTTACGTGGCGGCGCGCGACCCACTCGTCCCAGGTCATGAACTTTTAGGCAGCGCCTCAATACGCAAAATGGCCTACCTGCAGGTTCAAAGCTATTTCAAACTGGCACGCCCTGTAAAGCACGTCTGTAATGAGGGAGCGACAGGGCGTGCACACTTGTGGCATATGCAAAAAATCTCACGCGATCAACAATCCGAGCGAATGACATCCGCCGCCGGGGTCCCCCAACTGCCCGCACTGCCGTTATGGGCATAGGACTTACGCCCGAACAGATCGACCCTGCCGTAGCGATCGCGACTCTGGTCGTACACGATTATTTCGGAATCACTTTCCGAAATCGACCGCCAGTTGAACGTCCACGGCTTGCCCGAAGCGTCGACAAACTGGTTAACCCATTGATCGCTTGCCGTTCGCAGGAATTCAATATCGCCGCCGCTCGGGACATGCAGCGAGATGTGGCTACATCTTGCCGGTTGTGCGTTCGGCGCCTCAACTAGCTCCCAGAGCTGGCTGGCATCGGCCGTCTGGCAATTCTGAATGTCGAGCGGGACACCGGCCCCCTTCCCGCCGGCTTTGATCTCCAGGCAGCGATTGTTCATCCCGGTGAGTTGATAATACTCGCCGCTCGCCGTCACTTTCCATCGCTGGCTCGGCGAGTCTCCGCAGATACCAAGTCCAACCGGATCGGCGGCATCGCCGCGGCCCCACGATTCGACACAGAGATGGCCGATGAAGAGGCGCTGCGTAGCCTGATCATACGCAAAGACTTCGTCATTCTGGTTGTTGCAGTCGAAAGTCTGCAGCCGTACGCCAATGATGTACTGCGCGTTTGGAATGTCGAGACACTTCTGCCCAACCGCGGGATGGCTTTGGATCACCATCCGCAGGATTTGCGGTTGCTGCTGCGCAACGGCTCTGAAGAGATTACCGTTGACGGCGATGACTACGCAAAAAGTTGCGACAGCGATTGCGCAACGATAGATATTTCGGAACGGCATGACGCCCTCCGCGGGATTCAATTGGAAGGGGCAGTCGACGGGTCCCGCCATTGCGGGACAATCATCAGCCGGCACGCCCCCATATCCGACTTTCGATCGCTAGCTTGCAACAAATGCAAATGGCGTAGCAAGGAGTAATTTTTTTGTGTTAGGATTCTAATTGCTACCCTCGTCTAGCGATATCTAAAATCATTATGATCCCAGGGGCGCGATCATGAAACAATTAGTACTGGTGGAATTCAGCCGCGACCAAAGAACTTTCGTTCATTGCCGAGATTACCGAAAGGGCTGGATGCGATTCTGGCTGCGTAGCACGAGCGCGGTTTTGCTCGTAGCGGGGCTTGCTTCCGCTTCGAGTGCCGCCGTCAAGAGAGTCGCTTATCCCGAAGTTAAAGTGACGGTAGACACCGCGTATCAACCCGATGCTGCGTTCGAGAAAATGCGGTCAGCTTTCGCCGACGCTGTGGCTAAGAAGAATATCGATGCGCTCTCGGCGTTGATTGCGCCAACCTTCCTTTGGACGATTGGCGGACAGCCGGCGGATGAGTTGGATTTGGGCCGCGATGCGGTCCACAATTTCAAGGTCGTGTTCGGCTTTCGCGCTCTCGGCAAGGACGTTGACGGCGGCGTCGACGACGGACCGTATTGGGATGCACTGGCGGCTTTTGCCGGCGATCCGACCTATTACGCGGCGACCGATGCGGGCAATCTCGTCTGCGGACCTATAGCCGCCGATGTTGCCGACGACGATGTCTTCGAGCAGGCTCGCAAGAAAATCGAGACCGGCGACGACGGAGCCACCTGGTTTTTCACTCTCGCCGCTACCGATGTGACCAAGGCGCCCGGCGATACCGGGACGCCTGTCGCGAAGATCGGCACTGCGGCGCTGCCGATGCTTAGCGTCTATCCGCCGGCTAAGGAAGGACAACCTGCGCCGCAACCGACCCACGTCGAAGTCCTGCTTCCCTCCGGCAAATCCGGCTGGATTGCCGCGGCGGCAGTCCGCCCGCTATCCATCGAGCGCCTCTGTTACGCCAAGACGCCATCCGGCGACTGGAAAATCGCAGCGATCGATCAGCCGGACCAATAAAGTGAATTGCCTGCACACCGTCATCATGGCGGAACGGACGTGTCGCAGCTCGTTTCCGTCGACCTCGAAGGCGCGGTGAAGCTAAGAGAGGCGAGCTAGCGAGGGCGCCTCGCCCAAGGGAGCGATCAGACCGTGGAGTGCCCCACCTGCCCCACCAATCGTTTCCAAAGAAACGTCAAACGCTTAGCGATGAGCGGCCTGAGACATAGGTGACAAATCGTACCGGACACATGGGTAACACTTTTCGCCTTTGGGCGGGAGGTGTTGATGCCGTGGAAAGAGAGTTCGGTGATGGAAGAGCGCCTGTGCTTTGTTGCCCGCCTGCTGGACGGCGAGGCGATGACGGACGTCTGTCGGGAATTCAGCATATCGCGCAAAACCGGCTACAAGATCTTCGATCGCTACAAGGAGCATGGGCT
This sequence comes from uncultured Alphaproteobacteria bacterium, assembly GCA_963768225.1. Taxonomy (GTDB): domain Bacteria; phylum Pseudomonadota; class Alphaproteobacteria; order Rhizobiales; family Xanthobacteraceae; genus BOG-931. The sequence continues at coordinate 804,380 of CAVYGV010000005.1, read as the reverse complement.
CGAAGCGCTGACCGACCGGACGCGGCGGCCGGTGCGCTTTGCCAACCAGCAGCCGCCTCAGATCGAGAGCCTCATTGTCGGCCTCAAGCGCGGCAAGCCGCATTGGGGCGCGCGCAAGATCCGCGAACTCCTGGTGCGCCGCCTCGCCGGCGATGTCCGTGTGCCGGCCAGGAGCACCATTCACGCCGTGCTCGATCGCCACGGCCTGGTCAAGCGCCCGGGCCGGCCGCGCCAGCGCGCCACCGGAACGCCGCTGTCACCAGGCGCCAATCCCAACGATCTGTGGTGCGCCGACTTCAAGGGCGAGTTCAAGCTCGGCAACGGCCGCTACTGCTATCCGCTCACCGTCACCGACCACGCCTCGCGCTTCCTCTTGCTGTGCGAAGCCCTCGAATCAACCCGCGAAGACCTCGCTGTTACCGCCTTCGAGCGGCTGTTCGCCGAGCGCGGCCTGCCGCAGTCTATCCGCTCCGACAACGGCGTCCCCTTCGCCAGTCCCAATGCCTTGTTCAACCTCTCCAAGCTCGCGGTCTGGTGGCTGCGCCTCGGCATCGCAATCGAACGCATCAAGCCAGGCCAGCCGCAACAGAACGGCCGTCATGAACGCATGCATCTCACCTTGAAGAAGGAAGCCACCCGGCCACCAGGCATCAACAGCTTACAGCAGCAGGCCCGCTTCGACGCCTTCGTGCACGAGTTCAATACCGAACGGCCGCATGAGGCGCTCGCCATGAAGTGCCCCGCCGAACTCTATGCCGCCTCAACGCGACCCTATGACGGTCTGCCTGACCTCGCCTACCCGCTGCACGACCGCGACATCCTCGTCACCGCCTGCGGCCGCATCTGCCTGCAGCGCAAGAAAATCAACATCTCGACAGTGCTCGCCGGTCAGTGCCTCGGCATCAAGGAAGTCGATGACGGCATTTGGCTCGTCAGCTTCATGCACTACGATCTCGGCTATATCGACTTGGAGCAAAAAACCTTGCAGCCCCTCGACAACCCGTTCGGCCCGAGGTTGTCACCTATGTCTTAGGTACGTTCCGTTACCCATGTCTCCGGGCTGGACACAAGCCGGGTGGCAGGAGTGGAGGGACTTCGAACCCCCAACCCCCGGTTTTGGAGACCGGTGCTCTAGCCATTGAGCTACACTCCTAGGCGGCGGAGAAATGCCTCTTAGCCGGCGCCAAAGCAAGCCCTTGAACCCCTGGCCCCTGCCGCTCGACCCATCGCAGACATGATAACAAGACGAAGCATGATACTTGGGGCTGCCGGCACCGCATTCGCTGCTCTCACCGCGACAGCGCGGGCGGATGCGGCGGCGTCCTCTTTTGTGCGCGGAATTTATGGCGCCTATAAGGGCAAAAATGCGAAAGGCGTCGACCTTGACGGCGACGCCGCCCTTAGGCGCTACTTCGAACCGTCTCTCGCGGCGCTCATCAGCAAAGATCGAAAGCACGCTGCACCCCGCCACGAAGCGCCGAAACTCGACGGCGACCCGTTCGTCGATGCTCAGGATTGGGATATTTCAGACTTCGACATTGCGGTAAGCGACACGGCCGCCGGCAAGGCGACGGCGACCGTCAAATTCATCAATCAAGGCGACGCGGCGACGGTCGTCCTCGATCTCGTCATGGTCAAGGACGATTGGCGAATTTACGACATCACCTGGATGCACAACGGCAAGCCGGAAACCCTGCGCCGGCAGCTCGCTCAGTGACGCTACGCGGATGACAACTTTCCCGGCGCGTGTGTAGGCTGGAGCGGGTGAAGGGAATCGAACCCTCGTCATAAGCTTGGAAGGCTTCTGCTCTACCATTGAGCTACACCCGCGCGCCGCGATCGTGCGGCACGCCGGCAAAATAGCGCATCCCGGCCGACCGGCAAGGGGCGGCAAGGGGCGGCAAGGGGCGGCAAGGGGCGACAACGGCCGCGACCGATAGTCTCTTGAATCACTGCGTCAATCGCGCCGCCGCGACCGCCTGTTGGAACAGCGTCTGCATGGCGGCGGTGATATCGCCGTCGGTCGTCACGGTGAAAAACATGCCCGGCGAGGCGCAGCTTTCCAGGTTCGGCCCGATCTGACTCTGGAACGGCGCAATCCAACTATTGTACCAGGAATTGGTCGGCAGCGGCAGGTATGCGGTATAGAGCACCGCGATCTGGATGCCCCGATTTTTCACTGTCGTGCACCATGTCGTGCTGAACGGCTGCTGGCAGCGGTTGCCGTCCAGCGTCTGCGAGCAGGACGACGAGACTTCATCGTCGACGCCGTCGCTGACGATGAAGAGCACCTCTTGCGGCGTACTCGCCGGGGTGCCGGTGCCCGGCAGCGGCATGAGCGTGTTGATTGCCGACATGGCGCTTTCAAAGTTTGTGTCGGTGTCGTTGTTCTGGTTCGTTTTAGTCAGCCAGTTGTTGGAATAGACCTCCTCCACGTTGATATTGGCCGCCGCGGTCTTTGCGTTCGTCAAGTTCGACGTCAAGAGCTGAATTGTATTGAGGCCGGAACTGTTGAACGTGTAGATCGCCATCTCATATTGCGAATTGTTGGCGCCTTCCATGGATGCCGCCGAGCTCATCAGCGACTGCGTCGCGCTCGCCAGATTCTGCATTCGCGTCACCACACCCAGTTTTTGCGCGAGCGTATAGTTGTCTTCGCCGCCGGGATTGCCGAGATTGTCGGCGGCCGGATCGGACTCATGACAGGCGAAGGCGCAGCCGCCTTGCGCCGAGGTGGCCGCCACCATCGTTGCAATGCCGGCACTCGTTGCCGCGATATTCATCGACGGCGAATTGTCCAGCAGCAGGTAGAAGTTGATATTGGTGGTCAGGCCGGCTTGGGAGGTCGACGAACCGGTAATCGTCGTCGACGGATAGCCGAAAATCCCCATGAACATGTTGGTCTTCGTCGCCGAGTAGCTGACGACGGCGGTGCGGCCTGTCGTCGAATCCGTTACCGTAGCGGTCACGTTATTGACCGTGACATTGGGAATGTTAACCGCTTCGGCATTGAAGGTGGTTTGCGCAGTAGTCTGCGCCGCAGCCGGGGTTCCGGTGATCGCCTGATGATCCACCGCGGCAAGCGCCGCAGTGTCGGCCACCGCATCGAGCTTCGCCTTCGCCATATTCGCAGTGCCGTAATCGACGCCGGCGCCGACCGCGAAGATCAGCGGTACCGCGGTCAAGCCCATCATGATGGCCATCGAGCCGCGCTCTTCGCGGCACAAGCGGCGTACTTGGCTCATGGCGCCGCGAAAAAAGCGAGTGAGGTTTGTCATCCGACGAAATCCCGAGCTGTTACGGCAACGCTTTCCCGAGCGGTTGCCGAAACCGTCGGCGGGAAACGCAACCCGGTGCGCCCTTCTCGCCGCTGTTTTGCCGTCAGATTCCTAAAGATGGCGTGAAACCACTCAACGACGAATTGTTTCTGGGCAGCGTCGCTTTTTTTGAAAGCGCGGATCAAATGCCCGATTGTTTGCTAACGGCCTGCTAAGCATCGACGAAATTCGGCAAGCGCATTTAGAGCTCGCCGCGGCCGGCCATCGCTTTGATCCGGTCGGCAGTGCGACAGGCGATCGCCTGGATGGTCAACGAAGGGTTGACGCCGCCCACGGTCGGAAACACGGAGCCGTCGCAGATCCACAAGTTCGGAATATCCCACGAGCGGCAATCGGCATTGACCACGCTGGTCTGCGGATCGTCGCCCATGCGGGCGGTGCCGTTGAGGTGGCAGGTGTCGTCGGTCTCGTCCCAGATCTCGGTAGCGCCGGAGACTTCGAGCGCCTCTCCCATGAACGCCAGCGAATGCTGGATCAGTTTTTTGTCGTTATCGCAGAACGAATAGGTGATGCGCGGCACCGGCAAGCCGTACTGATCGCGCTCGTCCGTGAGCGTCACACGATTGCGCTCCTGCGGCAGGCACTCGCCGACGATCTTCAATCCGACCTGATGATTGTATTTCTCCATCTCATCGAGCAGCCGCCGCCCCCACAATCCGCGTTTGCTGGATTGCGTGCCCGACCAGACGAGCGGCAGCGGCCCCTGGCTCATATAGGCATAGCCGCCGAAGAAATCCTTGCCTTGATCGGTGTAATTCCAATGCTCGGTGATCGCGAGCGAGGGCGGGCCCTTATAGGCGCGGATCTCCTCCTTCATCAGACCCCATACCGCTTGGTTCGATTGCACCATCAAATTCTTGCCGATCAGCCCGGACGAATTGGCGAGGCCGTCCGGAAAGCGGCTGGTGGCGGAATTCATAAGAAGCCGCGGCGTCTCGATCGCATAGCCGGCAACCACCACATTGCGGGCGCGCTGAAACCGCCAGCCGCCTTGCCGTATGTAATGTACGCCGGTGACGCGCCCGTCGCCGCCGTGCTCGACGCGCCCGACCATGGCGAGATCGCGGATTTCGGCGCCGGCGGCGAGCGCCCGCGGCAGCCAGGTGATCAACACGCTCTGCTTGGCGTTGGTCGAGCAACCGATCGCGCACATGCCGCGATAGACGCACGGCGGCGAATGTCCGCGCGGCGCCGACACGGTCGCCAGCGGCGTCGGCGACCAAGCGATGCCAAGCGCCTCAGCCCCTTGCGCCAGCACCAAAGCCGCAGCGTTGAGCTCATGCGGTCGGTACGGGTAACGCCGTCGTTTCGGACCCCACGGATAGTTCACCGGCCCGGAAATCTTCAGCGCCTGCTCGACCTCTTCGTAATAGGTCCACATTTCACGCCAATCGAGCGGCCAGTCGGCGCCATAGCCGAGCTTGGTTCGAGCCTTGAACCATTCGGGGCGGAAGCGCAGCGACACCATGGCGAAATGCACGGTCGAGCCGCCGACCGATTTGCCGCTATTGTTGGCGCCGAACTGGATCGGATTTTCGCCTTCCGTGATCCGCTCATCGGTCCAGTATAGTTTCGCCTGTTCGTGCTCGTCGGAGGCAAAATCCTCCAGCGGCCGCCAATACGGGCCGGCGTCGAACGCCACCACTGAGAAGCCGTATTCGGCCAGCTTGCAGGCCAGCGTGCCGCCGCCGGCGCCGGTGCCGACGATGGCAAAGTCCACCATCTCGTCGTCGGCGTATTGCCGCATCGGCACCCAGCCTCCGGGATGAAAGACATCCGGGGCGCGGCCGCCGATGGCGCGCGGCGTTTCTTGAGGGTCAGCCGACACCCGCGTTCTCCCGCCGCGCGCGATCCTCGCGGCCCGGCCGCGCTTCGGATGCCTCCCATGGATCGCGCCGGTCGAAATACATCCGCACATAGCCGCGCGGCGACGCCGGACCGCCAAAGCCGATCTCGTTCCAGGACGTGGGATGCGCGTAATAGGCGCTGACGATGTCGTGCAAGACGCGCTTGGTGAAAAAGCTCTTGGCCGGCAGATCGCGCCACGCCTGATCGTGCACGTCGCCATTTTGAACCGCGGTGAGGACGGCGTCCTGTTCGAGCGCCCCGAGCTCGTGAAAGCGGCGGCGATGGCGCGTCCTCGCTTCGGCGTCGAGGGCTGCAAGGCCGCGGCGCCATGCTTCGCGCATTGGCGGCAATTCCGCATAGCGATAACCGTCGCCACGATCGGCGTGCAACTTTTCGTCGACCATAGCGGCAAGCGGCACCGGCCGCGGCCGGGCGACCGTCTGCGGAACGATGCGGTCGCACACCGCGCGGATCGTCGGCCACTCTTCGTCGGTAAAAAAGCGATGCCGGTTCGGGTCGATGGCCAGTCGCTTGTCGATCACCCGGCGCGTCTGCTCGTTCCAGGACATTGAATTGCGCTTATTGAGAACGTCGTAGCCGGGATAACGCTCAGGCATCGGCTTCTTCCTCAATCAGCGAGAGCGCCGCCAGACCGGCGAGCGCCAAGCCGGTGAAACTCGGCGGCGCCGGCAGCGGTGGACCGTTCAGTACGTTCTGACTCCAATTGCGCCAGCCGCCCATGTTGCGGGACACGCCGTAAGCGTGGAAGCCGACGCCGGCGAACCCGAGGAGCGCGGTGAGCCGCAGCCACCAGCGTGCGATGCGGTTGATGAACCGGCTCGGCCGCAGCGCCGTCGCGCCGAGCAGGACCGCAGCCACCGGCGGCACCGTGACCGGCAGCACCATGGCCGGGTCATGATAGGCGCCGCGGAAGTGGAGGAGCCCGACCTCGCCGACCGTGCCGGCAAGGCCTGCCGCCGTGACCGCCGCCAGCATTCGCCCAGCCGGTAGGCCGAGCACTGTGGCCTGGCGATACGGCCGCGTATCGCGCACGCGTTCGGCACCGCGGCCGAGCAAGCCGGCAAGCGCCAGCGCCATCGGCGCGCCGATCGGCGCGGCATAAAACAGATTGAGCCACGACCAGCCGCCGGGCCGCTTGAGAATATTGTAGGAGTGAAAGCAAAGTCCGGCGGCGCCCGTCGCCGCAGCCGCGGCATAAACCATGTCGCGTACGGTGTGCCGGCTGGCGCGGGCGTCCGCCACGCCGAACAGGCTCGCGCCGAGCGTGAGCGCCGAAGTTACGAGCGGCGTATACATGGCCCGGTTTTCGAACGAACCGCGATAGTGCTCGACTGCGCTGTCGGCCAGCACCGACAATGCCAGCATGGCCGCGCTGCCGTTGAGGCGGCGGCCCGCAGTGCGCGTCAGTTCCTGTTGTCTTGCCCGTCCCGACGGGGAATAGCGGTCGACGAGGCGCCGCAGTTCTTCCGCCCGCGATAATGGCTGCGCCGGACGCGGCAGCATGCGCCGCACCGCCGCCCGTGTCAGGTCTCTGGCTTTCGGGACGATGGGCGATCCGGCGATGCGCGAGACATGATGCGGCCGCACCAGGATCACGGCGGCGGCGCCCGCCATCGCCAGATTGGAGAGCAGCCCGAGCGTCGCTTCGGCACGGCTCATGATGCCGCTCCGTTGACACGGAAGCGTTCGGCGTCTCGCCCCTTGAATGTGAGGCCGTGCCCGGGGCGGCCGAGATCTGGCTCGATCGCGCCATCGCGCGCGGCCGGGGCGCCATCGAACAGCATCTGCTCGATCCGCACGTGATCGTGAAACCATTCGATGTGGCGCAGCCGCGGCACCGCGCAGGCGACGTGGCGGTGGATAGCCGGCGCGCAATGCGCGGACAGATCGACGTGATGCGCTTCGCACAGCGCCCCGACCTGCAAAAACCCGGTAATGCCGCCGCAGCGTGTCGCGTCGGCCTGCAGCACGTCGACAGCATCGGCTTGCAACATCCGCCGCGCGTCGTCCGAATTGTAAATGTATTCGCCGGCGGCAATGTCCATTTGCACGGGCGCACGCTCGCGCATCAGCCGCAGCCCCGGCAAATCGTCGGACGTCACCGGCTCCTCGAACCAACGGATATCCGCGTCGCTGCAAGCTTCGGTGAAATTCAGCGCCTGTTTGACGGAAAATGCACCATTGGCGTCGACAAACAGCTCATGTTCGCCGATCGCTTTCTTGGCCTCTGCAACGCGCTGCGGATCGCGATCCGGCTCGGTGCCGATTTTCATCTTGACGAAGCGGCAGCCGTCCCGCTCGACCCACCCGGCCAGCTGTTCGCGCAATTGATCGGCCGAATAACTGGTGAACCCGCCGCTGCCATAGATCGGCACGCTGTCGCGGCAACGGCCGATGAGGCTTGCGAGCGGCACATCGAGCGCGCGCGCTTTGATATCCCACAGCGCGGTATCGACCGCGGAGATCGCGCAGGCGGCAAGCCCGGAACGGCCGAGATTGCGGACGCTACGCTGCATCGCCATCCAGCATCCCGGGATGTCGAAGCTATCGCGCCCGTCGAGCGCCTCCCGCAAAAGACCTTTGACCAGCAAGGCGACGCTGGCATCCGCGTAGGTATAACCGACACCCGATTTTCCATTCGCCTCGACATGCACGACCACGAGTGTCGTCGCATCCCACGCGAACGTGCCGTCGGATTCCGGATTATCCGTGGGAATCCGGTAAGCGGCCGTGCTCAGCCCGGTAATCAGCGCCCCGCCGCTGTTGGTCCGTTTCACTTCATTTCCCGGGAACAAGCGACGCCAGAACCTGCTTGGCGGTCTCCTTGATGATGCCGCCCTCGCGCGGATCGCCTTTGACCAGCGTTTCGGTGAGATGCTTGGCTTCCTCAAGAGTAATGTGTGGCGGCAGCGGCGGCACTTCCGGATCCGTTTTCACTTCGAGCACCACGGGCCGATCAGCCGCGAGCGCTTCGTCCCACGCCGCGCCCATCGCGTCAGGTCGATCGACGTAGATGCCCTTTAGGCCGATTAGCTCGGCGAACCTGTGATACGGCACATTGGGAATCTGCTGCGAGGCGTCGAATTTCGGATCGCCCTCCATGACCCGCTGCTCCCAGGTCACCTGGTTGAGATCCTCATTGTTGAAGACGCAGACGATCCAGCGATGATCGGCCCATTGCCGCCAGTATTTGGCCACCGTGATCAACTCGGCCATGTTGTTCATCTGCATCGCGCCATCGCCCACCAGCGCAATGACCGGACGGTCGGGATGCGCGAATTTCGCCGCGATGGCATAGGGCACCGCCGCACCCATCGACGCCAGACCACCGGACAACGAAGCCATCATACCGCGGCGCATTTTCAGATCGCGCGCGTACCAATTGGCGCAGGAACCGGAATCGCTGGTGAGAATGACGCGATCTGGAAGCCGCGGCGACAATTCCCAAGTCACGCGCTGCGGATTGACCGGATTGGCGGACGCGATCGCCCGCTGTTCCAGCGTCTTCCACCAATCTTTGAGATTTTCGGCGATGCTCTTTCGCCATTTGCCGTCGCTTTTTTCCTTGAGCAACGGCAACAGCGCACGCAAAGTCTCCGCGGCGTCGCCGACGAGATTGACTTCCATCGGATAACGCAACGACAGCATGTCGGGCGCGAGATCGATCTGCACGCCGCGCGCATGGCCTTCCTTCGGCAGAAATTCCGAATAAGGAAAGCCCGAGCCGATCATGAGCAGCGTGTCGCATTCCATCATGAGATCGTAGCTCGGCTTGGTGCCGAGCATGCCGATCGAGCCGGTGACCCACGGAAGATCGTCCGGCAGCGCCGCCTTGCCGAGCAGCGCCTTGGCGGCGCCGGCTTCAAGCCGATCGGCAACCGCGATGACTTCATCGGTGGCGCGAAGCGCGCCGGCGCCAACCAGCATCGCGACTTTTTTACCGGAATTGAGCACGTCGGCGGCCCGGCGCAAATCCGCGTCATAAGGTATCGTCTTTGGCTTGGAGAAACCGACGCCGGAATGGACCGTTCCGTGCTTACGCGGCGGCTCCTGGTAGGGCATTTCTTGCAAATCGTTGGGCAGTATAATGGCTGTCACGCGGCGCTCGCCGAGCGCGGTCCGGATGGCGCGGTCGACCAGATGGCGTACCTGCGCCGGCGCGGACGCCTGTACGACGAAGGCGCCGGCCACGTCCTTGAATAGGCTCGGCAGGTCGACTTCTTGCTGATAGTGGCCGCCGATCGCGGTGCGCGCCTGCTGGCCGGCGATGGCGAGGACCGGCATGTGATCGAGCCGGGCGTCGTAAAGGCCGGTAATGAGGTGCGATGCGCCCGGCCCTGATGTGGCGATGCAGACGCCGAGCTCGCCGGTGAATTTGGCATAGGCCGACGCCATGAACGCCGCCATTTCCTCATGTCGCGCCTGAATGAATTCGATCTTGCCGTTGGCACGCTGCAGCGCTCCGAACACGCCATTAATGCCGTCGCCGGGATAGCCGAAGATTTTCTTGACGCCCCAAGCGTGGAGCCGCTCGACCAGATAGTCGCCAACGGTTTGTGACATAGCTGCATTCCCCGGCGGAACGCCGAGCACGGAGTTCCGACCAATGATGTGCCGAGTATTGAGTTCTGAACGGCTGGCTTAGTCGGAAGTTCCAAACTCCGGACACGGCGGCAAAATGGCCGCGCAAGAGACGCCTATACCAACGGCCGCGCTGGCCCCATCATGGAACAAGGAGATCGTCGTCGTTTTTCGACGTCAGCGTATAATCGCCGTGGAACAGTTCTTGCTCGATTGCCACGCGGTTTCTGCGCTCGCCCGCGAAAGCGTCCGAGAGTTGCGCGACAAGTTTGCGCCATTCCGCCGCAGCCATCGCCAGGAAAGCCGCCAATTTCGGCGCGCGCCGCGTTGCAGTGTCGATTGTGCTGATGAGCGGCTCGACCAGACGGCTGCCTTCGTTCGCGATGTCGAGTTCGAACGCTTCGTTGAGGAACATCATAGCGCAGCCCACCGGCGCGCTTTTTTGTTGAGCAAAGCGCACAGCCGAGCGCCGTAACAGAAATTCCCCGCCGCATCGGCCTTCGGCCTCGCGCGCCATCCAAAAGCCGTGGCTATTTTGCGCAATATAAAACAGCGGGATTGTTTCATTGAGAACAGTGAGATCCGGCCGCCTGGGAAATCGCACCACCGAGCGGGGCCCGGTCGCGGCCTGCCCGCGCCGATCCGAATTCGGTGTGGAGTTTGTAACCGCAAGCCTGAGGCCTTCAGCCGCGGCTGAGCCCGCAAAGCCGAAATGTTTGAGGGTGTTCATCGCCTTGCTCTGCTATCTGGCCTTGATCGCCCGCGCCGCGTCCAGCATCGGCGTACGGCCGAGCTTTGCCTCGCGCTCCTGCCGCGGCTTTTTGAACATCAGCTGCCGGCAGCGCCTGATGTCGTCGTCAACGCGGCGCAATTCCTGTTCGGAGACTGCGTGCTTGGTCGGATAGGCAACCAACGCATCGAGCCGCTCGGCGAGCCCGTGCCAGAAGCGTCGTCGCTTCGCCCCGCGGATTGCCGGCTTCGCGCCCAAGTCGACGGGAATGACACTCATCGGATCACTCATCGGATCTCTCCTTGTTGTCGTTTTTGGCTGACCCGAATCTGCGCGTGAGGCCATATGAATTCGAGATGGAGCGACCCGCCTTCTCATAAAGGCGGCATAGGAGCGTTAACGGTCAGGTAACCGCGGGGGCTCATGCAAAATTATCGCAACACAGGAGTCCGACCAGCGCCGAGTCGACGGCAGGCACCGCCGCAACGGGATGCGGGATGGCTACGGCCCTGCGGCGCGCTTGGAGAAACGCCAGCAAAATGGCAAGCGGCATGACTTCGTGGCTGGCATCTGCCGTATCGTCGAGCGCGGGCGGCAGATTAGGTTGCCGGGAGAGCGAGCAAAACCATTCGCCGTTTTCGCAGATCAGGCGTCGCAGCTTCCAGTTCGGCAGTTCCAGTTCGATCATAGCCAGCGCAGCGTCGGTCCACGCCCTCGATTCGACCAATCCGCCTAGTCCGGCGGCCATTCCCGATTTGCCGAGAATGGGAATGCGGATGCAGGCGCCGGCCATGATCATCGCAAACAGCTCAGCCGTGGGCTTTGGCGCGAAGCGAACCGCTTCGTCCAAACGCTCCAGCAAAACCGCATGGTCAGAGCCGAACGCCATCTTGCGAGCCACAAGCCGATCTTTCGCCTTCGTGCGATAAGATGGAGTCAATGTCCGTAAAGAAGCCAGACGACGCGGCGGTGAACGGTATAAACCCGCCATAAAAAGCCGACTGCGTTCTCATAAGCGTCGGCCGACCACAATTTGGCGGCCCCCGCGGCGGCAAGCCTTAATTCTATTGTCGCGGCCGGCGAATTCCCCGGCCCGGTGGCTATCCCCCCATTGAGATCGGAGTGCTAATTTCACCGTATGACCTGCCAGCCGATTCCGGTGAGGGAAGCATGAACAGCGCGAATCTGAATGCGACAACAATACTCGATCGCGCGGTTGAGATCGCGTCGCAAAATCTGCGGATCGAAAAGCTGTTTATCCAGCTCGGTCTCGACCCCACCGACATCACCTTTCATGCGGTATTCGGCCGCCTCGTGGATGTTGGGCTGGCGCATATCAATTTCGCCAACATGATGGCGCTGATGGGCGCGATATTCTTCGTCGCCACGCTCATGGTGCGCACCATCGTGCCGCTGCGTATCATCGGCATTATCAGCAACTTGTTTTTCATCTGCTATGGCCTTTTGGCCGGAGCCGTTCCGACCTTCTTGCTGTATCTGCTGTCGTTGCCGATCAACGTCTTGCGGCTGCGGCAGATGCTGAACCTGGTCAAGAAGGCTCGTGTCTCCGCACAGGGCGACCTGTCGATGGACTGGCTGCGGCCGTTCATGATTCCGCGCAAGTACCGCAAGGGCGAGGTGCTGTTTCACAAAGGCGATGTCGCCAAGGAAATGTTCCTCACCGTCACTGGAAAATTTTTGGTGAGCGAAATCGGCATCGAGCTTTCGCCCGGGCGGATGATGGGCGAACTCGGATTTGTCGATCCGAAAAACCGTCGAACCCAAACCGTCGAATGCACGGAAAACGGCGACGTTCTGACCATCACCTACGAAAAGCTGCTCGAACTTTATTTTCAGAACCCGGAATTCGGTTACTATTTTCTGCGCCTGACTACCGAGCGCCTGATGCAGAATATTTCGCGCCTTGAAGGAATCGTCGAGACGAATAAGCAGGATATTTCGCGGCTCGAAGGAATCGTTGCGGCGAGTAAGCCGGTTTCATCTTAAAAGGCCGGCCCGGTGGACGCGCTATGAGGTTTATGTTCCCGCGGCAGCGATCTTTATGAGATTCCTATAACTTCATTGCGACTCCCCTCTCGAATTCATATGCCGTTGGTGGCACCTAATCGCGCGTGAACGGCGGAGTTTATTTGCGCGAGCTTGATCCAGATCAAGTCAGCGCTCCGCCAGTGGGCATCTGCTGCCGCCCGGGGAATTTTATTCGGAGAGCTCCGATGATGGACGCCGTCATGATGGCGATCGTTTTCGTCTTTTTCGCGCTGTCGATCGCCTATTGCTACGCCTGCGACTGGCTTTGAGGAGGACCGTCATGATTTTTGACTATTCGCTTGCCGGTCTCGTGACCGTGGGGCTGCTCGTCTATCTGATCTACGCCCTGCTCAAGCCCGAACTGTTCTGAAGGGATAACGACCATGACCGTCATCGGCTGGGTCCAGATTCTGCTCTATTGCGCGATCGTCGTCGCAATCACGCCGGTTCTCGGCGCCTACATGACGCGGGTGTTCAACGGCGAGCGCACTTGGCTGACGCCGATCCTGCGTCCCGTCGAGATCGCGATCTACAAGATTGCCGGCGTCGATGAGCGGCAAGAGCAGCACGCCCTGACCTATACGGTCGGCATGCTGCTGTTTCACGTCGGCGGCTTGCTCATTCTCTACGTGTTGATGCGGACGCAAGCGAGTCTGCCGTTCAATCCGGAAGGCCAGAGCGCCGTCGAAGAAGGCCTGTCGCTCAATACGGCGATGAGCTTCATCACCAATACCAACTGGCAGAACTACGGCGGCGAGAGCACGCTGTCCTACCTCGTGCAGATGCTCGGGCTCACGCACCAGAACTATCTTTCGGCGGCAACCGGCATCGTGCTCGCGGTCGCGGTCATTCGCGGCTTTGCGCGCCACTCGGTGCGCACCGTCGGCAATTTCTGGGTCGATATCACCCGCTGTACGCTCTACATCCTCATCCCGATCTGCGTACCCTATGCGCTGTTCCTGGTCTGGCAGGGCATCCCGCAGACGCTGGGCGCCTATGTCGACGCGACGACGCTGGAAGGCCTCAAACAGCACATCGCGGTCGGCCCGGTCGCGTCGCAAATCGCCATCAAAATGCTCGGCACCAACGGCGGCGGCTTTTTCAACGCCAATGCCTCGCATCCATTCGAGAATCCCACGGCGCTGTCGAATTACGTGCAGATCATCTCGATTTTCACGCTCGGCGCGGCGCTGACCAACGTGTTCGGCCGCATGGTCGGCAACCAGCGCCAAGGCTGGGCCGTCCTCGCCGTCATGGGCGTTCTATTCATCGCCGGCGTCATCGCTTGTTACGCAGCCGAGGCCCACGGCAACGACGCACTCAACGCGCTCGGCCTCACCGGCGGCAATATGGAGGGCAAAGAGGTCCGCTTCGGCATCGTCGCTTCGGCGCTGTTCGCCGTCATCACCACCGCCGCCTCGTGCGGCGCGGTCAACGCCATGCATGACAGCTTCACCGCGCTCGGCGGCATGATCCCGCTCATCAATATCCAGCTCGGCGAGATCATCGTCGGCGGCGTTGGCTCCGGCATGTACGGCATGTTGCTGTTCGTCATCATCTCGATCTTTGTTGCCGGCCTGATGGTCGGACGCACGCCGGAATATGTCGGCAAGAAGATCGAGGCGAAGGAAGTCAAGATGGCGATGCTCGCCATCCTGGTGCTGCCGCTGATGTATCTCGGCTGGACCGCGGTCGCCATGCTGGTGCCGTCGGCCGTCGCCTCGATGAACAATCCCGGCCCGCACGGCTTCACCGAAGTGCTTTACGCTTACACGTCGATGGACGGCAATAACGGCTCCGCCTTCGCCGGGCTCAACGGCAATACGCTGTTCTACAATCTCAGCGGCTTTGTCGCGATGGGTGTCGGCCGGTTCTGGATGATCATCCCGACCATGGCGATTGCTGGCACGCTCGCCGCCAAGAAATTGGTGCCCGCCTCTGCCGGCACTTTTCCGACGGACGGCGGCCTGTTTGTCGGCCTCGTCGTCGGCGTCATCGTGATCGTCGGCGGCCTCACTTTCTTTCCGGCGCTGGCGCTCGGGCCGATCGTCGAGCAGCTGGCAATGAACGCCGGCACCCTGTTCTCCTCGAATTAGTCCTGAGTGACTGCGATGGAATCTTCAAACCTCCGCAAGAGCATGCCAGTCTCGGCGCTGTTCGATCCGAAGATCGTGGTGCCGGCCATCGGCTCCGCCTTCGTCAAGCTCAATCCACGCACGCTCATGAAGAATCCCGTCATGTTCGTGCTCGAAGTCGTGACTGCGCTGACGACGATCATCCTGATCCGCGATCTCGCAACCGGCGGCGGCCATATCGCCTTCGAGTTCCAGATTATTCTCTGGCTGTGGTTCACCGTGCTGTTCGCCAATTTCGCCGAAGCGGTCGCCGAAGGCCGCGGCAAGGCGCAGGCCGATACGTTGCGCCGTCAACGCACCGAGACCCAGGCCAAGCTCCTGACCGGCGCGGGCGACTCGCAAAACTTTCGTCTCGTGCCTTCGACCGGACTCAAGGTCGGTGATATCGTCCTGGTCGAAGCCGGCGACATGATTCCGTCGGACGGCGAAGTCATTGTGGGCATGGCCTCGGTCAATGAGGCCGCGATCACCGGCGAATCCGCGCCGGTCATCCGCGAGTTGGGCGGCGACCGCTCCGCGGTCACCGGTGGCACGCTGGTGCTGTCCGATTGGATCCGGGTGCGCATTACCGCCGCGCCCGGTTCGACTTTCCTCGACCGCATGATCAGGCTGGTGGAAGGCGCCGAGCGGCAAAAGACGCCGAACGAGATCGCGCTGAACATTCTTCTGATCGGTCTCACCATCATCTTCGTATTCGCAACCGCGACGATCCCCAGCTACGTCTATTATGCCGGCAGCACGATTTCGGTCGTCATCCTGGTGGCGCTGTTCGTGACGCTCATTCCGACCACGATCGGTGCGCTGCTTTCCGCCATTGGCATTGCCGGAATGGACCGCCTGGTGCGTTTCAATGTGCTGGCAATGTCGGGCCGTGCCGTCGAAGCGGCCGGCGACGTCGATACGCTACTGCTCGACAAGACCGGCACCATCACGCTCGGCAATCGCCAGGCGACCGAGTTCAAGCCGCTGCGCGGCGTGACTGAACGGGAATTGGGGGACGCGGCTCAGCTCGCGTCGCTCGCCGACGAGACGCCCGAAGGCCGCTCTATTGTCGTGCTGGCCAAAGAGAAATACGGCATTCGTGGCCGCGAGCTTGCGGAGCTGAAAGCCAATTTCATTCCGTTTAGCGCGCAGACCCGCATGAGCGGCGTCGAGGTCGGTTCGTCTTGGGTCCGCAAGGGAGCGGTCGACGCTATTTTGAATTTTCTCAACGGTCCCTCGGCCGTCGCCTCCGGCAGCGCCGCGCAAGCGCTCCGCCCGAGCGTGAGCAGCGACACCGTCCGCGAAGTCACCGCGATTGCCGACGCCGTCGCCAAGTCGGGCGGCACGCCGCTAGCGGTCGCCAAGGACGGCCGGCTGCTCGGCATCGTGCATCTTAAAGACATCGTCAAGGGCGGCATTCGCGAGCGCTTTGCCGAACTGCGCCGCATGGGCATCCGCACCGTCATGATCACCGGCGACAATCCGATGACGGCCGCCGCGATCGCCGCGGAAGCGGGCGTCGACGATTTCCTGGCCCAGGCCACGCCGGAAGAAAAGCTGCGGCTCATCCGCGACGAACAGGGCAAAGGCAAGCTCGTCGCCATGTGCGGCGACGGCACCAACGACGCACCGGCGCTGGCGCAGGCGGACGTCGGGGTGGCGATGAATACCGGCACCCAGGCCGCGCGCGAGGCCGGCAACATGGTCGACCTCGATTCCAACCCGACCAAACTGATCGAGATCGTCGAGATCGGAAAGCAGCTCCTGATAACTCGCGGTGCGCTGACCACCTTCTCGATCGCCAACGACGTGGCGAAGTATTTCGCCATCATCCCGGCGATGTTCGTCGCCTTCTATCCGCAATTGCAGGCGCTGAACATCATGAAGCTGGCGACGCCACAGAGCGCGATCCTCTCCGCGATCATTTTCAACGCGTTGATCATCGTTGCGCTCATCCCGCTGTCGCTGAAAGGCGTGCGTTATCGGCCGATCGGCGCGGCCGCGCTGCTGGTACGCAATCTTTGGATCTACGGCGTCGGCGGCGTGATCATCCCGTTCGTCGGCATCAAGGCCATCAACGTCCTTGTCAATGGCCTGCATCTGGTTTGAGGAGAACCGTCATGTTGCGCGAAATCCGTCCGGCGATCGTCGTTCTGGTCGCTCTCACGCTCATCACTGGCCTGGCCTATCCGCTGGCGATGACCGGAATCGCGGAAGTCATCTTCCCCTATCAGGCGCAAGGCAGCATGATCGAGCGCAACGGCACGGTTGTGGGCTCGGAACTGATCGGCCAGGAGTTCGATAGCGACAAATATTTTCATGGCCGCCCGTCGGCGACCACCGCGCCGGATCCCAAAGATCCGACCAAGACCATCGCCGCGCCGTATAACGCCGACAATTCAGGCGGGTCGAATCTCGGGCCGTCCAACAAGGCGCTCATCGACCGCGTGAAAGGCGACATGGACAAATTGAAGAAGGAGAATCCGTCGATGCCGGTGCCGGTCGACCTGGTCACGACTTCGGCTAGCGGCCTTGATCCGGACATTTCGCCGGACGCCGCCCTTTTCCAGGTGCCCCGTATTGCCAAGGTGCGCAATCTGCCGGAAGATCGCGTCCGCAAGCTGGTCGACGACAACACTGAAGGTCGTTTATTTGGCCTTTTAGGCGAGCCGCGTGTAAACGTCCTGTTGCTCAATCTTGCGCTCGATCGACTGACCGCTGGATAGAACGGCGGACGCCCAGGGCTTGAGAACCACGGCGATGGCGGAGCAGAGGCGCGATTCCGAAAATAGGCCATCTCCCGAAGCGCTTCTCGAAGCGGCGCGCCGCGAAGAAGGACGCGTTGGTAAACTTAAAATCTTCGTAGGCGCCGCGCCCGGCGTCGGCAAGACCTACGAAATGTTGCAGCAAGCGCATGCCCGGAGGAAAGACGGCTACGACGTGGTCGTCGGTATCGTCGAGACCCACGGCCGCCGCGAGACCGAGGCGCTATTGGACGGGCTTGAGCAGATTCCGCGTAAGCGTATCGACTATAAGGGTCAGTCGCTTTCGGAAATGGACCTCGACGCCATCATTGCGCGGCGGCCGCAGATCGTGCTGGTCGACGAACTTGCGCACACCAACGTCGAGGGCAGCCGCCACCCGAAGCGATATCTCGACGTCGAAGAGCTCATGAGCTGCGGCATCGACGTCTATACGACGGTCAATATCCAGCATATCGAAAGCCTCAACGACGTGGTGGCGCAGATCACGCATGTGCGCGTGCGCGAGACCGTGCCGGACGCCGTGTTCGACCGCGCCGACGCCGTCGAACTCGTCGATCTGACGCCCGACGACCTGATCCAACGCCTCAAAGAAGGCAAGGTTTACGTTCCGAAACAGGCCGAGCGCGCGTTGGAGCATTTCTTCTCGCCCGCCAACCTGACCGCATTGCGCGAACTCGCCTTACGCCGCACCGCCGAGCGGGTGGACGAGCAACTGCTCTTGGAAATGCAGGCGCATGCGATTGAGGGCCCATGGCCCGCGGGCGAGCGCTTTCTCGTCTGCATCAGCGAGGATGTGCGCGCCGCGGGCCTCGTGCGCTACGCCAAGCGGCTCGCCGACCGTCTGCACGGCCCTTGGGTCGCGCTTTACGTCGAGGGCCGGCGCAGCCTGCAGCTGTCCGAAGTGGAGCGCGACCGCATCGCCGATACACTGCGGCTGGCCGAGGCGCTTGGCGGCGAGGCGGTGACGCTGCCGTCCGCCGACCGCAGCATCGCCGAGGACGTGATCAGCTATGCGCTCGCCAACAATGTGACGCAGATCATCATCGGCAAGTCGGTGCGCACGCGCTGGTTCGAGATTCTGCATGGCTCGGTGGTGCACGATCTGGTGCGCCGATCCGGCAATATCAGCGTGCACGTGATCGCCGGCGACACCGTCGCCGGCCAGCCCATCCCAAAGAAATCCACTCGCCCCGCCGAGCGCGACAACGCCTTCGACGCGCGCCCGTATGGCGCCGCACTGGTCGCGGTGGCTGTGGCGCTCGGGCTCGCCGAACTGATCGTGGTATGGATCGGCCCCACCAACAGCGATCTGGTCTTTCTCACCGCCGTTGTGGCAGTCGCCGTCCGCTTCGGGCTGTGGCCATCGCTGTTTGCCAGCGTCGCATCCGCGCTCGCGTATAACTTCTTTTTTCTGCCGCCGATCTACACGTTCACGATCGCCGATCCGCACAATGTCACGGCGTTCGGTTTTTTCACGCTCGTCGCCATCATCGTATCCAGCGTCGCCGCGCGCGGCCGCACGCAGACAGTGGCAACGATGGAGCGGGCGCGGACCACCGAATCGCTTTACGCCTTCAGCCGCAAGCTCGCGGGCGCCGGAACGCTCGACGACGTCTTGTGGGCGACGGCCTATCAGACCGCGCTGATGTTGAAAGTGCGGGTCGTGCTGTTGTTGCCCGAACGCGGCTCGATCGCGGTGAAGGCGGGTTATCCGCCCGAGGATATTCTCGACGACGCCGACATCGCCGCAGCGAAATGGGCCTGGGAGAATAATCGCGTCGCCGGCCGCGGCTCGGACACCTTGCCGGGCGCCAAGCGGCTGTTTTTGCCGATGCATACCGGGCGCGGCGCCATCGGCGTGATGGGGATCGACAGCGATAAGCCCGGTCCGCTGCTCACGCCGGATCAACGACGCTTGCTCGATGCGCTGCGCGACCAAGGCGCGCTCGCCATCGAGCGCGTGCGGCTGGTCGAGGAAATGGATCGCGTCGAGCGCGTCGCCGAAACCGAGCGGTTGCGCTCGGCGCTGCTGACCTCGATCTCCCACGATCTCAAGACGCCGCTCGCCGCGGTACTCGGATCGGCGGGCACGCTGCGCGATCTTGCGGATAAGCTCTCGACCAGCGAGAAGGCCGAGCTCCTCGCCACCATCATCGACGAATCGGAGCGGCTCAACCGCTTCATCGCCAATTTGCTGGATATGACCAAGCTCGAAGCCGGCGCCATCACGCCGAACGTCGCGCTGCACGATCTCGGTGAAATCGTCGGCAGCGCACTGCGCCGCGCCAGCCGCATTTTGTCGCGGCATGAGGTCGAGCTGGAGCTGGCGCCGGATTTGCCGATGCTCGAGCTCGACGCCGTGCTGTTCGAGCAGGTGCTGTTCAATCTCCTCGATAATGCCGCCAAATACGCCCCGCCGGAGACGACAATCCGTATTCAGGGTTGGCGCAACGGCGACGCCGTATGCCTGCGCGTGCTCGATGAAGGCGGCGGCATTCCAGCGGCCGACCTCGAGCACATCTTCGACAAGTTCTACCGTGCGCAAAAGACGGATCAGGTCCGCGCCGGCACCGGGCTCGGCCTTGCGATCTCGCGCGGCTTCGTCGAGGCCATGCACGGCACTATCGTCGCGGCAAATCGCTCCGACCGCAGCGGCGCGATGTTCACGATCAACCTGCCGATCCCGCGCGAGCGCCAACGCCTGGACGTCGCCGCATGACCGCAGCACCGCTCCGCGTGTTGGTGGTCGACGACGAACCGCCCATACGCAAGTTCCTGCGCATGGGACTGACAGCTCAGGGCTATCAGATCGTCGAGGCGGGCAATGCCAAGACGGCGCTTGAGCTTCTCGGCCAGTCTCCGGATTTGATCATTCTCGACCTCGGCCTGCCCGATATGCAGGGCCACGAGCTGTTGCGTACGATCCGCGCCCGCAACGAAAATGTTCCAATCGTCGTCCTCTCCAGCCGCGGCGACGAGGCCGGCAAAGTTCAAGCGCTCGATTTCGGCGCCGACGACTATGTGACCAAGCCGTTCGGGATGGACGAACTGTTGGCCCGCATCCGCGCGGCGCTACGCCACCAATTGCAGACGCAGGGCGAGCGTCCGATCTTCCGGCTCGGCGACCTTTCCGTCGATCTCGTCCGCCGCATCGTCAAGGTCGGCGACAAGGATGTTAAACTCTCGCCGAAGGAATACGAGCTGTTGCGCGTGCTGGTCCAGCATGCGGGCAAGGTGCTGACCCATAAATTCCTGCTCGGCGAGTTGTGGGACGACCTGACCGACGCACAATATCTACGGGTCTACGTGCGGCAGCTCCGGCAAAAGATCGAAGCCGATCCCGAACGGCCGCAATACGTTCTCACCGAAACTGGTATAGGTTACCGGCTGCGCGCGCCCGATTGATTCGTCGGCATCGCAGTCCACTTCTGCCTCCCCTGCCACGAACGCTCCACGACCCATGAAAATCTCGGATTATCTTTCTGCGGACAACGTCATGACCGACGTTGCCGCTGCCGATAAGAAGAAACTGCTGTCCGCGCTTGCGCGCAAGGCCGGACCGATTGTCGACGTCCTTCCGGAGCGGCTGTTCGCCGAACTCGACAAGCGCGAGGAACTCGGCTCCACCGGAATGGGCGGCGGGGTCGCCATCCCGCACGCGCGTTTCAATCAGGTGGCAAAACCGTTCGGGATATTGGTTCGCTTACGCAAGGCGCTCGACTTCGACGCCGTCGACGGCGAGCCGGTCGACATCGTTTTTCTGCTTCTGCTGCCGGAAGCGGCCCCGACAGGCGACCAGCTCGGCGCCTTGGCCCTGGTTGCCCGCAAGCTACGAAATCCGAAGACGATGGCCGCGCTGCGGGCCGCGCGCAACGGCGCGGAAATGTATCGCGCGCTCACAGCTGATTGATCGGCGCCAGAATTGCCACTCGAGTTCTGACGACGCATATTCGAGCGTCCCCAATCGACGGTTCCATCCACGGGAGGAGCATTCAATGGCCGACGAACTCGTTCTCTACACCAATCCGATGTCGCGCGGGCGGATCGCCCGCTGGATGCTGGAGGAAGTCGGCCAGCCGTATAAGATCGAGGTGCTCGATTATGCCTCGACGATGAAAGCGCCCGCTTATTTGGCGATCAATCCGATGGGCAAGGTGCCGGCGTTGGGGCACGGCGATGCGGTGGTCACCGAGACGGCCGCGATCTGCACCTATCTCGCGGATGCATTTCCGGAGAGCCGCCTGGCGCCGCCGCCGGGGCACAAATTGCGCGCGCCGTATTATCGGTGGCTGTTCTTTTCGGCCGGACCGGTCGAGGCGGCGGTGAGCAACAAGGCGCTCGGCTTTGTCGTTCCGCCGGAGCGCGAACGGATGATAGGATACGGCAATATTGCGCAAGTCCTGAACACGCTCGAAGCCGCGGTCTCGCGCAGCAACTATCTCGTCGGCGACAACTTTACCGCGGCCGACCTTTATGTCGGCTCGCAGATCGGCTTTGGCATGATGTTCGGCACCTTGGAGAAGCGCCCGGCCTTCGAGCAGTATTGGCAGCGGGTCAGCAGCCGGCCGGCTTGCCGGCGCGCGAAGGAACTCGATGATGCGCAAGCGGCCGAGCTGAAGAAGGTCGCATCCTAGCTTAGACGCCGCAACAGCGACTGCCCGACCTGGATGTTGGCGCCCTCGCGGACGTTGTCGCAAAGTGTAAAACCGTCCGGCGCGAACACGATCATGGTCGAGCCGTGCTCGAACCAGCCGAGCTCTTCGCCCTTACGGATCTCGCGGTTGCAGGCGATGACATTTCGTCCGTGGTGATTGCGCCTCAACGCCTGTTCGAGGCAATGCAGCCGGATGCTCGCGACCAGGATTGCGGCAACCGCCACCAGTGTTATGGTCTGACCACCCGCCATGAGCGTCATCCGTAGCACCGCGCGCTCATTCTTGCAGAACAGCCGCTCGACGCGCCTCAGCGCGATCGGATTGACGTTCCAGGTGTCGCCGGAGAAGTAGGTGACCTGCTCGATCCGGCCATCGTGCGGCGCGTGGAAGCGGTGATACATGCTCGATGTCAACCGCAGCGTCACAAAGCGGCCGTTGCGATGGGCTTCGACCGCAGCCGGATCGCACAGCAGGTCGTGCAGCGTGTAGGGAAATCCCTTGGCCTGATAGAGCTCGGTTCCTTCGATGGCGCCGCAAGCGCCGACGATCGCGTCGCATGGACTGACCAGGATATCGGCCGCACCGTCGATCGGGCGCGCGCCGTCCTTGAGTTCGCGGATGAAGCAATCGTGCAGGCTCGCGAATTCGGTCTTTTTGGCCTCGCTGAGATCGAGGTCCGAGAACAGCCGCCAGATTGCGATCGACAAATCCCGGATCAGCGGTTGCTCGATTTTGCTGAGCCAACCGATGAACTGTGTGGCCAGCCGCCGCGGAATGCGGTTGGTGAGCAGGAAATTGATGTCTTCCTGCGCGAATATTCGAAGGATTTGAATCCTCATCGTCATGCGACTGTAAAAACTCCGCGCTAAACCGCGATTTGATGAAATGGAGCTCGACGAGTCTCTGCCTTCTATGGGCTGGGCGCCGCGGCGGTTGCGACCTCCGTTGCGACCTTGAAAAAGCGGCTTGAACTGTCGCAAGCCAAGCACAAATCGCTCGCCGGACATTCCCGCATCGCGCGCCGGCTCGCCGCCCTGGTGCCGTTTTACGACTACGACGAGGACCGCTTCTTCCGTTCGGACGGCGCTCCGGAGGAGATCGCGGCGCGGCGCCGCGATGGGTTCGTCCGGCTGTCGGCGCTTTATCGATCCCGGTTTACCGAGACGATCCGGCGCACCGCGCAGGCGAGCGAGGCTATTTCCGATTTGCAGTTCACCGATGCGTACCGCGTGCCGTTTCAATATCGCCGCGTGATGCAAGCGCACCTGCCGTCCGCCGCCTTCGTGCAATCCTCGAGTGGCGTGATGGTTACCGATCTCGACGGCAATCGCAGCTACGACCTGACCGGCTCCTACGGAGTCAACCTGTTCGGCTACGACTTTTACAAGGCTGCAATCGAGCGCGGCGCGGCGCGCGTGCGCGACCTCGGTCCGGTGCTCGGCCTCTATCACCCCGTCATCGTCGAGAACGTAAAAATCCTCAAGGAAATTTCCGGGCTCGACGAAGTCTCGTTTCACATGTCGGGCACCGAAGCCGTGATGCAGGCGGTGCGGCTCGCGCGGTACCACACCGGACGATCGCATCTGGTGCGCTTCTGCGGCGCTTATCATGGCTGGTGGGGCGACGTGCAGCCGGGCGTCGGCAATCCCGCGCCGGCGCATGAGACCTACACGCTCACCGACATGTCCGAAGATGCGTTGCGCGTGTTGCAAAGGCGCCGCAACATCGCCTGCGTGCTGGTCAATCCGCTGCAGGCCCTGCATCCCAACGCGTCGGCCCCAAGCGACTCGGCTTTGCTCGACAGCGCGCGCGGCGCGAATTTCGACAGGGCCCGCTACGCCGAATGGCTCAAGCGGCTGCGCGACGTCTGCACCGCGCGCGACATCGTTCTTGTCTTCGACGAAGTGTTCGTCGGCTTCCGCCTCGCTAAGGGCGGTGCGCAGGATTATTTCGGCGTGCGGGCCGATCTCGTCACCTACGGCAAGACGCTGGGCGGCGGACTGCCCATCGGCGTCGTCTGCGGCAAGCGCGACCTGATGAAGCGCTTTCGCGAAGATCGGCCGGCCGATATTTGTTTTGCCCGCGGCACGTTCAACTCGCATCCTTATGTCATGGCGGCGATGTACGAGTTTCTGCGGCACTTGCAAACACCGGCGGCGGACGCGCTCTATCGGGACCTCGACGGTATTTGGGATGAACGGGCGCACGCGCTGAACCGCCGGCTTGCCGCGGAAGCGCTGCCGGTCGAAATAGCGAACATGTCGTCGATCTGGACCGTCTGCTACACGCGACCTTCGCGCTACAATTGGATGCTGCAATATTATCTGCGTGTCCAAGGGCTGGCGCTGAGCTGGATCGGCACCGGCCGCTTGATCTTCAGCCTCGACTACACCGACGCCGATTTTGCCGCGGTCGCCGATCGTTTCGTTGCCGCGGCAAAGGCGATGCAAGACGACGGCTGGTGGTGGAATAATCCGTCGATCACCAACAAGACGATCAAGCAGACCGTCCTGAAGGAAATGGTCATGCATCGGCTGTTTCCTTCGCGCGGCCGGCAGAAGCATTAGCCGGATGGAAGCGACCGAAATCTTCGCGGTCAGCTTGCGCGCGGCAGTTCCGGCAACTCTTCGTCTTCGTCCCAGCGATGCAGACCGATTTCGGCATCGATTAATTCGCCGCGCAGCAATGCGAGCGGCGCCTTGTGATATATTTTGATATCGTGGAACGGATCGGTGAGGATTTTGGTGGCCCACACCAGACCGGTCTGCATGTCCTTGATGACGAACAAATGAACGGTGCGGAACAGCACGCCGCCGATGCCGAGCGCCAGCCAGATGATTGCGACGTGGCGCACGAACTCGGTCTTGTCGGCGGCCGGCCTGAACAGGCCGAAAAAAGTCGGGGTGAAATAGAGCACCAGCGGCGACAGCGCCCAGATCGTCAACAGGACAACCTTGCGCCGCAGATTGTAGCCGACCTTGATCTCTTCCTTGTACTCGTGCGTGGCGTTGTTAATGACGTCATAATCCTTGGGCTCGAAGAAGAAGTGTCCCGTCTGCCGCGTCGTCATTGCCACCAGCCAGCCGGCCAGCGCCGAAATCGCGGGATCCTTGAACAGCATCACATAGGAAAACAAAAAGCTTACGGCGCTGACGAAATGGAGCGACTGGTTGATCCGGCTATGGTGATAGTAGCGATGATCGTCCCAGCGCTGGGTCCGCAGAGCATCGAGAAAGTTTTCCATTTGCTATTTCCCCGTCGTGCAGCCGTCCGGCCTGGGTATGGCGATTTGGTGAATCCCGTGTGACAAGAAGTCCAGCGATGGCGGCGAAGCCGAGCGTGTGACGATCGCGTGACCGTCGCCGAAAGCATGTCTTATGAAGTGCGCCTAGCCCGCGGCGCGAATCGGTTCGGATTCGTAGGCGCTTCCCGCCCCGCCGTCCTTGCCGAAGCGGATGAGGCAGAAGTGCCCAAACGGCGGCATGGCGCGGCGCTCGATGAGCCGCATGCCTTGCGTTTGTTCGGCCCAGCGCGAGTACCGTTCGAACGAAAACTCAGTGCGCCAGCCGAGCTTGCGCGCCGCCGGCTGAAACCAATGTTCGAGTGAGCGCCGCAGGCCGGCCTCGGCGCCGACGCGGCTGACCAGCACGATTTCCCCGCCGGGTTTCAGCACGCGGGCGAACTCATCGAGCGTGGCTTCTGGATTAGGCACCGTGGTGATGACGTATTGCGCGACGACCACGTCGAACGAATTGTCGGGAAACGACAGATGCGCGGCGTCCATGACCCATAGGCCCTCGACATTGCTCAGGCCGAATTCGGTGACGCGGTCCCGCGCTTTGCGCAGCATCGGCGCGGAAAGGTCGACACCGCACAACCGGCAGCGCTTCGAATAGCTCGGCAGCGAAATTCCGGTGCCGACGCCGACTTCGAGGATGCGGCCGCCGACGCGTTCCGCCGCCGCGATTGCCGCGTGCCGGCCGCGCTCGAAGACCGCGCCGAAGACCAGATCGTAGACCGGCGCCCACCGCGCATAGGCTTTGGTGACCATTTGATTGTTCAAGTCCGCGTCAGACAGAGTGTTCATGCGTGACCTTTGTGTTGCAGCCCGGCACCAGCGTCTGTCCGGCTGATTGGGGCTCGGTTTGGGCGATCGGAAGCACCAAGTCGAGTTCGCGCACGGCGCCTGCGGCGACCTTGCGCGCATGGCCGATGAACTGCCGCGCGCTGTTCTCCCACGAATAGCGGAGCGCGAATTCGCGGCACGACTCGCGGGAAATCCACAGCGCCTGCGTGCAGGCGACGCGAAGGTCTTCGTTCAGCACGCCGATGGGATTGTTGCCGATCACATCCTTCGGGCCGGTAACGGGAAAGGCGGCGATCGGAACGCCGCTGGCCAGTGCTTCGAGTTGCACGACGCCGAACGTGTCAGTGCGGCTTGGAAACACGAAGACGTCCGCCGCGGCAAGATGCGCGGCGAGAATGCCGTTGTCCAATTGGCCGAGGAATTTCGCTGCCGGAAAGCGTCGTTTGAGTTCGCCCTCCTGCGGCCCGGCGCCGATGACGACTTTGCTGCCGGGCAGATCGAGGGACAGAAATGCCGGCAAGTTCTTTTCAACGGCGACCCGGCCCACAGTCATGAAGATCGGCCGTGGAAAATCGAGATCGATGGCGCGATCGGGGCGAAACAGATCGACGTCCACGCCGCGGGTCCACATGCCGAGCTTGCCGAACCCCCGTTCCGAGAGTTCGGTCATGAGCGACGGCGTTGCCACCATCGTCACCGTCGCGGCGGCATGAAACCGCCGCAGCGCGTTGTAGATCCATTGTTGCGGGATCGGCGAGCGTGCCGAAATATATTCGGGGAACCGCGTCGTATAGCTGGTCGTGAACGGGCGGCCGATGCGCATGCAATAAGCCCGCACGGCATGACCGATCGGGCCTTCGGTGGCGATATGGATTGCGTCCGGCCGCGCCGCATCAATACGCTCGGCAATGCGTCTGCGGCGTGGCACGGCGAGCCGCAGCCCGGGATAGGTCGGCACCGGAACGCTCCAAAACCCGTCCGGCGATAAAAAATCGATCTCAACGCCAAGCTTGGCGGCCGCTCGCGCCAGCGAGCCAAGCGTTCGCACCACGCCGTTGACCTGCGGACGCCAAGCATCCGTCGCGATCAGGATCTTCATTGCGGCGCTTTCGGCCGAGATCGCGTGGCCGACGTATTTTCGAATTGCATGCAACAACAATTGCTATTTCATATCTCATTCGTGTGACGGTCACAGAAGTTCGCGAACGACGGGTTCCGAGCGTAACATGGGTGTTACAAATGGGTGGGAATTTGCCGCCACGATTCGTCCGACGGAGCTGATTTGGCCCTGGCAGCATTGCTTCCCTTCACGCAGACGGTTGTTCGCGGCATCGGCCGGAACCGGATCAGTTTCGCCATCAGTCTCGCGATCGTCGTCATCGCCGCTGCAGCGCTCTATTATTTGTTGCGCGGCGTCGATGTCGGCAACGTCATTGCCGCGCTGAGAGCACAGTCCGTTCTACATATCCTCATCGCCGGCGCGCTTGTGGTCGCCGGCTACGCCAATCTTATCTGTTACGATTTGTTCGCGCTGCGCACGATCGGTAAGCGCAAAATCCCGCTGCGGGTCGTCGCGTTTGCGAGCTTTACCAGCTACACGATCGGCCACTCGCTCGGCGCTGCGACGCTGACCTGCGGGCTGCTGCGGTTCCGCGTTTACTCCTTTTGGGGGCTCAACGTCGTCGACATCGCCAAGATCGCGTTCGTGACGGGGCTCACATTCTGGTTAGGGAACGTGTTCGTGCTCGGCGGCGCCGTTGCCTGGGCGCCGGCGGCATTGAGCGTGGTCGATCAGCTGCCGCCGTCGATCAACCGGCTGATTGGGCTTTCGGGCCTGTTCGCCATCGCCTGCTATCTGATCTGGCTCATGCCGGCGCCGCGGATCGTCGGCCGCGCGAATTGGCGGATCGTGCTGCCAAGTCTGCGCCGCACGCTTCTGCAAATCGGCATCGGCACGCTCGACCGCTGTTTGGCGTCGCTGTCAATCTTCATGCTGCTGCCGGCCAGCCCCGCCGTCGGCTTCGCGACGATCGTCGTCGTCTTTGTCCTCGCCACGTTGCTTGGAGCGGTGAGTCATGCGCCGGGCAGTCTCGGCGTGGTCGAGGCCGCGATATTGATCGGCCTGCCGCAATATCAGCGCGAGGCGTTGCTCGCGACACTGCTGACGTTCCGCGTGCTCGATTTTTTTCTCCCGCTCATCCTCGCTACCCTGATGTTCGGTTTGCGCGAACTGCGGCTGGTGGCGCGGCGGGCGCAGACTAGGCGCGTCGACACGGCCCTAACCTTGTAAGGGGAATGCCTCCACGATAAGGTCGCCACCGGTCAATTGGGGCTGACGGTGGCGAGTGGAATTATGGCTCCAAGGGTGCGGGCAGACGCGCCGCGGAGATGGAATGGGCGTACGCTCGCAGCGGTAGCTTCGGTCGGCATGGCGCTGCTTGCGGCTGCGCCGCATCAGGCAGCCGCGGAAACAATCGAAGCGGCGCTGGCCAGAGCTTACGAGAACAATCCCCAGCTCAACGCGCAGCGCGCCATCGTGCGCCAGACCGACGAGAGCGTGCCGCAGGCGCTCTCGGGTTACCGTCCCACGATCACCGCCAACGCCACTGTTGGGCGGCAATACACCGACATCAAGGAGACCATCCCGCCGGCATCGTTTTTGCCGTCGGGCGCATCGTTCCAGGATCGAGGCCTGACGACACCATACTCCGTTGGCGCCACCGCCTCGCAGACGTTCTTCAACGGCAACCGGACCGCCAACAACGTTCGGCAGGCGGAAAGCAAAGTGTCCGCCGCGCGTGAGACGCTGCGCGTGATGGAACAGACCGTGCTCTTAGCGGCGGCCACGGTCTACATGGACACGTCCCGCGACAGCGCCAACCTCGAAGTCCAGCACAACAATGTTCGCGTCTTGCAGCGCACGCTCCAGGACACGCGCAACAGATTCGCGGCCGGTCAGGTCACATCGACCGATGTCGCGCAATCGGAGGCGCAATTGGCGGCCGCCGAAGCCACGATGCATGCCGCCGAGTTGACGCTGATGACGACGCGAGCCAATTACCGTCGCATCATCGGCGATGAACCGGCAAACCTCGCTCCAGCCGCCGCCGTCGACAGGCTCGCGCCTTCGACGCTGAACGCCGCGATTGCAATCGGCGCGGCGCAAAATCCAAACGTACTGGCGGCATTGTACGGGGTCGACGTCGCCCAATTGCAAGTCAAGATCGCCGAAGGCGCGCTGTGGCCGACGCTGACCGGACAGTACAGCGTCCAGCAGCAGATTTTTCCGACGATCACCACCCCCAGGGAATTCACCGACACGGTAATGCTCAATCTATCGGTGCCACTCTATCAAGGTGGCGCAGAATATTCCGCAATCCGCTTGAACAAGGAATCTCTCGACCAACAACGGCTGACGGTCGACCAAGTGCGCGACCAGACGCGGGCGGACGTTGTTCAGGCTTGGGGCCAGTTGCAGGCGGCAAAGGCGCAGATCGAGGCCGCTGAGCGCCAGAACGACGCCGCCTCGCGGGCGCTCACGGGCGTGCGCAACGAGGCGATGGCCGGGCAACGCACCACGCAGGATGTGCTCAATGCCGAGCAGGTTCTGGTCAGTGCGCGGCAAAATCTAATCGTCGCGCAGCACGATCGGGTGGTCGCGTCATACAGCCTATTGGCCGCGGTGGGACGCCTGTCGCCCCAGGAGCTGGCGTTACCGGTCCCGATCTATGATCCGATGGTGCACTATCAGCAGGTGCGCGATTCCTGGTTCGGCGTGCGGGTGCCGAGCGGACAATAGGCAGGAGTCTTCGCGCCTCGAGAAACCGGCGCCGGTTCCGAAGCGTCTCAGGACCAACGGAAAGACGACTCGAACGCGGGAGACATCGTCATGAAGCTTCCCCGCCGAAACGTCCTGCGCCTGGCCGCCGGCAGTGCCGCACTCGCCGTTACGCCGCGGATCGCCGGCGCCGAAATTTATCCGGCGCGGCCGGTTCGCCTGATCGTCGGCGGCACGCCCGGCAGCGCGCCGGACGTGATCGCGCGGCTGATGACGAAGTGGCTGTCGCAGCGGCTTGGCCAAACAGTGTTCGTCGAGAATCGAAACGGCGCCAGCGACAATCTTGCAACCGAGGCCGTGGTGGAGGCGGCGCCGGACGGCTACACCTTGCTGCTGGCGTCCGCCAGCAACGCGATCAACGCCACGCTGTTCGCAAATCTCAAGTTCGATTTCATCCGCGATATCGCGCCGGTCGCCGGCATTGTCACCTTCCCCATGGTCATCACGGTCAACCCGTCTTTTCCCGCAACAAGCATTCCCGAGCTCATGGCCGAGGCCAAGGCGCACCCCGGCAAAATCAACATTGGCACTCCGCCACTCGGCTCGCCGCAGCACGTCGCCGGCGAACTGTTCAAGATGATGACCGGCGCCGACATTGTCCTGGTTGCGTATCGCGGTGGCCCAGCGGCGGTCAGCGACGCGCTGAGCGGGCAGATTTAGGGCGTCATCGGCACCGTGTTACTGACGCTTGAGCAGATCGAGATCCGGAGGTTTGCGCGCCTTGGCGGTGACCGGCGCGACACGATCCGAACTGCTACCCGAGGTCCCGACAGTGGCTCAGTTTGCGCCCGGCTTCCAAGCCGGCCAATGGATCGGCATCGGCGCACCGAAGAACACCCCCGTCGGGATCGTCGAGCGGCTCAACCGGGAGATCAATGCCGGCTTGGCCGACGCCGCGTTCAAGGCACGGATCGCCGAGCTTGGCGGCGTGCCGCTGCCTGGATCACCCGCCGATTTCGGCAAGTTTGTCGCTCGGGAAACCAAAAAGTGGGGCGACGTCATCAGGTTTGCTCATATCAAACCGGATGAATGAGACACGAACCGGATGCTTTGAGCATCCAATTGGTTGTAGCGAAATTCTCTGTAGTGGCGGAGGGAGTGGGATTCGAACCCACGATACGGTTTCCCGTATACACGCTTTCCAAGCGAGCGCCTTCAGCCACTCGGCCACCCCTCCGCAACGGGGAAACAGGGCGCAATATAGCGGCGGGGTTTTGACTTACAACCCGCGCAACCCGCGCCGAAACCGGCCCCGCGTGGGCCGTACTGGCCCAAAATATGCAGTCACGCGCGGCGGAACTTTCGTCCTCATGCATCGTTATTTTGCCAGTTCGAAAGAGGCGAGACAGGAGGTAGTCATGGGACGCGGGCTGTTGTTATGGCTCCTCGGCATTCCGTTGCCGATCATTCTTCTGATTTGGGTGCTTGGCGGCCTTCACGGCTGATATTGCCAAGTGAAAGACAAGCCAATTGATGGCGACGTGGAGTGAATGTGGGGAGGCCCGGCGTGAGCCGGGCCTCTTCATAACAGGGCGCCAACACTTTCGCCGACGCGCGCCTTGCCTTACATTAACGGCATGCCGCCGCGCGATGACGATTATCTGGTTCGCCCCGATCCGCTCGATCCGCGCCTGACCGAACGTGTTCGAGGCGTCGACCAGACCGGCGCGCCGATCGAAACGGCCGTGGTGGTCGAGCGTGCGCTGACGATATTCCTCAATGCGCAGGAGATCGTCACCGCGATGACCATCGGCGATCATCCCGAATATCTGGCGCTGGGCTATCTGCTCAACCAGAACATGCTCAAAGCCGACGACGCCGTCACCGGCATCGACTATGACGAGGAGCTGTCGGTCGTCGTCGTGCGCACCAAACGTAAGACCAATTACGAGAAGAAGCTCAAGAAGAAGGTGCAGACCTCCGGCTGCGCGCAGGGCACCGTGTTCGGCGATCTGATGGAAGCGCTGGAGGGCGTCACGCTGCCGCCGGCGCAACTGCGCACCTCGTGGCTCTATACGCTCACCCACAAGATCAACACCACGCCGTCGCTTTACCTCGAAGCCGGCGCCATCCACGGCTGCGTGCTGGCGGTCAAGGACCGGCCGCTGGTCTATATGGAAGACGTCGGCCGTCACAACGCCGTCGACAAGATCGCCGGCTGGATGTTCAAGCATCATGTCGGCGCGGCAGATAAGATCTTCTACACTACCGGCCGGCTGACCTCCGAGATGGTGATCAAGACGGTGCGCATGGGCATTCCCATCCTGATTTCACGCTCCGGCTTTACCGCCTGGGGCGTGGAACTCGCTCGCAAGGCGAATTTGACGCTGATCGGCCGTGCCCGCGGCAAACGCTTCATCGCGCTCGCCGGCGCGGACCGCATCGTGTTCGATCAGAACCTCGCTTATGTCGAGGAGGAAACCGCCAAACACCGGCGCAAGGCCGCGGTGCATGACGAGTAGCGCGGCAATCAGGTCGAAACGCGCGTGAACGCTCGCCCTACTCTCGGCCTCGTGCTGGCCGGTGGCTTGGCGCGGCGCATGGGCGGCGGGGATAAGGCGCGGCTTTCCATCGGCGGCGCGACCATTCTGCAGCGCGCGCTCGCGCGCATTGGCCCGCAATGCGAGGCCGTCATCATCAACGCCAACGGCGATCCGAGGCGCTTTGCCGATACCGGTCTCCCCGTCATTGCCGACAGCATTCCGGATTTTGCCGGGCCGCTGGCGGGTATTCTTGCCGGTCTCGATTGGGCGGCGGCAAACGCGCGGCACTGCGCGTGGCTGTTGAGCGTGCCTGGCGATTGTCCTTTTTTGCCGAGAGATATTGTGGCGCGGCTGCACGAAGCGCGCCTCAAGGCCGGCGCACCGCTCGCCTGCGCGCGGTCGGGCGAGTGGCGCCATCCCGTCGTCGGTCTGTGGCCGGTTGATCTGCGCGAGGATTTACGGCGCGCGCTGATCGATGACGGCTTGCGCAAGATCGAAATCTGGACCGCGCGCCATGGCGTCGCCATTGCCGATTGGCCGCCCGCACCGGTCGATCCGTTTTTCAACGTCAATACGCCCGACGACGCGGCGCACGCGGCGGACATTGCCGCGCAATATCCGGAAGTCTGATTGAGCATGATCTTTTCCGAAAACCGGTATCCACTTTTCGGGATCATGATCTAGCCGACCAGCGCCGCATAGGAGAGAAACCCGACCGTCGCGCCCGGCTCGACGTTCGTGATCTCTTCAGTCAATTCGGCCAAGCCGTCGGTTTCCGTCAACGAGGTGAGAACTCCGGCGCCGTCCTGCTCGTACTTGACCGCTTCGACGGTGCCGTCGGCCGCCCTGCGCAAGGCGACCCGCACATATTCCCGCCTGCCCTTGCGTTTCTTATAGGAAAACGTCGCGCGCGCCGGCATGGCGATCAGCGGTTCCGGCAACGCCCCGGAAAGCCGCAGCAATAACGGCCGCACCACCCGCACGAAAGTGACGAAAACCGCCACCGGATTTCCCGGCAACCCGACAAAGGCGGTGCCGCCGTTGTTGGCGCCGGCGATGACGGCCATCGCCACCGGGCGGCCGGGCTTTATGGCAACGCGCCAAAACACCAGCCGGCCGATCGCTTCGACGGCGCTGCGCACGTGATCGGCTTCCCCGGTCGAGACGCCGCCCGACGTCAGCACCAGATCATGATCGGCGGCGGCCGCGGCCAGTGCGTGCATTAATTCCTTTGGATCGTCGCTGACAATGCCGAGATCGGTGATCTCGGCGCCCAACCGCGCGATCATTCCCGATAACAGATAGCGGTTGGAATCGTACAGCGCCGCGCGCGGCAGCGCCGAACCCGGCTCGACGATCTCGTCGCCGGTCGAGAACAACGCGACCCGCACGCGCCGATGCACGTCGAGCCTGGTGAGACCGAGCGCGGCGGCGAGCGCCACATGCTGCACACCAAGCCGCCGTCCGGCCGGCAACGCCACCGCGCCGGCCCGCATATCCTCCCCGACAAGCCGGCGATTGGCGCCGCGCTTTAGTCCCGGCGGCACGATGACGCAATCGCCGTCGACGCGGCAATCTTCCTGCATGAACACGGTGTCAGCGCCCGCAGGCATCGGCGCGCCGGTAAAGATGCGAACTGCTTCGCCGGGTTTCACCGTTTGGCTCGCGGCGTGCCCGGCGGCCACCCGATCGACGATGGTGAGACGCTTCTCGTCCTCGCTATCAAGATCGGCGCTGCGCACCGCAAAGCCGTCGACTGCGGAATTATCGAACGGCGGCACGTTCACGGGGGCGACGATATTCTCGGCCAGAACCCGGCCCAAAGCTTCGCGCAACGTCACGGTCTCGCGGCCTGCAACCGGCGCAACCCGCTCCGCAATCAGGCGCTCCGCCTCGGCGACCGGAAGCAGCGGACCGTTGAAGGCGAAGCAATCGTCGCTGAGCTGCGCCATCACCCGGTTTCCTGCAACGCCCGGATTTGCTCGCGCGGCAGCGCCTCCGCCTGCAAAACGGTTGCGATCGACTCGACATCGTCGAGCATCACGACCGGCACCTGCGCTTGCGGCAGCGGCGCATCGGTCGCGACGGCGACGATGCAATCATCGTCGGTATGCAACAGCGGCTTGCCGACCGTGGCGCGGTAGACTTCAAGCTTTGGATGCGAATGCCGCTTGAAACCTTCGACGATGACGATATCGACGGGCGAAAGTTTTTCCAGCACGTCGCCGAGAGCCGGCTCGGGTTCTTGACCTAATTCATGGACGATGGCCCAGCGCCGGCTCGACACGATGGCGACTTCGCCGGCGCCGGCCTGCCGGTGCAGCCAGGAATCCTTGCCCGGCTGATCGGTATCGAAATCATGATGCGCGTGCTTGACGGTTGCCACGGTGAGCCCGCGGCCGA
Source organism: uncultured Alphaproteobacteria bacterium (assembly GCA_963768225.1). Lineage (GTDB taxonomy): Bacteria > Pseudomonadota > Alphaproteobacteria > Rhizobiales > Xanthobacteraceae > BOG-931. Next base: position 769,465 of record CAVYGV010000005.1, on the reverse strand, counting down.
TCAGCACCGGGATCACTTTGGTGACCAGCGTGGTCTTGCCGGAACCGCTCCAGCCCGCGAGACCGATAATGCGCATACCAGTCATTATATGGATGGTTGGTCGGCCGGTTCCATGCCCAGCGCACGGATACGGGCGCGAGTTGCGTCATCGCGCAAAACTTCGAGAAAGGCCTGCACCGCCGGCCGTTCGCGGCGCGCCTCGATCAGCAGAAAATCGTAGTGTTCCGGCGCGATCGGCAGAAACGAAAGTCCGTACATCCGCGCCACCGGCTCGATCGCGACGCCCCAGTCGGCGCGGTTTTGCGCGATCGCCGCAGCGACCGCATTGTGCGACCGGGGCTGATTGGCATAACCCGCAGGCCGCCTGCCTTGCAGAAGCCCGTCGACCAAAACCCGCGTGCCGGAGCCGGCATTGCGGTTGACCATCAGGATCGTGGAATCGGCCAGCGCCGTTTTCAGCGCGCGCTCGGCACTGCGGCCTTCGAACCGCGCGTCGCCAGGACGAAAGATGAAGCCCTGCATGCGCCGCCAGCCGGGGACCAGCGCAAGGCCGGGCGCGAGCAGATGCCTGTTGTAAATGCCGGTCGCCGGATCGACGAGATGCACCGGCGCCAAGTCGCATTCGCCCCGGCTCGCCGCAGCGACGCCGCCGAGGCTGCCGACGGCGATGGTGCGCGCGGAAAAGCCGCGCTCGGAGAGCGCCCCAACCACTGCGTCGAGCGCGACATCGTGGCTGCCCATGATCACGAGATCCGGCGCGCGTTGGCGCTCGCCGATCAGCGTGACCTCGGCGCTTGAACCGGCGTCGAGCGCCGTGGCAAGCGCGTCGATCGCCAAAAATCCGTCGGCCTGCGAGAACGCCGTGACCGCGCCCGAGCCCTTGCCGGTCGGAAACGCGATCGGGCCGTCGGCGCCGGCGACCAGCGACACCAGCACAAACTCCTGGCGGCCGAGTTCGGAGGCAATCCGCACCGGCACGCGCGCGGTGACGGTCTTCGCCGCTTCCGGCGGCAGTCCGGCGCGCGCGCGAATGAGCGGCGCCACGAAAGCGTGAAAAGTGAATATCGCCGAGGTCGGAAATCCCGGCAGCACGATCAGAGGTTTGTCGCCGATCGCCGCAAGGCAAAGCGGCTTGCCCGGCTTGAGCGCCACGCCATGCACCAGAATGGCCGGCTTGCCGAGCCGCGACACGATGCGATGCGACAGGTCGCCGGCGCCCTTCGACGTGCCGCCGCTTAAGACCACGATGTCGCAGTCATCGAGTGCGCTGCGCATGGCGAGTTCGAGCGCGACTTCCTCGTCAGGAAACGCGCCGAACGGTATCGGCTCGCCGCCGGCCTCCACGACCGCAGCGGCAATGATGGCGCCGTTGCTGTCGTAGACGCCGCCCGCACGCAGCGGCCGGCCGGGCTCGACCAGTTCATCGCCGGTCGACAGCACGGCAACGCGCAGGCGGCCCACGACATCGACCGCGGCAAATCCGCATGCGGCGAGCATGCCGATCTCCCGCGAACCGATCTGCGTGCCGCGACGCAGCAAGGTCTCGCCGCGCGCGATATCCGAGCCGGCATAGGAGATGAATTGCCCGCTCATCGCTGCGCGGCGCAGTTCGATTGCGGGCCCGTCCTCGATCAGCTCGGTCTGCTCGATCATCGCAACGGCATCCGCGCCACGCGGAATGACGCCGCCGGTGGCGATGGCTGTTGCGGTGCCCGCCACAACTTCGACCGCGGGCGCGACGCCGCAGACTATCACTTCGGGATTGAGCGTCAGACGCTTCGGCGCGCCGTCGCTGGCGCCGATGGTGTCGGCGGCGCGTAACGCAAAGCCGTCCACATTGGAGCGGTCGAACGGCGGCGCGTCGACCGGCGCCAGCACGTCGGCCGCCAGCACGCGGCCAAGGGTCGCGGCGAGTGGCAGCGATTCGGCCGGCATCGGCGAGCGATCGATACAGGCTTCGAAGCGCCGGCGCGCTTCCGCGGCCGAGACCACTTCAAGGAATTGCTCCTGCCGTGCGGCGCGCCGCACCGCGTCGAGGATCGCCGCGCTGCGCTGTTTCGGATTTAGGGCCATGGCGTCACAGTGACTTGCGTGCCTGCGGGGAAACCTTCGCTGTCGGCGGGAACGATGATCCAACCGTCGCTGCGCGCCAGCGCCGCGAATGACAAATAGCCGGATGCGAGCGGCTCCGCCACGCCGCCGGCGCAACGCACCGGGATCAGTTCCGTCATGCCGATCGCCGAAGCCACTTTGCGCTTGAGCGGCAGCATCGTGCGCATGTCGTCGACAGTCCCGCCGGCGAGCTTTGCCGTGAGATGGCGGCCGATCAGAAGCCAGACCGCCACAGCGGCATCGAGGCGACCGGGAACAAGAAGCACCGGACGTTCGCCGGCAATGCCGAATGCCGCGGTCTCGCCGGGCGAAATGGCGATGCCGTGGGTTTCGACCTGGCCGAGACGCGCCAAAGTTTGAACGGCGTCATCGCGCCGCCCGCTGCCGGTGCCGCCGATAGCGATCACGGCATTGCAATCTGTTGCCGCGAGCGCCCGATCGAGCCGTGTTTCGTCCGCTGCCGAATCCAGAGCGTCGGCGCCGGCCATCGTAAGCGCATGGCCGAGATAATCGATTGCCGCGCGAATCGGCGGCGCACCGGCGACGCCGACGCCGGCGACACGAATGCGCGGCACGCGGACCGACACGCTATCGACAGCCGCGGCGGTGAGTACCGCAATGTCGATGCTGCGCAAGCGCTCGCCGGATCGGCGCAACGGCACAGCGGATGAAGCATCGCCGCCCGCCGGCAATACGCCCACCCCTGCCGCCGCGGCGCCAAGGGCTTCGGCACGATCGCCACGCAGCACGATGCAATCCAGCGGCAAAACGGCGTCGGTCCCTTGGGGCATCGGCTCGCCGGCGTTGATGCGTCGCGGCATGCTTCGAAATTGCACCGGTGAATACGGACCGGCGTCGGCGACCGCGGCGGCGTTTACGGCGAAGCCGTCATGCAAAGCAACCGCCGCGGGCGGCAATGCCGGCACCTTGACATCTGCGGCAAGGATGCGGCCGGCTGCCGCGGCGAGCGGGCAGTTGCAAGGCTCGACCGCGCCGAGGCGCGCCTCGATCAACGCCAGGATCGCGCTCAGCGGCGTCAAGCGCGAGATGCGCTGATTTGACGTGATATCTTTAGGAGCCATTGGTCCCATTTTGTCATGCCCCGCGACGGCGGGGCATCCAGTAAATCCCGAAATCGCAGTATAAATCTTAAACGTCTGTGGCTACTGGGTCGTCCGCCTACGCGGACGATGACGGAAAATGACGGAAAAGACGCTCAATCTCCGCGGCCTGAAATGCCCGCTGCCGGCGCTGCGCACCAAGAAGGCGCTCGGCCAGGCAGAACCCGGCGACATTCTGATTGTGGAATGCACCGATCCGCTCGCCGGCATCGACATTCCGAACCTCCTCAATCAGACCGGCGACACGCTTGAGACGACGCGCAAACAGAAGAAATTGCTGACGTTTCGCATCCGCAAAAAGTAGCGCGCCCCGCCATCTTCCTCATCTCGCCCCGCAATAGCGGGGAGAGGGCGGTAACGCGACGCAAACATCATATCCGTTATCCTCAGGTGCGAGCGCAGCGAGCCTCGAAGGATACGGCCTCAGCGCCTCGGCCGTCGCCCTTCAAGGGCCGCCATAGCGCGTCGAAGACGCGCGTAAACGCGCTTATGGCGGCCACCTCAGGGTGACGGATAAGAGTCAAGCTTCCTCGTTCTCGCGGCGCGTCTGCGCGCCCGAGCTTTGCTTTTGACGTAGCCTGGATGAGCGAAGCGAAATCCGGGAATGGGAAGCGGCGGTCATGCCGCTCCCGGGTTTCGCTGCGCTCACCCGGGCTACAGCCTCCCTTAAAATGAAGGGAGGCGGAGCGCCGATAGGCGCATCCAACCATGGCCGTGCTCAGCGGAGCACGGCGGCGGCTTCAGCGGAAGCCGCCCGCCTTTCGGCGCTCCACCGCGGCGCTCGCCGGGCCGGACGCATCCAGCATCGGCTCAGCTCCAGTTCCCGCGTTTCCTGAGACCCGGCGCATTGGGCGTTACCCGTTGCAACCTGTCTCGAGTCTACCGCGCTCCGCGGAGACCGGTCGTATTGCCGGCCGAGCGGTGGTCCAGAGCCGCCCGGGGACGGTGTGCGAAACCGCCCGCGGGAACCGCGCTTGCTCCACCTTCTGGACCGCCTCCGGAATGGTGCCCTTCGATGAGCAAGCTTTAGACTCGCTCAATGTAACGTTAATGGAGACGAATGTCAAGAGATCGTCGCGGTATCGGAGACAGTCAGACAGGCGGGCGGCGGGCGATTATCCCCACGTGACATAAGGGTAAATCCCCTTATGGGAAAAGCTGCGTGACAGGCCGCGTTTCCGTGACGGAGATACACCATGAGTGTGTTCTCCATCTGCTTTTTTGGCGTTCGGCCTAATCGGCTTTGCCGGTCATGGAGATGGCTTTGACAATAAGCCGCGGGCCGTTAGCCTCTCTCGAAATATTGGGGACATGGCTCCTAGTCGGAATCCCGTCGTCAATCGTTATCGAGGCGAAAAATGGAGCCTCATGGAGAATTTCGTCTTCGACCGATTGGTAAATAATGCATCCGATGATTCGAGGTGCGTAGTCGGAAAGTCCCTTTACACTATCCGTCATTCTCGAAGGGAGGATATAAGGCCACTCTTTGCCGGGAAAGATTTCAAACTGGACTTTGTCTCCACCGGGATAAATCCATTCGTGTTTGGAGGATATGTCTGTTTTCCTTTCGTCGCATATTTTCTGTTGCCGCAGCCACCACATTTGATCGAGCTTGGATTGCGACGGATCAGAAATCACCGCCGCATCGAGGGCGACGATAGCGGGTAAGTGGCCAACATTCTTCAATGTATAAGATAAGACGAAGGAGGGAAAATCGTCTCGTTCCTTAGTTCCTTCCACAACGTCGATGTTTTCGACGCTGATCCAGGGTCTTTGTTCAATTTTGAAAATTTGTTCAGTTTCGTCCAGCGTGCGCCACTGCAAGAAACCCACAACAACAAGGCAAAAAGTAAAGACACAGAGAAGCACCTGGGTCTTGATCGACCCATGTCGCATGGCTCTCCACAATCGTTGGGCCGGGGGTATCTTGTTATTGGCGTCCTGTACGGGGTGTTTGTCGCTGTGTGAGTTATGATGCGGCACTGGCTTGGACTCTTTGTTCTATGCTTTCGCTTCATGTTGCTTCTGATTGGCGTTAGTCAACTTTCTGATAATCGCCAAAAAAGCGCGCCACTCCCCGATGGTTCTATTCCGCTTTGACGCCGGCCGCGCGGATCACGTTGCCCCAGCGTTCGCGCTCCTGGCCAAGGAACACCGCCATCTCCGCGGGTGTGTCGCCGACCGCAGTGGCGCTGATGTCGGAGAAGCGCTTGGCCACATCCGGTTCGCGGATCGCGCCGGAAACGGCTGACGAGAGCTTGCCGACGATCTCCGCCGGCGTTCCCGGCGGAGCGACCATGGCGAACCAGGTCGAGGCCTGATATCCCGGCAGCACCTCGGCCATTGCCGGCACATCGGTTAGAAACGGATTGCGCGTTGCGCTGCCCACGGCAAGCGCACGCAACTTCCCCGCCTTGATTTGGCCGAGCACGGTGCTGAGTTCGATGAACATCATTTGCACTTGGCCGCCGAGCAGATCGGTCAGCGCGGGCGTGCTGCCCTTGTAGGGGACGTGGACGATCTCGACCCCCGCCATCGATTTGAACAGTTCGGCGGCAAGATGGCCCGACGTGCCATAGCCCTGCGAAGCATAATTCAGCTGGTTCGGATGCGCCTTGGCGAAGGCGATCAACTGCCGGACGTCGGCCGCTTCGAGCTTCGGCGTGACGGCAAGCACAAGCGGCACGCTGGCGACGAGTGAAATCGGAACGAAGGCGTCCGGATCGTACGCGAGCTTGGTGTAAAGCGTCTTGTTCACGGCCAGCGGCGCCGGAAATGAGAACAGCAAAGTGTAGCCGTCCGGCGCGGATTTGAATGCCTCTTCCGCTCCGATATTGCCGCCGGCGCCGCCGCGGTCGTCGACGATGACCGGCTGGCCCCATTTCTCTTGCAGCTTCTGGGCAATAATGCGCGCCAAGGTGTCCGTCGTGGCGCCCCCGGGCGACGGCACGATGATCTTGATCGGCCTGGATGGATAGGTCTGCGCCTGGCTGCAGACCGGAATGCCTAGTCCGATCGCGGCCGCCAGCAAAAGTCGCACGATCGTCTTCATAGTCGCCGTCCCCATTCGCTTTTTTTGCGCGTGTCCCGGACTGTCATCGTCCAACACGCATCACTGTTATCGTGGACCGAGGAATTGTCCAGGCTCGGGAGGTCCGCCGGCGCCGCTTAAGCCCGGGCATGGCGCGACGCCGGTCCGGCATTGCGCTCTTTGCGCAACGCCTCGGCCGAGACACAAACCACTTCGGAAAATTGCATGAGCTGTCCGGCCAGAGGACTGGTCTTGCGCCAGACCATGCCGACGGTTCGCGAGGGTTGCGGATTCTTGAAGCGCGCGACAGACACCGACGCCGAGCGTGTCTCGACCGCAGCGGCCATTTCCGGGATCAAGGTAACGCCGATGCCGGCGCTCACCATTTGCACAAGCGTGGACAAAGAGCTCGCGTCCAGCACTTCCCGCGTCGGCGACGATTGCATATTGCAAAACGACAGCGCCTGATCGCGAAAGCAGTGTCCCTCTTCCAGCAGAAGCAGCCGCATCGCGCGCAGCGCTTTGCCGCTGGGCACCGGCGTTCCCTCGTCCTCGGCCGGCCGGACCAGCAGGAAACGCTCCGAAAACAGCGCGACCTCGACGAGCGACGGTTCCGACACCGGCAGAGCAACGATTGCCGTATCAAGCGCTCCGTCCGCGAGCTCTTGTATCAGCTTCGGCGTCACCGTCTCACGGACGTGAATGTCAAGTTCGGGATGCAGGCGCGTGAGGTTTGCGATGATCTTGGGCAGCAGATAAGGCGCAATCGTCGGGATCATGCCGATGCGCAGCCGGCCGGCGAGCCGGTCCCGCGACGCACGCGCGAAATCTCCCAGTTCATCGACCAGGCGCAGGATGTCGCGGACGCGCTGCGCAGCCTCTTCTCCGAACTTCGTCAGGGCGACTTGCCGGGCGTTTCGCTCGAGCAGCACGCCCCCCAGAGTTTCCTCCAGTTCCTTGATCTGCATCGACAAAGCCGGCTGCGAGATCGCGCATGCTTCGGCGGCGCGTCCGAAGTGACCCCGCCGCGCCAACGCATTGAAATAGCGAAGCTGCCGAAGGGTGACGTGAGCCATCAGAAAATCTTACGGCAGCCATCACTAAAGTCAACTTTACCTGATGGAATGCGTTGGCTAAGACACTGCCACGCCCGGCCGCCTGGACGGCATGCCGACACGATAGGGAGACGAACATGGACGCCAAGACCGATGACAAAAGCGCGGGCAAGTGCCCGTTCACCCAAGCCCACAGGAACCGCGACTGGTGGCCCAATCAGCTGGACCTCCAGGTTCTCCATCGGAACTCCACTTTGTCCGATCCGATGGGCGAGGCGTTCGACTACGCCAAGGAATTCAAGAGCCTCGACCTCAATGCCGTGATCAAGGATTTGCAGGCGTTGATGACGAATTCGCAGGAGTGGTGGCCGGCCGACTTCGGCCACTACGGCGGGCTGATGATCCGCATGGCGTGGCACGCCGCAGGCACCTACCGCATCGCCGACGGCCGCGGCGGCGCCGGCTCCGGCCAGCAGCGCTTCGCGCCGCTCAACAGTTGGCCGGACAACGCCAACCTCGACAAGGCGCGCCGGCTGTTGTGGCCGATCAAGCAGAAATACGGCCGGAAAATCTCCTGGGCCGACCTGATGGTGCTTGCCGGCAACGTCGCGCTGGAATCGATGGACTTCAAGACATTCGGTTTCGGCGGCGGCCGTGCCGATGTCTGGGAGCCCGAAGAGCTCTACTGGGGTCCGGAGGGCACGTGGCTCGGCGACGAGCGCTACAGCGGCGAACGCGAACTGGCGAATCCGCTCGGCGCTGTGCAGATGGGCCTGATCTACGTCAATCCGGCGGGGCCGAACGGCAAGCCGGACCCGATCGCGGCGGCCAAGGACATCCGCGAAACGTTCTTCCGCATGGCGATGAACGACGAGGAAACCGTCGCGCTGATTGCCGGCGGCCACACTTTCGGCAAGACCCACGGCGCAGGCGATCCGTCGCTGGTCGGCGCGGAGCCGGAAGGCGGCGCCATTGAGGATCAGGGCTTCGGCTGGAAGAGCAAGCACGGCACGGGCCTCGGCGCCGACACCATCACCGGCGGCCCGGAAGTCACCTGGTCGCAGACCCCGACCAAGTGGAGCAACCATTTCTTCGACAACCTGTTCAACAACGAATGGGAGCTGACCCAGAGCCCGGCCGGTGTGCCGCAGTGGAAGGCGAAAAACGGCGCGGCCACGATCCCCGACGCCTTCGACAAGTCGAAGAAGCATGTGCCGACCATGCTGACGACGGACCTGTCGCTGCGGATGGACCCGGCCTACGAGAAGATTTCGCGGCGCTTCTACGAGCACCCGGATCAGTTCGCGGACGCGTTCGCCCGCGCCTGGTTCAAGCTCACGCACCGCGACATGGGCCCGATCCATCGCTACCTCGGCCCGTTGGTCCCGAAGGAGATTCTGATCTGGCAGGACCCGGTCCCGGCGGTGAATCATCCGTTGATCGGGGAGCAGGACATCGCCGCGCTGAAGGCCAAGATCCTCGCCAGCGGGCTGACCGTCTCGCAATTGGTCTCGACCGCCTGGGTGTCGGCGTCGACATTCCGCGGCTCCGACAAGCGCGGCGGCGCGAACGGCGCCCGCATTCGTCTCAGCCCGCAAAAGGACTGGGACGTCAATCAGCCGAAGCAGCTCGCCACGGTGCTGCAAAAACTCGAAGCGATCCAGAAAGAGTTCAACGCCGCGGCCACCGGCGGCAAAAAGGTTTCGCTGGCCGACCTGATCGTGCTCGGCGGCGGCGCCGCGATCGAGAAGGCCGCCAAGGCCGCGGGCCTCGACGTGAAGGTCCCCTTCGCGCCGGGGCGCATGGACGCCTCGCAGGACCAGACCGACGTCCAATCCTTCGCCCCGCTCGAACCGACCGCTGACGGTTTCCGCAACTATTACCGCGGCAAGTCACTCATGGCGCCGGAAGAGGCGTTGATCGACAAGGCGCAATTGCTGAGGCTGACGGCGCCGGAGATGACGGCGCTGGTCGGCGGCCTGCGCGTCCTTGGCGCAAATGCCGGGCAGTCCAAGCACGGCGTCTTCACCAAGCGGCCGGAGACGCTGAGCAACGACTTCTTCGTCAACCTCCTCGACATGAGCACGGTGTGGCACCCGTCTGGCGACAGCGTGTACGAAGGGCGCGACCGCAAGACCAAGGAGCTCAAGTGGACCGGCACGCGTGTCGACCTGATCTTCGGGTCGCACTCGCAGCTCCGCGCGCTCGCGGAAGTCTATGCCTGCGCGGACGCCAAGGAGAAGTTTGTGAAAGACTTCGCGGCGGCGTGGACCAAGGTGATGAACGCCGATCGCTTCGACCTCGCCTGATCGTTGCGGCTAACGATGCCACGGACCGGAAATCGGGACGGCGTTTCAAGACAACTTGAAACGCCGCCTAACGCGGGGCCGACATCATTCGCCGGCCCCGCTTCATCTCGGCTTTGCCCGGGTCTTTCACACGTCAACTTTCACAAAGTGCTGGCGCAGCACCCGATCGACGGCGTCGTGTCCCGTCGGCAGCGACGCCTCGTCCACCCGAGCGCCCGCGCGCAGCAGAAGCTGCGCGCACTCGCCGTATCGTCCGGTCGAAAACCCCCACGGCTTGAGCGCGCCATGGATCAGCCAGTCCATTGCGGTGCCGTGGAATTGGCGATCTCGTACGTTGAGCGGCGGATTATAGTTCAAAACGTCCGCCGTCATGTCGGCGTTGCCGTGGAACGCGGCCCAATGCAGCGGCGTGCCGCCGTGTTGTGACAGCGCCGTCACGGGAAATCCGCGGCCGAGCATGGCGCAAACCGCCGGCAGGTTATTGTTGCGGGCGGCGTCGGCCACCTGATGCAAAGCCTGTTCCCGCGCGCGCGCCACGAGCTGCGGATCGGCCGCAAGTAGCGCATCGGCGCGTGCATCGTCGCCGCACCACAGCGCGTCGAGCAATCGATCGAGCGGACCCGCGCGCTTGAGCAATAAGTCGAGGACTTCGGCGTGGCCGCGCTCGCGCCCGATGTCAAAGGCAGAGACGTGGAAGCCGAGCGTCCATTGGTAGATATGCCCGCCGTTCGCGGCGGTATCGATCATTGGAAACCAGTCCTGATCGACCCGCATGGCAATCGCGCCAGGATCCATGTCGAGATGCCGCCGCACCAGCGCGACATCGCCGAGCGCTGCTGCAAGCAGCAGGTCGGATCGTGCGCCCTTTGCGACGAGGAATCCCGCAACCTCGGGGCGATCGCCGATGAGGTGCTGCGCCGGGGTCGAATCGTGATCCTCGTCGAGCGCGTCAATCTCGGCGCCATGGTCGAGCAGAAACCGGGCGATCTCGATGGTGCGGGCGAAATGCAGCGGCCGCTTGCCGTCGCCGCCCTTGGCATGGACGAGCGATGGATCGCCTGCGATCAAGGCCACGAGCTCCGCCCTCATGCCGAGATTGGCCGCTGCCCAGACGTCGATCCTGGCGCCGCGGGCGATAAGGGGAGCGGCCTCATCCGGATTCACCTGCTCCAGCACGCCAAAGCCGCCCTTCTCCCAGCCCGTCCTCGCATTGAGATCGGCGCCGTGGGCAATGAGGAGATCGAGCAGGTCGAGATTGGTTCGCGCGACATGCACGGCCGGGCTTTTGAAGCCGAACATCGGCGCGTTGATCTTGGCGACGAGATCGGGGTGGGACTGCAGCAACTGCCGCACGCAATCGACATCGCTCGCTTCGACCGCCGCCTTGAATAGCTCGGCCGGCGATTTGGTCAACGACTCGATCTTTCGCTTTAACTGCGGCCAGCCGGCAAAGCCGTATCCGCGCGCGATCACGAGCTGGGCATCGCTCAGGACGAAATTTTCCGGGGCCGGAGGTTTCGGGTGCTGCGCGCGCACGCGCTCGATCGCTTCAGATTCGCCGCGCCAATAGTCGCGCGCCAGCGCCTTGGCGAGCTTTCGCTGTTTGTCCAGGTCCGGATTGGAGGGAAGCGGGCGAACGAAGCGCTTGGCGCCGGAGCTTAAGGGTTCATCGGACATAACAGACCTCTTTCGCAATGCCCGGCGTCCACGAAACGGGCGGAAAGAGGGTCGTCATTGGTCGTCAGAATTTCCGGTCAGGTGGGAGGTTCCCTTTCCGTGGACCGGACGCGCCCCGATCGCGCACCTCAAGATAACACGTGCCGCCTGCGTTTCCAGCCCGCCGACCCTCAAGTCAAACCAGATGGATTAGCCAAGCTGCGGTATCTCTCTTGCCGGCGCATCGTGTCGTTTCGCGGGGACAACAAGGATACGTGACGGGCTTCGCGACGGCTCAACCCTACCGCCCTACTCCGCCGCGACGCGGTGCGCGGCGACCCCTTTGGCCTTGACCACGACCTTGATGGCGTCGTCGACGCGGTCCTTGGCGTAACGGATCGCGGTCGGCAGATCGTCGAGCGCGAAAGTGTGGGTGTGGATCTTGGTGGCGTCGAAGCGCTTTTGCGACATGAAGGCTTCGGCGCGATGGGTGGCGCTCTTGCCCTCGCCGCGGATGCCGTAGAGATAAATGTTGTTGCGCACGATGTGGGCGACGTTGACCGGCGTCTCGGCGTGCGGAAACGCCGCGAGGCACACTTTGCCGCCGCGATTGACCATGCGGATCGCCTCGTTCACCGCGTTCGGCGCGCCGGAGCATTCGACGACGTAGTCGACGCCCTTGCCGCCGTTGAGCCGCTTGACCGCCGCGACGGCATCTTCGCTGCGCACATTGACGACGTGATCGGCGCCAAGCTCCTTGCCGATCTTGAGCCGGTTGTCGCGGGTGCCGGTGAGGATGACCGGCTGTGCGCCCAGTGCCTTCGCCACCGCGACGCCGAGAAGCCCGATCGGTCCGGGCCCGGTGACGACCACGCTCTCGCCGGCAACGAGGCCGCCGAGCTCGGTGAGCCCATACATCGCCGTGCCAGCCGTCACCACCAACGTCGCCTCCTCGTCCGACATGGCGTCGGGAATGGCGACCAGCGTGTTGATGTTGTTGATCTGATACTCGCAAAAGCCGCCGTCGGTGGTGAAGCCGTTGGCGCGATGACCCTTGTCGACATCGCCGTAATTGAGCCCGTAGTTGTGGCAAGACGTGTACATGCCCTCGCGGCAGCGCTTGCACTGGCCGCAGCCGGCATGAATCTCGACCGTGATGCGCTGGCCTATTCTGTATTCGTCCACGCCGGGACCGAGCGCCGCCACGGTGCCCATATATTCGTGGCCGGGCGTGAAATTCTTGTTGAACGGCATGCCGCCCTGGATCGACGCCGGCGGGCCGTGATCGATGATTTCAAGATCGGTGGCGCAGATCGCCACCGCGTCGATGCGGACCAACACTTCGGCGCGCTTGGGTACCGGAACCGGTTTTGCGGTGAGTTTCAGCTCGCCGGGATTGCCCAAGACCCACGCTTTCATCGTATCGGGGATCGGAAAATCCGGGCTCGTTTTCACGCCAGGGCCTGAATACATGGCGGGGTCCCTTTGATCGCTTCCTCGGTCGCGGCTCTGCGGGCGTTTATAATGAACTTCAGGCGTAAACGAAACCGCCTTCACGCCGGCTCGCCGGCCGCGTTGCGGTCGAGATCGACATAAATGTCGTCGCCTTGCAGCAGCACCTTATAGGTCCGCAGCGCCACCGCGCAGGGCGGCGCCCGCACTTCGCCGGTCGGCACATGGAACGCGCCGAAATGCACGCAGCACTCGATGACGTCGCCTTCCAGCATGCCATCGGCGAGGCTCGCCGCGGCGTGGGTGCATTCGTCGTCGGTGACATAGAATTTGCCGCCGATATTGTAGACCGCGAGCCGGTTGTCGCCGACCGCGAACGCCTTCACCGTTTCCGGCGCGATATCCGCCTGCGCGCAAACCTTGACGACGTTCTCGGCCATTGAGAATTTCCCCTGCACAGCCGCGCCTCTTATATAGTCATTCCGCGAACCCGGGAACCTAAAGGCGCAGACGCGATGCAGGTTTTGGTGATCGGCGCCGGCGTCGTCGGGCTGGCCATCGCGCGCGCCGCGGCGCTTGACGGCCACGACGTGACCGTTGCCGAAATGACCGGCGGCATCGCCAACGGCGTGTCCTCGCGCAACAGCGAAGTGATCCATGCCGGCTTGTATTATCCGATCGGCACGCTGCGCGCAGTCCACTGCGTGCGCGGACGACGCCTGCTCTACGAGTTTTGCGGCTCGCATGGGGTCGCCCATCGCAAATGCGGCAAACTGGTCGTCGCCACCAACGCGGCCGAACTGGCGAAGGTCGAGACGATCTTGGCGCAGGCGCAGCTAAACGGCGTCGAAGGCGTCGAGATGATCGGCGGCAATGCGGCGCGCGCGATGGAAGCGGAACTATTTTGCATCGGCGCGCTGTGGTCGCCGGAAACCGGCATCATCGACAGCCACGGCTATATGCGGGCGCTGTGGGGCGAGCTTGAAGATCGCGGCGGCATGATCGCGTTCGAAACGCCGGTGGAGCGGATGAGCTTTAAGGCGCCGCATTGGCACGTGCAATTCGGCGGCCGCGATGCCGGAACGCTGGACTTCGATGCCGTCGTGAACGCAGCCGGGCTCGGCGCGCAAGCGCTGGCGCGGCGCATCGAAGGCTATCCGCCCGACCAGGTGCCGCGGCTCGTTCTCGGCAAGGGCAATTATTTCGGCTTCGCGGGACGGCCGGTATTTTCCCGGCTGATCTATCCGACGCCGACCGACGGCGGGCTCGGCGTGCATGTGACGTTCGATCTTGCCGGGCGCATGCGGTTCGGCCCGGACGTTGAGTGGATCGCACATGAGAATTACGCCGTCGATCCGCGCCGCGCGGAAAGCTTTTATGCACGCATTCGCACGTATTGGCCGGGACTGCCGGATGATTCACTGGTGCCGGACTATGCGGGTATTCGGCCGAAGCTGAGTGGGCCCGGAGAGGCGCAGGCCGATTTCATGATCGCAGGTCCGGCCGACCACGGCATGCCGCGGCTCGTCAATCTGTTCGGTATCGAATCGCCCGGGCTGACGGCGTCCTTATCGCTCGCCGAAGATGTCGTGAAATATTTGGCCTGACCGGTCCACGAACTCATCAAACGCCCGGACCGATACCTTGCGAAGTCCGCCATGCCCCGAAAAGCGAACGACAGCCGTTTGCTGCAATTTCAGGCGTCAACGCGCGCGCCAACCGACGACCGTGGCTTCGATTGGGCTGCTGGTATCAACACTGCGCCAAGTGTCGCTACTCCATCGGCACAAAAATGGAATGACATAGGTGCCGACGTGATCCTCGCAAAGAAGTTCAAGCGGCTGGTCCGTCGGGGGAACACCTTCATGAGTGAAGGCGTCGATTCTCTCTTGCCGTGTCGCCATGCGGTCCTGATTATCCCTGTCGCTACGAGTTCGATGCGCACGTAGTGCGCCGCGCATCGCGCCGTGCTTATATAGCGCCGACACGTGCGGAATCAACCAGCGAGGACGCAACGGCGCTTAAGCCGAATTGCGGGCCCGGATCGAGCCGAGAGCTTTCAATATGACTGACGGTGATGACGACTATGGTGACGCGTTCAAAGAGGCGAAACTTGAACACGACAAACAACGGCAAGGTTCCGCAGAGGCCCAGCGTTTGCAGGCGGAAGCCGATGCAGACACCGCCGCATTGAGCAATGTGGTACTGCCGCAGCTGCAGGCCGCCGCTCAGAAGTTGGAGCCGCTCGGCGGCAAAGTAGATATTAGGCAGTACGGCCGCACTGGAAAAGCGCTTCGGCCTGCCTCGGTTGGCTTCCGCATAACGGATCAGCAGGACCATGCAAGCCGCACCTATTTGATTGTCCCGCATGGGGGAATGGTCACCATCACAAGCGGTGATGGTTTCGACCTGACGGGTCAGCCTAAGCAACCGGAGAACGTAAGCGAGAAGGTCGGTATCCAGCGACGCGATGACCTCACAATCGAAAATGTCAAAAAGCTAATCTTGGGCGCGATCGCGGAATACCGAAACGACCGCAAACGCACCCAGCAAGCGGATTACAACGACGACCCAAAATAACGAAAGGGCCTGGCGTCGCAAAAAGGGTTGGCGCTCGCCGAGGACTGTTCCAGAAATTTGGTTCGCGCGGCGCGAATGACGACTATGGGTCGATGTGAACGAGCGGTTTATTGAGCAACTTTGCAGATCAAAGAGTTTTTGCGCTGCGGTACGCAGTTTATGCTGATTCTGAATGCACTGGGATTTTTAAAATCGGTGCATTCATCCCACGTCCCATGGTCGAAGCTTGGGCATCATGCTAAACTTTTCATCGGAGCAGCTGCCTAAGAAGGCACCCCGTCAACGCGTCGACGGGTCTACCTTGCTCCTAACGCAGCAAAATCTATGGGGGAGATCACGTCATGTCACCATTACTTGCATTGTCTCTGAGCGTCGGCGTGCTCGGCGGCATTTGGGCGTTCATCGCACTCGGCCCGTTAGGTGGTTACGCTCTGGTTTGGGCCGGCTTCATCGCGGCCGGCTGCTTCTTTGCCGCCGGCGGCGATACTAAAGCACTCACCAAGACGATCGTCGGCATCATCTATGGCGCCGTAATCGCCTGGATCGCGCTCTTGATCATCGCCAAAGTTCCGATGCCGGCCTTGGGTACGGCTTGGCCCGCGATCGTCGTCGCCGTCACGGTGTTCTGTCTCGTTATCGTCTCATCCGTCGATCTGCTCTCCGTCGTCCCGGCCAATGTCTACGGCTATGCCGCGCTGGTCGGCTATACGCTTTCGGCGGGCAAGTTGGACGCGCTGACCGCAGCGGATAACTCCAATCCGCTCTTCCTTATCATCGTCTCCACCATATTGGGCGGCGTGCTCGGCTACCTGATGGGCCAATTGGCGGGAGTGCTGAAGTCCGCAAAGGCCAATTAGCTGGCCAAAAAGCAAAAAGGATGTCTGCCCGCGCCGGTTCCTTTCTGTGGAATCGGTGCGGGAGCATTTCTCTGCTTTCCAGGAAATTGTTGGCAAAGAAGGTTTCGCGCTTCTTTACGACAAAAGAAAGCCGGGAAAGAAGCCGCTTTGGCAACTTTCCCGGCTAGGCCAAATCGCGATTGGATCACCAGAAGAAAGTGGTGCCCACGGCAACGGTATTGTCGCGATTGGTGTTGTGGAAGCCGTAATAATCAACGCTCTTGGCGGTCGTGGATATGTACTCGGCCTGCAGGTTGACCCACTTCGTCAGCTTGTAGCGGGCGAAGCCGATCCACGAAGAGTTCTCGTGAACGAGGCACGTGCTCGCATTATAGCAATTGTAGGCTTCGATAGCGGCGTCGGTCGAGTTGGCTGTATCCAGGTAACTGGCGCCCCAGCTGCCGCCGACGGTGAAGACCTTGTTGAACGTGTAAGAGCCCTGCAGGTACCCGCCATAGGATTTGCGTGGATCGCCGAATATATCAACACCGTCGAAAAACAGGCCGGTGGTGCCGACGCCTTTGCCGGTGTAGCCATAGGCGACGAAATTCCAGCCGTAGATATCGAGCATGCCGAAACCGTCGACCGCCCACGCGGTGGTTTGGGTGCTGGATGTCATGTACGAGCAGCTACTACCGTTTAAACAGTCAGCTTGCTGCTTTTGGACCACCCCGCTGGTCGACAGCGTGAGCTTGGTGTCAGGGGTGAAGGCGTTCACGTAGGAGATTTTGCCCTGGCCCATCGGCGTGTCGTGACCGGTCATAGATCCGGATTCGGGATCGCCGGAAAACGCGATTTCGTCGTATGGCGTTACCGCGGCGGCTGTGAGCGTGAAGCCATTGACCGTCGGACTTATGTAGGTGACCTGCGGCAGGAAGTCTGCGTAAATATAACCGACTCCGATCCGGCCCAGGCTTGTGTTGGCGGGCGCTAGATTCGAGCCGGGGCTTCCCACGCCGAGCAGGGTGAGGTCGTTGAGAATAGCATCGGAACCGAAAACTCCGATATCACGCCCGATCTTGAAGGTACCCATCGTCGGGGTCCCTATTTTGCCGAAGACCTGACGGAAGTCGATGCCAGACGTGCCAAGGCTGAAAGGCGATCCGCCATTGTTGGCGCCGAACGCGCCCCAGTTGGCGTTGTTGCCTCCAACATACATGCCGAAATAGACTTCGATATCCATTCCCATCTGATGCGTGGAGAGACTGAACTGCAGCGAGCTCGGCAGGAGTCCGCCTCTGATCGCGTTGAAATCATGCTGTCCGGCAGTCGTCAAACCGCCATTGATTACGGTCGGGGTTCTTTCCGGCGAATCCTCGACACCAAAGAAGCTGAGATCGCCCTTGGTGCAGATATCCACTTCACCGACCCGGATGCCGACGCAAGTCGGAAGCACGGTCACGTATTCAACCGGTGATTTGGTCGGCATTTTGCTGGGCACCGGCATGTCGGCCGCGCTCAGCGCCAGCTCGCGCGTTTGCGCTTCCGTTACAGCACCGGTCGGCTGGGATTGTGCGGTGGCTTGCGTGGCTGCATTGGTGGCCGGCTGGGATTGTGCGGTGGCTTGAGCGGCCGTGTTGGCGCTTGATTGGGCTGTATTGGCCTGCGCTGCAGCGTCAGTGGATTTCGCTTTAGCTTCCACTTCGCGAGCCCTGGCTTCCGCTTCACGGGCCCTGGTTTCCGCAGCCTGGAGTTTTTGTGCAGCACCTTTGGCTTCGGCCTGCTGGTGGGCCTTTATTTGGTCGTACTCGGCCTGAGAAATAGCGCCCTTAGCTTTCAGCAAGTCGAGCAGAGCGTTCGTCGTCTCGTCGGCGCGAACCTGCGACGAGGTGGCGACGCAAAGAGAAAACGCGCATGCTGCGCTCAGTATGGCGATCTTACCTACGATGCGCTCCTTACTGCTCATTGGCGTACCCCCCGTAAAACGTTGTTCACGTCGCGATAGCAAGTTCGCTCGGGATAGCTTCCGGCAGCATGTCACAGCCTGAGCGGGACGACAGGGGCTTTATTTGATCCCCGGTCGATCCCCCGACTTCCGAAAGCGACGCCACTGCTTCCCGACAATGGCGATCTTAGAAGCCTAGAAGCTGAGGCTGATCCTAGCGCGGATTCTTCGCTTGGCGCATTGCAGATGGGGCGACCGACGCATTTCTTGTCATGGCGTGACTAAAAAGTCACCAGGATTGCTTATCTGACTGAAGAATCGTTTGTTTTTAGGACCAGAGGTTCATCGATGGCCCGACATTGCTTGTGGAAACAATGTTCCCTAGTGGAGCTGATTTGGCACTGCCAATCAATTCACCAGTCGCAGTTGCCGTCATCAATAAAATCCCAAATTTCAGCAGCCTGCTAGTGCAAATTCCGTTCGATTTCACGCATAGCCTGTGCCGTTCGCTCGGCGGTTCGCCTCAAACAAAGAGACTGCGAACCGAGAGCTAGCCGCTGCGCCCCTCGACCAGAGTCAAATAATCGCGGGTGCGCGTCACGCCCGTCGGCCAAGTCTTGTCGAAGTCGGCGACCAGCACTTTCAAAGCATCATCCTTCATCGCCACGTCGAGCTTTGTCATGTCGGTGAGCTGATAGACAGCATAATGCACGCCCGCACCCGCCGCGCCCCAGAATCGCCAAGCCTTTTTCGCCTTGAAGGGCAGCCTGAACGTCGCTGTTGTGCGGCAGCAAGGACTTTGCTGCCCCGTTATCGGGCGATCTGCCCGCGCATATTGGCGCCCAGATTGAGCGGTGAAGGCGCAGTCGGCGGTGCGGTGAATGTCCCGGGGTCTTCATCAGCCCGCGCTTCTTTGTTGTTCCGGCTGGCCGCAACATGCGACGTGACCGAGTTCAGCTCATTGGCGACGCTCGCGGGATCGACCGGCGTGTAGGCGCCGCCTTGGCTGTTCTTGCCCGCATAGGCCATGAGGCCGTCTTTGGTCGAAACGATATCGCCCGGCCGCAGCGTCGGATCGCTCGACACATCGAACGGCGCCAAGCCGAAAGCATTCCTGCCGTTGCAGGTGCAATTGGCAACCAGCTGTTTGCGATAGGTAAACGCGGTATCGAGATCGGCGTAGTGCGCGCCGTCCCTGGCAACGGAGCTGCCGATTTCGCTGCCGTAAAAGACCTTGGTCTTACTGGCCGGGCACATCGCCCGGCAGGTCTCGACCGGCGTCGCGTTGGTCAGGTGCCCGAGCGGAAAGTGCTCGCCGTCGCACAGCCGCACGCAGTAGGCGGTGACCCGGCCGCCGGCCGCGGATCCTGGGCGGACGCTTTCGGGACCCAATGGCGCGGGCGCCACGCGGCCGATTCCCGCCGGCGGCGGCTCGGCATAAGATTCCGGCCGAGGCGCCGATTGCTGGTCCTGCGAGTTGCCGAATAGAAAGTCAAAAAATCGGGCATGCGCCGGCGCGGGCGCCAACGCAGCGCCAGCCAATGCACCGGCGACGACCGCCGTGTGCCAAATCGCGGGTTTGCGACAACGCCGATGCGCCACGGCAATTTCTTCCAATTCCTGTCGTTCCAACGTTTTGGCGCCGCCCGGCTCAATAACGACGCATGAAGCGCGGCAGTTCCCTGTTTATTTCGGTCGAGAGCATGAGGGAGAAAGTTCACCGCACTATGGTCGAGCGCGGGTGCGCCGGCCGATTTGCGGTTATGGCAAACGAATTCTCAATAGGCCGGACGGCACGTCAGAAATAGCGCAGCCAGACATAGAGCTGGCAGATGAGGATCGAAACGATCATCATCGGCAAGGCATAGAGCGTATATTTGACAAAGCCGAAGGCGATGCCGTTGCGCTCGGCGACACCGGCGACCGTAAGATTTGCCGTCGCGCCGATCAGCGTGCCGTTGCCGCCAAGGCAGGCGCCAAGCGACAGGCACCACCACAGCGGCGCAATATGGTCCGCTCCGCCATAGGCCGGCGCCATGCTCTTGATCACCGGGATCATGACGGCGACGAACGGAATGTTGTCGACGATCGCAGCGAGCAACGCCGACATCCACAAAATGATGGCGCCGCCGAGCGCAATATTGCCGCCGGTGACGGCGGCGAGCTTGGCGGCGACAAGCTGCAGCAATCCGCTCACCTCGACCGCATGAACGACAATGAACAGGCCGACGAAGAAGAAGATCGTGACCCATTCGACGTCGGTGAGCGTTCGCGTCACGTTGTCGGTCTGCTTTTCGCGGGGGTGCTCCCAATTGTCGAGCAGCATCAGCACGGCCGCACCGCCCATCGATATCGTTGCCGGCTCCAGATGCAATTGATCCTCGAAGATCAAGCCGACGATCACCACGAAGAGCACCGCAATCGATTGCAGCAGCAGTGGCAGATCGACGATGGCCGCTCGTGCATCCATGGTCATGATGCGCAGCCGGTTTTCGACCGTTGCGTGCGTCGCGCGGCCCCAAATCAGATGCAACATCAGCGCCTGCACGACCTGAATCGCGACCACGATCGGCGCGAGTTGAATGAGGAAGCTATTGAAGCTCAAGCCCGCCTGCGAGCCGATCATGATATTGGGAGGATCGCCGATCAGCGTCGCGGTGCCGCCGATATTGGACGCCAGCACCTCGGCGAACAGGAACGGAAACGGTGCGATTTGCAGTTCGCGGGTAATGGCAAGCGTCACCGGCGCGACCAGGAGCACGGTGGAGACGTTGTTGAGGATTGCGGAAACAAAAAACGTCACCAGCTGCACGAGGAGCAAAAGCGCGGCCGGGTGCGCGCGCGCCACTTGCGCCGAGCGGATGGCGGCGAACTGAAACACCCCCGAACGCTGGGCGATGGACGTGATGATCATCAGCCCGGCCAGTGTGCCGATGGTGTTCCAGTCGATGCCCTTGAGCGCTTCGGCCTGATCGAGTGCGCCGGACAATACGACGATACCCGCCGCAACGAGCGCAATGATGGCGCGGTCCACGCGGTCCCAGACGATGATCGCATAGGTGACGCACAGCACGACCGCCGTGAACCACATCGGGTCGAGGCCGAAAATGATATGCGGAGTGAAATGGTCGGTCACGGCGAAGCCTTAAGCCAATCCATTCGCGTAACCGGGGCGGAAAAGGAAGGCAACCGTAATCGGCAAAGGGAAGAAGCGGGGCTAACGCGCTACAAACAGGTAGGTGACCGCAACGAAGACCGGGAACAGCACCACGATCGACCAGATCATATAGCCGAAAAAGCTCGGCATTTTGACGCCGCGCTCGGTGGCAATGGCATAGATCATGAAATTCGGCGCATTGCCGACATAAGTAAGCGCGCCCATATAGACCGCGCCCATGGAGATCGCCGCCAGCGCCGGCGCCAGCGTGCTCATCAGATCGGCGGCGTTACCGCCGGCGAGCTTGAAGAAGACGAGATAAGTCGGCACGTTGTCGAGGATCGCCGACAGAATGCCGGTGAGCCAGAAATAGGCGACCTGGTGCGGCGTGCCGTCGTGGCGCGTCACGGCCGTGAGCAGCCAGGCGAACGCGCCGTCATGGCCGGCGTCGAGCATCGCCTGCATCGGCACGGCGCAAACGAATATGCCGGCGAACAACAGCGCGACTTCGAGGATCGGCTCGAAGGTGAAACCATTGGCGGCGCGATGCGCGGCGGGCGTCAGCCACAGCGCGGCGAGCGCACTCAGGATCAGGAGTGCATCGCGTGCCAGATCCTGCAGCGGCAGCGCCGTGCCGAAGACGGTGAAACTTATGCCGGGCTGCCAGACCGCGGAATCAACGACCGCGACGATGATGAGCGTAAGGAACAGAAGGTTGACGGCACCCTGCAGCCGTAACGGTACATCCTCGTCCGGTTCGCCGACCGGCGCCGCTCGCGCCGCGCGGCGGCCTTGGAAGTGGAACCAATAGTCGACGACGACGAACACCGCGAGCACGCAGCCGGCGACGAAGGCCGTCGGCTGCCACAAGTTTTGCGCCGGCCAGAAAAAGTCGACGCCGTTGAGAAAGCCGATGAACAGCGGCGGGTCGCCGAGCGGCGACAGCGCGCCGCCGATATTGCCGACCAGAAAGATGAAGAACACCACGACGTGGACATTGTGCGGGCGCGCCGCATTGGCGCGCAATAGCGGCCGGATCAAAATCATGGCGGCGCCGGTGGTGCCGACCACGCTTGCGAGCAGCGTCCCCAACGCGATGACAGTGGCGTTGACCAGCGGCGTGCCGCGCAGCGTGCCGGTGATGAGAATGCCGCCGGCGACCACATAGAGCGCAAACAGAATGACGATGAAGCCGAGATAGTCGCCGAGGAGTGCGTGCGCCAAGGCCGCCAGGCCCACATTGGCGCCGCGCAACGCCGCCAGCGGAGCAAGCGTCAGCACCGCCCAAAGGAAGGCGAATTTGCCGTAGTGGCGATGCCACACGCGGGGAAACAGCAGCGGCCCAAGCGCAATCGTAACCAGAATGCCAAAAAACGGCAGCACCCACGGCCACGATAGGCTCGCGCCGTCGAGAGCGGCGGCATTGGCCGCACTCGGCAGCAATGTCGCGGCGATGCACAAAACGATAGAGCGGGCCGCCATCGCCGGGACTTTGCCACGAGACGCGAGCGAATGCATTATGGGCCATCGACAACATGGCCGATAGAGCGCCGCTGCCGGAGAGGAGTTCCCACGTGGTCAATCATCGCTTCCAGAACCCGACGACCATGCCGCCGACGCGCGGTTACACCCATGTCGTCGAAACGCGAAGCCCGAGCCGCACCATCTACATTGCGGGACAGCTCGGCATGACGCCGGACGGGAAATTTGCCGGCGCGCCGGGCGACTTCCGCGCCCAGGCGGTGCAATGTTTCGAAAATCTGAAACTTGCGCTCGCCGCAGCCAACGCGAATTTCGAGCATGTGGTGAAGGTCACCGGGTTTTTCGTCGATATATCCAACATCCAGATCTACCTCGAAGTGCGCGATCGCTACGTCAACACCAAGGCGCTGCCGGCATCGACCGCGATTCAGATTTCCAAGCTCGCGCGCAACGGCGCGCTGTTCGAAATCGAGGCGATTGCCGTGGTGCCGGAGCAATAGCCCGCGTCATCGCACCGCGGCGGCGATCTACCGGTTTCCGCGCGATAGGCTAACATGCTCGGGCTTATTTGGCTCAAGGGGGAGGATGTCACATGAATTTAGTGAAACGAAAATTCGTTACACAGCCCGCTGCGGCAGCCGGCACTATTGTCTTGTCGTTCATGCTCGCGCTCGGCGCGGCACTGGCGCAGGACAAGACCTATACAATGAAGATAACGCTGCCGACGCTCAACGACCCCAGTTATTTCTACGCCAAGAATTATGCCGCCGCGCTGGAGAAGGATTCCGGCGGCCGCATCAAGACCCAGATCTTTCCGGCGAGCCAATTGGGCTCGATCCCGCGGCAGATTGAGGGCACACAGTTCGGCGCCATCCAATGCGCGCTCATCCCGCCCGAATTCTTTGTCGGCGTGGACGAGCGCTTCGAGGTGATGGCGGCGCCGGGCCTGGTCGATTCCATGGAGCATGGCGAGCGCCTGGCGTCCGATCCAGCTGTGCTCAAGGTGATGCTGGGGCTCGGCGCCGGCAAGGGACTGCATGGCGTCGCGCTGTTCATGAACTCACCGTCCTCGGTGATTTCGAAATCGCCGATCCGTCACCTGGCCGACTTCAAAGGCAAGAAAATCCGCGTTCTCGCCTCGCCGTTTCAAACTCAAGCGCTCGACCGGCTGGGTGCGACGCCAGTGGCGATGACGCTCGGCGACGTGATACCGGCGATGCAGCAGGGCGCCATTGACGGCGCCGTCGGCGGCATCGTGGTATGGACCCCGATGCACTTCATCGACGCCGCGAAATACGTAACCGAGACCGGCCAGCCGGCGGTTTACGCGATCGTTGAAATCAGCAAGACTTGGTACGATTCGCTGCCCGCAGACCTGAAAAAGATCGTGGACGAGGACGCCGCGACGCAGCAGACGGCGATCTATCCGGTGGCGATCGGAATCGTCAACAAGGCGCGCCAGGGCTGGACCGCCACCGGCGGCGAGCTGATCAGCTTGCCGCCTGAAGAGCAGGCGCAAATGATGCAGACGTTTTCGAGCGTCGGCGCCGACGTATCGAAGACCAAGCCCTTGCTCAACGACGCCTACAAGATCGTGACCGAGGCGGCAGCGCGGACGAAATAGGGCGGTCAAAACAGCCGCGCCACAAACGCGATCGCGGCGACGCCCGCTTGCCGGGAATCCGGGAGGAAAATATGGGCAAGAAAATCGTCTTCGTCGGAGCCGGCGCGGTCGGCGGCTATACCGGCGCGCATATGGTGGCGGCCGGCGAAGACGTTACCTTCATCGATCCCTGGCCCGCGCATGTCGAGCACATGCGAAAGCACGGCTTGCGCGTGACCCACGCCATGACGGAGCCGGAATTCACCGTGCCGGTGCGCGCGCTGCATGTCACCGACGCGCAAGCTCTCGCCAAGGAGAAGCCGGTCGACATCGCGTTTGTCTGCATGAAATCCTACGACACGGCCTGGGCGGCGATGCTGATCCGGCAATATCTGGCGCCGGACGGCTACGTCGTCTCGCTGCAGAATTGCATGAACGAAGAAACCATCGCCGGGGTCGTCGGCTGGGGCAAGACGCTCGGCTGCATCGCCTCGAGCATCACGGTCAACCTGCCGGAGCCCGGCCTCGTTCACCGCGGCGCCGCCAAGCACGGCGCCGCGCACACCGTTTTCCGCGCCGGCGAAGTGCACGGCCGCATCACGCAGCGCGCCGAAGAAGTCTGCCGGCTGGTCGGCTATGCCGACAGCGCCAAGGTGACCAGCAATCTGTGGGGCGAGCGCTGGTCGAAGCTCGTCGCCAACGCCATGCAGAACGGGCTCTCCGCCTGCACCGGGCTTGGCGGCGGCGACATGCTCAAGAACGATCCGATCCGCCGCTTCTCGACGCGGCTCGGCAGCGAGGCGATCCGCGTCGGCCAAGCCCACGGCTACGAGCTGGAGGACATCCTGCACCTGCCGCCCGAAACGATCGCTCGCGCCGGCGAGGGCGACGCGGCGGCGGAGCGCATCAGCGACGAGCAGCGCTTCAAGGACTCAGGCCGCACCGCCGCCGGCCAGCGCCCCTCGATGGGTCAGGACATGCAGAAGGGCCGGCGCACCGAAATCGAGTTCCTCAACGGTCTGGTCGTGCGCGAGGGTGCGAAGGTCGGGCTATCGTGCCGCGCCAACGCCGTGCTGGTCGATATCGTCAAGCGCGTCGAAAAGGGCGAACTGAAACCCGACCCGCGGCACATTACCGAGCTCCGCCTGAACTAAAGTCGCTCGATTGCATGCACCGGGCGCTTGTGATTCAATTGAGAAGATTTTGCACACCTGGAGGCGACGGCCATGGCCATCACCGTCTGTCCGGTCACGCCAAGCTTCGCCGCCGAAATCGGCGATGTCGATTTATCGGGCCCCATCGACTCTTCCGATCTTCTGTCGATCAAACAAGCGTTCGCGACATACGCGGTCTTGATCTTCCCCGATCAGCATTTGTCGCAAGACCAGCATCTCGATTTCGCCCGCCACTTCGGACCGCTGGAAACCACGATTGCGCTTTACCGCAAGGATACGAAGCTGCGCGTGCGCAAGGAATTTGCCGACGTTTCCAACCTCGATCCTGAAAACGAGGTATGGGGTAAGGACTCCAGGCAGCGCATGTTCCAGCTCGGCAACCGGCTGTGGCACACCGACAGCTCTTTCAAACGCTTGCCGGCGCTGGCGTCATTGCTCTACGCGCGCTCCATTCCGACGATCGGCGGACATACCGAATTCGCCGATGAGCGGGCGGCCTACGACGCGCTGCCCGAAGCCATGAAACGTCGCCTCGATGCTCTTGTCGCCGAGCATTCGATCTTCAATTCACGCGCCAAGCTCGGCTTCACCGAATTCAGCGACAAGGAACGGGCGGGCATGCCGCCGGTGCCGCAAGTGCTGGTTCGCACGATTCCGGAGTCCGGCCGCAAATCGCTTTATCTCGCGTCCCATGCAGGCCGCATCTTCGGCGTGCCCGAGCCGGAAGGTCGCGCGCTGATCGACGAACTGGTCGCCCACGCCACGCAACGGCAATTCGTCTACACCCATCGCTGGCGCGTCCACGATCTCGTCATCTGGGACAATCGCTGCACCATGCACCGCGGCACCGACTTCGACGATCTGCGCTTCAAACGCGACATGCAGCGCGCCACGGTCTGCGATGTGGCCAATTCCTGCGAGCAGGAAGGCATCGCCATCGCGGCGGCGTGAAGGGTTCCGGCGCCCGTCTTTATCGCCGCGCCAAAAGGATCAGAATAATTCCAATGACGGCCGTTCCGCCGCCGTAATAAATCCATGGCGTTTCGCCGACCATGAAACTCTCGGCGGGGTACGGAAAGTACCCGGAGCCTTGGCCCATCCAGACCAATCCGGCCAGGATAAGAATGACGCCGATGGCGGTCAGCAGCGTTTTCATTGTCTTCACCGACCCGTCATTGCGAGGAGCGACAGCGACGAAGCAGTCTGACGGTTTCTTGCATGGCTGGATAGCTTCGCTTTCGCTCGCAATGACGCTCAATGCGCCGCGTCCCAATTGTCAGCGGCGTGCGGCTTCTGAGCAAATCGGGTGGCGCTCTACGGCACACCACTCAAGCCGCCGGTGCTGGCACTGCCGGGGCGTCTCGTATAGGAGTTAAGACGGCAACGAAGTAATATCATCAGACGTAATTCGTCGAACGCCCAGGTGCGCTTCTAGAAACGTCATGATCATGTGAATTGGAATGATAGACGACAAGCCTGGAAGCACCAAATCCTGATTCAGTCGATTGGGGATATAGGCCGACACGAATCCGATGACGTGTTTCCGGTTATCAAATACAGGACCTCCACTCACGCCGTTAATTGCTACGCCATCAACCAAATATGCCGGCGGATCAGAAATATAACCGGATACGTGTCCACTAAAAAAGCATAGCTCACGGTCAGTTACGAGACCCGGAAATCCTATCCATGCGATTTCAGCTCCACGTCTCAGCATTACATCATTTGGTATGAATGGCAGTAGATTGCTAATTTCGAACAAGGGCTTTCGTGATATGCAAATGATAACACCGCAGTCATACTTTTCAGGCAGTATTTGAAGCAATCCGACATTATCAGAAAGACTGACCAGATCGATTTTGTCTTCCCAAAGAATTAGCTTGAGACCCGCCTTGTCCCCTTTCTTCGCATAAAGGTTTGAGACTACATGCCAGGCAGTTCCAATTACGATGCCGTGCGTTAGTTTTTGCTCATCGCTTGGTCGAACCATCGAAATTACAAATCCAGTACCCATCGACTCGGGAGTCTCAACGGTGACAACGCGACGCGCGACACATTCCGCTGCGTCATGCCATTCCAAAGTCGGAAATTAGACCCGTCGGTCAATGCGCCGCGTCCCAATTGTCGGCCGCCTTGGCCTCGACATACAGCGGCACCGACAGCGACACCGCCGGCATCGGCGCGTCAACCATCACCGCGGTGACCACCGGCAGGGTCTTTTCGACCTCGGCATCCAGCACTTCGAAGACCAGTTCGTCGTGCACCTGCAAGAGCATTTGCGCCGAAAGTTTTTTCTGCGCCAGCGCCGCGTCCATGCGGATCATGGCGCGGCGGATGATGTCGGCGGCGGTGCCTTGCAGCCGCGCATTGACCGCGGCGCGCTCGTTGAAGGCGCGGATCGAGGCATTCGACGCGTTGATGTCGGGATAATGGCACTTGCGGCCGAACAGCGTTTTCACGTAGCCGTCCTTCTTGGCCGCCTTCTTGGTTTCCTCGATGAAATCGCGGATGCCGGGAAAGCGCTCAAAGTATTTCCTGATATACGCGCCCGCTTCCTCGCGCTCGATGCCAAGCTGATTGGCAAGCCCGAAAGCGGAAATGCCGTAGATGATGCCGAAGTTGATCGCCTTCGCCCGCCGCCGCACTTCGCCCGGCATATCTTTCACTGGCACGCCGAACATTTCCGACGCGGTCATGGCGTGGATGTCGAGTCCCTCGCGGAACGCCTTGCGCAACGGCTCGATCTCGGCGATCTCGGCAAGAAGCCGCAGCTCGATCTGCGAATAGTCGGCGGAGACGAGCTTGTGGCCGCGCTCGGCGATGAAGGCGCGGCGAATTTTGCGGCCGTCCTCGGTGCGGATCGGGATGTTTTGTAAATTCGGCTCGGACGACGACAGCCGCCCGGTCGTGGTCGAAGCCAGCGCGTAACTCGTATGCACGCGATGCGTGATCGGATTGACGAAGCCCGGCAGCGCGTCGGTATAGGTCGATTTCAGTTTAGAAACTTGCCGCCAGTCGAGAATCTTCTGCGGCAGCTTGTGGCCCTGCTCGGCGAGTTCCTCGAGGAGGCGCGCGCCGGTCGCCCATTGGCCGGTCTTGGTCTTGGTGCCGCCTTCAAGCCCGAGCTTGCCGAACAGAATGTCGCCGATCTGCTTCGGCGAGCCGACATTGACCGTCTCGCCGGCAAGCTTGTTGATCTCGGCTTGCAGGCCGCCACATTCCTGTGCGAATTCGCCGGACAGCCGCGACAGTATCTGGCGATCGATCGAAATGCCGCGCCGCTCCATGTCGGCGAGCACACGAAGGAGCGGCCGCTCCAGTGTTTCATAGACACTCAGCACGTGCTCGGCGGCAAGTCGCGGTTTGAGCACCTGCCAAAGCCGCAGCGTCGTGTCGGCGTCCTCGGCGGCATATTCGGTCGCCTTGGCGATATCGACGCTGTCGAATGTGAGCTTGCTCTTTCCGACTTTCGTCACTTCGTTGAAGTCGATGGTCTCGTGGTCGAAATAGCGCCGGGCCAGAGGATCGAGGCCGTGATCGGAGCGGCCGGCATCGACGACGTAAGACATCAGCATGGTGTCGTCGTAGGATTTTATTTCGATGCCGCGCACGGCAAAAATCTGCCAGTCGAATTTCAGGTTTTGGCCGATCTTGAGCACGCCGGGATTTTCCAGGAGCGGCTTGATGGCCGTCAGCGCCACGGCCTCCGCAAGTTGGTCCGGCGTGATCTCGCCGGGAAATAGACTGTCCTTGCCGCCTTCGCCGCCGCGGCGGTGGCTCAACGGCACATAGCAGGCGTCGTTCGGCGCCAGCGCCAGCGAGAAGCCGCAAAGCTCGGCCTGCATCGGATCGAGGCTCGATGTCTCGGTGTCGATGGCGACGAAGCCTAGGTCGCGGGCGCGGTCGATCCAGGAGTTGAGCCGGTCGAGCGTGCGCACAGTTTCATATTTGGTGCGATCGAATTTCTGATGATGTGCGGTTTCGAGCCGCGCCGCCGCCAACGCCTGCGGCGTCTGCGCGCCGTTGGCTCCTTTACCTCTCCCCGGTGGGGAGAGGTCGGCCGGCGTGGCGCCCCCATCGCGCGAAGCGCGCTGGGGTGACCCCGAAGCCGGCCCAGTGAGGGGGGATTGCCTCACGGCTCCTGCCCCCTCACCCGGCTCGGCCCTCCGGGCCTCGCCGGCCTCTCCCCCCTGGGGGGAGGCGGTTCCGCCCGCCGTAAGCCTCGCATCCGCCTCGATTTCGCTTGCCTCGACGCCGGAAAACTCCGCCACCCGCCGGGTCAGCGACGAAAACTCCATCGCGCGGAGGAACGCGATCAGCCGCTTATAGTCCGGCTCATGCACGGCGAGATCGCCGATCGGCACGTCGAGCTTCACATGGCCGTCGAGGGTGACGAGCTTCTTGGACAGCCGCGCGGCTTCCGCGTTCTCGATCAGCGCCTGGCGGCGCTTGTCCTGCTTGATCTCGGCCGCGCGCTTGAGCAGCGTTTCCAAGTCGCCGTATTCGCCGATGAGCTGCGCCGCAGTTTTCACGCCGATGCCCGGCACGCCGGGCACGTTGTCCGTTAAATCGCCGATCAGTGCCTGCACCTCGACGACCTTTTCCGGCGGCACGCCGAATTTCTCGATCACCTCGGCGCGGCCGATCTTCTTGTCCTTCATGGTGTCGAACATGGTGACGCGGTCGCTGACGAGCTGCATCAGGTCCTTGTCCGAGGACACGATGGAGGTCGTGGCGCCCGCTTCGGACGCGAGCCGCGCGTAAGTCGCGATCAGGTCGTCGGCCTCAAAGCCCTTCTGCTCCAAGCACGGCAGGTCGAAGGCGTGGACCGCTTCGCGGATCAGCGGAAATTGCGGGCGCAGATCGTCGGGCGGGTCCGGGCGGTGCGCCTTGTAGTCGGGATACATCTCGGTGCGGAACGTGCGCTCGGAGAGGTCGAACACCACCGCGAGATGGGTCGGCTTGTCCTCAGCTTTCATGTCGCGAAGTAACTTCCACAGCATGTTGCAGAAGCCGAATACTGCATTGAGCTGCAAGCCGTCGGACTTGCGGTTGATCGGCGGCAGCGCGTGATAAGCGCGGAAAATGTAGCCCGAGCCGTCGACCAGAAAGACGTGGTCGCCTTTCTGCAACGGCTTGGCGGAAACTTGCGGCTTTGCCGGTTTCGGCGGGGCTTTTTGTGCTGCGGGCATGTTGGCCAATATATAGGGGCTCCGCGGTGATTGGCACCGCCATTGGACGAGACTGTGGATTTTCCCCTTCCGATCGACGCCGCATTGCCGGACCTGACCGCCGCGCTGCGCGCGCACACCGCTGCCGTTCTGGTGGCGCCGCCCGGCGCCGGCAAAACGACGCGGGTGCCGCTCATTCTCGCTGACCAAGACTGGGTGAAAAATCGCCGCATCCTGGTGCTCGAGCCGCGCCGGCTTGCCGCGCGCGCCGCCGCCGAGCGCATGGCGGCGACGCTTGACGAGCACGTCGGCGACACGGTGGGTTTGCGGGTGCGCTTCGGCTTGAAAGTATCGCGCAGGACCCGCGTCGAAATCGTCACTGAAGGCATTTTCACCCGGCTCATTCTCGACGATCCGATGCTGGACGGCGTCGCCGCGGTGCTATTTGACGAATTTCACGAACGCTCGCTCGACGCCGATCTTGGTCTCGCGCTCGCCCGCGATGTGCAGCAAGGACTGCGGGAGGATCTAAAGCTCCTGGTCATGTCGGCGACGATCGACGGTGCCCGCATCGCCGGGCTTCTTGGCGACGCCCCCGTCATCGAAAGCGAGGGCCGCGCCTTCCCGGTCGAGACGCGCTATGTCGGCCGCGACACCCGCGCCATCGAACCGCAGATCGCTGACACGATCATGCGCGCCATGCGGGCCGAGCCCGGTTCGCTGCTCGCGTTCTTGCCCGGCGCCGCCGAAATCCGACGCACCCAAAGGCTGCTCGACGGCCGCACCGAGCCGTCGACCGATGTGGTGGCGCTCTATGGCGCGCTTGCCGGCGACGAACAGGACCGCGCCATCGCTCCTCCTCCCGCCGGCCGCCGCAAAATCGTGCTGGCGACCTCGATCGCGGAAACTTCGATCACCATTGAGGGGGTGCGCGTCGTCGTCGATTGCGGCCTGGCGCGGGTGCCACGCTACGAGCCCGATGTCGGCGTCACCCGGCTCGAAACCGTGCGGGTGTCGCGCGCCGCGGCGGACCAGCGCCGCGGCCGCGCCGGCCGCACCGAGCCGGGCGTCTGCTACCGGCTGTGGGACGAGCCGCAAACCGCCGCGCTCGAACCCTTCGCCCGGCCGGAAATACTAGCCGCCGACCTTTCCTCTTTCGCGCTCGATCTTGCCGCGTGGGGCAGCGCGCCCGAACTGCTCGCGTTTCTCGATCCACCGCCGCGGCCGGCGCTCCTTGAGGCGAAAGCGCTGCTCGCCGAATTGGGCGCCATCGACGGCGATGGCCGCATCACCGAGGAGGGCCGGCATTTGCGGCGGCTGCCGCTGCCGCCGCGGCTTGCCCGCATGGTGGTCGATGCGGGCATGGCCGGCGAAGCTCTGCTCGCCGCCGAGATCGCCACCCTTATCGGTGAGCGCGGCCTTGGCGGCGACGACGTCGACCTGCGCGAGCGCCTTGCCGCGCTCCGCCGCGATCGCTCGGGCCGCGCCCGCGACGCCCGCGCCATGGCGGAGCGGTGGGCGGAAATTGCAGCCCCCGGCCTCTCACCACAAGGGAGGGGGGAATTAAGTGTCGGCGCGCTGGTCGCCCTCGCCTACCCCGAGCGCATCGCCAAAAGCCGCGGCACGCCGGGCGCGTTTTTGCTGGCGAACGGCCGCGGCGCCGCGGTCGATACCGCGTCCGCGCTGGCGCGCGAGCCGTTCCTCGCGGTGGCAGAGCTAGCCGGCAGCGCTGCGGCCGGCCGCATCCTCTCCGCGGCACCGATCGCGCTCGCCGAGATCGAGACGCACTTTGCCGCGCGCATCGTCGCAGGCGACGACATCGCATTCGACTTCGCCAGCATGAGCCTGCGCGGGCGCAGATCGCGGCGTCTTGGCGCCATTGCGCTTGCCGAGGCGCCGATGCCGGTCCAGCCAAATGACGAAACGGCAATTCTGCTTGCAGGGGGCGCCGCCAAAGCCGGAATCGACCGCCTGCCATGGAGCAAAGCACTCCAGCAATGGCGCGACCGCGTCATGTTCCTGCGCGCCAGCGAGGGTGACGAGTGGCCCGACCTGTCCGACGCGGCGCTAAAGACGACAGTGAACGAATGGCTCGCGCCGGTTCTCGCAGCAAAGACCGCACTGCACGACATCACGGCGGATGAATTGGCGACCGCCTTGCACGCGCTGTTGCCGTGGCCGCTGCCGCGCCGGCTCGATGCCGAGGCGCCGACCCATTTCGAGGCGCCGACCGGGACCCAGATGCCGATCGATTATGCCGCCGAGGGCGGCCCGAAAATCGCGATCCGCGTCCAGGAACTGTTCGGGCTTAACCGCCATCCGGCCATCGCCGGGGGCAAAATTCCGCTTCTCATCGAGCTGCTTTCGCCCGCGCACCGGCCGGTGCAGACGACGCGCGATCTCCCGGGATTCTGGCGCGGCAGTTACTCAGCCGTGCGCGCCGAAATGCGTGGCCGCTATCCAAAACATCCGTGGCCCGACGATCCGGCGGCGGCCAGCGCGACAAGGCGGGCAAAGCCCAGGAAGAGCTAGCAGCTGCGGAAAAACCGGATTTTGAGGACGATTTTCTCGATGGGTCCGGCAAGAACGGGTGGAGGAACGGGTTGTCGGCGCCGCCTGCGCGGTATTGGTTGGGACTTTGCCTCATATTCTTGCCGGCAGAGGGGGTCATCGCGTTGCGGCCAGAAGCTTGGGAATGCGGATGAGGTTGTAAGCCGCGGCGGTCAGCACGAAGAACCATTCGACCAGCGCCCGTCCGCGATGCCTGGTCTTGCGCAGGCCGCCGACGGTCTTCATCCAGCCGAACGGTTCCTCGATCCGCTTGCGCTTGATGGTGCTGATGCGATAGCCGGGATGGCGGGTGGTGCGGGCATCGATCGCCGAGCGGCGGTTGGTGTCGTTCTGCGAGACATGGGGCGTGCAGCGGCAGTCACGACAACCGGCCACGAACTCAGCAGTGTCATAGTTCTTGTCGCCGCCGATCGTGCTGCCAGGTCTGGCATTGTCTTCGATCATGTCGAGTGCGGTGGCGCGCTCGGCCGTGCCGTTGGCCTCGGTCAAGCGTGCATCGACGATGAGGCCGTTGCGGTTCTCCGTCATCAAATGCCCCATATGGCAGAGCTTGGCCTCCTTGCCGGCACCCTTGCGGAACAGCCGGGCATCGGGGTCGGTGGTCGAGGAATGCGTGTCGTTCTTGCGTTTCTCGCCATGGAAGTCACGCTCGGCATTGTGGCTACCACCGCGCTTTCCGGCCGGCGGATCGCCGTCGCCATCCTTCGGCACAAAACTCTTCATGCTGGCCCAGGCCTCGATCAGCGTGCCGTCGACCGAGAAGTGCTCGCTGGACAAAAGCTTGCGCACTTGCGGCAGCTTCAACACCCCGGCAAAGAACTTGGCCGCGATATCGCCGTCGAGCAGTCGATCGCGGTTCTTGCCGAACACGGTCGGATCCCACACCGGATCGTCCGCCGACAGCCCGACGAACCAGCGGAACAGCAGATTGTAATCGAGTTGCTCCATCAACTGCCGCTCCGAGCGCACCGTATAGAACGCTTGCAGCAGCAGTGCCCGCAACAGCCGCTCCGGCGGAATCGATGGCCGTCCTTCGCGCGCATAAAGTCGGTCGAAGGCTCGCGTCAACCCAGCAAGCGCCGCGTCCACGAGTTCGCGGATCATCCGCAATGGATGATCCGCCGGTATCCGTCTCTCCACCGGGATGTAGCTGAAAAAACCCTCCGATCGATCATCTTCGCCGCGCATCGCAATCCCCATTCCAAAGGAATCAAGCCGATGCACAGAATCACATTCCAACCACCTCGCAAAACGACTTTTTCAGCAGCCTGCTAGGTGTTGTGCGCGCACTAAGACCTCAGCCGTGCCGGCCGACAATTGTTTAGGCAGTTCGTTCAGCAACGCTCGCGATTGCGAAAAAAACGCGCACCATATCTGGCCCAATAAATGCATGCTGTAATGCATGTTGTGGAGATGATTGCGGTCGCAATGGATGTCGAAGGCGTATCGATTATCATGGCATGGTAATGCCGATTCTCAGCATCAGACACGTCACCACTTATCACTATAGACGCGCGGTCGCATTCGGCGAGCACCGGATGATGTTGCGTCCGCGCGACGACGACGATCAAAGGATCATCGAATCGGAGCTCGAAATCACGCCCAGTCCGAAGCAAGTTGCCTGGACGAAGGATGGTTTCGACAATTACGTGGCGATCGCTCATTTCAGCGATCGGGCCCGCGAACTCCGCTTTGTAAGCAGTATTAGGCTCGACCATGCGCCATGCGACTTTCGCGCAACCGATATAGCGAGTTTTGCCCGCACCTATCCGTTTGCCTACGCGCCGGAAGATCGTCCGGGCCTCGAGCGTTTCCTCCAGCCGCTGTCTCCGCATCCCGCGATTGATCTCTGGAGCGCCGCGTTCTTCCGTAAAGACGGCTCAGCCGACACGCACGAATTGCTCGGCGACATGACGCGGACCATCAGGCGGACCTTCAAGCACGTTACGCGGCACGAGAAAGGGATCCAGGCTCCAGCCTGGACGCTCAAGCTCGGGAGCGGCAGTTGTCGCGACCTCGCCGTGCTTATGATAGCGGCGCTCCGGGCTCGCGGAATTGCCGCCCGGTTCGTGTCCGGCTATCTGCATTTGGCCGATGATGATGACGATTGTGCTGCTGGCGGCAACACCCACGCCTGGGCCCAAGTCTACGTACCCGGTCCGGGCTGGGTCGATTTCGATCCATCTGGAGGCATCGTGGGAAATAAAAATCTCATCCGCGTCGCGGTCGCACCTGACCCGCAAGAGGCAATCCCTCTGCAAGGCACCTGGTTCGGGACCGCGGCGGATCATCTGGCCATGAAAGTCGCGGTGAAAGTTACTGCGGCGGCGGCCGATACCTGGGATCGCCGAGACATCGCGACGACGATGAATAAGCGCGCGGAAGATGAGACGACGGAGCTTTCCTTCGCCGCTGCCACGGGGCGCGTAGCGGCCGCTGGACGAAAGCGGCGGAAACAATCGTGATGCCGGTTCGTCGGAAGCCAGACGCTTTATTCCGGCGGCACTTCATCGGCCCAGACGCGGAATCCCGACAAGATTCCTGGGCCGAAAGTATGAGTCAGCGGCACGTCCGCGGCGTCACGGCCCTGCGCGATGAGGATGCGCCCGATCCGGGGGGCATTGTTGCGCGGGTCGAACGTGTGCCAACGGCCGCCAAGATAGACTTCGATCCACGCTGCGAAATCATTGGGGGGGTAAGGCGGCGGAATGCCGACGTCAGTAAGGTAGCCGGTGCAATAGCGTGCCGGAATGTTCAGGCAGCGACAAAAAGTAATAGCGAGGTGAGCGTAGTCACGGCACACCCCGTTGCGCTCTCCGAACGCTTCAAATGCCGTTCTGGTTGCCCGGGAATGCTCGTAACCGAATGTTACGTGATTGTGCACGAAATCGCAGATAGCCTGCACCCGCGGCCATCCCAGCGGCGTGTTGCCGAACAGCCGCCAAGCCTCGTCGGATAGACGATCGGTCTCACAGTAACGACTGCCCAACAAAAACAGCACGACCTCCGCCGGCAAGTGCTGAACTTGGTGCTGCAGAGCGTTCAGATCGATCGGGTCCGGCATGCCCCGGTCACGAATAACGGAGTCTGTGCCGAGGCTGAAATGCCCGGCTGGGGCAACGAGGCGACTGCACCAATTTCCGAAGCTGTCGCGGTAGCCTTCAACGGGAACCGCAGGGTTCGTTATCAGATAATCCGGACGCTCCAGTTCGGAGACGCGCGAGAAGTGCACGTTCAACGTCAAAATCATAGGCGTCGTTTGCGGAAACTCGAAGTTGAGCTCGCAACCGAGATGGATACGCATGAGATCACGCCACCCGCTTACCTTCCCTGGTATCCACCCCCTCGCAGGAAGGGCAAACGAAGATGAACTGTTGCGAACCCATTCCAAGTCTTTCGATCGTGCGGACGTGTTTCATGGTGTCGCCGCACGAAACACACAGCATGGTCGGCGTCCTGTCGGGCACACGGGGCAAGCGTTCGACGGTGCGAGCCGAGGGTGTGTAAGTGTAATGCAGCATGTGCAACTCCACTGAAACAGGCGGGAGCGCCACGAAACTCTCAGCCACCAACGCCCGGCACGGGCTTCGGTGGTAAATCATAAGTAAGACTGATTAGAATAATTGCGAGGTTAAGTTTTAGGCATCAGTCAGTCTCCTCACGATCTCGAAAGGCTACACGCCGTTCCATTTCGAGGAAATGTTTTAGCGCCTTGCTTACCAATGCCAGCCAAATCCGAGGCCGGCATACGCTGCGTTAGCGCCTCGTTCGGCGTGCCGTGGTCAAATCGCGCGAAGCACGGATCCCCGCGTCATGCGCTCTGTCATTGCCTTTGCCGCCTTCGCGCTTGCCGCCGGCGTCATCGTTCCACGCTACGCCACGCAACGCCTCGGCGGCCAACCGCCGACGACGATGGCGGCGCACCAGGTGACGCCGGTCCAACCGGCGTCTTCGGATTCGCGTTCGGTCGTCATCTCGCCCGGCGCCAACGGACATTTTCAAGTCGAGGGCCGCGTCGACGGCCGGCTCATGAACTTCATGGTCGATACCGGCGCTTCGGTGATCGCGCTTACCTCTCGTGACGCGGCGATGCTCGGCATCCATCCGGCGCAGAGCGAGTATGTCGCCACGGTGCGCACTGCGAACGGCAACGTGCGCGCCGCGCCGGTCATGCTGGACCGGGTCGAGATCGAGGACATCGTCGTCCGCAACGTCGCTGCCCTGGTCATGCCGGAGGGCGCACTGAGCGACGATCTGCTTGGCCTGACCTTCCTTTCCAAGCTGCGGCGGTTCGAATATTCGGACGGCAAACTCGTCTTGGAGCAGTAGCCGCGGTCATTTCGGGGCCGAGTGCAGCGAGAAACGCGCAACCATTTCGGTCCACCCTCGTTTAAGATATTGCTGCACGGCTTTCCGATTCGGACCAATTCTTCGATGTTTCCCAAGCCAAAGCCTTCGCTCAAGCCGAATACTTACGCCTATGAATCCGAGCCGATGGTCAAAGCCACCGGCTTTCGCGAATATGACGCGCGCTGGCTGTTCGGCGCCGAGATCAATCTGATGGGCGTCGAGGCGCTCGGCCTAGGCTTAGGCACGCTCATTGCCGAGCTCGGCGTCAAGCCGCACGTCGTCACCGGCCATGATTTCCGCTCTTACTCGGCCTCGATCAAGATGGCGCTGACGAACGGGCTGATCGCCGCGGGCTGCAGCGTGCATGACATCGGTCTCGCGCTCACGCCGATGGCCTACTTCGCGCAATTCGATCTCGACGTGCCGTGCGTCGCCATGGTCACCGCCTCGCACAACGACAATGGCTGGACCGGCGTGAAGATGGGCGCGAACCGGCCGCTCACCTTCGGCCCCGACGAGATGAGCCGGCTGAAAGACATCGTGCTGAACGGACGCTTCAAGATGGCGGCCGGCGGCGCTTACGCCTTCGTCGAAAATTTTCCGGCGCGTTACATCGCCGACCTTACCAAAAGGCCGAAGCTCAAGCGGCATCTGAAAGTCGTCTGCGCGTGCGGCAACGGCACCGCCGGCGCCTTTGCCCCGCAGGTCCTGGAGAAAATCGGCTGCGAGGTGGTGCCGCTCGATTGCGAGCTCGATCACACTTTTCCCAACTACAATCCGAACACCGAAGACATGAAAATGCTGCACGCCATGCGCGACGCGGTGCTGGCGAGCAACGCCGACGTCGGCTTGGGTTTCGACGGCGACGGCGACCGCTGCGGCGTGGTCGACAACGAAGGCGAGGAGATTTTCGCCGACAAGGTCGGCGTCATGCTGGCGCGCGATATCTCGTCGACGCACAAAAATGCGCTCTTCGTCGCCGACGTCAAATCGACCGGCCTGTTCATGACCGATCCGCTCCTGATCAAGAACGGCGCCAAGACCGACTACTGGAAGACCGGCCATTCCTACATGAAGCGCCGCGTCAACGAGATCGGCGCCATCGCCGGCTTCGAAAAATCCGGCCACTTCTTTTTCAATAAGCCGTTCGGACGCGGCTATGACGACGGGCTGATCTTCGCCCTCGCCGTCTGCGACATGCTCGACCGCAATCCGGGAAAAAGCATGGCCGACCTGAAAAACGCGCTGCCGAAAACCTGGTCGTCGCCGACCATGTCGCCGCATTGCGCCGACGAAGAGAAATACGGCGTGGTCGACGCGGTGGTGAAGCACTTCGAGGCCGAGCAGAAAAACGGCGGCAAGGTCGCCGGCCAGCCGATCCGCGATCTCGTGACCGTCAACGGCGTGCGCGTCACGGTCGAGGACGGCACCTGGGGACTGGTGCGCGCCTCCTCCAACAAGCCGGAATTGGTCGTCGTCGTCGAAAGCCCGGTATCAGAAGCGCGCATGCGCGACATGTTCAAGTCGCTCGACGCGGTGCTGCGCACCCACCAGGAAGTCGGGGAATACAATCAAACTATCTGAACTATTGACCGTCCTCCTGAGGTGGCCGCGAAGCGGCCCTCGAAGGATGCCGCTCCGCCCAGGCCGCCGCCCTTCGAGGCTCCCTTCGCTCGCACCTCAGGGTGACGGTGAGCGGTTCACACTTCCTGAAACACGTCGATCTCGAGGGCACCGGGAAACATCGTGCGCCAGGTTTGCAAATAGCTCTGCATGCGCGCGTCG
This sequence comes from uncultured Alphaproteobacteria bacterium, assembly GCA_963768225.1. Lineage (GTDB taxonomy): Bacteria > Pseudomonadota > Alphaproteobacteria > Rhizobiales > Xanthobacteraceae > BOG-931. Next base: position 730,074 of record CAVYGV010000005.1, on the reverse strand, counting down.
CTGGCGACGCGCTGCCGGTTGAGCTCCCAGCCCTGGTCCGCCTCGTATTCGATCTCCTGGACGAATTTGGCCGGATCGTCGACGTTCTGCAGCAACCGGACCTCGGCCTTGCCGAACATCTGGTAGAACGGCGCCGCCGCCTTGATCATGGCGACGAGTTGAGTGGAATCGCCCGTCGGCATAGTGAAGCGCAATTGCAACACCCGCCGGACTTTTGCTTGTTCATTGTCGGTCATCGGCTGCATTCCCCGTTTATGAGCATCGATATTTTGGACGGGTCCGTATTTCCCAAATTCGGTCCGAGGCGGACCGGTTCGCCATCATGCTCTATTTGAACGTGTCGCGGAACCGGTGCGCCGGATAAACCCCGAGAATCCGCAAGCTCTTCGGTACCGAAACGAATTCCAGCTCCTCAAGCGCGAGTTCGAGCGCGCGGTGCTTGGGATGACCGTCGACGTCGGCGTAGAATTGCGTCGCGGTGAAGCTGCCATCGACCATATAGCTTTCCAGCTTGGTCATGTTGACGCCGTTGGTCGCGAAACCGCCCAGCGCCTTGTAGAGCGCGGCGGGGATATTGCGCACCTGGAACACGAACGTGGTGATCACGCGCTTATCCTTGCGGCTCGCCCATTTCGGCTCGCGCGCCAAGATAACGAAGCGCGTGGTGTTGTGCTTGGCGTCGGCAACGTCCTTTTTCAGGATGCGCAAGCCGTAGATCTTGGCCGCGAGCTTGGTCGCCAGCACCGCGCGCGAAAGGTCTCCCGCCTCGGCGACTTCCCGCGCCGCACCTGCGGTGTCGGCGGCAACCACGGCCTTGAGCCCAAGCGCCCGGGTAATGTTGCGGCACTGCCCGAGCGCATGGACATGGCTCTCGACCGTCTTGATGGTTTTCAAAGTCGCGCCCGAGGGCGCCATCAGTTGATGCTGCACCGGCAAGAACCACTCCGCGACAATGTGCAACCGCGACGCCGGCATCAGATGATGGATATCGGCCACCCGTCCGGCCACCGAGTTGTCGATCGGGATCATGGCGAGCGCGGCCCGGCCGGTGCGCACCGCGGCGAAGGCATCCTCGAAAGTCGGACAGGGCAGCGGCTCCATATTGCGGTAGGCCTCGCGGCAGGCGATATCCGAGTTCGCTCCCGGCTCGCCCTGGTACGCTATCCTTCGACGCTTGCTCTTATTGCGTTTGGTCATTCAAGTTTTTGTCCTGCAACTTTTGGTTCCTGCAACTTGTGGTTCCTGCAACTTTTGGTTCCTGAAACTTCTGGTCCGGCAACTTTGGCCATGCCCGCCATGGTCAGAAACGTCCCGTTAGCATGGCGCGGGCCGTTTCCAAATCGTCAGGCGTGTCGACGCCGAGCGGCACCGTGTCGACGATCGCCACGTCGATGCGCATGCCTGCCTCCAGCGCGCGCAGCTGTTCGAGTTTTTCGCGCCGCTCGAGCGGCGACGGCGGCAGCTTGACGAACCGCTCCAACGCCGCGCGCCGAAAGGCATAGAGGCCGATGTGATGATAGAGCGGCCCTTCGCCGGCGGGAGCGGTCGCGCGGGTAAAATAAAGTGCGCGCAGCCGGAGCGCCGCGACCGGCGTCCCCACCACCTTGACCACATTGGGATTGACCCGCTCCTCCGTGACTTTGATTTCGGCTGCAAGGGTCGCGATATCGACGGCAGCGTCGGCTAGCGGAGACAGTGCCGCGCGGATCGCAGCCGGCGCAATCGTGGGTAAATCGCCCTGGAGGTTGACGACGATCTCGACGCGGCGGCTCGAAATCGACTTTGCCGAGCGCCTCGTAGATGCGGTCCGAGCCGCAAGCGTGATCCGGCCGGGTCATCACCGCGCGGCCGCCTGCTTTATCCACAACCGCCGCGACCTCGGCCGAGTCGGTGGCGACGACCACCGGGCCGATTTCAGCCTCCCGCGCGCGATGCAGAACATGCACGATCATCGGCTCACCGCCGATATCGGCGAGCGGCTTGCCCGGCAGCCTGGTTGCGGCCATGCGGGCGGGAATGAGGATAAGGACATCAGCCATCGCAAGCGCTCGTGCTTATACGGGTTGCAAGGAACGCGGCAAACCGGCTAATTGTGCACTGCCCTCATGTCTTCCGCTGCGGAGCCTTCCCGCGATGAATTCGTTCGAAATCAATAAGATTCTCGGCGCCTTGCTGGGAACCTGCCTGGTCCTTGTCGCCATGCACATCGCTGCTGGAGCGATCTTTACCCAAGAGCCGCCCGCCAAGCCCGGTTACGAAATCGCAGTGAAAGAGGAGCAGGCCCCGGGCGGCGCCGCACCGGCGGCGCCGGCGGAGCAGCCGATCGAGACGCTCTTGGCGAGCGCCTCCCCCGATCGCGGTGCGCAAGTCGTCAAGCAATGCCAAGCCTGCCATAACTTCGAGGAAGGCCAAGGTCCCAAGGTTGGGCCGGATCTCTATGGCGTCGTCGGCCGCCCGGTCGCATCGGTGCCCGGCTTCAACTACAGCGCGGCGTTGAAGAAGCTGGGCGGCACCTGGACCTTCGACGCTTTAAACAAATGGCTCACCAAGCCCAGCGCCGATGCGCCGGGCACCGCCATGACTTTTGCCGGCCTTTCGAACCCGAAGCAGCGCGCCGACGTGATCGCCTATCTCGACACGCTCTCGCCTCATCCCATGCCGCTGCCGAAGGCCCAGAGCGAGAATGCTAGGGCGCCGGCGGCCAAACCGGCAGCGGCCGCTCCTGCGAAACCGGCAGCGGCCGCCCCGGCCAATGCACCAGCCGCCGCTCCTACTCCTGCCCCGACCCCCCCGTCCGGTGGTGCGGCGCCGGCGCAGCATTAGTGTCCCAACTCCGAGGTTCGCAAGTATTTGCAGCCGTTTTGACCTTGCGGCAGTGTCGTCGCGCTGTCGCAGAGCGGTGTGAAGTCTATTGCGTCGCGCCGCATACCGGGCCGCTGGCGCTGCGATCGAAAAGGCAGATAATAAGCAACAGCAAGAACCGTTTACAAACTTAGGGAGGATCAGGTGAACCGCCGATCCCTGCTGACATCGACGTTGCTTGCAGTCGCCGCCCGGCCGCTTTCATTGCCCGGTTGGATCACTGCGGCACAGGCCCAGACGCCACCGCAGTCGCAGGTCCCGGCGGCGCCGCAGTCCAAGACCTGGCGTCACGGCACCTCGCTATACGGCGATCTCAAATATCCGGCCGACTTCAAGCAATTCGACTACGTCAATGCGACGGCGCCGAAGACCGGCACCGCGCGTCAGGTCGCTTACGGCACTTTCGACAGCTTCAATGCGGTTGTCGCCGGCGTCAAAGGCTCGCTCGCGGCCGGCGTCAATCTCATCTACGACACGCTCGCGGTCGCGTCGCTCGACGAAGTCTCGAGCGAATACGGACTGATTGCAGCGGCGTTGAGTTATCCGAACGATTTTTCCTCCGTGACCTACCGGCTGCGGCCCGAAGCGAAATGGCACGACGGCATGCCGGTGACGACGGATGACGTCATTTTCTCCTTCGAGTCCTACAAGAAATACAGTCCGCAGTCCGCCGCTTATTACCGCCACGTCACCAAAGCAGAAAAGACCAGCGACCACGAAGTGACCTTCATCTTCGACGGCCCCGGCAATCGCGAACTGCCGCAGATCGTGGGGCAGCTCACCATTCTGCCAAAGCATTGGTGGGAAGGCACCGACACTAACGGCAAAAAACGCGATATCGGCGATACCACGCTCGAACCCCCGCTTGGCTCAGGCCCTTATCGCATTAAGGACTTCTCGGCCGGCCGCAACATCGTTTACGAGCGCGTCAAGGACAATTGGGGCAGCAATCTCAACGTCAATATCGGCCGCGACAATTTCGACGAGCTTCACTACGAATATTTCCGCGATACGACCGTCGCACTCGAAGCGTTCAAGGCGGACACGGTCGACTGGCGCGTCGAGAACGCCGCCAAAAATTGGGCCACGGCCTATGACTTCCCGGCGGTCACCGACAAACGCGTGCTGCTGGAGGAATTTCCCGTCAGAAATCTCGGCGTCATGCAGGCGTTCGCTTTCAATATTCGACGCCCGAAGTTCCAGGATCCGCGGGTGCGGCTGGCTTTCAATCATGCGTTTGATTTCGAGGAGATGAACAAGGAGATATTCTTCGGCCAATATAAGCGCATCGACAGTTATTTCGACGGCACCGATCTTGCCGCCACGGCAGTGCCGACCGGCGCGGAGCTCGAACTTCTGGAAACGGTGCGCGACAAAGTCCCGCCCGACCTTTTCAAGAAGCCCTACAGCAATCCGGTCAACGGCAATCCCGGCGCAGTGCGCAACAATCTGCGGGAGGCGTTGCGGCTCTTCAAAGAGGCGGGTTACGAGATACGCGACCAGCAGCTTGTCAACAGCAAAACCAGCGAGCCCTTCACGGTCGAGTTCCTCGCCGCAGGTCCGGGCTTCGAACGTGTGTTCCTGTTCTATAAGGCCTCGCTCGACCGGCTTGGCATGGACGTGACGGTGCGCACGGTTGACGAAGCGCAATACGAAAACCGGCTGCGTGGCTGGGATTTCGACATTATCACCAACTCCTGGCCGGAATCGCTTTCGCCGGGCAACGAGCAACGCGGCTATTGGGGCTCGCAGTCGGCCGACCAACCCGGCTCCGATAATCTGATCGGCATCAAAAATCCGGCGGTCGATGCGATGATCGACAAAGTCATTTTCGCCAAGAACCGCGCCGATCTCGAAGTCGCCACCAGGGCGCTCGACCGCGTCCTGCTATGGAATTATTACGTCGTGCCGCAATGGGCGTATTTCAAAATCCGCACCGCGCGCTGGGACCGCTTCGGCTATCCCGATCCGATGCCGAAATACGGCCTCTCCGCATTCCCGACCTTGTGGTGGTGGGACGCGGCGAAAGCCGCAAAAACGGCCGGATGATATCGTCATCTGTTCCGGCGGGGCAGACCGTTTTCGCGCCACGCTTCGTGCAATGTTCGCTGACCTCGGCCCCGCGCCGGCGGCGCGAAAAACCCGGTTCCGGCTTGGCGTCTCTATGGATGACGAGCAAAAGATGATTCAAAAGACGATTTATTTGTCGCGCCGAAGCATGCTCGTGCTGACCGCCGCCGCGATATTGCCCTGGTCGCGTGCCCGCGCCGACGACGCGATCGAATCGCACGGCTTGTCGGCGTTCGGCGATCTCGCCTACCCGCCGGACTTTTCGCATTTCAGCTACGTCAATCCGGATGCCCCGAAAGGCGGCAGCTTTTCCCAAATCGGGCCCGATCAGCTTTACAACCAGAATTTTCTCACCTTCAACTCGCTCAACAGCTTTATTCTCAAGGGCGACGCCGCGCAGGGCATGGAGCTGACCTTCGCCACGCTCATGGTCCGCTCCGGCGACGAGCCGGATGCCATGTACGGGCTCGCCGCGGCAAAGGTCCGTCGCTCGACGGATGGCCTGACCTATCAGTTCTTCATCCGCCCCGAGGCGAAATTCAGCGACGGCACGCCGCTGACCGCCCACGACGTAGCCTTCTCGCTCAATATTCTCAAGGAAAAGGGCCATCCGCTCATCAGCCAGTCGCTGCGCGATTTCGCCGGGGCCCGGGCGGAGGATGACGCGAGCGTGACCGTGCGATTTGCGCCCAAACGCGCGCGCGACGTGCCGCTCTTTGTAGCGAGCTTGCCGATTTTTTCGCGTGCCTATTACGCGACCAAGCCATTCGACGAATCCACCCTCGACATCCCGCTCGGCTCGGGCGCCTACCAGGTCGGCCGTTTCGAACCTGGCCGTTTCATCGAATACAATCGCGTCAAGGATTGGTGGGGCGCCGATCTGCCGGTCTGCCGCGGCCAGAACAATTTCGACATCGTGCGCTACGAATATTATCGCGACCGCGATGTCGGCTTCGAAGGCTTTTCGGCGGGCACGTATTTGTTTCGCGAGGAATTCACATCCCGCTTCTGGGCGACACGCTACAATTTCCCGGCGGCGAAGGATGGCCGCGTCAAGCGCGACGAAATACCCGACGACACCCCATCCGGCGCGCAAGGCTGGTTCGTCAATACGCGGCGGCCGCAATTCTCTGACGTGCGGCTGCGCGATGCGCTCAACGACGCTTTCGATTTCGAGTGGACCAACAAGACCGTCATGTATAACGCCTATCGGAGGACCGTCTCGGTATTTCAGAACTCCGATTTGATGGCGCAAGGCACGCCGGATGCTGCGGAATTGACCGTGCTCGAACCTTTCCGCACCCGCCTGCCGGCCGAGGTCTTCGGCGAAGTCTACACACCCCCGGTCTCGGATGGTTCCGGCGAGGATCGCGCGTTACTGCGCAAGGCGGCGCAAGCTCTGCAGGATGCCGGCTACGCGCTGCGCAACGGCAAGCGCGTATTGCCGAGCGGCAAGCCGGTGACGATCGAATTTTTGATCGATGAGCCGTCATTCGAGCCGCATCACATGCCGTTCATCAAAAATCTCGGCATACTCGGCATCGACGCCACGCTGCGCATCGTCGACCCGGTGCAGTACCGGTCGCGGCTCGACGATTTCGACTTCGACATCACCATCGACCGGTTCAGTTTCTCGTCTACGCCGGGCAATTCGCTGCGTTCGTATTTTTCCTCCCAGGCAGCCGCGCTACGTGGTTCGAACAATCTCGCCGGCATCGCGGATCCGGTGGTCGATGCACTGATCGACATCATCATCGCGGCCGACTCACGCCCCGCTTTGGTGACGGCCTGCCGGGCGCTCGACCGGGTGATCCGGGCCGGCCGCTACTGGATTCCGAACTGGTACAAGGCGTCGCACTGGATCGCCTATTGGGACGTCTTCGGCAGGCCCCCGGCTCAGCCGCGTTATTTTCGGGGTATTCCGGACACCTGGTGGTATGACCCGGTAAAAGCAGCGAAAATCCATAAAGTAGGCTAGTCCAGGGTTGCGGCCGGGATAGGATGTCGCATGTGATGGTTCGCGCCCATCCGTCACGGTCTCGTCATTCCTAAGGTGCGACGCAGGTGCAACGGTCAGGATGCTGGCGCATTGCGCCAAGGGCCTTAAGATAGCGGCCCAATAACAATAACCGCTGGGACGCAATGGCTGCCTACATCATCCGTCGCATTCTGTTCATGATCCCCACGATCATCGGCATCATGTTGGTGTCCTTCGTCGTGGTTCAGTTCGCGCCGGGCGGCCCGGTCGAGCGCGTCATCGCCAAGCTGCAGGGCGCCGAGACCGGCGCCGCCTCGCGGATTTCCGGCTCCAGCGCCGGCGACTTTGCCCGCAGCATGCAAAGCAGTGCGCAATACGACGTCAATTCCAAATATCGCGGCGCCCAGGGGCTCGATCCCGCATTCATCAAGAGCCTGGAAAAGCAGTTCGGCTTCGACAAGCCGGCCTACGAACGCTTCCTCCTGATGATGTGGAATTATTCGCACTTCAATTTCGGCAAAAGCTATTTCCGCGACGTCAGCGTGCTTCAGCTCATCAGGGAAAAACTGCCGGTATCGATCTCGCTCGGCATCTGGATGACGCTGTTGAGCTATCTGATCTCGATTCCGCTCGGCATCCGCAAAGCGGTGCGCGACGGCTCGCAGTTCGACGTATGGACGTTGGGCGTCATTATCGTCGGCTATGCCATTCCCGGTTTCTTGTTCGCGATCCTGCTCATCGTATTGTTCGCCGGCGGATCGTTTTGGCAGATTTTCCCGCTGCGCGGGCTGACTTCGGAAGGCTGGTCGCAGTTTCCCTGGTGGCAGAAGATTTTCGATTACTTCTGGCACTTGACGCTGCCCATCGTCTCCATGGGGCTTGCCTCTTTCGCCACCATGACGCTGCTCACCAAGAACTCTTTTCTCGAGGAACTGCGCAAGCAATACGTCCTTACCGCGCGCGCCAAAGGCTGCTCCGAACGCCAGGTGCTGTACGGTCATATCTTCCGCAATGCCATGCTCCTCGTCATCGCCGGCTTCCCGGCCGCATTCGTGTCCGCGTTCTTTGCCGGCTCGCTGCTGATCGAGACCATCTTTTCGCTCGATGGCCTCGGGCTATTGAGTTTCGAGAGCGTGCTCAACCGCGACTATCCGGTGGTGTTCGCCAACCTCTACATTTTCGCCCTGCTCGGTCTCGTCGTAAATCTGATCTCCGACCTCACCTATACTTGGATCGATCCGCGCATCGACTTCGAGACGCGGGAGGTGTGAGGTGGACGCCAAAACTCTTCCCCACAGCGTTGACGCCGAGATCGAACCGGGCCTGCCGCCGGAACTGAAGCCGGATCTCGAGCCGGCCGGTCCGCTGGGACTTACCGGGCCGCCGCGCGGCTTTGAATTCTCGCCGCTCAACGCGCGCCGCTGGCGGAATTTCAAGGCCAATCGCCGCGGCTACTGGTCGTTGTGGATTTTTCTCGTGCTGTTCGTCGTCACGATGTTCGCCGAGTTTATCGCCAACGACAAACCGCTCTTCATTCACTTCGACGGCAAGAGCTTCTTCCCGGTCTTCGTGACTTATCCGGATACTGAATTCGGCGACGATCTCGGCACCGCCGCCGACTACCGCGATCCGCATTTGCAGAAGTTCCTCGACGAGCACAACGCCGTCGAGATATGGGCGCCGATTCGCTTTTCCTACAACACTATCAACGATAATCCGCCGTCGGCGTTTCCGTCCAAGCCCACCTGGCTGTTGAACGCGCAGGATTGCGCTTTTGCCGCCAAGAACGGCTACGCCAAATGCGGCACGCTCGAATATAACTGGCTCGGCACCGACGACCAGGGCCGCGACGTGCTGGCGCGGCTGATTTATGGCTTCCGCGTTTCCGTCCTGTTCGGTCTGATCTTGACCATCGTATCGTCGATCATCGGCGTCGCAGCCGGCGCCGTGCAGGGCTATTTCGGCGGCTGGACCGACCTGTTGTTCCAGCGCTTCATCGAAATCTGGACGTCGGTGCCGGAGCTTTATCTGCTGCTCATCATTTCTTCGGTGCTGGTGCCGGGCTTTTTCGTGCTGCTCGGTATTCTGCTGTTGTTTTCCTGGGTCCGACTCGTCGGCTTGGTGCGCGCCGAATTCCTGCGCGGGCGCAATTTCGAGTACATCCAGGCGGCGCGCGCACTCGGCGTGTCCAATCGCGTCATCATGTTCCGGCATCTGTTGCCGAACGCCATGGTGGCGACCATGACGTTTCTGCCGTTCGTGATGTCGTCGTCGGTGATGACGCTCACCGCACTCGATTTTCTCGGCTTCGGCCTGCCGCCGGGCTCGCCGTCGCTCGGCGAGTTGTTGTCGCAAGCCAAAGCCAACGTGCAGGCGCCATGGCTCGGCTTGACCGGTTTCTTCACCGTCGCGCTCATGCTGTCGCTCCTGATCTTCGTCGGCGAAGCCGTGCGCGACGCCTTCGATCCGCGAAAGACGTTTGCATGAGCGAGGAACCGCTGTCTTTCCGTCCGCGATCTCTCCATCGCGTTCCGCTCCGGCGGGCGCGAGACGCTCGCCGTCGACCGCATATCGTTCGATATCGTCAAAGGCGAGTGCATGGCGCTGGTCGGAGAATCGGGTCCGGCAAATCGGTGACCGCGCTGTCGATCCTGCGGCTCTTGCCCTATCCATCGGCGCAGCATCCCTCGGGGTCTATCAATTACGACGGCAAGGACCTGTTGCGGCTGACCCAACGCGAGATGCGGCGGGTACGCGGCGACGACATCAGCATCGTGTTTCAGGAGCCGATGACCTCGCTCAATCCGCTGCACACGATCGAGAAGCAGATCGGCGAAATCCTGCTCCTGCACCGCGGCCTCACCGGCGCGCCGGCCCGCGCGCGTACGCTGGAAGTGCTCGCCCAAGTTGGCATTCCCGATCCGCAAAGCCGGCTCAAGAGTTACCCGCATCAGCTTTCCGGCGGCCAGCGCCAGCGCGTGATGATTGCGATGGCGCTCGCCAACGAACCCGACGTGCTCATTGCCGATGAGCCCACGACCGCGCTCGACGTCACGGTGCAGGCGCAGATCATCGCGTTGCTCAAAGACATTCAGGCGCGGCTCGGCATGTCGCTTCTCTTCATTACGCATGATCTCGGCATCGTGCGAAAAATCGCGCAGCGGGTCTGCGTGATGAAAGAGGGCAAAATCGTCGAGCGAGGCAGTGTCGAGCGTGTGTTCGCCGCACCCGAGCACCCGTACACGCGCGCGCTGCTTGCGGCCGAGCCGCGGCCCGACCCGGCGCCGCCGCAGCCGGATGCGCCGGTGCTCCTGAAAACGGACCAGCTTAAGGTCTGGTTCCCGATCACCAGAGGGCTCATGCGCAAGACCGTCGGACACGTCAAAGCCTGCGACGGCCTGACCATCGAGTTGCACAAAGGCGAAACGCTCGGCGTGGTCGGCGAATCCGGCTCGGGCAAATCGACACTGGGGCGCGCAATCCTGCGACTGATATCCTCGGAGGGACTATCGCCTTCATGGGCCACGACCTACAAGGGCTGCGATTCAAGGAAATGCGTCCATTTCGCCGCGACATGCAGATCGTGTTCCAGGATCCGTACGGATCGCTGTCGCCGCGCATGTCGGTCGGCGACATCATCAAGGAAGGGCTCAAGGTCCATCAGCCCGAGCTGTCGGCCAGGCAATGCGACGAGCGCGTGGTCCAGGCGTTGACCGACGTCGGGCTCGATCCGGGCACGCGCACGCGTTTCCCGCATGAATTTTCCGGCGGCCAGCGCCAGCGCATCGCGGTGGCGCGCGCCCTGGTGCTGGAGCCCAGTTTTATCGTGCTCGACGAGCCGACCAGCGCGCTCGACATGCTGATCCAGGCGCAGATGGTCGATCTGCTGCGCGACTTGCAGAAACGGCACAATCTTACTTATCTGTTTATTTCGCATGACTTGCGGGTCGTGGCCGCGCTTGCGAGCCGCTTGTTGGTGATGCGGCATGGCCTGGTCGTCGAGGCCGGCGCCGCCGGCGAGCTGTTTCGTAATCCCAAGACCGATTACACCCGCGCGCTGTTCGCCGCCGCGTTTAATCTCGAAACCGCGCCCGAGGGCGTGGTTGGGCAATGATCGCCTCTCGCGATCCGGCGCGGCAATATTAGATATCCACACATGAAGGCGTCGTTCTCAGTCTTGGTCTTCGCTGCGTTTGCCGTCGCCGCGCTCGGTGGATGGAGCACGCATGGCGCCGCGCAGGGTCGCGACCGCGCGATGCAGTTGAACTCGGAATATCCGCTCCTCAACGACGACGGCCAACGCCTGCCAAATCACACCGTCAAGCTCGCGGCCCCGATCGACAAATTGCCCGGCGTGGTCGTCGCGGCCAATCCGGACGGCAAGACGACGCTCGTCGAATTTTACGATCTCAATTGTCCCTACTGCCGGATCGCCTCCGCCGACATTGCCGACATGGTCGATGTCGATCCGGAGCTGCGGCTGGTCCTGGTGCCCTTTCCAGTACTGGGCGTCGCGTCGATTGCGGCAAGCCGCGTCGAGCTTGCGGTCGCGCAGCTCGGCACGCCGGCGCAATTCTACGATTTTCACCGCAAGGTCTATTCGCAGCGCCGCACCACCGACGGGCTCCGCGCGCTCGAAGTTGCCCGCCGCATCGGCTTTGACGGACAGGCATTGACCAGACTCGGCGACAGCGACGAGATCACCGCGACGATGAAAGCGCACGTCGCGCTCGGCAATTCGCTCGGGCTTGCCGCGACGCCCGCCTTCATCATCGACGGTGTCGCGATCCTCGGCTATCCGGGCCGCGACGGCTTGCAGAAGATCGTCGATGCGGCCCGCGCTTGCGGCAAGGTGATCTGCTAAGCAGGCACTGGTGAAGCGGATTTGACATTCGCTACCTACCCAGCCGCAAGCGCGCGAAGCGAATGTCAAATCCAAAGCTTCACTAAAGCTTATTTCTTCCAGTGGTCCTTTGATTCTAACATTCGCAAGATAGCCTACCAAACCGGGATGCGAATGTTAGAATTGGACCACTCGGGAGGAAGCAATGAAACGCCTTCAGGGCTTGATGGCCGGACTCTGCGTCGCCGCATGGTCGATAACGACGGCTCCGGCCTTTGCGAAAACCATCAAATTCGTGGTGCCGTTCGCGGCGGGCGGCCCGGTCGATCAATGGGCGCGCATCCTCGCCGCTGAACTTGGCGATAAGCTCGGCGCCAACGTGATCGTCGACGATCGCGGCGGCGCGGCCGGTGCGATTGCCGCCGAATATGTAGCGCATTCCACCCCGGACGGCACCACGGTCCTGTTCGGCAGCTTCGGCGCCTGCGTGATCAGCCCGATCCTCAAGCCGCCAACGGCCTACGATCCGGTCAAATCGTTCGCGCCGGTGATGCGCCTCGGCGCGGTGCCGTCATTGCTGGTGGTGAACAACGAGCTCGGCGTCACGACCATGCCGGACCTGCTCGCCAAGGCAAAACAGCAGAAGCTCACCTACGGCTCGGCCGGGCCTGGCACGACAATGAACATCGCGGTCGAAATGCTCAATGACGCCGCCGGCGTGAAGATCACGCATGTGCCGTATCGGGGCGCGGCGCCGGCAATCACCGATCTGCTCGGCGATCACGTCGACATGCTCAATGCCGATTTGCCGGTCCTGATGCCGCTCGCGAAGGCCGGGAAAGTCAAGGCGATCGCCTTGTTCGCGCCGGAGCGCACACCGCTAATGCCGGACTTACCGACCACCAAGGAGCTCGGCCTGCCGAGCGTGGTGATGGAAAACTGGTACGGCGTACTGGTGCCCGCAGGCACGCCGGCGAAGGTGCGCGACAGACTTGAAAAAGCGCTGCTCGCTGTCGTCGCCACGCCGTCGATCCAGCAGCGCATTGCCGAAAACGGAATCCACGACACGCTCGACCACGAGGCCTTCGGCGCGCTGCTCAAGCAGGAATTCGCCGAGTGGCCGGCGGAGATCAAGAAGCTTGACATCAGCGCGGAGTAGCGCGGGCGGCCTGGGTGTGACGGTGTCTCCTCATTTCTTCTTCGGCAGGAGCTCGGAAATTGGAACGCCGGACGCGATCTTGTCTTCGCGTAGCTTCTCCGCGGTCGCGTTGCGTTGCGCCCTGGCCAGTACCTCCGCCGCGCGCTCGCGTGGGATGAAGCAGACTCCGGTTTCGTCCGCCACAACGAGATCGCCGGGATGAACCGTCACACCACAGATCGTGACGGCTTTATTGATCGCAACGGTCTCGATGCGCCATTTGCCGGTGATCGGGCTGACGCTGCGCGACCATATTGCGTAACCGATGCCGCGCGAATGATCGACGTCGCGCACGGCGCCGTCGACGATCGCGCCAAGCTCGCCCTGACGGCGGCCGATGGTCGCCGATATGCCGCCCATGTTGGAGACAAGATCGACGCCTTGCACCACGAGAACATCGCCCGGCACTGCAAGATTATGCGCCTCGATCTCGCTCATCCCCGAAATGCCCGCCTTGACGTTGTCCACGACGGGCGCGGTCGCGGCGACATTGCGCACCGTCAGAGCGCGCCCGACGAGGCGCGCCGTCGGATCGCGCGGGCGAAGCAACCCGGCCGGCACCGCGCCGACAAGGCCGAGTTCGTCCATCGCATCCGAGGTCATGCCGGTGAGATCCGGCAAGCCGCAAAAGCCGTCGATAATGTCGGACGGCAACCCCGGCAGCTCAAGCATGCCAAACGCGCCGGGCGGCAGCTTACCGAGAGTTTGTCTGGTCATGACCTCGCTCAAAACCCGAATAGTTTCGCCGGATTGTCGACCAGCATGAGTTGCCGCGTGCGCAAGTCCGGCGCGATTTCGGCGATGAGATCGACCAGCTCGCCGTCATTGGGGACGGCGTTGTGGTTCGGATGCGGCCAGTCGGTGCCCCACACCACGCGCTCGGGCGCGTGCGCGGCAAGGTCGCGTGCGAATGGCACGGCGTCGGCGTAAGGATATTTCTGCTTGGCGATGCGGTCGGTGCCCGACAGCTTGACCCAAATATTGCCGGTGTCGAGCAAGCGGCGCAGCACCGAGAACGCCTGGCCGCGCAATCCCTCGCCGACATCGACGCGGCCAATATGGTCGATCACGACGGGCGCATCGATCGAACGGATGAAATCATAGAGCTCAAGCAGGCCGTTTCCGCCGGTATGGATGGCGATGTGCCAGCCGTTCGGCTCGACCAGTTCGATCACTTTGCGCATATCGTCGCGCGGCATCGGTGCGCCAAGACGCGGGAAAAAATGCAGCCGCACGCCGCGCACGCCGGCGTCGTCCAGCCGATCGACCTCGGCCTGCGGCATGGTTGGCTTGAGCAGCGCAACGCCGCGATAACGGCCCTTGCCGGCGGCCAGGAGATCCAGCAGCGCGGCATGATCGCTGCCGTGGCAGGTCGATTGGACAAAGACACCCCGCTCGAAGCCGAGGAAGCCGTGCAGGCGGAACAAGTCTTCTTTGGGCGCATCGGTCGGCGTGAACGGCCGGTCCGGCGCGTAGGGAAATTTGTCATGCGGCCCGAACACGTGAAAATGCGAATCGCAGGCGTGCGGCGGCAGTTTCAGCCGCGGCTTTTTCGGATTTGGATCCGGCGGCGCAATGGTCGGGGTGAGATCGTCGGGACGGATGGCCATTTGTCATTCCAATTTTTACGATGATCAGTCGCAGCGCGCGGTCATGCCGCCATCGACCACGATTTCGGTGCCGGTGATAAAGCGCGCTTCGTCGGAGGCGAGAAACAGAACGGCGTTGGCGGTGTCGCGGCCATCACCCATAAAGCCGAGCGGGATGCGCTCCACGCGCGACGCGAGCAAGGCCTCGACGTCGCCGCCGCTGCGTTGCTTGGCAAGTCGCGCTTCGACCATCGGCGTATGCATTTGCCCCGGGATCACCGTGTTCACGCGGATGCCGTGCTTGGCATATTGCACAGCGGTCACCCGCGAGAACTGGATCACGGCGGCTTTTGCCGAAGCGTAGCCGATCTGCGGCGCGCCGGTGAAGCGAATGCCGGAACTCGACGAGGTGTTGACGATGGCGCCGCCGCCCTGCTCGACCATGACCGGAATCACGTGACGGCAGGTCAGGAAAACGCTCTTGAGATTGTAGTCGATCTGGTCGTCGAAGCTCTGTTCCGACATTTCGGCGGCGCCGCCGGCGGCCGAACCGCCGACATTATTGACCAGGATATCAATGCGGCCGAATCTCTTGCGGCAGGCGTCGGTCATGGCGCCAACATCGGCATCGTCGAGAACGTCGCAGACATGCGTTGCGATTTCGCCGTCATTGCCGACCCGCGCGACCGTCTCGGTCATCGCATCCGCATTCTTGTCGACGGCGAAGACTTTGGCGCCCTCGCGCGCGAACAACACCGCGGCGGCGCGGCCATTGCCCCAGCCCGGCCCGACGCATCCCGCCCCGGTGATCAGAGCTACCTTCCCCTCGACGCGTCCCGGCATAATCTTCCCGACCCTAGCATGAGCCACGTCGAACGGCGACGTTCTCGCCGAAATCGGCAATGTTGCTTTGGCGGCTCATTGCTGCAATTTCAGCCCGGCGTCGTGAACCACCTTGGCCCACAATGCGATTTGCGATTTGGCGAGATCGCCGAGTTGTTGCGGCGTGCCGCCGGCGGTCTCGGAGCCGATCTTGGCGAACGCCTCCTGCACCTTCGGGGTCGCCAGCGCCTTGTCGACGGCGGCATTGAGCCGCCCGACGATGTCCGCGGGTGTCCCGGCTTTCACCGCCCAGCCGACCCAGTCGAAGCTGGTCAGGCCGGGATAGCCGGCCTCCGCCAGAGTCGGCACATCGGGCAGCGCCGCCATGCGCTTGGCCGGCGTGACCGCGAGCGCGCGCAGCTTTCCTTCATGAATGAAGCCAAGCACCGGTGCCACCGCGATGAACTGGTAGGTATTGACGCCTTGCAGCAGGTCGGAAATGGCGCGCGGGAATTCGCTGTAGGGCACGTGCGTCGTGCGTACGCCGGTTTGCAGCTTGAACAGCTCGCCGATGATGTGCGCCGGCGTGCCGATCCCGCCTGACGAGAACGTCCCCTTGTCGGGATTGGCCTTCAGGTATTGCACCAGCTCGGCCACCGTCTTCGCCGGCACGTTCGGATTTACCACCAGCACGTTGCCCGTCATGGCAAGCTGCGCGACCGGAGCGATATCGGTGTTGAGATCGAGGCCGGCATCCGGCACCAGCGATTGCGTTACGGTCAGCGGAAAGCCGACAGTGAGGATCGTATAGCCGTCGGCCGGCTGCTTGAGCGCTTCCCGCGCGCCCAATAGCTGGCCTGCGCCGGGCCGGTTCTCGACGACGAGATGCCAGCCTTCGGCGTCGTTCACGGCGTTGGCGACGATGCGGGTTATGATGTCGGGCGGCGTGCTGACCGACGCCGGCACGATGATGTGGATGGACCGTGACGGATACGCTTGCGCATCAGCCTGCCGTGACGTGTCGATAGCGCCGGTCATCCCGAACAACAGGGCGACAACTACGCCGCCGATCCAGCGCCGACGTTCCTTCACGGCATCCCTCCAGTGCGTACTAATTCCAAAGTTCCTTGCTCGCGAGCCGCGCGCCTTCCGCAAGCGCGGCCAGCTTTGCCCAGGCGATTTGCGGATGAATGCGGCCGCCCAGCCCGCAATCGGTTCCGGCGATGACGTTTTCGCGTCCCACCACGTTGGCATAGCGCACCAGCCGGTCGGCGACCACTTGCGGATGCTCGACGATATTGGTGGCGTGGCTGACGACGCCGGGAATGAGCAGCTTGCCGTCTGGCAGCTTGACGTCCCGCCACACCCGCCATTCGTGCTCGTGACGGACATTGCCGGCTTCCACCGAATAGGCGCCGGCATTGACGCTCAGCACGAGATCGACGATGTCCTTTAGCGGAATATCGGTGCTGTGCGGCCCGTGCCAGCTGCCCCAGCAGATGTGCAGGCGGATGCGGTCCTCCGGCAGGCCGCGCAAAGCGTGATTGAGCGCCGCCATGCGCGCCGCCTCGAATTTCTTGAATTCGCCAAGCGGCGGCTCCGGATTGATCATGTCCCAGTTGTCCGGGAGGCTCGGATCGTCGATCTGCAAGATAAGGCCGGCGTCGACAATCGCCTTGTATTCTTCGTGCATGGCGTCGGCCGACGCGAATAGAAACTCCTCCTCGGACTTGTAGTAGAGGTCGATGCCGCGCGCGAAGCTGCCGGGCCCGATCGCGCACATGAAACCTTCCTCCGTGCCGGTCGCCGCCAGCGCTTTTTTCAGATTGGCGATGTCGGCTTGCAGCGCCGCATGCCCGGTATATCTGATCGGCCCGGTACAGGCGGGCCGCCCGACCGGCCGGCGCGCCGCGCTGCCAAGGAGGCTGCCGCTCGATTCCGGGTCCTGATAGAACTCGCCGAATTTCTGCCAGTCACGGCGATTGGCGAATGAGGTCAGCGCGAGGTCGGCAACGCTCGATTTCTTGTGCTGCGTTTCGTGCGCCGCGGCGGCCGCACTGCCAGCCGGTGAAAATCCCGACATCCGGGCAAACGCGTAATTCCACCAGGCGCCGTAATCATAGGCGCCGCCGACCGGTTTGCCGAACTCGCCATCGTCGGGAACGTCGATGCCGAGTTCGCGCTGCTTCTTCACCACGTCGGCAACCGCACCGGCGAGGATTCCGGTAAACGCGGCATCGTCCTTGCCATCGCCGAGCGCGCGCGCCTTCCCGGCGGCGATGAGATTGGCCGGCCGGGACAGGCTGCCGGCGTGAGTGGTGAGAATGCGGTCGGTACTGCGTTTCATCGTCCCGGCGTCCCTGCTCAATTGCGCTGGATGTTAGTGGACCGCCGCTCACCGCGCCACTGTGGTCGCGGCCCCCGGCGTGCTAGAATAAAAATAAAGCTTCAATCTCAACCGGGAGGAGCCCATGAAGCGGCGCGACTTCATTGTGGCCGGCGGCGCGGCGGCTTCGGCTTGGCTGCGGCCGCGCGGTGCACTGGCACAACAAGCCTATCCGACGCGCACGGTGCGGTTGATCCTGCCGTTCAATCCAGGCAGCGCGACCGACACCACCGCGCGGCTGTTCGCCGACCGGCTGACCGCGCGCTGGGGCAAGCCGGTGGTGGTCGAGAACCGGCCGGGCGGCGACGGGCTGGTCTCGGTCAAGGCCTTCATCGACGCCCACGACGACCACACGTTCTTCTTCGGCCCGGCTGCGACATTCCTGATCCACCTCTATGACGACAACCCACCGTCCTACGACACGCAGCGCGATATCGTGCCGATCGTCGGCATCTACGTCACGGTGCTGGCGGTCTCGGTGCCGACCTCGCTCAACGTCACCAGCATCGGCGAACTGGTTGCCATGGCACGCGCCGAACCCGGCAAGCTCAACGTCGCGGCCGCCACCGGCAATTCGGATTTTCTGATCTTCGGCTTTTTCAAGGGCCTCGGCCTGCAGGTCACCAAGGTGCCCTATCGCGACATCATGCAGGCGCCGGGCGATCTCGCCGAAAACCGTATCCAGGTGTTGTCGAGCTCGCTGGCCGTCGCACAGCCGATGCAGCAGTCCGGACGCACCAAGGTCTTGATCGTCACCAGCAGACAGCGCGCGCAAGGCGCGCCGGACATTCCGACCGCCGCCGAAGCGGGCTTTCCGGCTCTGACAATGGAAACCGCGGGCGGGCTGTGCGGGCCGCCGGAATATCTGACGCCTTGCGCGAAAAAATCGCCGCGGATTGGCGCGCCGTCGCGCAATCCGATCCGATCATCGCCAAGCGGCTGACTGACACCGGCCAGATCATGACCATTCGCGGGCCGGCGGATTTTGCCGCGAGCATCAAGGAACAGAACAACCAGCTCGCGGCGCTTGCCAAAGTGCTCGGAATGAAGACCGCGCAGTGAGAGGACACCGGCGATGGCGGAGAGCGATTTTCTGCGCGGCGCCTATTGTCCGCTCATCGTCCCGTTCCACGACGGCAAGATCGACTTCGACACTTATGGTCGCCTGATCGAGCGGCAGATCGCCGAACGCACACACGGGCTCCTGGTCAACGCCACCAGCGGCGAGCCGACCGTGCTCAGCGTCGAGGAACGCGGGCAGCTCGTCGAATTCGCCGTCAAGACCGCAAACGGACGGCGCCCGGTCTGCGCCGGAACGGCGTCGGAATCCCTTGAGGCAACCGCCGCGCTGATCGACCGCTTCGACAAAGCAGGTGCGGATGCAGTGCTCGTGGTCACCCCGTACTATTCGGCGCCGCCGCAGCGCGGAGCCGCCGCGTATTTCGCCACGCTCGGTGAGCGGACGCGGCGACCGTTCCTGATCTATCACATTCCGGCACGCGCCGGCTTCGCGCTCGCCGTCGACACGCTCGCGGCGATCAAGGATGCGGTGCCGCATTTCGCCGGTTTAAAGAACACCGACACCGATGTCGGTTTTGTGACCGGCGCGCTCGCCCGCCTCGGCCGCGACTTCCGCATTTTCGCCGGTCTCGAACTGCCGACCTTGCCGATGCTCGGCATCGGCGGCTGCGGCATGATGATCACGGCGTCCAATGTCGCGCCGCGCCAGGTGGCGCAGCTCTACGATACGTTTGCCAACGGCGACATCGACGGCGCCATCGCGCTCAATCTGAAACTTTATCCCCTGTTCCGCGGCGTCGCGCTGGAGACGAGTCCCATTCCGGTCAAGTATATGCTCAAGCGACTCGGCGTGATTGAGAACAACGAGCATCGCAGCCCCTTGGTCCCGGCGTCGCCCGAGGTCGAACGCCAACTCGACAAGGTTTTGGCCGGGATCGGTCTGATCTGATCAGCCGGCCCGCGTGCGCCAGTCGTGAATATGCCACCAGATCACCACGCCGATGCCGACGCCGACCCCGGCGATGAGCACCACGATCAGCGCCGAGTTCTCGATCCAGGCGATCGCCGGTATGCCCAGCGCCATGATGAGGCCGAGCAGGCAGACCTGCCAGGACAGCACGTGTACGCCCGCAGTGAAGGTGCCGAGCGACAACAGCGTGAATATCGCAAGTCCGGTGGCGCCGGCGTTGAAAATCCGCTGCACGCTGGTGCAGCAACAGCATGTTCATCACCACCAGGAATGCGAACCAGTGCAGCACCTGCGTCGCGATCAGCCGGATGCGCGCCGTCCGGTCGGGCGCGTAATGCCAGCCGGCGCCGACGCAAACCAGCGCGATCAGCGGCGCGAGAATCTCCCAGTAGCCGGTGATCGGCTGTTTGGAGACGGTGGTATAGGCGACGCCGATCAGCGTGAGGATCAGGACGAGACTAAACGGAAGCTCCCTGATCCAGAAGCTCAAATGAAAGAACTTGTGCGGTACGCCGGCTTGTGGCTGGCCCGGCGCCACGGAAGGAACCGAATGTTCGGGATGGTCAATGCTCATCGCGCCCGCTCCGCGCCTTCAGGGAACTCCGCAAGAGTAGAGTAGAAAAAGCGCCAGCGCCATCGCCGCGGCGACATTGAGAAGGGCAGACGCTGTGCCACTCGCGACGGAACGACACGCAAGCAAGATTCCCGAAGTCACGCTCGTTTTCTGGATCATCAAGATCGCCGCAACGACGCTTGGCGAAACCGGCGGCGACACGGTCACCATGACGCTGAATTGGGGCTACCTTGCCGGCACGGCGCTGTTTGTCTCGCTGCTGGTCGTCTTGGTCGTACCTCCAGATCGCGCGCGAAGAAATTTCATCCGTTCCTCTACTGGGCGACAATCGTCGCCTCCACGACCGCCGGCACCACCATGGCCGATTTCGCCGATCGCTCGCTCGGCATCGGCTATGCCGGCGGCTCGTCGTGCTGTTCGTTTGCCTGATGGCAACGCTCGGCGCTCTGGTATTGGTCCGCTCGGCTCGATCTCGGTCGCGACGGTCGCGCACGCCGAGGTGGAGGTATTCTACTGGATCGCGATCACGTTCTCGCAGACGCTCGGCACGGCGCTCGGCGACTGGACGGCCGACGCTACCGGCCTCGGCTATGACGGCGGCGCGCTCCTGTTCGCCGCCGCCCTGGCCGTGCTGGTCGCCGGCTCTATTTTTTGACGACTGTGTCGCGGGTATTCCTGTTCTGGGCGGCTTTCATCCTGACGCGGCCGCTCGGCGCGACCGTCGGCGATTTTCTCGACAAGCCGGTGCGCGACGGCGGATTGGGCTTGAGCCGGGCCATCGCCACGGCCGTCATCGGCGTCTTCATCATCATCTGCATCCTGGTGCTGCCGCAACGCGCCGGCCGGCATCCAACGGATGCCAGCTAACATCATCAAATGCGCCGCACGCCGGTGATGTCGCTGCCGGCGGCGCGGATGCGCGCGATCGGCGTCGGCAATCGGCTCGATCGCGACCGCCATGTGAAAGGCGTTGGCGTGAATGAGGGTCGCGCGTCGCGCACGATGGCGACGTGGCCCTTCCAGAACACGAGATCGCCGCGCTCGAGACCGGAATGATCGGCGCCAGCAGCGACGGATTTGCCCAGCGCCTTTTCCTGCATATCGCTGTCGCGCGGGCATGCCACGCCGCAGGCCGTGAGCGCGATCTGCACCAGGCCCGAGCAGTCGAGCCCGAGCGCGGTCTTGCCGCCCCACAGATAGGGCACGCCGAGAAAGCGCTCCGCCACCGCGACGAAGTCGCGCTCGTTTTCGCCGACCGGTCGAAGATGCGCCGCCGGCACATAGGCGCCGGCTGCGTCACCGCCATGCGATCCTGCATGCGCGCGATGGCGAGCGCGGCGCCGAACGGCAGCGCTTCGAGCGGCGGCAATTTGATCGACGGTCCGGGAAACGCGAACGTGCGCAACGCCGCGACCTTGTGCGTCGGCGCCGGCGCCGGGCGGCGCCAGCGCGTTTGCCGGCAGCCAGCCGACATAATTGTCCGACGGCGAGCTGACCCCAGGCCCAGCCTTCGGCGTTGGTGTCGTAGATCGTGACGCGCTCGCCCTTGAGCGCTTCGGTGAGCGAGCGGCGCGTCGGGCCGCGGCTCGCTGCCGCAGCGGCGCCTGCGGCTCGATGACTTCGAAGGCGCGGCCTTCGACGTAACGCTCGCGCCGCCACTTTGCCTTCGAGATTTTTCGCCGCGAGATCGGCGCGAGCCGGCGTGACGCGGGGATCGAAGGCGCGCATCTTTTCGACTCAGCCGTAGCGCGCGGCGAGCAGCGCATAGAGCGCGCGCGCCGCCTGGCATTCGCCGCCCTCGGGCCGGCCCGGCTTTGGCCGACGGCGTCCAGGCGAACATGTCGACATGCAGCCAGGATTTCGCGGTCACGAAGCGGCGCATGAACAAAGCCGCAGTGATGGCGCCGCCTTGGCTGCCGCCGACATTGTTGATGTCGGCGACCTTGGATTCGAGCATCGTCTCGTAGGGCCGCCACAACGGCAGCCGCCACAGCGGATCGTTCTCGGCCGCGGCAGCGCGCATCAGCTCGCTCGGCGAGCGCATCGTCGTCGGTGAAGAATGGCCGGCACGTCCGGGCCGAGCGCGACGCGGGCGGCGCCGGTCAGCGTCGCGAAATCGGCGATCAGTTCGGGCTTGTCCTCGTCGGCGAGCGCCAGCGCGTCGGCGAGGATGAGCCGGCCCTCGGCATCGGTATTGCCGATCTCCACCGTGATGCCCTTGCGCGACGTGTAGATGTCGCGCGGCCGAAAGCTTGCGCCGGCGATCGAATTCTCCACCGCCGGAATGAGCACGCGCAGCCGCAGTTTCAAGCCGCGCGCCATGATCATGTGCGCGAGCGCCAGCGCGGTCGCCGCGCCGCCCATGTCCTTCTTCATGTTGAGCATGCCGGTGTCCGGCTTGATGTCGAGCCCGCCGGTGTCGAAGCAGACGCCCTTGCCGACCAGCGTCACCCGCGGATGCGCCGCATCGCCCCACGACATGTCGATCAGCCGCGGCGCGCCGGCGGCGGCGCGGCCGACGGCGTGGATGAGCGGAAAATTCTGCGCCAAAAGCTCGTCGCCGACGATGGCGCCGATCGTGGCGCAGTGGCGCGCGGCAAGCTTGCGCGCGGCCTGCTCGAGCTGCGCCGGGCCCATGTCGTTTGCCGGCGTGTTGATGAGATCGCGCGCCAGCGTCACCGCTTCGACGATGCGTTGCAGATCGTCGCGATCGACGCTTTGCGGCAGATCGAGCTTGACCGCGCGCGCTTCGGCCTTGCGGTAGCGCGTGAAGCGGTAGGCGCCGAGCGCGAAAGCGAGCGCGGCGAGCCGCGCATCGTGCGGCTCGTTGGCGAAGCGATAGACGCCGTCCGGCAGATGCTGCGCCAGCCGGCCGGGAAGAAACGGGTCCTTCGCTCTCGTCGGCCGTCTTCCAGCCCGAACAGCACGCCGCCAAGAGCCGTCTTGCCGTTCCTTTGCCCGGCAACAGCAAATGGCGGCCGGCCTTCGGCTCGAAGCCGGCGGCATCGGCGAAGGCGCAAAGCCTCCGCGCCGAGCAACTTTCCGCACATCGGGGTAGTTCGCCGCGGTGACGAACCAGATCGGGACCGCGCCCGCAGCGCCGTGCGTTACGAAAATCGTGTCCATCGCGTCCTGCTACCATGCCGATTGACGGCCTGTCCTGCCACCGCGACGGCGCCGACGGATCAAGCGCGAGAGGTTTGCGGTGCTTTGCGCCTGCGACCCGGCTGTGCCGCAACGCCGTAGAAAAAATATACGCCGACCCCGATCACGAACCACGCGCCAAGGCGCAGCCAGGTATCGAGCGGCAGGCCGCACATCAGGAATACCGCCGATAGCGCGCCGAGCGGCGCGACGATATAGACCGCCGGCGTCTTGAACGGCCGCTCCAGATTCGGCTGCTTGATGCGCAGCGCCAGCACGCCGAGGCAGACGACGGCGAAAGCGAACAACGTGCCGATGCTCACCAGTTCGCCGACCAGGCCGATCGGCAGCAGTCCGGCCAGCACGGTGACGATGCTGCCGGTGAAGATGGTCGTGACATAGGGCGTGCGAAAACGCGGATGCATCTTGGCGGCGATCGGCGGAAACAGGCCGTCATGCGCCATCGCATAGAGAATGCGCGGCTGGCCAAGCAGCCCGACAAGGATCACCGAGGTCAGGCCGAGGATGATGCCGAGCTTGAGGATCGGCGACAGCCAAGTCAGCCCGATGGCGTCGATGCCGACCGCGATCGGATCGGCGACGTTGAGCTTGTCATAGGCGACGATGCCGGTGAGCACGAAGCCGACCGCGAGATAGAGCACGTGCAGATCACGAGCGAGCCAAGAATGCCGATCGGCATGTCGCGCTGCGGATTCTTGGTCTCCTGCGCCGCGGTCGACACCGCGTCGAAGCCGATATAGGCGAAAAACACCACGGCGGCGCCGCGCAGCACGCCGCTCCAGCCGAATCGGCCGGGGCCGAGACTGGGCGGAATAAAATCGCCGGCGGGGTTGTTCGCCGTCACCCAGTGCGCAGTGCCGACATGCGGCGCCGCGGCGGCGATGAACAGCACGATGATGACGAGCTTGATGGCGACGATGACGTTGTTGACGCGCGCGGATTCGTGAACGCCGATGACCAGCAGGCCGGTCAGCAAGGCGACCACGACCATCGCCGGCACGTTGAGCACCGCGCCGGTGGTATGCCAGACGTGCCGTGCGGCGGCGTAATCGAGCGGCGATTTGGCGAAATCCGCCGGCACGACGATGCCGAAATCTTTGAGAAAGCTCACGACATAACCCGACCAGCCGATCGCGACCGTGGTGGCGCCGAGCGCATATTCTAGGATGAGATCCCAGCCGATGATCCAGGCGACGATCTCGCCCAAGGTCGCGTAGGCGTAGGTATAGGCGCTGCCGGCGACCGGTACGGTCGAGGCCATTTCGGCGTAGCACAGCCCGGCGCAGCCGCAGACGATGGCGCCGAGCATGAAGGACAGGGTGATCGCCGGCCCGGCATTGGCGGCGGCGGCATGGCCGGTCAGGACGAAAATGCCGGCGCCGATGATGGCGCCGATGCCGAGCGCGAGGACATGGATGGCGGTCAGACTGCGCTTGAGCGGCACGCCGTCGTGCCGGGACAGCGCCTGAGCTTCGGGGTCGGCTACCTCCGCCTGCAGCACGGCAATCGATTTGCGGATTAAAAATCGGGACACCGGTCAATCCCTTAAGAACAAATAACAACGACCAAAACGGCTTGCGGTTTCACCAAAGCAGATCACGCATCCGCTGCTCCCCGCGAAAGCCGGGACCCAATTCCTTTAATCAGGTATTTCCCGCTGGTTTCCCGCTTGCGCGGCGATGAGCGGCCGTTTCAATTCACGTCCACGGCATCAGCGAGGCGTGGATGACGTCGGGCACGCCTTCGCCGCCGACCGAGCGGATGGCGAGATCGACGTCGTTCAAGTCCGAAGCGGTGGGTGGTGACCAATTCCAGCGGAAAGCGCTTCGAGGCCAAGTTGCGCCAAAGCAAGCTCGCAAGCCCTGTAGCTATGGCCGCGCGCGCTTTTCATGGTGATGAATTTCACCGTGAATTTTTCCAGCGGGAAATTCGGAAACTGCGCCATCTCGCCCTGCGCGACGATCACGCCACCCTTCCTCTTGAGCGCCTCGATGCCGAGCAGCATCGGAATGGTGCCGGCGCCGGCGGTGCAGTCGAGCGAAACATCGACGCCCTTGCCGCCGGTGATGTCCATGATGCGGGCGAGCGGATCCTCCTTGTGTCACGTCGATGACATGATCGGCGCCGAGTTTCTTGGCGACGTCCATGCGGGCTTTGTCCTTCGCGGTCCCGGTGACGATGATCAGCGAGGCGCCGGCCTGCTTGCAGATCACGGTCTGCGACAGGCCCTGCTGGCCAGGGCCTTGGATCAGCACCGTCGAATTGTAGCCGACGCCGCCGTCGAATAACGACCACTCGACGCCGTTCGCCATCGGCGTCACCAGGCCGGCAAGCTCGGCCGAGACGCCGTTGGGCACATGATGCACCACCGCGTTCCACGGCAGATAGACGTATTGGGCAAAGCCGCCCCACAGATGCGGCGCCTTTTCCGCCGACGTATAACCGTAGCGGATGGCGTCGGGATTGGTGCGCCAATTGGTATTCTCGCAATGCCGGTACTGGCCGGCGTGGCACCATTCGCATTTGCCGCAACTGACATAGTGCTCGACGAAAACGAGGTCGCCTTCCTTAAATCCTTTGCGCCGGGTGAATTCGCGGCCGGCTTTGGCGATGGTGCCGATATTCTCATGCCCCATGATGACCGGCGCGGCGGACGGCGGATGCTTGTAGAGCTTGACGTCGGTGCCGCAGATGCCGCCGACCTCCATTTTCATCAGCGCCGCATCCTCCGGGATATCCGGCATCGGATATTCGCGGATTTCGGTCTTGCTCGGCCCGGTGCGCACCGCCGCCAGTACTTTTTCTGCCACTGAATATCGCTCCTTGTTCGTCGCTCGGTGTGATGAGAATATATAGGTAACTTTAGAGCATGAGCGAGAAAGACGTGGAAACCGCATGCCCGGCCGCACTTCCGCACGATGGTTCCCTGAAGACGCGTCCTGACGAAGGCGCGGCGCTCGATCGCGTGCGCGACTGGACGCGGGCGCGTTTTGCGCTCGCCGCCGACGAAACCGTGATGGTGTCGGAGATCGACTTGCGCTGTGCCCGGCTGCCCGCCGATCGAAACCCACGTCGTGTTCTGGACCGCCGCGGGCCGGCATCATTTCAAGATTTTCAAGCCGCTCGCCGATGTGAGCCGAAGACGACCTGCCGCCGGCGTTCATGAAAAACGCGCTGGTGGCGTTCGAAGGTCTCGATTGCGATTGCTGCTGACGTGGCAACCGTTAAGCGGTTGCTACGCGAAGTCCGGACCTGTCGAGCGCCGCGGCTTGCCGCTTTTCGACCCGATCCATGGAAAATTTTTCGATCGCCTCGTTGAACAGCCGATAAAAATTCAGCTCCGCGCGCAGATGCAGAAACACCGCGCCGAGCCCGATCGCGGCGCGATCCATGAACACGAATTCGCGCGGCACCGTCACCGGCCCCTTGCGCTTGAGCGCCTGATGCACGCGGAACGCCTCGCGCCGGCCGTATTCGGAAGGCGCCACGCCGTCGGCGACGGTGCGCACCCGATCGTCGAGCAGCGGCGCATAGATGAAGCGCGCCCAGATGTTGAGCGTGTCGATGAGTTCGCGCGACAGCCTGCGAAAGCCCCAAGTCTCGTAGGCATGGACGATGAGATCGTCCTTGCCGTGCAGCAGGCCGTGATAAAGGTCGACGACGCCGCCGACAAATTTCGGCGCAAAAATGCGGATGCAGCCGTAATCGAGGAGATTGATGCCCGGCCGGCGCGCCGCCGCGCTCGAATACCGTGTAATTGCCGAGATGCGGATCGCCGTGGATGACGCCGAATCGGCTGAAAGGGAACCACCAGGCGGTGAACATGGCGGTGGCGAGCGCATTGCGCGCGGCGAGGGGATCGCTCTTGTGCGCGAGCATGCGCGTGCCGTCGAGCCAGTCGAGCGTGAGCAGCCGCCCGGTCGAAAGTGCCGGCCAGGCTCGCGGCACGCGGACGATATCGACGCCGTCGAGCATTTCACGGTAAAGCGCGACGTGCTTGGCCTCGCGGCGGTAATCGAGCTCTTCGCGCACGCGCGCGCCGATTTCCTTGCCGATCTCGGAGGTGTCGATCGCGGTGTCGAACCGCCGGCGGATCGCCAACAGCCATTCGAGTTGCTGCAAATCGGCCTCGACGGCGGATTGCATGTCGGGATATTGCAGCTTGCAAGCGAGCGGGGCGCCGTCGAGCGAACGCGCGCGATGCACCTGGCCGAGCGAGGCCGCCGCGGCCGGCTGATGCTCGAAGCTTGCGAATTTCCTCTCCCAGTCGGCGCCGAGCTCCGCCATCATGCGGCGCTTGACGAAAGCCCAGCCCATCGGCGGCGCCTCGCTCTGCAGCTTCGCCAATTCGGCGGCGTATTCCGGCGGCAACAGATCGGGAATGGTCGCCATCAACTGCGCGACCTTCATCAGCGGGCCCTTGAGCCGGCCGAGCGCCGACGACAGCGCGCTCGCGTCCGAGGCGCGATTGGGCTCGCCGCCGAGCATGCGCCGTCCGGCATAACGCGCCGCCACGCCGCTCGACGTTGGCGCCGACGCGGGCATAGCGCGCGGCGCGGGCGGAGAAGCGGTTCTTTTCGCGGTCAGTGGGCATGCTTATTGGTGCGTTGATTGCTAGATAGGGACGTCAGGGCACAATCCCAGGTGCAACGAGCGGCTTGCTGTGGCCGGCAATCCATCGTGCGAGCAGGTCCTCGGTGGCTTCTCCCGCGGCAACAGCGAAAACAATGGCGGCAGCTTCCTCCTGCAAGGCGTCAAGATCGATGCGATTAAGTCCCAGGAATACGATCATCGACGCCAGCGCCGTTCTTTTGTTGCCGTCCACGAATGGATGATTCTTCGCAATTCCAAATCCATACGCGGCAGCCAAGATGGCGAAATCGGTTTCGCCATAGGCAAATTTGTTGATCGGCCTCGCCAGCGCGGATTCAAGAAGGCCGAGATCGCGGACGCCGTCGGGACCGCCGAACAGAGCGAGTTGCTCGGCGTGGAAGTCAAGGACGAGATCGGTGTCGAGCCATCGCGGCTCGTTCATTTTGCCAGCGCTCGATACGCATCGGCGTATCTGCGGAACGACCGGCGCGCGATTTCCATGCCCTCAGCGTGTTTCGGATCATAAGGGCTCAACTTGATACCGCGTTCCGTCTGCTCGACGACATGAAGCTTGTCGCCCTCCGTGAGTTTCAACCGCGCCAGCAGTTCCTTCGGCAGAATGAGCCCCGTGGAGTTGCCGATCTTCTTGATCTGAAGCACGTAACCTTCCGCAGTTGTCGAACGTGTTTGCTCGTTCATCGCCTTCTCCAACGTTATACAAATTGTATAACATGGGGATTGGTTGCGCTCAACACTCGGTAGATGCCGCCAAGCCTTTGTTATTCCAAGCTTTCCAACTCCTCGATCATCCGCTCGATCACCCCGATCCCGCCCTGCCAGAAGGCCGGGTCGCGGGCGTCGAGGCCGAACGGCGCAAGGAGCTCGGAATGATGTTTGGTGCCGCCGGCCGACAGCATCGCCAGATAGCGCTCGGCAAATCCGGCTTCGGCCTTCTCGTAGACCGCATAGAGCGAATTCACCAGGCAATCGCCGAACGCATAGGCGTAGACGTAGAACGGCGAGTGGACGAAATGCGGGATGTAGCACCAGAACGTCTCGTAGCCGGGTTTGAGCTCGATCGCCGGTCCCAGGCTCTCGCGCTGCACGTCGAGCCATAATTCGCCGATGCGCGCGGCGGTGAGTTCGCCGTTTCGCCGCTCGGTGTGGACGGCGCGCTCGAACGTATAGAACGCGATCTGCCGCACCACGGTATTGATCATGTCCTCGACCTTGGCGGCGAGCATCGCCTTGCGCTCTTTGGCGTCGCGGGTATTGGCGAGCAATTTGCGGAAGGTGAGCATTTCGCCAAACACGCTCGCGGTCTCCGCGAGCGTCAGCGGGGTGGGCGCCATCAGCGCGCCGTTCGGCGCTGCGAGTACCTGATGCACGCCGTGGCCGAGCTCATGCGCCAGCGTCATCACGTCGCGCGGCTTGCCTTGGTAATTGAGCAGCACATAGGGATGCGCCGACGGCGTGGTCGGATGCGCGAACGCGCCCGGCGCCTTGCCGGGCCGCACCGGGGCGTCGATCCAGCGCTCGGCGAAAAAACGCTCGGCGATCGCCGCCATTTTCGGCGAAAACGCGCCGTAGGCGGTAAGCACCGTATCCATCGCTTCGGTCCAGCTCACGTTGCGCACCGGCACTTGCGGCAGCGGCGCGTTGCGGTCCCAATGCGGCAGGCGCTTCTTGCCGAACCATCGCGCTTTAAGCGCATAGTAACGGTGCGACAGCCGCGGATAGGCATCCCGCACCGCCGCGACCAGGGCGTCGACGACTTCGCGCTCGACGCGATTATCGAGATGCCGGGCGTCGGCGATGTCGGCAAAGCCGCGCCAGCGGTCGGAAATTTCCTTGTCCTTGGCGAGTGTATTGGTGATCAGCGCAAACGCATCGACGTTGTCGGCAAATGTCCGCGCCAGCGCCGCCGCCGCGGCCTTGCGCTTTCCCCCGCGCGATCCTGCAACAGGCTGAGCGTCGGCTCGATGGCGAGCGACTTGCCCAAAACCTTGAAACGCAGCCTGGCGATGGCCGCGTCGAACTGCCGATTCCAGGCGGAGTAAGCGGTCACCGATTTTTCGTGAAATAACTGCTCGACGCGATCTTCGAGCTGATACGGCCGATAGCGCCGCACGTCTTCGAGCCATGGCCGGTAATGGCCCAGCGCCGGATCGGCCATCGCGGTTTCCAGAACGGCGTCGTCGATGCGGTTGAGCTCGAGCGTGAAGAACAACAGATGCGTGGAGGCGGCCGTCATGCGATCGGCCATGTCGCCGTAAAATTTCGTGCGCGCGGGATCGACGGTGTCGCCGGCATGAACGAGCCCGGCATAGGAGCCGAGCCGCCCCATCAGGTCGTCGATCGCCTCAAAGCGCCGCACCGCCGCGCCGAGCGCGGCGCCGCCCCCTGCCCCACCGGCCATTTCCGCGAGCTTGCCCTTGTAGGCCGCTTCGAAGTCGACGCACTCGGCATCGACGCGGTCGAGATCGCGCTTGATCGCCGGATCGTCGAGGCCGGAATAAAGATCGTTGAGGTTCCACTCGGGCAGCTTGCCGAGGGCGGCTTTAGGACTGGGCGCGACACGGCCGGCCAGCCGTCTGGCGGTAGCTTGCTTTGCAGTTTTTGGCATGCGCTGACCCATTTCACCGGGTCTTCATGTGGCGCAGCCACGAGCCTCCCGCAAGGCTTGGCTAATTGGCGGCGATTGCGCTTGCGCCGTTGCGGCGTTTTGACCCGTCAATTGGGCCACGCAGGAGGATGGGTGCCGAGCGGCACGCTCGGCCGCGCCCAATGCGGCGCGGTTTCAGACATCGCTGCGGCGTGGCGGACTGCCGTGAGCCTGCCGAATCCGCTTGGCGTCTCTTCCAGGCAATCGCGCACGTCGTCGAATTTGGGATTGGGGCAATGCATGCCGTCGATGCGGCCGAGTTGGCGCAGCCAGCGACCGGTTTGCGCCAACGACAGGCGCACGTGCCATGAGCCGCCTTGTTCGATCTGACGCTTGAGCGCCGTCATCACCGCGAAGGCAAGAAGAAAGCCGGTGGCATGATCGAGCGCTTGCGCCGGCAGCTCTTTCGGCCGCTGCGAGCCAAATGCCTCCCCTTCCGCGACGTTGAAGCCGCTTGCGGTTTGCACGAGCGAGTCGAAGCCGCGCCGGTTCGCCCACGGACCTTCATGGCCGTACGCGCACAGCGAGGCATAAACGATGCCGGGCCGCAAGCGAGCCACGTCTTGCGGACCAAAGCCGTGCGCGGCGATGGCGCCGGGCCGGTAGCCCTGCACAAAAACATAGGCGTCCGGCACCAGCGCCGCCAACATCGCGCGCCCGTCGGCATGGCGCAGATCGATCGCGGTCGACAATTTGCCGCGGCCGGTGTCGATGACCAAGGGCAGCATCGACGCCAGATGCGATGCGGTGACGAGCAAAACGTCGGCGCCGTGCACGGCGAGCGTACGGCCGCACACCGGGCCGGCAATGATGCGCGTGAGGTCGAGCATTTTTATGCCGGCGAGCGGCCGTTGCGCGGTGCCGAGCTTCTTGACTGGCGCCTCGCCGATCTGCTCGATGGACAGCAGCGGAAGCTTGGCGACCGCTTGACCTTGCGGATGTTGGTCCCACTCGGCGAACGAGCGGCACGCCGTGACGACGAGGCCGGCTTCGGCCGCCGCGGTCTCCAGCGCCTCGGCGGTCATGCCATCGAGCGCGCGTTGCACCGCGGCCTTGTCGTGAGCAACGCCGAGCAGTTTGAGGAGGCCGCTGCAATGGTGCGGCAGATTGGTATGCAGCCGCGCGAAGCGGCCGTCGCCGCAGCGATAAAGTCCGGCGAGGTCGTCGTGATATTCGTCCGGCACTCTGCCGTCGACGCGCAAATATCTTTCGCTGCGAAATTCGACGGCCGCGCGGCGCATGTCGACGCGCACGCTTTGCCGGCGCCCGGTGCGCAACCGCCACAATTCGGCGGCCGCCAGCGCCGCCGCGCCGATCGCCGCCGCCGCCGCCGTTCCCACCGCGAATGACGATGGCAGCACCGGCTCGGCGCCGGTGAATTGGATTTGACCGAGCGCCGCATCGTCGTGACCGGCAGTGCGCCAAAGACTGGCGAAAACATGTTTGGGATCGGGAAGAGCCATTTTGGGAACTCAAGACGCGTATTGAAATGTGGGGGCAGTCTGGAATGAGGAAGCGACCGAATGGCAGCACCCGCAAACTTGCCGGTCAATGCCGTCTATGCTCTTTACCGCCCGACGCCGCGCCAACGTTTGGGTGCAATCAATTAACTCAAACACGGGAGGACGCTTCATGTCGAAACATGCTCGTTTTGTTTTAGGGGTCGCGCTCGCCGCAGCCCTGGCAAGTCGGGCGCCGGCGCAGCAATCGGGTGGTACCAAAGTCGGTCTACTCACCTGCAGAACCTCCGCCAGCCTCGGTCTCATCATCGGCTCGCATCAAAAGATCAGATGCAGCTTTACGCCCGATAACGGTCCGCCGGAAAATTACCAAGGCCATATCAATCGGCTCGGGCTCGATCTCGGCGTCAAGGGCGGCGGCATTATGACCTGGGCCGTGTTCGCGCCGGTGAATGGCTACCATCACGGCGCGCTGTCCGGCACCTATGTCGGCGGCTCCGGCAGCGCCTCGCTCGGCGTGGGAGTAGGCGCCAATGCGCTCGTCGGCGGATCGCACCGCTCCGTCGCGCTGCAACCGCTGTCGGTCGAGGGCAATGTCGGCGTCAATCTCGCGCTCGGCATTGCCGGGCTGACGCTGCGGAGCGTGCGGTAGTCTCCCAGAGCCGGCGCGCCTGCTGTTTCCCGGACCAGCGGTGCAGCGCGTAGCGGTGCACCGCTGATCCGGGATCGTCCCAAGCTCCACGTCCGTAACGATCCCGGGTCTGCAGCACACCACTTCGCTTTGCTTCGTGCTGCGCCGCGCACCGGGAAACGGGCCACGTGGATTCATCGGGCCCGCTTAACACCCCATTAAGCCTCCTGCCGCAAAGTGACCCGAAACGGCACAGCACAGTGCTGTGCCGCCGCCGGGGACCGCATGACCATTCTCATTGTCGATGACGATCCGGTGCAGTGCCGGCTCCTCGAGGGCATGCTGCACAAGTTCGAATACGAGACCGTCACGCGCGATTCCGGCGAGGGGGCGCTCGCGTACCTCACCGGGTCCGACGGCGCGCGGATCGATTGCATGATCCTCGATCTCGTCATGCCGAATCTCGACGGGCTCGGCGTGCTCGCCAAATTGCGCCAATCGGCGATCAATGTGCCGGTCATCGTGCAGACCGCGCATGGCGGCATCGACAATGTGGTGTCGGCGATGCGCGCCGGCGCCGTCGATTTTGTGGTCAAGCCGGTCGGCGGCGAGCGCTTGGCGGTGAGCGTGCGCAACGCGCTCAATGCCAGCGCGCTCGAGGGCGAGCTGTCGCGCATCAAGCACAGCCGCACCGGCACGCTCGGCTTCGCCGACATCATCACCAAAAGCGCCAATATGCACGCCGTCATCCGCATCGCCGAGAAGGCCGCGGCCTCGACCATCCCGGTACTGGTCGCCGGCGAGTCCGGCGTCGGCAAGGAATTGATCGCGCGCGCCATCCACGGCTCCGGCGAGCGCCGGGCGCGGCCGTTCATCGCAGTCAATTGCGGCGCCATGCCGGAGAATCTCGTCGAGTCGATCCTGTTCGGCCACGAGAAGGGCTCGTTCACCGGCGCCACCGAGCGTCATGTCGGCAAATTCGTGGAGGCGTCCGGCGGCACCTTGTTTCTCGACGAAGTCGGCGAGTTGCCGGCGCCGGCGCAGGTGAAGCTTCTCCGCGCGATTGCGGAAGGCGAAGTCGAGCCGGTCGGCGCGCGCAAGGCGGTGAAGGTCGACGTGCGGCTCATGTCGGCGAGCAACCGCGATCTGATTGCCGACGTAAAAGCGGGCCGCTTCCGCGAAGACCTGTTCTACCGCTTGCATGTTTTCCCGATCACGGTGCCGCCGTTGCGCGAGCATGCTGCGGACATTCCGGCGCTGGCCCGGCATTTTTTGGCGCGGTTCGCCGCGGAGGAAGGCAAGCGCATTCGCATCGTCACGCCGGAGGCGCTGCGCGTGCTGGCCGCCTATCATTGGCCCGGCAATATCCGCCAGCTCGAAAACGCCGTTTTCCGCGCCGTCGTGCTGGCGGAATCCGATGCCATCGGAATCGACGAGTTTCCGCAAATCGCGGCGCAGATTTCCGCGCCCGGCGGCGACAAGATTGCGGCTGTTGGCCTCGCCGATGATGCGCCTACCGAGACAGCGCCGTCCGTCGCACCCACGCAGCATTTCGAGACCGGCCTTTCCGATATTGCGTCCGCTGCGGCCGCCGCGTTGCCGCTACCGCCCCCGGCACTCGACGATGCCCTGCCCTTGCTGGATGCCGAGGGCGAGGTGCGGCCGCTCGATGAGATCGAATCCGACCACATTCGCTACGCCATCGCCCATTATCGGGGCCAAATGTCGGAAGTCGCACGGCGGCTTCGAATCGGCCGCTCGACGCTGTACCGAAAACTTGAGGCGCTCGGCCTAAACGGCGAGCGCGGCGAAGGAGATAGCGAGAGCGTGGCCGCAGAGCGACAGCCGCGGAATTTCGACTGAACCATGCGCGCAGATCATAGGACAAAGTGTGACGGCTCACGTAAGGTGCGCCGGCGCAGCCTGCTTTGGCGGCGGCGCGCCACAATTGGGGCCAGCCATCCCAATGGTTGAAGCCTGCGCAGCCGCAGCGCGTGCAGGCTCCGAAGGAGAATTGGAAATGCCCGGGATACGTGTCGATCGGATTCTTGCCGCGACTGCCATTACTCTGCTGCTGTCCGCTGCCGGCGGCGCTTTCGCCGATCCCCAGACTGCAGCGAGCGGTAGCACGGCGGTCGCTGCGCCGGTCAGTGCCGCTCCCGCGAGCGATCAAGGATCCAACGCGGCTGCGACGCCCGCGTCCACCGCGCAAGACGCTGCGCCTGCTGCGGCGATCCCGGCCGCTGCAACGCCAAAACCGGACGCCGCTGGCGGCGCCAATTCCAGCCCCGCCTCAACAGCCGCGACGACGGCGCCTGACGCTGCCGGCGCAGTCACGGTCATGCCGACCCCTGCAGCGGCGGCAAATCCGCCGACCGATGCGCCCGCTGCCGCCGCAGTCAGCGCGCCGGCACCGGCGAGCTCCAGCCCTGAGACGGCCGCGGCGCCGGCACCGGCGACCGCCAGCCCCGAGACGGCAGCAGCGCCGGCCGTCGCGCCGCCCGGACCCGACGCGGCGATCTCCGACGCATTGCGCGGTCTTGCCGACGGCAAGTTCGACCGCATGATCGGCAATAAGAAGGACCGCACGCAGATCGACGCGTTTTATTCCGGCCGCAACTATAAGCCGCTGTGGATCACCGACGGCAAGCCGAACGCGCGAGCCGCAGCTACAATCGCTTATCTCGGCCATGTCGATGCCGATGGCTTGTTTCCGTCCGACTACCGGGTGCCGGAGCTCGATGAGCACGCCACACCGGCCGATCTTGCCAATGCCGAGATCGAACTGACCATGTCGGTCATCACCTATGCCCATCACGCCAGTATCGGGCGCGTGGCCTGGTCGCGCGTGTCCGCCGACATCGCATACGACCGCACCGCGCCGGAGCCAGCCGACGTTCTCGCAACCATCGTCGACGCCAAGGACGTGGCGGCTGCGCTCGATTCCTACGAACCGCACACGCCGGGCTATCTAGCGCTCAAGGCCAAGCTCGCCGAAATCCGCGCCGGCAAGCTCGACAGCGGCAAGCCGCCGCTCGCCAACGGACCGGTGCTCAAGGTCGGCATGCAGGACAATCGCGTCCTGCAATTGCGCGAGCGGCTCGTCGTGCCCGGCGACGGCAGCACGACTTATGACAAAGAGCTCGCCGACGCGGTGAAGAAATTCCAGCACGAGCACCAGATCGCGGCGACCGGCACGCTGACCGCCGCGACCATCGAAACGATCAACGGCCCCCGGCCGGATCATGTCGAAGACACCATCATCGCCAACATGGAACGTTGGCGCTGGATGCCGCACGATTTTCCCACCACATATGTCATCGTCAACCTGCCCGACTACACGTTGCGCGTCATGCACGACGGCGAGCAGGTCTGGATGACCAAGATCGTCATCGGCAAGCCCGAAATGCCGACGCCGATCATGACGGCGGACATGAAATTCATCACCATCAATCCGACCTGGAATGTGCCGCCGTCGATCGTCAACAATGAATATCTGCCGGCGCTGCAGCAAGATCCCACCGTGCTCGATCGGATGGGATTAAAAGTCGCGCGCAATCCCGATGGCACCGTCCACATCTGGCAGCCGCCGGGCGACGCCAACGCGCTCGGCCGCATCCGCTTCAATTTCCCCAACAAATTCCTGGTCTATCAACACGACACGCCGGACAAGAACCTGTTCGCCTATGCCAAGCGCGCTTACAGCCACGGCTGCATGCGCGTCCAGGACCCGGCGCACTACGCCGAAGTTTTGCTTTCGCTGGTCCGTCCGAACGATGACTATACCGAAGCGCGTATCGAGAAAATGTTCGGTCCGAACGAGGTCAATATCGATTTGCCGAACTTCGTGCCGGTTAATCTGACCTATCAGACCGCCTTCGTCGACAGCGCCGGCAAGCTTGAATTCCGCGACGATATCTACGGCCGCGACAAGGCGCTGCTCGCCATCCTCAAGGGGGATCGCAAGGATGCGGATATCCCCGTCGAGCACAGAGAGGACATCTCGCACCGCGAAGTTCTGGCGATGCCCGACGAGTTATCGTTTTTTGGCCGCCGCGGTCTGTTCGGCGGTGCCGCCGATTACTATCCCAACGGCAGTTCCCCGGCCGGCGGCTATTCCGGCGGCAATTTCCTGTCGCGGCTGTTCAGCGGCTTTGCCGCCCCAGCGCCGCCGCCTGCCAAGCACCGGGTCGCTTCCCATGCCAAAAGGATATCCCGCGCCAAGGAAGCCAAGGAAACGGTGGAACGCTGAGGCCCGGTCGGCCGGACTTATCCACATTAACCACTTCTTTCCCGCGTAAAATGGCCGACCGAGCCGGGGGGTGGCCTGCGGCCAGATTTTGCCACACTGTGCCGTTAGCCATTTAACGGTCGGGGGTGGGGTCACGGTAAGTTCTCGTTAACCCTTCCCAATTCATAATGCGTTAGCGTTACCGGTGTGGCGAAAGCCGTGACGGTTGGCGCTCTCAACGCGTCAACGCGAGATTGCCAGTGCACGTTGCGAATACGGGCCTGAAGACTCGTCGATTGTCTGCGGCGCGCGCCGGTTATTCGTGCGGTATCGCGCTTCTGTTTTTCCTCTTCGGGGTGAAGGGTTTGCAAAACGCGGTCGCCGAGGGCGAGACGCGCACCATCACCATGCACCACATCCATACCGGCGAGGACATCACCATCACCTACAAGCGCGACGGGCGTTACGACGACGCGGCGCTGAAGAAACTCGACTGGTTTTTGCGCGACTGGCGGCGCGGCGAAGCGACCGACATGGATCCGCGGCTGATCGACCTCGTCTGGGAGGTGCAGCGCGAGTCGACCTCCAAGGAGCCGATCCAGGTGGTCTGCGGCTATCGTTCACCGCAGACCAACGCCATGCTCCGCCGCCGCAGCGAGGGCGTGGCGCGTTTTTCCCAGCACATTCTCGGCCGCGCCATGGATTTCTACGTTCCCGGCGTCCCGCTCGAACAGCTTCGCGAGATCGGCTTGCGCTTGCAGCGCGGCGGCGTCGGCTTCTACCCGGAATCCGGAACGCCATTCGTGCACATGGACGTCGCCGGCATACGGATGTGGCCGCGCATGACGCGTGAACAATTGGTGCGCGTGTTCCCGGACGGACGCACGGTGCAAATCCCGACCGACGGCAAACCGCTGCCGGGCTATGCGCTGGCGCTCGCCGACGTGCGAGCGCAGGGCGCGATGCCCTCGGAGAGCTCGCTCGAAGCAGCGCGCAACGCGGGCATCAATGTCGGCTCGCTGGTGGCGGGCAACGAACGGCCGGTCGCAAATCTTTTCGCCAAGCTATTTGGCCGCGCCAGGGATCCTGATGAGGATGAAGCCGATGCAGCGGCGACGCCGGAATCGGCGGCCGCTTCAGGATCAAAGCCCGTCGCGCTTGCCGGGCTTAGTCCCAAGACCGGGAAGGCCATGTCGGCCGTGAGTGCCGTCAAAGACAAAGTCGCGAGCGCGATGGCAAAGCTGAAGCTCGTCCACATCGCCACGCTCCTGCCCGCGCCGGCTCCTGCAGCGCCGCCGCCCCCGGCGCCGATCCGGCCTATTGCCAGTGCAGCTGCGGCGACGCCGAAGCAGATCATTCTCGCGCGCGGTTACTGGGAAGGCCCGTCCGACGGTATGGCTGTCGGCAATCCGTTAGAGGAGGTCGCTTATCGGCGCAGCGACACGAAAGTCGCCGATGCCGACAGCACTGCTTCGATCGGGCCGGCGAGCGGCGCCTCCGACGCTCACGGGACGTCCGCGCTTGTGCTGGGTTATGCCGACCAACACGACGCGGATGCGACATCCGGCGCCTCCACCGGGGCGGCAGGGATCGCCGTACTGCGCGCTGCGGCTAGTGCGGCGCGAGAGGCCGTGCCGGCAACGACGACCATTGCAGTCAAGCGCGCCGCCAATGAGGTTGCGTCCGCGATCATGACGGCAAGCGCTTCCTCATTGACGGTCGTGAAGGACAGCGCGCGGCTGGCCAATCCATGGCTGCGCGCCATCATCCTGTCGCCGAGCGTGAAGCACTTTCTGACCACCGTGGCGCTGGGCGACCGCGATTTCCGCTCGCTGGCGGCGCTGATGGTCAAGCCGCGCGATTCGGTGATGATGAAATTCTCGGCCGACCCCAATCCCGGCCTGTCGCAGGATAGTTTCAGCGGCGCCGCGATTGTATTCGTGTCGACCGTGAACTATCCGGCGGCGACGCACACCGCGTCATTGCAGTAGTAGCCGAACCGCTCATTCCCGCGTAGGCGGGAATCCAGTCTTGATCGTGCTTGCAACAAGCCTGGATCCCCGCTTCGCGGGGACGAGCGCAGCAAGTTCGCAGCTCACCCCAACATGCCGAGCGCGTGCAGGTAGGTTTCAAGAATGGCTTCCTGCTCCTTACGCTCGTTGAGATCCTGCTTTCGCAACCGCACCACGACGCGCAGCGTCTTGACATCGAAGCCGTTGCCTTTGGCCTCGGCATAAACGTCGCGAATGTCGTCGGCGATCGCCTTTTTCTCTTCCTCAAGCCGCTCGACGCGCTCGACAAAGGCCTTGAGCTGGTCCTTGGCGAAGTGGCGGGCAGGCTGATCGTCCTTTGCGGCGGCAGCAGTGGCCATGGGATATTCCTCGCAATGTTCCGGCATGATCCGGAAAGCTGGACGCCGGCTTTCGGAAAGATCATGGGCAGTCGAACTGCGAGGAGATTTCGGAGTCGGACGGCTTCCGGTCAAGCGCTAGCGCGCTCATCCACAGCACTGCACAGGACAACGACGCGCGGCGTGCCGCCTTCAGTGTTTTGGGCTTGCTTTTTCGAACGCCGCCCTTTGCTCGGACGACGCCTCTTTCTGGTGCTGGGCGCGCCATTGGTCGTAAGGCATGCCGTAGACCATCTCGCGGCTTTCGTCTTTCGTCATCGGGATGCCTTTGGCGTCGGCGGCATCCTTCATCCAGTTCGACAGGCAGTTGCGGCAGAAGCCGGCCAGATTCATCAGGTCGATGTTCTGCACGTCGGTGCGCGCGCGCAAGTGCTCGACCAGGCGGCGGTAGACGGCGGCTTCGAGTTCCGTGCGGGTATTCTGGTCTGTAGCCATGATCTCCTCCGCGGTTTAGCTATGGGAAAGATAACGGTCCGGCCCGCCGGTTTCCATAGTCCGCCGCGGCGAAGAGGTTCTCTTGGCGACGCAATCCCGCGAATTGCTCGAATCGCTGTTCCGCACCGCGGTCGGCGCGGCGCAGCCGTCGCACTGCCTGCCGCCGAACCTGCCCGAGCCTCCGGCCCGCGGACGGCTCATCGTGCTTGCCGCCGGCAAGGGCGCCGGCGCGCTGACCGAGGCGGCGGAGGGTCACTATCTCGCGCGCATTGCGGGAGATCGGCTCGACGGCATCGCCGTCACCCGCCACGGCTATGGCCGGCCGACCCGGCGCATCGCTATGATCGAGGCCGGCCACCCGGTTCCCGATGAGGCCGGCCTGAAAGGCACCGAACGCACGCTCGCTTTTGCCGACGCGGCTACGAAAGACGATCTCGTCCTGATCCTGCTCTCCGGCGGCGCTTCGGCCAATTGGATCGCGCCCGCGGCCGGCATTAGCTTCGCGGAGAAGCAGGCAATCACGCGGGCGCTGCTTCGCAGCGGCGCCAATATCGCGGAGATCAACTGCGTCAGAAAACATCTCTCCCGCATCAAAGGCGGCCGGCTTGCGCGACGCGCTCATCCAGCCAAGGTTTACACGCTGGCCATTTCCGACGTGCCGGGCGACGATCCTGCCGTGATCGGCTCGGGCCCGACCGTTCCGGACCCGACAACGCTCGCCGACGCCCAGGCTATCGTGCGCAAATACCGCCTCGACCTGCCCGATGCCGTCACGCGGGCGCTCGACTATCCCGGCAATGAATTGCCGAAACCCGGAGATCGGATTTTTGCCGACACCAGCTATCGGA
Organism: uncultured Alphaproteobacteria bacterium; assembly: GCA_963768225.1. Classification (GTDB taxonomy): domain Bacteria; phylum Pseudomonadota; class Alphaproteobacteria; order Rhizobiales; family Xanthobacteraceae; genus BOG-931. Next base: position 689,324 of record CAVYGV010000005.1, on the reverse strand, counting down.
TCGTGGCTCGGCCGGCCGACGCGCTCGCCGCCGCGCGGGCCAGGGTCGAGGCGGCCGGCTATGAGTGCGTGGTGCTTGGCGACCGGCTGCAGGGCGAAGCCCGCGAGGTCGCCGCCGCGCATGCCCGGCTTGCCCGCGAATTTGCCGCGACGCACCGCCGCATGGCGATTTTCTCGGGCGGCGAGCTGACCGTTACGCTCAAGGGCGGCGGCCGCGGCGGCCCAAACCAGGAATATGCCCTGGCGCTGGCCATCCATCTCGACGGCGCCAAGGGAATTGCGGCGCTGGCGGCCGATACCGACGGCACTGATGGCGGCCGCGGCCAACCGGACGACCCCGCCGGCGCGTTCATCGACGACACGACCTTGGCGCGGGCCAATGCTGCCGGCCTCGATCCCGCCGCCTTTCTCGCCGACAACGATTCCACGGGGTTTTTCAACGGCATCGGCGATTTATTTACGCCCGGCCCGACGTTCACTAACGTCACCGACTTCCGCGCCATTGTCGTCGACAGGCCATAATGGGGTCAACGGAATCCGAACCGAACATGCGCGAGGGGATTTATTCGGCAGCGTCGGACTTGCGCGTCCCCGGCAGGGATCGCCGTCGCGCTCGCGCGATGGGGCGCCGTGTTGCGCGGCTCCCACGCCGGATTCCCGCTGTCGCGGCAATGAACGGACTGGGAGCCATAGCGCTCGCTGCATTGATGGTGTTGCTATTGTCCGTCAAACCCGCCGCGGCCGATTTCCGGCTGTGCAACAATACGTCGAGCCGCGTCGGCATCGCCATCGGCTACAAGGATGGGCAGGGCTGGACGACGGAAGGCTGGTGGAACTTGCCGGCACGGACCTGCGAAACGGTGCTCAAGGGCAATCTTGTGGCGCGATACTATTATCTCTACGCGATCGATTACGATCGCGGCGGCGAATGGATGGGGCAGGCCTATATGTGCACCCGCGACAAGGAATTCACGATCCGCGGCATCGGCGATTGCCTGGCGCGCGGCTACGACCGCACCGGCTTTTTCGAGGTCGATACCGGCGAGCAACGCGCCTGGACGGTCCAGCTTACCGAATTGGGCGAGCAGCCGGTACAATCGCCGTCGTCCGCTGCCGGCCCGGTAAACCCGCCCGCCAGCGCGGCTTTGCCCGCTGCGCCAATGGGCGTGGCGCCGGCGGCAACGCCGCGGAGCGGAAACAAGACTCCATGAGACGGCAGCGGCGCACCAAGGTCGTCGCCACGCTGGGTCCGGCATCGGGAGAGCGCGCCGTCATTGCCCGGCTGTTCCAGGCCGGCGCCGACGTCTTCCGTATTAATATGAGCCACACCAATCACGAGCGCATGCGCGAATTGGTGGCGAGCATCCGCGAAGTCGAGGCCGAGAATAATCGGCCGATCGGCATATTGGTCGATCTGCAGGGGCCGAAGTTGCGGCTCGGCATATTCAAGGACGGCGCGGCCGAGATCGACAAGGGACAGGATTTCACCCTCGACAGCGACCCCGCGCCGGGCGACGCCGCACGCGTGCAACTGCCGCATCCGGAAATTTTCGCCGCCATAAAACCGGGCGACTCGCTCCTGATCGATGACGGCAAGCTGCGGTTGGTTGCGACCGAAGTCGCTCCGCAACGCATCGTGACGCAAGTCGAGGTCGGCGGCAAAGTGTCGAACCGCAAGGGCGTCAGCCTGCCCGACACCGTCATCCCGCTGGCGGCGCTGGCGCCGAAAGATATCGCCGACCTTGAAGCAGCCCTCGACGCCGGCATCGATTGGATCGCGCTGTCGTTCATTCAGCGCCCCGAGGATATCGCGGAAGCCAAGAAACTCACGCGCGGGCGCGCTGCGGTGATGGCCAAGATCGAAAAACCGCAAGCTGTGGCGCGGCTTTCCGACATCCTCGAACTTGCCGATGCGCTGATGGTTGCGCGCGGCGATCTCGGCGTGGAAATGCCGTTGGAGAAGGTCCCCGGCGTGCAGAAGGAAATGACGCGCGCCTGCCGCCGCGCCGGCAAGCCGGTCGTCGTCGCCACCCAGATGCTGGAATTGATGATCGCGAGCCCGGTGCCGACGCGCGCCGAGGTCTCCGACGTCGCCACCGCCATTTTCGACGGGGCCGACGCGATCATGCTGTCGGCGGAATTCGGCCTCCGGCCAATATCCGGTCGAAGCGGTGGCAACCATGAACCGCATCGCCGAGGAAGTCGAAGACGACTCCACATATTTGCCGTCGCTGCACATGCTGCGCACCGAGCCGGAGCGAACCGGCGCCGACGCGATAGCGGCGGCCGCGCGACAAGTGGCGGAGACGCTCGATCTCTCCGCGATCGTGTGCTGGACCGTGTCCGGCTCGACCGGATTGCGCGTTTCGCGCGAACGGCCCAATTGCCCGATCGTCGCGATCTCGCCGATCGAGGCCGCGGGGCGGAAATTATCGGTGGTCTGGGGCATCCACTGCGTCATCGACGAAGACGCCCACGATCAGGACGACATGGTGGAGCGCGCCTGCCGCATCGCGTTCAAGGAGCGGTTCGCCAAAGCCGGCCAGCGCATCATTGTGGTCGCCGGCGTCCCGCTTGGCACGCCGGGCGCCACGAATTTCATGCGCATCGCTTATGTGGGCGAGAAGAAAGTAGGCGAATAGGTAAACCCCTCTGGTGCGGGCTATCTGCGACTTGCCATCATTTCGATTTCCGCAATCACCCGCCCCGTTGCCGCATGATGCAGCATGTGGCCGATGCCGGGCAGCAACACGAGCTTTGCGTCCGGCACTGCGGCGGCAAAGACGAAAGCGTGACGCTGCGGCGCAACCACCATGTCGCGGGCGCCGGTCATAATGACGGTCGGCGCCGCGAGCGCGGCGTAACGCCCGGCCTGCCGGGCGTGAAAGGCCCGTAAATCGGCAACGTCGCGCGCATTTGCTAGAAATGTTCTGGGCCGCAGCAACAGCAGCGCGGCGGTGCGTTTGATATAACCGCGCGGCGGCAATTGCGGCAGGAACGCCGAGCCAAGCCCTAATCCGATGAACGGCACGCCGAGCGGCAGCGCCAGCGTGTGCGCATAAAGCCATCCGGCAATCGGCGTCGCAAACAACGCGTAGAGCCAGGTCATGCTGCGTTGAAGCGGATAGAGCGGCGGCGCCAGCAGGACCAGGCCGGCGACGCGCTCAGGATGATCGAGTGCGAACGTCGCCGCCAGCGCGCCGCCCCAGGAATGGCCGACAACGATCGCGCGGTGCACCGCTAGACTATCTAAAACATTGCACAGCACGGCCGCCTGATAGGCCGGCGAACTGCCGCGCCGGCCTTTGCGCTCGCTCCAGCCGAGCCCGGCGCGATCGATCAGAATGACACGATTGCGCGCGGCAAGCCGTTCGCCCAGCGCCAGCCGCATGTCTTCGAGATTGCAACCGGCGCCGTGGATGAGAACGATCGGCGTGCCAGCGGCCGCACCAAGCTCGACCACATGCTGGCGCAATCCGCCGCTGTCGATGAAGCGGCCGCGCGGCGGATGCGCGCGCTCGATCAACCGCACGCCGATGAAGGTGATGACGGCGCCGGCGCCGAGAATTTCCGCGGCGGCGCTCAGCGCGTCCATTTATGTTTGGATGGTCTCGCCGTTGAGCCAGCGCGCGCCTTGCGTGTAAAGCGCATCGAGATCGAACCCTTCGAGTCCGGGCATGTCGGTTTTTACTTTGTAGCCGATCCTGGTCTGCAAATAGGCGAGATGCCGATAGCCTTCCGGAAATTGCTTGAGCAGATCCTGGTCGAGAACGAGTTTCGCCGCCGGGTCGACCGGGTCGAGCCGGTCCTTTTCATAGACCAGGCGGCGCAGCACAAAACCCCAGCGGCCGTCGCGCTTCTCGAAGAAATCGTAGAAGCGGCCGGTGCAGACCACATCGCAAAGCACGCCATCGACCGGTGCGCGCTGCGAAATCGTCATTTTGGTCTGTGCGATGGCGCGATGGGAGACGACGTTGACGGCGCTGCCGCCGAGAAAATGCAGGATGCGCACGCCGCGCTTCCAGCCCTCGTCGTTGCCCTTGATGAATTCCTCGAACGTGCCCTGGAACCAAGTCGCCCACATGCGGCCGTCGGCGTGCCAGACGGTGCGGAAGCGGTCCCACAAGCGCGCGTCGCGCCACACCGCCCAATTCTCTACGAGTTCGCGGATGATGCGTTTGTCGTCGTCGATCGCAGCCATTGAAATTCCCCGGGCACCATCACCGGGCCGGGCAAAGCACCGTGCCCCGGTGATCCATCTTAGGTCATGCGTGAAGGAGTTGAATTGCCGGGTCAAGCCCGGCAACACGGCCGAAAGATTGTCAGATGTCGCGGCCCTCGACCTTCTCGGTCAGCGTCTTGACGGCGTCGGGGATATTTTCGAGGTGGGGATCGATGGCGAGCGCCTTGCGGTAGGCGTCCAGCGCGTCCTTGTCGTCGCCGATCTCCTGCAGCATCAGGCCTAAGCCCGCCAGCGCGCCGAATTGGCGCGGCTCGTGCGCCAGCACCTCGGCAATGTCGGCAATCGCGTGGGGATAGTCGTCTTTCAGATAATAGACCGTGGCGCGCTGGTTCCAGGCTTCGACATAACCCGGCTTGATGGCGATGATGGAATCAAGAAGCCTGATGGCGAGATCGTAATTTTGATCTTCGATCGCATCCTTCACCCGCGTCATCAAGAGATCGCAAGTGTCGCTGCCGGATTCGATCCAGACCGCCCAGATGCGTTCCTCGATCGCCTTGGCGCTGGTTCGGTCCGGCGCGATTTTCAAAGCGCTGAACAGCGTATCGAGACTGTAAGTCGATTCGCCGTGCCTGTTGTGGGACAGATCGCTGGGCGGCGACAGCAATTCCTTCGGGGTTTGCGCAGCAGCCGGGTTCAGCGCCGGCCCGGCAAACAGGGCGGCGAACAAAGCGGCATGGCCGACAACAAGGACGACAAGCGGGAATTGCGGCTTCATGCGCGGAAGTCTATTCGCCTGCCGCGCGGCAGCAAGCCGGAAAAATATTCAACCGGGGCGACGAATGCGGCGGAAATGGGCAGGGCAAGCTCAACCCTGGCGGGCCTTGAAACGCCGTTGTGTCTTGTTGATGACATAGACGCGGCCCTTGCGGCGCACGATGCGATTGTCGCGGTGACGGCCGCGCAGCGACTTCAATGAATTACGGACTTTCATGGAGCTTTTCCTCAAACTTGCCGGTTGATTAAGGTCGCGGCGTGCCCTTGTCAATGTTGGCTCATTTGGCAGATAGGATCGAAGGCGATGGCTAGGACTTCCGGCTTGCTGCGATTGATCTCGGGCGTCGGCAAGAAAGGGCCGGCCTGCTTTCTGGTCGAAACCGGCAGCAAGCGGCTCCTGCTCGACCTCGGCGAAGGACCGCCGCCTGGCGTCGTCCCGGAGGTGAACTTTATAGGCCGCGTCGATGCGGTCGTTTTGAGCCACGGCCACAAGGATCATGTCGGCGGCCTGTCGCTGCTGGCAAAGCTCGGCAATCCGCCGGTCTATGCGACCGATAGTGTTGCGCGCGGCCTGCCCCAAGATATTGCCGCGCGGCCGTTGCCGGTCGGCGGCACGGCCGACGTGCTCGGCATCGCGGTCGCGACCGGCCGCGATGGTCATGCGCCGGGCGGCGTCTGGCTTCACTTCGCCATCGGCGACGGCTTGCTTTACACCGGCGATTATTCAGCGGAATCGGTGCTCTATGCCTACGACCCGCCGGCAATCGCGGCGGCAACCGCGCTGATCGATTGCTCCTATGCCGACTATCAAAAACCGCTGGCGCAATGCTGGGACAGCCTTGCTGCATTCGTCGCGCGCGGTCCGTTGTTGCTGCCGGTCCCGGCCAACGGCCGCGGTCCGGAAATCGCGCTCGAACTGATGCGTCATGGCCTTGAAGATATTTTTGTCGACGAAGCCATGCAAAAATCACTGCGGCAGCTCTGCGACCGCGACGCCATCGCGCTGCGCGCGCGCGTCGGCGACGAGATCAAACGCCTCGCCGCCATCGTCAAGCCGATCGATGGCGCGCGCGGCGCGATGCTGGCGGCATCGGCCGATGGCGCGTCCGGGTCGACCGCGCAGCTCATTCCGCAATTCGAGACCTCGCCCGACGTGACCATCCTGTTCACCGGCTACGTCAATCCCACGACGCCGGCAGAACGGCTGACCAAAAGCGGGCGCGCGCAAACCACGCGCTGGAACGTGCACCCACGCCTCTCCGACACGGTCGCGCTGGTCCGCGCGACCAAGGCGAAGACGGTAATCCCGGCGTTTTGCGACCGCTCGAAGCTCGGCGCACTTGCGACCGCACTCGCACCGGCATGCGTGACGATGGACGGGCCGATCGAAATCTAGCGCGTCCTCATAAACGACCGTATTCCGCTACTATTATGGGTAAGCCCTGGTCGACGCGAGCCGCACTGTTGCGGGACGGCGAAGGACCCCATCCACAATTCCGATCGTCTTCGCAATTCGCCGAGCAGACACCGACCACGTCTGATCGATCATTGGAAATGCAAGTCAGTTGTGGCACGATTCCTCAGTGATATCGTCATCTGCCGCGAGATCCTCGACCTTCCTTGCGGCAGCGAAACATGTGGGAACCAGTTGTGGATCGAGCCACAAAAGAAAAGCTCCCTCAGAGTACAAAAAAGTATTCTTTTGTAACGGTAGTGTACGAGTTGGAGTTCGATCTTCTGGCGTTGCAAGCGCGCTCGGTGCAACGCTATTGTCCCGAAAACGTGATCGGTTCGATTATCGTTATAGATAATTTCCTACATCGTTAGCATGCGGTGAGCACCGCAGCTTTGCTATCCCGTTGATTTAGTCGGGGGGTGGCGTCAGGCCGCCTGCCTAGCGCTGTCTCGAAGTAGTTGCCAATTCCACGGCAGGAGTTCGTCGAGCCTGTGAGCCGGGTGCTCGGCGATGCGGGTTAGAACGTCGGCCAGCCAAGCTTGAGGATCGACGTCGTTCATTTTTGCCGTGACGATGATGCTGTACATGGCGGCAGCGCGCTGTCCGCCGCGGTCGGAGCCGGCGAATAGCCACGACTTTCTTCCAAGGGCTATTCCGCGCAACGCTCGTTCCGCTGCATTGTTTGACAAGCAGATGCGGCCATCGTCGAGGAAGCGGGTGAACGCGGTCCAGCGTTTGAGCATATACTCCATCGCCTTGGCGACTTCATTGCCGCGCGAGAGCTTAGCACGTTGCTCGCGCATCCAGCTTTCCAGATCGGCGACCAAGGACGTACTGAGTTCCTGCCGGACAGCGCGGCGCTTCTCGGCACTCTGGCCATTGATCGAGCGTTCGATCTCGAACAGGGCGTCGATGCGACGGACCGCCTCAAGGGCCAGCGGCGAGATCGGTGCCGGGGTTTTGCCTTGCGCCTTGCGACGGGCATTCTCGGTCAGATCCGCCATGATGAAGAACGGGCGGCGGGCGTGGACCCAGCAGGCCGCCTCCAGGATCGGCCCCGGCGTGCGATCCGGCTCGTACAGCTTGTTGTATCCGCCATAAGCGTCGGCCTGGAAAATCCCAGCGTAGTTGGCGAGATGCGCCTGGGGATGCTCGCCGGCGCGGTCGCGTGAGTAATAGAACATCGCCGCCGGCGGCACGGTGCCGCCGAACGGGCGATCGTCGCGCACGTAAACCCAACATCGCCCGGTGTCGGTCTTGCCCTTGGCCAGGACCGGCACCGTGGTGTCATCGCCATGCAATCGTTCGGCTGCGAGGACGTGAGCTTCGATACGCCGGAGGATCGGTTCCAACACCGCGCAGCCGGCCCCCACCTGGTCCGCCAGGGTCGACAAGCTCAGCGGCACGCCTTCCTTGGCATAGCGTTCGGCTTGGCGGTTGAGCGGCTGATGCTGCCCGAACTTCTCGAACAGGATCATTGCCAGCAGACTGGGGCCGGCCCAGCCGCGGGCGATCACATGGAACGGCGCCGGAGCCTGACTGATCTTCTCGCAGTCCCGGCAGGTGAACTTCTCGCGGACATGCTGGATCACCTTCCATTGACGCGGGATCGATTCCAGCGTCTCGGTGACGGTCTCGCCCAACTTGCGCAGCCGCCCGCCGCCGCAGCAAAGGCAAGCGGTCGGTCCCGGCACAATCACCCGCTCGCGCGGCAGATGTTCGGGGAACGGCTTGCGCGCCGGGCGCTTGCGGGCAAAGGCCGCCACCATCGTGGTTTTGGCCACCGCCATCTCGGCGGCAATCTCGTCCTCGGTGGCTGAACTCTCCAGCTCCTCGAACCGCAACTCGATCTGATCGAGAAGGCGCGACGAACGTTCCGAGCGCGGGCCATAAAGCTGGCGCGTCAGCTTCTCGATGCGCAATTGCTGCTGCGCGATCAGGGCTTGATCGTCGGCGGCTTTGGCGCGCGCCACCGCGAGTTCCGCTTCGGCGTATGTGGCCCTGGCGGCTTCGATGATGTGCCTGTCGCGTGCCGCGGCCAGCGCCGCCTTCAGCGCCGCGATGTCATTTGGAAAGGCTTCGCCACCCGAATCCATGCCCAGATAAAATCATAAATATCGGCGGATGACTCTAAAAAATGAATCGTCAGCACTTATCCCGCATGCTCCGGTCGGAAGGTATGACGCGGATTGCGCCAATCGATTCCATCGAGCATGTAGGCCAACTGCGAGGCCGAGATTCCAACTACGCCGTCGGCCGGCGATGGCCAGATGAAGCGGCCCTTCTCCAGCCTTTTGGCGTAGAGCGACATGCCGAGGCCGTCATGCCAAAGAATCTTGATCAGGTCACCTCTGGCGCCCCTAAAGACGTAAAGATCGCCGGCATGGGGATCGCGCCGCAGCGCTTCCTGGATCTGGAGAGCCAGGCCATTCATGCCGCGCCGCATATCGGTTCGTCCGACCGCAAGCCAGACCCGCACACCAGAGGCTACCGGGATCATCGCCGCTCCAGCACATCGAGCACACGCCGCAGCGCTTGCACATCGACGCCGCTGCTGATGCGGACACGATATTTGCCGGCAAGATCAATCTCGATCGTCGCCGAGACGGACGACGACCGCACGACGACAGCATCCCGTTCACCCGTGACCACCACCGGGATCAGTTGCGGAGCCGCCGGCATGGCCGGCGCACGCGGGTCGTCGCGATAGCGCTTCCGCCAACCGAATACCTGGTTCGCATTCACGTCGTAATGCCGGGCAACCATTGAGACCGACGTGCCTGGCGCGTACGACGCCGCCACGATCTCCCGTTTCAGCGCCTCCGGCCACGACCGGTTACGCCTCCCAGTGCCATTTGTGCCCATAACCGACTTCGTGGACACTTCTCGCCCTCACAACGCCAATGATCAAATTAGACTCGGCGAAATGAAACGATTTTGGAAGGCGGTCCTCGGCGGAGGGAGACCCTACATCCTCTCCCTCGTAATAAGAAACTCCGACTAATCGCCGAATATGGGCGTCTCGCCAAATTTGTCAGGATTTTAAGAGCGGAAGAAATAGCTAGAATACCCGAAACAAAAGGCTGGACGGCCCAACAGATCCTCAAGCTAATGGTTGCAACACACGTTGAGACAGAGAGATATGTGATTTTGGATGCCAAAAATCACTTCGTATTTAGTCTCACGCCTGAATTTCTCGAAGCGCCCGACGGGCGAGCCCGCATCAATGTTTATGGCTATGAAAGTCATGCGCTGCGCGGTCATCTCGTAAACGTCTTACGGTATCTAGGCATATATTCGGACGATTGCCTAAAGAGGTTTACGACAGCTGCCACGCCCTTCGTAATGTACACGGATATTGTGCGAAAATTGGTTCATGACATCAGTGAAAAGGAGCATGCCCAGTTCGAAACGGTCTTTGTTCGCAACCGCCTAACAGAATTCTTTCTTTATACCGGCTACATCATGCAGAGCGGGATTTCTGTTAGAACGCTGTATGATTTCCATCAGGTTTTCTGCCCGGTCGTATGGCCGGAGACTGCGGATGAAAAAGGATGCACTTCGGCGATAGCACGCTCAACCGAACGGCAGGCGCCACTATTTGGGCTGCACCGCCGGGCTATTGCGACCTTTGGGAAACGGGAACGGAATTTGGTTGCGGAATTTCTGTTCAACCGCGATCTCTTTGAAACGAAAGAAGCAGCAAATCTGTTTCTTTTGGCCTTTCGTCGACGTTATATGCAAACTCAGGCTAAACTAATCATTCAACGACGCATATCAAATCTTTATGGCTTCCGACCGTTTCGCTTTATGCTTACACACCGTAGACCTCATCGCGCCTGCTGACCGCTGCTGTCGGACGCCGTCGCGCTGGTGCGAATGATCGGAGCAAAAACGGTGATCCCGGCTTTTTGCGACTGCGCCAAGCTCCCCGCGCTCGCCGACGCGCGCGCGCCGGCTCGGATAACGATGGATGCGGCGGTGCCAATCCGGGGACCGTGAAGTACGTCACAGACCGCCAATTTAAGACGTGATACCTGGCGCCGGGCGTCAGTGCGACTTGGCCCGGCCGATTTGGAACCGCTCAACCCAGAACGTCCTCGGCTTTATCCATTCGCCTGCCTTGTTGTCCTTTTCAGAAGAATTTGACATAGGATCCGGTAAGTTTTCATGTCACTCCATCCGATAGCATCGGGAGCGAACCGGGGCGGCATGAGCAGCTGACCTACGCTTATGGAAAAGACGAAATGCAATCTCGTGCTCGTGCAATGGAGCGATCACGCTCTCACCGAAATCGATCTGATTCAAATTGCCAAACACGTAATGCGGCTCAATCCCACTGTCAGAGCTTTTGTCGTTCCACATCATAAACTAAATCAACTCAAACTGCTCCAAACGTGGTTGCAGCCTACGTTATCTTTATCCTTTCTCTCCCTCGAAAGGCGAAAATTTCTGCCTGGGCAACTCCTCAGCGGTGCGCTTTTACATAAGCATGGCGAGTATGCACGTCTGGACGCCGCAGGCGTTCCAGTGCCGAGCTGGACGATCATCACGGCGGCGACGCGGCTCGATCCGGCTGTGTGGGGGCCCTATGTCGTGGAGAAACCGTCGGCGGGGCGTAAAGGAGCGCAGGTGCGTATCCGGAGAACAACACGCATCCGATATGTTCATCCCGGCTCGTTTCCCAGCGACCATTACGGCCGTCATGGACCGATGATCGCTCAACGCTTCATCTACACCGGAGAGCGGCCATCCAGCTATCGTGTCGTCACCATGTTTGGCGAGGTCTTGCTGTGTTATCGTCAAATATCACAGTCACGCGGTTTCCCGCTCAGGGGGCGATGGAATTTTCGCGCTACCGGCGGGATCAATATCGTATCCAACACCAAGGACATGAGTGCCGAGCTGATCAAGGACGAAGCCGTCATCGCGTTGGCAGAACGAGCCCATCGTCAGGCATTTCCCGATATTCCGGTCCTCGCCTTCGATATCATCCGCGATTTTGAAACGGCGACGCTGTACGTTTTGGAATGTCATGCCGGAGGCAGCTGGATGTTCACCGGCGATGCAGGGCTGGCAATTGAGGCCGCAAATCGAATCGATTTCAGGAAACAATTCGGCGCCATCGAGAAGGCCGCGGCCATAATCGCGCGCGAAGCCCCGATACGCGCGCTCGCCGCGTGGCCATTTCGCGACAGGGGGTGAGCCAACGACCAACTGCGTCAGGTCGGGCGGCCGTCGCTGAGAGACCTTTGCGCGGGCTCAGCGCGATTGTTCTTCATGCGCCGGCGCTCGATTTCGCTTCGGCTCAGGGTCGTCCCCCTTGTCAGCTTTCTGATCGCATCGCGCAATGGGATAAACGGTTGTTGAAGCCAATTACGCAGTTGCCGCCATCGATGCTTGCGCAATACAGCTCGAATTGCCTTGGCCCAACCGGTATGACCCATCCCTGCTGCTTCCGCATCGTGCGCTAATTCCTGCCATCGGCGCACTTTAGCGATCGTATGCATACGCACGCGTCTTATCTGCGCGTCACTTGGCTCGCATTTGAATGTATCAGGCTTGGGGCAGCCGGCGACGCGAAACGCAAGCATAGTCCGAATGCACTTTTCACACTCGCAACAGTTCTCGTACTTGCCCGGCACGTTCACTCCGAAGCAAACATGGAGGTGCCGCATCGCCTCCGGCCAAGCGTAGATCACTTTCGCTTTTTCCGCTCGGGAATAGTCTCCCCCGTCGTCGATGATCGTAAAACCCTGGCTGCCAAGCAATGGATTGGTAACCGGGTGACTTGTCAAGCGAACGTCCAGCCATTGATAGGGCACCTCGTTTGCGATCAGCGCCGTGTCGTAACGTCCCGCCAGCAAATATGACCCGGCGACCTGCTGTGTCGCCCATGCATCGGCCCAATCCAGCCGAATTTGCTGGAAGTTTGTTGTCATCGAAATGCAGGGTACCGCGAGGCTGTCGAGCATCGCCGTCGCGTCGGCGAGCAAGCTCGCATAGATCTGGTTCGAATTGATCTGGTCGAGCCAGACATCAAGCCCGTGCTGGACGATTGCCGCTCCGATCTTGCGCGTGCAACGTCCGGCGAGGGCTCGCGCGTGTCGGTACAGGGTAAAGCAGGAATCAACGCCGCCGGAGAAGGAAGCGACGGTCAGCCCTGGCTCCGACACGGCCGGCAACTCGGTCTCGGTGTCGGCGCTGAGCGCGACCGGACGGTACTTGTCCGGCGCCCATCGAGCTCGAATTTTCATAAACAGTTCCAGGTTGGCCAAAAGAGAAGGCGAAACCTTTCCCTCGATGTGCACGGCGACACCCCCCTGCATGATCGGGAAAAGCAGTCCGATCACCCAGGGATCCGCCCAGGACGTGACAAACTCGCCATACGCTTGCGGCAATTCCCACCACAAACGATCGCTCGATCCGTCCAGATGCAACAACCGCGCACTGAACCGGAGAATGCCGTCACGCTTTGACGTTGGCTCAAGGACCAGGCGCGCCTTGTTCATGATCGGCTGCCTGATCCGCAATTACGAAACTGTCGGTTCAAGGCCCCTCACCTATGGTTCATGCTCTTCATAGATCGAGCTTGCGAAGCCGTTCGCCGGTTTTAGCTTGGCGCGCCGTTCCCCAACGATTGCCGCAGCCGGATTTTTCGCCTCCTCAATTCTCGTGGTCTCCGGCATCCCTTCATCGACACGCACCGGACTGGCTTTCCATGATGATTTCGGCGGCCTCGTCGAGTCCGCGGTAGAGCTCATCTTGCGCCCCGTAGCGGCGGCCGTTTTCACTCCATCGCGTCATCGTGGCGGGATCACTGGCATCGACCAGCGCGCGGTGAAATTGTTTCTCGCTGAACTGTTTGGCCAGAACAACTCCGGCTTTCGCCAAGTTTACGTGACCGGCATAACCGCAGGCCGCGGTGACGATAGCAGGCAACCCGTTCACAATCAACTCTAGGATTGCCGATCCGGTCGTTTCAAGCCGAGCAGGATGGACAAACAAGTCCGCTGCTGCCATCAGCGCAGGGACATCCTCTCGATAGCCAATAAGGCGGACGCGATCCGAGTTGCCGTTGCGCAGCATTTCTCGTTTCAAGCCGCGGCCCTGCTGCGAATTCGAATCGATGCCCACAACGAGAAGGCACGCGTTCGAATAGGCTTTCAGGGCCCTCATCGTTCGATCGATGCCCTTCGTATAGGGATATGACGCTATGGAAAGCCAAAGCCAATTGTCCGGAGCAATGCCCAGTTCCGACCTCAGGCGCTCCCGCGTGCCGTCAAAGCGAAGGTTCGGTTTGCACCGTTGTTTATCGAGTGTGGCGGAGATCAATGAGATTCTGGAACGTGGAGTATTCCAAGCCTCCAGATACGAGTGCAATTGGTTCTCGGACAACAGGATAATTCTGGTTGATCGGTCTCGCCCAAAGCACAGTTCTTCCAGCCTTAGTAAGGCACGTTTGCGTGGCAAGAGACGCGCAAGAGCGCCGGCCGCGGGACTGGCTTGGCAATGATCGGCGCAGTAGAGGACATCCAACCCGGGAAGTTTGTCGAACCCGACAATGCGATGAAAGCGGCCTTTTGCGTTGCGCCTGAAATCGCGGCCGAATTGTACGTTTCGACCGTGATTCGTCAGGGCCCGATTGGGTAGAAGCTCCATTTTTATGTCCATGGGATGGGTGCCGTCCGACCGTGAGGTGAAAATCGTCACCTCATTCCCCTTGGCAATGAGGCGGCGGGCAACCTGCACGCAATCGCGCTGCAATCCGCCGCCCGCAAAATAGCTGACGATCGCGAGTGCTATCCGCATGAGATCCCTGGCAGTCGCGAGCTCAAGCGGCCGGTCATTTCCTGCGAACCTCGGAATTGGGACACTAGACGTGTCGTCGCCTCACCATTAATAACGGCAAATGCTCCGCTATTCAAAAGACACCTGCTGTAGGAAACGGGCTGCAGGCAACGGTTCAATTGCGCAGGTGTTTGTCAGACCCAGCCAGGCGCTTCTTGAAATCATCTTCGCGCAAGCCGGCGCGGCGCCACAAATTTCTCCCGCTAAGCCGTAGCGCGCTGACGAGCGCACACGATGCAGTGCTCGGCTCGCCATAGCCCTTTGTTTCTCGGCCGCGGCGGAGCCGTCGACGGACAGCAACGGCAAGTCTTGTATCTTTGCGCCGGATTGGCAAATCGCCGGATGGCCCCGGTTGTTGCCCTTGATAGCGACGGCCCGCTTTGCGACGAGCTTACGCGGCTTGGCATCGAAGTGCATTGTTCAGGAATGTCGTCGTGGCGGGCCCATACGCGCATTTTTCGACGCTACGCCGACGCGCACCGATTGCTCAAATTAGCCTCTGGCCGCAGGATTTGCGTTGTCCACGGGCACGATGTGTGGCGCGCCGAATATGCGCGATTTGTGGCAAAGCGCCTTCGCGTCCCTTACATCATTCATGTTCGCGGCCCGCTTAGCATCCGTGACATTCAAAAGCATCGCCTCGCATTGGCGGATTCCGTAATCGCAATCGCACAGCGATACGCTGATGACCTGCTCGCTGCGGGCGTCGAGCATCGGCGTATTACGCTCGTCGACGATGCAGTCGATCTAACGCTTTTCGATCCCGCAATCGCGACCCCCGCGCTCTTCAGCGATCGAAGCGTTGCCGGTGGCCCGTTGATTGGTTTCGCTGGTCGCATCTCTCGTCCAAAACTCGTCTGCGAATTTCTCGAAATAGTCGCATTGCTGCCTGCATACGCGAGGGCCCGCCCGTCAATCGTGATTGCCGGTGAATGGGACGACCCGGCCTACGGACGGGAAGTGAGAGACAGCGTCTCACGACTGGGCCTTGACCGGACAATCAGGTTTGTCGGGAGGCGGCCAAGTCTCGAGATGCCGGATTTCTTGGCGGGCATTGACGTGTTGGTCACCCTATCTGGAGGATCGATCATGTTCGAGGCGATGGCGATGGCGAAGACAGTGCTATCGATTCGCGCTGACGGCCGCCATTCACTTCACACCCGGCATGGCGAAACGGCCTGGTGCGTTAATACGACTGACAAGTCGATCTGCGCGCAGGAATTGGGACGACTGGTCGATGATGACGAATTGCGCCGCCGCTTAGGTACCGCAGCGCGGACGTGGGTGACCAGGAAGCTGTCTGTCGACGCGATGGTGATAAAGACCGCTGATCTTTATGATCACCTCGCAAAGCTGGGTCCCCGCGCTTGTGAGCCGGTGCCGTCGTTGGTGTGAGCGCTGTCCTGAAAAAAAATTGGAGACAGTCGGCCCATCACAGGCTGGGCGGGGTCGAAGCATTGACGCAAGCATTCCGCTGTGCCCCCGGCAGCTCACAAATGTGGAAACCCGCTTCGCGAAAAGAACATGCCCAATGAGAAAACTATCGCGCCTGCTGACCGCACAGGCGCGGATGGCCGATGCCGAGCGGCTTCGCATCCATCAGCACTATGGCGAGACGCGCGGCGGCGTTGCTGCGATTGACCCAGGCGTGATTGGTGCCGCGCTGAACCATGATGTCGCCGGCGCGAAGCTTGACGCTTCCCTGATCCATGTCCATGTCGATCTCGCCCGACAGCATGACGATGTAATCGATCGTTTCGGTGCGGTGCATTTCGGAGACGATGCCGGGGGCAAATTCCATGACAATGAAGCGCGAACCGTTTTCCGGCGGCGCCGTGCCGAGAACGCGCGCCCCCATGTCCTCGATATTTTCGCCGACGGCGATATCGGCGGGCATCGCGTCGGTGCACCACATCAGCGTCGAGGCGACGCCGTCGCGCGGCGTCTTGGTATTGGTCGCCGGCCCGTCAAGGATCACCTTGGCGGCGTTGGTCGTTTCGGCATGACCAGTGATGACGCGGCGGATCGGCGTGCGGGCCATCGTTCGATTTCAGGCTTGTACTTTATATGGCGCGACGCGTTCGGCATCGCTGCCGACGACGGGGTTAACTTTCAGCCCATCGGCATCTTCTGCCGCACTGCCCAAAATCGAAACGAGCTTCCTCCAGGCGCGCAACGCAAAGCCGAGCGCCCACGGTATATTGTGACGGCAGATAGCGACCTTTCGCAGTTCTTCGGTCACATGCCACAGGCTGCTGCTGCCAGCGCGAAAATAGACCATATCGCCCGGTCCGAGCCGGCGGCTTTGGCCTTTGTCGTCGGTGACAAAAACCTCGCCGGAGAGGATGTGCAGGATTTCGTCGACCTTGTAGTGCCAATTGAAACGACCGGGCGTGCACGACCAGGCGATGACCGATGCGGTGCCGTCGATGCTTGTCCACAATCGCTTCGAACGCGCTTGCGGCGTACCTTCGACAATCCAGTGCGCTGGAATGGGTGCGGGAAGAAGTTCAACCTCGGCTAGGCAAGCAAATTCGGCGGGACGGGGCACGGCATGCTCCATGCTATTGCGGCGGGCATTTAACCGCGGCACTGGCGAAGAAAGCGTAAATTCCGCGAGCGCGGCGCGCTTAGCCCGCCGAACCGTCGATCGCCCGGCGCGCGCCAAGCGGCCAATCGCGCCAAGTCCGGCGCAGCCGCACTTGCGGCACTCGAACGGGCATCGTCCGGCGCTCTGACTTGCGTGCACTTAAGTACAGACACCACTTTTTGTAGATGCCGAGCGCGGCCGCGTGCCATGGGCATTGCAGGCCCGCCTCCAGGCCGGTTTTGGGGAATTCCGTCATCAGCCCGGCGCGCCGGTCGGCCAACCCCCGTGCGCGAAAAAATTCGGCAAGCGCCGCCGCTTCGCTATTGAAATAGCCGAGCGGCAGTCCCGGAAAATGCTCGCGCTCGCCGGCAAGGTAACGCGCCGCATCGCGGCGATATTCGCGAAGCAATGTATCGGCCTCGTATTCCGGATGACCTTGGAAGAACAAAAAGAAGCTGCCGTCCTGTTTGGCGAAGGCATCGACACCTGCCGTCTTTGAGCGCGTGAGGATCTGATAGCCGCACGACGTCAGCGCCGCTTCCGGCAAGTCGTTGTAGCGGGAATGCGGCACCCACAGCTGATCGGGGAAGTGCTCCGTCATCGGATGATTGGCGACGAGCGGGCAAGCGAACACGCCAAACCGCTTTTCTTTCAAGGCGCGCCGTTCGATGCCGTCGGTGTGCAGCACCGCCGCATGCGCGGCAAGACAGGACCAGATTGTCGAAGCGGTGTGGTCCTTCGCCCAGTCGACGAGCTTACTCAAGGTCTCCCAATACGGTTCGTCCATCAGGTTTTCGGCGCGCGGCTCGGTCCCGGTCACGACCAGGCCGTCCAGCGGCGTATCCCAAAGTTCGGCAATTTCGCGATAGCGCTCGACCAGCGCGCAACGCATATGCTCGGCACGCGGCACTTCCGCAATTGCAAACAGTTTGACAAGAACGACGACATTCGGTGTCGCGGCCCGGATCAACTCGATAAACTGCCGTTCGGTCGCCTCGACCGCGGCGTCCGGCATATTGTTGACGATGCCAATGGTGATGCAATTCGATGCGTTGAGCGCAACAGACGATCCCGCGCGGCCAGTATCCAAAAAAAGCGGCATCGGCCTCGCGCTCCGCTCTATTCGGCCGCGATCAAAGCCGAGCGGCGCGGCTGTGACGCGGCCAGTGCCTGATCGAGATCGGCGATGATGTCGTCGATATGCTCGATGCCTACGCTCAAGCGGATCATTTCCGGCCGCACCCCGGCCTGGCGCTGTTCCTCGGCCGACATCTGCCGATGCGTGGTCGAGGCCGGATGGCAGGCCAGCGATTTGGCGTCGCCCATATTGACCAGACGTTTGAACAAGCGCAGCGCGTCGTAAAAATCCTTGGCGGCGGCAAGCCCGCCGGCGATGCCGAAGGTCAACAGCGAACAGGCGCGGTCGCCAAGATATTTCTGCGCCAGCGCATAATAGGGATTGTCGGCAAAGCCGGCATAGTTGATCCACTCGACCCGCGGATGCCGTCGCAAGAATTCGGCGACGCGGCGCGCATTGTCGACATGGCGTTCGACGCGCAACGCCACCGTCTCGACGCCTTGCAGCAAAAGGAAGGCGGAGAGCGGCGACAGGATCGCGCCGGTCGCGCGCTGATAGACGCTGCGGCAGCGCGCGATATAGGCGGCGGCGCCGAAGTGCTCCGTGTAGATGAGGCCGTGGTACGACGCGTCGGGCAAGTTGAACATCGGAAAGCGCTGCGCCTGCTCTTTCCAGGGAAATTTGCCGCTGTCGACAATGGCGCCGCCAAGCGTGGTGCCGTGGCCGCCGAGAAACTTGGTCAGCGAATGCACCACGATATCGGCGCCATAGTCGATCGGCCGCAGCAGGATCGGGGTCGCGACGGTGTTGTCGACGATGAGCGGAACGCCGTGGCGCCGGGCGACGCCGGCGAGCGCTTCAATGTCGCAAATATTGCCGGCCGGGTTGCCGACGCTCTCGCAAAAAATCGCGCGGGTTCCCTCGTCGATGAGCTTCTCGATCGCCTCGGCCCGGTCGGACTCGGCAAAGCGCACGGCGATGCCCTGGCTCGGCAGCACGTGTCCGAACAGCGTGTAAGTCGTGCCGTAGAGCTGCGGCACCGAGACGATATTGGTGCCCATCGCGGTAAGATTGAGAACCGCATAGTTCAACGCCGCCTGCCCCGAGCTGACGCACAGCGCATCGACGCCGCCTTCCAGGAGCGCAACGCGACGTTCGAGCACCGCGACCGTCGGATTGCTGATCCGGCTGTAGCGATAACCCTCGACTTCGAGATTGAACAGGGCGGCGGCATGATCGGCGCCGTCGAATTCGTAGGCCACGGTCTGATAAATCGGCACCGCGACAGCCTTGGTCGTCGGCTCGGATTGATAGCCGCCGTAAATCGCCAGTGTCTCGTTCTTCATGCTTCCCGCCGCAATCAGAAAACACGCAAATTCTAGACCAATTGCGTTTCTTATCCGTGGCTAAAGATGCCGACAACGCGATCGCGGCGATTTCGAAAGAATAACGTTAATTGTTTGCCATGCCGAACCCCGCAAGGCAGCAGCGGCATGAGATCGTTCAAATCTTATGCAATCTCGAAGCGAAAAATTCACTTTGTCGGGCGATGCTCAAGCATGGCTCTCGTCGAGACGGCAAGCTCAGCGCGCATCGACCGCGGCGCCGCCAGCGCGCTGCGCGACTGGGTGCGCGCGCTCGAAGCGACGGCGCCGATCGCCGGCAATCCGCAACGCATCCTTGTCAGCGTCATCGAAGATTTGGCGCAAAGCCGGCCCGAAGCCGTGGCGCTGATTTCAGAGCGCGAGACCTTCACCTATCGGACGCTGATCGAGCGCAGCCATCGCTACGCGCGCTGGGCGCTCGACCAAAATCTGGCCAAGGGCGAGACGGTTTGCCTGATGATGCCGAACCGGCCCGACTACATGGCGGTCTGGCTCGGCATCACGTCCGTCGGCGGCGTCGTGTCGCTCATCAACACGCAACTGCGCGGGCCGTCGCTGGCGCATTGCATTGACATCGTCGCTCCGGCCCACCTGATCGTCGGTGTGGAATTGATCGAGCAATTGCGCTCGACGCAACTTTCGACCCGGCTGAAAATCTGGTCGGATGGTGGACGCGCATATCCTCGCATCGATCGCGAAATCGAGCGGTTTTCGGCTGGGCCGCTGGAAGAAGCCAAGCGGTGCGCGGTCACGATCGCCGATCGCGCGTTGACGATTTATACGTCCGGCACCACCGGACTGCCGAAAGCGGCCAATGTCAGTCACCGCCGGCTGTTGCAATGGAGCCTGTGGTTCGCCGGCCTGATGAATGCCGGACCGGACGACCGCATGTACGATTGCCTGCCGATGTATCACTCGATCGGCGGCGTGGTGGCGACCGGCGCGCTGTTGTCGCGCGGCGGATCGGTCGCGATCCGTGAGAAGTTCTCGGCGCGCGAATTTTGGGACGACGTGGTCGAGTGGGATTGCACGCTGTTTCAGTATATCGGCGAGCTGTGCCGCTATCTCGTCAACGCGCCGCAACATCCGCTCGAGCGCAGGCATCACTTGCGGCTCGCCTGCGGCAACGGATTGCGCGCCGATGCTTGGGAGAAATTCCAGTCGCGCTTCGCAATTCCGAGAATCTTGGAATTCTATGCGGCGACTGAGGGCAATATCTCGCTCTACAACGTCGAAGGCAAAGTCGGCGCGATCGGCCGCGTGCCGCCGTTTCTGACTCACCGCTTTCCGCTGGCGCTGGTGCAATTCGACGCCGCAACGGGCGCGCCGGCGCGCGATGCCGACGGGCGCGCCATCCGTTGCGCAACCAATGAAGTCGGCGAGGCGATCGGCCGCATCGGCGATGGCGGCGCATCCGGCGGCGAATTCGAGGGCTATAGCAACGCCGCCGACACCGAGCGGAAGATCCTGCACGACGTGTTCGAAGCCGGCGATGCCTGGTATCGCACCGGCGATCTGATGCGCATGGACGCAAGCGGCTTTTTTTATTTCGTCGACCGGATCGGCGACACGTTCCGCTGGAAGGGTGAAAACGTGGCGGCTTCCGAAGTTGCCGCAGCGCTTATGGAATTTCCCGGCATCGGCGATGCCGCCGTCTATGGCGTCGCGGTTCCCGGAACCGAAGGCAAAGCCGGTATGGCGGCGCTCGCCGCCGACGGTGCGCTCGATTTTGCGCAATTGCGCCGGCATCTCGCGTCGCGGCTGCCGCCATATGCACGCCCGCTGTTCCTACGGTTCATGGACAGCATCGGCACCACGGCGACGTTCAAGCACGACAAGATCGAGCTCGCGCGTGAAGGTTTCGATATCGCGGCGGTCCGCGACCAGGTCTATTTCGACGATCCGCAGCGCCAGGCTTATGTACCGCTCGATGCGGCGCTCTACCGCCGTCTCGTCGCCGGAACAATTCGGCTTTAGCCGCCAACCTGAAGAACGCTGATTGTTAATTGTGCTGATCGACGCCGGCGCTGCCAAATCCCGAAATGGCGGGTTCCAAGACCTCACCGCAAAAACCCAATCGACAGCCATGGCACTGCGGCGACGATGGCGGTGCCGAGCACGAGCACGGCCATGTACCCCCAGATCGGCCGCATGCCGTCGGCGGGATCGACGCGGCCGATTGCGCAAGCCGCGTAATAGCCGACGCCGAACGGCGGCGCGAATAATCCGATCCCCATCGCCAGGATCACGACCATGGCGTAATGCACCTCATGGATGCCGACTTGGCGCGCGATCGGGAACAGCAGCGGCCCGAACAACACGATGGCCGGAATGCCTTCGAGCACCGAGCCAAGCACGATGAAGGCGGCGATGGACACCGCCATGAAGCTCGCCGCGCCGCCCGGCAGGCCGCTCATCGCTGCCGCGAGCGAGCGCGAGAAGCCCGACTGGGTCAGACCCCAGGCCATGCCGGTCGCGGTGCCGATGATCAAGAGGATCGCGCCGGACAGGCCGGCCGTGTAGACCAGCATCGGCCTGAGCGCGGACCAGTCGAAACGCCGGTAAATGAAGAGTCCCGCAACGCCGGCATAGGCGATGCCGATGGTCGAGACCTCGGTGGCGGTGGCGACGCCTTCGACCACGGCCGCGCGGATCAGGAACGGCAGCACGAGTGCCGGGAGCGCTATGAGAAAAGTGCGGGCGATCTGGCGCGCCGAGGCGCGCTCGACACGGCCGAATTCCTCGCGCCGATAACGCCGGCGAACGACAATGCAGAGCAGAAGCGCGAGCACGATGGCGGGCAGCACGCCGCCGGTGAATAAAGCCGCGATCGACACGCCGGTCACCGAACCTATCGTGATGAGGACGAGACTCGGCGGAACAGTCTCGGTTTGCGCGCCGGTCGCGGCCAAGAGCGCGACCAGCTCGCCCGCCTTGGCGCCGCGTTCTTTCATCTCCGGAAACAGCACCGGCGCGATCGCCGCCATGTCGGCTGCTTTCGAGCCGGAAATCCCCGAGACCAGATACATTCCGGCCACCAGCACATATTGCAAGCCGCCACGCACGTGCCCCAACAGGCTCGCCAGGAAGGCGACCATGGCGCGCCATTCCGGTCATTTCGATAAGCAGGCCGAGGAACATGAACAGCGGCACCGCGAGCAGGATGAGATGGCTCATGCCCTCGTCCATGCGGCCGATCAGGATCATCACCGGCGTTTGCGTCGCCAGTGCGAGGTAGCCGAAGATCGCCAGACCGAACGCGAAGGCGATCGGTACGCCCGCGAACACCGTGGCGGCGACCACGCCGACGAAAAAGATCAGGAGGTTGAGGTTGCCGAGCCGTTGGAACAGCGGCTCGCCGAGCCAGAACAGGACGACGAGCGCCGTGACGGCGCCGAGAGCGAGCACGACGGTTCGGCGCGTGGCGACCTTGGCGAGCCGCAGCACCGCGAAAATCGCCATCAGAATGGTGCCGGTGGGGAGCGCCGCGGCGCGCCACGCATCCGATATCTGCAGCGCCGGAGTGACGATCGGCACTTCTTCCGCCGCATAGCGGCAGGACGGCCAGGCGATGAGGATCAGAAAAGCAAGCGCCGCGGCGGTCGCGTATGTATCGGCCATCGCGCGCGCCGGCGCCGGCAGTGCGCCGACCGCCGCCGTCATCCGCATATGCTCGTCGCGGCGGAACGCGATGACGGCGCCGAGCATCGCCAGCCACAGGAACAGGATCGAGGCGAGTTCGTCCGACCAGACAAGCGGCGCGTCGAAGACGTAGCGCGCGACCACGCCGCTGAACAGGATCGCGATCTCGGCTGTCACCAAAGCCGCCGCCGCAAACTCGACGGCCGCGCCGAGCATCGCGTCGAGCGCTCCGCTCACACCGCGGCGGGGCTCCGTCTCGCGCGCTGCGGCAAGCGACAGAGCCGGAAACTCGGACATAAGATTACGCGAGCTTGCCTACGGACTTCTCGAGAATGGACCAAGCCTCGTCGCCGTACTTGCCCTTCCACTCGGTGTAGAAGCCGGCGGAACGCAGCTTGTCACGGAACGGCGCCGGATCGAGCTCGTTGAAGACGAGACCCTCGCCGGCGAGATTTTGCCGCAGCGTGGCGTTGAGTTGGGCGACGTCGTCGCGCTCCTTCAGGCCCGCGGCGTCGATGTGCTTGGCGACAATGCCGCGCATTTCGGCAGGCAGGCGCTGCCACGCGTCGCGGTTCGCCAGGAACCAGAAGCCGTCCCACATATGGTTGGTCAAGGAACAATACTTCTGCACCTCGTACAGCTTGGCGGTGGAGATGATCGCCAGCGGATTCTCCTGGCCGTCGACGATCTTGGTCTGCAGCGCCGAATATACCTCGTTGAAATTGATCGAAGCCGGCGCCGCATCGAAGGCCTTGAACATCGACGTCCATAACGGCGACGGCGGCACCCGCAGCTTCATGCCGCGAAAATCGTCGGGCGTCTTGATCGGCTTGGTCGAGGTCGTGGTCTGGCGAAAGCCGTTGTCCCAGATCTTCTCCATGGCGAGGAGATTGGTCTTGCCGATCTGGCCGCGAACATAAGCGCCAAGGTCGCCGTCCATCGCCCTCCACACCGTAGCGTAATCGGGGAAGGCGAAGCCCATGCGGTTGATCGAGGCGGCCGGCACCAGCGTCGAGAGGATCAGTCCCGACAGCGTGAAAAATTCCACGCCGCCGGAGCGAATTTGCGCGAGCGTATCGGTGTCGGAGCCGAGCTGACTTGACGGAAAAATCTGCAGATCGAACGCGCCGCTGGCTTCCTGCTTGATCGCGGCTGCCATCTCACGCGCCCGGATATTCATGGGATGGGTATCGGGCAGGTTATTGGCGTATTTGTAGGTGAATTGCGCCGCTTGCGCGCGCGCCACGAACGGCGTGCCGACGGCGCCGCCGAGGAACGTCGTGGCACCGGCGGCAATGAGGCAGCGGCGAGACAGTTTCATTGGGACCCCCCGGGACCATAGCTTGTTATTGGCTGGGAAGGTTACGCCAACAGCCCCCCTCCCCCGCAAGGCGTCAGACGGCGCGTCATTGCGCGACCGTCTCGCAATGAGACGTGAAGGGAAAACGCGTCAAGACAATACTTCCAAATTCGTACATCACGCCGGCCGGATGTCGGCCTCGCTGTAAATGTCGGGCTCCTCAGCCAGGAAGCTGAAGGCGCCACCCTCTTCAGCGATCCGGGCAAGCGCAGGCGCATCGTCCAGCGTCTCAAGAACAACGCGCAGCCGTTGATCGGCGGGGATGCCGTGTCGCTTCACCTCGACCGCAAGCTTGCCCGCTTCAACAATTTCAAGAACGTAGCGCATAGGTCATCTTAATCCACACGGATAATTCGGCCAATTGCCTGATTTGGGCGGCATCCGGCCCTTACGCCGTGGCGCCGGCGTCGACAGTGAGATCAGTGCCGGTCACGCTGCGCCCCCCGTCACCGAGCAAAAATGCGACGGCATTGGCGACGTCCTCGACGCCGGCGAGGCGGCGCAGTGCGCTGCGCCGGATTACCTGCTCGCGTTGCGCGCCGACAAGACCGTGGGTCATGTCGGTATCGAGAAAACCCGGCGCCACGGCATTCACGGTAATGCCGAGCCGCCCGACTTCGCGGGCAAGCGAACGGGTGAAACCGAGCATCGACGCTTTGGTCGCGGCATAAACCGACAGGCCGCTATAGCCGATGAAGCCGACGATCGAGGCGACGTTGACGATGCGGCCGGCCCGTTCCGACATCATCCCGCGCACCACATATTTCGTCAGCACGATCGGCGACAGCGTGTTGACGCGAACGAGTTCCTCGATCTGCGAATTGTGCATCAAGGACAGCGCGCCATCGAGCCCGAGCGCCGCGTTGTTGACCAGCCCGAACAGCGGGCCGAACTTTTTGCGCAAATCCCGCACCAATCCGGGAATTTCATCGATCTTGCCGAGGTCGAAAGCGACGAAGTGGAGCGCACCGCGTTTGCCGCGCTTGGCTTGCGCCATGGCTGCGCTCAACTCTTTGCTCTCATTGCGCGCCAGCGCGATGACGCAATAGCCCTCCCCTGCGAGCTTCTTGGCGATGCCGAGCCCGAGGCCGCGGCTGGCGCCCGTGATCAGGACGTTGCGCGCGGAAACTTCGCGGACAGACTTGGCCGGTCGTTTAGCCATAACGCCGCGCCAGTTTGCCGGTCGCCGCAACGTCGAGCGCCGGCACAATGCTGATCGCCGCGGGAACTTTGTGGCGCGGCAGGCTATCGCGGCAAAGTTTCAAGATATCGCCCTCGACCTCGCCAAGCTCGCCATTGGCGCTTTGGCTGGCGGATTTCAGCACCACGTCGGCAATCATGATAGAGCCGGTGATCGGGCTCGGCTTGCTTCGCACCAGCGACATGCGCACTTGCGGATGCCGGTTGATCACCGCCTCGACTTCTTCGGGATGGACCTTCAGACCGCCGATATTGATGATGCCGCCGCGCCGGCCCGCAAAGACGTAACGTTCGCCGCGCAATTCCACCATGTCGCCGGTATCGACAAATCCGTCTTGGCCGGTCAGCACCGCGTCACTGCCGATATAGCGCGACGCGGTCCGCGGCGAGCGAATGCGCAGCGAGCCTTGCAGCACCTTCATTTCGACGCCATCGCGGATGCGTTCGACGAAGTCGGCGGGAAAGCCGGCGTTCCCGTCGCTGACTTCGAACGCGACGCCGGCTTCGGTCGAGGCGAAAGCGTGGCTGACGACCGCTTGCGGAAATGCGTCGCGCAGTGCGTCGAGGATCGCCTGGTCGGCGACCTCACCGGACAGCCGCACGTAACGCGGTGAAATCTTGCGGATAGCCGGCGACATCAGCGCGCGGCGCCAATGCGTCGGCGTGCCCAAGAGATGCGTCACGCCAGACCGGCCGAGGCGGGCGAGATGGTCGGCCATCGGCTCGCCGGCACGCGACAATACGAGCGACACGCCGCCAAGCACCGCACGCAGGAAAATCTGCAAGCCGCCATAGCGCCGGATATCGTAAAATGTGCCCCACACCGCAGTGTCGGCGAATTTTTTTCCGGCGAACGGCGCGGTCAGGCCGGCGATCGTATGGACGACCATTTTCGGCGCGCCGGTGGTGCCGGAGGTGAGCAGGACCCATTCGGTCGCGCGCGCCGGCGCGACGAGCGGCCCGATCGCCGCGATTTCCGCCGTGCACGCGACGCGGACCGGAAGATCGAATACGGCGCTTGCCGCCGAACCGCGATCGACGACGACGGCGTCGATGTCCGCACCGGCGACGATCGCGGCGAAATGCGCGGGATCGGCATCGGGCGGCAGGATGGTGAGACGGCGCGCGACGCCGTCG
Source organism: uncultured Alphaproteobacteria bacterium (assembly GCA_963768225.1). GTDB lineage: Bacteria > Pseudomonadota > Alphaproteobacteria > Rhizobiales > Xanthobacteraceae > BOG-931. Next base: position 662,666 of record CAVYGV010000005.1, on the reverse strand, counting down.
AGCTCGACCAAGGCGAGCGCGGTCGCAAGCTGTCCGCCGGTCGCGACGAGAACCGATTTGTCGACCAATTCGGCGAGCCGGCCGTTGAGAACGGTGCCGCCGATCAGATCCGGCACGCGCGCGCACGCGTCGCAATCGAAGAACGACCGTTCCGCCGGACCGATGCACTGCCGCAACGATTGCGCCTCAGTGCGCGCCATTTTCATAGACTTTCACGAAATCGCCGAAAGTCACGGGAAACAGCGCGTCTGCCGACGCCGTAAACGGATCGATGCCAAGCTCGTCCTCAAGGCGGGCGACCAGCACGGCGAAACCGAGCGAATCGAGGCCGGAATTGAGCAGCACCAGATCGTCGCGTAACGGCGCCAGAATCTTGCCGTGCTCGCGCGCGATCTGCTCCATCTGGTCCATTATGGTTAATTTTACCGACATGGAGCGAACCTACTGTTTGTTCATTCCGCGCCGGTATATTCCGGCAACAATTACGATCAAGTTCACGAACGCGACGTGGTCAACACGAATGGTTTCCGCTTTGCCGGCAATCCGCTGCCGACAGATCGACGCAAGCGATGTTCCTGCCGTTGTCGAACTGCTCAGGCGCGGATTTCCGAACCGCAATCGTCAATTTTGGCGACACGCGCTTAACGAGCTGGGGCGGCGCGAGCCGCCATCCGGTCTGCCGAAATATGGTTACCTTCTTGAGACCGGTGGCAGTCCGGTCGGAGCGATCCTGATGATTTGCTCGACCGTGCGTGCCGGCGATAGCTTGGTGCCGCGCTGCAATCTTTCGAGCTGGTATGTCGAACCGGTATTCCGAGCCTATGCGCCGATGTTGATTTCGCACGCGCTGCGGCACAAGGAAGTCACCTATCTGAATGTATCGGCTGCGCCGCATACTTGGCCGATCATCGAAGCGCAGGGTTTTTTGCGCTACAGCGAGGGCATTTTCGTCTCGCTGCCGGCATTAAGCCGAAGGCCCGGCGGCGAACGGGTCGAGGTGCTTGGCGCCAAAGCGCCGCCGCCGCCGATCGCCGTCGATCCCTTCGAGCGGGAAATACTGCAGCAGCACGCAGCGCATGGCTGCATCAGCCTGTGGTGCATGAGCGCCGGCCGCGTCTTTCCGTTCGTGTTTCGGCCGCGCCTGGTCAAGGGCTTCATCCCCTGCGCACAATTGATTTACTGCCGCGATATCGCCGACTTCGTCCGCTTCGCGGGACCGATCGGCCGCTATCTGGCGCGCCGCGGCCGCGCCGTCGTCATCGTCGATGCCAATGGGCCGCTGCCGGGACTGCCCGGAATTTTCCGCTCCGGCAGCAAGCCGAAATATTTCAAGGGCCCACAGCGGCCGCGGCTCGGCGATCTCGCCTATACCGAATACGCCATCATGGGCGTCTGAGCATTGTCATGCCCCGCGGAAGCGGGGCATCCAGTAAACGCGGGCGTCAGAAAATATCTCGAACCATCGGAGATTACTGGATCATCCGCTTTCGCGGATGATGACGGGCTAGATCATCAGCGCTTGGCGCACCCGCGTCGGCCATTGCGCAAGCTCGACGCCGTGCGTGGCGAATAACGCCAATGCCAGGCGGTCGACACCGAAAGCGACGCAGCCGGTATGCGCGGTCGCGCCGGCGCCGGTGCGCAAATTCCACGCCGTGCCGAAATGGTCGCGGTGATAGTTGAAGCTCATGCACGCGGTGGGCTCATCCTCCGAGTGCACCGGCACGAGCAGCTCGAATTTTAGTTCCTGCTCGACCTGGCTCATCGCCATCAGCTTGCCGCCACGGCCGAAGAACGGATCGCTCGCCGCTTCGATGCGATAGCGCAGACCCAATTGGCCGGCGAAACCCTCGGCGCGCTTCATCCAACGCGCGCGGAAATCCTGGATCTGCTCCGGCGTGCCCACGCAGACATATTCGCGCATACGGAACGATTGCAGCCGGTCGAGCATTTTCGACGGCTCGCGCCGGAAGCAATCGCAGGCGACGTCGAACAGCTGGCCCGCTGCGGAGACGCTGCCGCGGCTCGCGACCAGCGGATAGACCGGATAGCACGCGGCAGGGCTCAGCACGAGATCCGCAGCCGATAGCGCGTCCGTCCAATTCTCGCCGGCTTCGCAGCGTTCGGCGCTCGAGCGAACATGCGCCTCGTCTCCCGCGAGGCAGCTCACGCAGCCGAGAAAATGCGGGAAGCTTTTCAGGTATCCCGATTTCTCCAACTGCCGGCGGCTCATCACCGGCGGAAATCGCAGCACTTCGGTTTCGTCTTCGCGGTAACGCGAGATCAGCGCGCCAAGCGCGTCGACAACTCGCTCGAAAACCGCGGTGCGCGCGTAAACGCCGTCGATTCCGGTCGGCAACAGCAACGCCTCGGCGATCAAATCGAGCGAATGGGTCGTTTTCGTCGGTTGCTTGAATGCAACGTTCATTTTTATTACGCCTCTTTATTTGGCCGCCACGCGCAGCAAAATCTCAATCGCAGAGCGAATTCGGGGCGCCGGTCAGCAGCGAAGCCGCAGCGATATTGGCGAGGATGCGGTCGTTGCTGATCATGATCGGCGACGACAGGATATCGCGCAGATGCAGCCCGATGCTGAACTCGCCGTCGTTGCGATAGCCCGACAGCCCGCACGTCTGCATCGCGCTCGTGACGGTTGCGACGGCGAGCTCCGAGGCATTGACTTTGAGCAAATTCATGCCGGACTGAAAGTCGATCGCCTCGAGCGCGGCTGGATCGGCAGCGGCGGCTTCGAACCGCCGCACCGCGCCGGCGATCAGGCTGCGCAACGTTCGCAAGCTGGCATTGGCGCGCGTCAGGTGCGCCGCGGCCGGCGGCAACGTCCCGCCGGCGCGTTGGGCGGCGTTGCGGACAAAGCCGCGGGCGCGGTCGACTGCGGCGGTGGCGATGCCGGCCCAGGCCGCGCTCCACAATAGATGCGCGACCGGCATCATGGTGTGAACGTAAATCTTGTCGTAGCTCACCGGCAGGATTTGCTCGCTCGACCCGGCGGCCACCAGCTTGAAACCTTCGCTGCAGGTGCCGCGCATCCCGAACGCGTCCCAGCCGATGAGCGGTTCGAGCGTGTAATCCGCTTTTAGGAAAACGACCAGCACCTGGTCCGAAGTCGCCGCGTCGGCGGAGCGTCGCGCGGTCGTGACGATCGCGTCGGCCGCCCTGCCGTAGGAGATCACGGTGGCTTGCCGTTCGAGGCTGATGCGCGAACCGTCGCGCTCGATCGGCGCCGAGCTGTTACGCACGTCGCCGCCGCCCTGTCCCTCCGTGGTCGAGGACGCCAGCAAGAGCTGCTCGTTGCACAACCGGCGCAGCAACAGTTGATGCCAGGCACTGGCGCGGCCGTGGCGTATGAGGCACGCCACCTTGGTCTGGTGCATCGCATAGATCATGGCGGTCGACGCGCAGCCGCGGCCGAGCGCGTAGCAAACGTCGACAATGTCGGCGATGCCGGCCGCATCGCCGCCGAGTTCGCGCGGCACCGCGATGCCGAGAAGCCGCTCCGCGCGAGCCGCGACCATCGCTTCATCGGGAAACCGCGAATCGCGGTCGACCGCTGCGGCATGAACCGCCGCGACCGCTGCGACCCGTTCGGCGCGCGTCAGCAAGTCCGCATGAACATCTTTCTCAATGCCTAGAACCGCCGCGGTTCGAACGTTCATGTGTCCGCTCGCAATGGATTGGCCGCCCCTCGCATGCGATGCGATGTTGCATCACAGCTAGCGCAAAACTTACAAATCATCGCGGCATTTAGCGGGAATTAGCGCGCTTCTTTGGCGTAAAGGTTACCATTCGAAAACCCATCCCGTGCTAACCATCGAATCGGCCATCCATGACAGGATGGTTCCGGGATGTAGCGATTTTTCGCGTTTGAATTTGGGAAATATTCACCGTGCTTGACCGGTTTCATTCATCCGCGGCGGACCGCATCACGGCGCTGGTGCGCAAGCTTCTGGTCAAACGGGGGGTCGACCGTGTCATCGGACGCGACGAGGACCTGACCGAGAGCGGCCTGTCGTCGCTCGATACGGTCAATCTCATGCTTGCGATCGAAGCTGAGTTCGATGTGAAGATCCCGGATCGGGACATGACGCCTGCGAACTTCCGCACCGTCGCGCGGATCGACGCGCTGGTCGGCGCATTGCTGGCACAAGCGTAGAACGCTTACGCGCCCAGACGCGCGCGTCATGACCGGTTTGTTCTCCAGCAAAAAAAAGGCCGGGATTGCGCTAGCTTCACAATCCCGGCTGTGTACAACAGGCATCACTGCTGGCGTTGATAGCCGTTCTGATTGTGAAAAATCTTCTGATCGCTGGAGGCTGAGCCGGTTTTTTGTGTATCATGATGAGTGCCTGCGCCGCCGCTCGCCGCGGCGTTACCGGCGGTGCTACCGTTTTGATCGCTCATTTGGGCCATCGCCAAGGACGAGGCGCCGGCCAGCAAAGCGGCGGCAATTGCAATCTTGATAGTCGTCTTCATAGATTTTCTCCTGTTCTGATTCTGTTTCGAACCCCTATCTTGTTTGCTATCTTGGGGTTTGCACACGTCGGGTTCGCACACGTCCGCGATCCGCGACGCATCCTTGGCAACCCACTCGCTCGGCCGGTTGTTCCAATTTAGTGCAATCAATCGGAGCAAAAGTCCGGGAACTTTGGCGATTGTGTAGATTTGATGCAAATTCTGCGGCACGGTATGTTCGCTCATCGTCGTCCCGATCGGCTTTCTCCAATCCAGCTTTACCAAGTCGAAGTTCACCGTGCCCGCGACCGCTTATGCGCAAATACGATGTCGATGTCGGCGGCGCACAGCAATTCTGGAGCGGCATGGTCACGCTCGCATGACCGACTTGCACACAATGGTTTTAGCCGAGGCCGCAACCCGATGACGCTCATCATCAACAACGCCGAAGTCGCCAAGGTCCTCACCATGGAGACCACCATGATGGCGCTGGAGGAGGCCTATCTGGCGCTGGCGACGCGCGAGGCGGTGTGCCGGCCGCGCATCGACATTCGCATTCCGACCAGCGATCCGGCGAAGAATTATCAATGGGGATCTATGGAAGGCGGCTCGACTGCGGGCTACTTCGCCATCCGCATGAAATCCGATGTGATCTATGAGACGCGCTACGACGGTTCGATCACGCAGGAGAAATACTGCACGCGGCCCGGATTGTTCTGCGGCCTCATCCTGCTCACCTCCACCGAGACCGGCGAGCCGCTGGCCTTCATCAACGACGGCCATCTGCAGCACATGCGTGTCGGCGCCGACGGCGGCATTGGAGTGAAATATTTGGCGAACCAGGATGCCGCAATTGTCGGCATGCTCGGCAGCGGCGGCATGGCGCGCACGCACATGCGGGCTTTCACCCTCGTTCGCAACATCAAAAAACTGCAAGTCTTCAGTCCGACGCGGGAAAACCGCGAGAAATTCGGCCGCGAGATGGCCGCGACCTATAATATCGAGGTCGCCGTCTGCGACAGCCCCGAGGACGTTTATAAAGGCGCGGACATCGTCGCCGGCTTGACCGATTCCGCCGTGCCGGTGATCGACGGCACGTTGCTCGAACAGGGCGCCCATATCGTCAACGTGGGCGGTAGCGGCCAACCGGATGCCGAAAGCCTGCGGCGCGTGGATGTGTACTTGCGCTTTGGCGACGCGCCGGCGCCGGTCGGCAAGCCTGGACTGAGCATCGAAGACGAATTTTTGGCTTGGGAAGCAAGGCCGGACCAGCTGAAATTCGGCGATGGGCGTCGCGGCGCGCGCCGGCACGGCAACGCACTCCCGGACAAGCGGGTCACGCTTGCCGACATCGTCACAGGCAAGGTCAAAGGCCGCACCAGCCGCGACCAGATCACCTATTCGGAGCGCGGCAACCTGCAAGGCGTGCAATTCTTTGCGGTCGCCGGCAAAGTCTATGAGCTCGCCAAGCGCGCCGGGCTGGGCCGCGAAATTCCAACGGAGTGGTTCCTGCAGGATATCCGCGATTGAGGCTGCGGCTGTTTTGGTCGGCCTCCCGACGGCAGCGCAGCCTGTTCGGTATCAACGATGTGCCTTCTTGCGGCCGCCGGCTGGCTATCCATCTTTGTTTCCTGAAATTTCTTTACGAAGGTGCAGCCGGTAAACGAGCAAACAGAAGGTCATATCGTCATGTCTATTCGACCTGTGAAGCGCATCATCACCTCCAAGCCCACGGTCGAAGGCGCGGGCGTTAAGCTCAATCGCGCCTTCGGCTTCGGCGACACTGGCGAGTACGATCCGTTTCTGTTGCTCGACGATTTCCGCAACGACCGGCCGGACGACTATCGCGCCGGCTTTCCGTGGCATCCGCATCGCGGCATCGAGACCATCACCTATGTGCTCGCCGGAAGCGTCGAGCACGGCGACAGCCTGGGCAACCGCGGCAATCTCGAAGCCGGCGACGTGCAATGGATGACGGCCGGCCGCGGCATTCTGCATCAGGAAATGCCGCAGGGCGATGCGGCGGGCCGCATGCACGGCTTTCAGCTCTGGGCCAACCTGCCGTCGTCGCTGAAGATGACGGCGCCGCGCTACCAGGATGTCAAAGCCGGCGAAATTCCGGAAATCGTCGATGATGACGGCACCCGCGTTCGCGTCGTGTGCGGCGATTTTTGGGGCCGCCGCGGTCCGATCGAGGGCGTCGCCGCGGATCCGCGCTATCTCGATGTTTCGGTCCCGCCGGGCAAGCGCAAAGTCATTCCGGTGGAGGTCGAGCGGCACGCTTTCGCCTATGTGTTCGAAGGCTCCGGCAGTTTCCGCGCCGCCTCGGCGCCGTTCGGCGTATTGACCGAGAAAGCCGACGGCGCCAGCGACACCGTGACGCGCGAAGAGACCGGCAATCGCTCGCTGGTTTTGTTCGATCGCGGCGACGAGGTCACGGTGCAAGCCGGCGACCGAGGAATCCGCTTCCTGTTGGTTTCGGGCAAGCCGATCGAGGAGCCGGTCGCCTGGTACGGGCCGATCGTGATGAATACGCAGGCCGAGCTGCAGCAGGCTTTCGCCGAGCTGCACAGCGGCACGTTCATCCGCTAGCTCTGGCCTCCGCTCGTCCCCGCGAAAGCGGGGACCAAGCCTCCAGTCCGGGGTAATCCTGGATTCCCGCTTGCGCGGGAATGAGCGGAGAATGCTGCATCCCTCGCCCTGGAACGAGTTGTCGCGGCCGAGGCCTGACGCGCGGCCGCGCAAATCTGCTATCCTCAAACGCGAAAGGGCGTGCGCCACCGCAAGGCCGACACCCCGGCAATCATAATTTGCGCCACCAGGGAGTGAGGACATGAAAAAGCTTCTTGCCATTGTCGTGGCCGCCGCTGCGGCCATTTTGTTCATCCCGGTGCTTCACGCCGAGGACTATCCGGCACGGCCGATTACGATAACCGCCGTGTTCGGCCCCGGCAGCGCCAGCGACACGATCTGCCGCATTATCGCCGACCCGCTGAGCAAAGCGCTCGGGCAACCCGTCGTCGTCGAAGATCGGCCCGGCGCCGACGGCGCGCTGGCCGCGCTCTACGTCCATCATCAGCCGGCCGATGGCTACAATCTGCTGATGGCGACCAACTCGCCGCTGTCCGCCGATCCGTTTCTGCACAAGGACGTGAACTACGATGCGGTGAAAGATTTTGTGCCGGTCACGCGGGTCGGAAGCTTTACGCTGATGCTGGTGGTCAATCCGAGCCTGCCGATCCATTCGGTCAAGGAACTGGTCGCCTATGCCAAGGCGCATCCCGGCCAGCTGTCGTTCGCCAGCGGCAACACCGCCGGGATCGTCGCCGGCGACATCTTGTCGAAATGGGCCGAAATCAGCATGCTGCATGTGCCCTACAAGAGCACGCCGCCGGCGCTCGAAGACATCATCGGCGGCCGCGTCTCGATGATGTTCGCCGACTTCACCACCGCCATGCCGCATGTCGCCGCCGGAACGCTGCGGCCGCTCGCCATCACGCGCATCAAGCGCAGCGCGCTGTATCCCGATCTGCCGACCATGGACGAAGCCGGCGTCAAAGGCTTCAACATCGATGCCTGGGCGGGCCTGGTCGCGCCGGCCGGCACGCCGCCCGAGATCGTGGCCAAGCTCAACGGCACGCTGCGCCCGATCATCGACGATCCGCAGACCCAGGCGAAATTCAAGAACGTCGGCTTCGAAGGCTTTTCCTCGACGCCCGGCGAATTGGGCGACTTCATCAAGGCCCAACTCGGCGAATGGGGCAAGATGGTCAAGGAAGCCAATATCCAGTCGGATTGATATTTCTTACACCGACCTCCCCCTGGAGGGGGGAGGTCGCGACCCCCGACTTGATCGGGGGGAGCGGGAGGGGGTGAAAGCGCGCCGAGCGCGCTGCAGTTCGCTTCGCCGCCACTCACCCCACCCCGCGTCGCTTGGCGACGCGACCCTCTCCCGCAAGGGGAGGGCAAAAGGAAGTCGTTCCCGCGCGCGCGATTTTCCCGATCCACGTTGTCAAACAGCCTATTTGTTTCCCTCCCCCGCTTGCGGTGACGGGGATCGGTGAAAAAACCCAAGCCATCCAATCCAGAGCGGGCCATTCCAGGATGTTGCGGAGCAGTTCTTTGCGGCTCGCTTCCGGCAAATAAAGGAAAGCGGAACGCCGGCAGTCGCACTGTCGTCAGTCCCCGCGCGCAAGCGGCGCGCGGGTCGCGCCACGGATAAGGCGGCTTGCGCCGCCCCTCCGCTCTCGGGCGCGCTCGCCTGCCGGCGTTCCACCACGGCTCTGCCCAAGGGGTGTGTAGTCCCTTGGTGCGATCCGGGCCAGGCTTCGTGGGAAGGTTTCCCCTCCCACTTCCAGCGACGCACCTCGCACGCCGGTCGTAATGCCGGCAGGCATGATGCCCGGACCGCCCGGGAGCAAAGCTGATGAGGCTTTGCCCGCGGGCACCACACCCGCCCCTCTCCGCCCGGCATCACCCGGACGGCGTCCCTAACCGGGGCGAGATTTGATTCTTGCAGAGTGTATCTGAAACGGAGACCGCTGTCAAGGGATCATAACCTGAATAGTGACAGAGCGTGAGATAATTTTAGCTGATCCAGGCTATGATTTCTTGCGACCCTCGCCATGCCCCGCGCGGAACAGCCGGAAGCTGCCATGGAAACAGGCGATTCGATCGTGCAGAAATGTGGTAGAGTTCGGCATGGTCAAGACATTGGAAATCGCGATCAGCAAGGTCGCTGCTCTTCCCGAGGCGGCGCAGGAACAGCTCGGAAGAGAGCTCTTGGAGCGCGTCGAAGCGCTCAAGAATTTGCGCGCTCAAGTCGAGGCGGGTATCGGCGAATTGGACGCCGGCCTGGGCGAGGACCTCGATGTAGAAGAGCTTCTCCGGCAGCTTCACAAAGAGCATGCCCCCGGCACATAGGCGTGTGGTTTAGGCCCCGCGCGCAAAACGCGATCTGGCGGATGTGTGGCAGTACTACGCACGCGTTGCATCCATCGAGGTAGCCGACAAGCTTCTGCGCGAGATCGACGAAACAGCGCAGCGGCTTTCCGAAAACGCGCTGAGATGGAGAGCACGCGATGAAGTCATGCCGGGATTGCGTTCCGCGCCAGTTCACCCCTACGTGATCTTCTATCGGGTCAACAACGGCAGGGTTGAGATTGTTCGCGTATTACACGGACGCAGGAATTTTTCAGCGCAATTTCCCAAAGCGGAGCGTTGAAATGCCCTGCGGCGCTTGAGTTCTGACCGGCTGGGCGTATTTTTCATCTCTACAGGGCCGCGTCGGCGGGAGCATCTGCACGAAGATCAAGGTCGCGGCGCATGAAGCCATCCTTCGAGGCCCGCGCTACGCGCGGACGCCTCGGCACCATCCTTCGAGGGCCGCTTCGCGGCCACCTCAGGATGAGGTGTTACTGAGACGCCGCGCCCCTTAGCGGCGCCGGTTGTTCGTCGAGCATCGTCTGGATCGCGAGCCGCGTCGTCTCGCGGTCAAGGCTGTGTTGCGCAACGAGGTCTTCGCAATCGGCCAAGATGGCGTCGGCGTCCTGCATCAGCTTCAGCCGCTTGAAGGTGTCTTCGTAGTAGAGGCCCATGCTCAAGCCGACGACCTCGTACAAATTCAAAATCTGGAACGGCCAGTCGCGCTCGTGGGCGCACAGTTCGCGATGGTCGGAGTGGTAGAGCGCGACCAGCGCGTCAACGCCGGCCGCTTCGGCGGCTTTGAGCTCGGCTTCCTGCAGCGCGCGGCGATGGGCCGGCAGCGGTTTCAGGTCGTTGGCTTGCAGCCCGACCGCCGGCTGGTGCAGATCGACGAACTCGACGCCCGGCACGGCGCGCAAAATGTCCTCTGCCGCGGCGACCACGCCGCGAACGCCGGGATGCTTGTGCAGCGCGATCCGCATCGGCACCGGCTGGCGAAGCAGCGGCCGCAGCCGGTCGAGATGCTTGCGCACGAACATCGTGAACGGCGTCATGTCGAACGGCTTTGCGCCGCGCGTCTTCTCCGCCGCCGGCAGCGTCATTTCGGTGAACTGAACGTGGCAGGACGGACACCAGGAGATCACCTGCCCGGTCTTGCTGTGCGAAAGCTTGTCGAGCGTGGTCTCGGCCATGCGGCCGAACGCGGCGATGTCGCCTGAGCGCAATTGCTGGACGCCGCAGCAATGGGTCGGCCCGCCCATGACGCTGTAGCTGATGCCGAGCGCGTCCATGATGTCGAGCGCAAGGAGCGCGATGTGCGGCGTCTTGAGCACGTTGCACCCGGTGTAGAACACGAAATCCGCCGGCGCGGCGGCGGCCCCCACCCTGCCCTCCCCCGCAAGCGGGGGAGGAATATTTGGTTTGCCCTGGCCCAATCGCGCCAAGAGCGTATCGTCGAGCTGGAGGCGCGAAATCGCATTGACGTCGCGCGCCACCTTGCGGAAGCCCTCGACGCCGCCGCGGCGCAACGTCACCGCGTCGTTCTTGGCCTTTGCCATGGCGACCCGCGCCATGCCGAGCAGAAAGCGCGGATTGACGCCGTAGTCGCAGGCCTCGATGCAGTCGCCGGAGCGCACGCAGCCGGCCGCCCAATGCCGCGCCGCTTCACTGCCTTCGCCACTGCGCAGGATGTCGATGACGCCGCCAATGACGCCGACCGGATTGTCGCGCGCCGCGGTTTCAAGCCCGGCGGCGCCGGTGACCGGGCAGGCCTCGACACATTTGCCGCAACGGGTGCAGGCGTCGATCATGGTGTCGACGCGGCTTTGCAGGGCGGATTCGAATGTCTCGGGCATGATGGGCGACTATAGCCCTTTCCGCTCATTCCCGCGACAGCGGGAATCCAGTCGGCTTGCAAGGTGCGCCGGACTTTCTGGGTCCCCGCTTTCGCGGGGACGAGCGGGTGACCTCTTCCGCTCATTCCCGCAACAGCGGGAATCCAGCGCTTGCGTCGCGCCCGATTGAAGGCCCCAGCCAGTCGCGCTAGATATTGAGCCTCTCCAGCGACGCCCGGCCATCTCTCCTGGAGTTGCGCCGGGCGTCTCTTTGAATTCCGCCACTTACGAGGACACCGATGGGTGAATTCGCGATCGGCCAGCCCGTTCCCCGGTTCGAGGATCCGCGGCTGATCAAGGGCGGCGGCCGCTACGTCGCGGATATGACCTTTCCCGGCATGGCGTTCGGCGCTGTGCTGCGCTCGCCGCATGCGCACGCCCGCATCCGCAAAATCGACACGGCGAAAGCGAAAGCCGCGCCCGGCGTGCTCGCGGTGTTGACCGGCGCCGATTACAAGGCCGCGGGTTTCGGCGACCTGCCGGTTCCGGGCGGATTGAAGCGCCGCGATGGCGGGCCCGGCTACCGGCCGCGCTATCCGGCTTTGGTCGAAGACCGGGTGCGGATGATCGGCGACTATGTCGCGTTCGTCGTCGCCGAGACTTATTACCAGGCGGTCGACGCCGCCGAACTGATCGAGGTCGATTACGAGCCGCTGCCGGCGATGGTCTCGACCGGCGAAGCGGTCAAGCCCGGCGTGCCGCTGGTGTGGGACGATTGCCCCAACAATATCGGCTTCATCCAGGTCGAGGGCGACAAGGCGGCGACCGATGCCGCCTTCGCCCGCGCCGCGCATGTGGTCAAGCACGAATTCGTCATCAACCGCGTCACCGCGGCGACCATGGAGCCGCGCGGCGCCATCGGACTGTTCGAGCCGATCGAGGGCCGCTACACCATCTACACCACGCTGCAGCGGACCAATGTGTTTCAGACCGAGCTGTCGCAATATGTCCTGAAAGTTCCCGACAACAAAATCCGCGTCGTGTGCGGCGACATCGGCGGCAGTTTCGGCATGAAGTCGGCGGTGTACAACGAGGTGGCGCTGGTGCTGCTCGCCGCCAAGCTCGTCGGCCGGCCGGTCAAATGGGTGGCGACGCGCTCGGAATCGTTTCTCTGCGATGCGCAGGCGCGCGACAACGTCACCGAAGCGGAACTCGCGCTCGACAAGGACGGCACCTTCCTCGGCTTCCGCGCCAAAATCATCGCCGCGATCGGCGCCTATCTGCAGGTCGGCATGCCGGCGTTTACCGGCAATCTCGGCACGCTGGCCGGCGTCTACAAAACGCCCGCCTCGCATATCGATGTCACGGCCGTGTTCACCCACACCCAGCCGGTGCGGCCCTATCGCGGCAACGGCCGTCCCGAGGCCGGCTATGTCATCGAGCGCATGGTCGATCTCGCCGCCGACCAGCTCGCCGTCGATCCGGCGGAGCTGCGCCGGAAGAACACCATTCCAACGAGCGCTTTGCCGTTCAAGTCGAGCGTGACCTTCACTTACGATTGCGGCGAGTTTGAAAAGAATATGGACCTCGCGCTCGATGCCGCGAACAAAAAGGGTTTTGAGGCCCGCCGTGCAGCGGCGCGGAAACACGGCAAGCTGCGCGGCCTGGGTTTCTCCAATACCATCGAGCGCTCCGCCGCCGCCGGGCTTGAAGGCGCGGAAATTCGTTTTGATCGCACCGGCTCGGTGTCGATCTTTTCCGGCAGCATCAATCAGGGCCAAGGCCACGAAACCGCGTTCAAGCAGATCGTCTGCGACCGGCTCGGCCTCGATCCGAACGAGGTGACCTATATCCAGGGCGACACCGACCAGGTGTTTTTCGCCGAAGGTACCGGCGGCTCGCGCTCGGCGACCATGTCGGGCTCGGCCTTCACCATGGCCGCGGAGAAGATCGAAGCCAAGGCCAAGGCGATCGCCGCCAATATGTTCAAGGTCGATGTCGCCGACATAAAATTCGCCGACGGCGTGTTCTCCAGCCAAAAGACGAACCAGACCTTGACCATCAAGGAAGTCGCCAAGGCCTCGATCGATCCGAAGAATTTGCCGCAGGGCATGGAATGCGGACTGATCGAGAAGGCGATATACAGCGGCAAGGTGGCGAGTTATCCGAACGGCGTCCATGTCTGCGAGCTGGAAATCGACGAGGACACCGGCGAAGTCGAGATCGTCGCCTACAACGTGGTCGACGACGTCGGCACGGTGATCAATCCGCTGCTCCTGCACGGCCAGGTCGACGGCGGCATCGCCATGGGCATCGGGCAAATTCTGATGGAAGACATCAAATTCGACGCCGACGGCCAGATCCTCACCGGCTCGTTCATGGATTACGCCATGCCGCGCGCCGGCGACATGAGCGGCTTCCACGTCGATTCAAATCCGGTGCCGACCAAGACCAATCCGCTCGGCGTCAAGGGCGCCGGCGAAGCCGGCTGCGTCGGCGCCATGCCGGCGGTCGCCAATGCGCTGGTCGATGCGCTCTCGGTGCTCGGCGTCAAACACGTCGCCATGCCGGCAACGCCGGAAGTGTTATGGCGCGCGATCCACGAGGCGCGCGCGAAGGGTGCGTAGTGGCGACGCCCGCTCTTCCCCTCCCCTTGTGGGGAGGGGATAGGGGTGGGGGTGGTGACGCGTAATCGCAGGTGTCGACGAACGCTCGTGCACCGGTCAATTCACGCGCGTTACCTCGGGACCCCCCACCCTACCCTCCCCCACAAGGGGGGAGGGATCAAACCACCGCGACACCCTGAATCTCGATCATCATCTCCGGCAGAGCAAAGCCGGCGACGGTGATCGCGGCGCTACACGGAAAATCCTTGCCGAAAATCTCGCTGCGCAATTCGGTCATCCGCGTGGTGTGGCGCGCGTCGATCAGAAACACCGTCATGGTGACGAGATCGGCAAGTTTCGCGCCGGCCTCGGCCAGCGTCTTTTCGATATTGCGAAACGTCTGCCGGCATTGCCCGTCGAAATCGCCGGCCAGCGATTTTCCCGCATCATCCACCGCGCCGGTATGGCCGGCAAGCCAGATGGTCCGCGCCGCGCCTTCGGTGATGACCGCCGGCGAATAGGCGCGCGTTTGCGCCCGCGCGCCGCGAACGAATGATTTCTGCATGGCATTCCCCCTACCCTCGTCATGGCCGGACTTGTTTCGGCCATCCACGTCTACGCTATGCCGCCACATCGTAAAGACGTGGATGCCCGCGACAAGCGCGGGCATGACGGCCTAAAATGCGCGGATGCCTTCGACCGATCCTGACACACATTCGACCGACACCCTGCCGCTTGCCGGCATTCGAGTGCTCGAATTCTGCCACACCATCATGGGGCCGACGGCGGGGCTCATCCTCGCCGACCTCGGCGCCGACGTGATCAAGATCGAGCCCGTGGCCGGCGATCACACCCGCCGGCTCTATGGCTTTGCCGCCGGATTCTTTGCCACCTTCAACCGCAACAAACGCAGCCTCGCGCTCGACCTGAAATCCGACGCAGGGCGCGCCGTGCTCCATCGCCTGGCGCAAACCGCCGATGTCGTTCTGGAAAATTACGCGCCCGGCACCATGGACCGGCTCGGCTGCGGTTACCGCGATTTCGCCGCGAAAAATCCGCGGATCGTCTACTGCGCGCTGAAGGGATTTTTGAGCGGGCCCTACGAGCACCGCCCGGCGCTCGACGAGGTGGTGCAGTTCATGGCGGGCTTGGCTTACATGACCGGGCCGCCGGGCCGGCCGTTGCGCGCCGGCGCATCGGTCGTCGACATCATGGGCGGCATGTTCGCCGTGATCGGCGTGCAAGCGGCGCTGCGCGAGCGCGCGCGCACCGGCCGCGGGCAAATGGTCAAGTCGGCTCTCTTCGAATCGACCGCCTTTCTGATGATGTCGCATATGGCCGGCGAAGTGGTCACCGGCAAGCCGATGCCGCCGATGCCTTCTCGCGAAGGAGCTTGGGCGATTTATGAACCCTTCGCCACCGCCGACGGCGAACAGATTTTCGTCGGCCTGACCAGCGACGGTCACTGGCGCCGGTTCTGCGAGCATTTCGGACGGACGGACCTGTTGGTGAACCCGGCTTATAAGACCAACGAGGATCGCGTGCAGGCGCGGCCCGTGCTGCGCCCGATCGTTGCGGAGATCGTCGCGCGCCACAAGCTCGCCGCCCTTGCCGAATTGTTCGACCGCATCGATATTCCATTCGCGCCGGTCGCCAAGCCCGGCGATCTGTTCGACGATCCGCAGCTCAATGCCGGCGGCCGCATGTTGGAGATCGCGTTCCCGAACGGACTTCGCGCCAAACTGCCGCGCCTGCCGCTCGAAATGGGCGACCACGATTTCGGCTTGCGGCGGCAGGCGCCCGGGCTCGGCGAGCACACCGCGGAGATTCTCGGCGAGCTCGGTCTCGCACAATCGGAGATCGCCGCGCTGGCCAAAAGCAGAGTCGTTACCGTCAAGGAAAAATCATGAGCGAAAAATCATGAGCGATTTGCCGGCGAGCGTGTACATCACCGAAGAAGGACCGCGCGAAGGTTTCCAGATCGAGAAGGGCCCGATTGCGACGGCGCGCAAGATCGCGCTGATCGATGCGCTCTCGGAGACCGGCCTCGACCACATCCAGATCGTCTCCTTCGTCAATCCGCAAAACGTGCCGGGCATGGCGGACGCGGACGCCGTCGTGGAGGGCATCGCGCCGCGGCCCGGCGTCGCCTACACCGCTTTATGGCTCAACGAAAAAGGCTTTGCGCGCGCGCTTGCGCACAGCCGGCTGACCAATACCGGCACCATCCAGCTCTGCACCTCGGAAAAATTCCTCAAACGCAACCAGAACCGCACCGCGCAACAGCAACTCGCCGGGCAACATGCGATCGTCGAAATGTACAAGGCGGCCGGAATTCCAGTCGAGCGCGGCAGCGTCATGGCGGCGTTCGGCTGCAATTTCGAAGGCGATATTGCGGTCGCGCGCGTGGTCGCTTTGGTGCAGCAAATCCTCGACGTGGCCAAGGAGCACGGCGTCACACTGCGCTATGTCACGCTCGCCGACACCATGGCCTGGGCGACGCCGCTTGCGATCAAGCGCGTGGTCGGGAGTTTGCGCGAGCGCTGGCCCGATCTCGATATCGCGCTGCATCTGCACGATACCCGCGGCTTGGCGATCGCCAACGCTTATGCTGGCCTCGAAATGGGCGTGACGCGGTTCGATGCGGCGGTCGCGGGTCTCGGCGGCTGCCCGTTCGCCGGCCATGCCGGCGCCGCCGGCAATGTCTGCACCGAGGATCTGGTTTTTCTGTGCGAGGAAATGGGCATCGCAACCGGCATCGATCTCGACGCGCTGATCGCATGCGCGCATCTTGCCGAGGACATCGTCGGCCATCCGCTGCCCGGTTCGGCGATGAAGGGCGGCACGCTCAAGAGGTTTCGGGCATGAAGATGACCCCCACCCCAACCCTCCCCCTTGCAGGGGGAGGGAGAATTGTTCAGCAGACTCTTTCCTCCCCCTGAAAGGGGGAGGATCAAGGTGGGGGTCGCTACCCCTCCCCCAGAATTTTCCAAATCCCGCTTGCTGCGGCGACGACGCAGCGGTCCACTTTCACCTTCGATTCGATGAACAGAATCGAACGGGTCTTGCGCACCACCTCGCAATGCGCCTCGACGAAATCGCCGACCTGCACCGTGCCGACGAACTGCATATTGATCTCGATGGTGGCGTGCGGCTTGTCGCCGGTTGAGCGCCGGCCGGTCATGCCCATGGCCTGATCGGCGAAGCTCATTAGCATGCCGCCATGGACAATGCCGCGATGGTTGCGATGCTTGTCCGCGGCGAGGATGCCGAACAAACCGTCGCCGCGGCGCCAGATCGGTCCGATCAGCTCGCCGAAATTGTGGCCCTCGACCCGCTCCCAGCCGTTCGCTGCGGGATCGAAAATATTCCCCTCGACCGCCGTCCTATCGTTCATGCCCGCGCCTTGCCTGGCCTTAAATGCGCGGTCAGCCGCCGTTTGACATCGGCAATGAGCTTTTCGGCGTTGGCGCCGCCGGCGATGGCGCGGCCTTCGCTGCCGAGCCCGCGTACCGCGGCGACATAGGCCGCGACATCGGCGGGCTCGCGCACGGCTTGCGGATAATCGGTGGCGAAGACGAGTTGCGAGACCTTAAGCTCCTCGAAGCCGAAGCGGATCCAGTGCGCGCCCCATTCCGCCGCGTGACCGGGCCCGGCCCAGCCGGCGATGTCATAGAACAGCCGGTGCTCGATGTAATGGTCGAACGGCTGCTTGGGCTGGCGGCCGTGGCGGGCGACCTCGGCCGTGCCGAACTCTTTTCGATCTTGAAAGCCGCGGATGCGGCCGAGATAGCGGCCGATGCCGCCGGCAAAATGCGAGAACAGGATTTTCAGCGTCGGCAACTCATCGAGCAACCGGCTGTTGATGATGCGCACCGCCGCCGTCATCAGCGAGAATTCCCAGCCCAGCATACGGCCGAGATCGTCGGCATCCATGCGGTTCCAGCGGATCACGCGCGGCAGCGGATGGATGAACACGTAGAGGCCGAGATCGGCGCATGATTTCCAGAACGGCCTCAGCTCGTCGCAGTCAAGCGGCTGGTCCTGCAATTCCGAGCCGATGACGACGCCGGGAAAGCCAAGCTCGACGGCGCAGCGTTTCAGTTCGCTCGCGGCTTCCTGCGGCTTGAGCGCCGGGACATGCGCCAAGCCGATGAAGCGGCCGGGATAAGTCCGTTCGGCTTCGCGCATCCGCTCGTTGATGGTTCGGCAGATCGCAAGATCGGGCTGATCGAAGCCCGGGCCGCAAGACAGCACGCCGGCATCGATGCCGGCGGCATCCATCATGCGAACATGCCCGGCAAGATCGGCGAGCTGCGGGTTGAGCAGATAATGCGGGTTGCCGTCGCCATCGAGATCGACCGTGGCTTTGCTCGGGTCGCCCTTGAGCAGCTCTTTCGGCGTGTAGTGTTGCTGGAAGTCGATAAGCATGTGGGTTCTCGTCGCGGCAGGAAATCAATCGTCCACGCGAATAGCGAGTAGCGAATGGAGCGAGCAACGCGCTATTGCCCATTCGCCATTCGCCATTCGCTTCTACATGATCGCAAATTCGGTGTTGCGGCGGTCCGTCACCAGCATGGCGCCGGGATAATGGGTTATACAGAATTCCGGCTTGACTGCCATGATCACCGATTGCGGCGTCACTCCGCAGGCCCAGAACACCGGAATCTCGTCATCGTGAATCGGCACCGCATCGCCCCAATCGGGCTTGGCGATATCCTTGATGCCGATCGCTTCCGGCTTGCCGAGATGCACCGGCGCGCCATGCACGGAAGGAAACCGCGTGGTGATCTGCACGGCGCGGATGGCGTCGGCCGGTTTCATCGGCCGCATCGAGACGACGAGCGGCCCGTGGAACGGTCCCGCCGGCACGGTTTCCACCGCCGTGCGGTACATCGGCACGGTGCAATCTAGAGTCATGTGACGGAGCTCAATGCCGTCTTCGAGCAGCGCCTGCTCGAACGAAAACGAGCAGCCGATCGCGAAGCTGACCAGATCGTCGCGCCAGTATTTGAGGATATCGCTCGGCTCTTCGACGAGCGCGCCGTCGCGCCAGACGCGATAGCGCGGCAGGTCGGTGCGGATATCGAGATCCTCGCCCAGCGCCGGAATGCGGGGGTCGCCCGCGGCCGAGACGCCGAGCAGCGGGCATGGCTTCGGGTTGCGCTGGCAGAATTGCAGAAAATCCTGCGCCAAGGCCTGCGGCAGGATCGCGAGATTGGCCTGCACGAAACCCGGCGCCAGGCCGGAACGTCGGACCGGAATGCGCATTGCGCCGGATCGCCAGCCGCGCCGCGCGGCCGCTCGTCAGCGCATCTGAATTTTCTCGCCGCATGGCTAATGTCGCCATTGTCCACTTCCTCTTCGTCCCGCCATGAAGCTTTTGCCCATTTTATCATCAAGCCGGCAAGGAGAAAGCCGGACCCGCCGCGACGATCTTACACGCGGCGCCCCGGCCGACCGGCCAGGCCGGGCTTGCGAATTCGGTTGAAACCAAGGTCAAGATCGCGTTTGCTAACGGCCGAAATGGCGCAACAAAAGCCCGTTCAGGGCCGGCGCACGGGCCAGGCTATTCCAGTAGGAGGAACATGCGATGACTGAGAAGTGGAAAGAAGAAAAATGGGCCGAAGATATTTGGTACAGCGGCAAGGTCACGCGCCGCCGTATCGTCGGCTGGGGCGGCGGCGCGATCGGCGCGATGATGCTGGTGCCGGCGCCGTGGCGCGCCGCTTTCGGCGCGGAAAAGGCCTTTAAGATCGGTTCGGAGCAGCCGCTGTCGGGCGCCGGCGCGGCCGGCGGCAAGACCGCGGTGGTCGGATTGCAGATGGCGGCCGACCGCATCAATTCGAGCGGCGGCATCAACGGCCGCCCGGTCGAACTCGACATCGTCGATGACGAGAGCTCGCCGGCGGTCGCCCGGCAAAAGAGCGAGAAGCTGGTGCAAGAGGACAATATCGACGCCCATGTCGGCGGCTTCCTCTCCAACATCTGTCTCGCCTGCATGCCGGTGTGGGAAGACGCCAAGATCGTCAACATGATCAGCGTCTGCCTCGACACCACGCTCACCACCAGCCACTGCAACCGCTACAGCTTCCGCACCTACGATTACGCGCCGGCGCAAGCGGTGGCGTTCGCTCCGACGCTGACCAAGATGGGCAAGAAGTGGCACATCGCCTTTGCCGACTATTCCTGGGGTCAGTCGACGCGTGACGCCTACATCGCGCACATCAAGGACAACGGCGGCGAAGTGGTCGGCACCACCGGCATCCCGCTCGGCACGCCGGACATGACGCCGTTCCTTTCGAAAATCTCCGGGGATTTCGACGGCTTGTTCGGCATCTTCTTCGGCAAGGACGGCGTCACCCTCGCCACCCAGGCCTACGACCTCGGGCTCACCAAGAAATACAAATGGGCCGGCGACGGCTCGATCTCGGAATCGACCAATCTGATCGCGATCGGCAACAAGATCGACGGCTTCACCGCGATCAACCGCTACATTCCGGTGTTCCAAGGGCCGCTCGATACGCCTTACCACCACGCCTTCTTCGACGAGGCCAAGGCGAGACTGGCGAAGATCGATCCGTCCGGTCCGCTGCCCGACAAATACGTGCAGTCGAACTACGAGGCGCTCAACGCGCTCAAGATCGGCATGGAGAAATCGAAGTTCCAAGGCAAGGCCGACACCATGAAGCTCATCGAAGCGCTCGAAGGCCTCGAGCTGAAGGCCGGCCCCGACTTCCCGCAAGGCGACAAGACAATTCGCAAGGAAGACCATCAGGCCTTCCCGCAGGAATTCATCTTCGAAGTCTCGGGCGGAACGTACCACCTCAAAGAGACGGTGCCGGGGAGCAAGACTGTTGTGCCGCCGGCCTGCAACTTCACTGCCTAAGTGAGCGCGGCAGCATCGATCGACATGCACTCCCCGGCGCCCGGCCGGGGAGCGGCGCCGGCGCCTATCCTCAAGACCGAACTGCTGTCTGTCCGTTTCGGCGGGCTTGCCGCGCTTTCCAACGTCAATTTCGAGGTGGCGCGCGACGAAGTGCGCGCCATCATCGGGCCGAACGGCGCCGGCAAGAGCACCTTCTTCAATTGCCTGACCGGCGTGTTGCGGCCGAGCGGCGGCCGCATCGTCTTCGACGGCGAGGACATCACCGGGCTGCCCGCCAACGCGATCTCGCAAAAAGGCATCGCGCGTTCCTACCAGATCACCAATATCCTGCCCAATGCCACTGTGTTCGAAAATGTGCGCATCGCCGCGCAATCGCGCCGGCATGGCTGGAACATGTTCGCGCATCACAGCGCGCTGGCCAACGTCAACGGCAAAACGCAAGCTGCGCTCGATTCCGTCGGCCTGCTCGGCAAGGCCGAGGAATTGGCCGCAAACCTCTCGCACGGCGAGCAGCGCAACCTGGAAATCGGCATCGCGCTCGCCACCGAGCCGAAGCTGTTATGCCTCGACGAGCCGACCGCCGGCATGAGCCAGGCGGAGACCGACGAGACCAAGGCGCTGGTCAAGCGCATCGCCAGGGACTCCGCCAACAATCTCACCATCCTGATCGTCGAGCACGACATGCAGGTGGTGATGGAGCTTGCCGACCGCATCACCGTGCTGAATTACGGCACCATCCTCGCCGAAGGCACGCCAGCTGAGATTCAGGAGAATCCCAAGGTGCTGGAGGTCTATCTCAAGACATGAGCGCCACGGTGGACGATTCGGCCGACAATGCCGAGCCGCTCGTCGCTGTCGACGAGGTGCACACTTATTACGGCAAGAGCCACATTCTGCACGGCGTCTCGCTCAACGTCGGGCCGGGCGAGGTGGTGGGGCTACTCGGCCGCAACGGCGTCGGCAAGAGCACCACGTTGAAGACCATCATGGGCCTGGTGCAGCCGAGCCAGGGCGCGGTGCGACTCGAAGGACAAACCACCACCGGCCTGCCGCCGCACAAACTCGCCCGCCGCGGCGTCGGCTATGTGCCGGAAGACCGGCGCATCTTCCGCCTGCTCACGGTGATGGAAAACCTACGCACCGGCCTCGACCGCGACGGCGTCACCGATGAAAAGCGCCGCACGCTGCTCGACAAGGTGTTCGCCTTCTTTCCGGTGCTGGCGGAGCGGCGCAGCCAGGCCGGCGGCACGCTGTCAGGCGGCGAGCAGCAGATGCTCGCCATTGCGCGGGCCATGATGCTGGAGCCGAAGATCATCCTGCTCGACGAGCCGACCGAAGGCCTGATGCCGCGCATGGTTTCGCAGATCCGCAATATTATCGAGGTCCTGCACAACGAGAGCGTCGCCATCCTTCTGGTCGAGCAGAACGTGCCGCTGACGCTCGAAGCGAGCCAGCGCATCTACATCATGGAGAAGGGCAGCGTGCGCCACCATTGCGCCGCCTCCGAGCTCGACCTGCATCACCCGGTCATCAAGCAGTATCTCGGAGTGTGAGCGATGGGCGCGCTCGGCCAGTTCTTCCACGCCATACCCTTCGATCTCATTATCATTCAGACGGTCAACGGCATCGTCACCGGCATGATCCTGGCTTTGATCGCGTCCGGGCTGACGCTGATCTTCGGCATCATGGACGTGGTGAATTTCGCCCACGGCGAATTGTTCATGCTCGGCGCCTATATCGGCTTCGTCGTCTTCGTGACCACCGGCAGCTTCTGGCTGGCTTTGATCGGCGCCTCGCTGATCGTCGCCATTCTCGGCGCCGCGATGCAGATCGTCGCGCTGCGGCCGCTGATCGGCCGCGATCCGCTCAACACAATCCTCGCGACTTTCGGTATTTCGCTGGTATTGCAGAACTATGCGCTGTGGCAATTCGGGCCGGTGGTGCGCAAGATTCCGGAGCCTATCAGCAGCCACTTCACGCTGTTCTATCTGCAATATCCCTGGTATCGCATCCTCATCGCGGTCCTCTCGGCCGCCATCATCGGCGGTTTCTGGCTGTTCCTGAAATACGGCAAGCTCGGCGTCTGGATCAGAGCCACTGCGCAGGACCGCGTGATGGCGCAAGCCATGGGCATCCCGGTGCCGTGGGTCTACACCGGGGTGTTCGCCATTGGCGCCGCCATGGCGGCGGCGAGCGGCGTCTTGTTTGCTCCGATGGTCGGAGTCAATCACACCATGGGGCTCGATTGGGTGCTCAAAGCATTTATCGTCGTGGTGGTCGGCGGCATGGGCAATTTCGGCGGCTCGATCGCCGCCGCCATCTTCATCAGCTTGCTTGAGGCCTATGCCACGATCTGGGTCGATCCTTCGCAAGCGGTGATCGTGTCGTTCGTCGTCTTGATACTCACCCTCCTGTTCCGTCCCACCGGCCTGTTTGCACGATGACACCCGAACAGCGCGATAAAGCCACGACGCTGAAGGACTTGCCGCTCGGCACGCGGCGCCTGAGCCACAACGCCGTGTTCTGGATCGGCTTCTGCGCGGTGATGGCGCTGCTGATCGCGGCGCCGCTCGTCCTGCCGGAGTTCTGGCGGCGCTTCCTCACCGAAATCCTGATCTGGGGGCTGCTGGCGATGTCGTCCGATCTTTTGATCGGCTACACCGGCATGGTTTCATTCGGCCATTCGGCGTTTTTCGGGCTTGGCATGTATGGCGCCGCGGGCGCTTTGCTGATCGTGAGCCCGCCAAACCTGTGGCTTGCCATTCTGTGCGGGCTCGCCGGCGCGGCGGGCGCGGCTTTGTTCGTGGCCTTTTTCTCAACTCGGCTGCGCGACATCTATTTCGCCATCACCACGCTGATCTTCAGCCAGATCTTCTATGTCATCATCTTCACCTGGACCGCGGTGACCGGCGGCGAGAACGGCCTGATCTTCACCCGCCCGCATCTGACCATCCCGTTCCTCTATAATGCGCGTTTCACCTCGACGACGCTGCATTGGTTCGTGCTGGCGGCGGTGGCGGGATCGTATCTGTTCTTGCGGCGGGTAACGCAGTCGCCGTTCGGCACGGTGCTGCAATCGATCCGCGAGAACGAGGCGCGCACCCGCGCCGTCGGCTATGCGGTCGAGCGCTACAAGATGATGTCGGTGATGCTGTCCGGCCTGTTCGCCGGATTGGCCGGCGTGCTCTACGCCGTCCAGAACGAGTTCGCCGCGCCGGATTTCGTCTACTTTCTCACCTCGGGCGACACCGTGATCTACAACGTCCTTGGCGGCATTGGCACGCTGGTCGGGCCGATCGTTGGCGCCGGATTTTTCCAGCTGGCGCGGCAACTCTTGGCGCAGTTTTTCGGCGATCAATTCCCCTATCTGATTCCGCTCGGCATTGTTTTCATCGCCATGATCATCTTCCTGCCGCAGGGGATTCTGGGCTTTGCGCGGCGGTGGCTCAATAAGTAGAACTCGCGCTCTATTATTTGAATTTCATTACCTCGTCGGCAGGCTTGCCTGGAAACCTGAATAAAGTATATTTGTTGATTGAACCAGCTAGGGGAATACTGGGTAGACAGTGCCTCGAGGGCGCTGATGCTGGGCAGTGGGCCAACTTTGGTTTCGGTAGTATGGGTAGGGGGTAGTGTTATGAGCGATTCAGAAATTCGTCCCGTGAAAACACAACGTGTGCGCCGCAACGTGTTGAAGATGGGCGGCATTGGTCTGGCCGCGTTACTCGGCAGAGTGATGAAGCCGGAACCAGCCTCCGCCGTTTCAGTATGTTTTCTGAGGGGCACAAGGATTCGAACGGCCGGCGGCAATCGCAAAGTTGAAGATCTCGCGATAGGAGATTTGTTGCCAACGGTTTTCGGAGGGATAAGACCTATTCAGTGGATCGGGCGGTACTCATACAAGAGAAGCGATAATTCAAAGCCGTGGGTGAAAGATGCGCTCCCTGTTTGCATCAAACGCTCGGCTCTCGGTCCCAATGTGCCGCATTCCGATTTATACATGACCAAGGCGCACGCCATTTTTATCGACAACGTGCTTGTGCCAGTCGTCAACCTAATAAACGGCACGACGATTGCCCTATATGACGCCAACGAAATGGACGAGCTTGAGTTCTTCCACATCAAGCTCGAAAGCCATGACGTGATCTATGCTGAAGGAACTCCTTGCGAAACGCTTTTGACCGTCGATGAGAACGCAGTCAATTTCGCTGAGTATCTTCGGATGTATGGAGCGCCGACCGGCAATGAAGCGCCTTGCGTGCCACTCTTTAGCTACTATGGCGGACGCAGCGAACTCAAGTCGCGGCTTCGCAGCGCGCTTTCCCCTTGGATTGATCGACGTAGACCAATCGACATCATACGGGATCGTCTTGAGGAACGCGGCGCTTCAGTCACACTGGAAACATAGAGCGCTCTCGTTTTAAGTCCGACGAAACAAAAATAGCGCAAGCAGACTCTGAACTCAGGAAGAACCTTTTCCTAGAAACGCCGCCAGCGCCGCGGCGTCTTTCTTGTCGCCGCTCTCGAAATCTTGCGCGAAGCGCTCGTAGAAATGCGCGGCGCCTTGGTAGAGGTCGCGCGCCGCCGGGTCGTCGGCGACGAAACCGGCGATCTCCTGCATTTCCGCGACCCAGCGGTAGGCCTTGGGCGGCATCAGCTCCAACTGCCGCTTGAGCCAGGGAAACAATTGCTTCTGGCTTCCCTCCAGCTCGGCCAACAGATCGTCGGCGGAGCCGGCGCGCGCGGCAGCGAGCATCATCGCCGCGCCGATCGCCTGCGTGCCTTTGGTGATGCCGGCATAGGACATTTTAAGCGCCGAGGCCG
The DNA here is from genome assembly GCA_963768225.1 of uncultured Alphaproteobacteria bacterium. Classification (GTDB taxonomy): domain Bacteria; phylum Pseudomonadota; class Alphaproteobacteria; order Rhizobiales; family Xanthobacteraceae; genus BOG-931. The sequence continues at coordinate 637,119 of CAVYGV010000005.1, read as the reverse complement.
CGCTCATCGCGCCGCCGAGCACGCGGACGTCGAGCCCGTAGTCGCGCAGGCGCGCAAAGCGCGGCGCCGCGGAACCGGACGCATAGAACCGAGGTCCCGCATCGCCCGGCTTAGGAGGAGCGCCGATGATTCCAGAATCGACAAAAGGACAGCCGGTCGGCGCGATCGCCTTCGCCACGCGCTCGACCGTCGCCGGATTGATGGCGTTGCAATCGACATAGACCGGCTTGGCGTTACTCGCCGTCAGCGCCGGCACAAAACGCTCGGCCAGCGCCAGCGCGTCGCCGGGCGGCAGAATGGAGAGGATGAAATCGGCCGCCGCGATTTCGTTGTCGCTCGCCGCGGCCATGCCGGCGGCCTTGGCCCGCGCCGCGGTCTCTTGGCTGCGGCCGGTGAGCGAAGTGAGCACTTTGAGGCCGTGGTCGGCAAGTCTCTTGCCGACGGCGGCGCCCATGGCGCCGGGCGCGACGATGGCGACGACAGGAGTCATGATGTCCTCGATGGCAAAATCACTCTTCAATATAGAAAAGTTTCCGCTATGTGTCCCGGGCGCAGCGCAACATGGAGCGTAGCGCAATGGTGCGCTGCTGAACCGGGACCGTCGTAAACGCCGAGTCTGTAACGATCCCGGAGCAGCGGTGCACCGCTACGCGCTGCACCGCGTCCGGGAAACGTTCGCAAACGTGCTAAAGTTTCAGGCCGGTTCGAAGGCGAAGCTTGCGCCCTTGCGCACGATGTAGCCGAAGCCGGGCGCATTGACGTGGGCGCCGGCGATGGCAAGGCGTTCGGACGCCGCCATATCGAGAATTCGCTTGCGCGATTTGACCGCCTGGTCCTTGTCGAGGTCGTAAATCATCCCGGCGTCGGGATGCGAAACCTGGATGGCGGAGACGTGCACCACGTCGCCGAGCGCCATGAAACCGCCGCCCGGCGCGGCAAGGAGCCAACAAGTGTGTCCCGGCGTATGGCCGGGCGCGAGCACCGGGGTGAAGCCAAAATAGTCCTCGCTGCCGCGCACGATATGGATGCGATCGAGATAGGGCTTCAGGTTGATCTTGGTGCGGGCGCGGTTGGCCTTGACCTTGTCGATATCGTTGGCGCCGCTGTTCATCCAGAAATCGGCTTCGATCTCGTGCACCACGATCTCGGCATTCGGGTAATGCGCATTGCCGGCGTCGTCGACCAGACCGTTGGCGTGGTCGCCATGCAGATGCGTGATCACGATATGGCTGACGGCCTTGGGATCGATCCCGGCGGCGCGCAGATTGCCGGGCAGCCTGCCGAGCGTCGGGTACATGGTGTTGCCGGCGCCGGCGTCGATCATGATCACCTTGCCGCCGCGCCGGATGACAAAATTGTTCACCGGAATGGGAAAGACGCCATTGTCGGTGCCGCCGACCAATTGCTCGGCCTGCGCCGGCGCCATATCGACGACTTTGTCGAGCAACGTCGGCAACGTGCCGTCGCTCAGGCCCTGCACTTCGACGCCGCCGACCGTCATACTGGGCAAGACCGAAACCGATACCGTCATCATCAAAATCCTTCTTTGGTCAGCGCGATCATGCAGCCGGCCGAGATCACGACGGCGACGGAAAGCACCGCGAACGGCGCCACGAAGCCGCCGCCGGAATAGGCGAGAATGTAGCCGATCATCAGCGGCGACAAGGCGCCGGTCATTTGCGTGATCAGCGCGCGCACGCCCTGCGATTTGCCCATGTCGGCGGTGCCGATCACGCTGTGCATCAGCATTTCGGCGCAGGATATGCCGACCTGCTGCGCGCATAGCGCACAGATCATCAGCACCACGCTCCAGGTCGCATTCGGCGCCAGCGCCGCGGCCATCAAAAATACCGCGGCTGAAGCCCAACCCAGCCCGGCGAACGGCGCGCGCCGAAATACGCGATCCGACACACGCCCGATAATCAGGATAGTGACGACCGCGAAGCCGTAGATCACGAAGGTCAGATAGCCCGACGTGCTGAACGCGAATTGCCGCGCCGTGCGCAAGTAAGTCGGTAGCCAGATCGACCAGCCCCAGAAGAAGATGGCGTTGCACGAGATCGCGAGCACCATCAGCCAGAAGCGATGATTGCGCCAGACGCTGCTCACGCCCTTCAAAATACGGCCCGGGGCGTCGTCGTTTCGCTCGATCGCGCCGTCATGCACGAGGGCAATTTCGGCGGCATTCACCGCCGGATGCTGCTCGGGTTTGTCGCGCACCAGGAACCACACCATCGGCAGCGGCAGAATCAGCGCCAGGATGCCGAGCACGTAGAATTGACCGCGCCAGCCGGCCGCGACGATCAAACCGGTGACGATCAGTCCGGTGAGCATCGGACCGATCATGGTGCCGATCCACCAATAGGAGGTCGCCTTGCCGCGCTCGCGCAGCGCGAACCAGTTGGCGACCAGAGCGAGCGTGACCGGGTAGCAGGCGGCTTCGCCGATGCCCAGGCCGACGCGCGAGGCGAGCAGCATGCCGTAACTCTGCGCCAGGCCCGACCAGAAGCAGGTGAGCGCCCAGACGACAAGGCTCGCCATGATGCAATTGCGCGGTCCGTAGCGGGTCACCGCCCAACCCCACAGCGGCGCCGCGAGGCTATAGGAGATGAACATGCCGCTGGCGAGCCAGCCGAGCAATTTGGTCTGGCCGGCGAGCTGCATTTCGCCGAGAAATTTCGGATCGGCCATGACCAGCGAAATATTGCTCTTGTCGAACATGGAGATGATCCAGAACACCAAGAGCGTCGGCGCCACGTAGCTCCAGCGTACCCGCGTTGCGGCGGCCAGTTCGGCTGCGCCGCTGCGGCCAAAATCCTGCGGAACCGAAATAGTCATGCGATCCTCCCCACATGCGCCGCACGGTTTTGCTTGTTGCGCGGTCGCGCCGCACGACTTGTCGCGTGCCGGCAAACTGTTGCCCCGGCTCCGATTGTTGTCAACAATGCATCCGGACGCGCGAGGGAAAATGAACAGTTTGCCGGAAAATGCCGCAGCGGCGGCTCATATGAGCGCGCCCCGCGGCACCAGCGCCGAAGTCTTCGCCGTATTCCTGCGGCTGGGACTGACCTGTTTCGGCGGCCCGATTGCGCATCTCGGCTACTTCCACGACGAATTCGTCGTCCGCCGCAAATGGCTCGACGAAAAAACCTACGTCGATCTCGTCGCGCTCAGCCAATTCTTGCCCGGGCCGGCTTCGAGCAAAGTCGGCATCGCCATCGGGCTGTCGCGCGCGGGCTATATCGGCTCGCTCGCGGCGTGGACCGGCTTCACCATGCCTTCGGCGATCGCGCTCGTCTTGTTCGGCTACGGCGTCACCTCGCTCGGCAATGCGCTTGGCTCGGGCTGGCTGCACGGCTTGAAAGTCGCCGCCGTGGCGGTGGTCGCCAATGCGGTGCTGACGATGATGCGCACGCTTACCCCCGACCGGGAGCGCGCGACGCTTGCGGTCGCCGCGGCGCTTCTGGTCTCGGCGCTGCCGACATCGTTGGGCCAGATCGCCGCCATCGTGGTCGGCGCCGTGGTCGGGATCGTGCTGTTTCGCAATGTCCCGGCGGCTGAACATCCCGACCTGCCCCACCCGGTCAACCGCACGGTGGCCGTCAGCGCCATTCTCATTTTCTTCGCGATCCTGTTCGGGTTGCCGCTTCTCGCCGCGGCGGTGCCGAACCACGCTGTGCAATTATTCGACGTGTTTTATCGCGCCGGTTCTCTGGTGTTCGGCGGCGGCCACGTCGTGCTGCCGCTGCTGCAAGCCGCCGTAGTGCCGCCGGGCTGGGTGTCGAACGACGCGTTCCTGGCCGGCTATGGCGCGGCGCAAGCGGTGCCCGGGCCGCTGTTCACGTTTTCCGCCTATCTCGGCACGGTCATGCAGCCGGCGCCGAACGGCTGGCAGGGCGCGATCCTGTGTCTGGTCGCGATGTTTCTCCCCGCCTTCCTCCTCGTGATCGGTCCGCTGCCGTTCTGGAACGCGTTGCGGCGCCGCGCCCGAGCGCAAGCTGCGCTGCGTGGCGTCAACGCCGCCGTGGTTGGCTTGCTGCTGGCGGCGCTTTATCGGCCGGTCTGGACCTCCGGCATCACCAACGCGAACGATTTCGCGCTCGGCGTCACGGCCTTTTTGCTGCTGTTCATGTGGAAGACGCCGCCCTGGCTGGTCGTGGTTATTTGTGCGCTGGGTGGGGCGGGACTGGGGTGGATGCCGGTGGTGTGACCTAGGTCACTGCACGCCGCCGTGAGTGGTGAAAATATTGTTTTAGATGCGGCAGCGGGATTTGTTTGAATGCATTGGTTGGGAGATCAGCCATGAGCAAGCCGACATCCACGTTGCTTACTCCGTTGCGGTCGCTATGGAAACTCGTACGAGCGTTATGTGCCGGCAATGACTACCTTTCGGCAGATGAGGCGGCATCGACCTTGTTTCGTTTTTTTCGCTCTAATCATGTTATCGACCTGAGGCTGATTGCCGGCTTAGTACTGATTGCATCGGCGATCCACTTCGGGATCATATTGGCGTTCGAGGGAAGTGAACCGTTCGCTACTTTCCGGGATCAAGTGAAGAGCTTTTTAGCGCCCGCGCTTGGGACCTACATCGCCATCTTGGCGTTGACGTATCTTGTCGCGGACAGGCGGCGCGAGGTCGAAGATGCACGCTCAGTCGCCGGCTTTACGATATTGGCCGTTCTTACCTATCTCTTCATATCCCTCATTGCCGGGTTTCCACGCGGTTCCGATCTGCCGCATGGATTGACGACCTACTTTGCTCCGGCCGTTCCAGTCTATGCTGCGATGATAGCGTGGGCTTATCTGACTGCTGCGACTAGACTGGGCGTCGTCGACCTGTTCGCATGCGAAATGCGGACCGTGTGTCGCGTCGGCACGGCATTCGACATCGCCACCGCATACATTATTCGGCGCCAGCAGTGCATCGCAAAGACCGATGCGGGACACGGCGACTTGCCACTGGAAGAGCGATCGCAGAAATCCTCCAATTCGCAAGGCTTCGTTTCGCAGGAGAACTATTTTCCGGTTTTCGAAAGCAATTCCCACGACCTCGAAGCGCTCGAAGCGACTGTGGTCGGCCACATCACCGAATTTTATACCTACATGAAAGTCGTGCGAGATCTCTTACGCAAGGTAGAGGACGAGCCTGCCAAATCAGCACAGGCACTCTATGCGAGCGTCATCTACGTCCTTTTTCTGGGTTATGAGAGTGCTCGATTAGCAATCAAGGAATTGATCGAATTCGAGCCGACCAAAGCAGAAAACATGATGATGATTTTGCTGACGGAACTCGAGTGCTATACTTTCCTTTGCCAACATTATGAGGATGACGATCTTCGTATCGAACGCCTCGCGCTTCGGTTTCCCAGTTACAAAGAAGACGTCGAGTACATAAGAGATAAGATCGGGCAGCATGATGCAAGTGACAAGGATTGGAGTCCCGCCGAACGCACACTCGTGCCATTGATGGTGCGCTTCGATAAAATGGAACTTATACCACTTCCACATCAGAGTGACTTGAGGATATAGGGGAAGGACGTGATTGATTGGACGGTTTTGGAATTGCGCTCGATATAGAGGATTGCGTGCTTGAGCTTGGTGCGGACGGCGTCGATGGATTTGAGAGCGTAGTTCTTGAAGATTTTCTCGCGGATTTCATCCCAGAGATTTTCCTTGGGGTTGAGCTCTGGCGAATAGGGCGGCAGGAACAGCAGCGAGATATTGTCGGGAAGCGCGAGGTTGCTGCAGCGATGGTTGGGGGCGCCGTCGAGAACCAAGAGAATATCCTGCCTGGCAAACTTTCGCGAGAGGACGTCGAGGAAGGCCTGGAAGCACGCTGTATTCGATGTCGGCATGATCAGATAGACGCAAGTTCCGTCCTTCGGAGAGACCGCGCCGTACAAATAGATGTATTCGCGGATGAGCTGGGCGGCGACCTCGGGCCTCGTTCCGATCGGAGCCCAGCACGGCCGCGGCCGGTTGATTCGGCCGAACCGCGCTTCATCGGCGAACATGATTCGCAAGCGACGACCGCGCCTGGCGGCAGCTCGCCTAGCTTTCCTCACAGCATTTGGAAAACCGCTTTTTTAAAAGCATTTTGAGCCGCGATGTCGCGTTTGGGATGAAACGGACGCGGCATCAGTTTGCGCCAGCCATGTCTGGCCAGAAGATTATAGACCGTGCTGTTGCTGGTTTCGTGCCCAATGGCCTTTTCGTAGGCCGCCTTGAGATCGTGGATGTTCAACATCTCGCCGGCCCCGGCGGCTTTGGCAAAACGAACGAGCAAGGCCTTTTCCTCGGCCAAGGTCATGTTTTCGCGCTGGCGTCCGCCGCTCGGCTTGGATTTGAGCGCCTTGAGCCCGCCGCCGTCATAGGCCATATGCGCCCGGTTTACTGTGCTCAGCGACACGCCCATCGCTTCGGCAATCGCAGGCTGCATCATCTCGCTTTCGCGCAGCAGCACCATCTGGATGCGCTGGCGCCGCGGCAGATCTCCTTTCCAGCGCAGCGCTGTCTTCAATCGACGGACTTGGCCTTTGGAGCATTTGACCATCTGTTCCCTCCGAATCAGATGGTTCCAGCGAATCACACCTCGCCTCGAAGGAGAAACCCCCATCCCATGCACGCCGCCAAGCACCACGACGATTCCGATTCAATCAGCTATGGAAGCGGTATTAGTGTGGCTCCGCTCATCCGAAAGAAGCGCAGTTCGCTACCCCAGGATAAGCAAACAGAGCCGATGTTCGAGGTTGTTGCCGCCTAGCGAAATTGCTAAAATGCCCAATCGCGATGGCCGCAACACGGGTGTGTGTACCCGAATGTGAATGGACAGCCGAGGAAATCGTATAATTCGCCATCAATCGCGATAGCGCAAAGGGCGCGCGAGCAGATTATGAGAGCATTTTGGCGATGGATTACGACTCTGCGAATTATCTTTTCAGGTCGTCATTTTCTGTGCAGACATTTCGCAAACGACGAATTTCAAATCCAGCGCCTATGGCGTGGCGTCCAGGATTATCGAATTATTGTACCCGATCTTGTTCGGACGGTAGAGGCCCATACCCGCGATCAGGAATATTGGAATGCGGCCATCAGAACTGTTCCGGAATTAAAAGCACGTTTTACGTTCGCAATGGAAGTATTTAATCTAACGAGCGCGTAATTCATCCATCAACTTTGCTTCGAAAAATGCCCGGTCGCAGTCGCCGCCACGCGCTCCGGATTCTCGGGGGCCGCGTTGCCGCGCCAGACCACGTGCATGTCGGGGCGGATGAGAATCAGATCGTAGCCGTAAACGTCGCAGGCGGCGCGATCCGGAACGTCGAGCACCGTCACCGGTGCGCCGCGCGCGGCAATGGCGCGTTCGAGCCCGCTTGCATCGGCCTTGCTGCCGCCGACTTTTAGGATCGTATAGCCCTCGGCAATGCGGTCCTGCAGCGGCGTGCCGTCGTCGAGCCAGACATGCGGCAGCCGCGCGCCGGGCCAGGTGGTGGGCTGATAATCGCGGAACAGATGCTCGGGCCCGCCCGGCACGTTGCAGATGATCGGCGAGTCGACGTAACGGTAGCCGAGTTCGGCGCCGATCATCTCGTTGCTCTTGCGCTGCTCGACATCGGCAACGGCGGCGAGATTCTTGCGCGTCGCGGCGCCGGCCGGCGAATCCTCGCCAATGTCCGGCCGCCACATCGAACGCCATTTGCGCCGGCCGATGGTGGCATAGCGCGAGGCGCCGACATTGCGCTCGCCCACTTGGCGGCGCTCGACCTCGTAGGATTTGAGCAGGTTCGGCCCGCCCCAGCCGGCAAGCGTCGCGGCGAGCTTCCACGACAGATCGATGGCGTCGCCGACGCCGGAATTCATGCCGAGCCCGCCGGTCGGAATGACGAGATGCACGGCGTCGCCGGCGAGAAAGACGCGATCCTTGCCATAGTGGTCGGCGAGCAGCAGATTCTGCCGCCACGGCGCGCAGGACAGCATTTCGTATTTGACCGGGACGCCGACAACTCGCTCGAACGCCGCCTTCATCTCGTCGTCGCTGTCGACGATCGAATGCAGCGTCCAATGTTTGGTCGAATCCTGCATGATCAGGAACGTCGATTTGGCGTCGGCCACGTGATAATGCCGGCCGTGGCCGGGTCCCAAAGACGAACCATTGGCGATCGGTAGGCGGTCGAACAATTCATCGCAGCGGTAGAGCGCCTGGCGCAGCGACAGCAGATTGCCTTCGCCGGACAGCGCGATATCCAGCTCGCTTCGCACCGCGCTGGCGCCGCCGTCGCAACCGACGAGATAAGCGGCGCGGATCTCCTGCGCGCCGCCGTCGTTCGCTTGTACGCGTGCGGTGACGCCGTCGCGGTCCTGCCGCAGCGACAGAAATTCGCAACCGTACCGCACCGTCACCGCCGGAAGCGTCTCGGCAACCGATTTTAAAAGCGGCTCGAGCGTATATTGCGAGATCAATTGATAGGGTTCGAGCGGCAGCGTCCCATCATTGGTCGCGCGTATATTCGCCCGCGCCTCGTCGACGGAAGGGTACGTCAGATGCAGGAGCGGCGGCGCGGTCAGCGTCAGGATGATATAGACGTCCATCGGACAATCGGGCCGCAGACCGGCGGCGCGGATTTTCGGCGCCAGCCCCATGCGGCGGTAAATTTCCATGGAGCGCGCATTGATGCGTTCCATCTTCGGCAGAAAAGCCGGCCGCTCCTTCTGCTCGATCAACGTACAGCGCACCCCGCGCCTGCCGAGGTCAATGGCGAGCGTAAGCCCGGTCGGGCCAGCGCCCACGATCAGAACGTCGCTATTCATCGTGCCTCATCTAGGGGGTCGGCGATCATGCCGGCGGCAGTTTCGCGGCAAGCTCGGTGAACGGCGTATAGGCCGCATCGCCGCATTGACCCGGAGTGGGATCGACAAATTGCGCGATCATTCCTGCGAAATAAAGTGCGACTTTGTTTTTGACCTGACCGTTGCCGTTGAATTGCACGCACACCACGTAGCGCTGACTGTCCCCGACCGGCTTGAGCATCGGTTGCGAGATAAACGCGCCGCGGAAGTCGGTCCGGGTCGTCAGCGATTGGCTGAGAAACGTCGCGATCTGTGCGCGGTAATTCGCCGGATAGGCATTCGGATCGGTCGGCGCGGCGTCCTTCTTCGGTCCGCCGAAGCTCGTGCAGCCGGTAAGCGCCAGCGCGATCAACGCCACCGACGCAGCTATGCGAAAGTTGACCCCGGTCGAACGCAATTGGACCCACCCACTCATCATCACGCGGAATATAGCAGAGATGGTTTGTCGGTTCATGCGCACTTCACCGCAGGTCCACAGCGCGTCGCCTCACAGGCTGCAGCCATCAGGCCTCCGGATCCGGGCCGCACCAGCCGGGCAGATAATCGGCGTCTTTGCTATTGGCCAAAGCCAGCGCTTTCTCGATGGCATGATCGAAGTCGCGCTCGACCAGCTTGCGCTTCATGCGCCGGCGCAGGAAATCCGCCCAGAGAAATTCGGAAAACGGCCTGGTGTCCTTGGCGAAGCCGCCGGCGCGGCGCAGTTCGCCCGCCAGCGAGCGGAACGGATCGTCGACGAGTTCGGTCACGGATTTGGGAATATCCTGGTAGGGCCGGCGCTCGCCCTCGGCGTCGAACGGATACATCCAGGAATGATTGTCCATCACGATCCAGAATGCATCGGGCTCGAGCCTGCTCAAGTTGGCAATGACGGTCACGGCGACGTCCTTGACCCCCTCGTCGTGCAGCGCACGAGCGAGATGATGGTGATCGATCACGTAGTTTCGCTGTTTCGGGCCGAGGACCACCGGAATCATGTGATGACCGAGGAATTTTGCCGCCTTTTTGGTGCCGGCATCGCGCCAGCGCTTGCGCTTGGCCATGACCTCGCGCATGCCGACGGTGATCTGGGTCGGGCGAAGATCGGAAATGTCGACCGTTGTCAGAATGGGCTCACGAACCATCTTTGGCTCCTCAAACAATTGTCCTGACCCGACAATACCGACATGCGGCGAAGCGCAAAAGAGAAGCCGCCCGAGGCGGTGCGGCGCCGGGCGGCGTTCGTCGCGCTTCTACGTGGTTCGATTCTAACATTCGCATCCCAGTTCGTCAGGCTCTTATGCGAATGTCAAAATCAAAGGACCATTAGAAAATATCAGTTCTAGCAGGCTGCGGAAAAACCGGATTTTGAGGACGATTTTCTCGATGGGTCCGGCAAGAACGGGTGGAGGAACGGGTTGTCGGCGCCGCCTGCGCGGTATTGGTTGGGACTTTGCCTCATATTCTTGCCGGCAGAGGGGGTCATCGCGTTGCGGCCAGAAGCTTGGGAATGCGGATGAGGTTGTAAGCCGCGGCGGTCAGCACGAAGAACCATTCGACCAGCGCCCGTCCGCGATGCCTGGTCTTGCGCAGGCCGCCGACGGTCTTCATCCAGCCGAACGGTTCCTCGATCCGCTTGCGCTTGATGGTGCTGATGCGATAGCCGGGATGGCGGGTGGTGCGGGCATCGATCGCCGAGCGGCGGTTGGTGTCGTTCTGCGAGACATGGGGCGTGCAGCGGCAGTCACGACAACCGGCCACGAACTCAGCAGTGTCATAGTTCTTGTCGCCGCCGATCGTGCTGCCAGGTCTGGCATTGTCTTCGATCATGTCGAGTGCGGTGGCGCGCTCGGCCGTGCCGTTGGCCTCGGTCAAGCGTGCATCGACGATGAGGCCGTTGCGGTTCTCCGTCATCAAATGCCCCATATGGCAGAGCTTGGCCTCCTTGCCGGCACCCTTGCGGAACAGCCGGGCATCGGGGTCGGTGGTCGAGGAATGCGTGTCGTTCTTGCGTTTCTCGCCATGGAAGTCACGCTCGGCATTGTGGCTACCACCGCGCTTTCCGGCCGGCGGATCGCCGTCGCCATCCTTCGGCACAAAACTCTTCATGCTGGCCCAGGCCTCGATCAGCGTGCCGTCGACCGAGAAGTGCTCGCTGGACAAAAGCTTGCGCACTTGCGGCAGCTTCAACACCCCGGCAAAGAACTTGGCCGCGATATCGCCGTCGAGCAGTCGATCGCGGTTCTTGCCGAACACGGTCGGATCCCACACCGGATCGTCCGCCGACAGCCCGACGAACCAGCGGAACAGCAGATTGTAATCGAGTTGCTCCATCAACTGCCGCTCCGAGCGCACCGTATAGAACGCTTGCAGCAGCAGTGCCCGCAACAGCCGCTCCGGCGGAATCGATGGCCGTCCTTCGCGCGCATAAAGTCGGTCGAAGGCTCGCGTCAACCCAGCAAGCGCCGCGTCCACGAGTTCGCGGATCATCCGCAATGGATGATCCGCCGGTATCCGTCTCTCCACCGGGATGTAGCTGAAAAAACCCTCCGATCGATCATCTTCGCCGCGCATCGCAATCCCCATTCCAAAGGAATCAAGCCGATGCACAGAATCACATTCCAACCACCTCGCAAAACGACTTTTTCAGCAGCCTGCTAGTGGAGCTTTGGATTTGACATTCGCTTCACGAGTTCGCGGCCGGGCGGGTCGCGAATGTCAAATCCGCCCTACTAGAGCGCGATCGTTTCAAGTTGAATCGATTGACGCTCTAACATTTTAGTGGAGCATGATCTTTTCGGAAAACCGGTGTCCACCCTCGGATCAAGTCCGAGGGCAGGCATTTTCCGGATCATTCTCTAGGATGCGCTCAATCCGCCAGCGGATCTGGCCTGATCTGGATATGCACGGCCATCGGCAGCATGCCTTTGCCGCCCTCTTTGAGCCACGGCGTGCGGTCGCCTTCCGATCCCCACAGCCCCCTGCCCTTCCAGCCGGCATTCGGATCGTCGATGCGAGCGTCAAGGCCCTTCGCATAGTAGCTGAGCGGATAAGGAACGCGCAGCATCACCATCTTGCCGTCGACCAGCGCCGCGTAACCGTCATTCTCATCCGCCGTCGAGATCGGCACGTTCTCGCCGAGCCCGACCGCGTTATGCTGATCGACCCAGGTGTAGTAGCTCGCCTCGGCGCTGTTATCACCGAGGCCTTGGAATCCCGGACCGGGATATTTGTAGAACGCCCAGCCTTCGGGGCACTGATCGCCGGTCGCCTTCGGGCCGTTGAGCGGGCCCTTGCATTTTGAGCGATCGAAACTGCCGAGGTGGCCGCTGGCGAGCGACACCCAGACGACGCCCTTGGAGTCGATATCGCCGCCGCGCGGGCCGAAGCCTGGTTTCGGAATGTTATAGACTTCCGACAACTTGGTTTTCGGATCGAAGCGGAGGATGCCGCTGCGGCCGGCGAATATATCCCAAGTGTACCAGATCGAGCCGTCGACCGGGTTTGGCATCACCGCATAGGTGCCCGAGCCGGCAATCCGCATATCCTTATTGGGATCCGTCGGCTGGCCCGGCTCGGTGTAGTCGTCGAGCTTGCCGTTGCCGTTGGTGTCGAGCACGAACGGCGCCCAACCTTGCGCCTTTTCGGCATTGCCGGTTTCCTCATACACCTTGGTGTCCAACCATCCGGCAACCGGTCCACCGCCGCTTGTCCACAACGTATTGTCTTTGTCGAAACCGAATTGCAGATGATGCGTGCCGAAACACGTATCGATGAAGGTGAACTTTTTCGCCTTCGGGTCGTACATCGCCAATTGACGTTCGTTCGAATCGAGCGGGAACGCCTTGGCATAGGGATTATCCGAACCCTTGCGGCAGAACGCGGGCGTGCCGGGGGCGTGATTGGTCCCCGTCATCCAGACCTTGCCTTGCGCATCGATCATGTCGTTGTGATTGTCGAATTTGGTGTCCCAGATTTGCTGCATGCCCCAATAGGCCGACGCCGCCGTCGGCTTTTCGATGGCCGCGTGGCCCGGACCGAAGGCTTCCGGTACGTCGGCGCCTTCCGGAGGCGTGACGTAGGAGACCGTGTTCGTCTTCGGATCGAGCACCGGCTCATGATCGCTCGCGTATTCCGTCGAGCCGTAGAGCGGGCCGTAGGCATTGACGGTCGGATTGCGCTTGTCGCTCGAAATCAGATCGTGAAGATACTTGTCCGGGCCGCTCCAGTCCCATTCCGTGATCACGATATTGCGTTCGATGCCCGCCGGCCGCGGCGGCTTCGCAAACGGCAATTCGCCGTTGGCGATGCGGTCGGTCCAATCGCCGAAATATTTGAACGGCACGCCGCCGAATTTTCCCGCAAGCACATTCACCATCAGCGGCGACGCTTGGCCGGCTTGAACTCGCCGCTCCCAGGCCTCTTCGCCGTTCTTAAACTCTCCAAATGCCGCCGGGATGGTCCGCGTCGAGAGTTGGCCGAGCTGATGGCAGCCGACGCAGGCCTGGTTCTTCATCGCGGTCAACCAGTCGGTCTGGGTGACTTTATCCGGAATGTCGCTCTTGCCGCCGAATTGATCCGCGTCGGGGATCTTCAACATCGCAAACCAATAGATTGCCGGATAATAGTTGGCCGCGGCGGCTTCGTTGGGCGCGGGAACGGCCGTCAGATCGAGATGCTTACCCGGTTCGGCGTCGACCTTCGGCGAATCGATAAGCCCGTAGCCGCGAACCCAGACCTGATATTTGGCTTTGGGCAAATCGGGCACGACATAGCGGCCCGCATCGTCGGTCACCACGATTTTCGCGTAACGGGTGGGAAAGTCGTGCGTCTCCGCGATCACCCACACGCCGGCTTCCGGGCCGTGCGGTCCGGTGACCACCCCGCCTATATCGCTGCTTTTGATATTGACGGCACTCTGCGCGTTAAGCCGTGCCGGTACGGCCGCCAAGAATGCGGCAATGGCAATTGCCGCAACGCTAGTGGCGCGCTTCATGCGAGCCCTCCCTTTATTGCCGGTGCGCGGCGCCCCCTCTGCCGCTCCCGGTGCTTGCGCTTATTGGGACGAATTTGCCCTAGCGGGTGCCCGCCCGCAAGCGAGTTGAAACCTTGGGAACCTGCCCTGCGGCAAAGTCATGCACGGGAGATCGAACGTATTCCCGCGCGCGGTCATGCTAGATTCCTCCCGATAGCGTCGTCGAACCGGTAGGGCGGGAACCGCGGATGCAAGCGCGAGTCACGATCGGTTTTCGGCACGCCGAGCTGACGGTCTGCGCATTGCTCGCAATCGTCCTCGTCGTCGCCGGCCATCAGGTCGCGGCGCGGGGCGAAGAGCCGGCGCCGGCCGCGGCGAAACCCGACGCTTGCCAGCGGGCGAAATTCCGCGTCGTCGTCGACGTTGGCCATACCATCGACGTACCCGGCGCCATCAGCGCGCGCGGCATTTCGGAATATGCGTTCAATCTTCAGCTTGCGAGAGGGGTCAAGCAAGCTCTCGTCGACGCCGGCTTCGACCAAGCCACGCTGCTCATCAGCGCCACTCCACCCTGGCGAGGTCTTTTCGAGCGGGCCGCGCGCGCCAACGCGATGCATGCCAATCTTTTCATCGCTATTCATCACGATTTCGTTCCGGATAATCTGTTGCAGACATGGCAGTACGCTGGCGAGGAGGAACGTTACAACGACGACTATCCCGGCTACGCCATTTTCATTTCAAACGACAATCCCGAACGCGCCGGCAGCCTGATGTTCGGCAGATTCCTCGGCACAGAACTGCAAGCGCGCGGCTTGCAATATACGCCGCATTACACGCTGGCGCTGATGGGACACCGCCGCCGCGAACTCGTTGACGCCAAGGCCGGCGTCTATCGCTACGATCAACTGATCGTGCTGCGCGAAACGCACATGCCTGCGGTGCTGCTAGAAGCCGGATCGATCGTCAACCGCCAGGAGGAGTTGCAATTGGCGACGCCCGAGCGCCGCGCGCTCACCAGCGCGGCAATCGCCGCCGCCGTCGAAGACTTTTGCGCTGCGCGCGCCAAACCGGTCGAGGCCCAGGCCCGCGCACCGGTCAAGCACGTCAATTTAGCCGCGCCGCCACGCCGAGCGCTCACGCCAGCGCGGTCTGGCTCTTACGCAATGCCAATGCGCTGATGATCATGAAATTGATGACATTGACGCCCAGGCCGGCGGCAAAGGCCGGCGCGTAAAAGCCGAAATAATCGTAGATTACGCCGGCCATCCAGCCGCCCATCGCCATGCCGAAGCCGCTGCACAAGAGCAGCACCGGCATGCGCCAATAGGCATCGCTGACCGGGTACAATTCGCGCGAGGCAAGCACGTTGGCGGGAACCAGGCCGGAAAAGCCCATCCCGAACAGCGCCGCAACCGTGAACAATCCGGCTTCGTTTTGCGTCAGCAGAAATGCCAGCATGCCAAGCCCCTGACAGGCCGAGCCGGCAAGCATCGTATAGAGTCCGCCGATCCGATCGGAGATCGCGCCCCAGACTTGCCGGCTGAAGAATGCCGCGCCGAGCAGAACCGACACCATCGCCGCGCCGGTCGCGGCGCTAATGCCGTGATCGGTGCAAAACGCCACGAGATGCGCTTGCGGCATCGACATCGGCACGCAGCAGGTGAAGATCGCACACATCTGCAGCGCAAAGACCAGATTCGGCGGCCAGCCCATCACCGACTTCTGCCGACGGGCGGGGGCTGCCGCCGTGGAATGATGCGGCGTCGCCGGCGGCTGTTGCAGAAACACCGCCGCGGCCGGCATAATGATGAGAAGCTCAAACGCGGCATAATACAGCATCGTATGGCGCCAGCCGGCATAGGCGATCACGCGCGCGAAGATAGGCGGCCACAGCGCGCCGGCGAGATAAGCACCGCTCGAAATCAGCGCCAAAGCCGATCCGCGCCGGCGGTCGAACCAGCGGCTGACATAGACGTAGGACGGCGCATTGATGCCGCCGATGCCGATCAAGCCGATAAACAGGCCGTGCCCGATATAAAGCGGCCAAGACGGGCCCAGCGTGGACAGCGCCAGCCCGACCGCAATCATCATCGCGCCAAAGATGACGGTCCAGCGCACGCCGACCCGCTCGGCGATCCGGCCCATGAGGATGCCGCCGACGCCGGAGCCGATCCACATCAGCGCACTGGCAAATGCCGGGACGGAACGCTCGCCATTGACCTCGGCGGCGATGTCCTTAAGCGCAACCACGGTGATCCACGGCGCCCCAAAAGCGATCGCCATGACCACGAGAATCATGCTGGCGACAAGCCATGAGCTCCGGGTCTCAACCGATGCGACTGTCGATTGCAGCATGAAATCCGCGTTGCTGGCGCGCCCGGCGCCGTTCGTTGGCGGGGTGGATATAGCAGCGGGCAATGCCCCTCGCCCATTAATTTCTTCCTGTCTGCAAACATACGAGCCTTGCCAGCAGAGCGGGTCGAAATGATATTCTAGTCTAGATGACTAGAATTGTGAGATCGCGCCCGCCCAAGGCGACGAGACCTCGCCGACGAGCCCGTGATCGGTTGTCGGACCGCTGGCTGTTGCAGGATGCGAAGGCGCGCTTCAGCGAACTGGTGCGCCGCGTCCGTAGCGACGGACCGCAGCGCGTGACGGTCCACGGGCGCGACGAAGTCGTCGTCATCGCCGCCGAAGAATTTCGCCGCCTCAAAGGCGATCCGACCGGTGAAGCTTTGATCGCCGCGATGCGGGCCTCGCCGCATCGCGACATCGACATTGAGCCGAAGCGCACGCCGATGCCCGTCCGTAAGCTCGCCTTGTGACGGGCTGGCTGCTCGACACCAACGTCCTGTCCGAGCTGCGGCGGCCCAAGCCGGAACGGAAGGTCCCTTGCCTTCATCGCCGCACAGCCGCTCGATCTTCTCTACGTCAGCGTGGTGACGCTGGCCGAAATCCGGTTCGGCATCGAGCGCGCCAGCGGCGCCTCCCGTCGCGCCGAACTGCATGACTGGCTTGCCCACAAGGTACGGCCGATGTTCGAAGAGCGCATCCTAGCGGTCACCGAGGACATCATGTTCAAATGGCGGCTCCTGGTCGAAGATGGCCGCAAGGCGGGCCATACCTTCTCGCAACCCGACTTGATCATCGCTGCAACGTCGCTCCATCACGGCCTCACCGTCGTCTCCCGCGACCTCAGCGACTATCAAAAAGCGCGCGCGCCGGTGATTAACCCCTGGGTCGACGGCGCGGCAGAGCAGGCGTAGCGTAGACAAACGCACCAACGGGTCCGCGCGAAGCGGGCGGCGCGATGACAGGCTCCGTGCCGTGCCCACGGCAGGCCGATCCAGGATCTCACCGCCACTCACTCCTGGCTGTGCTCGCTGATAATGCCGCGGCCGGATTCGCTTTCAAAAAATCTTTCCGGGTCCGGGAATAAACCTAGCCGCTGCCCAATCACCTCCTCGGAAGCCGCAAAAGCCCGCTACCGCCGTCGTGGTTCCGCGGCCATCGGCTTGCAGAGGAGATATGCAATGAGTGAATCCGATCGTGACGACGGCGTCAGCCGGCGCAAAGTGTTGGAATGCATGACCTGGGTCGGCACCGGCGTGTTGTGGACGGTGTCCGGCGGCGTGCCGCACTCGCTCGGCATCATGGGGGAAGCAGCGGCGGCGGAAACACGCGGTCTCAGCTTTCTCCAGATTAGCGACAGCCATATCGGCTTCGACTTCAAGACGCCGTATCCCGATTCGGTGGAAACGCTGCAGGAGGCGATCGCCAAGGTGAACGCGCTGCCACAAAAGCCCGCCTTCATGATCCATACCGGCGACATCAGCCATCTGTCGAAAGCATCGCAATTCGACGATGCCGACCGAGTCATCGGGCAGAGTTGGCTCGACGTTCACTTTGTCCCCGGCGAGCACGACTTCGTCGATCCCGATCGAAAGATTTACCTTGATCGCTATGGGCGCGGCACTAAGGGCGCCGGCTGGTACAGCTTCGACGCCGACGGCGTGCACTTCATTGCGCTTGTCAATGTCTTCGACCTGAAGGCCGGCGGCATGGGCAATCTCGGCAATGAGCAGCTCGAATGGCTCGAAGCCGATCTCAAAGACCGTTCGGCCTCAACGCCCATTGTTGTGTTCGCCCACATTCCGCTGTGGAGCATCTACCCGGAATGGGGCTGGGGCACCGACGATGGAGCGCAGGCGCTGTCCTACCTCAAGCGCTTCGGCTCGGTGACGGTGCTCAACGGCCATATCCACCAGATCATGCAAAAGGTGGAAGGCGACGTCACGTTCCACACCGCACGTTCGACGGCGTTTCCGCAACCGGCGCCAGGGACGGCGCCTGCTCCCGGGCCGATGAAAGTTCCCGCCGATAAGCTGCGCACCATGCTCGGCATCGCCAACGTGACGTTCAAACAAAACGAGCAGCGGCTTGCCATCATCGACAGCCCACTCCAAGGCTAAAGGAATTGCTATGTCCCTCTCAAACACGGCGCGAAGTGCGTTGATCGCGGCAGCGCTCGGCGCGACCACTGCCGCCATGCTGGCGGAAATCGTCCTGCCCGCATGGGCGCAGACCACCCCGAATGCGATTACGATCAGCAACTTCACCTTCAATCCGAAGCAAATCACCGTGAAGGCCGGCACGACAATCGCCTGGACCAATAAGGACGACATCCCGCACGGCATCGCCTCGGCAAATAATGCCTTCGCAAGGTCGCAGGCTTTGGACACGGATGACAATTTTTCATTCACGTTCACCACGCCGGGCACCTACCAATATTTCTGCTACCTTCACCCGAATATGACGGGCATGATCGTGGTAGAACCGAAAGGCTAGGGGCGCACGCAGCGATGCTCGATCGCCTGCACAGCCGAGCGCCGAGAGTACTGTGGGCCGAGCGCGACACGATGACCGGCGACGCCAATGCCGAACAAGACAAGGCGCGGCGTTTTCGCGATGCCGCGCTGCCTCATCTCGACGACGCGTTCGCGTTGGCGCGTTATCTCATGCGCAACGCCGCTGACGCCGAGGACGCGGTGCAGGAATGCTATCTGCGGGCGCTGCACCACTTTGACAGCTATCGCGGTCCGGCAATGAAACCGTGGCTCCTGGCGATTTTGCGCAACGTCTGCAACGCCGAATTTGCGCGGCGCGGCAGGCAGGAAACAGCGGCCGATCTCGCCGAGGATGAATCCGCTCCGGAGCAGACCCCGATGTGGCAGGAGCCTTCAACCTCGCCCGAGGCGGCGCTGCTGCGCCGGCACGACGACGCCACCATCCGCCGTCTCGTTGGCGCGATGCCGCAGCCGTTCCGCGAAGCCATCGTGCTGCGGGAAGTGAATGATTTGTCGTATCAGGAGATCGCCGAAGTCGCCGGCGTGCCCGTGGGAACGGTGATGTCGCGGCTCGCGCGCGCGCGCGCGATGCTGCGCTCCGCCTGGAACGTCGCCGAAGGATCAACGCCATGAACTGCGCCGAATGCGAGGTTTTGCTTCATGCGCTGATCGACGGCGAGCTTGACGCCGGGCATGCCCGCGACGTCGAGGCGCACGTGGCGACATGTTCCGGCTGCGCCGAGAAGCTCAGCGCATTCCGCGCCATGCACGCGGCGATGGCCGCGGCCGACCTCAAACAGGCGGCGCCGGCGCAATTGCGCCGGCGCATCGAGGCGGCGCTGTCTTTGCCCGCGCCGGAAACTTCGGCGAAAATCATCGCGCCGCTGAAATTCTTGCAACCGTCGCGGCGCAGTTTCTTCGGCGGCTTTGCCGTCGGCACGGCGCTCGCGGCGACGGTTGCTGCGGGTCTTGTTGTCACCGTCTTCCGCACCGATCAGGAGCAGACGATCGCCGACGAGGTCGTCTCGGCGCACATCCGATCGCTGCAACCCGGCCACCTGATGGACGTGGAAACCAGCGACCAGCATACCGTCAAGCCCTGGTTCGACGGCAAGGTCGACGTTGCGCCGCCGGTGATCGACCTGACCGCCGAGGGCTTTACGCTCATCGGCGGCCGTCTCGATTACATCGACGGCGAGCCGGTCGCCGCGGTCGTGTACAAGCGTCGCAAACATGTGATCAATCTGTTTGTCGCGCAGCGATTGGGCGCCGCGCACGCCAATGTGACCGGACGGACGGTCCAAGGGTACAACGTGCGTCATTGGTCGGCCGGAGGCCTCGACTTTTGGGCCGTCAGCGACCTGGATCCGGCCGAACTGAACGAGTTCATTCAGGAAATCTCCGCTGCCCTGCCTGGCGGCGGCCCGGCCTGACTGGCCTGTTGCGCCAATAACGGGTAAAAGCCAAATCGACATACGGGCGTTTGAAAAACACCCCGTCGGCAACCCTTTGGCAGGCCAAACGTTTAGCGTCGATCATGGATCAACGTGTCGACAACGAGCGCCATTCCGAATTCGATGCCCGGCCGGGAAGCCAAGCCCGCTCCCGACAGGGCGAAGAAGAAACGTTCGCTGCTCGCCACTTTGCGTGAGCGCCGCGGCTTGGCGCTGGCAATCGTCATCGGCGCAGCCATCCTCATTCTCGCCAGCGTCTTGTGGTGGCTGCATGCCCGGAACTACGAAACCACCGACGACGCGTTTATCGACACCCGGACGGTGCAGATCAGCACCCAAGTCGCCGCCGCCATCGTCGATGTGCCGGTGACCGACAATCAGTTGGTCGAAGCCGGAACCGAATTGGCCCGGCTCGACGACCGCGACTATGTCGCGCAGCGCGATCAGGCCCAGGCGACCGTCGACAATCTCAAGGCGCAAATTGCCGCGCAGCAGGCAAAGATCGCTCAAGCCGACAAGCAGTCGGCGCAGGCGCAAGCCGCGCTGACCTTCGCGCAACAGGAAGCCGATCGCTACGAGCAGCTCGCCAAGCAGGGCACCGCCACGGTCGAGCAGGCGCAGCAATACCACTCGAATCTCCTGCAAGCCGACGCGGCCTTCGCGGCCGCGCAGGCCAATGCCGTGGCGACCGAGAAACAGGATCCGGTGTTGAGGGCGCAGCTGGAAAGTGCACAAGCACAACTGGAACAGGCCGCGACCAATCTGTCGCGCACCATCATTACCGCGCCGATCGCCGGCCGCGTGACCCAATTGACCGCGGCCAAGGGCGCTTGGGCCGCGGTCGGTCAGGCGTTGATGATGTTCGTGCCGCGCCAAGTCTGGGTCACGGCCAATTTCAAGGAGACGCAACTCGATCTGATGCGGCCCGGGCAACCGGTCAGCCTCGAAATCGATGCTTATCCCGGCCGAACCTTCGAGGGCCACGTCGCCAGTATTCAAGCCGGCAGCGGCACCGCGTTCAGCCTGTTGCCGGCGGAGAACGCCACCGGCAATTACGTCAAGATCGTGCAGCGCGTGCCGGTCAAAATCGACTTCAACAAGCCGCCGGACGTGCTGTTGGGCCCCGGCATGTCGGTCGTTCCGACAGTCAAAGTGCGATGAGCGACCAGTCGCGGCCCAGAGCCTGGGATTCGAGCCGTTCGGCGGCAGGCGATCGCAACCCTTGGCTCGTCGCGATCGTTGTTTCGATTGCGACCTTCATGGTCGTACTCGACACCGCCATCGCCAACGTGTCGCTGCGTTACATCGCCGGCAGTCTCGCCGCCAGCATCGACGAGAGCACCTGGGTGGTCACCACCTATCTCATCGCCAACGCCGTGGTGCTGCCGGCGAGCGGTTGGCTGTCGAACGTCGTCGGCCGCAAACGCTTCTATATGGTTTGTGTGGCGCTGTTCACGGTGAGTTCGCTGCTCTGCGGGCTGGCGCCGAATCTCACGGCGTTGATTATCTTTCGTATCCTGCAAGGGCTTGGCGGCGGCGGCATGCCGACCAGCGAGCAAGCCATCCTTGCCGATACCTTCCCGCCGCAACGGCGCGGTCAGGCTTTTGCGCTCTACGGCGTCGCCGTGATCGTCGCGCCGACCGTCGGCCCGACGATCGGCGGCTGGATCACCGATAATTTCTCCTGGCACTGGATTTTCTTCATCAACGTGCCGATCGGGCTTGCTTCGCTGGCGCTCGTGCATTGGTTCGTCGACGAGCCCGAAGTGCTCAAACGCGAGCGCGACGAGCGGCTTGCCGGCGGATTGAAGGTCGATTGGGTGGGCTTTGCGCTCATTGCCGCGACACTGGGATGTCTTGAAGTCGTGCTCGACCGCGGCCAGATCGACGACTGGTTCAGGTCGGGCACGATCGTTACGTTCACGATACTTGCTGCAGTCTCATTCCTCGCATTCATTCCCTGGGAGCTCAATCAGGAAGACCCGATAATCGAAATCCGGCTGTTGTTTCATCGCCAATTCGGCACGGCGATCTTCGTGATGCTGATGATCGGCGCGATCCTGTTCAGCTCCAATCAGATCATGCCGCAGCTCCTGCAGACGACATTTCCATATACCGCGATGCTGTCGGGTCTCGCCATGATGCCGGGCGGCCTTGCCATGCTGGTCGTCATGCCGATTGCGGGTATGGTGACCGGCCGCTTTCAGCCGAAATACCTGATGGTGCTGGGGCTGACCGGTATCGCGCTGTCCATGTGGTACTCGACCTCGCTTACTCCGGACGCAAGCTTCGATTATTTCGGATGGGTACGCGTCTACCAGACGGTCGGGCTGCCGTTCCTGTTCATTCCCATCAATACCGTAGCCTACGACGGGCTGCCGGCGGACAAGACCAATCAGGCGTCCGCGCTGATGAATGTTGCCCGCAATCTCGGCGGCAGTATCGGGATTTCGCTCGCCAACGTGGTACTGACCCAGCGCACGCAGTTCCATCAATCGCGGCTTGCCGAAAATACCACGCCCGCGTCGCCGGTATTTCAGTCGACGCTTAAAGCCGTGACCAATTACTTCATGCAGCACGGCGCCTCGTCCGGCGAGGCGCACAGCCAGGCGATGGGACTATTTGGCCAGCTCATCCAAACCCAGGCGACGATTCTGGCTTATATCGACGTGTTCCATGTCTGCGCCGTTGCCGCGGCCATGATGATTCCGCTGGTCCTGATCATGGTCCGGCGCGTGCAAATTCAGGGACAGATGGTCGCAGGGCATTGATACAAAACATTCATATTTAGCCGGCGGAATTTCCTCGCCCGCAATGTGTTAGTTGAGCAGCGCAAGTGGCGCGGCAGTATTACGCATGGGGCGCGCGGTAATAATGAGGAAGCGTCGGTGCCGGGGCAAAGGGCTATGAATTGAATTGTCGCCAGGCTTTGTTTGTTGACGATGCTCGCACTATGTCTCGGCGCTGCCGCGCCGGATCCGGTGACGATGAACGTGACCATGGTCGATTACAAGTTTGTGCCCGATCACCTGACCTTCCGGCACGGCGTGGCCTATCGTCTGCATCTGGAAAATCACGGCAAGGAGACCCACGAGTTCACGGCGCCGACATTTTTCGCCACCGCCAAAATCGACAATCCCGGTGTGCTCAACCGCGAGCGATCCGAGATCGTCATGCAGCCGGGCGACGCCAAGGATGTTTTCCTCACCCCCGGCAAGCCCGGCACATACGATCTGCGATGCGCCGATCACGATTGGAATGGCATGGTCGGCGGCATCACTGTGGAATAGGCGCGCGGGCGGCCGACATGTCGGGGGCGTTATATCGCCGGCAAAGCGCCTTCCTCGCAGGCAAGCTGCCGAAAAATGTGCCCTGCCCGGGGCATTCGATCCATTCCGTCCGGATCCGGTCGTCGGCCTCATGAGGGGCGGATGGTGCGGCAGTCGGGCATAGAACGCGCAATTTCCGATTGCCGGCGGCGGCACGTGGCCTCCATGCGCTGTTATGTCCCGCCGCCGTCACACTACGGCACCAATCTTGCTTAGAGTTGTTATTCAGGGGGTTGTGGGGCTGACTAGCGCTAGATCTGGAAGAAAGGAGTTGCCAATGTGTGACTTTAGCCTTCAAAGCGTACGATCGAGGCCGGCCAAGGTCGGCGACAAGCTCGTAACGCGTGACTTCGGGACCGGAACCCGCGGGTTTTCGGCTTCGGATGACCCCGGAATGGCGGTCTGCATTCTGCCCGGCACGGAGCTGGCCTTTGCCAGCGAAGTGGCCTGCCTGCCAGCCGGCCTGCTCGGCTGGAAGACGAAGACAATCAACTACCAGACGGCCATCTTCCGACAAGTCAACAAGGACAAGATGGCCGCGCATCACGATGCGCTCGAGTTTCCGGACGGACGCTCGGTGCTGTTGACGCTATTGTGCGAAGGCCAGGCTGCAACGGTTCTGCAATTGCCGGCGCAGCCGAAGACCGACGAAGAGGCGCGCGAACAGGAACGCGTCAGCTACCTCGGCTGACATTTCGCCTGACAAAAATGCCGGCCGCTTGCGGCGGCCGGCACTTTTATGTGACAGCCCTCCAATGCCACCGCGGCCTGAGCGTCGAAATTAACATTTGAGCAAATCAGCTGTTGCATTGCGTGCCGATGCCGAGCTGCCGAGTGCACGCATAGGTCATTATTTTGTGCCGCGGCAGATCGACATGCAAGCATTGCCGCTGGGAATCGCGCCGAATCGCCGATCTCACTTACCGGAACATGGTTCCCGGCGCGGCGTTTGACGCAAAGCCGCGATCCGGACGATGCTTGACCGCCCGGATTTCGTCGTGACTTGAAGCCGCAAGCACTTGGAAGATTGCCTGCCGAATCCCCGATTGGCAGGCATCGCGCCGACTCAATCACAATGCCAAACATTCGCCGTAAATCGTTCGCCAAAAAACATGCAATGAATGAATTGTCTGGACCAACCGGCAGCCGAAATCGCCCGCCCGTCGAGCCCACGCCGCGCCGACTGCCGCAGCCGCCGCAGGACCGGAAGCTACCGCCGCGGCAATACGCCGGACCGTCGCCGGGCTGCGCAATTCCTCACTGTTTTTCCTCCGATCATGCTGCCGATGTTTCTCGCGGTCGCGGACCAGACGATCGTCGCCACCGCGCTGCCCGCGATTGCATCGAGCCTCGGGCGAAATCGAGCGCGCGTCCTGGGTTGTGGTTTCCTATCTGATCGCCAACACCATCGCCGCTCCGGTCTATGGCCGTCTCGGCGACACCTTTGGCCGCCGGGCGATGATGATCACGGCGCTCGGCGATGTTCATGGTGGGCTCGGTGCTTTGCGCACTTGCGCCCAATATTGAACTTCTTACGGCATTCCGGGTGTTGCAGGGTTTTGGCGGCGGCGGCCTGATGACGCTTGTCGCAAGCGCTGATCGGCGAAGCGATCCCGCCGCGCGAGCGTGGCCGATATCAAGGCTATCTCGCCGGCATTGCGGTCAGTTCCAACACGTTCGGTCCGGTCGCCGGCGGCTATCTCACGCAGGCGTTCGGCTGGCAATCGATCTTCCTCGTCAACATTCCGCTCGGGCTGCTCGCCGTTGTGTTCGTGTTCCGCATTCCACCGCGCCAGGGCGACAGCCGCCGCACGACGTTTGATTCTGCCGGGCTTGCTGTTGTTCATCCTGTTCGTTGCGCCGGTCATCCTCGCGCTCGAACAGGTGCAGCGCATGGAGCTGAGCGCGCTGCCGATGGCGCTGGCGATGCTCGGCTTCGGTCTGGTCTCGCTCGGCCTGCTCGCCTGGCAGGAACGGCTCACCGCCGTCGCCGCTCATTCCGCCGCGGCTGTTCAAGCAGGCCTCGATCTGGCGCGCCGATGCCATGGCCGCCTGTCACGGCGCGGCGCTGGTTTCGTTGATTACGTTTTTGCCGATCTATCTGCGCGCCGTCCGCGGCGCTTCCCCGGCCGAGACCGGCCTGATCCTGCTGCCGCTTACGGCCGGCATCGGCCTCGGCTCGATGATCACCGGACAACTGGTGACGAGAACGGGCTTGACGGCAATATTTCCTTCCTACGGCTTGCTGGGCGCAACCGTGGGCCTGATGCTGATTGCCTTCTGGATACCGCATATGAGCACTGCAGAGATGGCCTGGGCCTTCTGCGCCATTGCATTGTGCATGGGCGCGGTGATGGGCGTCGTCCAGGTGACGGTGCAGGCCGTGTCCGGGCCGCGGCTTCTCGGCACCGGCGCGGCTATGGTGCAGTTTTCCCGCTCGGTCGGCGCCGCCTTCGGCACCGCTGCAGTCGCCGCGATCCTGTTTTCAATTCTCACCGCGACCGACCGCAGCACGGCAACTCTGTTCGGGACCATCATCGAGCAAGGTCCCGAGGCTATTGCGTCGCTCGATCAGGCTCGACAGGCGGTTGTGCACGCCGAGATCGGTGATGCCTTCCGCGCCGCTTTTCTCACCATCGCCGCGTTCACCAGCGTCGGCACCGTGCTGGCCTGGTCGCTGCCGCTCCGGCGCCTCTAGAGCCGCATCGCATGACAAAGATCCTGCTGATCCGGCATGGCCACGTCGAAGGCATCAAGCCCGAGCGGTTCCGCGGCCGCGAGCCGCTCGATCTTACCGCGCGCGGCCGCGCCGAAGCGGAAGCCGTCGCCCAGCGCATCGCCGGCGGCTGGCGGCCGAGCCGCATCTATACAAGCCCGATGGGCCGTTGCATCGAAACCGCGACCGCCATCGCCAAGGCCTGCGGCATTGCCGCGAAAACTTGCGACGATCTCAACGACATTGATTATGGCGCCTGGCAATTCAAAACCTTCGACGACGCCGAGAAGCAGGATGCCGCTTTGTTTCTGGCGTGGTTCGCGACGCCGCATCTGGTCCGCTTTCCCGACGGCGAATTGCTGCAGGACCTTGCGGCAAGAGTGGCGAACGCGCTGCGCTTAGTCCTCGTGCGCCATCCCGACGAGACGATCGTTCTGGTCGGCCACGACAGCGCGAACCGGACGCTGCTGCTGGAATTGCTCGATCTGCCGCTGTCGGCCTATTGGCGCTTGGCGCAGAACCCTTGCTGCCTCAACGAGATCGACGTCACCGGCGGAAAAGTCCGCATCCAGCGCCTTAACGAGACCGCTCACCTGGAGACCTGATGAGCTTCGTGGGCCGTTCGGTCACGCGTCTTGAGGATCGGCCTCTCGTCACCGGCCGCGGGCGCTTCGCGGCGGACATTTCGTTTGCGCATCAATTGCACATGCGCGTGGTTCGCTCGGCGCACGCTCACGGGCGCATCGTCGCCATCGATACCGGCGCCGCGCGCGCCACGCCCGGCGTCGTCGCGGTGTGGACCGCGGCCGACGTCGCGGCAATTCCACCGATCGATTTTCGGCTCACCCGCATTGACGGGCTTGAGCCTTACCGCCAGCCCATTCTCGCCACCGACCGCGTCCGCTATGTCGGCGAGCCGGTCGCGGTCGTCTTTGCCGAGGACGCTTACGCCGCCGAAGATGCCGCCGATCTGGTAACGGCCGAGATCGAGGCGTTGCCGGAACTGCTGGCGCCCGATGCGCCGCCCGGCGCGTTCGACGCGAGCCATTCGACCGAAGCGGCGATCGTACGTAAGGGCTATGGCGACGTGGCGGCGGCCTTTGCCGCTGCGCATGACATCGTCACGCTCGAGCTTAAGACCGGACGGCACTCCGGCGTGCCGCTGGAGACGCGCGGCGCCGTCGCGCGCTTTGACGCCGGGCGCAATGTGCTCGAATTGTACGGCGCCGCCAAAGTGCCGCACTGGAACCGCGACAGCCTGGCGCGGATGCTCGATCGAGCGCCCTCCTCCGTGCATTTGCATGAAGGTCACACCGGCGGCGGTTTCGGCGTGCGCGGCGAGCTCTATCCCGAGGACGTGCTCGTCTGCCTCGGGGCATTGCGGCTCAAGCGAGCGGTGAAATGGATCGAGGACCGCCGCGAGCATCTGATCGCGACCAATCACTCTCGCCAGCAGCATTATAGCGTTCGCGCCGCGGTCGACGCGAAGGGCCGGCTTCTCGCCATCGACGGCGAGTTCTTTCACGACCAGGGCGCCTATGTGCGCACCCATGCCGCGACCGTGCCCGATCTCGCCGCCACCATGATGCTCGGGCCCTATCGCGTTGCGGCCTACAATATGGTCGGCCGCATTCGCCTCACCAACAAGACGCCGTGCGGCACTTATCGCGCGCCGGGACGCTACGAAAGCACCTTCGTGCGCGAGCGATTGCTGGACGCGGTCGCGGCGCGCTTGCATATCGATCCGATCGAGATCCGCCGCCGCAATCTGATTGCCGCAGCCGACATGCCGTACGCGCGCCACCTCGACACGCTCGGCACGGAGATGACCTACGATTCCGGAGATTATGCCGGGCTTCTCGATAAAGCGCTTGCGGCCATCGACTGGAAAAAGCTGCACGAAAATCTCGACCGCCGGCGCGCCGCCGGCGAAGCGGTCGGCGCCGGATTGGCAATGTTCGTCGAGAAAAGCGGCCTGGGCCCATACGACGGCGTGCATGCGACCGTCGATACCGCCGGCACCGTCGAAATAGTGACCGGCGCCACCTCGGTCGGCCAAGGCATGGAGACCGTCATTGCGCAAATTTGCGCCGACGCGCTCGGTGTGGATTATCGGCGTGTGCGCGTGGTGCACGGACAGACCGACCGTATAGCCTATGGCATGGGCACGTTTGCATCCCGTGTGACGGTGATGACCGGGGAAGCCACCCGTATTGCGGCGGCGAAACTGCGCGCCAAGGCGCTCGATGTTGCCGCCGGCCTGTTGCAGACTCCTGCCGAAACGCTCGATCTGATCGACGGCACCGTGGTGCGCAGGAATTCCGCGCAAGGTCCGTCGGTGACGCTCGGCGAAATCGCGCGCGTGCTCAGTCCCGGCTCGAAGCTTCTCGGCGACGCCACCCCGGGCCTTTCCGCTGACGGCTTTTTTGAGCAGCCGCACATGAATTATCCCTATGGAATCCATTTTGCCGTCGTACGCATCGACCGCGATAGCGGAGCGATCGCGGTGGAACGCTACTTTGTCGCCTATGATATCGGCAAAGCGGTCAATCCGATGCTGGTCGACGGCCAGATTGCCGGCGGCGTCGCGCAAGGCATCGGCGGCGCGCTGTTCGAGGAGTTTCTTTACGACGCGCGCGGCGAGCCGCTCTGCGTCAACTTTGCCGATTACGTCATGCCGACGGCACGGGAAATTCCGCCGATCGGCGTGCTGATCGCCGAAGACGCGCCGAGCCCGCTCAATTCGCTCGGCGTCAAAGGCGCCGGCGAAGGCGGCGCCAATGCCGCCGGCGCCGCCATCGCGGCGGCCATCGATGATGCGCTCGGCCGCCCCGGCGCGGTGACCGAGCTTCCGGTCACCCCGCAACGGCTGCGCAAGATTTTGCAGTCGCGCGCAACAGCAGCTTAGGTATTGCTATTTATATTTTGCCGCGGTCGCGAAAACAGTCTTGACCGCCGCGTTCAGACCAGGCTTCGACGCCGACAGGTCGTTGCCGATGCTGGAAATTTTCGCCATCATCGCCGCTTGGTCATCGGGCGGCAGCCTGTTCGCCTCGCCGCCCGAATCCGTCCAAATCTTGCGCTGTGCGTCGAAGAATTGAATCACGAAAGGCACAATATCGGTCGAGGCCTTCGCTGCATCGTCGTTGACGATCTTCTGAAGATCGGTCGGCAGACCGTCGACCCATTTCTTGCTCAGAACGGCAATCGAGGTCACGTAAGGCTGATCGGTCTCGGTGACGTATTTTGCGGCGTCGATATAGTGCAACGTCGTGTACTGCGTCATTGTGGTCAACGACCCGTCGAGTGCGCCTTGCTGCAAAGCGGGTAAGACATCGGCGAGGGTCATGGCAACCGGCGAGCCGCCCATGCGCTTAATCAGCTCGAGTTGAAAGGGCGACGCCAGCACCCGAATCTTAAGGCCGGAGAAATCGGCCAGGTGCTGGATCCGTTTTTTAGTAATTATCGAAGACGGCCCGATCGGGAAAATGCCGGCGCCGAGCAGGCCCTTATTGGCGCCCAAACCCAGCATCAAGCTGCGGACGGCGGGATCATTGATGGTTCGCAGATACTGATCACGGCTGGAAAACAGGCCGGGCGCACTCAATGCTTCATAGCGCTCATCGACTCCGACCAGGAATTCCGGCGGTCCGATCCAGCCCTGGATCGCCCCAAATTGTACGCCTTCGATTTGTCGGGGGATGGCACCGAGTTGGCTCGCCGGGTAGAGTTCGCCTTTGATGCGGCCGCCGGAATCTTTTTCGACCGCCGCCGCAAAGCGTTTCATCCATTCGTGTTGCGTGTCGTTGAGCGTCGCGGTGCTGAGCTTCATGATAATCGGATTGGCTTGCGCGCTCGCGGGCGACGCCAGCCCGATCTGCAGCGACAGCGCCGCAAAAAATAGCGCTGCGCCGGCTGCTCCGTACCGTTCCACCTTCATCGTGCCCTCCCTTCGTCCGCGGCAGGAATGCGCATTGGACCGCGCGGATAGCCTGCCACAGGCTTTTGCGGCCGTATAGGAGCCGTTTCGTCGCGTCATTGGCGCTGTCGGCGCCGTATCCTTGCGGCGCTGCAAAATTTTGATGCTAGTCTCTATGGAACGACCGGACGAGGTTTTCGGTGAGCGACTTGCGGCTGACGTTGCGCATCGATTTCGGCTCCGGCGGGGCGCTCGGGCCCGGCAAAATCCGGCTGCTTGAGAGCATCCACAAGACCGGCTCGATCTCGCAAGCCGGCCGATCGCTCGGCATGTCCTATCGACGCGCCTGGCTTTTAGTCGACGATTTGAACCGCTCGTTTCGCGCGCCGGTCGTCACCACACAGCCCGGCGGCGCACGCGGCGGCGGCGCCGAGCTTACCCGGTTCGGGTGCGAGCTGATCAAGAAGTATCGTTCGATCGAAACCCAGGCGGCGACGGCAGCCAAGCGCCAAATGCGCGATCTGGAAATCGCTCTCCGCGCGCGCGCTCGGCCGGCGCAAAAGCGGTTGAAGACTTCGATTCAGGCGACCACGCACAGGGATTAGGGCATCGAGTTCCAAACAAGAGAAAGCAGTCCGGTTCGTAACCGGATCCTATTCCTCCGCGGCGATGAAATGCGTCACTTTGGGAGCACCTTGCAAAGTGAACCGGTCGACGGCTTCCTGCACCAGCCGGTCGGCATTGGTGACGCGCTCATGCTGGCGCAAGTGTTCCATCCACGATTCCACGAGAAACGTCTCGACCATGCGGCCTTCGTCGGCCGCATCCTCGAATATGCCCCAAGCATAGGCGCCGTCGCGACGGCGCTCGTGTTCGAGTTTCGCCAGCGCTTCGAGGAATGCTTCGCGATCTTGCGGCCGGATGCGGTATTCGACCGTCACCAGGACCGGGCCGCGATCATGTTCGATCGCTTGCGCGGTGATCGGCGCCGGCCAGTGCATCGACGGCGTCAGATCTATTCCCGCGCCGGTCTGCAGCTTCCACCGCCAGGTCAAGGCCACGGCCGCGACCGTACCGGCCGCGGCAACAAAAAGCGCCGCCGGCAACCCGACCAAAACCGCAATCTCGCCCCACGCGGCGCTGCCGAGCGTCAGGCACCCGAAGAACACCGTCGTGTAGACGGCAAGGCCGCGGGCGCGGACCCAATCCGGCAAGGCCACCTGCGCCGATACGCCGAGCATTGCCAGCGCGGCGATCCATGACGCGCCGGCGATCAGGCTCGCGACCAGCGCCGTTATCGGCTCGCGGGCAAGCCCGTAGAGCACCATTGCCGCCGCCTGACCCAGCGCGCCGAACGCCATGAGGCGGTCCGATCCGAGCTTTGCTTGCAGCCATGGCAGGACAAATGCGCCCGCCACCGCGCCGGCGCCGATGACGCCAAGCAGCACGCCATAAAACCCCGGCCCCATGGCGATCTGCTGGCGGCTGACCAGCGGCAGCAACGCCCAATAGGCGCTGGTGAATAAGAAAAATCCGGCGGCCCGCATCATCGTGGCGCGCAGATGCAAGTTGTGTCGGGCGTAGCGAAGGCCGGCCAGCATGGCTTGGCCGAAGCGTTCGGCCGGCAATCGCGTCTTTCCTGGCGGCGGCCGCCACCACACCAGCGAGCCGACAATCGCAAGATTGGCGATGGCATTCGCCCAGAACGGCGCGACCACGCCATAGGCGGAAATCATCATGCCGCCGAGCGCCGGACCGACCGCGCGCGAGACGTTGACGCCGGCGCTGTTGGCGGCGATGGCGGGCGGCAGGTCGTCCTTGGCAACGAGTTGCGGCACGACCGCTTGCCATGCCGGCACGGTCAAGGCTCCGGCGGCGCCGATCAGGAATGTGAACAGCAGCAAATTACCGGGCGTCGCCAGACCAAGACCGACCATCGCCGCATAGACCGCGGAGACCGCGGTGGTCAGCGATTCGACGATGAGCAAAAACTTTCGCTTGTCGAAAATATCGGCGAGCGCGCCCGCGGGAATAGCGAACAGAAAAATCGGCAAGGAACTCGCTGCCTGCACCAGCGCGACGATCAAAGGATCGGGATTGAGGCTCGTCATCAGCCATCCCGAGGCGGCGCTGTACATCCACCAGCCGACATTGGAGACAAGCGTCGCCGTCCAGATGACGGCGAAGGCGGGGTGGCGAAATGGCGCGGCAAAGGACGGCACGCTGTCCGCGGCCGTGCTGCTGTCTGCCGCCTTGATTTCGGACATATTACGCACCTCACCCATCGCGGACGCATTATCGCAAAAAACCGCGGGATGCGCTGCAAATGCGCCTCAACTGCAACTCAAAAAGAAAAGGGCCGCCCCTTTTGGGCGGCCCATCCCTTTGCCGGATTGATGCTGTACGCGGCGAGGTTAGCCCGCGATTACGCCATCCAGAACGGCTTGTGCAATTCGCGGTGCGCGTCGCAACGGGTGATGCCGATGTCGCGCAACGTTGCGTCGCTGAGCCCTTCCAGTTCGTGCCGCGAGCGCGACCGGCGCTGCCACTCGGCGATACGACCCACGACTTGATCCCAACTGAACATGCGGCGGTTACGGAAGGTGGTCATTGTGGTGGTGGTCATGGCTGGCTCCATATCCGGCAAGTTTCATTACGCGGAATATAAGCGGAGTTTGCGCTGCGAAATGTGATCGCAAACACAGTTCTGCTGTTTCTTGTTAAGCTATTGACATAAAATAATTATTTATGAGGATATGAGCTTGGTTGCAGTGCTTATGCACCGGCTTCTAAGCCGCCTTCGGCCGATCCGGTAGCGCAATCTCGCACATCCGCGTCACCGGCTCCGGCAAGAGAGCGTCGGTCCGGTCGTAGCCGACCGCCCGCAATATGCCTTGAGCCGGGCACATGGCGACGGCAAGCCGCGTGTAAGGATTGAGTACCGGTTCGCGCACCCAATCGAAGCTCGGCGCCGATACCGCGCCGTTCCATTCTTTCAGCGCCGCGCGACGCGCTTGGCTATAGCTCGCCGCATCCGCAAACGAACTGGTCAGGAACCGGCGCGTGCCGATCCGGCCCTCCCAGCCGTCCCAACTCGGCACCCAGTCGTTGGCGGCGCTGGTCTCTTGCTCGCGCGTGACATAGTCCGTCTCGGTGCGCTCGATCACACAACGCTCATTCGCCGCGCAGCCGATCAGCACGTAAATGACCGGGCGCGCCACCGGAGTCGTCTCCAGCATGCGGCGCGCGGCGGCGAAATCCCGGCACAGCTCGAAGGCCCGGCGCAGCAGCTGATCCGGCGGCATCAGGTCGGCCGACCGCCAAATCGTCTTCACATTGACTGCAAAATCGTACGGCCGCAGCCAGCAATGCGCAGTGCGACGGCGCATCGGCGCCTGATTGACGCAAGCGGCAAAGCGCGACGGCGCCATGGCGGTCAAGGCGCCGACATAACCGGGCCAAGTGACACTGAGAAAATCGCCGCAGCCGCCCCGCATATGCGCGACTTCGACGTAGCGCCCGAGACCGAGGAACGGCCAATCGAGCGTGCGGACGATCCAGGGCGCGCCGTCGTGCTCGACGGCAAGCGAGGTGCAGGCCCATTGATAGGACGCGTTGAGCAGCCACACCCCGGAGAAATCGAGCGCCGCCGCAATCTGCGCAATCTCATCGAGATAAGGTGAAGCCGAGCGCGACAGCCAGTGCCGCGACGCCCGATCGAGCGCCGGCACCAGCGGCAAGGCGGCGCGAGGAAAAAAACCGAGGCAGGCGTCGCGCAAGGCCCGCGCCTGGCTTGCGCTTATCGCCGCATGGCGCGGCGGGCCGCGGTCGCGCAGATCGACGATATTAATATTTCCCAACACTGCCGCCCCTCGAGGAGATTCTCCTGACTGCGGCAAACTAACAGAATGGCATTCATTCGGGAATGAGCGGCCGCGGCAAATGCGAGGATGATCGAGGTCGCGATAGACCTTTCGCAAAATCGCGCCGGGAAGTTCTAGAACTCGGCGTCTTCCTGGACCGCCGCAGCGGCTGCGGTGCGCATAGTGCGGACCGGTCGGCTGAGTATCGCGGCAATCGACCGCTTCGACGGCGCTGCGACCTGTAACTTCGATTTGGCCGCCGCGGTTTGCCGAGACGGCGGATTTGCCGCGGCCGCATCGTCGCCCGCTGCCGCGTCGGCGATCCGGAAGAATGCCACACGTTCGTTCATCGATTTTGCCTGTTGCTCGAGCGCCTTTGCCGTGGCGGCATTCTCTTCGACCAAAGCCGAATTCTGCTGGGTCGCCTCGTCCATCTGGGCGAGCGCTTTGTTGATCTCGGCAACCCCGCTAGCCTGCTCGCTGCTGGCCCCGGCAATATCGGCGACGAGGCTGGCGACCTCCTTGATGGCGTCCACGATCTCGCCGAGTGCCGCACCGGCCTTGTTGACCAGATCAACTCCTTCTTGAACCTTGCCGTTGCTGCTGACGATCAGATTCTTGATGTCTTTGGCGGCCTGCGACGAGCGCTGCGCCAGCGAACGCACTTCCGAGGCCACCACGGCGAAGCCGCGGCCGGCATCGCCGGCGCGCGCCGCTTCGACTGCGGCGTTGAGCGCGAGCAGGTTGGTCTGCCGCGCGATTTCGTCAATCACGCCGATGATGTCGGAAATCTTGCCCGCCGAGGTTTCGATCTGGGCCATGGCCTTGACCGCCTGGGCGACCACCTGACCGCTGCGATCGGCCACGTCGCTCGCCTTGGCTGCGGAGCCGTTGGCCTGCTTGGCATTGTCGGCGGTCTTCTTCACCGTGGCGGCGATCTCTTCCATCGAGGCCGAGGTCTGTTCCAGGCTGGCGGCCTGCTCTTCCGTGCGCTGCGACAGATCGATGGTGCTGGTGGAGATTTCTTCCGACGCATTGGTGACATCGCGTGTCGAGGCCACGATCAACTCGATGGTCTCGCGCAGCCGCGCGATCGTGACGTTGAAATCGTCCTTGATCTGCCGATAGGTTTCGGTGAAGCCCTCGTCGAGCGAAATTGTCAGGTCGCCCTCGGACATACTGGAAAGACCGTCGGCCAGTGCCTTGACGGCGCGGGCCTGCTCCGCCGCAGCTCGCGCTTTCTCGGCCTCGACTTGGCGACGCTCGGCTTCGGCCGCCGCGCGTTCGGCATCGGCTCGCTCGCGCTGTTCCTTGGCCTCGGCATCGGTACGCAATTTCTCGATTGCGGCGGTTTTGAAACTGAGGAGGGCGCGGGCAAAATCGCCGATTTCATCCATGCGTTCGACACCGTCGAATTTGGCGTGCAAATTGCCGGCCGCAAGCTCCATCATGACGAGCCGCATGCGGTTCACCAGCAAGATGACCGTGCGGTAGACAAAAAACGTTCCGGCAGCTCCCATGATGACCGCGATCACGGCGATGAGGACAAGCAAATCGACATTCAAGCTCTTGACGCTTTCCACCAAACCCTGAGCTTGATGCTCATGCCCGGTGTAATCCTTTTCGAGATCGTCCAGCCGATTGTTCAGATCGATGCGAGATTTCCGATTGACGTCATTGTCGCCATATAACCTGGCGGCGGCAGTGCTGTCCTCCCGGGCCAAACGGACCAATTCGGTGCGGAACTGAATGAAATGGTCGACGCTGGCGGCAAGCGCGTCGATCTTGGCGCGCTCGGACTCAATGACGACTTTGTGCCACGCATCCACCGTTTTCTTAAGATCCGCCAAGTGCTTCAGGAGCGAGTTGGCAAACTGCGCGGCGGTTTTCCAATCCGGCGACATGTAGATGCCGCGCGATTCCATCACGACCGCATAAACCTCGCCGTCGAGATGCTCGAGGTACATCGCGCCCTTGCCCGCGGAGTCGACGGCGCGCTCGGCCCGGTCGCTCTGCCACATCCCAAAGGCAGTCAGGCCAAGGCACGCGATGGGCAGAAGGCTCAGAAACCCGATGACTCCGAAGACTCTTTGCTTGAGGGAGGCGTTGCGCAAGATTCGGATGCGCCGCTTCGGAGCCTTGGGCGGCGCAGATTCGGCCGCGGAATTGACGACGGGATTCATGCCAAGCGATTCCGTAAAGCGTTAGACTAACGAGGCCACGCGCCCCGACGATTTTCCAGGGCGCGACCTAGAACTCGGCATCTTCCTGGATCTTCGCGGCAAGCGCAGTCTGCATGCGGCCGACCGGACCACCGCGTGCCGCTGCCACAACCGGCCGCTTGGCCGCCGCCGCGAACAATTTCGGCTTCGGCGCCTCGACCTTTGGCTTCGAAGCTCCTGCGCTCACGGCATGGGCGGTCACCGCATCGCCGAGACGGAAGAACGACACCCGCTCGTCCATCGCTTTGGCCTGATGCTCGAGGGTCTTGGCCGTCGCGGCGTTCTCCTCGACCAGTGCCGAGTTCTGCTGCGTGACTTCGTCCATTTGCGCGAGCGCTTTGTTGACCTGCTCGACGCCGCTCGCCTGCTCGATACTCGCGCCCGCGATTTCGGAAACGACGCCGGCCACCGACTTGATCGACTCGAGAATCTCCGCCAGCGCCGCGCCCGCCTGATTGACGAGTTCGACGCCGGCCTTGACCTGTCCGTTGCTGTTGGTGATCAGATCCTTGATGTCCTTAGCGGCCTGCGAGGAGCGCTGCGCCAGCGTGCGCACCTCCGAGGCCACCACGGCGAAGCCGCGGCCGGCATCGCCGGCGCGCGCCGCTTCGACCGCGGCATTGAGAGCGAGCAGGTTGGTCTGCCGGGCGATCTCGTCGATGACGCCGATAATATCGGAAATCTTGCCCGCCGAGGTTTCGATCTGGGCCATTGCTTCGACCGCCTTGCCGACCACCTGGCCACTGCGGTCCGCCACGTCGCGCGCCTTGGCGGCGGATTCGTTGGCCTGCTGGGCGTTCTCGGCATTCTTCTTCACCGTGGCCGCGATTTCCTCCATCGAGGCCGAGGTCTGTTCCAGACTGGCGGCCTGCTCCTCCGTGCGTTGCGACAGATCGGTGGTGCTCGAGGAAATTTCTCCCGACGCATTGGTGACGTTGCGCGTCGAGGTCACGATTGACTTGATAGTTTCGCGCAGTTTGGCGATCGTGGCGTTGAAGTCGTCCTTGATCTGCCGGTAGGCCTCGGTGAAACCCTCGTCGAGCGAAACCGTCAGATCGCCCTCGGACATTCTGGCGAGACCGTCGGCCAGCGCCTTGACGGCACGCGCCTGCTCTTCGGCGGCCGCGGCTTGCACCTCGGCATTGTGCCGGCGCTCCTCCTCGGCCTTGGTCCGCTGTTCGTCGGCTTCTTTGCGCTGCTCCACGGCGGCCGCTTCCAGGCGGAGTTTTTCCTGGCCCGCCTCGCGGAAGACCAGCAAGGTTTTGGCCATTTGGCCGATCTCGTCCTTACGGTCGGTCCCGGTGATCTCAACCTCTTCGCCCTTGGCCATGCGCTGCAACAGGCCGGTCAATTTGCGGAGCGGCCTAGCGATCGTCATGGCGCCGAACACCGCGGAACCCATCAGGACCAGAACGACCCCCGAGCCTAGGCCGATGTCGAGCATCTCCGCAAAAGTCATCTGCTCATCCGCTTGTTCGGCCATTACTTGGGCATTTGCAGCCGCCGCCTTTTGCATTTCATCTAACGCGGCGATCGCTTTGTCAGCGCCGGGATCCAAGTCCTCGTGCTGGATACGCTGCGTTTCGGCATAGAGGGCTACAATACGGGCACTGTCCTTGGGATCGAGGTTGAGCGACTTGATCTTGGTCGGCACCGTTTCCTTCAAAGCCGTCACGACATAGTTGTTTATGGCGGCCTGAACTAATTTGGCCCGCTCGCGCTGGTCTTCTTTCTGGAACTTCAGGATTAGCGTGTCGAAAAGCTCGTCGGCATGCCTCACCCGAGCCTCCAGATTGTTGGCGGCATTCAATTCGGCCAGGGTGGTGGCCAAGCGGATATTGCGCACCGCCATCCGAATATTGACGAAGGCCAATTCAACCTGACCCGCTTCGCGCACGATTTCGTCGCGCTGCAGTGCGGAAGCGTTGGAGCTTTTCACCAGCGAATTGCCGTACATCGATGCGGCAATCATGCCAACCACGAGCAGGATGCCGAGGCCCGACATGATGCCGAGCTTGGTTCCGATGCGGATATTGGAAAGCCGAAGCATAATCTAACTCCTAAAGGTCATCGAGTTCCCCGCAGCGACGGACTGCTGTTCCGGCACAGCGGGCTCCCCTATCGCGATCTCGCGCTCTGACAAAAGATGGTTGAGATTGATGAGGGCGATCAGGGTCGTGTCGATCGTCACCAAGCCGGCCAGAAAATCGGTCCGTGCATTGCGCGACACCTGCGGCACGATTTGAATTTGGGAGGCATCGACGGCGACGATGTCGAGCACCCGGTCGGCAAGGAGGCCGACGGTTTTGGCGTCGATCTGAACCACGATGACGACATGCATCGCAGTCGCGTCGGTCAGGCCCTGGCCGAATCTGCAGCGCAAATCGATGATCGGAACCATGACGCCGCGCAGATTGAGCACGCCGCGCATATAGTCGGGCTGATTCGGCAGCTGCGTGACACTCGACCAGCCTTTGATCTCGCGCACTGCCATGATGTCGACGCCGTATTGTTCGTCGCCGATGGCGAAGCTGATAAATTCGGTTGAAACCGCCGCGGCGCGAGCGGGGTCGCTACCTCTCCAATCGGCGGCGTTGGATGACGGGGGTTCGGCGGGGGAACTGGTGGCGGTACTCATGCCGGGCGACTTCCATCGGTGGTTACGCTGCGGAGCGTCATGCGGCGCATGACAGACGGCCGGCCCGAAAAAACGACCGGTGTCTCACCCAGAGATAAAACGGCAGTGTCTTCGAACCTGTAAATTCGCTTATAAGTAAGACTCCATATCGAATAGAAATACGGGGAGTTCACCGATGGAGTTGAAATCGACGCGCCGGATCGTGACCGGACATGACGCGAATGGCAAAGCGGTCGTGCTGTTCGACAGTCCGCTGCAACCCAAGCAGCGCAACGCCGGCGCCAATGGCACGACATTATTGTGGGTGACCAGCGAATCTCCGGTGGACGTCGCGAGCTCCTCCGACCGCGCGCAGACGCAAGTCGGCGTGCCGCCGCCCGCGAACGGCACGATCTTTCGCATCGTCGATTTCGCTCCCGCCGCGCCGCACGCGGCGCCGGTCGAACATCATCAAATTCTCCTCTCGATGGGCATCGATCTGGCGACGCAAGGCTACGCCCGGCACGCCAACACACATCGCACGCGAACCGTCGACTACGCCATCGTGCTCGACGGCGAAATCGACATGCTGCTCGACGACAGCGAAATTCATGTCAAGGCCGGCGACGTCTTGGTGCAGCAGGCCACCAATCACGCCTGGGTCAATAACGGCACGAAACCGTGCCGCATCGCCTTCATTCTCATCGACAGCCAGACGCCGCCGGCCTGGCGGCAAGGCTGGACGAAATAGCGCAAGCGATCGCCGCAGAGTTACTCCGCCGCTTCCTGGCGGCGGTGGAACAGCGGCACGATGCGCGCCCGCTCGCCGGCGCAAGCGACGACGACGTGGCTCTCCGGCACCGCAATCCAGTTCTTGTGGTCGCGGTCGAGCGGCTCGGAGACGATGACGATGCCGGTGTCGGATTCCCGGTAATAAAGCGTATTGGCGCGATCGTTCACCGCGTAGCGGAACGCATAAAGATCGCGTCCGTTCGACAAAGCAGCGGTGAAGCGCAGCCGATCTCCCGGCGTCGTCTGATTTACCAATTCGGTGAGGCGAGCGAGAATCGTCTCAGCCGCCGCCACCGGCTGCTCGATGCCGGCGCCGAGCATGGCGAGGAAGATCGCCTCGGAATCGGTGGTGCCGATGCGGGCCGGATAAAGCTCG
The DNA here is from genome assembly GCA_963768225.1 of uncultured Alphaproteobacteria bacterium. Classification (GTDB taxonomy): domain Bacteria; phylum Pseudomonadota; class Alphaproteobacteria; order Rhizobiales; family Xanthobacteraceae; genus BOG-931. The sequence goes on along the minus strand of CAVYGV010000005.1, from coordinate 597,186 downwards.
TCGGGGATGAGCCCCTCGACCTGGCGGCGCAGGCGGCTCCAGCTGCCGACAAAGCCGTTGTGCATGAACATCCATGTGCCGCAGGCAAACGGGTGGCAATTCGGCCGGGTTATCGGCGTGCCGGTTGCGGCGCGGACATGGGCAAAGAACAAATGGGACTGCAAATGTCGGCACAGGTAACGCAGGTTTTCGTCCGACCAGGCCGGGCGAACCTCGCGATAGAGGCCCGGCTCCGGATGATTGCCGTACCAGCCGAGCCCGAAGCCGTCGCCATTGGTGCTGGCGGTCGACTCCAGTGCCGCAATGCTCTGCGAAATCAGGGAATGCGACGGCTCGGTCACATAATGTTCGAGCGCCGTGGTTTCCCCGCGATATGCGATCCAGCGGCACATCGAGCTGCCTTTGCCTATGCACTAGAACCTTATCGGTTCTGATGGGAATCAGAACCGGGCTCTAGCATTTTGATTGAGCATGATCTTTTCCGAAAACCGGTATCCACTTTTCGGGATCGTGCTCTAGAGGGTCACGCCACCAATGTGGCGTCGCGAATCCAGCGTGTCACCCTTTGCAGGGCAATTTCGGCGCCTTCGTGTTGATTTTCAGTAAAAATGCGTAACTGAGCGTCGGCCGAAGTTCCTTCCAGAACGATGGCCCGGCAATTTCCCACCGGCTCGGCGCAGCCAAGGGCTTCCGCGTGCTTCGCCACGAGGTCGAGGATCCGGTCGAGCAGCTCGGCGACGGCGACGCCGCCCGACCGAGTGACGAACGTGCCCTGGACGCCATAACGCTGCGCCCGCCATTTGTTCTCGACCGCAATCGCCCGGTCGACCACATCAAGCCCGGCATTGTGCTCGGGATGCGCATAAAGGAACCGGGCCAACGACCGATATAGCGCCGCGATCGCGATCGTGTCGTCGAGCCGCGTGCAGCAGTCCGGCGCGCGCAGCTCCAAGGTCGGGTATTTGAGCGACGGCCGGATCGCCCACCAGAGATGGCTGGCGTCCTGCATTGCGTCCGATCGCACCATGGCATCGACATAGGCGTCGTATTCCGCGATGGTGCGGAACAATTCCGGCAGACCGGTGCGCGGCAGCTCGTCATAGGCGGCGAGACGATAGCCTTTCAGTCCGGTGGCGCGGCGCTGCCAGAACGGCGAGGAGGTCGATAGCGCGATGAACAGCGGCAGGTAAGGCAGCATGCGCATCATCACATCGATCCGGCGCGCCGGGTCCGGAAATTCGACATGCACGTGCATCCCGCACAACATGTTGCGCTGGCCGATCATCTGCAGGTCGTCCATCACCTTGTCGTAGCGATCCTTCGGGCTCTGCACCGACTCGCGCCACAGCGCCCGGGGATGCGTGCCGCAAGCCAAGATCGCAAGGCCGTGCGCTGCAGCAGCCGCGGCCGCGTTCCGCCGCAGCTGGAGGAGCTCTTGTCGCGCTTGATTGGCGCCGCAATGCGGCTCGGTCGCAACCTCGATCTGCGCCTGTAGGAATTCCCGGCCGACATGCCCGCTCGAGCTGAAATCGGCAGCCTGGAACAGCGCGTCCGGCGTCTGCGCCGGAACTTCGCCGGTCTCGGCATCGGATAGAAAGTATTCCTCCTCGATGCCGAACTGAAACTGATCGTCGGGCGTGAAAATACGCGCGTCGCGTCCCGCCGGAACCAAGGTTCGGATATGAAGGCGTCGGTCGCGCGGATCGAATTTGAATTCCATGATGAATCCGTTGCTGCCCCGTCGATGTTCGCTTCTCAGATGCCTTGCGTCTGCAACCAGCATTCCAGCAGCGCGACCTGCCAAAGCTTTGAATGACCCTTCGGCGTGAGTTCACCCTCCGGATTGGCGAGCAATCGGTCGACATAAGGCCTGTTGAACAAACCGCGCTGGCGCGCCCGCGGGTCATCGAGAACATTGCGGACGAAGTCGAGAAATGCGCCGCGGATGTATTTGAGCGCCGGCACCGGGAAATAACCCTTCGGCCGATCGATCACCGCGTCGGGAACGAGACCGCGAGAGGCTTCCTTGAGAATGTATTTGCCGCCGCCTCGCACCTTGAGCTCGGCCGGGATGCGCGCCGCCAGCTCGACCACGTCGTGATCGAGGAACGGCACGCGGGTTTCCAGCCCCGAGGCCATCGCCATGTTGTCGACGCGTTTGACCGGATCGTCGACCATCATGATCTCGGCGTCGAGCTGCAGCGTCTGATCGATCGGGCTCGCACTGCGGCAGTCGCGGAAGAATGCGTCGACGAAATCGCGGCTATAATCCCCGTTCATCAGCGGCGGCGCGACCAGCTCGGCCATCTCGGCATGACCGCGGTCGAAATAGACGCGGGCATAATCTTCGGTCGCGTCGTTGGAGCGCATCAGCGCCGGATACCAGTGATAGCCACCGAAAATCTCGTCGGCGCCCTGCCCGCTCTGCGCGACCTTCACGTCTTTCGCCACTTCCCGCGACAATAGGTAGAAACCGATGGCATCGTGGCTCATCATCGGCTCCGACATCGCCGCCACCATGCCCGGCAGCGCGTCGATCGCCCGCGAGCCGTCGACGCGGATACGGTGATGATCGGTCGTAAAACGCTGCGCGATCAAATCGGAATATCTGAACTCGTCGCCTTCGACGTCGCCGACCGTCTCGAAGCCGACCGAGAAGGTCTTCAGGTCCCGCTGCCCAAGACCGGCGAGGATGGCGACCAAAAGCGAGCTGTCGAGACCTCCCGAAAGCAATACGCCGACCGGCACGTCGGCTACCCGGCGCCGGTCGACCGCTTTGCCGAGAGCGACGCGAACCGCCTCGCGCCATTCCGCCTCGGTGATCGCGCGATCCGCCGCACGCGGACCGACCTGCAGTCGCCAATAGGCTTCCTCGCGCCGCCGTCCGTCGGGCTCGACGATGCAGATCGTTGCCGGGGCGAGCTTGCGCACGCCTTTGATAATCGTCATTGGCGCCGGGACGACGGCATGCCAGCTCAAATAATGATGCAGCGCCGCCGGATCGATGGAGGTATCGACGCCGCCCGCGGCCAGCAAGGCGGGGAGCGTCGAAGCGAAGCGAAAGCGGCCCGGTTGTTCCGCATAATACAGCGGCTTGATGCCAAGCCGGTCGCGCGCCAGCACGAGGCGTCCGGAATCGCGTTCCCATATCGCAAACGCGAACATGCCGTAAAAACGTTCGACGCAGCGCGGGCCCCATTGCGCATAGGCCTTGAGGATGACTTCGGTATCGCCCTGGGAAAAGAAGCGATAGCCCTTTGCGGCCAGCTCGCCCCGCAGCTCGCGGTAATTGTAAATGCAGCCATTGAAGACGATGGCGAGGCCAAGTTCCGGATCGATTATCGGCTGCTGCGACGCGGCGGCAAGATCGATGATGCTGAGCCGGCGATGACCGAGCGCGACCCGATCTTGAGAAAATGTGCCACCGGCATCGGGACCGCGCCGCCACATGCTCTGTGTCATCGCGGCGAGCGCATCGCCCGCAACGCTGCCATTAAACGTCGCCTCACCGCAAATGCCGCACATTCCTTCGGTTCCAAAATCGGCTGCACTCACCAGCCCGCGACAACGCCTGGGGGGCGAGTCGAGTTCCTAAGGCTTTGGGGTGCGCGGCCGAACTAATGCATATGTGGCAAGCGCTTGCCGCGACACATTCATGCGCAGCTTTTATTTCAAGCGAGAAGGCGACGAACGGCAGAGGCCCAGGCCGTTAATTTTCGATCCCGCTCGGCAGCTTCCATTTGTGGCTTAAACCGGCGTTCCAACTTCCAGCGGTCCAAAAAACGATCCGGCTCCGAAAAAAAGCCGGCGTGCAAGCCGGCGAGATAAGCGGCGCCGAGCGCCGTGGTCTCCTTGATCTCCGGGCGGTCAACGGTGCTGCCGATGATGTCGGCAAGCCGTTGCATGCACCAGTCGGAATTCGCCATGCCGCCATCGACCCGCAGAGTCTTCAGCGCGCTGTCGGCATCGTGCCAATCCGCCTTCATCGCGGCGAGAAGATCGGCGGTCTGAAAGCAGACGCACTCCAGCGCGGCTCGCGCCAGTTCGCGCGGTCCAGTCGCCCGCGTCAGGCCGAACAAAGCGCCGCGCACCTCCGGCCGCCAATAGGGCGCGCTGAGGCCGACGAAAGCCGGGACGAGAATGACCTCCTGCGTCGGGTCGGCGGCTTGCGCCAGCGCGCCGGTCGCGGCGGCGCTCTCCACGATGTGCAAGCCGTCGCGCAGCCATTGCACGGCAGCGCCGGCGATGAAGATCGAGCCCTCAAGCGCGTAACTGCGTTTGCCGCCGAGCTGGTAGGCGATCGTCGTGACGAGCTTGTTGTTCGACGCGACCGGAGTGTGCCCGGTATTGAGCAGGGCAAAGCAGCCGGTGCCGTAAGTCGCTTTGAGCATTCCTGGCGCGAAGCAGGCCTGCCCGATCATGGCGGCTTGCTGGTCGCCGGCAATGCCGTAAATCGGGATCTCAGCGCCGAATAATTCCGCATCCGTCACGCCGAACGCCGCAGACGAATCGAGCACCTTCGGCAGCACAGACTTGGGTACAGCCAAAATCTGCAACAGTTGATCGTCCCAGCGGCCGGCGTGAATATCGAAAATAAGCGTGCGCGACGCATTGGTGGCGTCGGTGGCGTGGACTTTGCCGCCGGTCAGCCGCCACAGCAAATAGGCATCGACCGTGCCGAAGGCGAGCTCGCCGCGCGCGGCTTTATCGGCGGCGCCGGGGACGTTCGCCAATAGCCAAGCGAGCTTGGTACCGGAAAAATACGGATCGAGCAAAAGCCCGGTTTTGGCTGCAAACAATTTTTCATGGCCGGCGGCTTTGAGCCGCGTGCATGAATCAGCCGTGCGCCGATCCTGCCAGACGATGGCGCGATGAACCGGCCGTCCGGTGGCGCGCTCCCACAACAGCGTCGTCTCGCGCTGATTGGTGATGCCGATGCCGACAATGTCTCGGGCAGACGCGCCTGCGTTGCGCATCGCGCTGCGGCAAGTCTCGAGCGTTGTCGTCCACAGGTCCTCGGCGTCGTGCTCGACCTCGCCGTCGGCCGGAAAATGCTGCGGGAATTCCTGCTGGGCGACGGCGGCGACCGACATATCGGCGCGGAACAACATGGCCCGTGTTGACGTCGTGCCCTGGTCGATCGCAAGGACGTAGGCCGCCACCCGACGCTCCACAGGTGATCGTATTTGTCGACCCGGGAGGATTTAAAGCAATAAAGCGACAGCCTCGCCGGAAAGGCCGCCACTATTGCCGGCATCCGGCTAGGGCGCAATTGGGTCGGCGCGGCGATAGTCAGGTATTCGCCGCGCGCCGCAGCGTTAGTGCGCCTGCTCCAGCTTCGCGAGCTGCCCCGTGGCAGCCGCCGAGCCGAGATCGGCCGCCCGTTTGTACCATTGGCGAGCCTGCGCGATATCTGGCGGCATGCCTATGGCGCCGATCCGCTGAATAACCAGAGGATCGAATGTCGCGCCCAACGCGAGCGCGGCTTCGGCACTGCCGGCCGCAGCCGCGCGGCGCAGCAGCAGGCGTGCGGAAACGATATCTCCCGTCATGAAGAGATCCTTGCCGCGCTTGACCGTCGCGGCGATTTCCGCACCGTCCAGATGCAAAGTTGCGACAGTATCATCGGCCTGTGAAGGCGCCGGTGCCGGGTGCGAGGGTGCGGGCGCCGGCTGTGACGATGTGGGCTCTGCATTCGAGAGCGCGGGCGCCGCTTGTGACGGCGTGGGCTCTGCATTCGAGGGCGCGAGTGCCACTGGTGAGGGGGCGGCCTGTAACGGTGGGGGCGTAACCCTCGAGGGTTCTACTGGCAATGTCGGCACCAATGCGTGGATCGGCAGGTTCGCCGGGGGGACAGGGGGCGTAGGGGGCGCCGGATCGTTCATTGCCACGAAGCCCTCGCCTGCCTGCGGCGCACTGTCCGTTGCCTGCACCTGAACCAGCTTGACGGGATTGACGGCAATCGCCGGCACCTTCGCATCGGACGACATTATTTCGCCCGCCTTCCTCATGCCGGGCAGCGATACGACCCCCCATGCAATAAGCGCCGCAAGTCCGATCACCGCGGATAGCCGAAGCGCGATCGGCCCAAGAACGCGTGCATCGTCGGCTATCGGCTCCGGAATAGAATCGGGGTCGAGGACGAGCTGTCGTTGCAGCTCCAGCATGGCGCGATCGCCGCTGAATTCGGGTCTTGCCCTTCGCGCCAGGACGGGCGGTGCGAGCGGCTGCGCGGCCATCTGCACGACCCGGTCGCGCGCCCAACGCGGCGCATATCTCAATGCCGGGTCAAGCTCTTCAGCTTGATGTATCGGAGAACTCATGATCGCCTCCCATTGCTTTCAAGCTCCGATGTTCACAAAACGACTGCTAGGCTCCTCTCATGATGATATTGACGCGCCTGCGTTAGAATGCGTCGAGGCTTTTCGCAGCGCGCCAGTTGGCGAGAGCGAGATACGTGGTGCTTGGATTGCCCCTTATGATCGTGTTGGCGTTCAGACGTTCGCCGAGCGCAACAAGATTAGTTTTTGCCGGTACCGGTCGCGAACCGGCGCGCCCAATGGGACCGAATTGTTGGGAAATCGCTGCAGTCAGTAGAACCGCGGCCAATACGCAGGTTACCTGAAATGGCCGACGCGGCCGCCGCGAGCCTCCCCCCATAGCTACCCCCGAGCGGCGGATCTGCGCATTACGCAACACACACACTTGCGCTACAGATCCGCAACGTCTGACACCCACCCGCCGCGCTTAAAAGCCGTACGCGTTTAATTGCTATACGCGATCCCGCGCGGTCGACGGGCGAGGGTCGGAAAGTATTGGGGCGCCGGTATGATCTTGCCCGGATGATTCCAAGGCGCGCTTGCCCAAATCCGGCACGCCGATCCGAAAAATCCAGATTGTCCCGTCAAATTATGGCAGGCGTCGAGCGCGTCAGCGTCGCCCTGCCATCAGCTCAGAGAAAAGCGGCGGGAGCGGAAGTGTGGGCTTGGCCGCGCCGCAAAGACGATGAGAAGCCGCGGTCTGGGAGGCTTCGAATTCTGATATTTCGCGCCGAGCGATGAGGGACGGCTCCTCCGGCACCCGCTCTGCGTGTGGTGGTCATGGATGGTGATACCCGGATATCATTTTTAGTGTTGCAGATTCAGCGACTCAGCTAGTGTCACGTCAGCCGGTATCTTGGGCAAATCCGGCCCCAACCTAACGACGATCTCGCGGCCATGATTCATCATGGTGCTTAGGCCGGTGCAGGCGGTCTTGGTGGATCGCGCAGGCTGCTCTGAGAGGTCGAATGTTTCCGAATGTGCGTCTGGTGATCCTGGCGGTATTTGCCTCGATCATGGGCATCAGCTTCGCTTTAGGCCTGTTCGCGGAATTCCGCGTCAGCCACGATTCCGTTGTGCGGGAATCGAACGTCAGCGCACCCCTGCAACTCGGATCCAACGATGCCGCTCCACTCGCCGTTGTGAACACGGCGGCAACGTTCAGTATTCGTCTCCCGGCAACCGCGCCGCGGCTTGGCACGCTTGCCGCGACCGAGCGCGGCGCAGAGACCGAAATAGCGAAGCCGAGTACCGCTGCGCCGCCCGCAGCCGAACCGGCTACGCCACCCGCCTCTTCCGCGAGTGCTCCCGCAACCGCTCCGCTGATTGCATTGGCGCCCGAGCCGTCCACGCCGCCCGCCTCTTCTGCGAGTGCTCCCGCAACCGCTCCGCTGATTGCACCGGCGTCCGAGCCGGCCGCGCCAGCAAGCGCGAATCCGTCGGAGCCAGGCAAAAGCGTAGCATTACCGCCGCAACGTCGCGCGCGTCACTTACAAAGACCGCGATCCTTCGCTCGCCGTGACTCGCTTTATCCTTCCAACCAACCGATTTATCAGTGGACTTATCAATCCGGCCTGCAATCGCCACACCCGGTACAACGTCGCCGCATCATCAAGCGAGTCCGGCCGGCAAGAAACAACGTCGGCGAAAAGACCGCGCCGCAATCGACGGCCGCCGCCGTTTCAACTCCTAATCCGCCCGTCAAGTGATAGCGGATCGGCGCCGTACGCGGCGGTAGCCCTATATTCTCAGCTTCAATAATATCGTGCCGAACAATTTCGTCGCCGACCGCGACAGCCTCCCAAGGTTAAATGCCAAACCGCGACAACTTCACATGGCAGGACCCGCGTCCCGACACCGCAGCCAAGCAATGCATGAAAGATTGCATCGACCCCAAGGCTGTGAAAATCATCTCTTCTGCACAGGGCAAGAACCTGACGCCGCGCACCACGGGGCCGCTCGACACCATGAGCGGCAATTAACGCGAGCCGAGAGACGGTAGGATGCGACACGGACGACGACCTGCGCGATCGGCAGCGATGCTCGCCGACTTGGCGCTCGGCATATTGACAATCTTCTTTACCGCGAGCGTGGCAACTGCCCAGCCGGCGCAGACAACGGCGTCGCCGACTCCCGGCGAAACGCTCGCCTTCGACCGCAGCAAGGGCAACTGCCTGACCTGCCATGAGATCAAAGGCGGCGATTCTCCCGGCAATGTCGGCCCGCCATTGTCCGATATGAAGAGCCGCTTTCCCGACCGCAACCAGCTCGCCGCGATCATCTTCGACGAGACCAAGCACAATCCGCAAACCGTCATGCCGCCGTTCGGGCGCAATTTGATCCTGACCAAGCAGGACATCGAATCCGTCATCGACTTTCTTTACACGCGATAGGAGCGCGGCGTCGAAATGAACAGCTGCAAAATGAGCAAACAGACAGGCGCGCGGCGCGGCCAGACGCGCCGGACGATCGTCCACGCGGCGATTGCCGGCGGCCTAGCGGGACTGGGCCTTGGCGGCGCTGCGCCATTGAGCCGGGCGCAAGCCGCCGCCGACGCGACCAAATGGCCGAAGGACGCGTTTTCGCAAAAAGCCGAAGCCGATGCGATCAAGGCGCTCTACGCCAAAACGCCGGAAGCGTCCGACAAGATCAATCTCGACGCGCCGGAAATCGCCGAGAACGGCGCCGTGGTGCCGATCGCAGTGAGCACCACACTCCCCGACGTCACCTCGATCGCCATCTTAGTCTCGGAAAATCCGTTTCCGCTTGCCGCAAACTACCCGATTCCACCCGGTACTTCGCCCGCGGTCGCCAACCGGCTGAAGATGGCCAAGACCAGCAAGGTCATCGCGCTGGTCGCCTCCGGGGACAAAGTGTTCAGCGCCAGCAAAGAGGTCAAAGTCACCGTCGGCGGCTGCGGCGGCTGACCGGGTTCATCGAAAGAGGCAAACGGCAATGGCATCGACAATTCGCATACGCGCGGTCGCCGGCGGCGACACTACGGAAGTACAGGCGCTGGTTCAGCACCCGATGGATTCCGGTTTCGTCAAGGACGCGCAGGGCAATCTCATTCCGCCGCACTACATCGAAGTGGTGCAGTTCGAGCACGCCGGCAAAGCGGTGTTCACCGCCTATTGGGGCCCCGCAGTGTCGAAGGACCCGTATATCAAGTTCAGCTTCAAAGGCGCGCAAAAGGGAGACGACCTGACGATCAGTTGGGTCGACAATAAAGGCTCAAGCGATTCGCTTACGGGAAAAATTCAATAAAGCGAGTTGGTGCCGCTGCATTGAGGAGGCCGTCCGCATGCGTCGCGCAGTCCTACTGGCACTTGCGATGTTTTGTCTGGCTGCGCGGCCGGTCATCGCGGCCGATGCGGCAAACCCGCAGGCCGACTTCAAGGCCTTTCGCGATTACTTCACCAAGCGTTTTCCCAACGTGCCGTTGAACGATTTCGTCAACGGGCCCTATTCGATGGACGCCGACTTGCGCAAGCAATGGGCGGAGATCGACGCATTCCCGCCCTACCAGTTCGCGCTGGACAAGGGCAAGCAAATGTTTGAGACGCCGTTCAAAAACGGTAAGACCTACGGCGACTGCTTTGCTGACAAAGGCATCGGCATCCGCCAGACCTATCCTTATTTCGACACTCAATCGGGCGAGGTGATCACGCTCGATGTCGCGCTCAACCAGTGCCGGGAGACCAACAGCGAGCAACCGCTCGACTACACCAAGGACGACATGGCGGCGCTGACGGCCTATATGGCCTATACCTCGCGCGGCAAGCCGTTCGACATCAAGATTCCGAACGATCCGCGCGCGCTCGCGGCCTACCGGAAAGGCGAGGAATATTTTTACACCCGCCGCGGTCAACTGAACTTCTCATGCGCCAACTGCCATGTGCAAAGCGCCGGCGATCATATTCGCACCGAGGTTCTCGCTCCCGCGCTTGGACTTGTCGCGGCGCTTCCGATCTACCGTTCGGAGTGGGGCGGCATGGGAACGACAAGCCGGCGATTTGTTACTTGCAACACCCAGGTGCGCGGCGTGCCGCTCAAGCCTGAGGACGAGCTCTACCGCGATGTCGAATACTATCTGTCGTATATGAGCAACGGCCTGCCGATCTCGGGACCGGGCGCGCGCCCATGATCGCGAGGGCAACCCCGCATCCGCCGAGCGGAGCAGCGTGGAGGTATCGGATGCACATGCGTGCTTTGATCCTGTCGATCGTCGTCCTCGCGGCGGCGGGTCTGGCGTCGAGGGCATTGGCTGCGTCGGCGGACGATTTCAAGGCGGCCTACGCCAAGGCGGAGGCCGCGGAAAAGGCAGCCGGTGCGCTCAAGAACCAGTGGACCACGACGGAAGCCGAACTGAAGGTCGCACAAGCAGCGGCTGGTGCCGGGAATTTCGATGAGGCGGTCAAGCATGCCCAAATGGCCGAAGCGCTGGCCAATGCATCCATCGCGCAAGCCAAGGACCAAGCGACGGCCTGGCAACAAGCCGTCATCCGCTGATCCGGCATTAAGGAGATTGTTGCGATGCGTCGCCGCGACGTATTGGAGATTTTCGCGGCGGCGGCGATCTCAGGCGTCGTTCCGCGTATCGGGCTCGCGGCCGACGACGACATTTACGATATTGGGCGCTTCGGCAATGGCCGCCTGTTGCATACCACCGACACGCATGCGCAGCTTTTGCCGGTCTATTTTCGCGAGCCCAGCGTCAATATCGGCGTCAGCGCGATGGCTGGCCAACCGCCGCATCTCGTCGGCGACGCATTTCTCAAGCATTTCGGCATCGCACCGGGCGGCCGCGCGTCTTACGCTTTCACTTTTCTCGATTATCGGGAGGCCGCCCACCGTTACGGCCGCATGGGCGGCTTTGCCCATCTGAAAACACTGGTCGACCGGCTGCGCCGCGAGGCGGGCACCGGCAATTCGGTTCTGCTTGACGGCGGCGATTTGTGGCAGGGCAGCGGCCTCGCCGACGCCATGCAGGGCGCGGACATGGTCGAGGTCGGAAACCTCCTCGGTACCGAAGTCATGACCGGCCATTGGGAGTTCACCTATGGCGAGAAGGTGCTGCAACAGAATCTTGGCCGCTTCAAAGGGGAGTTCGTCGCGCAGAATGTTTTCTTGACCGATGATGCCGCCTTCGGCGATGCCCCTGCCTTCGATTCCGCATCCGGCCGCGTCTTCAAGCCGGCAACGATCAAGGAAGTGAACGGCCATCGGCTCGGCATCGTCGGCCAAGCCATGCCCTATGTGCCGATCGCCCATCCCAAACGCTTCACGCCCGATTGGACATTCGGTATTCGCGAAGCCGAGCTGCAAAAAGTCGTCGACGGATTGCGCCACCGGGACAAGGTCGATGCCGTGGTGCTGTTGTCGCATAACGGCATGGACGTTGATCTCAAACTCGCCAGCCGCGTCTGCGGGATCGACGTCATTCTCGGCGGCCATACGCACGATGCCATGCCGCAGCCCACCGTCGTCGGCAATTCGACGGGAAAGACGCTGGTCACCAACGCCGGATCGAGCGGAAAATTTCTTGCCGTGCTCGATCTCGATATCGGCAAAGGCAGCGTGAAGGATGCGCGCTATCGCCTGTTGCCGATCTTCGCGAGCCTCATCAAGCCGGACCGCGAAATGCAGGCGCTGATCGAGCGGCTGCGTGTGCCGTACAGCGCAAAATTCAGCGAAGAGCTGGCGACCGCCGGCGAGCTGTTGTATCGGCGCGGCAATTTCACCGGCCCAATGGACCAAGTGATTTGCGACGCGCTACGCCAGGAGCTCGACGCACAAATCGCCCTGTCGCCGGGATTCCGCTGGGGCACGACCCTATTGGCTGGCCAGCCGATCACCATGGAAGATGTGCTTGCGGAGACCGCGATCACCTATCCCGAAACCTATGTGACGGACATGTCTGGAAGCGAGATCAAGGCCGTCATGGAGGATATCGCCGATAACCTGTTCAATCCGGATCCGTATTATCAACAGGGCGGCGACATGGTTCGCATCGGCGGCATGAATTACGCCTGCGCGCCGAACGAAACGGCGGGCCGGCGCATATCGGCAATGACGCTCGATGACGGCACGGCGCTCGACGCCGGCAAGAGTTATCGCGTCGCCGGCTGGGCGTCGGTAAATCCGCAGCCTGGCAAGCCTGTCAGCGAAATCCTTGCCGGTTATTTGCGTGGGCAAAAGACAGTGAGGACCAAGCGCGCCAATCGCGTGGCGCCTAACGGTGTCGCGAACAATCCGGGAATTGGCGAAGGAGGCTGAGATGACACGCAATAGCATGCGCGCTCTGGCGTCGATCGCTTGCGGGCTGATCGCTGTTTGCACGCTACCGGTATTTGCGACGGCTCAACCGCAAGCGGCCCGGACCGATGCGACCACCGACAAACCGTTTGCCGATCACCACCTGGTTCTGCAGCTTTCCGACGACGACGCGAAAAAGCAAAGCCTGGTCATCAGCGTCGCCTACAATCTGCTGAAATTCTACGGGCCCGATCGGATCGCCATGGAAGTCGTCACCTTCGGCCCGGGCATTGCGCTCCTGCGCGCCGATAGCCCGAACCGCCAGTTCGTCGACAGCCTCGTGGCCCAGGGGGTGCGGTTCGACGTCTGCATGAACACCGTCAATACCATCAAGCGGGAAACCGGACACGCACCGCCCCTCAATCCGAATGCCAAGCCGGTCGAAGCCGGCGTCGCGCAAATTCTCGCCCTCACTGAAACCGGCTACACCCTCGTTCGCCCATAACCCAACGCAATGAGAAGAACCATGATCGCGCTCATTCGATCCGTTGTCGTCGCTCTTGCCGTCGGCCTCGCGGCGCTGACCGGGGCTCACTCCCAAATCAGCAAGCCGCATCGTATCGCCATTCAAGTCGACCAGAACGATCCCGCGGTGATGAATCTCGCGCTCAACAACGCCGAAAACATCATCGCGTATTATCGCGACAAGAGTGAAGATGTGGATGTGGAAATCGTGGCCTACGGACCCGGTCTGAACATGCTCCGCGACGATACCTCGCCGGTGAAAGACCGTATCGCCCGGATGGCGAATGCCGACGCGATCTTCCCGGCCAAGCTTGCGTTCTCGGCCTGCAACAACACCCTACAGGGGATGGAAAAGCACGAGGGTCACGCCATCACCATCATCCCGCAGGCCAAAATGGTGCCGGCGGGCGTGGTCCGGCTCAGCGAGCTTGAGGAGCAGGGCTGGAGCTACATCCGGCCGTGACGATGCCCGGTTTTTCCAAGGTTCGGAGGTTTTGCGGTCTTGTCGGAACCGTCTGCCAGAAAACGGTCGAGTTCCTTTTCCATGGCCTGGTACTGGGCGACTTTCATGCGAAGCGACAATAACTGAAAACGTCTCGCTTCGTGTTTGCGGCCAGGATGGGCGTTGATGCGCGCCTCCGTCGCCTGCAAATAGGCGCGTTCGTGGCGGATGCGTTCCAGGTAAGACACGAGCTCGCGCCTGATGATTTTCTTGTTGGCGAAGTTGCCGAAAAAGATCCGCAGCAAAACCTCGTCGCGCGTCACCGAAGCGCGGATCGGCTCGCTCATGAACTCCTCGAGCCGCGCCTGACCAGACGGGGTGATGGTGTGGATCTGCTTATCCGGCTTGCCTTCCTGCGGCAGCGATTTGCTGGTGATGCAGCCCTCTTCGCGCAGCTTATGCAGCGTGTTGTAGATTTGCGGGCCGGTTGCGTTCCAGATGAAAAAAGTCGAGCGATTGACGGCGCGCTTGAGATCGTAACCCGACGCCGGTTCGACGGCGAGCAGGCCAAGAAGAGCGAACCGGAGCGACACGTTACCTCGGTATTCCAGATGATGCGTCGAGCTTAGTCATAGCTCGCGGCCCCCTTGCGCAGGGTGTCCCACTGGCCGGCGTCATGGCTGCACAGGACGGTGGCGCCCGAGGATTCGACATGACGCACCTCGGCCAGCGATTTCGTCAGCGCGTCGGCATTCCAGGTGTTGCGTGGAACGATTCCGGTATCGAGCGTCTCGCGCAGGCTCACGGTATCGCCTGCAAGCAAATAGGTGCCGCTGCGATCGAGCCGCGCCAGTACGCCCATGGAGCCTGGCGTGTGGCCGGGCAGCGGCAATATGACGACGCGGCCGTCGGCAAACACGTCGCGCTGATCGCTGATCTCATCGATTGGCATCGGCTGCTGCCAATCCGAGGCGAGATAGCCGCTCGAACTCGCTGCCGGGTGCGCGCGCGGCGGCCAACTCGTCGCGGTGCACGAGGAAGGTCGCCTTGCGGAAAAAGGCATTGCAGCCGCAGTGGTCGGGATGCAGGTGGGAATTGATCACCAGGTCGATGTCGTCCGGCTCAAGTCCGATGCCGGCAAGTCCCGTCAGCACGTGCTCGCCCGGCTGCATGATCGGGGTCATCAGCTTGGCGAGCCCGCCCCAACGGCCTTCCGGATCTTCCGCCACCGCAGGGTGGCAGCCGGTATCGAACAGCGCGTTGGCCTGGCTGTGCCGCAACAGCGCACTCGAAACCGGAAGTTCGATGGTCTCGCTGCGCGCGGCCTCGGGGAGGAAGATGTTCTTGCGCATGCGCAGACGGCCACACGGCAGAAGATGCATTTTCATGGCTTCCGCCTAGACCTGCGTCTTCAACGTTCCGAGCGTTACGTTCGAGCCGTCGCCCTTGTAGCGCGGCCGGTCGGGTTGCACGGCGCGCAGCGGTTCGACCGGGCGCTGGCTCGCCAGGCTGCGGACGGCGAGTTCCTGATATTGCAGCGTACCGCTGCGCTTCCAGTCGATTTCCCGGTCGGTCAATTGCCGCACGACGCGGGCGGGAACGCCGAGCGCCAGCGATCGCGGCGGAATCACCGTGCCTTCGCGCACAAAAGCCATCGCCCCGACGATGGCGGATTTGCCGATCTCCGAGCGATCCATGACGACGGCGTTCATGCCGACCATCGCATTGGGTCCAATGCGAGCGCCGTGAATCACCGCGCCGTGACCGATATGCCCGTCGATGTCGATGATGGTATCGCTGTCGGGAAAGCCGTGGATCACGCAAGTGTCCTGCACGTTGGCGCCTTCGCGTAGCGTGATGCGCCCGAAATCGCCGCGCAGACTGGCGGCCGGTCCGACATAACAGCGCGGTCCGACAATCACGTCCCCGATCAACACGGCTGCCGGATGCACGTAGGCCGTCGGGTCGATCACCGGGATAAGGTCTTCTATGGCGAAGCAATTGGCCATGCCGCCGCTCACACCATGCAATATCCGCCGCTCACGCTGACCACCTGGCCGGTGATCCAGCCGCTGCGCGGCGATGCCAACAGCGCGACGGTGGGCGGGATGTCGTCGGCCCGACCGAGCCGCCGCACCGGATAGAGACGCACGAGCTTCTCGCGATTGGCATTAAGCCATTCCGGGTCGTGACCGGTTTCGACGAGACCGAGCGAGACCGTGTTGGCGGTGACGCCGGCACGGCCCAATTCGCGCGCCAGCGATTTCATCAATGCGATCACGCCGGCGCGCGCGGCCCCGACGATGGAGAGCCCGGATTCGCCGACGCGCGATGAGTTGCCGACGATCGCAACGATCCGTCCATTGCCGCCCTTCTCCAGATGCGGCGCAGCGGCATGGCACAAATGGATTGCACCCAACAGATTCGCGTCGATCTGGCTGCGCCACTCTTCGGGCGTGGTCTCCTTGAACGGTTTGCGGATCGCAAGCCCGGCATTGTTGACCAGGATGTTAAGGCCCCCGAAGTCGGCAACGATCTTTTCAATCATGTCTTGCACCGCGGCACGATCGGCGAGATCGGCCTTGTAGGAATTCGCCTTGCCGCCGCGAGCGCGAATTTCGGCAACGACGGCGGCGGCCTCGTCGGCCAAATGACGGTAATTGACCGCTACCGTGGCCCCTTCCGCCGCAAGCGTGAGCGCGATCTCGCGGCCAACGTCGCGGGTGCCGCCAGTGACCAGAGCCACCCGATCTTTAAGTTGCAGGTCCATTGCTGCGCCTTGCCGTTCCGCCTTGCATTGACACCGTAGCGCCGGCGGCCTCATATAGTAAAGTACTTAACTATGAAAGCTCTCACCTATGCGGTCGCCCGTATCCGAACGCGCCAGGCTGCAGGCCTATCGTCGGATGCCGGCGTTCGACTTATCAGAAGCGACAACAGGTTGAGGCGGCCGTGAAGCCGGCATGGTTCGACTATTGGGCGCCGCGCAGCCTGGATGAGGCGCTGCGCATCCTCCGCGATGCCGGGCCGGAAGGTCGAATTTTGGCGGGCGGCCAGAGCCTGATGCCCATGCTCAATTGCCGCCTGCTCAATCCCGACGTCCTCGTCGACATCAACCGTATCGAGGGGCTCAATCGCCTGGACGTTGCCGGGGATACCTTGGCAGTAGGCGCGCTGGTTCGGCATGCCGATCTGTTACACGACGGCCGGGTGCGCGACGGCTGGCCGTTGTTGTTCGAGGCGACCAAACAGGTCGCACACCCAGCAATCAGGAATCGCGGCACCGTTTGCGGCAGCGTCGCTCATAACGATCCGGCAGCAGAACATCCCAGCGTGCTGGCGACGCTGGACGGCACGGTGGTGATTGCGGGCGCGGCCGGCCGTCGCGAGCTTCCTGCGGAACAATTTTTCACCGGTATCCTGTCGACCGCGCTGCAACCCGGCGAGATGGTGGTTGAGCTGCGCTATCCGCGTCCGCCGGCCGGAACCGGAACGGCATTTGTGGAATTTGCCCGCCGCCTCGGCGACTTCGCCATCGCCGGCGCCGCCGCTCTGCTGACGATGCGCGATGGAACCTGCCAGCGCGCCCGGCTGACGATCGTCGGCATGGGCGAAGGTCCGTTCCGTGCGCGCGCCGCGGAGCAAATCCTCACGGGGCGGCGCCTTGGCGCCGACAAATGCCAAGATGCTTTCGCCGACGCGGCGGCCAAAGTCGGCGCGACCGTCAAGCCAGCCGACGATGTTCACGCATCGTCGGCCTATCGCCGGCATCTGGCGGGCGTCATGGCAAAGCGCGCACTGGAAACGGCGCTGGCGCGGGCGGAAGGACATTAGACTTGGCGCGCGAGCAAAGCATTCGGCTGACCGTCAACGGCAGAGTCTACGAACGGACCGTGCCGGTGCGCCTGTCGCTGGCGGATTTCATCCGGGACCATCTGCATCTCACCGGCACGCATCTGGGCTGCGAGCATGGCGTGTGCGGCGCCTGTACGATTGCGTTGAACGGCCGCAGCGCGCGCTCGTGTCTCACGCTCGCGGTCCAAGCCGATGGAACTGACATCGTCACCATCGAGGGTCTGCGCGCAGCGGACGGAACGCGGCATCCGCTGCAACAAGCGTTCCTTGATAATTTCGGACTGCAATGCGGCTACTGCACGCCGGGAATGCTGATCACCGCGATCGAGCTGCTGCAGGAAAACCCAAATCCGTCCGAGCAAGACGTACGCGAAGCTCTGTCGGGCAATATCTGCCGCTGCACCGGCTACCAGGCGATCGTCGACTCCGTGCTGGCGGTGGCGCGCGCCACGACTTCGCCGCAGGGTGAAGCCGGTAACTTACGCAATAGCCAGTCCGCGCGGGCCTAGGGAACTCATTCGATGTCGGATGCGCGCTTCGTCAACCAGAAGGCCGTCGGATCGCCGGTCGTGCCCGACGAGGCCATCCCGCTGGTCGAGGGCGACGGCCGCTTCCTCAACGACATTCGGCTGCCCGGCATGTACCATGTCGCGTTTTTGCGCAGCCAGCATTCCCATGCGCTTATCCGCTCGGTCGATGCGAGGAAAGCGCGGGCATCGCCCGGCGTCATTACGGTGCTGACCGGCAACGACCTGTTGGGAAAAGTCGAGCCGTTCCGCAGCACGCCCAACCGTTTTTCCGGCGGCGAATTGGTCCAGCATTGGCTCGCCGTCGACAAGGTGCGATTCTGCGGCGAAGCGATCTGTGCGATCATCGCCGAAGATCGCGCCAGCGCGGAAGATGCCGCCGAGTTGATCGAGGTCGACTACCAACCGTTGCCGGCGGTGACCGATCCGCGCCTGGGCGAAAAAGACGGTGCGGCGCTGGTGCACGATTCATGCCCGAACAACTATCTCATCAAGCGCGAGCACCAGCGCGGCAATGTCGATGAGGCGTTCGCCAACGCCCACCTTGTCGTCAAGCGCAAATTCCGCATCGGGCGCAAGCAGGCACTATGCCTGGAGAGCCGCGGCTGCGTCGCCGGCTATCGCGAAAGCACCTTCGGACTAACGGTGTGGATCAGCCACCAGTTGCCCTACGTCGTGCGTCATTATCTCGCCAGCCATCTGCGCATGCCGGAGAACGACATTCGTGTCGTCGTCCCGCATACCGGGGGCGGCTTCGGCCAGAAAGCTTCGATCTATCCCGAGGAATTCGTCTGCGCTTATCTGGCGCTGACATTGCGCCGTCCGGTGAAGTGGGTTGAAGACCGGCTCGAGAACATGGTCGCCTCCACCCACGCGCGCGATCAGTACATCGACGTGGAGGTCGCAGTTGACCGGCAAGGCCGCATCCTTGCGCTCAGTTCCGACGTTCTGGGTCGATGTCGGCGCCTATTCGACCTATTTGTGGTCGGCGGGCATGGAGCCCTTGCAGACGGCGGGCCTGATGCCCGGTCCTTACAAGGTGCCGGCCATGCGTTACCGGACCCGCGGCGTGGCGACCAACAAGACGCCGGTCGGGCCGTATCGCGCCGTCGGCCGCCCATCGGCATCCGCGTCGCTGGAACTGCTGTTGGATGAGGTGGCGCGCCGGCTCGAACTCGATCCGGTGGAGCTGCGCCAGCGCAACCTGATCCCCATCGAGGCGATGCCGTATCGAAACGCCAACAATCTCGTGCATGACAACGTGAACTATCTGCCGTGCTTGAAACTCTCGACCGCCAAGGCGGATTACCAGCGCCTGCGCAGAGAGCAGCGCGACGCAAGCGCCAACGGAACACTGCGCGGCATTGGGGTTGCCTGCTTTGCCGAGCTCACCGGGCTCGGCACCCGCACGGCAGTCGGTCCGGGAACCTTGCTGCAGCCGGGCCGCGACGCCGTCACCTTGCGCCTGGAAACGACGGGGGTCCTTTCCATCGCCGCGGCGTTGCCATCCCAGGGCCAACGCATCATGACGGCGATGCGGCAAGTTGCCTGCGACGAGCTCGGCATCAGCCTCGACGACATTGCCTGTGTGATTAACGACACCGCCATGGCGCCTTATGGTTTCGGCACCTTTGCGTCCCGCACCGCGGTATTCGGCAGCGGCGCGGTGATCCAGGCCGCCAAGGAATTGCGCCGGCGTTTGCTCGCTTTGGGCGCGCACCTCCTGCAAGTCCCGGTCGAAGAGCTCACCATCGTCAACAGCACGATCCAGACGATCGATCGTTCGAAAACTCTGCCGCTTCGCGAGATGGCGGAGAAGAGCTATTTTTCAGCCAAGAATATTCCGCCGGAGCTCAACCCGGGCTTTGAGGTCACCTCTTTCTACGATCCCAAATTCGGCAGCTTCGCAGGCGGCACCCATATCGCCGTGGTCGACGTTGATGCGCAGACCGGTGAAGTCAAGATCGTGCGTTATGTCGCTGCCGAAGACGTCGGCACCATCATCAATCCCGCGGTGGTCGAGGGCCAGATCATCGGCGGGATTGCGCAAGGCATCGGCGAGGCACTCTTTGAGGAGCTTGTCTATGACGAGGAGACCGGCCAGCCGCGCACCATCACGCTGGCCGACTATCTCGTACCCTCTGCGCTCGAAATTCCCCGGATCGAGGTGCATCACGCCAGCACGCCATCGGCGGCTTTGGGCGGCTTCAAGGGCTGCGGCGAGGGCTCGATCATCGGTGCGCTTGGCGCGGTCGCTTGCGCGGTGGCCGATGCGCTCGCTCGCCGCGGCGGCGACATTCACGAGTTCCCGGCGACTCCGGAGCGCGTGCTGAAGGGCCTGGGCGTATTGCCGGGCGGGACATAATCGCGCGAATAGCGAATTGGAGCGAGCACGGATGCAGGTGGATTGCCGAGGGCTTGTGCTCACCACCGCGAGCGAAGACGCAGCCAAGTCCATCGATCAGGCCGTCACCGATTATCTCGATTATCGCACCACGGCGTTCGGGCATGTCCGCGCGGCGCTCGAGCAGGATCCCGCTTGCGCGTTGGCGCTGTGCTTTCGCGGCTATTTCCTGTTGATGCTGGAGAACAAGGCGATCTTGCCCAAGGTCCGGCAGACGCTCGATGAGATCCGTCCCAACCTCGCCGCGGCGACACCGCGCGAGCGCCGGCACGTGCAGGCGCTCGAAGCCTGGGCGGCCGGCGATATCATCAAGGCTTGTTCGGCATGGGAGGAGCTTCTCACCGCTGACCCGCGCGATCTCCTCGCGCTCAAGCTGCACCACACCATGAGCTTCTATACTGGACGCAGCCAGGTCATGCGCGCGGTGGTCGCGGGCGTGCTCGGCGCCTGGGACGACGCAGTGCCGGGATACGGCTGCGTGCAAGGCATGTATGCCTACGCGCTCGAAGAATGCGGCGCCTATGCGGAGGCGGAGCGCTGGGGACGCCAGGCGGTCGAGCGAAATTCCGGCGATCTTTGGGCCCTGCATGCCGTCGCCCATGTCATGGAAATGCAGGGTCGCTCGGCCGAAGGCGTCAAATGGCTGAACTACGGCCCCGAGCAATGGACCGACAAAAACCCGTTCAAGGCCCACGTTTGGTGGCACGCCGCATTGTTCCTGTTGGCGCAGGGCCAATTCGATCGCGCGCTCGGCCTCTACGATCGTGAGCTGTGCTCGGTCAATTCCGAGACTTATGTGGACGTGTCCAATCAGGCGGCGCTGCTCAAGCGTCTGCAGTTAAGCGGGGTGGACGTGGGCGATCGCTGGCAAGCTCTTGCCGAACATTCGGCGCAACGCATGCACGATCACATGCTTCCGTTTCGAGACGCGCATTTCTGCCTCGCCCTGGCGGCAAACGGCGATTTCGACGCGGCGCGGCGGCACATCAAGTCGATGGCTGATTTTGCCGCGCAGAGCAAAGGCTGGCGCGCCGAAACGACCGGGATCGTCCTAATTCCGCTGTGCGAAGGAATGATTGCATACGAGGAAGGCAACTATGACACAGCGTGCGACCTGTTATGGACGGTGCGCAACCAGATCGTCGCCATCGGCGGCAGCCATGCGCAACGCGATCTGTTCGCGCAGCTCATTTGCGATGCCGCGGTGCGGGCGCACAATCTGCCGGTAGCCCGCAGCTTGCTCTCGGAACGCGTACTCAGCCGCGGGACCAGGAAGGGAAACTGGCAATCCTACGCCGACGTCTTGACCGCACTTGGCGAAACCGAGCGTGCAGCAGAAGCGCGCAGGCATGGCGAACTCGCGCCCGAAGCCGGAAGATGAAATATCGTTTAGGCGGCGCCGGCGCGCGCCGGCATACGATCGTTCCGCGTTTGCGTCCCCGCATCCTGATCCAGCGTTTTCAGCTGCCGCCGCATGATCTTGCCCGATGACGTCGTCGGCAGCGCCGGTACGAACTGCACCTCGCGCGGCATTTTGTAGGCGGCAAGATGCTGCCGGCAATAATCGAGGATGCTTTGAGCGTCCCCATTGGCCCCGGTCTTGAGCACGATATAGGCCTTGGCGATCTCGCCTTTATTGGCATCGGGTTTGGCGGCAACTCCGACCATGGCGACCGCCGGATGCCCGGCAATGACGCGCTCGATCTCCGCCGGGTAGATATTGTAGCCGGCGGTGAGGATCATATCCTTCTTGCGATCGACGATGTAGAAATAGCCGTCAGCATCCATCTTGCAGAGATCGCCGGAATGCAGCCAGCCGTCCGGCTCGATGGTTTCTTTGGTGGCTTGCTCGTTGCCGCAGTAGCCGAGCATATTAAATGCGCCCTTGACCATCAGTTCGCCGACCTCTCCTTCGGGCAGAATTTTCGACGGATCCGCCGGATCGACGATGCGGCCCTGCATGAACGGCATCATGATGCCGGCCGAGCCCAAACGGTTCTCGCCATAAGAATGCTGCATGATGCCGGGACCGGCCAGCTCCGTCATGCCCCAGAGCTCGAGAATCGGCGCACCGCTGCGTTCCAGCCATTCGATGGATTTAGCCGGCGGCATGGCTTGGCCGCCGACGACCGCCACGCGCAAGGATGACAAGTCGTATTTGCCGAAGTCGGGATGCGCCAGCATGTAAAGGTACATGGTCGGCACGCCATCGATGATGGTCACCTTATGGCGCTGGATGGACTCCAGCGCCTGCTGGGCATCGAATTTTTCCAAGAGCACAAAAGTCAGACCGAAGAGAAAGCTCAAATCCATCAGGACAGTGCCATAGACGTGCGCCAGCGGCAGTCCGGTGAACTGGATGTCGGTTTCGGTGCGCACGTTCATTGCCGCAGTCATCGCCGAGTTCAACACCACATTGCGGTGACTGAGCATTGCGCCCTTGGGAAAGCCCGTGGTGCCCGAGGTATAGCAGATCGTCGACAGGTCCCCGGCAACGTTGCCGGGCGGCTCGATGGCGTCGGCCTGACCGGAAAGCAAATCGTCGAACGCAAGCGTGCGTCCGGGCGGCGAGCCGGTAAGAACGACAATCTCCTTCAAGACGCCGTCATCTTTAAGATGCAGGACGGCTTTGGCGCGTTCCGCGGTGGTGATCAGGACGGTGGCGCCGCAATCCTTGACGACATAAGCCAATTCTTCCGCGGTCAACATGGCGTTGACCGGATTGATCACGCCGCCGGCCTTGGCAATGGCGAGATAGCTGATGACCCATTCCGGACTGTTCTGGGCGAACAGCGTCACCCGATCGCCTTTCTTGACGCCGAGCGCCTTAAGCCCATTCGCTGCCCGGTTGGTCGAACGTTCAAGCTCGCCATACGTGAATGTCCGCTCACCGAAGATCAGGGCAACCTTGTCGGGAAGACGCGCGGCAGTGTCCGGCAAGATTTGATCAATGGTCTTATTCAGCATGATGGCGGAATCCCCCGTCCGGTTCTTGAGTGGCCGTTTTGAGCGCAACACTATCATCTGGAGCGCACGGCTAGAAGGGTTTTGCTGTGTGAGGGGGAAGTGGCAGTATTGCCATCTAGTGGTCCGATTCTAACATTCGCATCCCAGTTCGGCAGGTTCTTATGCGAATGTTAGAATCAAAGGACCACTAGAAAATATCAGTTCTAGTGGAGCTTTTGGATTTGACATTCGCTTCACGAGTTCGCGGCTGGGTCGGTAGCGAATGTCAAATCCGCTCCACTAGCTTTTTGCAGACGACGAATTTGCAACGGACCGCAACAATGAAAACAATCCAGCCGATATCTGCCAATCCGCGGATTTCAGGGCCTAAAATATGACGGCGCCCGTCCAACGCACCCGCAATGCCTTTATCGGCAGTCCGATCGAACGCCTGGAGGATTTCCGCTTTCTGCGAGGGCGCGGACAATACATCGACGATCTCGCGCGCGAAGAAATGCTACACGCGGTAATCCTGCGCAGCTCCGTGGCCCATGGCCGGATCCGCGCCATCGATGCGACGGCGGCTCGGGCGCGGCCCGGCATCCATGCCGTCATCACCGCGGCCGACATCGGAAACGTGCCGACGATACCCCTGCGCCACGAACCGCTGCCGGCGTTCAAGCGTTACGAGCAGCCGGTCATCGCCGTCGACAAGGTCCGCTTTGTCGGCGAACCGCTTGCCATTGTCGTCGCCGACAGCGTTGCGCTTGCCGAAGACGCATTAGACGCGATCGTCGCCGACATCGAGCCGCTGCCGGCGGTGGCCGATCGCGATACGGCCCGCAACGGCGATATCCTCCTGTTCGAACCAACCGGATCGAATCTCGCGAGCACGATCACGGCCATACGCGGCGACGCCGAAGCGGCCTTCAAGGCCGCGCCATATACGCGGCGCGAACTTTTTCGGGTGCAGCGGCACGGCGCGGTGCCGATGGAGCCGCGCGGGCTCCTTGCCGATTGGGACCCGGCACGACAATGCATGACGGTTCGCGGCGCATGCAAAGTACCGTTCACCAATCGGCGCGCGCTCGCCCAGATGATGAATTTGCCGGAAAGCTCGGTTCGTCAATTGGAATACAACGTCGGCGGCGGGTTTGGCGCGCGCGGCGAGTTTTATCCCGAAGACTTCCTTGTTCCGTTTGCGGCGCGGTTCACCGGCCGCCCGGTCAAGTGGGTCGAAGATCGGCGTGAGAACCTGATGGCGCTGAGCCACGCGCGCGACGCCGAATGCGAGCTTGAGATCGCCTGCGCGCGCGACGGCACTATCCTCGCCTTGCGCGGCCGAGCCTGCGTCGATATCGGCGCCTATGTGCGGACGAACGGCGCCACCGCTCCGCGCAATATATCGCAAATCATGTCCGGCCCCTATCGCATTCCCGATGTGCGCATGGACGTGACGCTGGTCGTCACCAATAAGACGCCGTCGGGCACTTATCGCGGGCCCGGCCGGTTTGAAGCGGATTTTTGTCGCGAACGGCTGTTCGATATGGTGGCGCGCGATCTTGCTATCGATCCGGTCGAGTTTCGCCGGCGCAATCTCGTGGCGGAAAGCGAAATGCCGTATCAGCTCGCGACCGTGCAGGTACTCGACATCAAGGCCGAATGCGACAGCGGCGATTATCAAATTACGCTCGACCGCTGCCTTGCCGAATTCAAATGGACCGAGCGATCGAAGCTGCAAGGCCAACTCGTCGACGGGCGCTATCGCGGCATCGCCGTCGGTTGTTACCTCGAAGGCGGCGGCACCGGACCAAAGGAGAACGCCCGCCTGCTGATCGAGGCGGACGGGTCGATCTCGGTCTTTGTCGGCTCATCGTCGGTCGGTCAGGGCGTCGAGACCGTGTTTTCGCAGATCGCCGCCGATGCGCTCGAAGTGCCGATGGAGCGCATCAACAGAGTATTTCACGGCTCGACCGATTACCTCGCCGAAGGATTCGGCTCGTTTTCGTCGCGCTCTATCGTGATGGGCGGCAACGCGATCGTGAATGCCGCGAGCCGTCTGCGCGAGCTTGTCCGTGCCGCTGCCGCGCAGCGATTAAATTGTGCGGCTCATGAAATTGTACTCGATCGCGGCATGGCGGCCGGGCCTGGACGGGCCGCGATCGACCTGAAGGAATTCGCCGGACTGTCCGCCGAAGGCTCGCATGCCAGCAACAAGCGCACTTATTCTTACGGGGCCCACGCCGCCTATGTCGCAGTCGATGCCAAGACCGGACAGGTCGAGCTGATCGATTATGTCGCCGTCGAAGACGTTGGCCGCATCGTCAATCCGCTGACGCTGCACGGCCAATGCATTGGCGCCGTCGTGCAAGGCCTGGGGGGCGCGTTTCTCGAACACTTCATTTATGACGAGAATGGCCAATTCCTCACCGGCTCGCTGGCCGACTATTTGCTGCCGACCGCGAGCGACTTTCCCAACATTCGCGCGGTCGCACTCGAGGATAAGCCGTCGCCGCTCAATGCGCTCGGCGTCAAAGGCGCCGGCGAGGGCGGCATCATTCCCGTCGGCGGCGTCGTCGCCAATGCAGTCGCAGCTGCGTTGAGTTCTTTGGCAGTAGAGCTTCGCCAGTTGCCGCTGTCGCCGCCGCGTGTTTGGCAGATGATCCGTGTCGCGCAGAGTGCGCGCGGCAGGGCGGCACGTTGACCGTCGCCTTGAGACAATGCTAGCTAGCGTGATAGGCTTTTTTATTTGGTTCGAAGGGAACGCCGGGCCGTGAAATTACCACCCTTCGAATATGCCTGCCCGAGTACGATCTCCGAAGCCGTTACACTTCTGGCCTCGCATGACGGCGACGCCAAGCCGCTTGCCGGCGGCCAGAGTCTGGTTCCGATGATGGCGTTCCGCGTCGCCGCGCCGGCGCTGCTCGTCGACCTGCGAAAACTTCCAGAGCTGCGGCAAATCAAGATCGCCGACGATGGCGTCACGCTCGGCGCCATGGTGCGCTGGCGCGAGATTCTCGATGACGCGCGGTTACGAACGGCGCACCCCCTCCTGGTAACGGCAGTCGAACACGTCGCGCATTATCAAATCCGCAACCGCGGCACGGTCGGCGGCAGCATCGCGCATGCCGACCCCGCCGCCGAGATGCCGGGCATTGCGGTGACCTGCGAAGCAAAGATCGCCGTCGTCGGCAAGGCCGGCGCACGCACCATCGACGCGGCGAATTTTTTCCGGGGCCCGCTCGTGACCGCGTTAAATCCCGACGAGATCATCACCGAAATCCGCTTGCCGGCGTGGCCGGCAAAACGCCGCTTCGGCTTCCGAGAATTCGCCCGCCGCCGCGGCGACTTCGCCATGGCGGGCGCGGCTTTGTTTTATGATCAAGACAACGGCACAGCGAAGAACGTGCATGTGGGCGCTATCGGCGTCGCCGATCGGCCATTACGTCTGTCCGCGGTGGAGCAAGCGCTTGACGGCCGCAATATTGACGAGGCGGCAATCGCCAAGGCCGAAGCTGCGGCATCCGCGTCCGTCGATCCGGCCGATGACATTCATGCCAGCGGCGCCTATCGCAAAGCGCTGATCGGCGTGATGGTCGAGCGCGCGCTCCGCGCCGCAGCAGCGTAGTGGGCAATCGCAATGCCGGTACGATTTGAGGTCAACGGCAAGCCGGTCGAGGTCGACGTTGAGCCTCGGCTGACGCTCGCCGACTGCCTGCGCCATCGCTTGCGGCTCACGGGGACGCATGTCGGCTGCGAACACGGCATATGCGGCTCATGCACGGTGCTGGTAGACGGCGCCGCCGTGCGATCGTGTCTGATCCTTGCCGTTCAGGCCGAGGGCGCGAGCGTGGTTACCGTCGAGGGCCTGTCGCTCGACGAGGGCCTGACGCCGCTGCAGGCGTCGTTTCGCAAGCATCACGCGCTGCAATGCGGCTTCTGCACGCCGGGCATAATTACGACGGCGCATGCGCTGCTCACCGAAGAGCCCGATTGCGACGCCGACCGGGTGCGCGAAGTGCTGTCCGGCAATCTCTGCCGGTGCACGGGATACATTTCGATCATCGAGGCGGTGCTCGACGCGCGCGCCGCGTACAAGAACAGCGGCGAGCACGCATGAGAACGGTCAATTCGTTCGTCGGCCAGCCGATCGAACGGCTGGAGGACCTGCGCTTTGTGCGCGGTCGCGGCACGTATGTCGACGACCTCGCGCGGCCGAACATGTTGCACGCGGCGATCCTGCGCAGTTCCGTTGCGCACGGGCACATCCGCTCCATCGATGTTTTGGCCGCACTGAAAGCTCCCGGCGTGCACGCCGTTATCACCGCCGCCGATCTCGGCAATCCTGTCCCGCGCGTGCCGATGCGGCTGCAGCCGCTGCCGGAATTCGAGGCCTACGGCCAGCCAGTCATGGCGCGCGACAAGATTCGCTATGTCGGCGAGGCACTCGCGATGGTGCTCGCCGATGATGCGGCCATCGCCGAGGATGTTTTGGCGTCGATCGCCGTCGATATCGAGCCGCTGCCGGCCGTCTACAATCGGAACATCGCGGCAGAGAACACGACGCTCCTCTTCGAGGACACGGGCAGCAACGTCGCGATGATGTTCCGCGCCGTGCTCGGCGATGCGGCGGCCGCCTTCAAAAATGCCGAATACAACCGACGAGAATCTTTCAGCGTACAGCGCCACACCGCCTTGACCATGGAGCCGCGCGGCCTGCTTTGCGAGTGGGACGCCGCTAACGGCAAGCTGACGATTTCGGGCGCCGCCAAAGTGCTGTTTTTCAATCGCCGCATTATCGCCAGGCAATTGGGCCTCGCCGAAGACGCAATCGACATGGTCGAGTATGACGTTGGCGGCAGTTTCGGCGCGCGCGGCGAATTTTACCCGGAGGATTTTCTGATCCCGTTTGCCGCACGCCATACCGGACGGCCGGTGAAGTGGACCGAGGATCGCCGCGAGCACCTGATGACGATGAATCATGCGCGGGAGGCTTCTTGCGATATCGAAATCGCATGCCGGCGCGATGGCACGGTCGTCGGGCTGCGCGGCCACGCCTTCGTCGACGTGGGCGCCTATATGCGCACCAATGGCGCCGTTGGCGCGCGCAATATCGCGCAGTTCATGTCGGGACCTTACCGCGTTCCGAATATCGATATCGACGTTTCGCTCCTGCTCACCAATAAGACGCCGGTGGGCACCTACCGTGGGCCGGGTCGTTTCGAGACCGATTTCTTTCGCGAGCGGTTGTTCGACATGGTGGCGCGCGATCTCGCCATCGATCCGGTCGAGTTTCGCCGGCGCAATCTGGTGCGCGAATCCGAAATGCCGTACACGGTCGCGACCATCACGCCATTCGAAAGCAAGGACGAGCTCGACAGCGGCAATTACCAGGTCACCTTGGATCGCTGCCTTGCCGAGATTGGCTGGGCCGGGAAGCAAAAGCTGCGGGGCCAATGTATCGATGGCCGCTACCACGGCTTTGCCATCGGGTGCTTCATCGAGGGCGGCGCTGCCGGGCCGAAAGAAAGCGCGCGGCTCAAGCTCGAATCCGACGGCACGCTGACCGTCCATATCGGCTCGTCGGGGGTCGGTCAGGGCCTGGAGACGGCGTTTGCACAGATCGCCGCCGACGCCATGGAAATGCCGATGGACCGCATCAACAAAGTGTTGCACGGCTCCACTGCCTATGTCAGCGACGGTTATGGCTCCTATCATTCACGCTCCATCGTCATGGGCGGCTCGGCGATCCTCGATGCCGCAACGAAGCTGCGGGCGGCAATGTGCGGGCAAGCGGCGCGGCGATTGAATTGCGGAGCGGCCGAGGTGGTGCTCGCCGACGGGCGCGCGTGCGGTCCCGACGGCAAGTCGGTGACTTGGGCGGAGCTTGCCGTCGAGCCGGTTTCAGCCGAAGGCGCATTCCTCAACAAGAAACACACCTGGGCTTATGGCGCGCACGCCGCCCATGTCGCAGTCGATCCAAGAACAGGATACGTAGAGCTTATCGACTATGTCGCAGTGGAGAATTGCGGCCGCATGATCAACCCGCTGACCCTCAAAGGTCAGCTCGTCGGCGCGGTGGTGCAGGGCCTCGGCGGCGCCTTCATGGAGGAACTCGCTTACGACGAGCAGGGCCAGCTCCTCACCGGGTCGCTCGCCGATTATCTGATACCGACCGCCGCCGATTTTCCGAAAGTCCGTGGCTTCGTCATGGAATCGCATCCCTCCCCGATCAATCCGCTCGGCGCCAAAGGTGCGGGCGAAGGCGGCATCATTCCGGTCGGCGGCGTCATCGCCAACGCGATTGCGGACGCGCTGGTCGCGTTCGGCATCGAGCCGCGCGACCTGCCGCTGCGGCCGAGCGCTGTCTGGCAACTCCTGCACGAGGCGCGCGTTCAGACCGGGAGGCACAGCGCATTGTCTACGAGCAGGTTATCGTAGACGCAGCGCCGCTCGGCGAGCTTGAGTTGGTCGCCGATGCGGCGGAACTTGTCGTAATAGACGCCAACCTGGTGCAGCTTTGCCTCCGGCCGGTCGAACAGGACTTGCACAACGACATAGTTGGCGCGGGCGCGGATATCGCCGTTCTGGTCCTCCCCGAGCACCTGCAGGTTGCCGATGATGTGGCGCAGATAGCGCGGCGCGAACATCTCGGTGTTTTCGTGCGCAAAGGCGCGGTCGTAAATCATGCCCTTGTTCTCGCAATAAATCAGGCCGACCGGCATGCCCCGATCGGCGTTCTCGCGCGAGATGACGACGTAGAATGCGTCGTCGGTAAACATCTCCGCCCAGTCCATCAGCCGCAGCTCGTCGAGGGCTGCCGCGTAGCTGTTGTTGAATTCTTCCAGCTCTCGGTGAAGGAGTAGCGCTTCGATGCGCCGGTCGTTGGCCAGGGTTTTTGGCGGACTGGGTTTTGGCGAATTAAGCATCGCGACGCTTCCTACAGGTCCATCTGTTGGCGCCAATGCTGATACATGGCCCGGATGGCGGCTTCAGAAATCAAGGTGTCGGCGGTCCCCACCGGAGTTTGCGGGTCGAGCTTGACCAGATGTTTGCCGTCCGGCACGCGCTGCATGCCGTCTTGCACGAACTTGATCGCCTCGTTGTCTTCGAGGCCGAGAAAGCCTGCCGGTCCCATCAGGTTGCCCTGGCGCAGGCGGTGCCGCGTCATCGCCTCGTCGTCGCCCTCGAAGCCGAACATGGTCCACTTCATGATGAATTCGTGCGGCCCGGTGGGCACGATCTGGCGAATGCCGAGCGTGTTCATTTCCCGCTGCACGATCAAGTTCGGCCAGATGGTCGCCATGGTCACCGACCAGGGACTGTCGAATTCCTCGACGAAGTCCATCAGCCGCGGCTCGTGCAGCGTGAACCCTTCCTTGAAACTGCGCATCTCTTTCTTGGCGTCGCCCGTGACCGACTTTGCGTCAGACTTCGCGGATGCCATCACGCCGTGCCGGCCGCTCTTGTCGGTGAGCATCAGCGAGCGATTGCCGGCAACCAACAGGCCGAACGTCACCAGGAAGGTATGCAGCAGCGTGGCGTGATAAGGATCCTTGAGATTCTCGTGATAAAGCTTCCAGTTGCCCGGCAGCGAATGGCGGTAGTGGCCGAGCACAGTCAACTTGCGACCGTCAAACGTCGCCTCGAATTCGCGCAGCACTTCGGGGCCGAGATAGTCGGCGAACGATTTCATCGTGTCGCAATAGGACGCGAACACCACGCCGCGATGCGCGGTCACCTTCAGCCGCGGCAGGCCGTGATCTTGCGGCTTGAAATCGGCCGGCATGCCGCCCTTGCCGCCAAGGCCGCGGCGAAACGGAACGCCGATGAGATTTCCTTTCAGGTCGTAGGTCCATTGATGATATGGGCAGATGAACTCGTTGGCGGAGCCGCTGAGCTCGCGGCAGAATTCCGCGGCACGGTGCCGGCAGCGGTTCTCGAACACGCCGATCGTGCCGTCCTGGGCACGGGCTACAACAACGGGCGTCGGCCCGACATTGGAGCGGATGAAATCGCCGGCATTCGGAATCTCGGCCTCGAGCGCGACATAGTTCCAAGTCGGACCGTGGAAGATGCGCTGGACTTCCCGTTCATAGACCGCCTGATCGGTATAGACCCAATCGGGAATGACCGTGAGGTCGTCGTCCGGCCATACGTAGTCCCGCGTGAAGTTCGCTTTTTGCGATGTCATGCGGAGCGCCCTCGCCAAGCGGGATGAAATGCCTTTTCAGCATAGCTGAGCGCCTTGCCGTTGCAATCGGTTTGCGACCCTGAAATTGTCGGCGTACGCTCGCGGTAACCCGATGAGGAGAGATGTCATGGCCCAAGAACCTCTCGCCACCAAAGGCAATTATCTGCACATCTACGATTTTCGCGTGATGAAGGGCAAAGAGTCCGAGTTCATCCGCCTGTTCGAGTTGTTCGACTATTCGGACGATAATCCGATGCATAAATCATGGGCCCAGGTGAAGGACGGCGTGCTGTGCCGCGATACCGAGGACCCGCAGCGGTTTTACCTGATCGCCGAATGGTCCGACATCGTCGAGCATGCACGCATCCGGAAAATCCTGGCCAACGACATCAGGCCGGAGTTCGTCAAATACATCGAGGGCGGCAAGTTTATTCCGAAATATGTCGAGGTGGTCTCCTCGACGCCGGATGAAATTCTTCAAAAAGCGGCAGGGTGAATTGACGCGATACAAGACCGTGGCTGCCATCATCGGCGGATGATGGCGCCGCGATCACGATAGCGGCCGGCTTCGCTCAGGCGGCGAGCGGCCTCTCGGTGCCCTTGACGAACATCCGGTAGCCCGAGCGCACGTTCGGCCAATAATCCCAGATCGCATAATGCTGGGTGCAGCGGTTGTCCCAGAACGCGATCGAATGGTTGGTCCAGCGAAAGCGCATGCTCCAATGCGGCCGAGCCAGGTGCTCGTAGAGAAACTCCAGCACTCCGCGGCTTTCGGCCGCCGGCACTTCGTTAATGTGGCTGGTAAATTCGCGGTTGACGAATAGGAGCTTGCGGCCGCTTTCGGGGTGGCGAACGACGACCGGGTGGACCGCGACCGGATAGACGTTTTTGCCCTTTTCAAACACGCGCGAGCCGTCGTGAGTTGCGGTCTTGCCTTCCAGATAGGTTTTCATCCCCTCGCTGAGTTCGTCATAGGCCTTATAGGCAGAGCAAAACAGGGTGTCGCCGCCCCCATTGGGCGGAACGATTTCCTGATAGAGCACGCTGTACATCGGCGGGATTTCGGCGCAGCTCTGGTCCGAATGCCATCCTTCGCCCGAGACGCGCTTGGAACTGGCGTCGAAATACTGCTTGCGGATTGCGGGATGGCCGGGAATAGCCGTCGATGCGGCGCCATAGCCGCCGACATGCACGTGAGGCTCGCCGAAATAGCGTACAAAACGCTCGTGCGAATCGAAATCGAGCCTTTGGTCACGAAAGAACACAACGCCGTGCGCGATAATGGCGTCGTGCACCTCCTGTACCTGCCGATTGCTGAGCGGACGGGTCAGGTCGACCCCGCCAATCTCGGCCCCGATATTCGGCGTTGAGGGGGTGACGGTAATAGTGTCGTAGCTCATGGACGTGCTCCGCTGGGATGGACCGTGCAGACTGATCCGACATTCGGCCTATGGACGCTCTCCGATCGAACAGCCTTATTGATTGGTCCGCGGGAATGTTAGTTGAGAGCTGGCGGCGACGCCAGCGGGGGCCGGCAAGGAAAATCTCATGACCGGCCGGCATCATAGAAGACGAAGGTCAAACTTCTAACCAGGAGATCCGCCGTTGACCGGGCGGAAGCCCGCGACTACCGTCAAACGATGCCACGCGCGCTAGCGAAACTTCGCAGAGCAGAACGCCGGATTGCTTCAGTGGAGAAAGCCAAGCGCAGCATTCGCAAGACTCCGGACCTAAGTGCAGACATCGATTTGTTTAACAGCATTCCAGCTCTGATGCGCCAAGTTCATCGCGGTCTCAGCCGCGGCATGGAGCAACGCACTGCCCGATACGGAATTTCCATCGGGACTTGGTATTTTCTGCGGGTGTTGTGGCAGGACGATGGTCTCACGCAGTCGGAATTATCCGATCGGATCGGCATCGTCGGCCCGACCACGGTCATGGCGATCAACCGTATGGTTCGCGACGGATTAGCAGTACGGTCGACGGACCCGGATGACCGCCGCAAGGGCCGAATTTATCTGACCGCACGCGCCAAACGACTGAAGAAGAAAATGCTCAATGAGGCCTCCAACTTTGTCGACCAGGCATTGGAGTCGATTCCCGAGCGAGATATTCAGCAGCTGCGCATGACGTTGCGGCGGATTGCGATCAATCTTAAGCCCTATCTGTCGGCAGCGGTATTTTCGGGAATTACCGCCGAGCTCAAACGTTAAGATCGGATGATTAGCTAGCTATTGATTTTCCTTGTCAGAGGAGCGTTCCCGCAGTTATATGGTTTGCGGCACCGGCCACTGAAACGTAGAACCAAGGACCGCGGGAGGATATTTGCATTTGGGTCGGACGGCGTTTACTGACCTCGTCGCCGTCGAGCGACACATCGGCTCGTTGCGGCGCTGCTGACGGGACTGGAATCGCGAACAATTCTTGCCAAATGCACGACACTGAGTTTACCCACGAGCATATCGAGACCGCCGCCGAGCGCGCCGCCATCGCGCGCTCGATCTGGGACCAAGACAACGTCGCCTTCACGACGGTCGGCATCGACATCGGCAGCTCGACCTCCCACCTGCTGTTCGCCAAGGTCGCCTTGCAGCGCCAGTCGCAAGGTCTGTCGAGCCGCTTCGTCGTGATTGGCCGCGAGATCGTCTGGCGCTCGCCGATCCTGCTGACGCCGTTTCTGCCCGACGGCACCATCGATGCAGCGGAACTGGGGGAGTTCATCCGCTGCTGTTATCGCGAAGCCGGTTTTACGCAGAGCGAGATCGATTCCGGGGCCGTCATTCTCACCGGCGAGGCGATCAAGCGCAAAAATGCCCGCGCCATCGATGAGCTGTTTGCCGCCGACGCGGGAAAATTCGTCTGCGCCACGGCCGGCCACAAGCTCGAATGCCGGCTCGCCGCGCACGGATCGGGCGCCGTGGCGCTGTCCAAGGCGCGCGACGCTTGCCTGCTTCACGCCGACGTTGGCGGCGGCACCACCAAGCTCGCCTTGATCGACCGCGGTACGATCCTCGGCCTGTCAGCCTTTGCCGTCGGCGGCCGACTTGTCGCGACCGACGCGAAGGGCGCGTGGAGCCGCATCGACCATTCGGCGCAGCTCGTCGCCGACGATCTGGGCATAAAAATCTCGCCGCAGCTATTGGCAGACCAATCGATCCGCCGGCGCATCGCGCAGCGCCTCGCCATAGTGGCGGCCGACTTGATTCTCGACGCGCCGCTCGATCGCCTCGGGCAGTCGCTCCTCCTTACCGAACGGCTACCGCGCGGACCGTCGCCATCCGGCATTACGTTTTCGGGCGGCGTCGCGGAGTACATGTTCGGGCACGAGAGCGACGAATTCGGCGACATCGCCAAGCTGTTGGCCGCCGAACTGGCGCGCGAATTGAGCCGCCGCAGCGTGCTGCCGCTGATCGACCCCGGCCAGCGCATTCGCGCCACCGTGATCGGCGCCTCACAATTCACCGTGCAGGTCAGCGGCAAGACCATCTATCTGCCCGATCCTTATGTGCTGCCGGTGCACAATGTGCCGGTGATCCGCATCGATCTCGAAGCGGCGGGCGACCCGCTGCACGTTATTACCGCGATCCGCGGCGGACTCGAAGAGCTCGACCTTGAGCGCAATCCGCGCTTGGCGATCGCCTTTTCCTGGCGCGGCGATCCCGAGCATTCGCGGCTCAAAACGGCGGGCGAAGGGATTTTGCAGGCACTCGCACCGCTGCAGGATCACATCAAGCTCCTGCTGCTGATGATCGACGGCGATATCGGCAAGACATTCGGCCGCATCCTGCATCGCGAGCTCAACTGGCCGGGCAAAATCGTCTCCATCGACGGCATGGAGTTGCAGGAACTCGACTTTGTGGATGTCGGCGAACTGATCGCGCCGCCCGGCGTGGTGCCGGTGGTGATCAAGTCGCTGTTGTTCGCCTAACACCCCGGCGAGACTCGCCGTAATCGCCATGCAATAATCAAGCTTACGATAGAGGAGGACGAGATGAACATCCGCGAATTGCCGCAACAGAAGCCGCGCTATGGCATCGATCCCTACGTTGATTGGCTCGCAGCGGAAGGCATCCCGGTCACCGAGGATTACGGCGTCTATCTGTTCGACGTGACAACCGCGCCATGGCCGCGCTACGGCGTCAAAGGCGCAGCGGTGCATCTGAAGGGGCGCGGCGATTTTGCTAACATGTTCGTCTTGGACATTGCCGGCGGCAAATCGACGGCGCCGCAGCGGCACCTCTACGAAGAGGTCATCTATGTCCTAGAAGGCCACGGCTCGACCCAGCTGGAACTCGTCGACGGCAGCCGACGCAGCTTCGAATGGGGCGCTAAAAGCCTGTTCGCGGTCCCTCTCAATGCCAAGCACCGCCATTTTAACGCCAGCGGCAGCGAGCGCGCGCTGCTTGTCAGCACCACCAATCTGCCGATGGTGATGAACGTCTTCCACAACGAAAGTTTCGTGTTCGGCAGCGACTTCGATTTCTCCGAGCGCGCCGGAAAAAAAGAGTATTTCTCCGGCGAGGGCGACCTCATCACGGTGCGGCCCGGCAATCATATGTGGGAGACGAATTTCGTTCCGGATCTCACTGCCATCGAGCTGAAAAGCTGGGGCGATCGCGGCGCCGGCGGCACCAACATCATGTTCGTGCTGGCCGATGGAACGATGCACGCGCATATATCGGAAATGCCGGTCGGGACCTACAAGAAGGGTCACCGCCACGGTCCGAGCTTTCACGTCATGTGCGTCATGGGCCAGGGCTACTCGCTGATGTGGTTCGAGCACGAAAAGGATTTCCGCCGCATCGACTGGAAGCACGGCATGGTCTTGGTTCCCTCCGACCGCCAGTTCCATCAGCATTTCAACACCGGACCGCAGCCGGCGCGCTATCTCGCCACTGCGGTCGGCGGCCTGCGTTATCCGACCACACGGGCGCAGCGCGTATCGCTCATCGGCGCGACCGAGGGCGACACTCCGGCGGTCTCCAAAAGCGTCAAGGAGGGCGGCGACCAGATCGAGTACGAAGATCAGGATCCGCGCATCCACCGCATCTGGCTTGAGGAAATGCGCAAGAACGGCGCTCCGCCGAAGATGGAGAAATTCGTTCCGACGCCGGAGGATATGAAGGCTGTCGCAGGGTAAGATTCGACCTAGAAAGTTGCGTGAAAAACGCCCGAAGGTAATTCCGCGGTGTTGCCCGGGCAACAACCAAAATTTGCATTCCGAAACGATCCACTTTGTCGCCTCTTGCAGCAGATCAAGCATGAGCGAGCAGCCTACTTTCATCGAAAGGCACGGCGCGTGGACCGATGAGCAAAGGCGGCGCGCCGAAGAAATCAAGCGACGGCTGGAGGCGGACAAGCTTCGCTATGTCAGGCTCGCCTGGGGCGACACCCATGGCTATTCGCGGGCGAAGACGCTGACCGTCCCGGCTTTCCTCTCGGCCCTGACGAGCGGCTACAACATCGGCGTCGCCACCACGACACTGGATTCTGCGGGCGCGCGCGTCTTCGCGTCGTTCACGCGCGGCGGCGGAATGGGACTCGATGAGATGACAGGCTCGCCCAATCTCACCCTCGTTCCCGACCCCGCGACGTTCCGCATGCTGCCGTGGGCGCCCGGCGTCGGCTGGATTCTTTGCGACGAGTATTTCAATGACGGCAGGCCCTTCCATTTCTCCCCGCGTCAGCTGTTGCGCAAGACGCTGCAAAAACTCGCCGACCGCGGCTGCGCCAGTGTCATAGGTGCGGAGATCGAGTGGTACCTGCTGCGGGTGGCCGACGACCATCTGAGCGAAGACAATATCGGCATGCCCGGCCTTCGTGGCCGTCCGATCCGGACCTGGCCGGCCGAGCCCGGCTATCACTACCACTCCGAATCCAATATGGATCTGATGCAGCCGGTGTTCGACGCACTGAGCGACGCCTTCGAGGCGCTGGGGCTCGGGCTGCGCTCCATAGAAAACGAATGGGGTCCCGGGCAGGTGGAGTGCACGTTCGCACCGCTGGGGGCGTTGGCAGCGGCCGACAACACATTTTTGTTCCGCACCGCAACGCGACAAATCTGCCGGCGCCTCGGCTACTTCGCGACCTTCATGTGTCGGCCGGCGCTCAAGGGCTATTACGCCAGCGGCTGGCACCTGCACCAGTCGCTGACCGACGCGGCAAGTGGCGCCAATCTGTTTGTTCCGGAAAGACCCGGTGAGGTGCTGTCGCCGACCGGTCAATCGTATTTGGCCGGCCTTCTGCAATACGCGGTGGCGGGCATGGTTTTCGCCACGCCGACCGTCAATGGCTATCGGCGCTTGCGGCCGAACTCGCTCGCGCCCGATCGCGCCACGTGGGCTTACGACCACCGCGGCGCCATGGTCCGCGTGCTCGGCGGGCTGGGCGATTCCGCCACCCGCCTGGAGAACCGCGCCGGCGAACCCGCGGCCAATCCCTACCTCTATATTCTGTCGCAAGTGGTTGCCGGTCTTGCCGGCATCGAAGCCGCCCTGCAGCCGCCGGCGCCGGACGATGCCCCTTACGCGGCGCAGCGGCCGATGTTGCCAAAAAGCCTGCCGCAGGCGCTCGACGCGCTGGACAAGGAGCCGTTGTTCCGCGGCACGCTGGGCGATACGTTCATCGACTACTTTATCAAGCTCAAGCGAACGGAAGCCGAACGGTATCAGCGCTCGATTGAGGAAACCGGGGTTTCGCCCCCAAGCGACGAGCCGAGCGCGTGGGAGCAGAACGAGTATTTCGATTTCTTCTGAGCTTAGCCGTCATGGCCGGGCTCGTCCCGTCCGTCCACGTCTTTGGCTTCGTTGTGCTTCGAAGACGTGGATGGCCGGCACAAGGCCGGGCATGACGAGTTGAGAAAAGGAGCACGTCATGACGGCGCTGGAGAAGATCGGTTCGCCGCCAACCCGCCTCGGCGGCGCCGCGCTGTACGATTGGGATTATTTGGTCCAGGAGGACCGCGCCCACCGGTTGATCTACACCGATCCCGCCATTTTCGAAGCCGAGATGACCCAAATTTTCGGTGGGACCTGGACCTATCTCGCGCACGAAAGCGAAATTCCGCACGACAACGACTTCATCACCCGGCGCATGGGCTTGCGCCCCCTCATTATCGTACGTGATAGCACCGGAAAAATCCGCGCACTCTATAACCGCTGCACCCATCGCGGCACCACGCTGTGCCGCTGGGACAAGGGCAATGCCAAGTCGTTCCAATGCCCGTATCACGGTTGGAATTTCCTCAACACGGGACGGCTGCGCGGCGTGCCATGGCCGGACGGCTATGCCGAGGACATGCGCGACCCGAAATACAACATCGCGCAGGTACCACGCGTGGAGTCCTATCGCGGCTTCATTTTCGGCACGCTCAATATGGATGCGCTTGCGCTCCCCGAGCACCTCGGCTCGATCGCAAAAGTCATCGACGAATGGCTCGATCGCAATCCCGGCGGGAAGGTGGTGGTATGCGAGGCCAATCGGTTCAAGTTCAAGGGCAATTGGAAGCTCGCCTACGACAATTCATGCGACGGCTATCACGTCGCCTATTCGCATCGCTCGTTGCTGGAAACTGAGAACCGCTTCGCCGGCGAGAATGCCAAAGGCATGGCCTACTATCGCAACTCGCCCGATGCTCAGCCGATGTACATGCGCTATACCGGCCACGGCAATCACTTCAAGGACAAGCGGCCGAATCTCGAAAAACGGCCGGGCGGGTTGTGGGCGCTGGAAAGCGCGCACCCCGGCATGGAGCACTACGAAGCCGAATTCATAAAGCGCTACGGCGACCGCGCCTTTGCGCTTCTCGACCTCGCCGGGTCCGAGCCCGTCAACATCAACGTTTTTCCGAACTTTTCGCTGCTCGGCAACCATATTCAGGTATTCGAGCCGATCAGCGTCGGCGAGACCAACGCCGTCTGGTATGGCACCATGATCGTCGACGACGAAGGTAAGCTCGGCGATGCCGTGACCGACATCAATGCGCTGCGCATGCGGACCCAGGAGGGCTTTCCGAATTTCGGCGAGGTCGACGACATTGCGAACTTCGAGCAGATCCAGCGCGGACTGATGGCGCTCGAGGACGAGTGGGTCTACATGCATCGCGGCCTCGGCATTCCCGACCGCGTCAAGAAACACCGGGACGGCAGCATCACTGCGCCCGCGACCGACGAGGCGTTCATGCGCGAGCACTTCAAGGAATGGAAGCGGCTCATGAAGGCGCGGCCGAACCTCGCGATCCAGCGGGAGCCGTAACATGAACGCGCCGGCAACCGCCCTCGATCCGTCACGCAGCTCCTATTATGTCGACGATGCATTCTACCGCGAGCTCGTTGAAAATTTCTCCAATTGGCAGGACGAAGCGCGCGCCGTCTCCGATGTTGCCGCGCGGGACGAGTTCCGCCGGCTCTTGGAGCGCGAGGCGCGGCTCCTCGACCAGCTCCGCTACGAGGATTGGCTGGCGATGTACACGGCCGAGTGCGTCTACTGGGTGCCGTCGACGCCGGACGCCGGTGATCCGCGGCGCGAAATTTCGGTCATGTTCGATGACCGCCGCCGGCTCGAGGACCGCATCTACCGTCTGCGCACCGGTTTTGCCTGGTCGCAAGCGCCGGCGTCGCGCACGGTACGCCTGATCGCCAATGTCGAAGTGTTCAGCGTCGCCCGTGATGACGCACGCATGCTGCGCGCGAATTTCCTTATCAGCGAATTCTGGGGGGACGAAACTCGGGTGCTTGCGGGTTGGGCGGGATACCGCGTCGTGCGCGACGGCGACGGCGGCGGCTGGAAGATCCAAGCCAAGCAGGTGAATCTGATCGAGTGCGATCAAAGCATCCGCAATCCAAGCATCATCCTATAACCAGCGATTGCAAATCTCATGAGCAAGCTCAAACTCACGCTGGCCTGCGGCCGCTATGACCGCACTCAACCGCTCATCGACGGGCGGGTCGAGCCTGAAGGCGTCGATCTGACATTCCTGCCACTGCGGCCGGGCGAAACGTTCTGGCGCATGCTCAACTATGGCGAGTTCGACGTATCCGAAATGTCACTGTCGTCCTATACGATTCTGCGCTCGGAAGGCGACACGCGCTTCATTGCGATTCCAGTGTTTCCGTCCCGGGTGTTTCGTCATTCGGCGGTTTACCTGCGGGCCGACTCCAAAATCGAACAGCCGCAAGACCTCAAAGGCAAACGCATCGGCGTCGGCGACTACCAGATGACTGCCGCCGTTTGGGTGCGCGGCTTCCTCATGCACGAATACAGCGTTGCGCCCGCGGACATCGCCTGGGTGATCGGCCGACCGGTCCGCACCATTACGCCGCCCAAGGGTATCCGACTTGAACCTATGCCGTCCGGGACGACACTCGAGACGATGCTCGAACGCGGCGAGATCGATGCGCTCGCGTCGGTGATGATCCCCAAGGGGCTTGGCAAGACCGTTCGCCGGCTGTTTCGCGATCCGCGCAGGGTCGAGCGCGAGTATTACGAAAAAACTCGCATTTTTCCGATCATGCATACGTTCGTCCTGAAAACGCGCCTTTACGAGGAGAACCCGTGGCTCGCGGTGAGTTTCTATCGCGCCTTCTGCCGTGCGCGCGACATCGCCTATCACTGGATGTATGACACCGATGCACTGACCGTCAGTCTGCCTTGGGTGGTCGACGAGGTGGAAGCCACGCGCAAGATTTTCGGGCCGCAAATCTGGGATTATTCGATCGAAGGCAGCCGTCCGACGCTGGAGGCTCTGGTCGCCTATGTCCACGAGCAAAAACTTTCGCAGCGCCGAATGAAGGTGGAGGAGCTCTTCGTTCCAAACATCGGCCCGGGTCTCGTGGAATACCTGCGGGCGACCGGGGAAGAGTGATTGAGCCGCCGATTGCGCCTGAACGGAGCATGATCTTTTTGGAAAACCAGTTCCGACTTTTCCGGATCATGCTTTAGCTTTTCGGCCGCGCCGGTTCGATTAGAGCATGTCCCGCAAAAGTGGAAACCGGTTTTTCGAAAAGGACATGCTAAAACAAGCGCTAAAGCGTATCCCGATTCCGTTAAATCGGGATATGCTCTAGCGCATCAGCTCATGCAGCATGACGGTGAGCTTCTGGTCGCGCGCCTCGTCGCTTTTGCCCAATGCCGCGCCGACGCCGAGATACCGCTCGGCGATATCGCTCGAATGCAGCAATTCGCGCCCTTGTCCCGACGCCGTGACGCGCCCCTTCTCGATGACATAGCCGCGATCCGCGATCGCAAGGCTGAGACGGGCATTCTGTTCCGAGAGCAGAATCGCCACACCCCCATCGCGCAAGCCCGATATCAGTTGAAAAATCTGCGAAACGAGGACCGGCGATAGCCCGAGCGACGGTTCGTCGAGGATCAAGAGCTTGGGGCTCGCCATGAGGCCGCGCGCAATGGCCAACATCTGGTTCTGACCGCCGGAAAAATTGCCGGCGATTTCGTGCATTCTCTCGAGCAGAACCGGGAAACGCTGGCAGACCTCCCGCATGCGGCGGGCGGTGTCCTCGCCCGTCCGCTTGCGCTGGACGAGGCCGCCCAGTTCAAGGTTCTCGGCCACCGTCAGTCCGGCGAATGTCTGGCGGCCTTCCGGCACTTGGGCAATGCCCAGGAGGACCCGTGCGCGCGGCGAAAGCGTCTCGATCCGCTTTTCTTCGAACAGGATTTGGCCGCCGTGGGCCCGCAGCAGACCGGAAATCGTCTTGACCAAGGTCGTCTTGCCGGCGCCGTTCGCACCGACGAGAGTCACGATTTCGCCGGCGCGGACGGTCAAATCGATGTCGTGAATGACGGATGAGCCGCCGTATCCCGCCGATATGCCGCGAAGCTCGAGCATCACGCCACGATCCCGTCCTGGCCGATATAGGCTTCGATCACGCGGGCGTTCTGCCGAATCTCCTCGGGCGTGCCCGAGGCGACGAGGTAGCCGGCATCGAGGACCATCACCCGATCGGCCACGCCCATGACAAGAGACATATTGTGTTCGACCACCACCACGGTCACGCCGCTGCTACGGACGGCGCGCAACAGCGAGGCAAGCTCCGCCGTTTCGCTGTCGTTTAATCCCGCCGCCGGCTCATCGAGCATGAGAAGCCGCGGCCGCGCCATCAGCGCCCGCACGACTTCCAGCAATTTCTGCGATCCCATCGGCAGATCGGTCGCCGCCTCATCGCGAAACCGCGCGAGACCGGCAAGTTCGAGGAACGCATCGGCTCTTGCCATCAGCGCCTGTTCATCGCGCCGGGCCGACGGCAGCCACAGCATCTGTTCGACGGCATGCCGGCGGACATGGCGGTGGCCGCCAACCAGTACGTTCTCCAGCACCGTCATTCCCGGGAAGACGCGCGCCGTCTGGAAAGTCCGTACCAAGCCAAGCCCGGCAATCTGTCCGGGCGACAGGCGATTGAGCGATGTGCCGTAGAAATAAATGTCGCCGGCGGTCGGGGGGAATAGGTTCGTGACCAGGTTGAACAAGGTCGTCTTGCCGGCGCCATTTGGCCCGATCAGCGCGGTCAGACTGCCGTCCGGAACCTCGAGCGTGACATCGGAAATGGCCGCAAGGCCGCCAAACCGCTTGGTGACGTTCACGACTTTCAGTGCGGCGGCGGCGCTCATCAACTCTGATCCTTCGACAACGCGAGGTTGAGTGGTCGAGGCGGCTGGCGGCCGGCGCCGAACCGTGACAGCCAACCGGCGAGCGAACCGTAAATGCCGGCCGGCAGGTATTGGAAGGCGAGGACCAGCAGCGCGCCTTCGGCCAGCCGCTTGTAAAGCGCGAAGGGCTGGAAGATCTCCGGCAGCAGCGTCAGCAACGCCACGCCGACGAGCGAACCGACGAGCGTTCCCTCGCCGCCGATCACCAGCATGGTGATCATTTCCAGCGATCGTGAGGTATTGACCATTTCCGGCGACAGATAATGGAAAAAGAAGGCGTAGAGACTGCCGGACAGCGAGGCGAGAGCGGCGCTGATGGCGAACGCGGCCACTTTGTATCGCGGCACATTGATATCGAGCGCAGTTGCGGCGGTCTGGTCGGTGCGAATGGCTCTGAGCGCGCGGCCGAAGCTCGAACGGATGCCGCCGAGAAGCAGCAGCACAAGAACGAC
The DNA here is from genome assembly GCA_963768225.1 of uncultured Alphaproteobacteria bacterium. Classification (GTDB taxonomy): domain Bacteria; phylum Pseudomonadota; class Alphaproteobacteria; order Rhizobiales; family Xanthobacteraceae; genus BOG-931. Next base: position 553,602 of record CAVYGV010000005.1, on the reverse strand, counting down.
CATCAATGTCAGGACCAGATAGTACATCGACATCGGACTGGCGAAGGAGAATGGCCCGATGGTGAAGGAGGGGATGCCGACCAGCCCCGATGGACCGCCGGTCACGTCCATCATGCCGACATCAAGCGAATCGATCAGCAGGCCGAAGCTGAGCGTGGCGAGCGCGAGATAGACACCGCGGAGCCGCATCGTCGCCACCGAAAGCACCAGCGCACACAGGATCGAAAGCAAAATGCCCGCAGCGGTGCCGAGCAGCGGCGGCCAGCCATATTTCACAGCGAGAATCGCAGCCGTATAGCCGCCGATCGCCATGAAGCCGCCCTGCCCGAGACTTACCTGGCCGGCATAGCCCATGAGCACGTCGAGCCCGAGCACGCCAATGAAAAGAATGCCGGTTATGACCAGCGAACCGAGCAGGCCGGTGCTCTCCGGAACGAGCCACGGCAGCGCCGCCAGGAACGCCGTCGCCAGAGCGCCGTAAATCAGACCATCGCGCTCGCTGAATCGCAGGATGGGAAGGTAGACCTGCTGCTCGTCGCGCACGTCATGGCGTCGCGCCAGCGTCGTAAATAAGCCGCTCGGACGCCAGAGCAGCGTGATGAGGAGCAAGCCCACCGCCAACCCATTGCTGAACAGTGAGGAGACGTAGCCGGCGGCCAATTGTTCGGCGACGCCGAGGGTCAGGCCGCCGACAATGGCGCCGATGAACGAACCCATGCCGCCGATAGCCACTGCAATGAAGCCGAAGATGGTGAAGAACTGCCCGGAATCGAATTGCAGCGAACTGATTGGGGCGACGACGATGCCGCCGATCGCGCCGATCATCGCCGCCAAGGCGAAACTCAAGAGCGTCATGCGCGGTACGTCGATGCCCATCAGCCGCGCGGCAAGCGGATTTTCGGCGCAGGCACGAAGCTGCTTTCCCAGCATGGTGCGTGAAAGCAGATACCACAGCGCGATGATCACGATCGCCGCCGTGCCGGCAATCCAAAAGCCCTGGGTAGCGACGCGCACGCCCATGATATCGACTGGGGCTTCGCCGGAGAAGGACGGCAGATCGTAGGGGTCGCTCCCCCACACCACGAGCACCAGACCCTCGATGAGCGTTAAGAGCCCCGCCGTCAGCATGAGCATGCTGCTGTTCGGCAGACGCGACAGCGCCGGCACGAAAGTCGCCGCTCCGAGCGCCGCGCCGAACAGTGTCGTTCCCAGCACCGCACCCAAGGCTGCGAGCGCGGCCGGCCAGCCCAGCGTCTGCTCGAGCGTGTACATCGACAGGGCGCCGACGACGCAAAACGCGCCCTGCGAGAGATTGATGACGCCGGTGACGCGATAAACCAGCGCAAAGCCCAGCGCGACGATAGCAAAGACACTGCCCTGAAGCAGCCCACCGACAATGATTGGGGCCACTTTGCTGATCTTTCCGTCTGATCGAGACGCTTATTGGCCGAGCGGAATCCCCGTTGGCTTGCTGACGAGTTCCCAAGTCTGATGCGCGGGGCTCCACGACGTGACGACCGCACCCTGCACGTCAAGGCCGCGCTGCGGGATTTTGGGGAAGTCGTAGACGCCGTTGATGCCGGCATAGCCCTTGAGATTGGCGATATAATCGCGCACCTGCTGGGCCGTCGCATCGGGGCCGAGATGGCGAAGCGCAGCAATAACGATCATTGCCGGGTCCCAGGCGAGCGTCGCCGCGATGTCGGGCTTGGCGTTCGCTGCCTTGAATGTATCGAAGAACTGCTGCTGCGCTTTTTCCACCGCCGGGTCGAGCGTAATGACGCCGGCATGCTGCACCCATTCCGGCGCCGCGATATAGAGCTGCTTCGGAAGGAACGCCGCATACTGCGTCATCTGTGCGTAAGTCATGTTGCCGTCCGTGGTCGCGACCGGGATATCAAGCCCGGCCTGGATGATGCCCTTGAAGACCGTGGCGATGGGTGTGCCGGTGCTCCAGGCGACCAGAGCTTGCGGGTTGGCGGCCTTGATATGCTCGATCTGAGCGGCGACACTGACATCGGTCGTATTGAAATGTGCGCGCTCGACGACGCTAATATCCTTGTTTTCGGGGCGTGCGACCACCGCATCCAAACCGTGCTCGGCGTCTTGGCCGGTGGCATCGGCACTGGTCATGAACGCGATCTTGGTCCACCCCTTCAGCCGGAAATAGCGGATCGTGGCGTCGGCCAAGTCCAGTGTCGAGATGCTGGAGGTGAAAACGTAGCTGCCCTGAGCCGGGTGGATACCAGGAGAAAAGCAATACGTGGCCGGGCCGTTCTGCATCAGCGGCGCCATGGCGTTACAGATCGCGACCAGCGAGGACCCGAGCAGCACCGCGGGTTTACCGGCCAAAACGCGATTGGTGAGCTGAACTCCGGTTTGCGGGTTTGACTGATCGTCGTAGAAGACGAAGTGCACCTGCTGACCGTGAATGCCGCCGGATTTGTTGATCATCGGTTCGGCGAGCTGTAGCGTCTGCTGCTCTTCCTTGCCGAGAAACGAGGCACCTCCGGTCAGCGGCAAGATGGTGTTGATATCGTAGGCGCTGGCCGGCCCCGCCGCGCCCAGCAACGCGACTGCCACAGCGCCGGACAAAATCCGTGCCAGCGCACCTCCACACAGCTTCTTCGCCATGACATTCCTCCCTTTGCTACCCGATCTGGTTAACTTCCGGATTTGCTATGAAATAGCGGGCGCGCGGAAACTTAGCTATTTAATCTTCCGCTGCCAAAGTGAACCGCCGCGGCGTTTTGTAGCATGGTACAGAACCCTGACGCGATTCCTATGAACGCGCCACGTGGCTCATTCATTCAACCTGCCCGCCGGCTTGGCGATGGCCACCAGGTCCGGATTTCGGCATCATTGTATCTTCATCGGAAGATGTCGAAGCCGCAGTTCCCCGACGGCGCCTCCGTAGGACGGAATGAAATCCGGATCCGCAAGCCTGGCTTTGGGAAATCGTGCCAGCAAGCGGGTGACCGCAATTACAATCGTGGTGCGGCCGAGAATATTGCCGATGCAATGATGCGGTCCGGCGCCGAAAGCCAGGATTCTCTTCGGGTTACGATGGATGTCGAAACGCAGTGGGTCGGGAAAGACGTCCGGATCGTAGTTTGCCGCCTGCGGAGAAGGCCGCACCACCATGCCTTTTAGAATTCTAGTGCCGCCGAGTTCGGTGTCGCGCGTCGCCATACGCGGAAAGGTGAAATACCCATTGCTGGCGATGCGCAGGCACTCCTCGACGGCCTCGGGAATGAGGCTCGGGTCGGCAATGAGCTCTTCGAGCTGGTCCGGGTGAGAATAGAGCGTGTAGAGCGCTCCGCCGGCAGCCCGGCTGGTGGCGGAGAGTGCAGCGCCGCAGATAGTGAAAATCTGGTCGAACAGCTCTCGATCGGTCAGCTTGTCGCCCTGATCGCGCGCCGTGATGAGATCATTGATGAAATCCGGGCGGGGATTGGCGCGCCGCTCGGCGATGATCTCGTTGACCAGGTCGGCGGCGCGAGCGAAAGCCTGCACGCATTCCGGAGCAAACGGCTCGCCCGGCTTGGTATAGGTCGTCAGCGGCAACACTTCATGAAAGGCGAGGAAAATTTTCTTCCGCCGCTCATCCAAATTCACCATGGCGGTGAGTAGCGCACCGACGACGAGCTGTGCGCCGTAGTCCTGCATGCCGTCGAACGTATTGCCGCCGCTTTCGATGCGGTCGAGCATGCCGTCGATGATTTCGGTGATGCGGGATTTGAGCCGGCTCAGGCTTCGCGAGGAAAATGCCGGCAGCAGCAATCTGCGAATTCTGGCGTGTTGTTCGCCGTCCATCTGGGTGATGAACTGCACGCCCATGAACTTGTCGAACTGCTCGAAGCCGGGACCTTTCGGCATTTCCGACGAGAAGCGCTCGGTATCGGCAAACACTTGTTGGACGTCCGCATAACGGCCGCACACGACTTGAGCCGGCCCGTGCGCAAAGACGTAAAACGGCGGACGCTTGGCCCATTCGGCGAGAATGCTGTGCGCATTCTGCTTGAACTCACTGCTGCCAAGGTCGACATCGACGACATTGCTCCTGTCCAGTTCGGCGAGAGACGACATGCTTCCTCCGACGTGGCGGCGCTTACGGTGCTGATGCTGAAAAGCTGAGTTTCATTCTGCTTTTCCGTCCGATCGAGGCGCCTATTGGCCGAGCGGAATGCCGGTCGGCTTGCTGACCACTTCCCAGGTCTGATGGGCCGGGCTCCACAAGGTGATAATCACGCCCTGCACATCAAGCCCGCGCTGCGGAATTTTCAGAAAATCATAGACGCCGCTGACGCCGGCATAGCCCTTGAGATCGGCGATATAATTGCGCACCTGCTGGGCCGTCGCATCGGGGCCGAGATGGCGAAGCGCATCGATGATGATCATCGCCGGATCCCAGGCGAGCGTTGCGGGAAGGCCCGGCTTGGCATTTGCCGCCTGGAACGTATCGAAGAACTGCCGCTGTGCTTTTTCCACCGCCGGGTCGAGCGTAATGACGCCCGCGTGCTGCACCCATTCCGATGACGGCATATAGAGTTGCTTCGGCAGGAAAGCCGCATACTGCGCCATCTGCGCATAGGTCATGTTGGCGCTCGTGGTCGCGATCGGGATATCAAGCCCAGCCTGCACGATGCCCTTGAAGACGGTGGCGATCGGGGTGCCCGTGCTCCAGGCGACCAAAGCTTGTGGCTTGGCCGCCTTGATATGCTCGATCTGGGCGGCCACGCTGACATCGGTGGTATTGAAATGCGCGCGCTCGACCACATTGATTGCTTTGTTCTCGGGACGCCCCACGGCTTCGTCCAGACCGCGCTCGGCGTCTTGGCCGGTGGCATCGGAGCTGGTCATGAATGCTACCCTCGTCCATCCCTTCAAACGGAAATAGCGGATGAGCCCGTCGGTCAGGTCCAGCGTCGACACGCTGGAGGTAAAGACGTAGCTGTCTTTCGGCGGATGAATCCCGGGAGACAAGCAGTACATGGCCGGCCCGTTCTGCATCAGCGGCGCCATGGCACTGCAGATCGAAACCAGCGAGGAGCCCAGCAATACGGCCGGCTTGGCGGCTATAACGCGGTTGGCGAGCTGAACACCGATTTGCGGGTTCGACTGATCGTCGTAATAAATAAAGTGCGCCGGCTGCCCCTGAATTCCGCCAGCCTTGTTGATCATCGGCTCGGCGAGTTGGAGCGTCTGCTGTTCTTCCTTACCGAGAAACGAGGCTCCTCCGGTCAATGGTAGAATTGTGTTGATGTCATAAGCGCGAGCCGGCACCACCAGGGCCTGCAAGATCAAGCAGGCCAGCGCCAGCGCAAAACGCGGGCTTTGGAATGTAGTCTTCATCACATCCTCCCATTGCGACGTTTTACCCCGTCGTTTGGCGACCGGGTGGCGCTGACGCAAAGCGCCGCCGCGGTTCAGGAAATGTGCCAATGTTCCAGATCGAAGTATAGTTTCTTCAGTACAACAAACCGGCCGGACGGCGCGAAAGCAAGTGTGGTCCGATATCGGCGAATGGCCTTTCGGAGTAGGAGATTACGGTAACTCTTCAAGTCACGACATCTCGTGTTCCTTATTCGTTCGCGCTTACGCGTTCTCGTAGAGCGCCGCGGTGCGCACGTCGTCCTCGATCATCCGCCAAATGTGATCGACGAGGCCGACGAATTCGCCGGTCCGCTTGATCTCCAGGGTGCGTGGGCGCGGTAGTGCTATCTTGACCTCCTCCTGCAGCCGGCCCGGCCGGCGCGCAAATACCAGCACGCGGTCGGAGAGGAAGACCGCTTCGTCGATCTGATGGGTGACGAACAGCACGGTCTTGTGGCCGCGTTCCCAGATGCGCAGCAATTCGGCCTGCATGATCTCGCGCGTCTGGGCGTCGAGCGCCGCGAATGGCTCGTCCATCAGCAGGATTTCGGGATCGATGGCGAGCGCGCGGGCGAGATTGACGCGCTGGCGCATGCCGCCGGAAAGCTGGCGCGGATGATAGTGCTCAAATCCTTCGAGGCCGACGAGCTTCAAAAGCTCCATGGTGCGTTTGCGGTCGGCTTGGCCGATCGAGCCGGCCAATTCGCGGCCGATGATGGCGTTGGCGAACACCGTGCGCCACGGCAAGAGGCTGTCGTTCTGAAACACGAAGCCACGATCGGTGCCGGGCTCGCGCACCACGCGGCCGTCGAGCAGCACGTCGCCCGCCGTCGCATGCTCAAGGCCCGCGACGATGCGCAGGAACGTGGTCTTGCCGCAGCCGCTTGGCCCGACCACCGAGATGAACTCGCCGCGCTCGACCGCGAGATTGATGCCGCGCAGAGCCTCAAGGTCGCCGAACGACTTGCTGAGACGTGAGACCGCAAGCTTGGATGCCATGCTCAGTCCCGCGTCCACGGCACGAGCCGCTTTTCGAGCCAGCCGAAGCCTGCGGTCATGACAATGCCGGCGAAGGCGAGAATGACAACGCCGGCAAACAGCTCGGGCATGTTGAAGGCATCGGCCGACTGACTGATGAGGCGGCCGAGGCCGGCGCGCGAGCCGAAGAGTTCCGCCACCACAACGCCGATCAGCCCGCGGCCGATGCCGAGCTTCAGCCCGGCAAGGATGAACGGCACAGCCGAGGGCAGCGACACTTTGACGAATATCTGCCGGCGCGTGGCGCCAAAACTGCGCAGCATCTCGATAAGCCGCTCGCTCGTGGTGCGCAATCCTGCTTCGGTGTTGATCGTGACCGGGAACAACACGAGCGAAATCACCACGATCACCTTCGACCAGATGCCGATGCCGAACCAGAGGATGAACAACGGCGCCAAGCGCGATCGTCGGCGTCGCATAGAGCCCCGAAATCCACGGCTGCAAGGCTTGCTTCATGGTGGCGCTCGACGCCATGGCAAGCCCGAGCGCAATGCCGAGGAGCTGGCAATGACATAACCAAGCGCAAACTCGGCAGCGCTGATGCCGATATGGTGCCAGAGCTGTCCGGTCACCGCGAGATTATAGATGGCGACGACAATCTCCGAAGGCGCGGCAAGAAACAGCGCATTGGCGACCACGACGCGGCTCACCAATTCCCACAGCAGAAGCCCGCCGACGACCGACAGCGTGCCGGCGAGATATCTGCGGCGCAGCGCGCCAACGAGGGGATGAGAAACGCTCGACGCAGCCGGTGCGGATTCCGGCTGGCTTATCGCTTTTGCGCTGTCACTCGTCGCGCTCATGGTCGGTCAGATACCCGCTACTCGGAAATCTGCGTCACGCCGGGCAGCAGCAGCTATCGACTTTGAAATCGGCGGGAACATCGCCGAGATCGCGCAACGCGTCGATCACGGTGCCGACTTTTCTCTTGGAAATCTCGCCCGTCGGCTCGAACAGTTTCTTGTCGCGGAGAAACGTGTAGGCCTTTTCCACGTCGTCTTGTTGGATCTTGCTGACATCCATCTGTATTTTGACCGCAGCTTCCCGGTTCTTTGGATCGTAGAACCAGGCGACGCCCTTGTTGTAAGCGGCGAGAAAACGCTTCAACACGTCGGTACTAGTCCTCTGCCCAGGGCCGGTTAACCGCCATGCCGGCGAACGGCATGTCGGGCAAAACGTCGAAGGTGAAGCCGAGATTGCTGAAGCCGGCCGCCTCGGCGAAGAAATTGAACGGCATGGTAAGCAGCGCGGCATCGACCGCGCCGGATTTCAGCGCCGCGAACCGCGCGCTGGTGGCGCCGGCAAATACGTAATCATAGTCGCCGGATTTCAGCCCGTGCGGCTCGAGCATCCGCTCGGTGAAGATGCGGGTGATATCCTTGGCGCCGCCGATGATGATGGTCTTGCCCTTGAGGTCCTCGATTTTCTTGATCTCGGGTTTGGCGAGCAGCGCATAGGGCGGCGCCTGGATGACGATGCGCACCAAAGCGACCGGCGCGCCTTTGTCGATGGCACGAATCGGATCGACCATGCCGGCGCTGGGCGCGACGTTATAGGAGCCGGCCGCAAGCTGCTGGATCACCGAGGCGTTCGATTGCGCGAAGACAAGATCGATCTTGATGCCCGCGGCGTCGAAATAGCCGTTCTTGATGGCGATATGGAGTGGCCAGAGATTGGCGGAGGTGGCATCGACCGACCCGACGGAGACGGTGTCGGCCGCGCGTGCGCCGGGGGCGAACGCGAGCGCCGCCCTCAACAGTAACGCTGAAAGGCGCTGTTACGCATCATGAATGCACCGGCCCACGTCATTCCGTCATCTGCGTGATCCCCGGCAGGATCACCTTGTCGACATCGAGCGCGCCCGGCAAGTCGCCGAGGCTCTCCATCGCCTTCGCCAGGCTATTGAGCTTGGAGCGCGACACCTTTCCGGTCGGCTCGAAGAAATGGCCGTTGCGGAAGAAGTCATAGGACTTCTCGACGTCCTCTTGCGTCAAGCCGCTGGCGGCTTTTGAGAATCTGCACGGCCTCGGCGCGATTTTTCTCGTCCTCGAACCAGGCGACGCCGCGGTTTTGCGCCCGCAACAGTTTCTCCAATGTGCCCTTGTTGGCGTTGGCCCAGGCGTTGTTGACCGCAGTTCCGGAGAACGGCAGGTCTTTTACGTAATCGACGGTCAAACCGAGACTGTTGAATCCCTTCGCCTCGGCCTGGAAATTAAACGCCGGCAGCAATATTGCGGCATCGACGGCGCCGGCCAGAAGCGCGGACGCGCGGGCCGCCGTTGCGCCGGCGAACACCATGTCGAATTCGCCGGGCTTGACGCCGTTCGGTTCCAGCATGCGCTCGACATAGATGCGGGTGATGTCCTTCGGGCCGCCGAGCGAAATCACCTTCCCCTTGAGCTCCTTGATGCTCTTGATGCTGGGTTTGGCGACGAGATCGTAAGGCGGCGCCTGAACCTCGATGCGCACGATCGAGATCGGCGCTCCCATGCCAACGGCGCGCAATGGATCGGCAAGCCCGGTCGACAGGCAAATGCCGAGCGAGCCGGCGGTGACCTGCTGCACCAATGCCGCGCTGGATTGCACGTAGTCGATATCGACCTTCAAACCTTCGGCGGCGAAAAAGCCTTTCGATTCGCGATCAGCGCGGGCCACATATTGGCCGAAGCTTGGCCGACTGTTCCGACCGTGACCTGCTCCTCGGCACGAGCGGGCGCCGCGGAAACGGCAAGAAACACGGCCAATAATGCCGCAGAACGCCGCAAAATCCGCTTCACACCGCATTTGTCGCCCCTATCCTTGCTTTTCGAGCTGTTTTCCAGCCTGCCTTGCGCCTTGCTCTTTGAGCTGCGCTCGATAGTGCCGGGCAATCTCCGTGCCGGTTGTCTTCCACACCCCTCCGTGTCCGCTGATGTAGCGTAACGCGGCATCGAACGCGTCGATGCGATGTGGCACGCCTGTCAGATAAGGGTGGATCGCGATCGCCATCACGCGGCCCGATTGTGCGCCCTCGCGATAGAGCACGTCGAACTGGCGGCAAATCATCTCGCGGAACTCGTTGGCGGTGCGGTGAAACTTCTCAAATGCTGGTTTGTCATTTATCTCGTGGCTATAGGGCACGCTGACCAGTGTCCGCCCGACCATCGAGCGTCATGAGGTAGGGCTGGTCGTCGTTGGTCCAGTCGCAGACGTAATCGCAACCCTCGGCGGCGAGGAGATCGAGCGTGTCCCAGGTCTCCTGCAGGCCGGAACCGAGCCAGCCGCGACGGGCGCGCGCCCGTCGCCCGCGCGATGGTCGCAAGAGCGATTCTTGATAATGCGCGGCTCGTCACCCGGCGGCGCGGCATTGAGACGGCGGGTGTTGCTTTCGCAATGACCCATCCATTCCCACTTCCGCTTGTTGCCCTCCTCGATGATCGCCGGATGCTCCACACACAATTCGCTGTTGAGCGCCACCGTCGCGCGGATGCCGTGACGATCGAGCACCTCCATCAGCCGAAACACACCGACGCGGTTACCGTAGTCGCGCGACGACCAGGTGGGAACGTCGGGCACCGGTACGCCAGCCCCGCCGGCGGCGGGCGGGACTTTCTCGTCGAGCGCGAAAAACTCGATGTTGGGAATGATCCACAGTGCGACATGGGCGCCGTTCGGCCATTCAAGCGGCGCACGGTGGATGATCGGCGAATAGGGAAACGGACCGTAGCGGGCGGGCTTCATTCAGCTCGCCTTCTTCACAGCCGGGCTTTTGGCGAGGTGGGCGACCACCTCGTCGACATGCATCACGTCGGCATATTTGTGATGCAGGTCGAACAGGTTCACTTTGTGCGACAGCGCACTGCGATCGAAGCAGCATTCCTCGACCAGCACGACATGATAACCGTGCGAATAGGCGTCGACCGCGCTGGCGCGCACGCAGCCCGACGTACTCTCGCCGCAGACGATCAACGTCTGGATGCCGAGCTGCGTAAGGTGCGCCGTGAGCGGTGTACCGTAGAACGCGCTGGCGCGCTGCTTGGTGATAACCACGTCGCCCGGCTGCGGCTTAAACTCCGGCCTGATGGCGTAGTCGGAGGGTTCGATCGACGGCTTCACGCGCTTGGTGGCGCTGACGAAGGCAGGACGGCTTTCGCTGCGCACGTCGCCGGTCGAATAGAAAATCGGCAAGCCCGCCGCACGCGCGGCGGCAAAAAGCCGCTTGGTCGGCTCGATCGCCTCATAGGCATAGTGGCCGCACGCGTTCGGATAGGCCTCGGCGATCTCGTCCGGCGGCCTCGCACCGCCGCGATAGACCAATTCATAGAGGTCGATCGCCAACAGCGCAGGAGTGGGCCCGACGAAGGTCTTGCGCCGGTAGCAGGAATAGACCTTCAAAATATCCGGTGTGACGATGTCCTTCCAGCAATGGTCTTCGAAATCGTCGCTCATGCGCATTGATTCCCCTTCCGGCGTTTTAGTTGACAGTCAAAGTTTGAGCTGCCCAAACCTAGGTTGCTACTGCGGCTTCCGGTACGCACGATATAATGAATTGCGCAGGGCTCAAACTGACCGGCCCCCGGCGACGGAGCCCGCAATGTTAGTTCAGCGGTAGCCGCCGCGCTATGGTAGCCGCGAAGCGGGAAGTCCCGACCGGTCATGAAATCGCCGGCCGGCGGCGACAGGGATATCAAGGCGCCGGTTGGCCAATGCACGTCGACTACTCCAGTAAAGCGTTGTCAGCAACAGACGGCTTTGCAGGCCCGCGAATATATCGCCAAATAAGTAGCTAGCTAACGAGTCGTCTTGGGGGTAAATTGAACGCAATAAGTCGTCAAGTGGGCCGGCTTCGGGCGATACCATGGAGATGTGAATGAGCACGCAAGTGTTTGAGGCGCCCACGCCGGAATTATCCTCCGATAAGTTTCAGGCGAGGCCGCTTACTCCCGGGATCGGCGCAGAAATTACGGGCGTCGATCTGAGCAGGCCAACGAGCGACGAGGTATTTGCGAAAATCCTCGATGCTTGGCACAAGAGCCTCGTTATTCTCTTCCGCGATCAGCATCTCAGCGAAGACGATCAGGTCCGGTTCGGCGAGCGATTTGGGCCTCCCGCCGTGAGCCATACCCCACGGTTCACGACAAAAATCCGGCCGTCATGCTGATTTCCAACGTTCGCGAAAATGGGCAGCTGATCGGCGCATTGCCCGATGGGGAGATGCACTTTCATACCGATCAATGCCATCAGGAGCGGCCGGCAATGGCATCCATGCTCTATTCATTGGAGGTGCCGAGTAAGGGCGGCAATACGCTCTTTGCCAACGGCTATATGGCCTATGAAACGCTTCCCGATGCGATGAAGCGACGGATCGAAGGGCGGAAGGCGCTCAACGCCTACGATTACGACAACGCGTCGACGCTGCGCGGCACCAAAGTGCGCGAAGGTATCCCCTCGTATTGGCATCCCATTGTCAGAACCCATCCAGCCACCGGCAGAAAGGCGCTTTACGTCAATCGGCTGATGACGGTCGCCATCGAAGGTCTGTCGGAACAGGAGGGTAACGATATTCTGAATGCTCTCTTCGAGCACCAAGAACAGCCGCAATTCATTTACGAGCATGTTTGGCGTCCCCACGACCTTCTCCTATGGGACAATCGGTGCGCGCTGCATGCTCGGACCGATTTTAGCGCGGCGGAGCGTCGTCTCATGCGCCGGTTGACGATCTTGGGAGAAAAGCCGTTTTGACGGAGCGGCGACATTTGCTTGGCCTCGCCTGCGGCGCGGGCGAATGTCGGCTTAATATCGGCCGCTGAACAGCCGGATGCCGGCGCGCGCCTGATTGACAAAGTCTTTTGTTTGACCCGAACATTTGTGTCCGGCGCCAGAGCGATTTCCGCCGAGCCGCCGAACCGTTCGTTCAACGGCCGCGAATTGCACTTGAATTATCGATTGAGTTGTCTACAGCCTTATCGGTTCTGATAGAATCAGAACCGGGCTCCAGCTTTTGGTCGAGCATGATCTTTGCGACCCGCTGTTCGGGGTCATGCTCTGGAAATATGACCGGGTGAGGTGATGAAGCGGCCAAAAAAACAGAAAGCTAACGAAACGGACGCCATCTTGCGGCATTGGCGCGAAGCCGTCCCGAACGATCGCTTGGCTCATCTCATCAAAGATGCAACTCGGGCGCTGCTTCGAGCGCTGCAGATGCGCCTCACCAAGTATTCCGTATCGTTAGGTCAATGGACGTTTCTACGCATCCTTTGGGAGACCGACGGTATCACCCAGCGGGAGCTGAGCGACTTGGCCGGCGTCATGGAGCCGACGACCTTCACTGCAGTCACGGCCATGGAGAAGCTCGGATATGTGACACGGAGGAAGATGAACAATAACAAAAAAATGGTTTACGTCTTTCTCACGCCGAAGGGCCGGCTGTTGAAGCGAAAACTGGTGCCGCTGGCTGAAGAGGTCAACAAAATTGCGGTCGAAGACGTTGACCCGCACGACATAGCGATGATGCGCCGTGTGCTGCTGATGATGATCGAAAACTTAAGCCGCGACGAAGCGCGACCGAATAAGGGACTGCGTATTCCCTCCACCCGCGAATTGGCGAGACGCATCCACGATGCCGAAGAGAGCTTCCGTTCGCGTTTGCGAAAAAAGCTTGATCGACGGGCATCCGCGTGACCCCCGATCATGCCGACAATTCACGATGGCAGCTCATCCACTGCTCGGCCAATGCTCTGCGGTCAAGCTTGCCTCGCGCAGTCTTGGGTAATCGGTCGCTGAACACGATCTGCTTCGGGGCCTTGGATGCCGGCAAGAATGTGCCGCAGTAACGAAGCAGGTCGTCGGCGTCGATGCTTGCGCCCGATCGCATAACGACAAAGCTGACGACTTCCTCGCCGTAAACGCGGTCGGGAACCCCTATGGTGGCGACTTCGACAATCTCCGGCCGCTGCAACAGAATGCTGTCGATCTCGAGCGGTGAAATATTGACGCCACCGCGGATGATCAGATCCTTTTCGCGACCGGTTATATGAAGGTAGCCCTCGCTGTCGAGAAAACCGATGTCGCCCGTTCGCAGGCGGCCGCGGCTATGGACCTTGATCGTCCCATCGTCGGCGAGATACCGATAATCGTTGTCGGGAAAGCCTCCCACCTCCACCTCCCCGATTTCTCCCGTCGGCAGCGGCTGTCCGCGGTCATCGACGATCGCGAGCTTGTGGTAAGGCGCCGGCTTGCCGACCGTGCCGAAACGTCGGGCGGTGCCTGGATTGTTTGCGATCCAGCCGATTTCGCTGCAGCCATAGCCTTGGGCAACGGCAATTCCAAAGCGCTGCTCGAAACGCCGCCAATCCTCGCTCAACAGCGGCGCCGAGCTCGAAATCATGAACCGCAAGCTCGACAACCCTTTGACGCCTGGCGGATCGTCGCCGTTGAGCAGCATGTTGATCGTGGTCGGATTGCCGGCAGCGATCGTCGCGCCGTGTTCGGCGACGTGCTGGAAAAATCGGCTGCGCGTGAACTTTCGTCCCAGGATCAGCGATGCCCCGCGGCTGAGCGGCGCCAACGCGCTGAGAACCTGAGCTGAACACCAGCTGAAGGAGCGAAAATCGTAGATGCGATCCTTGATGGTTAGTCCTATGCCGTCCGCAGTCGGCGCTACATTGGATAACAGCTCGCGAAATGTCAGAGCGACGCCTTTCGGCAGGGCACTGGTGCCGGACGTGAACAAGATGCAGGCATCATCCTGCGGCCGGGTTTCGCCCAGGTTTTTGTCGGTCGGCTCGTACTTGCCAACAGAGCTGTAGAATCCATCATCGGCGTCATCGTCAAAAGACCCCATCGGAAGGCACGGGGCCGCTGTTTTCGCCATCACGTCGCCGAGATCCAAATCAGCATCGAAGACGGCGAGGCGCGGATTGAGCTTCGATAAAATCTGCGCCAAGTGACCGCGGTTCATCTCAACATTGATAGTGCAAATGGTGGCACCGTAAGCCATCACCCCGATATAACAGACCAGGTGCTCGATCGAATTGCCGGCAAGGAGCGCAATGCGGTCGTTGGTGCAAATTTCGCGCTCGGACAGAAATGCAGCGATGTGCCGGGTCAAGCGCTGCAACTGGCCGTAGCTAATGCTTCGTCCGTTATCGACGGAGACGATATACGCCTTCTCCGGATCGCGCTCGGCCGCCCGATCGATCCAGTTTCGAAGCAGGATTGGCCCAGACTCAACTTGTTGCAGCATGGGATTTCAGCCGCATGCCAGAAAGGAGAGACGTCCTCCCGTGGCTTAGAGTGTGTGCCGGGCGTCCGTCACGGACGCCCAGCCATGGGATTGCGTCTTAGCGTCCGGTCCGCGCCAGGGAATGAACCCATCCGACCATGCGCGATCTGGCGTTCTCGATGTCCTTCTTGGTGAAGAAGTCCTCCGGCCTGACCTTATCGACCGGATAGACCGGCCGCAGGAAATCGCTCTCGTAGCCGAACGGCACCGTGGCATCGATCCCCATGCCGCCCTCGAATTGGGTATTCGAGGCGGTCCATTGCTCGTCACCGGCGGTCATGCGCTCGGCCGGCATAAAGGTCTGGCCGCGGCCGCCGGGGATCGGATTGAGGATATCGGTGCGCGGGTTCACCCGCGTGGTCAGGCACCACATGATGTCGTCCATCGAATAGGGATCGACGTCCTCGCTCACCGCAATCGCCAGCCGCATGCCCTGCGAACACGACAGCGCCGCGCCGAGGAAGTTGCGCTGCCAGCCCTCATCGATCTGATGGCGCTTCTTGACCTGGATGACGCAGCCGCCCCAGTCCGTCATGCAGTAAGGAATCACCACATCCTGCACGATGCCGGGCTGCAGCCGCTCGCACAGCTCGAAGATCGCCGCCTCGCGCACCGTGGTGTCGATATTGTGGTCGTCGAGCATGTGCACGCCGAGGCAATAGATGATCGGCTTCGTCTCCGGCTTGCGCATCGTCACGGCAGTGACATGGAAGGTCGGCGCCTTATAGGCCTTGCCCATGTAGCCGGCCCATTCGGGATGGAAATGGTAGCGTCCCTGGACGCCGGCATCCTCCGATTGCTCGGTCTCGAACCGGCGATCGCGCGGATGAATATAACCTTCCAGAACCAATTCGGCGTCGGCGAGCGTGTAGGCATCGATGGTGCGGCACTTGACGAGCCGGATCGGCGCGCCCTGCACGGCGCCGGCGATGCCGATCTCGTCGCAGCCCATCGGCAGGATCGCGTAGTCGAATCCGGCGCCGGCGAGCAGCGTGCAGGCCGGCGGCACACCGAAACACATCGTAATCGGGACGGGCTTGTCGTCCTTGTAATATTTGTTCGCCACCTGCCACATGTGCGAGCCCGGCGAAATCTGGAACGTGCCGACATTGCCCCAGCGAAAATTCATGCGGTTGTAGCCGAGGTCGGTGCCGCCATCGAACTGGTCGAAGCTGATGCAGCGGATGCCGGAACCGACCGTGAGCTCGGTCTCGTAAGTCGTATGGCGGATCGGCACCATGTACTTATTGACGTCGGCCGGATTGAGGACCACGTGCTCCTGCACCGGCGCCTCATCCTGGGAAATGATCTCGGGCTTTAGCGGCTTGCGGAACGCCGCCGCGATCTTGCGCGTGCGCTCGACATCGTCCTTCCAGCCGAACATCTTGTTGATGACGTTCATGTCGCCGAACAGGTTGGTGATGACGCGGTGATTCGGCTTGCCCTTGACGTTGTTGAAACATCACCGGGCAGCCGCCATCCATGTGCTTTTGCAGCCCGGTGACCTCGAGATCGGGATCGACCTCCTTATCGGTTTCGATCAGATCGCCTTGCGACTTCAGCCATTCCAGCGTCGAGCGAAGATCGATGACATCCGCGGTTTCTGGACGGGATTTCTCTTTATGCATCGCTTTCTGCATGACGTTCAAACTCCGGTTTAGAGAAGCGGCCTGATGAGTCCTTGGATTTCGCTGGCGCGATCGGTTTAGCGGTTTCGGGTTTACTTACCCGATCGGCATTTCCTTTTCAAAGCCTGCGGGCAAGCGGTCATTGAATCCGTTCGATTATCTTTGAATCCGCTCCTCCAAAATTCCGCGCTGCCAGCGGAAATACTTATCTCTCTAAGAATAATATAACAGATGATTTGGCGCATGAAAAGCGCCAAATAAAGGGGGCGGGAGAGGCATTCATTCCGCATGTGGCCTTGGCAGGGCTAAGAAACCATGATTTCCGCCGTCGAATGCTGCTAGATGATGGGGGGCTAGGATGCTGGCGAACCGGCGCAAATCACGTTGATACCGCCAACTTTCGGTTAAAGCGTGCTGCCTCAAAGGGAGTGGTCGACAGTGCAAGAGCTGACATCCGTGACCTTCGTCTATGCGGTGCAGGAGGACCGAATCCTGGCGGCGATCAATGCCGGCCGTCCGGAGGCCTGGTCCTGCTGGCTAACCAGGCGGGTGGTGCTTGCGGTGCTCGAGCGTGTGGCGGAAATCCTCGCCACCACGTCAACTCTGGCGCAGCGAGCGCCGGTTGAGCTTCGTCGCGAACTTGCCGCCTTTGAGCACGATGCGGCGATGGCGCAGACCGCGCAACGAATGTTCGCCGCCCCCGCTGATCTACTGAATGCGAGCGCGACCGCTGCAGAACTCGTGGAACAGCTATCAATCACCAATCAGGGAGACAATTTCCGAGTGGAACTGCACGGATTAAGAGGCGGCGGCGCGGCAGGGGTGCTGCGCCGGGTCGGTCTGCAGCGCATTTTGCAAATGCTGCAGGATGAAGCTGCCAAAGCCGGCTGGTTGGCGACGCCGTCCAAGCCGCAGTCCACCCAAGCCTTTGGGGAGGCCGGTTCGACGCAATTTCGCCAGTAGCCGGACTGGCCACGCGAACGCGGATTGCGTTCCGGCGCCATCGTGCGCACGGTCGCGCGCTGGATGGAACGCATACCGCGGAACCTACCCGTGGCCTTTCTAGGATCCAGACGTTTTTGTGGTGGGCCCGGGAGGACTCGAACCTCCAACCAAGCGGTTATGAGCCGCTAGCTCTGACCATTGAGCTACGGGCCCGCGCGGTCACGTCGACGCGGGCGAACGTGACGCCAAGCGACATTATATAGCAGATACCGTCTCGCCTTGCCGGCTCAGCAAAAACACCGCCTGCTCGCCGAACAGATTCCAGAACCACCACGGCATTTTGAGCCGCATCCGCCCGCCCCAGGCATTGAGCGCCACCGCCTGCTCCATTTTGGCCCCGGCCGCGCGGCACAGTTCGCGGAAATCCTTGATGCTGCAAAAGTGGATGTTCGGCGTCTCGTACCACGCATAGGGCAGGTTGTCGGTGTGCGGCATGTGGCCGCCGAAGAATATTTGCAGGCGGATGCGCCAGTGGCCGAAATTCGGAAACGACACGATGGCATGGCGGCCGATCCGCAGCATGTGCTCGAGCACGATGCGCGGTCGCCGCGTCGCCTGCAAGGTCTGCGACAGGATGACAAAATCGAAGCCGTCGTCGGGATAGTCTTCGAGATCGGTATCGGCGTCGCCCTGGACCACGGCGAGGCCCTTGGCGACGCATTCGTTGACGCCCTCGCGCGACAGTTCGATGCCGCGGCCGTCGACGCCCCGGCTTTCGAGCAGCCGCAACAGTTCGCCATCGCCGCAGCCGACGTCGAGCACGCGCGCGCCACGCTGCACCATGCCGGCGACCACCAGCAAGTCGACGCGCGAGCCGCCCGGGCCGCGCGCGGCTTCCGCCATGGTGAGATCGTATTTGAGACGCGACAGCATCGTCACCTCGCCGGCAGCCCGCGCGCCTTGGCGGCGCCTTCCAGAAAACCGCGCACGATCGCGAACAATTCCGGCTCGTCGAGCAAGAAAGCGTCGTGGCCCTTGTCGGTCGTGATCTCGGCGAACGAGACGCGCGCGCCCGCCGCGTTGAGCGCGTGCACGATAGCGCGCGATTCCGAGGTCGGAAACAGCCAGTCGCTGGTGAACGAGATCACGCAGAAGCGGGTTGGGGTGCCGCGGAACGCACTCGCCACCACGCCGTCATAATCCGCGGCGAGATCGAAATAGTCCATCGCGCGCGTCAGATAGAGGTACGAATTGGCATCGAACCGCTCGACGAAAGTGATGCCCTGGTGGCGCAGATAGGACTCGACCTGAAAGTCCGCGTCGAACGAAAACGTCGGATTGTCGCGATCCTGAAAGCGCCGTCCGAATTTGCGGTGCAGCGCGGCGTCGGACAAATAAGTGATGTGCGCGCCCATGCGCGCCACCGCGAGGCCGCGGCGTGGATTGGTGCCGTCGGCGAAATAACGTCCGCCGCGCCAATCCGGATCGGCCATCACTGCCTGACGGCCGACCTCGTGGAAGGCGATATTCTGCGCCGAGTGCCGGGTCGAGGCGGCGATCGGCAGCGCCGCGAACACGCGGTGCGGATAGCTCGCCGCCCATTGCAGCACCTGCATGCCCCCCATCGAGCCGCCCGCCACCGCAAACAGCGACTCGATGCCGAGATAATCGAGCAGCATCGCCTGGGCGCGAACCATGTCGCGCACGGTGATGACCGGAAAATCGAGACCCCACGGCATGCCGGTGGCCGGATTGGTCGACGCCGGCCCCGATGAGCCCATGCAGCCGCCGACGACGTTGGGGCAGATAACGAAATAGCGCTCGGTGTCGATCGGCTTGCCGGGCCCCACCATGGTCTCCCACCAGCCCGGCTTGCCGGTCACTGGATGATCGTTGACGGCATGCTGGTCGCCGGTCAGCGCATGGCAAACCAGCACCGCATTGCTGCGCGCGGCATTGAGCGAGCCGTAGGTCTGATAGGCAATTTGCAACGGACCGAAATCGAGCCTGGCGTCGAGGTGCAGCGGATTGCTCGGCGCAAAGCGAACCACGGGCGAATGCGGATCGTCCGCCTCGCGCGTGCGGTCGGCCAGATCGAGCGTAGCGCCGATATCGGCCATCGACATTGCCTCGCACGCCGCGCTTCCCGGCGCGGCCCAACCGCCGAAGTCGCACTCAAGACTTGGCGGCCAAAACCGCCTAAATAGGCCGCTTCCGCCCGGAGTCAACGTTTTCTTTGCTTTCGACCTTAACGGCACCTATCAATCAGCCGATTTCCGGATTAGCCACCGTACTGAGTTCATGCCGAAGCCGCCACGCCATAAGGATCAGACGCTCGCCGATCTGAGGCATGAGATCGATCATATCGATGAGAGGATGCACGAGCTTCTGATCGATCGCGGCGAGATCATCGGCCGCCTCATCGCGGTGAAGAAGACCGAGGAATCAGGCTCGGCCTTTCGCCCGGCGCGTGAGGCCGAGATGATGCGGCGACTGGTCCGACGCCATCACGGCAACCTGCCGCTCGATACCGCCGAGAGCATCTGGCGCGTCATCATTTCGACCTTCACTTATGTGCAGTCGCCGTTCTCGGTCCATGCCGACCTCTCCGCCGGCGACGCGTCGATGCGCGATTCCGCGCGCTTCCATTTCGGCTTTACCGTGCCGTTCGTGCCGCATATGGGCGCATCGAGCGTGGTCGAAGCCGTCACCGAGTCGAAGGGCGATCTCGGTCTCATTCCCGCCTTCGCGCTTGCGGGCGGCGGCCCGTGGTGGACGGCCCTCGAATTCAAAACGGCGCCGAGAATCATCGCCCGGCTGCCATTCGTCGAACGCGCCGATCATCCGGCAGCGATGCCGGTCTTCGTCGTCTCCCGCGCCGCCGCAGATGCGATGGTCACCGAGACCGAGGTTTGGAGCATGCGGGCCTCCGGCTGGAGCGCGGCGGCGGTCAATGCGCTGGCCGCGCTGGCGGACGTCATCGCGGTGCCGGACCGCGCTTTCGATGGGGCAGCGCTCTTAGTGTCGGTCGAGCGTGGCGGTATCGACGCGGTCTCGGAAGCCCTCCTCAAAACCGGTGCCTCGATCCGCTCGTCGGCCCTCGTCGGCAGTCACGCGACCCGCTATACGATCCCCGCGAAGCGATAAATCCCCTCCCCTTGGATTGGGATGAAGGAATTAAAGTAATGACTGCGATGCGTCCCCAGCCGCGGCCCGGCGTGCTCGATATCGAGGCCTATGTGCCCGGTAAGAGCAGCGCACCGGGCGTGGCCAAGGTATTCAAGCTGTCGTCGAACGAGACGCCGCTCGGACCGAGCCCGCGCGCCATTGCCGCTTACAAAGCATGGGCCGATCACCTCGAGGACTACCCGGATGGGTCGGCAAGCGATTTGCGCGAGGCGATCGGGCGGGCGTTCGGGTTGGATCCCGACCGCATCGTCTGCGGCGCCGGTTCCGACGATCTGTTGCACGTCTTGGCGCATGCCTACCTGGTCGACGGCGACGAAGCGATCCACACCACGCACGGATTTCTGATCTATCCGATCGTGACACTCGGCACCGGCGCGACGCCTGTGGTGGCGCCGGAGACGAATTTAACCGCCGATGTCGATGCAATCCTTGCGGCGGTGACGAAGAAGACCAAAATCGTCTTCCTCGCCAATCCGAACAATCCGACCGGCACTTGCTTGTCGTTCGACGAGGTCAAGCGTCTGCACCGCGGCCTGCCGGGCAACGTGCTCTTGGTGCTCGACGCCGCTTACGCCGATTACGTCCGGCGCAACGACTACGAAGCCGGCATCGAGCTGGTCGCCACGTCCGACAACGTCGTGATGTGCCGCACGTTTTCGAAAATCCATGGACTGGCGGCGTTGCGGCTTGGTTGGATGTTCGGTCCTGCGCCCATTGTCGATGCCGTCAACCGCATTCGCGGGCCCTTCAACGTCACCGGGCCGGCGATCGCCGCCGGCATCGCCGCGATCGGGGACGTCGAGCACCAGGAGCGCTCGCGCGAGCACAACACGCGCTGGCTCAACTGGCTTATGGCCGAAATCGGCAAGCTCGGCCTCAAAGTGACGCCGAGCGTCGCCAATTTCGTGCTGATCCATTTTCCGGAGACGAAAGGCCGCACCGCCCGGGATGCGGACGCCTATCTCACCGCACGCGGACTGATCTTGCGGCAGACCACTGCCTACAAGCTGCCAAACGCGCTGCGGATGACGGTCGGCACCGAGGAGGCGAACCGCCTCGTCGTCGCGGCGCTCCAGGAATTTGTGGCAAGGCCGGCGTGACGCTGTGAGCAAATCGGCACCGCTTTTTAATCGTCTGGCGCTGATCGGCGTCGGACTGATCGGCTCCTCGATCGCGCGCGCGGCGCGCGCGCAAGGCGCCGTGCGCGAAATCACAGCCAGCGCGCGGTCGGCCGCGACGCGCCGGCGCGTCGCCGAACTCGGCCTCGCCGATCAGGTGGTCGAAACCAATGCCGCCGCGGTTGCCGGCGCCGATCTCGTCATCGCCTGCGCGCCGGTCGGCGTGTGCGGCGAGATCGCCAAGGAGATCGGGCCGCATCTTATGCCGGGAGCAACCGTGTCCGACGTCGGTTCGGTGAAGGCCGCGATCGTGCGCGATATGGCCCCGCATCTTCCCGCCGGCGTGCACTTCGTGCCGGCGCATCCGGTCGCCGGCACCGAGCATTCGGGTCCCGATGCCGGCTTCGCCAAACTGTTCGTCGGGCGCTGGTGCATTCTCACGCCACCGGAAGGGGCCGACCCCGTGGCGACCGAGAAACTCGCCGCGTTCTGGCGCGCGCTCGGCGCCAATGTCGAGACCATGCCGGCCGCGCATCACGACCTCGTGCTGGCAATCACCAGCCATCTGCCGCATCTGATCGCCTACACGATCGTCGGAACCGCCGACGAGCTCGCCGAGGTGACGCGCTCCGAAGTTCTCAAATTTTCCGCCGGCGGCTTCCGCGATTTCACCCGCATCGCCGCGTCCGATCCCATCATGTGGCGGGATGTTTTCCTCGCCAACAAGGACGCGGTGCTGGAAATGCTCGGCACCTTCAATGAGGACCTTGCGCAATTGACCCGCGCCATCCGCCGCGGCGACGGCGATGCCTTGTTCGATCATTTCACGCGGACGCGGGCAATCCGCCGCGGTATCGTCGAGATCGGGCAAGATTCCCCGGCGCCGGATTTCGGCCGGTCCCATCCCGATCTGCCGATCGAGCCGCTACCGCGGCCCTATGCGGATCGCGAGTAGAGCGAGCAGTCAACGGTGAAATGGCAATTCGCCAGAACGGCCACCATTCGCGATTTCGCGATTCGCCTCTGCGTCAACGCGCCTTCACCGTCAGCGCTTCAGCCACGGCGCCGCGCAGCGCAGCGAGCGTGAACGGCTTGGTAATGACATCGTGGATGATGGCATCGAGGCCGTGCGCACGCTCGCGCTGATCGGCGTAGCCTGTCATCAACAAAATGGTCAAATCGGGAAAGTCGCGTGCGGCGGCCAGCGACAACGCGATTCCGTCCATGATCGGCATGCGGATGTCGGTGAGCAGCAGATCGAAATTGCTGGCTTCGCGCTTGAGCAGATCGAGCGCATCGCTGCCGTCGCATGCGGTCTTGACCTCGTGGCCGGCGGTCGAGAGCGCGCGGGCACACATGGCGCACAACGCCTCCTCGTCTTCGGCAATCAGGATACGAGCCATGCTCAGCGCGTCCCGGCGAGTATGTCGTAACGGTTGACGAAGCGCACCAGCACGTCGTGGGAATCCGGGGGCGGTGAGGCAAGCCGCGTATGGAAGGCGACCGCTTCGCGCGGAGGCAGCGCGGTGAGCGGCGGAACGGCCGTCCAGGAATAAATTTCCTGTCGCGCCGCGTTGCGGACCGCAAAGCGCAGATGCGGCACATTCGTGGTCTTGCCGGTGGTATTGACGATGTCGCCTGAGACCACAAGGATCGGCACACCGTCATGTTGCTCGGTGGTGGTGGTGAGGTTGTCGAACACCAACCCGCGCAGGTTCACCGGCAGGCCGATCCAGGCGTAGAACGACGCCGTTTGCGGCATGGCGCGCACCAAGTCGGCGCGCCAGCCGATCACAATCGCATCGGCGACGATCAGCGCGAGAATACCCGACTGCAGTTGCGACAATGGCCATTTCCAGCCCTTGCGGTTGGCGCGGCGCGGGTAGCGCCGTGCGGCCACGCTCTCGATGTCCTCATGCTCTCCGTCGCTCGCTGCCGCGGGCGGCCCGGCCTCGCCTTCAATCGGCGGCTGCTCGGCCACGAAATCGGCGGGCGCGATGGGCGGAGATTTTAGGTCGATGGGGGAGTCGTTCTCCGCAGCGGCGCCATTCTCGGCCTCGCCCCCGCCGGTTGCAGCCGCGACGGCGGGCATGGCAAGCGATGGCTCCTCCGCCGGAGGTTCGGCTTCGGCACCTATCGGGACGTTGGATTGCACCGCCGGGGGCGCCGGGGCAGCCGCTGCTACCGCTGCGGTAGCTTCCGCTGCGGCTTCAACCGCGCCGCGTCCCGGCGCCAGCGCCTCGGCTGCGGCGATAAGCTTCTCCCGATGGGGCAGTTCGGCCTGCCAGACGGTTCGGCAGCGCACGCACCGCACCTGCCGGCCGTCGGGCCGCAGACTTGCCACGTCGACATCGTAAGATGTAGCGCAATTCGGGCAGACGATCAGCATTGCACGAATATTGGGCGAATCAAGGGTGCAGCACCTTTGGGATGACTTTAGCAAGCCATTTGTTAACGGATTGGAAACCACCGGGCCGGCGAGCCGGCTTCGCCTGGGGGTGCTAAGTTACCGCACGGAGAGCGAATCAGGTTGCGAACCGACCATCGGTGCAGGCCACGCGTGGGATTTTATCGGAGGACCGCGTGATCCGATTCGAGAATGTCGGCTTGCGCTATGGGCTCGGCCCCGAGATCCTGCGCGACCTCAGCTTTCACATCGACGGAAACTCGTTCCAGTTCCTTACCGGCCCATCCGGCGCGGGCAAGACGTCGCTCCTTCGCATGCTGTTTCTATCGCTCAAGCCAACGCGCGGGCTTATTTCCATTTTCGATCACGACACCGCGACGTTGAGCAAGGACAGCCGTGCGACGCTGCGCCGCCGCATCGGCATCGTGTTTCAGGACTTTCGATTGCTCGATCACTTGACCACTTACGAGAACGTGGCGCTGCCGCTGCGCGTACTGGGCAAGGAGGAGGCAAGTTACCGCGCCGAAGTCGTCGAGCTATTGCAATGGGTAGGGCTGGGCGAGCGCATGTCGGCCCTACCGCCGGTGCTTTCAGGCGGCGAAAAACAACGCGCCGCAATCGCTCGCGCTGTCATCGCACGCCCGCAGCTCTTGCTCGCGGACGAGCCGACCGGCAACGTCGATCCCAGTCTCGGCCAACGCTTGCTGCGGCTGTTCATCGAACTCAACAAATCGGGCACTTCCGTCGTCATCGCCACGCACGATATCGCGCTGATGGATGAGTATGACGCCCGCCGCCTGGTCCTGCATGAGGGACGACTGCATGTCTACGATTGAGCCGGTCGAAGCCATGGCAGAGCCATGGGACAAGCGTACTTCTGTGTCGCCCCGCGCTTTGACGCAGCGGACCGCGGCGCCGATCGTTCCGAGCGGCTCCATCGCGGGACGCTCGTTGATCGCCGTCATCGCCATCATGACATTCCTCGCCGCGATCACCGCCGGCGCCGTCACAATGGTGGTCAGTTCCGCAAGTGAATGGCAGTCGGCCGTAGGCCGCGAGGTGACAATCCAGGTACGGCCGGTTTCCGGGCGCGATATCGAGGCGGACGTCCGGGCGGCGACCGCGCTGGCGCGTGGCACGCCCGGCATTGCCGATGTGCGGGCCTATACAAAAGCGGAATCGGAGAAGCTCGTCGAACCGTGGCTCGGCTCCGGCCTCGCGCTCGGCGAACTGCCAATTCCGCGCATGATTGTCGTAAAGCTTGCCCCCGGCGCGACGCCGGATTTCAACGCCTTGCGATCGACGCTTGCCGCACAGCTGCCCAGCGCCAGCCTCGACGATCATCGCGGCTGGATCGATCGCATGCGCGCCATGGCGGAAACCGCCGTCGTCGTCGGCATTGCGATTCTCGCGCTCGTCATCGTCGTGACCGTGCTGTCGGTTACCTTCGCGACCCGCGGCGCCATGGCGACCAACCGCCCGATCATGGAAGTGCTGCATTACGTCGGCGCCACGCACGCTTTCGTCGCCGGACAATTTCAACGCCACTTCCTCATTCTCGGCTTCAAAGGTGGAGCGATCGGCGGTGGCGCTGCATTGGCGCTATTCGGCGTTTTGGGTGCGGCGAATGCCTGGGTGTCCGATACCGCGGCAGGCCAGGAAGCGGCGGCTTTGTTCGGCAGCCTTTCCGTCGGCGCCGCCGGCTACCTCGCCATCGTCGCGCTGATCGTGCTGATGGCCCTGGTGACCGCCTTGACCTCGCGCCGCACCGTCAACCAAACCCTGAAAGCCATCGATTGAGGCGAACGACAGGTCTCCAAACTACGGCCGAATTCCCGGCTATAATTTTGTTGAGGAGTTGTCGATTCTAGAGATGTAGATTGGCGCGAGGGACGCCCGGTAATGCTGAGCCTTAGGAGCGCAGTCAGAACGCGGCGCATCAGGTCGGTTGTCCTGAAGCTTGTGGCGCTATGCGCGACGGTGCTTGTCTTCGGCTTCGTCGGATTCATCTGGCTGCTGCCAGGCCGCCAGGTTGCGCTTAAGAGCGATGCCGACGGCATCGTGGTGCTCACCGGCGGCACCTCGCGCGTCAGCGATGCGCTCGATCTGCTCGCCTCCGGCCGCGGCAAAAGACTGCTGATCACCGGCGTCTTTCCCGGGACCACGACAGCCGACATCGCTCGCGAGGTCGCCAACTACGACAATCTGCTCGCCTGCTGCGTCGACCTCGACTATTCCGCCCAGAACACCTACGGCAACGCGATACAGGCGCGGCGTTGGGCGCTGGAGCACAGCTTCCGCTCGCTCATCGTCGTTACCTCGGCCTACCACATGCCCCGCGCGCTCGCCGAGCTCGCGCACCAGCTACCGGACGCTACGCTGATCCCCTTCCCCGTCGTGTCCGACCGGTTGCGTATCGAACCGTGGTGGTCGAGCGGCGATACGACCAAGCTGGTGCTATCGGAATATCTCAAATACCTTGCCGCCAAAGTGCGCATGCGGTTCAATTCCTTCGTGACGAGTGAATTGTCAATGGCGCAAAATCGGACAGCGTGATCCCCATAGGCCCGGTTTGCGGTTTTTTTGAAAATTTCTCGATAGGTCATCCGTGTCCCGATCCATCGCGATTTATGTCCGGTCGGTCGCTTTCAACTTGCTGTTCTACGTGAACTTAGCCGGTCATATGATCGTGGCGCTGCCGACATTGGCGCTACCCTATCCGTTTCTGAGAATCTTTATCCGCTCCTATGCGGTGTCGAGCCTTTGGCTGTTGCGCGTCGTCTGCGGCACCAAGGTGGAATGGCGGGGCACGGAAAAAATCCCGAAAGGGGCATGCATCGTCGCCTGCAAACACCAATCGTTATGGGAAACATTTTCGCTGTATGCGCTGCTCGACGATCCGGTCTATGTGCTCAAGCGCGAATTGATGTGGATGCCGCTGTTCGGCTGGTACATGCGGAAGGCCGGGCTCATTCCGATCGACCGCAGTGCCGGCATGGCGGCGCTCGCTCGCATGACGGCGCGAGCGCAGCAGGTGCTCGCCGGCCGTTACCCGCGCCAGCTCGTGATTTTTCCCGAAGGCACGCGCCGTCCGCCGGGCGCCGAGCCGAGCTACAAGCCTGGTATTATTCATCTCTACCACAGGATCGGTCTGCCTTGCGTGCCGCTGGCGCTCAATTCCGGACTATTCTGGCCGCGCCGGTCGCTCCGCCGTTTGCCGGGCACGATTGTCGCCGAAGTTTTAGATCCGATTCCGCCGGGTCTCGACAAAGACGCTTTCTTCGCGCAGCTGCAGAACGCCATCGAGACGGCGTCAACACGATTGCTCGAAGAAACAGGAAAATGGAGTCAGGAGGCAGGAGGCAAAGTCGTCCCGACTCCCGACGCCTGATGCCCGCCGCCGGCTTTCAATTGCCCGGCAAGGAGATGTAAGTCGCTCTCGCGATAACCGAGCGCTTCGAGCGCCTGCACCGTTTCGAGCACATAGTCGCGATTGGCGCCGGACGTGCCGTGGCCCTGCCGCACATAATGCAGACTCTCGGCGAGCGTCAGCCGGCCGGCATATTGCACGTGGCTGCGGTCAACGACGTAGCACAGTGCCCGCACCCGTCGTCGCGTGTCGTCTTCAAGCTCTATCTGCCGCATGGTTTCAAGATAGACAGTCGTCACCTGCTCGCGCCCACGCAGATATCCGATCGTTTGCACCCGCGCCGCGGCGGCGACGCGAAAGCCGATGCCGCGGCACATGCCGCCGCGGTCGAGACCAAGCACCAGGCCGGGCCGCTCCGGCGTGCCGCGATGCACGAAGGAATAGACGCAAAGCGCCCGGTGTAGGCCGATAAGCCGCGCCGACACCCGTTCGACATAGGCGAAACCGGGACGCCACATCAGCGAGCCATAGCCGAATACCCACAGATCGCCGCTTTCGTGCTCGGCAGTCGTATGCATTGGACCTCTTCGTTCTTGCACCCTACATTTCGTTCGCCTCACCGGACGAGAGCGGCGGCACAATGGCGCCCTCTTTGATAGGCCATAAAAGACAATGTCTGGCGAATCCCCATCCAGCATGATGCGAGCGGCGCCCCGCCTGCGCAGGCGTCCCCCGGTGACGCGCCGGCGGCGGCTGTGGCTGTTCTTGGCGCCGCTCGCCATCATCATCGTGGCCGCCGGCTTGACCTGGGGGTGGTATCTCGCCGCATCGATCGCTGCCCGCGCGCTGTCCGGCTGGGTGGATCGAGAGGCCCAGTTGGGCCGAGTCTATGCTTGCGGCTCACAAAACATTGGCGGCTTTCCATTCCGTATCGTCACCCGTTGCGATAAGGCCGCGGCGACCTTCAACAGCAATCGGCCGCCGCTCGACGTAACCGCGACAAGTGTCACATTTTCGGCCGCGCTGTTTCGTCCGACCCTCCTGCACGGCGAGATCACCGGGCCGGTCACGCTGGCGGACCCGGGCCAAGCGCCCATCTTCGTCGCCAATTGGTCGAGCGCGCAAATCGATCTGCTTGGTCTGCCATCGGACCCGGAACGCGTCTCCGTCAGTGTGCGACAACCGCGTCTCGATCGCGTCGCCGGGCCCGGCAGCGGGATGATTTTTCAGGCCGATGGCGCCGATGTCGAGGGCAGCATCGTGCAAGGCTCGGCGCGCGATAACCCGGTGATCGAGGCGACGGGCCATTTCACCGCGGCGATGGCGCCGACTTTTCACCCCTTGCTGGCCGCACCGTTGCAGGGCGATATCGACGCCGTGTTGCGCGGCTTTAAGGATTTCTCGCCAAAACCTTGGCCGGTGCTGTTCCGCGAAATGCAAGCTTCGGGCGGCGGTATTGACATCAAATCTCTTCGTATCGAGCGCAGCGACGCCATTGTCGTCGGCACCGGCAAGCTAACCGTGAACGGAAACGGCAGGCTTGACGGCGTTCTCAACGTCGCCGTTGCCGGGATTGAAAATATCGTGCCGCTGTTGGGCATCGATCAGTTGATCGGCCAAGGCATCGCCCGCCTGACCGGAGGGAACGGCTCATCCGGCCAAGCACTGAGTGCGCTCGACCGCCTCATGCCGGGGCTAAGCGGCGTCGTCCGCGAGCAGACCAATGCCAGCCTGATCGACGACATCAAGAAAATGGGTCAGCCGACCGAGATCGACAAAAAGCCGGCGGTCGCTTTGCCGTTGCGCGTGAGCGACGGCGTGGTGTCCGTGGGCATCATTCCGGTCGGCGTGTTGCCGGCGCTGTTTTGAGACTCAGCGCTCGCGCCCGGCATGCCAGCCGACCTGCGCGTCCGGCACCGAATCGGTCGAGGCGAAATACGGTTTGATGTCGATCAGCGGCGTATTGTCGAGGCAGTCGAGACCGACGACCGAGAGCGTATTGCCTTCGACGCGGACCAGCCGCGCCACCGCGACCGCGATCGGATTGGGCCGCGCCGGCGAGCGTAACGCGAAGGTGCCGCGCCGCTCGGTATAGTGTCGTGGCGACTGCACCAGGAGATCGCGGCGCGCTTTGTCCATCCAATACAGCAGCAGCACGTGGCTTACGCCGTCGAGGCCGGTCAGGCCTTCGGCCCAGCGCGGATCGAGTTCTACGGTGCAGACCGCGTCCGACTGGCGCGTGTTCTTCGGACAATCTTCGCGCCGTTTCCATGGTGTATGGATACGCCCGATATAATAGAGCGAGGCGTCGAACTGCGCCGGCAGCGCCGCCGCGATTTCGCCCTCGCGCAGACCGCACCAGTCGTCGCGCGGCGGCGCGGCGCGCCCTGTCTCTTTGGGCTTGGCGGTCTCGACCATCATCGCAAAAGTGGCATGCGCGCGCGCCAGCCGCCAGGGTTCGTTGCCGGCAATCCCATGGGGCCATATCCCATTCCTATTGGGACCTTGCCCCCACTTACTTAATCATATAAAGATATCTTTATATAGCGTGGCATACCCTGGAACACGGATAGCGTCGGGAATAGCGCGATGACTAATGAGCTCATGACGTTTGCCGGATTGACCGGGACGCTGAAGGCTGCGGGCGAAGCCACCCGGCTGCGCATCCTGGCGCTGCTTGCAGAGGCTGAACTGACGGTTTCGGACCTCATCGAAATCTTGCGCCAATCGCAGCCGCGACTGTCCCGCCACTTGAGGCTCCTGGCCGAGGCCGGGTTGGTCGAGCGCTTCCGCGAGGGAGCCTGGGCATTTTTTCGCCTGGCCGAACGCGGCGGCGGCGCCGACATCGCGCGCGCGTTGATCGGTCGGCTCGATGCCAATGACGCGATCATCGTCCGCGACCGCGAGCGCCTCACCGCGGTGCGCGCCGCCCGCGCCACGGCCGCGCAAAACTATTTCCGGCGCCATGCCGCCGAATGGGACCGCATCCGCAAGCTCCATGTCGCCGATGCCGCCGTGGAAGGCGCCATCCGCGCCGCGCTCGCCGACAAGCCGATCCGCGCGCTGCTTGATCTCGGCACCGGCACCGGGCGCATGCTCGAACTTTTTGCCGGCGATATCGAGCGCGGGCTTGGGCTCGATCTGTCGCTCGACATGCTGGCGCTCGCCCGCGCCCGGCTCGATCGCGCCGGGTTGAAAAATTGCAGCGTCCGCCAGGGCGACATTTACGATCTGGCTTTGCCGCGGGATTCCTTCAACGTCGTCATCATTCATCAGGTTCTGCATTTCCTCGACGACAACGCCCATGCGATTCGCGAGGCGGCACGCGTGCTCCGCCCCGGCGGACGGCTCCTCGTCGTCGACTTCGCACCACACGATCTCGAATTCCTGCGCGAAGAGCATGCCCATCGCCGGCTCGGCTTCGCCTCCGAGGCGGTGACGCAATGGCTCGAAGGCGCAGGCCTCGACGTGTTGCCGCAGCAAACCTTGCCGCCCGGGCCGGAAGGCAGGATCGCGGTGTCGCTATGGCTCGCCCGCGATCCGCGCATCGTGCTCGCGCAACCCGCGGCACGCGAGGTGGCCTGATGAATATGCCGCGCGCAAGCCGTTTCGTCGCAGCCGGCGCGCCGCGCCGGCTCGGCGTTTCGTTCGAGTTCTTTCCGCCCAAGACCGCGGAGATGGAGCAGTCGCTCTGGGACGCGATCGCCCGGCTCGCTCCGCTCAAGCCCAATTTCGTTTCGGTCACTTACGGCGCCGGCGGCTCGACGCGCGAGCGCACCCATACCACGGTCAAGCGCATCCTCGCCGAGACCATGCTGACCCCGGCGGCGCATTTGACTTGCGTCGCCGCGACCCGCGCTGACGTCGATGCGGTGATCGAGGCCTATGCGCATGCCGGCGTGCGCCATATCGTGGCGCTGCGCGGCGATCCGCCAGGCGGCATTGAGGAGCGCTACGCGCCGTATCCGGGCGGCTATCGCAATGCCGCCGACCTCGTCGCCGGCATCAAGCGCATCGCCGACCTCGAAGTCTCGGTCTCCGCCTATCCGGAAAAACATCCCGATAGCCCTTCGGTGGCGGCCGATATCGACATGCTCAAGGCCAAGGTCGACGCCGGCGCCACGCGGGCGATGACGCAGTTCTTTTTCGAGAACAGTCTTTATTTCCGTTATCTCGACCGCGTGCGAAAAAGCGGCATCGCTATTCCGATCGTGCCCGGCATCCTGCCGGTGCAGAATATCAAGCAGGTCAAGAATTTCGCCGCGCGCGCCGGCGCCTCGATTCCCGCCTGGCTCGCCGAACGCTTCGACGGCCTCGACGACGATCCGGCGACACGAAAGCTGATTGCCGCCGCGGTCGCCGCCGAACAAGTCATCGATCTGGTCGACCATGGCGTGACCGACTTTCATTTCTACACTATGAACCGCGCCGACCTTGTCTACGCGATCTGCCACTTGCTGGGCTTGCGCCCGGATCACGAGGCCGCAACGCCCACGCATTCCGCGGCGGAGAAGGAGCGGGCCTAGAGCGATGAACAAGTCCGCGCCGCGTTCCAAAGCCGAGGCCGCGCTGCGCCGCCTCGCCGCCGAGCGGATTCTGGTGCTCGACGGCGCCATGGGAACGATGATCCAGGCGCTCGGGCTTGACGAAGAAGGCTTTCGTGGCGCGCGCTTTGACGCCTGGAACCGCGAGGTTCGCGGCAACAACGATCTTCTCAATCTCAGCCGGCCGGACGCGGTGCGCGCCATTCACCTCGCCTATTTCCGCGCCGGCGCCGATATCGTCTCGACCAACACGTTCTCCTCGACCCGCATCGCGCAGGCCGATTACGGCATGGCCGAGATCGCCTACGAGCTCAATGCCGAGGGCGCGCGGCTGGCGCGCGAAGCCGCCCGCATCGCACAGGACGCGGATGGCCGCGAACGCTTCGTTGCCGGGGCCCTGGGCCCGACCAACCGTACCGCCTCGATCTCGCCGGATGTTTCCAATCCCGGCTTTCGCGCCATCACCTTCGACGAGTTGCGCCTGGCCTATTGCGAGCAGGTGCGCGGTCTTCTTGCCGGCGGCGTCGATGCGTTGCTGATCGAGACGATTTTCGACACGCTCAACGCCAAGGCCGCGATCTATGCTATTGCCGATGAACTTCAGGCGCGCGACATCGCCGTGCCAATAATGATCTCGGGCACCATTACCGACCGTTCGGGACGTTTTCTGTCCGGCCAGACGCCGGAAGCGTTCTGGAATTCGATCGCGCATGCGGCGCCACTGTCGGTGGGGCTCAACTGCGCGCTCGGCGCCAAGGAAATGCGCGCGCATATCGCCGAACTGTCTCGCGTCGCCGACACATTGATCTGCGCCTATCCCAATGCCGGGCTGCCCAATGAATTCGGCGGTTACGACGAGGGGCCGGACATCATGTCGGAACTGCTCGGCGAATTCGCCGCGTCCGGACTGGTCAATATCGTCGGCGGCTGCTGCGGCACCACGCCGGAGCACATCCGCGCCATCGCGCGCGCGGTTGCCGGCAAGACGCCCCGCGCCATCCCTGCAATCGCGCCGCGGCTGCGGCTGTCCGGGCTCGAAGCTTTCACGCTGACGCCGGAAATTCCGTTCGTCAATGTCGGCGAGCGCACCAATGTCACCGGCTCGGCGCGCTTTCGCAAGCTCGTCACTGCCGGCGATTATCCCGCCGCGCTCGCGGTCGCCCGCGATCAAGTCGAGAGCGGCGCGCAAATCATCGACATCAATATGGACGAGGGACTTCTCGACTCCGAAAAGGCAATGACCACGTTCCTCAACTTGGTCGCGGCGGAGCCGGACATCGCCCGCGTGCCGGCGATGATCAACTCCTCGAAATTCTCGGTCATCGAAGCCGGACTGAAATGCGTCCAGGGCAAGGCCGTGGTCAACTCGATCTCGCTCAAGGAAGGCGAAGACGCTTTCATCCGCCACGCCGAACTGGTGCGCCGTTACGGCGCCGCCGTCGTGGTCATGGCATTCGACGAGGCGGGCCAGGCCGACACGCTGGAAAAGAAACAAGCGATTGCCGCCCGCGCCTACGACATCCTGGTCAACCGCGTCGGCTTTCCGCCGCAGGACATCATTTTCGATCCGAACATCTTTGCGATCGCCACCGGCATGGAGGAGCATAACGGCTACGGTGTCGCCTTCATCGAAGCGGCGCGCTGGATCCGGGCGAACCTGCCGCACACGCATATTTCCGGCGGCGTGTCGAACCTGTCGTTCTCGTTCCGCGGCAATGAAGCGGTGCGCGAGGCGATGCATTCGGTTTTTCTCTATCACGCCATCAAAGCCGGCATGGATATGGGCATCGTCAATGCCGGCCAGATCGCGGTCTATGACGATCTCGATCCGGAGCTGCGCGAATCTTGCGAAGACGTCGTACTCAATCGCCGGACCGACGCCGCGGAGCGGCTCCTGGCGCTGGCCGAGCGCCATCGCGGGACCGGCAAGGAAAAAAGGGAAGCCGATCTCGCCTGGCGCGAATGGCCGGTGGAAAAGCGGCTGTCGCACGCGCTCGTTCACGGCATGACAGATTTCATTGAAGCCAACGTCGAGGAAGCGCGGCTCAAGGCGCCGCGGCCGCTCGCGGTGATCGAAGGCCCGTTGATGGACGGCATGAACGTGGTCGGAGACCTGTTCGGCTCGGGGCGGATGTTCCTGCCGCAGGTGGTGAAGTCGGCACGCGTCATGAAACAAGCCGTCGCCTATCTGATGCCCTATATGGAGCAGGACAAGGACGGCCGCGCCCACGTCTCCGCGAACGGCAAGATCGTGATGGCCACCGTCAAGGGCGACGTGCACGACATCGGCAAGAACATCGTCGGCGTCGTGCTCCAGTGCAACAATTACAATGTCGTCGATCTCGGCGTCATGGTGCCGGCGGAGAAAATCCTCAAAGCCGCCGTCGACGAACAGGCCGACATCGTCGGCCTTTCCGGCCTCATCACGCCGTCGCTCGATGAAATGTGTCATGTCGCCGCCGAAATGGAGCGGCAGGGTTTCGATGTGCCGCTGCTCATTGGCGGCGCCACCACGAGCCGCGTCCACACCGCGGTGAAAATCCACCCCAACTACCGGCGCGGCCAAGCGGTCTATGTCAACGACGCGAGCCGCGCCGTCGGCGTGGTTGCCGCGCTGCTGTCGCGCGAGACGCGGGCGCGTTATGTCGGCGAGGTCCGCACCGAATATGCGCGGATCGCGGCGGCGCATGCGCGCGGCGAAGCGAGCAAGCAGCGCTTGTCGCTTGCCGACGCCCGCGCCAACGCGCTCAAGCTCAATTGGTCCGGCAGCTACGCGCCGCCGGCGCCACGGCTGCTCGGCACGCGCAAGTTCGATGCGATCCCGATTGCCGAGCTCATCGACTATATCGACTGGTCGCCGTTCTTCGCGACCTGGGAGCTGAACGGAAAATTTCCGGCGATCTTGGACGATAAGAAAGTCGGCGAAGCCGCGCGCAGTCTCTACGCCGATGCGCAAGACATGCTCGAGCGGATGGCGGCCGAACAGTGGTTCCGCGCCAGCGCCGTGATCGGCTTTTGGCCGGCGAACAGCGACGGCGACGACATTCTCGTGTTTGCCGACGAGACACGCGGCCGGCCGATCGCAACCCTGCACACGCTGCGCCAACAGCTTGCCCGCCGCGAGGGCCGCGCCAATGTCGCGCTCGCCGACTTCGTGGCGCCGCGGGCGAGCGGTCTTGCCGATTATGTCGGCGCGTTCGCCGTCACCGCCGGGCTCGGCGAGGAGGCCGTGGTGGATCGCTTCAAGGGCGCCAACGACGATTACTCCGCGATTCTGGCCAAGGCGCTGGCCGACCGGCTTGCCGAAGCGCTCGCCGAGCGCATGCATCAGCGGGTCCGCCGCGAATTCTGGGCTTATGCGCCCGAGGAAACGTTGCGCAGCGATGAGTTGATCGCCGAAAAATATCGCGGCATCCGCCCGGCGCCCGGCTATCCGGCGCAGCCCGATCACACCGAGAAGGCAACGCTGTTCGACCTGCTCGACGGCGAGCGCGCGATCGGCGTGAAGCTGACCGAGAGCTTCGCCATGTGGCCGGGGGCTTCCGTCAGCGGACTCTATTTCAGCCACCCTGAAAGTTATTACTTCGGCATTGGCAAGATCGAGCGCGACCAGGTCGCCGATTACGCTGGGCGCAAGGGGCAGACGCTCGCCGAAGCGGAGCGATGGCTGGCGCCGATCCTCAATTACGATCCGCGGGCGATGACGCAAACCGCGGCCGAGTAATGTTGCTCCGCTCGTCCCCGCGAACGCGGGGACCCAGCCTGGATTCCCGCTTGCGCGGGAATGAGCGCAGCATTCCTCATGCTCGCGACGCATCCGCGCGCGAGTTCGCAAGCCAGCGCTGTCAAACAGCGCACTTTGTTTTCCCTCCCCCCGCTTGCGGCGGGGGGGGTCGGCGAGCGAAGCGAGCCGGGGTGGGGGGAGCGGAGCAAACAAAGCCCCCCACCCTTGATCCCTCCCCACCACTCGCTACGCTCGCGGGGGGAGGGAAATTTAGAATAAAGGAAAGCGGAACGCCGGCAGTCGCACTGTCGTCAGTCCCCGCACGCAAGCGGCGCGCGGGTCGCGCCACGAAGGTAGCGGCTTGCGCCGCCCTCCGCTTGCGGGCGCGCTCGCCTGCCGGCGTTCCACCACGGCTCTGCCCAAGGGGTGTGTAGTCCCTTGGTGCGATCCGGGCCAGGCTTCGTGGGAAGGTTTCCCTTCCCACTTCCAGCGACGCACCCCGCACACCGGTCGTAATGCCGGCAGGCATGATGCCCGGACCGCCCGAGTGTGCGGCTGATGAGGCCGCACCCGCGGGCACCGCACTCGCCCCCTGCCGCCCGGCATCACCCGGACGGCGTCCTTAACCGGGGCGAGATTTGATTCTTCAGAATGTAACTGAACTAGGGACGTATGTCAAGGCTTGTCTCATGATCAGAGACGACACACAAGGCGGGTTACGGGCTCGCCCTAACCCGCCCGTCATACCCGCGCATGACCGTTCAAAGAACGGCGTCGCAGAGCCTGTCGTCGGGCCGCGCGACTTCGCGCGGGTCCGTTGACTCGCCTATGTCGCGGGCATCCGCGTCTCAACGTGCCGGTCGGCTCAAAGACGTGGATGGCCGGAACAAGCCCGGCCATGACGCTGCACACGGCGCGCAGTACAGAATCGCCTCTGCGCTCTCGCCGCGGCTGAGTAGCGAATTGTCGCCAACCGTGATACCGCTCACCGCGGTTTTGGAAAACAGGGAGGATTGCAATGGCTCGGCTCTTGGTGATGTACAAAACGCCGCGCGATGCGGCGGCGTTCGACAGGCATTACGCCGAAAAACACATTCCGCTGGCGAAGAAAATTCCCGGCGTGAAGAAATACGAGATCAGCAAGGGTGTCGTCGGCACCCCGGGCGGACCGGCGCCCTATCATCTCGTCGCCATCCTGAGCTTCGACGACGTCGCGGCGATCCAAAAAGCCTTCGCCAGCCCGGAAGGCCAGGCGGCGGTCGCCGACGTGCAAACTTTCGCCACCGGCGGCGTCGACATCTTCATGTTCGAGAACAAGGACGCGTAGTCGTCATTGCGAGGAGCCAACGAGCCCGCGCGAAGTCGCGCGGCCCGATGACAGGCTCCGCGACGAAGCAATCCAGATCGTCGCCAAAGGACTGGATTGCTTCGTTGCGCTCGTAATGACGAGTTAAGCTCCCACCTTCCGCTTTATCGCCTGCTCGACGAACAGCGCCGCTTCGAGCGCGGCGCGGTCGCGGCCGAAGCGGCCGACAATCTGCACGCCGAGCGGCAATCCGTTCTCGTGGAGCCCCGGCACGTTGACGCTGGGCGCGCCCATCAGCGTCCACAGCCGGTTGAACATCGGATTGCCGGTGGCGCCAAGGCCGTGCGGCGCGGCACTTGGCGCCGATGGCGTCAGGATCACGTCGTAATCCGCCATCGCGTCCGCGAGCACTTGCCGCGCGCGGCTCGCGGTGCGGCGCGCCGCGTCGTATTCGTCGGCCGAAATCGCCAGAGCGGCGGTAAGGTGATCGCGCAAGCTTTTGTCGATCTGGTCGCGATGGCGCTGGTATTCGGAGGCGAGCGCGCGGACGTTCTCGTAATCCTGGATCGTGAATTGCGCCTCGTAGGCGTCTTCCAGAAGCGGCGGCAGCATCAGCTCCGTCACTTTCGCGCCGGCCGCCGCCGCGATGCGGCCGGCGGTCTCGACGGCGTTCTGCATCGCCGCGCTTGCTTGCGGCCACAGATGGGTGCGGGCGAGCGCGATGCGCGGCGCCGCGGGCGCGGCGCGATCGACGCGAAGATCGCGGTCCAATACCGCCGCGGCGGCGAAGGCGACATCGGCGACGCCTGCGCCGAACAGGCCGGCGGTGTCGAGGTGCCAGGCGACATCCTTGACGCCGACCATCGGGATAAGCCGATAGGACGGCTTGAAGCCGGCGACGCCGCAATAGGCGGCGGGCCGGATCACCGATCCCGCCGTCTGCGTGCCGAACGCGATCGGCACCATGCCGGCGGCGACGGCCGCCGCCGATCCCGCCGACGAGCCGCCCGGCGTGTGGGCGAGATTGTGCGGATTGCGCGTCGCCGACGGCACCAGCGAGGCGAATTGCGTGGTCACCGTCTTGCCGATCGCGATGCCGCCGGCATTTTGCGTCAGCGTCACGGCACTGGCGTCGGCGCGCGGCCGGTAGCCGGCATAGATCGGCGAGCCGTATTGCGTCGGCAGATCGGCGGTATCGAAAATATCCTTAAACGCCACCGGCAGGCCGCGCAGCGGCAATGACGCGAGCTGCGGCTCGGCGGCGGCGCGGCGCGCCGCATCGAGATCGAGCGCGACAAAGGCGCCAACCTCATGCTCGCGCGCGGCAATGGCCTTCGCGCACAGCTCGACCGCATCGCGCGGTTTGAGTTCGCCGGCTTCGATGCGGCGGGCCAGATCGAGCGCGGAAAGCATCAGTCCCCCAGGGATCAGACATCAGTAATCAGGGATCAAGAAGAGCGCAACCGCCGCTCAATGGCCGATCCCCGATCCGCATCATGGTTAACAGCCCGCTTACCTTGCACGGAGCCAGGATCATTGAGCAGTCGTTAACGGAATTCCTCGCATTGTCGGGGAATGACGCGCGGAGTTCGTTGGTATCTCGTCAGCTCCCTCGTCCTCGTCGCACTGGTCGCGGTCGCCGGCTGCAGCCACTACATGCTCGCCGAACGCGAGCCATGGCGGCACGAGGCTGAAGTCGCGTGTCTTAATTCCGGCGCGGTGAACGACACGGCGGGACGCGTGCGCATCGCGGCAATCGAAGGGCCGGGCGCATGCGGCATCGATTATCCGCTGCGGGTGTCGGCGCTCGGCGAAAGCGCGCCGCTATCCTATGACGACGAGGCGGCCGTCCCGCCGGGGTCGATCCCCAACGCGTCGATGCCGCAGAATTGGCCCGGAGCGTCGCCTTCGATTCAATCGAGCCCTCTGCCGGCGCTGCAATCCGGCGCGCCGCAATCGTACCCTTCGTCGCGCCCCTACCCGGCGCCGCAGCCTTACCCCGCACCGCTTCCGACGGCGCAAATCGGCCAACCGCTGTCGCTCGACCCGCCGGGCCTGCCGCCGACCGGCGACAACGATGACGACGACATCGCCATTCCCGGCGGCCCGCCGCATCCCTATTACGGCGGTCCCGGCGCGCCGCTCTATACTTCTCCGCGTCCGCTGCCGTCGCAAGGCGCGCAATCGCCGCCGGCGAGCGAACCGGCGCCGCCGCTCGGGCCGCCCAGTGCGCCGATGGTCACCGCGTCGGCGCAGCCGGTGCAAGTGGAACCGCCGGCGACGCTCGCCTGCCCCGTCATGTCCGCGCTCGATCAATGGATCGCCGGCGCGGTGCAACCCGCCGCGGCGCATTGGTTTCGCCAGCCGGTCGTCGAGATCAAGCAGATCTCGGCCTATTCCTGCCGCGGCATGAACGGCAATCCGAACGCCCATATTTCCGAGCACGCCTCCGGCAATGCGCTCGACATCGCCGAATTCGATCTCGCCGACGGCCACAAGATCACGGTGCAATACGGCTGGCACGGCACGCCGCAGGAGCAAGGCTTTCTGCACGACGTGCAGGCCGCCGCCTGCGACCGGTTCACCACCGTACTGGCGCCCGGCGCCAACGTCTATCATTACAATCACATCCACGTCGACCTGATGCGGCATTACGACGGCCGCCACATCTGCGAGCCGGGCGCAATCCCCGGCGAGGTCGCCGCCGCGCGCGCGCGGTCGCAATTTGCCGCGCGGCACCTCGGCGAGCCTTCCTATGGCGCCGGCGTCACCGGCTCGATCAATACCAGTGCGCACGGGCGCGAGCGCAGTTCCGGCGCGGACGACGACAGCTTGCCGGACGCGGTGCCGGGCGACGACTGAGCGTCCTTCGTATCATCGTCCGCGCATGCGGACGATCCAGTAGTCACAATCTCTTGGTGTTGAGTTCGAGAGCTGAAGCTACGGCGTTTGCTGGATGCTCCGCTTTCGCGGAGCATGACACCACAAAGCTCATCCGTGCGGCATCCGCAGCACCGGCTTGATCGTCTTCCCGCTGGTGGATTCCGCCGCCGCCCGATTGATGTCGGCGAGATCGTAGAACGTGATCATCTTCTCGATCGGGAATTTGCCGTCTATGATGAGGTCGACGAGTATTGGAATGAATTCTTTCGGCACGCTGTCGCCCTGAACCACGCCGCGCACACTGCGGCCCTGCT
The DNA here is from genome assembly GCA_963768225.1 of uncultured Alphaproteobacteria bacterium. Classification (GTDB taxonomy): domain Bacteria; phylum Pseudomonadota; class Alphaproteobacteria; order Rhizobiales; family Xanthobacteraceae; genus BOG-931. Next base: position 513,497 of record CAVYGV010000005.1, on the reverse strand, counting down.
GCAGGAACGGCATTTCGAAGGAAGCGTCGGTGCCCTTGGGCGCGCTGCCCAACAGCGCGCACATGCCGCCCGGCATCAGCGACTCGATCGCCTCGCGCAAAACCCAAGGCAAGGCCGACGTCTCTGCCGCGAAACGCACGCCGCCGCCGCTGATTTTGCGGATTTCGCCGACGACGTCGGCGCAGGTCTTGTGGTCGATCGCATGCGTGGCGCCGAGCGCGCGCGCCAATGCCAGCCGATGGGCGTGGACGTCGACCGCGACGATCGGATTGCAGCCGGCGATCTTCGCCGCCATCAGCGCCGACAGACCGACGGCGCCGGCTCCGAACACGGCGATGCCGTCGCCGGCTTTCGGTTGCATCACATTGAGCACCGCGCCGGCCCCGGTCTGGCCGCTGCAGGCGAGCGGTCCGAGAAGCTCAAGCGGGGCGTCCTGGCGCACTTTCACCGCCCAGCGCGCTTGCGTCAGCGCAAATGTTCCGAACGAGGATTGCTGAAAGAATGCGCTGTAGACCGGCGCGCCGTTCTTCGACAGGAGCGTCGTATCGTCGAGCCGCGTACCGGCCATTTTCAGCTTGCGGCCGTGCAGACAATGATTGGTTTGCTGGTCGCGGCAATTCGCGCAGGCGCCGCACCACGGGTACGACATCACGACGTGATCGCCCGGCGCGAAATCGCGCACGCCACTACCGACGGCGTGGATGACGCCGGCGCCTTCGTGGCCGTAGACCGCCGGATAAGGACTGGCGAAATAGCCGTCGCGGCCGTGCAGGTCGGTCTGGCACATGCCGCTTGCCACCACGCGGACGACGAGTTCGTCGGCGCGCGGCTCGCACAGCTCCAAGGCGTCGATGACGAAGGGTCCCGACTTTTCGCGCACCACAGCGGCTTTGATCTGCATGGCCGGTCACAGCTCCAGATGCATCTTGAAAATCGCGGGAGGCTTCGTCAATGCGGTTGCATTTGCCGCAGCACCGCGGCGGTCGGCCAGCAATCGACCTTCAGGCCGTTGCGCTTCTGATAGGCGCCGAGCGCCGAGCGCGTCAGCATGCCGGCCTTGCCGTCGATCTTGTCGTGGTAAAAGCCGCGGGCGGTGAGAATCTCTTGCATGCGGTCGAGGTCGCCGGTCGGCAGTTGCGCGACTTTGCTCCACGGCGTCTCGAATGACGCCGTTTGCGGCCGCGCATCGGCGATGCGGTCGCTGAGATGGCCGACAAACAGCACGTACAGGTCGGAGAAATTATATTCCTTGATGACGAAATAGTTTTTGGTGGCGAGGAACGACGGGCCGTAGAGGCCGGCGGGCTGCAATAGCGACGCCGTCTCGGCCTGCTCCGCCGGCGAGAGGACGCGGCCATAGGCCGGCACGAAGCCGCGCCTGAGCCATTCGCCGATCGGCAGCGTGTATTCCGGCACGCCGATGGTGCAGTCGACATCGGCCGGCGGATGCACCTCATAGGCCCAACGCAGACCGGGCTGCCAGCCCTTGCCGACGAGCTGCTTGGCCGCCGAGGCGAGCGCATCCGGCACCGATTTCCAGATGTCGGCATAGCCGGTGCCGTCGAAGTCCACGGCGTATTTCAGATAATCAGACGGCAGAAATTGCGTGAGCCCCATGGCGCCGGCCCACGAGCTTCTCATGTCGGCAAGCGCGATCTTGCCATCATCGAGGATTTTCAGCGCCAGCAGAAATTCCTCGCCGAACTTTTCCTTGCGCTTGCCGTAGTAGGCTTGCGTCGCCAGCACGCGGATCGCGCTGCGGCTATCGGTTTCGTGGCCGTAATCGGTTTCGCGGCCGAAGATCGCGAGCAGGATCGCAGGGGGCACGCCGAATTGCCGTTCGATCGCCGTCAGCGGGCCGCGGTACTGCTGATCGAGATTGCGGCCCTGCACCGCGAGCCGCTCGATCGCCGGCTCTTTCAGATAGTCCGCCGGCGTCTCGACGAATTCCGGCTGGCCGGGCGGCGGCCTCTGCGCCTGCCCGGGCAGGATCAGATCGGGCAGCGTGAGGTCGGGCTCGAGCCCGCGCGTTGCGTTGTCGAACGTCGTGCGCGAGATGCCGAGCGCCTGCGCCTGCGGCCACAGCGATTGCAGGAAGGCCTGGAACGTGGCGTCGGCATAAGCCGGCGACGCGCACAATGTAATCAACAATAGAGTTGCAATGCCGTAGTGCCGGGCATCCACGTCTTTGCCGCGTCGAAAGCGTAAGACGTGAATGGCCGGAACAAGTCCGGCCATGACGAGGAAGAATTTCATCGCACCGCCAGGATGAACAGGCGCGGAAAGCGCAACAGCACCTTGCCGTCGAAACGCGGCTTATAGGCGCCGACGATCTTGTCCGTGTAGGCGGCGAGGAATTTTTCGCGGTCGGCGGCGGAAAGCGGCGACAGGAACGGTTGCAGCGAGGAGCCCTTGAACCACTCGGTGATCGCGGCCGGCGACGCCATCACGTGATTATAGACGCTGTGCCACATGTCGATGTGCGAACACGCGGGTTTGAGGAGATCGTAGTAGGCTTCCGGCGGCGGCAGGTGGTCGCGCGGCGCAGCCTTGATTTCGGGATGATCCCGCCACGGACCGGCCTCGCCCACCTCTTTCTGAAAACGCAGCGCCGGCTCGCGCGTATTGTCGGGCATCTGGATCGCCAGCACGCCGCCCTGCGGCATGGCTTCCAGAAGCCGGCGCATGATCGCCGGATGATCCGGCAGCCACTGCATCACCGCGTTGCCGAAAATGAGATCGGTGTCCGGATCGGGTTTCCAGGCGGCGATGTCGGCTTCGATAAAACTGCATTGCGGCAGCCGCTCACGCGCCTTGCGCAGCATGTCGGGCGACGAGTCGAGCCCGACGACTTGCGATTGCGGAAAGCGCTCGACAATAAGCTCGGTCGAGTTGCCGGGTCCGCAACCGAGATCGACGGCGAGCCGTGGCCGTTGCAGCGGCACTTGCGCCAGAAGATCGCGCGGCGGCCTGGTGCGTTCGTCCTCGAATTTCAGGTATTGCCGGGCGCTCCAGTCTTCCATGGCCTTAAGATTTTCCCAATAATTCCCGACTGTCCCGATCGATTCGATCATAGTTTTTTAGCAGGACTTTGCGCCGGTGTCTTAATCGATGCCGGTCAAGATCGATGCCGGTCAAGCCTTGGTGCCGAGCGAATAAGTTCGCAACTATCAGGAGCCGGTTGGATGCGTCGTAGCGGCAGCGGGCGCACCGCCGGATGCCCGCGAATGGTGGTCCGCAGCAAACACCAGATAAACGGCGGGAACCACGAACAGCGTGAACAGCGTTCCGATCGAAATGCCGGACGCGATCACGACGCCCATTTGAAACCGCGATACGGCGCCAGCGCCGGTCGCCGTGATCAGCGGGATCACGCCAAGCACCATGGCGGCCGTCGTCATCAAGATCGGGCGCAGCCGGATTGCGGCGGCCTCCTCGACCGCTTCCCGCTTCGAGCGTCCTTCTTGTTGCAAGTGGTTGGCAAACTGGACGATCAGGATGCCATGTTTGCTGATCAAGCCCATCAGGGTCACAAGCCCAACCTCGGTGTAGATATTGAGCGACATGCCGCCGAAGCCGAGAGTGACGAAGATCAATGCGCCGGCTATCGACATCGGCACCGAAATCAGGATGATGACCGGATCGCGGAAGCTTTCGAACAAGGCGGCGAGCGACAGGAAAATAATGATCAGCGCGAAGCCGAAGGTGGTGACAAAACCGCTGGTTTCCTGGACATACTGCCTGCTTAATCCGCCATAATCGATCGAATAGCCTTCCGGCAGCACGCGCTTCGACAAATTCTGCAGGAAAGCCAGCGCGTCGCCCTGCGCTACGCCGGGCATGGCGACGCCCTGGATCGTCGCACTGTTAAGCTGCTGGAAATGGTTGAGCGATTCCGGAACGGTTTTGGTCGACACGGTTGCGACCGTCGACAGCGGAACAAGCGATCCGTCGGCCGTGCGAATGTAGTAGTCGAGCAACTGATGCGGGTTGAGCCGAAAGCGCTGCTGAACCTGCGGGATCACTTTATACGACCGGTCGCTGATGCTGAAGTAATTGACGTAGCCGCCGCCGAGCATTGCCGCCAGCGACCCGCCGACGTCGCTCATCTTCAATCCGAGCTGAGCCGTCTTGTCGCGATCGATCGTGATATCCGATTGCGGATTGTCGATCTTCAGGTCGCAATCGAGAAAAATGAACGTGCCGCTCTGCAGCGCCTGTTGCATAAATTGTTGAGCGACGTTGTTCAAGCGCGCGAACGGCTCGGTGGTTACGATGACGAACTGAACCGGCAAACCGATGCTGCCGGGAAGTGCGGGCGGCTGAAACGCGGCAACCCGGACGCCCGCGACCTTGCTCAGCTCCTGCTGCAGGACCGGCTGGAGGTCGTTGGTCGTCTTCGATCGTCTGTCCCAAGGCTTGAACACCATGCCGGCGATCGACTGACCGGGCACATCGAGCTGGAAGACGTGCTCGGTTTCCGGATGCTCGGCGAATATCCGGTAGATCTGTTTCGAATAAAGCAGGCGCTGTTGCAGGGTTGCGTTCGGAGATGCGATCGACTGGGTGATGATAACGCCTTGGTCCTCTTGCGGCGCAAGCTCGGTTTTGGCGCCATTGAACAGGAAATAGATGCTCGACAGCACGATGGCTGCAAATACCAGCGTGACCGGCAGGTTGTTCAGGCTGCCATGCAGGTTTCGCTCGTAGACGCCGCGCAATCTTGTGAAGTTTCGATCGATGAAAAGAGTAAGCCGAGCTTCCCAGCCGCCGCGCTCCAAGTCCGGGACTTTGAGCAGACGCGAGCACAACATCGGCGACAACGTCAGGGCCACAATGCCCGACACGGTGACGGCGCCGACCAGCGCAAATGCGAACTCGGCGAACAGCGCGCCGGTCAGACCGCTTTGGAAGCCGATCGGTACGTAAACCGCGGCCAGTACGACCGTCATGGCGATGATCGGGCCACCGAGCTCGCGCGCGGCCCTGATGGCGGCGTCGATCGGCGTCATCCCTTCCTCGAGATGCCGGTTGACGTTCTCGACCACAATGATGGCGTCATCGACGACCAGGCCGATGGCGAGAACCAGCGCCAGCAACGTCAACAGGTTGATCGAGTAGCCGAGCGCCAGCAAGATCGTGAACGTGCCGACCAGCGACAGCGGTATGGCGACGGTCGGTATGATGGACGAACGAAGCGACCCGAGGAACAGGAACACGACGACGGTGACAATCGCCAAAGATTCGGCGAGGCTCCGGATCACCTCATAGATCGCGGCGTTCACAAACTCGGTCGAGTTGTAAACGATCTCGCCCTGGAGCCCGTTCGGCAGCAGCGACTGGATTTCCGGAAATATCCGGTGCACGCCTGCGATAACGTCCAGCAGGTTAGCCGCGGGCGCGACCTGGATGCCGATATAGACGGCCCGCTTGCCGTCGAAGCCGACCTCACTGTCATAGTCTTCGGAGCCGAGCGTAACATTGGCGATGTCCTTGAGACGGACGACGGCGCCGTTGCTCTGCTTGACCACGAGGTTGCGGAATTCCTCCGCCGAATGCAGGCTGGTCGAGGCGCTCAAATTGACCTGCACCATCTGGCCTTTGGTCGTGCCGATGCCGGAAATGTAATCGTTGGCGGTCAGCGCCAGGCTGACATCGGCGGCGGTGAGACCGAAGGCGGCAAGCTTTCTCGGGTCCAGCCATGCGCGCAGCGCAAACACCTTTGATCCGAGCAGCTCGGCGGTCTGCACCCCGGGCACCGCCTGCAGCTTGGGCTGCACGACGCGGACCAGGTAATCGGTGATCTGGTTCGGCTCGAGCGTGTCGCTGTTGAAGCCGATATACATCGCATCGATGGTCTGGCCGACGGTCACGGTCAGAGTCGGTTGCAGCGTGCCGGGCGGCAGTTTGCTGAGCACCGAAGCGATCTTGGTGTTGATTTCGGTCAGCGCTTTGTCGGCGTCGTAATTGAGCCGCAGATAGACCGTGATCGTGCTGGTGCTCGGCGCGCTGACGGAGCTCATGTAATCGATGCCGTTCGCCTGCGCGATGACGTTTTCGAGCGGCGTAGTGATAAAGCCCGCAATGACGTCAGGATCGGCGCCGTAATAGATCGTGCTGACGGTCACGATTGCATTTTCCGTGCGCGGGTATTGCAGGATCGGCAATGCGCCGTAGGCGCGCAGGCCGAGCACCAGGATCAACAAGCTGATGACCGAGGCGAGCACCGGCCGGCGGATGAAAATGTCGGTAAAGTGCATGGCGGCGGTCCGTCTATCGATCGAGCGGAACATTCGGCGACGCGTCCGCCGTCGGCGTGATCGAGTTGTCGATCAGTACCGGAGATCCGTTGTGCAGTTTGATCTGACCGGCCGTCACGACCATGTCGCCTTCACTGACGCCTTTGAGTACGGCCACCTGATCGCCGCGCGTCGCGCCGGTGGTGACGAAAGTCTGATGCGCAATCAGTTGCGGCTTGCCGCCGCCGGCGACGCCCTTGCCGTCGACAATGTAAACCGTGTCGCCGTACGGATTGTAGGTGATCGCCGTTTGCGGCAGCGTGATGTAGGTCTGCGGCGCTCCCGTCGCGATGTCGACGGTTGCGTACATTCCCGGCAGCAGCTTATGCTCGGCATTCTTCAGCGTGGCGCGAACCTGCACGTTGCGGCTGCTGGCGTCGACCTTGGGATTCACGGCGGAGATTTCGCCGCTAAAGGCCTGACCCTTATACGCGTCGACCATCACGCTCACTGTTTGCCCTAAACGAACTTGATCGATCGCTTGTTGCGGCACAAAGAAGTCCAGAAAAATCGGATCGAGCGCCTGTAGCGTCACGATCGCCGTTCCGGCACTGAGATATTGACCAAGGTCGACGGCGCGGATGCCGAGATGGCCGGCAAACGGCGCGCGCAAGGTCTTCTTGTCGAGCACGGCCTGCTGTTCGGCAACTTGCGCATTGGCGTTCTTCAGATTGGCGGCATCGGCATCCAAGGTGGCTTGGCTGACCGCCTGAATCTTGAACTGCTTCTGGTCGCGGTCATAGTTGATTTGGCTGAGCTGTGCCGTCGCCTGCAGGGATTGCAGCTTGGCCGCGTCGTCGTCGGAGCGTAGTTTGAGAAGCACGGCACCCTGCTCGACGTCGTCGCCAGAGTTGAACGAGATCGAACCGACGATGCCCGATACTTCCAGCGACAAGTCGGCGCCCTTTAGCGCGCGCAAGCTGCCGATCGCCGCGATGGTTGGCTGCCACTGACTATAGGCGGCCTTGCTCGCCGAGACGGTTTGCGGCGGCGCGGCCATGGCGCTCATGAACCGCTTGATCATGATGCCCTTGAACACCTGGAATCCGAAGATTCCACCGAGCACGATGGCGACCGCAACGAGCATGATCACCATGCGTTTGGTCATTGACGAGGCTCCGTTGCTGCATGAGTTTCATTAACGACGGCGGCGTCATCCGGGGCGTCGGGACTCAGCGGATTCGGCTCGATGTCGCTGCGATTCCACCAGCCGCCGCCGAGCGCCTGAAACAGGGCGGCGGTGTCGGCGTAGCGCGCCGCTTGCGCCTGCACCACGGCGAGGCGGTTCTGCTGATAGCTGCGTTGTGCGTTGAGTAAACTCACATAGGTGATGGCGCCGAGACGATACTGGCCTTGGGCAAGATTGAGGGTATCGGATGCGGCGCGCAGCGCGGCACGTTGCGCCTTAAGCGTGGCGGCGTCGAGTTGCAGCGCACGCAAGCTGTCGGCCACATTCTGAAACGCCGCCAGCACGGTGTTGCGGTATTGCGCTTCGGCCACGTCATAAGCGGCTTTGGCGGCGCGCTCCTGATGCAACAGCGTAAAGCCATGGAAAATCGGCTGAGTGCCGCTTGCCGCGAGCGCCCAAACCGCGGTGGCGGGAGTGAATAACGACGCGGTCGTCAAAGCGGCGGTGCCGTAGTTGGCGGTGAGGGTAAGCTTCGGCAACATGTTGGCGACGGCGACGCCGATCTGAGCGCTGGCCTGGTGCAATTGGGCTTCGGCAGCGCGAATGTCGGGACGTTGCTCGACCAATTGCGATGGCAGGCTGAGCGGCAGGCTCGTCGGCAGGCGCAGCGACGCCAGCGTGATGCGATCGCGCAGCGCCTCGCTCGGAAAACGGCCGATCAACGCCAAGAGGACATGGCGCTGCTGTTCCAGCTGCTTCTGCAGCGTCGGCAACGTCGCCTGCGCCGTGGCCACTTCCGATTCCTGCGTCAATACGTCGGTCCGCGCTGCGGCTCCAACGTCGAATTGATGACGCACGACGTCGAGCTGGTCGGTTTCCGCTTTGATGATGTCGCGCGTTGCCGCGATTTGGTCGCGCAGCGAGGCCGCCTGTACATACGCCGTTACCACGTTCGACGTGAGCGTCAGATAAGTCGCCTCGAGTTCGAAGCGCTGATAGTCCGCTTGCGCCGCACTTGCTTCGATCTGTCGCCGCGTGCCGCCAAATACGTCGAGCGCATAGGAGACGTTCACGCTGGCCTGATAGAGATTGAAAATGGATGGCGCGCCAGGCGACCCGAATTCCGCCGGCGAGAATTGCTGGCGTTCTGCCGACGCGTTGGCGTCCGCAGTCGGCAGCAATGAGCCGGTCTGGGCGTAGAGGTTCTCTTTCGCCTGCCACAATGCGGCCTGCCCGGCCGCCAAATTCGGATTGGATTGCAAGGCCTCGGCAATCAGAGCGTCAAGGTCGCGGGACCGGAACACCTGCCACCACTCGCCGGGAATATCGCGGCCGGCGTCGAATTTTTGCGGCGCGCCGCCGGCGATATCGGTCGAGACCGTCGCTGCGGGTTTGGCCTCAGGTGTATAGCCCGCAACCGGGGGCGCTGGCGGCGGTCGAAAGTCGGGTCCGACCGCACATGCCGACAACGCCAATAGTGACAGCGCGGCAGCGGCGTTCGCGCGCGAAAGGACGCTACGATTGCCCGCACAAATGACATTTTGGGCACTCTTTGCCCCGCCGCCGCCGGTGAACCGACTGAACCTGACCACCTGCCCAACCCTCAAACGGGTCAGCCTAGTTATTTACTATCCGGTTAGTCAATAACTTGACTTTTAGCGGTCTCCGCCCCTTAGCTAGCGGCATGAACGTCGTCCTTGAACCGCGGATCGAAACGCGGCGGCGCCGCAAGGCGGAGCGGCCGCAGGAGATTCTGGAAGCCGCCTTCGCTGAATTCTCTCGCAACGGTTATGCGATGACGACGCTCGATCGGATCGCCGAACGCGCCGGCGTGACCAAGGGCACGATCTACGTCTACTTCGAGAACAAGGAACACCTGTTCATCTCGATGGTGCGCGAAATCACCAAGGCGACCCTCGACACCGTGCGCGGCATGTTCGATAGCCACGAAGGCTCCACCGCCGAATTGCTGCGCGCGCAGTTCAGCTTCATCTATCAGCACATCGTCGAGGACCGGCGGCGGCGCGAGGTGGTTCGCATGCTGATCGCCGAAGCGCCGCGTTTCCCGGAGCTTGCCGACCGCTATCATGACGAAATTCTGCGCCCGTGCCTGGAAATGCTCAAGCTAGCCGTCCAGCGCGGCATCGACCACGGCGAAATCCGCAAATCCTCAATCATCGACTCGCCCCAGGTCATCATCGCGCCGATCGCGCTGGTCGATTTGTGGATGATGATGTTCGACGACCGCCAGCCGCTCGATCTGAAGGCCTACTTCGACGCCCACCTCGATCTGGTGCTCAACGGCTTGTTGGCGAAATAATCTTAGCCGCGATGGAGCTTCCGCTCGCCGCGAGTGCGACAAGCTACTTGCTGCGCGCATCATTGACTGACATCGGCGCTGGTATTACTTTTCTGTGAAAGGTAATACCGGGGCTGCCATGATCACTACGGTTACTTCCAAAGGACAAGTGACGATCCCCAAGAGCGTGCGCGAGGCGGCAGGCATCAAGCCCGGCGACAAAGTCGTTGTCCGCGCCACCGCGTCGGGCGGCGTCTATGTCGGACATCCCGATAAAGCTTCCGAATATGAGGAAAAGTTGCGCGCCTTGGCCAAGCGCAAGATCATTCGCGGCGGCATGACCACCGATGAATTCATGGAATTCAGCCGCGGTGAAACGACCACGTTCCGCCGCCGCACGAAATGACCTTAGTCGATACCAACGTCCTTCTTGACGTGTTGTCGAACGATCCGCGCTGGTCGGAATGGTCGCTTCACCATTTGGCGGGGCGCGCGGCGCTCGGACCGGTCATCGTCAACGAAATCGTGTATGCCGAGATGTCGGCACGAATGGCAAGCCAGTCTCAAGTGGAGCAGGCTTTGGGGGATCTCAACGTCGGCTTCGATCGCGTGCCGACGCGCGCGCTGTTTCTTGCCGGCCAAAGCTATAGCCGTTACCGTGCGGCCGGCGGCGTTCGTACCGGCGTTCTCCCTGACTTCTTCATCGGTGCGCATGCGCAGGTGCTCGGTTGCCCGGTGCTCACCCGCGACGTGCGGCGCTATCGGGCCTATTTCCCCGATGTCGCGCTCATTACACCGTAAGCCGTAATTAGTTGGAAACGACCGCCTATTGACCTGAACTTTAGTCAATCCATGGCTGCCGCCGCGCATCGCGAATGTGGATGATCCAGACCTCCTCATTCACGACTTCGTAGTATACTTTGTATGGATATCGAACGATCGTGAGTTCGCGGATACCCGGCTCATCGGTCTCCGGTGCCATCAATGGAAAATCCGCAAGGCTGACGATCCGACGTTCGATTGATTCTTTGACAGTCCGCGCGGCGGCCGGCGCGCGTTGATCGAGATATGTGTAAATGGATTCAAGATCGCTCTGCGCCCGGCGTGTATAGCGAACTCTCATACACGCTTGACGCCGTGCCGCTCGAAGAAGGCGACCATATCCTCATCGCTCACAAACTCGCCGCGCCGCGCCTGTTCGCGGCCTTCGCGTACGGCAGTGCGCGTCTCATCATCGAGTCGCACCCGGCCGACCTTCTTTGACGCCACGGATAACAGCATTTCCGCCGCCTCATCCTGCTCGGCTTCCGGAAGGTCTCGAACCTTATTGATCGCGTCTTCGAGTAGTTTTGTCATTTGATCAATATAGCATAGTAGGCACTTCTGTGCCAGCCGCGCCACTCGCCACTCTGGCCAGCCTTCGCTCGCATCGGAAACGCCGCCAGCGTCAGCGGCTGAACTTCTTGTATTTGATCCGGTGCGGAATGACGGTGTCGGTGCCCAACCGCCGCATCTTGTCCTTCTCGTAATCCTGGAAGTTGCCCTCGAACCATTCGACATGGCTGTCGCCCTCGAAGGCGAGCATGTGGGTGGCGATGCGGTCGAGAAACCAGCGGTCGTGGCTGATGATGACGGCGCAGCCGGCGAAATCCTCCAGCGCCTCTTCGAGCGCGCGCAGCGTATCGACGTTGAGATCGTTGGTGGGCTCGTCGAGCAGCAGCACGTTGGCGCCGGATTTGAGCATTTTGGCGAGATGCACACGGTTTCTTTCGCCGCCCGACAGCGAGCCGACTTTTTTCTGCTGGTCGGCGCCCTTGAAATTGAAGGCCGAGCAATAAGCGCGCGAATTCACTTCGCGCTTGCCGAGCTGAAGTTGATCGGCGCCGCCGGAGATTTCCTCCCAGACCGATTTCTTGCCGTCGAGCGAATCGCGCGATTGATCGACATAGCCGAGATGCACCGACTCGCCGATCTTGATCGAGCCGCCGTCGGGCTTTTCCGCACCCGTGATCATGCGGAACAAAGTGGTCTTGCCGGCGCCGTTCGGCCCGATAATGCCGACGATGCCGCCAGCCGGCAGCTTGAAAGTCAGATCGTCGATCAGAAGATTATTGCCATAACCTTTGCGCAAGTTCTCGAAGTCGATCACATTCTGGCCGAGCCGCTCGGCGACCGGGATGACGATCTGCGCGGTCTGGGTCTGTTTCTCGCCGGCCTTCTTGAGCAATTCCTCATAACGCTCGTAGCGCGCTTTGGATTTGGCCTGCCGCGCGCGCGGCGAGGCGGAAATCCATTCCTGCTCGCGGGCGAGCGTGCGCTGGCGCGCTTCTTCCTCGCGGCCTTCCTGCAGCAGCCGCTTCTGCTTCTGGCCGAGCCAGGACGAATAATTGCCCTCGTAGGGAATGCCGTGGCCGCGATCCAATTCGAGAATCCAGCCGGTGACATTGTCGAGGAAGTAGCGGTCGTGGGTGACGATGAGGATGGCGCCCGGATAGTTGCGCAAATGGCTTTCGAGCCAGGCCACCGATTCGGCGTCGAGGTGGTTGGTCGGCTCGTCGAGCAGCAGAAGCTCCGGCTGTTCGAGCAGCAGCCGGCACAGCGCGACGCGGCGCCGCTCGCCGCCGGAAAGCGTGGTGACATCGGCTTCGTCGAACGGGCAACGTAACGCATCCATCGCCTGGTCGACCTTGGAATCGAGATCCCACAGCCCTTTAGCCTCGATCTCGTCCTGCAGCTTGGTCATCTCATCGGCGGTCGCGTCGGAATAATTGACGGCAAGCTCGTTATAGCGGTCGACGATCGCCTTCTGCGGCGCGACGCCCTCCATGACATTTTCGCGCACCGACTTCTGCGGATCGAGTTGAGGTTCCTGCGCCAAGTAGCCGACGCGGGCGCCTTGCGCCGCCCAGGCCTCACCGGAATATTCGGTGTCGAGGCCGGCCATGATGCGGAGCAGCGTCGACTTGCCGGCGCCGTTGACGCCGAGAACGCCAATCTTGGCCTCGGGATAGAACGACAGATTGATGTTCTCCAAGACCTTCCGGTTGCCGGGGTAAGTCTTGGTCAAACCTTCCATATGATAAACGAATTGACGCGCCATCAGCGCCCTGCCCCTCTCGCTCGGCGCCGCGCAGCTGCAAAGGCGCTCATTTCGGGAAAATGTGGATGTAGCGATGCAGCGCCGCGAGGGCAAGAACACCCTGACCGCGCGCCGCACCGCGTTACCCTATCTGGGAACTCAGTTCCACTTTTATCGGTCGCGGTAAAGCTTCGCTAAGACTAAACACAAAAGCGGCCAAGCGCCGCCGAAATCGCAACAAAATTTAATGATTTTTCGCCGACAATATATGTCAAACAGTCGTTTGAAAATGGAACTTGCGTTTTACGGCACGCGTTGGTCTCGGAAAGCGCGAGCGACGGTGGCATCCCAACAAAGGCCCGGGCGAAGGGCGCAAGGGAGCGTATCATGTGGCGTGATTTATCGAAGGCGCTGCGCGAGTTGCTGCAGATCAGCGGCCACAGCGGTGGTTCGTACCGGCCGGATCTGCACTATATGCGCGGCCCTGGCCCGAAATGGCACGCCAAGTACGGCAGCCTGCCCGGCAAGCCCAGCCAGCCGGCGGCATCCTCGCGCACCGTTCTTACCGACATCGCCGAACATCGCGCCTAAGCCAGCTTTTCCGTCATCCTGAGGCGGCCATCAGCGCGTTTACCCGCGTCTTCGACGCGCTATGGCGGCCCTCCAAAGGCGACAGACCAACTTCTTTTCCATGCAGCCATGCTTTACAAGCATCCACCAACACGCGTGGATGGGTGGAAACATGGCGGTGCGCTGCGCAATTCTCGACGATTACCAGAATGTCGTCCTCAAAGTCGCCGACTGGTCGAAGGTCAAAGGCGACGTCGACATCAAGGTTTTCAACGAGCACCTCGGCGGACCGGATAACGTCATCGCCGCGCTCAAGGGCTTCCAGATCGTCGTCGCGATGCGCGAGCGCACCGCTTTTCCCAAGGCGGTGATCGACGCCCTGCCCGATCTCAAGCTCCTGATCACGACCGGCATGCGCAATGCCTCGATCGACACCGAGGCGGCGAAAGCGCGCGGCGTCACCGTCTGCGGCACGCCCAATTTCGGCAATCCGACCTCCGGCATCGCCATCGGGCTGATGCTCGAACTGACGCGCCACATCGGCTACGAAAACGCGCGGCTGCATGCCGGCGCCACCTGGCAGACCACGATCGGCCCCGATCTCGATGGCATGACGCTGGGCGTGCTCGGGCTGGGCAAGCTCGGCACCCAGACCGCGACAATCGCCAAGGCGTTCGGCATGAAGGTCATCGCCTGGAGCCAGAACCTGACGCCGGAGAAATGTGCCGCCGCCGGCGTCGGCTATGTCGGCAAGGATGATCTGTTCCGCCAATCCGATTTCATCACCATCCATATCGTGCTATCGCCGCGGTCGCGCGGCCTGGTCGGCGCCCGCGAGCTCGGCCTGATGAAACCCTCGGCGTTTCTCATCAACACTTCGCGCGGCCCGATCGTCGACGAGGCGGCGCTGATCGCGGCGCTGCGGGAGAAGAAAATCGGCGGCGCCGGGCTCGACGTGTTCGACGTCGAGCCGCTGCCGCGCGATCACCCGTTGCGCAAGATGGACAATGTCGTCATCACCCCGCATCTCGGTTATGTCTCCGAGCAGAACTACCGCGCCTATTTCGCCGGCGTGGTCGAGGACATCCGCGGCTTCCTCGACGGCAAGCCGGTGCGGGTGATGACGTAGCGATTTGCCGCGGCGCGGCAGACAGGAGCACGATCGCCGGCAGCATCGGCTGGATGGCGGCCCCTTCATGATTGGCTGGTTCGTAGCGGATGATTCGAAGCTAATGGTTTGGCGAGTGTGAAGCACAGACGATCCGGCCAACCTCAATGCACCTTCGGTCATGTCGTCCCAGCCCTAGAGCATGATCCGGAAAAGTGGGAACCGGTTTTCCGAAAAGATCATGCTCAAACAAAATGCTAGAGCCCGGCTATGATTCAATCAGAACGGATAGGGCTCTAGGTCCGGTTTCGGGGCGTAGCAGACATCAGCCAGCACGCAAAACGGGTTAAGTCGGTCGAAAATGACCCAACTCGGATATTGGACTTCGAGCATTGCTGCGGCGCAACGCGACATCTCAACCCATTTCGCTGGTCGTAAATCCTTGCTGTAATCGTGTCGTGGCGGTGGCCCCGAGCCTTTTGGGGGAGGCAATGCGACGACGCGATTTCATCTCCTTGCTTGGCGGCACGGCCGCCGCATGTTCGGGAGCTTGGCCGCTTGCGGCACAGGCCCAGCAAAGCGCTGCCCCTGTAGTTGGCGTGCTCGCGGCCGGATCGCCCAGCGGATTCTGGGCGGAGATGTTCACCGCCTTTCGTCAAGGCCTCGGCGATGCGGGCTACAGCGAAGGACGCAACGTGGCGATTGAGGCGCTCTGGGCCGAGGAGCACTACGACCGGCTTCCGGCGCTGGCGGCCGACCTGATCGGGCATCGACCGGCCGTAATTGGTGCTTTCGCCACGCCTGCGGCAAAAGCAGCAAAGGCGGCAACAACGACCATCCCGGTTGTTTTCGGGACGATCGCCGATCCGGTGCAGATTGGATTGGTCGCCAGCCTCAACCACCCCGGCGGCAACATGACCGGCGTAACTCTATTAAGCGTTGAGGTCGGGCCAAAACTTTTGGAGTTGTTGCACGATGCGGTACCGGCAGCCGCCATCATCGCGCTGTTGGTCAATCCGACCAATCCCAATGCGTCAACTCAAGTCAAAACGGTGCAGGCGGCAGCGCAGGTTCTTGGGTTGCAACTGCATGTGCTGAATGCCGCCGGTCCAAGCGATTTCGATTTGACGTTCGCCAAGTTGCACGAATTGCGGGTCGCCGCGCTGATGATCGGTCAAGATATACTCTTTGCCGCTAAACAGGAGCAACTCGCCAAACTTTCGGTGAGTTACAAAATTCCTGCGATCATGGCGCAACGCGATTTTGTCATTGCTGGAGGTCTGATGAGTTACGGCGCCGATCAGCGCGACGAGTACCGCCAAGTAGGTATCTACGCTGGACGGATTCTCAAGGGCGAGAAACCGAGCGACTTGCCAGTGATGGAGGCAACAAAGTTCCAGCTGGCGATCAATCTAAAAACTGCCAAGGCTTTCGGCCTTAGCATGCCGCTGCCGTTGCTCGGCCGCGCTGATGAGGTGATCGAATAAGACGCATTTTGTTGCGGTGCCGTTCGGCGGCTAATGGCCCTTCGCGTAGTTTCGCGGCGGCGCGGCAATCCAGTCGCTTTCGGAGCGAAGCGAACATTGCCGCGCTGCTCCACAGACCTGGATTGATTTAAGGGTACCCTTCCTGATCGTCGGAAACCTCGCGTTCTGCGCTCATGGATTCCGCGGCTCGCTCGACCGGAATGACGAATGTGATAATCTGCAGCCCATGACCACGCCCGAACAGAACGAGTTCCTCACGCTGACCGGCCCCGGCACGCCGATGGGCGATTTGATGCGGCGTTATTGGATTCCGGCACTGTTGTCGGCGGAAATTCCGGAACCGGATTGCCCGCCGGTGCGGGTGAAACTCCTTGGCGAGCGGCTGATCGCGTTTCGCGACAGCGCCGGCCGCGTCGGCGTGATGGACGAATTCTGCGCCCATCGCGGCGTCTCGCTGTGGTTCGGAAGGAACGAGGAGCACGGGTTGCGCTGTCCCTATCACGGCTGGAAGTACGACGTGAGCGGCCGATGCATCGAAGTGCCGTCGGAGCCGGTCGAAAGCGGCTTCTGCAACAAGATCAAGCTCGCATCGTATCCGTGCGTCGAGAAGGGCGATGTGATCTGGATCTATATGGGGCCGCCGGCGCAACAGCCGCCCAAGCCAAATTTCGAATGGGCGACGGTGCCGGCGGCTTCGCGTTTCGTCACCAAGCGCACGCAGGAATGCAACTGGCTGCAGGCACTGGAAGGCGGCATCGATTCGGTGCACGTCTCGTTTTTGCACCGCCACGATCTGCGCAGCGATCCGTTGCACGTCGGCCAGGGCGCCGAGTTTACCCGCGAGACCGATGCGCGCTTCGAAGTGATCGAGACCGAAGGCGGCATGGTGATCGGCGTGCGGCGGCCGGCGACGGCGGGCAAGCTCTACTGGCGCATCACGCAATGGGTGATGCCGTTCCACACCATGATTCCGCCCTACGGCGACAACGCGCTCAACGGCCATGCCTTCGTGCCGGTCGACGACGAGAACTGCATGGTGTGGTGCTTCACCCACCATCCGGCGCGGCCGCTTTCCGCGCATGAGATCGAGGTCATGCGCGGCGGCGGCGGCATCCACGTCAAGCTCATTGCCGGCTCGTTCCGCCCGGCAATCAACAAAGACAACGATTACATGATCGATCGCCTGGCGCAGAAGCACCATAAATCGTACAGTGGCGTCAAAGGCATCGCCATGCAGGACGCCGCGATCCAGGAATTGACCGGGCCGATCCAGGACCGCGCCAAGGAGAACCTGGTGTCGACCGACAACGGCGTGATCATGGCGCGGGCGCGGTTGAGCAAGGCGGCACGCGCTGTTGCCGAAGGCAAAGTGCCCGACGGCATCGATCCGGCGACGCATGCCGTGCGCTCGGCCGCGCTCGTGCTGCCGGAAGTCGTGAGCTTCTACGAAGCCGCCGGCGACGCGCTGAAGGCGAAGACCGGCGTCGCCCACGCTTCGGTGTGAACTCCCCGCTCGTCCCCGCGAAAGGCGGGGACCCAGCCTTTTGTGTCCAATCTGGATTCCCGCTTGCGCGGGAACGAGCGGAGGAAGTTATCGTTCCGCCAGCGCCCGCTTGCGCCACAGCGCCCACGGCCGCGCCGAGGCGCGCAGCATCGCCTCGTTTGCGGTCAGCGCCTCGGTGCGCGTCATGAAATTGATCGGGCCGCCGATGGTGATGGCGGCAAGCTGCTGGCGCGCATTGATCTCGGTGTAATAGGCGCGGAACACGGCGTTGGGCAGCGACGGGCCGACGACGCTATCGCCGTGCCCGCGCATCAGCACCACCGCGGCGTCCGGCCCAAGCTTCTTCGCCAGATCCTTGCCGAGGTCCGGGGTGAGGATCATGAGATCGGTGCCGTCGCCGGCGCTTTTGCGAATCTCGAACAGCGGCACGCCGAGGCCGAGAAAGCCGGCATTGTGCAGCAGCGGCCGCAGTTTCGCCCGCGTCACGGTGAACGGCACCACGGTCGGCGAGTGGCTGTGCACCACCGCATTGACGTTCGGACGCGCCTTGTAAATCTCGCCGTGGATGAAGCGCTCTCGGTAGAGCAGTTTGCCGTCATCCTTGGGATCGACCGTCTGGCTGTCGAGATCGAGCACGAGAATGTCGGCCGCGGTGACCGATTCCGGCGCGATCGAGCGCGACATCAGATAGCGGTGCGGGTCGCGCGGATCGCGCACGCTGACATGGCCGAAGGCATCGAGCACGTTGAGCCGGGCGAGCGTGCGGTTCGCCGCGACGAGGTCGTCGACCAGGCCGGCATCGAGCCTACTCGCGGCAAGCCGCGGCGATTTGGCGCTCATCTGTCGGACGTTCCAACGAGGTTGGGCGCGGACCGTAACTGCATTCAACGCGGAGCGGAAGTCGCCGCCAGAAGGCTTCATTGGCCTCCTCGAGCAGCAGCCATAATTCATTAACTCCTCGTTAGGGTTAACGGTTTATTGCTGAACGGCCTCGCGGCATCGGCGCGCTCGCGCCGGTTGCGGCGACGTTGCAGCCATCCGGCAGCGATCGAGATGCGATTGACCCCACCCCGCTTGGCACGCCTGTTCGCCTCCGCCGCGATCGTCACTGCAATCGCCGCGGCGACGGCGGGATGCCAGACCACGCAGAGCACGGCAACGACCGGATCTCTCGCGCTCGCCCCCACCGACCGCTCGGACGCGGATTGGCAACGCGACATCCAAGCCTACGGCCAGAAATATCGCGCCGATCCGTCCAATGTCGAGACCGCACTACGCTACGCGCAGGCGCTGCGCGCCAGCGGACAGAACGCCCAAGCGGTCGCCATCCTGCAAGAATTATCGATGGAGAACCCGCACAACAAGATCGTGCTCGGCGAATATGGACGTGCACTTGCCGACGCCGGCCAATACGAGCAAGCGCTCACGGTGCTCGACAGCTCCCACACCCCCGAACAGCCCGATTGGCGGATCCTGTCCGCACAGGGCGCCGTACTCGACCAGATGGGACGGCACGTAGACGCGCAACGCCATTATCTTACCGCGCTCAAGATCGTTCCCAACGAACCGTCGGTGCTGTCCAATCTCGGGCTATCCTATGCGCTGTCGAAAGACCTCAAGGACGCCGAAGCGACCTTGCGGCTCGCGGTGGCGCAGAAGGCGGCCGATCCGCGGGTGCGGCAGAATCTTGCGCTGGTCGTCGGCCTGGAGGGACGCTTCGCCGAGGCGGAAGAGATCGCGCGCGCCGACCTGCCGCCCAATGAGGCCGCCGCCAACGTCGCCTACCTGCGGCAGATGCTGGCGCGCAAGACGCCCGCCGTCCCGATTGCAAATCGCGCACCCCATTATCCGGCGGGATCGAGCTAGCCGGTCTGCCCGCTCGTCCCCGCGGAAGCGGGGACCCAGCACTTAAGCATTGTTTTCTGGATTCCCGCGTGCGCGGGAATGAACGGAAGAGTTTCTATTGCAGCGCCAAGACGCGGATCGCGGCCGGGCCGAGAATAACGACGAACAGCACCGGCAGGAAAAACACGATCATCGGCACGGTGAGCTTCGGCGGCAGCCCTGCGGCCTTCTTCTCGGCCTCCGACATGCGCATATCGCGATTTTCCTGCGCCAGGACCCGCAGCGAGGTGGCGAGCGGCGTGCCGTAGCGCTCCGATTGCTGCAAAGAGAGGCAGACCGCTTTGACGCCTTCAAGCCCGGTGCGTTGCGCCAAATTCTCATAGGCCTGCCGACGATCCGGCAGATAAGACAATTCCGCCGTGGTCAGCGTGAATTCCTCGGCGAGCGCCACGGACTGCGTGCCGATCTCCTCGCTGACCTTACGGAACGCCGCCTCGATCGACATGCCGGATTCGACGCAGATCAACAACAGATCGAGTGCGTCCGGAAACGCGCGCTTGATCGAAAGCTGCCGCCGCTGAATTTTGTTCTTGAGGTACAGGTTCGGACTATGCATGCCGAAATAGGCGCAGCCGATCGAAATGGCGATCTTCACCATCGGCGGATAATTGAGCTGGAGAACGACGAAAATATAGAACAGCGACACGAGCAGCATGACCACCGGCATGGTCATGCGGAAGAACAGATAGGTGACGTATGGCGCCTGCCCGCGATAGCCGGCTTGCACGAGCATGGTGCGCGCTTCCTCCTGGCCGACCCACTTCGACAGATTGAAGTTATCGACGGCCCGCTTCATGTACATCCTCGGCGATTGCCGCAGCGCCGCCTTGCTGTTCTGCGTCAGCCGCTCGCGTTCGCGTTGCCGGATTTTCTCGCGCTCGAGCGCAACCGCCTTCATTCGCTTCGACAGCGTATCGGTAACCATAAGCGGCATCGCCAGCGTCAGCACCGTCGCGCCCGCCGCCACTGCGGCAAACAGCATCGTGAGGAACTTGACGTCGAGAAACTGGCCGATCAGAGAGCTCATGACCGCGCTGCCTCAGAAATCGAAATTGATCATCTTGCGCATCACCAGCACGCCGCACAGCATCCAGGCGCCGGAGCACGCCAGCATCACGCGGCCGAGCGGATCGGTCCACAACAGGTCGATATAGGCCGGGCTGGTCAACCAAACGAGCGTCATGACCGCGATTGGCAATGCGCCGATGATCGCGGCGGAAGCTTTGGCTTCCTGCGACATGGCCTGAATCTTCGCCTTCATTTTCTTGCGGTCGCGCAGCACCCGCGACAGATTGCCCAGCGCTTCCGAGAGATTGCCGCCGGCGCGCTGCTGGATGGAGACCACGATGCCGAAGAAGTTTGCCTCCGCGACCGGCATGCGCTCGTAGAGTTTGAGACAGGCTTCGCCCAGCGGAATGCCCACTGTCTGGGTCTCGATGATGGCGCGGAACTCGCTGCGCACCGGTTCCTCGGCCTCGTTAGCGATCAGTTTGAGGCTGTCGAGCAGCGGCAGGCCGGCCTTGATGCCGCGGACGATGACGTTGACAGCATCGGGAAGCGCCGCAAGGAATTTCGATTCACGGCGTTTTTTTAGAAACGACAAGCCCCAAAATGGCAGGCCGCAGCCGGCAGCAAAACCGACGGCAAGCGACGGTATCAGCCCGCCGTTCACAATCATCATAATGACCAGTCCGGCGACGCCGAGTACGCCCGCGGTGATCATGAACCGCCGCTTCGACCAATTCAGGCCCGCCTGCGTAAGCCGCACCGAGAGCGGCGGGCGCCTGGCCTTCTTCCGCCGTTCCTCGATCTGCTTGAGCGTGCCCTCGACCTGCTCGCGCCGCGATTTCTGGGCGGCGCGCGCGCCGCGAGCCGGCCGCGCCGCCACCGGCTCGGCGCGCGCGACACTCGCCACCCGCCGTTCCGCTTTCTTCTCGCCGGAGAGGTACGGATAGACGAATACCCACACGCCGCCGCCGAAGGCGATCGTCACCAGAAAGAACAGACCATAGGCACCCATGTCTCAATCCATGTCTCGATCCGCGGCTCAATCCGCGCGCTTATGCTCTGATCGTTTCATTGACGGCTTCGGCCGCATCGAGCGCGGCGGCGAGATGCGCCTCCTCGCCGTAATAGCGCGCACGCTCCCAGAACTTCGGCCGGCCGATGCCGGTCGAGCGGTGCCGGCCGATGAGATTGCCGTTGGCGTCCTCGCCGAGCAGGTCGTACAGGAAAACGTCTTGGGTGATGATGACGTTGCCTTCCAAGCCCATCACCTCGGTGACGTGCGTGATGCGACGCGAGCCGTCGCGCAACCGCGCCGCCTGGACGATGACATCGATGGATGCGCAGATCATCTCGCGGATGGTGCGCGAGGGCAGCGAATAGCCGCCCATCGTGATCATCGACTCAATCCGCGATAGCGCCTCGCGCGGCGTGTTGGCGTGCAGCGTGCCCATCGAGCCGTCGTGGCCGGTGTTCATCGCTTGCAGCAGGTCGAACGCTTCGGGGCCGCGCACCTCGCCGACGATGATCCGTTCCGGCCGCATGCGCAGACAATTGCGCACCAGATCGCGCATCGTGATCTGGCCCTCGCCTTCGAGGTTCGGCGGCCGCGTTTCCAGCCGCACCACGTGCGGTTGCTGCAATTGCAATTCGGCCGCGTCCTCGCAGGTGACGATGCGCTCGTCGTCGTCGATGTAACGCGTCAGGCAGTTAAGCAGCGTGGTCTTGCCGGAGCCGGTACCGCCGGAGATCAAAGTATTGACGCGGCAGCGGCCGATGATCTTGAGAATTTCCGCGCCCTCGGGCGAAATCGAGCCGTATTTTACCAGCTGCTCGAGCGTCAGCTTGTCCTTCTTGAATTTGCGGATCGTCAGCGCGGGGCCGTCGATTGCCAGCGGCGGTACGATGGCGTTGACGCGCGAGCCGTCCGGCAGGCGCGCGTCGCAGATCGGCGAGGATTCATCGACACGGCGGCCGACTTGGCTGACGATGCGCTGGCAGATGTTGAGAAGCTGCTGGTTATCGCGGAAGCGTATGGCGGTCTTCTGAATCTTGCCGGCGACCTCGATGTAAACGGTGCCCGAGCCGTTGACCATGATGTCGGCGATTTCGTCTCGCGCCAAGAGCGGTTCGAGCGGCCCGTAGCCAAGCACGTCGTTGCAGATATCGTCGAGCAGGTCCTCCTGCTCCGCGATCGACATCACGATATTCTTGATCGCGATGATCTCGTTGACGATATCGCGGATTTCCTCGCGCGCGGAATCGGCGTCAAGCTTGGCGAGTTGCCCAAGATCGATCGCTTCGATCAGCGCGCCGAAGATCGTGCTTTTGACCTCGTAATAGGTCTCCGAGCGCCGCGAATCGACCGCCGAGGGAACTGGCGGCGGCGGATTGGGCGTGCCGCCCACGTTCGGCTTCCCGGTCGGGGCGCCGATAATCGGGGCGCCGAGGCCGGCGGAGGGAAACGGCGTGCGGCCGGCTTCGGCCGGCGCCGCGGGGGACGGTGGCGGGGCGGCCGACGGGGCCGCCGGCGGCGCCGCTGCCGGCCGCGCTGCAGGCGCGGGCCGCGGCAGCGCGGCGGCGGAACTGTCCGAAACGGGACGCTTGCCAAACACGAACGCAACTCCACGCTGTTGCTGCTAGCGTTGCAGCAATTTCTCGATCAAGGGCGACAACAAACCTGAACGCTGCTTCTTCGGCTCCGACCGGCCGGTCAGATGCTGCGCCAATTGCCTAAGCATTTCCGTAGTGCGATGGCCTGAGGACATCTCGGCGATCATCTGTCCGTTATTGGCCGCCGCGCCGAACAGCTGCGGCTCGAACGGAATGATCGCCATGGGCTCCTCCTCGAGCGCCTTGGCGAAGTCGGCGGCTTTAATCTCGGGGCGCTTTGGAACCCCAACTTGGTTGAGGCAGTAGCGCGGGTGATGGTCGTTCGGCCGCGCCGCTTTGAGAAAATCATAAATGTTTTTCGCGTTGCGCAGGTTAGCGAGGTCCGGTGCGGCGACGATCAAGACGTTGTCGGCGCCGACCAGCGTCTGCTTGGTCCATCCGGTCCATTGGTGCGGGACATCGAGCACGACACAAGGCACCGTGGCGCGCAGCGAATTGAAGATGGATTCGAAGGCGTCGGCGCCGAAATCGTAAACGCGATCGAGCGTCGCCGGCGCCGCCAGCAAATTCAAATGGTCGGTGCATTTGGCGAGCAGGCGATCGACGAAAGCGGTATCGATGCGGTCGGGCGAGAACACCGCTTCCGCGATGCCCTGCGGCGGATCCTGATTGAAGTCGAGGCCGGCGGTGCCGAACGCGAGATCGAGATCGGTCACCACGGCATCGAGTTTGAGATCGTGCGCGATCGAGAAGCCGATATTATGGGCAACGGTCGAGGCGCCGACGCCGCCCTTGGCCCCGACCACCGCGATGATGCGGCCCACCGGCTTGGAGTTCGGCGCCGAAAACAATCCGCAGACCGCGCGCACGATCTGCAATACGCCGACCGGCGAAATCAGATAATCGCTCACCCCGCGCCGCACCAGTTCGCGATAAAGGGCGACATCGTTCATGCGGCCGATGACGATGACTCGGGTGCCGGCGTCGCAGTATTGGGCGAGCTGATCGAGCCCGGTCAAAATGTCGTCGCTGCGGTTCTCCGATTCGAGAATGATCACGTTTGGGGTAGGCGAGCTCCGATAGGCTTCGATCGCCGCCGGCATACCGCCCATCTGGATACGCAAATGCGCTTTTGCCAAGCGCCGGTCTTCGCCGGCCCCCTGGATCGCGGCGGCAGTATCGACATTCTCGCAAAAGGCCTGCACCGCCACGCGCGGCGCCGGCGCGATATGTTCATCGCGGCCGGCGGCTTCGGCTGGATTCTGCTCGTCCAGCGCGGCTTGATTAGTTTGTTTCATCATACGCCGACATCACATGTCACATCACTTGCCAACGTCGCTGATTTTGGCCGCTTGGGCGGTGCCGCTGCCCGTCGTGGCCGTACTCTGAGCCTCGCGATATTTTTCAAGAACGGTGGTACGACGCATTGCATAAGCCGCGGTTTCGCCGCGCGGCTGCACGAGATCGGACGGGTTGGCGACCTCGGCAGCGAGAGCACGTTGCGTGGCGCAGCCATAATTCCAGGGCGGCTGATTTTCGAAATAGTCGCGATCGAAGCTCGGACCGATGCTCTCGGGCCACAGGCCGCAAGGCCCGGCTTGGGCGTGGATGCTTGGATAGCTGATGCGGACCGTGGCCAGATTCGGACCGGTCGCGGCATAAGTCTGCACCGCGATGCTCTGCGGCGGCAGCCCACTGGCGGCGAGGATCGAGACGATCTCGGGCATTGCTGCGGCAGCTGCGCGTTCGTTGGTGCTGCCTAGCGGCCGCTCGACGACGATGCCGCCAGTCGCCTGATGTTTCCAGCCCACCCCGAATGACAGCACTTGCGCACGCTGCGTCGGATTCAATTCGCCGCGATTGGTACCAATGAACAGTTCGAGCGTGCGATCGGATTCCTGCAGCGTGATCGGATGCCGCAGCCGATAATCGGTCGGCACGTCGGGAGCGGGAGCGCGGACGGCCTGCTGGTCGGTATTGCAAGCGCAGACGGCCAGCGCGCATGTCACGACGGCGGCGGCACGCACCACAAAGCCTGCCACTGGGCGGCGGTGGCCGGCGGTCATCGCGTGAACAGTCTGCATCGTAGTCTCCCGCGGCGGCATCAATCGAGGATGAAGCCGTATTTGCCGTAATAGGTATCGGGCGGCGCCGAATTGCCGACACCGTAGAGACGGTTGAGCCGGCCGAGCAAAACGGTTTCGGGATCGCTTGCATCGGCGAAGCCGTCGTCGGGCCGCGACAAATCCTTCTGCGCCACCGCGCGCACCACATAGGGCGTCACCAACACCATCAGCTCGGTTTGCTGATTTATGTAGTCGCGGCTCTTGAATAGCGCCCCGAGAATGGGAAGCTCCGCCAAGCCGGGTAATCCGTTGATCGCCTGCTTGGTCGAGTTCTGGATCATGCCGGCCATCGCCAGCGAGCCGCCGGAAGGAATCTCCACCGTTGTCTCGGCGCGTCGGGTTCGGATCGACGGAACGGTCGCGGTGACGTTGCTGCCGGGCTCGGTGATGGTCAGCGAATTTTGCGAAGATAGATCGGATACCTCCGTCATGACCTTGAGGCTGATGCGGCCTTCGCTGAGAACGACCGGGGTGAAATCGAGACTGACGCCGAATTTCTTGAAATCGATCGAGGGCTGGCAAGTCGCAACGGTGCTGCCGGCGGTCGCGGTCGAGCAGCTGTATCCGTTCAGCACCGGAAACTCGCCGCCGGCCACGAACGTGGCGGATTCGCCGGAAATCGCCGTCAGGTTCGGCTCGGCAAGCGTGTGGATGACGCCGGCCTGCTCCATCGCCTGCAAGGTGGCGTTGACCGACTTAAAGCTGCCGGTGATCGCCGACCCGCTGAGCGATTGGCCGGTGGCGGAGAACGGATTGGTGTTGTTGAAATTAACCACGGCGGTGCCGTAGTTCAGCGACCCGGAAAGATTGATGCCGAGTTGTTTGACGACGTCGCGCTCGACTTCGGCGACGACGACCTTGAGCATGATCTGATCGCGGCCGCGCACGACGATGGCGTTGACGATTTTGGTGCCGGCATCGATTGTTTCCTGGCTGCCGACGCCGAGCAGGCGCGCGGCGATATCGTATGCTTGTTGCGCCTCGGCCGGGCTGGAGGCGCTGCCGGCGAGAACGATGCCGTCACCGATGCCCCGAACGGTGATATCGGCGTCGGGCAGGACCTCGTGAATTGCCTCGCGGATGCCGTCGAGGTCGCGGGTAACGGCAATATCGAAGCCGGCGATCTGCTTGCCTTCGGCGTCGAAGAAAAACACGTTGGTCTGTCCCACCGAGCTGCCGATGATGAAAGCGCGGCGCGACGAGCGCACGACGGCATTGGCAATCTTCGGATCGGCGACCAGCACATCCTTGACGTCGCGCGGCAGATCGATGACGACCGATTTACTGACGCCAAGATTGATCGGTTGCGATTGAGAATCGCTGGCGGCGACGCGGATCGTCTGCGTCGTCGCCGGCGCGTTGAATATCACGTTGCCCGCGATTGCCCGCGGAATGAAGCACGAGACGGCGATCAGGGCCGCGAGAGCCGCCGCTGGGATCGATGTCGCTCGTGTCATGCCAAATCCTCCCGTGCGCTCAATGCCCGATTTACTTCACCCCGGCTGAGATCTGTCTTGGCGACGAGCACGTCGACGGTTTCGAGCGGCGGCGCAGCCGCCGCTGACGGTAAGGGCGGTGGCGCTTTGCCTCCGGCGGCCAAATACGCGGCTAGGCCGCCGGCGGCGACAGCGACACCGAGTACGACGAGGCGCGCGGCTTTCATAACGCTTCACTTTCCACAGATGGCGCGGCCGCAGCCGGTCACCTGCGCTGGATTTCAGCAGCTAAACGTCAAAGCATGGTTAATGAGGCGTATCTAAATCGCGTTAATGTTGCGTTGACACGCGCCTCGGGACGGGAGTCAGAGGCCGACCGCCGTCATCCATTCGGTCTGCGGATAGACCAGCAGCGCCGCCGCGGCGAGCGCAACGCCATAGGGGACGCCGGCGCCCTGGCGATGCAGCCGTTCCGCCCATTCCCGCCCCACCAGCATGCGCGGCAGCGGCATGGTGCGAAATTGCAGGATCAGTAGGGTCAGCGCCCCGCCAAGCAGCGACGCATAAACAAGATAGTTAAAGAGATAGCCAAACCCCAGCCATAGCGCCGTTGCCGCCGCGAGCTTGGCGTCGCCGCCGCCGATCCAGCCGCAGGAGAAGCAGACAAAAGTGACGGCGAGCACCGCGGCGGCCGCTCCGAGATGCGACAGCACATCGGCGGTGCTCAACCCGCTGAGCGCGGCCAGCAGGGCAAAGCCGGCGATGAGGATCAACGACACGCGATTGGCGATCGTCATCGTCAGCAGATCGCTCGAAGCGGCAAAGGCCATCAATGCCGGAAATAGCGTCAATTTGACCGCTTCAATCAGCATGGCACCGCCGTTCGATATCGCCTGCCCACGGGATTACCCCGCGCCGGTTGAGAGCGGGTTAGCGCCGCGCATAGCGACGCGCGCCGGAAAGCGAAAAGGCCCCGGCGAATGACCGGAGCCCCCTCGTAGCACTGAAGCAGAACGACGCTTACTTGAGGGCGCTGGAAACGCTGCTGAACGTGGTGTTCAGCTTGGTGCCGAGGCCCTGGACGACGGCGATGATCGCAACCGAGATGCCGGCGGCGATGAGACCGTATTCAATGGCCGTGGCGCCCGACTCGTCCTTCACGAAACGCGAGAAAAGGGTCTTCATGAGTTGGCTCCTTAAGGGTCCACACGTGGCTGTCTGAGCTGACCCAACGGTATTTTGCCCACCGTTTGGATCGTGCCGCACCGTATCGGGGAGAAATTTCAACGGGGTTAAATCGATCACCGAAACCGGCCTACAATCGTGCTTTCCACGATGTAGTTAATAGCGTCTTGCGGCAAGCGATTACGCCGAGTTAGCGCACCCAATGTCGATTATGCGCAAGGTCGACCGGTTGTTCTTTACGATCGATATACCAAGGCGCCGTTGCCCACTGTCGTTGCCGAGCAGCAAAAGCATGCCGCGCGACGATGCATAGCAGACAAGCATTGCGCGGGCGTAACCGTGCATCGCGCAACTTGCATCAAACACGGATCAGCCGGCTGCCTAACGCAACGCTGCAGCGCCGCCCATTCACTGCGTTTTAAGCCGCGTCCTCGATACCAAGGGCGGGCCGACAAATCCGCCGACTGCAGCAGGCAGGCTTTTGCGACATGATCCAAGAATTCCTCTCGTTCTTCATCAGTTTTGGCCAGACTTTCCTGAAGAACATTCCGATCTCGCTGGCGCTCGCGGTCGTCTTCACCATTCTCACTTGGTTCTGGGCTTGCAATCCCGGCCAGGCCTGGTGGCACAAGCGCGATCTCGTGACCGACCTGTGCTATTGGTTCTTCATCCCGGTCATCACCCGCTATTTGCGCATCGGCATGTTGATCGTCGGCGCCGCGGTCCTGTTCAGGATCACCACCGCCGACGGCCTGGTGGCGTTCTACGACAACGGTCACGGTCCGCTTGCCGCGCTGCCGCTGCCGGCGCAGATGGTCATCTTCCTGATCGGCGAGGACATCATCCTGTATTGGACGCACCGTCTGTTCCACCGCCAGCGCATGTGGCGCTATCACGCCGTTCACCACTCGTCCGAAGAGTTGGAATGGATCTCGGCGGCGCGCTTCCATCCAGTCAATCTGTTTCTCGGCAGCGTTGCAGCCGACGTTGTCATGTTGTTGATCGGCGTCTCGCCCAACGTGCTGGTCCTGCTCGGACCGCTGACCATCGCGCATTCGGCCTTCGTGCATGCCAATCTCGATTGGACGCTCGGGCCGTTCAAATACGTGATCGCCGGTCCGGTTTTTCACCGCTGGCATCACACGGCGGCCAACCGCGGCGGCGAAAAGAACTTTGCCGCGACGTTTCCGGTTTTGGACGTCCTGTTCGGCACGTTTTACATGCCGGCCGGCGAGCTTCCCGATAATTATGGAATAGCCGAACGAGAGTATCCGGCGAGCTTTCCGGGTCAGTTGGTCCATCCGTTCATGCAGTAGCCGCGAACACCGAGCGGCTCGCCCGAATACGACAATTCGCGATCATCGTTAAGCAAGCGTCACCGGCGCCCGGGGCCGCGCCGCCGCGCCTAATGCGCGGGCTTCGCCGATTTGCACTTCATTCATGATTTTGCAGTCAAGTGGATCGGTCGGTGAATGGCCTGTTACTTGTCGTATCCGCGTAGCGTTTCGGAGCGTATCGATGACGGCGTTTGGCGTGCGCGGGTGGGTGGGCAAAAGCGCGCTGCATTGGCTCTCGGCGGCTCTGGTTTTTGCCGCCGTCGCCGCACCGGCCGTCGCCGAAGAATCGATCTCGGTTCACCTTGACCAAGCCAGGGTCGTGAAGCTTCCCGATCGAGCGGCCACCGTCGTGATCGGCGACCCGCTGATTGCCGATTTTTCGATCCAGCCCGGCAATCTCGCCGTTATCACCGGCAAAGGCTACGGCGCGACCAACGTCATCGTCATGGATAAAAGCGGCGCCGTGCTTTCGGAGAAGCTCATCGATGTCACGGGCCCGGATGAACCGACCGTCGTGGTCTATCGCGGCGTCACGCGCCAGACCTACAGCTGCACGCCGGACTGTTCGCCGCGGATGACGCTGGGCGATTCCAGCAAGGAAGACGTTGACAAAGAAACCCAGCTGCCGAGCGATTACTTCAACAAGGCGATCAATCAGGACGTCACCCGGAACAACCAAGCCATCGCAGCCGGAGCCGCCGGCGCGCACTAGGCTTGCTGAAGGCCCGCTCGCACACGGTTAGCGGCGGCTTAAAGCACGCCCCGCCGTTGTCTCCGATTGGGGCAATAAATTGCCAACGCACGGCTGCTACTGCTCGGACGTGAGGCTTCGCGAAATTGCGAAACTTTCCTGGGCAAGGGCGTCATGTTCAATCGGGCCGTATCGCATCAACGTGCAGCCGCACAGCTCGGCGCGGTTGGACAGTTCGCCGAAAATCTCGTCCGGCAAGTCGTCTCGTCGCCGCTCGTCGTCCGCTTCATCAAGCAAAGCGAGGCGGGGACAACGACCGAATTCGCGCTTTTGGCCGCGCCGTTCGTCGCCGGTCTATTCGCCATTCTGCAGACGGCGCTGGTCTTCTTCGCCGGCCAGACGCTCGAAACGGCGGCGGCCAGGTCGGCGCGCCTCATCTTCACCGGCCAAGCGCAGTTGAACGGCTGGACCGCCGCGCAATTCAAATCGCAAGTCTGCAATCAGATTCACGGTATCTTCAACTGCAACAACGGCCTCTATGTCGACGTTGAGACCTATTCGTCGTTTTCGGCGGTCAATACCGGCATGCCGATCACCAACGGCACCTTCAACTCCGCGTCGCTCGGCTACAATCCCGGCGGGCCGGGCTCGATCGTGATGCTGCGGCTGTATTACCAATATCCGGTGTTCGTCAATTTGCTCGGCTTCAATCTGAGCGACGTGACCGGCGGCTACGATCTGTTTGCCGCCACCGCGATCTTCAAAAACGAACCCTATGCATCGTCTTGAGGGCGCGATGAATATCTTTGCCAAAATTGCCCAGGCCCGCGCGCGACTCGCCGGCGACTGCCGCGGCATTTCGGCCGTCGAATTCGCAATGCTGCTGCCGGTGATGATGACGCTCTATCTCGGCACCGTCGAAGCTTCGCAGGGCATTGCCGCCGACCGCAAAGTCGAACTGACGGCGCACTCTTTGGCCGATCTGGCGAGCCAATATACCGATATCACCAATGCCGACATGTCGAACATTCTCAACGCCGGTACGGCGATCATTGCGCCCTATTCGACAGCCAACCTTCAGGAGGTCTTGTCGGAAATCTCGATCAATGCCCAGGGCGTCGGCACGGTGGTGTGGAGCGACACGCTCGGCGGCACGGCGCTTACAGTCGGTCAGACTGTCACCGTGCCGGCCTCGCTTGCGGTGCCGAACTCCTATCTGGTGTTCGCCCAGGTTCAGTACGCCTACAATCCGACCTACGGCTACGTCATGACCGGCACGATAACGCTGAAGGATCAAAGCTTCATGCGGCCGCGGGAGTTGACTTCGATCGCGCGCACGGCATCGTGATCAGGTATCAGGTATCAGGTATCAGGTATCAGAATAATCAGTGATCAGTAGTCAGATTGATTGTCGGAATATCAAAGTTCTGATTACTGTCACCTGACCTCCGGTATCGGCAGCACCGTCGTCGACTTGATCTTTTCCATGGCGAAGCGCGAGGTGACGTTCTTCAGCGGCACCGCGGCGATCAGGCGCTTGTAGAAGGCGTCATAGCCGGCGATATCCGGCACCACCACGCGCAACATGTAGTCGACGTCGCCGGCCATGCGATAGAATTCCATAACTTCCGGCATGGCGGTGACGGTCTTGGCGAAGCGGTCGAGCCAATCCTGCGAGTGATCGCCGGTCTCGATCGACACGAACACGCTGATGCCGAGCCCGACGCGATCCTGATCGACCAGCGCGACGCGCTTTAAAATGACGCCATCGGCCTCGAGCCGCTGAATGCGTTTCCAGCAGGGCGTCGACGACAGCCCGACCCGCGAGCCAATCTCAGCGACCGAAAGTGCGGCGTTGTCCTGCAAAACAGCAAGGATTTTCCTATCTATGGCGTCCATCAGCGTAAATTTCTCAAAAGTCTGGTGACATAGCTATCTATATAGAAAAATATTCTAAATCAAGTTCTCGTTCATGCGCAGAATGCAAAATGCACGCCGGCGCGCCCCGAGCGGCACCGGCCGGTCCCCGGCTATTTACGCGTCGGGCAAATTCAGCGCGGCGGGCACATCCGGACGAGATACGGGCGATAAGGCACGAACTGCTCGACGAGATAACAGTTGCCGTACCGCGAGTAGCCGTAGATCGGATAATAGGCGTAGGTGTAAGGGAGGCGCGCCGGGTTCTCGGCGTGATGCCAGTGGTGGCGCCATTTTGGGTGATGCGCTTGCGCTACGCCCGATGCCGCGACGACGACGGCCATCGCGACCGTTGCCGCGACGCATTTCGACAAAATCTGCTGCATCGGTCCTCCTCGCTACATTTTCTATAGTGCCCAACGTCCCGTTTAGGCCCCAACGGACTTAATGCTTCGCTGCAGTGTTTCGCGCAATACCTGGGCCCGGGGAATCCTTGGCCAATAGTGCCTCAACCTCCGCCCTTGTCGGCGCGCCTGCGGAGCCGCCGAGCCGCGTGCACTTGATGCCGGCAACCGCGGCGCCGAATCGCATCGCCGCGACCTCGCTTTTGCCTTCCGCCAGCGCCAGCGCGAAGCCGCCGTGAAACGCGTCGCCGGCGCCGAGCGTATCCACGGCGACGATCTTGAACACCGGCAAGCGGCGCAGCGAGCCGCCGTCGAGATAGACAATATCGTCCGGGCCGTTGCTGACGGCGAGAAAAGCAGCGCTGTTGCGCGCGATGCGTTGCAAGCCGGCGCCGAGATCGGCGATGCCGGTCGTCTCGCGCAAGCATTCGGACGAAAAGATCACATGCGACGCCAATCGAAACAGCGGGTCGTCCTCGCCGGTCGGCCGATCGCCGTCGAGCACGACGGGGATGCCGCGGTCGCGCGCCGCCGCGCAGATCGGCTGCACGAAATCGGGATAGCGGTTATCGATCAACACGGCGTCGGCCGCAGCGACGGCCGCCTGCGGATCGGCCGGCGCGGTCGCCGCAATCCGTTCATCGCGATAGGTCACGATGGTGCGGTCGCCGCGCGCGTTCATGAAGATCGCCGACAGCGCTGTCCGGAGCCCGTCGACGCGCTGACACAAGCCGCAGTCGACGTTCTCGCGCGCGAGCGCCTTGAGCACCTGGTCGCCGTTGTGGTCTTCGCCCGCGGGACCGCCGATCGGGCCGGCGAGCCGGGCGCGGCCGCCAAGCCGCGCGATCGCCACCGCCGCATTCGCCGCGCAGCCGCCGTTGACGACGAAAAATCCCGTCGCCTGCACTTTGCCGTCGGCTTGCGGAAATTCCTCGACGCGGAACACTTCGTCGAGCACGATGATGCCGGCACACAGGATGCGCGGCGCGCCGGTCGGGTTCGCGGCTCCTTCAGCGGATGACATCGCAGCCATCCTCGACGAAGCTGCGAATGATATGGTGCGCGATCGCTACCGGCGGCGGCGTGGTCAGGCCTTGCGGATGTTGCCGGTTCAGCATCGCCGCCAATTCCTCGCGCTCGAACCAGCGCGCGTCTTCCAGTTCCTCGCGATCGACGACGATTTTGTCGGACAGCGCTTGCGCATGGCAGCCGATCATGATCGACGACGGGAACGGCCATGGCTGCGAGGCGAAGTAGCGAACCCGGCCGCAGGCGATGCCGACTTCTTCGCGCACTTCGCGGCGCACCGCTTCCTCGATCGATTCGCCGGGCTCGGCAAAGCCGGCGAGGCACGACCACATGCTCGGCATAAAGCGCGGTGAGCGGCCGAGCACGCAACGCTCGCCGGCGATCGGCAGCATGATGACGACCGGATCGGTGCGCGGAAAATGCTGGGCTTTGCAGGACGGACAATCGCGCCGCCAGCCGGCCAGCACGACTTGCGTCGGCGCGCCGCAATTCGGGCAGAAGCGGTGCCGCGTATGCCAGCCGATCAGCGCCTTCGCTTCGGCGAGCGGCGGCAGATGCTCCGCCGCGACCATGCCCTGCACCGCGATCGAGCGCAGATCGGTAATTTTCAGATCGTTGCGCGATTTCAGCGACTCGATCGCTTGCGCCTCGAGCCCGAAACCGAAGCGTGGCGCATCGTCCATCAGGCCGAGAAATACATTGTCACGCCCGACGCCGAGGGTGCGCGCCTCCGCGGGAGCGAACAACGGATCGCAGGCCGGCGAAGACGCCTTGAGCACCACGAGTTCGCCGCCGATGACATAGAGGCCGGCCTGCGGATGCGTGGAAAATTTCTGCAGCGCCGCGTCATCGCCGCGCAAATGAGCGACGCGATCGATCCGGCTCGCACTATAGCCGAGCTGCGGCGGCGGATCGAGATCGGGGCGGGGTGTCACGATCATACGTCATTCCCGGACGCACCGCAGGCGCGAGCCCCGAATTCATAATCACAGGTCATGCAAAACCGACGCTGACATAATTCCGAAAGCGTTGTGAATGTGGATTCCGGATTTACCGCTGCGCGGTAATCCGGAATGACAGGCTTGGGCATTGGCCGCATCATTCGGCCGCTTCGCGCAACGGCCGCGGATGGAAGCTGTCGTAGAGCTCGGGCCGCTGCCATTGCGGGCCGAGCAGGCCCTGCTTGGCGCCGCAGCTTAACGACGAGCCGATCTCGTCGCGCGTCGCGCGCAGATAGCGCACGCGGTCGAGACTGACCTCGACGACGCTCAAGCCCGAGGCCGTGCTCTCGAACAGGATTTCCTCCGGCGCCGCCACCATGGCAAGGCCGCGCTGCGAATGCTCGAACAGGTTCTGCGTCGTCACCACGATCGCCAGATTCTCGATGGCACGCGCGAAGATCAGCGTTCGCCAGGTCGGCCACAACCGGTGCTTCTCTACACCGGCCGGCATGAAGATCAGTTCGGCCCCGCGCAACGCCAGCGCCCGCGTCACTTCGGGCATATAGACTTCGCTGCACATAGCGAGTCCGACTTTGCCGTGCACGGTGTCGAACACCGGATAGTCGTCGCCGGGGACATATTTGAATTCCCAGGTCTTGCCGCCGGTATAGATCCACGGCCCGTTCGGATGGCTGCGCCGGTAGCGCGCCGGCGACCGGCCGTCGGGATAGGCCATCGCGGTGAGGTTATAGGCCGTGCCCGCCTTGGCATCGATCGGCTCGAGCGTGCCGAACACGACATAGGTGCCGTGCTTGGCGGCGGCTTCGGCCAGCGCCGCGGTTGGATCGTAGGCCGCCGGCATGCGCCAGGGGCCCGGATAGCTTTCCGGAAAGCAGACGAAATGCGCGCCCTCGCCCGCCGCGCGCTCGATCGCGCCCACCGCATCCGCGACGTTCTTGTCGTCCTCGGGCGGACGGTGCGCGATGGGCTGCACAACGGCAATGCGGAAAGTCATGATCGTGCTCCTGTGGGCGTCGTCGCAGGGGTCTTGATTTGCGCCGAATTGAAGCCGCGCCACCGCGCAAGGTCAATCCACCCCTGCCCCCTCCCCAAGACGCGGATGGCCGGGGCGAGCCCCGGCCATCTTTTTGCGTAGCGTGAATGTGCAAGAATTCTTGCGTGCGTCGCTTAGTAAAACACGTCGGGAATGACCTCGGTGACTTGCCCGGTGCTCACGTCGACGAGGAGCAGATCGGGTCCGTAGCGCACCCATTGGTAGCCCGGCGGCGGCGGATCCACACCGAGCGAGGCCCAATCGGCATACCAATACGTCCGCCCCAGGAAGAGCGGCGGCAGGATCGCGCCGACGGCCCAGCGCCGGTACGCCCAGCCCGGCGGATAGATGAAGGGATTGACGTGGACGCGGTTGAAGTCGTGGCCGTGCCAGCTGAAGTGCCCGCCGGGGCCGCCGGGATGCACGAAGGCCGCCGGCGGGCCGGGCGGATGCGGCGGACCTCCCATCGGTCCGGGATGCGGGACCGGCTTGAGCATCGGATGCGGCGGACCGGCCGGGCCACCCGGATGAGGCGGCGGCGGACCGCCAGGATGGGCGCCGGGCGGCGGCCCCTTATGTTCCTCATGATGCTCTTGCGCCGCGGCGAGCGTCGGCACCACGAGCGCAAACGCGGCGGCAATGGTGAAGGTGCGAAGCATGGCGTCTCCTGTCTAGTGGATTTTGCAGTTCGGTCGATTCGAGAAGATTCCCCTTAAAGCTTAGCAAATCGCCGCGGTCCTGTAAGCCGCCGCGCGGCGAGCCATGCCATGACATACATGCCTTGCCCGCGCCATGTCATTGCGGATTTTCATGAATTTTGTGCGGCGGTGCCGCAATCGCACCGCAATCATGCCTATTGCGCGACAGGCCTGCCGCGCCCGGTCAATGCCGCGTCAGCCAGGCGCGCGCGGCGCGCTGCGCGGCGGCAATGTCGGCCGCGGACATTTCGCTCGCGATTTCGCAGCGGTGGCGAACCGCTTCGTTGGAGCCGCGCATGCCGGCGATGTTGAACCACTTGTGCGCGGCGACCATGTTCGCGGGCACGGATTCGCCGGTGGAATACATCAGGCCGAGGCGGAAAAACTGGTCGGCATCGGCACCGTATTTCACGCGTTGGTCGGTTTCTGTCATCGACATCGGAGTGATCCCTGTCATTCCTCGCCCGCGGCGATGTTGAGTAAAGCTAGCGGCAAGCCCTAGCCCTCCGAAATTCGGGAATTCTCCCTAAGGGTATTTCCGTAATGGGGCGCCAAAATCGTCATCCGCGGGCCTAGCCAGGCCTCACCCGCGTATCCATGCGGAACGCGGGCTCAGCGCAGCTTGACCGCATCGGCATCCCAAGTTCAACGTCGGCATGGATTTCCTGGTCATCAAGCGGCGCTTCGCGCCGTTTGCCCCTCAATGACCAACAATCGGGAGGAACAATGCCGCGCACGCCACGCATCGCCATTATCGGCGGTGGCATCGGCGGGCTTTCGGCGGCGCTGGCGCTGAAGCGGCGGGGCGCCGAGGTCATCGTCGCCGAGCAATCGCCGGTGCATAGCGAGATTGGCGCCGGCCTCAATCTCACGCCCAACGCGGTCAAGGCGTTTCGCGCGCTCGGCCTCGACCGCGAGATCGAGGACATCGGCTGGGGATCGGAATTTTTGATGATCCGGTCGTGGCGGAGCGGCCGTTACATTTCGCGCATCCGCCGCGGCGACTTCCGGCAGAAATTCGGCGCGCCGAACCTCACCGTGCATCGCGCCGACCTGCTCGACGTGCTGCGCGGCGCATTGCAGACGACCGATATCCGTCTCGGCAAGCGCTGCATCGGCGTCGACGACGGCGACCATACGGCGGTGGCGCGCTTTGCCGACGGCAGCACGATCGAAGCGGATATTGTGGTCGGCGCCGACGGCATTCATTCCGCGGTGCGCGAGAGCCTGTTCGGCGCCGAGGTGCCGCGCTTTACCGGCTGCATCTGCTGGCGCGGCATGGCGCCGGTCGACGCCGTGCCGGCCGACATCAATACCGCCGACGGCACCATGTGGATGGGGCCGCACGGCCATGTCGTGCACTACCGCGTGCATCGCGGCGAACTCCTCAACATCGTCGCCCATATCGACAGCGACGCTTGGACCGAGGAATCCTGGACCCGCGAATGCGACGTTGCGGAAGTGATGTCGGCCTATGCCCGATGGAATTCCGATCTGACCCGGCTCTATCCGTGCAGCACGCGCTGGTACAAGTGGGCGCTGTACGACCGTGAGCCGCTGGCGCGCTGGAGCAAGGGGCGCGCCACGCTCCTCGGCGATTCCGCGCACGCCATGCTGCCCTATCTCGGCCAGGGCGCCGCCATGGCGGTCGAGGACGCCTGCGTGCTGGCCGCGATGATCGCGCGGAACCGCGACGATC
The DNA here is from genome assembly GCA_963768225.1 of uncultured Alphaproteobacteria bacterium. GTDB lineage: Bacteria > Pseudomonadota > Alphaproteobacteria > Rhizobiales > Xanthobacteraceae > BOG-931. The sequence continues at coordinate 475,982 of CAVYGV010000005.1, read as the reverse complement.
TTGCCGAAGCGCTCACCGCCTATGAGCGGATGCGGGCGCCGCGCACGACGGCGGCCGTGCTCGGCTCGCGCGCCCGCGCCAAAGAGAACCATCTCGCCTCGCCGTGGGCGCGATTGAAGCGCGACGTGAAATTTGCTTTTCGCGAGCGCTTCGGCGGCGGCCGCCATGGCGACACCACCGCGTTCCAGGTCGGCTGGCTCTACGGCTACGATGTCGGGAAAGAAGTCAGCTGATGTTTGCAATGAATTTGCGCGAGGCGTCGAAAGCGTGCTTTATTCCTGACGATGCCCCCTCTTGCCGAGGACCAGATGACGATCGCCGAATTAATCTATGAACAGGTCAAAAGTCTGCCCGAAAATACCGCGAGGGAGGTGCTCGATTTCGTCGGTTATCTTCGCGAACGCGGGCGGCGCGCTGACTGGCGCGACCTGATGAATGCACAGTCGGCATCGCTTGCCGCGGTATGGGACAATACCGAGGACCGAATCTGGGATGATGCTTGAGCGCGGCGATTTGCTGCTCGTGCCGTTTCCATTTACCGACTTGTCGGCGGCCAAGCGCCGGCCCGTCTTGGCTCTCACGGCGCCGGATAGCTATGGCGATTTCATTGCGCTGCCAGTGACCTCACGCCCACAGGCTGAATACGGCCTTGCCCTAACTGCCTCCGATCTGACGCAGGGTCGTCTGCCAGCGCCAAGCTGGGTGCGCATTGACCGGATTGTTACGCTCAATGCCGGTCTGGTCGCGAAGGTCATTGGACACGTCACCGATCGCATCCTCACCACCGCTGTCGACCGATTTTGCGATCATATTGGCCACTCGCGAACTGGGTGATGCCTCGCGGCGCGCGGGCGTGGGGTGCGCTTGCTTTCGCTCCCTCCCCGGCCGATATAGAGGCCGGGAGGTTGGCGGTGGACGAGCCACTCGCCAACCGGGTCAGGTCCGGAAGGAAGCAGCCCTAACGAGCGCGGTTCGGGTCGCTCGTCAGCCTCCCACCTCTGCTCAGACTTGTGATCGATTGAACCTTCGCCTTGAGGGACCCCCACCTTATTCCTCCCCCTTGCAGGGGGAGGAAAGAGACGGCGGAGTACTTGCCCCCTCCCCCTGAAAGGGGGAGGGTCGGGGTGGGGGTCAGGAAACGAATTCGATTCCGATGAACGACTCAGCGACACCATCCGCCTCCTACCGCGTGCTGGCGCGCAAATACCGGCCGGCGACGTTCGGCGACCTGATCGGTCAGGACGCCATGGTGCGCACCATCTCGAACGCGTTCGAGTTGGGCCGCATCCCGCAGGCCTGGATCCTCACCGGGGTGCGCGGCGTCGGCAAGACCACGACGGCGCGCATCCTCGCCCGCGCGCTCAATTACGAATTGCCCGACGGCTCGGTCACCGCGCCGACCGTCAAAATGCCGGGGCTCGGCATCCATTGCGAAGCGATCATGGAGAGCCGCCATCTCAACGTCATCGAGATGGACGCCGCGTCCCATAACGGCGTCGATGACATCCGCCAGATCAACGACGCTGTCCGCTATGCGCCGGTTTCCGCCCGCTACAAGGTCTATATTCTCGACGAAGTGCACATGCTGTCGGGCGCCGCTTTCAACGCGCTGCTTAAGACGCTGGAAGAGCCGCCGCCGCACGCCAAGTTCATCTTCGCCACCACAGAAATCCGCAAAGTGCCGATCACGGTGTTGTCGCGCTGCCAGCGCTTCGATCTGCGCCGGGTCGACGCCGCGTCCTTGGTGAAGCATCTGCAAAATATCGCTGGGAAGGAATCGATCGAAGCGGAGCCGGAAGCGCTGGCGCTCATTGCCCGCGCCGCCGAAGGCTCGGTGCGCGATTCGCTCTCGCTGTTCGATCAGGCCATCGCCCATGCCGCAGGGACTGTGCGCGCCGAGGACGTGCGCGGGATGCTCGGCCTTGCCGATCGCACCAGAGTGATCGATCTGTTCGAGGCGCTGATGCGCGCCGATATCGCCGCAGCGCTCAAGGAACTGCGCGACCAATACGATTGCGGCGCCGATCCGGCGATGGTGCTCGGCGACCTCGCCGAATTCACTCATTTCGTCACCCGGGTCAAAATCGTACCGGGGCTGGCCGAGGATATTTCGCTGACCGAAGCCGAGCGCACGCGCGGTCGCGCCTTTGCCACCAAGCTGTCGATGCGCGTCTTGGCGCGAACCTGGCAGATGCTGCTCAAGGGCATCGCCGAGGTCGAGGCCGCCGGCCGGCCGGTCGACGCCGCTGAAATGGTGCTCGTTCGCATCGCCTATGCCGCCGACCTGCCGACGCCCGACGAGGTGATCCGCTCGCTCGGCGATGCGCGCGGCGGCAACGGCGCTTCCCCGACCCCGCCCTCCGCCGCCGCAAGCGGCGGAGCGACCGGAGGCAGCGCCGCGGCGCCGCGTCCGGAATTGCGCTCGGAGGCGCGCACGCGCGGCGCTCTTGCCGCCGCCGCGCCGAGGGCGGCGGCCGAAGCCGCGCCGCTCGACGAACCGATCGCGCGCGGCGGCGACATCTGTAGCGTGAACAGCTTCGCCGAGCTGATCGCGCTCGCGGCGGAAAAACGCGACCTCGCCCTCAAAAGCGCGCTGGAGCGCGACGTGCGGCTGGTTCGCTTCGAGGATGGTACGCTCGAAGTCGCGCTGGAAGAAAGCGCGCGGAAGACGCTGGTCGGCGAATTGTCGAAGAAACTCGCCGATTGGACCGGGCGGCGCTGGATGGTCGCCGTCTCCGCCGAAGCCGGCACGCCGTCGCTGCGCGCGCAGGCGGAAACCCGCAAAGCGGAATTAAAAGACGGCGTGCGCGACGATCCTCTGGTGCAGGCGGTGCTGGCCCGCTTTCCCGGCGCCGAAATCGTCGATGTCCGCCCGCCGGCCGGCGCGCCCGACGGAAATGCCGATGAAATAGCCTCTCCTGCAATAGAGAGCGACGACCCGTGATAGCCCGCTATACAAGTCACGTTTCCCGGACGCGGCGCAGCGTGAAACGCTGCGCTGCAGATCCGGGATCGTCACAAGTTCCGCGTATCTAACGAGCCCGGGTCTGCAGCGCATCACTGCGTGCTGCGCTGCGCCCGGGAAGCGAGGATTCCCGATGCCTGATTTTCTCGGCCTGATGAAACAAGCAAGCGAGCTCAAATCGAAAATGGAGGCGATGCAGGCCGAGCTCGATCGGCTGGAAGTCGAAGGCTCGGCCGGCGGCGGCCTCGTGACCACAAAAATTTCCGGCAAGGGCGACCTGCGCGGAGTGCACATCGACAATTCGCTGCTCAAACCCGACCAGAGGGAAATCGTCGAAGACCTTGTCGTCGCCGCGCATGCTGATGCCAAGCGCAAGCTCGAGACGCAGCTTGCCGAAAAAATGCAGGCGCTCACCGGCGGCCTGCCCCTGCCGCCGGGGCTGAAGCTGTTCTGATGCCTGCCATCGCCGCCGGTCCGGAAATCGAGCGCCTGATCCAGTTGCTCGCCCGCCTGCCTGGACTCGGCCCGCGCTCGGCACGGCGCGCCGCCTTGTTTCTCATCAAGAAACGCGAATTGATCATGGCGCCGCTGGCCACAGCGCTAGCGACCGCGATGGAGAAGATCGAGGTGTGCCGGACTTGCGGCAATATCGATACGCAGAACCCGTGCACCGTTTGCACCGATCCCAAGCGCGACCCGTCCGCCATCGTCGTGGTGGCCGACGTCGCCGATCTCTGGGCGCTGGAACGCGCGCATGCCATCAGCGCACGTTATCACGTGCTCGGCGGCACGCTCTCCCCGCTCGACGGCATCGGGCCGGACGATCTCACGATCGACGCCTTGATCAAGCGGGCGAGCGAGTCTCCGGTCAAGGAGGTCATCCTGGCGCTCTCAGCCACGGTCGACGGCCAGAGCACCGCCCATTACATCACCGACCTCCTGCACGAGGCGCAAGAAAAAGGTCATGTGAAGGTGACGCGGCTCGCCCACGGCGTGCCGGTCGGCGGCGAGCTCGATTATCTCGATGAGGGCACGCTCGCCGCCGCCATCCGCAGCCGGACGCCGTTTTGAAGTCCGATGAGCCGCTGCCTGCAAAATAGCCAGCCGACGCCCGTTGCGCGACCAGTTGTCGAATTTGCAATATTATTGCAGCGGAATTGCTCCGGTTTTGCCGCTCCCCATCTGGCCCGCCGCTTGCATGGCTATAGTCGGCGATCTCGGTCTCACTTACCGTGGCGAATTGAGGTTGCTAGAGCCCCGGCATTCCCGGCACCGGGGCTCTACTATTTTCGGCGTCCCCCATCCTCGTCAGCGCGCGGCGCAGGCCATATAAGGCCGGCATGAGCGACGACGCGCCATGAACCAAGATTTGCCCTTCGACAAAACGTTCGATTTCGAGCCCGACCGGGTGCGCGAGGTGGCGCCGGGCGTGCGCGCGGTCGTCGCCAACAATCCCAGCCCGTTCACGTTCAAGGGCACGATGAGCTACATCATCGGCCGCGGCAAAGTCGCGATCCTCGATCCCGGTCCCGACGACGATGCACATATCGCCGCGCTGCTTGACGCCGTGCGCGGCGAAACCGTCACCCACATATTCGTCACCCACACCCATCGCGACCATTCGCCCGCGGTGCCGAAAGTCAAAGCCGCGACCGGCGCCAAGGTTTTCGCGCAGGGGCCGCATCGGCTGGCGCGGCCGCTCCATATCGGCGAGACGCGCCGCCTCGATGCTTCGGCCGACATGGATTTCCGTCCCGATGTCGCGCTCGCCGACGGCGAGGTGGTGTCGGGCGACGGCTGGACGCTCGAAGCGGTGACGACGCCGGGCCATACCGCCAATCACATGGCGTTCGCCTTCAAGGAGGCCGATCTGTTGTTCGCCGGCGACCATATCATGGGCTGGTCGACCACGATCGTGGCGCCGCCCGACGGCGCCATGAGCGATTACATGGCGTCGCTCGACAAGCTCGCCCGCCGCCGCGAGCCGCTTTATCTCTCCGGCCACGGCATGCCGGTGCGCGACGCGCCGCGCTATGTGCAATTTCTGATCCGCCACCGCCACGGCCGCGAGGCTTCCATCCTGCATCGGCTCGGCAAGGGCGCGGCCGATGTCCCGACCCTGGTCAAGGCGGTCTATATCGGGCTCGATCCGCGGCTTGCCGGCGCCGCTGCTTTATCGACGCTGGCGCATCTTGAAGATCTCGTCGCCCGCGGATTGGTCGCGACCGAAACCCCGCCGTCGATCGAGGGCACCTACCGCTTGGCGGACGCCTTGCCCGCCGGCTGATGCGGCGGCGGCACCGGCTTCTTGTCCGGCTTCTTCTCCGGCGCCGGCGTGGACAGAACGTCGTCGATATCGTCGATGAGATTGCGCACGCGCGCGGCGTTGGTGCCGAGATCGCGACGGCCGTAACGCGAGGCCGAGCGCACGTCGATGCGGGCGCCGTCGGTGACGGCGCGGACCCGCACTACCACGTCGTCGCGAAAGCCGAGGATCGGCGTGCGCGCCACCGCCTCGATAATGCCGTCGCGCACCGCGGCGTCCGGCGACTGCCGCGCATCGCTAATACGCGGCAGCGGACCTTGCGGCGGCCGCGTATCGACGACCCGCCAGCGGCGCTTGGCGATGACCTTCATGGCGGCGTTGTAGGCCTCCTGCGGCGTCGCCGTGGTGTCGTCGGGCGCGATATCGGGATAGGCCGCGTTTTGCTGCTCCGCGGTGTAGAGGCCGGCATAGGCGATCGGATTGGCGTCGCGCGGCCGCAGCCGCGCGATGGCATCGAACTGCGGCGGATCGATCGGATCGGTGGTGATGTCGTAGATCGCCGGCAACCGATAGGCCTTGATACCGAGATAGAGCGGATAGGCGATGAGCGCGAAGCCGACGAACAAAGCGGCGGCCGCGTGTCTGCCGCCGCCGGCGCCATAGCGCCAGATGACGATGCCGGAGCCGAAAGCGAGCAGGATCGCGACGCAAGCCAGCACCAGCGCGCCGGCCAGCGTGGAGAGCGCCGGGACGATGTCGAGCGCGCCCGAGCGCACGATGATGACGGCGACGAAAGTCGCGGCGAGCGAAAACAAGGCAATTCGGCGGGCCCACACCGCAAGCCGCGAGACCGGCTGATCGTTGAGAATGCGGCGTCGCATGATCCAGCTCTGCCCTATCCTGCAGGCTTTGCCGGCAATGGGGCGCAAATCTGTTTCAGCGCGCTCCAATCCGCCGCGTCAAGCAGTGGCATCGTCACGCCGGTGGCGGCAACCGCGTCGATGGCGGCGATCCGGTCCTTGGTCTCGGGATGGTCGAGCAAAAGCTTCATGCCATGATCCTTGCTGCCGACGATGCGGGCGAGCACGGTGCCGAGCGCATGCGGGTCGCCGCCGACCTTTTCCATCAAATCGACGCTGTAGGCGTCGGCCGCCGCCTCGACGCGGCGCGAATAAGATGACTTCAGCACGGTCCGCGCGGCGATCACGACGGCGCCGCCGCCGACGAAATCGCCGAGCATCATCCCGAATAGAAACGACAAGCCGGCCGTCTGCAACACCGTACGCGTGCCGTCGCGGTGGGCGACGTGGCCCATCTCGTGGGCGAGCACGCCGGCGAGCTCGTCCGGCGTCTGCGCTTGGCCGATCAGGCCGTCATTGACGTAGATGTGGCCGCCGGGCAGCGCCATGGCATTGGGCTCGGCGCGGCGCACCACCTCGACATGCAGCGGAAACGGCAGCGCGGCGGCCGCTTCGAGTTTGGCGACCAGGCGGCCTAGCGCCGCGCCGCCGGCGGTTTCGCTCGGCGCCGCGCCGCAGGCGAAGGCCGGACCGAGATGCCGCGTGTCGAGCGCTGAGTGGATATTCTTGTCGACCGCGGCGCCGAGTTTATGCTCGACCGCCAGCGGCACGAACGGAATGATCCGGCTGGCCAAGGCCGGCAGGCCGAAAATCGCGGTGAGACTGAGGGAGGCGGCGGCGGCGAAACTTAGCGCCACGATCTTGCGGCGCAGCCGCCGTTCCGCCGCGCCGCCGCGGTCGAGCGCCTCGGCGCGGTCCTCGATTGTGGCGGCAAGCCTAGGATCGCGGATTTCGAGCCGCGCCAACAGCGTCTCGCCGCGACGCCCCAGCCGAAGCACGCCCTCGGGCGCCGACATGCGCCGCAAATCGCCGTAAGCCCATTCATCGAGCACGCGATCATGAACGCGATCTTGCGCGTTATTTTGGCTCGCTTCGCCGCCGGCAAAAATGCGCAAGCCGGTTGCTCCAGCTTCGACCGTCACATCGTTACGTGCGCTCGAGGCGCCGTCGAAATACACGGCCGGCCCACGCGGCAGCACATTCGAAGTCGTCATCAAATACCCCCGACGCCGAGAGCGTCGACCAGACCTTCGCCGAGCGCGGAGTCCGGCACGCCGGACGCGCGCACCCCGTCGAGCGCAGCCGCGCCGCAAAGCTCGGCGGTTTGCGCCGCGAGCCGCCACATCGCGAAGGTGACGACGACCTGATAGATGGTTGAAGCGCCGAGCATGACCACGACATAGATCGCGAGCGTGATCGCGCTCATAAATAATTCGGCGGGCATCGAATTGTGATTGGATGCGACGAGCGCGCCGCTCAAATACACGCTCACTCCGCCAAGCGCCGCCGCGACGATGATGAAAGGCACGATGTGGAGGAGAAAGCGCAGATAGATGCGATAGACTTGGACGGTGGCGAGCCGCGACCGCACCGTCACCGCGCCGAAGCGCAGGCCGGAAATCCACCAGCGCATCATGATGGCGGCAAACAAAGGATAAAGCGCCAGCGCCGCGACAAGGCTGGCGCCGGTCGCCGCCGCAACGACGGCAAAGACCGTGACGCCGGAATTGCCTACGAGCAAGGCGAGCGGAGTGCCCTTGCCCTGCGCCATCAAGTCGTTGAGCGCGTTCCAATCGATCATGCGGCCGAGCACGACGAAGGCGACGGCAATCGGTCCCACGACAAGGAGCCAGATCGGCAGCCCGCGCAGGAACAGCGCCGAGCCTGCGCCGGCGAAGGAGCCTTGCAGATCGCCATAGCTGGTATGGCGCATCTTGTATCGTTGCAGGTTCGCCTGCGCCCACGGATAAACGAGACCAAGCGTGACGATCGCCAGCAGCCACCACGACAGCGCGTAAAACGCATAGGGCCAGGCCGAACTGTGCTGATCGAAGCGCACGCCGCGGAACACCGTGCGCGTCAGCCGATAGCGGCGCGCCCGATACAACGCGAATTGACCGAGCAGCACCAGCAGCAAAAAGCCGATTGCAGCGATCGCCATTGCCGCGGTGTCGAGCGCGAGCACGGCCGAGGCGACTGCCGTGTAGAGCGGAACGACAATCGCGATGGCGAGCAGAAAACCGCCAAGGAGTTCGGTGGCGAGCCCAGTATATTCCAGCGTTTCGCCGCCGATTTCGGTATTCGACCACAGGTAGCGGCGCACGTCGGTGGCGAACCAGAAACGATAGATGCCGAGCGTAAGCAGGAGGAGGCCGGCGCCCTTGATGCGCAGCCGCCAATAGGCCGCCTCTCTGCCGAGGAATTGCACCGCGCCCGCTGGAGGCGGCGCGCTCAAGGCATCAACCGTTGTCATGTCACACCGGAATTACGGCTCGATCGAAATGCCGCTCGAATCCGCCGCTTTCGCGCGTTGGCGAGCGCAATTTTACATCGTGAAATGTCCAATTTGCGACGGCGCGGCAGCACCCACGGCTCATTATAGGCGCATGCACCGTGCGCGTCGCGGCGCCGGTAAAATAGCGTGAAATAGCTAACGGCGCCGTGTGTCGCGAGCCGCGCCGGTGCTTACTCGTCGATGAGCTGCTCGAGCTCGACCTGGACGCTTTCGCCAGGCGTGCAGCGGTGACCGGCGCCGGCGGCGAACAGCGCACGGGCTTCTTCGGCAGTCTCGGCCTCGACGCACCATTCTTCGGCCCGCGTCACCAGCATCCGGGCGTGATAGAGCCGCGGCGCCGGTTTGTCCGCGGTTCTCGGTTGCTTTCGCAGTGCGCTGCTGACTGGCATGAATCCGGCCTCTCGAATTGGCGAATTGCACGGAGTTTAGCCGTCGGACCGGGTAGAACAAAGAAGAAACGGCCGCCAACTCACCGGCGGTTAGTTCCTTTGTGGAACGCGGGTTCCCTGGTATCGTTGAATCCGCGTTCCTAGAGCCTTTTCGGTTCTGCTGGAATCAGAACCGGCCTCTAGGATTTTGATTGAGCATGATCTGGTATCCACTCTCGGATCACGTCCGAGGGCAGGCATTTTCGGGATCATGCTGTAAAAGTATGGAGTATCGCCGTGGCCCCCCGCGCGTATTGGAAAGGCTACCTCAAGCTGTCGCTCGTCTCCTGTCCGATTGCGTTGTTTCCGGCGACCTCGGAGCGGGAAAAGATCAGCTTCCACCAGCTCAACAAAGAAACCGGCAACCGCATCCGTTACAAGAAGATCGACGCCGATACCGGCGACGAGGTCGACAACGCCGACATCGTCAAGGGCTACGAGCTCGCCAAGGGCGAATATATCGAGCTCGACCCGGAAGAGCTCGAAGCCGTCGCCATCGAATCAAAGCACGTCATCGACATCGAGGAATTCGTGCCGCGCAGCGAAATCGACGAGCTTTATCTGCGCGATCCGTATTACATCGTGCCCGACGGCGAAGTCGGGCAGCAGGCCTTTGCCGTGATCCGCGAGGCGATCCGCAAGGAAGACATGGTGGCGCTCGGCAAGGTCGTTTTCACCTCGCGCGAGCACATCATCGCGCTGGAAGCCCGCGGCAAGGGCATGGTCGGCGTCACGCTGCGCTACCCCTACGAGGTGCGCAAGGAAGACGAATATTTCGACACTATCGAGGATGAGAAGATCCCAAAGGATATGCTCGATCTCGCGGTGCATATCGTCGAGACCAAGGCCGGGCACTTCAAGCCCGAGCAATTCAAGGATGATTACGAGGATGCGCTCAAGGATTTGCTGCGCAAGAAGCAAAAGGGCGAGAAGATCGAGCGGCCGAAGGAGCGCGAGCCGTCGAACGTCATTAATCTGATGGACGCGTTGCGGCAGAGCGTGAAGACGAGCGGCGGCGGCCGAAGCAGCGGCGGCGGCGCGCGGACTCCCCAGAGCCGGGCGAGCGCACGGCCCTCGAAAAAAGCGGCGCGCGCGCAGGCGCGCAATCATGCCCGGCATAAGAAGGCGAGCTGATGCCGGGCAAGCGGGTCCAGTTCGACGACGAGACCTGGCGGAACATCGATCTTCTCGGCCGCGACCAGATGAAAGATTTTCAGGAGCTCGCGGACGAAGCGTTCCGCGACCTTCTGAAAAAGCACGGACGTCCGGCAAGCCTCAAGGAAGCATTGCGGCGCAGTGCCGGCGTCGGCGCGACCGTGCATCGGCTGAAGCCGGGCAAAAAGCGACGGGGTACGCGCCCGTAATACTCATATGCGCGGCATGAGGCTCGCCAATGCAACCGCGCGATCTCGGACGGACCATAGTGCTTTGCCTGATCGGCGGCTCGGCCGACGCGATCTCCTACCTTCGCTACGGCACGTTCGTCGGAGCGATGACGGGGAACACCGTTCTCCTCGGCATCGACTTCGCCAGCTGGCAACTCGATGATGCCGGCTACCATGCCGGCATCATCGCGGTCTTCCTGGCGGCGGTCATCGCCACCCAAACCGTGCTGAGGGCCAAGCTGCCAACGAGCCTGCCGCTTTTTCTCGCCGCGCTCATGCTGGGCGGATCGGAGCTCATCGCCAACCCATGGAGCGCCGCGATCGCCGCCGCCGCGCTCGGCATGCAAAGTGCCGCCGTCCGCCGGATCGGGGGCGTCTCGATCAATACCGTATTCATTACCGGCAACCTGGTCAGATTGGGCTCGGCGGTGCCGGAGGCCGCGGAGCCGAAGCAGCAGACCACGCTTGCCGTACTGTCGACGGCGTGGATCGCTTACGCGGCCGGCGCGGTTATCGGCGCGCTGGCATTGCACCTGATCGCTCATCCGATGATCGCGCCGGCCGCTCTGGCGCTGGTCGCGGCGATTGTCGAGGTGACGGCGCGCTAATGGTCCGACTTCGACATTCGCATCCGAATTCGGCAGGCTCTCGTGCGAATGTTCGATTCAAAGGACCGCTAAATAATTTCGTATTGACACGGCCGTAGGTGGGCCGCGACACTGATTGACGGGATCGCCGCCACGCGATTTGTCAGGAGGGATTATGCCAGGCCGCGCCAATGCAACGTCAACTCATTTTGTCGAAACCCGTGCGAGTGCGTCGGCGCGGCGGCGGATCGTCCTGCCGTCCGCCGTCATCCTGGCCGGCGCCTGGCTGGCGATGCCGATCGTTGCGCATGCCGCGGACAAGCACGCAATCGCGCGCGGCAAATATCTCGTCACTGTGGCAAGTTGCACCGATTGCCACACTCCAGGTCATTTCTTCGGCAACGAGGATAAGTCCAAATATCTCGGCGGCTCGGACGTTGGTTTCGCTATTCCGGGGCTTGGCGTGTTCGTCGCTCCCAATCTGACGCCCGACAAAGCGACCGGCCTCGGCAATTGGACGCCGGCGCAAATCGTCACCGCATTGACCACCGGAGTGACGCCGCAGGGACGCAAGCTCGCCCCCATCATGCCGTCCGAGGCCTACGTTAAATTGACGAAATCGGATGCGCTGGCGATCGTCGCCTATCTCAAGAGCCTGCCGCCGATAGCAAATCAGGTTCCCGGCCCATTCGGGCCGAAGGAAACGCCGACCACCTTCGTGATGGCGGTGATCCCCGGCGCGGTTTATGCGGGTATCGCAAATCCGCCGCCGCCACCTCCTGCACCGCCGCCGGCGCCGATGCAGATGACGCCGCCACCGGCGCCAGTTCCGATGCAAATGCCCCCGCCGGCGGCACCCGAACCGCAATCGAAATAGCGCGCCGGATCGGGGTTTGCGTTCAACGCGTGGCCGGACTCATAGCCCGAGCAAGAGTTTGCTATTGCCGCCGGCCAGCGCCGCCACGGTCGCGGCGTCGAAACCCTCGAACTCCGGCGATGTGACCGACCGGATCAAAATCCGCCATGTCGAATGGATAGTCGGTGCCCATCACGACGTGGTCGGCGCCGAATACGCGCACCAATTCGGCAAGCTGGTGCGGCGTGAATACAACGGTGTCGACGTAAACGCGCTTAAGATACGTGGTCGGCGGCCGCGGCAAGTCGCCATGCGCATCCGAGCGCGCGCCCCAGGCATGATCGATGCGGCCCGGATAGGCGCCGAGATAGCCGCCGCCGTGCACGGCGAGAATTTTCAGCTTGGGATGACGTTCGAGCACGCCGTCGAAGATCAGATAATGCAGCGCGATCGTCGTCTCCAGCGGATTGCCGATCACGTTATTGAAATAAAAACGCTTTAACCGCGAGGCTTCGGTGAAGCCGTTGGGATGGATCATCACCAAGACGCCGAGCTCTTCGGCTTTTTTCCAGAACGGCGCGAAGGCCGGATCCGACAGTTCCCTGCCGGCGACGTTGGTCAAAATCTCGACGCCGGCGAAGCCGAGCTTTCTGACGCAGCGCTCAAGCTCGTTGACCGCCTCACGGCCGTCGGGCATCGGCACTGAGCCGAAGCCCTTGAAGCGATCCGGATGTTTTGCACAAAACTCGGCGATGCCGTCGTTGACGATCCGCGCCGCCTTCACCGCGATGTCGAGCGGCACCGCGTAATAGCATTGCAGCGGCGGCGGCGCGATCATCTGAATATCGATCGACATGGCGTCGAGGTCGGCGAGCCGGTGCTCGGGAGCACGCCGCGCGCTGATATCGGCGGATTGTTTCAGGGTCAGTGCCTGCGATTCCGGCGTGGCGAAATGAAACAGCGGCACGGTCGCCATGTCGAGATACGGCGCGATGAACTCCGCGGCTTGCGGCACCTCGACATGAGCATGAATGTCGATGGTGACGCTGTTCGGCCGCACTTCGCGCCCGAACTTGCCATGCTGGCGCGCGGTGGTCGGACCGTACTTGTTCCATTGCTCGGGCATGAGAATTCCTTGAAATCACTATTTTGAGCCGCCGGGGAAAGCATAGGCCGCCACGATGTGCAATAAGAAAGAGGGCTTGGCGGCAATAACGGGCTTCCGTCCTTAAATCGAAATCTGACGGCCGATCTCGACCACCTGCTCGCTCGGCAGGCGGAAATAGTCGGTGACGTGCGAGGCATTCCTGATCATGGCGGCGAATATTTTCTCCTGCCAGATCGGCAGTTCCGCACCGCGCTCGCGGTGCAGGATAATCTCATGACCGACATAATAGGTTATGTCTTCGAGCATAACGCCGCAGCCTCTCTCGTGTGCCTCTTTCATCAGGTGGGGAATGTCGGGACGCTGCATGAAACCGAAACGCGCCGTCACGCGCCAGAAATTCTCGCCTTCGCGCACCACCGACATCAGATCTGGCCAATGCACCCGCGGCTTGGATTCGGTAAGCACGCGCAACGCCACGAGCCGCTCATGCAGCGACCGGTTCTGCTTTAAGTGCCAGATCATGACCGGTGGAACGCCGCTATCGGTACGGGTGAGAAAGACCGCGGTGCCGGGCACCCGCGGCACATTGCGCGCCTTGACGTCGGAAAGAAATTTCGCCGCTGTCACCGGCGCTTGCGACAGACTGTGCGCAACGGCGACGGTGCCGCGATGCCAGATCAGCATCAGCCCATAGACGGCAGCGGCAAGCAGCAGCGGCACATATCCGCCTTCGGCGATCTTCAACGAGTTCGACGCGAAAAACCCAGCGTCGACGATGATGAATAGGCCGGCGGCCGCGGCGCTGGCCACCGCGCTCCATTGCCAAATCTCGCGCATGGCGACGTAGAGCAGGAAGGATGTCATGAGCATCGTCAGCGAGACCGCGACACCGTAGGCTGCGGCGAGATTGTTGGACTTTTGAAATAACAGCGTGAGCGCGACGGTCACCACCATCAACAGCCAGTTGACGACGCCGACATAGATTTGACCGTAGCCCTTTTCCGAAGTCTGCTTGATATTCAGACGCGGCAGCCAGCCGAGCTGGATCGCCTGCCGCGTCATGGAGAACGCGCCGGTGATGATCGATTGACTGGCGATGATGGTGGCGACCGTCGCCAGGCAAATCAGCGGCACGAGCAGCGATTGCGGACACAGCCGATAGAAGATGTTGTTCGCGATCGGCTCGCCGCGAAGCGCGATCGCCGATTGGCCGGCGTAATTGAGAACCAGGCAGGGAAACACGATCCACGCCCAGGCGAAGCGGATCGGGGTTTTGCCGAAATGCCCCATGTCGGCATAAAGCGCCTCGGCGCCGGTGACGCAGAGGAAGATTCCGCCCAGCACGGCAAAGCCGCGCATGCCGTTGGTGGCAAGCAGGTGGAGGCTATAGAGCGGATTGAGCGCCAGCAGCACTTCCGGATCGCGGGTGACGCCCCACAGCCCAAGAGCCCCGATTGAGATAAACCAGACCAGCATGACCGGGCCGAATGCGGCGCCGATGCGCGAGGTGCCGAGCGGCTGCACGGCGAACAGCAGCACAAGGATGACAACGGCGGCCGGCAGCACGTAATTGCTCAATGACGGCGCCGCGATCTCGAAACCTTCGAGCGCCGAAAGCACCGAGATCGCCGGCGTAATGGCGCCGTCGCCGTAGATCAGCGCGGCGCCGAGGAGACCCGCCAGGATGATGGCTGGGCGATGCTGCCGCTGCACGCCAAGAAGCGACATCAAGGCGAGAATGCCGCCCTCGCCGTCATTGTCGATGCTCATGGCGATCGTGACGTATTTGATCGAGGTGATCAGAAACAGCGTCCAGAGCAGGAGCGACAACATGCCAAGGATGCGGTCCGGCGTAACATCGCCACCGAGAAAGTCGAAAGCCGTCTTGAGCGTGTAGAGCGGGCTCGTGCCGATGTCGCCAAATACAATCCCAAGCGCCGCGAGTCCGGTCACCGCAAGAGCGGTTCGTCCCCTAGCGTCGGCGGAATCGTGGATTTCGGGCGATGCAGCGGTCATAAGGGACTACGATGGCTCGCGAGCATTCGAAGCGCTTGCATCCGTGGCCCGGGCACTGTGCGCATTACTTTAGCAAAGATGGATGGGCTTGCGTGACGCTGTCATGACGGCGACAGCCGGGGCTTAGCGTTGCGGCCCGCACAGGCTCAGATCGCGCTCGGCGCGGAAGACGTTGCTGTAGAGGTTGGCGATCCACTGCCGACCGCTCGACGTGACGTTCAAATAACGGATGGCGACCTGTATGTGCGATGAAACGCTGTTCCAATAAAACTGCGGATAGAGATCGGTAAGATCGGCCGGCGAAGTGTAGCCGAGCTGCCTGTTCATGCCGACCTCTTCGAACTCGTAATACAGCGCATTGGCCTTGCGCAGGTAATGCGGATCGCCGAGCTGGCCGATGAGATCGGCGGCGCGCACCAGCAAACCCTCCTCGTTGTCGGTTTCGTCCGCTCCCTGCGTCGAAGGAAAGCGCGTAAATTCGATGGCGTTGGCGATGCGCTCGGCATCGAGCAGTTCGATCTTGGCGATGCGATCCATCGCAAACAGCTTGGAGCGGTCGACGTGATACGGCAACAGCGCGGCGTCCGACGAACCGCGCGGCAGCTTGGCCTTGTTGCCCTTGGCGTCGATGACGTAGCCGTCGGCGCCGTCGCCTTTGAGGATGCCGCGCACGTAGCCGATGTCGTGCAACAGGCAGGCGACAAGCAGGTGCGCGTAGTCGCTGGGATAGGTCGGCGTCAAGAGCGATCGGCCCTTCATGATCTCGTAGCCGACCAGCGTCACCAGCATCGTATGTTCGACATTGTGATAGAGCGCGTCGCTGTTACCGATGCATTCGAGCGACAACCTGGCGATCGACGGAATGAGCTCGGTCAGATCGGCATTGGTCGAGGCGAACCTGCGGCTCAAATGGTCGCCGAGATATGCCCCCAAGGCCTCCGCGGCCAATTCGGGTACCGTTATCAAGCCAGCCCCTCCCAGAGCTTACCGCGCCATCGTGGCCGGGTGCGGCACAATTTGCAATATGGATCGAACGGATTTTAGCGCGCGTCAGCTCGCTAAAATATGCCGAGATGCTGGCGCAGGTCGACGCCGTCGTCCTTGAGCTTCTCGGCCGTCGACACCACTGCGACGCGGCCCGAATTGAGGATGACAATGTCGTCGGCGATGTCGAAGACGAGTTTCGGGCTCTGCTCGACCAGCACGATTGACAGGCCGCTTGCTTTCAGCTTGCGGATCGTCGCCATCACCTCGGCGACGATTTGCGGCGCCAGGCCTTCCGACGGTTCGTCCATCAACAAGACGCGAGGATTGGCCATCAGCGCACGGCCGATCGCGAGCATTTGCTGTTCGCCGCCGGACAGGTGGCCGGCGAGCTGGCCGCGGCGCTCGGCCAGCCGCGGGAACATGGCAAAGACCGTGTCGGCGGTCCACGGCGCGTGGTGTGTGGCGAAGCCCAAATGCGCGGCAACCATGAGATTTTCGCGCACGGTGAGGCTGCGAAACACGCGGCGGCCTTGCGGCACCAGCGCGACGCCGCGCGCCGCGATCATTTCCGGCGGCAGCCGCGTCACCGGCGTGCCGAACACCTCGACGCTGCCGGCGCGCGGCGGTAGCAACCCGACGCTGACATTCATGCAGGTCGACTTGCCGGCGCCGTTTCGTCCGAGCAGGCCGAGCAGCCTGCCCTCGCCGAGCGCAAACGACACCTGCTGCAGCACGTGGCTGTCGCCGTAGAAGGCCTCGATGCCGCTAAGCTTGAGCGCGCTAATCGCCAAGATAGACCTCCCGCGTGCGCGGATCGGCCACCACCTCGGCGCGGGTGCCCTCGACGATCACCTCGCCGAAATGCAAAAGCGTAATGCGGTCGGCAAGATCGAGCGCCGTGTCCATATCGTGTTCGATCATCACGATGGTCACATCGCGCGGAATGGCGGCGAGAAGCTTGCGCACGTCCTGCCGCTCGTCGATCGAAAGGCCGGCGAACGGCTCGTCGAGCAGCAGCACTTTCGGATTTTGCGCCAGCGCCATGGCGATCTCAACCCGCCGCCGTTCGCCGTACGACGTTTGCGCCAGCGACCGCGCGGCGAGGTGGTCGAGACCGACGCGCTTGAGCGCCGCGCGACCTCGCGCGGCCAGATGATGCTGGCGGTCGAGCGCGACCAGCGGATTCCAGCGCAGCGGCGACAGGCCGAGCAAAGCCAACGTCACATTGCGTTCGATGGTGTCGTGCGCAAACAGCGTGATGATCTGATAGGTCCGCGCCATCCCGAGATGCGTGCGTTTGCGGCTCGGCATCCGGGTGATGTCGCGGCCGAACAGCGCCACCGATCCGCCGTCGGGCGCAATCTCGCCGGTGATGAGGTTGAACAGAGTGGTCTTGCCGGCGCCGTTCGGACCGATGATCAACCGGCGTTCGCCCGCCTCGACATTGAGGTTGACGTTGGTGGTGACGCGCAGTCCGCCGAACGATTTGTTGAGGCCGGTGACGACGAGCGCGGTCATTGCTGCGGCCCCGCGGTTACGGCTGCGGCTTTCTGCCGGTTCGCCGCGCGCCACGCCGAGCGCGTAAGCCGCACTGCGCCGGGCACCAGGCCTTCCGGCATGAACACGACGATGGCGACGAAGATGGCGCCGAGCATGAAATTCCAGCGCGTGATATAGGCGCTCACCACATTCTTCACGATCACGACCAGCGCCGCGCCGATGACCGGTCCGAGCAGCGTTCCGGCACCACCGGAGATCACCATCAGCAGGGCCTCCGCCGAGGCGGTCAACGCCAGCGCCTGCGGGCTGATGAACTCGGTGTAATAGACGAACAGGATGCCGGCCACGGCGGTCAACAGGCCGGAGAACATAAAGGCCCAGAACCGGATCATCCAGACGTGAAAGCCGAGCGCATTCATGCGGCGCGGCTGGTCGCGAGTGCCGGCGAGCGCGGCGCCAAACGGCGAGCGCACGAAGACCGCCGCCGCGGCAAGCGCAATCAAAAACACCACCAGCGTGGCGTCGTAGAAGGCGCTCGGCGAATCAAGCGGCAGCCCGAACGGCGCCGGCCGTGTCGACACGCTGATACCGTTGTCGCCTCCGGTAATGCTGATCCAGCGATAAGCGAGCCCCCAGATGATCTCGCCGAGCGCGAGCGTAATCATGATGAAGCTGATGCCGGTCGCACGCAGCGCCAGCGCGGCAAAGCCGGCCGTTGCCACAAGCGTCGCAACCAGCGCGGCGAAGATCGCAACCGCGTGGCCATGCCCGGCGGCCAGCAGATAGGCATCGACATAGGCCGCGACGCCGAACAATCCGGCATGGCCGAGCGACACCAATCCGGCATAGCCGACGAGCACATTGAGACCCAGCGCGAACACGGCGTAGAGCAGGATCTGGCTGGCGATATTGACGTAATAGACCTGCGTGATGACGTAAGGCACCGCGATCAGCGCCAGGATGGCGACGGCGACGGCAACGCGCCGCGCAATCACGACGCCAGTTGTGGATTTATCCGTTCCACCGGTTACCGCACTGTTCACAGGATCTGGCCTCCGAACAGACCCTGCGGGCGGAGCACCAGCACGAGCACCATCGGCAGGAACAGCACGAAATAGGCGAGCTCGGGCAACAGCGCCTGCCCGAAATTGTAGATGAAGCCGATGATGATGCTGCCGACGAAAGAGCCAAGCAGGCTTCCGGTGCCGCCGAGGATGACGACCACCAGCGCAAGCGGCAGCATGTCTTGGTCGAGACCGGGGTAGACCGACAGGATCGGGCCGCCGATCATTCCGGCGAAGCCCGCCAAGCCGGCGCCGAGCGCAAACACGACGGTGAAGAGCTGCGAGACGCGGATGCCGACGACGCGCGCCATCTGCGGGTCGTCGACGCCGGCGCGGATCATGGCGCCGAGCCGCGTGCGTTCGAGCATGAGCCAGAGCGCAATCGCGAACACCACCGCGATGCCGATGACCGCCATGCGGTACAGCGGAAACACCGCTCCGGCAAAGCGGATGAAGCCGGCTAGGCCTGGCGGCGTCGCCACCGAAATCGGATCGCCGCCCCACGCCATCAGGCAAAGATCGGCGGCCATGAAGGAAACGCCCAGCGTCACCAGCACCTGCGCCAATTGCTGGCCCGCGAGCCGCCGCAGCAAAAGACGCTCCATCAATGCGCCCAAGACTGCAACCTCGAGCGCGGCGATGACCGCGGCCAACCAGAAATTCAAGGTAAATCCCAGCGCGCCGGACAGGAACGTCGTGCCCAGATAGGCGCCGGCCATGAACATCGAGCCATGCGTCAGATTGGGGATGCGCATCAGCCCGAAGATCAATGAAAATCCGGCCGACAACAAAAACAGCAGGCCGCCGAACGTCACGCTGTTGACGGTAAGCAACAGCCAAAATGTCATAGCCGCCGCCCTTTCTCGTCCCGGCTGCGCTAATTTGGGCAATCACCCGGATTGCACGACCTGCAATCCGGGTTGGTTTCAGATAAGTGACTTCAGCACTTGGTCAGCGGCGGATAATCGCGCGAGTACACCGGATGGGCGAGGAATTCCTGCTCAGGCCAAGTCCAGAACTGGCTTACATTCTCATAGGTCTTGATGACCTCATTCCACAGTTTGAGCCCGTATTTGGCGCCCTTGGTCCCGATGCGGCGGACATAGAAGGTGCCAATGACATTGTTGAGGTGATCGAACTTCAGCGGTCCGCGCGGCGTATCGGTGAGACTGACCGCTTTGAGCGCCGCCATCAGCTTCTCTTTGTCGCTGGCGTCACCGCCGGTGGCCTTCAGAGCCGCATCGACCACCTGGCAATTGACATAGAGCAGCGCGGCATATTGGCCGGGAACGGTGTTGTAGTTCTTCAGCATGCCGTCGATGAAGCGCTTGTTGGCGTCAGTCTCGACGTCAAGCGTATAGGGGCAGCAGCTGACCAAGCCGATCGCCTCATCGCCGTAGCTCTTGAGCAACGCGTCATCGGCGCCGGTTTCGCCGGTCACTACCGGATATTTCAACCCGGCATTGGCATAGGCCTTCATGAAGCGCAGCGGATTGGAGCCGGCAAAACCCTGGCAGACGCCGTCGCAATCGCTGATCTGGGCGACATAGGGCGTATAGTCGGGCGTCACCAACGGCGGCCATAGCTTGCTGACGACGCAGCCGCCGTCCTTCTGGAACGCCGCCTGGAAGCCGCCGATCTGCTCGTAGCCGAAGGCGAAATCCTCCACGATGCAAGCGACACGCTTGAGCTTGAGTTCGGTCGCCGCGTAGTGCCCCATCGGGTGCATCGCTTGCGAGGAGGTCGCCGACGCGCGCAGCAGATAAGGGTTAGGGGTGCGCTGGGTGAGGTTGTCGGCCGCCGCCAGGCTGAGCGTCGGCATTTTGTGCTGCTGGATGTACTCATTGATGGCATAAAGCTCGAATGCGGCAAGCGGGCCGAGGATGACGTTGACATTGTCGCGCTCGACCAGTTCTTGAACCTTGGTCTTGGTCCCTGCGGGATTGCCACCGGTGTCGGCGGAGACGAAGTCCACCTTGCGGCCGCCGATCGTGTAATTGTGCTCCTTCAGGAACGTGATCACGCCCTGTTCCATCTGGATGCCGCCTTGGGCGAGCGGCCCGGTCTTCACGGTGAGCAGGCCGAGCTTGAACGGCATCTCCTGCGCCACAGCGGGCGCCGGGAAACGGGTGAGCGCGGCGGCGGCACCGGCCGCGGTGCCGGCCAAGACCGCGCGGCGCGAAACCTTGTGTGAGCCGCCCTTCCGAGACATGAGCTTGCGAGACATTTCCTACCCTCCCTTGAGCGCCGGGCTTCGACGCAACATCGGCAATGCCAATGCGCCCCGCGCAACAGCCTTTCAACTTTCAGGTTAACATTTCGCCGGCCTCGGGCGAAGCCCTCCCTCCCCTGCAAAGTCCGCCATTGTCGCGATTTTCAACACTTCCGCAGCGGCGGATAGTCGCGCGAATAGACCGGATGCGCGAGAAACTCGGCTTCCGGCCAGGTCCAAAACTGACTGACATTTTCATAGGTCTTAACGATCTTATTCCAGAGCTTTAGCCCGTATTTGGCGCCCTCGGTGCCGCAGCGCCGGATGCAGAACGTGCCGATGACATTGCCGAAATGGTCGAACTTGATCGGACCGCGCGGCGTGTCGGACAGATTGACCGCCCGCAGCGCCGCCGTGAACTTGTCCTTGTCGCCGATGTCGCCGCCGGTCGCTTTGAGGCCCGCTTCGATCACCTGGCAATTGACGTAGATGCCGGCGGCATAGAAGCCGGGAACGGCGTTGAAATTCTTCAACATCGCGTCGATGAAGCGGGTGTTGCTGGCGCTCTCGAGGTCAAGCGAATAGGGGCAACACGAAACGAGGCCGAGCGCCTCGTTGCCGAAACTCTTGAGCAAGGCGTCGTCGCCGCCGACCTCTCCCGTGACAACGGGATATTTCAATCCGGCGTCGGCATACGCCTTCAGGAAACGCAGCGGGTTCGACCCGGCAAAGCCCTGACAGACCCCGTCACAGTCGGTGATCTGCGCGGTGTACGGCGTGTAGTCGGGCGTCACCAAAGGCGGCCACAGTTTGCTGACGAGACAGCCGCCATCGTTCTCGAAAGCCGCCTGGAAGCCGCCGATCTCCTCGTAGCCGAACGACAGATCGTCCGCCAGCGTAATGACGCGCTTGAGCTTCATCTCGGTCGCCGCATAGTGACCCAGCGGTTGCATCGCTTGCGAAGACGTTGCCGACGCCCGTATCAGGTACGGATTCGGCGTTCGTTGCGTCAGATTGTCCGCCGCGGCGAGACTGAGCGTCGGCATTTTTTGCTGTCGGACATAGTCATTGATCGCATAGAGCTCGAAGGCGGCCAGCGGTCCGATGATGACGTTGACCTTGTCACGTTCGACCAATTCCTGGACTTTGGTCTTGGCGCCGGCCGGCGCGCCGCCAGTATCGGCCGATACGAAATCGACCCTGCGGCCGGCCATCGTGAAATTCGTCCCCTTCAAGAAGGTGAGCGCGCCCTGTTCCATCTGGATGCCGCCTTGGGCGAGCGGTCCGGTCTTGACCGTGAGAAGGCCTATTTTGATCGGGGCGGCCTGTGCAATAGCGGGTGCGGGAAAACGCATCATTGCCGCCGCCGCTCCCGAGGCGCTGCCTGCCAAGAGCGTCCGGCGATTGAACTTGCGCGACATCAAAATCTCCTTTGGTCTCGTATTGAACGAGGCCTGTTCTTCTTATCGTAGATAGCTGCGATTCAGATGCGGCGCCGTTATACGATCATTTTTTCTTCGGCGGAACGACGGGCAACAGGAGATAAGGTCGCATGCTGGCGCCGAAATGCAGACTGGTGCGGCCTGCGAAAATCTCCGGTGGCCGGTCGCGCGGATCGTCGTGGAGGAACGGTCCACAACCAGTGAGCTCGTTTTTGAAATTGGACAACCGTCCGCCGCTCGGTCCCGGATAGACGTAGTCCTTGCCACGGACGGTGAGCGCGATGCGGTAGCCGGCCGGCGCGACGATCGACGTTGGCCAGATTTCGACATCGAGCGCGACGACCTCGCCCGGTTTGAGCGGTTGCTTGTTGGTGTGCGTATGATAGGGCCGGTATGGCCTCGACAGTTTCTTATCAAGCTCACGATGCGAGGCGCGCAGCCAACCCTGGCCGATCGGCGTGTGCGGATCGATGGCGCCCTGGAACACCACTTCCTTTAGGTCGGGCGAGAAGACACGCAGCACGACGAAAATGTCGGCATCGCCGATCGAGGACGATACGAACAGCTTGACCGCCGACGGGCCGGTGATTTCGGTATCGCGGGGAAGCGGCGGCGTCAGAAACGTCACACCATCGCCCATCGCTTCGAAGCGGACGACGGTTTTTTTCTTGGCGGCTTTTTCGCTGAGCACGCCGCCGGACGGATCGAGATAAAGTTTCGTCCACTTGGTGCGCTTGAGCGGCCATTCCCGCTCGGCGCGCGCGACGAAGCCATCGATATGGCGCACCTGAAGCTGCACCGGCGGTTGCTTATCCCAGTCGTTCTTCTTGCCATGCAGAAAATAATCGAAAAAGCGCAGTTGCAGGTTGCGGCCGTAATCGGTGTAAAAGTGCGTCCAGTGCTCGATGCCGTGCACTTCGAGCCACTTTTGCTTCGACGCGGCGCGCACATATCCTTCGAAATTGCCGCGCGGATGCAGCGGCTGGCCGCCCCAATTGGCCGCCGACAAAAACGGCACCTTCACCTTCGGCCACACCGGGGAGCGGGCGCGATGATAGTCGTCGTCGAGCGGATGCGCGGCGATGTCGGCGCCGAAATTGCTGCGGTTTTTCGCCAGCTCCGCGTCGGACAGAACTTCCGGGCCGCAGACCAGTTCGCCATGCACACGGCTCCTTTTGCCGCGCTCGCCGGCGCCGTACTGCACGGTCTTGACCTGCATGTCGTACCAATTCTCCCAGAACGTGCAGAGGATGCCGCCATGGTGCGTCATGTCGCGATACCAGTCGGCGGCGCCTTCCCAGATGCACATGGCGGCGAGATGCGGCGGCTCGAGCGAGGCGACGTGCCACTGATTGATGCCGTAATAGGAAATGCCGTTTAAGCCCACCTTGCCGTTCGACCAGGGCTGCACGCCGACCCATTCGATGCAGTCGTAGAAATCCTTGGTCTCGCGCGGCGAGAAATGATCGATGAATCCGGGCGAGCAGCCGGCGCCGCGCGAATCGACGCGTACGCAGGCGTAATCGTGCGGCACCCACTTTTCGGGGTCGACGACTTCCCAGCTTTGATAAAGATTGCTGGAGCCTCTGGTGACGTTGGGATGCTTCTCCGCCATGCGCTGCCATGCGCTCGGATAGCCGTCCTGAAAGGCGAGTCCCTTGGCATAGGGGCCGTAGCTCAAAATCGCCGGATAGCGGCCTGCGGCGACGGGACGATACACGTCGGCGCGCAGGATCAGCCCATCGTCCATCGCGATCGGCACGTCCCAATCGATGCGCATGCCGTCGCGCGTCTCGCTGCGCGCTACAAGCGTCTTGCGGTCGCCGGCGGCCGCCGCCATGCGGGCTTCGCCTTCAAGCGATGACATTCATTTTCCTCCCTTTTCCTGTCGTGCCCCGCAACGGCGGAGCATCCAGTATCCTCTATTATGAATGACGTGAGACCGTTGGGGATTACTGGATCATCCGGCTTCGTGCGCGATGTCACCGATCAATGATTAGCGCTTTGTCATCGCCTTGCCGCGTTTCACGCCGGCCATCTTTTCCAGCACGGCGCAAACGGCGGCGCTGTCCTGCGCGCCGCGGCCGCTTGCCAGCGCCTTGTTGTAGACGGCCTTGCTGGCGTCGAACATCGGCGTCGGTGCGCGAATTTTTCGCGCGTAGCTTCCGATGACGTCCATGTCCTTCTGCCACACCGAGATTTTCATGGTGGCGTCGGCGTAGTCGTTCTTCACCATCATCGGCCCGCGCAGCTCGAAAATGCGCGAATTGCCGGCGCCGATTTTGACCAGGTCGAATATGACTTGCGGCGGCAGCCCGGCTTTCATGCCCAAGACCATCGCCTCCGCGCTCGCCACGTTGTGGATGGCGACCAGAAGATTGGCGACGTATTTCATGCGGCTGCCGTTGCCGAACTCGCCGACGTCATGCACCGCACGGGTAAAGCCGGCGAATAGCGGGCGCAATTTCTTGATCTCGGCGGCGCCGCCCGAGGCATAGACCACGAGATCTTTCACCTTGGCCTGCGCGCCGGTGCCGCTCATCGGGCAATCGAGCAGCACGTGGCCGGCCTTGCGCAGCACCGCCTGGGCTTTGGCCTTGTCCTCGATCTTGAAGGTGGAGGCCTCGATCACCACGCGGCGCGGCACTTTGGCTTTGACGATCGCCGTGGCCGTCGCCGCGAGCGCGGAGGGACTGGGCAAGCTCGTGATGATGGTCTTCGCCTTGCGCGCGACGTTGGCGGCATCGGCGGCAGTTTCGACGCCCGCGCGCGCCAGCGCGCGCCGGCGCGCCGGCGCAACGTCATAGCCGATGACGCGCCAGCCGGCGGCGACGAGATTTTCCGCAAATGCGCCGCCCATGATGCCGAGGCCGACGATGCCGACGACACCTTTCTTGCCCGCAGCCATATTGCGCCCGCTCCCTTTTTCCGTCGGGACGCGACGCTATGGCATTCGGTCGCTACGCGCGCAAGCGGCTTTCTCACGGTGCGCCAATCGCATATCGTCCGCGCCGGGCGAAGCTTCAGGAGACCACGGATGCGGATTGGTGTCGCCGGTACCGGGAAAATGGGCGCGGCCATCGCGGCGCGGCTGATCGAGGTCGGGCACGACGTTGCGGTGTGGAATTGTACGCCCGACAAGGCCAAGGCGGTCACCGGCGCAACGGCGGTCGCGACGCCGGCGGAGGTGGCGCAAGACGCGGAAGTCGTGATTACGAGCCTCACCGATGCGGGAGCGCTCGATGCAGTCTACAACGGACCGTCGGGCCTGCTCAGTGGCGATGTTGCCGGCAAACTGTTCATCGACATGAGCACGGTCTTGCCGGCGACCGAGATTGCGCTCGCCGAAGCGGCGCGCGGCAAGGGCGCGGCCTTCGTCGAATGCCCGGTCGGCGGTTCGACCGGTCCGGCGCGGCAGGGCAAGCTCATCGGGCTCATGGGCGCCAGCGACGCCGCCGCGGCGCGCGCCCGGCCGATTCTCGATCAGCTCTGCCGCCGCGTCGAACATGCCGGGCCGGTCGGTTCGGGCGCGGTGCTGAAATTCGCGGTCAATCTGCCGCTGATGGTTTATTGGCAGGCCTTGGGCGAGGCGTTGGCGCTGGCGCACGCGCTGCCGGTCGATCCGGGGCGCCTGCTGGATTTGCTGAGCGACACTTCCGGCGCCGCCACGATCGCCAAAGTCCGCGCGCCAGGCATCGCGGCAATGCTGAAAGGCGGCGATGCCGGTCCGGTGACATTCGATGTCGACGGCGGCATCAAGGACATGCGGGCCATGCTGGCCGAAGCCAAGTCGCGCGGCATCGAGCTGCCGCTCGTCGACAAGACGCTTGCCTGTTACGAGGAAACCAAGCGCCACCGCTCGGGTGCCGCCGAAATCTCAACAGTCTCCGCCTATTGGGCGAGCCGCGCCGAGCGATAAGAATATTTGCCAACAGCAACCGGAGCCAACATGTCTGTCATTACGCTTGCGCAAGCTTCCATCATCGTCGATGTCGCCCTGAAGAAAGCGCGCGATACCAATCTCGCGCCGCTCAGCGTTGCCGTGCTCGATGCCGGCGGCCACCTGGTCGCGTTCAAACGCGAGGATAAATCCGGCATTTTGCGTTTTGACATCGCCTTCGGCAAAGCCTGGGGCGCGCTCGGCATGGGTTTCGGCTCGCGCACGCTGGCCGCCCGCGCCGCCAAGACCCCGCAATTTTTCACCATGCTGGCGGCGGCAAGCGGCGGCCGCATCGTGACCAATCCCGCCGGCGTGCTCGTCCGCGACGGGGCTGGGAATATCATCGGCGCCTGCGGTGTTTCCGGCGATACCTCGGACAAGGACGAAATGTGCGCGGTGGCCGGCATCGAGGCGGCGGGGCTCAAGGCCGATCCGGGCGCGGATTAGACCAATTTACCTCATCCTTCGAGGCTCGCCATAGCGCGTCGAAGAAGCGCGTAAACGCGCTAATGGCTCGCACCTGAGCCGATGCAGCGATTCGTGACTTACAAGGATGAGGGGAACATCAGCGGAGAGTCCCATGAAACTCTTTTCATTCTGGCGTTCGCTCGCGACCTATCGCGTGCGCATAGCGCTCAACCTCAAGGGCATTACCCCCGATGAGGTCATCCAGGTCAATCTCATGAAGGGCGAGCAGCGCCAAGCCGAATTCCGCGCGGTCAATCCGATGATGGCGATTCCGGCGCTGATCGACGGCGACGGGCCGGCGCTGTTCGAGTCGCTCGCCATCGTCGAATATCTCGACGAGACGCATCCAACGCCGCCCTTGTTGCCGCGCGATCCGCGCGGCCGCGCCCGCGTGCGCGGATTGAGCCAGCTCGTCGCCTGCGATTCGCATCCCTTGATCGTGCCGCGGGTGCGCGAATATCTGGAACACGAATTCAAGTTCGACGAAGTGGCGGTGCAGAAATGGTGCCGGCATTGGCACACCGCCGCGCTGACCGCGCTTGAAGCGCATCTTCAGGACAAGGCCACCGGCCGCTACTGCCACGGCGATAACGTCACGCTCGCCGATATCTGTCTCGCCAGCCAGGCGGCCGGCGCGAAATACTTCGCTGTCGATACCGCGCCGTTTCCGAACTTCAGCCGGATCGTCGATGCGGTGTCGCAGATCGACGCCTTCGCCCGCGCGCATCCCATGAAACAACTGGGCGCGCCGGCGCCTTAAGCCGCGGGCTTGCAGATTGGGCGAGCAACGGCCTCTGCTCGCACGCCGGCGAGGACGCTCATTTATCCTGGGCGCGATATGCCGCGATGATCTCGGAACCGGTGGCGAACCACACTTTGCCATGCGAAGCGATGTAGCCGAGCGCCCGGTCGAGATAGCGAATACGGTGCGGCGCTCCGATGAGGAACGGATGCAGTGCAATCGCCATCACCCGTCCGTTTTTGCCACCCTCCTCGTAAAGGACGTTGAAGGTATCGCAGATGCGCCGCTGGAACTCGCCGACCGAAATGCTGGGTACATTGAACAGCGGCATGTCGTTGAGTTCAATCGAATAGGGAATCGAGTAAAGTCCGTTGTTCATGCGATAAGGCAGATCATCATTAACCCAGTCGCAGACATATTCGACGCCCTGCTCGCGCAACAGATCGAGCGTGTTCCAGGTCTCGTTCAGGCCGGGCCCGAGCCAGCCGCGCATTTTTTGACCCCATTGCTCGATAACCTCGCGCGCTTCGGCGATGACGGCAGCTTCCTTGTCCTTGGCTAGTCCCGTCAGCAGCACAGAATTGGTGAGGCCGTGGCCCATCAATTCCCATTTTAGCCGCGTCGCCTCCTCCATGATGCGCGGATAAAATCGACCGACCTCGGCGTTGAGAGCGACGGTGCCGCGCACGCCGTATTTGGTGAGCACCTCCATGATCCGCCAGATGCCGACGCGGTTGCCATAATCGCGACGCGAATGGTTGCGGATGTCGGGCGCTTGGTTGCCGATCTCGATGTGGAAGTGCTCAATATTGGGGATCACCCATACTGCGACACGCGCGGCGTTCGGCCATACGATGGGCGGACGGTCGACAATCGCCTGGTAGGGGAAAAACCGAAATGGATCGAAATCCTGCGACACACCTGTCTCTGGCTATCTGTTTGAGCAAGCGAAATATCGGGCACATCACGCTCGCGGCCATGCGCTTGCCGCACTGACCATGAGTGCGATGAACCGTCTTATCCGGCCCGCGCGCACACCCAGGGCGCTGCATCGTACCAAGCCAGACCGGTATCGTGGAAGTGCAAATAGCGGCGCCGAGATTATTGCCCTGCGCCTACGCCATCCAATAGGACTTCACGGCGTCCAGGTTCGGCTTAAGCCGTTTGGAACTGCCATCCTCCAAGCACTTGCCGCTCCGATTCTCGACCTCGGCGCGGCTATATCGGCGCCTTCGGCGGATGAAGTGAAGGGTGATCAATTCGGGGAATCGCGGACCGCAGAGCGGGAAGGTGGTCATGGCGCATCTCCATCCCCCATCCCTGACGTACAATACCGGAAAAGCTCCGAAAACCGCTGTGACCTTAGGCACAGAGGAGTGGATAGGCAGGTCCGTTTCGAGTCCCATCAAGTGGCATTGGCCGGCTGTCGATCGCCGCATCGGCGCGCAGACTCATGGGCGCTTTGCTCACTCCTGTTCTCGAGGCAACCGGGCGATAAGCTACGTTTCTTGCGATCAAAGGGAGGACCTACTTGCGCTACAGGAGGATCGGAACAAGCGAACTTGTCGTTTCTGAGATCGGCTTTGGTTGCGGCGGCAACGCCGGCCTAATGATAAGGGGTGGTCATGAGGAACAATTGCGGATTATTACTCGCGCGCTGGAACTTGGGGTTACTTATTTCGATAATGCGCCGGACTACGGCAATGGAATTGCAGAGACCAATTTGGGTCTCGCGCTGAAGATTATCGGCGCTCGGCCGGTTCTCAATACCAAGGTCGAAATCCGCGCAGAGAATCTCTATGACGTAGCCGGCCATATCGTGCGTTCGGCGGAAGATAGCTTGCGGCGGCTTGGCGTCGACCATGTCGATATGTTTCAGATCCACAACGGGCCTTGCCGTGCCGATCCGAAACTCGCGGGCAACGCGTATACCCAGCTGTCGCTGGATCACTTTATGGCGCCGGGCGGCGCCCTCGACGGGATCGAGCGTCTCAAGCGCGCCGGCAAAATTCGATATGCAGGTTTCGTTTGTCGCGGTAACGACGGCGAAGAGGTGCGCCAATTGCTGGATACCGCCGTATTTCACCTGATCAATGTGCCCTACACGTTGTTCAACCCGACCGCAGGCCGTCGCAAACCGGAGGGGCTGACAGTCAAAAGCGACTACGGCGATGTAATGGGCGCTGCGCGCCAGCGCGGCGCCGCGGCGGCAATTTACAGTCCGCTCGCCAGCGGCTTTCTGAGCGACGATAGCGTCGCCGGCGTAAAGCGACATCGACTTGCACGCGCCTATGATCTGGAAAGTCCGGCCTCGCTGCGGTTAAGGCAGATGGCACGCGCCTTGACTTTCTTGTCGCGCGAGAACGAAAGCACGCTCGCGCAGGCCGCGTTTCGCTTCGTATTGATGCACGAAGGCGTCGCTACCGCGCTCGGCGGCTTTTCGACGGAGGCGCAAATCGATGAGATCGCGGCTGTCTCGGATCTGCCGCCGTTTTCGGCCGTCCAGCTAGCCAAGCTCGAAGCGCTCTGGCGCGCCGATTTCGCGATCTGAACCTCGCAGCGGGTCATACGTCGACGACTGCACCCGGTGCGACTGTGGCCGGTCGCGTATCGCCTCGCATCGCCAGCTCTGCTTCCTCGATACGCCGATGTAATTCCTTCACCAGCTCCAGGGCCGGGCCGTAGCGGTCGGCGTCGTCGCTCGCGAATCCTTTGTGATACATCTTGCGGTAACCTTGGCTGAAGAAAAGTTGCCGCTTCGCCCAGTCGGGCGAGGTCCAGCCGTCGGGCGCGATACCGCTGCCGTGGAGCATCGGACCCGGATCTTCGCGGAACACATTCATTGGGTCCTGGCCTGCTTCGACACGCGCAATTTGCTGATCCAGCTGCCGGCGCAATAGCACGATCGGGAGATCGGTCCGGCCAAGCAGTTCTTTCGAGCGGTCGGTGATCGCGCCCTGCGCGACCCAAACGAGCGCGTCCTGAGCGAGGACGTAGTCCAGTATCGGGCGCCCGTTATCGTCGAACATCGGCGGCTCATACCAAGGTACGTCATCCTGGTGCGGCGCGTCGACGCCATGGGGGGCTGCATAGACCTGATAGCAGATGTGATAGGTATGCGTGTCGTCCATTGGCACGCGAATTTGGAATTCGCTCCGCGGGGAGCCGGTTTTGCCCGTCTGCGTATAGAAGGGAAAGATTACCGTTGAATGGCGGCGGACGTGGTCGACCTCTGCACCCAACTCCTTGGCGTAAGATATGCCCTTCTCGAAGCCGAATTGGGTTGACTTTGCGAACAGCTCTTTGATGCCGTCGCCCCATTTCGTGCGGGTATGTAACGTGTGATCGAGGCTCGCGGCGCGCTTAGCGAGATTACCCTCGCGCTCGAGAACGTATTTGAACAGGTGGCCATGGGCCCAGACGCTATGCGTCGGATCGCCGGTATTCTCTTGGCACTGCAGCCAATTGCAATCGATAACGTTAATCGCTATCTGGCGCACGGCATTGGGCCAAACGAACAGATCCCAGCGCGGCAGCACCGGCGCGGGTAATGGCCCTAAATATGCGAAAATAAGCCCGCCGAGTTCTTGCACCGGATAGGCTTTCAGCTTGGCCTTAAATCCGTCTCTGGTGCTTTCCATCGGCCGATCGATGCAGACGCCCTCTGCGTCATATAGCCAGCCGTGATAAGGGCACCGTAGGCCGCATTCGTCTGGGATGCCGAATTGCATATCAACGAGCCGGTGCAGGCATCGGTTGCCGATCAGTCCGAGTGCTCCGCGGCGATCTTTGTAGAGAACGAGATCCTCGCCGAGGACGCGCACTTTGCGCACCGGATTCTCCAGAAGCTGAGCAAAAGGCGCGACCGGAATCCAATAGCGACGCATGAGCTCGCCGCAAGGCGTTCCGGGTCCGACGCGAGTGAGCCGTTCGTTTGCTTCGACAGTCAGCATGGTACTTTCCCCTTACGAGGCTATATCGGCAAAAACTGCAAATCAATATTGGGCACCCACGTTCCCGCCATTCGACACCTTGCCTAAACCGCGCCGAAACTCGTCAACCGAGTCGAACTTGTTGAGCATCGTCGGCCAGTCTCAAGATGTGGGTCTCATCATAGGCGGGTCGTTGCACTTCGACGAGAAAAACTTCATTCGGAGGGAGCGCAATCCGAAGACAAAACAACCGGAAGCAATAGTGAATTGCGGTCAGTGTCGCATGCGCTTGATGGGGAAGAGCGCGAATGATAAAAAGCGTGGGCTACAGAACACGGGCGCGCGATGAGCACGAAAGCCGGCATCCCGCACAGTACGCGGCGCACGTTTCTAACCGGCCTATGCGTTATCACTTGCGCTGCTGCTGGGCCGGCAAACGCCCAATCCGATGTTTCGAGCTATCCGGATCGCCCGGTACGAGTCATCGTACCCTATCCGCCTGGAGGCGGGTCCGACATACTTGCGCGGCTCATCGTCCAAAAGATACAGGCGCTGTGGGGACGGCCGATTGTCGTTGAGAACCACGCCGGTGCGAGCGGCAATGTCGGCACAGAAGCCGTATTCCGCGCTGCGCCGGACGGTTACACGTTGTTGTTTACGGCGGAGCCGCCGCTGGTGATTAACGAAAGCCTGTACGGCAAACTCAACTTTGATCCTAAGGCGTTTGCGCCAATCGTTGCACCGGCAACTGCCTACGGCGTGCTGTTGGTCAATCCTCAGGTGCCTGCCAAGAATCTGCAGGAGTTCATTGCCTACGCCAAGGCGAACCCCGGGAAACTCAATTTCTCCTCGCAGGGCGTCGGCAGTTCAGGCCAGCTTATGGCTGAGTTGTTTGACATGATGGCCGGGGTCAAGATGATCCACGTTCCATACGCAGGCACGGGCCCAGCATTGACCGACTTAGTCGCAGGTCACGTCGACTGCATGTTTGGCGAACTGGTCACGGGCGTCCCGTTTGTCCAGGCCGGCAAACTTCGCATGCTTGGTTTTGCCGGCGAAAGGCGGAGTCCCGACTGGCCCGACCTCCCTGCGATTTCGGAGGTATTGCCTGGTTACGTCGGAAAAATATGGCACGGAATGGTGGCGCCTCCGGGTACGCCTGTCGCGATCACCAACAAATGGGCAGCTGCCATAGATGACGTGCTGAAGACACCCGATGTCATAGACCGCCTGCATCAATGGTACATGGTCCCGATGGGAGGAACTCCCCAGGATATGCAGCGGTTCATGAGCGAGGAACGAGAACGTTGGGGTAACGTCATCCGCGCGAGTGGCGCGAAGGTCGATTGATTGAGCGCGGCGAGTTATATCGGTGCGGTGGATTTGAGTTTCCTGCGGTTGAGCGGCAGACTCGCATAGGAGCTTCAAGTCGCAGGCGCAAGGCACTCGGACACAAGATTCTTTCGCTCAATAAAATCAGTGGGGAAGAAAGGGGCCGCCGGGTCAAGATACGCAATTACCCGCCCAAGGGCTTGATCTCGATCAGTTGCGTAACGGCGCGCGCGGTCGATCCAAAATCCGTGGTTGATCCAAATCAATGTATGGTCGCTTATAGGGCGAGCAAAATGGCTCATGTACGAGCCCGCACATCATCCCTTTCCAAATCTCGCCTTTCTGTGGCCGGCTATTGCCGCCGCGTCGGCAAGCGACATAGCGGCGGCTTTTGCGCGGCAGTTCACCAATCTCGCCGTCGGTTACGAGGCGTCGCCCGCACCGCCGCCGCAATGGACAACGCCGAACCGCATCGAGCTTGAGCTCAAGACAGTGCAGTTGCGCGATTTCACCGCGGACGGAAGCAGCTTTCCTGCTTTGATATTCGCTCCACTCGCTTTGCATGGCGCGACCGTCTGCGATCTTGCTCCCGGCCACAGCCTTGTTGCCGCGTTGCGCGACGCCGGGCTGACACGGCTGTTTGTCACCGACTGGCGCTCGGCAACGGCCGCAATGCGCTTTCTCGATATCGACGATTATCTGGCCGATATCAATGTGCTGATCGATGCGATCGGCCCTCCCGTCGATCTCATTGGCCTGTGCCAGGGTGGTTGGATGGCGTTGGTCTACGCTGCGCGTTTTCCAGAAAAAGTTCGCAAAGTCGTCTTGGTTGCGGCGCCAATCGACATAGCTGCCGCGTCATCGGCCATTTCGACGCTCGCCGGAGCAAGCCCGCTGGCGATATTTCAGGAATTGGTGCGGCTTGGCGATGGGCTTGTGCCGGGACAAAAAATGCTGAAGTTTTGGGGGCCGGAATCGCTCGAAGCCGAGGACATTCGGCAAATGTTACACAGCGAAGAGGCGATCGGGTCCCCCGGTTTTGCCATTCTCGATGCCGCGTTCCGGGCCTGGTATGCCCGGACCCTCGACCTGCCGGGAGCCTTTTATCTCGAAACCGTAGAGCGGCTCTACAAACGCAATGAATTGGCAACCGGTGACTTCATTGCGCTCGGAGACAAGGTCGATTTTGCGTCACTCAGCGTACCGCTATTCCTCCTTGCCGCGCGAGACGATGAGCTTGTGGCTCCGGCGCAATTGTTTGCAGTCGAGCATCTGGTTGGTACGCCGCCGCACGATCTATGCAAGGTGACGGCGCCGTGCCGGCATTTGGGCCTATTCATGGGCAAACGGACTCTGCGGGACGTCTGGCCCGGCATCGTGCGCTGGCTTGCGAAGCCGGAACTGTGCAACGAAGCTAAACTCCCGGCACGGGCGATCGAGTCTGCGAAGGCGAACAGGCTGTAAGCCCGCCGGCCTTAGCGACCTCATTGTTGAAGCACGTAACTTCCGGGAGCATCGCAGAGCGCCGGATAGCCTGCCTGCGGCGCGCCCATTGCCTGCAATATCGTTGCCGGACCGGAACGCTCGTTGAGCCAAGCAATCCATTCCGGCCACCACGAGCCGTCTTTGCGTTGCGCCTCGACCAAAAACCGCTCCGGGTCGAGATAATGCTGATTCGTCTTCTTGGTATGCACCCGAAAGCGGCGCCCGGCATGACCGGGTTCCGACACGATCCCGACATTATGGCCGCCGCTCGTGAGCAGATAAGTCACTTCGCTGTCGGTTTGCAGGTTTATTTTGTAGGTCGAGTGCCATGGCGCGACATGGTCGCGCTCCGTGCCCACGGCGAAGACCGGCACGCGAATGTCGGTGAGTGCAATCGGCTTGCCGGCGGCGACGAGCCGGCCTTCCGCAATATCGTTATCGAGAAAGAACTTGCGCAGATATTCCGAATGCATCCGATAAGGCATCCGCGTCGCATCAGTATTCCACGCCATCAAGTCGGTCATTGCCTCGCGTTCACCGAGCAAGTAATGGTGAACGAGGCGAGACCAGACGAGATCGTTCGACCGCAGCATGTGGAAGGCCCCGGCCATCTGCCGGCTATCCAGGAATCCCTGCTCCCACATCATGTCTTCGAGGAAAGCAAGCTGGCTCTCGTCGATGAACAGCATCAACTCACCGGCTTCGGTGAAATCGGTTTGAGCGGCGAATAGCGTAAGTGTCGCGAGCCGGTCGTCGCCGTCGCGCGCCATCGCCGCCGCGGCTACAGAGAGCAGCGTTCCGCCGAGACAATAGCCGACCGCGTGCACTTTCTGGTTCGGCGCGACGGCATTGACGACGTCGAGCGCACTCATGATTCCGAGCGACCGATAATCCTCTATGCCTAGATCGCGATCTTCAGGTCCGGGATTTTTCCAGGAGATGATGAACACCGTGAAGCCCTGCCCGGTGAGGTACTTCACCAGCGAATTGTGCGGCGACAAATCGAGAATGTAGTATTTCATAATCCAGGCTGGCACGATGAGTATCGGTTCCGGCCGCACCGCTGCGGTCGATGGCGCATATTGGATCAATTCGATGAGGCGGTTGCGATAGACGACCTTGCCGGGAGTAACTGCAACGTCGCGGCCAACGATGAAATTATCCGTTCCGATCGGCCTTTTGCCGCCGGCGCTGCGCTCCCAATCCTCGAGGAAACTCTGAAGACCTTTCGCCAGATTGAGACCCCCGGTGCCGATCGTGCGCCAGAGGACCTCGGGGTTTGTCAGCGGAAAATTCGACGGTGCCATCATGTCGAGGATTTGGCGCGCCCCGAATTCGACCATGTCCTGATGTTTTCTTGAGACGCCGCGCACTGCGGTCGTTGCGTTGTGCCACCATTGCTGCTGCAACAGAAATCCCTGGTAGATCAGATTGAACGGCCACGTCCGCCATTCGGCGGCGGCAAATCTCCGATCCTGCGGCAGCGGCTCGATGCAGCTTTGCGCCGTTTCACCCTCCGTCGCGCAACGATAGGCGTAGTTTCCGAACCGAACCGCCTTGCGCGCCGCCTTGTCCCAGAGCTGCAGGCGCTTGCCAGGCGCAGCGGCGAGATGCGTTGCCCAGTCCAGATAGGCTAAAGCAAGCCCAGCCGGCGACAGACCTCCAGTGAAGTGCGCGGTCGCGGCATGCAGCGACCGGTCGGTAATGTCCGCGAACGCCGTCACGGCGTAAGGGTCGCGATCTGCGGAAGGATTCGTCGCGTCAACGGCGGCAATCGATTGCCGTGGCAGACCCGCTGGCATGCTGCGCAAGGTTGTTGTCCGCTCCGGAGCATCCTCTGGGGACGAAACTTCCGGCGATGAGGAAACTATTCTCAAAGCCTCTCGGGTATCGGCCATCGCGCTTACTCCGCAGATTTGCTCCAGCACGAGAAAGTTGGGCCACCCTGCCGCGCCGCACCATGATTTAGATCAATGCCAAATCCTGGCCCCGGCGGTATCAATATTGCGCCGAATGAGCGGGGCAAAAACGTCATGCCATATCGAGCCAATTCCGATCTGCCCGCATCCGTGAGAACTCATCTGCCCGGCCACGGGCAAGATATATACCGAGAAGCGTTCAATCACGCTTTTGCTGCTCATGAAGGCGATCCGCGCCAGGAAGAGGCTGCGCACCGGATCGCGTGGGCCGCCGTGAAGCGGTCTTACGCCAAAGTCGGCGACAGCTGGGTTGCGCGGGCAAGCGTGCCATAACGCCGACAGCGCGCCACCAATCGCTGCTCCAATAAACATAATGCGCGTGCGAGTTTCGGACAGCGACAGCTATGTCGATCTGCTATGCCGATTTTGCCTTCGCCGACATATTCCTCGAACAATTGAATTTTATGGAGTTTTTGGTGAGCGACGATTGATTCAGATCAATACGGCTTTGAGCGGCTCGGAGTTTACTATCTGTCATATTCAACCCACTTCGGAGAATGTGTCATGGCCGAAGCCACAAAACTTCCCGTAAGGACCGAGAAGACGATTCCATCGTCAGCGGAAGCATGGCAGCCGTTCCAAAGCCTGCGCCGGGAAATCGATCGTCTGTTCGATGATTTCGGCGGCGGATTTTGGCGGTCACCGATCTCCCGTTATGCCTTCAACGTTACTCCCTTCTGGGGACGCGAGTTAACATTGCCGGCGGCGCCGGCGGTCGATTTTGCCGACACCGAGAAGGCCTACGAGATCACCGCTGAATTGCCCGGCATCGACGAAAAGAACGTCGATGTGAAGGTCGCCAACGGCGTCTTGACTATCAAGGGCGAGAAGAGTGAGGAAAAAGAAGAAAAGAAGAAGGACTATTACCTGCGCGAGCGGAACTTCGGTTCCTTCGAACGCGCCTTCCAGTTGCCCGACGGCGTCGATGCGGACAAAATCGAGGCACACTTCAAAAAGGGCGTGCTCACCGTGACCCTTCCCAAGAAGCCTGAAGCTCAGAGAGCGGAAAAGAAGATCGAGATTAAGGCCGCCGCCTGAACGCCCGCGCATATCGATGATTTTTTCTAATTCAACCTCCG
Source organism: uncultured Alphaproteobacteria bacterium (assembly GCA_963768225.1). Classification (GTDB taxonomy): domain Bacteria; phylum Pseudomonadota; class Alphaproteobacteria; order Rhizobiales; family Xanthobacteraceae; genus BOG-931. The sequence continues at coordinate 438,834 of CAVYGV010000005.1, read as the reverse complement.
GATCGCGTCGCCGATGCGATCCGGGGCGCTTTTATGTGTCACCCTCGCGCCTGGGCGCTTAAGTCACGCGCGCTTTGACCTGAATCAAATCCGTCGGATTGCATTTTAGTATTATTACCTAAAATCCAACCGATGGAGTTTCAGATGGCTAACGTGGGAGAAAACGGCGCAAGGCATACAGAGAAGAAGACCGGCAAGAGGCGGACGTGGATTGCCCGCGTCAAATCCGAAGTGGATCTGTGGTCCGATCTGGCTACCAAATTGGCGGCGAGCCATTCCATTCCGGAGGGGCTGGAAGCGTACAGGGACTGCGTTTCACACCGGCTGCAGATGGCCGCGGACGATGGCAAGACCCTATTCGAGGAAGGGCAGAAGATCATTGGCGCGGTGACGAAATCGATCGCCAAGGAATGGCCAACTACCAAGACAAAATAGCCCGGTCGCGGGTTACCGTTTTGGTAAATCGGTAAAACGCCAATATCCGAACGGGAGGAAGTGATGAAGCCTCGACACCAAGATAGTGCGGCTGACTTCAAACAAGCGGTACCCCATGATTGGGCACGCCTGATTCACAAATTGCGCTGGATCGGTCTGGAAGAGGAAGCAAAGCGCCTGGGGGCAGTTGTCAGCACATTGCCGCCCGAGGAAAGAGTTGGCGTAGATTTCGGTCCATTCAACACCGATTAAATCGTTGCCGTCGCTCGGCCGGGACGCGGCGCGCATCCGCAATTCGCCATGGCGACGCAAAATCTCCTTTAAGACAGCTCTGCCTTTTTACAGTCTGGCACAAAGCTCGGCTCCACTCCGGGCGAAGCGGCTTTCTTTCTACCACCACTTGAAAAAATGATGCACCGGCCCGCGGCCGGAGCCGACCTCGAGCCGGTCCGCCGCCGCGATGGCGGCACTGACATAGGTCTTCGCCTCGCCTACCGCCTCGCCGAGCAAAAAGCCCTTGGCGAGGCCGGCGGCAATCGCCGAGGACAGCGTGCAGCCGGTGCCGTGGCTGTTCTGCGTCGCAACGCGCGGCGCGGTAAAACGCGTATAGCCAGCGGCCTCGACCAAAAGATCCACGCTGTCGGGTCCGCCGCCGTGGCCGCCCTTGATCAACACCGCATCGGCGCCGAGCGCGAGCAGCGTCTGCGCCTGCCTGAGCATTTCGTCTTCGTTGCGCGCTTGCGGCGCATCGAGCAAGGCCGCGGCTTCGGGAAGGTTCGGCGTCACCACGTTGGCGCGCGCAATGAGCTTGCGCAGCGCATCGAGCGCTTCCACGCGCAACAGCTTCTCGCCCGAGGTTGCCGCCATGACCGGATCGAGCACGACATTTCGCGCGCGATAGCGTTCGAGGCCGGCGGCGACGGCGGCAATCGCCTTCGCATTGCCCAACATGCCGATTTTCACCGCGCCAACGTCAAGGTCGGAGAATACCGCATCGATTTGTGCCGCGATGAAATCCGCCGGCACTTCGTGAATAGCGGATACGGTTTTGCTGTTCTGTGCGGTAAGCGCGGTAATGACGGAAGCGCCATAAACCCCGAGCGCCGAGAATGTTTTCAGGTCGGCCTGAATGCCCGCCCCGCCGCCGGAATCCGACCCGGCGACGGTCACGGCGATGGGAATGCGCATCACGTGCCCCGCTTCGCCAGCATCGCATCGACGATGTCGCGCAAGGTGCGCGCCGTCGTCGCCGGATCGGGCGACAGCGACAGCGCAGAAATCACGGCGACGCCGTCAGCGCCGGTGCCGATGACGTCGGCGGCGTTGCCAACATCGATGCCGGCGATGCCGACGACCGGCAGTTGCGGCGCGCGGCGGTGCAGCGCGTCAATGATCCGCGCCAAGCCTCCGGGGCCGATCGGCGCGTTCTTCTGCGCTTTCGACAGCGTGACATAGACGCCGCCGGAGCCGACATAGTCGATCAGCTCGACCGGCGCGGCCTCGGCCTCCTGCACCGATTTGACCGACAGGCCGACGATCGCGCCGCGGCCGAGGATGGCACGGGCGTCCTCGATTGCCATGTCGTCGGGTCCGAGATGCACGCCGTCGGCCTTGGCGGCCAACGCCACGTCGATACGGTCGTTGACCACGAATGGTACCGCGAACGGCGCCACTGCTTTTTTGATTGCGCGGGCCTCCTCGACCATAGCCCGCGTCTCGCTCACCTTGTCGCGCAGTTGAACGAGCGTAGCGCCGCCCTCGGCGCACAGCCGCGCCAGATCGGCGAGCGCACGGCCGCCGGCGCGCTCGGGATCGACAATGGCGTTGAGGCGAACATCGACCGGCATCAGGAAGCCCTTGTCATTATGTCAACGGTACACCGTCCGGCGGGGCTCGTGCAGTCCATGCGGTTTAGTATAAGCTCGCAGTCAAGTCCGGAGGCCCGCATGGTTCCCTTCTTCGTGCAGATCAAGTGTCAGCTCGGCAAGTCCTACGAGGTCGCCAACAAGCTCGCCGACGCCGAGATCGCCTCGGAAATCTATTCGACCGCAGGCGATTACGACCTGCTGGTGAAGTTCTATGTCGATCCGTCGACCGATATCGGCCATTTCATCGCCGAGAAGGTGCAGCCGATCCCGGGTATCGCCGACACCCGCACCATCATCACATTCAAGGCGTTTGGCGTCTCGTAGTCCTTAATTCGGCATTGCCGTTTCAGTTCTGCTTTTTCGACGGCGGGGTCGGCCCTTGCACCGGCGGCAGTGAGTAAATGTAATCGGCAATCGCGGCGCGATCGTCGGCGCCGAGCAAGGACGTGTTGCGGATGACCTCGGCCATGGTGCTGCTGGCGAAATCGCCGGACGGCGTCATGCCATCGCCGAGGAAGCTCGCGATATCTTTCTCCGACCAGATATCGTCGCCATGCTGCAGTCCGACCGGCGTGATATTTGGGACCCAGCCGGCGCCATCCGGCGTCGGTCCGCCGGCGAAACGCTCGCTGTCGACGATGCCGCCCAGCATGTTGCGGGGGCTATGGCATTCGGCGCAGTGACCCGGCCCATTCACCAGATAGGCCCCGCGGTTCCACTGCGCCGATTTCGATGGATCGGGCACGAATGGTCCGCCATGTAGAAACAACAGCTTCCAGCCGCCGATGAGCCAACGCTCGTTGAACGGAAACCTCAGGTCGTGGCGGCGCGCCTTGCCCGGCACCGGCGGCAAAGTCTTCAGATAAGCAAACAAATCGCGGACATCGTTGAGCTGCATGTGCTGATAGGAGGTATAGGGAAACGCCGGATAGAGATTGGCGCCCTGCTCCGAGGTGCCCTTCCACAGCGCAGTGACGAAATTCGCTTCGCTCCAACTGCCGATGCCGTCCTTGGGGTCTGGCGAGATGTTCGGCACGTAGAAAGTGCCGAATGGCGAAACAAGCGCCAATCCGCCGCCGAGCCGCGTCCGGTCGACTTTATCGGGATCCTTATTGGGCACAGCGTGGCACGATACGCAGCCGCCGATATTGAACATCGTTCGGCCGTTCTCGAGGTCGGGCGTGTAGGGGGCCAGAGCCGAAGCCGGAACGACGGCCGTCAGGGTGAGAATCCAGAACGCCCCAAGCGCGAAAACGACGGCAATCGCTCCCCAGGCGAACACGCTGCTGCCTCGGGTCATGCGACCTGCGGCTCCGGTTCGGCCTGCTCGTCGGCATCGGGCGGATCGACCAGGCTCGCCAGCACCGTCGGATCGGTGGCGGTGAACACAGTCATCGTCTCGACACGCCCGCGAATCTCCACATGCTGCCGGGTCAGCAAGTCAACCGCGATGCCTGCGGTTTTGCAGACCTCTTCGGAAACGACGACCCGGCATTCCAGGCTCTTGGTCATATCCTGCAGCCGCGCCGCAACGTTCACCGCGTCGCCGACCGCGGTGAACACGGTGTGATCGCGAAAACCGATGTCGCCGACGATGACGTCGCCGCCGTGAATGCCGATACCGAACTGGATCGGCTCGGGCAGTTCGGCGGCGAACTGGTGATTCATATATTCGACATTGGCGGCAACGCTCGCCGCCGCGGCCATGGCCTGCCGACAGGCAGTGGGCGGATCAACGTCTAGCCCAAACAAAGCGAGCATGCCGTCGCCAATGAACTGGTTGGGCCGTCCGCCGGCATCGAGCACCGCTTGCGAAGCCGCGCCGAGGAAACGATTGATCAGGAATACGATGTCGAACGGCAGACGCGATTCGGCGAGCTTGGTCGAACCGCGCATGTCGACGAACAGGCTGACAATATAACGCTCCTCGCCGATACTGATGCGCCGGCGGCTGCGAACAAAGTCAGCGCCGATATGCGCCGGCAGCACGGGAATGACCGCAACGTCCGTGTTGGGCCGCAGCTGGCACGCCAGCCGGATCGCCGGATCGGTGCGCGCGCCGACGCGCGTGAGCACAAAGGTCTCGCGACCAGACGGCCGTGGCAACACGCCACGATCGCTGACGACGCGAATGCGGCAGGTGGAGCATCGGGCGCGCCCGCCGCACACGCTGGCATGCGGAACTTTGAAGCGCAGGCTGGTTTCGAGGACGCTCAGGCCCTTCGGCACGCGCACCTGACGGTCGGGATAGGAGACGGTAATCATGCCGCGTCGGCTTTCGCGCAACGTGCGCAACCCGCGCGCAGCAAACACCAGCCCGATGAGGCCGAGATAGCCGATGGGAAGATAAAATAGAGCGATGTCGTCGAGAAATGTGCGCTGCGCCGGAGGGATAGGATGGATATGCTCGGCGCGCCATTGCGGGTCCTTGGCGAGCGCGATGACCTCGCGCCCGCCTTGATAGACGCCGAGCATCGCCAGTGGCGGCAGCAGTACCGCTACCGCGAGCAAAAATGGCGCCGCCCACTTGAAAAACGGCTTCAGCCGCAGCCAAAAATAAAGCCCGATACAGCCGTGGGTCCAGGCCACGGTAAGAAGGACGTATTGCACCGGGATCATGAACGGGCGCGCGACCCAATAGCCGAGCAATACCGTCGCATAGTTTGGTGAACCACGCCCGTACAGAGGTCCCCCGAGTCGCGCGCCTGCCAGATGAAGAGCGATCAAAAGCGGAATACTTAACCCCAATGCGAGTTGGGTGAGTTCGGCGGCGGTATAGCGAAAATGCCGGCGCTGATAGAGCGCCCACAGCCCCAGCACGGCATGCGTCGCCGCCGCGGCATAAAGGGTGAAATTGACGATCGGAAACCGCCAAAACAAAATGTGGTAAGTCAGCCACGCCTCCATCAGGCGGTAGGAGAAGTTGCCAAGCGCGTGACTGAAGAAATGCGAGAAGATATAGGAAAACATGACGAGGCCGCAGGCGAGACGCACCTGCCGCACGCCGATGCGGTGCAGCCAATTTGAAATTCCGGTGGTCTGACCTACGTCAGCCTCGCGCACGTCAATGATGGCGGGTGCCTGTAGCGCCATGCGCAATCAGTTCTGTTGAGGAAATAATGGAAGGCTTATCCGCCCCGGGCCGCAAGTCGCCGCCATAATAGAAGTGAACGGCAATTTGCCGCAATGGCCCAAGCCGTGAATAGCAAAAGGGGCGGCGCACCCCCGCGGACGGCCGGCTCGGCAGACAAGTCGATGGCGCTCAGCTCTTTCTCACCCGGAACACCTGATGGCATGAGTTGCAGTCCTTGCCGATCGTCTGAAAGCTTGCCTTGAGGCTGGCGACGTCCTTGGTCGAGGCCTGCGCCGCTTTCACGTCCGCGGCAAACTTGGCGATGGCCGCCTTGAAGTCGTCCGGACTGTTCCAGATCGCGGGTCCCGCCGTCGTATCGTCGCCAGTTTTCGAGCAGTCGGGGAACAATGTCGGCAGCGCAGCTGCGTCCTCGGCGAAGGCGGCGAAGATCTGCTGCACCTTGGCGGGATCGAACGGGGTGTCGCCCTTGATCATCGCGGAGCCGTCCTTCGCCAAGGCGCCGCTGTGCTTCATCATCGTCTGGCGCTTGGTGATAACGTCTTGGCAGCTCTGCGCGGCAGCAGCGGTGAGGCTGAGCATCAGAATGGCGAATACGACGAGAAACTTACGAATCATCGCGCGGACTCCTCCGGCAGTGGACGTCGCCCCCGACGTACCGGACTTCGCGGCGCAGTCCGGACTTGCCGCGATAAACACCGAGACATTGGCATTATTCCGCTACGAGCGACAAGAGCAGCTATTCCGCCGGTTGCGGCGAGCTTTGCCGTGCTTTGCCGCGCTGGGGTCCGAGTTGGGCGACATAACGGGCGATGACATAGAACACCGGTGTGAAGATCAGCCCGAACGCGGTGACCCCGATCATGCCGAAAAACACCGCCGTGCCGAGCGCTTGGCGCAATTCCGCGCCGGCGCCGATCGCCCAGACCAGCGGGGTCACGCCGAGAATGAAGGCAAACGACGTCATCAGGATCGGCCGCAAGCGCAGCCGCGTTGCCTCGACGGCGGCCCCCCAGCGATTGCGCCCCTGATCCTCCAATTGACGGGCGAACTCGACGATCAGGATGGCGTTCTTCGCCGCAAGACCGATCAACACCACGAAGCCGACCTGGGTGAGGATGTTGTTGTCGAGACCGCGCAGGATGACGCCGGTAATGGCGGCGACGAGGCACATCGGCACGATCATGATCACGGCAAGCGGCAAGGTGAGGCTTTCATATTGCGCGGCCAGCACCAAAAAGACGAAGACCACAGCCAGGCCGAACGCGAACATCGCCGTACTGCCGGCCCTGATCTGCTGAAAGGCGAGCGTGGTCCACTCGGTGGCAAATCCCTGCGGCAGAGTGTCGGCGGCGAGCTTGTCCATGATCGCGATCGCCTGGCCCTGCGAATAGCCGGGCGCGGCGGCGCCGTCGATCTCGGCTGTGGGATAGAGGTTGTAGCGCGGCACGCGATAGGGACCGGCGATGTCGTCCACGGTGGTGAACGAGCCGAGCGGAACTGTGTCGCCGTTGGAGTTGCGCACCCTGATTTTCAGGACATCGCTGACATGCTGGCGATCCTGGTCGCGCGCCTGCGCCATGACGCGGAAGGTGCGGCCGAACAGATTGAAGTCGTTGACGTAAGACGAGCCGATATAGACCTGCAGCGCGTTGAATACGTCCTGTACGTTGACGCCGAGAAGCTGCGCCTTGACGCGGTCGATATTCAAATAGACCTGCGGCGTCGAGGTTTCGAACAGCGAGAACGCCTGGGCAATGCCGGGCGTCCGCACCGCGCGCAGCACCAGTCCTTCGGTGGCTTCCCGCAACGCCTCCGACCCTTGTCCGCCGCGGTCCTCCACCATCATGCGAAAGCCGCCGGCGGTGCCGATGCCCAAGACCGGCGGCGGCAGCACCGCAATGATGAAAGCATCCTGGATGACCGACAGCCGACGATTGAGCTCGGCCTGGATGGCGGCTGCCGATTCGCGCGGATCGTGGCCTCGCTTGGTATAGTCGTCGAGCACCAGAAACAGCGCGCCGGAATTGGGCGCGTTGGTGAAGGTCGCGCCGGAAAAGCCGACGATATTCACCGCGTGCACCACCCCGGGCACGCCCAATGCGATATTGAGCGCCCGCTGCTGCACCGTATCGGTGCGATCGAGCGAGGCGCCCGGCGGCAGCTGAACGACGACGATGATGTAGCCGCGGTCGACCTGCGGGATGAACCCGACCGGCGTGGTGCGAAACGCGTTCAAGCCGAGCGCGACGACGACAAGATAAATGCCGGCCATCATAACGGCGCGCCTGACCGTACGTGAGGCGAGCCAGGAAATTCCGGAACCGACCTTGTCGAAGCCGCGATTGAAATAGCCGAAGAGTTGGTGAATCGGGCGCTCCCACCAAGCGTCACGGTGGCCACCGTCGTGCGGCTTGAGCAACAGCGCGCACATCGCCGGCGACAGCGTCAACGAGACGATCAGCGAAATGACCGTGGCACCGGTAATGGTCAGCGCGAATTGCCGATAGAATTGGCCGGATATGCCGGTGATGAAGATCGACGGCACGAACACCGCGCACAGCACCAGCGCGATCGCGATCAGCGCCGAGCCGACCTCGTCCATGCTCTTGCGCGCCGCCTCGCGCGGCGCCAGGCCGGAAGCGATATTGCGTTCGACGTTCTCGACGACGACGATGGCGTCGTCGACCACGATGCCGATGGCAAGGACGAGGCCGAACAACGACAGATTGTTGAGCGTGAAGCCGAACGCCGCCATGAAGAAAAAGCTGCCGATCAGCGAGACGGGAATTGCCACAAGCGGAATAATGGCGGCACGCCATGTCTGCAGGAACAAAATCACCACCAGCACGACGAGCACGATGGCCTCACCGATGGTGTCGATCACCGCATTGACCGACTGCTGAATGAATTGCGTCGGGTTGTAGACGATGGCGTATTTGACGCCGGGCGGAAACCGCTTCGCCAATATCGCCATCAGATCGGTGACGCCTCCGGCGGTGGCGAGCGCATTGGAGCCGGGCCGCTGAAAAATGGCGAGCGCGACCGCGGGATCGTGATCGAGGTACGAATTCGACGAATAATCGAGCGCGGCGAGCTGGATATCGGCAACGTCGCGCAGCCGCACCACAGCGCCGGGCGTCTGTTTTATCACGATGGCGCCGAATTCCGCGGGCGTGTCGAGCCGGCCGAGCGTCTGCACCGCGACCTGAAATGCGCCGGGATGCGCCACCGGCGGCTGGTCGAGCACGCCGGACGCGACCTGGATATTCTGCCCCTGCAGCGCATTGGTGACGTTGGTTGCGGTCAAGCCAAGCGATTGCAAGCGATCGGGATCGAGCCAGATGCGCATCGAATAATCGCGGCTGCCGAACACGGTGATCGAGCCGACGCCGTCGACGCGGGTGAGCGGATCGGTCACTTCGAGCGTGGCGTAGTTCGATATGAACAAAGCGTCGCGCGATTTGTCGGGCGAATAAAGATGCACGACCATCATCAAATCGGGCGAGGACTTGGTGACGGTGACGCCGATATTGCGCACGTCGGCCGGCAGCCGCGGCTGCGCGATGGCGACGCGGTTCTGCACCTGCACCTGGGCGATGTCGAGATTGGTGCCGAGGTCGAAAGTGACCTGGATCGAGAAGCGGCCATCCGCCGTCGAGTTCGACGACATGTAGAGCATGTTCTCGACGCCGTTGATCTGTTCCTCCATCGGCGTGACCACCGTGGAGGCGACGACTTGGGCGCTGGCGCCGGGATACTGCCCGGTGACATTGATGATCGGCGGCGCGATCTCCGGATATTGCGCGATCGGCAGCCGCGAGAACGCCACCCCGCCGAGAATGACGAAGACGATCGAGACCACGGCGGCGAAGATCGGCCGGTCAATGAAGAAGTGCGAGATGCGCATCTACTACACGTTTATTGTTACCGTTTCCGGACGCGATGCAGCGCGAAGCGGTGCAGCGCGCATCCGGGATCGTTACAAACTCTGAGCTTTCGAAGGTCCCGGTTCTGCAGCGCGCCACTTCGCGATGCGCTGCGCCCGGGGCACGATGCCGGGGCACGAGGAAAAGCAGCTTCATTTTTGTTGCACTCGCCCTCACCCGGCTTTGGCCTGGTCGCCGGCTTTGGCCGGCGCGGCGGGATTGCTCTGTTCCTCCGCCTTCACCTTGATCCCCGGCCGCGCGTGCATCAGCCCATTGACGATCACGCGATCGGTCGCAAGCAACCCATCCTTGATGACACGCAAGCCATCATCGAGCTGGCCGGGCGTCACGTATTTCTGCCGCACGACGCCGGTGTCGTCGACGACCAGCACGTATTTTCGCGCTTGTTCGGAACCGATCGCTGCGTCGGGAATGAGAAGTGCAGTATAGGGCGGCGAACCGGGAACGCGGATGCGGCCGAACATGCCGGGGGTAAACAGGCCGTTGGGATTGGCGAATATCGCGCGGCCGCGGATCGTGCCTGACGACGTGCTGATGACGTTGTCGACGAAATCGATCTTGCCGGTATGGTTGAAATTCTTCTCGTCGATCAATTTGAGCGAAACCGGAACGTCGGTGTCGACGCCGCCTTGGCTCTGGTCCGCACCTGGTGGATCGGCCTTTTGATCGGGTTGTTGACCGGATATCTGATCGGCTTGCTTGTTGATTTGCTTGTCGGCCTGCGCACTTGCCTGCGGATCGGTTTGGCTCGATTGCTGATCGGCCGTTTGATCGGATTTTCGAGTTCGCGCAAACCGCTCGTAGCGGAGATATGACTGCTCGTCGAAAGTAAATTCGAAGCGGATCGGATCGACCGAAACGATGGTGGCCAGCAGCGTAGTATTGCCGCCGGTGCCGCCGGTGACGAGATTGCCGACCGAGACGCGGCGGTCACCGATGCGCCCGTCGATCGGCGCGCGCAGCTCGCTGTATTGGTCGAGGTCGAGCTCGGCGGAATGCACCATCGCCTCCTGCGCGGCCACGGAAGCTTCCGCCACGTTCTTGGCTTGGGTACGCTGGTCGTAGGTCTGTTCGGTAATGGTCTTGTTCTGCAAGAGCGCCTGGCCGCGTTGCAGGTCGGCCTCGGCGAAGGAGAGATTGGCGCGCGCCTGAGCAAGGTTGGCGCGCATCTGTGCCAGCGCGATCTCGAACGGCCGGCGATCTACGGTGAAAAGAAGATCGCCCTTCTTCACCATCTGCCCGTCCGTGAAATGGATCGCCGAAAGGTAACCGGACAGCCGCGAGCGGATTTCGACCGAGTCCAGCGCAAGGAAACGGCCGACATACTCGTCGTAATCGACGACCGTGCGCTGCACCGGTTTGGACACGGTGACGGTCGGCAGCGCCTGGGCCGCGCTTTGCTGCTGACCGCGGCTGCAGCCGGCCAATGTGACCATTAGCGCGGCGGTCGCTGGCAACAGGATGCCAAGACGCCCCGCAGTAACGAAATTCATGGGTCTTTCCTCAACCGTCTCGGCATCATAGGCCGCGGTCGCTGTCAATCACACGAGATGGATGGTCGCCGCACGAGAGAGCCGGTTCTTCCTTAATCCCGGCCGGCTCCCCATATCTGCGGCCATCCCAACATTCACCAAGTCCCGGCACGACGCCGGGCTAGCATTCTGATATACCATGACAATCATTCCCCTCGCCGACGCCGCCCGGAGCTTCCGGAGCGCCACTGCGCCAGAACCGGTTCCGGCCGACGATCAGGCGCTCCTCGATGCCTATTCGCGCGCCGTCATCGACGTGGTCGACCGGGTCGGCCCCGCCGTGGTGCGCCTTGCGGTCCATGCCGACCAATCCCGCGGCGGCACCGGCTCGGGCGTCATTGTGGCGCCGGACGGTCTCATCCTGACCAACAGCCACGTCGCGGGTCATAGGCCCAACGGCACCACCTCGCGCATCGAGGTGACGACCGCCGACGGTCAGGATTTGCACGCCCGCCTGGTCGGCGATGACGCCGACACCGATCTCGCGCTGATCCGCGTCGACGAGCCGGTGACGCTGCCGGCGGCGCCGCTCGGCAACTCCAAGCGCCTCAAACGTGGCCAACTCGTGATCGCCATCGGCAATCCGCTCGGTTTCGAATCGACGGTGACGACCGGCGTGGTCTCCGCTCTCGGCCGTAGCTTGCGTTCGCGCAACGGCCGCCTGATCGACGACGTCATCCAGACCGACGCCGCGCTCAATCCCGGCAATTCCGGCGGCCCCTTGGTGTCGTCGCGCGGCGAAGTGGTCGGCATCAACACCGCTGTGATCATGGGCGCGCAGGGCATCTGCTTTGCGGTCGCCGCCAATACGGCAAGCTTCGTGCTCGGCGAATTGATCCGCCACGGCCGGGTGCGTCGCGCCTTCATCGGCATCGCCGCGCAGCAGACCGCGATCCCGGCCCGCCGCCGCCGCGCCGCGGGGCTCACGCAAGACGGCGCGGTCATGATCGGCACGGTCGAGCCGGACAGCGCGGCAGCGCGCGCCGGCCTCAAACCTGGCGACATTATTCTCAGCCTCGACGGCGAGACGATCGCCGGCGCCGACGATCTGGTGCGCGCGCTCACCGGCGAAAAAATCGGCCGTAGCGTCGGGCTCGATGTGCTGCGCGGGATGGAGCGGCTGACGCTCGCGGTGGCGCCGCAGGAGCGGCCGCGCAGCTAAAGCATGATCCCGAAAAGTGGATACCGGTTTTCGGAAAAGATCATGCTCAGTCAAAATGCTAGAGCCTTATCGGTTCTGACTTCCATCAGAACCGGTAAGGCTCTAGGTAATCAACTCCGCGTCAACGCGGCGACGGCGGCAATAGCAAGTCCGAGCCACGCGGCAATCAGGATCACGCCGCCGGACGGCGCGGCAAACGGAAACAGGCGGTGGCCGCTGAAAGCGCGGAGCGCGATGTCGCCGGAAAACAAAGCGGCACCCACTACCCATGCGGCGAGCACGACGAGCGCCAGCGGCCGCCACAGCAGACCCTGCTGCAGGAGCGCCGCGCCGCCAAGCACGGCGGCGGCGTGGAACAGCAGCATATTAGCGGCGACGTTGAGGCCCGCACCCGGCGCGACGTGCGCACCGGCAGCCGCCAGCACAATTCCCACAGCGCCCATCAAGCCGGCGAGCGCGATCAAGATCGTCAGAGCCATCGATCGGCGTCCTTGCGCGCCGATCACGCCGGCACTTCGCCCTTGAGCATCAGGCGGTAAAGAAAGCGGCGCTCGTTCATGTCGTAGTCGGGATTGGCCTGGTGCATGACGCTGCGATTGTCCCACAGCACCCAGTCGCCGTGCCGCCATTGGTGGCGATATTCGTATTTCTTCTGGGTCGCGTGCGCCATCAGTTCGTCGATCAGCTTGAGCGCATCGTCGTCGGCCATGCCGACAATGGATTCCATGCGCACCGGATTGAGGTAGAGGGCCTTGCGCCCGTTCTCGGGATGCGTGCGCACCAAGGGATGCGCGCCGGGCGGCGGCAATTGTGCCCGGCTTTCCTCATTAAGGCCGGAGAGTTCGCGGGGGCTGTATTTGCTTTGGTAGACGTGCACCGCCTTGAGCCCATCGATGCGCCGCTTGGTGTCGGCGGCCAGATCGTCATAGGCGTCGTGCATATTGACGTATTGGGTGTCGCCGCCGCGCGACGGCAGGTCGACCGCGAACAACGTCGTCGCCTTGGGCGGAGCCGGATGATTGGAATGATCGGTGTGGAAGGTCTCGCCCGGGATCATGCGCTTGCCGTTCACGATCACGTCGTTGGAAACGTAGTAGACGTCGGGGTGGCCGGGGACGTGCTGCTCTTTCTTGTCGTGGATTTGCAGCTCGCCGAACAATTGCGCGGCGGCCTTGAATTCGGGCGGATCGAAGTGCTGGTCGCGCATGACCAGCACGTGATGCTCGACGAAGGCCCGGTTCAGCGCGGCACGGGTTTCCGCATTGACCGGCTCGGTGAAATCAAGCCCGACGACTTCGGCGCCGGTGTGCCCCGTCAACGGCGTAATGGTGAAGGTCGTCATGGCTGTTTCCTCCGCACTGCTGTTTTGCCGAAACGCTATCGCCGGCCGCAGGCCGGATCAAGCCGTGGATTCGTTGATTGCCCACCCGCGACAGGCCGACGGCGATGGAGCTGACCGCGCTTTTGCAGAGTTAATCTAAACGGCAGCACCGTGGCGAATGATGGCCGCCAGGATACAGCTTCCAAAGTTCGCATTGCGCACGGCGATAGTCGCCGTGTTATCGGCACGACGACAACAAATAACAAATAACAACCAAACAATCGCCGTATTTGCCGACCGACAACGCGGCGAGAATTGGGCAGGTTGTCGCAGTAAACAAATACTTGCCATGCAAAATCGGGCAGCACGAAAACCTGCAGCGATGCTATGACGCCGCGCGTGCCCGGTGCTGACACGGGGCGCGCCTGTCCGCTCAGCCTCGCCAAGCTTGCTGTTTGGCGGGGCTTTTGTTTGCGGTCGGCAACAACAAGCGTGTGTGTAACGAGTAGGAGTCATCGCATGAAGAAGACGACCTTAGCGGTCGCCATTGCGGCCATCGTGACGTTTGCGCAATCCGCGCAGGCTCGCGAACATTATGCCCGGCACATCCACCACCATGTCGTGAGACGCAGCGTGGCGGCGCAGCCGCATTGGGGATGGACGCCGGGCGATCAATTTGCGTGGCAACCGCAACCGTACGCACCCGGCGCTTTCGGCTTTTCGGCGCCGGGCTTCGACAGCTATCCGCAACCCAGCGCCTATCGCGGCCGTGACCGCGGCCGGCCGGCGGCGTGGTGCGGTTGGGAAATGCGACGGCTCGTTTCCAGCGATCCCGGTCCGTCTTTCAATCTCGCACGCAATTGGGAGCATTGGGGTCGGCCCGGCCCGGCCGGCATCGGCGCGGTCGTTGTCTGGCGGCACCACGTCGGCAAGATTGTCGGCCAGGAAAACGGTCAGTGGGTGATTGAGTTCGGAAATGACGGGCACGCGCTGCGGACCCGTGCGCGTTCGATCGCGGGCGCCATCGCGGTTAGATGGGGTTAAGCGCGACCGCACTCCTAAATACTGCGACGAAAAGGGCCGCCCGGTTGGCGGGCGGCCCGATACTTTGGCAGTCAAGTCTGCGGTCAACCAGGAGGATAAGTGGTGAGGAGGCGGCGGTCGTCGCGCCGGGTGATCGAACGGCTAATAAAAGGGCCGTGATCGTTCATGTCAGGCGCGGTCAACGCCGCTACTCTACCCCGGCCCGGCCGACCGCAAAATAGCGGAACGCGGCGCGCTTTAATTCGTCGGCGCGATAGATATTGCGCAGATCGACGATCACCGGATGCGCCATGATGCGCTTGAGCCGGGCCAGATCGAGCGCGCGGAACTGCTCCCATTCGGTGGCGATGACAACGGCGTCGGCGCCTTCGGCGGCGCTATAGGCGCTGTTGCAATATTGCACGGCAGGGAGAAGCGGTTTGGCCTGCTCCATGCCGGCCGGATCATAACCGCGCACTGTGGCGCCGAGATCGTGCAGCGCGGTGATGAGCGGGATTGCCGGCGAATCGCGGGTGTCGTCGGTGTTGGGCTTAAACGTCAGGCCGAGGACGGCGATGGTCTTGCCGCGGAGCGATCCGCCGAGCGCCGCGACGACCTTGCGCGCCATGGCGCGCTTGCGCTGCTCGTTGACGGCAGCCACCGTCTCGACGATGCGCAAGGCCACGCCACAGTCCTGTGCGGTCTTGAGGAGCGCGCTGGTGTCTTTGGGAAAGCATGAGCCGCCGAACCCGGGGCCGGCGTGCAAAAATTTCCCGCCGATGCGGTTGTCGAGACCCATGCCGCGCGCCACTTCCTGCACGTCGGCGCCGACCTTCTCGCAGAGGTCGGCGATTTCGTTGATAAAAGTGATCTTGGTGGCGAGGAAAGCGTTCGACGCGTATTTGATCAGTTCCGCCGTGCGCCGGTTGACATAGATGATCGGCGGCGCGTTCAGATAAAGCGGCCGGTAGATTTCCGCAAGCACGGTACCGGCGCGCGCATCGTCGGTGCCGACCACGATCCGATCGGGATGCTTGAAATCCTGTATCGCGGCGCCCTCGCGCAGAAATTCCGGATTGGAGACCACCTGGATTTCGGCGTCGGGGCGCTTTTGGCGAAGGATATGCTCGATCTCGTCGCCGGTGCCGACCGGCACCGTGGATTTGGTGACGACGATTGCGGTGGCGCCGATCAGCGGCGCAATCTCGCGCACCGCGTCATAGACGAAGGTCAGATCGGCGTGGCCGTCGCCGCGGCGCGACGGCGTGCCGACCGCGATGAACACCGCTTCGGCCTCGCCGATGCGCGAAGTGTCGACGGCAAATTCGAGCCGACCCTGGCGCATATTGGCTTCGACCAAATCGGCGAGGCCCGGTTCGAAGATGGGAATCTCGCCGCGATTGAGCGCGGCGATTTTGCCGGCATCCTTGTCGATGCAGGTCACCTGATGACCGAAATCAGCAAAACAGGCGCCGGACACAAGCCCGACATAGCCGGCGCCAATCATGGTCACGCGCATGGCGATGGTCCTAGCTCAGCTGCGATTCCGCGGCCGGTGCAACATCCGCATTCCGCCGCAACAACGAAACCCAACGCCGTCCGAACAGGACGAGCACGAGCCCCCCATAGATCAAGCCGCCGATCAACGCCAATAGCGCCAGTTCCGACTCGTTGCGGAACCTGGACCACGACGACAACAGTCGCGTGACGATGGGATCGGCGGCCAACAGAACAACCGCCAGCGCCGCGCCGGCGACGGCGAGCTTGGTCAGCGAAGCTTTCAGCTCCGCGTCGGGCGCGATGACGCGCGCGCGATGGGCGAAAAACAGCACCAGAATGAAATTGATCCAAGCGCCGATCGAGGTGGCGAGCGCCAGTCCGACCTGCGCCAGCGGCGCCATCAGCACGACCTTGAACACGATGTTAATCGCGGTGCCGATCAATGCCGCCTTGACCGGCGTCGCGGTGTCGCCGCGCGCCAGAAACGGCGCCACCACGCTGCGGATGAGCACGAAAGGGACGAGCCCGATCGTATAGGCCATCAGCGTCATCGCCGCGGCATGCGCGTCGGCGGCGTTGAACGCGCCGCGCATGAACAAGGCCTGCATGATCAGTCCGGGCACCGCAAGAAAGGCGACAACGCACGGAAGCGCGAGCAACAGCGCAAATTCAATGGCGCGGTTTTGCGCCGAGTGCGCGCCCGCCTCGTCGCCGGCGGCGAGGCGATGCGTCATTTCCGGCACCAGCACGGTGCCGACGGCGATGCCGATCACGCCGATTGGAAGCTGGTCGATGCGGTCGGCGTAATACAGCGCCGAGATCGCGCCGGCCGACAGGAAGCTGGCGATGATGGTATCGGCGAACAGCGCAAGCTGCGTGCCGGCCGAGCCGATGGTCGCCGGCAGCAGCGCCTTGAAGAAGCGCCGGACGTCCGCATCCAAGCGTAGCGCGCGGAAGAACGTCATGGCGCCGGCATAGAGGGTATCGCCACCGACCAGCACGGCTTGCAGGACGCCCGATATCAGCACGCCCCACGCCGCGGCATGGGCGGCACCGGGGAAGAAGGCGGCGCCGGCGAGCGTCGCCATCATCGTCAGATTGAGCAGGATCGGCGCCGCGGCGGGCGTTGCGAAGCGGTGCAGCGCGTTGAGGATGCCACCCCACAGCGTCACCAGCGTGATGAGGAGAAGGTATGGAAATGTGATCCGCGTCAGCGAAACCGCGAGCGCGAATTGGTGCGGCTCGCGCGAAAAGCCCGGCGCCAGCACTTCGATCACTTGCGGGGTGAAGATCAGTGCCAACGCCAGGAGCGCCACTTGTGACGCGACCAGCAGCGTGAAAATGCGATCGCCGAACTCGCTCGCTGCTTCCTCGCCGCCCTGGGTGCGAATGCGGGCATAGGCCGGAATGAAGGCGGCGTTGAAAGCGCCCTCGGCGAAGATGGCGCGGAAATGGTTGGGCAGCCGGAAGGCGACGAAGAAGGCGTCGGCGGTCGGCCCGGCGCCGAGAATGGCGGCGAGCATGATGTCGCGCATAAAGCCGGTCAGACGCGACAGAAGCGTATAGCCGCCGACGGTGAGAATCTTTTTGATCATTGCCGGCTTAGTTACCATGATCCGCTCGTCCCCGCGAAAGCGGGGACCCCGCAGGACCAAATGCGGTGCATGTGGATTCCCGCTCACACGGGAAGGAGCGGAAGAAGCGTCACCCCGCGAGCGCCCGGCGCACCGCCGCGATGATGCGGTCCTGCACCGGCGGCTCGAGATAGGCATGCATCGGCAGGCTGATGACTTCCTTCGACAATTGCTCGCTCACCGGCACGCCGCCATCAGCCACCGGGAAGTCGCGATAAGCAGGCTGGCGATGCAGCGGCTTAGTATAATAGATCGCGGTCGGAATGCCTTCTGCTTTCAGCGCGGCGGCGAGCGCATCGCGCCGCACCGGCGCGACGCGTAGCGTGTACTGCGCCCATACCGAGGTCGATTTGTTGCCCACACGCGGCACTGCTGCGACGTCGGCAAGCGCGTCGGAATATCGCGCCGCAACGCGATTGCGCGCGACGATCTCGTCCGGGAAGATCTTCAGCTTCTCGATCAGCACCGCCGCCTGAATGGTGTCGAGCCGGCCGGTGATGCCGATGCGCGCGGCCTCGGACCGATCGACGCCCTCGCCGTGCAGGCGCAGGCTCTTCACCCGCGCCGCCAATGCGTCGTCATCGGTGAACACGGCACCGCCGTCGCCGTAACAGCCGAGCGGTTTGGCCGGGAAAAAACTCGTCGCCGCCGCCGTGGTCAGCGCGCCGAGTCTCCTGCCCTGATAGGTCGCGCCGAAGGCCTGCGCAGCATCGTCGAGCACGAGGAGGCCGTGCGCGGCGGCGATTGCGTTGATGGCATCATGATCGGCGGGCAGGCCGAACAGGTCGACCGGAATGACCGCACGCGGTTTTAACCCCAACTTCTTCGCTGTGGCGATCGCGCGCTCGCAACTCGCCGGGTCGAGATTGAAGGTCTCCGGCGCGACATCGGCGATGACCGGCGTCGCGCCCAAGAGCGCTACCATCTCCGCGGTGGCGTGATAGGTGAAGGACGGGCAGATTACCGCGTCGCCGCGCCCGATCTCCCACGCCATCAGTACCAGCAGCAGCGCGTCAGTGCCACTGGCGCAGCCGATCGCATGACGCACGCCGGCGAAGCCGGCAAGAGCGGCTTCGAATTCGCGCACTTCCGGGCCCTGAACGAACTGGCAATGCGCCATCACGCGCGCCACCGCATCGTCGACCGCGCGGCCGAGACGGCGACGCTGGGCCGCGACGTCGATGAAGGGGATGGGCTTGTCGTCCACGCGCGCGTGCTGATTCATGATCGGTTTTGCGTTGCCTTTATGCCGATTGCGGCAAAGTCGAATATTAACCGACGACGCGGCGGGGAACTTTGCGTTGCGGCGCGGCCGCTTGCGCCGACCGTGAGTCAAGGCAGCGGATGGCAATTTCCAGACTGGCGACGGCCTCGTCGCCAGTCACGGCAGCAGACTGGCCGCTGCGGATGGCTTTGACGAAAGCGACCAGCTCCGAACGCAACGGCTCGGCATAGCCGACCGACAAGTGCCGCATCGAATAGCTGCCGTCCGGCTGAAAGCCGAAACATTCGGTGACTTGCAGCGTGAGCAGATCGCCGATGAGATATTTGTCGCGCGTCGCGATGTGGATGGTGCGCGCCTTGAATGGCGTCAGCCAGTTGGTGTTGATGTGCGCGAGCACGCCGGAGGCAGTGCGGAACTGCAGAAGCGCGATGTCCTCGCGCTCGGCGACGGCGCTCGAGGTCTGCGGCTGGATTTCGACAATTTCCGATTCCGTGAACCAGCGGATGAGATCGATGTCGTGCACGGCAAGATCGATGACGACACCGACATTGGACATGCGCGGCGGGAACGGCCCGACCCGGGTAATGGCAATCGACAGGATGTCCTGATCCTTGATCGCCCGCTTGATCGACTCGACCGCCGGGTTGAAGCGCTCCACATGGCCGACCATCAGCGTGACGCCCGCGCGCCTGGCCGCCGCCACGATGGCGCGCCCCTCTTCGACGGTCGACGCGATCGGCTTCTCGACCATCACATGCAGGCCGCGCGCGGCGGCTTCGGTGGCGATGTCGCGATGCAGGTGCGTGGGCGCCGCAATGGTGACAGCGTCGACGCCGTGCCGCATCAGCGCGTCGGCATCGTCGAATGCCGCGCAACCCAGATTACGGGCGACGATTTCGCGGCGGTTGCGGTCGGGGTCCGCGACGCCGATCAGTCTCACGCCCGGCAATTCGGACAGCACGCGGGCATGATTGCTGCCCATGACCCCCACGCCGATGACGCCGATACGCAGCGTATCCGCGCCAGCTTTGTCAGCACCACTCATGACGCAAAGAGCCCCCTTCTACCCCGGAGCCGACCCCACGGTTTTCACGTAGCACGCTCTGCGCCGACTGGCGACATGTCATCAGGGAAAATCCGTACACGAATTGATTCAGACACTTACGCCCGATATCCCGCAACCTGGCGTGCGGTTCGAATATAATAGTCTTTTCAAATATTTAATTGGGGCAATAGAAGCCGGCGCGTCAAGCGCAAATCGAGGGGCGACTAAGACCGGCGATAATCGTCCTCGATGCGGACGATGTCGTCCTCGCCGAGATAGCTGCCGGTCTGCACCTCGATCAATTCGAGATCAATCTTGCCGGGATTTTCCAGGCGATGCTTGGCGCCGCTCGGAATATAGGTCGATTTATTTTCATGCAGGATCTTGGTCTCGTCGCCGATCGTCACCCGCGCGGTGCCGCGCACCACGACCCAGTGCTCGGCGCGATGGTGATGCAGCTGCAAGGAGAGCCGCCCGCCCTGCTTCACCACGATGCGCTTGACCTGAAAGCGGGAACCTTGATCGATCGACTGATAAGAGCCCCACGGCCGGTGCACTTTCAAATGTTCCTCGGTCACCGCCGGCGCCACTTCCTTGAGCTTTTGCACCAGACGCCGCAGGCCGTCGCCATCTTCACGCTTTGCCACCAGTACGGCATCGTCGGTCGTGACCACGACCAGATTTTCGACGCCGAACAGCGCCACGAGCTGCTTGTCGCTCGCGACATAGGAGCCGCGCGCATCGACGAAGACCACGGAGCCGGAACCGGAACCATGTCCGCTGTTGCCGAGCGCGTCGCGTTCGGACAGTTCCCACACCGCCTGCCACGAACCGACATCCGACCAGCCGTACGAGACCGGCATCACGGCGGCGCGGGCGGTGCGCTCCATGACCGCATAGTCAATCGATTTCGCCGTGGCGCGCGCAAACGATCGCTCATCGAGCATGACGAAGCCGAGATCGCTACCGGCATTTTGCAGCGAAGAGATCACCGCAGCGGCGCTGTCCGGCTCAAAGCTGTTATACTCGTCGAGCAGCAGACCGGCGCGGAACATGAAGTTGCCGGAGTTCCACAAATAGCCTTCCTTGACGTAACGCTCGGCGGTCTTGGCGTCGGGCTTCTCGACGAATTTCTCGATGGCAAAAATATCGCGTCCGATCGAAACGCCGGCGCGGATATAACCGTATTCGATCGCCGGGCGGGTCGGCCGCACTCCGAATGTCACGATGCGGTCGGCAGCGGCGGCATCCGCCGCGAGGCCGCAGACTTTGGCGAAGGCGGCTGGGTCGGTGACGACGTGATCGGCTGCCAAAGCTACAATCACGGGATCGCCGCCGCGCTTGACCGCAAAAGCGGCGCCTGCCGCAATCGCCGGGCCGGAATCGCGCCGCATCGGCTCCAGCATGATATCGGCTTGCGCGCCGATCGCCGCGAGCTGCTCGGCGACCAGAAACCGGTATTGATTGTTGGTGATGACGATCGGCTGGCCGAACAAGGCCGGATCGGAGACCCGGCGAATGGTCTCCTGGAAGGTCGAGTGCGGACCAAACAACGGCAAGAATTGCTTGGGGCGGCCTTCGCGCGACGCCGGCCACAGCCGCGTGCCGGCGCCGCCGCACATGATTAGAGGAATGATCGATTGAGCCAAGTCGTGCCTGCGATTGACTGTGTCTGACACCGCCCCGTCGGAGGGGCAAGTATGCTGCGTTTGAGTTAAAAAACTTTACGCGATTCCCGCCTGGTCCATAATCGAAAACGCGCAAAGATCCGGCATCGCGCTTGCGTTTCTATTTTTTGCGCAGCACGCGACCGGCAACCGCGTCGAGCTTCTTGAGAAGTTTCGGATCGCGCGCTTTCGGCGCGGTGATAAGCGCATTGTCGAGCGCCCGATCGGAGCCGATCGGGCACGGCTCGTGCTGGCGCGGAAAATCCTTGGCGAGCCGCGCCACCAGCCGAGCGGCTTTCTCGGCGTTGGCCATCAAGACCTTGACGATGTCCTGCACGGTGACGGCATCGTGGTCGGGATGCCAGCAATCGAAATCCGTCACCATGGCGACAGTCGCGTAGCAAATCTCGGCCTCGCGCGCGAGCTTCGCTTCCGGCATGTTGGTCATGCCGATCACGGAATAGCTGAGGTTCTTGTAGGTGAGGCTTTCCGCGAGGGTCGAAAATTGCGGACCCTCGATGCAGACATAAGTGCCGTCCCGCACCACGTCGATGTCTTCGGCCATTGCGGCTTCCGCAAGATGGATGCGCAATCGCGGCGATATCGGATGCGCCATCGAAACGTGGGCGACACAGCCCTTGCCGAAGAACGAACTCTCGCGCTTGTAGGTGCGGTCGACGAACTGATCAATTAGGACGAAGGTCCCGGGCGGCAGGTTTTCCTTGAACGAACCGCAGGCCGACAGCGAGACGAGATCGGTGACGCCTGAGCGTTTTAGCGCATCGATATTGGCGCGGTAGTTGATGTCGGACGGCGAAAGGCGATGGCCCGGGCTATGCCGGGACAGGAAAACGACCGGCAAGCCGGCGATTTCTCCGACGCGCAGCGGTCCCGACGGCGCTCCCCATGGGCTCTTGACGGTCTTCGCGCGCACCTTTTCCAGGCCGGGAAGATCGTACATACCCGAGCCGCCGATGATGCCCAGCACCGCCTTGGTCATAACAAATCATTCTCTTCGAATGGCAAGTGAAGGCCTTGCTGCCAGGTTTGCCGGGGCGGATCGTAAAAATCAATGATGCAGCAGCACCATCGAGATGGCCGGAATATAGGTGATGATCAACAGCGCGGCAAAATTCAACACCAGAAACGGCAGGACGCCGAGATAGATCCGGCTTAGCGGCGCATTGAAAATCGCTTGCGAGGAGAACAGGTTTAGACCGAATGGCGGCGTATACATGCCAAGGCTGAGATTGACCGCCACGATAATGCCGAAGTGAATGGGATTGACGCCGACGCCACGCACGATCGGCAACAGAAGCGGGGTGAGGATCAAGATCGCCGCGGGAGGTTCGAGGAAACTGCCCGCTATCAGCAGCCCGATATTGAGGATGAGGAGCAGCTCCCATTTCGGCATTTGCAACGCGTCAATCGAGGCGACGATCTGCTGCGGAATGCCGCTCGTCGTCAACAGCCAGGAGTAGATGCCGGCCGAGGTAACGATGAGCAGGATTTGCGAAATGAGGAACGAGGCGCTCAACAGGATCTGCCAGCAGCGGCGAATGTCGACTTCGCGGTAGATGACCATGGTCACGAATAGCGAATAGACCACCGCGACACCGGCGGCTTCGGTCGGCGTGAACACCCCGCCATAGATGCCGCCGAAGATCACGGCGAGCGAGCCGATCGACCAGCTCGCATCTTTGCTCGTCTTCCATATCGTTTCCCAGTGCGCCTTGGCGCCGAGCGGAACGCCTTTCAGTCTCGCATACGTCATCACAAAGGCGGCATCGATGACGCCGATGAGAATGCTCGGTAGAATGCCGGCGGTAAACAGCTGAACTGCGGATTGCTCCGCCGACACGGCGTAAAGGATCATTGCAATCGACGGCGGGATGACGACGGCAATTGCGCCCGATGAGGCGATCAGGCCGACGGCAAAGCGGTCGTTGTAACCGCCGTCCTTCAGCGATGGATAAATCATCCGCCCCATGGCGACGACGGTGCCGACTGCGGTGTGCGACATGGCGCCGAACAATTCGGAGGCCGCGACCGTGGTCACCGCGAGCGAGCCGCGTATGCCGCCGACAATCGCCATCACCATATTGATGATGCGCCGCGCGATGCCGCCCTGCGCCATAATCTCGCCGGCCAGCACAAAGAACGGAACGGCGAGCAACGGAAAATTATCCAGGCTGCCGAACATGTAAGTCTGGATGGCGTCGGTCGGAATGTCGCGAGACACGGTCAGCACCGCGACGATCGAGGTCACCAGCAGGATGAGAAAGATCGGGAAGCCCAGGACGAGCCCGACGATCGGCAGGCCAAAAAATACGAGATAGCCCATCGTCGCTGCCTCTTAATGCGATGTATCGGCGCCACCGGCGCCGCGCCGCCAGCGCACAATCAGCCGAACCGCGACCAGCAGCCCCATCAAGCCGTACCCGACCGGCACCATCGACTGCGGAATGACCAGGGGGAAATTCGCCGCCTGGCTGCGCTCATCGAACGCCGCAAGCTCGCTGACGACGGGCCAGGCGAACACCGTCACCGCAATCGCGGTCGCGATCATCACCAGCTCGGACAGCAGATTGGCGAGATCGCGCAGCTTTGGCGGCAAACTGTTGATGACGACGTCCATGCGGATTTGCCGCCCCTCCCAGGCCACCGCGCAGCATCCGGTGAACACGCAGCCGACCATGAGAAACAGCATGATCTCTTCGGCCCATGGGATCGACACGCTGAAAAAGTAGCGGCCGATGATGTTGGCGAAATTGATCGCCACGCTCGAAATCAGACAAATCGCCGCCACCGCGCGAGTGATCGCAAGAAGCCCAGCAATGCCTTTGACGACAGCCTCGATCACGGCCGCACCTTTCGTCTCACTCGCGCGCGGGACTACTTCCAGACCGGATCACTGACTCGGAGACTGCCGCGTCCGCTTTGCCGCGTCGGCCACGATCTCGTAGGCGTCGTGAAGTGCCGGCTTCGACTGGGATACGTCTTCGCCGACGCTGGCGAGCGTTTTCATCAGGTCGGCCTGTTCGCCGGGCGGCAGGCTGATCAGTTCGCCGCCCTGCGCCACCCAGGCCTGGCGCTGGTCTTGATACATTTTCAGCGCGACCGGATTGATCTCCTTCGACACTTTGGCGCCGTCCTGGTCAACGATCTGCTGCAAGTCCTTGGGCAGCGAGTTGTACCACTTCTGGCTGATTTCAAGGATGATGAAGATGGCGGGCTGGTTGGTCTCGGTAACGTATTTTGCCGCATCGGCGAAGTGGAGGTGGACAAACGGGCCGATGCCGGCGACCGAACCGTCGATGGCGCCTTGCTGGAGCGCCGGCAAGACATCGCCGAGAGTCATAGCCACCGGCGTCGCGCCAAGCCGCTGGAATGCGACCGACTGAAATTGCGAGGCGAAGATCCTGATCTTCTTGCCCTTAAAGTCGGCAAGATGGCGGATGGCGGACTTTGAGATAACGCAGGATGGCTGAGCGATCATGAGACCAACGCCGTGCAATCCCTTATTGGCGCCCAATCCGAGCATCAGTTTCAAGACCGCCGGATCGGCAGCAACGCGTTGGCCGTGCTCGATGCTGTCGACGAGACCGGGCGCCGCCATGACTTCGAAGCGCTCGTCGACGCCGACAAAAAACTCCGGTGGAACCGCGGCCGCCTGAATAGAGCCGAACTGTGTGCCTTCGATTTGACGTGGAATCGAGCCCAGCTGGCTCGCCGGATAGACCTCGCCTTTGATGCGGCCGCCCGAATCCTTCTCGACCGCCGCGGCGAAGTCTTTGGCGAATTGGTGCGGCGCATCGTTGATGGTCGGCAGGGTCACCTTCATCACGTAAGTCTTGTCTTCGGCCCGTGCGGCGCCGCTCGTCAGAGCCAACGACAAGGCCAGCGCGCCGGCGGCCGACACCGCCCGCGCCGCAGCTTTAATGCTGATAAAAATCACGTCGCTCTCCCTCTGGTGCGCATCAGTTCCAAGCGGAAACTTCAAGGCAACGTCTGTGCCGGCACGAGCGCCGGAGAGACGATCATCGAGGCTTCCATGGCCATCGCTTTTTTTGACGCTTTTTATTTAACGGACTCCCGCATCCGGTAAACACCGGTCCCCGTAGCGAAAGTCCGCCGCTCACGTTAGATGACTGGTGACTGCCGGACAACGGCAATTTCAACCGTCCGGCGGCACGCGACATCAGGTCACCGGGGCGCAGACTCATCGTGCCCTTTGTGCCGCTACGGCGACTATTTGATAGGCAGCATTGAGCTGCGGTTTCGCTTTGGAAACGTCTTCGCCGACGCTGGCGAGTTCGTTCAGCATCGCCGCCTGGTCGTCGGCCGGCAAGCTTATCAGCTCGCCGCCGTTGTCAATCCAGGTTTGGCGCGCCTTGGCATTGAAATCGGCCGCCCACGGCCCGATCGCGTCGGACTGCGCGGCGGCGTCCTTGTCGACAATCTGCTGCAAGCCAGCCGGCAACGAACCGTACCATTTCTTGCTGATCTCGGCGATCCCGAAGACCATGGGCTGGCCGGTTTCGGTGACATATTTGGCGGCCTCCCAATAGTGCATGGTCGTGATAGCCGTGATGCTGGAGACGGCGCCGTCGATCGCATTGTCCTGCAGCGCCGGCAGCACTTCACCTAACGTCATTGGTTTCGGCGTCGCACCGAGCCGCTGAATCGCCACGGTTTGGAACTGCGAGGCGAAAACCCGGATCTTCTTACCCTTGAAATCGGCGAGGCGGCGGATCGGCGCCCTGGCGACCACCGAAGATGGCGCGACACCGAATAGCGCGACGCCGTGCAGCCCCTTGTCGGCGCCCAGACCGAGCATCAGTTGGCGCACTCCCGGATCGGCGGCAAGGCGTTGGCCGTCGGCCATGGACTTGACGAGGCCGGGCGCCGCCAGAACTTCGAAGCGCTCGTCGATGCCGGCCAGAAATTCGGGCGGAACGACAAGACACTCGATTTCGCCGAATTGCACGCCTTCGGCCTGACGCTGCGTCGAGCCCAGTTGGCTCGAGGGGTAAATCTCGACCTTGATGCGGCCGCCCGAATCCTTCGCCACCGCCGCCGCATAATTCTTGGCGAACTCGTGCAACGGGTCGTTCACGGTCGCCAGTGATATCTTCATCACATAAGTTTTATCCTCCGCCGCAAGCGCGGCGGAGGATATCGCCAGCGATATGACAAACGCGCCGGCGCTGGCGCGCTTTAGAACTTCACTTGTCAAGATCAACATAGGTGCCTCCGGGTCGTCACTGGCACGTATGAGAGGAGCCCGCGCCAGGCGCGGGCACCCGATTATTGGCTTGCGGTCTGTGCCGCGCGCGCCGCCGCATCGGTCACGGTTTTGTAAGCGGCGGCAAGCTGAGGATCCGATTTCGAGACGTCCGCGCCGACAGTTGAAAGCGTTTTCATCATTTCCGCTTGTTCACCGGGAGGCAAATTGATCTCTTCGCCGCCCGCGGCGATCCAATCGGCTTCCGACTTCTTACGGAAAGCGGTCGCCACCGAGTCGATGGCAATAGATTGCTCTGCCCCGTCTTTGTCGATAATCCTCTGCAAGTCCGGCGGCAGCGAGTCGTACCATTTCTTATTGACCTCCACGATCAGAAAGATCGCGGGCTGATTGGTCATCGTTACGTATTTTGCCGCGTCGCTGAAATGCATGTGGGTGAACGGCCCCATACCGGCGAGCGCGCCGTCAATGGTGCCCTGCTGCAGCGCCGGCAGCACGTCGCCGAGCGACATCGCGATCGGTGTCGCTCCGAGACGGCTCCATGCCTCGGTTTGAAATCTCGACGCGAAGGTCCGCAGCTTCTTGCCCTTGAAGTCGGCAAGATGACGGATCGGATCCTTGGAGATCACATCGGACGGTTCGGCGATGAACAAGCCGACGCCATGCAGACCTTTGTTGGCGCCGAGCGACAGCATCAGCTTGAGCACTTCCGGATCGGCGGCGACTTTCTGACCCTGCGCCAGCGAGTTGACGAGCCCCGGCGCGGCCAACACCTCGTAACGCTGATCGATGCCGACAAAGAACTCAGGCGGGATGATCGAGCATTGAATGGAGCCGAACTGCGTGCCTTCGATCTGCCGCGGGATCGAGCCGAGCTGGCTCGCCGGATAGACTTGGCCCTTGATGCGGCCGCCCGAATCTTTTTCGACCGCCGCGAGGAAGTTCGCGGCAAATTTATCGGGAACGTCGTGAATGGTCGGCGTCGAAATCTTCAACTCATAAGTCTTGTCTTGGCCTTGCGCCCCGCCGAGCAACAGCGCCAAGGCCATGACGACGGCGCCGGTCGCGCCGAACGAACTCGCGATACCCCCACGATTTCTGAACTTCATCATTTCCTCCCTGACAGCCGAGCCATCTGCGGCGAGGCAGCGTCGAACTTGTCTTGCCGAGTGCGGCACAATACAGCATTCCGCGACCAGAGTCGTGAAATTGCCGTCGCCGCCCGTCTGCCGCAACGACGCCGGGCCGTTTCCGGTTACTGGCTCGGAGCCTGTCGCGACCGCGCCGCGGCGTCCGCGACGATCTTGTAGGCCGCAGCAAGATTCGGATCTTTGTTCGACACGTCCGGGGCGACGTTCGCAAGGGTTCTCATCATCGCAGTTTTTTCGGCAGGCGGCAGGCTGATCAGTTCGCCGCCGGCGCCAGTCCAGCTGGTGAAATCGTCGTTGAGCGACTTGACTGCAAACGGATTGATGGCCACGGACTGCGTCGCGGCGTCCTTATCAACGATCTCTTGCAGATCCTTGGGCAGAGAGTTGTACCATTTCTTGTTGACTTCCGCGATTATGAAGATTCCCGGCTGGTCGGTCAGCGTAATGTATTTCGCGGCGTCGACAAAGTGCATGTGGGCAAAGGGACCCATCCCGCTGACCGCGCCGTCGATAGCACCCTGCTGAATAGCGGGCACGACATCACCGAGACTCATTGCCACCGGCGTGACGCCCAGACGCTCGAACGCCACGCTTTGGAATTGCGAAGCGAAAATCCTGATCTTTTTGCCCTTGAAGTCAGCGAGATGGCGGATGGGAGTTTTTGAGATAACTTCGGACGGCATAGCCATAAACAATCCGACGCCATGCAGCCCTTTGTCGGCGCCGAGCCCGAGCATCAGCTTGAGCACCCCGGGATCGGCGGCGACGCGCTGGCCGTGCAATTGGGAATCGACAAGCCCGGGAGCGGCCATGACCTCGAAACGCTCGTCGAGACCAACCATAAACTCCGGCGGAACGACTTCGCACTGAATCGCGCCGAACTGCGTGCCTTCGATCTGCCGCGGGATCGAGCCGAGCTGAACTCGCGGGATAAACCTGGACCTTGATGCGGCCGCCGGAATCCTTTTCCAGCGCCGCGCCGTAGTTCCTGGCCCAGGTATCGGGAACGTCGTTGATGGTCGGGGTCGAAATCTTCATCTCGTAGGTTTGGCTTTGCGCCCGCGCCGCGCCGAGCGGCAGCGCCAAGGCGAAGGCAGTCGCGGCGACGATTGAACGCGCAATACGGCTGCGTTGCATGCTGTTCATATTGTCCTCCCTCTCGGCAACGCTCGCGGTACCGCGCCAAGGCGGCGGCGAGCTTCCCCATGCCGAGGCGTCAACGATACAGCAATTTCGCAACCATGGCGCGTGGAAATCCCGGTCTGTGACGGACTGCCGCGCCCACGGTCCTTTCAGCTCATGGCTTGCCGGGCAATGCCGTCTCGGCGCAGAAATTCGGCACCGCCTCGCGCAGCACACCATAGATCTCGGCGCGCTTGCCGACCTCGAGATCGCGCTGCAACCTCGCGATCCAGCCTTGAACGACCGCAATCGGCGGACAGACCGGTTTAGCGGCGACAACGCCTTCGACGCCGATCTCGGAACTGCCTTCATCGCCCGCGAACAAAATCTCATTAAGCCGTTCACCGGGACGAATGCCGCTGAAAACAATATTGATGTCGCGTCCCGGTTCGAGACCGCTTAAACGGATCATGCGTTCGGCCAAATCGACGATCTTGATGGGTTGGCCCATATTGAGCACATACACCGACGTATCCGAGCGCGGCGGGCTGAGCGCGTGGCTCGCCGCGGTAATGACAAGGTCGCAAGCTTCGCGGATCGTCATGAAGTAGCGCACCATATCGGGATGGGTTACGGTGACCGGCCCGCCCGCTTCAATCTGCGCCTTGAATTTCGGCACCACCGAGCCGTTGGAGGCGAGCACATTGCCGAACCGCACGGCAATCATGCGCATTGGCGGCCTGCCGCCATTGACCTGCCCGCCGCCGCGGTCGGCATCCAGAGCCTGGCAATACATTTCGGCG
This sequence comes from uncultured Alphaproteobacteria bacterium, assembly GCA_963768225.1. Taxonomy (GTDB): domain Bacteria; phylum Pseudomonadota; class Alphaproteobacteria; order Rhizobiales; family Xanthobacteraceae; genus BOG-931. Next base: position 409,057 of record CAVYGV010000005.1, on the reverse strand, counting down.
AGCCGCTTGGTGGCCCCAAGCACGGACACCGGCTCGATTGCCTTGTCGGTCGAGATCATGACCATGGCGTCGGCGCCGGCATGGAGCGCGGCGTCGGCGACGTTGACCGATCCGAAGACATTGGTCTTGATCCCCTCGTCCCAATCACGCTCGAGCAACGGCACATGCTTGAGCGCCGCGGCATGAAAAACGAGGTTCGGCTTGAAATCCGAAATCAACCGCAGGATTCGCTCGCGATCGCGAACGTCGGCAATGCGGCCCTCGACGACGGTTGATTTCGTTTGAACGGCGAGTTGTTCGAGCACGGCGTGAAGCGCCGGCTCCGAATTTTCAATCACGAGGAGATGCCCGGCGTGGAAATTGACGACGCGCCTGCAAATCTCGGCCCCGATAGATCCGCCGCCGCCGGTGACCACCACCGCCTTGCCCGTGATGAAGCTCTGCAACCGTCCGTAGTCGATTTTGACGCTGGGCCGGAGCAACAAATCCTCGACATTGACCGACGCCAGCCGCAACGCCTCGTCGCCGGCGCCGAGCGAAGGCATCCGGCTGGCGGCAAGACCGAGCCGCCGCGCCTGCATCAGCATCGTTTCCGGATGCAGCTCCGGTTCAAGCGCGCTCGGCGTCAACACCAGCCGCCCAACGCGGATGTCTTGCGACTGCAACGCCGCCACGGTCGACTCAAGATCGGTCAAGAAGCCGCGCACTGGAACGTCGCGCAGTTCCTGGTACTGATCGGCTGCAGACGGCGAAAAATCCCGACTGGAAGTACATTCCTGACAGCGCCGCTCTCGACCGCGCGCAACAGCACCTCCGCATCCGCGGCGCGCCCCGCGATCAGCGTTGGGATCGCCTCGGGACCTTTAGCGCGGTGCTGGGTGCGTGACAGCCTAAATTGGCGATAGGCGATGCGCGGCCCGCCAAGAAAGAACATCTGCAGCGACCAATACAGCGCGATGGTGATCTTGCCGAAGAAGAACGTGCCATACAGCGCCGGATGCAACAGGATGTAATCGAGCACAAGCAGCGAAATCGCCAGCACCGTCACCGCGCGAAAAATGTTGCGCAAATCCGGCAGCGACGTGAAACGCCACTTCGCCATAGAGAGATGGAAATGCCAATAGATTATTCCGGCATAAACGAGGTAGCACGGCAGAATGGCGGCAAGCCAAGGATAGCGCACCGCAAGTCCGCCGTTTTGGCCATCGCCGAAACGAATATAGAGCGTCACCAGCATCGCCAGCGCCGTGGCGACGAGGTCGTGAACGACGAGCAGGAGGCGGCGCGGATTACGCAAAAATCCCATCATGGCGTCATTATAATCCAGCGCGCGCGGGACGGCGAAACGTCTTGCAGGGTGGTCACCGCCGGTGATAATCGCGATACCAGGCGACGAAATCGTGCACGCCTTGTTCGATCGGCGTCGACGGGCGGAAACCGACGTCGCGCATCAAGTCGTCGACATCGGCGCAGGTTTCCGGGACATCGCCGGGCTGCATCGGTACAAGTTCGGTCTTGGCCTTACGATCGAATTCCTGCTCCAGCAGTTCGACGACGCGCAGCAACTCGACCGTGCGGTTGTTGCCGATATTGTAGATTCGCCACGGCGCGGCGCTGCTGGCCGGATCGGGTTCGCCGCCCGGCGGCGGGCCGGTTCTCGGCGGCACGCGGGAGATGACCCGTTCGACCGCCTCGACGGCGTCATCGACATAAGTGAAATCCCGCCGCATGCGGCCGTAATTGAACAATCTAATCGGCCGGCCTTCGGCAATAGCCTTGGCGAAGATGAACATCGCCATATCCGGTCGGCCCCACGGACCGTAGACGGTGAAGAACCGCAATCCGGTCGCGGGCAGCTCGTAGAGATGACTGTAGGCGTGGGCCATCAGCTCGTTCGCCTTTTTGGTCGCGGCGTAGAGACTGATCGGATGATCCACATTGTCATGTACGGAAAACGGCAAATGCGTATTGGCGCCATAGACTGAGCTCGATGACGCGAACACGAGATGCTCGGTGCGGCGATGACGGCAGCCTTCCAAAACGTTGAGGAAGCCCGCGAGATTGGCGTCGAGATAGGCGTGCGGGTTTTGCAGCGAGTAGCGCACGCCCGCCTGTGCAGCGAAATGCACCACCGGACCGAAATCGCCGTCATGAAATAACGCGTCGCTGCTTTTGCGATCGGCGAGATCGAGCTTGTGAAAAATGAAGTTGTTAAATTGCCGCAAGACCGCGAGCCGCGCCTCCTTGAGCGCGGGATCGTAATAGTCGTTGACGCTATCGACCCCGATAACTGCGCGACCGCCTTCCAGCAGCCGCCGCGCCAGTGCAAAACCGATAAATCCGGCCGCGCCGGTGATCAGGACGGGATGTTGCGACGTTGCCAGGTCTGCGCGCTTATGGTTCGGCGTCACGAAAGCATGCCGCGCCGCTGCATGAAATCGATGATGCGGTCGGCGAGGTCGCCGGCGCTTTCGTTGAGCGCGTCGAGGATCAATTCGGGATTGACGGGCGGCTCGTAGGCCGAATCGATTCCGGTAAAATTCTGCAACTCGCCCCGTCGCGCTTTCTTATACAGGCCCTTGGGATCGCGCCGTTCGCAAGTTTCCAACGGCGTGTCGACGAAAATTTCGACGAATTCGCCCGGCCCGACGAGTTCGCGCGCCAGCTCGCGCTCCGCCCGGAACGGCGAGATGAAGGAAACCAGCGTAATCAGGCCCGCCTCAACGAACAATTTCGCCACTTCGGCGACGCGGCGGATATTCTCGACACGGTCGGCTTCGGTGAAACCGAGATCGCGATTGAGCCCATGGCGGACATTGTCGCCGTCGAGCACAAATGTGTGCTTGCCGAGCGCGTGGAGTTTCTTTTCCAACTGGTCGGCAATGGTCGATTTACCGGCGCCGGACAGGCCGGTGAACCAGAGCAGCGCCGGCTGCTGTGCATTCAGCCCCGCGCGCGCCGCCTTTGTGACTTCGAAGGCCTGAAAGTAGGTATTGGCGGAGCGGCGCAACCCGAAGCGGATCAGGCCCGCGCCCACCGTGGCGTTGCTTTGGCGGTCGATCAGAATAAACCCGCCGGTCTCGCGGCTCTCGTCGTAGGGGTCGAAGCCGATCGGCTCGGCGGTGGCGACATTGACGAACGCGATTTCGTTGAGATGCAGTTCTTTGGCGGCGAGATGCTCGAAATTTTCGATATCGACGCGATATTTGAGCTCCGTCACGGTGGCGCTCACGCTTTGTGCCCCGGCTTTGAGCAGATAGGTCCGGCCGGGCAGGAGCGGCGTTTCCGACATCCAAATCAAATGCGCAGCCACAGCATCGGCCCGCTGCGGCGGCTTTTCGACGGAGCTGATAATATCGCCGCGCGATACGTCGATGGCATCCGCCAGAACGACGGTCACGGCATCGGAGGCCGATGCGGCGTCGAGATCGCCGTCCATGGATACGATGCGCGCGATGCGCGATCGCACTCCGGTGCGCGGAACCGCGATTTCCATGCCCTGCCGCAACACGCCGGACGCGATCGTTCCGGCATAACCGCGGAAATTCGCATCCGGCCGATTGACATATTGCACCGGCAGCCGAAGCGGCACCGCTCCTGGCGGCTCGTTCACTACGATAGTCTCCAGATATTCAAGGAGCGGGACGCCGCGATACCACGGCATCCGCGCACTCTTCTGCACCACGTTGTCGCCGTAGAGCGCGGACGTTGGAATGGCGACGAAGCGGCAGCCATCAAATCGGCCGGCGAATTGCGCAAAGGCTTCGGCAATGGCCAGGAACCGGCGCTCGTCGAAGCCGGTCAGGTCCATCTTGTTCACGACGAGGATGAAATCGCGAATGCCTAGCAACGAGCACAGGTAAGCATGCCGGCGCGTCTGTTCGAGAAGGCCTTTCTCCGCGTCGACCAACAGGATCGCGAGATCCGAAGTCGACGCCCCGGTGACCATGTTGCGCGTGTAGTCCTTGTGGCCCGGCGTATCGGCCACGATAAAGCGCCGCCGCGGCGTGCCGAAATAGCGATAGGCGACGTCGATCGTGATGCCCTGCTCGCGTTCGGCCTCAAGCCCATCCACGAGCAATGCGGGATCGACATCGCCCGCGACCGTGCCATGCGTCCTGGAATCGCGTGTCAGCGCCGCAACGTGATCGTCGAAAACGAGCGATGCATCGAGAAGAAGCCGGCCGATGAGCGTCGACTTGCCGTCGTCGACGGAGCCGCAAGTGAGAACGCAGAGCTGGTCGCGCTTGGCGGCGAACGGACCCGATGCAACAGCGGCGACCGCCAGGCTTGGATCAGAAATAGCCTTCACGTTTCTTCTTCTCCATGGAATCGCCCTCGTCGTGATCGATCAAGCGTCCGGCGCGTTCGGAGGTCGCCGCGGCTTGCATTTCTTCGACGATGTCGGCGACCGTGGCGGCGCCGGATTCGATCGCGCCAGTGAGCGGATAGCAGCCGAGCGTGCGAAACCGTACCGTGCGGATAACCGGCCGCTCCTCGGGCTCGAGCGGCAGGCGTCCGTCATCGACGACAATGAGACCGCCGCTTCGTTGCACGACAGGACGCGGCGCCGCGAAATAAAGCGGCACCACCGGAATTTTCTGGTGCTCGATATAGCGCCAAACGTCGAGCTCGGTCCAATTGGACAGCGGAAAAACCCTGATCAATTCGCCCGCGGCGACGCGGCAATTGTAGATGTGCCACAGTTCGGGCCGCTGGTTCTTGGGATCCCAGACATGAGCGGCCGAGCGGAATGAGAAGACGCGCTCCTTGGCGCGGCTCTTCTCTTCGTCGCGGCGCGCTCCACCGAATGCGGCGTCGAAACCGTATTGGCTCAGCCCCTGCTTGAGCGCCTCGGTTTTCATGACGTGGGTGTAGTACGACGAGCCGTGGGTGATCGGATTGATGCCTTGCGCCACACCGTCGCGATTGACGTGCACAATCAGATCGAGCCCAAGCCGCGCGGCCGTCTCGTCTCGGAATCGGATCATTTCGCGGAATTTCCACGTGGTATCGATATGCAGCAGCGGAAATGGCAAGGCCGAGGGAAAGAAGGCCTTGCGCGCAAGATGTAGCAGGACTGAAGAGTCCTTGCCGATCGAATAGAGCAGGACCGGCTTCTTAAACTCAGCCGCCACCTCGCGGAATATGTAGATCGCTTCCGCTTCGAGGCGGCGCAGGTCGGGTGGCAGCAATCGGTCAGTCAAGTTGCTATCTCGGGTTCGATGATTCAACACGGCAGCGATGCTCGGCTAATGGGCGGCCATCGGACGCGAGTCGGCAATCGAGTCCGACTCGGCCAGCGCGTAGAGCCGTGCCCTTCGCGCCATCAATTCATCCCATGTCCCCGCTTCGACCACCCTCCCCGCTTCGATAACGCAGATCGAGTTGGCGGCCCGCACGGCGGCAAGTCGATGCGCAACAATGACGATCCCCATTTCCCGCCGAAGCTCCAGGAGAGTGCCTAGCAACTCTGCTTCGGACTCGGCATCGAGAGCGCTCATCGCCTCGTCGAGAAGCAGCACAATTGGATTGGTCAGCAACGCTCGAGCGATGCCAAGCCGTTGACGTTGACCCCCGGAAAGCTTGACGCCCTGGTCGCCGATGCCGGTGTCGAGCCCTTCCGGCAATGCGTCGATGAATTCCTGCGCATGCGCACGGCGAACCGCAATCTTGATCTCCGCATCCGACGCATTTGCATTGGCAACCAACAAATTCTCTCGGATCGTGGAATGAAACAGAATCGTTTCCTGCGGCACGTAACCCATGACGCCGCGCCAAGCGCTCAAAGACTGGGAACGAAATTCATATTGTCCCAGCTGCATCGATCCGCCGTTCGGTTCGATCAGCCTAAGCAGCGCGTGCACGAGAGTCGATTTTCCTGCGCCGGAACTGCCGATAACGGCGAGCATCCCCGGAATTGGCAGTTTCACGTTAACTCGATCGAGGATTTTGCGCCCGTCAATGCTGACATCAAGATTCTGCACGATCAAACTGGTCGGCAAGGCGACGTGCAGCGGCTCATTTCGAGCATCGCGCGGCTCCGCCGCCGCTTCGGCCGCCGATTGCAGCCGATTGACGACTTCGAGAGAGGATATGTGGCCGTTCAAAAAATGCACTTGCGCTTGCAGCATGGTGATCCGCGGGAACAGCCGCGCGAAGAGGATGAGAACGATGACGACATTGCCGATCGCCACGCCCATGCCGTTGCTGGCGAGGATGATAATGATCGAAAATCCGACGATGCCGAGACATTCGAACAGCGCGCGCACCATATACGGCAAAAAACTGACCAGCGCATTGGCCCGTTCCAATTTCACCAACAGGGGATCGACGCGGGCTGCGGCGCTGCCTTCGCTGCCGGTCGCCTTGATAAGCTTAAAGGCGGCGAATTGCTCGCTCAGCGTCGACTGTAGTTCGGCATTGAGCGGCGCGAGCAATTGACCGGCCGCATAGCTCATAACGTAGAACCGCGCCATCGCTGCTGCGCACAATGCCGAGAATACCGCGAGACACAGCATCACCTGCCACGCGATGATCATTGACAGCGCGAAATAAACAAGCACGACTACCACAGTCGATGTGATCGTCAGCAGCGCAGTGAATGCAAAACCCAGCCGCTCGCTTTCGCTGACGATGGCGTTCGTCAATTCACCGGCCTTGCGTCCGACCATGAATTTCCAGTTGGCGCGAACGCAGGAGCGGAATAATTCCGATTGACGCTGGCTCTGATAATGCCGCGCCAATCGCGTCATCCACCAATTCAGCGCAATATAAAGCGCCGTATGCGCCACGGTAATCGCGACAATAACCAGGAGGAGCTCTGCCGGCGTCGCCGCGGCAATCAGTGACAAGCCCGCGGCCAGCAAATTATTCGTCATTCCCGCTTTAACCGTGGCGGTGACACCCAGGCGGCCCAGCAACGGCAGCAGCAGTGCGACCGATATTCCTTCACCGAGACCGACAATCGACATCAACGCAATGAGCGTCGGCAGGCGCCAGCCGAGGCGTCGCGACAGGTCGAAGAACAATTGTCGATGTGCATTCACGAGATACGCGCTCTTATCAGCCGAATTATCCACGCTACCGCAATCCGGGTGAGGCAAGCTCACCCGAACTCACACACAGTGCGAGAGCACCTCGGGCAAACCGCTTGGCGCACTCGCTCCGTGACCGCAACCAGTCCGCGGCTAGGCCGCGGCGACCAAATCCGCATCCAGCACCACGCGAACCTTGCGGCCCAATAGATCGAGCAAAATCGCGATGCGTTCCCGTTCCGCCATGCCCTCAAACAGGCCGAGGCAGGACGTGAATGCGCCGTCGAGCACGCGTATCTTGTCACCGGCGCGAAACGGCGGCCGGCAGTCGAGCTTGATGAAGCCGTTGGCATCCTCACGACTCTTCAGCGCCTCGACAATGCCGTCCGGCACCGCGGTAGGATCGTCGCCATTGCAAACGAGCCGGGTGACGCCGATGGTCGAGTAGATCGAGCGCCAGCGCTGCGCCGCCAGATCGACCGCGACGAAGAGGTAGCGGGGAAACAGCGGCGCCGCGACGGTCTCGATGCGGCGGGCATGCCGGCGCCGCTTCAAATAGCGTGGGAAGTAGATCTCAAAGCCCTGGCGATTGAGATGCGCCGTCGCTTTGACTTCGGCATGCGGATGGGTGTGAGCGACGAACCAGCGCGGATGCAGTCCGGTTGTCATGCGACGCTCTCCGTTGTCCGATCAATCCGTATTCCCAGCAACGCGGGCACCAGGACGCGATCCGCATCGAGTTGGTCAGCCACGGCCTTCACCAATTCGCGCGTCGCTTCGAGATCGGTCACCAGCAGGGCGTCAAATCCTCCCGGCACCGCCGCAATCGACTTGACGATGGGAGTGCCGACGAAGCGAGAGTTCTCGGATTTGGAGTCCACCACCGCCGCAATCGTAATGCCCTGTTCGAGCGCGCAGATGATGGCGATTTCGGCAAGATCGGAGACGCCTATCAGTGCGATCCGGTTCCAACCGCGCGCATACGCCGCCGTAAGGACGGACGAGCAATCCTCGCGGGCGCTGCGGAAGAATGAGAACGATCGGGAGAGATACTCGACCGTGAGCCGCGACTTCTCGGCAAATCCATGCGGCGTCAGGTAATAGGCATAGCGCCGCGGCGGGACTTGGCCGATTTTCAGGAGACCCTTTTTCACGCAGCGGTTGAGGTAGGCGTTCACCAAGCCGAGCGCGATGCCGAGGTCGGAGGCAAGCTTGCGCTGGGACTGGGCGCCGTCGCGCTCGACCAATTCAAGCAGCCCGAGCACGATCCGGCTGTTGTCCGTTTCCTCGTTGCGCGCCGCATAAGGCATCGCATCACCTCCCATCCAGCGCCAGGAGTACATTGTTCACGGCGTGAACGTCAAGCCCAATGTTCAAATGATGAACGTTCTAACATATTGAAATATATACAATACTCATCTCGAAGCTAAACCGCCTCCGAACAGACTGCGCTCCACCAGGCCGCAAATTGCGTGCGCCGCCACAATGTGGACTTGCTGGATCAGCGGGGTCTCGGCCGATGGCGCGGCCAGACAGTGATCGCATAGCGGCTGCATCATGCCGTTGGCGGCGGTTCCGGTGAAGCCGATGGTGGTCAGCCCCGCCTCGCGCGCCGTTTGCAGCGCCGCGACGATGTTCGGCGAGCGCCCCGAAGTGGAGATGGCGATGAACACGTCGCCCTTTTGGCCAAGCCCACGAACCTGGCGCTCGAAAGTGCGATCGAAACCGTAATCGTTGCCGATTGCGGTGAGAACCGACGAGTCGGTGGTCAGCGCGATTGCCGGCAGCGGATTGCGATCAAAATTCAAGCGCGACAAAAACTCGCCGGCGATGTGCTGGGCGTCGGCGGCGCTGCCGCCATTGCCGGCGATCAGGAGCTTATGGCCGGAGCGAAATGCATCCGTGATCGTATCGGCGATCGCATGGATAGCGGCGCGCAGTTTCGCATCTTCGGCGGCGAGCGACAGCGTCTCGCACGAGCGACGAAAGTGCTCGGCCACCATATCGTTCTGTGAGGCCATGTGCTTTGTCGTTTCAAGTGCTTTGCCGTTTCAAGGTGTCTGTGGACCTAACATAATTTTATCGTGCTATGAAAGCCTATCGGCGCACGATGCGAAGAAAGATCCGACCGATGCCGCTTGTAGACTATCCACTCAATGCCGAGGGTGTGTGGTGCGAAGTGTTAACGACGCCCCGGCCCGGCCGTCCGGCGCTGTTTTTGGATCGCGACGGGGCCGTCGTCGAGGATACCGAATACTTATGCCGGGTCGAAGACATCGCGATGATCCCCGGGGCCGCGGCAGTGATTGCCGCCGGCAACGAACGCGGAATGCCGGTTGTGCTGGTGACCAATCAAGCCGGCATCGGCCGTGGCTACTATGGCTGGAGCGAATTCAAGCGCGTTCAAGAGGCGATTGTCGCGGCCTTGGCGGCCGAAGGCGCGCGACTGGACGCCGTCTATGCCTGTGCGCATCATCCCGAGGGCCGCGATGGGTTCGCCCATCCGGACCATCCGGCCCGCAAGCCAAATCCAGGTATGCTGTTGCGGGCGGCGTCCGATCTCGCGATCGATCGTAAGATGTCGTGGCTTGTCGGCGACAAAGCAAGCGACGTCGAGGCGGCAAAACGCGCTGGCCTCGCCGGCGCCATGCAGGTCGCCACCGGCCACGGCATGGCCGAGCGTGCGCGCGTTGCCGGCCTCGCCACATCGACATTCGAAGTCCGTTTCGCCCGCTCGATTGCAGACGCTATGACGTTACCTATCCTACGGTCATGAAAATCGTTTTTGACCGCGACACTGACGAGCCAACGGCGGCGTCTTATCGCGCGAACCAGATCGCTGACATCAAGCGACCGGCGGTGGCGGCGGCTTCGCCGAGGACGCGACAGGCTTTTGCAGCACCATGCCGCCCAGCACCCCGACACTGAAAACGTAAAGCCAGCCATTGTTGAAATCGAACAGGTGCGAATGCACGGTGGAGGACACGATATTTTCGATCACAACGACCGTGCCCAGCCACGCGGCAATATCTTCGTCGCGGAACAACAGGAGGTGCGCAAGCCACATCGCCCATAGCGCGAGTGCGCCGACCAAACCAAGTTGGATCGCCACGGCGAAAGTCTGGTTGTGGGGATTGACCGTGGCCACCCCGGCCGCTCCGGATTGGCCAACTGTGACTCTACGGAATTGCTCGGGTATCGAACCAGTGCCGTGGCCGATCACCGGAGCGGACGCAATAATCTCGATTGACTCTTTTAGAAAAGCCGAGTGCATTCCGATGGGATTTGCCGCATCCGTGGCTCGATAGGCCTGAATTTCTTCGATCGATTGGTTCATACGCGCGCGCAAACTCGGAGAGACGAACAGGGCCGCAGCGCCCATCACAGCGGCCAAAATGACGGCGCCCAACACGCCCTTCCAGCGATAAATCCGCCAGCCAAGCAGAACAGCCAGTACCGGACCGACTGCAGCAGAAATGCGGCTGATCTCGGCGAAGGCAAAATTGGCGAGAAAAAGCACGCCGATAACGATGAACGCCGACGCCGCCCGCCAATGAAGCCTTTTGATTTCGAGGGCCGCATAACCGAGTGCGCCAAATCCGCAGATCAGAAACGCCGAGCCCTGATAAATGTAGTCATGCGCTGGCACGCCAACATAAATGCCGCGCCAGGTCAGGCCGGGCGTCAGCACGAGTATGAATGACACGAGAAGCGCAATCGCTGATGAAATTAGAAAGCCGTAAACCACCCAGCCGCCGTGTTCGGAGCGGCGGAATTGCGCGAGCAGCAACGGAATCATCAAAAGGCGGTGAAAGCTCTCGATGCCGGTAAGGCGGGCATGCCAGTCGGTATTCGCCCACAGCATGCCGACAACGCCAAGACACCATAATAATACCGGAAGGCCGCCGGCCGGCGTGAGCAGCTCGCGCTTGATCGCGGCCGGTTGCAATGTCGCCAGTGCCGCCACGAGCCAGAGCGCAATGAAAATCCCGGTGACGCTCGTCGACCATGGCAGCGCGACCGCAACGCCGACGGCAAGCCAATCGGCGAGGAACGTGAAGAACGCGCGATCGAAGCGACCCGCCGTGGCCAATGCTGTCATCCGGCAATTCTCCGGGTTCTCGGGCGCTGCAACATCCCGGAAATTGCACGGTCCGGCAAGATTTTTATGCTAGAGGCTTCGGCCATGAAAATACGAAATCGGTTGCGCCGATGAGCGGGGAGTTGACGGCTTCCTGGGTGACGCGCGGGCCCGCAATTCTTGCGGCGGCAGCGCTCGGCAGCGCCCTGCTGATCGTCATATTGCGCGCGCTGCTCAACCGCTACGCGATGGCGCAGCCTAACGCGCGTTCGTCGCATGAAATACCGACGCCGCAGGGCGGCGGCATTGCGGTCGTCGCGGCGACAATCGTTGTTTCCTATACTGCGTTTTATTTTTTGCCGGACGGCGCGACAAGCTCACTTCGGTTACCGATTATATTCGCCGCCACCGTTCTGATTGCCTGCGTGGGAGTGCTCGCCGACTTCCATCCGGAAAACGTCGGCTCGCGGCTCTTCCTACAGACGCTGGCGGTCGCCGCGGTCATCTTTGCTCTGCCGGCCCAAACGCGCATCGCGCCTATTTTGCCGTTGCCGGCCGAGCGCAGCGCGCTCGTGATCGGCGGAGTCTGGTTCGTCAATCTGGTGAATTTCATGGACGGCCTCGACTGGATGACCGTGGCGGAAGTCGTTCCGGTCACCGCCGCGCTGGCGCTGCTCGGACTGTTCGGCATCCTGCCGCAGCCGGCAATTGCGGTGGACCTTGCGCTATGCGGCGCGATGCTCGGCTTTGCTTATTTCAACCGTCCGGTCGCGAGGCTTTTTCTTGGCGACGTCGGCAGCCTCCCCATCGGGCTGGTGCTCGGCTGGCTCCTGGTATTGCTCGCCGGCAATGGCGGCCGCTCCGCGGCGCTGCTGCTGCCATTATACTATCTCGCCGACAGCACCACGACGCTCGTCCGCCGCGCGTTCAATGGCGAGCCGGTGTGGCAAGCACATCGCTCGCACTTTTATCAGCGCGCTATCGATCGCGGCTTCTCGGTTATCGACGTGGTGGCGCGGGTCTTTGCCGCCAATCTCGGACTTGCGGCGCTCGCGCTCGCGACGGTGATGGTGCCGTCGCGTGAAACCGACATGATCGCTGTGAGCGCCGGTGGCGCGCTCGTTGCCTGGTTGCTGTTCGCCTTCGCGCGCGGCCGGAGCAAATGAACTTTCACTCTGCCGCGGCCGGCGGCCGCTTGCGCTGGTCAAAACGGCGGTCGAACACGTGCTCGGCGATGCGGTTCTTCAAGATTTCGATCGAGCCGCCGGCGATCATCCAGCCGCGCGTGCGCCGCATGCAATATTCGACCAGGGTCTCGCGGCTGTAACCCAGCGCGCCCATGATCTGCACCGCTTCGCTTGCCACTTCGAAGCCTGTCTGATTGCAGGCCGCCTTGGCGACCGCGGTTTCATAGGCCGACGGCAGACCGCGGTCGGCATTGGCGGCGGCGCGGTAGAGCAGTAATTGCGCGCCGTCGAGCTTGATCGCCATATCGGCAAACTTCCATTGCAGACCCTGGAACTCGCACAGCGGCCGGCCGAATTGCTCACGGGTCGCCGCGTAGTCCCGTGCCGCGTTGAAGGCGTAGCGGCCACAGGCAAGCGAGCGCGCCGTGTTGCCGAGGCGCTCGACATTGAAGCCGGCCATTTGCTTCTTAAAACCGCCGGGCCCGAGCAGCACGTTCTCGGCCGGGACGCGGCAGTCGTTGAAATGAAGTTCGCACCATTCCTCGCCGCTCATGAATACCGACGGCGCGCCGATAGAAAATCCGGGCGCGCCGCGCTCGACGATTACGGAACCGATACCGGAGAGGCCGGGACCGAAACGGACATAAATTAGAAAAATCTGCGCGTCGGGGCTGAACGTCGAAAACACCTTGCCGCCGTTGACGATGTAGGACGAGCCATCCGCCCGGGCGCTGGTCTTCAGATCCGTCAGCGCCGAGCCGGCGTCCGGCTCGGTCATGCCGAGCGACATCACCATGCGGCCGGCAAGAAGCTCGCCGAGCCAGCGCGCTTTCTGCGCCGGCGTGCCATATTCGGCAAAGGTGCGGATCGGGCCGAAATTGCCGAATTGCACCACGTCGGCGCTGCGCGGGCAAACGGCCGCGACCTGTTCGATGGCGATTACGGCATCCATCAGGCTGCCGCCCTGCCCGCCGTCGCGCTCCGGCAGTGCTATTCCCATCAGGCCTTGTTCGGCCATGAGCTGTGCGACGTCGAAGGGAAAGCGCGGATCGTGCGCGCGCTCGAGCGCGCCAGCCGCGAGATGCGCGCGCGCGAAACGGCGCACCGTATCGGCGAACTGCGTCTGCTCCGGCGTGAATTCGAAGTTCATAGCGCGTGTTCCGCTTTCCTCACTTCGGCTCTATACCTGCGGCGCGAATAACTGCCGCCCACTTAGTCTCCTCGTGGTCGATAACGGCGGCTTGCTGCTCGGGAGTGCCCGGCTCCGGCTCGGCGCCTTCATTGATGATGCGCTTGCGCACGGCGTCATCGGCCAGCGCTATATTCAGCGCCTTGTTCAGCCGCTGCACGATCGGCGCCGGCGTGTCGGCGGGCGCGAGGAGCCCGTAGGACAGCGTCGCGTCAAAACCCGGCAGGCCGGATTCGGCAAGCGTCGGCAGATTCGGCATCAGCGTCGAATGCCCGGCGGAGGTCACCGCCAGCGCGCGGATATAGCCGCCGTCGAGCCCGGCCCGCGACACCGGGATCGGATTGAAGCCGACCTTGACGAAGCCGCCCATCATATCGGTGATCAGCGGCTGGGAGCCTTTCTCGATGATTTGTTCGACCTTCACCCCGGCCTGCTCGGCGAACAACACCGAAGCAAGGTAGTTGACGGTGCCGGCTCCCGGCGTCGCGACCTGATAGGGCTCTTTGGAGCTCTTCATCAGCGCGATCAGTTCGCCGACATTGTGCACCGGCAGGTCTTTGTAAACCAGGAGCAGCGCCGGCGCCGACGCGATCAGCCCGATCGGCGCAAAATCCTTGCGCGGGTCGTAGCCGACATTCTTATAGATATGCGGCCCGGTGGCGAGCGTCGATGTATAGCCGAGAATGATCGTGTAACCATCGGGCGCGGCGTGCGCGACTTCCCGGGTGCCGACCGTGCCGCTGCCTCCGGCATTACGGTCCTCGACGACAACCCGCTGGCCGAGCACGGCGCTCATCTTGTCGGACACCGCGCGCGCCATGATGTCGTTGGTGCCGCCCGGCGGCAGCGGAATGACAAGGACGATCGGCCGGTTCGGGTAATCGTTCGTGGCGCTCCCGCGGGAGGTCCCGAAGGCGACGATCGTCACGAGTGCTGCAATCACGGCCATCAACTTGGTCAAGATTTCCTCCCGTTACAGGGACTGCACTTTTTGTTGCGGCGGCGCCCGCTGCCGGCGGATCGTCCTTAAGCCTATCCGTTGACGCAGTCTGTTGTCATTAACGCCACGGATAACCGCGTCTATCAAATCACCGGCACAACGAGCCGCGCGATCCGGCGCTCATTCGTAACCGCTTCATGAAAGGGCTCGGCACCGGCCGCGGCAGCGCGCTAGAGGCGTAATTTCTCTATCGCCACCCGCAGGACTGGCGAGCTGGGCTACTCGATCTGCGCGATATGCGCGTTGACGATGATGTCGTGATATTTTTTGATCTCATCCGCGATGAATTTCGGGGCTTCATCGGACGGCAGATACATCGTCTCCGCGCCTTGCCGCTGGAAGCCGGCGCGGACTTGCGGATCGGCAACCGCCTCTTTGAGCGCGCCGTTCAGCTTGGCCACGATCGCCGCCGGCGTGCCTTTCGGCGCAAGGAGCGCAAACCAGCCGGACACCTGATATTGCGGCAGCCCGGCTTCTTTCGTCGTCGGAGTGTCGGGCAAAATATCCAGCCGGTTAGCGCCGGCGACAGCGACCGCCTTGGCGCCCTTGGCCTGCAGCGGCGCGGCGACGTTCGGGTACCACTGAAAGCCGAGCGGCACCTGGCCCGACATCAGATCCGGCGCGTATTGCCCGATGTTGCGGTAAGGCACGTGGGTGAGCTTCACGCCGGTCAGCTCGCTGAAATATTCGCCGGCCAGATGCTGCGAGCTGCCGATGCCGACCGATCCGAAATTGAGTCCCGGGTGCGCCTTGCCGTAGCTGATCAGCTCTTGCAGGCTGTCGACCGGCAGTTTGGTGCTGGCGACCACCACGATCGTAAAAGACGCGAACGGCGAAACCGTCTCGAAATCTTTTTGTGGATCGTAATCGAGCTGTTTGTACAGCGTCACGTTAGCCGCGACCGGGCCCGAGCCGCCGCCAAGGATGGTGTAGCCGTCCGGCGCGGCGCGGGCGACATCGGCGGTGCCGATATTGCCGCCGGCGCCCGGCTTGTTCTCGACCACGATGGGCTGGCCCAACAGCTTCGACATTTTATCGAACAGGATGCGGCTGACGACGTCGCTGGCGCTGCCACCGGCAAACGGAATGATGGCGGTGATCGGCCGCGTCGGATAACTCTGCGCCGCGTTCTGAGCGTAGGCCGCGGTGCCGACGACACTGAGCGCCAGCGCGAGACATGCCCCGGGCAAGAACTTGATTCCGTTTTTCTTCACTGGTGAATCCTTCGGATTGTAAGTGCAGCAACCGGAGTCGTTACCTACCCTTAAAGTTCTTCTCCAGTCCCTGCCAGCCTTCGAAGTAGTCGTGCTGCAGTTCCGACGACTCGATCGCATAGCGGGTGAGCCGCATGGCATAGCGGCTCTCGAACATGAACGCCATCGTATCTTCGAGCTTGTGCGGCTTGAGTTCCGCGCGCGTTGCGCGCAACCAGGTCTCGGCATCCGGGCCGTGCGCCGTCATGCAATTGTGCAGGCTAGCGCCGCCGGGGAGGAAGCCTTCGGCCTTGGCGTCGTAGGCGCCGTGGAGCAGCCCCATGAACTCGGTCATGACGTTGCGGTGATACCATGGTGGCCGGAACGTATCCTCGCCGACCAGCCAGCGCGGCGGAAAGATGACGAAATCGATATTGGCGGTGCCGGGCACGTCCGACGGCGCGGTCAATACGCTGTAGATCGATGGATCGGGATGGTCGAAGCTCACCGTGCCGACGACCATGAAACGCGCCAGCTCATATTTGTAGGGGGCGAAATTGCCGTGCCAGGCGACGACGTTGAGCGGCGAATGATCCATCTCCGCCGCCCACAGATTGCCTTGGAATTTCGCCGCCATGACGCAGGGCGCCGCGGCGTCTTCGAAGGCGGCGACCGGACTTAAAAAGTCGCGCACATTGGCAAGCCCGTTGGAGCCGAGCGGGCCGAGCTCCGGCAGCCGCAGCGGTTGTCCGTAATTCTCGCAGATATAGCCGCGCGACGGTCCATCGGGCAGTTCGACGCGAAAGCGCAAGCCGCGCGGAATAACGACGATCTCGCCCGGCGCCGTCTCGATCACGCCGAGCTCGGTGACGAAGCGGGCGCGGCCCTGCTGCGGCACGATCAGCATTTCGCCGTCGGCATTGTAGAAACAGCGGTCGGTCATCGACCGGTTGGCGGAATAGATGTGGATCGCCATGCCGACCTGCGTCGCCACGTCGCCGTTGCCGCCAAGCGTAACGATGCCTTCGACGAAGTCGGTCGCTTGTTGCGGAATCGGAATCGGGCTCCAGCGCAATTGCGTCGGCGTTGCCTCAACGTCGTCAAACGGCGCGCTTCGGATGAGCCCATTGTCGATGCGCGCGTAGGGCCGATGCACGACCGACGGTTGAATGCGGTAGGTCCAGGTGCGGCGGTTTTCGCTGCGCGGCGTCGTGAACGAGGTTCCGGATATGAGCTCGGCATAGAGCCCATGCGGCGGGCGTTGCGGCGAATTGCGTCCAACCGGCAACGCGCCGGGCACGGCCTCAGAGACAAAATGATTGCCAAAGCCCGATTGGTACTGAAGCGTTGAGTCCGTGGGCGCGGCTTTGGTCCCCGCGTTGCGGAGCTTGGTTTCTTGATTCATCGTCAACCTCCAAAGCACCCTGCCGGCATGGCGACGGACAATCAGGAGTTCGCGTCACGCACCGGTTTGCTTCGCTCCGCTCGCAACGACCCCATGTGAAATTAGTTTCGACCGTAACAAATATCCGCTTTCCGCGACGACGGCGCAAGAAGGCTGGGGACCGGCGGTTCCGGCGCGGGTAGCGCCGCCGTAATTCGCCTTGAATGGCTCACAATCCGTCCCAAAAGCCGCCCGCTTGCACCTGCATGAGCGACCCGGAGTGAGGGAAAAACCTTCATTAATCAATCTGGAACGGCGGGTCGCGCGCCGTGACCAGACGTTCTGCGGGGAACGGGCATGCGGTCGATCCTGGCATTCGCGATTGTGTTGCTCGCACTCTCCAGCGCCGCGCCGGAACCGGACTATTCGTCTTACATCAACGATTATCTCCACGCCCCAGGCGTCGACTGGCGCTCGTCGCTGATCGAAATCGAATCATCGACCGGTAGAACCGATCGGCTCGCGGTCGCATCTTTGCAGCCGCATGCAACGGCCGTCGAAATCATCAAGCGGGCAACCGCCCTTGCAAGCCCGGGGACTGGCGCCACTGCCGACGAAGGCATGGATGAAAATGCCGCGCTCAGTCACGCTGGCGACCTGTCGCTCAACGACCTCTGTAATGCGCTTTACACCTCGGCCCAGGACAACGATCTGCCCATTGCGTTCTTTGCCAATCTGATCTGGCAGGAGAGTCGGCTGCGCGCCGACGATATAAGCAGGAAAGGCGCACAGGGCATTGCGCAATTCATGCCGGAAACAGCCGCTGAAACCGGGCTCGACAATCCGTTTGACCCGATGCAAGCGATCCCGGCTTCGGCCCGCTTGTTACGCGAGCTGCGCCTGGAATTCGGCAATCTCGGCTTTGTCGCCGCCGCTTACAATGCCGGCGCGCACCGTGTCGCCGAATGGCTGCAACATCGCAATAACCTGCCGCGCGAGACACGCGGTTACGTCATCAGCGTCACTGGCCTCTCAGTCGACGATTGGCGGAGGATGGCGGTGAATGACGACGCGCTCGCCTTTGCGCGGCCGTTGCCGTGCCGGGCCCTGCCGGCCTTCGCCAGCGTGGAACAGACGCAATCCGAGCAGGTGCAATTGCAGCAAGCCAAGCTCGAGCAGGTCAAGCTGGAACAAGCCAAAGCGGGCGAGGCCAAGCTTGAAAAGGAGGCGGCTGATGCTCCGGCCAGGCTGCACCGCGGGCATCGTCGTGCCGCCGAGCGCAAAGACCGCCGCGGCAGGCATGAGCGTCACGAAGCGCAACGCGCTGCCCATGGGCGCCGCGCGGGCGAGCACGAGGCCGCGCGTCATGGCCCCGAAAGCGGCGGAAAGCGCACCCGCGCATAACAGGCGGCCAGGTCCACAATCCCTGCTTTACTCCACGGCGGCGAGCGCCGAGCCGCGTCTTATTCCCAGCGTCACAATGCGCTGCAGCAAATCTGGATATTCGATGCCGACGTGCTTTGCCGCCGTCGCGAATTCCTGGCTCTCGGCGATCTCGGGATTGGGATTGGCTTCCAGGAAATACGGCGTACCGTCGGCGGCGAGACGGAAATCGATGCGCGCGTAGCCGTCAAGCTCCAGCGTGCGGTAAATTCGTTTCGCCATGCGCTGAATGCGCGCATTCAGCTCCGGCGTAAGATCTTTGGCCGGTCCGTGACGGATGCCGCGCCGTTCCTGATAGTCGGGATCGTGCTTGACCTTTTCGGTGGCTATGTGCCAGTCGCCCTCCGCCATATTCTGAAACGTCAGCTCCCAGACCGGCAAGACTTGCAGCCGCTCGTTGCCGAAAACGCCGACATAGATTTCGCGCCCCTCGATATATTGCTCGGCGATGGCGGCGGTGCCGATCCGCTCATGGATGAAGGTGACGCGTTCGACCAGTTTTTCGTCGGAATCGACGACGGAAGCCTGCGAAATGCCGTATGACGCGTCTTCGTTGATGCTTTTGACAATGAGCGGCAAAACCAGCCGGGGCGGGCGCTTGATCTTGCGGCCTTTCGGAAACACGGCAAAGGCCGGCACCGGAATGCGGTGATAATGCACCAGCGTCTTGGACAGGTCTTTGCCGCGCGCTAGCATCAAGCCGCGCGGATTGCAGCCGGTATAGGGCACGTGCATCAGTTCGAGATAGCTCACGACATTCTGGTCGTAGATCGCCTCGCCGCGAAACTGCTCGAGCAGCGTGAACACCACGTCCGGCTTCCAAGCGTCGATATCGTCGCGGATCGGCTTTAGTTCATCGTGGACGCCGAGCGGGCGCACTTCGTGGCCGGCGGCGCGCAGCGTCGTCACCACATCGTATTCGGTTTTCCAAACGTTGATTTCCTGCTCGCTATAGCCCTTGCTCGACTCCGGAGGAATCAGATCCGGGTGAACAAGCAGCAGGACGCGCAGCCGTTTCATAGCGCGATCCACCTTCGCCGCGACGGACCGAACAGCGCGTGCATGGTCTTCGCGGTCAGCAGCACCGTGAATTCCATGAGCAGCTTACGCTCGCGGCCGACGGCGCGCAGATCGAGTTCGCGGCAGCGCTGGATCATATCGTCAAGCACGGCGTCGAAGGTGAGCTGATATTCGCCGGTCCACTTGGCGACCAGCTCGCGCACTTTGGCGCGATTGCGCCTGATGAAGGCTGACGCCGCCTCGCCTTGGCGATGTCTCGGGTCGGCCGAGAACAACCGCCGCAGATCGCGATCGTAGGTTTTCGGCGTGTCGACGACGTAAAGCGCGCGCTTTTTCTTGTAATAGTCGCCAAGCGTTTGACTGAGCTTGCCGAGCGGATCGACCTTCTCGCGGTGCGTCAGCGTCGGACGCAAGCCGGCGATTTCGGTCATCAGTTCGTCGACATATTCGAGTTTCTTGAGCGCCGGCCATCCGGCATAGCGCGTCCGCCAATGCGAGCGCGGCCGCAGCCACACCGCAAAAGTCTCGGCGAAATCTTCGTCCGGATGGCTTTGCGCGTACCACAGCCGCAAATGCTGGACATGATTGCGGCTCGCCGGATTGGGCCGGTAATAACGCGGATAGCGCTTCGAGGATGGGCCGAACAGCTGCTGCCAGCGCCGGCGGCGATAGAGCTGATAGGCATGCGTCACGACGTGTCCGCATTCATGGCGGAGAATTCGCATGCATTCCGACGTGGTGCCGCCCTCGACCTCGAAGATCATTTTCTTCTCGAGCTGCATCAGCCGCGGATGCGCCAAATAGAATGGGATGGCGATGCCGGGGGTGTTTTCGGGCGAAAACCACTCGCTCGAAATCCAAGCATGCGGCCTCACCCGGATGCCGTGCTCGTCGAGTTCGTCGTAGAGCGTGCGCAGGCATTTCGCGAGCCAAGTGCCGTCGACCGTCACCTTGAGGTCCTTGAGCCGAACCTCCAGCAACTCATCGTCGGGCAGCTTGGCCCACGGAAACTTTCGACGCGGCATGGTGCTCTAAGACCCGGAACAACGCCCGCCCAAATGGTGTCACGGGAGGTTCTTGGCGACAACTGCAAATCCTGTAGGATGTCTCGAGCGGCAGCGAAGCCCATCGTCTCGCGGCGGGCTTCGCGTTTGCTCGACCTAACCCTCCGCAGTGCCGAGGAATCCCATGCAGGCCCCATCCCGAGAAGAACTCGCCCGTTCCGGCTCGCTTGAAGAGCTTTACGGCAAGCTTACCCAGGTCGGCATTGCGCCGGGCTGGAACAAGAAGGTGGCCTCGCTGTGGCCCGCGCCGCAGAAGAATTTTGCGCCGGCGCACTGGACCTACGAGCAGGCGCGCGGCGCGCTCGACGCCGCCGGCCGGCTGATCAATACCGAGCTTGCCGAGCGGCGCAATCTCATCCTGTTCAATCCGGCTTCCGGCGAGAGTTACGGCACGGTGCGCACCATGGTCAGCGCCTATCAGATGATCCTGCCGGGCGAATGGGCGCGCGCACACCGGCATACGCCGAATGCGCTGCGGCTTATTATCGACGCCGAGCCCGGGGTCTATACCGACGTCAATGGCGTCAAGCTCGCCATGGAGCCGGGTGACGTGCTGCTGACCCCGAACTGGTCGAGCCACGGCCATGGCAATGACAGCCGCGCCAGCGCCTATTGGCTGGATTTCCTCGACGTGCCGCTGGTGCAATTGCTCGAGCCGATGTTCTTCGAGCCGGCGGAAGAGGCAACAAATGGCGCATCGGACAGCGCGGCACCGACCAAGGACTCGCCTTTTGTCTTTCCGCTGAGCGAGACGCTTAAGCGCCTCGACGCCGCGCCTCCCGATCCGGCCGGTCCATTCGCCACCCATGTCGAGCTTGGCAATCCGGCGATGGATACGATCGGGCTCTCGATGATGCGGCTCTCGCCGCATGTCGTAACGGCGCCGTACCGGACCACCGCAAACAATATTTACGCAGTTGTGAAAGGCTCGGGTTCGACGACAGTCGACGGCGAGCGCTTCGCATGGCGGCGCGGCGACGTGATCGCAGCGCCGGCCTGGCGACCGCATTGCCACGAGGCCGACGAGGATGCGCTGCTGTTGCGCGTCTCCGACGAGCCGGTGATGCAGCGGCTTGGCTTTCACCGCGTGGAAGGCGCGATGCAAGCGACGCACTAACGCGCGAGGTGCGCCTTCTCCAGCATCACGTGGATGCCCTTGGCGCCGTTCACCACCTGGGTCACGCGCAAATCTGCGGCGAGGCTGCACAGCGTATAGGCGTCCTCCCGCGATAGACCGGTGCGCGCGCAAATGAGCTTGATCATGTCGCGCAACGCGATCACCACCGCATCGTCGAGATCGGGATCGAACGCCATGGTCATGATATGCGTCGGCGTCTCGGCCAGCGGCCATTCCAGCTTCATGTCGTCGCGCACATGCAATTCGAAGGTGCCGACGAGGCCGGTCTCGATCGCGGTAATGCAGACTTCGCCGTCGCCCTGCACGCCGTGGCCGTCGCCCACTGAGAACAGCGCGCCGTCGACATGAATCGGCAGATAAAGCGTGGTGCCGGCGACCAGTTCCTTGTTGTCGATATTGCCGCCGTTGCGCCGCGGCGGCGGCGAGGCGACCGGTCCCCAGGCGCGCGGCGGCGCCACCACCATGACGCCGAAGAATGGCTTGAGCGCCAGTTCCAGGCCCCACGGCAGCCGCCCGACCATGCGCTTGCGGTCGAGCGGAATGTGGATGAGACGCATCTCCTCAAAATCGTCCGGCAGCGCACCGCCAAGCGGCCGGATGGCGTTGTAGCCCCAGTCGTAGTTGAGATCGATCGCCTTGATGCGGACCTCAAGCACCTGCCCGGCCTTGGCGCCGCGTACCGCAACCGGGCCGGTCATGATGTGCGGTCCAAGCCGCTGCGGCACCTTGGCGTGAATCGCGGTGAGCGCCGCGGGCACGACCAATCCCGTATCCGCGCCCGGGAGCGTCGACGGCGCACCTGACACCGTCGAGATGACGACCTCATCGCCCGGATCGACGATCGCGAGCGGCTTGAGCGTCGCGTCGAAAAACCCCCAGTGCACCGTATCGGGAGCAGCGTCCAGACGATGTGTTGTCATGCGCTCACCATCGGCGGCTAGCCCGATCCGCTAGGCTGTGAGATTATTGCCGCCCGCCATCAGTCAACCGCGAAGCCACTATCAATGCAATTAGGCATCGGAGATACCGTACGCCGCAAGGAGGACTTGCGCCTTGTCACCGGCCGCGGCTGCTACAGCGACGATTTCAATTTCCCGGGTCAGGTCTATGGCGCGGCGGTGCGCTCGCCGCATGCGCATGCCTTGATCCGCGCAATCGACGTTGAAGCGGCGCGCGCCATGCCCGGCGTGCTTGCGGTGCTTACCGGCGCGGACGCACTCGCCGACGGGCTTAAGCGAATTCCGCATCTCACCGCCGCCGGCACGCCGCCCGACATCGTGCTCACCAATCGCGACGGCTCGCCGGTGCCGGCCGCGCCACATTACGTGCTGCCGACCGATCGGGTCCGCCACGTCGGCACCGCGGTCGGCTTCGTGATCGCGGAAACGGTCGCGCAGGCCAAGGATGCGGCTGAAAAAGTCGTAGTCGACTATCAGCCGCTGCCGGCCGTGACCGACGCCAAGGTTGCCATTGAACAAAATGCGCCGCGACTCTATGACGATCTGCCGAACATCATGATCGACGCCGAGGTGGGCGATGCCGCGGCAACGGCGGATGTCTTCGCGCGCGCCGCCCATGTCACCCGGCTCGACACCTGGATTAATCGCGTCACCGGCGTGCCGATGGAGCCGCGCGCCGCGACCGGCATCTACGATGCGACGAGCGGACGCTACACGCTCTATGCCGGCTCGGGCGGCATCGTGCGCCAGAAAAAGGAGATCGCGGCGATCCTCGGCGTGCCGTTCGACAACGTGCGGGTCATCGCCCGCGAAATCGGCGGCAATTTCGGCACCCGCAACAGCTTCTTTCCCGAATTCGCGCTGGTGGTTTGGGGCGCGCGCCGCGTCGGCCGTCCGGTTAAATGGACGGCCGACCGCCACGAGGCCTTCGTCAGCGACTATATGGGCCGCGATCTCACCGTGTCCGCCGAACTCGCGCTCGACGCGCAGGGGCGTTTCCTGGCGCTACGCTCATCGAACCTCAGCAATGTCGGCGCGCATTCCGGCTCCTACGTGCCGCTGGTCAAGGGGGTGGGATTGGTGACATCCGGCTATCGTATTCCGATCTCCCACGTGCACGCGCGCGCCGTACTGAGTACGACGATGTGCACCACGCCCTATCGCAGCGCCGGCCGGCCGGAAGTGATCTATGTGATCGAGCGGCTGATCGATAAAGCGGCGCTTGAGCACGGCTTCGATCGCGTGAGCTTGCGGAAACGAAATCTCATTCCGCCCTCGGCATTCCCGTACAAAAATCCGCAAGGCATCACCTACGACAACGGCACCTATCGCGCGGTGATGGACCGCGCCATGGAGCTCGGCGGCTGGCGCGGCTTCAAGAAGCGCCGCGCCGAGGCGCGCAAGCGCGAGCGGCTGCGCGGCATCGGGCTGTGCTGTTACCTCGAAACCACCGGCGGCTATCCGCGCGAACGCGCCGACATCACGGTGCAGCCGCACGGCCGTGTCGACGTCGTGGTCGGCACGCTGTCCAGCGGGCAAAGCCACGAGACGACTTTTGCCCAATGCGTCGCCGAGTGGCTCGGCGTGCCGTTCGACGACATCGACGTCAACGAGAGCGACACCGACATCGTCAAGGAGGGCGGCGGTTCGCATTCCGCCCGCTCGATGCGACTCGCCGGCATCGTCATGGGCAAGGCG
The DNA here is from genome assembly GCA_963768225.1 of uncultured Alphaproteobacteria bacterium. Lineage (GTDB taxonomy): Bacteria > Pseudomonadota > Alphaproteobacteria > Rhizobiales > Xanthobacteraceae > BOG-931. The sequence continues at coordinate 384,664 of CAVYGV010000005.1, read as the reverse complement.
GCCGACCTCGTCATCGAGAAGGGCAAGAAAATCGCCGCGCAAATGCTGGAAACCGCCGAGGACGATATCGCCTTCGCCGCCGGCCGCTTCACCGTCAAGGGTACCGATCGCTCGGTCGGTATAGTCGAGGCTGCGGCGGCCGCCGCCGACGGCAAAAGCCTGCCGGAAGATTTGCGCGGGCCGCTTGCCGCGACCGCCGACGAGACGATCAGGCAGCTCGGCTTTCCCTATGGCGCCCATGTCTGCGAAGTCGAGATCGACCCGCAAACCGGCGCACTTGATCTCGTGCGCTACACCGCGGTCGACGACGTCGGCCGCGCCATCAATCCGATGGTGGTGCATGGCCAAACCCACGGCGGCGCCGCGCAAGGCATCGGCCAGGCGTTATGGGAGCTTTGCGCCTATGACGCCGACGGGCAATTGCTCTCCGCCTCGTTCATGGACTACGCTATGCCGCGCGCTGACCTGTTGCCGCCGTTCACCACCGATATCTCGGAAGTGCTGACGCCGACCAACCGGCTCGGCGTGCGCGGCGCCGGCGAAGGCGGCACCACCGGCGCGCTCGGCGCCGTGGTCAATGCCGTGGTCGATGCACTCGCCGAATTCGGCGTCACCCATATCGAAATGCCGGTGACGCCGGAGAAGATCTGGCGGGCGATTCAGACGGCGAAGAAGGGGGCCTAAAGCTTCCCTGCGAACGCATCGGCAATGAACTGATGCGTCAGCGTGTAAGTCTGCCGGCACGCCGGTTCGTGCCAACCGGCGACGCCGGGCGCGTCCATGCCCTCATCGGTATAGGCGTGCAGCACGCCGGCGAAGAGGAGCATCTGCCAATAGGCTCCAGCGGCATCCATTTCCGCTTCGAACGCGTCGCGGTCGGCCTTGGGCGCAACCGGATCGGGGGCGCCGTGGGCGACCAGGAGCTTGGCTTTCACCGCGCCTTTCTTTGCCGCTTGCGCGGTTTTCAGATCGCCGTGGATCGATACCGCCGCGGCGATGTCGACGCTGTCGCGCGCCAGCTCCAACACATTGCCGCCGCCGAAGCAGAAGCCGACCGCGGCGCGCCGGTTGTCGATCAGATTGCGTTTTGAGGCTTTCGCGATCATCGCGTCATAGGCGGCGCGGATGCGCTTTCTTTGCTCGACCGCATTCTCGCGCAGCGGATTGGCAAGCTTCGCCGCCTCGCCGAAATCCGCCGGCCGCGTCCCTTCCCCGTACATGTCGGCGACCAGGACGACGTAGCGGTCCCCGGCGATAAGCTTGCCGCGCGCGATCGCCTGTTCGGTCATGCCCATCCAGTTCGGCGCCATCAGGACTGCCGGGCGCTTGGCGGAGACCTTTTCGTCGTAGATCAGCGCACCCTCCGCGGTCAGCGCACCCATGGGATATTTGATCTTTTCGGCAATCATGTGCTTCCTCCAGATTTGCAGGCAATTATAGTCTGGCATGCCGGAGCATAAACAAGGCCATGTCCAAAGCTGCGAAAAAACCTAAAACCAAGGCCAAGACTGGGCCCAAGTCCAAATCCAAGTCCAAGCCCAAGGCTGCAGCTCCGGCCGATACTTCGATCTATCTGACCGAGAAAGACGTTTGCCGGCTGGTCACCGTCAAAGACGCCATCGCGACGCTTGAGGAATTGTTCGCGACCTGGTCCGACCCCGCAACCGTCAACCTGCCGCGGCAACGCGCGCCAGCCGCCGGCGGCGCCTTCAATCTGATGGGCGCGGCGTGGGGCGCCAAATCCCTGTTCGGGCTGAAGGCCTATTATGCCGGCGGCTATGGCGCGCGCTATCACGTGCTGCTCTACTCGGCGAGCGACGGCAAACTGAAAGCCATGATCGAGTCCGACAATCTCGGCCGGATGCGCACCGGCGCGGCGAGCGGGCTCGCGACAAAACTTCTGGCCAAGCCGGAAGCCTGCACGCTCGGCGTCATCGGCACAGGGCGGCAGGCGTTCACGCAAGCTGCCGCCGTCTGCGCGGTGCGGAGCATCGCCGATGTGCGCGTATTCAGTCCGACGAGCGAGCACCGCGACGCCTTCGCTGGCCGGATCGAGCGCGAGCTTGGCGTCGCTGCGCAACCGGTGGCGTCGGCAGAGGCCGCCGTCGCCGAAGCCGACGTTGTCATCGTCATCACCAAATCGGCAGAACCGGTGTTGCGCGCGAACTGGCTCAAATCCGGCGTTCACGTCAATGCCGCCGGTGCCAATGCCGCGACGCGGCGCGAGGTCGACGCCGAGACGGTGCTGCGCTCAACGGTGCGGGCGACCGATCAGGTCGAGCAGGCGCGACTGGAAGCCGGCGAATACCGCGACCTCATCGCTGCCGGCCGGCTGACCTGGCGGGACATCGTGGAGCTCGGCGACATCGTGACTGGAAAGGCTATCGGGCGCCGCGGGCCGGCCGACATTACGTTGTTCAAGTCGCTCGGCATTGCGCTCGAAGACATCGCATTCGCCGCTCTGATCTGCCGCCGCGCCGCGGAGCGCGGTTTGGGCAAGCCGATGTGACGACGGGGACTCGGTTGAGTTTGCGCCTTTGTCCAGATTCGGGCGGCGGCGTCGAAGTTCCATGACAAGGAAACGTCAAGGGCAAGCGCAACTTTTTGCGCATACTTTATTGTCGCATAGGTATTATCACGTATCCGGTTTGCTTGCGAAAAATCAACGCTGCTGCAATGTTTGGAACGCCCGTGATTCGGAACAAATAAACAAAAAAACCGTGCGAGGCAAGTTCCTGATCCGCGGCGGTGTCGATTGGTGGGTGCTTTTTCTTGTTCGATGCACTCAAGAATTTCCAAAATATCAGAATTTCGAACGGACCTGATTGAGCGTTTTCGCTGGTGACGATTTTACGGCGGATTCCGGCGATCGAGATAAGAGAACGCACGAACGGAGGCTAGATATGGACTGGTTCTCGTCGCAATTCTCGGCCGCTGTTCTTCAGTTACGGGATCGCGCAGTGCGGCTGCTGATAACAAAATTTTTGCGAAGCAAACTGGACGAGGCAGCGCTCCACCACGGCCGCGTGCTGCGCGAGAATGCAGACCGCTATCTCGCGATTTTCGATACCGAGGTCGATGCGATCGTCGTGTCCGACCGATTTGGCACCATCCAGTCCTTCAATCGGGCCGCGCAATCGATCTTCGGCTACTCGGCCGAAGAGGCCGTTGGACGGAACGTCCGCTCGCTCATGACGGAACCCGACCGGAGCGTGCACGACAACTGTCTGGCGGCTTATCGCGGCACCGGAGAACGAAGGATCATCGGAATTGGTCGCGAGGTGGTCGGGCGGCGCAAGGATGGCTGTGAAGTGCCCCTGGACCTTTCAGTCGCGGAATGGCGCGATATCGACGGCCAGCAATGCTTCACCGGAATCATGCGCGATGTCACGGTCCGTAATCAACAAGCCCGCGAGTTGCAGCGCGCCACCGAGATGGCCGAACAGGCCCGCTTGGAAGCGGAGGCGGCCAATTGCGCCAAGACGGATTTTCTAGCCACCATGAGCCACGAAATTCGCACGCCGTTGACCAGCATCGCCGGCTTCACCGACTTGCTCGCGCGAAGGGGGCGCCTGAGCAAGGAGCAGCTTCGCTATCTTGGCCTCATCAGGATGGCGAACGAGACATTATTGACCATTGTCGACGATATACTCGATTTCTCCAAAGTCGAAGCGGGGGAACTTGAACTGCAAAGCCGTCCATTTTCGCTCTCCGCGCTGATTCACGACGCGACGAACATTGTTCAGCCCTTGGCGGCGAAAAAGGCGATCGTGCTCAAATGGATGATCGACCGCCACATGCCGGAATGGCTCGTGGGTGACGACACCCGGCTCAGACAGATACTGTTCAACCTCCTCAACAACGCGATCAAATTTACGGCCGCGGGGTCGGTTACCGTGACAGTCTGTCCGAAGTTATCGCGTGAGGGAGAGAAGCTCGTCCATTTTGCCGTCGCCGATACAGGGGTCGGGATTCCCCTCGAACAGCAGCATCTTTTGTTCAAGCAATTCTCGCAGACCGACGGATCGATCAGCCGCCGTTACGGCGGAACCGGTCTTGGCCTTGCGATCTGCAAGCGCCTCGTTGAGCTCATGGGTGGCCAGATCGGCGTGATCAGCGACGCCGGCAAAGGCACGACAATATGGTTTACGGCGCGGTTATGTGCAGTGACGCAACTGAACCCGGCACCGCAGATCGCGCCCATGCCGGAGGTCTTCGCCCTCAATAGGGGGAAAATCCTTCTGGTGGACGATTTGCAGACCAATCGGGAGATCGTTGGAGCTTATCTGGAGGACAGCGGCTACGACGTCGTGCCGGTCGGCGGCGGCGCGGAGGCGATCAATCGACTGCGCAAGGAAAAATTCGATGTGGTCCTTATGGATATCCAGATGCCCGACATGGACGGCGTCACCGCTACACGCGCAATACGGCAAATGGGGTTTCCGGTGAGGGAAATCCCGATTCTGGCCATGACCGGCAATGTCCTGCCGCAGCAGATTCAGGAATTTCTTAAGGCGGGTATGAACGACCACGTGGGCAAGCCGATCGAGCGAGCCATTTTATATAGCAAGCTGTGGCGTTGGCTGCCGCACAATGATTCGAGCTCACATCTTTCGCCTCCCGGCTCGCCTCACTTCAACCGCGCCAAGCTAGAGGAACTGACGGGCAGTTTCGGCATCGTCAAAGTCGAACAGACCGTGGTCGCGTTCGAGAAGGAGCTGCGCCGCTCTTTCAAGTCCGGTCTAGCGAGCTCGCGCCGCGAAGCTCACGATCTTATTAATGCCGCCGGCGTCCTCGGCTTCGAAACGCTTCTCGAACGTGTGCGCGCACTCAGCGACCTCAGTGCGGGAGACGATGAAGCGTTTACAATGCTGGCCCGGTGCCGCGAAACTCAAGATGCGGTCCTGGAAGTCATTGCCGCGAGCATCTTCCCGCAACTCGTCGCAACCACCGGTCGCAAGGCGGGCTAGCGGCGCCGAGCGCCGCCCCCGCGTGACGTGGCACGACATCGTGGAGCTTGGCGACCTCCTGACCGGAAGAGCCGCCGGCCGGCGCGGGCCGGCCGTTATCGCGCCGTTCAAATCGCTCGGCACCGCGCTCGAAGATATCGCTTTCGCCGATCCGATCTGCCGCCGCGCCGCGGAGCGCGGGATCGGCCAGCCGATGGCGTGAAAGGAAAGTCGCATATTAATCCAGATTAATTAATCGTCAATGATCATTAGCCATTTTAGCGGCGTTGCCATTCTCTCTCAGGAGGGCTCCATGATCCGCACATTTGCTGCGATTGCAACAATTGCATTGTTTGCCTTCAGTCTTCCGGCGTCCGCCGACCAACACGGCACCAAGGATGAAGCCGTCGCCATGGTCAAGCGCGTCGAAGCGATGTTCGCCAAGGACGGCTCCGAAGCGACGTTCAAAGCGGTTTCCGACAAGTCGGTCGCGGAGTTTCACGATCGCGATTTGTATCCGTTCATCTATGATATGAGCGGAAATTGCGTAGCGCACGGTGCGCGTCCGGCGCTGATCGGCAAGAATCTGATCGATCTCAAAGACCAAGATGGCAAGTATCTGATCCGCGAAATGGTTTCGCTTGCAAACGGACCGGGATCCGGATGGATCGATTATAAATGGCCGAATCCGCTGAACAATAAAATCGAAGACAAGGCCAGTTACGTTGAAAAAATGGGCGACTACTTCGTCGGCGTCGGGATTTATAAGGAGTGACTGCTCCTCGGTCGAGGAAAAGCCGCTAAGCAAAGGGCCGTTCTCATGGTGACCGCCGGAAGCGGCTCGCCGTTCTCTGTCTTCTCAAATCTGAGCATTCGGACCAAAACTTTCATTGCGTCCGTGATAGCATTGATTTGCTTGGTTGGCATGGGCATCATCGTCCAGGTCACATCAAGTCAAGTCGCGCATAATTTAAACGAGCTTTCGCGGTCGAATCTGCCGACGCGAGCAGCGGCGGCGGCGATCAACGACGCCGTTATCGCCGCGCAGATGAGCGTCTTTCGCTATGTATCTTGGGCCAGCAACGGCGTAAGCGATAAGCTCTTGAAAGATCTACGGAAGGAAATCGAAGGCGATTTCCAGACCATGCAAGAAAAATACCGAGAACTCGCCGCGCGGCCAAATCTATCCGCGGCGGAAAAGTTCGATCTCGGAACGCTGAACACAAAGCTGATTAAATACGAAAACACGGCCAAGGACGTCCTCAACGTCGGCAGCACCGACGCGGCAATGGCAACCATGATGCTGGGTCAGACCGACGATAGCTTTACCAGTATCGAAAATGACGTTCGCAAGATCCTTCTGGCAATAACCGCGCAATCCGATTCGATCGTAAGAAGCCTGTCCGATGCAACGACGACCGAAACACTTTCTCTCGCGATCGGACTGATGACGTGCTTCCTGTTCTGCATTGCGGCGATCGTTTTCATGGCCAGATCAATCGTCAGGCCGATTACCTCGATTACCAACGTCATGCAGAAAATATCGACCGGCGACACGGCGGTAAGCCTGAACTACCACGGCCGCGGCGACGAGATCGGCCATATGATTGAGGCCATCGAAATATTCCGGCGGAACGCGCTCGAGATTCAGGCGATGCAACTGTCCCGCCACGAGGCCGATGAGCAACGGGCGGCCAAACGCCGGCAAGAAATGAGCGCGCTAGCCGAGGAATTCGAGGGTTCGGTCAAACACATTGCAGGTCAGCTCGTTGAAGCGGTCACGGCGGTTAGGAATAATGCGGATACGATGGCAAAAGCCGCCGAGGAGACCCGGTCAAAATCGGGCTCAACGGTGGATGCCGTCGTCAACACGCGGGAAAACGTCGAAACCGTCGCCCGAGCGGCCAGCGAGCTTTCGCGGACTATCGACGAATTGGCGCGGCGCACCAATGACGTTTTCAAGCTTACCAACGACACGGCGGAGCAATCTGAAAACGCCAGTACGGAGCTGGCGAAACTCGCCGCCTCGGTTGAGCAGATTTTGCCGATCACCGATCTTATCCAGGGCATCGCCCAGCAGACCAATCTCCTGGCGCTCAACGCCACAATCGAGGCGGCACGGGCGGGCACGACAGGCAAGGGCTTTGCCGTCGTAGCGGCGGAGGTCAAGACGCTGGCGCAACAAAGCGGGAAGGCGACGGACGAAATCGCGCAAAAAATTTCCGCGCTTCGCGAAACTTGCGGCGCCGTGGTTTCAACCATCAGTCAGATCATCAAGGCGATCAAAGATCTCAGCGTTTTCGCCACGGAAATATCGACCGGGATCGCTCAGCAGTCCGCCGAGATGGCCGGGATTTTTGCCAGCGCTCAATCTGCAGCGGACAATTCGCGCGCGGTGGCTGCCAATATCGTCGACCTTAACGGCCACGCCGACGCGACTTATGCCGCCTCAAACGAGGTGCTCGATACGACAAAGCGTCTGTTCGACCACACCCGAGGCGTGCAGAACAATGTCGAGAGATTTTTGCGGCACGTCAGAAGCGCGTGACCGCCGAACGTATCGGTGCGGCGGCATTGACATCGCGTAGCGGCGGAAAACCGAATGGCGGGCGATTAATGCGGATCAAGCCGCCAGCATCTTTTGTACTTCGTTGACCAGTTCGCGCAGATGGATCGGCTTCGACAACACCTTGGCATGCTTGGGCGCGGTCGAATCGGAGTTGAGCGCCACCGCGGCGAAGCCGGTGATGAACATGATCTTGATGTCCGGATCGAGTTCGGCCGCGCGGCGCGCCAATTCTATCCCGTCCATCTCAGGCATGACGATATCGGTGAGCAGGAGCTCGAACGGCTCCTCGCGCAGCCGCTGGTATGCGGATAGGCCGTTGTCGTAGGAAATCACCTCGAAGCCGGCATTTTGCAGCGCCTTGACCAGGAAACGGCGCATATCGATGTCGTCTTCCGCAAGCAGGATTTTGGACATGATCACTCAAACCCGGCTTACGCGCCGGCCCCCTCCATTCCATAAGCCGGATGGCCGGTAAACATCGAGTGAAAGAAGGCCAGATGACTATGGCCGTAAGTGGTCTTGGCAAGCCCCAACGGCTATGGACAATAGCCGCAGGCGCACGCTAGGGAACGGAGCCCGGGTAACGAGTCTCAAGGAACTCCCGCCAGGCGTCATGTTGGAAATCCAGGACGAATTCGATCCTCCATTCGAGGCCGTGGAGCCGGCACAGTGCCGCGGCCCGCTATTGTTCAATTCGCCCCATAGCGGGCGCGTTTATCCCCGCGAGTTCCTGCTGACCTCACGGCTCGATCTGGCGACGCTGCGCCGCTCCGAGGACAGTTTTGTCGGTGAATTGATCGAGGGCGTCGCCGCGCGCGGTTTCCCGACCATGCGAGCGCATTTCCCGCGCTGCTATGTCAACGTCAACCGCGAGCCCTATGAGCTCGACCCGCGGATGTTCGACGGCCGGCTGCCGTCGTTCGCCAATACCCGCTCGATGCGGGTCGCCGGCGGGCTCGGCACGGTGGCGCGCGTCGTCGGCGACGCCCAGGAAATCTACGACCAACGCATTTCGGTCGCCGAAGCGCTGCGGCGGATCGACGGCCTTTACAAGCCATACCATCGCACGTTGCGGCGCGTATTCATGCGGCTGCAACGCGATTTTGGCACCGCCATCCTGATCGATTGCCACTCCATGCCATCGTCAACCGGCGGGCGCGATGAGCGGCCGCGTGCCGACCTGGTGCTCGGCGATCGTTACGGCACCAGTTGCGTCGCTGTGGTCGCCGAGGCGATCGAACAATGCATGCGCGGCTTCGGTTATTCGGTCAGCCGCAACAAGCCCTATGCCGGCGGGTTCATCACCGAGCACTACGGCAATCCGACCACCGGCCTGCACGCCATCCAGCTCGAGATCAATCGCGCGCTCTATATGGACGAGCGGCGCTACGAACGTTCGGCTTCGTTCGCAATGCTCGCCGGCGAGTTCGAACTGCTGGCTGACTGCCTCGCCGCTATCCCGGTCGAGGAATTGCGGCCGTATCGGGCAGCGGCCGAATAGCGCCGAATTCCTCGGCCAAGGAACCGGGCAAGAAAAAGGGCCGCTCACCTTGCGGGAGCGGCCCAAGTCTAGGGAGGAAACGCCCAAGGAGGGCGACGGTAACGGGAGGGAACCTCTCGCTACCGCACTGCAACAACATACACTGCGTCGCACAAAATACAAGTCCTGTTGACCTATCTGACCGGAGTTTTTCCCAGGAATTTGCCGCAAATTTAGCAGCCTGCCATTTGCGGGGAGGCATCCGCGCCGGTGTCCCAAAATAAATCATTTTATTTCAGTGGCTTATGCCGATGTTCCGGGTGTGCATAAAATTGCATCAGGCCGCTTCGCCAGGATGCCATTGCGGTCGTATCACTTTTGCATAGTCGATTAGCTACGGGGTGTTGCCGCGGGGTCACGCCCCGATTGCCGTCGGAGCAGGCGTCCGGTACGTAAAACCGGGAATTCCGAGGCGGATATGACGGCCATCGACTTCGCGGCATTCGTGGACGAACTGGCCGCCATCTCCGGCGAGACGATTCGCCCGTTCTTCCGCAGCGCGCTCGGCGTCGAAAACAAAAGCCGCTCCGGCGGCTTCGATCCGGTCACCGCCGCCGACCGCGCTGCCGAGGCAGCCATGCGTACGCTGATCAAGCGGACGTTCCCCGAGCACGGCGTGATCGGCGAGGAATTCGGTGCCGACCGGCCGGACGCCGAATATGTCTGGGTGCTCGATCCGATCGACGGCACGAAATCTTTCATCTGCGGCATGCCGGCCTGGGGCACCTTGATCGCGCTCACCCGGCGCGGCGAGCCGATCTACGGCATGATGCACCAGCCGTTCACCCGCGAGCATTTCTGCGGCGACGGCCGCGGTGCGCGCTATCGCGGACCGGCCGGCGATCGCGATTTGCGCGTGCGCGCCTGCGCTACGCTGCCGGACGCAGTGCTGTGCACCACGAGTCCGCTCCTTATGAACACCGCCGACCGGCAATGTTTCGGCCGCGTCGAAGACAAAGTACGGCTGTCGCGCTACGGCGGCGACTGTTACGCCTATTGCGTGCTCGCCGCCGGCCATATCGACCTCATCATCGAGACCGAACTCAAGCCGCATGACGTGCTGCCGTTGATCCCAATCATTGAAGGCGCAGGCGGTATCATCACGACCTGGGAGAATGGCCGCCCGCATGACGGCGGCCGCATCGTGGCGGCCGGCGACAAGCGCGTGCACGCGCAAGCGCTGGAAGTGTTGAATAACTGACCGCGTGTCCCGGGCGCAGCGCAGCACGCAGTGATGCGCTGCATAACCGGGACCTTCACAAACTCCGAGTATAGAAAGGTCCCGGATCTGCGGTGCACCGCTACGCGCTGCACCGCGTCCGGGAAACAGGTTTCAGTAAAGCGGCGTGCCGGGAACGAAGGCATCGAACGCCGCCCAGAACTGCGCGCGAAAGCGGTCCTGCTCCATCAAAATCTCGTGCTGAGCGCCGACGATGACGAGGTGCGAACCGGCGCGCAGCATGCTGGCAAAGTCCTCAATCGCCGCATTCGACACTACGGCGTCGTTGCCGCCGGCAACGATCAACATCGGCTGGCGGATGCGCCTTGGATAAGAGCGTTCGCGCATCGCCCGCATCGAGCGGAAGGCCGAGTCCATCCAGGCCACTGTCGGCGCGCCGACCGAAAGCGCCGGCTCTGCTTCGATGATCGCGGCGTTGCGCGCATAGCGCACCGGATCGGAGGTCAGGATGTTTCCGACAAATGGCCGCGTTTCGACGATGCTGGTATCGGTTTTCGGAACGTACATCGTGCCGAAGCCCGCCATCCGCAGCGCCCGCACGATGAGCGGGCCGGCGCCCCTCGCGTAATCGACGCCACCGAGCTTGATCAACGGCGCGGTCAACACCATGCGGTCGAACCAGCGGTGACCGCGATGCGCGGCGCGGAGCAGCACCGCCGCGCCGGTGGAATGGCCGATGGCGAAAATGGGGGGTGGGCAATCCGGCAAAACGATCTCGCGCATGAACGTCTCGAGATCGCTGTCGTATTCGGCGAAATCGCGCACGTAACTCTTGCGGCGGTCGCTGAGCGCGCGATCGGAAAGACCCTGCCCACGCCAATCGAGCGCCGCGACTGCGAAACCGCGCGCGCGCAAATCGCGAACCGTCTCGAAATATTTTTCGATCCACTCGGCGCGGCCCTGAAAAATGCAGACCGTGCCGCGCCGGCCGGCCGGCGGCTGCCAGCGGGCAAAACGCAAGGCGACCCCATCCGGCGTCTTGAGCGTGCCGGCGATGGAATTGTCCGGAACGGGATTGGCGGGAATCGAGACGAGTTTCATTGCGAAGGTGATTTGAAGCGTCGTTGTTGGCTTATAGCAGCCTCGAGTTGGCCGTCATCCTGCATGGCTTCCCGGTTCACCACGACGGCACGCCGGCATTCGATGAATTTTATAATTAGAACCAATGCCTTACCTCCCCCTTGCGAGGCCGCAAAGCGAACCCATATCCGAGATGCGCAGGCCACTTCGGGCTGCGTGTTTATAGGCTTGGCCCATAAGGGCGAGCCAACCGCATGTCGCTTCACAAGGAGGATATGCCATGCGAACTTTCGATCTCACACCTCTTTATCGTTCCACGGTCGGCTTCGATCGGCTGTTCTCGATGCTCGACCAGAGCGTCGATGGCGCCGCTCAGGGGTATCCGCCCTACAATATCGAGCGCACCGGAGACAATGACTACCGCGTGTCCGTGGCGGTCGCCGGCTTCAACGAGCCGGAACTCTCGGTCGTAGCCAAAGAGAACACGCTGACCATCCGCGGCGAGAAAAACGCCAAGGAGGAAGGCAAGCGCGGCGAAGTGCTCTATCAGGGCATTGCGGCGCGCACTTTCGAGCGCGTGTTCCAGCTCGCCGACTTTGTCCTGGTCAAGGGCGCGAGCCTCGAAAACGGTCTCCTGCACGTCGACCTCGTGCGCGAGATCCCCGAGGCGAAAAAGCCGCGCTCGATCCCGATCAACGGCAAGGGCAACGGCGCCACGGTAATCGAGAGCCAGAAGGCTGCGTAAATCGCCTTCGGTTCGTGGACGATAAAGCGCCCCGGTCATCCGGGGCGCTTTTAATTCATCATCGTCGTGCCCGCGACAAGTCCACGGTTTCTAGCAGCGAAGGTCGCCCCCACCGCGATGTGCTAATGTGCGACCCTGAGCCGCGAGGGTAAGATTTGATGCGACGGCGGGAACTCATAGCCACTTTATGCGCAGCCGCGGTCGCTTGGCCACACACGGCTTGGACAAGGCAAAATAATCAGCCCATAACCGACACCGCGGAGCCGCTCGTCTCCGCCTCCTGGTTGAGAGCTCGACTTGACGCCAGACCGCTGACCGTACTCGACATCCGTTCCGCCGCGACTTTCGCCGCGGGTCATATTCCCGGAGCCGTTCACAGCGATTACGAGACCGGTTGGCGGACGACGCCCGGCGGGACGGCGCCGATGGTGCCGAGCACCGCGGAGCTTGAAGTGCTGATCGGCGAAGCAGGGATCGCCGCCGACAGTCGCGTCGTCGTGGTGCCGGCCGGCAGAGACGCGACTGAGTTCGGCGCTGCGGCGCGTGTTTACTGGACGCTCAAGCTCAGCGGCATCAGGGGCGTGTCGATCCTGAACGGCGGATTTTCCGCTTGGCGGTTTACGCCCGACGCCGCAGTCGAATCCGGATCGACGGAAACTTCTCCCACGCTATTCACAGCGACCATAGACGAGCGGCTTCTGGCCAACGTCCATGATGTCGAAAGCATCGAGCGCATCGGCGGCGCGACGCTGATCGATGCGCGCCCCTATTCGTTCTTCGCCGGAAAGGAGAAGGTGCCCGCGGTCGCGGCGTACGGCCACATCCCGGGTGCGCTCAGTCTCGACAGCGCGGCGTTTTACGATGCGAACACCAATCGGCTGCGACCGCGATCGGAACTCGCCAAAATCGCCGCGATCGTGCCGGAGGGACCAATCGTGACTTATTGCAATTCCGGCCACTGGTCCGCGACGGACTGGTTCGTGCTTTCCGAGTTGCTTCACCGCCCCGACGTGAAGCTTTACTACGGTTCGATGATCGAATGGACGTTGGATTCTCGCCATCGCGTCGAAATGGCTCGCTGAATCTTGCATGCCGGCCTACTTGCCGCGGCAATCCAGTGGACTCACGCGCGGCTGCGCGGACGAGCAGCTCATGTTCTAGCTGGGCGGAAACATGGCAAGCCCGGTTCCAGCCCGGATGTAGCCGTCGCCGATGGCGGTCAGCAATCCTTGGATCCTGCCGATCGAATGATCGATCAAGCCCGGCGGTTCGCCGGCCGCAAGCTCGCTCTTGAGTTCAAGGAGGGCTTGGTTGGCGCAATCGACACGCCGCGCCAAGACCGTCGCAACGTAAAGCAGCGCGACCGGGTCTTGCGCCAGTAACGCGGCGGCCTCGGCGACATGAAACTGCGAGGGTTGTATGGTGCGCACATCCGCAGTGTGCGGTTGATCCAGGAGCGCAGAAAGCTCGCCGAAGATCGCACCGGGCTCCGCAACCGTGGCGATCTCGGTGCCGCCCTTGACGATGCTGACCGCGCCGCTTTTGAGAATGAGCAGTTGCCCGGTTCTGCTGCCTTCAGCGAACACGGTCTCGCCGGGGCCGTAGCTGGCGAGCGGAAGCGCGGCAAGCCTTCCTTGCCAAGTTTCGGCTTCGTGGATCGGCGGCACGGCCAGCTTCCCCCGTTGCTTCGGTCGATGATTATGACCTTCTGAAAAAATATCACGAGCACAAGCGCAGTTGCAAAGAACTTGGCATCACTCCCGGTCAAACCTTCGAACCTTGGCGGCGGAGGCCGGATAATTGCCGCGCATTATTCGAGAAATTTTGCGATCAGCGCGACGACGCGGTCTTGCTGCTCGAGATGCGGCAGATGCCCGGCCTCGCCGATGAGTTCGATCCGCGCGCCGGCAACGCGTTGGGCGAACTCGCGCGTATAGACCGGCGCGATGATGCGGTCGGCATCGCCCCAGACGATCAGCGTCGGCGCGGCAATACGATGGATGCGCCGCTTCAAACCGCGGTCGGCGATTGGCCAGACGAATTTTCCGGTGCAGGCTTGGGCCCAGACGAATTGGGACAGCGTATCGACGCGTTGCTTCGACTCGACCGGAACGTCGAAGAACCGCCGCGCCGCCGCGCCATCGGCATCGGCAAACAGCGAGTGCTTGCGCGCGGCCTCGCTGAGGATCATCCAGTTTTGCACCGGGTAATCGTCGCGCCACAAACCGACCGGATCGATCAGAACCAGCCGGCTGACGGATCTCGGCGCGGCGGCCGCGATTTCGGCGGCCAGAAGCCCGCCGAATGAATGGCCGGCGAGTGCGGGAGAGGACAGTTCAAGCTTGTCGAACAGTTCGCCGTAACAGACGACCAGATCGTGCCAGCCATCGAGCGCATGCACCGAATTCGGATCGCCCTGGCTGGTGCCGGGGAATTTCGGCGCCAAAACCGTGTGGCGGTCGGCGAGGCGCGCGATGAACGCACGATCGGGCGCGAGACCCCACGGGCCGTGCAGATAGACGAGCGGCGGCCCGGAGCCCGCAATCTCGATTTCGGTGTCGATCTTATCCTGCCAGAGCTTGATCCGGCGCACTTGCGGGGGTGCCACGCTGGTCTCCCGCCTTAGGACGCTACGGCCGGTTGAGCGATCGGCTCACCGGTTTTGGCGGCGGCCGGACGCTTGCCGCGCAGCCGCGCCGGCCACCAGCGGTCCTCGTAGCTGTCGTCCCACTGATCTTTGAGATACGGCAGCACTTCGCGCGCGAACAGATCGATATTGTTTTTGCACACGTCCGTCGGCATCGAGCCGAAGTGAAGGAGCGCCAGGAGATGTCCCATGCGTAGTTCGCGGATGCCGTCGAGCAATTGCTCGCGCACGGTCTTCGGGCTGCCGACCACGACAAAGCCGCGCGCGTAGAAATCCTTGGCCTTGAGCTCGCGCAGCTTGATCTCGGCGCGCGGATTGTGCTGCAGCGCCTGCACCATGGAGTCGTATTCGAGGCAGCCCGGGATTGCCTGATAATAGGGCGGCGTATACAGCAATTTGTGGAAGAAATATTCGGCGTGCGCGGCATAGAGATCTTCCGCCTCCGCGTCGGTCGGCGCGACGCCGATCAATTGCAGAAAGCTGAACCGATAAGGGTTGTCGTCGCGCCCCTTGCGCACCGCCAGCTCCCAATAACGGTCGGCCACCTGCTTGGCGTTCTTGGCGCCATAATAGCTGAGATGACAGAAGCAATGGTCGTGCTCGACGACGTAGTCCGCCGTCGCGGAAATGCCGGCACCCGGAATCCACACCGGCGGATGCGGCTGCTGAATCGGCCGCGGCCAGAGGTTCACCATGCCGAGCTGATAGTGCTTGCTGTTCCAGGCAAAGATATCCCGCGCCGACCAGGCCTTGATGACCAGCGCCAAGGCCTCGCGATAACGCTCGCGTTGCTCGATCGGAACCACCGCGTTCGAGATCGTGGCGTCGCTCGGCAGGCCGGTGGGAAAACCGGCGATGAGCCGGCCGCCGCTGATGCAGTCGAGCATTGCGTATTCCTCGGCAATGCGCGTCGGCGGGCTGGTCGAGGGCAGTGTTGAGCCGAGTTGAATAATGGCAACGTTCTGGCCGTTGGTCTGTTTTGCCAGCACCGCACCCATGATGCTCGGGTTGGCCATGAAGCCGTAGACATTCTGGTGATGCTGATTGGTGCACAGGCCGTGAAAGCCGGCCTTGGCCGCATAGAGCATTTCGTCGAGCGTTGCGTTGTAATAGGCGCCGACTTTTTCGGAATCGGCGACGTCGAACCACAAGGGATCGATGAAGGCCGATTTGTAGCGCCGATCGAAATCGTCCGGCAGGTCGCGATACGGCATGAGATGAAACATGCAAACTTTCACGGCGGCGCCTCCCGGCAAAATGCGTTGCGATGCTACGCTGTGGCGGAAAGTAGCTCAATCTGGCTCCCCGGCATTGCTCCACTGCGCGCGGCACGTGGCATTGCCGTGGGGAGAGAGCGCGACGGTCAATTATTGATCGAAAGCGTGGACGGCGCCGTGCGCGGAGTTGCCGGTGCGGGTGCCGGTGCGGGCGGCGCCGCTTGTGCCTGGGGAGCAGGCGGCGCGGCGGGCGCTGTCATCGTTATGTCGGGCTTCGAATCCGGCTTCGAACCCGGCTTTGATCCCGGCTTGGGATCGACGCCGGCGGACGGCTTGGCATCGTCAACCGGCTTGCGTGACGCGAGCCGTGAAGGCCGCGGACGCGGCAGCGGCGGAGCGGTCACGCCTGTGGCCGGGCGCGCGAGGTTCGGCGCCACAGACTTCATGGAGTTATCGGATTCCGGCGGTGGCGCGTCGGGCGGCGGCATCATGCCGACGCGGCCATAGGGTCCGGGTCCATTAGGCTCTGGACCATACAGTCCGGGACTGTAAGGACCAGAACCATAAGGCTCAGAACCATAAGTACCGCCATAAGGACCGTCATAATTTCCGGGGCCCGGCACGATGCGGTTGGCATCGCGAATGGCGCCGGTGCGCGCGTCGAGGACGACCCGCATGAGGATGCCCCGATAGTCGGTCGCGCGCGCCACATAGACCGTGCCTTCGCGCAATGGCAGCGCCAGCGGATCGAACCCTGCCGAACGCAGCGTTTGCATGATCTCGTAGGACGATACGAAGCCGGGCGGCGGAGGCTGCTGCACCGCCGGTTGCGCTGGACGTGGCGGGCTTTGCGGCGGTGGTGGAACCTGGGCGTTGCCTGACGCCATCGTCGCCAGCAGCGAAGCAATCGCAGTTCCGATTATTCGCAGACGCACGACCGACGCGCCTCCCCACCCGACCGGCCTACAATACCGCGGCTACGGTCGGCTGCAATTGGGGCGGCGCTTGGGCGCAATCGGGACTTTAATCGTGCTGGACGCTCGGCCGCGGCGTCGCTTGGCGGATTACGTGCACAGTCCGACGAAGCGCTCGATGTCAGACTCCTCGGTCGCAAACGACGTGACCAGACGCACCAACACATTATTCGCTCCAACGTTGAGGCCTTCGCTTGCGCGGATGTAATATGTCGCGCCGGCGGCTTTGAGTTTGGCGTCGAGCGCACGCGGCAACACCACGAACACGAGATTGGCCTCGACCGGCCAGACCGGTTTCAATCCGACCGTAGCGAGTTTTTCCGCAAGCCGATCGGCTTTCGCGTTGGCGTGGCGCGCCAGCGTGAGCCAGCGATCGTCGGCGAGATAGGCCAGAAACTGCGCGGCGATGAAACGATGCTTCGACAAAAGATGCCCGGCGCGTTTCCTTCGCTCGCCCATATAGGCAGCCCGCGCCGGATCGAACATCACCACGGCTTCGGCCGCGAGCGCGCCGCCCTTGGTGGCGCCGAGCGAGAGCACATCGACGCCAGACCGCCAGGTCAATTGCGCCGGCGTTGCGTTCAGCCGAACCAGCGCATTGGCGAAACGCGCGCCATCCATGTGCACCGCCATTGCGCGCGCATGCGCGATCTCGCAGAGCGCCGCGATTTCATCGGTCCGGTAAATGGTGCCGGCTTCGCTCGCCTGGGTGATCGACAAGGCCGAGGGAATGAGCTGATGCGGGCTGTGACCGCCATAGCCGGCCAGCGCCGCTTGCAGCGTCGCCGGAGCGATCTTGGCGCCATTGCCCGGCAAGCCCGCGAGTTTGAGACCGCCGCCGAAAAACTCCGGCGCGCCGCATTCGTCGGTCGCGATGTGAGACTCGGCATGGCAAAACACGACACCCCACGGCGGCGAGACTTGCGCCAAAGCCAGCGCATTCGCCGCGGTGCCGGTCGGCACCAGGAACACCGCGACCTCATGCTCGAAAATCTCCGAGAGCCGCCGCTCGACCGCTTGCGTCCAGTCGTCATTGCCGTAGCCGCGGGCATAGCCGCCATTGGCTTCGGCAATGGCGTCGAGAATGGCGGGAGCAATGCCCGCCGTGTTGTCACTGGCGAAATTCACTTTCGAGAATGCGCGGCCGGGACTGCGCCCATCCGGCTAGGCCTGCCTTCGATAAAGCGTCCGCACCGCCCAATCGAGCGAAATCGGGCCGGGGCCGCAGGTCATCAGCACTAAAAGCACTGCGCCCCAATAGGCGTGGATCGTCCATAACGTGCCGGGCACGAAATAGGCCTCCAACAGAACGGTCGCGATCAGCAAAAGCGCTGCGGCAATGCGGGTGCCAAATCCGAGAACGAGGCAGATCGGCAGGATGAATTCGCCTAAGACGAAACAATGAGCGATGAATGCGGAAGACACCGCACCGTCCGGAAACAGCTTGGCGAAGGCGGCAAGCACCTTATCGTTGGCCTGCGCGGGGAGAGTTACCGGATGGCCGGTTCCCGCGAATAAAGTCGACCCGACGATCTTCGCTTGGCCGGCCAGGAATATGTCCCGCGCCACGAGAAGCCGCAGGATGATGGCGGCCAGGGTGTAGGGAACGATGCCGCAAAGGGCGACGATACGGTCGATGGCGTGAGTCGCAACCCAATGCGTCCCACGCGGTTCGTAGTAACCGACGAAGCTGGCCATGCCACCCCTCCTTCCGTTGACGCACAGATGCATCGAGCAGTACTCGATAGTGCGCGCATCCAACCCGGCAAATCCCAGCACTTTCGGTGTACAACCTATGGCTCAGGCTTGAGCGCAAGGTCAATACCGAGGCAGCGCTGAACAGTACTGCCCCCGTATTGCGATGATCGCTTAAACGGCGTCCAAACCACGGAAGTCATAGTGAAGACTTATACCACTTCCACATCAGAGTGACTTGAGGATATAGGGGAAGGACGTGATTGATTGGACGGTTTTGGAATTGCGCTCGATATAGAGGATTGCGTGCTTGAGCTTGGTGCGGACGGCGTCGATGGATTTGAGAGCGTAGTTCTTGAAGATTTTCTCGCGGATTTCATCCCAGAGATTTTCCTTGGGGTTGAGCTCTGGCGAATAGGGCGGCAGGAACAGCAGCGAGATATTGTCGGGAAGCGCGAGGTTGCTGCAGCGATGGTTGGGGGCGCCGTCGAGAACCAAGAGAATATCCTGCCTGGCAAACTTTCGCGAGAGGACGTCGAGGAAGGCCTGGAAGCACGCTGTATTCGATGTCGGCATGATCAGATAGACGCAAGTTCCGTCCTTCGGAGAGACCGCGCCGTACAAATAGATGTATTCGCGGATGAGCTGGGCGGCGACCTCGGGCCTCGTTCCGATCGGAGCCCAGCACGGCCGCGGCCGGTTGATTCGGCCGAACCGCGCTTCATCGGCGAACATGATTCGCAAGCGACGACCGCGCCTGGCGGCAGCTCGCCTAGCTTTCCTCACAGCATTTGGAAAACCGCTTTTTTAAAAGCATTTTGAGCCGCGATGTCGCGTTTGGGATGAAACGGACGCGGCATCAGTTTGCGCCAGCCATGTCTGGCCAGAAGATTATAGACCGTGCTGTTGCTGGTTTCGTGCCCAATGGCCTTTTCGTAGGCCGCCTTGAGATCGTGGATGTTCAACATCTCGCCGGCCCCGGCGGCTTTGGCAAAACGAACGAGCAAGGCCTTTTCCTCGGCCAAGGTCATGTTTTCGCGCTGGCGTCCGCCGCTCGGCTTGGATTTGAGCGCCTTGAGCCCGCCGCCGTCATAGGCCATATGCGCCCGGTTTACTGTGCTCAGCGACACGCCCATCGCTTCGGCAATCGCAGGCTGCATCATCTCGCTTTCGCGCAGCAGCACCATCTGGATGCGCTGGCGCCGCGGCAGATCTCCTTTCCAGCGCAGCGCTGTCTTCAATCGACGGACTTGGCCTTTGGAGCATTTGACCATCTGTTCCCTCCGAATCAGATGGTTCCAGCGAATCACACCTCGCCTCGAAGGAGAAACCCCCATCCCATGCACGCCGCCAAGCACCACGACGATTCCGATTCAATCAGCTATGGAAGCGGTATTAGATCCGGATGGCGTTCCTTCCGGTAGAGAACAGGCCCGTCGTGGGAAGGGGTTCGCCCTCTGGTCGGCACGATGCCGGGCTGAGACCGCAATGAGGTCCGCCGCCCGCTTATTCGACTGCCACCGGCGTTCGCGGAGTATCGGTAATTTCGTGCTCCGGTACAGCTGATTGGACGGGCGCGAACTTCACCAGAGGCGATTTCAACTGCCACCAGAGGTCCGCCGTACGTTCATCGCGGACGTCCGACAAACCGAACTGCAGGTCGCCGCGTCGATCGACTTGCGGATCGCGATAAGTGCGGAAAATACGATCCCACAAAGTCAAAACAGTTCCGAAATTGCTGTCCGTCTCGGGACGCCATGACGAGTGATGCATCGCATGCAGGGCCGGAGTCACGATCAGGAGGCGTAACAGGCGGTCCAGCAGCGCCGGGACGCGAATATTTGCGTGCGAGAGAAACGCAAAGAGCGAGTCCGCCAAATCATAGCACAATACCGCCCAAGGTAAGAGACCGAAGGCGACCGCAAGCGTCAGCTCCAGGAAGAAGGCGAGCGCATATTCGAACGGATGCGTGCGCAGGCCTGTCGATACATCCACCTGCATATCGAAGTGATGAACGCGGTGGATGCGCCAAAGGAAGTCTACATGGTGCAGCACGACATGCATCGCATAAGAGGAGAAGCTGCGGATCGCGATCGTAGCGAGGGTAGCCTCAATCCACGGCACGCGCAGCCAGTTCAACAGCCCCACGCCATGGCTCTGGGCCCACACCGCGGCCAACACGCTGGACGCCGGCAGCAGCGACAACAAAGTGAGGTTGATCAATCCCAAACCAAAATTAGCGGGCCAGCGCCGCTCACGCCGGCTATTTCGATGCACTGGCACGAGCAGTTCCAATCCGCCGATGCTGAAAAGTCCCAGCCAGAAAACGACGCTCACCCAGGCGTCATCGCTGTCGGTCCAGGGGAGCAGCCAGTGTCTGATCGTCGGCCAGTCCATCGGCTCGGTTTCACAATGATGACATTCACGCGCGTTGACCGTTCACTCGGTCGAAGGTAACGTGGAAAGATATTGATATTCTACCGGTGGGGATCGCACCATGGGAATAAGGATTGCGTTATTAGGGATTGCCACGCTCGTCTTTGCCGCTGAACCGGTCTATGCGGGAGTCGGCGCTCCGGGTCCGATTGCGGGGGTCGGACTTCCGGCGGCGGCGGTTCTTGCCGGTGTCTATTTCGCGGTCCGCGCGTTGCGCCGTTAGGCCGCGTGGCTTGTCGGCCAGTCCATCGGCTCGGTTGCGCAATGATGACATTCACACGCGTTGACCGGTCACTCGGTCGAAGATAACTTGGATAACATTGATATTCTACCGGTGGGGATCGCACCATGCGAATGATGACAGCGCTGCTGGGAATGGCCATGCTGGTTCTCGCTGCTGAACCTGTCTATGCGGGGAGTGCGGCGCCGGGCCCCATTGCGGGGGTCGGGCTGCCGGCAGCGGCAGTTCTTGCCGGCGTCTATTTCGCGGTCCGCGCGCTGCGCTGCTAGGTCGCGCGGCTTGTCCTTCCGCGTCGCGGCGAGTCGCGAAACCGGTCTCATTCCGCCCGCCGACAACGAAACGACGTCGTCGACATTCGCGACGCGCGAGCAGTTGCTCGCTGCGCTGCTCATCCTCGCCTCCGCCAACGGATTGATCCCGTATATATCGGCGAGCATCATCGATCTGGGCCTTTGGACGGCTTTGGCTAACACGTTCGGGATCAGCGCCATCGTCTGGGCGGCCTGGATTGCAGCCTGCGCGATAACGATGGAGCCGGCCGCCGCGCGGCCGATCCGTTCCGGCGACGCGGCGCTGGCGGCTGTCGCTGTTCTCCTCATTGCCGTACCGGTAACTTCGCTCAGCTGGATCTGTCTGAGCGGACTTGCCTTTTACGTCTTCAGGACCAGCTCCATCGGCAGTCCTTTGCGCCGAGCTGCGCCCGTATTCGCCGCGCTCGCCGCGCCGGTGTTCTGGGGTCCTCTGTTTCTGCAATACGCTGGCGCACCGCTGCTCAAGGTCGATGCCTTCCTGGTCGGTACGCTTTTGCATGTGCCGTATAGTGACAACGTCATTTTGTACCCGCGCGACGGCCGCGTCCTGCAAATATTTGCAGCTTGCTCGTCATTCCATAACATGTCCCAGGCCGCGGTTGCTTGGGTTGCTACGAACCGCGCGCTCGGACGACCTTGGCGAATGACAGACACGGTATGGTGCGCAGCCGCAATCGCTTCGGCATTCGCCATCAATCTGGGTCGCCTGAGCTTGATGGCTGCCGATCCGCGGAACTTCGAACTGGTTCACGGGCCAATCGGGGCCATGATTGCCGGCCAGTTGACCCTGATATTAATCGTGCTGATTTGCGTTGCCGGACATCGTCGTGACCTTTTTGCGCGCACTTAAATTGGGTGTCGTCGCAGCCGTTTTCGCGGCGACGATCGCATTGAAATCGACCGGGCCGAAGGAAGCTCCGCGACCTACCGGCATCGGCCTCGACCAAACCATTGAAAACTGGCTTGCGCGCCAGGGATTTGCGGTGAACCCCGGCGCATTCGGACACGGTTCTCTCGGCCGCAAGAACGATTGCCAACTCCATGTCGAAAATGTCGACTTGGACGGCGAAAATCTTCAAGCCATGCGCATCCGCGAGCCTGACAACGCCAGGGAGTTCTTCGTCTATCGCGGGCACATCCTGCGCGACTATCCCTCGTTGCCAGTGGACGCCGGCGAAATTTGGCGGCGCATCAGTTTGCGACTTGGATTTTCTGCCTCGCGGGTTCCGTGCCTGGTGATTTGGGCGACCGGGCCGTGCGCCGTCGAGGCGCTGCCTTGGATGGAACTGGCGGAGATCGACTGACAATCCTGACTCTCAGATCGGGCCGTACCTGCCGCGCGACTAAGCAACCGACCGGACCAGCGTTCGATCGAGTTGGCCCGTCTCCCCGCACGTTCGGCAGGGCTGCACACAAGCGGGAGCGTCGCGTCTCTGCGCCCATTGCACGAAAGGCCGTCCCATGATCCACTTCAGCTGCGGAACGTTAGCAAAATCGGCAGCGACCGGGGCTTGGTAGCGCTTTTCGTCTCCTTTTCCTCTCGACCCTTCATGCGGGGAGCGAAAGGTAAGGGGTGGGCGCTTGTATTGGATTGCAGAATTTGCCATGTTCTGCATAGGACAGCATTGCTGTCCCAATTGGTGACCCCACGAGGCGCGGTTGGGAAATCCGACGAGACGCAGGGGGTCAGCCGCTGGTGGCGAGGGCGCGCCGGGCGGCGGCAAGAACAAGCAACCAGCGGCCGCATAAGCGGCACAAAGGTTGCCTCCAATAAGTGTAACTCGCCCCTGGGCGCAAGCTCCGTTCGTCCCATCCGCCGCGCGCGAGGATAGGAGGGAGGAGCGAAGAGGTGGATTGTCGGAGCCCGATGCCGCATGCGTCGGGGTGCCGGGAGGATCGCGAGTAGGACGATGAACGCGTCAGGTTTCGGCCTGTTTGATCCGGCGCTGGAAAAGGATTCCTGCGGGGTCGGATTTATTGCCGACATCAAGGGGCGCAAATCGCACCAGATCGTCGAAGACGCGTTGACGATCCTGCTCAATCTCGAGCACCGCGGCGCGGTCGGTGCCGATCCGCGCGCCGGCGACGGCGCCGGCATTCTGGTGCAAACTCCGCACAAATTTCTCGCCAAGAAAGCCGCCGAACTCGGCATCAAGCTGCCGAAACCAGGCGACTATGCGGTCGGCGCGCTGTTCATGCCGCACGACGCGGCGTGGCGGCAAGAGATCATGGACGCTTACGCGGCCGCCACTGAACGCGAGGGCATGAAAATTCTCGGCTGGCGCGACCTGCCGACCGACAATTCGACGCTTGGCGAATTGGTGAAGCCGACCGAGCCGATGCATATGCAGGTGTTCATTGCGCGTAATCCGACGACCAAGTCGGAGGACGAGTTCGAGCGGCGGCTCTACATCTTGCGCAAAACCATCTCCGGCGACCTTTACAGCAAGCGCGGCCGCAGCACCTCGAACTATTATCCGGTGTCGCTGTCGTGCCGCACGCTGATCTACAAGGGCATGTTCCTCGCCGATCAGCTCGGCACTTATTATCCAGATCTGCGCGATCTGGACTTCGACAGCGCCCTCGCGCTGGTGCACCAGCGCTTCTCGACCAATACGTTTCCGACCTGGTCGCTGGCACATCCCTACCGCATGATCGCGCATAACGGCGAGATTAACACGTTGCGCGGCAACAACAACTGGATGGCCGCGCGCCAGGCCAGCGTCTCATCGCCGAAGTTCGGCGATGACATCGCCAAGCTTTGGCCGATCTCCTACGAAGGCCAGTCCGACACCGCCTGCTTCGACAACGCGCTCGAGTTTCTGACCATGGGCGGCTACCCGCTCGCCCACGCCATGATGATGATGATTCCGGAGGCGTGGGCGGGCAATCAGTCGATGAGCGAGCAGCGCCGCGCCTTCTACGAATACAATGCCGCGCTGATGGAGCCGTGGGACGGTCCGGCGGCGATCGCGTTCACCAACGGAAAGCAGATCGGCGCAACGCTCGACCGCAACGGCCTGCGCCCGGCGCGCTATGTCGTCACCCGCGACGACCGCATTATCATGGCCTCGGAAGTCGGCGTGCTGCCGGTACCGGAAGAAGACATTGTCGTGAAGTGGCGGCTGCAGCCGGGCAAGATGCTGTTGGTCGATCTCGATCAGGGCCGGCTCATTCCCGACGAGGAGCTCAAGTCGCAATTGGCGCAGGGCCATCCCTATAAGAAATGGCTTGAACGGACCCAGATCGTTCTGGAGGACTTAAAGGAAACCTCCGAAGCGGCGCCGATGTCGAACCTGTCGTTGCTCGATCGTCAGCAGATGTTCGGTTACACCCAGGAAGACCTGAAAATCCTGATGACGCCGATGGGGACGACCGGCGAGGAAGCGGTTGGCTCGATGGGCAACGACGTGCCGATCTCGGCGCTGTCGGACCGGCCGAAGCTCTTATTCACCTACTTCAAGCAGAACTTCGCGCAGGTCACCAATCCGCCGATCGACCCGATCCGCGAGGAATTGGTCATGAGCCTCGTCTCCATCATCGGGCCGCGGCCGAACCTGTTCGATCTCGAAGGCACTTCGAAAACCAAGCGTCTCGAAGTCCATCAGCCCATCCTCACCAACGCCAACCTGGAAAAGATCCGCTCGATCTCGGAAGTCGGCCACGACCACTTTAAATCGCGCACGCTCGACGCGACCTGGCCCGCGGAAACCGGCGCCGGCGGGATGGCCGAAGCCATCGATGCGCTGTGCGGACGCGCCGAGATCGCGGTGCGCGACGGCATCAACATCGTCATCCTCTCCGACCGGCGCGCCAGCGCCGACCAAATACCGATTCCGTCGCTGCTCGCCTGCGCCGCCGTGCATCATCATCTCATTCGCGAGGGCTTGCGCACCTCGGTCGGCATCGTGGTGGAATCCGCCGAGCCGCGCGAAGTCCACCATTTCGCTTGCCTCGCCGGCTACGGCGCCGAGGCGATCAATCCGTATCTCGCCTTTGAGACGCTAGTGGCGATGAAGAACGAGCTGCCGCAACAGCTCGACGAGAAGGAAATCATCAAGCGCTACATCAAGTCGATCGACAAGGGACTGCTCAAGGTGATGTCGAAGATGGGCATCTCGACCTACCAGTCCTACTGCGGCGCGCAGATTTTCGACGCGGTCGGCTTAAAATCCGACTTCGTCGCCAAATATTTCACCGGCACGGCGACCCGCATCGAGGGCGTCGGGCTTGCCGAGATTGCCGAAGAGGCGGTGCGCCGGCATCGCGACGCGTTTTCCGACGCCCCAATCTACCGTTCGATGCTGGACGTCGGCGGCGACTATGCGGTGCGGGTGCGCGGCGAGGATCACGTCTGGAATGCCGCGACGGTCGCCGCGCTGCAGCACGCCGTGCGCGGCAATTCCTATGAGAAATACCGGCAATACGCCCACATCATCAACGAGCAGTCGGAGCACCTGGTCACGATCCGCGGTCTGTTCCGCATCAAGTCGGCCGCCGAGGACGCACGCAAGCCGGTGCCGATCGAGCAGGTCGAGCCGGCGAAGAACATCGTCAAGCGCTTCTCGACCGGTGCCATGTCGTTCGGCTCGATCTCGCGCGAGGCGCACACCACGCTCGCCTTAGCCATGAACAGAATCGGCGGCAAATCGAATACCGGCGAAGGCGGCGAAGAGTCCGACCGTTTCAAGCCGCTGCCGAACGGCGATTCCATGCGTTCGGCGATCAAGCAGGTGGCATCGGGCCGCTTCGGCGTCACCGCCGAATACCTCGTCAACGCCGACATGATGCAGATCAAGATCGCTCAAGGAGCGAAGCCCGGCGAAGGCGGCCAATTGCCGGGATACAAGGTCGACAAGGTCATCGCCAAAGTGCGCCACTCGACGCCCGGCGTCGGATTGATTTCGCCGCCGCCGCACCACGACATCTATTCGATCGAGGATCTGGCGCAGCTCATATTCGACCTGAAAAACGTCAATCCCGACGGCGATGTCTCGGTCAAGCTCGTCTCCGAAGTCGGCGTCGGCACGGTTGCCGCCGGCGTGTCGAAGGCGCGTTCGGATCACGTCACCATCGCCGGCTACGAGGGCGGCACCGGCGCCTCGCCACTCACCTCGATCAAACATGCCGGCTCGCCCTGGGAGATCGGCCTTGCCGAGACCCACCAGACGCTGGTCGCCAACCGCCTGCGCGGACGGATTGCCGTCCAGGTCGACGGCGGTATCCGCACCGGCCGCGACGTGGTCGTCGGCGCGCTTCTTGGCGCCGACGAGTTCGGTTTCTCGACCGCGCCCTTGATCGCCGCCGGTTGCATCATGATGCGCAAGTGCCATCTCAACACCTGCCCGGTCGGGGTCGCCACCCAGGATCCGGTGCTGCGCAAGCGCTTTACCGGCCAGCCCGAGCACGTCATCAATTATTTCTTCTTCGTCGCCGAGGAAGTGCGCGAACTGATGGCCGCGATGGGCTATCGCAGCTTCTCCGAGATGATCGGCCAGATGCAGATGCTCGACGAACGCAAGCTCGTCGACCACTGGAAGGCCCGCGGGCTCGACTTCTCCAAACTGTTCATGAAGCCCGTGATGCCGCCCGAGGTTGCGCTGTTCAATTGCGAGGAACAAGATCACAAAATCCACGACATCCTCGACCGCAAGCTGATCGCGCAATCGCAAGCCGCGCTCGAGCGCGGCGCGCCGGTGCGGATGAGCTTCCCGATCAGGAATGTCGACCGCACCGTGGGCGCCATGCTGTCGGGCGAGATCGCCAAGCGTTACGGCCATGACGGCCTGCCGCACGACACCATCGTGGCCCGCTTTACCGGCACCGCCGGGCAAAGTTTCGGCGCGTTCCTTGCCCGCGGCGTTTCATTCGAGCTTGACGGCGATGCCAACGACTATGTCGGCAAGGGGCTGTCCGGCGGCCGCATCGTGGTGCGTCCGCTCGCGGCGTCCAGCATTGTGCCAGAACAGTCGATTATCGTCGGCAATACGGTGCTGTACGGCGCCATCGAGGGCGAGTGCTATTTCCGCGGCGTCGCCGGCGAGCGCTTCGCCGTGCGCAATTCGGGCGCCATCGCCGTCATCGAAGGCGCCGGCGACCATTGCTGCGAGTACATGACTGGCGGCGTGGTGGTGGTGCTCGGAATGACCGGCCGCAACTTCGCCGCCGGCATGTCGGGCGGCATCGCCTACGCGCTCGATGACGACGGCACATTCGCCTCGCGCTGCAATCTCGCGATGGTCGAGCTTGAGCCGATGCCCGGCGAGGAAGACATCAACGCCAAAGTCTTCCACCACGCGCGCGACCTCGAAGCGCATGGCATGGTCGACATCATGTCGGATATGAGCCGCTTCGACGGGCATCGGCTGCATCATCTCATTTCGCGCCACGCGCGCTTTACCGGCTCGGCCATCGCCGCCAGGATTCTGGCCGAGTGGAAAACCTGGTATCCGAAGTTCCGCAAGGTGATGCCCGTCGAGTATCGCCGCGCGCTCAACGAACTCAAGGCCGCGGCGATCGCGGCGGAATAGAGCATGATTCCGAAAATTAGATACCGATTTTCGGCAAAAATCAGGTTCGGCAAAATCTAGAGCGCGCAGTGGGCAAGATTACCGGCTTTCTCGAATACCAGCGCGAGGATCGTGACTACGAGCCGGTCGCCGAGCGCATTCATCACTGGCGCGAATTCGTCCTGCCGCTGCCGGAAAAGGATTACGTCATCCAGGCCGCCCGCTGCATGAATTGCGGCGTGCCTTACTGCATGGGCACCGGCTCGGTCGCGCCCGGCTCGCCGGGCTGTCCGGTTAATAACCAGATCCCGGATTGGAACGACCTCGTCTATGGCGGTAACTGGGACGAGGCGGCACGGAATCTGCATTCGACCAACAATTTTCCGGAAGTCACCGGACGGGTCTGCCCGGCGCCGTGCGAGGCCTCCTGCACGCTCAACATCGACGACAATCCGGTCACTATTAAATCGATCGAATGCGCGATCGCCGACCGCGCCATCGCCCAGGGGCTCAAGCCCGAGCCGCCAGCGGCGCAGACCGGCAAGAAGGTCGCAATCGTCGGCTCAGGACCGGCGGGTATGGCCTGCGCGCAACAGCTCGCCCGCACCGGCCACGACGTTCATGTCTACGAGCGTTGGGCGAAGGCCGGCGGGCTTTTGCGTTACGGCATCCCCGACTTCAAGATGGAGAAGCATCACGTCGACCGCCGCGTTGTGCAGATGCAGGCCGAAGGCGTCACGTTCCATTACGGCGCGCATGTCGGCGTGAACGTTCCGGCCGATAAATTGCTCAGGGACTATGACGCGGTGGTGCTCACCGGCGGCGCCGAAGCGCCGCGCGATCTGCCGGTCCCCGGCCGCGAGCTCAAGGGCATCCACTTCGCCATGGATTTTTTGCCGCAGCAGAACCGCCGCGTTTCAGGCGAGACGCCAACTGACGGCGCACCGATCCTCGCCGGCGGCAAGCATGTCGTCGTTATCGGCGGTGGTGACACCGGATCGGACTGCATCGGCACCTCGTTTCGCCAAGGCGCGTTGTCGGTGACCAATTTCGAGATCATGCCCCAGCCGCCGCTGCATGAGAACAAGGCGCTGACCTGGCCGGATTGGCCGCTCAAACTGCGCACGTCGTCGAGTCACGAGGAAGGCGTCGAGCGCGACTTCGCGGTGATGACGACGAAATTCACCGGCGAGAACGGCACGGTGAAAAAGCTGCATTGCGTGCGCGCCGACGACAAGTTCAAGCCGGTCCCCGGCACCGAATTCGAGCTTCCCGCCGACCTCGTCCTGCTGGCGATGGGCTTCGTGCACCCGGTGCACGAGGGGATGATCAAGAGTCTCGGTCTCGCACTCGACCCGCGCGGCAACGTCGCCGCCTCGACCGACGACTACAAAACCTCGCTCGACAAGGTGTTTACCGCCGGCGACATGCGCCGCGGCCAGTCGCTCGTGGTCTGGGCGATCCGCGAAGGTCGCCAAGCCGCGCACGCGGTCGACAAATATCTGATGGGCGCGACGCTGTTGCCGCGTTAGCGCGAGCCGACCGGGGCCGGCGCGCCGTCGAGTTCCGCCCGCGGCGAGGTACGGGTCTTTGCCGCTCCCGAATCGGCGTCCGGTTTCTTCTTGGCATCCTTTTTCGCGTCGGTCGGTTTTTTCGCCTCGTCGTGCACGGTGGCAGCGCTCTTTGCCGGCGTGCCCGGCGCGAGCGAAACCGGTTGCGGCGCGACATCGGCCGGCCCGGCCGGCCGCGGCCACGAAAAATCATCGGCGCGACCGGCGACCGCAGCAATCGGCGCGCCGCGGTCCAACACTTTCGCCGCGAGTGGATCGGACGCAAGCGGCGGGGGTTGATTGCCGGCGCCGAGAAGACCGCCGGCACCGTTGGCGCTCCCCTCGCTGCTGCTTGAGACGGTGAGCGGCAGCACCGGGCCGACGTTGGGTCGCGGCGCGCCGGGCTTGGCCGGCGACGCCTGCCCCGGCAGAACCACCGGCGCGACCTTGGCTGACATGACCCGGCGCAATTCGAGCTCGACATAGCTTGCAAGCTTCACCGCGCCGGCCTTGGTGAAATGCACGCCGTCCGCGGCCCGCAGGCGGCGGATCTGGCCCTCGAAGTCCGGGCCGTCCACCGAGTAGCGGCCCTGGTCGTCGACGAAACCGTCCCAGATGTCGACGTAATAGACCCCGGCCCGCTCCGCGCGCTCGCGATACAGCTCATCGAGATAGGCCATATCGCTGGTCGACTTGGTGCCGCGTAGCGCGGGCAGTCCGACCCACAAAACCGGCACGCCCTTGGTCTTGAGCGCTGCGATCATTTCGTCGATGCGCTTGACGTAGAGGTCAGCCCATTGATCGGTGCGGAAATCGTAATTGCCGCCAGGAACCGGACGCTGCGCCGCGGCGTCCGCGCCGCCCTGCTGGGATGCAGCTGCGGAATTGGCGGCAGCGCCTTTATCAGTCGGCGTTTGCTCCGTCCCCTTGGCCGAGGGCGCCCGATCACGGATCGATATGCGATCATTCACGCCGAGCATGACGACGATAGCATTCGGCTTTTGCGTCGCCAGCTGATCTTTGATGGCGCCCGGCCAGTCGAGCGTCTCGTTTTTCGCATCGTAATGTATGAGACCGGCCGGGGCGCGGATGTCGCGCACCACGCCGGTATCAGGTTGCTGCTCGGCGTAGATCTCGTCGAGTCCGTGGCCGAGCCAGTCGGCCATGGAATCGCCCACCACTACGATGGTAGAGGTTGGCGGCGTTTCCAATTTGCGCGGCGGCGGCGCCTTGGAATAATCGACCGGCGGCCGATACCGCGGGCCGCCGAGGAATGGGAACGAAAACAAATCCCGCTGCTGCGGCTGCTGGTAATAGCCCGGATTGGAAGGCCGGTCGCCCCAATAAAAAATCTGGGCAATGGCGGGCTTGGTCACCACCGCGGCGCCCGCCGCAATCACGAACGCAATGATCAGCCGTCGCATATGCCGCTTTGCCATGAACCGCTTTCGCCCGAATGAGCCTTCCGCCAACGCCCGGCTATATTAGCGTATAATAGCGAAAAAAGCCGACGCCGCCGCGGCGACACGGCTGAAGGTTTGCGTAAGGATAATGTCAACTTCAGGGTCATTCCAGGCGCATCGCCGGCACGCTTACTGGCGCAGGCGGTCGAGTACATCGCCTGAGGCGAACCCGTCCGGAATCTCGCCGACCGAGGCCTGGAAATCCCGAATGGCGAGACGGGTTCGCGGACCGATCAGGCCGTCGGGCTCGCCGATGTTGAAGCCGCGCTGCGCCAGAAGCTGCTGCATCTGGTAGCGCTCATCGAGTGTGAGCACGCGCTCGTCGCGCGGCCAGCCCTGGACGAAAGGAGCGCCGCCGCGCATCCGGTCGGCGAGATGGCCGATGGCGAGCGCATAGGCTTCGGCCGGATTGTATTTCATGATGACCGTGAAGTTCTTCAGCATCAGGAAAGCCGGCCCGCGCGCCCCCGCCGGCAACAGCAGAAAGGCGCGTTCTTCGGGACGCGGAAATGCTTGGCTGTCGGCGCGCCGCACGCCCAATCCCTGCCATTGCCGTAACGTCATCGGCTGCGAACTGTCGGCCAACAGATAATTGAAGTTCTGCGGCAGTGCGACTTCGTAGCCCCAGGTCTGACCGCTGACCCAGCCGTTCACGTGCAACAGATTTGCCGTGGAAGCGATCATGTCCGGAATCGAATCGACCACGTCGCGATGCCCGTCGCCGTCGAAATCCACTGCATAGCGTTGAAACGAGGTCGGCATGAATTGCGTCGGGCCGAACGCGCCGGCCCACGAGCCGATGAGGCGGTCGGGCGGGATATCGCCGCGCTGGAGAATTTCCAGCGTCGACAAAAACTCCTCGCGGAAGGCATCGCTGCGACGGCCGACGCAGGCGAGCGTCGCGGTCGAGCGGAGCACCGGACGGTCGCCGCCGAGCGTGCCGTAGTCCGACTCGACGCCCCAGATCGCCGCGATGATGTAGCGGTCGACACCGTAAGCGCGTTCGACGGCGGCGAATGTGGGGGCATATTGCGCCACCAATTCGCGGCCGCGCGTGATCCGGTCATCGCTAACCAAGAGGTCGAGATAGTCCCATGGCGCCTTGGTGAATTCCGGTTGCGCATCGAGCTTATCCATGATGCTCAAGTCCGGGGTAAGGCCCGCAGTAATGCGCTCGAAATTCGCCCGCGTAATGCCGCGCCGCGCGGCATCGGACCACAACCCGGCGAGGCAATTGCCGAAATCGGCGGCGGCCGCGCGGATGGCGTCCGCGGTCATCAGCGGATTGCCAGACGCGCCCGACTGGCCGCTCCATTGCGCTGCGTCGTTCGATCCTGGAACCGAGCTTGCCGGCGGGGGTTGAAAGAAGCGCGTTAACCAGTTGTCGGGCTGTTGCGCACGCGCGGGAGCGGCAAGACCCGGGGCAAGAATGACCGGCACCAGAAGTGCCGCGGTGAGACGAAGGATGAGCGCGGAACGCATAGACTTCTGGTCTCAACTCATGGCCGCCCCCACAGGCGCCTGCTAATGTACTTCGAATCACTAACAGTGTGTTCTTGCCGCGTGCGGCAAAGCGATTTCCGACAACGGGCTGTCACAGTGGTAGCAATCGGATGCGGGCCAAAATATATAGCGAGATTAGAGCATTCTGCCTCGCGCGTCGTTCCCTGTTGCACAAGCAATTAGGCGAGACTTTGGAAAATCGGGCTTGGCGCGATAATTTGGACGGCACGGTCCAGTCCCGCCAACCTACGTCATTCACAGCGCCTCTTGGCATCCCATGAACACCGTCCGCAAAGCTGTTTTCCCAGTCGCCGGGCTCGGCACCCGGTTCCTGCCGGCAACCAAGGCCATGCCGAAAGAAATGTTGCCGGTCGTCGACCGGCCGCTCATTCAGCACGTCGTCGATGAGGCGCGCGAAGCCGGCATCGAGCATTTCATCTTCGTCACCGGCCGCAACAAAGGCGTCATTGAAGATCACTTCGACCGCCAGTTCGAGCTGGAAATGACGCTGCTCGAGCGGCAGAAGCACAAGATCCTCGACTATCTCAACCAGGACCTGCCGGTGCCCGGTTCGACGAGCTTCACCCGCCAGCAGGAGCCGCTCGGCCTCGGCCACGCCGTATGGTGCGCGCGCGAATTGATCGGCCATGAGCCGTTTGCGCTGCTTCTGCCCGACGTGCTGGTCCAGCACGAGCGAGGCTGCCTCGCGCAGATGCTCGATGCGGCGCGCGAAGTGCCCGGACAAGCAAATATTGTCGCCGTCGAGGAAGTGCCGCACGATCGCGTCGATCAATATGGCGTCGTCGGCGTCGGCGAGCGCAAAGGCAAGATGTTTTCCATCACCAGCATGGTGGAGAAGCCGCCGGTCAATCGCGCGCCGTCGAATCTGATCCTCACCGGCCGCTATATTCTGCAGCCGGAAATCCTGGAAATTCTTGGCACGCAGGGACGCGGCACCGGCGGCGAAATCCAGTTGACCGACGCCATGATCCAGCTGGCGGGCAAACAGCCGTTCTACGGCCTGCAATTCGACGGCCGCAGTTTCGACTGCGGCTCGAAGATCGGCTTTCTTGCCGCCAACGTTTCCTATGCGCTGGCGCGCCCGGATATCGCGCCGGGCTTCCGCGCCGAGATCAAAAAAATCATGAGCGAGATCAACGGCGGCGGAGGTTGATGCCTTTGTCACCGCTGTCCATGCAAGAGAGGCATCGCGCAGTCACGTCGGCGACGCACTACCACTCGTTACGCGACGCCCACGGCAGCGCGTCCAGCGCCATGAGCGTTGCATTGTTCGGGCAATAATTTTTCCACGCTGGATTGGCCGGATCGCGCGCAAGATCTCGCGCACAGCGCCTCTTACTTTCACACAAGGCGCAGGAACGCTGGAGGTCGCGGAACGTCTCGGGTCCAATTTGAGAGACCTCAGTTGGATCGAGATCGAGGGCGGTCATGCGGCGCAGCAAGAGATCCGCAGCTTCCGGACCTCGCCTCGCAACGGCCCGGAGTTCGGCAGGAGACATGCGCAAATCCCGCGCTATGCGCTCGAATTCGGCTTCCGCCACGCATGACAAATCGGATGCGGAATCTCCACTGGCCCACTCTCGGCACCATCGCAGAAAGGCTTTAAAAGGCGATCGACTTTCTTTACCGGATAGGGCTGACATTTGACCCTCCTCTCTTCGGCCGAAATAAATCTTAGGCTAGAAATCGATTGGGATTAACGCATTGATCTAAGTCAACTCGCCCGCAATTCGACATGGCAGCCCCGGCCCAATCGCAGGGTCGACGCGGGGTGACATTAGCCCACGCTTAATTCGCTTGGAGGAAAATACGAATTGAGAAATTCGCTCGATGCGAGCGAGCCGCAAACCAATTCTTTTGCCGCTAAACGTGGAGCCAGATAACACGGCTGGTGAGGCATCTATGTTCGGACAGATGCGATTCCTGTTGGCCTATCTGGTCGTCGTCAGCCACCTTGTCGGCGGCAATTACTTGGCGCATTTCGGCTTTTATGCGGTAGTCGGATTTTTCGTCATTGCCGGCTATGTCATGACATCGGCGCTCAACGAGGTATATCACTTTGACGGGTTACGCTTTTGCATCAATCGCGCGCTTCGGCTCCTGCCGCCCTACTATATCGTAAGCGCGATCACGCTCCTGGTCGTTGCCGTGCTCCCGAACGAGTCCGGCGAGTATCTGAAATTCTGGCATGCCGATATGCAGCTGCGCGATGTGCTGCTCAATCTCGCGGTGCTGCCTATGCAAACTACCAATCCGGCATTTCGGATGGTGCCGTTCTGGTCGATCGCGATCGAAGTCCAAATGTATCTCATGCTCTATCTGGTGATCGCACGACGCCTCGGCTGGGCATTGGTCGCCTTGACAGTCGGGCTTTGTTATCATCTGGCCTGCACCTACGCAGACCTTGGCTGGCCTACGCACTATTTTCCCGTGCCGTCGGCAGTGCTTCCATTCGCGGCGGGTGCGCTCGTGTATTTCATGCGTCAGCGCGAAGCGTGGTGCGTCGCCCCGAGCGTCGCGGTAGCGGCGTTTGCGGTCTGGTGCGCCAATATGGCGGCCGGCGGCTGGATTTTCCCACACTCGTATGTTTTCGGAATTGGCTACTACGCTGGCATCGTCCTGTTTACGGTCGTTGTCGCCGGGCTCGCCGGGGTGCGACCAGCCGCAATGCTTGCGCGGGTTGACCGGACACTCGGCGAATGGGCATATTTCGTCTTTTTGGTACAGTGGCTGGCCGGCTTTGCTGTCGCTGCGACTTTCATGCCGGGACAATGGCGCGGCTGGACGCTGCTTGCAGCCGCAACACCCGCGATCATCCTGAGCGGAGCCGGCTTGGCGATGTTGAACCGTTCTTTGGTAGAGCCATGCCGCGACTTTGTGCGTGGGTACGGCGTCTCCGGATCGGTGAATATCCGGCACGCAATGAACTAAGTGCGAATTGCCGTGGCAATTCGCCTTTTACTTGACAAAGCTGAGATACGACGCGAGCGCCTCGATTTGATGCTGTGACAATCTGCTCGAAATGTCTGGCATCGGAGGGCCTGCGGCCGCGTGGTAGCCTTCACCCCATTGCTCAAGTCGCCGCTTCAGGTAGGTGTACGCCAGCCCTCCTAGCCGAGGAATTTGCGCAACGCCCTCCGCGTTCGGCCCATGGCAAACCACGCATGCCACGATATTGGAATCGGGCATTCCCTGCTGATAGATCGTTCTGCCTAGAGCTACGTTCTCCCTGTCGCCGTCCTCGGCCGCTTCCGGAGGCAGCGTCGAGAAATACATTGCCAAGTTGCGTGCGGATTGCCACGTAAGATTTGCAGCAGCGCCCCACATATATTGTCGCGAAAGTGGATTGTCCCGCGTGTGGGCGTGAAAGTCCGCAAGCTCATTCTCAAGATATTGATATCTCTGTCCAGCCAACCGGGGCGCGGGCGTATAGCCTTGCGCCGAGCCGCCATGGCACCAAGTACAATTGCGAACGGCAAGGCTCTCCGCGTGGCCAACGAAGGTGGAACCAACGGTAAAAACGATCGCCAGGATCGTCATTTTTGACCGGGTGTATTTCATAATCCGAATTCCACGCGTTCTGCCTCTTTGCGAGCGGCGAGCTAACCAAACGGAATCACTTGAGATAACTGACGAAGGCGGCAACGGCTTCAATTTCCGACTTGTTCAAACTATGCGCAACCGGGCTCATGACGGCTGAGGTATCCGGTCTTGCCGGATTTTGTCCTCGTTCTTTCCCCCAGTTCGTCAGCTCCTTGATGACGTAGGGATCAAGCTGACCGGCAAGACGGGGAATTTCTCCGCTGCCGGTAGCCTCCGGACCGTGACAGGCGGCGCAGGCGGCAACATTGGCGTCGGGAACTCCATCTTCAAAGATTTTCTTTCCCGCAGCCACGAGCCCCTTCGGCGCACCACCGATCGGCGGGGGATCGAGTTTCTTAAATTCCGCGGCGAGCCCCGACATCATTCCCGGGTTCAACGCATGCGCCACGTTGAACATGATATTGTTCGTCCGCCGGTGCTCGATAAAGGCTCGCAGCTGATTTTCCAAATATTCGGGTTGCTGCCCCGCGAGCCGCGGTATCGGAAAGTATCCGCGATAGCCCTGTGCCGACGGTCCGTGACAGTCCTTGCAGTAGCCTATCTTTGCCTGAACATCTTGCCTTGAGGCGGCAATCCTCCTCACATCCTCTGCATGACCGGCCTGGGCGAAGCCAACCGCCAGAATCGCAATAGCCAGCGCCGCTGCCAAGTCGGCGGTCTTTGCGGTGCGGCGTCGCGCGCACCGAAAACTCCGGCCACTCGTTTCCTTAGCGGTTTGCAATGCTTTGCGGATACGCACGGAATTACTCCAGATAACTGAGATAAGCCGCGACGGCTTTGATTTGCGGCGCGGTCAAGCCATGCGCAATCGGCTCCATGACATTCGAATTGGTTTCCGCGCGCTCCGTGGTCCAATTCGTCAATTGACCGATGATGTAGGGATAGAGCTGACCCGCCAAACGAGGAAAAATCTCGTTACCCTTAGCTTCCGGACCGTGACAGGAAGCGCATGGCGGAACCTGGGCATCGGGAATTCCCTCTTTAAAGATTTTTTCGCCCGTGGCCACGAGTTCCTTCGGTGCGCCGCCGAGCGGTTTTGGATTGAGATCGTGAAAATTCGTGGCAAGCGCTCTTATCATCGCCGGGCTAAGGACATGCCCGACGTTGAACATGATATTATTCGTCCGCTTGTGCTCGACGAAGCCCTGCAACTCATTCTCGATATAGGCGATTTGTTGTCCCGCCAAGCGCGGTATCGGATAATATCCCTCAAAACCCTGCGCCGACACGCCGTGACAGACTTCGCAATAGGCGAGCTTGGCCTGAACCTCTTTCTCGGAAACGGCGCTCGCGTTTACGTCCTGCGCGCGCGCCGGCGTCGCGAGCACGATCGCCAAGAATGCCGCGTGCAAGGCCAGCCGTCGCAAACTCACGGACTTCATAAGCATGTGTCCGCGTCCTTGCTTTGGCGAATTGGCGTGAGCGTTCATCGCTACCTCATGGCTCCGGCGCCAACGCGAAAATTCAAACCGAGTTTGATGACCTGAATATTTTGTTTGATGCTCTCAGGGCCCGACGCTTGACTGGTTTCTTCTATGAACGTCACATTGCGAGTACCAAAGCCGTAATAGTCGTATTCGAGCTTGACCGACCAATCGTCCCACAGCGCCCATTCAACGCCGGCGCCCGCAGTCCAGCCGAGCCTGTTCTCCAAGCCGTCAAAATCGTAGGTCCCAATTGCGTCGGCCAAATTGTATCTATCGTTCACGAAGCCGACGCCGCCTTTGCCGTACAGCATCCAGCGATCCCAGGTGTAGCCCACCCGTCCCGTTACGCTGGCCAAAAAGTCCGTCGTATCTTTGAAGGTTGCGGTGTCGCCAGGCGCCACCAAAGGCACGGCCATTGTGGTTTTGCCTCCGATGTCTCCACCCGAGGCCGCACCCTCGATGCCGACCGCCCAATTGGACGCGAACTGATAGTCGCATCCGATTTGGCCCCCGAGCATGTAACCGCTGATGTCAAGATTGCTGGACCCGACTCCCGTCGTGGGAGAAAGGACCCCGGCGGTATCGGTCAAATTCTTTTGCCCAAAGCCGCCGCCGGCGTTGCCGCCGGCATAGCAACTCGTCCATGTAAAGGGTGAAGGCGCGGGCGGCGGCATTCTAAGATCGGCGCCGAATGCAGCAGTGGCGGTCAGTAGCGAAACCGCGGCGGCTCCGAGCAGTGTTGCTTTCATAGCGAACCCTCACCCTGCTACATTGCCAGCCACAGATACGCGAACAGTGTATTGTTGGCGCTGGCGCCGACGCTGGTGCCGTCGAATTCGTTGTACCAGGTATATTCCAGCCCGATGCGTGCGTTGAACCATGGCCATCCGGGCGCGGTGCTGCTGATAAACGGAATGTAAGCGATCTCGGCGATCCAACCGTTGCTGTTCGGACTGAAGCCGCTGGCAAGTCCGCCGTACAAGCCGATATCGGGGCTGCCCCAAGTGTCGAAATATTGGGCGGTCAGGACGATCCGATTGTCATTGCCGTAGGCGAGCGAGGCGTACGCCTTCGCTTCGTTGAGCGTGTCGGTCGGGTTGGCGGAAATCATATTGGCGAAACTTGCATTCAACCTTTGGTCTTCATGAATATATGTGCCGCGCAGGGTGAACCAAAAATTGTCACCCTGAATTTGATATTGCGTATCGAATCCAACGTCAGTGTATTTGTCGGTCTGCGGGAAAGTTACGGTCGTAACCGGTCCAGTCACCGGCGCGGACGGCGGCGACGCCCACGGATGAACATCGGCTATCATTCCGAACGTTCCTACCTCGAACCAATTGTTACCCCAATGCGGTTCAAAGGCCGCACGCCAATAGGGGGCGAAGTCGAACAGTCCCGGGGCGCCAAACGGATCGGTGCCGAGCGCGTTCTGCGTGTTGGCGTCAAGCGTGCGATAGGCTGACACTTCCAGGTAAAGCGCGTCGGCGATATACGCATAGGCGCCCACGCTGCCGACATGAGCCGCGAAGGCGCCGTCGATGATCGTGCCCGCTGCCGGTGTAGGCGCTACGGTCGATGCGGCGTATGGGAACCCCCAGGCCGGCGTCGTATTCCAAGGATCTTGGACCGTCGGGCCGTTGTTTGCCGTGATGCCGTAAGTAATCGGAATGTTGCCGAGGCTCGTCGAGTCCGCATAGCGGATGTCGGTATTATCCCAAGTCCAGTTATGGACGTACGGATCATTGCCGATTGAAGCGGTCGGTGGCGGCCCGGCGTCGGTCAATTGGACGAAAGCGCCGATGTGGTCGGTGATGGCGCCGCCCCAGAAGAAGCTCAAGGGAGATACGACGACGTTGTTATTGGTGGCGTACGGATCGGTCGGCGGCGGCGCGGGCGCTTGCGTGTTGGTGAACCCGATAATTGCCATCATTGAAATCGGCGGCACCCATTCTTTTTTATTGGCGTTGTCGGAATCGTCGGAACTGGGGAACAACGTCGTCCGGTACGGACCGCCGCCATACGTGTAGCCGCCGATCTTGAAGCGCCGGCCGTAAGGGGTCAGTCCGGCGAAATCGGTGTGACAGGCGCCGCATGGCTGCCCAGTCTGCCGCGCGAAACTCGGCAAAGCGTTCGCCGACGATGCAAATACAATCGCGAGGAGGCAAACGAATGCAACAGACGCCGCAACGGCCACGAGCCCGGAATACC
This sequence comes from uncultured Alphaproteobacteria bacterium, assembly GCA_963768225.1. Lineage (GTDB taxonomy): Bacteria > Pseudomonadota > Alphaproteobacteria > Rhizobiales > Xanthobacteraceae > BOG-931. The sequence continues at coordinate 344,793 of CAVYGV010000005.1, read as the reverse complement.
AGGACGTGATCGCACCGCGAGCGCAAACGCCTCTCATCGTCGGTCATCCCGATTAATCGCAGTTCTCCACGCGCGCGCATGGAGGCGGCGATTCATTCACGGGGGCGCAATCATCATAGAAAGCTTCTGGCGCGCAGCAAATTCAAAATAGATATCCGCTCAGGTTTCATTCGAATGGTGCTTTTTTCGCAACACTCGACCGATGCTTGGCCTGATACCAGGTTTGATCTGAATCAATGCCGCAGATGTGCGGAATTGCACAGTATTTTTGCTCGTTGTGACGTCGGAATGAGGTCATTGCGGGTGGGGCGGCGCGGTTGCCAGGGGGTACCGCGTCGCCCGTCATTTATGCCACTGAATGTGATCCAACTCGCTGATCAAACAGCGATAAAATGACCGCGAGACGCGCCGTCTAACTCAGCGTCGAGACCGACAATGTCATACACGCTCGAACATAGCCATACGCCGGAAGCGATTAGGACACGCCTCGCGCGGGGACCCCAGAATAACTACCTGCGCGACTGGATCTATGGTGGCATCGACGGCACGGTCACAACATTCGCCATTGTAGCAGGTGTCGTCGGCGCCGATCTTTCAGCGGCGGTTTTGCTATTGCTCGGGGCTGCCAATCTTCTGGCCGACGGCTTCGCGATGGCGGCTGGAAATTATAGCGGCACCAAGGCCGAGCGGGACGAGTACGAGCGTGTCCTCGGCATCGAACGAAAGCACATTGCGTTAGCGCCGGAGGGTGAGCGCGAGGAGATCAGGCAGATATTCGCCGCCAAGGGTTTTGTGGACGACGATCTCGAGCGGATTGTCACGGTGATTACAGCCGATCGTATGCGTTGGGCAAAAACGATGGCCGTAGAAGAATATGGTCTTTCCCCCACTCCGAGATCGCCTGCCGTTGCCGCGCTCAATACCTTTGCGGCATTCATCGTTTGCGGGCTTGTACCGCTCGTCACTTACCTCTCGGCGGGTGGGCTCGTATCGTGCATCGTCGCGACCAGCGCAACCTTCTTCGGCGTCGGAGCAATCAAGAGCCGATGGTCGCCGGTGAGGTGGTGGAAATCCGGATTCGAAACCTTGCTGATCGGCACGAGCGCGGCCGCCGTCGCCTTTGCAGCCAGCTTTGGCTTAAAAGCTCTCATCAACCTGCCGGCGACCTGATCGAAGCGCCCAGCCGAGAATACCCCTCACTTTTTGATTTATGTCAAAAAGCAATGCCCTTTGGCCTCTAGCATTGAGTTGCCGGGCGGAGAGCGGCCGATGAGACACTCAGCCATAGACGACCATTCGCCGCACATCTACCAAATGATGGCGCGCCTCGGCATCGAGCTGGGCGCCGGAGTTCTGCCGTCATTGAGCTTGCCCTACGCGACGGCGTTGCGGCGGTGTGAAGCCTGCCCAGCGAAGGAAGCATGCCAGCACTGGCTCGATCACTCCTCGGCAGCGGTGAATTTTGCGCCGCGCTTCTGCATGAACGCCGACATCTTACTCGAATTGAAGTGCGATGAACCTGGTCCGCGTCGGATCCGGGGCTAGAGCATGCTCTCGGAAGGTCGGTACTGGTTTTCGGAAAAGATCATGTTTGCGATGCAGGTCAATCCGGCCTGCAGCGCCTCATGACTTTTTGCGCGGCTTCGGGCATTGCACCACTGTTGAGTGCTACGTCATCTTCTCCGAGTGAAACGTGACGTACGACGAACCGTTCAACCGGCCTTCTTGACCCAGAACTTACACCAGCCTGAAGGGCTGATCGCGCCGTCGACCAGTTGGCAGGCGCTCGGCGGCTGGAACAGCGAGCAGTTCCCGCACTGCTGATCGCCTTTGGGCGATTCCTGATAGGCGACCGCCGTCTGCGCCATTTTGGCAGCGGCCGGTCTGACCGGACCGAGGAGCGCTCCAACGCCGGCCGCACAGGCGGCGCTGCGAAGGAGAACGGTTCGCCGGGAAAGACCGCTCGATCGAAACTGCAAGGTGTCTGTCATGTCTGCCTCTTACGGATACGATGAAATTAGATCAGAATATTGTCCCGCAAATTGATCAAAATCAAATTATACCACCGTCGCCGGCCGCCAAGTCCAGCCGGCGCAAATTTTTTTGACCATGAACTTTTACTTCTGCAATCGCATGGTGAGAAGAAACGTGGTGGCGGTGTAGGCGGCGCCGCTGACGTTGGAGCTAAGCCAATCTTGCCTCACTTCGCCCCTGAGCTGCATCTCACGGTTCAATTTATAGGTCAGGCCGGTGGCGGCGAAATAGTGGTTGTCGTTACGCCCGAGGCCGAAATAGTCGTCGTTCTCGTAGCCGATTTGCGCATTGGCGATGAGCCAGGTCCGCAACGCGTGATCGACCTCAAGGCTGAAAGAGCGACTTAACTCTCCCGATACGCCCTGCAGCGGAGACTCGCTGACGATCAACGTCGCGGTGAGCTTCGCCGTTGTCAGCGCCGTCGCCTGCCAGAGCAGCGAACCGTCAACCGTTGCGCCGGCGATATTCGGCAAGGTCGGGTCATGATAGTCGCGCGCCATATATCCGACCGCGATTTCGCCGGTAAGCGAACCGAACAGATTGAGGTCGGCGCCTACTTTGGCGCTGGAGCCGTTGGAATTGCGATTTTCGCCGAAAATATCGGCCGCTAAATCGTAAATTCGCGTGTCCTCGTCGACCTCGACGAACGGCTTGAGGCCGGGATCGATTTCGTAACCGACGCGCAAAATGCCGGCATATTGGTCGAAGTTGCGATAGTCGAAATTCGCGTTTTCGCCGTCGGTCAGTTGACCGTTCGAATAGGTCGAGCGGTCGAAAGTGCCTTTGAGGGAAACATTGAACCGGCCGAACTGCTCCGCCGCCCCCAACGTGCCGCCGACGGTAGTGTCGATTGGCAGCGTCGAAAGACCGAACTGGATGTTCGGGCTGCCCGGATTGTCGGTCGAAACGATGGTGCGGCCTTCGAGCAGAATTTGCGTATAGCGCGTGACATCGAGCGTGCCGTCGACCTTGGCGTTGAGATAAGGAACGTTCAGCGACGGCTGGAAGTCACTGTTCGGGTAATCGGTATAGGAACCGGTGATATCGGCGGTGAGCGAATTGCTCGACCAGTCGGAGCGCACGTGCAGCTCCGGAGCCACCACGAAATAGAGGGCGCTCGGTCCGCCGGGCGAGGCCTGGGGATTGGTATTGTATCCGGCCGAGAGTTCGACCGCGGGCAGAATCAAAAACGAGCCGGCTTTGATGCCGAGCGCCTCGTAAGGGTCGCCGGCGGCAATCGGTAGCGTGCCGTGCGGCACCGTTCCGAGCGACAGTGTATTCGGCGGCGGCGTTCCGGGCGGCGGTGTGCTGGCGGAGCCTTGGAAATCCTGCGGCGGCGGAATTGGCAAAATGGCGCCGGGCCGGCTCGCGGCGGTGGCGGGATAGACCACAGCCGGCGGATTGCTGATCGGCAGTTCGTCCGGCGGCGGTGGCAGGACAGCGCCGGGCCGCGCCGCGGCCTTGGCCGGATAGACCACCGGCGCCGGTGGTTGCGGCAATGACGGCGGCACCGAAGACACTTGCGGCGCCAGCGGCGACACCGGATCGAACGTCGTCTCGGGCAGTGGCGCTACGGCCGCGCCCTGAACCTGCCTCTGCACCAGAGGTTTGAGCGGCGCGTTGCTGGAGTTGAAGCCGGTATTGCCGGCGCCGAATCCAGTCGGGCTGCCATAAATCGGCGTCGCGCCGACGCGCGAGGGCGCAGTGAATTGCCCGGCGGGCGGCGCCTGATCGGGAGGCAACGTTGAATTCCGCGGCGGCACAAATCTCGGCGGATTGGCGGGATTGCCTTCGAGCGACGGCTCCAACAGATCGGCGTATGGGTCCGGCGGCGCTGCGTCGATATCGTTTGACACCGCCGCCTGCGCGCGAACGCGTGTCGGGGCCAATACGACGAGCGCGACCAACGCCAAAATAGCCAAGCTCAAGAGAACCCGGCCGGTGACGCTTATCGGTCGGCAACGGCGCGGCACCTGCGACCTCCTCGCCCCGAAGCGGCCTGTCCGCGTCAACCCGCAGCACCGCGCCACGCGACGACCGGCACGGGCCGCCCGACGGCAGACCGCTGGTTAACGGAGTTAAAACGGATATGGTTAACGAGAGGTTGATTGGGGCTTGCCCGCACTTTCGGCGGCGATTGACCCCCACCTTGATCCTCCCCCTTTCAGGGGGAGGAATTGCAATCAGCAATCGTCTCCCTCCCCCTGCAGGGGGGTTGGGTTGGGGTCATTGAATTAGACTTTCCGCTCGTAGCGGCGCCAGACGGGAACGAGGATAACGGCGAACACGACCAAAGCCGCGACTTCCGCCTGCCACGGCCAGCGCGCCACCGAAGCGACGATGCCGACCAGCACCGCGGCAAAGCCGAGCCACAATGCAAACCGGCCCGGTCGCAGCGCCTCGATCGCGAACAGCACAACCGCCAGCGCAAACCACGTCCAGGAGACGAGCGAGCCGTCATGCATCACGCATGATCCCGAAAAAGTCTGCCCGGACTCGTGCCAGGATGGGAGCCGGTTTTCGCAAAAAAGATCATGCCCGCAAAATTGCCTTACACCCAGCCCTTAAGCTCGCGCATGGCAAGCTGCCAGATCATCAGCATGCCGGCCTCGCTTTCATTGAGGCATGGGATGGCGACGAAATTTTCGCCGCCGGCGCGCTTGAACGCTTGCGCGTTGTCGACCGCAATCTCCTCCAGAGTCTCCAGGCAGTCGGCGGCGAATCCAGGCATCACCACGACCAGATTCTTCACTCCCTTCCTGGCCAGCGCCTTCACCGTGGCGATGGTGTAAGGCTCGAGCCATTTGGCGCGGCCGAAGCGCGACTGGAAGGTCAGCATCAATTTGTTCTCGTCGAGCCCCATCTTTGCGCGCAACAGCTGCGTGGTGCGCACGCACTGGCTCTCGTAGGGATCGCCATTCTTTATGTACTGCTTCGGCATGCCGTGATAGGACGCGAGGATGACGTTGGGCTTAAACGGCAGGTTCTTGAGTTCCGCTTTGAGCGAGGACGCCAGCACTTCGATATAATAAGGATCGTCGTAATAAGCGGGCAGGATGCGCAGCGCCGGCTGGCGCCGCTGCCGCATCATAAAGCGATATACCTCGTCGCACACCGTCGCCGTCGTTGCCGCCGAGTATTGCGGATAGAGCGGCATGACCAGGATGCGCTCGCAGCCCCAGGCGACCATCACTTCGAGCCGCGACGCGATCGAGGGCGAGGCATAGCGCATCGCCCAGTCGACGATGACATGCTTGCCGAGCGGTTCGAGAATGCTCCCGAGTTTTTCGGCTTGCGCGCGGGTGATGGTCTTGAACGGCAACTCGTCCTTTTCGCAATTCCAGATTTTCTCGTAGTCATGCGCCTTGCGCCGCGACCGCAGCGGCAAAATGACGCCGTTGAGCACGAGCTTCCAGACAAACGAATCCTTCTCGATCACCCGCCGGTCGCTCAGGAACTCCTTCAGATAACGGCGCACCGCAACCGGGGTCGGCGCGTCCGGCGTGCCAAGGTTGACGAGGAGCACGCCAATGCCCGTTACCGATGGCACGGAAGCGATGACTGCGGGGACGGGCGTGCTCGCCAATGGCGCGCTGTCGGCCTCAATTTTTGCGATGGGCGGCGTCGGCTCAGCCATCGAAGCTGCCTCGGCGACGGACGGCGCCTCCACACGATTGTCGGCGGCCGGGACGAAGGCCGCCTTTGCCTCGGCCGGCGGTGTCACTGCCGCCGCAGCGGCGGCCGCTTCGCTAACGGTTGCGGAATTGGGCGGCAAGTCGTTCATAGCAATAAAATACCCTCTCCTCGCCATGTCGGGCGAGCACTTGCAGGAATGACCGGTTCCTATGCGCTCAGCGCCAGATCACCGGAGCCATTGAGCCGGTCGAACATCATCAGATTCTCGAACGCGCGCGATTTCCTTGCAGCGGAGAATTCCTCGCCGAGACAGTCGGCAAATTTGGCCCACAGCTCGTCGCGCGAGAGCGGGCGCTGGTGGCTTCCCTTGGCGTATTCGACCGGCCCGCTCCTGAACGTTTCCCCGCCGGTTGTCGTGATTTCAACGGCGTCGGCGGGAGCGAAGTTGGACCCCGCCATAGTGGCCGCAGTGCCCTCCAGCAAAACGCGCGGGAAGATCGCCTGCACGTCTGGCCGGCGCACGAATTCGTCAGTCACTTCGCGCAAGCCCACATGGCGCGCGCACACCGCGGCGGCCATCGCGAACTGCATCGAGAATTTCGCTTCGAGGCCGGTTTGCGGGGCGCTGTTGCGCAACATCAGCATCTGCGTCTTCCCGGTCGAGACATGAATGCGCACGACTTCGCCGGGTTTCAGATCATGACGCGCGACGAGATCGAGGGCGGCATCGATCGAGCGGTGGGTCGCGTAACAGATCGGATAGCGCTTGATGTTCAGGCCGTGTCCGACAATGTGCCACTCCTTCTGCGCGGCGGCGAAAGACCGATCGAGATCGGCGTTGCCGTCCGGCGAAAGCGCCACGAGCAGGCCCGCTTGGTGCTCCAGCGCGTCCAGCGAGGCCGTGAACCCGGCTTGCGCCAGACGCGCGGCAATGACGCCCGATTGCGCGGCGCGGCCGACCTGGAACGATTTGGTCATGGTGCCGAAATTGGCGACCAGCCCCGACGACATCGAGGCGGCGATCGCAAGAGCGGTCGAGGCGCCTGCGGCGCCGAGATCGCGCAATTTGGCGCAAGCCGCCGCCGCCGCGACGGTGCCGAGCACGGCCGTCGGGTGCCAGCCCTTGCGATGCAGCGGCACTGGCTCGCGGGCAATAAGTTCCGCCCAGACTTCATAACCCGCGATATAGGCAGCGAGCATCTGCGCGCCGCTCGAACCGCTCGCCTCCCCCTGCGCCAGGATCGCCGGCACCAGCACCGCGCTCGGATGGCCGTCGAGCGAAACGTCGTCGTAGTCGAGTACATGTGCGGCGACGCCGTTGACCAGCGCCGCGGTCTCGGGTGTGCGCCGGGCACCGCAGGGGATGAGCGAGGCGCGCGGCGCGCCGCCACTTGCGCCCAGTTCGCGGTCGACCAGCGCGACTTCGGGATCGCGCGCACCGGCGATCAGCACGCCAAAACAGTCGGCAATGCCAGTGCAGGCGATGGCGCAGCCTTCAGCCGGAACCTGCCGCAAACTCAGCCCGGCAATGAAATGTCCGAGGTCGACGGTGAGAGCGCTCATTTGCGTCTCCGCTGCGGGGGCGCCCGCCACGCCATCCCGCCCTACTCCGCCGCCTTAAGCAGCACCGGCGCGCCGGCACGGAATTGCTCCAGCAGCGCCGCCTCGTCCGCCTTGGCGGTGGCGAGATGCTTAAGTTTGACGTGGCCGAAGCCGCGGATTTTTTCCGGAATGACGGCAAGACCGACGGCCAGATGGTGATTCTCGGGCGTAAGCCCTGCAAGCACCTCGTCGAGCGTTGCCTCGTAGTCCTCGATCAGCTTGCGTTCGGTGCGGCGCTCGAGAGAGCGGCCGAATGGATCGAACGCCGTGCCGCGCAGGAATTTCATTTTCGCCAGCGCACGGAATACTGGGAAAAGCCACGGGCCGAAACTCATCTTGCGCGGCAGCCCGGTCGTCTTGTCGATGCGCGCAAGAAGCGGCGGCGCCAGATGAAATTCGAAGCGCAGTTTGTCACCGTCGAATTCGCTCCCGACTTGCTTTTCGAACGCGCCGTCGGTGTAAAGCCGCGCCACCTCGTATTCGTCCTTGTAGGCCATCAGCTTGAACAGATAGCGCGCGACCGCCTCGGCAAGCCCGGATTCGCCGGGTGTGCGGTCGGCTTCGACCGTCTTCGCCTTATCGACCAATGCCCGATAGCGGCGCGCGTAGGCGGCGTTTTGATAAGCGGCGAGAAACTTCACCCGCCGCTCGACGGTCTCGTCGAAGGATTCCGACAGATGCTCGGCGTCGCTCTCGCTCGCCAGCGCAGGCCTCGCCAGCGTCTCGACCGCGGCGCGGTCGATCGCGGCGCGGCGTCCCCAATGGAACGCCGACCGGTTCATCGCAACCGCCTCACCGTTAAGCTCGATCGCCTTCTCGATGGCGGCAGCCGACAACGGGATGGCGCCGAGCTGATAGGCGTAGCCGACGAGAAACATATTGGCGCCGATCGACTGGCCGAACAGCGCATTGGCGATGCGCGTGGCGTCGATGAAATGCGCCTTGTCGCGGCCGGCATCGGCAACGATGGTGCGCTTGAGCCGTTCGCTCGGCAGCGAAAAGTCGGCATTGCGGGTGAATTCGCCGGGCAGGAAGAGATCGGTGTTGACGACCATCGCGGTCGCGTCGTGCTTCACCGTCGCGAGCACCTTTTGCGTGCCGGCCACCACGATGTCGCCGGCGAGTACAAGATCGGCGCGGCCCGCTGCGACGCGGATGGCATGAATGTCTTCCAGTTTCTCGGCAAAGCGGATGTGGCTGAATACTGCACCGCCTTTCTGCGCCAGACCGGCCATGTCGAGCACACCGACGCCGCGGCCTTCGAGATGCGCGGCCATGCCCAAAATTCCGCCGACGGTGACAATGCCGGTGCCGCCGACGCCGGTAACGACGATATTGTAAGTCCGATCGACGGCCGGCAGTTTCGGCTCCGGCAATTGCGGCAGACCGTGATCGGCCGCGACGCCCGGCCCCTTCTTCAGCTTGGCGCCGTGCACGGTGACGAAGGACGGACAGAAGCCCTTGATGCAGGAAAAATCCTTGTTGCAGCTCGACTGGTCGATGGTGCGCTTGCGTCCCCATTCGGTTTCGAGCGGCTGCACCGAAACGCAATTCGATTTCACGCCGCAATCGCCGCAGCCTTCGCACACCAGTTCGTTGATGATGACGCGCTTGTCGGGATCTGGAAAAGTATGCCGCTTGCGGCGGCGGCGCTTTTCCGCGGCACAGGTCTGGTCGTAGATCAGGATCGTGACGCCGGGAATCGCGGCGAGCTCCTTCTGCACTTCATTGAGATCGTCGCGGTGATGGATGGTCAGGCCCGACGGCCATGCGGTATCGCGCGGGTATTTGTCCGGCTCGTCGGTCACGACGACGACCCGCGCCGCGCCTTCGGCAGCGACCTGGCGCGCCACTTGCGGTACGGTCAGGCCGCCATCATTAGGCTGGCCTCCGGTCATCGCCACCGCGTCGTTGAAAAGAATCTTGTAGGTGATGTTGGTGTTCGACGCGATGGCGGCGCGGATCGCCATGTAGCCGGAATGATTGTAGGTGCCGTCGCCGAGATTCTGGAAAACGTGCTTGCGGTTGGAGAACGGCGCTTCGCCGATCCAATTCGCGCCCTCGCCGCCCATATGCGTGTAGCCTTGGGTGGAGCGGTCCATCCATTGCGCCATGTAGTGGCAGCCGATGCCGGCATAGGCGCGCATTCCCTCCGGAACCACGGTCGAAGTGTTGTGCGGGCAGCCGGAGCAGAAATAGGGAATACGCTGGGCGACGTCCTTGGTCTCCGCCGCGATGCGCTGGAATTCCTTGAGCCGGGCCACGCGGCCGGCAATGTCGTCGTTGCGGTGGTATTTGAGGAGCCGCTCGCCGAGACAGATCGCGACTTCGTTGGGATCGAGCGCGCCTTTCACCGGAAACAGCCAGTTGCCCGCTTCGTCTTTCTTGCCGATACAGATCGGCTGATTGGCGGTGCCGTAAAGCTCCTCGCGGACCTGCACCTCGAGAAGCGAACGCTTCTCCTCGACGACGATAATCAGATCGAGCCCGGCGGCGAATTCGGCGAGCTCGCGCCGGCTCAGCGGCCAAGCGCAGCCGACCTTGTACAGCCGGATGCCAAGCGCATTGCATTTGATTTCGTCGATGCCGAGTTCGTCAAAAGCCTGGCGGACGTCGAGGTAGCTCTTGCCGGTGGTGATGATGCCGATCTTCGGATCGCGCCCGCCCGAGGTGATGGTGCGGTTGAGCTTGTTGGCGCGCACGAAGGCGAGCATGGCGTCGCGCTTGAAATCGTGGAGGCGGGCCTCCTGGGCCAGGATCGGATCGTTGAGGCGGATATTGAGGCCGCCGTCCGGCATGCGGAAATCGTCCGGCGTGACGATGTCGATGCGCTCGAGACTGGCATCGATCGCCGCGGTGGATTCAATCGTCTCGTGCATGGTCTTGAGCGCGGTCCAGGCGCCGGTGAAGCGCGACATCTCCCAGCCATAGAGCCCGTAATCAAGCACCTCCTGGACTCCCGCGGGGTTCAGGATCGGGATCATGACGTTGATGAAATGGTATTCGGACTGGTGCGCGGTGGTGGAGGATTCGGCAGTGTGGTCGTCGCCCATCAAAGCCAGCACGCCGCCGTGCTTCGCCGAGCCGGCGAAATTGGCGTGGCGGAAGACGTCGCCGGTGCGGTCGACGCCGGGACCTTTGCCGTACCACATGCCGAAAACGCCGTCGTATTTGCCTTCGCCGCGCAACTCGGCCTGCTGCGACCCCCAAACCGCAGTCGCAGCGAGGTCCTCATTGATGCCGCCCTGGAACCGGATGTCGCCCTTTTCGAGAAACGGCCGGGCGCGGAGGAACTGGCTGTCGAGACCGCCGAGCGGCGAACCGCGGTAGCCGGTGACAAAACCCGCCGTATTGAGGCCGTTGCGGCGGTCCAGCTCCTTCTGCATCAGGCAGAGCCGGACCAGGGCCTGGAAGCCGGTCACGAATACGCGGCGCTGGCCGAGGTCGTATTTATCGTCGAGTTTGACGTCCCGCAGCGACATGACCATACGCCTCCACAGGCGGAGTTTGCCCTTACGGACGCGAGATTGCCAGAGGGCAAACTATGCCCGAAATATGGGAGTGCGCGAGCGGCGCAGCAACGCTAGGGAATTGAAGCTGCACGCCTTTTGACAGGGCGGCAAGATTGCTACGCGGCGCGGATCCGCGGGCCGAGCTGCCGCAGCATGGCCGGGACTTCCGCCGCGGGCCTTGGACTGCTGAACAGAAATCCCTGCACCTGCATGCAGCCTTCCCGGCGCAAGATTTCGAGTTGCTCCTCGGTCTCGACGCCTTCCGCCGTCGTAATCATGCCGAGGCTCGAGCCGAGTTCCATTACCGCGCGGATGATCGCAACGCTGTCGTTTTCCTTGCCAAGCTCGTGAATGAAAGAGCGGTCGATCTTGATCTTGTCGAACGGGAAGCTGCGCAGATAGCTCAGCGAGGAGTATCCGGTGCCGAAATCGTCCATGCAGATGCGGACGCCGAGATCGCGGAATTGGTGCAGCGTATCGAGCACCGCCTTGTCGTCCTGCAACAAAACGGTCTCGGTGATCTCCAATTCGAGGCGCGCCGCCGCAAGACCCGATTGACCGAGCGCGGAAACGACCGACAGCGCCAAACTCGGATTGCGGAACTGGACTGCCGAGAGATTGACCGCGACGGTCAGTTTAGCCGGCCAGGTTGCGGCATCCCGGCAGGCTTGCTTGAGGACCCAATCGCCGAGCGGCACGATAAGACCGATCTCCTCGGCGACCGGAATGAACTCGTCGGGAGTGACCAGCCCGCGTTCCGGATGATTCCAGCGAATGAGCGCCTCGAACCCTGAGACTTCGCCGCTGCCGACATCGACCAGCGGCTGATAGTGCAGCTCGAATTGATCGCCGATCAGCGCCTTGCGCAGATCGAGTTCGAGCCTCCTGCGCTCCTGCATTTGCGCGTCCATTTCCGGCTGGAAGAAATGGTAAGTGCCGCGCCCATCCGCCTTGGCGCGATAGAGCGCCATATCGGCGTTGCGCAAGAGCTGGTCGGGCTCGTTGCCGTCTAACGGCGCCATGGCGATGCCGATCGACGTTCCGATAATCACTTGATGGCCGTGGACATCGAATGGCTCGACCAGCGTATCGATAATGCGGGCGGCAAGCTCGCTGGCGTCGTTCGGGCTGGTGTTGCGTTGCACGATCGCAAATTCGTCGCCGCCGAGCCGCGCCACCGTATCTGCCCCAAGCACGACTTGCTGCAGCCTCTCGGTGACCGCGCAAAGCAATGCGTCGCCGACCGGATGGCCGAGCGAATCGTTGACACTCTTGAAGCGATCGAGATCGAGGAACATGACCGCAAGCTCGTCGCCGCGGGCCAGCGCTTCCTCCATCTTGTCCTTGAACAGAACGCGATTGGGCAAGTTGGTCAGCGCGTCGTGACGCGCCATGTGCATGATCTTGGCCTCGGCCTGCCGGCGTTCGGTGACGTCCTCGTAGGTCGCAACCCAGCGGCCGTCGGCGGTCGGGCTGAACAGGCTCGAGACCACCCGGCCGTTGCTCAATTCGTAGAGATGCGGCCCCTTGGCATTGTCGCGGCGGCGCTGATCGATTTCGGCCAGCACCTCGTCCACGGATTTCTTCGGATGATTGCCGTTAGCGACGCTGACCTGCAGAACCTCGCGGAAGGCGATGCCCGGCTTGACGCGATCGGCCGGCAGCCGGAAGATTTCCAGGTAACGCCGGTTGAAGACTTCGAGCCTGTCCTGCGCGTCGAACAGGCACAGCCCCTGCGACATATTCTCCAGCGCGGCGTCGAGCAGCAAATTTGTTTGGCGCAGCGACCATTCCTGTTTCTTCAACCGGCTGATGTCGCTGCACAGCACGATAAAACCGTCGTCGTGCGTGGGGCTGCGGCTGATGCGCAGCCAGCGGCCGTCCGCCATCAGGATTTCGCTGGTGGCCTGAAGGTCCTTGTCGCGCCGGGTCAGCAAATGGGCGGCATCGACCGTTCCTTGCAAGGCCGCCTCAAGTTGCGAGAGCGGCGTGCCGGGCTTGAGCAGGCTCGGCGGCACGCCGAGGAAATCGGCCGCTTGGGCATTGGCGAGCACGATGCCGTCGTCGACGTCGACGACCACGACGCCTTCTTGCGACCGTTCCAGCGCGTCGGCGAGCCGCGCCTGCGCCGAGCGGCGCTGCTCGACCTCGCGGTCCATCATCGCCTTGATGTTGTCGCGCATTACGCCCATCGCGGCGAGCAGCGCTCCCAGCTCGTCGGCGCCGCCCTTGGGGACGGCGACGTTAAGCTTGCCGGCGGCTATGCGCTCGGCAACGTTGGAGGCGACGGCAACAGGCCCGACGATGCGCCGCGCCAAGGCCCAGGCCACGAGCGCGGACAGCAACAGGGCGAGCGCGGTGCCGGCAATGTTGAGCTGGACGTCGCGCGCCACCGTGGCGCGCGCGCTTTGCCGGTACAGGAAGCCATCTCCGGCGGTGTAATTGACGAGAAGATCGATTTGATCGTCGACCTTTTGGGCATACTGGTCGAGCGTCGTCCAGTTCACGTCGCGCTGGGTGCCGTCGATCAACCGCTCGCAAATGTGTTTCCAAGCGCTGACCGCGTCCTGAACGTTTTTTGCCGCGCGCGCCGCGCGAATCGACTGCGAGCGCTCGGCCGCGATCTGCAAGTCTTCCGTCAGCGACGTGCTGAGCTTGTCGATTTCCTTGTCGAGATCGGCACGCATTTGCGGATCTGCGGCGATCCACTGGCGCGTGAACGCTGCACGCATTGCAGCAAAATCGGCGGCCGCGGCGCGCGCGTAATTGATCGACATCAGCGACTCGTCGAAAGTCTTATCCACCAGCACGCCGGCATCGGTGATGCCGAACGTCGCGTAGGCGCCCAAGGCGGCAGTGATGACGCTCATGATGAGGAACGCGACCAGAATTCGGCCGCGAATGGTCATGCCGAGCGACGCCGCCCGCGCGACGCCGTCGCGCCAGCGGGTGACCAGACGAAGCATCAGGGAAGCGACTTTTCCGGCCGGCATCGGGACGCCCAGCACTCCAACATTCCGGACCAAGCCCTATACCGGCGCCCGTTAAAGGCGGTGCAGCAACGGCGCCAATCTTGGGTGTTCCTTAACGGCGTCTTAACCGCGTGGCATCACCCTGGCGAAGGGAAGAAGCGCCGCCGGTTCGCCGCTTCTTTGGAGAAAAACCGACGAGGCCGAGATGGGTCTGAGGACCGACTTCCTGCGCGCTCGCCGTGCAATCGCGATAGCCTTTGTGGCGGGGGGATTGACCGCAATGGGCACGCTCACGGTGCCGGCGCTGCCCAATTACACCATCTCGCAAAAGGGCCGCGAATTTCATCCCGGCACGATCACGATCAAGCGTGGCGACACGATCCAAATCGTCAACGACGATGCCGACCTACTGCATCACGCGTATATCGATTCGCCGAAATTTTCGTTCGATTCCGGAGACCAGAAGCCCGGCAGCGTGACGCCGATCATCTTCACGGTGGCCGGCGATTTCAATGTGCTGTGCGCCATTCATCCCAAAATGCTGCTTGTCGTGCACGTCAAATAGAGCAGCGCCGATCACAGCACCGACGTGTTATACAGCGCCGCGTGCGCGTAGTAGTACGCCGTCAGGAACATCGTCAGCGACGACGCGTAGGCGAACGGAATAAGCCAGGAATGGCGCAGACGCGCCGGCTCGTCGTGGTCGTCGGCGATGATGCCGAGCAGCGCCACCACGATCAGCGAGTGCCCGACCAGATCGATCTTGCCGAACGGGAATACCGCGCTCACGAACATCGCGGTGAGCATGATGGCACCGATGCGCCGCACCAGGGGTGTCCATATCAACGAGAATGCCAGCGCAAATTCGACCGCGCCGGCCGCCCGCATATAGAAATCCGGCGTAAATCCCAACGACATGTCCGGATGCGTGATGAACAGCGGATACGACCACTCCGGATAGGCCCACTTCTCGATCGAGGCCCACATCAACGTGATGCCCGCGGCCCAACGCAGCACGTCGAGCGGTCGCGCACCGAAAAAGTTGCTCTGTGCGCCGGCCAGGGCCAGATAGGCGGCAACGCCGAGAAACACCGGATAGTCGGCAAGGTGGAACGGCCCGTAATTCCACACCGCGATGCCGTAGAGAACGAAGATGCCCAACGCCGATAACGGCATGGTTCGGCGCGACAGCATGCCTGCGGCAATGCCGAGCTGAATGGCGCCGACCAAAGTCGAACTCGTCTTGAGCTCCGGCGTAAGCAGAATGCCGCCGACACCCCAGATCGCGATGAAGAAGAACGCGCAGGCTGCACGCACGATGGTTTCGAGATTATCGCGCACCAAGCGCGTCGCCCGGTCCAGGCAACGCAGCATGACGGCGCCAATCGGAGTGCCTTCCAGAATGCTGCCGGTCATCAGGCCGAGAATCGACAGACCGGTGAGCATTTCGAAGTCGGGACACAGCACGTTTTCCAGCCCGACGGGCTGGCCGGCAACGTTGTAGGCGCAGAACCACTTGACGTGGGCGCTGGCAGGACCAGCAAGCAGCACGTCGATTAGACACGCAAGTGCAATTGCGGCCGCGAATGGCAGCCGCTTGGCCAGCCGGCTCATCGTGAGTGGCCTCCGGGGAATGTTACTTCGCAGACCGGTTGCGCCGCCGCACGCAGCTCACTGGTCTACTTAAGGTTTTCTTTACCACGGATTTTAGGAAATGGGTAACCTTACGGATCGCAAAGTTAGGTTTTGGTTAACCTTTGAATTGCCCGGGACGGTCAATTCGAGCCGATGCGCCCCCCGCATAGGTCCTTGGTAAGCACTCTCCGCTATGAACCAAGCGCGCGTGGATCATTCGTTTGCGCAGGAGATTGCAATGGTCAGTCTGGCGGGCCTGCTCAGCGTGACCGGCGGCGGCGTTGTCGCTTACGCGGCCGAACGCTTCCCAGTCCATGTCGAAACCATCGAGACCGCGGCCGGCGTCCTGCTGCTCGGCGGCTTTGCGCTCATCGGCTGCGCGCTGCCGGCAATGATTTGAACGATTCCAATCGCCGGCGTCAGCGCGGCAGCGTGGGAACTGTCACGGGCTCGGGTGCGCTGCTGAGCGTGTCAAGAAATGCGACGAGGTCGGCCTTGTCGCCGTCGCTCAAGCCGAGCGGGCGGATTGCCTCATCGCGACTCGGCCGATCGATACCGCCGCGATCGTAGAGATCGATGACGGTTTGCAGCGTCGGCAGCGAACCATCGTGCATAAAAGGCGCGCGGCGCGCCGCATCCCGCAATGTCGGAGTTTTGAACGCGTATTGCAGCGTCACCGAAGTCGGAAACAATCTGCCTCGACCGAGATCGCCGTGTCGGGCAACCCCGACATCGTGAAACGACGCGTCGGTGAAAGCCCAGCCGCTGTGACAAGCCGCGCAATTGGCTTTGCTGTTGAAGAGATCGAAGCCGTGCTTGGCGGATTGGCTGATCGCTCTTTCGTCACCGTTGATCCAGCGATCGAACGGCGCCGGTTTCGAAACGATCGTCCGTTCGAAGGTGGCGAGCGCCATTTCGACCTTGCGCGACGTAATATCGCCCAAGCCGAAGGCGGCGTGGAAAGCATTGACATAGCCGGGAATGGCCGCAAGCCGCGCGACCAACTTGGCTTCCGGCAGGTCCATATTGTCGCTCGCTGTGATCGGGCCCATGGCCACGCTTTCCAGATCGCCGAAATGGCCGTCCCAGCCGAGCTTGGGCGTCCATGCCACGTTGAGAAGCGTCGGCGTCCGCAACGGCAGCGGTTTCTGATCCTCGCCGAGCGCCCGTGGCTGCCCGTCTGCCCAGGACAGGCCCGGATTGTGACAGGTCGAGCACGACCGGACCTTGGCACCTGACAGGAGGGGGTCGAAAAACAGCGTGCGCCCGAGCTTGAGCTTGGCCGCCGAAAATGGATCGTCCGCGGGGAACGGAATTCGCGCCGGCCGACGATACTCTTGCTTCCATGCGGCGCGGTTGGCGTCGGTGCTGCTGTAGGTTTGTCCCGTGCTCGGCAGCAGCACCAGGGCGCCGATGAGCGCCGCGGCGATGCAGGCGATGCCGGACAACCGAGCCGGCGCCGAGGACTGCCCGATGAAATGCCCCATGAACCGGACAGTTCATCATTGCTGGTTGACGATGCGTTAACGCTGCAGCGGCACTGGCGCGTGCTTATGTCGCGCGGCAGCCGGTGCTTGCCCAAAACGCCCCTCGCTGGGACAGGCTGCCGGACCGGGCCGCGGCATGCTAGGCTTATTCATCCCACCTGAAGGACCCCGGCCATGAACCCGCATGTCAAACTCGCCACCGCCAAAGAGGCGGACATCTCTCCAGCAGAATGGCAGGCTCGCCTCGATCTTGCTGCAACCTATCGGCTGATCGCGCACTACGGCTGGGGCGACGTGATCTACAATCATTCCTCAATGCGCGTGCCCGGCGAGCAGCGCAAGTTTCTGATCAAGCGGCACGAACTGCTCTATACCGAAGTGACGGCGTCGAACCTCGTCAAGGTGAGCATGGACGACGATCTCGACAAATCGGCGGGCGTCAACCGGCCGGGCTTTACGCTGCATGGCGGCGTCCTCTCGGGGCGGCCGGACGTCAATTGCGCCGTCCATGTGCACACCGAGACCGGCATGGCGATCTCCGGATTGAAACACGGGCTGCGTATGGTGTCCCAGCCGGCGGTGCGCTTTTACAATCGCGTCGGCTATCACGACTATGAAGGCATCACCGAGGATTTTGGCGAGCGCGAACGCATCAATAAGGCGCTTGGCAAAAACCGCGCTCTGATCATGCGCAATCACGGACTGCTGACGGTCGGCAAAACCGCGCGCGAAGCTTTCGTGCTGATGAAGTCGCTGCTCGAAGCCGCCGATATCCAGCTTAAAATGGAAGCGACCGGCGGCGCGCTCGTCGAGATTCCGGCGGCGATTTGCGAAAAGACCGCGCACCAATACGAGCATCACGACTCTGGCCGCGGCGCGGCGGACTGGCCGGCCTATTTGCGCATGCTCGACGCTATCGATGCCGGCTGGCGGAGTTGAATAGCGATTAGGCTTCGCTAATCCGTCTCCCGGTGCGATCAGGATCGCCGGGTGCGATGCCTGGTGAGGGTGGCAAACTCGTCGTTTGTGTCGACCAGGTCCGCCCAAGGCGCTTCGCTCTCGGCATCGTCGCGCCTCAGGCGCAACACTGTTTCTCCCAGCGTATTTTCGTAATCCGCAATGCTCGTCTTGATGTCTTCGACTTGCGTGCGCAGCGCGTCGATTTCGGCGCGTTGAATATTGGCGATCGTCGAATGCTCCCCGAGCTCGGTGACAAGCTTCACCAGCTCCGCCTCCTTGTCGGCGATCACCTCCTCCGCTTCGCGCAAGGCGCCGTTTCTGATCTCGAATTCCTCCTCGGTGGCGGTCAGCTTTTCGTGCAGGGACTTATTGCGGCCCGCCAGCGCGAAAATCGTCGCCTCCTTCTCGCCGATCTCGTGTCTCAGTTGATCGATGAAATCGGTCTTGTAGCCGAGCTCGGCGAGCTTCGACATTGTTTTGACCTTCATGGCGGCCACGCTGATTTCCAGCTGGCGCGTCGACACCGCGAGCTTGGCGCGCAACTGCTCCTTATCGGCGCGGATCTCCTCCGCGGAGTACGGCGTCGCCGCTACGGCGCGATGAACCGCCCGGCTCACGGCGCGCTTAAGGAGCAGCGGGACGAACAATAGCCCGAGCAACACCGCCGATAAAAATCCAATGCCGAAATTGAGAGCCGTTTCGATCACAAGGTAAGCCCGAAGCACGCCGCCGCCTTGGCGCGACCATGCCACGCGCGTTTGGGCTACACCACATTCAGCTCCCGTTAACCTAAATTTGGAGACTCGCCGGGATTAATCGCGCTGCGCGCACTCACGACTACGCCGGGGCGTATTTGCCGCCGGTCTGCTTGGTATGCACGCCTTCCGCACCGCTCTGCTTGTGCTGCAGGCGGGTAATACGCGCCCAAGTGCGTTTGAGAGGGTCGCGCACAGTGATGTGCAGCGTGCCGCAGCCCTGGCAGGTCAGCTCGATCTTGTCGCCGTCCATGAACGGGTTGAGCCCGCGATGGTTGGTGCCGGTGGCGAGAATATCGCCGGGCTGCAGCATATGGATCGAAGTCACCCATTCGATGCAGCGCGGAATCTTATGCGCCATGTCGTCGGTGTTGAAGTTCTGATAGACGACGCCATTGTTCGTCAGCGTGATCTGCAGTTTCTGCGGATCCTTGATCTCGTCGGACGTGACGATATAGGGACCTATCGGCGCGAAGGTGTCGCGCGACTTCATCTGATAGAAGACGTTGGTCGGCGGCACGACGCCGCGCGCCGAGCCGTCGATGAAATTGGTGTAGCCGAACACGTATTTCATCGCGTCTTTGGCCTTCACATGCGAGGCCTTCTTGCCGATCACGACAGCGATCTCTGCCTCGCCCTCGAAAACGCTCGCCGCCATATCGGGCAGCACCATGGTGCCGCCGTCGCCGATGATCGCACTCGGCGACTTCATAAAGGCGTTGATCGGAGCGGGCTCCGGCAGCGTGCCGTCCTCCATATAGTTCACCGCCATGCAGATGATGTTTTCCGGCTTCGGCAGCGGCGGGCGAAACTTGACCTTGGCGAGCGGCTTGCCCTTGCCTTTCTTGGCGGCGGCGGCGAGCTTGCCCTTATAGCTGCTCCACTTCTCGATCACGCCACGGATCACGTCCTGCGGGCCGAGCGCCTTAATGCCCTTGGTCACGGTCGAGACGTCGACGATCTTGTCGCCGACCACGACACCAAGCTTATAGTCGTCAAAAAACGCGAGTTTCATGTCAGCTCCTTGGACTGCGATTTATCGAATGCAACTTCGTGAAATCGGTATGTCTGCCAGCCGCGGAAACGTTAGCCAGTTTGGCGGCTTTGCGGAAGACGTTCAAACTCGATTGCCGGCGCTCCAGCTCCAGAAATCGCGGCCTTCCTCGCGCAGGAAGCGCGCCAACACCATGTTGTGCACTTCGGACGCCCCGTCGACCAGGCGTGCGGCGCGTGCCGCGCGGTAGATCCATTCCAAAATCGTGTCCTTCGAATAGCCGCGCGCGCCGTTGAGCTGGATCGCCGTATCGGCCGCCTCGTGCAGGGTGTCGGCGACATGCACCTTGGCCATGGAGACTTCCTTGCGGGCGCGGTCGCCGCGGTCGAGCTTCCAGGCCGCGTGCATGGTCAACAAGCGCCCGATCTGAATGCGCTGGGCGACCTGGCCGAGCTTGATCTGCACGCTTTCGCGGTCGGCGAGTTTTATGCCGAAGCCTTCGCGTTCGTTGATGTAAGCTTGCGCGATCTCCATGCACCGCTTGGCCTGGCCGAGCCAGCGCATGCAATGGGTGAGCCGCGCCGGACCGAGCCTGATCTGCGTGACTTTCAGCCCGTCGCCGACGCCGAGCAGCACATTGTCATCTGAAACTTCGAGGCCGTCGAATTCGAGCTCGCAGTGGCCGCCGTGTTCCTCCGGCCCCATGATCTCGATGCGGCGCACGATGCGCCAGCCCGGCTGATCGCGGTGATAGAGGAAGGCCGTGAGCCCGTGGCGCTTGTCGTCGGAGGTGCGTGCGACGACGATGAAATGCGCCGCTTCGGCGGCGCCGGTGATGAACCATTTGCGGCCGCGGATGACCCATTTGCCGTTCTTCTTTTCGGCAAATGTTTTAATCATGCCGGGATCGGAGCCGCCGCCCGGCGCCGGCTCGGTCATGGCGAAAGCAGATTTGACTTTGCCCTCAACGACCGGCCGCAACCACCATTCTTTCTGCGCCGGGGTACCGGTGCGAGAGAGCAGATTCATATTGCCATCGTCCGGCGCCGAGCAGTTGATCGACAGCGGCCCGAACAGCGAACGCGCCGCCTCTTCGTAAACCGCCGCCCAAGCGACGATCGGCAGCGCCATGCCGCCGAATTCTTTCGGCGATTGCGGCGCCCACAGTCCGGCCTTTCTTGCCTGGTCCTGCACCGGGGCGAGGCGCGCGAGCGGGATATTTTCGTGGTCGGAAAAATTTTGCGGATCGGCCTCGAGCGGCAACACGTGCGTTTCGACGAAGGCGCGGGTGCGCGCCCGCAAATCCTCGATTTCGGGCGGAAGGGTGAAATCCATACGGCGCCTCGTTGCGGTGCGAAGGTCGACCGCCTAATCTTTAGCTTATCGTGCACGTGCGACAAGCATGTCCACATTCCGGGGATCTAATCATGGCCAACTTCACTCCGATTTCCGCGGCCATCGGTGGCGCGCTGATCGGCATTTCCGCGGTGCTCCTGATGCTGTTCAACGGCCGCATCGCCGGCATTACCGGCATCGCCGCCGGCTTGCTCGATCCGGCAAGCAGCGATCGCGGTTGGCGCGCGACTTTCATCATTGGCCTTATCGCCGCGCCGCTTTCGGTCATGCTGCTCGGCTATACGGTGCCGACGCCGCAGATGCCTTCAGGCATGGTCACCACAGCGGTTGCCGGCTTGTTGGTCGGCTTCGGCACCCGGCTCGGCAACGGCTGTACGTCCGGCCACGGCATATGCGGTAATGCGCGGCTTTCGACGCGCTCGATCGCGGCGACAATGATCTTCATGGTGACGGCAATCATTGTCGTCGCGCTGATGCGGCACAGCATCGGAGGCTGACATCATGCGGACGCTTACGAGCCTCATCTGCGGTTACATTTTCGGCCTGGGCCTTTTCATCTCGGGCATGATCCAACCGGCGAAAGTCCTCGGCTTCCTGGATATCTTCAGCATTCCGGCCGGCAACTGGGACCCCAGCCTTGCGGTCGTCATGGCGGCAGCGCTTGCCGTCACGGGCGCGGGTTACGCGCTGCTGCGGCCGCGCGCGCCGTTGTTCGATGCAAAATTCCAATGGCCGACACAAAACGCCGTCGATCGCCCGCTCGTCGCGGGCGCGATCTTGTTCGGTATTGGCTGGGGGCTGGCGGGATTATGCCCGGGTCCCGCGATCGAGAACCTGGCGACGCTGTCACCCGCCGTGATCGTATTCGTCGTCGCCATGGCGATCGGCATGGCAGCGCGCAATTTTTGGCAAGCGCGGAGTGCGGCAGCGGTGCACGGCGATCTCGCCGGCGCAACACCCGCTGACGGCTGAGACCTCTATCGCAGCGGATCGATTCCTGCCGCCGCGGAATAGCTGCGTCGGCTTAGGGGTTATAATCGGAGTGGCGGGGCTAACTCCAAGGTGACCATTATGACTCGAATCGGATGGACAATCGCCGGAGTGGCGACGCTGCTCTTGCTGCAAACGGCGTCGAGCCAAGCGGCTTACGGCGACGCGCCGTGGTGCGCGGTGATAGAGATCGGCACCGGCGAGGTATATTGGGATTGTCAATATCAGACGTTCGAGCAGTGCGTCCCGAATGTAGTTGCCGGCAACCGCGGCTTTTGCAACAACAATCCCACTTATGTGCCTGCAGCGGCCGCACCGCCGGCGCATGCCAAGCACTACGTGCGCCGTCGCCCGCATAAACATTCATAACGGCTGAGGTCCGACACGCCTAGCCGGTTCGCCCAAAAACCGGGCGAACTGGTGCATTGCTGCCTCAAATCGACAATGCAACAATGACTTGAATCAACCGGCCATGAGGCTGGAACTTCATGCTCGATCCATCGCCAAGCGCGCCGCCGCAATTTTCGCTCGATGCCGACCAGATCGCCGTTCGCGATATGGCGCGCACCTTCGCCGACGAAGTCTTTGCGCCCAACGCGATTGCCTGGGACGAGGCCAAACATTTTCCCGTCGCCGAAATGCGCAAAGCAGCCGCGCTTGGCATGGGCGGGGTGTGCATCGCCGAGGACGTCGGCGGCTCCGGTCTGTCGCGCCTGTCCGCGACTTTGATTTTCGAGGCGCTGGCCACCGGCTGTCCGACGATTTCGGCCTATATGTCGATCCACAATATGACGGCGTGGCTGATCGACGTCTTCGGCTCCGATGCGCAGCGCCGGCAGTGGCTGCCGCAACTGTGCACCATGGAGCTATTGGCGAGTTACTGCCTGACCGAGCCCGGCGCCGGCTCGGACGCCGCGGCGTTGACGACACGCGCAACACGCGACGGCGACCATTATCTGCTCAACGGGCAGAAGCAGTTCATCTCCGGCGCCGGGGCGGGCGATCTCTATGTGGTGATGGCGCGAACCGGCGACGAAGGGCCGTCCGGCATTTCCGCATTCGTCGTGCCCGGGGATACGCCCGGCATTTCGTTCGGCGCCAACGAGCGCAAGATGGGCTGGAACGCGCAGCCGACACGCGCCCTCATATTTCAGGACGCGCGCGTCCCGGTCGCCGACCGGCTCGGCGAGGAAGGCTTAGGTTTTAAGATCGCGATGGCGGGACTCGACGGCGGCCGCCTCAATATCGCGGCCTGCTCGCTCGGCGGCGCGCAATCCGCGCTGGAAAAAGCGCTCGCCTACATGAAGGAGCGCAAGGCCTTCGGCAAACGGCTCGACGAATTCCAGGCCCTGCAATTCCGTCTCGCCGATATGGCGACCGGGCTCGAGGCGTCGCGCGCGCTGCTGTGGCGAGCCGCTGCGGCGCTCGATCGCAAGGATGCGGACGCCTCCGCGCTTTCCGCCATGGCCAAGCGCTTTGTCACCGATGCCTGCTTCGACGTCGCCAATCAGGCGCTGCAATTGCACGGCGGCTACGGCTATCTGTCGGAATACGGCATCGAGAAGATCGTGCGCGATTTGCGCGTGCACCAGATTCTCGAAGGCACCAACGAGATCATGCGCCTCATCGTGGCGAGACACCTTGTCGGCCGATGAGCGAAAGACTGATTCGTGATGGCAACGTCGTTATCCGCGAGCTCGGCTCGCTGCGCCGCATCACCTTGAACCGTCCGCAGTCGCTCAATGCGATCACGCTCGACATGGCGGAGACCATGACGGCGTTGATGCGGAAATGGGCGGGGGATCCGGCAGCCGCCGCGGTGCTGATCGACGGCGCCGGCGAGCGGGCGTTCTGCGCCGGCGGCGACCTGCGTGGCCTTTATGACGCGGCAAAGTCCAAAAGTCCGCTTCCCGCTCAGTTCTGGGCCACTGAATATAAGCTCAATGTTCTGATCGCGCGCTTTCCAAAGCCGGTGATCGCGTTGATGGATGGACTCGTCATGGGCGGCGGCGTCGGCCTTTCGGTTCATGCCGCACACCGCGTCGTGACCGAACGCTCGGCAGTCGCCATGCCGGAAGTCGGCATCGGATTCTTTCCCGATGTCGGTGCATCCTTCCCGCTGGCGCGCGCGCCCGGCTGCGTCGGCACTTACCTCGCCCTGACCGGCAACCGTCTCAGTGCGGCCGATGCTATCTATTGCGGGATTGCCGACATTCACATTACCTCGGCGCGGCTTGCCGAGGTTGCTTCAGTGCTCGCCGATTGCCGCGACGCGCAAAACGTCCGGGCCCGGCTGGGCAAGCTCTCCGTCGTGCCGGCCCCAGGCGCCTTGGCGATGGCGCGGAATTGGATCGACAGCTGCTACCGCGCGAATGCCGTCGAAGACATTGTCGATCGCCTGCAACGGTGCGAGGCCGACGCGGCGCGCACGGCGTTCGAAGCGATGCGGAAAGCCTCGCCGACCTCGCTCAAGATCACGTTGCGTAACCTGCGCGCGGCGGCATCCTTCGAGCGCGTTGAGCAGAGCTTCCAGCAGGATTACCGTATCGCGCTGGCGTGCATTGCCGGGCACGATTTCATCGAAGGCATCCGCGCCACCATCGTCGACAAGGACCGTAATCCGGAGTGGCGCCCGGACAAACTCGAAGCGGTCACGCTGGACATCGTCGACCGGCACTTCCAGCCCGTGGGCGAGTTGGAGCTTAAATTCGAAAGTTGAGGGGAGGACGCACATGCCGGCTATCGGCTTCATCGGTCTCGGCAATATGGGTGGCCCGATGGCCGCCAATCTCGTCAAGTCGGGCGGACATGTGCTCGGATTCGACCTCGCACCGGCTTCGCGCCAAGCCGCGAGCCGCGACGGCGTACAGATCGTCGCCAGCGCCGGAAGCACCGTCGAAGGCGCCGACATTGTCATCACCATGCTGCCGGCCGGCGAGCACGTGCTGTCGGTCTGGAACGACATCGCGCCGCATGCGCGGCAGGGAACGCTGTTCATCGATTGCTCAACCATCAACGTCGAAAGCGCGCGCAAGGCGCATAACTTGGCGGCCTCCTACGGCATCGCCACGCTCGATGCGCCGGTCTCGGGCGGCGTCGGCGGCGCCAAGGCGGCAACGCTCACCTTTATGGTCGGCGGCTCCAAAACGGCATTCGCCCACGGCAAGCCGGTGCTCGAGCGCATTGGTAAGCGGATCGTGCATTGCGGCGAAGCCGGCAACGGCCAAGCGGCGAAGATTTGCAACAACATGATCCTCGGCGCCTCGATGATTGCGGTGAGCGAAGCTTTCGTCCTCGGCGAGAAGCTCGGCCTGTCGCATCAGGCGCTGTTCGACGTCGCCTCGGCCAGTTCCGGGCAATGCTGGTCGCTGACGAGTTATTGTCCGGTGCCCGGCCCAGTACCGGCCAGTCCGGCCAACAACGGCTATAAGCCCGGTTTCGCCGCGGCCTTGATGCTGAAAGATCTCAAACTCGCCCGCGCCGCCGCCGAATCGGTCAAGGTCAAGACCGCGCTCGGCGTCCACGCCGCCAAAATCTACGAAGAGTTCGCGCAACAAGGCGGCAGCGCGTCCGATTTCTCCGGGATCATCAATCTCGTGCGTGAGCAGTCGAACGACGGCTGACTTCGCCGGCGCGGTGCGCACGGCGGCTGAGCACGCTGTGTCATGAGTAGAAACGCTTACGCGGCGACGCAGAAGTCGCGTGGAATTCAGGTCAAAGTTGGATCGAAATCTCCAGACGGCGATATGCCGATCGATTTTTGATCGGTCCGATGCGGAATTTTAGAAAGCAAAATCAATCCGTCACGTCGCCGGAAATGAAACATAGCGCCACGACGTATTTTTAAGTTGTCCTTAAGCCGGGAGAAGCAAAAAAGGAGTACGCCATCCGGAAAACGCATGATGAGCACGCTCCAGAATTCAGAGCCTCCGCGAACGGCTATTTTTCTGGACGACGAGGTTCAGATTGGAACCTTCGTCTGCACGGCACTCTCGGGCCTCGGCCTCATGGTACGGCATTATACGGACCCCCTTCAGTTTTTGTTGGAAATACAGCGCGCCGCGCCCGATATTTTGTTTCTCGATCTTGCGTTGGGGCAATCCGACGCGGTCGACGTCATCCGCAAACTCGAATTTCTCAAATTTGCGGGACGCGTTTATCTGATCAGCGGGCGCGATCAGGCGATGTTGCGCGAATTCGAACGAATTGGCAGAGTACATGGGCTGCGGATGATGCAGTCGTTGCAGAAGCCGTTTCGGCTGGCCGAATTAAAAGCTGCAATTCAAGAGTTTCCCGAGTCCGACGGCTTTGCCTCGGCAAGCGCGGGGCCAGTCGCGGTGGCGCGCCCGGCCAATCCAGGCCGCATTCTCGAAGAGGCCTTGCGCCGCCAGTGGCTGGAGGTTTGGTACCAGCCCAAGATCGACCTGCGATCGCTCACCGTCTGCGGCGCGGAGGCGTTGATCCGCGCGCGACATCCGAATCGCGGTATCATCGAGCCGGGCGAGTTGCTGCCCGCGGCAGGCGACCCACTCTACAAGCCGCTGACTCGCTTCGTCGTTCGGCAAGTTATCGCAGATTGGCTCGTTTTTGCGCAACGGGGCTGGCCGCTGCAATTAGCGATCAACGTGCCGGCTTCGATCCTGATCGCGCCGGGCTTTGTCGATTTCATAAGGAATGCTCTGCCCGATCATCCGGAATTTCCGGGCCTGATCGCCGAGGTGACCGAGGATGAAGCCGTCCGCGATATAGCCCGGATCCACGAAGTCGCGACCCAGCTTCGGCTCTACAATATCGGGATTTCAGTCGACGATTTCGGCTCGGCCTATGCATCGCTGTCGCGCATCAAGGATTTGCCGTTCCGCGAAGTCAAGCTCTACATGAGTTTTGTCGCAAATTGCGCGGCGGATCCCCGCAAACGCGGCCTGTGCCAAGCCGTCTCCGATCTGGCGCACTGTTTCGGCGCAACCGCATGCGCCGAGGGTGTCGAGACTTTGGAGGATTTGCGGTGTCTGGCGAATATCGGTTTCGATACCGCGCAGGGCTTGGTCTTTGCACGGTCGATGCCGGCACATCATTTCCTTGAATTTTTGACCACATCGCAAGAGGTCCGTTCGACCGGCGGCCATTCGGCCAACCGCAGCGCTCCCCTGCCGTCAGCGAAAGCATGAATTATTTCGGCACCGCACCGACTGGCGCCAACGACGACGGCGCTGATGCCCGCACATGCCTTTGCACCACGCGTGCGGGACAACAGAACAGGCGCTTGGCGTTCGCGGCGATCGGCGTCGCGATCCTGCTGTTCGTCTCCTTGCTGCCGTTTGCCCGTACGCCATTGGCCAAGATACCGGCATTCATACCGAGTTATGAATTGGCGATGGCGATCAGCAATTTGATCACGGCGGTGATGCTGTTTGGTCATTTCACGAGGATCCGCTTGCGCGCGCTATACATCCTCGCCTGTGGCTATCTGTTCGCCGCCGCTATTATCATGCCGCATGCCTTGACCTTCCCGGGCGTTTTTTCCGCAACGGGACTGCTCGGGGCGGGCAGTCAGAGCACGGCATGGCTGTGGGCATTCTGGCACGGCGGATTTCCGTCATTCGTTCTCGCTTACGCCCTGCTTCGAAACGGCGACAGCGCGCACGGTTTTATGCGCGTAAGGCTGGGACGAGCGATCGCCGGGGCCGCCATTGTCGTGGTCGCCGCCGTTTGCGCCCTGACGCTGTTTGCCACCACTGGCATGGACTGGCTGGCGTTCGTCACTCAAGGCAACGATTTTTCGCGACTGATCGGCGCCGACATGAGCCCGGTCGTCTGGGCGCTGAGCCTGATCGCCCTGATCGTGGTCTCGGCACGACGGCAGACGATTCTCGACCTCTGGCTCATGGTCGCCATGTGGGCGTGGCTACTCGACGTTGCGTTATCTACGATTATCAGTTCCGCGCGTTACGATCTCGGCTGGTATGCCGGGCACAGCTACGCGCTGTTGGCCGCAAGCCTCGTGCTCGCCGTCCTCCTGCTCGAAACCAATCGACTGCACGATGGGTTGGCGGCGGCGCGGCTACGACTTGCCTACCGCGCGCATAACCTCCGGCAGCGCGCCCGGGAACGCACCGAGGAACTGCGACAATCCAATGAAAAATTGAAATCGGAGATATCGGATCGGCAGGAAGCCGAGCAGGAATTGCTGCGCACGCGTTCGTTCCTCGATGTCATTCTCGAACACGTTCCGGCCATGCTGCTGTTGAAGGATGCCCAAACCGGAAGGGTCGCGTACCTCAACCGTGCCGGCGAAGAGCTCATTGGAATCAATCGCAGGGAAATCATCGGCAAGCACGTGCATGAGGTTATGGCACATACGGATGCCGACCTCATCGAACTTCAAGATCGGCAGGCACTGGAGTCCGCCAAGCCTTATGAGATGTACGAAAACACCTTGGTCACCCGCACCCGCGGCGTGCGAATGGTCCGCACCAAGAAGCTGACGGTACACGACGAACAAGGCGCGCCCAAATACTTGCTCGGCTTTTGCGAGGATGTCACCGAGCAACGGGGGACCGAAGAACAATTACGCCATGCACAGAAGATGGAAGCGCTCGGCCAATTGACCGGCGGGCTCGCACACGACTTCAACAATCTTCTGGCGATCATTATCGGAAACTTAGATGTCCTGTCCGAGACGATGCCGACCAACGTCGCGCAGCGGGAGCTGGTGCAGGCGGCAATCGGCGCAGCGGTCAGCGGCAGCAACCTTACCCGGCGACTGCTGGCCTTTGCGCGGCGCCAGCCGCTGCAACCGGAGCCGGTCGATGTCAATGCATTGATCGCGGACATCGGTCGTCTGCTGCAGCGTACGCTGGGCGAGAATATCGAGATCGTGCTTGAGCTCGATCGTGCGATCCCGCAGGTCGTTGTCGATCGCGTTCAACTGGAGACGGCAATCGCGAATCTGGCGAACAATGCCCGCGACGCGATGCCGGGCGGCGGCCGATTGATCGTTACCACCCGCATCGCGACTCTGGACAAAGACTATGCCGAACACCACGCCGAGGTCTTACCCGGCGATTATGTGGCGATCGAAGTGAGCGACGCCGGAGAGGGCATGGCACCGGAGGTTTTGGCCCATATCTTCGAGCCGTTCTATACGACGAAAGCGCCAGGCAAGGGCACCGGATTGGGGCTGAGTATGGTGTTTGGCTTCATGAAGCAGTCGGGCGGACACATCAACGTCTATAGCGAACCAGGACGCGGCACCACTTTCCGTCTCTATTTGCCGCCGGCCGCGACCATCGCGATGGAGACTCCGGTCGATGCTCCACCGTTGCAGCCCGTCGGCGACGCGCGCCAATCGATCCTCGTCGTCGAAGACAATGCGAAATTGCGGGAGATCGTGGTGAAGCAGTTGCGCGCTCTCGGCTTTAAGGTCATCGAGGCCGACAACGCGCAACGTGCGCTCGAACGTCGTTGCGACGCACGGCGGCGTCGACCTTTTGTTCAGCGACGTTGTGCTTCCAGGCGAGATGGACGGCTGTGCGTTGGCACGGCGAATAATGTCGGTTTCGCCGCACTCGAAGATTTTGTTCACGTCCGGATTTCCTGGCGCGCGATTGACCGAAATGCAGGGTCTGGACACCAGCGTCCGTCTGTTGAGCAAGCCGTATCGTAAGGACGAGCTCAGCCGCGCAGTGCACGAGGTTCTGGCGGAACGGGCGCGCGGCTGATCGGCTTATTCTAATAAACAAAGCACTTGCCGGCCGCGGTCGGCGTGGCGACACAGCAGGGCACGGGCACAACAAGCCGCGTCATCATCAACGATAGATAGCTGCGCACATTCGACTACCGGCTTGTCCAGACCAAAACGACGCCGGAGAGAAACAACAGCATCATAATGATGCGCGAATAGCTGCGGTCGGCTATGCGCCGATAGACGAACGCGCCAAGCCGCGCGCCGGCGATGGTGCCAGGCACCGCCGCGACTGCCGCAATCGCCACGTCGCGCGTGAAAAAACCGGAGACGGCGTGCGAGACGAGCGCCAGCGCAAGTATCGCCATGTTGAAGATTTGCATGACACCGCGACGGTGCTCCTTGGTCCAGCCGCGCACGTCCGTCCAAGCAGCGGGGATCACGCCGGACAGACCGGCAAGACCGCCGAGAACGCCACCGGCGAATCCGACGATGCAATCGGCAACCCGTCCGCCCCATGTCATTTGGAGCTCCACGCGTCGCGCCAATATGTAACTCGTATAGACGATCAAAAAACCGCCGACGCCGATCTTGAAAATCCTAGGGTCGATATACGGCAGAAGCAAAGTCCCGATCGGCACGCCAAGCAGGCCCGGCACGACGAAAGCCAGGACATATTGCCAGCGGATGGTGCGCCAGATCATCGGCAGCGTCTGCAGCTGCGAGACGACCGAACAAAAAATCGCCAAAGTCGCCGCCACGGTCTGCGGTATCGCATAGAGCCAAATACCAAGCACCGTGAGCGCCGTGCCGAAACCGGTCAGCCCGTTGACGAGACCGCCAGCCAGTGCGCCGGCAAGCACGATGACAATCTGCTGTGAGGTCATCGCGCTAGCCGCGCAGCGCGACCATCTGGCCGCCGTCGGCGACAATGGTGGCGCCGGTCACGAAGCGCCCGGCGTCGGAGACGAGGAGTAACAGCGGGCCGTCGAGATCGCGCTCCTCGCCGAAGCGGCCGATCGGGATTTCGCGCTTCAGCGCCACGCCGCGCTCGCTGTGCAGATAATCGCGGTTGAGCTCGGTGACGATCCAGCCCGGCGCGATGGCGTTGACGCGGATGCCCTTGAATGCGAGTTCGAGCGCCAGCGCTTTGGTGAGCTGGATGACGCCGGCTTTGGCCGTGGCGTAGGCGATGACGCCCTTGTCGACGCCGAAGCCGAGCACGGAGGCAATATTGACGATGGCGCCGCCAACGCCTGCCGCCAGCATGCGTCGCGCCGCCTCCTGCGCGCAAAAGAACACGGCGTCGAGATTGGTTGAAAGAATGCGCCGCCATTCTTCCTCGGCAAGTTCGACGGCGCGGCCGGAACTCGCTACGCCGGCATTATTGACGAGAATGGTCACGGGGCCGAAGGTTTTCTCAGCGGCATCGAACGCGGCTCCCATCGCAGCGCGATCGCGCACGTCGGCCTCAACGGCAATGGCCTTGCCGCCGGATTTTTCGATCCGCGTCTTAAGTGCATCGAGGCGGTCCGCGCGCCGCGCCACCAGCACCACCGCCGCGCCGTTTTCGGCGAGACATTCGGCAAAGCGCACCCCGAGCCCGCTCGATGCGCCGGTCACCAGTGCTACTTTGCCGTGAAGATCGAAAATGTCCGCCGCGGCCATGCCTGTCCCTTTGCGTTCCTGCCTGCTTGGGGTTCTTCCTCGCCGAGTTCGTTTCACTATAATGGGCAAATTGGCCGCTGCGAACCGATGCGGTCCCGGGACATATGCCATGGCACACGATCACGACCACGACGATCACGGTTCGGAACTGTCCGAGATGCAATTGCGCGTGCGCGCGCTGGAAACCGTATTGACCGAGAAGGGCTATATCGATCCGGCGGCAATCGACGTCATTATCGAGGCCTACGAGACTAAGGTCGGCCCGCATATCGGCGCGCGGGTCGTCGCCAAGGCGTGGAGCGATCCGGCGTTCAAGCGAGCCTTGCTGGAAGACGGCAGCAAGGCGGTGCAGACGCTCGGATTGCTCAACCGCGTCGGCGATCACCTGATCGTGGTGGAAAACACGCCGAAACTGCACAACATGATCGTCTGCACGCTGTGCTCCTGCTACCCCTGGGAAGTGCTCGGCCTGCCGCCGGTCTGGTACAAATCGGCGCCTTATCGTTCGCGCGCGGTCAACGATCCGCGCGGCGTACTTGGCGATTTCGGCGTCAAGCTGCCGGCCGGGACCGACATCCGGGTGTGGGATTCGACCGCGGAGACGCGCTTCATCGTGCTACCGATGCGGCCCGCCGGCGCCGAGGGCTGGAGCGAAGACAGACTGGCTGCATTGGTTACGCGAGACAGCATGATCGGCACCGGCCTGGCGAAACAGCCGAGCGAGGCCGCCTGATGGACGGCATTCACGATATGGGCGGCATGCACGGCTTCGGCAAAGTGGAGCCCGAGCCGAACGAGCCGGTTTTCCATTCCGATTGGGAAGGCCGCACGCTCGCGATCACCCGCGCCATGGGCTACACCGGCGTGTGGACCATCGACCAGACGCGCGCCGGCATCGAGCAATTGCCGCCGGACGTTTATCTGACCAGCTCCTATTACAAAAAATGGGAACTGCGCCTGGAGAAGCTCGTCGTCGCGCTCGGCCTTGCCGGCGCCGATGAGCTTGCGAAAGGTCATGCGCTGCGGTCCGGCAAGGCACTCAAGCGCAAGCTCGTTGCGGCGGAGGTGCCGAACACGCTGACGCGTGGTTCCTTTGCGCGGCCGGCAAAGGCGCCGGCGCGATTCAAACCCGGCGACCGCGTGCGCACCAAAAACATTCATCCGGCAACGCATACGCGCCTGCCGCGCTACGCGCGCGATAAGATTGGCATGGTCGAGGCGTTGCGCGGCTGCCACGTTTTTCCCGACGTCGCGGCGCTCGGCAAGGGCGAGGATCCGCAATGGCTCTATACGGTCTTGTTCGATGGCCGCGAGCTATGGGGCGATAGTGCAGAGCCATCGCTCAAAGTCTCCATCGAGGCGTTCGAGCCCTATTTGGAGCCGGCATGAGCGCCAACGCAGCCGCACTTCGCGCGACGCAATCGGTGCAGAGCATCCCGCGCAACGCCGAGGGGCCGGTTTTCCGCGCGCCATGGGAGGCGGAAGCGTTCGCGCTGGCGCTGTCGCTCAACGAACGCGGCGTCTTCACCTGGACGGAATGGGCGGCCACTCTTGGCGACGAGATCAAGAAGGCTCAAGCCGCCGGGGATCCTGATACCGGCGAGACCTATTATCACCACTGGCTCGCCACGCTCGAACGCATGGTCGCCGCCAAAGGTCTCGCCGACGCGCACCTGCTCGCGCGGACCCGCGACGCCTGGCAGCGCGCGTGCGCGCGCACGCCGCACGGCACGCCGATCGAGCTGCGGCTGGACGATTTCAAAAACTGAACCCTTACGGATCGGGAGGAAGCGACATGTCAGGTAAAACCGTGAAGATCCGATCGAGCTCGGGCGGTGAGTTCGATTGCTATCTCGTCACCCCCAAGACCGACGCTGCAGT
The DNA here is from genome assembly GCA_963768225.1 of uncultured Alphaproteobacteria bacterium. Taxonomy (GTDB): domain Bacteria; phylum Pseudomonadota; class Alphaproteobacteria; order Rhizobiales; family Xanthobacteraceae; genus BOG-931. The sequence goes on along the minus strand of CAVYGV010000005.1, from coordinate 311,627 downwards.
GCCGGCGATGGTGCTTGCCTCTGCAATCCACGGCGTCGACGCTGACATTCGCGCCATCGCCGACGAATTCGCGGCCGACGGTTACGTCGTCGCCGCGCCCGATTTGTTCTGGCGCACCGTTCCGGGACCGCTAGCGCGCAGCGACGAGCGCTCGAAAGCCCGCGCGCAGCCCCGCCTCGAACGGATCAAGACCGGGGAAGCCGACCTTGCCGACACGCTTGCGTATTTGCGCACTTTGCCGCAATTCAACGGCCGCGCCGCGGTGATGGGATTCTGCTATGGCGGACCCTACGCGATCATCGGGCCGAAGCGGCTGGGCTACGCCGCAGGCATTTCCTGCCACGGCACGCAACTGCTCGATTACATCGGCGAACTCGATGGCGTGACCGCGCCCGTCTGCATCATTTGGGGCGACCGCGATCACGCCGCTCCGGCGCCGGTACAAGATGCCTATCGCGGCGTCGCGGCGCGGGTAAAGAACCTCGACTTGCACATCTTCCCGGGCGTCAATCACGGCTACATGATGCCCGACGCGGGTGAGGCATTCGACCGCAAGACACGGGATTTCTCGATGGCGCGCGCCACAGCGATCCTAAATGGGCTGCGCGGCGCACGCGCGTCAACGCCGCTGCGGCAGGCGTCGTAGGGTCACAGCATCCCCAAAGCGTGCGGCAGCCACAACGAAATCGCCGGGATGTAAGTGACCATCGCCAGGAAAATCAGCATGGTGAGAAGCCATGGCAGCACCGCTACCGTAAGCTCCGTGATTCCCATTTTTGTGATGCCCGAGGCGACATAAAGGTTCAATCCGACCGGCGGGTGGCACAACCCGACTTCCATATTGACCGCCATCAGGATGCCGAGATGCACCGGATGGACGCCGAGCGCGGCGGCCATGGGAAACAGGATCGGGGCCATGATCAGGGTGATCGCAGCGGGATCCATGAAATTGCCGGCAGCGAGCAGCACGATATTGGTGACCAGCAGGAATGCCACCATGCCAAAACCCTGCGCGGTCATCCATTCGGCCATCGATTGCGGAATTTGCTCCGAGGTGAGCAGCCAGGAGAACACCGCGGCATTGGTGATGATGTAAAGAATCATGGCGCTCATCGATGCCGCCTTGAGCAGCACCGCCGGCACTTCCGCGAGTTTCAGGCCCTTGTAGACGAATACCGCGATGATGAAAGCATAGACGGCCGCGACAGCGGCGGCTTCGGTCGGCGTGAACAGGCCGCTATAGATGCCGCCGAGCACCAACAGGATCAGCAGCAGGCCCCAGACGCTTTCGCGGAATGCGCGCCAGCATTCGCCCCAACTCGCACGCGCCATGCGCGGATAGTCGTGGCGCCAAGCGCGATACCAGGTGGTCGCGCCGAGCATCGTCGCCAGGATCAGGCCGGGCACCAGCGCGGCGATGAACAATTGTCCGACCGAAGCCGAATCGACGACCGCGCCGGTCGGCCCGCGGGGCTGCATGCCGCTGGTGGAGACGGCGAAGATGACAAGATTGATCGACGGCGGAAAAAGGATTCCGAGCGCGCCGGAGGTGGCGATAACGCCCGCGGAAAATCGCGGCGGATAGCCCTGCTCCGCCAGCGCCGGCAGGATGATCGAGCCGATGCCGACGACGGTCGCGACCGAAGAGCCGGAGATCGCCGCGAACAGCGCGCAAGCGACGACGCCGGCCAAGCCGAGCCCGCCGTACCAATGCCCGATCAGGGAGGTGGCAAAGTCGATCATGCGGCGCGCCACGCCGCCGCTCGTGAGCAGGTTGCCGGCCAAGATGAAAAACGGAATCGCCATGATCTCGAAGCGGTCGAGGCTGGTGAACAGCTTCAGTCCGACCATCTTCGGATCGACATCGGAGAGTATGAACAAATAAGTGAGGACGGACAGGCCGAGCGCGATCGAGATCGGCATGCCCGACGCCATCAGCGCCAGCAGCATCGCGAACAACAGCTCGGCGCGCACGGTGTGCGACAGCTCGATGATGTGCAGCCGCGCCGCGAAGCAGATCACAGCGAGCGCAATCGGGATGATGATGATAAGCGCCGCCACAATGGCGTCACCGAGCGGTCGCGGTGCCGCGGGCTTGGCGGTATGCAAAAGCGCGGTCATCGGGCCGCCTCGCCGAGCGCCGTGGTTTCTTTCGGCGCGTCCGCCGGCGCCTCATAGTCGACGCCATGTCCCTGATGCGGCACGAAGCCGGTGCGCAGGAAGCGCCACATCACCTGCAAAAATCGAAAGCACATCAGGTAGGAGCCGAGCGGGATGCACAGATAGATGATCCAGCTCGGCCATTCGAGCTCGGGCGAGACCTCGTCCGGATCGAGCTCGTAGACGTATACTGCGCCGAGCGTGCCGATGACTCCGGTGAACAGCGCGCCGCACAGCAGTGCGAAGACGATCACCGGCTTGCGCGCCTTGGGCGAAAGCTTATTGACGAAAACGTCGACACCGACATGGATGCCGGTGCGCACGCCGAGCGCGGCGCCGAATTTCGCCATCCACACGAACATGTAGGTGGCCAGTTCCTGCGCCCAGGATAGATTGATCGCCGCGAGCCAAAGATAGACCGCGTGTGCCGCGCTTTGCAGGAGCAACAGATGATGTGCGCCGGCCCAGCGGGCGAGATTGGCTGAATTGCTGGCGCCGTAGCGATGGAGGACGGCGACGAAAGTCAGGATCGTCGCCGCGGCAATGAGCGTGGCGATGATCCACTCTTCCAGCCGATTGAGGAAACGGTCGAGCACCGGCGTCCCCACGCGCTAAGTCGCTCCCCGCGCATGCGGGGAGAAACCGACCGTACCTAGGACTGCGGCGGCACGAAACCCGACGCCTTGTAGATGGCCGCGATGAAATCCTTGCCGAAGCGGCCCTGCATCTCCTGATGAACCGACATGAGCTTGGCAATCCAGGCCTTCTTCTCGTCGTCGGTCAGGACATGAAACTCCATCTTTCCGGTCGCCTTGATCTGGTCGAGCGCGGCGGCGTTGTCATGCGCCGCGGTGTTATCGAAGAACTCGGTGGATTCCTTCACCGCGCGATCGAGACCCGGCCGCACGTCCGCCGGCAGCCCATCCCAGAACTTCTTGTTGGTAATGAGCGAATATGTGAGCCGCCCATGGCGCGACACCGTGAGGTATTTCTGCACGTCATAGAATTTCTGCGTCCAGATGTTCGAGGGCACATTGTCCTCGCCGTCGACGACGCCGGTCTGCAGTGCCTGATAAAGCTCGCCGAAGGCGATGATCTGCGGAATGGCGCCAAGCTGGCGCGCCACGGCGTCCAGCACTTTGCCGCCCTGGATGCGCATTTTCATGCCCTGGAAATCGTCCGGCATGATCAGCGGCTTGTTCGCGGTGTAGACGTGGGCGCCGTTGTCCCAATAGGCCAATGGCGTGACACCCTTATCCTCGAGTTTCTTGTTGAGCTGATCCATCATCGGGCTCGCCATCATCGCCCGCGCGCGCGTATCGTCGCTCATCAGGAACGGCAGATCGAAGACGTTGAACTCCTTGACGCCGAGCGGTCCGAATTTGGAGATCGACGGCGCCAATAGTTGCACCGAGCCGAGCTGCAAGGCTTCCAGCTCCTCCTTGTCTTTGTAGAGCGACGAGTTCGGATAGACCTCCACCGTCACCTTGCCATCGGTGTATTTTTCAGCCAGCTGCTTGAACAGCAGTGCCGACTTGCCCTTGGGCGCATCGGGCGACACGACGTGGCTGAATTTAATGACGATCGGGTCGGCAAACGCCGGTTTGCCAAGCGCCAATACCGGCAGGGCAGCGGCAAGCCCCAGCGCGGCGCGTCTCGTGACTTCAAGCTTCATGAATGTCTCCCCCCATGTGATGACAGACGACGGACAGCGGAGGACGGGAAAGGAGTTCCCCTGCAACCCGGCTGTTGATCGTACGGCGATTATCGCCGTTGTTCAGGCCTCTGTCATCCGTCCTCTATCCGCCCGCTCAGTACATCGCGGCCGCGGTGCGGCATCAAAGCCGCACCGGCGCGCTAAGAACCGTCGGCGGTTCAATGCGCCACGAAGGCGCCGGCAAGCGCCAGGATGAGGGCCGGCGGCATGACCATCATTCCAAGCTTCAAGAAAGTCCAAGCGTCGACGGCGAGCCCGTCGCGGCGCAGCGCCGCCAACCACAAAATGGTGGCAAGCGAACCGGTCACCGAGAGGTTCGGCCCGAGATCGACGCCAATAAGGACGGCGGCGCGCACATGGTCAGGCACGTTACCGCTTTCGACGATGCGTCCGGCAGCGAGCCCTGCGGGCAGATTATTCACAAGATTGCAGGCGAGTGCGAGGATTGCGCCCGAGGCCCAGGCGGCGAGCGTCGCCGATTGCGTCACCAGCCGCGCCAACAGCGCCGCCAATCCCGCGGTGGCGCCGGTCCGTTCCAGCGCCTCGACGACAACGAAAAGGCCGGCGACCAGCGGCAAGATACCCCAGGTGATATTACCGAGCGCCTGCTTCGGACCGTTCGGCGACTGCCACAGCACGACAAAAGCGGTCGCGATGCCAGCGAGGAATGTCGGCAAGCCTAGCGCAACGCCGAGGGCGGAGGCCGCGAGCAACACCAGCGAAGTGGCGACGATACCTACGGCAGCGAGGCGCGCGGGGGCCGCGAGTTGCGGAAGCTCGACATTGGTTGCCAGCCGCCGCGACAGCTTTTGACGCTGCGTGAGCAAAAGAACGACGTAAGTGGCCGCCACCGCCAGGACCGAAGCCAGTCCATAGCGCGGCAGCCATTGCAGCAGGGGCGGCATGTGCGAGCCGTAGATCACCAGGTTCGCCGGATTGGAAATGGGCAGCACGAAGCTCGCCGCGTTGGCGATGAACGCGCAGATCAAGAGATAGGGCAGCGGCTCTGCGACGCCTGCGGCGCGCACCACGGCGGCAACGGCCGGGGTCAGCACAACCGCCGTCGCGTCATTGGACAGAAAGACCGTCACGACCGTGCCGACGGCGAAGACGAGCGTAAACAGCCGAAACGCCGAGCCATCGGCCAAGCGCGCGGCTCTTGCGGCGAGCCAGTCGAACAAGCCTTCCTCGCGGGCGAGCTCGGCCAAGAGCATCATGCCGACCAGGAACAGATAGACATCGGTGCCCTTCGCCGCGCCGGCAAGCGCATCGCGCCACGGCAATAGGCCGAAGGCGACCAGCAAAAGCGCGCCGGCGACGGCCCAGATCGCTTCGGGAAGACGCCAAGGGCGGACGACGACGCCTGCCGTCGCCAGCGCGGCGATGGCCCAAATAGCCACCGCGTCGGGCGGCGCAGCCAAATCCATCACGCGGCAGCCTTGGCAACAGCGGACGCAGCTACCGGTGTGGTTTCGCCTTGGCGCGTTCCAGTCTCTGGCATGAAGATGGCGAAAAATCCGAGCGCGACGAGAGCGATGACTGCAAGGTAGAGAAAACCGGCCGGATAGCCATACCATTGCACGACAAATCCCGCGGTTAAATTGCTCAATCCGGCGCCGATGCCGACTGCGAGCGCCACCAGTCCCTGCGCCAAATTGAACCGGCCGGTGCCGCGCATCAGATCGGCGGCAATGAGGACTGCGATTACGCCGAAGATTCCCGCCGCGACACCGTCGAGCAGCTGGATCGCAACAACGCCGAATGGATTGGCCGTAAACGAGAACAACAGACCGCGAATCGGCAAAATCGAAAGCGCGACCAGAAAAATGGTCTTGCGCCCGTAGCCGAGGCGGGTCGCTTTGCCGACCCCCCAGGCAACGCCGACCATGACCAGCTGAGCCGCGATAATGCAGGCTGACAAAGTCACGACGTCGGTGCCGGGATGGGCCTGCGCCAGGACTTGGCCGGCCATGGGCAACATCGCCGCATTGCCGAAATGAAAGAGGATGACGGAGCCGAGGAAAATCGCCAGTTCGCGCCGCTTCAGGAGATCGCGAAACGGCAGCGGTTCGCAGTCTTGATCCTTGCTTTCGCCGCCGCGGGCAAGTTCGTGGTCGATTTCAGCCGGGTTGATGAGCCTGACGACCGCCGTGCTCGCCAGCGCAAAAAAGCAGACGAGATAGAATAACCAGTCGTAGCCGAGATACTGGCCCAGACTTCCGGCAAGCGCGGCCGCCACGAAGTTGCCGCCGTGATTAAAGCTCTCGTTGCGGCTGATGCGGGTATCGAGCTTACGATGGCCGACGAGGCCGAGGCTTAGCGCGGCGATAGCGGGCGGGATAACGGCCGAAGCGGCACCGAGCATCGCTTGCGCAGCGATGACGACCGTTAAATTCGGAAATCGGGCTATCAGCAAGCAGCTGGCGGCAACCATCAGTCCCGAGACAGCAATGAGCAAACGCTTTGCTTTGAGACCATCGACAACAAGGCCGGCCGGTATTTGACAGAGCGCCGCGGCGACGCTCGACGCCGCCATCGCCGCGCCGATGGCGCCGGCATCCCAATGCTGGGAGGCCTTGAGGAAAACGGATAAATACGGCCCGACGCCTCCCTGCACATCGGCCATCAAAAAGTTTATCCCGTCGAGACCTCGCAGCGAGCGTCTCGAAGGATTGCGGTCCTGGGATTGGCACGCATCTGCATCGCCTTCGTCATCCTTCAAGCCGTTCTCCCGTGGCGGCCGATTGCAATTGCGGGCCCGAAAACTCCGACATCAACCGCAACGGGGAACGCCGGTTCCGATGGCCTGTCGTAAAGAGGGTGGGATCAATGCATCGCGGCGGCGCTGCGCGGAACCAGCGCGCCCGGATGGCGGATCACATCCCCGGCCAGCCGGTGTGCGGCGCCCGCAGCGTTCAGCGGATCGCTGCCATTGAACCGCGCCGCGAGATAGCCGGCATTGAAACCGTCGCCGGCGGCGGTCGCATCGATCGGGACCAGGACTTCGGGCACGGGCACGAATTCTTGAGCACTGCCGGTCGCCACCAGCGCGCTGTTGGGACCGTTCTTGACCACGATTTCGCCGATCCCGAAGGCTTGCAGCCGCGCCACTGTCGATTCCGGGCTGGGGTCGCCCCACAGCACGGCCTCGTCGTCGAACGTGGGCAGCGCAATGTCGACGCGCTTGAGCGCCTCCATGAAGACCGTGCGCGTGCGCGTGAGATCGCCCTTCCAGCCGCGCGGCCGAAAATTGCCGTCGAAGGCAACCTTGGCGCCCTGCTGCCGCGCGACTTCGAGAGTGGCAAAAAAGCGGCCGAGCCCGCTGTTCGAGTAAAGCGACAGCGTAATGCCGGAGAAGTAGATGAGACGCGCCGCGGTGAGGGCTTCGGCCACTTTCATCCAGTCGGGCAGCTCGAAGAGTTGGCTGGCCGGAGCGCCATCGCGCCAATAGCGCACCTCGCGCGCTGCCGAGCGGCCGGTCTCGATCAAGCATAAAGCCGGGAGCCGGCCGGGTGCGCGCAGGATGAGATTCGATGCCACGCCTTCCGCCGTCGCAAGCGCCACGATGCTGTCCGAATAGGGATCGTCGCCAACGGCCGTCGCAAAGGCGGTCTCGATGCCGGCGCGCGCCAGATAGATCGCGGTATTGAACGCATCGCCGCCGCAGGACAGCGCGAACGTGCCATCCGCCCCGCGCGCCAATTCGATCACAACTTCGCCGACGCATAGGGCGCGGGCTTTTTGCTCGTTCATCTTTGGCGTCCCGCGACCGCTACCGACGCTCGGAAGGCGACCCATCTCACCCGGCTCAAAAAATATACCAGCGCGCTCAGCACGGCGATGCAGAAGCTGACCGGCCAGTCCGTGTAATAAGCGATGGTAATGCCGAGACAAGCCTCCGCTACCGCCAGGCCGGCGGACAGCGCCATCCCGCTCCACAGTCCGGTGACGAGCTGCTGTGCCGTGGCCGGCGGCCCGACCATCAAGCTGAATACCAGAAGTATGCCGACGATTTGGGCGCTTTCTGACACGGCGAGGGCCACGATTGCCAGAAACGCGGTCGAGACAAAGCGCACCGGCACGCCCTTTGCCTCGGCGAGCTCCGGCTGCAGGCTGACAAAAACGAGCGGCCGCATGATGACGGCAAGACCCGCCAGCGTAACGACGGCCAGGCCGAGCAGAGTCCGGATCGTGTCGGGATCGACGGCAAGCACGTTGCCGAACAACAACGCCGTCGCCTGGACGGCGAAGGCCGTGTAATACTGCAGGAACAACAGCCCGAAGCCCAGCGCCAGAGCCAGCACGACGCCGATGGCGACGTTGCGGCCGCTGATCCGATCGCCCAACAGGCCCATGGCAACGCCGGCAGCGACGGTAAAAGCAACAAGTCCCCAGATCGAGGCCACGCCGATCAGGACGGCGCCGGTCGCGCCGGCGAAGCCGACGTGACCGAGCGCGTGACCGGCAAATGTCTGCCCGCGCAGCACCAAGAAGTAGCCCACCAGACCGGAGACAACGGCCGCCACGCTTGCCGCCGCAAACGCATTCCGCATGAAATCGTAGTCAAGCATGGTGGTGATGATCGCAATGGTGATGATCGTGCACATGGTCGGCGCGCTCGACGTTACGCCCGCGCGACAGCACGAAGATCTGGCCGTCGGCACGCACGACGTTGATATCGGCGTCATAGAGGCGCGACAAAACGGGCGCCGTGACCACCTCCGCTACGGTGCCCAGCGCGGCATGGCCGTTGCCGAGATACAGCACGCGATCGAGCGCACCGATCAGTTGATTGAGTTCGTGCGCACTGAACAGGACCGTGATGTTGCGGTCCCGGGCGAAGCGGCGCACCAACTCGATAACCGCTTCCTGATAGCGATAATCGAGGCTGATCAGCGGTTCGTCGAGCAATAGCAGTTGCGGATCGCCGAGCAGCGCCTGCGCCAGCATGAGACGTTGGCGCTCGCCGCCCGACATTTCCGACAGCGGCCGCTTAGCAAGCTCGCGCGCGCCTATTTCCGCCAGGGTAGCATTGATCCTGATGCGGTCGGCACGCCGAAGCGACGGCATGCCCCAGCGCTCGCCGTGCAGTGAGCTGGCGATGAAATCGAGCCCACTTATGCGCAGGTCCGGCAGCACCGTGCGCACCTGCGGCAAATAGCCGATGGCCGGATTGCCGCGATGGGGCGTCTGGCCGAACACCCGGATATCTCCCGCAGCCGGCGGCAAGAGGCCAAGCACCGCGCGCATCAGCGTGGTCTTGCCGGCGCCGTTCGGTCCCAGAACGCCAACAAATTCGCCGGGCTTGATTGCCAAGCTTATGTCGACAAGGACCCGGTGATCCCCGACATTGAACGTCGTGTGATCGAGCTCAATGACATTCATGAACCCGGCCCGGCAAGTGCTTTTTCGGTTTGCGCGAGTTCGTCCAGCATCCAGCCCTGATACGACACACCGGCCGGGCAGGTTTCGGTGACTCCGACCACCGGAATCTTCGCGGCGCGCGCGAGATCGACGAGATGCCGCACGAGATTGTCCGACGCCTGCCTGTTATAGAACAGGACGCGCACGGCATGGAGTTTCAAGCTGCGCTCGAAGGCGGCTAAATCGCCGGCGCTCGGCTCGGTGTTGTTCATGACCGCGAGCTGAAAGTGCTGGTTGAGCATCGTCAGGTGCAATGCCGCCGCCATATAGCCGAACACCGGCTCGGTGGCGGTCACCGGGACGCCGGCATAGGAAGCGCGAAGCGCTGCGATTTTTTGGTTAAGCGGCCGCAGCGAAGCACGAAAGTCCTGTAGGCGGGACGCATATTCGGCTGCATGAGCGGGATCGGCGGCGGCGAGCCGCTCGGTCAGCGCCGCAGCCACAGCCGGCATCGTCTTCGGATCATACCAGAGGTGCGGATTGTCGCCGGATTTCGCCCCGACGATTTGGGCCGCGGCAATGACGACGCGCCCCGCTTTGGGCGTCACCTTGAGAAGGTTGTCCATCCACTGGTCATAGCCGGCACCGTTGTCGATGACGATTTGCGCACCGGCGATCTCGCGAACGACGGACGGCGAGGTCTCGAACAGATGCGGATCCTGCTCGGGATTGCTCAGGATGCTGATCACCGAGACACGATCGCCGCCGATCTGACGCGCCAAGTCGCCGTAAAAATTCTCGGCCGCGACGACCGAGATTGTGCCGTCCGCTGACCGCGCAGCGGCGACGGCCGCCACTGCGACAAAGAGCGCGATGAGGACGCTCCTGGCAATCTCCATGAAAAACGGACCTCCCCGGTCGGACAGGCATCATCTTGATTTATCGAATGGATTTCGATTTTCAGCGAAGCCCGGTAGTAGATGTAATATTATAACATTATAACATAGCAACGGCGGCGCACACCGTCAAAGAAGGTCCCGTGCGGCGGCTCGGGGGGCGGAACGAAAACAGGTCGAAAAAGCGGCGTAATTGGCCCCGACTACTCTCGGCAGGGGACAACGGCTGGCACGGCGGCGCTCGGCAATGAGGTGGTTCCGATCAAGGCATCGATCAGTCACGCGGCTGGCGTTGTTTGCGCTGGCCTTCCAGATGGTCGTCTCGTTCGGCCATATGGATGCGGACGAACTCGGGCTGTCGCCGCTCGATCACTGCGGTCGAAGCCATCTCGCCCTCAATGCAATCTCGGCGGCGGTCGCTTTCCCCGATCGAAGCCGCGTTCCGGCCGCGCCCGAGGGTTACTGTCCGATCTGCGCCAGCCTGGCGCTGGTCGCGACGGCGTTTCCGTCATTGCCGCCGGTTCTGCCCGTGCCGCCGGGTGTCGACCGGGTCTGGCCGGCACAGCCGTCGATGCACAGCATAGCGCCGAGATTTGCGTTTTCGTTTCAAGCGCGTGCGCCGCCCACCGCTTAGCAGCCTCGTAGCTTAACGATGCGACCGTATCGGCGTGGGCACAAGCGGCGAGCCGCCGCGGCCCCGCCCCGGTCCGCCAGCTCACCTGGTCTTTGGTCGGGGACCGTCGATGACGCCTGTGCATATGTGGCTTCGCGTGCCAGCGTGGATGCAATTCGCCGTCTTTGTCGCCGCTTTTATCGCCTTGTGGCCACCCGAAGCGCGGGCCCATCCGCATATCTGGGCGACGATCAAGACCGATCTGCTCTATGCCGCCGACGGCTCGGTGACAGGCGTACGCCACGCCTGGGCCCTCGACGACATGTTCTCGGCTTTCGCGACGATGGGCATCAAGGCCAAGACCAAGGGGCAATTCACCCGCGAGGAATTGCAGCCGCTCGCCAAGATCAATGTCGATCAGCTCAAGGGATTTGCTTACTTCACCTTTGTCACGATCGACGGCGTGAAAGAGAAGAATGCGTTCGACGATGCGGTCGACTATTGGCTCGACTACGATCCCAAAGCGGCCGCGCTGACGTTGCACTTCACGCTGCCCTTCAAAAAACCGGTGAAAGCGAAAGTACTCAAGCTCGAGGTCTATGACCCGGAATTCTTCATCGACTTCGCTTTTGCCGGACAAAATTCGGTCAAACTTATCGGTGCGCCGGCTCAGTGCGCGGCCTGGACCGAGAAGCCCAACGACCCGCATTTTTTGTCGTCTCAGACTCTCAACAAGAATTTCGTTCCCTCCGAGGCCTTTGTCGGGATGGGCGCGGAATTCGCCAACAGCATCCTGGTGCAATGTCCATGAGGAACGACAAGCGAGCGCCGCGCATTGGTCCGACGATTCTCGCCATAACGGTCGTGGCCTTGGCCATCACCCTTCAAGCCAAGCTGGCCCAGGCTCAGTTTGGCCCGTTGGGCGGGCCGCGGGCGGTCGCCATGGGCGGGATCGGTGGCTGGATCTTCGCCGAGCAGGCGATGTTCTACCAGGCTCTTGCCGGCATGATCCGTGAGGCCAAAAGCAATGACACCGCGCTGTGGAGCCTGATGGGCATCTCGTTTGTCTACGGCATATTCCACGCCGCCGGACCCGGCCACGGCAAGGCGGTGATCTCGTCTTATCTCTTCGCCAATGAAGAGACCTGGCGCCGCGGCATTACTTTGTCGCTCGCCTCGGCGGTGATGCAGTCGCTGACCGCCATCACGATCGTCGGCGTCGCCGCGGTGCTGCTCGGCGCCACCGCCAAGCTCATGTCGGATTCGGTCAACCTGATTGAAACGGTCAGTTACGTCTTGATCGTGCTGCTCGGGGCGCGGCTGTTATGGGTCAAGGGTCACGGCTTCTTCGGCGCGCTCCGCGATATGAAAGCTGAGCGGGCCGGGCATGCCGCCGGCAGTGAAGCGTATGTGACCTGCACTCACGCGCACGACGCGCGATGCGAAATTAATCGCCAGCCCGCGCAAGCGCTTAATCCACCGCCGCCTCGGCTCTCGAGCTCCGACGACGCAGCCAAGCCCGGCCATTTTCATTGCCAAGGAGACCATCGTCATGAGGAGGAGTTGGAGGTATTACCCTGGGGGCATACCCATGGTCCCGAGCCGGAGGAACTGGCAGGACCTGGCGGCTGGCGGCGCGGGCTGTCCGCGGTGGTCGCCGTCGGATTGCGGCCGTGCTCCGGCGCGATCATCGTGCTCGTGTTCGCTTTCGCCCAGGGCCTGTTCTGGGCCGGCATTGCATCGACTTTCGTGATGGGTCTGGGCACCGCGATCACGGTCGGCGCGGTAGCAACACTCGCGGTCGGCGCCAAAGGGCTGGCCAAGCGCATTGCGCAAAAGCCCATCGGTCGTGGCGGGGTGCTCGTGCGCGGCCTCGAGTTCGGCGCCGCCGGTCTAGTGTTCGCATTCGGTATCCTGCTGCTTACCGGCTACATGGCGAGCGAGCGCATGGGGTTGTTTTAGCGGCGATCGAACAACACGGTTTTCAGTTGGGTTTAAGCATCGCTACCAGGCGTATTTTCTCCGCAACGTCCTTTGCAATATTTTCGGCGAAGCCCGAGCTGTCGGCAAAGTAGCCCGCCGGCTGCTGCGTGTCTCTGACCACGCGTTGCGCGGCGTCGCCCTTCATTGTCGCGATGCACGCGGTTTCAAGCCTACGGGTGACGTTGACGGGCATTCCGGCCGGCCCCAACAGGCCGCCGAAGCTCAACGGCGCCACGTCGAAGCCCTGTTCCTTGAATGTCGGCACCCCGGGCAGCGCGGGATTGCGTGTCTCGGCGAACAATCCCGGCATCGGCAGCCCGCTGCCGGCCGCGGCTGTCAGCGGCACGGCGGCGAAATCGATTTGCCCGGAGCGCACGTTTTGAATTTCCTCAGCCGGCCCCTTGAACGGCACGTCGTTGAATTGAACCTTCGCCTGATCGGCCAATTGGATCATGGCGAGGTGCGGAATGGTCGCGATGCCGGGAATGCCGACATTCAGCGCGCCCGGCTTGTTCTTCGCCGTTTCGACGATATCGCGAACCGTCTTGAGCGGCGAATTTGGCGGCACCACGACGACCTGATCGTTCTTGAATGTCTGGCAAATCGGCGTGAACGATTCATAAGTGTAGCCGGTTTGCGTGTTGGTGAGCGGCTGCACGGTGATCGAGTAGGTCGCGCTGTGCAACAATGTGTAGCCGTCGGGCTTGGCGCGGGCGACATCGGCGCTTCCAAGAACGCCATTGGCGCCCGGCTTGTTGACGATGATGAAAGGCTTGCCGAGCCGGGACGAGAAGCCGTCGGCGAGCACGCGGCCTAGAATGTCGGCGCTCGATCCGGCCGTGGCTGGAGCGATGATTTGGACGACGCGTTCCGGATAACCCTGTGCCCTCGCCGCGGTCGCGGCACCAATCGCGACGGCCATGCCAGCGGCGATCACGGCGCCCATCCGCATCGGCTCCTCCCGCGATTTTAATCTTGCACCGGCTGAAAACGATAGCCGAAGCGGCCACGGGATCAAGGCTTTCGGCACTGGGTCGGCGGCAGGGGCGACCGCCTCATCGCGGTGATGCAAGGCCCGGCGGATACCTATATAGGAGGGCCAACGGAGGGACGAGATGACCGACCCGAAAGTCCAGGAAAAGGCGCATGAAAAGGTGCCCGTCACGGTGCTGACCGGCTATTTGGGCGCCGGCAAGACCACATTGCTTAATCGCATATTGTCCGAGTTGCACGGCAAGAAATACGCCGTGATCGTCAATGAATTCGGCGAAATCGGCATCGACAACGATCTCGTCGTCGGCGCCGACGAGGAAGTGTTCGAGATGAACAACGGCTGCATCTGCTGCACCGTGCGCGGCGACCTCGTGCGCATCCTCGACGGACTGATGCGGCGCAAGGGCAAGTTCGACGCCATCATCGTCGAGACCACCGGCCTCGCCGACCCCGCGCCGGTGGCGCAGACCTTCTTCATCGACGAGAATATCGGGCGTCGAACCAAGCTCGATGCCGTGGTGACGGTCGCCGACGCCAAATGGCTCAACGACCGGCTCAAGGACGCCCCCGAAGCCAAGAACCAGATCGCGTTTGCCGACGTGATTCTGATCAACAAGACGGATTCTGGTTTCGCCCGAGGAGCTGGAAGAGGTCGAAGCGCGCATTCGCGGCATCAATCCTTACGCCAAGCTGCACAAGACCGAGCGCGCCCAAATTCCGCTCGACGCGGTGCTGGGCCGCAACGCCTTCGATCTCGACCGCATCCTCGATCTCGAACCGGCCTTTCTCGAAGGCGACGATCATGATCATGAGCATCACCACGATCACGGTCATAGTCATCATCATGACCATGACCACGATCATCATCACAAGCACAAGCACGCGCACTCGCACGGCGAACTCAAGCATTATCACGACGAGGAGATGCAATCGATTTCGCTGAAGAGCGACAAGCCGCTCGATCCCGATAAATTCTTCCCCTGGGTGCAGGACCTGGTGCAGAAGGAGGGCCCGAATATTCTGCGCTGCAAGGGCATCCTCGACTTCAAGGGCGACGACAAACGCTTTGTCTTCCAAGGCGTGCATATGATCCTCGACGGCGATCATCAGCGGCCGTGGAGCAAGGACGAGAAGCGGCAAAGCCGCATCGTCTTCATCGGCCGCAACCTGCCGGGCAAGAAGATCACCGAAGGGTTCGAGAGCTGCATCGCTTAAGATGAGCGACCCGCGTAGCGACACCGTCTCCGTCGTCGAACGCACGCGTCCACTGGCTGTGGGAGGCGCTGTCTTTGCCGCACATTTTCTTGGGCGTACCGCCCTGTTCGTGCTCGGCGAAGAAGCGATGGTGCTGGCCGAGCCGGACCGCGAGCCGCGGCGTGTGGCGGTGCACGGCGGCGCCATTCTGACAACGGCGGCCGACAATGAACGCCTCATCAGCGGCGGCGACGACGGCAAGCTGATCGCAACCGACGCGACGGGCGGGAGCCACACGCTGGCGGCCGACCCCAAGCATCGCTGGATCGATCACGTCGCGCTCGGCCCGGACGATGCGGTTGCCTGGTCAGCCGGCAAGACCGCGTTTGTGCAGGCCAAGGACTCCAAGCAGTTGCGCGAATTCGAAGCGCCCTCGACCGTCGGCGGGCTCGCTTTCCTGCCGAAGGGGTTTCGGCTGGCGATCGCGCATTACAACGGCGCCACGCTGTGGTTCCCGAATGCGCCGGCGGCTACGCCGGAAAAACTCGAATGGAAAGGCTCGCATCTCGGCGTCACCGTGAGTCCTGACGGCCGCTTTCTGGTCACCACTATGCAGGAGCCGATGCTGCATGGCTGGCGGCTGATCGACCGCCAGCACATGCGCATGTCCGGCTATGCCGCGCGCGTCACCTCGTTCGGCTGGACGGTCGGCGGACACTTCCTGGCGACCTCCGGCGCAAACCAGCTCATCCTGTGGCCGTTCCAAACCAAGGACGGCCCGATGGGCAAGCAGCCGCGGCTCTTGTCGCCGTCGGAGCAGCGTATCGAGGTCGTCGCCTGTCATCCGAAACAAGCCGTCGTCGCCGCCGGCTACGGCGACGGCATGGTGTTGCTCGTTCGCATCGATGACGGCGCCGAGATTTTGGCCAAGAAGCCGGGCGACGCGCCGGTCACCGCGCTGGCCTGGAGCGTCGACGGCTTGCTCCTCGCCTGGGGCACGGAAAGCGGCGAGGCCGGCGTGATCGATCTCGGTTGACCCGCGGAACCGTGCCGTTTTTCGGTCGTTAGCATTCCGTGAACACGATCGTGAAAATTCTTTTCACCGCCATATTGATCACCCACGGGATGCGTTCCGCCGCTTATGCGCAAGCAGAATCCGCCGATCAAAAGGCATGTGCGAATGGAGCGGGCAGTTCGTCGGATCGGACCTTGAGCGACAAACTCGCCCAGTCAAACGGCGTGATTTGTCCGCCCGATGTCGATCCGGAAATCAAAGCACCGACGCCACATACCGGGAAAATGCCGGTGATCCCGCCGCCGGGCAGCCCGGGGGGCAATCCCAACGTTCAGCCGAAATAACAGCGCGGTCGCGACCAGGCGTCAGATCACATACTGGCGCAGCGGCGGGTAGCCGTTGAAGCCGACCGAGGAATAGGTCGCGGTATAGGCGCCGGCAGCCTCGATCAACACCTTGTCGCCGATGGCGAGCGACACCGGCAGCGGGTAAGGCGTCTTCTCGTAGAGCACGTCGACGGAGTTGCAGGTCGGGCCGGCGATGATGCAGGGTACGGTCTCGTCGCGGTCGTGGGTGGTGCGAATCGGATAGCGGATCGATTCGCCGATGGTCTCGGCGAGGCCGTGGAACTTGCCGATGTCGAGATAGACCCAGCGCACCTCGTCTTCGGGGCTGCGCTTGGCGATCAGCACCACTTCGGCTTCGATGACGCCGGCATTGCCGACCAGGCCACGGCCGGGCTCGACGATGGTGTTGGGCAGGTTGTTGCCGAAATGCTTGCGCAGCGCCTTGAAGATCGCCTTGCCGTATGATTCGAGCTTCGGCGTCTTGCGCACGTATCGGGCCGGGAAACCCCCACCAAGATTCACCATCGAAAGCGAGATGCCGCGCTCCGCGCACGTGCGGAAAATAGCCGCGGCCGAGGCCAAGGCGCGGTCCCAGGCTTCGACATTGTGCTGCTGCGAGCCGACATGGAAGGAAATGCCATGCGGCACGAGTCCGCTTTTGTGGGCCAGCTCCAGAATGTCGGCGGCATAGGCGGGCTCGCAGCCGAACTTGCGCGACAGCGGCCACTCGGCGCCGGAGCCGTCGCAATGAATGCGGCAAATCACCCGGCTGCCGGGGGCGGCGCGCGCCACCTTCTCGACCTCGGCCTCGCAGTCGACCGCAAACAGGGTGACGCCAAGCCCGAAGGCTTCCGCGACCTCGCGCTCCTTCTTGATGGTGTTGCCATAGGAAATGCGGTCGGGCGTCACGCCGGCGGCAAGTACGTCACGGGTCTCAGGCAACGAGGCGACGTCGAAGCAGCAGCCAAGATCGGCCAGAAGCTTCAGGATTTCCGGCGCCGGATTGGCTTTGACGGCGTAGAACACCTTGGTGTCCGGCAGCGCCTTGGCGAAGTTCTGATAGTTCTCGCGCACGACATCGAGATCGACGACGAGGCAGGGTCCGCTATCGGTGCGTTGCTTGAGGAATTCGCGGATGCGCGTGGTCATTTCATCCCAGCTCCCTAATCCGGAAGGCGGCGTAGCCGCCGAGGTGAACCTCCTGCGACGTGCGCAGTCCCGCGCCATTGCGGAGCCGCTTGCGTCGCCGCGATTGCTGCCTTGGTCCGGATGAGGGAAATCCCGTTCCGCACTGCTGGCAAAGATGGACAAGCCCTTTCGGTGTCCCCGGCATTGGCGCCGGCAGTAACCAAAAAAGCCCTTCCGTCGTTGCTTTAAGCCGCGTCGCCAGTGGAGAGCTGGCATTGCCGGTTTCGCCTCCGGCTGCCGGTCGCGGGAGCAAGGAAGTAGAGTCTCTTCCTTAGGCGGCTGTCCGGCCTCTTGTCCGGATGCCCACCGACCGACACACGGCCACAGGCACGTGCGAAATTGGGCAAATCCGCAATAAGCGATTTAGTCGAGCAGCGCAAGCGTTTTAGTTTTAATGAACAGTAAAACTCCACCGCGGCCTTACGTCGGCGCCGCGATCGCGGCGCGGCGGCGGCGTCAGCCCGCCACGAACGGCTCGACGTGGTGCGCCGCGCGCACGAACTGCACCATCACTGCGATGCCGCAGAGAATGAAGAGCCCGTCGAGCACGCGGGCGCCGAGCGTGCCAAGCGCGAACAGGTTGGCGATCGCCCAGCTGCCGGCAAAGGCCGCGCCGAACACCTCGGCGCTGATCAGGATGGCCGCGCTCAGCACGGTGAGCACGTTCGGCCAAAGGATGCGTCGGGGGCGTGAAGGTGCGGACTGCTCCATAGATTGGGTCCTCGCAGTTACGCCGCGTCGCGCGAGGCTTTTGGCGACAGCAGGCCGGCCTCGACCAGGGCTGAGCGGATACGGTCGATCTCGGCGCGCGTGAGCTTGACGAGCGGCGGCCGCACCACGGCGCGCGGCAGTCGGCCGAGCAGCACCAGGGCTTCCTTCATGCGGTTATGCATGTCGGCCCAAGGCTCGGCATAGAAGACCTTGGCCAACGGATAGATGCGATCATTGAGGCGCCGCGCTTCGGCGAGGTCGTTGGCCTTGACCGCGCGGAACAAGGCCGCCTGCAGATCGGCAATCACGCTGCCGGAGCCGGACAGGAGCCCGTTGCAGCCGAGCACCAGCGAGCTCAAGAGCCAAGCGCTGTGGGTGGACAAGACATTGACCGGCCGCGGCAGCCTTTGCAGCTCGCGGACATGCATCTCGTGCTGGGGAACGTTGCCGCACCAGTCCTTGATGGCGCGAATGGTCGGCACCTCGTCGACCATCTTGAGGAGCGTGTCGCGCGGATAGCCCTGTCCGGTCGCCAGCGGATATTGGAACGCGATGAGCGGCAGGCTGGTGGCGTCGGCGATGCGCTTGAAATGCGCGACCGCCATGGCCGGCGACTGTCCGAGCGTAAAGGGCGCCGGCGGGAACACCAGCAACGCCGAGGCGCCGCCCTCCTCCGCCATGCGCGCGATGCGGGCAGCCTCGAGGCTGCCGTCGGCCCAGATGCCATTGACGATCGGCAGCCGGCCGCCGATTTCGTCCTGCGCGATCGCCAGCACACGGCGCTGCTCGTCGAAACTGCATGACGCGACCTCGGTCGAATGGGCATTCACCGTGATGGCGGAGAGGCCCTCGGCCGCGGCGACGTCAGAGAGGTGCCTGCGAAAGCTCTCCTCGTCGATCGCAAGGTCGTCCGCGAACGGCAAGATGACGGCCGGAATGACGCCATGCGGTACATAATGGGCGTGACGGGGCAATTCGGCTCTCCTTTGGCAGCGTCGTCGCCGGTGACATATATCACGCCTGCACCCGCTTTTGGTAAGACCCTCCCCAATGTCCCAACCGCGCCAAGATCCCGCCCCGGCTAATCCATTTTTCGAGGCCTGGACCACCCCCGATGGGGTGGCGCCCTTCGATCGCATTGAGGCCGACCACTTTCTCCCGGCCCATACCCGTGCACTCGCCGAACACGAGGCCGAGGTCGCGGCCATCGCCGCCGATACGGCACTGCCGAGCTTCGACAATACGATCGCGGCGCTGGAGTTGAGCGGGCGGGCGCTGGATCGGGTCCAGAACGTATTCCACGTCCTCGCCGGCGCCCACACCAACGACGCGCTGCTCGAGATCGAGCGCGAAATCTCCCCGCAGATCGCGCGCCACTGGAACAACATCCACACCAATGCGGCGTTGTTCGGCCGCATCGACGCGCTGATGCGCGAGGCCGACACTCCGGGACTTAACGCCGAACAAAAGCGGGTGCTCGAGCGCTATCATACGAGCTTCCGCCGCGCCGGTGCCGCGCTCGACGGTCCGGCAAAAAAACGCCTCGCCGAGATCATCGAACGGCTGGCAGAGCTCGGCACCGCATTCAGCCAGAACGCGCTCGCCGAAGAGCAGGCCTTCGTGCTGCCGCTCAATGGCGAGGCCGATCTTGCCGGGCTGCCCGATTTCATGCGCGAGGCGCTGCGCGCGGAGGCGCGCGACCGCGGGCTCGACGGCTACACAGTCACGCTGTCGCGCTCGATCGTCGAGCCGTTCCTGCAATTTTCCGACCGTCGCGATCTGCGCGAAAAGGTGTTCCGCGGCTTCCTCATGCGCGGCGACAACGGCGGGGCGACCGACAACAAAGCCATCATCACCGAGATGGTGCGGTTACGGGCCGAGCGGGCAAAGCTGCTCGGCTATGCCGACTTCGCCCATTACCGGCTCGACGATGCCATGGCGAAGACGCCTACGGCGGCACGCACGCTGCTCGACACCGTGTGGGCGCCGGCGCGCTCCCGGGCGCTCGCCGATCGCGATGCGATGCAGGCATTGCTCCAAGAGGAGGGCGGCAATTTCAAGCTCGAGCCCTGGGACTGGCGCTATTACGCGGAAAAGCTCCGTCACCGGCTCTGCGAATTCGACGAGGCCGCGATCAAGCCCTATCTCGATCTCAACCGCATGATCGAGGCCGCGTTCTACACGGCCGAGCGGCTGTTCGGTTTGCGCTTTGTCGCGCGCTCCGACGTGCCGGCCTGGCATCCGGACGTGCGGGTGTGGGAGGTGCGCAATGCCGATGGCAATCAGGTCGGCCTGTTTTTCGGCGACTATTTCGCACGGTCGTCCAAACACAGCGGCGCCTGGATGACCTCGCTACGCGATCAGGAAAGGCTCTCAGGCGAGGTCCGCCCGTTGATTGTCAATGTCTGCAACTTCGCCAAAGCCGCCGACGGCGAACCGACGCTTCTGAGCTTTGAGGACGCGCGCACGCTGTTCCACGAATTCGGCCATGCACTGCATGGGCTCCTGTCCGCCGTGACCTACCCGACAATTTCCGGCGCCAACGTTGCCACCGATTTCGTCGAGC
Organism: uncultured Alphaproteobacteria bacterium; assembly: GCA_963768225.1. Lineage (GTDB taxonomy): Bacteria > Pseudomonadota > Alphaproteobacteria > Rhizobiales > Xanthobacteraceae > BOG-931. The sequence continues at coordinate 290,880 of CAVYGV010000005.1, read as the reverse complement.
TGCCGTCCCAGCTTTACGAACACTGGCTGGAACAGCCGGAAGTGCTGCGGCGCTTTGCCCGCCACTATCAGACCGGCCAAGCCATGCCGGAGGAACTGCTGCAACGGCTCATTGCCGCGCGTAATTTCAACAAGGGCTTCTCGACCGTCGAATACATCGCCTGCGCTGCGGTCGATCTCGATTTCCATTCGCTGTCGCAGCCGCAAGACATCGATGCGACAGCCTTCGAAGCCCAGGCGCTGGCGCGCATCGGCATGCCCGAGGAGATCGTCATGCGGCACCGGCCGCCGCACTTTGCCCATATTTTCTCCGGCGGCGGCTATGCCGCTGCCTATTACAGCTACATGTGGTCGGAAGTGCTCGATGCCGACGCCTTTGCAGCGTTCGAGGAGACCGGCGACATATTCGATCCGGCGACCGCGAAACGGCTGCATGACACGATCTATGCGGCCGGCGGCTCGCAGGAGCCGGCCGATGCCTATAAGGCGTTTCGCGGCCGGCTGCCGAGCGCCGACGCGCTGTTGCGCAAACGCGGCTTCGCCGATCCTCTCCCCGTCGACTGAGCGCGATGATGGACCTGCACAGCGCCGGCCATCGCCGCGGCGTCGTCTGCGCGCCGCATTCAAGCGCGGTCGAGGCCGGCCGGGCGATTCTCGGCGAAGGCGGCAATGCGCTCGAAGCGATGGTGGCCATGGCCGCGACCATCGCGGCCGTTTACCCGCACATGAACCATCTCGGCGGCGATGGCTTCTGGCTCATCCGCGAGCCGTCGGGCCGGGTGCGCGCCATCACGGCGGCAGGTCCCGCAGGCCAGCTGGCGAAGCCTGAACTTTATGCCGACTACGAGACCATCCCGCCGCGCGGACCCCTTGCGGCGCTGACCGTGCCTGGCGCTGTCGCCGGCTGGATACTGGCGCTGGAGGCGGCGCGCGCCAATGGCGGAAAATTGCCGCTGGATCTCCTGTTGGCCGCCGCCATCACCGACAATCGTGCCGGCTATTCCGTCACGCGCAGCCAGGAAAGGCTGACGCGCGAAAACATCGAAAACCTCAAGAATGTCCCAGGTTTTGCCGCGACGTTTCTCGTTGACGGCAAGCCGCCGGCAACCGGCACGACGCTCAAGCAGGAAGCATTCGCCGAAACGCTGACGCATCTGGCGCGTGCCGGGCTTGACGATTTTTACCGCGGCGACGTCGGGCGCGAGATTGCCGGCGATCTCGAACACATCGGCAGTCCGGTCACCCGCCTCGATCTGGAGCGTTACCGCGCCCGCATCGCCGAGCCACTGCGCGTCGATCTGCGCTGCGGCACAATCTACAACACCGATGCGCCGACCCAGGGCGCCGTGTCGCTCATGATCCTGGCTCTGTTCGCGCGCCTGGGCGTGACGGCAGCCGAAGGCTTCGATCATATCCACGGTCTGGTCGAGGCGACCAAGCGCGCGTTGCTCATGCGCGACCGTGTCATCACCGATCCGAACTATCTCGCCCATTCGCTCGACCGCGTTCTTGACGATCACGCCATCGCCAGCGAGGCGATGAAGATCGGCCGCAACAAGGCGGCGCCTTGGCCGCTTACGGCCGGCGCCGGCGATACGATCTGGATGGGCGCCGCCGATACCAGCGGTCTCGTCGTCTCTTACATTCAATCGATCTACTGGGAATTCGGCTCCGGCTGCGTGCTGCCGGCGACCGGCGTGCTGATGCAAAACCGCGGGGCAAGTTTTTCGCTTCGTGCCGGCGCGCTCAATTACCTTACGCCCGGGCGGCTGCCGTTCCACACGCTCAACCCGGCGCTCGCGGTGCTCGATGACGGCCGCATCATGGCCTATGGCTGCATGGGTGGCGACGGCCAGCCGCAGACGCAAAGCGCGCTGTTCACCCGCTATGTGAATTTCCGCGAACCGCTGTTCGACGCGATCGACCGGCCGCGCTGGTTGCTCGGCCGCACCTGGGGGGCGCCGCGCACCGCTCTGCGCCTGGAACCGCGCTTCGATGGCAATCTGATCGACGCGCTCGCCGCCGCGGGCCACGATATCGAAGTCTTGTCCGAGCCCTATTCCAACGTCATGGGCCACGCCGGCGCCGCCCTGCTGCACCCGAACGGCACCTGCGAAGGCGCCCACGATCCGCGCGCGGATGGCGGCGCGGCGGGGGTTTAGAATGGGAGGCTTCCGGTCAACTTCACCGCTGCATCCCGAATTCGCTTCGCTCATCGGGGCTGCAAGTTCTACGCCGCTCTAACCGCCTTGATACGCTTGGCATCGTCCGGCTTGAGATTGCGCCGCGCCACTTTCAGATCGTAATGGGTCTGGAAATTCAGCCAAAACTCCGCGCTATTGCCGAAATACAAGCTCAGCCGAAGTGCAGTGTCGGCAGTAATGCGCCGCCGATTATTGACGATCTCTGCAATCCGGTTTGGCGAAATCCCGATGGCCTTCGCCAACTGATTCTGTGAGAGACCGTACTCTACGAGAAATTCTTCTTTCAGCATTTCGCCGGGCGTGACCGGAGCAAATTCATTTTTTGCCATCGTCCACTCTCCTCAATGATAATCCATGATCCGAACCTCATGCGGCTCGCCATTGATCCACTTGAAGATCACGCGCCATTGGTCGTTGACCCGAATCGAGTGAAATTCTCTCAGGTCGCCCTTGAGCTTCTCCAGTCGATTTGAGGGCGGTGTCATCAAATCGTCCAGGCGACTGGCTGCGTTGACCGCTTCGAGCTTGCGTTTAGCTCTGCGTGCTATCCCCTCGAACTGGCGCACCCGCTCATCACCGAACAGCGCTTCCGTCGGTCTGTCGCCAAACGACTGGATCATCGGCCCAATATACCTAATACCGGTATACGGTCAAGGCCTCCCGTATCAGCGCGATCCTTTTCCGATCGCCCGTGCACATACGAACTAGGACTTCCGCTTCTTCGCCCTGGCGCGGGCATCGGCTACTATCTGTTTGAATACTTTCATTTCCACAACACCGGGCACCCGGAATGTGCCGACGATGAAGCCGGGCGTGCCCTCGAATTCAAACGCCTCGGCTTGGGCCGTGTTGCGCGCCAAGAGATCTTCAATCGACTTCTGATGGGTTTGCAGGTCCGCCGTCGCCGCCGCGACATCGATGCCGGCCGCGGTAAGAAGGTCGTGGATATTCGCCTCGGTGAGCTTGGCAGTGGCGCTCATCAAGGCGACGTGAGCCTCTGCATATTTGTTCTGATATTTGGACGCCAGCACCAATTTGGCGGCGTCGACCGAAACATCGCCAAAGATCGGCCAATCCTTGAGCACCAATCTGATATTGCCGTCTTCGTTGGCCAACTGCGCAAGTTCGGGAACGATTTTTTTGCAATAGGGACACTGGTAATCGATAAATTCGACAATGGTCAGGTCGCCTTGCGGATTTCCGAGCGACGGAATATCGGGATCGCGCAGCACGCTTGCTCTGCTGAGGATGTCGTCCGGTTGCTCACCCAGAGCAACGGCCGACAGCGAGACGCAAGCAACGGCGACGGCGCAAAGAAAAGCGGCCAACGCGGGCTGTTTCCGGCGTCCGGCAGATGGCTCTCTCGTCATGAATTATCGACCTCGTTGAACATATTATTCTTCGTTTCGTGAGGCAGGATGAAGCGTCGGCTCCATTGGACTTAGGCCGAGCCGGTCCATCAGTTCGCGATCGTGGTCGCGGCCAGGATTCGGCGTGGTCAGCAATTTCGGGCCATAGAAAATCGAGTTGGCGCCGGCGAGGAAACACAGCGCCTGGGTTTCTTCGCTCATGTCCTCGCGGCCGGCCGAGAGCCGCACCACCGAGCGCGGCATGGTGATGCGCGCGACCGCGATGGTGCGCACGAATTCGATTGGGTTGAGTGCGGCTTCGCCGGCAAGCGGCGTGCCGGCAACCCGCACCAGCATATTGATCGGCACCGATTCCGGATGCACCGGCAGAGACGCCAACGTCACGATCATGCCGATGCGGTCTTCGCGCGTCTCGCCCATTCCGACGATGCCGCCGCAGCAGACATGGATGCCGGCTTCGCGCACATGTGCGAGCGTGTCGAGGCGATCCCGATAAGTGCGCGTGGTGATGATCTCGCCGTAATATTCGGGCGAAGTGTCGAGATTGTGGTTGTAATAGTCGAGGCCCGACTGCTTCAGCCGCCGCGCCTGGGACGCGGTCAGCATACCGAGCGTGGCGCAGGTCTCGAGCCCCAACGCTTTCACCCCCTCAACCATGGTGCAGACGGAATCGAGATCGCGGTCCTTCGGCTCGCGCCAGGCCGCGCCCATGCAGAAGCGGCTGGCGCCCGAGTCTTTTGCCGCGTGCGCCGCGTCGAGCACGGCATCGAGCGTCATCAGCTTTTCCGCGCGCACGCCGCTGTCATAGCGCGCGCTTTGCGGGCAATAGGCGCAGTCTTCCGGGCAGCCGCCGGTCTTGATCGACAATAACGTCGAAATCTGCACTTCGGTGGGATCGAAATTTTGCCGGTGGGCGTTTTGGGCGCGGAACATCAGTTCCGGGAACGGCAGATCGAACAGCGCGCCCACCTCCTCGCGCGCCCAGTCGTGACGGAGCAGGCCCGAGGTCGGCGAGTGCAGAGAGGCATCGGCGGCAATCGACATGGCGGCACTCTAACCCGGATCACCACGAAGCGAAATCCGGGCTACAATGGCAAGCTCACCCTTGCGAGGACCATATGTTTCCGAGAATGAAGAGAGGTCGATTCGCCCTTGCCGCCGTCTATCTACTTGCCGCAAGTTGCGCCGCCCTGCCCGCCGCCGCCCAGGACTGGCCGACGCGGGCGGTGACCATGGTAGTGCCATTCCCTCCCGGCGGCGGCACCGACGTGCTCGGCCGCATCATAGGCCGGCGCCTGTCCGAAATTTTGGCTCAGCAGGTGATCATCGAAAATGTCGGCGGCGCCGGCGGGATGATCGGTTCGGCGCGTGTCGTCCACGCCGCGCCCGACGGCTACGAATTCGTCCTCGGCAGCCGCGCCGACGCGATCAATCAGACGCTTTACAAACATCCGCTGTACAACCTCAAGGAAGACCTCGCGCCGGTCGTCCTGGTGGCCGACCAACCGATGGCCATGATCGCGCGACACGATCTGCCGGTAAGTGGCTTGGCCGATTTCATCGCCTATGTCAGAAAAAACCAGGCGACGATGCGCACAGGTTCGGCCGGCATCGGTTCGACGGGCTATGTCGATTGCGCGCTGTTCAATCAAGCGATCGGCGTCAAAGTCCAGGACATTCCTTATCGCGGCGGCGGTCCGGCCTTGCAGGATCTGATCGGCGGTCGGTTCGATTATTTCATGACATTGAGTCCGACCGCGGTGCCGCCGATCCAGAGCAATCTGGTCAAGGGCATCGCGGTATTCCGTCACGAGCGGCTGCCGTCGCTGCCGAGTCTGCCGACCGCCTCTGAGCAGGGCATGAATTTCGAGGCTTCGACCTGGTTTGCTTTCTTTTATCCCAAAGGCACGCCGGCTTCGATCATCAAGAAGCTGCACGACGCCACCGTCACGGCGATGGACACTCCCGCCGTGCAGCAGCAACTCGTTGCGACCGGCTCATTCGTGGTGCCGCCCGAGCAGCGCTCAACCGAATATCTCGACCGCATGATCGGTCCCGAGATCGAGAAGAACGGCGCGCCGCTCAAGGCCGCGGGACTGTCGATCGACTGAACGGAGACACCATGCCCGAAGCCCCGCCCGACCGCCTGTCGAACGATCCGAAGAGTCCCTATTACGACGCCGAGGTGCTGGCGCGCGACGTTGGCGTGCGCTTCAAAGGCGTCGAAAAGACCAACGTCGCCGAATATTGCGTCAGCGAAGGCTGGATCCGCGTCGAAGCCGCCAAGACCAAAGATCGCTACGGCAATCCACTGACCATCAAGCTCACCGGCACGGTCGAGGTGTATTTCAAGGATGAAAAATCGCAAGATGAATAGCGGCGTCATGCGCCGTCGCAGCGTCGGAACGCTCAGATGACGCCGTTTCGCCTAGCACGCATCGCTCGCTACGCCGCCGTCGCGCTTGCAATCCAGGGCGGCGCCGCCATCGCGCAGGGCTGGCCGACGCATCAAATCGTGGTGGTAAGCCCGTTTTTCGCCGGCACCACCTACGACCTCGTTGCGCGTCTCGTCCTCGATCAGGTCGCGCGGCAGATCGGCCAACCGTTTGTCCTGGAGAACCGGCCCGGCGATGGCGGCTCCCTCGCCGTCGCTTCGGTGGTGAAAGCCGCGCCCGACGGCTACACCTTGCTGCTGAGCACGTCCGCCATGGTTGCGGCGGTCATCCTGCATAAATCGCTGCCCTACGATGCGCTGCGCGATTTGGAGCCGGTGGCATTGTTCGGCGGGGAGCCGAGCGCCCTGCTGGCAGCGCCGGGAAAGGGCTATTCGACCGTGGATGCGCTGGTGGCGGCGGCCAAGGCAAATCCCGGTAAGCTCAAGTTCGCCTCCACCGGCATCGGTTCCGCCGCGCACCTTGCCGGCGAGCGTTTCCGCCTGGTGGCCGGATTGGAGGTCCAGCACGCGATCTACACCGACCCGACCCAGGCGCTTAACGATCTCACGGCCGGACGCATTGATTTCTATTTCGTGCCGATTACGCCGGCGCTCGCTTTGGCGGCGCAGGGCAAGGTGGCGTTCCTCGGCGTCACCACGACCGGGCGCTGGCCGCCGCTGCCCAACGTGCCGACGCTCGCTGAAGAAGGCTATGCGATCGACACGTTTCTGACCTGGTGCGGGCTTTCGGCTCCGGCGAACACGCCGCCCGAGATCGTCAACAAGCTGAACAAGACCATCGGCAACGCCATGGATCTCCCGGCGATTGAAGACAGACTGCAGCGCATGGGCTTCAAGCCGACGGCCATGGAGCCGGATCAATACGGGCAATTCTTCGCCGACGACATCGCGACGACGATCAAGCTCGGACAGGATGCGAACATCAAGCCGAAGGATTGAGCGCCGATTGTCCCTCAATGCAGCGTCGGGCGCTCCGCGACATCGTGTAGATCGAGCTGGCCGATCAGCATCGCGCGCCGTGATTCAGCGGCGCCGATCTCGGCTTGCGCCTCTTTCGCGGTGCTGTTGTTCGAGCCGAACACAACAATGCCGCCGATGATCGCGGCCATAGCGCCGGCCATCCACGTCAGATCAAGCCGCATGATGCCGAACAGCATCGCAGCAAGGACGGCCGCGGCCGCCGCCATCGCGACCTGAGCCGCGAGAATGAATTTGCGGCAATTCTTGATGCGCGCCGTCAAATCCTCGATCTCATCTTCGAGGCGCGCGATTTCATCGTGCGGGTCGACGTCGTTGATGCCGATGTCAGCCATGGGCGCAGCATATACCGCGCATCAGCCTTGCCCGGAGCGGAGATCTACTCCGCCGCCACCCGTGTCGCCGGATCGACCGCCTCAAGTCGCGCCGCGCAAAATTTGAATTCCGGAATCTTGCCGAACGGGTCGAGTTTGGGATTGGTGAGGAGATTGGCGGCGGCCTCGACAAAGGCGAACGGGATGAACACCACGCCGTCGGGAATGCCGTCGTCCTGCCGCGCCGAAAGCTCGACCTCACCGCGGCGCGTGGCGACGCGGATCATGTCGCCAGGACTGATACCGAGCTTGGCGATGGTGCCGCGCGACACCGAGGCGACCGCGCCGGGCTCGAGCGCATCGAGCGTGGTGGCACGGCGCGTCATGGCGCCGGTGTGCCAATGTTCGAGCTGGCGGCCCGTGGTGAGAATAAACGGGAAATCCGCATCCGGCACTTCGTCCGGCGGCGTGAGCTTTGCCGCGACAAGCTTGCCGAAGCCGCCGGGGCGCGGAAAACCCTTGTCGAACACCACATCGTGGCCGGGCTGGTCCGGCGCGTCGGCGGGATAGGTGACCGCGCTTTCCCGCTGCACGCGTTCCCAGGAAATATTGTCGAGCGACGGCATCAGCGACGCCATCTCGGTGTAGATCTCGTCCGGCCCCTTGTAGTTCCAGTTGAGCCCCATGCGGCGGCCGATTTCCTGGATCAGCCACCAGTCATGCCGGGTGTCGCCCGGCAGCGGCAACACCTGGCGGCCCATCTGCACCTGGCGGTTGGTATTGGTCACCGTGCCGTCCTTCTCCGGCCAGGCCGAGGCCGGCAGGATCACATCGGCATAGACCGCGGTCTCGGTCAGGAACAGGTCCTGCACGACGAGATGCTCGAGGTGCGCCAAGGCCTCGCGGGCGTGATTGAGATCGGGATCGGACATCGCGGGATTTTCGCCCATGATGTACATGCCCTTGATCACGTCGTGGTGCACCGCATCCATGATCTCGACGACGGTTAATCCCTTTTTCGGATCGAGCTTGATGCCCCAGGCGTCCTCGTAGCGGGCGCGGATTTGCGGATCTTCGACCGATTTGTAATCGGGGAAGAACATCGGAATGAGGCCGGCATCGGACGCCCCCTGCACGTTGTTCTGGCCGCGCAGCGGATGCAGCCCGGTTCCCGGCCGGCCGATCTGGCCGGTGATCAGCGACAGCGCGATCAGGCAGCGCGCATTGTCGGTGCCGTGGGTATGCTGCGAAATGCCCATGCCCCAGAAAATGATCGCCGATTTCGCGCGCGCGAATTTGCGCGCCACGGTGCGGATGACGTCGGCTTCGATGCCGCAGATCGGCGCCATCTCCTCGGGCGTGTAATCCTTGATGCTCTCGGCGAACGCCTTGAAGCCTTCGACATAGGTCTGGATGTACTGCTCGTCGTAGAGCTTCTCGGTCACGATCGTGTTGAGCATGCCGTTGAGCATCGCCACGTCGGTGCCGTTCTTGAATTGCAGCATGTGCGTGGCGTGACGCTTGAGCGCTTGCCCGCGCGGATCGGCGACGATCATGGTGGCGCCGCGTTTCTTCGCCTGCTTGAAGAAGGTCGCGGCCACGGGGTGATTTTCGGTCGGATTGGCGCCGATCACGAAAATCACTTCAGAATTCTTGCACTCATTGAAAGTGGCCGACACCGCACCCGAGCCGACGCCTTCCATCAGCGCGGCGACCGAGGAAGCGTGGCAGAGCCGCGTGCAGTGGTCGACGTTGTTGGTGCCGAAGCCGGTGCGAACGAGTTTCTGGAACAGATAGGCCTCCTCGTTCGAGCCCTTGGCCGAGCCGAAGCCGGCGAGCCCCTTCGATCCGTCGCGATCGCGGATTTTCTTCAAGCCCATGGCGGCGCGGTCGAGCGCCTCCTCCCAGGTCGCTTCGCGGAAATGCGTCCACGAATTTGACGGGTCGATATATTCGTGCGGAATTTTGGGCACGCCGTCCTTGCGGATCATCGGCTTCAATAACCGCTGCGAATTGTGCACGTAGTCGAAACCGAAGCGGCCCTTGACGCAGAGCCGGTTCTCGTTGGCCGGCCCGTTGCGGCCGGTGACGGCGGCGATCTTGTCGTCCTTTATCTGATAGGTGAGCTGGCAGCCGACGCCGCAATAGGGACAAACGCTGTCGACGGTGCGGTCGGGCTTGCCTTTGTAGACGTTGTTGTCGTCCACCATGGTCGCCGGCATCAGCGCGCCGGTTGGGCAGGCCTGTACGCATTCACCGCAGGCAACGCAGGTCGAAGCGCCCATCGGATCGTCGAAGTCGAACACGATTTTCTCGAGATGGCCGCGACCGGCCATGCCGATGACGTTGTTGACCTGCACTTCGCGGCAGGCGCGGACGCAAAGATTGCACTGGATGCAGGCGTCGAGATTGACCGCCATCGCCACGTGGCTGCGGTCCGGTTTTGGCACTTCGGCTGGCTTTCGTTTCGGGAAGCGTCCAGCCTCGACCTTCAGCCGCGTTACGGTTTTCCACAGCTCGGAATCGGTATCGTGCGCGACCTCGATTTCGGGCTGGTCGGTGAGCAGGAGCTCGGCGACCATTTTTCGCGCGGTCTTGGCGCGGTCAGTCTGGGTCTTGACCTTCATGTCCGGTGCGGGCGTGCGAATACAGCTTGCGGCCAGCACCCGCTCGCCTTCGATCTCGACCATGCAGACCCGGCAATTGCCGTCCGGCCGGTAGCCTGGCTTCGGCGAGTAGCACAAGTGCGGCAGCTTGATGCCGAGCCGTCGCGCGGCGCGAAAGATCGTCTCGCCGTCGCGGATATCGACCTCGCGATCGTCGATGGTGAAGGTCTTCGCGGTCGTGCCGCTGCCTTTGCCTGCGACCTTATCGGCCGGTGCGGTGTGCGCTACCCCCGGCTTGCCGTCGCCGTAATTGGGGCCACCGGCGGCGCCCTTCTTGTCGTGTCCGTAGCCGGCGGGCTTTTGTCCGTTACCTTCGCTCATAACTTTCGACCTTTGATCACCAATGTCCCAGCGGCTTCTTTAGTTCGTCCGGAAAGTATTTTAGCACACAAAGCAAAGGATTTGGCGCTGCCTGGCCGAGGCCGCAGATCGACGCGTCGCGCATCAGCGCAGACAGCTCATCGAGGAGGGCAGCATCCCACGGCCCGTTGGCCATCAGTTCGGCTGCCTTCTCGGTGCCGACCCGGCACGGGGTGCATTGGCCGCAGCTCTCATCCTCGAAAAACCGGATGAGGTTGAGCGCCACAGCCTTCATATCGTCCTGGTCGGATAGGATCACAACCGCGTGCGAGCCTACGAAGCATCCGTATTTTTCCAGCGTGCCGAAATCGAGCGGAATGTCGGCCATGGACGCCGGCAATATGCCGCCCGAAGCCCCGCCCGGCAGGTAACCCTTGAACGTGTGGCCGTCAGCCATGCCGCCGCAAAACTCGTCGATCAGTTCGCGCGCGGTGACGCCGGCGGGAGCGAGTTTTACGCCGGGATTCTTGACGCGGCCGGAAACTGAAAAACTGCGGAAACCCTTGCGGTCGTGGCGGCCCTGCGAGGTGAACCAGGTAACGCCCTTCTCGACGATGTCGCGGACCCAATAGAGCGTCTCGACATTCTGTTCGAGCGTCGGCCGGCCGAACAGCCCGACCTGAGCCACATAGGGCGGGCGATGGCGCGGCAGCCCGCGCTTACCCTCGATCAATTCGATCATCGCGGATTCTTCGCCGCAGATATAAGCGCCGGCGCCGCGGCGGAGATAAATCTTGGTGTGCTTGGACAGGCCCGCTTCCTCGGCTTTGGTGATCTCCTCGGTAAGAAGCAAAATCAATTCCGGATATTCGTCGCGCACATAGAGATATGTATCGGCGGCCTCAACGATCCACGCCGCGATCAGCATGCCCTCAATGAAGCGATGCGGATCGCGTTCGAGATAATAACGGTCCTTGAACGTGCCCGGTTCGCCCTCGTCGCAATTGACTGCAAACAGCCGGGGCGCCGGTTCGGCGCGCACCAGCGACCATTTCCGGCCGGTCGGAAATCCGGCACCGCCCAATCCGCGCAGTCCGGCATCGCTCACGATCTTGATGAGATCGTCGCGCGTGCGCTTGCCGGACAGGCAAGCCTTGAGCAATTCATAGCCGCCAGCCTTCGCGTAAGCAGCAAATGGAACCGGCGTCGGATAGGTATGCGCATGCGCCGGCTTCGCCGCTGCCGCAGCAACCTTTGCGGCGTCCGCTTCCATGACCTGGACGTGACCGACGGCACAGACCGGCGCGCGATCACAGGCGCCCATGCACGGCGCGCGCATGACGCGCACGCCCGCGCCGAGCTTCTTCGGTAATTCGGCAAGCAAATGCTCGGCGCCGAACAGCGCGCAAGACAGCGAATCACACACCCGCACAGTGACCGGCGGTGGCGGCGTCTCGCCCTCCTTCACCACATCGAAATGGGCGTAGAAGGTCGCGACCTCATAGACCTCGGTGAGCGCGAGCTTCATCTCCTGCGCCAAGGCGGCGAGATGTGCGGCTGACAGATGCCCGTAGTGGTCCTGGATCAGATGCAGGTGTTCGATAAGCAGATCGCGCCGCCGCGGCCGGTCGATCAGCAGCGCCTGCACGTCGGCCAGCGCCTGCGGGTCAACCTGGCGGCCTTTCGGAGTCCGCGGCGGCCGTCGCCGCCCGGCGCCCCCGCGCTGGCTGGGTGAAGAGGTCGGTGGCTGCTCGGTCAGGATCATCGTGTCCTTTTAAGGCGCAAAAACGCTAATTGAAACAGAGCTGGGTACGCTCCCGACTATCAACACCGCGCCTTGCCGCGACACTTGGCCTCATCGAGCGGCATAGCCAAGGCCGGGACCGGGGCGATTCTCGCCGCGGCGTCACGATGGCACGATCCCAGCGAGTGCGCGCAAGCCTAATGCATTGAAAAACAACAGATTCTATTGCAGGACAATCATTCCAGGCTGTTTCGTGCTGCTGCGATATTATTCTCAATTGACGCGGTAACGGGGAATGTTCCCATTGCGGCGCGAGTTTGCCCAGGTAAGGCGCCCGGTCCGACGCATCGAGTAACTTTGGTCGAACTTGCTATTCGCCTCAGGCTATAGGAGATTTTTGCGCAAAGCCTGTCTGCGCCTTCCGACTCGTGAAGGCGACGCGACGGCTACGCTAGACGCCGAATAAGTCTTGATAAGAAGTCTGCGGAAAAAGCGACTGGGGAAACCAAGGAGGACCGCGCGATGGCTTTGCTTCCAATTCTCGATCGGAACCGGACGATCGCCAAACCCGGCTTTAGCCGGTGGATGGTGCCGCCCGCGGCATTATGCATCCATCTGTGCATCGGCCAGGCCTATGCGTTCAGCGTTTTCAATTTGCCGATGACAAAATTGATCGGCATCACGCAATCGGCGACGAGCGACTGGAATTTGGCCGAACTGGGTTGGATCTTCTCTATCGGAATCTTCTTCCTCGGCACCTCGGCAGCCATTTTTGGCCGCTGGGTCGAAGAGGGCGGCCCGCGCCAAGCGATGTTTGCCGCCGCTTGTTGTTTCGGTGGTGGCTTTCTGGTTTCGGCGTTCGGCGTCTATATCCACAATCTCTGGGTCATTTATTTGGGTTACGGCGTGCTGGGCGGCTGCGGCCTTGGCCTCGGCTACATCTCGCCGGTGTCGACGCTGATCAAATGGTTCCCCGACCGGCCGGGTATGGCGACTGGCATGGCCATTATGGGCTTCGGCGGCGCCGCGTTTATCGCCTCACCGCTCTCGGTCTGGCTGATGGCGAAATTCTCAACGCCCACCCATGTCGGCGTCGCCGAGACCTTCATCACGCTTGGCATTGTCTACTTCATCTTCATGATGGTCGGCGCCTTCATCGTGCGGGTTCCGGCGCCGGGCTGGAAGCCGGAAGGCTATACGCCGCCGGTGGTCGAGCAGAAGCTCATCACCAAGAACGACGTCTACGTCTATGACGCGATCAAGACGCCGCAGTTCTGGCTGATCTGGTGGGTGCTCTGCCTCAACGTCACCGCCGGCATCGGCGTCCTCGGCCAAGCCTCCGCCATGAGCCAGGAAATGTTCCCCGGCAAGGTGTCGGTTGTCGCGGCGGCGGGCTTCGTCGGACTGCTTAGCCTGTTCAACATGGCTGGCCGTTTCTTCTGGGCCTCGACGTCGGACTATATTGGACGAAAGAACACCTATTTCTGCTTCTTCGCGCTCGGAACCCTGCTCTACTGCACGGTGCCGTGGGCCGGCTCGATCGGCAGCGTGTCGCTGTTCGTGTTGTGCTTCGTGATCATCATGAGCATGTATGGCGGCGGCTTCGCCACCGTGCCGGCGTATCTCAAGGATATGTTCGGCACGCGCTACGTCGGCGCCATCCACGGCTGGCTGATCACGGCGTGGTCGGCAGCCGGCGTGTTCGGTCCGGTGCTGGTGAACTACATCCGCCAGTATCAGATCGACAGCGGCGTGCCGAAGGCGCAGGCTTACAACGTCACCATGTTCATCATGGCGGGATTGTTGGTCATTGGCTTCATCTGCAACTTCATGATCAAGGCGGTGCATCACCGCTTCCACATGAAGCCCGACCATGAAGCGATCCGGGCGCAGATGGAAGTCGACGCCGCCGGCGAACCGGCCGGCGCCTAGGAAGAATTGGGCCTGAGGAGAGAAAACCATGGCAAACCAAAATCAGAGCGGCTCCAACATGCTACCGCTGATCCTCGCCTGGGGTTTTGTCGGCATCCCGCTGGCTTGGGGCGTAATCCAAACGCTCGAAAATGCGATGAAGCTGTTCCAGTAAGCGCTTCATCCTCGAAGACGCGAACGGCGCGGCCCGAAAAGCCGCGCCGTTTTGCGTTGACGTGCCGCATGCCGCCGCCGCAATCCGCGAAGGAGAGGCTATGATTGCGCCGATGCAAGCCAAGACCGTTCTGATCTCTGGAATTGGTGTCGCCGGACCGGCACTGGCATTCTGGCTTAAAGCGGCCGGTTTCGAACCGACTCTGATTGAGCGCGCCCCCGCGCTCCGCAGCGGCGGCTATGTCATCGACTTCTGGGGCTTGGGCTACGACATCGCCGAGCGCATGGGGCTGTCCGCCGACATCGATCGCGCCGGTTACCGCATGCGCGAGCTGCGTCTGGTGGACGACGGCGGCAGACGCGTGGCGGGCTTCGGGACAGCCGTTTTCGGCGAGCTCACCGGAGGCCGCTATATCACGCTCGCCCGCAGCGACCTGTCGCGATCGATCTTCGACAAGGTCAAGAGCAGCGCCGCGGTCATATTCGGCGACGAAATCGAGGCTCTGCACGGCCGCGACGACAGCGTGGAGGTTCGGTTGCGCCGCGGCGGCAGTCGTAAATTCGATCTCGTCGTCGGCGCCGACGGCATGCATTCGGCCGTTCGGCGTCTGGTCTTCGGCCCGCAGGATCGCTTTGAGAAAAAGCTGGGCTATGTCGTCGCCGCCTTCGAAGCCACCGGTTATCGGCCGCGCGACGAAGACGTTTATGTCGTCCATGCCGAGCCGGGCCGGCAGCTGGCGCGGTTTGCCTTGCGCCGAGACCGCACGCTGTTTCTTTTCATTTTTACCGCCGGCGGCGCGGCGTCGGCCGAGGCTTCCGGTGTCGACGCGCAGAAGGCAATTCTGCGCCGACAATTCGGCGACGGAAAATGGGAAGCAACGGCTATTCTCGGCGAACTTGAGCGGGCTCACGAACTCTACTTCGACCGCGTCAGTCAAATCGTCATGGACCGCTGGTCATGCGGACGGGTCGTGTTGCTCGGCGACGCGGCTTTCTGCATCTCGTTGCTCGGCGGACAAGGCGCGGCCTTGGCGGTCACCGCGGCCTATGTGCTCGCCGGAGAACTCGCAAAATCCGGGGGACGGCACGACATCGCGTATCGCAGCTACGAAAAGCTGTTGCGACCTTATATCGCCGCCAAGCAGCGCGGCGCCGAACGTTTTGCCGCATTTTTTGCCCCGAAGACCGAACTCGGCCTGCGCTTGCGTAACTACGCCATCAAGGCCTTTCGTATTCCCGGTCTGGCGAGATACGCGATCGGCAGCAGCATCGTCGATAGACTGCAATTGCCCGATTACGGATTTACCGGCTGAAGGCTCGCGTCGATCAGACGCAAACGGCGCGGCCGCGCAAGCCGCACCGTTTTTAGTCGCCGTCTACCGGCGGAAAACTATGCGACCTTTTGCGCCAAATGCGGGAACATCGCGTTGAGCGCTTCCTGGTCCATCTCGGTCTTGAACTTGTGGCGGTCCTTCAGCGCGTTGGCTTTTTGCGCCGCAGGACGGGCATTGATCTCATCGAGCAGCCGCTTGATGTTCTTGTACTTGTCGAAGGCGCCCTCGCCGACCACGTTC
Source organism: uncultured Alphaproteobacteria bacterium (assembly GCA_963768225.1). GTDB lineage: Bacteria > Pseudomonadota > Alphaproteobacteria > Rhizobiales > Xanthobacteraceae > BOG-931. The sequence goes on along the minus strand of CAVYGV010000005.1, from coordinate 275,191 downwards.
GGCAGCAGGCGCGCCCAGCCCCACACGTTCATGTCGACGATGGTGTATGTGTCGCCGAGCATGTATTTCCGCTTGCCGAGCCGCGCGTCGAGAATGCCGGCATGGCGGTGGGCCTCGAAGACATAGCGGTTAATGGCATAGGGCAGCTTCTCAGGCGCGTAATTGCGAAAGTGCACCGCTTGGCCGAAATAGGGTCCGACGCCGGACGACACGAAGAACATCCACGACAACAGCTCGCCGCGCGCCTTGTCGGTCTTGGCCGGCAGGACCTTGCCGGTCTTCTCGGCGAGGTAAAGCAGGATCGCGCTTGAATTCGAACACCGTCACGTCGCCGTCGACGATGGCCGGCAATTTGGCGTTGGGATTGATCGCCAAAAACTCCGGCTTGTGCTGCTCGCCCTTGCGGGTGTCGACCGGTATCGCCTCGTAGAGCAAACCGGCCTCTTCGAGAAACAGCGCCACCTTGGTCGGGTTCGGCGCGCCGCTATAGTAGAACTTAAGCATCGTTCACTCCTTGTTAGAACAGTCCGACGATCCGGCCGTCCGGACCGACGTTCGATTGAGTCAGCCGCCGGGACCTTCGGCAGACCCGGCATGGTCAACAGCTCGCCGCAGATCACCACCACGAACTCGGCGCCCGCGGAGAGCCGTACTTCACGCACCGGGATGATATGGTCGTTCGGCGCGCCTTTGGCATCGGGATTGGTCGTAAAGCTATACTGAGTCTTGGCCATGCAGATCGGGAACTTGCCGCAGCCCATGGCCTCGAACGAAGCGAGCTGATCGCGCACGGACTTGTCCATCGAGATATCCTTGGCGCGATAGATTTCCCGGCAGATGGTGCGGATCTTCTCGATCAGCGGCATGTCGTCGGGGTAAAGGAACTTGAGCTTGCTCTGGCCGCTTTCGGCGATCTTCACCACCGCGCGCGCGACGTTGGCAGCGCCCTTGCCGCCTTCGGCCCAGTGATCGGCCATCAAAGCCTCAACCCCGAGCGCCTTGCATTTATCCTCAACGAGCTTGATCTCGGCGGCGGTGTCGGCGGAGAAGCGGTTGATCGAGATCAACGGTACGATGCCGAATTTCCGCATGTTCTCGACGTGCCGCTGCAGGTTGGCCATGCCGGCTTCCAGCGCCGGCAAATTCTCGCCTTTGAGATCTTCCTTCTTGACGCCGCCGTGCATCTTGAGCGCGCGGATGGTCGCCACCAGGACGACGCAGTCGGGCGCAATGCCGGTCTTGCGGCATTTGATGTCCATGAATTTCTCGGCGCCGAGATCGGCGCCGAAGCCGGCTTCGGTCACCACGTAATCGGCGAGTTTAAGCGCGGTCGTCGTCGCCAGCACCGAATTGCAGCCGTGCGCGATGTTGGCGAACGGACCGCCGTGGATGAAAGCCGGCGTGCCTTCCATGGTCTGCACCAGGTTCGGCGCCAGCGCCTCCTTAAGCAGCACGGTCATGGCACCATGCGCCTTGAGCTCGCTGGCGCGCACCGGCTTGCGGTCACGCGTATAGCCGACCACGATGTTGCCGAGTTGCTTCTTGAGATCCTCGACATTGCGCGCCAGGCAGAAGATCGCCATGACCTCGGAAGCGACGGTGATGTCGAAGCCGTCCTCGCGCGGAAACCCGTTGGCGACGCCGCCGAGCGAATTCACGATCGAGCGCAGCGCGCGATCGTTCATGTCGAGCACGCGGCGCCAAGCGATCCGGCGCGGGTCGATGCCGAGCGCATTGCCCCAATAGATGTGATTGTCGAGCAGTGCGGCGAGCAAATTATTCGCCGACGTGATGGCGTGGAAATCGCCGGTGAAATGCAGGTTGATGTCTTCCATCGGTACGACCTGGGCATAGCCGCCGCCGGCGGCGCCGCCCTTCATGCCGAACGAGGGCCCGAGCGACGGCTCGCGGATGCACAGCATCGCCTTCTTGCCGATATAATTGAGCGCGTCGGTCAGACCGACGGTCGTCGTCGTTTTGCCCTCGCCCGCCGGCGTCGGGTTAACCGCGCTGACCAGGATCAGCTTGCCGTTGGGCTTGTTCTGGATCGACTTGATGAAATCCATCGACACCTTGGCCTTGAAGTGGCCGAACGGTTCGAGGTTTTCCGGGCCGATACCGAGCTTCTCGCGCGCGATGTCGAGGATCGGCCGCTTCTTTGCGGCCTGCGAAATTTCAATATCGGATTTAGGCGATTGATGCTGTGAGGCAGGCATTTTTTGACGATCCATTGATGGCAGGAAAACCCGGCAGGGGTGCAACTTCCCAGTTCTTCACGTCACGCGAATCTCGCCTTTGCGGCGAGGTTGACGGACTTCGCCCATTCGCCGGCTTCGATCTTTTTGCCGTCGGCGGGCTGAACGCGTGAGACTTTGAAACGTCCGTCGGCACAGACCACGGTGAAGCCGTCGGCTTCCACCGCGACGATCTCGCCGAGCTTGCCGCCAATTCCCTTCGGGTCTTTGGCCGGCAGCGGCCTGGCGTCGAAGATTTTCAGTTGCTTGCCGTCGAGCGTGGTCCATGCGCCGGGCGCCGGGTTACAGCCGCGGATGAGGCGGTCGATCTGCTCCCAGGGCTTCCCCCAGTCGATCTTGGCGTTATCGGCGCCGCAGCGGCCCTCGTAGGTGGCATGCGCCTCGTCTTGTTTGATGCGCGGCGCCTCGCCGGCTTTGACGAGATCGACCGCCTCCAGCATCGCTTCGACCCCCATCGGAAACAGCCGGTCGAAATAGACCGTGCCGAGGGTGTCGTTCGGCCCGATCGGCGTTTTTTTCTGCAACAGCACATCGCCGGTATCGAGGCCGTTGTCGGGCCAGAAGATCGACAGGCCGGTTTCCTTCTCGCCTTTGATAATCGGCCAGTTGATCGCATTGGCGCCGCGATAAGCGGGCAACAACGACGGGTGATACTGGATCGAGCCGTGGGTCGGGATGTTGAGGAATTCTTCGGGCACGAACAGCGTCACGAAGGCCATCACTTGAAGGTCGGGCTTCAGCGCTTTGAATTCTTCCCAAACTTCCGGATTCTTGTAGGAATCGGGCTGATAAACCGGAAGTTTTGCGGCGAGCGCCGCCTCTTTCAGCGGATCAGCTTTCGCTCCGGGCTTCTCCGGTGCGACGTAGACGGCGACGACATCTTCGCCGCGCTTGATCAGCGCTTCCAGAACCGCCTTGCCGAACGCCTGCTGCCCGTGAACGACGATACGCATAGCAACAACCTCTCCCAAACTACGCCGCTTCGGCTTTGGCCGGTTTGTCCGGTGCGGTGATCGCACCCGAGACCTTGATCTCGGCGACTTCTTTTTCGGAGTAGCCGAGCACCTTGCGCAAAATTTCGTCGGTATGCTCGCCAAGGAGCGGCGAACGCCGCACATCGGCGGGCGAATCCGACAGCTTGATCGGATTGCCGACCGTCAGATACTTGCCGCGGGTCGGATGATCGACCTCGACGACGGTGCCGGTCGCGCGCAGCGACGGCTCCTCGGCGATTTCCTTCATCGACAGAATTGGCCCGACCGGGATGTCGTGTTTGTTGCAGATTTCCATGACCTCGAACTTGGTCCTGGTCATGGTCCACTGTTCGATGGTAGCGAATATCTGCTTCAGCCGCGGCAGCCGCGCCGGCGGCGTCGCGTAATCGGGATCGGTCTTCCAGTCCGGCTTGCCGATCAGGTCGCAGATCGCGGTCCACACCGGCGCCTGGGTGATGAAATAGATGTAGGCGTCGGGATCCTCCTCCCAGCCTTTGCATTTGAGGATCCAACCCGGCTGCCCGCCGCCGGAATCGTTGCCGGCGCGCGGCGTCGCTTTGCCGAACGGCACGCCCTCGCCGTACTGGCTGTATTCGGTGAGCGGTCCATGCGCCAGCCGCTGCTGGTCGCGCAATTTCACGCGCGCGAGATTGAGCACGCCGTCCTGCATGGCGCACAGCACTTTCTGACCGCGGCCGGTGCGGACGCGCTGGTAGAGCGCGCTGACGATGCCGAGCGCGAGATGCAAGCCGGTGCCGCTGTCGCCGATCTGGGCGCCGGTGACGAGCGGCGGGCCGTCGCGGAAGCCGGTCGTCGAGGCCGATCCGCCGGCGCATTGCGCCACGTTCTCGTAGACCTTGCAGTCCTCGTAAGGACCGGGGCCGAAACCCTTGACCGAGGCGACAATCATGCGCGGATTGAGCTTGTGGATGTGCTCGAAAGTGAGCCCCATGCGGTCGAGCGCGCCGGGCGCAAAATTTTCCACGAGCACGTCGCATTCCTTGACCAGCCGGTCGAGGATTTCCTTGCCCGTGGGATGCTTGGAATCGATGGTGATCGAGCGCTTACTGCCGTTGAGCATGGTGAAATAGAGGCTGTCGGCGCCCTTCACGTCGCGCAGCTGACCGCGCGTGATGTCGCCGATGCCGGGCCGTTCCACCTTGATGACGTCGGCACCCATATAGGCAAGGAGCTGCGTGCAGGTCGGCCCCGATTGCACATGCGTGAAGTCGAGGATTTTTACGCCTTGCAGCGCGCGGCCTGCTTGACCCCAGGGCCTTGACGAAGGCCGCGGCATGCCGTTGCCCGGAGCGGCTTTCGCCACCGGCTTCTTCGCTTTCAACTTCACGACCTTTTTCGCCGCGGCGCTGGATTTCGCCTTGGACTTTGCCGTTTTGGCTTTCTTTTTCATTGCCATCGTTTCCTCCTTCTTCGTCATGCCCGCGAAGGCGGGCACCCAGTACACACCGATCGTCTGGCGTTGACTGGGTCCCCCGCTTTCGCGGGGACGACAGTAAAAAATCTCTGCTATTGCTTCTTGCCAATCTTGCTTTGCGGGTTGAGGTTGCCGATCCTGCCGCTCTCGCTGCCGGCCGCCGGATCGATCACCGCGTTGATCAGCGTCGGGCTGCCGGAGTCCATGGCCGCGTTGACGGCGCGCTTGAGTTCATCGGGCGATGTCGCATTGACGCCGACGCCGCCGAATGCCTCGATCATCTTGTCGTAACGCGCGCCCTTGACGAAGACGGTCGTCGCCGGATCGGAACCCGTTTTGTTGACGTCGGTGCCGCGATAGATGCCGTCGTTGTTGAAGATGACCACGCAGACCGGCAGCTGGTAGCGGCAGATGGTTTCGATCTCCATTCCGGAGAAGCCGAACGCCGAGTCGCCCTCGACCGCAAGCACGGGCTTGCCGGTCTCGACGGCCGCGCCGACGGCGTAGCCCATGCCGATACCCATAACGCCCCAGGTCCCGACGTCGAGGCGCTTGCGCGGCCTGTACATGTCGATGACGCCGCGGGCGAGATCGAGCGTGTTGGCGCCTTCGTTGACGAGGATCGCATCCGGCCGTTCCTTGACGATGGTGCGCAGCACGCCAAGCGCGCCGTGATAGTCCATCGGCGAATTATTGTTCATCAGCCGCGGCGCCATCTTGACGACGTTCTCTTCGCGCTTCGACATGACGGCCTCGACCCATTCGGCGGGCGGCGCCGGCCAGTTGGCGCCCATGCCGTCGAGCAGCGCAGCGACAGCCGAGCCGATGTCGCCGACCACCGGCGCGGCGATCTCGACGTTCGAATCCATCTCCTTGGGCTCGATGTCGATCTGGATGAACTTCTTCGGCGCGTCGCCCCAGGCTTTGCCCTTGCCGTGCGAGAGCAGCCAGTTCAGCCGCGCGCCGATTAGCATGACAACGTCGGAATCCTTGAGCACCGTCGAGCGCGCCGCGCCGGCGCATTGCGGATGCGTGTCGGGCAACAGGCCTTTGGCCATGCTCATGGGCAGGAAAGGAACGCCGCTCCTTTCAATGAGCGCGCGGATCGCATCGTCGGCCTGCGCATAGGCGGCGCCTTTGCCAAGAATAATCAGCGGACGCTTGGCGCTTCTCAGCACATCGAGCGCGCGCTTGATGGCCTCCGGCGCCGGGATCTGCGCTGGCGCCGCGTCGATGACTTTCACCAGAGATTTCCGGCCGGCTTCGGCGTCCATCACCTGGCCGAACAGTTTTGCCGGCAGATCGAGATAGACGCCGCCCGGACGCCCCGACACCGCCGCGCGGATCGCACGCGCAAGACCGATGCCGATGTCGGCGGCATGCAGCACGCGGAACGCCGCCTTACAGAGCGGCTTGGCGATCGCCAGCTGGTCCATCTCTTCGTAGTCGCCCTGCTGGAGATCGACGATCTCGCGCTCCGACGAACCGGACATCAGGATCATCGGAAAGCAATTAGTGGTGGCGTGCGCCAGCGCGGTCAGCCCGTTAAGGAACCCCGGTGCCGACACGGTGAGGCAGACGCCCGGCTGCTTGGTGAGGAAACCCGCAATCGCCGCGGCATAGCCGGCGTTCTGCTCGTGCCGGAACGAGATGACGCGGATGCCCGAGGCCTGCGCCATGCGGCCGAAATCCGTGATCGGAATGCCGGGCACGCCGTAAATCGTCTTGATGCCGTTGAGCTTGAGCGCGTCGATGACGAGATGAAAGCCATCCGTCAGCTCCTGCCCCGCCGCCGGTGCATCTGCGATTTTCATTGCTGCATCTGCCATGGCTCGTCTCCGTGCATTCAATCCAGATAATCGGCGTATTTCTCGACGTGGTCGGCGAGGCCGAGCGCGTGATCGCGAACGAGCTTCTCAGCGCGCAACGTGTCGCGCGCCTCGAGCGCCTCGATGATGTGGATATGATCGCGGATCGATCGATCCGCACGATCTTTTTCGCCGATCGTCTTGCGCCGGATCATCCGCATGTGGGTGAACAGATTTTCCGCGAGCTTCATCAGCACGCTGTTGCGGCTCAGCCGGATGATGGTCTGATGGAATTCGATGTTCACTTCCGAATATTCGTCAAGATGGGCGCGCACTTCGCCGTTCTCGAAGGTGGCGAACATTTTGCGTAACGATGCGATCTCGTCATCGCTGCCGTTTTCCGTGATCAGCCGCGCCGCCATGCTTTCCAGCGCCGCCCAGGCGGTGATCAGCTCGATGACCTCGCGCTTGGTCTTGCGCACCACATAGACGCCGCGCCGCGGCACCGAGCGGACGAAGCCTTCGCGCTCGAGCTGCGCCATCGCCTCGCGCACCGGCGTGCGGCTGATGCCAAAGTCCTGGGCGAGGCTGCGCTCATCGAGCCGGATTTCCTCGGCGCTGCCGTACACGTCCATGTCGACGATCACGGACCTGAGCGCCGCATAGGCCTTGTTCTTGAAGCTGAAGGATGTGTCGATCGGCTCGAGCCGCGGCCGCGCGGTCGAAGCGACGTCGCGCGCGCGAACGGACAGACGATGCACCCTGGAAGACATCAAAGACGCTCGTGACGAAGACGCTTCGCAACCCTTGCCGGACGCGGTCTTTCGAAGCTTCCGCGTGCCGAAGAGCATCCATAGCGCACTGTAATACATTATGCCAGACGCGGAATGCCGCAGTTGTCGGGGCCTTCGAAAGGAAGCGGGCGCGGGATTCCTCCCGCGCCCGTCATGACTGCAGGCACTGAGTGGCGATCTCAGCCCTTCTGCATCATCCGCGCGCGCATCGGCTTGAGCACGAACAGCGCCAAGGCAACGACCACAAAATTCATGATCGCGGTTACCACGAACACCAGATGCCAGCCGCCCGTGGCATTCTTGATCAGGTTGGCGACCGGCACCAGGAAGGCGGATGCACCCTTGGCGGTATAGAGCAAGCTCAAGTTCACTGTCGCAAACCATGGTCCGAATGTGTCGGTGCAGGTCGAGGGGAACAGGCTGAAAATTTCGCCCCAGGTCAGGAAGATCAGCGCCGCGAACAGCACGAAGGCGTACGGCGAGTGACCGAGCGTGCCTAAGAGCCAATAGGCTATTCCGCCCAGGCCGAATGCAATCGCCATGGTATTTTCCCGGCCGATGTGGTCGGAGATCCAGCCGAATAGCGGACGCGCCGCGCCGTTGGCGATGTTGTCGATGATCAGCGCCGCACTGAGTGTGGTCGCACCGAAGAAGATCACCGCATCACCGATGTTGAAATCCTTGGCGATCGGCGCGAGCTGCGCGGTCGCCATCAAGCCGGACGCCGACACCATGACGAACATGATGTAGAGGATCCAGAATACTGGCGTTCCCAAAACTTCTAACGGCGAATAATTGCGCTTGGTCTGCTGCACCTTCGGCAGCAAAGCCCGAGATACCTCGTTGGCATCGGGGAAACGCAACAACCAGGCAAGAATAAATACGATACCGCCCTGGATGAGTCCGAACCAGAAGAACGCCGTCTGATAGCCGCTCAATTCGATCACTTCGCGGATCGGCACGACGGTGAGCGCCGCGCCGGCGCCATATCCGGCCGCCGTAAGGCCGGTGGCAAGACCGCGGCGATCCGGGAACCATTTGACAGCAAGCCCGACGCAGGTTGCGTAGATGGCGCCGCCGCCGGTTCCGGCGAGCACCGCGCCGAGATAGAGCCCCGTGAGCGTGTCGGCGTTTGCATTAATGATCCAGCCCAGCGCCACCATAATGCCGCCAAAGGCGACCATCAGCTTGGGCCCGCGCCGCGAACCAAGACTATCGACGATCCAGCCTTCGATTGGCGTCAGCCATGTCTCCAGCGCAATGAAAATGCTGAAGGCGAGCTGGATCGCCGCAATCGACCAGCCGTGCGCCTTGTTGATCGGATTGACGAACAACGTCCACCCGTACTGCAGGTTGGCGATCAGCACCATGCAAATGATGCCGCAGATGAGTTGCGTCCATCGCGATGCCGGCGGTGCCAGCGCTTGCGATTCGACCGTGCTTGTAGATGTTGTCGACATAGTTTTCCGTCCCTTGAGCGCTTTTATTGGTGTGTAATTGACGGTATTTCACAGCATTTTACCAGTTTGTCATCGAATTTTTTGCACCGTGACCAATAGACGCAAGCAGGAATAGTCTGTTCTGGGCAATACCCGGCCTAGCCGAAGATTCATAAATGTAAATAATGTGCAACGCAGCAAAATCGGATTGAACCGATTGTTGCTGTTAGGCGTTCGTTACGGGAGGAATTACTTTTACCCTCACGGGACCGCTGCATGGCTGGCCGGATTTGGCTTCCGTCGCTCGTCGCCGCATCAGTGCTTGCCACTGCCAGCGCGGTTGCGCAAAGCGTCGGGCCGAACGAGGCAGTGAGTTCCCTTGGCGCGGTGACCGGGAAGTTGGCGCTCACGCCGGCGCAGCAGAGCGCGCTTTATAACGCCGTGCTACGGCAACGGGTCCGCGCCGTCACGACGCAAATCGAACCCGCCGTCGGCGCGCCGGTAGCGGCGGCGGTGCAGCTTTCCGAACTGCCCGACCACGCGGGCATCGACGACGCGATGTTCCTCAAATACGCCATGGTGGCGGAGGATGTGGTAATCGTCGACCCAATCAGGATGCGCGTCGTCAACGTCATCCACGGCAGCAACAGACCCTGAGCCGCAATCCCGACGGCGGTGACGGTTAAGCCTTGAGCCATGTCCGCCCAACCTGCAGCGAAACCCACCCTTGCCTCGACCGCATCAAAGGCGGCGGTGCCATTTCCAACAGAACCGTCTCCGGAGGCGGCGTTTACCATTACCGCGACGCAGTCGAGCCGGCCGCCGCGCGCGCTCAAATACGGCGACACTTTCGTGGTGCTGGACAGCCGCGGCGACATCGGCAGCGCATCCGATCATTCCAGCGGACTGTTCCATCATGACACGCGGCATCTCTCGCGCCTCGAACTCGTAGTCAACGATCAAACGCCGCTGCTCCTCGGCTCCAATCTGCGTGACGATAATTCGGCGTTCTTCGTCGATCTAACCAATCCCGATCTGATGGACGGTCAGCGCATCGTCATGGAGAAGGACAGAGTCCATATCCTGCGCACCATCTTTCTCTGGCGCGATACGGCTTATCAGCGCTTCGGCGTGCGCAATTACGGCGATCAGGCCATCGAGCTCCGTTTGGCGATCCTGTTCGAGAGCGATTTTGCCGATCTGTTCGAAGTCCGCGGCTCACACCGGGACAAACGCGGCACCGCGACGGCAAAACTTCACGGCGCAGACCGCGTGTTGCTGATCTATAATGGCCTGGATGGCAAGGTGCGGCGCACCGCACTCAACTTCGATCCGCCGCCGGACGAGCTGTCGACGCATTCCGCCATCTATCGTCTTCATCTCAATCCCGGCGAGATGCGCCCGATCTTCGTCGCCGTGAGCTGCGACCGGACCAACTCGCTGCCGCTGCCGTTTCTGCGCGGCCTTATCGCGGCGCGCCGGGAAATGCGCGAGCAAACCCGCGGGCGCACGTCGGTCGAAACCTCCAATGATCGGTTCAACGAGATCTTATGCCGTTCGGCAGCCGATCTCGCGATGCTGATGACGGATACGCCGCAGGGCCGTTACCCTTACGCCGGCATCCCGTGGTACTCGACCACATTCGGCCGCGACGGATTGATCACGGCACTGCAGATGTTGTGGTGGTCGCCGGAAGTGGCGCGGGGCGTGCTGCGCCGCTTGGCGGCCTATCAGGCCACGACCACCGATCCGCTCGCAGACGCGCAGCCGGGAAAAATCCTGCACGAGATGCGCGGCGGCGAAATGGCGGCGTTGCGCGAAGTGCCGTTCGGCCTTTATTACGGCAGCGTCGACGCGACGCCGCTCTTTGTGCTGCTTGCCGGACTCTATGTCGAGCGCACCGGCGATACGGAAACCATCGCCGAATTGTGGCCGAATATCGAGGCGGCGCTGGCTTGGATCGACGGCCCCGGCGATCCCGACCGCGATGGCTTCGTCGAATATAAGCGCGCCAGCGAGCAAGGCCTTGCCAATCAGGGCTGGAAAGATTCCCACGACGCCATTTTCCACGCCGACGGACGCCTCGCCGAAGGCGAAATCGCACTCGTCGAAGTGCAAGGCTATGTCTATGCCGCCAAGCGAATGGCGGCGCGGTGCGCGCGGCGGCTCAAACGCGACGCCGCGGCACAGCGGCTGGACGCCGAAGCGAGCCGCCTCGCCGAACGTTTCGAAGCGGCATTCTGGTGTCCCGATATCGAGACCTACGCACTGGCGCTCGACGGCGCCAAAGACCCATGCCGGGTGCGCACCTCGAACGCCGGCCAGGTGCTGTTCACCGGCATCGCCACCGCGGATCGCGCCAAGCGCGTCGCCAAGGAGCTGTTGCAGCCGCGCTTTTTCTCCGGCTGGGGCATTCGCACGGTGGCGAAAGATGAGGCGCGCTTTAATCCGATGTCGTACCACAATGGCTCGATCTGGCCGCACGACAATGCGCTGATCGCGCTGGGTCTTGCGCGCTACGAACAGAAGCACGCGATCGACAGCTTATTCGGCGGCCTGTTCAGCGCCGCCACATATATGGATCAGCGGCGCCTGCCGGAACTGTTCTGCGGCTTTCAGCTTCAGCGCGGCCACGGCCCAACACTTTATCCTGTCGCCTGCTCGCCGCAGGCCTGGGCCAGCGCGACGCCGTTCACGCTGCTTGAAGCCTCACTGGGGCTGGAATTCGATCCGTTTAAAGGCGAAATCAGGCTGCGGAACCCGCGTCTGCCGGAGTTCCTGGACGAAGTCATGTTGCGCGATTTGCGGCTTTCGTCTTCAAGCGTCGATTTGCGGGTGCGCCGCCATGGCGAGACGGTTTCGCTCGATACGCCGCGGATCAGCGGCGACATCCGGGTTTCGATCGTATTTTCGTCTTCAGGCGCATGAAGTTTGGTTGATTGATCCCCAGGCGTGGAACCTGCGCGGCCGCCTCGGCTTAGTGGTGTGAGTTCCATCCCTGGGCTTGAGCGAAGATGCGCGGGAATAAGCTGAAATTTTCGGCAATGACCGCCGCCATAGGCGCCGCCTTGGTTTTGGCGCTCGGCTTGGCGCTCGCCGACACGATCACCGTTGCATTTTCGGAAGATGTCGGCACGCCGGCCCAGACCCAATCGCCCGCCGCACAATCGCCCCCGGCACCGACCGTTCCGCCCGCGGAGACCATTCTCAACAGCCACGAAGTCGAGGGCATCCTAGGCCGCGAGGTGGTCAGCACCGCCGGCGAGAATATGGGTCATATCGTCGATGTGATTGTCGACCGCAGCGGCCAAGTGCGTGCCGCGATTATCGATTTTGGCGGTTTCCTCGGCGTCGGCAGCCGCAAGATCGCGGTGGATTGGAACGCGCTGCATTTCCCGCCGCCGGCGCAATCCTCCGACGCCAAGATCGCGCTCGAACTCAGTCGCGACCAGGTAAAGGCCGCGCCCGAATATCAGGAGGGGAAACCCATCGTCGTCCTGGGTGCGCTCGGCAAGCTCGAGCCGCTGCCCGAATAACAAGCGCATGATGCCGAAGAACGGTCGCCGATTTTCGGACAAAGATCATACGCAAATTCTAAATAACTCGCCGGAGGGGGATCCCTGGTCCCGAACGCATCACGCCGCTTACGCGACCGGCCGGACCCGCACGGCGTGACTGACGCTGCATACGCAACGCCCAGCTCCCAGCCGGACGGAACCGAGCCGCCGCTGACGCCGTCGCAGAAGAGCTTGCGCGGCCTCGATTGGTTCATTTTCTTCGTCGCCGACGTGCAAACCGGTTTCGGCCCGTTCGTTTCGGTTTATCTCACGGCGCAACGCTGGACCCAGGTCGATATCGGGCTCATCCAGTCGGCCGCGGGCTTTATCTCGCTGATCGGGCAAATGCCGGGCGGCGCGCTGGTCGATGCCGCCCGATCGGAGCGCTTCGTTGCCGGCATTTCGATTGCGGCGATCTGCGTGAGCGCGCTGACCTATGCGGCGTGGCCGATCTTTCCGGTGGTGTTGGCGGGATCGGTGTTGCACGCGCTGGCGAGCTGCGTGCTCGGTCCGGCGATCGCGGCGATCAGTCTTGGCCTCGTCGGCCACGCCGCGATCGGCGAGCGGCTCGGACGCAACGCGCGCTTTGCCTCGGTGGGCAACGGCTTGGCGGCAGCGGCCATGGGCGCTTGCGGTTATCTGCTGTCCGCCCGCGCCGTTTTCATCGTCACGGTGCTACTGCTCGTGCCGGCGTTGATCGCGTTGCGCTCGATCTCCGAAAGCGAAATCGATCCCGAGCGCGCGCATGGCGCGCCGCCGCGGCGAAAGGTCGACCAGTCACCCGTCAAACCGGGCGCGCTGATGCGCAACCGACCGCTTCTTATCTTCGCCGGCTGTCTGTTGCTGTTTCACCTCGCGAATTCCGCCATGCTGCCATTGGTGGGCAGTGCCGTTACCATGCGGTCGGCGAATTGGGCGACGGTCATCATCGCTGCCTGCATCGTGGTGCCGCAGCTGGTCGTTGCGGCACTGTCGCCGTGGGTCGGCAGGCGCGCGCAAATCTGGGGACGCCGGCCATTGCTGGTGATCGCCTTCGCCGCGCTGCCGATTCGCGGGCTGCTGTTCGCCGCGGTGAGCAGCCCCTCGCTGCTGTTTGCCGTGCAGCTTCTCGACGGCATAACCGCCGCGGTGCTCGCCGTGATGGTGCCGCTGGTGGTCGCCGACCTCACCCGCGGCACCGGCCACTTCAATCTCGGCCAGGGCATCCTCGGCACCGCGACCGGCATCGGCGCGTCGCTCTCCGCGACGCTCGGCGGCTATGTCACCGACCGTTTCGGCAGTTCTGTGGCGTTCGCGACGCTTGCCATAATCGCGTTCTTCGGCTTGACGGTGCTGTGGCTCCTGATGCCGGAGACAAGGCCGATCGGGGAATCGTAGCGCACGACCCCGAAAATGCCTGCCCTCGGACTTGATCCGAGGGTGGATACCGGTTTTCGGAAAAGATCATGCTCAATTAAAAATGCTAGAGCCCAGTCCTGATTCTGGCAGAACCGATAAGGCTCTACGGTGGCGGCTTACAGCGCCGGCGCGTCGTCGGCGACAAGCCGCAGGTGCGGCGCGGCGGCGTCCGACAGGCTGCGGTACACGGACAGATAATTCTGCGCCATGCGGCGCGCGGTGAAGCGCTCCTCGAAGCGTCGGCGAATCTTGTCGCGGGACAGATGACCGAGCCGGTCGACAGCGCCGATGGCGCCATTGATGTCCTCGACGACAAATCCGGTCAGGCCTTCGTCGATGATTTCCGGCACCGAGCCGCGATTGAACGCAATGACCGGCGTGCCGCAGGCCATGGCCTCGATCATGACGAGACCGAACGGCTCCGGCCAGTCGATCGGCACCAACAGCGCGATAGCGCCGCTTAAGAACTCGGATTTCTCCTTGTCGTTGATCTCTCCAATATATTCGACATTGCCCGCAGCGATCAGCGGCTCGATCTGCTCGTCGAAATAGTCTTGGTCCACCTTGTCGACTTTGGCGGCGACCTTGAGCGGCACGCCGCAATGTCGCGCGATGCGGATGGCGCGGTCGATGCCCTTTTCCGGCGCGATACGGCCGAGGAACGCGAAATAGGACGGCTTGACGGGTTTCGGCATCAATAGCTGCGCCGGCAGCCCGTGATAAACGGTGCGCACCCAGTGCGCCTGCGGCAGCGGCCGCCGCTGCGAATTGGAGATCGACACCACCGGGACCGAGCCGAACGTGTCAAACACCGGTTGATGTTCGGGCAGATCGAGGCGGCCGTGCAGCGTCGTCAGGAACGGCGTCGGCTGCCGCGAAAACAGCGAGAACGGATAGTAGTCGAGATGGAAGTGGAGAAAGTCGAAGTCGGACGCATTCCGATAGACGCGCTCCAACATCATCATATGCAGCGCATTGGGATCACGCACGGCGCCGTCGAGCCGCAAGGCCCGCGGCCACACTGCTTCAAGCCGCGCCGAGGTGACCGAATCGCCGCTGGCATAGAGCGTCACCTCGTGGCCGAGCGCCATCAGTTCCTCGGTGAGCCAGGATACTACCCGCTCGGTGCCGCCATAGAGCTTGGGCGGGATGGCCTCGGTCAACGGCGCAATCTGTGCGATATGCATCGGAAGTCCCTTGTTGTTTTTGAAAATTCCTCACCCGGCGACTAGCGACAACGTTGCAGGCGGGAAATATTTCAGATCATGGAGGGAACTTAATTTTTCCGCACGGCTGGAACCTTTTTTAACCTGCGGCGTCAACATCAAACACGTAAATTCGCAAGTCTGGCGCAGCGACCGAGCGCGTAACGAATCGTCGCTGAAATTGATCCCGTGGACGCGGCGCGGCATGGAACTTCACCGGGGAGCCACTCGTTCAGTTCACGGCGCTTCCCCAATAAGGCTGGGGGAGGACCTGCGTTGACCCGCGGAGACCAGAATTCGCATGGCCGAACTCACGCGTTACGCCAGTTTCCCGCTCGGCTTCGTTTATCGCTACATCCGGCTGCGGCCGGCATCCCACGCGGTCATTTTCGCCGCGGTGCTTGGCGCGGTCGTGTGCTCGGTGGGCACCCAATACGGCGTCAAGTTTCTCGTCGATACGCTCGGCAGCGGCCGTAACGCCGCAGTATGGACGGCGTTTTGCGTCCTGGGTTCGCTGATTGCCGCGGACAATCTGCTTTGGCGTGTCGCCAGCTGGATCGCCAACTACACCTTCGTCGGCGTCACCGGCGACATCCGGCGCGACCTTTTCAGGCACTTGATGGGTCACTCGCCCGGCTACTTTGCCGACCGGTTGCCGGGAATGCTGACGAGCCGCGTCACCGCAACGTCCAACGCCGTGTTTACCGCCGAAAATATGTTCATCTGGAACGTGCTGCCGCCCTGCGTGGCGACCATCGCGGCGATCGCCTTGGTGTGCACGATCAGCCTGCCGATGGCCGGCGCATTGGCAATCGTCGCCGGCATCATGGTCGTCGTGCTGTTCCGGTTCGCCGCCGCCGGCCGGCCGCTGCATCACGACTTTGCCAGGAAAGCGGCGGCGGTCGACGGCGAAATGGTCGACGTCGTCACCAATATGCCGCTGGTGCGCGCCTTCGGCGGTCTCCTACGCGAGCGCCGCCGCTTCGATGCCACCGTCGATCGCGAGATGGATGCGCGGCGCCGCAGCCTGTTCTATCTCGAACGGCTGCGCATCTTTCATGCCGTCGTGACGGTTCTATTGACGTTGGGTCTGCTGACCTGGGCGATCACGCTATGGACGCAAGGCGCGGCGACGACGGGCGACGTCGTGCTCGCCTGCACGCTGTCCATCTCGGTCTTAAGCGCGACGCGCGATCTTGCGGTCGCCTTGGTCGACATGACCCAACACATCGCGCGGCTGGCCGAAGCCGTGGCGACGCTGCTCGTGCCGCATGAGCTGTGCGACCATCCCGAGGCGGCGCCGCTCATCCGGCGCGGCGCCAGCGTCAAGTTCCAGCATGTCGATTTCCGTTATCCCGACGGCCGCCAGATTTTCCAGGACTTCAATCTGAGCTTCCGGCCCGGCGAGCGGGTCGGTCTAGTCGGCCATTCCGGCGGCGGCAAAACCACTTTATTCGCGCTGCTGCAACGCTTCTACGATGTGCAGGCCGGGCAGATCCTGATCGACGGCCAAGACATCGCACGCGTCACGCAGGAGAGCTTGCGCGAGGCTATCGGCGTCGTGCCGCAGGACATTTCGATGTTCCATCGCTCGGTGATGGAAAATATCCGCTACGGGCAGTCGGAGGCGACCGACGACGAGGTGCTCGAAGCGGCGTTCGCCGCGCGCTGCGATTTCATCGAAGACCTGCCGCAAGGTATGCGAACCATCGTCGGCGAGCGCGGCATCAAGCTCTCGGGCGGCCAACGCCAGCGCCTCGCGATTGCGCGCGCGTTCCTTAAAGACGCGCCGCTCCTGTTGCTCGACGAAGCCACCTCCGCGCTCGATTCGGATTCCGAAGAAGCGATCCGTGAAGCCTTGGGCCGCCTGATGAAGGGCCGTACCGTCATCGCCATCGCCCACCGGCTCTCCACGGTGCGCAATTTCGACCGCATCGTCGTCTTGCAAACCGGCCAGGTCATGCAGGACGGGCCGCCGGATCTGTTGGTGCGCCGCGACGGCCTGTACCGGCAGCTGGTGCAGCGCGAGATGGACCGTCTGACGCAACAAGCGGCGTGAAGCATGACTTGATGCTTGCGCCAGCATTTCACCTCGACGCCCGCAAACGTCCCTGTATGCTGTAGCGAGGAGTAGCCACCGCACGGGAAGCGCGCGATGTACGAGGTCACCAACCAGCCTCCGCCGCTCGAACCGTACAATCTCCTGCAGACCGACATTGTGCTGCGCGAGGCCTTGCAGCGCGAAAACGCAAGTTGGGCCGCGGCCGACTTGACTGCGCTTGGCAAGGCGCTGGGCGAGCCTGAGACGATCCGGCTCGGCTTTGAGGCGAACAACAATCCGCCGCGGCTGCGCGCTTTCGATCGCTATGGCCATCGCATCGACGAAGTCGATTTTCATCCGGCGTGGCACGCGCTGTTGTCGCTGGCGATCGAGGCGGGACTTCACACCAGCCCGTGGGCGAAGCCCGGACCCGGCGCGCATGTGGCGCGGGCCGCCGGCACCTACTTGCTGGTGCAAGTCGAGGCCGGCGTCTATTGCCCGATCGCCATGACCTACGGCGCGGTGCCGACGCTACGCCAGGCGCCGGCGCTCGCGGCGCAATGGCTGCCGCGCGTTTTTACCCGGCATTACGATTCACGCTGCCGCCCGGCGCACGAGAAAAGCGGCGCGCTGATCGGCATGGGCATGACCGAAAATCAGGGCGGCTCGGATCTGCGCACCAATACGACGCGTGCCGACGCCGAAACCGGCGGCGGATCGGACCGGCTGTTTCGCCTGACCGGCCATAAATGGTTCTTGTCGGCGCCGATGTGCGATGCGTTTTTGGTGCTGGCGCGCGCCAGCAGCGGCTTGAGCTGCTTTCTGGTGCCGCGCTGGACGCGCGACGGCGAGCGCAATGCCATCAACATTCTTCGGCTCAAGGACAAGCTCGGCAACCGCTCCAACGCATCGAGCGAGGTCGAGTTTACCGGCGCCCAAGCCGAGCTCATCGGCGAAGAAGGCCGCGGCATCCCGATCATCATCGAAATGAGCAATTACACGCGGCTTGACTGCGCGATCGGCTCGTCCGGGCTCATGCGGCAAGCCGTGGCGCAGGCCATTCATCACGCCTCGTATCGAACCGCGTTTCAAAAAAAACTGATCGATCAGCCGCTGATGACCAATGTGCTTGCCGACCTGGCGCTGGAATCGGAAGCCGCGACAGCGCTGACGATGCGGCTGGCGCGCGCCTACGACGAGGACGATGAATTTGCCGCGGTGTGGCGCCGCGTGCTCACGCCGGCGGCAAAATTCTGGATCTGCAAGCGCGCGCCTGTCGTGGCCGCGGAAGCGATGGAAGTGCTCGGCGGCAACGGCTACATCGAAGAATTCGTTTTGCCGCGCATCTATCGCGAAATGCCGGTCAACTCGATCTGGGAGGGATCGGGCAACGTCATGTGCCTGGACGTGCTGCGCGCCATCGACCGCACTCCGCGCGCGATCGAGATTTTGTTGCAAAACCTCGCGGACGGCGCGCGCACCGACAAAAGAATGCAGACTATCGTCGCCCGGCTGGAGCACCGGCTCCGTGACTCAGATCGCAGGGACGAAAGTCAGGCGCGCGCCATCGTGCGCGATCTGGTGCTCGCGATGCAGGCCGACCTCCTCATCCGCCATTCGCCCGCTGCCGTCGCCGACGCCTTCTGTGCATCTCGGCTCGGCGACGCCCCTAGCGGCGCCTTCGGGCTCCTTGGGCCAGGAATTGATTGCAGGGCAATCGTCGAACGAGCGGCGCCGGTAGCGCGCTGAGGCGCGGCTGTCGTTTCATGTGCATTGCCGGGCGGGGACGGTTCAATCGCCGCAAAGGCCTCGAATCCCTTCGCCCGCTCCAATTAAATCAACAACTTATCTAAATTCGAAAAATGACGATTTTCGCCGGGGTAACACCGGGGTAACAAGAAAACGTTCGCAGCGAGCTTGCGGATGTTGCGGCTGAGCTATCGGCCATTGACAACGACAACTGTCTTGTCAGCCGCGCTTTCAGTACCGCAAGAACTTCCGGACTGCGTGACGCGCTTGTTCGGCGAGGACCCGAAGGCCCGGCAACGGTCAGCTCTTCTCGACAGCGTGGAGGCAATCCGGGGCCCTGACGAAAGTGGTCAATGATCTCGTGGCTTTTTGTCGTCCCACGGCCGAGCGGCACGAAAGCTTCAAGATCAGATTGGCCAACTTCAGCTTGATCGGCGTTTCATGGACCAAAAAGGCGAGCTAGCGATGAATAGCACGGCCTCTCCGGAATTGTGGTGGATTTGGTGCGGCTGGCTGCTGCAAGATTCGGCCGCGCACTTTGTTTACGGCTGTGCCACGCGCTGCTCGCGCGCGCCGGGCTGGAGCCAGGACGCCTCCTTGCAGCTCGCGGGTTCCGGCCGGCTTGAAATCAGGCAGCGAACGGTGATCGATGACGCGTTTCGAGCTTTCCAAGATCAATTGAACGCCGACGCGATTGCGCTGGAGGTTGTCGCCGGATCCGGCGCGCCGAGCGCTGCAATCAAGGCGAGGCGCGTCATTCTGCAACAAGGGCTCGGCCATTCAGCCGCGCGCGTCACCGCGTTTTATTTCTTGCCCGATGTCGGACGCTGGATCACTGGCGGAGCGGAGGCGCTTCTGACCCTTCTGTCCTCGCTTGAAGGTGAACTCAATCTTCCCTTCAAGTCCTCGTACGCCTCCCGCCTCGGCAATTTCGAGGTATTCGATCTGAACGCCTGGCAGGACGGCCCTCAACCCTTTCTGATCGAGGCTGCAGCCCCGCCTCCTGTCGGTGCCAGCTAGACGTGACGAGGCCGCATCAGAATGGCGACCGCCGCGCCGGCGAGTGCCGCATTGGCAATCAGGTCCAGCGCGGTATCGGCTCTGCTCATTGGGCCTTTCCGTTGACCCGGAAGCGCTCGGCATCGCGTTGCTTGAAGGTGAGTCCATGGCCGGGCCGCCCGTGATCGGGTTCGATCGCGCCATCGCGGGCCGCCGGCGCACCGTCGAACAGCATCTGTTCAATCCGCACATGATCGTGGAACCACTCGAGATGGCGCAGTCGAGGTACCGCGCAGGCGACATGGCGGTGAATTGCCGGCGCGCAGTGACTAGACAGATCGATGTGATGCGCTTCGCACAGAACCCCGACCTGCAGGAAGCCGGTAATGCCGCCGCACCGGGTCGCGTCCGCCTGCAACACGTCGACTGCGTTCGCCGCCAGCATCCGGCGCGCGTCGTCGCTCGTATAGGTGTATTCGCCGGCCGCAACATCCATTGAATCCGGCGCGCGTTCGCGCATCAGCCGAACCTGCCTCGCCGCGCCGACGATGACGCCCTGCTCACGCGGATCGCCCTTGCCCGGGTTCCAACCAACGCTGTGTCGAGTGCATTTACTGAACGGCCGGATGGAACGGATGTTCCGGGTGCGGCAATCAGGACAATGCAAGTTCAGAAAATGGACGGCCCCGGCTGGAACTTCGACGTAACAAGCCGCGTCTACTTTCATGCCGGAATTTTCGTCCATTCCCTATCCGCCCATCGAAAAATTGGGACTCGTCGGCGATCGCCGAACGGCCGCGCTTGTCGCCGCCGATGGAACTCTGTCGTGGATGTGCTTGCCCAACTATGACGGAGCGGCCGTGTTTGGCAGCGTGCTGGACACGACAAAAGGCGGCCTTTGGAAATTGGGCCCGAACGGCCGTCGTTTTGGACGGCAACGCTATGCTTCCAGCGGTCCGATTCTACAGACGACATGGAATAATACGGACGCCTCACTCGAACTGCTCGATTTCATGCCGCTGCCGCAAGACAAGAGAAAATCGGCCGATGATGAGCGCCGTGTGGTGATCCGCCGCCTGCGCTGCACGCGAGGCCTGGCTGTCTGCCGGATGGTGTTGCAGCCGCGTGGCAATTTCGAGCGGCCTTTGCGGGCTGCCCGCCACACCAAGCAGAGCGCCGTCTTCGATGGGCCGGCGGCTTTCGGATTTTGGTCATCGAAACCGATAGAGCCTGCCGCGGACAGAATTGAAAGCGAGTTCACTCTCGCTGCAGGCGAAGAACTTTGGTGCGCATTCGGTCCCGATGAGCACAAAGCGGAGTGGTCGTCTCGCGCGGCTGCGCAATCACTGCGCGAGACAACCGCGTACTGGGATGAATGGACGGCGGCTATCGATTTCCGCGGCTCGCGACGCGCCAAAATTGTGCGCTCGGCAACGCTGGTTCATCTCCTCACCTTCGCCCCGACCGGAGCGCTTCTCGCCGCGGCGACAACATCGCTGCCGGAACGCATCGGCGGCGAGCGAAACTACGATTATCGCTACACCTGGATACGAGATGCTTCGCTCGGTCTCGGCCTTCTCGCCAAGCTTGGCCTGACCAAAGACGCCAAGCGATTCATGGATTGGCTTGCCGGTCTCGAACGACCGAGCGGGCGCCCGTTGCAGGTACTTTATGCGATCGATGGCGGGCGCGAGGCTACCGTTGTTAAGCATACCGACATTGCCGGTTATCGGCGATCGCGGCCGGTACGGTCCGGCAATGCGGCGGTCTCGATGTCCGAACTGGATTCCTACGGTTATCTGGCGGACTGCTTTCTGTCCTATCTTCACCATGGCGGGGAGTGGAAGCCGCAATACTGGACACTCGTTCGACGTTCTGCGGACTACACCGCCAGACATTGGAAAGAACCGGGATCAAGCATTTGGGAGCTTCGGCCGAAACGCCATTTTGTCGCCACCAAGACCATGAGCGCGGTGACGCTTGATCGTGCTGTCCAGATTGCCAGGAAGACCGGGCAAGATGGCACCTTTCTTGACGTATGGCGCGGGGTCCACGACGAAATTGTCGCCGAGATCATGTCGCGGGGATGGAGCGAACGGGTCGGCGCATTTCGCCAGCATTATGGCGCCGACAAGCTCGATGCGGCCGCGTTGTTGATTCCGCTCATGAAACTTTTGCCGGTCCATCATCCTCGCGTGGGGAGCACGATCGAAAGGCTCATCGAACATCTCGACGTCAATGGGTTTCTGCATCGTTTCGTGGACAGTCGAGCAGTGGGCGGCACTGCAGAGACGATTGGCGACGAAGAAGGAGCGTTCCTGATGTGCTCTTTTTGGCTTGCACAAGTCCTGGCGCAAAGGAACGAGGCGGAAAGGGCCAACGCAATATTGCAGCGTGCTGAAGATATCGCCGGGGAGCTCGGATTGTTCTCGGAAGCCGTCGACGCCCGCAGCGGCACTTTCCTCGGCAATACGCCGCTCGTGTTCAGTCAGGTCGAGTATGCCAGGGCCGCGATCGCGTTGGACAGGGTCCGCGAAGAAACGGCGTCAGAGATTGCGGCGGCCGACGAGCGCGCCTAGCGCGAAGAAGATAACGGCTCCGGCGATCACGGGAATCAATCGCGTCACCGGCCCCGGCATGGACAGCGCGCCGGCAGCCGCTTCCCGTCCGAAATTTCCGCGTGTGCGATGCAAATCGTGGACCGGCGTCATCAGATTGTCCCTGCGACCGGCCGAAACCGGAACCTTGGTCTCCTGTGCTTCGAACGCCGCCTTCGCCAAATAGCGATCGAGAAATTCCGGCAGCAGCATATTTCCGATGATGACCTTGATCGTGCTCCAGCCGATCCAATATTCGCGTTTTGGATGGAGCGCCGCGCGGAAGGTTGCTTCGGCGATCACCTCCGGCTGAACCACCGGCGGTACCGGCCGCGGCCGCAGTTTCATGTGCGTGCGCGCCCAGTCGAATTGGGGCGTGTTCACCGCCGGCAGCTCCATGATCGTGATTCGAATGGGACTCCGGTCGTGAATAAGTTCGGTTCGCAGCGAGTCGGTGAAGCCGCGAATGGCGTGTTTGGAACCGCAATAGGCGGATTGCAGAGGGATGCCACGATAGGCCAGCGCCGAGCCGATCTGGATGATCGTGCCGCGCCCGCCTCGGCGCATGTGACGCAGAGCCGCCATGGTGCCGTGCACGACACCCAGATAGGTCACCTCTGTGACTCGGCGGAATTCGGCCGGCGTGATCTCCCACACCGGTGCGAAGACCGTCACCATAGCGTCGTTGATCCAGATATCTATCGGACCCAACCGCTCCGCTATCTTGTCCGCAGCGTCGAAAACTGCCTCCGCGTCCGAAACATCGACAGCGGCGACAACCGCCGTGCCTCCAAGATTTTCAATTTCCTGTTTCACTTCTGAAAGTGCGTCGGCGTCCCGGGCTAACAGTCCAACGTTTGCGCCGGCGCGCCCAAAGCGGGTGGCAATGGCCCGGCCGACGCCGGCAGAGGCTCCAGTAACAACCACAGTTTTCTTTGCGACAGTCTGCACGTCGAATCAACCCATGTGTTCCCAGGACCGTTCCGATTGTGCGCGCACTCCTCGTCGCGATCTGGTCATTCCGGATATTGAATGGTGTGGGTGCATCGCGTCCCGCAGCTGGAAAAGTAGCGCCAGCAGCTAACTCGTCATGGCCGAACAGAGCCGGCCATGACGAGTTGAATTATTGCCGAGCGTCTATGCGCTGTTATGACTTACTCGCGTCCCAGCGACCTGTATATTGAAACGCCGGAGCGGATTTCAGCTGATCGGATGTCGTATTGGTCGTGGCATGCCATTTCTGGTCGGAGGTATTGTATGAGACCTGCACAGCCGACGGGTTCATGGCAACGTAATGCGTCCCCATGCCAAGAAAGCCGCCGACAGACACGATGTAGGCGCGCGCGCGGCCGGCGGGGCCCACGGCGATATCCTTGATCTGGCCGATGTCTTGGTTGGATGCATTGTAAACATCGAGGCCGACCAAGTTCGAGCTCAACTTCTCATTCTGATCGACAGCTACGAACTGAGAGCCTGACACGCCGCTGGTGGCGGCGTCTGCGCTATTGTCGGCCGACCCGGTGCCGCTCGAAGTTCCAAGTTCCGAAACTTCGGTGACGGAACCCGGACTAACGCTCATCATCACGGGATTACCTTGTTGATCCTTGGCTCGGATCATGAAGGAACTCGGCATGATGCGAATGTCGCTGAAGCCGGAACGCTGCAGCATGCCGCGGATGTTATCGCGGAGCCGCGTCGTACTGGTTGTGCCGGTATTTGCCGTGCTGGCAGATGGCGATGCGGTGGGCGTGTTGGGCGCATTGTTCTGCGCCATTGCCGCCGTCGTGCACAGCAGCAATGCTGTGCCTGCGGCGAGAAGAGGAAGTCGCATTGTTGTTCTCCTTAGGTCCGCCGCCCCATCACTCGTTCAACGGGTCGCGTCGAAAGGCGTTCCGTGAACTTTCGGACATGCTGGAACTTAGTCCACGGAAGCCGAGGCGGCGGTACTGCCGCTGTCATGGGGCATCGTGGATACCGTCGGTGGGATGACGCTGCTGCGGGTCAGATTTCCTTCATCACCTGCGCGTAGGCGATTAACGCGAATAGCGCGGTGCCGCCGACGATGTTGCCGCCCAGCACCGGAACGACGAATCCGGTCAGCATCGACAGCCAGCCGAGGTCGCCACGGAGCACCAGCAGGAAACCCTCGACGCTGCCGGCGATGATATGCATGAAACCGCCGGCGGAGATCAGATAGGTCATCAGCACGATGACGTAGAACTGCGCGGTTTCGGCGCCGGGAATGAGCCACACCATGGCGGCTATCAGAAAACCCGCAGCTATGCCTCGAAAAAACATTTCGCCAAAGCTGTGGCCCATGATCTGACTGCTGACATCCAGCATTCCATTGTAAAGCTCCGGCGTGAGGACCGGCGTGAATGTGCAGAATAAAGCGGCAAACAGCGTTCCGGCGAAGTTGGCGATGAGCACGACGCCCCACATGCGGGCGAGCTTGATGAGATAGGGGCCTGAGAACTCAGCCATCACCGGCAGCACCGCGGTCACGGTATTCTCGGTGAAAAGCTGCTGCCGCGACATCACCACCATGACAAAGCCGACCGAATAGCCGAGATCGGCCACCAGCGGCCGCCACAGCTGGTCGGGCAGATGCGTTTGCAGGATTGCCTGTGCCAGCACCGAAAAGCTGATCGAGATGCCGGCGGCGACGCCGGACCACCATAGCGAAACCGCAGGGCGCGCCATCTCTTCTTCGCCGAGTCGGCGCACGATTTCGTAGATGACCGGGGTTCGCGGGCTCGAGCGCTCTTCGATGTCCTCGACTTCGCGCTCGGTGATCTGATTATCGGCGTCGCGTGGCTGCCGCCGGGCGGGCGCCTTGCCGTGGCTTTGGCCGTGCTTGTGCCGTTCCATTTGCATCGCCGCGATCAGTAATAACGGGACAGGTAGTCGTTGAAGGTCAGTGCGAACATCAGGATGGTCCAGAATAGGCCGGCGGCAGCGACGATGCGGATCAGTGCCTTGGAATTCCTCAGATCCATGAGGAATGTCACCAGCAGCGCAATCATCACTGCCGCGATGAGGAGGTTAATCGCCACGTTGCCGGTGCCGAGCGGTAGATATGCGGAGCCAAGGCTCACCGCGAACAGAACGATCAGCACTAGCCATATGAGGCCCGGTCCTTTCCACAGCCGCGATGGGAATTGCGTGTCGGATTGCCGGGGATCACTCATCAGCGGCCCGCCAGATAGAGCAGGGGATAGAGCACAAGCCAGACCGAATCGACAAAGTGCCAGTAGATCGCCACGCCCTCCATGGTCGAGCCTTGCACGGGAATGATGCGGCGCTTGAATAACGTGAACACGACCAGGACAACGCCGATGCCGGCCGAAAGATGCGCGGCGTGAATGCCGGTCATGATCCAGTAAAAACTCCAGAACATCTGCGTCGCCGGCGGCGACAACGGGAAGTTCGGTCCCGGAAACAGGTGGTCTTTCAGATCGCCGCGGTATTCGAGGCCCTTGCAAAGCAGAAACGCGGCGCCGAGCGCCGCGGTGACGGCAAGACAAAACAGCGTCAACTTTCGCAATTGCGCCGTGGCGGCGCGCAAGGCGACCGTCATGGTGAGGCTTGAGGTCAGCAGCAGCACCGTGTTGATCGAGCCATAGACGATTTCGGTATGGGCGCCGGCAATGCGAAAAGCCTCGACGTTGAAGCTGCGATAAACGGCGTAAGCGCAGAACAGCGCGCCGAAGAACAGCACTTCGCTGGCCAGGAAAATCCACATGCCGAGCCCGACGCCTTCGCGCTGCAGTCGCAGATTGGGCCACGGTTCTTGAAGGGCGGCGTCGGTCATGTCTGCGCGCCTTGTGGGCGAGCGCGCGCCTCGCCGCCAGTTTCCTCGGCGCGGCCGAAATCATGATAGTCGTACGGGTCGGCATCGACCCGCGGCGGCCGCAGAAAATTCCGCTTCGGCGGCGGCGACGGCGTCTGCCATTCGAGACCGGTGGCGTGCCACGGATTGTCGCCCGCCTTCTCGCCGTAGAACAGCGACCAGGTGAGATAGACGAGCGGCATGATATAGGCGACGGCGAGGATGACCGCGCCGCCGCTGGAGAGGACGTGCCAAATCTGGAAGACGTCGGGATAATAATGGTAGCGACGGGGCATGCCGAGCCAACCCATCACGAACTGCGGCAGGAACGTCACATTGAAGCCGAGAAACATCGTGATGGCGGCAAACTGCGCCCAGAACTCATTGTACAATTTGCCGGTCACCTTCGGCCACCAATAATGGATGCCGGCCATGAATGCCGACACCGTGCCGCCGACCATGATGGTGTGGAAATGCGCTACGACGAAATAGGAATCGGTGGTTGCAATATCGATCGGCACCGAGGCGAGGAACAGTCCGGTCAGGCCGCCGATGGTGAACAGGCCGAGGAAACCGAGCGCATAGATCATCGGCGCCTCGAAACCGATATGGCCGCGATAAAGCGTTGCCGTCCAGTTGAAAACTTTTATGGCGGATGGCACCGCGACGATGAACGACAGGAACGAAAACACCAGATTGGCAAGCGGCGATTGGCCGGCGACGAACATATGGTGCCCCCACACCATGAAGCCGACCACGCCGATCATCATCAGCGCGAACACCATGAAGCCGTAGCCGAACAGGCGCCGCCGCGCGAAGCAGGTGAACACTTCGGAGACCACGCCCATCGCCGGCAGAATCATGATGTAAACGGCGGGGTGGCTGTAGAACCAGAACAGGTGCTGAAACAGAAGCGGGTCGCCGCCGGCGTCGGGGTTGAAGATCGGCAACCCGAAATAGCGCTGCGCCGAGATCAGGAGCAGCGACATGGCGAGCACCGGAGTCGCCAGCACCATCACCATGCTGGTCACATACATCGCCCAGGCGAACAGCGGCAGCCGGAACCAGGTCATGCCCGGCGCGCGCAGCATGTGAATCGTCGCCATGAAATTGACGCCGGTCGCGATTGAGGAAAATCCAACGACAAAGACGCCGGCCGCCGCCCCGAGCACGTTGGAGTGCGAATAGTCCGACGAGAACGGCGGATAGAAGGTCCAGCCGGTATCGACGCCGCCGGACAGCAGCACGTAGACGGTGAAGCTCGCACCGATCACATACAGATACCACGACATCAGATTGAGCCGCGGGAACGCAACGTCCGGCGCGCCGATCATCATCGGCAGAATGAAATTGCCCATGGTCGCCGGGATCGACGGCACCAGGAAGAACCAGACCATGATGATGCCGTGGATGGTGAATAGCCGGTTGTATTCGTCCGAGGTCAGGAACAGGCCGGTCGGGCTGATGAGTTCGAGCCGCACCATGGCGATGGCGATGCCGCCAATGAAGAAAAACACCGTGATCGACAGCGCGTAGAGAATGGCGATGCGCTTGTGATCGGTGGTGGCGAGCCACGACATGATGGTGTGGCCCTCATCGAGATAGCTCTCGCCGCTGCTTTCGAGCGGCGGCACAAATGGCAGGGTGGCGTCCGTCATTGCGATGCTCCTTGTGAGCCGCCATTCGCATCGGTGGTCAGGGATTCCAGGTAGGCCACCAGCTCGACGACCTGGCCTTCGGTCACCGAGCCGGTGAAATTCGGCATCAGCGGCGGAAATCCGGCGACGCGGTTCTTCTCCGGCAGCACGATGCAATCGTGCAGATAGGCCTCATCGGCGGTGACGGTACGCCCGTCGGCAAGCTGCACGGCATGGCCGTAAACGCCATGCAGGTCGGGCGCGTGCACCGTCGAACCCGGAGTATGGCAGCCGGAACAGCCGAGCGAATGGAACAGCGCCTCGCCCTGGCGGGCGAGATCGTCCCCCTGCGGCTGCGCGGCGGTCCAGCGCGCATAGTCTTCCGGCGTCACAATCACCAGGCTGCCGGCCATGGTGGAATGGTCGGTACCGCAGAATTCCGCGCAGGTGAAATGGAAGGTGCCGGTCTTGGTGGCGTTGAACCACTCATAGGTGTAGCGGTCCGGTAAAATGTCCTGCTTCAATCGCAGCGCCGGCAGATAGAGATCGTGGATGACGTCCTGCGACGTCATCGCCAGCCGTACATTGGTGTGCGCGGGCACGTGCAACTCGTCGATCTCGCGCGCGCCGCTCGGGTGCTGAAAGCGCCACATCCACTGCTTGGCGACGACGTGGATTTCCAGAGCATCCGTTGGCGGCGTGAGCGCGGTGAGCTGATCGGAAGCGGCCCACCAGAAGAAAAACAAAAACGAAAACAGCGTCGCCACCGTCCAGCCGATCTCGATTTCATGGCTCTTGCGCTCCGGCACCTCGCCGCGCGGCGTACTCGAGCCGCGGTAGTAGAGCGCGAAGAAAACCACGATGAGCCCCGTCACCAGCGCGACCACTAGGCCCGAGATGACGGAGAGCAGATAGAACAGGTGATCGACCCGGACCGCATAATCGGAGGCCTCGGTGGTGAATTGGCCGATGTTCATGTCGCCGCCTTCCGCCGTTCGAGCGCGATCATGGCGAGCACGCTGGCAAGCACGAGGACGAGCGTGGTGCCGGCGGCGTAGCCGAGCATGGTGGTAATGCGCTCGGTGTAGATGCCTTTCGCCGGATCGTAGCCGTAGCAAAGCAGGTGGAGCTGATCGGCGAATGTGCCGACGGCGCCACGGCCGGCATCGATGATGGCAAGGCGCAGGTCGCCGCCGTCGAGACCAAGCGGCGACAGCACGCGGCGCACGCGGCCGCCGCTGTCGACCACATAGGCCGCGGCTGGATGCGCATATTGATCGTGCTCGGCATCGTAAGCGTAATGCAGCCCGACCGCCGTGGTCGCCGCATGGATATTGGCGTCTGTGCCGCTGAGGAAAATCGCGGCCTGTCCGACCGGATTGCCGGGATCGATGTGATTGGCCCGCATCGCGCGCGCCGTATCGATCCCGTCCCGTGGATTAATGCCGATGACGACGAGGCGATAATCGGGCCCCGGCCGCAGCCCGGTTTTGCCAAGCCCCGCGGCGATGAATTCGACGATCGGTCCGCACAGCGTGCGGCAGGTGTAATCGGCGAAGATCACCAGCGCCGGCACGCCGCCGATCGCGTTTTTGACCGTGATGGGACGGTTGGTCTCGTCGCGAAAGACAAGATCAAGCGGCAGCGCCGCGTGGGGCGGCGGAGACGCCGAAATCGAGGCGAGCTGTGTGGCGGTGAAATTGGCCCACACGGGAGCAGCGCAGGCGACCATCAGCGCCGCCAGGACAATCAGCATTCGCGTTGCCCATCGGAGGATGCCCGTCGTGCTCATGGCTGCGCCCCGTGCGGCGGCGGGGGCTTGTTAGACGCCGGTGGCGGAGCGGCGGCGTTGGATGCAGGGCCCGGCGTCATCGCGTTCTCGGCGCCGGCCGTCGGCGACGATAGCGCCGGCTGTGGCGGCAACAGCGGCGCCCAGGCGTTACCGCCCTTCTGCACGAGAAGCTGCATGGCGCGGTCGATCGGTATTTGCACCAGCGTGTGCTGGTCGTTGGCCCAGCCCCAGGTTTTCAGCCGCTCGTTCTGCTCATCGGCAAGGCGATGCAATTCCGCCACGTCCGCCGCATGCGTGACGACGCGCGGTTGCGGGAACGGTTGCGGCAGCGGCATGGTCTTCACCGGCACCGCATAATCGTAGATCGCGTAGAGGCCGCCGATAGAGGCGGCGAGCAGGATGAGCGCTGCGAACGCAGACCATAAGACGACGCGCAACTCGACCGCGGACGATTCCGGGACGTATTGGATATGTTCTTCAGCGGACATCGGCCGGCTCCCGCAAAAAATCGAGCGTGGTGACGCCGCTGAAGAAAATACCGGCCAGCGCCAGACCGATGCCGGCCACCGCAAGCAACGCCGTAAGGAGGGCAAAGCCGCCCGCCGGCGGTGCGATCAGATAAGCATCATAGAGGGCGAGGCCGGCCAGCACGCAGATGCCGACGGCGCGCAGCGGCCGTCGCGCATTGCGGACTCTAGAGAGGAGGAGGGCAAGCACCGGGCCGAGCGAGGTCAGGACAAAGGCTGCGGCCGCAAGCAGTGTCCACGGCAAGCGGTTGCGTTCGACAAACCAGATTTCTTCGCGCGGAATATCGCCGTACCAGATCACCAGCACGGCCATGAAATCGATGTAGGTGATGCCGAGGATAGTGGCGAGCAACAGGCTCCCGACGTCGCCCGTGGCGGGGTCGCCTTCCGGCATGGAGGCCACGGCCGCGGTCAGTGCCAGCGCTCCGACCAGCGCCGAGACAGCGACGCTGGCGCCGAACGACGACGACGTAAATGGCGCTTCGAGCGAAAGATACCAGTCGATCGAGACGCTGGAGAGGATGACGGCATGGAAGACAAGGCCCAGCGCGGCCAGGAGCTGTCCGCGCCGGCCGCCGATGCGGGGCAGAAAAGCCGCCAGCGCCGACCAGCCGATCAGCGCCAGGCCGGTGCGGACGATGAACGACGGCGTGTTGAGATAATACGACAGCACGTCGGGCTTGATCGAAGCCGGACGGAGTGGCCATTGGTAAAGGATCGGGACCGCGATGAAGAGCGGGATAGCGAAAACAACCAGCAGCGGCACCGCGGCGGCGGCGGGTGCGATGACCGGCGCGGCGATCTCGCCCCAACGGCCGCCGGTGAGGCGGTGAATCATCGTGAGCGTCAGGCTGCCGAGCAGGATTTGCGCCCAAAAGGCAAAGCCGACGAGCCAGCCGGCCGCGGCCACTTTGGCGTCGAAAACCGCGGCAATGATGAGCAATGCCGCGGCCCCGGCCGCGCCGACAAAGGCGGCGTTGCGCCATGTTGTGCGACGGAGGTTGCGCAGGTTCATCGGATCTTCTCCGTCGCGTCGGGGACATCGGCGAGGCTGGCGCGCCGGGACAGTTGCAGGGCGCGGATATAGGCGGAGATCGCCCAGCGGTCTTTCTCATCGACGCGGTCGGCATAGGAAAACATGACGCCGTAGCCGCTGGTCATCACGTCATAGAAATGCTGCGCCGGCGCCGCGACCAGGCGGTCGATGTGATAGGACGGCGGCGCCGGAAAGCCGTGTGCGACGATAATGCCGTCGCCGTCGCCGGCAAGACCGTGACACGGCGCGCAGAAGATGCCGAAGCGCTCTTGGCCGCGGGCGAGCAGTTCGGCGGTGACCGTCGGCGGGTTTTTCGCCGCGGCGGCGCGCTCGACGTCTCCTTGCGCGACCACATTGTCCGGCAGCGGACGCGCCGAGGAACCGTCAGGCCACAGCGTGGTCGGCGCGTAAGTCTTGAGCTTGCGTTGCTGCGTCATGGAGAGATCGCAGGCCGCGAGGGTCGCGCCGGCGGCCAGCAGCGCAATCATCGAGAGACCGCGGATCATGATTCCTCGTTCTCCTTCGGCTCGACTAGGCGAATGGCGGTGGCGCCGGCGCCGCGGAAGAAATCGACGGCGCGGCGGACTTCGTCGTCGTCCTGCGGGCGGACAAGAGCGAGGACGAAACGGTCCTGGCTGGCGCGCTCGAAGCCCTCGACCGCGAACAGAGGCTCGTGCAGGCGGGGCAGGCCGCACTCGACCAGGAAGGTGGTAAAGCCGGCAATAGCCGCGACCAGGATGCCGGTGGCAAACGGCACCAGCATGAAAGCCAGCCAGGCGTCGAGTGGGCGGCCGCCGCTGTTATAGGGATAGTTGATTACCGCGGAGAAGTATTCGAGGCCATAGGCCAACGCCGCCGTGCTGATGCCGCCGATGAACATGACGACGCGAACGTGGCTCGGGCCATGTTCAAGGAGTTCGTGCACGCCCTCGACCGGAAATGGCGTGAACGCGTCGACCAGGCGGTAGCGCGCGCCGTGCGCACGCCGCGCCGCGTCGGCAAAGCGCCTGGAGTTCGGCAAATTCGGCGAGCAGAAGGGTGGTCATGATTCACCCTCCGCGTCGATGAGCTTGCGCACCTCGTGCATCGACACGACCGGAATAAGCCGCGCGAACAGGAGAAACATTAGCGCGAACAGGCCGAGCGATCCGATTGTGGTGATCCAGTCCCACACGGTGGGTAGGAACAGCCGCCACATGCTCAACGTGTAATCGTGCGAGAGCGTGTTCCAGATGATGAGGATACGTTCGAGCCACATGCCGATATTAATGGCGACCGAAATCGCGAATACGGCGATGACGCTGCGACGCACGGCGGCGAACCAGAACGCCTGTGGAATGGCGACGTTGCAAAGCAGCAGCGCCCAGTACAGCACGGAATACGAGCCGGTGAATTCAAACACCAACAGGCTGCGGTCGGCGCGATCGCCGTCGTACCAGGCGTTGAACCATTCGGTGGCGTAAGACAGTCCCATGATGACGGCGGCCGCCAGCATCACCTTCGCTATTACGTCGAAATGCGCCACCGTGATCAGGCCCTGCAGGCGGAAGCCCCAGCGCACCAGAGCGGCGAGACACACCACCATGGCGAAGCCGGAATACATGGCGCCTACGACGAAATAGGGTGGGAAGATGGTCTCCTGCCAACCGGGCATCAGGCTTGCCGCGAAATCCATGCCGACGACGCTGTGCAGCGATACGACGAGCGGCACGCCAAGACAGGCCAGCGCGAGATGCAGCGTCTCATAAGCTTGCCAGTGCCGCGCCGAGCCGCGCCAGCCGAGCGCCAGCGCCCCGTAGATCGCGCTGCGCCACTTGGTGTGGGCGCGATCGCGCATGGTGGCGAGATCGGGAATGAGGCCGACGTACCAGAAGATGATCGAAAACAGTATGTAGCTGAGGATCGCCCAGAAATCCCAGATCAGCGCGCTGCGCCATTGCGGCCACACCGTCATCGTGTTCGGATAGGGCGTGAGCCAATAGAAATACATCGGTCGGCCGAGATGGATGATCGGAAATATGCCGGCGATGGTGGCGGCGAATAGCGTCATTGCCTCGGCAAAACGATTGGTGGAGGCGCGCCATTTCTGCCGCATCAACAGCAGCATCGAGGAGATCAACGTCCCGGCATTGCCGATGCCGATCCACCAGACATAGTCGGCAATGGCAAAGCCCCACACCACGGTGGTGTTGACACCCCAGACGCCGATGCCCCGGGTGAGCACCACGAAGACCGCGATGAAAAACGCCGCGGTCAACAGGGAACTGACAGCCACGCTGATCCACCACGCCCGCCAGGTCCACTCTTCGCGCTTGAGCAGCGGAGCGGTGACGAGTTCGTTCACGGTGTCGAGCTTGCGCGCAGGCCGCAGCGTCCAGCGCATCGCTTCCGGCGGCGCCTCATGGCGGGGTATCGCCACGACGCTCATGATTGCGTGCTCCCAAAATCTGGGTTGGGGTTTTGCAGGCGGGCGAGATAAGTGGTGCGCGGCCGGGTGCCGAGGTCTCCAAGCAGCGCATAGGCGTGCGGTTCGTCGCGCAGTGCGTGGATACGCGTCTTGACGTCGGACAGATCGCCAAAATGGATGGCGCGGGTCGGGCAAGCCGCCTGGCAGGCGGTGACGACCTCGCCATCGCGGATGACGCGGTGTTCCTTCTCAGCCGCGCGCCGCGCCCGGCTGATGCGCTGGACGCAATAGGTGCACTTTTCCATGACGCCGCGGCCGCGCACCGTCACGTCGGGATTGAATACCGCCTTGACGATATCGTCGCCAAAACTCTTGTACTCTTCGCCGTCGGCGTAACCGAAGAAGTTGAAACGCCGCACTTTGTAGGGACAGTTTGACTCGCAGAAGCGCGTGCCGACGCAGCGATTGTAGACTTGTAGGTTTAGCCCTTCGCTGTCGTGGACAGAGGCCGCGACAGGACAGACCGGCTCGCACGGCGCGTGCTCGCAATGCATGCAGGGGGTGGGCGAAAATCCGGGCCGGCCGTCAACGATATAATCGTCGACGCGCAGCCAATGCATGTCGCGACCTTCGGCGATCTCGTCGGGCCCCACAATCGGCACATTGTTCTCGGCCTGGCAGGCGACGACGCAGGCATTGCAGCCGATACAGGCCGAATTATCGATCGCCATTGCCCATTCGTAAGTGTTATATTTGTGCGGTGGATAAAGTGTGGGTGGATTCCCGCCGGGCTTGCTCAGCTCGAGGTCACGCTTGGTCAGATCGGCAAGCGTGAAGCGCGGCTGCAAGTCTTTGGCTTCGCCTTCCAGTTCGAAGAAATGCTGCGTGAGCAGGAGATTCTCGTTGCGTCCGGTACGTTCGACAGTGACATTCGCGACCGCCCAGGGCGAATCCGCCGGGCGTAGGCGATAAACGTCAAAACCGACGCCGGTGCCCATCGTACCAGCGGCGCTGCGGCCGTAACCCAGCGTCGTCGCGATGGTGCGCGCCGCCTGGCCCTCCCGCACCAATACCGGCGCTTCGAAAACGAGTGTGCCGGAGGTGATGCGCAGCACGTCGCCGTCGACCACCTTGAGCCCGCGCGCATCGGGCTCGGCCAGATGCAGCGCGTTGCCCCACACCTGCTTGGTGAACGGCTTCGGGCATTCCTGCAGCCAGGCATTATTGCCCACGCTGCCGTCGAACACGGATGGGTCGGGCGACAGCGTCAAGGTGAAGCTGTCGTTTGCTCCGGCGGGGGCGAGTTGCGGCAATTGCGGCGCCGGCGGCGAAATCTTCGCCGCGGCGGTATGGGCGATGACGCCATCCTGCAGTGACCGCCGCCACCAGTCGTCGAAATCGCCGGGTGGGTGGGTGCCTTGCCATTGGCCGCGCACCAGATCGAACGGCGAAGCCGCGAGCGCACCGCCGAGCATCGCCATCACTTCATGCGCGGTGCGTGTATCGTAGAGCGGACGGATGAGCGGCTGGACAATACTGGCACTGCCGTCGAAGGCGCGGATGTCGGACCAACTTTCCAGGACATGCGTCATCGGCAAGTGCCAGGTGCAGCGTGCCGCCGTCTCGTCGCGATAGACGCCGAGATGCGCGGAAAACGCCGCCGTGCCGATGGCTTCGCCGAGCGCCAATTCGCCCGCGGCGTCATAGGCAGGATTGGCGCCGATGACGATCAAGGTTTCGGCGCGGCCGGCGTGAAGATCGGCGAGCAGATTGCGCAGCGACTGCGCGTGGCCGTTGGCGGCCGGGTCGACCGGTGCGATGAAGTCGACTGGCGCGCCGAGCGCGTTATTTATCCAATGGCACAGCGCCTGCACGTCGGCGGGCTGGCGCGGTCCAGCCAGCACCAGGGCAGCGCCGCGGCGGGCCCTGAGATCGGCGGCCACGGCCTTGGCAAATTGACTGGCGTCAGACGGGAGCTCGCCGGACGGCACTGGCGCGCCGAGCGTGCGCGCGACTTCGAGCGCAATGTTGCGGATGAGTTCATGCGGCAACGCGACGCGATGATCGGCCAAAGCGCCGGAAAGGGTCCAGGCCGGTTCGGCGACATAGAGGCGCAAGGAATCCGCCGCGACATGCGATCCTCGCGCGCCGACGAGGTCGCGGCCAAAGCGAATCTGGTCCGGACCACACCCGAGCGGATCGGCGTCGAGCAGCAACGCCACGCGCGCATCGGTAAAACGCGGCAGCGCATCCACCGCGCGGCCGAAAGCCAGGATCGTGCCATTACGAACCGCATCGTCCTCAACCGGCTCGTAGCGATACCATTTGGCTTGCGGAAGAGTTCTTGGTCAGCGCGCCGATTTGCGCTAGCAAAGTCGGCGACGTCGTGCGCCCGGTCAGCAGCACCAGGCCGGCGCCCTGGCCCGATCGTAACCGCTCGAGGCGCGGCAGCAGCGCCGCCTGGAACGCGCTCCACGATTGAATTCGGGTGTCGCTGTACGGCGCCTTGGAGCGATCCGGATCGTAGAGCGAGAGCACCGTGGCTTCCGCGAACACGTCGGTCGCGCCGAGGCTTGCCGGATGGCGCGGATTACCGTCGATCTTGATCGGTCGGCCTTCGACCGAGGCGACAATCACGCCGCGGCCATAGCCGGCGAGCGGGAGCGCGCTGGCGAAACGCAGCGGTACGCCCGGCGTCACCCGCTCGGGCATTTCGACGTAGGGCACAACCTGTTCGGCCGGCCGGCCGCAGGATGCGAGCGCCAGCGCCGTGCCGCTGACAAATAATTTCAAGGCCGCCCGGCGGTCGATACCGGCGCTGGGCGCCGTCGCCTGCTTGGTATGGGCATCGTTATAAAAATGCGGGTTCATCGGTGGCAAACCGAGCAATCGGTGAGGTGGGCGTTGTCGATGTTTTGATGCGCGAGGATGACGCCGCGTTCGTCCTGGTCGGCGGGCGGCTGCCAATCTGGCTCGAACACGTCCGCGGCGGCCCGCAAATTCGGCGCTGGATTGCGATGGCAATCGAGACACCATCCCATCGTCAGCGGAGCGGCTTGCCGCGTCAGCGGCATGGTGCCGACGGGACCGTGGCAGGTGGTGCAGCCGACGCCCTTGGCGATGTGGATCGAGTGATTGAAGTAGACGTAGTCGGGCAGTTTGTTGACTTTGTTCCAGTGGATCGGCTTGTTGTCGGCGAGGCTTTCGCGCACCGGGGCAAGCATCTGGGTCTGAGTATAGAGCTGCGAATGGCAGGTCATGCAGGTATGGGTCGGCGGCACACCGGCGGTCGCGGATGTTTCAACTCCGGTGTGGCAGTAGCGGCAATCGAGTCCGAGTCCGCCGACGTGATGCTGGTGACTGAACGGCACCGGCTGGTCGAGCGTTAGCGATTGATCGGTCGTGTATTCGGAATCGGAAATCCAATAGGCAACGCCGATGGCGAAGAATGGCCCGACGAGAATGGCAAGTAAAACGGTACGGGCCACTGTGTCGGCATAAGGCTGGAATAAATGCGGCATTGGCCGCCCTCCTTGCCAACGACCGTGCAATTCAACTCAATGCGTTGACGCTCGCCCAGAGCGTCAGAAAATCACGAAATGAACACTTGTGATTTTGATTAGTTCCAAGCGATTGAACAGATCGGCCTGCGACCTTTTTCCTTCGGCTCGCGATGCGGGTCGGACGGGTAATCTCTTCAGTGGTGGATGGAAACGGAACGCGGAAGCGGCACGACCGTTACGCCTTTGTGCCGTCGGTGCGATCAACCTGACAAATTCGAGTTCCGAATTGAAACGCAAAGCAGTGTTTTCCGCCTATACCCATCCAGCGGGCGGCTGGGGCTCCGTCCACTCGCTGACCCGCAGCCTGACCCGGGAACGGGCGCCGCTCAGTGGTACGCGGATCTTGATGCACCAGAACAAGCCGCAGGGTTTCGCCTGCGTGAGCTGTTCCTGGGCCAAGCCAGCGAAGCCGCGCCCGTTCGAATTTTGCGAGGAGGGCGCCAAGGCGACAACCTGGGAGATCACGAACCGCCGCTGCACGCCCGAGTTTTTTGCCAAACACACGGTCGGGGAGCTCGAAGCGTGGACCGATCACGATCTCGAAGAGCAGGGCCGCCTCACCCAGCCGCTGCGCTGGGATGCCTCAAGCGACAAATATGTGCCGGTCGAATGGGAGCAGGCGATCCGCGAGATCGGCGGCGAGCTCAAGCTGTTCGATCCGAACAGTGTCGTCTTCTACAGTTCGGGCCGAGCCTCCCTCGAAGCGTCGTATCTGTATGCGTTGTTCGCGCGCCTATACGGCACTAACAACCTTCCCGATAGCTCCAATCTTTGCCACGAGAGCACATCGGTCGGATTGCCGCTCAGTATCGGAGTGCCGGTCGGCACCGTGACGCTGGATGATTTTGCCAAAACCGACTGCATCATCATCATTGGCCACAATTCCGGCGTCAACGCACCGCGCATGCTGCACCCGCTTCAGGAATGCGCCAAGCGGGGCGTGCCGATCATCATCTTCAACCCGCTGCGTGAGCGCGGCTTCGAGCGCTTCACCAATCCGCAAAATCCGCTGGAAATGGTGTCCGGCGCGTCGACGCCGATCAGTTCGCAATATCACCAGATTATCGTCGGCGGCGACAAGGCGGCGCTGATGGGCCTCGCCAAGGCAGTTTTTGCGCTCGAAGATGCGGCGCGCGCGGCCGGCCGCAGCCCTATTCTCGACGCCGATTTCATCGCGCGGCATACCGACGGCCTCGAAAAATTCAAGGCGGCCGCGCGCGCCGCAGACTGGAAGGAAATCGAGCTTCGTTCGGGGCTCACTCGCAATGCCATCGAGGCCGCCGCGGCGGTCTATGCGCGCGCCAAGACCGCGATCATCGGGTATGGCATGGGCCTGACGCAGCAGGTCAGCGGCGTGGACAATGTGCGTCTTCTCGTCAATCTGCTGTTGATGCGCGGCAATATCGGCAAACCCGGCGCCGGCGTATTGCCGATCCGCGGCCATTCCAACGTTCAAGGCCAGCGCACCGTCGGCATCACCGAAAAACCGGAACTGGTCCCCAACGACAAACTCAGGGAGCTTTATGGTTTCGAACCGCCGCAGCAAAAGGGACTGAATTGCACCGAGGCCTGCGAAGCCATTCTCAAGGGCGAGGTGCGCGCCATGTTCCAACTCGGCGGCAATCTGGTTCGCGCGCTGCCGGATCATAATCAATTGTTGCCCGCCTGGCGCAAAATGCGTCTCACCGTGCAGATCGAAACCAAGCTCAATCGCTCATGCCTGGTGCACGGCGAGGTTTCCTACATCCTGCCGTGCCTCGGTCGCATTGAGATCGATAAACAGGGCGATCATCCGCAAGCAGTGAGCGTGGAGGATTCCACGGCCTGCATCCATGGTTCACGCGGCTACGCAACGCCGGCGAGCGAGCATTTACGGTCCGAGGCGTGGATCGTCGCGGCTTTGGCCAAGGCCGTGCTGCCGCCCAATCCGCACATCGACTGGGACGGCTGGATCGCCGATTACAGCCGCATCCGCGATGCGATCGCGCGGACCTATCCCAAGGATTTTCACGACCTTAATGAGCGCATGTGGACGCCGGGCGGTTTTCACCGGCCGCTGGCGGCGTGCAATCGCGAATGGAAGACGAAGAACGGCAAAGCGAATTTCTTCACGCCGAAAAACCTCACCGACAATGTCGACGTCGATCCCGAACGGCGCGACGTGTTTCAGCTTACGACGTTCCGCAGCCAGGGCCAGTTCAACACCACGATCTATTCGGATCGCGACCGCTTCCGCGGAATCTCCGGCACGCGCATGGTGTTGTTCATGAACCGCAACGATATTGAACGCCTCGATCTCGCCGAGGGCGATGTCGTCAGCCTGCGGACCGAAGTCGGCGACGACATGAAGCGGCAAGTCGATGGATTCATCGTGCATGGCTACAACATTCCCGAAGGGTGTCTCGGCGCTTACTATCCAGAATGCAATCCCCTGATACCGATCTGGCATCATGCCAGGGGCAGCAAGGTGCCGGCCTCGAAGGGCATTCCGGTCAGCATCGCCAAGGGCGGCGCTGTTGTGGAAATGCAATGAACATTCACGCGCAGATCGCCGAACCGGTGCGGCCGATCTGTCGCGTGGCGCGCGACTGCTGGCGCGGCGAAACGCGCAGCAGCGGCGATCGCGTTATTCCCGAAGAGACGGCGGTGGCGATGGTTTATAACGCCTCGGCCCACGCTGTGATGATGGCAAGTCCGCTGGACCTGGAGGACTTCGCGGTCGGCTTCAGCCTCAGCGAAGGAATCGTCACCGCTGCGGAACAGATTGAGGGCATTAACGCGGTCGGCGGCGAGTACGGCATTGAGCTACGCATGTCGATCGCCGCGGCGCAGCGTGCGTCGTTCAACGAGCGGCGCCGCTATCTCTCCGGTCCAACCGGGTGCGGTTTGTGCGGTATCGAGAGCCTGGCCGAGGCGCTGCGGCCGCTGCGCCGCGTCACTGCGGATATGCGGATCTCGCCGCAGACCATCGCGGCGGCAATCGCGACGATACCCGCATATCAATCACTGCATGGCCAGACCCGTGCAGTGCATGGCGCGGCATTCTGGTGCCCCGGCGAGGGCCTTGTCGCTTTGCGTGAGGACGTTGGACGCCACAATGCGCTCGATAAGCTTGCCGGTGCCCTGGCGCGCATGTCCCGTGCGGCGCACTGCGGCATTGTTCTTCTCACCAGTCGCGTTTCGGTCGAGATGGTGCAGAAAACGGCCATGATGGGCACTCCCGTTATTGTCGCTGTTTCGGCGCCCACGGCTCTGGCCGTGCGGGCGTGCAAGGCCGCCGGTATCACACTTGCAGCTATCGCGCGCGATGACAGTTTCGAGATCTTTACGCACGGCGAGCGAGTTATCGGCGGCCATGACTCTGGTCCGCCCAAGTCTGCCTGAGCGCAAAAACGGACATCCCATCGCGCTCTCTGACGCATTGCATTCACCGCCGCCCATCAACAGGTCATTTACAATGTGAGTTTGGCCTTCTACGCCGATGCCGCGGTACGCGCACGCCTCGCCACCGCTTTGAAATCACTAAGGGACGCTGAAGATGTACAGGCCGCGGCCGAAGACCGATACAAACGAGGCATCGGCACGGTAGTCGAAGTTGCTCAGACCAAGCAAGCTACCGCCGAAGCCCAGCTGGAGCGGGTTCAAGCCGAAGGCGCCGTCCAGAATACCTATCAGGCATTGATCTCGGCAATGGGCATTTCCCCCGTGACGCGGCTGGCGATCGCCGATATTTCTCGGCGACGACTGCCGCCGTCTCTGACGGCACCCATGTAACGCTTTGTGTCAGAAGCGCTGGCCCGGCGGCCCGACGTACTTACTGGCTATGCGACGGTGCAAGCGAGCCTTGCCAGTTTTACGGCTGCGCAGGCGGAGTTCTTACCTAAAGTGTTTGCTTCAGGCACCGGCGCGCGCTTGCAAGGAAGCTTAAACATCAGTGCAATTCCAGGAATTGACCAACAATTGCCAATCGTCAATCTGCCGTCCAATCAACTCGGCGTATCAACAAACCAACTTGGTGGCACCGTTCTCGTCGGAGCGACAGTACCGCTTTACGACGGCGGTTCGCGAGCCGCGTTGCTGGAGCAGGCCCGCGACAAGGTCGATAAGGCGGAAACAACCCTGACACAAATCAGGAATGAGGCCGTTCGCCAAATTATCGTGGCCAGAAATACCCTTAAAACGAGCCTGTCCGCGTACGTCAACGGCACTGGCTGCGGCGGGCGGCGCGGACCACGTTCAATGCTGCTCTCACAGCGTATCGCAACGGCGTCGAATCAATCACCGACGTTACGCTTGCTGAGCGTCAGCTTTTGGTGGCCAAGAACGCTGCAACCGACGCCTACAGCACAGCACTGTCAGCCGCGGCGACACTTGCCTTGGCCGCCGGCGTCCTCGGATCCGCACCAGCGGGATGAGTGGCAGCATGGATGCAGCATACCTTTCGGCTCTGTCGGCGCTGGCCGGAACCGTCGTTGGCGAGTTCATGTCGGGAGTTGGCGGATGGTCAAACCAGCGCACACAGGCGAGACCGAAATTTTGCGCCAACAGGACCTATACAAAGATCTCGTCGTCGCTTCCGCCCCGTTCGGATCACCGGTCTTGCCAAACGATACCCAATATGCGCTTGCAAGCGCTCCCATCGCCTTGTCGGCTGCGGTGACCTCATCCTTATTTGCTTCAGTTCTTATCTGTATCGAGTGCGCAATCTGGTCGAGCTGTTCTTCAACAAGATCCAGCATTGGTGTCGGCGTATCGTTACCCGCTATAACAAGCTTGCAGCCAACTATCGCGCATTCATCAAACTCGCATCAATCCGCATCTGGCTACGCGCTTTGCGAGTCCACGCCTTAACTAAATAATCCGCGGAACGCTTTGCGAACAAAGGACCCGCAACCATGTGCCATCCATGTTGACATAGACGCGCCGGTACAAGATGACACGAGACGAGAAGGCCTTGATTTCATTGGCATTTGGTAACAGCGAACATGATTTGGCATTTTGTGCAAAATCGGCGCATGCAAAAGCCCGCTAAGCACTTGGTCTTGCGGGCTTTTTATTTGGTTGCGGGGGTAGGATTTGAACCTACGACCTTCAGGTTATGAGCCTGACGAGCTACCGGGCTGCTCCACCCCGCGTCAACCGTCTGATTTATCGAGGGATCATGTAGCAAGCCCCCCCTCAGAAGGGAAGTGCGGCCAGCCCGATAATTCGTCATAATGTCATCGTGGGCCGCATCGGACAGTCATGCACGCGCTTTTAGAACCGGTCATGGGCGAAAAACCTGCCTTGCAGCCCAAAGCGGCTATTGGCCCGGCTATACGCGCGATTGCCGCCAACATCCTGGCCCAAGCCCGTATTGCGATTGTCGATCCGGAGCGCTCCAGCGCAGACGCCGTGCACGATTTCCGCCGCACCATGAAGGAATGGCGCGCCTTGATGCGGCTCCTCGCCCCATTCATCCCGGATGCCCAGCGCTGGCGGCATGAGGCGCGCGATCACGCCCGTTCGCTGGCGCACGCCCGCGACGGCGCGGCGGCGCTCAACGCTTTCGACGGCCTCATCGACAAGGGCAATCTGGTGCTGTCGGAGCGCCCGACGGCGACCATCCGCAGCCGCATCGAAGCGCTGCGCGGCAGCGAAGAGCAAGCAGTCCTCACGCCGGAGCTGCGCGAACGGATCGTTGCCTGGCTCGACCTTGCCGCGGCGGCGATCGAGCAGTGGCCGCTCGATCCGTTCGACTTTTCCTCGATCGCGGCGCAATTGACGGACGCCTATCGCAACGCGCGCCGCCGCATTCCTGCCGACTGGTCGGCGGCTGGCGCCGGCGAACTGCATACGCTGCGCCAGCGCGTCGTCGATCTGCGTTACCAGATGGAATTGATCGAGCCGCTGTGGCCGCGTTTCGGCCGGATGTGGACCGAGGAGGCCGAGCGGTTGCGCGAACGGCTCGGGCGCTGTCAGGATCTCGAAGTGCTCAAGCGGTTCACCGAACCGCATCAGCCGCTGGCGCATTGGCGCTCGCGCTTGACGCCGGCCATCGCCGAGCGCTCGGCCGCGCTCGCGCAACGCGCCGCGCGCATCGCGCACCGGCTGTTCGCCGAACGGCCAAAATCGTTCCGCCAGCGGCTCGAAAGCCTGTGGGAGCACGGACGGTAGCGCGCGAATAGCAAGCGAAAGTTAGAAGAGTCGTCTATTGGCGAATCTCGAAGCGCCCAAGCTCATCGGCGACGCGCGCAAGAACGCCATCCCAATCGCCGAGCGAAGTCTGTCGGAATAAGCGCGCGGTCGGGTACCAGGGCGTGGTTTCGCCATCCCGCGTCCAGCGCCAATCCGGCGCGAACGGCAGCAGAACCCAAACCGGGCGGCCCATGGCGCCGGCAAGGTGCACGACCGCGGTATCGACGGCGATGACGAGGTCGCACAGCGCGAGTATTGCCGCGGTGTCGCTGAAATCTTCCAGCTCGGCGCCGAGATGCATCACGCGTGTCTCGCCGGCGAGCGCCGCGGCATCTTCGCGGCGCAGCTCGCGCTGGACGCTGACGAAACTAGCGCCCTCCCGACCCTCCCCCGCGAGCGGGGAAGGGATTAGGGGCGCGGCGATCAGCGGCGCCAAGCGCGCAAAAGCAATCGAGCGGTTGCGATCGTTGTCGTGGCTCGGATTACCCGACCAAGCGAAGGCCACCCGCGGGCGCGGCAGCGCATCGAGCCGCGCCGACCATTGCGCCAATTTCGCCGCGTCGGCGAAGAGATAGGGAATTTGCGCCGGCACCGTGTCCGGCTCCGTGTGCAACGCCAGCGGCAGGCTGCCGAACGGGCAATGCACATCGAAGAACGACGGTGGCGTCTCGCCGCGCGCGATGACGGCGGCAACGCCGTCGAGCCGGCGCAGCAGCGGCTGCAGCTCGGCTTGCACTTCGAGCACGACCTTGGTGCCGCTTGCGGCGACGAGCGGCGCGTAGCGCGCGAACTGGATGGTGTCGCCGAGGCCCTGTTCGGCGTGGAGCAAAATCGTTTTGCGCGCCAATGGATATTCGCCGAGCCATAACGGCTTGCCGCGGCTCTTCTGCGCCGGCATCCCGGTGCGGCGCCAGCGCCATTCGTATTCCGCAAAGCCGCGGCGATAGTCGCTGCGCGTCAACAGCGCGAGCGCGTTGTTGAAGTGCGCATCCGCGTAATCTTTG
Source organism: uncultured Alphaproteobacteria bacterium (assembly GCA_963768225.1). Classification (GTDB taxonomy): domain Bacteria; phylum Pseudomonadota; class Alphaproteobacteria; order Rhizobiales; family Xanthobacteraceae; genus BOG-931. The sequence continues at coordinate 230,944 of CAVYGV010000005.1, read as the reverse complement.
CGGATGGCGAGCGCCCTGTCATAACTGACAATCGCCTCGTCGAGCCGATTGAGTTGGGACAGCGCCCGGCCGCGGTTGAGCCATGCGGTGGCGTGCTCCGGCGCGGCGGCGAGCGCGCCGTCACAGGCGTCGACCGCCTCGGCATAACGGCCGAGCTTGAGCAAGGCGACGCCGCGGTTGTAATGCACCGCCGGATGGCCGGGCGCCAATTGCAACGCGGCGTCGAAGTCGGCGAGCGCCCGTTCCGGAAATCCGAGCATGGCGCGGGCCAGCCCGCCGTTGAGCCGCGCCTCGATATTATTCGGCATGCGCGCCAAAACCTGTTGGAATTCGTCGAGCGCCTGCTGCGGCCGCGCCAGGCCCACAAGCACGTTGGCGTGTGCATTGAGAATATTGACGTCGTCCGGCGCCAGCGCACGCGCCTTGTCGAGGCATTCGAGCGCGTCCGGCGCGCGCTTGAGCGCAAACAGCGCTTGACCGAGATTGCACCAGGTTCCGGCCGCGCGCGGATTTGCCTTGACCGCGGCGCTTAATAGCCGCTGCGCCTCGCCGATTTGGCCCTGCTGCAGCTTGACCGCGCCGAGCAGATTGAGCGCATCGAAATTGTCCGGCGCCGCCTTGAGCACGCGGGCATAGATTTTTTCCGCCTCGCGAAGTTGCCCTTGCCGCTGCAGCGCGACGGCTTCGTGAAGCGACTGCCCGAGATTGAACGCACCGGAACGCGCACTCATAAGCGGTTGATCCGCGCGATGCGCCGGGTCACCTCCGCAGGCGTATCGCTGTCCGACTTGGCTTTGAGCGCCAGCGCGGCGCGCGCGGCCGGCCGGTCGAGACAACGCACCAGCCAGGCTTTGAGATACGGCGCCGCGGAGAGATCCATGTCGATGGCGCGGCTGATCACGGCGGCCACGTTGAGATCGGCCACGGTGAACTCATCGCCGAGAAGATAGAGCTGCTTTGCCACGGCCGCGTCGAGCACCCGAAACGGCGCCGCGATGAGATTGAGCGCCTCCTCGCGTAGCGCGGCGTCGCGCTCGGCGGGCGGCAGGCGCACTGCATGGAGCGACCAGATATTGACGCCGCGATCCACTTCGCCGATGGCCCAGAAACTCCATTGCCAGGCGCGCGCCTCGCCTTGCAGCGTTCCGGGATAAAGCTTGCCGGCGGAATATTTCTTGGCGAGATAGAGCGTGATCGCCAGCGACTCGAACAGGACGAAGCCGTCGTCGACGATGACCGGCAGACGCCCGTTCGGATTGAGCGCCAAAAATTCCGGAGCGCGCGCGCCGGCGTCGCCGATCTCAACCGGCAGATGCCGGTAATCAAGCCCAAGCTCCTCCGCCACCCACAGCGCACGAAACGCGCGGGTCCGAGCCACGCCGTAAATGCGTAAATCCGCGGTCATTGGCTGGGAATTGGCGAGGTTGGCCGATCCGTTGTCAAGCCGCGGCCGGGATCGTAACGTGGCTTTCCGAAGCTTATGGAATTGGACATGGAATTCGGCCTTTTCTCCAACGGTTTTCGTCCCCACACCACCGCCGCCCAAACCTACCAGGAAGACCTCGCCGAAATCGTGCTGGCCGATCAGCTCGGTTTTCGCGATTGCTATATCAGCGAGCATCACGGCGAGCCGGTCTATATCGACAAAGTCGATACGCTGCCGGTGCCGGAACTGTTGATGTGCAAGGCCGCGGCGCTGACCCAGCGCATCCGCATGGGCGCGGCGGTCAAGCTCATTCACCTGCATCATCCGGTCGATACCGCGATCCAGGCGGCGGTGGCCGATCATGTCATCGGCGGCGGCCGTTTCATCTTCGGGTTCGGCTCCGGATTTCCGAGCCCGCTGTTCTCCGACGAGCGCGGCCTGCCCTACGCGGACCGCCATGAACGTTTGCGCGAATCGCTCGATCTGATCTTGAAGTGCTGGACCGCCAAGGAGCCGTTCGACTGGGACGGCAAGCACTGGCGCGGCAAGGGCATCGTCGCGCTGCCGCAGCCGCTTGCCGCCCCGCACATGCCGATGGCGACCGCGACCGACACGCCGGCGATGATCGAGCTCTGCGGTGCCCGCGGCTATACCATGCTGCATGCGCAGCTCGAACCGGCCGGCTCGGTCAGGAAGAAGGCCGATCTTTATCTTCGCGCCGCCAACGCCGCCGGACAAAAGCTGCCGCTGAATAATCTGGCGGTGGCGCGCTATGTCTATGTTGCGAACTCTCGCCGCGAGGCGATGGACGATCTGCGCGCCGACATCAATTACGAGCTGACCTATCAGATCAAGCGCGGGCTGATCCGGATTTTGACCGCGAATTACGGCCTGACGCTCAAGCCCGACGAAGTCACTTTCGACCGCCTTGCCGAGGCCGGGTTCTATCACCTCGGCGATCCGGACAGTGTGGCGCAGGAGCTGCAGCAATTCTACGAATCCGCCGGCGGCTTCGGCACGCTCCTTATTGTCACGGGTAAGAAATGGGCCACGCGCGAAAAGGTCTTTCGCTCGATGCGGCTGTTCATGGAACAGGTGGCGCCGCAGCTTGCCGGCCTGGTGCCGGTGCGCGATCCTGACACCGTCGCGGCGTAAGCCAAGAGCGGAGGGTGGTCTGTCTATGCGTCTGGGGATGTTCATGATGCCGGTGCATCCGCCGGCGCGCTCGTTCACCGACACGCTCGCCGAGGACGAAGCAAAATCGCTCTATGCCGACCAGCTCGGCTTCGACGAATTGTGGCTGGGCGAGCATTTTTCAGCGACGAGCGAACCGATCCCCTCGCCGCTGATGTTCCTGGCGAGCCTCCTGTCGCGCACCAAAAACCTGCGCTTCGGCACCGGAGTGATCTGCCTGCCGAACCACGATCCGGCGATCGTTGCGGCCGAGGTCGCGCAGTTCGACCACATGAGCCGCGGCCGCTTCATGCTTGGGATCGGCCCGGGGGGACTGCTTTCCGATTTCGAGCTGTTCGGCAACGCCGATCGCGGCGTGCGCGCGCGCAAGACCATGGAATTGATCGCCACGATCAAGCGCATCTGGTCGCAGGATCCGCCCTACGACCTTGTCGGCGAATTCCGACCGGTCAGACTCAAGGAGGCGATCATCCCCGAGCTCGGCATCGGCACCATGCCGAAGCCGTTTCAGAAATCGGGCCCGCCGATCACCATGTCGGTGAGTAGCCGCAACTCGCCGACCGCGCGCGTCGCCGGCCAGCAGGGCTGGGGGATTTTGTCAGGCAACAACATGCCGGCCAACGCCGTCGCCACCCACTGGCAGAGCTACAGCAAGGCGTGCGCGGAAGCGGGCAGAACCGCGCGCGGCGAGAACTGGCGCGTCGCGCGCAATATCATGGTGGCGCCAAGCGATGCGGAGGCGCGCGATCGCATCTTCAGCGCGCAAGGCTCGAACCGCTATTTCTACACCTATATGCGCGAGGTGTTGTCGCGGGTCGGCATTCTCTCGGTCATGAAACCCGATCCCGACATGCCGGACGATGAAGCGACCGTCGACGTCATTACCGAGGCGTGCACGATGTATGGTTCGCCCAAGACCATGCTCGACAAACTCGTCGCCTTCCGCGACGAGGTCGGGCCGTTCGGCACGCTGTTGATGACCGGCCTCGACTGGAGCGGCCCTAACGAAGGGTGGGAGCGCGAATTGATGCGCTTACTGGCGCAGGAAGTGATGCCGAAATTCCGCCAGCACGCGGAACAGGAATCAGTCGTCAGTGTTCAGTAATCGGAAATCGCGCCGTCGGCAGCGCCTGACTGATTACTGATTACCGGCGGTTTGCGCAATCATAGCAGGCGACATGAAAACGCTGCTGACGCTTATCGGATTCATTCTCTTGGCCGCGGGCCTCGTCTTCATGGGGCAGGGTTCGCGCTATTTCCCGTGGCCGGCCGAAAGCTTCATGGTCGGCGCGGCACAATGGATCTATTACGGCGGCGCCATAGCCGCGGCCGGCATTGTGGTTCTGATCATTGCGTGGCGCTGAGGGAGAGAGCGTCAAAAGTTCAGAAGTTCTGCGGCATCGCTTCGCGGAAGAATTTCGGCAGTTCGGCGAGATCGCCGTCGCCGTAATCGTTGGCGACCGCGGCCGAGAGCGAAGCCAACACGCCCGACGACAGCGGCATCGGCACGCCGGTGAGCGCTGCGGTCGCCACCACCGACATGATGTCCTTGCGGAGCGTGCGGATGTCGAGCGTGATGTCGGCCTTGCCGCCCTTGAGCACCTCGACCTTGCTCTTGAGCCAACCGCACGCCGTCGGCCCTTCCTGCATCACGTCAAGCATCTGCTCAATGGTGAGCCCTTGCTTGAGCCCGAGCGCCAGCGACTCGGACACCGCCTGGATGTAGGCGCCGAGCCCGAGATTGGCCGCAAGCTTCATCGCATAGCCGGCCCCGTTCGGACCCATATGGACGATGCGGCGGGTCAATTTCTCCAGTAGCGGACGCGCGCGCTGGAGATCCTCCGCGCGTCCGCCCACCATGGCGAGCAGCGTGCCGCTGCGCACCGACGGAATAGTGCCGAGCACCGGCGCCTCGATCAGCCGCCCGCCGCGCGCTTCGACGAGCGGCGCCAATTCGCGGCCGGTCATCGGCTGCAGCGTGCTCATCTCGATGAATAATTTGCCGTTCACGTCGGCCTGCAGAAAACCGTCCGGGCCGGTGAAAATGCGCCGCACGCCGTGATCCTCGGTGACGCTGGAAATGATGACCTCGGACCCGGCGGCAACGCCGCGCGGATTGGCGGCGATGCGTAAGCCCCCGGTCCGCAGCTTGTTGTTGGTCGCGTCGTTGTGATCCCAACCGATCACCTCAAATCCTTGCTCGCGCAGACGCTGTGACATCGCCGCGCCCATGCGGCCGAGACCGACTATCCCGAGATTCATGATTTGCTCCGCTTTTTGTCTCACACCAGCGCGTCGGCCACCGCCTTGCCGCAGGCCGCGGTGCCGGCCGGCCCGCCGAGGTCGCGGGTGCGCAGTTTCGGCTCGGCCAGCACGCGCTCGATCGCCTTGACGATCGCGGCTGCGGCTTCTCCCTCGCCGAGATGTTCCAGCATCATCGCGCCCGACCAGATCTGGCCGATCGGATTGGCGATGCCCTGCCCGGCAATATCCGGCGCCGAGCCGTGCACCGGCTCGAACAGCGAGGGAAACCGGCGCTCCGGGTCGATGTTGCCCGACGGCGCGATGCCGATGGTGCCGGTGCAGGCAGGGCCGAGGTCGGACAGAATGTCGCCGAACAGGTTCGAGCCCACCACCACGTTGAACTTGTCGGGCTTGAGCACGAACAAGGCGGTCAAGATATCGATGTGATACTTATCCCATTTCACGTCGGGAAAATGCTTCGCCATCGCCTCCACGCGCTCGTCCCAGTACGGCATGGTGATGGCGATGCCGTTCGATTTGGTCGCCGAGGTCAGGTGCTTCTTCGGCGTTTTGCGCGCCAGCTCAAAGGCGAATTTGAGCACGCGGTCGACGCCGATGCGCGACAGCACGGTCTCCTGCACCACCACTTCGCGCTCGGTGCCGGTGAACATGCGGCCGCCGATCGCCGAATATTCGCCTTCGGTGTTCTCGCGCACCACCCAGAAATTGATATCGCCGGGCTTGCGGCCGGCGAGCGGCGACGGCACCCCTGGCATCAGCCGCACCGGACGCAGATTGACGTATTGATCGAACTCGCGGCGGAACAGGATGAGCGAGCCCCACAGCGAAATGTGATCGGGCACTTTCGCCGGCCAGCCGACCGCGCCGAAATAGATCGCATCATGGCGGCCGATCTTCTCTTTCCAGTCCTCCGGCATCATGCGCTGGTGCTTTTCGTAGTAGTCGCAGGAAGCGAAGTCGAAATGGTCCTGACGCAAGTCGAAGCCGAATTTCTTCGCCGCGGCTTCGAGCACGCGCACGCCCTCCGGTACTACTTCTTTGCCGATGCCGTCACCCGGG
>CAVYGV010000005.1:0-215000 GCA_963768225.1 uncultured Alphaproteobacteria bacterium | reverse complement strand
GCTTCCAATCGCGGGTCGTACCCGAAAACGTCACGCTGCTGCCGAAAACGACCAACGAGCTCAACGGCGGCGGCGATTGGAGCGAACGCCAGGTCGTCGTCAAAAAGGGCGAGACGGTCGGCTCGATCTTGCGCGAACTCGGCGCCGCGCCCGATGAGATCAAAAGCATCATCGCCGTGATCGGGCCGGCTGCGCTCGAGGGCGGCGTCAAGGAGGGTGAAAAGCTGCGCGTCTTGATGACACCCGCCGGCCTCGGCCATGTGCAGCCGTTGCGCGTCATCATCGCCGGCGATGCCGGCATCACGGCCGCGGTCGCGCTCTCCGATCTCGGCCGCTACGTCCCGGTCGACATTCGCAATATCGACACCGAGGTCACCGACAGCAGCGACGATCAGGCCGACCAAAAAGACAAAGACAGTGGCGGCGTGAGCCTCTATCAAAGCCTCTGGGAGACGGCGCTGCGCAACAACGTGCCGAAGACGGTGATCGACGACCTGGTCCGCATCTACTCCTACGACGTCGATTTCGAGCGCAAAGTGCAGCCCGGCGACAGTTTCGACGTGCTGTACTCGGCCGACGAGAACAGCGAAGGCGCAAACGTCGTGCGCTACGCCGCGCTCAGCGTCGGCGGCGAGACCAAAAAATACTATCGCTTCCAGACTTCCGACGACGGCATCTACGACTACTATGATGAAGACGGTGTGAGCGACAAGAAGTTCCTGGTGCGCAAGCCGGTGCCGACCGGTGTCGAGACTTCCCCGTTCGGCTGGCGCACGCATCCGATGCTGCACATCAGCGAAATGCACACCGGCGTCGACTGGGGCGCGCCGTTCGGCACGCCGATCTTTGCCGCCGGCAACGGCGAGATCGAGGAGATCGGGCTCAAGGGCGGCTACGGCAAATACGTTCGCGTTCGCCATAACAACGGGTATGAGACCGCCTATGGCCACATGACCGCGTTCGCGCGCGGGCTCCAGGTCGGCAGCCGTGTGCGCCAAGGCCAGATCATCGGCTTCGTCGGCTCGACGGGACTGTCGACCGGCTCGCACGTCCATTTCGAAATCATCGTCAACGGCCGCTTCGTCGATCCGATGCGGGTCAAGCTGCCGCGCGGCCGCGTGCTTGACGGCGATACGCTCGTCAGCTTCGAGAAGGACCGCACGCAGCTCGACGCCGTGCTGGCGGCCGCGCCGCCGTCGCATGTCGCGCAGGCGCACTGAAGCGTTATATACACGCCGCTGGACCGACCGCTCGTCCCTGCGACGGCAGGGCATCGCGCTTTCGCGGGAATGAGCGGCACATGGAGATGAGTGTGACGCAAACGACTCGGACCGAGGACACGATCGCCGTCCGCTCCAGCAGGCTGTGGGCGGTCCTTCATTTCAATCTCACGCGCATCATCTTCCCGGCCTGGCTGGTCGCCGACCATATCGGCGTGTCCACCAATATCGTCAGGCGCTGGTTCGTTCCTTGGGAGCGCACCGACGAGCATCTGCCGGCCTCGCATATCGCCGAAGTGACTCACATCCGCGGCTTTTTCTGGGACGCGATCAGCGTCGAGAGCTCGGGCGGCCTCAATCCGCTGCGCGTCGGCGGCCTGCCGAAGGGGCAGGCGCGCTATTTTGTCGAGCAGGTGCGCGAAAGATTGAACGAGAGTGCGCCCTCTCCCGCCCCGCGTTAGCGGAGAAGGAAGGCTTATTACGCCGCCTGGGCCACCGCCGCGCCGTTGAAGCTCAAGCCGTCGCGGCCGGCCGAGATCTTGACCTTCTCGCCGTCCTTGATGCGGCCGGACAGTATGAGCTCGGCGAGCGGGTCCTGCACGTATTTCTGGATCACCCGTTTCAACGGTCGCGCGCCGTAGGCCGGATCGTAGCCTTTCTCGGCGAGCCACTCGCGCGCTCGGGCATCGAGCGTAATCGCGATCTTGCGATCCTCCAGGAGCTTCTGCAGGCGCTCGATCTGGATATCGACGATGCGCCCCATATGCTCGCGCTTTAGTCGGTGGAACAGGATAATCTCGTCGACGCGGTTGAGGAACTCGGGCCGGAAATGCGCCCGCACGTCGGCCATCACCAAATCACGGACTTTGTCGGTGTCCTCGCCCTCGGCCTGCGCCACCAGATATTCAGCGCCGAGATTCGACGTCATCACGATCAACGTATTGCGGAAATCGACGGTGCGGCCCTGGCCGTCGGTCAGGCGGCCGTCGTCGAGCACCTGCAGCAGCACGTTGAAGACGTCCGGATGCGCCTTTTCGATCTCGTCGAACAGCACGACCTGATACGGCCGCCGCCGCACCGCTTCGGTGAGCGCGCCGCCTTCGTCGTAACCGATATAGCCGGGCGGCGCGCCGATCAGCCGCGCCACCGAATGCTTCTCCATATATTCCGACATGTCGATGCGGATCAGCGCATGCTCGTCGTCGAACAGAAACTGCGCCAGCGCCTTGGTCAGCTCGGTCTTGCCGACGCCGGTCGGACCTAAGAACATGAACGAGCCGATCGGCCGGTTCGGGTCCTGCAGGCCGGCGCGGGCGCGGCGCACGGCGGTCGACACCGATTTGACGGCTTCCGCCTGGCCGACCACGCGCTTGCCGATGGCGTCTTCCATCTTCAAAAGCTTCTCGCGCTCGCCTTCGAGCATGCGGTCGACCGGAATGCCGGTCCAGCGCGACACCACCTGCGCGATGTGATTGGCGGTCACCGCTTCCTCGGCCACCACGGCGCTCCCGCCCGAGGCTGCGTCGGCGGTCGTCTTGAGCTTGGCTTCGAGCTGCGGAATGGTCGCATACTGCAATTCGCCGGCGCGCTGATAGTCGCCGCGGCGGATCGCGTCGGCGAGATCGTTCTTGGCCTTGTCGAGCTGCTTCTGCGTTTCGGCAGCCGACGACAGCTTGTCCTTTTCCGATTTCCACTTGGCGGTAAGGGCGTCGGCCTTCTCCTGGAGGCCGGCGAGATCCTTTTCCAGCCGCTTGAGCCGATCCTTCGAAGCGGCGTCCCTTTCCTTCTTCAGCGCCTCCTGCTCGATCTTCAGGCGCACGATTTCGCGGTCGAGATTGTCGAGTTCCTCCGGCTTGGAATCGATCTGCATGCGCAATCGCGCCGCCGCCTCGTCGACCAGATCGATCGCTTTGTCGGGCAGGAAACGGTCGGCGATGTAGCGGTGCGACAGCGTCGCCGCCGCAACCAGCGCGCCGTCGGTGATCCTCACCTTGTGGTGCGCCTCGTATTTTTCCTTCAAGCCGCGCAGGATCGAGATGGTGTCCTCGACCGACGGCTCATCGACATAGATCGGCTGGAAGCGCCGCGCCAAAGCGGCGTCCTTTTCGACGTGTTTCTTATATTCGTCGAGCGTGGTGGCGCCGATGCAATGCAATTCGCCGCGCGCCAGCGCCGGCTTTAAGAGATTGGACGCATCCATCGCGCCGTCGGCCTTGCCGGCGCCGATGATGGTATGCATCTCGTCGATGAACAGCACGTAGGCACCGGCCGATCCAGTCACCTCCTGCAACACCGCCTTGAGCCGCTCCTCGAACTCGCCGCGATACTTGGCGCCGGCGATCAGCGCGCCCATGTCGAGCGCGAGAAGCTTCTTGTCTTGCAGGCTTTCCGGTACGTCGCCGTTGACGATGCGCAACGCCAAGCCCTCGACGATCGCCGTCTTGCCGACGCCCGGCTCGCCGATCAGCACGGGGTTATTTTTCGTCCGGCGCGACAGAACTTGAATGGTTCGCCGGATCTCCTCGTCGCGCCCGATCACCGGATCGAGCTTGCCGTCGCGCGCGGCTTGCGTCAGATCGCGGGCGTATTTTTTCAGCGCATCGTAAGCGTTTTCGGCCGACGCCGAATCGGCGGTGCGGCCCTTGCGCAGGGCTTCGATCGCGGCATTGAGATTTTGCGGCGTGACGCCGGCCTTGGCGAAAATCTTTCCGGCCTCGCTGTCCTTTTCCAAGGCAAGAGCGAGCAACAGGCGCTCAACCGTGACAAAACTGTCGCCGGCTTTCTCACCGGCCTTTTCGGCGGTATCGAAGACGCGCGCCAGCGCCGGATCGAGATAAATCTGCCCTGCCCCGCCGCCGGAAATCTTCGGCCGCTTGGCGAGCGTCGCCTCGGTCGCCGCAAGCGCGGCACGCGAATTACCGCCGGCCCGGTCGATCAGGCCCGCGGCGAGCCCTTCCGGGTCGTCGAGCAGAACCTTGAGGAGATGCTCGGGCGCGAATTGCTGGTGTCCCTCGCGCTGCGCCAGCGACTGGGCGGACTGCACGAAACCGCGGCTGCGGTCGGTATATTTCTCGAAATCCATTTCACTCCCCTCGGCCTATCCCGGTCGCCCCTGAGCATGATCCCGAAAAGCGGTCACCGGATTTCGGAAAGATCATGCTCCAACACCACGGCGCGGCCGGAACATCGTCATTAGGTTTGTTTACGGTCCCGCACCGGCAAAACCATGACGAAGATCAAGGTTTTTCGGTGCGCCTTCGGCACATCCCGCAACGGCAATCCGCCGCCAATAAATATGGTGTCGGAACCGGCCCGAAAAAGAGGTACCACTCCCCTCGATGGCTAAAATTCAACGGATTTACCGCTATCCCATCAAGGGCCTGACCCCGGAGCCGTTGCCGCGGGCCGTGCTGAGGCCCGGCCAAACCATCCCGGGCGACCGGCTCTACGCCATCGAGAATGGCCCCTCTGGCTTCGATCCCGCCTCGCCAAGTTATTTGGCAAAGACCCATTTCCTGATGCTGATGAGGAACGAGCGGCTGGCGAGCCTGCACACGACGTTCGATCACGACACGCATGTGCTAACGGTTCATCTCCCCTCCCCCCGCCCAGCGGTGGGGAGGGTCGGCGAAATATTGCGAAGCGATATAAGCCGGGGTGGGGGGAGCAGCATCGAAGAGCCCCCCACCCCTGACCCCTCCCCACAAGGGGGAGGGGAAAATACTGTGCGCTGCGATCTCCGCACCGCCGCGGGTCGCGCCACCATCGAACGCTTCTTCGCGGATTACTGCGCCGACGAATTGCGCGGGCCGCCGAAAATCTTGAACGCGCGCGGCCACAGCTTCTCCGACGTCGCCAAGAAAGTCGTGTCGATCATCAACCTCGCCTCCGTCGCCGCAGTCGAGGACATGGTCGGCGCGGCCGTGAACCCGTTGCGCTTTCGCGCCAATCTCTATGTCGAAGGCTGGGCAGCGTGGAGCGAACTCGACCTCGTCGGCAAGGAACTAACAATCTCTCGCTTCCCTCCCCCGCTTGCGGGGGAGGGTCAGGGAGGGGGCGCGCACCTCAAGGTCGTCAAACGCATCGTCCGCTGCGCCGCCACCAATGTCGATCCCGACACCGCAATCCGCGATCTCAACATTCCGCAGACGCTGATGCAGAATCTGGATCACGCCGACTGCGGGATTTATGCCGAGGTGATCGCGGGCGGCGAGATTGCCGCGGGGGATGAAATTCGGATCGTGTAACGTGTAAGCTCGCTGTCCTCGCCGCTTAAAGCCGGGACAAGCTGTGACTCCACGCGCCGCCGCGCAACCGAACGCCGCCTATCGCTGGCTGGTGCTCGCGGCGGCAACGCTGGCGCAAGCCACAAGCTCGTTCGCCATGCTCGGCGTCGCGGCGCTCGCCGGATTTTTGCAACGCGATTTCAAACTGTCCGGCACCGAGACCGGCCTCCTCATCACCGCGACCTATGGCGCGGCGGTGTTTTCGCTGTTGTTCGTCGGCGACCTGCTCGACCGCAAGAGCGAGCGGCTGATCATCGGGGTCGGCGGCGCCATCGCCTTCATCGCGCTCCTTGTCGCGACGCTCAGCGGCAATTTCGCCGTGCTGTTGCTCTGCCTGTTTGTCGCGGGCTTAGGTTTCAGCGTGACCCAGCCCGGCGGCAGCAAATCGGTCTCAGCCTGGTTTCGCGGCAACCGCCTCGGCTTGGCGATGGGTATCCGCCAGGCCGGACTGCCGCTCGGCGGCGCGATCGCCGCGGCGACCTTGCCGGCCATCGCGGCGACATCGAGCTGGCGCGCCGCGTTCGTGGCCGGCGCGGCGGCGACGCTCGTCGGCGCGCTTACTTTTGCACTGGTCTATCGGCCGCCGTCCGCCAGCGCCGATGCGGTGCCCAAGCGCGCGGCGTTGAGCGTCGCCGCGGTCGCCGGCTTGCTGCGCCAACGGTGGCTGCGCAACGCCACCATCGCCGGGCTCGCTCTGGTCAGCGCGCAATATGCCATCCTAACCTGGCTGATGCTTTATCTGCGCGACCACGCGCACATCGCACTCACGCGCGGTGCCTGGTTTTTGTCGCTGGCGCAATTGGCTGGCGCGGCCGGCCGTGTCGGCCTTGCGGCGTGGAGCGACCGCGCGCCGGCGGCGCGCTTTCGCCTGCTCGGTCTTTGCATGATCGCGGTCGCCGCGGGCTTTGTCGTCTTGCTGCTTCTGCCGGCGCAAATCCCGGACCCAGCGCTCGTCCTGCTCTCTCTCTGGCTCGGCTTCTTCGGGCTCGGCTGGTACGGGCCGTGGGTCGCCTATCTCGCCGACACCGCGCCCGCCGACAAAGTCGGGCTGACGCTCGGCGCGGCGATGGCGATCAATCAGCTCGGCATCATCGGCGCGCCGCCGCTGTTAGGCCTCGTGCACGACCTCACCGGCGGCTATGCCGCGCTGTGGGCCTGCGCGATCGGCGTGCTGGCGGTTGCCTATGCGCTGACGGGGGTGAGGAGGAAAACGTAGCCCGCGTTGAGCGCAGCGAAAACCCGGGAGCAGCATCAAAGTAGATCATCCCGAATTTCGCTGCCGCCTCAATCCGAGCTTACTTGCTCACTCCGCGGCGTCGACCCGCCGCAGTAGCCCGGCGCGCTTCATGTCGTCGTGGAGCGCGATGGGATCCCAATCATAACCGTTCGGCCAGGTCAGCGCGCCGTCTTCGATAAAAACGCGCGCGAAATAGTCCGGGTCTTTCAACGGCTCCGCCATCGGTCCGCTCTTTTCCCGGACAAACGCGAAATCGCGAACTCCGGTCGTGCCATCGGAGAATTTCACTTCAAGCTTGAAGCCGCCTAAGCGGCGGATGCTGATGACATCGATCATCATTCGAGTCCTTCAATCCGCTCAAGTTTCCCGTCGGTGCGCGCCGCGGTCCAGTTTCTCATCAATTCATTGCGCCGTAGGGCGGTCCATTCCGCCACCAGCCGCGCTACCGTGGCCGGCAGGCGACCGTCGATGATTTGACCATCTTCGATCCGGACTCGCGCCCGAAATTGCTGATAGCGTACGTGAAAATGCGGCGGATCGTGGTCATTGAAGAACATCCGTACCGCAATTCCGAGGAAGTACGCGATCGTCGGCAATAATCCACCTCCAGAGTAACGCAGCCAGAATATCACAAAATGTGCCCAACGCCGACTGCGCACGAGGTTCGTGGGCGTCCTCGACGCCGAGGAAAACCCCAAAAATTCCTTGTTTCATTTGTGTAGGATATAGCCATGACCATTGAAGACATCGAAAAAGCCGTCGCCGAGCTGCCGCCGGATCAGCTTGCCAAATTCCGCGCCTGGTTCGAGGCGTTCGATGCCGTGCGCTTTGACGAAAAGATCGAGCGCGACGCCGAGGCCGGCAAGCTCGACGCATCGGCCGATCAGGCGACCGAGAATTTTCGCACGGGTCTTGCGCGGAACTCGCTCGATCTGATGGGCAAACTCGAATGGGACGCCTCTTGCGACGACAAGGCCGAGCGCGCCCGCGAGCCATGAGGTACTTTGCCCGCGTCCTCAATATTGCGACTACGCCTTGACAAGGCGTCCCCATTTACGTTACATTCTCGCTGCGAATTGAATCTCGCCCCGATAAGGACGCCGTCCGGGTGATGCCTGGCGACAGGGGGCGAGTGCGGCGCCCGCGGGTGCGGCCTCATCAGCCGCACACTCGGGCGGTCCGGGCATCATGCCTGCCGGCATTACGACCGGTGTGCGGGGTGCGTCGCTGGAAGTGGGGAGGGGAAACCTTCCCACGAAGCCTGGCCCGGATCGCACCAAGGGACTACACACCCCTTGGGCAGAGCCGTGGTGGAACGCCGGCAGGCGAGCGCGCCCGCAAGCGGAGGGCGGCGCAAGCCGCTTTCTCCGTGGCGCGACCCGCGCGCCGCTTGCGCGCGGGGACTGACGACAGTGCGACTGCCGGCGTTCCGCTTTCCTTACTCGTTTCTTCGTCATTGCGAAGAGTGAGGCGACGAAGCAATCCAGAACCTTTCCGCTAGACTGGATTGCGTCGCTTCGTTCGCAATGACGGCGTGAAAGCGACATCGGTGACTTTACTCCCTCCGCCCCCGCGCTAGCGGGGGAGGGGAACCATGCGAGCGCAAGCGAAGCATGGTGGAGGGGGCGTGTGACTTGAAGCTCCACTTGCGACGCAAGAGGGTCGTTAGTGCTCGCGCCCCTCCCACCATCCTTCGCTCGCCTTGCGAGCTACGGATGGTCCCCCCTCCCCGCTAATTGCGGGGCGGGAGGGAGCGCGCGTCGCTGTTTGACAACGTGGATCGGGAAAAACTCGCGTGCGAAATGCACCGCGCGTACGGCGAATCACGTCCCCGCATTCGGGTCGTGATAAAGCGCGCCGACGATGCCGGTCATGCCAGGCTTGCCGACAACGAGATGATAACGGCCGTCGCGATCGCGGCTTAATCGGCCGGCTTGGCGCAATTCGTCGATGGCGCAGGCGACTTCACGGCCGTCCCGGCTGCCGAGCGATTCGACGATGTCGGCGTAGAACATGGCGCCTGCGCCGAGCGCCTGCTCGACGGTCTGATAGCGCGCCGGCCCGCGAAAAACCTTGGCCGCGCAGGGCATCAGCGGAATCTCGCCGTCGCGGCCGAACGGCCGCGTGCAGTCGAAGCCGGATTTGGCGCCGGTGCGCCGGCCGTTGAGCGACGGGTCCATCGTCATGCCCATCATGCCTTGCAGCACGACGAGGTCCTCATCGGCCTGGAAGCGCGTGCCCATCGCCCAATCGACTTGGCGGTCGTCGTGGATGTCGACGTCCTCGTCGAACACGTAGACATGCTTGAGCGTCGTGATGCCGCCGAACAAAGCGGCGATGGCGACGCGCGCCTCGCCATAGACGCGCTGGCGGATCGACACCCGCAACGTGTTGGAGCCGCCGGAAACCTCGCGCAGATAGACCGCGATGGGCTCGCGCACGCAATTTTTCAATATCCGCATCGCCTGCGCTTCGGCGCGCAGCGCCGCAATGACGGCGCTGTCGGTCTGGTCGAGCACGCGGGCCGATCCGTGCAGCAGCGTGTGATGTAGAACGTCGCCGCGCATGGTGATGGCGGTGCAATGAAACACCGGATCCATGTGGATGGCGCCGTAATAGCCCATATATTCGCCATACGGCCCTTCCGGTTCGACATAGCCGCGCTCGTCGAGATAGCCTTCGAGCGTCACCTCCGCATCGGCCGGCACCAGAATGTTATTGGTCAGGCTTTTCACCACCGGCGCCGGTTCGGCCCGGAACTGCGCGACCAAAGCGAGCTCGTCGCCGCCTTGACGCGTCGTCGCGGCGAAGAAATCCAGCGGATGGGCGCCGGCGGTGAACGTCACCGGCAGCTTCTCGCCGCGCGCAACGCTCGCGGTATAGATGCGCTTGAGATCGGACGGCGCGGTGACATTGATGCCGCATTCGGTGCGGTTGCGCAGCGACAACCGGCGGCAGCCGACGTTGCGCCGCCCCGTCGCCGGATCGATGGTGTAATCGATCGCGGAACTCAGGTAGCAGGAGCCGTCGAGCGCGTGCTGCGGATGAAACGGCAGCTTGGTCAGATCGACGTCTTTGCCGGTGATTTTTATCGCGTGCACCGGCGCGTCATCGGATTTGACTTCGACGACCGGCTGCGGATTGGCAAGCCGCTTGAAATATTCGTCGTAGAGTTTTGCCTCGGTGGTTTCGAAGGCCGCGGCGATGCGCTTGCGGTTGCCCGCGGTCTTGGCGACGAGTTCGACCTGCTCCGGGCCGGCCTTGCGGAATAGCACCGCTTTATCGGTGCCCTCGATGATCGGGCTCAATTCGGTGAGCGCGACAGGCCGGTCGTGTACCTCCACTTCGCCGAGCTGGACCAGCCGGTCGACGAAGTTGCGCAGCCGATATTTGTCGAAGTCGAGATTGGAGGATGTCTGGGGCATTACGAAATGACACCAGCGCCGGTGCGATAAGTCAACCGGGATAGCTGAGTGTCCCGGGCGCAGCGCGCCGCGCAGTGGTGCGCTGCAGACCCGGGACCTTTGCAAATTCTGAGTTTGAAACGATCCCGGATCAGCGGCGCACCGTTTCACGGTGCACCGCATCCGGGAAACGCAAGGGCTACTTGCCCCAGCCGAAGTGATAGTTCAGTCCGGCGCGCACCACGTCGTCATGCATCGACACGTCATTCGTCGCGGTCGGGCCGCAACTTGTGCCGCAATTGAACCTGCCGAGATCGACGTGCAGGTATTCGGCCTTGACGCTCCAATTGCCGGGCAGTGCGACTTCGAGGCCGCCGCCGGCGGTCCAGCCGGCATTGGTCGTGCTGGCGCCGGGAAAACCAGGCGTGCTGGCCACGACATCGCCGACGGCAAGGCCGCCGGTGACATAGGGCATGATACCGCCGAACGCATAACCGACGCGGCCGCGCAAAGTCGACAGCCAGTTGTCGTCGGTGGTGCAGCCGGCCGGACAGCCCGCGGACGTGTTGGTGCCCTTCAGATTCGACCAGTCCATATCGCCTTCGAGGCCGAGCACCGCGTTGCCGAACTGCCAATTATAGCCGGCGCTGCCGCCGGCTTGCGCGCCGGACAAATCGACGGGTACCGCATTGGCGCTCCACCACGAGCGGCCCCAGCCGCCGCCGGCATTGGCGCCGAGATAGAATCCGGTCCAGTTATAGGCCTGCGTCACTTCGGCCGGCGGCGCCTTGTAGAGCGGCGCAAGCGACAAATCGGCCGCCGCGGCGCATTGCGCCGCAAGGAGAACGCCGAGCGCGAAACAGCTGGCAACAAGCTTATTCATCATTTGGACTTCCGGCCTCACGAGCGTCGGCGCTTTATGCGGCCTCGTTCGCCCTATCACTGTGCGCATCATTTGGTTACCCCGGTCTTACCTCAATGGTTAATACCGGGTGTGCGTCGGCCCCGACCCCTAATTGGTTGACCAGATGGGCGAAATTGTGCCGGCCATGAGGCCGCGACAAGGCTCGAAACACTGGCCAAAAGCCTGCGGCAGCCGCGGCGGGATGCCGCGTCCGACTATGGAACGATACCGCCCGGGCAACGTTCGAGCGCATACGGGCAGCTCCCGCGGGGGTGAAGCCAATCCAAACGCGTTGCTGGCGATCGGAGTGTCTTGGCATGCTGGCCCTGGCACTGCGAGGCGACCGGTCACTGGAGTCCCGGTGGGACAGGACAGCGATTCCGAAGACGACACCGTCTCATTCGTCCGGGCGGCCATCAACTCGGTGTGTGCGCTCGAACTGCTCATCCTGCTGCGGCGAGAGCGCCAGCGATGCTTTCGCCCGGATGAGCTCGTGCGCGAGCTGCGCAGCAGCCAGCTCGCCGTGGCGCAGGCGCTCGACCATCTGACAAAATCCGGTCTCATTGAGGAGTTTCCGGGATCCGGCTACAGATACCAGCATGGATCGGCGCAACTCGACGCCATTTGCGATCGATTGGAATCCGACTACGCGCACAAACCGGTGAAGATCGTCCGCGCCATTCTCGGGGCGCCGGATGAGAAGCTGCGAGCGTTCGCCGAAGCCTTCCGTTTATCAGGAAAGACCAAATGAACACCTGGGTCGACGCCCTTTATTTGCTGTGCTTTCTGACCAGCCTGTCGTGCTGTCTGCTGCTCATCCGAAGCTACCGGGGAAACAAGAGCCGGATACTGTTATGGACGGCGGCTTGTTTCGTGCTGCTGGCCATCGACAACCTTCTGGTTGTTCTCGACCTCATCGTGCTGCCGACGGTCGATCTTTCCCTGCCGCGCCTGGTCGCAACGTTCCTCGCCGTATCGACATTGCTCGTCGGGTTCATTTGGGAATTCGTCTAGGAGCGGGCCATGACTCAATTCATTTATGGCATGAACACCATGGGCTTCCTGGTCGCCGGATTGTTCTTTTGGCGGTTTTGGCGGAAATCCGCCGATGCGCTGTTCGTCGTCTTCGCCGCGGCATTCCTGCTCTTTGCGCTCGACCAGTTCTTCCTTTCACTGGAAGCGGCTGATCCGGCGTCCCACGATTGGGCGTTTTTCTTCCGGCTTGCCGGCTTCGGGCTCCTGATTTTCGCGGTGCTGCGAAAAAATCTGAAATGACGCGGCGCAACGTGCGGCGCTTCGCCCCCTGCCCCGTCCGCATCGGGGCCGTATTTTCGGCCCATTGCCGCCAGCATTCTTCGGTCGCGGACAGGGTAGGAGCGCTGCCAATGTCGGTTCACGGATGCCGCCGATGAAGCTCGTCATTCGCTACGGCTTGGCGGCGCTGCTGATCGTCCTCGCCATGATACTCCTCATTCCGCCCTTCGCCGGCTCGCTGATCGAGCAGTGGTCGAGGAGCGACGTTAAATCGCGCTCGGTCCTCGCGTTCAATTCGGCGCTCGACGATTTCACCATGCTGCTCAAGGAGCATGATGAAAAGGACATCGTCGCGCTGTTCGAGAGAATGGCCCTCGACGAGGAGCTATTGGCGGTCGGTTTCTGCGACGACCAAGGAGCGCTTCTCTACAAGACGAAGGAGATGCCGAAATGGTTCAGCTGCAAGGAGGCGACGTTACGCAAAACCCCGACATTTTCGACATTGCGTCTCGGCCGCCAGCGGCTCCTGGTGTCGAGTTTTCCCATCGAGACCGCGGCACAGGACGGACACGTCGTGCTGGTGCACGACCTTGCGGTGGTCGAGCAGCGCGGAGAAGAGGCGCGCATCTGGACCATCGTCGTATTGGTTGGCGTCGTGTTTGTCGCCGCGGCTTTTGCCGCCTTGGTGGCGGTGTTGCTGGCGCGCCGCTGGGTGCAATCGTTGCGGCGTGCGATCGACGACGTGCGGCAGGGCGGCAGCGGCGCGATCGCGGCGTCCGAAGGTACGCCCTTTGCCCGCGAATTCCGTCATCTCCTGCGCGATCTGAAGCTGGCCGGACTTCCGGCGGACGGGCCCGACGTCGACTGGTCGCCGGCCATGCTACGCCTGGTCCTGACGCAAAAGCTGCCGGAGGCCGACGTCATCGTCGTGTCCAATCGCGAACCGTATATTCACAATCGGGAGGGAAGCGAGGTCTCGGTGCAGACCCCGGCGAGTGGACTTGTCGCGGCGATCGAACCGATCATGCGCGCGTGCGGCGGCACCTGGGTCGCCCACGGCAGCGGCAGCGCCGACCGGGAAACCGCCGACCGGTTCGATCGCATCGCCGTGCCGCCGGAGCATCCGAGCTACGTGCTGCGCCGCGTCTGGCTCAGCGACGCCGAGCAGAACGGCTACTATTACGGGTTGGCCAATGAAGGTCTATGGCCGCTTTGCCACATGGCCTTCGTGCGCCCGAACTTCCGCGACAGCGACTGGAGCGAATACAAGCTGGTCAACGCACGTTTCGCCGAGGCGGTCGCCAACGAGGCCAAGCGCGCGGATCCCATTATTCTCGTGCAGGACTACCACTTCGCGCTGTTGCCGAGCTTTCTGCGCAAAAAATTGCCGAATGCGACCATCATCACGTTCTGGCATATCCCATGGCCGAACCCGAAGATTTTCGGCATTTGTCCATGGAAGGAGGAGATCATCGCGGGACTGCTCGGCAGTTCGGTGATCGGCTTTCATACGCAATTTCACTGCAACAACTTCCTCGAAACCGTCGATCGTTTCATCGAAGCGCGCATCGACCGCGAGCAATCGCTCGTCGCCGTCGGCAGCCTGGAGACCTTTGTCCGGCCTTATCCGATCTCGATCGAATGGCCGCCGTCCGGATTGAAGGATCAAAAGCCGGTGCCGGAATGCCGGGCGTCGGTTCGCCGGCATTTGGGCATAGCCGAGCAGGTACGGCTCGGCGTTGGCATCGAGCGGTTCGACTACACAAAGGGCATCCTCGATCGGCTGCGCGCCGTCGATGCCTTCCTGACAAGCTATCCGGAATGGAAGAACCGGTTCGTCTTCATCCAGGTCGCCGCGCCGACCCGGTCCAAGCTGCCAACCTACAGTGCGCTGCAGAGCGAGGCCGCCGCGCTCGCCCGCGACATCAATGCCCGGCACGGCGACGCGTCGCATCAGCCGATATTGCTGATCGTGCGCCACTACGAGCCGCATGAAATATTCGAGCTGTTTCGCGCCGCCGACTTGTGTATCGTTTCCAGTCTCCACGACGGGATGAATCTCGTCGCCAAGGAATTCGTCGCGTCGCGCGACGACCAGCAAGGCGTTCTGTTGCTGTCGACGTTTGCCGGCGCGTCGCGCGAGCTGGCCGAGGCGCTGATCGTAAATCCCTACGATACGCGCAGCATGGTCGCTGCGATCCAGCAGGCGCTCAACATGCCGGCAACCGAGCAGCGCGAGCGCATGCGCCTGATGCGCGAGATCGTGCGCTCGCGCAACGTCTATCGCTGGGCCGGGCAAATGCTGCTCGATGCCGCTGACTTGCGCAAGCGCAAGCACATCATACAAATCATGTCGCGGCAGCAAGCTTCGAGCGATGCGCGGCGATCTCGCGTCAACTGAGCTGCTCTTGCCGCCGTAGACGCAGGCCTGCCTGAGGCAGCAGCGGCGCAATAGATTTGTCGCGTCGGAGAATGCTATAGTGGCGGCCGATGACGTTCCTGCAACTTTCGTAAGCGGATCACGCGTGCGATGAACTGGATCTCCAACGTTGTCCGGCCGAAAATCCGCAACATTCTGCGGCGCGAAGTGCCGGAAAATCTCTGGATCAAATGTCCGGAGACCGGCCAGCTTGTTTTCTACAAGGACGTTGAATTGAACCTGTTCGTCATTCCAGGCTCGAACTATCACATGCGCATGAGCGCCGCGGCGCGGCTCAAATCGATGTTCGACAACCAGACCTGGTTCGACATCGCGGTGCCGGAAGTGCCGGTCGATCCGCTGAAGTTCCGCGACGAGCGCCGCTATGTCGACCGGCTCAAAGACGCCCGCAGCAAGACCGGGCTCAACGACGCGGTCAAGCTCGGCTATGGCAAGCTCGACGGTTTTGCCGCCGTTATCGGCGTGCAGGATTTCGATTTCATGGGCGGCTCGCTCGGCATGGCGGCCGGCGAGGCGGTGATCAAGGGTCTCGACACCGCGGTCGAGAAGGGCTGCCCCTTTGTGATGTTTGCGGCTTCGGGCGGCGCGCGCATGCAGGAAGGAATCCTGTCGCTCATGCAACTGCCGCGCACCACCATCGCGGTGCAGCGCCTGCGCGAAGCGAAGAAGCCCTACATCGTGGTGCTGACCAATCCGACCACCGGCGGCGTCACCGCGTCCTATGCCATGCTCGGCGACGTGCACATCGCCGAACCTGGCGCCCTGATCGGCTTCGCCGGACCGCGCGTCATCGAGCAGACCATCCGCGAGAAGCTGCCGGACGGCTTCCAGAAGGCGGAATATCTGCGCGATCACGGCATGGTCGACATGGTCGTGCACCGCCACGACTTGCGTTCAACCATCGCCAAACTGTGCCGGCTCTTCACCAAGGCGCCCGCCAGCGTAGCCCCCTCCCAACCCTCGCCCGCAAGCGGGGCAGGGATAGGGAAGGCGCTCGTTCTGCCGGCGCCGGAACCCGCGACGACGTGAGCGATCGAGCGGCCAACACGGCGCCGATCGACGCCATGCTGGCGCGCCTGCTCGCGCTGCATCCCAAGCGCATCGACCTGTCGCTCGACCGTATCGAGCGGCTGCTGACGGCGCTCGATCACCCGGAGCGGCATTTGCCGCCGGTGATTCATGTTGCCGGCACCAACGGCAAGGGCTCGACCATCGCCTTCATGCGCGCGATCCTGGAAGCCGCGGGCAAAAGCGTGCACGTTTACACGTCGCCTAATCTGGTTCGTCTCAACGAGCGGTTTCGCATCGGGCAAAAGCACGGCGGCAAACTTGTCGGCGATGCCGAGCTAGGCGTGGCGCTCGCCGAGTGCGAGGCGAACAACGGCGACGCGCCGATTACGGTCTTCGAGATCGAGACCGCCGCGGCGTTTCTTTTGTTCTCGCGCAATCCGGCAGATGTGCTGCTCCTCGAAGTCGGGCTCGGCGGCCGGCTCGACGCCACCAATGTCGTCGAGCGGCCGCTGGCGAGCATCATCACGCGGCTGTCGCTCGATCACCGCGAGTTTCTCGGCGACACGGTCGAGCAAATCGCCGCCGAGAAGGCCGGCATTCTCAAAGCCGGCGTGCCCGGCGTCGTCACCGGTCAGGCACGCGAGGCGCTTGCCGTGATCGAGCGGCAGGCGGCGCGGCTCAAGGCGCCGCTGCACATCGCCGGCGAACACTGGACCGCGACCGAGGAACGCGGACGGCTGGTCTATCAGGACGGCGACGGGCTTCTCGACTTGGCGGCGCCGAAACTCTATGGCCGCCATCAGTTCGAGAACGCCGGCGCCGCGGTCGCGGCGCTGCGCACGAGCGGCTTGAAATTGCCAGCCGCGGCATACGAGGCCGGCATGACGCTGGTCGATTGGCCGGCGCGCATGCAGCGGCTGTCGCATGGCCGGCTTGCGGCTCTGGCGCCGCCCGACAGCGAGCTGTGGCTCGACGGCGGCCACAATCCCGACGGCGGTCAGGCCATTGCCGCGGTGCTTGCCGATCTCGAAGAGCGGGTGTCGCGGCCGCTTGTGCTCATCGTCGGCATGCTGGCGAGCAAGGACAGCGCGGGGTTTCTCAAGAACTTTGCCGGCCTCGCCAGGCGCGTCATCGCGGTGCCGATTTATCAGGACAAGGCGGTTCCCGCGGCGGCACTTGCCGCGGTCGCCGAGAGCGTCGGTATTCCCGCATTGGCGCGAGACGACGTTGCGAGCGCGATCGCGGTCGCCGGCAAGCTCGATCTGGCGCTGGCGCCGCGCATCCTGATTACCGGCTCGCTTTACCTTGCCGGCGAAGTTTTGGCCGCCAACGGCACGCCGCCGGAGTGAACCGTCATTGCGGGCGACGTGACGCGGCATACGCGGCGATGGCCAGCATGTCGTCGACCGAAAGCTCTTTTACCGCCTGCGCCATCAGCGGCGCCCATGACCCGGCGCGGCTGCCGTCCTGCATGCTGAACAGCTGGCGGACGATGTAATTCGCCTGACGCCCGGCGATCGGCGGCACTTCGGCGAGCCCGGTCAGCGCCGGACCATGGCAGATGGCGCACGGCACCGTCCTGCCGTCGCCGCCGCCGTGCGTGACCAGTGCCTCGCCTTTGGCGAGGCTGCCGCTGGGCACATAAGCGATGAAGCCCAATCGCGGATCCCGATTGAGCACGACGTTCTCGTCCTCGGGAATTTCAATGATGCGATCGCCGATCGGCTCGCTGCCGCCATCGGGAAGGCGTAACCGCTTGTTGCCTGGCCCGATATAGGTCTTCGGCACCGTGTCGGTCTCGACCACGCGTATCCACGGCCGCGGCTTGAGGGCGGCAAAGTAATCGGCGGCGGCGCGCACGTCGTCGTCAGTGATGGCTTTGGCAATCGCCGTCATCGAGCCCGATCCTTTGCGCGCGCCGCTTTTGTAATCGGCCATCTGGCGGATGAAATGGGGCGCGGGCAACGCCGCCAGATAGGCCGATTTATCGTGACCGGTGCCGGTCGGCAGGTGGCAGGCCGCGCAGGCGCGCACCGTGGCGCCATTGCCATGGGCGACCACCTGCGGCATCGGCGGATGCATGTCCGGGTACCAATCCGGCGGATTGAACAGATCGTCAATTTGCTTGCGTGTGTAGGCCTTGTCGCTGCCCGGCGCAGTTTTGACGCCGCCGTCGTCCTGCACCGGCGGCTGCACCTTGTCGGTTACCGGAAATGCCCAATCGGGGCGCTCGGCAGCGTAAGCCAGAACCGGAGCCAAGCCGACGAGCAGCGCCACGACCGCTTTGCGCATATATCCCCCAGTGTATCGCCTGGATTTTCCGACGTACCGCTCACTCCAATTTTATGTCGGCCTCGCGAATAACCTTCGCCCACTTGGCGCGTTCGGCCTTGATGAAGGCGGCGAATTGTTCGGGTGTCTCCGCCATCGATTTGAACATTTGCGGATCGAGAAAGCGCGCGCGGAATGCCGGATCGCTGAAAATCCGCTGCACTTCCATGTTGAGCTTCATGACGATGTCGCGCGGCATGCCGGCGGGGCCGAATAAGCCGAACCAAGCGGTTGCCTGGTAGCCGGGCAGGCCGCTCTCCGACACGGTCGGGACTTCCGGGACGAGCGGCATTCGCTTCGGGGCGCCAACCCCAAGCATCTTGATCTGGCCCGCGCGATAGGCCGGCAGACCCGAGGCGACGCTGACGATCATCGTGTTGATGGAGCCGCCGATCAAATCGTTGAGCGCCGGCGTGGCGCCGCGATAATGGACCGGAAGCATTTTCACTCCGGCCATGCTATCGAACAGCACCATATTCATATGCAGCGCCGAGCCGACACCGGCCGTGCCGTAAGTCAATTGCCCCGGCTTTTGCTTGGCGAGCGCGATTAATTCGGCGGCGTTCGATACCGGCAGCGATTTGTCCGCGAGCAGCGACTGATAAATGCGTACCAGCCCTGTGATCGGGACAAAATCCTTGTCCGGGTCGTATGGCAGCTTGCCTGCGGGATAAAGCGTCGGATTGGTGGTAAAAGTGCCGGATTCGCCGACCAACAGCATGTAGCCATCGGGCGCGGCTCTGGCGACCGCTTCGGCGCCGATAATGTGCGCGGAGCCGCCGCGGTTCTCGACAATGACCGGTCGGCCCCAGGCCTTAGTCAGCTCCAGCGCGAGCGCGCGGCCGGTGACATCAGTCACGCCGCCGGGCACCGAAGTGACGATCAACGTGATCTGGCGCATCGGATAGGACGGCTGTTGCGCTGCGCTCGCGCCGCAGAACGCGATCAACAAAGTCAGTGCGACGAAATATTTTTTCATGAGCTTCACTTCGAGTGGGTTTAGCGCGGCGAACCCACCGATCAGGATCGCGATGGGTTTCGCTTCGCTCTCCCCATCCTACAGCCTGATCTCGCCGAGATTGACGCTTAAGCCGAGATTGGCCTCCACGCTCTTCGATCGGCCGCTGGCATAGATTTGCACGACATAACGGCCGGAATTCTCGTCGAGCCTGTCGAATTTGAAGTCGCCGTAATTGTCGCTCGTGGTCACTGCAACGGACGCGCCGTCTTTGACGAGCTGGATACTGGCGCCCTCGACGCAGTCGACGACGCCGTTTTTTTCCTCGGAGAGCGTGCCGCCGATGAAGCACTTCGAATAGCGGTACAGGTTGCGGTAATAGACCCGCGGCTTTGATCCGAGTTCCGGCCGCATCACTTCGAGATTTTGCTCGCGGGCCAGCCGCGTCATCTCCTCGTCCTCGACCTTGATCGCGCGCATGGCGCCGGTCGGGCAGGATTGCTGGCCGCGCGTCTGTTGCCAGCCCTGGTCGATCAGATGCGCGTCGAACGTCCAGGCCTGCGGCAGCTGCAATTCCTCGTTCCACCAAATGTGGCCGTAGGGGCAAGCATTGACCAGCTGTTTCTGCCCTTTGGCCTTCACCGGATCGATCAGCACGATACCGTCCTTGCGTTTCTTGATGGCGCCGGTCTTGTCGGCCTTCATGCAGGGCGCATCGTCGCAGTGGTTGCACATGGTCGGAACGTAGGCGATGTCGACCATCGGCACTTGTCCGCGTTCCTTCTGCAAAATATTGATCCACTTGTGGCCGTGCTTCGGCATCGGCGCCGAATAGCCGGGCCATTCATTGCCGACATATTCGTCCATGGCGGCGAGCGTGCACAGGTTGCAATTGGTGCACTCGGCCACGTCGATGATCATGTTCCATTTTTTCATGAGATACGTTAGCGAATGGCGAATGGCGAGTAGCGAATAGAGTTGCCCGTTATTGCTACTATCATTCCCGCCGCTATCCGCTTTCTCCCTATTCGCCACTCGCTATTCGCTACTCGCCGCCGTCATTTCGCCGGCACCAGATGCGCTTCCTTGAGCGCGCGCTTGATCTCTTTGTCCTTTTCCAC
Organism: uncultured Alphaproteobacteria bacterium; assembly: GCA_963768225.1. Lineage (GTDB taxonomy): Bacteria > Pseudomonadota > Alphaproteobacteria > Rhizobiales > Xanthobacteraceae > BOG-931. The sequence goes on along the minus strand of CAVYGV010000005.1, from coordinate 194,834 downwards.
CGCCGCGAACGCCGCCGACATATGCTCGGTGCCGCCATCCCATAGCTCGATCTGAACCAGCGAGTTCGAGCCGGCGAGCGAATGCGTTGACTTGGTTTGCGTGCGCTCTGGCGTGAGCAGATTGAGGCAGCCGCCGCGATCGACCGACTTTCCGGGCTCGCCCATCGGGTCGTAGATCGCCGAGGACTCGTAGCCATGCGCGACGCCGCGCGGCAGCCGCTGCGTCGGCAGCGCCGCACAAATCACCGCGCCGCGATCGTTGAAAACCTTGACCAGATCGTGCTTTTTGATGCCACGCGCCTTGGCGTCGTCGGCGTTGATACGCACGATCCAATAATAATAGCCGTCGACCTTGACGCGATGGTCCTCGATGTTGAGCAGGAACGAGTCCTTGCCGTCGCCCTGGGTATGGAATGAATATTTCGAGTGCGGCGTCAAAAGCTGCAGCGGATAGCGCTCGAACAGTTCGCCGGAATGCGCGCCTTCCCACGACGGTTCGTATTTCACGATCGGCGGCCGCTCCGGATCGTTGAAGCGTTTGAGCGAATTGCACTCGAATTCGAGCTTGCCGGATTGGGTCTGCAAGCCGCGCAAATACTCCTCGGTATAGTCGGATGGCAGCGGCTGCGCTTCCGGCACGTCCTTCTTGCGGTTCTCGTAGAACCAGCGGAACGATACCGGCGCGCGCAGCTTCGCCTTTTCGGCCGGCACGACGAAATAGCCGCGTTTCAGGAATTTCTTCCACGACATGTATTTCGGCATGTCGGACGCCAGATAGACGCGCTTGACCCAATCGATCTCGTTGACGCCCTCGGAGAAATAATTGGCAAGACCGAGCGGCTTGCACAGTTCGTTGAAAATCCAGTAATCGGATTTTGATTCGCCCTGCGGCTTGATCGCCGGCGCCTGGAACACGATGACGCGGTGATTGAGCTGCTGCTGGCCGTGATGGCCGTAGCCGCCGAGCCCCGCCCACTCGCTGATATCGGTGCGCTCGAAATTGGTGCAGGCCGGCAGCAGAATATCGGCGAAATTCGCCTCGCCCTCGAACCAGATCGACTGGTTGACCACGAATTCGAGATTTTCCGATTGATACATCCGCACCCAGCGGTTAGTGTTGTTCATGGTGGAGAGGATCGAACCGCCGTATTTGTAGAGCATGTGCACCGGCGAATGGCCGGGCGCCGGATAGGAAAAGCGTGCGAACTGGTGCTCGATCGATTTGCCGACCCACGGATAGCCCTCGGCCTTGCCGTCGAGGATCGCTTCCGGCACGAAAATTCGCGGGATGCGCTGGCCGTTCGAGTTCATGGTCGGCAATTGCGGCATGCGCTGGTACAGCTCGACCGGCATCGACGTGTTTTCCAGATCGCCGGACATGCCGCCGTCAGCGTAACCCGGGAAATAGAAATTAAAGTCGATCGGCGTGCCCCATTGCAGGTTGCCCATATTGATGCCGGGCTTGCCCAGTCCCTGCATCGCAACCAGGCACACCATGACGCGCGCCCAGGGAATGCCGGTCTGGTTGCGGCAGGCGCCGCCATGGCCGTTGCCCCAGCCGCCGGGCGCCAGATAGACGCGCTTCTTGCCCCACTCACGCGCCAGCGCGCGCACGTCTTTGGCCGGAACGCCGGTTTCCTTCTCCTGCCACTCGGGGGTTTTTGGAATTCCGTCGTCGTCGCCGAGCAGATAGGCTTTCCATTTGTCGAAACCGACCGTGTGCGTCTCGACATAGTTTTTGTCGTAGAGGCCTTCCTTGATCCAGACATAAGCGATGGCCATCGCCATCGCGACCGACGTGGTCGGCTTCGGCGCGAACCATTTGCCGGGCAGGAACTGCGCGGTGGCGTTGTAATACGGATCGACGTGAACGACCTTGATGCCGAGCTTCGGGTCTTTCAGCCACTGCCGGCGCGTGGTGCCCTCCTGCGCGCCGTAGGAGCCAGAGGTCGATTCCGGGTCGGCGGCCCACGACACGATCATGTCGCAGTTCTGCAGACAGTCCTCGACGGTGCCGTAGGTTTCCGACTGGCCGACGCGCAGCGTGTAACCCCAGTGATGCACCGCGCCCCAATACCAGCCTTCCCAGGAATCCGGATTGTGATGGATGCGCGTCATGCCGACGGCATTGGCGAACCGGAACAGCGCCGAAAGGTAATAGCCGACATTGCCCCAGGTGTGATGCGAGCCGTGCGAGAATGCGATGGCGCCGGGACCGTAGTCGCGCTTCTGCCGCCTGATCTCGTCGGTGACGATCCTGATCGCCTCATCCCATGAGATGCGCACGTAGCCGGATTTGCCGCGATTTTGCGGATTGCGCTCGCCGTTCGGATCGAAGTCGACGCGCTTCATCGGATAGAGCAAGCGATCCGGCGAATAGACGATCGATTTGGCGTTCTGGCCGTGCGGGGCGAGCGTCGTTTTGCGCGGTGGCGTGAGTTTTTGCCCTTTCGCTTCGATGGTCCATGACGCGCCATCCTCGTCTTTGAGATCGATCGGCGTCATGCGCAAGATCTTGCCGGCCTTGACGTTGACGAAAACCGGTCCGCCGTTCGTCATGTTGCAATAGCGCGTGACGCCGCGGCCTAGCTTGGTGCCGTATTTCAATCCGGCCGACTGGCTCATCATCAGCGTCTGCGCGAACCAATTGGTCAGATAGTCCGGCCCCTCGACGGTAAGCACGAAATCCTTCTGCGCATTGATTTGATTGAGCCAGTTGATCGGCGGCGTCAGAAGCGCGACGCCAATCTCGACATTTTTGAACATCAGCTTGATGTCGGGCTTTTCATGCAGTCCCGCCCGGGACGTGATCGCGCCGTCCTTGAATTCGATCCACCGCCCGATCTCCTCGTCGCGCGCCATGATCTGGGCGACGAAATTGTGTTCCTTCGCGCGCGCCCTGAAATCCGGATGCCGCCGCGCGGCGCGTTTGAGGAGCTGCGCCGCACCGAACAGGATGATCGGGAATTTGAGCTTGGCCAGCGCCATGGCAGTCCCTCCGCAGACTTCCTCGGCATATCCGAGGCCGGCTTGGCCGATAATTCCCCGGAATTGAGAACTTTCCAAGGGGCGGCCGCGGGCGCTCGGCGCTTACCGGGCCACTATGTTCTTCATCTCGCTCTGCCGCCCGGCGAGGAAGGCCCGCATATTATCGGTAATGAGCGGCATGATGAAATCCTCGTATTCGACGATATAGCCGCCGATATGCGGCGTGATGAACACATTGGGCAGGCTCCAGAACGGGCTGTCGGGCGGCAACGGCTCGGTCGCAAACACGTCGAAGGCCGCGCCGGCGATGCGCCGCTCGCGCAAGGCGGCAAGCAAAGCCGCCTCGTCGACGGTCTGCCCGCGGCCGGCGCTGATGTAATAGGCGGACGGCTTCATCGCCGAAAACACCGTCGCATCGAAAAGGTTGAGATTGTCAGGCGCCGCCGGCAGCACGTTGATGAGATAGTCCGCCGTGGCGGCGGCATCGGTCAGACGATCGACCGGCAGCATTTCGTCAAAACCCTTTTCTTTTCTCGGCGTGCGGCTGATCCCGATGACCCGCATGCCGAACGCCTGCAGCAGCTCGCCGATGGCGGTGCCGACAATCCCGGTGCCGACGATCGCCGCGGTCTTGCCATGGAGCGTACTCCACAGTCGCCGCGCCCAAATGCGATGCTGATTATCTTCGACCTGGCGGGTCGCGTCGCGGCTTACCGCCATCATCATGTAGGCGACCTGTTCGCGCATCGGCGGGCCGTGGACGCCGCGGCCGCTGGTGATGAGAACCTCCGGCCGCAGCGCTGGGCAGCGCAGGAAATGATCGACGCCGGTCGCCAGCGACTGGATCCATTTCAATTGCGGCGCGCCGATGAGCATATGGTCGCGCAGCTCGATCCCGAACATGATCATGACGTTGATGTCGGCAAGGTCGCGCGTCACTTCCGCGGCGCCGTGGAACAACGCGAACTGCAGCGCCGGAAATTCCGTCTGCAAGCGGTCCCGATACATTTCGGCGTGGATATCGACGATCAGGACTTTGGTCATGCAGACAGCGGCAATCAGGCTTTTGCCAGTCCGAGGAAACGAACCGCATTGTTTGACGCGATATCCTCGCGCAAGTCGTCTGCGAGCGGCGCGTGGTCGAGGAATTCGCCGGCCTCCGCCGCCGACTCGAAGGGATGGTCGGCCGCAAACATCACCCTGTCGTTGCCGAGGGCTGCGAGCGTGCAGTTGAGCGGCTCGGCCGAGCACATCCCCGAGGTCGTTACGACGAGGTTCTCTCGTATGTATTGCGACGGTTTCTTTTTGAGCTTCAGGCCGTGAAACGCGGCGCGGCTGTCCAGACGCCACAGCAAAAACGGCAGCGTCTCGCCGAGATGGCCGAGCATCAGCCGGCTGCGCGGGAAGCGGTCGAAATGTCCGCTGACGATGAGCCGTAGCGCGTGCGAGCCGGTCTCGAAGCCCCAGCCCCACATTGGCCGCATCAGCACCTTGTAGCCGGACAGCACCGACGGCTGCGCCACCGGATCGGCCGGATGCACATAGATCACTGCGCCGAGCGCGTCGGCGCGCTCCCAGAACGGATAAAGCTCAGGGGCGTCGAGATATTGCCCCTGGGTGTGGCCGTTGATCATGGCGCCGCAGAACTTGAGTTCGCGCAGGCAGCGTTCGAGCTCATTGGCTGCGCCCTTGGCGTCCTGCATCGCGAGGTGGGCGAAGCCGGAATAGCGATCAGGTCTTTTCTCGATCTCGCCGGCGAGAAAGTCGTTCGATTTGCGCGCCCGGCGCGTCGCCGTGGCGGCATCGCGCTCGGCCTGCACGCCGGGGCCGGCGATCGACAGCACCGCGCGCGCGATGCCGGCGCTGTCCATGCTTTGCAAGCGCAGCTCGTTGAAATCGGTGAGATTGCGGAAGAAGTATTCGCTTCGTTCCGGCGGCACCTCGCTCATCGTCGGGCGCCAGTAATTGACCAGCCCGGGCGACAAGAAATGCTCCTCCAACGCGATTTTTCCGACCATGCCTCCCCTCAAACCGCCCGCCGCAAGCAAGCTGCCGCGGCTCTCTGTACGTTATATTCGATATTCGCTACAAACTGCGCCCAGTACAACACTGTTACCTCAAAAGCGTGGAGGAGCGCCCGTGACGCAGAAGATTCGCGGGGTGACGTTCGAGGAGAACTTGAATAACGCGATGGGGCTTGAGTTTTACAACCTGTCGCATCGCTTCGGCTATCAATCCCCTAACTGGCCGTATTTCGAGGACGTTAAGATCGAACGCATCCATTACATGGCCAAATCCGGCGTGCTGTCGCAGCGCATCACGACCTCGATGCACAACACCACGCACATCGATGCTCCGGCGCATGTGGTGCAGGGCACCCCGTTCATCGACGAAGTGCCGCTGCCGCATTTCTTCGGCTCCGGCATTGTCGTTTCCATTCCGAAGAAGAAATGGGAGCAGATCACCTACGACGATCTGGAAAAAGCCGCCGGCAAAGTGGTGCGGCCGCGCGACGTTGTCATCGTCAATACCGGCTGGCATCACCTCTACGAGGACAGCGAAGACTATTTCTGTTACGCGCCGGGATTCGTGCCGTCGGCCGGCGAGTGGTTCGTCGAAAAAGGAGTAAAGGTGATCGGTCACGACACCCAGGCCAACGATCACCCGCTGGCAACCGCGATCGGTCCGCAGCGCAACGGGCCGCTGCATCCGCATCTCGCCGCCGAGTACAAAAAATGGTCGGGCGGCCGCGACTGGAAAGACGATTTCCCGGATTGGGAGCCGGTGCATCGCATCCTGTTCAAGAACGGCATTCTCGGCATCGAGAACGTCGGCGGCGAGCTCGACAAGGTCACCGGCCGGCGCTGCACCTTCGCATTGTTCCCGTGGAACTGGGAGCGCGGCGACGGCTGCATCATCCGCCTCGTTGCGATCGTCGATCCGAAGGGCTCTTACCGGATCGAGAAGGGGGAGAAATTCTAAATGATCGTGCGGAAATTTTCCGAAGCAAAGTCCTACGAAGCGCCCAATCATCGCGGCTATAAATCGTTCCGCGTGTATGGTGCCGAAATGGGCGGCTCGCAGACGCTGGTGTTCGGCATCTCGCACTTCCTGCCCGGCGGCGGCGCCGGTCCCGACGCCTCGCCGCCGGAGAAAATCTATTACGTGCTTTCCGGCGAGCTGACGGTGATCGCCAGCGGCAAGGAAACGGTCGCTCGCGCCGGCGACAGCGTCTATATCGGCCCCAACGAGAGCCGCGAGATCGTCAATCGCAGCAACGAGGTCTGCACCATCGCGGTCGCCGTCGCGCCGGTGAAGTGACGCCGCAGGGCATGACGGGGTAGTAAAACGCGAATGTGAGTTAAATCATGTCCGAAGATTTTTTGAAAAATCCGCTGGCGCTGTTCGAGGTCAAAGGCAAGACGGCGATCGTCACCGGCGCGACCGGCGCATTCGGCGCGGTCGCGGCCAAGACCTTGGCGGCGGCCGGCGCCGCCGTCGTCCTTGCCGCAAACAACGCCGACGGATTGAAGAAAATTGCCGCGGAATGCGGCAAGCTCGGCGGCAAAGCAGAAGCGATCGCCAAGCGCCCAAGTTCCGAGGCCAATTGCGACGCCATCGTCGCCGCCGCGGTCGAGAAATTCGGCGGCCTCGACATCCTGGTCGTAGCCTCGGGCCAGAATAAGGTGTCGAAGATTGTCGATCAGCGGCCTGAGGATTTTCTCGACGTGATGGACGCCAATGTCACGCAATCCTGGCTGATGGCGCGAGCGGCGGCGCGGCAGATGATCAAGCAGGGCCGCGGCGGCAAGATCATTTTAATGTCCTCGGCGCGCGGCTTGCTGGGCCATCCGGCCGGCTATACCGCCTATTGCGCCTCGAAGTCGGCGGTCGACGGCATCACCAAGGCGCTCGGCTGCGAGCTTGGCGCGACCGGCATCACCGTCAACGCGCTGGGGCCGACCGTTTTCCGCTCGCCGTTGACCGAATGGATGTTCGCCGACGACGAACGCGGCAAGACCGTCCGCGCTGGCTTCCTCACCCGCGTGCCCAAAGGCCGCCTCGGCGAGCCGGAAGACCTTGCCGGGCCTCTGCTCTTCCTCGCCTCGAAGGCGTCCGATTTTTACACCGGACACATCCTCTACGCCGACGGCGGCTATACGGCGGGATAGGCGATGGCAAAGGACGTGGCGCAGGCCCGCATCGCCGTCGTCGGCGCCGGCCTGATGGGGCATGGCATTGCGCAGGTTTTCGCTTTGGCCGGCCATGAGGTGACCATCACCGATACGGTGATGAAGAACCTGGATAGCGTGATCTCGCGCATTGCCGCCAACTTGCGCGACCTTGGCGACGACCCGCTCGCGATCTCGCGCGTGCGCCCCTGCGTCGATCTCGCCGAGGCGGTGCACGAGGCCGATTACGTGGTCGAAGCGGTGTCGGAAGATTTGCCGCTCAAACAGAAGCTGTTCGCCGACATCGAACGCCACGTGCGGCCCGACACGATCCTCGCCAGCAACACATCCGTGATTCCGATTACCGCCATCATGCAACGGCTGAATAGACGCGAACGTGCGCTCGGCACCCATTGGTGGAATCCGCCGTTTCTGGTGCCGCTTGTGGAAGTCATCGAAACGCAATGGACCGAGCCGGAGTTGATCGCGTGGACCATGAATTTGCACCGCACGGCCGGCAAGAAGCCGGCGCACGTCAAAAAGGACGTGCCGGGTTTTATCGGCAATCGGCTGCAGCATGCGCTGTGGCGCGAGGCGATTTCGCTCGTCGAGAACGGCATCTGCGATGCGGCGACGGTCGATGCCGTCATCAAGGCCTCGTTCGGCCGGCGGCTCGCCGTACTCGGCCCGCTCGAAAACGCCGATCTCGTTGGCACCGACCTGACGCTCGCCATTCACAACACGGTGCTGCCGGCGATCGACAGCCGCCCGGCGGCATCGCCTTATCTGCAAAAGCTGGTGGCGGATGGCAGGCTCGGATTTAAATCGGGCGAAGGCTTTCGGAAATGGAGTGCAGAGGAGCAAGCCGCGTTGCGCGCCAAAGTAATGGCGCATCTCAAGGCGTCGCGCGACAGCTAGGCTAGGCCTCACCAACCCCCGCCAGCGCCGTGCCGCTTCCCGCCCGCAATGCCGGCATGACGTTGGCGACGAAAAGCCCGATCGAGCGCAAGCACTCCTCAAGCGTCATATCGCCGAAGGCGAACTGGCCGACCACGTAATTGCACAGCGTTTCGGCGAGCTGACGACTTAAGAATTCCATGACTGTCGCCGGTGAACCGGCGACGCCTTGGCCGCGTTGCATCAGCGCGTCGAAATCCGCCGGCCGCGGGTGGTTTTGCGGCTGGCCGCGCAAGCGGAACAAATGGGTAAAACTTCGATGCCAGACCGGATAGGCGCGGCGAGCCAGACGCAAGGCCTGCGCATCGGTTTCGGCGACAACGATAAAACGGCCCAGTCCGAGCTTGGGCATCTGAGCGCCGGAATGCGGCGGCCGCCAAGTGGCGCGGTAGCGCGCGATCGACAGCCGGGTTTCGGCGGGCGGATCGAGACTGACGACATGGAGATTGCGTTTCGCCGCGCGCTCGGCGCTGTCCGGTGCGTGGACGCCGTACCAGATCGGCGGATGCGGTTTCTGCAGCGGCGCAAGCTCCATCGGCACGTCGTCGAACGAGAAATGCTTGCCGTGGAAATCGAGCCGTTGCTGCGTCAAGCCCTTGAGGATCAGTTCGACGCCCTCGGCATAGATCTCCTGCGCCGCATCGGGGTCTTCGCCGTAGAGCGCAAGCTCGATCAGCGAGGCGCCGCGGCCGAAGCCGATTTCAAGCCGGCCGCCGCTCATTTGATCGAGCATGCAGATTTCTTCGATCAGACGCAGCGGATGATAAAGCGGCACGACGAAAACCATCGGGCCAAAGCGCAGCCGCCGCGTGCGCTGAGCGAGAGCCGCAAGAAAGACGTTCGGCGACGGCGCCATGCCGAGCGGCGTGCCATGGTGCTCGGCCAGATGATAGCCGTAAAAGCCGGCGCGGTCGTAGGCTTCGGCGATCTTGAGGCGGTCCTCGTAATAGTCCGGCAGGGCAGCGCCGCTGCGGTCGAGATGATCGAAGACGCCGAATTCCATGATTTAACTGTAACCCGGTTTGACCGTCATTGCGAAGTCATACGCCCAGCAAGTCAATCAACTCGCGGCTGTCCGGCAGTTCGTCGAGGCGGAGCACCGCGTCGATCAGCGCGTCCTGCTGCTTGGCCGGCATCACGCCGCGCGTCAGCTTGCGGAATTTGCCGACGATATCATCGGCGCCGGCGAACGAATGCTCGCTGCCGCGCGGTGATACTCGGTTTTCGCGTTCCACCGAACCGTCGCGGAAATGCACGTCGACGCGCACCTTGTGCCGGTGCGCGGCGCCAAGCGCCGTGATCGCCGGATCGTGCACGACCTTCACCTTGCCCGCCAATGCGATCCGCGCCGGATCGGCGACGCAGTCCGGCGCGAACTCGTCGACAAACACATCGCCGGCGATGAGCAGCGTGGCGACGCAGAACGCAAGATTGAGCTGCGCTGCGGTCAAGCCCTCGGGCCGGTAGGGCCAGCCGGCGTGATCGACGGTGACCTGAGAAGCGTGCACGACGATATTGTCGATGTCGTCGAGCGCGAACGGATGGCGCTTGCGGATATCGCGAATGGCATCGAGCGCGGTGTGGTTGCTGCCGACGCAAGCGTAGAATTTGAGCGAAATGCGCATGGTCTCGAAGCGCTCGCCCAAGCCCGCGCTCAGTTGCGCGAGGTCGAAGCGGTCGTTGGAGCGCGAGAACGTGGTGCAGAAGCCGCCATAGGGCGCCTCGAACACGTCGACGATCCCGGTAAAGCCGCGGCTCGCCAACAGCGCCGCATAAAGCCCGCTTTGCGCGGCACGGCCGGCATGCATCCGCTTGACCATGGCGCCGTACTGCGCCGCCATCAGCCCGGACGACTGGGTGCCGGCGATGCCGAGCGCATGCACGGTCCGCTCGGGGGAAAGCGAGAGCGCGCGGGCCGCACCGGCGACGGCCGAGAATACGCCGACCGTGGCGCCGGAATGCCAGCCCTGGCCGATATGCTCCTGGCCCATGCAGAGGCCGACGCGCGGGCCGATCTCATAGCCGGCGACGGCGGCGGTGAGGAAATCGCGGCCGGAAAGATCGGCATGGCTCTCGGCGACCGCGATCAACGCCGGCAACGTCACGGCGCCGACATGCAGCACCGCCGTGCGGTGCACATCGTCAAGCTCGAAACTTTGTACCTCCGTCCCGTTGATCAAGGCGGCATGCGGCGAAGACAATTTCCGGTTCGTTCCCCAGATCGACGTGGTGCGCGAAGCATCCAGCGCTTCGAGCGTGTCGCGCAGGATGCGGCACCATTCGAGATGGGCGCCGTAAATGGCGCAGCCAAGCGAATCGAGAATGAGAAGCTTGATCCGCTCGCGGACTTCGGCGGGAATTCGCGCGTAGCTCAGCCCCGAGACGAATTCGGCGATTGCCCGGGTGTGCAGATTGTTTGCACGCGCGTCCATGCATCGATCAACGCGCGGCGGACCGCGATTTCACGCCATCCCACCATGGACAGACACCGGACATCACCTCGTAATTGCCGTCCATAACCTGCACCGGGCGACGGTAGCCGTTCTCGGCATTCTTCAGCCGCAACGCACGGGCCTTGGCGCTGTCCTCCGGCGACAGCCAAGCCCGGTCATGGCCCCACATGCTCGGGCCTTCCTTGCGCTCGTAGGCCTGCCAGGTCTCGACATCAATCGAGCGTGCGCCCCAGCCATATTCGACCATGAAGGCGGACGGCGTCCACGAATAGAACGAGGTGATGAAATCGCTGGTGTGCCGGCCGAGCGTCGTGGCGACGCGGCCCGCTTCGCCGAGCGCGATATCGTAGCCTTGGCCGACATCGTCGAAGCTGAACAGTTCCATCATGATGTGATGGACCGCATTCTTGCCGGTCTGGATGAAAGCGAGGCTGTGATGACGCGGATTGAGGTGGAGAAAGCGGGCGACGAACGGATGATCGTAATAGTCGGTCAAGCGGAAGCCGAGTGTGTCGCGATAAAACGCCATCAGCCGGCCGATCGTCGCCGGCGTGTCGACATTGAGCACGACGTGGCCTAGCCCAAGCGGGCCGGTGCGAAAACCCGAGATCGAACGGCCGGGCTTGAATGGCTCCGTTGTCGTCTCGGCGCCGTGAAAGATTTCGAGCCGGTTGCCGAGCGGATCGTTAAGCACGATGAGGTCTTTTACGCGCCGCTCGTCGGCGAGCGCGCCGGCGCCGCGCGCGACCTTGATGCCGCTGTTGTCGAGATGCGCCGCGAGGCGGTCCAGCGCCGCCGCGTCGGCCGCCTCCCAGCCAAAAAAGCCGACGCCGTCGCCGCCATCCGCATCGACGATGATGCGCTGCTTACGGTCATCCATGCGGAAGGCGAGCGTTGAGCGCGATTTGTCGATGCGCTGCAGGCCAAGCAGGCCCGAGCCGTAGCTCGCCCAGTCGCTCAAATCCCGGGCGCGTACGCCGACATACCCTAAAGCTTGTGGAGCCGGAGCTTGCGGAACCATTACGGCCTCGTTGCCATCATTATTCTACACGGATGGCAACGGACCCGCTACGACGCCCAGCTTGGTCAGGAATTCGTCGACCGCAATGGGCGCGAAGAACTCACGTCAAAATCTTGTTCGGCTTCGATTGCGGCATCGTTGAGAAGCCTTTCCAAGCCCTGCAAAGTCAGCCGTTGCTCGCGCGTTCGGGCGCCCTTAGCCCAACGGCGGCATTGGTCTGCCCACTGGCCTATTTCTTCTGCGGCGGACTTGAACATGGTTCAAGCCTCTCAAGTCGCCAATGGTGCAGCGAAGGCGGGTCCGAGGAGATGCCTGCCGCGGACCAGCGTCGCCCGTGCAGCGCGCGCATCGAGTGCCGTTTGAAAAAGGGCGGGCAAGTCGCGCGGCCGGCCCAAGACCGATCGAAGCATGGCGCCGATATTCGTGGTGCCGTTCGGGCGCATCGCGGCGACCGCGGAAACCGGCAAGGCGCGCTTGGCCGGATCGGTGATGACGCGAATGGCGGCGACCGGCACTTCATGCGCCAGACCCACCGCGGCGACAATGTGCGATTCCATATCGACCGCGATTGCGCCGGTCTTCAAGTAAAGTGCGCGCTTCTCGTCGGGGTGCGCGACCGGCACCGTCACGCCGAGCAATGCGCCCGAAACCGAGTCCGGTATCGTTTGCAGCAATTTCTGCGACCATTCCTGGCTGATCGGCATGCGTTTCGCGCCGGAAATCACCGCGGAACCGACCACGCAGGTTCCAGGCCGCAAGTGCGGCGCCAGACCGCCGGCAACGCCAAAACTGATGATTCCCGGGCACCCGCGCACCAGCGTACGGGCTTCCGCTATCGCTGCCGTGAGCTTGGCCGCCAAGTTGCGGCCGTCACCGCTGCATATGACATGCACACCGGGCCCCGCCGCGATGCGCGCTTCAAACGCCAGTCCGACGACGATAATCACGTTGTCCCCATCTTCTCGCTCTACTCGATTGCAAAGGTCGAGCCAGAACTAGACCGGGCCTGCCCTTGGCAATCTCCATGCGCAACGGAAAAGGCAAACTTCCGCCGGGTCAGCCCTTGGTCACGACAGGGGGCGGGGCCTTGCCCTTGCCGGTCTGTGCGCATCCCGCAATGCTGAGGAGTGCGAGAATAACCGCCGTTCCGAGTGCTATTTTCTTCACGGGTGCCCCCAATCGTGCTGGTAAGAAAATGCAGAATAGGAACGGCAACCGAGCTTCACTAGTGCAGAAAAGACACACCCCACATCTGATTTACTGCCGCGAGTTCGCCCAGGGGATGGAGTGCCGGAAATCGCCTATAGGGCCCGGTAAATGAGGATTTTGGCCCCGCTTGCCGGTATTTTCGGCTTGGCCCTCCTGACCGCTCTGATCGCGTATTTCGGTTTCGCCTCGGTTTTGCAGGCCCTGGTCAGCTCGCGATGGGGCACGGCAGGCGTTATCGCCGCCAGAGCCGCGGCATTGACCGGGGCAGGCATCGGCTGGTGGCTTCTGCTCACGCCGGCGAGGCCCGGACCCCGTGTTTTCATCGGCTTGCGATTTATCCGCGACGCCATCAACACGCTAATTCCGTTCGCCATGGTCGGCGGTGACGTTATCGGGGCAAGGCTGCTGGCGCAATTCGGCATAGCCCGCAATTCGGCGATCGCCAGCGTTCTGATCGATATTTTCCTCCAGGTGGTGGGCTTGACGATATTCTTGCTGACAGGACTCGGCATTGTGTCCGATCTGGTCGGCTCGCATCGGCTGACCGGCATCGGCTTGATCATTTTGGCGCTCGCAGTGCCGGCGGTGACGGGCTTTTTCCTGACATTGAATTTCGGCGCGTTCGAACCTGTCGTGCGGCGGCTGATCGCATTCGGCGAGAAACACCAATGGGCGGTCTTCGATCACGTGGTCGATCTCGGCGATCGGTTGCAACTCATCTGGCGCAATCATCGCAATCTGTTGGCGTCGCTCGTCGTCCATGTCGCGACGATTTTTTTCGGTGCAACCGAAGTCTGGATTGCGCTGTTGTTCATGGGCTATCCGGTCACTCCACTTGAAGCTGTCGCCATCGAAAGCCTGGGCCAAGGCACCCGCGCGGCCGCGTTTGTGCTGCCCGGCGGATTAGGCGTGCAGGACGGCACATTGATTGCCGCGAGCGCGATATTCGGGGTTCCGGCCGATGTTGCGCTGGCGATGGCATTGATCAAGCGCGTCCCGGATCTGGTGCTCGGCATACCGTCCTTGGTGGCCTGGCAGACGCTCGAGGGCCGCCGCGTCCTGTCGCGCGGCAAATAAGCCTTCGGATGATGCCTTGGACCACCGAATCCGGCCCGGCTTTCGCCGTTTCTTTAACGTGCATGGCGCACGCTTGGGCCATATAGTCTCGTCGACTAAAGCTCCGGTGGCAGGGGTCGGTGTGAGCGCGTTTCTTGTCAATTCGGCCGCTTGGACGGCGGCGATTTGTTATGCGGCGGCGGCTTTGGGCTGCTGCTACGCGCTGTTTGCGGCCTTTGCGGTGCGCAGTTTCGCGCGATCGCCCGGCGCGCCGGCGTCATGCGCGTTCCCGGCCGTGACTGTCCTTAAGCCGCTGCACGGCGTAGAGCCAAGTCTGTGCGCCAATCTCGCTGCGTTCTGCACGCAGGATTATCCGGGCCCGGTGCAAATCGTTTTCGGCGTCGCCGATCCGGCCGATCCTGCGATTGAAATCGTCCGCAAGCTCATCGCTGATTTTCCGGATCGCGATCTCACGCTGGCGGTTAATTCGCGCCGGCACGGCGCCAACGCCAAAGTCTCGAACTTGATCAACATGGCGAGCGAGGCGCAACACGACGTGCTCGTCATATCGGACAGCGACATCGTCGTTGCGCCCGATTATCTCAAACACATCGCCGCCGCTCTGGAACACCCCGGCGTGGGCCTCGTGACCTGCCTCTACCGCGGCGTTGCCGCCGCCGGACTGTGGTCCCGCCTTGCCGCCGCCGGCATCGACTGTCAGTTCCTGCCCAACGTGCTGGTCGGGCTAAAACTCGGCTTGGCCACGCCCTGCTTCGGCTCGACGATAGCGCTGCGCAAAACCACCCTTGCCAAGATCGGCGGCTTCGAAGCAGTCGCCGATCGACTGGCCGACGACTACGCGCTCGGCGCGTTGGTGCGGCGCGCCGGGCTGACCGTCGCCATCCCGCACGACACCGTCGCCCACCTTTGCAGCGAACGATCCGCGCGCGAGCTCCTTCGCCACGAATTGCGCTGGGCGCGGACGATCCGGTCCGTCGACCCGCGCGGCTATGCCGGGCTGGTCATCACCCATGCTTTGCCGCTCGCCCTGCTCGGCCTGTTGCTCGGGGGCGTCACGCCGGCCGGTCTGATCGTCGTTGCGGCACTCGCCTGCCGTTTCGTGCTGCAGGTCGAGATCGACCGGGCCTTTGGCTTGGGCGATCGTGTCTTCCGGTTTGGACCGGTGCGCGACCTTTTATCGTTCGTCGTCTTCGTTGTAAGCTTCTTCGGCCGCGGCATCGAATGGCGCGGACATCGCTACGGCCTGCAGGCCGACAAAACGCTGGCCTATTACGGCGAGGTTGAAACGTAATGCGCTCGTTGTTCCTTCAGGCGCCGTCGTTCGACGGCTTCGACGGCGGAGCCGGCGCGCGCTACCAGATGAAGCGCGAGGTGAAGTCGTTCTGGTTTCCGACCTGGCTGGCGCAGGCCGCCGCCATGGTTCCCGGCTCCAAGATTATCGACGCGCCGCCGCACGGGCTGACCTTCGCGGACATCGAAGACGACGTGAAGTCGCACGACTTCATCGTGATCCACACCTCGACGCCAAGTTTCAAGTCCGACGTGAAGACGGCCGGCATGATCCGCGCGCTCAATCCGGCGGCCAAGATCGGCTTCATCGGCGCCAAGGTCGCGGTCGAGCCGCAGGAGAGCCTGGAGGCCGCAGCGGCGATCGATTTCGTCTGCCGCAACGAATACGAATTCACCATCAAGGAAATGGCCGAGGGCGCCGACTGGGCGACCATCAAGGGTCTGTCCTATCGCGGCCCCGAAGGCAGGATCGTCCATAATCCCGAGCGCGAGATCCTGATGGACATGGACAAGCTGCCGTCCGTGCTTCCGGTCTACAAACAGCTGAAGGTGGAGAATTATTTCGGCGGCTATCTCAAACACCCCTATATGAGCTGGTACACCGGCCGCGGCTGCAAATCGCGCTGTACGTTCTGCCTGTGGCCGCAGACCATCGGCGGGCACAAATACCGCGCCACGTCGATCGGCCGCGTCGTCGAAGACGTGAAATACGTCATGAAGGAATTTCCCCAGGTCAAGGAGATTTTCTTCGACGACGACACGCTGACCGACGATCACCCGCGCGTCGAGGCGCTCGCCCGCGCGCTCGGTCCGCTGGGCGTCGTCTGGTCGTGCAACGCCAAGGCCAACGTCCCGCGCAAGACGCTCGAAGTGATGAAGGCCAACGGCCTACGCCTGCTGCTCGTCGGATACGAGTCCGGCAATCAGAAGATCCTGCACAACATCAAGAAGGGCGTGCTCGTTGACGTGGCGCGGCGTTTCGCCAGGGACTGCCACGCGCTCGGCATCATCGTGCACGGCACCTTCATTCTTGGACTGCCCGGCGAGACGCGCGAGACGATCCAGGAGACGCTGCGGTTCGCCAAGGACGTCAATCCGCGCACGCTGCAGGTGTCGCTCGCCGCTCCCTATCCGGGCACTTTCCTCTATAGGCAGGCCAAGGAGAACGGCTGGTTCGCTGCCGATGTCGACCTCCTCACCGACGACGGCACGCAGATCGCGCCGCTGAACTATCCGCACCTCGGTCACACCGAAATTTTCGATTCGGTCGAGGAATTCTACAAGAAGTTCTATTTCCGCCCCTCCAAGATCGCCGAGATCGTCGGCGAGATGCTGACCAGCCGCGACATGCTGATGCGCCGCCTGCGCGAGGGCGTTGAATTCTTCCACTTCCTGCGCGCGCGGCGCGAAGCCGCGCATTAAGCTAGCGCTTGAGATAGCCATGGTCGCGGAACCAGGCGATCGCATCGGCGATCGCCTCGCCATAAGGCCGCGCCGCATAGCCCAGCTCGCGCGCTGCCCTGGCGGAGCTGAAAAACATATGATCCTTCGCCAGCTTTAGCCCGGTCGTGGTCACGAACGGCTCGCGGCCGGTGAAATGCGCGATCGCCTCGGCGCCATAGGCGATGGGAAAAATCAGCTGCCGCGGCAGGCGTAATCGCGGCGGCGGGCGGCCGATCTGCCGGGCGATTTCGCGCAGCATATCGCCGAGCAGCACATCTTGCCCGCCGAGAATGTAGCGCTCGCCGATGCGGCCTTTCTGCAAGGCCGCCACAT
This sequence comes from uncultured Alphaproteobacteria bacterium, assembly GCA_963768225.1. Taxonomy (GTDB): domain Bacteria; phylum Pseudomonadota; class Alphaproteobacteria; order Rhizobiales; family Xanthobacteraceae; genus BOG-931. The sequence goes on along the minus strand of CAVYGV010000005.1, from coordinate 177,891 downwards.
GGCCCGCAGCGACGTCGTCGACATGGACCAGATTGAGGCCGGTATCGACGTAAGCCGGCATGCGGCCGGCCGCCGCCTCGACGATGATACGGCCGGTCGGCGTCGGCCGCACATCGCCCGGACCGATCGGCGTCGACGGATTGACAATGACCGCCGGCAGCTTTCGCTCCGCCACCATCGACTCGACCAGGCGCTCGGCAATGACCTTGCTGTATTTGTAAGCGCCGACGGCGTCTTCTGCGGCGAGCGGCAAAGTCTCATCGCTCGGCTCGTGGTTCGCCCGCGATGCCAAAGTAGCGACGCTCGACGTGTACACGATGCGTTCGACGCCGGCGGCGAGCGCCGCGCTCATCACCGTGCGCGTGCCCTCGACATTGGTCTGCACGATGTCTTGCGGATGACGCGCCCAGAGCCGGTAGTCGGCCGCGACATGAAAGAGATAACGGACGCCTTTCACCGCGCGCGCAATTGAATCCGCATCCGACACGTCGCCTTCGACGATTTCCAGCCGCGGATCGGCGAGGTTCATCCGCGAGCTGGTCGGCCGAACCATCGCGCGCACCGCGTGACCCGATCTCAGCAGACATCGTGCGACCGCCGAACCGATGAAGCCGCTCGCGCCGGTGACCAGGATCATGCGTGCCCCCTTCTGGCGCATCCATAACCGGTATGCTTTGATGCGGGAACACACCATTTTGCCGGGTATGGAGTCATGGCTCTTTCACGCCGATTGTTTGCTGCCGGGATCGTTTGCGTCACGGTGTGGTCGGGCGCGGGCCATCAAATCGTTGCGCCGGCGCGCGCGCAAAGTGCCAAACCGCTGGCCCCGACCGCGGCGCAGGTTCAGGTCGATCTGTTCCGCGGACTTGCCGACATCTTTTCGCGCGGCATGGACACGCTTACCGACAAACTCAACCGCCAAGGCTACAGTGCGCGCGTCTTTAGCACCAACGGCTGGCACGCGGTGGCGCAACGCATCGCCGCCGATTACGCGCGCGGACGCAAGGACATCGTGGTTCTCATCGGCCATTCGCTCGGCGCCAATGCGACGATCCAACTCGCCGATGCCCTCGACCGATCGAATATTCCGATCGATCTCATCGTCACTTTCGACGCCACCGAGCCGTACCGGGTGCCAAAGAATGTCGGGCATCTGGTGAATTTTTACCAGAACAACGGCTTCGGCAAGAAGCTGAGCCCCGGGCCGGGATTTGCCGGCGAGCTGACCAACGTCGATCTCACGGCGGATGCCAACCTGTCGCATACTACGATCGAGAAATCGCCGCGGCTGCACGCGCAGGTGATTGCCAAGATCGTGGACGTTGTTAACAAGGACCTTGCCGGCAAAATCGAGGCCAGCAAGCCGAAAAAGAAAAAATCGCAATCGACGAGAGCACAAACGGGAAAGCAATGAAACTGCCAAGCCGCATGATCGATCTGTCGTCGCCGCTCGAAAACGAGACGGTGTACGATCCGCCGTTCATGCGGCCGAAGATCGAGTACAAAAGCAACGCCGATACGGCGCCGCTGTTGTGCGAGCTGTTTCCCGGCCTTCGCCGCGAGGATCTGCCCGGCGGCGAAGGCTGGGCGATCGAGAATATTGCGCTCACCACGCACAACGGCACGCATATGGACGCGCCGATCCACTTCCAGTCGCATTCGATCGACGGCAAGCCGATGCTGACCATCGATCAGGTGCCGCTCGACTGGTTCTTCCGGCCCGGCGTCAAGCTCGATTTCCGCAAAGTGCCCGACGGCCATGTGGTGATGGCGGCGGAAGTCGAGGCCGAACTGCAGCGCATCGGCCATGAGCTCAAACCGTTCGACATCGTGCTGGTCAATACCCGCGCCTCGAGCTGCATCGGCAGCGACGAATATCTCACCGCCGGCTGCGGCATGGGCCGCGAAGCGACGCTTTATCTGACTTCGCGCGGCGTGCGCGTCACCGGCATCGACGCCTGGGGCTGGGACGCGCCGTTCGTGCACACGCGCAAGCGCTGGCTCGAGACGCACGACCCCTCGATCATCTGGGAAGGCCACAAAGCCGGGCGCGAGATTCCGTATTGCCACATGGAGAAGCTGCAAAATCTGGAACAGCTTCCCGCCGACGGCTTTTTCGTCGCCTGCTTCCCGCACAAGATCAAAGCCGGCTCGGCGGGCTGGACCCGCGCGGTGGCGCTGTTCGATTAGAGCCTCCATGTTCATCCTGCCCCGCGAAGCAACGCGAAGCGGGGAAGGGGGACCGCGCCCTTGCGCGGTGGAAGGGGCGCGGGCCGCGACGATTTTCCTGCAACGACAACGAAGCTTCATCTCAGACGCCCCCTCCACCATCCTTCGCTCGCTGCGCGAGCTACGGATGGTCCCCCTCCCCCACTTTCGTGGGGGCGGATGCACGCGATCCCGTTCTCGCGCCGCGCTTCGGCCCGCGAGTGTTGTCAAACAGCTTATGTGTTTCCCTCCCCCCGCTTGCGGTGACGGGGATCGGTGAGAAAACCCAAGCCAGCCAATCCAGAGCGGGCCATTCCAAGATGTTGCGGAGCAGTTCTTTGCGGCTCGCTTCCGGCAAATAAAGGAAAGCGGAACGCCGGCAGTCGCACTGTCGTCAGTCCCCGCACGCAAATACGGCGCGCGGGTCGCGCCACGGATAAGGCGGCTTGCGCCGCCCCTCCGCTTGCGGGCGCGCTCGCCTGCCGGCGTTCCACCACGGCTCTGCCCAAGGGGTGTGTAGTCCCTTGGTGCGATCCGGGCCAGGCTTCGTGGGAAGGCTTCCCCTCCCACTTCCAGCGACGCACCTCGCACACCGGTCGTAATGCCGGCAGGCATGATGCCCGGACCGCCCGGGAGCGAAGCCGATGACGCTTCGCCCGCGGGCACCGCACCCGCCCCTCTCCGCCCGGCATCACCCGGATGGCGTCCCTTATAGGGCGGGTTGATTCGCTGCATGTAACGTAAACGGGGACGAATGTCAAGAGCGGGTCACAGCAATTGCGACGAGCGTCCTTTGGCCGACGGCTGCCGCTCTTGCAGCCGCGCCCGGCCGGTCTAGATAGAGCCTATGGGTCCGGTCTCCTTGCTCCTGAACATTTTGTGGATCGTCTTCGGCGGCCTGTGGATGGCGCTCGCCTGGGTGATTGCCGCCGTGATCATGGCGATCACGATTATCGGGCTGCCGTGGGCCTGGTCGGCGCTGAACATCGCCTCCTACACGCTCTTGCCGTTCGGGCGGAAAGCCGTATCGCGCGCCGAATATTCCGGCCGCCACGATATCGGCACCGGCTTGTTCGGCTTCGCCGGCAATCTGATCTGGCTCGTTTTCGCCGGCTGGTGGCTGGCGCTCGGCCATCTCATCACCGCCGTCCTGCTCGCCATCACCATTATCGGTATTCCGTTTGCCTGGGCGCATTTGAAGCTTGCCGGCATCGCGCTGTGGCCGATCGGCAAGGAGATCGTGCCGGCGGATGCGGCGCCGCGGTGGCCGGGGGCGGCGACATAAGCGCTACGCCGCCATGTGCGGCCCTCGCGGGCGTTACCGGCCTTCATCTGTCCCAGTCTAGGGACTGCACCTTCTGCACCGGCCATAGAACCGGCGTGACTGACACCGGAATCCCGTATAACTAGCGGTTGCGCTGACTTCGCCGCGGCAAGCGGGATCGCACGGCGCTCCACTATTTTCAGCGAGACGTTTTATGGCTTGGCTTCCTCTATTCGCTTTACCAAACATCGAGGTTTGGCAACCTATCGAGGTGGATGGGTTTGCTTTGGCCTCCATCCATGATTGCCGCGTTCGCGAGCTGGCGGAGAGTCACCCGAATTTTCGGGAATTCATGAGCAAGTTTAAGACGGAATTTGGTCAGCCCGTCATTCCGAGCGTCTTTATCTGCCGGGACAATGCCCCGATAACATACCGAGGGGTGGACGCAATCGCGGCCTTCCGAGACACAGTTGCAATGTGTGTCATTCCGCAAAGCTGGGCCAAACTTCTACGCTTCGGCAACACAATGGGCATTCGGTATTCGGATTATTTCTCGGTCTATCCTTGGATGTTGGACAAGAACTTCGATGATCTGATTACCAGAACGCTCGAAATGCTCGGGATTTACCAGGTATCGGAGTTGCACCCACAGTCCACACCAGCACTTTCACGTGTGGTTTTCGAATCCGGGCCACTTGACGCGCCTCTACTTCGAGGCCTCTTGGAGCGCTGGGAGCGTGGCTTCGGAACTCCCAGCCCAATTGCTGACGACATCAAACTCTTTCGATCACTGAACATGGCCAACGCCGCCGCGCTGCTTCCAGCTGGCGCAGACGCCACCATGCTGGATATCGGCCGCTCCGTCGCCCTGTGGTCCAGCGCCTTTGAAATATTAGCTCCTGCAAAACGAGAGGCTTATCTCGAAGTCTACGCGCTGCTTAACCGCAACGTGTTCCACTACACCCCATGCAAAGACGTGAAGTATGAAGCATACGGCTTTGCGAAGGACCAGACCTTGCACAATCTGCCTTGCTGGATTTTTGGAGCAATAAACCACGCGCGCAACGACTACCTGCACGGCAACCCTATTGATCGTGACAGGCTCATCGTACGGCCGGCCAAGCGGCCGCTCCACTTCTATGCGCCGGTGCTTTACCGACTCGCGCTCGCAGCCTTCATCGACCTGAAATACACGTCATCACCTCAGCGCGACGACGAGACAGAATATGAAGCTTATCTGCGCAACCATCACGTATTCGGTCGTTACCAAGGCGATATCGAAGTTGCCCTGTCCAGCATCATGTATACCGAGAAAGAATGGCGCAATGGAAAGCACAGGCATGGATAGAATGGATAGAGTTGAGTAGACCGAGTGAAGTGCGGCGAGGCCAGGGCTACAAACTTAGCAAGGTGCGACGATGGCCAAGAGCGGAGAGTGGAAATCGTCCTTTAGAGACGTTTCTATCGCGGTCGCGAGCCTCGGGATTGCCGCGGCCACCATCTTTTATTCGGTTCGATCTACTGAGCAAGAAAGGGACGCCAAATTAGTCGAAATCGGCGTCAGCGTCTTGCGAGTTGATCCTGCAAAGAATTTCCAAGTGGCAGGTGCGCGGGAATGGGCCTTAGACCTAATCGACGCAAACGCTGGCGTGAGGTTTTCGCCGGAAGCGCGCAGAGAACTTCTGTCGAAGCCATTGGGTTATTCATACGATTATAGCACCAAAGGTGATTTCAGCAGCTATGGCGGCTTTGGTGATAGTGGGCACATCCCGTCACCGCAATCAAAGTAAAACACTACGTTGCTCGGATTTCGCATCTTCCATTAGCCCACTTACTTAGAGATAGGAGCTGGGAAAAAATGTCTCGTCCACCGTTCACCCAGATAGAGCAAGAGGCAATAATCCTGAATGCTGTGTGGAGTATGATTGATGAAATGGTCAACTACGCCATCTTCGACAAGAGTGATTCGGTCGAGAATGTGACCCTGCTTTTCAGTGGACCGTCAGATCGTAAGTTATTTAACATCCTCCTTGCGGATTTTCTGTCTCTACCGAATGTAGAGAGCTTTCAACTTCCGCACCTCCCCAACGTGGGAGGGCCATCGATCGAACTTATCTATTTTACCTGCAGCGCGTTTGCGATGCCCCTCGGTTGAATTCCACGGCTAAGGCGATCCAAGAGCCGCTAGAAACATTCTCAGGCTGGCTTGAGGGCGAGACCTTCGTGAAGGGCGTTTGGCTTCCGTCTGTCGAGATTGAAACTGACATGCGCGTGCGCCGAATAGAGTTTCTAAAAATCTGCGGTGACATTGCGAAGCATAATTTTGCGCGACTGGGCATTAATGTGACTCGGATTTGCAAAATATTGGCTGCGCATGGCCATTCAATCGATGAAAGACAAGGATTTCTCGTGTTGCCGGACTTCTATGAATGGTTCCACACAAACATCTTCGTCATGCACTCACCTGCAATAGCGCAATTCTTGAATGATCTGCGATGGGGCATTTTTCATTATCTTCAGCCAGAATTTGCTCGGTCATACGAGCGAGTCGATCCGGAGCCTATGTATCGCTACAAGTACCCTTCTGATTTTATTCATCCCCTCGGGCGAGCGATGTATTGGGACTTGATGAACATGGTTCGCGCAAGACCGTATTTTCGGCAATTCAAGGCAGCACAGTTTACCAAACACGATTACGCGTTCTGAGATGAGCAAGTGCAAATAGCCGAGTTTGACTTCGTTTCACGCGGCTGCCGCGCGCTTGGCTTCGGCCATCTACCGGTTCTTGTGCCGGATGAAATCGTCGATGCTGGACTCTCTTCCCTGTCCCGCATCGAGCGAGCGGATGCCCTTATCGATTTCCGTGCGCAAGGCGCGCAGCTTTTCGACATGAGAGAGCAATGTCCGCCCGACCTGTTCCTGATCCTCGGCGGGCAGGCGCTCCACTTCGGCAATGGCTTTTTCAAGCGTTTTGACCATGACACCAGCATACCAAATCGCTTAGCTTAAAGCAGTAGCGCCAACCCGGCTGGAGCGCAGCGAAATCCGAGCCAAGAGCAGGCTCCCCTAATTTCATTGCATAAGATCATTGACGAGCGCCGATCGTTTCCCGTCATCCTTGTAAGGGTGACGGCAAGATTCCTTCGTTCTCGCGATGTGTCTTCGCATCCGAGTTTTGCTCCCGGGCCAATCCCGCTGAGCCGTTGAGCTTTCCAACGGTTATGATTCCTTGTTTGAGCCGCCGGAGCGATCAGCTTCAACTTCCAGAAACGCCTGCTCGGCGGGTGTCGTATCGCGGCCGAGCGCACGGTTTCGATGGGGAAACCGCCCGAATCTTTGAACAACGTCGCGATGCTCTGTCGCGTAACGCAATTGCTCGGCATCACCTAGCGCTTCATACAGGCGCACCGAGTGGTGCTGGTCGATCAGCGCTTCCGAATGCATGAAGGGCAAATAGAAAAATGGCCGCATCGCCGCGTTTGTCGCTTGATCAAAGCCGCGCGCCAACGCGCGATCGGCGACAGCGCGCGCCAGCGCATCGGTCGCGAACGCGCACCCGTTGCCACGAAACATGTTGCGCGGAAACTGATCAAGCAGAAGTACGAGTGCGAGCGCGCCCTCTACGTTTTCTTCCCAGGCCGCAAGCTCGCCATTTGCGGCTGCCTCGTAGGTCGGAAGAAAACTCAATCTGATGGCTTGGTCGAAACTTTCGTCCTGCTCGAACCATTTGTCAGGTCCGGCCTCACCCCAGAAAGACACGATCTCCGCGGCCGCAACACGAACCGTCATTGCTGTGGCTCACCTCAAAGTGAGGTTCACGACGTTGCTCTTGCACCCCACGATCTCTTCCCGGACGCCAATTAGAGGAAACGGATTAGCGAGCGCAACCTGGATTTCGCTGACGCTCGATCCGGGCTACTTGCTGAGCGAGCGATGTGGTTGACCCACGATGAATTTCGACGAACGGAGGGATTGACCGCGGACTTCGCAGAGATCGTCGTCGGGCCAGCGACTTCCGGCGGGACGCATTGGCTCCATCCGGGCTCATGAGTTTACTTGGATCGATGTCTTACGAAGCTTTTCATATAATTCAGACGAGGTGTCAGAGTAGGCTGACGCCTTGACCAACTCCGTCAATACCGCAGTTTGCCTCTTCTTCTTTCGCTCCAGAACCCATCTCACAATCTCTTTGCTGGAAATGGACGGGATGGGGACGGTTCCAAGCGCCCATTTCACATCTACTGCACCAAGCAAGGTTGCTCTTTTGTCCAGGCCAACATCACGTCTCAGTTGCGCCCCTAATTCATTAATCTCGGCCTGTATCTCAAAGCGTGTCTCTGGCGTGTCATCGAGATATTTTGCGGCAAGTCTTTCGAGCGTGTTGCGTAACGCCTTCGAATGTTCTCGAAACTCAAGTGCAGCAGTTAGAACGCCTTGTGGTTCGCCCTTTGACCGGTGCAAAAGGGCCACCACCATGCTTGGCGTTCCTAAAGGCTCGGAGGAAAGTTTTGAACGCAGCTCGGCAGCGGTGTTATCGAGAAGGCCGCCGATCGACGTTAGGATGTATTGATTTCGACGTGCAACCAGTTCAGCGCGTCCAATTGCTGGCGCATATTTTGCAAAGGACTGCTCCGCTAACGCGTCATTCAAGTGGTAGCGCAACAGAACATTCAGATCGTAGCAACGTGCGTCTTCGAAACTCGGATTTACCTTGAGGATTTGCGTCACCGCCTTACGGAGATGGGGACTGCAAGCCATCATGTATTCGATAGCGCCTATCGCCTTGTCTCTCAACGCAGTCTTTTCAACCGCATGTAATTTCGCTGATCCCTCGCGCTCATAAGCCAGCGTCACGTAGTTCACCTGTCGCTTCGCGACGCCGCGCGGCAAATCTGGAGGCTCTGCTCCTACAAGCCTGAAGTCGTCAGGGTTGTAGTTGTTGGTAAGATCGGGTGCAACGGAATCTGCTGCCGTTCTGCAAGCGAGGGCATATTCAACTTCTGTGATTGGCGAAATTGATAGAATGTCCTTTGCAATTCCAAGCTCTCTCAAGCGATCGACCATTTCTTTTGTTCGATCAGCTACTATCTTATCTTCGAAACCGTTGAGAGATATCCTGTTGCCGTAAATCAGCAGCGTTGCTAACTGCAAAAGCCCACGAATGTCATAGTCGTGTGCCGGCCTTGCTCGACCCTCCAAACATAATCCTGCTGACTGCAAGCCCGTGTTATCGATCCACAGCTGCATCGCTTTGTGTTCCACCAAGTAGCCCAAGTGAAGCGCAGCGAAACTCGGAATAGCCTACCAATCGTTCCCGGATTTCGCTTCGCTCAATCCGCGCTACGCACCCACCGCTTTTCGCACCCACACCTTATTATCGTGGAACGCCGCGCCGCCGAACGGCGCGATGGCGTCGGCGCCGGTGAGCGTATTGATGCCGCGGCCGTCGGCATAAGCCGAGTTCGGCCAGATCGATTCCGCGATCAGGACGCCGCGGCGCACGCCGGGAAACAGCCGCGCATGCAGGCGAACTTCGCCGCGAGCGTTGCCGAGCACGACCGCGTCACCGTCGGCGACGGCGAGCGCTGAGGCGTCGTCGGGATGGATCATCACTTCGGGCCGCCGCTCCGTCGCCAGCGAGGTCGGCGTCTCGGTGAAGCTTGAATTGAGAAAGCCGCGCGCCGGCGAGGTCGCCAGCCGGAACGGATGCGCGGCGTCGGCCTCCTCGATCACATCCCAATGATCCGGCAGCTCCGGCATGGCGCGCGACGGCACGTTGCGGTGCCAGCGATTGAACGGCACGTTCGGCCAGTCCGGCTTGAAGCGGAATTTGCCGTCGGCATAAGCGAAGCCGTCGAGGTAATGCGCGGCGGCAAAATCCGGCTGGCAGTCGATCCAGCGGTCGCGCTCGATATCGGCGAGCGTGCCCCAGCCGGATTTGCGCAGCATGTCGTCGATCAGGTCGCGCGGCGTCATGGCGAAGCCCGGATGCGTGACGCCGAGCCGGCGCGCCAGGCCGCACAGCACATCGTGGTTGCTTCGGCACTCGCCGGGCGGCTCGATCAGTTTCGGCCCGAGCAAGAGATTCTGATTGCCGCCGGCGTAATAGATGTCGTCATGCTCCATGAACATGGTGGCCGGCAGAACCACGTCGGCAACCTTCGCGGTGTCGGTCATGAACTGCTCGTGAACGCAGACAAAGAGATCGTCGCGGGCAAAGCCGCTTTTGACCTTGTCCTGCTCGGGCGCAACCGACACCGGATTGGTGTTCTGGATGAGCAGCGCGGTGACCGGTCCGCCGCCCTGCAACGCCTCCGGCTCCCCGGTCAGGATCGGCCCGATGCGCGACTGGTCGAGCATGCGGATTTCGGCATCGCGTGCGTCGAGGCCTTCAATCGCCGTCTTGTCGAGGTGGAAAATGCCGGCATTGTTATGGAATGCGCCGCCGCCTTCGTAGCGCCAGGCGCCGATCACCGCGGCGATGCAGCTCGCGGCATGCATGTTGACGGCGCCGTTGCGCGACCGCGAAAACCCATAACCGAGCCGGAAATAGGCGCGCTTCCTTTCGCCGATCAGGCGGGCAAAGGCCTCGATCGTTTCCGCCGTACAGCCGGTGATGGCCGCCGCCCATTGCGGATCGCGCGTGCGCAAATGTTGTTCAAGCTCGTGCGGCGCGTCGGTGTAGCGGTCAAGATAGTCCCAGTCGGCGTTGCCGTCGCGGAACAGGCAATGCATCAGCGCGCAGGCGAGCGCGCCGTCGGTGCCGGGCCGGATCAGCACCGGCAGATCGGCCTGCTTCATCGTCGAGTTCATATAGACGTTGACGACGGCGAGCTTGGCGCCGCGTTCCTTGCGGGCGCGCGTCGCGTGCGTCATCACGTTGACCTGGGTGTTGGCGGCGTTGGTGCCCCAGATCACCACCAGATCGGACTTCGCCATTTCGCGCGGATCGGCGCCGGCAAGCTTGCCGGTGCCGGCAATGAAGCCGGTCCAGGCCGGATTGACGCAAATGGTGGAGAAGAAGCCGGAATATTTCTTGACATGGCGCAGGCGCTGGATGCCGTCGCGCATGACGAGCCCCATGGTGCCGGCATAATAATACGGCCACACCGCCTCGGAGCCGTGCTTTTGCTCGGCGCGGGTGAATTCTTCGGCGACAAGATCGAGCGCGTCGTCCCAGGATACGGCTGCGAATTGGCCGCTACCCTTGGGACCGGTGCGGCGCAGCGGATGCATGAGGCGGTCGGGATGATGCACGCGCTCGGCGTAACGCGCCACCTTGGCGCAGATCACGCCGGCGGTATAGGCGTTGTCCGCGGCGCCGCGGACCCGGCCGATGGTACGCCCGTCAAATACCTCGATCTCGAGCGCGCAGGTCGACGGGCAATCGTGCGGACAGGCCGAAGCGGCAATTTTTTGTATTTTTTGCGGTCGGACGGCTTGGTTCATCGAGCTATCGTATCGTCTCTGGGCGAAACGGCAATGATCAGAATCGTTTCCCGGGCGCAGCGCAGCGCGCCAGTGGTGCGCTGCAGACCCGGGATCGTAACAAGCTCAGAGTCCGTAACGATCCCGGATCAGCGGTGCACCACTTCGTGCTGCACGGCATCCGGGAAACGGGCCGTGGACCGGTTGAACTCCGTAACAATGAACGATAGCACAGCCGAGAAAAGTGAACCGGAGGAAACCGCCATGAAAGCTGCCGTTGTCGGCGAAAAGGGCGCCGAGGTCCGCGACCTGCCGAAGCCCGAGCCGAAGCCGAACGAGGTGTTGATCCGGGTTCGGGCGTCGAGCCTCAATCGCGCCGATCTTTTGGTCGCCTCGGGTCATCAGCACGGCAGCGTCGGCGGCGTCGGCGCCCGGCTCGGGCTGGAATGTTCCGGCGAGGTCGAGGCGGTCGGCGGCGAGGTGGCGGGCATCAAGGCCGGCGACCGCGTCATGGGTTCGGCGCCCGGCGGCTTTGCGCAATACGCCGTCACCGACGCCGGCCGCGTGCACAAGATTCCGGCCAACAACATGACCTACGAGCAGGCGGCCTGCTTTCCGGTCGCGCTGCAAACCATGCACAACGCGGTCGTCACCGCCGGCCGGTTGAAACGCGGCGAAACCTTCCTGATGCAGGGCGCCAGCGCCGGCATGGGCTTGATGGGCATGCAGATCGGCAAATTGACGGGCGCATCGCTGGTCATCGGAACGTCGACCAACGCACAGCGCCGGAGCCGGCTCAAGGATTATGGCTGCGATGTCGCGCTCGATACCGGCGACCCGAACTGGCCGGCCGAGGTGAAAAAAGCGACCGGTGGCAAGGGCGTCGAGCTGATCGTCGACCTCATCTCCGGCGGCGTCGCCAACGGCAATCTCGAAGCGGCGGCGCTGCTCGGCCGCATCGTCAATGTCGGGCGGCTCGGCGGCATGAAGGGCGAATTCGATTTCGACAAGCACGCGCTCAAGCGCATCGACTATATCGGCGTCACCTTCCGCACCCGCACGCCCGAAGAGGTCCGCGAGATCAACAGACTCTGGCGCGCCGACCTGTGGCCGGCGCTGGAGGCCGGCAAGCTCACGCTGCCGATCTACAAGACCTATCCGTTGGCACAGATCGCCGACGCGCTCGCCGTGATGCGCGCCAATGCGCATTTCGGCAAGATTGTCGTCACGATGTCATGAGCGGCCCGCACTAATTCCCAGCTTGCCCGGCGCTGACTGGTCCGGCATAGATTTAACATGACTGATTCGGCAAAGCGCCACGCGCCGATCCTGGCTGCGGGCGGCATTGTCTTACGTGGGGAAGCGCGACCGCGCATCGCCATCGTGCGGCTGCGGCGGGAAAAGGCCTGGGTGCTGCCGAAAGGCAAGCTGATGCCGCGCGAGCGCGCCCACGTCGCCGCCAAGCGCGAGGTGCTGGAAGAGACCGGCTACGAGGTGTCGATCCACGAATTCCTCGGCTCGATGTCGTATCTGACCGAAGGCAGGATAAAAATCGTGCAATTCTGGCTGATGCGCGCCGCGGGCGCGCCGGTGCGCGAGCTGATGGGCGACGTCAAAGCGGTGAAATTTCTGCCGTTGAAGCAAGCCATCGAGACGCTGAGCCGGCCGCATGAAAAAATGTTCCTGACCCATGTCGGTCCGATCGCGCTCAATCACGCCAAAAAACTCGCCAACGGAAAATCGCGGCATGCGCTGCGCAATGGCCGCAAGCGCGGCCGCACCGCGCCGGTGGCGCCGGTCGAGCACGTCATTGCGCTCGATTACGGCAAGACCACGCCGAGCGCGGTGCGGGCGCTCGGCAATTGGATCGGCCGCGCCGCGCAGGCCCGCCGGGCGGGCTGAGTTGTCGCGGTCAAAGCCATCATGCCTCCTCGGGCATGACCTCATGGAACACGCCGTAATCGATCAATAGCCGCCCGTCCTGCGACGTGCTGGTGATATCCTTGTAGCGGTGGTTCCAGCGGATGTCGCGATGCGAATAGATCCGCCGCGCATAAAGGTGCTGCGCGGAACTGTCGTCGACCCCGCTGATATTGAGCACGAGCGCGCCGTCGGTCCCGGCTAGATCGCGCTCGGTCAAGCCGTGCAGCGGGCTCGCTTTATCGATCGGATGAAAAATCGTCCAGCTCAGCGCGAACATCGGATGTTCGCTGCGCTCGAGCTTCAGCTCATAGTAGCGGCGGAGCTGATTGCCTTCTTTCACGTCTTCGAGGCGAAGCAGCCAAAGCCTTGCGGTCGCCTGCGAGACCGTGTTGTGGCGCTCGTTGGCGACGCGGATCATCAGCGTCCTTTGGCCTTGATGCGCTGTCACTACCGGGTGTTCGGCGAAGATGAAACGGGCGCGCGGCCGCGAGAACCGGGCGAAGATCAAGCCGGTCATCACCGCGAGAAAACACATGCCGGTGAAGATCTCGACGGTGGCGACGATGTGGCCGTAATTGCTCTGCGGGTGCATGTCACCGTAGCCGACCGTCGCCAGCGTCTCGATCGAGAAATAGAACAGGCTCAGCGGCAGCGGCAATTCGCGGCTGACATTGGCGACCGGTTGATCGCCCAGCCAAAACACGAAAGCGAATACGGCGTTGAGAAAAACGAAGATCGCCGCGGCGCTGCCAAAAAACATCGGCCAATACACCGTCATCGAGCGGTGATAGAGATCGGTCCAGAAATTGTCGGCCAAGCCGCGTGTTTCGATGTCGCGCGCGCCGATCCGAACGAGCTGCGTCTTGCGCCGCCGCGGCTCGACTTTTTTCGCAGCTTTCGCCAACGCCGATCAGCCTTATGCGGTCGCCGCGACCCTGGTTTTGAGCCGGCCGTAGACCTTGCGCGCATTGCCTTCGAAAATTTTTCGCCGGTCGGCGTCGCCGATCGGCGCCTTGTCGACATAGCGCTTGGTGTCGTCGAAGCCGAAGCCGGTCCTGGGATCGTCGCCCTTGACCGCGCCGACCATTTCCGAGGCAAACAGGATGTTGTCGACCGGCACCACTTTGGTGAGAAGGTCGATGCCGGGCTGATGATAGACGCAGGTGTCGAAGAAGATATTGTCGCCCATGATCTCGGCCAGTTCCGGCTTGCCGTTGTTGAGCGCGATGCCGCGGAAGCGGCCCCAATGGAACGGCACCGCGCCGCCGCCGTGCGGAATGATGAATTTCAGCTTGGGAAAGGTCTTGAACAGGTCGGACAGCAACACCTGCATGAACACCATGGTGTCGGCATTGAGATAATACGAGCCGGTGGTGTGCATCGCCGGATTGCAGCAGCCGGAAACGTGGATCATGCACGGCACGTCGAGCTCGATCATCTTCTCGTACAGCGGGAACCACGATTTGTCGGTCATCGGCGGCGAATTGAAGTAGCCGCCGGACGGATCGGGATTGAGGTTGCAGCCGATGAAGCCCATCTTGACGCAGCGTTCGAGCTCGGCGGCGGAGTGCTTCGGGTCGGCGCCGGGCGATTGCGGCAACTGGCACACGCCGATGAAATTCTGCGGGTAGAGCGAGACGACGCGCGCGATCAGATCGTTGCAGATTTGCGACCATTCGAGGCTGACGCTCTCGTCACCGATATGATGGCCCATGCCGGAGGCGCGCGGCGAGAAAATCGTCAAATCGGTGCCGCGCTCGCGCTGCAGCTTGAGCTGGTTTTGCTCGATGCTTTCGCGGATTTCGTCGTCGGACATTTTCAAAGACGCGCGCGACGGCATCGCGGTCTTGTCCTTGGCGTTGGCCGCCGCGGTCTGCTCTTTGCGGAAGCGATGCAGGTCCTTGGGCTCGGTGGTGTAGTGGCCGTGGCAATCGATGATCATGACTACGCCGTTCTCGGGTTATGGTGGCCAGATGCTAGGGCGCGGAGCGGCATTGTCAAACGGAGCCGCCTTTCGGTAGTGTCTCGGTTAGATTGTGGCAAACCCAGCAACGCCGTCCGCTTCTGAACCGTGGCCTGCATACATTCTGCAAAGTAACTATTAGGTGACTAATGGCTTCTAAACACCAGATGACTGGAATGCTCGGGGTTTATCTCACCGCAGCAGAATTGACCCATCGTAAGCTAATCGTCTCAATCACGTCGCGAAACGCAAAGGGAGCCGACCTATTAGCAACGGACCAATCGTACAGGAACACTTGGTCAATTCAGATTAAAACGAACAGCAAACCAGCGAATTTCTGGCTTTTAAACAAGAGCTATAAGGAGGACACCGCACGATCGCACATCTACATCTTTGTCAATTTGCGCGGCGATAAGAGGCCCGATTACTATATAGTGCCGAGCCGCCAAGTAGCTAAGCTTGGCCGCAAAACAAAAACCAAAACCACGGACACGGTTATGTATTTGTTTCCAGGACGGCGAAGCGCGAGTAGTGCTCGGTTCGACATTAGTAAATATCAGGAGCGCTGGTCTGTCTTCCGAACCCCGCCACAATCAAACTGAGACACTACCCGCCTTTCTGTTAGGATGCCGCCCGCATCAGGGAGACCAAGGAAATGGCTGATCTACCGCGGCTCAACGGCGTCATTCGTGCGCTCGAAGCGGGCCAACACGCGCTGGTGACGTTCTCGCCGGCCGACGTCGAGTTGGCAGTCGCGCTCGCGACCGCGAAATACGATGGCGTGTTCTACGAGATGGAGCACAACGCCTACGACATCCGCGCCTTCCGCGACTGCCTGCAATACATGCTCAACCGCGCCCAGATCGCGAAGTCGGGCTCGCTGGCGCCGGCGGTGACGCCCCACGTGCGCATTCCGCCGAACGGCGGCGAGAAGGCGCAGTTTCACGCCAAGCAGGTGCTCGACCTCGGCGCCTACGGTATCATCTGGCCGCATATCAGCAATGTCGAGCAGGCCTATAACGCGGTTGCCGCCTGCCGCTATCCGCGCCTGAAAGACAAGCCGCTCTACGAGCCGGCCGGCATCCGCGGCGACGGGCCGACGCAGGCGGTGCGCTATTGGGGGCTCACGCAGCAGGAATATTACGAGCGCGCCGACGTGTGGCCGCTCAATCCCAAGGGCGAGATCTTCGTCATCCTGATGATCGAAGACACCGAGGGCATCAAGAATCTGAAGGATATTCTCAAGAACGTGCCCGGCATCGGCGCCATCCTGATCGGCGAAGGCGATCTCTCCCAGGAACTCGGCTATCCGCGCCAATACGAGCACAAGGTCGTGCTCGACGCGATGGCGCAGATCGTCAACACCTGCAAAGCGGCGAACGTCGTCGTCGGCCATCCGCACGTCGAGGCGGGCAACGCGGAGCGCATCGTCAAAGAAGGTTACCGCTTTCTGATGTGCGCCCCGGTGCGCACTTACGGCCATCTCGACGCCGCACGGAAATTCGCGGGACGGACTTAGCGTCCCGCGCCGGGTGTGCCATGGAGGCAGCCGATCTTTTCGCCATCGTGCTTGCGCTGGCGGTGCTCATCGGCTGCGCCAATCACATCTGGATCAAGCTGCCGCCCGCGATCGGCATGCTGCTCGGTTCGCTCGTCGTCTCGATTCTGATCGTATCCAGCGACCACGTGCTGCATCTGCACGTCATGCGCTGGTTCCGCGGCACGCTCGGCGCGGCGGATCTGCCGCATTTCTTTCTCGACGGCGCGCTGGCGCTGCTCCTGTTCGCCGGCAGCCTCCACGTCGACGTAGCGGAACTGAACCGGCGGCGCTGGGTCATCTTGCTGTTGGCGACGGTCAGCGTGATCCTGTCCACGGCCGTATTTGGTTACGGCATGTGGGCGCTTCTTGGGCTCGGCGCCGGCGTGCCGCTGGTCTGGTGCTTCGTGCTCGGCGCGATCCTCGCCCCGACCGACGCCATCGTCGTCGAAAACCTGTTGCGCCAAGCCGGACTGCCGGCCGGTCTGCGCGCGGCTGTGGTCGGCGAGAGCCTGTTCAATGACGGCGCCGGTGTCATGCTTTTCCTCCTCGCGCTCGGGGTGACGCAAGGCGACACCGTTCAGCTCGGCCACGGCCATGTCCTGATCGCGCTCGTGCGCGAAATCGGCGGCGGCGCACTGCTCGGAATTGTCGGCGGCGCGCTGGCGGGGTTGCTGTTGCGCCGGATCAACGATGACGGCTTGCAGTTGCTGATCTCGCTCGCTTTGGTGCTCGTCTGCTACCGCCTTGCGATCCTGGCCGATTTGTCGGGGCCGATCGCGGTGGTCGCGGCCGGGCTGTGCCTCGGCTCGCCGTCGCCGAAGTTCGGCATGACTCCCGACACGCGCGCGACCCTGATCGGCTTCTGGACGCCGCTCAATCAGATCTTGAACGCCATGCTGTTTTTGCTGATGGGATTGCAGATTCTGGGCCTGGTCATTGCGCCGATCGAGCTCGTGCCGATCGTATTCGCCATTCCGCTTGCCATTGTCTCGCGACTCGTCAGCGTCGCCGTGCCGATCGCGCTGACCGGAGATAAAATCCAAGAAAAGTGGCGGGCCACGACCATCCTGACCTGGGCGGGATTGCGCGGCGGCATCTCCATTGCGCTTGCTTTGACGCTGCCCGACACGCCGTGGCGAACGCAGCTGCTCGTCGTCACCTACGGCGTCGTCGTGTTCACCATCGTCGTTCAGGGGCTGACGTTCCCCCAGGTTCTGCGCGCCGCCTATGGCACCGCCAAACCGGTGTGACCGGCGCCGGCCGCCCGCGCCGCCGTTTTGACCTTGGTCGGATCGCCGCTCTGTTGCTGCAAATAGGCGATGATGTCGCGGCGCGACGTGTGTTCGAGAACGCGAATCGGCATTTTCACACCGGCAATGAATTGCTGCGGACCGGCAAGCCAGCGATCGAGATTGTCCTGCGACCAGCTCAAGCCGGCGCTCTTGAGCGCCGGCGAATAAGGATAGCCTGGGACGGAGCCGGCTCTGCGGCCGACCACGCCGCCGAGCAGCGGGCCGAATTTGTTGGCATCGAGCGCGTGGCAGGCGGTGCAGCGCTCGCTGAACAGCTTTTGGCCGTGGGCCGGATCGGGCGGGGCGTTGGGCAGAAAACGCGATAAATCCCTGGCATTCGCCGGATTTGCCGAGCGGAAGAACGTATAGGCGAGCGTGATCGTGTCGATGCTGCGCAGATCGGGATCTTTGCCGAAAGCCGGATCGACGTAAAACACCACCGGCATTTGCACCTTCTGATGCGGGTCGAGCCGCTCTTCGGTGAAGCAGAAGCACTGGATCTTGTTGAAGTAGATGCCGGTCTGCAGCGGGGTGACGTTGAACGTCGCATGGCCGACGATCGGCTGATCGCCGGTATTCTCGGCGGTGAAGTAAACCAGCTTTTGCTCGCCGAGATGGACGGTCACGGCGCGCTGCTCCGGCGCAAAGCGCCATGGCAGGCCCGGTTCGACGTTGCTGTCGAACTGTACCGTCACCGTTCGCTCGGAGACGGCGGCGGTATCCGCATTGACCCGTTGCGTCGTGCCGCCGAGACCGGTCGCCCCGCAGAACAGCCGGTAGAGTTTCGGCGAATAGGCGACCAGGCCGAGCATGATGCCGATCGCGACCAGGCAGGGTGCAATGACCTGCAGGTTTTTTCGCCGTTCAGACTGCATCGCCGACTCTCACCGGGGCCGTGTCGCTCCGGCACCGCAAGTGTGCCGGCGCAGCGGCCTCCTGCCGCACCTTGCCGTTCATGGTGTCGGCAAGATGATGGCGGCCTGCGTCGTTTTGTCCAGGCCGCGAGCGGTCTGCCGCAACGGATCGGGATCGGACTGGCGCGGGTTCCGACCCTCCTGCGCGGCGCTTTGGGCATTTAAGAATTCGCGGCGCGCTTTTGCTCCCGCGGCGGCGCCGCGTTTCCCTTCGGCAGTTCGTACATGCCACTCGGCAGCGCGTCGAGAAAAGCGAGAACCTCGGAGGTCTTCACGACATCGGCATATTTGGCGTTCATGTCGCAAAGGTTGACGGCGTGGCTCGCTTGCGAGCGGTCAAAGCATCCCTCCTCGGCGAGCGCGATGCGGTAATTGAGGCTGAACGCATCGAGCACGGTGGCGCGCACGCAGCCCGACGTGGTGGTGCCGGTGACGATGACGCTGTCACAGCCGAGCAATGTCAGATAGCTCGCCATGTTGGTGCCGAAGAATCCGGACGGCTTTTGCTTGAGGACGACGATGTCTTGCGGCTGGGGCGCAATCGGCGTGACGATCTCGTTGCCGTCGAGATTTGTCACGATAGCGCGGCGATCCTCCTCGTTGCGCGAATTCTTCCAGCTCCAGGACCCGGCATCCCAATTATCCTCGCGCCGCACGCCCGTGGTGTAGAGTACAGGCACCCCCTTGTCGTGGCATTTGTCTATCAGCGAGCGGATATAGGGCAGCGCTAGCCAAGCGTCCTCACCGCACGAATTGCGCCAGCGCTTGATCGATTCGAGGATCGGTTCCGGCCGGTCGCCGCAAAACGCCCAGTTCACGTCGATGATGAGCAGCGCCGGCCGCTGGCCGAAACCGCCGCGCGCGCCATAGCCCGACGTGCCGAACACGGCCTTGTCGCGCTCGGTGAGAAACTTGTTCCAAATAGGCTCCGACATGCCGCCGCTTCCTACTGTTGATTGTTCGCCATCATAGCCGCATTCCGAACCAAGCGTGAAGCCCGCAATTCACGATTACCGGAGCCGGGCCATATGGATTGCGGATTTGTCGCGGAGCGGCCACGCGCGCAGGTGACTCTCGGCGGCGCTTGGTCGATCCTACGAGGCTGACTTGTCGAGCAGCGCCGCTTCAAAGGCGCTCGCGATCGCCTGCTTGCTCTTGCCGGCGCGAGCGGCGTCGCCGATCACGACGAGGCGTTGCCCGGGCCGCGCCAGTTTTCGGAAATCATCGCCGGTGGCGCGCCGCCCGCGAAAATAGAACCACTCGCGCAAAGCCGGCCATGACAACAGGCGCGTCAGCCCCGGCGCGCGGGCGACATTGCGGTCGAGAAGCCAATTGACGACGGCGCCAAGACCGAAGCGATATTCGGCGCCGGTCGCGACCACGATGCGGTCGAACGGCGACAGCAATCCGGGCAGCGCGTTAATGTCGGTCGCCAGCCGGAACACGACGCCCTTCATCTCGCAGGCCGACGCAAGATCGGCAATATAGCGCTCGAAGCTTCGCTCGCTCGCCTCGACTTCTTGATAGAGCGGCGCCTTGCCGGCATAGCGAAAGCTGCCGCCGGGGCGCGCATTTTTCTCGAACACGGTGACGGCATTGCCCACGGCGACCAGCGCCGCATAAGTGAGGCCGGCCGGCCCGGCGCCGATCACGGCGATGCGCTCGCCGCGCGGCGGTTGTGCATCGGCGAACAAAGTCTCGCGGCCGGCGGCGCCATTGACCACGCAGCCGATGCGCGCGCCGCTGCGCATCTCGTTGATGCAGGTGTTGCAGGCGAGACAGCGGCGGATCGGTTCGCCGCGGCTGACCTTGTCGACCCATTGCGGATCGGCAACGAGCGTTCGGCCGAGCGCGATAAAATCGGTCTTGCCGGTCGCCACCGCGGCTTCCGCCGTCGCCGGATCGCCGAGCCTGCCGACCGCGATCACCGGCACGCCGATGTGTTTTTTTACGTCGGCGGCAAAGTCGAGAAACGTCGCATCCGGCATCCGCATCGGCGGCAGCACGAGCTGCGCCGACGGCAGCGAGCGGTAATGGCCGGCGGTGACATGGAGCGCATCGGCGCCGGCCGCCGCCGCCCAGATCGCGATCTGGCGACCTTCGCTGTACGGCAAGCCGCCGGGAAAGAAATCTTCGACCGACAAGCGATAGACCACGCCTAGCGCGGGCACCGCGGCCTTCACTGCGCGCAACACTTCAAGCCCGAAGCGGGCGCGGTTTTCCAGCGAGCCGCCGTATTCGTCGCTGCGGCGGTTTTCGAACGGCGCATGAAACTGCGAAATCAGATAACCGTGCGCGGCGTGAATTTCGACGCAATCGAAGCCGGCCTTCTGCGCGCGCAGCGCGGCGGCGACATAAGCGGCGGTCGTTTCGGCGATCCGCGCCTTGGTCATCTCCTGCGGAATGATGGTCTCGAACGTCGTCTCGTAGACCGGATGCGGAATGGCCGACGGCGCAATCGGCGTCTCGCCGCAGATGTCGACGCGGGTATGGCCGCCGCCATGGCCGAGCTGGATCGACGCCTTGGCGCCGCCGTCGTGGATCGCAGCGACGAGCCGCGTCAGGCCGGGTAGGAAGCAATCGTCGTAGATGCCGACCTCGTGCCGGCGATGCCGGCCGCATTTTTCCGGCGCCGCCATTTCCACCGTGATGAGGCCGGTGCCGCCGCGCACCCGCGCCAGGTAATAGGCGACGCTGTCGTCGGTGACAAAACCTTCGGCATCCGCGGTGCGCGTCGTCATCGGCGGCATGACGATGCGGTTTTTGATTTCGACCGGCCCGATGCGGGCGGGAGTGAGGAGGACGTTCGTCACAGCGTCGGAATCTCACCGCCATCGAGATCGATGGTCGCGCCGTGCATCCAGGTGGCGCGCGCTGAGACGAGGAAAGTGATGAGATCGGCCACGTCCTCGACGGTGCCGAAGCGGGTGATGCCGAAGCCGCGGCACATTTCCTTGCGCGCCTTGTCCTCGGGCCAGCCGGTGCGTTCCATCTCGGCCTTGATGCGCTTCCACAGCCGGTCGGTCTCGACCATGCTGGGATGGATGCAGTTGACCTGCACGCCCTCCTCCTTGCCGCGATCAGCAAGACATTTGGAAAACGCGGCGACCGCGGCATTGACGGAGCTGCCGATGGTGAACTCCGCGGTGGGCTTGCGCCCGCCGGTGCCGCCGATCGAGACGAGCGAGCCGCGCCGCTCCTTCAGCAGCGGCCAGGCGGCTCGCGCCAGCGCCACATGGGCGAAGAATTTCAGCGCATAGCCGTCGGCAAAATCTTCGTCGGTCAGCGCGAGGAAATCGCCGCGCTTCGTGGCCCCGGCATTGTTGACCAGGATGTCGAGGTGGCCGAACTCTTTGCGCACCTGTTCGATCAGTTTCTCGGGCGCGCCCTTCTCCCGCAAATCGAGCACCGCGATGCCGGCACGCCGTCCGGATTTGCGGATCGTGCCGGCGACTTCGCCGAGCGCCGCCGCGTCGCGGCCGGTCAGCATCACGTCGCAGCCTTCGGCCGCCAAAGCGAGCGCCACCCCGCGGCCGATGCCGCGGCTCGATCCGGTCACCAGCGCGACCTTGCCCTTCAGTCCAAGCTCCATGCTCGATCCCTCCGTGCTTTGTGCCGTTGTACCTGGATTTCGCTTGCGCTCAATCCAGTCTACCGTCGTGAAAGGGAAGATTTGGCATGACCATCAAGGGCAAGGCTTACATCGCCGGTGCCTACGAACATCCGACGCGGCATGCGCCGGACAAGACGGTGGCGCAGCTGCACGCCGAGGTGGCGCTCGGCGCGCTGGCCGATGCCGGCCTCGGGCGCGCGGACGTCGACGGCTATTTCTGCGCCGGCGATGCGCCCGGTCCCGGCCCGGCGTCGATGGCGGAGTATTTGAATCTCAAACTGCGCCATGTCGACTCGACCGAGCTTGGCGGCACGTCCTATGTCGCGCTCGCCGGCCACGCCGCGCAAGCGATCGCGCTCGGCAAATGCGACGTGGCGCTGATCACGCTCGCCGGGCGGCCGCGCAGCGAAGGCGTCGCCACCGGCACCACGCCGCGGCTGCGCGATCCCAACCAGCCCGAAGCGGCGTGGGAAGTTCCCTACGGCCTGACCACGGCCAACGGTTACGCCATGTGCGCGATGCGCCATATGCACCAATACGGCACCACCAGCGAAGAGCTCGCCTGGACCAAGGTCGCCGCATCGCATCACGCGCAGCACAATCCGCATGCCATGCTGCCCGAAGTTGTCACCGTGGCAGATGTGGTCAACTCGCCGATGATCGCCGATCCGCTGCATCGGCTCGACTGCTGCGTCATCTCGGACGGCGGCGGCGCGCTGGTCGTGGTGCGACCGGAGATCGCCAGAAACCTTAAACGGCCGCTCGTCAACATCCTCGGCGCCGGCGAGACGGTGAAGCACCTTGCCGGCGGCACGTTCGATCTCACCACGTCGGGCGCCGCGCGCTCAGGCCCGGCCGCCTTTGCCGAGGCGGGCGTAACACCTGCCGACATCAAATACGCCTCGATCTACGACAGCTTCACCATCACCGTCCTGATGCAGATCGAGGATTTGGGCTTCTGCGCCAAGGGCGCCGGCGGAAAATTCGTCGCCGACGGCAATTTGATTTCCGGCACCGGCAAATTGCCGTTCAACACCGACGGCGGCGGGCTGTGCAACAATCATCCGGCCAATCGCGGCGGCATGACCAAGGTGATCGAGGCGGTCCGGCAGCTGCGCGGCGAGGCGCATCCCGCGGTGCAGGTGAAAAACTGCGATCTCGCTTTGGCGCAGGGCACCGGAATGCAGCTCGGCACGCGGCATTGCAGCGCGACGCTGATCCTGGAGCGGGAGTGAAGCGATGACGCGCAACATTCCCGCCCCGGCCGCGACAGTGGAGACGCAAAAATTCTGGGATGCTGCGCGCGATGGTCGCTTTCTCCTGCCGGTCTGCACCGCCTGCGGCAAGGCGCATTGGTATCCGCGCGCGATCTGCCCGTTCTGCGACAGCGGCAAGATCGAATGGCGCGACGCCTCGGGCAAAGGCACGATCTACACGTTCAGCGTCATGCGCCGCGCCAAGGAGCCATACGTGATCGCCTATGTGACGCTCGCCGAAGGCCCAACCATGATGACCAACATCGTCAACTGCGATTTTGACAACTTGCGCATCGGCGACAAAGTCGCGGTGGTATTCGAGGACACCGAGAACGGCCCGCCGGTGCCGATGTTCAAGCGGCCGGCGGCGCCGTTCACGAGTTGATTTCCATTGCCCTCGCTAGAACAACCAGCTGCCCGTCAAATAGGGGCCTTGGTCGGTGAAGTTGCTTTGCAGGTGCTGCGCCGTTGCCAGATAGATACCGACGGGCGGAATCATGGGAGCTGTCGGCACCGAGGTCAGGGAATACTGACTGACGGCATTGAAATACACCGCCGCCTGATAACCCACCTCGATCCTGAACAGTCCATAGTTGCTGGGCGGGAATACATAGGCGGTGGCCAATCTGGCGTCGATGCTGGGAATCAGCTGCGTCGCGTTGGGCGACGTCAGAGACTGGTTGTTCAATCCGACCAGCGTTGGAGAAAGCGTTGAAAAATCGATACGACTCTTTGCGGTGCCGACCAGGGCTGCTCCCGCGACCTCACCGAGGAATTGGAAGTCGCCCATGGCGTATTGGCCTTTCAGTCCCAAACGAGGCCCGGCGCCGGTAAACAGCGAATTGGTGGTGTTTGCGCTGGAAGCCGTGCCATCCGGGCTTTGGAACGTCCCCGTCAGGTTCTGGCCGATTTGCGCAACCTCGACGCCACCGAAGACTCGCAGTTGGAAGAGACAACCGACGCAGAAGGTATGTCCGCCGTCGAGATTGACGGAATCGTAGGCGAATTGCACGTCGCCATTAGCGTTCTTGTAAAGCGACGCTTCCGGGCCGATCAAATAAGGTGGCCCCACCATTTGCGTCGGCGCGCCGGAGAAAGAGGCATTCGTGGTGGTGTTGAGATGCGTCCAATTCAATTCGATATCGTTGGACTCGTTGGGCATGTAGCGAGCCCCGACCCGGAAGGCAGGACCGAAATTTGGCGAGAGCGACTGATTGCTCCAATTGGGCGTCGCCAGCGGCAAAGGAGTCACCAGTGTCCCGTATTCGAGATTTCCGGCGCCGGGCTGCAGGAACAATAGCGAGCCGCTGACCTCGAAGTGGGGTCGCGCGTTCGATATTCGGGTGCCGACGACTTGGCCCGCGTCGGCGGCCAAGGTATTTGCGTTCTGCGATTCCGGCATTGAGGCGAGCGCCGGATTGGATTGTGCGGCCGCCGAGCGGTGCCTTATCGCTGCCTTGGACGCTTCGAGACGGTTGAGGCGCGCGCGTAACGCGGCATTTTCCTTTTCCAGGGCATCGAGCCGCGCCGAAATCTGCGCATCGACCGTGGCGGCAAGCGCCGCGCGCGACACTCCAGAGGCAGCCAACGCGAAACACAACAAGAAAGCAAGTTTTGTGAACCTGTTCATCGTCCGCCCCCCTCGCGAAATGTCCAACGTGCCGGCGTCAGGCACATCTCACCAACGAGTCCGCCAATTGAGACGGCCTCAGTCGCTTTTTCCGATTCCAATGGATGTTGAATCGCAGCCGCGAGTTTCAACCACTCGGTCGCCATCTCGCGCTGAATGGAACGAGAATCCGGATCCGTTGCCGCAGTCATCAGGTAGAGACAATGCGCGGCGTAATGCGCGTAGTCCTTGTGCTTTTCATCCGCCGGAACTGCCATGAGTCCTGCTTGGGCGAATCACCAAGCGGAGAATCTGAGTGAATTGTCGGGGCAAGTCTGTCAGTAATTATACGGATTCGCGGAGCAACCATGATGATCGCGGGGACAACGATGCGACACTCGCCGAGGCGGTGAGAAAGCAAGCACATCTTCCTTATGCTCGCTTCCTGTGCCGGCAATCGAACTCACGCAGCTAAGGACGTCAAATACTGCCTTGCCTTCGCCCACGATCCGGGCACGTTTCATTCGCGCACCAAGAAGATCGTCGTGCCGAGCGACATCGCCGGCATGAAAATCCGTCCGGCCCATGCGACGATGGCATCGCTGGTCACTTCGCTCGGCGGCACCAATGTCCAGGCGGCGGCGCCGGAAGTTCGCGACATTCTGCAAAAAGGGGTGGCCGATGCGGTCACCTTCCCGTGGGGCTCGATCGTGCTGTTCGGTATCGACAAAGTGACGAAGTACCATATGGAAGCTCCGCTCTACACCACGGGATTCGTCTGGGTCATGAACAAGAACACCTACGCGGCGATGTCGCCATCGCAGCAAAAGGTGATCGATAACCATTGCAACAAGCAATGGGCGGAAAGACTTGCCGGGCCGTGGGCGGACTTCGAGCATGACGGCATTGCCAAGCTCAAAGCCGAGCCCGACCACGAGGTTTATGCGCTGACTGACGCGCAACTCGACCAGTGGAAAGCGGCGGGAGCGCCCGTGGTGCAAACCTGGAAGGCCGCGGTGAAAACGGCAGGCAGCGATCCCGACGCGGTTCTCAAGGGACTCAAAGACGAACTCGCCGAGTCCAATTCCGGATTTTGACACCCGGCGGAGCAAAAGCTCGGGGTGCGGCGGCGGCGACTTCGCCGCCGTCGCTATTGATAAGGACATGCCCTCAGGAGAAGCCGGCGACGGCTACTCGATCTTCAGGCCGAGCTTCTTGATCAACGCCGCCCATTTGCTTTCCTCGCGATGGATATTGGCGGCGTAGTCTTCGGGGCTGCCGGGCGCGGGCTCGCTGCCGAGCTCGATCAGGCGCTTCTTCATGTCGTCGGACTTCAGGATGGTTTGTAGTTCCTTGTTGAGCCGCTCGACGATCGGACGCGGCATCCCCGCCGGCGCGGTAAGCCCGTAATACTGCACCACTTCGAAACCGGGCAGGCCGGATTCGGCCGACGTTGGCACATTGGGCAGCGCCGGCGAGCGTCCCGGCGAGGTCACTGCGAGCGCGCGCAGCGCTCCGGCCTGAACCTGGCTGACCGACGCCGGAATCGTGTTGACGCCGAGCGGCACGTGGTCGCCAAGGAGATCGGTAGTCAGCGGCCCGGTGCCTTTATAGGCGACCACAGTAATGTTGACGCCGCCCAGCATATTGAACAGCAAAGCCGCGAAGTAATTCAGCGTCGGCGCCGGCGGCGTGCCGATGGAATATTTTCCCGGATCTTTCTTGGCCAGCGCAATGACGTCCGTCAGCGACGCCACCGGAAGGGACGGATTGGACTCGACGATCATCGGCGTCGTGGCGATGGTCCCGATTGGCGCAAAATCCTTCTCGACGTTGTAACCGGCATTGGGGCTGAGACTGATGCCGGTCAGCATCATGCCGAGCGTGTAGCCGTCCGGCGCGGCCTTGGCGAGGTCGCGCGTGCCGATCATGCCGCCGGCGCCGCCGCGGTTCTCGATCACAACCTGCTGGCCCAGCAGGTCCGAGAGCTTCTGCCCGACGATGCGGCCCATGGCGTCGACGCCGCCGCCCACCGGATAGGGCACGATCAGCGTGATCGGGCGGGTCGGATAATCTTTGACGGAATCTTGCGCCGCCGCCGGTTGCGGGGCGGCAAAGGCAAATGCCGCGATCAGGCCAGCCGCCGCCAATCTCGCGAGAATGACACGTTGCAACATTTTGTTCTCCTCCCTGCTCGACTATAGCTCCGGGCGCGGCGCATGCGCTACATTGGCGCGCGATACAGGGAGAGCGCCGGCATGCGGTTCGGTCTATTCGGCAGCGCGACAGCCCGCCATGGCGGACCGGACGTTGATTCCGGCCAAGGCTACCGGCAGTTCATCGACTACAATATCGAGGCCGAGGCGCTGGGCTATCATTCGACCTTTCTGGTCGAGCACCACTTCACCGGCTTCGGCCAGGTATCGGCCAGTCTCGCGCTCCTCACCTGGGTGGCGGCAAAAACCAAAACGCTGCGGCTCGGCACTGCGGTGCTGGTGCTGCCTTGGCACAATCCGGTTTTGCTCGCCGAGCAGGCGGCGACCCTCGATCTTCTCTCCGGCGGGCGGCTCGATTTCGGCGTCGGCAAAGGCTATCGCCACAACGAGTTTGCCGGTTTCTGCGTGCCGATCGAAGAAGCCGACGCACGTTTCAATGAAACGCTCGACGTCATCGTGAAATCCTGGACGTCGAAGCAGCGCTTTTCGCATCACGGCAAATATTGGAATTTCGAGGACATCATTGTCGAGCCGCCGACGGCGCAAAAGCCGCATCCGCCGATGTGGATGGGCGCCGGCTCGCCGGATTCGATCCGTCAGGTCGCCGCGCGCGGCTATAATCTGTTGCTCGACCAATTCGCCTCGTTCGAAACGGTGGCCGAGCGCATCGCCGTCTTCAAGGCGGCAGTGGAGGAGCGCGGCCGCGTGTTCGACCCGATGGAGGTCGGCGTCGCGCGCGCCTTCTATGTCGCCAAAAATCAAGCCGACAAAGAGGCCGCGCTGGAACGGCGGATGGAGGCGCAGCGTCGCCTTGAGGCGATTTCGAAAGCGCCCGACGGCACCAAGAGCAAAGCAAGCATCATGACCTACTCCGACACCCGCGAAGCCAGCGAAGAAAGCGCGCTCTACGGCACGCCGGACGAGATCGCGCAGAAACTGGAAAAGCTGCGGCGGCTCGGCGTCGAATATCTCCTGCTCAACGGCGGCGGGCTGGTGCTCGACAAGGCGAACGACAATTTGAGCCGCTTCGCCCGCGAAGTGATGCCGGCCTTCACGGACGCGGCGCGGGTGCGCGTCGTGGGATAAAAATTTGCTCAGTCACCAACACGTATCCCGGCGCAGCGCAGCACGAAGTATGCGCCGCAGAACCGGGATCGTAACAAACTCGGAATATGCGGCGGTCCCGGATCAGCGGTGCACCGCTTCGCGCTGCACCGCGTCCGGGAAACGTTCCTGAGATGATCGACAAGATCGTACACTCGATGACCGAGGCAATGGCCGGAATCCGCGACGGCTCGGTCGTGTTGATCGGCGGCTTCGGCTCGATCGGCCAGCCCAATGCTCTGATCGCGGGCTTGATCGAACAAGGCGCCAAGGATTTGACGGTGGTCGCCAACAATTCCGGTGTCGGCCATGTCGGCCTGGCCGCACTCCTGGAAACGGGGCGGGTGCGCAAGATTGTCTGTTCGTTTCCGCGCACCGCCGATCCGGTCGTGTTCGAGTCGCTATGGCGCGCCGGCCGCATTGAGCTTGAAATCGTCCCGCAGGGTACGATGGCGGAACGCATGCGCGCCGCGGGCGCCGGCATCCCGGCCTTCTTCACCGCCACGGCCGTCGGCACCAAACTTGCCGAAGGCAAGGAGCAGCGCAAAATTAACGGCCGCGACTATCTGCTGGAGGAAGCGCTCGCCGGCGACGTCGCCCTGATCGAGGCCTGGGAGGCCGACCGTTGGGGCAACCTGACCTATCGCTCGTCCGCCCGCAATTTCAACCCGGTGATGGCGACGGCGGCGAAATTGACCATCGTTCAGGCCCAGCACATCGTCGAACTTGGCGCGCTCGATCCGGAAAAAATCGCCACGCCCGGCATTTACGTCAACCGCGTGCTGCACGTGCCCTATGGCGAACCGACGGTGACGTGAGGATAAATCGATGAACCTATTGTCCGCCTGCAAGCCGTTGACGCGCCGCGAAATCGCCGCGCGCCTGGCGCGCGATATTCCCGAAGGCTGGTATGTCAATCTGGGCATCGGCGCACCGCTGCAAGTCGCCGACTATGTGCCGGCAGAGCGGGAAGTCGTGTTCCAGTCGGAGAACGGCGTGCTCGGCATGGGTCCGGCGCCGGCGCCGGACAAGATCAACCGCTGGCTGATCAATGCCGGCAAGCAATATGTCACGCTGCGCACCGGCGGCTCCTATATGCATCACGCCGACAGTTTCGCGCTGATCCGCGGCGGTCATCTGGATCTCTGCGTGCTCGGCGCGTTTCAGGTCGCCGAGAACGGCGACATCGCCAATTGGACGACCTCGGAGAACGATGCAGCGCCCGCCGTTGGCGGCGCCATGGATCTTGCCGCCGGCGCGCGGCGGCTATGGGTGCTGATGGACCACCAGACCAAGACCGGCGACAGCCGGCTCGTACGTCGCTGCAGCTATCCGTTGACCGCGATCGGCTGCGTTAAGCGCGTCTATACCAATCTCGCCGTGCTCGACATCGCCGCGGCAAGGCTTTGTCGTTCGCGAAATGGTGCCGGGCCTGACGTTCGATGCCTTGCAAGAAGTGACGGACGCGCCGTTGCATGGCGCTAAAATGTAAACCGCAGAGGAAACGCATATGGAGCAAATCCGCGTTTCCACCTTCGATGGCCCCGGCGCCAAGCCGGTGATCCATAACGTTCCATGGCCGAAAATTGCCGGCAACGCCGCGCTGATCAAAATCGGCGCCTGCGGCGTCTGCGGCACCGATCTGCATATCCTCAAGGGTCACTGGCCGAAACCGCTGCCGTGGCCGTTCACGCTCGGCCACGAGCTCGGCGGCGTCCTGGTCGAAGTGGGCGACGCGTTCAAGGAAGATTTCATGGGCAAGCCGCTGACGGTGGGATCGAAGGTCATGATCCCGCCGCTGATGCCGTGCGGCCGTTGCTATTACTGCATCCATTATCCGGAGAGCGCCAACAAGTGCCTCACCCCGGTCTATTACGGCCGCTATCTCGGCTTCGATAAGCCGCCGCATCTGTGGGGCGGCTTCGCAGAATATGTCTATGTCGATCTCGATATGCTGCCCGGCACCAAAATCTACAAATTGCCCGACGACATGCCGCTGCGCGTCGGCGCCTTGTCGGAGCCGCTCACCTCATGCATCCGCGCGTTCAACCGCGCGACGCGCGCCGGCGGATTCAAATGGGGCGATACCGTCGTCATCCAGGGCTCCGGCCCAATCGGGATTCTCGCGGTGGCGGCGGCGCAGGAAATGGGCGCCGGCCGGGTGATCTGCGTCGGCGCGCCGGAGACGCCGCGGCTCGAACTCGCCCGAAAATTCGGCGCCCAGGCGACCGTGAATATCGAGGAGTTCAAGACGCCGGACGAACGCATCAAGCGCGTGCGCGACATCGTCGGCGGCTTCGGCGCCGATCTGGTGATGGATTGCTCGGGCCATCCGAGCGCCGGGCCGGAAGGCATCGAGTTTTTGCGCGACGGCGGCACTTATGTCGAAATGGGCCAGTTCACCGACGCCGGCTCGATCACGACGTTGTGGCACCGCTTCTGCACCAAGGACCTCACCGTGCTCGGCTCGTGGGGCTTCACCGGCAACGATCTGCCGCTCGGCGTCGACATGCTCTACCGCGCACGCGCCAAATACCCTTGGCTGGATATGCAGACGCTGTATCCTTTTTCCGAGGACGGTATCGGCCGCGCGGTCGCTGACGCCATCGCGATGAAAACGGTAAAATCCACCATCGTGCCGTGGCCGGAACTGATCCAGTGAGTGCAAGAACGACCACCTGGAAAACCCAATGCCGCGCGCGCTGAAAAACGTGACCTTCGTCTATGTGCCGCGGGAGGACCGCATCCTCATCGCCATCAATGCCGGAGGCCCCGATGCCTGGTCGTGCTGGCTGACGCGACGGCTCGCGCTGGCTTTGCTAGAACGCGCGACCGAGCACGTCACCAGCCACTCAAATCTTGCGCAACGCGCCCCCGCCGAGCTGCGCGGCGACATGATCGCGTTCGAGCGCGACGCCGCCATCGCCAAGACCGCAGGGTCGATGTCGAGCACCCCGGGCACGGTGCTGACAGCGACGGCCGCCGCGGCAGGGCTTGCCGACCGGCTGACAATCGCGCCGCATGGCGACGGCTACCGCTTGGAAATACACGGAGAGAACGATGAAGGGGCGGCCGGCGTGCTCAAACGCGACGAGCTGCAGCGCTTGTTGCAGATGCTGCAGGCTGAGATCGGCAAGGCCGGCTGGGTGGCGGCGCCGGCGAAACCACAAGCTGCCCCCGCCCCCGCTGCACCGGACAGCAAACCGGCGCGGCACTGAAACGCGCGCCACCGAAACGCGCGCCACTGAAACGATTGTGCGGATAAAGCGGGCGGGCGAAAATGGCGTTGGCACCTTCGCCGCGATATCTTAACGTCGGCAATTCCAGCAAAGCACAGGGAGCGCGCGCCAATGGCAACCTACACATGGGATCACATTCACCTTCGCACCGCCAATCCCGAGGCTATGGCGCAGTGGTTCGAAAAGATGCTCGGCGCCCAAGTGGTGCGCTCCCTGCAAGAAGGCAAGCCGCGCATCGATCTGAAGCTCGGCGGCGCCAACATCTTTATCGCTCCGGTGGCAGAGGGCGATGGAACGCACGCAGCCCCGACCATACCGTATCGCGGGCTCGATCATTTCGGCCTCGCGGTGAGCGGCATCGATGCGATCGCCGCCGATCTCAAGAAGAAGGGCGTCGAATTCACCCGTGAGCCGACGACGGTGCGGCCGGGCGTGCGCATTTGCTTTATCCGCGCGCCGGAGGGCGTCTCGATCGAACTGTTGGATCGCGCCAATGCATAGCGCTCAGGGAGCCGCCGGGTATCGGTAGCGTGCCCGACAGCGTAAATCGCGCCGATGCCTTGTTTAATTGACCACGACAGGCGTCGAGACCTTCACGCGATTATACAAGTCGACGATGTCGTCATTGGCCAGGCGAATGCAGCCGAAAGCAACGGTACTGCCGATCGTCTTCGGCGCATTGGTGCCGTGAAGCCGCGACGCGCCGTCGTCGAGCGCCAACAGGCGCGCGCCAAGCGGATTGCCGGGCCCGCCGGGCATCGGCGGCGGATTGCGGTCGAGCAGGTTCGGCGGCGGTTGCCATTGCGGCCATTGCGTCATGCTCGCAACGTGCCGCAATCCGGCGAGGTCGGTGCATTGCCGGCCCAGCGCGACGCCGTAGCGCAGCGCGACATTGTTAGGCTGAATCAAATAGAGAAAGTGCTGCGCCTTATCGACGATGATCGTGCCGACCGGCTGCAAGGTGCGATAGAAGGTGGGCTGGCGGCGGAACACGTAAGCCATGTCGGGATCGGAATTGCCGCCATCGACGCCGGGCGCGAGATCGCTGTCGGCTGCGGCCTTGCGTTCTGGCGACGGCAGGAATTTGTTTTGCGCTTCGGTCTTGACCGGCGGCGGCGCTGACTTTTGCGCCGTCGCGACCAAGTACACGTAGCCGCCGGCGCCAAGCGCCGCGGCGATAACGGCGGCAATGACGAAAGCCGATCGGCTCAATCGCGACGGCGCAGCGATCAGTCCCTGCTCGCGGGCGGTCCGGGACTCGCCGGCGACGTTGCCAAATCGATCGTGAGTTCGCGCATCGGGCGCAATCGCGCCGTCTTCGGTCCACGACAATTCCGCTTCGATGCGTTCGATGGCGGCTTCCAACGCCGCTTCCTCGGCCGCGATCGCGGCCAATGGCGGCGGTGGATTGAGCGTGCGCAGCCGGCCCGCCAACATGCGGCGCGAGCGGTCATAAATGCCGCGCCGCCACCGCGCGTCGCCGGCATCGGGCGCGGTCACTGCACGCGACAAAATCGAATAATAATCGACCATCGTGATCGCCGGGCTTAAACCTCGATTTATTCGTGCACGATCTTATCGAGAAAACGCCGTCCACTTTTGCCGGTCATGCGTGTCCTAAAAACTCTATCACGCGCGTATTCGTCGCGTCTTCTGTCTGCAAGTCGACCGCAACGTCCCAATAATCCGAACGCGGCAGGCACTCTTCCAGATAGCGCGCCGCGGAAGTCGCATGCGCGGCGTCGTGGCCCGGCACGATGAGCGCGGGAATATCCGTGCGCATAAGGTCTTCAGGCTTGGCGCCGGGCGCGGTATCGCGATCAAACAAAGCATCGCGCATATCCTGACAAATGCGGACGTAGGTGTCCCTGTCCTGACCGGCAAAAGCGGCGGCGAATGCGGCATCGCGGTTGGCCACCGAAGCCCATGGTCCGCCGCGTGGATCGGCGCCGAACGGCTTGCCCTCCTTGCGGATGAGCGCGACGACGCCCGCAAGCCCGGCGCCGCGGACAAAATCGAGATGCTCGGTAAAGCGCTGGTGGCTCGATATGCGATATTTGGCGCCGCCCACCGGCCAAAACAAAACCATGCGCGCAACCATTTGCGGATACGCCACCGCGAAGGCTGCGAGCGGCGCGCAGCCCATGCAGCCGCCCATGAGGTTGGCGCGCGAAATGCCGAGGTGATCAAGCAGCCCCCTGCCCTGCGCCACGTAATGCGCCCAGGTGACGCGCTCGACGCGGCCGCCGGATTGTCCGCATTCGCGGCGGTCGAACATGATGCAGGTGAAGTGCTGCGGCAGATGATCGAGCAGTTTGATCTTGGTGTAGATGCCGAGCGTCGACCACGCCTCGACCACGGCGTTGAAGCCGCCCGGCGCATACATCAGAAGCGGCGGCCCCGATCCCACCACCTCGTAGCGCGTCGCGATGCCGTCGATGGTCACGCTCGGCATGATCAGCCCTTGATCTGTCGGGCGGCGCGGGCATCGGCGATCAGCGCCGAAAACGCAGCGAGCGTGGCTTTGGCCGAATTGAAATAAGTTTCCGTTTCGGCATCGAGCCATTTCTCGCCATAACCGATCGCGGTGTGCGCGAGCCGCACCCGGCCGTCGAGCCAAGGCCCGCCGCCGAAGCCGCCGATCACCGGAATTTTCACCGCTGCGACCACGGCGGCGCCCGCAACCGGTCCGGAATTGGTGAAATCGAGGAGACAGGCGCCAGCGGCTTCGAGCAGCCTTGCCTCTTCGACGAGCTTCGCCGCCGCCTCGCCGCTCGCCTGCGCCGCGGGCGAATTCTGCGCGCTGTAGGGAATGCCGTATTTGACGGCGGTTTGCGGCGTGAGCCCGAACTGCGCAAACACCGGAATGTTTTCGCCGACCAAGGCGCGCACGACATCGGGATATTCGGCGGCGGCATCGACTTTTATCATATCGGCGCCGCCTTCTTTGATCAGGCGGAACGCCGCGGCGCGCGCAGTGTCGATGCCTTGTTGCGCCGGGCCGTAGGGCATGTCGCAACTCACCAGTGCGCGTTCGACGCCCCTGCGCACGGCCTTGCAACAAACGATCATCTCGTCGAGCGTGACGTTCGAGCACATCGGCGCGGCCCCACAGATTGACGCCGACCGAGTTGCCGACCGACACAAAATCGAAGCCGGCGCGGTCGGCAATGCGCGCCAGCTGATAATCCCAGGCGACCACGCCGACGCTCTTTTTTCCCTCGCGCTTCATCTGCTGGAGCGCCGCGATGGTGACCTTGGCCGACATGCTGCCTCGTTGCCCCCGGTGAACAGTCATTGTTTTAGCACGGCGGTCCGTTTGGCAAATATGCGTCCCAAGCGCGGCGCGGCACCAAAGGTCGATCGTCAAGAAGGCTGAGTTCGCGAAGGTCCGGGAGCGGCGTGCAGCGGTTTACGCTGCACCGCGTCCGCGGCACGTTCGCAGCCGCTATTGCGGGATATTCGCGACCGAGGGCTTGGGCTTGGCCGGCGGTTTGGGCTTGACGGCGGGGCTGTCGGCTTTGAGCTCGGGAGGCGGACTGGCCGCGAGCGCCGACGCCGACATCGGCGTCCATGGTCGTGCGCCGGCCGCGCTTTTGCCGTCTGCCCGCTTGCCGTCGAGCTTCGCTGCCGGCTTCGCCGCCTTATGTTCTGCGGGCTTCCCGGCGACCGCCTTGTGCTTTGCTCGCTTCTTGACGGGCTCCAAGGCAATCTCCGCCTCGAGCTTGGCGATTTCCGCCTCGCTGCGCGTCGGACCGGTATAGACGACGACCGGCGTCACCGGACCGGCATCCAACAGCAGATTGTTCGCATTCGGCGCGCGCAGCGCCGACAAGATCAGGGAAAATTTCGGGCCGGAATTGGCACTGTTGCCGGTGTCGCCGATGTTATCGAGGTCGGCGTCGGGATCGTCTTCTTCCGTGGCCGGGTGCCGGCGACGCCGTCCGCACATTTGATCCGTCAAATCGGGCGGCGCCGCGTCGACCGGCGGCAGCGCGTCGATCGCGCCGAGCGAAGGTATCAGCCAGGACAACGGGCCCTGATTGAATCCGTATTGCAGCAGCTGGGCCGCTTTCACAGCCCGTTCGCCGGACGACGTTGCGCCGAGCACGACGGCGATAAATCGCTTGTTGTCGCGCTCCGCGGTGGCCACAAGGTTGAAGCCCGACGCGCACACGAAGCCGGTCTTCATGCCGTCGGCGCCCGGATAGCGGCCGAGCAGCGGATTATAATTGCGGACGATGCGGCGGCGATATTTGATCGCCGGAATATGCCAGTAGGAACTGTATTCCGGGAAATCGTGAATGAGCGCGCGGGCGAGAATGGCGAGATCACGCGCCGAAGTAATCTGGTTGTCGTCCGGCAGGCCGTTGGGATTGACGTAATTGGTTTGCGTCATGCCCAGGCGATGCGCAGTGTCGGTCATTTCCGCAGCAAACTGATCGACCGTGCCGCCAAGTCCTTCGGCGAGCATAACCGCCATGTCGTTCGCCGATTTCACCATCATCATCTTGAGCGCATTGTCGACGGTGACTTGCGTGCCGGGCGCAAAGCCCATCTTGGTGGGCGACTGCATGGCCGCGTTCGTCGAGACGGTGAACAGCGTGTCGGGCGTAATGCGCTGCTCGCGCAGGGCGAGCAGCGTGAGATAAAGCGTCATCAGCTTGGTAGTGGAGGCGGGATGCCACGGATAGGTCGCGTTGTCGGCGCGCAGGACTTTTCCGGAATCGGCATCGACAAGAATAAACGCCTCGGCCCGCGCCGGCGTTGCCGACGCAACGCTGCAGAGGCCGATTGCCCCGAACGCGATGAAACTTAGGACAAGACCGAGCAGCGGCGCCCGGAACGAATTCGTACAATCCACGTGTCGCGGTCCGTTCGGTTGGTCGGCACAATTCAAGGTCGATGGGTCGCGAAGATTTCACGCTGTTCACGAGGCGCGAGCGCATGACTATGTAAACCCAAGCCGGGCGCGAAGGCAAAGGCGAATAGCGCTATCCTTAAGAGCAATGTAAATTGGCCGGAAAAGCGTCGAAAGTTCGGCAACGTAGGAAACCCGCGGAGCACATGGAGGAATTATGACCGCCTGCATCGTTGGATGGGCGCATACGCCGTTCGGCAAGCTTAACGGCGAAACCGTCGAAAGCCTGATCGTGCGAGTCGCTACCGAGGCCCTCGCCGATGCCGCGATCGCGGCGAAGGATGTCGACGAAATCGTGCTCGGCCACTTCAACGCCGGCTTCTCGGCGCAGGATTTCACCGCTTCGCTGGTGCTGCAGGCGTCGCCCGATCTGCGTTTCAAGCGCGCCACGCGCGTGGAGAACGCCTGCGCCACCGGCTCCGCCGCGGTGCATCAGGGACTGAAATCGATTGCGGCGGGTTCTGCGAGGATCGTGCTCGTAGTCGGCGTCGAGCAAATGACGGCGACGCCGCCGGCGGAGATCGGCCGCAATCTCCTCAAAGCGTCCTATGTGCGCGAGGAAGCCGACATCGACGGCGGCTTCGCCGGCATTTTCGGCAAGATCGCCGCGCTTTATTTCCAGCGCTGGGGCGATCAGTCCGATGCGCTCGCCCGCATTGCCGCCAAGAACCACAAGAACGGCGTCGGCAATCCCTATGCGCAAATCCGCAAAGACCTCGGCTACGACTTTTGCCGCGCCGAGAGCGATAAGAATCCGCTGGTCGCCGGGCCGCTCAAACGCACCGACTGTTCGCTGGTGTCCGACGGCGCCGCAGCCATTGTGCTCGCCGACGTTGAGACCGCGCTCAAGCTCGACAAGGCGATCGTGTTTCGCGCCGCGCAGCACGTGCAGGATTTTCTGCCGATGTCGCGGCGCGACATTCTCAAATTCGAAGGTTGCGCCGTGGCGTGGCAGCGCGCGCTGGCCCAGGCCGCCATCCGGCTCCACGACCTGTCCTTCGCCGAGGTGCACGACTGCTTCACCATCGCCGAATTGATCGAATACGAGGCGATGGGGCTGGTGCCCGAAGGCCAAGGAGCGCGCGCCATTGCCGACGGTCTTGTCGCCAAGGACGGCGCGTTGCCGATCAATCCGTCCGGCGGGTTGAAGGCCAAGGGTCATCCGATCGGCGCCACCGGCGTGTCGATGCATGCGCTTACCTCGATGCAGCTCACCGGCAAAGCCGGCGACATGCAGATCAAAGACGCCAAGCTCGGCGGCATTTTCAACATGGGCGGCAGCGCGGTCGCCAATTACGTCAGTATTCTGGAGCGGCTGCGGTGAAACTGCTCCTTCTCCCCGCTGTGCATGCGACCGCGCTGTTGATGTTGCCGTGTGATTCTGGTGCGGAATTCGGGTGCGGAATAGTTCCCGGTTATTCCTCTTGTTCCCAATCGCCATCTTCGTTTTGGCCTGCAGCTCGCCGTCGTACTCGCGCAGCAAATTCCTCATAGGCCATGCCCTCTCTACAATATGCAGTCAGCAAGTCCTTGTGGTCATCAAAGCGTTCTCGGGCGCCAGGCATGACGATCGGCAAATTGGTTCCTATGAACTTTGTAAGACGACTATCGGGCTGATTGCCGAGGCGGATATCAAAGTAAGCCAACAAATTTTTGTCGCGGGCTTTGGCCGCGAGAGCTTCATCGGCCACCGGCACGATTTGATTGTAGGTTTGGTGGAGTATGAATCCACATCGGTTGAACACGAAGAACACCGAGGGGTGGATGCGGCGGGCTATTAGTACCGGAACACAATCGAGATGGAGGCACTTATCTGCCAACGCCTTTAGCTCGGGGCGATCGCTGTAAAGCCACTCACGGATATTTTTGCACTCGATACCCGCCCAATCGCCTGCAACCATTAGTAAAAAGTCGACAAGGCGGTTATCTGGGATGGCGTTTGTACCAATGTGACTAGCACTACTTTGGCAGATTTTTAGCTTTGCGGGATTCCCAAATCAATTTTTCTGTGACTCATGGGTGGTCGGCTATTGGAGGGGCCGACCATGGTTGTCGGGACATCGGATTGGCAGGAAGAGCTTGGACGCTTTCTCAGGCCTTTTTTGGCTCGGTTGGGACACAAGGCGCGGCGACGAATGTGTCCACTCTATGTGTCGGGGCTGATCGGCCCTGGCGATCGCAAGAGCATACAGCCGATGGCGGGGCGGCTTGCGCTTGGTGACTACGATCAATTGCACCACTTCATTGCGGCCGGAGCCTGGGATTCAACGCCTGTGGAAACCGAACTGCTCGTCCAAGCGGACAGGCTCGTCGGCGGCCGCGATGCCGTCTTGGTGGTCGACGACACCGCGATACCCAAGAAGGGCACGCATTCGGTCGGTGTCGCTGCGCAATATGCTTCGGCGCTGGGCAAGACCGCCAATTGCCAGACCCTGGTATCGTTGACGCTGGCGCGCGGCGAAGTGCCAGCCATGCTGGCGCTGCGGCTGTTTCTTCCGAAGAGTTGGACGAGCAAGCGGGCTCGGTTGGAGCGAGCGGGTGTTCCAGCCGAATACCGAACGGCACGGACGAAGCCGGAGATTGCGCTGGCGGAGATCGATCGTGTCATCGCAGCCGGTGTGCGCTTTGGCTGCGTGTTGGCGGATGCCGGTTATGGTTCGAGCGCGCCGTTCCGTCAGGGGCTCACGGCTCGCAAACTTGCTTGGGCAGTCGGTGTTCCGCGGCACCTCAAGGTGTACCCCGCCGATGTGCGGATGATCTGGCCCGTTGCCAAGCGCGGCCGTCCTCGTCGGCGGCACATTCCCGACATTCTCTCGCGACCGGCCGAAAAGATGTTGGCCAACGCCACATGGCGCACCATCAGCTGGCGCACCGGCACGAAAGGCAAGCTCAAGGCTCGTTTTGCTGCTGTCCGCGTCCGGGTCGCTGACGGACCACCGCAGCGGATCAGGGACAAGGGTCAACAACATCTGCCGGGAGACGAGGCTTGGCTCATCGGCGAACACAGGATGTCGGGAGAGAAAAAATACTATCTCGCCAACCTGCCGGCGACGACCGACCTGCGCACCTTGGCGGCCACCATCAAGGCGCGATGGATATGCGAGCAGGCGCACCAGCAGATGAAAGAAGAACTTGGCCTTGATCACTTCGAAGGACGATCCTGGCAAGGTCTTCACCGTCATGCGCTCATGACGATGATCGCCTACGCCTTTCTCCAGCACCGCCGTCTCAAAACAGCGAAGCGGGAAAAAAAGAATCAACGGTCCACCGCCGCATCCGACTTTACCCGCCGTGCGTCACGCCATCCTCGAACTCTTCGTCCGACTACCGCCACAGCGTTGCCCGCATTGTCGAAAATGGATTTGCAACGAGCAGCAGCATGAGTAATTCTGCCAAAGTAGTGCTAGGGGGTTCTTCTTTCGAGTAGAGCTGGCTGTCGTCATGTGCATCGAGATTTACGAAACGGCCAAAGCAGCCGCGTGGATACGCAGCGATAAGGGCCCGGTAAGTGGCGATTTCAAGCGCTTGGCCGACCCTCATGGTGAAGTTCTGGGCCGAGTAGGCATCCTGGACCGCAGAGAGTTCGTTGTATCGGGCGCTCAGCTTCTCTTGAGCGGCGTTGCCGAGGTAGAACCATGGGGGCCGATTGAGTGCGGCCTGCCAGCGTTGCAGTACGCCTTCCTGGACCATAGCATCGCGCGCTTCGGTGAGGATGTGGGGGTTGATGCGCTGATCGAACGGCCCGGCGTCGGAAATTTTCATTTCCAACGTGCGCATGGAGTATTTCGCGCTTTGCCGCAAGTATCAGAAGTTGCGCTAGCTTGTCCAGGTTGTGATGTTATGTTTCGCATGTTGATTGGACGGTCATGTAGGCTTCTGAGGTCACACCGAAATTCAGGCGCGGTGCAGCCGTCGCCCTTCGAGGCCCGGCGCAAAGCGCCGAGCGTCTCAGGGTGACGGAACTTTGGCTGGCGTTGCCGTCGTCGCAAACTGCGCTTCCACCAGCTCGGTGAAAAAACCGCCGCGGCGCTGCAATTCCTCGAACGTACCGGTCTCGACGATGCGCCCGTGCCGGAAAACCACAATGCGGGTGGCGTCGCGGATCGTCGCCAGCCGATGCGCGATCACGAAGGTAGTGCGGCCCTTCGTGCATCGTCCGTGCTTTGTCATTCTATTGTGGCGTTACGCGCGCGCGCCGACCTTGTCCTGCGTCTTCATTTTGAAATCGCTGGCGTCATGGCGTTCGTGCAATTGTTCTTCAGGCGGCCCGCTGGCGCGATTGACCATTCGCCCGCGCTTGACGGCCGCCCGCTCGCCGATTTCTTTCGTCCAGCGCATCAGATTTTTATATTCGTGCGTCTGCAGGAACTTGCGCGGGTCGTTGTAGGAGGCGCCGTTCAACATGCCGTTGCCATACCACGGCCAGATCGCCATGTCGGCGATCGTATATTCGTCGCCGGCAACGAACCGGTTGTCCGCAAGCTGCCGGTCGAGCACATCGAGCAGGCGTTTTACCTCCATCGTAAAGCGGTCGATGGCGTATTTGATCTTCACCGGAGCATAGGCATAGAAATGCCCGAAGCCGCCGCCGACATAGGGCGTTGAACCCATCTGCCAGAACAGCCAGTTCAGCGCCTCGGTGCGCTTGCCGCGATCCTTTGGCAGGAAGGCGCCGAATTTCTCCGCCAAATACAGCAGGATCGAGCCGGATTTGAACACGCGCCGCGGCGGCTGCTCGCTATAGTCCATAAGCGCCGGGATTTTGGAATTCGGGTTCACACCGACAAATCCGCTGCCGAACTGGTCGCCCTCACCGATCCGGATCAGCCAAGCGTCATATTCCGCTCCGCTATGACCGGTGGCCAGCAATTCCTCCAGCATGATTGTAACCTTGACGCCATTAGGCGTCGCCAGCGAGTAGAGCTGCAGCGGATGCTTTCCGCGCGGCAATTCTTTCTCATGCGTCGCGCCCGCGACAGGGCGATTGGTATGGCTATAGCGCCAATTGGGACTGTCGTTCTTCTCCCAGACCCAGACGTCCGGCGGCGTGTATGCAGGTGTGTCAGTCATATTGGGCTCGCGTTTGTCGTCGATAGGTTGGCCGAATGGATAGAGTGGCAAGCGTGGGCTGTCCAATCATGGTTGTAGACGTTGTCATGTCATGCGGCGGCCGCCGCCGCAGGTGACCGCTTATTCTGATGGATATTGCTATGTTCCCGCCCGCACGGCGGGGAGAGGTGAGGCTCCAAACTGCGCTTCCACCAGCTCGGCGAAAAAGCCGCCGCGGCGCTGCAATTCCTCGAACGTACCGGTCTCGACGATGCGGCCCTGCCGGAAAACCAGAATGCGGGTGGCGTCGCGGATCGTCGCCAGCCGGTGCGCGATGACGAAGGTGGTGCGCCCCTTCATCACTTCGTCGAGCGCGAGATGGACCCGCGCCTCGGTGAGCGGATCGAGCGCGCTCGTCGCCTCGTCGAGAATGAGGATCGGCGGATCCTTGAGCAACGCGCGCGCGATCGCCAAGCGCTGCCGCTCGCCGCCGGATAGCAGCCGGCCGCGCTCGCCGGCGCGCGCCTCCAGCCCGTCGGGATTGCGATCGATGAATTCGGCGGCCTGCGCCCGCGCCGCGGCGTCGCGCAGATCGGCGTCGCTGGCGTCCGGCTTGCCGACGCGCAGATTCTCCGCGATCGAACGATTGAACAGCAGCGTCTCCTGGAACACGACGCCGATATTGTGGCGCAGCCCGGACAGCGTGAAGCTGCGGATGTCCGCGCCATCGATCGAAATCACGCCCGATTGCGGATCGAAGGCGCGATAGAGCAGCGCCAGCGCGGTGGATTTGCCGCTGCCGGTCGGTCCGACCAGCGCCACGCGGTCGCCGGGCAGCGCAGTGAAATTCAAATCCGCTACCGCGGGCCGCTTGCCGTCGTAGGAAAACGACACGTTCTTGAACTCGACCAGGCCGCGCACGCGGCCCGGATCGATCGCGGCCGGCCGGTCGCGCACCGCCGGCACGGTGTCGAGCACGCCGAAGAAGTCGGCGAGCTTCGGTGCGTCCATGAAGAGACGATTGGAGAAGCTGACCGCCTGTTCCAGCCGCGCGATCAGCATCGCCGCAATGGCCATGAAGCTGACGATCTGGCCGACCGAAGCCAGGCCGACAAGCTTGAGATAGGTCCCGACCAAGAGAATGACGAGCAAGGTGAGCGTGGTGCCGGCCCGCGTCAGCACCGTGGCGATCGCCCACCACGACAGCACCGGCATCTGCGCGCGCAACAGCGAATTCACCACGGTCTTTAATCCCGACACTTCCAGCTCGACGCGGGCGTAGCTCTGCACCAGCGCGACATTGCCGAGCGCGTCGGCCGCGGTCTCGGCGAGGTTGGAATAGTGCCGCTCGACATCGC
Source organism: uncultured Alphaproteobacteria bacterium (assembly GCA_963768225.1). Taxonomy (GTDB): domain Bacteria; phylum Pseudomonadota; class Alphaproteobacteria; order Rhizobiales; family Xanthobacteraceae; genus BOG-931. The sequence continues at coordinate 134,994 of CAVYGV010000005.1, read as the reverse complement.
GCTGCAGCGCAAAGGATTTGTGGATGACGAAGGCGGTGAAGACCGTGAACGCCAAGCACAACACGATCAGCGGCAAAGCGAGCCGCCAGTTCAAGACCAGCGAGGCCGGCAGCAGCAGGGCAATGAAGACGAACGCGGCGAAATGCTCGCGGAAGAACGACAGCCAGAGCCACCATAGCGTGTCGGTGCCGGTGAGCATGATTTTCATCTGCCGGCCGGAATGCGCGCCGGCATGGTAGGCGAGCGGCAGCTGCAGCACGTGCTCGAAATAATCCGCCAGCACCATGTTGCGGCGATGGTGCGAAAGCCGGTCGGCGTACCAGGCGACCAGCGTCGCGGCGACGATGACGAACAGTCCGAAACCGACCCAGGCGCCGACCAGCGGCGCGAGCGACCGCGCCGCCGCTCCGACGCTTGCGGGCAGCGTGCCGGACAAGGCGTCGACGATGCGGCCGAACAGCACCGGCTCGACGAACTGCGCCGCGGCCAGCGCGATGTTGGCGAGCGCCAGCATCACGGCGAGCCGGGCGTCGTGGCGCAGCAAGCCGAGAACGCGAAAATAAATGCGCACGAACGACATGATGCGGTTTTAGCGCCGAAAGGCGAAAGGACAACTAGCGGGCTTCCGCCGGAGTTGGTGCATTGCCACGAACTTGACAAGGCTTCCATCCCAGCGTATTAAACCTATCGGTTATTTAACTATGTAGTCAAATGAGCCTCGATAAAGCTTTCTCGGCCCTGTCCGACCCGACCCGCCGCGCCATCCTGGCGCGGCTGGCGCTGGGCGAGACCTCGGTAACGGAACTGGCGAAACCGTTCGCCATGAGCCTTCCCGCCGTGTCGAAGCATCTCAAGGTGCTGGAGCGGGCCGGGCTCATTGCGCGCTCGCGCGAGGCGCAGTGGCGGCCCTGCCGCATCGAGCCGCGCGCGCTCAAAGACATCGACGATTGGCTGCAACACTATCGCCGCTTTTACGACGAGAGTTTCCACCGGCTCGACGATTATCTGAAGAAGCTGCAAGCCAAAGCCGTCAAAGCGGATGACAAAAAAGATGGCGACGATGACTGCACCGAATAGGCTCGATCTCGACAGCGATCCGCGGTCGATCGTCGGCGTCCGCGAGTTCGACGCGCCGCGCGCGCTGGTCTTTTCGGCTTTCACCAAGCCTGAGCATTTGGCGCAGTGGTGGGGACCGAACGGCTTCACCACGACGACGACGAGCTTCGACATGCGGCCGGGCGGTGTGTGGAGTTTTGTCATGCACGGCCCGGACGGCCGCGATTACCAGAACCTGATCACCTACGAGGAAATCGTGCCGCCGGAGCGCATCGTCTACCGCCACGGCGGCGGCGACGACGTTGAGCCGGTGCAGTTTCGCCAGACGATCGTTTTCGAGGATTTGAGTGGCCGCACCCGCATCACCTGGCGCGGCGATTTCCCGTCTGCCGCCGAGCGCGACCGCGTGATCAAGGAATACGGCGCCGACACGGGTCTCGTTCAGACCATGGCGCGGCTTGCCGAATATGTGGCAACAATGGCGTCCCCGCTAAAGTAGGAGAGTTCCATGCAAGTCCAACCGTATCTATCATTCGAAGGCCGCTGCGACGAGGCAATCGAGTTCTACAAGAAAGCCATCGGCGCCAAGGTCGAGATGCTCATGCGCTTCAAGGAGTTGCCCGACCAATCGATGATCTCGCCCGGCAGCGCCGACAAGGTGATGCATGCGTCGCTTCGCGCCGGCGATGCCACGATCCTGATGTCGGACGGCCGCTGCACCGGAAGCACGAATTTCCACGGCATTGCGCTCGCACTCAGCGTCGCCAGCGACGCCGAGGCCGAGCGCATCTTCGGCGCGCTGTCCGACGGCGGCAAAGTGAACATGCCGATGGCGAAGACATTCTTCTCGTCCCGCTTCGGCATGCTGTCCGACAAATTCGGCGTCGGCTGGATGGTGCTGGTCGGGCAGTGACGCCAAGCCCGCATTTCAGAGGAAATCGGACAATGGCGAGCATCAAGCAAAAGATCGCCCCGTGCCTGTGGTTCGACAGCGAAGCCGAAGACGCCGCGAAGTTCTACACATCGATCTTTGCCAACTCGCGCATCAACAAGATCAGCCGTTACGGCAAGGCGGGGCACGAGGTGCACGGCAAAGAGCCAGGCTCGGTGCTGACCGTCGAATTCGAGATCGAGGGCCAGACCTTCACCGCGCTCAACGGCGGGCCGAACTTCAAGTTCAACGAGGCGGTCTCGTTCCAGGTGTTTTGCGATACCCAACAGGAGATCGACTACTTCTGGAGCAAGCTCACCGCCTCCGGGCAGGAGAGCCAATGCGGCTGGCTCAAGGACAAATACGGCCTCTCCTGGCAGGTCGTGCCTTCCATTCTGCCGAAACTATTGACCGACGCCGACGGCGCCAAGTCGGAGCGCGTGATGGCGGCGTTAATGCAGATGAAAAAGTTCGACCTTGCCGCGCTCCAGCGCGCGCATGCCGGCTGAAAGGATCGAGGAAGGAATGGCCGCTCAAACCAAATCGCTCGCCGAGCGAGAAATTACCATCACCCGCATTTTTGATGCGCCGCGCGCGCTCGTGTTCAAGGCCTGGACCGATGCCGCGCAATTGGCGCAATGGTGGGGCCCGAAGGGCTTCACCAATCCCGTCTGCGAGATCGATGCCCGCGTCGGCGGGGCGATCCGCATTCACATGCGCGCCCCCGACGGCGCCATCTATCCGATGGGTGGCGAAATCCGCGAAATCGTCGAGCCCGAGCGGCTGGTCTTCACCAACAATGCTCTGGATGACGCCGGCAATCACATCATCGAAGGCTTCACCACCGTCACCTTCGTCGACGAGGGCGGCAAAACCAAAATGACCCTGCACACCCGCGGCAGCGCGGTGGTGGAGAAAGCCGTCGCCTATCTGCAAGGCATGGAGATGGGCTGGACCATGAGCATCGACAAGCTTGCGGCGTTGCTGGCGCGCGGCAAATAACCCTCCCCCACCTTCGCGCGGCAGGATAAATTGCCGGCATGGACGCACCTGACAGCGGGGTGCCGCCGTTCCAAGCTCGGTTTGCGCCGCCCGACGAGGACATCGCGGCAAGCTTCCTCGCCGGCGCCAGCCGCAACCGCGCCGCGGAGGATCGCATCGATGGCCGCGCGCGGCGGCTCATCGAGGCCATCCGGCGCAGGACAACCGGCCTCGGCGGCGTCGAAGATTTTTTGCACGCTTATTCGCTGTCGACCAAGGAGGGGCTGGCGCTCATGGTGCTGGCCGAGGCGCTGCTTCGCGTGCCGGACGCCGCGACCGCCGACCGCCTGATCGAAGACAAGCTCGCCGCCGGCCGTTGGCTCGACGGCGACGTCAAATCGGCCGCGATCCTGGTCTCGGCTTCGGCCTGGACGCTCGGCATCGCCGCCCGCGTCATTCATCCGGGCGAGACGCCCGAGACCATTCTCGACAATCTGGTGCGCCGCCTCGGCCTGCCGGCGATGCGCGCGGCGACGCGGCAGGCGATGCGGCTGCTTGGCTCGCATTTCGTCATCGGGCAAAACATCGCCGACGCGCTCGACCGCGCCCGCGGCCATGCGGACTTCCGCTATTCGTTCGATATGCTCGGCGAGGCCGCGCGCACCGCTACCGATGCCGAGAAATATTTCGACGCCTATGCCGCCGCGATCGAAGCGATCGGCGCCAACGCCGGCAATGCGCCGCTGCCGCGCCGTCCCGGCATTTCGGTCAAGCTCTCCGCGCTGCATCCGCGTTACGAGGCGATTTCGCGCGACCGGGCGCGCGACGAGCTGACGCCCCGCCTCCTCGATCTCGCACGGCTCGCCAAGGAGCATAACCTGCAGTTCACCGTCGACGCGGAGGAAGCGGATCGCCTCGAACTGTCGCTGGAAATTATCGGCGCCGTGCTCGACGATGGGTCGCTCGGCGGCTGGGACGGATTTGGGCTCGCGGTGCAGGCCTATCAGAAACGCGCTTTGGCAGCGATCGGCTGGATCGAGGACGCCGCGGCGGCAAAGCAACTCAGGCTGACGGTCCGGCTGGTGAAGGGCGCTTATTGGGACACCGAGATCAAGCGCGCCCAGGAGCGCGGGCTGCCCGACTATCCGGTGTTCACGCGCAAGGCCATGACCGATCTCTGCTACATGGCTTGCGTGAAGAAGCTCCTCGGCGCGCGCGCGCGATTATTTCCGCAATTCGCCACCCACAACGCGCTCACCGTCGCCAGCGTCATCGAGGATGCCGGCGGCATCGAGGGTTACGAATTCCAGCGTCTCTACGGCATGGGCGAAGCGCTCTACGATGCGCTCATTGCCGAATTTCCCGATGCTGCCTGCCGCATCTATGCCCCGGTCGGGGACAACCGCGATCTGCTGGCTTATCTGGTGCGGCGGCTCCTTGAGAACGGCGCCAATTCCTCGTTCGTGTCGGTCGCCGCCGATCCGAATGTGCCGATCGCGGAAATCCTGCGCCGGCCGCAAAGCCTGATCGCCGGCGCGAGCGCGGCGCGCAATCGGAAAATCCCGCTGCCGCGCGATCTTTATCGGCCCGAGCGGCAGAATTCGGCCGGCATCGAATTCGGCGAACGCGCAAGCCTCGACGCGCTGCTGCGCGAAGTTCGCGACAGCGTCACGGACGGCGCGATAGCCGCGCCGCTTGTCGACGGCGTCGCGCTCGCCGGCATCGAGCGCGCCGTCTATTCGCCGATCGACTGCGGCGCCATCGGCCTGGTGCGCGAGGCCGACGAGGCGATCGTTCGCGCCGCAGTGGCTGCCGCCGCCGCGGGCTTTGCGGCCTGGTCGGCGACGCCGGTCGATGCGCGCGCGGCGGCGCTCGAACGCGCCGCCGACCGGCTCGAGGTCAATCGCGGCCGGCTTCTTGCATTGTTGCAGAACGAGGCCGGCAAGCCGCTCGACGACGCGCTCGCCGAGCTTCGCGAGGCGATCGATTATTGCCGCTATTACGCCGCGCAGGCGCGCAGTACGCTGACGCCCCAGGCGATGCCGGGTCCGACCGGCGAGAGCAACGAACTGCGCTATCGCGGACGCGGCGTCTTTGCTTGCATCAGCCCGTGGAATTTTCCGCTGGCCATTTTCCTCGGCCAGGTCAGCGCCACGCTCCTTGCCGGCAACACGGTCGTCGCCAAGCCCGCCGAACAGACCCCGCTCGTCGCGGCGCTTGGCGCCGCGCTATTGCATGAGTCGGGCGTGCCAAAAAGCGCGCTGCATCTTATCCCCGGCGACGGCGCCGTCGGCGCGATGCTGGTCGCCGATCCGCGCGTCGCCGGCGTCGTCTTTACCGGATCGGCCGAAGCCGGCCGCTCGATCAATCGTGCGCTCGCCGCCAAAGTCGGACCGATCGTCCCGCTCATTGCCGAGACCGGCGGCATCAATGCCATGATCGTCGATGCGACGGCGTTGCCCGAACAGGTCAGCGACGATGTCATCGCGTCGGCGTTCCGCTCCGCGGGCCAGCGCTGTTCGGCGCTGCGGCTGCTTTGCCTGCAAGACGACGTCGCCGACCGCATGCTCGAAATGCTGATCGGCGCGACCCGCGAGCTGGCGCTCGGCGATCCGCGCGACATCGCCACGCATGTCGGGCCGGTGATCGATGCGCAAGCCAAGGCCAAACTCGAAAGCTGGATCGCCGGGATGGAGCGCGCCGGCCGTGTGCGCTTCCGCTGTGACCGCGACAATGCGCTGCCGGTCGCGGGCACCTATGTCGCACCGGCGATCATCGAGCTCGACCGGGCCCGCGACCTTAAGGAAGAAGTCTTCGGGCCGGTGCTCCACGTCGTGCGCTGGCGCGCGGCCGAGTTGGACGCGCTCCTTGACGACATCGCCGCAAACGGCACGGCGCTGACGCTCGGCGTGCATTCGCGCATCGATCTGACGGTCGAGCACATCGCCGAACGGCTGCCGCACGGCAATATCTACGTCAATCGCAACATGATCGGCGCCGTCGTCGGCACTCAGCCGTTCGGCGGCACGCTCCTGTCCGGCACCGGGCCCAAGGCGGGCGGCCCGACCTACCTGCGCCGCTTCGCCACCGAGCAGGTGGTCACGATCAACACGGCCGCCGCCGGCGGCAATGCGGACCTGTTGGCTAAGGATGAGTGAATGGCGCCGCCCGGTGTAACCCCTTACGGCCGAAGGAATTAACACAATCGCGACAAGATCGCGGTATTGTGATGAACCATGAGTGATTCGATTTCACGGCTCTACCAGGCCGCGCTGGCCTGCCGGCATGACGATCCGTCGACCTCGCGGACGGCGCGGCTGTTGCGCGCGGGCCGCAGCAAGATGGCGAAGAAGCTCGCCGAAGAGGCCGTCGAGGTCGTCATCGACGCCATGCATGGCGACCGCGATGCGGTGGTCAAGGAAAGCGCCGATCTACTTTATAATCTCGTCGTGCTGTGGGTCGCCACGGGCATCCGCCCGGACGACATCTGGAAAGAGATGGACCGCCGCGAGCGGCTCCTCGGCATCGCCGAGAAGGTTCCCAAGAAGCTGCCGGAAAATTTTCCGCGGCGCAAAATCGTCATGCTCGAAGGCCGCCGCGCGCGCAAGCGGCGCTGACCGGCACCCTGCTATTTCAGTTGAGCAATGGTTGACCAGCTCATTTCGGCGGTCGTGTCCTGGATCGTCGAGGTGATTTCCGCCGCCGGCTATTTCGGCGTCGTCGCTCTCATGGCGATCGAGTCGGCATGCATTCCGTTGCCCTCCGAGGCGATCATGCCGTTCGCCGGCTATCTCGCGTCCATTGGGCGATTTAGCTTGGTCGGCGCGGCGACGATGGGTGCGCTCGGCTGCAATGTCGGCTCGACCGTCGCCTATTACGTCGCTGCCACGGGAGGCCGCAAGGCATTCGAACGCTGGGGCGCCTACGTTCTGGTGCGGCCTCATGAGATCGATCGCGCGGAACGCTTTTTTGCCCGCTACGGCGCGGTTACGGTTTTTGTCGGCCGGCTGCTTCCGGTGGTGCGAACCTTCATTGCCTTTCCGGCTGGGCTGGCGCGGATGCCGATGGCAAAATTCCAGATCTATACGTTTCTCGGCTCGTGGCCGTGGTGCTTCGGGCTCGCTTATTTGGGCTATGTGCTGGGTGCGCGCTGGGACAGCGACCCGACCTTTCGCAGGTTTTTCCACGAATTCGACGGCCTCGCTGTCGCACTCCTCCTGGCCGGATTTGCCTGGTTCGTTTGGTCGAGATGGCGCGAGAATAAGGCTTCCGGACCATAAAAAGGCGCGGCTGTTGACGAGGATTGGGCTAAAGGCGGCCCCGGCTTATTCGTTCTTACGATTGGTCTTGCCGCCGTATTGCGGGTATTCTGAACACGTTGACGCCTAATTTGGTGGCCAGATTCAGTGCGCCTCGAAGTCGGCGATGAGCGTCGGCCCCAACTAAGAGGGTCGGCCCAAAATTTTGGCCATGGACGGAGTGGCCGTGACACTGCGCATTTCAAACTCAGCCCATGAGGCCCTACCCCGGGCGCCCGCGCTGGCATGGTCGCGCGCCGTGCCGTGGCTCATTGCGGCAGTGGTGATCGCGGCCGCAGCGGGGACTGCGCTCGCTCAAGCGGACAGCAAAACGGGTCCGGCGCCTGCCGCCGGCGCGGCGAGCGGGCAGCAATCATCGCCGCCGTCGTCCGCATCTTTGGCCGTAGCCCTGCCGCCGCAACCGCCGTCGCCCGCGCAGCCGACCGAGCAACGCGGTTTCCTCAACGGCTTCGGCAACTGGTGGAACCAATCCGTTGCCGACTTCAAAGCCAAGATGAAGGAGCAGCAGACCAAGATCGATGAGCTTAATAAGCAGTCGGCCGATGCCGCCAAGGATGCCGCCACCGCAACCCAGCAGGCCATGAAGAACGCCGCCGACGCCATGCGGCCGTCGCACGTGATCGAAGTCCAGCTCACCTGCCCGATTGCCGGCAACGGCGCCGCCGACTGCGCCACAGCGGCGACCAATGCGTGCAAGACCAAGGGCTTCAATGCCGGCCAGCCGCTCGACGTTCGCACCGCGGAAAAATGCGCCAATTCGCTTTGGGTCTCGGGACGCAATCCGACGCCCGCCGATTGTCCGGTGGAAACCGTGCTGTTGCGCGCCGCCTGCCAGTAGAACCACCGCGCGGCCGGCGCGCGTCGCTCCGTTGCAAATGTGCTAAGTGTCCTGGCCCGCAGCTGTTCGCGGCTCGCGGAGCTTGCCATCGGGCGGCCACTTCGGGCCGGACTCGTCGGCTCGCGCTTGGCGATGACGGTAACAAAGCTTGGCTCGTAATGGGGGGTAACCGGTCATGATGTCCCAGGCCGATCGGAAAAAAGCCGCCGATATTCTGATGACGGCGGAGAAAGAGCGCAAACAAGCCGTCCAGCTCACCAAAACCTGGCTGGAGATCACGATGGAAGACGCCTATGCGATCTCGACCGAGGTCGCCAATCGCAAGATCGCGGCCGGCGCCAAGCTCATCGGTCATAAGGTCGGTCTGACGTCGAAGGCGATGCAACGCTCCTCGCAGATCGACGAGCCGGACTATGGTCACCTGCTCGACAACATGATGATCGCCGACGGCGCGCGCATTCCGCACGAGAACTTTTGTCTGCCGCGCGTCGAGGTCGAGCTGGCTTTCGTCCTCGGCAAGCCATTGCGCGGCCCCGGCGTCGGTTTGACCGACGTGCTGCGCGCCACCGAATACGTCGTACCGGCGATCGAGATCGTCGATGCGCGGTTGCAGGACCCACGCAAAATCTTCGACACCGTGTCCGATAACGGCGCCGCGGCCGGCATCGTCGTCGGCGGCCGGCCGGTGGGCCCGCTCGAAGTCGACCTGCGCTGGGTCGGCGGCATCATGTACCGCAACTCGGAAATCGAGGAGACCGGCGTCGCCGCCGGCGTGCTCGGCCATCCCGCGCTCGGCGTCGCCTGGCTCGCCAACAAGCTCGGCCAGCACGGCGTGACGCTTGAAGTCGGCCATCTGGTGCTCGCCGGCTCGTTCACGCGCGTGGTGTTCGCGCGCAAGGGCGACACGCTGCATGCCGATTTCGGCCAGCTCGGCGGCATCGCGGTACAGTTCGTCTAACCGCAAAAAACACTTGGGGGGAACCATGAGCACGAGCGACGCCGTCACCGGCGGCAGCGGAACCATCAATGATGTCGTGGCGCGGATCGAGCGCCTGCCGGTGTCGTGGTGGCACATCAAGGCTCGCATCATCATCGGCGTTGCGACGTTCTTCGACGCCTTCGATGCGCTCGCCATTGCGTTCGTTCTGCCGGTACTGGTGCCGGCGTGGAAACTTGCCGGCCCGCAAATTGGATTGCTCATTTCAGCCGGCTATCTCGGCCAGCTCTGCGGGGCACTGTTCTTCGGCTGGATCGCCGAGCGGTATGGACGCATCAGGGCGATGTTCTGGTCGATCCTGATCTTCGCCGTGATGAGCCTCGCCTGCGCCTTTGCCTGGGATTATCATTCGCTCGTCAGCGCACGCATCATTCAAGGTTTCGGCCTCGGCGGCGAAGTTCCGGTCGCCGCGACCTATATCAGCGAGCTTGCTCGCGCCAAGGGCCGCGGCCGCTTCGTCCTGCTCTACGAGCTTGTCTTCCCGATCGGGCTAGTTGCCGCCGGCTTCATGGGCGCCTGGATCGTGCCGCGTTTCGGCTGGCAATGGATGTTCGTCATCGGCGCGCTGCCGGCCTTCGTCGCCATGGTCCTGCAACGGCTGCTTCCGGAATCGCCGCGCTGGCTGGCGACGCGCGGACGCAACGCCGAGGCAGCGGCTGCACTTGCAACGATCGAGCGGGAAACCGAGAAATCAACGTGTGAAAAGCTGCCGCCGCCGCAACGGGTCAACATCGCCGGGCGGCTCACCGCCTCCTGGTCGGATCTGTTTGGCCCGATTTATTTGCAGCGCACCTTGGTGGTGTGGGTGATCTGGTTTGCCGCGTATTTTTTCAACTACGGACTCGTCGTATGGCTGCCGACAATCTACTCGACCGTGTTCAAGCTGCCGCTGCAGCAATCGTTGCAATACGGATTGATCACCCAAGCCGTCGGGTTATGCGGCGCCCTGATCTGCGCCTTGACCATCGACCGGATCGGCCGCCGGCCATGGTTCACGCTCGCCTTTGCCGCCAATGCGATTGCGCTTGGCACACTGTTTATCCTCGGCCCCGATTCGCCACAGCGGGTGCTGGTGCTGGTGACGTGCGGCTATTTCTTCGTCTCAGTGCTGTCGATCGGAGTCTATGTCTACACGCCCGAGCTTTATCCGACGCGGGCGCGGGCGATTGCGGTCGGCACCGCGACCGCTTGGCTGCGCTTCGCATCGATCCTCGGTCCGGCCATCGTCGGCTTCATTGTCGGCTCGGGGCTCGGCGCGGTGTTTCTGGTTTTCGCCGTCGTCGCGGTGGTGGGTGCGGTCGTCACCGGCCTATTCGCCGTGGAGACCAAGCGGCGCGTGCTTGAAGACATCTCGCCTTAGAGCGCAATCGTTTCAAGTTGAATCGATTGACGCTCTAACATTTGGTGGAGCATGATCTTTTCGGAAAACCGGTGTCCACTTTTCCGGATCATGCTCAAGCTCCTCCCCTCCCAAGCCGGCGGTGCCGGGTGTAGGGTGAGTGCTTGAGCGACGCTGGCGTGGTGGGTCGATCGTGCAAGCGTTCGGTGACAGGCAATACAGCTGGCTGCGTTGGATTCTGGCCGTAACGGCGTTCGTGCTGCCGGCAGCGGTGCTGCATGCGGCGCTATCGCCCGAGCAGCCGGACATCACGGCCCCGCCGTCGCTCGCCGGCCAGCTCCTGATCGCTGCGCCGGAAATGAGCGACCCATTCGATCACGCCGTGATTTTGATGGCGCAGCACAATCGCGACGGCGCGCTCGGCATTATCATCAATCACCCGCTTGCCACGCGTCCCATTGCGAGCCTCCTCGAAGCGCTTGGCGCCGAAGGCAGCGGCGTTACCGGCAACGTCCCCATCTTCCTCGGCGGTCCGGTGAGTGCGACCACGGCCTTCGTCATCCACAGCGCCGATTATCGCCGCGACGACACCTTGGACATCGACGGCCGCGTTGCGCTGAGCGACGCCGTCGGCGTGCTCGGCGATATCGCAGGCGGCAAGGGGCCGGCCAAGAGTCTGGTCACCCTCGGCTATGCCGGCTGGGCGCCGTCGCAGCTCGACGACGAAATCGCCCGCGGCGCCTGGGTCACGGTGCCGGAAAATCCGCAACTGGTGTTCGACGACGACCGCACGAAAGTGTGGACCGACGCGATGGCGCTGCACAAAACTGCGCGCTAGTGGAGCGGATTTGACGACGCCGTGCTGCGGCGTCATCCGTGGCGCCACGGCAGCCGCCGCAATAGTTAATTTCTTCCAACCGATTCTTAACGCCTCCTTGCTAAAGCTCGCCGCTTCACTGTCGTTCCGCCCCAGACGGTCCAGAGACGTTTTCCAGGCGGCGCCGAGGTCGTTGTGGCATCGATCGGTTCGCAGTTCGCGCCGCGTGTAGCGCTCGAGCGCACCGTCACCGCCATCGCCAGCGCCCGGCGCGCCGTGCTGGCCGAGCGTTATGCGATCAATTCGTTTGCGGTCGAATGGCGCTGGTTGGCGGACCTTCTGCCAGTCGCCGACGACTGGCGCGATCTCGCCGCGCGCGCGCTTGAGCCTAATATTTTCTACGAGCCGGGATTTGCGCTCGCCGCCGCGACCGTGTTCGGCAACAACGTCGGCGCAGTCTTGGTGTGGTCCGGCACGTTGCCGCGCAAGCTGCTCGGATTTTTTCCGGCACGCGTGACGGAACGCCGCTACGGCTTACGGCTGCCGGTCCTGGTCGGCTGGACGCATCCCTACGCGCCGCTCGGCACGCCGCTGATCGATCGCGAGGCGGCGGAGCCGGCGATCGCGGCCTGGCTCGCGCACCTTGCCGGCGAGCAAGCGCTGCCCGGATTGGTGCTGTTGCCGCTCATCGCCGAGAACGGGCCGTTTGCGGTCGCGCTTGGCGCAATTCTGCAGCGCACGCAGATGCCGTGCGCCGATTTTGCGCGGCATCACCGGGCTCTGCTGGCGCCGCGAGGCGACCGCTCGCACTATCTCGAAAATGTGCTGTCGTCGCACCGGCACCGCGAGTTGCGCCGCACCGGCCGGCGTCTGTCCAATGCCGGTGCGTTGTTGTTCACGACGGCGTCCGACCCCGCGGCGCTTGCCGCCGCGGCTGAAGATTTTTTCGCGCTCGAGGCGAGCGGTTGGAAAGGCGAAGCCGGCACCGCGGCGGCGCATCATGACGACGTGCGCAGCTTCATCAAGATGGCGCTGCCCGCGCTTGCCGCCCAAGACAAGGTCGCGATCAATCGCCTGCTGCTCGACGGTCGCGCAATCGCCGCCGCCATCACGCTCTACAGCGGCGACACGGCGTGGTACTGGAAGACCGCCTATAATGAAAAGTTCGCGCGCTTTGCACCCGGCGTGCTGCTCAGCGCGGCGCTGACCGAGGAGCTTGCCGAAAACGCTGCAATCGCGCGCACCGATTCCTGCGCCGCGCCCGGCAATCCGATGCTGGATAATATCTGGAGCGAGCGCTTGGCGCTGTGCAACCGCTTGATCGCGGTACGGCCCGAAGCGGCGTTTGCGCGCGCCAACCTGCTGGAGACACTGCGCCGCGCCGCAATCGCTGCGGCGAAGTCGATCCGCGCACATATGCGCGGCTAGAGCATGATCCGGAAAAGTGGTCGCCGGTTTTCCGAAAAGATCATGCTCCACTAAAATGTTAGAGCGTCAATCGGTTCAACTTGAAACGATTGCGCTCTAGCGGAGCGGATTTGACATTCGCTACGCACTCGGCCGCAAGCTCGTAAACCGAATGTCCTAATCTGACATTCGCATTGACTTCCGCGCACGTTTGCATCACGGGAAACTCAGCATGAAGAAGCCGATTGCGATCCGTATGGGCGGTTATGGACCGCCGACCACATCGTTTTCAAAAAGCCTCAAACTGATTGGCGACACGTTGACGGCCGCGTTCGACGACCGCATTGACGTGAAGTACGTCTGGAACATCATGGATTTCGGCTATCGCGCCGAGGAGATTTTGTGGCTGGTCGAGGACGGCATATTGACGCTCGGCTATCAATCCTCGAGCTACCTCACCGATCGCGTCGGCGAGCTCGGCTTCGTCGATCTGCCGTTTCTGTTCCAGACGCGGGATCAGGCGCGCGCCGCGATGGGCGGCACGCTCGGCAGTTTTCTCGCCGATAAGATCGAAGAGCGGGTGAATTACCGCATTCTCGGTTGGTTCGAAAACGGCTTTCGCCAGATCTCGAACCGGTTGCGCCGCGTGCGCGTGCCGGCGGACCTCAACGGCATGCGCATTCGCGTGCTGCCGAGCGAAGTGCAGGCGAGAACGTTCAAGCTATTAGGCGCAATTCCGGTGCGTTGCGACTTGACCGAGGCCATCGCCGGGATCAAGGCCGGGACGCTCGACGCCCAGGAAAATCCATTTGCCAACACCGTGACCTATGGCGTGCATAAGTTCCACCACTTCCACACCGTCACCAATCACTTCTACATATCGCGGCCGATCTTTCTGCATCGGCCGTCGTTCGAGGCGTGGCCCGCGGATTTGCAAAGCGCCATGCGCGAAGCGGTGACGCGGGCGGTCGCGTCGCAGCGCGCTCTCGCCATCGCCGAAGAGCGGGAGGCCCGCGCCGCCATCGCGGCGGCAGGCTGCGAGATCACCGAGCTGACTGCGGACCAACACGCCCAATTCCGCGCCGCCGTGATCCCGCTGCTCGACGAGGCGCGACAAACCTACGGGGCAAAGACGTTCGACCTCGTGCCGAAGCCCTAAGCTTAACCCGGCGGCTTGTCGGGCGCGGCCAAGATCAGCGACCAGAACACTTTGTATTTCGATTTCGGCGTGTAGGCCGCGGCAATGCCCATGCGTGTCACGCTGGCGTTGAGCATGTTGGCGCGGTGCGGCGGCGAGTCGCGCCAGCCGGAAAATGCCTCGGCCAGCGTGTGATACCCGGCTCCGATATTCTCGACCGCGACCGCGGCGTCGAAGCGGGATTTCTTGATTCGTTCTTGGAACGGCTGGGCGGTATCATGATCGAGCTTGCCTTTTGCCGCCATGGCCTGCGCTTGCGCGCCGGCAAGCCGCACCAGTTCGGGATCGATGGTGACCGCAGCAAGGCCGTTGTTGCGGCGATAGCCGGAAATCATCGATTGCGCCGCGCCGACGTTGAGCGTGGCCCCGGGTTGCGCCAAGTCCTGATAGAACGTCGGTTGCCCGGACGGCAGCGGCTTGTCAGTGCAACCGGCAAGGCCAGCCATACAGAGCGCAACGCCGCACGCAGCGAGTGCGGCTCCAAACCGTCGGATCATCCGGATTCCCCCAGGCGACGGCGGCAGAGTGCCGTCAAAAAAGTGTCGGAAGCGTGAAGAGACGCCACGCTGGAATCCCCGGCAGTCCTCAACTACGATCCGCGCCGCTCCGGCACATGCAGCGATGGACGATGAAAAACCCGATCTCCGAATATCCGATTGTCTTCGAGCAGGACGTTGACGTGCCGATGCGCGACGGCGCTCGGCTCAAAGCGGACGTGTTTCGGCCCGACGATCAGGGCAAATTTCCCGCCATCCTCAATCTCGGGCCGTATCAGAAAGACAAGCTCTGGATCGTGCCGGACACGCTCGCCGAGGCGCCGAACGAATGGATGAATTGGGAGACCGTCAATCCGAAATGGTGGGTGCCGCGCGGCTACGTCGCAGTTCGCGTCGATGGCCGCGGCACCGGTAAATCCCCCGGCCAATACGACCCGTGGTCGCTGGCCGAGGCTGTCGACCTTTACGACGCCATCGAATGGGCGGCGGCGCAACCCTGGTGCAACGGCAATGTCGGGCTACTCGGCATTTCCTATTTCGCCATCAACCAATGGTTCGCCGCCAATCTCCAGCCGCCGTCGTTGAAAGCCATCATTCCGTGGGAGGGCTTTGCCGATCTTTATCGCGATGCGCTCTACCACGGCGGGCTGTTAAGTCTGTTCATGACCAATTGGTACACCGCGCATCTCCTGCATCATCAGTTGGGACGCGCGTCGCAGCATCTGCCGGACGGCTGGCAGATCAACACTCTGCATTTCTGGCTGCACAACAGTCTCGACAGCGGCGCTTTCCGCGGCTCGCAAGCGCAGTGGGATAAGATCAAATTGCCGATGTATTCCGTCGGCAATTGGTCCGGCATGGGCCTGCACTTGCGCGGCAATACCGAAGCGTTCATGCGCGCGGCAACGCCGCACAAGAAAATGCGCATCCATCTCGGCTCGCATGTGCACCCGTTCTACACCGAGGACGGCAGGCGCGATCAGATCCGCTTCTTCGATTACTGGCTCAAGGGCATCGACAATGGCGTGATGGACGAGCCGCCGCTGAAACTTGCGATCCGCAAGGGCGGCGACGCCTTCGAATGGCGCAACGAATACGAATGGCCGCTTAAGCGCACGCGTTGGACCAAGTTCTATTTCGATCTGTCGAAGGCGCCGGCGGAAGGCGCCCCGCCGATCGGCGCGCTGACCGAACGCAAACCCGCCGCGGCCGCCGCGCGGAGCTATCCCGCATCAAACCTCGGCTCGATGGGCTCGACGTCGGCTGCGGCATCACAAGTGATGGGCGGCGGCATCAAGCCGGGCATGGGAGTTTCGTTCGAAACGCCGCCGCTTGCCGCCGACACCGAGATCACCGGGCCGCTTGCCGCCGTGCTGTGGGTGTCGAGTTCGAGCGAGGACATGGATTTGTTCCTCACGCTGCGCAATTTCGATCCCGAGGGCAAAGAGATCATGGAAACGGGACAGCAGGGTCTACCGGTGCCGGTGGCTAAGGGCTGGCTGCGGGTGTCGCACCGCGAGCTCGACCCCGAATTGTCGCTGCCCTACCGCCCCTATCACCGCCACGTCCGCCGGCTTTATCTGACGCCCGGCGAAATCGTGCGCGTCGACGTTGAGATCTGGCCGACCTCGATGGTATTCAAAAAGGGGCACCGCATCAGACTGGATGTCCAGCCCCGCGACGGCGTCGGCTCGAGCCACTACATGCACTATCACGCCGATTACAATTCCGGCGCGACCAATACCGTCTATGCCGGCGGCGATAGGGATTCGCATCTGCTGCTGCCGGTGATCCCGGCGGCGGGCGCATAGGCTGCCGTCCGGATCGATGCGATGTTGCGGGGCGTCAACCGCGGCACGCCCGATAGTTTCGCGCGACCGGTATGCCGGAGGAAAACCGCCCGCGATCAGATTTCGTTAAGTAATCCTGCACCATTGCTTAACCTTAAAACAACCGGTCGGCAGTTACCGTTGCGTCGTTCAATCGTGGCGTGGACGCGATGCTCGGCCGACCAAATCTGGCGAAGGCAAGCCGTAACTGGGGGCTCGTAGCGACGGCGGGAGCCGCCGGTTTTGCCGCAGGCGTTAGCGTGTACCTGGTCTGCGGTTCCGGTTGGCTCGTCGCGGCGTTGACAGAAGCTTCCGCTCCGGTCGCCGGGATGATCATGGGGCTGCCGTTTGGGCTCGGCGCCGCGGCGCTCGCCGGCGTGCTCGCGAACAGCCGCCGACGCAGTCAAACGCGATTGTTTCGCGCCGCGCTCAACAACATGACGCAGGGCCTGTGCATGTTCGACGGCGCGGCACGCCTGGTGCTCTGCAACGAGCGCTATATCGAAATGTATCGTCTGCGGCCCGAGCATGCCCGCGCCGGCACGCCGTTGCGGGAGCTTCTGTTGCATCGGCTTGCCTCGGGCAATTTCTCAGGCGACGTGGACCGCTATGTCGAAGATTGCTTGAGGCAAGTGGCCGAAGGGCGCACGGAATCCAAAACCAATGTGCTTAAGGACGGCCGCGTCATCGCAGTGGTCGGCCGGCCGATGCGCGTCGGCGGCTGGGTGGCGACGCATACCGACGTCACCGACCAATTGCTCGCCGAGAAGGAGCGCGATGCGCTGCGTCAGCGCGACGAGCGGCGGCGCAACATCGATGCCGCGATCTCCGCGTTCCGCGCGCGGATCGAGAGCGTTCTCAAAACCGTAAGCCAAAGCGCGACGGCGATGAAGTCGGCGGCAAAGACGCTGTTGACAACCTCGGATCATACCTTGCAACGTGCCGAAGGCGCGGTGCACGGCTCCAACGAGGCTTCGGCCAACGTCGAGACCGCGGCCGCCGCGGCGGCAGAGCTCTCGGTCTCGATCAGGGAAATCAGCTGCCAGCTCAGCCAGGCCAACAATGTCGTGCGCAGCGCCGCGGCCGACGCCAATGCCACCAACGAGGATATCGCCGCGCTCGCGCATGTGGCGCAGAAGATCGGCGACGTGGTCAAGCTCATCCAGGACATCGCCGGACAGACCAATCTGCTGGCGCTCAACGCCACCATCGAGGCGGCGCGCGCCGGCGAGGCCGGACGCGGCTTTGCCGTGGTCGCCTCCGAAGTGAAATCGCTCGCGGTGCAGACGGCGAAGGCGACCGAGGAAATCACCCACGAAATCGCCTCGGTGCAGGCGTCCAGCGGCAAGGCCGTCTCCGCCATCCGCGACATCACCCAGCGGATGCAGGACATCAACAACTATACCAGCGCAGTCGCCATTTCGGTCGAGCAGCAAGAGGCGGCGACCGGGGAGATTTCCCACAACGTCGCCAGCGCCGCGACCGGCGCCAAGGCCATCGTCGCCGCGCTCGGTGAAGTCGCCGGCGGGGTGACGCAGACGCGAAGCTCGGCACAAACCATGCTGGCGGCGTCCGAGGACGTTGAAAACGCGACCGCCAAGTTGCGCCGCGAAGTCGAGGAGTTTTTGGGCACCGTGGCGGCGTGAATAGAAATTGTCATCCGCTCGTGCTTGCGAAATCGGGGCGCGAAAAATACCTCACCGTCCCGCCGCATAACCCTGCATGCCGCGCGGATTGGCGGCGGCGCGGCGGCGGCCGCCATCGCGCGATGCGGCGGTGAGCCGTCCTTCCGACCAGTCCGGACCGACCTCGACTTTGTGGCCGCGGCGCTCCAGTTCGGCGACGGTTTTTTTCGGCACGCGGCCTTCGACGACCAGCACGCCCGGGCGCGCGGTGCGCGGCCAGAACGAGCTCGGGAAATGCTCGGAATGCCAGGCCGGCGCGTCGATCGCTTCCTGCAGGTTCATGCCGCAATGGACATGGCGCAGGAAGAATTGCGTGATCCATTGATCCTGCCCGTCACCGCCGGGCGAGCCGCAGGCGAGGTACGGTTCGCCGTCGCGCAGCGCCAGCGTCGGCGACAGCGTGGTGCGCGGCCGCTTGCCCGGCGCCAGCGATGCCGGCTGGCCTTCTTCGAGCCAGAACATCTGCGCGCGGGTGCCGAGCGGAAAGCCGAGCTCGGGGATGACCGGCGAGGAATGCAGCCAGCCGCCTGAGGGGGTCGATGTCACCATATTGCCGGCCTGATCGATGATGTCGAAATGCACCGTGTCGCCGCGCATTGCGCCCATGCGGCCCACGGTCGGCTCGCCGGCGCCGGCGGCTAGCGGCACACTGTCCCGGCGCAGCTTGATCACGCCGCCGAAGCCCTCGATCGAGCCGGGGCGCAGTTCCAGCGAGGCCTTATCGGTCACAAGCTTGCGCCGTGCCGCGTTGTAGGCGTCTGACAACAGCGTCGCCATCGGCACTTCAACGAAGTCCGGATCCCCGTAAAACACCTCGCGGTCGGCATAAGCGAGTTTCGAGCACTCGACGGCGAGATGAATGAAATCGGGACCCGTGGGATCGAGGCCGTCGAGATCGAAGCCCTTGAGCAGCGCCAGCTGCTGCAAGGTCACCGGGCCTTGGCCCCATGGACCGGTTTTGCACACCGTGTAGCGGCCGTAATCGTAGGCGAGCGCCGCTTCGATATGCGGCGTCCAGCGCGCCATGTCGTCGGCGGTGAGCACGCCGCGATGTTTTCGGCCGCTGGTGTCCATAATCTCCTGGGTGCGGCAGAAACGGTCGATGGCGTCGGCGACAAAACCGCGCGACCAGGATTTGCGGGCGCGCTCGATCTGGGCCGTGCGATCGCCGCCGGCGCTCTCGGCTTCCTTGACGATGCGGCTATAGGTGGCCGCCAGCGTTTTGTTGGTGAACAGCGATCCCGTCGCCGGCACTTTATCGTTCGGCAGATACACCGCGGCCGAAGTCGGCCAATGCTCGCGGAAAAGCGTGGCGACAGTGCCGATGGTGGCATTGGCGCGCTCAAGGAGCGGATGGCCGTTCTGCGCATAGCCGATCGCCGGCGCCAGCACTTCGGCTAGCGACATGGTGCCGTAGTCGCGAAGAAGCAGCATCCAGGTCTCGAACGTGCCGGGCACAACGGCGGCGAGAAGCCCGGTGCCGGGGACGAGATCGAGACCTTCCTTGCGATAATGCGCGATGGTGGCGCCCGCCGGTGCGACCCCCTGCCCGCAAATCACCTCCGGCTTGCCGCGCCGCACGTCATAAACAATGACCGGTACGTCGCCGCCGGGGCCGTTCAAATGCGGCTCGACCACTTGCAGCGTGAACGCCGTGGCAACCGCGGCGTCGAAGGCATTGCCGCCCTTTTCCAAAATCCCCATGCCGACGGCAGTCGCGATCCAGTGCGTGGTCGTGACCACGCCGAACGTGCCCTCGATCTCCGGCCGCGTGGTGAATGTGTTTGGATTGATGTTGGTCATGAACAGTCTCTTGCTGAGGTCTGGCATGCGAGGGCGGTCCAAGCGGCGGCACGGCCATATTGCGGGTATACTGGCCGGCGCATAGACAATGTATCGGGCCGCGCGTAGCGCTGCCAGTAGAGGGAAACGCCGGTGCCGCGAGAGACTTTCAAGGTTGGACTCGCCGGCTTGGGCGCCGTCGGCCTTGGCGTGGCGCGCCGGCTTGAAATCGGCATACCCGGCCTCGTCCTCGCTGCGATTGCCGTGCGCGACAAGGACAAAGCGCGGCGCAATCTGCCGCAAGCCGGCGAATCCATCCCGATTGTGGATGCCGAGACGCTGGCGCAAAGCTGCGACATCGTCGTGGAATGCCTGCCGCCGGAGATGTTTCGCAAGGTGGCGAGTTCGGTGATCGAAGCCGGCAAGATTTTCATGCCGCTTTCGGTCGGGCAGCTTCTGGAAAACTGGGATCTGGTGGAGCGGGCAAAACAAACTGGCGCGCGGATACTGGTGCCGACCGGCGCGCTCCTTGGACTCGACGCCGTGCGCGCCGCCGCCGAAGGCACGATCCGCTCGGTGACCATGATTACGCGCAAGCCACCGAACGGGCTCGAGGGCGCGCCTTATCTGGCCGAACGCGGCATTTCCCTGCAAGATCTCAAAGCGCCCAAGAAAATCTTCGACGGCAGCGCGCGCGAGGGCGCGCGCGGCTTCCCCGCCAATGTCAACGTCGCCGCCGCGCTCAGTCTCGCCGGAATCGGGCCGGACCGGACGCGGCTCGAAATCTGGGCCGATCCGGCGCTCACGCGCAATACCCATCGTATCGAGGTCGACGCCGACACCGCGCGGTTCTCGATGACAATCGAGGGCGTGCCGTCGGAAAATCCGCGCACCGGCCGCATCGTCGCGCTGAGCGTGATCGCGGCGCTGCGCGGGCTGGTAGCGGAACTTAAGGTTGGGACATAGCTGCCATGCCGATCCGCTTGGTTCCGCGGCGGCCGCACACAGGTTGTAGCAGTGTTCGCAACTTCAAAATCAACTTCAAGACAATGTGTCTTTGAGCGGATCGGCAGACGCCATTTAGATTGGGCATCAAGGCGAGACATGCGTTAATTCATCTCCGGTGTCAGCTTAATCTCCAGGGAGAGCCGCGGTGATTGCGATCGATGTCAACGGAACCACACACCAAGTCGATATTGAGCCCGACACGCCGCTGCTCTGGGCATTGCGCGACGTCGTCGGCCTGACCGGCACAAAGTTCGGCTGCGGTATTGCACAATGCGGCGCCTGCACGGTGCATATCGACGGCAGGCCGATGCGCTCCTGCTCGGTGCCGATCGGCGCGCTTAATGGCGCGAAGGTTACCACCATCGAGGGTCTCTCCCCGGACAATAGCCATACGGTGCAGCGCGCGTGGATCGCGGAAGACGTTCCGCAATGCGGCTACTGCCAGTCTGGGCAGATCATGGCCACGGTCGCGTTCCTGAAAGAGTTCCCCAATCCGACCGATGCCGATATCGACGCGAATATCACCAATATTTGCCGTTGCGGTACTTATGAACGTCTGCGCCGCGCCATTCATCGCGCCGCCGACATGATGAAAGCCTAAGGGAGGCCGCGATGCATGGAAGCCGCGTCGCTTCAACTCTCAGCCGCCGTCACTTCATCCTCACCGCCGCCACCGCTGCCGGCGGTTTCATGATCGGCATCGGTGCAGCGCCGGGCCGCGCCAGCGCTGCGACCGTCACGGCGCAACCCTGGAATGACGACAACGCCTATGCGGCGAACGAAATCGACGCCTGGATCGCCATCGATCCGGACGACTCCATCCTGATTCGCTATCAGCGCTCGGAGATGGGCCAAGGCAGCATGACCGCAGTGCCGATGATGATCGCCGAGGAACTGCAGTGCGACTGGTCGAAGGTGCGGATCGAATATGCCTCGCCCAACCGGAACCTCCGCGAGAACAAAGTCTATGGTTCGATGGTCTCAGCCGGCAGCCGCTCGGTTCGGGGATCGCAGAAGCTGGTGCAGCAGGTCGGCGCCAGCGCGCGCGAGCGCCTGATCGCTGCCGCCGCGGCGCGCTGGAACGTTCCGGCCTCGGAGTGCTCGGCGGCACAGAGCCTGGTGACCCATACGGCTTCGGGCCGCACGCTGCGTTACGGCGAACTCGCCGCCGACGCTGCGAAGATTACGCTCACCAAAGAGCCCGCTATCAAGACCCCCGGTGAGTTCACCTTCATCCCCCGGCCGATGCCGCGGGTCGACGTGGTGCACAAGACCGACGGATCGGCCAAGTTCGGCATCGACGCGCAGGTTCCTAGCATGGTTTTCGCCGCTATCACCGCTTGCCCCGTGCCCGGCGGCAAGCTCAAGAGCGTCGACGACTCGGTGCTTTCCGGCGCGCCGGGCATCGTCCAAGTGGTGAAGCTCGACAATGCGGTCGCGGTGGTCGCGACCGACACCTTCTGGCGGGCGAAGCGGGCGCTGTCCCGGTTGCAGCCCGAATGGGATGTCGGCGCCGCAGGCAGCGTCAACAGCGAGCAGCTTTCGAAGGAATACCGCGCGGCGCTCAATGAGCCCATGCTGACCGCACGCAACGACGGCAATGTCGATCAGGCGATGTCGGGCGCGGCAAAGGCATTCGAGGCCATCTATGAGACGCCTTATCTGTCGCATTCGCCGATGGAGCCGATGAATGCGACCGTGCATCTGCAACCCGACCGGCTCGACGTCTGGGTCGGAACGCAGGCGGCCGATGAGGCGCTTGAGGCGGCGGCCAAGGCCTCCGGCCTCAAGCCGGAGCAGGTTTATGTCCACAACGCCTTCGTCGGCGGCGGCTTCGGGCGCCGCGATGCGAGTGACGAAGTCGAACAAGCCATCGCCATTGCCAAGGCCGTCAATCGGCCGGTCAAGTTGGTGTGGACCCGCGAGGAGGATACCCGCCAGGACAAGTTCCGTCCGCATGCGGTGGTCGCCTTCAAGGCCGCCGCCGGAGGCGACGGTATGCCGACCGCATGGTCGATGCGCGTCGTCACCTCGTCGATCTACGCTTCCGTCGGCAGGTTGTTTCCGGCCAATAAAGTCGAGCCGCAGGCGGTCAACGGCTTGGTCAACAACGGCTACAACGTACCGAACGCGCGCGTCGAAGCGGTGATCAGGAACACGCACTTGCCGGTGTGGTTTTGGCGCGCGCCCGGCGTCAATCAGCACGTATTTGCCATCGAAAGCTTCCTCGACGAGATCGCGCACGCGAGCCACCTCGATCCCTATCAGATGCGGCGCAAGCTCCTTGCCGGCAAGCCAGACTGGCTCAGTGTACTGGATACCGCGGCGGAAAAAGGCGATTGGGGCAAGCCGCTGCCGCCGGGTTCTGGCCGCGGCATCGCGATCTGCGAGGACGACGACAGCCTCTGCGCGGAGGTCGCCGAGGTTGCCGTCAAACCAAGCGGCGAGGTGAAGGTTAATCGCGTCACTGTCGCACTCGACCCGCGCTACATGGTCAATCCCTTGACCATCGCCGAGCAGGTCGAAGGTTCGGTGATCTTCGGCCTGAGCGCCGCGCTCTACGGCAAGATCACGATCAAGGACGGCGCTGCAGTACAAGGCAATTTCGATACCTATCGCATGGTGCGCCTCGCGGAGGCCCCGAAGATCGACGTCCATATCGTACCGAGCGGCGGCAAGGTGTGGGGCGGCATAGCCGAAGTGGCTACCGGGCCGATCAGCGCCGCAGTGGCGAACGCGATCTTCGCCGCCACCGGCAAACGCCTTCGTACGCTGCCGATCAGCGATCACGATCTGAGCGAATCGGCGGCATAGCCGGAGCATTCGACAATCGCGCGAGGAGGGGCGCGATGGCCGCCTCGCGCCAATCGACAAAAACTGGGGGGCGACGCTCGCTGAGGAGGCAGAGGGACGTGACGACAATTTCGAGGATGGTCTTCTGCGGGCTGATTTTACTCTTCGCAGGCGCCACATCGCGTGCCGACGAAAACGTCAGTCCTCCGGCCAGTCGCGGCGAATACCTGGCGCGGGCCGGCGACTGCGTCTCCTGCCACTCGGCCCCCGGCGGCAAGGCGTTCGCCGGCGGGCTGAAGATGGGCACCCCGCTCGGCGCCATTTACTCGACCAACATTACGCCCGATCCCGAGACCGGCATCGGCAATTACAGTCTCGAAGATTTCGACCGCGCCATGCGGCAGGGTATCGCCAAGGACGGTCACCGGCTCTATCCGGCGATGCCCTATCCGTCCTACGCCAAGCTCACCGACGCGGACGTGGCGGGGCTCTACGATTTTTTCATAAAGCAGGTGCCGCCCGTCCATCAGGCGAATTTGAAGAGCGAGATTCCGCCGGTGCTCGGCTTCCGTTGGCCGCTGGCGATCTGGAATCTCGTGTTCGCCACGAGCGGCAGCTATGTCGCCAAGAGCGACCACGACGCTAACTGGAATCGCGGCGCCTATCTGGTGCAGGGCCTCGGCCATTGCGGCGCCTGCCACACCCCACGCGGCTTCGCCTGGCAGGAAAAGGCGCTTGATGACGGCAGCCCGGATTATCTCTCCGGAGCGTTGCTTGACGCCTGGTATGCGCCCGACCTGCGTGGCGATGTTCGCACCGGTCTCGGCAGTTGGTCGAAGGACGACCTCGCCGATTTTCTCAAGCACGGCCACAACCGAGGTGAGACGGCGTTCGGCTCGATGATCGACGTGGTCAACAACTCAACGCCTTACCTGTCGGACAGCGACATCGACGCCATCGCGGTCTATCTGAAATCGCTGCCGGCGGCGTCCGCGCAGCAGCCCGTTGCCTATGACGACGCGACAACGGCGGCGCTGCGTTCCGGCCACGCATCGCAACCTGGCGCGACCGTCTACACCGGCACTTGCGCCAACTGTCACGGGTTCGATGCCAAAGGCTTCACCCCGTATATACCGGCGCTCGCCGGCAATCCGATCGTGCTCGACAACGACCCGTCGTCGCTCATCAACTTGGTGCTGAACGGCTCGAATCCGCTTGTCGATCAAGGGCACGCCCGATGCCTACCGCATGCCGCAATTCCGGCTGCAGTTCTCCGACCAGGATATCGCCGACGTTGTCAGCTTCATTCGCAACGGCTGGGGCAATCAGGCCCCGCCGGTGACGACTGCGACAAGTTGCGGACTTGCGCAAGACGACCGACCCGACCAGCGATCAGGTCATCATCCTCAAAATGCGATGAACCGCTCGCGGCCTAACTCGACCCCGTCGGCGCCGGCCCGGGCGTGAATTTCAGCGCCACGCCGTTCATGCAATAGCGCAGCCCCGTGGGCTTCGGTCCGTCATTGAAGACGTGGCCGAGATGGCCGCCGCAGCGGTGGCACGACACCGCGGTGCGGGTCATGCCAAAGGAGCGGTCTTCGGTCTCGTCGACGGCATTGGTAAGCGGCGCCCAGAAGCTCGGCCAGCCGGTACCGCTCTCGAATTTGGTCTTGGATGAGAACGACGGCAGGTCGCAGCCGGCGCAACTGAAGGTGCCGGCACGATGCTCCTCGAGGAGCGGACTGGTGAAGGGCAGTTCGGTGCCCTCCTGCCGCAGCACGTTGTATTGCGCCGGAGTGAGGATCTTGCGCCACTCGTCGTCAGTGTGAGTAACTTCGTAAGTGTGGGTCGTCGCCGTCGCGGCGTGCGGTCGCGCCAAGCGCAGCGCGGCAAGCGCCAATCCCGCAGCGCCGGCATAGAAGACATGTCTGCGTGTCAGCATGGCCCGTTCCTCCTCGACGCTTTCGGTGCCGCCTAATTTCGACCGAATAGGTTCGTAGCCACTATACGGCAGTTTCATCGGCGATTGACCTGCTTTTGCGCGATTTGATGAGGGCGAACGAAATGCTCACATAGAGTTGATGTTCGCCGCGGAAGACTTATGGCGTCGTCGGCCGCTCGATCGGAACGGCTTTCAGTGGCAAATTTTGGGCCTTATTGTGCGGACGCGAGTTATCAACAGGGGGATCGCGTGGCTGCTGCCGTCGAAATCAAAGTCCTGAGCACCACCGCAATGAAGATGGTGTTCGAGGAGCTGGCGCCCCGTTTCGAGCGCGAAACCGGCAACCGCCTCGCCGTCAGCCTTGGGCCGTCCTTGCAGCTCGAAAAGCGCCTGCTCGACGGCGAGACCGCCGATGTCGCCATCGTCACCGGCCCCGGCGCCAAGGAGTTGATCGGGCGCGGCAGGATTGTTGCCGGGAGCCTGGTCGACGTGGCGCGCTCGTTGATCGGCATTGCCGTGCCGAAAGGCGCGCCAAAGCCGGACCTCTCCTCGGTCGAAGGGTTCAAGCAGGCGTTACTCGCGGCAAAATCGATCGCGCTGTCGAAGCCGGTCGGCGGCGGCGCGAGCGGCGCCCATATGGCAAAGGTATTCGAGCACCTCGGCATTACCGCGGCGATGCAAGCCAAGGCCAAATACGGCGCCGGCGGCGCTGCGGGACTGGCCGGCCTTGTCGTGCAACGCGGCGAAGCCGATATCGGCATCCAGCAGATGGCCGAGCTCATCGCGGTTGCCGGCATCGACGTGGTGGGTCCGCTGCCGCGGGATATTCAAAGCATCACCATGTTCACCGCCGCCATACCGACGAGCGCGACACATCCGGCGGAGGGTCGCGGCTTGATCGAATTTCTCACCACGCCCGCCGCCAAGGCCGTCATCAAGGCGAAGGGATTGGAGCCAGCCTAGATTTTCCGGCTGTCATAGGCCCAATGTAACAGCGCTTGGCGCTGCCGCGGCCGGCAGGTGACGTTGCCCCGCTCGCAATGCCGCTCGATCTGCCGCAGGTGGCGGCGGATCGCCTTCCAGCGTTTGATCTGCCGCGCATCCTCGCCGGGAATACGCCGTCCCATGTAATAACGGCAATACCATTG
Source organism: uncultured Alphaproteobacteria bacterium (assembly GCA_963768225.1). Taxonomy (GTDB): domain Bacteria; phylum Pseudomonadota; class Alphaproteobacteria; order Rhizobiales; family Xanthobacteraceae; genus BOG-931. Next base: position 108,427 of record CAVYGV010000005.1, on the reverse strand, counting down.
AAACCAGCCGCGCGGATCGTCGCGAAAAATCCAGCCGTTCCGGCGCCACACCGAAAGCTTCTGACTGGCGTCGACGCCGAAATAGTTCAGCGCGCAATCGCGACGCGCCTTCGCCAACTTGGCGCCTGCAAACCAGCTCTTCGGAAATTCCTTGCGGCAATCGGTCATGTATTTGCCGCAGAACACGCCGAGGCGAAGCATCTGTGCCGGCGTCAATTCGGGGCGGAAGTCGGCAGCGAAATTTCGTCCGGCTGGCGCGGTCAGCGCATAACGATAGCCGCGCTGCATCTTGTCGTCGACGGTGACGATCTTCTTTTTCATCGCCGCCGTGGCAGCACGTCCGCATTGACCACATTGATCGGCGTCCCGGCCGCGTAGGCGTTGATCTGATCGAAAATCTCGGCGAATTGGACTTCGTATTCATCGCGCGTCACGTAGCCGATATGCGGCGTACAGATGACGTTGCTCATGGTCAGCAATGGATCATGCGGATCAGACACCGGCTCTTCCTCATAAACGTCGACGGCGGCCATACCGGGGCGGCCTGAACGCAGCGCATCGCCCAGCGCGCCGGGCTCGATCAGCGGCGCCCGGCTGGTATTGACCAGAAGCGCGGTCGGCTTCATCCGCGCCAGGTCCGCCGCTTTGACGATGTGGCGCGTCGCCGGGACGAGCCGCATGTGCAAGGAGACGACATCGCAAGTTTTAAAAAACGATTCCTTGCTGGGCGCGATCGCGTAACCGTCGGCATTGGCGGCGGCGAGCGTGGCCGGGCGCGCCCACACCAGTATATTCATGCCGAAGGCGCGGCCATAGCCGGCAACTACCGTGCCGATCCGGCCGTAGCCGTAGATGCCGAGCGTCTTGCCGCGCAGCGTCGAGCCGATGCCGACCTGCCAGTGTCCCGCTTTCAGCGCCGCCACCTGCTGCGGAATTTGGCGCATCGCGGCGAGGATCAATGCAAAGGTCAATTCCGCTGCGGCATAGGACGGCGTGCCGGGATGCTGGCTCGACGAGACGATGACGCCGAGCCGCGTGCAGGCATCGATGTCGATATGCGGATAGACGCTGCGCTGACTGATGAGCTTCAGCTCGGGCAGCCGCTCCAGCAAGGGCTCGCGGATTTGCGTGCGCTCGCGGAACAGCACCAAAACCTCTGTGTCGCGCAGCCGCTCGGCGAGCTTGCCGGTATCCTGCATGTGATCGGTCCAAACCGTCACATCGTGGCCGTCAAGCTTGCGAAAGCACGGCAGCGTGCGCAACGTGTCGAAATAATCGTCGAGGATGGAAACTTTCATGGACTGTTTTGTCTCTCATGCATCGGCCGGCAGCCGCCAGCGCAATCCGGGAAACCGCGCGTAATCGCGATCGAGTGTGACCCACTCGCAGCCCCACTCGATGGCGAGCGCAGCGTACCAGGCGTCGGTCACCGTCGGGCCGCGCGTATTGGTCTCCGTGCACAGACGTTTGAAGATTTCCCAGTGCCGCTCGCCGGGCTCGACAATCTGGCAGTGCGGCTGCGCGAGCAGGTCATCGCAGAAACCAAAAACCTCGTCGAGCGTGCTGGGTTCAGAATAGGCGCGCCGATTGGTAGTGACTCGAATGAGGGCGCCTAGTGCAAGCGGCGAAAGACCGAATCGTGCTTCGCCGAGGATGACGCCGTCGAGCCATCGGCGACATAGCATGTGTTCCCGGACATCTGTGCGAAATGCGTAGATGAGGACATTGACGTCCGGCAATATCATTTGAAGCCGCGTTTCAGCCGCTCGATGTATTCAAGATCTTCCATCTCCTGCAGCGCGGCGGAATTCGAAATGTCGATACCCGGCAAGGGGCCGCCGCTCGCGTTACTGCACCGTGGCAAGATGCGCTTGGTTTTGGCTCTTTTTTGCGTGTCGCTGACCACCAGCCGCAGGCCCTCCTCGATGAGAGAGGTCAACGTGCGGTCTTCGGCCAGCGCCTTGCGCTTGGCGCGAGCGAGCAAGTCTTTGGGCAATCGGACGGTGGTTCGCTCAATCATATGTCAAGACATATCAACGATATGTCAATATGTCAAACGGTGCCATCTCCGGCATAGGCGCGGGAGGACGGATTCGATACCGATCACAACGGCGCGCTTAGAGCCTTATCGGTTCTGATGGAATCAGAACCGGGCTCTAGCATTGTGACTGAGCATGATCTTTTCCGAAAACCGCTATCCACTTTTCGGGATCATGCTCTGACGCGGACAATGCGGACTTCACCGATTTCTTCGCATGGTGGCTGGCGCACATTGGTCTCACCCCCCAAAAGAAAACCGGGCCCTTGCGGGCCCGGTCTAGTTCGCCGGCGTGGGGGCGCCGACGACACCTTCCAGAGGGGAACAGCTGCCTGCATCGCGATTGCCTATCTGGGAGGATGGCGGCAACCGGAGCCGTGCAGCAGGATGAGATTATGCGAGTCGGTGCGGGCCCGGACAATGTGAAGCTGCACATGACAGCCATGCGGTAGAGGCAAGTTGCGGCGTTTGCGCGCAGATTTGCGCGCAACTGCACGGAGCGACATCGACGCTACCGTCCGCTCCTCGCCTAATTAGCGATGATCTAGAAATTCCAACGCTGGGCGTTGGCGACAAGGAAGTCGCGAAAAGCCTGCACGCGGGCGACCGCCTTGAGTTCTTCGGGATAGACGAAATAGGCGTCGAGCGCGATCGCTTCGGCGTCGCCGAACAGTTGCACGAGCCCGTCCTCGACGAGGTAGTCCGGCAGCATCGCGATGCCGAGCCCGCGCTGGCAGGCGCGCAAAATGCCGAGGATATTGTTGATGACGAGATGCGGCTGGCGCGGCCCCTTGCCGTCGCGGGCGACCTCGATCAGCCACCGCGATGGCTGCAGGTACGACGGTACGTTACCGCCGAGCACCAGGGCCCGGTGCGCGTCGAGGTCCTCGAACGCGCGCGGCGTGCCGAATTTCTTGAGATATTCGGGCGAGGCATAGACGTGGAAATGCACCGAGAACAGCTTGCGCTGAATGAGGTCAGGCTGGGTTGGCTGGCGCAATCGGATGGCGACGTTGGCCTCGCGCATGGCGAGGTCGAGCTCCTCGTCGGTCGTGATCAGCGTGATGTGCACTTCCGGATAGAGGTCGACGAATTCGCCGAGCCGCGGGGTGAGCCAGTGCACGCCGAGGCCCGGCGTCGTCGTCACGCGCAGATCGCCGTTCGGTCGTTCGCGCGAGTCGGTGAGCTTGGCGCGCGCCGCTTCGAGCTTAATGAATACATCGTGAGCGGTGCGATAGAGCAGTTCGCCCTGCTCGGTCAGGATCAAGCCGCGAGCGTGGCGGTGAAACAGCGACACCGACAGCTCCTGTTCGAGCGCGCTGACCTGCCGCGACACCGCCGATTGCGAGAGCCCGAGCTGCTCGCCGGCATGGGTGAAGCTGCCGGCCTCGGCGGCGGCATGAAATACTTTAAGCTTATCCCAATCCATTGTACCCAACGGCGGACGGCAGATGACGGACGACGGAAGAACCGGGTTCGCTTGCTGTCGTCAGTCCTCTGTCCTCCGTCCTCTGTTCCTCACTCCGCGGCGGCGCGATACGCAGCGTGCGCGGCGAGGAAGCGTTCGGCCTCCAGCGCTGCCATGCAGCCGAGACCTGCCGCCGTGACCGCCTGCCGATAGACCTCGTCGGCGACATCGCCGGCCGCGAACAGGCCCGGCACCGAGGTCGCGGTCGAATGCGGCGCGGTCTCGATGTAGCCCGACGGCTTCATCTTGACCTGGCCCGCCACCAATTGAGTTGCCGGCGAATGGCCGATGGCGATAAAAATGCCGTCGACGCGCCGCTCGCTCGTCGCGCCGGTTTTCAAGTTTCTCAAGCGCGCATGAGTGACTTTGAGCGGATCATGCGTGCCGCCGACATCGTCGAGCACGCTGTCCCAGATCACATCGATCTTCGGATGCTTGAACAGGCGGTCTTGCAAGATTTTCTCGGCGCGCAGGCTGTCACGGCGGTGCACCAGCGTCACCTTGGCGGCGAAATTGGTGAGAAACAACGCCTCCTCCACCGCGGTATTGCCGCCGCCGATCACCAGAACTTCCTTGCCGCGATAAAAGAAGCCGTCACAGGTCGCGCAGGCGGAGACGCCGTAGCCGCGGAATTTTTGCTCGCCGGGCAGATCGAGCCAGCGTGCCTGGGCGCCGGTCGCCAGAATCAGCGTCTCGGCAAAATAGGTGTCGCCGGAATCGCACTCGATCCGGAACGGTCGCCGCGCAAGTTCGATTTTATTGACGTGATCGGCGACCAGCCTGGTGCCGACATGGGCCGCCTGTTTCTGCATTTGCTCCATCAGCCAGGGGCCTTGGATCACATCGGCGAAACCGGGATAGTTCTCGACGTTGGTGGTCACCGTGAGCTGGCCGCCGGGCGCCATGCCCTGGATCAGGATCGGATCGAGCATGGCGCGGGCGGCGTAGACCGCCGCCGTATAGCCCGCCGGTCCGGATCCGACGATCACGACCTTGGCGTGGGTGCTGTTCACCGGTCCATCTCGATCGTTGCGGCAGGTTTGCAGATGCCCGGCGAAGCCATCTATTTTCGGCTTTGCGTGGTCGGAAATGTCCCAAATCCGAGACAACACCCGAATTTGTCTGACGCGGTTCCCTTATTTATGGATTTTGGCGAGCTATGCAAGATACGCAACCCCCCATACCCACAGGGGCAAAACCCGAGAGGCAGGGGAAACCAGGAGAAGCCCGGGGGAAGCGAGGTCGGCGCACCCGTTACTTCCACTCCACTTTCATCACCTCATAGGCCCGGGCGCCGCCTGGGGCGACCACCTCGACCTGCGCGCCCTTTTTCTTACCGACCAGCGCGCGGGCGAGCGGCGAGGTGATGGAGATCTTGCCCTTCTTGGCATCCGCCTCAGGCTCGCCGACGATCTGCCATACCGCTTTTTTGTCGGTATCCTCGTCGACCAAGGTGACGGTTGCACCGAACGTGATGGTGTCTCCGGAAAGCTTCGACACGTCAATCACTTCGGCGCGCGCCAGCTTGTCCTCAAGCTCAGCGATGCGGCCTTCATTCAGCGACTGGGATTCTTTCGCAGCGTGATATTCGGCGTTTTCCGACAGGTCGCCGTGAGTGCGCGCGTCGGTGATCTGCTGAATGATCCGAGGCCGCTCCACCTGCTGGCAGTGCTTCAGCTCGGACTCGAGCGCCGAGTAGCCTTCTGCCGTCATCGGAATCTTATCCATAAGTCTCAAACCTCCAAACCCCGCAGAGTCAAAAGTCCGGTCGCGGGCCGAAGCAATTGCCTGGCCACGCGACAGAAAAACTGGCTCTACACGGGCCTGCGCTGGGGCCGCCCCGACTCTCGATCAGACCCGGCCCCGAAATAGCTCTGCAGCGCACACACTTCGAGGTCGCCCCCGAGGTAGGCCCTAATGCCCTGCGCTGCGGCGACGGCCCCCGAGAGAGTGGTGTAATACGGCACTTTATGCAAGAGGGCCGCACGCCGGAGCGAGCGGCTGTCGGCGAGTGCCGTGGCCCCTTCGGTGGTGTTGAAAACGAGTTGAATTTCGCCGTTCTTGATGGCGTCGACGATGTGGGGGCGGCCTTCGGCGACTTTGTTGATCCTGACCGCTGTGACGCCCTGCTCGGCGAGGTAGCGTTGGGTGCCGGACGTGGCCATAAGTCTGAACCCTAATCCGGCAAGGAGCCGCACCGCTTCCAGAATGCGCGGTTTATCGGCATCTTTGACCGATACGAACACGGTGCCGGTTTTCGGCAGGCGTGAGCCCCCGCCGAGTTGGCTTTTGACAAAGGCGACATTGTAATCGCGGTCGATCCCCATCACCTCTCCGGTCGACTTCATTTCCGGACCGAGCACGGTGTCGACCGCGGCGCCAAACCGCGCGAACGGAAATACCGCTTCCTTGACGCCGACGTGGCCGCTCGCGCCGGGCTCGAAATGCTGCGGCTTGAGCTTAAAGCTCGCCAATGATTCGCCAGCCATGACGCGCGCCGCGATCTTGGCCGCCGGAATGCCGATCACCTTGGCGACGAATGGCACCGTGCGCGAAGCGCGCGGATTGACCTCAAGCACGTAAATGTCGCCGTCCTTGATGGCGTATTGGGCGTTCATCAGACCGCCGACCTTGAGCGCCAACGCCAACGCCCGGGTCTGGCGATCGAGTTCGGCGATCACCTCGGCCGAGAGATTATGCGGCGGCAACGAGCAGGCAGAGTCGCCGGAATGGATGCCAGCCTCCTCGATGTGCTCCATGATGCCGGCGATGTAGGTGTCCGTGCCATCGGCCAGGCAATCGACATCGACCTCGACGGCGTCAGTGAGATAGCGGTCGATGAGCAGCGGCCGCTTTTCCGAAACCGCAAATTCCGACGGACGGTCGAGGTCGGCGGCAAGGCGCGACACGTAACGGGCAAGATGATTGGTGTCGTGCACGATCTCCATGGCTCGGCCGCCCAGCACATAGGACGGCCGGATCACGATCGGATAGCCGATCGCTTCGGCGATCGCTTTCGCCTTTTCCGGTGAGGTAGCGATACCGCTCTTGGGCTGGCGCAGCTTCAACCGGTCGAGCAGTTGCTTGAAGCGATCGCGATCCTCGGCGAGATCGATGGCGTCGGGCGAAGTGCCGAGAATCGGCACCTGCGCCTTTTCCAGTGGTTCGGCAAGCTTGAGCGGGGTCTGGCCGCCGAATTGCACGATGACACCGTGCAGCGTGCCGTTCTTGCGCTCGATATCGATGATCTCGATCACGTCCTCGGCGGTGAGCGGCTCGAAATAAAGCCGGTCGGACGTATCGTAGTCAGTCGACACCGTCTCCGGATTGCAATTGATCATGATGGTTTCGTAGCCGACCTCCTTGAGCGCGAAGGCGGCATGGCAGCAGCAATAATCGAATTCGATGCCCTGCCCGATCCGGTTGGGGCCGCCGCCGAGGATGACGACTTTCTTCTTGTCGGATGGCGCCGCCTCATCGGCCGCGCGGCCGTTAAACGGCGTTTCGTAGGTCGAATACATGTAGGCCGTCGGCGACGCGAATTCGGCGGCGCAGGTGTCGATCCGCTTGAAGATCGGCCGCACGCCAAGCTTGCGGCGGCGCTGCATCACTTCTTCGGCCCCAAGCCCGGTGAGCCGGCCGAGCCGCGCATCCGAGAAGCCCATCGCTTTGAGGCGGCGCAATGTCCCCGCCGTGGTCGGCAGACCCTTGGCACGGATTTCGGCTTCCATTTGGACGATGGCCCGTATCTGCTCCAGAAACCACGGGTCGATCTTGCAAGCATTGTGGATGTCGATGTCGCTGGTGCCGAGCCGCATCGCCTGCGCGACTTTGAGAATACCGTCTGGCGATGGCGTGCCGAGCGCGGCGCGAATGGCGTTCTTGTCGTCGCCCTCGCCGAGGCCGGGAATGGCGATCTCGTCCAGGCCGGTGAGCCCGGTTTCGAGCGAGCGCAATGCCTTCTGTAGGCTTTCCGCAAACGTGCGCCCGATCGCCATCGCCTCGCCCACCGATTTCATCGAGGTCGTCAGCACCGGCTCGGCGCCGGGAAATTTCTCGAAGGCAAAGCGCGGCACCTTGGTGACGATGTAATCGATGGTCGGCTCGAACGAGGCCGGCGTGGCGCCGCCCGTGATGTCGTTGGCGATCTCGTCGAGCGTGTAGCCGACCGCAAGCTTCGCCGCGACCTTGGCGATCGGGAATCCGGTCGCTTTCGACGCCAGCGCCGAAGAGCGCGAGACGCGCGGATTCATTTCAATGACGACGAGCCGGCCGTCCGCCGGATTGACCGCGAACTGCACGTTGGAACCGCCGGTCTCCACCCCGATCTCGCGCAGCACCGCGATCGAGGCGTCGCGCATGATCTGATATTCCTTGTCGGTGAGGGTGAGCGCCGGCGCGATGGTGATCGAATCGCCGGTGTGCACGCCCATGGGATCGACGTTTTCGATCGAGCAGACGATGATGCAATTGTCGAGCCTGTCGCGCACCACCTCCATCTCGAACTCTTTCCAGCCGAGCACCGATTCCTCAATCAGCACTTCGGAGGTCGGCGAGGCGTCGATGCCGCGCTCCACGATGTCGATGAACTCGGCCTTGTTGTAGGCGATGCCGCCGCCGGTGCCGCCGAGCGTGAACGACGGCCGGATGATGGCCGGCAGGCCGATATCTTCGAGTGCTTCGAGCGCGGCAATGAGCGTCTTGACCTGATGCGAGCGCGGCGTGGCAAGCCCGATCTTGGTCATCGCATCGCGGAACAGCTTGCGGTCCTCGGCCTTGTCGATAGCGTCGGCGGTGGCGCCGATCATCTTGACGCCGAACTTGTCGAGCACGCCCATTTTGCGCAGCGACAGCGCCGTGTTGAGCGCGGTCTGTCCGCCCATCGTGGGCAGCAGCGCGTCCGGGCGCTCTTTCTCGATGATCTTGGCAACCATCTCCGGCGTGATCGGCTCGATATAGGTGGCGTCCGCCAAATCCGGATCGGTCATGATGGTCGCCGGATTGGAATTGACCAGAACGACGCGATAGCCCTCCGCCTTGAGCGCCTTGCAGGCTTGCGTGCCGGAATAATCGAACTCGCAGGCCTGGCCGATGACGATCGGACCCGCGCCAATGATCAGGATCGAGGAGATGTCGGTCCGTTTGGGCATCGCTTCCGCATCTGTGATCGTCATTCCGCGGCGCGGGCATTTGCCCGCGAGCCCGGAATCCATATTCACCGGTGGTGGTTATGGATTCCGGGCCCGGCCTTCGGCCGTCCCGGAATGACAGGGACACGCAAAAAAAGAGCGCCTTTGAGGCGCGCCAGCGCCGGGGCTCGGCCCCGCGCGTCGCGTCTTTAGACCAGATTCGCAAGCGAGGGAAGGGCAGCCGACGTGCCGGCCCAGATACTCCCACACTCTGCGCCTGGGACCGTCATTCTCCGGCTGCTGCGCGCGAGCCGTCACAGCGGCGGCAGCGGGTCACAGCGGAATTCCGGAAGTCATATGGCGCGATCGAGCGGTAAATTCGCGCGCGGCCGATTGTGCCCCGCCGGAAGGCGGCCCCCCACACGACGGCCCGTGTCGGGTCAGCGGTCCTGTTGGTTCGTAATCTGGGTGACCAAATAAACGATCGCGCGTCTAAGTTTTGAATCTTTGATACGCATGAACGCCTTGGTCAGCGCCAAGCCGTCCGATGTCGCGAGAAAATCGGCCACATAAGCAGGCGACGGCGCTTCACCCAGCCCGTCGTGGCGACCAGAGGTCTGGGCGCGCGGTGCGCCGTCGAAGAAGAAGGAAATCGGGACCTGCAGGATCTGCGAAATCTGCTGCAGCCGGCTCGCGCCGATGCGGTTGGTGCCTTTTTCGTATTTTTGCACTTGTTGAAACGTCAGGCCCAAGGCGTCGCCAAGTTTCTCCTGGCTCATGCCGAGCATCATTCGCCGCATACGCACCCGACTGCCGACATAATGGTCGGTCGGGCTCGGCGATTTCTTTCTCAGAGGACTCATCCTTTACTACCTCGACTGGAACGTTGCTTGGTCCGCCACTGAAGAATTTTAACGTTGTTATTTACAGTCCAAGATGGACAGATTAAATAGCTACCGGCTTAGTAGCATTGCGTCATAGATAAGTTTCTTAATATTATTTTCTGGATTGTTCGTGCTTCCTTATGGATTTACGCGGCCGATTCGTGACGTTCTCGTTTTTGACTAGAGCCTCGGCGCACCCATTGTTCATTGTTGCCGCGCCGTCGGTTGCGGCGTGTGCGGGCCGTCTCACCTTGTCTAGAAATCTTAACGCTACCCAAAAGAGCTCGTAGAAACGCCTTCACGGCTGGCGTGGGCGCTTGATCGCGGCGTTGAATTATTCCGACTTCGCGCGCGATTGCAGGATTGACGATGTCTGCCGTTTTGAGCAGCGGATGCCCCAGCATTGAAACCGCCATCGATGGCACGATCGTAATGCCCAATCCCGCTTCCACCATTCCACCCAGCGTATAATGATGGTGAACCTCCAATGCCGGGCGGAACGGGATGTCATGCTTGGCAAGCGCCTGTTCGAGGAGCGCGCGAACGTTCGTTCCTACTGCAAGCGTAAGCAATGGATATCTGATCAGCTCTTTAAGTTGAACCTTGCTGTTGGCGGCGAGAGCATGATTGGACGGCAGTACTGCAACGAAGCGATCATGCGTCAGGGAATGGAAGTTGAGGTCGTCGATGCCGCCGGCGAACGGCCCAAGGCCGATGTCAGCCTTGCGATCGCCGACAAGCTTGACCACGTCCCCAGCGTATCCGTCGTGAATTTGGATTTCGATTCCCGGGTGCCGTTTAGAAAAAGAAGGGAGCACCTTTGGCAGTATGTGGCAGGCCACCGACGGCACACAGGCGACGATGACCCGCCCGCGCTGCAGCATGGCTTGATCGCGCGATTCGATGATGCCGGATTTGATTTCGTCGAGAGCGCGCTGGGCGTGGCCGAGAAACCGCTCACCCTCGGCGGTGAGGCGTACGCTTCGCGTCGTCCGGTGAAACAGCGGGACTCCCAGGGTCTCTTCAAGATCGCGGATGTGCGTGCTGAGCGCGGGCTGCGACAAGTGCAGTTGCTCTGATGCCTTGCGAAAGCTGCCCTGCGCGGCAACCGTTGCAAACGTGCGAATTTTAGTGAGCGCCGGATATATCATGATACGCTATTATTAGTTCCTATTTTGTGTATTGTATTCTCAATCCCGCCTTCCTTCAATCACGCCATCACGTCAGCATTAGCAAAAGGATACCGCGATTATGGCCGCAAACGGCAAGCCAAGCCGATGGGTGGCATCGTTCGATGAAGAAGTCGACGTCGTCGTGGTCGGCTATGGTTATGCCGGGGCGATTTCCGCGGTCGAGGCGGCCCGCTCCGGCGCCAAGGTATTGTTGATCGAAAAGACGGCGGTCCCCGGCGGAATCTCCATTTGCTCCTACGGCGCAGTGCGTTCGGCGCACGATAGGGCCAAGGCATTCCAATATCTCAAGCTGACCAACGGCGGCCGAACGCCCGATGACGTCGTGCGCGCGCTGGCGGACGGCATGAGCGAGATGGAGGACTACGTTCGAGACTTGGCGAAAGCGAACGGATCGGAAATCGATACGACCGAGGAATACGGCAAGAACGGCGCGAACTACCCGATGCCGGGCTATGACACGTTCTATCATACCACGGTAAAATGGGTGCCGAATTTCGACGCCCGCGCGGTCTATCCGTGGGCCAACGGCGCAGCCGGCGGCCCGATGATGTTCAAGATCGTCGAAGACAACGTCGCGCAGACCGCTGTCGAAATTCGCTACCAAACCGAGGCGCTGCGTCTGATCACCGCCGGCGCCGATAACGAAGTCGTGGGCGTCACGACACGAAGCGGCGGCGCCGTCTCCCACATCAAAGCCAGTCGCGGCGTCGTACTGGCCTGCGGCGGGTTCGAAGGCAGCCGCGAATTGCAGGAGCAATTTTGGGAGGGCAAGCCGATCCTGCCGGCGGCGGCGCGCTACAACAGTGGCGACGGAATACGCATGAGTCAGGACGTTGGCGCGGCCATCTGGCACATGTGGCACTTCCACGGCGCTTATGGATTTCGCCATACCGACGAGAACTATCCCTATGCCATTCGCGTCAAACGGCTGCCGGACTGGGTTCCGGGACGGGAGAACACGGCGAATGTGAAAATGGCGTGGATACTGCTCGACAAGGCATCGCAGCGATTCATGAACGAGTATCAGCCGTACACCCAGGATACCAGTCATCGGCCGATGCATCTGTTCGATCCGGTCAAGCAGGATTATCCGCGCATTCCCGGCTACCTGGTGTGCGATGAAAACGGCCGTAAACTCTATCCACTGGGCCGCCCGACATCGAACGATAAAGACCTCTATTACGAATGGAGCGCGGACAACAAAAAGGAGGTCGAACTCGGCATCTTGAAGACCGGGCGCTCGCTGCGCGAGCTGGCGCAGAAGCTCGGGGCCGAGCCGCAGCCGTTTGAAGCGAGCATTGCGCGCTGGAACGAGATGTGCCGAACCGGCAAGGACGACGATTTCGGCCGGCCGCCCGGCACCATGGCGCCGATCGATACGCCGCCGTTTTACGGCGCGCAGGCCTGGCCGGTCTGCTCGAACACGCAAGGCGGCCCTGTTCACGACGGCAAACAGCGGATCATCAATGTCTATGGCGACCCCATTCCGCGGCTCTACGCCGCAGGCGAAATGGGCAGCGCCTTCGGTCACCTTTACATGTCCGGAGGAAACATCGCAGAGTGCTTTGTGAGCGGGCGGATTGCCGGGCGCAATGTCGCACGGCGCTGATCAGGTTCGGCCGCACGTCGCGGCCTACGCACCGAAAAACGTCGGAGCAAGCTTCGAATAGCCCAGTGCCGCAATCCGCTCGGCGGAGGCAAGCATGTCATCCGGTGTCGATGATTTGCGAACGGATCGATTCATCGTGGGCGCGGGACGCTTGGGGCTCGGCGTGGCCATAGTGTTGCTGTGGCAATTCAGCCCGGAATTATTTGGCGTAAGTCCGTTCTGGCTGAGCCGCCCAAGCATTGTGTGGGCGAAGGCCATCCAATCGATTTCGAGCGGAGCGCTGACGCGCGATACCCTCACCACATTGACCGAAACCTTGCTGGGATTTGTTTTGGGAAGCCTTGCCGGCACAACGATCGGCTTTTTGCTGGCGCGATCGAAATTTGCGGCGGCCGTTATCGAGCCGCTGCTGCTTGTCGTCAACGCGTTTCCCAAAGTTGCATTGGCGCCGTTATTTCTGGTGTGGTTCGGTATCGGTCTGAGCATGAAAGTAGCGGTGGCATTCTCTCTGGTCGTCATCGTGATGACACTGACGACGATGAGCGCGCTGCGCACCGTGCGCCAGGAGCTCGTCGACAATGCCAAGCTGATGGGCGCCGGCAGTGCTAAAATCTTCAGCGCGATAATTCTGCCCTCCATCGCCCCTTGGTTGTTCTCGGGCCTGAAGGTTTCGCTGGCCTTTTCTCTGATCGGCGCATTGCTCGGAGAATTCATCGCGGCTCAGCAAGGCCTTGGCGCCATGATCGATGAGGGATTGGGGAATTTCGATTCGGCGACGGTATTTCTCGGCCTCGTCGTCCTTCTCGCCATCTCGTGGATCATCAACAGCGGCATGGATCTTGTCGCCGACCGATTGGGCTTCAGCGGCGGACCTGGCGAGCAATTCCGAGCATGAAAACGCAGAGATCGGTGCTTGCTGGGCAAATTGCCCTGGTGTTGGCCCTGCTGCTGGTCTGGGAAATTTGCGCGCGCGCCGGATTGAGCGACGTGCGCTGGTTCAGTTCGCCAAGCGCCATCCTCGCCCGCTTCGGGCGCGAATGCTTGCATGGCTCGCTCCTCGGCGACGGTGCGATCACGCTCGACGAGATAGCGCTGGGTTTTCTCACCGGAACTTTCGGCGGAATTTTATTCGGCCTCATGCTTGGCTTCATGCCGCGGCTGCGCCGGATCCTGATGCCGTATTTGCAGGCGATCTATGGCGTTCCGCGTCCCGCCATGGCGCCGATCTTCGTGCTGTGGTTCGGCATCGGGATTGTTTCCAAGGTCGTCCTGATCTTCAGCCTGGTCTACTTCATCCTCGTTGTTTATGTGCTGGCGGGTTTTCGGCAAATCAATCCGGATTTGATCGATCTGGCAAATACCGTCGGCGCGTCGCAGCGGCAGATTTTGCTGAAAGTCATCGTTCCATCGCTATTGCCGGCGATTTTTTCCGGCATGAAGCTCGGCATCGGTTTGGCGATCGTCGGCGCCGTCGTCGGCGAGTTCATCGCTTCCCAAGCCGGGCTTGGTCATTTCGTTCTGCAGGCATCGTTTAGCGGCGATACGGTCGGCATTTATGCCGGATTGACGGGACTCGCCCTTATCAGCCTGGCGCTCGTCGCCGGCATGGAACTGCTCGACCGCCATTTTTTTGGCTGGCAACACGAGTTAAAGTTGTAGCGCGAAGGAGATCATTACGATGAGAAGTTCTCGGTTCTTTGCGGTATTCGCGGCGCTATCGATTTCATCCGCATTTGCTTCGGCCGACGAGCCGACAACCGTCCGCATGGCGCACCCGCCGCTGGCCTTGCACGAACTGCCGTTGCTCGTCGCCTCGGAAAAGGGCTTCTATGCAGCCCAAGGCCTCAACGTCACGCACACCTTCACGACCGGCGGCAACGAGGCTGCGACGGCGCTGATCGGCGGCAACATCGATGTACTCAACAGCGCGCTGACCCAGCCGATGAAGCTTCGTTCGATGGGAGCATCGATCAAGATCATCTCGGGCGTGGCGGGGGTGCGCGATTGGGGCATCGTCGTCGACAAGAAGCGCTTCCCCAATGCGAAAGATCTTTCCAGTCTCAAGGGCCTGCGCATTGCCACGCCGCGGCGGGGTTCCGATGGCGATCAGATATTAAGATTCGTTCTGGACAACGCCGGCTTCGATCTCGATCACGACGTCCAACTCATACAGATCGGCGGCTTTGAAAACGCCCTGATTGCCATGGGCAAAGGCGACCTGGACGGTGCGATCCTGGCGGAGCCGTTCTTTTCCAGCGGCATCCAGCAGGGCATCACCGGCCCGGTTTTCGATATCCTGCGCGGCGACGGGCCCGACATTCTTCGCGAGCGCGTCTTTTCCGGACTGGTCGTCACCGACGACTTTCTAAAGAACCACCGCGACATTGCCGAAAAAATCGTTCAGGCTACCAAGCAGGCGGCGCAGTTGATCTATGACGATCCCGCGGCGGGGCTTGCCGTTGCGCAGAAGTATTTTCCGACTGTGGATCCTGCGGTGCTCAAGGCGACTTACAACCGGTTGGCGTCGGCGACCAAGGGCCGCGCTTATGACACGCAACTGCCACGCGCCGCCATCGACGCCGAAAACACGTTCCTGATCAAGGCCGGCGTCATTCAGTCTCCTGTGAAATACGACGACGTGGTCGATACCGCCATGTCGAAGGTGTGGTGAATGCGATCGCAATCGGCGGAGTGGAAAACGCGGCGCGGCGACCAAGCGCTGCCCGCCGATCTCGTCATCCACGTCAAGGACGTGGTTAAGAGTTACGGCGACACGACCGGTGCGGCACTCCTCGCTCTCGACCGCGCGAATTTGCAGGTGCACCGCGGCGACCTGGTCGGGATTGTCGGTCCGAGCGGCTGCGGAAAGTCGACTTTGTTGAACCTGATTGCCGGCCTCGACGGGTTCAACTCCGGCGAAATCATCGTGGAAGGCAGACCCGTCACCGGCGTCCGCACCATAGGGTACGTTTTTCAGCGCGAAACTCTGTTGCCGTGGCGGACTGTGCGACGGAACGCCGAATTTGTTTTGGAGATAAGGGGCAAGCGTCCCGAAGACAGGTGGCGTATCGCCGAACCGTGGCTAGCCAAACTCGGACTTGGCGGATTCGAGCATTACTATCCGCATCAGCTTTCCGGCGGCATGCGCAAGCGGCTTCAGCTCGCGTCCATTCTCGCCGCCGAGCCCAGCATCCTCCTGATGGACGAGCCCTTCGGGGCGCTGGATGCTCAGACCCGCACTGTCATCGAGGACGACTTTTTGCGGCTGTGGCGCGAATCGGGAATGACGGTGCTGTTCGTGACGCACGATTTGGCGGAAGCAATCGCCATGTGCACCCGCGTCGTTATCATGACGGCGCGGCCGGGCCGCATCAAAGCCGAATATGACATCGCATTGCCGCGTCACATGACCACGACGGAACGCCGGCTTGAACCGCAGTTTCAAAGTCTTTTCGGCCGCATTTGGTCCGACTTGCGCGATGAAGTGGGAAGTTCGCTTGATGGGATCGCCCGCAATGCGTGAGCGAGTCCCGGTCGCGCGTGCTCCGAAGCGTAAAGGCTAGAGCGCGCTCGCGGCGAGGTTCAAGTCAGGTGCGGTCAGGATCGCCACAGTTCGAGCAGCGGGCCTTGCGATCCGAATGCCGGATCAGTCGCCGGCAGCGGCACTTTCGGGATGGTGACGATCGCCTTGGCGTGTTCGGATTTGCTGCCGCGGCAGAGATTGTAGGTGCCGCTTGGCGGATAAGCGCCGATGACGACCAGCGTTTGAGTCTGTGCCAGGCACTGATGACCGGTGCCCGCCGGCAGGATGACGACGTTGCCGGGCCCGATTTCGATGTCCTGACCGTTGGCGCCGCCAAAGCGCACCGTGGCACGCCCGCGCGCGATTCCCATCGCCTCGTGAATCATCGAATGATAATGGGGATAGGGGTAAATCCCGTTGCGCCACATATTGCCCCAGCGGTTTGCCGCGAACGTCTTTTCGACCACGTCCTCCGGATCGGGCGAGCCGGAAAGATCGATGCCGCCGCGATAGACAACGAGCGGCAAATCGGGATTGTTCGGAATCCGGCCGTCGTCGGTGAATCTGTGGGTAATAGGGACGGCGGCGCTCATCGCGGTCGGCATGATCTTCAACTCGCCAGCGGCCCGCCAGTTCTACATGAGCTTAGGTTGAGATTTTGTAACGCAAATATTGCCACGGGATCGCCGCGGTCACGCCCTCTTCGATGCGCGCATCATGTCGACAAAGCGATTGAACAATAAATGACTGTCGCGCGGGCCGGGCGAGGCTTCCGGGTGATATTGCACCGAAAACACTGGCCGGTCTTTCAGCGCCAACCCGCAATTGGAGCCGTCAAACAACGAGACATGGGTCTCGACGGCATTGTCCGGCAGCGTCGTGCCGTCGACGGCGAAGCCGTGATTCATCGACGTGATCTCGACCTTGCCGGTAACGAGGTCTTTCACCGGATGGTTGGCGCCGTGGTGACCCTGGTGCATTTTCATGGTCTTGGCGCCGACCGCGAGCGCCAGCATCTGATGACCGAGGCAGATGCCGAAGACCGGCTTCTGCGCGATCAGGGCGCGGATCACCGGCACCGCATATTCGCCGGTGGCCGCCGGATCGCCCGGCCCGTTCGATAGAAAAATGCCGTCGGGTTTGAGCGCCAGAATATCGGCGGCGGAGGTTTGCGCCGGCACCACCGTCACCTTGCAGGCATTGCCGGCGAGCTGGCGCAATATGTTGCGCTTGATGCCGTAATCCACGGCGACGACATTGAATTCGGCGCGCTGCTGCCGGCCGTAGCCCTCGCCCCAGCGCCACGGCGTCTCGTCCCAGGTAAAGCGTTGCCCCGTCGTCACCATCGGCACCAGATCCATGCCGACGAGCCCCGGCCAGTCCTTAGCCTCACGCTTGAGCGCGTCGAGATCGAAGCGGCCGGACGGCTCGTGCGCGATTGTAGCGTTCGGCATGCCCTTCTCGCGGATGAGCGCGGTCAATGCGCGCGTATCCAGCCCGGCGAGCCCGATAACGCCGCGGCTTTTCAGCCAAGCGTCGAGATGGCGCGTGGCGCGGTAATTCGACGGTTGCGTGATCGCCGAATGCAGCACCACGCCGCGCGCGCCGGGCGTCGCCGCGAGATTGACGGTCTCGATGTCCTCTTCGTTTGTGCCGACATTGCCGATATGAGGGAATGTAAAGGTGATGATCTGCCCGGCATAGGACGGATCGGTAAGGATCTCCTCATAGCCGGTCATCGCCGTATTGAAGCAGACTTCGCCGACGGCATGGCCGGTGGCGCCGAAGCCAAAACCTTCGAGCACCGTGCCGTCGGCCAGCACCAGAAGCGCCGTCGGCTTGGGCTCGTCCCAAGTCGCCGCGGAAGAGGCCTGCGTCTGGGTCATGGCCTCTTAGTTGCGTATATTATATGAGAACGCAACCGCCGTTCGCTTTTGGCCCCCGCCTTATCCCTCCCCCTTATCAGGGGGAGGAAAGCGAGCGCGGCGCCGGTCTCCCTCCACAAGGCAGGGGGTCGGGGTGGGGGTCAATGGCATTGTCAGGGGATCGATGCCGTGTTGCGCGACGATATCAGCAACGCCTTGAAAGAGGCGATGAAGGCCGGTCAGGCGCGCCGCGTCTCGACGCTGCGGCTGATCAATGCCGCGATTTTGCAGCGGGAAACCAGCGGCGCCGAGCGATCGACGCTGAGCGATCCAGAAATCCTCGACGTCATGCAAAAGATGATCAAGCAGCGCCAGGAGTCGCGCGACATCTACGAGAAAGCGGGCCGCACCGAGCTTGCCGCGCAAGAGCGCGAGGAGATCGAGATCATTTCCGCCTATCTGCCCAAAAAAATGTCCGACCTCGAAGCGGCCTCCGCGATTTCGACGCTGATCAAGGACATCGAAGCCGAGACCATCAAAGACATGGGCCGCACCATGGCGGCGCTCAAGCAGCGCTTCTCGGGACAGATGGATTTTGCCCACGCCAGCGCACTGGTGAAAAAGCTGCTCGGCGGGTCGTAAGTAATGGCGGCCTGTTTCATTCGCGGCGTGCGTAGCGTCGAAATCGTCGCCAGCAATCTCGACGAGGCGGCTTGCTTCTATGAAGCGGTGTGGGGCCTTGCGCCGGTGGAAACGCGCAATGACTCACGCTATTTCCGCGGCACCGGCTCATATCATCACGTGCTCGTCCTGCATGCCGGCGCACAACCCGCCGTCGTGCGCATCGTATTCGACGTTGCCGGACGAGCCGGCATCGATGCGTTGCTTGATCGGACCAAAGCCGCCGGTGGCAAGCCCAGCGCGCCGGCTAAACTCAACATCCCGGGCGGCGGTTACGGCTTTGCCTGCAAGGACCCCGATGGCCGCAATCTCGGCTTCGTCTGCGATTGCGCTGACCACGCCGACACGGCCGACTCTCCCGACCGGCCGCGCAAGATCGTCCACGTCAATCTCAACGCGCGCGACTTCGACGGGACTTTGCGATTCTTCACGCAAGCGCTCGGCTTCCGCGTCATCGACGACAATGCGCCGCTGTGGTTCCTGCACTGCGACAATTCCGATCATTGCTCGATCGTCTTGTGCAAAATGAATCTGCCGACGCTCAACCACATCGCGTTCGAAATGCCCGAGTTTGACTCGGTCATGCGCGGCATGGGCCGCATGAAGGACAGCGGCTATCCGATCGAATGGGGGCCCGGGCGCCACGGGCCGGGCGACAACGTCTTTGCGTATTTCTGCGGGCCCGACGAGGTGCCGCTGGAATATGCCGCCGAAGTGCTTCAGGTCGACGACAGCTATCAGCCGCGCCCGTCATCTTACTGGAAATACGCGCCCGGCCGCTCCGACCAATGGGGCATCACCCAGCCGCGCTCGGCGCGCTATTACCGCGTCCAGCGGCTGTTCGGCTTTACGGCGGATGGCGATGATTTCGAATGAACGGGAGCGCGATAATGGTAAAAAAAGGCCAGATCGAAGCCAAAGTCAGTTCCACTACCTTGGACCGGCAATCGCGAGATGAAACACTCCGATTTTCGTATCGGCCGTGAATTCCTGACTGGAAGCGGCCGTTGGCGATGCACGGACGTGGGCAAGAGAACCATCGCAGCAATCCGGCTCGATCACGATGACGATCCCCGCTGGTACAATGGCCCGCCTTATGCGGTCGTCGAGCACGTTTTTGATGAAGAAGGTATCAAGGATTGCGAAATAGCACCCAAGCGGCGCACTTACGATGCCACGGGACGTTTAGAAATTACGCGAGTGGCTCGGAGTGCCAAAGCTCCGAAACGCAACGGAAAAACCAAACATCCTTAGCTTTTGCCCTGTGGATAACCGGGACAAGACCGGACTGGCCAGCGGCGGGAGCGCATCGCCATATATTTAGGGCGCATCCGCGCTACCCTTGCGAATCACCATGCGCTTTACACCGCAATTTCTCGACGAGCTGCGTGCGCGGCTTCCGGTTTCGGAGGTCGTCGGCCGCCGCGTGAAATTGCGCAAAGCGGGGCGCGAATGGAAAGGCCTGTCGCCGTTCAACAAGGAGAAGACGCCGTCGTTCTTTGTGAATGACCAAAAGGCGATGTGGTTCGACTTCTCCTCGGGCAAGAACGGCAACATTTTCGACTTTCTCATGCTCACCGAGGGCGTGAGCTTTCCGGAAGCGGTCGAGCGGCTGGCGAACGAGGCCGGCGTGCCGCTGCCGGCAATGACGCGCGAGGCGGCCGCGCACGAGGAGCGAAGGAAGACGCTGCACGACATCGTCGAGATCGCCGCCAAATTCTTCGAGGCGACGCTGGCGTCGAGAAATGGCGCGCGCGGCCGCGGCTATCTGCTCGACCGCGGCATCCACGCCGCGATGCAGCTGAAATTCCGGCTCGGCTATGCGGCGGCCGAGCAATATGCGCTCAAGGAGCATCTCGGCGGCCTGAAAATCTCCGTCGAGGACATGGCGGAAGCGGGCCTCGTGGTCACCGGCGAAGACATCGCGGTGCCCTATGATCGCTTCCGCGACCGCGTCATGTTCCCGATCAGCGACTGGCGCGGCCGCGTCATCGCCTTCGGCGGCCGCGCGCTCGATAAGGACGTGTCCGCCAAATATCTCAACTCGCCGGAGACGCCGCTCTTCCACAAAGGCGCGACGCTTTACAATATCGCCTCAGCCCGCAAGGCCGCCCATGAAGGGGCGCGGGTTATCGCTGTCGAAGGCTATATCGACGTCATCGCCATGGTCACCGCCGGCTTCGAGGCGGCCGTCGCGCCGCTCGGCACCGCACTCACCGCCGATCAGCTCGCCTTGATGTGGCGGCTCAACGACGAGCCGATTCTGTGCTTCGACGGCGACGACGCCGGGCGACGTGCGGCCTACCGCGCGCTCGATCTCGCTTTGCCGCTGCTCAAACCCGGCAAGAGCCTCACGCTCGCCACGCTGCCCGACGGCCAGGATCCCGACGATCTCGCCCGCTCCGGCGGCCGCGATGCGCTCGACGACGTGTTGGCCGCCGCGCGCCCGCTGGCGGCGGTGCTGTGGTCGCGCGAGATCGAGGCCGGCCCGTTCGATACGCCGGAGCGCCGCGCCGCCTTCGAGGCGCGGCTTGCCGAAGTCACGGCGACGATCGCCGATGAATTGGTGCGCCGCTATTACCGGCAAGATTTTTCCGAAAAACTTCGCCGCATGTTCGCGCCGGCGGAAATTTCGACGCGCCGCGGCGGTTTCAACCGAAGCGGCTTCGGCAGAGGCAGCTTTCATGAAAAGGGTTTCGATCGCAAAGCCCGCGGACGGGACGCGGCGCGTCCCGCCGCGTCCGCCTTTGGCGGCGGGGAGGCCTATATCGCGGCGAGTCCGCAGCTTGCCGCGGGCCCGCTGCATCGCGGCCATCGCACCGCGATCCCGCGCAATGAAGCGTTGATCCTGCAGGCGGCAATCATCCATCCGTGGCTCCTCCACGACCACATCGAGGAGCTTGCGGCGGCCGAGTTCCGCCACGCCGATACGCAGAAACTGAAAGGCGCGCTGATCGACGTTTTCGCCCATCATTTCGCCGAAGATTTTGGTAAGGAGGGCGAAGCGGCAAGCTCGCAGCAGTCTGCAGCGCTCGCGGCCGAACTTGCCAAGCGCGGCTTTGCCGGTCTGCTCGAACGCATCCAGCGCAGCATCACCACACCGTCGGTCTGGGGCGCCGGGCCCAGTGCCGGCGCGGCCGATGTTTTGTTGACCTGGAAGCAGCTCGTCGCCTTGCATCGGCAGTGGCATTCCCTAACTAGGGAACTTAAGGCCGCAGAAATGGCGCTTGGGCAGGACAATACCGAGGCGAACTACGCGCGGCTGCGCGATATCAAAGCCCGGCTGTCCTCGCTCGATGGAACCGAGGCTCTGATCGACGGCTTCGGCGCGTCGTCGGGCCGCGCGACGAGGTCGCTGTGACGGGCTCGGTGTAGGCGCGACGCACCCTGGTTTCCCTCCCCGATAGCGGGAGGTCGGGGTGGGGGGTCAGTACGCGCCCGTAAAGCGTGCGGCGACCCCACCGGGGCCGAGAGCCGCCGGCCTGCCCCTTGCAGGGGGAGGAAAGAAGCGGAAGTCCGCGACTGGACTCCGGCCTTGGCGAGGGGAATAAGAGGCCGCCCTCGCGGTTAGGGTTAGTCGGAGCTTAACGGAGTTCCGACACATTTGGCCTCGATTTGGGCGGTGCGGATGGGCTGCGGCCCTGCTGCGCTGCCATTTTTGGCCGTCAGCTTCCGCCCGAGGGTGGCGCGCTGCCGGCCCAACAACAAGGGACGAGCGGGCTTTCGCCCCTGGTCCCAGCGCTCACCCCTCCCGGTTCGGGGCGAGACTCACGCCATAGAGTAGGGGGACGCGAATTGCGGCCCTGTGGAGACAGAGATAATGGCAACCAAGAGCGTGGCCACCAAGACCGTCGCGAGCAAGGCCAAGGTCGTTCGACCAGGAATGGCGGCCCCGCCCAAGGATGCCGAGGCACCGGAGAAAGAAACCCCGGAAACGCCCGACGCCCCGCTGCCGCTGCTCGATCTCTCCGACGCCGCCGTCAAGAAGATGATCAAGTCCGCCAAGAAGCGCGGCTATGTCACCTACGAGCAGCTCAATGCGGTGATGCCCTCCGAAGAGGTCACCTCGGAGAAGATCGAAGACATCCTGGCGATGATGAACGAAATGGGCATCAACGTCGTGGAGACCGAGGAAGCCGAGGCTGAGGACGGCGAGGGCGAAGAGGCCGAGGAGGAAGAGGCCGAAGGCGGCGAGGTCGTCGAAGTCGCCCCCAAGACCCCCGCCAAGACCGAGGCCAAGGAGCCGTCCGAGCGCACCGACGATCCGGTGCGGATGTATCTGCGCGAGATGGGTTCCGTCGAGCTTTTGTCGCGCGAAGGCGAGATCGCCATCGCCAAGCGCATCGAGGCCGGCCGCGAAGCCATGATTGCGGGCCTCTGCGAAAGCCCGCTGTCGTTCCAGGCCATCATCATCTGGCGCGATGAATTGAACGAAGGCAAAGTCTTTCTCCGCGACATCATCGATCTCGAAGCAACTTACGCCGGCCCCGACGCCAAGCAGGTCGCCCCGGCGGTGAATCCCGGCGGCGATCCGTCCGGCGTTGCTGCCGCAATGGGCGCTCCGATGGGCTCCAATATCGGCCCGCACGCCGTGCCGGCCGGCAACGGCGGTTTTGCGCCACAGCCGGTGCAGACCGTGGCGCCGCCTTCGGCGCCGCCCGGCGCCACGCCGTTCAAGCCGCAACCGGCCGCCACCGGCGACGGCGAGGAAGGCGGCGAAGAAGCAGCCTTGGCGGACGCCGACCTCGACGAGGACGATCTCGAAAACTCGATGTCGCTCGCCGCGATCGAGGCCGAGCTCAAGCCGAAAGTGCTGGAGACTTTCGACAACATCGCTGACGCGTTCAAGCGGCTGCGCCGTCTGCAGGACCAGGACATCGAGCGGCGCCTGGTCAACGAAAAGCTGTCGCCCAATCAGGAGCGCAAATACAAGAAGCTCAAGGATGAGATCATCCAGGAGGTGAAATCGCTGCGGCTTAATCAGGCACGCATCGATGCGCTGGTCGAGCAGCTCTACGACATCAACAAAAGGCTGGTCGGCCACGAAGGCCGGCTGATGCGGCTTGCCGAAAGCCACGGCGTGCTACGCGAAAGCTTTTTGCGCCAGTACCAGGGCTCCGAGCTCGATCCGCGCTGGCTCAACCGGATCTCAAAGCTCGCCGAGAAAGGCTGGAAGAATTTCGTCGCCCGCGACAAGGACCGCATCAAGGACCTGCGCACGCAGATCCATACGCTGGCCGCCGAGACCGGCCTCGAGATCGGCGAGTTCCGCAAGCTCGTGCACATGGTGCAGAAGGGCGAGCGCGAGGCGCGCCAGGCCAAGAAGGAAATGGTCGAGGCCAATCTCCGCCTCGTCATCTCCATCGCCAAGAAATACACCAACCGCGGTCTGCAATTCCTCGACCTGATCCAGGAAGGCAATATCGGCCTGATGAAGGCTGTCGACAAGTTCGAGTACCGCCGCGGCTACAAGTTCTCGACCTATGCGACCTGGTGGATCCGCCAAGCGATCACCCGCTCGATCGCCGACCAGGCGCGCACCATCCGCATCCCGGTGCACATGATCGAGACCATCAACAAGATCGTGCGCACCTCGCGCCAGATGCTCAACGAGATCGGCCGCGAGCCGACGCCCGAGGAATTGGCGGAAAAGCTCGGCATGCCGCTCGAGAAGGTGCGGAAGGTCCTCAAAATCGCCAAGGAGCCGCTGTCGCTGGAAACGCCGATCGGCGACGAGGAGGATTCCCACCTTGGCGATTTCATCGAGGACAAGAACGCCATCCTGCCGATCGATGCCGCGATCCAGTCGAACCTGCGCGAAACGACGACGCGGGTCCTCGCCTCGCTTACCCCGCGCGAGGAGCGCGTTCTTCGCATGCGCTTCGGCATCGGCATGAACACCGACCACACGCTGGAAGAAGTCGGCCAGCAATTCTCGGTGACCCGCGAGCGCATCCGCCAGATCGAGGCCAAGGCGCTGCGGAAACTCAAGCATCCGTCGCGGAGTTGCAAGCTGCGGAGCTTTTTGGATAACTGACGTTCACCGTCACCCTGAGGTGCGCGCCAAAGACGCGCCTCGAAGGGCGACGGCCGCAGCGCCGTGGCCGCTCATCCTTCGAGGCTCGCTGGCGCTCGCGCCTCAGGATGACGGAACATGGGGCCGATCCATCGTCCGGCCGTGACGAGGTTGTCGTTTCGCCCTCGTCGCCGCGGCGCGCCGTCTCCTGGACTAGCGTCGCTTCGCCGCCACGAGCTCGCGGCTTTTGAGATCGACCGCAAACCGCTCCCGCGATTCCAGCATTGTCGTCTCGACCATGATGGTGTCGAGCGCCGCCGCCTTGGCGCCGTGCTTCTTCGCCAGCGCCAGCGCGCGCTCGGCAATGGTCTGATCCGAATGGTGGTGGGAGCCTTCCATGGTGACGACACGATGAACGTGCACGATCTTGCCGTTAGCGGCGTCGAACACGATGCAGCACGCCGAATGCCCGATCTTGGTCCCAGTCGCTGAGGCAAATTGCATGCGAACCTCCCTTAGCCCCAATAGTCCAGCCGGCCGACCATCCAGCCTTGCTGGCCGTCCCCCAGCGAGAAGGCAAAGGTGACGGAGCTGATGAAATCGAAGACCACCGGCGGATCGTTGAAGTCGGCATTGAAATTGACTGGCTGATCCTGGCCGTTGGACAGCCGCCTGCGATAGCTGTCGATGCCGGCGAACACCAGCCCACCGCCATCGACGCCGTAGAGCCAACTCTGCACGCCGAGGTTCGCCGGAGCGATGTTGATTTCGAGGGTGTTCGGCACGCCGTTCCACGCCGTGAACCAGTGCCATTCGAGTCCAACCACCGCCATCGTCGCCTCCATGATGGTTTGCGGAAGGGCGCGCTAGTAGATGCCGCCGGCAAAGCGGCGGAATTAAGTGGATTGCGGTGGCGCGGAGATCCACCATGTCGGCACCGGACGACGAAGCTTTTTGGATAACTGAAGTAAAATTCGCCTCTCCCCTTTGGGGACAGGCAGGCGAGACGCGCTGCTGCGAACCGCACTCTTACCCCAACAACCCCTCCGGCAGCCGGTAGACGTTGTACGCGGCTATAGGACGCTGCACCGATATGGCTATCGAGATCATCCTCTACCAGCTCATTTCGAGCTCTTTGCTGGCGTCGAGCGTGTTCTGCAGCGCGCCGTTGATGACATCGAAGACGCGTCGCGCACTCGACATGCGGATGGCGTCGCCCTGCTCAAGGCGATAGATCGACGAAATGCTCGGTTTCGCTCCCGGCAGGCGGCTGACAATATCGACGATTTCCCAGCCCAGTTGTTCTTGCCTGATTTGCCGCAAGCGGGGGAATTGCGCTTTTAAGAGCCGGGCTCTCGGGCGTTTGGCCATGCGCCGTCGCGTCGCGTAAGGGAGCCTCAGTGGCTAAGTGAAATGGCAACTAAATGCAAGTTGTTGATTTTCTTTGTATTCTTTGAGTTGTAAGCGGGTTCCATTGACAATCAATGATAATCAACCAGTATGTAAGGAGTTGCGCTTATCTACTTTTGCGCGCGCACCGCGAGGGCGAAGAAGGCGATGAGTTGGTCCGAAGGGAGCTTGCTTGCCGTGGCGGAGACAGCCGACGCCGCCGCCAGCGACGCCGCGCCCGCCGACAGCGCCAAGATCGCCGAAGACATCGGCATGGCCGCGCTCGAATTGGCCGAGCGGGCGCGCACTGCCGGCCTCACCACGATCGGCTATCTCCTGGAATCCGTCGCCCTTGAAGCGGGCGCGCAAGCGGCAGCGGGACAGTGGCGCGCCGGCGGCGAAGACCGTTGAGCTTGCGCTATCGGCGCCGCGCGGAAGCGCAAAATGCCGCGCGCATGTGGTAACGTGTTCACCGGAGAAGAATTCGCTCCGGAGGAGATCATGTCGGTTGCGCGTCTGTTGCATCGCGCCGCGGCGCTCGGCATGGTCGCGCTCGCGTTTTTGCTGACGACGTCCGGCGCATTTGCCTTTTCCGTTTCCTTCGCCTGGTGTTCCGGCTCGCCGAATTTCAAGCTTGACGACGTGCCGGCGGGAACGGTGAGGCTGCAATTTGCGATGACGGATCTCAACAAGCCGTCGTTCCATCACGGCGGCGGCACGGTCGGTTATCGCGGCCAGCCGGATGTGCCGTGCGGCGCATTCGCGACGGGCTTCGTCGGTCCGGCGCCGCCGCCGGGCGAAGTCCATACTTACGAGTTCACCATCCGCGCGCTCGGGCCGGACGGCGCGGTGCTGGGACGACCACCGCGCGGCGGCGGTTTCCGGAGTGATCGCCGGCCGTCCTACAACGCGGCGACCGCGCTCACTTCGATCAGAAACTGCTCCTGCACCAGGCGATCGATGACCAGCAGGGTGTTCGGCGGATAAGCGCCGCCGGAAAACAGCTTCGGGAATTCGCGGGTGCGATAGGCCATGAATTTTGGGATGTCCTGCGAGTGAACCAGGTATGTGGTGAATTCGACGATGTTGGCGAAGCTCGCGCCCTGCGACGCCAGCGCCAGGCCGATATTGGCGAAGACGAGGCCGCATTGCGCATCGAATTCGGGCGGCGCTTTGCCATTCTGATCGGCGCCGACTTGTCCGGCGATGAACAAAAACTCCGACGCTTTCACCCGCGTCAGTTGCGAATATTGGCCGAGCGGCTTGCCGAGGCTGTCGGGATTGAGAATTTGGATGTTGGGCATGACTGGTTCATTTTCCCTCGCTCCTTGCGCTTTGCGCGCGAAGCTTCCCCGACCTCGTTCGCGATTGCTCCGTACTGGCGACAGTATCAAAACGATAAACCGGCACTCGGCGCGCGCCATCCCATCTGTGGGCCGGGCGGAAGACGGATAGCATGGCCTTTACGCCGGGCAAATTTGCCGGGTTCCATTCGCCCGGCGCCGCGCTACGACGCGGCGTCGCGGCGCGCCGCGCTCGACCGGCTCGACATGCTGGCCACCGTGTTCGACACGGCGTTCATCCTACCGGGCACCGACATCCGCTTCGGGGCGGAATCGCTGCTCCGCCTGGTGCCCGGAATTGGCGACGCCGTCGCGTCCCTGCTGTCGTGCTATCTGCTCTATGAAGCGCGCCGGCTCGGCGTACCGCGGCTTCTGTTCGCGCGCATGGTCGGCAATGTCTTGCTCGAAGGCGCGGTCGGCATCGTGCCGGTGGCCGGCGATGCGTTCGACGTGTTCTTTCGCGCCAATCGCCGCAATGTCGCGCTATTACGCCGGCATTTCGCCCGGGTCGGATATTGACTGGACTGCCGCCGCCCGCAGCCGCGAGCCAAGCGAGCCTCGAAGGTGACGGGACGAGCAAAAATCAGCAGGCCTTTTTCCAGTCGGCGTCGCGGTCCTTTTTCTTGGCGCCCGAGCGGATGATGCTCTTGATCTTGGCCGGCGGGCGGCCGGATTTTTCCGCGATGTCGCGGTCCTGCTCGATCAAAAAGCCGTGCGCCGGCTTGTCACCGTCGATGCCGCCGATGAGCGCGCGCGGCACCTTGCGGTTCGAGCGCTGTGTGCCGTCTTCGTAGAGCACGTCGAACATGACGAATTCGGAATTCAGTCCCGGCTTTCTCGGCATTGTTGTTCTCCGTCTTGTTGGATGCACGGGCCCTGTCTGATCGAAAACGCCGGCGCCGTGAGACGCCGGCGCCGGATATGATTAGGGATTACGCCGCTTGCAGGTTGGTCGCGGCGGACTTGCCGCTGCGCCGATCGGCTTCGATGTCGAAGGTGAGCTTCTGTCCTTCGTTGAGGTAGCTCATGCCGGCGCGCTCGACCGCGGAAATGTGAACGAAAACATCCGGGCCGCCGCCATCCTGCGCGATGAAGCCGTAACCCTTTTGAGCGTTGAAAAACTTGACGGTACCTTGAGCCATCATGGCCCTCCTTTGGCAAACGCATCATGCGTTTTGGGGCCGTGCGAACCATTCGCACGGTCTTCAATCCGGATTTTGCGTGGTCTTGGGAATGGCCCTTTCAAGCGCAGGGCGAGACGGCAAGGCAGGCTAAATCGCGAATGGCGCTTATATAGAGGCGCTTTGCCGATTTGGCAATCGCGCCTGCCGCCGCAACGTCCCGCAAGGTTATCGTTTGTCACTCCTGTGCTTCGACGATGCGGATGTCGCGCACCGCGCCGTCGCCGAGCGCTTTGAGGGCTTCTTTGTAGGCCGGGCAGTTATAGGCGGCGATGGCGTTCTCCAGGCTCGGAAATTCCGAGATTACGATGCGCTCTTTTTGTCCGGCCTCGAAGGCGGCGGCCGCGGTGCCGCGCGCGATATAGCGGGCGCCGAACGGCGTCACCGCAGGCGGTGCGAGCTTAGCGTAGGCCTCGAGCTTTTTCGGATCGGAGATCGAGCGGTAACAGGTCACCCAGTAGGCTTTCGGCATTGGACCAACTCCGTGCAGGGGGTGCGAATTGCAGCGTGGCGAAGCGACACCGGGAAGGGTACAACAGGCGCACCCGGCAAAAAATAGGAGCCAGGCGATGTCGTTGTTCAGGGCGCTGTTCGGCCGCGGCAAGGCTGCCGCCAAGCTCCCCGACCCGGTCGAATACAAGGGCTTTATCATCCGCGCCGCGCCGTACAAGAACAACGGCCATTATCAGACCGCGGGCACGATCACGCGGGAGATCGGCGGCGTGCAAAAGGAACACCGCTTCATCCGCGCCGACGCCTATGCCTCCTATGACGACGCGGTGAATTTCACCCTCAACAAAGCGCGCCAGATCGTCGATCTGCAGGGCGAGCGGATTTTCGACTAAAGCCCTTCGACGATGCGCAGGTCGCGCTCGACGGCGGTGCCGAGCACTTTGAGCGCGGCCTGATAGCCGGCGCTGTCATGCGCGGCGGCGGCCTTGTCGACGCTGTCGAACTCGATCAGAACCACACGCTGTTTGAGGCCTTTTTCATAAGCCTTGGCGGCAGTGCCGCGCGCCAGGAAGCGGCCGCCGGCCGCCGAGATCGCGGGTCCCGCAAGCTTGGCATATTCGGCAAGCGCATCCGGGTTTGAAATCGAAAAGTAGGTGGCAATCCAATAGCCCTTGGCCATGACGATCTCCCTTGAGTTTTAGGTGGGCGGCAGATTATCAGGGCAAATACGGCGAAGGCGAGAGCGGAAGCTTAAGGCGTCCGCGTTACGCCGCCGCTTCGTCGGCAATTTCGCCCGTTACGGCCTTAAGCTGCTTGACCAGCGCTCGCAACGAAGCGATTTCGGCTTCCAGCATGGCGACGCGTTGGACGACCTGGACATCGCCGGGCGAGCCGTCGGACGAGCGTTCGGCCTCGGTAAAGGCGAGCCCGATCTCGTCGTTGCGGCGCCATTCCACCCGTGCACGCAGCGTGCGATCGCGTTGCGGGATGTAGAGATCGAGCACGTCCGGGAGCGTTACGGTGTCGGAAAAGATGATGCGGGCGCCTTTATCGGAAAGGTCGCGAATGAGGCAGGCCAGCGCCCCGCGCTTGCGGCTGATATAAACAAAGCCGCGTAGGAAGCTCTTGCTGCGTCTCGACCCGCGGCGTTCGCCCATCGTCCCCTCGCCGGCGCGCATGTCAACAAGCCATATTATGGGCACAACGCTTAATGCCGCCTTACCATTGAAGCGCCCTGAAATAATCACAAAAACAGACTTTTTATCAGTAAGTTAGCCGTTTGACGGCTTGCAGATTTGATCGAAAATTCACCAGACTGAGAATAGCCGAGCGAGGTCGAAGACGACGGCACCCAGCACGCAAGCCGCCAGCCCGCCGCCGATCAGACCTAGCAAAATGGCGGAATTCACCCGCGCGAGCGTGCGCTTATCGAAATGGGCCTTGTCGGCGAGATGGGCCATGGCCACTGTCCCTTGGCAGACTTGGTCTGCCCCCGCTTCGACGCCCCCTTCCCTCAACTAATCTAACGACCGATTCAAACTTTGAGTATGATGCGCCTCAACAGAGCAGTATTGCAAGACCGAAGTGGCTTTCGCGGCTCGCCGCACCATAGGCTCCCCGTCGCAAGCGCCGGCGATTTGTCTTAAGGTTCGGCGCCCACGACAACCAAAGAATAGGGAGGAAACGGGCGATGCATGTCTTCAGCGTGGTCGAGCAAGCCGAATTTGACCCCAAGAAGCACGTCGAGAAAATCCTCGGCAAGATCGAAGCAGGCGACGTCACCGTGGCCTGTTGGGAGCCAGGCCAAATCAGCCCCTATCATTGTCACCCGCAAGCGACCGAAATCTACTTCTGCTTCGAAGGCGGCGGCGCCATGCGCACGCCCACCAAAACCGTAGCGGTCGTTCCCGGCGCCTTTGTCGTCCATCCGCCCGGCGAAGTGCACGAATATGCCAACGGACCGGCGCGCACGCTGCTGTTCCGCGTGCGCTACGGAACCGACATGGCGGCGCGCCATCTCGATTGGCGCGGTCGAGCGGGCTGGGCGCAGAGCGCGGCGGATGCCGATTATTACCGGGCGCATCCGGTGAGTTAAGCCCAACACGAACTGGAACGTGCGGCGCGGTCCGCACCTACTTAGGGCCGCGTACCGGAATGATGGGCAGAGCCGGAATACCAATTATTCGGCACACAAAAGTCGGTATTGCCGCGTTTCGACGCTTGGCATTGCGCGATCGAACTGTAGCTGCAAACCTGCGCGTCATCCGTCATCAGGCAGAAGGGATAGGCCGAGCCCGATTGCGCAAATGCGCTTGTTCCGCCAAACGTTGCGGCCAGGGCTATTGCCGCCATCGTCGCACGCATCGGATATTCTCCGTCATTATGCTGCAGTCATCGACTGACGAGCCAACCGACGATTCCTGTTGTCGGCTTCAGCTTCGTCGCGACTGCTTCCGTCATCTCTAACCCTCGACTCTCGCGAATATTCCCGTCCCGTTTTCGATCGCAGTGACACCTTGCACCCGCCTTGCTAACACCTGTCGCCGCCAAACAGACAGAAATTGCGGAGGACCCGATGTTCAAGAAACCACATTGTCCGGTGATCGCTATCGAGGAGCATTATTGGGACGAGGAACTCGCCAAGACCTATACCGGCGGCGAAGCCGGCCGGCCGAGCGAGCAGATGACGCGGCTCCACGATCTCGGGGCGCGGCGCATCAAGGAAATGGACGAAGCCGGTATCGACATTCAGGTGATTTCGCACGGCGCGCCGTCGACGCAGAAACTGCCCGCCGAGACTGCAGGCGCCTTGACCCGCCGCGTCAACGACCGTCTGCATGCCGCAATCTCCGACAATCCGCGCTTCGCCGCCTTTGCCGCGCTGCCCACCGCGGCGCCCGACGCGGCCGCCGACGAGCTCGAACGTACCGTAAAGCTCGGCTTTAAGGGCGCCATGCTGCACGGCCTCGCCAATGGCACCTTTCTCGACCACAAGCGGTTCTGGCCGATTTACGCGCGCGCCGAAGCGCTCGACGTGCCGATCTACCTGCATCCCTCGCTGCCGAACGCCGACGTGATGCGGATTTATTATGACGACTACGTGAAGGACTTCCCGACGGTGGCACGACCTGCTTGGGGTTACACCGTGGAGACCGCGACGCTTGCTATCCGGCTCGTGCTCTCCGGCGTTTTCGAGCGCCATCCCAAGCTAAAAATCATTCTCGGCCATCTCGGCGAGACGCTACCGTTTCTGGTATGGCGCGTCGATCAGGCGCTGGCGCGGCCGGGCCAAAAGGCGATGAGCTTTCGCGACATCTTTTGCGGCAACTTCTACATCACGACGAGCGGCAATTTCTCCAATCCAGCGCTGCTGTGCTGTGTCATGGAAATGGGCATCGATCATATCCTGTTCGCTGTCGATTGGCCGTTCGTGGTAAATCCGCCGGCAACGAAATGGATGGAAGGCGTGCCGTTGTGCGATGCGGACAAGGCCAAGATACTCAGCGGCAACGCCAAGCGGCTGTTGCGGATGTGATCGTCCGCCACCTCTCACCCCTCACGTGGTGTTACAACTTTTCTTTACTGACTCCCTCATATTACAACTGAGTAACTGCGAAACATTGCACTTCCCTGTTTATCAGGGAGTTTACAGGGAGCGTTGGCTTACCGTCCCTGGGGTTTGGAAATTTTTGTGTGGCCAAAATCCTAAGCACATCTGTGCCTTAGAAGGCCGGACGAACAAGACCAATTCGCTGGACAAAGTGAAATAACAGGGAGATTCGATGAGATAACAGGGAGACACGTCCGCCCCTTCGCTTTTCAGCTCCTGCATTTAAAAATTCGAGCCGGCAATGCGCGACCGGCCGTCGAACTGATCTCTTTTCATTTTTCCATATATCCTTTTCGCGTCGTCGTTCAAGGCGGTTGGAAGTGGCACTGGCGATTTGGTTGATTTTGTAAGGCAAATGCCAGAGGGTTCCCCCCCAAAAATGTTCAATTTTATCTTGAAATTTTTCAATCGTCTGATTACGTAAGACCGTCGGCTTGCCGACCCCAGTGAAATGAAGCGATGTGAAAACCCAGTGACGCGATGTGAAGGCCCAGTGAAGCGATTTCAACTAACGAGCAGTGCAAAGTAACAGCGACGAGCCTAGACGTTAAAGCAGGTACGAGTCCGAGAAAAAAACATCCTTGCCGATTTACAGTTTGCCCTGAGGATCTGAGCCGGTTAAAAGTTAAGCGTGAGCGCATATCATTTTGCATGGACACGGGAAATCCGCCCCCGCCAGTGAAGCTGTCCAAATTTTTCCGCTCCCAGTATAAAGCCCTCTGAACAAGCCGCCATTTGAAGGCCCCGGCATTCGCCGCGGGCCGTTCTGACGCGCGACAGACGCATGTCTGGCGCCTAACGCAACATGTCCGGCCGCCGCAGGGTTGGTTTCGGAAGGAGAACACTTGTGCGCGATGAACCGAACGACGGCGACCGAGCTGCTGCACCTGCCCAGAACGGCGATATGCCGAAACCGGTCCCAAGCAGCGCGCCATCTCAATATTCAGTGGGGAACAAGCGCCCGCCCCTTCATAGCAGATTCAAATCCGGGCAAAGCGGAAATCCGCGAGGCCGGCCGCCGAAGTCGCGCAACTTGCAGAGCGATCTGGTCGACGAACTATCCGAATCGGTATTTGTTCGAGAGGGCAAACAACGGCGACGGGTTTCGAAGCAACGCGCCCTCCTCAAGGCGCTGGTCGCAGAGGGCCTGGCAGGCGACGTGAAGGCCATTGGCGCGGTGTTCGGCCACGTTGCCCGCCTTGTCAACAACGCGACGCCATCCAAAGCTGAAGGCCCGATGGACGCTGCCGACGCCGAAATTATCGAGGATTTTCTGGCGCGAAAAGTCGCAGTCGCAGTGGATCCTGAACTCAACAACACGCGCCAGCCACTGACACCGAGCCAAGCAGGCGTTAAAAAATGACCCGGCACGATCTAATACTTCTGCAGTCAATTCTGCGCACCGACTTCTTGGCCTTCGGACGCAAGGTCTTCAATACGTTGGAACCCGGCCGAATGTTTGCGCCGGCGCCTTACCAGCAATTGCTCGTCGATTCATTGACGCGAGCGTTCGAAGGAAAAGAGCGGAGACTCAACCTAAATCTGCCGCCCCGCCACCTCAAATCGTTTTTTGCTTCGGTCGCCTTTCCGGCCTGGGTGCTAGGCCAGGATCCGGCGCGGAAGTTCATTTGCCTGTCGCACAACGAAGCGCTGGCCCGCGACCTTTCGTTAAAGTGCAGACGGGTCATCGAATTGAGCTGGTACCAAGAAATCTTTCCGAAAACGAGGTTGTGCGCCGATGCTAATCGCATCGAAGATTTTCAGACCACAATGGGCGGCGGTCGATTCTCGGGATCATTTAACGCCTCGGTAACCGGCCGCGGTGCCGATTTTATAATTTTGGACGACGCGCAGACCCCGGCTGACGCGATGTCGCCGACGGAACGCGCTCGGGCGGCCGACACTTTCGACGGCGCGGTGAGTACCCGCCTCAACGATCCTAGAACCGGCGCGATTATTAATGTGGCGCATCGGTTGCACGTCGACGATTTCACCGCCTATCTCGAGGGCAAGGAGTTTCGAACCCTCGCGCTGCCGCTAATCGCCGGCGACACTGAAGAATTCAAGCTTAGCACGGGGGTGTGGCGGCGAGAATCCGGCGACGTTCTCAATCCGACACTTTATCCTCCACAGGAGATCGAATTCGCTGCGGGCCAATTCGCCGCTATATTTTTTCGAGGCGCAATATCAGCAGCGACCATTGCGGGAAAGCGGATCGATCGTCGAGGCTGCGTGGCTGCCTCGTTATTCAGGCGTGTTAGGATCCGGGGACATTGTTTTTTCGTGCGATACAGCCGAGAAGGCCGTCGGTACCGGCAGCTTTTCGGTTTGTCTCATTTTTCACGTGGCAAACGGCGCGTACAACCTAATCCACGCCGCTCGCGTTCGAATGGAGTTTCTCGAGCTTTTTGAGCTTGTCGCCAATCTCGACACTCACTATCGGCCGCGTGCGATCCTCATCGAGGAGACCGCTTCCGGCAGGCCGCTGATTGGCGCGCTCAATGACAAGCGGGTCAAGGAAAATAAGCCGCCGTGCTGTGTTCCGATGCGGACCGGCGGTTTGAGCAAACTTGAACGCCTGCAGGCACAATTCGTCAAACTGAAGTCTGGCGCAGTGCGGCTTCCCGAGCAGGCGCCGTGGCTCCATGAATTTCTGGCGGAGCTGTGCGCCTTTCCGAACGTCCGTTACACCGATCAGGTCGACGCGCTTTCTCAGTTCTTAGCGTGGGTCAACGAGGGTTTGCCGCCGAAACGCGAGCTGGTAACGAATCCCGGCCGCAACGTGGCGTCTAATTCCCACCTGAGGCGACAGCCCCACCCTGACCGTGATCCGAGGAATCGCGGCGGCGTTCGACGGTTCTGATCGAGGCACAATTGATCCCGGATAAATTTCGAAGCGACGCATAACCCAGCTCGCTCTAGTACCTTGTCCCGAACTCCATTTCGACATTTTCCGGTCGGTGTCGGAGCTCGTTGCTGCGTGCGGCTCGGATGCGCGCCGTGCGTTTGCTGCCGAACGCCAAAAGGAATGTAGACATCGGCAAAACCGACGCAAACGGCGTATTAGCTCGTCCCCGACAAGCGCCTTGACCAATCGACGGTCTGGCACACCTATCTTCAGATTATAACACGCCTCCACCGCCGGGACCGACCGGCGAATGCAGATATCCTCCACACCAACAAGTTTGTGCGTGACTGCTGCTAATGACAATGCACGAAAAATGTACCGGTCATCACGTTATTATTGCAGTCAACTTCGGTCGGACCGCCGCTTGAACTGTACGCGTGAGCCTTAGCCGAAGAAGGTGTTGTGGACGCACCCACCGACGCCTTCGTCGAACCACCGATGCTCGCACTGCCGCTGGCAGTGCCGGTTCCCGAGACCGAGACGGATGTGGTGACGCTCGCCGTCGAGGTACTGGCGGTACTCGATGCGCTCGCCGATTGGGCCATTGCATTGCCGGCGCTGAACACCAGGGCCAACGACAGGCAAGGAAACACGAACTGCTTGGAGACTTTCATTGACAGGCCCCTTTCGAATCAAAGTGGCGTTGTGCCACTTCTCCCGCGCTCAGGCGGGTCACCACCACATGCGTGAGAATAATTTGTACAATTTTACGCAAGCCTCGGCAAGTTGGAACTCAGCTTTCACGATCTTTTTTGCTTCGACAGGAACCGAACATTCGTCGCAACACGCCGCAGCTGTTTTCGTGTCGTAAGACATACCGGGGAACTGAGAAGTTTTAAGCGCGGTAAACTGTGATTCTCACCCAAAGCGGATTTCGCCGTCCGCTGGGTCGGGATTGAGCGGGGCGGTCAGGAAGGTGCGAATTCCGGCGAGTATTGCCAGGCTCTTACTCAAAAGGTCGACAACGAATTTGCTTTTATGGAAGTTCAGTATCTTCGTAATGAGACGGTTTGCCACGTCGCGAACGTATTGTTGAGCGGTCTGCGAGTCGCCCGTGTCGATCCACAGGGCGAGAGGAATGAAGAGCAGGCCGATGAGCAAAAGCTCTAATCCGAGCGAGAACGCCGCAACATGATCGACCGGCCAACGCCAAAGTTCACTGAAATAGTTCGCATTCCTGAAGATCTTTTTCACCGGAGTGATATTGACGCAATTCGCTTTGAGAGCTTGCTCGTCATCGTTGGAAAAGCCGCCAAGCCCCAGCATAAAAAGGACGTAGTGCTCAAAGCCGCTTTTGGCGCCCGCCTGTCTAATATCCGGGTCGGAGTAGGCTCTGAAACTCTGACGCGTAGCTTCGCTGAATGTGACTCTCTGATCCGAAACGTTGCTTAGTCGTTGTGCCCACTGATTTGCCTGCATTTCCAGATTTGAAGCGGTGGCAAACCATTCGGCGTACTGAGCATGTAACGTCGCGCCGCGCTCCATTTCTGCAGCGACGTTGCGCAGAGGCCTGCTGCCTTGCTCACCGTTGACGAGACGGTACAAGCCGCCTTGATCCTGAAGTGGTTGAAGGCTCTCGCCGCGAATTGAGCGATCTCGCCATGCGCGAACCTCTTTAGGGGCCAAATCGTAGTAAGCTTGGAGCTTGGCTTTTGATTGCAGGACCGCTTTGACAAAAAACGGACGCTCGCAGCTTGCCGACACTTGCCATATTTCCGCAGTTTCAACTGCGGGAGCGCGCGAGTTCGAGCCCCACCCAGGCGTATCCAGCCTCGCTAGCGTGCAGCGCCAGAGCCCAGCTTAAAAGCGATACGCCCAAAACCGCGCTTCCCAGCACGGTGACAAACAGGCGAATGCGTGAAACGGTACTACGCAACATAATATTTAGTGCCGACTAGCCGCGCATTAAGCAGTGATGTTCGTCAAGCCCAGCGCGGAACTTTGGTGATGGGGGATCGTTCAGGCGAAGATTTGCGGGGCGTAATCCGAAAACGGACATCTTCTTGGACGCCGCCGGCGCACTACACTGATGGCCGCGGCGCTTTGAACTCGGTTGGTACTTAAGGCACATGACCGCGTACCCCCTTGCCGAACGCCACCGCTTCTCAAGGCCTACGCTCTGGCCAATTTGAGCCAGAATTAAGACGAAATCCATGGGTAATTCGCTCAGCTCAGGGATGTAGCCAAGGACGGCGCCTTATAGCGGTCAAAGCACCGGAGCCTTTATAAACAATGGCTTAGTGATCGAGAGGTTTGTGCCTTTGGGCTGCTCGCAGTCGAGGCCCTCGGAAAAGCTGCCAAAGAATCGGCAGCTAATCCCATGATCGAGGTCTGACAGGTGGCGCGGCCTCTGACGCCTGTACACGAATTGAGGTCGCCGCCCTGCTCATCGGCCCCGTGACCCCAGCGATCAACCGCTTGATTGCCGCACATCAGGGGTTGAGGCGACGGCGGGCAGTTCCCCGCCGTGGAACTTTGGAAACCGCAAAATTGTGCTCGCTGTCACATCGGACGGGACAAGGCCCGATTACATTCCCGACTATCGAATTTGCCGCAAAGAGGGTGTCATGATGACCATCCACCGCCAGACCAAGCGCATCGCTGCATGGCTTAACCGCGCGACGACTTCCAGCGGCGAGCTGAAGCACTTTAGCGATAGGGCGCTGGAGGATGTCGGTCTGTTGCGTTACCGCACTAACGTTGACGCCTACAAGCCGTTTTGGATGGTCTAACGAGCGGATGAGCGGATCAACAAGAACCCCGGCGGCGTGACGCGACACACACACAGCGATCCTACTCGTGTTACGCTAGGCGGGCAGCCCACCGGAAACTCGGCCTCGGCATTTTCCCTTGGGTGCCGAGGCTTTTTGCTGCAATACTGAACATCACCTGCACTCTCTCGAGGCCGGTTTCAGTTTCTAGGATGAGAACTTGCTCTTCCTATGCAACGATGCTGGTCTTACCAGTGATTTCGGCCAGTCCAGTGGACGTCAACGTATAGCCGAGAGCCGCGTCCTCCAGAAGATCCGTCGCCGAAACATGCGTGATGACCCCAGGGGTGCCGAAAGCATCATAGGAATCGTTGAGAACAGCATCGGTGGCGCCGGCAGAGGCCCAATCGTCGGCGTCGCCGCCGTTCTGGGGATTGTTGTAAGAGTTCAAATTCGTGGCCCCGCCAGCGCCGTCGGTCGTCGAGAAATAACCGCTGGTCGGCGTCAGGTCACGAACGTTGGGCGCTTCGTAACGGAATAGGTCTAGCGGCGTATAGACGTCTTTGTAGCTGCCAAGGGTGTCGCCCTGAAGGCCAATGCGGCCCATGACTTCGCTGATCTCGTGAGCAACGACCCCAACCGCATCGTATTGGGTCTTTCCTATCGTGCCGCCATCGGCCGAAAAGTACAGCAGCGACGACGAGCTGGTAAGCCCGATATAGCCGTCGATTGCTGTCGACGAACCGCTGATCAAGCCGAGCGCCTTGGCTTCCGCACTAGTGACAAAGAAGTTGGCGCCGGTCGGAGGACTATCTACCGATAGCGCATTCGATGACATCAAACCGTCGGACACCAAACCGCCATCGGCGGTCTTCATGGCGTTCGCGACAGTCGAGTAATTCGTTATATAGCCGTAACTTTCGCTTTCGCCGAGCGCATTCGAGCTCAAGGCCGAGCCATCTATTTCACCGAAGCCGACCGCAATATTGAGCACGACGTGATCTGAAAACGCCTGGGTATAGATTTTAGCAGCGGCGACAACGGCTGCTTCGATGGCAGACCAATTCGAGCTGCTCCGAACGGACGAATCCCAGATCAGATTGATCTCAAGGCCGCTCGACGAGCCTACAAGGGTCGATGCCGGCCCTGCGAGGCTGGAGGAGGAAGTCGGACCGGATGAGTGTCCGGAATTGCCCGCAGCGGCAGAGATCAGGTGGTCGGAATCGGTCAATAAATATTCCTGCCCGAGCGGAGAGCCCTCCGGGCCGTGGTTTGTGATTCCTACGACCTGCATGTCCGATCCCTTTCCTGGCGGTCTCTATCTGACGATATTTCGATAATCCTCGGACCTTACAGGACGGTAAATTAGTTGCTGAAAAAGCCAGCTATCGCTCACGAAACGCGCTGTTCATTCTGTCTTGTAACGGTCGCACGAGGTAGTTGAGTACGGTTCTTTCGCCAGTCGGAAAGACGAGGTTTGCAGGCATGCCCGCTACAATATGATCGCGGATCTCTGGCGGGATATCATCGACAACGACCTGAGCCAGAAAGTAGGGCTGCTTGGTTGCTTCATCGACCAGTCTATCTCGCGATACAGTCTCCACTCGTCCCATAATGATGGGCAAAATGCTGGAGTTGAACGAGGTAAATCGAACTTCAGCCCGCATTCCCGGCCACATTCTATCCATATCGCGGGGCGCGATATGGGCCTGGAC
Organism: uncultured Alphaproteobacteria bacterium; assembly: GCA_963768225.1. Lineage (GTDB taxonomy): Bacteria > Pseudomonadota > Alphaproteobacteria > Rhizobiales > Xanthobacteraceae > BOG-931. Next base: position 68,711 of record CAVYGV010000005.1, on the reverse strand, counting down.
AATGAGCGCGTCCCGATCCGGAACGACTTCCGCCAGCACTTCGCCGGGTCTGATAACGCCGCCGATCGTGAACACCTTTAGGTTCTGCACGGCGCCTGAGACCGGCGTCGTGACTTCAACCCGGCGCAGCACGTTGTGCGCAACGCGAAGTTTCTCGCGGACCTCGTTAATCTTCTGCCTCACCTCCAAAATGGAACTGGCAACCTCCCCGTCGAATTTATTTTGAACCTGCTGAATTTGTAGCTCCGCCTCGCCAATTCCATTTTGGGCTATTGCTTCGTCGGCCATGGAGCGTCCAATAACGCCTTCCAGACGACTCTTCTCGCGATCAAGCGCCAGCACGCGGCTTTTTTGCACAAGCTCCTTGCCAAGCAGATATTGGAGATCGCTTAATTCTTGCTCGATGTACCCAAGCTGCTCGGTTGTTGCCTTACGTTCGAGCTGCAATCCCTGAATCTCGGCCTTATACTGACCAATCTTTGATTGCAGCAATGCGATTTGATTGCGCAGCGACGCCTGTTGACCGCTGAATTGCTTAGTTTGATCGGCGATTGCCTGCGCTACCGTCGGCTGATCGCGCCTCGACTGCAGTTCTTCGGGCCATTCCACCGCCGTCGCCCGATCGCGCTCCGCAATCAACCGAGCTTCTTGAGCGGACAGTGCATCAAGTTGATTTTGTTGGAGCGCAAGATTTGCCTGCGGCTCAGTAGGGTCCAGTCGAAATAATACTTGACCGGCGGAAACGTGATCGCCCTCGCGAACGAGAATCTCTTTGATTATTCCGCCTTCAAAGTGCTGGATGGATTTACGACTATTCTCCTCTGCAATGTCGCCTGGCGCGGTTACCGCGCTGTCCAGTTTGGCAATAGCGGACCAGCCGCCAAGTACGACAAAGGTGAAGATGATCAGGGCATAGCCGATCGCGGCCGGACGTCGCCAATCCCGCCCGACCGTCGGGGGTGCGGCGGAATGTCGTGCAGCGGAGATGGAAGCCTCGATAGCTTTTGTGCCGGCTTCTGATTTGACAATCCCCTCCATTACGCGGATTCCCTCGCCTACGCTGACGCTGCCGCCGCCGTTGCCGGCACAGGAGCGAGACGGCGGCCCAACGCTTTCGCAAGAATCTCTTCTCGGCTACCGAAACCTGCAACTTGCCCGTACGATAAGATCAGAATCTTATCCACGACGGCCAGTATGTTCGTCTTGTGTGTGATCAGCACCACGGTGCATCCCGCTTGCCGCAGCTGTTGAATGGCGAAGAGCAGCGCGGCCTCGCCGTCAGCGTCCAGGCTGGCATTGGGTTCGTCCAGGATGATATAGGCGGGTCTGCGATAGAGGGCGCGCGCCAATGCCACGCGCTGGCGTTGTCCGCCGGAGAGAGCAAATCCGCCTTCGCCGATTTGCGTGTTATAGCCGGCGGGCATCGCCTGAATCATGTTGTGCACGCCGGCCATCTGCGCCGCTGCAATAATCTCGGTCTCATCCTGTTCGCCGAAACGCGCAATATTTTCAGCGACCGTTCCGGAGAAGAGCTCAACGTCTTGCGGCAAGTATCCGATGTGCGGTCCAAGCCGTTCCGGAGCCCAATGAACGAGTTCCGCTCCATCAATACGAACCTTGCCGTGCAAGAGCGGCCAAACACCGACGAGGATGCGGGCGAGGCTTGACTTGCCCGCGGCGCTAGGGCCAAGTACGCCGAGAACTTCTCCCGGCCGCAGTGCGAAGGAAACTCCGCGCAAAACCGGCTCTTTCGCGCCCGGCGGGACGACCACCACATTTTCAACGGACAAATAACCGCGCGGCGCCGGCAGCGGCATTTTTTCCAATTCGTCCGGAACTATGCCAAACAGCGTCAGGATTCTTTCATAGGCGTTTCGCGCCGCGACGAAGCCCTTCCAATTCGCCACTACGAGTTCCACCGGGGCGAGAGCGCGCCCCATGATGATCGAGGCGGCGACCATCGCGCCGGGAGTGGATTCCTGTTCGATCGAAAGATACGCCCCTGCTCCCAATATGGCGATTTGCAGAAATACTCGAATGAACTTGGTGGAGGCGACCAAATGACCGGCGCGGTCGCTTGCCGCGGCTTGCAATTGCAATCCTTCGTCCTGGCGCACCAGCCAGCGCTCACGCAGGCCCGAAAGCATTCCCATCGCATGCAGCACCTCCGCGTTACGGAAGGTCGCCGATGCATATGAGTTTGCGGCGATTGCGCTTAGCGACGCCGCTTTCAGTTGTTTTCGCGTCAATAATTCATTGGCGATCGCGAAGCAGAAAATCAGCACCGCGCCGAGGGTCGCAATGTAACCGTACCAGGAATGCAGGATGAAGCATCCCACCACGAAGATCGGCACCCACGGCGCGTCGCAAAACGATATCAGCCCGCTTCCGGTCAGAAATTCCCGGATCGTGTCGAGGTCGCGGAGAGCCTGGGTGTGACCGCGACCCGGTTGCAGCAAGTTGCCTCTCAACACCGCGTCGAACAATCGCGAGCGCGCCAGAGTCGAAAAGCGGATACCAAGCCGAACCAATATTGCGGAGCGCACTTTCTCGAGCGTCGCATAGATAATGACAAGAAATGCTGCAATGAGCGTGAGTGCAATTAGCGTCGCGGTATTTCTGCTGGTGATGACCCGATCGTAGATTTGCAGCATGTAGAGAGGCGAAACAAAAGCAAGCACATTGATGAACAGGCTGAAAAAGATCGCCGTCAAAAACCCGGCCCGCGTCGCTCGGAAGGCTTCCGAAATTACATTTGACGCCTGGTGGGAATTCAAATGGTGGGGAGCATTGTGCGACATCAACAGAGCCCGCAGGGACCTTATGCCTCTCCGGCAGCCCTCCCATTCCAGCGTTATCCCTCAGGCGTTAACGCTGCGTTAACCGAAATATTTAGATGAGCACAAATCTACTTTGAAGACGGTTTGTGTTTTCTTATTCGGACCGACGCCCCGTCGGGGATTTGAAATGTCCGTTAGCGCACGGTGAATGGCAAATTTTGAGCCGGCCCAATCGTAGCGGGCAACCTCGTTTGGCGTAGGTCCGACACTCGCCTCAAGGAATATTGTCCGGCCGGCGCGAGGTGGCGATTGGGTTCTTGACCGCTGCGACCCGTGGCCGTATGCAGTTTGCAGCGCGGGTGCCGCTCATGCGTATCCTCTTGCTATTGCTCGCTGCCGTCTTCCTCGCGGCCTGCGCCACGCAGCCTAACGTCGGCGTCGCGGGACACACCGATGGACGCGCCTCTGAGGGCGGCCTGCGGGTTGGCGTGCCATTTTAAGGCCAACGAATTGGCCAACGCCCGTCGGACTGTAGAAATTAGCGGACCGGATGACTTTTATCCGGCTGCACTATCGTCCCAGGGTCCTCATCGACGCTCGGTTCTATGCTGGCAGGAAGCTGCTGTTGCGCTGGTGCGGGCTTTATATCCACCGGAAGCGTATCAGGATTGACCGGCGCGAAGGCCGCAGCCTGTCCCTTTCCAGTATAAGCCACCAGTCCTTCCTTGGTTGAAACAATATCGCCGGGTCGCAAGGTCGGATCGTTCTTCACATCCAATGAGACAAGGCCAGCCGCGTCTTTGCCATTACAGGTGCAATTAGCCACCAGTTGTTTTCGGTACACGAACGCGGTGTCGAGATTCGAGTAATGCTGACCGTCTGCCGCGACAGCGCTGGCGATTTCACTGCCGAAGAAGACCTTGGTCTTGCTATAAGGACAAATCGCCCGGCAGGTTTCTACCGGTGTTCCATTGACCATATGCTCCATCGGAAAGTGCTCGCCGTCACAAAGCCGCACGCAGAAGACGACCGCATGGCCGGTGCTGCCGGCTCTCTCGGTCACGCTTTGCGGCGCCAGCGGAGCCGGCGCCACTCGTCCCAACTCTGGCGGCGGTGCCGGATAGGCAGGCTCCGGCGGCGGTGCGGGCCGCTGCTGAGAGCCCCCAAATAGGAAATCAAAGAATCCTTGAGCGCGCGCTCTGTCCTGCGCAATCATAATTGCTGCGCCGGAAAGCGCCGCGACAAAAATCGCCCGGCGCCATTTCGTGCGGCTGCTGTGGTGCTTGCTCATCACGACAACATCTTCCGTCCAGGTCGAGCGTTGTCGAATCTAATATTGGATTGCGGCAGCGCGGTGTCGCTCTAACGCTGAGAAGCGAACCTTAAATCCGCGCGCCGCGATCTCAGCATCGACGAAAAAGGCTGGTTTTTCAAACAGTAGTTACTCGTTTCGAGCTTCGGCCCCCCTCTGCAACCCCAGTCCGGCGCAAGCCCTCGACGATTTGGCGCGGGACGGCGCTCGCTCCATTGGCAGTATCATTTGATCACCTCGTTTGCCTGGCCCAGCCATGCCGGCGGGACGGCAATGCCGATTGCCTTTGCCCTCCTCAGGTTGACGATGAATTCGATCCGCGTCGATTGATAGACAGGGAGATCGGCAGGCGCCGCGCCCTTTAAAATCAAGCCGCTGAAGGCTCCCGCTTGGTGGTAAGTTTCCATCAGATTGCTGCCATAGCTCGCCAGGCCGCCGGCCACGGCAAAATCTCGGCCCTGGAAAATCGCCGGGGTAGCGTTGCGGACCGCCAATGCAGCGAGATGTGCGCTGGCGCTGATGAACAATTCATCGTCGCCGATCGCGAGCCCGCCGGCATGCGCCTGGGCCAGTTCGGCGAATGCGGCATCGAAATCGCTGTCGGCGCTGGCGCGGATAACCTTAAGCTCGACCCCGATTGCGCGGGCCGCCGCAAGCGCATCTCGCGTTTGCGTCTCGGCAGCCGGATTATCAGGATTGACCAGCAGCGCCAAGACGGTCGCAGTCGGCAGCAATTCGTGTAACAGTTCCAACCGCTTCTGCTCTCGGCCGGCCGTCATGTCGGCCACGCCGGTCATGTTGCCGCCGGGCTTATCCAAACTGCCGATAAGTCCAAGCACGACCGGATCCGACTCGACCGCGAAAACGATGGGAATCGCCGAGGTTGCGTTTTTGGCGGCCAGCGCCGCAGGTATCCCAATGGCGGCGACCAGCGACACCTGGCGATTGACCAAATCGGCGGCAAGGGCGGGCAACCGACTGTAGTCGCCCTGGGCGGAGTGATAGTCGAGGGCTAGGTTCTGGTTTCTGACATAGCCCTCGATCTTGAGACCCTCGTAAAACTCGATGAGCTTTGCCGCGGTGCCGGCCGCGCTATCTAGAAATCCAACCACGGGTATCAAGCGCTGTTGCGCGTACGCTGCCAGCGGCGCTGTGAGCGTAGCGCTGGCGAAGAGGATGTTGAATTCGCGGCGCCGCACGGGATGCTTCCAGATGCGTTCCAATATTGAAAAGCGGCGTTACTCGATCACGTCGTCGGCAGCCGCGAGCAGCGCCGACGGAATTTCAAATCCCAGCGACTTGGCCGTTCGGGCGTTAATCACCAGCTCCGCTTCAATCGGATTTTGCACCGCCAGCCCGGCGGGTTTTTCGCCTTTGAGAATGCGTCCCGCGTAAGCGCCTGCTTGTCGATAGGCCTCGATCAAGCTCGGCCCGTAGCTCATGAGACCGCCGGCTTCCACGAATTCCCGGTTGGCAAAGGCGGCGGGAATGCCGTCGTGCATTGTCAGCGCGACAAGGCGATCGCGCTCGCTATTGAGGAAGCCGTCATTTCCCACAATGAGGGCAGCTTCCCGGCGCTGCGCAATCTCGTCAAGTGCCGATGCAAAATCCGTCTCCGCAGACGCCTTGACGACCTGGACACGAATGCCAACACGCTTCGACTCATCATCTAAATACTGCAACTGAACGTCGATGTTCTGCGCTTCGGGGTTCACCAGCGCGGCCATAGTTGCCAAGCTGGGAGCGAGCTGATGCAAGAGTTGAAATCGCTTCGCCAATAGCTCCGGCGAAGCCAAACTGATGCCGGTGATATTGCCGCCGGGATGACTTAAGCTGTCGACAAATCCGCTCCGCACCGGATCGGAAGCGGCGACGAACACGATGGGGATTGTTCCGCTCGCGCGCTTTGCCGCCATGGCGGACCGCGCGCCGCCGGCGACAATAAGCGACGACTGCCGACGCGCCAAATCCGCCGCGAGAAAGGGCAAGCGTTCATCGTGTCCTTCGGCCCAGCGGTATTCGCACGCAATGTTGACATGTTCTGCAAAGCCGGCCCAGCTCATTTCTTGCCAAAATGCGATGAGTTCCAGGCGCGCGCGCGCAACCGATCCGGCGTGGAGAAAGCCAATTGTCGGCATCGGCTGCTGCGCCATGGCGGCACGCGGCCATAACGCCACACCGGCGACAAACCCAAGCAATTCACGCCGTCTTATCGGTTTCGTCGGCCCGGCATCCCGTGGGACATGTTTGAGCGGAAAGTGCGCGCGTTGCATCACATTGAGACCGGCCGCCCGTGCCGGAGCGAGTTTTATCCGACTTTCGCCGTCGCATCAAACGCCCGCGGCGACCGCCGCCGACCACATGGATATGCTTCCTTAGCTGATACAATATGTCTAAGCTGAATATCGCATTTGGGCTTCGGTGGCATCCGCATAAGAGGTTGATATGGACCCGCTCCGCGTGCTTTGCGCGGCATTCGTCGGCGTCGTCGCAATCGCGGCCGGCTCCGCTGCATTGGCGCAGCAATGGCCGACGCGGCCGATTACCGTGGTGAGCCCGTTCGTCGCCGGCACCACTAACGATCTCGTTGCCCGCCTCGTGCTCGATCAGGTCGGCCGGCAGGTCGGCCAGCCGTTAACCCTGGAAAACCGTCCCGGCGGCCGGGGAACGGTCGGCGTCGCGTCGGTGGCGAAAGCAAGTCCCGACGGCGAAACGCTGCTGTTGAGCACATCGGCCATGAGCACGGCCGTCATCATGCACAAGTCGCTGCCCTATGATGTGCTGCGCGATCTGGCGCCGATAGCGATGTTTGGCGGCGAGCCGAGCATGCTTATCGGCGCACCCGGGAAGGGCTATGCGACTCTTGCGGACCTTGTGGCAGCGGCCAAGGCCAAGCCCGGCGAACTCAAATTCGCCTCCGTCGGCATCGGCTCTGCCTCGTATATCGCCGGCGAGCGTTTTCGTCTGGCGGCGGGATTGAACGTCCAGCATGTCGCTTATCCCGGAGCGGGCCAGGCGCTGGCCGATCTCACGGCGGGGCGCGTCGATTTTTATATTATACCGATCACGCCGGCACTTCCCTTGATCAGCGAGGGCAGAGCGGTGCCGCTTGCGGTGAGCACGCCTAATCGCTTGCAGTCCCTGCGCGGACTGCAAACGCTCGCGGAAGCGGGTTACCCGATCGGCACCTACCTTGACTGGTGCGGTCTCTCCGCGCCGGCGAACACGCCGCGTAACATTATCGATGAGCTCAATGGTGCCGTCGGAAAGGCGCTTGGCCTTCCCGTGGTGCGGACGCAATTGTTGCGGATGGGCTATGAGCCAGTGCCGATGAGTCCCGAACAATACGGAAAATTCTTCGCCGACGAAGTCGCCGCGGTGAGGAAGCTCGCCAACGACGCGCAGATCCAGCCGTCGGATTGAGCGAAAAAGGCGATCGGTACCGTCTCAGTTCAAGACGACACTCATCCGTCAGTAGCTCCATCTCTATTCTTTCCGCGTGTTGGAACAGAAAAAATTGGGCGCGGCGCCGATCATATTTTTCTTGAGGCGTTGTTAGCGCTAATTTTAGCAAAATGCTCCGCAAAGTTGATTGCATAACTTAGGCTTCACGCAATTGTTGCTCGAATAAGTGTTCTTATCGATGGGGCTGCTGCCATTACCGCGGGCTGCCGGAACTTGGAGCTTCGCAAATGCATTCGCTGAAACATGGAGAAAGGCGAGGAGCGTCACGCTCTCCGCTGGCGCGGCTGGCAAAGATCCAAGGCGGGATCGACGCTCCGCCGTGCTACTGTCTCATTACCGACATTTCCAACGGCGAAGTCCGCTTCAGCACAAATGGCTATGAAGTGCCGGATGAATTCGTACTACTCCTTTCCGGCGACGGTCCGGCCCGGGATGGCGCGTACAGAGTAATCTGGCGTCTCGGCGACGAAGTCGGCGCCAAGTACATTGGGTCCAAAGAGTGAGCTCTAAGTGAACAAGCGAATTTCATCGACGGCAAGCCATCCGGCGTCTCGCCGACGGTGTTTGATCCCGCCTTGAAGCACGTACCTGAGCTCCTGAAGGACCGCGTCTCGGTTGTTGGGAAATGTGACGGCGGCCGGTCAAGATTACTTGCTTACTTCAAGGATCTTGGCTTGCAGTGCGTCCGCACGAAACGGCTTGTTGATAAAACAGTCAACTCCAGCGTTCCTCGCCTTGACGATCTTATCAATCGTAGAGTTGGCGGTCATCATAATAAAGGGCATGGCCTTGTATTTCTCGCTGGCGCGTACTTGTTCAAGCAATTGCTGCCCGCCCACCGGTTCCATGTTCCAATCCGAAATCACCAAATCAAAATGTTTCTCCGAGATTTTCGCTAACGCGACAGCGCCATCAGCTGCTTCATCGATTTTTTTGTATCCCAACTGTGTCAAAAGCTTTCGAACAATATTTCTTACCGTATCACTGTCATCCACGACCAAGATATCGCTGAAGTGATGGATGGTCATTGTCCCTTCCCCCAAAATCTAGCTGCGCTGTAGTTGCTGGACGGCTGCGATCGAACTTCGTAAACGCGGTTGTCCCGCAGTTTCAGCGCGGTGGCTTGCGCAGGCGCGGCGTCCATTTCGGTCGATCCGGGACACATGGGAATTCGATCTCGAGCCGGCGATCCAGCGCAATTTACCCAAGGTTAATTCTATTCCCGCGGGTAAGTATAGCCGTCGCAACTAAAGAATGACTTAATTGGCACGACGCGATACGACAGCCAAAGACTGTTTGCTGTTGCTCCACAGCCAAAGCAAAGCGACTTTGCGGCGCAACCGATCCCGCCACCGGCCGTCAACAAGGGCTTATGTCTGGGCAACATTGACCGTCGGCAATTAATCATTGAAATAACAAAACTGGTTTCTGACTGGACTTTTGGCTGTTTGATGCGCTCAGCTTTGTCATGCGAAATCTTGAACAAATGCGTCGGCATGCGAATCAACTATTGGCACTTGCGATCAATGCGCTTGAGCAGGGCCAAACCGAAATTGCCGAACAGTTGATAGCGAAAGCCATCAAAGATCTTGATGAAATCGGTGCACCACGCCAGAACGCAGACGAGAAGCATTAATTGGCCTCCCCCCTTCCGCGGCGACATCGTTAACGCGCGATAAAGGTTAGTGGCGGCTTTGGCGCCTACAACTGTAACTCGAACCGCAAAGTAAGGATTTTCCGCTACACACAAGCTTTTGGCATGAACAGCCGACGAAATAGCCAAGGCGTGCTGAATGGCCAGAGCGATCGCTGCAATTCGACAGACGACGACCTATTTGGGACTGGCCGTCATTGCTATCATTTGGGGCGGTATTTATTTGCTCGCAAGTCAGGAGCATGAGCGGACGTATCAAGATGCGGTGCGGCAGGAAAGCAATCTGACGCGCGTCCTGGAAGAATACATTAAACGGGTGGTGCAGGGGGCCGACAACGCACTTATGGCGCTACGGCGGGCCTACCAGAAAGATCCGGAGCACTTTGACATTGCGCGCTGGGTAGAGCGCACCCAATCACAAAGCAACCTGACGGTGGAGTTTGGAATTGTTGGCGCCGATGGGTTCGTCAAGCAGTCGAACCAGGGATCGCTTTCAGCGCCTGTCTACGTCGGCGATCGCCTGCATTTCAAATTTCAGACCACTGATACAGCGGACCGGCTCGGCATCGGTACGCCCGTCACTGGCCGCATTAGCGGAAAACTGGTCCTGCAATTCACGCGACGCCTGAGTGAGCCCGACGGTTCGTTTAGCGGGTTGGTTGCAAGTTCCTTGGATGTCCAACAGCTGGAAAACTTCTTCGGCTCCCTCGACATCGGCCGTGGCGGGACGGTGTCTTTGGTAGGTCTGGACGGCATTCTGCGCGCATCGGGCGGGCCTGATCCGCAAAAGCGAGACATAGTGGGCATTTCGCTTGCCAATTCGCTGTTGTTCAGCGCACTCCGTCAAAAAGCCGATGGCAGCTTTTGGACCGGCGCAACCGGCCAAGACAAATTCGATGACGCTCCCCAGCTCATCTCCTACCGTGTGGTATCCGGGCTTCCGCTGGTCGCCGTCGTCGCATTGCCCCGACAGAGCATTTTCCGAAATGCCGACGCAACGCTCGTCAAGTACCTATTTGCCGGTGCGGCGTTAACAGCGTTCGTGCTGATCGTCGTGGGACTAGGCGCCGCGCGACAGTGGCGCCTGCAACGATCTAAGCAGTCGCTGGAGCGAGCCAATCTGTTGTTCCACACTGCGCTCAAGCATATGACGCACGGTCTGTGCATGTTCGACCGCGATCAACGTCTCGTAGTGTGCAATGACCGCTACGGCGAAATGTATGCTCTTACCGCGGAGCAAACTAAAGCCGGGGCAACATTGCGTTCGATACTCGAAGCGCGGGTGAACGCTGGCATGTCGCCGCGCGAAGCGGAACAGTACGTTTTCACGCGATTGCAAGAAGTTGCTGCAGGGCAGGCCTATTACGTCGAGAACATGCTCAGCGATGGTCGTGTCTATAGCGTCAACCATCAACCCATGGCGGATGGCGGCTGGGTGGCCATTCATCAGGACATATCCGAGTACAAGAAAATCGAGCAGGCGCTGCTTGAAAGTACCGCAGCCTTGAAGAATTCCAACGAGCGCTTTGCAGCCGCACTGCAAAATATGTCTCAGGGCCTGTGCATGATCGATTCAGCCCAGCGAATTCTGGTGGCTAACGAGAGATATAAGGAAATCTATAATTTGTCTGACGATTTGTTGATTCCCGGGACAACGCTCAACCAAATCATCGAACATCGTTCATCGACCGGGAACTATATCGGTCCTGCTCCGGCGGAATACGTTGCCGCGCAGTTGACTAATCCGACGACCATCGAAAAGCTCGGCAACGGCCGTGTCGTTCTGGTTCTAAGGCACCCGATGGCCGACGGTAGCTGGCTCACGACTCACGAGGACATTACCGAACGGTGGCGTAATGAGACTTCGCATATCCTTCATGGCGCATCACGACGCGCTTACGGGGCTCGCCAACAGGGCCGCCCTAGTGGAAAGGATCGAGGACGCGAGTGCTCGGCATCGCCGCTGGGGCGAGGAATTCAACGTCCTGATGCTCGATCTCGATCGCTTCAAGCAAGTCAATGATACATTCGGTCATCCGACGGGTGACGAATTGCTCAAACAAGTTGCCGAGCGGCTCAAGACGATGCTCAGGGAAACCGACGTATTGGCACGCCTCGGCGGCGATGAATTTGCCATTATCCAAGTCAATGACGATCATCCGGGCGATGCGGCAGAAGCTTTGGCGGCGCGAATTATTCGCGGCCTTGGCGAGCCATTTGTTGTTGACGGAAACGGGGTAAGCGTCGGCGCCAGCGTCGGCATATCGCTCGCGCCACAACACGGCATTCATGCCGACGATTTATTGAAAATGGCCGATCTTGCGCTGTATCATGCCAAATCGCTCGGCCGAAATCGCTACGCCATCTTCGAGCCCGCACTGGGCCAAGCCGCCGCCGACCGCCATATCCTCGAGAACGATTTGCGCCAAGCGCTCAGCGAGAACAAGTTTGAGATTCATTTTCAGCCCATCGTGGATGTCAAAACTCAGAAGATGGGCAGCGCCGAGGCACTGATACGATGGTGGCATCCCGAACGGGGATTGATTCCACCTGACCTGTTCATCCCTTTGGCCGAGGAATCTGGGACGATCGTCCAGATTGGTGAATGGGTGCTTCAAGCGGCGTGTCGGGAAGCGGTGAAATGGCCGTCAGGCGTTAAGGTCGCGGTTAACCTGTCGGCCGTTCAGCTGCGCAGCGCCAATCTGCTCGACTATGTAATGTGCATCTTGATCGAGACCGGCTTGCCGCCGGAGCGGTTGGAGCTTGAGGTCACGGAAACAGCTCTGATCGAGTATGGAACGGAAAGCCTATCGATCCTCAAGAAGCTCAAAAATCTCGGCGTTACGGTGGCCTTGGACGACTTTGGCACTGGATATTCATCGCTTAATCATTTGACACAGTTCCCGTTCGACAAGATCAAAATCGACAAGTCATTCACGAAGAGCATGACCAGCCGCGCCGATTGCGCGGCAATCATTTCCGCCGTGCTAGCGCTGGCGCAGAGCCTGGACATTGAGACCACCGCCGAGGGTGTCGAAACGGTTGAGCAGCTGCGGTTGTTGCGTCTGGCCGGAGTATCGACCGTGCAAGGCTTTTTGATCCAACCACCGTGTCCGGCAACCGAGCTCAACTTCGATTGCCCGCTTGGCCCAAAGGTGGTGAAGAATGCCGCATGATACAATTGATCGGCCGCATTCCGGCGCCACCGAGCGGACCGCGCTGCAGCGCCATAGCGATCAGGGCGCGACGCCGCAATCCCTCATCGACGAGCTTGAAGACGCCATCGCTAACAAGGATCTGCATCATCGTGCCGCGGTGCTGCGACGGATCACCGATCTGTTCGTTGCTAATGGCTCGGGATTCTCCGCTGAGCAGATTGCAATGTTCGACGACGTCATGAGCCGCCTTGTCGTCGCGATCGACAGCCTCGCTCGCGCCGAATTTGGCGCGGTGCTTGCCAAGCATCCTAATGCACCGCCGCACACGTCGCGCATTCTGGCCCTTGACGACGCCATCGAGGTTGCTGGACCGATGCTGTCGCAGTCGAACAACCTTGACGACGCAACGTTGGTCGAAGGAGCAAAGACCAAGAGCCAAGAGCATCTCTACGCGATCTCGTTGCGCGGCTCGATCGGCGAAGCTGTGACGGACGTCCTGGTAGAGCGTGGCGACACGGAAGTCGTTAAGAGTACGGCCGCCAATCCTGGCGCCAAGTTCTCGGAGTTCGGTTGTGCCACCTTGGCTACTCGTTCAAGAGACGACAGCGAATTGGCGCTACAAGTATGGTCGCGTGACGATATCCCGCGCCAGCACTTGTTAAGCCTGTTTGCTATCGCGTCTGAGGCGGTGCAGAAGCAGCTCGCTGCAGCTGATCGCAAAAAGGTTGAGCTTTACCGCTATATCATTGCGCAAGCCAACAGCCAGATCCAGACCAAGATGCGGGAAAGTTCGACGCATTACGCGGCAGCACGACCCTACGTCGAGTCGCTGTATCGGTCCGGCACATTGACAGGCGAGCGCGTGGCCGAGTTCGCGCGGGCCGACAAATTCGATCAAGTAGCGATTGCTTTGTCGCTGCTATGCGTTTTGCCAGTCGGACACATCGAACGTGCGATCGTACACCATCAAGCGGATCACCTTGTGGTACTGGCGAAGGCCATCGGCCTGTCCTGGGAAACCACCAAGGCAATCCTGCTGATGCGACGACCGGGCAACCATGGGGCGGCAATGGAACTCGAGGCGGCGCGCGCGAGCTTCACGAAGCTGCAGCCCAAGACCGCCGTCTCAGCCATGCAGTTCTATCGCTTACGCGTGCGCTCAGAAGCCCAGCTTGAGAGCAATTAGCAGTACCCACTGTCGCGCGCGAGGTCAGCGGACTACCCTAGCGCTGAGGCACTCCTAGTTGCAGCTACCGGTCACCTGGCCGCCGGGCCAGCGATTTGTTCAACCAGACGAAGGATGGGTAAGCGAAGCTTACGGTTCTTAATCTGCGTGAAGGCCCTCGCCAGCGCGAGTCCGTCGGAGGTGGCGATAAAGTCGAAGAGGTCAGAGGGGTGAGACGCCTCTTGCTTGCCTTTTGGCCGGCCTGAGTGGCTCGGCAAGCCTTCGAAGAAGAAAGCGGTTGGAACCTGCATGACGTGAGCCATTTGCTGTAAGCGGCTTGCGCTGATGCGGTTGGTTCCCTTTTCGTATTTTTGGACTTGCTGGAATGTCACGCCAATGGCGTCGGCCAGGTCGGTTTGACTCATGTCGAGCATCAGCCGACGCATACGGACGCGGGTGCCGACGTGGCAATCAGTAGGATCCGGTGATTTTTTCATCCGGAGCACTCCATCCTAATGTCCGCCTGGCGGAGAGCCGCCTGCTACGGGGCTTGGATTCTGCGTCAGCTGCAAATGTCCTCAATCCCGCTAAACAGTGGTACCCATCAATTTTCTGACACACAAGTGTGCTGTGGCGGTCGGGATTGGCGACGATGAGGCGAAGATGCGGTACTCATCCATATGGGCCATCGAGTTTCTTAAGCTCCTCGCAGGGCGGCGGCTTCACCCGGTCAGGACACAGTGTCCGGTCTGCCAACAAATGGTTCGCCTCCATGTCAATAAAGCGGGGCGTCGACATCTCTTCGCGCACGCTCGCGCATTATTCGAGGGGTCTCGCCTTTCCGTGCATTATCGAGCCAAAATCAAATGTCTTGGCTCAGGCATTCTGACGCAATTCGATCCTCGTCCGGGCGAACATCAGCACTTCAAGTTGCCCAATTCGCTCCTCAAAGAATAATTCTAATCGGGACGCGATGCGACGGTGGAACTCATGACCGGGTTATCCGGCATCAGCCAAGTGGCTTGCTTTGGCGCAAAAGGTCTAGCCCGACCACAGCGCCGAAAACAGCCAGTCAGCACCCGCCGTCTGGCCAAGATTCCACGTTGACCTATGGTTAAGATGCCAATAACCTGTGGGTTGCAGGCCAAGATTGGGGTTGTGGGCCCTTAGTGCGGTCTGCAGTGAGTGAAATTCTTGTTCGTAAATTCTTGCTCGTTACGTCCCGGAGGCGGCACCGATCTTGCCCCAACCGGCGCCTGGTCAGGTATCGGCCGAAGCGCCCATTATAGCCATCCATATGGACCGTGAAGCGCCCGCAATTAGCAGATCGACACAGTCGAGACGTGTATGACGATCATCGAGCGCGATAAATGGTACTTCGTGATTGATTGCGAAAATTGCGATCGCGGCACCGTCGTAAAGGAAGCTCCGGCACCGGGCGAGGTCGCGCGGCCAGAGATCGCAAGCATTTCCTGGAAATGCCGCTATTGCGGCAATCGGCAAATCATTCAACAGGAACACTTACAGCGCTGTCAGGGCATTTATATTTAGACAGAACCAACGATAGGGGCAGCGTGATCCCGGACGGCACGATGCTTCGGGGCAACCATGCGACGGAAGGAAAGTTAAGGCCTTCCTGGGCACCCCGGTCAGAATCATTTTTTGTCGCCATTCGGTCGTCGCTCGTATGCGCATAGGTGTTTTGATCGTTGCCTTGGCACTCGCAGGACTAGGCGCGCCGTCGCGAGTGTATGCGCAGGCCAACATGACGAGCGAACAAGCGCACGACCCGCGCGGTGCAATTTGTCAAATGATCGATGAGACAGCGCGGACGAATGAGCTGCCGGTCGATTTCTTTGCACGGGTTATCTGGCAAGAAAGCCGCTTTCAGCCCGACGCCATGGGGCCATTGACCCGTAGCGGCGAGCACGCCGAAGGCATCGCCCAGTTCATGCCCGGGACCGCTGCCAAACAGGGTCTCCATGAACCGTTCAATCCGGTTGAGGCGCTGCCAAAATCCGGCGCGTTTTTAGCCGAGCTACGCACTGAGTTCGGCAATCTTGGACTTGCTGCCGCTGCCTACAATGCCGGCCCGCAGCGCGTTCGTGATTTTCTTGCCGGCGCCCACGATCTGCCGCGAGAGACTCGCAACTACGTGCTGGCGATCACCGGGCAACCGGTCGAGGACTGGGCCGTGGTGGCCAAGGAGAGTTCCGACGCTCGAGTAAGTGGCGAGCCGCAGCAGGAAAATGGCGCGCCGGAAAACTGTCAGGATGTGATGGCGCGCCATGAGCGAGAACAGAGGTCGCTTCTCGCGGCCTGGCAAGGACGAAGCTTTCCAAGCTGGTGCAGGGGGCTGCGTCATCCGAACGTCAGTGCTTGCGGTCCGGTCCACCTCATCGAATCGGTGAAAAACACTGCGATTAACCTGCACCCGAGGAGTCATGTTCATCTCATGAAGACCTCATCACGTTGATCGTGCGCGGCGATAGCAATGATCTCGGTCGCTTATACACAGAGACTACTGTGCGCGGTGGTGTCCCCGAAATGTGATTGAGGTATTTTGGATCAGGCGGCTGCTGGCGCAGCAGCGTTCTTCTTCGTCCCGCGACAAGCAAAGAAGCCGAGACCGAGAAAACCAGTGATCAGCATCGTCCAAGTTGGTGGCAGGGGGGTGACAAACCCCATGCTCTGATTTGTAGGCCCGTCCGTGAGCAGTGAAACATTATAGTCGGGGACCCAAGTTTGCGTGGTTACGTCATTTAAATAACCGGCCGCAAGACTGATCGCTCCCGAATTGAGCCCGGTGTATTTGAAACCGGCGTACTCAACCTCCCAGATTGCCAGCTGGATGGCGGCTGACACGTCAGGCAACGTGTGGATTAACGAGTTGCCGTGAACAATCAGGGCCCCGATCTCGCCGATCTGCTGAGTTGTCAACGCCGGATTTAGACTGGAACCACCCGCGCCCGCTATCGTGAGCGGTCCCACCTGGTAAGTGTCGCTCCCGAGCAGATAGGTAAAGACATCCAGGCACCAAACTGAAAGATCTTTCCCGCTATCGGCGCCCGAACCGATGAGCGTCACCTGACCTGCCCCACCGGATATGGAGTTCGGATAGCTGATTGAAATATTCTGTTCGTTAGCAACGCTATAGCTGCTGTATGTAAATGAGCTTGCCGACGCGACGTTTGTTCCCGCGACAATCGCGGCAACCACGAGCAACGCAGAACAGCAAGCACGCATTGCGACGGTTCTGTGTCGACGAAGAACGACCTTGTCAGACGAAGTGGAATACGTGAAGAGCGCCCCATATCAAAAATGCGATCCGAATCATTGAACATGCGATCGCACATATCAGCCCGATTACAGAAGGCCAACTTCCGGGCGAGGTTGGTAGCCTGCCATGCAAAACCGTGTCCTCGATGGTCTCGTAAAAGAAGAACACACCACGTTCACTTCGACATCGCCACTGCTCTCACGCTTTAAGGTTAAGGCTTCACGCGATCGAAGTTCAGGAACAAAGGAAAACTTACATGGTGGCAGTCTCTCTGAAATCCGATGGAGATTGTTTTTGATCAGGCGGCTGCGGGCGGACGCCTATATCCTTCTTTGGTCAGCGTCGCGAGAGGGCGCGTTGTTGGTAGCGATGAATTACGGTGAGTTGGTGGACGGCTTGGCAAAGCGCATTCGCCGGATCGCCGGGGCGGATCCGATATTTTGTGCCGGGCTTTTTTGTGGGGCCGGTCGAGTGCGCAAGTGGTTCGTCATCGACGCGGAAGCCTTTGGCGCGTCAGCCAGCGCCACATCGCCGACACCGCCTCGTCGACCAAACTCTACTTGAACATCGACCTGCTGAAGGTTCAGCAGCCGAGAGAACAGGCACCTTGGGTGATCAACCTCTCGGTCGGGCTTTCGATCAAGGACATAGAAACAGTCCACCGCGTCGTAATGGCGATGCGGAAAAACCCGGAGGCGTGATGTCGCCGGTGGGTCAATCTCGGCTGATTTTCGATGTCCGGACGATGCCTGCTTATCCCCAGATAGCGACGGAAACCCTAGCCGTTGAGTTTCCTCCGACGCAGACTTCGGGCTAATTAGTCACGGAACGATTCGAATTGGGGGACTAACATGGCCAAAGTGATGTCGAAGTCGCAGCTCGTTGAAAAAATCGTCGAGAAGCATCCGACGATTATGACGCGGAAGAACGTTAAGGGCGTCCTCGAGTTGCTCGCTGAAATAGGCTACAAGGAACTCAAGAAAACTGGTGCCTTCTTCGTGCCGGGATTTGCCAAATTTGTTGTCATCAAGAAGCCCGCCACAAAGGAACGGAAGGGTATCAATCCGTTCACAAAAGAGCCTACAATATTTAAGGCGAAGCCGGCTCGGAAGATCGTCAGGGCTCGGCCGGTTAAGGCTGCCAAAGACGCGGTTGCGTAACTGGTGGTGCGGCTGGGACAGATTGAGAGCGTTTAATGTAGCGTAGTCCTGCCACAGCAGTGCTTAAATTTTTTGCCTGATCCGCAAGGACACGGATCGTTGCGCCCAATCTTCGGCATGGCACGCCGAACGGTAGAGGCGTTGCCCAAATGCTTTTCAACCAGCCGCTGAGCTTCGAAGTAACGATAAATTCCTGTCACTGCGGCAGCGGCGCCCACAATCAGTTTTTCGCGTGCCTCAGAGCTGATTGGGTCCTTGTAGGGACGCATAGCAGGATCGGGATCATGTTCGTGTGCTAACGCCATAATCGGCACAAGCCACCCGCCGTGTTCGGCGTCATTCAACAATGTGGCCCATTCCGTTTTCCGTAGCTCCATACCCCGCAGGAAGCCGTTTGCCCAGTCGTTAGCAGTCGTGGCTCCATTCTCATCTTCGAGAAGCAACGGCAGAAACACCTCACCCGACTGCAAGGTATCGGCAATAACGTTCCAATGACGCATGAGCAAAGATAAGAAATCCTGCAATACGGACTCTGCTTTGACGCTGTCCTCAAGACCGATGTCGTCTCCCAAGATCACTGGAAGATATTCGCTTGGAGGCACGAGTTCAGGACCGCAAATCAGTGCGGCGAAAAAGCCATCTAGTTGTTCAAGGTTCGTCGAGCGTTTGGTATCGAAGCGCTGAAGGACACCGGTCAGACGCTCAAATTCAGCATCGGTCAACGGCTGCGATTTCACCGAGCTACCTCGTGATTCCTGGGCAATTCAAGCATCGCCGAGGATCGAAGTCACGTCGCCTGGAGAAATAATTTGTCGAAGGCTCTAGGCGGGCCGCGCGGTAGGCCCATTGCTAAAAGGAAGTATCGATGTTGATGGTCGTCAAGAATCACCTCATCGTTGGGGCGACGCAGAGACCGTTCCTGCCAATAGTCAAATTGGGAGCTCCATCTTTCCTGAGCTTTCCGCCAGTGCAGAAAACCGAAGTACCGCCGTTTGGTCGGGATCGGGTGAAAAGCGGACTCGAGGCGGGCATCGCTGAAACGACGCTGAGACCCATCTCTGCCATCCGCGGTCGATCTTGCTGTGATGACAACGCAGTCGTGACCGCGGCGATTAGCCGGTTGGTCGAGGAGCGCTAGCACCTCGGCCTAGATATATGGGAAACCTTGACGCGAATCAGATAAAAAAGCAACGCTTGCTTGAGGGCCACCGTCCCAGATTGAAGTGCTGGCTAGGTCCAAAACGATGGCCGCGAACGGCACACATGGGTCCCATGTCCTCAGATAATCATGAGGTCCCGAATTGCCCTCAATGCGGGCGGCCAATGGCACATGCCGGGAAGGTTTGGCGTTGCATAGTGGATCATGTGGACCTGTTTCGCTGCAAATCTTGCGGCGAGTTCCGCCGCTGCGAGAGGCAAAATGAAAAGCTCTTGTATCCTCCCCGTGATTGCGCTGGCTCTGGCTGTTTCGCACGCACACGCCCAGTCACCAAACGCGGCGGCAATCCTGAAATCATGTGGAACCTCACCGCCCGGCTCTAACGATTACGAGAATTGCTACTCCTACATCAACGGGATTGTTACCGGCGTTTTGGTCGATCAGGCAGCCAAAGATCAGGGCAGGGCAATATGTTTTCCAGATCATCCGATTACGGATCAGGTGCGGCAGGAGGTCAGTGCCTACTTAAAGGCACATCCAAGTATTTTGAAGGCTGATGGCAACAGCGCCATGGGCGCGGCCCTTATGGCCCTCTATCCCTGCAAAAAGTGAAATCAGGCCAGATTGCCTGCCACTATTCGAGGCGGGTACGAGCCTGCCATCTTGGCCCCCTGTATGGTTTCCGCCGCCCTAGTTGGCGGCCGTCCTGTTGCTGACGATATCGCAAAACCGAGTCCAGGTCTTGGTACAACCGTGTCGCCACCTCATTTGCTCCGCGGTTCCGCGAGAAGGTGATCGACGTATCGCGAGGCTTCAGTAAGAGCGCCCTGCCGCTCCAAGTGCATGGCGCTGGTGGCGATATGCTTCCCGTCGGGATCGAAAATCGTAACCCGACAGCGGTCGTCACTTTCACGGTGCACAATACTCCCACTTCGAACCCTAGTCGCCCAATCACTTCACGATATATCCCAGCGCCCTATAACCAGCTTGTCGCTTTGCCGCCATTCGCACGAGCACAGGAACCGCCGCGTCAATGTAATCATAGACAATCACCTCTTTCTTGCTGTGGTGATCGCGGTGGAGTTGACCGACATATTGTGTGAGCGTGCCCTTCCAGGAGATTGGCATGGTCAAGAACAGGGTATCGAGCCGCTGATCGTCGAAGCCTTCGCCGAGGTAACGCCCGGTCGCCAGGATAAGCCGTTCCTTGCCCTCAGCCGTCCGCATGACTGTTTCGGTGTCGCGGCGCTCGCGCGCACCCATGCCGCCGCGCAGGACGACGAGATTTCGGACAAACCCCTTGAAGCGCGCATGAAGTAACTCCAGGTGATCGCGTCGCTCCGTCAAAACGACTGGAGAGCGGCCGGCCTCCAATGCTTGTAATACGTCGTCGAAAATTAATGCGTTGCGATCTTCGTCCTGCCCGAGCGCCGCATATACCGTCGGCATCGCCAGGCGGCCTGTGTCCATCTCTGGACGAAGACGAAAGCCGGTCTCGCGCAACCGCACCCGGTGCTCGAAATGGTGCCGTGCAGCCTGAGATTTGATGGAGACTTTATGCCGTACTGGCCCGCACTGCATGAATATAATTGGATGATGTCCGTCCTTGCGAGCAATGGTCGCCGAAAGGCCGAGAACGAAGCGGGCTTTGGAGCGACGCGCTACAAGCTCAAAGCTTGAGGCTGACAAATGGTGGCATTCATCAACGATGAGGTGGCCATACCCAGCGACCAGATCCGACACTTCACCGTTGCGGACCAGGCTTTGGATCAATGCGACATCAATCTTGCCGGTAGGTTTCCGGATACCTCCACCGATCATCCCAATGGTAGCAGGATCAATTGACATGAAGTACTTGAGTTGCTCGATCCATTGGGCGAGTAGCTCTCGGCGGTGCACAAGTACCAGAGTGTTGCGTTCCCGCTTTGCAATGAGTGCAGCGGCAATCACGGTCTTGCCAAACGCAGTTGTCGCGGCCAACACGCCATAGTCGTAGCGTTCGAGCGCCTCCAGCGCAGCTGCTTGTGGTTCATTGAGATGTCCGAGAAAGCGGACCGACAGCGGCTGCCCAAGATCGCGCCGGTCTTCGACCTCGACTGATATGCCGTGAGAACGTAGGAGTTCCAGGGCCTCATCGAGACATCCGCGCGGCAACGCAACGTGACGCAGATGGAGCTCGGCGCAAGAAATGATCCTAGGCTTACCGAAAGTGGACAACCGCATCGCTTGGGTCCGGTAGAATTCAGGATTCTGGAACGCGGCGACCCGCACGAGCTGCGCCACCATCCCAGGAGGCAAGCCTAAACGATCGATATAAAGCTGGTCGGCAAGTACAATTCGAACTTGACTAGGAAGCGGGTCACGAATCGGCAATGGATCGCGACGCCGCGATGGTGGCATGAGCCACGGCTCATCAGCTGCCTCATCCTCGACCGGCATTCTGACACCGAGTACGCGACCGTGAGTTTCAGCCTCTTCCAGAAGATTGGTGACTCGTTCGCGGTTGATTCGAGGCAGCGACGAGAGGAAGGCCCATTGGTCATTGTGTGGACGTAGCTCGTCGTCGACGAAGACGCTGTCTCCATGCTCCCTAGCGTGCCGCTGAAGAGGAAGAGCAATCAGATTGCCGAAGCCACCGAGCGGCATCGTGTCCTGACTCTGGAAAGAAGCGATCATAAGATTGAAAGCCAATTTCCGGCCGACGCTCCATGGTCTCAGTGACAAGCATAGCGCCAAGTCGTCGCGCTTCCCGCGCCGGGATTGGTTCTGTGAAGAAAATCCAGATATGGCCACCGTTGCCGGACCGTGAGCGCTCGAGTGCCGCCGGGACTCCTTTTGCACGACACGTCTCGAGGTAGGCAAAGGCGTCGTGAGCCCAGCTTTCTCCGTCGAAATCGACGGCCAGGAACCAGCAGGTCTCATCAAATAGCAATGGATAGATGCCGGCCACAAAGTTGGGATCGATCCGACCGCGGAAATCATCACCACGCAAATGGCTAGAAATCACATCATCCGACACCGGAATAAATGCCTGATTTGGACATTCGCCGCACTTGATCTGCGGCTTGCCGCAGATGCCCTTAACCCACTCATTGGCGCAGGCCGGCGCGTACCCTGAGCGTCCATTCCTTCTGTTCTCCCAGCGGGTTGGAAATACGTCGGTTCGCCCGGCGAAGAGACTTCGGAACAATGCGATTTTTTCTGCCGCAGACGAAGCCGCCGTCAAAGTGTTGGTAGGGACGGTAGTTGCTTCGGTGATGATTGGGGGTTGCGACGGCTCCAGCAAATCCGTGAGTCTTGCCTCAAGCAAAGCCCGCTCCGCTTCTAGTGCAGTAAGACGGCTTCGAATCCGCATGACTTCTTGATTGGTCTTGTGTTCTGCCATCGCGACGTCCACTCACCATTGACGTCATTTCTAGCCATTCGATCAGAACATCTCTTACCCTCGCGGGAGGGGTCATCACACCCCTATCTAAGGTAGCGCGTAGCGACAGACAACAATTTTGGAGCCCTCCGGCAGATTCACGTCAAGATAATTCAAGCTGTCTTCTTCAGCTTTGAATGTGGGTTGGGCTTGCGCTCCTTACGTCCCGAAATTGTGCCGATGTCCCGAAGCCTCACTGGCACGTCCCCCGGGAATGTAACCATTAACTGAAGGTCGCCGCCGAGTGCCCGCACGTACTCGCGCAACGTAGATAGCTTCATATCGGCCCGCCGTTCGAGGCGAGACACGTAGACTTGCCGGCCGCTCAGACGTTGCGCAACTTCTTCCTGAGTAATCTGCTGGGCCTTCCGAAGATCACGAAGCGTAAACTCCTCGGCAATCAGCTCGGCAGCACGTTTCTTAATTTTCCGCTGACGCGCGGGCGGAAACGTTGCGAAGATTTTTTCGTAAGAGACGCTTGTTTTCATTTCGTCCTCGTCTTTTCTAGTTCCTTCAAGTGCTCTGCAAACCTCTCATCCGCTTTCCGAATCAGAGACTTGTAAAACCGCTTCTGCGAAACGCCTGCTTTATCACCAGCAACAAGAAAAATTGCTTTGCGAGCTGGATCAAACGCATATGCAACGCGCCACACACCGTTATCAGCTCCGAAGCGCAGCTCCTTCATATTCGAAAAGCGCGAACCGTCTAGCGTATCGGATGCTGGCCGTTTCATCGTTGGCCCCGTCACCCGCATCTTTTCAACCAGAGCCGCGATTTCATCCTGGACCGGCTCGGCTAGGGCACGGAACTCGGGCACGAAGTCTCGATGAAATTCGACCCGCCAGTCCATGGCGACTTATATCGTAAGAGATATATCCTCTGCAAGGTATATTAGGCTTTCATCGAGGGCGTGTCGGGACGGCTGCCTCAATCTCACGTCTGCCGACACGCCCCGCAACATCATGACCGAACGCACATCGACCGGCCAAGCGGTCGGCCCTATGAGTGCCGACCTGGTGGGCTCAGAGCGGGTTCGCCGCCATCCCCACCACCGCGCTTGATCCGCCCCACCGTGCGGCTTCTCCCGCGGTCCCCGCGTTTATCGGGTCCGGGTCCCCATCATCGGCCACATCGAAACCACCCTGCTTTATGCAGTACGTTGTCAATCGGCTTCCATTGCACGCCGAATGACAATGAGGGTTGGCCTAGTCCTCATCCACTCCCAATACCTTTCCCGTTTTTGGATTGACCAAGTGAACTTGGGAGCAAATCGTGCAGTTCACCGACTCAAAAGTCTCGTCGTCGCCCTCGGTTGGATCGTCAGCGATCCAGCCTTGCACGTTCATGCCGGTATTTGGGCAACGGTAAAGGAATGGCGGCATCAGGGCGGTCGAGACCGCAACCTTTCAAGGGGAAGAATCAAGGCTCGGCCAGGACCGCCCGTTCCGTCGCTCCCGCATACGGGGAACGGGAACTCCTACACGCTTTTCGGGTGGCTACGTTGATCTCGATCAAAAGAGAAAAAAGCCCCGGCAACGGACCCTGATAAGAAAACCGCCAACCGAGGCGGCCCTAAACAAAAAGAGGCTCCGACCGAAGGCGGAACCTCTTCATTAGTGCCGGTCACTTGTTGCCGAACGCGTAATCCTCCGTAAGGATAAGGAAGTGTGAGGATTGGTCGGGCCAGTATCCGGTACTTTGTAGATAGTAGCTGCACGACCCGGCAGCAATGCCCGAGTCAAAAGGGGCCACCCTCAAAATCAAAAGGGGCAGTAACCATGGAAAAAGGCAGCACCACTGACGTGGCCTAGATCAGCCACAAGTCCCCGCCTGCATGGGTGGGCACGGAACGCTGCCGTGTGAACAGAACACCGCAGCAATCACCCTCAAGCGGCTTTAGCCGTTCGCCACACCCTTTGCAGTTATAAAAGAACTGGCAGGCATCGGTCGGCATCGATTCGGTTTCTCGGTGGCCGCACTTCGAGAAGGTAATCGTGGACCAAAGCTGCATTGCGGCCCGTGCCAAAGAGCGTTCCGTGAAACCCGGGAAACGGATCGCCTTCACTTCACCTTCAAGTTTTGAGCCGATGTCTTGCCCCTGTTGGCAACCTCTTCGTATTCCACCCGCTGGCCCTCGTTTAGCGTAGTCAGACCGGCCTTCTCAACAGCTGAGATGTGGACGAAGACGTCCTTACCACCGCCTTGGGGCGCAATGAAGCCGAATCCCTTCGCGGGATTGAACCACTTCACAATACCTACCGACATGGCGAAACTCTCCTTGCTGGCCTCAACAATAGTGAGGCGCTACCAAAAATCCAAAAGTTAATGGTGGCCTTGTTCAAAGTGGCGGCCTCGGGCGCTATCCAGCAATCTGTTCTACAAGAGCAACAATGCTTTGTTGTAGCTTTCGATCTTTGATGCGGCCGAACGCTTTGATTATGTTTTGCCCGTCTCGGCTTGTAACAAACTCGGTAATGTAAGTCGGAGTCACAACGCTGTTGCCGCTCGCCTTGTCGCCGCCGATCACCCGTGCCGCTGGCGCACCCTCGAAGAAAAATTGCACCGGCACGTTCAATATCTTTGCGAATTGTTGCATCCGGCTGGCACTGACGCGATTGGTGCCCTTCTCGTATTTCTGAACTTGTTGGAACGCCAGATTGACGCCGTCAGCAAGATTGGTTTGGCTCAGGCCGAGCATCATTCGGCGCATTCGGATGCGCGCCCCCACATACTTATCAATCGCATTCGGCTCTTTGACGCGAATCTGTTTCATGCGGCAGCCCCAGGATTTCGGTTCACCGTTCCGACTCTTTATTACCTGAAGCTACTTACTCTTGCCATGCCCCCGTTCGGAGGTGAAGACGAATGGCGACTTGAACTGTTGCTCGCGTTTGAGCCGTCGTAAGCCACGTAGCTCTGTGGCCGGGGCTATGAAATCGTCGGCCGCCTGACCATTCTGCCGCGGGCTTGGGTCAGTTTCAGGCGAAAAAAATGGGCCGCGCCTGACGCGGCCCAAGGTTTGGGGAACCAAGTTGGTGAACGTTGCAACCATAGCACGACTCCGCAGTACGATACAAGCATAACTATGAGGCGGCAGTTTCGCGCTTAGTCGGGTATTTGTGACGGATCGACCCGTTGCGGCGCCATGACTGGTTCTGGTGGCGGTGGTGTTACTGGCGCGACAGGCTTCATGGGCGACTCGCGCCGTGCGGGCTGCGTAATATCGCGTGGGCCGCTGTCCGCTGGCTTTGTTGCGCCTGGCGGTGCCGGGCGATGTTCCCCGACGACAGCGAGAACTTCGCTGATCACCTCGGCATGCAGCCGCGGCGACTTGTCAATGTTGAGATGATCGATGTTCGGGTCGGAGCTTAAATCAACGTTGCGAAGCGAGCCACGGAAGCCGGGTCCCGGCACCATGTGGGCGTAATCCCGCTGCGTCAGGTTGAGTACACGGGCAACATTCGCTGATGCCTGGAACGATTGCGTGGCATCGAACGGCACCACGAGTGCCACTGGGACAGCCTTTTCGCCCAGGTAATCGGCCATCTCCATGACGGCGTCAGCGCCGAGCGAATGGCCGATAAGGATGATCGGTCCTTCCTTCCCGGCCCTGTAGTTTACCGCCGCCCTATCGGCGATCGATTTCCAGTCGTTATGGCTGTGCGAGGTTGCATCCACGCCGTGTTTGTTGAGTTCGTCTGCTAAAACGTCCATGCCGAGCGAGAAAATATCGGCGAGCCCGCGGAACAGGTAGACGTGCGCGCGCGACTGCGCCATCGCCGGACTCAATCCGAAGCCGAGCAACATTGCAAACGAAGAGAGGAATATTGCTGCAAAATCGCGCCAACGTCTCATGACCCCTCCACCCGTGACCTTTAATCTTCATATCAATCTCGAAGCCGTCAAGGCTTGGCCTCATCTGCCTCGAGGGGGCCGCGTGGATGAGGCGCGTCGGCCGATGACGCAAAGTCAGGCTGATCATATTGCAATTCCGGCGGTGCCGTTGCCCCGCATTAGCTGCGGAAAGGGCCACATGCGAAAGTCTTCAGCTCTCACACTTTATTAAACATGTACGTTGCTAATGCTTAGTCCTCCAGCTGCGGGGAACCGGATTGGCATGCGCGTATTACTGATTGAAGACGATAGCGCTACCGCGCAATCGATCGAGTTGATGCTCAAGTCTGAGAGCATCAATGTCTTCACGACCGATCTCGGCGAAGAAGGCATCGATCTCGGCAAGGTCTACGACTACGACATCGTCGTCCTCGATTTGAACCTGCCGGACATGTCGGGCTTTGACGTGCTGCGCAAATTGCGCGTCTCCAAGGTGAAGACGCCGATCCTGATCCTCTCCGGCCTTTCCGGCACGGAGGACAAGATCAAGGGCCTTGGTTTCGGTGCCGATGACTACATGACCAAGCCCTTCCATAAGGACGAATTGGTCGCGCGCATTCACGCCATCGTGCGACGATCCAAGGGTCACGCTCAATCTGTCATCCAGATCGGCGATCTCATCATCAATCTCGACAGCAAGACGATCGAGGTGGGTGGTGCGCGCTTGCATGTGACCACTAAGGAGTACCAGATGTTGGAACTCCTGGCGCTGCGCAAAGGCACAACGCTGACAAAGGAATCGTTCTTGAACCACCTCTATGGCGGCATGAGCGAGCCGGATATTAAAATCATCGACGTTTTTATTTGCAAGCTGCGGAAGAAACTCAGCAATGCATCAGGCCACAAGGATTACATCGAGACGGTGTGGGGGCGTGGCTACATGATGCGTGAACCATCATGATGCGTGAACCATCGCCGGATACGGCGGGTATTCCCGCCTGACCTGTCCTCACGACCAAACGATAAATTCACCTGGCACTGAAGAGAATCTGTGCCAAAGGATCCAATTTATGGTAGTGTGAAGGTGTTGGAAGATTCGGCTTACGCTCATGCGCGCCTTTTTCCTTCTCATTCTTATAGTCGGTGCCTTTTGGGCGATAGATACCTACGCTTACGATGGTCGCTACAGCCAAGCCGCGTGGCAGGAAGCCCAATCGGAGGGCCAGCAATTTCAAAATGAAGTGCGTCGATGGTTAAATGGCGCCATGTCTGGTCATTGAGTATCTGGGCCGCCGTTGTGATCGCAGGGCCATACGCGGTCGCGATCGATGATGCGTCTCTCTTTTGTTAGCTTCGCACGAACGGGATAGCTTGGAACTACCGACAAGCTTGATCTGGCAGGGGATTGCCCGGTCTTTGTTGAACTTTGTGAAGCGGACGTTGCTCATTGGTCTGCGTAGATTTGGTAATAACCTTGACTAAAAGTCGTCGATCGCCGAAATGTACCTACATGTCCTACATTATAGGCGGTGATTATGAAGACCGTTAGCGCCCGCCAGGCCAATCATGAATTTTCGGACTTGCTTTCGCGTGCGGAACGCGGAGAGGAAATCCTCATTACTAAACGGAGCAAGCCGGTCGCCGTCTTGAGCCCCTATCGTCCTTCGGGAATGACCGCAGAGCGCAAAAGAGCTATTCAACACGCCATCAAAGTGATGGCGAAGGGCCTGTCCTGGGGCGTCACGTTACGGACGTTCAAGCGCGACGAGATGCATGAGCGGTGATGGTTAGCTTCGACACGAACGTACTCGTATATGCGACCGCTTCGCAACCCGACGCGAAGCTAATGCGGGCGCGTGACCTTATCGCCCGCACAATGCGGGCTGCGTCGAGCGTCATATTGCTACAGACTCTCGCGGAGTTTAGTAATGTGGCGATCCGCAAAGCGAGAATACCAGTCGCGAACGTCCGAAGGATAAAGAATAATTGACGCTTGGTGCGCCGTGCTACCGGTGCAGGCCGCTGACACCAGCGATCTTTTAGTGGCACTTGAGGCGATAAGATCACACCGATTGGCGTTCTGGGATGCCATATTGTGGGCTTCCGCACAGCGTGCAGGGGTGAGGCAGTTGCTTACGGAAGATTTGCAAGATGGTTTCGTGTTGCAGGGCGTCACGTTCATCAATCCATTCCAGCGAGAAAACGATCAATTGATCGATGAGATCCTCCCTCCATCTTGAATTGGTGGCTTCATCAAAACGATCCAACGCAATCTCGGGCAATATGTTTCCCCCGAGAAAAGGGTGAGCCCCAATCGGAAAGCGGTTCCGCTCGGGGCTCTTGAGAGACAGCGCAGTCGCGTTACCTGGGAGCACTTCCCCACAAGATGCGAGCGCTGGTCACAAAGTAAGTACAGAGCTTCGCTGAATTATCGTTACAGCGGCGGATCGGGCCACCTGAACGGCCGACTTTAGCGTCAATAAATCGGTGCTCGCGTGCCTCCCTTGTTCGGGGATTTTCGGCGGCTCTTAAACTTAACATTTTCCGGCAACACCGACCGGCAATGACAAAAACTTAACTCCTTCCGGATTTCGTACCTCAACGCGCCAGCCCATCCAATCGTCGTCCAAACTCTGCTTCAACATTTCCGCAATCGCTGCCGCAAACTCAATTGCAGCTTGTGAGTTTCGGAAATCGTCGCCGCGATAATCGTACAGCGCTCGATCTTTTGTTCTGTAGTCGAAGAAGAAACGCATGATTGCACCTGTTCCGAGATCCATGGCGGCTTTCCGCTTAGCATGGCTTGTTAGCATGGCTTGGCGGTGCGTAGTTTGACACACGTCAATCATTAAAAATCGACCCATGACGTTTAGGCGACTTTTACAGTCGTCGCCGCTGTTCCGGTCGATGGCATGTCGGACGAAGCCCTTTCTCGGGGGCTAATCATGACGCGTGACTGAGCCAAGTCGGACATGGCGCTGACGCAGCCTCGATGTCGGTTGTGGCCCGCCGCAGTGCACTTCCATTATACTTGCGCAATGTGCCAACCGCCCGTCACTGTCCGCCGCATCGGCTCCGGGATCGCCCCGGCGAATGTTGAAATAGGAAGAGCGGCGTTGCTCGCCTTGAGCCGTTAGGCTCGGGGTGCTGATTCCACGAAAGGAAAGCAACGCCATGAAGATATTTAGCACGACATCGACTGCATTGCCTCCGATGAATAAGGGGGCTGTGGGCAAAGCTTGGGACGAGGTATCGGCAAGCTTTGATCGGTTCTGCCTGACCGCCGGCGTTGAGGCGCTTGGGGCGATGATGGCGAAGGATGCTGAGGAGGCTTGTGGGGCACGCCACGCCCGCAGCGCGGGGCGGCGCGGCCACCGCTGGGGCCGAACCCAAGGCAAGATTGGCTTTCATGGCGGCAAGGTATCGGTTGAACGGCCGCGCGTGCGCGACCTGGCGGGCCAGGAACTGGCATTGCCGAGCTGGGAACACGCGGTCGCGGAGGACTGGCTCGGCAAGTGGGCAATGAACCTGATGCTGATCAACGTCTCGACGCGGAAATTCCGCCGCGCGGTGCGGCTTCCCGAGGGCGATGTTCCGGCGCCGGCGGGGGCTGGCGTGTCGAAGTCGGCGACTTCGCGGCACTTTGTGGCGTTGTCGGCTGCGCGCATGAAGGCATGGATGGGTGCCGATCTGTCCGGGCTCGACATCATGGTGGTGCAGATCGACGGCATTCACATCAGTGAGCATCTTGTGCTGGTGGCGGCGCTCGGGATCGATAGCGAGGGCATCAAGCACCCGCTCGGTCTGATAGAGGGTGCAACCGAGCACAGCGCTGTGGTGCAGGCGTTGATCGACGACCTGATCGAGCGCGGCCTCGATCCAGCGGTGCCGCGTTTGTTCATCATCGACGGCTCGAAAGCGCTCGCCAAAGCGATCCGGCGCAGCTTTGGGCGGCACACGCCGATCCAGCGCTGCCAGATCCACAAGGCGCGGAACATCATGGAGCGTCTATCGCCAGCTCTGCATGCCTCGGTCCGGCGTGCGTTGCGCCAAGCCTGGGAACTCGACGACGCCGAGAAGGCGGAGAAGCTGATCTGCAACCTCGCCCAGCGCTTGGAGCGCGACGCTCCCGGCGTCTCGAAGAGCATCATTGAGGGATTGGATGAAATCCTCACGGTGAGCAGGCTCGGTCTTCCGGCGGAGTTGCGGCGCTCGCTGGCCTGCACCAACATCATCGAAAATATGATGGGTACCGTGCGTCGCGTCACCCGCAATGTGAAGCGCTGGAGTTCGCCCTCGATGGCCTTACGCTGGACTGCTGCGGCCATGAACGAAGCCAAGAAGGGCTTTCGCAGGCTGAAAGCCTACAAGCAACTTCCTGCCTTGCGGGCCGCGCTTGTCGTCCACTATGAAAATGAAACAAACAACCGCGCTCTTGTCCAAAACGCGAAAGCCGCTTAACGTCATTCACGGCAACGTCCGCTTCACAAAGTTCAACAAAGACCGGGGCAATCCCATCGGCTCCGCTGACATCGAGCTTCTGCGGAAACTGAACGTGCTGTTCGGAGAGGCATTTGCCGACGCGGATATATATGCGGCCCAACCACCTCATGACGCGTACATAAAGGGGTTGCTTGCGAAAGAGCACATTATTGTCCTCGTCGCCATAAAGGGTGAAGAGGTGGTAGGCGGGCTTGTCGCCTACGAGCTCGACAAGTTCGAAAGGATGCGACGCGAGTTCTACATCTACGACCTCGCGGTCGCTGCAAAGTATCGAAGACGCGGTATCGCAACGGCCCTTGTTATCCGCTTGCGAGAGATTGCCGTGGTACGTGGTGTTTGGGTAATCTACGTTCAGGCTGACTACCCCGATGTTGCGGCCATCGCTCTTTATGAAAAGCTCGGGACCCGCGAAGAAGTGTTGCACTTCGATATTGGAGTTGAATGAGTACGGATCCCGTTCCGGATGCCGCCATCATCGGGGATTTGCGATGCCTTCCTTTCCGGTTTCATCCCTGGATCCTTTCGCCGACGATTGCCTCGTCGCGGCCAATCCTTTTTATGCCACTTGTCCTGCGCGCGAGTTTGCGGAGGCTAGGAACAGCAATACTTTCGCGTCCTGCGGGATTAAAACGATACGCGCGGGGTCGGTCATAGATCTCTCCTCATTGAGTTTGCCGCAGTTTCATCCTTTTTCCAGCCTGGTCGAGGGCTGACGCGCTTAGACGTACACTTGACCCTCCGATATCAGGCGATAGCGACTGAGCAGGCCGTGCTTGACACGGTATTCGCACAGTGGAAGTGGTCAACGATATACTCGTGGCACAAGAGAAAAGGCGCATTGTGACTCTTGGCCTCGCTGGCGCAGTAATGTGTCAACCGCCTGAAACATCGCAGTTGGTAGCTAAATGACTTGCAAAGGTGATAAAGCGTTGGGCTTCTCCTCAGACGTTTTCGGCGGGCAGTGGACTGGTCAGCGGCACAGTTTGTTAGGTGACATCGGCGCCACCAACGCAAGATTTGCAACACTAATAGACGGCCAAGTTGGGGATATACAATGCTTTGACGTCGCACGTTTTTCGACATTCCACGAACTCCTTAGAACCTTTCTGGACGATCATTGTTCTGGGATCAGTTTCACGGATGCCCTGTTAGCTCTAGCTGGCCCGATCGATCACGGGCGCTGCACGCTGACCAATAGCCTTTGGGTGATTGATCCGGCCGAACTTAAAGAAACATTCGGCTTTGATGTGCAGATCATCAATGATTTCCAAGCCGTCGCCTATTCGCTCCCATCGCTCGTGTCGTCAGATCTCGAAAAGATCGGTAATGGCAAGGCGGAAGCGGGCGCGCCAAAAGTAGTGCTAGGTCCGGGTAGCGGACTAGGAGTCGCTTGCCTCATTAATAATGCCGAAAATCGTCTGGCCATCACCAGTGAAGGCGGCCATGCTACGTTGGCAGGAAATTCAGAACGCGAAGACGCGATAATAGCGGTTTTGCGGGAACGCTTCGGTCACGCTTCGGCTGAGCGCGCCATCTCAGGTCCTGGCTTGGAGAATATTTTCCAGGCCATCGCCAGCCTCGAATGTTTGAACATCGGTCAGACAAATGCTGTTGAGATCACGCGCCGTGCTCTGTCGGGCGAATGCGATGTAGCTCAAGAAGCGCTTAACACGTTTGGCGCATTGCTTGGTTCGTTTGCGGGCAATGCTGCCCTTACGTTTGGCGCGCGAGGAGGAGTTTACGTCGCCGGCGGGATTTCACCGCGAATTCTTAGCTTTTTAACTCGCTCCCAGTTTCGTGCTCGATTCGAGGCTAAAGGCCGATTCCGGCGCTACCTTGAACAGATTCCTTGTTACGTCATTGTCCATCCCGCAGCCGCCTTTCTAGGATTAAAATTCCTAACGAGAGCATCGACGGCGGGTGAGCAGACGCTGCCTCGCACAGCTTGATATGGGCTTGCCTATGTTCGAGCCCTCAGCTCCAGTACTCGAAATGCCCGAAGTCGGACGACTGAGGACTCATTGGGCTAGTCAAATTCGATCGCGAACTGCTGTTCGTGCCTAGGACAAGAAGTCCAAGGTTTAATCTTCACGACTGTAAGTAGGGGGCGCGGCTTGTGCTGGCCCTGCACGTCCGCGACGAACACCGGGATCTCTCACAAATTTTCGCTCGAGATATCCCGAAATCTCCAACAACCATTTCTCGGCGCGGGCAGTCCGATCCTGATAGTACCTAAGATCAGCTTCGAGGTCCCGTATGTGGTTTTCGGCGGCTTGAAGATT
This sequence comes from uncultured Alphaproteobacteria bacterium, assembly GCA_963768225.1. GTDB lineage: Bacteria > Pseudomonadota > Alphaproteobacteria > Rhizobiales > Xanthobacteraceae > BOG-931. Next base: position 35,535 of record CAVYGV010000005.1, on the reverse strand, counting down.
AGTCGACAGCTTATTAGCGACGTCTAAAATAGCCTGCCCAGCTCTATCCAACGAATCAGAAGAGCCCGACTCCGGCCGACCCGCAGCAGGAGCGGTGAAAAGGTATTCCACCTTGTTATTCACGGCTGGTGTAACTTAGGGTTGGGATCGAATTGGATGAATGAAATCTAAGTGACACCATTCGAAAAAGCGATTCCTCAAACAACACTCGATCTGTGCATAACCGACTTAACCTGTGCATAACCGACTTAACCTGTGCATAACCGAAGGAATTCGTTGACGCGGCTTGGCGATGCCGGCGGCAAGCTCCTGCAATGGTGATCGCCGACAGAATAAGGTCGGTCGAATGCGTGTCCGTCTACTTAATCAGCTCGGAGCGCCTTACGGCCGTAGTGGGCGCGGTAGCAGAGATGACGTTGGTATCGACCCGATAGCGCGCCAATGCTCAATCATTTTCGGGCCCGAAAGGGCTGTTCCCGCGGATAGTCAAAACGGGAGCGCTTTCTTTCCTGGTGTTTCCACCGGTTCAAATTCTCGAGCGCGAAAAGAATCTGGGCCACTTGCCGCCACAGCGTGTGTTCGTAGCGGCTGAGCCGGTCAAGGGCGGAAGCGATCCCAAGCACTCGGCGGAGGGCGAAGTGTTGCGCGTGAATCGGCGATGTTGTCGCAACACTGTTTGTTAATACAATTGGCGCGGCACGAAACGCCGGGTTGAAGGCATTCAGCGTCACGCAGCTTCCTGAATTTCAACGTTGGCCGCCGTGGTGCCAACAATGATTGGCCATTTCGGCCCACCGGTTGGCCTCTAGTAACGTCCCGTTGAACAAGCACGGGGCGATCTGATTGTTGTCGGACCGCTTGATCCCGCGCGTTTCGAGCCAAAGCTTGCAGGCCCGGGCAGCGGCTCGTTAATTATCGATGCTAAGCAAGCCTAAAATTTAGCAAGGCGGTCTGGAGAGGCACCTTATATCTTGCCGGGGAACGTACACGACGTTACCCTTGCAGGGTATGTCGTTCTGCCTCCCGCGGGCTTTACGATGAAATGTCCGAAATGCCTGCACGAGAACAACCTCGATGCAAAATTCTGCGAGCAGTGTGCCGCTCCACTGACTCGAGCCTGTAGCAATTGTGGCAAGGCGGCATCGTCGACAGCAAAGTTCTGCTCCCAATGCGGCCATCCCTTAAAGCCCGTTGCGGATGACCCCCGATTTGCGTCGCCAAAGAATTACACCCCTCCGCACCTGATCGAAAAAATTCTCAGCGCACGGGCGGGCCTCGAGGGTGAGCGAAAACAGGTCACCGTGCTGTTCGCCGATATCAAGGGGTCGATGGAGTTGATTGCAGAGCAAGATGCCGAGCAGGCGCGGAAACTCCTTGATCCGGTGCTCGAACTCATGATCGAGGCAGTTCATCGCTACGAGGGCACCGTCAACCAGGTCTTAGGGGACGGAATTATGGCCCTCTTCGGCGCGCCACTCGCCCGCGAGGATCATGCTCTGAGCGCCTGTTATGCGGCGCTCAGGATGCAGGAGACCATCAAAGGACATGCGGAGCAAATTCAGCAGCGTCATGGAGTGCCGCTTACGATCCGAGTTGGCCTCAACTCAGGAGAAATCGTCGTCGGTATTATAGGCAATGACCTGCACATGGAGTACGCCGCCGTAGGCCAAACGGTGCACCTAGCGGCGCGCATGGAACAGATGGCGAAGCCGGGCTCGGTGTTTACGACAACCAACACCATGCAGTTAGTTGAAGGCTACATCAACGCGAAGCCTCTGGGCGGCCTGCTAGTCAAGGGGCTCGTCGACCCGATCCCGATCTTCGAGCTGACAGGTACCGGCACCGCGCGAACTCGCCTGCAGGCCGTCAGCAGACGCGGTTTGACGCCTTTCATGGGTCGCGACGTTGAATTGGAGCAACTGCACCATGCGCAGCAACTTGCCGGCATCGGGCTTGGCCAGGTTGCCGCGATCGTCGGCGAGCCGGGCGTAGGTAAGTCGCGTTTGGTACGTGAATTCCTGCATTACAACGACACCAAAGACTGGCTGGTTCTGCACTCCAGCCCTGCTTCTTTTGGGCGCGCAACTCCCTACCTGCCGATCATCGAACTGCTCAGGCTTTACTTTAACATCGGCGTCCATGACAGCATCCGAGCGGTCCGGAAAAAAGTGGCAGAAAAAATTTCAACGCTGGATCAATCGTTTCAGGACGCGATTCCACCCGCGCTCGATCTTCTCGATTCGCTCGAAGACGAGCATCCATTTCGATCTCTCGATCTCGTTCAGCGCCGGCAGCACACGTATCAGGCGGTCATCCGGCTTTTGTTAAGCGAGAGTCGCGCGCAACCGGTAGCCGTGATATTTGAGGACCTTCACTGGTACGACATCCTTACTCTCGCACTGTTGAATGAGTTGGTTGTTAGTGCGCAGAATGCGCGCTTGCTCCTGATCGTGACGTACCGACCGGACTATAGTGACAAATGGCGGAATAGACCCAATTATCGGCAGCTGCGTCTGGACCCCCTTCTTGGCCCAAACCTTGCAGAATTTCTTCAAGCCCTGTTGGGCACAGACTTAAGTCTGTCGACGCTGAAGAGCTTCTTGGCAGAGCGCGCCAGCGGCAATCCATTTTTCGTCGAAGAGATCGTACGAACGCTAGTTGATAGTGGCGTACTCGAAGGCACACGCGGCAGCTTCCGTCTGGCATCTTCATTTTCCAGCATTGAGGTCCCACCCACATTGCAGGCGGTGCTTGCCGCCCGTATCGACGCGCTGCCGGCCGGCGAAAAGCACCTGCTGCAGGAGGCCGCGGTCATTGGACAGGACATCCCATTTGACCTCTTACAGGCAATTTGCGGGCTGTCAGAAGAAGCCCTACCGCATCTGCTGGACAGCCTTCAGGCCAGTGAATTTCTCTACACGACACAGCTTTTTCCTGACCTACAATACACCTTCAAACACTCTCTCACCCGTGATGTCGCCTACAGCGGGATGCTCCATGAGCGTCGGCGCGCCATCCATGCCCGCGTCGTGCACGCTATCGAAAAGGCTTACGCTGATCGGTTGGCCGAGCAGGTCGAGCGCCTAGCGTACCATGCAGCTCGAAGTGAGCTGAAGGAGAAGGCCGTGCACTATCTGTGGCAGGCAGGTGCAAAGGCGGCGGCGCGGGCGGCGCTTCCGGACGCCCGGGCCTGGTACGAGCAGGCCCTCGATATTCTCAAATCTTTGCCGGAGACCTCGGCGAGGATGGAGCAGGCCTTCGATATTTGCCTCGAACTTCGGACGGTGCTGCGCCAGCTCGGTGAACTCCGGCTGATGCTCAACCACCTTCGCGAGGCTGAGGTTCTTGCCGTGCGGCTGAAAGACGATGTTCGACGTGGCCGAGTTTGCAGTTTTATGACGGCCGTTCTGTCAAATCTGGATCAGCTGGACGAGGCTGTGGAGACCAGCACGCGCTGCGTCGAGATCGCCCAGCGAATTGGGGACTTGAGGCTTAGCATTATCACGACGAGCAATCTCGCGGAGCCGTACTACTTGCGCGGCGAGTACGAGCAAGCGGTCGAGATTGCCACCAAGAATCTCGCAACGCTGCCCCCTGAATGGGTCCACGAATATTTCGGTATGGCCGTACCGGCATCGGTCTTGACCTGGGGCTGGTTGATCATGAGCCTCGCCGAGCTCGGCAGATTCCGCGAAGCGGCTGAGTACGAAGCAGAAGCGATCGGAGTTGCCGCAGCGACGAAGCACGCGCACACCATCGGTTGGGCACACTTAACTGCAAGCAAACTTCATCTTTTGCAGGGCGACTGGGCAAAGGCACACCTCCTCCTCGGACAGTGGATAAATATGCCGGGGACTTTAGATGTGGCTGTCCTTCTTCCATGGGCGGTCGCCTCTTCGGCCTGGACCCTGGCGCAGATCGGCGACGCCGGTGAGGCATTGAGCCGCGTGCGAGAGAATCAAGAGCACCTCGAGCGTCAGGAGGTCAAGGGAATCTTTGCTCACCGCGGCTGGAGCTATCACGCGGTGGGCCGCGCCTGCCTGCTGCTCGGCCGGCTTGACGAAGCGCAGCAATTTGCAGATCGTTCGATTGAATCCTCCCAGCGCCAGCCTGGCCTCGCAGCCTATGCACGATGTCTACTCGGCGATCTGGCAAACCATCCCGACCACTTCGATGGCGAAAGCGCCGCAGCACACTACCGGCAGGCGCTGGCACTCGCCGGACTGCGGGGAATGCGACCGCTCATCGCTCACTGTCATTCCGGCATGGCTCGGCTTTGCCGCAATTCGGGTAAGCCCAGGGATGCCCGTCAGCATTTTACCGCCGCGACCAGTATTTACCGCGAGATCAACATGGGCTTCTGGCTCGCACAAGTGAAAGCAGAATGACACAGCCTGTGGCGGATGCTGGTTCGCGCTTAACCAAAATCCCCGGACTCCAACTGTCGTCCAAGCATCATGGTTGAAAGCTTCGATTACGGGCAAATGCGAAAACAAGCTTCCGGATCTGACAAGCCTGCAATTCCGTTTTGGTGTCTGACTCAGCTGCTCGAACACCAGGCCGAGCATATTCCAGACGCGCCGGCCATTCTCGCTCCTGGGCGCGCTCCGCTAACCTACGGTCGTCTTTACCAGCATATCCAAAATACAGGGCACGCCCTACGAGCCATGGGAATAGGCCGTCACGATCGGATCGCTGTGGTACTGCCGAATGGTCCGGAGGTGCCGGTCGCGATTCTTACAGTAGCGGCAAAAGCGATTTGTGCACCGGTGAACCCGGCGTACCAGGCCGATGAATTCGAGAGATATTTTTCTGAACTGCGGCCCTGTGCATTGATCACGCAGGCCACAATCGACTCGCCGGCGCGTCGTGTAGCTCTGTCACGCGGCATGCGTATTGTGGAGCTATCCCCTATGCTAGATGCAGAGGCTGGTCTCTTCACGCTCGCTGGAAATGAGCAGGACGCGGCATCTGACGAATTGAGCAGCCCCAACCACCTGGCGGTACTGCTGCCCACCTCAGGCACAACTTCGCGGCCCAAGATTGTTCCACAGACACACGCCAATATTTGTGCATCGGCGTTCGGTTCTGTCGCGGCATTGACGCTGAAACGAAGTGATCGTTGCTTGAACCTTGTGCCGCTGTTTCATGGTCATGGTCTTCATGCCACGGTGATCGCCTCGTTGGCGGCGGGGGCGAGTGTTGTATGCACCCCTGGGTTTGACGCCCAAAACTTTTGCACTTGGCTGAACGCGTTCCAACCCACGTGGTACTCGGCCGTGCCTACGGTGCATCAAGCAATTCTCACCCAGGCCGTGCAGATTTGCGAGCGGATGGCGCAGTCTCGGCTACGCTTCATCCGCTCTTCGTCAGCTCCTTTGCCGCCCCGCTTGTTCACGGAACTGGAGCGGACTTTCGAGATCCCTGTCATCGAGTATTACGGTATGGCGGAAGTCGCCGCAGCGCCGATCGCGTGCAACCCGCTTCCGCCGCGCCAACGCAAGGCGGGCTCAGTAGGCGTCCGAGTGGGCTTGGACGTGGCGACCATGGACGAAAAAGGAACTCTACTGCCCGCCGGTGAGACGGGGGAAGTTGTCGTCCGCGGCCCGAGCGTCGTGTCAGATTACTACGGGGATCCAATGGCGACGCAGGCCGCGTTTGTAGGCGGCTGGTTCAAGACAGGCGATCTCGGTTACTTCGATGAGGATGGCTACCTTTTTCTGGTCGGCCGGGCACGCGAGTTCATTAACCGCGGCGGAGACAAAATTGCCCCGCGTGAGATCGACGAGGTGTTGCTCGAACATCCGGCAGTCGCCGAGGCGGTAACGTTCGCCGTGCGCCACCCCACATTGGGTGAAGACGTTGCCGCGGCCCTAGTGTTGCGGCCGCACTCCGCGGTAACGGCGAACGACATTCGGCAATTCGTTAAGGCGCGACTGGCCGCGTTCAAGATTCCGCGCCAAGTGCTCTTCGTCAAAGAAATCCCTAAAGGCCCGACCGGCAAAGTGAGGCGTGTCAAGTTGGCCGCGGAACTGGGCCTTGCAAGTGCGACTACGCCTGCCTTCGTCGCGCCACGCACTCTGATTGAGAAATTGCTAGCTGGATGCTGGGCAGAGGTTTTGGGAATCGCGCAGATCGGAATCCACGACGACTTCTTTGTGTTAGGTGGCGACTCTCTCATGGCCGCGCACCTTCTGACCGGCATATATGAAAAATTACATCTTGAGATCGAAGTTTCGCGCTTTTTCGACGGGCCGACTGTTGCGGAACTGGCGCACTATATCGAACGCTTGCGAGTGCTGGATCAAACTCCCGGACCGTCCTTAGCCATTGCCCGCGCGCCTCGACAAAATGCAGCAGTGCTGACTTCCATCGTGCAGGAACGACTATGGGCGCTTCAGCATGCGCTGTCCAACGTTCCGTTTTTCAATATCCTCTATGCACTGCGACTGACGTTGCCGGTCGACGTTGTTGTCTTGGAGCAAAGCATAAACGAAATTGTCCGGCGCCACGAGAGCCTGCGCACAAGCTTCGCCGTCACCGATAATGCATGCGTACAGGTTATTATTCCGCAGTTGGCCGTCGCGTTGGCTTTCCATGATCTGCGGGCGCTACGCCGCTCTAAGAAGGAGAGTCTTGGGAACACACTCGTTCAAGAAGAAATGCTTCGTTCTTTCGATCTGGCGAAGGGTCCGTTGCTTCGCGCTTGTCTGGTACGCCTGGCGGAACGCGAACACGTGTTGCTTATCTCCATGCACCACGCCATCTGCGATGGCTGGTCGCTCGGTGTGTTTGTCGAGGAGCTGGTGATTCTATACGATGCTTTCTTCGCGCAACAGCAAGCGCCGCTGGCGCCGCTGCCAATCCAGTACGCGGACTTCGCGCACTGGCAGCGGGACTGGCAGTCGCATCCTGAGATTGTTGCGCAACTCGCATACTGGCGGGAGCAACTTCGCGGCCCGTTGCCATCGATGCAGCTTGCAGCCTCAGGTCCAAAACGACCGGCCGATAATCTCCGCACCGCGCGGCGAGCGTGGGCGGTGCCGGCGATGCTTTCGCAAGCCGCCAAACGCCTTAGCCATCAAGAAGGCGGTACGTTGTTCATGGCGCTGGTCGCCACCTTGAAAACGCTGCTGCATCAATACCTGGGTGAGGACGACGTGCGAGTGGCCACCAATGTTGCCAATCGCAATCGTCCCGGAACTGACGGGCTCATTGGCCCGCTGGCCAATACCGTCATTCTCCGGACCAATCTCGCCGGCGATCCCACCGCTCAGGAAGTCATGCAACGGGTCCGGGCGACCTGCCTCGCAGCCTTCGCCAATCAGGAGTTACCGTTCGAAGAGCTTGCTGAGGTTCTCAATCGCGAACGCGACCTCAAGCTGGCAGCGATAGCTAGTGTTATGATCTTGTTGCAGAATGAGACGTTGCGGCCGCTCAGAGGAGACCGGTCCACGCTCACGTTCGAGGAAGCAAATGCCAATACGGTGATGCCGCTGGTGACGTTAACACCATTTGACGTTATGATAGTATTGAGGGAGACCTCTCATGGTCTTGTGGGGACTTGCGCTTACAAGCCGCATCTCTTCACCGCCAGGACAATCGATCTCCTGCTTCGGGATTTTGAAGGGGTGCTTGAGCAAATGGTGAGACACCCGACGCGACCAATCTCAACAATCCGAGTTTCGCTGAGCGAGAGAGCAACTGCTCATCGGTGAGCAAGGTTCAAGCTTGATCAACTGCAAACGCGCTGCCAAAGGAGATTCGTCCCATGTCAATCTGGCTATATGATTCCGATGAACTGGCGGGGATCAGCGACCAAGAGAGGGAGATTCTTAACCGAGAAATTCAACATTACATAGACACCGACCCAGTTGTGCGCGCAATAATGATTGTGGATCGCGGCGTGCCCAGGCGGGAAGCTGATGATCCAATCGTTCGCGCGATAAAATATGCACAGGCGGGTGCGAAGGTGTATCTTAAACAACAACTAAAACCCTTGTACGACCGGATAACGTCTGGGAGACAGCCTCCCGGACGGCCTTGACACTGGCCGGGAGACAAACCCGGCAAAGACGGGTGCACACGCTTAACTCATGCAACTCGCGCGCCGCAAATTCCTAAACTTGGCAGCCAGCGCTGCAGTGTTGCCAGCCGTTACGCTTACTGCTGAGGCGGAAACGTATCCGTCGCAGCCGGTGCATTGTATCGTCTCGTTTCCAGCTGGCGGCGCCAACGACATCGTAGCGCGCATCATCGGCCAGTATCTGTCCGACTATTTTGGGCAGCAGTTCATCATCGAGAACAGGGCTGGCGCGGGTGGCAATATCGGTATGGAGTCCGCACTCAAGTCCGCACCCGATGGTTACACAATCGCCTTTGTCGGACCGAACAACGCCATCAGTGCGAGCCTTTACAAAAAGCTGCCGTTCGACTTCATCCGCGACAGTGAGCCCATCGGGGGAGTTATGCGGTTGACCAACGTCATGGAAGTGCATCCGTCGGTCCCGGCCAAGACACTTGCCGAGTTCATCGCCTACGCGAAAGCCAATCCCGGCAAGATCAACTTTGCTACGCCGGGCGTCGGTACATCCCCCCATCTATCGGGCGAGTTGCTCAAGGTAATGACCGGCATCGACATCAACAACGTCTCATACCGCGGCGCGGCGCCGGCGCTCACTGACGTACTTGCTGGTCGGGTGCCGGTGATGTTTGACAATCTGCCCAGTTCAATCGGGCACATTCGCAGCGGTGAACTGCGGCCGCTCGGAGTGACCGCGGCAAAGCGGGTGCCGGCGCTTCCAGACGTGCCAGCCATTGACGAGATCGTGCCCGGCTACGAGGCGAGTGTTTGGTACGGTTTGGCAGTGCCAAAGGGAACGCCCCCAGAGATCGTCGAAAAGCTCAATCAAGCGGTGAATTCGGCGTTGACCGATCGGACGGTTCAAGCCCGCCTCACTGAGCTCGGTGGCGAGCCCATGCCGATGACACCGGCGGAGTTCGGAAAGCTGGTAGTCGATGAGACCGAGAAGTGGGGCAAGGTGATCCGGGCGGCCAATATCAAAGCGGAATAGGGCATGTTCGCTGCAAATCTTGCGGGGTTTCCGGCAATCGTCTTTCACCGCCGCTAAAAACTCAGGCTGAGACACCGCGGCGAAGGACAAAATGAAAGGCTTTTGTATCCTCAGTATGACCGTGCTGGCTCTGGCTGTTTCGCACGCCCATGCTCGGGAAGGCTGATGGCAACAGCGCCATGGCGGCGTCCCTTATGGCCTCTATCCCTGCAAAAGAAGTGAAATCAGGCCGCGTTGCCCGCCACTATTTGAGGGTAGGTGGTCGCGATCTTGGGCCCCCGCCGCCGTAGTTGGCGGCTGTCCTGTTGCCGACGATATCGCAAAACTGAATCCAGGTCTTGGCGCAACCATGTCGTCGCTTCATTCGCTTCGCTGTTCCGCGAGAAGGCGATCGACGTATCGCGAGGCTTCGGTAAGAGCGCCCTGCCGCTCTAAGTGCACGGTGCTGATGGCGATACGCTTCCCGTCGGGATCGAAAATCGCAACTCGATAGCGCTCGTCCCTTTCATGGTGCAGCACAAGTTCGTATCCGTGGTAGTGGTGTGTGCTGGTTGTCATAGATTATTTGATTGGAGGTTGGCGTCTCTTCGTGGGAACTCCGCCTGCCCGATAATTAACGTGGGAGCTGCGCGAAAATTGAGATCGATTTCTGGTAATAAATCGAGATTGTGCCCCAAACTTCATGTAACCGTCGCAAATCAGCGCCCGCGTTGGCAATGGCTGCATCTTTGGCATGCGATCCTGAAGGGCGATTTTCCTGTTATTCGCGTCTCCCACCAGTTTTTGCACCGACCTTCTGCTGCTTTTTCCGTGCTGCATCCAACGTGCGGATGGCGAACTTGCGTCGTGAGTGGGCAGGTTGTTCGTAACGATGAATCGCGCTGAATTGCCACACTTAGTGCGCGGTCGACTGTTCGAAAGAGACGCCGGCTTTGGTAAGAGTCTGCCAAGCGACACGGCATTTTCGCAAGGTAAGGCCGGTATCGAACGAAAGGTTGAATTCTGAAGGAAGATCCGCGGTGCTTGACAGATGCAAGCAGGCACCGTGATTGCTCAGGTCGCGGACGATACAACTGACCGTCGTGCGGCCGGACAAAATCAGTTTAGCGCCCTTGAACACCTTGGTCCTCGGAAACCGTCGACGCTCGAGCATAGCCGAACCTTCATTTGTACAATTCGAGGAAAATGACATTCATCCGTTTAACAACTCGAAATGGGATTGCCCGCATTATCTTAATTTGTGGAAACCCTAATAACGCACCAGGAAGCAGCTATCGATTTCCCCAAAGCCGCCGAGAAGTGTTTTTCCGTTTCAGCCTTAGCTGCCGTTGGTCGTATTCGCGGAAGGTATCGGCGGGGGCCCAGTTTCTTACGCGGCGATGGCATGATCACTCTCCTCAGATTCATGTACGGCAATCCACCGCCTTGATAAGCGAGGTGGGCTCTCAGACCCAGTGCCCGGGTGCAAGAGGCAGTAATCCGTCGAAAAACAGAAATCGCTCGGTTCTGACGCACTGGCCGAGTCTGCAGTGCGCGCTGCAGCGAGGTCAATCAGCTTACCGCTGCGCCGGGTAAATGAGTTCGAGCGGCTCACGGCCATTTTTTCGATAGATCGTGAAATCGGAGTCGAGCGTCAGCACGGCATGACGCTCGTAGATCTCGGCCATTCGCACAATGCACGCGTCGGCGAGCGACATTGGTGTGTCCCGATATTTTTGATGCAGCTTGCGCAGTGCGTGAACGTGTTCATCAATGCGGTACGCGATCCTGAGCGCTTCAGTCTCGAGAAGTCCTAATAAAGCATCCTGCCCCCTGGAGAACCGCGCGAGCAGATACATCGCCTCAGCCAGTACCGGCTCACAGACGAGCAGCGGCGGGGGCAACTCCCCGACCTGCGCGACGACCCAGTGGTGATGCTGTGCTGCCCGATCAAGAAACGCGACCAATGGTCCGGCATCAACGATGACGGGGCGCATCACGGCCGAAGCCCTTGAGATGCTCGGGATTGGACGCGAGATCCGCAATACCGGAGTCCACGACCCCACGGGCGTGCTTCATCAGGCCAGCGAGGCTGTGACGCCTAGGCTTGCCACGTGGCGCCTCGAGAACAAGCCGCAACCCTTCCTCGATCAGGTCTTTAAGCTTACGGCCATGCAGCGCCGCCTCTGACTTGGCCTGGCGGTAGATATCGTCCGGAAGTTCGACTGTAGTCTTCATCGCAGGCAAGATTAGCATAAAGGAGGAAACCCATATTTATGGAGAACAATTCCAAAGCGCATGCGCTTGGTATCCATGAAGTCGCGAAACGCGCGCACCTGCCGGGGCCACGCCAGTGCTCATCGCCGGCGCAATAAGGATGATCCGCTGCCGAGAGACCTAGCAGACGACGCCGCGTGACGAAGCGAATCGAATCTCCTGTGCCGCGGCACGTCAATCGGCGACCAAATGGCTTATTTGGCAGTTCTACGCGCACTGATTCTATTCAAACAAAAGGTTCTGTTGGAAGCTCTACGTGCATCTCGAAAAGACTCTTTTTGCTCGCGCGATAAAGTCGCGACGAAATCCGGAGACGGAAAGGGAGGAGTCCTTTCACGAACGGGCATTGACATATGCCTGAGCATATGCCACGTGGCTGGCATGGAACGTCACGTGAAGCTTTTCAAAAATGGACGCAATCAAGCCGTGCGAATTCCGCGCGAGTTTGAGCTGCCAGGTGAAGACGCCATTATCCGTAAAGAGGGGCAGCGACTTATCATTGAGCCAGCACCACCGCAGTCACTGTTAGCCGTTCTCGCAGCGCTTCCGACGCTCGATGAAGAATTACCGCCAATTCAAGACTCTCCGGCAGAGCCGGTAGACTTGTAGCGATGCGATTTCTGCTCGATAGCAATATTCTATCGGACCTAGTCCGGCACCCGCGTGGCCGAATTTCTGATCGCATAAAGAAAGTCGGGGAACAGAATATTTGCACAAGCATCGTGGTAGCGGCCGAATTACGCTACGGAGCCGCCAAGAGAGACTCTTCGCGGCTGACAATGCAACTCGAAGCGGTCTTGCATGCCATCGACGTGCTTGCGCTCGAACAACCCGCCGATGCCGTTTACGGGGACCTAAGAGCACGTCTCGAGCGAGCGGGCCAGCCCATCGGCGCGAACGACCTACTTATAGCAGCACATGCGCTGGCGTTGGGTCACACGGTGGTGACCGATAACGAGCGCGAATTTTCGCGGATCGAGGATCTTCGCGTTCAAAACTGGTTACGGTAACGCTTGCCTTAATTGGTTAATTCTCAAGGAATGCGATACCGCGCGGCGTTGATTTCGATAACCCCGATGCTCAGTCAACGTCGGGCGGGAAGGGAGACAGCCTCGGCGGCTTCGGATGACTGGCATGAAAAGTCTGAGCGGGCGGCCAACTCTCTCATAGCGCGCAAAACGTCCGTGAGGTTCGGATCGATGCCGGCGGTAGTCCACGATCTGAAGGTCATAAGCTTTGCCCGCGCCGCGCAAATATCCGGCTCTGCACAAATCGCGGCCGCAAGCGAATACGATGTGTGACCTGGCGGTATTTCATTTGCCGGTCCAATTTGGCGGATGCTTTGCGATAAATGACTCCACGCCGATCTTGAAATCCTGGCTGCCATAACATTCCCGAACCAGATCTTCTCCATTGGGCTGGTTGGCTGACAGTAAGCGTCTTATGCTTTCTTTCGTCACCCGCAGAGTGACGGGTGCATTGCTTGCAAGCTTTTCGCACAGCCGTGCCGCGCGACTATCGATCGCCCCGGCCTCGGCGATTTCGGTCAAGAACCCGCAGGCCAGCGCTTCGCTGGCGTCTATTATGTCGGCCAGCATCAAGATGCGCTTGGTGCGGCTTGACCCAAACGCCGAGATCATTCGAGCGGTGTTGGCGACTGAAAGGCAGTTCCCGAGGGTACGTGCGATCGGGACACCGAAGCGGGCAGCGGGCGTCGCGATACGGAAGTCGCAAGCGGCCGCCAGAGCAAGGCCACCGCCCATCGCCCAGCCATCGATGATTGCTAGCGTGGCGACTGGCAGGCTTTCAATCTGAGCGATGCGGGAATTGAGCGTCGCTTCATAGGAAACACCGTCTTCGCTTCCGCGAAACTCGCGGAACTGTTGAATGTCGGTACCGGCAACGAACGCTTCGCCCCCTGCGCCGCGAAAAGTGACGACACGCAAGCTAGCATCGGCCGCGATCTGGTCGCAGATTGCAGCTAGCGCGTCATACATCGACCAGGTCATCGCGTTGCGCGCGTTCGGCCGGTCGAAAATCACGGCTCCAATCCCGCCTGTCGCCGAGTAATGTACTTGTCCGGTCATGACCAATTGCTCCGCAACTATCCGACGTGAGAACCGCCTATTTTGCGGCTGGCTTATATCCCCTAAGCGGCCACTCGTCAGCCTCAACGGCATTTCTCCTTCGACCCCAAACGCGATACGTCGAGGATGAGTGCGGCGTGCTCGTACCGGTAAGACCGCCGCGCAGGTGGACATCGGATGGCTGCTCTTCGAGGAGCGAAAAAGGGCCTGCGGCCCGCGCCCGGGCCGCTGCGACCGGAACTTGCTCGCGCGATGCAATCAGCAATCGGCCAAGAACTGAGAACGCGGTACCGTTTGCCGCTGGTTTGCCGCAGGAACTGGATGTCCGGGTAGCTCAATTGAAGGCAACGATACGGGTAAAAAGTGTCAATTGGGGTCCGAACCGAAACGGTGAGCTGAGTTCATTCTTGCCGTGCTGGCCAGTAGCTGAGCACCATGCCAACGCACATTAGCCCCACGCCGATTTCGGATTGCAGGTTCGGCAAGAACTTCGCAATCCACCAAGGCGTACGGGCCTGCCAATCGATCAACGGTGGGCTGCCGGTCGAGAAATATCCATAGATCCAGAGCGCCGTTCCCACGAGCGAAATTATGAAACCCGCGACCGCTGTTTTGCGGGTCCAAACTCGCTGATCCGGCCCATGATCGAATCCCAATTCCACGTTCCCGCGCAACTGCATTTCTTGCCCTTACCAATTCCCTGCCACCAGGGAATTTAGCAGGGAATTCTACTGATTTGGCCCTCTTCCGCGAATTGCGGCGCTGAAATGTATATCCGCGTCAGCCATCGTTTTTCAAGCCGCCCGCCCGCAGCGTGGGCAAGCGGCCGAATGGCAGGCGCGACACCAGGCTTTGCCGCAGGATGGGCAGGGAGCTTGCCCGCTCGGGTCGGTGAGATGCAGATGATCGTCGCACACGAGGCGTACCCGCCCGGCCCCGAGTCCCCAATCGCTGGGCGGCGGCTCGATCATGCGAATGGCCGGATGCCAGTCGATGCGCATGGTCCGTTCGCCTTTGCGTCGTTTGATCAACACGTCGTAGCGATGAACGGGGGCAAAGAGCGTTAGTCCCTGCACCCAATCGACTGTTACCCGCAAATCGTAATTGTGGCGCAGATCGTCGAGCTTGGCGGCATATTCACGCTCGATGGCGGCGATCCGCAACGTCTCGCGCTTTCGATCGGCCTCCGCCTTTTCGCCGGACGCCGAAGCAAGCGCGACAAGTTTCATCTGCGCGGTCCGGCGCAGATCGTCGTGATACGCGTGAATCCGCCCGCGGTCGCGGTCGAGCCGGCGGCGCATGGTATTGAGGAAAGGCTCCAAATCGAGCCGGACATGATGTTCGACCAGTCGCTCAACACGCGCCGCGACCGTTGCCGCATCCCACGCTACGCCCGCGGCGCGGCGGGTGTCCGGCTCAGGCACTTGCCAATCCACGACGCCCGCCAAGTACGTGCGGAGCCGCCGCAGAAAGTCGCCGTCTATGACCGCGCCGGTACCCTGGTTGAAGCCGAGCCAGACCAGTCCCTCGCGCTTTTCGTCGGAGATGGCGGTATAGCGGAATGCAAGCAACAGGCAGCGTGTCCACGTCGGTTTGGCGTTATGCAAGCGGCAGACTGCATTGGGCAGATCAAGCACGCGGTCGAGCAGGCGCTGCGGATCGCTCGGCGCCGCGATATTGTCGGCAACGACGAGCTGCCGCTCGGCGAAGCGCCCACGCTCGCCCAGCAGGGCACCGAAGCGGTCGAGCCAGTCGCCTTCGAGTCCGATCGGGATCGCCCCCACGGGCAGCGTGGCCGCAAATCCGAGCCGCGCAAATTCCGGCCAGCCCATAGCGGCGCGCAGCGGCTCGGACGCCAGCACTTCGAGCCCGTCCGGTTCGACCGGCTCGATGGCCGCCCCTTCACTCTCCAGCATGTCGGCTACGAAATCGCGCAACGCTCCCATTGTTGCTCCTCACGCCGTCTCGAAATCCTCACCGAACAGTTTTTCGTCGAGCGCCTTGGCGTCCTCGTGCTGCTGGCGTGCCTGTTCGAGCCGCTGGCCCAGCGCTTCAAACGCCTGCAAGCGGGCCGCCTCGGTCACCCCCAACCATGCATCCAGCACCAAATCCGGAAACTCGCGTTCCTCCTCGAGGCCGCCGAGGATGGCGCCGACCTCGCCGACGACCAGCTCGAACATCGAGATCTTTTCATCGAGCAACGCCAATACTTGCTCCTCCAATGTGCCGCGGGTGACGAGATTGAAGACGAACACTTCGCGACTCTGGCCAATGCGGTCGATGCGGCCGATGCGTTGCTCGATCGCCATCGGATTCCAAGGCACATCGAAATTTATCAAGGTATTGCAGAATTGGATGTTGCGCCCCTCGCCGCCGGATTGCGTGCACAGAAGGAGGGTCGCATGATCCCGAAACGCGGCGATTGCAGCGTCCTTCTCTGGCCCGCTGAGACTTCCGTCGAACCGCGCGAGCGAAACGCTGGACTGTTCGAGACGGGCTGCGAGGTGAGCGAGCGTCTCGCGCGAATGGACGAAGACAAGCTTCTTCTCGGTCGGATTGCACCGGACGAGGTCGACCAGCGCCGTCTCTTTGCCGCCAGCTTCGATCGCCGCCCATCGTTTAGCAAGGTCAGCCCAAATCGGATCGCCGGCGTTTCGCGCCGCAATCCGAGCGACCGCCGTCGCTGCGGCGCGTGGCGATGAGCCTGCTGCGCTCAGGAGATGCTGGATGGACAGCCGTTCGCGCTTGCCGTGGCCCTCTGCCACCAGGCGCCGCGCGGCCGCTGCGAGATCGGCGTAGGCCTCGGCTTCGCCCGGGCCGCCATCGACCTTGATTGTGGTAGCGTGACGCCGCGGTAGTTTGAGGGCGACGACGGCGCGAGTGTTGCGAATCATCGCGCCGCGCATCAGTCCACGCAAGCGCTCCGAATTGGCCGGCTGGCGCGGCTTGCCTGGGGTCATATAGGCAAGGCGGAATTCCTTCAATGTCTTGAAAATGCCCGGCTTCAGCAGCGTCAGGAGATTGTAGAGCTCGACCAAATCGTTCTGCACTGGCGTCGCCGACAGCAAGAGCAGGAAACGCTTGTTGAGCGAATTGACGAGTTTCCAACTGTGACTTGATCGGTCGCAGAGATGGTGCGCCTCGTCAACGATTATGAGATCGAATTGGCGCTCGACGAGGCGCTCGGCGTGCTCGCGCCGCCGTGCGGTGGCGATCGAAGCCACGATGCGATCCTGGGCCCAAAACGCCTGCGGCTCGTCGCGCAGGAGCGGGTCATAAGTGGTCGCGGTTGTAAGACCGAATTTGGTCTCCAGTTCTTCGCGCCATTGGCCGACGAGCGAAGCCGGCGTGAGGACCAAAATGCGCTCGGCCATGCCGCGCAGCGCATATTCTTTGAGTACCATGCCCGCTTCGATCGTCTTGCCGAGCCCGACCTCATCGGCAAGCAGAACGCGACCACGGAACTGCTTGAGCACCTTGCGCACCGTTTCGATCTGATGCAACAGGGGTTCGACGTTGGTAAGATGCGGCAGGCACAGGAGCTCGTCGAAGCCCTGCGCCAGACCAAGGTGGGCGAACCGTTCGCGCAGGCCGAACCAGCGGCCACCCTGCTCCGCGTCGCGCGCCAAGGCTGACAACAGCGGCGACACGTCGAACTCGATCGTAAACGGAATGTCGATATTGACACTCGGCAGGGGCGGCGGCGCGGGTGCAATCACTACGGCCGCGGGCGTCGGCGCTTTGCGCGGGCGCGCCGCCATTTTGGCCGTGGTCTCGGTCCTTGGCTTGCCTTTGACGTGCGCCGCCAAGCGTCGCCCGGGGAGGGCAACTTCGCGACCTACGATATTATCGAGTTGCTGGATCAACCACGGCAGGCGCCCGGACCCGCTCGGAAAAGCCTTGACGGCAGACCACCGGCTGTTCAAGCCATTGCTCTCCAACAGCGCTCTGGCTGCGGCCCGTTTGCCGAGTTGGTTGAGCGCCAGCGCGTGCAAGAGATCTCCCGCCGGCGCCGCGGCACGTTTGGAAAATCGCTTCAGGAGGACTAGCGCGCGCTTCGGCCGGTCATCGAGCAGCGCCGCCATGGCGGCCAGCATGAGAATGATCGGATCGCCAGGGCACGCCTCGATCGCCTGCTCCGCAAGCGGCAGGAAACCCGAGTGGATGGTCGCATCAGCGAAGGCCGCAAGTAGCCGTTCCGACCAGATGTCGCCTTCGTGGGGCGCGTCTGCGAACAGATTGGACTGACGCAATGCTGAACGCGGCATGACCCTTCGTCGCCGACTGGATGCGATCGGAGATATTCGCGCCAGGTTCCAGCACGAATCGCCTCTTTTGAATTAGGCCGTGACAATGCTCTCACGGCAATAGCTTTTTGCGACAAGATCGCAGAACACACAGAGTATGGTATGGTATGGTGATTGGGGACGCGGAAGAGAATCTGCGCCATTTGCCGCCACAGCGTGTATTCATAGCGGCTGAGCCGATCGATCGAGCGCGTAGTTGGGTAGATTGGCGAGGCGCAAAAAGCATTGGGCCAGGTGGAGGCTCGGGTCGGCGGCCGGATCTTCGGTGTGCGGATCGAAGCGGGGTAAGAGTTCTGTTGCAGCCGCCCGATGGTGGAAGTCGCTTAGGAATTTGAAATGCAGCAGCGCTCCGGTTACACCGGCGAGATGGGCCGGCGCGGGATGCATGAAGTGCGTGTTACTGTTGTTGATTCTCACCCGTCTTATCTTGCGGCGGTTGAAGCCCATTGCTGGAGTTTATTTGGGGTTCGACCGCTTCGGGAATTGTGGCCGACCGATCAAAAGCGCGTGAGCTGAAAAGCCCCAGAGTTCGAACTGCCTGACGCAAGACCTTGCCCATTTCATTGCGTGGCAGGGCCGCGACATAGTGGACGCGGACGCGGTGAAATCCTTGGAGCTCTTGATTGAGCGAGGCAATCAGCCGCTCAGAATCCATCGGTGTCGGAGTTTCGACGACGACATGAATCTCTTCTTCGCCGCTGTCGTTTTGCGTAGAGAACAGACAGACGCCGCTGATGCCAAAAAGCTCACCCAATCGATCCTCGATGGGTGCCGGGGAAATCTTGTCTCCTCGCACATGGATGACGTCGGTGACGCGTCCTCGCAGCGCCATGCGCCCATCAGATCGCATCACGGCCAGATCGCCGGGATAAAAGAAGCCGTTCTTGAAGAAGGCCCGCGTCGCTGTTTCGTCGTTGACATAGCTGGTCGGCCCTCCTGCGGTGCTGACCCGCATCCGCCCGATCTCGCCGGTAGGCACGGGACGATCGAATTCGTCGACGATCTCGACCACACGGCCGGGCACCAGGCAATGCCAGCGCTGGTCCTCGGGATTATCCAGGGGGGTGAAGGCGATGATCCCGGCTTCAGTGGAAGCGAGATAATTGACGAGACGAGGTGTAATGCGAGCCTTGGCCTGCTCTACCTGGGCCCGGGTGATAGTTCCAGCGCCGATAGCGAGCCGCATCGCATCGTTGCGCCGGAACGCACCTGCGGGGGCGGTCAAGATAGCAGCGAGCATCTGGGGGTGGAGCACCGCGTGGGTGACCTCAGGACGCATGAGCGGTTGGTACGGTTTGGCCCCTTGCACGATCAGAGTAGCGCCACCGACGCTCCAAGGGCTGGCCGTCCACTTGTAAGCGAGTCCGGTCCAAGTCGGAATGCTGAACACACTCAGCAAGGTGTTCTGGTTTATGCCGAATAAATCCACATGGAGCCGCAAGAGATCAGCGTCGAAGTCGGGACTCATTAGCACCATTTTGTAGGTGCCCGTCGTGCCCGAGGTCAGCAAGATGTGACCGCCCGACGGTTGTGGTGCCTCGAACGCTTCGAGCCCCGGGACAGGTTCGCCATCCAGCGATACTGACAACAGAGGTAGGCCCAGCTCGGTGCAAAGGGCTTCCAGACCGGGCCAGGACTCGCTTGGCGCGGTGATGACACAGCGCACGTTCGGAAGGCCAAGCTTTCCCACCGCCGCCGCAGACCACACTACCACGGTGGTCAGGCCCAAACTGCGCAGGGCCAGGCTGAGAATCCAAAAGTCCATTAGGTTGCGGACGGCTAGCACCGCGTAACCAGGCCCGACATAGCCCCGCCGGGAGAAATAGCCGCGCGCTGCCGCGATGTGGTAGGCGAACGAGTGGTACGACAAGGGCCGACCATTATAGATCACCGCAGTTCTCCCAGGCGTCTGTTTCGCCCAGTCGAAGATCATTTGGGTGATCATCGTCGTTTGCTAGCCTGTTCTAAATGGCGGTCCGCGACCATAGAATGGTCAACTTTCTGCTGATCGGCGGCCTCGCGAATCTAGCCCATATCCGCAACGGCCAGACGATTAAAATATCGTTCCATCGTATGGCCTGCTTTCCAATTCTAATTGATGATAGGCCTTTGCGGCTCGATTGCTGTCAATCCGGAGAGTTTTGCATAAACTTCGAACAGCGAGGCGGTGTCGTTGTCGCCGTAGCCTTGCGCTATTGCAGCAAGATGCATTTGGAGGGCCGCCTGGAAAAGCGGCGTCGGCGCGGCGATTGACCGCGCGAATTCGCCGATCGCCCGTGCATCCTTGCGCGCAATCCCGTAAGTTCCGCGCGAGCTCACGTAATCGCGCTCGACCATCATCTTCCCGCGCAGACCCCAAATTTTTGAGCTCCCGAAGCTATCTTCCACCAATGGCTGTACAAGCCTGAGATCCAGTCCGGACTTGCGCGCGAACGACATCGCCTCCGCTGTCGCCGCATTGTGAATGAAAACAAGGAGATTCATCACGTATTTGACCTTGCTCGCGTTGCCGAATTCACCAAGAAACGTGCGCGATCGCGTAAACGTCTTGAGCGGTTCTTCGGCCTTGCCGAACGCTTTGGCGTCGCCGCTGGCGTATAGCGTCAGATTGCCTGCGAGTACCACCGGCCGTGTGCCGCCCACCGTGCAATCCAGCAAGGTTACGCCGATAGTTTTCAGCTTGTCGCGTGCGGCAGCTTTGTCCGCGATGGCCAACGTGCAGGTGTCGACGACGATGCTTCCACTGCGCTTGGCGTCGAGGATACTGTCGGTACCCGTCGTCACGGCATGAAAGGCCGCCTCGCTGGCGAGCGAAATGATGATGATGTCTGATACCTCGGCGACGGCCCGCGCCGACGGTGCGGGCTTTCCGCCATTAGCCGCAAGCTCGTCCAAGCAAGCTTGGCGCACATCCGTTCCAACGACATCAAACCCGGCTTTGACCAGTCTCAAAGCCATGGCCGAACCCATCGCGCCAAGACCGATAACACCCACTCTTTTCGTCATGCTTGCACTCCAAGACAACTAGTCAGCACCGGATCAACACTGCGTTTCGCGCAGGGTGCATTGCCACATCGCGCAGTTTTCGTGACCGCCCCAAGTCGCAGCAGATACCCAGGGTTCTCAATACGCTGCGCGTACCAGGCTATGTTGAGGGCACTCGAAACGGTCCGCACTCGGATTCTACTGAATGGACCAAAAATAATTAACCGCAAGTGCTCTCGTGAGCAGGACTGTTGCGTTTCGGCAAGCGAACCGGTGGGAGGCCATCGAGGAGAGATACGGCCTCTAGCCATTGTCGCTCCAGATCGAGATAGGCTTTACAGACTTGTTCGGTCGGCGCGTCACGTGCCCATTGCAAACATTGCTTCGCCAGCGCGCAGTACTCATCCGCTCTAGACATGACGCACTTCTCCGATCCAGTGCTCATTCACGCGGATGAATAATCTTGGACGCCGTTCAATATCTTCCCGTTAGCGCGCCACGAGCAAGGCGGACAACCAACAAATATAAGCAGATCGACACCTTATAAGCTAGCCGGAATTGGAATCTCGACCTCGACTGCAAAGCTTCTCGGGCGCTCACCCCGACGCCAAATCTCCCACATCTGGAGATAGGCCGCCTCAATGTGGCGTCGGAAGCGGTCGGTGTCGAACAGAGGATGCGTCAGCCGGTTTGTGGCTAATCGATTGTGATATTCTTTGAGAGGCGTAGGATCCTTCGCCAGCCGCAGCGCTAGCACCTGGTAGTCCTCGGTGCTGTGCGTCACAAGCTCGGGCAGTCCGATTGCATTGAGCAGGCTCGCTGCCACTCGCCCTGCGAACGACTGACCCAGCTGCGTCACCACCGGAAGGCCAGCCCACAGCGCGTCGCTCGCCGTCGTGTGGGCGTTGTAGGGCAGCGTATCGAGGAACAGGTCGGCCAGACGGTGCCGTGCCAGGTGCTCAGCGAGCGGCAAACGGCCAGCAAAAATGAGCCGGGACGGATCGATACCGCGGGTTTGCGCTTCCTTGCGCAGGTTCCGCTCTGCACTCTCGTTGTCGCGTAACAGCCACAACACGCTACCATCAACCCTAGCCAAGAGACCCATCCAGACGCCAAACACGTCGGGCGTAATCTTCCAGTTGTTGTTGAAGCAGCAGAAGACGAAACCTCTCTCGGGAAGCCCGGCTTCCTTCCGCGTTGGCGTCCGGTCAGCGATGTTCCGCTTGGTGTCATTGACCTGATAGCAATCCGGCAGGTGGACGATCTTCTCCGTAAAAAATGGCTGGTGTTCAAACGGCGCCACGGTCTTGTCGGCGATGATGTAGTCGATGAACTCGGCCGCCATCGTACCGGGAAAACCGAGATAGCTTGCTTGGATCGGTGCCGGACGATAGGCAAGAATGACGGGCCGCGAGTATGGCATGTATCCCGACAGATCAATTGCGATGTCGATCTTCAGATCGTGGAGGAGCTTGGCGACTTCCTCGTCGCTCTTTCTGCGGACATCGTAAAACTGATCAAATGCCGCGACGAGCCGCTTGCGCATCTCACTTTTGTCATCCACACCGAATGACACGCCGATGATGTCGAATTGCGAGCGGTCGTGCCGCTCAAATAGCTCCGCCGTCAGATGTGCTATGGCATGCTGGTGGAAATCCGCCGACAAATAGGCAATCCGCATCCTGTCGTGACGCCAAGTCGCGCCGGCGCACAACGGGTGAGGCAGCGATGGAACCTGATCAGCGATAAAGTTTTTAGCGCATTGCAGTTGCAGCAACGGATCACCCGAGTAGCCGAGCAGCGTGAATGGAAAAATGATTGATTTCTTCTCCGAGACGCGTGCGATCACGTCGCCGGCAACATGCGTTGTACGACGCCAATCACAGAGGCTGTTGACACAACTGACCATTCCGTTGAAAGCATGGTCATGATTGGGCTTCAGCGCGATCGCTCTGTCGTAGCTCGCCAGTGCGTCATCGACACGCTTTAGGTCCTTCAGCACGCTGCCACGGTTGTTGTAGGCATCGGCAAAGTCTGGTTTCAGCGCGATCGCCCTGTTGTAGCACGCCAGCGCGTCCAGCGGACGCTTTAGCTTGTGCAGGATGGCGCCACGATTGCAAAGCGCCTCGGCATAATCCGGCCGCACCGTGAGCGCGCGACCGTAGCTCACCAGCGCCTCCTCGAAACGCTTGAGCGCATGCAGGGCGTTGCCACGGTTGTAGAGCGCCACGGCAAAGTCGGGCTGCAGCGTGAGCGCGCGGTCGTAGCTCGCCAGCGCCTCCTCGGGCCGCTTCAAGGCCAGCAGCACATTGCCGCGGTTGTTGTACGGCCCCGCTAAGTCCGGCTTCAGCGCGATCGCCCTATTGAAACTCGCGAGCGCCTCATCGGCACGCTTCAGGTTCAGCAGTATATTGCCACGGTTGGTATACGCATCGGCAAAATCTGGCTTCAGCGCGATCGCCCTGTCGTAGCTCGCCAAGGCCTCCTCGACACGCTTTAGGTCCATCAGCACACTGCCACGGTTGATATACGCATCGGCAAAGTCTGGCTTCAGCGCGATCGCCCGGTCGTAGTCTGCTAGCGCCTCCACGGGACGCTTGAGGTCTAGCAGCGCATTGCCACGGTTGTTGTACGCATCGGCAAAGTCTGGCTGCAGCGCGATTGCCTGGTTGAGACTGACGAGCGCTTCCTCGGGACGCTTCAGGTCCCGTAGTGCATTCCCTAGGTTGCTGTGAGCAGCAGCGACCTTTGCGTTCAGCCTGATCGCCCTCCTGATTAGTTCAACGGCTCGCTCCGTGCGCCGAGTTTGAAGAGCAATAACTCCGAGCAGGTGGAGTGCGTCAAAGTGGTTCGGCTGCTGCAACAGAACTTCACCATAGACGCGCTCGGCGTCCGTAAGTTTGCCGTGCTGATGCAACGCCATTCCTTGGTTGAACTTGGCTTGCAACGCCATCGCAGCATTCTGGGCTTGCGGTCGGGCGTTGGGTATTTCGGGCATCGCAACTTCTCTTGAACTGCGTGGTTCCGGTTATCGCCTGCAATGGCGATGCCGTTGGCTAGGATTCCTGGCACACCAACTGAGCGAGCGGAGCATAAAGGCGGGTTCTACTGATTGGGAAGAATGTTTCAAAGCGGCGCGCCAGCGCCGCGTGGCCGGCCGCTATGCAACCCGCGCAACTGCATTTCCTGCCCTTACCAATTCCCTGCTGGCAGGGAATTTAGCAGGGAATTCTATTGATTTGGCCCGATTCCGCGAATTGTGGCGCTAAAATGTATATCCGCGTCAGCCACTTGCCAGGAAATTCCCTGCACAAGTGCAGCAGGGAATTTGGTTCGCCGAGCAGGGAATTCGCTCAGCCGAGATAAACTTCCCGCGCGGGTCGTGAGGCTCGGGCCAATTTCGATAGTCGCAACGCTTAATCATCGTCCGGCGTGTAACCAAACGAAGCCAATTTGCGGCACCGCCCGGCGTCGATTTCGTCAGCCCCAATGCTCAATCATCCTCAGGCGCGTAGGGAGAGAACCGTTCCTGTCGATAGTCAAACCGGGAGCTTTTTCTCTCTTGCGGCTTTCGCCGGTTCAGATTGTCGAGCGCGAAGAGCGACACTTGCATAACTGAGCACCGGGCACCGCGCCCATTCGATGCGACGTGTCGGCGATGGCTACAGCGCAAATGCGCAATAAAGGCCGTCCGTTCTTCAGCCCTTGTCGTAAAGAAGTACGCTCGCCCGTGGCTTTAATTGCAATAATAGATCGAGATCACGAGAATTTCTGCTGACCAAGACGGAGCCAGTATCAGCCGCTTGCAGAAATAGTAGGGCATCATTGAGAAATTTGCGACGATCTTGCTTTGGAATGGCTTGCGTGCGCGCCAGAATGCCCGCCACTACCGCAGCCTCTAACCAGACTTCATGGCTTGGCGCGATAATACGTGATGGATTTATCCGCGCCAGCATCTCGATGATCGGAGTCAGCGTGGCGCGAGCGCGGCGGTCGGCCGGATCGAGGGCGCCGATAGTGACGGCAAGCTCGGCGAGCGCCGGTGCGCCATGCAGGATGGTTCGCGACGCCATCAAATTGACAATCGACGTCGGCAATTGATCCTTGAGGTGATCTATATAGACCGTGGCATCGAACAGGAGAGAGACTCCGGCGGGAACCGCAAGCGGATCAAAAGGAAGATTTGACTTTGGCCGATATGCCAGAGGTCGGGACCAGCCACCGGGATCGTGGCGGGAGATGATCGACTGCACATCAGATTTCAAGCTCAAAATCCTTTGGCAGGCGTCCGCCCTG
The DNA here is from genome assembly GCA_963768225.1 of uncultured Alphaproteobacteria bacterium. Lineage (GTDB taxonomy): Bacteria > Pseudomonadota > Alphaproteobacteria > Rhizobiales > Xanthobacteraceae > BOG-931. Next base: position 10,530 of record CAVYGV010000005.1, on the reverse strand, counting down.
GGCAACGAACCAAGGTCCGAAATCATCAGGTGCGGCAAGCACCGCAAGCGCGGCGTTGACCAGCTCCGAGTCATTATCAAGACCGCTCTTGGTGCGAGCCGCCTTGATCAGTCCTGGATCAACGCGGGCGCTGAGCCGCTCGGTGCGTGAACCTTTTAGTTTGCCGCTCGCCGCCAATGTCGAGAGCGCGAACTCTACTCGCGCCGACGTTATCGGATCCATTGATTTGGGCCGAGCAGACGCGACCCGATGTCCTCGCAGTCGAGCTTTCTTTGCTCTTTTTGTAGATGTCATCGCGGCACTCCGTTACGGCACGCCATTTCGGCGGTATGACATTATTCTATGATATGTCAGACAATATCGCAAGCCTGGCGGGTTCACAACCTCACATTTACTGTGTAAGGGTCTTACCCCGACTTGTAGGACCTTGCACTGTCAGTGCTGCAGTAGCCACGCCTCCCATAGCGGGTTTGTTGCCGCGTCGATGAGCGCGACCACACGATCGTGCTTTGTGGTCTCGGTCGGATCCCGGCTGACGGAATAGAGCAAGATAATCGTGTCGAGAAAACGCAGGATCGTCACAGGTCACGGCCGTGGGTCTCGTCACGCGACAGACGATTGCCGGCAGTGAATGCGCGAATACGCGCGCGCAGCTCGCGTTCCTCGCGTTCGAGGCGGTGGGTGTTTGGCTCCTCTGACGACAATTCGACAAGAAACTTTTTGACCAGGGCAGAGACTGAGGTGTCCCGCTCGGCGGCTTTTATCCGGGCCCGTCGGTAAATCTCCTCGTCCACGGAAACGGTGATGTTTTTCATATAATCACAGTAACACGTGTTATGCAGGCGACAAGGGAGATTGGTCGTTATCGCCTACACGTTCTCGATCTGCTTCATCGATAACTTGCGAAACGATGGCAGCGCTGACGCGGTCGAATTGCGCTACGGAGCCGCCAAGAGAGACTCTGCACGAATTAAGCGGCTCGCCGTGCCTTGATGCGTTTTGCTTCTGGCCAGGTCCGCCTGGCTTTCATGCGACAATTGTTTCCAGAGCGCTCGGAGGTAATTCGCCGACTGATCGAGGTTGCATTGGCGGCCAAAGCTAGGCTGATGCGACCTCGGAGTTGGGGTAGATCTTGACCCATTCGGTCGCCCATGAGCTCATTAAGAGCAATGGTATCAACGGAGAGCCAGATGGGTGGGAACCTGCATGTGCGCAACTTGGATGATGATCTAATCGCTCGTTTGAAGCGTCGCGCAGCGCGGCACGGCCGCTCGGCTGAAGCCGAGCATCGGGAAATTCTCCGCCAGGCCCTTAGCGGCGATGTTGAGCCTTCCTTCGATACGTTAGCTGCCGAGCTACGGAAGCTGACGAGACGCCGGAAACAGACGCCCTCGGAAGTTCTCCTTCGTGAAGGACGTGAGGAGCGGTGAACACGCTCGTCATCGATGGCAGCATCGCCGTCAAATGGGTGGTCGAGGAACACGGTACGCCGGAGGCACTCGCACTTCGCCAAAAAGCAAAGTTAATCGCGCCCGAATTGCTGGTCGCCGAGTGCGCGAATATCCTTTGGAAAAAAGTCCAAAGGGACGAGCTTTCGAAGGAGGAAGCGCTTCTCGCCGGGCGTCTGCTCCAAGGCGCCGAAATCGAACTCTTGTCCATGCGGTCCTTAATTGAAGCCGCGACGCGAATGTCGATCGAGATCGACCATCCAGCTTATGATTGCTATTACCTAGCCCTGGCTGTCGAGAAAAAATGCCGGTTTGTTACAGCGGATGAACGCTTTCTGCGAAAGCTACAACAGGGCCGACAACATAGGCATCGCGGCGGAGCGATGTCGTTGATCGAGGCCGCGAAACTGTAAATAAATTATCGTCGTGGCCGCGCAGCAGATCGAGAACGAGTAGGCGACATCGATAACATGCCAAACGGTGCTGCAGACCACGCCTAGCGAAACGAACCCATTCTGCTGCGCCGCGCAGCGTCGATTTTGGTAGCCCCAAGGTTCAATCATCGTCGGGCGCGTAGGGAGAGAACCGTTCTTGTCGAAAGTCAAAACCGGAGCTTCTTCTTTCTTGGGGCTTTCTCCGGTTCAGATTGTCGAGCGCAAAGAGGATCTGGGCCCATGGGATTTGCCGCGGTTCGGATTGTCGAGGCGAAGAGTATCTGAGCCACTTGCCGCCATAGCGCTTATTCACAGCGTCTGACCCGGTTGAGGGCGTAGTTTAGACACATTGGCAACGCGCAGGCGACGGTCTCCCCCCGAAACGTGACGAGGTGTTTCAGATCAGGCGGCTGCGAAAGCAGCAGCGGTCTTCCTTTTCGTTCCGCGATAAGCAAAGAAGCCTAGACCGAGGAAGCCAGCGATCAGCATCGTCCAAGTTGGTGGCAGGGGGGTGACAAAAGCCATGCTCTGATTGTTGGACCCGTCCGAGAGCAGTGAAACATTATAGTCGGGGGCCCAGATTCCGTTGGTTAGGTCGTTTAAATAGCCCGCTGCAAGATTGATCGCTCCGGCATCGAGCCCGGTGTATTTGAAACCGGCGTACTCAACCTCCCAGATTGCCAGCTGGATGGCAGCGGAAACATCGGTATCGGTCGACGTTTTGATTAACGAGTCGCCGTGAACAATCAGGGCACCGATCTCGCCGATCTGCTGGGTTGTCAACGTTGGATTGAGGCTGGAACCACCTGCGCCCGCTATCGTCAGCGGTCCCACCTGGTAAGTGTCGCTCCCGAGCAGATAGGTAAAGACATCCAGACACCAGACTTCAAGATCTTTCCCGCTATCGGCGCCCGAACCGATCAGCGTCACCTGACCTGCCCCACCAGATATGTTGTACGGATTGCTGATTGAAATATTCTGTTCGTTAGCAACGGTATAGCCGTTGTAGAAAAACGAGCTTGCCGAAGCGACGTTTGCTCCCGCGACAATCGCGGCAACCACGAGCAACGCAGAACAGCAGGCACGCATCATTATTTTCATCACGAGGCACACCACTCAATCACAAGCCGCACCATTTCATCTCAACGCACGCCACCCACTAAGATCTTCAAACGTATATTAAATTCAGGTTGTCATTTGGTCGTCAAACAAAATCGGTCGTAAAACAAATGAACAGCTAGATTTTGCTAGATTTTGAGCGCCACTCATGACGTTAACCAACAACCGAGGCGATGTCTTTTGACATATGTGTCGGGAAAAGTTTGTTCGCGCATTCGCATAGCCATCGTTGAAATCGCTAGGGAGATTTGGGCTCGTGCTCGATAACCCCCTCACCTCATCGCCGGTCTTGCAGCCTCTTTAGCAGTCGCGATTGCCGGCCTTCGACTCGATTGCGGCTTCTTTGGCCAATCGAAGCGCCTTTAGACGCGCGGTCTTTTCGCGGATGGCGAGCGCTCGAACTTCATATTCGGTCATGGCTATTCCGCCATTCCGCGCCGGCTCTTCGTGCCTGAAGCTTTTTTCTGCCCGTTGACGGGCCTCGTCTGAATTCATTGGCGAGGGTCTCGATGTGCAGCGCCGGTGCGGTAACGGGGAGGCGCCGATTGCCGAACATCAGCGTCGCCGCCAAGTTGCAAAATGGCGGCGGGCTGGTCTGGCAAAGTAAAGAGCAAACAAGTTTCGAAACCGTATAAGGCGAAGAATTCGTGCAAAAAAGGGAAGGTTGCGCCAGTGAAATCCGAGCTGGCGGAGAAAAATGGTAGCGCAGCTTAGTTCGGCAGCGGCGGCCTCTATCGACTGAAATCGATGCGGTCAAACCAAATTCAATAAGTGAAGAGCACCCCATGTCAAAAACGCGATCCAAATCATTGTAAATGCGATCGCGCATATGAGGCCCAAAGCGGCAGAGTGATTTCTGGGCGGGGTTGGTAGGGAGCCGTGCACAAATCCGCTCCTCGATGATCTCATAAAAGGAAAACAGATCACTTTCGCGGCGGGGCCACTACAGCCTTCGTGCTTTAACGTTAAGGCCGCGCGGCGATATTGAGGCGCGACACCGACGAAACGGTGTCGACTAAACTTGAACCTGATTTCGTCGAGATGTGGCCCCTCGCCTGTCCCAATCCCGGGAGTCAATAGCGCTGCGAATGCGGGGGTGTATCATGGCGATATCCTGGGCATCGTTCATTGTGGGCTTTATCGCTGGTCTGACCATCGGCGAAGTTACGTTATTCTTTTTTCTGGCGATGGTCCGCAGCGAAGGCCCTGACGGGCTTGGCAAGATAAGGATTTGCGAAAACGCGGTAGTATCACTGACCTTTATTGCGGTTAAAATCTGGCCCGAAAATAAAAAGGCCGCCGGCGGTCTCTCCGAAACCCCGATCAGGTGTTTTTTTATCAGGCTGCCGCGAGCGCGGCCTGTTTTCTTCGTCCGCGATAAGCAAAGAAGCCGAGACCGGCGATGCCGATCAGCATCATGGTCCACGTGGAAGGCAACGGAGTTTCTGTCGTCACCCAAGTTCCAGCGACCTGCGAGGTGGTTCCGCCTATTACCCAATCAACCAAACCGACGTTTCCTGGCTGTAGGCCATACGAGCACGTCGTATGAAACGGGTTGCACCCGCTGGGAGTACTTACCAGAAACGCGCCGCTTACATAGTGCAGACTTGAGGGACGGAACTGCTGTAATTGAAATAAAAATTAAATGGCTTCAATACGTCTGATAGCCCGAGGATTGGGAGTTGAGTTGCATATTGAGGCTCGTGATATCACTCGTAGAGACAGAGCTGGGGTCTCAGCCGAAATCAGCTACGGGGATTGAAAATGAACCGCTCACACTCGCATTTTGATTTAGGCTCTCATCGAAAGTGAACGTGTACACGGAGGCCGCCGATGAATATGAGGGCCAAGCGACGCTCAATCCGAACGACACGGCTAAAGTCAGCGCGCAGGTCGTAACTAAGTGATTTTAAGCGCAGCATCTAAGCCCCCAATCTTCAAAAGGGATTCCCGCCAAAGTGGCTATACTACTCGTACGCCTTGAGTTTTTCAGGGGCCAGAAATCGAATCAAGGGCGCTCCGCGGCCTTTAGCGCATTTTGCTAGTTTTTGACGGTCGGCCTCCTTTCAGCCACCTCGGTATCTGTGGTCTTTGAAATCTCTAGAGAAATTTGGGTTCGTTCTGCCAAAATAACGGAATTAAGTATCACAGGTTGTGGCCCGCGAACGGTACCCATTCGGGTCTGAGTAGTGATCTTCTCTTGCGCCTTCCCCCGCGTTTTTTGCTCCCGGCAGTTCTTGTTGTCGGTGGTGTGCCGCATCGAACATGCGGATGTTGGCCTGCTGCATCGAACTGCGAATGGCGAACTTGCGTCGCGAGAGGGCGCGTTGTTCGTAGCGATAAATCGCGCTGAGTTGGTGGACGGTTTCGCAGAGCGCATTCGCCAGATCGCGCGGCGGATCCGGTGTTGTTGTGAGGGACTTTTTCGTGGCCGCCGATGTGTCGTTCGGGTGCGCAAGTGGATCAGCGGCCTGACCGAGAATAGATGCGTCAGGTTGATTGAGTGCGGAGACTTTTCTTTAGCGGTCGCGACTGCCAGGATTGCATTGCGCGCCTGCCGGATGCGGTCGAGATCAACCTGGGCTGCGGCGATATCGGATGCTAGCTCGCGAAGTGTCGTGCTGGCGCTGTCGCCAGCCAGCTTTGCGGTCAGTGTTTCGACCTGACGTGAAATACCCGCCACGGCAAGAACCGGAAACTCAAGCCCAACCTTCTGGCATTTCGGCTCGAGCGCTTCCTACCAGCGACAGTTCTTGGGCCGGTGCTCGATCGTGCATTTCTGCGATTTGCTGCGATCTGGCGTGAGGATGTCATGACGCCTTTTTTGCGTCTGGGCCATCAATGAGGTCTTTGAATTCAACGTCTTCGACCTGGTCAATGGTTTGGCGCACCTGCCGGGCTAGAGCTGCGCGGTGACGCTCGATCTCACGGAGGATAGCGCTACGGTTCGCCATTGCGTCGGCAATCATCCGCTCGATGCGCTCGATTTCAGGAAGTCTGAGGGCGAAGGTTTCGGCGATGACAACATCCATTGTCAAATCGGCGGAGGCGAGAATCTCCTCGACTTCTTTAACGGCTGCCACATTACTTTCATTCCAGTCGCTCGCGAGCGCTAGTGCATCTGTCGCACCGATTAGAGGTGCCAGGATTCTTCGTAGCCCTAGATACATGGAGGCGTTTGACAGATGCTCCTTCACATTGCGCAGCCGGCTGATGCTCCGTGTGCAGTCGGCAATGTCGATAACCCAGTCTTCCTCAAGAAGATCCCGAGGCTTAATCTCTGCGAAAAGACGCACAAAAGAACGCTTTTCAACCTCGAGGTCTTCCTGGCAATAGTACAATGGCATTCTTTGCCATACTGCTTTCGCGTGCTTGGCAAGATCATCCGAAATTGGCACGGGCAAACTGTTACTCTGCATGTTAAGCACTCCGAGGTTTACTGGATTAAGGTACTGGCATTCTTTATTTGCTGCATGGCGATCATCTGCTTGATGGCTTGGGCGATCTGGACATCCAAAGCCGCCGTGATTTCGCGCTGCTTCGCGAGGCTTTCGGGGTCTAATTTGGGCGGTTCAATGCGAGTTTCGTCGCCCTCTTGCGGCTCTTCTGGACGTATGATGTCGTTCTTCTCGGCTTTGTCCTTTTTGTCGTATGCGGCCAGCGCCTCCTTGAGGTTAAAAGGACGGCTGCTACGCACCGTTACCCTCGCCGCTTGCGGATGAAGTTTCCTCCACAGCGGGGCCGCAATTGACAGCACGCACTCTTCCTGCACAGGGCCGCATGGAGAAAATTCCAAGAGAAGCTGGTCACATAGCTCGTACAATTCGTTTTCGTCTTCGCCAGACATCAGAACTCTCTTGGCGAAGTTGCGTTGCTTTATGCGATCCAGTGCTCGCTTGGTTCGTTGGCGCATAGTCAATTCCTTTACGCGTCTCTATTTGCGCGGTTTTCGCTTATTTGTTTGCTCGATCGCAAAACTCGTACGCTGATTGTTTGGCAGACGCCTGTGATCAGGCACCGTTTCGATTTAAGTGTGCCGAGCGAACCAACGTTGTGGCGTTTATTTATGATGAGTCTGCTAACGAGCAATTAATTATCCCAAGCTTGCTGGCGCGATCGGCGGTCGCCTAGTATTGTAGTTAGAGCGCGCGCCCTAACGAATTGTCGAAAGCAAGTTCGTCGCAAAGCGACGGCATTGAGAAACGATGCATGCGGATTAAATTTTGGCAATCCGATAGATTATGGGATCTCCGGTATATTGCGACCTTGTCACCAGCGGATGGGTTTGCTGCCAGAGCACGCGGGCCGAGAGGTTCGGGTCGGGCTCTACCTTTTTCCACCATGCGGCTTCGTCGCCGTGGCGATGGAGTTCGCGGTGATGGCCCCTGCAGAGCGGGGCGGTGAACTCGTCGCCGACCTTGCGCCTGAGCGCACCCGATTGAGCGTCCCACGGAAGCATCGCGATCGTTACGGAGTTGTGAGTAGACGGCGAAACGCCAATCTTCAATACGGCGCTACCGTGACATCCGTTCGTCCGAAATCATCGCCCTTGAACAGCAACGGAACTGATGCATCCTTCGCTAGGGCATAAGCAAAACAATCGCCAAAATTGAGCTTGGCGTCATGTCGCCCACGGCCGTAGCGCCGAAACGCTTTGCGCGCGATTTCGGCCTGCCTCGCGGTGAAGGGAACAATCTCAACCTTCAACTTTGCAAGCAGAAGGTCGACATCACGTGCTCCGTCGTCACCACGCCGGGCTTGCATGACGATTCCTATTTCGACCAGATTGGCCGCCGATAGCACTCGTTCGGGCGTGGAGGCCAGAGCGCGCGAAATCCGCTCCGCCTCGGGTTCCTGGTCCAAGATCGCGACGAGCGCCGATGTATCGATAATCATCGTGGCAGACCATTCTCGTCATAGCCAAGGATATCGTCTGCTCGGCGTTCGTCGAGCAGCGGCAGCGAAGCGCAATGCCGCCCGATCTCCATCACGTCTTCGACCAAACTCGCGACCGTCTGCTCCTTCCGCTGTTCTCGCTCAAGACGTTCGCGGAGCGCGTTGATTACAGCCTCGGTTAGCGTTTCTCCGGTGCGCTGCGCGAGCGCTCGCGCCAGCCGGTCGGCGTCGGGATCCTTGATACTCAGTGGCATAAGGCACCTAGGCTCCAATTTGTCTACCTAGGAATATCACTATAACTGCCAGAATGCAAAGCGTTATTTGCTTGCCGAAGCGCTCAGACCCAGCCCCCAACCAAACGGACCCAATCTGCCGCGCCGCTCGGCGTCGATTTCGGTAGCGCGCCAATGGTCAATCATCGCCGGGCGCGTATCGGGAACTGTCTCTATACCAATTCAAGTCGCAGCTGCCGTCCGACGAGCTTGGCGGCACGCTGCAGGGTCTCGATCGTTACATTGCCCTTTGCCTTGAGAATCCGATCGACCTGGGCGCGGCTTGTGTTCATTAGCTTCGCCAATCGGGCTTTGCTCATGCCTTGGCGCCTCATTTCCTTGCTGAGCTGCCAAGCCACTACGCGCGTGACGGCCTCAGCCTTAGCCGTTTCGCGAATGCCCGCCTCGTCGAGAAATTCGTCAAGTGTCGATCCCCAATGCGGATTTTTCTTTTGCTTGCTCATTTCATCATCTCCTTCATCCGCTTTTGCGCCAGGGCGATCTCGGCGGGGGGCGTTTTCTGGGTCTTCTTGATAAACCCGTGCAATACCCCCATTCGCCCTCCGGCCACGAAAAAGATCAGGCGTGCGATCCTGTTGTTTGCGAGCTTGCTACGTACCTCCCACAGCCCTGCTCCGAGCGATCGGCACAGCGGCATTCCAATCGGCCATCCGACCTGTAGAGTCGCGAGGTCGGTCCCGATTGTCCTGCGATTTTCGGCCGACAAGCTCCGCAACCATTCCCTGACCGGCTCGGCGCCGGCAGCAGTGCGGTAGAAAACGACCGGTATTTCCGTCAGTCGATCCCCAGCCATTCCCAGCCTTTATTGAGCCTGTGTACCATATTTAATACACTTGGGCAATGGCTGCATGCTCGGCCGATGACTGCTTACGGCGGAGTGCAGACACACAGCGAAACGAACCACCCGATTTGCTGATACTGCGGGGCGTCGATTTCGATAGCCCCAACGTTCAATCATCGTCGGACGCGTAAGACGGGGGACTTTTCCCGTCGATAATCAAAACGGGAGCTTCTTCTTTCCTGGGGTTTGCGCCGGTTCAGATTGTCGAGCGCGAAGAGGATCTGGGCCACTTGCCGCCACAGCGCGTATTCATAGCGGCTGAGCCGGTCGAGCGCATAGTTTGGTAGATTGGCGAGGCGCAAAAAGCATTGGGCGAGGTGGAGGCTGGGGTCGGCGGCAGGTTCTTCGGTCTGCGGATCGAAGCGGGGCAAGAGGTCCGGTGCATCCGTTGTCGGCGTCGATGCCGCATCGCCGTTGTGACCGCCGGGATGAGCCGGTCTGAACAGGGCATAGACCACGTCTCGCGAGGCTGGCTGTAGTTTGCGCGATTGCGGAAACCCGCTGAGATGCTCAGCCTGAATCTCGAACAGACCGGTTTCGATTGTCGTGGCGCGGCGCAGCCGCCACAACGCACTGGCCAGACGTAACACCAGTTCCCGCTCCACGGCGGATTGGGCATCGTAGTCGGCGATGATGGCGGCTTCGAAGGCTTTGTAGTCTTCGGCGTCCTCCAAGGCGCCGATCACGGTTTCGGCGGTGAGCCCGTGGCGGACGGCATTGCGGCGGGATTGCTGTTTGCCCTCTTCCGTCGTCGGACCGGTGCTTTTGCGAGCATTATTCCGGTTGGCCTGCCATCTGCCGGAAGGACGTCATTGCGGTCGGACCGGCAGGATTGGGTTCGTTTCGCGAACAGCGTTGTTGTCGGCGTCTCGATCGCGCTTGGTGACTGCGTCGATTGCTGGCAACCAGAGCAGCGGGGCTCGCGCCGTCTGTTTCTGCATGATCGAGAGCCGCCGGCAGCGGACGAGTTTTCAGCCACAGGTCGCGGGCGTGCGCCAACGGATCGATGCCGGCCGTGATCCACCATGCGGCTTCGTCGCCGTAGCGATGGACCTCGCGGTGATGGCCTCGGCAGAGCGGCACGGTGAACTCGTCGCTGACCTTGCGGCCGAGCGCCCGGCTTTGGGCAAAGCGAAGGTGATGGGCATCGCAAGGCGCACGCCCGCAGATCAGGCAGGTTTGCTGCGCCACAAAGCGCACATGATCGCGATCGCGGATGCGCCGCGGCTCCGGGTGCGCCAGAACGGCTTTGTCGAGCGGCTTTGTGCGAGACCTCGGTTTTGGCTCCGACGCATCCGCCTCGGCGATGGCAGACGGTGGGGAATCGGTTTCCGACTGGGTCAATCCCTCTGACGGGGGCAATCCCTCGGCGTCATGGATGGCAAAACTCATAAGCTTGGCGCGGAAGCTCTCCTCGATGTGCTTGGCATCGGTTGCATTGAGCTTGTTCTTCTCGGCGAGGCGGCGATGCGCCCACTTGGCCGCCTCATCCCCGCTGC
>CAVYGV010000004.1:0-319455 GCA_963768225.1 uncultured Alphaproteobacteria bacterium | reverse complement strand
GGTGCCGCGGAACACCGACTGCCCAAGCAAGTTTGCGAGCCGTGAGCCCCTGACGGAACGGCGCGCTCGAACCATAACCGGCATCCGCCAACACGCAGCCAAAGCGCACACCGGCTGCGATGACACGATCGATCTCCGCCAGCGCAATCTCCGGCTTCGTCCGTGCCGTTCGGTATTCGGCTGGAACACCCGCTCGCTCCAACCGAGCCCGCTTGCTCGTCCAACTCTTCGGAAGAAACAGCCGCAGCGCCAGCATGGCTGGCACTTCGCCGCGCGCCAGCGTCAACGATACCAGGGTCTGGCAATTGGCGGTCTTGCCCAGCGCCGAAGCATATTGCGCAGCGACACCGACCGAATGCGTGCCCTTCTTGGGTATCGCGGTGTCGTCGACCACCAAGACGGCATCGCGGCCGCCGACGAGCCTGTCCGCTTGGACGAGCAGTTCGGTTTCCACAGGCGTTGAATCCCAGGCTCCGGCCGCAATGAAGTGGTGCAATTGATCGTAGTCACCAAGCGCAAGCCGCCCCGCCATCGGCTGTATGCTCTTGCGATCGCCAGGGCCGATCAGCCCCGACACATAGAGCGGACACATTCGTCGCCGCGCCTTGTGTCCCAACCGAGCCAAAAAAGGCCTGAGAAAGCGTCCAAGCTCTTCCTGCCAATCCGATGTCCCGACAACCATGGTCGGCCCCTCCAATAGCCGACCACCCATGAGTCACAGAAAAATTGATTTGGGAATCCCGCAAAGCTAAAAATCTGCCAAAGTAGTGCTAGGATAGGGCTTTTTTGCTTTCACACGAATCCCTATTCAACACGGCGGTAAAGTACCCACTGCCTACCAGAGAGGCCCCAATAAGAAAAAGTATCGGTTCGGCTCAACTGAAGCATGCAAGTGGGTAATCTCACGATGGCATGACTAAAAGCAAGGATCGGATTATCGGGGTTCTCGACGATGTACCAATCTGGTGTGTCCGTGCACCAATCGCTTATATGAACGTAGTCAGTGAAGACACCAAGTTTATGGGCATAGAACTTAACAACCATCGGCGTTCGGAAGTCATTGTCACTGCTGTAAATGATCCGCCCGTTTTCAGCCATTCTACTGACCGCCAATGAGTAGTGTCCACGCCCATCAGAGAAAAAATAAAAAAGCGATATTGCGTTTCCCGTAACGATTGCAGTCAATATAATCGCTGCAACCGAGCGGAACACTCCGCCCTTGAGCCAGGCAAGATTCACACCATCCGCGATGAAGAGAAGGAACATAACTCCACTGAACAAAAAGTAGCGGGGAAAATTCGTGTTCGGTGATTGGGCTGCTAATGCCGCCGCTGGCAATATTACCACGGAGACGATATAAAGGCTTAACCGATAATCAGCACGATCGCGCCACAATGGCGCTAATACCGCAATCAAAATTAATCCACCGACCAGGCACGCTGTCTCCGGAACGCTATGCGGCAATCCGACAATCAGTCTGAGCAGATTACCATACGCATTTATAAAGCTGGCGAATTGGAACGGATCGATACCCCCGATCGCAAATTTGTTCGGAACGCTGACTACGCTGACGATAAATCCATATCGCAAAGCCACGAATCCTACGGAAATAGCTACTGCGAAACTCCAGACGAGAGCAGGAAGTAGTATAAAAAAGCTATTCACCGCAGCTTTGCGAAAGTCGGCTGTGCGCCGCCAAATCGTAAAGACGGTCCACACTCCGTAGCTAACTGCCGGAATTACCATCAACGGGTGTGAAAGTAGTCCAAGCCCAATGGCAAGACCAAAGCCCTGGCGATTGATCCAGCTGGACAGAGTGAATTCTCTTTGCAAAAACATGAGAGCAAGGAGCGTGAACAGGATTAGGCCGGAGTAGCCGCGCGCTTCAGATCCATAATGAACGAACGGATAGGATACAGCGAACAGCAACATTGCGACCAATGCCCCGACAATTCCGTCGCGCCAGAAAATTAGCCCGGTTGCAATGACTGAGGCAATTCCAAGTGCGATTGATAAGCCCCTTAGCAGAATAGGTGTGGCATTTGGGCCGACCATATAAAGATACATTGAGTTGAGGATATGATTGTTATCGTGATTGATGCCCCAAATAATTTCGCCGAACGATTTTACCGGCTCGAGTAACGCCAGTGACCAAATCTCATCAAGCCACAGATCTCCGCGCGCGCCGTAAACTCGAAGGACCGCGCCCAGAACGACAAGAGCTACGGCCGAAATTGCTTGCCAGTTCAAAATTCCTAATGGGACAGTCCGCCGCCTGACGATCGCTGCGTTGAGCGGCTCCAGGCCCGCGGTGACGCGATCGATCCCAAGCGCATCGAGCGATGGCTCACGTCGATCTCTGAGGGGCACGACAACGGCCACTAGAACAGCCTCTTAACAGGGTGGGAGAGGATAGAAGTGCGGCGGCGATGCGGCAAGTACACTTGCCGCAGATTCCATCGCATGCCGTCCGGTTCTCACCAACGAGCGAGCGCGACGTCGTGGGATAACGCGATATTCTTTGTTCAAAAAAAAGCTAGCAATGTCGAATTGAATATCCCGGCGTTGGTTGCAGACTGGATCCGTCGTCCCCAACTCCGCCAGATCCCCTAACTCTTAGCGGATTAGAGGCGTGGCATAAGGCCTCGCCTTTTTGTAGCGGAATTAGTTGCCCCTATTAGCCTCCTTGGACCACTCGGCAAGATCCTGCCGGACCCGTTGCACGACACTATCCCAATCGCCCAGCCGGGGCTGCCGATAAAGTTTCGCGGTTGGATACCATGGATTATCCTCCCGATCGAGCAGCCAACGCCAGTCTGGCGAGAACTTTGTCAACAGCCAGACCGGTTTGGCGAGAGCGCCAGCGAGATGGATCACGGCGGTATCAGAGCCGACGACAAGGTCGAGTTCGCCAACTAGGGCCGCGGTGTCGGCGAGATCCGCGAGTTCGGCACCAAAGTGGATGAGCTCAGGAAACCTTTGCAATAATGCTGCGTCTTCGCTACGCAGCTCGCGGTGCAGGCCGACGAACTGCACACCGGGCACGGAAAGTAGCGGAGCCAGGCGCAACAGTCCGATCGATCGGCCGGCGTCCCCGGCAAACGCCGGATTTCCCGACCATACCACGCCGACGCGCAAACCTTGCTTGGCGGGCAGTCGCTGGCGCCATTTCTCGATTCGATCGGCTGGCGCCGCAATATAGGGAACCTCGGCCGGAACGCTGTCGAGTTCGGTTTCGAACACTGCGCCGAGGCTGAGCAGGTATTGATGCACATCGAATGCTGGCAACCGCTGGCCACGCTCGTAAATACGCGACACGCCCTTGGCGCTCGCCAGCAAGGCCTTCAAAGGCGCCTGCACTTCGAGGATAACCTCGGCACCCCGCTGTGCCACCAATGGCACGTAGCGGGCAAAGTGGATCGCATCGCCAAGTCCCTGTTCGTCGTGCAGCAAGATGCGTTTTCCGGCAATGTCGAAACCGGTCCATCGCCGTTGCTTGAACTTACGTATTTCCGGTGCTTGCTCGGTTTTTTGGAAACGTCCCTCATAGCGTTTGAACCCATGACGAAGGTCGCCCAACAGCAGCCGCGCCAGCCCTTCATTGAAGCGGGATGTCCGGGTGCACCGTGTTCAGCGCGACCGCTTTCTGATAATATTCCGACGCCTCGGTGATGCGCGCGAGTTCGAGCAGAGCATTGCCCTTGTTGTAATGGGCCTCGCCGTAATCGGGATTGATCGTGAATACGCGATCATAGGATGCCATCGCATCGGCGTACCGGCCCAACTTTTGCAAAATGTTGCCCCGATTATTCCAGGCGCGATAGTGTGACGGCGTGAGTGCCAGGCAACGGTCGATCGCTGCTAGCGCCTCGTCAGATCGCCTGAGCAGCTCCAACATACCGGCAAGATTGAATAGTGCGTCGACATAATCGGGCAAGATCGCGATCGCATGCTGGTAGCTTACCGCGGCTTCGGCCACGCGACCCAACTCGCTCAGCACCACACCGCGGTTGTAATGAGCGATAGCATTTCCTGGATTGATTGCGATCGCGCGATCGCAGCTTGCCAGCGCTTCCTTGTTGCGATGCAATTCGAAGAGCGACCCGGCTCGTCGCGTAAGCGCCTCGGCCTGGTTCGGATCAATGGCGAGGACGCGATCAAAAGCGACCAGCGCGTCGCTAAAGCGTTTGAGCATGGTCAGCGCGATGCCGCGCCCCAGCAGCGCGTCAACATAGCCGCGCCGCGCGAGCATCGCGCGGTTGAAGGCCTCAAGCGCCTCTTCCAGGCGACCAAGATCAATCAGGACACCGCCGCGATTGAAATGTGCCTCAGCAAAGTCAGCACGTAACTTAAGGGCCCGATCAAAGGCGTCGAGAGCTTCCGGCCACCGTCCTAGCGCGCGAACCACGACACCATAGTTCGACAACGCATCGGCCGAATTGGGATCAAGCTTGATCGCCTTTTCGAGCAACGGTAGCGCTTCGGCGAGCCGGCCCTGCCGATAGCGAATGACGCCGAGATTATTCGTGGAATCGAAGTGATCCGGCTCGACCTTCAAAATATCGTCATAAATAATTTCGGCGTCGGCAAGCTGACCACCGTGTTGAAAGTTCACCGCCCGGTCCGTCGCCTGCGGAATAGTCAGTCTAATTTTCGCGGAAGGCTCAGCCATCACAACTCTGAGAAACTGCGGCCACCGTTTTGACCCGTCGAGGAGATAATCTATAGCTTCCCATGGGTCCGGCTGCAATTGCCAATCGAACCGTGACGGGAGCAATCCCTTTTCTTCTTTTCGTCAGATGGCGCTTTATACTTAACCCGATCACACCCCAAATTCTGCCTACCGTTTGCCATCTTGCGGTCATGATCCCCGTGATCCGGACCGGCGTATGATCTCGGCCATGCCACAGTCATCGGCCGCCTGCAGCCGCAGGCGATCTTCCTGCGTAAAGCTCCTGGTCATTGCACCGGAATCTGCAAAAACCTTGCGACGATCGGCGCCCAGATTGGCACCGCTTTCGCCGAGAAGATCAGGAAATGACCGTCCTCGCCAAAGGCCGGCAATAGATGATACTCGGCCATGCCGCCGCCACCACGATAAGCATCGGCCATTTGTTGCGACAGGGCCGCGTCAAAATAGGTGTCGTTGGCGGAATAGAGCCACAGGGTAGGAATCCGCGTGATTTGCCCGAACGCCGCGGCGGCTTGCACCAGGCGCTCCGGAGCGCAATTACGGTTCGGCTCGCCGTAGGAATGGCCACCGAGACCGCCGGCGAAATTAATGACGGCGCGAAGCGGCCCTGCGTCTTGACTTGCCTCCGCGAGCGCGCCCCACGCTCCGGCCGAATGACCGACAAGCACAACACCGGTCTTCTGCACGAACGGCTGGCGGGTCAGATATTGGACTGCCGCTTCTATATTCGCGGCTGCGCCGAGGCCGGCGCGTTCGTAATCCGGATCTCGGCACGAGCCGATATCTTCCAGGTACGGCCCGCCGGTTTCGCCATGGCCGGGCCGCTGCGGCAAGGCCACGAGATAACCGTGATCCACGAACCACGATGCAACCGGTTCGAATTCCGCCAAGGACATGGCCTTACGCTCGTCCGGGTCTGCCGTTGAGCCATGGTTGATGACCGCGAGCGGAAACGGCCCTGATCCCGGCGGCTGCAGGATTGCGGTGCGCATCGACACACTGGGAATTGTCGAAGGAACAAGCCAGTATTGCCGAAGAACCGGCCCGAGCAGCGGGCCGGCCGGTACCGATTGTGGCTGAGCAGGCAAAGATGCGATGGCCGCCAGCAGCACAGCGACAGCGAGTGGCGCGACACGCACGAATTTCACGCGAGAAGCCTGCTTTTGCTGGGGTCGGGCTGCGAAATCCAGGCACTACTGCCGTTCGCAATGACGAACGTCAATGGCGACTGATTACGGTGCCATCGCAAACCCAACCTATTCGGTGCCAAAGTTCTTAAAGTGGTCGGAAACACCGCCGCGGCATAGGGCAAGCCGGCAGCGGTGTCTGCGCTTAGGGCCAACACCACGATCGGCGCCTAACTGAAGCCAAAATTGCGGCCGCGGCAAAACGCGAATTATTATCGAGGCGATCAAGGGCCAACCGACTTAAACGAGGCGGCTATTTTGATAGTAGGGTCGAGGGCTGGCGCGTCGGTTTAGGTCGAAGTTTGTGTTCCCCGTTTTCTCGCCCTTTCGTTTGCGAGTGTCACACCATCTCGACCGTGCCGCGTTTCCAGCCCCCGCCTCGTCGAACGCAGCGTGCGGATTTCCTCGCACTGCGCTCACCTGTTTGCTTTGCCCCAAGGCTTATAGGACCTATCCTGCCAGAGCGACTTTCGGCAGTGGTCGCCGAACCCTGTAGCCATTAAACAGCCGCAGACTTTCGTACAGCCACTGCCGTCTCCACCGCTTCCAGCCGAAGCCCTTGCGGTTCTGAGCCCGCCCCATGTGGCGCCGGATCTTCTTTTCCACCCAGTGTTTGATGAAGCCGAAGCACTCGCTGGAATGACCGACCGCAAAGTAGTTCACCCAACCGCGCAGCACCGGGTTGATCACTTGCACTACCCGGTTTACTGGTTGCGACTGGTAGCGGCGGAACACGCCTTTGAGCTTCCGCAGCAGCGCCGTGCGTTTCTTGAGCTTGGGCGTGTAGCGAACCCGCCATACACCCCGGCGACTGCGCATGCGGCGGAAGTCGAATCCCAGGAAGCCGAAGCTCTCGTCTCGACCAAGGTCCACGATTCGACTCTTCTCTTCATTAATTTCCACTTGCAGTTTGGCCAGCTCTTCCCGGAGTCGTTTCTCCACCGCCGCCATCAGCCAGTCATGTCGCGGGTGGGCGTCGATCAAGATCACCAGATCATCGGCAAAACGAGCGTACTCGATGCTGATGTACTTGCCGTTACGCGTGGTCTCTTTCGCTCGCTCCAGCATTTTGTCCACCTCATTGAGGTAGAGATTGCTGAGCAATGGCGAGATCACCCCGCCCTGCGGGACCCCACGTCGACCGTTGGCCTTAAGCATCACCTTCAGCAGATGCAACACGTCCGCATCATCCACCCGCCGTGCTACTTTGGCCAAGAGCCCATCATGTCGGACGTTGTCAAAGTAGCTGCGCAGATCGATGTCTATGACACGTGTTTTCTCCTGACCAATTGCTCGGGCCACCCGTTCGACCGCTTCATGCGCTGTCCGCTTGGGACGATATCCAAACGACCCCGGTTGGAAGTCTGCCTCGAAGATCGGCTCCAATATGAGCTTGAGCGCCCCTTGCACCACGCGGTCCCGAATTGCAGGAATTGAAAGTACGCGGACTTTGTCCCCGTCTTTCGGTATTTCCTGCCTCCGGGCCGGGAGCGGTGCATATGTGCGCTGATTGAGTTCGTCCGCAATCTGTTCGAGGAAAGCATCCACGCCTTGCGCTTCGATAGCCGCGAAGGTCACCCCGTCTACTCCCGGAGCCCCATCGTTCTTTTCGGCCAGCTCATACGCAGTGCGTAGCGTTTCTATCTTGCAGACATGGACGTACAAACCCCAGAAACGCCAGGTCGTCTCAGCCTTCGCCTTGACGTATATTCTCCGTCTCAGGTCCTGCAAATTGATGGACGCCTTTGTCATCTCGTCCTTGCCTCCCTGATCGCCGGAGAAGTTACAAACAGCAGGGCCCCTTCGCTCCACGGACATTGCTCCGCTTCATCACTACTGCGGACCCATCCGCCACCCTCTCGCCGTCGATCGACTTCCCGGTTGAGCCGGTTATACGATCGACCTTGCTCCGGTGATTTCTCGCCGGGGCGAGGAGGGTTTCTCCAGTTGCTTGGCATGTCCTTGTCACCGTGCTGTCGCTTTCCACCCCGCCGAGATCAAAGTGCCGCGTCGGTCAGATTTCGGCACCCTATGCTGCCTTCGCCCTTCGTTTGGGGGCTCGGCTCTCGGATTCATTTGGTTTCGAGGCCACTTCGCGTTCACTCTCATTACGGCCCGGTGACTCGTGATCTCCCCAAGGGAGACCTTGTCGATGGGCTTCAGAGTCTTGGTTTCCCTCCACCCTGCCATCCAAGCTACGGGGCGTCTGACTTTTGCCCCGGCAGGTTTGATCCCTGCTGAACACACCAGCCTTTACTGGACGCACAAACGAACCCAATCCAGCTGCGTCTTGGTGCGTTAGTCGCTCTCCCTCGGAAAAATCCGTGTCATCCGCCGTCGGCCGCCCAAGCCCGTATAAGCTGCCCGAAGGCCAAAACGGGACGCTGGGTCGGCAAACATCGAAACTCCGCGGTTAGTCACGCGTACTCCCATGCAGCGCGTCTGGGCTTTGCCCGGCTTCGGATTTTCGCGCATGTAGTCGAGCCCCTGCGTCATTGTATCCACCTGATCGTTAAATTTACCGTGCGGGAAATGCTCGATCTCATCGTCCCACGGCTCGCGAAAGTGAGCGTCCCGCGGTAGTTTGATCCTTCCGCCTTTGATCACGTCGAAATGGCGAAGCAGTCGTTCCGATTTCGAACGACGGTCAGTCGAAATTAGGCGAATGTCCAGCGAAGGGAACCGCCTCCGGAGCTCTCGCGCCAGAATTGGCCCGTAGCCCAACTCCTCGATCAGAACGGCTTCTGCCCGGCAATTGACGCAGCCTATTCTCAAAGCTCGACTGGCCGTGTCAACGTCGCTTTGCGCGCGCCATTGGTCGAGCAGGAAGAATTCATCGCCGGCTGAGCACCACGCCTGCAGGACCGTAAAGCTATGGCCCGCTCCCGGACGATGGCCCGGATCGACGCTGATTACGCAAGCGGCGTTCAGTGGCGGCACCGAGAAACTGCCAAAGTGGTGTCGACTGAGGCACAGCGAACTTTGTTCTCCGTGGTACTGCTGGTACAGCGCCTCAAAATCCGGGTTTACGGTATTGCGCTTGATCCGATCGACATCTGCTGGACTAAACGCGTCCGGTCGTAGGAGTTCTCCTTTCCTTCGCAGCCACACCTGCCCGCCTCCGCGATCATATTCCTCATCTTGCGGCGCGATAAATGGCAATGCGAGGTGATCGTATCCCCCGTTTTCCAGCGCATGTCCGGAAAGGTCATGAGGATGGACACGGTGGGCAATAATAACGACCCGGCCGGTCTTGGGATTATCGAGTCGCGACATGATGGTGGTGTCGAAGCGTTCGTTGACTTTTTAAATCTGCGCGAGATTGACGGCATCGTCGATGTTGAGTGGGTCGTCGAATATGATGATCGTCGCACCGCGGCCAGTAATGGAGCCCTCGACTGAGGCGGCGAATACACCGCCGCCGGCCGTTGTGGCGAAATCAGTGACGCGCGTGCGATCCTCCGCAAGCCGTGTTAGAGGAAAATATCGAATGTACCAGGATGCCTGCATCACCTTGCGCACCAAATAGCCGATGTACGACGAGAGCTGCTCGGCGTACGTCACGATGATTATTTTCTCCGTCGGATCCAATGCCAGCAACCATGCCGCAAGGAAAACGGCCCCCAACAAAGTCTTGAGGTGACGCGGCGCCGTGTTGAGCACGAATTCGTGCGCCGGGGTTCTTGGCTTTTTCTAATTCCCTGCAGATAACTGATAGATATGGCTCATCTCCCAGCTCACGACCGTCGTGCAAGAAACGAAAGGCCATGCGGCTGAACATTTCAAAATTAAGAAGAAGTACTACGGCGTTTGCGATGCTCATTTTTCTACCTCGTCGCAGTTGGTTGCGTCATCGGCAGCCGGGGATGCGTGATCGGCGGCCTGGGATGCGTCATCGGCAGCCTTCAATTCGTCGTCGCCAGCCTGGGGTTTGCCATCGGCAGCTTGGGACTCGCTGGCAGCTAACTTTTCGACGAAAGCGTCGTCCTCCGCCGTATGCGGGTCCGCCGCGTCTCGGCGCGGTTTCGGAAGCAGTGGCATCAGGGGGATAATGAACTTCGGGTCGCCCTTTTTTGCTCTCTCGATCCACACTCTTGCGATGGCACGAGCATTCGTAATGAGGTTGCCGTTGTTGTCCGGGGTCAACTCCGCCAGTTCTTCGGCAAAAACCTGCGCGAGGTCGAACGTCCTCTTCGGGCGCCCCGTTGGATTTCCGCTTTGGCCTGGCTTAAATCGCGTGTGAATGGGCGGATGGCAGCGTCCGACCTCCGCTTTCATGTTTTCCGCTGGAAGCTGCGCTGCGTCACGCATCTTTTTAGCATTTGGATCGGTTGTCATTTCTCACTCCAAAATTAGGGCTGGCCCATGGGCCAAGCAAAAAGCATTATGCGTCGGCGCGCACACCGCACGCCGGCTCGGCAAACTTTTTCCTAGGTCTTGATCTATTCGAGTGGGAAAAACTGAAAAAAGGAGCGTCCTAAAGACGTAGCCATAACTTGAACTTGAACTTAGCTTTTGTGCTGACGATGCCGCATCGTCTGCGGCCGTTAATATTGGGCTAGGCCTATCGAACGTCAACTCACTTGCCAGAACTCTCGAAAATTTGATGCAGTGATTCTGATTGTATTGCGCCGCGGCAAATGTTATTATTTGTTGGGCGTAGGCGAACACGGCATACGCGATACATTCCCAGTTATCTTCCCTGTTAGCAGGGAATTATGGGAGGCAAGGCTGGAATTTCGTCGGTATGGGGAACACTGGATAACTGCCAACAAGCATTCCCTGTAATTTTCCCTGTTACCAGGGAATTATGTTGTGCAGGTCCGGATTGTCGCTGCGCTTGGATTGGGTTTGTTATTTTCCCTGTTACCAGGGAATTTGGCTGCGCGAGTCAGGGCTGTATGGCGGTGTGAGAAGGATGTGGGAACTGGTGAATGCAGAGATCACCGGTAATTCTCCCTCTTATCAGGGAAATTGTTTTGCCAAAGGCGCGGCCAGATTGATCGGACGTTCCCTGTTATTCTCCCCCCGGGGGACTTTGACCGTGCCTTGCGGTTGCGCAACCGCGATCGAATATGGCGTCATCGCGTCGCTCTCGAGCGCGCTCAAATAGGCGCTTCGGACCGGCGCCTGCACAAGCCCCGGTCAGTGGCCGGGGCTTTTTTTGTCGGTGTCGTACGGCGGCGGTAAGGCTTTGCTTACCCCAAATTCAATTCCTTGAAGAAGTCGTTGCCCTTGTCGTCAATGACGATGAAGGCCGGGAAATCGACCACCTCGATGCGCCAGATCGCTTCCATGCCGAGCTCGGGATATTCGACGCATCTCGACCTTTTTGATGCAGTGCTCGGCGAGGTTCGCCGCCGCGCCGCCGATCGAGGCGAGATAGAAGCCGCCGTGCTTCTTGCAGGCCTCGCGCACGACGGCAGCGCGATTGCCCTTCGCCAGCATCACCATGGAGCCGCCGGCAGCCTGGAAATCCTCGACGAAGCAATCCATGCGCCCCGCAGTGGTCGGGCCGAACGCCCCCGACGCGTAGCCCTGCGGCGTTTTCGCCGGGCCGGCGTAATAGACCGGATGGTTCTTGAAGTAATCCGGCAGCCCCTGCCCCTTTTCCAGCCGCTCGCGCAGCTTGGCATGCGCCAGATCGCGCGCCACGATCATCGGGCCCGACAGCGACAGCCGCGTCTTGATCGGATGCTTTGAGAGCTGCGCCAAAATCTCTTTCATCGGCCGCGTCAGATCGATCTTCACCACCGCGCCGCCGAGCTTCGCTTCGTCGACCTCCGGCAGATATTTCGCCGGATTGTGCTCGAGCTCTTCGAGGAACACGCCGTCCTTGGTGATCTTGCCGAGCGCCTGACGGTCGGCCGAGCACGACACGCCGAGCCCGATCGGCAGCGAGGCGCCGTGGCGCGGCAGCCGGATGACGCGCACGTCGTGGCAGAAATATTTGCCGCCGAATTGCGCGCCCACCCCAAGCGACTGCGTCATCTTCTGGATCTCGCGCTCCATCTCCTTGTCGCGGAACGCATGGCCGTCCTCGGAGCCGTGGTCCGGCAGCGCGTCGTAATATTTGCAACTGGCGAGCTTGACTGTCTTCATGGTCAGCTCGGCCGAGGTACCGCCGATGACGATGGCGAGATGGTACGGCGGGCAGGCCGCGGTGCCGAGCGTCAGCACCTTTTCTTTCAGGAAGGCGAGCATGCGCTCGCGGGTCAAGATCGAGGGCGTCGCCTGGAACAGAAACGCCTTGTTGGCCGAGCCGCCGCCCTTGGCGATGAACAAAAACTTGTAGGCTTCATCGGCATCGCCGGCGCTTTCCGCATAAATCTCGACCTGCGCCGGCATGTTGGAGCGGGTGTTCTTCTCCTCGAACATCGAGAGTGGCGCGAGCTGCGAATAGCGCAAATTGCGCTTGAGATACGCATCGCGCGCGCCCTCGGCAAGCGCCGCCTCGTCGTCGCCGTCGCTCCAGATAAGCCGGCCCTTCTTGCCCATGATGATCGCGGTGCCGGTGTCCTGGCACATCGGCAAAACGCCGCCGGCGGCGATATTGGCGTTCTTGAGAAAATCGTAGGCCACGAACTTGTCGTTCTCCGACGCTTCGGGGTCTTCGACGATCGCTTTGAGCGAGGCGAGATGCGCGGGGCGCAACAGATGATTGATATCGGTAAAGGCGGCCTCCGAAAGCGCCCGCAGCGCCTCGCGCGGCACCACCAGCACGTCCTCGCCCATCACGCGCTCGACGCGCACGCCGTCGGTAGCGATTTTCCGGTACGGCGTTTCGTCCTTGCCGAGCGGAAACAGCGGCGTGTGCTTATACGGCGGTGTCGGGTGGGTGGAGAGGGGGGCGTTCATCAGGACCTTCGCTCTTTTTAATGACGGCGGGAAGATCACTTTATACCGCGTGTCACGATTTTCCACCCGCCTGCCCGAGGTTCACGATACTACGAAGCCTGCGCGTCCGAGCGCGCGGATGACATCGCGCGCTGTGAGCGCCGGCAACCGCTCATTCATGCCGCAAGCGTGACGGTGATTTCCCGGATGCGCGACGACTCACCGGTGGGGATCGGCTCGCCGCGTGCGGCACAGTCGGCGATCACCAGCTGAATTGCGTCCTCCGCCATCGCCAGAGCCTCTCGCTCGTCTTTGCCATAGGTGACGATCTCCGGAAACGCGGGCACTCGCACGGTGAACCCACCCTCTTCCTCGGGTTCGAGCACAACGGCGAAAGTTCGCTTCTCATTCATGGCGGCATCCTAAACCAGTCGTCGCAGTATACTATCTCTCCTCCCCAGTGGGGAGAGGTGTAAAGCAAACCGTTCTCGCGGCGCAAAAAGCGCGCGAGTTTCGCAGATCCACAATGTCAAACAGCGCAAGCCGGCTACAATTACGCCTCGACGTAATCGGCGATGCTGGTCGGCTTAGGGATAGGCAAGCCGTCGGGCTTGAGACCCTCAATGTGAGAGCGGATCGCCTCGCGGATTTCGGCTTCGACTGCGGTGACCGTCGCGCCCGCTGCGACGCAGCCGGGCAAATCCGGCACATAGGCCGAATAATTCCCCTCGGCCTTTTCGATCACGACCGCGCAGCGCATTAACGCGGCTCCTTAAGCCCAGCGTGCTTCATGATACTGTTTCGCGTTCCCGGCGCCAAATCGTCCGATCGTTTGCCGGCGATGGTGACGCGGCTCGGCATCATTTGATGCTTGTAGCTCGACTAGAAGGATTGAGGTGCCTGTCTCCTTCAGTGCTGCAACCAGCTGTGCTCCAAGTCTTCGGCGATAACGCGGTGCGGGTCGATAAAAGCCGCCTGGGCCAGCATAAATGAAATGCATGGACGAGCCGACCGACGGGCTGGCGCGGCCCGCTCGAGATCACGCTGCGGAAACGACTAATATATAAGCTCGAGCATGATTGCGACGTTGACGAAAAAATAGAAAAGTCCGCATTGCCGCCGACCGCGCAATACTCCCTGTTCGAGAAGCAATTTCTCGATCTGCTCACGCTGCGCGAGATCGGAAGTGATTTTGAGCATTTCCCGATAGTGCTCAATGAATTGGCCGCAACGATCCTTGCGGCTGTCATGGGGTATTGCGAAGTCAGGCGGGGGCATGGCAAAAGGTCTAATTGATGTCGGATCCTGCCCCACGTCCACACATACGCGGTGCAAATTTATTTCCGCTGTTGAGTAAGAAGCGGAAGTGCTTAGCGCACGCTCGACATATGACGTGATCCGAATTTCTGGATCCTCTAATGAAGATTGCGATTGTTACGCTGTTTACCGAGGAAATTGCCGATTATGGCGAGATCGGCGCTGCGAACAAGCAGGCCTATGCCCGGCGGCACGGATACGATTGCTTTATTTATCGCGAACGACTGGACGGAAGCCGGCATCCGGCCTGGTCGAAGCTCGGCGCGATCAAGAGGCATTTGCCGAATTACGACTGGGTGTTCTGGACGGATGCGGACTCGCTGGTCATGAATGGGGAGCAGACGCTCGAGTTGATCATCGTCGGCCACGAGGACAAGGACATGATCCTTACCTGGGAGGTTGGGTCATCGTCTGTGAACACCGGAGAATGGCTGATTCGGAATACTGCGTGGAGCGCCGCTGCCCTTTACGCGATCGGTCATGCGACATGCCCTAACATGCGACCCGAGTGGTTCGAACAAGGCGCCCTGAACGCATGGCTCGCGGCGGACAAAACGCGGTGGTCGCACTTGGCAGCTCTTCATCCTCGAGTCATGAACTCGACGCCGGCGGTGGCTCGCTTCAGCTACCTCTCGGTCTGGAGGTATGGCGATTTCATTATTCACTTCTGGCCGCTGGAACGAAGGCGGAAGGCGATCATCGAAATGATGATCATGTACGACGCGCTGGCGAAACAGACTGATGCGCGATCCAGAGCGTTGGAAATGAGAATCTCTGTCGTCATTCCTTGTTTCAACGCGGCTGAGTACCTGCCGAATGCGGTATCATCGATTCTCAAACAACGCATCGGTGGCACTGAGATCATAGTCGTTGACGATAAATCCTCCGACAATACACTTGCGGTCGCGGAACAACTGAAGCAGACGACAGATCACCTGAGTATTATTCAACAGGGCGCGAATGGCGGGCCCGCAAAGGCCCGCAATGCAGGATTGCACCACGCCCGAGGCGAATACGTCTGCTTCCTCGACGCCGACGATGCGTACGGCGATCACGTGTTCGCCACTTCAATTCCAATCCTCGATGAGCGACCCTGGGTTCAGGCGGTCGAATTTCCCATAATGTTTGTCAACTGCCACCGTGAGGTCTCGGCTGCGCAGAAACGCTTAATGGAACAAAGCATTCCATCAAACATAATTGTTCGCCGGTCCATGGCTGTTGCCATCGGCGGCTTCCCTGAAGGACCGGCATTCCGCACCAAGCGCGCTGGTGAGGATGCCGCTTTCCGTGACGCGCTGTACGCATGGGGAAAGGTCCGTCGTCTCGAAGAGGTCTTTCTTGAATATAGAATAAGACGCGGCAGCCATTTTGATTTGTACTTGGACGCGTCGGAGGGTAAATACAACCCGGATATTAATGTTGCAGATGTTTCAACTGTACGAAACGGTGTTGAACATTACCTGAGGGAAGTCCGCGACCGAATGAGAGCTCAGGCCGGAATCAGTAAGACTTCGCGTCTTCAGTGGGGGGCCGGTGATCGTAAGATCCGCCTTGAGCTGTTCACCGATGATATGTCGGAGCAACACGTAGTCGAGACCTTGACTGGAAAGACCTACCCCAAGATTCCATTCCTCAACAATGTCGAGCGTATACTCGACATTGGAGCAAATATCGGCGCGAGTGTCATTTTCTTCGCAATGAACTATCCGAACGCTCGGATTGTTGGGATAGAACCGGCCCGTCAGCCATTCGTACTGTTAAACCGCAACGTCAGGAATTACGCCAACGTCGAGATTTTCAACGTCGGTCTGCACAATGTTACAATCAAGCGCTCGATCTATATTGGAGGCCCTGATAGCGTTGCAAATTTGGTTCTTCGCAATGTACTGAGCAGCAATTCTCAGGAAGAAGTGCCGCTTGTCTCGGCTGATATGTTTACGAGGTCCATAGGCATGGAGCGTCCCGATATTATTAAAATCGACACTGCAGGCTGCGAAATTCCAATCATCAACTCGATGATTGATAGCTTTCGCAACGCCAAGGCGATCTACGTCGAGTACCACAGCGAAGAGGACCGGTTGGGGATAGACCGCATCCTTCGCAATACGCACCTACTCTTTTGTGCGGAAATCCCGCATCCCCATCATGGCGAATTGGTATACGTGCATCGCGACGGCTATGACGAGAAGGAAGATCGCAGGGCAAGACGATCTTAAAGGACGGCAAGGCTCTGGACAACGAGGAAAAAAAATCGCGGAAATGCGCCACAGGATAGATGACTTTGAAGCCGGCAAACGCCGAATGTTGGCGATTTTGGAAGTTTATTAGCGCAATCGCTGAACTCATCGGCGCAGCAAGCGCGCGAGCTATGCTCCGTTCAACCGCCGACGCGCCGCCCTCATCTTCTTTCTGCGAACCGCTGCCTTGGTACGGCATGCCGCGCAACGGCAGCCCCGTTTCTTGAAGAAGGAATCGAAATAGTCCTTGCCATAGTCATAGGTTATTTCCTCGCCGGGCGCGATGCGGCGCAAGGCTACAAATACGATCCGACCCTTGCGCGTTATTGGTTTCGCATTCGGCCGACAGGAATGATTGAGGTAACGCGCCACGTTCCATCGCGGCGAGCCGTCGATGACCCATCGGCTGTTAAGCTCGAACATATATTTGGCGCCGCGGCGCTCGCGCCGGTCAGATTCCTCGCTGGAAATGCGCGGGCCGCGATAGGTCGCGATATAGGCGGCCCGCTTGATCGGTTTCGTTGCGAACAGGCCGAGCCCGGTCGCCGAGCGGCCAATGCGGAAGGGGCGTGAGGGCATCGCTGGGGTTAGCTGTTAATTTTCATGGTGTCGTCGCAATCGCCGAATCATCGATAGGGTCGCTTGGGGCGTCGCGCCACGGCAACACTCATTTGCGCAAAAGGTCCGCGATCACCGCCTGCGCGGCATTGTGGCCCGGCGCGCCGGTCACTCCGCCGCCGGGATGCGCCCCCGAGCCGCACAAATATAACCCGGGTATGGGCATGCGATAATCGGCGTAGCGCCGCATCGGCCGCGCCGAAAACAGCTGATCCAGCGTCAGCGCGCCATGGAAAATATCGCCGTTGGGCAGGCCGAAAATGCGCTCCAGGTCGAATGGCGAGAGGCTCTGTCGCCCCACCACACTCGCCTTGAAACCCGGCGCGTAGGACTCCACCGTGTCGATCATCAGGTCGGCCACTTTTTCCCGATGCTGGTCCCATGACGAGCCATCGCCGAATTGCGGGGTGACGTGTTGGCAGAACAGGCTGGCGACATGCGCGCCGCCGGGTGCGAGGCTATCATCCAGCGTCGAAGGAACGACCATCTCGATAATGGGCTCTCGGCTCCATCCGTCGCGCATGCAATCGCGATAGGCCCGGTCCATATAGGACAGGCTCGGCGCCATGATGATGCCGGCAGTGAGATGGTCGCCCGCTCCCGGCAGCGCCGAGAAATCCGGCAGCCTCGACAACGCGACGTTGATGCGGAACGTACCCGAACCTGCCTTCCAGGTTTTCATCCGCGCCGCGGTCGCGCGCGGAACCGCCTCGCGTGGCACCAGCGTCTGGAACAGGCGCTGCGGATCGACATTGGCGACGATCGCGCGCGCCCGCACCGGCACGCCATTCTCCAGCACGACGCCGGCAGCGCGGCCGCGTTCAACGATGACTTCGCGCACCTCGGAATGCACGTCGATGTGGACCCCGTGTTCGGCGGCCGCGCTCGCCATCGCCTGGGTGATCGCGCCCATGCCGCCGATCGCGTGGCCCCACACGCCTTGCTTGCCGTTCACTTCGCCAAACCCGTGATGCAGGAGCACGTAGGCCGAGCCGGGCGTGTAGGGGCTCGCCAGATTGCCGACGACCGCGTCGAAGCCGAGCACTGCCTTGATCGGATCGGATTCGAACCAGTCATCGAGCGTAGCGCCGGCCGATCGACGGAACAGATCGAACGCCGCCTTCGTGCTGCCGGATTGCCACAACTGCTTGCCGATCTTCACAACCTTACCAAGCTCGCGCCAGCCGCGCGGCAAATCGCCAAGCACCAGATTGGGGGGCGGCTTGAGCAGGAGGCTGCGCAGCACGTCGGCGAGGCGTCCGATCTTGGCCTGATAGGCCGGGTAACACAGCGCGTCTTTAGCGCTGAATTTTGCGATCTCGCGCTCGGTCCGGCCTGCGCCGGTCAAGAGGTAGCCGCCATCCGGCAGCGGCAGGAAATTCTGCGCGCGGCGCTCGACGATACGCAGTCCATGGTCGTGAAGCTTCAGGTCGCGAATGATTTTGGGCTGCAGCAGACTGACCGTGTAGGCTGCCGTCGAATTGCGGAAGCCGGGATGGAATTCCTCCGTCACGCAGGCGCCGCCCACCACGCCGCGCCGCTCCAGAACGCGCACGCGCAGGCCCGCCATCGCGAGATAGGCCGCACAGGTCAACCCGTTGTGACCGGCGCCGATCAAGATTGCATCAGGATCGAACATCAGGATCGGATATGGCCAGGTTGACCGCGCGGGCGCGCCGTCCTCATCAGCAAGCAAGCCCCTCACAACCCGAACAGCTTCTCCGCATTGCCGTGCGCGATGCGCTCACGGTCGGCGGCGCTGACCGGGATCTGCTCGAGAAACGCACGCGCCGCCGCCATCGAGGCATAGGGATGGTCGGCCGAGAACATGATGCGCGCGACACCGACTTCGAGCAGCAGGTCGAGGAAGGCCGCGGGAAAATTGAAGCCAGAAATGGTGTAGTGGACGTTGTTGCGCAGATAAAAACTGATCGGATTTTTGAGCTTGGTCACCGCCGTGCCCATGCTGTCGAGCCGCGGCAGCATAAATGGCAGCGCCTCGCCGAGATGGCCGATGACGAACTGCAGTTTCGGAAAGGCGTCGAACGCGCCGCCCAGGATAATCCGGACGATATGAACCGCGGTTTCGATGTGCCAGCCCCAGCCGGAGGCGGCGAACATGTCGGTCACTGCGGGTGCAAAACCGCCATAGGAGATATCGATCACGCCCTGCGGCGGCGGGGTCGGGTGCAGATAGATCGGCGCGTTGAGCTTCTCGGCGCATTCCAGGATCGGCCAGAAGAATTCGTTGTCGAGGTAGCGGCCGCGGTTGTGGCCGTGAATGACCGCGCCGACGAATTTTTCCCGACCCACGCGCTGCTCCAATTCCGCCGCCGCCTTGTCCGGCGCCGCGGTCGGCAGCACGGCAAGGCCGGCAAAGCGCTTGGGCTGCTGCTTCACCACGGCGGCGAGAAAATCGTTGGCGTCGCGGGCGAGCGCGATCGCCTCGGCGGCTTCCGATTGCTCGGCGCCCGGCGAGGTCAGCGACAGTACCTGCATGTCGATGCCGGCGGCATCCATCTCGCCAAGGCGACCAGGGCCAACGTCGGCGAGCTGGGCGAACACCTTGGCAAGTCGGCCGCCGGCCTTCTCGGCCTGCTCTTTCCGCTTGCGGCCGGGGCCTTCGAGAAATTTCGGCGTGGTGAAATGCTCTTCGAGCGTAATGGTTCGCATATTTGCTCTGTCCTGATGCGGGCTACAGATTAAACAGCTTTTCCGCGTTGCCGTGGGCGATGCGCTCGCGGTCGGCGGCGGATACCGGGATTTGCTGCAGGAAGGCCACTGCTGGCGCCATCGGCTGATAGGGATGGTCGATCGAGAACATGACGCGGTCAACGCCGACTTCGAGCAAGAGATCGAGGAAGGTCGCGGGGAAATTAAAGCCGGAAAACGTGTAGTGCACGTTCTCGCGCAGATACGAGGTGATCGGCTTTTTTTGCTTGGTCATCGTCGGCGTCATGTTGTCGAGCCGCTGAAACATCGACATCAGTCCCTCGCCGAGGTGGCCGATGACGATCTGCAATTGCGGAAAGCGGTCGAAGGCGCCGCCGAGGATGAGCCGGATGACATGCACCGCAGTCTCGATGTGCCAGCCCCAGCCCGGGCTGCCGAACATGTCGTTGACGAGCGGCGAAAAGCCCGAGTAATAGGCGTCGACCACGCTCTGCGGCGGGCGGGTTGGGTGGATATAAATCGGCGCCTTGAGCGTTTCGGCGCATTCCAGGATCGGCCAGAAGAATTTATCGTCGAGGTAGCGGCCGCGGTTGTGGCCGTTGATGACCGCGCCGACGAAGCCGCCGGCTTTGATGCGGGTTTCGAGCTCTTGTGCAGCCTTGTCCGGCGCCGCGGTCGGCAGCGTGGCGAATCCGGCGAACCGCTTCGGGTTCTTCTTCACGCCCGCGGCCAGGAAATCGTTCGCTTCCCGCGTCAGCGCGATCGCGTCGGCGGCCTCCAGTTGCTCGGTGCCCGGCGAAGTCAGCGACAGCACCTGCATGTCAATGCCGGCGGCATCCATCGCCGCCATGCGCTTGTCGGCGATGTCGCAAAGCTGCTCGATGAGCCTGGTGGCGCGGCCCTCGAATTTCAGCGCGGCGTTTTTCAGGTCCTGCCCGGGCCCGTCGAGAAATCCCGGCGTCGCAAAGTGTTCTTCAAGGGTTATGATGCGCATGTTCCTTCTTTTCCGCCCTCTGTCATGGATGCATCGGCTCAAGGCTCGCCGGGTCAAGCCCGGCAATGACGCTATAACAATAGCCGCCGGCCAGGCTCATTCCATTGTGATATGAGCCGTGGTGATCAGCTTGCGCCATTTCGGCTCTTCGGTGCGCACGCGCTGGCTGAGCTCCTTCGGCGAGCCGGCAATCGATTCGAAATATTGCTTATCGAGAAAGTTCTTCCGTACATCCGGGTCGGAAAATATTTTTTGCACTTCGCCGTTGATCTTAGCGACCACGTCGGTCGGCATGCCCGGCGGCCCAAACAGCGCGAACCACGAGATTGCGCTATAGCCCGGCACCGTTTCGGCGATGGCCGGGACATCAGGCAACAACGCCATGCGCTTGGGCGCGCCAATGCCGATCAATTTCACCCGCTCGGCCTGTGCCTGCGGCAACGCAGTGCCGACACTGACGAACATCAATTGAATGTGGCCGGCGATGACATCCTGGATCGCCGGCGCGGCGCCCTTGTAATGCACCGCGACGAATTTCGTCCCGGTCATGGTCTTGAACATTTCCATGTTGAGGTGGCCGCTCGAGCCGACGCCGAAAGTGCCGTAGTTCATCTGGCCGGGCTTAGCCTTGTCGAGCGCGATCAGCTCCTTGACGTTGTTGGCCGGCACCGACGGGTTGAGGATGAGCGCGTGATAGATCTGCACCAGGCCGGTGATCGGCGTGAAGCCCTTGACCGGATCGTAGGCCAAGTGCGGATAGAGCGTCGGATTGACGATGAACGTGGTCTCCGGCCCGACGAACAGCGTATAGCCGTCGCCCGGCTGGTGCGTGACATATTCGGCCGCGACCTGGTTGTTGGCGCCGGGCTTGTTCTCGACCACGGCCTGCGCGCCCCAGTCGGCGATGATGTGCTGCGCCAGGATGCGCCCGAGCATATCGGTGACGCCGCCAGGCGAAGCCGGCACGATGATCGTGATCGTCCGCGACGGATATTTATCCGCCCATGCGACGGTCGTCGCAATCGTCGCCGCAGCGAGCACCGCAATCGCCGCCGACGTCCGAAGCCAGGTATTCATTTTTCCTCCCAATCACGCCGTCGCTGCGGGACGCGACTTCCCGCTTACTTGTGCATCTCGTCGCTCGGCATGATACCCCACAAATTCGAGGCCGATGGGTCTTTCGTCCACACTTTCGGCCGCTGCGGATTGTCGCGGTGCCACGGCCGCGGCTCGAAATAGCCGAGCTCCTCGTTCATGCGGTCGAGCTCGGCGAAGGTTTCGGTGATCAAGCCGTTCGGCGCGCGATGATAGGCGAACAGATTGTGGCCGATACCGTGGCGGCCCGGTCCCCACAACAATTTGTAGCCGTTGATGGACAGGAAATCGCAGGCCGTCTGCATATGGCCCCAATCGCGCAGCTCGAACGCGGTGTGGAAGTGGCGGTTTGAGCCGGTCTGCATCAGATTAATGGTGTGATGATCCGGCCCGCAGCGCAGGAATGAGAAAAAGTCGCCCATCCAGTCGGACTCGCGAAAGCCTAGTACGTCGACGTAGAACTTGGTGACGTGCTTGACGTCCGTCACGTGAAACGCGACATGGCCGAGCTTGTGCGGCACGATGCCTTTCGACTGGAATTTCTGGTGCGAGAAGGCGTCGCGCTTGAACACCTCCATGACAGTGCCTTTCGGATCGGCGAAGACCAGCATGTCGGCGATCGACGGCTCGGGATCCTTGCGGCGTTCGGTCTTGATGCCGTGGGCGGCGACTTGCTTCTCGAATTCGCCGAGATCGGCATCGGGCGGAATCTGAAAGCCGACGCGCAGGCATTGCGGCTGCGCGCCTTTGCGCAGCACGACCGAATGATGGTCGACGGTCGAGGCGAGAAAGACCGTGTCCTTGTCCTTGGCGGCAAGCGTTAGTCCCAAAATCTCGGTGTAATATTCGGTCTGCTTGTCGAGATCTGGCGTCTCGTAACTGGCATGCGCGATCTTGCTGACGCGGATCATGCGAACCCTCCTCTACGGTGCCTTGGCGCGGGGCAGCGAAGCAAGGACGTCGACCATGGCGGCAACGTCGTTCTCGCCAAGCCCCATATCCATGAAGCGCTGGTAAAGCGGCACGACGCAATCGAGCAGCGGCGTCGCCACGCCGACGCTGTCGGCGAAGTCGGCGATCATATCGAAATAATGCTGCAAGCTCGCCACGCCGCCTTGCATCGGTTGGAAGCGGCGTTCCGCCATCCATGGCGCGCGGATGCCGAACTGCGTCGAGCCGCCCGAGCCGTTGGCGATCGCTTTGATCATCAGCGGCACATCGACGCCCGCTTTCAGCCCGAGCGCCATCGCTTCCGCGGTCGCCGCGATATTGATCGCGACCAAAAGATTATTGACGAGCTTGACCCGGCTCGCGGCGCCGAACTCGCCGAAATAGAGGCAGGTATCGGCGAAGCCTGCGATCACGCCTTCCACCTTTTTGCAGGCGGCGGCGTCGCCGGCGAGATAGATTACGCCCTTCCTTGCCGACACCATCCCGGGCGTGCCGGAAACTTCGCCGTCGATGAAGACGGCGCCCTTTTGCGCCAGCGGCTCGATCTGCCGCCTTTTGTCCGGCACCGGATGCGAGCCGAGTTCGACCACAATCTGCCCGGGCCGCGCCGAATGGATAAGTCCGCGCGGACCGTGCACGACGTCGTCGAGCGCCTCGGTCGACGGCAGGCACGACAGCACGACGTCGGCCTGCGCGCCAACGTCAGCCGCCGATTTCGCCAGTACGCCGCCGATCTTCTCGAATGCGGCGAGCGAGGAACGGCGATAGCCGACGACGCGGTAGCCGCTCTTGATCAGATTTTCCGAAATCGGCAGCCCGATCTTGCCGACGCCGACAAAACCGATGGTCGACATGAACGGTCCCCTGCGTTTGCTCTTTTGCCACGTTCGCCGCTTACGCGACCTCGACGGATTGATCGGACAGGTTGACGCGCAGCGACAGCGCGCCCTCCATGACAGTCCATTCCTTCAACTCAAAGGCGCGCAGTTCGTTGGCGACGAACGGGTCGCCCTGCGCGAAGGCGCGCGCTTCGTCGAAGCTCTTCGCCCGCAGGACGGTAAGGCCCTGCCCGGTCGGCGGCCCCTCGCCGTCGGCCAGGGGTCCGGACGCGAAAATAAGGCCGCGCTTCTCCAGCCCGATCATGTATTCCAGATGCGCCATCAGGAACGGCTGCAATTTCTCGGGCGGCACCAGCGGCTTCGAGATGAGAACATAAAGCTTTTTGCGCATCATTTTGCGCGTCAGTTCGGCAACACGCTCTTCAAAAAACATGACCTGGACCTCGCGTTCGCCGCATGGTCCGCCGTCCCGGCGTCGCGGTCAACACTGCTGCAATGACATGATTACCGCGCAAATCCGGGGTTGCGGATGGCGCTCAGATGAGCCGCGAGTTCGGCGGCAAGCCGAGGAAATGCCGGCCGATCGCCTCGAAAATCGAGAATTGCGACTGCGCCTGCTGCGATACCGCATGCATGTCGCGGAACCGGCGCTCGAACTGATTGCTTTGCAGAACCGCCATCGTTCCGGCGGCAAGGTATGCGGTCTCGGCCACTTGCCGCGCCTGTTGGCTGGCATGAATGGATGCCATGCGCAGTCGCACCCGCTGGTCGACCGACAACGGTCCCGATTGCGCCGCCTGCCAGATCTCCTCCCAGGTGGCAAAGAAAAACACGCGCGCGGCGGCGAGCTGCGACTGCGCGACGCCGACCTGCGATTGGATCACCGCGTTGTCGCGCAGCGGCGAGGTCTGGCCGATCGGTTTCTTGGTTTGCGCCAAGGTGCAGAAGTCGTCCAGCATGGTCCGTGCAATGCCGAGCGCGACCGCGGGAAAGCTCGATCCGAACAGCTGGTAGATCGAGAAAGAGTAGAGCGCACCGCGTTCGCGCCGCTCGGCCGGGTTCAATGCGTGGTAGCCGATGGCGTAATCTTCCGGCACGAAGACATCGGTCAGAGCATAGGTGTCGCTGCCGGTGCCTTTGAGCCCGATCACGTGCCATACGTCTCTGATGTCCGCCCGTTCGCGCGGCACGACGAGAGTTTTCTGCACCGGATTGCCGGCGGCGTCGCGGCGCTGCTCGCCGCCCGCTTCGTAGACCAGACAATGCGCGGCAAGCCAGGTGGCTTGGCGGCTGCCGCTGGCGAACGGCCAGACGCCGGTGACGCGAAAGCCGCCGTCGTCGGCGACGGCTTTGGCGTTGTTGGTCGGCCCCCAAGCCAGCACGCCGCGCGGATTCTTGGTGAAAATCTTGGCGGCGATCTCCGGCTTCATGCACTTTGAGATCGTCGAGCAGACCGAGGTTTGCGCGATGCACCACGCCGTCGATGCATCGGCCTTGGCGATTTCCTCGATTGCCTGCATGAAGGCGACCGGAGAAATTTCTTCGCCGCCGAGCGAGCGCGGCACCAGCATGCGGTACAAGCGCGCCTCATGCAGCGCATCGACGAGGTCCGGCGGCAACTCGCGGCCGGCCTCGATGCGCGGCGCCGCGGCGGCGATGACCGGCGCAAGCGCCCGGGCATTGGCGACGCAATCCGCTTTCGCTCGCTCATCCATTCTGGCTTGCTCTCGCCGTCGGCCGAGGGCTTATGAGCCGGCTTGCCATTCTTACCCGCCGCATCAAACCCGGTCCATCGGCGACCGCCACCGCCAGGAGCACGGCGCCCATGGCGATTTCATTGACATAGGGCGGCGCGCCCAGCGCATTGAACCCGGCGTGCAGCACCCCGAGAACAAGCATCCCCACGGCGATGCCGAGCGGGCGGCCGGTTCCGCCCGAAAGCGATACCCCGCCGAGGATCGCCGCCGTCGCCGCCGGCACGATCACATCCGACAGGCCCGCCGGCGAAGCGGAGGCGAGGCTATAGGCGACGAGCACGCCGGCCAAGGCGGCCATCGTCCCGGAGAATGCAAAAACGCCGATGATCATGGCGTCGACATTGACGCCGGCGATCGTCGCCGCGCGCCGCTCGCTGCCGATGGCGATGAGATCACGGCCGATCCGGGTCTTGCCGATGACGAACGCCGCGACCGCGAACATCGCCAGCGTCAATAGGCTGCGGAACGAGAGGATGGCCGCGATCGGCTGGGTCAGCGCGAGCGCCACCTGCATATTGTCGTAGGGCAAGGTGCGGTTTTCGGACAGGACATAGGCGACACCGGAACACACCAGCATGCCGCCGAGCGTGACGCCGATCGAGCCGAGCCGCAGCCCCACGATAAGCCAGCCTTGCGCGAAGCCCACGAAAAAACCGATGGCGAGCGCGAGACCGAGCCCGATCCAGGGATCGTTACCGCCGGTCAGGACGGCGATGCAGCCGGCCGCGCTGAACACACCGACAACCGAAAGATCGAATTCGCGGATCATCATAGTGAGACCGAGGCCCAGCGCCACCAGCCCGGTATCGCCGACCATCTCGAACGTCGTGAAGGCCGTGGCGGCGCTCAGGAAGCGGCCCTGCCCGGCATCGAGCGCGGTGAGCAGCAGCACGACGAGAACAAGAATGACAAGCGGTCTCACATGAGGATCGTCGCGCAGGAGTGCCGGCACACGCATCATCTCAATCCCGCCTTCCGTCCGTCTGCAGCGCCACCACCGCGAGCACGATCACGCCAGTGATGAGGTATTGCCATTCTTGCCGAAAACCCCACAGCAGCAGCACCGCTTCGATGACGGCGATAACGAGCGCGCCGACCAGCGTGCGCACCGCCGATCCTTCGCCGCCCTTGATCGCCGTGCCGCCGACGAGAACCGCCGCCATGGCGTCGTATTCGTAACCGACGCCATAGGACATGGAGGCCGAATTGTAGCGCATGGCCAGCATCATGCCGGCGAAACTGGCGAACAACCCCGCCCACAGATAGGCGCCGGTCACCGTCCGCCAGGTTCGCACCCCGATGATCTCCGCCGCCGCCGCACTGCTGCCGGTCATGAACAGGTTGCGGCCGAAGACCGTGCACGTGAGCAGCAATTGGGCAACAACGCTCGCGCCCAGCAGCACGACGAACTCGATGGGAAGGCCCATCAGCTTGCCGTGAAAAATCCCGTAGCTGGTGCCGACCGCCGCGTACACCGTGCCGCTCTCCGCCAAGCCCTCGGCGACGCCATAAATGAGGGCAGTGGCGGCGATGCTGACGATGATCGGATTGGCGCGCACGGCGCCGATCACGAGCCCCTGGACCGAATTGACGAGGGCCGCGAAGGCGAGCGCGGCGACAAAGCCGAATATGACGCCGCCGAAGTTGAGCGCCA
Organism: uncultured Alphaproteobacteria bacterium; assembly: GCA_963768225.1. Taxonomy (GTDB): domain Bacteria; phylum Pseudomonadota; class Alphaproteobacteria; order Rhizobiales; family Xanthobacteraceae; genus BOG-931. The sequence goes on along the minus strand of CAVYGV010000004.1, from coordinate 292,603 downwards.
GGATGAACACCATCGCGGTCGCGCCGACAAGTGCGCCGAGCGAGAACGACATGATGTTGCCGCTGATGGTAATAAGCGTCATGCCGGTCGCCACGCAGCCGATAAAGGACACGGTGGTGAGCAGCGACAAAATGCTCGGCTCCGAGAGAAACCCCGGCGTCGACAGCGCGATCAGCGCCAGCGCCACGGCGGCAACGGCGCGCACAGCCGCCAGCGGGCTTCGCCAAAAGGCCAACCGGCTCATGACGCCTGCGCCAAATCCGTGGGATGGATAATATCCGCCAAAATTCTGCTGATATCGATCTCGCCGCGCTCGTAGCGCGCAACGGCGCGGCCGCGATACATCGTCACCACAATATCGGCGATGCCTTCGATCTCTTCGAGATCGGATGACGCGATGATAAGCGCAAAACCCTGATCGCAAAGTTTGCGCATCAATCGATAGATGTCGGCCCGCGCGCCGACGTCGATGCCGCGCGTTGGCTCGTTCATGAGCAGCACGCCGTTGCCGGCACTGCCGAGCGCGCGTCCGAATAATATTTTTTGTTGATTGCCGCCGCTCAGATGCGTCGCCGAGGACCGCAAGCGCCGCCGGTCTATACCGACCCGCTCGGCAAGCTGCACGGCGCGACGTCGCAGCGCGGGCCAAGCCAGCACACCGAGCCGCGCGTGCCGCGACAGGCTCGAGGCCACGAGATTGTCGAGCACCCGCATCTGATGAAACAAACCCTCCCCGGCGCGGTCCTCGGAAAGGAAAGTGACATTCCTTGCAACGCAGTCCGCGACCGAACCGAGCGGCAGGGCGCGACCGTTCAGGCGGACCTCGCCAGTGGCATTTTGAACGAGCCCGGCCAAGGCCCGCGTGACAACGCCGGCGCCGGAACCGATCTGGCCGGCGATGCAAACGATCTTGCCATAGGGCGCGACGAGGAAAGATTGTGTACCCGTCGCGGCACATTGAGCCGCTCGACCGTGACCGCCTCGCCGGATGACTCCCGCGCGGCAGATTTCGGATACATGTCGCCGACGGAGCGGCCGAGCATCAGCTCGATCAGGCGGGTCCGCGTCATCGCGCCGACGGCGTCGGTTGCGACGCGCTCGCCGTTGCGCAGCACGGTGACGCGATCGCAAAGCGCAAAGACCTCGCCAAGACGATGCGTCACGTAAATGACGGAGCGGCCCTGGCTGCGCAGGGTTTTGAGCACGCCGAGGATGCGCACGATTTCGGCGTCGCTCAGCGTCGCCGTCGGCTCGTCGAGGATGAGAACGCGAGCGTCGCGGGCGAACAGCCGGGCGATCTCGACGATCTGCCGCTGCCCAATGGTCAGTTCGCTTACCGGGCGGTCGAGGTCCCAGTCGCCGGCATGCAGTGCATCGAGCGCGGCCCGCGCGCGCCGGCGCAATTGCGCCGTGCGGTGAAAGAACGGCACACCGGTACTGCCGAGCCAGATATTGTCGAGGATCGACAGGCGCGGCGCGAGACTGAGCTCTTGGGCGACGAATCCCAAGCCCAAGCTTTGCGCGTGCTGCGAGCCGCGCACGGCGACACGCTCGCCGTCGATTGCGATCGCGCCTTCGTCGGGCTGCAGAATCCCCATCAACAGCTTGACGAAGGTGCTCTTGCCGGCGCCGTTCTCGCCGCAGATCGCGTGAATCTCACCCGCCGCGAGCGCGAACGAAACGTCCGAGAGGACGCGAACTCCATCGAAGCTCTTACCTAGGCCTGCCGTGCTCAGTAGGTGCACGGCGCCTGCCATTGGTCGACATTGGCCTTGTTGATCAGCTCGACGGGAAGCAGATCGTTCTTCGGCAGTGCTTTGCCTGTGAAATAGTCGTTGACCGCGTCGGCTTCCTTGTTGCCGAGGTCGGTCGGGATTTGAGTGACCGTGGCGTACATCTGTCCGGCCTTGATCGCATCGATGCCCTCCTTGAGGCAATTGCCGCCCACGACCGCCAATTGCTTCGGTCCCGGCCCTTCGGAGATTCCGGCCGCTTGCGCCGCCTTGATGGCGGCAACCGCCTGATTATCGGCCATGCCGTAGACCAGATCGAGGCCGCCGGTGGCGGCGAACCTGGCGTAGAGTTGGCCGGCGATCTGTTCGCTCGGTGCCGTCGCCCAATGCCCGTCTTCCACCGCCGCGATCTCGATCTTGGGATTGCCAGCCAGCGCCTCCTTGATGCCGGCGAGCCGCCGCGGGCCAATTCCCTCCGACAGCGCGCCGGTGATGAGTGCGATCTTGCCGCCGTCGCGCCCGCTCGCCTTGAGCGCATCGACAATGGCCTTGCCGGCGATACGGCCCATCTCGGTCTGATCCTGGCCGACGAAGGTCACATACAAGTCCTCGGAGCCGGCCTTGATCGGGTTATTGCTCAGGATCACCGGAATACCGGCCTGTTTGGCGCGCACCAGCGAGGGCACCACGCCCTGTTCGGAAACCGCCTGGATCACGAGGAGGTCGTATTTGCGGGCGATGGCGTCTTCGATCTGCCGGGCCTGCAGCGCCGCGTCGAAGCCGGCGGCTTGCACCGTCACGTCCATGCCGTAGGACTCGGCGCGCTCGCGAAAGCTCTTGATGATCGCAACGACATAGGGATGGGCGGCAAATGATTGCAGCATCAGCACCTTCTTGTCTTTGCTGTCGCCCGCCTGGGCGATGCTGGCAGCGGCAAATAGGCCGACGAGGAGACCGCACGCCAAAGCCGCGGTAAAGGCGCGGCGCCGCCAAATGCGCCTGTGCTGAGTAATCTCTAACGGGCTGATCATCACGGCTCTCCCTGATGTGATCGCTGACCGGTCTTGTTAGCCATCATTTGTAGGATGCGTCCAGAGCGCAACAAAAAACCCATCCAGTCACGGTTTGAAAGCAGCATCCGAATTTACCTGGAGTTGTGCAGCGGATAGGCGTCGTTAGATTCCGGAATTGCCATTTCCGCCTTCGCGCTGCGGCGGACTTCATACCGGCCGTCAGCTTGCGGTCGTGACCTCACGCGCTGCGCGTCAGGTCAAAACCGGCGCCGCCTCACTGGCAAACGAATTGTTCGCCGGAGGGGCCGAAGCAGAATTTCTTGCCGACATTGATAAGCCGAACGCGCCGGTTGACGCGCGAGGTTGGGTGCGCCGGATCGTGCAACTGCTCTTCGCCCATGCCGACCGCCTGCAGCACTGCGGGATTGACGCCAAACGGATTCAGCAACGCCGCGACGATGCCTCCGCGCGCCGCTGGCTCAAGCCGACATTATACATACCGCCGCCGCCGGCGTGGCGGAGCTTTATTCCTCCCCCACGAGGTCGCGCCGGCGTAAAGTGCCACTTGGTCGGCCTGGAGGAGCGTGCGCGCGGGATCGAGCGCTTCAGGCTGCCGGATTGGGATCAGTCGACCAAGCTGGCTTTTCCGCCGCCGCGACCATCGCTTGGGGTGATTATGGCGCAAACCATTGCGGTCCCGTACTCGCTGGGGCGCGGCGTGGGGCAGCACAGGGAGGAAAGCGCTGCCGCACGGCGGGAGGAGCAGCAGCGGTGTCAGATTACAGATTACAATGAGACGGGCAGCACGCGCTCGCGCAGATTGACGTTAGTCTGCAGGCTCAAGGCGCGCGCCAGACTGGCGCGGACATGCGCCGCATAGATTTTGGCGTGCGGCTCGGATAGCACCGCAATGATCGTGGCGAACCAATCGATGACGCGGTCAACGCTATCTTCGCGAATGAGGTGGTGGACGGCGTCCAGCGCGCGCGGGGCAGGACGCAGCGCGTCAATATACTTGTCCTGGTATGTGTCGAAGTCCGGGCGAAAGCGGCCCATGCAGCGGGACCAGACTGTTTGCGCGCAGGCGATGCGGGTGTCCCAATCAGTAATCGGTGAGTGTTCACCGAGAAAAAAATGCAAGCCCTCGACGGCAAAGTGCAGATCGTGGAACAGATGAAAGGCATCGGGCAGGCCGACCGCGTTGTAATAGCGCACACGGTTGCGCAGACTGCTGTCCGGCGTGTCCCAGTTTTCGCCCGTCCACAGATAGAAGCCCCTTTGATGGCAGCGCACCATGCCCTGAGCGAGCAGCGACCAGCAATGGATGAAGTCGAGAAACGGCCCGGGCATCGGATGGCCATTGCAGAAATTGAGCCATGGCGTCATGACGCTGCGCCGAAAGACCGTAAAGAACATAGTGTTGAAGCGATTGGGATCGAAGCCATAGGCCAGCCTCGCTACGGGCGACGCTTCAATTATATCGCGCGAAGTCGGGAAGAATGCCCTCCTTGCTCAACCACACCAGATAATTGCCGTAGCTGCAGACGGTCGCGCTGTCGTGTTCGAGAACATCGACCGACTGCACGACGTAATCGAACGACATGTAGTCGTCATCGCCGCAGATCGCGACGTAGCGATAGGCAGCCACGGTTTCCAAGAGCGCGGCAACATCGGCATATAGCCGTACGCGTTGCGGCCGGATGATCACTTGCAAAAACGGATGACCTGCCTGCAAACGCCGCAAATAACAGTGCTTGTCGGCATCGCCGCTGCAGTCGGATATGAAGACGCGGATGTCAGGGCGGCTCAGCGCCGCAAGATAAGCGAGGTTCGCGGCAACCTGAGGACTGTGGCGATAGGTTGGCACCAGCAGCGCGACTGCGGCGCGGATGTCAACACTAGTGGCCATGACGGATACCTCGCTCGCGCCCGATCTGTTGGACATGGCCGCCCGCATCGGCGACTGCGACGACATTCAGAAGCGATTTGACTCTTTGCACGCTCACAATGACGATGTGAATGCTTGGTGCGGTTAGGCGGCCATGATGCCCAACGAGGGCGAAGGGATGCGGATTGCGGCAAATATTGTCAAGCTCCCCGATCTGCTTCATTAAACGTCAATCCGGAAAATCGCGGTACGGGCAAGCAATGTTTGGGGCAACAACATTCCTGCGCGGAGCTTTGGAGAGCCGCCGTTCCGGTACGGTCGTTGCCGCTGGGATCATTGTCACTGCCTTGTTCCTGGTGATCGCAGGATATGGCTTCGACATCGGCTGGGTCCGCAGTTGGAGAGCGCTCGGCGTTCCGTCGCTGCTGCCGCCTTTCCTCGATCTCCACGGGGTGACCGACAACGCCGCCTGCGCGGCCCGCGGCATCAACCCTTATCTCGTTCAATATTGCGACGTTAACGACCGAGGGTACAACTATACGCCGATCTGGCTTTTGCTCGGCAATTTCGGGATCGGCAGCGATCAGACGCTGTGGCTTGCGCTCCTGTTCGAGATTCCGACCCTGATGCTTGTCGTCATACTGATGCGCGGGCGACCGGCCCGTTACGGCGTCACGGCGCTCCTGGCCGTGTTGTCGCCCTCGGTGATGCTTGCTTTTGAGCGCGGCAACAATGACCTGGTAATTTGGAGCTTGGTATGCTGTGCGGCTTTTCTGTATGTCGAGCGTCACATCATCAAGCTTGCTGCGGCGTATGCACTCCTGGCATTTGCAGTAGTCCTAAAACTATTTCCAATCTTTTGTTCCGCGATCGCGCTGCGCGTCACGCGATCGGCGATCGTAGTTGCCATCGCACTGGCCGTTTCGTCCATCTTTTATTTCTACAGCATCGCACATTTATTTCCCATAATCAGGCGCAACACGGACTACACCACAATCCTTTCGTTCGGATATATCATCCTCTTCGCAATCATCGAAAAATACGCGGCGCCACGCTTCGGATTCGATGCTGCCGGCCTTTACCACTCCGAGATACCGATCGTCGTGTTGCTATCGGTGTTGATCCTGGCGGGCGCATGCGCATTCATCGCTTGGCATCGTGGCTCCCGCTTGTGCCGGATTTCGGAGGGCACCGCAGGAACCGCGTTTTTGTTCGGCGCTGGAATTTTTCTGGGTAGCTTCGTTTTCCTGGGCACCAACTACGCCTATCGCATGACATTTCTATTGCTGTGCTTGCCGCAAATGTTCGATTGGTGCGAGCGCGCCTACTCGGTACCGGTGCAAGGGATGAAGATGTCCGGCGATGATGCAGTCATCTCATCGCGGATCGCGTGGCTATTCGTCGGTTGTTGCATCGCATCGATGTGGCTTAAATTCGCCTGGCGGTGGTTCGGTGACCCGTTGGTATCGCTTGTCGATCAAGCTGCAGATTGGATCCTTATCGCCATCATAACGTGGCTCTTCGCGCTCAATGGACTTTACGCCTTGTCTAATAGGAGCCTCACTGACAAACCAATTGTTCGCCCGAGCGGCCAAAACAGAATTTCCTGCCGACATTGACGAGCTGAACGCGCCGATTGACCGCCGCAGTCGGGTGCTTCGGATCTTGCAACTGCTCCTCGCCGAGGCCAACCGCTTCGAGTACGGACGGATTGACCCCGAAGGGGTCGATCAAAGCATCGCGGATGGCCTCCGCGCGCCTCTGACTCAGATTGAGATTGTACATGCGACCGCCCACCGCATCGGTATGGCCGATCACGAGGAAGCCATAGCTCAGCAGGATCGGATTATGCAGTGCGTCGGCTATCGCGCCCACGGTTCGATATGATTCCGGCCGAATGGCCGCGGAATTGAAATCAAAATTAATCTCGACGGTAAATTGCGCGAGATTTGCGAGTTGCGGGAAAGACAGCGGATGGGCGCCGGCGGTCTCCCCCGGATAGCTGCTAATGTTGTTCAACGCAGCCTGGCGCATCGCGGCGGCTGTCAGCGCAAGCCTGGCGCCGCTGGCGCCCTGCAAACTCCTTGCGATCTGGCTTGAGTCCAATTGCGTCTGGGCCACAGCGGCCGTCAAGGTGAACGCCACAAGCAGCGCGCAGACGGCGTAGATTTGCTGCTTTTTCATTGCTGGGCCCTTTCCGTACGCCAGCCGGTGTCGGTGAATGCCTGCATGCATGCCGGGCTGATCGCGGTGGGCGCTACACCAAGCAAACACGTCACGAGGTTTGCATCGACCGGCGCCATACCGCACAATCTATTGATATCCGCGCTGCAGATATCGCCGATGTTTCGTTGGGCTGCGATGCGCCGGGCGATGGAGGCATAGACCATCGCGCGCGCCTGTTGGCATGGCGCCGACATTTTGGCTTGGTTCGCGTCGAGGCAGGCCTTGAGGTGTCCACCGCCGAGCTCAACGCCCTTGCAGTATTTTCGCAGATCGGCGCCACAGGCGCCGGCGAGTTGTGAAATGGCGTCGGCGTAGCTCAAAGTCTGCGCCGCCGCTGTGCAGACGCCGACGATCAGAAACGATAACGCCAATAAAATAGACGATGGCGCGATCCTACGCATTGCAGCCCTCCCTCAACGCCCGTCTCACGGCGCCGCATATTCACAAGCGATCGGTATTTTATCCCATCGGTTGCCCGATTGCACCCGCCTGAGGGCCGCCGGCTTCGGCGGAGCTTTACTCCTCACCCACGAGGTCGCGGCGGCGGCCTTCCAAGGCTGCCGAATACCGGCGCAGCACATAAGCTTCGGTGAGGATGCCGATAACGCGCCGGTCGAGATACGAATTGACGACTGCCAGCGCTTCCGATTCGGCTCGGTCGAAGGCGAGCACGGCCTCCTTCACCGCCATGCCCGCGAGCAGCATGTCGTCAGGGTGATGCAAGAGCTCCTTGATCGACTTGTCGGCAGCTTCGGCGGCATGCGCGTCCGCCACCAAAATCAGGCCGACATAGCGATCGTTTTCGTCGACGGCGATCACATAGGCCGTCGAACTGAGCGGAAAAGCCTCGCGGAACGCCGCCACGGTCGATGATGCCTGCACCGTTTGCACGTCCTGTCGCATCATTTTCTCGACGGTGAGATCGCGCATCCAGCCGATATCGGCGGCGCTGCGGATCGTCTCGCCGCGCAGATGGAAGCGCCAGGTCGCGAACGAATAGCCGAACCCTTCGCGCGTCACTTGCGCCGCGATGATCACCGCGATGAGCACCGCCGTCGACAGCCACAGGTCGCCGGTCGTCTCCAGTGCGATGAATGTCATGGTCAATGGGCCGCCGATGACCGAGGCGGATAGCGCGCTCATTCCGATCACGGCATAGGCATTGGGATCGAAATAGATCGTCGGCCAAAGCATCGTCAGCGACACCGCCAACAGATGACCGCCAAGCGCCCCCATCAGCAGCGAAGAGAAGAACAAGCCGCCGCGAAAGCCGGAGCCGAGCGACACGATCGACGCCAGGATTTTCAGCACGAACAAAACGGCGACGGTGCGGAGCGATAGATCGAGCATGCCGGCGACGCGCAGCGCGCCGTGTCCCGACGACATGATCTGCGGCGTGACGATCGCCATAAGCCCGACCAGGGAGCCGCCGACCATGGTGCGCAGCGTCGGACGCAGCCGCAGCCGCACGAAGACGGTTTCGCTCAGTGCAACCCCGTGCATGAGAATAATCCCAAGCACTGCCGCGAGCAGCCCGAGCGTGGCGGCGAGCGCGAGGTCGTGCGCCGCAATGGTGATCTTCTCGGGAGCGACAATGCCCAGCTCGGCCGGCGCGAGCTGACGTGCAACCAAATAACCGAGCAGCGCCGCTATCCCCACCGGCGCCAGACTGTTCGGCGAATAGCTACCGATGATCAGCTCGAAGCCGTAGAAGGCGCCGGCCAGCGGAGCGCCGAATGCGCCGGCAATGCCGGCGGCGGCGCCGCAACCGACCAGAATACGCAGATCGCCGCGGCGCAAACGAAATGCGTTGCCGATGCGCGAGGCGATACCGCTCGCAAATTGCGTGTAGCCGGCTTCAAGACCGACGGAGGCGCCAACGCCGCTCGACCACACCGTCTGCGCGGCGACGATGATGCTGCCGAGCAGCGACATGCGCCCGCCATGCAGCGCATTGGCCTCGATCGGATCGATTTCGCGCTCCGGCCGCCAACGCCTGATGATCTCGCTCGCCGCGCCGAAGATCACGCCGCCCAGCAGGGGCACCGACAGCGCGAGATAGGGATTGAGCACAAGCCGCGCCGAAAGCCGTTCGCCGTGCTGCAAATCAAAAAACAGCTCGTGCAGGAGATCTACGGCGGTGCCCATGCCGGCGACCACCAGACCCGCAATCACCCCGACCAGCGCCGCGAGCGCCACCAGGCTCGATTCCCGCGCCCGTACGACGGCGCGCAAGCGCCGCGGGATTTCGAGTTGCGCCGCGATTTTAGCAATCAAGGTTCGTTACCCGCCGGACGACTGCAGTGTAGATATCGGCTGACCGCCGGGTGAGAACAGTTGGATTGCAGAGTTAATTCCAGAGCTCGATTCGCTCGGGCCTTCACGTCCTGACAGCGCAGCATATATTGTGCTATAGTGGCAGGTTGGCAGTCCTTGGCGTCATACTGAACCGGACCCGGATCGGTTGGATCTGAAACTGGACGAACCGCGGCCGGTTCTATATCCGGGCTGTGCCAGGAGCACGTCATGCGCCGCCCGTTTCCTGCAATCATTGCAATTTTCGCCACAGCAATAGCTTCACTCGCCGCCATCCCGCTGCTCGCGCAAACTGGCGCCGGTCTACTCGAAGGTACGGCGGCATTTGGCGACTGGCACGCCGACCGCCCGGGAGTGCGGCGGCTGATCAGGCCGCAAGATTTACCCGCGCCTGACCTTGCCCAATCCGCGCAGAATGTCGTCAGAATAGTGCGCCGAACCGATCAAAAGCCAATCGTCCCAAACGGCTTTGAAGTCAACCTCTTTGCTTCCGGTCTGGCAGGACCGCGCATCATCCGCACCGCGCCAAACGGCGATATATTCGTCGCCGAGAGCGAGGCGGGCCGCATCAGCGTAATGCGCGCGAACGGCGGCGAGGCAGAGCGACCGTCGATGTTCGCTGCTGGCTTGACCTATCCGTTCGGCATTGCCTTCTATCCGCCCGGACCGGATCCACAATGGGTTTATGTCGGAGACACCGACGCCGTCCTGCGCTTCCCCTACCGCAACGGCGATCTCGCCGCCCGCGGCGCCGCCGAGACCATCGTTCCGCACTTGCCGGTTGGCGTTCATAACACGCGCGACGTGATATTCTCGCCTGATGGGAAAACAATGTACGTGTCAGTCGGCTCCGGCTCCAATGTCGCCGAGGACATGGCGAGGTTGACCGGAGTCAAGCTGCAAAATTTCGTCGCCAGCCATCCGCTCGGCGCCGCCTGGGGAGGCGAAGCCGGCCGCGCCGATGTGCTGGCGTTCGATCCCGACGGCAAGAACGAGGGCATCTTTGCGAGCGGCATTCGCAACTGCGTCGGCATGGCCATCGCGCCTTCGACGAATACCGTCTGGTGCTCGACCAATGAGCGCGACGGGCTCGGCGATAACGTGCCGCCCGACTACATCACGCGCGTGCGCGAAGGCGCTTTCTACGGCTGGCCCTGGTACTATATCGGCGCCAATGAGGATCCGCGCCACAGTGGCGAGCGGCCGGATCTCAAAGATAAAATCACCATTCCCGACGTGTTGCTGCAGCCCCATTCGGCGTCGCTCGGTCTGACATTCTATGACGGGACGCAATTTCCGCAGCAGTACCGCGGCAATATTTTCGCCGCCGAACACGGGTCGTGGAACAGATCCAAGCGAACCGGCTACAAAATCATCCGCGTCATCGTAAAGGACGGCGTGCCGACCGGCGAGTACGACGATTTCGCCACCGGATTCGTCATAAGCGATTCCGAAGTCTGGGGCCGCCCTGTCGGCGTGACGGTGGACAAGGATGGCGCACTGCTCATCTCCGAGGACGCGAGCGGCACGATTTGGCGTATCTCCTCCACCGGCAAGGCCGCGCAAGCGCAGTGAAGCGAAAGTCCCGGCCAGCACAACGGCCCGGAACAGCCGACCGAACTCTGCGTTAGTTCCCGAGGAACTCGGGGCTGGCGGCATTCCGATATGGTTTCATACCCAGGCGTCGCATCCCCGCTTCGCATTTTGAATTTTCGCCATAACGCCCTGCCGTCACCGGTGCGGAATACGGCGCCGCAAGACATCGACGCCGTCGCCGCCTCGCCGGGGGCAATTATCGAGACCGATATCCCCGCCCGCCTCGACGCGCTGCCGTTCGGGCGCTTTCACTTTCTGGTCATCGTGGCGCTCGGCATCACCTGGATTCTCGACGGCCTCGAAGTGACCCTTGCCGGAGCACTCTCCGGGGAGCTTAAGGAGAGTTCCGCCTTAGGATTGAGCAACGCGCAAGTCGGCCTTGCCGGGAGCTGTTACCTGTGCGGGGCCGTGTTCGGCGCCTTCCTTTTCGGCTGGCTGACGGACCGCCTCGGGCGCAAGAAATTGTTCACGATCACGCTTGCCGTCTATCTCATTGCGACCGCCGCGACGGGGCTTTCCTGGGATGCGTGGAGCTTTGCATTGTTCCGTCTTGTCACCGGGGCGGGCATCGGCGGCGAATACACTGCCATCAATTCGACAATCCAGGAGCTTATCCCGGCGCGGTTCCGCGGCTGGACCGACCTCCTGATCAACGGCAGTTTCTGGGTCGGCGCGGCTCTCGGAGCGGGCGGTTCCCTGGTATTGCTTAACCCCGCGCTGATCAATCCGGCGATCGGCTGGCGGCTCGCTTTCCTGATCGGGGCTACAATCGGACTTGTGATTCTTGTGATGCGACTTTGGATTCCGGAAAGTCCGCGCTGGCTGGTGACGCACGGCTTGCCGCAAAACGCCGACGCGGTCGTGCGCGGCATCGAAGCGCAATTCCCGCGACGCGGGCCGCCGCCGCCGCAGAAAATCCGGCTGCGCATGCGCAGCTATACGCCGCTGACCGAGGTCGCGCGCGCGCTGTTTCACACCTACCGCCAACGCACGTTCGTTGGATTGAGCCTGATGGCGGCCCAGGCATTTTTCTATAACGCGATCTTCTTCACCTACGCGCTCATCCTGACCGACTTCTATCGCACGCCGGCCGACCGGGTCGGCTGGTACATCTTGCCGTTTGCGGCGGGCAATGTGCTGGGGCCGATCCTGCTCGGCCGACTGTTCGACACCATCGGGCGCAAGACGATGATCGCATCGACCTACGCGCTGTCGGGATTTTTGCTCGCCGCCACGGCCGAATTGTTCAGCCGTAATCTCCTCTCTGCCGAGACATTGACGATCGCCTGGATGACGGTGTTCTTCTTCGCTTCGGCGGCGGCGAGTTCCGCCTACCTCACGGTGAGCGAGATTTTTCCGCTTGAGATTCGCGCGCTCGCGATCGCGTTCTTTTATGCGATCGGCACCGGCGTCGGCGGCGTCGCCGGACCGTTGTTGTTCGGCATGCTGATCAATACCGGCTCGCGCGAGGCCGTCGCCATCGGCTACGTCATCGGCTCAATCCTAATGATCGGCGCCGCCGCGGTCGAAGCGCTGTGGGGCGTCGCCGCCGAGCGCAAGTCGCTCGAAACGGTGGCCCGGCCGCTTGCATTCGTCGATTGAGCACCAGATATCAGACAAGATGGGCTTGGAAATTTCGGACCTCGACATGGAGCTTGCGGGAACGACGCTCGTTCCCGATTTGCGCAAATGCGCGATCTTGCTCGATATCGACGGCACCATCCTCGATCTCGCCCCCTCCCCGCAGCAGGTCTGGGTGCCGACCGGATTGCGGCAGACCTTGGCGCGGCTCGACACATTGACCGGCAGCGCTCTGGCGCTCGTCTCCGGCCGCTCGCTCCACGACATCGATTTGATATTTTCTCCGTTGGAGCTTGCCGCCATCGGCGGTCACGGCGCGGAACTGCGCGCCACGGCCGGCGCCGAACCGCTGATGCGCGCCAAGCCGCTCGGCGCCGCGTTAAAGCGCAAACTCGCCGCCATTACCGAACTCGGCCCCGGAATCCTCGCCGAAGACAAAGGTTATTCGCTGGCGTTGCATTTCCGGCTGGCGCCCGAGAAGGGCGAAGCGGTGCGCGCCGCCGTCGACGCAATTTGCGCCGGACTGGCACCGGATTTCGTAGAGATTCTGCCCGGCAAGCTGGTCGTCGAAATCAAGCCGGCCGGCGTGAACAAGGCGAATGCGGTATGCGACCTGATGAATTGCGCGCCGTTTGTGGACCGCAATCCAATCTTCATCGGTGACGATACCACCGACGAGCCGGTATTCGGCGTTATTTCGCGGTTCGGCGGCCTCGGCTTTTCCGTCGGCCGGGTCGTAGCGGACGTCAACGGCCATTTCGACAAGCCCGAATCCGTCCGCGCGTGGCTGACGCGTATTGCCAATCAGGGCGAAAGCGCGGCGTCATGAATGAGCATGGGCTTGGTTTCGCGGTCATCGGGCAGAGCCAAACGGCCGCGCGGCGCCCGGAGGCCCGCGGCATGATCGACCATGGACTGGATCTCGCGGTTATTGGTAACGGCCGCACCGCCGCATTGGTCGACCCGTGCGCGCGCATCGTGTGGTGGTGCTATCCGCGTTTTGACGGCGACCCGATCTTCTGCCGGCTGGTCTCCGGAAAGGAAGAAAAAGGATTCTCCGATGTCGTGCTCGACGACATGGCGGATTTCCAATCGCAATATGTCCGCAACACCGCCATTGTTTCGACCGAGCTGACCGACAGCCGCGGCGGCAAGGTGCGCGTCACCGATTTCGCGCCGCGCTTTCGCCAGTTCGGCCGCGTGTTCCGGCCGCCGCAGCTTTACCGCATCGTCGAACCGATCGCGGGGCTGCCGCGCATCGCCATCCGGATGCGGCCGACCTGCGATTACGGCAAGCCGCTGCCTAGCCGCTCGCTCGGCAGCAATCATATCCGTTATTCCGACGATGCGACGGTGATTTGCCTGACCACCGACGCGCCGCTGTCGCTGATCGACGGCGAAGCGCCGTTTGTGCTGACGCGGCCGCTGCACCTGGTGTTCGGCCCCGACGAGCCGTTCACCGGCGACCTGCAGAAGACCTGCCGCGATTTTCTCGAACGCACGCACGATTATTGGATGGAGTGGGTGCGCCGGCTGTCGATTTCCTACGATTGGCAGGAAGCCATCATCCGCGCCGCCATTACGCTCAAGCTCTCCAACTTCGACGAGACCGGCGGCATCATTGCCGCACATACCACCTCGATCCCGGAGGCGCCGTCTTCCGGCCGCACCTGGGACTACCGTTATTGCTGGCTGCGCGACGCCTATTTCGTCGTTCAGGCGCTCAACCGCATCGGCGCGACGCGCACGATGGAGGAGTTCATCTCTTTCACGTTGTCGATCGCGTCGAACCCGGACCAGGAGCTGCGGCCGCTCTACAGCGTGGTGCCGACGACGGCGCTCGAGGAGCGCACCGCGCCCGCCCTCGAAGGCTATCGCGGCGACGGCCCGGTGCGGATCGGCAATGCCGCGGTCAATCAGGTGCAGCACGATGCCTATGGCAGCGTCATCCTCGCCGCCATGCCGATGTTCTTCGATCGCCGGCTGCCGAGGCCCGGCGACGAGGGCCTGTTTCGTCTCCTCGAATCGCTCGGTAACCGCGCCGCCGCCAAGGCGTTCGAGCCCGATGCCGGTATCTGGGAATATCGCGGGCGCCAGCGCATCCACACCCACTCGGCGGCGATGTGCTGGGCCGGATGTCAGCGGCTCGCCGCGATCGCCGTGCGGCTTGGGCTCGAGCCGCGGGCCAAATACTGGAATTCGATCGCCGAACCGCTCCATGCCGCGCTGCTTGAAAATGCCTGGAACCAGAAGCGCGGCGCCTTTACCGCGGCGTTCGGCTCGGACGATCTCGACGCCAGCGTGCTCCTGCTCGCCGATCTCGGCGTCGTCGAGGTTGACGATCCGCGCTTCGCCTCCACGGTCGCCGCGATGGAGCGCGAACTGGTGCGCGAAAAGCACGTGATGCGCTATGCCAGCGCCGACGATTTCGGCATGCCAGTCACCGCGTTCCTGATCTGCCGGTTCTGGCTGATCGATGCGTTGTGGTCGCTCGGCCGGCGCGAGGCGGCGCGCGACCTGTTCACCGACGCCCTGCAGCACCGCAACCGCTATGGGCTCCTGTCCGAAGACGTTGATCCGCAGACCGGCGCGCTATGGGGCAATTTTCCGCAGACCTATTCGATGGCCGGCCTCATCCTTTCGGCGATGCGGCTGTCGCGCAGCTGGGAAGACCGCTACTGGCGCGGGTGAGAGGATAGCCTCGAAAAATGCGCTCGGCGACCACCTTGGCCAGATAAGCGCGGGCATTGCAGACTTTTCAGCGTATAATGGCATCCGGTGAAGGCGGTCGGCTGATCCAAACGAGGGTCGCGTCCTTGAGCAGCTCAACGCCAGGATTTCGTCGCAAATGCGCGGGCCGCTGTCCGGCGGTGACCAATGGTATGTTTCAAGAAATGAAAAGGAATATGGGCCGCTCCAATTTGGCGATCTAGCGCAATTCGCCAAGCAAGGACGCCTGCTGGAATACGATTGGGTGTGGAAACCGGGCCTTGCTTCATGGGTTGCGGCAGGCGAGGTATCCGGCCTTTTTTCAAAATCCTCGCCGCAGCAACTCAATCAAGGCGTTGACGAACCAAGCGGGGAGCCGCAGTCCAAAGCCAAATTCATATCGAGAGCCAAAGATCAAATAAGAGACTTTGCTTTTATGTTTTTGTATCTCTGGGTCGTGTTTGGCATGCTGGCGGTTCACGAATTGATCATTCTATCGCAGCATCAAATAAACTTTGCGGCGCACAGCCTCGCCGTCGTTAATGCCCTGGTTTTCGCAAAAGTCATGCTGGTGGCCGAAGATCTCCACCTGGGCCACCGGCTGCACGACAAGCCGCTGATCTATGCAGTTCTATTCAAGTCTATTTTATTCGCCATCGCATTGATCTGCTTCCACATCGTAGAACATGTGCTGATCGGGATGTGGCACGGCAAGCCGATGGCCGAGAGCATTGCAGAAAGTCGGCGCCAACAGATTGGTCGGAATCGTATCTCTCGGGATCATCGGTACCGTTGCATTGGCGCCGTTCTTTCTATTGAGCGAAATAAGCCGGGTGATCGGCAGGGATAATTTTTGGGCACTGTTTTTTCACCGCAGAGACAACTAAGTGCCGCATAAAGCGCACTCCGACCATGGCGTGCTTGGAAGTTCGTCCGGTGCCGCGAGACATTGATGCGGCCTCAAGCAGCTCATTCTTTATGAGCAATAGTCCCGATAGCCCTGCGTCTGCGACGCATCGGTCCAGTACCAACATAGTTTGGCGCCGGGGCCGCACGCACCGCTGTCACCGCGATCAGCGCACCAAGCGTTACAATATCTAATCTCCTCGCATTCGTATTTCTTTGATGCAGATCAATTAGCGCATCACTTCGCAGCTTTGGGTAACGACGCGACGTTAGTGATTGCCGCTGCCCCCGGCGTCCTGCAGTTTCTGCAACACTTGATCGAGCGAGAAACTGCCAGGTTTCTGCCGCGGCGGGAACGCGACATAGGTTTGCAAGTGTGCGGCCACGAAGGCCTGCGCCGGCACGGCCAGGAAAGCGTGATCGACGATATACGTTCCGTAACCGTCGGCTTCATGCTCGGCGCGCTCGAAAGGATCGGCCCGCAGGTCCTCGATCAACGGCACGCGCAGCGGCACCAAAGGTTCCGACCACACCTTGAAGCCTTCAGCCCGCTGCTGCCAGGAAAAGAAGCTTCCAGCCGCTCATAGCGCACGGCGGCGAGGTTGCCGTCATCCGTCCAGTAGAAGAAACTCCTTGCGCGGGCAGTCGCCCAGACCGTCAGAGAGGGAACGCAGGTCGTAGCCATCCAGATGGACCTTGAAGGTCTTGCCTCGCCGCTTGGTAGCCAGTCAGCAGCTTCTCCTTGACGTTCGGCTCGCCTGCCGCCGCCACCAAAGTCGGCACCCAATCTTCGTGCGACACGATCGCGTTGATCTCGGTGCCCGGCTTGATCACGCCCGGCCAGCGGATCATGCCGGGAACGCGGTAGCCGCCTTCCCAACTCGAGTTCTTCTCGCCGTGGAACGGCGACGTGCCGCCATCGGGCCACGAGAATTCTTCCGCGCCATTGTCGGTCGTATACAGAACGATGGTGTTGTCGGCGATGCCGAGATCGTCGAGCTTCTTCGAGGAGCTGGCCGACCGTGGCCGTCGTGCTCGACCATGCCGTCGGCATAAATGCCGAGTCCCGTTTTGCCGTTCGACTCGGGCTTCAGGTGGGTCCAGATGTGCATGCGGGTCGAGTTGAACCAGACGAAGAACGGCTTGTCGGCCTTGTGCGCTCTGTCGATGAAGCTCTGAGCGCCGCGCCAAGGAACTCCTCGTCCACCGTCTCCATGCGCTTTTTGGTCAGCGGACCGGTATCCTCGATGGTCTGCTTGCCGACCCGGCCAAAGCGCGGGTCCTCGGTCGGGATCGTCCTTGTCCGATCGCAAAGCAGTGCAGCACGCCGCGCGGGCCGAACCTCGCTTTGAATTGCCGGGTTCTTCGGATAGTCGGGATTCTCCGGCTCCTCCTCGGCGTTCAGGTGGTAGAGATTGCCGAAAAACTCGTCGAAGCCGTGAACGGTCGGCAAAAACTCGTTGCGGTCGCCGAGATGGTTCTTGCCGAACTGGCCGGTCGCGTAGCCGTGCGGCTTGAGCAATTCGGCGAGCGTCGGGTCCTTGTCGGACAGTCCTTCCTTGGCGCCCGGGCAGGCCGACCTTGAGTGAGGCCGGTGCGGAAGCAGCTCTGCCCGGTGATGAATGCGGCGCGTCCGGCGGTGCAGGACTGCTGGGCGTAGAAGTCGGTGAACACCGCGCCCTCTTTGGCGATGCGGTCGATGTTAGGCGTGCGGTAGCCCATCATGCCGCGGTTGTTGACGCTTATGTTCCAGTAGCCGATGTCGTCGCCGAAGATGACGAGGATGTTGGGCTTCCGCCCGGCCGCCACGGTCGGCGTCCGTTGTTGGGCCTGCGTGGGATTTACTAGGGCGTTCGCAGACAGCGCCGACGCCGCTAGCAACGTGCTGCTGCTGAGCAGAAGATCGCGCCGCTTCATGCCGACGCTTTTTTGCAGCCTCGCGTCTTGGGATTTGCCGTCTTTGGATATGTTCTTCGATCGATTGTCACTCATAGCGTCGTCCTCTCTATCTGGTGCTGTACCCAAAGCCGACGTGGCTCATTGATTGTCGATCGGCTGCACATGACGTGCAGCCGGGGATAATCGTGACGGCAGTCGACAGCACTGATTTTGTCCGCAACTCTGTGAGCCGCCCTCACGACCTTGACCGTGGCTATGATCGCCCGGCCAGTGCTTCCTCCAGGCCAGCGGGATCGCTGAAGGCTTCTTTGCCGATGTCGATACGCACCCACGCAATCTCGCCGGTGAAGCGGCCCTGCGGGGTTTCGTAATCCTCGGTTACCGGCGCGCCGTAATCGATGCCGATGTCGGTAAAATCGTCGCCCGAGAATATGAACGGCACCGTCCGCGCCAGCCGCGTCTCGCCGACCTTCTGACCATCGACGAACAGCGTGCCAACCCCGCCCTTGCCGACGCCACCACCGTCATACTTGAACTCGTAGCGGATGGTGTGCTTGCCGGGCGCCAACGCTTGAGTCCCGCGCGCATAAACATGCTCGAAGCCGAAGTAATTGTAGCAATGGGCCGGCACCCCGCTCTTTCAGGTACAGACCCCAGCCGCCGAACCGACCACCCTGCACATGATAGCGCCACTGGCCTTGGCATCGGGAACGGTGAATTGCGCGGTGACGACGTACGACTTGTTCTTGATGTTGAGAACCGTGTTCTCGTTCATATGGCTCATGCCGGGATAGAGCGTCTGCGAGGTGCGACCGGCCAGTAGATCAGGGCGTCCGGCGAGATCGGAATTGACGACGTTCAATCTTGCGATCGTCCAACGGAAAGACGTTGTATTTAGCGCCCTCGAGCAGAAATATCTGCTGCAGCTCCTTGAGCTTCTCGGGATTGCTGGCCGCGATGTTGTTAGCCTGCGACCAATCATCCGGCGCGTACAGCTCCCACACATCGTCGGCAAATTTTGGAAAGGTCCTCGTCATCACCCAGGGGACGCCGTGCTTCGTACAGGCCGACCAGCCCTGATGATAGATGCCGCGATTACCGAACATTTCAAAATATTGCGTGGTGTGACGCTCCGGTGCCTTGGGCGTCGTCGAACGAATAGGCGATGCTCGTGCCTTCGATCGGCTGCTGCTGGATGCCGTCGACAAATTCCGGCGCAGGCAACTTCGCCGCCTCCAACAGGTCGGCACAATATCGATCACGTGGCACCACTGGTTGCGCAGCTCGCCCTTCGCTTTGATGCCGGCGGGCCAATGCACGATCATGCCGTTGCGCGTGCCGCCCCAATGCGAGGCGATCTGCTTGGTCCATTGGTACGGGCAGTCGGTAGCGTGCGCCCAACCGACGTTGAAATGATTATAGGCCATGGGGCCGCCGATCTCGTCGAGATGAGGCAGCACGTCGGCCGACGCTCTGCTGAACGCTGTTCAGCGCCGCCATCTCGTTGAAAGCCCCGTCCGAACCGCCCTCCCCGCTCGCGCCATTGTCACCGAGCATGTAGAGAACAGCGTGTTGTTCAGAAGCATTCATGTCTTGCAGTGCATCGACCAACCGGCCGACCTGCACGTCCGTATGCTCGGCAAAGCCCGCATAGGCCTCCATCAGCCGCGCCGCGACGCGTTTTTGATCCGCAGATAGCGTATCCCACGCCGCGATCTCCTTCGGCCGCTCGGTAAGCTCGCAGTCCTGCGGGATAACGCCGAGCTGCTTCTGCCGCGCGAATATCTGCTCGCGCAGCTTGTCCCAGCCCGCGTCGAACTTGCCGCGATACTTCTCGATCCATTCCTTGCCGACGTGATGGGGCGCATGAACCGCGCCATAAGAGAGATAAACGAAGAACGGCTTGTCCGGCGTCATTGCCTTCTGCTCGCGCACATAGGCGATGGTCTTGCGTCGTGAGATCCTCGCTGAAATGATAGTTCGGGTCATCCGGCGTCGGCACCGGTGTGGTTCCTTCAAACAGCGTGGGCTCCCACTGGTTCGTCTCGCCGCCGAGAAAGCCGTAGAAACGCTCGAAGCCGTCGCCGGTCGGCCAGCGGTCGAACGGACCGGAGGCGCTCGTTTCCCACACCGGAGTTTGGTGCATCTTGCCGAACGCGGCCGTGTTGTAGCCGTTGAGCTTCAACACCTGAGCGATCGTCGCGGCGCTGTCCGGTCGGACGGATGTATAGCCGGGAAATCCCGTGGCAATCTCGGTGATGCCGGCCATGTTGACCGAATGGTGATTGCGACCGGTCAGCAATGCTTGGCGGGTGGGCGAGCACAGCGCTGTCGTATGAAAGCGCGTGTAGGCGAGACCGTTCTTCGCCAGCCGTTCCGCCGCCGGCATGTTGCAGGGGCCGCCATAAGCGCTCGATGCGCCGAAACCCATATCGTCGATCAGACGATGACGATGTTGGGAGCGCCCTGTGGCGCGCGCAACGGACGGATCGCCGGCGCACGCGCATCGCGCGCATCGAGCGCCGGCGGGCGATTTTGCCTGCGTGCCTGCGGGATCGGCAGGACCGTGCGGCTATCGATCGGCGTCTGCGCCCGCGCGCCCGTGACCATGCCAAATGCTGTAAGAAGCGCCGTCTTCGCAGTCGTTAGAAGCAGCTTGCGTCGATTCATGTTCGAACTCCTCTCGTCTCGTGACTATCTGTTCCGCCCGCGCAGGACGCAGCGAAACCCGACATGGCTTGTGGATGTATCGACCGGCTCCGCATGGCGCGCCGCCGGGCGATAGCGGCGGCAATAGTTCGGAGCGCACAGGTGCGAGCCGCCTTTGAGCACCTTGCGCGGAATCTTGATGTTCGGCTGACGACGGGTCGTAGCTCGCGGCCTCCCGTCCGCCGCGCGGATTTTCCGGAATGCAGCACGCCTTCGGCGCATCGGCTTCGTGCTTTTACGAATACCAGTCCGTCGTCCATTCCCAGACATTGCCGATCATGTCGTGCAGGCCGTAGCCGTTCGGCGGGAATGCGCCGACCGGCGAGGTGCGCTCGAAGCCGTCCTCACAAAGATTCTGTCGCGGAAATTCGCCCTGCCAGGTGTTGGCCATATGCTTGCCGCCGGGCGTGAACTCGTCGCCCCAGGCAAACTCGGCGCCGTCGAGCCCGCCGCGCGCGGCGAATTCCCATTCGGCTTCGGTCGGCAGCTCCTTGCCGGCCCACTGGGCGTAGGCCAGCGCGTCGCGAAGGCGACGTGCACGACCGGATGATTGTCGAGACCGTTGATGTTGCTCTTCGGTCCGTAGGGATGGCGCCAGTCGGCGCCCTTGAGGAAGGTCCACCATTGGCTCCAGTCGCGCAGATCGACCGGACGCGACGGCGGCGTGAACACGAGCGAGCCGGCATAGAGCATGTGCGGCAGCGCGCCCGGATAATCCTTCGGGTCGGGTGGAATCTCCGCAAAGGTGACATGGCCGGTTGCCTTGACGAATTCCTTGAACTGCCGGTTCGTCACCGGCGTGCGATCGATCCAGAACGTCGTCCACCGTGACGCGATGGACCGGCGCCTCTTCCGGATAATGCTTGTCCGAGCCCATGCGGAATGTGCCGCCGGGGATGTGCACCATGTCGACGCGCACCGCCGCCGCGCGCATGCGTCAAGCCTTCCGCATCCTCATCAGTCTCAACGCTGCTAAGCGACATCCTCGCTCCTGCACCGCTACGAAATTGAGCGGTCAGTCGCAGCTACCCGCGACTTCCCAGGGGGAGGAGGCGGCGGTCCTTCCGGAGCGCGCTGCCAGATCGTTCCGTGGTAAAATTGAAGCGTGTAGCCATCGGGTGAGTAGATTGCGCCTTCCTGCGCCCGATCGATCCAAATGTGACCCGGATAGTCGACCCAGGCTCGCGACGGTATTCCTTGCGTCATTCAGAATATTGAGATTCCAGCCATTTTGCGTGATGAACGCGAAACCGCCGGGCGGCCTGCGCACATCGCCACGCATTGCCATCTTCCGGTCAAGTTTACGTCTTGCGCCGATGCGACGGATGCTATCAAAGTCGCCGAAAGCGCAAACGCGGCCAGCACGATTTTCATAGGGTCACTCCTAACAGTTCGATGCCCTCTATCACTTCTATCACTGCGCCAATTTTATGAAAGCTACGAAAGCGACGGAAAGACACATTAATCTAAATCAACGCTGCATTTCTCTCAGCTTCAATCATTTCCGTCTTTGGCGCCGGGGGTTAAATGACGGACTTAACAAAGAAAAAGCCCCGGCTCGGGAGTGCTTGTCGGGGGCACGGGGGAGAGCCGGGGCTTCCATTCCGGTATGGCTGCATGGGAGGGGGGCTCGTGATTACAGCCATTTCGGTTGTGACGATTAAGTATGTCCCCATGCATCGAATGCCATTCCGGATCACGTAAACGTGCGTCGCCCCGCTACGTGCGCTGGTAATTTCGATATTGCGCCATTTGTGCAACAAAGAGCGACATTCGATGCATTCTGCTGAATTCGCGCGCATCCACTCAATTGCGCGCGTAGAATATCTGAAGTTTACCGTTCGAGTACCGCAATTGCTGACGCCGGGCGGAGCATGTCGGAGCGAAAATGAACGCATTCGCACTGCGATTTGCATCGAGTATCGAACAGCCTGCTGCACTCGTTCGTACAATTCAATCAGGTTTCCTTTGCGGCGCGCTCGCGCTCGCGGCTGTTGTCTCGCTCCCTGGGATTTCGCTCGCCGACGAAGGCGGTGTGAGTTTCTGGGTCCCCGGTTTCTTCGGCAGCCTTGCGGCCGCTCCGCAGCAACCGGGCTGGTCGTGGGCGAGCATCTATTATCATACCTCCATATCCGGGAACGGCGCTGTAGCGCTGGCAAAAGAGTTCGAGATCAAAAATATTCCCTGACCTTCTCAGGCCAGGCGAATGTCAACGTCAATGGCAGCGGCGATCTCGGCTTTGTGATCCCGACCTACGTCTTCGCAACCCCGGTGCTGGGCGGCCAAGCGTCGGTCAGCTTGGCGGGAGCCTATGGCAGCCCGGCCGCCTCTTTGGATCGGACAGTGACGGGCACCATCATAGGGCCTGGCGGCGGCAGCGTTCCGTTCATGAAATCCGGCAGTATCAACGGCTCGATGTTCGGTTTCTCAGACCTTATCCCGATTGCCTCGCTGCGCTGGAACAGCGGCGTCAACAACTACATGACTTATATTGCCGGCGACGTTCCGGTCGGCGCCTATGACTCCAGTCGGCTAGCGAATATGGGTATCGGCCACGGCGCAATCGATGCCGGCGCCGGCTACACCTATTTCAATCCGCAGACCGGACGGGAATTATCGGGCGTTCTCGGTTTCACCTATAACCTCGTCAATCCATCGACCCAATATCAGAACGGCGTCGACCTGCACTTCGATTGGGGCGCGTCGCAGTTTTTAACCAAACAGGTGCAGGTAGGATTGGTCGGTTACGCTTATAAGGAAATTGGATGCGACAGCGGCTCGGGTGATGTTCTCGGTTGCTTCCAGTCGCAGGTTTTCGGTGTTGGTCCGCAGTTCGGCTACATCTTCCCCGTCGGCGGCATGCAGGGCTATCTCAATTTAAAAGCTTACGGGGAATTTGACGCCGCAGCTCGGCCTTCCGGCTGGAATGCTTGGCTCACGTTCGCGATCTCTCCCGCGGCACCTGTTCCAGGCGCATCGCCAAAGTCTATCCTCACCAAATAGATTCGCCGGCCTCCTTGGCGTCGCGATGCCATCTGGATTAGGTATTTCTCTGAACAATTCGCTCGGGCGCCATCGAAAGGCTCTTCGCCAATGCCCAGGCAGTTGCTTATCGTCGGGAGTGGAGGCTATGCCAAGGAAGTGGCCCAAATTGCACGGCGTATCGACCCTAGCCTTAATGTTTGGAGTCCAATCAGCTATGTCGCCGCTACGCCGGCGGACGTTGGACAGACGCGTCCTTACGGGACAATCGACTATTGCGATGCCGACGTTTTTTGCGGCGCAGTTACGGCGGATGTCGTCATTGCCCTAGGCGAGACTGAGTTGCGACAGCGCGCCGCTGCCCGTTATTCGAAATTGCCGATGCTTTCGTTTCCGAATCTGATCGATCCGTCCGTAGAGATCGATCTTGGCTTTGTGACACTCGGCATAGGTAACGTTATCCATCAGCGAGCGGTAATCACCTGCGATATTGTCATCGGAGACTTCAACGTCTTCAACAAAGGTTGCATCGTAGCGCACGATGTCCGGGTGGGGTCGTTCAACGACATTTATCCGGCAGCGTCGCTTCATGGCTATTCGCGGCTCGGAAACGGTTGCGTAGTCGGCGCCGGTAGCCGAATGCTGCCAAAAGTGTCCGTCGCGGACCAAACAACCATCGGAGCGGGCGCGATATTGCTTCGTGACATTTCCGAGCCTGGTCACGTTTATGCCGGCGTTCCGCCGAAACGACTGCGCTAAAAGCCTTGCATCAGGGTCGAGGATCAGAGTGCTTAGGGTCTGGAATATTGTCGACTCCGGCTTGGCTCAGTGGAGCGCCGGTCACCATTATTGGGAGAGCAAAGCGATTGCCGACGAACTTATCTCCCGGGGCGCCGAGGTGCGATTATTTACCGACAAGAATGCCCCCGGTCGGGCGATTTCCCGGTGCGCGTATCTACCCTACATTTTCGTTGAATTTTTATGACAGCGTATCGGATGATTCCTCTTGGGGCCTGCTCGAGAACTTCGTTGTCCATAACCGAAGCTTCCAGCGCGACCTGTCGCAGGCCGAAGGGTCGTTATTTC
The DNA here is from genome assembly GCA_963768225.1 of uncultured Alphaproteobacteria bacterium. GTDB lineage: Bacteria > Pseudomonadota > Alphaproteobacteria > Rhizobiales > Xanthobacteraceae > BOG-931. The sequence goes on along the minus strand of CAVYGV010000004.1, from coordinate 267,959 downwards.
ATGACTCGCTCACGTTCTTTCCAACTCTTTCCCAACGGCAATTTCTTGCAACCATCCGTTGGCTCGCGGACTTCCAAGACGTTACGCGTCCCAAATCGGTCGTTACATTGGTGCCGCTTTTGAACTGGTCGGACAGCCCGTTATCAGCTCGCGGTTACCGCACGGTATGGGCTGATTGCCCGCAGGCGATAAAGAAGGATCTCGCTCTTACAGTTCGCACCGCCGAAGTTGCCGATCAGTTCCATCAGCTGCTCGGCGTGAGGCCGCACGTCTTGCCATCGCCTTTGGCGGTGCACAAGAGGCGACCACAGATCGCCGCGAATACCGGCGCGCTGCCCGCCGGACCGATGGTCGTATCGTTCATTGCCGGCGCCCGGCGCGAACGAGGCGCCATGTGCATTCCGGACGTGGTGACGTTGTGCCTGCCGTTGGCCATGCGATTCTTCATTCAGGCGCAGAGCGAATTGGAGCCCGAAGTCCAACGTAGCCTGTCCGCCCTACGCGGACTCCCAAACGTGGAGCTGCATGAGGGCGTGTTGGAGCCCGACGCGTACCACGATGCGATCGCCCGAAGCATTGTGTTGATCCCCTACATTCCGGATCATTACCGCTGGCGATCGTCAGGTGTCTATGTTGAGGCGAAATCATTGGGCGCGCCTGTGATCGTCTCGGCAGGCTCATGGATTGCGGAGGAGGTAAAGTCGCTCGGCAATGGACTGGTGTTCGAAGAGTATACGCCGGCCGCGATCGCAGCCTGTATCGCGCAGGCGCAACGCGAGATTGGAAAGTTACGCGAACGAGCAGCCGCCTGTGCGCGCGAATTCAGTGCCAGAAATGGCCCTGACCGATGTGTGGATGCGATTGAGTCGCTATTCGCGAATAATTAGGCCAGCGAGATTACAAATAGTCCGATTTTAGAAACATGATTGTACAAATCACGTCGCCTTGCACGGCGCCAAGAAGCGGGCTGCTTAAGGTGACTGGAAACCCGTCCCCGGCCGGAACGATTTCGCCATGCGGGCGACGATCGGATTGTAAATTTGCTTTAGCGACGCCGGATAGGAGATGACGAAATCCTCGATCATCTGTGCCTTGTGGGACAACAGATGCCTTTCATAGAAAATCTTGTCGCCCTTGGTGCCGGACAGGACGAACCAATCGTCGCCCTGCGCCTGATAGGTCACCACCGCGCCGGCGTCGAGATTCTTCATGATAAAATCGCGGTATTGGGCGAGATTGAAGTCGGTATATGAGGCGTCGACGATAAAATCGGCGGCGTCCGCACTCTTGAATTCCCTGCCGTCGTCGCTGTCGGGCGGCCGCTGCATTTTGAAGACATTCGGATAATCGATCGTCGTGCCGTAGCGGTCGTTGTGGTAGGTCAGCCAGTCGTTCGCCCAACCGGTGCCAGCGGCGTTTGTGATGATTACAACGCAAACAAATGCCAATTTACATCGCATGCGATAGTCCCTGGCCCGCCACGGCCGTCAATCTGACGCGCGAAAGCCCGGTCTGGTTCACTTTCGCGGCAACCGTACCCCATCGCAGGGGGATAAATATGTGTGAATGTTAGGCCGATGTTAGCGCCCGAAATATGCCACTCGCCGGGCGGGAGCTTTTGAAATTCACGGCGAGCGGGGCCGCCGGCCTTGAATGACGTTCCCCGGCTCGCAAAATCCGGATCGCTCATCTCTCCGCGTTGGTCGTATCGACTTTCTTCCAGGTGTCGTCGGGATTAAACGACGTCATGGCTTCGGCGATTTGCGCCGTGTCGTGCCCGAGGTCCTTTTGGAAAACCGCGCCCGCGTAATTGACGATAAACGTCATGACCCCCGAGTTTCGGTATTGCGCCGGATAAGCGACCAGCGCAAAGCCACCGATCATCTTGCCGTTGACGATATAATCGTGGGCACCGCCGACCGCGGACGAACCCTGTTTGGTCAGAATCTTGTAATAATAGCCGTGGTACGGCGAGCGGCCTTCACCGGCGTGATAGCCTTGGGCCGAGGCTTCGGCGAACAATGGCCCGAGCGGACTTTCCTCCTCGCCCGGTCCGGTCGGCCAGTACAGCCCATCCTTCTTGTCCGGAGCGCTGATGAAGCGTTGCGCATAGACGCCGATGCCGGCGCCGGTGCGATCCTTGCTGGCGTAGTCGTTTTGCGCATCGACATAAGCGAGACAGGTCTGAATCGTGTCGAGCTCATTGTGGCCGATGCGGCGAAAGAGGATTTCGCGGCGGCCCGCCTCGGTATCGAACGACCAAGTGCCGTTCTTGTTGCGCGCGAGCGGGATCGGAAACGGATAATCATTGTCGCCGATCACCAGGATCGCCTTGCTGTCGCCCTGCATCGCGATTTGATGCTTGGCGTCGTAGGAGGCGGCGAAGCGCGCTCGCACCGCGTCGTCGGAGACCTTGTCGCCTGACGAGATGATGTCCTCGCCACCACGGCCGAGCACAATCAGCGCAGCGTTTTGATCGCCGCTCTTGGCCGTGGCGATGAGCGCGTCGACTGCGGCTTGCGGCGTTTTATAGTCCTGCTGCGCCAGCGCAACGGACGAGCCGGCAATTGACGCCAAGGCGACGACAAGGGCTGTCGCCGCCAGTGATGTCAGCATTGCTAAAATCTTGCTCATGACGCCCTCGTTATGTCGGATGTTTCGATGGTCCAGGCCATTAGTGCGCGACCACGGTCGCGGTCGGCAGCCGGGCACCCGACGCAATCCAATCACCGTAAGTCTGGAACTTCAGGCCGAGTTTGTCGTAATAGACGCGCAAGTATCCGTCCGAGCCGCGCACGACCGCCTCTGGCATCACAGCTTGCACCTCCTGCGCCATGACCCCGACATAGGCCGTATGGCCGCCGTTATAAACGAAGCGATAGAAGCCGAGCCCGTCGTCGAGGCGTCCGAGCAGGGTGATGTCGTGCTTAAGCCTTTCATCGGAGCGCCGGCCGCCACCGCCGCCGCGCCCCCCTCCTCCGCCGCCGCGTCCTCCACCGCCTCCACCGCCTCCTAGCCGCGCACCACCTCCGCCGCCGCCACGATTGATGCCGCCACCGCCGCCACCTAGGCTCGCGCGGCCGCGAGCTGACTCAGTGTTGGCCACACGGCCGGAGCTGATATTGCCTAAGCCGCCCTGACCGCGGCCACCGCCTCCGGGACTTGGGCGATTGCCGCCACCTCCGACGTTCGGGCGATTGCCGCCACCGCCAGCGTTCGGACGATTGCCGCTACCGCCGGCGTTCGGACGATTTCCGCCGCCACCGGCGTTCGGCCGATTTCCGCCGCCAATATTCGCTTGATTGCCGCCGCTTATATTCGGCCGGTTGCCGGCACCTGCGGCGGGATTGAGCACTTGCTGGCCGCCGCGGCCGCGGAAGTCCATGCGGTTTTGGGCGCCGCCGGCGTTCGGGCGATTGCCGCCGAATTTCGCTGCGACGTTGGCGTTGTTGTAGCGCACGCCTTGCCGGTGTGCCGGATTGTGCGCCCAGTTGTTACCATTGCCGCGGTTGATGTTATTGATGTTGATATTGCGGTTGATGTTGATGTTGTTGCCGCCCCAATTGAAGCCGCCGCCCCAATAGCCGCCGCCGGCCCAGCGACCGAGCGCGTAGCCGGCGCCGAATGCAAGTCCGGTCGCGATCACGCCGGCCGCGATGTATCCCGGCGCCGGCCAGTAATACGGCGGATAGGCCGGATACGGCCACGGACCATAGACCACGGCCGGATCGTAGTACGGCACATAGATCGTATCTGGCTGCGCAGGCGCGATGACGATGACCTGCTTGCCGCTCTGTTGCTGGGTCGACACGGTCTGCTGCTTGTTCGAAGCGAGTTTATTGTTCGCCTGCGCCTTGGTGCGCAGGCGCTGGATGGCGTCCATCACGTCCGGCTGTTGCGCCAGCACCGCGTCGCCGAGCTGCTGCGTCCAAGACAGCTTCGTGCTCATCATTTCGAGGACGTCCGGCGTCGCGACCAACGACTTAACGCTGTCGTCCCAGCTTTGCTTATCGACCGCGGCCTTGAGCGCATCGCCTTTGAGGCTTTTGTTGGCGTCCGCCCAGCGGTCGGCCTCCACCACCTCGAGTGGGTAAGTCGAGGCCATGAGAATCTCCGACAACAGCGCGTCGGGATAGAGTGCGATGGGCGACACTAGAGCGTCGAGTTGCGCGGCCGACAACAATTGCTGCGACGCGTCAGCGGAGGCCGACTGAGCCGATGACGGGATCTGCGGAGACGGCGTCTGGGCCATTGCCCCTTGCGGCAAAGGAATCAACAGCGCCGCCGCGAGCGCGGCGAGCGTTTGTCTAGGGCTAAAGGTCATGACGTGCCTCCCTACATGCGGCAAATTCGTAGCACTCTCCGGCGCGGTCAGTTTGCGTTAGATCAAAGCGCGCATCTAGCAGCATAAAAACTGTGCAGTATCAAACCAGGAGCAAACGCGAGCTCCACCGAGCGGTCGAAATGCATCGAACCCGCTGCGGACGCGATGAGGAGGTCTGTGCCGGAATTAGGCCGCCGCCGAGCACCCCAATGGTGCGCAACAATTCGAGGTGATGGGTCGGATTCGGTGAAGCGAGCCCGCTATCGCAAAGCTATGGTCATGCCGGCCAGACCAAGGGACACTTGAAAGCCGGCCTGCACTCCTGAAACCGTAAGGACGACACCCTTCCCGTTCTGCAGCGTTGCAGCCTGACCGCCGACGACGAATGTGGCCCCGGCGCCCGCCGCGCCATAAGTGCCGGCGATGTCAGAGGGGTGATGCAAATTGGAAGCAGTGCCCACCAAGTCTACCGCCGCTAAACCAAGCGAACCGATGCCAATGCCGCCGATGCTCAGCCGATATCTTCTGCCATTGTAGATCAAGGTCCCGTTGCCACCGCCGACGCCAACGATGAAGCCGGCTTTGACGATATGAAGACGAACAGCGCCGGTGCTCGATTGGGCGCGTGACTTCCGTCGACACTCCTGCCAGCGTTGCCGTAGCGATCAAAAACACCGCAATGAATTTGATTCTTCGAATAACGCTACTCATTGTCATCCTCCCACTCTTTCTCATCTAACCTCGCCGCAGAGTACGCCCGCGGTAGTTCGATTACCAGAAGGTTTTGATAGGGAGTTTCAAGCTTCACCATCCCTCCGCGCTCGGCTGAAAATCATATTCGTGCTGTAACTGTCACCGTTAAATGTCACCTCTAGTCCGTCGCCTTGGTCTGGAGTTGGAAACTCCTCGTATCGCTCACAGCGTCAATCCATTTTCTGTCTAACGCTACTTGCTCCGCTTCGATATCCGCTTCTGAAGCCGCACCCCGGGGCCACCACCGTTTTCGTCAATGAATTCGATGCCAGCTGTGGCTAAAGCATTTCGAATGGCCTCGATCGCGAGCGATGACACTTGGCGTCGTCCTTTTTCAAAATCGACCACCGTTGACAGCCCTAATTTGGCGGCATCCCCCAGTTCGGTCTGAGTGATCTCCAAAAGTGCACGAGCCGCCCTGCATTGGGTAGGGGTTATTTGATCGATTGGTGTGCTGGCGGGGCTGGTTGCCGCTGAGAGGGTCGGGTCGGATTGATTTGGCAGCTCCGGCACCTCGGCAACCGGCGCGCTTAATGAGAGTGAACGCGAAGTGGCCTCGAAGACCTTGATGCGCCCGATCTCGTCAGTCCGACCACCCCGTCATCGGGTCGTTGCACGCTATCTACAGCAGCTCGACACCGCCGACCGGCAGGAGCCGTCCGAGGCGCTGCAAACCAAGACGAGCCGCCTGAAAGAGAAGATCGAGAAACTGAAGGAGCAGATGCAGCGCCTCAATGTTCTTAAGGTGCAAATGCTCGCCACACCGGACCAGCAGATCTCGCTAACCGATCCTGATGCCCGCTCGATGGCGACCAGCGGCCGCGGCTCCGGTGTCGTGGGCTACAACGTCCAGATTGCCGTCGAGGCCGAGAATCATCTGATCGTGATGCATGAGGTAACCAACGACGGGACTGACCGATCGCAACTCTCCCACGTGGCCAACGAGACCAAGGCGGCACTGGGCGTGGAGAAGCTCGATGCCGTCGCCGACCGCGGTTACTTCAACGGCGAAGAGATCCTGGCATGCGAGGAGGCTGGCATCACGGTTACGCTGCCAAAACCGATGACCTCGAACGCAAAGGCTGAAGGACGCTTCGGCAAGCAGGACTTCCGCTATGTAGCCGATGAGGACGTTTACGTTTGTCCTGCCGGCGAGAAGCTCACCTATTCCTTTACAACCCAGGACAAAGGCATGGTCCTGCGTCGCTACCGGACCACCGCCTGTCATAGCTGTGGAATCAAGAAAAGTTGCACCAAGAGCAAGGAGCGACTGATCTCCCGATGGGAGCACGAGCATGTTCTTGAGGCAGTGCAACGCCGGCTCGACGAGCATCCGGAAAAGATGCGCCAGCGGCGCGAGACGGTCGAGCACCCCTTCGGCACCATCAAAGCCCGAATGGGAGCAACCCACTTCTTGATGAAGACGCTGCCACGGGTTGCCTCAGAGATGGCGCTGCACGTGCTGGCCTACAATTTGACCCGTGTCATGAACATCATGGGCATTCAGCCGCTCATGGCCGCGATGAGAGCCTAGCCAAACCCGAAGAAACGCGCCCACAGCGCCACCTGGCAAAGATCGCGACGCCTCAACTCTTCCGGTAAAGCGTTTTTACACAACCAAGACCCTGAGCGGTCCTCGGATCCCAAAATACGGCGGCTGGCTGGCTATTGAAAAATGGGTTGATGCAAATCAATGGCAGCGGACGGCCTTGGTGTTGTTATGCTGCCGGATTTGCATAGTGCGTCGAGCGGTTTCGTGAGCAGGATGCGTGCCATTTCTCGTTTTCAATGGAGTTCAGATCATGAATGAGGCGCCGGAAAAGAGAGGTCTCGTCGGGTGAAGGTGCGCAGATCAGCGAGTGATGAAAGCTCGATAACGGCCGCGCAGTGGAGAGAAGATGCCTGGCGCGATTCTTCAGAAGCGTTTTTTGTCGTAAATAGCATCACTGACAAAATCATTGATGCAAATCCCGCGTTTGAATTGTTATTAGATAGTACACTTGGCGACATTCTTGGCGCAGAATATACTTTGTTTATTGAACTGGCGTCGTCTGCTAAATTTCCAAAGCCGACTTCCACTGCGGACACCTTGCCGTTTAATTTGATGAGTGCTCCACTAAATTGCCCGAGCGGCGCAAAGCGGCTCGTCGATGTTCATGTTGCGCCGTCGCGAGACGCCACTGGCGGCCCGGTTTGGCTATGTCGGGTGCACGACACCGTCGCGGCGGGATCTGGCGCGGAACTTCGGCGTCTCAATTGGGCGTTGGAAGCCTATGCAAGGTCTTCAACAGCTCTGCTGCGTCATGACGATCTAGAGGATCTGGTGACCCGAATTTGCGAGGCGATCGTCGAGAACGATATCTACGCCCTCTCCTTCATGGGACTGAGCGAGCCGTCGCCCGACAGGACCGTGAGAGTTATCGCCGGCGCGGGCCGCGCAATCGGCTACATGGAGGGTTTAAAGCTCAGTTGGTCGGAGGATGTTCCTGAAGGACAGGGTGCAACCGGCACCGCAATCCGAAGTGGCCTGCCAAGCATCGTGCAGGACACCATGATCGATTCTGGCTACACCCCTTGGCGAGAGAGAGGATTGCACTTCGGCATAAGGTCGGCCGTGTGCGTGCCACTTCAGCAGAAGGATAAAGTCATTGGCACACTGAATGTCTATGCGGTTCGATCCCACGCCTTTGGCCCAAAGGAGATTGGCGTATTTTCCCAATTGGCTCGCGATATCGCTTTCGCGATTTCGATGGAGGAAGAACGCGTTCGATTAGAAGCCGCCGAGAGGGCTCGAAGCACGGCGGAGGAGTCTGCCCGCGACGCGCAAGCGGAACTGCAGCGAGTTCGCGCGGATTTCGACCATAGGTGAGTTCACGGCGTCCATTGCTCACGAACTCAATCAGCCGCTTGCAGCGATCGTCACCAACTGCAACGCTTCTCTGCGCTGGCTGAAGAAGGAACCATTCGAACTCGACGAGGCCAGCGCCGCCATTCGGCGCACCATCAGCGCCGCCGATCATGCGAGTGGCGTGATAAAACGTATGGCGGCCTTGCTCAGGAAGGATGAGCCGAAATACGTCGATCTCGACCTCAATGAGGTTATTAAGGAAGTTCTCACATTCACCCGCAGCGAGCAGCGAAGGTCCCAAATCACCGTTCATGCCGAACTACTCCCTGGCCTGCAGCCAGTCCGCGGCGACCGGATTCAACTTCAGCAGGTAATGCTCAATCTCATCCTAAATGCTATCGAAGCGATGAGGGACGTTGTGGACCGAGCTCGCCTGCTGCAGATCCAAACGGGCATCGGTGCGACTGGCGATGCTGTGGTCGAGGTCAAGGACGCCGGGACCGGACTCGATGCCGCGGTGATGCATCGAATTTTCGATCGTTTCTTTACCACCAAAGCCGGGGGCACGGGACTGGGTCTGCCCATCTGTCAGTCGATCATCGAAGCCCACAGCGGTCACTTGTCGGCATCGGCGGCCGTTCCCTACGGCGCCGTCTTTCGATTCACTATTCCGTTCGCGGCAGAGAGCAAAACGGGATCCCGCGCAGTAGGCGATATCGCGCAGCCTGGGCCGCCGAACGGCGGTCGCTGAGGGCAACTGCCTCGTGGTCTCGTTGTGGCCCATAGGGGCGCGCCAGCTTTGCCGTCCGGCAGATCGAGGCGATGATCAAGGCCCACTCGGGCAGTAAGGCGGCTTGCTCTCCGCAGCGGGTGGTCCGGGAAGGGCCGCCCGCTTTTTCCGTCGCGCTGCGGGCCGCCCTCAACGCTTGGACAGTCTTGCGCGCGGACGACCCCTCCTGGCCCATTATCGTGGGTACACTTTGGCCCTCGGCAATTAGCCGTTGCTGCAACTCGACACCGTTTAGGCCCGGCATTTAGACATCGGTGAATAGACACGGCGCGTCGCGAGCCGAAAATCGGTGGGACAATGTTGGCATTAAATGGGGCGTTCGGTAGGGGTGGGACACGATAACCTGTTGAATGTATTGGATTGCGACAGCCCTCCCGGGCCTACCACGCAGTCTCGTGCGAGCCTATCCGCAGTCGGCACCCGCACTGCGCCTGTCGTCGCCGAATAATGCCTACCTAGCGGCAATCCAAAATCTTCGGGGGCTAGTGGAGTGAAGCGACCCTGGCCGCACCTTTTGCTTCTCGGTAGCCGACGCACGGCTGTATGAGATCTCCAGATTTTGCCAAATCGAACGGACTATTTTGAAATGTTTGCCGTTTCTCCACCGGCCGACACAGTGACGATGAGGGAGACTCTCCAAACAGCATCCGATAATCGACGGCGAAGCGTCCCAGCTCCCAGAAGCCATTCGCGGTGGCGATTCTGGTCACCGTCGTCGTTCCCGGGGAACCGTGGACGAGCGCGCGGTGCGCCAGATGCATCCGGCGAAGCCAGAGGTATCGGATGGGGCCCATGCCCAAATGCTCCACGCAGCTTTTTCGAAGCGAGCGTTCGGACGCACCAGTGGCTGCGCAAATTTCCGCAATATACAGCGGTTGATCGGAGTTGGCCGCCAGAAATTCTTCGAATCGCGCGATGATCGCTGAGTGGCGAAGAGCACCCCAGCCCATTTTTGCAGGCGTGCTCTCGGCAAGGCACATGATCATCGTGTGTAGGAGCGCGTGCTCCAGCGCCCGCGCCGTCTCGGGCTGCGCGACAATCTGGGCTCCGCCTTCGGCGAGTTGTTCTGCGGCTCGGTGAAGGTTCAGCAATCGCGACACCAGTGGGAGAGGTGGTCGCAAATAGTGCGTGATCGATGGGTCGATCAGATTCGACCGACAATGGCGTGGCCGGCAGCGGCAAGATCATCCCGCTCGATCGAGAACGTCGCCCAATGACACGGACCTTCGGTCCGAAGGTGATGCGTCGAGCCCGAGGCGGATGCAACGATTTCGCCGAACGCCAAGACCCTGCCGCTGTGGCGTGTTGGTGCCTGATTCTCACCAGTGAGGAAAAAGAGCGCTAGGCGGTCCGGCCTCACCGTAGCATTGGCAACCCGCGCGAGATTCTCGCGGCCGCGCTGCAGCCAAAGCCGGGGCAGTTGAATTCCCCTCAGTGCGGCGTCGAAATCGCCCTTTGCGGTGACAACAATCTCTACCTGTGCGGGGCGTACCGCCGCTTGATACAGCTCGGGATCCGTGAACCTGACAGCGCCGAACTCGGTCTTGGTCCACGGCTGCTTCCTCGAAGGTTCTCCCAGTGCAGTTACGTCTTGCATCCGCCGCTCCCTGCTCTGTCGTACGTTTGTAATCGGCAGGAAGGTTAAAAGCTGGATACAATCAGTCCACTGTACATCGGTAGGCGTGCGATACCCAAAGAGATCGGAGTACTATACGAATGTATAGGCGATTGTGACTTCGGCGTGACGAAACTCTTGATCCAGCGTGGCTGCTTCAACGATCCGCCTGACAGCTGGATTCTCACCGCCATTTTGCCGTAAATTGACGAAGCCTTTTCCGGCTCGGCAATGATGTTTTAAATATATCAAATGGTCGCGGCGTAATCTTCCGTACAATTGTGGCAACTTACGAGACCGCATCGGAACTTGAGGCCGCCCAAGCCGGCGAGCGGTGAGAGGGTCATGAAGGAGCCGCCCGAGCCACAATCGATCGTTTTCGTGGTTGATGACGACGCGTCCTCACGCGTGGCGGTCAAGAACTTGTTGCGATCGGTCGGCCTGACAGTTGAGGTGTTCGGCTCGGCCGCCGACTTTTTGCAATTCACACTTCCCGATGCCGAGGCGTGCCTCGTGCTCGATATCCGAATGCCTGGGATAAGCGGGCTCGACCTTCAGGCCGCACTCGCCAAGGCCGACAAGCACATGCCGATCATTTTCATTACCGGTCACGGAGATATCCCGATGTCCGTGCGCGCCATGAAAGCTGGAGCGGTAGAGTTCCTCACGAAGCCCCTTCGCGACCAGGATCTCCTCGACGGAGTTAGGATTGCGCTCGAACGCGACCGGGCACGACGCGCCCAGTACAGGACGGTTGAAGAAGTGCGCGCTCATTTTGAGACGCTGACCGCTCGCGAGCAGGAAGTAATGGCTTTGGTCACCGCGGGTCTAATGAACAAGCAGATCGCGGCCAAACTCGGCTTAAGTGAAATCACGGTGAAGGTTCATCGCGGCAATGTCATGAAGAAAATGGGCGCGCGGACATTGGCTGACCTCGTGAGAATGGCCGACGCACTTGGGATTCGACGCGCGAAGCCGTAGCGCCATTGAACTTGCTATAGTCCCAACGTTTAGACGCGGTGCACCCGATGAATACTGTTTTCATTTGGGCTATTATTTCGCATTCTTGGTGCATGGAGGTTCAGTATTGCCCGACGGTTCCAGCATAGAGCAATTATTCCTTGCAGGCCTGCCGCCCTCAAGGCGGCAGATTTGGGTAGCACGCGGCATCGCCTTGGTCCTACTCGTCGCATTCGGCGTCACAGCACCGTTTGCGAGTACTCACCTACCGCGTGTCGATGCTTTCATTCCGATCCTTGAAACCACAATTTTGATCAATGACGTTATTACCTCGGCGCTGTTGTTTTCCCAATTTTACATCGTGCGAAGCAGGGCACTTTTGGTGCTCGCGAGCGGTTATCTATTCACGGCACTGATAGTCATTCCGCATGCCCTCACATTTCCCGGAGTGTTCGCGCCGATGGGGCTCCTAGGAGCTGGGTTACAGAGCACCGTGTGGCTCTATATTTTTTGGCACGTAGCATCACCACTGACTGTGATTGTCTACGTTCTCATCAAGGACGAGGATAGCAAATCAATCATCTTCCCGCGTTTGGTGACCACAGCCATTGGCTCGAGTATTGCTCTCGTGATCGCGATGGTGTGCGGACTGATCTGGGTCGTCACTGCAGGCAATAGATTTCTGCCAGTAATATTTCTTGACAATGTTCAAATGGACGAAAGTGTCAGACTAATGTTTTCAGGATTGATGATGACATTAGATGTCGTCGCGCTCGCGCTGCTATGGCGCTGGGGGCGGTCTGTGCTGGATCTATGGCTCATGGTCGTCTCCTGCGCATGGCTGTTCGAAACTACGATGGCCGCGGTCCTCATTGATGCTCGCTTCACTCTTGGCTGGTATGCAGGCCGCACGTTTGGGCTGATCGCCACATTTATTGTCTTGCTCGTACTGTTGTCCGAGACAACCGCAGTCTATGCACAGCTCGCACGGTCAGTCGTGAGGCAGCGTGGCGATCGCCAGGCGCGACAAATTGCTATGGACGCAATGGCGGCTTCAATCGCGCACGAGATCAATCAGCCTTTGGGTGGCATGGTAACCAACGCCAATGCGGGGTTGCGTTGGCTGACGAGCCCAACACCAAACCTGGATGAGGTAAGAGCCTCCCTTAAACACATCGTCGATGATGGTCGCCGTGTGAGCGAGGTAATTGGCGGCATCCGATCGATGTTCAAGAAAGACGCTCACGGGAGAGTATTGCTCGGCACAAACGACATCGTTCGAGAGGTTCTCGCAACGGTCGATCTCGATTTACGCAATCAGCAAGTGTCCGTTTCGGCTGATCTGCACGATGGCCTCCCCCAATTGCTTGCCGATCGAGGCCAATTGTATCAAGTATTTCTGAATTTGATTATGAACGCGATTGAGGCGATGGGCCCCGTTACCAATCGTGCCCGCGAGTTGCGGGTTACCACCGATATCGTTCAGCAGTCTGCCGAGGTTGTGGTCACTATTGAAGACACCGGTGCGGGAATAGCGCGCGAGAATAAGGACCGTATCTTCGAGCCGTTTTTTACAACAAAGTCCGCAGGAACCGGAATAGGACTTACCATCTGTCGGTCGATCATCGAGTTGCATGGCGGAAGCCTGCGCGCATCCGCCAACGAGCCCTATGGGATGATCTTTCAGGTAACTCTGCCGAGTGGAGTTGAATGAGGCCGCCAGTAATTTGGAGCCATTTCTGTTCATTGGAGAGTGCTAGACCGCGGCGCCCCAATGGCTCTCGCGGTCATTTCGGCACGCCACAATACTTCCTGAGACACCCGCTACGGCCAGCGAATTTTGACGGCGCCCCTTAGCCGTGAATCAAGTAGAAAAAGAGGCCCAAGGAAATTGCTAGGCTGGCTGAACCCCAAAGAATGCGGCCTAGGCGCGTTGAAGTAGCTTGGGGGTTCTTTTCTGACACTGAGGCTTTGGGTCGTGCAGAGCGAAAAGCGGCATAGGATTGATAGGTGAATGCACACGCCAGTACTAAGCTAATGATCTTTAATATCAACGTTCCGAGCAACATTCGTCGGCCCCCAATCCTCTGGAATCTTCACAATATCACCATTCTTCCCAGGCCGCGACGTGACCGGTGATTTTCGAGAGCCTCGATGCTTCCGCAGCTTTATGACATTGGACGTAAGCGGTGCTGCGACCACACTACTACACTCGTCAACGTGATTGGTTATGCGGAGCCGTGATCAAGCGGCGAGGCGAGCGCGTGTCTGCTCGGCCCAAGCCCACGGCAGGAGTTCGTCGAGCTTCTGGGTGGGCCAGCCATTGACGAGCTTGGCGAGGATATCGGCCAGATAGGCCTGAGGGTCGATGCCGTGAAGCTTGGCGGTCTCGATCAAAGATGCGAGGCAAGCCCAGTTTACGGCACCCTCGTCGTGGCCGGCGAATAGGCTATTTTTTCGATTTAACGCGATCGGACGCATCGCTCGCTCGACATCGTTGGTGTCCATCTCGATGCGACCGTCGTCAAGAAAGCGCACGAGGCCGTCCCAGTGGTTGAAGCCGTAGCGGATTGCTTCGGCAATGGTGCTCTTATCCGATACCGCCATGAGCCTGTTCTCGAGCCACGCCCTTAGTGCTTCGACGAGCGGCTTTGTCTGGGCCTGTCGGACGGCGCGGCGTTCCTCCGCGCTACGGCCGCGGATCCGGTTCTCGATGGCATAGAGTGCCGCGATCCGTTCCAACACCTCGTGGGCGATCGGCGCCGGACCGCCTTTGTCGATATCGAAGAAATAGCGTCTCCAGTGCAACCAGCAGAAGGCGAGCGTCACCGCGCCTCCATCACGCCCCGGATCAGCCAGTTGTTTGTAGACCGCATAGCCGTCGCATTGCACGATGCCGGAATAGCCCGTCAGCAAAGCAACCGCGTGCTCGCCACCTCGGCCGGGCGCATACGTATAGGTGACGCCCGGCGGATCGGCCCCGCCCCACGGCCGGTCGTCCCGCGAGATCGCCCAGAAGTAGCCGGTCTTCGTCCGGCCCCGGCCGGGATCGAGTACCGGAGCCCGCGTCTCATCGACCGCGATCTTGGCCGAGCCGAGCAGGATCTCCTTCATGCGCAGATAGACCGGCTTGAGTTCCGCCGCTGCGACGCCAACCCAAAAGGCCAGCGTGGAGCGGTCGACCGGCAAGCCCTGCAGCTTCATGATCTGCGCCTGCCGGTAAAGCGGATTATGCCAGGCGAACTTATCGACAACGACGCTGGCCACGAGAGCTTCAGTCGGGATGCCGCTCTTGATCAGGCGCTCCGGAGCCGGCGCCTGGACGATCGCGCCTTCGCAGGCCCGGCAGCCATATTTGGGACGATGCGTGACAATCACCTGGTACCGGGCCGGAATCTTGTCGAGACGCTGTGAGTTCTCTTCCCCGATGACATGCATCGCACCGTGGCAACACGGGCAGACCGTGCTCTCGGGCTCAAGCGTCACATGAACGTGGGGCAGATGCGCCGGCAGTGCGCCGCGGTTGGGGCGCCGCTTCTTGCGTTGATCCGCTGGCTTATCGGCTGCGCCGTTTTGGTGCTCTTCCTCTTCCGCGTCTCGTGACGCGAGCGAGGTCTCGATATCTTCCAACGCCAGCTGCATCTGATCGCGATCAAGTCGCTCGGACCGCTGTCCGAACTGCGCACGCTGGAGCTGCTTCAACAGATGACGAAGCTGATCGTTCTGCTCGGTCAGCCGGCGGCTTTCCGCAATGGCCGCGTCACGCTCGCTCGATAGCTGGTTTACCAGCGCCCGCAGCGCATCGACATCATCCGGGACAGCGTCAATCGGCATGCATATGATTGAATCAGATTTGCACTTGGTTGTGACGAATAACCTGCGCCCTGATTTTAATAAGTCACAGCTCTCACGACGTTGCGGTCGGCCGCGTAACATCGCGCGCATGCAGACGCGACCAATCCATTCCATCAACCAGCGCGGCGAGTTGCGCCGACGTCAGCCGCATCACGCCGTCCGTGACTGGCGGCCATCGAAACGCACCTTGTTCCAGCCGCTTCCAGTACAACACCAGGCCCGAGCCATCCCAGACCAAAATCTTCACCCGATCTGTTCGCTTCGAGCGGAATACAAAGACCGTTCCGGAAAACGGATCGTCGCCGAGCGTCTCGCTCACCAGGGCGACAAGCCCATCGGCACCCTTGCGGAAATCGATCGGCCGCGTCGCCACCAGCACCCGCATTCCCGCCGGAACCGCGATCATGTGGCCGCCTTCACAGCGCGCAGCACAGCTCTGAGCCAGCCAAGGTCAACGCCGGGTTCGGCACGTACCACCGCCCCCGCGATCTCGATCGCAATCGACCACAGTACGCTGCGTAACTGCACCTGCCGCGCCAGGCGCGCCCGTCGCGGTCACCACCGGAACGAACATCGGCGGCTCCGCGGCCGGAAGGACCAGACGGCCAGCCCGCGCCGCTTTGCGCCACCCAAACAGATGCTGAGGCGTGATGTCGTGCCGTCGCGCCACTTCCGAAACGACTGCGCCGGGCTCATAGGATTCCGCGACTACCTGGCCCTTGACCTCATCGCTCCACCGCCGCCGACGGCCAACACCGGTGCGAATATCAATGCGGCCGCGTCGCTCCGAAGCGTCAACTATATGGTCAACCATATATGCGAACCGATCCAATCAAGACGGGCTACATCTTCCGGATCAGATCAAACGCTGCAAGATGGGGACAGAGCACCGCTTACCATTGGACACCTGAAATCTGCGATGCAAATTCGTGCCCATCCTACTCGTTGACAGAGGGTCCAGCCGCTTGTGTGCGGCATAAGGCACATTTCTGCATGTGGTTCAGAGGAAAGTGCTCCAACAATGCCATACGCGCCAGGCTTGAACGGATAAGCATGGACTTAATGAATGAGGCCACTGCGGTTGAAAATGAACAAACAATTGGTCGCTGAGGCTAAGCGGCCGCCGCGTTGGTGCCGGTTGTCACTTGATATAGTAGTTGAAGGTGCAGTGCGAACCATCCGGGCGCTGCCTGTGACTGCCGTACAAGCTGGCAACCCGAAACTCGGGTCAGAACGGCTCCTAAACCTTCGCATTGGTGCTCCCCAACCTACATACAGTAGAAGGAGTGATTTTGAGCTTTTATTGTCCATACATCAGGCCGACCGAGCGAGCCCCCACCCCCCGACACCCCATCGCGCGGCCAACAAGCCTGAATTGATGCATCATCAATGAACCCCAAGCGGACAACTTCGCTTGGGGTTCTCTTTTGTGACCTCAGGGAATTAGATGCCCGCAGCCACAGTGACGCTATGGCTTGCTTGTTGCTTGCGGGCAATGGATTGCACTGGTTCGCAATCATCGTGTGGTTGGGTGAACTGCGAGAATTGTTGCATTGAGAAAACTGCTGCCCTAGGCGGTAGTTTCTGCCGGACGCAGACCCAGCCAATAGCGTCCGTCAGTCGTGATGTTTCTGCAAGCCGCGAGCAGGGGCGCTTGAGATCGGGATGGTCTGGGTCCAAACTCGCATCCTAAACCGTTGAGAGCTGAGGCCTTCAATTGGAAAGTTTGCAAAAGCCGACCGCACACCCGGTATCCGCTCTCGCCGAACCGATGCGGCAGGGGCTTAGGGGGATCGGCCTCGCCGTTGCGATGGGCATCACTTATTTCCTGGCGGCACGGCTGAGCCTTGCCCTACTGACCAAACCTGATGGCGTGGCAGTATTCTGGCCTGCCGCGGGCGTCGCGGCGGGCGTCCTAATTGCTCTCGGACCCAGCGCCCGATTGCCGGTGGCGGCCGGGGCAATGGCCGCAACAATCGTGGCCAATCTATTGGGGGACCGGTCGATCTGGAGCGCGATCGTCTTCGCCCTGTGCAACGCTGGCGAAGCCTTGCTCGTGGCGGGCTTGATCGAGTTCCACTTCGGTTCGTCGTTCAGCCTCGGCAGACTGCGCCATGTGCTGGGACTGCTCGCCGCTGCGATCGCCGCGACTGCCGTATCAGGGATCGGCGGGACATTAGGCTATGTGTTCTTCCACAGTTCGACCGCTCCAGTCCTGACCATTTGGCATCACTGGTTCACATCCGATGCGCTCGGCATCATCACGGTCGCGCCGCTATTAGTCGGGCTCGGCTCGGCAATGCGCGATCCACCGCCAAGGAGTGAAGTCGTCGAAGGCGTCGCGGCGCTCGTCATGCTGACCACAGTGAGCGGACTTGTTATTTATCTGCCGCGGGAGGCCTGGTCGATCGTGGTGCCCATAGCCTTGATATTCCCGCTGCTGCTTTGGCTTGCGGCCCGCTGCCGGCCTGTCTTTTGCGCGGCAGCCGCGTTCATCGTTGCCCTAACGATTGTTTGGACGACCACATTCGAAATTGGAATTTTCAGTGACGTAGGCTTCCCGATTACTGAGCGCATCCTGGTGGCCCAGGCTGGAATCCTGGCCGTGTCACTCTGCTCATTTGTTCTTGCTGCGCTCTTTTCCGAGCGGCGACAGCACGAGGTCGAGCTGAAAGCCAGTGAAGCGCGAGCGCCGGAATTGCGGCTTCTTTACGAAACCGCTCCGATCGGTCTTGCCTTTCTGACTCCTGACTGCCGCTATCTGCAGATCAACCGACATTTGACCGAGATCTGCGGAATTTCGGTCGCCGACCATATTGGCCAGTCAGTGCGAGATACCGTCCCACAAGTTGCCGATCAGGTCGAAAATATTGTTCAGACGATTTTGCAAACTGGGAATTCGATCACCGGCATAGAAGTTAATGGTCAGCGCCCGGACGGAGGAAACGCGGAGCGCGTATGGACTACCAACTGGCACCCCCTTAAGACGGCAGATGGCAGCATCCTCGGCGTCAACGTTGTGGCAGAGGAAATTACAGAGCGAAAACGAGCGGAAGCGGCGCTCGTTGCCAGCGAAACCAGGTTTCGCGAACTCGCCGATAACATGAGTCAATTTGCCTGGACGGCGGATGCGCTGGGTCGGCGGTATTGGTTCAACAAGCGCTGGCACGATTACGCCGGGACGACATTGGAAGAGATGCAGGGTTGGGGTTGGCAGAAATTACACCACCCAGACCATATGGACGGTATCGTTAATCGCATGCGTCAATGCTTCGAAACTGGGACCCCATGGGAGGACACCTTTCAACTTCGAGGCCGGGACGGCACATACCGCTGGTTTCTGTGCCGTGCGCTGCCCATTCGCAATCAGGTCGGTGACCTCGTTCGTTGGTTCGGCACTAACACTGACGTGACCGAACAGATCGAGGCTGAGAAGGCACTGCGAGATTTGAATGAAACGTTGGAGCAGCGCGTCGAAGCAGAGGCGCAGGAACGCGCCCGCATCTGGAACGTGTCACAGGATCTTCTCGTCGTCGCCGACACGGAAGGCAGATTTGTCGCAGTCAATCCGGCTTGGAAGGCAACGCTCGGGTGGTCTGACGGAGAGTTGCTCAACAAGACTTCCGACTGGCTGGTACATCCTGATGACCGCGCCAAAACTCAAGCCCAACAGAACCGTGTCACCGAAGGTCACAATGTGCTGCATTTCGAGAATCGTCTTCGCGACACGCATGGCTCATATCGCTGGCTATCCTGGCAGGCCGTCGCGGAAAAGGGCAATATTTATGCTGTCGCGCGGGACGTTACCGATCTCAAGAATACGGCAGAGCAATTGCGGACCTCGCGCCGGGAGCTTGCAGAGGTAAGTCAACTCACGACAATGGGAGCAATGGCCGCCTCAATCGCGCATGAGATCAACCAACCGCTCGCTGCACTTGTTACGAACGCCAATGCTGGCTTGCGGTGGCTCGCTAAGCCAGAACCTGATGTCGACGAAGTTCGCATGCTTTTGAAGCGAATCGTTGATGACGGACACCGAGCCGGGGCGGTAATCGCCAGTATCCGCTCCATGTTCCGGAAGGATATCGGCGAAAGGAGAGCTTTAAGTGTGAACGACCTCATCGGTGAGGTTGTAGCAGTCGTTCACGCGGAACTAGATAGTCACCGGGTAGCGCTGGAAACCGATTTATGCCCTGGCCTCCCACCGGTGATAGCCGAGGAAACACAACTGCAGCAGGTAATTCTTAATCTGATCATGAATGCCGTTGACGCGATGAGTTTACTCGCCGATCGAGACCGCATCTTAGTCGTCAGATCTGAAATCGACAATCCTGATCACGTGCTGATCGTGGTCGAAGACTCGGGCGCTGGCATTGAAGCGAACCACATGAGCCGCATCTTTGAAACATTCTTCACGACAAAGACGCACGGCATGGGGATGGGATTGTCGATTTGCCGATCGATCGTCGAATCCCATGGTGGTCAGCTGTGGGTCTCGGCGCGCAGTCCTCGCGGAACAATTTTTACCGTCAAGTTGCCAACGACGGTATCGGACGACGACTCGCGACGGCTAAGGGATGTTAGTGCGGCGTTGCCTCGGTAATGTTTTTTATCCGCTCACAAACTTCTGTGGCGTCTCCTTCTGCATGGGCGCGAAAATCGCGACATTTCGTCATCGGATCGTCGGTGTCGCAGCACCATTGCGCGGGTCTGCGCAGAGATTAGACCGTTAGTTTTCGGCACTTCGGTCGCTGAAGCTCTTCAGCGCTATATTGATACACTCGATCAAATGGTCTTCACTAAAGGGCTTGCACAAGTATCCCACTGCGCCGCTCCTGAGGACGTGTTTTCGCAGCCTCTCGTCAGGGAAACCGGTAACAAATATCACGGGCATGCTACGGCCGTCGGCAATTAGACGGTCTTGCAATTCGGCCCCGCTCAGGCCAGGCATCTGGACGTCGGTGATCAGACACGCCGTGGCCGTCGCAAGTGCCGACTCGAGGAATTCCTCGGCCGAACTAAACGTCAAGGCTTTGTAGCCCAGAGACCGGACAAGGGATTTTGTGGCTTCCCTTACGGCTTCATCATCATCAACAATCGAAATCACCGGTACTCGCTCCAATTTTGCCCCTCGAGTCCGCTGGATTGCGCCAGTGAGAATAGAACGTCCCGCACTTTGGACCAAGCGTGTGATGGGCCTCATCCGGTACGAAAAGGGTGCTGAGCGAACTATACTTAGGTTTAGGGTATCGTCGGCGTGCCTCAGCTGCAGCGACGAACGTCGGAAAACGCAATGTCAATTGCAGGTACACCAACTCTAAAATGTCAATCGCAGGTACACTAACCTCTTACACTAACTCAGGTCCCACGAAGCTCGTTCCCCGAGAACGTCGTAAATTGAGTCGGCTTGCCGGCCCGAATAGCGGACCCATAGCTTTCCGCCCGAGCTGTCCCGATTTCAGGCCTATCGATGTGAGCGCTGAAGCCAACGACAACAACCACGATAACTGCGATGAGCGCCAGCGCGGCGATCTTCAGGTGGGTATTTCCGTCGGCAGTCACTATCGAGTGGTTCATTGAAGTTCCCCCAGAGTTCTCTGCCGTCTCCGCGGCTACCGATATTCAAGATCGCCACGATCTTCATTGTAAATCTAGATCGCATTAGACCGGAGGCTCTACTGAACGTTAGGTTGGCCCACCGGTGACAATCGGTAGGGAAGATTATACGAAGGTTTAGATGGGCTATGGCTTGGTGCGCCGGATCCCCAATGCGTCGGCCATTCTCACGAGGTCGGCCAATGATCGCGCACCCATCTTCTTCATCACATTGCCGCGATGAACCTTCACGGTGATTTCGCTTACGCCGAGCTCAGCAGCGATCTGCTTGTTCATCAGACCTGCAGTGACCAAGCCGATCACTTCCTGTTCGCGAGGTGTGAGCGCCTCGAAGTGAGCACGGAGTTCGTGGCGTGTACTGTCCAGGATACGTCGAGCGCGGTCGCGTTCGAGCGCTATTTGGACCGCGTCAAGGAGATCCTGGTCGCGAAAAGGCTTGGTAAGAAATTCCACCGCTCCGGCCTTCATGGCTCGCACGGTCATGGGGATATCACCGTGACCCGTAATAAAAATGATCGGAACGTGAATGTCGGCACTCACTAGTTCCGCCTGAAAGTCGAGCCCACTGATCCCCGGCAATCGAATATCGAGCACGAGGCAGGCAGCGGCATCGGGCAGTTTGTATTTCAAGAAGTCTGCGGCAGAACCAAAGAGCTCGACTTGCAGGCCGACTGATCGCAACAGGCTCTTAAGCGCCTCGCGTAAAGACGCGTCATCGTCGACCACAAAAACGATCGACTGCTCGTCCGCTCGTTCCGTCATAACCCGCCTCTCGATTCGGCCATCGCCGGAGCGGCCGCAAGTCCCGGACTGTTCTTTAGCCTGGGCGCGAGCCAAATTGACGGTACGGCGACGAAACGAACCGATGGATATATTTGCAAGAAACGTCCTGATTGGCGAGCCCTGAAAAACAACTGGCGCTCCCGGACTGCCGCAACAATAACCATCTGCTTTTGCTGCATCGGCCGCCTTGCGCTCTGGAAACCCCCGTAAGTCTAAACCTTCGTATTGGTTTTCTGATCTATTTCGATAGGACGCTCTTACCAACGTACAGTAGTGCGGTCGTTTTCATCTTCTTAACCTTCCTATCAATCAAGAAGCTTCGATAGGACAGGGGATGGCAGATGACTAACGTGCTCGCACTGACGGACGCTTCAAAGACGCAGCCGCGGATCGCCACGCCGCAAGGCGCCGACGTGCACCTACTTAACCGCATAGCGCGTGGCGACAAGATACCGATGCAGGCTCTGTTCGCGCGGTACACCATGCGCGTCTACCGCTTCGTGCTGCGCTTCGTGAGCGATGAGGCTCTCGCCGAAGACATCGTCAGCGAAGTGTTCGTCGCGGTATGGCGCAATGCCAGCCGGTTCGAGGGCAACAGCCAGGTGTCGACGTGGATTCTGGCTATTGCGCGGTTCAAGGCATTGTCTTCGCTGCGCCGGCGCAGGGATGACGTGCTCGATGACGCCGAGGCCGCGGCGATCCCCGATACGGCCGACGATCCGGAGATCGCTATGCAGAAGAAGGACCGCATCGCCATTTTGCGCGAGTGCATGAGCCACCTGTCACACAATCATCGCGAGGTCATCGACCTCGTCTATTACCACGAGCAGTCGATCGTGGCGGTCGCTGAAATAATCGGCGTGCCTGAGAACACCGCCAAGACGCGCATGTTCCACGCGCGCAAGCAGATGTCCAGGCTGCTGCAGAAGGCGGGTATCGATCAGACCTATCAGTGAGCAAACGACGCAAACGCGTCGATATGGTGGAGGGAGCCGTCATGTCGCACATCAACCATTTCATCCGTGGCGCCGGAGTAGCGCTGGTGCTGGCCGGGGCCGCGCTGTGGAGTAGCGCTGCGCAGTCGCAAGTGTTGGCCATGTCACTGGATCGAAACACCGGATCGAACTATCGCAGCGTTTCGCCGGATCGTGCCATATCCGACGAGACCAACGTCACGGCAGAAACTCCCGCCCGGCTGCGACGCCAAGTGGTCGACTACGCGACTGCGGAAGCGCCCGGCACGGTGATTATCGATACCCCGAACACCTACCTTTATTTCGTACTCGGCGGCGGCAAGGCGGTGCGTTACGGCATCGGTGTCGGCCGCGAGGGCTTCACATGGTCCGGGGTGGAGACCATCGAGCGTAAGTCCGAGTGGCCGGACTGGATCCCGCCGGCGGACATGCTGCAGCGACAGCCCTATCTGCCGCGTTTTGTGGCAGGCGGTCCCGGCAATCCGCTCGGCGCGCGCGCCATGTATCTCGCCGGCACGGTGTACCGCATTCACGGCACCAACGCGCCGGACACAATCGGCAAGCAAGTGTCGAGCGGATGCATCCGCATGATGAACGAGGACGTGATCGACCTCTATGGCCGCACGCACATCGGAACCAAGGTCATCGTGCTGCCGATGCGCCAGCAAAACATCGCAAGCGCGCATCGAGTGCGAACGCCCGCTTTGTTGCACTCCTCGAGCCTTTACTGATCTCGCTCCGACCGGATGTCCGGCAAACAAGGGCAGGAGCTCGTCATGATCAAGATGATTTCAGCTATCATCACAGCGGCAGCTTGCGCAGGCCTAATCGTCTCTTTCGTGCCGGGCTTCACGTCCGAAGTTGCGGCCGGAGCAACTCAAAGCGTTGAGAACGGTGCGCCAAGCAGTACGACGATCAATGCGGCGACCGCAATCAAGACCGTACCAACCGTCTCCATTATGCACGGCGTGACTGACATCCGTCGACCTGGGGAACAGAATTTGTCCAACGGCAGCCGCGATCCAAAAATCGTCTGCGAACAAAGCTGGCCCTATTACGAGCCGTCCTGCCTGCACGATGGCTACTCGGCCGCTGGCAACGCGCGCGTTATCCGCGTCATCAGCGCCGACCGCTCGCCCGGAGGAGGCACCGGCCCGACCCGGCGCTAGCTTCTAACATTCGGAGAAGATCGATGCGCTGCGCATTTGCTTACGGTCTTAAGGAGATGACTTCGGCTGCGATCCTGAGCTGCCTTATCGCTGGCGTGGTCACCGAAATGACCAGCCCAAGCGTTGCCGGCAATAATGCTGAGGTCGTTACGATCTCGGTCAATCGGGCCCACAAGGGCGATCGGCTGCCACAAGCATCGCTGCCCCCCGATTATCCGACGTCAACCGAGATGGCCCCCGTAGCGCCGAAACCAGTACCGCTCGGATGCGATCCGGTCTTCAGTCCAGTTGTTGACCCCGCATCGGCTCATATTTTTAAGCGATGCATCACCTAAAGCGCATCTAGGGCCTGGCGCCAGCAAAGGCAGAATCTCAACATATGCACAAGTATTCCAAAGTTCGGTGGTCGACTACGTCGGGCCTTCACACGAAGAGTGACTGCCTAGGTCTGTCTCCCCGCCTGCGGACCGCCCTAGGGACTGTTGCGTGTGGAGCGATTGGTATGGCAATTATCGCGACGGCAGTCGGTTCGCTGACCCAAAAAAGTGCATGGGCATTGCCAATCGCCTCAATCGACCGGACGCCACCGCCCGCGATCGACATCGCTTTAGCGACTCCCCGCGCATCTTCCATCAACACTGCCGAAACGAGTCACCCGTGGGCGAAGGACTCCTGCGCTGACTTTGATTTCTCGTTTCTGAATTCAGTATGTTCAAAAATCCGCATGAAACATGCTCGGCGGATAATCCATCGCAAAGCAACCTTCGTGATTGGCAACTCCGATGCTTCTCCATCGTCGGTAACTGCTCAGGCGCGGCCGATACCGTCTAGCTCCCGAACCGGAAATTAGCCTGTACCAGCCCACCGCAGCAATCGATGAGTTCATGTCCCAATTTGATTTCCAATCACACCAAAGCTCGCGGATGCGGTGCTAAACCACGAACTGGGTATCTGCTCCTGATCGATCCGGCCTTTGGGGGTTAACCGCGCCGGCAATTCTGGAGCAAATGCGAAGAGAATTTGAGAGAGGCCTCAGGCTGTGTGCAATTGTTCGGTGCGAGCTTTTACGTACGCGGCATCATCTATCGTTCGTCATCACTCTCGTTCCACGCCGAAGTTCACAAGCATCTAAACCTTCGCATAGTCTGCTATCACTTTCGATATAACATTCATACATGCGTACAATAGAGCAATTGAATTCATCTTTTTAGTCTCCTCTCGACTAACTCAAGAAGGAAATCCCCATGTCGTATCGAACGGTAATAGCAATTGCTACGGCTGCCGTCCTCGGGGTCGCATGCGTTTCGACTGATGCCTTGGCGTATCGAGCCGCATACCGCGGGGGCGGTGTTCATGTGGGAGGCGTCTATCGTGGCGGCGCTTATCACGGAGCCTATGTGCGCCGTGGCGTGGGTGTGGGCGTTGGTGCCGCTGCCGTCGGTGCAGCAGTAATAGCCCCACGCTATTACAACAGCGTCGCGTGCGGGTATTTCCCGTACCCGGCCTGCTATTGAAAAGCGCGCGGTTTGTTTGGCGGCGCTGCCAATCGGAAAGACTGCGATGTCTACAAACGCAGCGGCATACTGCGAGCTTCGCCCGACATGGCGCGCACGGACATCGGGATATCTCCGTTGACTTCGGCGTGACGAAACCGTTGATCCAGAAACTAATCTACCTAGCGCAATGAAACAACCGCAACCCATTGTCCGCGCGCCTATCCAAAATCAATAGGCCCTCATTGCGCTGCGTGGCCTGATGGGATGCATAAAGAGGAAAATCCAATGACCATCAACAATTCAAAAGAACTGTTCGTCAAGCTGCTGAGTGACGTCCGGCAACGGACTGAGCATATGACGAAGATCTATCAGGAGCTGAGCGGGATTGCGCAGGATCCCAATATCAAGGAAGCCCTGGAATCGCGCGTCTTCCTGCAGGATAAAATCCTCAGTTCACTGGACCGGTGCTTCAAGCTCATCGGTGAGAAGCCAGTTGCACTCAGCGGTCGTCTGCACGACGTTTTCGTCGAAGATTTTAAGCGCGAACTCGCCGAAATCCAGGCTCCAGCGGCCAAGGCCCTCTTCGTCTTGGTCAAGGCCAATCAACTGATGCACCTGCGCATCGCCGAGTACGTGGCGCTGATCGCAATGGCCGATGTGACCGGGCACTTTGGCGTCGGTGTCCTGCTGGAGAGCTGCCTTGCGGACAAGCTCGCTTTCGTTGAACGCACCCGTCGCCTGATCCGGCAGACAATTGAGAGCAAGCATGCGCTCAGGCTAGCGGCCTAAACACGGCTCAATAATGCCTCTCCCCGAGTATGGGGAGAGGTACCTTTCGTAAGATAGCCGACTGCATTTTACTGTGGAGGAGGCTGGGCCGGGTGATCGACGTGAGCGCCAGGTGGGAAACGGATCACGTCTTAAATATGCTGGAGAGAGGCCACGCCTTTAGGCCTGTTACGCCAAAAGGCAAGATCAACGTCCGGTATCGGACATATTTGATTTGTATCAACGTGACTCGGCTGTTTTGGCCACGAAGTAATTTTGTTCCTCGGGTACGGGAGAGGGCAACACAACGTCTATTGAATATTTGCCGGCCGGTGCGGGCTCGTCACCGCATGTTATTTTTGAAAGTCACGAGCAGCTCACGGTAGCGAAATATATCCGCGAGCTGACACGACACAGGCGTACGGAAATCGCGTTAAGAGAGGCTCTCATCCAGGATGAGGCTCTGCTTCGTCAAAAGGACCGGTTGATCCAACAACAGGCGGTCTTGCGTCAGGAATCCGATCATCGGCTGTTAAACGGCCTGCAAATGATCATAAGCCTGCTTTCGTTGCAAAGCCGGGCGTCGGAGAATGCCGAGGTTGCTTCGCAACTGGCCGCCGCGGCCGATCGCATTGCCACGATCGGGCGCATTCAC
Source organism: uncultured Alphaproteobacteria bacterium (assembly GCA_963768225.1). Taxonomy (GTDB): domain Bacteria; phylum Pseudomonadota; class Alphaproteobacteria; order Rhizobiales; family Xanthobacteraceae; genus BOG-931. The sequence goes on along the minus strand of CAVYGV010000004.1, from coordinate 241,353 downwards.
CAACGCCTTCACTCATTTGATGGCGTACAAATGTTTGCGCTCAAACACTACCTTGAGGACCTTTGTCGCGATTTCACCGTGATGCTCTGGGAAAATTCGACGCGGACCGTGGTCGTGGAGGGGATCGAAATCAAGCTGCCCGCCATCACCGCCATTCCGCTCGGCTTCATCGCGAGCGAGCTGATTACGAACGCGGCCAAATACGGTACGGGCCGCATCATGATCGGCTTGGAACCCAATCCTGGAAAGGGCTACGCGCTGTCGGTCGCCAATGACGGCCCGGGTTTGCCGGAAGGATTTGATCCAGCCGCTGGCAAAGGACTGGGAATGAGGATTATTCAATCTCTCGTCAAACAGATCGGCGGTGAATTGCAGATTGGTCGAAACGATAGGAACCAAGGCACGCGATTTACGGTGCTTTTTTCCTGATTGCATATAAAATGGGCAGTCGAGCGCTATTGACCCTGGCCGTACCGGCGACTTCCTTACTCAATCGACTAGTGTCTAAACCGAGAGGCCAGCATCTAGTGGATCGAATCTAACACTTGGTGCCCTCGCCTGACAGCAGGAATGATTTTGTCGGGGTCTACGGTCCATGTGAAGGGTTTCGGTTTTGCGTTGTGTTCGACGAGGAAGCGATTGATGGCTGCTTGCAAGTCGACGACCGATAAGAAGACGCCGCGTTTCAATCGCCGCTTAGTGAGCTCGGCGAAGAAGCCCTCGACAGCGTTGAGCCAGGATGCCGAAGTTGGGGTGAAGTGGAAGGTCCAGCGGGGATGCCGGGCTAGCCATTTTTGCACTTTGGGATGTTTATGGGTCGCGTAGTTGTCGACGACGGCATGGATCGCCTTTCGCACAGGCACCTTCGCCTCGACGGTGTTGAGGAAGTAGATGAACTCCTGGTGCCGATGGCGCTGCATGTTGCGGCCGATGACGGTGCCGTCAAGAACGTTGAGAGCGGCGAACAGCGTCGTGGTGCCATGGCGTTTGTAGTCGTGGGTCATGGTTCCGGCGCGGCCCTTCTTCATCGGCAGACCGGGCTGGGTGCGGTCGAGCGCCTGGATTTGGCTCTTCTCGTCAACCGACAGAACGACAGCATGGGCGGGCGGATCGACATAGAGGCCGACGATGTCGCGCAGCTTGTCGACAAATTGCGGGTCGGTGGAGAGCTTGAACTGTTTCAGCCGGTGCGGTTGAAGGCCGTGCGCACGCCAGATGCGTTGGACGGAGCTCGCGCTGATATCGGCAACCTTCGCCATCATGGCGGAGGTCCAATGGGTTGCCTCTGCTGGCGGATCGGTCTGGGTGAGCGTCACGACGCGCCTGGTGATGCTCGATCCCAGGGGCGGGATGCGCGAACGGGGATTGCCCCGGTCTTTGTTGAACTTTGTGAAGCGGACGTTGCCGTGAATGACGTTAAGCGGCTTTCGCGTTTTGGACAAGAGCGCGGTTGTTTGTTTCATTTTCATAGTGGACGACAAGCGCGGCCCGCAAGGCAGGAAGTTGCTTGTAGGCTTTCAGCCTGCGAAAGCCCTTCTTGGCTTCGTTCATGGCCGCAGCAGTCCAGCGTAAGGCCATCGAGGGCGAACTCCAGCGCTTCACATTGCGGGTGACGCGACGCACGGTACCCATCATATTTTCGATGATGTTGGTGCAGGCCAGCGAGCGCCGCAACTCCGCCGGAAGACCGAGCCTGCTCACCGTGAGGATTTCATCCAATCCCTCAAGGATGCTCTTCGAGACGCCGGGAGCGTCGCGCTCCAAGCGCTGGGCGAGGTTGCAGATCAGCTTCTCCGCCTTCTCGGCGTCGTCGAGTTCCCAGGCTTGGCGCAACGCACGCCGGACCGAGGCATGCAGAGCTGGCGATAGACGCTCCATGATGTTCCGCGCCTTGTGGATCTGGCAGCGCTGGATCGGCGTGTGCCGCCCAAAGCTGCGCCGGATCGCTTTGGCGAGCGCTTTCGAGCCGTCGATGATGAACAAACGCGGCACCGCTGGATCGAGGCCGCGCTCGATCAGGTCGTCGATCAACGCCTGCACCACAGCGCTGTGCTCGGTTGCACCCTCTATCAGACCGAGCGGGTGCTTGATGCCCTCGCTATCGATCCCGAGCGCCGCCACCAGCACAAGATGCTCACTGATGTGAATGCCGTCGATCTGCACCACCATGATGTCGAGCCCGGACAGATCGGCACCCATCCATGCCTTCATGCGCGCAGCCGACAACGCCACAAAGTGCCGCGAAGTCGCCGACTTCGACACGCCAGCCCCCGCCGGCGCCGGAACATCGCCCTCGGGAAGCCGCACCGCGCGGCGGAATTTCCGCGTCGAGACGTTGATCAGCATCAGGTTCATTGCCCACTTGCCGAGCCAGTCCTCCGCGACCGCGTGTTCCCAGCTCGGCAATGCCAGTTCCTGGCCCGCCAGGTCGCGCACGCGCGGCCGTTCAACCGATACCTTGCCGCCATGAAAGCCAATCTTGCCTTGGGTTCGGCCCCAGCGGTGGCCGCGCCGCCCCGCGCTGCGGGCGTGGCGTGCCCCACAAGCCTCCTCAGCATCCTTCGCCATCATCGCCCCAAGCGCCTCAACGCCGGCGGTCAGGCAGAACCGATCAAAGCTTGCCGATACCTCGTCCCAAGCTTTGCCCACAGCCCCCTTATTCATCGGAGGCAATGCAGTCGATGTCGTGCTAAATATCTTCATGGCGTTGCTTTCCTTTCGTGGAATCAGCACCCCGAGCCTAACGGCTCAAGGCGAGCAACGCCGCTCTTCCTATTTCAACATTCGCCGGGGCGATCCCCGCGAACGCCGCGTCTTGTCGCGCAGGAGGCCTTCATAACCTTGCTGCATGAAGCGTTCCTGCCAGCGCCAGACACAGGTCTTCGATTTGCCGGTCCGGCGCATGATCTCATTGGTGCCAGCACCGTCCGCGCTAAACAGGACGATCTCGGCTCGCCAGACATGCTTGTGTGGGGCATTGCGATCCCGCACGAGCACCTTCAGACGGCGCCGATCGGCGGGCTTGAGAGTGATGGAAATTCCGGTTCGCATGCGCCAGACTCGCATGCGTCCAGCCCGCTGGGAATCCCCTCCGGGATTCAAATGTCAGACGCGATCCACTAGCATCCGCAACCAGGCGCATACCCGTAATAATAGTAGCGGTAAGGAGCGTAGGGCGAGTTACCGTAATACGGATAGGAGCTGTAGGCAGGATAGTAGCCGTAGTAGGAGGGATAGTATCCGTTAGGATAATAACCGTGGGGAGCGGCGGCTAACGCACCGCCGACAACGGCACCAGCTGCAAAGCCGCCGAGACCCCAGCCCCATCCGCGGTTGCCCCAGCCGCCGTAGCCCCCACCATGATAGCCCCAGGCACCGTAACCCCCACCGCGATAACCCCAGCCACCGTAACCCCAACGCGCATCCGCTGTCCTCGATGTCGCCACTGCCGTGGCACCGATAGTCGTTGCTGCGAGCAGCGCGACCAAAATCTTCCTCATGGCGTGACCTCGTTTCCACTGAGCATGAATTTCGACAATCATAGCTCAGTCTGACACGATTGGGCTGATGCGAGTCTAAAAATTGAGCCGTTCGGTAAATGGACTATGGTAAAAAATGAACGGGCCCGACCGGTTCGTCTGCATAAGATTCCCTATCCGCTGCAGCTCGTTAACATTGCCGGTTTTCCACGAGCCGTCGTTACCGTTAATTGACATCGGGGTTCATTCCACGCGTCAAGCTCAGATATTTAATGTGCTGTGGGCCGGTATTAAAATAAGTTCGATGGGCCGGCGCGATTTTCGCAAAGGAGAGACAGATCTCGCTTGACGATCGACAGAAGTTCAAAAAGGGAATGCTATCCGTGGGAAAAAGGCTGGCTCCAATATTGGCATGCGGCGTACTGGGGTCGATATTCTCATTAAACGTCCAGGCCTTCCCGGTCTCGTCCTCGCCGACGGAAATGGTAACGCCCGACGTCACGCTGGTACGCGGCTTTTGTGGGCCCGGTTTTCACCGCGGCCCCTATGGCTACTGCGTTCGCAACGGAACGTCCTCCCTATATCCGCCATCGACGTACGCCCCTCCCCCATTGGATTCGCCGCTCGCGTGTCCGTACGGCGATTTTCAATTGTTCCCATACAGCGGCTGCTTTGCGCCCGCGTGCCCGTACGGTTACTACCTTGGTCCATACGGCCAATGCTTTCCATACTGGCGGCCCTGGCCCGCCCATTAAACAAAGGCTAGGACGATCGTGCGGCGACACCTGGCGCGCACCAGGGATAATTTTGCGCTTCGGCTGGTGTGCCAAACGCAGTTGCCACAGTGGTGATGCCATATACGAACTGCAATAGTTTCATCGCGTGAGTTCTCTGCCCAATCTCCGTGCAGTCGTGTTCCGCCTGCGACGTAGCGATGTCCGGAATCGGGGCCAAACCAGAAATGCTGGGCGCAGGCTAGAAACGACAAAAAACGAATGTCGAGTCGCGCGGTGGAATTTCACCTCCGCGCGCTCCCAGAACCGTGCATGAACCTCTCGATTCACACGGCTCCCGATGTTCGGCCGTTGCCATAACATAGCTGCCAATGAGCGAAGAGCGTTGGTGTTGCGCGGCGGAGCCGAGCGAACCAATCCCACACGCCCGTAGTCCGATGGCGAAGCCGCTTGAACTTGCGGCGTGCCCAGCGGACCAGAAAGGCATCGATCCTCGTCAGGGTGGGACGCAACTGCGTGTGATAGAAGCGACCGTAATAGTTGATCCAGCCGCGGATGCACGGATTGTACATCGCTGCCAGATCTTGCAGGGATTTGTCGCTGCGGTGATGAAGTGCCCAGCGCCGAACTGTCCGGCCTATGGCCTTCAGCGCCGCCGGACTCGCCGCGGGCATGAAGCCGTGCGCAGGGATATGCCCTTGCCAGATCGTTTTCCTTGCTCGGAATGTGAAGCCGAGGAAGTCAAACGATTGGTTCGGGAACTCGCCGCGCCGATTTGCATCTTTACAGTAGACGATCTTCGTCTTCTCGGGATGCAAGATCAGCTTGCAGGCCGCAAGGCGATCTGCAAGTGCGCTCCGTAGTGCCCGCGCCTCGTCGGCGCTTTTGCAGTGACAGATGATATCGTCCGCATACCGCTCGAACTTGATGTGCGCAAACGTCCGCGCCATCCACACGTCGAACGCGTAATGCAGGAATAGATTTGCCAGCAGAGGCGAGATCACCCCGCCCTGTGGCGTCCCTGCCGTGCGCGGCACGATGCTGCCATCCTCCATTTGCACCGGCGCCTTCAACCAGCGTTCGATATAGAGCAGCACCCAAGAGCAATCCGTATGATGGCGGACAGCCTTGAGCAACAACTCCCAATCAATGCTGTCGAAGAAGCTTTTGATGTCCAGATCGAGCACCCAGTCGTAACGCCAGCACCGCTGACGCGCCGTGTGCACGGCGTCGAGTGCCGATCGGCCGGGCCTGTAGCCATAGGAATCGGCGTGGAATACCGACTCCAGATGTGGCTGCAGGAAACGACGGGCGACTTCCTGGGCGACGCGATCCGCTACCGTCGGGATGCCCAACGGTCGCGTGCCGCCCTTCGCTTTCGGTATTTCCACTCGCCGCACCGGCAGAGGAAAGTAGCTCCCTGAGGACAGGCGATTCCAAAGCTTGTAGAGGTTGTTCGAAAGATCAGCCTCGAACTCCGTAACCGATTGCCCATCTATTCCGGCCGCTCCCTGGTTGGCCTTCACATGCTTGAAGGCTTCCCACACTTCCCGTTTGGGGATGTCGAACGGCTTTGCCTCGTTCGTGGGCTCCTCCCGTTGCCGGTTGGCCCATGAACTTGGCTGAACAACGCAGCTCCTTTGGTCCGACTCCATTACAGAGCCCTCATCCCTACTACGAGCTGCTCCGTCCCTGTGCTCCGCATCGGTACTCTGATCCTTGTGGTGTGCACCACTTGGATGTCTCCCTTGGCATCGGAGCGACAGGTTCTCACGTTCCGTACAAGAGCCTGGTTGAGCTTCGTGCCGCCTACATGCCGGATGGCGCTCGGGCAGTATCAGGACGTCCCCCAAGCTGATCCCGGTGGAAGGGTCACCCTCCGGTTTTGCCATCGCCTAATCTCTTTTCGACACTTCATCAGCGGTTCGCTTGCGCTCGCCTCTCTCAACCGTGCCTGCCGGAATCATCGTCCCGGCGCTTCCGCAACGCTCACCACCATCGCTTTTGACAACGGCAGCTTGCGGTGGCTTGAAATCGGCACCTGATTGCCGATCCCGGAGGGCCCTCCTCCATCTCTCGTACAGTTACGCACCGTCGTACTCAGACGGCACTCGTGACACACGACCCTGAGGAGACCTCAATCGGGGCAAGCCGTCTCCAAGCCCCCTTCAATTGGGTCTCAGTATCTTTATTACCCTATCTTCGCCTTCGACCCGCCGCAGGGCGGCGTGATAAAAACGGGGAGGACTGTTTATGCGACCAACGGCAACGGGGAAGTTTCGTCCCTTCCAGCGTTACCTTCCATCGACTTGGTGTTGACGACGGTTTCAAAACAATAGTCGCATTTCCAGCAGCGCCAAATATGACGATTTTGCTGCTTACTCCGATACTCGGACCATTCGGGCGCAATCAACTCATTGCCGCATTGGGCGCAACTCATTCCAAAGGAGGAACGGCGATTGGATACCATCGTCGACATGGTAACCTCCCTGCGTCGTTTCCCCCGACGAAGCAACGGTTATCACGAAAGTCGACCTCGCGGCGAGTCTATTCATGCTCGATCCGAGAATCCTTTTCCCGCACTGCGGTAAACAGCTCGGCCAAATAAAGAATCTTTACAGCCGAAAATCGGACTCGGCGCGCCGCTGCTATGCAAATTCAGCAACTGAGGCAAAATTCATAAAAATTTCACAAGGCGTCGACATCGCTCTACTGATCAGAGCAACAGCAACACGCAGCGTGTCAATCAAGCGACGCAGGCGGGATTTCGGCCAAGGCACGATCAGGCTGAAGCGGAAAACCAACACTAACAAGTAATCCTCATTGCGCAAGTTCATCGAGCGTCAGAACATTGCGCACTACTTAGATCAACTCAAAACGGAAACCGACCCGATCGTCGCATTCCCGCAGTCTTTGGCTCTGTCGTCTATGCAAATACGGTAGATAGCAAAAGTTCTTTACATATCCGCTCCTATCCCAGGCGCGTCTTAGCATTCTTACGCCTCACCGACCGGAGCCACCTGATCTCCAACGGCATCATCACGTACCCAAGCCTTTAATAGCTCCCACGTAATCGCGAGCACGACCGGACCGATGAAGAGCCCGATGATGCCGTGCGCAAGAATGCCGCCGATGACGCCCACGAGTATCACGGGCATCGGAGTTTTCAACCCGTGTGTAAAAACAATCGGGCGCAGGATATTGTCGAATAAGGCCACGGGTACCAAGTAGGCGGTGAATATCAAGGCTGCTGACGTGTCCATGGTCAGCCAGCCCCAAATGATCGGCAGGATCAAAACGACCGTCGCTCCGATCTGGATAATTCCGAAGACTAAAACCAGGAAACTTAGTAAGCCCGCTGCCTGGATCGCCGACTACAACACGACGAGGCCGCATTCTTCGCTCGGTTACAGGACACCGGCGGCCTATGCCAATCATCTCACCGCAACCGCCCATCGCGCTTCGCCAACTTGACGGCTCCGCGCGTTGTCCGGTTGCTCACACCGCGCCAAAGGGCGTATCAAACGCCGAGGTTCTAATCGCTGCTGGATGAAAGTTTAGTGGCAGGTCACGGCATACATAGCGCCGCGAGCAGGCTGGCGGTGACCGCGTGCCCCAGCCGCTCGCACCGATCGCCGAACACGATGGAATTCGGTGAAATACCCATCAGCGTGAGAATTCATGACGATGAGGGAAGGCACTATCTGTGGCTGTTTGCGATTTGAGTGCAGGTTAAGAGAGGACGCTATGCAATTTCGGCACATCCGCTTGAATGATTTGTGGCTTTGCTTATGTGCGTGAAAAATTGGTCCAGCCGTCGTTTGAGCTGACCTCCTCTAATCACAGCCTGAAAAGGGGTAGCTTTCGTCGCCCGCCTCCCGCAAGCCATTCCAGCCGGGATTTTACGCTCCCTATTTGGAGAGTCCCCCTCAGAGACGCCGCGCAAGCCATAATGACAGAATTCTCTTGGCCGCTTCCGAATTTGCATAGCCGGGGACAATCGTTGCTCCAATACTGCAATCCTTTCCGCAGAATTGCGGATCAAATCGGCTGCGTCTTCGACAGAATTGTCGAGATTTGGCCGGTTCGGCGGGGCGACGATATATGCCAGCGACTGGCACTACGACATTTCTTGATCCGGGTGATTACCAAGCAGGCTTTCCCGGTGCGGCGATCAATCTGGCTTTCACCTCCCCAGGCGTATTCATGGCGCGTCTGACCTCGGTAAGCCTGCGCCACCTCAAGCTGTTTTCTGTACAGGAAAGCCTGCCACGCATTGCTTATGTGTCGTTGCCGTCGAATACCGTGAACTTTACATTTGCAATGCTGTCGCGGCCACCGCCGATTTGGGGCGGCATAACAATGCAATCGCGAGACCTGATGTTCCACGGCGTCGGTGAGCGCTTGCACCAACGGACAAGTGGAAACAGCAGGTGGGGCATTATATCGATAGAACGGTTCCCCTTTAACGTCTGTAGCAGGGCTCTCACTGGATCTAAACTCATCCCGCCACGCGTAGGCCGGGTTCTGCGACCCTCGCGGGCCAACGCAGCTGAGCTACAGCGCCTCCAGGCAAAGGTGTGCCACCTCGCCGAAACATACCCTCAAAAAGTCAACAACCCGGAAATCGCCCGAGCGATCGAGAATGATCTTATCCATGCACTCATCAGCTGCCTGAGGGCCAACGTCGTTTACGAAGACACGGCTGCACGACGCCGGCACGCGACAATCATGAATCGCTTCGAGAAGGCATTGGCATCGAAATTCGACCGACAATTGCCCATGCCGGAGCTATGCAAGATCATCGGGGTACCGGAGCGCTCCTTGCGTATGTGCTGTTTTGATATCCTGGGGATGAACCCCGGTGATTATATGCGGCTGCGGCGACTAAATTTAGTGCGAGGAGCGCTACAGCATGCCATTGCCGCAACCGCAAAAGTTTCAGTAATCGCACAACGTTATGGGTTTGCTGAGCTTGGACGCTTCGCCGCATACTATCGGACAATTTTTGGCGAAACGCCTTCGGCTACACTGCACCATTCCCAAACCACCTTGCATCAAGACGGCAATTTGCGAATCACCTTAGATACATAGCGAATTGCCGAATCTGCATAGCCTAAGCATCGACGCTGACCCTATTCTCGCGGCCGGGAGGGCCGCGGGCGCGCTCCACTAAGTGCCGCCAACGGCAATTCGTGATGGACGAATGAAAAGCGTAATTTGACTTCGGCAGGGCACTGTTGCCGGGCCTTTATCGGGTAGCCGCAACTGCGATACCTGATCGAGCGTTCTACCGTTACCCGTGCCGCGACCAGGCTGTGCGCGCAACTCGAATGATAAAAATCGCGTAACCGCGAGCGCATCGGGGATCAAGATAGAGGAGTTCAAAATGGGCATCTGCAGGAACATCTGGTTTGGGCTGCTCGCACTGATCGCCCCAGCGATAGCGACGAGCGCGCCAGCTTTTGCGCAGCAACAGCAGAAGCCCAACATCCTCGTCATCATGGCCGATGACATCGGCTATTGGAACATAAGCGCCTATAATCGCGGCATGATGGGCTACCACACGCCCAACATCGACCGCATCGCCAACGAAGGCGCCATATTCACCGATTATTATGGTCAGCAGTCATGCACCGCAGGCCGCGCCGCCTTCATTACCGGCCAGAGTCCGATGCGAACCGGTCTCCTGAAAGTCGGATTACCGGGAGCAAAGGAAGGTCTGTCTGGAAAGGATCCAACGCTCGCTGAACTGCTCAAGCCACAAGGCTATGCCACCGGACAATTCGGCAAAAACCACCTCGGCGACCGTAACGAGTTTCTGCCTACGGTGCACGGCTTCGATGAGTTCTTTGGCAATCTTTACCACTTAAACGCCGAAGATGAGCCGGAGAACCCAGATTACCCGAAGAACCCGGCGTTTCTGCAGCGCTTTGGTCCGCGGGGCGTCTTGAAGTGTATAGCGACTGCCACCGACACGCCAGGGGACGATCCGCGCTTCGGCCCATGGGGCAAGCAGAAGTGCGAGGATACCGGCCCGCTGACAATGAAGCGTATGGAGACAATTGACGATGAATTACTCAAGGCCTCGCTTGACTTCATCGATCGCGCTCGCCGCGACCAAAAGCCGTTTTTTGTGTGGTTCAATCCAACCCGCATGCACATTTGGACTCGGCTCAAACCGGAGTCGCAAAACAAGACGGGACTAGGGGTTTATCCTGACGGCATGGTGGAGGATGATGGTCAAGTCGGCCAGCTCCTCAAGAAGCTCGATGATCTCGGAATCGCCAACAACACAATCGTGATTTACACGACCGACAACGGGGCGGAGACATTTACTTGGCCCGATGGCGGCACCACACCATTCCGCAGCGAGAAAAACACCAACTGGGAGGGCAGCTATCGCGTCCCCGCAATGGTGCGTTGGCCCGGCACGATAAAACCCGGCACCGAAATCAACGATATCTTCTCGGCTGAGGACTGGGTCCCCACGCTGGCCGCGGCTGCCGGCATACCGGACGTCGCGAATAAGCTCCTGCAAGGGTACGGCGGCTTCAAAGTTCACCTGGACGGCTATGATGAGACCGACCTGCTCGCTGGCAAAGGCCCGACCAAGCGCCATGAGTTTTTCTATTGGACAGATGACGGTGACCTAGCCGGACTTCGTTACGATCAGTGGAAGATCGTATTCATGGAGCAGCAAGCGCATGGCCTGGGAGTTTGGCAACAGCCGCTGATCACTCTGCGCGCGCCATTGATCTTTAATCTGCGTACAGATCCGTTTGAGCGCGCTGACTACGAGTCCGGCTCATATGACAAGTGGTACATAGAGCGTATATTTTTGTTTGCCCCGGCGATAGCAATCGTGGGGCAGCACTTGGCAACGTTCCAGCAATTCCCGCCACGCCAACCGCCTGGAAGCTTCTCGGTCGGTGACGCCTTGAAGAAGCTCACTGAACAGCCGGGCAATGATTGACGACACGATGCAACAGAAGCCCACTATGCTGGACAGTGATCAGCATGAAAAACGACTGGAAGCGCATATTTGCGTTCGAGTAGCGCCTGAAGAGTGGTGACCGGAGTGATGAATCATGGGAATTTCCGTCATGACCGACGTAAAGCTGCTGCCTCAGAAGTCGGACATCTGGTGGGTCTTTCTACTCCAGGGCTTTGCTGGAATTATTATAGGCCTGATGCTCGTTACTGAGCCCGGCGCCACGATGGTGGCGCTTACGACTGTCTTGGGCTTCTATTGGCTCATTACGGGTGTGCTGGCGCTGGTGCAGGTCTTCGTAGATCGCTCCACGCCGTGGATTTGGTCGCTCCTCACTGGCCTCGTGGGTATTCTGGCTGGCCTTTTTGTTCTGAGACACCCGCTCGTTGCTGCACTGACGGTTCCCACCGTTCTTGTCATCATTCTTGGTATTCAGGGATTGGTCATCGGCGCGCTTCAGATCATCGGCGGATTTAAGGGCGGCGGTATCGGGCCGTTCATTCTCGGTGCGATCAACGTTCTGGTCGGAATTCTCCTGCTCGGCTCGCCGCTTGCTGCAGCGCTAGCTGTCCCGCTGGTATTCGGCGTGCTCCTGCTCATTCAGGGCGCCGGGCTGATTATTTTGGCGTTTCGTCTCCGCACCTGAGAGCCTTCACGGGAACGTGCGGATATAGCAAATGGAATGGCCGTGTTAATGGAAGCATTGTTCTCTACTCGCGCTTCAATTTCGACGCACAACACACCGCCATCTCGGTATCCACTCACGACAGTGGGCCAGCGAACTCTACCGTCCGCTCGAAAGATGCTTCTTCGGAGTAGTTATGAACCGACGATTAGCTGCAGTATTGTTCACAGCCGTCTTGAGCCTGAGTGTCGCGCCGGCGCAAGCCAGCCCCTGCACTGACCAAATCGCACAATTTGAGCTCGCGGTGCGGCAATCGGCAGGTAATCCGAACGCAGGGCCAATGGCCGCCCAATCGATCGGCGCACAGATCGATCGCCGACCAACGCCAGGCTCGATCAAGCGCGCCGAGGAGCGGGCACAGGCAAAGTTTGCGGCGACTTTGGCGCGCGCCAAGCGGCTCGATGCGCGGGGCAATCGTACCGGATGCACACGTGCACTCAATGCCGCCAAGGCAATGTACAATCTGTAATGAACGACTAGCGCGTGGCGGTTGAAGATAGTGGCTCGTTCCAAACAGAGGTCCAGGAAAACCCGCAGTTCGTCAAAATCGACGGCCGCGCAATCGGAAATCGATACCGCGGGTGTAAGCCGGGGTGCTGCAAATCCGCGCTGGCATTCAAAGGTGACATTCGCCATCGCGGCCTTGATCACGGTGGTCATCGTCGCTGCAGCCGGCATCGCTTTCTACTTGCTTAATGGCAGCGGGTCAGCCTGGAACGCGAGCGACGCGTCCGTCGCGACGTTCGTCGGCAGTGAGACCTGTGCCGGATGTCATCAGGCCGAGGCGAAGCTGTGGCATGGGTCGCATCACCAGCAAGCAATGGACCACGCGACCGACAAATCGGTGCTAGGCGACTTCAACGATGCCAGCTTCGATTATTATGGGGTGCACTCGCGTTTCTTCCGTAAAGATGGAAAGTTCCTGGTCGAGACCGAAGGCTCCGACGGCAAGCTTGCCACGTTCGAGGTCAAATACACTTTCGGCGTTTATCCATTGCAACAGTACCTGATCGAGTTTCCGGATGGACGCATTCAGGCGCTGTCGATTGCGTGGGACAGCCGACCCAAGAAGCAAGGTGGTCAGCGCTGGTTCGATCTCTACCCGAACGAGGACATCAAGCACGATGATATTCTGCATTGGACCAAGTTGAATCAGAACTGGAATTTCATGTGCGCCGAGTGTCATTCGACGGGCGTACGGAAAAACTACGACGCAAAGGACGATCGTTTTGCCACAACTTGGTCTGAGATCAGCGTGAGTTGTGAGACCTGCCACGGCCAGGGCTCACGCCATGTCGCCTGGGCACACGACCAGCAGAGCTGGTGGCCGTTCGGCAAACACGAGGACAAGTCCGAGGGCCTCGCCGTGCGTTTTGATGAGCGCAGCGGTGTCACGTGGTGGCACAATCCGAGCACGGGCAATCCGCAACGCGATGTCTCGCCGCCTGTTTTGCGTAAGGAGGTCGAAACCTGCGGGCTGTGCCATGCCCGCCGGGCTGAATTCTCGGAGGATTGGGTGCCCGGTCAGTGGCTATCGGACACGCAGGTCGTCGCGGGCCTTGACAACGAACTCTATTTTGCCGACGGGCAAATGCAGGACGAAGTCTACAATTACGGCTCGTTCAAGCAGAGCAAAATGTTTGCGGCGGGCGTGACCTGCAGCGATTGCCATGACCCGCATAGCGACAAATTAAAAGTCTCCGGTGACGGCGTGTGCTTGCAATGTCACTCGTCTGACAAATACGCCACCGCGGCGCATAACCATCACGACGCCGTGAAGCCGGCGGTTGGCTGCCCAGCGTGCCACATGCCGACGCGCACCTACATGGTCGTCGATCCGCGGCACGATCACAGTCTACGAATTCCGCGACCGGACCTGTCCCTGAAGTTCGGCACGCCGAATGCCTGCAACAATTGCCACACGGACAAATCGGCTGAATGGGCAGCGTCGGCCATCGCGAGCTGGTATGGGCCGAACCGGGTGGGTTTTCAGAACTACGCCGAAGCATTCCATGCTGCTTGGACCGATCAGCCGGACGCGGCGAAGCTTCTTGCTGCAGTAGCTGGCGATGAAAATGCTCCCGCTTTCGCTCGCGCCAGCGCATTGACCGATCTTGCCCCGAGCGTCTCACCCGCAAACGTCAACCTAGCGCGGGCGGGGTTGTCGGACCCCGATCCGATGGTCCGAATCGGTGCTCTCGACATGCTCGAAGGCGTACCGGCAAATCAGATTTGGTCACTGGTTGCGCCGCTTCTCTCCGATCCCATCCGCGGCGTACGCATCGCGGCAGCGTCGCTGCTCGCCGCGGTGCCGACAACAAACCAGCCGATTGCAGACCGCGACAGCTTTGAACGTGCTGCGGCCGAGCTTGTCGCATCCGATCGCTTCAATGCCGATCGGCCCGAGTCGCGTTCGGCGCTTGGAAGTTTCCTTGCCAAGCGCGGCCGCCCCGCCGATGCCGAGGCTGAATACAAAGCGGCGCTGCGGTTAAGCCCACAATTTGCGCCGGCGGCGATTAACCTGGCCGATCTTTACCGGGCGCTCGGGCACGAGGCCGATGGCGAAAGCGTGCTGCGGGCAGCACTCGTTGCTTCTCCGCAAGATGCGGGCCTGCATTATGCGCTCGGGCTTAACCTCGTGCGGCTCAAGCGGTCTGACGAAGCGCCTAGCGAATTCGGTCGCGCCGCCGAACTCGATCCAAGCCAAGCGAGGTATGCCTATGTCTACGCGGTAGCGCTTCACTCTGCCGGCCGCAGTAGCGAGGCTGTGACGGCGCTTAAAGAAAATCTGGTACGGCATCCCAATGATCGCGACACCCTCGCGGCACTCATCAGTTTTAGCCGCAACTCCGGAGACATTAGCTCTGCACTAGAATTTGCTGGGAGGTTGGAGGGCATCGCGCCGGATGAGCCCGGTCTAGCCGCGCTCATCCAGGACCTTCAGCGCCAGATTACGAAACCGCCTGCGCAATAACACGCCGGATCCGTTGTCCTGCCTCATACGGGCAATTCTTTTCCCCATTTAAGCGTTACATTACAGCGGGTTCTTGCTAAACGAGCACCACGATGAAAGGTTGAACGGCTGCTTCAGCGGGGGTGCCATCAGTTCGAGGGCGTTCAGCGCGCTTCTTAACTCAGTGCCGACGGCGATTCCCAGGGAAGCCTCGCGGTTTCGCTTAGAGAGCCCGTTTGATTTGACAGGAACACGACAACTCGTAATCCATCGGTGTAATATGGATCGCCCGTGAGATTCGTTCGCGGAGCCGATGATGATGCTGCGCCCACACCACCCACAAAACCGTATCGCTCGACCAATCCGGACATCAAGAGGTCTTGCAGAAGATAGCCACGGTCAAAATCGACGTCCGGACTGATTTTATGCGTAGTCAAGTTCCACGTTTGATCTGTCAAGCGAACGCCAATGTCTCGGCTCACTTGACCGACCCACACCCTGCGGGACTCGAACGTAAATGGTGCAAGCCACAGTCTTGCGTGGATCCGCTCGTTGATTGTCGACCGCGCCTTCTGCAACGCTACGTCCTCACGGCGACCAGACACGTAAAGTGGACTAACCGGCGACGTAAGGTACTCGTTCCGAAATATGAAAGCACGAGCGGTTTCAATCATACTTGCGACGTTGAGCTTCTGAGTCAAATGCCAATCGCGAGCGATAAACGGGACAATCGGATCGCTTTGGCTTTCCACAATGACAAGATTGAGGGGATCACCGTCGCGCGTCCCATCGGAGTTTGTCGTACAGCAAGGCAACTTTGCGACTGTCGCTCTCAACGTTTCGAGATCGAGATCATCGATTTTCCGATTAGGATATATACTGTCGGCGCGAACGCCGGTGCCGACAAATGCGGGTCCCGGGACCGGCAGCGCAAAATCGAAGGTTTCTAAGCGGTCCTTGCCGGCAATTATGATATGCGCGTATTTCACACCGGCGTCGAGGACACCGTACACAATGCCCGTCGTGTGCGAGTGAGGTGGCAGGATGCTTGCTATCTGACGCTGGAGAAAGAATTGGTCTCGTTCGCGGTTTGCGGCGAAAGACAAAGCACCGTGAAACCTATAGGAAACCTCGTAAGGCGAATAATATTCGGGGTCCATTGCAATCGGAAGAAAGGCAAGTTGGTCGTCCGTTTCGTTTACGATCGAGAGCCAGACGGGCTGAATATCATATTCCGCGAGATTTTCTCCGAAGCTTCGCCGACTCTCACGCGCTCCAAGTGCACTGGCGCTTACCGATATCCCGGGTGCAGATTTCAGCTGTGCGCGCGCCATGAAATCCGCATCACCGCTTGGGTCCGGATGGAACCGAAACGAATTCATCATCATGATCGTTGCTGCTGAAATGCAGAACAAAATCGCGACAATAAGGGCTCTGTACAGTCGGGAGGTCTTCATACTGATCGCCAATAAGCAATGCGCATAAATCGCCGCGTTTCCGGCACCGCCTAACTTGTTACCGCACCTACGCGATCAAGGAGATGATTGAACAGAAGCTTTTGTCGATGAACTCGGATTGAACTCGAACTGAATTCCACTGAACTCATGAACGAGTTCCGGGAATTGACTGGGAAGGAGGTTTGGCGGTCTTCTGCCTAGGAAAGCAGAGCACGGGGCCGGCTTCGTGAAGGCGCCTGCTGCATAAACTATAATGTATGGCGGCCATATTTTTTTGCGTCTAGCCTACACTACTTTTAGTAGTCTATGCTTTCAGATACACTTATATGTTGCGCCATCTCCGTCGCTTGACGAAGGCGACGATCGGTAGCCGCCCGGGCAGCGCCCAGCGGGAAATGTCGTAATATTTTCGATCCATGGCGCGAAAGCGACCGAGGCTCTCGGTCCGAGTACTTGGGCCCCTTGCTGCTAGCCGCGACTTGGAAGTGGCGGAGGAGGTGGCACCGGAGCGCGCTGCCAAACTGTTCCACTGTCGAACTGTAGCGTGAAGCCGTCGGGGGAGTAAATCGCGCCCTGGTTCGCGCGATCGATCCAAATATGGCCGGGATAGTCGACCCAGGCTCTCGATGCCATGCCCGCCTCGTTCACGACGTTGAGGTCCCAGCCGTTTTGCGTGATGTAGGCAAAGCTGCCCTGTGGAGCGAGACATGACGCCACACATTGCCATTGACCGCTTAAGTTAATGCCCTGCGCCGATGCACCGGATGCCAACAGGGTTGCCGACAACCCAATCGCAGTGAGTACTAGCTTCATCGCTCTGCTCCTTCACAGGTCGGCGAGGCCGCTTTGGTCTAGCGGCATACGGTCGTGATCTGCCCGTAGACGTTGACGACTTGAGCGCACGCGGGTGCCACGACGACCGGCGCGACAACCACAGGCGCTGCCACCACCGCCGCACCGTAATGGCCATAAGCTGCGGCTCTGTAGGTGGTACGCCGCGCGACGCCAGCATAGCTCATGGGCGTGAGCGGTCGCCCGATGACAGCGTGAGCTTCTGTGACGAGCGAACCCGGTCTAGTTAGTGAGACATGGTCGCTCACGAAGAGACAGCCAACGCCGGCGATGGTGGCGAACGCGATGGGCAACAGCCTGCTTCTCGTATGGGTCATTTCTTTTCTCCTGGCGCTACACCTTGAGGAACTTCGTCGATGTTCGGCAAAGCCGAGAGGTCGACTTTTTGGGAATTTGCAGGGGGCTTGAATGCAAAGGCATCTGCAGCGACGGGCATATCAGTTTTCCAGTCATTGATACGAAGCGTATATTGCGGTGCACCAGTTACGGCTTTGCTGGTGATGACATACTTACGCGGGATCGGATTGCTGCCGACCTCGACCCAGAGCTGCCAATCGACGTCATCGTCGCGGAACGCAAGGTGATCGCATTCAACGCCATCGATCACGCCCCGGCCGATATGCTTTGCTTCGAGCACATCCGTCGTAAGTTCGTCATATGAACGGGACAGCATCAGGTCTGCGCCCGGAATCGCCATGCCAAATTGATCTCGCAGTCGGTCGACAAGTTGATCGATCGAACCCGCGGAATCGATCTGCGCGTATTTATTGAGGTTCTTGCCCAGCACGGTGAGGGTCTTGCCGTCGAAGACCATTTCGACATCGGCATAGCCACCTGTTCGACTGGCGCGAGCCTTGTCCGGTCGGCTCAGCAGCATTTGACCGGAACTCGTGAACTGAATCTTTTGTAAGTTGTCGGTAATGACCTCGATATCAGTATCGTAAGTAGCCGAAATTGTTTTTTGGCTCGATACATAGTCGGTCATTGCCTTTAGGATTTTCAGCGCATCGTCGCCTTGCTCAGCATGAGAACTTGGCGCGAACGAGGTGCCGACCATCATCACTGCACTGACCGCAACCGCCAGCCGCGCGAAAGTTCGTCGGCTAAATCTCGATACGACATCTCGCTTGAGCATATTCCCTCCTTCGTTAGGTTTACCCAACGGACCTCAAGGAAGGGGCCCTTGGGGTTGAGACGCCTCGCCAATTGGCAGCATTCCCAGCGGCACAGTGCGATAGGCGGCTAGTTGCGCGCTATGCAATTTCGGCAAATTCGGGATCACGGATGCGGATTCCGGTGATGGCGGACAGGCATTCCATTTGAAGGCGGACAGTGAATCCGGTCGAACGCGGACAGCATTCCGGTGAAGGCGGACAGCGGCTCCCGTCGACGGCGTCATGGGGTCATGCGTCCTGCTTGACGTCAAGTCCGGCACGCTTGGCGGCCATTTTTCGCATGCTCTCGCCCTTGAGCGTGAGCCGGTGCGCGTTGTGCACGAGCCGATCGAGGATGGCGTCGGCGATGGTCGGATTGGCGATCGCCTCGTGCCAGTGATCGACCGGTAGCTGGCTGGTCACGATCGTCGAGCCGCGGTCGTGCCGATCCTCGACAATCTCAAGGATGTCGCGACCCTGCTCGGGGGTGAGCGTGGCGAGGCCCCAATCGTCCAGGATCAGCAGCTCGACGCGCGCCAAGCTCTTGAGGAGCCTGGCATGACGCCCATCGCCGTGTGCGAGTGCCAGGGCATCGAACAGCCTTGGCACGCGATGATAAAGGACGGAGCGGTCGTCGCGGCACGCTTTGTGGCCAAGCGCACAGGCAAGCCAACTTTTGCCGGTGCCTGTTGGCCCGCAGATCAGCAAACTCTGGTGCCGTGCGATCCAATCGCCGGCGACGAGCTTGGCGAACAGCGCCTTGTCGAGACCGCGCTGGGCCTTCATGTCAACGTCCTCGACGACGGCCGACTGGCGTAGGCTTGCGAACTTCAATCGGCTGACCAGCCTCTTGTTCTCGCGCTCGATGGCCTCGCGGTCGACCATGAGTGCGAGCCGCTCCTCGAAGCCGAGTGCGGCCATGTCGGGTTGCTTGCGTTGCTCCTCCAGCGCCTTGGCCATGCCGGTGAGCCCGAGCGCGACCAGGCGGTCGTGGGTGGGATGCGTGAGCATCGTGTCTCCTTTTCGGTTTGCATTTGCCCGCGGGGTTGCGCCGTGTCCGTTGCGTCAGTGGTAGTAGCCACGACCACGGATGTTGGCGTGCCGGATCGGCGGGCCGTCCGGCGCTTTCGAGTTGGCGTAGGCTTTGTCGAGACCGTTCTGCAGGATCGACTTGATCGAGCCGTAGGTGGTTGCGCCGATATCATTGCCGCGCCGGCTCGCGGCCTCGACGCGCTCGGACCCGTAGGTTCTCACCAGGCGCATGATGCCCAGGCACGATCGGAAGCCCTGCTCGGGATGGGGCTTGGCTTTCATGATCGCCTCGACCAGGGCGATAGCCGCCGGGCCGATCGAGGCTGCCTCGCGCATCATGCGCTGCGGCGTCCACTCCGCGTAGCGGCGGTGCGCGCTCGGCATGTGCTCTGTGATGGTCGTGTACCGGCTGCGCACGGCCGAGAACGCATGGCTCGCGACACGCTGGCCCTTGTGGAAGACCTCGACCGTCGCGCTGGTGATGCGCGCCTCGACCATCTCGCGGATCAGCTTCGACGGCACCGAGTAGTAATGGTCCGCGACCTCGATGTGATAATCGGGCGCGACGCGGGCCCGCTTCCATTCCGCATAGCAGTACGCCGCGTTCGGCAACGCATTGAGCGCCGGACGGTCGAGCGTCTCCAGCAGTTCGTTGCGGCTCTTGCCGATGCGGCGCATGACCTTGGCGTTGATGGCCGTTACGCAGTCACGGATCGCCGCATTCAACTCGGCCAGCGAGAAGAACCGGCGATGGCGCAGCTTCGCCAGCACGAAGCGCTGGACGATCTGGACCGCGACCTCGACCTTTGCCTTGTCGCGCGGCTTCATCACGCGGGCGGGGAGCACAACGCAGCCGTAGTGGTCGGCGAGGTCCTGGTACGTCCGGTTGATGCCGGGCTCGTAGCGCGACGGTTTGGTGATCCCGGCCTTCAGATTGTCGGGAACGAACGCCTTCGGCACACCGCCGATCGTGGCCAGCGCGTTCACATGTGCGCCGATCCAGTCCGGCAGCGTCTCGGTCCAGCGCGCCTCGGCGTAGGTGTAGTTCGACGCGCCGAGCGCCGCGACGAAGATGTGCGCGCGATGCTCCACGCCAGTCGTCGGATTAAAAACCGGCATGGTGTCGCCGGCCCAGTCGACGAACAGCTTCTCGCCGGCAACATGCGTCTGGCGCATCGTCGCCGAGATGCGCTTGCGCCAGTCGCCGTGCCGCTCGCAGAACCAACTGTAGGCGTAGCCTTGGGCGTGCTCGGCGCGATACTCCTGCCAGAGCAAAGCCAGCGTCACACCGCGCCGCTTCAGCTCCGCATGAATGTGAGACCAGTCCGGCTCGGTGCGCGTCGTGCACGACGCCGTAGTCGCCGGCGGAAACAACCGCCGCTCCAGCTCGGCATCTTCGATCTCGTCAGGGATCGGCCAGCTGAGACCCGCCACGGCAGCCCGGCGCACGTACTCGCCGACCGCCGTCTTGCCGATCCCCGTCGCCGCGCCAACAAGCCGCCGGCTCATCCCCAGCGCGTGCGTCAGACGCAGCGCCTCGCGTATCTTCCTCATCGACACTCGCTCCGCCGGCATCGGTCACTCCCTGGTTGCCAGGGAAAACCGATCAGCTGATTCGACTGTCGACGGGAGCGTGCCCTACGCCGCCATCACCTGCTGTCCGCAATCACCGGATTGCTGTCCGCCTTGCGCTGGAATGGGTGTCCGCGTTGCACCGGATTTCGCAATCACGGACTCTTGACTGCGTTCTTCCCCCTCGGAAGTCGCGCTGAACTGGGTCAATTATGTGTCCCGTCATTGGAGGTCTCCAGCAGGCGCATTTGCGCGCCGGTCAGGAGTCAAAATGCAAATTAGCACTGTTGTCTGGTGCTCCCGCGCGTTTTGTGCTCGCCCGTGACAATTTCGAGAGGCAACACGCGGCTAGCGCATCGTTACGGTCATCCCGCCCAGATTGAGGGATGCCTCAAAACCAGCCTCAACTCCCTGCACCTGGAGGATTACTCCATGCTCGTTCTGCAGTTGAGCTACTTTTGCACCGCCGACCACGGCTAAACTGGCGGATGCTGCTCCATAGGTACCGGTGATGTCCGCAGCGGTCCGTAAATTTGATGCCGTGCCCACCAACTTCATTCCCGCAATTCCAATGGTGCCGACGCTGACGCCGCCAACGCTCAGCGGGTACACCACACCGTTATAGGTCAACGTGCCGTCGCCGCCCCCAACGCCGACAATAAATCCTACTTTGACGAGATTAAAGCGGACAGTGCCGGTAGTCTGGACGGGGGCGACGTCGGCCCGAATTCGGCAAGTCCTGGGCGAACGCCGGCACGGTAAGTACTACAAGGATTGCCAACCTGACGAACATTGAGCCGTGCTTAAACATGGCCGGTATTTCCTTTCCATTTTACAGCATTCACTGAATCGCGCTGCGAGGTGCTGCAGGTCGAAACAAGGTTCCTTTACGCTTTTCCATCGATCAAATTGATGATACGGCCGTATTCATGGAGCGACTTGACGAGCTCGACTATGTAAACTCGGCAACCCTCTTGAAAAAAACACAGCGTTTTTCGCCAATGCATTCTGCAAAACCGTTCTTTTCCGGACGATCCTGGCGCTGGTAGCCATCGAGAAGCGCGCGAAATCCGATCGAGCGCTGTGACAATCGTCTCGCGCCACTTCTCGGCACCGAAGCCTTCGATCGCGGTTTTCAATACAGCCTAATATTCGACGCCGCGTCTTAATCTCTCATCCTTGAGTAGGACGGCAGCTGCCTCGATGATCCGGAGCTGCGGATTTGCTTTACAATACACAATCAATTCATGCTCCATCGCCTTTATCCGTGGGACATTGGCAAAATGCTTCTTTGCGAGCCCATTATACCAGCCGCTGTACCAGGTCGCGAGCATGTCAGCATCTTGTTGGTATGTATTTGCGAGCTGGGCACAAGTTAGTGCTTGCACATCAATAAATCCGTTAGCGTCGGCGTATGCCGAAAGATCAACCGGCTGCGCCTGTGCGTTCGAACTTGCGAGCGCGAAACCCAGCGCCGCGATAGCCAGAAAGCTTCGCATTTTCCATTCTCCTGTTAAGCCGTCTTTCGCAATCTAAAAAAGCCGCTGACCGAGGCCGTGGCGACCAAACCGACCGACTTTCCATTTCTGACATTGGCTCACAGATTGTTTCGTCGCTATGCAAATTCGGCAGAAAACATAATGTGTTCGCCAACGGAAGTGGTATCGGGCGCAAGCCGCGTAACTTCTGAGCACTCCCAAGAGCACCCGGTCCTCATCGTATCCCGTATTCTGCAGCCCCCCGAGGCGGGAGATGTCGGCGTGTAGGTCACGACACCGCGACGTCCGTCCGATATCGGTCAGAAATTGAACTTGTAGTTGACGCCAGCGCGTATCAGATTGTCGTTCAAGCCGACGGAGATAGGAATAGGAACTGGTCCGCAAGCCGACACGCAGGTCACGGTCCCAGTGCCGAGTTCAGCATAGAGATATTCGATCTTAGCCGTCCAGTTTTCGGCAAAGGCAACTTCAACGCCCGCGCCGGCCGTCCAGCCAGCTTGTTGGTGGGTGGTCTTGGTGCCGCCTATGGTAGTTTGATCATTGCCAAAAACGCCGCCGGCGGTCCCATAGAACAAGATGCGATCTACCGCGAAGCCCGCTCGCCCGCGCAGCGTACTCAGCCAAGTATTTCCAGTTTGACAATTGCCGCTAGCATTGCAGATGGCGGTGGCGGTGCTGCCGTTAATGCCGGACCAGTCGAAATCACCCTCGACCCCCCATACGAAAGCGCCGACCTGGTAATTGAACCCGAGGGTGGCGCCGAAAATGCCGCCGTTGGCGGTGGTGTTGTGCGCCGAACCACTAGGCGGGGTCCAACCGAGGTTTCCCCAGCCATAGCCGCCGTTGACGCCGAAATAAAAGCCGCTCCAATTGTAGACCGGTGGTGGCGGTGGCGGGGCGTAGACCGGCGCTTGCGGCGGCGGCCGTTGCGGAAGATCGGCAGCTTGTGCTGCGAAGGATGCCGACAATGCAATGCCAGCAACAACAAAAGCACGCAAGATATTTTTCACGTAGCCCCCAGGTTCGAAAGTTGTGCGGATCGACTTTAAGCTCCTGTCACATTCCGCCAAAACGATAGTTCAAGCCCGCTCGTATTTCGCTGTGACGTGAGACTTCGAGCGAAGCCGCGGCGATATAGAGGTATTCAAATTTCGCACTCAGATTTTGGGTAAATCCATATTCGAGGCCTGCCCCGAGCGCTAGGCCAGCCTGACGATTAGTGGCGGAGCAGTTCGCAAAAACCCCTCCACAGACCGCTGCGCCGCTGGGAGTCGTGAGGGCGGTCTTGGCCCCAAGCAACGCTAAACCGCCGGTGGCGTAAAATAGCCAGTTGTCGCTCGCATACCCTACACGCGCCCTTACGGTGCTTTCCCAGTCGATATTGGTCTTGGCGTTGAACGGCGTGCCGGGTGGAATCGGAATGCCACCAACTGTCGGATAGATAGTCCCAGAACCCGTAATACCCGCCCAATCGAGGTCCGCCTCGAGGCCCATTACAACGTGGGCCGCTTGAATTTGGGCGCCGACGGTTCCTCCGAATACTCCACCAGCGATGCTTTGGGAAATGTTATCAAAACGGTTTGTGATGATGTTCAGGGGATCCTGGGTACCCCAACCGTAACCGCCGTTCACGCCAACATAAAAACCCGTCCAATTGTAGACCTGCTGTACTACGACAGGGGACGGTGCTTCATAAGGCTTCATCGGGAGGTCGGCGGCACTTGCCGAGACCACGCTCGCAAACGATGCCATCGCAATGGTGATTACAGTCAAGCGCTTCTTCATGCTGCCCTGCCTTTCGAATACTGAGTTATTCGCGGGAAATTACGGCCATTGAAGGTGGGTCAATATGCAAAAACATGCCAATCCGCTGCCCCTGACAGTATTTGGATTCGTGTGACCTAAAAGACACAAATCCCACCCGTGAAAATTAACCATATCGCACAGCGGGTGCTGAAGTTTGACCCAGATCAAATCTGCGCTGCAAAGACCTCTTTTAGCAACGTCCCGGATTGATACGGCGTCACGTAGCAATAAATCCCGCGGGCTGGGTTGAGAGGCATGCACGAGTGTCATCGGGCGCAGTTGTGATTTTGCCGAGCCTTATCCTACCAACTCCCGACAGCACCAGCGGCTGATCTGGAATCTCAGCCGGCCGAGAAAAACGACTTTCGCTAGGAACTTACTAAGTCGTGCGCACAAACTCTCGATGCAGCGCAGCAGGGAATCGAACGCTTCACCCGTCCAAATCATCCTCGGCGTTCAGAATGGGCTGCACCGTCAAACTAGGACTCCCTGTCGCTGGGGGACCACGTCATTGACGCCTACAAATCTCGCCGTCGCTGCCGAAGCCCTTGCCAGTCGTTCAGTAATGCGGCCATCGGTCACGAAAATGATCCGGTTACCTGCCGATGTCGCGGCAGAAGATTGACACTTTTGTTACCGGAGCTGCCGAATTTACATAGCTGGCGACGAACGCTTCTCCAATAGTGCTGCAATTGGAGCAGAGCAAATTGCCGAAGTTCGGCTATTGGCGAGGCGATAGCTAATGCCAACGACTGGCACTACGACATTTTCGGATCAATGTGATTACCAAACAGGTTTTCGCGGCGCGACAATCAATTTGGTTTTTACCGACCCGGGAAAATTCGCCGCGTGTCTAACATCGGTGAGTTTGCCTCACCTCAAGCTGTCTTCCGCAGAGGAGAAGCTGCCGCGCATCGCTCATGTCTCACTGCCGCAGGAACTCGGTGAGTTTTACATTTCCGATTCTATCTGAACGGCCCCCAATTTGGAGTGGAGCAGAAATAACAACGCGCGATTTGATGTTCCACAGTGTCGGTGAGCGAATATTTCAACGCACAAGTGGCAGCAGCCAATGGGGTATTATATCGTTTGATCCAAAGTTTTTCGCTGACACGAGTGAGGCACTCGCCGGATCAGAAATCGTCCCACCGCGTGTCGGCCAAGTTCTACGACCCTTGCGATCCGATATGATCAATCTGCGCCGCCACTTTGCAAAGGTCTGCCGCCTCGCCGAAGAGGGAACTAAAACCATCGCGCATCGTGAAGTCATCCGCGCTATCGAGCACGAAATTACTCACGCACTGATCAATTGCTTGTTGGGGCAGGTTATTCATGACGACACGGCAGCGCGCCGGCGCCATGCCACCATCATGAATCGGTTCGAGGCGGCTTTAACGACTAGCGTAGACCAGCAATTGACAGTACCAGAGCTGTGCCGAGCCGTCGGCGTTACGGAATGCTCGCTTCGAATGTCCTGCCGCGAGTTTCTGGGCATGGGCCCAAAGCAATATATTCGGCTCCGGCGACTGAACCTGTTGCATGCTGCGCTTCAAAATACCGAGCCTGCAACAGCGCAGGTTGCGGACATCGCCCACCACTATGGATTCTCGGAGCTTGGACGGCTCGCCGGATTTTATCGGACAATTTTCGGAGAAACGCCGAATGTCACACTGCAGCAGTCACACGACAAAAGCCACAATACGCAGTTTGCCGAAACTACCTAGCTAAACCGGATTGCTGAGTGGTTTCTCGTACTGTGGCGATACTGAGGCTGATTGACGGCCAGCATTATTACCGGCGATCGTGCCTTGTAGGTACAACTGCGCCAATCCGGCCGATAGGCTTGTCTGGTTGGGCGGGGGATGGATTCGCCCGGTCAGCCTATTGATCGCTAACTGTGCGGCGCGCTCGCGGTTCAGCGCTTCACGCTAGAAAACCTAATCAATCGCGGGATTTCTCCTTGTCGAATTCGTCGACGCCTCGTGAAATTCTCATGAAATTAAATTCGCGCCAGTGGCTGAATTTGCATAGCCAACATCGCCTTGGTTAGTCCAGTTTAGTACCCGCGGCGGGTCGCGGCGGCACGCGCGGCGGCTGAGCCGCCATGTTCCTCACGCACCTAATCTCCGGGAGATGCCAAATGAAATATGCAGTGTCGTTGTTCATAGTTTGCCTAGCGATGACGATCTTCGCGGCTGATGCCAATGCCGTCGTTTGCGCCAAAGGTGTTTATCGTGCGGGATGTGCGGGACCGCATGGTGCTGTCGTTGTTCGCCATCCGGTCCATTGCGCTTGGGTAAATGGCCGGAAAGTCTGCGGGTGAGATCAATTAATGAAGTAGGTCGATGCTCGGCGGCGGCCAGGGGGTCTACCACACGTTAGACATTCTGGTGCCGCCGAGCAGCGGGGCGATGACGAAGCCGACGCCGTCTCCAGTTTGAGATTGGACCTCTCCGAATAGGAGCGCTTTGAATATCGATTGCCGCGCACGGTCTTCATCGTGCAGTCTCACGCGCGGTGATGGACTATTTTGTAATGATGGGTTTCGCCTGCGCTGCGGCGGGCGTAGGTGCGGCGGGCGAGATCACGAGCGTGACCCACGCATTCCAGCCGGAGGCTCGATCTGAGCCGTCGAATTCCCCGTAGGCTTTTAAATTGAGATAGCCCTGCATTCCCCCGATGGGGAATAGGTAGCCGATCTGCGGACCAACACCTAAAACCTGGGACTGGAAGCAGCCAACATGGTCGCCAGAGCCGCTGTCGCAGCCGATATCTTTATAGGCATAACCAACGAGCCCAACCTGCAACTGCTTGGTCAAAAATTGCGACGCACCCCAATCAAAGTGCATGTCGACGCCATTCTGATACTGGGTCGACGGATTGACGAGATTGTAGGTAAAACCGAGAACTCCCGAGAGCTCCCGTCCAGTTTGCGGATTGAAATACGTATAGCCGGCGCCGGCATCGATCGCGCCGTGGCCAATGCCCGTATTGGCCAAGCGGCTGGAATCATATGCGCCGATCGGTACATCTCCCGCAATGTAGGTCATGTAGTTGTTGAGGCCGCTGTTCCAGCGCAGTGCCGCTATCGGGATTAGGTCTGAGAAACCATACATCGAATCGTTGATACTTCCGGACTTCATGAACGGAATCGTGTTGCCAAGTGGCCCTGTGACTGTACCCGTCACCGTCCCGTCCAGAGAACTGGCCGGGGTGCCGTAGGCTTCCGCCAAACTGACCGACGCCTGGCCGCCCAACACCGGCGTCGCGAAGACGTAGGTCGGGATCACAAAGCCAAGATCCCCGGTACCCTTGACGTTGAGGTTTGCCTGCCCTGAGAAGCTAAAGGGGATATTTTTGATCTCGAACTCTTTTGCCAGGCCTAGAGCGCCGTTCCCGGACACGGAGGTGTGATAATAAATCGACGCCCACGACCATCCCGGCTGCTGAGGAGCGGCCGCAAGGCTGCCAAAGAAACCGGGGACCCAAAAGCTTACGCCGCCTTCGTCGGCCATCGAGAGTTTTGGTATCGACGCAAGAGTGACAACTGCGAACACACCGCAGACGAACCACGAGCGAATTGTGTTTCTCAGGCGCGCACGACGCCGATTGCCCATCAAATTGTGTGAAATTCGGACGTTGCCATGTTCGCGCATCGCGCAGGCCCCTCTCCTATTCTGGACTCCATTTCTCCATGCGAGCAAACGGAAATGCGAAATGGAGAAAGATTTCCGCGTTTAGTGTGCCACTTTTGCAACGCCGACCCGAGATTCGGCAATCTCGCCAACGGTCAGATGACGGTTTCAATGTGTCCTCTTGGAAACGCAGGATGGCTATGTTTCACCATTCGCGCGATATGCGGCTGCGCTTTGGGGATTAAGGGATTCACCGTAGGGAAAAACGGCTAGCAGCTGTCGAATAAGGATCACGGAGTGCGCGGCGCAACACCGACATCCGCTGTGGGGTCACCTTCGCGCTTTCGAGGGCGTCAGGCGCGGTCGATTGGCGTCGCCTCTATCATTTGGGCGACCTCGATTTTCCTCAGCCGCATCATGGCCTTCTGCGTGAGCAGATCATTGGTCGAACGCTCGGCGCCAGTCGAGAGGCGGATCTCTATTTCGCAAGCTTCACGCTTCCAGACTTCCTGAACTACCTCCTGGCGGCCGGGTCACTATCGATCGTGTTCATACCGATCTTCGTCGAGTACCTTGAACGCGATGACCGCGACGGCGGCTGGAGAGCCTTAAGCGTTATCGCGAATTTCATTCTCGTGGCGGGGGGCGCCGGGATCGCATTGCTTGTGATTTTTGCCCGGCCATTAGCGGCTCTGTTGGCGCCGGGTTTCACTGGCCCGGGCGAGGTTGATACGTTGGTACGGCTAATCCGGATCATTCTGCCGGCGCAGATTTTTCTCGTGATCGGAGGACTGTTGTCGGCCGCTCTGCAGGCGCAAGACCAGCATTTTCTCCCGGCGATGGCGCCCCTTGTCTACTCGGCCGGTATTATCGGCGGCGGCTTGATCGGCGCACGGTACTCTGGAATGCGCGCGTAACCAGCCGGCGGAGCTCGTCTCGGCCACCGTCGCCTCCCTCCGCGAAGCGCTGGCGCCCTATGCAGACGGTGCGAGCGTGCGCCTGCCCGGTGCGATGTGGTTGATCAGCAGCGCGTCTGCCTGAAGCGATTGAGCCCGGAGGGGACATCACCGACACGATCAACTCGACAGCCCGATTGCAGAAAAGCCACGGCCACTAGCTTTGTCTTTCCGATGTGATGCTGATTTGCCGAATTTGCATAGCCAGAAAAACAATTTTTCGATTAGGTTGGTTGACTTGGCATTTCGACGCTCATTTAGGCGCCGGCGCGAATGCAATCGAATTCGCTAGCGGCGCGTTTTGGGCTGTACTGAAAGGGAAGCACTCATGAGTATTTTCAGAGGTTTCGCGCTTGGACTGCTCGCTCTGTTCGCCGCAGTGACGATGACAGTCACGTCGGCATCGGCGCAGCAACAAAAACCCAACATCGTCGTCATCATGGGCGACGACATCGGCATGTGGAATATCGGCGCCTACCATCGGGGCATGATGGCCGGGCGGACGCCGAACCTCGACAAGATCGCCAAAGAGGGAATGTTGTTCACGGACTACTATGCCGAGGCAAGTTGCACCGCGGGTCGTGCCGCTTTTATCACCGGCGAGCTGCCGATCCGCACCGGCATGACCACGGTCGGCCAGGCTGGCGCGTCGATCGGCCTGCCGGCCGAGGCAGTGACCATTGCAACGGCGTTGAAATCGATGGGCTACGCCACCGGCCAGTTCGGCAAAAATCATCTTGGAGATAAGAACGAGTTCCTGCCGACCGTCCATGGCTTCGATGAATTTTTCGGCTATTTGTATCACCTCGATGCGATGGAAGACCCGGCACATCCTAACTATCCGCAGAACCTGCTGAATGTCGTAGGCCCGCGCAATATGGTGCATAGCTGGGCCACCGACAAAGATGATCCCACGGAAATGCCGCGCTGGGGCAGGATCGGCAAGCAGAGGATCGAGGATGCCGGCCCGCTTTACCCTAAGCGCATGGAAACGGTGGACGACGAAATTCGCGACTTTGCCATCAGTTTCATGGACAAGGCTAAGAAGGACGGCAAGCCGTTCTTTGTCTGGCTCAATCCGACCCGCATGCACATCGTCACCCATCTCTCGCCGAAATATGAAGCGACGCGCAACGCGGAGAATGGCTGGTCGGAAGAGGAAGCCGGCATGGCCCAACTCGATGACGATGTCGGTCTAGTGATGAAGAAGCTCAAGGACATGGGCGTGGACGACAACACTATCGTCCTTTTCACCACCGATAACGGCACCGAAGTCTTTACTTGGCCCGATGGCGGCCAGACACCATTCGCGCAGTCCAAGGGAACAGTCCTGGAGGGCGGTTTCCGTGTGCCGACGTTGCTTCGCTGGCCAGGTCATGTGCCGGCCGACTCGGTGCAGAATGGGATCTTTTCCGGCCTGGACTGGCTGCCGACCTTCGTAGCTGCGGCCGGTAATCCGAACGTCACCGATGAATTGCTGAAGGGCAAGACGATTGGCGACCAGACTTACAAGAACCATCTGGACGGTTACAACCAGTTGGATGCCATCACTGGCAAAGGCCCGTCCGCGCGTCACGAGATTTTCTACCTCGGTGAAAGCACGGTCGGCGCGGTGCGTATCGACGACTACAAGTACCGCTTCATCGACCAGCCCGCTGGCTGGGTGGGCGAAAAGACCCACCCGGACGTGCCTTACATCACCAACCTGCGCCTGGATCCGTTCGAGCGCACGGGCTGGCCAACCGATGGGACGAAGCAAGGCTCGGAGCAATACTTCGATTGGTTCAAGTACCAGTTCTGGCGCTTCGTGTTCGTCCAACAGCTAATGGCCAAGGAAATCCAGACTTTCATCGACTACCCACCGATGCAAAGAGGCGCGAGTTTCAATCTTGACGCGCTCAAAGCGGAGATGGCGAAAAAGATGGCCGAGGCACAGGCGGCGGCCAAAGGCCCGAGTGAGTAACAGAAATGGCCTTACTGGCGGGCGGCCCACGTCGGGCTGCCTGCCGTTTCGATACTTGCTCCCCCCGCAGATGCTTTCCCGATCCTCCGCGACGCAGCAACTACAAAGCCAGTCGGGGGCAACGGAAAACTTCCCAATGGAGTTGTCGCACCGGTAGTGGTCGCGCCTCATCCGGTAGCGGTCGCGCCCGCGCCAGTAGTGGTCGCGCCGCACGTGTGCCCTACTACGGTTATCACCTTGCTCCGAATGGCGACTGTTACCAGAACTGATGGCCCATTCTCTACTGCGTTGCGGACTATCGGTGAGGAGGTTTAGTCTTGCCGCACGATGACATGTGTGCCGACCTGTACCCGGTCATAGAGATCCATTACGTCGTCATTGACGAGCCGGAAGCAGCCCGACGAAACGGCTGTCCCTATCGTCTCCGGCGCGTTAGTACCGTGGATGCGGTAGACGGTATTGCCCAGATACATGGCGCGCGCGCCGAGCGGATTTCCCGGCCCACCTGCCATGAAGCGCGGAAGATAAGGTTGGCGTTCGATCATTTCTGGCGGTGGACGCCAGTCCGGCCACTCGGCTTTGCGTGAAATCTGCAACAGGCCTTGCCACGTAAAACCGTCGCGGCCGACGCCGATGCCGTAGCGTAATGCGTGCGTCTCATCCTTGATCAGATAAAGATGGCGCTCGTGGGTATCGATGATGATGGTCCCCGGCGGTTGTAGCGAGCGGTAGAACACCAGCTGCTTCTGGTATTGCTCCGGAAGATTGGCGTCCGAATTGCCATGATCAATGCCAGGATCCACATCCGGCGCGGTCGCGAATGGCGGTGCCAGCTGAGGCGCGACCGACTGGGCTGGCACTTGTGCCGACGTCATGCACAGAATCGCCGCGCCGATCCAGGGAATAAGGTATAAACGTTTCATCTATCCGAGCCCCTTCATCTGAATCATTCCATTCCGGACACAGGGCAATTTAACGCCTAAAGTGCGCGGTATCAAGCATTTGCACGCCAGCCAAGTTCGCGAGGTCGAATTTGATCCTGGTCAAAGACGATCTCGCTAGTCGAATATAGCTCAATGCCTTCCTTAACCTGGCGCTCGGTGTAGTGCATGAAGCTTCGCATTGTTGCTGCCTTGGCTGGCGCAGTCTTGATTTTCGCCGGACCATGCGACGCACAGGCGCCGGACAATCCCGATGTTTCGTCGCAACGGGAATTGGTGATCGGCACGAAAGAAGCGCCACCCTTCGCAATGAAGGCCGCCGATGGCACCTGGCAAGGCATCAGTGTCGATCTCTGGCGTCGCGTCGCAGACCAATTGCACTTGCATTACCGGTTTGTTGAGGCGCCAGACGTGCAAAGCCTGATCGACGGAGTTGCCGCCGGAAGGTTCGATGTCGCCGCAGCCGCCTTGACCGTGACGGCCGGGCGCGAGCGAATTCTTGATTTCACACAGCCCTTCTACTCTACTGGACTTGGTATCGCAGTCCCGGTTGCAGGGGAGGCAAGCTGGCTGCCAATTATCCGCACCATGACATCGTTTGGTTTTGCCCAAGCGATCGTGGCCTTGATTGGATTTGCATTGGCCGCCGGATTTCTCGTTTGGTTCTTTGAACGCCGCCACAATGAAGATTTCGGTGGTGGTGTTGCTAAGGGATTGAGCTCGGGTGTCTGGTGGTCGACGGTGGCAATGACGCAACGTAGCACCGGGAATTTCGGCCCGCGAACTCACCTCGGACGCATCGTGGCGATCGTGTGGATGATAGCCTCGATTGTTATAATTGCTGTATTCACGGCGAGCATCACATCAGTGCTGACAATCAAGCACCTTCAAGGGGCGGTGCATGGCGTCAGCGATTTGTCGACTGTTCGCGTTGGAGCATTGGCCGGAACCTCCACCGAGGATACGCTGTCCCACATGCGGATAACCTACCGGAAATTCGCGACTTTGCAGGATGGCCTCAAGGCACTGCGTGCTCACAAAGTCGATGCATTTGTATATGACAAACCGTTGCTTGCCTGGGGCATACAGCAAGGCTATTCATCCTCGCTCGAGCTGGTCGACGCAACATTTGAGCCTCAAGAATACGCATTCGCCCTGCCCAGCAATAGTCCACTCAGAAAAACGCTCGATGTGGCAATTCTTGACGCAATACACAGCACATGGTGGGAGCAAACGACCTTCCGCTATCTCGGTTCGCGATGAAGGCGGTCCGTTGCGTATCTTCCACAATTGCAGCGCCTGCATGTCGTCAGAGAGACCCGCGTTGGCTCAAGCACTTTCCAATTCAAATAGCTCGACAGGCTCGCAGCAACGTCCATCATGGACTTCCTTGATCCGCATCAAAGCATTTGCTAAGATATATCCTATCTTAAGCTCTGAGGCGCGAACCGAAGAGCCAACGGCCATGGCCGAACCGTTGTTCCTTCCTCCCGGTTCCGATCGTGGGCCGTTTTGTTATTTGCGTGACCAGGTTCAGAGATAAACCGACATCGATCGTGACGCCGCCACGATCGAAACTTTAAATCAGCTAAACGACCGCGCCCTACAACAACGAGAGCTACTTCCTTGAAATCGTCAACTCCAGGGTTCGTCGCAAATGCAAGACCCGTTGTCGGGCGATGACCAATGGTATGTTTCAAAAAATGATAAGGAATTCGGGCCGGTACGCTTCGCCGATTTGACTCAATTCGCCAAACAAGGACGTTCTGGTGGCACACGATTGGGTATGGAAACCTGGCCTTGCCTCATGGGTTGCGGCGGGCGACGTATCCGGTCTCTTTGTTGAACTCTTCTCAGTCTCGCCATGAGCTGCGGCAAGTCAGCGTTGGCAAAGACAGCGAAAAGTCAGAGCCAAAACCCAACTTCAAAGAGAGAGCCAAGGATCAAACAAAAAATTTCGTTCTGATGTTTTTATATCTCTGGCTGGTGTTTGGCACGATGGCTATTCACGAATTTATTATATTGTCGCAGCATCAAATAGATTATGTATCGCATGGTCTTCCCATCGTTAACGCCTTAATCTTCGCGAAAGTCATGCTCGTCGCCGAGGATTTTCATCTGGGTGGCAGGTTCCATGATAAGCCGCTCATCTATTCGGTGGTCTTCAAATCCATCTTGTTTGCCATCGCGCTTATCTGCTTCCACATTGTGGAGCATGTGCTTATCGGGATGTGGCATGGAAAGCCGATGGCAGAGAGCATTGCAGAGGTCGGCGCCAATACATTGTTTGGAATCGTATCTCTTGGAATCATTGGAACGATTGCGTTGTCGCCCTTCTTTCTTTTGAGCGAGATCAGCCGAGTGATCGGTAGGGACAATTTTTGGGCTCTCTTTTTTCAACGCCGGGCTCCTAAGTGACGCATCAATGCCGTGGCCGTGAGGAGAATGGGGTTTTTGCGGTCGTTTTCGACGTTGCGTTCCGTGGTATGGATCTCCACTCCGTTTCGGCCAAGCATCACTTGAGTGGCGATTTAAAGCGATATTCTTCTGGGTCGGTAGATTCGTTTAAGTTCTACTTCAATCTTACAAACGAAATCAGGCCTGCTCTAATCTCAAGGATGCGGACGGAAAGGACTAAGAGCCGATCCAAGAAGATATTGAGTTGGATGAATCGGTTGTGATTCATTGATGGGCGCTTTGATTTGCACAGGAGCGCCCGATGTGGAAGCCCGAACACCGGCAGACGGCCGAGCGGCACGGCCTTCGTTATCCGAGTGATGTCACCGACGCCGAATGGGCGCTGGTTGAACCGATGATTCCACCGGCTAAGCACGGCGGCCGGCCGCGGGACGTGAATGTCCGCGAGGTGCTGAACGCGATCTGCTACGTGCTGTCGACTGGCTGTCAGTGGCAGGCCTTGCCGAAGGACCTGCCGCCGAAGAGCACAGCGCACTATTATTTCATGCTGTGGGACTGGGATGGCACGCTGGCGCGCATCCACCACGCGCTCTATGTGGCAACCCGCGAGCAGGCCGGACGCGAAGCGAGCCCGACTGCGGCGATCATCGACAGTCAGAGTGCCAAGGCTGCTCAAAAAGGGGCTCTGCGCTCGACCCGCAGGGTTACGATGCAGGCAAGAAGGTCACGGGACGCAAGCGCCATATTCTCGTCGATACGCTCGGGCTGCTATTGAGCGTGGTCGTTCACCCCGCCGACGTGCAGGATCGCGATGGTGCCCGCCAAGTGCTGCGCACGGCGCGCCGCTTGTTTCCGTTCATAGAATGCATCTTTGCGGATGCCGGATATCAAGGGCCGAAGATGGAAAAGGTCGTCGGCGATACCGGGTGCTGGACATTGCAGATCGTCAAGCGCGGCAACGCCCACACCTTCGTCGTCTTGCCCAAGCGATGGATTATCGAGCGCACACTCGCATGGATCAGCCGCAACCGCCGTTTGGCGCGCGACTTCGAACGCTATGCCAGAACCGTCGCCGCCTTCGTTCGCCTTGCCATGATCCGTATTATGCTCAGACGCTTGACCAGACCAAGCCGTTGCTCATGAATCCCAACTTCTTGGATCGGCTCTAACATTACAGTTGTGATTTTTGGTTGATATGAGATTTCTGTGCTGCGGCTTGATGAGCCCGCCGCCAGAGCGACCATGCGATTACATCGGCGGGTTGGATGCGCTTTCGCGCGAGACGTTGGGCTATGCGGCGGATTTCCTGAATTGACCAACGGATGAGGTCGGATGTCTTGGCATTGCGCTCGGTTTGGTTTTTTTGGGCGCCGGCTTGTTGGCCTGATGTTGGATGGCAGCCATCATGGCGAAGGCGAGCATGACGAGCGAGACGTGACGATGCCAGCCATGCCACGATCTGGATTCGTTGTGGTCGAGCCCGAACTCGTTCTTGGCAGTCTCAAAGCTGTCCTCGATCGCCCAGCGGTGGCCTTCGACGCTGACAAGTGTCTTGATTGACGTCCCTGCCGGGCACCAGGTCGTGAAGTAGGCGAGATCGCCGTTGGCGATATTACGTCGGATCAGCAAGCCTCGTGTCCAACGGACCTGGCTGTGATGGTTGGACGCTTCGCCTTCGAGATCGGCCAGTTCGAGGTAGCACCAGTCATGCAATCGTGGTCCTTTGGTTCCGGCACCGGCCGACAGACGCCGCCAGTCAGATCGTCGCTGCGTCTTGGCGATCTCCTCGGCGGTGCCGGCAACCCATTGCGGCTTGCCCCAGGATGCAAACCAATGATTGGAATTGACGCCGAGTACATAGCCTTTACCAGCTTGGCGGAGGTCCCGTTCGATATCGCCGACCCCATAGACGCTATCGGCTGCAACCCAGCGGAACGGCACGCCAGCTGCAATGGTGCGCTCGATCATCTTGGCTGCAAGCTGAGGTTTGGTCGAAAAGCTGACGTCGCCCGGCACATATGTGGTCTTCAGGCGAGCCGGATCGTCGGTCCAGCCCTTTGGCAAATAGAGCGCCCGATCGATGAAGGCATGGCCGTGACGCGACACGTAGGCAGCAAAAACACCGATCTGACAGTTCGTAATTTTGCCCGCCGAGCCAGTGTATTGCCGCGCTACCCCGCACGAAGCCTTGCCTTGCTTGAGAAAGCCGGTTTCATCGATCACCAGCACCGCGTTCTCGTCCGCAAGATGCTCGGTGGCATAGTCGCGCACCAGGTCGCGCAGTGCATCGGCATCCCATCGGTCACGGCCTAAAACCGCCTGCTGCCGCCAAGGCCCAGGATCGCCCGCCGCCTCCGCGCGCATCCATCCGGTTTTACGACGCTCGTCGCCAAGCAGCCCGTCCACGAACAGGCCCGCGTTCAAAGCTGCGCGCTCCTGCGCGAACAATGGACGTATCCGCTTCTTCACCTCTCGCAGCGACGATGCCCACAACTCAAGCGTCGTCTCAATCGATGCCCCTATCATCCATGATCTCCGAATCATGGTGACCCATGGATTCAGAAATCAAACAAATGTGCCAGCAAAAACTCACAACTGTAATGCTAAGGGGCGAGTAAATGCAAATGCCGCGGATTCGTGGCTTTCCCAGTATGCCGTTGTGACACGAGCAATTACTCAGTCGGACAGTGCTGGTAGGTCTTCAAATCTTCGAACGATCGTCCCATCGAAGCTCGGCTGTTGCCCAGAGGTCGGATGATAATATTCACGACTTGAGATTTGTTTGGGTCCGCCGCACTGGTGCACAGCGCATGAACTGCATAGTTTGGACCATGCGACCCTGCTGTCTCCACAACCCATCGCACAGCGCAGCTTCCACTAGCATCGCCGTACTTGGCCGGTTCAATCAGGACATTGGATTTGTCCTTCGCCGTGCACTGTCCTGCGGTCTGGGCCCACGTTCCGATCATTGCGCTTGGAAACGTGGTGTGCCGTATTTCATCGCCGGCGGCAGCCTGTGACAGCAACGCTGAAGTGGCAATGACCAGAGCAATGACCCGAATCATTTTCTAGCCTCTCGTGTTAGATTTATTCCGTAGAGTGGGGCACAGACTATCTGCATAAGAGATATTTAGTGCGCAAGGCCCATAGTGGACATGCAGCGAAGCTGCGTCATTGACCGAGCGGCGGAAGAGCGTTGCGTAGTGGCTCGCTGGAAATCATCATGAGGCCCGTGAATGGCTGACTTAGCTCAAGGATCAGGTAGATCGAAGCAGACGCCGATAGCGCGAAAATGACAAGGGCACCAATGGTGGTCGCGTTGTTGTCGGCGAATAGACTGAAGCTGGCAAATATGATGGCGAGCCAGGAAACCAGCACTACGAGGAATGGCAGGGGGATTGTCATCCCCGCCTCGGCGAACAGGAGTAAGCGCGTTTTCGCCAGATCTTGCGCGGCGTTTATCGCACTTGCTTGGAGAGCGCGTTGGCTATCATTTCGCGGCGATAGTTTCTGAATCTCATCATAGAAAGACAAGCCTGCAGTACTTGCTTCGAACGGCTCCCCCTTTCTGGAAGCGGAACCGTTTTCGCGCCAAATCCGATCGGCCATAGCGGCGACCGCGCGACGCAGGAGATTGCGGGCCGAATTCTGTTTCCGGCCCGTACTGCGCCAGGATGCGATCGAGCACAACGGTATCGGCGGTTAACTGCTGGACTTGACTACTCTGAGTTTCATAAGTGCTGTTTGCCGAAGCGATCAGCAAGCCGAGCACGAGAGCAGCAATGGTCCCTATCAGCCCACTACCCAACCTCACTACATCCTTTGTAGCCCCGCTCAAATGATGCTCTGGCAGCCTGCTACGAAGCAACACACCGAAAAACATTCCTCCCAGAACGCATGCAAACACAATCACAGACATCAACAGAGGACTCATGGTTCATACCTCCAGTCTCGGCTGAAGAGCGCACTCTTGCACTCTGAACGACGGCTTGTGCAAAAGGGCGGCTGCTTTCAGCTATCTCCTGTGCCGACCCTCCAACTCAAGCGTGACGAGCCGCGCTAAAAGCGTTGCTGGGTAAAGCTGGCCAATAATGGCCTCAACGTTTGCCAAACCGCGTGCATAAGGATGCAGGGGGACGATGTCACCATAGCCAACCGAAGTCAGGGTCACGAAACTGAAGTAGGACAGGTTCCCGAAGAGGGCGAGATTGTCTTGAAGTGTCGCCAAGCCGTTAAATGCATTGGGCTCCAGAAGCGCCACGAAAGAGTATAATGCTACGAAGAGAAGCCCAATATTGAGATAGAGTAGCACTGACCCGATGATGCGATGGAACGTGACCTGTCCGGGTGCAAATACCGCACGAGCGACCACGATACTTAGCGTCACGCCAGTAATCATCCAGGCGATAGCATCTAGGTAGATGTCGATGACCGACGGCTGCCTTAGCCGCATCACGGTAGCGACGGCAATCAGCGCGACCGCAATCAAAATTGCTGCGACGGCAATCCAACTGTCGGATACAATGAAAACTGCTGCTACGAGCACTATCCCGAATGCAAAGCCAAACTGATGTGCGGCCGCAACGCCCGCGGCTTGGAGCGGCCCGATCACGAACAAAAAGACCGCTAGCATGACCGTCAGCACGGTCAACAACGGGTCGCTCAACCGCCCTTGCAGTCGGCGGAAACGTTCTCTAGCCTTCATCAACTTCACGTTCACGTTAATTGGAGCATTGCGTTTTTCGCGCTCCAACTTTGACGTGCTCTAGGCAAAATGACCAGGGCCATTTTCGGCCCCGGCCTATTGTGGTGCGGATTTTCCGCCTTATTCGTAAATTCTCGCGCCTAATAGGCGTCGGCCGCATTAGCAGGTCGCTCAGTGCAAGTAGCTACTATGAGGGTAACGGATAGCATCTACCGTTGAAAACCGATTTTGGCTTTGCGCGCCTGGAGGGGCGCCCGCACGGGGTGGAATTTGCATATCGCCCGGTCGATTTTAAGCCTAGTCTAAGATTTGCAAAGCTGTGAGCCTGGGAAACTGGAACATGAAGCTTACATCGCTATTCTGTGGATTATTGGCGCTGGCGGTTCCGGTAGCAACTGTCGCCGAACCCTTGCACAATGGAAACGCATTAAAGAACTCAATCATTCTCGTCATCCGGCACGCCGAAGAACCGGACGACGGTGACGGCTTATCCTCCGCTGGCGATGAACGTGCCGAGGCTTACGTTAATTACTTTAAGAATTTCACGATCGGCGGGCAGCCGTTGAAATTGGATTATCTGTTCGCCGCCAAGGACTCCCGCAGCAGCCATCGGCCACGCCTCACGCTCGAACCGACCGCCAAGGCACTTGGCCTCACAATTGACACTCGGTTCAAAAATCAACAAATATCGAAATTGGCCGATGAACTCCAAGACGAGCCGCACGGCACGAATATTTTGATTTGCTGGCATCACGGGGAAATCCCCGATTTGCTCCGCGCGTTAGGTGGCGATTCTGAAAGACTCCTTCGCAACGGCAAATGGCCGGGTCATATATTCAATTGGCTGATTGAGTTGCGTTACGATGAGAACGGCAATTTGGTTGAAAGTAAACGCATCGAGGAAGATTTATTACCTGATGACTCGGGCAAACATGTTCGTCTGCGCCTTGATAAAGGCTTAGCGCTCGGTGAAACGGAGAAAACTACTCATTTTCAGTTTCCGGCGCTCTAACCTCGGGGACCCGCAAATTCTATCGGGACGCGCAGAGTCAAAGGACGAATTCCGACTAGCTTAAAGAACACGGAGAATATTATGTCATCGCACCCATGCAGCCACGGCCGACTTAGCGGACGAGCGTTTGGCGCCATCATTGCTGTCACTGTCATCGCTCTCGCGTGCGTGTTGCCGCCGGCGGCGTTCGGGGCGAATCCCATAGAAGAAATGTCGAAGCAGGGAATCGCCGTTGGTGGCGGCATAGACCCGCAGGGTGATTCGTGGGTGTCGATACGCCACAGTCTCGAGCAATTCTTGCATCCGGAATTCATGCTCCGGCTTTTTCTTAGTTTAATTTTGGCGGTCGGTTGTGCATGGGTAGTCGCATGGGATCCGCGCCGCTCGTGGCGTCTCGATTCGCCCTCAGATTTTGAGGAGCGCAAGACGATCATCCTCCTCGGCTTGGTCGGCGCGATCGTCGCTGAATTGAGCGGGACCAGCCAAACGCTCGCATTTGTCATCTTCGGGATTGGCGCGTTGCTGCGGTTTCGCACCGCGCTCGACAATCCAAAACTCACCGTGAAAGCCATGATAGTTGTGGTGGTGGGGCTCGCGTGCGGCATGGGTTCATGGGTGATGGCGGTCTTCGTTACCGTTTTCAGCTGGATCCTCATCTTCGTGCTAAATTCACGCGTAGCCTGTCGCATTCAAATCCGTCACTCCGAGGAGGGAGACGCGAAGGCGACATTCGGCGCGGTGCAATCGTTCCTTGCCTCGCGCGGCTGTCGGCTGCAAGGCGCCCCTCGCTACAAAGGCAAACGACAGGTGGCGTTTCTGCTGCACATTCCATCCGGCCTCGATGTTAGACAATTGGAGTTGGACGCCCTCGCAACGCTGCCGAACGCCGATGACATCCGGATTGATATCGAAGAGGTGTGAACGAGCGGACACGAGGGCAGCATCAAGCGCGGCAAGTATCCGCCACCACATTGCCGTGGCGCCACCGTCGGCGTCGTGACTTTCTATCTCGTCCAGCTGGACATTGCCCAGACGGACTGAATTGCATGGGCTGCGGCTTGGTCAGACCCGTCCCGAAGCGCGGCGTTCTGGCGCGCGGTCGCAGCGTCAATCCATTTTCCTGTCCATCTGTTACTTGCTCCGTTTCGATGTCCGCTTCCGAAGACGGACGCCAGGGCCGCCTCCGTTCTCGTCGATGAACTCAACGCCGGCGGTTTGTAAAGCCATATGAATTTTATTTCCCGTTGCGCTCCGGCCCCCCAGAGGACCGTCCTGAGCCTCCAGCCGCTTTATCGTAGGTATCGAAATATCGGCCGCCTCGGCCAATTGCTCCTGTGACCAAGACAAAAGCGCGCGGGCAGCTTTTATCTGGCGAATTGATACTTTTGATATTAAATCGAAGATCATGATATACGATACTTTTAGTATCGATGCATTTGGAACCACTTACCTTACTGGAGTGCCGACAATGCCTGAAGGGGCCATGAAGTTGCTCAACAGCAATCGCCGTTACTTTATTGGGGGCTCGGACGCCCGGATCATCATGGGAGATGACGAGGCTGCCTTGGTGCGGCTGTGGCGGGAGAAGCGGGGGGAGGTAGGGCCGCAGGACCTGTCGGGCAATCTCATCGTCCAGCTCGGGGTGGCGACCGAGGACCTGAACCGGCGCTGGTACGAGGCCAATACCGGGCAAGTGATCACAGATGTTCAGCGGCGGATCTTCCATCCGGCACTGCGCTGGATGGCAGCGACCTTCGGCAATCGAGGGAGGAACTTGGTTCGCGGCCGAGGCAATTCCTTGCTTCGGCGGAACAAATTCCCTGCTAAGCTTGTGCAGGGAATCCTATGCCAATGGTTTGAAATGAATGGATAATTTGGCTCAATGGCTGGTTTAAACGAGGCAATTTTCAAATAATTCCCTGCTAAATTCCCTGCCAGCAGGGAATTTGTGGTTGGCCAGAGATTGAAGTGGGAAGGGAATTGTATGAAGCGACGACCGTGAGATCGCTATCCGGCCGCCGCATTTTGAAGAAATCCGGATAATCGATCGTCGTGCCGTAGCTTGAGCACCGTGCCCGAAAGCACAAAGGCACCACCAACGAATGTCGATTTATATTCGTGTTGCTATTTCGTCTTGAGGTCTGCGCGTTCGACAATCTCCTTCCACATTAAAGCCTCGCGCACCATGCGCATGTGCAGTTCGTAGGGCCCTTCGTACTGCACCACGAAGCCGGCCTGGATCATTTTGGTCTGAATATCCGATCTTTGCATAATTTCCTGTGTTAGGCGTGCGAGCTTTTCGGTGATGAGGCTGGGCGTCCCCGCCGGGGCGAGAAACATCAGCGAAGTCTGCGCCACTACGTTTGGAATGTCGGCTTCCGCCATGGTCGGCACATCGGGCAGATCGAACCAGCGCTCGCCGCCGGTCTGCACCAAGCCCTTGATCTCGCCAGAGCGGATGTGGCCGAGCAGCCCCGCAACGCCGACCGCAGCGATATCGGTCGAGCCGGAAAGCACGGCCATCAATGCAGGCTCCGCGCCGTCACAGGGAATATGCCGAATATCGATATTAGCGCGCAGCTTGAAGAGCTCCGCCGCGAGCTGTGAGGAGCTGCCGACGCCGGGAGAGGCATAAGTAAGCTTGCCCGGATTGGCTTTCGCCTTTGCAATTAGATCCGCGACGTTTGTGATGTTGGAGGATGACCGGGTAATAATAAAATTTGGTGCGGCGCCGAGATAGGCGATCGGCGTGAAATCCTTGAAGGTGTCGTAAGCGGTTTTGGACAAGCTTGAACCGAATAGTGGGTTGATCAGCGCCGCATTGGTGGTAACAAGCAGGGTATAGCCCTTCGACGGAGCCTGCGCGGCGGCGCTCAAACCGATATTGCCGACTGCGCCGACGCGATTGTCAACAATGACTTCTTGGCCCAGCTTCGGCGCCAGCTCTGCGGCCAGTAGCCTGCCAAGCAGGTCATTGGCTCCACCGGCGGGAAAAGGGACAATGATAGTGATAGTGTGTTCGGGCCAGTCAGCGCGGGCCTCGCCGCTCAGGATTATGGCCGCGACCGCCAAAGCCGCCAAGGTGAGCGACACCAGTCGCACAAATTGTTTGGTAGATTCCATCATGGTCCACCAGCCGAGCGGCATCCGACCAGACATTACCGTATTTACTGGCTATTGTCGTAGGTTCTGGACGGTCCATGGTCTTCATCACCGCGGTGGAAGTAATGCTGGATATACATGTGCTTGGCTTCAACGGGGTGAGCCCTCCACAAGATATCGAACATGGTTAGTAGGGTCAGGATTAAGTTCAAGGTCAACGCCATTGAGAACGCTTGCCTAGTCGCCCGCGCTATCCATCTGATGACCCATAGTGAGTTCGATGACGGCTACAATCTGATAAAGGAAATGCAGGGAAGCGAATTTCTGACCGCCTTGCGCATGCTCGCCGAGCAGGGAGTCATGGTACACAAACTATCTAACTTCAGAGAAAGGCAAAAGGCGAAAGGATCTGAGTCGATTGCGACATTGCTCACGCGAGCTGCCGAAGCGGGCGACGAGGAGGCAGTATCTTTGCTCGCCGCGGGTGCCCTGGAAAGGCGGGTCTGAAAACTAACCGGACTTACAAAAACTCGGCCGGAACGAGGCGCGACTTCAGGATACCGCACGGCATTTGTAGTTGATGCCGGTCGGAGGGCCTTGAAAGCCGCTCCCCGGCCGCAACGATTTCGCCATGCGCTGTACGATTGGATCGTAAATCGACCGCGACAACACTGGATAGGAAATAACGAAATCCTCGGTCATCTGCGATCGTCGTGCGTAACGGCGTTGTGACAAGTCAGCCAGTCGTCCGCCCTTCGCGACCGTTGCAGCGGGGTAAGCTTGCGGCTGCCAGAGTGACAATTTACATCGCACACAATAGTTTTTAGCCTGCGGCGGTCATCAATGTGCCGCGCGAAGGCCAAGTTCGGTTCATGCTTGGCGATAATCAAGACCCCAGGGGAGGAGATAAATATGTGTGAACGCTGTGCCGAGGCCGCCGTCCAGCATGCCCATATGGCGCGACGGAGCATCTTTAAACTCGCGGCAGGCGCGGCGGCCGCCGCCGGTCTCGCGATGGCGCCGCAAGCCTTTGCCGCCAAGACCAAGGCGCCACCCAAGCCGGAGAATGTCATATCCCCCGATGCCGCGCTGCGCCGGCTGATGCAGGGCAATGCCCGCTACGTCGACGGCGTCAGCAAGCGGCATGATTTCCGGCATGAGCGAGAGGCGCTGAGCAAGGGGCAAAACCCGTTTGCCGCCATCTTGAGCTGCGCCAATTCCCGGATCGCTCCGGAATATTGCTTCGACAGTGCGCGCGGCGACCTGTTCGTCTGCCGCATCGCCGGCAATTTCGCCAGCGACGAAATGGTCGCCAGCCTCGAATATGCCGTGCAGGTGTTGAACGCGCCGCTGATCATGGTGCTCGGCCACGAAGCCTGCGGCGCGGTCGACGCCACCATCAAATCGATCAAGGACGGCACGACGCTGCCGGGTCATCTGCC
The DNA here is from genome assembly GCA_963768225.1 of uncultured Alphaproteobacteria bacterium. Lineage (GTDB taxonomy): Bacteria > Pseudomonadota > Alphaproteobacteria > Rhizobiales > Xanthobacteraceae > BOG-931. The sequence goes on along the minus strand of CAVYGV010000004.1, from coordinate 196,962 downwards.
GTCGCTGGTCGACGCGATCCGGCCTGCGGTCGAGGCCGTGCAAGGCCAGCCCGGCGACCTCTTGGCCAACGCCACCCGCCGCAACGTCGCACTCAATGTCGAGAAGCTGAAATCTGCCGGGCCTATCCTCCAGTCGTTCGCGAACGACAAGAAAATCCGGGTGGTCGGCGGTGTTTACGCCCTGAAATCCGGACGGGTCGAGCTGTTGAGCTGACGCAATCGAGTGTTACTCGGCCGCCCTTACTGCCGAGCGACTGCCGCGTCATTCGGCAGGCGCTTCCGCGGCTTCCGACGGCGCGTGTTCGTCGTGAGCGCGCTGGTGCAGCGGCTTGTGCGTCCGCGTCAAATTATAGGCGCTGTTGATCAGCGCGAGATGCGAGAAGGCCTGCGGAAAATTGCCGACCAGGCGCTTGAGCTGCGGATCGTATTGCTCGCTCAGAAGGCCGACCTCGTTGCGCAACGCGATCAGCCGGCGAAACAGCTGCTCGGCGTCGTCGAATCGTTGCTGCAGAATGTAGGCGTCGACCAGCCAGAAGCTGCAGGCCAGGAATGCGCCTTCGCCGGGCGGCAGCGCGTCTTTGACCTCCTCGGTCGCGTAACGCATGACGAAGCCATCGCGCAGGAGCCGTTTTTCGACCGCCGCGATGGTGCCCTCGACGCGCGGATCGGTCACCGGCAGGAAGCCGACGCAAGGAATCAGCAGCAGGCTGGCGTCAAGCTGATCGAAATCATAGGCCTGGACGAAGCTGCCGAGCTTCTTGTCGAAGCTGCGCGCGCAGACCTCGTTGTGAATCTCATCGCGCAGCTTGCGCCAGTCGTCGAGCGGCCCTTCCAGCCCGAAGGCTTCTGAGCTCTTGATGGCGCGATCGAACGCTACCCAGGCCATCACCTTGGAATAGGTAAACTGCTGCGGCGGGCCGCGCATTTCCCAAATGCCCTGGTCCGACTGGCGCCAGATATTTTTGAGATGCTTGAGAAACTCGATCTGGATCGCCCATCCGGATTCGTCGGAGGTTAGCCCGCCGCGCCGCGCCTGATGATAGGTGTCCATGATTTCGCCGAACACGTCGAGTTGCAATTGCCGGTGAGCCGCATTGCCGATGCGCACCGGTAGGGATTTTTCATAGCCGGGCAGCCAATCGGCCTCCCATTCGTCGAGCCGTCGCTCGCCGCCGATGCCGTACATGATCTGCAGTTGATCGGGGGTTCCGGCGATTGCGCGCAACAGCCATTCGCGCCAAGCCTGCGCCTCTTCGTAATAGCCGGCGTGCATGGAGCCGAGCAGCGTCAGGGTGGCGTCGCGCAGCCAGCAATAGCGATAGTCCCAATTGCGCTGGCCGCCGACGCGCTCCGGCAACGACGTGGTCGGCGCTGCAACGATGCCGCCGGTCGGCGCGTAAGTGAGCGCCTTGAGCGTCATCACCGAGCGCTTGACCGCCTCGGTCCAACGCCCGGCCGGCCGGCATTTGGCCGACCATTCGCGCCAATAGGTTTCGGTTTCGGCGAGCGCCCCGGTCGGATCGACGGTTGGCGGCGGCGGCAGATGTGACGGCGAATAGGTCAACAAGAACGGAATAGTCTCGCCGCGGGCGACGCTGAATTCCCCGACCGTGGTCAGGTCCTTGCCGTAGACATGAACTGGGCTGTGCAAGAGCACCATGTCCGGGCCGGCGATGGCGCGGAGCGACCCGCTGTCGCCGCGGGTCACCCACGGCACGATGCCGCCATAGCCGAAGCGCAGAATAAGCTCGGTGCGCATGGCGAGCTTGCCGCGCTTGCCGACGACGAAACGCACGATGGTCGAATTGCTGGTGTGCACCGGCATGAAATCGATCAGCGTCGCCTCGCCCTCAGAGGTCTCGAAATGAGTTTCGAGAACGAGCGTATTCGGCCGGTAGCGGCGCGTGATCTTGGCGGTTTGCCGCGGCGCGACGAGCCAGCGGCCATGCTCGGGCGCGCCAAGGAGCGCGGCAAAACAGGCTTCCGAATCGAACCGCGGCCAGCACAGCCAGTCGATCGAACCGTCGCGCGAAACCAGCGCGGCGCTCTTGCAATCGCCGATCAGCGCATAGTCTTCGATGGGAGAGGCCATGGCGGGTGCGGCTGTTAGCCTGTCAGGAGAAATCGACGACGACTTTGATGTCGTCCGGCTGCTGGTGCAGCGCTTGCGTCCATTGCTCGACCGGCACGCGCCGGCTGATCAGCTTGGCGAGCCAATGCTTGTCGGCGCGCTGCAAAGTGTCGACGGCATCTTCATAATGCTTGCGATTGGCGTTGACGCTGCCGAACACGGTGTCGTTGTCGAGCACCATGGTGCGATTGAGCCCGCCGATATCGACGTTCAGATCGCGGCCGGGCGCCGAGACGCCGACCAGACAGACGACACCGCCCGCCGCGGTGCGGCCGAACGCGTCGCGCACCACCTTTGGCGCGCCGGTGCACTCCATCAAAATATCGGGCTGCAGCCCGTCAAGCTCCGAAAGGCTTTCGAGATGGAAGGTGCCGCCGAGCTCGCGCACCATTTCTCTTTTTCGGCCCCTGTCGTTGTGGTCGAGCACATGGACGTCGAGTCCGCGCTGCGCACCGATCAAGGCGGCAAGCAAACCGATCGGGCCGGCGCCGGTGACAAGGAGCGTCTTGGGCGCCCAGGCGCGCGAGCGGGCGCCGATGCGCTCGGTGTGATCCCACGCCTTGGCAACGACGCTGGTCGGCTCGACCAAGACGCCGTTGTCGCCGAGCGATGGATCGACTTTGATCAGAAAATCCGGCTCGATGCGGAAAAAATCCGAACCGTAGCCGTTGCGCTCCTTGATGCCGCGCTCGGTATAGCGCCCGTTCCTGCACATATCCCATTCGCCGACGGCGCAGCATGGACACGGCACCGGATCCGGGCGCCGCACGATGCCGACGACGAGATCGCCTGCTTTGAAGCCGCAATCGGCCGGCGCGCTCTGCACCTTGCCCAGCGACTCGTGGCCGATGACCAAGCGCTTCTGGCCGGGAGGCGCCCAGCCGTACGCCCCGGAAACGATCTCACGATCGGTGCCGCAAACCCCGAGCGCGAGCGTGCGCACCAGCACGGCGCCGTCCGATGTCGGCGGTTCCGCAATGTCGTCGACGCGCGCCGAATTTGCGGTGCCGGGCGCAACTGTAAGGGCGCGCATCTCGTGGTCCTGAATAGCTTCTGCGCAATAAATGAACGGCGCCGCCCCGCGCGCACATACAGTGAACTCTACTGTCCGCAAAAAGTTCCATCGTGGAACCGATCGGTCGTTTGCGCCGTTAAACTATGGGCATTAGCAACTTAGCTTGATCCTGCGATCTCTCATGGACGCTCTCGGACATCGCCGCTGGGCCATCGCCGAAGGTTGGATTCCGTCGCAAAGCTCGTTTTCGGATTCGGCGCTGCAGTCGCACGAGACCGCGTGCATCTTGAATGCCGGCGACAAGACGGCGCATGTGCGGATCACTATTTTCTATGCCGATCGGGAGCCGGTCGTGTATCCCGTCACTGTTGCGGCCCGACGCACGCTGCATCTGCGTTTCAACGACCTTGCCGACCCGGCGCCGATCCCGCGCGACACCGCTTATTCGTCGGTGTTCGAGTCCGATGTGCCAATTGTCGTGCAGCACACACGGTTGGATTCACGGCGCGCCGAAGTGAGCCTGCTGTCGACGATCGCCTATGCGCAGGCTTAGGCCTACCGCGCCTGCTTAACTAAAAATCCTGAGCAAAAACCTCACTGATTCAAAAGGTTTGCGGCTGCCCTGTTCGACCGCCTCTGCTGCGTTGCATCAAAAAAGGGAACAAAGCGGGTCTGTAAAAGTTAATCGAATACCCCCAGAGGAGCTTCGCCGTGAACGTCGTCGTCGTATCCAACCGCGTCGCACGCGCCAAAGCGGATGAGCCGGTCGCCGGAGGTCTCGCGGCAGCGTTGCTGCCGATGGTGCGGGATTCCGGCGCGATCTGGGTCGGCTCAAGCGGACAATCGGGCGAAGCAACGCGCGATTCATTCGCCAAGATCGAGGCGCTCGGCACCGGTGCGTTGGCGACCGTCGATATGCCGGCAAAGCATTATCGCGGCTATTACGAGGGCTTTGCTAATTCGGCGCTGTGGCCAGCGTTGCATTCGCGGCCGGATCTTATCCACGTCACCGCCGATGACTATACCTGTTACCGCGAAATCAACGCGTTCATGGCGCGCGCGCTCGTTCGCTTCAACACGCCCGAGGCAATGTTCTGGATCCAGGATTATCACTTCTTGACCTTGGGCGCGGATTTGCGCCGGCTCGGCATCGAGCGGCCTCTCGGTTTCTTTTTGCATACGCCATGGGCGGATCGCCGCACCATGGCGGCGGTGCCTCATCACGTCGAGCTCGCAGACGCCATGCTGGCCTACGATCTCATCGGCTTTCAGACCGTCGAAGACCGGCAGAATTTCGAGGATTATCTGCAAGCCGAGCTCGGACTGAATGTCGTCGACGGCACGGTCGCCTCGGATTGGGGGCTGACACAGCTCGCGACCTTCCCCATCGGCATCGACGTTGACGAGTTCAGCGCGCGCGCCAGCAAAGCCGCCGGTCGAATCGAGGTCGCCCGCTTGCGCGACAGCCTGCACGGCGCCAAGCTCGTGCTCGGCGTCGATCGACTGGATTATTCCAAGGGTCTCGCCAACCGGATCCGCGCATTCGACCGCATGCTGGAGCTCGAACCGACTTTGAAGCGCGAGGTGTCGCTGCTGCAGGTCGCTGTCCCCTCGCGCGGCAATATCAAAGCGTACCGCGAACTCAAGGCCGAGCTTGCCGGACTCGTCGGCGAGGTCAATGGGCGGCACGGCGAAGTCGATTGGACGCCGATCCGCTATCTCAACAAGGGCTTTTCGCAACTCACGCTAGCGGGCTTCTACCGCGTAGCGCGCGTCGGCCTGGTCACGCCGCTGCATGACGGCATGAACCTCGTCGCCAAGGAATATGTCGCCGCGCAAAATCCGTTCGACCCGGGCGTGCTGGTGCTGTCGTCGTTCGCCGGCGCGGCCAAGGAGCTCGACGCGGCGCTGCTCATCAACCCGCACGATATCGACGGCATGGCGCGGCAAATTTCAGCAGGACTTGCCATGAGCGTCGACGAGCGGCGCGAGCGATGGCAATCGATGGTGCGCAAGCTCAAGGCGGCGTCGGTGCAGAACTGGTTTTCCGATTTCCTACACACGCTTGCCGACCTGCGGCACACCCCATTGCGTGCCGCGACGCGGCCGATCGTGCTCGACCTCGCCAACCGGAAAGCGGCGAATAGCCGTTGATCACAAGGAAATTTTTACCCTGTTTGTCCATAGTCGTCGCCATAGTTTCTGTGGCGTAGCGTAGAGGGGTGCAATGTCGAGCGCGCCTGATTCCACTGCAAATTCATCGCCTTCGCGCCGCGTTTGCGCGGGCGCTCTCATCCTCGCGGCGCTGATAGTGGTGCCGGCCGGCGCCCAGAGCGCGACACGGGGCCTCCAACGCCAAGCCGCAGCGCATCATGCCCTATCGCGGCCGCACGTATATCTGATGCGCGGACTGATGAATATTTTCTCGCTCGGCATGGATCAGCTCGCCGCGCAGGTCCAGCGCTACGGCATAGATGCCAGCGTCTACAATCACACCTATGCCGACTCGGTCGTCGAGCGGATCGTGCAAATGTACCGCGCCGGCGACTACGGCCCATATATGCTGGTCGGGCACTCGCTCGGCGCCGATGCGGTGATGGCGATGGCGCAACAATTGAATACGCAAGGCGTGCCGGTCGCGCTCGTGCTTCCGGTGGACGGCACCGGCTCCTACGCGGCGTCGGGCAACGTCGCCTGTTTGATCAATATTACGCAGCGCAAATACGCCTATATGCAACGCGGCGCCGGTTTTCACGGCCTGCTCACCAATATCGACCTCTCCGACGACCCGTCGATCGATCATCTCACCATCGACAAGGCGCCGCGCGTGCAGGCCGAGGCGCTGCGATACATCGTGGAAACGGCGCACGCCGAAACCTGCCGGCCCGGCATCGCCGGCCCGGTCGCGGCGCGGCCGAAAGAAACGCCAACGCCGAGTCTCGCCGCTCCGAAAGCGGCAGCGCCCACCAGAACTGCCTCGCCCGTGGTGCGGCCCGGCGTCGCCGGCTGAGCACGGGGCCGATAACGCGGCGCGCCGCTTAGCTGCCCCAAGGTCGCCGCCGGAAATGCCGGTATCGGCTCCGGTTCAAATCTCATTATAATGGTTGCAGAGCCCATTGGAGAATGGGCTCGTATCCTGGTGAAGGACGCGGCCGATGCCAGTGACTTATGAGTCTTGGCTGGTCCTGCTCTCGATCGTGATGGCGATCCAGGGCGCCTATGTCGGTTTAAGTCTCGCGGTCCAGATTGGCGCCGCGACCGGTTTGCGCCGGCGCCTATTGTTGGCGGGCGCCGCCTTTTCGCTCGCTGTGGCGATCTGGACCATGCATTTCGTCGGCATGCTGGCGGCGCGGCTGTCGTTTCAGGTCGATTACCTGGTCTTTCCGACGCTGCTGTCATTTCTGGTTTGCGCGATCGTGGTCGGCGCGGCGGTCTACGCCACCAGTTCTGGTCCGCTCACCATGTTGCGTTTGACGTTGTCGTCCTGCCTCATGGGCGGCGGCATTTTCTCGATGCACTACATAGGGATGAGCGCGCTCAGCGCCAGCGCCTATATGATCCACGATCGGACCTATGTCGCCGCCAGCATGGCGATTGCAATCGCCGCTTCGGGGCTGGCGCTCTGGCTTGCGACCGGCCGCGGCGGCCGTCCGCCGCTGATCCTCTCCGCGATCGCGTTCGGCATCGCCGTCTCGGGAATGCATTACACGGCGATGGCGGGCGTGACGCTCTTGCCATTCGCGTCGACATCTGCCGGCGCGCCGGCGTTGTCGAGCGATCTGTTGGCGATCGTCGTCGCTGTGGTGGCGTTCTGCCTGTCCGGAATATTCCTCCTGATCCTGGTGCCCGATCCGGCGCGATCGGTGCCGGATGGAATTCCGATTCCGGGCGATGCGTTAGCGGCTCCGGCGGCAGAGCTGCGGGAGCCGGCGGCCATGCCGGCCACGACCCAGAGCCAACGCGTCAACGGGCAGGATGACAATCCGGAGTTCGGCCGGGGCACCTATGGCCCGCTCGGCGGGGTCGGTGCGCCGCCGCGGCATTTCGCGCGCCATTTGCCCATCGAACGCGACGGCGCGACGCACTTCGTTGCCGTCGACGATGTGGTGGCGATCCATGCCAACGCGCACTACTCTTACATCTTCGACGGCAACGACAAGCTGTTCTGCCCGCTGGCCATCGGCGACGTCGAATTGCGGCTGGACAACAGCCGCTTCGTACGCATTCATCGCAGCCACATCGTGAATATCGATCGCGTGGTGGGCTACAAGCGATCCGGCGATAACGACCTGGTCGAGATGGACGCCACGCAGGATTATGCCGTGCCGGTGAGCCGCAGCCGGATCGGCTGGCTCAAGACGCGTGTCGCCGCATTGACCGGAGACGATCCCGCACTGGCGTTACGCCGCCGCCATCATTTTGCGCCGCAATAGAATTTCTGCAAATCGCGCGGGGAAGTGAGTTTTGACCCCGACTGTGTCAGCCATCCTGACGCAATTCATGCGGGCGCGCTGCCATTGGTGCACAATCCTGACAGTCGGTGCACCGGCCGTCAGGTTGGTGCAAGCGCACTTGCCGCTGCGGCGCACAACTCGCCACAATTCAAACTGACAATCGGTATTAGGCGCATGTCGGAAAAGCCGCGGCAGCGATCGCGGCCCATGGCAGGCGCAAGGGAGGATGCCCGTGATACCCGGAGCCTTTAGCTACCATCGCCCCAAATCCGTCCAGGAGGCAGTTGGCCTCCTGGCCAAGCTCGGGGAGGACGGCCGCGCCCTCGCCGGCGGACACAGCCTTATTCCGATGATGAAGCTGCGGCTCGCCACGCCGGCGAACTTGGTCGATCTCGCCGATATTGCCGAACTCAAAGGTGTCCGCAGCGACGGCAACGATATCGTCATCGGCGCCATGACGACGCAGCACGAGCTGATCGGCTCGGATCTGTTGACCGCGAAGCTTCCGATCCTGCGCGAGACTTCGCTGCAAATCGCCGATCCGCAAGTGCGCTATCTCGGTACCCTCGGCGGCAATGTCGCCAACGGCGATCCCGGCAACGACATGCCGGCCGTCATGATGTGCCTCGGCGCGACTTATCACGTCGCGGGCAAGAGCGGCGAACGCCGGATTGCAGCGCGGGATTTCTACCAGGGCGCCTATTTCACCGCGCTCGAAGCCGGCGACGTTCTCACCGCGGTGCGCATTCCGGTGCCGGCCGCGGGTCACGGCTACGCCTACGAAAAACTCAAGCGCAAGATCGGCGATTACGCGACCGCGGCTGCGGCGGTGGTGCTGACGATGAAAGGCGGCAAGGTCGAGACCTGCTCGATCGGGCTGACCAATGTCGCCGAAACGCCGCTATGGGCGGAAGAAGCGGCGAAAATTCTCGTGGGCTCGGCGCCCGATGCCGCAACGGTCAAACGCGCCGCGGCCGCCGCCGAGGCGATCACCGCGCCCGCCGAGGACGCCCGCGGACCGGCGCGCTACCGCACCAAAATGGCGGGCGTCATGCTCACCCGCGCGCTCGGTCGCGCCAAATCGCTCGCACGCGGTTAAGGGGAAAACCAATGGCGAAATCCCAAGTCGCGATGAAAGTGAACGGCAAGACCGTCGAAGCCCTGGTCGAGCCGCGCATGCTGCTCATCCATTTCCTGCGCGAAGAGCTCAATATCACCGGACCGCATATCGGCTGCGAGACCAGCCATTGCGGCGCTTGCACCGTCGATCTCAACGGCAAATCGGTCAAATCCTGCACAATGTTCGCGGTGCAGGCCAATGGCGCCGAGATCCGCACCATCGAGGGTATGGCGAATACCGACGGCACGCTGCATGCGCTGCAGGAAGGCTTTCGCGAAATGCATGGATTGCAATGCGGCTTCTGCACGCCCGGAATGATCGTCCGCGCGTACCGGCTGCTCCAGGAAAACCCCAATCCGTCGGAGGAGGAAATCCGCTACGGCATTTCGGGAAATCTCTGCCGCTGCACCGGCTATCAGAATATCGTCAAGGCCATTCAATTCGCCGCCGCCAAGATCGCCGGCGTGCCGTTCCAGGAGGCCGCAGAATGAACGACATGACCCCCACCTCCGCCGAACGCGCCGAAAAGCTCGAAGGCATGGGCTGCAAGAGAAAGCGCGTCGAGGACATCCGCTTTACCCAGGGCAAGGGCAATTACGTCGACGATCTCAAGCTGCCCGGCATGCTTCACGGTGACTTCAACCGCTCGCCGCACGCGCACGCCCGCATCAAAAAGATCGACACGACGAAAGCCGCGGCGCTGCCCGGCGTCGTCGCAGTGATCACCGCCGAAACGCTCAAAACCGTCAACCTCGCCTGGATGCCGACGCTGGCCGGCGACACCCAGATGGTGCTCGCCGACGGCAAGGTCCTGTTTCAGAACCAGGAGGTCGCCTTCGTCATCGCCACCGACCGCTATATCGCGGCTGACGCAGCCGATCTGGTCGAGGTCGAATACGAGCCGCTGCCCGTCAATGTCGATCCGCTCAAGGCCATGGCGCCAAATGCGCCGACGATCCGCGAAGATCTCAAGGATAAGACCGACGGCGCTCACGGCAAGCGCAAGCATTACAATCACATCTTTTCCTGGCAGGCCGGCGACAAGGCCGCGGCCGATGCCGCATTCGCCAAAGCCGACGTGACAATCAGGGAGATGATTGTCTATCCGCGCGTGCATCCCTGCCCGCTCGAAACCTGCCAATGCGTCGCCTCGTTCGACAAGATCAAGGGCGGGCTGACGCTATGGGGCACGTTCCAGGCGCCGCACGTCATCCGCACCGTCGGCTCGCTGATCTCGAAAATCCCCGAGCACAAAATCCACGTCATCGCCCCCGATATCGGCGGCGGCTTCGGCAACAAGGTCGGCGCCTATCCGGGTTATATCTGCTCGATCGTGGCGTCGATCGTCACCGGCGTGCCGGTGAAGTGGGTCGAAGACCGCATCGAGAACCTCTCGACTACCGCGTTCGCGCGCGACTTTTATATGGACGTTGAAATCGCCGCGACCAAGGACGGCAAGGTGACCGGGCTGCGCTGCTACACCATCGCCGACCATGGCGCGTTCGACGCCTGCGCCAACGCGACCAAATGGCCGGCCGGATTGTTTTCCATCATCAGCGGCTCCTACGATTTCCCGGCCGCGCATTGCCTGGTCGACGGCGTCTATACCAACAAGGCGCCGGGCGGCGTCGCCTATCGCTGCTCGTTCCGCGTCACCGAAGCCGCCTACGCCATCGAGCGCGCCATGGACATCATGGCGCAAAAGCTCGGCATGGATCCGGCCGAGTTCCGCGTCAAGAACCTCATACGCCGCGAGCAATTTCCGTACACGTCGGCGTTCGGCTGGCAGTACGATTCCGGCGACTACCAGACCGCCATGACCAAGGCGATGGAGAAGGTCAACTACAAGAAGCTCCGCGACGAGCAGAAGTTAAAACGCGAAGCGTTCAAGCGCGGCGAGACCCGCGAGCTGATGGGCATCGGCGTCGCCTTCTTCACCGAGATCGTCGGCGCCGGCCCATCGCGCGCCTGCGACATTCTCGGCATCGCCATGTTCGATTCAGCGGAAATCCGCATCCATCCGACCGGCTCGGGCATTTGCCGGCTTGGCACCAAATCTCAGGGCCAGGGTCACGAAACGACCTACGCCCAGATCATCGCCACGGAGCTGGGACTTCCCGCCAACTCGATCGCGGTCGAGGAAGGCAATACCGACACCGCGCCCTACGGGCTCGGCACCTACGGCTCGCGCTCGACGCCGGTCTCCGGCGCCGCGACCGCGATAGCGTGCCGCAAGATCAAGGCCAAGGCGCAGATGATCGCCGCCTATATGCTCGAAGTGCACGACGACGATCTGGAATGGGACGTGGATCGTTTCAGAGTGCGCGGCAATCCCGAGCGCTTCAAGACCATGACCGAACTCGCCTGGGCGGCCTATCACGAAGTGCCGCCCGGCATGGAGCCGGGATTGGAGGCGATTAACTACTACGATCCGCCGAATTTCACCTTTCCGTTCGGCGCCTATATCTGCGTGGTCGATGTCGATGTCGATACCGGAACGACCAAGGTGCGGCGCTTCTACGCGCTCGACGATTGCGGCACGCGGATCAATCCCATGATCATCGAAGGCCAGATCCACGGCGGGTTGACCGAAGCCTTCGCCATCGCCATGGGTCAGGAAATCCACTACGACGACGACGGCAATGTCACCACCGCGTCGTTCATGGATTATTTCCTTCCCACCGCGGTCGAGACGCCGCACTGGGAGACCGACTGGACCACGACGCCGTCGCCGCATCATCCGATCGGCGCCAAAGGCGTCGGCGAGAGCCCAAATGTCGGCGGCGTGCCGTGCTTCTCGAACGCAATTAACGACGCGTTCGGTTTCCTCGGTTCAACCCACATCCAAATGCCGCACGACCATTGGCGCACCTGGACGGCGGCGGAGAAGCTCGGGCTGCATGGATGATCGGATGTCGGAAATCAGATGTCGGAGGTCGGAAAAGAAAGAGCCCGCTTTCTTGACATCCGACATCTGACATCTGATCTCTGATTCCATGACCCTCAAGCGCGAAGAGATTTCCGACAAACTCGCCGCGGTGGGCTATGTCGCCGACCACGACATCGCAACAGCTTTGTGGCTGATGGAGTTCCTCAAACGGCCGTTGCTGCTCGAAGGCGAGGCCGGCGTCGGCAAGACCGAGGTCGGCAAGGCGCTCGCCGCCGTGCACGGCGCCGAGCTGATCCGGCTGCAATGCTATGAAGGCCTCGACCAGAACGCCGCGCTGTACGAGTGGAATTATCAGCGCCAGCTTCTCGCTATCAAGACGCGCGAAGGCATCGGCGAGAATGCCGACGCGATCGAAGAGCACATTTTTTCCGAGAAATATCTGCTGGAACGGCCGCTTTTGGCCGCCATCCGCCGCACATCGCCGCCGGTATTGCTGATCGACGAGGTGGATCGTGCCGACGAGGAATTCGAGGCCTTCCTGCTTGAGCTTCTCTCCGACTTCCAGGTCAGCATTCCCGAGCTTGGCACCATCAAGGCGGTGTCGATCCCGCGCGTGGTGCTGACCTCCAACGGCACGCGCGAATTATCCGACGCACTGCGCCGGCGCTGCCTCTACCACTACATCGATTTCCCCGAAGTCGACCGCGAGGCGAAAATCATACTTACCCGCATTCCCGGCATAGACACGACGCTCGCGCTGCAGATTGCGCGCATGGTCGCCGCGGTGCGCAAGGAGGATTTGCGCAAAGTGCCCGGCGTCGCCGAGACGCTTGACTGGGCGGCGACGTTGGCCGGCCTCGAACTGCATGATCTGCGGCAGGAACCGGAAGCTGTCTACGAGACCATGATCTGCTTGCTCAAGACACACGAGGATCGTGCGCGGCTTACTCGCGAAGTCAGCGAGCGACTCCTCGGCAAGGTGGCGTGATGAGTGTTTCCCGTCACCCTGAGGTGCGAGCGCAGCGAGCCTCGAAGGGCGACAGCCCGAGCGCCTCGACCGTTCATCCTTCGAGGGCCGCTTCGCGGCCGCCTCAGGATGACGGGATGGGGCCCGGTGCCCGCCGCCGGCTCGCCGGGTTTGCCCGCACCTTGCGCGACAACGGCTTCCGCGTCGGATTGGCCGAGACGCGCGATGCGCTGCAAATACTGGCATCGCCGGCTGCGCTGCGAGCAACATCGCTCAAGCCCGCCTTGCGTTCGCTGTTCTGCGCAACGCATTCGGATTGGCAGCGGTTTGACGAAATTTTCGATGCGTTCTGGCACGGCCGCCACATGCGGCAGCGGCAGGTGCTCTCCGGCTCGCCTATCGCCAGCCACGCCCCGGCGCGGCGGCTCGCCGAAACCCACGTTCCGCAGGAAGCGCTTGGGCTGCCGGATCATGTCGAGCGGCGCGCCGACGGCGGCGGCGAAAGCACAGCCGATGGTCGCGGCCGCCGCGAGGGCGCCTCGCGCGCCGAAGCGTTGAGCGCCGCCGACTTGCGCCACATTGTCGATCCCGATGATGTGGCGGCGACCCATGCGCTTGCCGCGCGGCTCGCTCGCGTCATGCGCGCGCGGCTCGTTCGCCGCGAGCAAATCCGCCGCCGCGGCAGGCGGCTCGACCTGCGCCGCACTATTCACCGCAATGTCCACCATGGCGGCACGCTGCTCGATCTGGCATGGCGCCGCCGCAAGATAAAGCCGCTGCGGCTCGTCGTGCTGCTCGACGCCTCGGGCTCCATGAGCCTCTATACCGCTTTCTTCGTGCGTTTCCTGCACGGCGTGGTCGACGCTTTTCGCGAGGCGGAAGCCTTCGTGTTTCACACCCGCCTGGCGCATGTCTCGCCGTCACTGCGCGACCGCGACGTGACGCGCGCCGTGGAAAAGCTGTCGCTGATGGCGCAAGGCATCGGCGGCGGCACCCGGATCGGCGAAAGCCTCGCCACCTTTAATCGCTGGCACGCGCGGCGCGTCATCAATTCGCGCACCGCGGTGATGATCGTCTCTGACGGCTACGACACCGGTGCGCCCGAAGAACTTGCCGCGGCGATGCACCGGCTGCGCCGGCGCTGCAAGAAAATCATCTGGCTCAATCCGCTGATCGGCTGGCGCGACTATTCTCCGGCCGCGCGCGGCATGCAGGCGGCGTTGCCCTATATCGACCTGTTCGCGCCGGCGCACAATCTTGAAAGTCTGGCTGCACTCGAACCCTATCTGGCGAAGGTCTGACCCGATGAACCGCGCCAACGACATTCTCGATATCGTCTCGACGCGGAAGTCGGCCGGCGTGCCGTTCGCGCTGGCGACGGTCGTGCGCACGGTGGCGGCGACCGCGGCCAAGGCCGGCGCCAAGGCGGTGATTCTGCCCGACGGCACGATCTCGGAAGGCTGGGTCGGCGGCGGTTGCGCCCGCGCTGCCGTGCTCAAGGCCGCGCGCGACGCGCTTGCCGATGGCAGGCCGCGGCTCGTTTCCATCCAACCACCCGGCGAACTCGACGACCAAGGCCACAAGGCCGGCGAAGAACAAGGCGGCGTGCGCTTCGCCAAGAATATGTGCCCGAGCCAGGGCACCATGGACATATTCGTCGAACCGGTCTTGCCGCGGCCGCAGGTCGTGATCTGCGGCTCAAGCCCGGTCGCTGTCGCCATTGCCGATCTTGCCAAGCGTTCCGGTTTCGCCGTCACCGTCTGCGCGCCCGCGAGCGAACAGCCGGCCTTCGCCGACGCCGATCGCCGCATCGAAGGTTTTGCGCTGCCGGTCGACGAAGCCGCCGCCCGCTATGTCGTGGTCTCGACGCAAAGCCGCGGCGACGAGGCGGCCTTGCTGGCGGCGCTCGCCATCGATGTCGAATATGTCGCTTTCGTCGGCAGCCGCAAAAAGGCCGAGGCGCTGAAAGCCGCACTCGCGGCGCGTGGCGTGACGGCCGAGCGGCTTGAGAAACTCAAGGCGCCCGCCGGCCTCGATATCGGCGCCATCACCCCCGATGAGATCGCGATCTCAATTCTCGCCGAAATCGTCGCGGTGCGCCGCGGCAAGGCGGCGCGCGGCGCCGCTGCCTCGGTGTGATTTGTTTGAGCATGAACTAAGACGGCCGGCGCAGCCTCGAAGTTTTCGCTCTGACGGAATGAATCTTGTTCAGCCCGGCCTCGCGGGCGGCCTGCTGCAAGGCGCGGCGAATCTCGTCGCGCGTTTCGTGGATCGACGCGATTGCCGGCCCGGCCGGGACGCCTAAACCCACCAGCGCCGCTTCCGAAAGCTGCAGGCTCGCTTCGACGGTCTCCGGCACCGCGTCGGTAGCGCCGAGCCGATAAAGATGGCGCGCATGGTCGGCGTCGCGCGCCCGTGAAACGATGAGAATGTCGGGGCGCATGGCCCGCACGTGCTGGACCACTGCGCCGATCAGATCGCGGTCGTGAATCGTGATGATGACCCCGGCAGCGTTGGCCAGCCCGCAAATCTCGAGAAATTTCGGATCGGCTGCATCGCCGTAATAGACGTCATGACCGTCACGGCGGTCGTGCGTCACGGTATGGGCATCGGAGTCGGCGGCGATATAGGAAATACCATGCTGCTTCAACAGCGCGCACACCACTTTGCCGACGCGGCCATAGCCGACGACGATCGCGTGTTTGCCACCCTCGCTGGGGCGCACCATCAGTTCCGACGGTGCGGCACCGGCCGCGCGCAGCCGCGATGCGAAGCGCCGCCCGGCGGCCGACAACAGCGGCGTGATCGCCATGGTCACGGAGGTGACGGCAAGCGCGAAACTAGCAAGGTGTGCGTCGATCAAGCCGAATTCCGCCGCCGAGCCTATGCCGACGAAGGCAAATTCACCGCCCGGGCCGAGCAACAATCCCATCTCGACCGCGACCGGCCACGACAGGCGGAATAGCCTTGCAAGGCCGATAATGAGCAGCGCTTTGACCGTGATCAGGCCGGCCACCGCGGCGGCGAGCAATATCGGCTCGCGCAGCAATTCGCGCACGTCGATGTCCATGCCGACGGTGAAGAAGAAAATGCCGAGCAGCAGTCCCTTGAACGGCTCGATGGTCGCTTCAATGGCCTTCCTATATTCGGTCTCCGCCAGCAAGAGCCCGGCAACGAAGGCGCCGAGCGCCATCGACAGCCCGGCCTGATTGGCGACGACGCCCGCTGCGATGATGACGAACAACGTGGTGGCAATGAAAAGGTCGCGCGAGCGCGTCGATGCCACCAGCCGAAACAACGGCCGCAACAGCACGCGGCCGAACACGACGATGACGGCAAGCGCGATGGCGGCCTGCAACAGCGCCCTGCCGAGGCTCCCAAGCACCGAAGCGCCGGCGCCCGCTGCGAGAATGGAGATGAACATCAGGATCGGGATGACGGCGAGGTCCTGCAGCAGCAGCATGGCAAAGCTGGCGCGGCCGACATTGGTGGTCAGCCGCTGCTGGCTCGAGAGCAGTTCGAGCACGATCGCGGTCGATGACAGCGACAGGCTCGCGCCGATAATGATCGCTTCGGAGAGATCGGCTCCGGCATAAGCCGCGGCGCCGGCGAATAGCGTGGTGGTCATAAGCACCTGCACGCCGCCGAGACCGAACACCAGCCGCCGCATGGTCAAGAGACGGTGCAGCGACAGTTCCAGACCGATCAGGAACAGCAGGAAGACGATGCCGAGTTCGGCGATGCCGGCGACGTCCTTGGCGTCGCCGATCGTGAACCAGTAAAGCACCGGGAAGGAAGGAATGAGCGAACCTAAGCCCAGCGGACCGAGCAGCGCGCCAGCGCCGAGATAGCCGAGCACCGGGGAAAAACCGAGCCGGCTGACGAACGGCACCAAGATGCCCGCCGTGCCGAGCACGACCAGCGCGTCGCTATAGGCGGCAACATTGATCGTCGAAACCACAAAACTCTCCGGCGCAAGCTTTCGCACGTTGTCGCGCAATTTCGCCGAGCGTGACAAGCCCGCGCAGCGTCAGGCACCCAAGGCTCAAGCGCAAGTCGCCGCTAAACCCCGAGATGCCGGTGCAGCATTTCGGGCCGGTCGCGCACCGCCTCGGCGGTCAACGAAGCGACGATGTGCCCGTTGTTGATGATGTAAACGCGATCGGCGAGCGTCATCGCAGCCGAAATATTCTGCTCCACGATCAGGATCGTCTGGCCCGCCGCCGCGAGCGCGCGGCAGGTGGCGAGCAGATCGCGCACGATGATCGGCGCCAGCCCTTCGAACGGCTCGTCGAGCAGCAGGATTTTCGGCTCGCGAATGAGTGCGCGGGCAATCGCGAGCATTTGCTGTTCGCCGCCGGAGAGATCGGTGCCGCGGCTGCCGCGGCGCTCCTTGAGCCGTGGAAACATGGCGTAGACGCGCTCCAGCGGCCAGCGATCCGGCGCCGTCAGCCCGGCGAGAACGAGATTCTCCTCGACATTGAGGCTGCCGAAGATGCGGCGGTCTTCGTGGACGAGCTGCATGCCGGCCTGCGCGATGGCATGACTCTTCTTGCCGGCGATCTCGGCGCCATCGAAGACGACGGAACCGGCGCGCGGCGTGACGACGCCCATCAGGCTCTTCAGGGTCGTGCTCTTGCCGGCGCCGTTACGGCCGAGCAGCGCCACCACCTCGTTGCGCTCGACGCGTAGCGCGACGTTGAAAAGGATGTGGGAATCCCCGTAGTAGCTGTTGAGCCCGTTGACCTCGAGCAAGCTCATGCCGCGACCACTCCGCCGAGATAAGCCTCCTGCACGGCCTTGTTGCCTTTGATCTCGCCCGGCGTGCCTTCGACCAGCACGCGGCCCTCCTGCAGCACAGTGACACGCTCAACGAGTTCGAACAGCGAGTCCATATCGTGATCGATGATGATTATGGTGCGGCCTTGGCTGATCGATTTGATCAGCTTGACCGTTTCGATCCGTTCGCGCGGGCTCATGCCGGCGAGCGGCTCGTCGAGCAGGAGCAGGGTCGGCGAGGTGGCGAGCGCAAGACCGACCTCCAGGCGCCGCTTCTCGCCATAGGCGAGCGCTGATACCGGCGTGTCGGGACGGTCGGTAAGATTGACCAGTTCCAGCGTGTGGTCGACCTGCTCGGCGAGCCCGGAAATTTTCGGCAGCCCCCGCAACATGTCGAGCCGGAATTTGCCACGCAGTTCGGCTAGCGCCGCGATGGTCAAATTCTCGCGCACCGTCAAACGCGTGAAGAGCTGGTTGACCTGATAGCTTTTGGTCAAGCCGAGCTGGCACACGTCGGTCACGTTCATGCCGGTGATATCGCGGCCGGCGAACACGATTTTGCCGGAGGTGGGCGCAACCTCGCAGGTCAGCATCTTGAAGAAGGTCGTCTTGCCGGCGCCGTTCGGGCCGATAATGCCGCGCCGCTCGCCGTAACTCACGTTGAAATTGATATCGCTGTTGGCGACAAGACCGCCATAACGCTTGGTGAGATCGATCGCTTCGAGGATCGTTCCGGAGGATCCGTCGGCCTTGCGATGCGCCACCCGCAGCGGCGGCGGGGGCGGCATTTTGGCGACCACGGCCCGGACCGCCTGTTGCCCTTCCAGGGCGGTTACGCCAGCGATCGGAGTTGCTGCTTCGGGTTCTGCTTTCGCGGCGCCGCGGCGGCCAAGAAATTCGTAAAGATCCTTGATGCCGCCAATCAATCCATGACGCAGAAAGCAGACCAGCAGAACGAAAATGACGCCTAGCACGAGCTTCCAGGCAGCACCGAGTTGCAGCGTAGTCTGCAGGAAATCGCTGAGATAGAGCCACACCGTGGCGCCGACCAGAGGGCCGAACAGCGTGCCGGCGCCGCCGATCGCCGTCTGCATAACGAGTTGCCCGGAGGTGTCGAACATGAACGCGTCGGGCGGCATGAAGCCCTGCATGATGCCGAGCAGGCCGCCGGCAAACCCGGCATAGGCCGCGGCGATGACAAAGGCGGTGAGCTTATAGCCGTTGATGCTATGGCCGACTGCGGCCGCGCGGAGTGGGTTGTCGCGGATCGCGCGCAGCACGGCGCCTACCGGCGAACGCACGATGCGTAATGCGATCACCATGCCGACGAAATACCAAAACGCCAGGAAGACGTAGAGCGAGGAGTTGGTGCTGAACTGAATCGTGGCGAAGCCGAGGTAGAGCGTCGGTGCCGGCACACCCGGCAATCCGTTCTCACCGCCGGTATAGGCGGAGAGTGGATTGAATTCGACGAAAAAAAATACTTCCGCGATCGCCACCGTGATCATGGCGAAATATATGCCGGTGCGCCGGAGCGCGATCAGGCCAACGAGACAGCCGACGATGGCGGCCGCGATCATTCCGATGAACAGCGCTGTTATCACGTGCGGAAAATTCACCACCGTAAGCAGATAGGCCGCCACCATGCCGCCGGTACCGAAAAAGGCGGATTGGCCGAACGAGAGCAGCCCGGTGAAGCCGAACAAAATGTCGAAGCCGATGCCGAACAGGCCCCAGATCAGGATGCGGTTGATCGTAGTGGACGTAGAGTCCGAGGTGGGGCAAGATGAACGGCGCGGCGATCAGGCCGGCGGCCGTAAGCGCCTCGACGATGAACGGACGTTGCCTGAGCATCGGGTCCCTGCGCTCAATCGCGGCCGGCGGTGCCGAGCAGCCCGTAGGGGCGCAACACCAGGACCAGCGTCATGGCGACGAACAGCATGACGTAAGAATAAGCGGGGTTGAACATCGACGTTATGCTGATGATCTCGCCGGCAATCAATCCGCCGAGAACCGCTCCCGGAAACGAACCGACACCGCCGATGACGACGACGACGAAGGTCTGCACCAGAATGCCCTCACCCATGTCCGGTGCGATCGACACCACCGGCGCATTGACGATACCGGCGAAACCCGCCGCCATGGCTCCGATGCCGAACACCAGCATGAAGACTTTGTAGACATCGATGCCGAGCGAATCGACCATGAGCGAATCCTCGATGCCGGCGCGTACGATCAGGCCGATGCGGGTGCGGTAGAGCACGATGTAGAGCACCAGCAGCGCCACCGCGACGATGCCGAGCAGCGCCAGCCGATAGGTCGGATAGAACATGAAGCCGAGCGGCGTGATCCCGACCAGCAGCGGCGGCGGCGGTACGGCCTTCGACAAGCTGCCGAAGAGAAACCGCACCACCTCGACGAAGACGATGCCGAGCCCAAAGGTGACCAGGAGCTGGTCCTCGTGCGGCCTTGCATAGAACGAGCGGATGACCACCCGCTCCGTCACCACGCCGACGACCAGGACGAACAGCGCGCCGGCGAAGACCGCGACGATAAAGGAACCGGTATAGCTGTAGGCCAGCCAGCCGGCATAACCGCCGAGCATGAACATGGCGCCATGCGCCAAGTTGAGGACGCCAAGCGTGCCGTAAATGATCGTCAGCCCGGAGGAAATCAATGCGAGCAGCGCGCCGAGCACGAGCCCGTTGAAGCACTGCGAAATGAAATTGGCCCAGTTGATCACGCGCGCGTTCGCAGTTGATGCATTCGCCTCAGCCGGCCACCGGCCTTACGCCTAGCATGCCGGTATTTCCCGATACAGACAGATTGTGGAGGGCCGCGCTCCCCGCACGGTCCTCCCTAAGCGAAAGCGCGCCTTCTCCGCTTGCTGCGGAAAAGGTCTTGCGACGGCGAGCGTCAGGTATAGTCGCCGAGATTGCAACCGAAGGCGTCGGGTTTCTGCATCAGCGGCGCGCCGGCCACGACTTCGGTGACCTCCCAGTAATCCTCACTGTTCTTCATCTCCTTCGGCGCCTTGCCGCGGACGATGACGACCGGACGGACCAACTGGTGATCTTCCGGACGGAAGTGAACGTCGCCTACGGTCGACGGGAAGGTTTCGCCCTTCTCATAGGTCTTGATGACCTCCGGCGGATAGAAGGTCCCGGCTTCCGACACCATGCGCGCCCAGATGGCGAACGACATGTAGGCGTTGTTGGCGCCCCATTCCGGCCGATAGTTGTACTTCTTGTAGAAAGCGTCGACGAACATCTTGGCCAACGGATATTTGTCTTCCAGCGTCCACCAGAAATCGGTTGACGCATACACGCCTTCGGTGAGTTCCGGCCCCACTTCCTTGGCGATGAACGGAATCTGGTACGGAATGACCAGTTTCATCTTCGGGATGATGCCGAATTGCTTGGCCTGCTGAATCGACAGCACCGCGTCGCGTCCCCAATTCACGTTCAGCAGGATTTCGGCGCCGGAATTGGCGATGTTGGTGAGATACTGGCTGAAATCCTGCGTGCCGAGCGGCGAGATCTGGTTGGTCACCATGGTCCAGCCGCCGTTTTGGGTCAAATAATCGTTCATCGACTTGGTCACGGTGTGGCCGTAGGTGTAGTCCGGCGTCATGAACGCCGATTTCCGGTTCTTGCCGAAGGCCTTGAGCAGCACCGGACCGATGGCGTTGGCTGCGGTCTCGCCGTAGAAGTTCTGGCGGAAACTGTAGCGCGCACAGTCCTTGCCGGTGGTATCGTTTGAGCCCGAAATGCCGGTGACGTAGAGCACCTTCTCGCGCTCGGCGAACTTGTTGAGCGCAACCGCGACCGCGCTCGAAGTTGCTCCTGTCATCAGGACGATCTTGCTGTCGGTGATGAACTTCTGTTGCTCCTGCACCGCATCGTTCGGTTTGGCACCGGAGTCGGCGACGAGCAGGTTCACTTGCTTGCCGAGCAGGCCCTTGGTGACTTTCGGCGCGATCTTCTTCAACAGCGGATCGCCTTCGTTGATGTGCTCGACCGCAAGCTGCCAGCCCTTGAGCTCATCCTCGCCCTGCACCGCGTAGGCACCGGTGCGCGGCACGGTGGCGGCAACGTTGACGGTGCCGCCGGACGAGCCATCCGGCCAGGTCCCGATCGGCGGCCGATCTTCGGCGAAGGCCGCGGGCAGCACGAATTGGAAGCCTGCGGGACCGCCGACCGTCAGGGCGCCAAGACCCGCCCCGGTTACCGCCGCGTGGCGCAGCAGGCCCCGGCGCGACAGCGCCCTGGAAAAATGCTTATTGATGCTGATCACATCTACCTCCCTTAATATTTGATTCTACGGCCGCGCCACGGCGTGGCCGCTCTCTACGGTGTCGCCCTGTATTACCGATCGGACAGACTATAGGTTTGCGTGATCCAGCGCTTCGGACCGGGCAACATATAAGAGCGCTCCCGGCTGCGAAATTTTGCCGCAATACGAAAGACGTAGATTGATTCCAAAAGAGAAATTCGCGGCTTGATCGACTAATTCGATGAGTTGATAGACATCGGCCACGCAAATGCACGGCGTCCAACCATGAGTTCTCCCATGACCGACCTCACCATCACCGCCGTCCGCACCACCATGCTCCGCGTGCCCTGGCCGCAGACGCCCTGGCTGAAGGGTCATGCTTTCGGCCCGACGCGCAACTTCCTGGTGCTCGATATCGAGACCAAGGGCGGCGTTACCGGCATGGGCTATCTGTTCCTGTTCCGGCCGGGAATCAAATCCATCGCGGCGTGCCTCGAGGAAGTCATCATCCCGCGCGTCATTGGCAAGAACGCCAGCGCGGTCGAGGCGATCTGGCAGGATTTTTGGAAGACCACGGTCACATTCGGCCGCGGCGGCATTGCGACCATGGCGATGTCGGCGCTCGACATCGCGCTATGGGACGCACTTGGCAAGCGCGCCAACTTGCCGCTGCACCGGCTGTGGGGAAATTTTCGTTCGCAACTGCCGGCCTATGGCTCGGGCTGCTTCCGCGGCTCCGGCGGCGACGGCATGATCGCCAAGGCCTTGCACTACAAGGAGCGCGGCTACAAGGCGATCAAAATGCAGGTCGCGCACACCGCCAGTCTCGCCACCGATCTCGATAATGTGCGGCGCATGCGCGAAGCGGTAGGCCCGGACATCGACATCATGATCGACGTCAATATGGGCTGGACCGCCGACACCGCCATCCTGATGGGCCGCAAGTTTCAAGACTACGATGTGTACTGGCTCGAAGAGCCAGTGGTGCCGGACGATTTCGCCGGGTATCTGCGCATCGCAGAGAAGCTCGATCTGCGCATCGTCGGCGGCGAAACCCATTTCACGCGTTTCGACCTCAAGCCATTTTTTGAAAATCCGCGGCTGCCGATCCTGCAGCCCGACCCGATGCGCGGCGGCATGACCGAACTGCGCAAGATCGCCACAGTCGCGGACACCTGGGGCATGACGATGGCGCCGCATCTGTTTCCCGAACTGAACGTGCAGCTGCTCGCGTCAATCCCGAACGGCCTGTGGATCGAGGATATGGGCCTGTCCGACGATCTGTGGGTCGACCCGGTGCCGGTAAAGGACGGCATGATCAGCGCGCCGGAACGGCCGGGCCATGGGCTTGCGTTCAAGCCGGAAATTTTGCGCGACTGCATCGTCAGGAATTGAAGGCCGTCCAATCGCCTGACGAATGACGGGGCTCGCTCGGGGGCTCCTTCATTTCTTACCGGCCAATGAAACATGTCCCGATGCAGCCGACAATTCGGCGGCGGATTTCACTACAAATGCCGTCGTCTTGACGACCCAATGCTCGTCGAGCCGCGCCTGGGGCCCAAAGACGCCAATCGATCCGGCGACACCATCGGTGTGATCGAAATAGGGCGCGGCGATCGCGATAGCGCCGAGAAACACCTCACCGCGGCTGATAAAGAATCCGTCTTTGCGGGCGCGGGAAAGATCCGCCAAAAGGGCCGCCTTATCCGCACGCTTCGGCAGCGTGCGCACAACGGCGGCAACTTCATTGTCGTCCATAAACGCCAAAATCGCTTTTCCGCTCGCGCCGCGCCACAGGTGATCGGTCTCGCCGATGCCGCGCGATATCGCGAGAACGTGCGGGCTGGCCAACTCCGCCACGCACTGGCGTAAATCGCCGCGGCGCACGAAAAGCGCGGTGGTCTCGCCGGTCACGCTTTGCAGCCGCTCCAAAATGGGCCGCGCCAGGGCAATCGCGTCGATCCCGGCGATCCAACTGTGAGCGAGCCTGCCGACGCCGAAATCGAGCGCAAATCGCTGCGGTTCGCCTTGTGCCCGCACCAGACCCTTCGCCGCGAGCGTCTGAAGCAGCCGGTAAAGTGTCGGGCGGCTGAGCGGCACTCTTTGCTGGATCTCCAGGACGCTCATCCAGGGCTTGTCGGGCAAAAAGCACTGCAGAATGTCGATCGCCCGGTCTACGGCGCGAACAGTCTTGCTGCCCTGAGAATCACCGGCCATGGCATTCCCGTGCGTCGCCATAGAATCTGTCCACCTGTCGGACGGAAAACCGACGGCGCTTGACCGCTCGACATCGATTCCAGATAGTAGGGAAATACTCTGGCGTCCGCCAGATGGACATCGTGGAATTTGAGCATGGTCACGACACGTCGGGCAATCCTTTCTTCTTCTTTCCTCGGAGCGCTGGCGCTGGCCGCTCCCTTTCAAGCCCGCGCGATGACGTGGCCGCAACGGCCGGTGAAATTTATCGTCCCCTTTGGCCCGGGTGCCGGCGCGGACATCGGCGCGCGCGTCTTCGCAGAGAAATTGCAGGCCCGATGGGGACAGCCGGTCATCGTCGAGAACCGCCCGGGAGGCGACAGCCTTGTGGCGATTACGGCGTTTCTCAATGCCAACGACGATCACACATTCTTATTCGCACCCGCGGGCAATTTCACCGTCCATCCGTTCGTCTACAGCAAATTGTCATACGATCCGAAAGATCTGGTTCCGATTGCGCGGGCCTCCAACACCATCCTGGCGGTTGCCGTGAAGGCGGACTCGCCATTTGCGACAATCAAGGATTTCACCGAAGCGGCCAAGGCGGCGCCGGGAAAGTACAACGCCGCGATGGTGCAAGGCATCACCGAGTTCACCTTCTGGGGCTATGAAGCTGCCGAAGGCTTGACCGTCGTGCAGGTTCCCTATCGCGACATCAATGTCGCCGCTGTCGATCTTGGCGAGGGCCGTATTCAGATCGCGATGCTGTCCTACGCCATGCTGCAGTCGCAACTTCAAGGCGGCCGCGTTCGATTATTATTGGTGAACAACGGCACGCGGGCCCCGGTCGCGCCGGATGTTCCGACCGCGCGCGAAGCCGGCTATCCTTCGCTCGAAGTGGAAGGGCTGGTCGGCCTCTTCGGCATCACCGCTATTCCAAACGAGCTGAAGGAAAAGATCGCGGGCGATGTGAAGGCCGTGTCGGGCGAACCCGCCATCGCGAAGCGGCTGAAGGCGACCGGGCAGGTCATCAATTACGGCGGCCCGACGGAATTTGCCGATGCGATAGCGGCGCAGCGCGCCAAAATCGCCACCACCGTCAAGGCCATCGATTTCAAACCGAAATTGTAAGGCCGCGCTCTACGGACGACCAGGCGAGAAGGATCGCACGCAATGAACAAGGAGATGGCGGAGACGCTGGTGCATACCGGTCCCGGCACCCGCATGGGCAATTTGATGCGCCGTTATTGGGCGCCGATCTTGCTGTCGCGTGAAATCGCCGAGCCGGACGGTCCGCAAGTGCGGGTGCAGATTCTCGGCGAGAAGCTTCTCGCCTTTCGCGATACCGACGGCGAGGTCGGCTTGATCAGCGAATTCTGCTCGCACCGCGGCGCGTCGCTCTATTTCGGCCGCAACGAGGAAAACGGCATCCGCTGCGCCTACCACGGATTGAAATTCGCCCGCGACGGCCAATGTGTCGACGTGCCGTCGGCGCCGCAGGCGTGCAAATCGATGGGGATCAAGGCTTACCCTTGCATCGAGCGCGCCGGCATTGTCTGGGCCTATATGGGACCGAAGGACAAACAGCCGGCGCCGCCGGGCGTCGAATGGTGCAATCTGCCGGAAAGTCACGTGTTCGTTTCGAAGCGCCTGCAGGAGTGCAACTATTTGCAGGCGATGGAGGGCGGGATCGACACCAGCCACGTGTCCTACGTGCACCGTTTCGAGGTGGACGAGGATCCGATGCACCAGAATACGAAAGCCAACGACTACATCAAGGCCGACGGCAATGTGATTTTCGAAATCGAGAAGAATCCGTTCGGCCTGACCTTGTTCGGCCGGCGCAACGGCGAACCGGATTCATACTACTGGCGCGTGACCCAGTGGCTGTTCCCCTGGTTCACGTTGATTCCGCCATTCGGCGAGCATGCGTTGGGCGGTCATGTCTGGGTCCCGGTCGACGATCATAATTGCTGGGCCTGGAGCATCAACTTCCATCCGAACAAGCCGCTGTCGCAGGAAGAGCGGCGCCATATGGAAGAAGGCAAGGGCATCCATTGCGCTTACGAGCCCGGCGGCACGTTCCGCCCGCTGGCCAACAAGGATAACGACTATTTCATCGATCGCCGCGCGCAGAAGGAACGGCGCTCCTACAGCGGCGTGTTCGGAATTGCCATCCAGGACTCATCGCTGCAGGAAAGCATGGGGGCGATTCAGGATCACGAAAACGAGAAGCTGTTGCCAACCGACCGCGCCATCGCGATGGCGCGGCGATTCATGTATGAAGCGGCGATGGCGATGGAGAAGGGCGAGGAGCCGCCGGCGCTCGACGCCAGCCGGCAACGCGTGCGCGCCGCCGGCGTGTTGCTTGACCGCAAGATCAAGCCGCAAGAATGGGCCAAAGAACATTTGGCGGACGGCTTGAAGCAGCCGGTTTACTCGATCTGACAACACCGCGCATCGCGGCGCCGGCGGTTTGGTCGAGGCTGCGACAACAAAGTCCCCGAACATGAAGCGTGTCGAAGGCAAGGTCGCATTGATCACGGGTGGCGGCGCGGGCATTGGCGCGGCCACCGCCGAGCTCATCTGCGCCGAGGGCGGCAAGGCGATGCTGGTCGATGCCAATCCGGACGCACTTGCAAACACGCTAAAGGGAATAGCCGAACGGGTACCAGGCGCGGAGGTGTCGACTTTCGTGGCCGATGTGACGAGCGCCAGCGCCGCCGCGCGGGCGGTCGAGCAGACCCTTCAGGCGTTCGGCCGACTGGATATTTTGGTGAACAATGCCTCCATGCGCAATTATTCGGCGATCGCGGACGCCGAACCGGCGGAATGGCAGGCGACGGCTAGCGTTAATTTGATCGGCACCGCCAACTATTGCAGAGCCGCGCTCCCCGCACTGCGCAAAAGCAATCGCGCCAGCATTGTCAATGTGTCGTCGGCCTACGCCGTGGCCGGCCGCAAAGGCATGGGCCTTTACGATGCCACCAAGGCCGGCATGCTCGCCATGACGCGCACGCTGGCCTGCGAGGAAGCGGCCTATGGCGTCCGAGTCAACGCGGTCTGTCCCGGTTCGACACTGACCAACTTCCATATCGCGCGGGCGCAAGCGGCCGGCAAAAGCGTCGAACAATTGAAGACCGAACGGCAAACCACGTCACTGCTCGGACGTTGGGCAACGCCGCAAGAGGTCGCCTGGCCGATTCTTTGGTTGGCCAGCGACGAAGCCTCCTTCATTACCGGCACCACACTGATGGTCGATGGCGGTCTTTCCATCATGTAGCGACGCGTGGCATTCCGCGACAGCGGGGGGCGCGCGCGCCGGTCTTGAGGATTGTCGCGATTTTCGCTGTGGTAAATTGGTAGCGGAGGACGGATTTGAACCGCCGACACACGGATTATGATTCCGCTGCTCTAACCAGCTGAGCTACTCCGCCATCTCTTTGAGCGGACTACATAATTCTCGTAGCCGCATAGCATCAAATAGGCCGTTTGCTACCCTTTTGCTACCCTTTGGTCTCGCGCTTTTTTAGGGCCGCCATCAGGACGGCGTCAACAATCGCGGCGGCATCGGCCTGCATGTTCGGCAGCACGTGGCTATACAAGTCAAGCATGATCCCAACCGTGCTGTGGCCCAAGCGCTCGCTCGCGACCTTGGGGTGGACGCCGCTCGAAAGCAGATGCGTGGCATGGGCATGGCGCAGGTCATGAAAGCGAATGCGTGGCAGCGCGTCATGGCGGGCAAGGAAGCGCACCCACTCCTGCCCGAGGCTGTGCGGGCGCAACGGTGAACCGTCCGGTTGCGCGACCGGCTTGCCGTTGATAAACTAGGTCAGGGTGTCTTTGCCTCTCGCATGGCCGTTCGGTCAGCGGAAGCAGGATTCACACATTGATCGTGCTTCGCTCGGCCGCCTTAACGACCGCGACGGAAACCAAGAAGGCTGCAAAGAACGTAAATCGCAAGAAGACTCCACAGCCTTTTCATTTTCGTTTCCTCCTGTTGGTTCTCTTACTTCGAACTCTCACATGGGCTGCGGCACGACTTGCCGGCAGGACCGCGGTCGCTTCCAACTCGATCTTGCCCGGAGCGTCGAGCAGGTCGGCGACAAAAATCATGCTCATGGCCGGGTAAAGAGTGCCCATGAGGCGGCGCCAGATGCGACCAAGCTCGCGCCGGTCGGCCAGATAACCGGGCTTGTCGGTGCAATAGGCGGTCATGCGGCAGATGTGCTCGGGCGCACCGCCGGCTTCGGCGAGCACGGCGAGGACGTTTTTAAGAGCCTGCTCGAACTGGGGGACAAGTTTATTGCTCTGGAACCGCTGCGCCGCGTCCCATCCCACCTGGCCTGCGACGAACACGATGCGCCCGGCGGTCGCTTCGATGCCGTTGGCATATCCGCTCGGCGGCGCCCATCCGGCGGGAAGCAAAACGCGCATCGACATGGAATGCTCCTTAACTTCGTCTCGTCCGCACGCCAACGTCGACAGTTCAGTTTCCTGCGAACGTAGGCCGCTGCTTGTTTACGAAGGCCAAATAGGCACGCTCGTAGTCCTTGGTCTGCATACAGATGGCTTGCGCTTGCGCTTCGGCCTCGATGGCTTCATCGATGCCCATATTCCATTCCTGGTGGATGCATTTTTTTGTCATGGCATGAGCGAAGGTCGGCCCGTCGGCGAGCGATTTCGCGGCTGCATGTGCGTCGGCGAGCACGGCCTCGGGCGCGCACAGCTTGTTGTAGAATCCCCACCGTTCCGCCTCCAGTCCGTCCATCGACCGCCCGGTATAGAGGAGCTCTGCGGCACGGCCGGCGCCAACTATGCGCGGCAGGATGTTACAGGCCCCCATGTCGGCGCCGGCCAGCCCGACCCGTACGAACAGGAATGCCACCTTGCTGCGCGCGGTGCCGTACCGCAGATCGGACGCCATCGCCAGGATCGCACCGGCGCCGGCGCACACGCCATCGATGGCCGCCACGATCGGCTGCGGGCAGGCGCGCATCGCCTTGACCAGATCGCCGGTCATGCGCGTGAAGGCGAGCAAGCCGGCCATGTCGTCCTTGCGCTGCATCTCGACCAGTGGCCCGATAATTTCGTGCACGTCGCCGCCGGAGCAAAAATTGCCGCCGGCGCCGGTGATCACCACGGCCTTGACGGCATCCGCATAGACCAGATCGCGGAAGGTATCGCGCAGCTCGGCATAAGAATCCAATGTGAGCGGGTTTTTCCGCTCTGGCCGGTTCAACGTCACTGTCGCGACTTTGCCGTCGACCTGCCAAAGAAAATGCTTGGCCTTGAAGCTGGTAAAATCAAGCGGGGACGGTCGGAAATGCTGGGCGGTATCGTTCATGGTGTTGCTCCTTCTTCGATGTTGGCGCCGATGGGTTGAGTTGGCCGCGCGCCAATCGTGCGTCATCCGGCAAATGTCAGCCCACCGCTGATGCTCAAGACCTGTCCGGTGGCGTAATCGGATCGCGAACTGGCGAAAAACAGAATGGCATCGGCGATCTCCTGCGGTTTGGCGAAGCGGCGGAACGGAATGGCCTTGATAAAGGCTTCCCGCGTCTTGTCCGGACGCGTGGCCAGCATCGGCGTGTCGGTGGGGCCCGGGCATATGCAGTTGACGTTGATGGCGTAGCGCGCCACCTCGCGCGCGAGCGACTTGGTGAATGCGATGACGCCCCCCTTGGCGGCTGCATAAACAGTCTCGCCAGAACTGCCGACGCGGCCGGCGTCGCTGGCGACGTTGACGATCTTGCCTTTTCCGGCTGCGATCATGGGCGGCAGCAGCGCCTGCGTGAGATGCACAGGACCGCCGAGATTGATGGCGATGAGGCGATCCATGTAATCGGGCGAGTTGTCGATGAATGGCTGCATGTCGCCCCAGCCCGCCGCGTTGACCAGCAAGTCGACCCTGCCGCGGCGGGCGATGACCTCTGCAGCGCAGCGCCTCGCCGATTTCGGATCGGCCAGATCGACCCCAATGGCCTCGACCGCATGCCCGGCAGCAGTGGCCTCTTTGGCCACCTCCGCTGCCTTGGTGTCGTTGATATCGGCGCAGATGACGCGCGCCCCGCAGCGGGCAAATTCCAGAACCGTCGCTTTGCCGATGCCGGAAGCGCCTCCCGTGATCAGCGCCGTTTTGCCGTCAAGCTTCATGGGAATGTTCCTTTTCGTTGCCTCGTTATCGTCATCAATGACTGGCGAGAAATGCCGCGACGCGCTCGCGCGTCTCGGAATTGGTCGACAGCCGCCGCGTTTCGGTGAGTTCGTCCAGATAGCCGCGATCGCCGGGCTCCGCCGCCGCGGCGATGCACTGCTTGCTGGCGCGCAGCGCCGCGGCCGGCAATGCCGCGATGCTGCGGGCGATCTCGGCGGCACAGGACGGCAGCTCAACCCGGGCAACGGCCCATTGCGCGATGCCAAGCCGAATTGCATCGGCGCCAGCGACGATTTCAGCGCCGAGAATGAGGCGCGACGCCACCGATCGGCCGCACAACCTGGTCAGCCGCTGGGTGCCGCCAGCGCCGGGAATGAGCCCAAGGCGGGCCTCGGGCAGACCGAGCCTGGCTTCGAGCGCGACGATGCGCAGATCGCAAGCGAGCGCCAATTCGAGCCCGCCGCCCATGGCGGCGCCGCCGATCTCGGCCAATGTCACTTGCGGCAGCTGCTCGATCCGCTGGTAGAGGCGTTGCAGCCTCGCGACAAAGCGATAGGTGCGATCGGCTCCGTCGGGCGCATCGAAACGCTCGCGGACTTGAACCAGATCCGCGCCAGCGCAGAATATCTTCTGATCCGAACGCACATGCAAAATCTTGCAGTCCGTTCGCGCCGCCAACTCGTCGAGTTTCGCGTCGAACAGCGTGATGAATTCGTCGCTGACGGCATTGACCGGCGGCCGGCTCAGCAAGAGCGTCGCAATACCATCGCCATGCGTTAACGTGATCATTTTGGCGACCGCTCCGTGGTCAGCGCGGAGGGACGCGACTTCATCAACTCGCGGGCGACAACGACCTTTTGCACCTCAGTGGCGCCCTCGTAGATGCGCAACGCCCGAATCTCGCGGTACAGTGCCTCCACTTTGACGCCGACGCGCACGCCGTTGCCGCCGAAAATCTGCACGGCACGGTCGATCACGCGCTGCGCCATTTCGGTGGCAAACATTTTCGCGATCGATGATTCGCGCGTAATGCGCGCGGCGCCCTGATCCTTGGTCCAGGCGGCGCGGTAGACCAGCAATGCCGCCGCATCGACCTCGGCCGCGCTGTCGGCGAGCGAGGCTTGCGTCATCTGCAGGTCGGCAAGCGGCCCGCCGAACAGTTTACGGGTCGCCGCCTGCTCGATCGCCTCGTGCAGGGCCCGTCGCGCCAGACCGAGCGCGGCCGCGGCAACCGTCGAACGGAAAATGTCGAGCGTCGCCATTGCCACCTTGAAACCTTCGCCGGGCGACCCCAGCCGGTTTGCCACCGGCACGCGGCAGCCGTGGAAACGCAGCGTGGCAAGCGGGTGTGGCGCAATGATCTGGATCCGGCCGGCGACCGAGAGTCCGGGGATGTCGGCGTCGACGACGAAAGCGGATAGGCCCTTGGCACCCGGTGCTTCTCCAGTCCGCGCGAATACGACGTAGTGGTCGGCGATGCCGCCGTTGGAAATCCAGGTCTTGATCCCGTCGAGACGGACATGGCCGGGCCCGTCCGCTGTTGCGGTGGTTGCAAGCGCACTGACGTCGGAGCCGGCCTCCGGTTCCGATAGCGCGAATGCGGCGATGTGGCGGCCGTCGCGCACCGGCGGCAGGTACTTCGCCTTCAGCGCGTCGCTGCCGAACAGCGAGATCGAGCCGGTGCCCAGCCCCTGCATGGCGAAAGCGAAGTCCGCGAGGCTGTCATGCCAGGCGAGAGTTTCCCTTGCCAGACAAAGCGTGCGCACATCGATCTTGTCGGACACCCCCCCAAAGGCCGCCGGCACGATGGCCTTCAACCATCCGGCATCGCCGAGTTCGCGGACCAGCACGCGGCAAGTGCGATCGATGTCCGCATGATCGATGTGAGCGGCTACATTTTGCGTTGCCCATTGCGCAAGCGCCGGGGCAAATCGCCGCTGCGTGTCGCCGAAGAACGGCCAAGCGAGGTGGGCAAGATCGATCATCGGCGCTCCATCCCAGCCGAGCCCGCCTGTCGGGCCGCAATTTCGCGCAGCTTGAAACGTTGGATTTTGCCGGTCGCGGTCTTCGGCAGCGTCTCGACGAATTCGATCCAGCGCGGATATTTCCACGGGCCAACCGTGCGCTTGACGTGCGCTTTGAGGCCCTCATAGAGCGACCTGCCAGCGCCCTCGCCGGGATTGCCTTTGAGAACCACGAAAGCCATCGGCTTGAGCAGACCTTTTGCATCTTGCGCCGGAACGACGGCTGCTTCGAGGACATCGGGGTGGCTGGCGAGCGCCGCCTCCACCTCGAATGGCGAAACCCAGATGCCGCTGACCTTGAACATGTCGTCGGTGCGGCCGCAGTAGCTGTACACACCATCGGGCCGTCGCACGTATTTGTCGCCCGTGCGCGTCCACTCACCCTCGAAGGTGCGGCGCGTGCGCGCCCGCTGGTTCCAATAGCCTGCCGCGGTCGACGGACCGCGCACCAACAGCTCGCCGATTTCACCGTCGGGAACGTCGTCTCCCGCGGTATCGACGAGGCGCATGTCGTAGCCTTCCACCGGCACGCCGGAAGTTCCGTATTCGACCGCGTCGGGCAGGTTGGTCAGGAACAGATGTCCCAGCTCGCTCGAACCGACCCCGTTGACGATGTCGACGCCGAACCGCTCGCGCCACCCGGAACCGATATGCGGCGGCAACGGCTCGCCTGCCGAAAAGCACAGCCGCAGCCGTTGCGAGGCGACACCGGCCGTGCATTCGGGATCGGCGAGGATCGCCGCATAGAGCGTCGGCACCGCAAAAAACATGGTCGGCTGGTGTTGCCGCAACACTTCGAAAACAGTCTGCGGCGTTGGCCGGTCCGGATACAGCACCAACGTCGCACCGACGCCCAATGAACAGATGGAGGTCCCGATGCCGTAGGCAAAAAACAGTTTCGCCGCGGAAAAAATAACGTCGTCTTCCCGCATCCCGATCCGACTTTGACCGGCCAGCCGCGCCATCGCCACCGGGCTCGAATGCACGTGCATCACGCCCTTCGGCATCCCGGTGGTGCCGGATGAGTACAGCCAGTATGCGACCTCGTCCGCACAGGTTGGAGTTACCGTGGCGGGCACACGTTCGGCGGCGAGCAGGGCATCGAATCGCGGCAGCGGCTGAGGACCCTCACCGACAACCACGATCTGCCGCATTGTCGACACGTCCGCGGCGGCCCGTTGCACGACAGGAAGAAGCGGCGCCGAAACGAATGCCATCTTGGCGCGGGAATCGGCGAGCAGATAATGATATTGGTCTTCGGTCAGCAGCGTGTTGAGCAGCACCGGAATGATCCCGGCGCGGATCGCGCCCCAGAACACGATCGGGAACTCGATCGAATCGTACAGTATGATGGCGATGCGATTTTCCCGCTCCACGCCGAATCGCGCCAGGGCCGGGCCTACGCGCGCCACGGCATCCTGTAATTGCGCATAGCTGATGGCGCGCGACGCATCCACGAATGCCGCCTTGTTGCCTCGGCCTTCAGCCACGTTGCGGTCGATGAAATCGACAGCAGCATTGTAATCGCGGTCGATATCCATCGCTCCGCTCGCCCGATGCGTGCCAATCGCAACTAAAGACCGTCGCGAAACCGAATTCCTTGATCTAAATCAGAAATGGGCCCATGGCCGCCGTGCCGGGCCTGAAGAATTCGATGACCTCATCGACGTTCGCGCGCATGCCGTTCGCCCCGCGTCAGGCAGCGCAATAACGCATAGCGTTAGGCCGCGACGGGTCAAAAAATCATACGTGCGGACCGAACTTAATTGATCTGTGTCATGGCGCGACGCGCTGGGGACGCCTGTGCTGTGTCTTGAAAGCGGTCGGGGATCGTCCATGGCGCAGGCGCAAGTGGATATCCGCAGACGTATGCTGCGTTTGAAGCTCAACGGCCGATGGCACGAGGATGCCGTGGCCGAGAACCTCTTGCTGGTCGAGTATCTGCGCGATGTCGTCGGCTTGGCTGGGACCAAAACCGGCTGTGACGGCGGCGAATGCGGCGCCTGCACGGTGCTGGTCGACGATCAGGCCCTGCCCTCGTGCATCATGCTTGCGGTCCGCTGCGAGGGACGATCAGTCGAGACCATCGAAGGGCTGGCGTTGCAGGGCCGGCTGCACCGGCTGCAACGCGCTTTCCACGACAAACTCGGGACGCAGTGCGGCTTTTGCACGCCCGGCATGATTATGGCCGCGGCAGCTTTGCTGCGACGCAACCCCCGACCCAATGACGACGATATCCGCGCCGCCTTGTCCGGCAACCTGTGCCGCTGCACCGGTTATGTAAAAATCATCGAATTGGTCCAGGCTGCCGCGGAGACGGCGTCATGACGCCGACCCCTGCCGCCAGGCCGGGCGTGCCGCGGCGCGGTGTTCCGCTGATCGACGGCGTGGAGAAAGTGACCGGCCGCGCCGCCTATACGGCCGATCTCGCCCATGCCGATGCGCTGGTCGGGCGCATCTTTCGCAGTCCGGTGAGCCACGGCGAGATTATCCGGCTCGACGTCGCAAAGGCCCGTGCACTCGACGGCGTTTTCGCGGTGCTGACCGGCGATGACTGTCTTCACACCTATGGTGTGCTGCCGGTCGCCATGAATGAATACCCGCTTGCGCGCGGGCGCGTGCGGTACCGTGGCGAACCGGTCGCCGCGGTTGCCGCCATCGACGCCGTGACCGCACAGCGTGCCCTCGAGCTCATCGTATTCGAGGTGCGTGAGCTTCCGGCCTATTACAGCTCCGCCGCGGCGCGTGCGGCGGACGCAATGCTGCTTCATGACAACAAGCCGGGCAACCTCGAACGCGAAATCCATCATGCCTTCGGCGATGTTGCGGCGGGCTTCGCGCGGGCCAACCTTGTGCGCGAGAACCGCATCAGCTGCGCGGAAGTCAACCATGCGCAGATCGAGCCGCACGCAGCGCTCGCCGAATATGAACCGCTCACGCAACGCCTGACGATGCAGAGCGTGACGCAGGTCGCCTACTACCTGCACCTCATGCTCGCACGCTGCCTTGATATGGACACCTCGCGCATCCGGGTAATCAAGCCGTTCGTGGGCGGCGGCTTCGGGTCGCGCGTCGAGGTGCTGAACTTCGAGATCATAACGGCACTGCTCGCCCGCGCGGCGGCGGGCAAGGTCATGATGCAGCTCAGCCGCGAGGAGAATTTCCTCACCCACCGCGCCCGTCCGCAGACCGACGTCAGGTTAAAGCTCGGCATGTGCCGCGACGGGCGGATCACCGCTTGCGAGTGCGAAGTCACGCAACGCGGCGGCGCTTATGCCGGGTATGGGATCGTCACCATTCTTTATGCCGGCGCATTGTTGCAGGGCATCTACGATATTCCGGCGATCAAATACGATGGCTATCGCGTCTACGCCAATCTGCCGCCGTGCGGAGCCATGCGCGGCCACGGCGCGGTCGATACGCGCCATGCATTCGAATGCCTGCTCGATCGTATGGCGCGCGAACTCGGGCTCGACCCCTTCGTGGTGCGCCGGGCAAACCTTCTGCACGCGCCCACCCGCACCATGAATGAGCTGGTGGTGAACAGCTACGGGCTGCCGGAATGTCTCGATGTGGTCGAACAGGCGAGCGGTTGGCGCGAGCGCATCGGCAAGCTGCCGCCGGGCAAGGGTCTGGGAATGGCCTGCTCGCACTACGTCAGCGGCGCCGCCAAACCGATCCATTGGACCGGCGAGCCGCACGCGGCGGTCAATCTGAAGCTCGATTTCGACGGCGGCATCACCGCTTTCACCGGCGCGGCCGATATCGGCCAGGGCTCCTCGACCATGGTGGCGATCGCGGTCGCGGAAACGCTCGACGTTGCGCTCGAGCGCGTACGCGTGGTGGCGGGCGACAGCGCGATTACGCCGAAGGACAACGGCGCCTATTCCTCGCGTATCACGTTCATGGTGGGAAACGCGGCGATCGATGCGGCGAAAAACCTGAAAAAGATTTTGATCGAGGCGGCCGCCCGAAAGCTGGAAGCGACGCCCGAGGATATCGAATGCGTCGGCGAGCAATTCCGCGTCGGCAGCGGCAGGCAAGCGGTCCTACCGTTCGCCGACGTCGTGCAAGCCGCCCTGGTCCATGTCGGTGCGGTCACCGTGAAAGGAACCTTCACCTGTCCGCCGGAAGCCCAAGGCGGCAGGCACCGGGGCGGCGCGGTCGGCTCGACCATGGGTTTCAGCTATGCAGCCCAGGTGGTCGAGGTCAGCGTCGAGGAGGCGACGGGGGCTATTGCCGTCGACAAGGTGTGGACCGCGCTGGATTGCGGCCACGCCATTAATCCGCTCGCCGTCGAAGGACAAATCCAGGGCTCGGTCTGGATGGGCATGGGCCAGGCGCTGAGCGAGGAGACGCACTATCTCGATGGTCTGCCGGCGCATGCAAGCCTGCTCGAATACCGCGTTCCCACCATCGTCGAATCGCCGCTCATCGAGGTCCACATCGTGGAGAGCCACGATCCGCACGGCCCGTTCGGCGCCAAGGAGGCGAGCGAAGGCGCGCTCGCCGGCTTTGCCCCGGCACTCGTCAACGCGGTCGCGAACGCCATTGGCATCGATCTCGACGAATTGCCGGTGACGCCGGATCGCGTCATGGCGGCGCTTGTCGAGCGCGGCCGGCGCGCACGGCTTGGCGCATTGCGGAAGGTCGCATCATGACGTTGCCGGCGCCGGATTTCCGTCTTGCTCAGCCGCGCGACGTTCAAGCGGCGGTCGCTTTGCGCGGCGCGCAGGCATCGAGCCGCTTCCTCGCCGGCGGCACCGATCTCGTCGTCAACCTGCGCCATGGCCTCGACACGCCGGCGCTGCTGATCGACCTGTCCGCCATCGACGAACTATGCGAGCTGGCAGTGACGGAAGGAGGGGCGCGCATCGGCTCTGGCACGACCCTCGCCGCACTATCCGACATGCCGGCGATCCGAGAGCGCTACCGCGCGGTGGCGGAGGCGGCGGCAACGATTGCGGCGCCGGGCACGCGTGCCCTGGCGACCGTGGGCGGCAATCTCTGCCTCGACACCCGTTGCATCTACTACAACCAGAGTGAATGGTGGCGAGGGTCGAACGGCTATTGCCTTAGGTATCGCGGCGATATTTGCCACGTGGCGCCGCAAGGCCAGCATTGTCACGCCGCCTACAGCGGCGATTTGGCGCCGGCGCTGATGATTTTCGGCGCCGAGGTCGAGATTGCAGGGAACGCGGGACGGCGCACGATTCCGCTCGCCGATCTCTATGCGGAGGATGGCCGCGCGCATCTCACGCTCGGTGCCGAGGAAATCGTCGTGGCCGTGCGCCTGCCGCCCGATCCACCGCCCTCGAACTATGCCAAGGCGCGAGTGCGCGGCGCCATCGATTTCCCGCTGGCGGGCGTTGCGGTCGCGCTCGCAGCCGAGAACGGACAGGTCGTGACGCTGCGCGTCGCACTGACCGGCACGAATTCGCGGCCGTTCCTGCTCGAAGGAACCGATGCCTCCGTCGGCCGCGCGCTCGACGAAGCGGCATTGCAGCGGCTCGAACGGCTCGTGCAAAAGCAGGTCCAGCCGATGCGCACCACACTTACCTCCGCGCACTATCGCCGGCTGGCGGCGGCGGCGCTCGCGCGCCGGCTTGCCGCTGATCTGTTTGCGCATTCGGGCGCCGCATCATGAGCAATAAATGAGGTTCGCCATGAACGAAGCCGGCACGACATTTCACAACGGCGTTCGCGCGCTCAACGGCAGCGACCTCGAACGCGTGATCGCCATCGACCGGGCCCATAGCGGACGCTCAAGGCGGCATTTCTTCGAGAAGCGCTTTGCCGCGGCCGCGGCGCAGCCGCACGAATTCATCCAGATCGGCGTTATGCGCGGCGGTTCGCTGCGCGGTTTCGCCATCGCCCGCGTGTTCAGCGGCGAATTCGGCCGCGAACCTACCATCGCCATGCTCGATGCGATCGGCGTCGAGGTGGAATTCCAGGACATGGGCGTTGGCCACGAGCTTATGGATGGATTGGTCGAGGCAATGCGCAGTGCCGGAGTGGAAACGCTGCAGTCGCAGGCCGAGTGGACCAATCACCGGCTGATGCGCTTTTTCGACGTGTCCGGATTTGTACTCGCGCACCGTGTCGTGCTCGAGCGTTCCAATTCCGAGCCGCTGGCGGAACCGAGCGAAGAAGTGTGAACCGCAACGGTGGCAGCGGGACAAAGTGGGAGCGAGGTCATGGACAAACGCACCAGCATCGAGATTCCCGAACGCGTCGGCGACGCGGCGGAAATCGATTACGGGAGGCCCGCCGACGCGGATTTCGGGCCGCTTGCGCGCGACCTCATCCCGGTGCGTTCGATGGTTGAGAGCGATTTGCGCGCCCTCATCGCCATCGATCGCCGCATCACCGGACGGGATCGTTCGGCTTATTTCGAGCGCAAACTTGAAGAGGCGCTGCGCGAGTCTGACGTGCGCATCTCGCTCGCGGCCGAGCTCGACGGCCATCCGGTCGGCTTCATCATGGCGCGCGTCGACCTTGGCGAATTTGGTCGCACCGATTCCGCCGCCGTTATGGACACGATCGGCGTCGACCCGGATTATGGCAACCGCGGCGTCGGTCGGGCATTGTTATCGCAGCTTCTGGTCAACCTCACGACACTGCGGGTCGACAAGGTCCTCACCGAAGTCGACTGGGGTGCCCGCGAGCTCTTGGGTTTCCTCGATCGCTGCGGCTTCCACCCGTCGTCGAATCTGTGCTTCGATCACAACATTGCACAGCCGAGCGGTTCGACCGGGCCGGCGCGCTGAGCCGCCGCGCGAATGTCAGCCATGCAGCTGCTGGTACTTCGCCAGTAATTCGTCCTTGCTTTCTTCCCAATCCGGATTCGGGAAGATGCAATTGGCCGGACAGACCAGCTTGCATTGCGGCTCGTCCTCGGCGCCGACACATTCCGTGCACTTCATCGGGTCGATGCTGTACATCGGATTCCCCGCGGTAATGGCCTTGTTCGGGCATACCGGCTCGCAGGCGTCGCAAGCCGTGCAGGCGTCGGTGATTATCAGGGCCATAACTTGCCTCTTTGCCTCAGGCCGCCTTCGGGATGTTGCCGATCGCGGCGAGCTTATCGAAACGATAGGCGCCCCACAAAGCCGCGCCGATCGCGCCGGCATAGATCGAGTCGGGATGGCTGCGGATGACCGACTTCATGTCCTTGATAGCGGCGACATCTTCCACCAGCGCGGCGACGAGTCCCTTGTCGAGCGCAAGCCCGCCCGTCATCATGACGACGCCGTCGGTCATGCCAATCGATTTCAGGAGCTTCGACAGCCGCGCCGCCATCGACAGGTGAATGCCTTTGAGGATGTTGGGCGCGGTGATGCCGCGCGAGACCATGTTGATCACGTCGGTCTCGGCCAGCACCGCGCAGATCGAGGACACCGTCTCGGGATCATCCGACTTGCTCGACAATACCCCGATCTCATCCTGGGCGATACCGAGATAGCGCGCGATGTTCTCCAGAAACTGTCCCGACCCCGAGGCGCACTGGCTCGTCATCTTGTAGCTCAGGACCTTGCCGCGCTCGTCAATGCTGATGGCGCGGCCATGCAATGCGCCGACGTCGAGCGCCGCGCGCGACGCCGGATCGAGATAGATGGCGCCGCGGCCGTGCGTCGTCATCGAATAGAAGTGGCCGGTATGGAAGGGGATGGCCTCGCCTTCCCCGGTCGTCGCGACGTAGTCGACGTCGTTCTCATTGAGCTTGCCGTCTTCGAGCAGCTGATCGAAGGCAACGCGCGAGAGCTCCATCGGGTCGCGTTGACGGATGCGCATGGAAAACCGCGACAGCCAGGTATTCTCTCCATTCTCCACCTTGAACAAAGCCGCCTTGATGGTAGAGGTGCCGACGTCAATTCCCGCCGCGATCGTCATGCTTGGCTCCCATCGGTCTGTCCCAGATGCGCCCGCCGTGCGAACTCGGCCGCTCCGAGCGCGCCGGTGTAGATCGAGTCCGGATTGATATTGATGGTGACGTCGCCGTAATTCTCCCTGATCAGCTTGCGCAGCTCGCGCACCGCCGCTTCGTTCTTGGCGACGCCCCCGGTGAAGGTGAACTCATCGGCCACCCCTCCTGAGCGGGAGATGATCGAGATCGCGCGCAGAATAATGGCTCGATGCAATCCCGCCAGAATGTCCTCGCGCTTTTCGCCGAGCGACAGCCGGTCGCGCAGCTCGGCGCCGGCGAACACCGTGCAGGTCGAGTTGATGCGCGCCGGACGCTCAGACTTCATCGCCATGGGACCAAGCTCGTGCAGACCGATGTTCATCTCGTCGGCGATGTAGCCGAGATAGCGTCCGCAGCCCGCCGCACAGCGATCGTTCATCTGGAAGTTTTCGACGATGCCCCTGGAGTCGACTTGGATGCCCTTGGTGTCCTGGCCGCCGATGTCGAGCACGGTACGGGTCTTGGGATACATCATGTGGGCGCCCAGCCCATGACAAAGGATTTCGGAGCGGATGTGCTCCTTGGAGAACGGCAGCGTCACCCGTCCATAGCCGGTGCCGACGAGGTAGGTTTCCTCCAGATCGATGTCGAGCGTCGATTCGATCGTCTTCGGCACGTCGCTCGATCCGGTCTTGACCGCAGCGTCTGCGGCGAGAACGCGGCCAAGGGCACGGCGGAATTTCTCACTCAAGCCACCCGATGGCGGCCGGTTTTCCACGTCGATGATCGATTTGTCGTAGACGTTGAGCAAGAGCTCGTAAGGCAGCCGCGCCGCACGGGCGACGTCCTCGGCATGGACGTGATAGCGCGACCCGGCAATGTCGCGGAAAAAGTCGGACTTGCGCTTGGCGCCGGGCGCGTAGAGCGACGGCGCTTCGCCACGCAGCAGTTCGAAGACCTCGCCGATAGCGTCCTTGACCTGGCTTTCGACCTTGGCAAACCGCTCGCCCTTGACCTGCCCGCGGCAGGTTTCTTCGAGATCGTCGAGTTGTTCGAGGAACTGCACGAGGCGGAAGGAACGATGAAGCGCGTCGAGGAAGTCGTCGAGCTCGACGCTGTTGCCGCCGCCGGTATTCAGCGCGCGGCGAAACAGCGTGAAGCGTCCGTCGATGCGCGCCTCTTCACTCGCCACGCGCGCCGCCGTGGCGTAATTGGAGCGGGAGTTGGTGATCCCGCGGCCGATGACATCGCAGTTCTCATCGAGCAGAACTGCCTTGGTGGTGGTCGATCCGAGATCGATTCCGACAAAGGTTTTCATCATTGTGTCTCCGGATCCCGTTCCTCAGGCGGCCGCAAGCGCGCCAGCGCGCTTCTGCTCGATCATTTGGAAATAGCTCTCCAGCCGGTTCTTGATGTTGGCGGCCGAGAAATAGCGCGGATCGACGAGATCGGATTCGATAAAGGCCGCCGGCTTGCCGGTGCGTTTCTCAACCTCGCGCATCATCAATAACTGGCCGGCGGAGAAGCTGTTGCAGCTCTTGATCGAATTGATCAGCAGGCCGTCGGCATCGTACTCGTTAATATAATTCGACAGCATTTCGATGCGCATCGGCAGGCTGCGGTTGGTGTATACGCCGAGGCAGTATTCGGCCAGCGTCTCCAGCGGCTTGTCGGGATCGTGGCGGAAGCCTAGATCGTACACGCCGCCGACCTTGCTATAGCTCGAGGCGACGACCACCGCGCCTTCGTCATAGAACATCTTCCAGAACTGACGGAAGCTCGTGTAGTTCGGCGGGCCCTCGACGACCAGGCGATATTTCTCCTTGCCCATGTCGCCGTCGGGCGTGACCGGCCCTAGGCCGTGGGCGAGGCGGTCTTCCACTTCGGCGCGCAGAAACCTGTAATATTCGATGGCATCATCGGTGCCGCGGAAAGCGCCGAAGATCGGGCCGATGTAATAGATAGCGCCGAAATAGGCGTCGATCGGCGACGGCTTGCTCTTGGCGCTCTGCAGCACGCGAACAAGATCGTCCTCCGCCTTTACCGACTTCTTCAGATATTCGCGCAGCCGGTCGATATCGAACTTCACGCCGGAGGCGCGCTCGAGCTTGGGAATCACCTCGTCTTTGAGCTGCTTCACCATGTACTCGGTCATATTCTTGGTGATCTTGCCGTCGCCCATGTAGGGCGTGTGCAGCATGATCGTCTCGCATTTGTATTGCTCGCGCAGCAGCTCGAACCACTTCATGAAGGTGAAGCAGCCAGTATAGGAGAGCAGCAGCACGTCCGGATCGGGGAATTTCTTGCCGTTCGGCGCGATGTTGCCTTTCGCTATCATGCCGATATCCGATTTCACATAAGTGCAGACGTCCTCCGAGTGGCCGATCTTTTCGGCTTCGAGCACCAAGGCGCCGCTGGTCCGCCGCAGTCCGTTTTGAATGGCGTTGACCTCGGGCAGATTGTTGACGAGGCCGAAGCACATGATCAACTCGTTAAGGTTGCCGGGCACGAGAGTGGCGACAACTTTCTCGCCAGTCTGCGGCGCGCTGGTGAGCCGATCGTAATGGCCGGCCATCATTTCCTTCTGCTTCAGCATGGAGGCATCCTTGACGACCTCCTTCGCCGCTTTAGCCTTCGGCGTGACGAATGTGGTTGTCATGTCCCGCTCCATAATTTGATCGAATCGGAAAACGTCCCGGCCTGCTCGCGGATCGGCTGCATCTGCCCGGAATTTTCCGCGTATTTGAAGGCGATGTAGGGAATGCCGGCATCCTTAAGCACGTGTTGCAGCATCGGCCGATCGAGCAATGCCGGATCGCAGAAGCTTGGGGCGGCAAAGATCACGCCCTCGGCCCCGGATCGCCTGACCGCGCGCACGAGATGCTGACCCTTCTCCTTCAGGTCCGGCTCGAATTTCGCCGCCGTCGATTCCGACTGATGCAGGAACGCATCGGCGAGATTGCGCAGCGGATCGTTCTCGGTCGGCGTGTCGGCTGTGAGCCACCGTGTCACCAGAAGCAGATCGTCGTCGACGACATAGCAGCCGGCCAATTCGAGCGACTTGATCAAATTGAGCGGCGGCTGCTCGCAGAATGCGCCAGTGACGACCACACGGCAATTATCCCGGCGCGGCCGCTCCTCGGCACGGGCGGCAGCGAGATAGTCGCGCAGCATCGCCGAATGTTCCTCGACCGGCAGCACCATGCCGGCGCGCAGCACCAGGTAGGCTTCGGCCGCCGGGGCCTGCCACGGCCGTTCGGCACGGAAGGCATAGAGCTCGCGCACCAGCCGGCGATTTTCGTTGTAGAGCGTGATCGAGTTGCGCAGTTCGTCGTCGGTGATCGGTTTGCCGCGCAGCTTGCCGAGGTCATGCCGCAACTCGGTCAGCTCATTAACGTAGTAATTGCCACCAATGTCGTCGCGATAGTTCTGCGGCACGTCGAAATAATGGACATACACATTGGGAAACATCATCTTCCACATGCCCGATAGATTGCGGATCACGTCGCAGATCGACGGAAACAGCATGCCATCGACGAAATCGAGCCGGCCGGAAACGCCTAGTTCGATGGTCGAGCGCGGGATGCGGCAGATGTAGCTTTGGTAGTAGGCATCGCCGTGGATGACCTCAAGCTGATCGCCGCCGCCGAGGATGCCGAGCGGCAGCATACCGCCGGCGTGGACGAGTTCACGCGGGATATAGATCGGCATGTAGCCGATCACCTTGCGGCCGGGCCGCGCCGCCTTCCACTCGCGCGCGGCTGTGAACGACAAATCCTCGAACAGCGCGTTGGCGCGGGCGACAACGTCGGCCGTGGCCGGTTGCTTCAGCGATGCGTCCATTGTGCCGCCCTCTTGGCGATAAAGGCTTCGAGGCCTTCCACTGCATCGTGCGTCGTCATCAGCCCGTCGAGATAAAGCCGCTCGACGGCCGCGAGCTTGGCTTTCACTCGCGTGACATAGTCGAGGCGCGCGGCCTTGGCGGCGTGGCGCAGCGAGCTGCCGCTCTTGGGTTTGAGGTACTCATCAAAATAGGCGATCGCCGCGCGCGTCGGATCGGATGCCGCTTCGTGCGCAAGCCCCATAGCGACGGCTTGTGCGCCCGTGACGCTGCGGCCGGATACAAGCAGATCGAACGCGCGTTGCGGCCCGATCAGTTCCGGCAACAGGCAGGACGCGGCCGGAGCGAACACGCCGAGCTTCAGCTCCGGCTGAGCGAGACTCGCATCGGCGGTGACGAACAGAAGATGGCCCGCAAGTGCGACTTCGAGCCCGCCGCCAAGGCATTGTCCGCGAACCGCAACAAGGATGGGAACCGGCGCTTCCACCATGCGCAGGATCAAGCCGTGAATGTCGCGAAGCATCGCGGCGCACTGCGCCGGCAGGTGCTCCTCGACACTGGCCCCGAAGCTGAAATGCGGGCCTTCCGCATCGAGCACGACGGCACTCACACCGGGATTTGTCAAATGTTCGGATAACGCGTTGCCTAACGCCGTAACCATGACAGCGTCGATTAAATTTGCTTTCGGCCGGCTCAATGTCAGGCGCAAGAGCCGCCCTTCCGCTTCAAACCAGACCTTGAGCCCTGCACTCATGACATCGTGCTCGCTCTCGGCATGATGCTTTCCGTCAGCTCGTCGCTCCATGGCGTGTTGGCGGCAAGTGCTCGCCGCAGGCCAATG
The DNA here is from genome assembly GCA_963768225.1 of uncultured Alphaproteobacteria bacterium. Lineage (GTDB taxonomy): Bacteria > Pseudomonadota > Alphaproteobacteria > Rhizobiales > Xanthobacteraceae > BOG-931. The sequence goes on along the minus strand of CAVYGV010000004.1, from coordinate 152,366 downwards.
AAGTCGATCTCGCGGCCGGTCTCGCGCGTGCCTTCGTTAAAGGCGCGGAAGCCGGCGCGCGCTTCGGTCATCATGTTGAGCGCGAGCCAGGCACGCGAATTCTCCTTATTACGGTTCCACGCGTCGAGCTTGGGCTTGCGCAGCTCCTCGACAGTCTTGGTGGTACAGTCGGGGAACGTATAAAGCAGCTTGGTGCACAGCGATTCGATCTTGTCGTCGAGGCCGCTGAGATCGACGGTGCCGCGCTTTATCAGCTCCTGCCCGGCTTTCAGCGCATCGCCGGTCTTCGGCTTGCCGAATACCAATCGTCCATACTCGTCCGCGATACGGCCCGTCTCCACCAGCGGATTGGCGATGAACTTGCCGTCCAGCTTGAGCGCCGGCGCCACGTCGGCGATCACGCCCATGAAATAGGCCTCGTGCGCGGAAAACGGCTCGCACAATACGCACGCCACCATGGCGCGCTCGGCGCCGATCATGATGGGGAGGAAATCGGTGGCCCCGCCGATCGGCGCTGAGCCGTGCTTGGGCCCGGCTTGGCCGAACCGGGCCAAATCCTGAGCGATGGAAAAATCGCAGGCCATGCCGATTTCCTGGCCGCCGCCGATGCGCATGCCGTTCACGCGACAGATCACCGGTTTGTCGCAGGCGAGAATCGCCGACACCATGTCGTTGAACAGCCGCATATAGCCGCGATATTCCTGCGGGTTGCCGGCGTAATATTCGGCATATTCCTTGGTGTTGCCGCCGGTGCAGAACGCCTTGTCGCCGGAGCCGGTGAACACGACGGCGACAACATCGCGTGCGGCACTCGCCTCGCGAAAAGCGAGGATCACGCCCTTGACCATGTCGGTCGTGTAGGAATTGAACTGTGTCGGATTGTCGAGCGTGATCCAGGCGTTGAAAAGGCCGCCGACCGGCTTGCCGGCGGCATCCTTCACCGGACGCTTTTCATAAATGACGCCTTTGCTCGCCGCTTTGCGCACATGCTCGGGAACGAGCATGTGTTCCTTCGGCTCGCTGCGGGATTTGGCGGCGATACGGATGGCTTCGACGCTCATGATTTAGCTCCTCAATGGGTTGGTACCAGCACTGCTCGGCGCTTGAGCTCGCCGTGATGGACAGCCGCGAAAATTCGGTTGATCTCGTGGAGCGGGTGCTTTTCCACAAACGGTGCGACCTTCACGCGGCCGGACAGAACCATGTCCAAGGCCGCCGGATAGAGCTCCGGCGGGCATCCCCAGTTGCCGAGTGCGCGCGCGTGATAGGCCATGAGATTGGAGAGCCGGATTTCCACCTTGTCCATGGTAAATCCGACCACGCACAAAGTGGCGCCGTGGTTGATCAGGCCGAACGCGGTTTCCTGGCCGGCGCGCGTGCCCGAGCATTCGAAGATGATCCATTCGGCCTGGCGCAGCCCGTTCTGCTTGGCGAACGTCTGGATCGCCGACTTGAGATCGCGGCCCTTGAGCTGCCGTGCGTCCAAAGTGAGCGCCGCGCCCTGCTGGCCGATCGCCGCGAGCCGATCCGGGTTGACGTCGATGGCGACGACCTTGCCGCCGAATGCATTGGCGATCTGAACCGCGTAACCGCCGACCCCGCCGACGCCATTGACGACGACGAGGTCTCCCTCGCCGACGCCACCCTGCACTACCGCCTGGTAGGGGGTCGTTACCGCATCGGCGATTACCGAAACTTCGGCGAGCTCGATGCCGACGCTCTCAAGGACCGTCTCGTCGACTGCGCACAAACCGCGCGCCGGCACCACGATGTGCGTTGCGAATCCGCCGTGGATATCGTTGCCCGGCATTTTTTGATTGGGGCAAATGGTGAATTTGCCGCGGCGACAGGCGTCGCAGGTGCCGCAGGGGATCACCGCGGCAACGATGACGGCGCGGTTCTTCCACCAACCGGCATCCGATCCGGTTTCGACGACATGACCGCTGATCTCATGCCCGAGCGTCAGCGGCAGGTCATGCTTGGTGCGCACGCCGTTATAGTAGTAACCGAGATCGGTGTGGCAGACGCCGCATCCGGCGATTTCGACGACAACCTCGCCGGGTCCCGGAGAGGGGGTGAACGCGGCGCTGACGAGCGGCGCGCCCGGGCTCGTCATCAACCACCGGACCGCTCCATTCATTGTCTCTCTCCGTCTACCGTCACCATTTCAAAAATTGTCACGACGACGACGCCTTCGCTTTGACCCAGAACAAATCCAGCGACCTAATCGCTATCGTAAGTACGGGCGTGCCGGCTTGATATGAATCAAACCAGCCCCGGCAATTGTGGCGTCTAGTGACGCCATTCGGCTGGAGACGGCGCATGCCGGAGGCAGACAGCACTTCCATCGCAATCCTTGGTAGCGGAGGCGCCGGGGCGCTAACCGCCGGCAATTTTCTCCTTGAAGCGGCATGCGCGGCGGGGTGGCACGGATTGCTGACGCGGACCGTGGGCCCGCAAATTCGCGGCGGCGAGGCCGCCGCTCTGGTCCGCTTGGCGACCCACCCGATCGAATGCATGCCCGAACGATATGACCTGCTGATCGGAATCGACTGGCTCAACGCCCATCGCTTCGGCGCCGAAATCGAGGCCGCGCCGCATAGCCTGGTGATCAGCGACCCGCGCGGCGGCGACTTGCCGCCCGGGGTCGGCCGCGCCGGCGCGCGCGTGGTCGAGGTCCCGATCAAGGACATGGCCAAAGCCATTCCGGGCGGGCGGCCGAACATGATCGCGCTCGGCATTGCCGCCGGATTGCTCGGGCTCGCCGAGGGGGTTTTTACGCCGGTGATCGAGAAGCGACTGGCCGACAAAGGCGCGGCCGCAGTCGAGGCCAGTCGCGCCGGGCTGAAGGCCGGCATCGCCGCTGCCGCCGATCTCGATTTCGGCTTGCGGCTTTCGCCACCCAAGCCAATAGGCGGCGCCAAGCGGTGGCTCGTGTCCGGTAACGAGACGACCGGGCTCGGAGCGCTCCGCGGCGGCGTGCGCTTCGCCGCGGCCTACCCAATCACGCCGGCTTCGGAAATCCTCGAATGGCTCGCACCCAATCTTCCCAAAGTCGGCGGCGTGCTGTTGCAGGCCGAGGACGAGCTGGCGGCCATCAACATGATCATCGGCGCGTCCTATGGCGGAACGCCCGCTCTGACCGCGACCTCCGGCCCGGGTCTGTCGTTAATGATGGAAGCGTTGGGGCTCGCCACCGCGAGCGAGATTCCGATCGTCGTGGTCGACGTGATGCGCGCCGGTCCGTCCACGGGCATCCCGACCAAATCCGAGCAGGCCGATCTCAACATTGCCGTTTACGGCTTCCATGGCGATGCGCCGCATCTCGTGCTGGCGCCGCAGTCGGTCGCCGATTGCCTGTTTACCACGCAATGGGCCGTTCACCTCGCCGAGACGCTGCAGGCACCCGCGGTCGTGCTATCCGATCAAGTGCTCGGGCAAACGGTCGCGGCGATCGACCGGCTCGCCGACATCGCCTTCATCGGCCAACGCACCAAGGCGGCCGAGAATGTCAGCGCCTACAAACGCTACGCCGCCACGGCAAGCGGGGTTTCGCCGATGGCGATCCCAGGTCTGCGCGGCGGCCAATATACCGCCGATGGGCTCACCCACAACGAACGCGGCACTCCCACCAGCGGCGAGAATGATCATCGCGCCCAACTCGACAAGCGGCGCGCCAAACTCGACCAGTTCACCTATGGCGGCCATTGGGCAACCGTCGAGGGCGATGGCGAGTTCGCGGTCATCGCCTGGGGCTCGCTCACCGGCGCCGCGCGCGAAGCAGTCGCGCGCGTGCGCGACCGGATCGACATTCGCCTCCTCGCTCCGCGCTTGCTGTTGCCGATCCAGCCCGAGCCGTTCGCCGCCGCACTCCACGGCGTCAAGCATGTCCTCGTCGTCGAGCAGTCGCATGGCGCGCAGTTTCATCGCTATTTGCGCGCCCATTACGATCTGCCGGGAACTGTCCGCGTACTCAATCGACCGGGCCCGCTGCCAATGAAGCCGAGCGAGATCGAGCAAGCGATCATGGAATGGAGGTCTTGATGTCAGCGATCGAACTGCATCCGACCTGCAAGCCTGCCGACTACAAATCCGAGGTCAATCCGATCTGGTGTCCGGGTTGCGGCGATTATCACGTGCTTATGTCGTTTACGCGGGCATTCGCCGAGCTGGGGCTGGCGCCGGAAAATATCGTCGTCGTATCGGGCATCGGCTGCTCGTCGCGTATTCCAGCGTACACGACATGCTATGGCTTCCACGGCGTGCATGGCCGCTCACTGGCGCTCGCCACCGGCCTGAAAGTGACCCGCCCCGACCTGACGGTCGTCGTGGCGAGCGGCGACGGCGACGGTTATTCGATCGGCGGCAATCACTTTCTCCATGCCTGCCGGCGCAACATCGACATGACCTACGTCGTGATGGACAACCGGGTCTATGGCATGACCAAGGGCCAACCGTCGCCAACCACGGAGCCGGACTTCGATACCGCGCTTTCCCCCGGTGGCACCGGGTTGAGCCCTTTTCATCCGCTGGTGATCGCGCTTGCCTCGGGAGCCAATTTCGTCGCCCGCGCCTTCTCCGGCGCGCCGAACGAGACCGCGAGTATCCTTGTTGAAGCCATCCGCCACCCTGGATTTTCGTTTGTGGAAATTCTCAGTCCCTGCGTCACGTTCCGGCCTGACGAAAGGGAATGGAAGAGCCTGGTTCATCCGGCTCCGGTCGCCGCCACCAGCGATCGGGGCAAGGCGGCGCGCCGCATCATGACCGACGACGGCTTTAATATCGGCATCCTTTATCGCGGCGAGCGCCGGCCGTATCAGCCGCGGGTCGGAGGCCGGAACGTCGACCTTGCCGATCTAGAGAAGGATTTCGAGCTGTGAGCAAGACGCCTTCGGAACGCCCGCTTACCAATGTCGCCGACCTGCTCGCTCTCGCGCACCAGATCGAAGCCGACGCGGTGCAGCGCTACACCGAACTCGCCGAGCAGATGGAAACGCATAACAATCGCGAACTGGTCACCGTGTTTCGGGATCTTGCCCGGGCCGAAGGAATTCATGCCGAAGAAATCCGGAAAATGGCAGGCGACGTCGACCTGGCGGCGCGGGCGCAGCAGCTCGCGCGATGGAAAAAAGGCGACAGCCCGGAGCAAGCCGATCTCGGCGCTGCGCACTATCTGATGACGCCATGGCATGCCCTGCAGCTTGCGCTTACCGGCGAAAAACAGGCGCTGGCCTTTTTCACCTCCGTCCAGGATTCGGCAAAAGATGCAAAAATCAGAGACTTGGCGGCTGAATTCGTCGAGGAGGAGGCCGAGCACGTCAACCTCGTTCATCGGCTGCTGCGCAAGTATCCAAAGCCGCCGAACTCGTGGGCAGACGACGATGATACGCCACGGCCACAGGGTTGAATTTTGAAGCGCAGGACCCCTTTGATATCCCCGGCGCTCACAGGCCCTCGAACAACGCGGTCGACAAATAGCATTCGGCAAACGACGGTATCACGACGACGACGGTCTTGCCGGCCATCTGTTCGCGCGAACCGACGCTGAATGCGGCGGCTACCGCAGCGCCCGACGAGATGCCGCAGGGGATGCCTTCGTACCGGGCCAGCGCGCGAGCGGTATCGAAGACGGTCTGATTGCCAATGGTCACGACCTCATCGATCAAGGAGAAGTCGAGAATTTCCGGGATGAAGCCTGCGCCAATGCCCTGAATCTTGTGCGGGCCAGGCGGCCTTTCGGACAGCACAGCGCTGTCTTCCGGCTCGACCGCAACACGATCTTGAGCGACGGATTGCGCGGCTTGAGCACCTGTCCCACCCCGGTAATGGTACCGCCGGTCCCCACGCCCGCGACAAAAACGTCGATCTTGCCTTGGGTGTCGTTCCAGATTTCCTCGGCAGTCGTGCGGCGGTGAATGTCGGGATTCGCCGGGTTCTTGAACTGCTGCGGGATGACCGCGTTCTTGTGCTCGGCCGCGAGCGCTTCGGCGCGCGCGATCTCGCCTTTCATGCCTTGTGCCGCCGGGGTGAAGACCAACTCGGCGCCCATGAGCGCCAGCATCTTGCACCGTTCTATCGACATCGAGTCCGGCATGACCAGAATCAACCGATAACCGCGCGCTGCCGCGACGAAGGCGAGCGCAATGCCGGTATTGCCCGACGTGGGCTCGATCAGGACGGTGTCGCTTCCGATCGTGCCGTCCGCCTCCATCGCGTCGATCATGGATACGCCGATGCGATCCTTGACGCTCGCGATCGGATTGAAGAATTCGAGCTTGGCTAGGATGTCCGCCCTTACCCCTTTCAGTTGCGGCAACCGGTTGAGCCGCACGATCGGCGTGTCGCCGATGGTATCGGTGATCGACGCAAAAATGCGCCCCCGGCCCGGGCGCTGGGCGGATGCGGTTGTATGAAGACCCAGTTTCGGCACAGCACCGGACATGGGTTTCCTCGCTGATGGAACGGACGGAACGTGGCCATGGCTAGCTTGGCCTTTTTAGCGGAGTTTCAATTGCCGCTGGCGGAAAAATGAAGGAGGTCCCGCGCCGGCATCGGTCCTTCCCGACGCGCCTTCCTCATCGGTGCGGCGCGGTTCGCGCCAACCATTCCGGGCCGCATAAAGATGATCAGGTCGTCGCCGCATCCGGCAATTGACCAAGATCAAGGCCTTCCCAGGTTTCATCCGGCTTTGATTTCAAGCCGCTAAATTGGAGCGCGCCAAAAACATGAGCGCTGAGACCGCCGTTCGGATCGCCGCGTTTCTTGATGCGAATCACGTCGTGTCGTTGGCAACCTGCGGAGCGGACGGGCCGCACGCGGCCAGTGTATTCTACGTTCGTGACGGCCTCGCGTTGCTTTGGGTTTCCGATCCGAAGAGCCGGCATTCCATCGAGCTTGAGGCCCATGCGTGTGTCGCAGCAACAGTCGCGCCCGACTATTTCGAGTTTGCCGATATTCGAGGCGTGCAGATTTCAGGGCAAGCGCACGTGATCACTGATGCATCTGAGCGCGACAAGGCGAGACGCATGCTCCATGCACGCTACCCGTCCCTGCAGCGAATATCCGGGGGCCCGCCCGGCTTGCAGGAGGCTTACCAACGGGTGGAGTTCTACAGGCTCGAACCGAGGCGGCTGGTGCTGATCGACAACAGTCGCGGCTTCGGTCACAAGGACACACTCGAACTTGAATAAAAATTCGACAAAGGCGACGCATCCAATCGTTTTGGCGGGTAGAGTCGAGGATGGGCGCGGTAGCTTGGGGCCTTTGGCCAACGCTCCGTTTCCCATCCCCGCTCATCAAACCGGGCGTGCCGATTTTCGGCACCCGGCTTTCCGACTGGCTTCACCGTAAGGCACACAACGGCAGATCAGGGCAGGCGCTCCAAGCACAGCACGTCGCGTTCTCCGTAAACGACGTTGAGGGAGAACCGTCGTGTGCCGCGCCCCTGCATCCGATGCCGCCTAGCGAGGAAGTCGCGCACGTGCTCGTAGACATAATGATCGATGCCCCGGAATGCCGCCCGACGTGTCCCATGGGAGAAGTAACGCGACCAGCCGCGCAGTGACCTGTTCAGCGTGTCACGTATTTTGGGCCATGGATCATTGTTGGCGGACACCAGCAGATTACCGACCTTTGTCTTGAGCCGTTGCACGCTTTTCTTGGACGGGCTCGCGCTCAGATACCACTTGCCGTTCTCTTTGTAACGGTGAGGTCCGAACGAGTAGCCCAAGAAGTCGAAGCGTTCCTGCCGAGCATTCTTCAGCGAGGTCTTGGCCTCGTTGATGGTGAGCCCGAGCCGCGTCATCGCCACCGTCGTCCACGCCAGCGCCTCGGCCGCACATCCGCGACTGAGGATGACGAAGTCGTCGGCATACGCGACGACGTATGCACGGAACGCTTCCCCACGTCGGGTCAGCCGCCAATGCTTCAGGAACCGGTTCATGTAGATGTTGGCGAGCAGTGGGCTCGCGACGCCGCCCTGTGGCGTGCCGCGCGTGCTGCTCTTGCCACCACCGCTGCGCCGGGTCCCGTCGCCATCGTCCCGTTCCTCGATCGGCGCTTTCAGCCACAGCTTGATCAGCCGCAGCACGTGCCGGTCCACGATGCGACGGGCCACTGATTTCAGAAGCGCGTCGTGCGGAATCGAATCGAAGTAGCGGGATAAGTCGGCGTCGACCACGTCGGTGTAACCCCGGCAGATATGCCGGTGCACTTCCTTGACTGCGTCCACCGCTCCACGCGCGGGACGGTAGCCGTAGGCATTGTCCTCGAAGTCCGCCTCGAAGATAGGTTCCAGCACGAGCTTGGCAGCGGTCTGAACCACCCGATCCCGGATCGTCGGAATGCCGAGCGGTCGCTCGCCTCCGTCCGGCTTCGGGATCATCACCCGCCGCACCGGATCGGGCCGGTACGTCTTCGAGAGCAGTTCCTCACGCAAGCCCGCCAACCATCCATCCAGACCCGACGCTTCGATCGCCGCGAAGCTCACTCCGTCCACACCCGGCGCTCCCGCATTATCGCGAGCAAGCGCATAGGCATGGCGCAAAATGTCTTCCCGATAAATCTTGTCGTAGAGCAGATAGAAACGGAAGGCAGGCTCCGCCTTCGCCTTGCGATACAGCTTTCTCTGAAGGGTCCTGATCTTTCCAGGTGTTGCGAGGCTCATCGCCAATCACCCTCACCTCTCCATCTTCGAAAGCGCACCAGAAGATGCTATGGGGCGGCGGCGAGAGCATGACATTCTCGGCGCCGGTCATTAACGAACGGAGCGCCCCATGCCAAAGCCTAACGATCTCAGCCGATCCTTCACGGCATTTGAACAGGACAGCACGCTGATCGCGATCATTGAGATGAGCCTGACGAGTTGGCTCGTCGGTGGGATCCTACCCGGAATAGAACGCCACCCGTTGAAGAAGCTGGACGTCGATGAAGAAGCTCTTCTGCAATTACTGCATCGCTGGCGTGACGAGGCAATCAATGCTGGGCGCAAGATCACCCGCATAGTGCTCGCCTTCGAGGCCGGCCGCGACGGCTTTTGGCTGGCGCGTTGGCTGCGGGCTCGCAACATTGAGGCCTACGTCATCCATCCAAATAGTGTCGCGGTTTCCCGCGAGCACCGACGGGCCAAGACAGACCAACTCGACACCGAACTGCTGAAGCGCGTCTTCCTGGGCTGGCTGCGCGGCGAAACGGATCATTGCAGCATGGCGGCGATCCCCACCCTCGGAGAAGAGGACGCGAGGCGCCCCAACCGCGAGCGGGAAAACCTGCTGGGCGAGCGCACGCGCATCGTAAATCGGATGAAAGCATGCCTAGTTCGCTTCGGCGTACGCAACTTCAAGCCAACGCTGCGCAAGGCGCCAGAACGTTTGGAAGCGCTTCGCACGCCGGAAGGCGGCCCGCTGCCGCCGAACAGCTTCGCCGAGCTGCGCCGCGACATGGTGCGCCTCCGGTTCGTCATGGGCCAGATCAAGGAGATCGAAGAGACCCGCTTACAAAGGTTGGAAAACACTCCAAACGAAGGATCGCACGCGATGGTTCGGTTGCTGGCCCGTGTCATCGGCGTCGGGATTGAGACGGCAGACATGCTCGTGCACGAGATATTGTCGCGCAACTTGCGGGATCAAAGAGCAGTCGCTCGCTACGCCGGTCTCACCGGCTCTCCAGACGAAAGCGGCAAGAGGCGACGGGAAAAAGGTCTCGCCAGGGCTGGCAATGCCCGCGTCCGGCGAGGCATGATACAACTCGCCTGGCGGTTCCTCATGTTCCAAAAGGAGAGCGCTCTGGCTCAATGGTATCGATCGGTGACCAATGAGGCTCACGGAGCGATACGCAAGACCATGATCGTCGCTCTCGCACGTAAGCTGCTCATCGCACTTTGGCGAATGGTACGGACCGGTGAGATTCCGCAGGGCGTCGCCTTGCGCACCGCCTGAGCAAGAGAAAGGAAACACTTGAATATCGGAGGCCTGCGCCGGACGGTCCGTCGCTGGCTTGCGTAGACGATCCGAGGCAGTGGCACGCCGTACCCTGACATGGCCTTTGCGCCGCCCAGAAGAATGGAGCCGCCGCCCCGGAGCTTCGCCGCCGATGCGCATTACTGCATCATGGTCCGGGTCTGATCGATCCACCGAATACAAGTATGCGGCGCGACGATCCAGCGCCGAACGGCGAGCTCCCCTCGGAATATCAAAGATTGCACCACTCAAATAAGAGGAGGAGCGGCACCGAAAAAGAGATTGACAGCGAAATCCCCATACAAGTCAGGGCCCTTTGCTCCACCGGAATTACCCGGCCTCAACGCTCTTACGACCCTGTCCGACTCCCGTCATGACCGTCGCCTGTCGCGACGTTGAGGCCGCTACCCTCGCCCACAACGGGTCTCCCCCGATTACCCGAACCACCTTTCCGACGTGCCGTGCCTACTACCCCGGCGGATCGAGTGGGTGCACGTGTCGATTGCTTCCCCGCTCATGCAGCCTTCCCCAAATGGCCGGAGGGTCGGCATCCGCATTGTCACTTTCGAGGCCTTCTCAGGCTTCACTCACGTTACGGCCCGCTGGATTGCTCAGCCGCCTAAAGCGACCTTTGTCACGAGGCTCCGGCCCTTCCGGTTGCCCGACCGAGCCGCTCGTCAGCTTCCAGACCAATCGACAATTATCTGGGTGGAATCTTCCTCCACTGATAGTTCGCGCCTTCGGGGCGCACAGCCAATAGCAGACATGCAAATTTAGTGAGCGACTAAGTATGCATAATTCATTCCGAGATTGATCAAGCGCCGGAGCGACATCTATGGCAGTCCCGGATGACCGTCCAACCGTAGTTACTAAAGCGTAATGCATTTAGCTTGGTGCATATCCTGAGTTTTTGAAGTAGTTGGCGCATTCGGTTTTGGTGAAGGCGCCGAGAAGCTCGCCGATGGCGGCGCAGACGGTTTCGACCGTTCGCGCGGCGGCTTTGCGGAGCAGATGCTTGAGCTTGGCGAACACCTGTTCGATCGGGTTCAGGTCGGGCGAGTATTTTGGCAGCAGGAACAGCTTGGCACCGGCTGAGCGAATGAGTTGGCGTATGATCTTGCCCCGGTGGCTGCCGAGATTGTCCATGATGACGATGTCGCCGTGCCGTAGGGTAGGCAGCAGAACCTTCTCGACATAGGTGGCGAAGCTTACGCCGTCGATCGGGCCTTCGAGCAGCCAGGGCGCGGTGATCCGGTCGTGCCGCAGCGCGGCCAGGAACGTCATTGTCTTCCAGCGGCCGTCCGGGACCTTGCCGATCAGGCGGCTGCCCCGCGGTGCCCAGCCACGCAGCGATGCCATGTTGGTCCTGGTCCAGGTCTCGTCGATGAAGACCAAGCGGGCGGGATCAACGCGGTCCTGGTACTTGATCCATTGCGCCCGCCGGCGGGCGACGTCAGGACGATCGCGTTCGCCAGCCACCACGCTTTTTTTTGAAGCTCAGCTTCTGGTCGTGGACAAAGGTCCAGACCGAGCGATAGTCAACCTTCAGACCGCGCGCGGCGAGTTCGCCCACCAGCCCGAGCAGGGTGAAGTCCTTCTCCTTGATCCGCGCCAGCAGCCATGTGCGGTGCTCGCCCGCTATCGCGCGGGGCTTGTAGCCGCCGATCTTGCTCGGTGCCACGCTGCCGGTGTTGCGCAAACGCTCTACCCACCGGATTGCCGTGCTGACGCCGACGCCAAACTGCGCCGCTGCCCGATGATACGAAAGGCCACCGCTCTCAACCGCCGCCACAACTCGTTCGCGAAGATCAATGGAATAGGCTCGACCCATCGGATGCTGGCCTCCAGCCCAGCCAGCATCTTGAATCAGAAACCAACTGATTTGGGAATCCTAAATCAATTCAGGCTAATGTCATGCCGCTCTAAAGCAGCTTGGAACCAAAGTAGCGTGACGACAGTGATCGAACCAGCGCGAGTGAATCTTGAGCTGCGAAATCTTCGAGACGGAGTTGCGGATGGCGCGGACGAATTCGCTCGAACATCGCGCGCGCAGTCGCGTCGGCGGGTGGCGGAATAGTCGCGTCGATCAGCATCTTGGAGCCGAATCGCTGCCATAAGGCGGTGCCTGGCGCTCCGAGCTCCGGAAGGCTCGCGTCCATCGCGTGGTTATGGGTGCCGGGGATGATGACCACATCCTGCTGCGGGTTCACGCGCGTAGACAGCGCCCAAAGGAGTTCTGACGGATTGAAAATATCGACGTCGGCATCGACGGCGATCACAATTTTCGGATGTTGGTATTCGGATGACAGCGCCGCCAGCAGCACGTTCTTGGCCTCGCCGTAGGCCCGCGGCGTCATTTGCACCACCAGGCCGAATATGCCGGGCAGAGCCATGACGTTGTGAATATCCGGCCCGCCGCCGACATTCTTGAGCCGTCGAAAGATCGCTGCGCTCATTGGAATTTTGTGAAAGACGCAACCCTCCATCTCGGATCCGTTCTGGAGGTTCTTAAAGATCGCGTCGTGCCGACGCGTCATGAATTGATATTCGACGATCGGATTCTTACCGGTTCCAGTGACGTAATAGTCCTGAAACTCCGAGAAGGGCCCTTCGTCCTCGCGATAGTGCGGCGGAATATGTCCTTCGAGCACGATCTCCGCGTCTGCGGGCACTTCAAGGTCGACCGTCTCGCATTTCACGAGGCGCACCGGCTCGCCTAGGTATCCGCCGGCGATCTCGAACTCATCAAGACCATAGGCGGCGGTCGTGGCGGCAGCAGCGTAATAGAGCGGATGATGCCCAATGAAGATCGCCACCGGCATGGGCTCGTTCCGCTCCTGGTATTTCAGGTAGTTCTTCCATGTGTGCCGCGGGTAGAGCAGGATGCCGGACTTGTGCGCACCCTTGATCTGCAGGCGATGGAAACTGACGTTGCGTTGGCCGCTGTCGGGATCTTTGCTTACGACTAACCCGGAACCGATGACTGGCCCGCCGTCCCGCAGGCCGGCCACGTGAACCGGCAGTTCGGTCAGGTCGAACTGGTCGCGCCCGAGCTTCACCTCCTTGACCGGCCCATCGTTCACCCTGATCGGGTAGACGCGGCGGCCCATGCGGTCGGCTACGCACGGTACCAGCGCTTCCTCGCTGGTACCGAAGGCCAGAGCCGCATGGCGCGCATTGGCCGGACCCTGCCCCAAGGAACGCCAGCCGTGCGGCAGCTTTTCGAATAGGAGCGCCTTTTCGCGGGACTGGTAGAGCAACGAGCCCATCTCGGTCAGGGGATCGACCGGCTTGTCAATGCGGATAAGTTCACCGGCGGCATCCAGATCTGCGATCCATGTCCGCATGTCCCTTGGGCGCATGTTTGATGTAGCGTTGACAGCCTGCGTCTCTGCCGGCTTGAATTCGGATTTTGGACGATCGAGACCCATCCCCGGCTCCTCCCGCTACGCGTTCAGGTCGATCTGCACGAACAGCCTATTGGGATGGGCGCCCCGCCATATTGATCGAAGTCAATTTTGCCACGCTCGGGAACAATTGGGGCGGACTTGCAAGGAGGACGCAGCGGTGAGACGCGCGACGCGATGACACAACGTTTTCAGGATTGGTTCGATTAGTGCCGTCACCCCTTGAACAGATGTCCGAACTTCTGCAGCGCGATGCTGCGCTCCTCCGGTGACGGGGCATTGACCGCGGGGAATTTTCCGCGCCAGTGCCATGGCCTACAGGCGTCAATGACAGCGCGGCTGTTGGTGTTGTCCCCGACCGCCTTGCGCTCCGGCTCGATGCGAGGATCAAGCGGCGTCGACCAGGCATTTCGGATGATGTCGATCGAGGTCGCCGGATCGGATCGGGTGATGAGTGCCCAGACCACCTCTTCGAGGTTCGATACATCGATATCGTCGTCGACCACGATTGTGTAACGGCCGCAATAGGCTCCGACGTGGCACATGGAGGCGATATGCCCGGCTTGGCGGGCATGTCCTGGATAACGCTGGTTGATGGCGATGACGAGCAGGAGCCGCGCGCTGCCGACCTCGTGCGCCCAAGCGGCAGTGACGCCGGGCACGCCGGCCTTCTCGATGTTGTCGCGCAACAGGGCCGAACGAACGACGGCGCGATAACGGCAGATCTCGTCCGGCGGACGCTCGGGCGGGCAGCCGAGCAGGATCGGATTGTCGCGGTAGTAAATGGCCTTGATGTCCAATACGGGTTCGGGCCGCAGATCGCTGGCGTAATAGCCGGTCCACTCGCCGAATGGACCCTCTATCCGCACGTTGTCGGGCTCGACGAAACCTTCGATCACGATTTCGGCGTTGGCCGGGATGGGCAATCCCGTGACCGGCCCCTTGATCACCTCGACCGGGGCGCCGCGGATGCCGCCGATGATGTCGAACTCGCTGATACCGTAAGGCAATTCGCTGCAGCCCATGAGGAAACTCATAGGGTCGCCACCGCAGACGATGGCGACCGGCATGCGTTCACCGCGTGCCTGATATTTGTCGCGCATCTGGCGGCCGTGCTTGCCGGGCGAGATGTAGAAGCCGGCCGATTTCTCGTCGTGGATCATCACCCGATAGGTGCCGCAATTGATCCAGCCGTTATCGGGATCGCGCGTGATGTTGTAGCTTCCGGTGCCGACGTAACGTCCGCCGTCGGGCTGGTGCCATTGCGGCACCGGGAATTTCGTAATGTCGACTGCTGCGCCGGTCATAGCGTTTTGCATGATCGGGCCGTCGTCGACAAATTTCGGCGGAATGCGCTTCATGTCGGCGGCGTAGTGGACGCGGAAGCCCTCGCTCAACTCGACCTTGGAAAGATCGGTCGGGAAGCCGAGCGTCATGTTCTTGCGCTTGCCGCCGAAGAAGTTGACCAGCACGCGGCTGCCCTCGATGGTGCCGGGCACATCCTCGAAGATGAAGCAGGGCGCATTGTCGTCATGCAGCGCCATCTCCGACACCATGCCGATGTCGTGCTGCCAGGATAGCCCCTTGACCTCTTTGATCTCGCCGAGCTTGCGCGCCTCTTCGATCCAGTTGCGGAGATCGTGGTAAGCAAGATGGGGCGCGATGTTGGACCCCGTGACCATTGATATTCTGGGCACGGCACCGCCGATCTCCATCGCCATTGGGTCGCGTTGACTGTCTTGCTTGAGCATCCGGCTCTCTCCTGGGTCGTTGATTTCCCTATGCAATGTCTGAAAAAGGCTTCCGCCCCCGCTTTGCCTGATGCCCGAACGCGGCAAGGGCATTATCGTGACGCCATTCAGAGCCTCCGCATAATCAATCAGTCTAGCAGCCATCCCAAATGTCGAATTGACAAAGATCAATTGCGCGTCTGAAGATCCGATCGATGATGATCGATGATCTCGCGCTGGCGCGCGCGATTCACATTCTGGCACTGGTTCACTGGATCGGCGGTGTAGCCGCGGTGACGACGATCGTTTTGCCCCACGCCCGTCGCCTGCCCAATGCGAAGGACGCGATTGCGGCCTTCGAGGCGTTCGAACTGCGTTTCGCATCGCAGGCCCGCATTTCGATCCTGCTTGCCGGCCTGTCCGGCGTCTACATGCTGACGAAGCTCGATGCTTGGGATCGCTTCCGATATGCGTCGTTCTGGTGGCTGGACCTCATGGTCGCCGTCTGGACGCTATTCGCGCTCATGGTCTATGTGCTGGAGCCGTTGGCTTTTCATCGTCTGTTTCACGAATTTGCTCTGCGCAACAAGGATCGTGCCTTCGCCGTAGCGATAACACTTCACGCGGTCGCCCTATTTTTCTCGGCGTTTGCCATCGGCGCCGGCGTACTTGGCGCGCACGGTGGACTGACCTGATTGGTGCTGCCATGGCGCGAGCGAGACGCACGCGGCAGCGCGATCGCACATTCCATCAATCATGAAGTCGGGCGGCCGACTCGCTGCATTCGTTCCGCTTCCGCCTCTTGCTCCCATTGCAAGATGAGCTGCCGTAGAAGGCGGTATTTATCTTCCAGCGCGGTATTTAGAGGATCCATTCGGGCGGTTAATCCGGCGTAAATTCCGGCCCAGTCCTGAGGTTGTAAGACCTCAACCACGGCTGGAAAGAAAATGTGTTCTTCCATCGCCATGTGCTGGCGCTCATGGTCAATGAAGTCGCGTATGATCTCATCGACGGTCTGCCGCAGAATTTCCTGGTCGGCCAGGATACTTTCGACCGCCCGCGCCACCCGCCGCAGGCGTTTGGAGCCCTTGCCATGCTCAGCTTCAAGGTCGCCGACGCTGGCGGCCGCCGCGGGATCACGCGCCTTCAGTTTTTCGAAGATCATGTCCTCTTTGGGATGGTGGCAGCAATCCGGATAGTCCTGAAAGTACTCGATGACGGACTGTACGACGTGATAATCCGGCCGCTCCGCGCGATTAAAGACACGCAACTCCCGTTCGAGAACCAGGAGTAATTTTTCGATGTTGTGGTGCTCCTCGCGCAAAATATCGAGGATTTCCGTCATCGGTTGATGCCTTCCGGAAACGTTCCGATGGAGAAGCTGGCTGCGGCTCATTTGGGCCCTCGCAACAAAACTGGGCGCTTGCCTACAAAACTACCAATATGTTCCGCCTAATTCGGTTGCAAAGCTTTGCGATAGATCAAATCGGCGATAAATCGCCGAGCAACTGGAGGATGACCGGACCGCCGATCGCCTTCGGCGTAAGGCTCGTCATTGATATTGAAGATCGCGGCTCGACAGGCAACCTCCTGCGACGCCACCGTTGCGGCATTGAAAAGTCTAGTTTTTCCAGGGACCGGTGACAAAATCCGACCAGAAATACGCCGGCGATGCGGTGGCAGCGCGGACCCAACCGAGTTTCCTGCGGGCATTCTCGCTGAGCCGTTCCGGTGTCCACGGCGGATCCAGGACGAGCCGCACGCGAATTGATGCGGCCTCGCGAAAGCGACGATGCAATATGTCGTTGATCCGCTGCAACAGCACATCGCTAAAGGGGCACGAGGGCGAGGTCGTCATGAATTCCACCTCGATGCCGTTTGCGTTCCAATCGGCGCGATGAACCAGGCCAAGGTCGACGATGCTTATGCCAAGTTCCGGATCCTCGATCTCGTTGAGGACGTGGGTCAGATCTTCCTGCATCTTGTGCCTTACGCTCACACGGCGCGCGAGTAGCGCGTCTCCTGGTTCGATAAATAAGCATCGAAGACGGCACATATCGAGCGCACCAGCAGCCGTGCATCCTCGGCAACGGTAATCTTACCGTCGGAGCGATGAACCAATCCGCGCTCCGCCAGCGCATCGATTTCGGACAATTCCGTTGCAAAGTCGTTGAGGCTCCTGTTCCACGCCGCCGCCATCCCGGCGAGGTCGACTTCCAGATTGCACATGAGTTGCTCGATGATGTCGCGACGCAGACGATCCTCCTCGGTCAGCGCCCGCCCGCGTACGGTTGCCAGGCAGCCGCGCTGGATGGCGTCGCGATAAGCGACCGTGCTCGGCGCATTCTGAACGTAGCCTTGAGGCAACACGCCGATGGCGGAAGTGCCGAAGCCAATAAGGGCTGCCGCCTCGTCGGTGGTGTAGCCCTGGAAATTGCGGTGCAACCGCTTCTGCTGTTGCCGTCGCGCCAACAGATCGTCTGGCTTGGCAAAATGGTCGAGTCCGATCGGCCGAAAGCCGGCCTGCTGCGCCGCGACCGCCGCCGCCTGACTCTGTGCAAAACGCTCGATCGCGCCGGGTAACGCCTGTTCCGGCAGCAACTTCTGATGCCGCTTCATCCACGGGACGTGGGCATAACCAAACAAGGCAATGCGATCGGGGTCGAGCGCGAGTGAGCGCTGCACGGTCGCGGCGACTGTTTCGACCGTCTGATAGGGCAGACCATACATCAAATCGAGATTGATGTTGGCAATCCCGGCGTCACGCAACCAGTCCACTGCACGGGCCGTCTGCTTGAAGCTTTGCACACGGCCGACCGCCTTTTGCACCCCCGGCTCGAGGTCCTGCACGCCGATACTGGCACGCGTAACCCCAGCTTCCTTCAATGCGAAGACCGTCTCGCATGTGAGGGTGCGAGGATCGATCTCGACGGCGATTTCGCAGTCCCTCGCGATGGAAAATGTGCGCCGCAGCGCCTCCGTTAGTCGGGCAAAATCCCGGGGCAGCAGCATCGTCGGGGTGCCCCCGCCCCAATGCATGTGCACGACGCGACGGCGGTCGCCCAAATGCCGGCCGACGAGAGCGATTTCGTTTTCGATCAAATCGGCATATGCCGCTACCGGGGCATATTTGCGCACCACGGTAGTATGGCAACCACAGTAGAGACAGAGTTCGGTGCAAAACGGCACATGGAGATAGATCGACAGCACGGCGTCCGCCGGCAGTGCGGAGAGCCATCCGGCGTAGGTCGATCCGCCTACCTCGCCGACGAACTGCAGCGCCGTGGGATAGCTGGTGTAGCGCGGAATCCGCCTGTCCAAGAATTGCAAAAGGTCCGGAGTCATTGCGTTCGTAGACCTTTTTCGGTTCTTCGTTAGCTCAGACCAACGTCTTGTTGGCGTTTTTGCGTTGAATGAGAAGGCGTTGGCATAGCCCCTCTGGAAAATAACTCCTCGTGACAAGTCGGTTATGGCGCATTGATCCAGATCAAGTGAGGCAAATCACGACTGGATTACGTAGTTGACGCCACAACCAGATAGTTGCAACCGCATAAAAATATCGCTGCATCCAAACGCTGATTTGTTCAGATCAAGTTCGATCTTTGCGACTCCAAACAGACGAGAACATTAACCTTGGGAGGTCCATCAGCGCGACCAGAACGAGAGCCGCTGCAACGCAGCCGCCGGACTGTCATGCTCACGTCAGTACAAGCCGTTTATCAGTGCGGCTGGGCGGCCGCGGCAAGGACAGGACCTCATCGACGAGAGCGGGCATCGGAACGAACAGTCGAATTCACAGGGCTAAGCGGCGGCGTCTTACTGGGATAACGATAAAAGGGAGAATTCCGACCTAGCCCTGCCTTTGCTTTTTTTAATTCATTACGCGCGACGACGCGCAAGTGGACCTCGTCCGGGCCATCGATGAAACGCAGCGCTCGTCCCCATGTCCACAGATCGGCGAGCGGCGTGTGATCCGAAAGGCCCATCGCGCCGAACACCTGCATAGCGCGGTCGACTACCCGCACCTGCAGCTGGGCGGCCACGATCTTGATTGCCGACACCTCGACCCGCGCGGCTTTGTTGCCCTGCGTGTCCATCAGCCATGCCGCCTGCAGGCACAGCAGCCGCGCCTGATCGATCTCGATTCGCGAACGCGCAATCTCATCCTGGACGTTTGCGTAGTCGGCGAGCTTCTTCCCGAAGGCCGAGCGCTCGAGGACGCGCTCGCGCATTAGTTCCAAGGCCAATTCGCATTGGCCGATGGTGCGCATGCAATGATGGATTCGTCCGGGTCCTAAGCGGGCCTGCGCAATAGCAAAACCCTCCCCCTCGTCTCCGAGCAGATTGTCCACCGGCACACGAACGTTGCGAAACACAACTCACAATGGCCTTCGGGCGAGCGGTGATTCATGATCGGCGTATTGCGGACGATCTCAAATCCGGGCGTATTCATTGGCACGATGACAAAACTTTGCCGTTTATGCGGCGGTGTCGACTCGCGCACATCCGTAGCGCCGAGGACAATCAGCATACGTGCGTGCGGATGCATCGCGCCGCTATTGAACCATTTACGGCCGTTGACGACGAAATGATCGCCGTCTCGTTGTATGCCGGTACGGAGATTCGTTGGATCGGAGGATGCCACGTCCGGCTCGGTGATCGAGATTACCGACCGGATGTCACCATCGAGCAGCGGTTTCAGCCATTGCTCTCGCTGTTGCGGCGTCGCGAACATGTGGAGAATTTCCATATTCCCCGTGTCCGGCGCGCTGCAGTTGAAGACTTCTGCCGACCAAGCAACGCGCCCCATGATTTCCGCGAGAGGTGCGTATTCGAGATTGGTCAGACGCGTGCCAGGTTCGTCTTCGCGAAGTCCGGGCAGGAACAGGTTCCAGAGCCCGGATGCTTTGGCTTGCGCCTTGAGTTCGTCGATCAAGTCCAGCGGATAACTGCCGGCCTCCACCTCGCGATGCCAACGCTCGTTGTTCGGCAGAACCAGGCCCGCCATGAAACCGTGCAGCTGCGCTTGCAGATCGAGCACTTTTTGCGAATAGCCGAAATCCATTTAATGGCCTGTTCTAATGTCGGTACTTTGCGTGCGAATCGGCGCGCTGCGTCATCAAAATGTCCTTGTTTTCCCGCTGCCACTGCACAATACGCTCGCGGAGGGACTGACATCTTTCTTCAAAAGCGACGTTGAACAGCGAATCCTTCCAATCGCTCCACCTGGCGTCGATTCCTGCCCAATCTTCGGGTCGTAAGGCTTTGACCGCAGTCGAAAATAAAAATCGCTCTTCCATTTCCATGTGTTTCCGCTCGCGTTCGATGAAGTCGTGCATAACGTCATCGAATGTCTGCGGTAGGACCTCATGATTGGTCAGGACGTTGCCGATCATGTCGGCAACCCGCCGCAAGCGGTTGCGTTCATTTTGATGCTCTGCTTCGAGGTCGCCGACGCTTTCGGCCGCGACAGGGTCGCGCGCCTTCAGTTTCTCAAAGATCATGTCCTCTTTAGGATGATGACAGCAATCGGGAAAATCCTGAAAATAACCGATAACCGCCTGTATAATTTGATAATCAGGCCGCCCATTGTGATCGAAGATGCTTAATTCCTGCTCCAGAACGGCGAGCAACTGTTCGATGTTGCGATGCTCCTCGCGTAAGGTCTCAATAATTTTTGTCATGGGCTAATGCCTAGTTTAAACAAATAATATACCCAACTCAGCCGCAGTTATTGCGCCAGATCAATGAGCCGCAGGATGGCATAGCCGGGGAAGTTTGACCTTCATGTCGATCCGCTAAGGACGCCAAGCCTCCACCTTGGCAATATCGCATCGCGGGCAAGGGCCGCTTGCGTGCGCAATTGACTGCGGCTCCTACAGACGCATCGCGCCACAAAGCGCGCCGGATCGAAATCGTCCGACACTGCGCCGACGGCTCGGGTGTTCAATTCAACTTCGTCTCCGAAATCGTATGTTCACCCACAGTTCTACATCAGCCGCTCATCGAGCCCGATGACGTGAAGTGGCGCCTCGCCGGTCAAGGCGCGTCGACAGTTCTCAACTGCGCGGCGCAAGCTGATATCGTGCGCGCCTTCGCCCTGTGCCGAGTTGTGCGGTGAGGCGATGATGTTCGGCAGATCGAGAAACGGTTGATCGATGTGGAACTCTCCGTGGCGTACCGGTTCAATCCACCAGGCATCGATGCAGGCGGTGAAGCGCGAGGATCTCCCCACGGGCCACGTTGACGAGAATGGCATCGTCCTTCATGCGGCGAAGCTCGGCGGCGCCAGAACACGCCGGTGCTGCGCAGCGCTTCGGCGCGGGCCGCCTCATCGCGCGACTCGGGTCACAAAGCCGCTCCGAATATGTTTGAGTGGCGGGATCCGCCGGGATAATCGGAGTGGCACGATGGCGACTGGGAAGCAGCTCAAGGTGGCCCTCCTCGCCAGGAGGTCGGCGAAGGGACCGTGCAAGAAACGCACGCGGCCGGAGCCTTGGCAGTACAGCATCGGCAACGAAACCGGCGAACCGAGTTGAGCAGGCGTGGAGGCCCGCGAACACTTCCTGGGCTGATGGCTATGGACTCATCCGGTCATCGCACGACATGAGTTGTCAGACCGGATGTCGATCCATTCTTTTGTCTGCGATGCTTTGTTTAGCTCCAGAACAAAGCTCGAACCCATTGCTACCATTTTGCTACCCAACTCGGTAGCACGGGCCGGTATGGAGGAAAACAGGGTAGAACGCTGGAGGGAAATTCTTCAGACAATTCAGTATTTGCTGGGACAGAACAGAATACGAAGAGACGGCAGCAACCGAATTATGATTCCGCTGCTCTAACCAGCTGAGCTACTCCGCCAATCTCGTTGATCCAGGCACTTAGGCCCCAACTCGCCCCAAGTAACTGCCCAAAAGCCCTGTCCAAAAGCCCTGCCCAATAGCCCTGCCCAAGGATACGAAACCAGTCGTCTCTGCGCTGCGAGCGCACATTTATGCCACTCACCCCGTTATGCCACTCACCCCGTTTTTCCAAGCGCGATTGTCGCGCGAGATGACGGTCTTAGCTCGCCACTGGAGGTTGCTTTTATGATATTGATGCGCCGGGGCTAATAACCTCCGAAAGTCCTGACTTGGGCGAGGCTAGCGGATGCATTTCTATCGGGTATCCGGGCTGTCGGTGGCGAGCGAAATCGCTCTGCCGGGGCTGATTGCGGGCGCGCCCGAGCGGGCGCCGCAGGTCACGATCCGGCGCGGCGCGGTGCCGGAAAGCCTGCCCGCGCCGACCGCATCCGGGCCGACCTGGCAAATCGCCGGCAAGCAGTTCCTCATGCACATCCCCGAGATCGCGCGGTTCCTTCTAAACGACGGCAGCGAGATCGTGGTGGCGCCAGAATTGGACGCGACGGCCGCCGACGTGCCTATCTTCATTCTCGGCACCGTATTCGGCATCCTGCTGCATCAGCGTGAGCAGATCGTGCTGCATGCCAGCGCGGTGCGGGTGAACGGCAAGGCGGTCCTGTTCTGCGGGCCTTCGGGCGCCGGTAAGTCGACGCTGGCCGCGGCGCTGGCGCAACGCGGCTATCCGCTGGTCACCGACGATTTTTGCACGCTCACCGCCGACGGATCGGGCGCGCCGCTGGTGCATCCCGACGGACGCCAGTTAAAACTCTGGGCGCAAGCCATCGAGCGGCTCGATCTCGCGGCACAGCGCGGTGAGCGCGTGCGTCAAAGCCTGGAGAAATTCTACGTCGAGCCGGGCGAGGTTTTCACCGAGCCGCTCGCGCTCGGCGCGGTCTATGCCCTGCGCGAAGCGCGGCCGCCGCACGCGCCGGGAATTGAAAAGCCCAACGTGGTCGATGCGGCGCTGCTGTTGCGGCGCAATGCGTACCGGCCGCTGCTGGTGCGGCGTATGGAGCAGAAGGCGAATTATTTTCATGCCGCCACCACGATCGCCAATGTCGCCGGAATTTTTCATCTGACGCGTGCCCTCGATTTCGGCAAAATGCCGGAAGCGATCTCGCGGCTGGAGCAGCATTGGCTCAAACAGCGGCTAATGGAGCAGGCGGCATGACCCGCACTGTTTGGCTCGCCTCCTATCCGAAGTCCGGCAACACCTGGTTCCGGATGCTGGTAGCGAATCTGTCCGCCAAAGACGGCAAGCCGGTCGACATCAACGACCTGCCGGAACGCGGCGGCATCGCCAGCGCGCGCGGCCCGTTCGATCACCTGACGCTGATCGATTCCGGGCTGCTGACCCATGACGAAATCGACTGCCTGCGCCCGCGCGTCTATGAGGAGCTGGCGCGCGGCGCCGACGACGACGAATACGACGTTGCGCAGGACACGCTGCCGGTGCGTTTCGTGAAGACGCACGATGCCTATACGTGGACGCGCAGCGGCGAACCCCTGCTCGCCGGCCGGCGCGGCGCCGACGGCGCCATTCTGATTGTGCGCGACCCGCGCGACGTGGCGCCCTCGCTCGCCAATCACAGTAGCCGCAGCATCGACGACGCCATTTCGTTCATGAGCGACAATAATGCCGGAAACTGCATGTCGACGAACCGACAGCACAGTCAGCTCCGGCAGAAGCTGCCGGGGTGGAGCGACCATATGGAGAGTTGGCTCGACCAGGCCGACATTCCGGTCCATCTTATCCGTTATGAGGATATGCAGGCCGACACCGTCTGCGTGTTTCGCGGCGCTCTGGAATTCGCCGACCGCCCTGCAAGCGACGAGGATATTCGTCGTGCCGTGAGCTACGCCGATTTTGCCAATTTGCGTCGGCAGGAACAGGACGGGGGCTTCCGCGAGAAGACGCCGCGAGCAGCCCAGTTCTTCCGCCGCGGCGAAGCCGGCGCCTGGCGCGACGAACTGACGCCCGAGCAGGTCGCGCGGATCGAGGCGGCGCATGCGCCGATGATGCGGCGGCTGGGCTACGAACTGACAGGCGGGCTGCCGCTGGCGCGCGCAGGATAGGCGGCGGTCATGAGAAATGCGTCGATGGAGAAGGCGGCGTGACACGCACGATCTGGCTCGCGTCCTATCCGAAATCCGGCAACACCTGGTTCCGGATGCTGGTGGCGAACCTTTCCGCCAAAAACGGCCAGCCGATCGACATCAACCATCCGCCGGGGCTCGCCGCCCCCGCCGATGCGCGCGGCCCATTCGATTACCGCTCGCTGATCGATTCCAGTCTGCTCACTCATGACGAGATCGATTGCCTGCGTCCGCGCGTCTACGAGGAGTTGGCGCGCGACGGCGACGACAATGAGTACGACACGCCGAAAGACGGGCCACAGGTTCGCTTCGTGCTCGCCCACGACGCCTACCGACTGACGCCGAGGGGCGAACCCCTGCTCGCCGGCCGGCGCGGCGCCGACGGGGCGATTCTGATCGTGCGCGACCCGCGCGACGTGGCGCCTTCGCTTGCCAATCACAATCGCAGCAGCATCGACGACGCGATCGCGATGATGAATGATCGGCAGGGTGAAGTTCATGTCAATCTGGGACGTCTGCATGTGCAGTTTCGCCAGCGCCACCGCGGGTGGAGCGGCCATGCGGAAAGCTGGTTCGGTCAAACCGACATTCCGCTGTGCATAATCCGCTACGAAGACATGAAGAAAGACACCGCAGGTACGTTCGGCCATGCGCTGCGTTTTGCCGGCCATCCGGCAAGCGAGGAAGCCGTCCGCCGCGCGGTGGCCTTTGCCGATTTCTCCGAATTGCGCAGGCAGGAGCAGGAAAAGGGCTTCGCCGGGTCGCCGTTACCGCAGTCGGGCCGACGATTTTTTCGTCGCGGCGAAGCTGGCGCCTGGCGCGACGAGCTCAGTGCCGCGCAGGTCGCGCGGATCGAGGCCGCGCATGCGCCGATGATGCGGCGGCTGGGCTACGAACTTGTAAGCGCGACGCCGCAGGCGCGTGCGGGATAGGGACGCAAGCTAAGGAGCGATCATGATGGTGCGCAAACAAGGCGACTGGCTGGCGGCGAAGGTCGGCGAGGAATTGGTGATGATGAGCGCCGAGAAAGGCAATTACATCGGCTTAAGCGAAATCGGCGCCCGCATCTGGGAACTGATCGAGACGCCGCAGGAATTCGATGCCGTCTGCGCGCAACTGCAGAACGAGTATGACGTAACTCCCGAAGTCTGCCGCGCCGAAGTGGAGACCTTTCTCAACGAACTGGTGAAGCATGGTGCGATTGCGCTTGAGCCGCCGCCTGCTGCATAGATTCGGGCAAGTCGGCTATCACCGCCGCGTGTTGCTGGCCGAGGCGGTCGCCTGGCTCCTCGCAGCGCGGCTCGCGATAGTCTTTGTGCCGTTTCCGCGTTTGGCCCCGCGCCTCGGCAAGTTTGTGTCGCCGGCCGCGGCGGCATCCGTGCGGGCCGGCGGCTCGCCCGAACAGGCGCGGCTTGCCGAGGAGGTCGGCTGGGCGGTAACGCGCGCGGCGCGCTATCTGCCGTTCAAGGCAGTCTGTCTGCCGCAGGCGATCGCCGCGCGCGCGATGCTCAAGCGCCGCGGCATCGCCAGCGTCATGCACTTCGGCGCCGCCAAGGGAAAAGAAAAACCGCTCGACGCCCATGCCTGGCTCGATGCCGCCGGCGTCGAGGTGACGGGCTATCCGGTGGCAGTTCAATTCACTGAGATTGCCTGTTTCGTCTGATGCCATCCCGGATGCGGAGAGCGACATGAGCGTCGAAGCCAGCACAGCCGAACGATCGTCCGTGGAGGCTTCGGATGTTTTCCGCGTCAAAGGCTATGTCGCTCTTCCTCGAATGATCGCCCCCGCTCTGGCGGATTTCTTTTGGTCCTATGTGCATACCAAATTCGCCAGCATGCTGCTTACAACCCAAGACCAACAGGTTCCGCATACGCCGGCGGCTTACGGCGACCCGGCATTTGATGGTCTTCTGGAATACTTAAGGCCGCAGATCGAGCGGCGCTCCAGTGTCGCGCTGTACCCGACCTATTCTTATTTCCGGCTTTACAAGCGCGGCGACGTTCTCAAGCGCCACCGCGACCGCCCGGCTTGCGAAATCAGCGTCAGCTTGAATCTCGGGCAGACGCCAGACGACCCTTGGCCGATCTACGTCGAAAAGGACGGCGAACCTTACAGAGCGCTGCTTTCCCCGGGCGACGCCCTGCTCTACCGGGGCATAGATTGCTTCCATTGGCGCGAGGCGTATGCAGGCACCCGCCTGGTCCAGGTGTTCCTGCATTATGTGGATCGGAACGGACCTCACGCCAACCAGAAATTCGATGGACGCAAATCGCTGATGCGGCCGCAACAGCATGATGCCGCCGACGGTAATCAGAGCCGGGACCTTTGATCGGCGAGCGGCAGCCCGAAGGCAGGACGCCACACGATGGCGGTGGACTTGAAGGGCAACGAGGACGTCAAGGCACGGCCGCGCAGCCTGATGCCGCCCTTTGTCGTGCTGCCTGACTTCCTCGACGCAGCGACGGTCGCTGGGCTACTCGATTATGCGCTGTCGCGGCAATCGGATTTTACGCCAACGCGCTTGGTCTCGAAGGCGGTTGACCCCTCGATCCGGGTTTCGACGGCGTTGTGCGAACTCGGCGCCTACCGGCAGGTCCTCAAAAGAAAAATACTCGATCTGGCGCCGGCGCTGATAACTCAACTGCGGGTGACCCCGTTCGACGGACCCAAACTCGAAACCGAGCTGGTGGCGCACAACGACGGCGCGTTCTACAAGCGGCATATCGATACGCAGACGGCATCCGATCGACAGAGCATACGCGTCCTGAGTGGAGTCTATTATTTCCATGCCGAGCCCAAGGCGTTTTCGGGCGGGGCGCTGCGGCTCTACGCCATCGGGGATTCTGGAGATAGCATGTTTGCCGACGTTGAACCGGTACGCAACAGTATGCTGGTTTTTCCGTCCTGGGCCCCGCACGAAGTCAGGCCGGTGAGCTGTCCGTCCAGGCGCTTCATCGACTCGCGCTTCGCCGTCAATTGCTGGGTATATCGCGGCGGCGCATAGAGATTTTGAGGCAATCGGGCGACTTGCCCTAAAGTAAGTGATCCCGAAGTGCCAGCAGCCTTGCGCTTCGCGCAGGTCCAGCAAGATCGAGACTTCTATTTAGAACTGCCAGCGCTTCCGCTCTCCTGCCATGGGAGGCCAAAACTTCTGCGACATCATTCAAATAGTCATGGTCCAAATTAGATTCCGCCGCTCTCACTGCCGCCCCCAGCGCTTCCTCGTTGTCGCCGCGTTGATCGAGAATCCTCATCGTTCGGTAGTGATGAAACGGCGCGGCGACCGGATGATTATTTGTTCTCCGCATGATCTCATCCAGAGCGGCGTAGCGTTCCGGCTTCTCCGTCTGCGCGGGCCATCTGTGCGTGCCATCCGCGTGGTGGAAAAGCGCGTCGCACTTGTTCATGCCATGGATGGCCGAGATACGAGGCGTGAACGGCACCAGCACGGGCGGCAAGTTTTTCTCCCGCGCTAGAATTTTTGCCGTCATGCCGAGCGTTCCGATGGCCAGGGAAAACGAAATCTGGTCGGTGTAGCAGCGATCTGCTCCGAAAAGATTCCTTTGCCCTTCCAGAATCTCTGTCGCAATTCCTCGCCATCGCGTTCCCAGCCGGTCGAGCAGGGCAACCGGTATCAGATATAGCCCGCCATTGAGATAATTTCGGTAAGTGAAGCCGCCGAGGACAGTGGGAACCTGTTCAAATCCGCTGAGGCCGAAAGCACCAAGCAAGCGTTCCCAGACTTCAAGCGGCACTTTTGGTTGGAACACCGGCACTCCGGATACAGTCGCCTGATCGACATCTTCAAGGCCGTATGGCTCCAGCACCTCCATATCGGCATCTAAAAAGGCGACGTATTCGAAGGATGAGAACGTGGCAGGATGGATTTGCTGAAGCTTGTTCGAAAAGCGATGCGGCGGATGGTAAGACGCAATATCCACGACGCTGCAGCTCAACTGTCGCAGCGCCGTGCGCGCTTCATTTCCTACCCGATCCGTGACATGGAGAAATAGATTTTCCGGCGCAACGCCGCAGATCTCGCGTAATGCCGCCACCCAAACGATTGCTTCCCATAATAGCTTCGGACTATCGTCGACAACGCAGGAGTATGCGACCTTCATAATGAACTTTGGTGATCAGCGTTAAATACCAGCATGTCGGGTGGTCGATATCGAACATTGCTAATCGCATTCAGTTGATCAAATATTGCCCTAATCCAATGGCTCATGCCAAGACGAATTAGGCAATAGAGCCACTTGGCTGCGCCAGGTACCCAATAAAGCAGCGATGAAAGCTCGCTCAGACGCTTACTCGTTTGCTGGTTCATCATGGTAGCGGCATCGGCATGAGCGCGATTTTCGGCATCGTGCGGTTCGACCACGGCGCGGTTGCCGGGCGCGATTTGGAGCGCATGGGCAACACGCTGGCCCATCGCGGGCCGGACGGAGTTAAGTTCGTCGTCGACTGCCACGTCGGCATCGGCCATTGCTTGATGCGGGTCAATCAAGAGGACCTGTTCGAGGCGCAGCCGTTACGCGACCACGGGGCGGCCGTTACGCTGGCCGCGGACTGCCGGATCGACAATCGCGACGAGTTGGCCGCGGCCTTTGGGCTCGGCGCGGCGGATTTACGCGACATGCCCGACAGCGCGCTGGTGCTGCGCGCCTATAAGATGTGGGGCGAGGACTGCGCCGAGCATCTGCTTGGCGACTTCGCCTTCGCGCTCTGGGACGGCCGCGCCGGGAAGCTCGTACTGGCCCGCGACCATATGGGCCAGCGCTCGGTGCACTATCATCGCGGCAAGGACTTTTTCGCCTTCGCCACCGAGATCAAGGCGCTGTGGGCGCTGCCGGACGTGCCGCGCGAGCTGAATGACGCCCAGATCGCACGCTTCATCGTGATGGATTTTCGTCCGCAACCGGGGCTGACTTTGTTCAAGGACGTGCTCGGGCTTCCCGGCGGCGCGACGCTGACGCTCAACGCGAATGGCGAACTTTCGACGCGGCGTTACTGGGAGCCGCATGACGACCCGGCGCACCGGCATCGCGACGAAAACTATTACGTCGAAACCTACCGCCGCATTTTCACCGAAGCCGTCGAATGCCGCGTGCGCAGGCTCATCGGCCCTCCGGCGCTGTGCTTGAGCGCCGGCTATGACTCGACTGCAATTGCCGGGCTGTGCGGGCCGATCCTGACCGCCAAGGGGCGCAAGCTGATCACCGTGTCTTCCGTCTTGCCGGAGGATTACACCGGCCCGATTCCATGCCCCCGTCGCTGGGTCGAGCTTTGCCGCCGCGACATGCCCCATCTCGACGTGCGCTATTTCGTGCGGCGGAGCGAAAACCTTTTCACCAATCTCGAAAAAGCCTGCATGGCGGCCGACGGCTTTCCACTGATCGGGCATTACGTCATCTACGCTCTATTCGGTGAAGCGTCCCGCGCCGGAGCACGTCTCATCATGGACGGGCTAGGCGGCGACGATACGATCAATCCGCGCGGCGGCGGAATACTGTGGTACTTTCTGCGCACCGGGCAATTTCGGCGCTTCATTGCGGAATTCGGCCCGCATCTGCGCATGTCCGGCCATTCCTTCTGGCAAACATTGCGCCGCGACATTATGTGGGCGTTCGCCCCGGTCTGGGCCCGTCGCGCGTGGCTGGCGGCCTGCCGTGGTTTTGCGCCGGCCTGGGCGAAGAGCGCGATCGCGCCGGATTTCGCCGCGGCGCAGATTCAAGCCGGGTCGATTGATGTGAGGGATTTGCCCGGGCAGGCACGGCGCTACCTCGACCCGCGAGCGCGGCTGCGATGCTCGCTCGCCGACTGGCCGGTGCGACACCGGCGCAACGACGCCAACGAAGCCGCCGCTTGTGGTCTCGATCTGACAAGGCCGCTGGCGGACAAGCGGGTGGTGGAATTCGGGCTTGCCATTCCCGAACAGCTTTATGTCAAGAACGGCCGCAATCGTTATCTCGCCTGCCGCGCCTTGGCCGACATCTATCCGCCGGAATTTCAGACCCGGGAGCGTCGGCAGGACATGCTCGAACCGGATTTAGGCGGCATGCTGCGCGCCGCGCAACCTCGGCTGCAGATCGAGATCGAGCGCATGTCGGCGAATGCGGCGTTACGGCACTATGTGGATTTCCACAAACTCAAAAGGATTTTTGCAGTCCACGGATTGGGAGAAGGGCGTAAGCCAGGCACGATTCTCGCAGCGCGGGCTTTCCAGGTGGTGCGATACGTTGCCTGGTTTCGCGGAGAAAACGGCTGACCTTTGCGTCATCGGTGGTCACGAAGGGCTTCCGCCTACGGGGGTGAGATGTTCCGGAGCCGCTAACGGCCCGCTTTGGGTCGACCGGGTCTCCGAAATGATGACCCGCGGCGTAGCCCAGGGCTTGCGCTTGCGCTCGGTGGCTGCTTGGGCCGCGGCGTTTGCGTCCTCGATGCTCGAATTCATTGCGTGTCCCCGAACTTGCCTAACGCCGGGCTTCACGGGCCCTGCCCCATTTACAGCCAGAAGTATAGTAGCCGAGCGCGACCTGCACAACCGTTGGCATTAGCAGGAGCCGGCCCATTAAAAAGATGTTGCGCTCTTCTATAAGTTGTATGATATTATATATACACGTTATACTAGTTACCGATCCCATGAGGATCGTTCACGGCTTCCGCAATTCAAGCGCAAAAAAGGAGGCACCCTTTGGACCAGTATCTCGGCGAAATCAGAATATTCTCGTTTAATTACGCGCCGAAGGGTTGGGCGATGTGCGCCGGCCAATTGCTCCCCATCAATCAGAACACGGCGCTGTTCTCGCTCCTCGGCACCCAGTTCGGCGGCAATGGCACGACGAATTTCCAGCTGCCGGATATGCGCAGCCGCGTGCCGATCCATGCCGGGGCGGGCTACAACATCGGCGAGACCGGCGGCGCCGAGCAGGTGGTACTCAACATCAATCAAATTGCGTCGCATCAGCATTTGATGCAGGCGGTCAATAGCCCGGGCGCCGTAGAAACTGCAATCGGCAATACGCTGTCCCAGTCCAATTCGACAGCCGCTTCCCCTAATCGCTACGCCGCCGGCAGCTCCAATCTTACGGCGCTCAATCCCGCGAGCATCCAGCCGGTGGGCGGCAACCAGGCGCACAGCAACATCCAGCCGTTTCTGGCGATGAACTACTGCATTTCTCTGACCGGCATCTACCCATCGCGCAATTAGATCCTAACCGTCAGCCAAGCAAAGCGAGGGCCGCATCGATGACACAACCTTTTATTGGCGAGGTTCGCATGTTCGGCGGCAATTTCGCGCCGCTCAATTGGGCGTTCTGCAACGGCCAGACTCTGCCGATCGCGCAGAATGACGTGCTGTATTCCTTGATCGGCACGACATACGGAGGCGACGGCCAAAGTACGTTCGCCTTGCCGAACCTGCAGGGACGATTGTGCGTCGGCTTCGGCCAAGGCCAAGGCCTATCGCCTTATACGATCGGCCAAGTCGGCGGCACGGAACAAGTGACCCTGACCGCCAGTACCATGCCCGCACACTCTCACTCCCTCGTGGCCACGACGACAACCGCCAATCAGACCAATCCAGGCGGAAATCTGACGGGTACGGCTCCGAGCGGGGGTGGAGCTGTTATGTACACGGTTCAGGGCTCCCAGGCGCTAAAGATGGGAGATCTCAACGCGCAAGCTTGCAGCAGTACCGGCGGGAGCCAGCCGCATCCCAATCTGATGTCGTCGCTCTGCGTAACCTTTATCATCGCGCTGTTTGGAATTTTTCCGAGCCGAAGCTAGCTCGGCGGGAGGACCCAGATGTCGGACCAATATCTCGGAGAGATCCGCGCCTTCGGCTTCAATTTCGCGCCAATCGGTTGGGCGCAGTGCAGTGGCCAGCTGTTGTCCATTGCGCAGAATACCGCGCTGTTTTCGCTGCTCGGCACCAACTTCGGTGGTAACGGCACGACTACATTCGGGCTGCCCAACCTGTCGGGCGTCGTGCCGATGCATTGGGGCGACGGCATCGGCTTGAGCTCTTACTCGATAGGCGAGGAGGCAGGATCCCCGACTGAAACGATAACCGTCGCCCAGATGCCGGCCCACAGTCATGCCGTCCAGGTGGCGGAGGCCACCCGCGGCAGCAGCGGCGAAGAGACCGCAAACCCCGGTCCAACGGCGTGGCTTGGTCTGTCGTCTCCCGCAAATGCTTACGTCAAGACCGGTACCGCCAACGTTCAGCTAGCGGGCAATGCGATTTCGCCAAGCGGCGGCTCGCAGCCGCACCAAAATATGCAACCGTTCCTGACGCTCAATTTCTGCATCGCGCTCACCGGCGCCTTCCCGCCGCGGGGCTGAGCGGAGCGCTTGGTGACGTTCGCGCAAACGCCGCTGGCATTCGCCCTGCCGGCGGCGTTGCTGTCGCAAGGTTTTGCGCTGCGGCCGGAGACCGATGCCGATATTGCGTTCCTGATGCGGCTTTACGCTTCGACACGCGAAGAGGAATTGGCGGGCGCGCCGTGGAGCGTCGAGCAGAAGCAGGCTTTCCTGGCGGGCCAATTCCAGGCGCAGCGCCATCACTACCGCAATTACATCGACGGCTGCAGCTTCGATGTGATCGAGAAGAACGACGAGCCGGCAGGCCGGCTCTATCTGGAAGCGCGCCCCTCGCGCCTGCACGTCGTCGACATTGCGCTGTTGCCGAATTGGCGCGGCCGCGGCGTCGGCACGGCGATCTTGCAAGCCTTGCAGGCGGCCGGGCGTTCGAGCGGCAGGGCCGTCAGCATATTTGTCGAGAAATTCAATCCGGCGCTGCGGCTTTACTGCCGGCTCGGCTTCACCGACATCGCCGATCATGGCGTCTATCTGGAAATGGAATGGCTGCCGCGAGGCAGTCAATTAAACGTGGCTTGATAAGTCACGCCCTCGGCGTCTTTGGCCGACGGCACCAGAAAGATCGACAGGTCACCCAAGCCGTTGTGCTCGATGCGGTAGATGCGCTGCGGCAGCACACGCGGGTCTCTGGCGAGGAAGCTGAGCGAGAACGGCGGCCGCACCCCGCGCAGCGCCATGGCCGGGTTCAACGGCTTGGCTTCTTTCAGCGTCAGCGGAATCCCCGGCACGTCCTGCTCGCTGATGACGAAGACTTCGCCAACCTTGTCGGCAAAATCCTCATAAACCAGCGATCGTTCCGTCATCGCCGTGCTCACCTCATCGCGCCTGCAGGATTGCCGGGTTGGATTTGATCTGGCTGGTGATGATATGGCTGGTGTTGATGTTCTTGCCCGGATAGGTCGCGCCGCCGGAGGTGCGGTGACAGGTGAAGCAGTTGGTGCCTTGGCCCTGCACAAAGGTTTCCAGCGTC
Organism: uncultured Alphaproteobacteria bacterium; assembly: GCA_963768225.1. Lineage (GTDB taxonomy): Bacteria > Pseudomonadota > Alphaproteobacteria > Rhizobiales > Xanthobacteraceae > BOG-931. Next base: position 118,921 of record CAVYGV010000004.1, on the reverse strand, counting down.
GCATTGTCGAGATCGATCGAGCCGATCGCTTCCTCATCCATATCGCCGTCGCCGGGCTTGAGCGTACCGGGCAGCAGCCAAGTCGAGCCGGTCAGCCGGTAATTGGCGAATACCGGATCGATCTTATCCTTCTCCGACGGAATCTTGCCCTGGAAGTTGGCGTTGACCGATTTGATAGCGTCAACGTCGGCTTGCGGCGTCGCTCCGCCATCGGGGAATTCCTGGAACACATTGGTGATCGGCGAAATCACCTGCGTGGTCTCGTCGATAAACATGGTCTTGGGCAGGAAATTACTGGCATTGGCCGGCGTGCCGCCTTTGTAGAACGTGTAGTTCTGCGCGCTCACCGGATCGGACGAATGCGGATCCATGCCGGCCGGCAGGTCGGGTGCGTTGCCGGGCAGTTCGAAGGTGGCCCAAACGAATTCCGGATGATCCTTGATGACGCCCACGACATGGACGCCGACCAGCGCGACCGTGACGGTTTCGGTTTCCTTGGTGACTTCGAGCTTGCCGTGGCCATCGCTTTTGAGCTTAGGCACGATCGCCTGGGTGGTGAAGGCCGTGCTGGTATCTTCGCCCGGCCGCACAATGCGCCATGAGCTTTTCAATACTGTCGCGCCGATCGGATAGTTCAGCGTCGGCGCCGCGTTCTTGTAATTGCTGGGGCCGAAATATCTTTGCGTGAAAGCAAAATAGATCGGATCCATGTGCGTGGTGTAATAGACCGACCGGCCATTTTGATCGACCAACACGCCGCCCGGACCGGCTTGTTGGAACGAGCCGAGCGATTGCGGTTGATTGCCGCGCGGCAACAGCACCAGCGTGCGCGGATGGATCAGCGCCTGCGCCTGCAGCGCGGTGATCGGCGGTTTGTCCGGCACCAGGTCGTTGTAGGTCGGCAGCAGCAGGAACATGGGCAGCCCGGTCTTGGGATCGGGCTGCATCCAATGCACGAAGGCGCTCCACGACCAGAGCTGAAGATCGCAATCGGTCGTCGGCGACGGGCAGCCGGCATTGAGGAAGAACGGCACGAGCCCTTTCAATTCCCACCAGCCGAGCGGAGTGTTGCAGTTCTGCTGGGCTGCGGCGGGCGCGGCGGGTGCGACCAAGCCGAGCAGCACGGCGCCGGCTGTGAGCGCGCTTCGTAGCCAAGCGCGCGTGCGGGCAGGTCGACCGTTGCGATGTGGCATCAATTCCCCCAAGGCTGGACAACACGTTAAAGTAGTATTTAATCATAATACTCGCACAAGAAGCAAGGCCGGTTGCCACAAAAGGCATCCTCTTCTTCTTTCAACCCTTTCTGCTCCACGTCACTCCTTCTCCTGCCTAAGCACGGGTTCGTGGCGAGTAAGCCGGCCCCTCGCGCTTTGCAGTGCCGAGCCATATATGCAGCGCCAACACGCAGCGGGCGACGCGAGACTTCACGTCCCTGCCCACAGGAAAATTCGACAGTTGCGCCCCGACAGGAGCTTGCGATGGCCATGAATAAGCGCAACGTCATTTTCGCTGGCCTGACCGCCTTGACGCTGGCCGGATCGCTGTGGAGTGCGCCGGCGGCGATCGCGCGCACGCCATTCGACGGCAAGTGGAGCGTATTGATCGTGACTGATGCCGGCACGTGCGACCGCGCCTATCGTTATGCGCTCGATATCGTCAACGGCAGGGTCACCTATGACGATCCGTCATTCAACGTGTCCGGGCAAGTCGACGGCCGTGGGCGCGTCAGCGTCAGCGTCAGTGCCGGTGGGCAGCGCGCCACCGGAAGCGGCAAGCTATCGGCCGACTACGGCCGCGGCCAGTGGAGCGGACACTCGGCAACATCGGAATGCTCCGGCTATTGGGAAGCCGAGCGGCGCGGCTGAGCGGGCGGATTAAGAATTCTGTTGGCGATCCGTTAAGCCCTGGCAAACCTGATCAGCGAAAAATGCCCGAGCGGCGGCATCGGGCGGCGTTCCACAACGCGCACGCCGCCATGACGGGCGGCCCAGCGCTCGAGCCGCGCCCAGCCGAATTCCGGCCGCCAGCCGAGCCGCCGCGCCAGCGGCGCGAAACATTGTTCCAAAATCGCGCGCAGGCCTTTTTCAGCGCCGAGATGGTTGACCAGAATAATTTCGCCGCCGGGTCTGGTGACTCGCGCAAATTCGTCGAGCGTGGCCTCCGCGTCGGGCACGGTCGTGATGACATACTGAGCGACGACAACGTCGAAAACCGCATCTTGAAAGCCAAGCTGCTGCGCGTCCATCACCGCGAGCCCCTCGACATTGGTCAGCCGCTGCTCGCCGACGCGCGCCTTCGCCTTGCGCAGCATCGGCGCCGAGAGGTCGATCCCGATAAGCCGGCTGGCCCAGGAATATTCAGGCAGCGACAGGCCGGTGCCGACCCCGACTTCAAGAATGCGGCCGCCGATGCGCTCGGCCGCTTCGATCGATGCCTTGCGGCCGCGTGCGAATACGGCGCCGAACACGAGGTCGTAAATCGGCGCCCAGCGCGCATAGGCCTTGGCGATGCCGGCGTTATCGAGCTTGTCCGCCATCGCGCCGACTAAACAGCTCCACTCAGAATTATCGTGCGGCGGCCAGATCGGCGGCCGGGCGCTGCGCCGTCGCGGCGGCAATTGCGGTGGCGATGACGCCGCCGCCCAGCACACGAGCCTGACCTTCGGCGGCATCATAGAAGACGCAAGCCTGGCCGGGCGACACGCCATCCTCGCCCGCGATCAGTTCGACCTCGACGGCGCCATGGGCGCCGAAGCGCAGCCACGCCGGCCGCGGCGGCCGCGTCGAGCGAACTTTCACAAAGATTTCGGGGCGCCGTTGCAGTGCCTCGTCGATGGTGCCGTCGCCGAGCCAATTGACATCGCGGAGCCGGATGCGGCTCGTCCGCAGCGCTTCGCGCGCACCGACCACCACCCGGCGCGAGGCGGCGTCGAGCCGCACGACATAGAGCGGCGAACCGGTCGAGAGGCCGAGACCGCGGCGCTGGCCGACGGTGAAATGGATGATGCCGTCATGATGGCCCAGCACCCGGCCGTTGAGGTCGACGATTTCGCCCGGCGCCGCGGCGCCCGGGCGCAATCGCTCGATGATGTCCGCATAATGCCCGCTCGGCACGAAGCAGATGTCCTGGCTGTCCTGCTTGTCGGCTACCGGGAGGCCGAACCGGCGCGCCAGTTCGCGGGTTTCCGCTTTGCCGCGATCGCCGAGCGGGAAACGCAACAGATCGAGCTGCCTGCGCGTGGTGGCGAACAGGAAATAGCTCTGATCGCGCTCGGCTTCGCGGGCGCGATAAAGCGCGCGGCTGCCGCCGGGCAGAGCGCGCGAGGCGACGTAATGGCCGGTGGCCAGCACGGCGGCGCCAAGATCGCGGGCGGTTTGCAAGAGATCGCGGAACTTGATCGACTGGTTGCACTCCACGCACGGCACCGGCGTTTCGCCCGCGACATAGCTCTCGGCAAAGCGGTCGATCACCGCTTCTTTGAAGCGGTCCTCGTAATCGAGGACATAATGCGGAATGCCGATACGCTCGGCCACGGCGCGCGCGTCATGAATGTCGCGGCCGGCGCAGCAGGCGCCCTTGCGGTGGGTCGCCGCGCCATGATCATAGAGCTGCAGCGTGATGCCGATGACGTCGTAGCCGGCATCGGCCAACAGCGCCGCGGTGACCGAGGAATCGACGCCGCCCGACATGGCGACGACGACGCGCGTCGCCGACGGCGGTCCGTCGATATCGAGTAGATTTAATGCCATCGGTGGCGACCCGGTCGACGTTCAATCATCGCAACTGCCCAATACTATAAGCGCCGCTACCCCGCGCCGCCATGGTCACTGCGCCAGCGGCAATATTTGCCGATCCGCGCGAAAAGACTGCCGTACGCAGTTCCTCATCAGGCGACGGAAGATACTGAATTCATAGGCTTTTCGAGGCACGGCGAGCTGGCCCGCCGGTTGCAGGCAAAAGACCAAGTTTATGTCGCTTCCAGGGTATCCGGAGTTCGGAGTATGCCGAGTATAGCGTCAGACCTCCCTGCAGCGATTTCCCTCACCTTGCCGTCGCGGATGCAGGCAGCCACGCCCAGTCAAGACTCCAACTCGCAGCCGTTTGCGGCCCTGCTCGACGCGGGCGCGTCCGCACCGGCCCGCTTGTCTCAGGTCGCCGCCACTTCGGCCGCAAGCTCCTCGGCCAATCCGCCGCCAGCCGCACAACAGGCGTCGACAAACGCCTCGGCCGGAAATAACGGCAATTCCAGTCCCTCCTCCGCCCAAGGTCCGAACACGCCAAGCACGGAAACGTCGAACACGAACGCACCCAACACGAACGCACCAAGCACCAATACATCGGGCACAAACACATCGGGCGCGAACACATCGGGCGCGGCAGCTTCAACGACGAATGCCCAACCCGATGCCAGCGCGGGAGCGAACGTCAAGGGCGGCACGGTTGCCAATGCCGGCCTTGTGCCTGGCACACGTCAGATAAGCCCCAACGCCGTCGCCTTCATCGATGCGTTGCGCGCAATGGGCGCTCAGCAGACGCGCGCAGCGACGGTCACGACCTCAGGCACCAACACGAATGTGTCGGTTGCGCCCAATTTATCGACAACCTCTCGGCAGGTTTCTTCCGGCCACGCCAGCGCCAATCTGGCCGCAGCAACGGCAGCGCAGACGGCATCGACGGCATCGACACCATCGACGCCGACACCGGCGCAAGCGCCGGCGGCAGGAACGGCGCCAGCAACCGCTGCTGCGGTCGCGACGGCGGCGACGGAAGGCGGGGCAGCCGTTGCGACCACGGCGGCAAGCCAAAGCGGCGCTCCCACCCCCGCACTAGCGCCGCCGGCGAGCAAAAAGGCTGCCCACGACGCCGCCGAAAATCAAAGTGACAACAGCACAACGCCTGTCGGCGGCACTGCTGCAGCGGCTGCGCCGGTGACGCAGGCGGCGCCGGCCGTAGCAGCCAATCCATCGTCGACGCCAGTCGCGGCCGCCATCGTACCGAACACCGACTTTGCGGCCACAACCGCTCCCGCCAGCGGGTCGAGTGCACCCGCAACGATCGGCGCACAACCTCAGGCGCGGGCAAACTTGGCGGGCATCGAAGGTCATCTGGCTCGCGCTACTCCGCCATCTCAGACGCCGCAGCCGGTAGAGACGAATTCGACTGGCCAGCCAGCGCCGCAGGCGACCCCCGACGGCAAGAAAGCCGTGGCGGATGCTGCGGTGGCAAAACCGGCCCCCTCGACAAACTCTGGCGCCGGGGTGCCGGCGCCCACCGACTCTTCGGCTCAACCGGCGACCTCCAACGCCGCACCCTCGCCGGCCGACGCCGCAGCGGCGGGGGCTGCAAACCTCGCCACTGCGCGCATCGGCATCGCCGTAACGGCGGCGCCAGATCCGACTTCGCCGAATGCACAAAGCACAGCTGCAACGGTGAAGTCCGCCACCGCTGGCGTGCCGAATTTCGGCATCGTCGCGACCAATACCGCGACCGCCCAGACCGCGGCGACCGCGGCGCTCACGGCCCCGGCAGCCGCGGTCTCGATCGCCGGTCTGCCGGTCGCCATCGCCGCCCGCGCGCAGGCCGGCTCCAACCAGTTCGATATCAAACTCGATCCGCCGGAACTCGGCCGCATCGATGTGCGCCTCGACATCAACTCAAGCGGCCAGGTGACGTTGCACGTCACCGTCGACCGCCCCGAAACACTGACGCTTCTGCAAAACCAGCAGCCGCAACTCGAACGCGCGCTGGAGCAAGCCGGGTTGAGGACCGCCGATAACGGCCTGCAATTCTCGCTGCGCGATCAATCTTTCGCGGGCGGCAACAGCGGCGGCAATACGCCGTCGAGCCCGCCACAGCAGCTTGTCATTCCCGACCCCGACCTGTCGCCCGTCGAGACGACGCAGATTTACTCGCGTTGGAGTCTCGGCGGCGGAATAGACATCACAGTGTGAACAACCATTGTTCGAGGACCAGCCATGACGACGTCCACCGCGATTCCTACGACGACCACTCCGGGCAGCACGACCAATTCGAGCGCGTCCACTGTCGGCGCCGCCGGCCTTGCCGGATCGCAGCAATTGGCGGGCAATTTCGATACGTTCTTGCAGCTTCTCACCACGCAGTTGCAGAACCAGGATCCGCTCGACCCGCTCGACACCAATCAGTTCACTCAGCAGCTGGTCGAATTCGCCTCGGTCGAGCAGCAGGTCGACATGAACACCAACATGCAAACCTTGATCTCGTTGCAGCAGACGTCGGAAGCGACCTCGGCGATGCAATTCCTGGGCGCCAATGTCACGCTCGGTGGATCAAGCGCAACGCTTGCCAGCGGGTCGCCGGCGACTTGGACCTTGAACTCACCGTCGCCGGCCACGGCCAATGTCACGATTACCGGCGCCAACGGCCAGGTCGCCTTTACCGGCACCACCTCGCTCAATTCCGGAACGCAGACCTACAGCTGGAATGGTCAGGGCAATAACGGCGTGACCTGGCCGGCCGGCCAGTACACTCTGGCGGTCAGTGCGACCGGCGCCAACGGTCAGCCGGTCACCATCACCACTCAGACCCAAGGCACCGTCAGCGGCGTCAATCTCAGCCAGAACCCGCCGCAAATCACTGTGGGCGGACAGAGCTACCCAATCACCGCGGTCCAGTCGATCAATAACGGCAGTCTCAGTACGCTGAACAATCTCAACAGCACGATTGGCAACCTGAACACCAGTCTCACTAATCTGAGCCAACTGCTGTAGCGGCTATCCCGCAGTGTCAGGCTTGAGACGCTTTCGCGGCTGCCATGATCCCAATGGCCGGCATCGCCAAACCGCCTTTCTGCGCCGTTCGCCGGCATCTTGCGGCTAATTGGGCGCCCCGCTTAGGCAAATCTTAAGCGGCCGTGCGTAAGTTTGCCGTCTGTAGTTGTCGAGTTCGTGAGAGTCAAATGACCGAACCCCATCGCCCGAGGGTTAAATACGTCATCGGGCCGGACGGCTCCCCCCTGACCATTGCCGATTTGCCGGCACCGGGGACCAAGCGTTGGGTCATCCGCCGCAAGGCGGAAGTCGTCGCGGCTGTTCGCGGTGGATTGCTGTCGCTCGAAGAAGCGTGCAGCCGCTACACGCTGACGGTTGAGGAATTCCTGTCCTGGCAATACTCGATCGACCAGCATGGTCTTGCCGGATTGCGCACGACCCGCATCCAGCAGTATCGCCAGTAACGTCCGCTTAAACGATCTTACCGAATTGCCAACGCCGGTTCGCAGCCGGCGTTTTTAAATTTCGAATCGGCGAATAGCGGTTTTGTGTGCCGCCAAGGTCCTTTATTAACCGGGTGCTAACCAACCACCGGGCAAATCTTGCCGGGTCGGACGCTTCAAGCGTCGCTCCGCGGGGGAAAGCTCGGTGCAAGGTCTGGTGGAGTTCGTCAAAACGCTCGGCGCGCCGCGCATTGCGGCGATGGGCGCCGTCACGATCGCACTGATCGGCTTCTTTGCCTTCCTCATCCTGCGCGTGACGACGCCGCAGATGATGCCGCTATTTACCGACTTGTCGCTGGACGATTCCGTCTCGATCGTCAAGGAACTCGATCGCGAGGGCGTCAGCTACGAACTGCGCAACGACGGCAATATCATCCTGGTCCCGCGCGATAAGGTGGCGCAGCTGCGCATGACGCTTGCCGAGAACGGACTGCCCAAGGGCGGCGGCGTCGGCTACGAGATATTCGACAAGTCGGACGCCCTGGGCACCACGAGCTTCGTGCAAAATATAGACAATCTGCGGGCGCTCGAGGGCGAGCTGGCACGCACCATCCGCACGCTGAACCGAGTCGAAGATGCCCGCGTGCATCTTGTTTTGCCGGACCGGCCGCTGTTTTCCCGCGACAAGATCGAGCCGTCCGCCTCGATCGCGCTCAAGCTGCGCGGCACGCTCGAGCCGTCGCAAGTTCGCGCCATCCGTCACCTGGTCGCCACGGCGGTCAGCGGATTGCGGCCGCAGCGCATCTCGATCGTCGACGAGCAAGGCCAACTGCTGGCCGACGGCGCCGGCGACGATACGACCTCCGGCGACGTTGCCGCCGACGAGCGGCAGGCGGGGTTCGAAAAGCACTTGCGCGAACAGGTCGAGTCGATCGTGTCTTCGGTCGTGGGACCCGGCCATTCGCGCGTGCAAGTCACCGCCGACTTCGATTTCAACCGCATCACCCAGACCTCGGACAAATACGATCCCGACGGCCGCGTCGTCCGTTCCAGCCAATCCCGCGAGGAGACCTCCGCCTCCAACCAGGGCAACGGCAACGAGGTGACGGTCGGCAACGAATTGCCCGGCGCCAATCAGCGTCAGCCGGCAGCCGCCAGCGCCGAGCCGCGCGACCAGAGTCGAAAGACGGAAGAAATCGTCAACTACGAGATTTCCAAGACGACCAAGACCGAAGTCATCGAAGGCGGCCGGCTCAATCGCCTTTCGGTCGCCGTGTTGGTCGATGGCACCTACGCCAAGGACGACAAGGGCAATGTAAGCTACCAACCGCGCAGCAAGGAAGAGCTCGACCAGATCTCGGCGCTGGTGCGCTCGGCGATCGGCTTCGAGCAGAAGCGCGGCGATCAGGTCCAGGTCGTCAATCTGCGCTTTGCCGAGACGCCGGCCAATCCGATTCTCGAACCGACCGGTTGGCTGTCGATGCTGCATTTCACCAAAGACGACATCATGAGCATGATCGAGATGCTGGTAATGGGCGTACTCGGGCTCGTGGTGGTGTTCCTCGTCGTACGGCCGCTGGTGCGGCGCATCATCGCCCCGGATGAGCGCGGCCTTGCAGCCTTGCCGCACCGCCCCGCCGGCGAGGGTTTGCCGGCGGCGCGGGCCACCGCGGCAATCGCGGCGAACGGAGCCGACCCGTCGAGCACGGGGGAACCGAGCAAAACATCGCAGATGATCGACATTGCCCAGATCCAGGGTCAGGTCCACGCCCAATCGGTGCAAAAAGTCGGCGAGCTCGCCGATAAAAACCCGCGCGAAACCGTGACCATCATCCGTCAATGGCTGAACGACAGCAGCGCCGCCGCCTGATCAAGCATGTCTGCACCCACAAAACACGACCCCAGGCACGATGCGAGGCACCACGAGAGCACGCAAAGCGAGATCGCCAGCGCGCTCGCAAGCCTTGCCGGCAAGGCAACGAGCGGGCCAACGACCAAACGGCCGCTGCGCGGGCCGGAGCGCGCGGCGGTGCTGCTGCTCGCACTTGGCGAACACCACGGCGCCAAGATTTGGAGCCTGCTCGACGACGACGAGCTGCGGCAAATATCGGTTTTGATGTCGACGATCGGCACGATCGAGGCCGAACAGGTCGAGAACCTGCTGCTCGAATTCGTCTCCCGCATGTCGGCCTCGGGCGCCATCATGGGCACCTACGAGGCGACGGAGCGCCTGTTGCAGTCATACCTGCCGCCGGAACGCGTCAGCATCATCATGGAAGAAATCCGCGGACCCGCCGGCCGTAATATGTGGGAGAAGCTCTCCAACGTTCAGGAGGAAGTGCTCGCCAATTATCTCAAAAACGAATACCCGCAGACGGTCGCCGTGGTGTTATCGAAGATCGGCCCGGAACACGCAGCCCGCGTTCTTGCCATACTGCCGGAGGATTTGGCGCTCGACGTCGTCAATCGCATGCTGCGCATGGAAGCCGTGCAAAAAGAGGTTTTGGAGCGAGTTCGAGCAGACGCTGCGCACCGAATTCATGTCGAACCTGTCGCAGACCCGCCGGCGCGACGCGCACGAGGTCATGGCTGAGATTTTCAACAATTTCGACCGGCAGACCGAAACTCGGTTCTTGACCGCGCTCGAAGAGGACAATCGCGAGAGCGCCGAGCGCATCAAGACTCTGATGTTCACCTTCGACGATCTGACCAAGCTTGATACCGCTTCGACGCAAACGCTGATGCGCCACGTCGAGAAGGACAAGCTCGCGGTCGCGCTCAAGGGCGCTGCCGAGCCGGTGCGCCAGTTCTTCCTGTCCAATATGTCGACGCGCGCCGCCAAGATGCTGATGGATGACATGCAGGCTATGGGTCCGGTGCGGCTGCGCGAAGTCGACGAAGCGCAGGCGCTTCTCGTCAATCTCGCCAAGGATCTCGCAGCCAAAGGTGAGATCGTAATTTCCAAGACCCGCGGCGAAGAAGAGCTGATCTATTGAAACGCACGGCAACAATCCGAAGATGAGCGCACCGCAAAGAAAATTCCTGTTCGATACCGACTTCGGCGGCCCCGTCGACGGCAAGCCTACGATCGCGCTCGCCGAACACGCGCTCAAACTCGCCGAAGCGGAAGCCGCTGCGCGCAGAAACGGTTATGCCGACGCGCAGCGCGATGCTGAAGTCGAGTCTGGCCGGCGCATGGCCGATGCGCTCGAGCGCATCGCGGCCGGTCTTGCCGTCGCCAACCGCGCGCTTGAGGCGATCGAAAACCGGCTCGAATGCGAGGCGGTCGAGGTCGCGGTGGCGGTGGCGCGCAAGCTGGCGCCGGCCTTGATCGCACGCGAGCCGTTTGCCGAAATCTCGGCGCTGGCCAGCGAGTGCTTCCGCCAGCTGATCGCGGCGCCGCATATCGCAGTGCGCGTCAACGACGCGCTCTACGCGGTCGCCAAGGAAAAGCTCGACGAAATCGTGCGGGCGCGAAGCTTCGAGGGCCGGCTGGTGGTGCTCGCCGAACCCGACATCGCGCCGGGCGATTGCCGCATCGAATGGGCCGACGGCGGCATCAACCGCGACAGCGCCGCGGCCGACGCGGCGATCGGCGCCGCGGTCGAAGGCTATGTCAGCGCGCGCCGCAACGTCGCGGCGGCGCACGAAATGCCAAGGAGACCCGAGCATGAGTGAGGATGGCAAAATCCCGCTACCCAACCTCGAAGGCGGCGGATCGCCCGCCGATGCGCCGCCGCTCGCGGTGGAGCCGGAAGGTCCCACCACCCGCATCGCCTCCGACCTCGAAGCGGTGTTTGACGTGCCGGTGCAGGTCTCCGCCGTGCTCGGCCGTGCGCGCATGGATATCGGCGAGCTGCTCAAACTCGGTCCCGGCACCGTGCTCGAGCTAGACCGCAAAGTCGGCGAGGCCATCGACATCTATGTCAACAACCGCCTGGTCGCCCGCGGCGAAGTCGTCCTGGTGGAGGAAAAGCTCGGCGTGACCATGACCGAAATCATCAAGGCGGAGAGGGCGTAGTGTTCGTTACCCGCAATCGGCAGCCCTTCACCTTCTCCCCTTGCGGGAGAAGGTGCCCGTGCGCAGCACGGGCGGATGAGGGGTCATTTTGGGAAAGCAAAAACCCCTCACCCGGCTCGGACCTGCGGTCCTCGCCGCCCTCTCCCGCAAGAGGAGAGGGAAAGTATGGAGGCGAATTATGCGCCTTTTGATCGTCGGCACGCTCAACGGCCAGCTCACCACCGCGACCAAGCTCGCGATGGACAAGGGCGCGCTGGTCACCCATGCCGCGGATATCGCCCAGGCGCTCGCGGTGCTGCGCTCCGGTCGCGGCGCCGATCTGCTGATGGTCGACGTCGCCATCGACATTCGCAATCTCGTGGCTTGCCTTGAAGCCGAGCACATCCACGCGCCGATCGTCGCCTGCGGCACCGCGACCGACGCCCGCGCCGCGGTCGCGGCCATCCATGCCGGCGCCAAGGAATATATCCCGTTGCCGCCCGACGCCGAGTTGATCGCAGCGGTGCTCGCCGCGGTCGCCGACGATCGGCGCGAGCTGATCTACCGCGACGACGCCATGGCGCGCGTCGTCAAACTGGCGCAACAGGTCGCGGCGAGCGATGCTTCCGTGCTCATCACCGGCGATTCCGGCACCGGCAAGGAAGTACTGGCGCGCCACCTGCACGCGCGTTCGCACCGCGCCAAGAAGCCGCTGATCTGCGTGAATTGTGCGGCGATACCGGAGCAGCTTCTGGAATCCGAATTGTTCGGCCACGAGAAAGGCGCATTCACCGGCGCGGTGGCCCGTCGCATCGGCAAGTTCGAGGAGGCCAACGGCGGCACGCTGTTGCTCGATGAGATTTCCGAGATCGACGTACGGCTGCAGGCAAAATTGCTGCGCGCGATCCAGGAGCGCGTCATCGACCGCGTCGGCGGCGGCCGGCCGGTGCCGATCGATATCCGCATCATCGCCACCTCGAACCGCAATCTTGCCGAAGCGGTGCGCGAAGGCGTCTTCCGCGAGGATTTGCTGTTCCGGCTCAATGTCGTGAATTTGAAGATCCCGCCGCTGCGCGAGCGGCCGGCCGACGTGATCGAGCTCGCCCAATTTTTCGTCAAGAAATACGCCGCGGCGAACGGCGTACCGGCGCGTCCGCTGTCGGCCGAAGCGCGGCGCGCGCTGACGCTGAACTACTGGCCCGGCAACGTGCGCGAACTGGAAAACACCATGCATCGCGCCGTGCTGATGGCAAGCGGCGATGGAATCGGGCCGGAGGCCATTCTCACGCCGGATGGCGTCCGGCTCGACCAGCAGAGAAGCGCCCCTGCCGTCGCCCATGCGGCGCTGGCCGCCGAGCAGGTATCGCGCGGACTTGTCGGCCGGACTGTGGCCGAGGTCGAGCGCGACCTCATCCTGGAAACGCTCAAGCATTGCCTCGGCAATCGCACCCATGCCGCCAATGTGCTGGGCATCTCGATCCGCACGCTGCGCAACAAACTCAATGAATATGCCGCCGACGGCTTGCCGGTACCGCCGCCCGGCGGTGGCGAGCCGCGCAGCGCTGCCGCGTAGCGACCATTGATTGATCGCGATCTTGCCCGAAAACCGACTATTTTTCGGGTTGAGGTCCTTATTGCCGTCTCCCTCTCCCGTCCTTAAGCGCGCCCGCGTTTTCACATAAAGAGAACAACATGCAGCTCCCGCGTCGCCGATTCCTCAACCTGGCCGCGACCGCCGTCGCCATGCCGTCGCTTCTGCGCAGCGCACATGCTGACGCCTACCCGTCACGACCGATCCATCTGCTCGTCGGCTTTCCGCCTGGCGGAACGGCCGACATCATTGCGCGGCTCATCGGCGAGGCTCTGGGAGAGCGGCTCAGACGCACGTTCGTGGTCGAAAACCGCGGCTCCGCCGCCCAGCAGATTGCAGCCAACTCGGTGGTGAAGGCTGTGCCCGACGGCTACACGCTCTTGATGGTGGCCAATCCGAATGTCATCAACGCGGTGATCAATCCGGACATCAGCTTCTCCTTCACCCGCGATCTTGCGCCGGTCGGAGGCATCGCGTCAGACCCGGCGATCCTGGTGGTCAATCCCAAGGTGCCGGTCAAGACCGTTCCGGAACTGATCGCCTACGCCAAGGCCAATCCGGGAAAGCTCAACATGGCCTCCGGCGGCGTCGGCTCAACGCCGCATCTGGCCGGCGAGTTGTTCAAAATGCTGACCGGCGTCAACATGCTGCACGTGCCTTATCGCGGCGACGCGCCCGCCGTCACCGACATGCTGGCCGGACAGGACCAGGTCATGTTCGATATGGTCATCCTGTCGCAAAGCCATGTCCGCTCGGGAGACTTGCGTGGCCTCGCCGTGACGAGCGCAAAACGGCTCGCGCTGTTTCCCGACCTGCCGCCGGTTGCCGACTTCGTGCCGGGCTACGAGGCCTTCGCCTGGCAGGGCCTGATGGCGCCGAAAGACACGCCGCGCAAAATCGTCAGCCACCTTAACACCGAACTCAACGCCGCGCTTGCGGATCCCAAGATACAAAAACGTTTGAGCGATCTCGGTGGCATCCCGATGCCGATGACACCGGCCGGCTTCGGCAAACTGATCGTGAGTGAGATGAACAAGTGGGACAACGTCCTCAAGTTCGCCAATATCAAGACCGGGTGACGTACGAATAGCGAGTAGCGAATAGAGCAGCCCCTTTCCCAATTCGCCATTCGCTAATCGACATTCGCTTTCTTCACTTTGTCGCGTCGCCGCCATCGACCATGATGGTCTCGACTTCGCCGGCACCGTTCTGGCGGCGGAATTTGGCCGCCTCGTCATATTCCTTCGAGGTGAAGCAGGCGACGCCCTGCTCGAAGGTCGGAAACTCGATCACGACGAAGCGCTGAAATTTGTGCGGCCCCTCCATGACCTGGAAGCGGCCGCCGCGCGCCAAAACCTTGCCGCCATATTTAGCGATGATCGCCGGAACGCGATCGGTGTATTTCTTGTACTCGACCGGATCGTTGATCTTCGAGCGCGCGACCCAATAGGCTGGCATGGAAATTCCTCCGCGGCATATCCGGAGAATTTCACGGCGCGCCGCCGCGCGCAACGCGGGCGATCAAATCTCGGCGAACAAGGCGCGCAGCAATTTCTTCGGCGCAAATGGCTTTGCCGCCGGGCGCGGTCCGCCGATCATGTGGCGGCCGAGCGCTCCAAGGAAAGCGTCCTTCGCCATCGGCTTGGCGAACAGATAGCCCTGCCCGATGTCGCAGCCGATGCCCTGTAATTTGTGGCTTTCGTGCACGGTTTCGATACCTTCGGCGACTGTCTTCAGTCCGAAACGTTTGGCCAATTCGACGATGGTCTCGCACAGACCGGCATTCACCTTGTCGGCGTGGCAATTGGTGACGTAGCTCCGATCGATCTTGAGCTCGCTGAACGGCAATTGCCGCAACCGCGCCAGCGACGAATAGCCGGCGCCGAAATCATCAAGCGCGAGCGTGCAATTGAGCTCCCGCAACTGGTCGGCGACCTCATTGGCGATTTTGAGATCGTTCATCGCCTCGTCCTCGGTGACTTCGAGGATGAGACCCGGCCAGGTCGGCGCCGCCGGCCGCTCTTCGCGCAACATCTGCGCGATCGGCAGCTTGACAAAGGCCGAGACCGGCACATTGACGGAGAGCTTCACCGATGCGCCGAGCGCCGCACAATCTTCAAAGTCGCGCAGCGCCGTGAGGATGACGCGCTCGGTCAAAGCGAGCATGTCGTCTTCCTTGGCGCCGGGCAGGAACATCCCGGGACTGATCAGCCCGCCATCCGGCCGGCGCGCGCGCACCAGACCCTCGGCGCCGACCAGACGCTTCGAATGCAGATCGATCTTCGGCTGGTACCAAAGCTCGTACCAATTTCGCCGCAGGACATCGCCAAGCGTCACTTTGCCGTCGGCCGGCCCCGGATCGGGCTTAGGCTCGACCGGCTGCGACGCGAAGACTGTGCGCAATCCCTCGAACACGGTTCGATTTCCTCGCTGCGGTCGAGTTTGCCTGAAAAGGTACAGCGCCGCCGTTAATACGCAGATTTACCTACGATCTATGGTTTGCGAACGCTGACCGCGTTGCGAACGATTTTTGATATTTGTCTCATTTCGGAGCGAAACTCCGAAATCACGATCCCGTCGGCGAACTCGAAACTCACTCCGCGGCGCGGCGCGCGGCGATGATCTGGTCGGCGGTGCGGCCGGTGAGTTCAGCCATGTGATCGAACTTGAACGTGAACGTGCCGGCACCGGCGGTCGCGGACCGAATCTCGACGATGAGATCGCCGATCTCGGCCTCCGGCATTTTGGCGCGGACCATGTCCCAGCCGTCCCAGCCTTCGCGGGTATCGAAGCCGAGAATTTGGCCGCGCCGCCCCGACATCAGCGCGTTGATCTTCGCGGTGGCCTCGCTGGGGCAGACGATCTCGACCAGATGAATCGGCTCGAGCAGAACCGGCTGGCACTGCGGCAGGCCTTCGACGACGCCGATGCGGCCCGCGGTGCGGAACGCCATATCGGAGGAATCCACGGTGTGATACGAGCCGTCGACCAGCGACACATGAAGATCGACCACCGGGAAGCCGAGCGGCCCGTGGTTGAGCGCGTCGATGACGCCTTCCTCGACCGATGGAATGTAATTACGCGGCACCACGCCGCCGGTGATTTTATCCTCGAAGCCGAAGCCGGAGCCGCGCGGCATCGGCTTGATGTCGAGCACGACGTCGCCGTATTGGCCGTGACCGCCGGATTGTTTCTTGTGACGGCCGCGCTGGACGATGCCCTTGCGGATGGTCTCGCGGTAACCGACGCTCGGCGCGCGCCGCTCGATGGCGACGCCGTAACGATCGCTCAATCGCTCGGTGGCGACGCGCAGGTGCATCTCGCCCTGACCCCACAGCACGACCTCATGCGTCTCGGCATTGTGCACGATGGTGATCGATGGATCCTCCTCGGCGAGCTTGTTGAGCGCTAGGCCGAGCTTGACGTCGTCCTTGCGTTCCTTGGCCGAGATCGCAATCGCCAGTACCGGCGGATAGGGCGCGACTTTAGCAATCGCCGGATGCGGTTGCTTGCCCGCTGTCAAGGTGTCGCCGGTCCTGGCTTTTTCCAGCTTAGCGAAAGCCACTGTCTCGCCGACCATCGCCGGGCCGCGTTTCTCGGTGCTCTGGCCAACGAGCTTGAACACGCCGGCGACGCGGCCGACCTCGTCGTCTTCGGTCAGAAAAGTGGTACCGTCGCCGGCCTGGCCCGCCAGCATGCGCACGATGGACATTTTACCGCCATGGGCGGTGTTTTGCGTCTTGAGCACGTAGGCGACGGCGTCGTTGCCGGCTTTGATGCCGAGGCGTTGGGCGGTTTCGGCAATGCCAGGCGACTCATGGCGCAGCGCCTTTAAAAGCCGCAGCACGCCGTTTGCCCGCGCCGCGGTGCCCATCAAGACCGGACACACCAAGCCGTCGCGCAATTCGCGCCGCAGGTCGTCGAACACTTTATCGCGGGGCGGCTGAATGTCTTCGAGCAATTGCTCCATCAGCTCGTCGTCATGATCGGCAAGCGTCTCCAGCATGGAGAAGCGCGCGGTCTTTTCCAGATCGGCGGCGTCGCCTTCCAGCGGAACGATTTCGGAGGCGGCGTGCTCTTTGTAGACGAAGGCGCGTTCCAGCGCGAGGTCGATGAAGCCGCTGATGATCTCGCCGGAGAAAGTCGGGATCTGGCGCAAGATCAATTTGGTGCGCGAGGCGGGCTGCAGCAATTTCAGGACGTCGTGGACGCTGGCATCGGCCTTGTCGATCTTGTTGACAAACAGGATGCGGGGAATTTTCTGGTCTTCCAGCTCGCGCAGGATGAGCTGAAGCTGCGGAATTTTCTTCTCGTCCAATTCGCACACCACGACCGCGGCATCGATCGCCGGCAGCGCCGCGCGCATGTCGTGAACGAACTCCACCGAGCCTGGGCAATCGAGGAAGGTGTAGGAATCGCCCATGAAATTCGCGGTCGCGACCGTGAGCTCGACACTCATGTGGTGATGGCGCGCCTCCTTGCTGGCGTCGCCGACCGTATTGCCGGCCTCGACGCCGCCCTGGCGCGGGATCACCCCGGTGCGGGCGAGGATCGCTTCAAGTAGCGTGGTTTTGCCGCTCTGAAACGGACCGACCAGCGCGACGCAACGTGGGCCGGTCGCTCGCGTGCCCGAACCGTTCGTCGACACGCCGTTTGCCGCCATGACCACCTCCTGCAACCGCCTCCCGAATGGGGACCCGTCGTCGCCGCGGGCCGCACCGATGCATCGTTTCAGGCGCCGCCGGGGCCGGTCAAGAGGCGCGACACCGCGCCTCTCACCGCCAAGCGGCAGCGGCGGTGCTCGCGTCGGAAATTACTGTGCGTAATGCAGCGTCAGCGCGCCGATGCCGGCGGCGGCATTGAGCCCGACCTGGCCCTGGACCGAGAGCGGCTGCAGCGCCACCGAATTGTTCGATCCGCCGACCAGCGCATTGGCGCCGACGCCGACGACCGCGGTAGCCTGCGCGGTTCCCCCGGCATAGGTTCCCGCGAGCATACCGACGTAGCGGTTGGTGCCCGCGAACACGCCCCAAACTATCGCGGAGCCGGTGGTAAAACCAACGTCAAGACCGATGACGGTCATCGTGCCGGTATAGGCTTCCGGCGGACCGCCATCGGGCTGGAAATTGCAACTGACGTTGCGCTGCGACCCGACGATAAGGCCGATACCGGCCGAAACCGAGCAGGCGAGCGTCCCAACCTGGACCCGGCTCGACTGCGCATCGGCAGGCATCGTCGCCATCGCCGCGGCGGCTAAAGTTGTCACGAAAGCGGCTGCAAAACCCTTACAAATCATCTCGTTACTCCCTCACCCGGCCCGGCTATGGGCCTCCTGTCCAGATTGTAGGCGAGATTATCGCCCGCGTCTTGTACCGTTTGCCGCAGAGTTAAGAGGGGCAATGCCGTCTGCGTGCATCTTTTGCCCCGGTGGAAGCGGGGGCGCACCTCAGAAAAATCCCAGCGACTCGCAGCCGGTGCCAGCGTGAAAGCTCGCCTTGTGGAGCTTGCCCGGAATATCGATGAACATACACCAAGCCGTTGCGGCAGCCTGCTCAGCGCGCGAGGCCGAGCACGATCAGCAACGCCGTATTGAGACGACCGGTGGTTTCCGAATCGATCGACCCAATCACCCGTCGTACACGACTGCGAGGCAACGCGAGCATCTTGTCGGTCATGATCTGCGAGCGGAGGCGAAGCCCATTTTCCACTTTCGGCTCGACCGCAGGTCTGACGGGCAGTTTTTCAGTGACGTCGGACGTTATAGGACATACCAGAACCGTCGTGGTGCCGGCGCCCAGTTCGTCCGCCTGAACGACGACGACCGGACGCGGCCGGCCAAATTCGCCATGCGCGACAATGGCGACGTTACCGCGTTTCACTTCCATTCGCTCCAGTCGTAGGAAGCATCGATCCAGGCATCGAGTGCGGCATTCTCCGGATGTCGCGCCAGCAACTTGCCTTGCCGCCGAAGATCGGCCCGCACGCGCGGATCGCGCAGATCGGGTACCCAATGCTGCACCGGCCGCAGTCCTTGCGCCCGCAGCCGCTTTCGCCGCGCGCTCATGCGCTGTTGGGGCGTCTTCGGACGGTTTGTCCGGGGCTTAACCGGCATGACCTGTACCTCCGATCACGTAACATGTTACGCGAATGCCAACCTCGCGCAAGCGAAACCTCGCTGGTTTCGCTCACCGCAAACGGCTCAGAAAAATCCCAGCGACTCGCAGCCGGTGCCGGCGTGAAAGCTCGCCTTGTGGCGCTTGCCGGGAATATCGATGACATGCACCGAGCCGTCGCCCTGACAGGCGACGAACAATTCGTTGCCGCGGAACGCCATGTCCATCGGCTGCGAGCCGACTTTTATCGCGGTCTGCTCCTTGAATCGCCGGATCGACCAAACTCACGGTGTCGCTGTTGAGGCTGGTGACGCCGATCATGCTGTTGTCCGGCGCGTAGCGCGCGATCTGCGCGGCTTTCGGCACGTCCTTGAGCACCACCTCCTCGCGCACCTTGCCGGCTGCGGTATCGATCAAGAACAATGTCGGTTGCGCGTCGTCGACCGCGACCACGGTGCGGCCGTCGGGCGCGATGGCGATGCCGGCGAGCGGGCGCGGCGTTTCGATCTTGCCGAGGAGTTTGCGGTTCGGCAGGTCGATCACCGAAACCGTGGCGTCCTCCTCGTTCTCGGTGTAGAGCCGCGCCCCGTCCAGCGCGATGATCAGGCGATGGCCGTTGGTCGAGCCGGAATCGATGGCGTCGACCACTTTGTTGGCCGCCCGATCGATGACCGCCACCACTGCCGAGTTCTCGCAGGTGATGTAGATGAAGCCGTCGGGACCGAGTTTCAGCGTATGCGGCGCGATATAGGGGTAAAGATCGATGGTGGCGACGTGGGCGCGCTTCCTCAGATCGAAGACGCAAAGATGATGCTGCGGATGCGGGTTGCGGCCGTGGATGCCGTCGCCGAAAATCGGCACATAGGCCATAGCGGGCTGATTGCCGGTTTCGGGCACGATCAGCAGTTCATGCACGGTCTTGGCGAAACCGTCGATCACGACCTCGGTCGCAAAGGTTTGCGGATTGAGGAATAGGACCTTGGTTCCCATCTTGTCGACCGCGATCATGCCGCGTTCTACGCTGGCCATGGTTTCTTCCCTGAATCCCAAACAGAAAAATTAGCGAAATTCAGCACTGAAATCCCATAGTGTCATCATCCGCGCAGGCTTCGCGCAGGCGGAGCATGACATATAGGGATAATCGGAAGCAGCGAGCAATGACCGCCGTCGCCAGCCGTAACATCAAATTCCTCAGCCACAGCGACCAGGGCGGGCGCGGCGACGGCGTGCAAGTCATGGTCAACAAGGGCCATGCCTATATCGGCCATGGCTTCTCCAACGGCATCACCGTCATCGACGTGCGCGATGCCAGAAATCCGAAGACAGTGAATTTCATCGCCTGTCCGCCGAACACGCGCGCGCATCATTTGCAGACCGCCACCCACGAAAGATTTGGCGACCTTCTGCTCGCGGTCAACGGCCCGAGCGTGTGGACCATGCAGGTGAGTCAGGAATCCTATTTCCAGGGAACTTCGGGCGACGCCTTGGCCGGTCAGAAATTCACCACCGGGCTTCGCGTCTACGATCTGGCGAAGCCGGAGACGCCGCGCGAGATCGGGTTTTTGCCGCTTGGCGGCATGGGGCCGCATCGTATTTGGTATGTTGGCGAGCGCTACGCCTATGTGTCGGTCCATCTGCCGGATTTTTCCGACCACATCCTGGTCATCGTCGATATGAAAGAGCCGACCCGACCGCAAGTCGCAGGCAAATTCTGGCTGCCGGGCATGTGGACCGGCGGCGGCGAGACCCCGGCTTGGCCCAAGGGCAAACGCTACGCGCTGCATCACGGACTGGTCGCGGCAAACCTTATCTACAGCGCCTGGCGCGACGGCGGCATGGCGATTGTCGATGTCGGCGATCCGGCAAAGGCAAAGATGGTGTCGCACCGCAATTGGGATCCGCCGTTCGGCGGCGGCACGCATTCGCCGCTGCCGCTGCCCGACCGCGATCTTCTCGTCGTTGCCGACGAGGCCAACTTCGCCGATTGCAAGCTCGGGCTGCGCTACATCTGGATTTTCGACGTGCGCGAGCCGAAAAATCCGGTGAGCATTGCGACGATGCCGATTCCGGACGAGACCGACTATTGCAAGAAGGGCGGTAATTTCGGCCCGCATAATCTTTGGGAGAACCGGCCCGGCGCTTTCCAAAGCTCGCGCTACATTTTTGCCACCCTGCACAATGCCGGCGTGCGCGCCTACGACATCGCCAATCCATTCCAGCCGCGCGAGGTTGGCTATTTCGTGCCGCCGAACCCTGCGCGCATGTTCGATCCACGGCCAAACCGGCCACAGGTGATTCAATCCTGCGATTGTTTCGTCGATGCGGAAGCGCGGATCTATGTCACCGATTCCAATGCCGGACTTTATATTCTGCAATTCGAGGGACGGTGATCGGATAAGCAATGGATCGCTCATTCCCGCGCCAGTGGGAATGAGCGGGTGAACAGCTGCACCTGCATTGACAGTGGATGCCCGCCCTTCCACACTCAGTTCAATTAGAGCCGCCGCAGCGGCCGCGACTGCGCCGTTTCCGCAAACATCTTCGGAACGCATGGGGAGGGTCAAATGGCGGCAACCGTAACGGCTGCGCAAATGGGCGGCAGCGCCCAGACCATCGAAGGCTTCGTCGGCAATGCGCTGGACGAAGCGAAAATATCGCCGCTGCATCGGCGCGTCATCGGGCTGATCGCCGCGGGCTATTTCTTCGATGTGATCGATTTCACTGTGTTCGGCTCGCTGGTTCCCTACATCCTGCAGTCAAAGTTCGCGACCGGGCCGGAAGTCGCGGCGATCGGCAGCGCCACGGTGTTCGGCCTGTTCATCGGCACCGCCGGCCAGGGCGAGTTCTCGGACCGGTTCGGGCGGCGCTTCATCTATCAGTTCAACCTCCTGCTATTCGGCATCTTCACCCTCCTCGGTGCCTTCGCCCCGAGCGTCACCGTACTAATCGTTTGCCGCTTTATCGCCGGCATCGGGCTCGGCGCCGAGCAACCGCTCTGCTTCGTCTATGCCGGCGAATATTCGCCCAAGCGCATCCGCGGCCGCATCCTGGCGATCATTCACTTCATCGGCGGCGCCTGCGTGTGGCCGATCGGTACGGCACTCGTCCTCTTGCTCGGCAGCACCGTCTCGGTACCCGAAAACGTTTGGCGCGCCGTCTGGGTGATCGTCGGCATCGGCGCGCTGATCGTCTGGGTGCTGCGCTTTGCGTTGCCGGAATCGCCGCGTTATCTGGCGACGCACGGCCGCGGCGACGAAGCGATCAAAGTGCTCGGACGCCTCGGCATTGCCGGACCGACCGGCCCGCTGACGACCGATGCCGCCAGCAACACCAAGAGCGATCCCTTCGCGGTGGTATTCAGCCAGTTCCCGGTCCGCGTCATCGCCGGCATGATCTGCTTCACGGCATTTTTCGGCGTTGCCATTGGGCTCGGCGCCTGGCTGCCGAATATCATGGCCGGCAAGGGCTTCACCATCACCAAGTCGCTGCAATACACGCTGGCGATGAACTTCGCGGTGCCGTGCGCCAGCATTTTCATGATGTACGCGCTCGACAAATTCGGCCGCAAGATCACCTCGGTCTGCACCTTTGTTGCCGCCGGCCTGATGGCGATCGTATTCGCCAATGCTGAGACCGCGGTCGAGCTCATGGTGGCCGGCTTCATCATGATCTTCTTCGTGCAGGTCGCCGGCAACTCGATGCAGATCTTTGCCTCCGAGGTGTTCCCGACCAACGCGCGCACGTCAGGCTTCGGCTGGGCGGCGGGCGTCGGCCGGCTGGCGACCGCATTTATCATGCCGACGATTCTGTGGGTGCAGAACGGATTCGGCCTGATGACGGTGTTCGTGTCGCTTGCGATCCTGCTCTTGATCGCGGCCGTGTCGGTGACCCAGTTGGGACCCGAGGCGCGGCAGCGGAGCCTCGACGAGATTGCACCGCCGACGGGGTAACATACTTCGCGGCAATACTTAGCGACGTTTCCCGGACGCGGTGCAGCGCGTCAGCGGTGCACCGCAGATCCGGGATCGTTTCAAACTCTGAGCTTGTGAAGGTCCCGGGTCAGCAGCGCACCACTGCGTGCTGCGCCGCGCCCGGGACACGTGCTTTAGTTACCGCAGATTGCCGCAGAAGCGCTGGATGCGCGTGCAGGCTTCCTCGAGCGCGCTGGTCGCGGTCGCGTAGGAGATGCGGAACGCGGGACTGACGCCGAACGGCGCGCCCTGCACCACCGCCACGCCTTCGGCTTCCAGAAGCTCGGTGACGAAATCCTCGTCGCTTGCGAGCTTCTTTCCGGTCGGCGCTGTTTTCCCCATTGTGCCGGCGCAGGACGGATAGACGTAGAACGCGCCCTCCGGCTTCGGGCATTGAATGCCCTTGGCCTGATTGAGCATCGAGACGCAAAGATCGCGGCGCTCCTTGAAGATTTTGTTGTGCTTGGGGATGAAGTCCTGCGGCCCGTCAAGCGCCTCGACCGCGGCCCATTGCGCCACCGCGGTCGGGTTCGAGGTCGACTGCGACTGGATCATCGCCATGGTCTTGATCAAACTTTCCGGGCCGCCGGCATAGCCGATGCGCCAGCCGGTCATGCAATAGGCTTTCGAGCAGCCGTTCACCGTCAGCGTGCGCTCGTAGAGCCGCGGCTCGAGCTGCGCCGCCGAATAGAACGCGAAGTCGTCATAGACGAGATGCTCGTACATGTCGTCGGCCATGACGTGAACGTGCGGATGCCGCACCAGAACGTCGGTCACGGCTTTCAGCTCGGCTTTCGTGTAGGCGGCGCCGGTCGGATTCGACGGCGAATTGAAGATGATCCACTTGGTCTTCGGCGTGATCGCCCGTTCCAAGTCTTGCGGCTTCATCTTGTAGCCGGTGTCCATCGACGTGATGACCTCGACCGGAGTGCCGCCGGCAAGCAGCACCATGTCGGGATAACTCACCCAATAGGGCGCCGGGATGATCACCTCGTCGCCCGGATTGAGCGTCGCCAAGAGTGCATTGAACAGCACCTGCTTGCCGCCGGTGCCGATGATGATCTGCGACGGCTTGTAGTCGAGCTTGTTCTCGCGCTTGAACTTGCGCGACACCGCGGCCTTAAGCTCGGCGATGCCGTCCACGGCGGTGTATTTCGACGACTTGCCTTCGCGAATCGCCCGGATCGCCGCCTCTTTGATGTTGTCGGGCGTGTCGAAATCGGGCTCGCCGGCGCCAAGCCCGATGACGTCGCGGCCGGCCGCTTTGAGCGCGCGCGCTTTATCCGTAACGGCGATGGTGGCCGACGGCTTTACGCGCATAACCCGGTCCGCGAGAAAGGTCATTTCCGAGTCTCCCAATTCTAGAAACGGCTGCTTGTTAAAGCCCCGATGCCGGGCAGGCAAGCGAGAAATCCCCGCGCCACCCTCACATCTACGGCATTTCCCGCGTAGCGCGTTTCCTGCGCAACACTCCGTTAAGTCCCCGCTGGCCTAATGCCGCTCGACGACCCCTTGGGAAACCGCCATGGACCGGGCGCGCCAGATTTTGCGGAGCGGCGACTGGCTCACGCGCGAGCGCATCCGCCTCGTGGCCGCCGCGCTGGTGCTCGCTTCGGCCATGGGTTTTCTGTTTCTGGTCGTCACCTCGCACGGCGCTGTCGATCTGCAAGGCCGGCCACTCGGAACCGATTTCTCCAATGTCTATGCCGCCGGCACCTATGTCCTCGACGGCCACGTCAATGCGGCATTCGACCCGGTCCAGCAATTCGCCCGCGAGCAGACGATCTTCGGCGCTTCGACCCAATTCTACGGCTGGCATTATCCGCCCTATTTCCTATTCGTTGCCGCGGCTTTGGCCTGGATGCCGTATGGTCTGGCGCTCGCGGTCTGGCAAGCGGTCACGCTCGGGCTTTATCTGCTGGTGATGCGCGGGATTGTGGCCTCGTCATTCCGGGACGCGCAACGCGCGAGCCCGGAATCCATAGCCACTGAGCCCAAAGAACAGGCGCCTCGACCACGTCTTTGGCAATCGTGGTTATGGATTCCGGACAGCCGCGGAGCTTGTCATCGGGCCGGCCACTTCGGGCCGGACCCGTTGGCGGCTTCCGGAATGACGGCAGAGTGGCTTCTCCTCGCGCTCGCCTTTCCAGCGGTGCTGATCAATATCGGCCATGGCCAGAACGGATTTCTGACCGCGGCGCTCCTTGGCGGCGCGCTTGTGATCCTCGACCGCCGTCCGCTGCTTGCCGGCATCCTGTTCGGTTTGTTGGTCTACAAGCCGCAATACGGCTTGTTGCTGCCCGTCGTGC
The DNA here is from genome assembly GCA_963768225.1 of uncultured Alphaproteobacteria bacterium. Taxonomy (GTDB): domain Bacteria; phylum Pseudomonadota; class Alphaproteobacteria; order Rhizobiales; family Xanthobacteraceae; genus BOG-931. The sequence continues at coordinate 93,745 of CAVYGV010000004.1, read as the reverse complement.
TGGGCGTCAGCGGCCGCTGGAAATGCTTTGCCGCCGCCGCGATCACCGTCGTGCTCCTGTCGATCGCGACCACGCTCACATTCGGCGTGTCGGTATGGGACGCCTTTCTGGCCTCGACGCATTTCACGCGCACCGTCGTGCTCGAAGCGGGCAATACCGGCTGGTACAAGATCCAAAGCGTGTTCGCCTGGGTGCGCATGTGGGGGGCGCCGATCCCGCTGGCCTACGCGGTGCAGGGCGCCGCCGCCGTCGCGCTCGCCGCCGCTTTGGCCCGGCTTTGGCGCAGCGGCGCGCCCTATCCGCTGCAGGCGGCGGCGCTCTGCCTCGCCACAATTCTCGCCACGCCCTACAGCTTCGATTACGACATGATGCTGCTGGCGCCGGCTCTGGCGTTCGTGGCCTTAGATGGTTTCAACCGCGGTTTCGGGCCGTGGGAGAAAACGATTCTCGCCGTGCTGTGGCTAATGCCGCTCGTCGCCCGCAGCATCGCGCATGTCAGCCTCATTCCGCTCGGCGTTCCGGCCATGCTCGCTATGTTCGTCCTGATATTGCGGCGCAGCGGAGTTTTCGCCGTGACAACGAAGTCATCGCGCGTCAGACGAAACGCCATGACATCGCCGCCTTGAAGTCGTAAGACCGCAATACTCGCGCGCTAAAGCCGCACGCGAATTTGGAAAGCGGCGATGTTCACGCTCTACTCGATGCAACGTTCCGGCAACAGCTACAAGGCGCGGCTCGCCTTGGCGCAGCTGCACATCCCCTATCGGCTCGTTGAGATCGACATTCTCAAGGGCGAGAGTCACACGCCGGAATTCCTCGCCAAGAATCCGAACGGCCAGGTGCCGCTCTTGGAAGTCGCGCCCGGCCGCTTCCTCGCCGAGTCCAACGCCATCCTCTGGTACATCGCCGGCGGCTCGCCGCTCGCGCCCGAGGATCGCATCGATCGCGCCGAAATATTGCAATGGATGTTCTTCGAGCAGCACAGTCTCGAACCCAATCTCGGCGCGGCCTATTTCTGGCTCACCTTGGTCAAGGGCGGCCGCGACCTGCAGCAGCACGCGTTCGAGGACTGGATGGAAGAAGGCAACCGCGCGCTCGGCGTGATGGAAAAGCATATCGCGTTGCACGACTACTTCGCCGCCGACCGCTACACCATCGCCGACATCGCGCTCTATGCCTATACGCACGTCGCGCATCAATGCGACTACGACCTAACGACCTTCCCGGCGATCCGCGCCTGGCTCGATCGCGTCGCCAGCGAGCCGGGCCATGTGGCGATGGAATTTCGGCCGGCGGTCGCGATGCCGGCGATGTGAGCGTGGCGGCAAAGCCACGCTGCCGGTTTATCGTCGCCGGCGGTTCCGGAGTTAACCCTTCATTAACCAAAAACCACCGAGCCGCCTTTATTCTTCAACGGCTTCGCCCAAGTCCGGCGCGACATTGCGGCAGCACAAACTGATTCGCCAAAACCGATTCGCGAAGGATGAAGCCATGACTGAGCTGAGCGGGACCGCCGGTTTTGCGTCCCCGATGACCGAACTGAAATTTTTCAGGCGAAGCAACGCCGCCGTCGAATTGTTCGCCACGTTGGCGCTCGCCGTTTCGCTCTTGGTTGCCGCGACCGCGGTGTCGATCGGCATGGCGCGCGCGCAAGCGCTCCATGCCGTGATCGTTCGCCTTTAGAGCATGATCGGAAAAGATCACCCTGGTACTCGATTCCGAGGGTGGATGCCGGCTTGCCGAAAAGATCGCGCTCAAACAAATGCGCGCGGCAACGCTGAAAGCTAAAGCATGATCCGGAAAAGTGGAAACCGGTTTTCCGAAAAGATCATGCTCAAACATAATGCTAGAGCCCGGCTCTGATTTAACCGGAATGGATAGGGCTCTAGTCGACCTTGATCCCGGCGGCCTTGATGATCGGCCACCACTTTTCGATCTCGGATTTCTGATAAGCGCCGAGCGCTTGCGGCGTCGCCTGCTGCTGCGGCGGCAAGTCGAGGCCCATTTCGATCACGCGATGTTGCACGGCCGGGTCGGCCAATGCGTCCTCGGCCGCCGCATTGAGCTTGGCAACGATGACTTGCGGCGTGCCCTTCGGCGCCCAGAACGCATTCCACACCGAGGCATAGATGCCCGCCAATCCGGCCTCGTCGACGGTCGGAATATCGGGCGCGGCCGCCATGCGGGTCTTGGCCGTGACCGCATAGGCTCTAATCTGCCCGCTACGCACCAGCGGAAGGAAACTGCCGGAAGCCGTGCACATGAAGTCGATCTGCCCGGCCAGCAAATCCTGCATCGCCGGCGCGCCGCCGCGATAAGGCACGAATTGCCAGCGCGCGCCGATCCGGTTCTGGATGGCAAGACCGCAGAGGTGCTGCATGGTGCCGGCGCCGACCGTGCCTTGGGTCACCTTAGCGGCATCGGCCTTAAGCCAACCAACGAGCTCGTGGAGATCCTTCGCCGGGACGGAATTGGTGGTGACGATCAGAAATGGATACGACGGCAATAGCGCGATCGGCTCGAAATCTTTCACCACGTCGTATTGCAACAGCAGTTCGGCGCCGTTGAGGACGAAGTTCTCGGCATTGCCGAGCACGAAGGTGTAACCGTCCGGCGCCGCGCGCGCGACGCGGCCGACGCCGATGCTGCCGGCCGCGCCGCCGACATTCTCGACGACGATGCTTTGGCCGAGCGGTATCTGCATGCGCGCGGCAAATACGCGCGCCAGCATATCGGTCACGCCGCCGGCCGGATAAGGCACGATCATGGTGATCGGACGCGACGGATACGGCTGTGCGGACGCGCTGCCCAGGCCGGTCAATGCAACCGCAATCGCGACCAAGATGTTGCGGACGGTGTTCACTGTGGGCGTCCTTTCGAAAAGCGCGGCGGGTCGCGCTCACTTGCTATTCGGCTTTGATGCCGGCGGCCTTGATGACCGGCCACCACTTCTTTATCTCGGCGCTTTGATACGCCCGCAGCCCTGCCGGGTTCTGCTGATGGGCGGGGAAAATGACTTGGCCGAGTCCTTCGATCCGCTGCCGGGTGGCCGGGTCGGCCAACGCCGCCTGCACGGCCGCATCGAGCTTGTCGACGATCGGTTGGGGTATTCCCTGGGTCGCCCACAGACCATGCCAGAACGCCAAACTTACTCCCGGCACGCCGGCTTCACTCAACGTCGGTGTGTCGGGCGATTTTGGCCAGCGTTGGTCTGTCGTAACGGCGAAGGCTTTGAATCTGACCGGCCGCCACATTCGGATAGCTTCCCGATGCTTCCAAACAGGCCATGTCGATCTGACCGGAAATCAGATCCGTCATCGCCGGCGCGGCGCCGCGATAAGGGACATATTGAAAGTGGGTCCCGAGCGCTTTGGCAAGCTCGATGCCGACGAGTTGCGGAGGACTGCCGACGCCGACCGTCCCGAATGTGACTGGCTTCGATTGCGCCTTCAGCCAAGCAAACAGCTCGGCCGGCGTGTTCGGCGGTAACGCATTTTTGCCGAGGATCCACAACGGCGACGAGGTCAACAGCGAGATCGGCTGCAGGTCCTTCAGGATATCGTAATCGAGCGGGTACATCGCCGGCGAGCCGACATGACTCGTCCAGTTGCCGATACCGATCGTATAACCGTCCGGGTTGGCGTGAGCGACCCGGCCGGTTGCGATGGTGCCGCCGGCGCCAGTCACGTCTTCGATAACGACGGTCTGGCCGAGCGAGGGCTTCATCGCGTCCGCCAGGATGCGCGCCAGCGTATCGGTCGGACCGCCGGGCGGAAAGCCGACCATCAGCGCGACCGAGCGGGACGGATAATTGTCCGCGAGCGCTACCAGCGCACTCGTCAACAACACGACGAGCGCACCGATAAACCCGCTGCGTTTCATGGCGATCCCCCGATGTGTTCCCGTCACGACGATGACACGCGATCGCTGCCGCTAAAAGGTCAGGAACACTGCCATGGCGGCCGTGAAAGCGAATGCGCGGCTTGATCGGCGCGACTGTTGACGCCATGTAGATCAGACCTGTAACCATCCGAAAATGTTCGCTCTTTTCGAACGATTCTTGACGCCGACGGCGGCGCCGGAACATCCCGAGCCGCCGCCGGGACTGATCGGCTTCCTGTGGCACTTTGCCCGTCAGGCGAAGTGGCTGTTCGCCGCCTTGTTCGTGGTGGAGCTTTGCGTCGCCCTGAGCGACAGCGCCGTGCCGTGGTTCATGGGCCGCGTCGTTACCATGGTGACCAAGACGCCGCCCGACCGGTTCCTCGCTGTCGCCTGGCCGTGGCTCGCCGGCATGGCGATCGTGGTGGTGATCGTGCGTCCGGCGGTGACGCTGACGCGCTATCTCATCACCAACCAGGCCATCGCCGCGCCGTTCACCGGCCTGATCCGCTGGCAGTCGCATTGGCACGTGGTGCGCCAGAGCTGGGCGTTCTTCCAGAACGATTTTGCCGGGAGAATTTCCAACCGCGTGATGCAGACCGGGCCGTCGGTGCGCTCGACGCTGACCGCGACCATCACCACCGTCTGGTACATCATAGTGTACGGCTTTTCCGCCATCGGCATGACGGCCGCGGCCGATCGCTGGCTCGCGGTGCCGATCCTGCTGTGGTTCGCGAGCTACGCCGCGCTGCTGTACTTTTTCGTGCCGCGCATGCGCGAGCGTTCGAAGGTGAGTTCTATCGCGCGCTCGACGCTGATGGGGCGCATCGTCGACAGCTACACCAACATCCTCACGGTAAAGCTGTTCGCCCGGCCCAGCGAAGAGGATCAATATGTGCGCAACGCCGTCGACCGCCATATCGACCTGTTCAAGGCGGCGCAGCGCCTGCTCACCGCCTTCGGCAGCATTCTCGACGCGCTCAATGCGCTGCTGATCGCCGGATCGGGCGCACTGGCGCTGCTGCTATGGCGCTACGGCGAGGTCGAGGTCGGCGTCATCGCCATGGTGCTGCCATTGACGCTGCAGCTCACCAACATGTCGCGCCAGATCGCCATGCGCATCACCGAAATATTCGAGGATATCGGCGTGGTACAGGAAGGTATGCTGACCATCGCGCAGCCGCTGCAATTGCCCGATCCCGTCAACGCCAAGCCGCTGACGGTCGCCGCCGGCCGCATCGATTTCAAGGACGTGAGCTTCGGTTACGGCCGCGAGATCGGGGTACTGCAGAATTTCAACCTGACGATTCATCCCGGCGAGAAAATCGGCCTGGTCGGCCGCTCCGGCGCCGGCAAATCGACGGTGGTCAATCTGCTGTTACGCTTCTTCGATCTAGAAGGCGGTGCGATCGCCATCGACGGCCAGGATATTTCCGACCTGACGCAGGAATCGCTGCGCACGCAAATCTCGGTGGTAACGCAGGACACTTCGCTCCTGCACCGCTCGATCCGCGCCAATATCCGCTACGGCCGGCCGGCGGCGAGCGACGAGGAGATCGAACGCGCGGCAAGGCTCGCCCACGCCCACGACTTCATTCTCGATCTTGAAGACTGGCAAGGCCGGCGCGGCTATGACGCCCATGTCGGCGAGCGCGGCGTCAAACTATCCGGCGGCCAGCGCCAGCGCGTCGCCATCGCCCGCGTGATCGTCAAAGACGCGCCCATCCTGGTGTTCGACGAGGCGACCTCGGCGCTCGACAGCGAGGTCGAAGCCGCGATCCAGTCGAGCCTCGGCACGCTGATGGCGGGCAAGACCGTGATCGCCATCGCGCACCGGCTCTCCACCATCGCGCAGATGGACCGCTTGGTCGTGCTCGAACACGGCCGCATCGTCGAGCAGGGCTCGCACCGCGAACTCATCGCTCATGGCGGTCACTACGCCACGCTGTGGCGACATCAGGCCGGCGGCTTCATCGACGCGGCCGACGACATGCAGGCGGCGGAGTAGCGGTCTGAGATTTCGTTCCGAACGGTGGTGCCCTAAGATCGCTCCGGCCTGACCGGAGCAACCGCCATCGACTTCGCCCTCTCGGAACTCCAGCTATCGGTGCGTGCCGAGGTCGAAAAGATCTGCGCGCGCTTTGACGACGACTATTGGCTCAAGCGCGACCGCGACGGCGAATTTCCAGAAGATTTCTACCGTGCGATAGCCGCCGACGGCTGGCTGGGCATTTGCATACCCGAAGCCTATGGCGGATCGGGCCTCGGCGTGACCGAAGCCGCGGTCATGATGCAGGCGATCACCGCGTCGGGCGCCGGACTGTCCGGCGCTTCGGCCGTGCATATGAATATTTTCGGCCTCAACCCGGTCGTCGTTTACGGCACCGAGGCGCAAAAGGCCCGCATGCTGCCGCCGATCGCCGCCGGCGAGGAGAAAGCCTGCTTCGCGGTGACCGAGCCGAACGCCGGGCTCGAGACTGCCAAGCTGCAAACGCGGGCGGAACGCCGCGGCGACATTTACGTCGTGAACGGCGCCAAGATCTGGATTTCCACGGCGCAGGTCGCCGACAAGATGCTTATTCTCGCGCGCACCGCGCCGATCGGACAAGGCAAGCCTGCTGCGGGCTTAAGCCTGTTCTACACCGCGCTCGACCGCCGCTTCGTCGCGGTGCGCGAGATCGAGAAGATGGGACGCAAGGCGGTCGATTCGAACGAGCTCTTTATCGACGGCCTGGAAGTGCCGGTCGCCGACCGCATCGGCGAGGAGGGCCGCGGCTTCGAATACATCCTGCACGGGCTCAATCCCGAGCGCATTCTGGTCGCCGCCGAGGCGATCGGACTCGGCCGCGCCGCGCTCGCCCGCGCCACCGCCTATGCCAAGGAGCGCGTCGTGTTCGGCCGGCCGATCGGCCAGAATCAGGCGATCCAGCATCCGCTGGCGGAATCCTGGATGGAGCTGGAAGCCGCCGATCTCATGATGCTCAAGGCCGCCTGGCAATACGATCACGGCATCGCGTGCGCGCCGGCGGCCAATGCGGCCAAATATCTCGCCGCCGAGGCCGGCTTCAAAGCCTGCCAAACCGCGATCGCAACGCATGGCGGCTACGGCTACGCCAAGGAATATCATGTCGAACGCTATTTCCGGGAAATGATGATCCCGAAGCTCGCGCCGGTGTCGCCGCAGCTCATTCTTTGCTTCATCGCCGAGAAGGTTCTCGGATTGCCGAAGTCATATTGAGTTCGCGGCGCGGCGGCATGGGAGGGATAAAATATTACCTGCCCCGAAACCCCGTATAAATAACGGTCCCCCGTGGAAAAAAGCTTTGGAACAAACCCCGGCCTATGTCGTTTGACATGGACGGAAGAAGCTGGCGCGTGGGCAATGGCAGTCGTTCTCATCGTGGAAGACGAGGAGCAGGTTCGCGTCCTCGCTGAGTCGTGTCTCCAGGAACAGGGGCATCAGACCGTCTCGGCGGCGACGGCCGACGAAGCGCTGGCCGCGCTCGACGTCACCGAGCGGGTCGATCTGTTGTTTACCGACATCGGTCTGCATGGCGAGATTCACGCCGGGCTCGACCTGGCAAGACAGGCGGTCGAGCGCCGGCCGGAGCTGAGGGTTCTCTACTCCACCGGCCAAGGCGTAACCGACGGCATGATCGCGATGTTCGTCAAAAACTCGGCCATGTTGCCGAAACCCTATACGGTCGATCAATTGCAGCAGAGCTTGGCCATCCACTTCGGTATAAAGCCGGTCTCGTCGTAATTCAGGCGGGGCGTGCCGTTGTTCGCTTTGGCCCGCGCCGCCGTGCCCCGGCTTTGACGGCATGCGAAAATAATGGCAGGTGCGACGGACCGCCGCAGGTCGGACGCAATTTGCCTTTATCTGCCGGGGATTGCCGAACTGGAGTGTTTTCGATGCGCCATCGATCCGTTGCCGCCGCGTTCAGCCTCGCCACCCTCGCGATCTTAGCGCTGGCAACGGCGCCCCTCTTCGCGCAGCAAGGCTTGAACTTGCCGGGCGGCGGATTGAAGCCGCCGCCTCCGGCGCCGATCAGGCCCTATCAGGCGGTCACGGTGACAGCGCCCTCGGCGTATAACGATCCGAGTTTTGTCGCCTTCCGCAAGCATCTCGGCGACGTTGTCGCCAGCAAAGATCGTGCGGCGCTCGCGGCGATGATCGTGCCGCAAAATTTCTTCTGGATGCAGGATCGCGATCTCGCCGACAAGCACAAAGCCGGCATCGACAATCTCGCCAAGGCCATCGATCTCGGCGCCAAGGACAACTCCGGCTGGCAGTTGCTCAACGGCTATGCCAATGAGCCGACAGCCGCCGCACTGCCGCAGCAGAAGGGCATTTTCTGCGCGCCGGCCCAACCGGGCATCGATCCCAAGGCATTCGAAGAACTCGGCAAGGCGACCGGCACCGATCCTTCGGAATGGGGCTATCCGACCAACGGCGGCGTCGACGTGCACGCCACGGCGCAATCGAACTCGCCGGTGATCGAAAAACTCGGCATGGTTCTCATACGGGTGCTGGCGGACTCAAGCCAATCCACAAATCCCGATGAGCCGTATCTTCTGCACGTCGCGACGCCGTCCGGCAAATCCGGTTATGTCGACGCCCAGATGCTTTCGCCGCTTGGCGGCGACGAAATGTGCTATACTAAGGACCCAACCGGCTGGAAGATCGCCGGCTATCTCGGTGGCGTCGCGCAATGAACGACCCGCGCCGCCCTCTCGCGGCAAGGAGAGATAAAAGATATTATCTATTGAACCGATGCATGAGCCGGACGACAATGGTGTCATGATGAGGCTTCGACGATATCTAAGATCGCACCGCTCGGCGGCGGCGATTGGTGCTGCGATGCTCTGCACGGTTTCGGTGCGGGCGCCCGCCCAGCCGGTGCCGCCACAGCCCCAGTCATTTCAGTTCCCGGTTACCGCTCCCGACGTCGATCCCGGCGTCGATCACGGCAACTCGGATCCCAGGCTGCCCGAGCAATATCAGCGGCAATTGGTATTCTACCGCTCGCTGGAGCAACCCGGCACCATCATCATCGATACCCAGGAACGGCACCTCTATCTGATTGAAGATTCGACCCATGCGCTGCGCTACGGCATCGGCGTCGGCCGCGACGGCTTTACCTGGCAGGGCCTGTTACGGATCACGCGCAAGTCTGAATGGCCGGACTGGCGGCCGCCGCCGGAAATGATCGAGCGGCAGCCATACCTGCCGCGCTTCATGGCAGGCGGACCGGGCAATCCGCTCGGGGCCCGTGCCATGTATCTCGGCAACACCGTGTACCGTATCCACGGCACCAACGCGCCGGAAACGATCGGACAAGCGGTGTCGTCCGGCTGCTTCCGCCTGGTCAACGACGACGTGATGGATCTCTATAGCCGTGTCCCGGTCGGCACCAAGGTCATCGTGCGGCAGGATTAAAGCGCTCTACAAATAGCCGGCGCTGCGAAGGCCGCTGTCTGCGACTTGATCGAAGCAGCAAAACCTGTCCGCTTTATTGTTTGCGCAGGTTTTCGTTCCAATCGCCGCCTTCCCCGCGAACGCGCAGGCGGTCGTAGTTGTACCCGGGCTCCCGCACGTAAATCAGGTTATTTTCCCGCTCGCGATCATAGAAGCGCGCGTAGCCGCCACGATGCCGGGCTCCGAACTGGTCCACGTAATCCACGTATCCGATAATATGAAGTTGACGGGTGCGATTCCTCAGACCGGCAACATCGCTCTCCGAGACAGGCACGCTGCCGTTAAAGAGGTACGAATCGCCCGAGACCAGAAACGCACCGGCAGCGCCCGATCCGATCATCGGCTCATGGATCGCCTGTTCAGGCAGCGCGGTGTTGATGTTCGAGAACCAGCAGTTCACGACAAGCTCCGTCACCCTGGCAGGAGTGTTGCCGAAATTTTTCACCTCGATGCTGATATCGATACTGGGCTCTGCGCCGAACCTGACCCCGGGCGGCCGGTGCGACATCTTCACGTAAGCGCGCTCGACCAGTCGATTGTGGCTCAGTTGGTCCCGGTTAATTAGGTAGTTTGTGCCGGCTAGTCCGGCGATGGCAATCGCCGCGAGAGCGGCAATCAGTGCGCCCCAATCGTTAGCCGCCCTGGCAAGCCGCCATGCCGAATAGGAAAATACGTCATAAACTGAACAATCATTTTGCTCCGGCCCGCTGCCGCATATTTTATGTTCGAGGATGAATCCCGATGACGACCACCAATGAATCCAAATGGCAAACGCAACAATCAGCGCCCAAAAGATAAGAATGCGCCGATCTTTCAGCATCCGCCTATTGCCGTCACCAAGATGTCGAGATTGAAACGATCATCGGATCGAAGCTGAAATCTCGCGACATAAAGCGGCATATATTTGGCGCTCATTTTTCGGAGCGCGCCGACCGTGCCGCGTTCGAAGGTCGGCCGGAGGCCCTCGATCTTGTCGGCGTGAACGGCGTCCGCGAAGCGGGGAATGACGGCATAGGCCTTCGGCCACTTATGCCTACTGTTCCACTACGCTACAGGGGGGCGGATCATCCCCGTCCCGCCGCTGCGGCGGCGACAGACTGCGCGGTCTGTCCAAACAAGATCGCGCGTTCCTCCGCCGTGCGGATACCGCCCTGGCCGGGATTGATCTTCGGCGTCCATTCGTAGGCCTTGACCACCGCGGGCCGCGCCTTGATCGCCTCGAACCAGCGTTGCAGGTGCGGGAAATCGGCGATGTTCTGGCCCTGGCGCTGCCACGGCACGATCCAGGGATAACACGCCATGTCGGCGATCGAATATTCGCCGGCGAGATATGGGCGGTCGGCGAGCCGTTTGTTCATCACGCCGTAGAGGCGGTTGACCTCGTTGCGATAGCGATCGATCGCATATTGCTGCTTCTCGAGCGCGTAATTGCCGAAGTGATTGTACTGCCCGGCCATCGGCCCCAATCCGCCCATCTGCCAAAACAGCCATTGGATGGTCTCGGTGCGGCTGCGGATGTCCTTGCCGATGAACTTGCCGGTCTTGTCGGCGAGATAGAGCAGGATGGCGCCGGACTCGAAGATCGAGATCGGCTTGCCGCCCCCGGGCGGATCGTGATCGACGATGGCGGGGATGCGGTTGTTCGGCGCGACCGCCAGAAACTCCGCCTTGAACTGCTCGCCCTTGCCGATATTGATCGGGATAATGTTGTATTGCAGTCCGGCTTCTTCGAGAAATATCGTGACTTTATGGCCGTTCGGCGTGGTCCAGTAGTGTACGTCGATCATGATTAGCCTTTGCGCTGTAAAGATGGGAACGCCAGTTTAGCCCATCGCCTAGCGAATATTTAACCCCTGTCGGCGCATTTCTGTCCCTCGTGTCGAGCACCGGTACATATGTCGGCAAGCCCGCGGCCTCCCATGCGCTGACGGCCCGTGCGCCGGGGAATGCACTGGTGGCGGCGGTGATTCTCGGCCTGTTCGTGCTGGCCGCGGTCGTGAGCGCGGCGCGCAAGGACCTGACCCAAGGCTTCGACGAAGTCGCGCACGCGTCCTATATCGCCCACATCCAGCACAGCGGGAACGCGTGGCCCGCGCTGGAAGACATGCGGCTTCTCGATCCGCGGACGTTCCAGTTCACCGCAACGGCCAACTATCTCAATCATCCGCCGGAATTCTATGCGCTCATGGCTTGGCTCGGCCCCACGCTCGAGGGCCATCCTCAAGCGCTGTTCGTTCATCGGCTGATCGACGTCGCCATTGCCGGCGCAGGCTTTGCCGCCTTGCTCTGGCTCGGCCTCGCGGCGCGTTTCACACGCCAGGAATTCTACGCCTATGCGGTGCCGCTCGGCTGCATTCCGGTCCTTGTCCCGCTCGCCGGCGCCGTCAACAACGACGATCTCGCCTTCCTCGGCGGCGCCGTTGCCATCCTCGGCATCTGGCAGCTTATCGCCACCGGCCGCGACGGCTGGCTTATCCTGGCGTTGGCCGGGGTGGTCGCCGCGGCCTGGGCGAAGTTGACCGGGCTTCTCCTCACCGTGCCGATGGTCAGCGCCGTCATCACCTATCTGATGTGGCGCCGGCAGTTGTCTTGGCCGTGGATGCTGGTCGCGGCGTTGGCATTCGCGATCGCGGCGGCGCCCTATTTCGAATTCATCCTGCGCTACGGCTCGCCGACGCCGCAAACGCCGGCGCAGGTTGCGCTCATCGCCGACGGCGCGCGCGCCGCCGGCTGGGCCGATCTGCCGCGTCAATCGTTCGCCGGATATCTGATTTATTTCATTGGCGCTTTCGTCGCCGAATGGATGCCGACGCTCGGCGCGCGCGGTGTCTTCAATGACGCGATGCTCATCGTTCCGGTGGCGGCTTTGGCCTGTGCGCTCGCCGGTCTCGCGGCGTCACTGCGCCGCTTGTGGCGCCGCCAGGAAACTGCACTTGACGTTGTTGTCGTCGCCGGCGCCTACGCGATTGCCGCGACACTCGCGATTCATATTTTTTACAGCTACAGCCGCTATGCCGCGACCGGCTGGCTGATGGACGCCTATCCGCGCTATTACCTGCCGCTCATCGCAATCGTGCCGTTGGCTTGCTTGTCACTCCTCGCCGCGATCGAAATGCCACGCTGGCGCAACGGACTGCTGGCATTTTTGATCGCAGGCCCCGTTCTTTTCCGCATTTTCGGCGCGCCGCTGTAGCCCGGATTGAGAGAAGCAAAATCCGGGACGGACGTTGGTCCCCGCCCCGCATTTCGCCGGCGCGCGATCCGGGCTACCGTTGCTCATCGCAGGGAGGAGCCATGATCACCGAAATCGCGCAGATCGACATCAAGCCGGGCATGGAAGCGGAGTTCGAGGCCGGCGTGACAAAAGCCGCGCCGCTCTTTCAGCGCGCCAAGGGCTGCCACGGCATGGAATTGCAGCGCTCGATCGAAAAGCCCACGCGTTACCGGCTGTTCGTCAAATGGGCGACGGTGGAGAATCACACCGTCGATTTCCGCGGCTCGCCCGATTTCCAGGAATGGCGCAAGCTCGTCGCGCATTGCTTCGCGTCGCCGCCGGAGGTCGAGCACGTGACGCAGGTGGTGCAGGGATTTTAGGCCCTCGCCCGCTGCACATTGGCGCTGCGCGCCGGCACGCCGAATTCGCGGCGGCAGACTTCGGCGAGCGTCGCGATCCCCTCGCGGATTTCGCTGTGGCTCGGGCTCGCGAAGCACAGCCGCGTGCGGCTCTTGCCGTAGCTCTTGTCGACCGACCATTCCGGGCCGGGATTGATGGCGACGCCGGCGGCGAGCGCCGATTGATAAAGTTTGAGCGTATCGACCTGATCCGGCAGCTTCACCCAAAGGAAGATGCCGCCCCTTGGATCGTCGAATTCGGCCGCCGTGCCGAAATGCTCGTTGAGCGCGTCCATCATGGTTTCGAGCTTGGCGCGCAGCCCGCGCGTCAGTTCCGGCACATGGACGTCGAAATGCGCCGGGCAATATTCGCCGAGCACCATTTGCTCGAGCGCGCCGGACCCGGCGTCGGTCTTGATCGCCAGCATCCGCGACAGCAATTCCCATTCGGCGACGATGTAGCCGACGCGCAGCGCCGGTGCGATCGACTTGGAAAACGAGCCGATATGCACGACGCCGACGTCTTTGCTCATGGCGTAGAGCGCGGGCGGCCGCTTGCCGTCCCAGATCAGGTCGGCGTAGCAATCGTCCTCGAAGATCGGCACGCCGTATTCGCCGGCGAGCTTCAACAATTCGTTGCGGCGCGTCTCGCTCAAGATCGTGCCGGTCGGATTTTGCACGGTCGGGATGGTGTAGATGTATTTCGGCCGCACATTGCGGCGCTTGAGATCGCCGAGCGCCGCTGCGAGCGCATCCATCTGCATGCCGTCGCCGTCGAGCGGAATACCGACGGCATTGACGCCGAGCCGCGTGAGCCGGTTGATCGAGCCCTGATAGCTTTCCTGCTCGATGATCACGGTGTCGCCGGGCGCGAGAAAAATGCCGTTGACGAGATCGAGCGCCTGGAGCGAGCCGGACGTGATCAGAATGTCTTCGGCGGTGCAGGCGATGCCGGCGGTGCGCTTGAGCTTGTTCGCCAGGAACTCGCGCAGCGGCCGATAGCCCTGCGGCCCGCTGGCGAGACCGTAGGTCGCGAGATCCTTGCCTTCCCGCGCCAGGACGTCGCTCATCGCCTTCGACAAAGCCGCGACCGGAACGCCGTCCGGGTCGTTGTTGCCGCCGACGAAACTGTATTTGGCGAGGCCTTTCCATTTCACCGCCGGCGGCGGCAAGCCCGGCGCCAACAGCGGCGCGAAGTCGAACGAGGTCATGGACATTGCTCCCCCGGATGCGGACACTTAGTTAGAGCATGATCCGGAAAAGTGGACACCGGTTTTCCGAAAAGATCATGCTCCACCAAAATGTTAGAGCGTCAATCGATTCAACGTGAAACGATTGCGCTCTAGCGGTCCGATTCTATCATTCGCATCCGAGTTCGGCAGGCTCTGTTAGTGTCGAAGGACCACCAGCCAATACCAACTCTGGCGGAGCTTTAGATCTGGCGCTCGCCTAACGAGTTCGTGGCCGGAGATAGCCAGCCACGCCTCACGGACTCGCCGGTTTTTGGGTGAGTTCATAAACGGCGACTCCCACGCCGGCGCCGGCGGCGCCGAGCAGCCATGGTCCCGGGCCACACAACGCGGCTGCGGCCGGGTCAGCGCAAAAAGCAAAGGTTTGCCCGCCCGGGGGCCCCGCGGGAGTCCCTGGAGGACCAGGAGGCTCATTCGAGGCAAACTTCAGAATTGATTGCGTTCCGGGGGTTTGAGTGACAGTGCCGCCTCCATCGACATGCCACACCACATCCGTGCTCGACAAATTGATGATGTGTCCGCCGAGAGGCTTAAAGGTGGCGCAACACTCAACCAGCTTCAGGACTGCGCCACACTCGCTGAGAGGCTGACCCGGTATGCAGCGCGTGACCACCAGCTCGACAATGGTACCGCGGACACCAAGAACTCCGAAGGGAGTGTCGACTTGGTACGCGCGTTTGGCTTGCAAGCCAGTGACAAACCGAAACGCACCTTCGGAAACCGCAAGTACGACACTGCCGTGGGAGCCGCTTGGATCGTATACGAATTTGTCCAACCGCACCTCTGACATTGGGCCAACGGTCAATTGGGTTTTGTCTACGAAGCCCAGACTGGCAACGCCTGTGTCTCCGGTGCGAACCGTTTCATTCCTGAAGACCGAACTTCCCGTCGAGATGTCTTCGCTATTGCCGCCGACAATGCCCTCGACTTTGTCCTTGGCTGTCAGTGCGCTTCCGATTTTCGAATCTTCCGCAAGCGCCACGGCCTGCATTGCAACCAGCACAGCCAGCACAATCGCCGGAATCATTTTGTGGCTAGACATAGCTCACCCCTCGCTAGTGGCTACACACAGCTCATTCCCCGCCTGAAGACGGAAGAAAGCGCCGGTATATCTTGACGAGGCTCGACCCCAGCTTGCCGCATTCAACGCTGGGTCAAGTTAGCCCCCTGAACCGGCCCAGGTTGAGCATTCCGAAGGACCGGGTTGATGCCGAATTCTGCTGCTTGTCGCACGGGCATGTCAACGACAGATCGCATCGATCCGGAGCGCGCGAAGATTTCCATGGCTGGCCATGCCTCAATTGTGGCGACGCGCCCCATTTATCCTGTGGGCAACGGGGAGAAATAACCCGAGCGATCCAGCCGTCGGAGTTCCGGGCTCGCATCGGCGATCCAGCCAGCAATTCGCCGCGCTGATCGCTTCGGATTCCAAGAAATGTGGCGAAGTCGTCAAGCGCGCCGGGATTAGGTTCGAGGAGTGCGGACTTTTCTCGCTTCGGGACTCGCCCCATATTGTGGCCATGGCGCCGAAACAGCGCGACCCCGCAAAACATTCGAAGAAGGACCCGGCCAAGCCGACCCGGGCCAAGGCGGCGCGGCCGGACGTGCCGCAGCTCGACGATTTGCTGGCCGACCTGCTCAATCCCGCCATCGGCCAGGGCACGGCCGGGCTCGGCTCGCAGACCGGTTTGCAGCCGCCGCCCGATAATTCCTTCGACCGCCGAGCGGACTTCGCCAACGCGCATCGGGCGCGCAAGTCGACGCAGCAGGGCTTCGGCGAAGTCCCGCAGCAGAGCTATATCGGCAAAACGCCGGTGGCGCCCGGCGAACTCGATCCCGATCTGGCGAAATCGCTCGGCATCGATGAGCCGGAAGATGACGCCGCACCGGGCGTGATCAAGTACGGCGATGCGCCGGCTCATGGACGTTCGGCGCGGCGGCCGCAAGGCAGCGAGCCGACCGGTGTCGGCGCCTTCGGCAGCGCGGCCAGTCAGCAATCGCTCGATCGGCTGCTGCGCGAGGGCCGCGACGAATTCCGCGGCCAGCTGTGGACACCGCACCGGCCGCCGCGGCCGGATAAATCCGAAGGCGGCCGCAAGCTCGTCATCAAATCGGAGTTCGACCCGAAGGGCGATCAGCCGACCGCGATCAAGGAACTGGTCGAAGGCGTGCGGCGCAACGACCGCACCCAGGTGCTGCTCGGCGTCACCGGCTCCGGCAAGACCTTCACCATGGCCAAGGTGATCGAGGAGACGCAGCGCCCGGCGCTGATCCTGGCGCCGAACAAGACTCTTGCCGCGCAGCTCTACGGCGAATTCAAGAGCTTCTTCCCCGACAACGCCGTCGAATATTTCGTCAGCTATTACGACTACTACCAGCCGGAAGCCTATATCCCGCGCACCGACACCTATATCGAGAAGGATTCCTCGATCAACGAGCAGATCGACCGCATGCGCCACGCCGCGACGCGCGCGCTGTTGGAACGCGACGACGTCATCATCGTCGCCTCGGTGTCGTGCATTTACGGTATCGGTTCGGTCGAGACCTATTCGGCGATGACCTTCGCCATCAAGCACGGCGAAAAGCTGAACCAACGTCAGCTTCTCGCCGATCTCGTCGCGCTGCAATATAAGCGCACCGCCGGCGATTTCTACCGCGGCTCGTTCCGGGTGCGCGGCGATGTCATCGAGATTTTCCCGGCGCACTACGAAGACCGCGCCTGGCGGGTGTCGCTGTTCGGCGACGAGGTCGAATTCGATCCACGAATTCGATCCGCTGACGGGACAAAAAACCGACGAGCTGGAATTCGTCAAAATCTACGCCAATTCGCATTACGTGACGCCGCGGCCGACGCTGCTGCAGGCCATTTCCGGCATCAAGCTGGAGTTAAAGCAGCGGCTCGATCAGCTCAACGGCGCGGGGCGGCTACTTGAGGCGCAACGGCTCGAACAGCGCACGCTCTACGACCTCGAAATGATGGAGGCAACCGGCGCCTGCGCCGGCATCGAGAACTATTCGCGCTATCTCACCGGAAGAAAATCCAGCGAGCCGCCGCCGACATTGTTCGAATATGTGCCCGACAATGCGCTGGTCTTCGTCGACGAGAGCCATGTCACCGTTCCGCAGCTCGGCGGCATGTATCGCGGCGACTTCCGCAGGAAGGCGACGCTCGCCGAATACGGCTTCCGCCTGCCCTCCTGCATGGACAACAGGCCGCTACGCTTCGAGGAATGGGACGCGATGCGGCCGCAGACCACCTGCGTCTCGGCAACCCCCGGTCCGTGGGAGCTCAATGAATCCGGCGGTGTATTCACCGAGCAGGTGATCCGCCCCACCGGCCTGATCGATCCGCCGGTCGACGTGCGCCCGGCGCGCACCCAGGTCGACGACCTGGTCGGCGAAGTGCGGCAGGTGGCGCAGGCCGGCTACCGTTCGCTGGTCACCGTGCTCACCAAGCGGATGGCCGAGGATTTGACCGAATATCTGCACGAGCAGGGCATCCGGGTGCGCTACATGCATTCGGACATCGACACCATCGAAAGGATCGAGATCATCCGCGATTTGCGGCTCGGCGCGTTCGACGCGCTGGTCGGCATCAACCTGTTGCGCGAGGGCCTCGACATCCCGGAATGCGCGCTGGTCGCCATCCTCGACGCCGACAAGGAAGGATTTTTGCGCAGCGAAACCAGTCTGGTGCAGACCATCGGCCGCGCCGCGCGCAATATCGACGGCCGCGTCATTCTCTATGCCGACGCCGTCACCGGCTCGATGGAGCGCGCCATGGCCGAGACCGAGCGCCGGCGCGACAAGCAGGCGGCCTTCAATACCGAAAACGGCATCACGCCGGAAAGCATCCGCAAGGGCATCGGCGACATCCTCAACAGCGTTTACGAGCGCGACCACGTGCTGATTGGGACCGGCGGCGATCCCGGATCGGGGTCCGGGGCAGGATTTGGGGAGGCCGCCACCATCGGCCACAATTTCGAGGCGGTGATCCGCGATCTCGAGACCCGCATGCGCGCCGCCGCCGCCGATCTCGACTTTGAGGAAGCCGCCCGCCTGCGCGACGAGATCAAGCGCCTGCGCTCGACCGAGCTCGCCGTGACCGACGACCCGACGGCCAAATTTCTCCCTTCACCCTCCCCTGGAGGGGGAGGGTCGACGCGCGGAGCGCGTCGGGGTGGGGTGAGCAAAATCCACAAGCCCACGCTCGACGAAATGGGCATCGCGCTTCATCACGAGGTCGCGCCGCACCGGCCGGGAGCAAACAATCGCTCGACGCCGCGCAAACCGAATCTCGATGAGATGGGGCCGGGCGTGGAAAGCATTCCCGGCAAAGATCGCTCCGGCCCGCGTTCGACGCTCGGCCGCCCCGGCATGCGCGGCGGCTTTAAGCCACGTTCGCGTTAATCGCGCACGCGGCGGCCGGCGGGCGGCCGATATCCCTGTCGGCGACAATGGGTTAGGCTGCGCCCGTCCGATTGCGAATCACTCAACCGAACCCGGAGGCCGCCATGGCGAAAGGTCAGATGCGAAGCAACAAGGAAAAGAAGAAGCCGAAGCAGGACAAGAACAAGAAGAAAGGCGCCGCCGCGCCTTCGCCGTTCGCCAACATGCACAGCCAGTCCCAGCCCGCCAACCCGTACGCCAAAAAATAGCCGGCGCGGGGGCTGGGAGCGATCCTGTGGCGCCAGCGTCGCTGCCGGGGCGCAGCGCTCGGCGCCGCCTTGGGCCTGCTGCTATGGCTTGCCGGCTTCGCGGGTGGGAAGCCGGTCCATGGAGCTGACCGGCGCCTTCCGGTACGACGCCGGTTATCCGATGATCACCTCAGCGATCATCATGTCGTGCGGATTGACGATCAAAAGCTTGCCGTTGACCTTGGCGTAGTCGTAGGGCTGCAGCGCGGGAACGGCACTGGCGGTCTTGGCCGGGATAGCGTGAACCGTCAGCGTGCTTGGGATCGCCGAGCTCGTCGTTGGCTGGAAGCTTGCCGGCGCGTTCGACGCCGCCGCGCCGTTCAAATCGTTCCACGCCGTCTTTTGCTGCTGGGTTGTGAGCGTCAAGCTGTCGCTCGCCTTCGGCGCCGACGACGAAAACAGCGCCGCCGCAGCCGGAACGCCGGATAGCATGGCGCCGGCCAGCAGCACCGCCGCGGCGACAGCGAGAGCGGTAAGTGCGGTTTGCGATTTCATTGGCGATCTCCTCTGTGCCGATTGACCGCCCCGTAAGGCAAACGCGCCGCGCGCGCGGGTGTTTCATTACAAGAGGTTCATGTCGCGCGGCGGGGAGTCGCGGAGGCAACTTGTCCTGATCGCTGGATTTTCGTATCAGGCGATATGAGCAAGCGCGCGTTCGAAAAGATCAAGGCCGGCCTGGAAAGCGCCAAAGCCTACCTTGACGGGACGGCTGACAAGAGCGGTCATCGCGTGCATGTTGGGCGACGCCGAGCCAAAGCAAAGCGACTCGATCCCGTTCCACCCGGCGAAATTCTCGCCGAAGGATTCATGAAGCCGAACGGCATCAGCCAGAGCCGGCTGTCGCGGGCATCGACGTCAATCCCCGCGCGTATCAACGATATCGTCCACGGCCGTTCCGCGATCACGACCGCGATCGCACTACGCCTGGGAAAATACTTCGGCACCGCGCCGGAGCTATGGATGAACTTGCAGGCGTCCTACGAGCTACGTCTCGCTCGCGCGGAGGACTGGCCGAAGATTGAGCAGCGGGTGCGGGTGCTGGCGGCGGAGTAGGCTTCAACCACGGCCCGTCACAGCGGCTCAATCCAAAGCGGCCCGCGGGCTCGTTTGCCCGCGACCTGTTCGAACAGCTTTGGAATCTCGTCTTCCGAGAATCCAGCCGCTTGAAGGACGCGAATTGCTGACGACAAAACTTCCGTCGCGATGTCGTACCTTTCGGGATTTGTGATTTGAAACGATTTCTGCTGCACAGGGCTGCTCCAGAGGGACTTATGGCTTGACCAGATAATAGGTCACTCCATCGCACTTGGGGCAACTTCCGGTAGATCCATTCACAGCAATTTGCTATCGCTGCTCCGCAGAGTCCCAATTTGACTGAGTAATGCGTATGGCGAGCGATGCTTCTACAGATTTTTCGGCCTTGTCCGCCAAGGGCTTTCAGATTGAATTTCATTCCCATGCACGGGCCATTCTTTCGGTAGATTTCCCTGAAGCCCTAATAGAGCTTCGATCGGCCTTAAGCAGCCTAACAATCCCGATTGAGGAAATTATTGCTGGAGGAGGGGGCGAAGCGAAAGGAACACAATGTTTAAGAAGAGCGTTGACAGCGGTAGGGTGGCTAAAGACAAAATTTGAAATCAAGAAAAAAACTATTAATGGTCGCGAGCGAGAATCCATCTCACACGAAATAGATCACGTCAGGGAATTATCGGCCGGCACTGTGGCGCTTGAAATTGAGTGGAATAACAAGGACCCCTTCTTCGATCGTGACCTCGAAAACTTCAAGCGGCTACATGCCGACGCAGCTATTTCTGTAGGAGTGATTGTGACGCGTGGGCGGGCTCTACATGAGGGCATGAGAGGACTCGTTCGCAAGTTCGTCGATGAGCGGAAAATCGAGTCGTTTCTTGACCTGAAAGAGTGGGGCTATGAACCAACGTCAAAGCAACGGCGGGCTGTCGACTCGCGTATTATTAGGAAGAAGAAATCGCTCTCCTTTCAAGAAGCATTCGTCGATAAATTTGTTTCAGACAAATTTGGCGAGGCCACTACCCATTGGCGCAAATTGGAAGATCGCGTCCGCCGCGGTGTCGGCAACCCTTGCCCATTGCTATTAATTGGGCTGCCTGAGAACATAATTACCTTTAGCGAGGGTCAAAAGGCGCTCGCCGAAGTACTTAAATATGAGGAAGACGAAGAAAACTGATCACTCGGCAGGAACGACATATGCGCGAGAGTGGTTTGCATACGTTTTCCAGGTCGGTCGATAGCCCTCGTCCGCTTGATTGCCCCACATCGCCCAATTCTTTCGCGTGCCTCGCGCGAATAATTCAAGGAATGGCCCCGAACTGCACGCTTCAATAATTTCGTACTGCTCGTCCGGCTTGCGCGAATGTTCGCGCTTACGCGTCGCCAACAAATTCACCTGCCGTCGCCCGGGCGCCAACGTACGAGCATTTTTTCCGCGTATGCCGAATAGAATAAGTTCGGTAACATTACGAAAATAGAATCCTACGCCTCGCCCGTCTGAGCCGCCGTCCTTACGTATCTTGTGCCACACGATATTGGACTTGTAGGCAAAACCCCAAGCCTTCATCACTTCGAGCCCTTCCGGGAGCATTGCGTTGGGACACCATAAATAAAGATGGGACTTTTGCGCAGCCACGCGCCCAACTGGAAGTGTTTTAATTTCTTCGAGGGTCAAAGTGCGATAACGCGCAAGCCGCCGATGCTCCGGCGCTATCTTCCCCGTCTTATTCGTGAACTGCCACGGTGGGTCCGCGAGAATTGTCGCAAACCTGCGCTCACCGGCAAATCCGAGAAGGTCTAGTCCCACACCGTCGATAGAGTCAGAAAGCATCTGAAAAGACTACACTTCATGTGTGAACATATAGTGAACATACACAAGAATGGGGATATGTCTAGCGCCCCTCACTCTCACCTCTTCAGCTTCGCCGTGAAGCTCATGCCGCCCGCCCCGCAACAGGGGCAGCTCATGGCGATGAGGACTTCTTGCCTCTGCTCGTCGGAGAGGTCGGCGCGCTCCAGCATGGCCGCGGTCTGCTGCTGAAACAGCTCGTGCAGCGTCAGATTGGAGGCGAGGATTTGGTCGTCGCCCGCCGGGGCGGCGGCGTCCGATGACGACGATTTGCCTTTGGCCCTCGGCATTCCTTCGCGACCTCCCCCTGGAATGTAATCCTGCGACCGCGACGCTACACCCCTCCCCCGGCTCGCATCGCGCGTTGCGCCATGCTCGCCACCCTCTCCCGCAAGCTTGCACTCGGGCGCGCGCAAGCGCGGCCCGGGTGGGGAGAGAGGACAATTTTGTTCAGACGCCGGATGTCGTCACAGTCCCGGTTTCGCCAGCGCGGCGGCGCCCGCTCTGGCGACTTGTTCGTCCTGCGCGGACAACGCGCCGGACACGCCGATCGAGCCGACGATCTTGCCGTCGACCAGAACCAGCACGCCGCCTTGCAGCGGCGTGATGTCTTTGAGCGCGAGCAACCGCATGCCGGCGCCGCCGGCGGCGATGGCGTCGTCGAGCGCCTTCGACGGCAGCTTGAATTCGATCGCGGTGCGCGCCTTGCCCTCGGAGGTCGAGAAGGCGGAGAGCTGTGCGTTATCGATCTTGTGGAACATCACCATATTGCCGCCGGCGTCGAGAATGGTGATGCCGACCTGCCAGGTATTCTTGGCCGCCTCCAGCTCCGCCGCCGCCATGACGCGCTTGGCCTGGTCGAGCGTGATCGGCGGGCCGTAAGGCGGCGTCGCGCCGGCCGGCACCGGCTGCTGGGCCAAGGCCGGAACGACCGCCGGCCCGGCGGCAACGGCAAAGCCGCCGGCAATTGCGCAGGCGAGTGCAAGCATTCGAAGCATGTGGAAGCCTCCCACCGAATCTAGCGGCACAATAAGCGGCAAAAGCGGCGGGCGGAAGCCGCTGAAGATGCGTGAGCTTCCCCGCCCGACCCCCACCTTATTCCTCCCCCTTTCAGGGGGAGGAAAGAGACTGCCGCGAACTATTTCCCCTCCCCCTGGAAGGGGGAGGGTCAGGGTGGGGGTCCCACTGCGGCGGTTTTACATTTTCGGATCGATAACGTGATCGGCGCGCCCGGTGCGGCGGCGCGGCGTAGGCTCTATATTTGCATCCCTGTTTGCCAATGACCGATCGGGAGACGCCGTCATGTTTTCCTTCCGCAAAAAGCTCGAAATGCCGACCGCCGGCGAGGCCTTGCCGGGACGCTCCACCGCGATCCCGACGGCGCGGCAGCACTTCGTCAATGGCCATCCGCTGCAGGGCCCCTATCCCGAGGGGTCGGCCATGGCGATGTTCGGGCTCGGCTGCTTCTGGGGCGCGGAGCGCAAATTCTGGGAGCTTGGCGCCGGCGTCTATGTCACCGCGGTCGGCTATGCCGGCGGGCTCACGCCCAATCCGACCTACGAGGAAGTCTGCTCCGGCCGCACCGGGCACAACGAAGTCGTGCTGGTGGTCTATGACCCGAAGAAGATTTCCTACGAGCGCCTGCTCAAGACATTTTGGGAAAGCCACGATCCGACCCAGGGCATGCGCCAAGGCAACGACGTCGGCACGCAATACCGCTCCGGCATCTATGCGTTTTCGCCTGAGCAACGCGCGGCCGCGGAGGCCTCGAAGGCCGCCTATGGCAAGGCGTTGCTGGCCCAGCGCATGGGACCGATCACGACGGAAATCCGCGACGCGCCGCCGTTCTATTTCGCCGAGGATTATCATCAGCAGTATCTCGCCAAGAACCCGCACGGCTATTGCGGCCTCGGCGGCACCGGCGTGAGCTGCCCGATCGGGACCGGGGTGGCGGCGTAACGCGCGAATTGACCAATCGCATCGTCTAACGGCAAAATCAGCGCACTATCCGTCATCCTGAGGTGGCCGCGAAAGCGGCCCTCGAAGGATGAGTCGCCTCGGCCGTCACCCTTCGAGGCTCGCTAGGCTCGCACCTCTGGGTGACGGAAACAGGCCGCCGGAGGTTCTTCACATGTCGTGGCCCGACGGACGTTATATCCAGGCGTCGATCTTTTTCAGCCGCTGGCTGCTGGCGCCGTTTCTGCTCGGTCTGCTGCTCTGCCTGTTTTTGCTGATCTATCGCTTCTTCGCCGAATTTTTCGGGCTTGCGCTGCAGGTGCAGAGCACGAACTGGCACGATCTCGTCACCGGCGTGCTCAACCTGGTCGACTTGGCGCTGACCGCCAATCTCATCCTGATCGTGATCTTCTCCGGCTTTGAAAATTTCATTCGCCGCATCGACGCCGCCGCCCATCCGGATTGGCCGGAGGGTCTGACACAAGTCGACTTCGGCGCGTTGAAGCAAAAATTGCTGGGCTCGATCGTCGGCATTTCCGCGGTCGATGCGCTGGCGTGGTACTTCGATATCGAAAAGTACACCGATACGTCGCGGCTGCTCTGGGTGCTGGCTTTTCCAGTGACCTTCGCCGTCGTCATGGTGCTGTTGTCGTTCGCCGACTGGCTGACCGCCCGCCGCCACGGCAAGACCGAGTAAGCGCTGGCCGTTCCGCCACAGCCCGGGCGGTGAGGGTTTGTTAACCATAACTGGCGTTAATCAGGCCTCGAATTTGGCTCGAACGGGGTCGGATTGCGTCGATGCGGGTCACCCGCCCTCTTCTGTCGATTTTTGCGCTGACGGTTGCGGTGGCGGGATGCGCGCGACAACCCGCGATGCGCGTGCAAATGGCGGCTGCGCCGTCGCCCTACGGCATTGACAATGTGGTCTACGGCTCGGCCCCGCCGGCCTATGCGGCGCCAGCGCAGAGCACCAGGGGCCTCATCGCGCCGACCTACGCAGTGGCCACTCCCCATTACGGCATGGCAACCGCCCCCGCCTATGCGACCGCCGCGCCGGCGTCGCGGGGTATTTTCGCCCCAACCTACGTGGCCGCCACTCCCCGTTACGGCGTGGCAACCGCGCCCGCCTACGCGACTGTCGCCGCGCCGAGCTACCGGGCTATGGCGGCGCCGGCGCCGGCCTATGCAACCGCCGCGGCGACATACGCCGCAGTTGCCGCGCCCGGTTACGGCGCCAGGAGTTACGGCGCCAGGAGTTATGTCATGGTCGCCGCGCCGGCGACCGACCCGCCGCCGGCCCAGGGCTACACGCTTGATTCGGGCGATCGGCTGCGCATTGTCGTATTCGGGCAGGACGGACTGACCAACTCTTATGTGGTCGACGTCAGCGGCGATATTGCCATGCCGCTCATCGGATCGGTTGCGGCGCGCGGCCTGACGACCGACGAGCTTTCGGACCGCGTTGCCGACCTGTTGCGCCACGGCTATGTGCGCGAGCCCCATGTCGCCGTCGAGGTCGAAGCCTACCGGCCGTTCTTCATCCTCGGCGAAGTCACCCAGCCCGGGCAATATCCCTATGTAGCCAACATGACGGTCGAAACGGCGGTGGCGATCGCCGGCGGCTTCGGCCCGCGCGGCTACAAGAAATCCGTCATCATCAGCCGCAGCTACGGTAACCAAGTCTATCGCTTCGAGACGCCGATCACCGCCCAAATCCGACCCGGCGACACGATCCAGGTGCAGGAGCGCTGGTTCTAACGAGGACGGACGACAAAATACGGACGACGGATAACAACAATATTCGTCTGTCGTCTGTCGTCAGTCCTCCGTCATCCGTCTTCTGTCGTCCGCTATTTCACGTTCTTCTGCAGAAACGCCATCGAGCGCTCCCAGGCGAGCTTGGCCGCCTCTGCGTTATAGCTGCCGCGCTCGTCGCAATGAAAACCGTGCTGCGCTTTGGGATAGACATAGATCTCGCAATCGCCGCCGCGCTTCTCTTTGATGACCGCAACGTCGCTCATCGGGATCGAGGCGTCCTCCTCGCCGAAATGCATCTGCGTCGGCACTTTCGGTTTCACATCGGCGTTCTTGACGATCTGGCCGCCGTAATAGCAGACCGCCGCGGAGAGCCCATTGAGCTTGCACGCAGCGAGGAACGAAATGGTGCCGCCCATGCAGAATCCCATGATTGCGACCGGACCGGATTTTTTCAGCTCGTCGATCGCCGCCTGCACGTCGCGCAGCATCGCGCCCCAGTCCGGATTGGCGACGAATTTGCGGGCATTGGCGATCTCGTCGGGCGTATAGCCGCATTCGAAATCCGGCTGCTGGCGGTCGAACACCGCGGGCGCCAGCGCCGCATAACCCTCGCCGGCGAGCCGGTCGCACACCGCGCGGATGTGATGATTGACGCCGAAGATTTCCTGAATGACGACGATGCCGCCCTTCGCCTTGCCGGCCGGGTCGGCGCGGTAGGCGCCGAGCTTGAAATTGTCCGATGAGGTCAATGCAAAATGCTTACCCAAGTGATCCTCCTATGAGATGACGGCCGGCTTAATGCATGCCGCCCCGATGTAACCCATAGCCAGCCTAGCGGCGGCTGCCGCGGCGCTCAACCCACTCCTAGTGGTCCGCTCCACTGGGGCGGCAAAACGCATCAGCGCGTGACGACGATGAAATTCGTACCTTCGCCGGTTTCGTCGCCGAGACCATGATCCGACACGATCAGCGACGAGCCGGGCACGATCAGTTGGCAGATGAAATCGATTGCCGCTTGCGGGATTTCGATGCGGGCAAGCACCTCGGCGGGCGACGGTGACGGCGCCGGATCGCCGGTGCCCTCATGGTATTCCTTAACTCCGCGGCGCCCTCTAGCGTATCTCTCGTAGCGCTCCGCCCGCTCGATTTTCCGTTGCGGCGGCGACTCGTCGGGGAGCGTGACGACGTTCCAGCGCAATGTCGTGCGATCGTCGCCGGTAAAGTCCAATGCCGTGAAAACTTGGGTGCCAAACGGCTCTTCCGGGTCCGCGATGGTGACCGGCGCCTCGAACAGCGGCGCAAAATCCTGCCGCACGTATATTTTTTTCTGCTTGCGGCTGATGAAAATCGCAATCGGATCCTTGTTGGCCGGCGCCGAATGAACGAGGCCGGGCGGATCGGCCGGCGGATCGGGCACGTTAGCGGCGGGCGCGGCGGCGGCATTGGCAGCGGGCGCGGCAGATTTCGCCGCGTCATTGGCGGTGGCATTGGGCTTTGCAGCATCGGCAACGGCCACGGGCACCGGCGTTTCGGATTTTGGATCGGACGAAGCCGCCGTGCTCGTAATGCCGGCAGCCGGCGCGGCGGATTTTGCCGCGTCGTTGACCGGCGGATCGGGTATCGCGGCGTCGGCAACGGCATTCGGCGCGGCAGCGCCGCTTTCGGCGCTCACGCGCAAGCCGATCGCGGCCGGGTCTGGCGCACCGGGCGAAACGGGGAACGCGGCGTCGGCCGCCGGCGCCGCCGCGACCGAATCCGAACTCGCCACCGGCGCGACCGCGATCTGTTGCGGGGGAGGCGCCTCGTGAACGAACAGATGCGGATCCGCGAACGCGGCGGGTTCCAATTCCGACCGCGCGATAATCACCGGCACGCCGACCTTGGTAAGGTGATAAAGCCGGACCGCAAAATCGTGCGGCATGCGAATGCAGCCGTGCGATGCCCGATGGCCGATGCCTTCGCCCTCATGCATCGCCACGCCCGACCAGGTGATGCGCTGCATAAACGGCATCGGTGCACCGCTGTAGATATTGGAGCGGTGGAAAATCTGCTTTTGGATGACGCTGAATACGCCAAACGGCGTCGGCAGGCTCGGTACTCCGGTCGCAATGGAAGTATCGGCAACACGTACGCCGTCGCTGTACAGGTAGAGCTTCTGTTGATCGATGGAAATGAAGATCTGCAGCGGTCCCTTGGGGATATTCCCGAACGGCTCTTTGTTGAGGCGTTCAACGTCCTTGTGCTCGGGGTGCCTGAAGTTGTGTCTGGCCGCTGCTGCCGGCGTTGCGCCCAGCGCCGACACCGCCGCCAGCGCGAGCCCGAACATGCAAATGCCGCCCAACCTGCTTTTCGGACTTTGCGGAGACGGCAGCGATCTGCGCGTCACGCCTTGAATACTCAATTCCGCCCCCCGTAGCAGCGGTAAATTGCGATTCGGACGATAAAGCCTAGTGGCAACCTTCTCTCCCCGCCACTTCGCGGAGCGATGGCGGCTAATTCATGACGTAATAACGTTAAAGAGTAATGCAAACGTGACGATGCTGCGCAAGCTTTAACGCATGAAACTCTGCCGCCCGACTCACGACAACGGGGCGAGCGAGAACGCCTTGGCCAAGAGCTCGTAGGAATGCCGGCGGGCGGCGTGATCGTAGACCATTGTCGTGATCATAAGCTCGTCGGCGCGGGTCGCTTCGAGCAAAGCATCCAATCGCTCCTTCACGCGATCGACGCCGCCGACAACAAGCCGGGCGCGGTGGCGCGCCATGCGCTCGCGGTCGACCGGCGTATAGGGATAAACGGCCGCCGCTTCGGGCGAGGCCAGCGGCTGATATTCGCCTTTGGCGCGGCGCGCGTAATGCAGGTCGGCGCTCGATGCGAGGCGCTCGGCCTCCGCGTCGCTATCGGCCGCGATCACCGCGGCGCCGAGAATAGCATAAGGCTCCGACAATATCGCCGACGGCTTGAAATGATCGCGGTAAGCGAGCATGGCGCTTGCCGCATCGTAATCGGAAAAATGATGCGCGAACGCGAAGCCCGTGCCGACCGCGGCGGCAAGCTCCGCGCTATAGCCGCTCGAGCCCAAGAGCCAGATCGGCGGCAGCGGCACGTCGGCCGGGACTGCATGGATGTTGCGGAACGGATGGCCTTCTGGAAAGCCGCCGCGCTCAAGCAACAAGAGTTCCTGAAAGCGTTCGAGGAAATCGTCGCCTTGCCGCGGGTCTTGCCGGGCACGCAGGGCATAGGAGGTAACCGGGTCGGTGCCCGGCGCGCGGCCAAGCCCGAGATCGATGCGGCCGGGGAACAGCGCCTCCAGCACCTTGAAGCGCTCGGCGACCATGAGCGGCGCATGGTTCGGCAGCATCACGCCGCCCGAGCCGACGCGGATGTGCGAGGTTATCGCCGCGATTTGCCCGATCATGATTTCGGGCGAGGAACTGGCGATGTTCGCCAGATTGTGATGCTCCGCGACCCAATAGCGCTTGTAGCCAAGCCGGTCGGCAAGCCGCGCCAAATCCAGCGAATTGTGCAAGGCCGCGGCGCCCGGCGTAGCCGTGGTCACGGGCGAAAGATCGAGGACGGAAAGCGGGATCACGCGAGGCCGGGCTGTTTGCGCTTTGGGGCGGGCACGAATTGCTATGAGCCCGCCGCCAGCACTGCCGTCAATCCCGGCGTCACCTCACCCGATTGATCGCGCCCTTAGCGGGCGATTGGAGCGGGCGGAATTGGCGCGCCTGCCGGATATTGCGAAGCGGGCGAATAGAACGGCGCCGGTGGCGTCTCGGACGCCGCAGCGTTCGGCATCGTCGCCGGCAATACGACGACACGCGTGCCGATGCCGACCCGGCTGTAAAGATCTTCGACATCTTCGTTGGTCAGCCGGACGCAGCCCGACGAGATGTATTTGCCGATCGTCGACGGATCGTTGGTGCCATGAATCCGGTACAGCGTGTTGCCGAGATACATCGCGCGGGCGCCGAGCGGGTTGCTCTCGCCGCCGGCCATGAAGCGCGGCAGATAGGGCTGCCGCTCGATCATCTCCTTCGGCGGAAACCAGTCCGGCCATTCCTTCATGCGGCTGATGCGCTCGGTGCCCGACCAGGTGAAGCCTTCGCGCCCGACGCCGATGCCATAGCGCAACGCCTTGCCGTGACCGAGAACGAGATAGAGGTAGGTGTTCGGCGTATCGATAATGACGGTGCCGGCCGGTTCGGTCGTTGAAAAATTCACGATCTGCCGGCGAAACTGCGGCAGCGGTTCCTGGGCCGAGCCTTGCTCGGGCCGCGACTGCATCGGCAGCGCAGCGACCACGGTGGGCCGCGATGCCTGCGGCGCCGCAGTCGGTCCTAAAGGCGCAGCCGCAAGCGGCGGGCTCTTGATCGACCCGGTCACGTCGGCGGCAGCGGGCGGCGCGCCGGCAACATCGGCCGGCGGCCGTCCGTCGGGGGTCGGCAGCGGTTGCGGCGCGAAATAAACGTCTTGCGAAGCCGGCTGGACGTAGCGCGAATCTATCGGCGCACCGTTGGCGTCGCGATAGACCGGCGGCGGCCCGGCATAGGGCGGGGGCGCAGGCTGCGGATAATATTGCGCGGCGGCGCCGCCAAGCGAGCCGGCAAGAGCGCCAGCGACAGCGAACGCAACTCCAACAAGACGGATGCTGCTACGCAAGACCGACTCCCGCGCGACCCTAAATTTCAGAGAGCGTTTTGCAGCCAACATTTGGCGGGAACAAGGCGCAAGCCGCACTCCCCGGCATGAGTTCCGCGGCTGACGGCAGTTCCGGTCTGGATGGTGAACAATTCGGTAATGGCTGTGTCCGGGCCGGTTCTATGCTATGCCGCAATTGCAAGGGCAGCCGGGCATTCATTGGGGATGAGGTTCATGGCGCGAATTGCGATTGGTGCTTTCTTGGGCACTGACTTGGGCGCTCTCTTGGGCACCGTCTTGGGGAGCGCCATCGGGATCATGTCTCTTGCCGCGTTTGTTGCGACGCCCCTGCGCGCGCAAAACGCGGATATCGAAAACCTCAAGGCAAAAATTTCCGCGGCCCAAACGACGCAGCAGAGTTTCGCCAAGGGTCTGCCGCATTGCGGCGAGCTGAACGGCACGAATTTCTATTTCGAGGCACGCGACCGCGTCTTTGATCTTGCGGACTATCACCGGTCGTTGAACAGCCTCGCGCTCCAGGGAAGCTTCAACCCCGCAACGAGGAAGCCGTGGAGTCAAGCGGACGCCGACGCGCGCTGGGCGGAGGCCCAACAGCTGGCGCGTAAGGACAAGACCGATTGCGAACTCGCGGCGAGCCTGCCCAGCCTGCAGAACAAGCTGCAAGCATTGCTGCAGCAAACGGCCGCATCCCAGACCGACCCGTCTGCAAGCAAGAAGTAATACGGAGCGTGTCCTCGGAACGGCGGCTACGCGCCGGCACTCAGCCGGCTGCCATCAAGGCCGTAGCGTCGCCCGACTTGATGAAGCAGGTCACCCGTCACGCCGACTATGAAAAAAATGGCCGAAGGAATTCCTCAATGCCGGAATTTCCGGCGGTTGACGGCGCGAGCTTGCCTCTTGGCATGCTGGGCTTGATCCCGAGCCTCAGAGTGGACAAATAGCTTATGATAATGGGGCGTTCTTCCTCTGAGTCGGCCGCCGCGAGCGAAGGAATAGTCGATGCCATCAGTGAGCAACTGGAAGGTGCCATCCTCGGCGCAACCCAAGCCCGAGGATTACAGCTACGACCTCGAACATGCATTGTCGTGCGTCGTCGGCCTGCGCGCCACTGTGCCTGCGGACGCGTTCACAGCGGAAACGCTGGGCACCGAACGCGCCGGCAATGGCGTTTTCATTCGCGGCAACGGTCTCGTGCTGACCATCGGCTACCTGATTACCGAAGCGGAGTCGCTGTGGATCACGCTTAACGACGGCCGCTCGGTGCCGGGCCATGTGCTCGGCTATGACCAGGAGAGCGGCTTCGGCTTGGTGCAGGCGCTCGCCAAGCTCGACGTGCCCGCGCTCGAAATCGGCGACTCGACCGCGGCGGAGCTCGGCGAGCGCGTCGTGATCGGCGGATTCGGCGGCCGGCAACGTTCGGTCTCCGCCCGCATTGTCGCCAAGCAGGAATTCGCCGGCTACTGGGAATACGTGCTCGACGAAGCGATTTTCACCGCACCGGCGCATCCGAATTGGGGCGGCACGGCGCTGATCGGCCCCGCCGGCGATTTGCTCGGCATCGGCTCGTTGCAGCTCCAGCATGCCGTCGAGAAGGGCCAGGCGCAGAACATCAACATGATGGTCCCAATCGATCTGTTAAAACCGATCGTCGACGACCTAATGAAATTGGGCCGGCGCAATGCGCCGCCGCGGCCTTGGCTCGGCCTTTACGCCACCGAAGTCGAGAACCGGCTCGTGATCGTCGGCCTGGCCGACCGTGGACCAGCCAAGGAAGCGGACCTGCGCACCGGCGACATTATCTTATCGGTCGCCAGCAAGGACGTCCGCGACCTCGCCGGCTTTTTTCGCGGCATCTGGGCGCAGGGCCCGGCCGGCGTCGACGTGCCGGTCATCATCTATCGCGACGGCGAGACCATGGAGTTGCACGTCAAATCGAGCGAGCGCAACCGCTTCCTCAAAGGGCCCAGCTTGCATTGAAGCCATCGTCCGCTGGTTCCCGCAATAGCGGAGACCACAGCTGGATTTTCGCTTGAGCGGGAATGAGCGGAAAAAAAATCGCAGGCTTATTTCTCCTCAAACAACGCCCTTAATCCGTCGCGGTAAGTCGGATAGCGTAATTTGATCCCAAGCTCGCGCTTAAGCTTGTCGTTATGCACGCGCCGGCAATCCTGCCAAAAACTCAAAGCCATTGGCGACATCGACGGCGCCGCGTCGGCAAACGGAATTTCGGGTGGCGGTTCGCGGCCCATGAGCTGCGCGGCAAAGACCAGCGGATCGCCCGCCGGCGTCGGCTCGTCGTCGGCGAGGTTGAAAATCCCGGACGCTGTGCGCGCGAACCCGGCGTCGATGGCCTGTGCGATGTCGGCGACGTGGATGCGATTGAAGATTTGGCCGCGTTTTACGACGCGGCGGGCCTTACCGCTCGCGATTTGAACCAGCGCGTTCCGACCAGGCCCATAAATGCCGGCAAGACGCAGGATCGTGACCGCGATGCCGCGTTGTGAACCAAAATCCTGCCAGGCTCGCTCCGCCGCTACCCGTTCGCGGCTGCGCGCCGATGCCGGCTTCGGCGGCGTTTGTTCGTCGACCCAGGCGCCGCCTTGATCGCCGTAAACGCCGATCGTCGAGAGATAGACGATCGCGCGCAGTTCGCGCGCTCGCCTGAAGGCTTCGCCGCATGCCGAGAGCACCGGATCGCCGTTTGCGTCCGGCGGAATGGAGACGAGTACATCATTCGCCTGAGCGATCGCGCCTGTAAGTTCCGGCGTGGGAGGCGTGCCGTCAAAGACGACAGCTCGTAAGCGGCCGCCGTCATAGGCGTTCAAGATCGCGGCGCGTTCGACGCCGCGTAACGTGCCGAAAATGCGGTCAAAATTTTTGCCGAACGCGGCGACGAAGTGTTCCGCGCAATAGCCGAAGCCGAAGCAAAGCAGCGTGGCCATCGGATCGTCAGTGCCCGCTTCGGGAGGTCGTTGCCGCCGACCATTCCGCGATCACATCCGGATCTGGCTCGCCCGCCGCGCGCTTTTCCGCGCAACGTTCGAGCCGCGCGCGGTCGAGCCGGCCGAGCGCCCAGATGGCGGCGCCGCGAATAAGTGGCGAGCCATCGTCGAGCAACCGTTCGCCTTCGGCGGCGAGACCGGCGTCTCCGGAATTGCCGATCGCGATCAGAACATTGCGGATAAAACGCGTTCGGCCGATGCGCTTGACCGCACTTTTGTCGAATAAAGCGCGGAACGCCGCATCGTCGAGGAGGGCGAGATCGGCAAGCCGCGGCGCGCGCAAGCCGTCGCGCGCAGCGAGCTTCGCCTCGCGGCCGGCGACGGCGAATTTGTTCCACGGACAGACCGCCAGACAATCGTCGCAGCCATAGATGCGATTGCCCATCAAGGAGCGCAGGTCGCGCGGGATGGCGCCCTTATGCTCGATGGTGAGGTACGAAATGCAGCGCCGCGCATCGAGCCGGTACGGCGCGGGAAAGGCCGCAGTCGGGCAAACATCGAGGCAGGCGTGGCAATTGCCGCAATGATCGCGCTCGGCTTGATCCGGCGGCAGATCGAGCGTGGTGAAGATGGCGCCGAGAAACAGCCACGAGCCGAGTTGCCGCGACACCAGGTTGGTATGTTTGCCCTGCCAGCCGAGACCGGCGGCGGCGGCGAGCGGCTTCTCCATGACGGCTGCGGTATCGACAAATACCTTGATGTCGCCGCCGGCATTGTTGATCAGCCAGCTTCCCAGCATTTTCAGCCGCGGCTTGATGACGTCATGATAGTCGTCGCCGCGGGCATAAACCGAAATGTCGCCGCGCCAGCGCTCTTGGAGAAGCGCCAGCGGGTCATCGAGCGGTCCGTAGTTGAGACCGAGCATGACAATCGAACGAACCTCGGGCCACAACACGCGCGGGTCGCCGCGCCGGCCGGAATTGGCCGCCAGCCACGCCATGTCGCCGTGCGCGCCGGCGGCGAGGAACTCGCGCAACCGTTCCGCGGCATGCGGGATCGCATCCGGCCGCGTAACGCCGACGACGTCAAAACCCTGCGCATGCGCGGCCGCAGCCAGGCCCGATTTCAGGGCGGCCGTGGTCAGAAATCGAGATTGGCGTAGCTTGGCGGCGGCGGCAGGCCGGGCAGCGCTACTTCGAGCAAGCCGCGGAACGACGGGCGCGATTTGATCCGCGCGTACCAATCCTTGGCGGTCTCGTCTTCGTCCCACGGCACATCGCCCAGATAATCGACGGTCGACAAATGCGCCGCCGCCGCCAGATCGGCATAGCTCAGAGTATGGCCGGCAAGCCAATCGCGTTGGCGGAGGAGCCAGCCGATATAGGCCAGATGGTACTTGATGTTGCTCTTTGCCGCACGCAGCGTTTCCATGTCCGGGGAACCGCCGCCGCTGCCGGTCGGGATGAAACGCTTATAGACCCGCTCCATCGCCAGCGCGCCGGAGACTTCCTCGAAGAACTTGTCGTTGAACCAGCTCATCAGGCGGCGCACTTCGATGCGTCCTGCAAGGTCGGTCGGCAACAGCCGGAACTCGCCGAGCGTGAGCCCGCGGGTCTCGTCGAGATATTCGGCGATGACGCCCGCTCCCGGCACCGGCGGTGAGCCTTCTTCCACAAGCACAGGCGTCGTTCCCGCCGGATTGAGCAGCAAAAACTCCTCGCGCCGCTCCCAGACCCGCTCCTCGACCAGCCGCGGCGGCAGCCGGCACTCTTCGAGCACAAGCCGCACAAAGCGGGAATGCGGGCAAATCGGATGATGAAATAATGTCAGCATGACCTCGCGAGCCTTGCCCGAATCTTATCCTTGCGTCAAAAGGTTGACGAAAAGATTTCGCAGGTCTCCTCCTCATCCGGTCGCCAGGGGCGCCCTTTTTGCGCCGCGGAGCTTATGATGATCCTAAACGTCGTCAAAGCGATCGTCCTCGGCATTGTCGAGGGCATCACCGAATTTCTTCCGGTGTCATCAACCGGACATCTACTGCTGGTCGGTCATTTCCTGGGCTTCGACGACGAGTCTTTCGGAAAATCGTTCGACGTCCTGATTCAGCTCGGCGCAATTCTGGCCCTGCTGTCGATTTACTTCACGCGGCTGTGGCAGCTTTTTCTGGGGATGTTCGGCAACCGCGAGGACCGACGCTTCGTCATCGGCGTATTGGTCGCATTTTTCCCCGCCATGGTGATCGGGGCGCTGGCTTACGGCTACATCAAGAGCGTGCTGTTCAACGTCTGGATCGTCTGCACCATGTTTGTCATCGGCGGCATTGTCCTGTTGTGGATCGACCGGCTCGACCTGAAGCCCCGCTATCACGACGTCAAGAAATTCTCGATGCCGATGTATCTCGGCATCGGCGCCATGCAATGCCTGTCGATGGTGCCGGGGGTATCGCGTGCCGGCGCCACCATTGTCGGAGCTATGCTGTTCGGCGCCGACAAGCGGACCGCAACGGAGTTTTCCTTTTGGTTGGCCATGCCGACCATGGTCGGCGCCTTCGCCTTCGAAGCCTTCAAAAACCGGCATGAATTCGCCTCCGGCAGCAACACGCTGATCATTGCCATCGGCTTTGCGGTGTCCTTCGTGTGCGGCTGGTTCGTGGTCAAGCGGCTCCTTGGCTACGTCGCCCAGCACGGTTTCGCGCTGTTCGCGTGGTGGCGGATCATCCTCGGCGCGCTCGGCCTTGTCGCGCTGGCGTTCGGGCTGTGAAACGATCCTCGATCTGGGCTAACATGAACCCGCGCGATGCAATTGATCGCGTGAATTCAGATGAACCGCGAGAGGATCGAGCAATGGCGAAGGACAAGAAATCGGACAGTGTTTACCGGATAATCGACGTTGTCGGCGTCAGTGATAAATCATGGGAAGACGCCGGCCGACTCGCCGTAGCGACGGCTGCCGGTTCGCTGCGTGATTTGCGCGTGGCGGAAGTCACCAAGATGGACATGAGGGTGGAGGACGGCAAGGTCACGGCATTTCGCACCCGCGTCGCACTCTCGTTCAAATACGAGAGTTGACGACGCCGCGTCGGAATTCTGAAACAGACTTTGCTCATTCCCGCGCCCGGCGCGCGCCAGCGGCAAACCAGACCGGCGTCCCATTGATTGCACGGATATTGCTGGCTCCTGCTGCCGCGGGCACGAGCGAATGCGGTCAAGCCGTGTGCGGATTGAACTGGCCGGTTTTGCGGAAGCGCCAGAGATAAGTCGGGACGATGGCGTCGATCGATTCCGGCGTCATGTCGAGCGCTTCGAGCGTGCGGCCGTCGCGCTTGGCCGCGTCGGAGACGACATTGTCGGCCTTAAGGAGCTCGACCTGATCCGGCGTGATCGGCGGCTTCGGCAACAGCTGCAGGAACGCCGCCTGCAGCTTCATCAGCCCAAACGGCACCGGCACCAGCAAGCGGCGGCGCCCGATGGTGGCGAGAACGAATTCCATCAATTCCTTGAACGTGCGCACGTCCGGCCCGCCAAGCTCATAGATCGTGCCCGGCTTGAGACCGCCGTCGACGGCTTTGCCGATCGCCTCGCCGACGTTGCCGGCGAACACCGGCTGCATGCGGGTGTGGCCGCCGCCGACCAGCGGCAGCATAGGCGACATGCGCGCCAGCGCCGCGAAGCGATTGAAAAAGTCGTCTTCGGGGCCGAACACGATCGACGGCCGCATGATGATCGCGTCGCTTTGCGCGGCCAGCACGCGCGCTTCGCCCTCCCCCTTCGCGCGCGCGTAATGCGAGGCTGCCTTTGGATCGGCACCGATCGCCGAGACGTGCACCAGCGGCGCGCCGACGGCGGCGGCGGCGCGCGCCACCGCTTCCGCGCCGGCCGTCATCACGGCGTCGAAGCGCTGGTTGCCGCGCTCGAATAGGATGCCGACCAGAACGACGACGCTGTCGGCGTCACGCACCGCCGCGGCGACCGAATCCGGATAGCGCAGATTGGCCTGGACGGCATGAATTTGGCCGACCCGGCCCATCGGCCGCAAATGGCCGGTCAGTTCCGGGCGGCGCACCGCGACGCGAATGCGGTAGCCGCGACCGGCAAGCGCGCGGACCACGTGACGGCCGAGAAAACCGGAGCCGCCGAATACGGTGACGAGCGTTTCAAGTTTGCTCTTGATCGCCATGCGCCGCGGGATACATGATCGGTTCCGCGCTGTATAGGGGACTACGAAGTCACCCGCATGACCCAATGGCACGCGGCTGAGGCCCCTAACCCCTTCGATTGACAAGGGGATGACCGCTCTCGTACCTATCGCCGCACGGCCTGACGCCCTGCCCAGGTGGCGGAATTGGTAGACGCACTAGTTTCAGGTACTAGCGCCGAGAGGCGTGGAGGTTCGAGTCCTCTCCTGGGCACCAATTCGAATTTCGCATTTGATCCGGTTGAGCATTCCGAAAACAGTGTCGCTAAAGCGAAGCAAGTCCGTCGCCGGCGCTGTCAGTCGTAGAGATGATCGCACGCGCTTTCGGTCTTGCGTGACGGAGAACCGATGAAAGGCATCATCATGGCGGGGGGCACCGGCAGTCGTCTTTTTCCGGTGACGGCCGTGGTTTCGAAGCATCTGCTGCCCGTTTTCGACAAGCCGATGATTTATTATCCGCTGGCGACGCTGATGTTTGCCGGAATTCGCGATTTTCTTGTCGTCACGACCCCGCGGGACAATCCGCTGTTTCAGCAGTTGCTGGGGGACGGCTCGAGTTTCGGGTTGCGGTTTTCTTATGCCGTTCAGGATAAGCCGCGCGGTTTGGCCGACGCGCTTATCGTCGGCCGCGACTTCGTCGGAACCGATCGCGTTGCGCTGATCCTTGGCGACAACATCTTTTACGGTCATGGGCTGCCGCAGCAGCTGGAAAAGGCCGTAGCTCGAAGCAATGGCGCAACGGTGTTCGGATACACCGTCAATTCGCCGCAGCAATTCGGCGTCGTTGAACTCGACAGTTCCGGACGCGCGGTGTCGATCGAGGAAAAACCCGCGCGACCGAAATCGAACGTGGCGGTTACCGGCCTTTATTTCTACGACAACGACGTTCTCGATATCGCGGCCGCGATCAAGCCGTCGGCACGAGGCGAGCTGGAGATTACCGACGTTAACCGCGCCTATCTCGCGAGAGGCGATCTGCATGTCGAGATTTTGGGACGCGGCTATGCCTGGCTCGACACCGGCACGCATGCGTCACTGGTCGAAGCCAGCCATTTCGTACAAATCCTGGAGCAGCGCCAGGGCATGCGGATTGCCTGTCCGGAGGAAATTGCCTTGCGTCTCGGCTATATTTCGCTGGATCAGTTTCATGGTCTAGCGCAAAAATATGCGCAAAGCAGCTATGGCGAATATCTTTTGTCGGTGCACCAATCCTTTCTGAGCTAGAGGGCACATGCGCTTTCGCGGCTCTACGATCTTCATTACCGGCGGCGCCGGCTTTATTGGATCGGCGGTCGTACGGCATTTGCTTGACGAGACGGAAGCCTTCGTCGTCAACATCGACAAGCTGACTTACGCCGCAAATCTCCATTCGATTCCGCAGGCCGAGGGCAATGCGCGCTATGCCTTCGCCAAAGTCGACATTTGCGATGGGGCGGCGCTGCGTGCCTTATTCGACCGTTATCAACCGCAGGCGGTGTTGAACCTCGCGGCCGAGAGCCACGTCGACCGCTCGATCGACGGTCCGGCCGAGTTCATTCGCACCAACATCGTCGGCACGTTCACGTTGCTGCAAGAGACGCTGCGGTACTGGCGCGGGCAAAATGCGCAGCGACGCGAGGCGTTCCGGTTCCTGCATGTCTCGACGGACGAAGTCTACGGCTCGCTTGATGGCGACGGCTGTTTTACCGAGACGACGGCCTATCGGCCTCGTTCGCCCTATTCGGCGAGCAAGGCGTCATCCGACCATTTGGTGCGTGCTTGGCGTGAAACCTACGACTTGCCGACGCTGATCACGAATTGCTCCAACAATTACGGCCCCTATCAATTTCCGGAAAAATTAATCCCGCACATGATCATCCGTGGATTGGCCGAACAGGAACTGCCGCTTTACGGCGACGGCAAAAATGTCCGCGATTGGCTTTACGTCGAGGACCACGCGCAGGCCCTCACAAGCGTGCTGCAACATGGCCGCGTCGGCGACACCTACAATATTGGCGGACGAAACGAGCGCACCAACCTGGATGTCGTTCATGCCGTGTGCGACATCCTCGACCGCGTTCGGCCCTCAAACAAAGGGCCGCGGCGCCAATTGATTACATTCGTCGACGACCGACCGGGCCATGACCTGCGTTATGCAATCGATGCGACGAAACTGGAACGTGAAATCGGCTGGCGCGCCAAGGAGAATTTTGAAACGGGAATAGAACGAACGGTCAAATGGTATGTCGCGGAACGCCGCTGGTGGGAGGCGATATTGGCGGGAGGCTACAAAGCGCAACGGCTCGGAATTGCCTGACGCGGCACTAGCCGCCCCTCATTCGTCGAGCGGACCTACAAATGCATCGAGTTCGGCGGCGAGTGCTCGATCCCATGTCGGCGGGTCAATACCGAACACTTGACGTAATCGCGTCAAATCCAGACGGCAATTCGCCGGCCGCGCCGCCCTGACGGGATAATCCTTGGTCGCAACCGGTACGATGCTTTCGACAGCAAGCGGCACGCCCCGCGCCTTCAGGCCGTCGACGATTGCTACGGCGAAGCCGTACCAAGTGGTTTCACCCGCCGCCGCGATATTGAGCAGACCCTTCGCCGTAGCAAAACGATCCGCGAGCGACGGATCGCCCGGTCCGATAATTTTGGTGACCGCAGCGGCGACCATCCGCGCCGATGTCGGTGCGCCGGTTTGGTCGGCAACGATCCGTAATGCTTTCCGTTCTTTGGCGCGGCCGGCAATGGTGCGCAGGAAATTCTCGCCATGCGCAGCATAGACCCATGACGTGCGCACGATGAGATGCGGACCGCCCGCCGAGCGGATTGCCTCGTCGCCCGCGTGCTTGCTGGCGCCATAAACCGATAACGGGTTCGCCTTGTCGTCTTCGCGCCATGGACGGCTGCCGGCGCCATCGAACACGTAATCCGTCGAGAAATGCACGAGAGGCACCCCCCGGTCTGCCGCCCACCGGGCGATGGCGCCGGGCGCCTCGGCATTAATGCGGAATGCCAGCTCTTTCTCGTCCTCGGCGCGGTCCACCGCCGTGTAAGCAGCGGCATTCACGATCATGTCCGGGCGAAGGCGATCGAGAACGGAGAAGATGAGATTTGGCTGCGTGAAATCGAGCACATTCCGATCGGCCGCGATGATCGGTCCTAACGGCTCTACGCTTTTGACCAGCGCGCTCCCAATCTGCCCGGTCACGCCGGTGACCATCACGCGCATCGGCGCTACGTTCCATAAGCGGGCAGCGCCGGCACATCGGCGAGCAAGGGCGCCGCGGCATCGCGCATCGACAACGTCGGGTTGTCGATGCCCCAATTAATGCCAAGAGCGGGATCGTTCCAGCGCACGGCGATCTCGTCAGCGGGGCTATAATATTCGTCGCATTTATAGAAGAAGTCCGCGGTTTCCGAGAGCACCACAAAGCCATGGGCGAAACCGCGCGGGATCCAGAGCTGGCGCCGGTTCTCCTCATTCAATTCGATGGCGACATGTTGCCCGAACGCCGGGCTGCCCAAGCGAACGTCGACGGCAACGTCAAGCACCGCGCCGCGCAAGACGCTCACGAGCTTACCCTGGCGCCTTGGATTTTGCAGATGGAGACCGCGCAGCACTCCGCGGGCTGAACGCGATAGATTGTCTTGCACGAACGGGCGGGCGACGCCGTACAGTGCATAGCGATCGGTATTGTAAATTTCACAAAAGTCGCCGCGACGGTCGGCGACCACCGTGGGTTCAATGATCAGGACATCCGGGATTGTGGTGCGAAGGACGTTCATGCCCGCAGGAACCTGGTTGGCCGTACCGGCTGCCATAATAGCGCAGGTCGCGGCCGGGCGGTGAGGAGACCGCGGCGAGGTAGCCCTTTTGCATCGCGACGAAATCGTTCAATCCCATGCCTTTGGGCGCGACTTTCACCGGTGTGAGGCTTGTGGCCATGACAAAGTCCTCCCTGTTATCTCAGTCGCTTTTTCATCACCCGATCAACGACAGCGTGGCCTGCTCGTAGCGCCCGGCCCCCATCGTGCCGTCGGCAAAAATGTGGTGGTCGGCGATCCATTCGAAGGATTCTTCGTAAACTTCCTTGGTGTAGGGCTCGAACACCAGCCGCTCGCCGGGACCCCAGCGCCGCGTGTCCATCAGCACATGGAAGCGGTCGGGGAATTCATTTTTATAGTAGTGCGTGTAGAGTTCCGGCCGCAGGTCGATGTCGCGCTGCGCCTTGCGCAACGCCCGGAAGAATTTTCGCAAATCCTCCGGGTCGGGATCGCCGTGGATCATGGTGGCGATCATGAAGGTGGTGTCGATCACTTTGCGGAAGCCGAGCTGCTCGGCGAAATAATATGGACCGCTGAAGAGATTCACCGCCGGAGCGGTGCCGTCGATCAGCTTTTCCATGCGCGCGAACAGCATGCCATCGGCGTAGGTGAGATTGATCTGCTCCGGCTGGAGATAGGCTTCGAGCGCCTGCACGGTGGCGTAATGGCTGCCGGACTGATAGCCGACCGAGATCGGGACGCCGGCAAGATCGGCCGGCGTCTTGATCGCGGAAGTGGCGGCCACGAAGATTCCGGCCGGCGCCACCGAGTAGACGTCGGTGTACATGCGGCCGAGACCCTTCGATGCCGCGACATTGACCGTCCAATGACAGGCGCAGCTCACGTTCGATTTGCGGCCTTCCTCGAACGACTGAAAGGCGCCGACCTTGTCGCCCTTGGCGTGGATCTTGCCGCCAGTCGCGCGCACCTGTTCGCGGAATTCGTAGTCGAGGCCCTCGGCGCGAAAATAGCCCTTTTCCTCCGCCACCCATTCCTGCAGGCGGAAATGCGGTTCGATCAGAAACTTTGCCATTGGTCTTCCTCCGGGATCGGCGTGGTGTTCAGCAGCTTGCGTGACCGTTGCTGGGAATGCGGCCGCGCTCGGCAACGCGCCGGGCGCGGATCATCTTGACGTGATCGTCCATCAAGGCACGCGCGCCGCTTGGGTCGCGCAGCTCGATCAGATCGGCGAGT
This sequence comes from uncultured Alphaproteobacteria bacterium, assembly GCA_963768225.1. Lineage (GTDB taxonomy): Bacteria > Pseudomonadota > Alphaproteobacteria > Rhizobiales > Xanthobacteraceae > BOG-931. Next base: position 51,425 of record CAVYGV010000004.1, on the reverse strand, counting down.
TTGGTGTGGATTTCCAGAATGTGCCGCGCCAGCTTGGGCGTCGCAGTGACGTTGCGGCGCGGCCACGATACGTGTTCGAGCGAGATAAGCTGAACGAGGATCACGCGGTTGTGCGAGGCTTCGGCGACCGCCAAATGAAAGTCGCGCGATAGCCGGGTGAACTCGTCCAGATCGCCGATCGCCGCCTCGGCTTCGGTGAGGAGGCGGCGCAGCTTCGCCATGTCGGCCGACGTCGCATTCTCGGCGGCCAGCTCTGCGCCAAGAGTTTCGATCGCCCGCTGCGCGTCCATGATCTCGGCGGTGCTCACCCCGGTGAGATCGAGCTGCACGGCGAGCGCTTCGGCGAACAGGCGCGGATTGCCGTGCGCAATGCGGGCGCCGCCGCCCTTGCCCATGCGGATTTCGACGATGCCGAGCGCTTCCAGCGTACGCAGCGCGTCGCGGGCGACGATGCGGCTCGCCTTGAAGCGGGCCGCCAGATCCTTCTCGGTACCGAGGAAATCGCCCGGCTTGAGTTGCCTGGCGAACAGCGCGTCGCGTACATCCGCCACCACCTGCGCCGACAACGAGGAGGAGCGGCCCGCGAACATGATGCGTGCGGTCAAATCGCCGCTGGTCGGCGTCACGGTTTGCCTGGCTCGCGGGTGGCTCATCGCCGCACAGTGTAAGGCTGGCGTTAAAATAGTAAAGATAGCATCTTATGCGGAATTATCGCGTTGACACCGCCGCCTCCATGGCGCCCGGCTTTGAGGACGCCAAGCGTCTTAAGGCGGCGAAATCGCAAGCCGACTATTGGGCGAAAGCGAGGCCTGCGGACGTTCAAATACGGTGAACGTCAAGGCCGAAGGCGGCACCGATAAAAATTCGCCGTGTGATCGCTATTTTGAATGCATCCAAGATGCCCCCCATTGAGGTTGATATGCATCAAGGCCGGCGCGGGCCGGTCCGCCATATACTTTTTGAGGATTTGGATCGGAGTGAAATCATGCAAACCCAGCCCGAAATCGAATTTCGAGACCTCACCGCCACGCCTGAAGTTCGAAACGCTGTCGACAAGCATATTGCCGAGCTCGAGCAGCGCTGCGGTCGGCTAACCGCGTGCCGTGTCGTGGTCAAAGCGCCCAGTCAGCATCATCGCAAGGGCGGCCTTTACGAGGTCCATATCCGCCTGGCGCTGCCAGACGGCCGCGAAGTGAATGTGGAGCGGACGCCGCCGGCCGACGAGCGGCATGCCGATTTGACCTTTGCCATCGACGACGCCTTCAAACACGCGCGCCGGCAGCTCCAGGACCAAGTTCGCCGCGTTCAGAGCCAGGTGAAGCATCACGAACGATCGTGACGAGCGCAAATTCCTCGCCGCACGCAAGCCTCGTTCCTCGCAAGCCTCACTGGTCGCAGGACATGCCGAATTGCGCGAGCCCCTCCTCGAGGTGATCGGGGAGCAGCGGCATGCCGAGCAGGTAGGACGCGGTGCGTTTGTTGTGAGCGCGCGCGGCTTCCGCACGCAACTCGTCCCAATCCTCGAGCGTGCCGTCGCCGCGCCCGAGCCAGGCCAAGGTCACCAGATCGACCTGTTCGTCTTCGCTCATGCCGAAAATGGCGGCCGAAATCTCCTGGACTACCGGGTCGTCCTTATGGTCTTCCAGCACCGACAGCATCGCATCGTCCGTCGCGTTGGATGAATCGTCCGGATCGGTCAGCACGTCCTTGGCGTCGAAGTCCCGTGCTTTGACGATGATGAAGCACACTTTTTCCGGAGAAATCGACAATTCGGGGAGGTTGTCGGCGACGGAGGTGCATAAAATGAAAGCGACGATCATTCGCGAATCATCTCCCTGAGCCGGAACTGCCGAGCCGGCATTGACCTCGGTCAAAATCGTTAGCGGGCCGGTCCCCGGATACTTTCACGCCGCTCCGTCAAAGCTGCCGCCTCCGTAATGTTCCTTAGGGCCGAGACCTGAATTTTTGTGTTTTCCGCCTTGGCGTATTGAAACCATCGGGGCAGCGAACGGCGGATACGACATGGCCCAAGAAAACACCAACCTGGACAGCAAGGTAACGCGCGCGGCATGGCCCGGTGCGACTGAAAACCTGGAGCCCCCGGCAGCACAAACGCGCGAAATTATGCCGGCGCACACGGCCGCATTGCCGGCGGTGATTTCCAAGCGCGCGCCATTGCGAAGAAACTGGTGGCTGCGGACCCTATTGATGGTTGCCGCGCTGCTCGGCGGTGCCGGCGGTTCATACTATTGGTGGCAGCAGCTGCATCCGGCACTGCCGGCAGGCATCGCCTTTGGCAATGGCCGGCTCGAAGCCGACGAAATCAATATCGATACCAAATATGCTGGCCGCATTGCCGAAATCCTGGCCGACGAGGGCGATCTGGTCAAAGCCGGTCAAGTCGTCGCGCGCATGGCTACGCAGGATCTCGCCGCCTCGCTGAAGAAATCGCAAGCCCAGGTACAGCAAGCCCAGAGGGCCGTCGAGGAGGCGAATGCCAATCTGACGCAACAGAACACCCAGGTGGTCCTGGCGCAGCAGGAATATGACCGCGCCGCTACCCTAGTGCAAAAGGGGTTCGAGACCAAAGAGGTCCTGGACCAGCGGCAGCAGCAATTGAATGGCGCGAATGCGGCGCTGCAGGCCGCACAGGCACGGGTGACGGAGTTTGAACATGCCCTCGATGCGGCGACGCACGACGTGGAACTCTATAACGTCCAGATCGCCGATAATACGCTGGTCGCTCCGCGCGATGGACGCATCCAATACCGCATCGCCAATATCGGCGAGGTCCTCCCAGCCGGCGGGCATGTGTTCGCCATGCTCGATACCTCCGACGTCTACATGGACATTTATTTGCCGACCGAAGCGGCGGGAAAAGTGAGGTTCGGCGCCGATGCTCGGATCGTGCTCGATGCCTATCCGACCTTCGCCATCCCGGCCAAAGTGTCGTTCATCGCCACCCAGGCGCAATTCACTCCCAAAACGGTGGAGACCCAGAGCGAGCGCGACAAGCTTATGTTCCGCATCCGCGTGCAAATCGATCCCGAACGCCTGCGTAAGCGCGCCGAGTCCGTACGCAGCGGGCTGCCGGGGGTCGCGTACGTCAAGACCGATTCGGCCGTGGTATGGCCGGCATCGCTGCAAAGATTGCCGCCGCAATGAACGGCGCGACCCGGCCGGTCGCGCGGCTGGACAACGTCACGCAGCGTTATGCGCGTGCCTTGGCGCTCGACGCGGTTAGTCTCGAACTCCCCGCCGCCTGCATGGTCGGTCTGATCGGACCCGACGGCGTCGGCAAATCGACGCTGCTCAGCATTATTGCCGGTGCCCGCCGGATTCAATCCGGCCTCGTTCGCGTTCTTGATGGCGACATGGCGGACGCTGCGCATCGCGACGCGATTTGCTCGCGCATCGCCTATATGCCGCAAGGATTGGGTAAGAACCTCTATCCGGACCTGAGCGTCAACGAAAACATCGAGTTCTTCGCTCGGCTATTCGGGCAGGCTCGCGCCGAACGGCAATGGCGTATTGCCGAGCTTTTGGAAAGCACCGGGCTGGCGCCGTTCGCCGATCGTCAGGCGAAGAAGCTGTCGGGCGGCATGCGGCAGAAACTCGGCTTGTGCTGCTCGCTCATTCACGATCCCGACCTTCTCATTCTCGACGAGCCAACCACGGGCGTCGACCCGCTTTCGCGGCGCCAGTTCTGGGAGCTGATCGATCGTATCCGGTCGCGCCGACCCGGCATGAGCGTCATTGTCGCGACCGCTTATATGGAAGAGGCTGAACGCTTTGACTTTCTGACTGCGATGAATGACGGGTGGGTCCTGGCAACCGGCTCGCCGGCCGATCTTAAGGCTCAGACAAACTCCGAGACCGTCGAAGACGCTTTCGTCGCGCTGCTGCCGGAAGAACTTCGCGTCGGCCACCGCAAACTGCAAATACCGCCGCGGCCGCCGGCGGATCACGAACCGGTCATCGCCGCGCGGGACCTCACCTGCCGCTTCGGCGACTTCACCGCCGTCGACCGGGTCAGTTTCACCATCGAGCGCGGCGAAATATTCGGCTTCGTCGGCTCCAACGGCTGCGGCAAGACCACGACCATGAAGATGCTGACCGGCCTATTGCCGCCGAGCGAAGGCGAAGCGCTTTTGTTCGGCAGACCGCTCGGCGCGAGCGACATGACCGCGCGTCTTCGTGTCGGCTACATGTCGCAATCGTTTTCGCTCTACACCGAACTGACGGTCCGGCAGAACCTCGATCTGCATGCGCGGCTTTTCCATCTGCCGGCCGCGAAGGCCAAGGCGCGGCTTGGCACGCTCATCGCGCAATTCGGGCTAGCGGACTATCTCGATCAACGCGCCGCGGATTTGCCGCTCGGCATTCGGCAACGGCTGTCGCTTGCCGTCGCCATCGTCCACGAGCCGGAAATGCTGATCCTCGACGAGCCGACCTCGGGCGTCGATCCCTTGGCGCGGGACCGGTTCTGGGAATTGCTGATCGATCTGTCGCGCAATCAGGGCGTAACCATTTTCATCTCGACCCATTTCATGAACGAGGCCGAGCGCTGCGATCGCATTTCGCTCATGGACTCCGGACGGGTGCTGGCAACCGATACGCCGGCGAACCTGGTCAGGGCGCGCGGCGTCGCCACGTTGGAGGACGCGTTCATCAGCTACCTTGAAGAAGCCACCGGTGCGCGCACCTCGCCCGTCGTCGATGTCGTGCCGTCCGGCGAAACCAGAACGCCGGCCATGGAGCCGCAGCCGCAGCAGCGCTATTTCAGCCCGCAGCGTCTCTTCGCCTATACGATCCGCGAAACCATCGAGCTTTTGCGCGATCCGATCCGGCTGACTTTCGCATTGTTCGGCACGACGTTCTTGATGCTGGTGTTCGGCTTCGGAATTTCGACCGATGTGAACAGCCTGACTTTCGCCGTACTCGATCACGACCAAAGCCACGAGAGCCGGGCTTATCTCGAGGAACTCCGGGGTTCGCCCTATTTCCTGGAGGAGCCGCCGCTCACCGACTACGCCGATCTCGGAAAGCGCCTGCAGAGCAACGCGATCGATGCGGCCATCGAAATTCCGCCCGGCTTCGGCCGCGACATCGAACGCGGCCGCCCCGCCTGGGTGGGCGCCTGGGTCGACGGCGCCATGCCGTTTCGCGCCCAGACGATGCGCGGCTATCTGCAAGCCATGCATCAGTTGTATCTGACCGATCCCGCCGTAAAGACCGCAGTGCCCAGTCCGACGCCGCCCGCCGATATCGAAATCCGGTTCAAGTACAACCAGAATTTCGAAAGCGTGTATGCGATCGTGCCATCGACGATGTCGCTGTTGCTCGCGCTATTTCCCGCGATCTTGATGGCGCTCGCCGTCGTGCGTGAGAAGGAACTCGGCTCAATCATCAATCTTTACGTCACACCGGTCAGGCGGATCGAATTTCTGCTCGGCAAACAGCTTCCCTATATCGGCGTCGCTACTGCGAATTTCGCCCTGATATTTCTGATGGCGCTGTTCGTCTTCCAGGTGCCGCTGAAGGGCAGCTTTGTCGCGCTGCTGATCGGCGTGCTGCTCTACGTCACGACGACCACGGCCTATGGCATGCTGATTTCGGCCTTCGCGCGCACCCAGATCGCAGCGCTTTTCGGCACCGCCATTTTGACGGTTCTTCCGGCGACGCAATTCGCCGGCATGATGACGCCGGTTTCGTCGCTCTCCGGCATGGCGCAGCTCATGGGGCGGGCGTTCCCAATGACCTATTTCGTGCCGATCAGCGTCGGGACTTTCACCAAGGGATTGGGTTTCGACGACCTCATCCCGGACTTGGCCGCGCTTTGCGTCTTCATTCCGGTCCTGACTCTGATCAGCCTTCTCCTGTTGCGCAAGCAGGAACGCTAGAGGCCGAGGCGATGCGGACGATCGCAAACATATTCTGGCTCGGCACCAAGGAACTGCGCAGCTTCCTGCGCGATTACGTGCTGCTGGGGCTCGTCGTCTATTCGTTTTCGCTCGCCATCATCGCTCAATCGCAAAGCAATTCGCAGGAGCTGCACAACGCCTCGATCGCAATCGTCGATGAGGATCATTCAGAATTGTCGCGGCGGATTGTTCATGCTTTTCTGCCGCCTTATTTTCAAGCTCCGCAGGCAATCGCCGAGCGTGACATTTTGCCCGCGATGAATGCGGGTCGATACACGTTCGTGATCGACATTCCGCCGAATTTCGAACGAGATGTCCTGGGCGGTCGCGAGCCGACGCTTCAGGTCAATGTCGACGCCACTGCAATGGTGCAGGCCGGACTTGGCTCGGACTACGCCCAACAGATCATCACCACCGAAATCCAGGATTTTCTGTCTCATCAAGAAGGCAGCCCGCTGTCGCCAGTCAATCTCAATGTCCGCATCACCTTCAACCCGAATGTCATAACGGCGTGGTTTACCAGCGTCATGGGCATCATCAACAATGTCACCATGCTCGCCATCATTCTGGCTGGAGCAGCCATCGTGCGGGAACGGGAGCATGGAACGATGGACCATCTATTGGTCATGCCGCTGACGCCCGCCGAAATTGCAATGTCCAAGGTTTGGGCCAATGGCTTGGTGATCACTGTCGCCGCCGGCCTGTCGCTTTATTTGGTCGTGCGTACGCTGCTCGGCGTGCCTATTGCGGGATCGATTCCGCTATTTATGCTCGGCGTGATGATCTATCTCTTCTTCGCCTGCGCCATCGGCATCTTTATCGGGACCATTGCGCGCTCGATGCCGCAACTCGGCTTGCTGTTCATGCTGATCTTCCTGCCCATGAACATGCTTTCGGGCAGCAATACGCCGCTCGAAAGCATGCCGCCGTGGCTGGCGACGGTCATGCAGGCTTCGCCGTCGACGCATTTCGTGTCGTTCGCGCAATCGATTCTTTACCGCGGCGCCGGAATCGACGTGGTGTGGCCGCAGTTCCTGTTGGTGGCGGCGATCGGCGGCCTGTTTTTCTTTCTTGCGATCTTGCGTTTTCGCTCAAGCACGGCGCAGGCGACCTGAGCCAACCTTACGCGCCAGCGGGCCGCGATGATGCTCGGAGTGTTGAGAGGAGCCGCGGCCTTGTCTGGAGAGGGCGGCTTCGCGCTCGATGCCTTCGCCCCGTCGGAAAGTGGCGTTCGGCTAGGCCGCGCTGGAAAATGGCCGCCAAACGCGCTTGTCATGACTGCCGTTCGCCACAACGACGATGCATTGTCCTTGCTTCATCAGGGCATCAAGCGCGTCGGTCTGCCTCGGACGGCTGACGCCGTCATAACTCGTGTCGCCAATGGGGACTTTCCTCGCCTCCCGGCGGGCGAAGTCGAGCACCTCCGCGGGGACGCCGTCGTCGAACAAAATCGACGTCAGCCGATTGCAGCGCACGGATCGCGCCCAGCGTCAGCAACTCGGGATCGCTACCGTCGAGGCTGACCAGGGTGACTGAGCCGTGCTCCTGCGCACGGCCGGCGCCGGCGCAACGATCAAAGTCGGCCTGACAAGGAGCGCTGCCCGCATTCGCCATCGCATAAGCGGCGAAAAGCCGCCAGAATTTGCGTCGTCCGGCGAAAGCCAAGCCGGAGGACTTCACCGCGTCGCGCCGATGCGCGGCGGCGGCGATCCAATGTGAAATTCCCTTCGGCAGGATTGCTTCGATCTTGCCGCGGATCGCCTGGGCGACGGCCGGCGCCGCACCGTCGGTCGAAATGCCGATCACCAGCGGCGAGCGGTTGACGATGGCGCCGAAGGAAAAATCGCAAAACTCCGGCTTGTCGATAATGTTGACCGGCACGCCCGCGGCGCGCGCGGCGCGGAAAAACGCCGCCGCTCTCTCATCATCGCGGAAATCGCCGATCGCGAGCGCCGCACCGCGCAAATCCGCCGCGATCCATTCCCGCCGATGAATGACAATTCCCCCGCACGGCGTATCGCCGGCGACCCGTTGCATTTCGCCCGAAACATCGGCGCAAAAAACTTCGACTCGGGCGCCTGACGCCGACAGCAACTCCGCCTTCCACGCTGCGGCCGGGCTGCCGCCGGCGATCACCGCGCGCTTTTCCTGCAACGCGAAGAACAGCGGCAACCGGGCCAAAGGGCCAAACCGCTCGGGCTTGTTTTCAACACTCTTGTGATCGCCGCTCATGCCGTGCGCTGCGGCCCTGCATTGGCATGAAAATCGCGGCCATTGGCCGTCTTGGCGACAAAACCGGCGCGGATGGCGAAAGCACCAAACCGCTCTCCCGGCTGCCTTTCGCGCGCGAAGGCCGCGAACATCGGGTCGAGCGCGGCAACGAGCCCGGCGTGGTCGAGATCTTCGCCATAGAGCTTGTTGAGCCGCGAACCGTCGAAGGCGCCGCCGAGATAGAGGTTGTAGCGGCCGGGTCCTTTCCCGACCACGCCAATCTCGGCGAGATACGGCCGGGCACAGCCGTTCGGGCATCCGGTCATGCGGATCGTGATGTCGTCGGCGGAAAGGCCATGCGCGGCGAGACGGCCATCGAGCGCGGCAAGAAGTTCGGGCATGTAACGCTCGCTCTCGGCGAGGGCGAGACCGCAGGTCGGCAGCGCGACACACGCCATGGAATTGCGGCGCAGGCCGGACCAGGGCGCCAGCAACCCTGCGTCGCGCGCGATCGTCTCGATTTGTCCATGTTGTTCCGTCGGCACATTGGCGACGATCAGATTCTGATTCGGGCGTGATGCGGAGCTCGCCGTCGTGAATTTGCGCGATGCGCCGCAGCGCCGAAAGCTGCGCCCCCTCCCCGCGGTCGATGAGCCGTCCGTTCTGCACGAATAACGTGAGGTGCGCCTTGCCGGCGGCGCCCTCGCTCCAGCCGTAACGATCGCCGCTGGAAGTAAACTGGAACTCCCCGGCCGGCGCGAGCTTCACCTTGGCGCGCCGTTCGACCTCGGCGCGGAAAGCCTCGAGCCCGCGATCCTCGATCGTGTATTTGAGTCGCGCGTGCTTGCGGTCATTGCGGTCGCCCCAGTCGCGCTGCACCGTGACGACGGCTTCGGCGATCGCGACGGCATCTTTCGTTTCGCAAAACCCGAGGACGTCGGCGGTGCGCGGATAGGTCGCCGGCTCGCCATGTGTCATTCCCATGCCGCCGCCAACGGTGACGTTCCAGCCCGCGATTTCTCCGGCCGCGTCGATAATGGCGATGAAGCCGAGATCGTTGGCGAAAATGTCGACATCGTTCGACGGCGGCACCGCCACGACGGTCTTGAATTTGCGCGGCAGATAGGTCTTGCCGTAGATCGGCTCGACAACCTCGTCCTCGCCGCCGGCGATCCGTTCGCCGTCGAGCCAGATTTCGCGGTAGGCCGGCGTCTGCGGCATCAGGCGCTCGGAAACAGCGCGGGCGAGCGCCAATGCGCCGGCATGCGCGCGCGACTGCTCGGGGGTGACGCAGCACATCACGTTGCGATTGACGTCGCCGCAAGCGGCGATGGAATTGAGCAGCACGGCATCGATGGAGCGCAACGTCGATTTCAGGTTCGATTTGATGACGCCATGCAGTTGCACCGTCTGGCGCGTGGTCAGCCGCATCGTGCCGTTGCCGAAATCGCGCGCGACTTGATCGAGCGCGAGCCATTGCCGGTTCGTCAGGACTCCGCCCGGAATACGAACGCGGATCATGAAGGCGAACGCCTTCTCCATTTTCTTGCGCGTGCGCTCCGGCCGCAGGTCGCGGTCGTCCTGCAGGTACATGCCGTGGAATTTGACCAGCTGCTGATCGTCATCGACGATGGCGCCGGTAATTTCTTCGCGCAAGCCGTGCGCCAGCGTGCCGCGCAGATAATCGCTCGCTTCCTTGATGCGCTCGTTGCGCGAAACTTCGTCGGTCATGATCGTCAATCCCGATCGGGGATCAGTACACGTCTTGCAGGTAGCGCTTGTCGCGCTCCAGGCTGGCGATCGCGGCGTCGGCCGCCTCCGGCGTGAGCGATTTCACGTCGGCATAGGCGCGCGTCAACGTCGCCCGCACGTCCTTCGCCATCGCCTTGGCGTCGCCGCAGACATAGAGGTGAGCGCCATTGTCGAGCCAATCGATCAGTTCGCGGCGGCGATCCCACATTTTGTCCTGCACATAGGTTTTTTCCGGCCGGTCGCGGGAGAAGGCCACGTCCATCCGGGTGAGCGAGCCGTCTTGCAGCGCCTCCTGCCACTCAAGCTGATAAAGAAAATCATGAGTGAAGTTGCGGTCACCGAAGAACAGCCAGCTTTTGCCCTTGGCTTGCGTCACGCGCCGGTCCTGGACGAAAGCGCGGAACGGCGCCACGCCGGTGCCGGGGCCGACCATGATGATGTCGCGTCCGGGATCGGGCAGCGCAAAATGCCGGTTGGGCCGAAGCTTCACCCGCACCCGGGCGCCGCGCTTGAGCCGTTCGGCCACGTAGTTGGAGGCAACCCCTTTACGCGCGCGGCCATGAGCGGCGTAACGCACGGCGGAAACCAGAATATGCGCCTCGTCTGCGGCTTCGCGGCGCGACGAAGCGATCGAATAGGCGCGCGGGCTGAGCGGTCGCGTCAATCCACGCAGCTGCTCGGCGCTCAGGGCAGATGGAAAGTTTGCAACGAGGTCGATGAGCTGCCGGCCCGCGATCCACTCACGCGCCTGTCCTTCGGCGACGAGCGTCTTGACGTTGCGATGTCCGGTCAGCGCCCTATAAGAGTTGAGCGTCTTGAGCGAAAGCGTCGTCACATCGCGCGCCGTGAGAAGTTCACCGCGCAAGGCGTCATCTTTTGACAGGCTCGTCAGCGCGAGCAGCTCCTCGACATAGGCTGGATCGTTTTCGGCATAGAGGTCGAGCGAATCGCCCGGCTCATAGGCCGGCACCGCGCCGTCGAATGCGAGCGCGAGATGAATGGTCTCCTTGGCCGAGCGCGACGAATTCAGGTTCACGTGGTCGACAATCTCGGCTTCAACAATGCCCGGGTTTGATTTGGCGGCAGCGTTGCCGGAAAAATCGACCTCGATGACGCGGCTGCGCTCGGCGTCCGGCGGCGTCAGCGCTTCGAGCGTGGCGCCGATCCAGTTGGCGGCCGGTTCGGCGAAGTCGAGATCGCAATCGATGCGCGCGACGATCCGTTTCGCCCCGAGCTCGGCGAGCCGCTCGTCGATTCTTTTGCCGACGGCGCAGAACTCCGCGTAGGCGGTATCGCCCAGCGCCAATACTGCGTATTCCACACCATCGAGACGCGGCGCGCCCTCTTTCATCAGCGCGTCGTAAACTCGGGCGGCCCGTCCAGGCGGTTCGCCCTCACCCCAGGTGGCGGCGATCACCACAAGGCGCCGCGCGCTGGCGAGTGCCGCGAGGTCGAGATCGGCCATATCGATCAGCGTCGGCCTGAACCCAAGCTTGCGCGACTGTCTGGCCATATCGGATGCAAGCTTTTCGCAATTGCCGGACTCGCTTGCGAAGACGATGGTGAGCGGCTCAATCGAGTGTGCGGCGGCGGTGGGATGGGCGGTGCCGGCTGCCTGCTCCACCCCGGCCAGGAATCCCGAAAGCCACGCCCGCTGCACCGCAGTCGCCGGGCCGACCACGCGATTAAGCAGTTCAACGTCCTCTTCCGAGAACGGCGCGGTATTGGGGATGGCGACCGCACGCGACATACTGGGAACTCCTGCAGGAGCCCTTAAATAGAAGCCTATTCTAGGCAGGCGCAAGAAGCGCCTCGAAATAAGAAGGAATTACCTCCATGGTGAGATTTCGGGTGCAATAATTTCCCTTCTTTCGGGCCGAGCTAGTTCGAAATAGCCCTTGGAATTCAACGCAACGCGGGCGATAACACGCGCCCATGTCGACCATCCGTCTCCATCGCGGCGATCTGCCGGACATTTCGCGCTATCGAGGCGCGGTCGCGATCGACACCGAAACCATGGGCCTCGATCTGGACCGCGATCGGCTGTGCGTGGTGCAGCTGTCGCCAGGCGACGGCACTGCCGACGTGGTGCAGATCCCGCCGCATGCCAAAGAAACACCGAACCCGGCGCCCAACCTCAAGCGGCTTCTGACCGACAAGAGCCTGCTCAAGATTTTTCATTTCGCCCGGTTCGATCTCGGCATGTTGTGCAAGACGTTCGGCGTCATGCCGGAGCCGGTCTACTGCACCAAGATCGCGTCGCGGCTGACCCGCACCTATACCGACAAGCACGGACTCAAAGATCTCGTGCGCGAAATATTGGGGCAAGACCTTTCCAAGCAGCAACAATCATCCGATTGGGGCGCGCCCGAGTTGAGCGAGGCCCAAGTTTCCTACGCCGCCGCCGACGTCACCCACCTGCACGCGCTCAAAGACAAGCTCGATGCCATGCTGGCGCGCGAGGGCCGCGAGCAACTGGCCGCGGCCTGTTTCCGGTTCCTGCCGGACCGGGTGCGGCTCGACCTGGCCGGCTTTGCCGCCGAGGATATTTTCGCGCATTCCTAAAGATCGAGCATGATCTTTTCCGAAGACCGGCGACCGCCCCGGATCAAAACCGGGGCAGGCTGTTTCGGATCATACTCTGACCCCGACTCTGACCCCGCATCAGCCCTCGCCGGGCCACATTCACGAGCGATTTTTGCCCGGGCGATTTTTGCGAGACAAAACCACTCGAAGCGTGGTCTAAGGTCGCAATCGGGGCGGCGCACAAAAGGATAATTGCTTGGCCATAGTCTACCCCGAGAACGCGGCGAAGCGATTTTCGGCCGATTCCCGCACCGATTTCGAACGCAACTACCGGACGGCGCTGCGCCACAGCCGGCATGTCCGGCTCCTTCGCATCAGTGTACCTATCGGCATCGCCGCGCTGCTCCTCGCTGTGGTGGTCATCAATTACATGCCGCCGATCGGCGGCTTCCGGTTGCCCGGCGAACTTGGCAAGCTCGTCATCCACGGCACCAAGATCACCATGGAACAGCCGCGGCTTACCGGATTCACGGTGGACTTCCGCGCTTATGAGTTTTCCGCGGCAGCCGCCGCGCAAGACCTCACCAAGCCCAATCTGGTCGAGCTCGACCAGCTCCACGCCCGAATGGAAATGCAAGATAAGAGCGATGTGGAAATGACGGCCGCCTCCGGCGTCTACGACGTGAAGGCGGAGATATTGACGCTCAACGGCGATATCCATCTCGTCTCGACGACCGGCTACGAAGGCCGCCTGAGCGAGGCGGTGATCGATGTGCGCAAAGGCGACGTGATTTCAGATAAACCGGTTTTCGTGAAAATGCTCAACGGCGTCCTCAATGCCCAGCAGCTCGACATTGGCGATCACGGCAGCTTGGTGCGTTTCAGCGGTGTAGCGATGACGCTTCGGCCTGGCAAAGCAACTGCCGCCACGGAACCCGGCAAGACCGGCGACACGACGAGCGATCAATGATGCGTGGCTTTAAACTTTGCGCCGCGCTCTTGGTGCTGACCATCGCAACGCCTGCCGCCGCGCAGGGGCCGTCTCCCGTGCCAGGGCCGTTCCCGGGCATTGGGCAAGACCAGAGCAAGGATCAACCGGTGCAGATCGAGGCCGCGACGCTCGAGGTGCGCGACAAGACCAAGACGGCGACGTTTTCCGGTGACGTCAAGGTGGTGCAAGGCGACACCACGATGAAGTGCCAGAGTCTCGTGGTGTTCTATGGCCAGGAAGTCGGCATCGACCGGCCAGCCGTAACGACCACCAAATCAACGCCCGGCATGCCGCAGGGCGCGCAAAATATCCGCCGCATCGAAGCGCGCGGCGGCGTCACCGTGATTACTAAGGATCAGAACGCCAGCGGCGATCTTGGCGTCTATGATCTGAAAACCAAGACGATCACTTTGAGCGGCAATGTCGTGGTCAGCCAGGGCCAGAACGTCATTCACGGCGAGAAAGTCGTGGTCGACATGACGACCGGAAATGCCCGTGTTGAATCGGGCAGCAGCAACGGTGGCGCCGGCGCCGGCGCAGCGGGACCGGGCCGGGTTCGCGCCCTGATCCAGCCAGGCAAAGCTCAGAATGGCGGACCGACGAATTTTATGACCATTGGTCCGGGCCGGGCGAATTGAGGCGCGGGCGCTTCACCTTTGCCGCGCAAATTCGGCTAAACTCCCAAAAATAAACGGTATTCATCCACGATTCGTCAGGCGGGATTTCCGGGTGCGAGATATTTTTGCATATATTCGCCGTAGCGGACCCGCCCCGCGCCGCGCGCCGCCCGCCGGCGACGAGGCGATCGGCCTCGAAACGATGGGCGGCGCGATCAGTAACGTCTATCTCGACATCGCAAGCCTGCCGGCCCCGGTGGAAAAGGCGCGTGGCAAAACTTCGCCTCCGGCTCCGTCGCCGGGTCCAATTCCGGCGCGTGTTCCGCCGCCGGCGCCGTCGCGGCCGCAACGCCAACCGGCGCCGCAGAACGGACAACGTCCGATCGCGCGGCCGCGGCGTCGCGCGGACGGCAATGGTGCGAATCCCGGCGAGCGCAAGGGCCTTCTGGCCGTCCACGCCGTGGAGAAGAGCTTTGTCGGACGAAAGGTGGTCAAAGGCGTCAGCCTTTACGTGCGCAAGGGCGAGGCGGTCGGCCTTCTTGGCCCCAACGGCGCCGGCAAGACCACCGTGTTCTATATGATCACCGGGCTCATCAAGGCCGACCAGGGGCGCATCGAGCTCGACGGCTGCGACGTGACCCGCTTGCCGATGTATCAACGCGCGCGGCTCGGCGTCGGCTACCTGCCGCAAGAAGCTTCGATTTTCCGCGGGTTGAACGTCGAGGATAATATCCGTGCCGTGCTTGAAGTGGTCGAGCCGGACGTGCGACGGCGCGAACGGGACCTCGATGCGCTGCTCGAAGAGTTCAACATCGCACGTTTGCGTAAGACGCCGGCAATCGCGTTGTCCGGCGGCGAGCGCCGGCGGGTCGAAATTGCCCGATCGCTCGCCACGCGACCGAATTATATGCTGCTCGACGAACCGTTCGCCGGCATCGACCCGATTGCGGTGGGCGATATCCAGGCGCTGGTGCGGCACCTGACCAACCGCGGTATCGGCGTGCTCATCACCGACCACAATGTGCGCGAAACACTCGGCCTGACCGACCGCGCCTACATCATCTATTCCGGCGAGGTGTTGATGGAGGGCCGCGCCGACGACATCGTCAACAACCCGGAAGTGCGGCGGCTCTACCTTGGCGAGGAATTCCGCCTTTGACAGTCGAATTGTTCAGTTCATGTCGTCTGGCTAAAGCGGATCGAAAGTCGGTCCGGTTGGACCGGTCAAGCTGTAGACCAGATACTCGGTGATGGTTATGCCGTGCCGCGTCCGCGGCAGGCGCGCCACCAGCTCCACTTTTTCGAATCGTTGGCGCACCAGGCCCAGTGCGTCGCACGGGGACAGGCAAACGTACATGCTCGTGCCGCGAAACAGGGCCGGATCGGGCTGCGGAGCATCGACGAAGCGTATCCGTCCGTTGATTTGTTCAACCGGCGGATGCGATGGAAGATAAAACGCCAGCCACCCGGTCGTGCCGTAGTCGGTGGTCAGCACGACTGGCGCGCCAAGGCGTACGCGCAGTTCATCCATCTTGACAGCCAGCTTCTTCCAGCCGGCGCCCAAGAGGCGCGCAGTCGGGTCGATGCGGCCGAGCGGCACGACGCCGAAAACCGCCTGCAAATAGATGCACGCCGCCATCCCAAGCCCGACGGGGACGGCAAGACACTGGGACCACGATGCAATCTGCGCCCACGCCCCGACCCATTTGATCCTCTCGACGGCAACGGCCGCCGCAATGACGAACGCCACATAGACCGGCTCCGGCCAATTGCCTTCCACACGGCCATGAAACGTATGCCAGATGAAATAGATCACAATGGGCCACACCATGGCGCCGACCAGGACGCGCGCAGAGTGCGATCCACCCTCGCCTCTAAGGAGGCCGGCAAGACCCATGCAGCCGAGGACGAAAATCGGCGGAGTAGCCATGCCGATCTGCGTGGCAAAGAACTCGCCTAAGTAACGCAGCGTCCATTGATGGACGATCAGCCGGTTGAATTGGTAGCCGAACGACGCCCAGCCGTGTTGCTCGTTCCAGATCAGTGTCGGCGAGAACACAGCAATTGCGATCGCGCCACCGATCCATGGCCAGGGCGTGAACAGCCACTTGCGCTGCCGCGGTACCAGCAACAACCAAGCAAAAATGCTAATGGCAAAAAAAAGCGTCGTATATTTCGACAACATTCCGATGCCGAATGCGACGCCGATCGCGAGCCACCATTCACCGCGCCCGGTCTCATGCAGCTTAACCAGAGTCAGAAATAAGAATGCCGTCGCGGCAACCAACGCATTATCAGGCGTCATGATGGCCGATCCCGCCGCCATGGCGAGCGTTAGATTAAAATACAGCGCCGCTGTCGCGCCGACGCTGTCGTCGTCGAACAGAATTGTTCCCGCCCGCCAGACGGCCCAACTGGCCGGCAAGGCGAGCAACACGCCGATCGAACGCACTCCGAACTCGGTGTCGCCGAATAGCGTCGTACCAAGCCGGATCAGAATTGGATTCATAGGCGGATGATCGAGATAGCCGCCGGCAATATGTTTCGACCAAAGCCAATAGAGGCTTTCGTCAAAGCTTAGCGGCGCCAATCCCGCGCATGCGAGGCGCACGCCTACAAGCGTGAGAATCGTTGTGACTACTACCGTTTGGTAGCGTCGCTCCGGCACATCCTTAACGCTGAACGAAACCACAAACTGACCCCCTGACCCAAAGCGCGACCGCTGTTCATAGCAGGGCTGGCGGGCGCTAGAAATGGCGTCGGCGACCCAGCGCAGCCGCTCAGGCCGGCGATTCTCATTGTTTTGCGGCGAATATTGCGGCGGCTCGACCTAGGCGAGGAACTCTGGCTTTAAGCCTGACGGAATTCGGTTGACGACAGGGTGGGGGACCTGCTGTACAAGAACAAGCAAGAATCGGACCAATTTAGACCCCGTTATGGCGCTCACGCAAAGACTCCAGATTCGGCAGAGCCAGGCGCTGGTGATGACGCCGCAGCTGATGCAGGCCATCAAGCTGCTGCAGCTGTCGAATCTCGATCTGGTGGCCTATGTCGAGGCCGAGCTTGAGCGTAACCCACTGCTCGACCGCGGCGCGGAGAGCGAGCCGGCGCCCGGCGAGCCTGGCGGCACGCAGTCCGCAGCCGAGAAGCCGGCCGCGAATGGCGAGGCGCCTAACGGCCACGACAGCGGAACCAAGAGCGGCGCCGACGATGAACGGCGCGACAGCCCCCTCGACGATACTTCTCCCGACGATAACGAGCCGATCCGGCCCCGCAATTCGGATCTTCCGGCAGGCTATTCGGAATGGGCGGGCACCGGCTTGGGCGGCAACGACGACGGCGACTACAATCTCGAAGCCTTTGTTTCCGCCGAGACCACGCTGGCGGATTGGCTCCGCGAGCAAATGACGCTCGCTATCGCCGATCCGGTAAGGCGCATGATCGGGCAATATCTGATCGATCTCGTCGATGAGTCAGGTTATCTCGCCAGCGACCTCGCAGCAGCGGCGGAAAAGCTCGGCACCGACCCAGGCGAGGTCGAGGCCGTCCTCGCCATCCTGCAAACCCTCGATCCGCCCGGCATTTGCGCGCGCGACCTCGCCGAATGCCTGGCGATCCAGCTCAAGGAACTCGACCGCTACGATCCGGCGATGCAGACGCTGGTGGCGCACCTCGATCTGGTTGCCCGCCGCGACTTCGCCGGCTTGAAGAAAATCTGCGGCGTCGGCGACGAGGACCTCGCCGAAATGATCGCCGAGGTTCGGCGCCTCAATCCGAAGCCCGGTCTCGCTTTCGGTTCGGCGTTGGTGCAGCCGATCGTGCCCGATGTCTTCGTGCGGCCCGCGCCCAGCGGCGCCTGGCATGTCGAGCTCAACTCCGACACCTTGCCGAAAGTGCTGGTCAATCAAAGCTATTACGCCGAGGTCTCGGCCACGGCGCGCCGCGATACCGAGAAATCGTATCTCTCCGAATGCCTGCAGAGCGCGACCTGGCTCGTTCGCGCGCTCGATCAGCGCGCCCGCACCATCCTCAAAGTCTCCAACGAAATCGTGCGCCAGCAGGATGCCTTCTTCGCGCGCGGCGTCGAGCATCTGCGCCCGCTCAATCTCAAGACCGTCGCCGAAGCCATCGGCATGCACGAATCCACGGTGTCGCGCGTCACCGCCAATAAATACATGGCGACGACGCGCGGCATATTCGAGCTGAAATATTTCTTTACCTCGGCGATCGCGGCGTCGCACGGTGGCGAAGCGCATTCTGCCGAAGCGGTGCGTCACCGCATCAAACAATTGATCGACGGCGAAAGCTCGACCGACATATTGTCCGACGATACCCTGGTCGAGAAGCTGCGCGATGCCGGCATCGATATTGCGCGGCGCACGGTGGCGAAATACCGCGAGGCGATGCGCATTCCCTCCTCGGTGCAGCGCCGGCGCGAGAAACAGGCTGCCGTCGCGAGTTGAGTTCGCCGCGTTGACTCGGCAGCGGCCGATACCTAGTTCAGGTGAAACGGCTCATTTGCACTTTGCCGGAGGTTGCCATGTCATTTCGCGTGTCAGGCAAGAATCTCGATGTTGGCGAGGCGTTGCGTGACCGCATCAGCGACCGGATGACCGCGACGCTGGGTAAGTATTTTGACGGAGGCTATTCCGGGCACGTGACGCTCGCCAAGGACGGCGTCGGCTTCCGCACCGAATGCGCCATTCATCTCGATTCGAAGGTCACGTTGCACGCCGAGGGCGAGGCGCCCGACGCCTATGCCAGCGCCGACCAAGCGGTGACGCGGATCGAAAAGCAATTGCGGCGCTATCATCGCCGCCTCAAGGATCACCGCACCGATGCCCATTGACGCGGTTGCGGGGGCTCCCTATGTTCCGCCGCCTTTGAGCCTGATCCGGAAATATGGGTTCCGGTTTTCGCAAATAGATCATGCTCAAAACCGACAAACCCCAATAGATAATAAGCGTTAGGCACCAAGCCCGCTTCAGGTTCCATTCATGCCGCTCATCGACCTGGTCGCGCCAAACGCGATTCTCCCGGCGCTCAAAGTCAACAGCAAGAAGCAGGTGCTGCACGAACTTGCCGCGCGCGCCGCCGCGCTGAGCGGGCAAAACGAGCGGGCGATTTTCGATATCCTTGTGCAACGCGAAAAGCTCGGTTCGACTGCGGTCGGCAACGGCATCGCCATTCCCCACGGCAAGATGCCGGGACTCACTCGGTTGTTCGGCCTGTTCGCCCGGCTCGATCGGCCGGTCGATTTCGAGGCGCTCGACAATCAGCCGGTCGATCTCGTGTTCCTGTTGCTCGCGCCTGAAGGCGCCGGCGCTGATCATCTCAAAGCGCTTGCCCGCATTGCGCGGCTGTTGCGCGATCCCAGCATCGCTCATAAATTGCGCGGCGCGCGTGATGCCGAATCGCTCTACGCGGTGCTGGCGATGCCGTCCGCTTCCGCGGCATAACCGCGGCAGGAATCAGTTATCGGAAGTCAGTAATCAGAAGAAACGAAAAAGGGCCGGCTATGATATCGCCGGGCCCTCTCCGATTAGTGATTTCTGATTACTGATCCCTGATTAATGCACGCTAACCGTCTCGAGCTCCTGGCTCCAGGCATTGGCGATGGCGGCTTCGCGGCTGTCGGTGAGCATGATCGGCGTGCCGTCGGCGGCGTGCAGCGCAAAAAGCGTCTGCCCGGGCGTCATCTGCGGTATCTCAGCTTGCGGGAACAGCGCACGGACATCCTCCGAGCGGATCGTCTTCACATAGGCGATGCGGCCGTCACCGAGATGAGCGAGCGCTTCGGCGGATATATCGAGTTTGGGCTCGCTATGGTTCATGTCGTCACGATTCATACTATTCATGGCCCTCGACTCCTTTCCATGACTTTAGTCGAGTCCTTATGGTTTCGTTAATCGCACTCTTTGATTGAGATCGATTTAACGATGCGCTCCGGCTGGGGGCGCACCAGATCGATCGACAGCAATCCGTTTCTCAAGTCCGCGCCCAATACTTCCATGCCCTCCGCCAGCACGAAGGTGCGCTGGAATTGGCGTGCGGCAATGCCGCGATGGATGTATTGTCGGCTTTTGTCGTCCTGCTGGCGACCGCGAATGACGAGCTGGCTCTCCTCTACGGTGACATCGAGCTGATCGCGGGTGAACCCTGCGACCGCAAGGGTAATTCGCAAGCGCTCCGGACTGTTCCCGTCGCGCGGGACCCGCTCGATATTGTAGGGAGGATAGCCGTCCGCGGCTTTGCCGACCCGGTCGAGCACGCGCTCGATCTCGTCAAAGCCAAGCAGGAAGGGACTTGAAAGCGGCGAAACCCTGGACATGGTCTCAAAGCCCTTATTAAGCGACTTTGCAGGGGCCCAAACGGCGCCCCCATGGCCACGCGGAACGCCACCGCGCGGCACCGCACTAATATGGCGACACTAAACTGGGGGTTCAAGAAGCGCGCGAAACTGCGGCGGCATCCACGACATCAACCTTCCGCTTCACGCCATCGTGACGCTGCGCGGAGCGATTTCCGCAACTGCTCGGAGGCAGCGGCATCCGCCTGGAACGTTTCCGCATCGAGCACGACGCCGTAAAGATCCGTCGCCGCGGCGAGCGAAATATAGCCCTGCCTCGCATCCGCCGCGACGACGGCAATCGGGCGGTCAAGCGGCGAGCCATAGCCGCCGCCGCCGCCGGAGCGCAGCCGGAACGCGTCGCCCGATTTGAGCATCGCCACCAAAACTTTGGCGTTGGGAAAATCGGTTTTCCAGCGCCCATCGAGGCGGAGCGCCACCTCGTTGCCGTTCGCCTCGCCGCCGCCGTCCAAGCCCCAGGGCTTGCAATGGGCGCGCTCGACCTGGGTGTTGAACGTCATCGGCACGCGCGCGCGAACCACGCGTTCCACGCCCAGCCCGCCGCGATGCCGGCCGGCGCCGCCGGAATCTGGAACCAGCGCATAGCGTTCGACCACGATCGGAAATTTGACCTCGGACTGCTCGCTCGGGCCGTTATGGGTGTCGCCGTCGTTGATGCACACCGTCGCGGATACGCCGTCCTCGCTGCGCTTGGCGCCCCAGCCGCCGCCGAGCGGCCCAAAATTGGCGAGAAAGAATTCCGAGGTCTTTGGATTGATGCCGTGCAGCGCCGCGATCAGCAGATCGGCGTGATGTCCGGCGATGACGCGGTCCGGGATCACCGGCGCCAGCGCTTTGAACACCGTATCGACGATGGTCATCGGATAGGTCATCCACCAGCGCATCGGCGCCGGCCGCACCGCGCTGATGATGCGCCCGGGCGGCACGATCGCTTTCAGACTGCGGAACGAACCATCATTGATCGGATAGTCGGTCGGCGAGGTGAGACATTTATAGGCGACCTGTGAGCAGGCATAGCCGGTGGTGATGCCGGAATTGTAGAAGCCCCGCACCTGGCGCGAGACCCCGGAGAGATCGATCGTCATCTCGTCGCCGTCGACGATGACGCGCACGCGGATCGGCACTTTTTTGCCAACGTCGATGCCGTCGTCATCCATGTAGGATTCCGCCTCATAGACGCCGTCCGGAATCGAGCGCGTGCGCGCCCGCGCCATCGCCTCGGAGTGATCCATGATGGCCCTGATCGCGCCAAGCACCGCGTTGCGGCCGTAACGGCCGACCAGTTCGAGGAAGCGTCGCTCGCCGGTCTTCACCGCCGTGATTTGCGCGCGCAGGTCGCCCATGGCGCGGCTTGGCAGCCGCATGTTCTGCTTGATGACGTCGATCAGCGTGTCGTTGACCTCGCCGCGATCATGCAGTTTCAGGATCGGGATCTGCAAACCTTCGGCAAAAATGTCGGTGGTCATGCCGCCGAGCGCACCCCCGATATCGAGCCAATGCGCCATGCAGCAGGAGAACCCGACGAGCGCGCCCTTGTGAAAGATCGGCAGCGTCAGCGTGACGTGATTGAGGTGACTGCCGGTCAGATAGGAATCGTTGGTGACGTAGATGTCGCCCGGCCGGATATTCTTGCGGCCGAAATGCTTGATCTTCGCCTTCACCGTCTCCGCCATGCCGCGGATGAACATCGGCAGCCCAATGCCGATGGAGATCGTCTCGCCTGCGGTGGTGAACAGGCCGGTGGTGAAATCGAGCGCTTCGTAGATGATGATGTTGTAGGCGGTGCGCATGAGGTTGGTTTTCATTTCCTCGGTCACCGCGATGACGCCGTTGCGCACGATCTCGGTGATGACCGGATCGGCTTTGGTCCCGCGCGCTGTCTTCGTCTTGGTCTTGCGCTTCATCTCAATTCCCGATCCCGACACCGGATCACTCCGGCTTCGCACCCGAGAACTGGACCACTTTGGCCCACTTCTCCGTCTCCAATGCAATGAATTTACCGAACTCGGCGCGCGACATCGGCGTCGGCACTCCGCCAAGATCGACCAGCCGGCCCTTCAACTGCGGATCGGCAAGTCCGGCATTGATCTCCCGGTTGAGCTTCTCGACGATGTCGCTTGGCGTATTCTTCGGCGCACCGATTCCGAACCAGGCATAGCCCTCGTAGCCCGGCACGAACTCGCCCACCGTCGGAACGCCGGGCAACACATCCTGGCGGGTCGTGCTGGTGACCGCCAAAGCGCGCAGCTTGCCGGATCTGATGAAATCGAGCGAGGACGGCGTCGGATTGAAGGTGATCTGCACTTGGCCGGCGAGCAGATCGGGAAACTGGCTGCTGCGGTAGGGGACGTGAACAAGCTTGATGCCGGTCATCATCATGAACAGCTCGCCAAGAATATGATTCACGCTGCCGATGCCGGGCGATGACATGTTGATTTTGCCCGGATTGGCCTTGGCGTAGGCAATGAACTCCGGGACCGATTTGGCCGGAACTGCCGGATTGACCATCATCACGGCCGGTACGCGGATGATGCATGCGACGGGTTCGATGTCGCGGCTGAAATCAAAATCGAGATTATCGTAAAGGGTCGCGTTGATCGTATTTGTTTGCGTGACCCAAAGCAGCGAGTAACCGTCGGGGGCCGCGTGCACCACCGAGTCGGTGGCAACATTGGTGCCTGCGCCAGTCCGATTTTCCACGATGAATTGTTGGCCGAGCCTTGTGGACAGCCATTGCGCGATCAGTCGCGCGGTGATGTCAGAGGAGGTCCCGGCGGGAAAACCGACGACAAGGCGCACTGGCCGCGTTGGATAGTTATCCGCCCAGGCGGCCCGCGATACCGCGGTGAGCCCGGCAGCGGCCGCCACAGGCAGGAATTTCCGGCGGGAAAGTTTCATTGCGTGATTCTACTCCGCCTTGATGCCGGCCTCGCGGATGACCTTACCCCATTTGTCGGTTTCGGCGGCGATGAGCCTGCCGAAATCGTCCGGCGAGCCGGCGAGCAGCATGCCACCCATATCGGCGAGCCGCGCCTTGATCGTGGCGTCGGCAAGGCCCGCATTGATCTCCCGGTTCAGCCGGTCGACGATTTCCGCGGGCGTGCCGGTCGGCGCCGCAACTCCGAACCACGAGCTTGCCTCAAAGCCGGGCACGAAATCGCTGACGCTCGGAATATCGGGCAGCGCGTCGGAGCGCTGTAGCGTCGTCACCGCCAGCGCCCGCAACCGGCCGGCACGGATATAGCCGATCGACGCGGTCATGGTCGCAAAACCGACTTGGACATGGTCGGCGATGAGATCGGCCATCGCCGGCCCGTCGCCCCGATACGGCACGTGCTGAAAGTTGACGCCGGTCATCTTGTTGAACAATTGGCCGGCGAGATGGCTCGCGGTGCCGATGCCGGCCGACGCAAAGCTGAGCTTGCCGGGATTGGCCTTGGCATAGGCGATCAATTCCGGAATGGTCTTCACTGGGACGGAGGGATTGACCTCGACCACATTGGGCACGCGAACCACGCCGGCGACGGGCGCCGCGTCGCGGGTGAAATCGAAGTTGAGATGGGGATAGAGCGCGGCATTGGCCGCGACCGCCGGCGGCACCATCAGCAGCGTGTAGCCGTCGGGCGTCGACTTCACCACAGTTTCGGCGCCGACATTACCGCCGGCGCCCGGCCGGTTCTCGATGATGAATTGCTGGCCGAGCCGTTGCGACAGCCATTGCCCCATGAGGCGGGCAAGAATGTCGGTCGTGCTTCCGGCAGCGAAACCGACGACAATGCGTACCGGGTGGGCCGGATAGGCGTCGGCTAAAGCGAGAGACGAGACGGCAGGGAGCGCGACAGCGCCCATTGCCAGATGCAGAAAATGCCTGCGATGAAAACTTATGGCGCGATTTATGGCGCGATTTATGGCGCGATCCTCCCAGTCGCATTTTGCGACGTTTATTGTGCTCCCACCGTAATCACCAGATTACCCAATGCATCGACCTCCAGCACGTCGCCGGGCATCAGCACCGTGGTCGAGGCATATTCTTCGATCAGTGCCGGCCCCTTGATCCGATTGCCGGCGGCGAGCGCCGCGCGGCGATAGGTCGGCGTCGCGCGGAAGCGGCCGTCGAAATAGACCGGCCGCTTGCCGCCGAAGGCGGCTTGCACCGGGTTTCTTCCGCCGCGGCCGATCTTGCACTGCGGCGGCTTGCGCATCAGCCCGGTCACGGTCGAGCGCAGACTGACGATCTCGGCGCGCTCGTCAGGCGCCGAGGTGCCGTAGCGTTGCGCGTGCATGGCGTCGAAGTGCCGCTTGATCGCCTTGCGGTCGGCGCGCGCGAACACCCCTATGGGCAGATCGACGGTGACGGCATGCTCCTGCCCGACATAGCGCATATCGGCGGCGCGTTTGACTTCAATGCGTTGCGGCTTGATCGATGTGCCGGCAATGGCATCGCGCCCTTGGCTCTCGAGCGCACGATAGACCTTTTCCATCTCGCCGAACGCCGCCTCGTCGAGCGGGGTGAACCAGGTGCGCACGAAATCGTAGCGTAGATCGGAGAACAGCATGCCGAACGCGGAGAACACGCCTGGCGCGGCCGGCACGATGACCTTGCGCATGCCGATCTCGCGCGCAACCTCGACGGCGTGCAAAGGCCCGGCTCCGCCATAGGCAAACAATGTGAAATCGCCGGCATCGAAACCGCGTTCGGTAGTGACGCCCTTGACGGCATAGGACATTGCGGTGGCGGCAACGCGCAAAATTCCTTCGGCGGCCTCGACCGCGCTCATGCCGAGCGGATCGCCGATCCTGACTTTGAGTGCGCGCTCGGCGGCGGCAACATCGAGCTTCATTTCGCCGCCGAGAAAGCGATCCGCGCCGAGCCGGCCGAGCACGAGATTGGCGTCCGTCACCGTCGGCTCGGTGCCGCCGAGCCCGTAGCAGGCCGGGCCCGGCGAAGCGCCGGCGCTCTGCGGACCCAGCCGCAGCGCGCCGTCATCGACGCGCGCGATGGAGCCGCCGCCGGCGCTGACTTCGAAAATATCCATCATGGCGATCTGCACCGGCAGCGCCCGATCGTAGCTGCCGATCAGCGCCGCACCGGTCGTCAACGCCTCGCCGCGATGGATGACGCCGGCCTTTGCCGTGGTGCCGCCCATATCGAAGGCGATGGCGTTGTCGATTTTCAGCGCGCGGCACAGCGCCTGCGTGCCGATGACGCCGGCCGCCGGGCCGGATTCCAGCATGCGCACGCATTGGCTCTGGGCCTGGCCGGCCTCATAGAGACCGCCGGTCGATTGCACCACCAGGAACGAACCGGCAAATCCGGCGGCGCGCATATGCGCGTCGATCTCGCCGATGTAGCGGCGGACCTTAGGCCCGATATAGGCGTTGGCGGCGACCGTCGCGCAACGCTCGAACTCGCGATACTCCTGCGACAACTCGTGCGAGGCGGACACGAACAGCGCGGGATGGTTTTTCTCCAGGATCGCCTTGGCGCGCCGCTCGTGGTCGGCATTGGCATAGCAGTTGAGGAACAGAATGGCGGCCGCCTCGACGCCGAGCCCTACCAGTCTTTCGCCGAGCGCGGCAATTTCGCGGTCGTCGAGCGGCGTATCGATCTCACCGTCCGCCAGCATGCGCTCCTTCACCTCGAAGCGCAGCGCCCGCTCGATCAGCGGCGCATGCTTCTGGAAAAAAAGATTATAGGCGTCCGGCCGGTTGATGCGTCCGATTTCATAAATGTCGCGGAAGCCCTCGGTGATCAGCAATGCCGCGGTGGCGCCGGTGCGTTCAAGCATGGTGTTGATGGCAATGGTCGAACCGTGAAGAAACAACGCCGCCGAGCGATAATCGCTGCCGGCTTTGGCGACGCCTGCGGAAATGCCCTCGACCAGATGCGACGGCGTCGACAGTGCCTTGCCGAACGCGAGCGCGCCGGTTTTTTCGTCGAACACCGCGATATCGGTGAAAGTGCCGCCGATGTCCGCCGCCAGCCGCAGTCGTCCCGATGCCATGACCAATCCTTCGGTAGCCGCTCGTTGACGCCTCACGGCAACTTGAGCGGCCCAGGCATGGCGCGTTCGGCTTCCGCAATGAGCTGCTCTTCATGGTGCTTCACGAAGATGCCGCCAACGATGAAACTGATCACGGTGATCACCGCCAAGACAATCACAATGGGCCCTTCCAGGCGCTCGAACTCGCGGCCCAATTCATAGGCGGCGTAACCGTAAGTCGTCGCCCACATCACCGCGCCGATGACATTGGCAGTCAGAAAGTCGCGCCACGGCATGACATTGGCGCCGGCAAAAATTCCGGCGAAGGTGCGCAGCACCGGTATGAACTGGGCGACAAAGACGATCTTGCCGCCGTGGCGCAGGAACAGATACTGGCCGAGTTTTATCCGGCTCGCCGTCATCCCCACGTAATTGCCGTAGCGCAGCAACAGCCAATAGCCGAATTCACGCCCGATCACGTAACCGATCATGCGGCCGACGATCGCCGCGCCGGCCGCGGTCACGATGACCGAAACGATGTTGAGATCGTGTTTGGTGCCGGCGTAGATCGCCGCGGCGAGAAGCGCGGCCTCCCCGGGCAACGGCACGCCAACGCATTCCAGACCGACAATCGCGGCGACTGTTACGAGGCCATAGACGTGAATAAGCTGGACGATAAGGTGCATGAAAGCCGTGTACCGGAACTCCGCTCACTTATACATGGTTCGATGCAAAGATAATGACTTGACTTTATCGGAACGGCGCACCTTGCGGAGACGGATCGCATGTACAAAGATTTGCGGGACTTCATTGCGCTAGTCGACAAGCTCGGCGTGCTGCGCCGCATCATAGGCGCCGACCCGCAATTCGAGATCGGCGGCATTACCGAAGTCGCCGCCGGCTTGCCCGACTGTCCTGCGCTCTTGTTCGATGACATCAAGGGGTATCGGCGCGGGCTCCGGATATTCACCAATGCCACGACGAATGTGCAACGCGCCGCGTTGGCGCTCGGACTCGATCCCGGGCTGCGGCCGCTCGACGCACTCAAGGCCTGGATGCAAAAGCGTAAGACGCTAAGCCTGCAACCGCCGCTCGCCGTCGCCACCGCGGCGTTTCTGGAAAATTCCTGCGCCGGCGCTGACGTCGACATTGCGCGGCTGCCGGCTCCGGTCTGGCACCGCCACGATGGCGGGCCGTTCATCGGCTCGGGCTCGCTGGTCGTCATGCGCGATCCCGAGACCGGCTGGATCAATGCCTCGATCTACCGCGTGCAGGTGCACGGTGCGAACCAAGTCACGGTGCAGTTCGACCACGGCGGACGGCACGGCGCGCTGATCGCCAGGAAATACTGGGATCGCGGCGAGAGCTGCCCCGTGGCGATCGTACATGGAGAAGATCCCGCATTGTTCATCGCCGGCTTCGAATATCTGCCCGACGGCCGGTCTGAATACGAGTTCGCCGGCGCAATCAAAGGTGCGCCGATCGAGGTTTTTGCCGGACCGCAGACCGGGCTGCCGGTCCCCGCGCATGCGGAAATCGTTTTCGAAGGCCGACTGCTGTCGGTGGCGCAAGCGAGCCTGCCGGAAGGACCGTTTGGCGAGTTCACCGGCTACTATGCCGCCGCGGCGCGCCCCGCGCCGGTGATGGAAGTCACCGCACTTTATCACCGCGACGATCCGATCCTGCTCGGCTCGCCGCCATTGAAACCGCCGCGCTTTCATTTCGGCCTGCCGTTTCGCGCCGCGACGATCTGGAGCGATCTCGAAGCCGCCGGCGTCACCGACATTGCCGGCGTCTGGCAGCATGTGTCGCAGCTGATGACGGTCGTCGCGCTGCGCCAGCGCTACGACGGCCATGCCAAGCGTGCCGCGCTGGTCGCGGCCGCGCACAGCTATATGGCGCGGATTGTGGTTGTCGTGGACGAGGATATCGATCCGTCAAATCTCGCCGATGTGATGTGGGCGGTGACGACACGCTGCGAACCGGCGGACGGCATCGACATCCTGCGCAACGCCTGGAGCTCGGCGCTCGATCCGCGCATCCCGCCGCAGGACAAAGAGCGCGGCGTCACCTCGCATTCGAAAGCGATCATCGACGCCTGCCGGCCATTCGCCTGGCTCGACAAGTTCCCGCCTGCCTCGGCGCTGTCGCCGGCGGAGGCCCGGGCGATCGAGGAAAAGTGGGGCAGCCTTATCCGCCCCCGCACATAGTACGGACGAGCACCTTTGCTCCACACTTATGTTGACTTCAACAATTGTGTGGAGTATTTCAAGAAATGAACGCCCAGGAACTTAGACGTCTGCTCGCGTCCAAGGGGTGCACCTTCGAAACCCACAAGGGCGGCAGCGGGCATCTGACGGTCCGGCGTGGCGACCGGAAATCTCAGTTGCCCATGCACGGCAGCCGCAAGGAACTGGGCAAGCGTCTGGTAAATAAAATTCTCAAGGATTTGGGGCTGAAATAATGCTCGGTTATCGGATCAAGCTCGAACCAGATGATAACGGCAGCCTCTTGGTCAGCTGTCCGGCACTTCCGGAATTGACGACATTCGGCGAGAACGAGGCCGATGCGATGCGGCACGCCGTCGGCGCGATCGAAGAGGCAATTGCAGCACGTATTGCAGACGGGCAGGACGTGCCGGAAGGTCATCGGCGAGGACCTTACCTTGTTCGTTTGCCAGCTTTAACGGTTTTGAAGGTCGCGCTGTACCGACAGTTACGCGAAGCCGGCATCACGCGCGCCGAACTGGCACGCCGGCTGGGCTGGAAGCGCGAGTTGGTCGATCGCCTGTTTCGGCTCGACCATGCCTCGCGGCTGGAGCAGCTTGAAGCGGCGTTCGGGGTACTGGGCCGATCCGTTTCGGTGTCGGTGCACGCCGCGGCATGACGCACGCTTCCGCTTCGCGGGGGCCGAAAAATTCATTCCACCGCATTCGCCGCATTCAGGCTGTCGATCAGCGACGAGCGGTAGAGGAATGCCTTGTGCCGCGCTACGTCTTCGGACGTGCGCCGCAATTCGTCCAAATGCTTTCGGCGGATCGCCGGGTCTTTTTCCTCGAGCGTTTTTTTGTTCTGGATCGATAGCGCCTGCACGTAATCGATCTGCGCCTTGCGTCGTTGCCGCGTATAGCGGTCGAACACGCTCGCGTCGGCGCGGCCGAACCAGACGGCGGCAAGCTTTTCCGCAAGATTGACGGCGTCGTGGATGCCGCCGTTCATGCCCATGCCGCCGATCGGATTGTTGACATGGGCGGCGTCGCCGGCAAGCAGCACGCGGCCCTTGTTGAACGTCGCCGCGACGCGCTGGTGCACGCCATAGAGCGCATAATAGGGGATATCGAAATCGCCGCCCTTGTCGTAGATGCCGTGCAGCCGGCGCTGGATGCCGTCCATGCTGAGCGCCTGTTCGTCGGTCTCGTCGGCCGGCACCGGCATGATGCCGCGCCAGATGCCGGGCGGACCGTTACCCTTGACCTTGAATAGATTGAGCCACTCGTCGGGGTCGGAGAAATAATTGCGCGTGCAATAGCCTTTGCCGGCGGCGACAAAATCGAAGCTGGTGGCGATCTTGATGAAGCGCTCTTCCCAGGTGAAGCCTTCGAAATCGATTGCCGCGAGCCGCCGCACCGTGCTGCGGCCGCCGTCGGCGCCGATGACATAGAGTCCGCGCCATCGTTCGATCTGGCCGCCGGCATCGACCGTGACGTTGACATGATCGGCGTGTTGGCTGAGACCGGTGAGCTTGGCCGCAAATCGCACTTCGGCGAGCCCGCTTTGGCGGATCAACGGCAGCGCGGCGCGCACGAGCTTATATTGTTCCCACTGTAGCACGAACGGATAAGGCACCTCGCCTTCGAGCAGCCGGATATCGAATGCCGCAACCAATTCGCCGCTTTTGCGGTCGCGATATTGAAAGATCGGCGCCTGGAATCCGCCGGAGGCATCCTCGGCGAAGGCCTGCTGCTTGAGGCCGAGATCGGCGAGCATTTCCAGCGTCGGCGCGTGGATCGTTGCGGCGCGCTGATCCTCGACCGGCTCAGGCTCCGCTTCGACAAGCAGCACGGGAATGTCTTTGCGCACCAAAGCAAGCGTCATGACGGCGCCGACCGGCCCAGCGCCGACCACGATCACGCGTTGCTCGCTCCGCGCCATATTTCGCGCCTTGTTCCGATCACACCTTGGCGATTTCGAATGTCGAGGGGTGAAACAATTCCTCGACCTTGACCTTGCGGTCGGCGAGACCCTGCTCGTGCACATATTGCGTCAAGGCTTCGATCTCGGAAATGTTTTCAGCAACCCCGTATTTCCAGAAATCATCGCCCATGATCGCGCTGGTTTCGTTGGTCTCGGCTTCGAGCCAGGGCAGCGTCACCATGAGCGCATTGACGTCGCGCAGGTCGATCATCGCGCGCGCTTTGGCTTCGCTAAACGCCTTATAGACGCTGGTCGCCAGCCAGGGATATTTTTCGGCGAGGATTTTACGGATGCCGACAAGATGCATGATCGGGAACAGTCGCGTCTTTTTGTAATAGGCCTGCTCTGCGGCGCGCGTATCGGCGAACAGCCGCGCGATGTGCGGCTCGCCGTTGAGAAACGACGACGGCGCCCGCGCGGTGAATAATGCATCGAGCTCGCCGGCTTTGAGCATGCCGACAAGCGTCCGGTCGTCGCCGATCGGCTGCAGATCGAGACCCGCAATGGCCTTGAGCGGCGTGCGTTCGTGCCGGCCCGGCTG
Source organism: uncultured Alphaproteobacteria bacterium (assembly GCA_963768225.1). Classification (GTDB taxonomy): domain Bacteria; phylum Pseudomonadota; class Alphaproteobacteria; order Rhizobiales; family Xanthobacteraceae; genus BOG-931. Next base: position 20,316 of record CAVYGV010000004.1, on the reverse strand, counting down.
TTCCTGGCCGCCGCTGCGCCAATGGATTTCGGAAGGGATTACACCGTATTCGTGCTGCATCAGTCCGCGCATCCAGACCACCGCGGTGATCTGATATTCCGGCACGCCGATACGTTTGCCGCGCAGGTCTTGGGGCGTCTCGATACCGGCACCCTTGCGGATGTAAATGCCGGAATGGCGAAATATCCGCGACACGAAGGCCGGGATGCCGATATAGGCCGAGGTACCCGCCGCCACGGTGCGGATATAGCTCGAGAACGACAGCTCGGAGATGTCGAATTCGTGGAATTTGAAAGCGCGGTGGAAAATCTCCTCCGGATAGAGCGGCAGATAGGTGACGTCGCAGCCTTCGACTTTGACGGTCCCATCCTTGATCGCGCGGGTGCGGTCGTAATTGCCGCAGGCGATCGTCACCGGCACGTCGGTCATCTTATTTCCTTCCGTCATCCTGAGGCGGCCCTCGAAGGCTGCCACGGAAACGCTTCAGGCCGTTGCCCTTCGAGGCTCGCTACGCTCGCACCTCAGGGTGACGGTGAATAGTGGGTGTTTTGCATAGTAGGTTCCCAGGCAACTGGGAAGGCAAATTGCGCCGCGCTTGTTGTTGCTCCCCATGCGCGATAGCCTTGCGCCAAAGGAGATTGGCCATGATGTCCACCGTGATCGGCGGGGCCATGCTGCCGCACGCGCCGCAATTCTTCACCATGCCGGACACCGAGGACAAGGCGCTGGTCGCGCATGTCCGTGAGGTCGCCGCCGACGTCGGCAAAAGGCTGCGCGCGCTCAAGCCCGATCTGTGGATCATCTTCTCCAACGATCACGCCGAGCAGTTCTTTCACACCACCGCGCCGCCGTTTACCGTCCATGTCGGTGGCGAGGCGACCGGCGAATTCGCCGGACGGAAGTTTCATTGGCGGATTCCGAGCGAGATCGGCTTCGAATTGGTGCGCCAGCTTTATCGCCAGAATTTCGATCCGGCGTTCACCTCGACGGCGAAGATCGATTACGCCATCGGCATCCCGCTCACGCATCTCGGCCATACCGGACCGGTGCTGCCGATCTACGTCAACGCCTATCTGCCACCGCAGCCGACCATGGAGCGCTGCTACCAGTTCGGTCAAGCCGTCGCGCGCACCGTCACTGCGCTTGGCTTAAAGACCGTGATCCTGTCGTCGGGCGGCATGTCGCATTTTCCCGGCACCGACCGCTACTCCAATCCCGAACTCGCCTGGGACAAACGCGTCCTCGAAAAACTCGCCGCCGGCAATCTGAAATCGCTGATCGGCTTCGACGAAACCGAGCTCGACGACACCGGCAATATCGAATTGCGCTGCTGGGCCTGCGCCGCCGGCGCCTTGGGCGAGCGCAAGCCCGACGTGGTGTCGATGGATCCGAGCTGGCATCACAATTACGCCTCGCTGGCCTGGATCGGCGGCGACGGCGAACAGCAGCATGCCGCGCATTATCCGTCGATCAAGCCGGAACTGGTGGAGCTCACCTCCGCGCTGCACGGCCTCGCCCACGATGCGGACATGCGCGCGCAATATGTGGCCGACGCCGGCGCATTCGCCGACCGCTTTCAACTGCCGCCCGACCAGCGCGAGGCACTGCTAAAGCTCGATCTGCCGGCGATGGTGAAAATGGGCGCGCATCCGCTGGTGCCGTTTTTGGCGCAATTGCAAATTCAACGGCTGCGGCCGCAACGCTGAAGTTCTTGGGGCGGCGCGGGTAACGGCCTGCATCGGCCGAGGGGGGGAACAAATTTGTCGAGCACACTGGCCTTGACCGAGCAGTCGATCGCGGCGCGCCTCAGTCGGCCTGCTGATCGTCGGGTTCATGCTGCCGCGCTACGGCATCAGCGGCGTGTTCCTGACCTTTTCCGTTTTCGCCATCATCGGCTGCATCGCCGCGACCTTCATGGTCGAGACCCGGCGGCGCGTGCTTGAGGAAGTTTCGCCCTAACTTCGCGTGCATGGCGCTGCGATCGGCGCGCAGGACACCACGCTACCGGACCGGTTGTTGCTTCGCCCTGCGTGCAAGACTAAGTTTCGCCAAACGATTGGCCGCAAAAGTGCACCTGTTCGGAGAATGCCAGTGAAGAAGCTCGTATTGGAAACCACGGCGCCGTTCCAGGGCCTGCCCGAACTGGTCGCCTATGACGAAGGCCTGTTCGCCAAGGAAGGTCTTGAGATCGAATGGGCCGACCGCGAAGCCGGCGTCGAAAAGAAGGTCGAGGCCGATGTGACGACGCCGAAGGGCGTCAACCCGTTCGCCAGTCACGGCAAGCTCCTCGAACAGGGCAAAGCTGACATGTACAACGCCTGCGAATGGGGCAATTACTGCCGCGTCCAGGACACCGGCCAAGGCAGCCGGCAGCTCGGCCGCCGCGCCATCGTCGCCTATTCGGCGATCGTGGTGCGGCCGGATTCTCCGGTTTATACGCCGCAGCAGCTCGCCAACCGCACCATCGGCGTGCCGTTCTATTTCGGCACCCATTACATCGCGCTGCATATGCTGGAAGGTTTCGTGCCGCGCGAAATGATCAGGCTATGCCGCGCTCCGAACGGCTCGCGCTATCGCCTCGACGCGCTGATGAAAGGCGAGATCGAAGCCACCACGCTCACCGAGCCGCATGTCACGCTGGCCGAGAAAAAGGGCTGCCGCATCATCTGCACGGCCTTCTTCCACGGCACCGAAGTCGCCTCGAACCGGGTCGATGGCGAAACCTATGCCGCGTTCAATCGCGCGGTCCGCGAAGCGGTGCGCCGCATCAACGCCGACAAAAAGGCGCATATGCACTACTTCATCGACTATTACGCCAAGAAGGATCCGGAGATCGCCGCGCTCAAAGTCGAGGATCTGCGCGAGAGCCGGCTTGTGGTCTGCGATCCGGCGCCCATTCCGCTCGACGAATTGCAGCGCACTTACGACTGGCTCAAGAGCTGGGGCATGCTGGAAGAGACCGCGTCGCCGCTGCAACTCGTCAACATGCAGGTGCAGACGCGTGCGCACGAGGCGGCGGAGTAATTCGCCGTCTTCGCGGTGGTGTGTCTCTCGATTCCGGATTACACCGTCAAGGGGTCGACGGCGAACGGACATCAGCATCGATGAACGGAAGCGGCGCTCGGCGGACAAGCCTCGTACTTGGCCTGACGCTTCTCCTCGGCGCATGCGGGCACAATTCGCTCAATGCCAACAGCGACGACGACAGCGGCATCAATGCCTATCCGACAAATTACAAGGCCGACATTCTCGCAGCCATGCATGTCTATCTCAACGACCCGACCAGAATTCGCGACGCCGCCATTGCCACACCGGCGCTGAAACAGGCCGGCGGCGAGACGCGCTACATGGTCTGCCTGAAGTTCAATCCGAGGAAGAATAACGCCGACTATGCCGGCACCAGAGAGGCCGCGGCCGTCTTTCTGGCCGGGCGCTTCGATCACCTTATAGAAATGAAAGATCCAGCGAATGATGCGCCGAAAGACCTGTGCGCCGACGCGACCTATACGCCCTTCCCCGAACTGCAAAAATTGCCGCCGTGATATCGCCGCGAATGAAGACGAAGCTGCGGCTGCAGCGCTATATTGGTCCCGAAATTCGTCGGAGCATCGTTTTGGATCGGAGGGATTAGCGATGAAATTGACCCGGATCGCAGCCGGTGCGGCGGCGGTCATCGTGCTCGCGGCGCAATCGGCCGCAGCGCAACCTGCGCCGCCGCCGGCGCCGGAGCAATCCGGCCCGCAGCAGTCCGGCCCGCCGCCGGACCAGCCAGGGCCGCCGCCCGGCGCGGCGCAATCCGGTCCGGATCAACCCGGCCCGCCGCCGCCCGGCGGACCTCCACCTGGACCGCCCCCGCAAGCCGGCGGGCCGCCACCTGCCGTCGTCAACACCAACGTCAATCTCCGGCAAGGACCCGGCACGTCCTATACCATCGTCACGACCATTCCTGCAGGAGCGCCCGTCGAGGTCAGCGGTTGCAACGGCGCATGGTGCCAAGTCGCGTTTCAGGGACAGAATGGCTACGTGATCGCAACCAGCCTCGGTCAGGGCGGAGCGCCGCCGGGCCCGCCGGGGGGACCTTATCCGCCTGGTTATGGGCCACCGCCGCCCGGCTACCCGGCGCCTTATCCACCGCCCTATTACGGCACTTACCCCTATTACGGTGGTTATTACGGACGTTTTTACGGTCCTGGCCCCTATCGGCGCCGCGGCGGCTATTACGGTTGGCACCGGCACTGGTAGCGTATGATCCCAAAAAGTTCTGTCCCGGACGTAATCCGGGATGGCCGGCGGCTTTCGGAAAAGACGATGCTCAGACAAATACCGGGTGGCGTCACCGCTCCTCGCCGCTGAAATGCACGGCCGCGCCTGATACAACGAGGCTCAGTGCGATGATCAGGAAGATGCCGCCGACGCCGGTTGCGGCGGCGATCAGACTCGCCGCGAACGGCATCGCCATCTGACCGATCCGGTTGCCGGTGTTGCGAAGCGACATGACGGTGCCCATGGATGCCGGAGCGGCGAGATCGACGACGTTGGTGAGGCTCAACGTTGTCGCGATGCCCAGCGCGACGCCGGTGAGAATCATCGCTGCGAACAACACCGGAAGCTTGACCGGCAAGGCGAGACAGACGAAGCCGATCGCCGACCCCACCATGCTTGCAAGCGTGAGTCGACGCCGGCCGACAAGGGCGACGATCCGCACATAGCCCATACGGGAGATCAGCGCGGCGACGGCGCGCACCGTGAGCAGGCTGCCGATGTCGCGCACGTTGATATTCTTTTCGGCGCCGAGCAGCGGCAGATAGATCGTGACCAGATCCTGCGCGGCAATGGTGATGACGCTGGCGACGAGGTACGCCATCAGCCCGCGCTGGCGCAGCAGCATGCGCAGCGGCACGATCTCCTTGCTCTTCGCCTGCATCAAATGCTTCGGCGCCGGCCGGATGGCGGCGGCTGTCGCCAGCGATGCGAAGGACACCACCAGCCCGATCGTGAACAGGCGGTCGGTCGGCGGCAAAGTCGCCGAGCCGCCGACCCACGCGACCAGATAAGGACCAAGCCCCTGCCCGACCGCGCTGGCGATAACATAATTGCCGAAAGCGGCATCGCGGCCGCGCGGTCCGGTGCAGCGCACGCACAGCATCTGCTGGCTTGCCATGATGAGAATATGCGAAAAGCCGAGCAGCGCCGTGAGCAGGAGGAGCGTCGTCAGCGAGCCGGCGGCGAAACGAAACCCTGCGCACGCGACGACGAGCAGACTGGCGCCGATCCAGGCGGCCTGCGCATCTTTGCCGCGATCCAAATAGCGGCCCACTTGGACGGCAAGGATAATAGGCAAGATCGCGAAGGTCGCCGAAATGATCCCGAGCCACACCACCGGCAGTTGGAGCTCGATCGCACGGTACGATGTCGTGACCCGGACGATGGCATAGACCGCCTGGATGATCGCGACGTTAAAAAGCAACGGAACGAGCAGCCGATAATCGACGTTGCCCCGCCGCGTGTCAGTTTCGCCGCGCGAGGCAGGTTGAAGTTTGTCCCAAAAGTTTGACACCGCGCCCTGCGCCCCGCGCCCTTCCGATTTCCGCTCCATCTCTAACATCCTCGCGCCTTCGCGGACACGCCGTTCTGGTATAGACTTTCCGCGATCCGGGAGACGAGAATGAAAGCATTTACTCTCAAATCGGCCGGCATCGCGCTGGCGGCTTACATGGCGGCCATTCTGCTCTCCGCCGTTGCCCGCAGCGCCGACGATTATCCCAGTCGCCCCGTAACAATTGTCGTCCCGTTTCCGCCGGGTGCTTCGAACGACCTTCTTGGCCGCTATGAAGCCGATGTGCTGGCGCGCGCGCTTCACGGCAGTTTCGTCGTGGAGAACAAGGCGGGCGCCGGCGGCGAGATCGGTATCTCGTTCGCCGCGAAAACCGAGCCCGACGGCTACACGCTGCTCCATGCGCCATCGGCAATCACCATACTGCCTTTCGTGATGAAATCGGTTTCGTATGACCTGGCCAGAGACTTCGATCCGGTGGTGCTTGTCGGCCTGACCCAATTCTGTTTGGTCGTTTCGCCGTCGCTGCCGGTAAACTCCGTGGCCGATCTCATCGCGCTTGCCAAGGCGAAGCCCGGCGCGCTGACCTATGCGTCGGCCGGGATCGCCACCCCGCATCAGATTTTCGCCGAGCAATTCAAGCTCGCGACCGGAACCGATATCCGCCATATCCCCTACAAAGGCGCGATGCCGGGACTGACCGACGTTGCCAGCGGCAATGTCTCCATGGAGTTTTCAGATCTGACGCCCGCGCTGCCGCTGATCCAGGCCGGCAAGCTTAAGCTTCTGGCGGTGCTCTCCGGCAAGCGCGACCCGGACATGGCGAACGTCCCGGCGCTGTCCGAGACCGTGCCGGGTTACGAGGGCAGCAGCTGGCAGGGCTTCTTTGCCCGCGCCGGGACACCTCAACCGATCGTCGACAAGCTCAACGCCGCTCTGGTCGCCGATCTCAAGCGGCCGGAAACGGCGGCGCGTTTCAAGCCGCTCGGCATCGTCGCGCAATGGGACACGCCGGACGAATTTCGCGCTTTCATCGCCGCGCAGACGGCAAAATGGGTCGCGATCATCCGCGCCGCCCACATCGAGCTGCAGTGAGGGCCGCGCCCGCACCAGCGCGGCTTAATAGCGAGCCGGCGCGCTAAGGTTCGATGATACCATCGCGAAGCCCGACCATGACAGCTTGAGCGCAGCTTGCCGCATCGAGCTTGCGACGCGCATTTGCGGTGTGCTCATGAACGGTTCTCTCGCTGATATTGAGAATCTCTCCGATCTCCCAGGCGGATTTGCCGCGGGCGATCCAGGTCAGGACCTCCCGCTCGCGAGACGTTAGGCTTCGCTTGTTGCCGGGAACCTGGCGATGCAGCTGGAGCGCCCGGTCAAAGGCATAAATTGCCATGAGATGAAGGGCCGGCATGTCGCGCGCCGGCAGATCGAGCGTCCGACCGCCCACCCACACATGGCCCACTCTATTCGCAAGAGCGGCAATCGGGATAACGACGCCGTCCAACAAGCCGAAATCCGCGGCACGATCGACGACTTCGACCGCACCGGGGTCATTCTCGGGATCGTAGGGAGAATCCTTGAACCATCGGTAGGGCCGAAGCATCCGGTTGCAATGTCGGATCGAGGGATCGGCGTGCACGAACTGCTTCTCAGTGTACAGTTTGAGCCATCCGGCCGGCAGCGCGTTGGCCAACAAGACATCCTGAAAATTCTGCTCCGGGGTCGGGAGAAAATTGAAGCATAAATACTCGCAACCGAAATGACCAACGGCCGCTCGCATAGCGTCCATTATGGCGTTCGTGGTGGAAAGACGCCGGACCTTTTCGATGAAATCGAATGCATCGCGACCGACTTCAGAGGAGTTGCCATGCATCGAACCCTCCCGTCAGTTTGTCTGCCGCAGCCGCGACAATGGCTCGGGCAAATATTTCCCCCTGCGCATCCGGCGGCAGGCTACAACAACCCATAGTCGCAATTAGCCTCGGATGGATCATAACGCAATGCGGCACAAAGCGGACTCCATATTCGCTGCCGCGTCCGCGAGGACTACCGCCGCAGCTGCATCGCGCCCGAAATTGCTCTACTATTGCCGGCAACAAGGACGCATCGAGGACTCATGCCATGCCAGAAAAACACTACGACCGCGCCGCGCAGGATATCGGCAACATCGTCGGAATCGGTCACGTCAATGTCTGCATCACCGATCAGCATCTGGCGACGGATTTCTACATCACAGGCCTCGGCCTGACGCGCGACCCTTACCTTAACGTCACCTCGCGCAACATGTGGGTCAATGTCGGCATGAGCCAGTTTCACCTGCCGATGGGAAATCCCGACGTGCTGCGCGGGACCATCGGGCTGGTGATCCCCAATCGTGCCGCCTTGCTGACGCGGCTCAATCGGGTCAAGAAGACGCTCGAAGGCACCAAGTTCGAATTCCGCGAAAGCAACGACGGCGTCGAAACCGTGTGTCCCTGGGGCAACCGCATCCATGTCCATGAGCCGGACCCGAGCCGCTTCGGCCGCGTACAACTTGGCATGCCTTATGTCCGTTTCGACGTTCGCCCCGGCACCGCCGAGCGCATCGCCCGCTTCTATCGCGAGGTGATGGACGCGCCGGCCGAGGTGAAGAAGAACGGCGCCGGGCCGGAGGCCAAAGTCCAGGTCGGCGAGAGGCAATATTTCTATTTCCGCGAGACCGACGCGCCGGAAGCAGTTTACGACCGGCATCACGTGCAGATTTATCTCACCAATTTCTCCAAGCCGTATCGCAAGCTGCTCGATCTTGGTCTGATCACGATCGAAGACAACGAGTACCAGTACCGCTTCAAGGACGTGATCGATCTCGACACCAAGGAAGCGCTGTTCACGGTCGAGCACGAGACGCGCAGCGCAACCAATCCGATGTACGGCCGCCCGCTGATCAACCGCAATCCGGCGGCAACCAACATGGATTACAAGCCCGGCCATGACAGCATGTCCTGGGCGCTGCCGTAGATGCGCCGTGCCCTGGTGATCGGCGGCTCGCTCGGCGGGCTGATGGTCGCACATCTGTTGCGCTCGATCGGCTGGGACGCCGCCGTGTTCGAGCGCAACGACGAGGAACTGGCGAGCCGCGGCGTCGGGCTCGGCACGCATCCGCAGCTTATCGCCATTCTTAAACGCGCCGGCGTCGATTTCGACGAATCGATGGGCATAACGCCGCCGCGCGGCGTCTGCCTCGACGGCAATGGCAAGATCATCATCGAGCAGCCGATGGCACGCACGCTCAGCGGCTGGTCGCGGCTGTATCATGCCTTGCTCGATGCGCTACCGGCGCGGGCCTATCGGTTCGGCAAAAAGCTCACGCGGGCCGAACAGGACGCGCGCAGCGTTACCGCGATTTTTGCCGACGGCACCCGAGAGCGCGGCGACCTTCTGGTCGGCGCCGACGGCGTGCGCTCGACAGTGCGCGCGCAATTCCTGCCGGATGTCGAGCCGGTCTATGCCGGCTATGTCGCCTGGCGCGCCGTGCTCGACGAAACCGACGTGCCGCCGAAGCTGTGGCGCGAGGTGGTCGAGCTCTACGCCTTCTGCCTGCCGGAAGGCGAGCAATGCATCAGCTATCCGGTGCCGGGAGGCGACAACGACACCGCCGTCGGCCGGCGCGCCTACAACATCGTCTGGTATCGGCCGACCGATCGCGCCACGCTCAGCGATATCTGCACTGACGCCACTGGCCGACATCATGCCGCCGGCATACCGCCGCCGCTCATCCGGCCGGACGTGATCGCGCGCGTCAAAGCCGACGCCAGGGCGATCATCGCACCGCAAATCGCCGCCATTTTCGCGCAGACGACGCCGTTCTTTCAGCCGATCTACGATGTGGTTTCGCCGCGGATGGTGTTCGGCCGTGTCGCGCTAGCCGGCGACGCGGCCTTTGTCGCACGCCCCCATGCCGGCGCCGGGACCACCAAGGCGGCGCTCGATGCCGCCTGTCTTGCCAACTCGATCCGCGATGCCGGCGAAGACCTCGCCGCGGGCTTGCGGAATTACGAGCGCATGCAACTGCCGTTCGGGCGAGCCCTGGTCGAGGTCAACCAGCAGGAAGGCGCTTATCTGAGCGCGCAGATCAAGCCGAAAGGCGAGCGCAGCGCAGCCGAACTGCACCGCGATATCGGCGCGGTGTTGCATGCCCATATCGCGCGGAGCGAGCAGATGGGCGAGATCGTCGCCAGCCACGGCTTGACCGGGCTTTATTGAGCGGGCTGCCTGCCCGTCGCGATCGGCTCTCCACGTCATGGCCGGGCTTGTTCCGGCCATCCACGCCTTGCTTCGAAGGCCCGTGCCTGCCGGCCACGAACGCGGGCCGGGCGAGTCAACCCGCGAAGTGAGCGGACGCGTATAATCACCATCTGGCGATGTCTGCTTTGCCCCGAAGAGTGCGCAATTTCGATGATGGCGCGAAGCCAATGAGCGGTTATGCTGCGCTCGCCTTTCGCACGACCGAGTGGAACGCCGGTTTTATTTCGAGGACAATCTCAACGTCGGGCTGCGGGGCACTTGCAAGGAAAGCCTCGATTTGCTGCTGGTAATCGTCCGCGTACTCATGAATACGGTCATCGAAGTTGAAAACAACATACACGTTGCGCCGACTGGTCAGGTTTTTATCGAATGCCAAAAGTTGAGTTGCCGCTGTGCAAATGGTTGAGGACAGCTTGTCAAAGAATGGCTGTTCCAGATAGCGCAGTGTCGTTCCCACGCCGCCAGCGGCGAGCCTGTTAGCCTCGTTATCCGACACGTTGATCGTTTTCACTTCGCAGAGGACCGGCGTCGCACCTAGAAGGCCGCGCAGGTCTGGCGTCTGAACCTTATTAGCTGTCGCACGCGGAATGAATTTAATGTCTGCGCAGCCGATGCGGGCCAGATGATTGTAGCCCTTCGCTTCATTCAACGTGTCGAATAATTGTTGCCATCCGCGCGTCGGGTGCGGAGACTTTAAGCGTGGCAGTGCTTCGCATTTTAGAAATTTCCACGCCTCATCATCCAATCCTTGAAGCTCGCTCTCCAGCGCGACAAAGAATTGCCGCTTGGACGGATTGGTCAGCTTGTCGTCACCGGCCCGAAAGTACGCGTTGGGCGAATTTAGGTTGATCGAATAATCCCGTAGCTGAGAGATGCGCTGCAACTCATCATTGATTGTGGCCTCCGCTTGCATCATCCTGCTCCGCCATTGGGCTTGTCGTCAGCAAATATGTCGGCAGAGGGAGGGGAGCAAGTGACGAAGCGGCTTCTCGCGACGATCGTCCTAGCACTACTTTGGCAGATTTTTAGCTTTGCGGGATTCCCAAATCAATTTTTCTGTACTCATGGGTGGTCGGCTATTGGAGGGGCCGACCATGGTTGTCGGGACATCGGATTGGCAGGAAGAGCTTGGACGCTTTCTCAGGCCTTTTTTGGCTCGGTTGGGACACAAGGCGCGGCGACGAATGTGTCCGCTCTATGTGTCGGGGCTGATCGGCCCTGGCGATCGCAAGAGCATACAGCCGATGGCGGGGCGGCTTGCGCTTGGTGACTACGATCAATTGCACCACTTCATTGCGGCCGGAGCCTGGGATTCAACGCCTGTGGAAACCGAACTGCTCGTCCAAGCGGACAGGCTCGTCGGCGGCCGCGATGCCGTCTTGGTGGTCACCACACCGCGATACCCAAGAAGGGCACGCATTCGGTCGGTGTCGCTGCGCAATATGCTTCGGCGCTGGGCAAGACCGCCAATTGCCAGACCCTGGTATCGTTGACGCTGGCGCGCGGCGAAGGCCAGCCATGCTGGCGCTGCGGCTGTTTCTTCCGAAGAGTTGGACGAGCAAGCGGCTCGGTTGGAGCGAGCGGGTGTTCCAGCCGAATACCGAACGGCACGGACGAAGCCGGAGATTGCGCTGGCGGAGATCGATCGTGTCATCGCAGCCGGTGTGCGCTTTGGCTGCGTGTTGGCGGATGCCGGTTATGGTTCGAGCGCGCCGTTCCGTCAGGGGCTCACGGCTCGCAAACTTGCTTGGGCAGTCGGTGTTCCGCGGCACCTCAAGGTGTACCCCGCCGATGTGCGGATGATCTGGCCCGTTGCCAAGCGCGGCCGTCCTCGTCGGCGGCACATTCCCGACATTCTCTCGCGACCGGCCGAAAAGATGTTGGCCAACGCCACATGGCGCACCATCAGCTGGCGCACCGGCACGAAAGGCAAGCTCAAGGCTCGTTTTGCTGCTGTCCGCGTCCTTTTCGCCATTGGCATTCCGAACATTGCTGCCGCTGAGTGTCGCGGCTATGCCGGTCCGGGCGGGCCTTGTTACGCGGGGCCGGGCGGCGGCCTTTACGCCGGACCCGGCGGCGGCCTCTATGCGGGACCGGGAGGCGGCCTTTACGCCGGACCCGGAGGTGGTCTCTACGCTGGGCCGGGAGGCGGCATGTATGCCGGTCCGGGTGGGGGCCTCTACAAAGGGCCGGCCGGCGGTTTGTACTCAGGTCCGGGCGGCGGAATTTATCAAGGACCGCCCGGAGGGCCCGACGCTTACAGGGGGCCTTGGGGTCCGTGCATTACCGGCGCTAAGGGTCCAGAATGGACAGCGCAAAACTGCCCGGACTAAATTCGTGAAGGCTACAGGTTTTCGACCGGCATGATGCGCAGTTTGTCAAATTCGGTGCGAAGGAAATCCATGTCGCAATCCTGCGCCAACAGAAGTCGAGTGATCGCGCCGTCCGCAAAGGCGGATTTGAAATCGAAGCCGAGTTGCAGGCTTGGCGGAAAGTCAAGGCGACTACCGTCATTCAGCACAAATTGCCCGATGCCGAGCGCGGAGAGTGAGACGCGCAATTCGCGGTCATCTCGATATTTGTCGCTTTTCAGATAGGTGTATTTGATGGGGTTCGGCAAATGCTCATCGTTGGCGCGATGAATATCCCAAGCGACGTACTCGACAATGCCGTAGTTGATCGAAAAAATTTGAAGGCAGCGAATGCCGTTATATTCGAGGGAAGAATTACCTTGGGTCAAAGTCTGATTTAGCCGCGCCCGCAGCTTGGCGAAGTCGAAGACGACGCAAATTTTGCCTCGCGCCCCACCGAGCCCGTAGGTCCGCCAGATGTAGTCGGTGTTTTCAAGGGAGAAGCAACAAGCATAAGTCCGGGAGCGAGACTGATTATAGTAGTCGGCAGCCGAGAAGCCCGGAGCCTTAGCGAATGTGGCCTGCGCGTTGCCCGAGTGATCGCCTGGCGGCATGGCACCGTCGTTCGGGTCCAAGTCGGGATATGCGTCCACGCGATTAAAATGCAGATACGAGCCGGAAACTGACCGCAATAGGTTTTCGACCGTCATCACTTTGTGGAGCAGTTGCCCTTCGGGCGGCGCGATCAATAGGCCGGCATGCGGCTCGATCAAGCCGAGAGGTGCAGGGGCTCCCGTGGGCTGCGGCGGCGTATCACTCATCCCGGCTCTCCGAGATACCACTATACCAGCGCGTCGCTGCCGAGCAGTTGGCCACTCTACGAATTCTCGGACGCTCAATGAGCCGTCAAAGAATCATTCCGGAGTGAACGCCGTTCGGCGCGGCATGACATCGCCGGCCCCGTCATTTTGGTGCGGCGCGCCGAAAAAAACATGCGCGCGCCAACGGCTTGCAAAAATCGGAAGCGTAATTTGGTTTGGCCTTGACACGCGCCATCGAGCGGCGCTTTAGGCGCCTCATCTCGCTTCCTTACAAGACGCCGGACGCTGACAGCGATCCGGCGGAGCGGGTGCGGTCCTAAAGCTTGCGGCGGTCGACAGCCGGGGCGGCGGATCGCGGTGGAGCGCCGGGAGGCGCAGCGCGCCCGAAGCAGACGGTTTCCGCAAGGAAATCTTCTGTGGCGCGCGCCGCGCCCGAAGCGCGAGCGGGTGGCAACATCCGTCCGCGTGGCGCGGCCCACGACCCTGGCGCCTCCCGGCGCTCCATTTCCGTGCTTGGCTTGGCTTGGCTTGGCTTGGCTTGGCTTGGCGTACCGTGGCGTCGACGACGATCCCGTTGCCTGGACGATGACTTGGATGCCGATGCATCGCGAGACCACGAGTGCTTGCCTTCACCCTCCCCTGGAGGGGGAGGTGAAGTGCAAGGTTGTGCACTCGCGTCCTTGGCGCGACGTTGTATAGTGTGCGCAAAGCAAAGGAATTCCCCGGAGAAGCCCCAATGAGCGCCGCCAAAAAGACCCTGGTGATCCGCAATGGCACCTTGATCGACGGCTCCGGAAAGCCGTCGGCGCGCAACGACGCCATCGTCATCGAGAACAACCGGATCAAGAGCGTCGGCGCGCTGCCGCCCGACGTGCATATAGAAGATCGCAAGACCGTCGAGGTGATCGATGCCGCCGGCAAGTGGATCATGCCGGGACTGATCGACGCGCATTGCCACATGTCCTACGGCTATCCGCTGATCAAAGGCGAGGGCAAAGGCAAGGGCACGACGCGGCCGGAATTCTCCACGCTCAAATCGGCGCGCAGCGCCCAGAAAGTCTTGCGCTCGGGCGTCACCAGCATTTCCGTTCCCGGCGGCACCTGGTTCACCGATGTCGGCGTGCGCGACGCCATCAAGCTCGGCCTGATGGAAGGCCCGCGCATGTTCGTCGCCGGCCGCATGATCGTCACCTATGGCTGCATCGAGGACGACGAGCCGTCATGGGAAGGCACGCCCGATCATTCGATCGGCAAATTGTGCAACACCAAGGACGAGATGGTCACCGAGGTGCGCCGGCAAGGCAAGCACGGCGTCAATTTCATCAAAATGGCCGACAGCCGTTCCGGCGAATTGCAGATGCTGGCGAAGGAGGAAATCTCCGCCGTGGTCGGCGAGGCGCATCGCCGTAACCTGAAAGTCGCCATCCATTCGCGCGGCGCCGGCTCGACGCGCGCGGCCGCGGAAGCCGGCGTCGACTGGATTGTGCATGCCGATCTCGCCACCGACCGCGATCTCGACGCGGTCGCCAAAGCAGGCATGCCTATCCTGCCCACCGCCACGTTCCTTGCCGTGGTGGTCGAGCTCGGCAAGCAGCAAATGGTCGGCGCCGAGCAGGTGCAGCTCGATTTCAACCGCATGCAGCGGCACTACGATCTGCTTGGCGAATTGATGCACAAGGCGCGCAAGCTCGGTATCCGGCTTTTGGTCGGCACCGACACCGGCAATAATTCGTTCACGCGGCACGGCGAACTGCACGCCAAGGAACTGGAGATCTTCGTCAAGCATGGCGGCTACACGCCGATGGAGGCGATCGTTGCGGCGACACGCGACAACGCTCTTGCCGTCGGGCTCGATGGCCAGGTCGGCCAGGTTGCGGCGGGCCAACTCGCCGATATCGCCGTGTGGAATAAGGATCCGATCGCCGACATCGCCATTTTACAGGACAACAAGAACCTGTCGTGGGTCATCAAAGACGGCAAGCCCGTCGATCTTTATCCGCGCGATGAAATGCTGACCTTCCAACAGGCCGCGGAATGACGACTGCACCGCCGCCCGCGGACGAGATCGCGCGGCTGAGCGTCGAAATTGACGACGTGACGCCGCGAGTTGCGCGTTGCGTCGAGGTGCCGGTCGATATCCGGCTCGACGATTTGCACTTCGTCTTGCAGATCGCCATCGGCTGGCAGAACGGCCATCCGTTCGAATTCAGTATCGGCGGAAAAACTTGGGGCTTGCGCGACCGCGACGCTGAAACCAATCCGCTACCGGCCGGACAAGCGACGCTCGCCGATCTATTGGCGTTCGGCAACACTTTCAAATACGACTACGTGCTGGGCGAGGATTGGGAGCACACCGTTACGCTGCTTTGGCGCGGCGGCGCGCGGCCCGCCTTGCGCTACCCGCATCTCGTCAGCGCCGAAGGCCGCTGTCCGCCGGCCGACATCGGCGGACCTATCGGTTACGAAACTTATTTGCGCACCATCGCCGATCCGGCGAGCGTCAATCACGCGGAAATGCTGGAATTCGACGCGCCGGATTTCGATCCGGCCGTCGTCGACGAAGCGGCGTTGCGCGAGAATTTGGCGAGCCTCAGCCGCTATATTGGCCGCAAGCCAAACGCCCATCAGGCGCAGCGGAGCTAGATCCTATGCAATTCGGCGTTCAGTTTTTTCCCTGCGTCGCCCCCGAGGACAAAAGCGCGGAAACCTATTTCGAAGAGTGCCTGACGATCGCCGAGGAGGCGGAGACGCTCGGCTACAGTCACGCGCGCACGGTCGAGCACTACTTTCGCCGCTACGGCGGCTATAGTCCGAACCCGCTGGTGTTTCTGGCGGCGGCCTCGCAACGCACCAAGAGGATGCGGCTCGTGACCGGCGCGGTGGTGCCGGCGTTCAACAATCCGCTGAAGCTCGCCGGCGAGATTGCGATGCTCGACGGCATTTCGCACGGCCGTCTCGATGTCGGCTTCGCGCGCGCTTTTCTGCCGCACGAATTCCGCCGCTTTAAGATTTCACCGGATGAATTGATCGCCCGCTTCCGCGAAGGCATCGAGCAGATCGAGCTATTGCTGACGACGGAACACGCCAGCCACCACGGCCAATTCTATTCCTTCGAAGACGCCACCTCGCTGCCGCGGCCGACACAAACGCCGCGGCCGAAGTTCTACATCGCCTCGACGCGCACGCCCGATTCGTTCGAGTTCGCCGGCCGCGCCGGCCATGCGCTGATGGCGATACCGATCGGACCGCTAAAACCTTTGCTCGATCTTTATCGCAACGCCTGGCGCCAAGCCGGCCATCCCGGCGACGGCGAAGTGATGATCGCGTTCCACATGTTCTGTCATGCCGACGCGGCGGCCGCGCGCCAGGTGCCGCGGCGCGCTGTCGACCTTTATTTCGAAGCGCTCGTCGAATCCGCGGGCGAATGGACGCAAGGCACCTCGTCCAAGGATTACAAGGGCTACGACACGTCGATATCGCGCCTGAAGGGCTTTTCACTGGAGGGCCAGATCGAAAGCGGCAATGCCTGGATCGGCACGCCGGACGAAATCAAAGGCATCATCCGCCGCTTCCAGAGCGCGGTCGGACCATTCGAGCACGCCTCGCTGCAGATCAATTTCGGAACGCTCGATTTTGCCGAGGCGCAAAAATCACTGCGGCTGTTCGCCCGCGAGGTGATGCCGGAATTTCTGTGAAGCGTGGCACCCAATGACTGGACCTCTCTCGGGCATCCGCATTCTCGATCTCACCTCGGTGGTGGCCGGGCCACTGGCGACGCAGATGCTCGGCGACATGGGCGCCGATGTCATCAAGATCGAGGCGCCCGAAGGCGACGCGCCGCGCCACACTGGGCCGGCGCGCTCGCCCGGCATGGCGGCCCTGTTCATGGGCTTGAACCGCAGCAAGCGCTCGCTGGTCCTCGATCTCAAACATCCCGGCGCGCAGCAGGCGTTGTGGCGATTGATCGCCGGCGCGGATGTCTTTGTTCATTCGATGCGGCCGCAAGCGATCGAACGGCTCGGCTTCGGGCATGAGGCGGTCTGCGCGCAAAACCCGCGCATCGTCTATGCCGCGCTGCACGGCTACCGCGACGGCGGGCCCTATAGCGGGCAGCCGGCCTATGACGACGTCATCCAGGGCCAGTCCGGCATCGCCGCCCTGATGTCGCAAGTCGCAGGCGAGCCGCTCTACGCGCCGATGATCATCGCCGACAAGACCTGCGCGCTCGCGATTGCCGGAGCGGTGTCGGCGGCGCTGTTCGCGCGCGAGCGGACCGGGCGCGGCCAGTTCGTCGAAATTCCCATGTTCGAGCAGATGGTATCATTCGTGCTCGGCGAGCATCTGTTCGGCCACAATTTCGTGCCGCCGCTGGGCTCGCTCGGCTATACGCGCGTGCTGGCGAGCTGGCGCCGTCCGTACCAGACCAAGGACGGCTATCTCTGCATGATGGCCTATACCCAGGAGCACTGGCGGAAATTCTGGACCGCAGTCGGCAAACCGGACATGCACAGCGATCCGCGCTTCGATTTCGATCGCCTCGCGCGCCAAGAACGTCATCGCGATCTACGAAATGGCCGGACGCTGCATCGCCGACAAGACCACGGACGAGTGGCTGACGCTGCTGCGCCAGCTTGAGATTCCGGCGGCGCGCATGTCGAGCCTCGACGACCTCATGACCGATCCGCAGCTTGCCGCGACCGGCTTTTTCAAGTGCGCGACCCATCCGAGCGAGGGTGAAATTCTTTACACCGACCTACCGGTACGGTTCAGCGGCAGCGGCACGGCTAATGGGCGACTGCAGCCCCGGCTTGGCGAACACAGCCTCGAAGTGTTGCGCGAGGCGGGGCTTGCCGAGAGCGAAATAAAAGCCCTGCTCGCCTGTAGCGCCACGGTTGCGGGCCCGCCCAAGAAGCAGGCGGCGGACTGACGATATTTACGTCTCGAGCGCGCTTGGGGCGTAAAGCTCCTCGACCTTGATCAGCCGCGGGGTCAGCGCCTGCTCCAGCGAGTATTGCGCGATGGTCTCGATCACCTTGCGGTTGGCTTTCACCCCGTGATGGATCAATCGCGTCCTGGCGTCGCCGGAGACAAGACCCGCAATGAGATGATCTTCCACATGTGCGACGCGCTGCGCGTCGGCGATGTCGTTGGCCTGGTTAAACGCCTTGATCAGATTGAGCACGACCCAGGGTTCTTTCTCGAACACATCGCGCCGCACCACCGCCTGGTGATTGATCGGTAGCAGACCGGTCTTACGGTAGAACCGGATGCCTTCGGCGATCGGATCGGGGAACAGATATTTAAAGTCGGGATGGTGCGCGAGATCGGCGCGGCTCCGATCGACCAGATTGCGGCTGGAAAGGTAATGCAGCGCGGCGTCGAGCTCGCCGGCAAGCATCATCGAGCCGATGCTCTTGTCGCCCGGAATTTGGTTGACGACGACGCCGGGCGGCGGCGTAAAGCCGGTGGCGCCGCCGTGGCTGCGATCCGGCGTGCGCTCCATCCAAAATTCCATGTCCATGGCGTGCACGCCGAACTCGTGTTCCAGCACGCCGCGGGTCCAGAGCGCGGCGGTCTGCTGATATTCCGGCACGCCGACGCGTTTGCCCTTGAGGTCGGCGGGCCTGTCGATCCCGGCTGCACGCCGCACCAGAATGCTGGTGTGAAAAAACCGCCGCGTGGTGAAGATCGGCAGTCCGACGAACCGCGCATCGTCCTGCCCGATCACGATCAAAAACGACGAGCACGACATCTCCGACACCGCGAATTCGGCAAAGTGCAACTGCCGCCAGAACAGTTCCGAGGGATGCAGCACGGTGGGAATAAGATCGATGCCGTCGGGCTTCACCGTGCCGTCGAGGATAGGCCAGGTCCGAGGATTATTGGTGATGCCGATGCTGAGTTGGAGATTTATGATGTTCTCGCTTCCCGGGCGCAGCGCGGCACGAAGTGATGCGCTGCAGAACCGGGATCGTAGCAGGCTCAGAGTTTGGGACGGTCCCGGATCTGCGGTGCACCGTTGCACGCTGCACCGCGTCCGGGACACAGCGTCTAATACCGGTACGGCGCGATGTCCAACAGCGGGAAGGCCGAAAATATATGCGGCGGGTTGGTCGGCGCCGCTGCATGAATATAGGAGCCATCGAGCTTGCCGAAGCTTGTCGCGCCGGCAAGTCCCAGGGCGCGCGTGACTTCGTCCTCCAGGATTTCAAGCATTCGCACGATGCCGGCTTGGCCCGCTGCCGCCAGACCGTAACATTGCATACGGCCAAGCCCGACCAGATCGGCGCCGAGCGCCAGCGCCTTGACGATGTCGGTGCCGCGATAGAAGCCGCCGTCAACGATGATCAGCGCGCGGCCGGCAACGGCTTGGACGACTTCCGGGAGAACCTCGATCGAGCCCCGGCCGTGATCGAGCTGGCGGCCGCCGTGATTGGAGACGTAGATGATCTCGACGCCGTGATCGAGCGCGAGCTTGGCGTCCTCGGCGGTGCCGATGCCCTTAATCGCGAGCGGAATCTTGAACTTCGACTTCATGCGCTCGACCGTCTTCCAGTCGAGCGCCGCTTGGAAATCGCGACCCTGGACGCGCCGCCGCCCGGCGGTGACGTGGCGTTTGGCGAGGTCGCGTTCGCGGCGGCTGTAATGGGCGGTGTCGACGGTCAGGCAAAACGCGGAATAGCCGTGCTCGATCGCACGTTCGACGTGATCGTCGGCCCAGGCCGCATCGCCGCGCACATAGAGCTGAAACATGCGCAAGGCGCCGGGCGCCACCTTGGCGACGTTTTCGAGACCCGGATCGCACACCGAGCTTAGCATGTGGGCGACACCGAACTCCGCCGCCGCTTTGACCACCGGCGCGGCGCCCTCGGGATGGAAGCTCTCCAGCGATCCGACCGGGCAAAGCACGATCGGCAACTTGAGCTTGCGGCCGAGGCATTCGATCGACGCATCGACCTTGCTGACGTTGCGCAGCACGCGCGGGCGCAGCGCGATCGAGTTGAGGCCCATGCGGTTGCGCCGCAGAGTGGTCTCGGTCTCGGTGCCGCCGACAATATAGTCCCAATCGTTCTGATTGAGATTTTGCCGGGCCTTGGCGACGATTTCATGCAGGTTCATGAATTGCGGCGCCGACGAGGCGTTGCGCAGCGCGCCGGTTTCATCGATGAGCGAGACGGTCTTGTTCATGGGGATACGCGGTGATGGTTTGGGGAAACGAGGGGCGGACTTTAGCCGGTGACCGCCGCTTTAAGAAGGCCCCCGGTTTGGCCGGTGAACAGGAGGAATGGCGGTCCCGGGAAGA
>CAVYGV010000003.1:0-262360 GCA_963768225.1 uncultured Alphaproteobacteria bacterium | reverse complement strand
CGAAGAGATTCGAACTCCTGACCCCCAAATTCGTAGTCTGGTGCTCTATCCAGCTGAGCTACGGGCGCGGCGCGCCGTAGCTATAGGCTTCAGCGCGGGATGGCAAGGCGGCGGCCGCCGCCTCCATATCGCCAGCGCAGCGAAGCAATAGGCCGGATTAGCCGTGCGCGCGGGCGCCGCGATGGGCGGCAAGTTCGACCGCGCGATCGGGGATAGTCAATCGCAACGTCGCCCCGATGGTGCCCTCGACCAAGCGGATTTCGCCGCCATGGGCGCGAATGAGTTCGGCGGCAATGGCAAGCCCAAGGCCGGTGCCGCCGGTGCGGGTCGAGCCCTGGAAAGCTTCGAACAAATGGGCGCGCGCCTTGCCGGAAAAGCCGGGGCCGGTATCGGACACTTCGATCACCACGACGGCGCCCTCGCGCCGGCCAGTAATGCGGATCTGGTCGCGGCCGGGATCGCGCGTTTCGCGGCTTTCCATGGCTTGGACGGCGTTGCGCGACAGATTGAGGAGGATGCGAAACAGCTGGTCGTAATCGGCCTCCACAATGAGCCCGCGCTCCACTGCGCTGATCCAGCGGATCGGCCCGTCGGCGCCGAGCCCGAGGGTTTCGTGGACCTCCTCGACCAGCGGCTCAAGAAGTATTTGCCGGCGCTCCGGCGGCGGCTCCTGCAAACGGCCGTAGGACAGCGTCGACTGACAATAGGCGATGGCGCGTTCGAGCGCGTGCATCAGCTTTGGCGCGAAACGCTGCACGCCGGGATCGGGGATTTTGGCGAGCCGGTCGGAAAACAATTGCGCGGACGCCAACAGATTGCGCAGGTCGTGATTGATCTTGGACACCGCAAGCCCAAGTCCGGCGAGCCGGCTCTTCTGATGCAGCATCGAGGCGAGCTCGGTCTGCATAGTGGCAAGCTCGCGCTCCGCGGTGCCGATCTCGTCGACCCGCGTCGAAGGCGCGATGACGCGGTCGGTGTTTTCCGGGTCGGCGCGGAACGCCACCATATTGGCGGTGACGCGGCGCATCGGGCGCACGAACATGTAATGCAGCGCCAGATAAACCAGCGCCGCGGTGATGCACGAGATCAACAGCGAAATGAGCAGAATATCGACCGAATAACGCAGCATTGCCTTGCGCAACGGCTGCTCATTCATGACCAGGTCGATATATTCGCCACCCATCGGGGCGTCGCCGACTACCCGCATCACGATGTATTTGTTGCTCAGCATGGTCTTGAACGCGTCGACTACCGCCGTGAACGTGTTGATGTCACGCATGTCGAAGACATCGTCGATCGGCGGCAAGCTGACGTCGCTCGGCTGCAGCATGAGGTGGCGTTCGCCCATCTTCATGGCGACAGCGCGCGCGCCGATCGAATCGAAAATCCTTTTGGCGAGCGGGTCCGGCACCATGCCGTTCGGCGCGGCCTCGAGCACCAGCGCCGCGGTCTTGGCGACCTCCAGATGGTCCTTGAGCCAATTCACCCGGTAATTGGCCACCGAAGGCACATAGATCAGCACTTCCGCGATCATCACGAACAGGATCGTGAGGACGAGGAGCTTTCCGGAAAGGCCAAAGCGCGGCGGCCGGACCGGTTCCGGCCGCGCAACGGATTCGTCAGTCATTGACAGGCCCTGCTGCCGCTAACGCTCTATTCAGCCAAAACGACGCAGCCACCCTATGATGCGACGCACCAGAGGGCTCGTCAAACCCCGTGTGAAATAGGTCATCGCGGCGCGTTTGCCCACCTCGGCATAAGTCGGATACGGCACCATAACACCGGCAAAGGCCTCGATATTCAGTTTTTGATTTATGGCAAGCGTCCACGCGGCGATATTTTCGGCAGCTGCCGCGCCGACGATGGTCGCGCCGAGAATATCTCCCTTGCGATCGGTGATAATCTTGATGTGGCCATTGGTCGCCCCGGTCGCCTGCGCGCGGTCGTTTTCGCGATAGGGCGAGCGCAGCACGCGAATGGTGCCAGTCTGAGCGCGCGCCGCGTCCTCGTTCAACCCGACTTCGGCCAGTTCGGGATCGGTATAGGTCACGAACGGCACCGCATCGCGGTCGGCGTCGACCGGCGTGCGGAACAGCGCATTGCGGACCACAAGGCCGGCGTGATGATGGGCGAGATGGCTGAGCTTGGGCGCGCCGGTGACGTTGCCGATGGCATAGACGTGGTTGTTGCTGGTGCGCAGGCCGCCGTCGACCACGATGCCGTCCGCCGTGTAGCGGATGCCGGCGGCGTCGAGATCGAGATTTTCGAGATTGGGACGGCGGCCGGCGGCGACCAGAAGATGGCTGCCTTCGATCGTCTCCGCGCCGGCCGCGGTGACGATGTCGACCTCGACGCGCGCCAGGTCACGGCGTACCTGTTTCACTTCCACGCCCGAGCGAAGCACGACGCCTTCCCGGGCGAGCGCATCGAGCACGACGGCGGCGCATTCCGGATCGGCGCCGGCAAGCGGCGGCGCCGCTGCGAGCACGGTAACGTCGGCGCCGAAGCGGCGAAACGCCTGCGCCAGTTCGAGTCCGAGGGAGCCGGCGCCAATGACAATGAGACGATGCGGGCATTCGGCAAGATCGAAAACGGTCTCATTGGTGAGATGCGGTGTGTCGGCGAGCCCGGGAATCGCCGGCAGCGCCGGCGACGAACCGGTTGCAATGACAAAGCGGCGCGCTTTGACGTCGTAATCGTGGACGGCGACGGTCTCGCGATCAGTGAAGCGGCCCTCGCCTTGCAAGACGCGCACGCCCAGCCCGTGAAAGCGTTCGCGCGAATCCTGCGGCGCGACCGCGGCGACGACATTTTGCACATGGGCGCGCACCGCGGCGAAATCGACGGCGAAACGCCGATTCTTGACGGCAAAGCGCGCGCCGTTGCGGAACGCGCCTTCACGCAAGATTTGGACGCGCGCGGCGGCCGCCAGCAGCGCCTTGGACGGCAGCGCGCCACAGTTGAGGTCCTGCCCGCCCATCTTGGCGCGCTCGATCAGCACCACATTGACGCCGAAGGCGGCCGCCGCCGAGGCCGCCGCGAGACCGCCCGTGCCGGCGCCGATGACGCAGATATCCGGCTTTATTTCCTGCCGCACGATTGGGGTCATAGGATCCCTGCCAAAGTCTAAGCCCCCGCCTTGACCCTCCCCCTTTTTGCGGGAGGAAAATTTTAGCGTCTCTCTCCCCCTGGACGAGAAGGGTTGGGGTGGGGGTCAGTTTCCTTGTCACATCTTTTCTATAGTCTTTATCGCCCGGCAATGCGGTGAGCCGAAACGGCCAATATTCTGAGGTTTGACGGGCCGAAGACCCTCCCGTATAAG
The DNA here is from genome assembly GCA_963768225.1 of uncultured Alphaproteobacteria bacterium. GTDB lineage: Bacteria > Pseudomonadota > Alphaproteobacteria > Rhizobiales > Xanthobacteraceae > BOG-931. Next base: position 259,038 of record CAVYGV010000003.1, on the reverse strand, counting down.
CCGCGCCAATCGCGCCAAAGTCGATTGACGGGCGAGATGCGGCGCAGAGCGGAGATTTCCGGGTGAAACGGACCTATCAGCCGAGCAAATTGGTGCGCAAGCGCCGCCATGGCTTTCGCACCCGCATGGCGACCAAAGGCGGCCGCAAGGTTCTGGCCGCGCGCCGCGCACACGGACGCAAGAAACTGAGCGCTTAAGTCTTGCGCCTGGGCGCGAGTTTGCGTTCCGCACGTCGATTGCAACGTCGAGCCCTCACCGCAACCACGTCGCAGCCATGGAACGGTTGAAACGCCGGACGGACTTTCGGGTTGCCGCCCAAGCGGCAAGCGTGCCCGCCAGCGCCTTCGTCCTCCAAGCGCGCCCGCGCGGGGATCAGGGCCCGGTGCGGGTCGGCTTTACGGTATCGCGCCGGGTCGGCAATGCGGTGGAACGCAACCGCGTGCGGCGGCGCCTGCGCGAAATGGTGCGGCTTGCGCCTGCGGCCACGCTTTGCGCCGGCCACGATTACGTGCTGATCGGCCGGCGGACGGCGCTCGCAGCGCCGTTTGCCGAAATGGTCCGGCAATTCGATGCGGCGCTGCGTCGGATCCACGCTGCCGCGGCAAGCCGGCAAGAACGGGCGGAACCTAGTAGCGGGACGCACGCCGCCCTACATAGAGCAGGTTCGCCCAAAGTGCGGCGTGACGACCGAAGCCCCCGGGCACGGGCCGAGCAGCGCAAGGACATGCCAAAGAGCACGTAATGGGCGAGCATAAGAACACCATCCTTGCCATCGTGCTGTCATTGCTTGTCGTCGTCGGCTGGCAATATTTCATCGGCTATCCGCAAATGCAGCGCCAGCAGGAACAGGCGCAGCTCAAGAAACAAGAGCAGACGCAAGTCCAACCGGGGGCGGCGCAGCCCAGCGCGGCGCAACCCGCCCCATCCGAAGCGAGCGTCCCGGGCGTGCCGAATGCGCCGTCGGCCGAGCCGCCGGCCCGGACCCGCGAGCAAGTCATTGCTTCCACGCCGCATGTCACGATCGACACGCCGCGGCTGCACGGCAGCATCGATCTCAAGGGCGGCCGCATCGACAATCTGTCGCTCGAGCAATACCGCGAAGATGTCGATCCCAACTCGCCGCCGATCGTGCTGTTCTCGCCATCGGGCGCGCCGGACGCCTATTACGCCGAATTCGGCTGGGTGGCGGCCACCGGCACGACCGCCGCGATGCCGGGGCCCGATACGATATGGAAACAGGACGGCTCAGGTTCGCTTGGCGTCGATCATCCGGTGACGCTGACCTATGATAACGGTCAGGGCTTGATCTTCAGGCGCACCATTGCGGTCGACGACCATTATCTTTTCACCATCAAAGACCAGGTGGCGAACCAGGGCGGCGCTGCGGTCGCGCTGTTTCCCTACGCACTGATCTCGCGCCACGGCACGCCGCCCGTGCTCGGTTATTACATCCTGCACGAAGGCCCGATCGGCGTGATGGGCAGCGAGGGCGAAAAGGAAGAGAGCTATAAGAAGCTCGCCGACATCAAGAGCGAAAGCTGGGACGCGACCGACGCCTGGCTCGGTTTCACCGACAAATATTGGGCCGCGGTTTTGCTGCCCAACACCGATACCAGGGTGAAGACCCGCTTCTCCGCGCAAAACCTCAACGGCGAAGAGATCTACCAGACCGATTATCTGGCGCAGGCGCAGACCGTCGCGCCGGGCGCAACAGCATCTACCGACTTGCGGCTGTTCGCCGGCGCCAAGGAAGTGTCCGTTGTCGGCATCGATTTTCCCCTCGGACCAGGCGGATACAACCAGGCGCTCCATCTCAATCATTTCGATCTATTGATCGATTGGGGCTGGTTCTATTTCATCACCAAACCGATGTTCCTGGCGATCGACTACTTTTTCCGTCTGGTCGGCAATTTCGGCATCGCCATCCTGATCGTCACCGTGCTGGTCAAGCTCTTGTTCTTCCCGCTCGCCAACAAGTCCTACGCCTCGATGGCGAAGATGAAGGCGGTGCAGCCGCAAATGGCGATGATCAAGGAGCGCTTCGCCAACGACAAGATGAAGCAGCAGCAGGAGATGATGGAGCTCTACAAGAAGGAGCAGATCAATCCCATCGCCGGCTGTCTGCCGATCGCCATCCAGATTCCGGTGTTCTTTTCGCTGTATAAGGTTCTCTTCATCACCATCGAAATGCGCCATGCGCCGTTCTACGGCTGGATTCACGATCTGTCGGCGGCCGACCCGACCAATATTTTCACGCTCGGTGGGCTAATCCCATTCGATCCGACCATCATCCCGCTGATCGGCAGTTTCCTGCATCTCGGCTTCTGGCCGGCGATCATGGGCGTGACCATGTGGGTGCAGATGAAGCTCAACCCGGCGCCGCCCGATCCGACCCAGCAGATGATCTTCAACTGGATGCCGCTGATCTTCACCTTCATGCTGGCGAAATTCCCGGCCGGCCTCGTGATCTACTGGGCCTGGAACAATTCGCTCTCGGTGACCCAGCAAAGCGTCATCATGCACCGCCACGGCGCCAAGATTTAGTTGTGGGATAATCTGAAGAGCACGTTCATTAAGGCCAAGCCGAAGCCCAAGGCGCCGGCTGAATAATATCAACTAAATGATTTCGGGCCGAAGACGTCCGCGCCGCGGGCGGCTGCGAATTTACGCGGCGCGGACGCGGTTGAAGAAGGTTGCGACCTTGGTTTCCAGATCGTTCGCCCGCGAGGACAGTTGCGCCGTCCATTCCGTGATGACGTTGGCCGCCGTGGCGCCCTGGGTGACCGCCTGTTCGACCGAACTGATCGCGTTCGAGGCCCGCTCGGTATGGCTGGCCGCGGTATGAATGCTTTCGGCGATATCCCGGGTCGTCACGCTCTGCTGCTCGACCGCCGTCGCGATGTTCGTCGATACGGTGCTCAGCGCACCGATGACTTGGGCGATCGAAGCGATTTCCGCCACGGAGCGTTTGGTGGCGTCCTGGATGGCGGCAACCTGCCGCGCGATATCGTCGGTGGCGTGCGAGGTCTGGTTGGCGAGTGTTTTGACTTCCGTCGCGACCACCGCAAAGCCCTTGCCGGCTTCGCCGGCGCGTGCGGCCTCGATCGTCGCGTTCAGCGCCAGAAGATTGGTTTGCGAAGCGATCGCGGAAATGGCGCCAACTACCGAATTGATGCGTTCCGCGGTATCGGCCAGCGAACGGATGGCTTGTTGGGTGCGCTCGGTATCGCCGACGGCGGCCTGTGCCATGCCTAGGCCGTGGCTTACCTGCTCGCCGATTGCCTGGATCGATCCGGAGAGTTCTTCCGTGGCCCGCACCATGATGTCCATGCGCTGCGCGGTTTCGAACGCCGCAGAGGAGGCCGAGGCCATGCGGGAAAGCGTGTCGCCGGCGACCGCGTTCAAGGTGGAGCAGGTCGCCGTCAGCGAAACCGAGGCTTCTTTGATCGCCTCCACCACCTCACCGATGGCGACGTCGAAATCCGCGATCGCGCCGTCGATGGCGCCGCGCCGCGCCAGCGCCGCTTGCTCCGCCGCCTGGCGATGCAGCGTCATCGCGTTGGCCACATCGAAGCCGATCACCTGGGACACGGCTTTGCCGTATTCGACGGCCTTAGCCGACGAAAATCGGTACCTGCGGGCGAGCGCGTCGAGCGCAGCTTTGAGCGCGTAATTTCCGGCGGTGCTGCGAATGCGGGCATCGAAGCCGAGCGCCGCTTCCTGCTCCACCGTCCGCCGGCAGGACTCGGCGTAACGTTCGTCGAGATCGCCGCCGAACAAGGCTGTGAAGTGCGCCACTTCCAACTTTTTGATGAGTTCTCTGTTCCGCCTGGCGATCTCGCCCACCTGCGGCAACACTGTCAGAGCCGACAGGATTTCATCGATCGCCCGATCCAGATTCGGCGCAATCAAGGGCCAGGCTTCCTTGGCAAGACGGCGGGCCCGTTCGTCAAGAGCATAAAGCGCAAGGCGTGTTTGAAATGATTGAACGAGATCGGTTGACGGCATCGTTGCGACGATTGGGCGTGGTGGAGCGGCGCATGGTGCGGGACAATCCTTGCTCTTGTGTTAATGATAAAGTTACCAATTCGGCGCCGCCCCGCGCTATTCGGATCTGACCGGCTTCGAAATGGGCCCGAGGCTCGCGGCGGCAAGCCGGCAGACTTAACCCGGCGTGGCAACAAAAATCCGCAACAAAAATTTGGCAACAAAATTGACAAAAAAACGGGAGGCCACGGCCTCCCGTTTCATTGCGATCAAATAGGCCAAGTTTGAAAAGGCGCCTTCAGCTTCTGCCGACGACGTCCACGCTGACGTTGGCGAGACCGGAGAACCCGAGCGCATGGGCCGCAGCAGGCGTCAGGTCGATGATGCGGCCGCGGACGAACGGCCCGCGATCGTTGATGCGCACCACCACGGAACGCCCGTTACGCTCATTGGTGACCCGCACCAGTGTGCCAAACGGCAGCGTCCGGTGGGCCGCCGTCAACCCGCCCGGCGACACACGCTCGCCGCTGGCGGTGGGTTCTCCGGAGTAAGCGTAAACGGAAGCAATTCCGGTTTGCGCCTTAGCCGTCATCGGTATTCCGATAACGGCCAAGGCAAGAGCTGAAGCAATCAAAGTCTTCTGGAGGCTATTACCAGCCATGTCCATCCTATTCGATTGTTGATGGGAGGGTGAATCGGCCCACTGATCGTGAGCCGGGTGCCCTATGACCGGCCAAATGTGGTCATTGTGCGACGCAGCATGATCGGAAATATTTTGGTCACGAAGATGAATTCTAGACGGCATCAATGAGTACCCGGAACTATTCAGTAAATCATTGAGAAAAAATCACTTTCCCGGCCGGCAGGCCTCCCGGCGCCGGCCAAATGGGGCAAAGACATGCGTCTCGCGCATCGTGCGGCGGCACTTGCCGCAATGCGATGCATCGCCTCCGGGCAAACTCGCGCGGGCGTGATTTGTTCGAGTTTAGGTCAAATTACAGGCGCGATTTCAGGCAGCTTTTCGCCCCTTAGCGGAGCCGCTTCCGGCGTCGCATTCGCCCTGCTGCGGCAATGCCGTCGGGTTCCCTGACCTCTTTCGCGGCTCGCACCAAACATCACTGGCTTGCAGCAGCGGCCGCCGGCAGCACGTAATCCTTGAATTGCGCGCGCAACGCGATTTTCTGGATTTTGCCGGTCGCGGTGTGCGGGATTTCACGGACGAACACGACGTTGTCGGGCATCCACCATTTTGCGACCTTGCCGTCGAGGAAGGCGAGCAGATCTTCTTTCGTCGCGCTCTGGCCTTCCTTGAGCACGATAACGAGCAACGGCCGCTCGTCCCATTTCGGATGGCGCACGCCGATTACGGCGGCTTCGGCGACTTTGGGATGACCGACCGCGAGGTTTTCCAGTTCGATCGAGGAAATCCATTCGCCGCCGGATTTGATCACGTCCTTGGAGCGATCGGTGATGTTGAGATAGCCGTAGCGGTCGATAGTGCCGACATCGCCGGTGTCGAAAAAGCCTTCCGGGTCGAGAATTTTGCCGTCGTCCTTGAAATAGGCTTTAGCCACCGAGGGACCACGCACTTTCAAACGGCCGAAAGTCTTGCCATCCCACGGCATGCGTTTGCCGGCATCGTCGGTGATCCTCATCTCGACGCCGAACGGCGAATGGCCCTGCTTCTGCTGTATGTCGAGCCGCGCCTCGCCTTTGAGCCCGGCATATTCGGGCTTGAGCGAGCCGAGCGTACCGAGCGGGCTCATCTCCGTCATGCCCCAGGCGTGGATGACCTCGACGCCGTAGACGTCCTGGAATTTCTGGGTGATGGCGCGCGGACAGGCTGAGCCGCCAATTACCACTTTCTTCAAATACGGTAGCTTCAGATCGTTGGCCTCGAGGTGTTGCAGGAGCATCAGCCACACCGTCGGCACCGCCGCGGTGAAGGTGACGCGGTAGCGGTCAAGCAGTTCGTAGACCGAGCTGCCGTCGAGCTTGGCGCCGGGCATCACCAGAGACGCGCCGACCATCGGCGTGGTCAAAGCGAGCCCCCAGCAATTCGCGTGGAACATCGGCACCACCGGCATGACCGTGTCGCGCGAGGCAACGTCCATGGCGTCGGGCTGCGCCGCGATCATCGAATGCAGCACGTTCGAGCGGTGCGAATAGACCACCCCCTTGGGATGGCCAGTCGTGCCGGACGTATAGCACATGCCGGCGGCGGTATTTTCGTCGAACGACTTCCAGGCGAAATCGCCGTCGACTTCCGCGATCCACTCCTCGTAAGGCGCGGCATTCTTCAGTTTCGTCGTCGGCATATGCGCAGCGTCGGTCAACACGATGTACTGTTCGATCGGCTTGAGCTTGTCGGCGAGCTTTTCCAGGATCGGCAGGAAGGTGAGGTCGACCATCATCAGGCGGTCTTCGGCGTGGTTGACGATCCAGACGATCTGCTCCGGAAACAGGCGCGGATTGACGGTATGATAGATGGCGCCAATGCCCATGATGCCGTACCAGGCTTCAAGGTGCCGCCAGGTGTTCCAGGCCAGCGTCGCCACGCGATCACCGAGTTTGATGCCGGCTTTATCGAGCCGTTGCGCCACCTTGAGCGCGCGAGCGCGGATCGCGGCATAATTCGTGGTATGCATCGGCCCTTCGATCGAGCGCGAGATCACCGGCCGCTCGCCGTGATTAATCGCGGCGTGATCGATAACGCGATGGCAAAGAAGCGGCCAATCCTGCATCAAGCCAAGCATGACGTTCCCCGTTGTTGTTGCTTTTATTTCGGGAGGTTAGCCGGCTTCGGCGAATAGGCAAGCACCTTTCATTCTCCGGCTCAACGCTTGAACCTGTAAGCTCGGATGGCTTAAAGCATAGGTCCTCGAGACGGCCTCGAAGTTTCCTGACAATGCCTGCAACTGTGCTGGGGTAGTGCGCGTGAAGTCTGCCGTCGTTATTGCCGTGCTGTCATGCGCGATGCCTGTGGCGCTCGCGCAAGACGGCACTGCGCCGCCGGCGAAACAAGCCAAGCCCGTCGCCAGCGCCGCCCATGGCGCGCCGCGAGCGCCAAGCCATTGGCCCGTCGTCATTCCGCAGGAATTCGCCCCGCCCCAGGAGGCCTATGCGTCGTTTCCGCAAGCGAATGCGGCCGCAGCGCCGGCGAAGCCGACGGCCTGCCAACTGAACTTGGCGAAAATCGCGGAATTCCAGCCGCTGCCCGTGCTGGTCGGACCGGGCGATTGCGGCGCCGACGATGCCGTGCGGCTCGACGCGATCACGCTGTCGGATCGAGGCAAGGTCATGGTGCTGCCGCCGGCAATTTTGCGCTGCCCGATGGCGCAAGAAGTCGCCGGTTGGGTGCGCGAGGATGTTGCACCGTCGTTGACGAACCTGCCGCCGCTGCGCGCGCTCGACAACTTCGCCTCCTACGATTGCCGCGGCCGCAACAATGTGCGTGCCGCGAAAGTGAGCGAGCACGGCCGCGCCGATGCGCTCGACGTGCACGATTTCAAGCTCGCCGACGGCCGCGCGCTGGTGCTGACCGACATGAACGCCGACAAAGATTGGCGCGACACCATCCGTGCGACCGCGTGCGCGCGATTTATGACCGTGCTCGGTCCGGGCTCGGACGGCTATCACGAAGAGCACATCCACCTTGATCTCGAACCGCGCCGCAACAATTACAAGATCTGCGAGTGGGACGTGCGCGTACCGCCGGCACCGCCGGTGGAAGCGCAAGCTAAGGAGCCGGACACGGCGACGGCCGAAGGGGTGCCGCTTGAGGGTCTCGACGCGCCGGCGATACCACTTGATGAAGTGCCGCTGCCGCGGCCGCGACCGGTTGCGCAAATCGAGCGGGCCTCGTCCGGCCATCACAATATCGCGCAATAAGGCGCATAATCCTAAAGAACTTGCCCTCGGACTTGATCCGTGGGCGGTATCGGATTTTGGAAATGCTTCATGCGCAACAAGGGCCGTTGATGTCTCCGCTCAGCAATCTCGCCGCCCGCGACGTTGAAACGCTGGTGCACCCCTATATCAATCTCGCGCGCTTTCGTGATAGCGGCCCGCTCGTTATCGAGCGCGGCCGGGGCGTCTATGTCTACGACACCGACGGCAGAGCCTATATCGAGGGCATGGCCGGGCTGTGGTGCACCGCGCTTGGTTACGGCAACGAAGAACTGGTCGAGGCGGCCGCTGCGCAGATGCGCAAGCTTTCCTTCGCCCATCTGTTCACCGGTAGAAGCCACGATCCGGCGATCGAGCTTGCGGAGAAACTGAAGGAGATCGCGCCGGTGCCGATCTCAAAGGTGTTCTTCTGCAATTCCGGCTCCGAGGCGAACGACACCCAGGTCAAGCTAGTCTGGTACCTCAACAATGCGCTCGGCCGGCCGCAGAAGAAAAAGATCGTCAGCCGCATGAAGGCTTACCACGGCGTCACCGTGGTCGCCGCTTCGCTGACGGGATTGCCGGCCAACCATCGCGACTTCGACCTGCCGCTGCCGGGTTTTCTGCATACCGGCTGCCCGCATCATTACCGTTTCGCGCAAGACGGCGAGAGCGAGGAGGATTTTGCGACGCGGCTTGCCGCCGAGCTTGACGCATTGATCGTCAAGGAAGGCCCGGACACCGTTGCCGCTTTCATCGCCGAGCCGGTGATGGGCGCCGGCGGCGTCATCGTGCCGCCGCGGAGCTATTTCGAGAAGATCATGGCGGTTTGCTCAAAGCACGATGTGTTCATGATCAGCGACGAGGTGATTTGCGGCTTCGGCCGGCTCGGTACCACGTTCGGCTGCGAGAAGCTTGGCTTCGTGCCGCAGTCGATCTCGGTCGCCAAGGCGCTGTCGTCGGCCTATCTGCCGATTGCCGGCGTCATGATTCCCGAGCTCATGTATCAGGCGCTGCTGACCGAAAGCGAAAAGATCGGCGTATTCGGCCATGGCTTCACTTATGGCGGCCATCCCGCTTCCGCCGCGGTCGCGCTCAAAGCGATCGAGATTTACACGCGTGACCGCATTTTCGAAAAAGCCGCGGAGCGGGCACGGCAATTTCAGGCGCGGCTCAAGGCGCTCGGGGAACATCCCTTGGTCGGCGAAGCACGCGGCCTTGGCTTGATCGGCGGATTGGAACTGGTCGCGGACAAAAGGACCAAGAGCTCCTTTGCCCCAGAGCACGGCGTTGCCGCGCGCGCGGTGCAGTTCGCCGAAGCCGAAGGCCTGATCCTGCGCGCGGTGCTGGGCGACGTTTTGACGCTATGCCCGCCGCTCGTCATCGGCGAAGAAGAGGTCGGCGAATTGTTCGACCGGCTCGGCCGCGCGCTCGACAAGACGCTCCATTGGGTAACGCGCGAGCGGATCGCGCAGTCGTGATCCGAGCTGCGACACGACGACCGGCGGCTATGAACACTCCGTTCACCAGTGGCGAGCTATGAGGCGCGTTGGACTTGCCATGAAGCCGGCCGCACCCGATGGAGCAGAACCACCCGAGCGCGCGGCGAAATCGCGCCTGACCCGGCGGCGATTTGTTGTCGCGGGCGCGGGTGTGCTCGGCCTGTCGGCGGCGGCAACCGCCGCCTATGCCGGCGCCGTCGAGCCGAGCGAGCTTATCGTCACGCGATACGCGCCCAATCCGCCGGGCTGGCCGGCAGGCCGCAAGCTCACCGTCACCGTGGTCGCCGACCTGCATGCCGGCGGCCCCGACATGACGCTGCCGCGGGTTCGCTCCATGGTCGACGCCGCGCAGGCCTTGCAAGCCGACCTCATCGTCCTGCTCGGAGATTTCAAGGCCTGGTATAGGTTTTTCAAATCTGAGCCTGTCGCCGATCCGCTGTGGGCGGCCGAACTCGCTCGGCTTAAGGCGCCGCTCGGAATCTGGGCGATCCTCGGCAATCATGATTGGTGGCACGACCTTGACGGCGTGCGGTCTGCGCTCGCCCGCGTGCGCATACCGGTGCTGGAAAACGGTGCCGTGCTCCTGGGCGAGGACGGACGCCGGTTCTGGCTCGCCGGTCTCGGCGATCAGCTCGCCTACCAGCTCGGTCCTGGCGAATTCCGCGGCGTCGACGATCTGCCGGGCACGCTTGCGCAAATTAAAACCGACGATCCGGTCCTGCTTCTCGCCCACGAGCCGGACATTTTTCCAGACGTTCCCGCTCGCGTCGCGCTCACGCTTGCTGGCCACACCCACGGCGGCCAGATTCGCGTTCCGCTGCTCTGGCCGAGCTATGTGCCGTCACGCTACGGCGCACGCTACGCTTATGGGCATGTGGTCGAGGATGGGCGACATCTGATCGTCTCCGGCGGGCTCGGCACCAGCATTATTCCCGCTCGGCTCGGCGTGCCGCCGGAAATCGTGCACGTGACGCTCGGCGCCTAGCCTCGCCACACAGCAAACGGCGCCGGTCGAGACCGGCGCCGCAATCGTTCAGACGTTGCGCGATCAATACCACTTCACCGTGGCGGCTTCGTCGGGGATAGAGCTGGACGCCATCCGCGGACCGTTCGGCGCATTGCCGTTCTTCGGCGCCAGCACCACGACAATGGTGCCGACCTTCACGCGATTATAAAGGTCGATCGCATCTTCGTTGGTCATGCGGATGCAGCCCGACGAGATCGCTTGCCCGATATATTCGGGCTGATTGGTGCCGTGGATGCGGTACAGCGTGTCCCTGCCGGAAGAATACAGATACATGCCGCGCGAACCCATGGGATTATGCGGGCCGCCAGTGACGTAGGCCGGCAACGGCCCGAGCCGTTGTTGTTCGCCTGAGGTCGGGATCCACGCCGGCCATTGTTCCATCCGGCCGATCTTGGCGATGCCGTTCCAGGCTTGGGCTTCTTCGCCAACGGCGATGCCGTAGCGGATCGCTTCCCCTCCTGGCAGCACGTAATAGAGGAACTTGTTGTCGCTATCGATGACGACAGTGCCGGGCGATTCCTTGCGCGTGTAATCGACGATGTGACGGCGATAAGGCTCGGGAATATCTGCCTGCTCGTAGGGCAGGTTCGACATCAACAGTTTGTCGCGCGAATTCCAGCCGGCCTGCGTCGCGGGCTCAAGCGTATCCTGCATGCAGCCGCCGAGCGCCAGCCCGATGATAACGAATGCAATCACACGCAATGACATCACGCCCTACTTCTCCGTCCGCCCTGCGCCACCCCGGCCAACGAATATCGCGAATGCCAATACCCCAAAGCGACGCGGCTGTGCCAGTATTTACAGGCCTCAGGCCACAAGGTGCGCGACAAGTGTTGCACGAATGCCGCACTGCCTTGATCGCCCGTGGATAAGTGGCCGTTGGTCCCCGTCAGTTCCGCCCGAAGCCCATACAATATAGCCTCGGCGCATTAAGCAAGGGTTTACCACAAGCGAGGCACCTAGCCGAGTCTAGGAATGGAAATTTCACGGCAACGCACAAATTGCCGCCCATTTCCGCCGCACTCATCGCTTAGGATTTGGTCATCGCCAACCAGTAATGGGAACGGTTTCATAATGACGCATATGGCTGCCGAAATAGCCAAGAAAACAGGTGAAATGTGCCACGCGCAACAGGCCTCCAACGAAGATAATGGGCAAAATACCGCGCTTGCCGGCCGTTACCGGCAGATCGGGATTTCCGCCGTCGCGGCCGCCGTGCGTTACCAGGGCGTTGCCAAAAACCCGGTCTATGCCCCCGCGCCGATCAAATGGCAGCACACCGACGAGGCGGCCGCCTAAGCCACGGCCAGGCGCTGCGCAAAATTTGGCCTCGGCCAGCGAAAAGGGGACGCGAAGTCCCCTTTTTCGAAGTCCCCTTTTTCAATGTGCAATTATGAGATTCGGCCCACCTTTCAGTGGCTCGGGCTTTCCGACGGCTCTTGATCGCGTGTGAACAAGACCTCGACGCCCGCCAGAGCCGCAACGATGATGCCAATGATGACATCGATAGTCATGGCGTCGCTGTTCTGGAAGCCGAGGAGCCAGGGCGATACGATCAACGCCAGGCCCGCGATCAAAATGAACCATTCCTCCCAGACCGCGAAAGCGGCGAGCGCCGCAATCGACAGCACCGCAATGATGATCCCGACAATCGATGCGATCTGCCATGGCGCGCCCGACGACAGGTCGAACAGCCAGGGCGAGAAAAAAAGAACGCCGCTGAGGAACAGGTTCACGACATCGCACAGCCGTACGCTCGACCAATCGTCCATGATGTCCTCGCAGAGCGCGCCGCATCTGTCCCGGCGGTTGACAAACCGCAGCCGGCTTCTTTGGTTCCGGCCGAATTCGCAACCAGTGGCAAAAGCGCCGTCATGATGTCCGCCGCGCTCACGGACGGCTTTTCCACCGCCGAGATCGAAGCCGGCCGCCGGCTGTTTGCGGTACAGTGGAACTTTCTCTCCGCGGCGGGCACGCCTTCTTCGCTGCCGCCGATGGCCGGTCCTGAAATCGCTTTCGCCGGCCGCTCCAATGTCGGCAAGTCGTCGCTGATCAACGCGCTGACCGGGCGACGGGCGCTGGCGCGCACGTCCCATACGCCCGGCCGTACCCAGGAATTGATCTTCTTCTGCGGGCCGCAGCGGCTCGTCCTGGTCGATATGCCGGGTTACGGCTACGCTGCGGCGGCGAAAAGCAAAATCGCTGCCTGGACGAATCTCATTACCAATTACCTGCACGGCCGCGCCACATTGGCGCGCGTTTACCTCCTGGTCGATGCGCGCCATGGACTGAAAGCCGCCGACGACGCCATCCTCGATACGCTCGGCGAGGCCGCTGTGAGCCACGAAATCGTTCTCACCAAGTGCGATCAGATCGGCGCGGCGGAGCTTGCCGAGCGGACGGCGGCGGTCGCGACCGCGATGCGGAAAAGACCGGCAGCCTTTCCCGACCTGATCGCCACTTCGGCGAAAAGCGGCACCGGCATCGCGCAATTGCGCGCCGCGGTCGCCCGGCTGGTGGCCGAGCGCCCCTAACAATTCATGGCTGGAAGTCGGCGAAGCCTTTGTATCGAGGTAACTTGTCGGATCGTCCAGCATTCCCGTGGCGTCTTGACCTAATTGACCTTTCCTCCGACGGTTCCGGCGGCTAAATAGCGGCGACGGTCGAAGGAGTTCCCGATGGACGTGTCGCCGTTCGAGCAGGCCCGCATCCTTGCGGAAGCGCTGCCCTATATGCAGCGCTACGACGAGGAAACCGTCGTCATTAAGTACGGCGGCCATGCCATGGGCGAGGAACACCTGGCACGCGAATTCGCGCGCGACGTCGTGCTTTTGGAACAGACCGCGATCAACCCGGTTGTCGTGCACGGCGGCGGACCACAGATCGAAGCCATGCTCAAGCAACTCGGCGTGCAGTCGCACTATGCGGCCGGATTGCGCATCACCGACGAAAAGACGCTCGAAATCGTCGAGATGGTGCTGGCCGGCTCCATCAACAAAAACATGGTCGGCTACATCAACGCGGCTGGCGGCAAAGCCATCGGACTGTGCGGCAAGGACGGCAACATGGTGGTGGCGCGCAAGCTGACGCGCACCGTGATCGATCCCGATTCCGCGATCGAGAAAGTAATCGACCTCGGCTATGTCGGCGAGCCGGATAAAATCGATATCACCGTGCTCAACCAGATTCTCGGCCGCGAATTGATTCCGGTGTTGGCGCCGGTCGCCGCCGCTGCAAACGGCGGCACGTTCAACGTCAATGCCGACACGTTTGCCGGCGCCATCGCCGGCGCGCTCAAGGCCAAGCGGCTGTTGCTGCTCACCGACGTGCCAGGCGTGCTCGACAAGTCGAAGCAGCTCATCAAGGAATTGTCGGTTGACGACGCGCGCCGTCTCATCGCCGACGGCACCATCAGCGGCGGCATGATTCCGAAGGTCGAAACCTGCATCGACGCGCTCGACCGCGGCGTCGAAGGCGTGGTGATCCTCGACGGCAAGGTGCCGCATGCCGTGCTGCTCGAATTGTTCACCGAACTCGGCGCCGGCACGCTGTTCCACCGGTGAAATTTGAATTCATTGTCACGCAATAAAGCCGGCGGCTCAACGCAGCTGCGCGATCGCACGGAGCGACTCCTTCCGGGCATCGCCGCGGGCACCGCGCTCGGCATATCCGACGTGCTGGCGAAGATCGTGCTGGCGACCGGTTGCGACGTACTCACCATGCTGTCTTTTCGCAGCGTCGTCGGTCTCGCCTTCGTCGCGAGCTGGCTTCGCTTCGGCCGCAAGCCTTCCGCCGACGCGCGCGTGCGTTGGGTGTCGATGGCCATCGGCATCATGTTCGCCGGGCTCATATTCTGCCTGTTCAAGGCGATCGCGGCGATCGACGTCCCGACGGCGATCCTGTCTTACTTCACCTATCCGCTCTTGACCGGGCTGACTGCTTCGCTGGCCGGTCTCGAGCCGCTGCGGTGGAAGGGAGCACTGTGCGCCATTAGCGCGTTTTGTGGGCTTGCAATCATGATCGGCGCGCATCCGGCAGGCTTGGCGTTCGCCGGTGTCGCCTATGCGCTGGGCGCCGCGTGCTGCCGCACCGCCGTGCTGCTCGCGACCCGCGCCTATCTGGTCGGCGCCGACGCGCGACTGACGACATGGTACTCGATGCTGTCGTCGACCGTAGCGTTCGTTGCAGCTTCGCTCGCCACGGAGACCTGGCATCCACCACAAACCGACCTTGGCTGGGCGTTCCTGGTCGCCCTCAGCCTGGCGACAACGGCCGCAATCCTGTTCGTCTTCGTCTCGACGATGCGCATCGGACCGTTCCGCACCGCGCTGATCATGCATCTCGAGCCGCTCACCGCGATGATTCTCAGCGCGCTTCTGCTCGGCGAAGTCATCACGCCGCTGCAAGGGCTCGGCAGCGCCGTTATGCTGGCGGCGCTGGTCGCATTTCAGCTCACGCGCTAAGGTAATGTGCCTTGACAGCGACTAAATAGCGCGGCTGTCAAGGCATTTCCCGCTCCGCAGTTATTGGTGGATGACCTTGAGCGGGCGATCAAGTTTTACCGGGACGTTCTCGGCTTCTCATTCGGCCCGACGTGGCGCGGCTTCTATGCCATCGGAGAACGAGACGGCTTTGCCGTTCACCTCAAGTGCGCGCCCAAAACAAGCGAGGATCGCGTGCATCGGCGGCAGCACGAGCATTTGACATCGCACGGCGGCGGCACAATTCCTTTCCTTGCCGGCCGCATCGAGGCGTTCTACGACCAGAAGGCCCGCGGCCCCAACGGCTTCGCTCCCGACGGCATCGAAACGGAGTTCCGGCGCCTTTACTACGACACCGCGAATGCGACGCATCCGGCCGCGATGGCGGCGCTGACCAAGCTCGTTCCAACCTCGCAAATCACCTACGGAACCGATTATCCGTATCTTGCGCTCGATCAGATCGCCAATTTGCAAAAGCTCGGGTTGCCGGCCGGCGATCTCGAAGCGATCGCGAACGGCAACGCGACGCGGCTCCTGCCGCGGCTGAGTTCCTGAGGCTGCATTGCCTTGGGTGGACCAGACGCCGATCCGTCATCGTTTATTAACGGCTATCATGGCTTCGCGTCACAAACTCGGCCAAGTTTGCGCCGAAGCTTTCGCGAATCTCGACACTAACGCGGTGAGGATGGAACCATGCGGGGGTTCCACAACAGCTCGTTCGATCCCCAGACGCTGATCGTGCTTGAGGCAGCCTTCGACGAGGCCTGGCTGACGCTCAAAGCGATCGGCAACACGACGGTAAAGCCCGACGAACTGGCGCGCTGCGTGCTGCGGCTTGCCATGGAAGGCGAGCGCGATCCAGTGCGCTTGCATGACGGCGCGCTCAAGGGACTCATCCCGGCAACGTCATGGCGCGAGGCGGGTTGAACGGCCTTCACTTAAGAATGTGCGGCGAACAGCGCGATGCCGGCGACGACGATGGCGGCAAGCGTGCCGGCGAGCAATGCAAAGATGTATGGGATAGACTTACGCAAAGTTCTACGCATCGATTGTACTCTACTTACCCGCTGCTAAATCCGATTCGGCCGCCGGCAAATTCATCGCCCCAAATCATGGCAACAACGCGTCCCGGACTTTCGCAGCGCGCCGTTCGCGGTTTCAAGCACATCGACACCTGGGTGTTCGATCTCGACAACACGCTTTACCCGCATCATCTCAATCTCTGGCAGCAGGTCGACGAACGCATCCGCGACTACATCGTCGATTTCCTCAAGATCAGCCGCGATGAGGCCTTCCGGCTGCAGAAAGACTATTATCGGCGTTACGGCACGACCATGCGCGGCCTGATGGAAGAGCACGGCCTCGAACCCGACCAATTCCTCGAAATCGTGCACCAGATCGATCATTCGCCGTTGCAGCCCGATCCGGCGCTGGGTGCGGCCATCGGCAAACTGCGCGGCCGCAAATTCATTCTCACCAACGGCACGCGGCACCATGCCGATGCGGTGATGCGGCGCCTCGGCATCGAACAACATTTCGACGACGTGTTCGACATCCGGGCAGCGGAGCTCGAGCCCAAGCCGCGGCCGCTTGTCTACGAGCGCTTCCTCGCCCATCACCAGGTCGATCCCACGCGCGCCGCGATCTTTGAAGACCTTGCCCGCAATCTCGAAGTGCCGCACGCGCTCGGCATGACGACGGTGCTGGTGGTGCCGGAAGGCGCCCGCGTGGTGTTGCGCGAGGAGTGGGAGCTTGCCGGCCGCGAGGCTGCGCACGTCGATCACGTCACCGACGACCTTGCCGGTTTTTTGCGCGGCCTCGCTGCTGTGCGCGGCAAGCGCAATCGTCGCTGTTGACATCGCTCGTCCCTGACCCGACAAACCGCGCAGCAGGGACCATTTACATGTCAGATTCCATGTCAGTTTCCATGTCAGCTGGGATTGCCGATAATCTGGCCAAGACCATCGACACCGCCTTCGAGCGGCGCGACGAGGTCGGGCCGTCCACCAAAGGCGAGGTGCGCGAAGCCGTCGAAGAGGCGCTCGACCTGCTCGACCGCGGCGCCGTGCGCGTCGCCGAAAAGTCGACCGAAGGCACATCGAACGGCATTTGGCGCGTCAATCAATGGCTGAAGAAGGCGGTCCTGCTGTCGTTTCGATTGAACGACATGAGCGAAATCGCGGGCGGACCGGGCCACGCAGTGTGGTGGGACAAAGTGCCGTCGAAATTCGATCGCTGGGACGACGCCCGCTTTCGCGCCGCCGGCTTTCGCGCCGTGCCGGGCTGCGTGGTGCGGCGCTCCGCCTATATCGCGCCGGGCGTGGTGCTGATGCCGTCCTTCGTCAATCTCGGCGCCTACGTCGATTCCGGCACCATGGTCGATACCTGGGCCACCGTCGGCTCCTGCGCCCAAATCGGCAAGAACTGCCACGTCTCCGGCGGCGCCGGCATCGGCGGCGTGCTCGAGCCGTTGCAGGCCGGCCCGGTGATCGTCGAGGACAATTGCTTTATCGGCGCACGATCGGAAGTCGCCGAGGGCGTGATCGTGCGCGAGGGCTCGGTGCTGTCGATGGGCGTATTTATCGGCGCTTCGACCAAGATCGTCGACCGCGAGACCGGCGCGACGTTGCAAGGCGAGGTGCCGGCTTATTCCGTGGTCGTGCCGGGCACCATGGCCGGCAAGCCGAACAAGACGGGCCAGCCGACGCCCAATCTTTATTGCGCGGTCATCGTCAAGCGGGTCGACGAGAAGACCCGTGCCAAAACCAGCATCAACGAACTGTTGCGCGATTAAGCATGATCCGGAAAAGTGAATACCGGCGTTCCGCAAAGTCCGTGCTCCAAATAAGCTGATCGCGCCGATGGATTGGGCCTACCTCTTCAACACGTTCCACGGCCGCATCAGCCGCCAGACATTCTGGATCGGAATTGCCGTCCTGACGGTCGCCGAGATTTTCGGCCATGTCCTCGCCGAAGAGATACAGGGCGATCGGCTCAGCGCCATCGTCGACTTGGCCTACACCTACCCGGAATTCGCCGTCGCCGTGAAACGCGCCCACGATCGCAATTTGCCGCTTTGGCTCTTGATTGCGTTCTTCGGGGCGAGCGCACTGCTCGACTTGCTCACCGTGCTCGAACTGACCGGCACCGACGACGAGCCCAGCCTGCTGTCGATCGGTATCGCAATTCCCTTCACCATGATGTTCCTCGTCCTGCTCGTCGAGCTCGGCTTTCGCCGCGGCACGATCGGCCCGAACCCATACGGGCCGGACCCGCTGGCACCGGGAGCAACCCCGCGAACTTGACAGTCAGGGGATTGACCAGCCCGGTGTGGTGCACGATCTTCTAGCCATGAGCCGTTCCATCGCCATCGATGCCCGCTGGGACGCTGAAGCGAGCGTCTGGATCGCCACAAGTAATGACGTGGCCGGTCTTGTCGTTGAGGCCGCTAGCTGGCCGGCGATGATTGAGGAAGCCAGGCTCGCGCTGCCTGATCTCTTGGAATTGTCGGGTGAGAGAAACGACAATCTGTCATTGACCTTTCGCGCCGAGGAGCGCCTCGAAGTCGCCGGCGCCTGATGGCCGAATATTATCGCGATCTTGTGCGCATTCTCCAGGCGAATGGCTGTTATCTCGTCCGGCAGCAGCCATGAAATTTGGTACAGCCCAGTCATTCCGAACATGACCGCCGATCCCATCGCCATCGCCCGCGATCTTGTGCGTTGCCGCTCCGTCACCCCGGACGAAGGCGGCGCGCTCGACTATTTGCAGCGCGTGCTGGAGCCTGCGGGATTTGCGGTGCATCGCGCAGTGTTTGACGAGCCCGGCACGGCGCCGGTCGATAATCTTTTCGCCCGCATCGGCACGGCACGGCCCAATCTCGTTTTTGCCGGCCATACCGACGTGGTGCCTGCAGGCAATGAGGCCTCGTGGTCGCATCCGCCGTTCGGCGGCGAAGTCGAAGGCGACCTGCTCTACGGCCGTGGCGCGGTCGACATGAAAGGCGGCATCGCTTGCTTCGTCGCCGCCGCGCTCGATTATTTGGTGGCCAATGGCGGCAGGTCGAAAGGCTCGATCTCGCTTTTGATCACCAGCGATGAGGAAAGCGTCGCGGTCAACGGCACCGTCAAATTGCTGCGATGGGCCGCCGAGCGCGGCGAAAAATTCGATCACTGCATTCTCGGCGAGCCGAGCAATGTCGAAGTCTTGGGCGACACCATCAAGGCCGGACGGCGTGGCTCCCTCAACGGCACGCTGATCGTCACCGGGCGGCAGGGCCATGTCGCCTATCCCGAGCGCGCCGACAATCCGATCCGCGGGCTCATGGCGCTGATGACGGCGCTGCAGGCGCCGCTCGACCAAGGCAGCGAGCATTTCGCACCGTCGAATCTCGAATTCACCTCCGTCGATGTCGGCAATCCGACCGTCAATCTCATTCCCGGCGAAGCGCGTGCGCGCTTCAACATCCGCTACAACGACCGCCACAGCCAGGCCGCGCTCAAAATGCTGATTGAGCGCCGCGCGCACACTGCCGCGGCCGGCCGCGTGCATTACGCGATCGAGTGGCAGCCGTCGAACGCCGATGTCTTTGTCACCAAGCCCGGGCCGTTCACTGAACTCGCCGTCGCCGCGATTGCCGATGTCACCGGCCGCAAGCCCAAGCTCTCAACCAGCGGCGGCACCTCCGACACCCGCTTCATCAAGGATTATTGCCCGGTGCTGGAATTCGGCTTGGTCGGGCGGACCATGCATGCGGTCGACGAATGCACGCCGGTTGCCGACCTCGTGACGCTGACTGCGATCTATCGGCGGATCATCGAGCGGTATTTCGCTTAATTGCGACGCAGGGCGATCACCTTGTCTGCCGCGGCAACGCCGGTGAGATAACCGCCATGCGCTGTTGAAAAATCATTTCTCGAACACGCTTCGCCGGCGAAAAATAGCCGCTCGTCGACCGGCTCGGCCAGCGCTTGCCGGCAATCGGCAAATCCGGGCGAAGCGAACGAGTAAGAACCGAGCGCAAAAGGATCGTTGCCCCAACGGTGCATTCGGATCGGCTTTACGCGGCGGGCAAAATCAGCTCCGAGCACGCCCGCAAGCTCGGCGACGGCAAAATCGAAGAATGCCTCCTCACCGCTCGCTTCAAGCTCGGCGGCCAATGTACCGCCAAAATAGGCTTCGATCATCGGCCAGCCGAACGGCCTGATATGATAACCCGCCGTCGCCACGCGGTCGGTATGCCCGAACACCCGGACGCTCGATTCGAATTCTTCGGCGCCATCGAGCACAATGAACAGCTTATCGGCCAGCCCCAACGGCAGGCCGCGCGCAGCCTCAATCTTCTTCGGCAGCGCCGGGGTAAATCGAATTCGCTCGGCCGCGAGTACCGCGCTTGGCACTGTCACAATGACCTGATCGGCTGCGATGGCGCCGTTGCTGGTTTCAACGCGCAGATGCTTGCCGCTGTGATCGACGGCACCGACCGGACAGTCGAGCATCCTGGGAATGCCGGCACCCCAGGCGCTGATAAGCGTGCCATAGCCTTCAACCGCCCGCCAATTCACGTCGGTTGAGTGATATCGATCCAAATCTTTCAGCGAAATCCGATCGAGCTCGGCGCCGCTGATATAGGTGCTCATCGCATTGAGAAGCGCGTTCCAGCGAGATGCCGGATCGAGCAAGGTCGACGCTGCCGCGTCAGCCTCACTCTGCGCTGCCGTGTCCAAGCGCGCGTAGAACTCGCCGAAGGCCTTGCGAAAATCAGCGTACTGGGCACGCGGGAAGCTCAATTCTAGAGGCCTGTTCATCCAGGGCGGCGGGGTTTTGTCGATCGACAAGCCCAGCTGCTGCGCGACCGCGACCCAGGGATTGCGGTCGGCGGAGTGCAGCCAGCCGCAGCCGAGATCGAGCGCGCGGCCGCCTGCATCGTGAACGGTCCATGCCCGGCCGCCGAGCCGCGGCCGCGCCTCGACGAGCAGGCAGCGAATCGACGCCTGCTGCAGCCGCTTTGCCGCCGCCACGCCGGCTGCGCCGCCGCCGATAACGACAACTTCAACATCATTGCTCGACATCTCTTCTCACCTGCGTCGGCGTCCGGAATGGCGAACTAATAATCGACCCGAACCAGGTAAAGTCCGTGCGGCGGCGCGACCTGACCGCAGGCGCTGCGGTCGCGGGCGGCGAGCGCAGTGGCCAAATCGTCACCAGTCCATTTACCCTCGCCGACATGAACCAGCGAACCGACCATCGAGCGCACCTGATGCTGCAGGAACGAGCGCGCCGCGGCGGTGACGCGCACCTCCTCGCCGTCGCGCGCCACGTCGAGGCGGTCGAGCGTCTTCACCGGCGATTTGGCCTGGCACTCGGTCGAGCGGAAGGTGGTGAAATCGTGCCTGCCGATCAGTTTCTGTGCGGCGGCGTGCATCGCCGCGCCGTCGAGCGGGCGCGGCACGCGCCAGGCGCGATTGCGGTCGAGAGTCGAAATCGGCGCGGCGGTTGACGATGCGATAGCGATAATGCCGCTTGACCGCCGAGAAGCGCGCGTCGAAATCCGCCGCGACCGGTTCCGCCGCAAGCACGGCGATCGGCTGCGGTCGCAGATGGAAATTGATCGCGTCGCGAACGTTATCGACCTCCCAAGCCTTGGCGAGGTCGATATGGGCGACCTGGCCGAGCGCATGCACGCCGGTATCGGTACGGCCGGCGCCAGCGACAGTGACGCGCTCGCCGGTAAAAGCGGCGATAGCATCGGTCAGCGCGCCTTGCACCGAAATGCCGTTGTCCTGGGCCTGCCAGCCGACATAGGGCGTGCCGTCATATTCGATGGTGAGCTTGTAGCGCGGCATAGGTAATTTTCTTTGGAGTGTGATCTTATCCGAAAACCGGCTTCCACTTTTCGGGATCACGCTCAATGCAACGTGCTGCCGGGCGCGACCGGCATGCCGCGAAGTAATTCATCCGCGCTCATCGGCTTGCCGCCGGATCGTTGCAGTTCAACGATCCGCACCGCACCCTCCCCGCAGGCGACCGTCAGCCTGTCGTCGAGCACGCGGCCCGGCGCGCCGGCGCCGTCGCCCTTGGCGGTGCGCAACACCTTGATACGGCCCGCGCCGGCGACCTCGAACCAAGCGCCGGGAAACGGAGACAGCCCGCGGCAATGGTCATGGACTTTGTTCCAGGGCTGCGTCCAGTCGATGCGGGTCTCGTTCTTGTCGATCTTGGCGGCGTAAGTTACGCCCGCGGCGGCCTGCGGCGTCAGCGTCAACGATCCGCGCTCAAGGGCGCCGAGCGCCACCACCATCAGCTTCGCACCGAGACGCGCTAGTTCGTCATGCAGTTCGCCAGTGGTCGCATCCGGTCCGATCGGTACGCGCTCCGCCAAGGCTACCGGACCGGTATCGAGACCTTCGTCCATTTTCATCACCATCACGCCGGTCTCGCGGTCCCCGGCCATGATCGCGCGATGGATCGGCGCGGCGCCGCGCCAGCGTGGCAGCAAAGAGGCGTGCAGATTGAAACAGCCGAGCGGAAAAACATCGAGGATCGACTTCGGTAAAATCAGCCCGTAGGCGACAACTACGGCGGCGTCCGCACCATGATCGCGCATCGCTTCAGCAGCGTCAGGCCCCTTAAGAGTTTTCGGTGCATAGATCGGCAAACCGATTCGTTCGGCCTCACGTGCGATTGAACTTGGTGTCAGCTCCAGCCCACGCCCGGAGCGTTGCGGCGCGCGGGTATAAACTGCGACGATCTTCTGCCCGCTATCGACAATTTCCTTGAGTGTGGGCACGGCGAAGTCCGGAGTGCCCATGAAGACGAGGCGGAGCGCCAATCACGCCTCCACCTTCTTTAATCCCTTAGCTGCCTTGGCGAATTTCTTGATGACGCGGTCGCGCTTTAATTTGGACAGATGATCGATGAACAGCACGCCGTTGATGTGATCGATCTCGTGCTGCAGGCAGGTCGCCAACAGGCCCTTGGCGTCGATCTCGCGCGCCTTGCCGTCACGGTCGAGGTATTTGACTTTGACCGCCTTCGGCCGCTCGACCTCCTCGTAATAATCCGGGATCGATAGGCAACCCTCCTCGTATTTGGCGGTCTCCTCCGACGTCCAGACGATCTCCGGATTGATGAAGACGTGCGGCTCGTGATTGTCCTCTTTTTTCGACAAGTCCATGGTGATGACGCGCTTGGCGATGCCGATCTGGATCGCCGCGAGCCCGATGCCGGGCGCCTTGTACATGGTCTCGAACATGTCATCGGCCAGCTTCCTGACGCCGACATCGACATGCTTGACCGGCTCGGAAACCAGCCGCAGCCTTTTGTCGGGAAGCTTGATGATTTCGCGCACCGCCATGGTTTTGCGATGTAAGGCGTGCACAAAGCGGGGTCAATGCACGACGTTCCGGCAATGCCGGTCTATCGCGCATTGATCCGTGGGTCATGACCGGGTATGACCGTTCGCTCTTCGTTCCAGGGCGAATTGCAACCAAGCAGAAGGGGCCGATGAACGACAGCCTGCCGATCCTAGCGGCCATCCTCGCCGCGTGCGCCGTGCTCGTCGTCATCGGCGTCGTGCTGTGGCGGGCACGAAACCCTGCGCATGCGCGCGCAACAATCATGGCCGACTTGGCGCAGCGGCAGGCCGACTTGGCGGCCCGGCTCGAAGCCATGATCGGGATGCTGGGCGACCGCCAGGCGCAGCTTCAGCATGCAGTCAATGAGCGGCTCGATTTGGTCTCGCACCGGCTCGGCGACTCGATTGCGAAAACGACGCAGCATACGACCGAGAATCTGCAAAAGCTCAACGAGCGGCTGGCGGTGATCGACAACGCGCAGAAGAACATCACCGATCTCGCCAGCCAGGTGACGTTGCTGCATGGCGTGCTCGCCAACAAGCAGTCGCGCGGCGCCTTCGGCCAGGGCCGTATGGAAATCATCGTCCGCGATGGATTGCCTAAGGATTGCTACGAATTTCAATATACGCTGTCCAATAAGCTGCGCCCCGATTGCGCAATTTTCCTGCCGGACCAGCGGCCGCTTGTCATCGATTTCAAATTTCCGCTCGAAGCGGTTACCGCCTATCGCGACGCCAAGAGCGACGACGAGCGCAAGCTTGCTGCGGCCCGCGTCCGCCAGGACACCAACAAGCATGTCGGCGACATCGCGCAGAAATACCTTATCCCCGGCGAGACGCAGGATATGGCGTTCATGTTCGTGCCGTCGGAGTCGGTCTATGCCGAGCTGCACGAAGATTTCGACGACGTGGTGCAGAAGGCCTTCCGCGCCAAGATCGTCATCGTGTCGCCGTCGCTGTTGATGCTCGCGATCCAATTGGTCAGACAAAGCCAAAAGGATGCCCGCATGCGCGAGGCAGCCGATCAAATTCGCGACGAAGTGGGACGGCTGATGAAGGATGTCGGCCTGTTGGGCGATCGCGTGCGCAAATTGCAGACGCATTTCAATCAGTCGACCGAAGACATCCGACAATCGATCATCTCGATCGAGAAGATCGAGGGGCGTGGCGAGCGCATTGCCGAGGTCGAATTCAACGGCGATGCATCGGCCAATTCCAATGTCATCGCCGCGCCGGTGCGCAAACTTGAAGCAGGCGAGTAGCGGCTGATGGCGGTGACGCCCGAGGCCGGCGGTGCCGCGACCCCGCGCCCGTCGCTTACGGACACGCTCGCCGTCTACCTCAAGCGGCGCGTGCTGATCGTGCTGTTCCTCGGCTTTTCATCCGGCCTGCCGCTCGCTCTGTCGGGCTCGACGCTTTTCGTCTGGATGACGGAGGCCGGCGTCAATCTCGGCACCATCGGCCTGTTCGCGCTGGTCGGCACGCCCTACACCATCAAGTTTCTGTGGGCGCCGCTGATCGACGCCCTCGATGTGCCGCTGTTGTCGCGCCGCTTCGGCCGGCGCCGCGGCTGGCTGTTGCTGTCGCAGTTTTTGCTGATCGCGGCGATCGTCGTTCTCGGCGCTTGCGATCCTGCGGTATCGCCGTTCGCCGTAGCGATCGGCGCGCTGCTGGTCGCCACCGCCTCGGCGACGCAGGACATCGTCATCGACGCCTTTCGCGTGGAAAGCTTGAACGAAAGCGAACAGGCCGCGGGCATGGCCTCCTATGTCGCCGCCTATCGCATCGGCATGCTGGTCTCCACCGCCGGCGCGCTGTTTTTGGTGAGCGGCTTCGAAAGCGCTTTCGGCTTCGGCCGTCACGCTGCCTGGAGCGCGGGCTATATGGTCATGGCGGTCTTGGTCGTGATCGGCATCGTTACGACGCTTGTCGCCACCGAGCCGGAAAAATCGGTCAATGCCGACGCAGCGCATGCACGGGAGAATAACCTGCAACGCGTCGTCGAAGCCGCGGTCGGGGCGTTTTCCGAGTTTTTCACGCGCGACATGGCCTTGGTCGTGCTCGTCTTTGTCGTGCTGTTCAAGTTCACCGACGCGCTGTCCGGCGCGATGACCGCGCCGTTCGTGATCGACCTCGGATTTTCGCGCAACGAATATGCGACCATCATCAAGGGCGTCGGGCTGGCGGCGACGCTCATCGGCGGCTTTGCCGGCGGCTTTGCGGCACGGGCTTTTTCGCTCCCGGCAAGCCTGTGGCTTGGCGGCGTGCTGCAAGGCCTCGCCAATCTCGCCTTCTCCTGGCAGGCGGTCATCGGTCAAAACGCGGCATGGCTGACTTTCGCCATTGTCGCCGAAAATTTCACCAGCGCCATCGGTACGGTGATCTTCGTCGCTTACCTGTCGGCGCTGTGCCGCAATCCGCTGCATACCGCGACCCAATATGCGCTCCTCACCGCGCTCGCGGCCTTCGGCCGCACCTATCTATCGTCGGGCGCGGGATTTATCGCGGCGGCGACCGGCTGGCCCTGGTTCTTCGCCATCTGCGCGGTGGCGGGCGCGCCGGCGCTCCTCCTGCTGGCGTGGTTGCAGCAAAGTGGCCATTTCAACGGCCTGGCGCCGGCCGAGAAATGAGCGCGCCATAGCCACGCGCAATTGCGGCTCAGCCGCCCGATTATCGAAATGTCATGCTTCGCCGCGCAAACTTTGGGAGCCCTCGCAAAAAAGTCTTTTTGTAAGGATCAGATCGCTATAATTGCCGTTGTACCGTTGCGTCCCTCGAACCTGGCCTCCCGCCGCAGTCGCAGTCCATATGGACACTATCCTGGTCAAGCTTTTTGCGGCGGCGCTGGCGTTAAGCGAAGTCACGACCCAGCCGCAGGCGGTCAAGACGCATTTCGATCCGATCCAGGATCAAAGCGAGGTGGTGCAGATATTGCGCAGCGGCTGCGAGCATATGAAGCAGGCGTTCGACATCGAATCCATCAACCTCGACGACCTCATCTCGACCGCGCTCAACGACCCGAAGGCGGCCGGCGCCAATATTCCGGCATTTCACGGCCTCAACTTCGGCGACTTGAACACCGCCTATCACCAATTCTGCAAGAACGAGCCCATCGTCGCGCCGGTCGTCGACCTCGGCCAGGTGATCGATTTCTTCAATAATGCCGCGACCGGTCTGCCGGATCAGACGACGCTCAAGGACCGGAAATTGCCGAGCCTGAGCGTGGTGCTCGACGGCAGCGGCAAGGATTTCACTGACGTGTTCGAGCCTGGCAACCGGCGGATCTGGGTGCCGCTCGATGCCGTTCCCGACCTGGTGCAGAAGGCGTTTATCGCCGCCGAGGACCGGCGCTTCTACCAGCACCATGGCATCGACGAGCGCGGCATTATCCGCGCCTTTATCGGCGACCTTGCCGACCCGGGGCGCCCGCAGGGCGGCTCGACCATCACGCAGCAGGTCGTGAAGAATCTCCTGGTCGGCGAGGACGTGACCTATGAGCGCAAGATTTGCGAGATGATCGTGGCGTCGCGGTTGGAAAACACGCTGAGCAAGAACGACATTCTCCAACTGTATCTTAATTCGGCTTATCTCGGCCGCGCCTCCTGGGGCGTCGAAATGGCGGCGCGCAGCTATTTCGGCAAATCGGCGAAGGACCTCACCCTCGGCGAGGGCGCCATGCTGGCGGGCTTGCTGAAGGGACCGAATTACTACAATCCCGACCGTCATCCCGATCGCGCCAAGCAACGTCTCACTTACGTGCTCGACCGCATGCAGGAGGACGGGATCATCACCGCGGCCCAGAAGAAC
The DNA here is from genome assembly GCA_963768225.1 of uncultured Alphaproteobacteria bacterium. Classification (GTDB taxonomy): domain Bacteria; phylum Pseudomonadota; class Alphaproteobacteria; order Rhizobiales; family Xanthobacteraceae; genus BOG-931. Next base: position 231,990 of record CAVYGV010000003.1, on the reverse strand, counting down.
GAGGCCCTGGCGTCGCCCCCGAAGCTCAAACCATTCGCGCATCCGCACCGCGACAGCGGCTATCATTTTGTCGATTTCCTCGGCCGCGAAGCCAAGGCCGACGGCGTGCCTAGTCTGACGGCCGCGCCTTATACGTTGCATTCGACCATCAACGCCCAACTGCAGCACGACGCCGAAGCCGCGCTCCAGGAGGGCTTGGCGCACTACGAGATGTCGACCGGTCGCGTCCAGTTTCGCGGGCCGGAAGCCAATATCGCCGACGCGGTGCGGAAATTCGAAGTGGACAGCAAGAGCGAACTGCCCGCTTGGCAGCAGGCGCTGCAAAACGTGCACTTGCCGCTTTATGACGTGCATTGGACGCCGGCCGTGGTGCTGCAGAAGAACGGAAAATACGGCGACGGGGCGATTCGCGTCGGCCTTCCCGACGGCCGCATCGTAGCGCTGACGACTTGGTCGGCAGCGATCAGGCGCAGCCTCAATCTCTATGACGTTGTCTATGTCAACGTCATCGAGCCCAAAGTCAGGGATATGGGGAGAGACACCAAGAGGAAGAGCAAAGCCGCACCCGCCAGTGCTGTGGCGCAATTGCGCGTGCGGCCGACCGTTCAGGGCGCGGCGCTGGTTCTGGAAAACAAGACCGGCCGTATTCTCGCCATGGCGGGCAGCTTTTCCTATCCGCTAAGTCAATTGAACCGCACCGCTCAAACGCAACGCCAGCCCGGCTCGGCGATGAAGCCGGTGACCTATCTGACGGCGCTGGAGCATGGCCTGCAGCCGAACACCCTCGTGCTCAATGATCCGATCACGTTTCCCCCGATCGGCAGCCGCATCGATCGCCGCGACGCGAGCAGCCGCGAATTTGACGGCAACGCGCGCGAAGAGGACTATTGGTCACCGCGCAACGACGATCTCAGCGAGGGCGGGGTTTATACGCTGCGGCGCGGTCTGGAAAATTCCGTCAATGTCGTCACCGCGCATCTGCTCGACGGCGGGGTCGACGCGCAACCGGAAAAAAGCCTCGACGACATCTGCGCCACCGCGGTCGCGGCGAAAATCTACCCCGAATGCGTTCGCTACTACCCGTTCATCCTCGGCGCGCAGCCGGTGCGGATGATCGACCTCGCCGCGTTTTATGCGGCCGTCGCCAACGAAGGCGCGCTGCCGCAACCGCACGGCATTGATTCGATCGAGCAGAACGGCCGCATCATCTACCAATATCCGAACGCGCCGCTGCCGCGGATCGACGCGGCCGGTCCCGCCGCGTTCTATCAGCTCAAGACCATCTTGCAGGGCGTCGTGGCGCGCGGCACCGCGCGCGCGATCGCTTCGCTGTCGCCCTATGTCGCCGGCAAGACCGGCACCACCGAAAACGCCGTCGACGGCTGGTTCATCGGTTTCACCAACGACGTCACGGTCGCAGTCTGGGTCGGCTACGATAACGGCAACGGCAAGCGCCGCTCGCTCGGCCCGGGCGAAGACGGCGCGCGGGTCGCGCTGCCGATCTTCGAGCCGATCATCCAGGCGGTGTGGGCCGATCACATTGCGCCGAAGGCGCCATTGAACGGACCCTCGCCGGAAGCGAGGCGCGAGATTGTCGACATCCCGATCGACTTCATGACCGGCAATCGGGTAAACGGCGGCAACTTCATCGAGCACTTCCGCCGCAACGCCGCCGGCCAGGTCGCGGACACGCAGTTTCAGCTGGTGTCCAGCGAGGACGCCTACGCTTATCAACAGCAATCGAACGACAATAACCAGGGCGGCTTTTTCTGGGGCGGCGCAGCCGACGACAGCAGCCGCTCCTATTATCCAAATCAAGGTTGGCGCCAGCAGCCGCCGCCTCAGCAGCCCGTGGCACGCGGTTTTTTCGGTCTGTTCCGGCCTTGGAACGAGCAGCCGCCCCCGCCGAGCCAGAATTATTTCTGGGGCGGCCGTTGAACCGACGGCATTGAATTGCAGAAGATTCACGAGAGAATTTAGGATGTGGACGCGGCACGCAGTCGTGCTTCCGGTTTTGCTGGTGGGCTCGGTGGTCGGCTTTTTCGGCGCCGCCGGAGCCGCCTCGCCGCCGGACTTCCAGATTGTGGACGTGAGCGCGGCACGCAGCTCGACCGTTGCCGATATCAAGCCCGGCGAAATCGATTTCAGCGATCATACCAGTGCCGGCGCCATCGACAGCGAGACGGCGCTCACGCGCTTCGACGAATGGGCGAAAGATCATCCCGAGGAGAATAAGTTCCTCGCGCTGTTTCCCGGCTATACCGAGCCGACCGTCGGCAGGCCGGGCGGCGGCGGCGCGCCAGGCACGCAAAAAGTCACCGAAAGGCTTTACATGTATGTGGCGCAAGCGCGCTTTGTTCTCGATAAAGCGCCGGCATCGATCGATCTCTCGCAGTACGTGACGCTGCCGTTTCTGGAAAGGATCGATCCCGCGATCCAGCACAAGCTGATTACCGCCGCCGACGTGAATTCGTTCAAGGACGAGGCCGGCGCCGGCAACGACAATGCCGATCGCAAATGGTGCACCGGGCGTGCGACGTTGATCTGCATTCAGTCGACCTACAAGCTCGAGGGCAAGATCCCGATGGGCATCATGCTGGTGAACAAGTTGCGCGACAGCATCAAGAAGGTCGCCGATCATATCGACTTCCAGAGCGAGTTCTCCGCGCTCGGTCCCGCGGATCTCGACCAATCCGGCTTGCAAAAATTGACCATGCTTGACACGCCGATTTCGGGCGCGCTGGAGCAGAACATTTTTTACGTCAATGAGATTTTGAAATTCGGCAAATTCTTCGCCGTATTCCAAGCCGATCCGAGCGATCCCGACAAGACCGTCGTCACCGCCTTCATGTCGCTTGCGATCAAAGCGCGCGTGCTCGACGAAAAACGCAGCTTCGAGAGCTTGCCGGTGTTGCGCAATCTGGTGCCGGCTCAGGTTTTGATGGGCCAGTCGTCGTTCAATTCCGGCACTTCGATCAGCGCCGGCCTGCCCAAATACGCTCGCAACGAGATCAAGACCGTCGCCGGGTTGTTGGCGCAGGATAAGGCGCCGAACTAGTTTTTCCCCGTCCGACGCCGCAGATATGAAGTCAGTTGCCTAAGCCGCCGCGCGCGCCTTGTCGCCCCGGGCCAGCGATTCGATCGCTTCATCCGTCGTCTGCACGTCGCCGAACAGTCCGTAGAAGATCGACAGCGCTGCGTTGTGTTCCTCGTCGTTGTGGGTGGCGAGGCCATCGGAAACCATCACGACCTTGAAATTCAGCATCATGGCGTCGCGCGCCGAACTTTCGCAGCAGACATTGGTGGCGGTGCCGGTGACCAGCAGCGTATCGATGCCGCGGTCGCGCAGCCGACGTTCGATATCGGACGAGCCCTGGATGAAGGCACTGTAGCGCGTCTTGGTCACCTGCGCGTCCTCGGGACGAATGTCGTTGCCGTGCCAATAGGCATAACCGTCGCCGTCGATGTCCATCGCCGCATAACGCCGCTCGTAGCGTTCCGGCGTGTGCAGAAATTCGTGGTAGTTCGACCAGCTTTCGCGCGTATTGCGTGTGCCGTTGCGGACCCACGCGACGAGACCGCCGCGGCGCCGCAGATCGGCGGCGAGCCGGTTGATGTTCGGCACGATATCCCGCGAGGCCGGGACCTCGCCCTGATGGCCCGGCTTGCAGAAATAATTCTGCATGTCGATCACGACCAGCGCCGCTTTGCGTGGATCGATTGCATCGAAAGGGTGCAATTTGCCGGTTCGGGCCGTCATGCGGTCGCGGGCGGCCTGGGAAATCGCGATCTTGTGCATCGGTGTCTCCTCGATTAGTCGTCTTCACGGGCTTGGTTATGCCCAATCTGGCATAAAATCGAGTCTGGATCGAGCGCAGAACGGGCGATATGTCGGCGAGTTGGGAATTCTGGATCGATCGCGGCGGCACCTTTACCGACGTGATCGGCAGGCGGCCGGACGGCGCGCTCGTCACCCACAAGCTGCTTTCGGAAAATCCGGAAGCCTATCGGGATGCGGCGGTGCACGGCATCCGCCACTTGCTTGGACTTGCCCCCGGCGCGCCGATCCCGAGCGAGCAGATCTCCGCCGTCAAGATGGGCACCACGGTCGCGACCAATGCGCTGCTTGAGCGCAAGGGCGAGCGGACGCTGCTTCTGATCACCAAGGGCTTTCGCGACGCCTTACGCATCGGCTACCAGGCGCGGCCGAAAATTTTTGCCAAGCACATCATCAAGCCGGACACGCTGTATGAGCGTGTCGCCGAGGTCGACGAGCGCGTGCGCGCCGACGGCACCGTGGAGCGCGAGATCGATCTCGCCGCCGTCTGCGGCGAACTTGAGCGCGCCAAGACCGACGGCATTCGCGCCGTCGCCGTCGTGCTGATGCACGCCTATCGCTATACTACCCACGAGAAGCAGATCGTGGCGCTGGCGCGCGAACTCGGCTTTCCGCAAGTCTCGGCCAGCCACGAAGTCTCGCCGCTGATAAAACTCGTCGGCCGCGGCGACACCACCGTGGTCGACAGCTACCTGTCGCCGATCCTGCGCAGCTATGTGAGCCAAGTCACGGGAGATTTGAATCCTTCTCCCTCCCCGCTTGTGGGGGAGGGTCAGGGTGGGGGGTCGGGAGGCGGCGCGCACGCGTCAAGTTCTACACAGAACCTCTCGACCCCCACCTCCATCCCCTCCCCACAAGGGGGAGGGGAGCAAACCCGGCTGATGTTCATGATGTCGTCGGGCGGGCTGACCGCGGCGGAACTGTTCCGCGGCAAGGACGCGATCCTGTCGGGTCCGGCCGCCGGCGTCGTCGGCATGGCCGAGACCGGGCGCGCGGCGGGCTTCGACCGCCTTATCGGCTTCGATATGGGCGGTACGTCGACCGACGTGTCGCATTTCGCCGGCGAATACGAGCGCGCCTTCGAGACCGAAGTCGCCGGCGTGCGCATGCGCGCGCCGATGATGCTCATTCACACCGTGGCGGCCGGCGGCGGGTCCCTTCTGCATTTCGACGGCGCGCGCGTGCGGGTCGGGCCGGACTCTGCCGGCGCCAATCCGGGACCGAAATGCTACCGCCGCGGCGGCCCTCTGGCGGTGACAGACGCCAACGTGATGGTCGGCAAGCTCATTGCCGATTTCTTCCCAAAAATCTTCGGGCCCGCGCAAAACTTGCCGCTTGACGCCGACGCGGTGCGCCAAGCCTTCGCTGCGATGGCAAAGGACATCGGCGATGGCCGCAGCCCCGAGCAAGTCGCCGACGGCTTCATCAAGATCGCGGTCGAGAACATGGCGAACGCGATCAAGAAGATTTCGGTGCAGCGCGGCTATGACGTGACCCGCTATGCGCTCAATTGTTTTGGCGGCGCCGGCGGCCAGCACGCTTGCCTGGTCGCCGATGCGCTCGGCATGGAGAGCGTGTTCATTCATCCGCTGTCCTCGCTGCTCTCCGCTTACGGGATGGGGCTTGCCGACATCCGTAGCGTCCGCCAGCAGGCGATCGAGGAGTCTTTTGGAACGAGCGCGCGCGCAAGCCTCGAAAATGTGGCGCGGCGGCTCGCTCGCGAAACGACTGCCGAGGTCGCGGCCCAGGGCGTCGCCGCCGGCAAGATTGCACTGCACGTGCGCGCGCATATCCGCTACGCCGGCACCGATACGCCGCTGATCGTCGACGCGGGCAATGAAAAGAAACTGGCTTCGCTGCAGAAAATGAAAACCGGCTTCGAGCGCGCGCACAAGGCGCAGTTCGGCTTCATCGATCGCGCTAAGTCGCTCGTGGTCGAGGCTGTGTCGGTCGAAGCGGTCGGCGGCGGCGCGACGTTCCGGGAAAAGCCGCGCCAGTCCAAGCGGACGAAGCTTCCTGCGCCGGCGCGGCGCACGCGCTTTTTCTCCGACGGCAAATGGCAGCGCGCATCGGTTTATACGCGCGATCAGTTGCTGCCCGGCCACAAGGTCAAGGGCCCGGCCATCGTCATCGAGCCGCATCAGACCGTCGTCGTCGAGCACGGCTGGCAGGCCGAGCTGACGGCAAAGAATCATCTGGTGCTGCGGCGCGTGCAAAAGCTTGCGCGCGCGCGCGCCATCGGCACCCATGCCGATCCCGTGATGCTGGAAGTGTTCAACAATCTGTTCATGTCGATCGCCGAGCAGATGGGCGTCGCGCTGCAAAACACCGCCTATTCGGTGAACATCAAGGAGCGTCTTGACTTCTCCTGCGCGGTGTTCGACGGCAACGGCTCGCTGGTCGCCAATGCGCCCCATATGCCGGTGCATCTCGGCTCGATGGATCGCGCGGTCGAGACCATCATCCGGGAGAACGTCGGCAAAGTGCGCCCGGGCAACGTCTATGCGATCAACGCGCCCTATAACGGCGGCACGCATCTGCCGGACATTACCGTCTGTACGCCGGTTTTCGACGCCAAGAAGATTCTGTTCTGGGTCGCTTCGCGCGGTCACCACGCCGACGTCGGCGGCATATCGCCGGGCTCGATGTCGCCGAACGCCACCACCATCGATCAGGAAGGCATCTATATCGACAATTTCAAGCTGGTCGAACGCGGCCGCTTCCGCGAGAAAGAAACCTATGCGCTGTTGCAAGGCGGCAAATATCCGGCGCGCAATCCGCTGCAGAACGTCAACGACATCAAGGCGCAGATCGCCGCCAACGAGATGGGCGTGCGCGAGTTGCGCAAAACGGTGCGCTATTTCACGCTGCCGGTTGTGCGCGCCTATATGCGGCACGTGCAGGACAATGCCACCGAAAGCGTGCGCCGCGTCATCGACCGGCTGCACGACAGCGCCTTTGCCGTCGAGACCGATCAGGGCACGACGATCAAGGTCCGCATCGCGGTCGACAAGAAAAGGCGCGAAGCGACGGTCGATTTCACCGGCACCAGCCCGCAGCAGCCGTCGAATTTCAATGCGCCGGAGCCGGTGACCCGCGCCGCGGTGCTTTACGTGTTCCGCGTCATGGTCGACGACGACATTCCGATGAACGCCGGCTGTCTGCGCCCGATCCGCATCGTCATTCCGAAAAAATCGATGCTGTCGCCGGAATTTCCGGCCGCCGTGGTAGCCGGCAATGTAGAGACCTCGCAAGAAGTGACCAATTGCCTGTTCGGCGCGCTGGGCGCCATGGCGGCGGCGCAAGGCACCATGAACAACCTCAATTTCGGCAATGCGCGCTATCAATATTACGAGACGATCTGTTCCGGATCGCCGGCCGGGCCCGGCTTTCCCGGCACCGACGCCGTGCACACCCATATGACCAATACGCGGTTGACCGATCCGGAAATTCTCGAATTCCGCTATCCGGTCGTGCTCGAAGACTTCCACATCCGCAAAGGCTCCGGCGGGCGCGGGCAGTGGAACGCCGGCGACGGCATCCGCCGCACCATTCGCTTCCTCGAAAAAATGGAGTGCACGATCCTGTCCGGCCACCGCCGCGTGCCGCCGTTCGGGCTTGCCGGCGGCGGCGACGGTCAAGTCGGCGAGAATTGGGTGCGGCGCAAGGACGAGAGCATGGAAAAGCTGCAAGGCTGCGACGCCACGATTATCGACGCCGGCGAGGCGATCATCATCCAGACGCCGACCGCGGGAGGTTATGGGAGCCCGCAGCACGGGCGAAAACGCGTCTCCGCGACATCTTCGCCGAAACGCTAGAGACAGTCTATTTTTTCCCGCCATTCGGGGCGGCTGGAGCCACACCGCTCCCGGTAGTTGGAGCGGCTGGCTTCGGGCCTCCGCTTGGCCCGGTATAGCCGCCCTGAACCTTTCCGGGGATCGGAGTTACTTGTGGTTTATGACCTTCGGTAAGAAGGCCAGGTCGATAACCGTCATGCGTCATCTGACGGCCACCGCCTTTTGAAGCCGAATTATTCGTCATTTGCACCCTCTAGTGTCGTCTGCGGATTCGCTGTTTGTGTACTCCAGAACTCAATATACCTAATCTCCTTGGCAGAAATGAGAACTCCAACCTTTTCAGGGCGAGTCTCCCAAACGCCCTGTTCCGTAACTGTATATTCTTCCTCTATATAGAGATCGCGTTCGTTCGTGTCAGAGGAAGCAAATGAATTATCACGGAATAATCCGGCGACTTTCGCCGCTGGTAAGCGTGACCATAACAAACATTCCATCACGCGGAATGCTAGAGAATCTCCAATCCCACGCGGCTGGAATTATGTGGACAACTGTCAAGCCTAGCTGGTTGGCGAAGCGGGTGAACCACTCCCTCTGAGCTGTCATACCCAGAATAAATCCAAAGACAGCTGGTCCTACAAGTATAAGTAAAATCCATATAAGAGCACGGAAATACCAAGGATCGCGTATGGAAATTGCTGGCTCGATAAAGAAAATCGCGAAGCTGTAATAAAAAAGCGATAGAACGACAAAAATAAGGAGGTTTTCCTTGGCAGAGGGAGCCCGACCGGCGATAAATCTTGAACGAACAAATAGGGCGATAAGGCCAGGAACGACAAACAGCAATATCGGTTGAAAATTCTCTACTTCCTTGAAGTCCGGCATGTGTTAGCTCCCAGCCCACGAAACCGGTCGTCTGAACTACCGTCAGAATATCCGTTTTTTAGTTGTCGGGAAAGCAAACGCCAGCCAAACTCATACAAATTTGGGGTATGAAATATTATCCAGACGCCGACCGCGGGCGGTTACGGCAAATCGGCGATCTGAGAGGGTTTCGGTTGGTCGGGCTTGATGGCGGCGGCGCGCCGCGCCGCCGCCTCGATAATCTCGAAGAAGCCGAAGGCCAGCAGGCCGAGTGCCGCGACCCCGAGCAGCACGCCGCCATAGGCTTGATTCTGCATGGCGCGCAATACGCCCGATAGGCTGACTGCTTCGAACGAATTCGAATCGTAGGCGGCAACGCTCAGGAAGACGCCGACCATGAGGAAAATGAAGGCGCGCGTCATGATGCCGAAGGATCCGAGCGCCACCGCCATGACGCGCTGCTCCTTGGTCGCATGCAGCAATTCGCGATAAGGCGCCCGCACCGCCTTCACGGCGAGGCCGAGCGCGACACCGGCGAAACCGGCCGCGATCAGCCCGATTGCAACGCGACCGAGCGGCTGGCCCATGACCCAGGCGGTCCATTCCCGCGCCGACTGGTCTTCGCTGACGCGCCGATGCGCGACGGTGATGCGCAGCGTCGCTGCGGCGAGCGCAACATAAAACGCTCCGCTGCCGGCCAGCACGACGCGGCGCATCAGGCCGTAGAGACCGCCGCCGTGAAGATCGACGTCGAACACCGCTTGCAAAAAACGCCAGCCGGCAAAGCAAGCCAGTCCGGTGGCGAGCGCCCGCATGAAATAACCGCCGAGCGATTTTTGGAACAGCAGCTCCAAGGCGTCCCGCGCTCCGATCGGATGCGCGCCCAAGCCGCCGGCCGCAAGGAGCGCAAAGCCGCCGATAATCAGGAACACCATGCCGCGCGCCGCATAGCCGACGCGCGCCATCCAGACCAGCGGCCCATGCGCCAAGTAATCGGATTTTATGCCGGATTGCGCATTCTCGCTCATCCCTCACAAAGTCCGGGCCAGCGGCTGCGGTTCCATCGGTGCAAATCGGCGCGGACCGCCTCACGACGATTTGCGGGAGATCGAATAGCGCATATTCGCCTTGCCGCCGTCCCAGTAGAAGGTGAAATCGGCAACCACACTGCCTCCGCCAGGGAGCGGCAGAACCGCATTGCAGATGACCTGGTCCTTGGTCGATGAAACGGTTTTGATCGGCGCGTAGCGGGTGGGCTCCATCTTCATCTCCGCGAGCACTTCGGCCAGCGTGTGCTTGGCGCGATCGGAATCGCATTCCGGCAAGACGAAATGATCGCGCAAGCCGCGATAGATCAGCACCCCGGCAACGGCCGCAGCGGGAATGCCGATGAGACGCAGCGCCAACCGATAGGGCCGTGGCCGCTTTGGCGGCGATGCCGGGCCTGACCAGCGCCGCGCGCGGATCGGTGCAGGCGGTTTTGGCAAAGGCAGGTTCGGCGAAAGGTCGTCGTCGGGCATCGCCGCAAAGTACTACAGCGCCTTGACGATCTCTTCCGTCATTTTCTTGGCGTCGCCAAGGAGCATCATGGTGTTGTCGCGATAGAACAGCGGGTTGTCGATGCCGGCATAGCCCGATGCCAGCGAACGCTTGTTGAACATCACCGTGCCGGCCTTCCACACCTGCAGGACCGGCATGCCGTAGATCGGCGATTTCGGATCGTCCTCGGCGGCCGGATTGGTGACGTCGTTGGCGCCGATGACGTAGGCAACGTCGGCCTGGGCGAATTCCGAATTGATGTTCTCGAGTTCGAACACCTCGTCATAGGGCACGTTGGCTTCGGCGAGCAGCACGTTCATGTGACCCGGCATGCGGCCGGCCACCGGATGGATGGCGTATTTCACCTCGACGCCTTCGGCCTTGAGTTTTTCTCCCATTTCGCGGAGCGCGTGCTGCGCCTGCGCCACCGCCATACCGTAGCCCGGCACGATGATGACTTTGCCGGCATTCTTCAGGATGAATGCCGCGTCCTCCGCCGAGCCGATCTTGACCGGGCGGTCGCCGGCCGCGGCCGCCGGACCCGCCACTTCACCGCCGAAGCCGCCGAGGATCACCGAGATGAACGAGCGGTTCATGCCCTTGCACATGATGTAGGACAGGATCGCGCCCGAGGAGCCGACCAGCGCGCCGGTGATGATCAGCGCGGTGTTTTCCAGCGTAAAGCCGATGCCGGCCGCGGCCCAGCCGGAATAGGAGTTGAGCATCGAGATCACGACCGGCATGTCGGCGCCGCCGATCGGGATGATGATGAGGACGCCGAGCAGAAACGAGACGCCTGCGATCAGCCAGAACGTGAGATGCTGCTGCGCCTCGAAAAACCAGACGATCAGCGCGATCAGGCTCAAGCCCAGCGCGATATTGATGACGTGCCGGCCGGGCAGCGTGATCGGCTTGCCGCTCATGCGGCCGGAAAGCTTCAAAAACGCAATCACAGACCCGGTAAACGTGACGGCGCCGATGGCGACGCCGAGCGACATTTCAATCAAACTCTGGCCGTGGATGGCGCCTTCCGTTCCGATGCCGAACGCCGCCGGCGCATAGAGCGCGCCGGCCGCGACCAGCACCGCCGCCATGCCGACCAACGAATGGAAGGCGGCGACCAATTCCGGCATCGAGGTCATCGGCACGCGCCGCGCGATCACCGCGCCGGTGCCGCCGCCGAGCGCCATGCCGAGCACGACCAGTCCCCAGGCGGCGAGGTCGGTCGGCGGATGTGCGGCAAGCGTGGTGGCGATCGCGATCGCCATGCCGATCATGCCGAACATATTGCCGCGCCGGCTGGTCTCCGGATTCGACAGCCCGCGCAGCGCCAGGATGAACAGCGCGCCGGCGACCAGATAGCAAAGCGCGGCGAGATCGGCGCTCATCGGCGTGCCTCGGTGACCATACCGTCATCCTGAGGTGCGAGCGCAGCGAGCCTCGAAGGATGAGCGACCCGGGCCGTCGCCCTTCGAGGCTCAGCGCTTCGCGCCGAGCACCTCAGGGTGACGGAATGGAGGTGGCGAATGTGCGTCATCGTCACTTCTGTTTTCTTTGGAACATGCCGAGCATGCGCTTGGTCACCAGGAAGCCGCCGAATATGTTGACCGAGGCGAAGCTCAGCGCGACGAAGCCCAGCACCCGCGCCCAAATCGGACCGGAATCGTTGCCAACGAGCGCAACGCCGACCGCAAGCAGCGCGCCGACCACGATCACCGAGGAGATTGCATTCGTCACCGACATCAGCGGCGTGTGCAGCGCCGGCGTCACCGACCACACCACGTAGTAACCGACAAACACCGCGAGCACGAAAATCGACAGCCGGAACACGAATGGATTGACGGCATCGCTAGCTGCTTCCGGCACGCTCGCATGGGCGTTGGCGAGAAGATCGAGCTGGCCGAGGATCGAGAGCGTGACCATGGCGCGTGTCCTTGCTTTTGTGCCTATGCAGCTGTTTTCGGCTTGAAACCCGGATGCACGACCGCGCCGTCGCGGGTGAGCGCGGTGGCTTTGACGATCTCGTCATCCCAGTTGACGTTGAGCGCCTTGGTCTTCTTGTCGATCAGAACTTCCAGGAATGCATAGATGTTCTTGGCGTAGAGACCCGAGGCCGTAGCGGCGAGCCGTCCCGGCATGTTGCGATAGCCGATGATTTTGACGCCGCCCACTTCGGCCACTGCGTCGTCGCGCACCCCCTCCACATTACCGCCGCGCTCGACGGCGAGATCGACCACGACTGATCCCGGCCGCATCGAAGCGACCATCTCTTTCGAGATCAGGCGCGGCGCCGGCCGGCCGGGAATAAGCGCGGTGGTGATGACGATGTCCTGTTTCTTGATGTGTTCGGCGACCAGCGCGGCTTGCTTTGCCTGATATTCCTTGGACATTTCCTTGGCGTAGCCGGCCGCCGTCTCGCCCGCTTTGAATTCCTCGTCCTCGACGGCGATGAATTTGGCGCCCAGGCTCTCGACCTGTTCCTTTGCCGCCGGCCGCACGTCGGTCGCGGTCACGATCGCGCCGAGTCGGCGCGCGGTGGCAATCGCCTGCAGGCCGGCGACGCCGGCGCCCATCACGAAAATCTTGGCCGCCGGAACGGTGCCGGCCGCGGTCATCATCATCGGCAGCGCGCGGCCGAATTCGGACGCCGCGTCGATCACGGCGCGGTAACCGGCGAGATTGGCTTGGCTGGAGAGCACGTCCATGGCCTGCGCGCGGGTGATGCGCGGCAGGAGCTCCATCGCAAAAGCAATCACGCCAGCCTCCGCCATGGCGCGCAGCGCCTCCTCGCGTCCATAGGGGTCCATGATGGCAATGACGATCGCGCCCTTCTTGAAGTGCGCCAGCTCGACCGTGTTCGGCCGGCGCACCTTGAGCACGATATCCGCACCGCTCAGCGCATCGCGGGCGACCGTGGCGCCGGCTGCGGCATAGTCGGCATCGAGGATGCCGGATTTGATGCCGGCGCCCGGCTCTACGGCGACTTCGGCACCGAGGCCGATCATTTTCTTGACGGTTTCGGGAGTTGCCGCCACGCGCGGTTCGCCCAAATCGGTTTCGGCAGCAACCGCGATTTTCATTGATCCTCCGACGGCGGCAATTGGTACCAAATTGGCCGGCAATCAGGCCGATGTCGGTATTCTTGCGGCTAGATCACGTCAGGAAATACGCCATCCCGATAACAATAATGACGACGATTGCCATCGTCACCTTCACCAACGTGATGAAACTGCGGTAGGTCTGTTCGTGAGCGGGATAATCGTTGCCGTCCGCCAGCGCGTATTCGACTTCACCGTGATCGGCCATTTCCCATCTCCAAGCTTGGCCTAGTGGAGCGGATTTGACATTCGCTACCCAACCAGCCGCGAACTCGTGAAGCGAATGTCAAATCCAAAAGCTCCACTAGAACTGATATTTGCTAGTGGTCCTTTGATTCTAACGTTCGCATAAGAGCCTGCCGAACTGGGATGCGAATGTTAGAATCGGACCACTAGTTTCGGCGGACTTAGCGTAATTGCGTTGGCAGAGCAACCGGATGCCGCCTTGCCGCGCGCAATTTCGTCTGCCTGTCATGATATAGCACGAGTGCGGCAATTCCGGAACGCGGCTTGCCCGGGCGCGACCGAATCCCTACTCTTCTATGCATTAGCCGCTACGGACCAGAATCATGCTCCGAAAAGAACAGAACGAGCTGTTGACGCAGACCGGCCCCGCAACCGCTGTGGGCCAATTATTCCGCTGCTATTGGCTTCCGGCGCTGCTCGCCGGGGAATTACCGGAAAACGATTGCCCGCCGGTGCGGGTGAAGCTCCTGTCGGAGCGCCTGGTCGCCTTTCGCGACTCCGACGGCAGGTATGGCTTGATCGACGAATTCTGCGCCCATCGCGGCGTGTCGCTGTGGTTCGGCCGTAACGAGGATAAAGGCCTGCGCTGCCCCTATCACGGCTGGAAATACGATGTGACCGGCCAGTGCGTGGAAGTGCCGTCCGAGCCGGTGGAAAGCGGATTCTGCCAAAAAGTCAAGCTCGCCTCCTATCCGCTGGTCAAACGCGGCGACGTGCTGTGGGCCTATATGGGTCCCGCCGACAAAAAGCCGCCGCTGCCGGAATGGGAATTTGCCATGGTGCCGCCCGAGCAGACCTTCGTGTCGAAGCGGCTCCAGGAATGCAACTGGCTGCAAGCCATGGAAGGCGGCATCGATTCCAGCCACGTCTCGTTCCTGCATCGCGGCGACCTTGGCTCCGACCCGCTGTTCAAGGGCGCCAAGGGCAACCAGTACAATCTTTCCGACATGGCGCCGCATTTCGAAGTGGTCGAGCAGCCCGGCGGGCTGTTCATCGGCGCGCGGCGCAACGCCGAGAACGGCAAATATTACTGGCGTATCACGCCCTTCGTGATGCCCTGCTTCACCATGATCCCGCCGCGCGGCGATCATCCGATCCACGGTCACTTCTGGGTGCCGATCGACGACGAGAACTGCTGGGCCTGGTCTTACGACTTCCACCCGGTGCGGGCGCTGACCGACGCCGAAGTCGACGCCATGAAAGACGGCGCCGGCGTGCACTGCAAAGTCGACGCCGCCTACCGGCCGCTCGCCAACAAAGACAACGATTATCTGATCGACCGCGCGGCGCAGAAGGCCGGCAGGACCTATAGCGGCGTCGCCGGCTTCGCCATGCAGGATGCGTCGCTGCAGGAAAGCATGGGCCCGATCTGCGACCGCACCAAGGAAAACCTGGTCTCGACCGACAACGGCATCATCATGGCGCGCCATCGCTTGATGCGGGCCGCCAAGGCGCTGGTCGAAAAGGGCGTCACGCCACCCGGCGTCGATCCCGAGCACCAGAAGATCCGCTCGTGCTCGATTGTGCTGCCGCCCGAGGTCGCATTCAAAGACGGCGCCAAGGAAGCGCTCAAGGCGCAGCGCGGCATGGCGCAGACGACGGTTTAGCCTGCACGTGGCGGCGGCGCAGCACCATTCCACAGATCATCGATGAAATCGCGCCACAGGCGTGCGCCGCTCCCTTTGCTGGCGTTGTGCTCGATGCTGAGCGCCCCGCTCGCCGCGGCTGACCAGCGCCCGAGCTTCGATCACGCGTCGACCGATAAAAAGATCGTTGCGCTGACGTTCGACGCCGACATGACGCCGGGAATGTTGAGTGAATTGAAAAGCCGGCGGGTTTCCTCCTGGTACAACGAGAAAGTCATTGAGGTCCTCCGGCAGGAGCAGGTTCCCGCAACATTGTTTCTGACGGGACTCTGGATCGAAACTTACAGCGAAGCGACGAAACAGCTGTCGGCCGATCCGCTGTTTGAGCTCGGCAGTCACAGCTACTCGCATGGCGCATTTCATTCGCCCTGCTATAGGCTTTTTCCGATACCGGAATCGAAACAAGCCGCCGAAGTACAAAAGACCGACGATCTGCTACGGCAATATGCGGCGTCCTATAAGAAATATTTCCGCTTCCCGGGGCTTTGCTCGGATGCAGCCGCCGTTAAGAAAGTTGAGGATCAAGGCTACACCGTCATCGGCGGCGACGTGGATGGCGCCGACGCTTTCGAGAAAAATCCGAAATGGATTGCGTCCGACGTCGTGTCGCACGTTCGTCCGGGCAGCATCGTTGTCCTTCACATGCACGGTGGCCCCAATGCGCCGGGAACCGCTGCCGCACTCCCGGACATCATCAGGAAACTCCGTTCGGAGGGATACACCTTCGTCAAAGTATCGGACTTGCTGGAATTGCCTCCCGGCGAACCGGTAAAGCGGACGCCGATGCTCCGCCAAACGACAAGCGCAGGCCCTGCCGTCACGCCGCCTAGTTTTCCGTTACTGAATTTCTTCCGGCGATGAATCCCTGACAGATCGCGCGCGGCAGGCCGTGCATGGAAAAGCCGCCCGCCGATTCGCCGCCGCAATAGAGCCCGGGGATGACTTCGCCGTTCATGTCGACAACCTGGCAGCACGCATTGATGCGCAAGCCGGCGCGGGTGTCGTGAATGACCGGCGTCGCCCAGGCGGCATGGAACGGCGGCTTGGCAATCTTGTAGAGCGGCTTCGGCTTGCCGAAGTCGGAATCGTTGCCGGCTTCGACGAATGAATTATAACGCGCGACGGCGGCGGCGAGATTTTGCGGCGGCATCGGCACGCGTTGGTATTTCATCTTGATCTTGCCCGCGAGCTCCTCGATGCTTCCCGCAGTGAAAAAGAATCCCGCGTCGACATCGACATGCGGCGGTTTCGCGATCCACTTCTCGCGCGCCGCCGCATCGGTATCGAAAATCGCCCAGATCGGTCCACCGCCGTTGTGGCCGTCGCCGATTCCGGCGAGCGCGGCGTTGATGAAATTGCTCGGATCGTATTTGACGTTCTTGGCGTTGAGATAGGAGTACGGCTCGTAAGGGTCGGTGCTTTGATAGGTGTTGTAGTTAAAGTGGCCGGCGGTCTCGTCGTAGAACCTTTTGCCCAGCATGTTGACCAGGATGACGTCCTGCCAGTCCTTGACCGCAAGCCCGATTGCGCGCGCTTTGTCGAACACCTCGCTGCCGGGGTGCCAGCGCACATTCACATAGCCGTATTGACAGCCGATCGCGCCCGGCTTGGTGATGCCTGAGCCGAACTCCCCGGTATAGTTGAACAGACCCCACAGCGACGCGCCGATCGCGATTGCCGCAAGCTCGCCGCTGGCATCCTGATCCGACCACGGCATGCCGGCGAGACCGCAATATTCCTCGGTCAGCCGCGGATCGAACATGCGGCGGAAGTTGACGTTCCCGGTCGAACCGCCGGTGGCGATGATGACGGCCTTGTGGGCGCCGATGTTGAGCTTGGCGCCGTTGTGGTCGACGGCAATGCCGAGCACGCGGCCGGAATTTGCCGCTTCGCGATGGAGCGCAGTCATGCGGTGCTCGAGCAAGATTTCGACGCCGGCGTCGAGCGCCGCGGCGTGAAGCGGCCGCATCAAGCCGGCGCCAGCGCGGATTTCGTCATCGCCCGGATCGGCCGGTCCGCCGGTATGGACCATCGGCCAGTCCTCGACCGAAATCTGCATGGTGCGCAGCACCGAGACGCCGATCTCATGTCCGACCTTATTCGGCGGCCGGTCGATGACCTTCACGCCGTGAGCGAGCAGGAATTCGAACGCCGCCACGCTATTGTCGGCGAAGGCGCGGATGATCTCGCGATCGTTGTAGCGATAGGGCGGAAAGCCGTTGGTCTCGACCACCGACCAGTCGGTCAAATCCCGGAAGAACAGGTCGGGCGAATCGTCGACGCCGTATTTCTTCTGGTAGCTGGTGCCGCCGCCGAGCGGCAGATTGCCGCCGGAGGTAATGGCGTGGCCGCCGATATGCGGTTCGGCCTCCACCACGATCACCGACGCGCCGGCCTCGCGCGCCACGATCGCCGCCGGCAGGCCGGTTGCGCCCGACCCGACGACGACGACATCGGCCTCGCGGCCCCATACAGTCGGACGTTCTCCACTACTCACACGTTCCCACCCTGCTTGTCTGCCGCTGCGACACTAACAGCATTGCCGATTTTGTGTCATGTGGAGTCGAATTGGCCGCGACCGAGGAGCTTAAGTCATGGCGGATTTTGCACCGACTCACCGGCTCACCCACGAGGCGAGCCAAAAGATGCTCGCGGCCGGCGTGGCGAAGGCGAACGAACTCGGCTGCAAAGTCTCGATCGCCGTGGTCGATCAAAGCTGCCGGCTCATTGCATTCCTGATGATGGACGGCGCGCGCCACTTCTCGATCATCACCACGCAAAGGAAAGCCATCACCGTGGCGTCGCAGCGGCTGCCGACCGGCTACGCGCCGGAGGAGAACGCGCTCTCCATGGCGGTCCGGATGGGCGACTTCACCAACGTGCCGGGCGGCTTCCCGATCGAACTGGGCGGCGAGGTGATCGGCGCCGTCGCCGCCGGCGGCGCCAAGATCGAGCAGGACGTCGAAGTGGCGAAGGCCGCGCTACAGGCGCTGAACCTATAGCCTTGCGGATATCAAAATTCGCGGTCGATCAGGCGATCGATGGAATAGCGCCCACCGCCGCCGAACATGAAGCCGATCATCCCGACCCCCAGGAGCAGCGCGACCTCGGCGCCGCCGCTGGTCCAGAAATAGCCCCCTCGCGGCCCCATGATGCCAAAGGCGATCACGGCCAGCTCGATCGCGAAAGCGAAAGCGACCGGCCGGGTGAAAAGTCCGATCGCCAGAAAGATTCCACCGAAAACCTCGAGGCCGGCGACCGTCCATGCCCAAGCGAGCGGAAGCGGAAAGCCGAGTTTGGCGATGCTTGCCGCAGTGGGACCTACTTCGCCGAGAAACATTTTGTGGATACCGCCCGGCAGAAACGCCAGCGCAACCACGACCCGCAGGATGACGTAGCCGAACGAAGCCACACGCCGATAGATTCCGGCAAGCTGCGGGACGATCAGTCTGCTTTCATCTACGGTGCTGGTTTCGTCGATCATGATTGTCATCATCGTCACCCTGAAGCGCGTGGTTTGCCTTGCGCGTCTCTCAAAACTCCTTGCCGAGCATCCGGTCGAGCGAATAGTAGCCGCCGCCGCGCAACATGAAGGCTACGCAGAATGCCGTCATGATCGACGGATAATGCGGGGTGGCGCCGAGCATGAACCATGAATTTCCGGCCTTTAGCGGCACCGCCAAGGCGATGACCAGCCATTCGAGCGCGGACAGCAAGGCGATCGGACGCGTCAGCAGCCCGAGCGCGATCATCGCGCCGCCGAGGAGTTCAAACACGCCGACTGCCGATACCGGAGGATGAAAAGAGGCGCCGAACTCGGCTATCGAGGCGCGATAGAACAACCTATCGACACCATGCAGCACAATGATCGCGCCGGCGCAAAAGCGAATGAAAGCGTAGGCGAAAGGCTCGAATGGCCGATACCAGACCAAGCCCGGAATGATTTTCTGCATTGCCGCTTTCCTCGCTAACTCGTTTGCTCCCCGATCGGCGCGTTCTTGGATCTGTGCGCGGAAGTAAGATAGCCCAGCCTATACGTGTTCCACCGGCGCCTCCCGTCGCATCTCATCGCGCGCCGCCTTCACCGCCTTGATGATGTTCTGATAGCCGGTGCAGCGGCAGAGGTTCGAAGCGAGCACGTCGATGAGTTCGTCGTCGCCGATATGCGGATTTTTCTCCAGCGCGTTGGTCGCCAGCATCAGAAAGCCCGGCGTGCAATACCCGCATTGCAGGCCGTGATTGTCGATGAACGCCTGTTGCAGCACCGATAATTCATCGCCGTTGGCGAGCCCTTCGACGGTGCGGATTTTCTTGCCCTGCGCCTGAATGGCGAACATCAGACAGGAGCGCACCGCCTCGTCGTCAACGATCACAGTGCAGGTGCCGCACACGCCGTGCTCGCAGCCGATATGGGTGCCGGTCTGGCCGCAATCGTCGCGGATGGCGTCGACCAACGTTTTGCGCGCCTCGACCCGGATCGGATAATCGCGGCCGTTGATGGTGAGCGTGATGTCGAATTTCTCGTTCATGCGGACATTACTCAACCGCGCGGCAACACGTCGGAAAATTTTCCGCGCACGTGCTTCTCGACCTCTTCGCTTGAGCGCACGACCACCGGAAACGTATCGCGGCGCTTGAACGGCTTGCAGGCGTCGATCACCACGCGCGCGTTGCGCGGATCGTCCTCGCCATAGGCCATCGGATCGAGCGCGGTCGACCAGCAGCCACGCAGCGTCTCCATGCCCTCGCGCGGATCGAAGCGCGTGCACATCGCCCAAATCACCTTGTCCATGTCGGACGGGTCGATATCGTCGTCGACTACGACGACAAAGCGGTTGGCGTAAGCGCCGGCGTGGCATTGCGAGGCGATCAGTCCCGCCTGCTTGGCGTGACCGGCATATTGCTGCCGGATCGCGACGGTGAGCCAGAGCCGGCTGCCGCCCGCGGCGTGCGCCCAGACGCCTCTGACTTCGGGCACGCCCGCGGCCTCGAGCTGATTCCACACCGCGCCGGACCGGTAGGTGCCGCGATAGAACGAATCGTCGTCCGGCGGGATGCCGGGGATGGCGCCGAGCAGGATCGGATCGTCGCGGTGCATGAAAGTCTCGATGCGGATGGTCGGCTCCTTCTTCAGGCCGCCGGCGTAATAGCCGGTCCATTCGCCGAGCGGGCCTTCGTCGCGCACGTCGTTGGGATGGATGAAGCCCTCGAACGCGATCTCGGCGTGGGCCGGGATCGGCAAGCCGGTGCGCGGGCCGCTGATGACTTCGACCGGCTCGCCGATCAAGCCGCCGGCCGCGTCGTATTCGTTCTTGCCGTAGGGGATTTCCAGGCCGGCGATCATGAACAGTGCCGGGTGCATGCCGCACACCACCGCTATCGGGCATGGTTTGCCGCGCTCGTGATAGCGCCGCTTAATGATATCGCCGTGCTTGCCCTTGGAGAACATCACGGTCGCGACGTTGGGCTCGTGGGCCTGCACGCGATAGGCGCCGTAATTGATCCAGCCAGTATCCGGATCGCGCATGATCACCATGTCGCCGGTGCCGATGTAATAGCCGCCGTCATGCTCGTGCCAGCGCGGCACCGGGATCTTGAAAATGTCGATGTCCTTACCGGTTCGCACGTTCTCCAGGACCGGACCGCTTGTCACCGTCACCGGCGGGATCGCCCTGCCCTCTTTCATGTAGTGCCGCCAGAAATGCACGAGCTCAGTGGCGCTGGCGTCGGCGGGAAGTCCGAGCGTGATGTTGATGCGCCGTACCGAGGTCAGGATATTGGCAAGGATGCGGTGGCCGCGCGGATGGCCGGGAACTTCGTCGAACAGCACCGCCTTGTTGCCGATCCGGCGCTGGTAGATGTCGACGATGCCGCCGATTTCCGTCTCGCGCTCGGCGCCTTTGATGTCCTGCAATTCGCCCGAGGCGCGCAACTGCGCGATCCAGGTGCGCAGGTCCTGCCGGTCCTTCGCCGCGGGCGTATTTGTCGTGCGTGATTTGACGGGGGCGTCCATGCGGCCACTGTATCGCAGCATGGATTGCCGGGTCGAGACCCGGCAATGAGGATAAGCGAGGGCTACATATCCAGCACCAGCCGCTCGGTCTTGCAACCGCAGCAGCAGATCATGACCTTCTCGTTGGTCGCCTGCTCTTCCTCGCTGAGCACCGAGTTCGTGGTGCTCAGGGATGCCGGAAATCACCTTCGTCTCGCAGGCGCCGCAGATGCCGAGCTCGCAGGAATAGTCGACGTCGACGCCGGCATCGAACAAGACTTCGAGCACTTTCTTGCCCTCGGGAATGAAATATTCCTCGCCTGAGCGCGCCAGCTCGACCCAGAAGCCGCCTAGCTTGTTCTCCTGCCCGGGCGCTTCTTCCTTCGGCGTGAAATATTCGACATGGACGAGGTTGCGGGGCCGGCCGGCGGTCGCGGCCTCGAATGCCTTGAGCATCGGATTAGGGCCGCAGCAGTAAAGGTGCGCGCCCGCCGGAATTTCGGCGACAGCCTTAGCGAGGTCGAGTACGCCGCCTCCCTCGTCGTCGAAATGCAGGTGACGCAAACTGGGTTCCAGCTTTTCGAGTGTGTCGAGAAAAGCCATGTCGGCGCGCGACCGGCACGCATAGTAGAGCTTCCACGAGCGGCCGAGAGCGTTTAGCTGCTGCGCCATGCACCAGATCGGCGTGATGCCGATGCCGCCGGCAAACAGCACGACATGCTCGGCGTTCTCGATCAGCGGAAAATTGTTGCGCGGCGCGCTGATCTTGATCTCGTCGCCGACCTTCATCTCGTCGATGATGTAGCGCGAGCCGCCGCGGCTGTTTTCGTCGCGCTTGACGCCGACCACGTAGCCGTCGGGATTGCCGTCGGCCGGCCGCACCAGCGAGAACTGCCGCAGCATTCCGTTGGGCAGATGCAGGTCGATATGCGCGCCCGGCTTGTAGGCCGGCAGCGGTCCGCCCTCGACGCGGGCAAAGGTGTAGAGCTTGGTGTCGCGGGCAACGTCCTCGATCTTCGTCAACCGCGCGTCGATAAGGCCGGTATGAGGCTCCGGCAGATGCGAGCGGTTCGCGGCGGGTGGTGCGGTGACGGTGTCCATGCCCGGCATAAATAGGCGGCCGGGGCGGGCTTCCGCAACCCGTCTTGGTGACAAAGGATATGCCTAACGCTGCCTTGCAAGCCGCGATTCGCGCCAGTCGCGTGCAGAAATCCGTTTCCCGACCGGGGCGGCGATACCGGGCACCACGTCGACCGGGACGCCGGCAGCGCGGCACGCCGCAATCTCTTCGCCGGCGCGATCGGACATCGCCGGATCGCCAGCGATGAGCCGAACGATGCGGCGGCCCGCTTTGGCGAGCGAGATCAGCGTGTCGATGTCTTCGCGTTGTCGCGAGGCTTTGTGCCCGGCGTTGCCGACCAGCAGCTTTTTGGCTTCGCGGCGCGCGAAGTCGAGAATGTCGGCCGAAACGCGATCGTCGAACAGGATCACGTCCGCCGATTGCAGCGCGCGTACCGCGCGCAACGTCAACAATTCCGGATCGCCGGGACCGGCGCCGACGAGAATGACCGAACCCGCCTCGCTCACCGTTGCCGGCGCCAGGAGCGCATCGAGATCGGCCGCGGTCGGCGGCCGGTCCGGCGCGGCGATCGCGCGTGCGGCGAATTTTTCCCAAACGCCGCGGCGGCTGCGGAACGGCAGCGCCAGCTCTTGCACGCGCGGCCGCCACGCGCGTGCGGCTGCGGCCCAGCGCGCAAATCCCTTGGGAATGAACGCTTCGATCTTGGCGCGGATCGCCTGGCCGAACACCGGCGATGCGCCGTCGGTGGAGATGCCGATGACCAGCGGCGAGCGGTTGACGATGGCGCCGAAGGAAAAATCGCAAAATGCCGGACGGTCGATGACATTGACCGGCACGCCTGCCGCGCGCGCGGCTGCGGCGAACTGCGCAGCCTCGGCGTCGTCGGCGCAATCGGCGACGGCCATCGCAGCGCCGGTGAGGTCGATGCCCGTCCAGCCGCGTTCGTGCAGCACGATTGCGCCGCGCGGCGGCGCGCCGGCAAGCGCGCGCATCTCTTCACCGGGCGCCGGCGCCAACACTTCGACGCACGCACCTGCGGCCGAAAGCAATTCGGCCTTCCATGCCGCGGCCGGGGTGCCGCCGGCGACAACGGCGCGTTTCCCCTCAAGCGCGAAGAATGCCGGCAGCCGTGACAACGCCGCCATCCGCGGCGGTTGCGTTTCTACGAGACTGCGATCAGGGCCCACGGCAGCACGCTCCTAATAAACGTCGGTCTGGTAGCGCTCATTGGTTTTTAGCTCACCAAGCACTTTCAAGGCATCGGTCGGCGTTCGCCCGCCATGCTCGACGATGATGTCGACAAGGGCCAATTCCACGTCCTTGGCCATGCGCAGCGCGTCGCCGCAGACATAGATATGAGCGCCGTCATTGAGCCAGGACCAGAAGTCGCGGCCGGCTTCGCGCATGCGATGCTGCACGTAGATCTTTTCGTTGGAATCGCGCGACCAGGCGAGCGAAAGCCGCGTCAATAGTCCGGCGGAACGCATCGCCGCGAACTCTTCCTCATAAAAGAAGTCGTAATTGCTGCGCTGATGGCCGAAGAACAGCCAGTTGCGCCCCGGTGCGCCGGTCGCCTGCCGCTCGTGCAAGAAGGCGCGGAACGGCGCGATTCCGGTCCCCGGCCCGATCATGATGATCGGCTTCGATGGATCGGCCGGCAGGGCGAAATGCTGCGCCTTTTGCACATAGACCCTGATTTTGTCGCCGGGGGCGATGCGGCCGCCAAGGAAGGTCGAGCAGACGCCGTGACGCGCACGTTTGTCGACTTCGTAGCGCACCGCATCGACGGTGAGCGAAACGCGGCCCGGGGTGGACTTGAGCGACGACGAGATCGAATAGAGCCGCGGCTGCAGCGGATCGAGCGCCTCGATAAAGGCCTCGGGGTCGGGCCGCACTCTGTGGAATTTTTGCAAAGCCGCGAGCGCGTCGAGCGTCGCGGCATCGCCGTCCGGATCGCCGCCGGCGGCGAGTCGTATCGCCTTCTGTTTCCGCTCGCCGCCGGTCATATGCGAAATGAGCTCGAACAGCATGTCGGGCGCCGGCGACAGCGAGGCGCCGTCGGTCAGTTCCTCGCGCAGTGTGCGATCGCCGATGGGAAAATCCGCCGGCGCGTCGATGGCGCCGAGCACCGCCTCGACCAGGCCCGGATCGTTGGCGGGAAAAATCCCAAAGGAATCGCCGACGACATAATCGAGATCGGTACCGGCGAGATCGATATCGATGTGCCAGGTTTCCTTCTGCGAGCCGGGCTTGTTCAGCCGTCGGCGCGAAAGGAACGTCGCATAGACTGGATTGTCGCGAGAGCGGCCGGGCAGCGGGGCGGACGCAGCAGGCATGGGTTGCGTCGGCGGGGCCTTCGCCGCCGGCGTAGTTTCAAGCTCCTGGTAGAGCTGCTTGAGCATGCGGGCCGTCTCTTTGCCGCCCGGCACGCAGAGGTTCAGCCGCTTTTCCGATTGGGCGAACAGCGCCTTCGCATAGTCATTGCAATTGTAGCCGCACTGGCCGCAATCCTGTTGCGCCATCGCCGCCATCAATCGCCGCGGCAGCGGGCGGCCTTCGGCGAGCTTGAGGCGATCCGGCAACGACATGGCCGGATCGTGCCAGGGCGCGCCATCGTCGACCTCAGCCGCCGGCGGCGCGAGGGTGCCGGCGAGAAGGCCCGGCAGCATGCTGGCAACTTCGGCGGCGGAGAGCGGCGTCACGCCCTCCTCCAGCCCGAACAAGCCGGCGAAAAGTCCGTTGAGCCAGGTGCGCTGCTCCGGCGAAAACGGCGCCGACTCAGGGATAAACGAGGGGACCGGCGACCGCGGCGTCACGCTCATTCGGCGGCCTCCAATTCGGTCATCGTCTTCAATGCCTCGATGTCGTGGCGCCGCGTGAAGGCAAGGAAAGTCTCCTCGCGCGAGACACGATGCGCGAGATAGGCTTTCAGGATGCGTTCGACCGTTTGCGGCGTAGCTGCGGCGGTAACGTCGCGGAAAAGCTCGCGCCCGAGCGCGGCGTTCGGCCCGAAACCGCCGCCGACGAGAATGTGATAGCCCTCGACGGGGTCATCATCCTCGTTCGCTTGGATCTTGCAGGCGAGCAACCCGATCTCGGACACGAAGTGTTGCGCGCAGGAGTGATGGCAGCCGGTCAAATGAATGTTGACCGGCGTGTCGAGCGGAACGCGGGTCTCGCACCAGCGCGCGATCTCTTCAGCGTGGCGCTTGGTGTCCGAGGCCGCGAACTTGCAGCCGGTATTGCCGGTGCAGGCAACGAGGCCGGCGCGGATGGCATTGGTCGTGATGGCGAGACCGAGCGCCTCGATCCGCTCCTGGGCCGCGCCGAGTTTCTCAGCCGGCACGCCGGAAATGAGCAGGTTCTGCCAGACCGTGAGCCGCAGATCGCCGTCGCCGAGATCGCGCGCAACTTCGGCAAGACCGCGCATCTGCGTGGCCGACATGCGCCCCACAGGTACGACGACCCCGATCCAATTCAGACCTTCCTGTCGCTGCGCATGAACGCCGATATGCGCGGTCCGCTCGAATGCCGGGCGCGGCGCCACGGCGCCCGGCACGGCGCGATCGAGCTTGCGGCCGAGCTTCTCCTCGAGCAGGCCGAGAAATTTTTCGACGCCGATAGCGTCGAGCACATACTTCAAACGCGCCTTGGTGCGGTCGGTGCGGTCACCATGATCGATGAACAGGCGCACCACCGCATCCGCCACCATGCAGGCGTCTTTCGGCTCGATCAGCACGCCGGTGTCGCGGGCGAAATCGCGATGCCCGGTGATGCCGCCGAGACAGAGCTTGAACCAGACGCCTGCCTTCAGGCCAAAGCCCTCTTTCACCTCGACCGCCTGAAAACCGATGTCGTTGGTGTCCTCCAGCACGGCAATAGTGCCGGCGCCGTCGAAAGCGACGTTGAATTTGCGCGGCAAGCCGTAGAGCGAGCGGTCGTTGAGGATGTGGAAATGCCATTCGCGCGCGTAAGGCCGGGTATCGATAAGTTCCTGCGGGTCGATGCCCGCGGTCGGCGTGCCGGTGACATTGCGGATGTTGTCGGCGCCTGAGCCGCGCGAGCAGAGCCCCAAATCCTGGATCGCCTCGATCATGGCGACCGCATTGTGCGCCTCGACCTCCCGGATCTGGAGATTGGCGCGCGTCGTTACATGCGCGTAGCCGCCGCCGTAGCGTTCGGCGAGATCGGCGACGCCGGCAAACTGCGCGGCCTTGATAATGCCGTTCGGAATGCGCAGCCGGCACATATAGGAGTTCTGATTGGGCGCGACATAGAACAGGCCAAAAAAGCGCCAACGAAAATTATCCGGCGGCTTGGGATATTCGCCCTTTGATGCGTGCTCTTTCAGCCGCTCGTAAGTATCGAACGGATGCTGTTCGCGTTTGAATTTTTCCGGATCGGAGAGTTTTCGGCCGGAAGCGAGCACCCGGTTCTGTGCGGCGAGCCCCGCAGCGTCCGGGCCCATAGGCTCCGACGCCGCGAGGGCGACGGGCGCAGCTGCTGCCGGCGCAGCGCCCGCGACGCTTTTCGCCGCTTTGGCGATCTGCACTCCGGCGACGAACCCTTCCAGATAACGCTTCTGTTCGGGGTTGAAATCGCCGGTCTCCCCGGCGGCGATGCGCTTGAGCTCTGCCTCCGTCATTCTGCCGGGACTTGCGTCGGTGCCGTGAGCGGCGCCGGCGCCAAAGTGCGGGGCTTATGCGTAATGTAGAGCGCAAGTCCGGTGAAGACGAAGCCGCCCACCAGGTTGCCGAGCGTCACCGGAATCTGATTCCACAGCCACCATTCGGTCACGGTCACCTTGGCGCCCATCATCATTCCGGTCGGGATGATGAACATGTTCACCACCGAGTGTTCGAACCCCTGGGCGAAGAAGATCAAGATCGGCATGTAAGCGCAGGCGATTTTGCCGATCGTCGACGAGGTGGCCATCGCCGCGACAATGCCGAGGCACACCATCCAATTGCAGAGGATCGCTTTAACGAACACGGTGATGAGCCCGGCAATCCCCAGCGCCTCGTAGCCGGTCGTTTTGGCCTCGGCGACGGCGATGATTTTGGCGGCAACGCCGGCGGGCGCCGCGGTGCCGAAATTGGTCAGCGCGATTGCCAGCAGGCCGCCATAGACTACGCTGCCGATCAGATTGCCGAGGAATACGTAGCTCCAGTTGCCGAGCATGGTTTTGGCGCCGACGCGGTTCTCGATCCACGGCAGCGGCAATAATCCAAAGCTGCCGGTGACGAGGTCCAGACCAAGCAGCACGATGAGAATAAGGCCGACGGGGAAGATGAGTGCGCCAACCAGCGGTTGGTTGGTCTGCACCATGCCGGTGAAGGCAAGACTCGTGGCCGCGGCGAGGATGGCGCCGGCAAGGCCTCCGCGGATGAGGAGGTCGAGCGGCGACAGAGCGAGCTTGGCTCGCCCGGTATTCATCATGGTGGTGGCAACATCCGCCGGCTTCACATAATCCATTGTTTGGCTCCCCTTGGTTAGGGCCAGCCGGAACCGCTAAGGCGGTGGCACCGGCCGGCTAAGGCTTACTATGCTGCAAAGCAGCAAACCTCGTGCCATTGAGAGGTGTTTGATTTTTTTGGTGTTTTTTTTCGTTGCGTTGCCGGCTGCCACGCCCTGTAGCGCGTCCTGCTCATAAGTTGGGCAAGCCAAAGATTCAGCATCAAGGCTGCCCCTCAGCGCTCCAGACCGGACGTTAAAAATGATCAGACATCAAAAACTTGGCGGGCGCCCGACGGGGAGTCCGCCGGGCGCCCTTAGTTTCACGTCAGTCGGCCTGTAAGCCGGGTTCTGGATGGCCTGCGGACATTGTCCGCAGACGTGACGGCCATTCCTCTGGGACGCCGGTTATCCGGCGCCTCAAGCAACCTACCCGAACGGCAGGATCTGGACACGACCCCGAAACCCGCTCGCACGAGCCTCGCGCCGTCCCTATTCGGTCTTGCTCCCGGTGGGGTTTGCCTTGCCGCCGGCGTTACCGCCGGCGCGGTGCGCTCTTACCGCACCGTTTCACCCTTGCCGCGGCAAACGCTACGCACCGCGGCGGTCTGTTCTCTGTGGCACTGTCCCTGGGCTCGCACCCGCCGGACGTTATCCGGCACCGCTTGTCCATGGAGCCCGGACTTTCCTCCCCGGCAACCTTTCGGTTTCGCCGGAGCGGCCGTCCGGCCGACTGACACCCCCGCAATTATGGACTTCTAGGTCATTCGTCAATTCATGATGGCGGCCCTTGAACGCCGTCATGAGGCGGCGAGCAGCATGGCTGTGCGGGCGCGGGCGGCCATGGTGCGGTTACGACCGCGATTGGCAAGCAGATCCTGCAGGGTGCTGCAGCTCGACGCATCGGCAATGCCGTCGACGCGGTCGGGCCGGAAATGGCGCTGGAAGGCCGTGACGACCTCAAATGTCGTGGAGTCGTATTCGCCATTGACCGCGATGCCGTAGCCGTAGTCGGCAAGCGATTTCTGCAGCGCTGCGACCGCGTCGCCGCGATCGCCGGGGGAGAGCGATTGGTCGAAATTCATGATCGGGGCCGGCCTGACCCAATGGCCGACGCCGGAATCATGGAGCGTGCGCCACGGAAATTTTTCCCCGGGGTCCTGTTTGCGCCCGGGCGCCACGTCCGAATGCGCCAGAACCCGCGCCGGAGGAATCGCATTGCGGGTTTGAATGCTGCGGCAAAGCGCGGTGACCGCCGCGATCTGGCGCTTGGGAAAATCCGGATAACCGAAATCATGTCCCGGATTGGCGATCTCGATTCCGATCGAGCAGGAATTGACGTCTGTTTCGCCGGCCCAGGAGGACATGCCGGCGTGCCAGGCGCGGCAGCTTTCCTGCACCATCTGGATGATGCGGCCATCCTCGAACACGAAGTAATGGGCGGAAACTTCGCTGCCGCGCGTTGTCAGACGTTCCAGTGCAGCCTCGGCATCCTGCATGCCGGTGTAATGCAAGACGATCATGTCCGGCTGCCGGCCGTCTTTGCGCTCGCCGTGATTGGGCGAAGGCATGACTTCGGCAACGACGCACGAATCCGGAGCAAACGAGGGACGCGACATAAACGCACTGTAGGATAACGCACGATACCGACAAGGACATTTGCTTCGGCATGCACAAGAATCGTTAATGGAACCAAAGAGGCGTCCGGCCTCTCGCTCCCCAGGGATCATGTCCGAGCAACCGGCCGCCGGCCGCCGCGCCCGAAATTCGGCCCCCAAAAGACCCACTGCAGGCGCGGCTTCACCATTCCTTAAGCTTACGGCTCGCTAATCGAAACCGAGCGGTTTGGCCCCAAGCTACAGGGCAGATCCGTTGACGCCCCATATCGTCCCATGATAGCCCATTTGTTCCCAAGAACGCTGATATTTCCAGGGCCGCGCGGTTTCAGCCCAGCGTTCGGCGGGGGGCAAGATGGATCGGTTCGTCTCCCACTATCTGCTTCGCCTCGACGCCAAGGGGCGGGTGTCGGTGCCGGCATCATTTCGCGCGGTGCTGGGGCGCGACGGGTTCGACGGGCTCTATTGCTATCCCGCGCTCGACCGTCCTGCGCTCGATGCCGGCGGCAACGCGCTTCTCGCCGAGATCGAGGCGCTGATTGCGGGATTCTCGCCCTATTCCGACCAGCGCGAGCAGTTTTCACTTTCGCTGTACGGCACCAGCGAGACGCTGAAGATCGACGGCGAGGGCCGTGTGGTGCTCACCGATACGCTCAAGGCGCATGCCGGCATTACCGACACGGCGACATTCGTCGGTCTCGGCCACAAATTTCGAATCTGGGAGCCTGGCCGCTTTCGCGCGGAACTCGCGGAGGCCACCGAGAAGGTTCGCGCCTTCAAAGCGGCACTGGGCACCCGGATGACGGCGGCGGCAAAACCGCTCGGAGCACGGGAAGGATGACGGGCAGCGACAGCACTGCTGTCGCTGGCGGGCCGGCTCGTCATATTCCCGTGCTCGGCCGCCGCGCCATCGAGTTGCTCGGCGTGCACAGCGGCGGTCTCTATATCGACGCGACGTTCGGCGGCGGCGGCTATACGCGGGCCATCTTGCAAACGGAAGGCGCGCGCGTCATCGGCATCGACCGCGATCAAGCGGCCATCGCACAAGGCGCGGCTCTCGCCGCCGAAGCCCGCGGGAGCCTCGAACTAGTCGAGGATCGATTTTCCAACCTGGCATCGATCGTCGGCGCCGCGACGGCCGACGGCATCGTGTTCGATCTCGGCGTATCATCGATGCAGCTTGACGAGGCGGCGCGCGGATTTTCGTTCCGATTCGATGGGCCGCTCGACATGCGCATGGGACGCGATGGTCCAAGCGCGGCCGACGTGGTGGCGCGCGCCGGCGAGCGCGATCTCGCCGCCATCATTGCCGCCTTGGGCGAAGAACATCACGCCCGCGCCATTGCGCGGGCCGTCGTCAAAGCGCGCGGCGGGAACGCCATCGGCACAACGCGCGCGCTGGCCGACATCGTTGCGCGCGTTCTGCGTCCGCGCGAGGGCGCGATCCATCCGGCCACCCGCACCTTCCAGGCATTGCGGATTTTTGTCAACGACGAACTCGCAGAGTTGGCGCGCGGCCTCGCGGCTGCCGAGCGTGCGCTCAAGCCGTCAGGCCGTCTCGTCGCGGTCGCGTTCCACTCGCTCGAGGATCGGATCGTCAAAACCTTTCTCGCCGAGCGCAGCCGTACGCCGGCGGGCTCGCGCCATCGTCCCGATGTCGTGGCACCGGCGCCGACGTTTCGGGTGCTGACACGGCGGCCGGAAACGCCGGATCAAGCCGAAATTGCCGCCAATCCCCGCGCCCGCTCGGCGAAGCTTCGGGCCGCCGAACGCACCGATGCGCCGGCCCGTGCGACGAGCGCGGATGCTCTGCTGCCGAAGCTGCCGTCGCCCGCCGACATCATGCGGGGGCGGCCGTGATCCTGCGAGTACTCAATTTTGTCGTGATCGGAGTGCTGGTGCTCGCCGCGGCCTGGGTCTATCGCATCAAATTTGACGCCACGGTCCAAGCCGAGCATCTCGCCAAGCTGCGCGGCGAGGTGCGTCACGAGCGCGACCAGATCGCGGCGTTGCGCGCCGAATGGGGCGAGCTCGACGATCCAGCGCGTATCCAGGCACTGGCCGACCGCTTCTTGCATCTCAAGCCTATCGCTCCCACGCAATTCGATGCGCTCGATCATCTTTCCGACCGGCCGCCGGAAAACGTCACCGCGAGTACGGATCCGATCGGCGGCATGATCGAGAATTTCGAGGAGCCTGGCGCAATCGGAACGACGGGTAGTATTCCGGGAACGGCGACGACACCCGCCTTGGGTCCGAGCCGAGCGCCGGCGCCCGCTCCGGCAGCAAACGGAGCGCCGCAATAATGAGCGTGACCGCGGAGACATTCTCGCCGCCGGCGACCGCGATACGGCCGCGCGAACCGGCTTGGCGACAGCGGCTTATCCGCAAGCCCCTTTACGGCAAGGATGTCGATCGCGGCGCCAAGGCCCGGGCGCGCATCGGCCTGGCCATCCTCGCCTTCGCCGTCGTCTATGGCGTCATCGCGGCGCGGCTGGTCATTTTTGCGATCCAAGCCGACGAACACACCGTTCAACGCGTCGTGTCCAGCGACGCCGTTGCGACGGCGCGTCCCGACATCCTCGACCGCAACGGCGAAGTTTTGGCGACCGACGTGCGGGTGCCGTCGCTCTACGCCGAACCGCGCCGGCTCATCGACGTTGACGAAGCGGTCGAACTGCTCAACGCGGACCTGCCCGATCTTGACGCCAAAGAGTTGCGCGAACGGCTGTCCTCGAAACGCGGCTTTGTTTGGCTCAAGCGCGACATCACGCCGGAGCAACAGCGCGAGATTTACCGTCAGGGACTGCCGGGCATCGGCTTTCTGAACGAGAACAAGCGCGATTACCCGAACGGCGACGAGATTTCTCACCTCATCGGCCATGTCAATATCGACAACCAGGGCATCGCCGGCATCGAGAAGTGGCTCGACGGCCAAGGGCTTGCCGCTTTGCACATGGCCGGCCTCGCCACCGATCGGCTGCAGAACCCGGTCCAGCTTGCCGTCGATCTTCGCGTGCAGCATGTGTTGCGCGACGAACTGGTCGCGGCGCGCGCGAAATTCAGCGCGCTCGCCGCCGCGGGGCTTGTACTCAATGTGCGCACCGGCGAGGTCGTCGCGCTGGTGTCGGAGCCGGATTACGACCCGAACAATCCGCGCGAGGCGCTCGATCCCTCGCGCATCAACCGGTTGACCACCGGCGTCTACGAGATGGGATCGACGTTCAAGGCCTTCACGTTGGCGATGGCGCTCGATTCCGGCAAGGTCACGCTGAATTCGACATTCGACGCGCGCGTGCCGTTGCGCATGGGCAGGTTCACCATCCATGATTTCGAGGCGCAGCACCGCGTCCTCACCGTGCCGGAGATTTTCACCTATTCCTCGAATATCGGCGCCGCCCGTATTGCGCTCTCGCTCGGCGGAGCGGCGCAACAGGCGTTCCTGAAAAAACTCGGCCAGCTCGACCGCCTGCGCACCGAATTGCCGGAAAGCGCCGATCCGATCCTGCCCAGGCGCTGGGCCGATCTCACGACCGCCACGGTGGCGTTCGGCCACGGCCTTTCCGTCGCGCCGCTGCAGGCGGCGATGGGCGTCGCCGCGATCATGAACGGCGGGCTATTGATCCCGCCAACCTTCCTGAAGCGCAGCGAAGCCGAGGCGGAAAATTTCGGCAGGCGCGTCATCAAGCCCGAAACCAGCATGATGATGCGCTACCTGATGCGGCTTAACGTCGAGCAGGGCACGGCCGAGAAGGCCGAGGTGCCGGGATATTACATCGGCGGCAAAACCGGCACCGCCGACAAGGTCATCAACGGCCGTTACTCCAAGAACAAGGTGCTCACCGATTTCATGGCGATCCTGCCGGCCGACAAGCCGCACTATCTGCTCCTGATCATGCTCGATGAGCCGCACGCGCTGCCGGAGACGCACGGCTTCACCACGTCGGGGTGGAACGCGGTGCCGGTCGGCGGCAACGTGGTCGCGCGGATCGCGCCGCTTCTCGATATCGCGCCGCGCCTCGATTTGCCGCCCGCCAATCGGCAGATACTGGCCTCGCTAAAAGAAAGCAGGTAAGGCGTTGACCGCTTAGTTAGGGCACGATCCCGAAAAGCGGTCACCGGTTCGGGAAGGATCAGGCCCGGTTCTAATTTGATCAGAACCGATCAGGCTCTCATCGACCGAGCCGCCAAGTCGCCGAGCAATATCGACTGGACCATGAAGCTTCCCGAAATTTTGCCTCCTGACGCGGAATTCGACGCCCGCTTTGCCGAGCTCGACATTGGCGCCGTGACGGCGGACAGCCGAACCGTCACGCGCGGCGCGGCATTCGTCGCGATCGCCGGCGGCAAAGCCGACGGTCTGCAATTTGTACCGGCCGCCATTGCCGCGGGCGCGGCTGCGATCGTCGCCGAACGGCCGCCGCAAACGCCGTTGCCCGACGGTGTCGCGTTCGTGCGCGTGGCCCACGCCCGGCGCGCGCTTGCGCTGATCGCCGCCAAGTTCTATCCGCGCCAGCCGCGCATCATCGCCGCCGTGACCGGCACCAGCGGCAAGACCTCGGTCGCCGCATTCACCCGGCAAATCTGGCGCGCGCTCGGCCATCGCGCCGCAAGCATCGGCACCATCGGCATCGTGTCGCCAAGCGGCGAGACCTATGGCTCGCTCACCACGCCGGACCCGGTCGCGCTGCATCGTTCGCTCGATGCGCTCGCCGGCGACGGAGTGACCCATCTGGCGATCGAAGCCTCGTCGCATGGCCTCGACCAGCATCGGCTCGACGGCCTGCGCATCGCGGCGGGGGGCTTCACCAATATCACGCGCGACCATCTCGATTATCACCCGACCTTTGCGGCTTATCTCGCCGCCAAGCTGCGGCTGTTCGAAGATCTGCTCGCGCCCGGCGCGGCGGCGGTGATCGACGCCGATCACGAGCATGCGGATGCAGTTTTGGCGGCGGCCACCGCGCGCGGCCTGTCGATCATGAGCGTCGGCCGCAAGGGAAGCGGAATTCGTTTGTTGCAATCGGCGATCGACGGGTTCGCGCAGACGCTGCGGCTCGAATACAAGGGGGAACATTTCCACGTGCGCTTGCCGCTGGTTGGCGAATTTCAGATCGAGAACGCCCTGGTCGCCGCCGGGCTTGCCGTCGCGACCGGCGACGAGGGCAAGTTGGTTTTCGCGGCGCTGGAAGAGCTTTCCGGCGCCAAGGGCCGGCTGGAACGGGTTGGGTCGCGCCGTGGCGCGCCGATTTTTATCGACTATGCGCACAAGCCCGATGCACTGGCCAAGGCGCTCGATGCGCTGCGGCCCTATGTGAGCGGTCGTCTCGTCGTCGTGTTCGGCACCGGCGGCGATCGCGACCAGGGCAAGCGGCCATTGATGGGCGCCATCGCCATGGCCAAAGCCGACCGGGTGATCGTCACCGACGACAATCCGCGCAGCGAGGATGCCGCCGCAATCCGCGCGGCGATCATTGCCGCGGCGCGCGGCGCCGCCGAAATCGGCGATCGGCGCGAGGCGATCCGCCGTGCCATTGCCGATTTGCGACCCGGCGATGTCCTTATGATCGCCGGGAAGGGTCATGAAACCGGCCAAATCATCGGCGACCGGGTCGTACCGTTTAGCGATCACGAGGCCGTCGCCGCCGCACTCAAGGAACTCGCCGCATGAGCGCGTCGGCGCTGTGGACCATCGAGGCAATGGCGGCGGCAATGGGCGCCGAACGCCAAGGCGCGCTGTCGCAGGAGATCGCCGGGCTTTCCATCGACAGCCGCACGCTGACGCCGGGCGAAGCGTTCTTCGCCATTGCCGGCGAGCGTCGCGACGGTCATGACTTCGTCGCCGCGGCGCTGGCGGCGAAAGCCGGCCTCGCCGTCATCGCCGCCGATCGCCGCGCGCAATTCCCGGCCGATGCGCCGCTTCTAGTCGTGCCGGATGTACTCGCCGGTCTGCGCGACCTTGCCGCCGCGGCGCGCGCGCGCACCGACGCCAAAGTGATCGGGGTCACGGGCTCGGTCGGCAAGACCGGAACCAAAGAGGCGTTGCGGCTCGGTTTGGCGAAGGACGGCGAAACCCATGCCTCCGCCGCCTCCTACAACAACCACTGGGGCGTGCCGTTGTCGCTCGCCCGCTGCCCCGCGAGCGCGCGTTATGCGGTGATCGAAATGGGCATGAACCACGCCGGCGAGATCGAGCCGCTGTCGCGTCTCGCGCGTCCGCATGTCGCGATCGTCACGACAATCGCCCCGGTCCATTTGGAATATTTAGGTTCGCTCGCCAACATCGCCGACGCCAAAGCCGAGATTTTCCGTGGCGTCGAGCCGGGCGGCGCCGCGGTCATCAATCGCGACATCGCGCAATTTCCCCAGCTCAAGCGCCGCGCCAAAGAGGCGGGCGTCGCACGCATCGTCTCGTTCGGCGAACATGCCGGCGCCGATGCGCGGTTGATCAAATGCGTATTGCATCCGTGCTGCTCGACGGTTCAGGCACAAATCCTCGATACCGAACTCACCTACAAGATCGGCGCTCCGGGGCGCCATCTTGTGATCAATTCGCTCGCGGTTCTGGCAGCGGCCGAGCTTGTCGGCGCCGATCTCGCGCTCGCGGCGCTGGCGCTCGCCGAGCTGGCGCCGGTCGCCGGCCGCGGCGCGCCGATCACGATCGAGCTGCCGGGCGGCTCGGTGCTGGTGATCGACGACAGCTACAACGCCAATCCGGCTTCCATGGCGGCGGCGCTGGCGGTGCTCGGTCAAGCGCCGATCGGACCGCACGGCCGCCGCATCGCCGTCCTCGGCGACATGCTCGAGCTTGGCCCGAAAGCCCGCGCTCTGCATCGCGCTCTGGTCGGGCCGGTGACGGCGAATGCCGTCGACCTGGTATTCTGCTGCGGTCCCCAGATGCACGCGCTGTGGCAGGCTCTTCCAGCGGGCCGCCGCGGCGGCTATGCAGATGATGCTGCCGCGCTCGAGGCGCAGGTGCTGCCCGCGATCCGCGCCGGCGATGCCGTCATGGTCAAGGGCTCGCTCGGCTCGCGCATGGCGCCCATCGTCAAAGCGTTGCAACGGGCCTATCCGCGCCAAGATACGGCCGAAGAAGATACGGCCGAAGACACGATTGAAGGCGCACGCGAAGGCGCGTCCGCACAAGGTTGATGCGATGCTCTATTGGCTGATCGATCTGTCGGACAAGCTCTCGGTCCTTAATGTGTTTCGCTACATCACATTTCGCACCGGCGGCGCGATCATCACGGCGCTGGTATTCGTGTTCCTGTTCGGACAAACGATCATCGATCGGCTGCGGCTCTTGCAGGGCAAGGGCCAGCCGATCCGCGCCGACGGACCGAAATCGCACATTCTCGCCAAAGCCGGCACGCCGACCATGGGCGAACTCATGATCCTGTCCGGCATGCTGGTTTCGACCCTGCTATGGGCGAATCCGGCCAACCCTTATGTCTGGGTGGTGCTGTGGGTCACGCTCGGTTTCGGCTTGGTCGGCTTCTATGACGATTATCTGAAAGTCACCAAACAATCGCACAATGGATTCGCCGGGCGCACGCGGCTCGGCATCGAGGCCGTGATTGCCGGATTCGCATGCGTTGCTTTGGTTGAGCTTGGGCATCCGCCGTTTTCGACCTCGCTGGTGTTTCCTTTCTTCAAGGAACTGGTGCTCAATCTCGGCTGGTTCTTCGTGCTGTTTGCGATGTTCATCATCGTCGGCGCGGGCAACGCAGTGAACCTGACCGACGGTCTGGACGGATTGGCCATCGTTCCGGTCATGGTTGCCGGCGCAAGTTTCGGCATGATCTCCTACCTCTGCGGCAACGCGGTGTTCGCCGACTATCTGCAAATTCATTACGTCGCCGGCACCGGCGAGCTTTCGGTGCTGTGCGGCGCCGTGCTTGGCGCCGGTTTGGGCTTCCTGTGGTTTAACGCGCCGCCGGCATCGATCTTCATGGGCGATACCGGCTCGCTCGCGCTCGGCGGCATGATCGGCGCGGTGGCGGTCGCCACCAAGCATGAGATCGTGCTTGCCGTCATCGGCGGCCTGTTCGTGCTCGAAGCAGTCTCAGTCATCGTGCAAGTGGTTTCGTACAAGCTCACCGGCAAGCGGGTCTTCAAGATGGCGCCGATCCATCATCATTTCGAGCAGCTCGGCTGGACCGAGCCGCAGATCGTCATTCGATTCTGGATTGTCTCGGTCGTGCTGGCGCTGGCCGGGCTTTCGACCTTGAAATTGAGGTAGCGGCGTCGTGATTCCGGTCACGACCTTTGCCGGCAAGAAGGTCGCGGTGTTCGGGCTCGGCGGCTCGGGGCTGGCGAGCGCGAGCGCGCTATTGGCCGGCGGGGCCGATGTCATCGCCTGCGACGACGATGCGGCAAGCGCGGCGAAGGCGAGCGCGGCCGGAATTCCCACCACCGATCTGCGCCACGCCGATTGGAGCAAAATTGCAAGTCTGGTGCTCGCACCGGGCGTGCCGCTGACGCATCCCGCGCCGCATTGGGTCGTGGCGCTGGCGCAAAAAGCCGGCGTCGAGGTGATCGGCGATATCGAGTTGTTCTGCCGCGAGCGGCGCCAGCACGCGCCCGATGCGCCGTTCGTCGCCATCACCGGCACCAACGGCAAATCGACGACCACGGCGCTGATCGCGCACCTTGCCGCCGCGGCGGGGATGGACGTGCAGCTCGGCGGCAATATCGGCACCGCGATCCTGTCGCTGGCGCCGCCGCGGGCAAACATCGAGCCCCCGCGCGTTCACGTCATCGAATGTTCGTCCTATCAGATCGATCTGGCGCCGTCGCTCGATCCGTCGATCGGTATTCTGATCAACCTCAGCGAGGATCATCTCGACCGCCACGGCACGATGGCGAACTACGCCGCGGTGAAAGAGCGTCTCGTCGCCGGCGTGCCCAAGGCGGGCACGGCGGTCGTCGGCGTCGACGACGATTGGTGCCAAAAAATTGCGGTCCGGCTCGCGCAATCCGGTCAGCGGGTGGTGCGGATTTCCGTACAGCGCAAATTGACCAACGGGCTGTTCGTCGAGGAGGGCCGCATCATCCGCGCCACCGGCACCGGCGCCTCAGAAATCGCCGAGCTTGGCGGGATCGGCTCGCTCCGTGGCCTCCACAACGCGCAGAATGCCGCCTGCGCCACCGCGGCGGCGCTGGCGCTCGGTCTTGCGCCGGCGGCGATCCAGGCCGGCTTGCGCTCGTTTCCCGGGCTCGCGCATCGGATGGAAGAAGTCGGCCGGCGCGGCGCGGTTCTCTTTGTCAACGATTCCAAGGCCACCAATGCCGACTCCGCGGCCCAGGCGCTGGCCTGCTTCAATGACATTTTCTGGATCGCCGGCGGCAAGCCGAAGACCGGCGGCATCGAGTCGCTGCGCACATTCTTCCCCCGCATCCGCAAGGCCTATCTGATCGGAGAGGCGGCGGATGAATTCGCCGCTACGCTCGGCTCCGCCGTGCCGCATGAAACCGACGGAACGCTCGACAAGGCGCTGTCGGCTGCGGCCCGCGATGCCGAGGCCTCGGGCGCGGGCGAGCCGGTGGTGCTGCTGTCGCCGGCCTGCGCCTCGTTCGACCAGTATCGCAATTTCGAGGTGCGCGGCGATGCGTTCCGGGAGCTGGTGCGGGCGCTGCCGGGGATGTCAGTCAAATCTTAATCTGTTGGAAACCACCGCGGTGCCACCACTAAGCCGGGACCCGTCCCGGGGATACGGATGGCTTCGCGCGCGCAACCCACGCTGTTTTCCGAGTGGTGGTGGACGGTCGATCGCCTGACGCTGGCGGCGTTGGGCGCCTTGATGCTCGGCGGCATCGTGCTGTGCCTCGCCGCAAGCCCTCCGGTCGCCACGCGCATCGGGCTCGATCCGTTTCATTTCGTCAACCGCCAGGTGCTCTTTCTCATTCCGGCCGGCGCGGTGTTGATCGCGACTTCGTTCCTGTCGCCGCGCGACATTCGCAAAGTGGCGCTGGTCGTCTTCATCGTCAGCCTGGTATTGACCGCGGCGACGCCCTATTTCGGCGCCGAGATCAAAGGCGCACGGCGCTGGCTGGTCATCCTCGGCGTCAACATTCAGCCTTCGGAATTTCTCAAACCGGCTTTTGTCATCCTGATCGCTTGGCTGTTCGGCGAATCGGCGAAGCGCCCGGAAATGCCGGGCAGCTCGATCGCGCTGGCGCTGCTGATCGTCGTCGTCACGTTGTTGGTGCTGCAGCCGGACTTCGGCCAGACCATGCTGATTTCGCTGGTTTGGAGCGCGCTGTTTTATATGGCGGGCATGCGCCTGATTTGGGTCATCGGGCTGGCTGGCGTCGGGGGCGCCGGCCTGATGACGGCGTTCTTCACCGTTCCGCATGTCGCACAACGCATCAATCGATTCCTCAATCCCGCCTCCGGCGACAGCTACAACATCGATATCGCAACCGAATCGTTCATCCGCGGCGGCTGGTTCGGCCGCGGTCCAGGCGAAGGCACCATCAAGCGCATCCTGCCCGAAGGCCACACCGATTTCGTCTTTGCGGTCGCCGCGGAGGAATTCGGCGTCGTGCTCTGCCTCATTCTGGTCGCGCTGTTTGCTTTCATTGTGATCCGTGCGCTGATCAAGGCGATGCGCACAGAGGATGCCTTCATCCGGTTCGCCGCCGCGGGATTGGCCATGCTGTTCGGCTTGCAGTCGACCATCAATATGGCGGTCAATCTGCATCTGATGCCGGCCAAAGGAATGACGTTGCCGTTCATCTCCTATGGCGGCTCGTCATTGATCTCGCTCGCCTACGGCATGGGCATGCTGCTGGCGCTGACCCGCGAGCGGCCCCGCGCGAAGTTCGCCGGCGAGCTTGTGCTCGCCGGGAGTCCGGTGTGATGCCCGAGGCGGGCGCCGCGCCGGTGCTCGTTACCGCCGGCGGCACGGGCGGTCATCTGTTCCCGGCCGAAGCCCTGGCAACGGCGCTTGGCAAACGCGGCATCTCCGTCCATCTCGCGACCGACCGGCGCGCGGCGCAGTTCGGCGGCGCTTTCGAAGCGCAAGCGATCCATGTCGTCGCCAGCGCCACGCTGCGGGCGCGCAACCCGATCGCGTTGACGAATACCGCCGTCAGGCTCGGTCTCGGCTTCCTTCAGGCGTGGGCGCTTATCGGCCGGCTCAAACCCGCCGCCGTCATCGGCTTCGGCGGCTATCCGACCATCCCGCCGGTCCTGGCCGCGACTTGGCGCGGC
Organism: uncultured Alphaproteobacteria bacterium; assembly: GCA_963768225.1. Lineage (GTDB taxonomy): Bacteria > Pseudomonadota > Alphaproteobacteria > Rhizobiales > Xanthobacteraceae > BOG-931. The sequence continues at coordinate 191,604 of CAVYGV010000003.1, read as the reverse complement.
GTGCCGAGCCTCGTTCATGACGCCAACGCCGTCATTGGGCGAGCCAACCGGCTGTTGGCGCCGCGCGTGACCGCGATCGCCACGACGTTTGCCGACGTGTTTGCCGCCGAACCCAAGCTGGCGGCGAAAGCGACGCTGACCGGCAATCCGGTCCGCACCGCGGTCGTCGCCGCCGCGGCAACGCCCTATCCGGCCGTGGGCGATTCCCTGCGGCTCCTGATTTTCGGCGGCAGCCAGGGCGCCCGCGTCATGGCGGATATCGTGCCTGCCGCAATCGGCCATATCGAGCCGGGTCTGCGCGCGCGCATTACCGTCGTGCAGCAGGCGCGCGAGGAGGACCTAAGCCGCGTGCGCCAAGCTTACGCCAATATGTCGGTCGCGGCGGAGGTGTCCGCGTTCTTCGGCGACCTGCCGGCGCGCATGGCGGCAAGCCATCTGGTGATTTCGCGCTCGGGCGCATCGACCGTTGCCGAGCTCGCCGCGATCGGCCGGCCTGCGATCCTGGTGCCGCTGCCGCATGCCATCGATCAGGACCAATTTGCCAATGCCGGGGTTCTCGAACGCGCCGGCGGCGCGCTGCGGATTGGACAGGATGCCCTCACCCCACAGCGGCTCGCCAGCGAAATCGCGGGCCTCGCAGCGGCTCCGCAACGGCTCGCCGCGATGGCGGCAGCGGCGAAATCCATCGGCCGCCTCGATGCCGCCGATCGTCTGGCCGATTTGGTGCTGCGGGTGGCGGGAATCGCCGCAAACAAGTAGATTTCGCCGCTCGCTCGACCCTCTCCTGGCGCGGCGGGCAGAGGTGAAGTTCGGGGAACCTGCATGAAGCTGCCGCGCGACATCGGCCCGCTGCATTTTATCGGCATCGGCGGCATCGGCATGAGCGGCATTGCCGAGGTGCTGGTGAATCTCGGCTATGCCGTGCAGGGCTCCGACCAGTCCGACAGCGCCAACGTCAAGCGGCTGCGCGATAAAGGCGTGAAGATCGCCGTCGGGCATGCCGCCGAAAATCTGGCCGGCGCCCAAGTCGTCGTCGTCTCCTCGGCGATCAAACCCGACAATGCCGAACTTGTCGCCGCACGCGCGCAACGGTTGCCTGTGGTGCGACGCGCCGAAATGCTGGCCGAGCTGATGCGGTTAAAAAGCTGCATCGCCATTGCCGGCACGCACGGCAAGACCACGACGACCTCAATGGTGGCGGCGCTGCTGGACGCCGGCGGCTTCGATCCGACCGTGATCAATGGCGGCATCATCAACGCCTATGGCACCAACGCGCGGCTCGGCGCCGGCGACTGGATGGTGGTCGAGGCCGACGAATCCGACGGCACCTTTCTGCGGCTGCCGGCCGACATAGCCGTCGTCACCAATGTCGATGCCGAGCATCTCGATCACTTCAAGACGTTCGACGCCGTGCAGGATGCGTTCCGCGCCTTCGTCGAGAATGTGCCGTTCTACGGGTTTGCGGTGATGTGCACCGATCATCCGGTCGTGCAAAGCCTGGTCGGCCGCATCGAGGATCATCGCATCGTCACCTACGGTGAAAATCCGCAGGCCGATGTGCGGCTCCTCGACGTGTCGCACGCCGGCGGCACGTCGCTGTTTACGATCGTGTTCCGCGATCGCGCCGGGAATTTCCTGCACGAAATAAAAAATCTCGCGCTGCCGATGCCGGGCCGGCACAACGCGCTCAATGCCACTGCGGCGATTGCGGTCGCGCACGAGCTCGGCATTGCCGACGACGTCATCAGCAATGCGCTGGCCAAGTTCGGCGGCGTGCGGCGCCGCTTCACCCGCACCGGTAGCTGGAACGGCATCACCATCATCGACGATTACGGTCATCATCCGGTCGAGATCGCCGCCGTGCTGCGGGCGGCGCGTGAATCGACCAAGGGTCGCGTCATCGCGGTGGTGCAGCCGCATCGTTATACGCGGCTCGCAGCCTTGTTCGAGCAATTCTGCACCTGCTTCAACGACGCCAACTCGGTCATCGTAGCGCCCGTCTATCCCGCCGGCGAAGCTCCACTCGAAGGCGTCGATCGCGACGCCCTGGTGCATGGCCTGGTCAATCATGGACACCGGCAGGTCTTCGCGCTCGACGGTCCCGAAAAGCTCGCCGCTCTGGTCGCGGGCATGACCGAGCCGGGCGATTACGTCGTCTGCCTCGGCGCCGGCTCGATCACGCAATGGGCCTATGCACTGCCAAGCGAGCTGGCGGCAGCAGACAAGCCGCAGTGATTTGACGACATGGCTTGGCGCAGGACTTGTTGCTGGGCAACTCACTCCTAGTTAAAGTGAGAAAAGATACCTTGCGAGGTTGCCATGCGAAGACCCGAGCTATGGGCGGAGCTGATGGAGCTGTCTCCGGAAGAGCGGATCGAGCTGGTACAAGACTTGTGGGACAGCATCGGACCCGAAGAACTTCCGCCCTTAACTGCTGAACAGAAGGAAGAGCTTGATCGACGGTATGCCGAGCACCTGCGCGATCCCAGTACGGCTATAACCTGGGAAGAAGTGAAAGCGCGGTTGCAGTCACGCTCTAAATGAGCCCAAGACTTTTTCGGCCGCAAGTTGCCGACGATCTTGCTGAAGCGATTGATTGGTACGCCGACCAAAGACTGGGCTTAGAGGTCGCATTCCGGCAGGACTTCGAAGAAATTGATCGAGCGCAATCCGTTTCAATACCAAATCATCGAGCGGGAAATCCGCCGCGCATCGCTGCGCCGTTCTCCCTACGGTGTGTTGTACATCGTATCTGGCGAAGAATTGTTGATTTTAGGTTGCCTGCACGGCCGCCGAAATCCTGCCCGTTGGCGCAAAAGATTTTAACAGCCCCACATGATCTTTCCCGACCTAATCTCAAGTCTGAAGACGCAACTGGCGGACTTGCGCGGCCGGCTCATCGCCAATCAGCCGCTCGCCGAGCTGACCTGGTTTCGCGTCGGCGGGCCGGCGCAGCTTCTGTTCATGCCCGAGGACGAAGCCGACCTCGGCTATTTCCTAAAAAATCTGCCCGCCGAGATTGCGGTCACCGTCATCGGCCTCGGCTCCAATCTGATCGTGCGCGATGGCGGCGTGCCGGGCGCCGTAATCAGGCTCGGCCGCGGCTTTAATGAAATAGCGATCGAGGGCACCCGTATTCGCGCCGGCGCGGCGGTGCCCGACGTTAAGATTGCGCGCGCGGCCCATGAAGCCGGCATCGGCGGCTTGTCGTTTCTGCGCGGCATCCCGGGCGGGATCGGCGGCGCATTGCGCATGAACGGCGGCGCCTATGGGCGGGAAACCAAGGATGCGCTGGTCGAGGCCCGCGCGGTCGACCGGCAGGGCCGCATTCATGCGTTGAACAACGCCGACATGCACTATGCCTACCGCCATTGCGGCGCGCCGGACGATTACATTTTCACGCAAGCCTTGTTCGCCGGCACCCGCGGCAATCCGGCCGCAATCGCGGTGGAAATGGAAAAAATCACCGAGGCGCGCGAGGCGACGCAGCCGGTGAAAAGCCGAACCGGCGGTTCGACTTTCAAAAATCCGCCCGGAAACAAAGCCTGGCAGCTGATCGACGCCGCCGGTTGCCGTGGCTTGCGCATCGGTAACGCTCAGGTTTCGGAAATGCACTGCAATTTCCTGATCAACCTCGGCAACGCGACCGCAGCCGACATCGAGACGCTCGGCGAGACCGTGCGCCGGCGCGTGCAGGAAAATTCCGGTGTCGAGCTGGAATGGGAGATCGAGCGGATTGGCGTGCACGCTTCGGCAAGTTGAGCAAAATAGTTCAGGGTCAGGCGCTCGTGAGTTGATTGCCTCGCGCCGGCGCTCACGGCTCCGGAATGGAATCCTCACCGATCAAATTTCGTTCCTTCAGCCAGGGATCGATCGCCAGCGCGCGTTTGAGCGGCGCTTGCGCCTCCTCGACTTTGCCCTCTTGGACCAGAATGATGCCCTTGCCGGCAAGCGCGGCGTAGTGCATCGGCTCGAGCTTGAGAACATGCTCGATCGCGTCTAGCGAAGCGTCGTATTGTCCGGCGAGAAAATAGACATAGCCGAGCTGGTTCCAGCCTTCGGCAAATTGCGGCGCGTGCTTGACCAGTTCCTTCAGGTAAAGGATCGCTTCGTCATAGTCGAAACGCAGTTGCGCCTGGCGCGACTCTTCGAGCAGCTCTTTCGATTTATCGTCGGCAAAGCTCCGCCAGAACGTCCAAAGGCGATCCTCGATCGCGCGCGCCTCGACGTTGCTCTTGGCCGCCGCAAGAGCTGTAAAGAGCGCCGCTCTTTCCTCGGCCGCACTCTCGCTTAAGCCCACCGCCGGCGGCAACGTTGCGGGCTCGCCGGCACGGACGGTCGCGCTTACCAGCACGAGCAGGATGACCGTTGCGAAAACCCTACTGTTCATGGTCCAACCATTCCCGCCGATGCCAGAGCATGATCCCGAAAATGCCTGCCCTCGGACTTGATCCGAGGGTGGATACCGGTTTTCGGAAAAAATCATGCTCAATCAGGATGCCAGAGCCCGGTTCTGATTCCATCAGAACCGATAAGGCTCTAGGCTAATGCAATGCCGAAAAGCGAATCCATCTTGATTGTCGGCGGCGGGCTCGGCGGGCTGACGACGGCGCTGGCCTTGGCGCGGCGCGGACGCAGTTCGTGCGTGCTCGAGGGCGCGCCGGAATTCGGCGCCATCGGCTATGGCATCCAGTTCGGCCCCAATGTGTTCCACGTCTTCGATCGCCTCGGCCTGACCGAGCAGGTGATGGCGGTCGCGGATTTACCCGCCGCCGTGCTGATGATGGACGCGCTGTCCGGCCGGGAGCTCGTCCGCATTCCGACCGGCGCATCGTTTCGCGCCCGCTTCAAGCATCCCTACATCGTCGTCCACCGCGTCGACGTTCATAATGTCCTGCTCGATGCCTGCCGGCACAACGATGCAATCGAACTCGTATCCGATGCGATGGTCACCGGCTTTCAGGATCGCGGCGATGGCGTCGCGGTGATGACGGCGGACGGCCGCAGGTTCTCCGGTACGGCGCTGGTCGCCGCGGATGGCGTTCGCTCGCTATTCCGGCAAAAACTGATCGGCGACGGCGAGCCGCGGCCGATTGGCTATGTGGCGCTGCGCACCATTGTGCCGATGTCGGAACTGAAAGCCGACGTGCCGCGCGATTGCGTCGTGCTATGGGGAGGGCCCGGCCTGCACGTCGTGCATTATCCGCTGCGCCACGGCGGGGAGTTCAACATCGTCAACGTGTATCGCACCGCGGCCCACGCCGAGAGGTTGGATGCGACGGCGGCGCGCGCCGAGCTCAATCACGCTTACCGGGATACCCAGCCGGCGGTGCGCGAACTTGTCGGCATGATGGACTTGCGCTGGCGCCGTTCGATCGGCGACCGCGATCCGGTCCGGCACTGGCACGAGGGCCGCGTTGTGCTGCTCGGCGACGCCGCTCACGCGCCGCTGCAATCGTTGGCGCAGGGCGCCGGCATGGCAATCGAGGATGGGCTCTGTCTCGCCGAAGCGGTTCACGCGGCGGAGGGCGATTTCCCCGCCGCCTTCGGCCGTTTCCAGTCCGCGCGGCTCGTTCGTACGGCGCGCGTGCAGCTCGAATCCCGCGCGATGTGGGACTTCTACCACCTCGACGAGGGCATCGCTCGGGACGTGCGCAACGCGACCGTGGCCGCTTGGGACGAGGCGCACATGTTCGACTGCCTCGCTTGGCTCTACGACGGCGCCCCATTTCCGGACGAAATCGGCCATTGAGACTCTCGATTTTTTGCCGATTGTCGATTTTATTGGTGTCCCTGCGAATCAGCGGCTGAAGGCAGCTAGCGGAGAGCTATGCCCAAGCACGTCGCCGTTCTGATGGGGGGCTGGTCGGCCGAGCGCGAAGTCTCGCTGCGCTCGGGCAAAGCCTGCGCCGAGGCGCTGGCGCGCCGCGGCTATCGCGTCACGCCCATAGACGTTGGCCGCGACATCGCCGCGGCGCTGACCACCGCTACGCCCGATGTCGCGCTCAATGTGCTCCATGGCCGGCCCGGCGAGGACGGCACGTTGCAGGGTCTGCTCGAAATCTTAGGCGTCCCCTACAGCCATTCCGGGGTTCTGGCCTCGGCGCTTGCCATGCAAAAACAGTATGCCAAGGCGCTGTTTCGCTCAGCCGGCGTGCCGGTTGCCGAGGACCGGGTGGTCTCGCGATTCGAGGCGGCAAAAGCCCATGTCCTGGCCCCGCCCTATGTGGTCAAGCCGGTCGCCGAGGGCTCGAGCGTCGGCGTTTTCATCGTCACCGAAGAGCATCCGAACCCGCCGCAGGAGCTCTACCGCGACGACTGGCCGTTCGGCGAATTGGTCATGGTCGAGCGCTACATCCCGGGCAAGGAGCTGACCTGCGCGGTGCTTGGCGACCGGGCGCTCGATGTCATCGAGATCGTGCCGGCGACGCGGTTTTACGACTATGAGGCCAAGTACGCCGCCGGCGGCTCCCGGCACCTGCTTCCGGCGCCAATTTTACCGAATGTTTACCAGGAAGTCCGCAGATTGAGCCTAGCTGCCCATAGCGCGCTTGGCTGCCGCGGCGTGAGCCGTGCCGACTTTCGCTATGACGATCGGGGGACGGGAGAACTGATCTGCCTTGAGGTCAATACGCAACCGGGAATGACCGAGACCTCGCTCGTACCCGAGCTTGCCGCCTACGCGGGCATCACGTTCGATGAGCTGGTGCAATGGATGGTGGAAGACGCCTCGACCAACCGCTGACGCGGTCGGGGCAATCAGCGGCAAATCAGATCGGCGCGCCGAATGACGAGCCGAGGCGAGCCCGCGCGCCCGCCGTCCACGGCCGCAGCCATAAAAGCCGTTTTCGCCGGTTTTCGACTTATCGCCGCCGGCTCCGGCGTTGGGCGGCAATAATCCCGCATTTGCCGGTGCCGCGCGGCGCCGGCGTTGCCGCAACGATCCTGCTCCTGGGCGGCGTGCTTGGTTATGGCGCGGTCGCCGGCCAACATGTCCCCGCCGCGATCGAGTGGGTCGAGAATGCGCGGGATGTCGCCGCAAATTCGCTGGGCTTTCGCATCGAGGCGATCTCGCTCACCGGCGAAAAGGAAGTCAGCCGCGAAGAGATCCTGACCACCGCCGGCGTGACCGGACGTGCCTCCCTTCTGTTCCTCGATGCCGACGCGGCGCGCACGCGGCTCCTCGCCAATCCGTGGATTGCCGACGCTGCGGTGCTCAAGCTCTATCCCAACCGCCTGCAGATCACGATCGCCGAACGCCACGCTTTCGCACTCTGGCAGAAGGACGGCCAGGTCAGCGTCATCGCTGCGGATGGTACCGTGCTCGAATCCTTCGTCGAGAACCGTTATCTCCGTCTGCCGCTGGTGGTCGGCGCGGACGCCGAACGACAGGCCAAGGACTTCCTCACCATCATCGACCGTCACCCGGAAATCCGGTCGGCGCTGCGGGCGTCGATCCTGGTGGCGGAACGGCGTTGGGACCTTCGCCTGAGCAACGGCATCAATGTGCAACTGCCTGAGACTGATGTCGAAGGCGCGCTCGATCGGCTGGTTGTGCTTGACCACGGCAAGAAGCTGTTGTCGCGCGATATCACGGCGGTCGATCTGCGGTTGCCGGATCGCGTCACGGTGCGCCTGTCCGACGCGGCGGCGCAGGCCCGCGATGCGGAGCTGAAGGCCAGCATGAAGAAAAAGAAAGGGGGCGACGCATGAACGCCCTCCGTTACGGCCTGACGCCGAAGATGAAGCCGATCTCGCCGCGGCGCAGCGCGCTGGTCGCCGCGCTCGATGTCGGATCGAGCAAGGTCGTCTGCTTGATTGCCCGATTGCGGCCGCACGGACCGCAGCAAGTCTTGACCCGCCGCAGCCACGCCATCGAGGTCATCGGCTTCGGTCATACCAACGCGCGCGGCATCAAGGCGGGAAGCGTCGTCAATCTCGAACAAGCCGAAGACGCCATTCGCCAAGCCGTCGACGCCGCCGAGCGCATGGCTGCGGTCGAGATCGAAGCCGTCGTGTTGTCGCTATCGGCCGGACGGCTCGCCAGCGAGCTGTTCGCCGCCGATATCGATATCGTCGGCACCGCCGTGTCGGAGGGCGATATTACGCGCGTGCTGGCCGCCGGCAGCCGTCACTCGCTGCGCGAGGGCCGCGCCGTGCTGCATTCGCTGCCGGTCGCTTACTCGATCGACGGCGTCGACGGCGTCCGCGACCCGCGCGGCATGCTCGGCTCGAGGTTCGGCGTGGACATGCATATCGCCACGACCGACATCGCCGCCGCGCGCAATCTGATGCTCGCCGCCGAGCGCGGCCACCTCGATGTCGAAGCCCTGGTCGCATCTCCCTATGTCGCCGGCCTCGCCGTTCTGGCCGACGACGAGGCCGATCTCGGCGCCGCCGTGGTCGATATGGGCGCCGGCACCACCACGATGGCGATCTTCATGGGGGGCCGGTGCGTTCACCTCGAAGGCTTCGCGTTGGGCGGCCATCACGTGACTATGGATATTACCCGCGGGTTGAATACCCGCCTCGGCGATGCCGAGCGAATCAAGACGCTTTATGGCAGTGTGCTCGCCGGGGGATCGGATGAACGCAACATGGTCACGGTGCCGCCGCTAAGCGACGACGAGCGCGAGCAGCCGCATTTCGTACCCCACGCGGCGCTGGTGAGCATTATCAAGCCGCGTGTCGAGGAAATCCTCGAAATGGTGCGCGACCGGCTTGCCGCATCTCCGCTCGCGGCCGAGCAGCGCGGGCATGTCATCCTCACCGGCGGCGCTTGCCAACTGACCGGCCTATCGGATCTCGCAACAGGCATTCTTGGCCGTCCGGTGCGCATCGGACGGCCGCTCGGCATTGCCGGAGCGCCGGAGGCGGCCAAAGGGCCGGCCTTCGCCGTCGCCGCCGGCCTCCTGGTTTATCCGCAGGCGGCGCATCTCGAACATTTCGAGGCGCGGCACAGGCGGCAACTGATGACGGGCACGGGCGGATATTTCGCCCGGGTCGGGCAATGGCTTCGCGAGAGTTTCTGATGGCCCCCGAATGCGAAGCTAGAAAATCTCAGCGGCCGGTGGCGGACCGGACGGGGCGAGACTGTTTTAAGGCCCGCGTGGACAACGTCCGCGCGAGGAACAAGAGGCAACCATGACCATCAATCTGAATATTCCGGATATACGTGAGCTCAAGCCCCGCATCACCGTGTTCGGCGTCGGCGGCGCCGGCGGCAATGCCGTCAACAACATGATCACCGCCGGCTTGCAGGGCGTCGATTTCGTGGTGGCTAACACCGACGCTCAGGCGCTCACGATGTCGAAGGCCGAGCGCGTCATCCAAATGGGCGTGCAGGTTACCGAGGGGCTGGGCGCCGGATCGCAACCCGATATCGGGCGCGCTGCTGCGGAAGAGGTCATCGACGAAATCCGCGATCACCTGTCCGGCGCGCACATGGTTTTCGTCACCGCAGGCATGGGCGGCGGCACTGGAACCGGCGCTGCGCCGGTTGTCGCCAAAGCGGCGCGCGAGCTCGGCATCCTTACCGTCGGCGTGGTGACAAAACCGTTCCATTTCGAAGGCCAACGCCGCATGCGCATCGCCGACGGCGGCATCGTCGAACTGCAGAAATGCGTCGACACGCTCCTCATCATTCCGAACCAGAATCTGTTCCGGGTGGCGAATGAAAAGACGACGTTCGCCGACGCTTTCGCCCTGGCGGATCAGGTGCTCTATTCCGGCGTCGCCTGCATCACCGACCTGATGGTCAAGGAAGGCCTCATCAATCTCGATTTCGCCGATGTCCGCGCCGTCATGCGCGAGATGGGCAAGGCCATGATGGGAACCGGCGAGGCCGAGGGCGACAAGCGGGCGCTCACCGCTGCGGAAGCGGCGATCTCCAATCCGCTGATCGACGATGCGTCGATGAAGGGCGCCAGGGGCCTGTTGATTTCCATCACCGGCGGCCGCGATCTGACGCTCTACGAGGTCGACGAGGCGGCAACGCGCATCCGCGAGGAAGTCGACCAGGACGCCAATATCATCGTCGGAGCAACCTTCGACGAAAGCCTCGACGGCATGATCCGGGTGTCGGTGGTGGCGACTGGCATCGATCAAGCGATGTCGCAACGGCCGACGCTGCCGGCGCTCGAACCGCGGATGGCGGACGTTGCTCAGCGCATCCGCTCCGAGAACCAGCGGATCGTAGAGCGCACCGCGCGGCCCGAGCCGGCGCGGCCGGCTGCGGCTGCACCGTCCGCGCCGCCTATTCCGGCTGCCGCTCCTGCCTCGGTAGCGCCAGCAACGGTCAATGCCTCGATCGAATTGGCGGCCAAGGCGGCGATCGCAGCGGCGGTTGAGGACGTATCGATCCGCCCGCTCGCTCCGAAGCCTTCTTTGTTCATCGATCCGCCCGCGAGCGAGCCGGAACCTGCAAAGCCGGAATTGATGGAGCCGGCGGCGTTCATTCCGCCGCAGCCGGAAAGATTGCCGGCGCGGGCGCCGCGGATGCCGCGGCTCGACGAGCTCCCGGTCCCGGCGCAGAACGAGATCCGCGCCCGACGCGGCGAAGTCCGAGAGGACGATCATCCCGAGCGGCGACGCATGTCGCTGTTGCAGCGATTGGCCTCAGTTGGTCTCGGGCGCCGCGAGCAGGACGAGCCGGACGCAAGCCCGTCCGCCGCTCCGGTCGGGACTCCGCTATCCGCTGAGCGGCTCGCCGGACGCCCGATGCCCCGCCCGTCCGAGCCGCGCCACGACCTGCGTCAAGAGCCGGTCTCGGAATATGCCCGGCGTTCCATGCCGCAAGGTCTCGACCAGCACGGCCGGCAGAGCCCTGTGCATAACTCGACCGACGAGGACCAACTCGATATTCCGGCGTTCCTCCGCCGGCAAGCAAAGTGACAGAGCGGTGACGCTCCTTTCGGTCGGCTTGGGAACAAGCCTGCCAATTGCGCGGCGGGTTAGTCTAAACTACTGATAACGTTTATATTTCGAGGCCACTGCAGATAATCCGTTCCGCCGCAATAAACGCGGCGGGACGGATTTTTGCGTCTGGCGAGCCGGCAATGGTTTCGGCAGAATTGATTTGCGGCGGCGAGCTGACAACAGTGCGGCCGGAAAAAGGTAACAGTCGGTAAGAAAGCGTGAATTGGCCGAACGCCGCCGCGCCAGTAAGGTTTACCGGTTCGAGGGGATGTTTGGGGGATCGAGTATCTGGCGCCCGCGTAGGCCAGCCCCTGCTTGCAAAGAAATGCGTTCCCCTCGTGTCGAGGTGGCCATCGGTTCGCGAAGTATTCCGTTCGCGTTGTGGCCGTGAGGTGGGACGAGGGCATGATGAGGGGCGTACCCGCCGGCAGGCAGACAACGCTGCAAGATCCCGTCACCGTCGCCGGCATCGGCGTCCATTCAGGCTCGCCAACCACTCTGACATTGCATCCTGCCGAAGCCGATACCGGCATCGTGTTTTCGCGCTGCGGGGTCGACGGCCAGCCGGACCGCGAGCTACGCGCTCATTACCGGTCGGTGACGGCGACCGAATTCGCCACCGTTCTCGGCGACCATGACGGACCGGCCGTGTCGACCACCGAACACGTGCTCGCCGCCTTGCATGGCCTCGGCGTCGACAACGCCATCGTCGAAGTCGACGGTCCTGAAGTGCCGATCATGGACGGCAGCGCCGCGCCGTTCGTCGCGGCGATCGATCAAGCCGGCATTGTCGCGTTAGCTGCGTCGCGGCGTTACATCCAGGTGCTCAAACCGGTACGCGTCGCCAAAGGTGACAGCTACGGTGAATTGCGGCCGCACTGGCGCGGGTTTCGCATCGAGACCGAAATCGAATTCGATCATCCCTTGATCGGCCGCCAGTCGTTCGCGGTCGATGTCGAGCCGGATTTATTTCGCCGCGAACTGGCGCGCGCCCGGACCTTCGGCTTCATGCGCGATGTCGCGAAGCTGTGGAGCGCCGGTTATGCGCTCGGCGCCTCGTTCGAGAACACCGTGGTGATCGCCGAAAATCGTGTCCTTAATCCCGAAGGCGTGCGCTTCCACGATGAGTTCGTGCGCCACAAGGCGGTCGATGCGATCGGCGACCTCGCCCTTTCCGGCGCACCGCTGATCGGCGCTTATCGTTCGCTGCGCGGCGGCCACAAGCTCAATCATGCCGTGGTCACCGCATTGATGGCCGATCGCAGCGCCTGGGCCTATGTCGAAATGCCGGAGACCCGCCGCCCGCGCGGTCATGCCGACTTGCCCGCAAGCTTTGCCAGCCCCGCTTATGGGCCGGATGTGTCCTAGTGGAGCGGATTTGACATTCGCTATCCGCCCAGCCGCGAACTCGTGAAGCGAATGTCAAATCCAAAAGCTCCACTAGAACTTATATTTGCTAGTGGTCCTTTGATTCTAACATTCGCATAAGAGCCCGCCGAAATGGGATGCGAATGTTAGAATTGGACCACTAGAAGCTTGCCGGTCTGCCCGATTGCTTAACTATTACGCCTTAATCCCGGCCGAATGTCGGCCATAAATGCTGTCTTATCAGGGGGCTGCGGCGCGTTCACGCTTGATATTGGGGAGCGTGGGATGAAGCGCCGGCGGGGATGGGCTTAACCTTACTCATGATGTCGCGATTAGGACGGTCTTCGAGATCCGGTTCCAGACTGCGCGTGCTGTCGGGCTACCTCGCTTTGGCGCTGGTCGTCGCGCCGCTGATCGGCTGCAGTTACTTCAAGAATAAGCAGGACGACTACGTCCCGGATGATCCTCCCGACAGGCTCTATAACGAGGGGCTTTTCCTTCTCAACAACAAGAGCGATTACAAGGGCGCAGCGGCGAAATTCGACGAGGTGGATCGCCAGGATCCCTATTCGGATTGGGCGCGCAAAGCGCTGTTGATGTCGGCCTATGCCTATTATCAGGCGCAGGAATACGACGATTGCATGAACGCGGCGAAACGCTACATCACGCTGCATCCGGCCAGTGCAGACGCCGCCTATGCGCAATATCTGATCGGCTCGTCCTATTACGATCAAATTGTCGACGTTTCGCGCGACCAGGAGCGCGCGACCAAGGCAATGGACGCGCTCGAAGAAGTGGTGCGAAAATATCCGAGTAGCGACTACGCCATGGCCGCCCAGAAAAAAATCTCCATGGCGCGCGACCAGCTCGCCGGGAAAGAGATGGATATCGGCCGCTTCTACCTGACCCGGCGCGATTTCATCGGCGCAATCAATCGCTTCAAAGTCGTGGTGACCCAATATCAAACCACCCGCCACGTCGAAGAAGCGCTGGAGCGGCTGACCGAAGCCTATGTTGCACTCGGCATCATCGACGAGGCGCAGACCGCCGCCGCCGTGCTCGGCCACAATTTCCCGGACAGTCCCTGGTACCAGAACGCCTACAATCTGGTGAAGAATGCCGGCGGCGAGCCGACGGCCGAGAATAAGGCGTCCTGGATCAGCCGCGCCTTCCAGAGAATGGGTTTGGTGAGCGCGCGAAGCGGATAACGGACGACGGAGATCAGAGCTCGGATGTCGGAGGTCAGAGAGACAGAATAAAGAATCAAGAATATCATCTGCGCTCTGACATCCGACATCCGTTCTCCGTTTTCATATGCTCACTCGCCTCTCAATCCGCGACATCGTGCTGATCGATCGGCTGGATATCGATTTCGGCTCCGGCCTTGCCGCGCTGACCGGCGAAACCGGCGCCGGTAAATCGATCCTGCTCGACGCCTTCGCGCTGGCGCTCGGCGCGCGCGGCGAGGCGGCATTGGTGCGCGAGGGCGCAGAGCACGGCCAGGTGATCGCCGCCTTCGACGTCGCCAAAGACCATCCGGCGCGCCGCGTGCTGGCCGACAACGAACTGGACAGCGATCGTGCCAGCGAAGACGAGCTGATCGTACGGCGGACCCAATTCGCGGACGGCCGCACCCGCGCGTTCATCAACGATCAGCCGGTCAGTGTGCAGGTGCTGCGCGCGCTGGGCACGGCCTTGGTGGAGATTCACGGTCAGCATGACGAACGCGCTTTCGTCGATGCCGCGACGCACCGCGCGCTGCTCGACGCCTATGGCGGCACTACGGATGATGCCGCCACGGTGGCGCAATTATGGGCGGAGCGGCGCGCGCGCGACGTTGCCGTCGAGCGCCATCGCGCCGACGTTGAGCGAGCCAACCGCGAGGCCGAGTGGCTGCGCCATGCCGTCGACGAGCTTGGACGGCTCAGTCCGCAAATCGGCGAGGAAACTTCGCACGCCGAACGCCGCGCCGTCATGATGCAGGCGGAGAAAGTCGCCGACGATTTGCGCGCGACGCATGAGGCGGTCAGCGGTCCGAATTCGCCGGTGCCGCCGCTCGCTACCGCGGTGCGGCGTCTGGAGCGGCGCGCCGCGCAAGCGCCGGCGCTGATCGCGCCGGCAGTCAAGGCGATCGATACCGCGCTCACCGCGCTGGAAGAAGCGCGTGCGCAGCTCGAACGCGCCCTGCAAGTGGCGCAATACGATCCCGCCGAGCTGGAACGGATCGAGGAGCGCTTGTTTGCGCTGCGCGCCGCCGGGCGCAAATATAATGTGCCGGTCGATGAGCTTGCGGCGCTGGCCCGCCGCTACGAGGGCGACCTCGCTCTGATCGACGCCGGCGCCGAGCGGCTCGCCGCGCTGCAGCGCGAGGCGGCGGAAGCTTCGGCGCGTTATCGGGCGGCGGCGCAAGCGCTGTCGGCGGCGCGCCGGAGCGCGGCACAGAAACTCGACAAGGCAGTCAATGCCGAGCTGAAGCCGCTGAAACTCGAGCGCGCGCAATTCTCCACCGAGATCGAAAGCGAAAGCGAAGGCCCGGACGGCCTCGATCGCGTCGAGTTCTGGGCCCGCACCAATCCCGGTACGCGGCCAGGACCGCTTATGAAGGTCGCTTCCGGCGGCGAGCTGGCGCGCTTCCTGCTCGCGCTCAAGGTCGTGCTGGCCGACCGCGGCTCGGCGCCGACACTGGTGTTCGACGAGATCGATACCGGCGTCGGCGGCGCGGTGGCCGACGCCATCGGCGTGCGGCTCGCGCGCTTGGCGTCCGACGTGCAGGTCATTGCAGTCACGCATGCCCCGCAAGTGGCGGCGCGCGCCGACCGGCATTATCTCATCACCAAGGATGCGCTTGCCAAAGGCAAGCGGGTCGCCACCCGCGTCGCCGAACTTCTGGGCGAGCACCGCCGCGAGGAGATTGCGCGCATGCTCGCCGGCGCCGAAATCACCGCCGAAGCCCGCGCCGCCGCCGAACGGCTGATCAGGGCGGCGGGGTAGTCATTATTATTGACCGTTGTCATGGCCCGCCGCGAAAAGTCAGAGACGCCCGTCGACGATCTCAACGAAAAACAGGCCAAGGCTGAGCACGCGCGTCTTGGCGCCGAGATCGCCGCGCACGACCGCCGCTACTACCAAGAAGACGCGCCGACGGTTTCGGATGCGGCTTACGACGCGCTGCGGCAACGCTATAGCGCCATCGAGGCGCGCTTTCCGCAATTGCGCACGCTGGAGAGCCTGACGCAGCGGGTCGGCGCGGCGCCATCAGCGCGCTTCGCCAAGGTTCGCCATGCGGTGCCGATGCTCTCGCTCGACAACGCGTTTGCCGAACAAGATGTCGTCGATTTCGTCGGCCGTATCCGGCGCTTCCTGCGTCTTGCGGAGGATGAGCCGATCGCGTTTTCCGCCGAGCCGAAGATCGACGGGTTGTCGATGTCGCTACGCTACGAAGACGGCGAGCTGGTCACTGGCGCGACGCGCGGCGACGGCACCGAGGGCGAGGACGTCACCGCCAATGTGAAGACGCTGCAGGATGTGCCGAAGCGGCTCGAGGGCAAAGGATTGCCGGCGGTGTGCGAGGTGCGCGGCGAAATCTACATGACCAAGGCCGCGTTCCTCGAACTCAACCGCAAGCAAGCCGAGGCCGGCAAACAGCTCTATGTCAATCCGCGCAACACCGCAGCCGGGTCGTTGCGTCAGCTCGATCCGACCATCACAGCGGCGCGGCCGCTCGGCTTCTTCGCCTATGGCTGGGGCGAGGTGAGCGAAATGCCGGCCGACACCCAGTCCGGCATGATCAAGTGGTTCGAGCATTGCGGCTTTACGACCAATCCGCTGACCAAAATGTGCCGCTCGGTCGAGGCGCTGCTGGCCTTCCACCGCGAGATCGAGGCGCAGCGCAGCAGCCTCGACTACGACATCGACGGCGTCGTCTACAAGGTCGATCGCATCGATTGGCAGGAACGGCTCGGTTTCGTGTCGCGCTCGCCGCGCTGGGCGATTGCGCATAAATTCCCGGCCGAGAAGGCGATCACCATCGTCAAGGACATCGAGATCCAGGTCGGCCGCACCGGCGCGCTGACGCCGGTTGCCAAGCTCGAGCCGGTCACGGTCGGCGGCGTCGTGGTGCAGAACGCGACGCTGCATAATTTTGACGAGATCGCGCGGCTCGACGTGCGCATCGGCGATACGGTGCAGATCCAGCGTGCCGGCGACGTCATCCCGCAAGTGCTCGGCGTTGTCGTGGAGAAACGTCCGCGCGGTACGAAACCTTATGAGTTTCCGAAAAAGTGCCCATGCCATCTGCATACCGAAGTGGTGCGCGAACAGACCGCCACCGGCGAAGAAGGCGCGATCGCCCGTTGCACCGGCGAGTTCGCCTGTCCCTATCAGGCCGTCGAACACCTCAAGCATTTCGTGTCGCGCCGCGCTTTCGACATCGACGGTCTCGGCGAGAAGCAGATCGAGCTGTTTTACGAAAAGGAATGGGTCAGGGAGCCGGCCGATATTTTCACGCTGGACGAGCGCAACAAGAAAATCAAACTCGAAGAGGTCGAAGGCTTTGGCGAAACTTCGGTGCGCAACTTGTTCAACGCCATCGAAGCGCGGCGCGAGATTGCGCTGGAGCGCTTCATCTACGCGCTCGGCATCCGTCATGTCGGCGAGACCACCGCGGCGGCGCTGGCGCGCGGCTACGGCAGCTGGGACGCCTTCCATACGGCCTGCCTCAAGCTTGCCAAGGACGACGCGGAGACCAAAGCGGAAATGGATGCGCTCGACCAGATCGGCGACACGGTGATCGAGAGCCTGCACGATTATTTCGGCGAGGCGCATAATCGCCGGCGCATCGAACGGCTCGCCGCGCAGGTGCGCATCCGCGACGCCGAAAAGCCGCGCAGCGATTCGGCGATCGCCGGCAAGACGGTGGTGTTCACTGGTACCCTGGAACAGATGACTCGCGACGAGGCGAAGGCCTCGGCGGAGCGCCTCGGCGCCAAAGTGTCGGGCTCGGTGTCGAAGAAGACCGATTACGTCGTCGCCGGGCCGGGCGCCGGCTCAAAGCTCGCGGAGGCGAAGAAACTCGGCGTGGCGGTGCTCACCGAAGACGAGTGGGCGAAGCTCATTCGCTGAGCTCCGCCCGCCGACCTGTCGAATTTTTGCTTTGCGTTCTTTCCTCGTCTTGGCGTGCGTTCATATTCGTCCGGCCAATGCCAGGACGATAACCACGATCAGGATCAGGCCGAGCCCGCCGCCGGGATAATAGCCCCAGCCGGCGCTGTACGGCCAGGTCGGCAGCGCGCCTACCAAAAGCAGAATCAGAACGACGATCAGAATGGTGGAAAGCATGACGTTTCCTCGCTCGAACCAACCCGGCGAGAGAACGTTGCGCAAAGCCAAAAGTTCCAGGAGAGATCAAGCCGGCGCGAGCAATGTCGTCGCCATGTTCAGCCAGTCGCGCGTTTGCGCATCGACCAGCGGCGTCAGCGCCTCGCGCACGCGCGCATGATAAGCGGCGAGCCAGGCGATTTCCTCGCCCGTCAATAATTTCGGCTCGATCAGCCGCGCATCGATTGGCGCCAAGGTCAGCGTCTCGAACGCGTTGAGCGGTTTTTCCGCGCCGGCAACGGCGGCGGCTTCGGCAACAAGGACGAGATTTTCGATGCGGATGCCGTAGGCGCCGGTGCGGTAATAGCCGGGCTCGTTCGACAGGATCATGCCGCGCTTGAGCGCCACGGTGCCGAGCTTGGAGATGCGCGCCAGCCCCTCGTGCACCGAGAGATAGCTGCCGACGCCATGACCGGTGCCGTGATCGAAATCGAGGCCGGCGCGCCACAAGAATTGTCGCGCCAGGGTGTCGAGCTGCGCGCCGGTGGTGCCGTCGGGAAACACCGCGCGGGCGATCGCGATGTGGCCCTTGAGCACTAGCGTGAAAGCCTTGCGCATTTCGGCGCTCGGCGCGCCGACCGCCAGCGTGCGCGTGATGTCGGTGGTGCCGTCCTCGTATTGGCCGCCGGAATTGATGAGAAAAAGCTCGCCCGGCGCGATCTTGCGGTTGCTCCGGCGGGTGACGCGATAGTGCACGATGGCGCCGTCGACGCCGGCGCCGGCGATGGTGGGAAACGAAATGTCCTTGAGCAGTCCGGTGTCGCGGCGAAAGCTCTCCAACGCCTCGACCGCGTCGATTTCGCTTAAACCGCCGCGCGGCGCCTCGCGATCGAACCAAGCGAGAAAGCGCGTCACCGCGGCGCCGTCGCGCAACTGCGCCGCGCGCGCGCCGGCGATCTCGGCCGCGTTCTTGACCGCTTTTAACGGCGCAATCGGATCGCTGCCGCGCAAAATCTTGCCGCCGTTGTCGGCGACAATTCGCGCAATTGCCTCCGGGCATGCGGCCGGATCGAGCCGCACCGCGCGCTGCGCTGTGCCGAGCGCGGCGAGATCGTGCTCGAAGTCGCCCGGCGCGCGGACTTCGGCCAGCTCGTCGATCCGGCGCCGGATGTCGTCGCCGAGCTTGCGGGGCTCGATATAGAGCGACGGCCGTCCCTCCCTGGGCAGCAAGGCGAAGACCAGCGCCACCGGCGTGTGCGGCACGTCGCTGCCGCGGATATTGAACAGCCAGCAGACGGCCTGCGGATCGGAGACGACCAGCGCCTCCGCTTTCAGCTTTTGCAGCTCGCCGCGGATGCGTGCGAGCTTGCTCGCGGCGGTCTCGCCGGCATAGCGCAGGTCATGCAGCGCGACCGCGCCGAGCGGCGGCCGCGGCCGGTCGTGCCAGCAGGCGTCGATCGGATTGTCGGCGACGGCGACGAGGCTGCCGCCGGCCGCTTCGCACGCCTTGGCGAGCCGTTCGGCGCCTTCGACCGTGTGCAGCCACGGCGAATAGCCGAGCTTGGCGCCGGCCGGCAAATTCTCCTCGAGCCACGCCGTCGGCGGATGCTCGACCAGATGCTCGATGGCGAAAGCCGCGGCGTCCACTTCATCGCGCGCCTGCACCGTGTAGCGGCCGTCGACGAAGATCGCGGCGCGGCCGGCCAGCACGATGGCGACGCCGGCGGAGCCGGTGAACCCGGTCAGCCAAGCAAGCCGCTCGGCGCAGGGCGGCACATATTCGTTCTGATAGCGGTCGGCGCGCGGCGCGATGAAGCCATCGAGGCCGCGCCGCTTCAGCTCCGCCCGCAACGCCGCAAGCCGCGGCGCGCTTTCCGCCCGCTCGCCGCGATCTTCGAACGACTGGAAATGCGCCTCGAACATGCGGTGCAATTTATGAGGCTCGGCGTCGGCCGGCAACGGCGCGGCGCGACCCTATGCGCCGTTGGAGAACCAAAGCGGTCCAGCCGTCGAGCGCGATGCGCCGCTCGAGCGCCAAGCCGCGGTAAGCGGCGAGCGCGGCATTCGCCTGTGACGTTAACAGACCGGACAGCACGACCCGGCCGCCGGGCGCGATGATTTTCGCCAGCGGCGAGGCGAGCCGTTGCAACGGTTCGAGCAGGATATTGGCGAAGACGAGATCGAACGGCGCCCCGGCGCGGATCGCCGGCGCGGTGACGCCGGTCGCCTGCGCGACCTCGATCAGCGGGCCGGCGCGATTGAGCCGGGCATTGTCGCGCGCCACGCGCACGGCCGCCGCGTCGATGTCGCTCGCCACTACGCGCCGGCGCAGCGCCCGCGCGGCGGCGATGGCGAGAACGCCCGAGCCGGTGCCGAGATCGAGAATGCGCGGCTCCGTCACCCTGAGGTGCGAGCCAACGGGCCCGCGCGAAGTCGCGCGGCCCGATGACAGGCTCCGCGAGCCTCGAAGGGCCTGGGCCGACATCCTTCGAGGCGCGCCTTTGGCGCGCACCTCAGGATGACGGTAAACAATTGCTCGCTGCTTGCTCAGTATTTTGCACATCCGGTCGAGCGCCAGCAGGCAGCCGCGTGTCGTGCCGTGATGGCCGGTGCCGAAGGCGAGCGCGGCTTCGATCTCGATGCCGATGCGATTGCGCGCGACGCCGCCGCGGTCGTGCGCGCCGTGCACGACAAAGCGGCCGGCCGCGACCGGCTTAAGCCCGACGAGAACTCTCGCGGACCCAATCCTTGGCGGCGATATGCTCGAAGCGGAGCGCGGGCGCCCCGACGCCGCCAGCCGCCGCGAGAGTGCGCACCCTCCCCTCGTCGACCGCGCAGCGAAAATAGCAAGTCACGCGCCAGTTGCCCTGCCCGGCATCCACAAGGCTGACAGCGACATCCTCGGCGCCAAATCCTTCGGCGAATAGATCGGCAATTCGCCACGCCGATTGTTCATCGGTTTCGAGGGCCGCAATCGTGGAATCATATGTGCGCTGCGGAGGGGTGGAAGTCATTGAACCTTTGAGAGCTTGCGAAGTTCTGCCCAGAATTCACAGCATGAGCGTTGGCCGCGGCCGGTGAATCCGCACGACCGGATATCCACCGCAATATCCCGGATTATTCCACAGCCTTTCCACAATATTTGCGGAGCTGTTTCACAGCTTTGTCAACCGCGCGGGGCGGCTTTGGCGGTAGCATGGAAGCGCATTTGCCGGGAGATATCGATGAAGAAATTATCGCTGAGGAAATCCACCGTCGCGTTTGGCATTCTCGCCGTTATCGCCGGCGGCTTCGTTTGGAGCGGCGCGCGGGCGCAAACCGCGCCCGATTACGCCGCGCAAATTGCCGCGCCGGATCGCAGCGAGGCGGACCGCGCGGCCGACAAGCGCCGCGATCCGCTGCCGTTTCTGCAATTTGCCGGCGTGCGGCCCGGCATGAAAGTGCTCGATATGGCCGCCGGCGGCGGTTACTCGACCGAGCTCGTGGCGCGCGCGGTAGCGCCGAACGGCATCGTCTACGGCCAGAACCCGCCCGATCTCGGCGACAAACCCAAGGCGGCGTTCGAAGCGCGCATGAAAACGCCGGCGATGAAAGACGTGGTCGCCGATATCCGCCCGTACGACGACCCGATCCCGCCGGACGTGCACGATCTCGATATGATCACGTTCCTGTTCTACTACCACGACACCAGCTACATGAATGTCGATCGCGCGGCGATGGACCGCAAAATGTTCGCTGCGCTCAAGCCCGGCGGCTATTTGATCGTCGCCGATCACTCGGCGCTGCCCGGCCAGGGCATCTCGGTCAACAAGACGCTGCATCGCATCGAGGAGGCGACGCTGCAGAAGGAGGTCGAGGCGGCCGGCTTCAAGGTCGTCGGCGAGGGCAATTTCTGGCGCAACCCGGCGGACACGCACGACTTCCCGAGCTACAAGCCGAACATGCCGGTCGACAATTTCGTGCTCAAGTTTCAGAAGCCGGGTTCGTGATCCGTCATCCTGAGGAGGCCGCCAACGGACCCGCGCGAAGTCGCGCGGTCCGATGACAGGCTCCGCGGCCCTCGAAGGATGAACGGCCGATGCGATGAAGGCCGTCGCCCTTCGAGGCTCGGCGCTTGCGCGCCGAGCGCCTCAGGGTGACGGTGCACGAGTCACTGCAATTGATCTTTCACCTTGTCCATGCCGGCATTGACGCAATCGTCGTCAAAACCCGGCGAACCGGAGGCGCCGACGCCGCCGACGACCTCATTGCCGACCTTGATCGGCTGACCGCCCGGAATGGCGATCACGTTCGGCAGCGTCACTTGCTGGTGGGCGACCGAATTCGGGTCTTGCAGCTTCTTGGCGTATTCCGCGGTGGGCTGCTTGAACGTCATCGCCGTATAGGCCTTGCGCCGCGCGTTCTCCACGGTGAGCGGCGTGGCGTTGTCGCCGCGCATTTCGACGATGGTCTCGCCGTCGCGGTCGACGACCACGGCGGATTCCGGATAGCCCTTGGCCGCACACGCCGCGACCGCGGTTTCCGCGATGGTCTTGGCGATATCCAGCGGCAGATCCTTGTGCATGATCAGCGCGGCGCCGGCCGGCGCGGCGAGCGTACAGGCGACGGCCGCTATGGCCGCCACGGCGGCTGCGGTGAACCCAAAGCGACAAACGTCCGACATGATGCGCGATCCTCCCGGTGGCAAACAATCCGCTCGCGAAGAGCAACGGATAAGCGACGCTATTCCATTTTCCGGCAGTTGCAGGCGGCGATGCGGCGCCGCAAGCTCAACACCGCGTGATGCGGGCGCGTCCTACCACTGCCGGTACACCGGCTGACCGTTATAGCCGGGCGGCGCGTCGTAGCCCTGCCCGGAATAGGGCTGGCCGCCATAGTAAGGCTGCGGCTGGGCGTAATAGCGCTGGCCATAATAGGGTTGCGGTTGCGGAGGGAATTGCTGGCGCTGCGCATAGTCCTGCTGATCCGGATATTGCGGGGGATATTGCGGACCCTGCGGCTGCTCTTGGTATTGCGGGGGATATTGCGGAGCCTGCGGCTGCTCTTGGTATTGCGGCGCGATCGGCAACGGCTGCGCATTATAGACGGTCTCGTTCTCCGGCAGGTGCGACCGCGCCACCAGGCCGTTATCGCCGCCAGGCGTGCGGCCGGTGACGACCACGCTGGTGTTCGCCATGCCCTCGGATTTCACCAGGTCGAACAGGGTCGTGGCATGGTCCGGCGACAGCCGCACGCAGCCATGCGAAACCGCCATGCCGAGGTGCTTGACGTCGAAAAAGCCGTGGATGGCATGGCCGTGCAGGTCGAAGAACATGGTGTGCGGCATCGGCGCGTTGTCCCATTCCTGCGAGAAATGGTCGGCGTCCATGCGGTTGACCTTGAAGCTGCCGTTCGGCGTGTCATAGCCGGGCCGCCCGGTCGAGACCGGCCACGTGTAGCGCGGGCTGCCATCGACCGCGACCGACATCTGCTGCGAGGTCTTGTCGATGCTGATGGCGATATCGGCAGAGGCGGACGATGCCAACGGCAAAGCCAGCGCCGCGGCGAGCAGCGAAGCGGCAACGAAGTACCTTGTGGCGGAACGCATGGGATTTACCTGACGATTTCAGTCGCCCCAGCACTGAGAAGTCTTTCGCCGATCTTTGGTTCAAATCAAGAGCATATCGGCGCCACCCGGCGGAATGGTGAATGAAATAAGGCGGCATAGAGTTCAATTCGTCATTGCCGCGCCAAACGCCAAACCGGTGGCGACAAGGCGCGAGCAAGCGTCAGTGCCGCTTGAAATATTGCACCGCGCGCTCGTGCTTCTCGGCCGCGGCGCGCGAATTGAAGGTGCCGAGATTGCGCCGCTTGCCGGTCTTCGGATTTTTTTGCGCGAATAGAGCCGGTATTTGCCGGAGGCAAGTTTGCGGATCATGGCGTTTCCTCGGCGACCGCCACCCTATGATAATGCGCACGCCATTGTACTTAAATCGGACAAGGCAGATTTGTTCTCGCGGACGCAAGTGGCGCGCGAGTGATGTCAAACAGCCTATTTGTTTCCCTCCCCCCGCTTGCGGTGACGGGGATCGGTGAGAAAACCCAAGCCATCCAAGCCAGAGCGGGCCATTCCAAGATGTTGCGGAGCAGTTCTTTGCGGCTCGCTTCCGGCAAATAAAGGAAAGCGGAACGCCGGCAGTCGCACTGTCGTCAGTCCCCGCACGCAAATACGGCGCGCGGGTCGCGCCACGGATAAGGCGGCTTGCGCCGCCCCTCCGCTTGCGGGCGCGCTCGCCTGCCGGCGTTCCACCACGGCTCTTCCCAAGGGGTGTGTGGTCCTTTGGTGCGATCCGGGCCAGGCTTCGTGGGAAGGCTTCCCTCCCCACTTCCAGCGACGCACCTCGCACGCCGGTCGTAATGCCGGCAGGCATGATGCCCGGACCGCCCGGGAGCAAAGCTGATGAGGCTTCGCCCGCGGGCACCGCACCCGCCCCTCTCCGCCCGGCATCACCCGGACGGCGTCCCTTATAGGGCGGGTTGATTCGCTCATATGTATCTATATCGGTGACGATTGTCAATGAGGATGTGACGGCCCCAATCCCGTCATTCCGGGGTGCGCCGCAGGTGCGAGCCCCGGAATGACGGTCAGCCGAACCCCGCGCGCGTGAGCCGAACGATGGCTTGGTCGAGCGCGGAGAGAAAGCTGGAGCGGTCGCGCGGCGCGAACAGCTTTGGCCCGCTGGTGATCTCGCCGGCGCTGCGCAAACTATCCATCAGATTGCGCGTCGCCAGCGCGGTGCCGATCGAATCTTCGGTGAAAGCCTTGCCGTTCGGCGCGATGACTTCTGCACCTGATTTCACGGCGCGGCTCGCCAGCGGCACGTCGGCGGTGATGACGATATCGCCGCGCGTGGCGCGTTCGGCGATCCAGTGGTCCGCTTCGTCCATGCCGGCGCCGACCACGACGCGCTCGATCATCTCATCGCGCGGCACCGCGATCGGTGAGTTGCTGACGACAAAGACCTTGAGCCGAACGCCCTTCCCCGCGTGCCGCTCGGCGACGCGATAAATCTCCTGCTTCACCGGGCAGGCATCGGCGTCGACATAGATGGAGATTTCCTTCACGCCGCGGATTTACTTTTCGCGATCGCGCGGCGAACCGCCTTCGGCTCGGCCTTGATGACCTCGATCAACGTGCGCGCGGCGCCGGAGGGCTGTCGCGTGCCGAGCTCCCACTTGCGCACGGTGCCGACGCCGGTGCCGATAAAGGATGCGAATTCGCGCTGCGACAGGCCGAGCTTGTGCCGGGCTTCGCGCGCGTCGGTGTGGCTCGGGATAACACGGTGGACGACGGCGCCGGTCTTCTTGCCGGCGAAGTGGTCGCGTGCCTCTTTGAGGCTCTCCAGAAGGTCGTCGGCCAGCCGTCGCTTCATTTTCTTCGCCATGGTCCCGTAATCTCCTTCACCGCGTCGACCAGCTTCTTCTTCTCGCGGTCGCTCAAATCGGTCTTCTCGTTCTTGGCGTAGAGCCCCAACAGCAGAAGCGGAAAGTCCGCATTGTAGAAATAGTAGATCACCCGTGCGCCGCCGCGCTTGCCGCTGCCGCCACGACCGACGCGAACCTTGCGCAGGCCGCCGGTGCCGGGAATGAGATCGCCGCAAGTCGGGTCATAGGCGATCAGGTCGATCACCGCATCCTGCTCGCCGACCGTCAGCAGTTCGTCGGCCCGCCGCCGGTATGCGGCAAACTCGATCACCGATACCGGGCGCGGACCCATGACCAGGCGTGTACCCCAAAGGGGTACTGGTGTCAATAACCGCTTATGCCGATCGAGCGCGTCTTTATCCGCCCCCGCGAAGCGGGGGAGGATGCCGCTCGGCGACGCGATAAATCTCCTGCTTCACCGGGCAGGCATCGGCGTCGATGTAGAGGGTGATCATTTCTGACGGAAGCGACCCGTGCTAGCGTTTGAGGGTAAGACGGCGGTCTTATAGTCCACTGTTGCTTTCGATGGAGAGCAAAAACCAGATGTCCGCAACGCGCACGACGCTGCTGGTCGGCACCACCAAGGGCGCCTTCCTGCTTTCCGGCGGCAACGACCGTAGCGGCTGGGCGATTGGAGGTCCTTACTGCGACGGCTGGCCGATCAATCACATGATTGGCGACCCCGAGACTGGCACGCTATGGGCCGGCGGCGGTGGCGATTGGCATGGCGCGGGCGTCTGGCGCAGCGAAGACGGCGGCGCGACCTGGACGGTCGCCCGTCTCACCAAGGGAACGATGGACGATTGGGCCGCCAAGGATGCCAATGTCGCGAAAATGATCGGCTGGACCGAAGCGCCGTTACCGTTCGCCGACTCGTTCGCGCAAATCTGGTCGCTCAGCTACGCGCACGGCACGCTGTACGCGGGCACCAAACCGGCGAGCCTTCTGGCCAGCACGAACGGCGGCAAGGATTGGGTGAAGGTGCATGGCCTGACCGATCACCCGTCCGCCGGTAGCTGGACTCCCGGCGGCGTCGGGCTGACGCTGCACAGCATCGTCCCCGATCCCGATAACCGGAAAAAGCTTTGGGTTGGAATCTCGGCGGCCGGCGTGTTTGCCACCGAGGACGGCGGGGCGACATGGGAGCGCCGCAATCGCCTCTCGAATGCCGAAGCCTGCGGCCCCGCCGAGCATCCGGCCGCGCCGCGCGACGGCGAGATCGGACACTGCGTTCACAACATGATCCGTGCGCCGGGGACAAGCGACGTCCTCTACCAGCAGAACCATTATGGCGTCTGGCGTTCGGCCGATGGCGGCCGGAGCTGGAACGATTGCACCAAAGGCTTGCCATCGACCTTCGGCTTTCCCATCCGCGTTCATCCGCGCGATCCGGACACGATCTGGACGCTGCCGTTGAACGGCGACACGGCGGGACGTTTCCCGCCGGACGCCGCCGCGGCGGTGTGGCGATCGCGCGACGGCGGGCAAAGCTGGCAGGCGATGCGGCAAGGCCTGCCGCAGCAGGGCTGTTTCTTCACCGTTCTGCGGCAAGCCATGGCCGGCGACGACCGCGACCCGGCGGGAATTTATTTCGGCACGAACAGCGGCTCAGTGTTCGGGAGTATCGACGAGGGCGAGACCTGGCAGGAGATTGCGCGTCACCTGCCCACGATTCTTGCGGTCGAAGCTGTCGAGCTGAGATAACGCGCCGGTCCGCCCCCTCGCCCCGCAGGCGATGAGCCGCCAGGCGCCCGCTGCCGTTGGCGGGCCGCGGGAACCGCTACCATATGTGAAGACTTTCACGTCAATCTACCGATGTTTTCCGGGGGAATCCCGCTACAACCGAGGAATGGCAAGGAACCGAATGACCAAGCCAGCGATGCAGCCGCGATCCACGCCTGCTTGCGGCGCCGATGTCCGCGCACGAGCCGGAGCATTTCGCCGGCGGGCACCCGCCGTTGTGACCATCCTGGCTGCGCTGGCGGCGCTTACCGCGGTGCCGCCCGCCGCCGCCAGGCAGGCGGCCCCGGCGCGCCAGTCCGTGATGACGGCGCCGCGCCCGGCGGCAGACCCGATCATGGCGATCGTGTCGATCAAGAGTCAGCACGTGACCTTCTATGACGCGGACGGCTGGATCCTGCGCGCGCCGGTCTCGACCGGCACGACCGGACGCGAAACGCCGGCCGGCGTCTTTGCCGTGATCGAGAAGGACAAGGATCACCACTCGACCATGTATGACGATGCCTGGATGCCGAACATGCTGCGCATCACCTGGAACGGGCTTGCACTGCATGGCGGGCCGCTGCCCGGCTACGCCGCCTCGCACGGCTGCGTGCGCATGCCTTTCGATTTCGCCGCGAAGGTGTTCGACAAGGCGCCGCTGGGCATGCGGGTGATCATCGCGCCGGCCGACGCCGAGCCGGTCGCGTTTTCCGATCCGGCGCTGTTTCAGCCGAACCAGGACGTGATCGACGCGATGCCGGCGCGCGCGCAAGCGCTGGCCCACGACGCGGACGATGCCGCAAAGACTGCCGCCGCCGCGAAGGCCGCTGTCGCGCCGGCGAAGCGCGCGGCTGCCGCGGCGCCTGCGGCGGTGCGCAATCTCACGTCGCTCAAGGCCCGGGCCGACGCCGAGCTCGCCCACGCCGACAAGGCGCTCGCGGCCGCCAATGCCGACCCGAAAATGACAGACGAAAGAAAGGCCGCGGCGCAGGACGCGGAGCAGAAGGCCGCGGCCAAAGCCGCGGCTTTACGCACGCAGCTCGACGCCGCCAGGGCCGATCTGAAAACGAAGCAGGACGCTGCCGCGGCCGCGGCAGCCGCCGCCAAGGCCGCCGAGGCCAAGCGGAGCGATACCGCCAAGGCCGCAACCGATGCCAGGCTCGCGAGCGAGCCGGTCGCGATCTTCATCAGCCGCGCGACGCGGAAGCTTTACGTGCGGCGCGACACGCACAAGAAATGGCCGGACGGCGGCGAGCTGTACGACTTCAGCCAGGAATTCCCGGTCACCATCAAGAATCCCGACAAGCCGCTCGGCACGCACATTTTCACCGCGGTGGCGCGGGACGGCGGCGGCTTGCGCTGGACCGAGGTCTCGATCGACAACGGCGACAGCGCCAAGAACGCGCTCGACCGCATCACCTTCCCGCAAGAGGTGCTCGACAACATCGCGCCCACCGCAGTGCCGCAGTCCTCGATCATCATCTCGGACGAGCCGCTGTCGAGCGAAACCAATTACCGCACCGAATTCGTCGCGGTGCTCAGCGATCAGCCGCAGGGCGGCTTCATCACGCGGGCGCCTTCGCCGAGCACAGACATCGCGCGCGCCGGTCAGGATGACAGCGGCTATGGCTCCGGCTGGTTCGGTGCAGGCGGCTATGCGCAGCCGCAATACGGACAGTACCCCCGCGCCCAGTCCTATTATCCGGCGCAGCGAGGGTTCTGGGGGAATTAGCGGGCGCGCGTCTATCTGTCGTCATTGCCGGACTTGATCCGGCAATCCATGCGGCCTCTCAGCATGGACCACCGGCATAGGCGAGCGAAGCGACGCCGTTCTGCGAACGGCTACGCCCGGTGGTGACGAGAAAGACGTTATGCTGATCGAGCGCGTCTTTATCCGCCCCCGCGAAGCGGGGGAGGGGGACCATGCGAAGCATGGTGGAGGGGGCCTGTGAGATTCCGTTCACTCCAGCGGTGAGCAAATAAACTCAAGATCGAGGCGTCACCGAGACGATTGAGCGGCTCGGTGTCCCGCGCCCCTTCCACCGCCCTCCGGGCGGTCCCCCTCCCCCGTTTTCACGGGGGAGGATGGCGCTCGGCGACGCCATAAATCTCCTGCTTCACCGGGCAGGCGTCGGCGTCGAGGTAGAGGGAGATGATTTTTTAAACTCCCTTCACCGTGTGCACTCTCCCCTAAGTCTTTCCATTTTCGCACTTCGCCCGTTGCAGCGACCTTACATTCTACATTGCCGGTTCAACCGGAAGATGAATAAAATAGGGATCCAGAGCGGGGACCGGGGCATGACATACCGTAATCTGTCGCTCGATCAGCTCGCAATAAATCGAGCTAATGACCGGCACGGAGAACTCGAAAATGAAACGGCTGCCATTGCGTGGCTGTTCAACAATTTCGAAGAGCATATGTGTAATCTGGCCAAGGATATCGTGGAAACCGGCCAATTATTTGAGCCGCCGCTTGTTTTTCCCGATAACAATAAGTTTGTCGTGTTCGACGGCAATCGAAGGGTGACCTGTCTTAAGTTGCTAGACCAACCGCGAAAAGCCCCAACAATTGAACTACAAGAGTTTTTCGCCGGGCAACGCGCGAAGTGGCAAGGCGATTTTCCGCATACTGTCCATTGTCAGGTTGAACACGATCGAGATCATATCGACGATATTTTGTTTCGAAGACATACGGGCACTCAAGGAGGAATTGGTCAAACGACCTGGGACGACAGGATGAAGTCCAACTTCATCAATAGAACGGGTAGAGGCGGTGCTTTTAATGTTGCAGATGAAATCGAAAAGAGACTATCGGCTGCTGGCACGCTACCTCGCAAGAAAATTCCGCGTTCCACGTTAAATCGGCTTCTCTCATCAGACGCGTTTCGAAACCGAGTTGGCTTTACAGTCAATAAGGGCAAGTTCGAGCTTACGCACGATGAACCCATGGTACTTCGAGCACTCCGGCGTATAGCCGAGGATTTGGCCAGCGGCGAGATCACGCTCAACAACGTCTGGGATGTCGATGGCAAGCGAGCCTACCTCGACGACCTTGAAACCGAAGGAATGCTGCCAACTGCAGCGAATTCATTAATTGGAAAGGAGCACCATACCCACAGCACTGCGTCGGCACCTATCCCCACTCCCACAAGGCGCGCTGCGCGACCGAATAAACGCACAACACTCATTCCAAACATACTCTTTTCAATCGCGTGGTCCGGCCGCCTCCAGCGCCATCATGCCATTTGGGAAGAGCTGCAATTTCATCTGAATCTCAGCGATCATCCAAACGCGATTTCCGTCTTGTTTAGAGTTCTGTTGGAACTTTCTGTCGAAAACTATATCCAGCAGAGTAAGTTGGGAACGGTAAACTCAGCTGACAAACTTGCTCGACGCGTGCTACGCGTGGCCGAAGACCTATATAACAATGGAAGGATTGATCGGAAATATTTTGAGCTCTTGGAAAAATTCCCGCAAAGGGACGCGCTCCTTTCAGCTGACACTCTCAACCGTTATGTGCACTCGCCCAACTTCGCACCATCGTCCGACCATTTGACCGCCCTGTGGGATTGGATGGCGGATTTCGTGGTACACTGCTTGAATGCTTAATCGTCCATAATCACTGTCTCAATACGCGGGAAAGCCGCTTGGACAACGCCGCTTGCTGCGCATTCATATAAGTGATTGTGCGATGACCAAATATTGAAGAGAGTTGTCGCTTGTGATTGGCGACATCAACCAGAATTACTTTAGCGCCCGGCGATGTTTCGTCGGCGAAGAATTTCCTGATCGCCTGATCGTAGTCATTGAATGAAAATCCGAACACGATAAGCGTGCTACAATTTCTTAAGAGCAAGCGCGCCAAGCCCCACTGATCTCTTAGCAACTTCGGCGCCTTCTTCTCCGTGACAGGTGGAACAATCAGGCATTTGCCAGTAAGTCCACAGCGGCAATCCGGATATCTGCGATGGTCATCCCACGATATGCTGCCGTGCAGTTTTGCTATCGGCGTTTCACCAACAGCGTATACAGGTTGGGGATAAGGATACGGTGTGTATCCAATCTGCTCTCCAACTTTACCGTAATTGAAACCACGTGTACCCAGCGCATATTCAGTTATCAGATCGTAATTCGTCGTAATTATCCCTAGCCGGAGTAAAGCCACGCTCTGCCTCAAAGAATCAAACAACTCTCGCGCTTTCTTTATTCCGTCATGGAGCTGCGAGTGATAGCTGTTGATATACCAAGTATATCGACGCCCGCTGTGCACAACAAATTCTTCGCTGAGACGACGCGTTATGTACCAGTTGGTCAGATTAAAGCGATTAGGGCGCCCCTGCGAAAAGAGTATAAACGCTTCGTTGTGATCATCCGGATTTGAAATTCGCCATTTTCGATAAGTGTCTTCTAGGCGCGTGAGCCGCCTTTCCTCGATTGCGTTATCGGGATGAACTTTGAAATCAAACAATTCGGAGACTAGGGGTAAGTCACACGACCACTTGGAGAATCCCGCACCTGCTAGCAACACAACGTGCGGGCTCACACCCGCTCCACAAAACTATCCACCACCCGCTTCTCGCCGGCGCGGTCGAACTGGATGGTGAGCTTGTTGCCGTCGATGGCGGTGACGTTGCCGTTGCCGAATTTCTGGTGAAACACGCGGTCGCCGAGCGTGAAGGCGGAGACGGTGCCGGTGGATTTGGCGACCAGCTCGCCCTCGATGGTGAGCGGGAGGCGCTTCGTGCTTCCTGAATGACCCCCCTCACCCGCGCCTGCGGCGCGACCTCTCCCACCAGGGGAGAGGTGAGATAAATCCTCGTCGCCGTCCGCGGCGTAGCGCGCGCCGTCCTCCGAAAAACCGCCCTCACCCTTGCGCCCCTGCGCGCGCTGCCAGCCCGGCGTGTTGTAGCTGGAGCCGAACGAGGTGGCGGCGTCGAAGCGCGAAGAACCGTAGCCGCCATAGCCGCCGAAGCCGCTTTGCGATTCCGTCACCTCGACGCTGCCTTCCGGCAACTCGTCCAAAAAACGCGACGGGATGTTGGTCTGCCACAGCCCGTGCATGCGCCGGTTGGTGGCGAAATAGATCTTGGCCCGTTTTCTGGCGCGCGTCAGGCCGACATGGGCGAGCCGGCGCTCCTCTTCCAGCCCGGCGCGGCCCTGGTCGTCGAGCGCGCGCTGGTTGGGAAACACGCCTTCCTCCCAGCCGGGCAGAAACACGGTGTCGAATTCGAGCCCCTTGGCCGCGTGCAAAGTCATGATGTTGACGGCGTCGGCCTCGGCGGCCTTGTCGTTGTCCATCACCAAGGAAATGTGCTCGAGAAAGCCGGCCAGGTTCTCGAACTCCTCCATCGAGCGAACCAGCTCTTTGAGGTTCTCCAGGCGGCCGGCGGCGTCGGCGGAGCGGTCCTTCTGCCACATGTCGGTGTAGCCGGATTTGTCGAGCACGATCTCGGCGAGCTCGGTGTGCGGCAGCGCATCGCGCTGCTTGCGCCAGCGGTCGAAGGCGTCGAGCACGCCGCGCAAGCTCCCGCGCGGCTTGGGTTTCAGCACGTCGGTCGCCACCATGGCGCGCGCGGCCTCGAACATCGGCACGCGGCGCTTTCTGGCATGATCGTGGATGAGCTGCACGGTTGCATCGCCCAAGCCGCGCTTGGGCACGTTGACGATGCGCTCGAAGGCGAGATCGTCGGCCGGCGAATTGATCACGCGCAGATAAGCCAGCGCATCGCGGATTTCGGCGCGCTCGTAGAAGCGCGGGCCGCCGATGACGCGATAGGGCAGCCCGAGCGTGACGAAGCGATCCTCGAATTCGCGCATCTGGAACGAGGCGCGCACCAGGATGGCGATCTCGTTGAGCGAATGCTTGTCGCGCTGCAATTGCTCGATCTCCTCGCCGACGGCGCGGGCTTCCTCCTCGGAATCCCAGGCGCCGGTCACCGCGACCTTCTGGCCCGGCACGTCGTCGGTGCGCAGCGTCTTGCCGAGCCGGCCTTCGTTGTGGGCGATCAGATGCGCGGCGGCGGCGAGGATGTGGCCGGTCGAGCGGTAATTGCGCTCGAGGCGAATCACCGTGGCGCCGGGAAAGTCGTGCTCGAAGCGCAAAATGTTGTCGACCTCGGCGCCGCGCCAGCCGTAGATCGACTGATCGTCGTCGCCGACGCAGCAGATGTTCTTCGCGGCTCGCGGAAGGCTCACTTCTTCACCTCCCCCTGGAGGGGGGAGGTCGGCCCGCGAGGGGGACCGTAGCGGGCCGGGAGGGGGTGACGGCGCTTTAGCAAACCCGGCCTCGTCGTCACCCCCCCCCGGACCGCCTTCGGCGGCATCGCCGATGCTCCGCATCGGCATTTCTTGAGACGGCGGCCGCAGGCCGCCTACGCCCTCCCCCTCCAGGGGAGGGCGCACACCTGCCGCTTGACCGGTGCGTTGCGCCAACAACCTTAGCCACAGATATTGCGCGACATTGGTGTCCTGATATTCGTCGACCAGAATATATTTGAAGCGCGCCTGATAATGGCGCGCCACTTCCGGGTGCTCGCGAAAGAGCCGGATGCATTCCAGCAGCAGATCGCCGAAATCGGCGGCGTTGAGAATTTTCAGCCGCTCCTGAAACGCCTTATAGAGCTTCAGCCCCTTGCCGTTGGCGAATGCGGACGCTTCGCCGGACGGCACCTGCTCCGGCGTCAGCCCGCGGTTCTTCCAGCCGTCGATCAGCATCGCCAAGACGCGCGCCGGCCAGCGCTTCTCGTCGATGTTCTCGGCTTCGAGCAATTGCTTGAGCAGCCGGATCTGGTCGTCGACGTCGAGAATGGTGAAGTCGGTCTTCAGCCCGACCAGCTCGGCGTGGCGGCGCAGGATTTTCACGCCGATCGAATGGAAGGTGCCGAGCCACGGCATGCCCTCGACGACGTGGCCGACGATGTCGCCGACGCGCGATTTCATCTCGCGCGCCGCCTTGTTGGTGAAGGTGACGGCGAGGATTTCGCCCGGCCGGGCGCGGCCGGTGGCGAGGATATGGGCGATGCGCACAGTCAGCACGCGGGTCTTGCCGGTGCCGGCGCCGGCCAGCACCAGCACCGGGCCGTCGAGCGTCTCGACCGCAAGCCGCTGCTCGGCATTGAGACCGGCGAGATAGGGCGCCGGCGCCGCCGCGGCGCGCGCCCGCGCGGCAATGCCGCCCGGCGCCGGGACCGGCGGTTCGGCAGGCGCGACGGTGCGCTTCAAGGGGTCAGCCACGGCGCTTTCGGCCACTGATTCTCATGCCCGAGAAGATGGCACCTGCACGCGGCTTTTACGAGGCTGCGTTTCCCGGGCGCGGTGCAGCGCACAGCGGTGCACCGCAGACCCGGGATCGTCCCACACTCCATGCTTGCGAAGGTCCCGGGTCTGCAGCGCATCACTGCGCTGCGCTCCGTGCTGCGCCGCGCCCGGGACACGCCAAGTTACTCGATGACAACCTCCCCGATCGACCCGGCGTCGTATTGGGTGAAGAACAGCCGGCCGTCGGCAAAAGCGGTAATGCAGCGCGCGCCGCTCCCTGGCGTCGGAATATCGTATTCGCCGCGCACGGTGCCGTCCGGCGCCATGCGGCCGATCTTGTTGGCGAAATTCGCGGTGTACCAGAGGTCGCCATCGGCGCCGACCGCGACGCCGCGCAGCGAGGCGTTCGGCGTCGGCACCGGATGCTCGGTGATGCGGCCGGCGCGGTCGATGCGGCCGAGCGCGTTGGTCGAGGTCTCGACGAACCAGATGCCGCCGTCGGGATGCGCCGCCATGGCGCGCGGCTGGCTGTCG
Source organism: uncultured Alphaproteobacteria bacterium (assembly GCA_963768225.1). Classification (GTDB taxonomy): domain Bacteria; phylum Pseudomonadota; class Alphaproteobacteria; order Rhizobiales; family Xanthobacteraceae; genus BOG-931. The sequence continues at coordinate 157,026 of CAVYGV010000003.1, read as the reverse complement.
TGGCTCGGGATCGGAAATTCCGTCACCGCGCCGTCCGGCGTGATGCGGCCGATGCGGTTGCCGGCGGCCTCGGAAAACCACAGCGCGCCGTCGCGCACCGCGATCGACAGCGGCTTGGCGCCCGGCGAAATGCCGTCGCCATATTCGGTGATGCGCCCGCCGGGCGTGATCGTGGCGATGCGGTCGGCATCGCTCTCGGAAAACCAGATGTTGCCGTCCGGGCCGAGGATCATGCCGTCGGCGCCGGCGCGCGCGCTCGGCAGCGCGAATTCGGTGATTTCGCCGCGCGGCGTGATGCGGCCGATCTTGTTGGCGGTCTTTTCGGCAAACCACAGATTGCCGTCGCCGCCCAAGGCGATGCCGATCGGCGTCGCATCTTGGCTCGGCAGCGCGAATTCGGCGAAGCTGCCGCGGTCCGGATCGAAGCGGCCGATTTTCGTCGCGCCGCTTTCGCAGAACCACAGCGCGCCGTCGGGCCCCTCGACGGCGATATAGGGCTTGGCGTCCGCGGTCGGGATGCGGTGCTCGCGGATGGTGACGCGCTGCGGCATTGCCATGAAATTCAGGCGGGTTGGATATCCGTTTGCGCGAAATCACCGCCCTTGAACAGCAACGGTGCATCGAACTCCCTCGCCAGTGCATAGACGAAACAGTCACCGAAATTCAACGACGCTTTACTGCCGCGCCCCTTGCCGAAGCGCTTGAACGCCTCGAATGCGAGGCGAGCTTGCCGAGCAGTGAATGGAGCCACCTCAACGCCCAGTAATTCGGCGATCCGTTCGAAGCGATCTCCACCGCTATGTTTGGCGGCGCGCTCACACACGATGGCAGATTCCAGCCAAGTGGCTGCCGAGGTAAGCTTCCGCTGATAGGTGGATGCGCGTTCTATCAAACGATCAGCTTCGTTTTCATTCTTGAAGATCGCGACGAAAACGGAGGAGTTGATGATCACTGCATCGTCGGTCATTTGGGCAGCCCGTTTTCGTCATAAAGGTCGTGATCGGTGAAGCTCTCGTCTGCAAAACCGGTCTTGCGAATCTTCGCCTGAATTTTCTGGATCTCGCGCCAGACCTTCTCAAATTCGCGGCGCTTCTCTTCAGCCGTGCGGGCGGCAATGTTATCGCGTTCGGCTTTCTCCCGCGCAAGGCGCTCGGCAAGCGCCTTGCGCACCGCCTCAGTCTGGGATTCGCCTGTCAATTCAGCGAGTTCGCGGGCCAGCCGGGTGGCCTCGGCGTCCTTGATATTAAGCTGCGGCGTGCCCATGGTAGAAATCCTTCTGGCCTTTCTACCATATAATGACTTCGCCGGCTACTTGGCCATGGCGATGCGGCGGCCGACGCCGTCCGGCAATGGCAACCTGTCGTGCGCGGCCTTCATCTGCGCGAGCCGCGCCATGACGTTGCCGGGAAACGGCGCGGTCTTCTTCGCCGCCATATTCACGTTCAGCGCCATGTTCTCGGACGTGGCCGAGAGCCAGCCCCCTTCGGCGTGGCGAAGCTCCTCGAAATAATGCAGCCGCTTGGCATCGAAATCGAGCAGCTGGAAACTCACGCGCACCGGATCGCCGGAATGCAGCTCGCGCAGATAGCGCAGATGCACCTCGGCGGTGAAGGTCGAGTGACCCTCGGTCTGGACATAGGTCAGGCCGAGGCCGAGCGGCTCGTAGACCTCGTCGACCGCGCGATCGAACAGCACATTATAGTAGGCCATGTTGAGATGGCCGTTGTAGTCGATCCAGGCCGGCTCGACGCGCATCACCGAGGACACGAAGGGCGCGGCGAAGGCGGGTTCGGGGCGCTCGTGCATGGTTATTCCCTGCGACGTTGGATTCCTGCAACCGGCAAAAGACCGTGGCAAGGATCAATTCCAAGCCATCCCCGGCGATGTGCTAACGTCGCAACCGCCGACCTGCCGCAGCGCCAAGCCGGGGACCTTCACGCGCCGTGACGAACCAGCCGAAAAACATTCTCTTCATCATGTGCGACCAGCTGCGATTGGACTATTTGTCCTGTTACGGCCACCCGCACCTTAAGACGCCGCACATCGACGCGTTGGCCGCCCGCGGCGTGCGCTTCACGCGCGCCTATGTGCAATCGCCGATCTGCGGCGCCTCGCGCATGAGCACCTATACCGGCCGCTATGTGCAATCGCACGGCGTGACCTGGAACGGCTATCCGCTCAAGGTCGGCGAGATGACGCTCGGCGACTATCTGCGCCCGCTCGGTATGCGCACGGCTCTGGTCGGCAAGACCCACATGTCGGCCGATATCGAGGGCATGCTGCGGCTCGGCGTCGATCCGTACTCGATCATCGGCGTGCGCGTCGCCGAATGCGGCTTCGAGCCCTATGAGCGCGACGACGGCCTGCACGGCAGGGGCCCGGATGGGATGCGCTATGCGCCGCGGCCGCGCTATAACAAGTATCTCAACGACAAAGGCTATGACGGCGAAAATCCGTGGCACGATTGGGCCAACGCCGCCGCCGGCGAGGGCAACAGGCTGGCCTCGGGCTGGGCGATGCGCCACGCGCGCAAGCCGGCGCGGGTGCGCGAAGAGGATTCCGAGACGCCTTACATGACCCGGCGCGGCATCGAATTCATGCGCGAGGCCGGCGACGAGCCGTGGTGCCTGCATCTGTCTTATATCAAGCCGCATTGGCCCTACATGGCGCCGGCGCCGTACAACGACATGTACGAGGCAAACGACGTCATCGCGGCGGTGCGTTCGCCCGACGAGCGCCGCGATCCGCACCCCGTCTATGGCGCCTTCATGGAGCACGACGTCAGCCGGACGTTTTCGCGCGACGAGGTGCGCGCCGAAGTGATCCCGGTCTATATGGGCCTGATCAAGCAGATCGACGATCAGATGGGCGTGCTGTTCCGCACCATGGAGGAGGAAGGGTTGTTCGATAATACGATGATCGTCTTCACCTCCGATCACGGCGACTATCTCGGCGATCATTGGCTCGGCGACAAGGACTTTTTCCACGACGCCTCGGTGAAAATTCCGCTCATTATTTACGATCCGTCGCCCGCGGCCGACGCGGCGCGCGGCAGCGTGTGCGACGCATTGGTCGAGTCGATCGATCTTGTCCCGACTTTCCTCGAAGTGGCCGGCGGCGATGCGGCGGAAGAATCGCATCGTCTCGAAGGCCGCTCGCTCTTGCCGTTGCTGCACGGCGAGAGGCCCAAAACGTGGCGGCCGTTCGTGGTCAGCGAATACGACTATGGAATCATGCCGGCCGCCGAGAAGCTTGGCGTGGCGCCGCGCGACGCGCATTTGTTCATGATCGCCGACAAACGCTGGAAGCTCATTCACGCCGTCGGCTTTCGGCCGATGCTGTTCGACCTCGCGACCGATCCCGATGAGCTCCACGATCTCGGCGCCGATGCGGCGCATGCCGGCGAATGCCAACGGCTATCGGCGGCGCTGGCGGAATGGGGACTTCGGGTCTCGCAGCGTACCACCCGCTCGGAGCAGCAGATCGTCAATGCGCGGGGCAAGGCGGGGCGTTCCGGCATCTTGATCGGCGTCTGGGACGAGGCCGACATTCCCGCCGAGCTGTGGAGCGGTTATCTTGGCGACCAAGACTGACAAGAGCGAACGCGATGGCACTCGTTGAAGCCGCCGAACGCACCCCGCGCGACCGCACGGCGGCCGCTGCCGTCATCGCTGCGCTCGCCGCGCGCTACGGCAACCGGCTCGTCACCTCGCAGGCGGTGCGCGAGCAGCACGGCCACACCACGACCTGGATCGAAAACCAGCCGCCGGACGCGGTGGTGCTTCCGCAAGCCACCGAAGAGGTGCAGGAGATCGTGCGGCTGTGCGCGGCGCACCGCGTGCCGGTGGTCGCGTTCGGCACCGGCACCTCGCTGGAGGGCCAGGTCAATGCGCCGCGCGGCGGCATCTGCCTCGATTTCCGCGACATGAACCGCGTGCTCGCCGTCCACGCCGAGGACCTCGATTGTGCCGTCGAACCCGGCATTACGCGCAAAGCTCTCAACGAGCAGCTGCGCGACAAGGGCCTGTTCTTCCCGCTCGATCCCGGCGCCGACGCTTCGCTCGGCGGTATGGCGGCGACGCGCTGCTCCGGCACCAATGCGGTGCGCTACGGCACGATGAAGGACAACGTGCTGGCGCTCAAAGTGGTGCTCGCCAACGGCGAGGTGATGACGACCGCGCACCGCGCCAAGAAATCCTCCGCCGGCTACGACCTCACGCGCCTGATGATCGGCGCGGAGGGCACGCTTGGCGTCATCACCGAATTGACGCTCCGCCTGACCGGCATCCCGGAAGCGATCGCGTCGGGCGTCTGTCCGTTCCCTTCCGTCGAAGCGGCGTGCAATGCCGCCATCCTCGCCATCCAGTCCGGCATCCCGGTGGCGCGCATCGAATTGCTCGATGCGCTGCAAGTGCGCGCCTGCAATCTCTATTCGAGCCTGACGCTGCCGGAAACGCCGATGCTGTTCCTGGAATTTCACGGCACCGACGCCGGCGTCGCCGAGCAGTCGCAGCGCTTCGGCGAGATCGCCAAGGAGCTTGGCGGCGGCTCGTTCGACTGGGCGACGCGCGCCGAGGATCGCAGCCGGCTGTGGCAGGCGCGGCACGACGCCTATTGGGCGGCGCAGCGGCTGCGGCCCGGATCGCGGGCGCTGTCGTCCGACGTGTGCGTACCGATTTCACGGCTCGCCGAGTGCGTTACGGCGACGCAACAGGACGCCGCGCAAACCGGATTGCTGGCGCCGATCGTCGGCCATGTCGGCGACGGCAATTTCCACATGCTGCTGATGCTCGACCTCGACGACCGAGATGAGATCCGGCGCGCCGAGGGTTTGCTCGAACGGCTGGTCGAACGGGCACTGGCGATGGACGGCACCTGCACCGGCGAACACGGCATCGGTCAGGGCAAGATGAAATATATGAAAGCCGAGTACGGCGAACCAGCGCTCGAAACCATGCGCGCGATCAAGCGCGCGCTCGATCCGCTCGACATCCTCAACCCCGGCAAAATCGTCGAGCTCTAACGGCAGCCGCCCCTTTATTCCGCACCCAACACCGCGGGTACGCGGGACGGCGTCAGCACGATCTCGCGCGCCGCTGGCGGCGGCGAGGTCCGTCCTTCGGCGTTCGACCGATAATAGTCGAGCACAAACAGCCGGATCGCCGACGACAAATTGCCGTGACGGCGCTCGGCATCGAGCGATGCCACCAGGTCCGACAAGGTGATGTGCCGGGCCATCGCTATGTCCTTTAGGCTTAGCCAGAACGCGTCTTCGAGGCTGACACTGGTCTTGTGGCCGGCGATGACGATCGAGCGTTTAATGACCGGCGATTTCATTGCCCATCTCCCGTTTCAATCCGGCGTTGGTCGAGGCTAGTCCGGTCTTTGTCGCGCCGGGCGCGTTCTAGGTTTCGTCCTGCCTTGGAACGGCCATGAGCAAGCCGATTAGCGGCGGCTTCCTGCTCGGCGTGGCGCCGTTTGGCCCGTTTCCGCGCGATTCGAAGGTTAACGATGGTCGCCATGCGGAAATCTCCGAGAATTCGGGCAGAACGGCGGTACCCGGATAGTCCGATGATGCAAGCACTACACGGATAAGAGCCGGCAAGATGTGCCCTGCGTCACACTATCGAGAGGCACCGCTTCGGGGTGCGTCATCCGGACCGGATGCGGAAATTGTTGCGCCGCCGTTCGGGTCGGGTTTTAATTACCGAATCGAAGCAATTCTCAAGTGCGTTTCCCGGACGCGGTGCACAAAGTGGTGCGCCGCTGATCCGGGACCTTCGCAGACTCTGAGTATCTAACGATCCCGGGTCTGCAGCGTATCACTGTCGTGCTGCGCTGCGCCCGGGACACACGGCGCTCACTTTTTCCGGAACCGATCGAGCCGCACCACCTCACCGCCGCCGATCTTCTTCGGGCCCGGTGCTGGCTCTTTAGGTTTGGCGGTGGCGGGTGCCGGCAGCGCATCGGGCTCGCTCGGCGCCGGCGGCGTCACATTTGCAGGCGCGGCCGGCGTCTCAGGCGCGGCGCCGCCATGGTCGGCCGACGCCTCGGTCTCGATCGTCTCGAATTGAAAACCGAATTGCACCGCCGGATCGTAGAATGCGGTGATGGCCGCGAACGGCACCGCCAAGCGCTCCGGTATGCCGCCAAACGACAGACCGACTTCGAACCCCTCGTCGCCGACGGCCAAATCCCAGAATTGATGCTGCAGGATGATCGTCATCGCTTCCGGATATTGCGCGCGCATGCGTTCCGACAGCCGCACGCCGGGCGCCACAGTCGAAAACGTGATCTTGAAATGATGCTCGCCGGGCAGGCCTTTGCCGGCGGCATCCACCAGCACGGTGCGCACCACCCCGCGCAACGCCTGTTGCGTGAGAACGTCGTAGCGAATGTGATCGACAGGCATGTCAGGAATCAGTGGTCAGCGGTCGGTAATCAGATAGCAAATAGGGCGTCGTTCATACAGCCCCAGATCGCCGCCCTCTGATTACTGATCCCTGACACCTGAAAAGTGGAGGCTTCTGTTGCCAGGTGCCTCCGAACCCCGCCTGACGGAGCTTAACCCGTCAGGACTTTAAGTCGGTCTTTCGAGCTGCTTACGCAGCCAGAGCAACCGGAGCATAGTTGTCGTTGGCAACTATGAATTCGGCCCGATAACGGCGGAACCATACCGAGCAAAAGTCCGCCCTTTACGCCCTCGTCGATCCTATTTCGACCCCATGATCAGGGATCGGGCATCAGTAATCAGGCATTAGGACAACTCACTCTTACGTGAACGTCCTGATCCCCGACTCCTGTTTCCTGACCCCTGGAATTGGTGGAGTCGCCGGGTACCGCCCCCGGGTCCGAAAGGTTTATTACGACGGCCGTTTATCGCCATAGCCGGCTCGCGCCGGCACCAAGGAATATAAGCGCAAAAGGTTGCCGAAAAAAGAGTATGAGGCCGGCCCGTAGGAACGCCTTAATGAAGCTCATTTCCGGCGGCCAGAGCGGGGTCGACCGCGCCGTCCTCGATGTCGTGATCGAACGCGGCATCGCCTACGGCGGCTGGTGCCCCAAGGGCGGCTGGGCCGAAGATTTGCCCGAGCCGCCCGGCTTGTTGGCGAAATATCCGCAGTTGCGGGAAACTCCGCTGGCCGACCCGGCGCAACGCACGGAATGGAATGTGCGCGACGCCGATGCCTGCATGATCGTGGTCGAGGCCGGCGGCTCGGATGTCTCGGCGGGAACGACGCTGGCGCAAAACCTCGCGCACCGCCACCGCAAGCCGCTCCTGGTCGTGACCATTGGCGAAAAGGAAGCCGCTCATCGCGCGGCGCTATGGCTCCGCGTGCAAGAAGCCAGGCACGGCGCCGGCCTGAAACTTGCGATCGGCGGGCCGCGCGAGAGCGAAGCGCCCGGCATTTACGCGCGCGCCGCCACATTCCTCCGCGCGCTACTGGACTAAAACGTGAACTCATAGGCGCGCAAGCAAGGCCGCTTTCGGGGTGAGCGGATATCTCAAATTGAGCCACGATGCCGCTTCCATCCCATTGGCGGACATCAGTATGCCGCTTGCCTTTGAAATCGGCTGAACTGGAACCGCTGTGTGGTGCCGCCGGGTGTCAGATGGTCATGCCGTCGGCTTTCGATAAGCTTGAATGAGGGACCGAGCATCTCTCCGATCGAACCCGCATCATGGCGGATGACAGGTAGGCCGCTGCATCGCTCCGGCCCATCTGGCGCAAATGTGCCGATGATAACGTGCCCGCCGGGACCCACCGCGGTTCGTACGCATGCGGCGTAAGCGGCGCGGTCGGCCGGCGCAGTCAGGAAATGGAATGCCGCCCGGTCATGCCAAAGATCGTAGCGTTCACCGGTCTGCCACCCGGTTATATCCGCAACAATCCATGTGACGTTCGCGGCTTCCGGACCAAGCCTTTCCCGCGACGTAGCCAACGCCGTTTCGGAGACATCAAGCACACTAAGCGAGTGAAAGCCACCGGCGATCAAGGCATCGACAAGGCGAGACGCACCGCCTCCAATATCAATAATTGACGCGTCAGGACCCACTCCGGTCGCTCGAATGAGGTCGAGCGAAATCGTTGGCATTTCCTGAAACCAACTGACGTTGCGCTCGCCCTTCGTCCGGTAGACGTTCTGCCAGTGGGTTTGTCTTTCAATCGCAGTCATGTTGACCTTCTACTACCGTCAGGAGTGTACATGTCACCAGCCCCCATTCTCGACAATAAGGACCTGGACGCACCGTCGGTGTTCGAACCGGCTGCGCTGCTGCGCGAAGCGCGACGGCAGAAGGGGCTGCCCGCCGCCAATGTGCCGACCGTCTGCGTGCTCGATCCCGACGGAGACATCGTGCGATACCTCAAGGGCTGCGGCGCGGCGCGGCCCGTCGAGACATGGCCCTGCTATCATACCGTTCTTTACGACTTCGCCCTGGCTGGGCGAAGCGTCGGAATTGTCGGCTGCGCCGTCGGCGCACCTTTTGCAGTGTTAGTCGCGGAAGAGCTTTTTGCTTGCGGATGCGAATTGCTGATCAGCGTGACCTCAGCCGGTCAGATCGTGTCCGCGGGGCCGCCGCCCTATTTCGTGATTATCGATCGAGCGCTGCGCGACGAAGGAACGAGTTATCATTATGCCGCCCCTGGTGTTTTCGCCGAGGCCAATCCTGGCCTGATAGAGGCGGCGAAGCGGGCGTTGCATGAGGCCAATGTCTCCGCCCATGTCGGTCCGAGCTGGACGACCGACGCGCCGTTCCGCGAAACCGCTGAGGCAATCGCGGCGGCGCGCGCCAAGGGTATTCTCGCAGTCGAAATGGAAGCTGCCGCGCTCTACACGTTTGCCCGCGAACGGGGCCGCAGAGTGCTTTGCCTTGCCCATGTCACCAACACCATGGGCCTGTCCGGTCAGGATTTCGAGAAAGGCGAAGCGCAGGGAGCGGATGAGGCGTTACGCGTGCTGGAAGCGCTCGCCCGCAATCTGAAGTGACCGGTGCGTGCCATTAGGCGACGAGGGTGAGCGGAGTTGATCCTTTCGGGAGGGTTCCTCTGCGCTGCCAGAGAAGTGCATCAAGGCCAAGACTCCGGCCGGGAGGATCGATCAGGTAAATGAGCTGGATGACGATTAGAAACATGTAGGTCCAGGGCCATTCACCGGGCGCATTGTAAAGCCCAAGCCACAAGTTGATTGCCATCAGGGCGCCGAGCAAGGCACCCAGACGCGTGAACAATCCAAGGATCAGCGAAACGGCGATCGCGACCTCGATCGCATAGACCAGCGGCCCGAATATCGCGATGTTGGGTAACACGATGTCGCGCACGAGGTCGCTCTGCAGCTGGATTGAGCCGTGCTCGACCATCTCCTGCATCCAATGGATCAGCCCCCAGTCGTAGTGCGGGGGTACCTTCCACAGCGACTGCTGCCACCACATCGTGCCTACGATGACACGCAGCAGGCAACGGCCGGCATCCTGGATCGAGCGTTGCGACGGCTGGCTTCGCCAGACAAGCGTGGCCGCTATGGCGCAGCCAAGCAGCAGAAACCAAAATACCGGTTTGGGAAAACCTGTATCCGTAAGCGCATTGATCGTATCAGTGAGCGGATTTTGCAGCATGGGTTCTGTTCCCGCTGGCACGGCAACCGGGCGACTTTACTGAAATCAGGATCATCCTGTCACGGGCGGTGGCTATCCTACGCCGGGCGCCGGAGTTAAAGAAAATTCATGACCGCCGCACCGATTCCGGGATCAAGCGAAGCGCTACCCGCGAATCCCCTGCCCCCGCCCACGGCGCCGCCACAGATGGGTCCGAGCCTCTCCGAACTCTTTATCGCCTTCGCCACCGTTTCGCTGTCGGGTTTCGGCGGCGTGTTGGCGTGGTCGCGGCGCATGATGGTGGAGGAACGGCGCTGGCTCACGGCCGAGCAGTTCAACGAAACCTATGCGTTGTGCGCATTCCTTCCGGGGGGAAATATTCTCAATTTCTCGGTGATTTTGGGCGCGCGCTTTCGCGGCGCGTTGGGCAGCATTGCCGCGGCGGTCGGACTGATGGGACCGCCGTTGCTCCTGGTCCTGGGTGTCGCGGCGCTTTACGCCCATTACGGCGAGGTGGCGGCGCTCCGCCATATGCTCACCGGCGTGGCGTCAGCCGCCGCCGGCCTGATGCTGGCGACGGTCGCCAAAATGGCACGTCCATTGTTTCGCAGCCGCAGTGTCAGCGGCCCGCTGATCGCGCTCGCCACCTTCGCTTCGATCGGCATCTTGCACTGGCCGTTGCCGCTGGTGCTGGCGGTCATCGTGCCGGTGAGCATCGCCGTGGCATGGGTGCGGTTATGAGTGCCGGCGGCGGCACGCTCGTCAAGCTCGCCGGCTATTTCGCGCTGTTGTCGCTGTTCGCGATCGGCGGCGGCAATTCGGCGGTGCCGGAAATGCATCGCTTCGCCGTCAACGTCGAGCATTGGCTGAGCGACCGGCAGTTCGCCGATAGTTTTGCGCTGGCGCAGCTGACACCGGGACCGAACATCATCATCGTCACGTTGATCGGCTATCATGTCGCCGGCGTCTTGGGCGCGCTGGTGACGACGCTGGCAATGTGCGGACCACCCGCGCTGTTCGCCTTTTTCATCGGCGGCGCAGCCGATCGCTTCAAAGGCGCGATCTGGCACACTGTGCTGAGCCGCGCGCTGGTCCCGGTCACCATCGGGCTCACCGCGGCAAGCGCCACCGTCGTCGCCTCAACGGCGGACTACGGTTGGATTGGAATAGCGATCACGCTCGGCACCGCGTTGACCGCCTATTATGTGCGCGTGCATCCGCTGTGGGCCTTCGCGGTCGCCGCTCTGCTGGGCTTGAGCGGGCTGATGTGAAGAGAAAGATGGAGCCGGCATGGACGACAATCGCCTGAATGCGATGGCGCAATGGCTGTGGGACGCACGGCGGCAGCGCCTGCCTTATCGTAACTTGCCCGATGCGTTGCGGCCCACATCGATCGCCGAAGCCTATGCGGCGCAGGAGATCTATTACCGGCTGGCGGAGCCGGTCTATGGCGCGGTCGGCGGCGCCAAGATCGCCACCACGACCAAAGTGATGCAGCAATTGATGGGCATCGACCATCCCTGCGGCGGCGCGATTTTTGCGCGGACAGTTCACACCTCGCCAGCGACGCTGCGCACCGCGGATTTCGTCAATCTGCGCCTAGAAAGCGAAATCGCGCTCAAGCTCGGCGCCGATTTGCCGGCGTCTGCCGCGCCGTGGACGCGTGAGACGGTGGCGCCGGCGGTCGCAGGCGCCATGCCGGCGTTCGAACTGATCGAGGACCGCAACGCCGATTACCAGCGCACCGAGGCGGCTTCGTTGATCGTTGAGAATTGCTGGAACGGCGGCGTGGTCATTGGCGCGCCAAAGCCCGTTCCCGTTGCCGCGCTGGTCGGCATCGCCGGCCGCCTCACCATTGGCGGCAAATCCGCCGGCGAGGGCCAAGCCGAAGATCCCGCCGCGACTCTCGCCTGGCTCGCCAATCATCTTGCCGAGCGCGGCCGCGATCTCAAAGCCGGCATGGTGGTCATCACCGGCAGCCTCATTCCGACGTTTTCCATCGCGGCCGGCCAGCGCGCCGCGTTCACGGTCGACGGGCTCGGCGAAATCGTGATGGATGCGGTGTGAGACCGGTCTATTTTCGGTTGATCCACAGAGCGGCGGTGGAACAAGACGCGTGATCGCCCATTCGGGCAAGAGCGGGTAAACTCGAATAGCAACTCACCGCTGTAACAGCTGGTATATAATAAGCATTGTCGCAGCCACCGAAGCGACTGATAGGAAGAGGTCCATGGAACGGATAGCTATCCAGGATACTGCCCCACATGGCGAAGCGAACATCGGGGACTTGATTGGAAAGGAATTCAAAGTCCTCGATCATGGATTTGTGCGGCTAGTGGATTACATGGGATCAGATGCTGCAATCGTGCAAGCGGCGCGAGTATCATATGGGAAAGGAACGAAAAAGCTATCCGAAGATCGTGGATTGATTCGTTACCTGATGCGGAATAGGCACACGACGCCATTTGAGATGTGTGAGATCAAGTTCCACATTAAACTGCCAATTTTTGTTGCTCGACAGTGGGTAAGACACAGAACCGCCAATATAAACGAGTATTCCGCACGGTACTCAATTCTCGACAAAGAATTTTATGTTCCTGACCGGACATATCTGGAAAAGCTACAGCACGAAACTGAGGTCCGCTCTCGTCAAGGCAAGGCTGAGTCAAAAGGCCAAGATGATTTATTTGAAATCTCTGAAAGCGTTGACAAACAGCTTAAGACGGTTGGACGACAAAGCGAAACAAATAAACAGGGGCGGGAGCTTGATATTAACGAGCTAGAGGCAACAGATCATTTGAAAGCGATAGTGCGCGCATCGAGCAACGCGTATGTGGCATATGAACGCTTGCTAAACGAAACCGTCTCCGGCGAAAAATTAAATCCCAATTACTCCGGCATCGCACGAGAATTGGCAAGGATCGTTCTTCCTACAAACTACTACTCACAATGGTACTGGAAAATTGATCTCCACAATTTGCTCCATTTTTTATCGCTTAGAGCTGATGAACATGCACAATATGAGATTCGCGAATATGCTTATGCTTTAGAGCAAATTGTCGCGCGATGGGTGCCGTTAACGTGGGAAGCGTTCGAGGACTATCGCCTAAACAGCGTTTCGCTATCTCGATTGGAAGTAGCTCTAATTACGAAACTTCTGAAGGGCGAGCAGTGCGTTTTCGCTGAAAGCGGATTAAGTAAACGCGAATGGAAAGAACTCTCAAGAAAACTTGACCTCAACCTTCCTGGTCCATGAGAGGTTGCGCGAATAGTAATGCTCCGGTGGCTTGCTTGAAAACCGTTCGATTGACCGGCTGCCGGAGTATTCTATGAGTTCGACTCCGAATATAATATTCATTGTCGTATTACGACTAGGGCCACAAAGTGAGTGATGGTTCGCGTAAGCCTTCAATCTTCATAGCGTCGTCGGTCGAGAGGCTGGAGATAGCTTACACGCTTCAAGAGCATCTCGAATATGTCTCAGAACCAACTGTTTGGACTTACGACATTTTCAAACCGACGAACTACGCTTTGGCGGATTTAGTGAATGCCTCCCGAAAGTTTCATTTCGCAATTTTTGTTTTTGCTCCCGACGACGTTCTGATGGTGCGCGACGCCGCCGTTAAGTCTGTCAGGGACAACGTGATTTTCGAATTCGGATTGTTCGTCGGGGCGCTTGGGTTATCTCGCTGTTTTCTTGTGACGCCAAGGCAGACTGATCCTCTGCATTTTCCAACCGACCTTCTCGGTCTCTCGCCCTTGACTTATGCCACAGATCGTTCCGATCGCGATCTCCTCGCTGCATTGGGACCCGCCGCGAATCGCGTCCGCCGCGCTATTCGCGACCGATTGTCTTCGGAGGACCCTATCTTGTCCCCGCGGGGTCGTGACGATGAACGCGGGCACATTGGGCAAATGCGGGCGCGGGATTTCATCAACATTTGGAATGGCGCAGATCTCATGTCAGTTCGGGAAGCCATTCGCAACCTGCCATCTAGTCCCTATGGCTATGATGACGATGAGGTCGCTGCGCATCAGGCACTTCGCCGAACTCTTCGCGTTCCTGGAGAATGTGGCTGACGCGGTGTTGGGCGGCGAAGTGGATGAGACCGAGATCAAAGCTATTTTCGAACGTCCAATTAAGCAATTGTGGCCGCATATGTACGTGCTTCTCGCGCCAGTAAACCAAGCCGACGAGTGGTGGGAAAAGCGGCCTCCGAAATTGGCCGAACTCTATGCTCGCTGGTCAAAGCGAGGGCCGGATTGAGCAGCTTACCCATCGTCCTCCTCGCCGCCGTTGCCGAGAACGGCGTCATCGGCCGCGACAGCGGCCTGCCGTGGCGGCTCAAATCGGACATGGCGCATTTCCGCGCGCTCACCATGGGCAAGCCCGTCGTCATAGGGCGCAAGACTTATCTCTCGATCGGCAAGCCGCTCAAAGGCCGCACCATGATCGTGGTGAGCCGCGATCCGGCCTTTGCCGCGCCAGGCGTATTGATCGCGCCGAACCTCGACGCCGCTTTGGCGGCAGCGCGCGGCGAGGCGTTGCGGCGGAATGCGGACGCGATCTTCGTGGCCGGCGGCGCCGACATCTATGCCCAGTCTTTGCCGATCGCGACGCGCCTTGCCATCACCGAGGTGCACAAACGCGTCGACGGCGATACGCATTTTCCCGCGATCGACCGCGATGTCTGGCGCGAAGTTGCACGCGGCGAGCACGCGCCCGCGGCCGACGATGAAGTTTCCTTTGCCTTTGTCAGTTACGAGCGCGCAAGTAAGGCGGCAAAGCGCCCGTCAAGCGCGGCATAACTGCGCGTTGTAAGGGGCGGTGCGGTCCCCTATAACCCCGCCAGCCAAGCCGGCGGCTGACACGCCGGCCTCAAGGAGCAATTTTATGCCGTGGAGCAACCAATCCGGCGGCCCGTGGGGTTCGGGATCGCGGGGACCGTGGGGCTCGGGGCCGCAATCGCAGGGGCCGAAGCAGCCCGATCTCGAGGAATTCCTGCGCCGGAGCCAGGACAAGCTGCGCAGCCTGCTGCCGGGCAATCTCGGCGGCCGCGGCATTGCGCTCATCGCGCTCGCCTTGGTGGCGCTATGGGGCTTTTCCGGCTTCTTCAAAGTCGAGCCCGACGAAGTCGGCGTGGTGCTGCGCTTCGGCAAGTTCGTGCGCGAAGTGCAGCCCGGCTTGAACTATCACCTGCCCTATCCGATCGAGACCGCGCTCACCCCGCCGGCGCTGCGCGTCAACAAGATCGACATCGGCTTCGACATGCGCGGCGGCGCCACGATGCGCGACGTGCCGGAAGAAAGCCTGATGCTGACCGGCGACGAGAACATCGTCGACGTCGATTTCTCGGTGCTGTGGAAGATCAAGCCGAGCGCCGTCGGCGACTATCTGTTTAACGTCCAGAATCCCGAAGCCACCGTGAAAGCGGTGGCCGAAAGCGCCATGCGCGAGGTGATTGGGCAATCGAACATTCAGCCGATCCTCACCGGCGCGCGGCAGACCATCGAGACGGCGGTGCAGGCGCTGCTGCAGAAAACGCTGGACGATTACAGCGCCGGCATTCAGGTGCAGCAGGTCCAGCTACAGAAGGTCGATCCGCCGGCCCAGGTCATCGACGCCTTCCGCGACGTGCAGGCGGCGCGCTCGGATCTCGAGCGCTTGCAGAACGAGGCGCAGACCTACGCCAATCGCGTGGTGCCGGAGGCACGCGGCCGCGCTTCCAAGATTGTTCAGGACGCCGAAGCCTATCGCGAGCAGACCGTCGCCGACGCCAAGGGCCAGACCTCGCGCTTTCTGCAAATCTACGATCAGTACAAGAAAGCGCCCGACGTGACCCGCGAGCGCATGTATCTGGAAACCATGGAACACATTCTCGGCAGCACCGACAAGACGATCATCGATACCGGGCCGCAAAGCGGACCTGGCGTGGTGCCGTATCTGCCGCTCAACAGCCTCACGCAATCGCCGCAGCCGGCGCCGCCGCAGGCCTCGGACACGACGACGGGAGGCAAGCCATGAGGCTCGGTCTCGTCGGCGGCGCGACCGCCATTGTGCTCCTCATAGCCGTGATTGTCGGCTACAGCACCTTTTTCACCGTTTATCAGACCCGGCAGGCGCTGGTGGTCCGGCTCGGCAATCCCGTGCGGGTCATCACCGAGCCCGGACTTAACGTCAAAATGCCGTTCATCGACAGCGTGATCTATATCGACAAGCGCATTCTCGCCATCGAACAGCCGGCCCAAGAGGTGATCGCCTCAAGCGGCGACAGCGCCAATGCCGGCGCCGGCCAAGCCGGCGAGCGGCTCGTGGTCGATGCCTTCGCGCGCTACCGCATCACCGATCCGTTGAAATTTTACCAGACGGTCGGACCGGACGGCGCCAGTTCGCAGCTTGCCATCCTGCTCAATTCGACGCTGCGCAGCGTGCTTGGAGCGGCAACGCTGACCGACGTGGTGCGTAACCGGCGCGAGGAGCTGATGGCGAAGATGCGCGATCAGCTCGATCAAGATGCGCAACCGTTCGGCATTCACGTCGTCGACGTGCGCATTCGCCGCGCCGATCTGCCGGAGCAGAACAGCGAGGCGGTCTATCACCGCATGCAGACCGAACGTCAGCGTGAGGCCGCCGAGTTCCGCGCCCAGGGCAGCCAGAAGAGTCAGGCGATCCGCGCCAAGGCCGATCGCGACGTGACCGTGATCGTGGCGGATGCCAATCAACAGTCCGAGCAGGTTCGCGGCGAGGGCGACGCCACGCGCAACCAAATCTTTGCCGAAGCTTATAACCAGGATCCGGGTTTCTTCGCGTTCTACCGCTCCATGCAGGCCTACGAACGGAGCATGCAGAAAGGCGATACGCACCTGGTGCTGCGGCCGGATTCCGACTTTTTCCGTTATTTCGGCGATCCATCGGGCAAGACGCTGCCGGACGGCACACCGGTCGCTCCTCCGACAGCCGCCGCAGCCCCGCCCGGCGCCTCGGCGCGAACCGGCGGCGCCGCAAAATAGCGCCGCCGGGGGAGCGCAACAGGTCGCGTCGATGTCGGATTTCCTCGCCGCGCTCGGACTGTTCTTTGCAATCGAAGGCATGTTTCTTGCTGCATTCCCAGGCGGCGCCAAGCGCACCATGGCGACCGTGCTGAACATGCCGGATGGACCGTTGCGCATTGCCGGCGTTGTCTCGGCGTTGGTCGGCGTGCTCATCGTCTGGTTGGTGCGCGGCTAAAACAGGAGCGCGAGGTCGCTTTTTGGCCCCAATCCGACCGCTAATGGCAGTATCGGCAGGCTTTGACCTTGCGTCCCGAATGGGACGGGGGCAACATTTCCGATTGAGTCCTTTCCCATGTCTCGTGTCATGTCTCGAATGCTTGGAGCGCTGACGTCCATGTTATCGACGTCCAATCTACTGACGCCCTGTTCCCGCCAATTCCCGGTTCGCCGCCTCGTGCACCTCGTGCACTTGGCCCGACAGGGCGCGGCGATTGCCGCGCTTGCAGGGGCGGTCGTTCTCCTGCCGCCACGGCCCGCGGCGGCACGCGGTCCGGACGCCATCGCCGACGTTGCCGAACAAGTGATCGACGCCGTGGTCAATATTTCGACCTCGCAGAAAATCGATCCGCGCGCCGACGAACTGCCCGATCTGCCGCCCGGCTCGCCGATGGAGAAGTTTTTCAATCAGTTCTTCAAGAACCATCACGGCCAAGGCGACAATTCAGACGATACCCCGCACCGCATCAACTCGCTGGGCTCCGGCTTCATCATCGATGCGTCCGGGCTCGTCGCCACCAATAATCACGTGATCGCAGATGCCGACGAGATCAGCGTCATTCTCAACGACGGCACCAAGCTCAAGGCCGATCTGATCGGTAAGGACACCAAGGCCGATCTTGCTTTGCTGCGCGTGCATGCCGACAAGCCGCTCAAGGCGGTGAAGTTCGGCGATTCCGACAAGCTGCGGCTGGGCGAATGGGTCATCGCCATCGGCAATCCGTTCAGTCTCGGCGGCACAGTCACCGCCGGCATCGTTTCCGCGCGCAACCGCGACATCAATTCCGGGCCTTACGACAACTACATTCAGACCGACGCCGCCATCAACCGCGGCAATTCCGGCGGCCCGTTGTTCAATCTCGACGGCGAGGTCATCGGCATCAACACCGCGATCATCTCGCCGTCGGGCGGCTCGATCGGGATCGGCTTTGCGGTACCCTCCAACACGGCGGTCGAGGTCATCAATCAGTTGCGCCAATACGGCGAGGTGCGGCGCGGCTGGCTCGGGGTGCGCATCCAGCAAGTCACCGACGATATCGCCGAGAGTCTGAACATCAACCCGCCGCGCGGCGCGCTGGTGGCCGGCATCGATGATAAGGGCCCGGCCAAACCCGCCGGCATCGAGCCGGGCGACGTCATCGTCGCGTTCGACGGCCGCGAAATCAAGGAGATGCACGACCTACCGCGCGTCGTTGCCGACACGCCGGTCGGCAAGTCGGTCGACGTTGTGGTCATTCGCAAAGGCAAGCAAGAGACCCACAAGGTGACCGTCGGCCGGCTTCAGGACAGCACCCAGGTCGCGGAAGCCGACGCCAACAAGGACAATCCGCCGGCGCAAAAGTCGGTCGTGCAGAAGACGCTCGGCCTCGAATTGTCCAACTTGTCGGACGATCTGCGCCGGAAGTTCAAAATCAGGGACGATATCAAGGGCGTCCTCATCACCGGCGTCGATCCGAGCGTCGGCACGGCCGATCCCGACAAGCGGCTCTCTCCCGGCGACGTTATCGTCGAGGTGCAATACAACGCAGTGAGCACGCCGGCCGATATGCAGAAGCGGATCGACCAGTTGAAATCGCAAGGCAAAAAGATGACCGTGCTCCTGGTCTCAAACGGTCAAGGCGAGACGCGCTTCGTGGCGTTGAGTTTGCAGTAGCTGAAAAAGGCCGATTGCAAGCTGCGACTTGCGAATAGCGAATAAGAGGATCCCTATTCGCCATTCGCTATTTCGCCATCCGCGATTGAGCCGGCACCGCTCAATCCAAAACGTGACTGACCATGCCATCGGCGAGCTTCGGCTCGAACCATGTCGATTTCGGCGGCATGATCTCCCCGGCGTCGGCGACCGCCATGAGATCGCTCATCTGCGTCGGATAGAGCGCGAAGGCGACCGCCATCTCGCCGGACGACACCCGGTGCGCGAGTTCGGCAAGCCCGCGGCCGCCGCCGACGAAGTCGATGCGCTTGTCGGTGCGCGGATCGGTGATGCCGAAAATCGGCTCGATAATGTTGCGGGTCAGCAGCGTGATCGGCAAACGGCCGACCGGATCGCCCGACTTCGCCGCGCTTGGCGCCGCCGCCGAACCCGGCCGCAGCCGATACCAGCTTCCGTCAAGATACATGCCGAGTTCGCCGCTAGCGGCCGGCTGCACCGGCTGATCGCACGGCTCGACCTGGTAGCGCTGCCGCAATTCGGCCAATAGCGTTGTGGCGGTGCGTCCGTTCAAATCTCGCAGCACGCGATTGTAGTCGAGGATCGTCATTTCGTTCTGCGGAAACAGCACTGAAAGAAAATAGCGATGCGAGCCCTCCCCGCCGCGCGACGGAGCGCGTTCAGCAAAAGTGGACTCCGGTTTTGCGTCCGAACGCGCTCCTCTATTTAAAGTTGGCGCGCTTTCCGGGCGGCTGACCGGGTTCCACTCAGCCTGAAAGCGCGCTGCGACTCGCAACGCAGCTGCCGAACGGTGGTGGCCGTCGGCAATATACAGCGCCGGCAAGGCGTCGATCGCGCGCGTCAGCGCTGCAATCGCAGCATCGTCGGCAATGACCCAGAGCTGGTGGCGCACGCCGTCGTCGGCGGTCACGTCGATGTCGGGTTTGCCGGCGGCGACCGCCGCCAGCAGCGCATCGATCTCCGGCGCCGTCGGATAGCCGATCATCACCGGACCGGTCTGCGCGTTGACCGCCTCGATCTGACGCACGCGATCGTCTTCCTTCGCCGGCGTCGTGTGCTCATGCTTGCGGATGCGGTTGCTGGCGTAGTCGGCGAGCGAAGCGGCCGCGGCAAGCCCGGTCTGGACATGGCCGCGCCAGGTCAGCCGGTAAACGTACAAGCAGGGCTTGGCGTCGCGGATCAGAACGCCGGCATCGACCATGCGTTTGAGGTTTTCGCCCGCTTTGGCGTAAACCGCGCGGTCGTAGGGATCGGTCCCCGCAGGAAGATCGATCTCCGCCTTGGAGACGTGGAGAAAGCTCCACGGCTTGCCCTTGGCGCGTTCGCGCGCTTCCGCGCTCGACAGCACGTCATAAGGCGGCGCGAGAACTTCGGCGGCGCGTCCCGGCGCCGGCCGCAGCGCGCGGAAGGGTTTTATGAGAATCAATTCGACATACCGTTTTATTCGAACAGTGGACTGACTTTGCCGAGGACTTCGTCAACAATGTGCTCCGGCGCGGTTTCCAGCTTTTTGGCTCCCCTCGCGCGCAAATCGACGGCACGCAGCTGATCGCAACGCACGACGCCAGTCGTCCGGGTGCCGGCGCCCATGAGCGACACCGCAAATCCAGCGGTACGGGCAAAACTGCCCGCCGTGGTAATCGGGAGCACCACAGGAACGCCTGTCAGACGATTGAATTTTTCTGGCGATATGACCAGCACGGGTCGCTTGCCCTGCTGTTCATGACCGGCTGTCGGATCGAGCGAGACCAGATAGATGTCGCCACGCTCCATCAGATGAGCTCACGGCCGACAGGCGGGCTTGTCAGCCAATCGCGATCCTGGCGCGAGCGGCGCGCCGAGGGCTTGCACTGCGCCAGCAATTCGTCGAGCGAATAGCGCCGCCTTTTCTTGGGATCGACGACGAGCCTGCCCGCCTTGATCGATAAACCGACCGAAGCGTCCGGGGCAAGATCAAGCGCGTCGAGCATCGGCTTTGGGATAGCCAGCATCACCGATCCCCCAACCTTGCGCAGCCGTGCAGCGTGTGGCATGACGGTTTATCCCTTCAGTTATATTGAGATATAACCCGCCGACACGCAGCGGGCAAGCCGCGGCGCGTGCGGGATTTTCATTGGCGTAAAAACCAATTACGTCAACCCCGTGAACGAGCCACGCACCATCCTCATTGCAGGCCCGACCGCGAGCGGCAAGTCGGCCTTGGCGCTGGCGCTCGCCGAGAAACTCGGCGGTACCGTCGTCAATGCCGATTCCATGCAGATCTATCGCGATTTGCGCATCATCACCGCGCGGCCGGCGCCCGATGAGGAGCGCCGGATGCCGCACCGGCTCTATGGCCACGTCGACGCGGCGGAGAATTATTCGGTCGGCCGCTGGTGCAGCGAGGTTGCCGCGCCGCTTGCCGAATGCGTGCAGCAGCGGCGCGCGGCGATCCTAGTCGGCGGCACCGGGCTTTATTTCAATGCGCTGACGCGCGGGCTCGCGGCGGTGCCGCCGATTCCGGCCGAGATTCGCGATGCTGTGCGGGCGCGGCTAGCAAGCGAGGGCGTCGCCGTACTGCATGCGGAACTCGCCGCGCGCGATCCGATGGCGGCAGCGCAGCTCAAGCCAGGCGATCGCGCCCGCGTCACCCGCGCGCTTGAAGTCATATTGGCGACCGGCCGCTCGCTTCTGGATTGGCACGACGACAACAAGCCGGCGGCTGTCGATCTCGCGGGCGTTGCGAAAGTTTTTCTGCTGCCCGAGCGCGACGAGCTCGAGCGCCGTATCGGCGCGCGGTTCGACGCGATGATCGCAGCGGGCGCATTGGACGAGGTCCGTGCGCTGGCGGCGCGCAAGCTCAATCCCAACCTGCCGGCGATGAAGGCGCACGGCGTGCCGTGGCTGATCCGTCACCTTGCCGGCGAGATCACGCTTGCCGAGGCGGCGGAACACGCGAAGCTGGAAACCCGGCAATACACCAAGCGGCAGGCGACGTGGTTCCGCAATCAGCTGCCGCAATTCGAGTGGGTCGCACCGCAAGACGCGCAAGCGACGATCGAGACGCAGTTAAAGGCGATGGCCGCCGGCGACAAGGGATGAGCGCCTGTTGCGAGGAGTTCGCAATGGCGGATCAGTGCGTCGCATATTGCAGGCTGGCGGTATAGGCCGCACCGCCGATCACGCAGGGAATGCCGAGCTCGATCTGGCCCGTAGCGGCGGCCACGACGCAGCCCATCGACAGCGCGCCCTGGCCGACCTGACCCCAGCCGCTGAGCTCGCGCTTTGAATAGGGGCCCTTCTCTTTGAGCTCCTCGATCGCGGCCAGCGATTCCTGGCGCATATGCACGGTGTCGACCGTCTCCGCCGTCTCGATCACATCCTTGAGCACGGGCGTGATGTCATCGGGCTGGCTCTTGGCCGCCCATTTCAACATCGTCAAAAGGTCGGTGTCGCGCACCGCATTGCTGGCGAGCGTGAATTTCGCCGCGCTGCCGGTGGTGAGATAATCGACATCGTCCTTGTCGTTGGAGAGCGGCAGGAACTTGATGACGCTCTCGATCGGCGCATAGCTGCCGGTCGCCAGATAATAGCCCCACAGCACGTCGATCAGTTCCGGGGTCGGCTGCAACGCCACCGCTTTCTTGCGCTCGTTATCGATGTGAAGGCTGATCTTGATCTTATCGAGCATGCCGGGCTTCGCCGCCCGAAAGTCGATTTGCTCGAGCGTGGGCAGCTTGCCGTCGAGATAGTCGTTGATCATCTCGCGGCGCGTCGGCATGCGATCGACAAAGGTGGCGAGCATGTCCTTCCAGTCCGACAGACCGGAATAAGCAACGGCGCGCACCAGGACCCAATGGTCGGCCGAATCGATCGACAGCATCCTGGCGATCAGATTTTCGGCAAGCGCCGGATTGCCGCCGAGCACGCCGGCGATGAAGCCGATATAGGGCCCCGAACTTTCGGCGTCTTTGAACGCCTGCATCGCGCTGAGGGCATGCACGACCACCGGCAGGCTTTGCGGATCCGGCTTGTGCCGATAGCTGTTGATCCATTTCAGGATCGCGTCCGTCGAATTGAGCGCCGCGCTTGGCCGCGGCGCAGCTGCGGCCGGCGCCGCCGATGCGCCCACGACGAGCGTGAATACGACGATCAGAGCAGCGGCGGTACGCCAAAAATATTCGACAGCCCGTGGTTTTTCGACCATGTCCCCTCCAGCGGGGTAAACCGGCGGGGTGTTGGGAAACCCCGAACCGGCCCCTGCGATAATTCAGCAACAGGGCTGGGAAATAAAAGGGCCGCTACCGCGCGAAATCGCGGCCAAGCTGTGACGCTTAACCACGGTTAAGAATTGCGGTTTGTCCCGGCATTCCGATTTCAAACGCGAGTTTGAACTCAAATGACGGCCGCGGCGACGCATTGTCGCCGCATTCTGCTTGACCGGCGCGGACACAATGCTTATAAAAGCCGAGCTAAAGCAAAGGGCACACACATGCGTCCTGTTATGTCGCTGATCCTCGTATCGAAGCGCACCGCCGGGGGTGGATAATCCCACCCGCGAGACGTGGCGGTGCGCAATCCAGGGGCCTTCGAGGTCCCTTTTTTATTACTCGAATACCGGCGGCGAAAATCGACGGAGCGGAGCAGACGATGACCGAGATGACCGGCGCGGAAATGGTGATCGAAGCACTTGCCGACCAGGGCGTGGAGCATTTGTTCGGCTATCCGGGCGGCGCAGTGCTGCCGATCTATGACGCGCTGTTCCAGTCGCAGGATCGGATTCGTCATATCCTGGTGCGGCACGAGCAAGGCGCGGTGCACGCCGCCGAAGGCTATGCGCGCTCGACCGGCAAAGTCGGCTGCGTGCTGGTGACGTCGGGGCCCGGCGCGACCAATGCCGTGACCGGGTTGACGGATGCGCTGTGCGACTCGATCCCGCTCGTCGTCATTACCGGGCAGGTGCCGACCCATCTCATCGGCAACGATGCGTTCCAGGAATGCGACACCGTCGGCATCACGCGGCCGTGCACCAAGTACAATTATCTGGTGAAGAACATCGGCGATCTGCCGCGCGTGTTGCACGAAGCGTTCCACATCGCCGCCAGCGGCCGGCCGGGCCCGGTCGTGGTCGACATTCCAAAGGACGTGCAATTCGCTAGGGGCACCTACAGCAAGCCGAAGGAATTCCAGCACAAAGGCTATCGGCCGAAAATCAAGGGCGACCCCAACAAGATCAAGCAGGCGGTCGAGATGATGGTGGCCGCGAAGCGCCCGCTGTTCTATACCGGCGGCGGCGTTATCAATTCCGGCCGCGCCGCCAGCGAACGCTTGCGCGAACTGGTCAAGCTCACCGGCTTTCCCATCACCTCGACGCTGATGGGGCTCGGCGCCTTTCCGGCTGCCGCGCCGCAATGGCTCGGCATGCTCGGCATGCACGGGACCTGGGAAGCGAACTGGGCGATGCACGATTGCGATCTGATGATCTGCATCGGCGCGCGTTTCGACGACCGCATCACCGGACGGCTGGATGCTTTCTCGCCCGGCTCTCGAAAAATCCACGTCGACATCGACCCTTCGTCGATCAACAAGAACGTCAAGGTCGACCTGCCGATCATCGGCGATTGCGCGCACGTGCTCGACGAGATGGTGCGGCTGTGGCGGTCGAAGCCGCCGCAGGCGGACAAGACGGCGCTCGGGGCGTGGTGGGATCAGATCGAGAAATGGCGCGCCAAGAAATCGCTCGCCTTCCATAACTCGAAGGACGTTATCAAACCGCAATACGCCATCCAGCGGCTGTTCGAGCTGACCAAGGATCGCGACACCTACATCACCACCGAAGTCGGCCAGCACCAGATGTGGGCGGCGCAGTTCTATCGGTTCCAGGAGCCGAACCGCTGGATGACATCGGGCGGGCTCGGCACCATGGGTTATGGCCTGCCGGCCTCGGTCGGCGTGCAGCTCGCCCACCCCAACTCGCTGGTCATCGATATTGCCGGCGAAGCCTCGGTGCTGATGACGATGCAGGAAATGTCGACGGCGGTACAATACGACCTGCCGATCAAGATCTTCATCCTCAACAACCAGTATATGGGCATGGTGCGGCAGTGGCAGGAACTGCTGCACGGCGGACGTTATTCGCATTCCTACACCGAGGCGCTGCCGGATTTTGTCAAGCTTGCCGAGGCCTATCACGCGCACGGCATCCGCTGCGAGCGTCCGAGCGAACTCGACGACAAGATCCGAGAGATGATCGAGGTCAAGAAGCCGGTCATCTTCGATTGCATGGTCGATCCCGCCGAAAATTGCTTCCCGATGATTCCGTCCGGCCGCGCCCATAACGAAATGCTGCTCGGCGATGCCGCAACGCGCGTCGAGGACGCGGTGACCGAAGAAGGCAAGATGCTGGTATAGACGGCGAAATGGCGAAGTGGCGATGGAGAAAGCTCCGTGAGCACGACAAGCACGACTTATTACCCGGCGATGACAAAGACCGAGCAAGTCGAGACCCGCACGTTATGCGTCCTGGTCGACAACGAGCCCGGGGTGCTGGCGCGCGTCATCGGCCTGTTCGCCGGCCGCGGCTACAATATCGACTCGCTCACGGTGTCGGAGACCGAGCACGAAAAGCATCTGTCGCGCATCACCATCGTCACGCGCGGCACGCCGATGGTGCTCGAGCAGATCAAAAATCAGCTCGACCGTCTGGTCCCGGTGCACCGCGTCATCGACCTGACCACAGCCAATCCGGCGATCCAGCGCGAACTCGCCATGGTCAAGGTGCGCGGCACCGGCACCGAGCGCATGGAAGCGCTCCGCCTCGCCGACGCCTTCCGCGCCCGCGTCATCGACGCCACTACGGAAAGCTTCGTGTTCGAGGTCACCGGCGCTTCCGACAAGATCGAAAGCTTCATCAACCTGATGCTGCCGGTCGGCCTGGTCGAAGTGTCGCGTACCGGCGTCGTCGCCATCACGCGCGGACCGGAAGGGATGTGAATTCTTCCTCCGCTCATTCCCGCGAAAGCGGGAATCCGGGAATTGGGTCCCCGCTTGCGCGGGGACGAGCGACTCGGAATCGCGGCGTCCCTACGCCTTCAGCTTCGTCACCAGCACCGCAAAGCGGTCGACAAAGCCCTGCAGGAACTTCTGCGTGGTCTCGTCGCCGACATTGCCCTGATCGTCGAACAGGTTCGGCTTGTTGGTGACATAAGCTTCGCCGCCGAGCAGAATCATGCCCAGGCCCAGCATCACCGAGCGCAAATGCTGCTGCGCCAGCGCCGTGCCGATGGCGCCGCCCGACATGCCGGTGATGAATCCGGGCTTGCCGGGCCACACGCTCTTGCCGAACGGCCGGGCGCCCCAATCGATCGCGTTTTTCAGGACCGTGGGCATCGAACGGTTATGTTCCGGCGTGACGATCAGCACGCCGTCGGCGCGGGTGATCTCGTCTTTGAAGCGCGCCGCTTCGGCCGGCATATTGGCTTCGTTGTCTTGATTGAACATCGGCAGATCGTCGATGCGCATGAATTTCGCGTCGAATTTGCCGGCGCCGAGCTTGACCAGCGCCTGGGCATATTTGCGGTTGATCGATTCGCGGCGGTTCGAGCCGACGATTACGGCGACTTGGGGCAACGCATTGGGCATGGTTGAAGTCCTCGGTGTGAATTCGTAACTAGGGCTAGATAGGTGACTACGCCGGTACGGCGCAAGCAGGCACAGCGGTGAAACCGAGACACATGAATTTGCCCGCGGATTGCCGCGCCATCAGCGACGTGCTCGCCCGGGTCGGCGACAAATGGTCGGTGCTGGTGGTGACGCGGCTCGGTCCGGGCGCGCTGCGTTTTAACGAGCTGCGGCGGTCGATCGGCGGCATTTCGCAGCGCATGCTGACGCTCACCCTGCGCGGGTTGGAGCGCGACGGCCTCGTCACGCGCACGGTGTTCCCGACCATTCCGCCGCGGGTCGACTATGCGCTCACCCCGCTCGGGCGCGACCTACTCAATCCGGTCTCGGCGCTCGGCGAATGGGCCACCCGCAACCAAACGAAAATCGCCCGCGCGCGGGAGCAATTCGACAAGGCGGCGGCCGGGACGGCGGCTGCTTAAGCGGTAGACGGACCTTGGCTTCGGATATACATTGTATATCCGAACGGAACGACGGCCATGAAAGTCAAAGTCGCTAAATGGGGGAACAGCCTCGCGGTGAGGCTGCCGCGGCTTGTGGCCGAAGATCTCGGTCTGGTGCCCGGCCGTGAAGTCGAACTTATCCACGACGGCACGCGGCTTGCGATAGAAACGGCTCCGCGCCGAAAAATCCCCCGCTACCGACTTGAGGATCTCCTGGCGCAGATCAAGCCGGGCCAGAAGCCGCCGCTCTTTGAAGACTGGGGCATTTTAGAAACAGAATGGCCCGCAGAAGATTGGAGCGACGTTGCGCCGACCGATGCCGAATGGGAGGCCTGGAAGAAGGAAGCGGCCGTGAAGCCGAAAGCAGGTCGCAAGCGTGCCGTATCGTCGCGACGACGCGCTTGAGGCGGGAGATATCGTGTGGGTCGATTTCGGCCCTCCGTTCGGTCACGAGCAGGCCGGCCGTCGACCTGCGCTTGTCGTTTCACCGCGGGCCTACAACGAGCGATCATCCCTGATCATGGTCTGTCCGATCACGCGCAAGGTTGATGCCTGGGCGTTCAAGGTTGAAATTCTCGAGGATACGCGAGTTCAGGGAGCTGTGATCGTCGATCAAGTGCGCTCGATTGATCGAGTTGCGCGGTTCACACGAAAAACGGAGCGGGCGCGGAGCGACACGCTCGATCGGGTTTACGGCATGTTCGCTGCCTTGTTTGGAATACCGGTTTCCAACTGAGACGTTCCGCGCTACAGCACGCGCCACAAAGGGGAGATAAGTACATGCGTGTTTATTACGATCGCGACGCCGACCTGAACCTGATCAAGGGCAAGAAGGTCGCCATCATCGGCTACGGCAGCCAGGGCCATGCCCATGCGCTCAATCTGCACGATTCCGGCGTCAAGGATGTCGCGGTGGCGCTGCGCAAGAACTCGCAAGGCGTCAAAAAGGCGCAGACCGCCAAGCTCCCGGTGATGGAGGTCGCGGAGGCCGCCAAATGGGCCGACGTGATGATGATGCTCACGCCCGACGAATTGCAGGCCGACATCTATAACGGCCAGCTGCACCCCAACATGAAAGAGGGCGCGGCACTGATGTTCGCGCACGGGCTCAACATCCATTTCAATCTGATCGAGCCGCGCGGCGATCTCGACGTCATGATGATCGCGCCGAAGGGCCCCGGCCATACCGTGCGCTCCGAATATCAGCGCGGCGCCGGCGTGCCGTGCCTGCTCGCGATCCACCGCGACGCCTCCGGCAACGCCCACGATCTCTGCCTGTCCTACGGCGCCGCGATCGGCGGCGGCCGCGCCGGCATCATCGAAACGAGCTTCCGCGAGGAATGCGAGACCGACCTGTTCGGCGAGCAGTCGGTGCTGTGCGGCGGCGTCGTCGAATTGATGAAGGCCGGATACGAAACCCTGGTCGGCGCCGGCTATGCGCCGGAAATGGCCTATTTCGAGTGCATCCATGAAATGAAGCTGATCGTCGATCTTATTTATGAGGGCGGCATCGCCAACATGAACTATTCGGTGTCCAACACCGCCGAATACGGCGAGTACGTCTCCGGCCCGCGCGTGATCAACGACGACACGCGGGCCGAAATGAAAAAGATTCTCGACGACATCCAGTCCGGTAAATTCGTCAAGGACTGGATGCTGGAGAACAAGGTCAATCAGACCTCGTTCAAGGCCCAGCGCGCCAAGCTCGCGGCGCATCCGGCGGAAGCCATCGGCGCCAAATTACGCGAAATGATGCCGTGGATTAAAGAACGCGCGCTCGTCGATCGTTCGCGAAACTAATTGACGATCCGCGGTGTTGATACGGGGGGTGACCGTCTAAACGGGGAGGTCGATCATGAGTGCCAAACACTGTCGCTGGTTTGCCGCGTTCGCGGGCGTCGTTGCGTTGGGTTTCACCGTTACATCGGCCAGTGCCGCGGAAGTCTTCACGCTGGCTTCAAAGACCTTCACGGACGGTCACGTGATGCCGAAGAAGGTCGCCAACACCAAGGAAAACGGCCGCGGCAATCCGAATTGCGTCGGCGAGAATGTCTCGCCGGAATTGCATTGGAGCAACGTGCCGGACGGCACCAAGAGCTTCGTCATGCTGATGAGCGATCCCGAAGGCCGCGGCGGCGCGCTGGTCAGCCATTGGGTTGCTTACGGAATCCCGCCGACGGTGACTGGCTTTGCCGAAGGCGAAGTCAGTAAGCCGTCCGACAAATATGTCGGCGGTAAAAGCCTGATGGGCGTCGGCAATTATTCCGGGCCGTGCACGCCGCCCAACCAGATGCCGCATCACTACACGTTCGTGCTTGTGGCCACCGATTTCGCTGCCGGCGATCTGCCGCCCGGTCTGACGAGGGACGAAGTTCTGGACAAGCTCGCGGCGCCCGGCCAGCAGCCGCAGCACACCAAAGGGGTCGCCGGTATCGTCGGGCTGTTCGTCAATCCGTGGCACGAATGAGCGGCCCGCGGCGATGAAAGCCGCCAAGATCAAAAAGATCGCCGAGAAGATCGTCGGGCGGTGCCGGGTCGATAACCCCCGCCACTTCAAGCTTGCCGATCACGGTCCCGCCGAGCGCTTCGGGCTCTCGACCGACATCGACGACGTGAAGTCGATCCTTGCCGACGGGATCGCCCGCATCACCGAATTGCAGCAGCGTCTTTATGCCCATGGCCGATGGGCCGTGCTGATCGTGCTTCAGGGCATGGATGCGGCGGGCAAGGACGGCGTGGTCAAGCACGTGATGTCCGGCATCAATCCGCAGGGCTGCGAGGTACACGCCTACAAGGCGCCCAGCGCCGAGGAGATCGCCCACGATTTTCTGTGGCGCACCGGCAAGGACGTCCCCGAGCGCGGGCGCATCGGCATTTTCAATCGCTCGCATTACGAGGAAGTGCTGGTGGTGCGCGTGCATCCGGACCTGCTCAAGCGGCAGAACCTGCCGCCCGCCGCGACCGGCAAGGACGTTCTGGAAACACCGCTTCAAGGAAATCCGCGCCTTCGAGCGCCACCTGACGCGCAACGGCACGCTGGTTTTGAAATTCCACTTGCGCATTTCCAAAGAAGAGCAGCGCAAGCGCTTTCTGGCGCGGCTCGACGAGCCGTTCAAGCGCTGGAAGTTTTCCCTAAACGACATCGCCGAGCGCGGACGCTGGGACGACTACATGGCCGCCTACCAGGACATGATCCGCGAAACATCGACGGATTATGCGCCCTGGTACGTCGTCCCCGCCGACCACAAGCACGTCGCCTGGCTGGTCGTTTCGGCGGCGATCATCGAGGCGCTGGAAAAGCTCAAGCTCGACTATCCCAAGGTCGCCGGCAAGGCGCTCAAGGAGCTGAAAGCCTGCGAGCGCGCGCTTGAGGCCGAGGCCAAGAACTGAGAAAGAGCTGAGATGGGCGCTTGCACCTGCGCCGTCTCTTCCGCTACAAGAGGGCCGGTCCGATATGAAGTTAACGCGGAATTCACCTTAATCCGCGAGCTTTGGACCACGACGAGGGCAGTAGCAATGTCAAATCGCAGCGATTTCCGCGCGATGGCCCGGGAGGCCTTGCAGGCCGGTTCCGGCGCTGCCCTCATGCCTTGCCAAATTCTCGGCGGGCTCCTGCTGCTTAGCGCCCCCTGAGGGCCGGCTGGGCGTTTGCGCCTGGGCACTCAGGGGACGACCGCAGCAACGGAACCCAATGAGCGCCCTGACCCGATACGGCCGGCGCAAACGAGAAGGACCTCAATCATGACCGCGCCAATCAAGTCCGAGAAGGACCGCGTCGTCATTTTCGACACCACCTTGCGCGACGGCGAGCAGTGCCCCGGCGCGACCATGACGCACGAGGAGAAACTCCAAGTCGCCGAACTCCTCGACGACATGGGCGTCGACATTATCGAAGCCGGCTTTCCGATCGCATCCGACGGCGACTTCGCCGCCGTCAACGAGATCGCCAAGCGCACCAAGCGGGCCGTCGTCTGCGGCCTCGCCCGCGCCGGCATCAAGGACATCGATCGTTGCGCCGAAGCGATCAAGCCGGCCAAGCGGCAGCGTATCCACACCTTCCTGTCCACCTCGCCGGTGCATATGAAATATAAGCTGCAGAAGGAGCCGCACGAAGTCTATGAGATGGTGATTGCGCAGGTGACGCGCGCGCGCAATTACACCGACGATGTCGAGTGGTCGGCCGAGGATGGCACTCGCACCGAGTTCGATTTCCTGTGCCGCTGCGTCGAGGCCGCGATCAAGTGCGGCGCCACCACCATCAATATTCCCGACACCGTCGGCTATACGGTGCCGGACGAATATTTTTCGATGTTCAAGACGCTGCGCGAGCGGGTGCCGAATTCCGACCTGGCGCGCTTTTCGGTGCATTGCCACAACGATCTCGGCATGGCGGTGGCGAATTCGCTTGCCGGCGTGCGCGCCGGCGCGCGCCAGATCGAGTGCACCGTCAACGGCATCGGCGAGCGCGCCGGCAATGCGGCGCTGGAAGAAGTCGTGATGGCGATGCGGGTGCGCAACGACGTGCTGCCGTACTGGACCGGCGTCGACGCCACCATGCTGACGCGGGCGTCGAAGCTCGTCGCCGCGGTGACCTCGTTCCCGGTGCAGTACAACAAGGCCATCGTTGGGCGCAACGCCTTCGCGCACGAGAGCGGCATCCACCAGGACGGCATGCTCAAGCATACGCAGACCTACGAGATCATGGTGCCCGAAGACGTCGGCGTGAAGCAGACCTCGCTGGTGATGGGCAAGCATTCCGGACGTCATGCCTTTGTCCACAAGCTCGAGGAGCTCGGTTATCGCCTCGCCGGCAATCAGCTCGAAGACGCCTTCGTCCGCTTCAAGACGCTCGCCGATAAGAAGAAGCACGTCTACGACGAGGACATCGAGGCTTTGGTCGACGAGGAGATCGCGACCGCCCAGGACCACATCAAGCTCGTGTCGCTGTCGGTCATCGCCGGCACCCGTGGGCCGCAGCGCGCCACCATGAAGCTCGACGTCGACGGCAAGTCGATGATCGAGGAATGCGAGGGCAACGGTCCGGTCGACGCGACGTTCAACTGCATCAAAGCCATGGTGCCGCACGACGCGGTGCTGGAGCTTTATCAGGTGCATGCGGTGACCGAAGGCACCGACGCGCAGGCCGAAGTCTCGGTGCGGCTGTCGGAGAATGGCCGCTCGGTGACGGCCAAGGGCGCCGATCCGGACACGCTCGTTGCCTCGGCCAAGGCCTATCTCGCGGCGCTCAACAAGCTCGTCGCCCGGCGGCTGCGCAGCGGCAAGCTCGAACCGGTCGCGGTCGCCGAGCGCCGCATCCACTCGACGGATGTGGGGTGAGTTCGAACGCCTATTGCGGCGGCGCCTTCCACGGCGCGAACGGATTGACGGCGCGCTGCAGGATCGGCGTCAGCTCGGGGAAGTGGCGCAATAACAACGTGGTCATGTTGTTGTTGTTGACCCAGTCGAAGCCGGCCTGGGTGTAAACCGTCGGCGTGAAGTCGTTGGTGAAGTAGCGATCGCTCAAGACGCGGCGTGACGCCATCAGAATGAAGACGCGAAAGGCCGTGTCGCTGAAGCCGAATCCCTCCGGCGGCGTCTCGGCATACATGCCGACCATGAGGTCGACCTTGTCCGGATGTCCGTAGACCTCGCGCAAGGTCTTCACCAGGTCGGGGTCGTTGCTCATCTGCTCGAACGAGCGCAGCCGCGGCTTGTGGAACAGCTCGCGGAACCTGTTGTAGCGCGGCACGCCCCGCTCGCGGTCGCGTAAAATGTCGATCGCCGCGAGGTCGATCAGCTCCTCCACCGCGGCGCCGTTGCGGCGGCGCATCTGGCGCATCCAGTTGGGGAAATTCTGCAGCGTGACCGCGCCGGGATTTTGCACGCCGAAGGTATAGACGATGTCGATGAACTCGGCGCCGTCGCGTAGCGCGTTCTCCATGGCGTTGGGGCCGACGATCAGATCGGGGTCGTTGAGATCGGCGGCGATGAATTTCAGGACGCGGCCGGGCCTGTTGTCCTTGACGAAGCGAACCTGGATGTCGTTCGGCAACAGCGGATGCAGGCGGTAGACCGAAGTGAATTCTTCGGTCAGGCAATAGTCCGCCCCGCTCTGGTTGGTCGCCGCGCCCGGAATACCGCTGATCGCTTCGCTGGTGCTGATGCGGCCGAGATATTTCTTGACGTTCTCGCCGGCGAGCCCCCACCAATTGGCGTTCATGCCGACCTGCAAAGCCGGATGGGTCAGGATGGCCGGCGTCCAGTCGACGGTGTGAATCTTCGCCACCAGGGCGTTGTTGACCATGCGCGCGACCCGGAAAATCTCGGCGTCCTTGTCCGGATCGTCTCGCCATTCCGGAAATGCTTCGAGGAGGTGATCGCAAATCGCGTTGTGCTCCAGCGTGAACAGGTTGTGCATCAAGCTCAAGCCCAGCCACCAATTTGCGGTCAGGCCGGTCTTCTCGATGCCGACCGGGTTGACCGGGATGAGCTTGGTCTTGGGGTCGATCTTGAGCTTGCCGTTCTTGAAAGTGCGGTAATTGCTGCCGGCGTGCGGGCTGTCGCCGTAGATCTGCGAACTGTCCCACCAATGGGTCTCGGCATTGGCGAAGGTCGTCGGCCCGGCATCGTCGTTTGGCTTGCGCGTCGGATCGGCGCGCGTGCGGCGTACCAGCATTTTGGGCTTGGGCCATGTATCGCCGGGAGGTAGCGGCACCTCGAACGGCTCGTCGCCTATCGCACGCGGCGTGCCGTGATTGACCCAATCGTGGACCTGGAATTGGATCCAGGCCGCAGCCAGGAGATTGAGGATTGTCGCCGGCTTAAAATCGTCGGTGCCGTCGCTCTTCTTCTGCCGGGCCAACAGACGGTTGCTGACCAGCCGCGGACTCGGATCGAGGATGTCGCCGTCGCGGGTCGGATCGACTTCGCTCAGCGGTATGTTGCGGCCGAACCGCGCTCCCGGATTGCTCAGCGTGAAGGCCGAACCGTCCGTCGCGTCGTTCGGGTTCAGACCGGCATTACCCATCGTCGGCTTGGCGAGGTCGTTGTATTGCCCGTCCTCTTCCCGCTCGCACAGATAGCGCGGATCGAACGGCACCGTCGGCCGCAACCCCGCCGGCTCGGTCACTGCGATATCGGATGTGTTGTAAAAATTCTTGGCACGCAGCACCTCGCGCAGCGCGCCGAGGTTGAGGACGCCCAGCAACGTCGGCAGCTTGTCCCAGGTCACGAACAGATTGAGGAACTCGAAGAACTTGACGTAGACGACGGCGATCAGCGATTTCGGATCGTTCTCCTGCACGATCAGCCGCACCACGGCGCAAGTCACGACTGCCAGGAGCATCATGATGCCAAGCAGACGCGCGACGATCTCGGCTTTGGACGCCAGCACGGTGGCGCCGAAGAACATCACGAAGGCGAGAAGGTGCACCGCGCCGCGCTCGACGCGCACCGGCTTGTTATTGTCGGTGACCACCCACGCCAACAGCACATCCAATCCCCACCATCCAACGAGGAAAAAGTCCGGTCCGGGATTCTCGGCCAGGCATTCGGGATATTGCGTCGTCGCGACTTTACTATGGAACACGACATACCAATCGCCGCCGCAAGTGCCGGCCACCGCCCAAGAGACGTGAACCAGAAAAGCCAGAAAGGCGAAGGTCCAGAACGCCCGCCAATAGCTGTTGGCGCCGTTGCTCCGCGAAAAAATGTGGAAGCACAGCGCCGGCGTCACCAGCACGACGGTGGCCCACATCGAGAATATCACCACGTCGTAGGCCAAAGTGTGGGCGTTTTTTACGCCGTTCTGCGCATCGAGCCACACTTTCAGGTACGCCCCGCCATAGGCTAGCGCTATCAGCACCAGGAACAGAACGCCGACGAACAGGAGCCTCGCCCGTGCCATCGCGGGCGTCTGCGGGGATACGTAATACATGGTCGTTGATCCCTCGTTGTGCGGCGTTCACTGACCGTGCCAGCGCTGTTGATGCTCGCGCTGGGTCTCGGTGTAGCCGCTGTTGAACAGCGTGTCGTAGTAGTGGAGGTCGAGATGATGCGCCTGCAGCCAGATGCCCGGCGCGTAAATCGCATCGCAATGCGCGGGAAACCGGCCGTGCCGCCGGTAAATGTAAGTGCAGATATCCTTGGTGCAGGCGATGACGTCGTCGCTGTAGTGCGGCACTTCGTGGAGATATTCTTCGCCGCGGTTGCCGCGGAAAATCCGGCCGAAATAAGCGTCGTCGTTATAGGTGCCGCCGGCTTGATATTTGGAATCGATGACCGCCTGCACGGCGTCGGCCATCGATGGATAATACGGCGGGCACATGCATTCGATGTATGGCGGCAGCCCGATC
Source organism: uncultured Alphaproteobacteria bacterium (assembly GCA_963768225.1). Lineage (GTDB taxonomy): Bacteria > Pseudomonadota > Alphaproteobacteria > Rhizobiales > Xanthobacteraceae > BOG-931. Next base: position 122,034 of record CAVYGV010000003.1, on the reverse strand, counting down.
GGCTGGCTGCGCACCGAGGTGACGAACGTTCCCCAGCGGAAGAAATCGAGCCAGCGATAGCGCGGCGTGACGTAGGTGAAGCCGAGCGCCGGCAACAGCGTCGTGGTCGAAACGGCGGAATGAATCCAGCCGCCGAGTCCCATCGCCTGCAGCATCAGGATGAGGTTCTGCAACAGCAGCTCCGCCTCGATCTGGGTGCGCATGGTGCCGAGATAGCCCAGCGGCAGCTTGATGCTCTTGTTAAGAAAGCCGTTGCGGATCCATTTGCCGACGCCGGCGGGGAGATAAAAATTGCGATCGTCGAGGAAAGCCGGCCGATGGCCATCGGGCTCGGTGAGCAGATACATCAGCGCGTTGATATATTGGCGCGTCATGTCGAGGACCGGGTATAGGATCGTGGAGCCCGGCACGTTGGACAAAAAGCGGTTGGAATCGAGATAGTTCGGAAATTCGCGCGGGAAATCGGGACGCCTGTCGAGGATTTGGATCTTGGATTGCGCGGCGCGGCGCACCAGCAGATCCGGCGTGACCGGCTCGGTCGAATCGACGCCGTCGAGGCGTTTAAGGAAATAAACTCCGCTGTCGTTGATCAGAAAGAAATGCGTGGCCTGGCAATTGTCGGTGCTGCCGGCGGCGCGGCCCGGGAAGTTCAGATTGGGGGTGCCGAGGATATTTTCGCCGGTGGGGCTTTGAAACGGCCGGTCCGGCAAAGTCAGGCCGGTAAGCCCGATCGCCGAGATCAGCACCGCTTCTTCGAGTTCGCTCAGCGGCTGCGGCTTGGCATTGGACGTGTATGAATTGCTTCCCGCCCGCACCGATTGGAGGCCCAGACTGATGCGTCGTGATCGGCGTTTGTGGAGGGCTTCGAAGAGCGGATATTTGCTCATCTCGTCGAAGCCGACATGCGCGTCGGACATGACAACTCCCGTGCTTTGCCTGCAACAATGTCGGCCGGTTTTGTTTTTCTTCTTTGGCCGGGTCTGCGGCGCGAGCGCGAAGCCGCGCCGCCGGCGATCTCAGCTGCCCTCCAGCTTCTGCATGACGGTCTCCTCGATTGCCGCCAGAATTCCAGCCGGATTCGAGCTGTAATGCGGAATAGCAAGGCGTGTGATGGAGGCGTCGATCAGCGTCGGCTTGCCGGACGCGAGCGCGGTCTGCAGCGCGGTTTCGAACGCGGCCAAGCTATCGACCCGGAAGCCCTGCGCGCCGCAGGCCCGCGCGTAAGCCACATAGTCCGGATTGGGAAAGTCGACCAGGCCGGATTCGTGAAAAGCGGAGAGCTGGTAAAGCTTGATGAGCTTGTACTCATCGTCCTGGAAGATGATCCAGATCACCGGAATGTCGTAACGGACGGCGGTGATGAGATCGAAACCGGAGAGCAGATAACAACCGTCGCCGCAACCGACGATGACCGGCCGGTCGGGAAACGCGAGCTTGGCGCCGAGCGCGCCATTCACCGCCCAGGCCATCGGGCCGAAGCTGCCGGGTTTGCGGTAATTCTGGCCGTTCCGCAGTTGCAGAAAATAGCCGAGCCAGGCGAGGTGCGCGCCGGCGTCGGCGAGCACGATGCCGTCGTCCGGCAAGAGTCTCGACAGCGATTGTGCGAGCTGGCCGGGATGAACGTGATTCGGCTCGACATTGAGGAGCGGAGCAGTGATGTGCTCGTCCTTCTCGACCTGGATCGGGACAACCGAATCGACCAGCGGCGAAAGCGCTGCGGTCAGCGCCGCGACGGCAGGTTTTGCGTCGGCGACAATACCGTGATCGGCGGGATAGACTTTGCCGATCTCCGGCGCGGAAATATTGATGTGAACCAGGGTCTTTCCCGTCAGCAGGTCCGGACGGAAATCGAAGGCCGCGTGCTGGGCGAAAGAATTGCCGACTGCGATGACAAGGTCTGCGGCCACAAAGGCTTTGCCGGCCGAGGCATGGCCGCTGTCGGCGAGCACGCCGCTCGAAAGCAGGTGATCCTCGGGAATGATTCCCTTGCCGTCGAGCGTGGTGGCAAATGGAATCTGGAACCGCTCGACCAAAGCGCGCAGTTCCGGCCCGGCCCGGCTGCGGATCGCGCCGAAACCGATGAGAGCGATGACCGACTTGCGCCGCCGCAGCGCGTCGGCAATTGCGCCGGCGGCGCCGGCGATCACCGCCGCATCGGGCAACACCGGCTGCACGTTGAGCCGGATGTCACGGTAATTGTCGACCGACTGGCCCTCCAGCGTGAGGTCCTCAGGCACGTGGATGTGGACCGGGCCAGGGCGGCCTTCGAATGCGAGGTTGACCGCCTCCTCCAACACGTCGCAGGTTTTGCCGATGTCGGTGAGCAGGAATGATCGCTTGGTGGTGGCGGCAAACATCGCCTGAGAATCCGGCGTCCGGCTCAAGCCGGAGGTCTCGTTCAAGGCTCCTTTGCCTTTCCAGGCCAGCCGGGCAAAGCCGGAGATCGCCAGGACCGGATAGGAATCGGACATGGCAACCGCCAAACCGGAAAACAGATTGAACGCGCCCGGGCCGGCAGTCGCGAAGCACACACCCAAGCGGTTCGAAAAGATGGCGTAGCCGCAGGCCATGAACGAGGCGGCCTGCTCGTGGCGCACGACGACGGTCTTGATTTTGCTGGAGTGTTTGAGCGCGAGCAGAAGGCTGGCGGCGTTTTCACCCGCCCCGCCGAAGGCGGCGTCGACGCCCACGCTCTCCAAACCTTTGACGATGGCCTCGTACACACGCACCGGTCGCGCCCTCCCGTCTCCGCACGGGAGACTTCTCCGCGACAGCTGCGTCCCGGCCTCGGCCGGGACGGCTCCCAATAGGCTACTCCAGCTTTAAGAAGTTTCAACTACAAATCGCGAGCGCGAGATTCCTCAACGCAGACAAGGAAGTGCGCCTGGTCGCGGCCGCAGGCTCGGGATGTTGCGGCGGTAACGGAGAACGGCGCTCGATGATGGCCCAAGGGCGCCGATCCCAACCCGCCGGCCGCCGATGCGGCATCGGTGAACCACGTCTCCCGTGCGGAAAAGACGAACGCCAAGCTTTTTTAGGAATTGCGCGCGCGATTTGCGATCGCGTCGATCGCGAAGAGCAATAACAACAATACGAAAACTGAAAGCATCGGCGTCATTCCGGCGGCGGGTAAACCTGAAAAGAGTTTTCCGGGCTTACGGACCAATGTTCCTGTTTTGTTCCAGAGAGTCAATAGCCTTCGGCCAGCGCCGGTTGAGCCAAAAGCTCGCCGCACCGGCCTCGCCTTGCCGGTGTCCCGGGGGGCCGCTATATCGGGCGAGAGATTGCCGCCGTGTCAGGCGGCTTTCTTTTCCGGTTCGTGTCCGATGGGCCCCGGCAAATAGGTGGAAGTTCCTAACCTCGCGAAATTCTTCGGTTAGGGCGCATAGCTCAGTTGGTAGAGCAGCTGACTCTTAATCAGCGGGTCGTAGGTTCGATCCCTACTGCGCCCACCATAAACATCAAGTACTTAGCCGGAAACACCGACCGGCAAGAGACCCGTCCAATCTCTTGGGGTAATCAGTGGGGTAACGTTTCGACGGCCGTCAGCCCTGCGCCCCTGGGCGGTGCCCTGCGCGGCGAGCACACTGGCGGGCTCCCTGGGGCTGCCAGCGAGGCCTTGCGTTCAGCGGCTGATCAGCCCGCTCATCGCCGATTGACAGCAGGGACATAAAGCAAATCAATAAGGCATGCGCGAGAATGACGTTCGACGCGACCATCAGTGTGAACCGAGCAAAGAAAGTTCAAGCCGCATCCGCATTGCTATGCTCTCGTGGAGAAAGTCCTCGGTTTCAAAAACGATGAAGTGATGTTCGTTTCCTCCAACGGCTTCGACGTTGCTGGCGCCAAACATTTCGGCTTCAAAGTTGCCTGGATTAGGCGCGGGGGCGACGCGAGTGTGCCTGCAGGCCCAGTCTTGCCCGCGCAAATGTATCGCCTGCTGCGGGCCAACGCCGAAACGCTGGGCTATATGCAGGATCACACGGTTTCCGCACTGACTGAATTGGTTGGGCTGCTGCCAGAAACTGATCAGTGAGAAGGTAGCTCTGTTCCGGCAGGTCAACCGCGAGCAGCCCAACGTGCATCCCGAACGTTGGAGTTCCTCGACGGCAGGTCGTGAAGCTCACCCGGCTGTGCGAAGGTCAGCACGCGACGGTGCTGCAGTTGCCGGCTTCTCCACGCGCCACGAGCGAAGCGGAGCAGCAGAAGCGCGGTTCACTCGTTACCTGATCGGGCCGCTATCGAGCTTGCCTGGCTGTCGGAGCGATAGGAAAGCAGCCATCGGGGTGCCGATGGTTCTTCCCACCTACCTTGCACGCGGCAACAGAACCGCATTGCCGAGGGAGGCACCTTGGCCCTATGAATCATTCGGTCGAAGGGAACCCCGGTTGAGTTGGCCGGCCTCTCAAGCAGAGGCATCGTGCCCACGCCTGGTTTGGCCTGCGGGGTAGCGACCGCGATGACCCGTATTTTGTCAGGGCTCTGAAATGAGTAAGGTCGGCGGCAGCGAATTGAAGAACACGCTTTACTGCTCGTTCTGCGGCAAGAGCCAGCACGAGGTGCGCAAGCTCATTGCCGGGCCGACGGTCTTCATCTGCGACGAGTGCGTCGAACTGTGCATGGACATCATCCGTGAGGGGAACACATCCTCGCTGACGAAATCACGCGACGGTATTCCGACCCCGAAAGAGATCCGCAAAGTCCTCGACGACTACGTCATCGGTCAGAACCACGCCAAGAAGGTGCTCTCGGTCGCCGTCCACAATCATTACAAGCGGCTAAAACACCAAGCTGACCGCAAAGATGTCGAGCTAGCGAAGTCGAATATCCTCCTGATCGGTCCGACCGGCTCGGGCAAGACACTGCTGGCGCAGACGCTGGCGCGCATTCTCGACGTTCCTTTCACCATCGCGGACGCAACGACGCTGACCGAAGCCGGCTATGTCGGCGAGGATGTCGAGAACATCATTCTCAAGCTCCTGCAATCGGCGGATTATAACGTCGAGCGCGCCCAGCGCGGCATCGTCTATATCGACGAGATCGACAAGATTTCCCGCAAATCCGACAATCTCTCGATCACCCGCGACGTATCGGGCGAGGGCGTGCAGCAGGCACTCCTCAAGATCATAGAGGGCACGATCGCGAGCGTGCCGCCGCAGGGCGGCCGCAAGCACCCGCAGCAGGAGTTCCTGCAGGTCGACACTACTAACATCCTGTTCGTCTGTGGCGGCGCCTTCACTGGCCTTGAGAAGATCATCTCGGCGCGCAGCCGGCCGGGCTCGATCGGCTTCGGCGCCAAGGTCATCGCGCCCGAGGATAGAAAGCAGGGCGAGATCTTCCGCGAGGTCGAGCCCGAGGATCTGTTGAAGTACGGCCTCATCCCGGAGTTCGTCGGGCGGCTGCCCGTGCTGGCCACGCTTGAGGACCTTGATGAACCGTCCCTCAAGCGCATCCTCACGGAGCCGAAGAACGCGTTGGTCAAGCAGTATCAGCAGCTGTTCGAGATGGAGGGGGTCGATCTCACTGTGGCCGAGGAAGCACTCGGCGCCATCGCCAGGAAAGCGATCGACCGCAAGACCGGGGCGCGCGGGCTGCGCTCGATCATGGAGGCTATACTCCTTGACACTATGTTCGACCTGCCAAGCCTCGAAGGCGTCGCGGAGGTCATGATCTCTCAGCAGGTCGTCGAGGGCGCTGCAGGACCGCTCTACATGTACGCCGCTCGCGCCGGTGGCGCGAGGGCGACCTAATGGCGCTTACGCCGGATGGGCGAGCGATAGAACCGCAGCCATCGGACATAACACTCTCATCCTCACCGACGCCAGACGCTTGCTAGCCAGGGCTGTTTTTCGCGCGGTCGGCCGGCGGGGCGGTAGTAGTGATTAATCTCAACGAATCCAGCAGCAGACACATAACCGCGCCAAGTATCGAGATCATGATACACGCCGTAGCGTCCACCATTCCAGCCTTCCTCGTTATGGCCGTGCGGGTTTGAGCTGAGCAGCACACCACCCGGTTTCAGACTCGCGTGCAGTTCCAGCAACACGCGCGGTAACTCCTGGCTGGGTACATGAAACAGCGCGGCATTGGCGAATACGCCGTCGAAACGATTATCCGGAAGCTTGAGCTTGAGGAAATCTTGCTGCCATACTTCGCAGCTGCTATGGGCGCGCGCCATCACGGCAAAATGTGCCGCACCTTCCAAGCCTACCGCAACGTGACCGAGTTCGGCAAACACCTTGAGGTCGCGACCAGGCCCGCAACCAAAATCTAGTATCGTAAAAGGGGGTTTACCCTCGATGTATTGTAACAGCGCCTCGATGTTCTGGTTGACGTTGTGACCGCGCGTGCCTTCCCAGAAATCTTCGGCACGCTCGTTGTAGTGACTCAGCGTGAGATCGGTGATTTTTTCCAGGTCTTGCGGATTCAGTTTCATGTTCGATCTAGCAGCTCGCGTGCTCGTTAACGAGCATGGTCAGTAGCGGCGCGCGAATTTCCGCTTCCGGGTTATACGCGGCTGTCGTTCGTTGCGGGTACCACTTCCGACCGGTGCTGACAGCTTGTGACTGCTCATAATGGGTTAATTGAAAATCACCGGAGCGATATAATGTCCAGTCATGTTCGGAGCCATTTCACCTATCGCACGCTCGGACGCAGCGCCACCGCGCGTCGTCATCGTCGGGGCCGGATTCGGCGGATTGTGGGCGGCTAAGACTCTTGCCAATGCCCCGGTTGAGGTCGTCGTCATTGACCGAGAGAACTATCACTTGTTTCAGCCGCTGCTCTATCAGGTGGCGACCGCTGGACTATCTCCGGCTGACATTGCCGCACCGATCCGCGGCATCGTTGGCGCCTACCAAAATGTTACCGTCATGCTGGGTGAAATCGTCGGCGTCGATGTCGGGGCGCGCCTGGTCTCGATCAGGAGCGGGCGGCAGGTGCCCTACGACTATCTCGTCCTCGCTACCGGCGCGCGCCACGCCTATTTCGGTCACGACGATTGGGAGCCCTTGGCGCCCGGACTTAAGCGCATCGAGGACGCGACCGAGATCGGCGGCGAATCCTGCTCGCCTTCGAGCGTGCCGAGAACGAGACGGACGCGGATGAGCGCCGGCGCCTGATGAATTTGGTAATCGTCGGCGGCGGACCGACCGGAGTTGAGCTCGCCGGCGCCATCGCCGAACTCGCCCGCCGAGCGCTGGCGAAGGATTTTCGCAATATCGATCCGCGCGTCACGCGCATCATTCTGGTCGAGACCGGGCCGCGGCTGCTGCCGAGCTTCCCGAAAGACCTTTCCGATGATGCCACGCGACGGCTCGAGCATCTCGGGGTTGAGGTCCGTCTCGACGCGCCGGTCACAGCGATCGACTCCTCGGGCGTGAAGATCGGCCAGGCGCGCATAGAGGCGCGCACAGTGATATGGGCCGCCGGCGTTGCCGCTTCGCCTGCCGGACATTGGATCGGCGTCAAATGCGACCGTGTCGGTCGGATTGAAGTCGATCCCAACCTCGCCGTTCCCGGTCATCCTGAGATATTCGCTATCGGCGACACTGCGCTGGCTCTCGACGCCCATGGTAAGTCACTCCCTGGCATCGCTCCAGTCGCCAAGCAGCAGGGGCGCTATGTCGGCAGTCTGATCAAGGCCCGGCTGCGCGGCGCTGAGCGGGTCGAGCCATTCCACTATCGCGACTACGGCAATCTCGCCACTATATTGGACGCAAGGCCGCTGTCGTCGATTTCGGCTGGATTTGCCTACGCGGTTTCTTTGCCTGGTTGGTCTGGACCGTGGCTCACATCTACCTTTTAATCGGTTTCCGCAATCGGACCATTGTGGCGCTCAACTGGCTGTGGGCTTATTTCACGTTTCAACGTGGCGCGCGCCTTATCACCGGCCCGCTCCGTTAACCTCGGGCTTTCATCCTGCTCATTTCCAATTTGGTCATTGGTGTCGTTTCCACAATGTCCGTGATTAGGTCTGCTTCACTTCCGATTCCGAACGATATGGTACGCCCCGGTCGCGTTCCAACTGCTCTGCTTGCCGTGGTTAGTCACGCCATTGTCGCGCGACTTCGGAAAAGGAAGCTTTCGCATCACGGTCTTTCGCCTGTACCCACGTCTCACCTAATCGTGTCACTCATTCGCGCTGGCAAGACCGTCGGCGTTGCCTCCAACAGCCACAAGGCTATCGATAACGTACTCAATGCCATCGAGGAACGCCTAATCGAGAACGGTGAATCCGTACGCCCACTTGGTCAGAAGAAAGACAGCGGAGGTGAAGGGTATACAGGGCGCGGCTTCATCGAGAGCGTCACCGGTAATGACGAAATAGACGCAACCCTACCAATCATTGCCGGTACCGCCTGGGCGTTCGCGCGTCCTGAGTTGGCAGCCAGCCGGGACGTGCTCTTCGTCGATGAGGCCGGACAGGTTTCACTTGGAAACTTGGTGGCGATGGCAACTTCTGCCAAATCGATTGTCCTCGTGGGCGACCAAATGCAACTCGCGCAGCCGATCCAGGGCGCACACCCTCGCGACAGTGGTCGCTCTGCCCTCGATCACCTTCTCGAAGGCCACGCCGTCGTGCCGCCGGAACGCGGGATTTTTCTGTCCAAGACCTGGCGTATGCACCCGGACCTCTGCGCGTTCGTGTCCGCTGCGGTGTATGAGTGCAAGCTCCACTCCGAGGCGGGTTGCGCGATGCAACGATTGGTCCTCACAAAGAGCGCGCACCCGACACTAAAGGCCACTGGATTGTCCTTTTTCCCCGTCGAGCATTCTGGGTGCCGGCAGAAATCTAACGAGGAGGCGGACGCGACGCGCGATATTCTGATGAGCCTCCTCAGCCAGCGCGTAATCGACCGAAACGGCAGGGAACGCGCGATGACACTTGATGATGTACTCGTCGTCGCGCCCTACAACATGCAAGTGAACCTGCTCCGCTCATGCTTGCCCGATGGTGCCCGGGTTGGCACAGTCGACAAATTCCAGGGTCAGGAAGCGGAGGTGGTGATCGTCTCGATGACGACTTCCGGCTCGGATGACATGCCCCGCGACGCATCATTTCTGCTGTCGCGTAATCGCTTTAACGTAGCAATCAGCCGTGCTCGTTGCTTGGCCGTTATCGTTGCGTCCCCAGGCCTGCTCGATCTCGTTGCAAGCAGTATAGACGAGATGCGGCTTGCTAATCTTTTATGCTGGGCTGCAGATTTTGCCGGTGACAGCGAAGTTCGTATTCCGACGAAGTCGGCCGAGGATTCCGAGCGAAGGCGGGGCCATGAAGGACCACGCTGAGAAGATGAAACAGGATGATCTCATCCCCGGTTCCATTGTTCGTTACAACGAGACCGGGTCGCGTTGGTTCATTGCCGTTCTCCGCAGGGTTCTCACGAAGGACATCGAACTCGAGTATCTAGGAGGCGATCGGGAGAAGGTGCCGATCGAAAAAGTGGAGGACTTCTCTTTCCCATCTCCGGTCACGCGAGCGTGTCCTTTCCCTGACGCGTCAAAACCTCTGCTACGCCCTCTATGGTGAGGCGCTAACTCGGCTGCGTCAGGATCGCGCTGATCAGATGAAGCGTTGCCTGCGGTCCCACGGCCTTCGGTTCCATCCCAACGACTGGACGGCGAACGTACGCATCCAGATCTGGCCGGACGATAGTCATGTGAAAGCTGGGCCATCTGTCACAGATCGCGCCTTGGAAGCGCTTCTGCCAAAATGGCTCGAACCTCACCGGCTGCCCGCCGGTTCGCGCGATCCCCTCGGATTTCAGAATCACGCAGAGGGGATCGCAAACGAATTCCTTCCCGGATTAACAGTCTTTACCACGCGCATCGCGTATTACGGCTTCATTGCTTGGGCCGTTCAGGAATTGAAATCAACGGAAGTGGCCAGCCGGAACCGTTCTGCGGGAGCTCTTCCACAAGTTGGAGCGAGCCTACGTCCTTTGTGAGTTCATTCACCACGGCAACGACGCCAACGACTGCCGCGTGATCGGGCAACGAAGTAAGAGCGAGGTGCTTCAGACCGCCATTAACGATCGCTTCCGACCACCGACCAGGATCATGAAGAACCAAGAGGCGGCCGGCTCGCTTCGCCTCTACACGACATCAATGGAAAGTATGGGATTTGCCGAACTGAGACCCGAACGTGTCGCCGATGGCCTTCTCCCACTTCTGCTGACTGATCTTGGCGAACGCCTCGCTCGCGAGTTCGAAAAGCACCTCCCGGACGACTTCTTCGACTTTGCGCTGTCGGACAAGACCTGCAATCGCGAGACGTTGCGGGATTGGGGGAAGCAAATCTGCATGTCGACATTCGGAGGCTTACGGTATCGCACGCCTTTCCTTGAGGGCTTTCTTCTCGGCAACAGCGAGGCGGCCGAATCTCGCTACCGGACGGTCAGTCTACTTATGAAAAAGAGACTTCTGCGGGAAGACTACAAATCGAGGTCCGGAAAAGGCAACGAAACTCTCCCCGAGGACGCCGCAAACGTCGCAGAGGGGGAACCAGATGTCGAAGGAATAAGCAACTCGACCGTGCTCTTGGACTTTTACGATGATGTCCCGCATCAAGAAATAACAGTCCTGCAGAAGGCCGCCGTATACGAGATTCTGAGCCTTGCGCAATCATCAATCTTTGCCAGTGCAATCGACGCGCTTGAAAAGTCTGGCCGATGTCAAGTGCCCGCGCTGCGCGATGCTATCGTCGAGACCAAACGCTTCGGAAAATTTTGGCTCGCCCCGTTTGGGGAATCGGGACGCTTGCCAACAGTGAGGAAACTCCACGACGCGCTCTTCGAAGCGGAAAGCTCTGTCGAGATGGCTGCGATCGGTGGCGTCATGTTGCGACGTTTGCGGAACGACGCTGCGTTCCATGCGAGCGCACCCGATCTGCAGGGCACACCGCCGCTCGCGCTCTTGCAAGGTGTGCCGAGCGAGAAGCCACTCACGGAGTCCTTCGCCAGCCTTATCGAATCAATGGTGGTTCGCCACGAGCAGGTTTCGGTCAATAAGAACCGCCAGAGGTGGTGTTATTTCGACGAGAGCGGACAGCAACTCGTCAAGGATGATATTCGTCCGCTCGGCGTTGGGTGGCACGCTATGCGATTCCCGCAGCTTTACGCGTTGTGCAGGGACGTGCGGCTGACGAAGGACGATCTTAGCCATGCCGAGTGATCGTCTTCTGGTTCGCGACGTAATTGGAAGTTTCGCCCCTGGCCAAGGGCTTCGAGCGGCCATGCTTTTGACCTACTGTTTTGACGGAAAATGGATCGAAGAAGCGTTCATTCCCGATCTTTTCGACAGACCTGTTGCCACCGCGCTCGTAGTTCGTGACGCGAACCGTATCGTGACCGAAGCGCCCACGGTGCGTTATCATCGCGCAAACGCTGCATTCAGCACCCGTGTTTTCCACCCAAAACTTAGCCTCTTTGTCGCTGAGGATCGAGCTTTGGCCATTGTTGGAAGTGCAAATCTGACACGTGGGGGCCTGGAGCGAAATTTGGAGCTGGGATTGGCGTTCGAAGTTAGCCGCGCTGGCGGGCCACACCGACTATTCAATGAAATTCTGAGCTACATCGAAGGCCCCCTCATGAAGGAAGTGGACGTTCGGGGGATGGCTGCGATATCGCTGCGCGACACGACCGTTGCCCTGCGCGAAGTTCTTGCGAATGTTCCAACTACAACGGAGAACTTACACCGGTTCATCCATAATTATGAGCGCCCTCTCTGGGAGCAAGTTCTCGATGAATTGCCGCATCGACACGTGGCGCGACTGAGCGTCGTGAGTCCATTTTTTGAGCCAAATGCCGTTCAGCCCGAAGACCCAATTGCGGATTTGGAAGTCGGGATTTTCGAGCGCGTGTTCACAGACCTGACGTTCGAGCCCCCTAAGGGGGAAAAGCCGGTCTGCGTCTTCTTTCAGCAATCTGAGGGTAACACCCTCCTGCCCTTAGATAAACTGACCCGCTGGAACAAGAATATCGAACTCCACCAGCGGCTTTCCACGACCGATGAGCTGCGGCCATTGCACGGAAAACTTCTTCTTATTGAAGGCGCAAAAAGCAATCGTCGAGATCCATATCTGCTTGCGTTGTCCGGATCGCCAAACTTCACAAGCGCAGCGTTCCTATCACGTCCTCCCGATGGCAATTCGGAAGCTGCGTTGGTAACTCGGCTACCCGCTAAACAAAACGCATATTCTAAAATTCGCTCCTTGCTTGGGCTTGACGAATTGTTTGGCAAGGTAATCGACTGGACAACTCTCAAGCACGTAGCGCCGCCCCCCAGGCCTTTTCAGGCGCCCGATGCATTTCGTATCACCGACGCGACGCTACGCGTTTCCGATCGGAAATTGGAGCTCCTTTGGCAAGGAAGCGCTCCGGGAGCGGTCGCTGCGCGAGTGCTGATAGAGTTGAATGGTGCCCGGATCATCGTGGGGTCTAGCCCGTATATCTCACACTATCTTTGCATGATTGGGCAGATTTGCGAGGAGGCTTGGTTGCTTTTTTGCAGACGTGGTACGCCGTGGCGTCTGGAGACGCGAGAGTGCTGGAACGATATCTGGCTACGAAAGTCGCGAAGCGGTCTCGGTGGGCCTGGGGATGATGCCGCGTGGGTTACGCGTTGCGGCGGCGCGTGTCAGGCGGGCGAGGCGCGCGCGTTGGCGGCGGCGGCGAGACGCCTGGCAGCGCAGCCCCAGGCATGAGCTGCCGGACACGCTGACGCCATCGCGACCTTGATGCGGCGGACACTGACGCGCACGAGGGCGCCGATCTTGAGCAGCTTGAGGCGAATGGTGCCGCAGGTCGCTTTGGCGAACGGCGTGTGATGCAGGGCGATGCGGCGCAAGGCGCACAGCAGCACATAGGCCATCGAGGCAAACCACAGGCGCAGCTGGTTGGCCCGCATGGTGGCGGTCGAGGTGCGATCGGCATAAAGATCGAGCTGACACTCCTTGATCCGGTTCTCCATGTCGCCGCGGGCGCAGTAGACCTTTTCGTAAAGATATCGGGCCTTGCATTCGGCACGCGTGAGCGAGGTGACGACGAAGCGCGGATTGGCCTCGTCTTTTGTCCACTCCGCCTTCGCCACGACCCGGCGCTGGCGGCTCCAGCTGCTCCGCGTCGTCCACCTGAAGTCCTTGAAGCGCCGCGCCGGCTTGCCGGTACGCCGGCTCTTCGCCGCAGCCCCCTCAAGCTCGGCCTTGATCTCGGCGATGAGCCGATCGTTCTTCGCCAGCCCGAACAGAAAGTGCACGCCGTTCGCCTCGCACCAGGCCATCAGCTCCTCGCGCGCGAAGCCTGAGTTGGCGCGCAGCAGAATGCGCACCAGCGGCCAACGGCGGCGAATCTGGGCGACGATGCGCGCCACCTCCTCGACCGCGCCGGCCGCAGCGTCGATGCTCGCGCGCCGCAGCTTGGCGGCCAACAGATGGCGCCCGCAGAACACGTAGAGCGGCAGATAGCAGTAGCAGTCGTAATAGCCGTGGAAGAACCGCCCCTCCTGCTCGCCGTGCACCGGATCGTCGGTCGCATCGAGATCGAGGATGATCTCGTTCGGCGCTCGCTCGTGCGCCTCCAGGAACAAGTCGACCAACAGCCGCTTGATGGCGATCGGATTGTGACTGATCTTGTGATAGCGCGTCGGCTCCAGGCGGCTCAGCTCCAGCCGGTTGAGCGTCGACTTGCCGGCCACCGGCGCGCAATCCTCGCGCCGCGCCGCGAGCTTGCCGGCCAGCACCGCCATCATCGGATCATGGCGCAGTTCGTCGTGATCGTTGAGATCCTCATAGCCAAGCGCAATCCCGAACACCCGCTGGCCGACCAGCGTCACCACCTCGTGCTCGATCAGCTCCGGGCACCGCACGTCGTGAAAGCACGAGGCCAATCGATCCATCATCCCGATCGCCCGATCCGTCGCGCCCAACAGCAGCGCTCCGGCATCCGACGTGATCGCGCCCGCGTCGAACGCCGCTACCACCGCGCGGCCTTCAACAGGTTCAAATCCAAAGAAATCCGGGCTACACTCTGTCGGCATCGGGGCGCTCCGCGAATTGACGATGAATTGTTGCGGCACAACGGTTTTCGTTGATTCGCAGCCCCGATGCACTCAGTAGTGTGAGATATCCGCGCTAGCCTTCTCGCTGAGGGCCAGAAGCTTGTCCTCGATGTGCCGCATCTCGTGGACACCGATGAACACAAGCTATTGTCTCTGAAATCGTCTCAGGTGCGCGTCGAGATGCTCAATGCTGAAGGCAGTGTGATAGCTAGTTCGCTTGTGGCCGTGAATGTCGATTGCCCGCAGCAATTTTGCGGCACCGCTTTGGTCGGATCGATCATGGCAACATTGGATGAGCGCATCGCGTTCGAGGGATGTGGATCCCCTCAAACTTACCGCCAGCAGCAGAATTTCCTGGAGCGGCATCGAAGTCGCGATCCTTTGCCCAAGGGGACACCTGCGGTACTGACCCATCAGGCCGACCTCGACCGTTTCTTTCGCAATCTGCAGACTGGGTTTCGAGGTGTTCGCGCGCGATTGAAGGCGATGCCAAACTCCGAGTTCACACTTCGCCGCACGGTCAAGGACCTTGTCCGGTGGTGCAAGGAAACACTGACGGACGAAAGCGAGGGCCTATCCGCAGAGTGTCGGCTGTTCTTGGTTGATCGTCTCGCAAAGCAATTGGAACAAACGTTGGAAACAGGCGAGAAAAGCGGGGCTCTTGCGCCGCAACTGAACGCCATAGCGCAGGAGTTTCAGGTTCCAGAGACCCTGCAGGCCGCCTCGGACTGGATAAATGCGCTTCCTGACAACCGTGTCCGTCCCTACGTTAAAGATACGTCTCGGCTCCTGGCCTCGGTAGCCAAACTGATTTCCGGTGCTGAGTAAAGATAATGTCTCTCACTCACGAAGAACTCGACACCCTTTGCGCGCGGCTCCATTTGGGGGATGGGCATGAGGAGCAAGAACACGCCGTACGAACCGCGCTGACCAGCCTTCTGGTCTCGGGGAAAAAAGGTGTGGTGCTGGCCGATGAAGTGGGGTTCGGCAAGACTTATGAAGCACTGGCAATCATGTCGCTCCTTTGTGAGAACGCGCGTGCTACGAGAAGGAGCTTTGATCGCGTCCTGATACTCTGCAAATCAGCCCTTTTGGAAAAGTGGCGGGAGGAGTTGAGCGCTACTCGCACTGGCAGAGGATTCCCGCGCTATCTCGTCCCTGAGACGTGGCACGCACGGCATCCGGTCTTTCGGCTCATTGAGCAGGTACATGTCGTCAGTCGCCGCGCTTCCGCGGACGAGCACAGGTCCGTGCGTGACGGTGGAAAACTACAAGCCCCCGCCGGGGTCTACATCGTCAATCAAGATGTTATGACCGAGGCGAACCGAAACAGTCGTTGGTTTCTCAGGCGTTTGTATGAAACCGAGTGGGATCTGGTCATCGTGGACGAAGCGCACCACTATGCCAGGTGGACGAAACCAGCGTACATATTCGCACCGAACGGCGATTTTACAGATTACGACCAGGGCCTCTCTGGTGGAAAGTTCGTAAAAATACTTGCGTTGACTGCAACGCCTTTCGAATTGACGCCGCATGAGATGGTCCAGCTGCTCGCGCTCGTTCGGGCAGAAAAGAATGATTTGGAGCTGGTGAAAAAAGCACTGGTCCTCTATGTGCAGCAGCTCGAGGCATTTTTCTCCCTCCGCCAGCGGAGCGAAGGCGATCCACTACGGCGGGAAGTGGTTCGCAGATTGAACCGGCTTCGCGATGAAAATGCTCTCGAGGAGGCCGGCCAAAGCGTCGGCCTTCAAGAACTCCTCCGCCGTTACATGATTCGAAACACCAAGTCGCAGAACGAGCGGCGGTATTTTCTAGTCAACAGAGCCGCCGGCCAATTCTCAATGCAGCCATTTCAGAAGCTCGACGAACTGCACCGCAAGCTCAAAGCTGCCCCCTTACTTCCCTTCGAAGGACCGGATGCCCTGTATTACCTGGAGCTTCGAGAGCTAATTGATGAAACCATCGAGCAGGCGCGAACGGGGACCAACCGCAGAACATTCATCACGACCGATTTGCGCCAGGGACTACGGCTCGGACGGCGTCCACTCGTGATGGCGAAGGCCGCGGGGGAAAGCACAACGAGGGCAATTTGCCTTATTTATGAGGCATTCAAGTCGATATCTCATTAACTGACTTGTTTATAAGGCATTGCGCCTGCTCGCTATTGCCTTATATAAGAGGCAATCATCTTGAAATTGCAATAATTGCCTAACATATCGAGGCAATCCAATGGATCTCATTGAACTCGGCGAGCGCATCAAGGCGACCCGCAAAGCGAAAGGCTGGTCTCAGACGAAGCTAGCCGAAAAATCCGGCGTCAGCCGAGCGCGAATTGAAGCGCTCGAAAACGCCCGCATTGCCGAAATCGGGTTCAAGCATCTGATGCGGGTCATGAACTCGCTCGACCTTGATTTGCGCATCACCCAACTCAACCGCGGCCGTCCGACGCTAGAGGACCTCGCCGCGGAGGAAGCGATACAGGATGCTCCGCGTCTGGACCGATAGCCAACGTTCCGGCCTGCTCGATCGACACGGCCAGCGTGGCACGACCTTCGTCTACGATCCGAAGGTCGCGAGCGCCCGTGCGGTTTCCGTCACCATGCCGGTCCGAACCGCATCCTGGGACACTCCCTACGGGCTCGCGCCCATCTTCGACATGAACCTTCCCGAAGGCGCGCTGCGTGCGTACCTGATGCGAAGTTTTGCCAAGGCCACCGGTACCTTCGACGACTTCGATCTTCTCGGCGTTGTCGGACGAACCCAGATCGGCCGGATTCGCTATTCCGATCCCGATGCAGAACTCACCGAAGAGGTCCCCTTCCAATCTATCGATGAGATTCTCCAGGCACGACGAGGGGGAGAGCTTTTCAAGTACCTGCTCGAGAAATTCGCTGTTCATTCCGGACTGTCCGGCGCCCAACCGAAAGTCATGATCCGCGGCATCGACGAGCCCCAATCGTCCACCGTCGCGGACCGACAATCACCCAGCTTCAAGAGCGCCACGCACATCGTGAAATTCTGGGAACCGACCGAATACCCCGAACTCGCGGCCAACGAGTATTTCTGCCTGTCTGCAGCAAAAACGCTGGGTTTGGCCGTGCCCGAATTCCAGCTTTCCGACGATGGCCTTGCCCTCGTCGTGCAAACGCTTCGACCTGAAATCCGACGGCTCTTATCTCGGCTACGAGGACTTCTGCGTTCTCAACGGTCTTCCCACCGCCGACAAGTACAAGGGCAGCTATGAAACCCGGCTGTTTAAGCGCGCCCGCCAGTTCATCGATATCGATCAGCACAAACGTGCGCTCGAGGACCTGTTCAAGCTGTTCGTGCTCAACTGCGCCATCCGCAACGGCGACGCACATCTCAAAAACTTCGGGATCGTCTATGCCGATGTTACGGGGCCAGCGGGCCTTGCGCCGATCTATGATCTGGTGAGCACTCAGCCGTATCTTCCAAAGGATCCGATGGCGCTTACTTTGAACGGTTCGACGAATTGGCCGGACCGCAAGGCGCTGACGCTGCTCGGCCAGACGCGATGCGATCTCTCATCGCAGACCATCAAACGCGTCCTCGAGGAGACCGCGGATGCTCTTTCAAAGATCGCGCCGGATGTCGTGACGTATTTCAAGAACACGGCAACGCATCGCGATATCGGCGATCGCCTCCTTGCGGCATGGGAGGCAGGCATTCAACACAGTCTCGGGTTTGCCGACCGTTCAATCACAAAAACCAACAGACCCTGATTACAACCCGAGGCCATTGGTATAACCCGCACGGAAATGGTTGCAGTAGTTGGTCTGCCGGCGCGAGCTTCACCGCGAGTGTGGGTGGGCCCTGACAGTTGAGACAACGCCGGTGGCGCGTTTATACGCTCACGCCCTAGCGGACCATCACGCATGCCTATTTGCCCGCTCGCGCTCCCATTCCTCGATGTCGGATCGCAACCAATGGCGCGCGGATGTCGAGCCGCCGAACCGCACCGGCTTGGGAAAATCGTGCTGTCTGATGTATCGATAAATCCACATGTCAGACACTCCAAATCGTTCGCGAGCTGGCGTCCGGGAAGCGGTTGGAATTCGGCGTGGCGCGATCTCCGGTAACATGAAGGTATCGTTTCAGGCAGCGAGGTCAATTGGCTGATCGATGAGCTTTGTGGCGAGCGTCTGCCAGCCATCGACCTTGCGCATATTGATCTGGCCCGATGCGAGCAACGCCCAGAACAACATCGCCGCGGTATCTGCCGATGGCAGCACGGTCTGGGTTTTGATCCGCCGCTTGAACTCTTCGTGCAGTCGTTCGATCGCATTGGTAGTGCGCGCGCTCCGCCATTGGCTTGGCGGCAGTCGTGTGAAGGTGAACAGCCGGTCGCCGGCTTCCTCCAGGCTGTCGGCGACGGCACGGTGCTTGAGCCTCCATTTGCGGATGAAGGCCTTGCGGCGCGCTTCGATTTCTTGACGCGTCGACGCATAGATCATGTCGTTATAATCCGCGGTGATCTCGTCATGCAGACGCTCTGGCGCGTGGGCGAAAAGGTTCCTGTGCTTGTGGACCGTGCAGCGCTGAACCGGCACGCCGTCCCACACGGCGGCAATCGCCTTGTCGAGGCCGGGTGCGCCATCGACGATGAGGAACTCGGGGCGACGCAAGCCGCGCTTGATGAGATCGTCGAGGACGGTGCGCCAGGCCTCAGTGCTCTCGCCACCCATGCTCTTGATCGCGAGCACTACCTTTTGGCCGTCCTCGCGTACGCCGATGACGACCAGCAGCGAGATGGAGGTCGCTTTGCGGTCGAGCCGCACGCGCACCACGGTGCCGTCGAGAATGAGCCGCACGATCGGCTCTTCGGCCAACGAGCGGGTGTTCCACGCGTCCCAATCGCTTTTCACCTTGCGCCAGGTCCGGCTCACCGTGTCCTTGCCCACCGCACCGCCAAACAGGGCAGCGAGCGCACGGCGCACCCGGCGCGTGTTGGTGCCAGCCAGATAGGTGCTCGCGATCAGCGCGTCGGCGGCCAGCGTACGGCGCTGATAAGCCCGCAACGCCTGGCTCTTCCACTCCGTCGTCTTGCCCTCCGGGGTGTTCAGCCGAGCACGCGGCACCGCGATCTCAATCGGGCCGAACGTCCCGGTCAGCGACCGCGTCCGGCTCCCGTGGCGGTGGCCGGTAACGACCGCCCTTGCTTCATCGCCAGCAATCTGGCTTCGCCAGTAACGCGGGCGGGCAAGCACAGTATCGAGCTCGCCACGGATCAGCTCTTCAATGAACTCACGCGCCCGAGCGCGCACCTCGGTCTCGAGCGGATCAAACCAGTTGTCGAAAAGATCAACAGCCATCTCGGATGCAGGCTGCGAAGAATCAGGCTTCGTGGTAGTGATCGTCATGGCGTGGTCTCCTATCTGACGCTTCAACGTCAGATGATTCGAGGTTGAACACCCCGGAGACTACGCCACCCTCAATTCCTACCAACCTCGCGACGCCACGGTTCGCGAATTTGACCAGCGGTCAAATAACGAGCGTCGTCGGAAACTCGGATTCGCTTCTTGATCGTACTAATTGAAGTGCTCATGACATCATAAATAGTCTATTTTTCAGAATCTGAGCAACGGCCCTACGAACAACAAGAGAACGGAGCCTCAAATAAGTGATTTTGGTTGCTTCGGGGTCGGTCCTTCGGAATCGAAGTGTGGCATAGGCCATATGTTGTCGTCATGTGAACAGCGCCTTGTGAGACTTCATTCCCAACGGGCGTCAGAACATTACGCGACCGGACCTAACCGCGGGCTTGTTGGTGCGGCGGATCAGGTAGCGGGTGGCATCGGCGAGGTGGTCCTCCACCCGATCCGGAATGTCCTCGGGATTGCCGTCGAGGTCGCGGGGCAGCACCGGAACAGTCTGGATCCAGTGCACGCAATTCGCGGTGATGAACAGGCCGGGGTTCTCCCGCGCGCCGTTCTTGTTCGGGATGGTGGCGAGCAGCATGCCGCGCATGGCTTGCCAGCCCTGCACGCGGCTGCCGGGACTTTTGTCGGCCGGCTCCCAGCGCACGCCGGGCTGGCGAACGCGACCGATGGTGACAGCCTCGGCGAACTCGTCGGCCATGCTGTCGGCCAGGCCGGCGGTGGCGCTGCCCGGCTTCGGGTTGAAGATCATGTTGTCGGCGACGCCGGTTCGCACGCGCCTGATCCATTGACCGGTCATCGGATCCTGATAGCGCAGTCCGCTGTCGATTTCTTTGGCAATGCCGGCGCGTTTGATCTGGTCGATCGACCAGCGCACGCCGGTATCGGGCTGGTTCGGATGACAGCCATAGAGTTCGTCGAAGATGACGTAATCGCCGCGGATGAAATGCAGCACCCGACCGCCGGGCAGGACGATCGAGCGAGCCGTCGCTGATCGCCGCCCAGATCCAGGCGAATGGTTTTGAGTCGCCCCAATCGAAGGCGGCCGTGATCCGCCACGTCGGCGGGATCGCGGCGGGCGGGATCGGCGGCAGCACGCAGTGCTTCGATGCCTCCGGCCAATCGCCATCGAACATGCCGCCCGACGAAATCGTCCAGGATCCCTTGGTCCAGGCCTCGAGCTGGCCGGGGCGGATCGCCGAGGCGACGATGTTGGCGAGATAGTCGGGCTGGGTGGTGAGGAGGAGTTGGTTTTCGGCAAGCGTGGCGTAGATCGCCCGGCGCGGCAGTCCGTGTTCGTCCACGATTCGCGGACCGATGATGGTGCCGTTGGGGTCGATGGTCTGAAAGCGCCGCCGCACCCAATTATGGCCGGCGCCGTCGGGATTGGTCGTACTGCGCACGCGCATCGGGATATTCGGCACCGCCGAGCGCAGGCAGGCCAGCATCTGCTTGTAGGGCTGGTCGTTCCTGTACTGGGTCAGCTCCTCGAAGCCGACCCAGGTGAACGATTGTCCGATATAGGTGCGGTAGTCCGAGGTTTCATCGAAGTAGGCGAATTTGAGCGTCTCACCGGTCGGCCAGGTCCACAGATTTTGGTTCTGGTTAAAGCGCGCGTTCGGCCATATCCGCGGGATCACCTTGGCACAGAGCGACTTGATCTCGGGAAAACCGGTCATCGATTGGCGGATCAAAATGCCTTTCCAGTTGGCGCCCCAGCCGGCGCCGACGTCGGCGAAGTAATCCATCAGCAGGCTAATCGTCTTGCCGGTGCCGCGCGGGCCGGCCAGCAACACTTCGCGCTCCGGCGCGGCAAGGAACGCTTCCTGCGAACCGGGCTGGGCGACCAGCGCGACTTCACGGTACGCATCCGCTGTATCGGTCTCGATGAACGGAGCGTATTCGTTGTCTCGCAACTGGAAATGATGGGCGCGCACTCGCATTTCAGGGTCCTCGATTTTTTTTCTTTTTTTATTTTTCAGGGTCGGGTTCGTTTCCGTGGCTTGAGAATTACGAAAGACCCCATGGCCCTTCGCACGACCCCCTGCGCTTTGGGGATGTACCCGCGTAGCTCGTCTCACCTAACCTCTCACCGTCCTGATGGAGCCGACACCGTCCGCGGGCCTCGAGCTACAGCCTTTCATCGCCGACCAAGAACAGCGCATGAACTTTTTACCAACAGCACTGCGTTGCGACCGCGATCTTAATGAAAGGATCGCGGTTCACTTCTACAGCGCACATTCGTTCACCATAACAAATGCCGCATGGCATGCGGCGAACAAATGCGAACGCATCTCAATCGCGTAATGCGTCTTATGGAATCTGGTGAACGCACGCCGATTTATTTGAATCAAATTGTCTGATCGCTGCGGTCGTAGCGCCGCGCCGGCACCGGCGCAGCGGTGGCGCGGAAAGGTTTAACGGACTGAGTTGGTGCGCGATGACCATGGCATTCACCGACAGATCGTAATGTGGCCGTGACGCGATCCCGACGCGCTCCGCTCCTGCGCGAGCCGGTGGCTGCTTCACCGATGGCAGGCTGTTCCTCATCTGGATCCCCTGATCCCTCGACCGGCGCGCCGGCATGCGGATGCTTGGCGGTCGCGGCGGGCTGCGGTTTCGCATCGTGCGGACGGCGTCGACAGCCACGGCGCGAGCTTGAACAGAAATGGATTGCAGTAGCCCTGCGATATCAGGTACTGCGCCGTGGTGACGCGATGCGGAATGCCCGCCGCGGTGTAGGCGCAATCAAGCTCGATTCTTCGACGATGACGATGTCCGGCTGCGGCGGCTGCAGCTTGCCGTCGGCATCATAGAACAGCGTCGCCTCGACCAGACGCTTGCCGCCGAACTGGCGCTCGTAGTCCGCGACACTCGCCGGTGGCGCGGCGACGGCAAGCACGTTGGTCGGAGGTTTGATCTGCTCCGGCGTCTCGGCCAGCACCGTGAAATCCGCCTCGGCGATCGGTTTCGGCGCCGCCGCCGGCGCGCCGAGCCGAACACGCCGCCGACGGTGACGTCGTGCTGCACGCGCTCGCCGTAAATCTCGGGCAGCAGAGCCGAGACGGCTTTTATCAGCAACTGCGGGTTCGGCGCGACTTCCCGATAGGCCTGGAGGAGTTCGCCGTCAGGCCCGCGCTTGAACACGTCGCTGATCGGACGATCGCCGTGGCGCTGCTTGCCAGGTCTTGGGATCGAGCGCGTCCGCCGCCAGCTGCGGATCGACCTGCCAGATCGGTTCGCCGCCCTGCCGGAACAGAAATTCCTTCGTGCCGTTGACGGCCAAGTCGCGCAGCCGTTCATCGATCCTGCAGGATCGACAGCTTGCGGGCGAGGATAAGATGGCGATGCCAGTAGGACGCCTGGTCCATCCACAGCACCCAGAACGGCGAAGCGTCTTTCCGATCGGCCTGCTCGTCGCGCGCCGAGGCGGCGCGCCAATTGAAGATCGTCACCGGGCTGATCTTGAACTCGCGCGCGGTGGATTTGATCTCGCAATGCGGATGCGTGACTACCCGATTGAGGATCGCCACCAACAGATCGGGAGTGTGCTTCTGCGCGGGCATCGTCGTTACTCGGTTCACTCAAATTGTCAGTGTCGGACAGGAATCGACCGCGACCCGTGCGAAGGGTCGTGAATAAACGCAATGAAGCGTTAACCATAAAGCGGCCAGGGCGCCACGGGCCAGGTCATAATATCTACACTTATCATCGCAATCCCGATGACCAGATCATTGAGATGTTTGCCGAGCTCGACAAGATGCTGGATGAATTGCTTGGTTATTTTGAACCACGGCCATGGCATCGGGATCATCCCCAAGTGCCCAAGGTCTGGGGTCCGCCACCTAATGACATCTGGGGACCCCCACCGACCCCGGAGTATTTGCGGCAGCGGGAGTGAGTCACCGCTTGGGGGAATAATCACCGTCACGAGCGGTGACGGTTTCGACATTACAGGCCAGCCTCAACAATCCGAGAACGAAAGCGAGAAGGTCGGTATCCGGCAACGCGATGACCTCACAATTTAGAATGTCAAAAAGCCAATCTTGAGCGCGATCGCGGAATACCGGAACGATCGCAAGCGCACCGAGCGCGCGGATAACGACCCAAAATAATGCCATCGCCCCGCCAGCTTCGCTGGTCCGAAAGAGTTTCGCGGCAGTCGGTGGAAGTGACAGTTGAAGATGGGGAAGAAAATTAAGCCGAGACCGGTCCCCGCGACGACAGCACCCATCCCCGCGTCCGTTGTACTGCAGCGGCTACATGATCACGCACCTCCGGATCACTTTACTCTCGGCTGGCTTATGGGCGGTCTGGGCAAGCACTCCTTCGGCGCCATCATTCTTCTTCTCTCCGTGGTCGCCATCGCGCCGGGCGTCTCAATCGCGGCCGGACTGCTGCTCCTAATCCCCGCCGTGCAGATGATCGCGGGCCAGCCTTCTCCAGTCTTCCCCCGCCGGATCGCCGCCTATTGCCAGCCGCTTTTCGTAGGCGTCGGGCTTGGGCTTGCCCAACTTTGACCTCTCCCAACCCTCACAAATTAAATGCAACAGCTTGAGGTGACGCAACAAGTGTTCGTGGTCGAACCACTCTTTATCGATGCCCAACTGGGGCGCGCTGACTGGCAATGGCGACGGCGCGCGGAAATCAGTGGGCGCCTTTCTGGTCATGACAATGACCTTGCGCAGCGCCAAACCGTATTGCTTTGCAAACTGCTTTTGGCTCTTTGATTCGCGCGATCGTATGCGCTTCGCACAGTTCGCACATCTTACTCATCTTTTCCACTATCGCCTGGATGTCGGCGCGCCGGGCTATGCCTTCGCCAATTATCTTCACCGCCGCATCCACGATCTGGGTCGGCGTCAGGCGCTTCTCGCTCGCTTTGCGTCGGCCACTCACGTCACGCCCGTCGCCTTGCGCATCTTCACGACATTGGCTGGCCGCTCGGATACGAGCCCCTGCACGTGTGTCGCCCAGCGCTCCAATGCCGCGCGCTTCTCCTCCGCATAGGCTGCTCGATTATACGTGCCGGCGACGCCCGCCTTGGCACCTGAAACATGGTTCAGTGCCGCTTCCACAATGTGTGGGGCGATCCCGATCTCGGCCATGCCGGTCGCGGCCGTGCGGCGCAGGTCGTGCAGCCGCCATGGCGGAATCTTCATTGCTTCGTCGAGACGCCGTTTTATCTTGGACCAGCCACTGATCGGCGATTGACCGGTGGTCGTGAAGACAAATCCCTCGCTTCCCGTGCCGACCATCTTCTGCGCCAGAGGTGCCAGAGGCACGACATGCGGCCTCTTGTTCTTGGTTCGCGCGCCGGGGATGTTCCAGGTCGCGCCGTCGTCGCTCAGCTCGGCTCGCGTCATCCCGGCCACTTCGTTGAGCCGACAACCGGTCAGCAGCAACAGTTTGAGCAGTGCAGAGAGCTCCTTGCGTTCGGCATCGGTCGCTCGCCAGAACTTCACGATCTCTGCGTCGGTCAAGACGCGGTCGCGCGCCCTCGAGGCTTCCGGGCGGTGAACGTCCTTGCATGGATTTTGGCTCACTTTGCGGTGCTGCACGAGCCACCCAAACATCTTCGACAGGCAAGACAGCATCACTCTAGCCCGCGCCTCGGTCGGCCCGTCGCTGCGCCGTTCGAGGCCCGGAGCGCCACTGCGCCGCGTCTCGTCGACAACGCTGTGGATGTCATGGCCGTCGATCTCGGCGATAGGCTTATCGTCCCAGCGCTCGCACAGGCCACCCTTGATCTGGGTCGACTCGCCTCCAGCTCGCGGATAGGCCAGCCCAAGCAATCTCGCAGTCTCGCGCCATCGCCGGGTTTTCTTGCTGGCGTATTGCTCGATGAAGTCTCTCGCGGCGGAAGCGAACGTGCTCTTGGCGCGAACTCTCGCGTTCTGACTTCTGGCGGCGCCTGGAGGTGTCGCAGTCAGCGATCACATCGCGGCCCATGGCGCGCTGGCGGTGGATGTCGGCAGCAAGCCTTCTCGCCGAAGCCAACGTAAGCGGCGAGTCCAGCACCGGTTCGCTCTCGGCTTCTTTGCCAGACAGGTCGACTGGACCGAGCGTAAGCTTGCCCGGCTTGCCGTTCGGTCGCCGAAAGCGCATCGCCCACGACCGGTGACCACTGGCTTGAATAACAAGGTAGAGACCCGGACAGCCGCCGTCGGGGATCTCCCGCCGTTCCTCAGCAGGCCGGTAGTTCTTTACGGCAGCGGCCGTCATCGTCTTGGCCATGGCTGCTCCTTCGGCTTTGGGGTAACACTGGGGTAAACGGCTGGGCGTGTTATAGGCTGTTACCCTGTGCTATTAACTTACCCGATAAAATGAAATCTTACAGCCTAAAATAAGTAGTTCTTCGGTGGCGACCTACTAAACAAGTTCGGTTAAGTTCGTCAAAGTTAAGCGAAGCAACTATCTCTTAATCAGCGGGTCGTAGGTTCGATCCCTACTGCGCCCACCACGCTTCGCCCTGACGGGCCTCGCGTGGCGCAGCCATGTCTGGCCCGTCATTGGGCTTCGAAAAATATTTAAAGTCGCATTCCGGCCGAGCCTTTGCCAAAAAACCATTTTGATCTCAGCTTGCCATCACCGAGCCGGTCGGCAGCGACGGATTGAGCGCCTGCTGGATGACGCGGCCGAGCGCCGATATCTGGTACGGCTTGCGCAGCACCGGAAATTCCGGAGCGGCATCGAACACTTTGGTGTAGCCCGTCGTCAGCACCACCGGAATATTCGGATAACGTTCGCTGATGATGCGCGCCAAAGCGAGACCGTCGGCTTGGCCGGGCAGCACCACGTCGCTGAAGACGAGCGCAACGCGATTGCCGGCCGCGAGCACATCGAGCGCCGCGGATGCGGTTTCCGCTTCGACCGTGCGATAACCGAGCTGCTCCAACAGCGACACCGCGACATACCGCACGTCGGGATTGTCCTCCACGACCAGGATCGTTTGCCGGTCGAGCGCAACATATTGCCTGTCGTCTTCGAGCGACGGCGTGGCGACCGCGGCATGGCTGCGCGGCAGATAGACCGTCACTTTGGTGCCGCGGCCAAGTTCGCTGTCGATCGACACCGTGCCGTCGGAGCGCCGCGCGAAACCGTAAACCTGCGACAGACCGAGGCCGGTGCCCTTGTCCGGGCCTTTGGTGGTGAAGAACGGCTCGACCACCCGCGACAACAGATCGGGCGGGATGCCGGCGCCGCTATCGGCGACGCTGAGCGCGACGAAGTCGCCGGACGCGCCTTCCGGCGCCGCGGCCGCATCGAGGTGCACATTTTCGGCCGCGATGACGATACGGCCGCCGTCCGGCATCGCGTCGCGCGCGTTGACGGCAAGGTTCACCAAGGCAAGCTCAAGCTCCGACTTGTCGACGCAGACCGGCCAAGTCGTCTCGGGAACGTCGATCTGGAACTCGATATTGACGTGCATCGAGCCGGCCAGGACGTCGCGGATGGCATGAACCGCCTCGGCCGGATCGATCACCGTCGGATTGAGCGGCAGCGTGCGCGAGAACGACAGCAACTGCCGGGTCAGATTTTCGCCGCGCGCCGCCGCCATCTCGATGGCGGCCAAGGCGCGGGTATCCTTGGCGTCCTTCAGTCGGCTCTTGAGCCTTTGTGCGTGACCGCTGACGATCATCAACAGATTGTTGAAGTCGTGAGCGATGCCGCCGGTGAGCTGGCCGATGGCGTCCATCTTCTGCAAATGCGCGGCCTGCCGCTGCGCCCGTTCGAGCGCGGCAGCGGCTTCCTTCTCCGCGGTGACGTGCCGGCCGGCGACATAGATCAGACCGTTGTTCTCGGTCATGGTCCATTGCAGCCAACGCCACGAGCCGTCCTTGTGGCGGAAGCGGTTTTCCATGCGTACGGTCGGCACGCCTTGCGCCAGCTGGGCGCGGCCGGCGATGGCGTTCGGCGCGTCGTCGGGATGGCGCAATTCGCCGACATGCATCGACTTGATCTCGTCCTCGCTCCATCCCAGCAATCGCGTCCAGGCCGGATTCATGCTGAGGAAATAGCCTTCGAAATTGGAGACTGCGAGCAAGTCTTCCGAGACGTGCCAGATACGGTCGCGCTCCAGCGTGCGTTTTTCAACTTCGGCCTCGAGCTTCTCGCTGGCTGAGCGCAACTCCGCTTCCATGCCGGCGCGCGCGGCTTCCGCCCGCATGCGCTCGATGCCGAAGCCGAGCTGGCGCGCCAGCGTCAACGCCAGCTCGACGTCTTCGCGCTTGAATTCGCGCGGCGCGTCGTAATAGGTCATGAATTTGCCGACCAGCCGGCCTTCGGCCATCAGCGGAATAAAGGCGAGCGCGCCGATGCCTTCCCGCGTCAGGGCAGCGCCGATCGGGGGGCCGAGCTCGGCGCTCGCGGTATCGGGCAGACACACCGGCTCGGGATTGGTTTCGCCCGCTTGCCACGGCGAATGGCCTTCGACGGCATTGCGATAGCGATCGGATAGTCCGCGCCAGGCGGCAAACCGCATCACGCCGTCGGTGTCGCAGCGCAGGATCGACCCCCGGCTGCAATGCAGCGCGGCCATGATCGCGTCCAACGCCGCTTGGTAAATCTCGTTCAAGGATGTCGCCCGATAAAGCCTATCGGTAAAGCGATACAGCGCGGCTTGCTCGTCCGCGCGTCTCGCCACGATGGCCTCGGCGCGCTTGCGCTCGGTGATGTCGCGGGCGATTTTCGAAGCGCCGAGAATTTTGCCGTGCGCGTCCCTCATCGGCGACACGGTGAGCGAAATGTCGATGAGCCTGCCATCCTTGCAGCGCCGGATCGTTTCATAATGCTCGAGGCGCTCGCCGCGACGAATGCGCGCCAGAATTTTCGGTTCCTCGTCTTGCAGGTTTTCCGGAATGATGACGGTGATCGACTTGCCGACCATCTCCTCGGCCGAATAGCCGAACAGCCGCTCGGCGCCCGGATTCCAGCTGACGACGATGCCGTTCAAATCCTTGCTGATGATCGCATCGTCGGAGGATTCGACAATACTGGCGAGCTGCCGGCGCGCTTGCTCGCCTTGGCGCTCCTCGGTGATGTCGAGCAGCGACGCGATCCAGCCGCCAGCGTCGCCCTTCGCATCGAACTCGGGCCGATAGGCGATGTAAAGGCAGCGCCTGCCGGCCTCGGGGAAATCGAGTTCGCATTCGAATTCCAGCGCCTCGCCGCGCAGCACCTTCTCAATATAAGGACGCAGCGCGTTGAAACCCTTCTCCCCGATCATTTCCGCGATCGTCTTGCCGATGACATCGTCGCGCGGCCGGCCGATCATCTGCGCGTAGGCCTCGCTGATGAAGCGGTATCGCAGATCGCGGCTGCATCGCACCAGCATGAAGGGCGTGCGATTGATGACGGATTGCAATTCCGCTTCGCTGGCGCGCAGCGCGTCTTCGGCGCGCTTGCGTTCGGTCAGTTCCTGGAAGCTGCAGACGGCACCCTCGACACGGCCGGATCGGTCCAAGAGCGGCGCGGCATTCATCAGCACCGGAATTCGCGAGCCATCCGGCCGTTCGATGACGAGTTCGGCGCTGACGACGGGCTTGCCGGTTCGTAGCGCAACGGCGACCGGCGTTGCATCGAAGCGAAGACGTTCCCCATGCGGCCCAAAGCGGCGAAAAGCGGGACTATATTGCTCGGTCGGATCGCCAAGCGGCGGAGTCCGCCCCCAAAGCTCAACCGCGCGCCGGTTGAAGCGAACGAGGCCGCTGTCGGCGCGGCACACGCAAAAGCCCGTCGGAATGGCATCCAACGCGCTTTGACTAATGTTCTTGAAAGCGTCCAAGCCGGGCGGCGCCGAGGCGGTTTCAGAACCCTGACCACTCATGTCGTAGCTCCCCCCAAGCGGACGAACGCCGCGGGGCGGCGAAAGTTCCACACGTGTTCAATCCCTTATCTGGCACCGCCGGCGCGGCGAACAAGTTTTTGCCGGCTTAAGGTTAAGGGTTCGCCCACCCTTCAATCCAGCATAAATTACAGCGTGGCAGGGCGACCCGATGGCAGGCATAATCGCTTGCCGGCAGATCCACGAGACCGGCCCAGCCGGTGGGGCGGCCCGGAAATTGCATCGAAACCGTGCAGTTACGGGGAAAATTCGGGGCGTAGCGCGTCGCAGCATGTCGATCCTCGTCGGGCTCCACCACGCCACCCGTTACAGCTATGATCGGCCGATCAGCCTCGGACCGCAGGTCGTGCGATTGCGGCCGGCGCCGCACTGCCGCACGCGGATTGCGAGCTACTCGATCGCGGTGACGCCGGCTCAGCATTTCGTCAACTGGCAACAGGACCCGCACGGCAACTGGCTGGCCCGCTACGTCTTCCCCGAAAAGACCGCCGAATTCTCCATCGCCGTCGATCTGCTTGCGGATATGGAGGTCATCAATCCGTTCGACTTCTTCATCGAACCCTATGCGGAAAAATGGCCGTTCAAATTCCCGCCCGAACTCTTGCACGAGGACCTAGCCGCCTTCGTCGAGCCGGAACCTGCCGGACCGCGGCTCCTGGAATTCGTTCGTTCGATCTCGCGCCAGCCCCGCAATACCGTCGACTTTTTGGTCGAGCTCAATCAACGCCTGCAGCACCTGATCCGCTATTTGATCCGCATGGAGCCGGGCGTGCAGGCGCCCGAGGAAACGCTCGCCGCCGGCGCCGGCTCGTGTCGCGACACGGCGTGGCTCCTGGTGCAGATCCTGCGCCGCATCGGCCTGCCGGCGCGGTTTGTCTCCGGTTATCTCGTCCAGTTGCGGCCCGACGTGAAACCGCTCGAAGGCGCGGCCGGGGCCGAATTGGATTTTACCGATCTGCATGCCTGGACCGAGGTCTATCTGCCCGGTGCGGGGTGGATCGGGCTCGATCCGACCTCCGGCCTTCTCTGCGGCGAAGGTCACATCCCGCTTGCCGCCACTCCGCACTTTCGTTCGGCGGCGCCGATCAGCGGCGTGGTCGAACCCGGCGAGGTCGCGTTCGCCTACGATATGAGTGTGCAGCGGGTCGGGGAACGGCCGCGGGTGACGGCGCCGTTTTCCGAACAAGCCTGGACGGCGCTCGACGCGCTCGGCGAGAAGGTCGATGCCGATCTGACCAAGCACGACGTCCGCCTGACCATGGGCGGCGAACCGACCTTCGTGTCGGTCGACGATTATCAGTCAGCGCAATGGAACACCGACGCGCTCGGCGCGATGAAGCGCGAGCGCGCCGACGACCTGATCCGTCGGCTGCGCGACCGCTTCGCGCCGGGGGGCCTGCTTCATTACGGCCAGGGCAAATGGTATCCCGGCGAACCGCTGCCGCGCTGGGCGTTCTCGCTCTACTGGCGGCGCGACGGCGTGCCGGTCTGGCGCAATGAGGCGTTGATCGCCCGCGAATCCGAGCAGCGCAAAGCCACGCCCGGCGATGCTCAGCGTTTCGCCGACGGTGTCGCCGCGCGCGCGGGAATCATGGCCGATTACGTCCAGCCCGTTTACGAGGACCCGCTTGATCGGATGCTCAAGCAAGGTCTGGTGCCGGCCAATTTCGATCCGAGCGATCCCAAAATCGACGATCCTCACGAGCGGGCACGGCTGCTGCGATTGTTCGACAGCCAACTCGGTGCGCCGAAAGGATTCGTGCTGCCGTTGCAGCGTTGGACGGCACAGGCCAAACCGGGATGGCTCAGCGAAATCTGGCGGACGCGCCGGGGCCGGCTGTTTTTGGTCCCCGGCGATTCGCCGCTCGGCTTCCGCCTGCCGCTGCAATCTCTGCCGCGTCTCGCACCGGTCGATTATCCCCATATGTTGCCGGCCGACCCGTTCGCGCCGCGCGTGCCGCTGGCCGATCCGCGCCTTACGCACCCGATCAGGGTCCAGAGCGCTCAACTGGCGGGCGGCGAGCAGGCTTCACCGCCGCTAGCGCCTGAGACGACGGCGATGCAGCGCACCCCCGGCGGCGCGGCGGCGCTCGACCAATCCGGCATGGCGGTGCGCACGGCGCTGTCGGTCGAAGTGCGCGACCAGCGCTTGTACGTATTCATGCCGCCGACCGAGACGCTCAACGATTATCTCGATCTCGTCGCCACCGTCGAAACGACCGCGGCTGAGCTTGACCTGCCGATCCACATCGAAGGCTATGAACCGCCGCCCGACCCGCGGCTCAATGTGCTTAAAGTGACCCCCGACCCCGGCGTCATCGAGGTCAACATCCAACCGGCAGCGTCGTGGCGCGAGGCGGTCGACATCACGCGGGGCATATATGAGGACGCCCATCAGGCGCGGCTCGGCACCGACAAGTTCATGCTCGACGGCAGACACACCGGTACCGGCGGCGGCAACCATGTCGTGCTCGGCGGCTTGAATGCCACCGACAGCCCGTTCCTGCGGCGGCCCGATTTGCTCAAGAGTCTGGTGCTCTATGCATTGCGCCGCCCCTCGATCTCCTATTTGTTCTCCGGTTTATTCGTCGGGCCGACCAGCCAGGCGCCGCGCATCG
Organism: uncultured Alphaproteobacteria bacterium; assembly: GCA_963768225.1. Lineage (GTDB taxonomy): Bacteria > Pseudomonadota > Alphaproteobacteria > Rhizobiales > Xanthobacteraceae > BOG-931. Next base: position 90,112 of record CAVYGV010000003.1, on the reverse strand, counting down.
ACGAGGCGCGCCAGGACTTGCTTTACGAACTCGAAATCGCAGTCGGTAAAGTGCCGCGGCCCGGCGGCCCAGACTGGGTGCCACCGTGGCTGGTCGACCGGCTGTTCCGCAACATCCTGGTCGACGTCACCGGCAACACCCATCGCACCGAGATTTGCATCGACAAATTGTTCTCGCCGGATGGACCGAGCGGACGGCTCGGTCTGGTCGAATTCCGCTCGTTCGAAATGCCGCCGGATGCGCGCATGAGTCTGGCCCAGCAATTGCTGCTGCGCGCGCTGATCGCAGCGTTCTGGCGTACGCCGCTCGACGGCAAGCCGGTGCGCTGGGGCACGGCGCTGCACGACCGCTTCATGCTCGAACATTTCGTCTGGAGCGACTTCCTCGACGTCTTGGACGATCTGAAATACGCCGGCTACGCTTTCGATCCGAGCTGGTTCGAGGCACAGCGACAATTCCGCTTTCCGCTCTGCGGCACCGTGCAGCACGGCGGCGTCGCGCTCGAACTGCGGCAAGCGATCGAGCCGTGGTACGTGCTCGGCGAGGAAGGCAATCAAGGCGCCACCGTGCGCTTCGTCGATTCCTCGGTCGAGCGGCTGCAGGTCAAAGTCTCGGGGTTGAACGCCGACCGCCACGCCGTGACCTGCAACAGCTGGCGCGTGCCCCTCTGCGCCACCGGCCGCTCCGGGGAATTCGTCGCCGGCGTGCGCTTTAAGGCCTGGAAACTGGATTTGTCGTTGCAGCCGACCATCGGCGTGCACGCGCCGCTGACATTCGACATCGTCGACACTTGGAACCGCCGCTCGCTGGGCGGCTGCGTCTATCACGTGGCGCATCCCGGCGGGCGCAATTACGAGACCTTCCCGGTCAATTCCTACGAAGCGGAATTGCGGCGGCGTGTCCGGTTCCAGGATCACGGCCATACCGGCGGGACGATCGATGTGCCGCCGCTCGATGTATCGCTCGAATATCCCACGACCCTCGACCTGCGCCGCGTCAACTGAAAACCGTTCAGCGAGACGAGCCACACCCAGCAATGGCATTGCAATCTCCCAACGCTGTCGCAGCGCCGAATGCCGGACTGGAAGCGCTGCTTTCGGGCTACCGGCCGCTTGCCGGCATCCACGACGAGATGATGGACGGCGATGGCCGCGTGCGCGCGCACTGGCAGCCGTTCCTGGCGGCGCTTGCCGCCCTTGGCGGCGACGAAATCAGTCGACGGTTCGCAGCCGCGGACCGCTATCTGCGCGATTCCGGAGTGTTCTACCGCGTTTATGAGGATGCCGCCGGGATCGAGCGTCCCTGGCCGTTAAGCCACATTCCGCTCATCATCGACGCCGGCGAATGGCGGCAACTCGAGGCCGGTCTCGTCCAGCGCGCCGAGCTGCTGGAAGCGGTATTGGCGGATTCCTACGGTCCCGGAACGCTCACCCGCGACGGCCGGGTCCCGGCCGCGTTGATCGCCGGCAATCCGGAATTCCTGCGGCCCCTGGTCGGCGTCGAGCCGCCGGGCGGCGCGCATTTGCGCTTCTATGCCGTCGACGTTGGCCGCGGCGCCGACGGCCGCTGGTGGGTTCTCAACGATCGTGCGCAAGCGCCGTCCGGCGCCGGCTATGCGATCGAGAACCGGCTGGCGCTGTCGCGCGCCATTCCCGACATCTACCGCACGGCGCGCGTCGAGCGCGTCGCGCCTTTTTTCCAGGCTTTGCAAGCCGAGCTGTTCGCGCTCAACCGCCGCGACGACGCCCGCATCGGCCTGCTCACCCCCGGACCGATGAACGAAACCTATTTCGAGCACGCCTATCTGGCCCGCTACCTCGGTCTTCTTTTGGTGGAAGGCGAGGATTTAAGCGTCCAGGACGACGGCGTCTTCATCCGCACCGTCTCGGGGCTGCGCCGCACCGAAGTGCTGCTCCGCCGCATCGACGCCGATTTTGCCGATCCGCTCGAACTCAACGCCGCCTCGCGGCTTGGCGTCGCCGGCCTCCTGCAGGCGGTTCGCGACGGCAAGATCGTCATCATCAATTCGCTCGGCGCCGGCCTGGTCGAAGCGCGCGCCATGCTGGCCTTTCTGCCGGCGCTGGCGCCGATCGTGCTTAGCGCCGAGCTGAAAATGCAGAATATCGCCACCTGGTGGCTCGGCCGGCCCGACATGCGCGAGGACATGATCGGCAAGCTCGACAGCATGGTGATTGCGTCGGCCTTCACCGAACAGCTCGCCGACCAGCAGCTCGGCAGCGAGATATTGGGTGGGTCGCTCAGTGACGATCAGCGGCGATCGCTGATGCAGGCGATCCGGGATCGCGGCATCGATTACGTCGCCCAGGAAGCTGTAACGCTGTCGGCCATGCCGGTGTGGCGCGACGGCCGATTGCAGCCGCGGCCGTTCACGCTGCGGCTGTTTCTTTCCCGGGTCGGCGACCGCTGGCAAGTCCTGCCCGCCGGCTTCGTGCGCATCGCCGACGACATCGATGCGCGCGCGGTGAGCTTGCAGCGCGGCGCGGCGACCGCCGATGCCTGGGTGCTGGCGCACGGACCGGTCGCGGAGACCACGCTGCTGCCGACCCCGGAGCGCATATCGGTGCAGCGCGCCAGCGGACTTCTGCCCAGCCGCGCCGCCGACAATCTGTTCTGGGTCGGACGCTACGTGGAACGCGCCGAGGCGACGCTGCGGCTCATCCGTGCCGTCATCAATCGCGTCGCCGAGGCCGATGACGCGGCCGCGCCGGTCATCGCCAGCATCGGCGCGCTGCTCGCCGCCTGGGATGCGATACCGGCCAATAACAATGCGGCGCCCACAACATTCATCGCGCGCGCGGCACTGACACGCAGCGATCTGGACGGATCGTTGCCGCGTCTGGTCGGGGCCGCCCGCTCGGCGGCTTCGGTTATTCGCGACCGCTTCTCGCCGGATGCATGGCGGGCCATCAACGATCTCGCCAAGCTCATTGCCGCGCCGCTCGCGATCGGGCCGACCGAAAGCGCGATCGCCGAGCGCGTCGAAGCCGGTTTGCGGATCATCTCGTCGCTGTCCGGACTGGCGCAGGAAAACATGACGCAGCTCGCCGGCTGGCGCTTTCTCGAACTCGGCCGCCGCATCGAACGCGCTCTATTGACCTGCCGGCTGACACGCGCACTCACGCAAGCCGGCACGGTGGACGGCGAACTCGACGTGCTGTTGGAGCTGGCCGACAGCCAGATCACCTACCGGCAGCGCTACGTAATGATTGCCGCGCCGGCGCCGGTCATCGATCTTGTCGTGCTCGACCCGAACAATCCCCGCTCGGTGGTGTATCAGCTCGATCGTATCGAGACCCATCTCCAGGCCTTGCCGAAGCGCAGCGCCAGCGGCCGGTTGTCGCCGGTTCAGCAAATTGCCGCCGGCATCGCCACGCGCTTGCGCACCGCCGAAGCGGCCGCAGTGAACGCGGAATTGATCGTCGAGATCGAGCAGGCGCTGATGAAATTGTCGGACGCCATCAGCGCCGCCTATCTCACCAACAACGAACGGTCCGACCCGGTGTGGGAGGCGTTGGCGTGATTTACGACGTGCGGCAGACGACGACATGCAGCTACGCGGCGCCGGTTGCGCAGGCGCGCCACGTGCTCCGCCTCACGCCGGTGTCGCGCGACGGCGAGCGGGTGCACGTGGCGGCGCTGCAGATCGTGCCCGAGCCGGTGCACCGCCGCGAGGGCCAGGACTTTTTCGGCAACCGGCTGACCTGGATCGAGATCAGCGAGCCGCACCAGACGCTCACGATCAAATTGTCGGCACGGGTCGCCGTCGATGCCGTCGCGGAGCCGGCGCCAGACACGACGCCGGCGTGGGAAGCGGTCCGCGAGGAAGCGTTTGCGACCAGCGATATCGGCCCGTTGTCGCCGGCGCATTTCTTGTTTCCGAGCCGCATGGTTTCGCTCGATCCGGAGATTCGCGACTACGTCCGCCAGAGCTTCTCGCCCCAACGCGCCGTTCTTGACGCCGCGATTGAGCTGATCGGCCGCCTGAAATCCGATATCGTCTATGAGATCGGCGCCACTACCGTCACCACGACGCCGCCGATGTCGTTCGCGCTCCGCCGCGGCGTCTGCCAGGATTTCGCCCATATCATGATTTCGGGGCTGCGCGGCATCGGGCTGCCCGCCGCCTATGTCAGCGGCTATTTGCGCAGCGCGCCGCGCACCGACTCGACGCGGCTGCAGGGCGCCGACGCCATGCATGCCTGGGTTCTGCTGTGGTGCGGTTCCGCAGCCGGCTGGATCGGCCTCGATCCCACCAATGCGATCCCAGCATCCGATGAACACGTCACGCTGGCGATCGGCCGCGACTATACCGACGTTGCGCCGATGGACGGCGTGATCCTGGGCTCGGGCGGGCAGCACATCGACGTGTCCGTCGCGGTCACACCGGCCGGAATCTGACGACAACCGCATTGACCTTCGCTCTCCGGCGCGGGAATACAGTCCGCCGCAGAAACCGAAGCATGGCCGACGACGACGACAAGAAGAAAGCCGCCCACTCGCTCGCCGACCATCTTTACGGCCGCGATGTCGCGCACCTGCACGCCGACGATTCCGATCACGACCACGACCACGATTTCGACGGCGATGACGGGCCGCTAGAGGACAACCCGCTGTGGCGGCAGGACAACGTCACGCTGACGACGGTCGGCATCGACATCGGCTCCTCCGGCACGCAAGTGATTTTTTCGCGCGTCCACCTGCGCCGGCTGGCGGAGGATTTGACCAGCCGCTATTACGTCGTTTCGCGCGAGACCTTGTTCCAGTCGCCGGTGACGCTGACGCCCTATCAGAGCGAGGAACGCATCGACGACGCCAAGCTCGGCGCCATTATCGATGACGCCTATGTCGCGGCCGGCGTGTCGCCCGACGACATCGATACCGGCGTAGTCATTCTCACTGGCGAGGCGCTCCGCCGCGAGAACGCCCAAGGCATCGCAAAAATCCTCTCCGAACAGGGCGGCGAATTTGTCACCGCCACAGCCGGCCATCACATGGAGGCGATGCTCGCGGCCTACGGCTCCGGCGCCGCGCGAGTCTCCAGCGACGAAGGCAAGCGCATCCTCAATATCGATATCGGCGGCGGCACGACAAAACTCGGCCTGGTCGAGAACGGCAAGGTGATCGCGACCGCCGCGGTGCATATCGGCGGCCGCCTGCAAGTGGTCGAAGACGGCAAAATCGTGCGGCTCGACCCGGCCGGCAAGCATCACGCCAAGCGCGCGGGCTTTTCTTGGAACCGCGGCGACCCTGTCGCTGCGGCCGATCTGCAGAAGGTCGCCGACGGCATGGCCGATGCGCTGGTCGCCGCCGTCGCCGCGCGGCCCCTGCCGCACGATGTCGCGCATCTTTATCTTACCGATCCGATCGCCGAACTCGGTGCCGAATTTGCCCGCATCGACGGCGTGATGTTCTCGGGCGGCGTCGCCGAATACGTCTATGAGCGCGAAACACGCGACTTCGGCGACCTCGGCCCGAAGCTCGGCCGCGCCATTCGCTCGCGCATCGCGCAAGGCGCATTTCCTTGGCCGGTGCTGCCGGCCGGCGAGTGCATCCGCGCTACCGCGCTCGGCGCCTCGGAATACAGCGTGCAGCTGTCCGGCAATACCAGCTACATTTCCGCACCGGGCGAATTGTTGCCGCGCCGAAATCTCCAGGTGGTGCAGCCGCCCTTCGTGCCGGGCGAGACCGTCGATGCGGAGCAGCTCGCGCAGGCCATCCGCGACCACATCACGGCGTTCGACCTCGCCGATACCGATCGCGAGATTGCGCTCGCTTTGCGCTGGACCGGGCTGCCGGTCTATCAGCGGCTCGCCGCTTTCGCCGCCGGCATCAAACGCGGGCTTGCCGACCGCATCGCCAAGAAACTGCCGCTCTACATCATGCTCGACGGCGACGTGGCGCAGACGCTCGGCCATATTCTGCGCGATGAACTGCACGTCGAGAGCGAACTTCTCGTGATCGACGGCGTCGTGTTATGGGATTTCGATTACATCGATCTCGGCCGCATCCGCATGCCGTCATATACGGTGCCGGTCACCATCAAATCGCTGGTGTTCAACGAGGACCCGCGCGGACCGCGGCCGCGCCAGCGCCTGCATCATCGCGAGCACGATCATGAGCATGGCGACCGCCACGGCCATAGCCATGGGCACGATCATGGTCATGACCACAGCCATGAACACGGTCATCACCACGCGCATGACCACGACCACAATTAAAGACTTAACGTTTCCGCCGGATTTTCGCTAAGATCGCCGCCGAGGGATCAAATATAAGGTGAGTCAAATGGCCAAGAATGCCGTCGTTTCCGAGGAACTCGCAGGCAAATTCAAGGCCGAGAAGGAAACGCCCTATACGCGCTGGGTGAAGGCCGAAGGCCTCGACATCATCCCATCGTTCTATGTGAAGAACCTGAACACGGTGGCGCTAAAACCCTGGGCGCGCCGCGGCGGCAATGCGGTGTTCCTCAATCACGATGCTTCGCGCACCTCGAACGACTGCTATGTGATGGAGATCCCGCCGGGCAAGAACTTGGCTCCGCACCGGCAGCTCTACGAAGAAATGATCATGATATTGAGCGGCCGCGGCTCGACCACGGTGTGGAACGAGGCCGGCGCCCGCATCACCTTCGAGTGGAAGCAAGGTGCGCTGTTCGCCATCCCGCTCAACTGCCATCACCAGCACTTCAATGGCTCGGGGCTTGAGCCGGCGCGCTACGTCGCGGTCACCAATGCGCCGCCCATCATCAATCTCTATGAAGACCTCGATTTCATCTTCAACACCACATACGATTTCAAGGACCGCTTCGCCGGCGAGCCCGATTATTTCTCGTCCAAGGGCGAGCAAAAGGGATTTTTGCTGACCACGAATTTCGTGCCCGACGCGGTCAATATTCCCTTGATCACGGCGGCGGAGCGCGGCGCCGGCGGCGGCCACATCCGCTTCAACATGGCCAAGGGCTCGCTGAACAGCCACATTTCGCAGTTCCCGATCGGCACCTATAAGAAGGGCCACGCCCACGGGCCGGGCGCGCATGTCATCGTCCTTTCCGGGGAAGGCTTTTCGCTGATGTGGCCGGAGGGCGAGGAGCCGCAGCGTTACGACTGGGAGATCGGCACGCTGATCGTGCCGCCGAACATGTGGTTCCACCAGCACTTCAATACCGGGACTGTGCCGTCGCGCTACCTCGCCTTCAAGCACGAAGGGGTCGCCGTCCGCAATGCGCAGGGCGTGCCCAAAGCGTGGATCTCAAGGCGCGTCGGCGGCGACCAGATCGACTATATCGACGAGAAGCCGGAAATCCGCCGCATCTTCGCGGCCGAGCTCGCCAAGCACGGCCTCGCCTCGCGCATGGATGCCGCCTACGCCAAGGAGCAGTCGGAACTCGGCGTCAAGACGGCGTAGTGCGTACCGTCATTCCGGATCGTCGCGCAGCGACGAGTCCGGAATCTACCGTGTTGATTGTCAAGCGACGATAGCACCTTTCCACGGCTGGCCCGATTTGAGAACTGCGTTTGCGAACACGACGAGGCGTCGCAGAACGGCGATCAGGGCGACTTTGACCTTTTTGCCATGGGCCAGGAGCCTTTGGTAGAACGGCCGCAGCACCGGGTTATGACGACTGGCTGAGACGGCGGCCATGTAGAGGATGCTGCGAACCGCCGCGCGTCCACCATGGATACGCGCCGGTGCCGTCATGGTGCCGCTCTTGCGGGTAAAGGGCGCGACACCGATGAGCGCCGAAGCCGCCCTGTTGTCGAGGTGGCCGAGCTCCGGGACGAGCGCGATGCAGGCCATGGCGGATTTGTCGCCGAAGCCATTGATCGTCTTGAGCAGGCTCTGCGCTCTTTTCAAATCGACGCGAGTGTGAATGAGCCGCAGCATTGTTTTGTGAGTTTCTTCGTCCTCGGCTTTGAGCGCGTCGAGATGAGCTGCGATCGCCTGGCGCAGGCCGATACTGCGGGCGGTGTTGAGCCTGCAACGTTCGCCGTGGATCATGCGCTTGAGTTGGTCGCGACGGCTAGCCAGTTCGGCTAGTTCTTCGCGAATGGCATCTTCCGGCACCTCGACATGATGCGGCTTGCGACCGCGTACTTCGTCCGGTGCGGCGGCATAAGCGGCCAGCAGGCGAGCATCTGAAGTATCCGATTTGGCTTTGGCGCCAACCATGACGCGGTAGGCGTTAAAGCGCGATGTATGGATGATCTCGACCGGCAGAGCCGCCCGCCGCAACGCCTTTACCAACGACTTCTCATAGCCCCCGGTGGGCTCAATCACGATACGCCTGATGGCTGGTCCGGCTTTAAGCTTGGCTACGAATGCGGCAATGGCATCGGAGCGGTTTGCGTAATGGGCGCAACCGCCCCGATGCCAAGCCACGTCAAAACTCGCACCACCAACGTCAATGCCAAGATAGAGGTTGTCCGATGATTGAGAGGCTGTCATGATTCTCCTGCCTTTCACGAGGCAGGGCCGGCGCCTGGATCGTCAAACGTGCGGCCAGCACTAGCTACCGTCCGGGTGTCCGGCCCTTTGGACCAAACGAGACGAGGTGCGAGATTCCGACGGTCGTCAAAGACCTTCCATAGACCCCGCAACGCTCGCCTCGATGACCTCATAACCGAGGCACCCGAAACTTACGATCCATATTCACGATTGGTGGTTATGGATTCCGGACTCGCCGCTTCGCGGCGATCCGGAATGACGCCTCATTCGATCACCTCGTCGGCGCGGCCGAGCAGCGGAAGCGGGACGGTAATGCCGAGGGCCTTGGCGGTTTTGAGATTGACGATCAATTCTATTTTGGTGACCTCTTCAATCGGCAGATTAGCGGGCTTCTCACCCTTGAGAATTTTCCCGGCATAGATCCCGACCAGCCGATAGTATTCCGACTGATCGCTGCCGTAGCTCATCAGGCCGCCAGCCGCCGCGAACGGGCGAAACTGATAGATTGCCGGCACCTCATGGCGAAGCGCCAGTGCGGCAAGCTGCGCACTCCGGGTGTTGAAAAAAACATCGGGCATGATGATCACCCCGTCAGCTCGCAATTGGACCAAGTTTGCGAAGGCCGCATCGATTTCCGGTTCGGTGCTCGCACGCACAATATTGACTTGCAGTCCGAGAGTGCGCGCCGCAGGCTCCATGGCCTGCACGAAAGCGTCAGCAAGAGTGGGGTTGGCCGGGTTAATGAGCACAGCCGCGCTGGTCGCTTTGGGCAGTAAATCGCGCAGCAGCTCCAGCCGCTTCGGCCCTACCTCCACGTCCAGATCGGTCACACCGGTCAGGTTGCCTCCCGGCTGGGTCAAACTGGCGACGAGCCCAACTTTGACCGGGTCAACTGCAACCGCGAAGACGACAGGAATGGCTGTGGTCGCCGCCTTGGCTGCCATTGCCGTGGGAGTTCCCCCGCCGGCTACAAGCACCGCCACCTGACGCTGAACCAGTTCGGCCGCGAGCGCCGGGAGTCGATTGTATTGACCATTCGCCCAGCGATATTCGATCTGCACATTCTGGCCATCGACATAACCGGCCTCTTTCAATCCTTGCAGGAACGCGCGCACGCGGATCGCGTAGCCGTCCGGAGATACGCTGCCGAGGAACCCAATCACCGGCAGTGCTGCCTGCTGCCCGCGCGCCGCGAGCGGCCACGTTGCTGCCGCACTGCCGAGGGCTGCGATGAACTCCCGCCGCCTCATTCGATCACCTCGTCGGCGACAACGAGCAATGACTGCGGAATAGTCAGGCCGAGCGCTTTGGCCGTTTTCAGATTGATCACCAGCTCGTACTTGGTCGGCGCTTGCACCGGAAGATCGGCCGGCTTGTCGCCTTTGAGAATGCGATCCACGTAGTCTGCTGCACGTCGAAATGGCTCAACCGGATCGGGACCATAGGAAACCAACCCACCCTCGACTGCGTCGAACGGGTAGACGTAGATCGCAGGTATCTTGTACTGGGCCGCTAGTGCAATGATCAGATTACGATGAATTGATCCTGAGGCGCTGGTCTCCGCGATCAAGCCCGCGTTCGGCCCGGCAAATGACGTGACGGCGCGTTCAATCTCGCCCGCGTCGTGAATCGTGAATGGCCTTGCCTCGATGCCGAGCGATTGAGCTGTGGCTTGAATGGAGGCGAACGCTGCGGGCACAGTGGGAACGTTGGCCATACCCAAAACGCCCACGCGCGTCAGATGCGGCGCAACCTGCCGCAAGAGTTCTAGCCATTTCCCGCTCATGGTGTACTCAAACAACATGAATCCCGTCGCGTTGCCGCCGGGATGCGCCAGGCTCTCGACAACGCCGGCGCCAACAGGGTCTGAAACGGCAGCAAACACAATTGGCAATGTGTGGCTAAGGCGCTGCAGCTCGGACAGGCTTAAGGTGCCGCTCGCCAGCAGTACGTCCGGCGAAAGCGCGACGAGTTCAGCCGCGTATTGATGTTCGAGTTCGAATTTGTCCTCGCCCCAGCGAACGTCGATCCGAGCATTTTGGCCGTCGTTCCAACCTAACTTTTGCAAGCCCTGTTGGAATGCAGCGAGGCGGGCCTGACCTTCGGGATCGTTTGCCGACCGATTCAAGAGCACGCCAATGCGCCGCATCCTTTCTGATTGCTGCGCACGCGCGATGAACGGCCACGCGGCGGCAACGCCGCCGAACAGCGCGATGAATTCCCGTCGCCTCATTCGATCACCTCGTCGGCGCGGCCAAGAAGCGAAATCGGAACCGTGATGCCAAGCGCCTTGGCGGTCTTGAGGTTGATGTAGAGTTCGATTTGAGTTGCCTGCTGCACCGGCAGATCGGCGGGCTTGTCGCCTTTGAGAATCCGACCGGCCAGAAGTCCGGCCAAGCGGTGCGTATCGGCCAGGTTCGACCCGTAGCCCATCAGGCCTCCAGCCGCAGCGAACTCGCGCCGTTGGTAGATCGCAGGCGCCCCGTGGTGGACCGTCAGTGCGGCGAGCTGATCGTTATGCCCGGTGAACAGCGCGTCGCCGCCGATCACGAGCCCGCCCGCCCGCAACTCCGTCAGCTTCGCGAAGACCGTATCGAAGTCACGGTCGGTGCTGGCGCTCAGCACATGAAGTTCGATCCCGAGGGTGTTGGCCGCCGACAGCGACACGCGCACTTGCTCGTCGGCAAGAGCAGGATCGGTCGGATTGACGAGGAGCGCCATGACGCGCGCCTGGGGCAGCAGCTCGTGCAGCAATTCCAGCCGTTTCGGCAACACTTCTTCGCCCAACTGGGTCACGCCGGTGACGTTGCCGCCGGGCCGGCTGAGGCTGGCGACAAATCCGAGTTTGACCGGATCGGCGGCCACCTCAAAAACGATCGGAATGGTCGTGGTCGCAGCACTCGCCGCGATCGCCGACGGCGTGCTGGTCGCGACAATCATGGTCACCCGATGATGAACCAGATCAGTTGCCATCGCCGGCAGACGATCGTGACGATCCTCCGCCCAACGATAATCGATCGTTACGTTTTCGCCCTCGACATAGCCGGCTTCCTTCAGCCCCTGCCGGAATGCAGTCACGCGAAAGGCGTCCGACTCCGCCGAACCGGGGCCAAGGTAGCCGATAGTCGGCAGAGCCGGCTGCTGCGCGCGCGCCGTGAGCGGCCAAGTTGCCGCCGCGCCGCCGAGCCCGGTCAGGAATACGCGCCGTCTGATGCTGGAGATTACGACGCCCCCGCGGTGATCGCGTTCCTTGCATCGGCAAAACTAGCATGCTTCGATACCGGCGTCTGTGACGACAAGCACAGTGACTGCTCAAGGAAATCAGTCGTTTGCCGTCGCCGCAGCCGACCAAGCAAGTCCGGGACAATGAAGCCTGCGCCGTTCGACTATCACGCGCCCCGGCAGCTCACCGAGGCCGCCGAGCTGCTGGCGAGCCTGCCGAACGCCAAGATTCTCGCCGGCGGGCAATCGCTCGTGCCGATGATGAATTTCCGTTACGTGATCGCCGATCATCTGGTCGATCTCGGTGGCGTCGAGGAGCTGCGCGGCATCGCCGTCGGCGGCGGGCGGCTGCGCATCGGCGCCATGACGCGGCAGCGCGATCTCGAGTTTTCGCCGGAGATCGCACGGCACTGCCCGCTGCTCGCCGAAGCGCTACGCCACGTCGGCCACCGCCAGACGCGAAACCGCGGCACCATCGGCGGCTCGCTCGCCCATGGCGATCCTGCCGCCGAACTCCCGGCGGTGTGCGCCGCCCATGACGCCGTCATCCATCTCGCCAGCATTCGCGGCATCCGGACGATGCCCTTTGACGAGTTCAGTCTGGGCTTCATGGCGACCGCGCTCGCGCCCGACGAAATGATCGCGGCGATCGAGCTGCCGATCTGGCGGACGGGTCATGGCCATGGCTTCCACGAATTCGCCCGCCGCCAGGGCGATTTTGCACTGGCCGGCGCCGCAGCGCTGCTCGACATCGGCGCCGGCGATGTGGTGCGGCGTGCCGCGCTCGCCTTGTTCGGCGTCGCCGAACGCCCGGCGCGCGTCAGCGCCGCCGAAGCGGCGCTTACCGGCAAGGCGATCGACACCGCGGCGATCCAGACCGCCGCCGCCGCGGCATGGTTGATCGAGCCGATTTCCGATATCCATGCCGGCGGCGATTACCGGCGGCATCTGGCGCAGGTGCTGAGCGCACGCGCGCTCGGCGACGCGGCGCGGCGCGCCGGCGTCGACGTATAACAAAGCGGTGCTAAGTTCGCGTATGGGCAAGCAGGCGACGCGTATCACGGTCAACGGCAAGCCGCATGCCCGCGTGGTCGAGGCGCGGCTGACGCTGGCCGATTTTTTGCGTCACGAGCTCGGTCTTACCGGCACGCATCTCGGCTGCGAGCACGGCGTCTGCGGCGCTTGCACGGTGCTGGTCGATGGCCGCACCGCCCGCTCCTGCCTGATGTTTGCGGTGCAAGCCAACGGCTGCGAAGTGACCACCGTCGAGGGCCTCACGCCGGACGGCGGGCTGTCGGTGCTGCAACAGGCGTTCATGGATAACCACGGCCTGCAATGCGGCTTCTGCACGCCGGGAATGTTGATCACGCTCACCGAGCTGCTGCGCGACAACGCCGACCCGAGCGAGCGAGAGGTGCGCGAGGCGCTAACCGGCAATCTTTGCCGCTGCACCGGTTATGCCGGCATTGTGAAGGCGGCGCTCGACGCCGCGCAACGCCTTCGTGGCGGAGCCGGGGCTTAATCGATGGGCGCAAAACATTTCGGCGCCCGTGTCAAGCGGCTCGAAGACCCGGCCCTGCTCGCCGGCCGCGGCCGCTTCGTCGATGACATGAAGCTGCCCGGCCTGTTGCACGCTTGCTTCGTCCGCTCGACCTACGCCCATGCCAGGATTGGCGGCATCGATGCCAGGCCGGCGATGGCCGTGACCGGCGTCCATGCGGTTCTGACCGCGGACGACCTGCCCGATCCGATGCGGCGCATGCCAATTCCGATGCTGACGCCGAATCCGGCCATCGCGACGCCGCGCACACAAACGGCGCTGGCGCGCGACGAGGTCCATTACGTCGGCCAGCCCATTGCAGTGGTCATCGCCGATTCCCGCTACATCGCCGAAGACGCCGCGGCGGCGGTCGTCGTGGATTACGACGTGCTCGACGCCGTAGCCGATTGCCGTGCCGCGATCAAAGACGGTGCCGCGCGCGCACACAGCGACCTTGCCTCGAACGTTATCGCGCGCTTTCCGCTCGCCTACGGCGACATTGATGCGGCCTTCGCCGCGGCCGCCCATGTTTTCGAGGAAACGATCTGGCAGCATCGCGGCGGCGGCATGGCGCTGGAGACGCGCGCGGTGCTGGCGAGCCCCGATGCGGTGTCGGACCTGTTGACCGTCTGGTCCGGCACGCAGACGCCGCATCTCGGCCGCGGCATGCTCGCCGATCTGCTCAATCGCGATATCGAAACCATCCGCATGATTGCGCCGGACGTTGGCGGCGGCTTTGGGCCCAAGGCGATTTTCTATCCGGAAGAGGCGGTGATTCCGGCGGCGGCGCTAAAACTCGGCCGGCCGGTGAAATGGATCGAAGACCGCCGCGAGCATTTCCTCTGCGCAACTCAGGAGCGCGATCAGTACTGGGATATGGCGATCGCGGTGGATGCCGACGGCAGAATTCTCGGGCTTCGCGGGCGGATGCTGCACGACAGCGGCGCGTTCCTGCCGTGGGGCATCATCATGCCCTATATCGCCGCAGTGACGGTGCCCGGGCCGTATGTGGTGCCGGCCTTTCGACTGGAGACCACCGTCGCTCTGACCAACAAAGTACCCACGACGCCGGTGCGGGGCGCCGGCCGGCCGCAGGCGGTATTTGCCATGGAGCGCCTGCTCGACCGCGTGGCGCGCGAGTTGTCGCTCGACCGCGCCGAAGTGAGACGCCGCAATTTCATCCAGCCGCAGCAGATGCCCTATGCCGTCGGCCTGTTGTTCCGCGACGGCAAGCCGCTCATTTACGACAGCGGCGACTATCCGAAGGGACAGGACGCGGCGCTGACGCTTGCCGATTATGAAGGATTCCGCGCGCGCCAGCGCGCGGCCCGCGATAAAGGCCGGCTGATCGGCATCGGGCTCGGCAATTATGTCGAGGGCACCGGGCTCGGTCCGTTCGAGGGCGTGACGGTGCGCGTGCTGCCCAGCGGCAAGGTCGCGGTCGCGACCGGCGCCACCAACCAGGGACAGGGCACGCGCACGACGCTGTCCCAGATTGTCGCCGAGCAAGTCGGCTGCCGCATCGCGGATATCGTGATGACCATCGGCGACACCGGCGCAATCGCGCAAGGCGTCGGCGCTTTCGCCAGCCGTCAGGCGGTGAATGCCGGCTGCTCGGCGCAGATCGCCGGGCAAGCGGTGCGCACACAAATTATCGCGCTGGCCGCGCGTGCACTCGGCGTGGACGCAGGCGATATCGACCTTGAGGACGGCCACGCCGTCGCCACCACCGGAAACAAGCCGACCATCCCGTTCGGCGAACTGGCGCGATTGGCGCAAGGCATTCCCGGCGTCTCGCTGCCTGTCGGCCAGGCGGCGGGCCTGGAGCACACCGCTTATTACACGCCGCCGCAGGCCGCCTATTGCTCCGGCACGCATGTCGCCGAAGTCGAGGTCGATCACATGACTGGCGGCGTAAAAATTCTCAATTACACCGTTGCGCATGACAGCGGGCGCGTCATCAATCCGCTCATTGTCGACGGCCAGGTGCAGGGCGGCGTCGCCCACGGCATCGGCAATGCGCTATTGGAATGGATGCAGTATGACGGCAATGCGCAGCCGCTGACCACGACCTTTGCCGATTACATGCTGCCAATGGCGACCGACGTGCCGACCTGCGCCATCGCACATGTCGAGACCGTCAATCCGCTCAATCCGCTCGGCGTCAAAGGCGCCGGCGAGGGCGGTACAATTCCAGCGCCGGCGGCTATCATTGCGGCGATAGAAGACGCGCTGTCGCCGTTTGACGTGCATTTCGCCGAAACGCCGCTGACGCCCGAGCGCATCGTTGCCGCGCTGCGCGCCGCCGGCGCTTATGAGAGGTTACAATCGGCATGACCGATGTTAACCGCTCGTCCCCGCGGAAGCGGGGACCCAGATTCGAGCCTCTGGATTCCCCCTTACGCGGGAATGAGTGGAAGGGAGAAACGCGCCACGATGACCGAAATTGAGACAAAAGCCGAGACGCCGTTCTGGCGGTTCTCGCTGAACTTCTATCGCCAGCCCGGCGTTTCGGACGCCTGCATCGCCCTGCAGGACGGCTGCGGCGTCGACGTCAATCTGCTGCTGTTTCTGTTCTGGCTCGCCTCTGATGGACAGATGGTGGCGCCCTCGGAGGTGAAAAAACTCGACGACACGGTGTGCGATTGGCGCAATCTCACGATCATTCCGATCCGTGACGCGCGCCGCAAGCTCAAAGGCGCGGCGACGCTCGTCGAAGCGGGCAAGCAGGAAGCCTTTCGCAATAAGGTGAAGGCGGTCGAGCTCGAGGCCGAGCGGTTGCAGCAGGAAGCGCTTTATGCGTTCACGCAATCACGACGGCTTGGCAAGCTCGCCGGGCCGTCGGCCGCCGCGCGCGCTCACGTTGCCTCGTATGAACACCTGCTGGGCGCAAACTTTCCGAAAAGCGCCATCGATGTCCTGCTCGGCGCGTTCGACGCCGTCGCGGCGTAACGCTACCCCCTACTGGAACGCCGCGCCGCGTCATGCCACAAACCGTCGCAAACCCAGCGAGGGCAGGAATGGCCAAAACTGCGGCGCGGCTGATCGTCGGCATAGCCGGCGCCTCGGGCACCATCTACGGCGTGCGCATTCTCGAAATGCTGCGCAAGACCGACATCGAGACCCACCTGGTCATGAGCAAATCGGCGGAAATGACGCTGGTCTACGAGACCGATCTGAAGCCGAAGGACGTACGCGCGCTCGCAACCATCCATTATCCGGTGAGCGACATCGGCGCGGCGATCTCCTCGGGCTCGTTTCCGACCATGGGCATGATCATCGCGCCGTGCTCGATCCGCACCATGAGCGAGATCGCGACCGGCGTGACGGCGTCGCTGCTGTCGCGCGCCGCCGACGTCGTGCTCAAGGAAAGGCGCCGGCTGGTGCTGGCCGTTCGCGAGACGCCGTTGCACAGCGGGCACCTACGCTCGATGACGACGCTTGCCGACATCGGCGCGGTCATCGCCCCGATCGTGCCGGCGTTCTATAATCGCCCAAAATCGGTCGACGATATCGTCAACCACACCTGCGGCCGGCTGCTCGATCTGTTCGGCATCGACACCGGCACCGTCAAACGCTGGAAGGGGGGCCCGGCGGAGACATAATTTGGCGTCATTCACGAGCGAGGAAACACCATGGATCAGAAGCGTTACGATATCGGACTGAAGATGCGCAAACAGGTGCTCGGCGCCGAATATGTCGACCGCGCGCTGTCGAATGTCGACGATTTCAATCGCGATTTTCAGCGCCTGCTCACCGAATATTGCTGGGGCGAGACCTGGGGCGACGACACGCTGAAACCGCGCGAGCGTTCGATCTTGAATCTCGGCATGATCGGTGCACTCGGCAAGATGGAGGAATTCGCCACCCACGTGCGCGGCGCGCTCAATAACGGGCTCACCCCGAACGAAATCCGCGCCGCGCTGACGCAGATCACCATCTATTGCGGCGCGCCGAAAGGCGTGGATTGCTTCCGTATCGCCAAGCCCATCATCGCCGAGTATCAGAAGAACAAGAAATAACATGCTCGACCAGCCCGATCCGCGCCGCAGTGCCAGTCAATCCAGCGGGCCGCCGCTCGACTTTCAGGAGCATCTGGCGCGGCTCGAGGCCGCGGGTCTTTTGCTGCGCATCGACCGGCCGATCAACAAAGACACCGAACTGCATCCGTTGGTGCGCTGGCAATTCCAGGGCGGGCTGCACGAAGACGGGCGGCGGGCGTTTTTGTTCAGCAATGTGATCGACGGACAAGGCCGCCGCTACGATGTGCCGGTGGCGATTGGCGCGCTGGCGGCTTCGGCGCGCATTTATGCCGTCGGCATGGGGCGGCCGGTCGAGGAGATCGGCGAGGCCTGGATGGCGGCAATCGCCAATCCAATCGCTCCCGTCGAGACGACGGCGCCGCGGTGCCAAGAGGTCGTCATCAAGGGCGACGCGCTGCGCCAGCCCGACGGCGGCCTGAAACTGCTGCCGGTGCCGATCTCGACGCCCGGCTATGACGCTGCGCCCTACCTGACGGCGACGCTGTGCATCACCCAGGATCCGGAGACCGGCATTCGCAACATGGGCACCTATCGTGCGGCACTCAAAGCCACCGACCGGCTCGGCGTGCGCATGGCGGCGCGGATCGGCGGCGCCGGCGGTTATCTGCATTGGCAGAAATACCGCAAGCTGAAAAAGCCGATGCCGATTGCCATCGTGGTCGGCGCCGCGCCGGTCGTCATGTTCACCGGGCCGCAAAAGCTGCCGATCGATTGCGACGAGATGGCGGTTGCCGGCGGGCTTGCCGGCGCGCCGATCCGTATCGCCAAGGCGGCAACCGTCAATCTCGACGTCCCGGCCGATGCCGAGTTCGTCGTCGAGGGGCTGATCGATCCCGAATTGCTCGAGCCGGAAGGGCCGTTCGGCGAAAGCCACGGCCATGTCGCGCTCGAAGGCTACAATATGTCGATGCAGGTCACCGCGATCACGCATAAGCGCAAACCGGTCTGGGCCTCGATCTTGAGCGAGGTGACGCCGAGTGAATCGAGCGTGATGAAGCGCGTCGCCTATGAGCCGCGCTATCTGGCGCATTTGCGCGATACGCTCGGCATCAAGGGCGTACGCCGTTTCGTCATGCACGAGCCGCTGACCAATCTGCGCAAGGTCGTCTTCGTGCAATTCGCCGCCGGCACCCCGCGGACGGAGATCTGGCGCGCACTGCAAGGCGCCGCGACCTTACAGGCCGATATCGGCAAATACGTCATCGCCGTGAGCGAGGACATCGATCCGGACAATCCCGACGCGGTGTTCTGGTCGCTCGCCTATCGCGCCAACCCGATCGAGGACGTGCACGTCATCCCCTATCGCGCGGCAGGGCACGGCCCGAAATCCGGCGGAGTGCACGATGACGCGACCATGCTGATCGACGCCACGCAAAAAGAGCCCGACCCGCCGATCTCCCTGCCAAAGCGCGAATATATGGAGCGCGCCCGGGCGATCTGGCAGGAACTCGACCTGCCGCCGCTCGCCCCGCCGCGGCAACCGTGGCACGGCTATTCGCTCGGCGACTGGGACGCGGTGTGGGACACCTATGCGGAGCGCGCGGTCGAAGGAAAATGGGAAGCGACCGGCAAGGAGACTTTCGCTAAGCGGCGCGGCGGGTTGACGCCGGAAACGCCGGTGAAGAGCGTGAAGGAGTGATGCCTGTCCTTCCGGATTGCCGCCCAACGGGCCCGCGCGAAGTCGCGCGGCCCGATGACAGGCTCCGCGGCAAGTCCGGAATCTACCGTGTTGATTGTCAAGCGACGATAGCACCTTTCCACGGCTGGCCCGATTTGAGAACTGCGTTTGCGAACACGACGAGGCGTCGCAGAACGGCGATCAGGGCGACTTTGACCTTTTTGCCATGGGCCAGGAGCCTTTGGTAGAACGGCCGCAGCACCGGGTTATGACGACTGGCTGAGACGGCGGCCATGTAGAGGATGCTGCGAACCGCCGCGCGTCCACCATGGATACGCGCCGGTGCCGTCATGGTGCCGCTCTTGCGGGTAAAGGGCGCGACACCGATGAGCGCCGAAGCCGCCCTGTTGTCGAGGTGGCCGAGCTCCGGGACGAGCGCGATGCAGGCCATGGCGGATTTGTCGCCGAAGCCATTGATCGTCTTGAGCAGGCTCTGCGCTCTTTTCAAATCGACGCGAGTGTGAATGAGCCGCAGCATTGTTTTGTGAGTTTCTTCGTCCTCGGCTTTGAGCGCGTCGAGATGAGCTGCGATCGCCTGGCGCAGGCCGATACTGCGGGCGGTGTTGAGCCTGCAACGTTCGCCGTGGATCATGCGCTTGAGTTGGTCGCGACGGCTAGCCAGTTCGGCTAGTTCTTCGCGAATGGCATCTTCCGGCACCTCGACATGATGCGGCTTGCGACCGCGTACTTCGTCCGGTGCGGCGGCATAAGCGGCCAGCAGGCGAGCATCTGAAGTATCCGATTTGGCTTTGGCGCCAACCATGACGCGGTAGGCGTTAAAGCGCGATGTATGGATGATCTCGACCGGCAGAGCCGCCCGCCGCAACGCCTTTACCAACGACTTCTCATAGCCCCCGGTGGGCTCAATCACGATACGCCTGGTGGCTGGTCCGGCTTTAAGCTTGGCTACGAATGCGGCAATGGCATCGGAGCGGTTTGCGTAATGGGCGCAACCGCCCCGATGCCAAGCCACGTCAAAACTCGCACCACCAACGTCAATGCCAAGATAGAGGTTGTCCGATGATTGAGAGGCTGTCATGATTCTCCTGCCTTTCACGAGGCAGGGCCGGCGCCTGGATCGTCAAACGTGCGGCCAGCACTAGCTACCGTCCGGGTGTCCGGCCCTTTGGACCAAACGAGACGAGGTGCGAGATTCCGACGGTCGTCAAAGACCTTCCATAGACCCCGCAACGCTCGCCTCGATGACCTCATAACCGAGGCACCCGAAACTTACGATCCATAATCACAGGTCGGCGAATATAGATTCCGGGCTCCTCGCTTCGCTCGGCTCCGGAATGACGATTACCGCGGCCGCACCACCGTATCGACCAGCGCCGGCTTGCCGGCCTTCACCTGCGCAATGGCGCGGCGCAGCGCCGGCGCGATGTCGGCCGGTTTTTCGATCGGACCTTCGGCGTACCAGCCCATGCTTTTTGCCATCGTGGCGAAATCAGGCTCCGGGCCAGTGATGTCCTGCGCGATGTAAGCGCGCTCGACCGGCGTGCCGCGATGATGCGCCACGCGGATCTGATGCTCCCAGTCGTTATAATAGGCGCGGTTGTTGTACATCACGATCAGCATCGGGATGTCGTTCTTGGCCGCGCTCCATAGCGCGCCGGCATCGAACATCAGATCGCCGTCGGGCTGGATATCGATGACGAGGCGGCCCTTGCCGCGGTGCGCCAGCGCCACGCCGAGCGAGACGCCGATCTGCGTGCCGGTGCCGAGCGCCTGGCCGGGATGCCGATAGGGCTTGTCGAAGTCCCACAGCTTATAGACCCATTCCTGCAAATTGCAGGCGGTGAGCACCCAGTCCTCGGTCTTGATCACGTCCCATATTTCGCTGGCCAAGCGCGGCAGCGCGATCGGCACGCCGTCCCAGTCTTTTTTCGCCGCCTCGCCCCAGGCCTGAAACAGCGCATCGTGCTTTTGCGCAACAGCTTTCGCGCGTTCCGCGATGCGCTTGGCGAGGCCCGCGTCCTTGGTGATGCGCTCGCGGCACAGCCGCGTCAGCTCCGGGATGGCGGTCAGCGTGTCGCCGAGCACGCGTAGGCTGCAGGCCGGCATGCGCGCGTAGTCCATCGACCATTTGCTCAAGTTGATCTCGCCGAAGCCGATGTCGATGATTTGGCAGTCCGGTCCGTAATGCGGCACCACCTGACGCTTGGTGCGGTCGTTGAAATGCGTCGATTTCTCCCAGTCGCGCACGTCGAGCATCACAATGAGATCGGCGTCGCGGAAAATTTCCTTTTCGCAGCTCAGATTGAGCGGATGGCGGTTGGGAAAATTCAGCCGCGCATGGACATCGAACACCGCGGCGCCGATGCACTCGGCGAGCGCGACCAGATTGTTGAACCCGCCCGGCGAGCGCGCGACATATTCGGCCATCAGCACCGGATATTTTGCGGCCAAGAGCCGGTCCGCCACTTCGCCAAGGGCAACGCCGTCGGCGGCCATCGGCACCGGCACTTTATTGATGGCCTGCGTGGGCAGCGCAACGTCCTTTTCAAGCGGCTGCTCCTGCAGCCAGGCGTCGTAGCACATGTAGATCGGGCCTTGCGGCTCGGTCATCATCGCCGCATAGGCGCGGGCAAACGAATCCGGCACGCCTTCGATGCTGGCCGGCTGATAGTCCCACTTCACGTAATGGCGGAGCTGCTCGCCGTTGACGTTGGCGGTGTGAATCCAATCGATGAACGGCCGCCGCCGGCTTTCGTCCATCGGACCGGTCGCGCCGATGACGAAGACCGGGCAGCGATCGATATAGGCGTAGTAGATGCCCATGGTGGCATGCAGCATGCCGACGACATCATGCACGATCGCCGCCATCGGCTGGCCGGTCGCCTTGGCGTAACCATGGGCGATCTGCACCGCGATCTTTTCGTGCTGGCACAGCAGGATCGGCGGTTGATTGCCGCCGTAATTCACCAGCGAGTCATGCAGCCCGCGATAGCTCGCGCCAGGATTGAGCGCGATGTAGGGGAAACCATAGTGCTTGATGAGATCGACGATGACGTCCGACTGCCATGCCTTCTTGGCGTAGCTTGCCGGCGCCTCCGATTTGGCGAGGTCGTTCATTTTTTCTTTCCTGCTGAAGATTTTGCTTGCTGACCGCGCCCACCCCGCAGCCGCGGCGGCTTACGCGTTATCGGCCGCGGCGTGAATGGCGGCGCGAACGCGCTGGTAACTTCCGCAGCGGCAAATATTGGTGATCGCCGCATCGATGTCGGCGTCGGTCGGCTTCGGCTTCGCCTTGAGGAGCGCCACGACCGCCATCATCATCCCGCTTTGGCAATAACCGCATTGCGGCACGTCGTGATCGATCCAGGCTTGCTGCACCGGATGCAACTTGCCGTTTTGCGCCAGCGCCTCGATCGTGGTGACTTTGGCGGAGCCGACCGTGCCGACGGGCACTTGGCATGAGCGCGTGGCGGCGCCGTCGATATGCACGGTGCAGCAGCCGCACTGGGCGATGCCGCAGCCATATTTGGTCCCGGTGAGCCCGATCGTGTCGCGCAATACCCACAGCAGCGGCGTATCGGCCTCGACATCGACGTTATAGGTCTTTCCGTTGACCGACAGAGCGATCATGCTCGCCATTCCACGATGGATGCCGTCCGGACAAGATTACCCGGTTCGATTCCGATGCGAAATGCCCATTCCGAGTGCAACAGCCGGTCTCGGACTGTTTTGGACTGAGATCGAGGTTCGGAGAACGCTCCCAGCCCGGCCGGGCAGATTGCCACGCTCCCCGTCAGTCTCTTTTCATGCGCGCCAAACCAGGGCATTGTTGGGCCGACCCTGTCGCTGATGCCGGTGTTCGGCGTCTCCGCCACAGTACTACAAATATAGAAACCTGCTTTTTTGGAGGATCCCATGAGCCATCGGATAACCCGGCGCGGCGTTAACGCCGGTATTGGCGCAGCGCTTATTTCACCCACGCTGGCCCGGAAGTCCGCTTTCGCGCAAGGCGCCGCGCCCATCAAGATCGGCTTCAGCATGGCGCTGACGGGGCCGCTGGCAGCCAACGGCAAGCAAGCGCTGCTCGGCGCCCAAATCTGGCAAGAGCAAGTCAACGCCAAAGGCGGCCTGCTCGGCCGCCAGGTCCAGCTCGTTAATTACGACGACCAGTCCAATCCGGCGACCGTTCCCGGCATCTATACGAAGCTGCTCGACGTCGACAAAGTCGACCTCGTGGTCAGCGGCTACGCCACCAATATGGTGGCGCCGGCGATCCCCATCGCCATGCAGCACGGCAAGATCTTCGTTGGGCTGTTCGCGCTCGACGCCAACGGCCAGTTTCACTATCCGAAGTATTTCTCGATGCTGCCGTCCGGCCCGACGCCGAAGGAGTTTTTCACCGAAGGCTTCTTCCAAGTCGCGTCCGCGCAGAATCCCAAGCCGCAAACCATCGCGATTGCGGCCGAGGACGCCGACTTCTCGCATAACGCTGCCGACGGCGCGCGAGCGAACGTAAAAAAGTACGGCTTCAAGACGGTCTACGACAAGACCTATCCGCCGAACACGACCGACTTCTCGCCGATCGTGCGCGCGATCCAGGCTTCCAACGCGGACCTCGTTGTGGTCTGCTCATATCCGCTCAGCTCGGTCGGCATAGTGCTATCGGCCAACGAACTAGGTCTCAAGCCGAAGATGTTCGGCGGCGCCATGGTCGGGTTGCAGGCGACCGTGTTCAAGAACAAGCTCAAATCGAAGCTCAATGGCATCGTGAACTATGAGACCTGGGTGCCCTCTCCCAAGCTGATGGCGCCCGCCGCGGACTTTTTCAGGATTTATCAATCGCGCGCGCCGGGCCAAGGCATCGATCCGCTTGGCTATTATCTCGGCGGCTGGGGCTACGCCTATTTCCAGGTGCTGCAACAGGCCATTGAAGGCACCAAGAGCATCAACGACGACAAGCTCGCCGAATACACGCGGACCCATCCGTTCAATACCATCATGGCTTCCGATATCAGGTTCGGTAAGAACGGTGAATGGACCAAATCCGGGATGTTGCAGGTGCAATATCACGGCATCACCGATGCCGCGGACCTCGAAACCTGGCGCGGCATGAGCTATCAGACGGTGCTCACGCCGGCGGGTGAAAAGACCGGCAACGTTATTTATCCCTACGACAAGGCATTGGGATAGGCCGGAAGCCACCTCGCGAGGCGGGGCAGCAAGGCCGGCTGGGCGCGATACCGTCGCATCCGGTCCAAGCCCGGCGGTCAGACCGGGTGCTCATGAAATGTAACTTCGCTTCATGGAGGAACCCATGAGTTACCGTATTACCCGCCGCGGCGTCAATGCTGGCATCGGCGCAACTCTTATTTCACCGGCCGTCGCCGGCAGCCGCGCCTTTGCGCAAGGCGGCGAGCCGATCAAGATCGGCTTTGGCATGGCGCTGACCGGTCCGCTGGCCGTGAACGGCCAGCAGGCGCTACTCGGTTCGCAGATCTGGGCGGAAGAAATCAACGCCAAGGGCGGCCTGCTTGGACGCCAGGTGCAGCTCATCCATTACGACGATCAATCCAATCCTTCGACGATCCCCGGCATCTACACCAAGCTGCTCGATGTCGACAAAGTCGATGTCATTCTCAGCGGCTATGCGACGAATATGATTGCGCCCGCGATTCCCATTGTGATGCAGAAGAACAAGGTTTTCATCAGTCTGTTCGGGCTCGATGCCAATTCGGATTTCCGCTATCCGCGATACTTCTCGTTCATACCGACGGCGGGGCCGAATCCGAAGCAGACCATCAGCGAAGGATTTTTCCAGGTGGCGGCGGCGCAAAATCCGAAGCCGCAGACTGTGGCGATTGCGGCCGAAGACGCCGAGTTTTCGCGCAATGCCGCGGAAGGCGCGCGAGCCAATGCCAAGCAGTACGGTTTCAACGTCATCTATGACAAGACCTATCCGCCGAACACGACCGACTTCTCGCCGATCGTCCGCGCGATTCAGGCGACCAACGCCGATCTCGTGGTGGTGTGTTCCTATCCGCTAAGTTCTGTCGGCATGCTGTTGTCCGCCAACGAACTCGGCCTGAAGCCGAAGATGTTCGGCGGCGCCATGGTCGGCCTGCAAGCGACCGCGTTGAAGAACAAGCTCAAATCCCACCTCAACGGCGTCGTCAACTACGACAACTGGGTGCCGTCGGCGAAAATGATGGCGCCGGCCGCGGATTTCTTCAAAAAGTATCAGTCGCGGGCACCGGGCCTCGGCATCGATCCGCTCGGTTACTATCTCGGCGGCTGGGGCTATGCCCGCATGCAGCTTGTGGCCGATGCCGTCAACGGCACCAAGAGTCTCGACGACGCCAAGCTCGCCGCCTACATGAGCAGCCACACCTTCAACACCATCATGATCGACGGCATCAAGTTCGGCAAAAACGGCGAGTGGGTCGAAGCCCGGCAGCTGCAGGTGCAGTATCACGACCTCACCGACGCCGCGAACCTCGATACTTGGCGGGGCATGAGTTACCAGACCGTGCTCACGCCGCCTTCGGAAGCGACCGGCAAGGTCATCTATCCCTTTGCCGATGCCTTGAAGGCGTAGCTCAGGGTTTTCATCCTCCTTTGCCGGTGGATGAGTGGTACACGGGGTGGGACGCCGAGGAAATCGATGCTGTTGCCCACCTCGCTCGTCGGCTCGTATCCGCAACCGGAATGGCTGATCGACCGGGCCAGGCTGTCGAAGCAGGTGCCGCGGGTGCGCGCCGGCCTGTGGCTGGTCGCGCCCGACAAGCTCGAAGCGGCGCAGGACGACGCGACGGTTCTCGCCATTCGCGACCAGGAGAGCGCCGGCCTCGATATCATCAGCGACGGCGAACAGCGGCGTGAAAGCTATTCCAACCGCTTTGCCACCGCGCTCGACGGCATCGACATCGAACTGCCGGGGACGGTCATCAACCGCAATGGCCGGCCGATTCCGGTGCCGCGCATCGTCGGTCCGATCCGGCGCACGCGCCCGATCGAGCTTCGCGACTTGACTATGCTGCGCGCCAATACCGGCCGCGCCGTCAAAGCGACGCTGCCCGGGCCGTTCACCATGGGAAAGCAGGCGCAGGACGACTACTACAAGGACGAAGAAGCGGTGGCGTTCGCCTATGCCGAAGCCGTCAACGCCGAGATCAAGGATTTGTTCGCCGCCGGCGCCGACGTTGTGCAAATCGATGAACCGTGGATGCAGCAGCATCCCGACGCGGCGCGACGCTACGGGTTGAACGCGCTCGACCGTGCGCTCGACGGCGTCGCCGGTACGGTGGCGGTGCATCTGTGCTTCGGCTATGCCGCCGTGGTGCATGACAAACCGTCGGGCTATTCGTTCCTGCCGGAACTTGAAGGCTGCAAGGCGCAGCAGATTTCCATCGAAGCCGCGCAGCCGAAGCTTGACCTTGAGGTGCTCAAACAACTGCCGTCGAAAACGATCATCCTCGGAGCGATTGATCTCTCCGACATGACCGTCGAGACGCCGCAAATCGTCGCCGCGCGCATCCGCGCCGCGCTCGCGCAGGTGCCGGCCGAGCGGCTCGTCGTGGCGCCGGATTGCGGCATGAAATACCTGCCGCGTGCGGTCGCGTTCGGGAAGATGAAGGCGATGGCCGACGGGGCAACGATCGTGCGCCGCGAGATTACCGGCTTGTGAAGTGTCCTGCCCGCTCCACGGCCGCGCGGTCCCATTTCGCCAAGTCGGCCGCGGCGGCGTAGGTCTCCTGCAAAAATCCGAGCAGCAGCGCGTCGGGATCGCGCGCCCGACGAACGGCGTCATAGGGCAAAATGAATTGCCCGAGGTCTTTGTTATAAGAAGCCTCGACGGTGGAGAGCCGCGTGTCGCCGTAACCGGCCGGCTCCGGATAGGCATAGACATAGAATGCCGCGGCGCCGAATCCGCCATTGCCCGGCCAGAACCCGCAGCTCGAGCATTCGTGCGAATAGGCCTCCGCCATCACCCAGCTGGCGACGTTCGGCGTGACGCCCTTCGGCGGTGGCGCAGTGCGGCCGGAAAAGCGCGTCACCGCAAGATCGAAACTGCCCCAGAAGAAATGCACCGGACTGACTTTGCCGATGAAGCGGGCGCGAAATGCATTCATCACCCGGTTGGCCTGCAGCAAAGTCTGCTGGAATTTTTGCACATAAGCAGCATCGTATTGCGCGTGGGCGCGGTCTTTATCGAACGGCACGGCGTTCTCGATCTCGCAGGGCGTGGACCGGATATGAACGTCGATACCGAGCCGGCCCAGCGCCCGCATGAATTCGGCATAAAAGTCGGCGACCGGCATCGGCTGGAGCGCCAGCGTTTCAAGGCGGCCGTCGCTGGTTTCGATCTCGAGCCGATGCCGAGTGAAGTCGAAAACCACGTCGAACGCACGTCCACGATAGGGCATTGCCGGCGCCGCGAGCCCGCGCGCGGTCACCAGGAACGTTGCGTTCCACCAATGATTGATCAGCGGCGTAAGCGCGATCCGGACTTTGCCGACGACTTGCGTCCACAGCTGCAGCGTGTCGCACGTATCGCTCCACGCCGCGAACGGAAGGTCGGGCCAAAGCGGACTGTCGCCCTTCACAGCATATCCTTGATGGCGCGGATCAGATTGCGGTCGACGCTGATCAAATCGGCGTCGCGCGGCAAGTTAAGCGTTTCGCGCTGTTCGGCCGAAATCGCGCGGCCCTGCAGAATGACGCGCCCGTCCGAGGTCAGAAAGATCGACGAGGCTTCGCTCGCCTCGCTCCCCTCCCAGATCAGCTCGACGCGAAAATTGACGGCCATCGTGATCGCGACGCGCTACTCGGCCGCTGTCGCGTGCGCCGTGGCGGCCTGCTCCTCGCGATAGAGCCGATCGACGATGCGTCGCGCCTGCATGCCGCCGGCATCGGCGTTGATATCGACCTGCGGCGCGTCCGGCCGCAGGCTGATCGCGCGCTGCTGGGCGGTGAACACCGCAACGTCTTCCAGGAAAGCCGTCTTGATCTGCTCGAAAATCCGCTCCGTCATTTCCGCATTGTGCGGCTCGAAATTGTGCGCCTGCCCCCAGAAATAGTGCGACGTGGTTTCGGTCTCCGGCGTAATGGCGTTGAGATTGCGCATGCCGATGCCGCCGACGCGGCGGCCTTCCGGCGCGCCGGTCCCGGTCGGAGTGGCGCCGACGTTGAGCCGCAGGAATGCTGGCGGCGTGTAATCGATGATCTGCCAGCGATCGACATTCGTGGTGAATTTGCCGACCTTGACGAAGGTGGGCGGCGCAGGCTGGTCGATGGTCCAGCGCGTCACCAGCACGTTATTCGGCGCGCGCTGCACCTTGACCGCGGCGTGCTCGACCAGCGCCATGTTACCGATCGTGGTCTCGTGAACGAAGGCGAGATGCGTGAGGTCGAGGAGATTATCGACGACAAGCTGCCAGTTGGCCTCGACATGAAGATATGAGGGCTTGGCGCCCCAGTCCGGATCGGCCAGCCAATGGAAATCGCAGATCTGCGCGGGGTCCGCCAGCGCCGGATCGCCCATCCAGATCCAGATCCAGCGATAGCGCTCCACCACCGGATAAGTGCGCACGCGGGCGTTTTGCGGGATGTGGTCCTGGCCGGGCACGCGCACGCATTTGCCGGAGCCGTCGAACCGCAGGCCGTGATAGTGGCACTGCAGCGCGTCGCCGATGATTTTGCCCATCGACAGCGGCAGTTGCCGGTGCGGGCAGCGATCCTGCAAGGCGTGCAGCGTGCCGTCACCGGCGCGGAACAGAACGACCGGCTCGCCGAGGATGGTGCGGCCGAGCGGGCGTTGGCGAACCTCGTCGTCCAAGGCAGCGACATACCAATAATTCCGAAGAAACATCGCATCCTCCTTGCCGAGCTTGCTCCACCTACTCTATGCGCCCGCCGCCATCTTCTCAATCGGTGCGTTGCCGATGGACTTTACGGCCGGTAAAATGCTTACAATGCTAAGGATTTTTCGGCGGGAGGCAACATGCCGGTGAGTGCCGGTCCGGAACTGCTGCAAGGCTGGATCGCGCGAGCGGCGCGGCGCGCGCCAAATAAGCCGTGGGTCGTGTCCGCCGAGGACGGCCGCACCGTCAGTTATGGGCAGCTGCACGAGATCGTCGGCCGCTTCGCCGGCTTGCTGCGCGAGCGGGGCCTCGGCCGCAACGACCGCATCGCGCTCCTGGCCAATAATTCGATTGAGCACCTGATTTGCTTTTTCGGCGTGATGGCGGCCGGCGCGACCGTCTGCACCGTCCACATCGAGATGAACCGCAACCAGCTCGGCAATATTTTCGAGCGGCTCAAGCCGAAGCTCATTCTTTTTCAGGACGGCTTGCAGCTCGACAATCTTCTTGCCGAGACCGCGGTGCCACGCCTGCGAATTGGGCGCTGGGACAAGCCGGAAGTCGACACATTATTCGCTGAACTCGCCCGGCTTGAACCGAGCGAGCCGCAAGGCGCGGCCCGGCCGGAGGACGACGCCGTCATTCTGTTCACCTCGGGCACCAGCGCCAAGCCCAAGGGCGTAATCTTGAACTTTCGCGAATACTTGTTGAACATCGATCCGCTCGCCGAAGGCTTCGGCATCACCGCCGACGATCGGCTTTACGACTTCCGTCCCTTCAGCTGGAACTCGGCGCAGACTTTGGGCGCGCTCACGGTCGTTAACCGCGGCGCCACCCTTGTGCTCGCGGAAAAATTCTCGGCGAGCCGCTTTTTCCAGAACCTGCGCGATCATGGCGTCACGATCTCGACCGGCAATCCGACGACGATCAATATTCTGCTCAACAGCGAACAGGCTGCACATCGTGACGATCTGCCGAAACTGCGCTTTATCACCTCGAGCTCGGCGCCGCTGTTGCTCGAAGAATGGAAGCGGTTCGAGCAGAAATTCGGCATTCCGGTCGCGCAGGGCTGCGGCGCCAGTGAAGTGAGCTGGATTGCCGCCATTCCCGGCGAACAGCGGCGCCTCGGCAAGGTCGGAAGGCCGTTTGCCTATCATGATCTGGCCATCGTCGATGCCGAAGGCCGGCGCTTGCCCGCGGGTGAAATCGGCCATGTGGAGCTTGGTGGCCTTGGCGATCACCCGTTTCGCTATCTCGGCGAGGACGGCGAAGTGAAAGTGCACTGCCGCGGCCGCTTCCGGACCGGCGATCTCGGCAGTCTCGATGCCGATGGCTTTTTGACGCTCAGCGGCCGCGAGAAGGAACTGATCATTCGCGGCGGCGCCAAGATTTCGCCGGTGGAGATCAACTTGTTTTTGATGCAGCACGCCGATGTGATCGAGGCCGCGACCATCGGCGTCCCGGACCCGGTCTACGGCGAAGAGGTGATGAGCTACGTCGTGGCGCGACCCGGTGTCGATGCCGAGGCGCTGCTGCGCTACTGCGCCGGCGTCTTGCCGGCGTTCAAGGCGCCGAAGCGGATCGTGATCAGTTCATCTTCCTTGCCGAAAAACGATCGCGGCAAACTCGACCGCCGCGCGCTGGCGGAGCGGTGGAAGAACCAAGCGAACAGATGAAGCCGTTCTATCGCTCTCGTGTATTTTAAGTTTCGGCGCGCCGCTCGTGAAGAGCGCACCGCGAAGGCCGCACTATCGCTGCGCCGGCGGCTTCGCCACTTGCGGATGCAACAGCGGGGCGGCTGCGGAGCGCAGGCGAGACACCCAGTGCCACAAGAGCGGCGATTGCTTGATGAAGCGCTTGGTCCGCCACCGCACGATCGAGAGCAAACTCATCGGCCAACCGCGCCATGTGGCGGCCACGCTGTAATCGTAAAGCTTCAAGCGCAGATCGGCCCATTCTGCCTTGTAATGCTCGTCTCCGATCGTGAAATCGAACAGCCGCAGGCCGCGTTTGACGGCGTAGGCGAGCAGCTCGCGAAGATGGAGCGCGCCGGGGCCATAGCGGGCCAATTCGTCATCGCTATAGCTCGACAGCACATGGTAGTAGCAGTCGCCGAACACGATCCCGAAATTGGCCGCCGCGCACATAGTGCCGATCTCGACGCGGCTGACATGAGCCAAATGCCGCGAAGCCGGATTCGACGCGAAGTCGGCAAAGAACTCCCGGTATCCGGGCCGCGCAAATATGTCGCCAATTCCTTTATGCGCGAAGATGCGCTTCTTCTGCTCCCACAACGTATCAAGCGTCCGGCGTAAATCGCGCGGCGCCGCGGCGGTTTCAAAACGAATCTCGCCGAACTCCGACATGCGCTTGCGCTTGGTGCGGTCGCGCCGGCGCGTCGCCGAAGACCGCTTGGCGCGGTAGAACGTCTCCCAGTCGTCGCCCAATCGGGTGATGTGCGCGCTGTTGGCATTGGCCATAACGCCGAGATTCATGAATGGATTGATCTGGACGCCGACGGTTTGCGGCATTTTCTCGAACTCGATCCAATCGTAACGCAGCGCTCGATCGGAACGCAGACGCTGCGCCAGTTCGCGCCACAGAACGAGGAAACGGCCCGGCGTGACGCGCTGCGCGAAATCGCGCGCCAATAGCGGCGCGTTGTAGTCGCAAAGTTCCTGACCGAGCCAACACAGCCGGCGCAGCGAACGCCGCAGCTCGACGGCGAGCGGCAGGATGAATGCGGTTCGCCCGTCGGCGAAACGGCCGACCACGATAATCGGCACGGCGTTATCGTGCTTGCCGATGTGGCGATACCACGCCGCCAGCCATGCGAATGTCTGGAACGCGGTGCATTCGGCGATCTCTTCGAAGCGGCGCCATTCGTCTTCGACGTCGTCGAGGCGGGTGTGGATGCTGAAGCTCAAATCGGTCGCAATCTCGCGAGACAAGTCCGCCAAACGCGGCGGCGCGTCATACCCAGCGTCGACGCGCGAGGTCGCAGTTCGAAACGCGGTCAATGGTGTTGCGCGTGTCACAATCGGTGCGGACCGGCTGGCTGGATCGTCAGAGCTTGATTAGAAGAAAATCCTTAAATCTGCATCATCGGCGCGCAATTACGTAGGGTTAACGTAAAGACGCCGCGGCGCCGCAGGGCTCCTCGGCGGCGTGTCGGTATAACGCAGCCAAGCCGGTAGAAACGAGAGTTCGACCGCCGTATCCTTAACTCAATCCTTTCGCTATGGCGCAAAGGTTTCGGCCGACTGGGAGGCGATTATGAATAACACTCGGTATTGGCTTGGGATTGTCAGCCTGTGCGTGATGGCATTACCGCCGGCAAGTGCAGCGCACGCTCAAGCCGCCTACCCGGCCAAGACGGTCTCGATCATCTCCGACGCGGCGCCGGGCTCGACGCCCGACGTCGACGCGCGCTTCGTCGCTGAAGGGCTCGCCAAAGCGTGGGGGCAGCAAGTCATCGTGGTCAACCATCCCGGCGCCAATGGCAGCGTCGCCGCCCGCGCCGCGACGGAAGCCATCCCGGACGGCTACACGCTGTTCATGCCGGCGCTGTCGACCTTCGTCGCGCTACCGTCGATCGCGCCGAATTTGCCGCTCAAGCTGCCACGCGATTTTGTGCCGATCGGATACACGGCTGAGAATCCGATGTTCGTCGCGGTGAATCCCAAGCTCGGCGTCAGCACGTTGCCGCAACTGATTGCGCTCGCCAAAAAAGAGCCGGGGAGAATTTCCATCGCGGTCACCGGCGCCGGCAGGCTCACGGATCTCACCGGGCTGTTGCTGCAGGACCGTGCGGATGTCCAGCTTCTCCGAGTACCCTATACCGGCGGACCGGCGGCGGCGCTCGCCGATGTCGGCTCGGGGCGCGTGTCGATGATCATCGAAGGCTATTCGGGAATCGTCGGCGCGGTGAAGGCCGGACAGGTCAAGCTGATCGCGGTTGCCTCGCCGGAGCGCTTACCGCAGTTTCCCGACCTGCCGACGGTGGCTGAGACACTTCCGGGCTTTAGAGCACTCGGCTGGCAAGTCATGGTCGCTCCGAACGGCACGCCAGCGACGATCGTCAGCAAAGTCAGCGTGGATTTGAGCAAGGTCGTCAGCGATCCGGACTTCAAGCAGCGGCTGGCAAAGATCGGCAGCTATTCGCGCGCCATGACGCCCGAGCAAGCGCTGGCCTTTGTCGAGCAGGAGCAACAGACTTGGGCGCCGCTTCTGCAAAAAGCCTCCAAGCAGTGAAAGCCAAATCTTTTTAGCGAGGATTTCGCCATGTTGACGCTTTATTATGCCCCTGGCGCCTGCTCGATGGCCGCGCACGTCGTGCTCGAGGAAAGCGGCGAGAAATACGAGGGCAAGAAAGTCGATCTCGCCGGCGGCGAGCAGCGCACCGAGGCGTATCTCAAAATCAATCCGCTGGGCCGCGTGCCGGCGCTGCGTCTCGATAACGGCGAGCCGCTGACCGAGAACACGGCCATTCTGCCCTATCTCGGCAAGCGCTTCGATCTTTGGCCCAAGGATGCAGGCGCCGAAGCAAAAGCGCTGTCGCTGATCGGCTTCTTCGCCTCGAGCGTCCATCCGGCACACGCCCATATCGGCCGGCCCGAGCGCTACACCGCCGATACGAGCGCTTATCCGGGCATCAGAGACATGGGTTTTAAGACGTTCCACGGCTATCTGAAGCAGATCGACGCCATGCTGGCGGGACGCGAATGGTTTTCCGACCGCTACTCCGTGCTCGATCCCTACGGCTTCGTGTTCTACACCTGGGGCGTGCGCCGCGAACTGCCGATGGCGGAGCTGAAGAACTACACCGCGCACAAGGACCGGCTCATGAAGCGGCCGGCCGTCGAGCGCGTCGTGGCGGACGAGAAGATCAAGGTGTAGTGAAATCGTCACCCTGAGGTGCGAGCCAACGGGCCCGCGCGAAGTCGCGCGGCCCGATGACAGGCTCCGCGAGCCTCGAAGGGTGACGACCCGCGTGCCTCGGCCGCATCCTTCGAGAGCCGCTTCGCGGCCGCCTCAGGATGACGAACTAGAGCTTACGCCGTCTTCTGCACCTTGAGCCCCAGTTCATTGATCGTGCGCTCGCGCATGATGAATTTCTGAATCTTGCCGGTCACCGTCATCGGGAATTCGTCGACGAATTTGACGTAGCGCGGCACCTTGTAATGCGCGATCTGGTCGCGGCAGAACGCCTTGATCTCCTCTTCGGTGGCGGCCACGCCGGGGCGCAGCTTGACCCAGGCGCAGATTTCCTCGCCATAGCGGTCATCCGGCACGCCGATCACCTGCACGTCCTGGATTTTCGGATGGCGGTAGAGGAATTCCTCGATCTCGCGCGGATAGACATTCTCGCCGCCGCGGATCACCATGTCCTTGATGCGGCCGACGATGTTGCAATAGCCCTCGGCGTCGATGGTGGCGAGGTCGCCGGTGTGCATCCAGCGCGCCGCGTCGATGGCTTCGCGGCTGCGCTCCTCGTCGCCCCAATAGCCGAGCATCACCGAATAGCCGCGCGTCAACAATTCGCCGGGCGTGCCGGGCGGCACGGTTCGGCCGTTCAGGTCGACGATCTTCACTTCGAGATGCGGCTGGATGCGCCCGACCGTCGAAACGCGGCGCTCCAGCGGGTCCTCGGTCGAGCTTTGGAAACTCACCGGGCTGGTTTCGGTCATACCGTAGGCGATGGTGATTTCCGAAAGATGCATCTTGGCGACGCAACGCTTCATCACTTCGATCGGGCACGGCGAGCCGGCCATGATGCCGGTGCGCAGCGTCGAGAGGTCGAAACGATTGAATTCCGGGTGATCGAGCTCGGCGATGAACATGGTCGGCACGCCATGCAGCGCAGTGCAGCGCTCCTCGGCGACCGTCTCCAGCGTGGCGAGCGGATCGAACCCTTCGCCGGGGAACACCATGCACGACCCGTGCGTGACGGCTGCGAGATTGCCCAAGACCATGCCGAAGCAGTGATAGAGCGGCACCGGGATGCAGAGCTTGTCTTGCGGCGTGAGCCGCATCGCCTCGCCGATGAAGAAGCCGTTGTTGAGGATGTTGTGATGCGACAGCGTAGCGCCCTTGGGAAAGCCGGTGGTGCCCGAGGTGAACTGGATGTTGATCGGCTCGTCGAATTGCAATTGCGGGCCGAGCTCGGCGATGCGGGCCATTTCCGCGGCGCCCCCGCGCGAAAAAATCTCGGAAAAACGCAACGTGCCGGGATGCCAGCCGTCGCCGATGAGCACGACCGAACGCAGCGCCGGCAGCCGCGCCGATTCAAGCTTGCCCGGCGTGGCGTGACCGAGCTCCGGCGCCAGCTCGCGCAACATGCCGATATAGTCCGAGGTCTTGAACCGCTCGGCGAGAATGAGCCCCTTGCAGCCGACTTTGTTGAGCGCGTATTCGAGTTCGGCGATGCGATAGGCGGGGTTGATGTTGACGAGGATGAGGCCGGCTTTGGCGGTGGCGAATTGGGTGAGCACCCATTCCGAGTTGTTGGGCGACCAGATGCCGATGCGGTCGCCCGGATGAAGGCCGAGCGTCAACAGCCCGGCGGCGAGCTTGTCGACCGCCTGCCGCAATTCGCCGTAACTCATTCGCACTTTCTGGTGGCGGACGATCAGCGCCGGGCGCTCCGCCCATTGGGCGGAAGCGGCGTCGAAGAACTGCCCGATCGTCTCGCCCAGGAGCGGCTGATCGCTGGCGCCATGGACGTAACTGAGCCTGAGCCCGGCCATTTTCGTTTCCTCCCGTACTTCCATCCTCAATCATAGAGCCTACCGCAGCGATACGGAATGCGCTCCGATTTTACCGGAGCGAGCCGATAAGGTCCTGTTCACGCCTGCCCGTTAACTTACCGAAAGCGCTTCGAATTTGGTTGGGTAGCGGCGCACCTGGGAGCAACCCGCGATGGCGATGACCGCGACGATGGAATTGGCGGATCAGTCCAAGCGCTGGCGCGCGGTCGGCGCAGCGTCGATCGGGAACGCGCTCGAGTGGTACGACTTCGTCATCTACGGCTATTTGGCAACGACGATTGCCAGGTTGTTCTTCCCATCAAAAAATGACTTAGAATTGCTTCTTATAGCGCTTGCCACATTCGGCATAACGTTCTTCATCCGGCCCGTCGGCGGAATTATTCTTGGAGCTTTCGCGGATCGTCACGGCCGCAAGGCGGCCTTCATGTTGACCATTGCCTTGATGATGCTGGGAACGGCGATCATTGCCGCGATGCCGACCTACGCCATGATCGGCCCACTGGCCCCGATAGGGATCGTTGTCGCCCGCCTCATTCAGGGCATCTCCGCCGGCGGTGGGTTCGGCAGTGCTACGGCGTTCCTGGCCGAACAGGATAGCAAACGACGCGGTTTTTTCGCGAGTTGGCAATTCGCCAGCCAAGGGCTGACCACCATTGTCGCGGCCGCAACTGGCGCCATTCTGACCGGCACGTTGACCAGCGAGCAAAACGATCATTGGGGCTGGCGGGTTCCCTTTATCTTCGGACTTCTCATCGGACCCGTCGCCTATTATCTGGGACGTCACGTCGATGAAACCGCGGAGTTTCAATCCTTGAAAGACCGCCGAGCGCCGTTTATGGAGGCGCTGTCGGACTCTAAGATAAGATTGCTCGTCTCCCTCGGGGCAGTCGTTCTCTGCACCGTCGTCACCTACACGACGCTGTTCATGCCAAGCTATGCGACCCGTCAGCTTGGCTTGCCGGAAGCCGGAAGCTTTTTAGCTACTATGCTCACCGGCGCGATTCAAATAGTGCTGGTGCCGGTTTTCGGCGCAATCTCCGACAAGCACGGGCGATTGCCGATCATGTTCGGGGCAAGCCTTGGCCTTCTGGTTTTCAGCTATCCTCTATTCGCATTTTTGGCTGCAACCCCCACTCTACAAACACTGTTGATTGTCCAGGTCATCGTCGGTGTGCTTGGCGCTACCTATATGGGCCCGCTCGCGGCGCTGCTGTCGGACAATTTCCCGACCCGAATGCGGACGACCGGCCTCGCGATCAGTTATTCCTTCTGTGTAGCGATTTTCGGCGGATTTGCGCCGTTTATCAACGCGTGGCTGATCCACGCGACAGGCAGCAACGTCGCCCCCAGCTTCTATCTGATGTTTGCTGCTGCGATCAGCCTCGCGGCACTGACGGTCCAGCACCGATGGCGTCTATGACAATCGCTGCGACGGCAAACCGCACGGCCCGCCCGTCCGGCAGCGGCGAAAAGTTCCCGTTTTATCAAATCTTTACCGCCTGCATATCAACTTATTTACCATCTCCGTACGCCCGTTTGTTAGCAAACGCCGAGCATAATCGCGCCTCTTCTTCTTATGCGGGCGTCCGCGGAGCAAGACGTCACCGAGTGCGGCGACATGCAGAATTACTTCGCAAAAGCAACGATTACAAGCTGGCTAGTCTCTATACCCGAACAGAAATTGCGCTTTGAACTCGTCGATGCGCTTTACAACACGCCAAAGTCGATACTCGCCGCAACGATAGTCGCTTTGTCGATCGTCGCGATCACGTTCGCGATCAGCGGCGATTCCACCTATGCGTGGATTTTTGCCGGCTTTCTCGCGGTCGGGATCGCCCGCTCCGGAACGCTGCTCGGGTATCGCGGCTCGCGTCACGACGTCGAAGATACGGCGGCAACCTCGCGCTGGGAACGTCGCGCGCTGCTTGGTGCGTGGGCGTTCGCCTGCCTGGTCGGCTTCGCCGGCGCATATACCGTGACCATCCATCCGGACAGCAACATCGAGCTCTTGGTCAATTCGTGCGTGATGGGCTACATCGCCGGAATTTCGTCGCGCAACGCCAGCCGGCCGATCATATCGATCGGCCAAGTCTCGCTGACGGCTTTTCCTTTCATAATCGCGTTGCTTTGGCGTGCGGACCTGGTCCACGTCGTGCTGGGCGTCTTTATCAGCGTTCTTTATCTCAGCATAATCGTTATCTGCCACTCGGTATTCGATAACATCGTCTCCCGTCACAACGCCTTCCGCAGGATTGAGCTGATAGCGCGTCGGGATACGTTGACAAATCTGTGGAACCGCACGGCTTTAATCGAGCTGCTGGAACAGCGTTTGTCCGGCGCGGCCGAATCCGGCGAATTTGTCACGCTTATCCTAATCGATCTCGATCGCTTCAAAGACGTCAATGATACGTTTGGCCATCAGACCGGCGATATTGTGCTCAAAGAGGTCGGCGATCGGATAAAATCCATCGCCGATACGGGCGACGAAGTCGCCCGTATCGGCGGCGATGAATTCGTGGTGATTGTCGGCGGCGCCGACGAAAGCCAGTCCCGCGTCAAGGCCGAACAGATCTTCGCGACATTTTCCGGTCCTTTTGTCGTCGGCATCGGCCAGCACTTCTGCGGCGCCAGCATCGGCTACGCCATTGCGCCGAGGGACGGATCGACGGTGGAGCAATTGTTTCGCAACGCCGATCTTGCTCTTTACGAGGCAAAGCAGGGTGGCCGCGCGCGAATTGTCCGTCATACCGTCGCGATCACCCAGCGTTACGGCCGGCGTGTGCAACTCGAGCACGACCTGCAAGTCGCCATGCAAAACGGCGAATTGGAATTGCTTTATCAGCCGATCATCGATCCGCGATCGGGCCGCGCAATCTGCTGCGAAGCTTTGCTGCGCTGGAGCCACCGAAGCCTCGGCCCGATCGACCCCATCGAATTCATTCCCCTTGCCGAGGCGACCCAATTGATCGTCCCGATCGGGGCCTGGGTGCTGGCCACGGCTTGCACCGAGGCCGCCCACTGGCCAACCGATATCGGCGTCGCGGTCAATTTGTCTGCGGTGCAGTTTCGGCGCGGCACAGATCTTGTGGCGACCGTTGTCGACACGCTGGCGAGGACCGGTTTGTCGGCGCGACGGCTTGAACTGGAAATCACCGAATCCGTCCTGATCGAGGATTCGGTCGCCGCGCTCGCAATCCTCGAGCAATTGCGCGATCACGGCATCGGCATTTCGCTCGACGATTTCGGAACCGGTTTTGCGTCGCTGGCCTATCTTAACGATTTTCCATTCTCGAAGATAAAGATCGACCGCAAGTTTTCACAAGGCATCGACACGTCCCCGCGCACAGCCGCCATCATCGGCGGCATTGCCAAGACAACGCGCGACCTGCACATCGAGCTGGTGGCCGAAGGCGTCGAGACGGAAAATCAGCTGGAACGCATGCGCCGTTTTGGCATCAACGCAATGCAAGGTTTCTTGTTTTGTCATCCGTTGCCTGCACATGAACTGCGGAAAGTCATCGGCGGCCCGATACTTTCCAGTGCCGGGAAGCGCGATATTATACAGCCCCAGCTCGCAATTGCCGGGCCGCGCAAAGCTGCCTCTTAGGGATGGGTCGTCAGCTCGCGGAGAGAAACCGGTCGAGCACGGCCATACGTACGAATTTCGAAAGCCGAACTTGTTCGAAATACATCGCATTCGGCAAATCGTCACATGATGGATGGATCTCTTCCTGTCGCGGCAGCGGATGATAGATCAGGGCCCTCGATCCAACCCGTTCAATCTTGTCGGGCGTTATCACGTGACTTTCGGGTGTCGCCTTCGGTGAAACATAGGCCGAAGCCGCAGCCTCTCCGATATCCGACATGTCGTATGGCGCCATCATGACCGCGTCGCATTCGGCCAGCGCGTAGGTAATATCGGTCACCATACGGCAGCGAATTTGACTTTTGCCGAAAATTTCCAGGACATCGCGCGGAATGTCGTAATATGACGGCGGGCAGAATACGATCTCGCGCGGCGCCTCGTATCGCAGCAGGTACGCCAACGAACGCACCGTCCGCCCGCGCGGATCGCCGCCGAACGCGATGCTTTTTTCGCGAAGGGTGCCCAGTCCCCGCCGCAGCGCAAAAATGTCGATGAGGGCCTGGGTCGGATGCTCGTTCCAGCCGTCCCCGGCATTTATCACTGGTTTGAGCGACTTGGCCGCCATACGCGCGGCCGCGCCACTTTCATGATGACGGACGACGATGGCGTCGCTGAACCGCGAGACGACGGCGGCACAGTCCTCCAGTGTTTCGCCGGACCTTGCGTTCGAGCGCGACGCGGACATGTCATCGACGCCTATTGCGGTTGCGCCAAGCGCGGCCGTCGCTGCTTCGAAACCGATCCGCGTGCGTGTGCTGGCCTGAAAGAAAAGCAACGCAACCGCTTTGCCGACGGCACCTGGAGTGAGCGTGCGGCCTGCTTCGAAAAATTCGGCGGCGCGGCAATAGCCGTCGACGTCGTTGCTATCGATCAAATCGGCACTCAGGAGGTGCGTTATCGCAGCGGCACAACTCGGCGAGACATAATTTTGTCTCGGCGTCTGCATCACGCGCGGGAGATTCATTGGTATCGACGCCATGACGAAATTCCGGCAGCGGCGCAGGCGCGACGTTCACGACATATTAACCACTAAAACTCGTTCCGCAACGTTGGCGAAGTCTCAAAACTGTCTCAATTTGAGACTCTCGCCAAAGCGCGAACGCAGCCGCGCTGACATTCACAGTATCCGCGTGTTAATTCTAAGAAGCCGGCGCGCCACAATAAATTCTACTTGGCCCTCCCGCTGAACAGCTGGCGGCCTCTTGCCTTTGTCACAAGCCGCTTGCGCAAACGTCGCGATCGACGGCCATCGAACTGTTGCTTACTCGCGCCATGGACAGAACAAGCTTCATTCCCGCCATGACGCCGCTGCCAGTTTTTCGATCTCGTGCGCCCTTCGATATCGAGCTTCGCCACGTTACTGCGGCGTGGCGAGATTCGATGTCGCCACCGGCGACGAGAAACACCGAGCTATATCGGCTTTTGGCGCGCGGCTCCGCTTGGTAGAGTGGGCGAAACACGCGCATCAAGCGTGGCCAAGGAGACCCAAGGAGACCTATGTCCGGTACGCTCTTTGAACTTTCGGTATCACTCTGGCGCGGCGGGCAAGAGGGCCGTTACGAGAATTACCGCGTGCCCCGGCGCGCAAGTCAGACCGTGCTCGACGTGGTGACTTTCGTGCAGCGCCATCTCGATCCGACGCTGTCCTATCGCTTCGCCTGCCGGGTCGGCGTGTGCGGCTCCTGCGCCATGACCGTCAACGGGCGGCCGCGC
Source organism: uncultured Alphaproteobacteria bacterium (assembly GCA_963768225.1). Classification (GTDB taxonomy): domain Bacteria; phylum Pseudomonadota; class Alphaproteobacteria; order Rhizobiales; family Xanthobacteraceae; genus BOG-931. The sequence goes on along the minus strand of CAVYGV010000003.1, from coordinate 49,213 downwards.
TGGACCTGCCGCACGCACGTGTCAAAGGTCGCGGACAGCGGCCGGCTCGAAATCGGACCGCTCGCAAATCTTCCGGTGATCAAGGATCTGACCGCCGACATGGAGCAGTTTTTCGTCAAGTGGCAGCGGGCAAAAGGCGCGTTCGTACCGTCGCAGACGCGGCGCGAGGCCGTCGCGCAAATCCGGCCGGACACGCCGGCCCGCGTCGCCGCCGACGCAGCGATCGAATGCATCAATTGCGGGGTGTGCTATGCCGGCTGCGATACGGTGCACTGGAATTCCGCTTATCTCGGCCCGGCGGCGCTGACGCGCGCATGGACGCTGGTCAACGACGAACGCGACGGCGGCAATCGCGAACGGCTCCAAGTCGTCGCCGCGTCCGGGGGCTGCCACGCCTGCCACTCGCATCAATCCTGCCAGGAGCTTTGCCCGCAAGCGCTCAATCCGACCGCAGCCATCGCTGGTCTCAAGAAGCGAACCACCGCCGCGTATCTGAAGGGCGAGATCAAGCCATGAACGTCCGGCTCTATGTCTGGCAGCGTGCGACCGCAGCCGTCATGGCGCCGCTGGTGCTCGGCCATATCGCTCTGATCTTTTACGCAACGCGGCAAGGTCTCACCGCCGCGGATATTTTGGCGCGCACGCAGGGCAGCATCGTGTGGGCGGCGTATTACGGCGTTTTCGTCGCCGCCGTTTCGATCCATGCCGCGATTGGCGTGCGCAACATTTTGAGCGAATGGTCGCCGCTGACCGAGCGGCGCGGCGACATATTTGCGCTCCTGTTCGGCCTCATCCTTGCGGTGCTCGGCGCCCGCGCCGTGGCGGCAGTGGTGCTGTGATGATCGCGCGGCAAATGAAGCACCGCGGCAGCGCGTTGTGGATCGCCGCCATGATCCATCGCCTGTCAGGTCTGGCGCTGGCGATTTTCTTGCCGTTTCATTTTTTGGTGCTGGCATTGGCCATTCACGGCGGAGCGCGCCTCGACAGCTTTTTGCGCTGGACCGATCAGCCGCTGGTCAAGCTCGCCGAAGGCGGACTGGTGTTTTTGCTGGCGGTGCATCTGCTCGGCGGCTTGCGCGTGCTGGTGATCGAGAATTTCGATTGGCGTGACGGGCAGAAGCAGCTGGCGACGATCGCCGCTGCGCTATCTGCCCTGGTTGCTTTTATCTTTCTGGTGCGCGTGTTCTGACCATGCAGGTGGAGCGTCTCAAGACCGACATTCTGATCCTTGGCTCCGGCGGCGCCGGTCTATTCGCCGCGCTGCATGCCTTGAAGGCCAATCCCGATCTCGACATCACGGTGGCGAGCAAGGGTCTCCTCGGCAAATGCGGCTGCACCCGCATGGTGCAGGGCGGCTACAATGTTGCGCTCAATCCCGGCGACTCGATCGAGCGCCATTTCATGGACACGATCGAAGGCGGCAAATGGCTGCCGCATCAGGAACTGGCCTGGACGCTGGTCGCGACCGCGATCGAACGCGTACGTGAGCTTGAGAACGAGATCGGCTGTTTCTTCGACCGCAATCCGGACGGCACGCTGCATGGCAAAGCCTTCGCCGGGCAGACCTTTGATCGCACCGTGCACAAAGGCGATCTCACCGGCATCGAAATCATCAATCGGCTGATGGAGCAGGTCTGGGCGCGGCCGATCCGGCGCTTTGAAGAGCATCGCGCGGTCGCGCTTATTCCCTCGCATGATGGCGCGCTCGCCGGCGTGCTGTTGATCGACGTGCGCACCGGCGAATTCCGCTTCGTCTCGGCGCAGGCGGTGCTGCTGGCGACCGGCGGCGGCCCGACCATGTACCGCTATCACACCCCGTCCGGCGACAAGAGCATGGACGGGCTTGCCATGGCGCTCCGCCTCGGACTCCCTCTTCGTGACATGGAGATGGTGCAATTTCATCCGACCGGATTGCTTGCCGGTCCCGACACGCGCATGACCGGCACCGTTCTGGAGGAAGGCTTGCGCGGAGCGGGCGGACATTTGCTCAATGGTTCGATGCATCGCTTCATGGGCGACTACGATGCGAAACTGGAGCGCGCCACGCGCGACGTGGTCAGCCGCGCCATTGACGCGGAGATGCGGGCCGGGCGCACGACGCCGAATGGCGGCGTTTACATCAAAATGGGCCATCTCGGCCCGGCGAATGTCGCCAAGCAATTCAAGGGTATGGTGGATCGTTGCCGCGATTGCGGTTTCGATCTGGCCGGCGGCCTCGTCGAAGTGGTGCCGACCGCGCATTATTTCATGGGCGGCGTGATCTGCGATGTCGACACCGCGACCGAGTGTTTTGGCCTCTTCGTCGCCGGCGAGGACGCGAGCGGCATGCATGGCGCGAACCGGCTTGGCGGCAATGGCGTCGCCAATTCGACCGTGTTCGGCGGCATCGCCGGCGATGTGATGGCGCGCTGGATCGCCAAGAATCCGGGTCATAGGCCGCCCGATGCAAGCGTGCTCGACGCCGAGGTCGAGCGCGCGCTGCATCCGTTCATCCGCAAGCCAAGCGATCTCAACGCATTGCGCGAAAAGCTCCTCGATATGATGTGGGATGAGGTCGGCGTCGTGCGCGACCGCGCCAGCATCGCGCGTGGAATCGAAGGGATCGACCGCATCGAAGCCGAACTGCTCGCCACCGGCCTCGCCGACGCCGGGCGGCGGTTCAATCTGACCTGGCACGATTGGCTCAATCTGCGCTCGCTATGTGAAATCAGCCGGGTCATTGCGCTCGCGGCGCGGAAGCGCGAGAATTCCCGTGGCGCGCATTACCGGTCGGATTTTCCGGAACCCGGCGATCTTAACACCTCGACCTTTACCGTGGCGCGGCAGGCTTCGGGCGGGATCGAAATCACCGACCAGCCGGTTATCTTCACGCACGTGAAACCCGGCGAAACGCTGTTGCGCGAAGCGGCCGAATAAAGGCGAACCATGATTCCGCTCTCGTCAATTCAACGCACCGCCGAGGATCTGATGGCCAAAGCCGCCATCGAGATCCCTGACGATTATCTCGAAGGGCTGCGCCGCTGCGCCGATACCGAGAAGGGCGATTTGTCCGCCTTCGTCATCAAGGCGATGCTGGAAAACTACGAAGCGGCTAAGGAAGACCGCCGCGCCATGTGCGGCGATACCGGCCTGCCGCGCTGGTACGTCAAGATCGGCAATGAGGCGAGAATCGAAGGCGGCCCGGTGGCGCTCGAAGCAGCATTGCGGCGCGCCACCGCACACGCGACTGCATCGGTGCCGCTGCGCCCCAATCGCGTGCATCCATTGTGGCGGACCGATCACAACAACAATGTCGGCATCGGCGCGCCGGAGATCGAATATGCATTCCATCCCGATGCCGACTGGATCGAACTGACCACGGTGCACAAAGGCGGTTTGTTCGGCTCGGATTACCGCATGCTGTTTCCCGGCGACGGCATCGAAGGCATCAAGCGGTTCTATCTCGACACGCTGATCGGCTTCGGCAAGCGGGGGCTCGCCTGTCAGCCGGCTATTGTCGGCGTCGGGCTTGGCGGCTCGAAAGACACCTCGATGGTGCTGGGCAAGCAGGCGTCGTGCCTGCGTCTCGTCGGCTCGCGCAATCCCGACCCGAAAATCGCCGCGCTGGAAGACGAGTTCAAGGAACTCGGCAACTCGATCGGCATGGGCGCGATGGGCTTTGTCGGTTCCTCCATGGTGATCGATTGCCATATCGAGGTCGGCTATTGCCACACCGGCGGCATGCCGATGTCGGTGCACATGTTCTGCCTGTCGTCGCGGCGCGCTTGTGCGCGGATTTCCGCCGACGGCAAAGCGGCGTTCCGCACCGATCCGATGTGGTTCACCGACTATATGCGGCGCTCCACCGTCGAATGGGAACGGCAAGCCGCCGAGGCCGCGGAATAGATCATGAGCAACCTGAAGACCGTTCATCTCGATCTGCCGGCGCGGACCGAGGATTTGCGCAAGCTTGAGATTGGATCGGTGGCGTATCTCAGCGGCCGCGTCTTCACCGCGCGCGAGGGTGTCTATAAGCGGGCGATCGACGACGGTGTCGGTATGCCCGCGGGCAAAGACGCGCTTGGCATCACCAATTTCCATTGCTCGCCGGCGGCCAGCATCAATCCCGACGGCAGCTACACCGTCGGCGCGGTCACCGCGACCGCATCGTTCCGCTTTGCCCAATGGCTCGACGGCTGGTTCAAAATCTCCGGCTGCAACGTCATCATCGGCAAGGGCGGCATGACATCGGAGACCTATCGGGCGCATTTCGTGCCGAACAACGCGATCTATCTGACCACCGTCGGCTACGGCACCGGCGCGCTGCTCGGCCGCGGCATCAAGCGCGTCGCCGGCGTCTATTGGCTGGAGGAGCTCGGCCTGGCGCAAGCCGTTTGGGTGCTCGACGTGGAAAAATTCGGCCCGTTCCTGGTCGAGAGCGATCTTGCCGGCAATTCGCTGTTCGAGCGCGAGAACGCCAAAATCGCGCCGGGGCTGGAGCAGCATTATGCCGGCACCAGGCCGGCAACGCTGCGCCGCTACGGCGAGACCGACGACAAGACTAAGGAAGTCATTTGAGTAGGGCGGCATTACAATTAGCTGTATGGAGTGATAAAAACAACTAGAGGATTAGGAAGCCTTCCTATCTTCCCCGAGGGAGACTGCCGTGGAACGCGATACCGCAAAACAGTTGAAAGCGACGATTTCCCGTCAAGCCACAATCTTCAATTTAGTGCTCGTTTCCTGCCTGCTTTTTGGCACGTTGGGGATCGTGGCTTCGATTGTTTGGAAACAGCTCGATCGTGGCGACCAGGAGAAAGTTTTAATTTTCGAACTCGGGCAAAGCGTCTCAGAGCTTCCCAACACGCCCAACAAACCGCAACTTGATCAGGGAATAAGAGACCTCATTGCCAAACTGGACACTAACGCGGCGCTATTTCCAGATATTATACGTGATCTTGCCATCGCGCTACTGATATCGGCCTTTGTGACTTTTTCGATCGAGCGATACGCAAGTAGCCGGCTAAGAGAGCACATCACCTACGACGTGTTATCGGCGGCCTACGCCAAGGTCGTTCCGGAAAAGATATATACCCAAGTCGCGGATAACGTTTTCCGCTCGGACGTTTATCGCCGCGGGTGGGAAGTGCACATCGATTCGAACGCCGAACAACCGCTTCTGGAGGAAGGTATAGCGTTCATTACTTCTACTTATTCCTATGACCTGGAGAATCTGAACGAGCACACGATATCCTATAAAGTTCCTGCCGCGATCGATCTCGACGTACCGTTGCCGCCTGAGAGGAATGTTCCGCGCTTCATCTCTTTCGCGGTCGGCGACGACCACAGCCTGCAGACCGACCAAAAGGACACGAAAGAGCTGTTCGAACAGCCGTTGCAGGAAAATCAGAGTAAGAGATTAGGAAATTTGACCTTGGTTCGCGACGGTCAGCATCTGGCCCTGACGGCGGACATAAAATTACCTGCTCGGCAAAGAGTGCCGGTAAGATATAAGGTGGAGCGAGCGATTTGGGTGCCGGGCAACTACGTGTTGAGCGCCACAGTTCCCGCCGACGGCATCAAGATTATTGTCAAGGTCTCAGGCTTCAAGCTGATCGTTGTGCCCTTGCATCCGGACCGCGAAGCGCTACGTAACCCCCAAGAGGACACGTGGCTTTTCGAGGCTGGTATTCTACCCTTCCAAAGTTTCCGGTTTACAGCCGCGTAATTGAAATGGCCAACCGAACTGCACTGACCATTGAGAGTCGCAATGAAACTTCTTCTAATCGGCGCCACCGGCTCGCCATATTTCGAGCATTGCAGGCAACAGGTCTGGGAATTCCTGCGGTCATCAAAGACGGTAGGATTAGTTTCAGCGGCCAATCTTTTCGACGAAGAGGAGTACTTTCGTGCGATAGATGAGCGCCTGAAGGCCTCGTCAATCGCGGAAAAAGTTGTCCACATTCGTTGGAGTTCGCGCTGGAAGGACGCCCTCGACAAGGCAGATGCGGTCATAATTCCGGGTGGAAACACCTATGCGCTATTGGACAGATTGACTCAGTCCGGGCTGCTGACCGCGCTGCGAGAAAAGGTGCGACGCGGCATGCCCTATGTTGGTTCCAGCGCCGGAGCAAACTTGGCAGGCCCGAATATATTGACAACTAATGACTGGAACGTCGTCGGTTTAAGTGAATTCGGCGCATTGGACTTGGTTCCGTTCAACGTCAACCCACATTACGTTGAACGGGGCGTATCCGATGCGCCAAATAGCGAATCCCGAGATTTTCGGATTCGCGAATACCACCAGGTGTGGCACAATCCAGTGGTTGGTATCGAGGAGACTGCACTCCTGAAAGTCTCCGGCGGACAAGTGCAGGTCGCAGGCAAGGGAAGGGTCAAGCTTTTCACGCCGCAAGGCGGACAGCGCTGGTTCTCGCCCGGCGAGAAACTGGAGTGGGAGGCCCGACTCCCCGAAGTGATGGTCGATCATGTGCGTTAGTCTCGCGCGCGCCACCCCGGGGGATGTCATCTATGTCTTCGACACCTGCGGCATCCATATTGCGAAGGGCCGGACACTGAAATCGCTGGTACAGCTGGGTGGATTCGAACCACCGACCTCCTGATCCACAGTCAGGCGCTCTAACCAACTGAGCTACAGCTGCACGGGCCCGCCTTCGGCAAGCGCCGGGAAACTATGAATAACGGCCCGGTTTGGCAATATAGCTCATACATCCCAACAAAAAGCGAAAGCCCGGGCCAGGCCCGGGCTTTCCCTTCGCCGCAATAGCGCGGCTGCGATCGTCGAGGGCGCAGTTACGCGACCTTGCTGAACGCCTTATTCATGCCGCTCTTGATCGGCTCCGCGGTTTCGGTCGCGACCTTCTGCACCAGCGCGCCGAGATCCTTGCTCTGCTGCGTCAGCGTCTCGAACTGCTTGCGCGCATGGGTGCTCGACAGCTCGATGACTTCGGAGGCCGACTTGGCCGTAATCAACTCGCCGAAGAAATCGAACGCCGCATTGGTGTTGGTACGGGCCGCCTCGATCACCTTGAGGCCGTAATCCGATGCGCCCTTGCTGGCGGTCGAATAGGTGGTCTCGAGCACGTCGGTCGCCTCTTCGGCGGCGGCCTTCATCTTCTCGTAGGTGTCCTTGCACTGGGCGACACCGCGCTCCGCGAATTCGCGGAATGCCGCCGGCATTTCCACTTTCGGGATTTCGAATTTCGGCATCTCGAATTTCGGCATTTCGAATGTGCCCATTGCCGGCTTATTGATCTTCGCTTTCGGGGGAGTCGTTGTGGTTGTGGCTTCCGCCATGACACGTGTCCTTGATTTTGCTCGTTGCTTCTTGGGCTGTCTCACCTGGAGAACTTTTCTTGATTGGCCTCGCCGCCCGTTGCGCGCTGCCTGACATTACCGCCGTGCCGCGGCCGGACGAGCGATCGTCCGCGCCGGAGCATTTGCTGAATTTACAAATAGCAACTTTTTTGGTGCAATGCAATAGAAATTATTGCGATGCACAAAAATAAATATATAATTGAAATTATTGTATTTTCTGAACCAGCCGCAGCGGGTTCGCGCTACGTCTTAGGCTTGGCAGCATCAACCACAATCTTGGCAGCACTTTGTCCGAGATCCTGAACTTGGCTCGAAAGCGCCTGCATCTGGCGGCTGAGATATTCCGATTGCAGCCCCATCACCTCCGTCGCGTCCTTGGCACGCAAGAGCTTTTGGGCGAAATCGAATGTCGTGGCCACGTTCTGCTCGGCATAGGAGATCGACTTGTGCGCGATTTCCGTGGCGCTGCTGTGCGCCGCCTGGGTGTGGCCCTGGAGTTGCCCCATCGCTTTGTTGGCCGCCTCGATAAAGCCGTCGAAGGCCTTCCTGGCCTGCGCCACGCTCTGTTCGGCGAATGCCCGCATCTCGTTCGGAATTGCAAATTGCTCAAATGGATCTTTAGCCATTGTACGCTCCTCGTGCCCCCGGGTTTCCAATCCTAGCGCGATTTTGCAGCCCGCGCGCCAGCGAAACCGCAAACGGCATCGGCAGCCGCCCGATAAAGCCTTATGGCGATTAAGGTTATCCCGCCAAGCTTGGCGGCACGGCGGTCGGCGCCATGGACGCCGCACATGCCCCGCACTATTAAGAATTGCTTGATTTTACGAGTTTCGAGCGCATGTCGATCATTGATGGAGAGCTCGTTTTGTTGCGTCATCCGCGTCTCGCGGAACTGGCGACCAGCGCGTGGCCGGCTTGGCTGTGGAGCACCGACGGCTCGCAGATGGTGTGGGCCAATGCGGTCGGCGCAGGGATCTTCGGCGCCGCCAGTACGAGTGCCTGCACGCAACTCCGGTTTGACGCCGCCGACGCCTCAGCCGCGCAAATCATCCGGCTTGCCGGCGCCCTGCCTACGGCCGGACAAGAGCGCCTCGAGCGCCTGCGCGGCTTTGGTGCAAGCTTCGGGCGCACGCTGACCTGCGCCTGCTCGCGGATCGTTCTTGCCGACGGCAAGGCGGGCGTTTTGATTGCCGCAACCGAGCTGGCGGGACCGAAGCTGACGCTCGGCGAGCGTGTCCGCCGGCTGTTCGCCGACGATGCGGAACCGATCGCCGGATTTACCCCGGAGGGAACGCTGGTTTATGCCAACATCGCGGCGCAGACGCGGCTTCGCGGCGCGACCATGCTCTCCGCGCTCGGCATCGAGACGCTCGCCGCCACGGTGCTTGAAACCGGGAGCGCCAGCGGTACGGCGCGCTTAGGCGAGACATCCTTCGACGTCACCGCCCTGCGCCTCGGCAAGGATGCTTCACGCCTGTTACTGCTCACGATGCCGCGTCCGCAAAGCGACGCGTCAACGGCGCCCGAATCCACGATTGCGCCGCCGCCTGCAACGCCCGTCGCGGCGACGGAGCCTAATGAACCGACTGCCGAGCCGGCTGCTGCACCCGCCGCAACGACAGAGCCTACTGAACCGACTGCTGAACCGGCCGCACCTGACGCGGCTACTGAGCTTGCTGAACCGACTGCTGCACCGGCCGCACCCGACGCGGCGACTGAGCTTACTGAAGCGACTGCTGAATTGGCTGCTGCACCTGCCGCAACGACAGAGCCTACTGAACCGACTGCTGAGCCGGCTGCTGCACCCGTCGCAACGACAGAGCCTACTGGACCGACTGCTGAACCGGCCGCACCTGACGCAGCGACAGAGCCTACTGAACCGACTGCCGAGCCGGCTGCACCGGTCGTCGAATCGGGACCCATTGCCGCAGCACCCGCAGTGGAGCGGCGGCACCCGTTACGTTTTGTCTGGCAGATGGACGCGGAGGGTCGCTTCGGCGTCGGGTCGGACGAATTCATCGAACTGGCCGGACCGCATACCACCTCCACATTCGGCCGGCCGTGGAACGAGATTGCCGACGAGCTGAAGCTCGATCCGGACAACCAGGTGGCGCGAGCGATAGCGAGCCGCGAAACTTGGAGCGGCCTCGTCGTGTCCTGGCCGGTGGACGCGTCGAACGAACGGTTGTCGATCGAAATGTCGGGTCTGCCGGTATTCGATCGCGACCGCAGTTTCCGCGGCTATCGCGGCTTCGCTGTTTGTCGCGACATCGATCGCATCAACCAGTTGGCGCGCGCGCGTCGGGAACATCAGATCGGATCAATATCCGCGCCCGACTCGGCGCCACAGCACGGGGAAGCCGCAGCCGCGCCGGAAAACGCCGAGCCCGCCACGGCAGCCGAAATAGCGCCTCAACCGGATCGGCCGGCGCCAAGTGTCGCGCCGGCGGCCGCCAATGTGGTGCCGTTTCGCCATTCGCCGCCCGCCGAGCCTAGGGCGTCGCCGACCTTGAGCCCGATCGAGCGCCGGGCGTTCCGCGAACTGGCACAGGAACTGACGGCGCGGCTGCACAGCCCGGAGGCGGCGCCGGCCGCCGTGGAGAGCAACGCCGAGATCGCGCCGGCGGAAACCGCCGAAGCCGCGCCGCTGGCGATGCCGGCCCCGGAGCCCATGATCGCGCAGGTGCTGCTCGACCGCATTCCGGTCGGCGTTTTGATCTACCGGCACGATGAGCTTTTGTACGCCAATCGTCATTTTCTTGAATGGAGCGGCTACGAAAACCCCGCGGCGATCGAGGCCGCCGGCGGCTTGAACACGTTGTTTGTCGAGCCCGGCGCCGAGGTACTGACCGAAAGCGACGGCGCCAATTCCCCATCGATCAGGCCGCTCTCGATCAGGACGCAGCGCGGCGACGAGTTGCCGGCCGAAGGCCGCATGTTCACCGTGCCGTGGAACGGAGCGTCCGCGCTCGCGCTCATCCTGAGCAACGGTCGAAACAACGCCGATGCCGAGGCCGCACGGCGGCAAGCCGAGCGTGCGCTCGCCGCCGAGAACGAGAATCGCGAACTCAAATCGATCTTCGACGCGGCAACCGACGGTATCGTCACGTTCGACAATGAAGGCCGGATCGTAGGCGCCAATGTCCGCGCCGCCGACTTGTTCGGCAAGGCCGCGGGTGAGCTTGCCGGCCTTTCCTTTGGCGATCTCTTGGCGCCGCAAAGCGAACGCGCGGCGCGCGACCATTTCGACCGTATCGTGCACGGCACGGGCGGCCCCAACAACGTGCTCGACGTGGCGGCGCGCGCCGGCGAGGATCGGCTCGTTCCGCTGGCGATGACGCTCGCTCCGATCGGCGACGACCGCATCTGCGGCGTATTCCGCGACGTGACGAGTTAAAAGCAAAGCGAGGAAGAGCTGCGCAACGCCAAGCGCGAGGCTGTCCGCGCGGTGTCGGCCAAAGCGGAATTTCTCGCCAAAGTCAGTCACGAGATCCGCACGCCGCTCAATGCCATGACCGGCTTTGCCGAGGTCATCATGGCCGAACGCTTCGGCCCGATCGGCAACGAGCGTTACCGCGAATATATCAAGGACATCCACGCCGCCGGGACGCACCTTGTTGCGATGCTCAACGACCTGCTCGATCTGTCGCGGATCGAGACCGGACAAATCGATCTCACCTTCGCCAACGTCAATCTCAATGAGCTGACCCAGCAATGCGTCGGCATCATGCAGCCGCAGGCGAACCGCGCTCGCATCATCATCCGAACCTCGCTCACGCCGGGCCTGCCGCTTGTCGTCGCCGATGAGCGGTCGCTGCGCCAGATCGTTCTCAATCTCATCTCGAACTCGATCAGATTCACCGGACCCGGCGGCCAGGTCATCGTATCGACGGTATTTACCGACAGCCGCGAGGCGGTGCTGCGCGTGCGCGACACCGGCACTGGCATGAGCGAAAAGGACATCGAGGCGGCGCTCGAACCGTTCCGCCAGACCGCGACCTCCGGAAGCTGGGGCTCGGGTGGAACGGGCTTCGGTCTGCCGCTGACCAAAGCACTGGCCGAAGCCAACCGCGCCAATTTCTCGATTAAGAGCGCACCGAACGCCGGCACGCTGATCGAGATCGCCTTCCCGCCCAGCCGGATTGTCGCCGATTGATCGGGCCTTGGCGGCGAAAGTCGTCTAAACTCGCTGGCGTCGATTTTTCGCCGTCTTTGCTGCCGATGCTCGGCGAGAGGCGCAGCGATGCACATGATCAGAATTTTCCTGGTATCGATTTTCGCCGGCATTGCCTTGCTGCCGGCCGCGGCGCGCGCCGAGAACGACGTTGATCTGCTTCTGGTGCTGGCCGCGGATGTCTCGCGCAGTATCGACAACGAAAAATTCCAGTTGCAGCGCAACGGCTATGCCGCGGCCATCGCCGATCCACGCGTGCTCGATACGATCCGGTCGGGCCATAACGGCCGTATCGGGCTGACATTCGTCGAGTGGTCGGGCGTCGGCGCGCAACATGTGGTGATCGATTGGACCGAAATCGGCGACGCCGCTTCGGCGAAGGATTTCGGCGATCAGTTGCTCGAAATGCCGCGCTCCTTCGCCGGCCGCACCTCGATCAGCGGCGGCATCGAATTTGCGATGGCGCGGCTCGCTAATGCGCCGTTCAATTGTATTCGCCGCACTATCGACGTATCCGGCGACGGCACCAATAATGACGGCCGCGACGCCGCCGAATTGCGCGATCAAGCCGTGGCCAAGGGCGTCACTATCAACGGTCTCGTTATCCTCAGCGACAACCCGCTGCCGTGGAATCCGGAACACACCAATCCGCCCGGCGGGCTCGACAATTACTATCGCAACAACGTCATCGGCGGCCCCGGCGCCTTCGTCATGGTGGCAAAGAACTTCAACTCGTTCGGCCAAGCCATCATCGCCAAAATGATCGCCGAAGTGTCGCAAGTGCGCGCGCCTAAGGGCTGGCAGGCCGCTGCCCGCTGAGCGTCGGTAGAATGCCGCCAAAGCCCAATTTTCTTAATTGCGACAGTGATTTGGACGCGAAGCGCCGAGTTCGCGGCCACGAAAGCGACACAGATGCCGGGCATGTTTGCAGCTCGTTTGCCGCTCGTTATAGTCGACCGTCCTCATCATAATCGGAAAAGGCGTCCCGTGACCGCGGCCACCGGCTTGAAACGCCTTGCGATTGCCGTTGCTGCCATTTTCGGCGCGGGCTTCGTCACGCTGATCGCGCTGTCCTTTCTCATTCCCGCTGCGTCGGTGCGGGATGCGGTGAAATCGGAAATCCACGCCGTCACCGGCCTCGACCCGATGTTGGGCGACGAGGTTTCGCTGTCGCTGTTCCCGTCCGGTATCGTACGCTTCCGCAATGTGCTGCTTGGCGACGGCAAGAGCGGCGAGCCCGCCGTGGCGGCCGACGAATTGACCGCGCGGCTGCGCTATTTTCCGCTGCTTGCCGGACATATCGAAATCGCCGACGTGACGCTGGTGCGCCCGGTCATCAACGTTACGTTTTCGTCCGCCGGACAGTCGAATTGGTCGGGACTGATCGTCTCACTGGCGCATGCGCTGCAGCCGGATCCTGAGCGCACGGCATGGTTTTCCGAGATCGGCATTCAGGACGGCACCGTCGTCGTGCATGACGCCGGCCAAGGCACCGCTGAGCGGCTCGAAGACGTCAACTTTCAAGTTGCGTGGCCGTCGATATCGCGCAGCTTCGGCGCCAACGGTCACTTCGTTTGGAACGACGAGCCGGTCGAGGCAAGCCTCACACTGAGCGATTTTCTGGCGGCGCTCACCGGCGATCGCTCGGGCGTCAAGCTGCGGCTGACGAGTGCGCCGCTCAATCTCGCCTTCGACGGTACGGCGACCGATCAACCGACGGTGAAAATCGCCGGCACGCTGGACGTTGAAGCGTCTTCACTGCGCGATGCGCTGCGCTGGACCGGCAAGAGCGCGGTGCCGTTCGGCGGCTTTGGCCGCTTTGCGCTGCGAGCGCAGAGCGACATCGGCGGCGGCGGCGCGTCGCTGTCCAACGTCAACGTCGAGCTCGACGGCAACAGTGCGGAAGGCGCGTTGACGCTGGCGACCGACGGCCATCGCCTGGTCCAGGGCACACTCGCCGCCGATGCGCTGGACTTGTCGCCCTACGTATCAGGCGTCCGGCTCCTGGCCCGCGACGAAAACAATTGGAACAGGCTGCCGATTGCGCTCAACGGATTTGACAATTTCAACCTCGATCTTCGGCTGTCCGCCGCCAGCATCAAGATAGGGGACGCACAATTGGGACGCACCGCGGTCGCCGCCACGATGCACGACGGCAAGCTTGATCTCACGATCGGAGAAACGCAGGCATTCGGCGGCACCGCCAAAGGCACGCTCGGGATCGCCAGCGCCGACAATGGCGTCGCGGTGACCTCAAACATGCAGTTTCTCGACGTCGACCTGGAAAAATGTCTCGGCCAAATTTTCGGCGTGCATCGACTGGAGGGCGCAGGCAATCTGGCATTCAATCTCGATGGCGCGGGCGATTCCGTTCTGGCGGTGACCCATGGGCTCAATGGAACGGCCTCGCTGAAAGCCCAATCGGGCGCGCTCACCGGCATCGATGTCGAGCAATTGCTGCGCCGCCTCGAGCGGCGCCCGCTCTCCGGCAGCGGCGATTTCCGCACCGGGCGCACCCCGTTCGATCAGCTCGCCATCAGCCTCAAGGTGAACGACGGCTTGGTGTCGGTGGACGACATGCGTATCCTTGGTCCATCCGTGAAGCTTGTGGTCGCCGGCGAAGCCTCGGTGCCGGCGCGCGATCTCGATCTCAAGGGCGTGGCGACGCTGGTGTCGAGCGCCACCGCCGACGAGTTCGATCTGCCATTCGTTGTGCAGGGACCATGGGCCGATCCGATCGTGCTGCCCGACGCGCAAATCTTGATCCGCCGCTCGGGAGCCGCCGCGCCTCTCCTCAATGCGGCCAAGAGCTACAACGCCAGCGATGCCGTGCGCTCGGTGATCGATCAGTTGCTGGCAGCGCCGGCGCCCCCGGCTGCCTCGACCCAGACCGTGGCCCCCGCCTCGGCACCCGTCACGCCCAAATCTTCGCAATAGCCAACACAGCGGCCGGCGAAGGCTCGGCGGCGCGCGACCGCGCGCGGCTTTTAACTTTTTGCTCTATGATTCCCGGCGCACGAATCAGCGCGGGGATTTCGACCGCGACCGGGGCAAAAGGTGCTCTGCTGATGCTCAGCCGCCTTACGCGTACGATGGCTAAAGTGCTGATCGCGTCGCTGATCGTCGGGACGATCCTCGACCATTTCGGCATCAGAACCAGCGAGCTGATCAAGACCACGGGCCTGTCGCCCGACCGGGTCGAGGAACTGGCGCGCCAAGGCGTTGATTGGGTGCTGCCGAATTTGTTGCTGGGCGCGCTGGTGATCGTGCCGGTCTGGTTTCTGTTCTACATTTTCCGCCCGCCCGGCGAGAGCCGGGATTGACACTCACAGCCGCGCCGGCGCGCCTCTTGTTGCGCCGAGCTTGGTTAACAGCGATGCCGCAATCACGGCGACGCCGACCACGCCGACCATGATGCTGCAGACCGCGTTCATCTCGGGGCTGACACCGAGGCGCACTTCCGAGTAGATGCGGATCGGCAGCGTCGTCGCACCGGGCCCGGTGGTGAAGCTCGCGATGACCAGATCGTCGAGCGAGAGCGCGACGGCCAGCATCCAGCTTGCGGCGATGGCGGGAAGGATCAACGGCAGGGTCACCGCCATAAAGGTCCGCGCCGGCGAGGCGCCGAGATCCATCGCCGCCTCTTCGAGGCTCATGTCGAAATCAATGAGCCGCGCTTGCACGATGACGGCCACGAAGCACATCGCCATGGTCGTGTGGGCGATGACCACAGTCCAGAAACCGCGGTCGGCCGAAATGGCGACGAAGAGGAGGAGCATCGACAGCCCGGTGATAACCTCCGGCATGACCAGCGGCGCGTAGATCATAGCCGCGAACAGGAGCCGGCCGCGGAAGCGGCCGAAGCGCACCAACGCCACTGCTGCCAGCGTTCCCAATAAAGTCGCGGCGCTGGCCGAGAGCAGCGCGACACGCAGGCTGATGAAGGCGGCTCCCAAGAGCGGCGCGTCGCCGGCCAATTGCGCGTACCAGCGCATAGACCAGCCGCCCCATACCACGACCAGGCGCGAGGCATTGAACGAGTAGACGATAAGAATGACGATCGGCAGATAAAGGAAGGCGATGCCGATAAAGAGCGCCGCGAGGTTGAATGCCGAGAGCTTGCGCATCGTCAGTCTCGCTCGGCGCCATGCATCGTCTGATGCTGGAACACCACGATCGGCGTCACCAACAGGCAAACCAAGACGACGGCGACTGCCGACGCGGTCGGCCAATCCTTGTTGGCGAAAAATTCGGTCCAGATGGTCTGGCCGATCATCGCGGTCCGCGAGCCGCCGAGCAAATCGGGAATGACGAACTCGCCGACCGCCGGAATGAAGCAAAGCAGCGCGCCCGCGATCACGCCCGGCGCCGACAACGGTACCGTCACCAGCCAGAACGCCTTCCAGCGCGGGCAACCGAGATCCGCCGCCGCTTCAAGCAGCGACTCGTCCAGTTTCTCCAGCGTCGCATAAAGCGGCAGCACCATGAACGGCAGATAGGAATAGACGATGCCGATATAGACCGCGGTATTCGTCGACAGCCATACCGGCGGCTCGTGCACCAGGCCGAGTGCCAGCAACAGCTGATTGAGCGGGCCGTCGTGCTGGAGGATGTTCATCCAGGCATAAATTCGGATGAGGAACGAAGTCCAGAACGGCAGGATGACCAAGAGCACCAGGACCGGCTGCAGCTTTCGCGGCGTGCGCGTCATCGCATAGGCGATCGGATAGCCGATGAGGAGCAGCATCAGCGTCGACCATGCGGCGATTTCGACGCTTTTCACGTAGGAAAGGAAGTAAAGCGGGTCGGAGCCGAGGAATGCGTAATTATCGAGCGACAGCCCGGCAAGGAAACTCGCAATGCTGTGCCAGCCCGCTGAAACATCGAAGACCGGCGTATAGGGCGGTTGCGCGATCGCGATCTGCGACAGGCTGATTTTCACCACGATCAAAAACGGCACCAGAAAAAACGCGACCAGCCAGGCGTAGGGAACCCGCACGACGAGCTTTGCCAGAAACGAGCGTTGCGGCCGTTGCGTCGCCATCCGCGCCACTTCCTTCATCGCGTCAGCACGATCGCGGTTTCGGGCGGAAAGCCGAGCCACACTCGGTCGTTCCAGCCGGCCGCGCGGTCGGCCGGCCGGCCGGTATTGGCGATCGTCGCTTGCAGCGGCACGCCAGCGTCGGTCCGCAGCCGCAACACCGACAGATCGCCGAGATAAGCGACGTTAACGAGCGTCGCGGCTACGGCGTTCTCCAAGACCGTCTGTCGGTCTGGCGACGGCGAGCCCGGCAAAATCCGCAGCCGCTCCGGTCGCACCGCCACCCAAACCGTCGCGCCGGGCGCGGCATCGATCTTGGCCGCCACGCGCACGGTACCCAACGCCGTGCCCTCAACGCTGGTGCCGTCGTCGCCGACGCGGCCCTCGAACAGATTGACGTTGCCGATGAAGTCGGCAACCCAGCGCGAGTTCGGCCGCTGGTAGATTTCCGCGGGCGGCGCGACCTGCATCAACCGGCCGCGGTCCATCACCGCGATACGGTCGGCGACCGTCATCGCTTCGCTCTGGTCGTGCGTGACGATGATGAAGGTCAGCCCGAGGCGGCGTTGCAGGTCCATCAGCTCGAACTGGGTCTCGCCGCGCAGCTTCTTGTCGAGCGCCGCCATCGGCTCGTCGAGCAGCAGCACCCGCGGCCGCTTGACCAGCGAACGCGCCAGCGCCACGCGCTGGCGCTGACCGCCGGATAGTTCATGTGGCCGGCGCCGGCCGAAATTTTCGAGTTTCACCAGCGCCAGCATATCGGCCACCCGCTCGGCGATCTGCGCCTTGGGCAAGCCCTCCTGCTTGAGGCCGAAGGCGACGTTGGCCGCTACGCTCAGATGCGGAAACAGCGCATAGCTTTGGAACATCATGTTGACGGGACGTTGGTGCGGCGGCACCGCCGCAAGATCGACGCCGTCAAGCAGAATGCCGCCCGCACTCGCTCGCTCAAAGCCGGCGATCAGCCGCAACAACGTGGTCTTGCCGCAGCCCGAGGGTCCGAGCAGCGCAAAGAACTCGCCCTGATAGATATCGAGCGAAAGGTCATCGACTGCGGTGAACGCGCCAAAACGCTTGCTCACGCCTGCGATGCGTAACAGCGGTTGCAGCGTCGGATCGGCCCAAGGCGCGAAGCTTCGTTTCGCCAAGCCCCCGCTCGATCCAACGGTCTGCATCGAGTGTCCCGATTCCGCAGTTCGCACCAGGCTCCGCCGGCGACGGCGCACGCCCCGACGCTGCGCCAAACGCACGCTAAAGCATTAGTACAATACCTGGAAAGATGCGCGGGTCAGTCCACGATGGCCATGGATGCCAGCGCGGCTTCGTCGCCCCCGTCGGTCACGAGCTTACGCGGCTCAGGTCCGTAATAGTCGCCCAATTGCACCACCGGCCGCGGCTGCGTGGTAATCGAGATCAGCCGGTCGTAGAGCGCCTTCGTCGAAACCGGTTTGGTCAGGTATTCATTGACCCCGAGCCGCACCGCCTCGACCACGCGCCAGCGTTCGCAGTAACCGGTCAAAATGATGATCGGGATATCGGGCATGGGGAACACGCCCGGCGAGCGCACGATCCGCACCAGTTCGGGACCGCTTAAGAGCGGCATTTCCCAGTCGAGGATCACGACGTTGGGCGCCATGGTGCGGATCGAGTTCGAGTGCCGCGATGCCGTCGCCGGCCTCGTAGACGTCCTTGACCCCGCAATTGACCAGGAGGTAGCGGATCATCTTGCGCATGTACTGATTGTCATCGACGACCAGGACGCACAAGGACTGGATGAGATTCTCGATCTGCTTCTTCGAATGTTTTTCGGACATGCCGTACCGGCCGCCCCGACGGCCGCGTGCTTCCCGTGCCTGTCCTGCACCGCGCATCGGCCTATAAAGACATGCCCCTGTTGCGGGACCGTAAGGTCATACCGGCAAATTTTAGCGATCGTGCAGCTGGCGCCCTACGCAGCGACAGGCGTGGTGAGCGCTCGGTTAACGCCAACATGCTGCCGGCGTCCGTCGGCTGACGAGAAAGACTCAGTTGACGAAAAAGGCTTGGTCGAAGTCGGGATCCGGTTCCGGCCTATGGATCGCGGACTGGCGCGGTTCGGGGCCGTAATAGTCGCCCCGCTTTATCATCGGCCGCGGTTTGACCAGGATCGACACGATACGGGCCAATAAAGCCGTCGATGAGACCGGCTTGAGCAGATATTCATTGACGCCGAGCCGCATCGCCTCGGCCACCCGCGAGCGCTCGCTATAGCCCGTGAGCATGATGATCGGAACGTCGGGCAACGGAAATGTGCCGGGCGAACGCACCATGCGCATGAACTCCGGCCCGTTCGGGCTCGGCATTTCCCAATCGAGTATGACAATATCCGGCGCGCGCGCGCATATCGTTGCCAGGCCGCTTTGTCCGTCGCGCGCCTCATGGATGTCGCGGATGCCGATCACCTGCAACAACGCGCGCACCACCTTGCGCATGCGCGGATCGTCATCGACGACAAGCACTTTGAGCCGCTCGACCCGTCGCGCAATCTGGGTTGCAACGGATTCCATGACGCCCCTTTAAAGCCAGGTCCCCGCTTCGATCAAACCACAACCCGATGAAATTGCAGTTCAGTAGATCGATAAAATTTTACGAAACCGCGCCGCTGACGGACTGCGCCGATGCCATGAAGCGTTCGAGGATCGCGGTTTGCTCCGGCGAAAACCGCAAGCCGAGCTTGGAGCGGCGCCACAGCACGTCTTCGGGGGTCTGCGCCCATTCCTTGGCCATCAAGTAGCGCACCTCGGCGGCGGTGAGATCGGCGCCGAAGCGCATGCCGAGATCGTCGAGTTTGGCCGCTCTGCCAAGCACGCGCTCGACCCGCGTCCCATAGGCGTGCACCAGCCGCCGGGCATGATCCGTGGTCAGAAAGCGCCAGGTCCGTTGCGTATTCTCGGTCAGCGCTTCGACGCCGTCATAGTTGAAGTCGCCGCCCGGCAATGGGCTCTGCGCGGTCCACGGTTGCGAGCGCGGAAAGAAATGCGCAAGCCGCGTCAGCGTCTCCTCGGCGAGCCGCCGGTAGGTCGTGATCTTGCCGCCATAAATGGTCAACAGCGGCGCCTCGCCATAATGCTCGTCGAGGATGAGTGTGTAGTCGCGGCCGATATCCTGCGGCTTGCGCGCGCCGTCATCGTAGAGCGAGCGGACGCCGGCAAAGGCCCACACCACGTCGGCGGCGCCGATCTCGGTGCGGAAATACTCGTTCACGACACCGCACAGATAGCCGATTTCCTCGCCGGTCGGCAGCACGGTCGACGGATCGCCGGTAAAGGCGCGATCGGTCGTGCCGATCAGGGTAAAGTCGCGCTGGAACGGAATTGCGAACACGACGCGGCGGTCGGGCGCCTGCAAGATATAGGCGCGGTCATGATCGTACAGCCGCCGCACCACGATGTGGCTGCCCTTATCGAGCCGCAGCCGATATTGCGGCTCCGCCCGCATTGCCGTTTCGGCAAATAACTCGCTCCAGGCGCCGGCGGCGTTGATTAGAATCCGCGCCGTGACCACGTCGCGTTGACCGCGGGCATTGAGCACGAGCCGCCATGTGTCGGCGCGGTCGGCGCGGACGCAGCGGGTGCGGGTGCGGATGACGGCGCCGCGCTCGGCCGCATCGACCGCGTTGAGCACGACGAGGCGCGCGTCATCGGCAAAGCAATCGGAATATTCGAAAGCGTAATGGAAGCGCGATTTCAGCGGCAGGCCGGCTTCGTCGGTCACCAGATCGAGCTCGCGCGTTCCCGGCAGAATCTTGCGCCAACCGATCCAGTCGTAGATCAGAAGCCCGAGCCGCAACATCATGGCCGAGCGCCGCGCCTCGTCGATCGGCAGCACGAAGCGCAATGGCCGGATCAGGTGCGGCGCGGCGCGCAATAGCACTTCGCGCTCGCCCAATGCGGCGCGAACCAGCCGGAATTGGCGCCGCTCCAGATAGCGCAACCCGCCATGGACGAGTTTCGACGAGGCCGACGAGGTGCCGGAGGCGAGGTCGTTCTGCTCGATCAGAACGACGCGAAAGCCGCGGCCCGCCGCGTCGCGCGCGATGCCGGTGCCGTTGATGCCGCCGCCGATAATGGCGAGATCGAAATCAGCCACTGATTCTCCTTTGTGCCGAGAATATCATTTCGGCCTTGCCTCCGACGCAGGATCGGCGATGATGCCCCCATGGATTTTCAGGGTCGTCACATCGTCGTCACCGGCGGCGCCGGTGCGCTCGGCACCGCGGTGGTCGCGGCGCTGCTCGAAGCCGGCGCCCGCTGCCACGTGCCGTGCTTCGATGAGGCCGAGGCGAAGCGGTTCCGGTTTCGCGAGCACGCGCAAGTGACGGTCATTGTCGCCGGCAATCTTGCTGACGAGATGGCGGTGAGCCGCGTCTACCAAGGCGTCGGTCCGTGCTGGGCGTCGATCCATATCGCGGGCGGCTTTGCTTTCGGAGCCTTGCGCGAAGCTCAATTCGCGACCATCCGGCAGCAGATCGACATGAACCTGTTAAGCTGCATGCTGTGCTGCCGCGCCGCGGTGGCGGCGATGCAAGATAGTAAAAGTGCCGGCGGCGGCCGCATCGTTAATGTCTCGGCCCGCGCCGGCCTGGAATGGCGCAGCGGCGCCGGCATGGCCGCCTATGCCGCCAGCAAGGCGGCCGTGGCGGCGCTCACCGCCGCCCTCGCCGAAGAAGTCGCCAAGGACGGCATCCTGGTCAACGCGGTGGCGCCCTCGATCATGGATACGCCCGCCAATCGGCAGGCGATGCCGAAAGCCGATTACGCATTGTGGCCCAAGGTCGAGGAAGTGGCGGCGACGATCCTGTTCCTCGCCTCGCCCGACAATCGCGTCACCCGCGGCGCCATCGTGCCGGTGTACGGAAAATCCTAGACCACGATCCGGTCGAATTGAGTCGGATCATGGTCTAGAGGTTTTATTGACGCATGATCTTTTCCGAAAACCGGTTTCCACTTTTCGGGATCATGCTCTAATAGCCCGGCCACAGACCCGGCGTCGCCAGTTCGACGAGATGACCGTCGGGATCGCGGACATAGAGGCTTTCGCCGCCGCGCGGCCATGTGGTGCGGCCTTCGATGGCTATGTCGGCGTCTTTGAGCCGCGCCTCCCAGGCGGCGCGGTCGGCCGCCGCGATCGAGAAGGCGATATGCACCGGCCCGTGACCGTCATGCGGCGGGATCGTGCCGCCGGGCAGATGAACGGTCTGCAACGAATGGCCGCGCAGGAACAGCAGCAGCACGCCGCGCCCACCGACGTCATAAGCGCAAAGCCGCTGGTCGCGGTAGATGCTGTTTAATCCGAGGACCTGTTCATAGAACGGACAGGCGCGCGCGAAGTCTTCGACGTAGAGCACGGTTTCGAGGACGCCGAGAAGTGCGGGCATGATCCATTACGCTCGCTTTGAGTTCGTCATCCTGAGGCGCCCGCGCACAGCGCGGGCCTCGAAGGATGCAAGCTGAGGTTCCCGGGCCGTCGCCCTTCGAGGCTCGCCATAGAGCGTCGCAGACGCACGTAAACGCGCTTATGGCTCGCACCTCAGGGTGACGGAACGAGGCTACCCCGACACAGCCACACTCTCACGCGTCGGCGTCGTCACCAGCCGCGTCACCGCGCTCGAAGCGACAATGGCGCGCTGCTGCGCATAGGCCTCGTGATTGCGCTCGATGTAATCGAGATCGTAGAGGTAGTTCACCATCAGGCCGTAGGACTGCTTGAGCGCCCGCTCCGACGTGTCGGCAAGCCAGTCGAGCCGTTCCAGCCGCGCGCCGTTGCCGAGGTGGAATTGCGCAACCGAATCGACGGGCAGGCCGCGGCCGTTGCGGGCGCGCACATAATACCAGGCGGCGGCGCGGAGCAGCGGCTCGCGAAGTTTCTCGGCGACGTCAGGCGAGCGCCACCAATCGTCATTGTCGAGCGCGGCGAGCGTTTCCCGATCGTCGTCATCGAGCACGGCGGACGCCGGGTTCGCCCGCTCGCGCTTGAGCCAACCCGCGAAATTCGGAGCCGGCGACAGCGTGACGAAAGTGCCGACCCGGGAAACCTCGCGCGAAACCTCTTCGACCACCTGCTTGATGAGGAAATGGCCGAAGCTGACGCCGGCAAGCCCGCGCTGGCAGTTGGTGATCGAATAGAACACCGCCGTGGTGGCGCGCTGCGGCTCGACCGGCTCGCGCTTGTCGGACAGGATCGGCCCGATCGCCGCGGCGATTTCCCGCGTCAGCGCCACTTCGACGAAGATCAGCGGCTCGTCGACCAGCGCCGGATGGAAGAAGGCGTAGCAGCGGCGGTCCGGCGGATCGATGCGCCGGCGCAAATCGTCCCAATCCTGAATTTCATGCACCGCCTCGTAGCGGATGATCTTTTCCAGGATGGCGGCCGAGGTCGACCAATCGATGCGGCGCAACACCAAAAACCCGCGATTGAACCAGGACGAGAACAGATGAACGAAGTCGTTGTCGATCACGGCCAAATCGTCGCGGCGATGATCCATGGCATCGAGCAGCTGTTCGCGCATGCGCACCAGTGCCGCGGTGCCGCCGGGAGCGAGATTGAGCCTGCGGAACAGTTCGAGCCGCCGCGGCTCGCTGGCGAGATGAAGATCGGCCCCGCTCGCATCGGACGGCGCTTGGCGCCACGCCGCAATGGCTTGATCGATGCGGGCGCGATCGTGGCCGAACGTGGTGGCGAGCGCTTCGAAAAAGGCGATGCGTGGCCCGGTGGTCAGTTCCGCGTAGCGCGCCAGGATGTCTTGCGCCAGTGCGACGCCCGACGCCTCGCCGCGGCCGGTCAGGAGTTCCTCGCATTGTTCGATGAGACCGGTGGAGCGCTCATGCGCCGGCTCGCGGCGCTCGCGCTTGATCAAGGCGCGGCTGCGCTCGGCGATGCTTTGCAGCATTTCGCTAAAGAACGAGGTATCCACAGCTTCAACCCATCCGGCAAGCATTAGCTAATAATGGCGCAAAGCAATGACAAGTTCGCTAACGGCAAAGAAACGCAGACAAATCTGGACAAATCGGCCCCGCTTTGTCACTTACACGGCCGCGCGGCGGCCTGCTGCGCGGCGCTAAGGGGTCATCATGCCGGGACCATCCAAACCGGACCCCAAATCGGGGCCACTGGCGGGGTTGCGTGTGCTGGAGCTTGCCCGGATTTTGGCCGGGCCATGGGCGGGTCAGATCCTCGCCGACCTTGGCGCCGACGTCATCAAAGTCGAGCGCGCCGGCGCCGGCGACGACACCCGCGCCTGGGGTCCGCCGTTCGTGCCGGCGGCCGACGGCGGCCATCTCAGCGCCGCCTATTTTCATTGCACCAATCGCGGCAAGCGCTCCATCGAGCTCGATTTCACGACCGCCGAAGGCCAGCGCGTCGTCAAAAAACTCGCCGCCCGGTCCGACGTGCTGATCGAGAATTTCAAGGTCGGCGGGCTTGCCAAATTCGGCCTCGATTATCAAAGCCTCGCGCCGGCAAATCCCCGCCTGATCTATTGCTCGGTCACCGGCTTCGGCCAGACCGGGCCTTCGGCGGCGCGCGCCGGTTACGATCTGATGGCGCAAGGCATCGGCGGCATCATGGGCATGACCGGCACCGCGGACGGCCCGCCGTTGCGCGTCGGCGTGCCGATCGCCGATATTTTCTCCGGCGTCTATTCGGCGGTCGGCATCCTCGCCGCGCTGGCGCGGCGCGAGCACACCGGCCGCGGCGGCTACGTCGACACCGCGCTGGTCGATTCCACGGTCGGCACGCTGGCGTTTCAGGCGCTCAACTATCTGGTCTCCGGCGAAGTGCCCAAACGGATCGGCAATGCGCATCCCAATCTCGTGCCGTACCAGGAATTTCCCGTCGCCGACGGCCGCGTCATCATCGCCACCGGCAACGACGCGCAGTTCGTCAAATTATGCGGCATTCTCGGTGCGCCGGAGCTGGCCGAAATGCCCGTCTACAAAGACAACAAAGGACGGCTCGCGCATCGCGCCGAATTGGTCGGCAAACTCTGCGCGCTGACGTCGCAGTTCACGCGCGAGGAGCTTTTGGACAAGCTCGAAGCCGCCACCATTCCCGCCGGTCCGATCAACGATCTCGATCAGGTCTTTGCCGATCCGCAGGTGATTCACCGCGGCATGAAGATCGAGCTTGAAAGCGCGGCCGCCAAAGGCGGCAAAATTCCCGGCATCCGCACCCCGATCGTGCTCGACGGCGCGCCGATGGCCTCGGACCGCCCCTCGCCGCGGCTCGGCGAGCACAGCGCCGAAATTTTGCGCGAGATCGGCGAAGGTTAGGCCGATCCGTTCTCGCGGGCGCGTCAGCGCGCGAGTTCGCAAGCCGGCGATGTCAAACAGCCTATTTGTTTCCCTCCCCCGCTTGCGGGGCATCCGCGCTAAACGTTAGTGGCCTCTTTTGAATTTCATGGGGGTTCATTTTAAAGACCGAGTCCTGCGTGCAGAACCCATAAGAGCAATAAGCTGATCGCCAGAGCGACAACAATAACCAGTGTGCTTTGCCGAATGCGCGCTTTCATCGGTGCTGCCTAAATTCCGGGCCTTTTGTCCTAATTTGATTTTCCCGATGTCCTGATTCAACTTAGATGCGCCTACTCACAGGAGGGCGCATGGCTTGCAAACTCTCCTCGATAATCGGGGCATCAACATTGACCCTAATCAACCTCGGAACACTTGCGGCAAATTTATCAGTGAGGCACGCGCCGAAGTGGCTTATCGCGGGTTGGAGCGTGTTAGCGGGCAGATTGACTAGCAAATTGGCTTTTATGAGCCTTGCGACCGGTCCCAGCCAGTACCGGCCAGTAGCGGCCGATCCGGACTCGCGGAGACATGTTGCCCGGCGAACTCACTGCCTGCTGTTGACGCTGCCCAAAACCGCGGCGCCGATCAGAACGCCGATGCCCAAGGCGACGCCGAGCGTGAGTAGCGGCCGAGCCTCGGCTTCCGCGCTGACGCGCGCCACGGCGTCGCTGCCATAACCGGCGCCAAGCCTAAGCGCCTGGCTGCCGAGCCGCGCGGCCCCATCGCTCGCGGCCTGGCCGCGCTCGCGGAAGCGATCGATCATGTCGCTTAACACGGCGGAGATCGTGTCGCCGATTTGCTCGCCCGCCGCGGCCGCGGCGGCGGAGCCGCGCCGCCCGGCGATGCGGCCGATTTTCTCAAGCTCCTTTTCGACCGCGCCCAAATGGTCCTGAATGGCGGTCACGCTGGGGGCGAATGAATTGGAGCGATACTGGAACATTGGCGCCTCTCGAGCACGTATGCGGAATGTCTGCGGAAGCGGGCGCCTCCGCAGCTTCATGAACCAGTCAAAACACGATTTGGTTCCGCGAAAGCTTTACCGCGACAGCCGCCGCCGATTGGCGCGGATGCGCTTTTTATAGACGCCCAACACTTTCTTGCCGGTGCGACGGCTGGTGCCGCCCTCGATAGCACCGGAAACCGCGGCGGCATGCGCTTCGACCGCGGCGGCGACCTTCTCGGTCACCATGCGCTGCGCTTCGGCGTGGCCGCGAGCGCCGCCGGCGGCGATGCGGATGAGCCGCAGCGCAATCACCCGCTGCGCTTCCCAGCCCAGCAATGCCGCCTGGGCGGACAGCGCCAGCCAGGAATTCCACATTTGCGGCGGATTGCGCATCTGATGAGCAACCGCGGCGCCCATGCGTTGTTCCCCCTACGCGCGCATGCCCCATTTTTTCCGAAAATTTTACCGCGCGAAGTCAATGTCTCGTCTTGCATGCCGGGTATTGCGGTTAGAGCGTCAAGCGTTTCAAGTTGAATCGATTGACGCTCTAACATTTTGGCAGAGCATGATCTTTTCGGAAAACCGGTGTCCACCATCGGATCAAGTCCGAGGGCAGGCATTTTCCGGATCATGCTTGAAGCGGCGCGGGACTTGCATCGAGTCCTGCGGCGGCGGCCCAACTTAAGGAGCATGAGATGCCCAATCGAGGTGAGCTTCCTATCCCGGCAATGCGCGGCAGAAGCGCCGCCAAGGGCCGTGTGGCAAACCCGGACGCCGGGGCTTGGGCCATCATCGCCTTTTGCGCGATCGGCTGCCTGATGTCGCTCTGTCTGGCCGCATCATCCGCCGGCGCCGATGCGTTGCCGCGACTGCTGGCGCAAGTTCCGTTGGGATAACGCGCGAGGCACTCTGCCTGCCTCTAGAGCAAATTCCAATCGAGTTGAGGCATTTTCCGCTCATTCCCGCGAGGGGCACCCCAGCGCGCTCGCGCGGTGGGGCCCCGTAAGCGGGAATCCAGATGGAGTGCGTCGCTATTGCGGTGAATGCACTGGGTCCCCGCTTTCGCGGGGACGAGCGGATGATAGCAGCCCGATTCAATCCGATTGGATTTCACTCTAAGCCGCCTCGTGAGCAGCCGCCGCGCGCGCTTCGCGCAAAGCGCGTTCGAGCGCGGCGAGATCATAGGGCTTCTGCAGCACCGCAAAGCCGCGGCGCACCGCGTCTTGCGCGCTTGAACTATAGCCAGTGGTCAACAGCACCCTGATGCCGGGATGACGCCGGCGCACCTGGTCGGCCAATTGCAGGCCATTCATGCCGCCGGGCATCAATATGTCGGAGAACACGAGATCGATGTCGCCTTCGCGTTCGATCAGATCGAGGCCCGCCTGCGCGCTTGCCGCGTGGCGGACCGCATAGCCGAGCTGCTCGAAATAGGCGCGGCCGACCTCGGCGACCTCGGCGTTGTCTTCGACCACCAGCACCGTGCCGGCATGGGGCGCCGCCGCGGCAATCGCGGTCTCGCGGTGCGACAGCGCCGGCGCCTCCCAGGTCCGCGGCAAAAACAGCGTGACCGCGGTGCCGCACCGCGCCGACGTGGTGATCGAGGCGGCGCCGCCGGATTGCCGGGCGAAACCGTAGACCTGGCTCAAGCCGAGCCCGGTGCCCTTGCCGACCTCCTTGGTGGTGAAGAACGGCTCGAACACCCGCGGCAAAACATCGGGCGGAATCCCGGTGCCGGTGTCGGCGACCCGGATCGCGACGAAATCGCCGCTGAGCCCCTCCTCCGCCCCTTTGCCGCGCATCAGGACCGGCTTGGCGCTGATGGTCAGCGTGCCGCCGGTCGGCATGGCGTCGCGGGCGTTGAAGGCGAGATTGAGCAACGCGAGCTCGAACTCGCTCGGGTCGACCTTGACCGCGCACGGCCGCCGCGGCACGCCGAGCCGGATATCGATGTCGCCGCGCAGCGAGCGGCTGAGCATGTCCTTGATTTCCGGCAGCCGCTCGGCGAGATCGATCACGCTCGGCTGCAGCATTTGCCGCCGCGAGAAGGCGAGCAATTGCCGCGTCAGGCTCTCGCCGCGCGCCGTCGCGTTGGCGATGGTGTCGAGCAGATGGGTTGCCTGCTCCCCGGTTAAATCTTTTTTGTCGGTCAAATGCCGGCGCAAGCGCTGCACCGTGCCGCCCACGATCATCAAGAGATTGTTGAAGTCGTGCGCGACGCCGCCGGTCAATTGCCCAATCGCTTCGAGGCGCTGCGCCTGGCGCAGCGCATCCTCGGCGAATTCGCGGCGTTCGGCTTCGTCGTGCAGGCGCTTGGTACGCCGCAGCGCCACCCAAAGCGTGGAGAATAACAGCAAGGTCACCGGCAGGCCGAAGATCAGGTGGCCGCCGACCTCGTCGAGCCACGCGGCGCGGATGGCGCCGGTGTCGATGCCGGCAATGGCGTAGACCGGATAGCCGGGAAGTTTGCGGAAACCGACCCGCCGATTGCGGCCGTCGACTTCGGAGGAGATCGAATAAAGCCCGCGCGTCAGACCGCGGCCGATCGAAAGCCGCAACCGGCTATCCGGGCTGAGCTGCCGCAACGGCTGCGGCGCCGCCGGATAGCGCGCCAGCAACACGCCGTCGGCGCGCGCCAGCGCGTAGAAATTACCGGGCGATTGCTCGATCATCGAATAGAAGTCGGCGAAGTAGCTCGGCCGCAAGGCGACCGCGATGACGCCGCGCAAGACGCCATCGGCCGATTTCGAGCCGGCGTGAGACATCGAACAGATCGGTCCCGGCGGCTTGCGCCGCGGATCTGTGCACATCACCGACATAGGTTCCGACGTCGCCGTCGGCTTGCGCCTTGAAATAATTGCGATCGGAAAAGTCGACGCCGGCCTGCATCGCCTGCGGCGCGCTGGAGGCGAGCGGGCGGCCGTCGCGGCCGATCAGCGTGATCGACTGCACGTGCGGCATGACCCCGACGATGCGTTGCAGGCGCGGCGTGAGAGTTAAAGCCGCGGCGCGGATCCGATCGTCCGGCATGCCGCGCACAACCTCATCGACCTCCGGAAAGATACGATCGACGGTTTCGAACACCTTGAGCGCCTGTTCCTGCAGCACGTCGAGCGAACGATCGATACGTTCGTCGGCGACGGCATAGACGCTGCGATAGTCGTTATAGGCGGCATAGACGAACAGCGCCGCCGGAATGACCAGCGACGCGACCATCAACAGCTGCAGCAGACGGACTGCCGAGTCCCGTTCCGTGCGCATCGAAATCCGGTTGTTGCGGCCGGCAATGAGGCGACCACGGCCACGCAACGACACAATCAGCGTGAGATGCTGGCAAACTTCTGCGGCGCGAGCGAGGCGATCAATCGCCGCATTCGATTGCAATTTCGTGACTCAAATGACAGCACGTGTGACTTGACTGTCATAAATTGCCGCAATTCGGGGACGGATGAGGGGACGCGGAAAAATCCGGCGCCCGCGATCATCGGACTATTACCGCGAGCCAGTAGCCGCCTTGTTGGCAACGGCGTGACCGAGCTTGGCCGCTGGTGTGAATGAGGCGAGCAAAAATTCCGGTTGCGATGCAAGAATTGTGCGCGCTGCGTTGCGGCAAGAACCGCACACGCGCGGGGCCTATCCCATTACCGAAAATATGGACGCGAATTCATCGGCCGGCCACGCGGTCTTCATCCGGCGCGGCCTACCTTGGTTGCGTAGCGTTTGGGGACTCTGTTCGGCGAAAGCCGACAAACATAGGAGTTCGCCATGATCTCGCTCATCAGATCCCACACAATCAAATCGCTCCTCCGTTGCGGCGTGATCGTCACTTCGCTCGCGCTCGCCACAAACGCGTTCGCCGCCGATATTTCCATTCCGCATTCTGCAGCGGCCGCGCATGTGACCCACAGGGTTGTCGCGCGCAATCGGAGGCCCGCCTTTGTCCAGCCCGCTGGTATCGGGCAATTGGTCGGAGCGTTGCTCGGTATGGTGCCGCCGCAATACGCCGCGATCGTGCAAAATGCGATGAGGCAGCCGGCAACGCACCGGTCTTCCGGCACATATGACCCGTCCTTTGACTCTCCGACCACCTCGACGCCAATCGATAACAGTCAGTCACAGGCGGCCATCGACGCGTCGGACCAAGCCATGCAGCAGGAGGACCAGTCCCTCCAAGACTTGGACGCCAGCATTGCCGCGGCCGAACAACAAAACGATGCGGCGAACGCCGCGGCGGTGCAGACGGATATCAATGCCGGCATGTGAACGATTGCCGACAATCAGCTGTTTACACTTGAGTCCCCGCTTTTGCGGGGACGAGCGGGCAATCAGGTCACCGCCGTCGGCGCCAGCGCGTCGATATCGGTGACCACGTCGATGACGACGGGCCGCTCGGCGGCGAGCGCCTGGGCGAGCGCCGCCGGGAACGCCGCGGCCTGCTCGACGCGGATGCCGAGCGCCCCCATGTCCTCGGCAATGCGGGCAAAATTCGTCTTGCTGAAGGTCCACAATTCGCGCGCCTTGTCGGTCTGCTTGCCGCCATAGACGCGGTCGAAGCCGCGCTTCGACTGATTGCCGCCGCCGTTATTATTGACCACCGTCACCGCATTGATGGCCCAGCGCGCCGCGGTCTCGATCTCGGCGATGTGATACCAAAAGCCGGCATCGCCGGTGAAAGTGACGACGGGCCGCTTGGGACAGCCACACTTGGCGCCGAGCCCGGCGGGGAACGCCCAGCCGAGATGGCCGGCGCTGCGCATATAGCTCTGGCGCGGCGAAGTCAGATCGAACATGCCGCCCATCCACATGCCGGCATGGCCGGTGTCGACGACAACGATGGCATCGTCGGGCAGGTGTTTCGTCAGCTCATGGCATAACCGCTCCGGGCGGATCGGCACCGCGTCGGAATTGAGCACTTCCTGGTATTTGGCGCGCCACTCGCGGCAGGCTTTTTGCGCCTCCTCGACCCAGCTTTTGCGCTGGCCGGCGCTGGCGCGATCGCATTGCGCGAGCATACGCGCCAGCGTCACTTTGGCGTCGCCGTTGACCGCGGCCGCGAGCGGATAATTGCGGCCGAGCGCCTCCGGATCGATGTCGATCTGGATCGCCGGAGTGCCGATCTTGGGCACCGCCCAGAAGTGCGTGGTCATGCCGCCGGTCTCGGTGCCGATGAAGCAGACGAGGTCGGCGGCGTTGACGACGCGGTTGGCACTCTCGCGCGAATAGGTGCCGCAAACGCCGACCGACAGCGGATGATTGCCCGGGATCGTATCCTTGCCGTTGAGCGAGGTCGCGACCGGGATTTGCAAGGCTTCGGCCAGCGCGACGAGCTCGGCCGCCGCACCCGAGGCTCGCACGCCGCCGCCGGCGACGATCACCGGCCGCGCGGCGTCTTGCAGGATTTTCAGCGCCGCGTGGACGCTGTCTTCGTCCGGCTCCGGGCGGAACGCCGGCACGCGATTAAATTGCGGCTCGCAGAGCGGCTCCATGTCGGCTTCCTCGGCGTCGATCTGGCCCTCGTTGCCGCGGAATTGCAGATGCACCGGGCCGGGGCACCCGGTCACCGCGGTGCGGAACGCCTGCCGCACCATGTCGGGAAACCGCGCCACGTCGTCGATCGTGGCGTTGAATTTAGTCACCGGCTCGAACGCCGGCACGTCGTCAATCTCCTGATAGACTTTGCGGAACTTGGTCTTCGGCTCGCGGCCGCCGGTCATGGCGATGACCGGCGAATGGGCGAGGAAGGCGTCGCGCAGCCCCGCGGCGAGATTGAGCGCGCCGATCACCTGCGCCATGCAGATGCCGGGCTTGCCCGAGGCCCGCGCGTAACCGTCAGCCATATAGGCGGCGGCCTTCTCGCCATGCACGTGCAGCCGCTTGATGTCGGTGCGCCGCTCCATCTCGGCATAAGTGGTGCGCAACACGGCGGGCACGTGGAACACATGGGTGACGCCGTAACCTTTCAGCATATCGGCGAGGCATTGCGCGCCGGTCATTTTGCGATTGTGTCCGATTTGCATTCGATCGTTCTCTCGATCCTGAGATTGTTGGCGCGGCGTCAATCGTTGAACACCGCGACCGCGCGGATCGGCGAGCCGGTGCCCTCGCGCCATTTCAGCGGCAGACCGATGAACTGAAACTCGCCCTCCCCGATCAGCGCTTCGAGATTGCACAAGCTCTCCATATGGGTGATGTCGAGATCGAGACAGGCCTTGTGGACGAGCGTATTCACCGTGCCTTCCGGTCCCGGCCGCATCGAGTTGATGCCGAAATGCACAATGCCTTGCGCGGCAAGCCACTCGGTCGCTGCGACATTGACGCCGGGATTGTCGGTGGCATAAGCGGGCGTCGGAAACGTGCGCTCATGGTGCCCGGTGCAGAGCAGCACGGTGCCTTTTTTCGGAATCGGCACGCCGGCTTTCTCGACCGCGGCCGCCAGATGCGCCGGCGTGATCTCGGCGCGCGGCGCGATATGGCGCAGGTCGATGCAGATGCCCTGGACGATGCAATTCTCCAGCGGATATTTGTCGATCGGCGTGCCGGCTTTGCCGAAATGCCGCGGCGCGTCGATATGGGTGCCGCCATGATCCGGCATGGAGAAGAACATCACGCTATTGCCGTGGATGCCGCCGGACTCGGCGCGCGCTTCTTCGTGCGTTTTCCAGATGCCGTGGATGATCGGCGGCTGCCCCGGATAGGACGGCGTGCGGTGGTACAATTCCCGGCTCAAATCGACGATGCGCATGACTCCCCCAGACCTTACGCGTTGTGGCAGACTTTAGGATGACTCTGAACGCTAGCGGAACCATCATGTTTTGCTAGTCCGACGCCGGACTGACCGGTAACCGCCGCATGCGAATGCGACTGCGATCGACTACGATGATGCTTCGTGCCAGATCGGCTGCCGTTATTCGCTGCATGACTTCTTCCATGCGGCCGATAATTGCGGCTTCGCTCCAGTTTCCATCGCGAAACAGAATCAAGCTCGACTCTCGCTCCTGCGCCAGCGCGAGCAGTCGTGGATAGTCTAAATCCGCCGTAACAATAGTTCTATTCTCCTGCTTCGCGCGCGCCAAAATGACCACATCGGCTACGGTGGCAAGATTCAATTCGACGGCATGGAGCGCGTCGTGTCCCTGAGCCATGCCGCCAAATCCCTTGACAGCGGCATGTCGATCAAAAACTTCACGGCTTAGCTCGTCGGCAAAAGATCGATCGTTTCATCCTCGGCGAGGGAAGCGGCGTAGCGCAATGCTTCATCGATATCGTCGGATTCGAGATACGGATAGGCTTTCAGAATTTGCTCCCGTGTCTCGCCCGAGGCCAGCAGACCAAGCAAGCGGGCCACCGGAAATCGCAGCCCGCGAATGCAAGGTTTCCCGGTACAGATCGCCGGATCGATGGTAATGCGCGTGAACGTCATTGGCTAATTATGCCTCAATAATCGACGAGGAACCAGTCAGCCGCTATCGTTCGCCATCTGGCCCCGTTTCGCTTGGGGCATCCGACCGTTCCGGGAGCCCGCATGAAGACCTCGATCGACCGTATCCTCACCACCCATACCGGTAGCCTGCCGCGGCCGAAGCCGCTGATCGACCTTATTCTCGGCCGGGAAAAAGGCGACGCGGTCGCAGCGGAAGTGTTTGAGGCCGCGACCGCCAAGGCGGTCGACGAGGTGGTTGCGCAGCAAGTTGCTTGCGGCGTCGACGTGGTCTCGGACGGCGAGATGAGCAAGCCGTCCTATACGACTTACATCCGCCATCGCGTGGCCGGCATCGAACCCGATCCGCGCGCCGCAGCAAAAGGCCGCGACATCATGATCGGCCGCGATCTCCTCGACCATCCCGACTTCGGTCGCGACCGCCGCAGCTTTTCCGCCATGCCGTTTCCCGGCTGCGTCGGCGATTTACGTTACAAGGACCGTTCCGCGCTCGACCGCGATATCGCGCATCTGAAAACCGCGGCGACGAAGGCAAAGCCGATCGACGTGCTCATGACGGCGCCGTCGCCGGGCATCCTGACGCGCTTTATCATCAACCTGCATTACCCGAACGAGGAGGCTTACGTCGCCGCGCTCGCCGACGTGCTCAAAGTCGAATACCGCGCCATTGTCGAGGCCGGTTTCGTGCTGCAGATCGACGCGCCCGATCTCGGCTCGGCGCGCAACAACCAATACCGGCACCTCAGCGACGACGAATTCCGAACCAAGATCGCCGAGCGCAATGTCGCGGCGCTCAATGCGGCGACCGAAGGCCTGCCCGCCGATCGCATGCGGCTGCATATCTGCTGGGGCAATTACGAGGGGCCGCACACCCACGATCTGCCGCTGTTGAAGATCATCGACATCGCGTTCAAGGCACGGCCCCAGGCGATCAGCATCGAAGCCGCCAATCCGCGCCACGATCACGAATGGGAAGACCTCAAGACGATCAAGATACCCGGCGATAAGATCCTGATTCCCGGCGTCATCGACTCGACGACCAATTTCGTCGAGCACCCGCGGCTCGTGGCGCAGCGCATCCTCCGCTACGCCGAAGCGATCGACCGGGAACGGCTGATTGCCGGCGTCGATTGCGGTTTCGGCACCGCGGTGCGGACCGAACCGATGGTCGCCGACTCGATCGTCTGGGCCAAATTGCGCGCCCTCAGCGAGGGTGCGGCGATCGCCACGGAGGCGCTGTGGGGACGCAAAGTGGCGTAGCGGCGCTTGGCGGTCACGCTCTTGTTTAAGTTCACGCTGTAGTTGTAATTGACGGGCCGACTCACGGAATCTTCCAGTGGCGACGCATTGCAGCGGCAACGAAAACGCGAGCCGCGACGGTGGACAATGCTCGGCCGCTAGCGATACACCTTGTCAGCACAGGTTCCCAGGCAGCTGTTTGTTATGAGCCTCAAACGTGACGTGTATGGCAAGCGCACGCTCGACTTCGTCGAGAGGCTGCAAAAGCTCACTGACTACAGCGAAATCTGCCGGGAAATACAAAAAGAACTGGAGTGGTTCGGGCTTACCTGCGTCACCGCATGGGCGATGCCTCGAGCCGGGCGCCCGCCCGACGAAGGAATGATCCTGAACAACCGGCCGCAAGAATATATCGATCGTTATAAGGAGAAGAATTATCTGGTCCGCGATCCTCTCGTGACCGAACTGCGCAACTCGTTACAGCCATACTCATGGAATGATGTGCGAAAGCGGCGGAAGCTCAGTAAAGCCGAAGCCAATATCATGGACGAAGGCAGGGATTTCGGCGTCGAGGATGGCATCATTATTCCCATCGTCACGCTCTCGGGTTCGCTATCCGTTTTCAGTCCGGCCGGTTCCAGTCCCGACCTGTCACAAAGGGCGCGTTCGGCGCTTGAGATCATCGGCATCTATAGCCAGCAAGCCCTCAAACGGGCCCTGATCCGCGATCAGCGCGAAGAGGCCGCCCATACTCCGCTAACGCCGCGGGAGCGGGAAATTATGCAATGGGTTGCAGTCGGTAAATCGGACGAAGAGATTGGCTTGCTGCTTTCAATTGGAACGGCAACTGTCACAACTCATGTCGAGAGCGCCAAAAGGAAGCTCGATGCCTTCCGCCGAACCTATGCTGTTGTGCAGGCTATTCGTTTTGGCGAGATTTCGATCTAGCCGACCTGAAGGCAGCCCATAACCCACGGTGGAGTGCCTCCCAAGAATCTAGGATACCGGAACGTTTGTTTCTGTCCTAAGTCCTGCTCTGCCGGTTGGTGGAGTAGGTCCCATGATTATCACGTTGCGTGGCAGCGATCGCAAGGACAAGTCCGACGTTTTCGAGCAGCTGTTCCGCTTGCGCCACGATATTTTCATTAAGGGCCGCGGATGGTCGCTGCCGTGCGGCAACGGGCGCGAGACCGATCAGTATGACGTTGACGAGGCGGTATATTTTGTCGACCTCAACAATGACGGCGTGATCGAGAGCAGCGTCCGCGCGACGCCAACCGAAAAATATTCGTTGCTTGCGGACTATTTTCCGCACCTCATCGAAAACGGCATGCCGGCTCGCGCCCCGGATGTTTACGAATGCACGCGCTATATCGTCATGCCGAGTCACAAGAGCCGTGAGACCAACCGCACTGCCAAGGCCCGTTTGTTGATCGCGTTGTTTCAATGGGCCATCGCGCAAAAACTCGCTTATTTGCAGACCGTCATCGACGCCGGCACTTTGTCGAGCTTCGTGGAAATGTCGCCGAAGACCATTCCGCTCGGTCTGGCGCATCCATACGGCGGCGGGCGCGGCGCTCCGGGCGGCGGCGAATGTTTGGCGATACGTTGGCCGGTTTGCCCCGAGGTCATCGACGACGTGCGCGAGTTCGTCGGCTGGCCCGCTACCCCCGAAGACAGTTACGACCCGGCAGTGGTTCGCGCATCGTCACCGCAAATCGAATTTGTGTAAACCGACGAAACGAGGTTCGTGATGACCAAGCTTGCACGCCCGATCACCAAGGACGAAGTCGCAGCCTACAATCTGGCCGGCGTGGTGCTGCTGCGCGGGGTTCTCGACCTGCCGACTGTCAACACCTTGCGGCGCTGCATCGACGAAGCCGTGCGCACGCTGCAGGACAGCCCGAGCGGCTACGATCTCAGCCTGCTGACGCGCGCAATCGAGAGCTACGATAAGAACACACTCGCGGCCAACAGCGAGGGCCAGCACAATGTCGCCGCGATCGCCGAACACATCCTGTCGACAGGAAAGCCGTTTCTGTATGACAGCGAGCAAAACGGCAAGGGCAGCTTCCTGCTCGATACCGGCATTGCCTCGCGCGTGCGCGAGTTTCGCCGCTTAACGTTGAATGGCCCGGGACCCGAAATCGCTGCCGGCCTGCTGGGCGGCGATCAAGTCAATTTCTTCGGCGACCAGATTTTCGTCAAGGAGCCGCAGACCCGCGAACGAACCGCGTTCCATCAAGATGCGACCTATTTCGAGATCGATGGCGATCAATGCTGCGTGCTGTGGATCCCGGTCGATCCGGTCACGATGGAAAACGGAACAATGATGTATCTGCGCGGTTCACATCGCACCGGCAAGCTCTATCAGCCCAACGTATTTGTCTCGCAGGCGCCGTTACCGGGCGCCCAAGGAGAAATGCTGCCCGACATCGAAGGCCACATGGACGACTACGACATCGTTCATTTCGACGTTGAGCCGGGCGATGTGATCGTGCATCATTACCGCACCGTTCACGGCGCCGGCGGCAACGCCAGCCGGTATCAAGTCCGCCGCGCGGCCTCTATCCGTTATTGCGGCGACGACATCCGCTTCCGAACCAGACCGTGGGCGCCTCGCCAGCTTCACCATACGACGAAGCTCAGTGACGGCGATCGGCTGGGACCGCCCGACTTTCCGGTCGTGTGGAGACGGCGCCAGGATCAGGAGGCCGCGTAATGCTCAAACCGCCCCATGGAGCGACGACAGTGAAGACCGATAGCAGAGCTCACGCAAATGCCGGCAGAGCTCGGGCCACCATAGTGGGCCTGACGAACTTGCTTGACTACGCGATCGTGGAGGGCTCCGAGCTGCGTCGGCCGCTCTTTGTGTTTCTGCTGAGGCTGGCCAGATTGGCTCTTCTGGAAGAAGAGGGCGTCAACCTCCAGACCATAGATTTCGTAATGGGCAATGACGACAATTGACTCGCAGTACTTCGTCGACAAGGCAGACCAATGTTTCCGGCTGGCGCGCTCGGTCGGCGCAGACGCTACGCACCAGCCGATCGCCACCGAACTCAACGCCCTGGGAAACGAGTTCCTGAAAAAAGCGGTCGAGATCGACACCGAGCGCGATCGGGCGGAATCCAAATCGGCCTGAGCGCGGCGGGCGTCGCAGCGCGCCCGACAATTCACCCCGCCTTGAGCCCCGCGAACTTGACAACCTTGCGCCATTTCTCGGTTTCGTCGGCAATGAATTTGCCGAACTCCGCGGGCGACAGCGACAGTTCGCTGACGCCGAGATCGGCGAGCCGCGCCTTGAATTTGGCATCGGCCTGCACGGCGCGGACCGCGGCGGAGAGCTTGTCGATGATGTCTTGCGGCGTGTGCTTGGGCGCGACGATACCGGAAAACCCGCTCGCTTCGAAGCCCGGCAGCGTCTCGGCGACGGTCGGCACGCCGGGCAATTCGTCGATGCGGGTCGCGGTCGTCAGCGCCAGCGCGCGCAGCTTGCCGGCTTTGATATGGCCGATGGCCGCGGAAATGCCGTCGACGCCGACTTTGACCTGACCGCCGAGCAGGTCCGTGACCATCTGGCCCTCGCCGGCATAGGGCACGTGCACGACATCGACACCCGCCATCATCTTGAACAGTTCGACCGCCAAATAAGGCGGCGTGCCGAGCGATGGCGACGCCATGACGGTCTTGCCGGGATTAGCTTTGCATAGCGCGATCAGCTCGGCGACGTTGGCGGCCGGAAACGACGGATTGGCGTCGAGCACCAGATTGATGCGATTGATCGGGGCGACCGGCGCGGTATCGCGCACGAAGTCGTAGCTGAGATTTTTCATTAGTGAGGCATTGACCGTGTTCGAGGCGGCGGCGAAGAACAGCGTGTAGCCGTCCGGCGGTGCATTCACGACGGCCTCGGCGCCCAGACTGCCGCCGGCGCCGGGCCGGTTCTCGACCACGACCGACTGACCGAGCTGCTGCGACAACCATTGCGCGGTAATGCGCGCAATAATGTCGACCTGGCCGCCGGGCGGGAAGCCGACCAAGAGGCGGATCGGCTTGTCGGGATAGCTCTGCGCCCAGGCGAGACGTGCGGCGGCGGGCAGCGCCACGGCGCATGCGAGCGATGTCAGAAATTTCCGGCGTGGAAGGTTTCTGTCATTCCGGGGCCGAGTGAAACGAGGCGCCCGGAATCCATAACCACCGCCGTCCGAATCGGTCACCGACATTCGGAAACCTCATCCTCCGTGGCTGTGGATACCAGGCCCGCGGGCTTTGCCCGCGTCCCGGAATGCCGAATTTACTCCGGCTTAAAATTCATCGCCACGCCGTTGATGCAATAGCGCAGGTGCGTCGGCGGCGGGCCGTCTTCGAAGACGTGGCCGAGATGGCTGCCGCAGCGGCTGCAATGCACCTCGGTGCGGCTCATGAAAAAGCTGTCATCGGTCGATGTTTCGACCGCGCCCGGCTCCGGGTCGTTGAAGCTCGGCCAGCCGGTGCCGCTTTCGAATTTCTTCTTCGACGCGAACAGCTTTTGCCCGCAGCCGGCGCAGGAAAACGTGCCGGCGCGCTTCTCGTAATTGAGCGCGCAAGACCCCGGCCGCTCGGTGCCGTGTTCGCGCATGATGTGGAACTGTTCCGGCGTGAGGATTTTGCGCCACTCCGCGTCGCTATGCGTGACCGGATAGTGCTTGGTGTCCAAACTGGTGCTCATTTGCTGCTCTTTGGCGTACCGCCTGTTCCGTGCCAGAGCATGATCCCGAAAATGCCTGCCCTCGGACTTGATCCGAGGGTGGAAGCCGGTTTTCGGATAAAGATCATGCTCCAACTGAGTGTCTAGACCCCGATCCGGTTCGATCCAATCGGATCGGGGCCTATGCATAGTGACAAACGTAAGCGATGGCTGGCAATGCGCAATCCCGTGATGACGCGGCCCCGAACCGTCGCACTGGCGATCGTCGCCACCGAGCTCGGCGCGATGTTCGTCGGCGCTATCCTGCCGACGCCGCTTTATCCGCTGTACCGGCAGGCGTTCGGATTTTCCGGCGTCACGCTGACGCTGATCTACGCGGTCTATGTGGTGGGAAATCTGGTGGCGCTGTTGTTATTCGGCCGGCTCGCCGACCAGATCGGCCGGCGCGCGGCGAGCTTGCCGGCGATCGGCGTCGGCATCGCCAGTACCGGCGCATTCGCCTTGGCCGCAAGCACGGCTTGGCTGTTTGCGGCCCGTGCCTTGAGCGGGTTTTCCACTGGCCTGGCGGCCGGAGCCGCTACCGCCTGGATCGCGGAATTGCACCCCGGCGGTGCCGGCTCAAGAGGCGCGGCGGCGCGGATCGCTTCGGCAGCGAATTTCTTCGGCTGCTCAGCGGGACCGCTCATCGGCGGCGTACTTGCCCAATTCGCATTCTGGCCGCTGCGGCTGCCATTCATTTTGTATCTGGTTCTGCTCGGCGGCGTCTGCATCGCCATCTGTTTCGCGCCCGAGACGCTGGCCGATCCGAAACGTATAAGCGAGGTTTCGCTCAAGCCCCGGCTGGGCGTGCCGCGGCAAATCTGGCTGCAGTTCGTGGCGCCCGCAGCGACCAGCTTCGCAACATTCGCGCTCATTGCGTTCTACGCCGCTTTGATTCCGAACCTGCTCGCCGAAAGCCTGCACCAGCCCGCGCCTCTTGTCGCCGGCGCCGTCGTCTGCGAGCTGTTCGGCATTGCCGCGGTGACGATCCTTTCCACCGGCCGGATCGAGAGCCGGGCGGCAATGCTCGGCGCGCTGGCGGTATTGTTGCCGAGCGTCTGGCTTCTGGTGGGCGCGGAGGTCAGATCGATGCCATTATTGATTTTCGCCGCCGCTGTGGGCGGCGTCGCCGGCGGGCTCGGCTATCGCGGCAGCCTCGAAGTCGTCAACCGCATCGCGCCGGCCGACCGGCGTAGCGAGGTCGTCTCCAGCTATCTCGTCGTCTGTTTTGCCGGCAATTCCCTACCGGTGATCGGCATTGGCTTGTTGTCATCGGTCACCAGCGCGCTCACCGCGCACGTAACTTTCGCTACGGTGATCACGGTGCTCGCCGGCCTTGCCGCCGTCACCGGAATCAAATACGCGCCGGGCAACTAGATCGCATTTGCCGGCGTGCTATCATCATCGGCAACAATGCCGACTAGCGTTTTGGGGAAGGACCATGCTGGATCAGCCACACGCGAAGACGAATGGCGCGAAACCGCGGCAGGAGATGATCTCCGGCGCGTTCCTGCGCAATGCCTGGTACGTGGCGGCCTGGTCGGACGGCGTCGACGACGGACAGCTCGTTCCCCGCACCATCATGAACGAGCCGGTCGTGCTTTATCGCAAGAGCAACGGCGAGGTCGCAGCGATCGAGGACCGCTGCGCGCATCGCTTCGCGCCGCTCTCCATGGGCAAGATCGTGGGCGGCGACCGCATCCAGTGCCCGTATCATGGGCTGGAATTCGACGGCAGCGGCGCCTGCGTGCGCAACCCGCACGGCACCAAGAATATTCCCGCGCGCGCCAGAGTGAAAAGCTATCCGGTCGTCGAGAAGCATAAGGCCATATGGATCTGGATGGGCGCGGCGCCGACCGATGCCGCCAAAATCCCGAATTTCTCAGTGCTCGACAATGTGCCGGAACTGCACACCACCAAGCGCGACAGCATCGTCATCCGCGCCCATTATCAGCTAATCATCGACAACCTGCTTGACGTCAGCCACACCTCCTACCTGCATGAGGGCATTCTCGGCAATCAAGACACCATCGAGTTGGACACCACGGTCGAGCAGGACCGGGACGACGTTGTGGTCAGCCGATACGCCACGAATGCAATTCCACCTGGCATGTTCACGCCGTTCTGGCCGGACCATCCGCCGCGCGTCGACAAGTTCACCAAGATGCGCTGGATGGCGCCGTCGACGCTGTGCCTGTTCACCGGCATCTGCGAAATCGGCGCGGCGCCGGAAAGCGGCACCGGCTATCACGGGATTCATATCCTGACGCCGGAGACGGAGCGCTCGACGCATTATTTCTTCACCGCGGTGCGCTGGGGCGTCAAGACGGCCGACGACGCGGTCAACCGCGATTTGCAGACGCGCGTCGCCGAGATGCGACGCTTCGCGTTTGAAGAGCAGGACGCGCCGGTGATCGAGGCGCAGCAACGGATGATCGAGAGCGCAATGGAGCCGCTCGATCCGGTGATCCTCGCCGTCGACATCGGCTGCGTGCGCTACAAGCGCGTTCTCGGCAAGATGCTGGCGGCGGAGCAAGGGTGATGCCGGACACCGAGCAAGGTCCCGATCTGTCGCTCGGAATTGCCGTTTCGGATATCCCCGCCAGCGGGCTATTGCGCGGCCATGTCGGCGACGAGGGCGTGTTGCTTGCCCGCGTCGGCAGCGACTATTTTGCCATCGGCGCCAGCTGCACGCATTACAGCGGACCGCTTGCGGACGGCGTGCTCGACGGTCACACGGTGCGCTGTCCGTGGCATCACGCGTGCTTCAGCCTGCGCACCGGCGAAGCGCTCCGCGCGCCCGCGTTCGATTCCGTCGCCAGTTGGAGCGTGGAGCAACGCGGCGAGAGAATTTTCGTCACCGGCAAGGCCAAAGCTTTGCCTGCCCGCAAGCCGATCTCCGGCAAAGTGCCGTCACGCATCGTGATCGTCGGCGGCGGCGCTGCCGGCTTTGCCGCCGCGGAACAGCTGCGCCGCCACGGCTACCAGGGATCGCTCGTCGTATTAAGCGACGATGCCGATCCTCCGGTCGATCGACCGAATCTGTCGAAGGACTATCTGGCGGGTGTCGCGCAGGAAGAGTGGGTGCCGTTGCGGGCACCGGACTGGTATCGCGAGAATGCCATCGAATTGCGGCTCGCCACCAAGGTGTCGAAGATCGATCCGCGTGCGCGGGAGGTCGAGCTCGCGGACGGCAAGCGCATGCCCTACGACAGGTTGCTGCTTGCGACCGGAGCCGAGCCCGTGCGGCTCGCCATCCCGGGAGCCGAGCTTTCCCATGTCCACGTCTTGCGCACCCTGAAGGATTGCCGCGCGATCATCGCCGCCGCCGAGCGCGCGCGCCGTGTCGTGGTCATCGGTGCGAGCTTCATCGGCCTCGAAGCCGCCGCAGCCTTGCGCACCCGCAAGCTGGACGTCCATGTCGCCGCTCCGGAGAAGCGTCCGCTCGAAAGGGTATTCGGCGCCGAGCTCGGCGACTTCGTGCGCTCACTTCACGAGGAAAAGGGCGTCGTCTTCCACCTGGAAAATACCGTCGCGGCGATCGAAGCTAATAAAGTCACGCTCCAGAGCGGACAGACCCTCGATGCAGATCTCGTCGTCGTGGGCGTCGGCGTGCGCCCGCGCACGCAGCTTGCCGAGCAAGCGGGCCTGACGGTCGAGCGCGGCGTGGTCGTCAATGAATATCTGGAGACGAGCGCAGCGGGCATTTTCGCCGCGGGCGATATCGCGCGATGGCCCGACCGCCACAGCGGCGAAAGCATCCGCGTCGAGCACTGGGTGGTCGCCGAGCGGCAAGGCCAGGCCGCGGCCCGCGCCATGCTGGGCGCCGGCGATCGTTATGACGGCGTGCCCTTCTTCTGGAGCCAACACTACGACGTCCCGATCAATTACGTCGGCCACGCCAGCGATTGGGACGCTCTCGACATCGAAGGCGACGTTCACGCGCGCGATTGCGTGGTTCGATACCGCAAAGGCGGAAAAATCCGTGCCGTAGCCTCGATCTATCGCGACGTCGACAGTCTCGCCGCGGAGATCGCGATGGAAAACGCGTGAGACCGCCACGCCGCCTGGACATCAACGTCTTTGCAGTCGTACCGAAGAAAGACGTGGATGGCCGGAACAAATCCGGCCATGATGCCGAGCGTCACTTGATCGCCAGCGGATTGGTCGGCGAGCCGACGGCGCCGGTGATCGGGATGGCCGGCGCGACGAACATGAATTCGTAAATGCCGTCGGCTGCGCAATCCTCGGCGAGGTCTTTCAAATAGAAAATCTCGCCCATGGCCATGCCCATGATCGGGATGGTGATCCAGTGCCAGGGCTGGTTGATGCCGCCCTCGG
Source organism: uncultured Alphaproteobacteria bacterium (assembly GCA_963768225.1). Lineage (GTDB taxonomy): Bacteria > Pseudomonadota > Alphaproteobacteria > Rhizobiales > Xanthobacteraceae > BOG-931. Next base: position 5,664 of record CAVYGV010000003.1, on the reverse strand, counting down.
TGTTGTTGGGCCGCACTTCGCAGCCCCAGGTGTCGCTGGCGAGCGCGGCGAGCTCGGTCTTGGCGACGAATTCCAGCGTCTCGAAGGCAAAGCCCGGCGCGTCGCCGCCGGGATAGCCGTCCCAGCTTCCCGCTTTCAGGCAACGCTCCATCTGGCCGGTGCGCACGACGATGTAATCGCCGCGCTTGAATTCGACCTTCTGTTTCTTCGCCGTCAGGTCGAGGTCATCGCAGGTGATGCCGTAGCCGTCGTCGAGGCACTCCTTGCCGAGCGCGCGCGCCACGTCCAGGAACACGCCGCGGCCGACCATCTTGGCCTTGGTTTTCTCGATGCCGCATTTCGCGGCGCCGAACGACGACACTTCGCGGCAATCGTAACCGTTCCACATATTGTTTTCGTAGAACACGTGGCCAAGCCCGTCCCATTGCGTGCCGCATTGCAGCGGGATGACCACCATGTCGTCGGCGGCACGGATGCCGCGCTTGTCGAGCACGCCGGAATAGGCGTCGGTGCCGGTGCGCAGCATGGTGTGCAAGGGATTGATGCGGCCGAGCGCCGGGTAATTGGTCTTGCCGCCCTGCGGGCCGTTGTTGTCGAAATTGAGCGCGAGCGAGATGACCTTGCCCTTTTTCACGAGCCGCGCCGCGGCGACGATGTCTTCCGGCGTCGTGTAATTGAGCGTGCCGATCTCGTCGTCCGGGCCCCACTTGCCCCAGTTCTTGTATTTCGCCGCGGCATCGCTGAGGTCCTGACGCGTCACTTTCTTGGCCGACATGGTGTTTCCTTTGCAGCTATCAGGTGAAGACGATTATTCGGACGTGCCCTGACCGACGACCTGGTGCCCGTCTGGATCGGTCACGATGAAATCGCGCATGCCGTAAGGATGGGTCATCATCTCGCGCGTGATATTGGCACCCCGCGCCGTGAGATCATCGTGCAGCGCGTCGACTCCTTTGCAGAAGATGCAGACAACTACCGGAGCGGCCCGGGGCGTATATGAGTTCAGATGAATGGCCGCATCGCCGAGGCAAAGGCAGACGTAGCGCGGCGGGTCTTCCCAGGCGAACGAGACGCTAAAGCCCAGTTTGTCGCGATAATAAGCAAGTGCCGCCGGCATATCCTTCACATGCAGCACGGTGGCGTGGCCTGTGACTTTGAATGACGGCTCCGCCATATACGCTCCCCGTTATGCGACAGTTTGCGGTTTACTGCGCCGCCGCCGGCAGTAATGATAGCAAGAACGATCCGAGGGAGGACAGTCCATGGGGCGAGTGGTCGTGCGAATTGCATTGGCGCTGGGGGCGGCGCTGTTATCCGGTGCGGCTTTTGCCGCGGACACCTACCCCAACCATCCGGTGAAGATCATCGCGCCGTTCGCCGCCGGCGGCCCCAGCGACTTCGTGGCACGGCTTCTCGCCGACAAGCTGTCCAAGAGTCTCGGCCAGCAATTCTATGTCGAGGACCATTCCGGCGCCGGTGGCAATATCGGCATGACCCAGGTCGCCCGCGCCGCGCCCGACGGCTATACGATCCTGGTGGCGAGTTCGAGCTTCGTGGTCAATCCGAGCCTTTACGCCAACAAACCCTACGATCCGTACAAGGATTTCGCACCGATCACATTGGCCGGCGCTTCGGCCAATATCGTGCTGGCGCACCCTTCCGTTCCGGCCAAGACGATCAAGGACCTGATCGCGCTCATGCAAGCCAATCCGGGCAAATATGCCATCGCCAATGCCGGTCTCGGCACCACGCCGGAGCTTGCCGCCGAACTGTTCAAGCTCGATTTCAAGCTCGACCAGCCCAGCGTGCCCTATGGCGGCGGCGCCCCGGCAATTCAGGCCGTTATCGCCGATCAAACACCAATCGGTTTTGCCAATTTGACGCCGGCCACGCCGCACATCCTCGCCGGGACATTGCACGGTATCGCTGTGACCTCGCTCAAGCGATCCGCGGCGCTGCCCGACGTCCCGACGATGATCGAAGATGGCGTCCAGGGCCAAGAATCCGAAACCATGCAAGGCGTGTTCGTGCCCGGCGGCACGCCGCCTGATATTGTTGCGCTGCTCAACCGCGAGATCGTCAAGGCGCTGCATCAGCCGGACGTGCAGGAGAAATGCAAGCAGGTCGGTCTCGACATCGTCGCCGACACGCCGGCGGAGTTTGCGGTCTACATCAAGAAGGAAATCGACCGATGGCATAAGGTCATCGTCGACGCCAAGATTCCGCAGGTCCAGTAGTGCGCCGGCTGCGCATATTGAACATCCGCCAGACCACCTGAACGTCATCGTCCGCCAATGCGCATCGTCGACATCCGCGAGACCGCGATTCCGCTCAATTCGACGCTCGCCAATTCGAGCATCGATTTTTCCGAGATGACGACCTCGGTGGTCGCCGTCATCACCGACGTCAAGCGCGACGGCAAGCCGGTCACGGGTTTCGCCTTCAATTCCACCGGGCGCTATGCCTGCGGCGCGCAGATGCGCGCGCGCTTCATTCCGCGCGTTCTGAAAGCGCCGCCGGAAACGCTCCTCAACGAGGCCGGCGACAATTTCGCGCCGGAGAAGGTTCTCCCGGCGATGATGAAGAACGAAAAGGCCGGCGGCCACAGCGAGCGCTCGATCGGCATCGGCACCATCGAGGTCGCGGTGTGGGACGCGATCGCCAAGATCGCCGGCAAGCCGCTGCATGTCGTGCTCGCCGAGCGCTACAACGGCGGCAAGATTGCGCAAAGAATCTTCTGCTATGTCGGCGCCGGCTGGTACGCGCCCGGCAAGACCAACAAGGATCTGCAGGACGAAATGCGGCGCCATCTCGATGCCAGCTACACCATGGTGAAGATGAAGGTTGGCGGCATGCCGCTTGCTGACGATATCGCCCGCGTCGAGGCGGTGAAATCGGTGCTGCCGCGCGGTGGCGAGCTTGCGGTCGACGCCAATTGCAAATTCACCCGCGACGAGGCGCTGGATTATGCGCGCGGGCTGAAACAATTCGCGCTGCGCTGGTTCGAGGAGCCGTGCGACCCGCTGGATTTTGCGCTGCTTGCCGAAATCGCGAGCAGCTACGACGCACCGCTCGGCTCCGGCGAATGCCTGTATTCCACGCAGGACGTGGAAAACCTGGTGCGCTTTGGCGGCTTGAAACCGCAGCGCCGCGACGTGATCCAGGTCGATCCGCCGCAAGCCTACGGCATCGTGCAATATGCCCGCACGCTCGACATGCTGGCGCGCCGGCAATGGCCGCGGAGCCTGATGTTCCCGCACGGCGGCAACCAGATGACGTTGGCGATCGCCGCGGGCTTCGGGCTTGGCGGCGCGGAATCCTATCCCGGCGTGTTCGGCGATTTCGGCGGCTTCGCCGACGATGCAAAACTTGAGGACGGGTATCTGAAATTATCCGACCGGCCCGGCATCGGCTTCGAGGGCCAGGCGCGGCTCTACCGCATGATGCGCGAACTGGCGGCTTGATTCGCAAGCTTCCGCTGTCGCCTCATATCTTTTTTGACGGCGGGGCTGGCGCTATCGCCGTCCCCACCGTGATCCGTCAGCAGGGCAGCCGGCCGTAGTATCCGCATCGCACGCTGTTGTAATAGCGTGGCGCCACGACGCCGCCGACGCGCCCGACTCCGCCTACACCCCCGACCCGGCCGACGCCACCGACGCCGCCAACACGGCCGACGCCACCGACGCCGCCGACACGGCCGACACCACCGGCGCGGCCAACGCCACGATAGGCCAACGCCTCAGTTGACACGCAGGCGATACCGATGATCGCGGCCGCGGCCATGGAAATGACAGTTCGACACGACATGAAGTTCCCTTTCTCCGCTGAGGAGACCCACAGCGGTGATATCCATGCCGTAGCGACGAATAATGAGCATTACGCCCTCGATAACGCTCCAATGGTAATGGTTTAGCTTCGCTCGTTTGATTCAAATGGAGGCGGCGGGCCTTGCTTCGCCTGTCCGCTGTTGCCGTTTTTGGAATTCTTCGCTGGCTAACCTGAAATCCGCTCGATCGCCGCGCCGCAGCGGCCGAGTTTTTCTTCCAACCGCTCAAAACCGCGATCGAGGTGATAGACGCGGTTGACGATTGTTTCGCCCTCCGCGGCGAGCGCCGCGATGACGAGCGACACCGAAGCGCGCAGATCGGTCGCCATCACCGGCGCGCCCTTGAGCTGCTCGACGCCCTCGATCGTGGCGCGCTCGCCGTCGAGCTGGATGCGGGCGCCGAGCCGGGCGAGCTCGCCGACATGCATGAAGCGGTTCTCGAAAATCGTTTCGGTGATGTGCGAGGTGCCGCGGGCGCGCGTCGTCAGCGCCATCAGCTGCGCCTGCAGATCGGTGGGGAACTCCGGAAACGGCGCAGTCGTCACATCGACCGGCGCGAGACCTGAGCCGTTGCGCGCGACGCGGATGCCCTGGTTGGTCGGCGTCACCGTGACGCCCGAGCGCGTGAGCACGTCGAGCGCCGTCTGCAGAAGTTCGGGGCGCGCGTTCTGCAACAGTACGTCGCCGCCGGCCATGGCGACCGCCATGGCATAGGTGCCGGTCTCGATGCGGTCGGGCAGCACGGCGTGGCGCGCGCCGTGAAGCTTGGCGACGCCCTCGATGGTGATGCGCCTGGTGCCGGCGCCGGAAATGCGCGCGCCCATCTTGTTGAGGCAGTCGGCGACATCGGCGATTTCCGGTTCCTGCGCCGCGTTGTCGATCACGCTGGTGCCGTTGGCGAGCGACGCCGCCATGATCGCGGTATGGGTGCCGCCGACCGTGACTTTGGGAAACACGATCTCGCCGCCCCGCAATCCATGCGGCGCGCGCGCCACGACGTAGCCGCCGTCGATCTCGACTTGGGCGCCAAGGCGCTCGACCGCCATGATGAGAAGATCGACCGGCCGCGTGCCGATGGCGCAGCCGCCGGGCATCGAGACCCGGGCTTCGCCCATGCGCGCCAGCAGCGGCGCCAGCACCCAAAAGCTCGCCCGCATTTTCGAGACCAGCTCATAAGGCGCGGTGGTGTCGACGATGCGGGCTGCGGATATGTGCAGCGTCTGGCCGTGGTCGGCGGTCTCGCCGGAACGCTTGCCGCCGACCATGATGTCGACGCCGTGATTGCCGAGGATGCGCTGCAACAGGCCGACATCGGCGAGGCGGGGGACATTGTCGAGGATCAGGGTCTGACCGGTGAGCAGCGACGCGATCATCAACGGCAGCGTGGCGTTCTTCGCCCCCGAAATGGGGATGGTGCCGTCGAGACGCCGGCCGCCGACAATGCGAATTCGATCCATGTTACCCCCCAACACTCGGCCCCAATCCGGACCGTACCGATCGCCTTAGTATCGGCCTCGATTGCGGCCGAAGTCGGGACCTTGCGCCGTTAAGCCGGGATCCGGCGCGGACGTTTCCTCGCCTTGGCCCTGCTCGCGGACCTGCTCGCGTTGCCGGGCCTGCGCCTTGCGCCGTTTCAGGTTTTCGCGAAGCGCCGCCGACAGCCGCTCGCTGCGCGCCGCCCATTTGTCCGCTTTGCCGGGCTTGGCCATGACGCCAAATTTCTTGCGCCGAAATGACTGCTATGGCAAGGATCGCGGCGTTTCTCGGAAGCTTTTGCCACGTTCAGGCCGCCTTCGGCCGCTGCCGTAGCTCAGTGGTAGAGCACTCCCTTGGTAAGG
>CAVYGV010000002.1:0-873062 GCA_963768225.1 uncultured Alphaproteobacteria bacterium | reverse complement strand
CTCGAACTTCCGACCTTCGGTTTAGGAAACCGCTGCTCTATCCGGCTGAGCTACGGGACCTGTTGGAAAATTCGCGCGGTGCAAATGCGCATACGCGCACCCGCCCCTATAGCACAGGTGCGGCCGCCACGGTCCAGACGCCGCCGCAGTGCCGCCGTATTCCGGCCTTTCGCTTGAGGCCGGGGAACGGCTGGCGGGACGGGGATCGTGGGTCGGGTGGCTGGCGGGATCTTAGCTGTTGCGCTTGCGGCCGCGTTCGCGATGTCGTGCGCAAGCCTCGGCGCAATGGCGCAGCAACAAGCACGATTACCCGCAACCCCCTGCGGCAGTGACGAGATCGCGCGCGCCACGGTGAGCCGCGTCAGCGACGGCCGCACCTTCACGCTTGCCGACGGACGCGAGGTGCGGCTTGCCGCAATCGAAGTGCCGCCGCTGCCGCAAGAACACGGCGCGGCGCCGGGCGGCGCAGCGGCCAAGGCCGCGCTCGATGCTTTGGCCGGCGGCGACGAGATCGTGTTGCGGCGGGCGCAAGCCGCCACCGACCGCTATGGGCGCCTGGTCGCCTATGCCTATACCGAACGCGACGGCGACGAGCTGTTCGTGCAGGGCGAATTGATCACTGCCGGCTTCGCCCGCGTCGGCGACCAAGTCGCCGGCCGCGCTTGCGCCGCGGAACTGTTGGCCGCCGAAAACACCGCCCGCAAGGACAAGCTTGGCCTCTGGGCCGATCCGTATTATGAGGTGCTTAACGCCGGGGCCGCTGCGGATGTGCTGGCGCACAAGGGCCAATTTGCGCTGGTCGAGGGCAACGTGGTGTCGGTGCGCGAAAGCGGGGCCACCATCTACGTGAATTTCGGCCAGCGCTGGTCCGAAAATTTTACGGTTACGGTCCGGAAACGCAACGAGCGCAGTTTTGCAGCGGCGGGTCTGGATTTGAAGACTCTTGCCGAGCGACGCGTGATCGTGCGCGGCTTTATCGAAGCTCGCGGCGCGCGCAGCAGCCCTTCGATCGAGGCGACGCGCCCGGAGCAGATCGAGTTGGCGGATCGCAACTAAATCCGGCAGCTGGCGGGTCGACCGAGTTAGGTGACACCGAGTTAGGTGACGTGGTGAGACGGAGACGAGCGGGCATCGCAAGCGATCGGCTGCGCCAAGCCGGCGCCGTAGGCGTGGTGCTGACCCTGGCGCTCGTTCTTGCGGCTTGCACCGGCTCGCCGCCCGCCGATTTGCCGCTCGCCGCATTTCCCGCGCCGGCGAAACCAGCCGATGCCGTCATGTCGCCCGCGGTACTGCGCGAGCATCAGCGCATCCTCGCGACCTATGGCGGCGTCTATAACGACCCCAAGCTGCAGAGCATGATCGAGCAGATGGTCGAACGGTTGGTCGCGGCGTCGGCAAGGCCCGACCTGCATTACAAGGTCACCATTCTCAATTCGCAGTCGATCAACGCTTTCGCGCTGCCGACCGGCCAGCTTTATGTGACCCGCGGATTGATCGTGCTCGCCGACGACCAATCCGAGCTGGCGTCGGTGATCGCCCACGAAATGGGCCATGTGATCGCGCGCCACGCCGAACTCCGCGAGAAGGAAGAGCAGCAGGTGGAACTGGTGAATTGCGTCGTCACCGACGTAGTCAGCGACCCGGAAGCCGGCGCGTTGGCGCTCGCCAAGTCGAAATTTGAACTGGCAAGCTTCTCGCGCCAGCAGGAGTTCGAAGCCGACGCAATCGGCATCGGCGTCGCGGCCCGTGCCGGCTTCGATCCCTACGGCGCGGCGAGATTCCTCACCGCCATGGAACGCAATGCCGCACTCAAGCCGGAAGAAACCCCCGGCAGCATCAATCCGGCGGCGCCCGATTTTCTCTCCTCGCATCCCTCGACGCCGGAGCGCGTGGCCCAAGCCATTGCCAATGCGCGGCAATACAAGCCCCCTGCCAACGTCAGTCCGCAGGAGCGCGAGCAAGCCCGAGACGCCTATTTCGGCGATATCGACGGCATGGTGTTCGGCGAGGACCCGAGCGAAGGCTTTGTTCGCGGCCGGCGCTTTCTGCATCCGAAGCTGGGCTTCACCTTCACGGCGCCCGAGGGATTTACCCTCAGCAACACGGCGCAGGCCGTGCTCGGGGTTAAGCGCGGCGGCGGCGAGGCGCTCCGCCTCGACGTGGTCCGTGTGCCGGCCGAGCAGACGCTCGCCCAATATCTCACTTCCGGCTGGATCGAAGGCATCGATCCCGCGACTATCGAAGATGTCACAATCAACGGTTTTCCCGGTGCCACCGCGGTCGCCAAGGGCGATCAATGGGACTTTCGCCTCTACGCCATCCGCTTCGGCAGCGACGTTTACCGCTTCATTTTTGCCGCCAAGCATCGCACGCCGGAAACCGACCGCGCATTCCGCGAAACACTCGGCACGTTTCGCCGCATGAGCCTCGCCGAGATCGAACACGCCAAGCCGCTTCGGGTGAAAATCGTCAAGGTCGGGCCGGACGATACGGTGGAGAAGCTGGCGAGCCGAATGGCCGTCGCCGAACACGCAGCCGAGCGCTTCCGCGTGCTTAACGGGCTTGAAGCGGGCGACCGGTTAAAGCCCGGCAGCGAGGTCAAGATCGTGGTCGACTGACCCGTTTACCTAGCCCCTTTCCAGCTATTCTCTCCGCCCTTTGGCTCGGCTATCATGGTCAAAAGGGCCGAGAAGGCCTTGCGATTTGTTGGGGGAGGCATGCGCATGGTGAAAACGGCGATACCCGCCGCTGTGGCGTTGGCGGTGGCAATCGGGGTCACTGCGATCCTCTGGACGTTGAGGATCCAGGCGGTCAGACCGCAGCATCTCGTTTTCTTCTATTTGCTGCCGACGGCCTTGGTGGCCGTATTTTACGGCAGCCGGCCGGCCATGTTGTGCGCGATAGCGGCAACGATCTGCGCGGCTTATTTCCTTTATGCTCCGTTCTATAGCTTTTCCGTCGCCAATCCGCGGGAATTGGGCGAATTGTTCTGTTTCGCGGGCTTAGCCCTTATCGGCGCGAGGTGCACCGCAGATCTATTACGGCCGGCGGGAAATTTCTCGCAGCAAAATCCGGCGACGGAAGAGTAATTCCCCTCGCCGCTCTGTCAGAACTGCGACGCGAGCTGATCGAGCCCCATCACGTGGGCGACATCGCGCACTTCTTGTTTTTGCTCGTCATTGAAGCTCATGATCAACGGAACGGCCGCGGATTTGAGGCCTTCGACAGCCTCGGAATCGAAGGCCACCTGTGAGCCGTCCGGTCGGCCATCCCGGCGACGCGCCTCTTGCACCCGCTTATAGGCGATGTTGCGGAGCGCAGCTTCGACCGCCGGCCACATGCGCTCCTGATCCGGCGTCAGATGCAGACGTTCCTTGATGCTCGCGATCTGCGCGTCGTGGAGCATGTAGTCCGGCCGGTTAAGCGGCCGGCGCTGCACGGCCGGTGGGGAAGCCTTGCTCAAGCTCGCGGGATGTACCGCGGCTGGCCGCGGCTGCGGCGTTCGGGGCGTTTCACTCGGGGCGAGCGCAGGTGGGGAGCCGGTGACTTCACCCGGAGCCAATTGCGGCTTCGTGACAACAATGGAATTATCCATCACTCGCGCAACGGCTTGCGGAGCCATCGGCTCGGGATCGAGCAAGGCAAGCTCGACATTGTCTGTCCGCCTCGCCGGTGACGCGTTGACAACGCCCACAGCGGGTGAGGCGCCGGCCGCGTCGACAGTTGCGGGCGATGCTGCGTCCCATTGTTGCGGGAACCGCAGAGCGACCGCGTCGGCCGCAGACAAGTCGGTCTTTGCGCCGAGCACGGCCGGATGCCAGCCGCCGATCAGATATCCGACCACGCCGATGGCAAGAACCGGCAATGCTCGACCGCCTGTCAACGTTTTATTCCGCCGCACCCCGACGCCCCCGCCCTTGCGCTATGCCCACTATCTCCTTTCAAATGAAGCTTAATTTATGACTAACCATAGGTGTTTTGTCGGCATCGCCGGGAACATTCACAGTGGCGGCAATGCTTCCCGGCCATACGAAAAAGGCCCGGCATTTCTGCCGGGCCCGCATCTGTGCCGATTGCGCTCCGCTTCGGTCTACGCGGCCTCTTCCTCGACCACGGACTCCTCGTCCGCCTCGGGCTTCGGCCCGCGGCGCGGCCCCTTGGCTAAAGCCGCCTCGATCTCTTTGATCGCCTCGGTCTCGGTGATCCGCTGCACGGCGGATACTTCGCGCGACAGCCGGTCCAGCGCCGCCTCGTAGAGTTGGCGCTCGGAATAGGACTGTTCCGGCTGGGTATCCGACCGGAAGAGATCGCGAACGACCTCGGCAATGGCGACGATATCGCCGGAATTGATCTTGGCCTCGTATTCCTGGGCGCGCCGCGACCACATCGTGCGCTTGATCCGCGCGCGGCCCTTGAGTGTCTCAAGCGCCCGCTTGACCATCGGGGTCTCGGCAAGCTTGCGCATGCCGACGGAGGCCACCTTCGAAGTCGGCACCCGCAGCGTCATCTTGTCCTTGACGAAATTAATGACAAACAGCTCGAGGCGCGCGCCGGCCACCTCCTGCTCTTCGATCGCGACGATCTGGCCCACGCCGTGGGCCGGATAGACGATGAATTCGTGAGTTTTGAAGCCTTGTCGTTGAGTAGTCTTCTTCGCGTTCATTCCCAAAGCTGCTCCTTCCGGCTCCGGCTTACGCCGAGGCGCGGGCTTTGCCACGCTGACCCGGCTCTGGGCCGCAGTTCGCGTGGACTGTGAGGGCCTCCGGCTCGCGCGGGAGGAGGTTTTCGTTGCCTTCCGGCTCATGCCGGCCGCACTCTTCTTCGAACGACGAGTTTTCTCTGCCACTGCTCTCGCGTGGAATCTCACGCCTCTTCTGACGGTTCCTCGAAAACGCCCCGAAAAAATATGCTCCCGGGTGGGGAGCAGCGTCTCGGGGTCCTTTTCATTATGTAGGAGGTCTATATCACATTTCCAGCTAAAATCAAAGCGTTATGGCATTGCGAAAGCGTCGCATCAGGCCATCGCATTGGCAAAATCGTTAATAGCGGTTAACCAACACAACCTTAAGGTGTTACTAATCGCCGGTACCAGGATTGGCAGAAAAGTACTCTTCGAATTTGTTGGCCACACCCTCCCACTCCTTGGCGTCGGCCGGCGGGGTCTTCTTGGCCGTGATATTGGGCCACGATTTTGCGTATTCCGCATTGATACCAAGCCATTTTTCGACACCCGGTTCGGTATCCGGCTTGATCGCATCAACCGGGCATTCCGGCTCGCAAACGCCGCAATCGATGCATTCGTCCGGGTGGATAACCAGCATATTTTCGCCCTCGTAGAAGCAATCCACGGGACAAACTTCGACGCAGTCCATGTATTTACATTTGATGCAATTGTCGTTGACGATATAGGTCATTTGCACACTCTGAACGGGCTTTTTTGGAACTTTGCTCCTATCGCAAGGTCACTGCGCACACAAGGCATGGGCAAACAAGGCTTGGACGCACCAGGATTACGCACGCGAGACTCCACGCACTGACTGCCGAAGTCATCTGAGATCTTCATATAGGGTCGTGGCAGTCGCGGCGGGACCCCGACGCTCGGCAAAACCTTTCACCTTCAGGACGCGCACGCTGCGATCGAGCGCCACCGTAATCACATCACCGGCCCGCACCATGCGACCCGGCGCCTCGATACGCGCCCCATTGATGCGGATATAACCCGCCCCGGCAAGCGCCGCCGCGGCGCCGCGCGTGCGTACCAGGCGAGCATGCCACAGCCAGCGATCGATGCGCTGACGCTGCAGCTCGGCCGGAAGTCCATTTTTCCCGGGCACACCGATTGGGACTGAATTGGTCGGTGCGCGACGATCTTGGCTGAGCATAGTCTGTTCGGAAAGCCGGTTTTCATTTCTCCGATTCATACGCTAGCGGCGCTCCTTGGCGTCGGCCTCGAGCTGTGCCTTCAAGGCCGCCAGCTTGGCAAATGGCGAATTCGGATCGGGTGCTTTCTCGCGCCGCTCGAACCGTTTCACCGGCGGCCGATCGCGTTCCCGCTGCGGCCGATCCGGGCGATGCTCGCCGGCGTGCTTGCGGCGCTGGCGCGGATAGCGTCCTTGGTTCGGCGGGCTAATCGGCGCCGTCTCGGTCGGTTCGGCCGGTGGTGAGGCTACAACATCGCCGGCAGGGGTGGCAGCCACCGCGGCCTCATGCGGAGCCTGCGCTGCTGCTTTATCCGCACGTCTCGGTCTGCGCGCCTCGCGTCTGCGGTTCGGCCGATGCCGGCCTTCAGGGCGGCCGGCCCGCCAGACCTCGATCATCTCCCTCTCCTCGCTCGCGGAAGGAGCATCGGGCGACGACGCGGATTCCGCCGGCTCAGCCGCCGCAGCGGATTGCGGACTCGCAGTTGCAGGCTCCGGTGCCGGCTGCACGGCAGCTTCGACGCTGACCGCGTCAGGAATGGCGAGTTCATTCTGCCTCTCACCGCCAGCGGGGAAAGGGTCGGGATGAGGAGGTATTTCCGCAGACTCAGGCTGCGTCACGGCCCCCTCGCCAGACTCACTATTTTCGCCGAGTTCTCCCTGCTCGCGAGGAGAGGTATCACTGTTTTCGCCGGCCTCTCCCGGCTCGCGGGGAGAGGTAAACGCCGCGGCGGGCACCTCTTGCTGCTCCGGCGGCTTCTGCTGCCGCTCCATGCGATAGCCGAGTGAGCGCAGGATCGATGCAAAGTCCTCGCCGGATGCGCCGGTCAGCGAGGTCATGCCGTTGACGACGGTAAATCCGCCACCGGCGACCGCGCCTGGCGGCTTCGCACCGGCGCCTTCTCGCCACGCCAGCGCGGGGCGGATCAGGTCCGCAAGCCGTTCCAGAATATCGACGCGCACGGCGCGTTCGCCGCACAAGCGATAGCCGGCGGTACGATAGAGCGCCGCATCGATCCCGGGCTGCACCCGGATCGAGGTGCGGCCGCTGCCCGCCAGATGCAAGATATCGTCGAGGCCCTTGCTTTGCGGTCCCTCGTGACGGAGCGCCCACAATTGCGCGGCGAGCGCCCGCGGCGCAGGCTTTAGGAGCGCCGCCAGATAGATGTGGTAGGCGCCGAACCGCACGCCGTATTTGCGCATCGTGGCGCGCGCCGGCTGGTCCAGACCTTTCACCTCCTCGGCGACGCGCTGCCGATCGAGCACGCCCAGCGCCTCGACCAGTTGAAACGCGACACCGCGGGTTATGCCGGTCACGTCCTCGGCCGCTGCCAGTTGCGACAACGGCCCGAGCAGCTTTTCGATATGGGATTTAAGCCAGGCGTTGAGCCGCGTCTCGACCGCGTCGCGCGGCGCGCCGGTCAGGTGCTCGTCGGCAATGATGCGCACCCGCGGATGCAAAATCTCCTCGCCGGCCTGGAGTTTGCCGACCGCGGCGCCGGTCCAGCGCAGCGTGCCATCGGCCGCGAGCACGAATTGCGCGTCCGGCGCCTCGGCAAGCCGCGCCGCCCGCGCGGCGATCTCGCCGGCCAGCGCCTTCTGAGCGGCGTTCTGCAGGGCTTTCGCCTCCGACCCGCCCGAGGATGCATCCGGCACGAAGACGAACCCGTCGAGCCGGCCGATGACGTGACCCTCGACCGCAACCTCGCCGGTCTTGTTGAACTCGGGTTCGAAGGTCGCGTTCTCGCGCAGCCGCCGTACCAGGGTGCTGGTGCGGCGATCGACGAAACGCTCGGTCAGCCGCTCGTGCAGGGCGTCGGAGAGCCGGTCCTCGACCGCGCGCGCGACGCCTTGCCAGTGCTCGGGATCGGCCAGCCAATCCGGCCGGTTGGCGGCAAAGGTCCACGTGCGGATGTGGGCGATCCGGGTGGACAGCGTGTCGATATCGCCGTCGGTGCGATCCGCCAGCGCAATCTGATGAGCGAACCAGTCGGTCTTGATCGCGCCGTCGCGTTGCAGGAATCCGTACAGCGTGACCGCCAGCTCGGCATGATTGGCCGGCGCGATCTTGCGGTAGTCGGGAAGCTGGCAGACGTCCCACAGCCGTTCGACGTCGGCGGACGTCCGCGTCATGGCGCGCACATCGTCGTCGCGGGCGGCATGATCGAGCACCAGAATGTCTTCGGCGACCGGTGCTCGCGCGAGCGCGCTTGCGGTCGGCGCCGCGGCAAGCGTCGCCTGCAAGGCGCCGACCGAGGAGAAGTCGAGATCGGTGTTGCGCCATTGCACCAATTTCACCGGCTCGAAACTGTGCGCTTCGAGCGCCTGGACGAGCTCGGTCTCGAATGGCGGACAGCGGCCGCTGGTGCCGAATGTACCGTCGCGCGTGGCGCGGCCGGCGCGGCCGGCGATCTGGGCAAGTTCGGAGGGGCTCAACTTGCGAAATTGATAGCCGTCGAATTTGCGGTCGGAAGCAAAGGCGATGTGATCGACATCGAGATTAAGCCCCATGCCGATGGCATCGGTCGCCACCAGGTAATCCACCTGGCCCGACTGATAGAGCTCGACCTGCGCGTTGCGCGTGCGCGGCGACAAGGCGCCGAGCACGACCGCGGCACCGCCGCGCTGGCGACGGATCAATTCGGCGATGGCGTAAACTTCTTCGGCCGAAAACGCGACAACGGCTGACCGGCGCGGCAACCGCGTCAGCTTTTTTTCGCCGGAGAAAGTGAGCTGCGACAGTCGCGGGCGGCTGACGATACTGGCTCCCGGCAACAGCCGCTCGACGATCGGTTTCATGGTCGCCGCGCCGAGCACCAGCGTTTCCTCACGGCCGCGCCGATGCAGCATGCGATCGGTGAAGACATGACCGCGCTCGAAGTCGGCGGCGAGCTGAATCTCGTCGACGGCAAGGAAAGCAACGTCGAGGTCGCGCGGCATCGCCTCGACGGTTGCCACCCAGAAGCGCGGATTGGACGGCTTGATCTTCTCTTCGCCGGTGATGAGCGCCACCGCTTCGGCGCCGACCCGCTCCACCGCCCGATTGTAGACTTCACGCGCCAGCAGCCGCAGCGGTAAACCGATCAGGCCGGACGAATGCGCCAGCATCCGCTCGATCGCGAGATGGGTTTTCCCGGTATTGGTCGGGCCCAGGACGGCGGTAACGCCGGCACCACGGGCACGCAAATCACGGTCGGCTGGAGGCGAGAACGAAATCGGCATCAAAAGCCCGGCATGGACGCGGCAAGCCCGCTCTTCTGTATCACAATGTGACGCTGGAAAGCCCTGTGCTTAAGGTGTGGAACGAGTCTGGAACGAATCGCGGCCGAATCGGCGACTCTGAGCCTGTTCGAATTCGTTCACCGCGATATATGGCGCAGTGACGGGTCTTGAATACCAGATCGGGTGGAATCCGCCCTTTCGCGCGGTCGGTCCCATGCCAAAAGGATTAATCGGCGGCGCAATCACGATTCTACGCTGAAGTCAAGGGCTCTCGTCCTGTGGATAACGGGGAAGCTCGTGCTGCGGGGCGGTGAGAACAGGCGGTGGCTTCAGCAATCAGCGCATCTTCGCGGCGGTGTGCGACGGCTGGACGACCGAAACGAATTCCGTGGCTTGCAGTAACCCCGTCCCCAGCGGCGTCGGCATGGAGAAGCGGAATGGCGCCAGCACGCGGGTGCCGGCGATCGGCGCCAACCACACTTCGGCGTCGCGGAGCGTGACGAGATATTTGATCGCCGGGCGGCTCGGCACGTATCCGGCTATCGGAGTGAAATAGACGGCGCAGACCGCGGCCGGCCCGGCATAGCCGCGATCCGCCTTGACCATATCCATTCGCTTATATTCGCTGCGCAGATCGTAGCGCACGCGGCCATCGAAGACCGGGACCTTGCGAATGCAGGCCTCAGGCGACACCGGTTCGCCGGTGCCGGCAACGCGGTTGAGCATCGAGGTCATCGGATCGAACACGCCCCGGCGATCGGCATCGGTCACCGGGATGCGATCCGGCGCCGGCGGCAGGGGCGGTTCGACCGCATAGTCCATTACATTGCCGCCGGCGAGCGCCATGCGGACGTCGTCCACTTTGCTGTCATAGGTGATGGTCTCGCCGTAGCTCGTCGGCACCATCTGTCCACCGGCGACGGTACCGTGCGCAGCGCCGGTGCCGTGCGCGCCGGTAAAGAACTTGATCAGCCCCGTCGTCGTGCCGCTCGCCGCCGCGGTGTATTGGTCGTCGGAAATATCGATGATCCAGTTGCCGCGGCCGATCGGAATCCCGGCGATACTGGCGGTGTATTGGGCCTCAAGGCGGCCTTGCGCCGCGGCGCGATGGCCGGCATCGGCGGCAACGACAGTAAGCGCGGCCAGCATGAAAAACGCCGCGGATGCGGCGTGTCCGGTACAACGGGCGATCGGCTGCGCTAAGGCGAAGACGGGCAACGGCATTCCCTCGAATTCCCAGCGTGGAACCGCCTGTTTTGGCGGAGAATGCGTCGTTTCTGTGGTTTCGCGCCACCGCTTGGCGGATCGGACTTTCCGGAGGCGACCCGCGCGTTTCGCTTGCGCTTGACGGTCCAAGAAGCCCCGCCTATAGGTCCGCGCCATCTCCCAAAATCGTCTTTGGCGGCCGCGGGATCACGAGCTATTTCGGGTTTAAGGATATTGCATCATGGCATGGCGTTGCGAACTCACCGGCAAGACGCGCCAGATCGGGCACCGGGTGAGCCATTCGAACCGCAAGACCAAGCGGCGGTTTTTGCCCAATCTGCTCAATGTCACTTTGATGTCGGATGCGCTCCGCCGTTCGGTCCGGTTGCGGGTGTCGGCCAATGCGCTCAAAACCGTCGATCATCGCGGCGGGCTCGATGCTTTCCTGCTCAAGGCCAAGGATGCCGAACTGTCGCCGCGCGTGCTTGAACTCAAGCGTCAGGTCGTCAAGAAGCGCGCCGCCGCGGCAGCGTAGCGAGATTCGTTCGTTAGTGGAGCGGATTTGACATTCGCTACCCACTTCGCCGCGAACTCGTGAAGCGAATGTCAAATCCAAAAGCTCCACTAGAACTGATATTTGCTAGTGGTCCTTATGATTCTAACATTCGCATAAGAGCCCGCCGAACTGGGATGCGAATGTTAGAATCGGACCACTAGAACTCCTCGAGAATGCGACCGCAGCCAACAATGCGGTCGTCGATGCCACAGCGGCGTAGCGCATCCCAATACGTCACCGCATTGATCGCCAGCACCGGCTTGTCGAGCCACCGCTCTGCTTCGGCCGCAATGGCGACCGTCGGCAGCGCGGTGCCGACCTGCAACAGCGCGTCAACGTCCGGCCCGTCGAGTCTTTGCAGCGCGGCTCGGATATCGGCCGCAGGCACCTGGGCAATCGCGCGCGGCGAAGCGCATTTCAGTCCTTCAAGCCGCACGATGTCGAAGCCGGCCTCGGTGAGATAGAGCCGCACCATGTCGTCGCCGCGCGGCTGATGCGGCGTCAGCACCGCAATCCGCTTGGCGCCAAACGCTTTCAATGCCGCAACCGAAGCGGCCGACCCCATGGATATACCGACGCCGGCGCGCCGTGTCAGTTCATCCTGGAGCTTCTCCGCCGCGGCAACGCCGCCCCAGAAGGTTTCCAGCGCAATGCCGATGATGAGATGATCGACACCCGCGGTCATGATCTGATCGATCGCGGTTGCGATGCCCTCGCGCATATCCGCCATGTGCTCGAAAAACGCCTGCTCGGTGTTGAGCGGCCGTTCCTTGATGGTCGATCGCCCGGTATGATTGGTGACGCCGCGGGGCCGCAAGCTCTCGCATTCGGGCTGCACCGTCGTGTTGGTCGACGGCACCACGATGCCGATGCGTTTGCGGAATCCCAGCGTGTCGGGCACTCTGTTATGTCCTCGCTCAGTGGTCCGATTCTAACATTCGCATCCCAGTACAAACACTCCGCGCAAAGATCATGGTGTGACCATGCCTCACCTGACCGCCGACGACGGCATCAAACTGTACTACGAGGAAACCGGGGCCGGTCTGCCAATCGTGTTCGTGCACGAATTTGCCGGGGACTGCCGCTCCTACGAGAACCAGATCCGTCACTTTAGCCGCTGTTACCGGTGCATTGCCTATAATGCGCGCGGCTATCCGCCCTCCGACGTTCCCGGCAACGTCGAGCGCTACTCGCAGGATCGCGCGCGCGACGACATCAAGGCCGTCCTCGACGCCTTGGCGATCGACAAGGCGCATATTGTCGGCCTGTCGATGGGCGGCTTTGCCACGCTGCATTTCGGTTTCACCTATCCGCAACGCGCCCGTTCGCTCACCATCGCCGGCTGCGGTTATGGAGCGTCCCCCGACAAGCGGGCGCAATTTGCCGCCGAAACCGAGGCCGCAGCCGCGCGCTTTGAGAGCGTGAGCATGGCGGAAGCGGCCGCGAGTTATGCGCAGGCGCCGTCGCGAGTCCAGCTGCAGAACAAAGACCCGCGCGGCTTTAAGGAATTCGTCGACCAATTGGCGCAGCATTCCGGCAAGGGGTCGGCGCTGACCATGCGCGGCGTGCAAAAGCGGCGGCCATCGCTGTTCGATCTCACCGACAAGATCAAGACGGTCACGGCGCCGACTTTGATCATGACCGGCGACGAGGATTTTCCGTGCCTGGAGCCGGCATTGCTGCTCAAGCGAACGATCATGACATCGGCGCTGGTGGTGCTGCCGAATTCCGGTCACGCCATCAATCTAGAGGAGCCGGAGCTGTTCAACCGCCACGTCGGCGACTTCCTCAAGAGCGTCGATACCGGCGCCTGGCGGCCGCGCGACCCGCGCGCGATGGCGGCGTCGATTCTGGGCGGCACGCGCCCGTAAGACTTACGCGTTCAGACGGCGCTGCGGCCGGGCCGGCCGCACCGGCTGCTCGACCGGTTTTTCCTCGAACAGTTCGGCGAGTTTCTCGGTCATGACGCCGCCAAGCTCCTCGGCATCGACGATGGTCACCGCGCGCCGGTAGTAGCGCGTCACGTCGTGACCGATGCCGATGGCGATCAATTCGACCGGCGAGCGGGTCTCGATATCCTCGATTACCCAGCGCAAATGGCGCTCGAGATAATTGCCGGGATTGACCGACAGCGTGGAATCGTCGACCGGTGCGCCGTCGGAGATCATCATCAGGATCTTCCGCGTCTCGGGCCGCCCCAACAAGCGCTTATGCGCCCAATCGAGCGCCTCGCCGTCGATGTTTTCCTTGAGCAGCCCTTCGCGCATCATCAAGCCGAGATTTTTGCGCGCGCGCCGCCATGGCGCGTCGGCGGCCTTATAGATGATATGGCGCAAATCGTTGAGCCGTCCGGGATTGGGCGGCTTGCCCGCCGCAAGCCAGGATTTGCGCGACTGGCCGCCTTTCCAGGCCCGGGTGGTAAAGCCGAGAATTTCGACCTTGACGCCGCAACGTTCCAGCGTGCGCGCCAGGATATCGGCGCAGGTCGCCGCGACCGTAATCGGGCGGCCGCGCATCGAGCCGGAATTGTCGAGCAGCAGCGCCACCACCGTATCGCGGAAGTCGGTGTCTTTTTCGCGCTTGAAGGACAGCGGATGCATCGGATCGACGACGACACGCGACAGCCGCGCCGGATCGAGCAATCCCTCTTCGAGATCGAACTCCCATGCGCGATTTTGCTGGGCCAGCAGAAGCCGCTGCAGACGATTTGCCAGCCGCGCGACGACGCCCTGCAAATGCGAAAGCTGTTTGTCGAGATAGCCGCGCAGCCGGTCGAGCTCCTCCGGCTCGCAGAGTTCCTCGGCGCCGACGGTCTCGTCGAATTTTGACGTGAACGGCCGATAATCCGGCCCGCGCGGCTCATTGCGCTGGTTGCGCGGGCGCCACGGCTCGGCCGCGGTCTCGGAATCGCCCATCTCGGCGTCGTCGGCCATTTCGGCGGCCGGCGCGTCGACCGCTTCCGAGGCGCTGTCGGGCAGCTCGTCGGCCGAGGCTTCCGCCTCGGCGCTCATCTTGTCGCTTTCGGCGGTGTCCGATGCCTCGCCGTCCTCGCCGGTTTCGTCCTTCTGATTTTGCTCTTCGCCCTCTTCGCCGTCCTCCTCGTCGGATTCGCTCGAGCGATCCTCGCCCATGTCGAGGCAATCGAGCAGGTCATGCACGACGTTGCCGAAGCGGCGCTGATCGTCGAGCACGCGTTCGAGGCGATCGAGATCGCGGCCGGCGCGTTCCTCGATCAGCGGACGCCACAAATCGACGAGTTTGCGCGCGGTGGCCGGCGGCGTTTCGCCGGTCAGCCGCTCGCGCACCAGCATGGCCAGCGCGTCCTCGATCGGCGCATCGGCACGGTCGGTGATGTCGTCGAATTTGCCGCGGTGAAAACGGTCGTCGAGCATGGCGGCAAGATTTTTTGCCACCCCGCCCATGCGCCGCGCACCGATCGCCTCGACGCGGGCCTGCTCGACGGCCTCGAATACTGCGCGCGCCTGTTGGCCGCCGGGCGCGAGCTTGCGGTGCACTGTCGGATCGTGACAGGCAAGCCGCAGCGCGATTGAATCTGCGTGACCGCGCACGATCGCCGCCTCGCGCTCGTTGAGCCGGCGCGGCGGCTCGGGCAACCGCACTTTGCCGCCCGCGAGACCGGGACGCTCGGCGGCAAACGAAACCTCCAGATCGCCCTTGCCGGCGATGGCGCGCAAACAGACGCCGACCGCGCGCTTGAACGGCTCGGTCGGTGCTTCCCTGGCGCTGCTCTTCGGCTTGATGTTGGAGGACATTACAACGCCTTCGTTGCCGAGACGCGGCGACTTAGCTGAGCGCCACGTTCACCGCCGATTCCGGCAATTCCTGACCGAAACAACGCTGATAGAATTCGGCCACCAGCGGCCGCTCCAATTCGTCGCATTTGTTGACGAAGGTCAGTCGGAAGGCGAAGCCGATATCGCCGAATATCTCGGCATTCTCGGCCCAGATGATCACCGTGCGCGGGCTCATCACCGTCGAGATATCACCGTTCATGAAGGCGTTGCGAGTAAGGTCGGCGACGCGCACCATCTTGGAGACGATGTCGCGGCCCTCGGCCGTGCGGTAGTGTTTCGCCTTGGCGAGCACGATATCGACTTCGT
Organism: uncultured Alphaproteobacteria bacterium; assembly: GCA_963768225.1. GTDB lineage: Bacteria > Pseudomonadota > Alphaproteobacteria > Rhizobiales > Xanthobacteraceae > BOG-931. Next base: position 858,039 of record CAVYGV010000002.1, on the reverse strand, counting down.
TGTCGTGCGGCAGATAATTGAGCGTGGTGACGATCGACCAGCGGTCCATCTGGCCCTGGTTGATCTGCTGCGTGCCGTGATAGAGGCCCGACGTGTCGCCGAGGCCGACCGTATTGGCGGTTGCGAACAGGCGGAACGCCGGGTGCGGCTTGATCACCTTGTTCTGATCGAGCAGCGTCAGCCGGCCGGACGATTCCAAGACGCGCTGGATCACGAACATCACGTCGGGACGGCCGGCATCATATTCGTCGAAGCAGAGCGCGACATTGTTCTGCAGCGCCCAAGGCAAAATGCCGTCGCGAAATTCGGTAACCTGCATACCCTCGCGGATGACGATGGCGTCCTTGCCGATGAGATCGACGCGGCTGATGTGGCTGTCGAGATTGACGCGCACGCAGGGCCAGTTGAGCCGCGCTGCGACCTGCTCGATATGGGTCGACTTGCCGGTGCCGTGATAGCCGGTGACGATGACGCGGCGGTTCCTGGCAAAGCCGGCAAGGATTGCGAGCGTGGTCGGTTTGTCGAAGCGATAGTCCGGGTCGAGGTCAGGCACGTGCTCGTCCGGCTCGGAATAGGCCGGCACTTCCAAATCGCTGTCGATACCGAACACTTGTCGGATCGAAACCTTCATATCCGGCAGGCCGGATTCACCGTCAGTTGCGAGGCTCATTGCTCCTCCGTGACCTCGGTTTCGCCGAGGCGCGCGAATCGAATGTCACCGGCAGTCGGATGTCGCGGTACATGTAGCAGAAAGGCCCAAACCGTTTAAAGCCCACGGCGAAGGCCGGTGACGGGGCGCGGACGATCAGCAAAAACCCGCTGTTTTCAAGTAGTTATAGGCCTGAATGATCTCCCGCAGCCGCGCTTCTGAACCGCGGTCACCGCCGTTGGCGTCGGGATGGTGCCGCTTCACCAACGTCTTGAACCTGGTCTTGATATCGGCACGTTTGGCGTCGGCTTCAAGCCCGAGCACGTCAAGCGCGCGGCGCTGCGCATTGAATATCTTGCGGCCCTCAGGCGCGGTCCGCGCAGGGCCGGAGCCACGCGCACCCATTTCCCCGAACAAGGAAAACGGATCGTCCGTCGGCCAGTCGGAGCCACGAAATTCGCCACGGCCGCGCTTCGCCGTACGCTTGCCGCCGATCGAGCCCATTTTCCACGTCGGACGGTGGCCGGTGATCGCTTCCTTCTGGTATTGCGCGACGGCGTCCTCGCTCATGCCGGCGAAAAAATTATATGAGTTATTATATTCGCGCACGTGTTCGAGACAAAACTGCCAATACTCGGATGCACGCAGCCGGCCTTTCGGCGCACGGTGAGTCGCCGGCTCCTCGCACTTCGGCCACTGACAGGGCGGCAGCTCCGCGCGCAGGCGGCGGTCCTGATCGGGCTTGACCCGGATCCGATCAAACAGCGGCGAATTGGTTTTCATCGTTATGATTATGCCGGTGCTTTGTCGACGGCTTCAAGACTTGACAGAATGCAAAACCGCGCGCCGCAATTGTTGAGTAAATGTCTTAAGCATGATCATTTCAGAAAACCGGCATCCAGCCAGGATAAAGCCGGGAGCAAGCTTTTCCGGGATCATGCTCGAAAGGCACAATTTCATGGGCATGCAGGATATCATTACGACAAAATTGCTGGCGGCTTTCGCGCCGGAAAGCCTGCATGTCGAGGACGAGTCCCATCTGCATAAGGGACATGCCGGACACCGGCCGGGCGGCGAGACGCATTACCGACTTTATATCGTGGCAGAAGCCTTCCGCGGGAAGAGCCGGCTCGAGCGCCACCGCATGATCAACACGGCGCTGGCCAATGAATTGAAGGGCCGCGTCCACGCGCTGGCCATCCATGCCCAGGCGCCGGGGGAGAGCTGATTACGAATTGCGTGCCGTCTCCGCATCGGCCAATTGCGGCTGCGGCACGTTCTCGGCCTCCCGCAACAGCCCCTTCAGATCCAACTGATCCGTGAACATCGAAAGCTTGCCGTCGGCCGTGCGCGGCCACTGTGCCTGCGGCCGGTCCCAATACAGCTCGACGCCGTTGTCGTCGGGATCGCGCAGATAGAGCGCCTCGCTCACCCCGTGGTCGGAGGCGCCTTCAAGCGGAATATTGGCCTCGGTGAGGCGGCGCAGCGCGTCGGCGAGTAGCGGCCGCGTCGGATACAGAATGGCGAGATGGTAGAGGCCGGTGGTGCCGAGCGGCGGCGGCGAGCCGCCGTAGCTTTCCCAGGTGTTGAGCCCGATGTGATGATGATAGCCGCCGGCAGAAATGAAGGCAGCGCCCTGCCGCTTTTGGGTCAGCTCGAAACCGAGCACGCCGCAATAGAACTTAAGCGCGCGATCGAGATCGGCGACTTTCAGGTGCACGTGGCCGATGCGAACGCCGGGATTGATCGGGGGATTGCTCATCTTCAGCTTGCCTTTGCTGTTACTTTCCGCGTCAGCGGCGCGACGCGCAGCGCCGTGATGCGGTTGCGGTTCTTGCGCAGGACCTGGAAGCGGAAGCCGTGAAAGGTAAAGCTCTGTCCCGGCTCCGGGATCGAGCGCGCCTCGTGAATAACGACGCCGGCGATGGTGGTCGCTTCGTGGTCGGGAATATTCCAATCCATCGCCCGGTTAAGATCGCGCACCGGCACCGCCCCGTCGACATTGACGGAACCGTCGGGAAGCGCCCGCACGCCGGGCACCGCGATGTCGTGTTCGTCGCTGATGTCGCCGACGATTTCCTCGACGATGTCTTCCAGCGTCACCAGACCTTCGAGCTCGCCGTATTCGTCGACGACGAGCGCGAACGGCGTCTTGCGCGCGCGAAACGCCTTGAGCTGCTCGTAGAGCGGGGTGGTGTCGGGCACGAACCAGGCCGGCTTCACCACGGCGGAGATGTCGATCTTGGCCGCGTCGCCGCCGGCGGCATGCAGCGCGCGCAGATAGTCCTTGGCATGCAGCACACCGATCACGTTGTCGGGCGAGCCGCGCCACAGCGGCAGCCGGGTCACGCCGGTCGACAGCACGGCCTCGGCGATCTCGCGCGGCGGCTCGTCGGCGTCGAGCATGACCATCTTGGTGCGATGAACCATCACATCGGAAACGGTGAGCTCGCGCAGGTCAAGCAAGCCCCCCATCATGTCGCGGTCGAGCTTTTCGACGACGCCGGCGCGATGCATGAGATCGACAGCGCCGCGCAGCTCCTCGCGCGGCGACAGGATCGATTGGATCTTGCCGACCGGCATGCCGACGCCGCGCAGGATGATCCGCACCAGCCACTCGACGGCCTTGAGAAGCGGCGAGAACAAGCGCACCGTACCTTCGATCGGCTCCGCCACCGCGAGCGCCATGCGATCGGGCGCGTTGAAGGCCGCCGTTTTCGGCAACACCTCGGCGGCGACGAAGATGACGACGGTCATCACCAGAGTGGCGTAAATCACGCCGGTTTTGCCGAAGAAGGCGAGCAACAAGCCGGTCGCGAAGGTCGACGCGGCGATATTGGTCAGATTGTTGGCGAATAGAATGGCGCCAAGGAGCCGCTCGCGCGTCGCCATCAGCCGATTGACGATGCCGGCGTCGCGATTGCCCTGTTTTTCCAGCCGATTCATGGCAGCGCGCGACGAAGCGGTCAGTGCCGTCTCGCTGGCCGAGTAGAACGCCGATATCACCAGGCAGAGGACAACTGCCAACACCGTCAGCCAGTCGATTAAAGTCATCGCTCGGCAAGCTTCTCGCTCAGGAACGCACGCACTTCGCGCGCATCGACGCCGGCTTCGATAAAGGCCGCGCCGATGCCGCGAACGAGAATAAATGTAAGCATTCCGCGCCGGACTTTCTTGTCCTGCGCGATCAAATCCATCAATTGGTCAACGGACGGTGGCGGGCCCGGAACGTCTTGAATCCGCGTCGGTAAGCCGACTTCCGCCAGATGGCGCGCGGCCCGCGCGGCGGCCGCTTTCGACACCAGGCCTTGCCGCCGGGCCGAGAATTCAAAAGCCAACGCCATGCCGATGGCAATGGCCTCGCCATGGAGAAGCCGGTCGGAGAAGCCGCAGGCCGCTTCCAACGCGTGGCCGAACGTATGGCCGAGATTAAGCAGCGCGCGCTCGCCGGTCTCGCGCTCGTCGCTGGCGACAATCGCGGCCTTGGCGCGGCAACATGCGGCAACGGCCTGCTCGCGCGCGGGTCCACCTGAGAAGACTTCGCGCCAATTGGCCTCTAGCCAGGCGAAAAACGCGGCGTCGCCGAGCAGGCCATATTTGGCGACTTCGGCATAACCGGCGCGGAATTCCCGTTCCGGCAGCGTATCAAGCAGCGCCGTGTCGGCGAGCACCAGGATCGGTTGATGAAAGGCGCCGATAAGATTCTTGCCAAACGCGGAATCGATCGCGGTCTTGCCGCCGACCGAGGAATCGACTTGCGCCAACAGCGTGGTCGGCACCTGCACATAATCGAGCCCGCGCCGCACCACCGCCGCGGCGAAACCGGCGAGATCGCCGATGACGCCGCCGCCCAGTGCAATGACCAGATCGCCGCGCTCGATCCGCGACGCGATGATGGCTTCGCAGACCTCTTCCAGCACGCGATAGCTTTTCGACGCTTCGCCGGGCGGCACGATCACGCGGCTTGCCGCCTCGCCGGCACGCGTCAACGCCGCCTCGGCATCCGCCAGCACATAGCGTGCCACGTTGTCGTCGGTGACGATGAAGCTCTTGGCGCCGGGCCGCAGTGCAGCGATCCGCGCGCCGAGCGAAGCAATGACGCTGCGCCCGATGACGATGTCGTAACTGCGCGCGCCAAGCGCGACTTTGACGAGCGCAGGATCGGTACGAACAGTTGCGGTCATGCGCCGTCCTTCGCCGGCGGCGCGGCGCGAGCATTCAAGAAGGTGGCGAGATCCCGCATGATTTCCGCGACGATCGCATCGTGCGGCACTTCGCGCGAATGCACGGCGATATCGGCCTGCGCGTAGATCGGGTCGCGCTCGGTGAGCAATTGACGCAAGGTCGCGGCCGGATCGGCGGTCTGCAACATTGGCCGATCGTTCTTACGCTTCAATATCCGCCGCATCAGCACGTCGAAGTCAGCGGATAGCCAGATTGAAACCCCCTTCGCTTTGATGGCGGAGCGGGTATCGGCAGCCATGACGGCGCCGCCTCCGGTCGCCAGCACTTGTGGGCCGCCCTCAAGGAGGCGCGCGATAACGCGCGCCTCGCCGCTGCGAAAATCGGCCTCGCCGTGACGTGCAAAAATATCCGCAATGCTCATGCCGGCGGCCTTTTCGATTTCGGCATCGGCGTCAACGAAGGGCACGCCGAGGCTGGCGCCGAGCCGGCGGCCGATCGACGATTTGCCGACCCCCATCATGCCAATGAGCACAATCGAACGGTGGCCCAAAAGCGGCAAGATGGTGCTTTCGGTTGCCGCGTCATTTGCATTGTTTTGCGCTGTAATATCAGTCATTTACCAAAAATCCCGACAGCGGCGGTCCGGCTCGATCGGGGCGCGCGACAATGCTGGATGGAATGCCGCATCGCCTACCGAGGCCCACTTGCCAGCCCGGACCGAACATGATCGTACTCGGTCCCGTTCACCGGCACCAATGGGATGAGCGCGGGCGCGAGTGGAAGCGGATTGACATTCGCTACCGACCTGGCCGCGAACTCACCAAGCGAATGTCAAATCCAAAGCTCCAGTAGAGCTATATTCGCTGGTGGTCCTCTGATTCTAACATTCGCATGAAGAGCCTGCCGTACTCGGATGCGAATGTTAGACCACTCGCGCGGTGGATTTATGCCGAGCCTGCTGCGATTGCTTGCCGTCCTCGCTTTGATCTGCGCTGCCGTCTATGGCGGCCTCTATGCGCTCGCGCATTTCGTGCAACCCCACCCGCGCGATATGTCGGTATCGATACCGCCCGACAGGTTCTTCCAGAATTGCTGAGGGCCGGCCCATGATCCGTAAAGTGGCTCGTCAGACGGTTCGCGCAACGGCCGGCGCGGCGCGGCATTCCGACGAGCGGCTCGTGGCGCTTTATCTCGACATGTTGGCCGCGGAGCGCGGCGCACAAAAAAATACGCTTGCCGCTTACGGCCGCGACCTCGAGGATTTTTCCGCGTATCTCAAATCCGCCGGCCGCTCCATTGCCAGGGCACGCACCGACGATCTACGCGGCTATCTTAGCGAACTTTCCCGGCGCGGCCTGCGCGTAACGACAGTGGCGCGGCGGCTGTCGGCGATCCGGCAGCTTTACCGGTTTCTCTACGCGGAAGGCCAGCGCGCGGACGATCCCGCCGCCGTCCTCGAAGGTCCCAAGCGCGAGCGCGCGCTGCCCAAAACACTCACGCTTGCCGAGGTCGATTGCCTGCTTCGCGTCGCCGCCGAACGCGATCCGGCGGCGCCGTTGCCGGCGCGGCTGCGCGCGGCGCGGCTGGCGTGCCTGCTCGAGATTCTTTACGCGACGGGGTTGCGCGTCTCCGAGCTCGTGGCGCTGCCGATGTCGGCCGCCCGCAAAGACGCCCGCGTGATCGTGGTGCGCGGCAAAGGCAACAAGGAGCGGCTGGTGCCGCTGAACGATGCAGCCAAGAATGCGATGATCGCCTACCTCGCTCTCCTGGCGCAATCCGGGCGCGACGCCCGGTCGAAATGGCTGTTCCCGTCATTCGGCGAAAGCGGCCATCTCACGCGCCAGCATTTTGCCCGCGAGCTGAAAGCGCTGGCCGGCGCCGCGGGCTTGAGCGCCGCACAACTCAGCCCCCATGTGCTGCGCCACGCCTTTGCCAGTCACCTTCTGCATAACGGCGCGGATCTGCGCGTCGTACAGACACTGCTCGGTCACGCCGATATTTCGACCACGCAGATTTACACCCATGTGCTGGAAGAGCGCCTGAAAAGCCTGGTGCGCGACTTGCACCCGCTGGCGCAGGAATAACATGGAGCGCGGCTTTTTCTTGACTTGAATGCAATGTGCAGGCGAGTTAGCCGCGCCCATGGCACAGACTGTTCACTCGCAAATCGCCGGCCGGATGCGTAGCTACCTCGATTTCGAAAAGCCCGTGGCGGAACTTGACGCCAAGATCGACGAATTGCGCGCGTTGCACAGCGACGGCGACGCGATCGGCGAGGAGATCAACCGCATCGAGGGCAAGGCGGCGGCCGCGCTCAAGGAACTCTATGCTGGGCTGACGCCCTGGCAAAAGACGCAAGTTGCGCGGCATCCGCAGCGGCCGCATTGCCTCGATTACGTCGCCACCCTGATTGCCGATTTCGTGCCGCTCGCCGGCGATCGCAAGTATGGCGAGGACGCGGCCATCGTCGGCGGCTTCGGCCGGTTTCGCGGCGAGGCCGTCTGTGTGCTCGGTCACGAAAAAGGCTCCGACACCGACAACCGGCTCAAGCACAATTTCGGCATGGCGCGGCCGGAGGGCTATCGCAAGGCAGCCCGGCTGATGACCATGGCCGATCATTTCGATGTGCCGGTAATCGCGCTGATCGACACCGCGGGCGCCTATCCCGGCATCGGCGCGGAGGAACGCGGCCAGGCCGAAGCCATCGCGCGCTCCACCGAGACCTGTCTTCAAATCGGCGTGCCCAATATCGCGGCGATCATCGGCGAGGGCGGCTCCGGCGGCGCCATCGCAATGGCGACTGCCAACCGGGTGCTGATGCTGGAACACGCCATCTACAGCGTCATCTCGCCCGAGGGCGCGGCGTCAATCCTGTGGCGCGATACCGCGAAGGCCCAGGAGGCGGCGGCCAGCATGAAAATCACCGCGCAGGATCTGTTGCGGTTCGGCGTCATCGACGTGATCGTCGACGAACCGACCGGCGGCGCGCATCGTGAGCCTGCCGCGGCCATCGCCGCGACCGGCGGCGCTATCGCCGCCGCGCTTGCCGACTTGCGCGGTCTCGACCGCGCCACCATCCTGCGGTTGCGCCGCGAGAAATTCACCGCGCTCGGACGATCGCTCGCCTGATTGAGCGACGGCCGCCGCAAAAACAAGCATTTTGCCACAATCTTGCCGCGATTGCTCCCCCGCCGTGTAGCGCTCTTAATTCCTTGGATTTGCCCGTAAAATTTGCAGATAATTTACCAATCATTTATCCGGCGCATGTTCAACCGGACTGCCGAGGGCCGATCGCCTTGCGGAAGGCAGCCCTTATGGATAACGATTGGCAAGTGATGGCATGGGGTTGGTCCCTCTGTCGGGGAACTTTGCTTTGATCCGCGCCTGCGTTGTCCGCGCGTTTTCGTGGTGCGCGCCGAGCCTGCGCGTACTCCTGACATCGGTGGTGGTTGCCGCCGCCTCGTTGGCGCTTGCCGGCTGCTATGAAGACGACGGCTATCAGCTGCCGACGCAGGCGATGAAGGAATTGTCGCCGGAGATGCTGACGCTCCTGCAACAAAAAAATATGCCGAAGGATTTGCCGATCCTTGTTCGCATTTTCAAAGAGGAATTGGAACTCGAAGTCTGGAAACAGGACACCACGGGCCAGTATCAGCTTCTAAGAGTTTATCCGATCTGCCGCTGGTCGGGCGAGCTTGGGCCGAAGAAAGTCGAAGGCGACCGTCAGGCACCGGAGGGCTTCTACGCGATCACGCCCGGATTGATGAATCCCAATTCCAACTACTATCTCGCCATCAACATCGGCTTCCCCAACGCCTTCGACAAGGCGAACCACTACAGCGGCGCTTTCTTGATGATCCACGGCGACTGCTCATCGCGCGGTTGCTACGCCATGACCGACGAGCAGATCGGCGAAATCTATTCGCTGGCGCGTGAATCCTTTCTCGGTGGGCAAAAGGAATTCCAGATCCAGGCTTATCCATTCCGGATGACGCCGGCGAACTTGGCGCGGCATCGCACCAATCCGAACATGCCGTTCTGGACGATGCTCAAGGAAGGCAACGATCATTTCGAGGTGACGCATCTCGAACCCAAGGTTGATGTCTGCGATCGCCATTATGTGTTCGACGCCCAGCCGCCGGACAATTCGACGAAGCCGCTGGTCTTCAACCCGGTCGGCCGCTGCCCTTCCTACCAAGTGCCGCAGCAAATCGCCGGGCCGGCCCTTGAGAAGCAACGCAACGACGAATACCAGCTCGCCGAGCTGATCAAAGAAGACGTGCCGACCTCGCCGATCGTGATGGGAACCGACGGCGGCATGAACCGGTTCTTCGTCGCCAAGCTTGCGGAGACGGCGCCGGTCTACGACAACGAGGGCCGGCTGCACGCGCCGCCGGTCCATCCCGGAATGCCGCTGCCGACCATCAGCGGACCGCGGGAGAATTCCGAGGAGGGGATAGCGCCTCACGCCACGCAAGTGGCTAGCTCGTCGAAGAATTTATTTGGCAGCCTGTTTGAGGCGAGGACGAGCGAGCCACCAAGCGACGTTGCTGCAACCGCCGCCCCACCTGACACCAAAGCGCAAGATCATCCGAGTTCCTTCGCGCGCCTGTTCGAGCCGAAGAAACCGCCGACGCCTGTGGCCGCCAACGCCCAAGGCGCCGTACTCGCCGGATTAAGACCCAATCCCGAGCCGCGCAGAACCGAGCCGACAAAGAGCCTGGCGCGTCAGACGGAGCCGCAGGTATCGCAGCCGCAAATCGCGCAAGCGCCGAAGCTGCGAACGAGGCCGCAACAAAACACCTCTCAGCAGGATGCCGCCGCCGCTCCGCCTACGGTCGGCAGCACAGACCTGATGAAGGGCGCCCAACCCGTGGTCCCGTCAGGCTCGTTCGACGGCCGCTGGGCGGGATTGCAGTAGACAGCCGACAGACCCGACGGAAATCTTTATCCGTCCACGGTCGTCCATCCCCCGTCGTCAGCTAGACGTATCGTCCGTGGCAATGCTTGAATTTCTTGCCTGAGCCGCAAGGGCACAGCTCATTGCGGCCGACTTTGCCCCAGCTCTGCGGATCTTGCGGATTGCGGGCCGGCGCCGGCGCTTGCGGGATTCGCACCGGGGTCGCGGCGCCGAGGGGCAAAGCCGCTCTTGCCGCGGCCGCCGTTCCCATGGCTGGCCCAATTCCTTGACCCATTCCTCTACCGATGCCATGGCGCGCCAGCGTATCGGCGCCGGCCAAGGCAAGCGCCATCTCGTCCTCGCCGGTTGCCGGATCGATCTTGTGCGCCGCCATGACCGGCAGCGGCGCGGGCTGCTGCTCCGGCGGCGGCGCCGCCTGGATTTCCACGCGCATCAGTTGCGCCGTCACCGCTTCGCGCAAACTCTGGCTCATCGCCTCGAACAGGCTGAAGGATTCCGCCTTGTATTCGTTGAGCGGATCGCGCTGACCGTAGCCGCGAAACCCGATCACCTGGCGCAGATGATCCAGCATGATGAGATGCTCGCGCCAGAGATGGTCGAGCGACTGCAGCAGGATCGACTTCTCGATGTAGCGGATGACGTTGGGACCCCACTGCGCGACCTTCGCCGCCATGTGCTCGTCGGCGCGGCGCTCGACGCGGCTGAAGAGTTCCTCGTCGGCGATGCCTTCTTCCCTGGCCCATTCGTCGACCGGCAGATCAAGTCCGAGCACCCGCTTGAGCTCCTCGCGCAAGCCGGCGACGTCCCATTGTTCCGGATAGGCATGCTCCGGCACGTGCTTGGCGACGAGATCGTCGATCACGTTGTGCCGCATATCGGCGATCACTTCGCCGACCGCCTTATCCTGCATCCACTCGACGCGCTGATCGAAGATGACCTTGCGCTGATCGTTCATCACGTCGTCGTATTTCAGGATATTCTTGCGGATATCGAAGTTGCGCGCCTCGACCTTCTGCTGCGCCTTTTCCAGCGCCTTGTTGATCCAGGGATGGATGATCGCCTCGTTCTCGCGCAACCCGAGCTTTTGCAGCATGCCGTCGAGCTTGTCGGTGCCGAAGATGCGCATCAGGTCGTCTTCGAGCGATAGAAAGAATTTTGAGTGACCCGGGTCGCCTTGGCGCCCGGAACGGCCGCGCAGCTGATTGTCGATGCGGCGGCTCTCGTGCCGCTCGGTGCCGAGCACACAAAGGCCGCCTGCACCGAGCGCTTTCTCCTTCAAGCGCGCGACTTGCGCGCGAATCGCGGCGGCGCGCGGACTTTTCTCCCGCTCGCGCGCGTCCTCGATGTCGGCCAATTCCTGGCGAATGCGCATGTCGGGATTGCCGCCAAGCTGAATGTCGGTGCCGCGGCCCGCCATGTTGGTCGCGATGGTAATCGCGCCGGGCACGCCTGCCTGGGCGATGATCTGCGCTTCCTGCTCGTGGTAGCGGGCGTTGAGCACCGCAAACACCTTGGCCTTCGACGAGTTGTCGCCGACATAGAGCGCCGCGAAAGCGTTGGGATCGGAGAAGTCGTGCTGCTCCCAACCCTGTTTGCGCAGCATTTCCGCGAGCTGCTCGGATTTCTCGATTGACGTGGTGCCGACCAGCACCGGCTGACCGCGCTCCCGGCAGTCTTCGATCAACCCCAGAATCGCCCGGTATTTCTCCGTCGCCGTGCGATAGACCTCGTCGTCGTCGTCGAGACGGATCATCGGCATGTTGGTGGGGATTTCCAGAACTTCCAGCTCGTAGATGTCCTGAAACTCCTCGGCCTCGGTCACCGCAGTGCCGGTCATGCCGGCAAGCTTCTCGTACATGCGAAAATAGTTCTGGAACGTGATCGAGGCGAGCGTCTGATTCTCCGGCTGGATCGGCTGATGCTCCTTGGCTTCGAGCGCCTGGTGCAGGCCCTCCGAATAACGCCGGCCCGGCATCATCCGGCCGGTGAACTCGTCAATGATCACGACCTCGCCGTTGCGCACGATATAGTCCTTGTCGCGGGCGAACAGCTTGTGGGCGCGCAGCGCCTGATTGATATGGTGCACGACCGAAACGTTCTCAACGTCATACAGCGACTCTGCTTTGAGGAGATTGGCCTCTTTCAGAATCTGCTCCATCTTGCTCATGCCTGACTCGCTGAGATTGACGGAGCGCTGCTTTTCGTCGAGCTCGTAATCGGCCTTGTCGAGCCGCGGAATAAACGCATCGATGGTGTTGTAAAACTCGGAGCGGTCGTCGAGCGGACCGGAAATAATGAGCGGCGTGCGCGCCTCGTCGATCAGAATCGAGTCGACTTCGTCGACGATGGCGTAGATGTGCCCGCGCTGCACCATGTCTTCGAGCCGGTACTTCATATTGTCGCGCAGATAATCGAAGCCAAGCTCGTTATTGGTGCCGTACGTGACGTCGCTGTCGTATTGCTTCTTGCGCTGTTCGTCATCGAGACCGTGCACGATGACGCCCACGGTGAGGCCCAGGAATTTGTAGATCTGGCCCATCCATTCGGCGTCGCGTTTGGCCAGATAGTCGTTGACGGTGACGACGTGAACGCCGCGGCCCGCAAGCGCGTTGAGATAGACCGGCAGCGTGGCGACCAGCGTCTTGCCTTCGCCGGTCTTCATCTCCGCGATTTTGCCTTCGTGCAGCACCATGCCGCCGATCAGCTGGACGTTGAAATGGCGCTGGCCCAGCGTGCGCTTGCCGGCTTCGCGAACGGTGGCAAAGGCGGGCACCAGGATATCGTCGAGCGAGGCTCCTTCGGCGAGTTGCTTCTTGAATTCGTCGGTGCGCGCTTGCAACGCCTCGTCGGAAAGCGCTTCCAGCTCTTTTTCCAGCGCGTTGATCGCATCGACGCGAGGGCGATAGGAGCGGATGCGCCGGTCGTTGGAGGAGCCGAACAGCTTGCGGGCGACAGCGCCGATCATCGCATCATCCTTTTAAATTTCGGGCTTGCCTGCCGAGCGGCTTGATGGCGCACAATCGTGTCCGAAAAAAACGGTTCCCACTGCTCGGAATCATGCTCTGTCTTTATCCCGCCGGCGGCAGGCGTCCAGCCGACGGAAAATGCGGCGCTAATCGGGCTTCTGCAAGGCGACTGAACGTCCCAATCTCACTGCGAGAGATAGGAGGGGGTCGATTTTTTGTCAATGCGAGCCGCCATTTGCAGCCGCACCGGACGCGGCGCCGATGTGGCGCCGATTTTGCCATTGCCAAGGCCAGACGATTGGGCGACTGTCCGCCCGACGCCGGACCGCAAAACTGATGCGTCCGACACCCTACAACAATCCCGTTATCCACCTCGCCAAAGGACCCGTTTATGGCTGCCACCCGCTCGCTCGCCCGCGCATTCGGCGCATTCGCGCTCGCGGCATTCCTCTTCGCGCCGGCAATCGTCAGGGCGCAGGACTCCGATTCGGTCGTTGCCCGCGTCAATGGCGTCGATATCCGTCAGAGCGACCTCGCGCTTGCCGAGGATGAGGTCGGTGCCAACATGCCGCAGATGGGGCCCGATCAGAAACGCGAATACCTCATCACCTATCTCTGCGACGTCGTCCTTCTGGCGCAGGCCGCCGACAAGCAGAAGATCGCCGACCGCGACGACGTCAAGCACCGCATCGATTTCGAGCGCAGTAAGGTGCTGATGGAAACGCTGCTGCACGATACCGGCAAGGCCGCTCTAAACGACGAGGCGATGCACAAGGTCTATGACGAGGCGGCCAAGCAGATGCCGCCGGAACAAGAAGTGCACGCACGCCACATCCTGGTGCAGACCGAAGACGAAGCCAAAGAGATCGAAGCCGAGCTCAAAAAGGGCGCGGATTTCGCCACGCTGGCCAAGGAAAAATCCAAAGATCCGGGCGCAGCCGACGGCGGCGATCTCGGTTATTTCACCAAGGACCAGATGGTGCCGGAATTCTCCCAAGCCGCGTTTAAGCTCGACAAGGGGCAGATTTCCGATCCGGTGCATACCCAGTTCGGCTGGCACATCATCAAGGTCGAAGACAAGCGCACCAAGCCGACGCCGACCTTCGACGAAGTGCGCGGCCAGATCGAGAATTACGTCGCGCACAAGGCGCAGGCCGAACTGGTTGCGAATTTGCGCAAATCCGCCACCATCGAACGCCTCGATCAGCCGCCGCCGGCGCCGGACCCATCGCAACTCAATCCGGCAGCGCCGGCGAAAAAGTAGCTTTTGCGTTTCCCGGACGCGGTGCAGCGCGTAAGCGGTGCGCCGCAGATCCGGGATCGTCACGCACTCAGCGTATGTTACGATCCTGGGTCGGCAATGCACCACTCCGCTTCGCTTCGTGCTGCATTGCGCCCGGGAAACGTTGCAAAAGTCATGTCCACTCACATCTCTCCTCTCGCCCCGAAAAGCGTCCCCGACATGCCGGCGATCACCGGCGTGCGCCTGGCGACGGCCGCCGCCGGAATCCGCTACCGCGACCGCACCGACGTCATGCTTGCTGTCTTCGACGCAGGCGCCAGCGTGGCGGGCGTATTCACGCGCTCCAAATGCCCATCGGCGCCGGTCGAATGGTGCCGCGCGAGGCTTAAAGGCGCCCGCGCCCGCGCGCTTGTCGTCAATTCCGGCAATGCCAATGCCTTTACCGGCAAAAGCGGGCGCGCGGCTTGTGGCTTTACCGCAAAGCTTGCGGCCGCGGCGGTCGGCTGCAAGACGGCAGAAGTGTTTCTTGCTTCGACAGGAGTCATCGGCGAGCCGCTGCCCGCGCAAGCCTTTGACGGCGTAATGAGCAGACTTGTCGCCGAGGCCACCGCCAATGGTTATACCGACGCCGCCGGCGCGATCATGACCACTGACACATTTCCCAAGCTCGCCACTGCGCGGGCGCGCCTTGCCGGAACGAACGTCACCATCAACGGCTTCGCCAAGGGCGCCGGCATGATCGCACCCGACATGGCGACGATGCTCGCCTTTGTCTTCACCGACGCGCCGATCGCGGCGTCGGCGTTGCAGACTTTACTGCGCGACGGCGTCGTCGACACTTTCAATGCCGTCACCATCGACGGCGATACGTCGACCTCGGACACCGTGCTCGCTTTCGCCACCGGCGCGGCGCAGGCGCCGCGCATCGCCCGCGCCCACGATCCGCGTCTCGTTCCATTCCGCAAGGCGTTCAATGCCGTGCTCGCCGATCTCGCCGAACAGGTGGCGCGCGACGGCGAGGGCGCGCGCAAGCTGGTCGAGATCACGGTCGAAGGCGCGGTGTCGAAAACCTCGGCGCGCCGCATCGCGCTGTCGATCGCCAACTCGCCGCTGGTCAAGACCGCGATTGCCGGCGAGGACGCCAATTGGGGCCGCGTGGTGATGGCGGTCGGCAAAGCGGGCGAACCCGCCGACCGCGACCGGCTGTCGATCTGGTTCAATGGCATCCGCGTCGCCCATAAGGGCGCGCGCGATCCGGGCTATGACGAAGCCGCCGTCTCGGCGGCGATGAAGAAGCCGGAGATTGCGGTCAAAGTGGCGCTCGGACTGGGCAAGGGCCGCGACCGCGTGCTGACCTGCGACCTGACCAAAGAGTATGTCGCGATCAACGGCGATTACCGCAGCTGAGAGCTATGACCGCCCCGATGAAACATGTCCGCGCGTCGGCGCTTGACATCGCTTACGAGGAGAGCGGCGCCGCCGACGGCGTGCCGGTGTTTTTGCTGCATGGCTGGCCGTACGATCCGCGCTGCTACGACAATGTAATGCCACCGCTTGCCGCCGCCTCATGCCGCGTGATCGTGCCTTATCTGCGCGGTTTCGGCCCGACGCGCTTTCTCTCCACCGACACGCCGCGTTCCGGCCAGCAGGCGGCGCTCGGCAACGATTTGCGCGAGCTGATGGATGCCCTTGCCATCGAACGCGCCGTGCTTGCCGGCTACGACTGGGGCGGCAGAGCCGCCTGTATCGTTGCGGCGCTGTGGCCGGAGCGGGTGCGCGGCTTGGTCACCGGCAACGGCTACAACCTGCAAAACATTCCCGCCTCGGTGAAACCGCTCGATCCAGCCTCCGAACACCGGCTGTGGTACCAGTATTATTTTCACAGCGAACGGGGCCACGCCGGGCTCGAAACCAATCGCCGCGCGCTCGCCCGCTTGCTCTGGACACTTTGGTCGCCGCCGTGGACTTTCGACGACGCGACTTTCGAGCGCAGCGCTGTGTCCTTCGACAATCCCGATTTCGTCACGGTGACGATCCAGTCGTACCGTCATCGCTTCGGCTATGCGGCGGGCGATCCGGCGTTGGACGCGATCGAGGCGCGGCTTGCCGCGCAGCCCAAGATCGCCGTGCCGACGATTGCTCTCCAAGGCGAGGCCGACGGCGTCCAACCGCCGGGGTCTTCGGCCAGGCATGGCGCTTTTTTTAGCGGGCCTTTTACCCGGCGCGTGCTTCCGGGGGTCGGCCACAATCCGCCGCAGGAGGCACCGCAGGCTTTCGCCGATGCGATTTTGGAATTGATTGATGCGACAAAAAACTGACCGGTGCCGCAACACTTCGTTAACCAGCGCGCCGAATGCGGCTATCTAGAGCATCGGATTGAGCATGCCTT
Source organism: uncultured Alphaproteobacteria bacterium (assembly GCA_963768225.1). GTDB lineage: Bacteria > Pseudomonadota > Alphaproteobacteria > Rhizobiales > Xanthobacteraceae > BOG-931. Next base: position 841,686 of record CAVYGV010000002.1, on the reverse strand, counting down.
TACCCTCCACTCCCTAGACTGAGGCAAGCCGTGAGCGTCGCACTCGTTCTTGTCGTCGCCTGCGCGCTAATCGATCCGGACGGCCGCGTGCTCATCGCCCAGCGTCCGCCGGGAAAGTCGATGGCGGGCTTGTGGGAATTTCCCGGCGGCAAGGTCGAGACCGGCGAGCGGCCGGAGCAAAGCTTGATCCGTGAGCTGAAGGAGGAACTGGGAATTGTCGTCAAGGAGGAGTGCCTCGCGCCGTTGACCTTTGCGAGCCATCTCTATCCCGACTTCTACCTGCTCATGCCGCTCTATGTTTGCCGGCGGTGGGAAGGGTTCGTCGAAGCGCGGGAGGCGCAGCAGCTTAAATGGGTGCGGCCGCACGAGCTGCGAAACTATCCGATGCCGCCCGCCGACGAACCGTTGATCTCACACCTCACCACGCTGTTATGATCTGAACGCCAGAAGGCCCAAAGACCATGCCCAAGCTCGATCAAACGACGATCGTCTCCCTCGTCCTTCATTTCATGCGCGACGAAGGCGGCGCCACCGCAATCGAATATGCGATGATCGCGTCGGGCATCGCCGTCGCCATCGCCACCACGATCGTGACGCTCGGCTCCTCCGTCCAGGGCATGTACTCAAGTGTCGCCACCGCGATGAAGTAGGCCTTAGAGCGCAATCGTTTCAAGTTGAACCGATTGACGCTCTGACATTTTGGTGGAGCATGATCTTCTCGGAAAACCGGTGTCCACCCCGGATCACGTCCGGGGCAGGCTTTTTCCGGATCATGCTCTAGCTTCCGGCCTTCTCGCCCGCCGAAATTTCGCGGGTGCCGAGCACGTCGGCGAGCCGTGCCTTTGCCGAACCCGGCCGTAGCGGCTGCTGCTGATCCGGATGTGGCGCCCAACCGGACAACCAGACGATCTCGAACGTCGCCCGCACCCGTCCGTCGGCGTCGGCAAAGTGCTCTGCGTAAATTTCCGACATTCGCATCAGCGTCGCGCGCTTAAGCGGCGCGCGCCGGCGGGCGTCGAGCGCGTTGGTCGCGCCCATGCGCCGCAGATCGTGCATCAACGCCAGGGCGGATGCGTAGCGCACACAGACGCGATCGACGTCGGTCACCGGCAAAGCAAATCCGGCGCGCTGCAGCAACGCACCGAGTTCGCGCAGATCGGCGAACGGCGCCACGCGAGGCGAGGCTCCGCCCTCCACCTCGCTCTCCGCAGCGGCGAACGATTGGCGCAGCTCGGTCAGCGTCTCGCCGCCGAACAGCGCGGCGAGGAACAACCCGTCGGGCCTTAGCGCGCGGCGTATTTGGATAAGCACTCCCGGCAAGTCATTGACGGATTGCAGCGCCAGTGCCGAGACGACGAGATCGAGCGCGCCGTCCGCGAACGGCAAGGCCTCTTCGTCGGCGGCGACGAATTTTTCAGGCCGCGCGGGCGCGGACGGCAATAACGCATCGGCCCTGACGACCGTGCCGACCGAGCCGAGGCGGCGAAGCGCCGCCCGCACCGCCTCGCCGGGCGTGCCGAGATCGAGCGCAAGGTCGAAGCGGCGCAGCACGGCGGCAAGCCGCTCGGCAAGATCGCCGGCCACACGGTCGAGCAAAAACGTCGCCGGATCCAACGCCGCGGCACGGCGCCGGCGGCGACGAATGAGCGCGCGGTCGAAAATCACCGGACCGTCGGACATGATCTCATCGCTTTGCATGTTAAGACACGGGTCGCGACCTGTCTCGAGGCGATGACATTTCCCTTATAGCGCGATAGCGTGGCGTCATGACGCTGTCGGCCGGCATTGCAGTGCCCGGGCAGATCAAGCGCGCGGCGGACGCGGTGCGCGCCGTGCTTCGCGTCGCGCTCGACGTTGCGCTGCCGCCGCTCTGCCCGGCCTGCCGCGAGCCGGTCGAAGGCCGGGGCCTGTGCCCGGCGTGCTGGTCGAAGCTTTCCTTCATCACCCGCCCCTATTGCGAGCGGCTCGGCATTCCCTTCGTGTATGACCCGGGTCCGGGCATTTTGTCCATGGAAGCGATTGCCGACCCGCCGGCCTATCAGCGCGCCCGTGCCGCCGTGCGCTTCGACGAGATTTCGCGCGCGCTGGTCCATGCCCTCAAATATGGCGACCGGCTCGACCTCGCGCCGATGATGGGGCGCTGGATCAACCACGCCGGGCGCGAGATCCTGGCCGAGGCCGACGCGCTCGTTCCGGTGCCGCTGCACTGGCGGCGGTTGTGGGCACGGCGCTTCAACCAATCCGCCATGCTCGCCGCGGCAATCTCGGCCGAAAGCGGCGTGCCGATCGCCGCCGGCGCGCTCAAGCGGGTCAAGCCGACGGCGCAGCAAGTCGGTTTGTCGCGATCGGAGCGCGCCGCCAATGTGCAGGGTGCCTTTCGCGTGCCGGCCGAGGGCCGCGGCGCGGTCGCCGGTCGCCGCCTCGTCCTGGTCGACGACGTGCTTACCTCCGGCGCTACGGTCGACGGCTGCGCCCGGGCGCTGCTTCGCGCCGGCGCCGCCAATGTCGATGTGCTGATTTTCGCCAGGGTTGCCGAGCCGGTGCGAACGTCCATATAAACAATTTACTAGAAATTACGCCGCATCATTTACCGCAGCCATGGCCGTAATCGACATCTATACTATTCGCTACTGCCCCTATTGCGCCGACGCAAAGGAACTGCTCTCCCGTAAGGGCGTCAGCTTTCATGAGATCGACGTCAGTGGGAACCGGGACAAACGCAAAGAGATGATTCAACGCGCTAACGGACGCAGCAGCTACCCGCAGATTTTCATCGGCGCGACCCATGTCGGCGGCTGCGACGATCTCTATGCGCTCGATGAGGCCGGCAAGCTCGATCCATTGCTGGTGCAAATCGAGCGACAGCCGGCAAAAGGACCGCCAGCATGAGCGCGGCAAAAAATTCCGCTTTCAAGATCGGCCTGATTCAGATGCAGTCGGGGCTCGAGCCGCAGGCTAACCTGACGGCGGCACTGGCGGCGATCGACGAGGCCAAGCGTGCCGGCGCCGACTACGTGCAGACGCCGGAAATGACCAATATCCTGGCGCTCAAGCGCGACCACCTGTTCGCCAAAATCGTCGCCGAAGAGCACGACCCGACGCTGGCGACGTTGCGCGAGGTCGCGCGCAAGCTCGGCATCTACATCCATATCGGCTCGCTTGCGGTCAGGGCGTCGCCGGAAAAGGCCGCGAACCGTTCCTTCCTGATCGACCGCAAGGGCGACGTCGCCGCGCGCTACGACAAGATCCACATGTTCGACGTCGATCTTGCCGGCGGCGAGAGCTACCGCGAATCCAGCAATTATCGCGCCGGCGATCTTGCCGTGGTCGCCGACCTGCCGTGGGGCCGGCTCGGTTTGACCGTCTGTTACGATCTGCGCTTTCCGGCGCTTTATCGCGCGCTGGCCGAGGCCGGCGCTTCATTCCTCGCGATACCGTCGGCTTTCACCCGGCAAACCGGCGAGGCGCATTGGCACGTTCTGCAACGCGCGCGCGCCATCGAAAACGGCTGCTTTGTGTTCGCCGCGGCGCAAGGCGGCAAGCACGAAAATGGACGCGAGACTTTCGGCCATTCGCTGGTCGTCGATCCATGGGGCCGCATCCTCGCCGAGGGCGGCATCGCGCCGGCCGTGCTGATGGCGGAGATCGATCTGGCCGAGGTGACGGCGGCGCGGGCGCGCCTTCCGTCGCTGCATCACGGCCGGCGCTTCGAACTGGTCGAGCCGATGGCGGAGCCGACTTACCTTCACGCCGTGCGGGAGCCGCTATGATCCGCTACGCGCTGACCTGCGAGCACGGCCACGACTTCGAGAGCTGGTTCCAGAATTCCGCCGCCTACGACAAACAGGCGAAGCGGTCGCTGGTGAGCTGTCCGATTTGCGGCTCGGCGAAAGTCGAAAAGGCGTTGATGGCGCCGAATTTGGCGTCACGTATCGCTTCGGATGCGGTCGGCCCGCAGCCGCCGTCGCCCTCGCCTACGCCGCCCAATCCGGCGCCGGTGCCGCCGATTCAGCCGGCGCCAATGCCGCCTATCCCGCCAAAGAACCTGGTCGCGATGCTGTCGCCGCCGGAGCGCGAGCTACGCCAGAAGCTGAAAGAGTTGCGCGATCACATCACCAAGAACGCGCGTTACGTGGGTCCGCGTTTCCCGGAAGAGGCGCGCAAGATCCATTACGGCGAGACCGAGCATCGCTCGATCTACGGCGAAGCGTCCCCGGAAGAAGCCAAGGAATTGCACGAAGAAGGCATCGAATTTCATCCGCTGCCGATTCTGCCGGACGATAAGAATTAATACGCCAATATCAGCAACACGACGCCGGCGACGACCAGCACCATGCCGATCGCCTCGCGCCACGTCGTGCGCTGGCCGAAGGCAAAACGGGCGGCAAGCTGCGCGAACAGCACTTCGATCAGCGCCAGCGTCCGCACGTTGGCGGCGCTGGTCAGGGCAAAGCCCAGGAACCAGAATTGCGAGGCGAACGCGCCCATGAAGCCGGCGAACATCGATCGCCGCCAGGCCTTTGCGATAGCCGTCATCACGCCCGGAGTGCGCAGCACAAGATAAAGCGACAGCATGACCGTGGTAGCGACAAGGCCGACGGCGAGCGTGAAAGTGGCGGACATCATATAGTTCGACAGGCCGAGGCTGAGGATCGCGCCGCGATAACCGATTGCCGACAGCGCAAACATGCCGCCCGAGATCAGGCCCATCAGCGTCGGCCTGACGCCGCCGACCATGCCGCCCGGCTTGGTCGACATGACCACGACCCCGGCGGTGGCGACAACGATCGCCACCATCATCCATAAGGTCACCGCGTCGCCAAGGAAGATCAATCCAAAGATTGCGACCTGGATCGGCTCGGTCTTCAGATAAGCAATAGTCACGACAAAGGAGCGCTCCCCCATGGCGACGAGCATCAAGGCGGTCGCTGCGATCTGCGCGCCGGAGCCTTCAAGCACCCACAGCCAGAATGCCCAACCGGTATGCGGCAACGGAGCGCCGGTCCACAGCATCAAGGTGGCGAGGAAGATGAGCGCGAATGGAAAGCCGAACAAAAACCGCACATGCGTTGCGCCGAGAGTGCCGAGAGTGCCGGTCAGCTCACGCTGCATCGCGTTGCGCACCGTCTGGGCGGCTGCGGCAATAACGGTGAAGACGATCCAGAGCCAAGGGTACGCAGTCACCGGAATATCACGCCGCCTTCTTTCGCCAAATTCTTCTCCGCCACCACCATGTAATTGACATCCATGTCGGCGGACAGCTGCCAGCGGTCGGCAAGAAGATTGTAGATCACTCCGGTCTCGCCGGCGATGTGCATACCGCTTTGCTCGATCGCGATTTCAAGCTCGTTGGGCGTTACGAACTTATCCCATTGATGGGTGCCGCGCGGCAGCCAGCGCAAGATATATTCGGCGCCGACAATCGCCAGCGCAAAACTCTTCACGGTGCGATTGAGCGTCGCGACAAAGAGAAGCCCGCTTGGCTTGACCATCTCCGCCGCGACCTCGACGAACAGGCCGACATCGGCGACGTGCTCGATCACTTCCATGGCGAGCACCACGTCGAATTCTCTCGCCGGCCGCCGCCAGCGCTTCGGCGCTGGTGTTGCGGTAATCGATCTTAAGCCCCGATTGCGCCGCGTGATGCTGCGCCACCGCGATGTTGGCGTCCGAGGGATCGGCGCCGACCATCGCCGCGCCGAGCCGCGCCAGCGGTTCGGCGAGAATACCGCCGCCGCAGCCGATATCGAGCATGCGCAGGCCGGCGAGGCTGTCGAGACGTTTGGGGTCGCGGCTAAAATGCGCGGCGGTGCGGTCGCGGATATAGGCCAAGCGGACGGGATTGAACTTGTGCAGCGCCGCCATCGGCCCACGCGCATCCCACCATTGCCCCGACAGGCGCGAAAAACGCGCGACTTCGTCATCGTCGATGGTGCTTGCCGATGCCAGTTTAGGGTCCATGGGTCATTCCACTTATGTCGGCACTATTCTGGACCATGGCCGGTCGCCCCGTTCAAGTGGCAGACACGGGTTAACATGGGGCGCCGGCCCACCACCTAGTCATCACCTGCGGCAACCCAAGTTGCACTCGCGCCCGACCTGAATGAGGATAGGCCTCGAAACGCGCACGAGAACGAGGAGGGGGCAATGGCAAAGTTTCTGATTGGTCTGACCGGCTTATTGCTGCTGATGCTTGGCGGTTCGGCCGAGGCGCAGGACACGGTCAAGATCGGCATTATCAACGAATATTCCGGACAATTCGCCGACACCGGCGCGCAAATCGACAACGGCATCAAGCTTTACGTCAAGCAGCACGGCGACACCGTCGCCGGCAAGAAGATCGAACTCATCCGCAAGGACACTGGCGGCATTGCGCCCGACGTTGCCAAGCGGCTGGCACAGGAGCTCATTGTCCGCGACCACGCAGATATCCTTGCCGGTTTCTCGCTGACGCCCAACGCGCTTGCCGCCGCCGACGTCTCCGCCGAAGCGAAGAAATTCATGGTGGTCATGAACGCCGCCACCGCGATCATCACCACCAAGTCGCCCTACATCGCCCGCACCTCGTCGACGACGCCGCAGCTGAACTACACGCTCGGCGTTTGGGCGGCCAAGAATGGCATCAAGACGGTCTACACGATGGTCTCCGACTACGGCCCCGGCATCGACGCAGAAACCTGGTTCCAGACCGGCTTCAAGGAGGGCGGCGGTCAAGTCATCGGCTCGGTTCGCTTTCCCGTCGCCAATCCGGATTTCTCCGCCTTCGTTCAGGCCGCCAAGGACGCCCGCCCGGACGCGATCTACATCTGGATTCCCGGCGGTGCGCAGCCGGGAGCAGTCGGCAAGGCTCTGGCCGAGCGCGGCATCGACGTCGCCAAGACAAAAGTTCTCGGACAGGACGCGCTCGGGACCGAGACCGCGCTCAAAAGCATGGGCAATGCGGCGCTCGGCATCATCACGGTCGCGGATTACGACTACAATCACGATTCGCCGCTGAACCATGAATTCGTCAAAGCCTTCATCGATGAATTCCATCGCAACCCCGACTTCTTCGCAGTGGGCGGCTATGACGGCACCCGCCTGATCTACGAGGCGCTGCAGAAGACCGGCGGCAAGGCCGACGGCGACTCGCTGATCGCCGCCGCCAAAGGCATGAGCTGGGAGAGCCCGCGCGGCCCTATCAGCATCGATCCGGAAACACGCGACATCGTTCAGACCGTCTATATCCGCAAAGTCGAGAAGGTCGGCGACGAGCTGCGCAACGTCGAGTTTGACAGTTTCCCGAACGTCAAGGACCCGGCGAAGGCGCGCATGCCGCACTAATACGGCCGTCGCGAAGCGGCGCCGCGTCAAAACGCGCGGCGCTTTTCTTGTCCCGGCGGGTGGTGCATTGTTGAACCCAACGACTACGAGGGGAGGTGACGATGAAGCGCATATTGTCAGCCGGTATCGGCCTATTGGCGGCAAGCCTGGTGCCGGCCGCCGGACACGCCCAGGGTACGGTGAAGATCGGCCTTATCCTGCCCTATTCGGGCCAGTTCGCCGACACCGCGACCCAAATCGATGACGGCATCAAGCTCTATCTCAAGCAGCACGGCGACAAGCTCGGCGGCATGAATGTCGAAATCATCCGCAAGGACACTGGCGGCATCAATCCGCCGGTTGCCAAACGTCTCGCCGAAGAACTGGTCACCCGCGACAACGTCGACATCCTCGCCGGCTTCGCGCTGACGCCGAACGCGTTGGCTGCCGCCGACGTTTCCGCGCAGGCGAAAAAATTCATGGTGGTCATGAATGCGGCCACCGCCATCATCACCACCAAGTCGCCTTACATGGCGCGGACATCGTTCACCGTGCCGCAGGTCAATGAGACGCTTGCCACCTGGGCCGAACAGCAGGGCGACAAGAGCGCCTATACAATGGTGACGGACTACGGTCCGGGCATCGACGCGGAAACCGCGTTCCAGAAGGCCTTTAGCGCCGCGGGCGGCAAGGTGCTCGGCTCGGTTCGCATGGCAGTGCAGAATCCCGATTTCTCGGCCTATGTGCAACGCGCCAAGGATCTCGATCCGCAAAGCATTTTCGTCATGATCCCCGGCGGCTCGCAACCGGGCGCTTTCGGCAAGGCGCTCGCCGAGCGCGGCATCGATCCCAAGAAAACCGAGGTTTTGGGCCAAGCCGAAATCGCCGACGAGCACGCGCTGGGCAGCATGGGCGACATTGCGGAAGGCATCATCACCACCGGCAATTACGACTACAATCTCGACAACCCGATGAACAAGGACTTCGTCAAGGCCTACAACGCCGATTACAATCGCAATCCCGATTTTTTCTCCGTCGGCGGCTACGACGGCACGCATCTCATCGATATTGCGCTCACCAAGGACGGCGGCAAGACCGACGGCGAGTCGCTGATCGCCGCCGCCAAAGGCGCGAGCTGGGACAGCCCACGCGGCCCGATGTCGATTGATCCGGAAACGCGAGACGTTATTGAGACCGTCTACATCCGCAAGGTCGAGAAAGTTAACGGCAAGCTCGTCAATGTCACCATCGCGAGCTTCCCCAACGTCAAGGACCCGTTCAAGGCGGCAATGAATAAGTAGACCGTTGGGTTGTCGAGGCGCGACGGTCCTGGAATGAAATACCGCGCGGCGGGCCGAACATGACTTGGCCCGCCGTGCCGCTGTTTGCTAGAGCATGATCCGGAAAAAGCCTGCCCCGGACGTGATCCGGGGTGGAAACCGGTTTTCCGAAAACATCATGCTCCATCAAAATGCTAGAGCGATAATCGATTCAATCTGAAACGATTGCGCTCTAGCCACACGTTCGTTTCATAGGGCGCCAGTCGGCCATGCTTCCTCCCATTTTCGGCGTCCTGTTCGACGGCTTCGCGTATGGGATGCTGCTGTTCCTGCTGTCGGTCGGACAGTCGGTGACGCTCGGCATGATGAACTTCATCAACCTGGCGCACTGCAGCTTTGCCATGCTCGGCGGCTACGTCACTGTCGCATTGATGACGCGCTATGGCTGGCCGTTTTTCGCGACGCTGCCGTGCGCTTTCGTCGTCGCCGCCGTGGTCAGTGTCGGCTTCGAGCGCACGCTGTACCGTCGCCTCTACCGGGCGAGCGATCTCGATCAGGTGCTTTTGACCATAGGCATCGTTTTCATCTCGGTCGCGGTTGCGGCCTATGTCTTCGGCACGGAACAGAAGCCGCTGCCGCTGCCGGAATATTTACGCAGCTCGCTCACCTTCATGGGCATTCGCTTCGCCGTGTATCGGCTCATTCTGGCCGCAATAGCGCTCGTCATTACGCTTGTTCTGGTGCTGAGCCTCGAATACACGCGATTCGGCGCCAGAGTGCGCGCCGCGGTCGACAACGAGCGCATGGCGCGCGGTCTCGGCATCGACGTCGATCGCACTTTCGCCGTGACATTTGCGCTTGGCAGCGGACTTGCCGGCCTCGGCGGCGCGCTCGCCATCGAGATCATCGGGCTCGATCCGTCGTTTGCCCTCACCTACCTGGTTTACGTCTTGATCGTCGTATCGGTCGGCGGGCTGGGCTCGATTGCCGGCTCGTTCGCCGCCGCCGTCATTCTCGGCATCAGCGACGTCGCCGGCAAATATTACGTCCCTGCCGCCGGCGCCTTTCTCATCTATCTGGTGATGATCGTGCTCTTGATGTGGCGGCCGCGCGGCCTGTTCGGGAGGCGTTGAGCGATGGCGTTGACCCAGAGCATGGTTGCGCCGCGGCTTTACTTTCAGTCGCGAACGCGCTGGCGGCCGGTCGAGGCCGCATTTTGGCTGGCGACGCTTCTGCCGTTCGCGCTGTTTCCAAATTACCTCGTGCTGGCGAGCCAGATCGCCATCACCGCGTTGTTCGCGCTGTCGCTCGATCTGATTCTCGGTTACGCCGGCATCGTCTCGCTCGGCCATGCCGCGTTCTTCGGCGTCGGCGCCTATACCGCCGGCTTACTCTCGAAATACGGCTGGGGCGAGCCGTTGAGCGGCCTATTCCTGGCGGCCATCGCGGCCGGCCTCGTCGGCTATGCCACGAGCTTCGTCATCTGCAGGTTCCGCCATCTGGCGCTGATCATGCTCACGATGGGTTTCGGTCTGATGCTGGAGGAACTTGCCAACAGCCTCGGCTGGCTCACCGGCGGCGTCGACGGCCTGCAAGGCATCGCAACCTGGAAGCTGCTCGGCCGTTTCGAATTCGATCTCTACGGCTACGTCGCCTATAGCTACGCACTGGCCGTGCTGTTCGTGCTGTTCGTGTTCGCGCGGCGGCTCATTCATTCGCCGTTCGGCCTGGCGCTGCGCGGCATCCGCGAAAACTATCAGCGCATGCCGGCGATCGGCGCGCCGAGCCACGCCCATATTCGCACCATCTATACGATCTCCGCGGCCATGGCCGGGATCGCCGGCGCGTTATTGGCGCAGACCACCGAAACGCTGTCGCTTGATTCGCTCGGCTTCGAACGCTCGGCGGAACTGCTGGTCATCCTGGTCTTGGGCGGCGCCGGACGGCTCTATGGCGGGCTGGTCGGCGCCGTCATCTACATGATCGCCCGCGATCAATTCTCCGGCATCGAGCCGCAATACTGGTATTTCTGGATCGGCGTTCTTCTGGTGGCGGTCGTCATGTTCCTGCCCAACGGCGTCCTCGGCGGACTGACCAAGCTTGCCGCGCGCTGGGGCCATCCGTGACCGCGCCGGCACTGTCGACGCGGAGCCTCGCCAAGCGTTTCGGCTCGCTCGTCGTCGCCGAGGATATTGCGATCGAACTGCCGGACGGCGCGCGCCATGCACTGATCGGCCCCAACGGCGCCGGCAAGACCACGCTGATCAATCTCATGACCGGAATGCTGCAACCGGACGCTGGACGGATTTTTCTCGGCGATGACGACATTACCGTCTTGCCGCCGGACGATCGCGTGCGGCGCGGTCTCGTCCGCACCTATCAGATCAACTCGCTGTTCCCGCATCTCACGGCGCTCGAATCGGTGACGCTCGTGGTGTGCGAGCGGCGCCGGGTCGCCGAAAACTGGTGGCGGCAATTGCCCGCCTACAGCGAGGAAATCGACGAGGCCTATGACATTCTCTCGGCGTTGACGCTCGCTGCGGTGTGTCATCGCGTTACCCGCGAACTACCATACGGACAGCAGCGGCTGCTTGAAATCGCGCTCGCTTTGGCGACCAGGCCGAAGGTGCTGTTGCTCGACGAGCCGGCGGCCGGCGTGCCGCGCGACGAGAGCAAGGATTTGTTTGCCGCCATCGAAGGCCTGTCGCGCGACATCAGCGTGCTGTTTATCGAGCACGACATGGATCTCGTCTTCCGCTTCGCCTCGCGCGTCATCGTCATGGTCGGCGGCCGCGTTCTGGTCGAAGGCACCCCCGCCGAGATCGCCGCCGATCCGCGCGTCCGCGCGGTCTATCTCGGCAAGGCGCGTGGGGGAGCTTTGCAACAGGCGTTATCCGGGAGCTCGCCATGACCGCGCCGCTTCTGGAACTGCACGATGTGCGCGCCGGTTACGGCCCCGCCGTGGTGCTCGACGGCGTCTCATTCGAGGTGCCGGAACGCGGCGGGCTCGCCGTGCTCGGGCGCAACGGGGTGGGCAAGTCGACGGTGCTTCTCACCATCATGGGCTACACCCAAGTCGGGCGCGGCCGCATTGTCTGGCGCGGCGAGGACATTACCGCGCGTCCGCCGCATCGTCGTGCGCTCGCCGGCATCGGCTGGGTGGCGCAGGAGCGCGAGATTTTTCCCTCCCTTACCGTCGAGGAAAACCTGACCGTGGCGGCGCGGGCCGGCCGCTGGAATTTGCCGGGCGTCTACGATCTCTTTCCGCGGCTCGCCGAACGCCGCCGCAATCTCGGCAATCAGCTGTCCGGCGGCGAGCAGCAGATGCTGGCGATTGCGCGCGCGCTGATGACCAATCCGGCGCTGCTGCTGCTCGACGAACCGCTCGAAGGCCTCGCCCCGATCGTCGTCGAGGAACTCGCCGCCGCGATCCGGCGGATGACCAGCGAAGGCGGCAACGCCTTCATTCTGGTCGAGCAGCATGTTGAAGTCGCGCTGCCGCTGACCGAGCACGCCATCGTCCTGGAACGCGGCCGCATCGTCCACAGCGGTCGCTCGGCAAAACTCCTCGCCGACCACGCCGCGCTTGACCGTTTGATCGGGCTGCGCCTGGCGGAGGGGTGACTTCCTGCTCCGCGCGGAAGCGGTTAAAGCAATTCCGTTCTCGCGATGCCAGCGGCGCTTGCGCCAAGATAACCGCGTGTCGAGCGGATTTCGGCCATGAGCCGAAACTGGTAATGCTGCCGTCAGTCTCCCTCCTCCGCTTCGCTGCGCTACGCGAGCCCGGATAAGGGCGCCGGCAATTTGATTGCGAGAGCCTTGGCGATCGCTTCAAGCTCGCCCCACAGCTTGCCCGGAATCGGAATCCCGGATTTGCGGCGCGTCGCCTCGGTGCGGCTCGAGCGCTCGCCGGGCAGGAGGATTTCATCGAAGCCCGCCTGCCGCGGCAGGCTTTTGAGGATCGCCGCCAGCGCGTCGGCATCGTGGATGAAATCGCCAAGCGGCCGGAAGCTTGCAATGTCGATAACCAGCATCGTGGTGTTGCCGGTATTGCGCGTGCGCTGTTCCGGGCCGAGCGTGCGCGCCTGGATCGGCGCAGCGGCGAGCACGCTTGCCAGCATTTCGAACATGAAGCCGAGCCCCGAGCCCTTGGGGCCGCCGAGCGGCAGCAAAATTTCGGCGGTGCGCGGATCGGTAGTCAGTTCGCCAGCGGCGGTCAGCACGGTGCCCGCCGGCAATGGTTCTCCGGTGGCGCGCGCCTGCAAAATCTTGCCGTTGGAAATCGTACTGGTCGCCATGTCGAGCACGATCGGCCCGTTGCCGCTCGGCACCGCGATCGCGATCGGGCTCGTCGCCAGGCTGGCGACGCGGGCGCCATGATAGGCCATCAATGCCGGGCCGGCGCCGATGAGCACGGCGGCGCAGTCGCGCTCGGCGATCCATTGCGCGTAGCGGCCGATCGCGCCGGTATGGGTGGTCTCGCGCACCAGGCCGAAGCAGACGCCGATTTTTTTCGCCCGCTCGACGGCGAGCGCGGCCGCCTGCATGACGGCGACCGGCCCGAAACCATGGCCGCAATCGAGTACGAAAGTCGCGGCGCGGTCATGGGTGAGGCGCGGCTGCACCTTCACGTCGATCTCGCCATTCTCCAGAAGCTTGACGTAGCGCGGCAGCCGCGACACGCCGTGGCCGTCGCCGCCGCGCAAATTGGCCCAGACCAGGCCGTCGGCGACGACGGCGGCGTCTTTCTGACGCGCGCCATGGGCAACGAGCACATCGCGGATGAAGCGTCCGAGCTCGTCGTGGCCGACCAGGATCCGGCCGTTATTCACCTGCGCCTCCCAACGTATTTGTATTTCCGCTCATTCCCGCGAAGGCGGGAATCCAGATAGAAATTCAGCAAGTAATCAGGAACCTCCTGGGTCCCCGCCTTCGCGGGGACGAGCGGATGATGTTTACCAATGGGATCACTTTGCCGCCGGAAAATAAACGTCGAGCCAGTTGCGCAACAGCGACCACACCCGCGTCGAATTCTCGGCGAACAGGAAGTGATCGAGCCCGCTGAACAGATGCAGCTCGCTGGGCTGGCCGGCGCGCTTGAACATTTCGATCGATTGCTCGGTCGGCGTCACCGAATTGTTGGCGGCATGAATGAGCAGCAGCGGTCGCGGCGCGATGTTGCCGACCACTTCTTCGGCGCGGAAGTCGAACATGCTTTGCGCGGTCTCGGCGGGAAACATTTCCACGGAATTCGGCGCCAGCATGCCGACTTTCTGCCGCTCCAGATTTTGCCGCACATGGTCCGGGATCGGCACGATGTCGTAACGCGGCACCATCAGCGATTTGCCGGTGCGGGCGCGATAGGCGCGGCCGTCTTCGAGCATTTTGGTGAACTTCGCCCAGGCTTCCGGCGTCGGATGCTGACCGCGGAATTTGCGCTCGCCATGGCCCCAGCCGCCGTTGGAGACGACCGCGGCGAGCCGGGGATTGGTGCCACCGGCATAAACCGCGACCGCGCCGCCGAAACTCGAACCGATGGCGCCGATGCGGTCGGGATCGACCGCGGGATGCCGGCTGAGGAAATCGAGCGCGTTGCCCAGATCCTCGACCTGTTCGAGGCAGATGACGCGGCCAAACTCGCCGGCGCTGTTGCCGCAGCCGCGCATGTCGAAGCGCAGCGTGACAAAGCCGAGCTCGCTCAGCAGCCGCGTCGGCGCCAGCACCGTGGGCGACTCGCTGTTGGAGCCGAAGCCGTGCAGCACCAGAAAGGCGGCGCGCCGCTCCGCGGGCCGCAAACCGTCGGGCACGCCGAGCACGCCGTGCAGGCGCAAGCCCGCGGATAGAAAGCTGATCACTTGTTCTTTCATGATGCGCGAGAGCGACTCTCCTCCATGTATTCGCTGCTTCCACCCTGGATCGCGGGGCACGCTTTTTCGGGATCATGCTCTAAGGCCGGCGATCTTCGCCGAGATCGAATGTGCGGACGCCGTCCTGGCGGTCGGGAAGCTGCAACACCTCCGGGCTCGCCAGCGTATGCCGGGCATTGCGATAGCCGGCCATCCAGTGCTCCTCCATGGTGCGGCGGGAAAACTCGAAGTCCTTGGCGATCCCTTCATAGGTTTTTGAGCGATAGATCAAGTGCACGATATTGCACACTTTGTCGTCGGCTTCCCGCGCCAGCAGTTTGGCATCGGCGCTGTCGCGAAGCTCATCGGGGAGCCGGCTCAGCAAGTTCGCCACCGCAATCCGAAGTTTCTGCGCGTTCTTGTACTGATCCGTCGCCGCGCGGGTGCGGCTCGAATACACGATCTCCTTGTGGCGCACTTCCACTTCAACCAGATCTTTCGGCAGCGCGCCGCGCGCATTCCAGAGATCGACCTGGAACGCCAGCGTGTCGCGCCGAGGCCGGCTGTCGAGCACCCATTGCAGCGGCGTATTGGAGATCAGCCCGCCGTCCCAGAAATACCGGCCGTCGATCTCGGTCGCCGCAAAGCCGGGCGGCAACGAGCCGCTCGCGGCGATGTGCTCAACGCCGATCCGGTGCGTCGTCGTGTCGAAGTAGGTGAAATTGCCGGTGCAGACATCGACCGCACCGACGCTAAAGCGCATGGCGCCGGCGTTGACGCGGTCGAAATCGACCAGCCGCTCGAGCGTCGCCCGCAGCGGCGTATTGTCGTAGTAGCTCGCTTTGTCGGCGCTGCCGCCCGGCCACAGCATCGCCGGCGGCATGCGGGGCACAAAGAAATTCGGCGCCCCGAACAGCAGGATGCCCATGGCACGGGCTTGATTGACGAATTGGTGGTTCATCTCGTCGCGCAATTCGATCGATTTGAAATAGGGAATTCCCAAGGGCGACGTGCTGACGGTCTCCCAGAATTCGCGCAGGCGATCGACGCGCCGCTCGGGCGCATTGCCGGCAATGATCGCCGAATTGATCGCCCCGATCGAGATTCCCGCGACCCAATCGGGATGCAGGTCCGCTTCGGCCAGCGCCTGATAGACCCCGGCCTGATACGAGCCGAGCGCGCCTCCGCCCTGCAGCAATAATGCAATCTGTTCGAAGGGCGTGCGTCTGTGCGGCAAACCGGCGGCTCCGTTGGATACGCCGCAAGCCTACGGTGCTTACGCCCGCGCCGGCAAGTCGTTGTTGGCGGCGGCCGGCGACGGCCAGCGTTCGTGGGTGAGCGGCACGACGAGTTTCACGGCGAGCCCCTTGCGCGAGAACGAGCGCGTCACTTCGCCGTTGAGCTGGCGCACAATGACGAGATCGATGAGCCGCGACCCGAAACCCGTCTTGCGCGGCCGCCGCGCCGGCGGGCCGTTCTTTTCGATCCATTCGAGCGTCAAGGTCATGCCGCGTTGCATGCGGCTTGCCGACCAGCGCAGGTCGAGCTGTCCTTTAGAGCGCGACAGGCTGCCGTGCTTTACGGCGTTGGCGGCGAGCTCGTGCAGCGCCGCGCTCAGATTGAACACGGGATCCGGCTCGAGATCGATATTGGGGCCGTCGAACGAGGCGCGATCGACATACGGCCCGAGCACCGCGTAGAGCAAATCCATGATTGGGATCGACTGCCAGCCGCCCTCGGTGATCAGGCGGTGGGCGTTAGCCATGGCCAGCACGCGGGCCTGATACTTGCTGGCGAGGTCGGGAATGCTTTTTGAGGTCCGCGCCGTCTGCGAGAACAAGGCGAGCAGTTGCGAGAACAGATTGCCGGACCGATGCCGCATGTCGCGGATCATCAGTTCGTGGCGCGCCTCAAGCTGCCGGCGTTGAATGGCGCCGGCGAGAAGGTTGCCCGCGGCGGCGAGGAACGCGGTGTCCTGCGCGGCGAAATCCCGCTGTTTCGCCGTGCATACGCCGAGAATGCCGTAGGCGCGGCCGTCGCGGCCGGCGATGGTGACGGTCATGCCGCTGCTGCAACTGTGGTCCCGCACATATTGCGGGACCTCGAATCTGGTTTCCCCGCCGAAATCGCCGATGACGACTGGACTTGCGCGATCCAGCGTGAAGCGGGCAAAACTGTTCGGCGACGTTGCCGTCAGAATCGTGCCGACGAGATTCGACGTTCCAGCCGAAGCCGGCGCGCAGCACCAGCTCGCCGCCGCCGGGCAACAGCTCCAAAATCTTGACGAAGTCGACCGCCAGCGTCAGTGCGACCGTCAAGACGGCATCGTTGAGCAACCGCTCGAGATCGGGCTCGGCCAGTGCCCGCTCGCCGAGCTGCGCCAGCGCTTCCTGCTGCTTGGCGCGGCTGCGCAGCTCGTTTTCGAGATTGACCCGATCGGCGTCCTGCTCATCGATTGTTTCGGACTTGTTCGTGTCAGGCATGTCCGTGCCTTCGCACTCTGATCATAGACCCAATCGGTAAACATCGTCATCGGTTGCAGCAAAGAAAAGAGGCCGGAACCCGTTTGCGGGTTCCAGCCTTGGCAATCCTCGCACGAGGAACGGCTCAATAGATGCCGGCCGGTCCGGCGCGGGACGGCAAAGTCGCGACGTTGCCCTCGGTGGCGAGCGCCGCCTCGTTGGCATCGTGCGCCAGCACGACGACTTTGGCGCCGATACCGACGCGATTGTAAAGATCGATCACGTCGGCGTTGAGCAAGCGGATGCAGCCGCTCGACATGTGCTTGCCGATCGAGGACGGATCGTTGGTGCCGTGGATGCGGTAATCGGTATTGCCGAGGTAAAGCGCGCGCGCGCCGAGCGGATTGCCGGGGCCGCCGGCCACCCAGCGCGGCAAGTAGGGCTGCCGACCGACCATTGCCGCGGGCGGAATCCAATCTGGCCATTCGGATTTTCGCGTGATCGTCTCGACACCCGACCAGGTGAAGCCCGTCCGTCCGGCGCCGATGGCATAGCGCATCGCCTCGCCGCCGCCGAGCGTCAGATAAAGAAAGGTGTGCGGGGTATCGATGATGATAGTGCCCGGCGGTTCGCGATTGGGGTACGCCACGACCTGCCGGCGCAACGCGGCTGGCAGATCGGCATCCGATCCCACATCTGGCTGATCGACCTGCGGCGCATATTGCGGCAGCGCCGCGAGCGTCTGCGCCGCGGCGGGCGCGACCGGCAATGCAAGCAGTCCCGCAAACAGAATCGCGCTGCAAAAATAGCGCGAACGATCCCGTAATTTGGCATCCGCTGACATGACACGCTCCCGTGCTGAAATGTCGTTTCAATCGTTTCAATCGTCGGCGGTGCGGAAAAGTTCCGCACCAGGACCGACAAGCAAGACCAACAAGCACGAACAAACAAATAAACGCCTAGCGAAACGCCGCCACGATCGCGGAACCGCGCAAAACGGCGTTAACTTTGTTTATGATGATGAGACGCGGTGACTGACCCCAAAGGTTCAGCTAAATGCACTCACGGCGCATATGCTGCGGGCCATTTTGCCGGCAAACGGAGCTGCCAAGTCGGATCGCCTTGGACAAAACTTCAAACAAAATTCAAACAACGTCCGACTACGTCGCACACCGGCCGTAATAATTCGCCAAGTGTGGATTGGTCACCGGAGAGAACGCAGGCTCACAGCCGACCGGGATATCCTCTTTCGTCAGCGCGCGCCGCTGCGAACGAGGTTCGTTGCGCGAGATCGCGGAGTTGGTAGGGGAGACAGTCGGCAGCCGGTCGCCCTTGAATTCGCGATTCACCGTGAAGCCGGGCGGGCTAGGCGTGAATCCGGCGCCAGCCGTCAGCGCTGCGCTCAAGAACGGAATGAGACCGACGAAAACGAGCGCGAGCGCCGTTATTCCCAGTGCGTCCGCGATACGGACGAGCAAAAACTTGGCCATCGGACTTCCCTGCCGCGCCGAACCGATCCTGGTGATGACCGATCGGGCACACGAAAAGCCCCCCAAAGCTGACCACAACACCGGTGACCCAACGTGTGCCGTGACGCCGGGTTCCGGCAGTCCTGTCACTCAGTCGTGATTACAGGCCGGGGGGTTCACGGTGCGGCGGCCGAAAAGCAAAGATTCATGCGCACGGCGCCAGACGAGCGGGGAGGAACAAAGCCCACGGTTTGGATTTATCATGCCGGACGGCCATTCTTCCCCCTCCCCCCGTGCTTGGCCGGCCATGTTGGGCGCAGCCGATATGCCGATCGGCTGCGCCCTGATTTTTTGTCGGGTCTGCCTTGTCATTTTTTGTGTCCAAAAACGTCTATGGCCGGGACAAGCCCAGCCATAAACCGAACACGAAGGGATTTTTGAACGGCTAAAGCGTCGCCTGGCGCTCGGTCGGCTTGCGCTCGCGCTGGCGCGCTTTGCGTCCGAAGAATAGCGCCTGGCTCACCACGGCGGACACCACCGCGACCTGGAACGGCTTGGCGATCAGAAATGCCGGCTCCGGCCGCTGGCCGGTTAGAAAACGTTCCGGATAGGCGGTGATGAAGATGACCGGCACCTCGAACGAGCCGAGGAGTTCGTTGACGGCATCGAGCCCCGAACTGCCGTCGGCAAGCTGGATGTCGGCGAGAATGAGCCCGGGGCGCTTCTGCTTGGCCAGCGCCAGCGCTTCGCTATGGGTACGCGCGATACCGATGACGTTATGGCCGAGGCTTTCGACCAAGGCCTCGATATCCATGGCGATGAACGTCTCGTCCTCGATGATCAGCACATCGGTCGCGATTTCGGCGGCAAGTTCGCGGCCGGATTCCTCGACCAGGCTGCGCAGCGTCTGCAGATCGCAATCGAGGACTTCCGCCGCGTCCTCTTCGGAAAAGCCTTCGAGCGCCACCAAGAGGAAGGCTTGGCGCGGCCGCGGCGTGATTTGGGTGAGATGTTGCTCCGGCGGCAGCACGATCTCGCCGGCCTCGGCTTTGCCGTTTACCGGCACGGAATTCCAGATTTTGGTGAAAAGGCGATAGAGCGCGACCCGCGAATTAGAGCCCGATTCCAGGATTTTCGGGCTGGCAATCAGCGATTCGACGGTGGCGACGACATAGGCGTCGCCCGAGGCCTGACTGCCAGTCAGGGCACGAGCATAGCGGCGCAGCGACGGCAGGTGCTGGAGTACGGCTTGCGAGGTGGACAATGCACCCTCCCCTTCCATAGTGCTGAGGTTACTGGCAAAAACGCCGCAGCGCAAAAAAAGTTCCATTCGGTTATTTCGGGCGGAACTACGGGGCCTGTCAGTGCGTTAGCGCACGTTGAGTGGGGTCCCAGGGATGGGTCGGCAATGGGCGAACGGGGAAAAGACGACACTATGAAGCACCGCAAAACCAACCTTGAACCGTTGGAGCCGGTCGCGGAAAAGCCGGAGAACCAGGATCCAATGGCTACGCCAGCCGCCACTCACCAAAAACCGGAAGCACGTCTGGGCCGGGAAGTTCAGGCGCGGATCGGCCAGCAACTGCGCGCCATGTACAACGACGTCATCAATCAGGGCGTGCCCGACCACATCGTCGACCTCGTTCGCCGCTTGAGTGATCAGGACCAGGATTGATGGCCAGCATGAAGCTCGACCCTGCGATACGCGATCAAGTCCTCGCCACCGTGCCGAGCCTGCGCGCGTTTGCCATCTCGCTGTGCGGCAATATCGACCGCGCCGACGACTTGGTGCAGGAGACGCTGTTGCGCGCGCTCGCCCATATCGAACTCGTTCGAGCCCGGCACCAACATGCCGGCATGGCTGTTCACCATTCTGCGCAACCTTTTCCGCTCGGAATACCGCAAGCGCCGGCGCGAAGTTGAGGATGCTGACGGACGTTATGCCGAGACGCTCAAATCCCATCCCGAGCAGACCGGTCGGGTCGAATTCGAGGAATTCCGCGCCGCGCTGGCGAAATTGCCGGCGGATCAGCGCGAGGCCCTGATCCTGGTCGGCGCTTCGGGCTTCTCGTACGACGATGCCGCGGCGATCTGCGGCTGCGCGGTCGGCACCATCAAGAGCCGCGTCAACCGCGCGCGCACGCGCCTTGCCGACCTGCTCGCCATCGACGGTGTCGACGATTTCGGCCCCGACCGCGCCACTCGCGCCGTGCTCGCCGGCGGCGGGCGCAGTTAAGTTCCCAGCTGAAAGCGTTGCCTCATCCCGAGGCCCGCACGTAGCGGGTTCTCGATGCATCCGCGCCCGCCTCACCCCATATGCGACGGCAACCAGAGTGCGAGAACCGGAAAGGCAATCAGGATCACGAGACGGATGAGATCGGTGACGATGAACGGCAGCACACCGAGAAAGATCGTCGAGAAACTGACGTCCTGCACCACGGTCTTGATGACGAAGACGTTCATGCCGACCGGCGGATGAATGAGGCCAAGCTCGACCGTCATGACGATGATGACACCGAACCAGATCGGATCGAAGCCGAGCTGCGTGATCACCGGGAATATGATCGGGATCGTCAGAATGATCATGGCGAGCGAATCCATCAGGCAGCCGAGCACGATGTACATCAGCATGATCAGCGCCAGCACACCGTAGCGGCCCAAGCCCAGTCCGGTGAGAAATTCGGTCACCTTCTGCGGCGTCTGCGTCACGGTGAGGAAATAGCCGAACAACAGCGCCCCGATCAGCACGGTGAGCACGGCCGCGGCAGTTCGCACCGCCTGCAACAGCGAGCGGCGGATATCGGTCCGTGACAGCTTGCCCCGCGCCACCCCGATGATGAGCGCGCCCGACGCGCCTACCCCGCCCGCCTCGGTCGGCGTGAACAACCCGCCATAGAGGCCGCCGATGACCAGCACGAAGAGAAGCAGCGTCGCCCAGATGTCGCGCAAGCCAGCGCGGCGCTCGGCCCAATTGTGCCGCGGCGCGGACGGCAGAAAATTGGGCCGCACCTTGCCGATGATCACGACCGTGATCATGTCCATCGTGGCGGCAAGCAGCCCGGGGATGATGCCGGCAATAAACAGCTTGCCGATGTCCTGCTCAGTGATGATGCCGTAGACGGCGAGAACGGTCGACGGCGGCAGCATGGCGCCGAGCGTGCCGCCGGCGGCAATCACGCCGGTGGCGAAACTCTGCGGGTAGTCATAACGGCGCATTTCCGGGTAGGCGACGGTCGCAAAAGTGGCGGCGGTCGCGACCGAGGAGCCCGAAATCGCAGCGAAGCCGGCGCAGGCCGCAATGGTGGCGATGCCGAGCCCGCCCTTGAAATGGCCGACGAAAGCGTTCGCCGCGCGGAACAGCTCGCGGCTCATCCCGGAATTGGACACGAACGCGCCCATCAAGAGGAACATCGGAATGACGCCGAACGTGTAATCGGTCACCGTTCGCATCGAGGTCAGCCCGACGCTTTTCAGCGCCGGGGCGCCGCCGACGAGGTAGGAGAAGCCGCTGACGCCGACGAGCCCCATCGCCATGCCGACCGGCACGCGCAGCAGCATCAGCGCGAACAGGCTCAAAAAGCCGATGACCGCGACGGCGTCGGGACTCACTCTTGCCTCATGCGCTGCCGCTTCATTCGACCGGCTTGAACTGATACTGGCCGCCGAGCAGTTCGGGGTGGAAAATCAGCCGGTAGGTGCGCACGGCGATCAGCAAGACCGCCGATACATCGCCGAGCCAGGCGACCAGGAAAAACGGCCACACCGGCAGCCGCAGATCGAAGGTCAGCACGTTGTCGGCATAAGTGTCGTGCACCTTGTCGAATAAGGTGTAGGTTTGCACCGTCACCACAAACAACAACACCAGAGTCGCAAAAACGTCGATGACGCGTTTGGCGCGATCGCCGACATTGGCATAGACCAGATCGACGGTGATGTGATTGCCCCGGTAGGACGTCGCGGCAATGCCCCAAAAGATAACGATGCCGAGTAGCAACCGGCCGAAATCGTAACCGTCGGGAATCTGCATGCTGAAGAAGTAGCGCAGCATCACCGAAACAAAGATATCGAGTGCGACGAGGCCTATGAAGAACGCGGCGATCAATTCGATGCCGTCGATGAAACGGTCCATCGCATTATGCCGGCGCAAAGGCGCAGGCGCGGCGGCTCCGGCGGCGGGAAGGTCGGCTTGCGACATCGGCATGACCCGGAACGGCGACGGTGGCGACAATCCCACCGCCGCCTTACTTTGCGCGCGTCGTCAGAAGCCCGCGCTGTATTGCGCCAGCGAGGCTTGCAGTCCCTTGTAGATCGTATCGGGATCGCCGCCGGCCCGCTTCACGCCATCGGCCCATTTCAGCTGGAGCGGCTCGGCCGACTTCCTCCACTCACCGAGCTGCTCGTCCGAGATCTTGTACACCTCATGGCCTGGCGTTTGTTGCATCTTGGCGAGACCGGCGTGTTCGAAGTCGGCCCAGGGGTCGGCAAACCTGGCGGCCCATTGCGACGTGCAGTGGTCGTCGATCACTTTTTTCTGTGACGCCGACATGGACTCGTAAACGCCCTTGTTCATGATCCAGACGAACATTACCGAGCCGAGCGGCTCATCCATGTCATATTTTGTCACCTTGTCGATGCCGAATAGGAACATCGAACCCCAGGGGAAGGTAACGGCGTCGGCAACGCCCTTGGCGAGCACGTCCCGCACCTCCGGCGCGCTGGCCTCCACATTGGTGCCGCCGAGTTGCGTCACCCAGGCGGCGATGGTGCCTTGCGCGGGCCGCACCTTCATGCCCTTGATGTCGGCCGGCACCACGATCTTCTTGTTGGTGGAGTGCCACGCCAGCGGATCGAGCACGAAGGCGAAGCAATAATGCACGTCCTTCATCTCGGTCGCTGCGTACTGGCGGTACCAGGCATCGACCGCGAGATTGCCGCCCTTGGCCTTGCCGACGAGGAATGGCAGCTCGCCCGCGGCGATGATCGGAAAACGTCCCGGCTGATAGCCCGGATTGACGTAGGCGAAATCGGCGATGCCGTCGCGGGCCATGTCGTAATGATCGAAAGCCTTGCCGAGCTGCTGGGACGGATAGATCTGGTATTTGATGGTTCCGTTCGAGGCCTTCTCGATATCGTCGGCCCAGTCCTGGATCGCCTTCTGCAACGGATGCGACGGCGGCACCCAATGCGACATTTTCAGAGTGAAGGTCTTGTCTTGTGCCGAGGCGGCGCCGGAACCAAACCCGAGCCCGAGCGCGAGACCGCAAACGGCTAAAGCGCAGAGTTTTATGAAGTCCATCCGGAATCCCCCGTAGCGCCGCGTCGCACGCGACTTTAGTTGCAAAACAAACTTTCGCATTTAACCGCAGAAACAGCCCGCTGTAAAAGCAATTCCAATTCATTCGATAAAATTGTTCGGACCCGCGTGGCGATTATTACACGCTGATTCCGCTTCGCACGCCACGCCGCCCGCCGCCTTAACCGGGCGGCAGCGACGGCGAGGTTATGGCGTCCCTGAACAAAAAGCCGGCAGAGCGTAAGCAAGCGCCGCAGCCGGCTGTGCAGGGACGTCAAAATGTTGCGTCGCGTTGCGGCACTATGCTTTGCCGTATTCGTTGTCGTCTGGCCGGCTTGCGCCGTCAGCGATACCGACACGTTCTGGGATACACCGTCGGCGGCCGCACTCGTCTGGAAGAGCGTACTCGCTCCGCCGCGTCTGCAAACCGCCAATGCGGCCGAAGTCATGCCCGAGGATAAATTGGAGCTTAGCGCTCAAACCGAGGCGCCTGACGATGCGCCTCGACAAACGGCGTCACTCGATCCGGTAGAGCCAACCGTCGCGCCGCCACTGCCGCCGCATCAAATGGCGACGCTCGATCCGGCAGAGCCAACTGTCGCGCCACCGCTGCCGCCGCATCAAATGGCGACGCTTGATCCGGCAGAGCCAACTGTCGCGCCACCGCTGCCGCCGCATCAAATGGCGACGCTCGATCCGGCAGAGCCAGCCGTCGCGCCGCCGCTGCCGCCGCCCGTGTCGGTGCCGTTCGGGCTCGCCGCCACGCCCGTCGCCTTCGGCGGTATTTTGGCAAAATGGGCCGGAGTGGAGGCGCAAATTCGCGCCGGCAATGAAATTCTCGCACGCTGCCGCGGCACCGCGCAGGCCTGCCCGAAGGCCGCGCAAATTTTCCTGGACATCGTCACGCAAGGCCGCGCGCGTGACGGTCTTGCCCGCATCGGCGTGATCAATCGCGCAGTCAATATGGCGATTGAGCCGATGAGCGATATGGCGCAATGGGGCGTGCCCGACCGTTGGAGTCCTCCGCTTGAGACTTTTACGAGCGGCCGCGGCGACTGCGAAGACTATGCCATTGCCAAATACGTCGCACTGACGGCGGCCGGCGTTTCGGCGCAGGACGTCAAGCTCGTCGTCGTGCGCAATATCGCCGCCAATGAGGACCATGCCGTCGTCGCCGTCCGTAACGATGGCGATTGGATCATCCTCGACAATCGCTGGCTGACGCTGCTCAAAGATGTTGAAATGCCGAATGCCGTTCCGCTATTCGTGCTCGACGACGACGGTGTGTGGCAACTCGAAACCCCGGCACTCGTCGCGGCGCGGCGAACGGCGGCGCCGGCATCCGCCGGCTTGTAGAAGTTCGCTACTTCGATTCCGCCTCGTAGACGCCGTCCCAGTCCGATCCGGGCGGCTCGGCGCGGTAAGCGGCGATGCGTTCCTCGTACATGTCGTAGAGTCCCGCGACATCGAAGCCGTTGGCGATCTTGCGGCAGCGGTTGATCAGATTGAGCGCCTCGTCCCATTGTTGCTTGCGGAAGCGGGCCAGCATCTGGGCGTTGAGCTCGCGCAATTCGCGGCAGCGCGGGTCCTGCTCGACCTCGGAGCGGCCGAGTACGGCAAACACGGCCTCAGGCTGCGTTTTACCCTTCACCTGGATCAGATCGATCTCCATCGCCGCGAACTTCTGCTTGGCTCCCTCCGCGGTGCGCGAGCCGATGACCAGCGGCAGCCGGTAGTCCTTGGTGCGGGCTTCGAGGCGCGACGCGAAGTTGACGGTGTCGCCGAGCACCGAATAGTTGAAGCGGAAGTCCGAGCCCATATTGCCGACCACGCACGGCCCGGTATTGAGCCCGACGCCGATCCGCAGCGGCATGTATTTGCCGCCATTGGCCTCGGCCTCGCGCTTGAGTTCGACGTTTAACGCCGCGGCGCGCGCTTGCATTTCGAGCGCGGCATCGCAGGCGTTGGCTTCCTGCTCGTCGTCGTCCACCGGCGCGTTCCAGAACGCCATGATGGCGTCGCCGATATATTTGTCGATCGTGCCCTTGCGCTCGATGATGGCGTTGGTCAGCGGCGTGAGGAAGCGGTTCATCAGCCGCGTGAGGCCTTGCGGATCGTCCTTGTAGTGCTCGGAGATGGTGGTAAAGCCGCGCACGTCGCTGAACAGAATGGTCATGCGCCGCTCCTCGCCGCCGAGCACCAGCTTCTCCGGCGAGCGCGCCAGCTGCTCGACCATGTGCGGCGACAGGTAATAGCCGAAGGCGGAGCGGATTTGCTGGCGCTGCTTTTGCTCGCGGAAATAATTCACGAATGTCAGCACCAGATAGATCAGCCAGCTCGAAATTAACGGGTAGGTGAAATCGATCAGCAGGTTGTCCGCGACAAATAGATAGAGCGACATCGCAATGAGGCCGGCGATGACGGCGGCGCCGAGCACCACGACCACCATCGCCGAGAGCATCGGCGCGACAATGATGATGCCAAGCCCGATCAGGACCGCCAGCGTCAGCTCGGCCCCGATGGCGTAATCGGGATTGACCAGGAGCGATTTGCTCAAGATGCTTTCGAGAATCTCGGCATGCACTTCGACGCCCGGCATCGCCGCCTCGACCGGCGTCGTCTTGAGATCGAGCAGCCCGATCGCCGAGGTGCCGATGATGACCAGGTGGCCGCGAAAGCGATCCGGGGGCACTTTGCCTTGCAGCACGTCCTTGGCCGAGACGTAGCGCGCCTGATCGTGCTTGTTGAAATGCACCCACAATTGGCCGTTGCGGTCGGTCGGCACTTCGAGACCGGGCACCGCCACCGACTGCAAGCCGGCATTGTTGACGCGCGCCAAGATGGCGCCGGACTGGGTGACGACGCGCAGCATTTCCATGGTGAGTGACGGCACCAGCACCCCTTGCGCTTCCATGATCACCGGGACGCGGCGGATGATGCCGTCGCGTTCGGGATCGATCGAGAACAGGCCGCGGCCGGCCGCAGCCTGCTCGATCGGCAGAACGTTGCGCAATAATCCGGGAAAGGTCACCAGATAGGGCGCCGGATTGGGCCCAAGAACGGCGAAGCCGGTTCGCAGCGCCGCCTCTGCCGGCGGGGTCGGCGCGGGCTTCGCAGCGCCGGCCTGACCGACGACGACGCGGGAGTGTTTGATCGCGTCCGCCAGAACTTCATCGTTGCTCGGCAAGCTGTCGAGCTTGGCGCGGGTTTCCGGATCGAGACCGTGGAAGCTCTGCTCGGCGATCGCCGGCGACATGCGGTCCGGCTCGGGAAAGATGACGTCGAAGCCGATGGTGAGCGCGCCGAGCTGGGTGAGGCGGGTCACGAGGTCGGCCACCGTGGTGCGCGGCCACGGCCATTGCCCGATCGCCTTGAGGCTGTCCTCGTCGATATCGACAATGACGACCGGGTACCCGCTTTGCACGCGCGGGCGCAGCACCTGAAAGAAATCGAACGTCCGCAGCCGCAGTTCCTCAAGCGGGCGCGGATCGGCCAGCCGCAACGGGATGAGCGCGAACAACAGTACGAGACAAACTGCGCGCGCCACCCCGAACTGGCGCGCCCAGCGGGCTAACCTGGACATGATCCTGCAAGTCCCCGCAACACGCGTATCATCTTAGCCTATCCTGCGCAGCGGGAAGATTAAAACGACGATTATTTTTCCCGGAACGACCGCATGAGCTGATCATGCAACGGCTTAATCAGGTAGGACAGCATGGTGCGCTCGCCGGTCTCGACATAGGCTTCGACCGGCATGCCCGGCGTCAGCTTGACATCGCCAAGCCGCTTGATCTGGTCGTCGGCCATTGCGATGCGGACCGAATAATAGGTCCGGCCGGTCCGCTGATCGGTCGTGGTA
Organism: uncultured Alphaproteobacteria bacterium; assembly: GCA_963768225.1. GTDB lineage: Bacteria > Pseudomonadota > Alphaproteobacteria > Rhizobiales > Xanthobacteraceae > BOG-931. Next base: position 814,175 of record CAVYGV010000002.1, on the reverse strand, counting down.
TCGGCCCCGATCCGCACCACCTTGCCGTCGATTTCGGGGGTGGTGCGGACGTTGAACGAAGTGAAACGCAGCACCACAGGCTGGTCGACCTGTACGTCATCGATGTCCTTGGGATCGACCTTGACCTCGACCTGCAGCTTGTCGTCCTCCGGCACGATCATCATGATCGGATCGCCCGCGGTGATGACGCCGCCCACCGTGTTCGCGGTCAACTGGAAGACGATGCCGTCTTGCGGCGCCCGGATGTCGGTGCGCTTGAGCTGATCTTCCGCGGTGACTTTCCGCTCGACATACTCCCCGATCTTGCTGTCGGTCTCGCGCAGCTCTTTGGCGACATCGCTGGCGAGGTCCTCGTCGACCTGGATGATTTGCAGCTGCGTCTCGGCGATCTTGCCCTTGGCCTCGGCGGCCTGGGCGACGAGCTGGCCGCGCGAGCCTTGGAGCTGGGCCTCGTCGCGTTCGAGCGAGGTGAGGCGGTTAAGCTGGACCAGATTCTTCGCGTAAAGATCGCGCACGCCCTTAAGCTCTTGCTCGATCAGAACGACTTCCTTGTCCTTAGCGTCTTGTTGCGCGGCAAGACCGGTGATCTCCTGCTGCAACTGGGTGATCCGCTCCTGGAGCTGCTTCTTCTGGCCGGCCCGGTCTTGTCGCCGCAATTCGAACAGTCTGCGCTCGCTGGCCAGCGCCTCTTGCACGTCGGGATCGTCGAGATGGTTGGCAAGCTCTTTCGGCACCGCAACCGAGTCGGCGCCATCGCGCTCTGCGGCAAGCCGCGCCTTGCGAGCATAAAGTTCGGTGAGGCCCTTGGTGACGATGGCCAGATTGGCGCGGGTTACAGTCACATCGAGACTAATGAGTATTTGGCCGGCTTTGACGTGGTCGCCGTCGTGAACGAACAGTTGACCGACAACGCCTCCGGTGGGGTGTTGCACTTTCTTAATATTGGAATCGACGACCACGTCGCCCGGCGCGATCAGGGCGCCGGAGATTTCGGCAGTCGAGGCCCAACCCCCCAGGCCGAACGCCAGGAACGCGACGAGGATAATGCCGGCAATGATGTGGCGGCGGATCAATTCGTTGGCGCTGTACTGGGCGTCGGGTCGACCGATTGCTGGATGCGGCCCCGCTGCCGCAATCGCGGGCGCCCTTCTGATCTGGCCGGTCATCTATGGCAGCTTCCGTCTTTGCCGGCGCGGCTCATCCTGCGCTTCCTTTTTCCGCCACTTTCAAGGCCCGCGGCGGTGTGGCCGGCGGCGTCAGGCGGGTGAGAACTTCCTCTTTGGGCCCGAACTGCTGCTGGCGGCCCTTGCCCATGATGAGAATGTAGTCGACGCCCGCGATGGCGCTCGGACGATGCGCGACCACGATCGTGATGGCGCCGCGGGCGCGCAGGCTGAGGATGGCCCGGGTCAGCGCTTCGTCGCCTTCGGCATCCAGATTGGAATTCGGCTCATCGAGCACGACCAGGAACGGATCGCGATAGAGCGCCCGCGCCAGCGCGATACGTTGCGCCTGTCCGGCGGAGAGCGCGCTGCCCTGTTCGCCGATCATCGTTTCGTAGCCTTCGGGCAGATTGATGATCAGATCGTGGACGCCCGCCGCCTCCGCTGCGGCAATCACGGCATCTGAATCCGGTGGATCTTCAAACCGCGCGATGTTCTGCGCCACCGTGCCGTTGAACAATTCGACATCCTGCGGCACGTAACCGACATGGCGGCCCAGCGCTTCCGGCGACCATTGATCGAGCGTCGCCCCGTCGAGCCGGACGGCGCCGCGCACCGGCGTCCAAACGCCGACTAGCATGCGCGCCAGCGAGGATTTTCCCGACGCCGTCGGTCCGATGACGCCGAGCGCCTTGCCCGCCGCCAAAGTGAAGTTGATGTCCTGACACACGATCCTTTGCTGGCCGGGCGGCGCGACGGCACCATTTTGCACCACGAGCGTGCGCGCCGGCGGCTTGAGCGGCATCGGGTCACCCATGGGCGGCAGGTGGCCGAGCAGCCTCGACAATCTCTGCCAGCTTTGCCGTGCGCCGACAAAGTGGCGCCAATTGGCAATCGCCAAATCCACCGGGGCGAGCGCGCGGGCGCCGAGTATTGAAGCGGCGATCATGATGCCCGGCGTCGACTGCTGATCGATCACGAGCCAGGCGCCGACCGCGAGAATCGCGGATTGCAGCAGCATCCGCAGCACTTTCGAGAACGCGCCGAGCCCGCCGCCGACGTCGCTGGCGCGTCCACTCGACACCACGAAACTGCGATTGAGATCGTGCCAGCGCTTGGAGATGCGGCCGGCCATGCCCATGGCCGTGATCGCTTCGGCATTGCGCCGGCTTGCTTCGAGCAGCAAGTTGCGCGCCACCGCGAATTGCGCGGCGCTGCGGGTCGGATGCCGGGTCTTCACCTCGGTGACGACGGTCAGCGTCACGAGGATGATGGCGCCAACGAGCGCGGTCAGGCCGAGATAGGTGTGGAATAGAAAACAGACGGCGAGGTAAACCGGCATCCACGGCAGATCGAAAAAGGCGACCGGCCCGCTGCCGGAGAGAAAGCCGCGCACCGTATCGAGATCGCGGATCGGCTGGGTGCCATCGCCCTTGGCGCCGACTTTGAGCGGCAGCCGGACGATCGCATCGTAAACCCGCAAGCTCATCGCCTCGTCGAGACTATGGCCGACGCGGACCAGGATGCGGCTCCTGATCAAATCGATGAGGCCCTGAGCGCCATAAAGGCCGGCCACCAGGATCAACAATCCGACAAGGGTCGGCACGCTGCGGCTGGGCAGCACCCGGTCATAGATTTCGAGCATGAACAGCGCGCCGGAGAGCATCAAAATGTTGCTCATGCCGGAGAACAGCGCGATGGCCAAAAAGGCGCGCCGGCACGCGCCGAGCGCGGCGGCAAGTTCGGAACTCGCGGGCTGCGGCCGCAGCGGACCGGGCATCTGGCTCATCGACTGTGCGTACCCTCGTCACGGGCGGCATGTGCCCCCCCGGCAGCAGCTATCCGACACCGATATTGGCGGTCTCCGGCCACGGCGGTGGACTTGAAATCCCTCCGCCCAAGCGGCAAATTCGTTAGGGAGTTCAAATACAAAACCCGCACCAGCCCGGTATCTCAGCCGGCATCCCTGATGATTTCGAAGTTGGCAGAAAAGCTGCCGCAAAATGCGGCGAACTGCGAAATCGGGGCCTCCGACCGGAACCACTATACTCCATATTTACATGGAGTTACATGCGGATTGGGGCGGGTTCACGGCCGTTAGTTAATGTCGCAGGTGCGGAAAGAGATAAATAGCTTGCTGCCGCGCGGACAGCATTCCTATACCACCCGGCGCTTCGGCAGCAAACAAACATCCACAGCGCGGCGCGCCGACCTCTGAAAATCAGAGGCCGACGCCGGCCGACGGTTGCAGGACAGATACGCTGCTGAAAGTCAGGAACGGGAGTTCGAGCGAGAGCCCGATGCTGAAGGCCTTCTGGCGCGTGGCGCCTTCGGTCCTCCGCAGCTTCTTGGCAATTTGCGACGCCGGAGTTTTCTTGCGCGCCATTGTCTTCAGCTCACGGACTTCGCCGGAACTCCACGAACGCCGCTTCTTCTTCCTCTTGGCCATAAGACCTCCCTTTCAAGAAAGCCAGCTTGTATCCCTTACGGATGTAAAAGAAAAGCCGATAGGTTGGATGTTGAACGCCCTCGTGAGAACCGCACCGATGCCCACATATGCGATCGTGGAACGCACGGCAATAGTGTTGATCGCAAGTACGGCATGCAAGTTAACAAATGCTTTTGTTAGATCGTTCTTAGCGCGGCCCGCGGCGGGATGCAAACAAAACTTCTGCAAATCCGCCATTCCAGGAGATCGGACGTGAGATGAAGATCGACGGCAAATTCGCGCGGGCATCGCTGTTGTCGCTGCTGGTCGCCTGTCTGTGTTTGTTAGGGCGGCCGCCGCTCGCGGCCAAGACGGCCACGCTGTCGTGTTCCGGCACGCAACGACCTAAACAGGTCGCCGAGGTTCTGTTCGGCCGCGACATCGGGCGGCGCATCGGCGTCAGCGAAACCGCGTGGGACCGTTTCGTCACGCGTGAATTGACGCCGCGCTTCCCCGACGGCCTGACCATCACCGATGCGACCGGACAATGGCGCGACCCTGCCGACGGCAGGATCGTACGCGAACCGGCAAAGCGCGTCGAAATCGTGCTGCCCGGCAATGACGATGACCAAGGGCGGCTCGATGCCGTCGTGCAGGCCTACAAGCGCGAATTCCGGCAGCGCTTGGTGGTCGTTATCGTGCGCATTGCCTGCGTCTCGTTCTAGCGAGAACCGAATGCCGGTTTTCGGAAAAGAACATGCTCAAAACAAACAATCCGCCGGCGGCGGGGCTTGCGGCCGGCGCGCGGCTTTCCTAGCTTTGAAAGAGCGGAGAAGAGGCGGTCACGCATGAGCGCATGCCCCGACGAACTTAAGCTCGTCGCCCTCGATAAGGACGACATCGAGGTGGTGTCGGCGCACGTCCAGGACGCCGCGGTCAAGGTCGCCGACATCTTCTGGCGGCCGCGCGACCATCGTTTCGTGTTGGCGCTCAACCGCTTCGACTGGATGGGCGCGGTCGACGGCAAAGCGGAAAAATCGGATTATCGCCGTTGCCGAACGGCGCTTCGTTTCGAGCGCGTCACCGCCTGCAAGTGCCGCAACCTCGACCAAAGCAATAAAGACGCGCTGCTGAATCTGCTTGCCGTCGAATTTACCGAAAGCGACGCGCCGGCCGGCGTGGTGTCGCTCATTTTTTCCGGCGGCGGCATCATTCGCCTCGACGTCGAATGCCTGGAGGCGGAACTGGCCGATCTCGGCGAAGTCTCCCCCGCCCCGCTATGTCCCGATCATTTTTCGAACCGCCGGGCTACGGCGTAACGTCACCTGCCGCATCGACGGCGCCTGCAGCGATCACGGCCGATTACGCGGTTCTCGGCTGTTGTGCCGGAGGCGCGGCGAACAGCTTCATCAGCACGATGATCGTGCCGAGCGTCGCCACATAAACAATGAGCTGCATACCGGTCGGCTGATCGACATAGCCGATCAGCGTGTGCAGCGCCCGACCCGTGAAGCTCGAAATCGCTCAAAATCCAGGACGTGTCCCACACGGTTTCATCGAGCGCGGTGACGATATTGGCTTGTTCGAGAAACGCGATGGCCTGCGCGGCCATGCCGGCGGCGAGCAATGCGATGAGCGCGCTGGTCACGCTAAAAAGATAACGGGTGGGAATGGTGAGCAGTCCGAGATAGGTCAACAGGCAGACCGACGAGCCGAGGATGAGGCCGACCAAGCCGCCGGCGGCCATGGCCCAACTGGCGCCGCCTTGCGTCGCCGCGACGCCATAGAGAAAGAGCACGACCTCGGAGCCTTCGCGCAGCACCGCGATCGCCACCACGATGGCGAGCGCCAACAGCGATTTCGATCCGGCGACCACCGCCTCGCCGGCCGCGCGCAACTCGGCGACAAGCTCGCGGCCATGCCGTGACATCCACACGTTATGCCAGGTCAGCATCAGCACTGCGAAGCCGAGAATCCCGGCGTTGAACACTTCCTGACCGCTGCCGCCGAACAATTCCGATAATCCGCTGGTGAACAGGGCCACCACGCAGGCGCCGAGCACCCCGGCGGCGACGCCCCCGGCAATCCACAGCGTGCGGCCGGCGACGCCCGCGGTCACCGCCATGACGATGCCGACGACGAGGCCAGCCTCGAAGACTTCGCGGAACACGATCACCAGGGCAGCGAACACGGGCGCCTCACGACACGATTTTCACGTCAGGTTTCATTTCGCGTTCCATGCATCAGGGCACCACGAGATAGCCCTGCGTGGCATGATGAAAATCGTCGTAGAAATTGTAGCGTCCGGCCTGCAGCGGCCGCACATAGACGACGGCCTGGCTGCCGGCGGGGACGATTTTCTCGAAGTGCAGATCGGCGCTTTCGAATTCGGCAACGATCGGGTTGAGGTTCTTGACCTCGATCTGGATCGTTCGGCCGGGTGGCGCATGCAACTCAGCGGGATCGAATTTTTGATCTTTGATCGCGATCGACAGCTTGACAGCGTCGTCGGCGCGCGTGGCGCTTGCCGGCAACGCCAGCATGGCGGCCAGAAATAACGACGGCAAAAAGCGCCGCGCGGACCGTTTGAGCGCACAAGCAATCATGAGCCGCAAAGCACCTTTCAGTAGGCGTCAATTCATCGCTTAAGGAGTTGGGGAACAGTGGACTTTTTGTCAATCTAAAAGCGGAATATTAGAATTGTTATAATTTCAGAGGACTGCTACTGAGCGCTGCAAGCTTAAGCCGATCAGCGCCGGTTCAGCGACAATTCAGCGTCATGCCAATTCAACTCGACATTCGCTCCGGCGATTTTGCGCAGAAATTTCGCGCTTTTCTCGATAACAAGCGTGAGGCGGCGGCTGACGTGGAATCGACTGCGCGCGCTATTGTCGCCGATGTCGCCGCCCGTGGCGATCGGGCGCTCTGCGACTACACGCTTAAATTCGACCGGCTCGACCTCGACCGCACCGCAATGAAGGTGACGGCGGCCGAAATCGCGGCCGCCGTTGCGGCGTGCAGCCGCGACGCGCTCGACGCGCTCAACCTCGCGCGCGACCGCATCGAGATTTATCACCGCCGGCAAATGCCGCAGGACGATCGCTTCACCGACGCGCTCGGCGTCGAGCTCGGCTCGCGTTGGACGGCGATCGAGGCCGTCGGCATTTACGTGCCGGGCGGCACCGCCGCCTATCCCTCCTCGGTGCTGATGAATGCGGTGCCGGCCAAAGTCGCGGGCGTGCCGCGAGTTGCGATGACGGTGCCGGCGCCCGGCGGCGAGCTCAATCCGCTGGTTCTGGCGGCGGCAAAACTCGCCGGCATCGACGAAATATTCCGCATCGGCGGCGCCCAAGCGATCGCGGCTTTGGCCTATGGCACCGCGACGATCGCGCCGGTCGCAAAAATCGTCGGGCCCGGCAACGCTTATGTGGCGGCGGCGAAACGCATCGTGTTCGGCAAAGTCGGCATCGACATGATCGCCGGGCCGTCCGAAGTGCTGATCGTCGCCGACGGCGCTGGAAATCCCGACTGGATCGCCGCCGATCTGTTGGCCCAGGCCGAACATGACGCCAGCGCGCAGTCGATCCTGATGAGCGACGACGCACGACTGGCCGCCGCGACCGAGCGCGCGATCGAGGCGCAGCTCAAAGGGCTTGCCCGCGGCAAAATCGCCGCCGCCTCGTGGCGTGACTTCGGCGCCGTGATCCTCTTGCGCACGCTCGAAGAGGCGCCTGCGCTCATTGACGCTATCGCGCCCGAACACCTCGAAATTGCCGCCGCCGACGCCGAGCGGCTCGCCGGCCGGATCCGCAATGCGGGGGCAATCTTCATCGGCTCCCACACCCCGGAAGCGATCGGCGATTACGTTGCCGGTTCCAATCACGTCTTGCCGACGGCGCGCTCGGCGCGGTTTTCTTCCGGACTCGGCGTGCTCGATTTCATGAAGCGCACGTCGATCCTCAAATGCGGTCCCGACCAGTTGCGCGCGCTGGGCGGTGCCGCGATCGCGCTCGCCAACGCGGAGGAACTCGAGGCGCATGCCCGCTCCGTCGCCATTCGGCTCAATCGCTGATGGCGCGAAAACCCGCATCGCAGGAGAATACCGGCCGCCTCACGGCGATCACGCTTGATGAGGCTTCGCTCGGCAGTTCCAACGACGATGTCGAGCATGAGCGCCGGGTCGCGATCTACGATCTTATCGAGGAGAACAAATTCCGGCCGACCGGCCACGACGGCGGACCCTACACGCTGCAACTCGGCATCAGCGGCAACCGGCTCGTTTTCGATATCCGTCTGACCGACGGCAAGCCGCTGATTGCCCACATGCTATCGCTGGCGCCGTTCAGCCGCATCGTGAAGGATTACTTCGTCGTCTGCGACAGCTATTACGCGGCGATCCGCACCGCGACGCCGGATCGCATCGAAGCGCTCGACATGGGCCGGCGGGCCTTGCACGACGAAGGCTCGCACCTGGTGATGGAGCGGCTCAAGCGCAAGGTCGAGCTTGATTTCGATACGGCGCGCCGGCTGTTCACGTTAATTACGGTGTTGCACTGGAAGGGCTAGAGCATGATCCGGAAAAGTGGATACCGGTTTTCCGAAAAGATCATGCTCCACCAACATGCCGTCACGGCAATCATTTCAATCTGATAGCTTGATGCCGCCGGCAGCAAAGCCGCCACTGGCCATCCTGTTCGCCTGCAGCCGCAATTCGGTGCGCTCGCCGATCGCGGCGGCGCTGTTCGCGCAAATATTCGGACGCGCAATCTATGTCGGCTCGGCTGGCGTGCGCAGAGGCGAACTCGATCCGTTCGCGGTCGCCGCGATGGCCGAGATCGGGCTCGACATTTCGCGGCACAAGCCGGTCACCTTGGAGGAGCTTGACGAGTGGGAGGGTCTCAATTTCGATCTCATCGTCACGCTGGCGCCCGAAGCGCATCACCGCGCGCTCGAACTCACCCGTGTGAGCGCCGTCGATGTCGAATATTGGCCGACCGCGGACCCGAGCGCCGCGGAAGGCAGCCGCGAACAACGGCTCGACGCTTACCGCGAGGTGCGTGACCAGCTGTTGGCGCGCATTCGGGCGCGCTTCGTCAGCCGCAGCACGGGCAATGAATGATGGCGGATCAAGCTCGCAACGTAGTTGTGAAGCGGCCCGCCATCCGCTAGGTTCCGCGCCAATTTTGGCTGTGGCTATCAAGTGTCTCTGTAAAGTGTCGCGGCCAGAGGGCAACACTTTGTCGGGAATCGAATGACGAAGGAAGAGCTTCTGGAGTTTCCCGGTGTCGTGACGGAATTGCTCCCGAACGCCACCTTTCGCGTCAAGCTCGAGAACGAGCATGAAATTATCGCCCACACGGCGGGCCGCATGCGCAAGAATCGCATTCGTGTACTGGCCGGCGACAAGGTGCTGGTGGAAATGACGCCTTATGATTTGACCAAAGGCCGGATTACTTACCGGTTCAAATGATCGGCCGCCAAAAACTGGTGCTCGCTTCCGGCTCGCCGCGCCGGCTGTCGCTCGTCAACCAGGTCGGTATCGAGCCGGACGCGCTGCGTCCCACCGACGTTGATGAAACACCGAAGCGCGGCGAACTGCCGCGCGCGTGCGCCACGCGCCTCGCCCGCCTGAAGGCCGAGGCGGCGCTCAACCTGGTGCGCATCGACGAGGAGCTGAAAGGTGCCTATATCCTTGCCGCCGACACCGTGGTTGCGGTCGGCCGGCGCATCCTGCCCAAGGCAGATCTGATCGACGAGGCGGCCCAGTGTCTGCGCCTTCTGTCCGGCCGCAATCACCGCGTCCACACCGCCGTCTGCCTCGTGACACCGAAGGAGACCTTCCGGCAGCGCTATGTCGAAACCCGCGTGCGGTTTAAAAGGCTGTCGGACGAAGACATCGAGGCCTATCTCGCGTCCGGCGAATGGCGCGGTAAGGCCGGCGGCTATGCCGCGCAAGGAATTGCCGGAAGCTTTATGGTCAAGATCGTCGGCTCCTATTCCAACGTCGTCGGCCTGCCGCTCTATGAGACCACGACGCTGCTCGGCGGCGAGGGCTATCCGATCCATTTCGGCTGGCTGAACACGGTCTGACGCTGGCGCGGCGGCACGCGCATGCCAATATTGCCATCATGCCTGATGTGAAAAACCGCGCGAGGTGTCCGATCTGCGGCAAACCCGCCGAGCAGATGTTCCAGCCGTTCTGCTCGAAGCGCTGCGCCGATGTCGACCTGCACCGCTGGCTTTTCGGCGTCTATGCGGTGCCGGTGACGGAGGACGAAGAAGAGGACGAGCGGCGCGACGACAGCGGCGATATGCCAAACTGACGCCGGTAGCGAACGTCACGGCGTTATTCTGGACAGGCTAAGAGCGACTTCTCTATAAGCGCGCCGCGTGGGCCCAGGTAGCTCAGTTGGTAGAGCACTGCACTGAAAATGCAGGTGTCGGTGGTTCAATTCCGCCCCTGGGCACCACCACTCAAATCAGCGATTGTTCGGCCACGAATCAAACGAGCTTATCGCGCTCTGATCGTTCCAGCCGCTGCTTGAACCGCGCTCCTCAGGCGGTCTGCGCCATGAACAAGCAAAACGCCTGTTGAATTTTAACAGCGCGCCCCCTGTAATGCCGCCGACCGGGCAAAGCAAAGATCATTCATGACCGATTCGGCTTCGGGCAGCGGGTCCGGCGGCAACGGCGCGGTGTCATCCGGCAAAGCGTCATCTGGTAGCGTGTCGTGGCTTACGGCGACGGCGATCGTGGTCGCCGACATGGTCGGCGTCGGCGTCTTCACCAGCCTCGGCTTTCAGGTCAGCGACATCACCTCCGGTTTCGCGCTGTTGTCGCTGTGGATCGTCGGCGGGGTGGTCGCGATCTGCGGGGCGTTCTGCTACGCGGAACTGGCGGCGATGCTGCCGCGGTCGAGCGGCGAGTACAATTTTCTGCGCCGCATCTACCATCCGGCATTCGGCTTCGTCGCCGGCTGGCTGTCGGCGACCGTCGGCTTCGCGGCGCCGACCGCGCTCGCGGCGATGGCGTTCGGCGACTATTCCAGAGCGATCGTGCCGGCCGCATCGCCGCTGCTCTTAGCCCTCGGCATAACCTGGCTCACCTCGCTCGTGCATCTGTGCGGCGTCCGGTTTGGCGGCGCCTATCATAACGCGTGGACGGCGCTCAAGGTCGGCCTCATCGTCGTCTTCATCGTGGCCGGTTTCGCGATCGGCGACCGCCAGCCGATTTCGTTTGCGCCGGGCGCCGCCGACCTCACCGCGATTGCCGGCGCACCGTTCGCCATCAGCCTGGTTTTTGTGCTGTATTCCTATTCCGGCTGGAACGCCGCGACCTATATCGTCGGCGAATTGCGGGAGCCTGCCCGGAATTTGCCAAGCGCGCTGTTCGTGGGCACCGCGATCGTTACCGTCCTCTATGTCGGGCTCAACGCCGTCTTTCTGACGACGACGCCGATAGCGCAATTGGCCGGCCAACTCGACCCCGCGATCCTCGCCGGCACGCACGTGTTCGGCGAGCTTGGCGGACGCATTGTCGGCGCGCTGGTCTGCCTCGGTCTCGTCTCCTCCATCAGCGCCATGACCTGGATCGGCCCGCGCGTCACAATGACGATGGGCGAAGACTTGTCGCTGCTGCGCCTGTTCTCACGCAAATCGAAGCAGGACGTGCCGGCCGTCGCCATCCTCTTTCAACTCGCCGTCGCAAACCTGCTGCTGCTGACCCGGAGCTTCGAAGCGGTGCTGGATTTCATCCAGTTCAGCCTCACCTTCTGCTCGTTTTTCGCGGTGTTGGGTGTCATCAAGATGCGGATCACCCACCCGGAACTGGCGCGGCCGTATCGCGCCTGGGGTTACCCGGTAACGCCGCTGGTTTTTCTCACAGTGACATTGTTCGTGATGTATTATCTTGTCGTCAGCCGGCCGCTGCAGTCGCTCGGCGGCTTTGCACTGATGCTGGCCGGTCTGGTGATCTACTATGCTTCTCGCCGCTTTTCGAATGTCCCCTCCTCCGCCGCGTCCGCGGCGGCGCCCCGGAAAGCCGATGCCCTCGATCGTGCGTAACATGACCGTGCATAACATGGTTATTGCCGCCGTGCTGGCGGCCATGCTGGCGCTCAACGTAGCGCCGGCGCGAGGCGCCGAGACGGCGAGCGCCGACGATACCGCGCGCTTCCTCGCCGGCCTGCCGCCGGCGCCCGATTCGCCGCTCGCCGCCCTCACCAACGACCCGAACTGGGCGCAGCACGAGCGCTCCTTCAATTCGATTTTCGCGCAAGAAGACCGCACCACGCTGTCCAAAGTCCGCGCCTTCGCCGCGGCGCGGCTCGATAAATATCATGACACCTTGCTGTACATGTTCAGCGGCCCCGATTTTCTCTACGCCACATCGTTTTTTCCGCACGCCTCGACTTACGTGTTCAGCGGCTTGGAGCCGGTCGGCGACATCCCGCAATTGACGGACCTGCCACGCGGCAGCGTCGATCAAACGCTGCGAAATCTGCAGACCTCGCTCTATACGATTCTCAACTTAAGTTTTTTCATCACCAGGAACATGCAGTCCCAGCTCAACGAAGGCCCGGTGTTCGGTACGCTGCCGGTCCTTTATGTCTTTCTGGCGCGGACCGGTAAGACTGTCCACGAAGCCAGTTTCGTCAGCATCGACGCGCAGGGAAATTTCGTCGCGCCGGATGAACCCGCGTCGAAAAGTTCGGGCCAACAGAACGTCGGCAAAGTCACCCGCGGCGTGAAGATCGTCTTTTCCGACGGCAACGGCCCGAACCAGACGTTGTATTACTTCAGCACCGATCTGAGCGACGACGGCGTGCGGCAATCGGGCTTCCTGGCGTTCTGCGCCAAATTCGGCGTCGCCGATAGCTTCCTCAAGAGCGCATCGTATCTCATGCACACTGGCGGCTTCACCAAGGTCCGCAGTTTCCTATTGGACCACAGCGCCACCATCCTGCAGGACGACAGCGGCATTCCGCTTGCCGATTTCGACACCAAGACATGGCGGCTGCAGCCGTTCGGCCGTTATCTCGGCGCACTCCCGATCTTTCCCGGCACCGATCAGCCGCGCATGGCGGAGCTTTACCGCACCGGCAATCCCATCCCGCTCGACTTCGGCATCGGCTATCGCTGGCAGCATAACGAATCGAACCTGCTGCTGGCCGAGCGAGCCGCGCCGCAAAGCGTCGAAGCAGGCGTTAACACTTCGTTAACCATGCCGGTGGACGGGGCGCCGGGGATCGCAGTTGGATCGGCAGACACCCCCGCCTGGGCCAAGGTGCATCCGAAGTTCGTTGCCAGCGCGGCGATAACGCCGCCGCCAGGGCGGCCGTCATCGCGCGATGCGCTGTTTTTCTTGGGCCTGCGGCGCTGAGCCGGCGGCCGGAGCAGTCAAATTAACGACAAAGTTGTCGGTAATTTTGTCGGGTCGTCGGGACGGGGAAACATTGCCAAATCGGGTTCGAGACCCAGTGTTGCCGCAGGCGTCGCGCCGGCCGCCGGTCGGTTCGGGCGCGGTGCCGCGTACGCGCCATTTCCATGTCGATCCGGAGCTCAGGCGGCGCGGCGAGTTTGGTGCGCCGTCCGCGACGCCGGCGCGCGTTCCGGGTGCGGCCAACCGCCCCCGCTACGAGCCGAGCCGACAGCCGGTTTCGCGGCCGCAGGCGCTGTGGAATGTCATCGAGCGGAATTTGCTGCAGATTTCTGGCGTCTTGTTGATCGTGGGCGCTCTCGGCTGGGGCTTGCTGATCTATCACGAATTATTCTCGTCGGGTTTATTCGGTCCGGCGCCGCGCTCAGTTTATGCGACAGTTGGCGACACCGATGCCGAAGCCGCAAAATCGGACGCGATGGGCAGGTCTGCCACCGTGCGTAGCGATGCAGCGCCGCGTGTGATGGTGAGCAACGATCAAACGGGAAGCATTGGCGGCGAGCCCGCCTCCGCCATTGTGGCCCGGGACTGGAGCTTCTTCGAACCGAAGCAAGACGCCGACCGCGTTGCGGCGAAAATCACAAAGATCACGCCCCCGATCCAGGTGGCGACAATCAATCGCGCGCCGCCGCAAATTGCAGCCCGCAACGCGGCCGTGGCTTCCATCGCGCCCCGCATGCTGGCAAACAACGAGGCGAAGACCAGCCTTATCGATTTCGCGACCGCGCCTTTTCCCTATCACGGCATGGTGCCCGGATCGGACCGGCCGTTCCTATCCACAGACGAACAAGGCGACCTCCACCACGTCAATTTCCGTGGCCGTGTCTTCGCGGAATCGCAAACCTACAGCGACGACCATGTGCTGCTGCATATCCCTTCCGGTTTCGATCCGAGCCGCCCCGCGGTTATGGTGGTGTTCTTCCACGGCCACGGGGCCACTCTGGCGCGCGACGTTCGCGACCGGCAGCAAGTGCCGGCGCAGATCTCGGCTGCGGGAGTCAATGCGGTGCTGGTGGCGCCGCAATTTGCTGTCGACGCCGCCGATTTCGAGCGCTGGAAAGTTCTGGAGCCTGACGGCTTCAAACACTTCCTCGGCGAGGCCGCGCAAAAGCTCGCCGCGCTCTACGGCGATCCGCGTAGCGCCGGCGCGTTCGCCACCATGCCGATCGTGATTGTCGCCTATAGCGGAGGCTTCGGCCCGACGCTGTCTGTCCTCGCCCGCGGCGGCGTGAACTCGCGCATTCGCGGTTTAGTTCTCCTCGATGCGCTCTACGCCGGAATTGATGAGTTCGCCGACTGGATCGCCGGCAACAGATCGGCGTTCTTCGTCAGTTCCTATACGCCCTACACCGCACACCATAATGCCGATCTCGAGCATCAGCTCAGCGAGCGCTCGGTGCCTTATGGTTCGGAGCTGAGGCGCAATCATCTCCAGGGGATGGTCGCGTTCCTACCCGCCGGCGACGTCTCGCACCGGGATTTCGTGACCCATGCCTGGACCGACGATCCGATCACCGACATTTTGGCGAGAATGGATGACATCGATCCAATGATCCAGAGCGCCGGAATGACGGCACTAAGCCACGCCCCCAGCGTCGCGTCATCACAACGCGATTAGAGCATGATCCGGAAAAGTGGAAACCGGTTTTCCGAAAAGATCATGCTCAAACAGAATGCTAGAGCCCGGCTCTGATTTAACCAGAATGGATAGGCTCTAGCCGAGCGCGTCAGCCTCGTTCGTGCCGGTGCGCAAAGAGTGTCGCCGCGGCATACGCGGCGATCACACGAGCGCGTTGGATGACGTGAACGCTTACGGCGCGCGTTCAAGCGCGCGACACATCGTGTACCGCGAACCGCGCACGGTCGCAAGAGCTCGGCTGTCAGAGCGCCGGAACGACGGCGCGCGACAGATAAAGAAATAGCGCAACGCCAAGGAGGCCGATCAACCCTGCAAGAGCGATATCGAAGCGCTCGCCGGTCGAGGGAACATCCGCTTCAGTTTCAATGTCCCTGGCGGTTTTCGCAAACCGGAAGCCCGCAATGACGATCATCGCGACGCCAATCGCAATGAAGGCGAGCCCAGCGGCGTCGGCGAAGGTTGACCCGTGCGGGCTGAGCTGCCGCTGCGTCTGCGGGGCAATGGCCTGCAGGAACAAATCGAATTTCTCGATCACGAAGCCGAAGGCCATGACGGCAATGGCGGTGCGGACCCAGGCGAGAAAGGTGCGCTCGTTGGCGGCATGGTCGCTGTAGCGTTTGATCATTGGACGGTCCTGAGGATGTGGTGAGTACCATAGCGGCGCGGCATCGTGCGCGCTTGCCGAGTTAGCCGTAAAGGGGCAGGTTGCCATCATTTCCGGGCAAAAACACACGACGGGGAGTGAAACGATGGCCGATACCGCACCTGAGCGTCCGAGTCGGGGGCGCTGGTATGTCTTGCTCTTGATCAGCGTGATGTACCTCATCACCTATCTCGATCGCGTCAATATCTCGACCGCGGCGCCCGCGATCAGCAAGGAATTCGGTTTCGACAAAGTCACCATGGGCGTCATCTTCAGCGCCTTCGTGTGGGCCTATGCGTTGTTTCAAGTCCCCGGCGGCTGGCTGTCCGATCGCTTCGGCGCGCGCGGCGTGCTCACGGGCGTCGTCGCTTATTGGTCGCTCATGACCGCCGCCACCGCCGCGGCTTTCGGCGGCGCCTCCTTCATCGTCGTTCGGTTCCTCTTCGGTGTCGGCGAGGCCGGCGCATTTCCCGGCGCGACGCGTGCCATGCAGCTGTGGTACCCGCGGCGCGAACGCGGTTTGGTGCAGGGCGTCACCCACAGCGCCAGTCGGTTTGGCGCCGCGATTGCGCCGCCCATCGTGGTCCTGATCATGAGTGAGCTGGGCTGGCGGCCGGTATTCTACATTTGCGGCGCGGTCGGACTATTGTGGTCGTTGTGGTGGGCCTTGAGCTACCGCAATCTTCCCGAAGAGCACGCTCTGGTGAACAAGGCGGAACTCGAACTGATCCGCGGCCGCGGTCCAGACGGCGCGATCAATCCGCCGCCGATGGAAAAGCAGACCAATGTGCCGTGGGGCACGCTGGTGAGTTCCGGCAATATGTGGGCGATCATGTTCGCCTATTTTACCTACGTTTATTGTCTGTGGATCTTCCTGAGCTGGCTGCCGTCTTACCTGATCGAAGCGCGGCATTTCACGCTGATCAAAGTCGGTATTTTTGCATCGCTGCCGCTGTTGGCCGGCGTCGTCGGCGATACCGTCGGCGGGCTTGCGACCGATTGGCTGTTGAAGGTCTCCGGCAGCGCCAAGATCGGCCGGCGCGTGGTGGCGATCACAGGCTTACTCGGCTGCGCGGTATGCATCGTGCCGGCGGCACTGACCGAGAACGCCTATGTCGCGGTCTATTGCCTGACGGCGTCACTGTTCTTTCTCGAATTCACCATCGGCCCGTCATGGGCGGTGCCGATGGATACCGGCGGCAAATATTCCGGCACGGTGTCGGGCATGATGAACATGGCCGGCAACTTCGGCGGCGCGCTGTCGCCGATCGTGTTCGGTTTTCTCGCCGAGGGCGGCAACTGGCAGGCCCCGTTCATCGTCGCGGCCGCGTTGCTGGTCATCGGTTCCGCGGTGTGGGCGTTCTGGCTCGACCCCGACAAGCAAATCCTCGCGGCTTGATCCGCGCCTAGTGTCCCGATTCCGAAGTTCGCTTCATTTGGCGGCACACTCGATGGCGAACTTCGGAATCGAAAGGGACACTTGCAACTTATTGATCTAGTGTGGCTTTGGTTTAGAAATCCGCAAAACGAGATTGGCCGAAAGAATGATGCGGATTTCTAAACCGCCACACTAGCAATCACTCACAGCGCCAATCGCTTCAAACCGGGGCGATTGGCATTCGCCTTTCGCAAATCACGGCCGATCGTCGCTTCATTAACGAAGCGTAAAATGCTGTTGGCTACCTAATGGGCACGGTGGCAATCGCAGGGCGGAAACGCGCGATGCTCGTTATCGTGGCCGCAGGCCTCGTTATCTTTGTGGCGGGCGCAATTCTTCTATTGAATCGGCGACGTGGCAGCCTCCTCGCCCTCGCTCTGAACAATATGACCCAGGGCGTGGTGATGTTCGACGTCACCGGGCGCCTTGTCGTCAGCAATGATCGATATCGGCTCATGTACGGACTGTCGCCGGACATCGTGAAACCCGGCGCCAGGGTTGTCGATATCGTCCGGCACCGCTTCGAAACCGGCAGTTTGCAACGCGATCCGGCGCAGTATTGCGCCGAGCTCCTGGAAAATATGACGGCCGGCAAGGTCGTGAGTTTTGTCACGGAAGCTCCAGACGGTCGGGCCATTTCGGTCGTCAATCGCGCCATTCCCGGCGGTCGCTATTGGGTCGGAACACATGACGACATCACCGCGCGCCGTTCCGCGGAGCAAAAGAGCGCGCTGCTAGGCGAGCAGGCGGTGCGCCGCGCCGTGGTCGACGACGCCATCGCCTGGTTTCGCGACAGCGTCGAGGACGTGCTCAAAACCGTCACCGACGGCGTCGCGGCGTTAAAGTCGACCGCGACCGCGCTGTCGACAACGTCGAACGACACCACCGCGCGTGCCGCCGGGGCGGTGCGCACCTCCAACGACGCTTTCGGCGGCGTCGAGAGCGCCGCGGCAGCGACTGACGAATTGGCGACATCGATCGCCGAGATCAACCGCCAAGTCGTCAGTGCCGGTCAGGTGGTGCGCGCCGCTACGGCGGAGGCGCAATCGACCAACACGATCATCGCCGGCCTCGCCCAGGCGGTGCAGAAGATCGACGCCGTCGTCAAGCTCATCCAAAGCGTAGCCGGACAGACCAACCTGCTCGCGCTCAACGCCACCATAGAAGCGGCGCGCGCCGGAGCGGCCGGCAAGGGTTTCGCCGTGGTCGCTTCCGAGGTGAAGGCGCTCGCCGTGCAGACCGCGAAAGCAACCGACGACATCGGTTCGCAAATCGCGGCGGTGCAATCCTCGACCCAAGACGCGGTGCGCGCGATCGGCCGCATTACCGGCCGCATGGAGGATATCCGGCAGTTCACGGCGGCGATCACCAGCTCGATCGAAGAGCAGCAAGCGGCCACGGCCGAGATTTCAAATAATGTCGCGGCGGCTGCGGCTGGTACGCGATCGGTGGTCGCCGTGCTGGAGCGGGTCTCCGGCGCAACCGGCGAGATGCGCGACTTGGCGGACACGGTGTTGACGGCATCGAGCGCCGTCGAGAAGGCCGCCGCGAGCCTGCGCGACAGCGTCGACGGTTTCCTGCGCAAGGTGGCGATGTAGCTCAATCGGGTGAGCGCTAGCGCGTCGGCTCCAGCGCCACCCGGGCGAAAGTCGACATGATCTTCAGCCCGGCCCTGGCCGAGCCGCGTAGCGAGCCCGCGACCTTCGATTTGCCGCCGCGGCGGCGCCGATAGGCCACGGGCAGTTCGCGGACGCGCAAGCCTCTGCGCGCCACGCGCATCTGCATTTCGAGATTCCAGCCATAGGTCATCTCGTGCATGTCGAGCGCCAGCAGCGTGTCGCGGCGAATGGCGCGCAATGCGCACATGTCGGTGTAGCGTACGCCGTAGAGGAGTTTGGTCAGCCAGCCGGCGACCAGTCCGGCGACGAGTTGATGCGACGCCATGCTGCCCGGCTCGCGCGCGCCGCGGGCGCGCGAGGCGATGACGAAATCGCAAGTGCCGTCGCGCAACGGCGCGATCAAAGCCGCGATGGCGGCGGGATCGTCGGCGCCGTCGCCGTCCATGAACACGACGATGTCGGCGTCGTCGGCCGCTTGCGCGCCGGCAAGGCAGGCGAGGCCATAGCCGCGCCCCACCGCCACAACCTCGGCGCCGGCGGCGCGCGCGCGCTCCGGCGTGCCGTCGCTCGAGCCGCCGTCGGCAATGATGATTTGGTCGACGATGGAGCGCGGCAACTCCGCGACCACGGCGGCAATGGATTGCGCTTCATTGAAGGTCGGAATAACGACGGCCACGCCGCCCGCGCGCGGCGGCATTGTTACAGGCTCCAGCGCAATCCGCAGCTGGCGCAGGCCGCCGGCGGCGTGTTCGACTTGAGCGCCTTGCGGAAATCGCTGTAGGCCGGGCCGGTCCAGATTTCGCGCAAGCTCTGCTGAGTGGCGTCGCCGAGCGTGTAATTCTCATAGCCGCGCTGCGAAAACGGCGCGATGCAGCAGGGCAGCGCGCGGCCATTGGCGGTGAAATACATCACCGTCCACGGCCGCCGGCACAACGACCACGGCGAGCCGTTATCGCTGCGCTTGAGACTGATGCCGGGCTCCGACGCGCCGCCCGATGCGCTGAATTCGATACCGAGCGTGCGGGCCAGCGTGGCGGCGCGGTCGATATGGATCGCTTCCTCGCCCGAGAGCTGCTCGTACAGCGCCTGGTCCGGCCGCGCCAGGCCGATCGCGTTCTCCATGAAGAATACCAGCCGCTGCAGATGCACCTCCTTGACGCCGGTCTCCGCCGCGACGCGGACAAAATCCGGCAATTCCTCGATGGTTTCCCGCAGACCCGTGAGCCACGCCGAAACCCGCGGCTTGGCGTGGCCTTCACGCTCTTGCAGCTCGCGAAACGCACGCACGTTTTTCAGGATACGATTGAAATAATTCTTGCCGCGAATGGCGAGATAGGATTTGGCGTTCGCCGCGTCGAAGGAGACGCGCAGCTCGTCCAGTTCGGCGGCGATCAGCGCGCGGCCGTTTTTCTCGTTGAGCACCGTGCCGTTGGTGTTGAACAGAACATAGGTGCCACGATCCTTCAGATAGCGCACCATGCGCGGCAGATGCTTGACCAGCATCGGTTCGCCGACGCCGTGCAGCACGGCGCGCTGCAGCTGCGGGATCTGATCGACGATCGAGGTGAACAGCTGCCAGCTCATATCGGCCGGCGGCTCGAGTTCTTCGTAGGTGCGCGGACAGGTCGTGCACAAAAGATTGCAGCGGTTGGTGGTCTCCAGATAAAGACAGACCGGATGGTGGTCGGGAACTTCGCTGTCCGTCGTTGCGCTCTCGAAATAGCGTGTCGGATCCATCGTCTGCCGTGTCGCCGCCCGCTGCATCGTGCTTGTTCCCTGGCAAGGCTCGGTTGCGTGTCGCGCGGTTCAGGCGCGCACTTCGTCGGCCTGCATGACGCGATCGAACCGGCCGCCGAAATCGTCTTCCTGCCACAGCCGGTCCAGCAATTTTGCCGTCTGCGCCGGGTAATGCGGAGAATGCGCGTGACCGCGGCGTTCCTCCGCGCCGGACAGTTCGGCATGAAGCCGGCGCAAGCCGTCGACGTCGTCAACATCGTACCAGACCGGCAAGGTATGAACTTCGAGATCGATTTCACGGGCGCGTTCGAGCGTCTGCGCAGCGACGCGCGCGGTGCTCCAGGCGATATCCTCGAACATGCGGCGATGCGGCGCTTTCAGGCCGAGGAGATAATAGCCGCCGTCGATCGATGGGCCGAGCACGGCGCGGTCGCCCGGCTGCGCCAGCGCCGCGGCGGTCTCGATCAGTAGCGCAGTGGGCAACGTCGGACTGTCCGAATTGAGCACCACCGCCGAGCCGTGCCCGCGCGCGAGAACTTCCCGGATGGTGTGAAACAGGCACTCGCCGAAATCGGGCAGCCAGGCGCCAATCAAACCGATCGCACCCGGCAAAGTGCGGCGAAAGAAATCCTCCGCTCCGGTCGGTCCGAACGCGGCGTAACCGGCAATGCCGCCATGCTGCGCGCTGTAACGCGCCGCGAGCAGGACATTGTCGGCCACGTCACACAAGAACGCGGTATTGAGCGCCGCGGCCTCGTCGAAGGTCAGCGGCGGCACGAGGCGCGTCTTGGCGCGTCCCGGCGCCGAGGCCTTTGCCATGAAGGCGATGCCGCACGCGGCCGTGTCGGTGGCCGGCGCCGCCGAGGAATCATGACGTGCGATCGAATTGCCGCCGAAACGATGCGCAGGAACTCATGCGATGCCCCCTGTAATCCAGCAACGCAATATGACTTGACTTGCTTGCCAAAGCGGCCAGCGAAGTGCCAATCAATTCCGCCTCAGTGCTACCAAGTCGCGAAACACCAAAAAGTTATCGGCCTCACAAAGTCGTGATCAGAAGGCGGCTCAGCGGCGGACAAGCGCGACGCTGATGCTGTCGTTGTTCGGAATGACCGTATCGTCCGTTTCGCGCCATGTCGGGGCGGCGGCATAGTCCTTCGGCCGCATATCGAGCGAGGCAAGTTCGCGGCCTAAAATTCCCACCACTTCGATCGGCACCGCGACCGGCCGTCTGCCCCAGCCAAAAAAGCCGTCGTAGTCGACGATCAGTTTGATTTTGCTTTGCGGCGTGCGCACCACCTGCCGGACGTAACCCAGCGTGCGGCTATTGTCATCGATCACCGGCAGCCCGATGAGATCCCCGACGCGAACCGGCTGGGGAAAGCGACGGCGCATCCGCTCCGTCTCCGCCATATCCTGCGCCGCCATGGCCTTGTCCTCGGCGCCCATGCCGGTCGGCGGGATCATCGCCTGAGCCACGACAAATGGCCGATCGGGTGTCGCGGCACGCTCCGCCGCTTTGGCCGCGAGCGAAACACCAAGCACTCCGAGGACCGCCATGCCAAGCGCGTTCATTTGCCGTCGCATTTGCATTCTCCGATCAATCGCGCCACGCGATTTTGTGAACCGGCACGCCTTGCACACGAAATTCCGCAACCGTAGTGTCGCCATATCTCCATTGCGGAATGCCCGATGTCCCCGCCGGCCGTCACGTCAGCTGCGAATGAGGCGCGACTTCACCCTCTCCCGCTTCGTATCATGCATTGGATCAATGCCGTCGCCATATTCATCATGATCGGCAGCGGATGGAAGATCTATAACGACGATGTGATCTTCGGTTTCCTGCATTTCCCCGACTGGATCGTGATCGGCAAATGGGCGCAATACGGGTTGCAGTGGCATTTCTTCGGCATGTGGATTTTCGTGCTCAATGGGCTCGCCTATCTCATTTATGGAATCGTCAGCGGCCGCTTTCGGCGCAAGCTGTTTCCCCTATCGATCCCTGAAGTCTTTGCGACCGTCGGCGACGCCTTGCGATTCCGCCTGCGTCACGACGATTTGACCCATTACAACGCGGTGCAGAAAATCCTTTATCTCGGCGTCATGCTGATCGGCGTGCTTATCGTGATCTCCGGCCTGGCGCTGTGGAAGCCGGTGCAATTCTCGCCGCTCGCCGATTTGTTTGGCAGTTTTCAGACGATCCGGCTCGTTCATTTCCTCTGCATGTCGGCGATCGTCGCGTTTATCCTCGTTCATGTGACGCTGGCATTGCTGGTGCCGCAAAGTCTTATCGCCATGCTGACCGGCGGACCGATCGTCGATGCCGGCGAGCCGCGCAGCGCATCCGCCGCGCCCGAAATCGAAGCAACGCCGTGATGCGGTGACACCATGACGAAGCGAATCCACGCCCCGGCGATCATTCAATCGCGAAAGCCCGCCGAAGACATCAACCGCCGCGGCCTGCTGCGCGGCGCGGTCAGTCTCGGCGCACTCGGCATGCTGACGGGTTGCGACGTCAGCGAGAATGACTCCGTGCAGAAGGCTTTGCGTGCGGTATCGGCGTGGAACGACGGCGTCCAAGAAGCGATATTTCGGCCGCACCATCTGGCGCCGACCTTTGCTCCGTCGCAGGTGGTCAAACCGCCGCGCTTTAATGCCTATTACGATATCGAGGACGTCAAGCCGGTCGACGGCGCCACCTGGACATTGGAGTTGGTCGGCCGCATCGGCGACAAGCGGCCGTGGACCGCGCAGCAGATTTATCAGCTGCAGGAACAGGAGGTCATCATCCGGCACATTTGCGTCGAGGGCTGGGACTATATCGGCCAATGGTCGGGGCCGAACCTGCGCGATTTTCTTAAGCGCGTCGGCGCCGATCTTGCGGCCAGATACGTCTACTTTATTTGCGCCGACAATTATACCGAGAGCATCGACATGGCCTGTGCGCTGCATCCGCAGACGATCCTCGCCACCAAATATGCCGGCGACGTCATCGCCGATCCGTTCGGCTATCCACTGCGGCTGCGGACCTCGACCAAGCTTGGCTACAAGAATGCGAAATGGATCAAGGCGATCGAAGTCTCCAACGACTTCCGCGAGACGTTCTGGAGCAAGCAGGGCTTCAATTGGTTCGCCGGGATTTGAACCGTGAACAATTTCAGATGATCCCAAAAAGTGGACGCCGATTTTCAAAAAAGCTCATGCTCGAAAAAAAATAGGAGCCGGTTTGATTCAGTCAAAACCGACAAGGCTCGAGGCCCTGGGTAGTTTGCCGGGTACCCCTTTTGTCATGCCATTGTCCCAATGACCAGCAAATTCATTTATTTGAATATAGCGGCGAACTCGGCCGCGGACAGCTCCCGCGACGGTTCGGCATAGTCGTAGAGTCGCGACAGACGATTCGCCGTTGCCGGTCCGTCCAGGCCTGATTTAACTTCGGCGTCGGCCAGTGTAATCCATTCCCGCGGGAGATAAAAATTCTCCGAAACATTCTGGCCGCGCACGACGAGATAAAATGGCGCCGGGTCGTCGTTGGTCTTCAAGCTATACGGCACGTGGTAATTGTCGCGGATGCGGGTACCGGAGAATTCCAGGATGTTCACGAACTCAGGCGCTGGGGCGTTTCGCTCGCCAGTTTTCGCCTTGGCGACATCGAACACCTCGTCGAGACGCAACGGCTGGGTTATCAGTCGTTTGCTGTCGCCGTTCGTATCGGCCGGGTCGGCAAAAAAATGCAGTACGGCCTCATAGCGCGCTTGGTCCCACGGTTGGTAGTCATACGACGCGCTGCCGGCCGCCGCGAGACCCGACCAGCCGGGCAGCGTAACGACGTTGAGAGCGTCGGGCACCTGCAGGATCGCCAGTAGTTCGCCACCCAGCAGATAGGCCCGTGCAAGGGGATTGTAAGACGCCTGGGCCGGCACCAGGCGTTCGAACAACCAGACGCCTCCTGCAGTTTCAACTTTCTGAGCAAGGGCGGCGCTGAAGCTAGAGACGGCCTGCGTCACCTGTTCTGTCGCCCGTCTTCCCTCAGCTTCCGTCGGGCGCTCGCCGAACAACTTCGCCGCGATCAGTAACGCTTGCGGGCCGGACGATGCGGACAGCGTCTTCGGCGCCGTGGCACGCTGGGACACGGGCGGCATAGCATCCGGGGCCTTGGCCGGAGTTGCGAGCCGGCCGAAAGTCGGCGACCCGCGAACGGGATCGACCTGGTAGCGAAAATAAGGCTGCATGTCGTCGAGAAGGTGCGGATCGCGCCGGATACGTTCATTGCTGATACCGAGATTGTTGATGACAACTCCCTCGGTGGCGTCCCATTCGACATCCTTGCGACCAGGAAAGACCTGCTCCGACAATGGCTGGTACTGGTACCAGACCTGAACGTCAGCGGTGTAGCCCGGGCGCAGTCGCGGAATCTCGACGGTGAAGCGATTGGGAGTCCATTGCTGGCTCTTTGCCGCTTCGCCCTGAAGGTTGAGGGTCACATCATAGACCGCGCCGGCGACATTGATCTCCACCACAAAATTTTCGGCGTCGACGGATTTCTCGTTCTCAATCCGCAGGGCGAGCACCCTATTGGGCAAGGTTTCCTCGATCTGCTGCCGCCGTTCTTCGAGGCGCTGCAGCACTTTCGTCGTCTGCGGTCCCACCTTGGTGCTGACTGCGGCGTAGTTGTCCGAATTCTCCGCCAGGAGAAGGCGCAGACGCGAATATTCCACTGCCGCCGGGTCAACCCCGCGCCCGGCGACGTGGAGCGTTTTAAGTCGCTCCGGCCAGCGGTCGAGCTCGGCTTTGATTTGGTCGGAATTCAGCTCGTGGATCAGCTCAGTAAATTCGGTGCGATCCTTGAATATGCGCGGCGGCCATTGCGAGGGATGATCACTGGCCTCGGAGTAGTATGGAAATCCCGGATAAGGCTCGAAGCGATTGTTCAGCGCGCCGATCGGATCGTCGGTCGGCTTGAGCAGCTTAATGACCGCGGCGTCGTAGACGATGCCCGGCGGAGTGGTCCAAACGAGAAGCAAAAACAACAGGCCGGTGCCGATCGTCACGGCCAGCAAGGTCAGGGTCAGTACGAGCTTCGGCAACAGCGGCAAGGTCGCCGACCACTCAATCAGCTTTCGCAAGCCTTCGAACCAATCCATCGCGGCCCCCGTCGCCAGCGCTAATGAGCCGACCGTCCGCAACTGATCTCCGGAACATGCAGATGATAACAGACACCGGGGCTTCCCGGAAGCAACGTTGGGCTCTTTACCGTCACTTGGAATCTAGCCTCTCTCGCACCACAGGGTGACGGATCATTGCGCCGCGCGAGCAGCTTTCACCTGCTCATAAATCCGCCAACCTCCCTCGCGATCTTCCGCCAGCCGATAATCCGGACTTGAGGCGAACGGGTCGTTGCTCCAGGCGCCGTCCTGCGGCACGACGACGACGACGTTGCAGCTGAATTTTTTCGCCAGATCGTCGACGTTGCCGGCGCTGGCTTGTCCGGCGAAGACGCGGATGAATTGCGCATTGATCGCTTCGCGGCGATCCGGCGGCAATGGCGCAAAAGCGAGCGCCATTTCGCGGCCGGCAAAACAAGAGCTGCGATCAGCGAGAAGCGCCCAGGACATGTTCGCCGGCCACGGCGTCAGGTCCGCCACGAACAGCGGATTGTTGGCGACGCGCGCGGCCGGGCCGGCATAGCGGCGGACCGCGGCCCACAATTCCGGGGCTTGCGCGAAAACCTGCGCATCCGCCGACGGCGATCCGGCGATGTTATAGCGGATCATCGCGACAGTATCGGGCAGGCTGACGGCAAGTCCCCCGATCGCTGCGGCGACGATCAGCGCGCGACGCTCGGCGCGCATCATGCCCGCCGCCGCGGCCGCGATGAGAACCATGGCGGCCGGCAACACTGCGCGCAGGCCGAGGTCGTTGTTGTCGCCGAGCGTGCTGGCGAAAAGCCACGAGATGACGAGGCCCGCGCCGGCAAGCGCGATGAAGACCGCGACGGTAGTCTTTTCCGGTCCCGCCGCAATTCCCCGCCGCATCGCGGCGAGCGCAATGAGGCCTGCGATGAACGTCGCCGGAAACTCGATTGGCAGCAGAACAAGCCAATAGGCCGGCAAGTCGAGAATACGGCGCAGCGCGGGAGGAAACAGCGTGCCGAGCACGGCGAAATGACTGACGACGATCGCGGAGCCGCCGCCGCGCGCGGCGATCGTAGCGAACTGGTCGCGGATGAACGGCGCGGCGATCAACACGGCGAGCGCCGCAGCGCCCGCCAACCCGCCCACGACAGCGATGCGCCGAGCCGGATGCAGGCCGGCGAGCAGGAACGGCGCAGAAACCAGCGCCGCGGCGGCGAACGTCACTCCGCCGACATAGGCCGAGCTTTCAAAGCCGGCGACGACGAGCAAAGCCAGCGTCACGAGCCGCGCCCAACTCGGCCGCTGCGCGTAATGGACGATCAGCACCATCGCCGCGACCGCGCATGACGCCGCCATCAGGTGTTGCGGCACCCAGGCGGACTGAAACAGCCAGCCGGCGAAGCCGTTCGGCGACGCCATAAACGGTTCGAGCGCGAAACTGCCGAAGAAAAAGCTCAACGTCGTACGCAGCGATGCTGCGGCGGCGAGAACGACGACCAGAATTGCGGCGCCGGATCGCTTGGCGAGCCAGACGGCGACGCCCATCATCAAGGCGAGCGAAGCGAAGGCAGTGAACCAGGTCAGGCCGATATCGGCTTCCCAGCCGCTGATATGGAGCGGCAACGCCAGTTCCGCGGCGCTGAAATGCCAGAGGTAATAATAGGCCAGCCGGCTTGGCGCGCCGAATTGACTGAACACCGGATTCACCGGCGGCAGACCCTGGCGCGACATCGCATCGATGAGCGCGATTTTGGCGTGGTCGAATATCGGATCGGCGAGTTGCACGCCCGAACGCGGGCCATCGGCGGAAACTTTCGGAACGATCGCAATTGCCGGCACCACGGCGAGGACCGCAGCGGCCGCATAGCTCCAGGGCGGAATCGTCGATCCGGGCGCGGCATCGTCGTTGTCGCTGCGCATCAGCAGCGCACCGCCGCCGATGACCAGGAACAGCGCGGCCGTGGCGGCAATCGTCGGCGAAGAAAACCCGACCAGTGTCAAAACCGGCAGCGTTGCTGCGCTAAAGACCGCCCAGCCGACGAGGGGCGCCGCGCCAAGCGCAATCACGCGCGGCAGGATGTGGCGAGACAGCGCATAACCGCAGGCCGTGCAGAACGCGGTCGCCACCAGCGCGCAGAGGACGGCATTGACGGTCGATGCCATGAAAACGTCAGCTATGAAAACGTCAGCTATGGAAACGTCAGCTATGGGAACGCCAGCCCCGACGCTGGTGAACCGGAATTGCGCTTAGCGCCGCCGCTACGCCGCCTGCAATAGGGTCGCCACTTTCGGCCACGGATCGGGCGCCAGGTTGCGGAACGGGGCCCAGTCGGACTCGGTCATACGATCGAAAATCGCCGCCTTGACCGAGGACCGCCCGCGCATCCGCTTCCACCAATCCGCAATCGCGGGGTAGCGCTCCCACATGCCGGCGAGCTTGAGAAGCTCAAGGCGCAGAATGTAGGGGATGACGGCGCAATCCGCGTTGGAAAAACCGTCGCCGGCGAGATACGACCCGTTTTGCAGCGACTCATTCATCCATGCCAACAGCTTCTTGTGCTGGTTGATCGCGTCGTGGACGAACTCGGAATCCAATCCATGCTCGATGACGCTGCGCTTGTATTCCGCGCGGCGCTTGAGCGGCGACTTGTTGACCTCGGCAAGCCAGGCCTCGCGCGGCAGCTTGAGAAAGTTCGGCCGAAACGCCGTGGCGAAGGTGAGGATCATGCACGAATTGTGCAAATACTCGTCGATCAGCTTGTTGTAGAGCCGCACGCGGTGACGAAGCAGCGGCTGTTTCGGCATCAGCGGCGAGGCGGGGAAGGCCTCGTCCAGGTAATACAGGATGAGCGAGGATTCGATAATCGTATTGCCGTCATGCACCAGCGTCGGCACGACCCCATTCGGATTGAGTTTGAGGTAAGCCGGATCGAATTGGTCGCCGCGCAAGGTGAGGAGATGCTCCTTGGCATCGAGTCCCTTTTCGTTCAGCGCGATGCGCACCTTCTGGGCGCAGACCGAATTAATATTGTGATAGTGCTCCAGCACTCCGTCCTCCCGCCGCTATCGCATTTGCGGCGATCATGGCCTCGTTTGCGGCGGGAGTCGAATGATTATTCGGTGGCAATCGAGAGCGGCGTCGCCACGGCGGCGGCTTGACAGGTCCGACGCCGATCAGCCGTCGGCTTTGCTGACGATGTTGGTCCATTGATCGACGGCTTGCCGCGCCTCGCGCACCGCCTCGGCAAACGCCTCTTCCTTTTTATAGTGGAGGCGCCAGTGACCGGTGTCGTACATTTCGACGAGATGCGCCAATGCCCGCCGGGCGCTGAACAGCTGCCGTTCGGCATGGTGGCGCTGGACTTCGGCGGTCAAGCTTTTGGTCATGTCGTAAGTGTGCCGACGAGACGTAAAAATAAAATCAAACCTGCGGGTTGCCGCCATAAGGCGCCGTTCGGCCGGCAAATCCGTCGGATCGTTGCCTTCCCGCAAGGATGAATAAAGAGTAAATTCGATGCTGCGATGGCGTCGCACGCAACCGATTCGGCGGTGAGCCCGTTATGCAAGCCCGACCTGGACTGGCACATTCTGCACTCCCGGAACGCCGACATGAGCAACCATAGTCCGCGAACTTTTCCGGGCCTTTTTATTTGCACCGCGGGCGCGGCATGGCTTGCCGGCGCCGGCATCGCCCATGCCGGTCCTTGCACGGTGCAAATCGCGCAGTTCGAGAAGAAAATCAGCGCCACGCCGCCCGGTCCGGAGACCGGCCCAACCTTTCCGCAAACGCTGGGCGCCCAGCTTCACGAACAGCCGACGCAACGCGACGTTGCGCACGCCGAGCATGTTGCCAGCAAGAACGTGGAGGCCGCGCTGGAGCGCGCCCAGCGGGCGGATGACGCGGGCGACTCCGCCGGATGCAGCACAGCGCTCAGCGAGGCCGAGCGCCTCTACCAGATCGGCCAGTAAACTTTCCGGCCTCAATACGCCTCTTCGGTATAGATCGGATCGACCGAGCCGCTCCACGGTCCGTAAAATTTCTTCAGTAGCTCCTGTGCCGGCGTGGTGCCGCGCGCCAGCCGATCTTCCAAAATTTCAAGATAGCGCGTTTCGTCCTGTCCGCTCGCGTCGACGCGCTTACGGCGCTGCAGTCCGGTGCGCGCCAATCCGACAATCTCGGTCGCGATTTCGAACACGGTGCGGCCGCGAACCGTTGCGGCGAGAGCCTGTTTCGGCACCTCGTCGCGGAGTTTTTGGCGCTCCTCGGCGGTCCAGTCCTTGACCAGGTCCCACGCCGCATCGAGGCTTGCGTCATCGTACAGAATGCCGACCCACAAAGCCGGCAGTGCGAGTAAATTGGGCAGCGAGCCGGAATCGGCGCCGCGCATTTCGAGATAGCGCTTGACCCGTACTTCCGGAAAGATCGTGCTCAAGTGGTTTGCCCAATCGGAAATCGTGGCCCGCACGCCGGGCATTGCCGGCAGCTTGCCCGCAAGGAGGTCGCGGAACGATTGGCCGGCAGCGTCGACATAGTCGTCGCCGTGCTTGACGAAATACATCGGCACGTCGAGTGCATAGTCGACCCAGCGCTCGAATCCCATGCCCGGCTCGAACACCCAAGGCAGCATGCCGGCGCGCGCATTGTCGGTGTCGCGCCAGATTTCCGCGCGCAACGACAGGTAGCCGTTGGGCTTGCCTTCGGTGAACGGCGAATTGGCGAACAAAGCCGTCGCCACCGGCTGCAGCGCGATCGACACCCGCAGCTTCTTGACCATGTCGGCTTCGGATGAGAAGTCGAGATTGGTCTGCACCGTGCAGGTGCGATACATCATGTCGAGGCCGAGCGTGCCGACCTTGGGCATATACGCGGTCATGATCTTATAGCGGCCCTTCGGCATTTTCGGCATTTCGGCCCGCGTCCAGCTCGGCGTCATGCCGATGCCGAGAAAGCCGATGTGCAGCGGCAGCGCCACTTCGCGCACTTGGGCGAGATGTGCCATCAATTCGCTCGATGTCTGGTGCACGCTTTCGACCTGCGCGCCGGACAGCTCGAATTGGCCGCCCGGCTCGAGCGAGATGGCGCCGCCGCCGGTGACGTCGGACAGGCCGATGACGTTCGGCCCCTCCATGATTGGTTGCCAGCCGAGGAGATGCTGCATGCCTTCGAGCAGCGCGCGGATGCCGTGGCGCCCCTCGTAGGGGACCGGCCGGTGGCCCTCCAGCGTGAAGACGAACTTCTCGTGCTCGGTGCCGATACGGAATTGCGATTTGGGTTTGCAGCCCTGGGCAAGCCAATTCACGAGATCGTCGCGCCGCTCGATCGGCGTCAGGTCGACTTGATCACGCGCCATGCAGGGTCCTGGAAAAAAATCGGCCGCGACCTTATACGCGGCGCGCATATGGGGGCAATGCGGCGCTCATGGTGTCAAGACCGAGCATTATCTCTTGCGAAAACCGGTAGCCACTTTTCGGGATCATGCTTCAGGCGACCGCTTTGCGCAGCTGGGGCGGAAAACGGCGGTAGAAGGTCTCGCCCTTTTTCGCCATCTCAAGCAGGAGCTTGCAAGGCTTGAAGCGCTCGCCGTAATCCTTGGCGAGCGAGTTGCAAAGATCCACGAAAGCGTTGGCGCCCATGCCGTCGATATAGGAAATGGTGCCGCCGGTAAAAGGCGCGAATCCGAAGCCGAGGATCGAGCCGACGTTGGCTTCCCGCACATCGGTGACGACTTGTTCTTCGATGCAGCGGGCGGATTCGAGCGCCTGGATCGCCAACAGCCGCCGTTTCAGAACTGCAATATCGATGCTGTCGGGATCGAGCTTTTTCGGCTGCAGGTCGGCCAAGCCTTTCCACAATCGCTTCGGGCCGTTTTGCGGATAGTCATAAAAGCCCTTGCCGTTCTTGCGGCCGTAGCGGCCGCGCTTTTCCACCATGTCCTCGAGTAGCGCCTTCTGCTTCACATCGATCGCCTTTTGACCAAGATCGGCCTCGGTGGCTTTTAGAATTTTCCAGGCAAGATCGACGGCGACCTCGTCGGTGAGCGCGAGCGGCCCGACCGGCATGCCGGCCATGCGGCCGACATTCTCGATCATCGCGGCCGGCACGCCTTCGGTCAGCATCAGGTGCCCTTCGCGGATATAGGTCCCGACCACCCGCGACGTGTAGAAGCCGCGCGAGTCGTTGACGACGATCGGCGTCTTGCGGATGGCGCGCACGTAATCGAGCGCCGTCGCCAGCGCGGCATCGCCGGTCTCCTTGCCCATGATGATTTCGACCAGCATCATGCGCTCGACCGGCGAGAAAAAGTGAATGCCGATGAAGCGGGCGCGGTCTTTGAACGCGGCCGCCAGCGAGGTGATCGGCAGCGTCGATGTGTTGGAGCCGAAGATCGCCTGGTCGCTCAGCACGTTCTTGGTCCGGGAAATGAGCTCCTCCTTGATCTTGCGATCCTCAAACACGGCTTCGACGACGAGGTCGCAATCCTTCAAGACGACCAGATCGGCGGTCGGCTTGATGCGCGCGAGTACCGTATCGCGGTCGGCGGCGGTAGCGCGACCGCGATTGACCTGGTCGGTCATCAGTTTCTGCGAATGGGCCTTGCCCTTTTCGGCGGTTTCCGGGTCGCGGTCGATCAGCACCACATCGAGGCCCGCGAGCGCGCTGACATAAGCGATGCCGCCGCCCATAAATCCGGCGCCGAGCACGCCGATCTTTTTCAGCGGCTTGGCCGGCACGTTGGCCGGACGCCGCGCCCCCTTGTTAAGCTCCCCCATCGAGACGAACAGCGAGCGGATCATTGCCGCCGCTTCCGGCGAGCGGAAAATCTTGGCGAACCAGCGCGATTCGACGCGCAGCGCCTGGTCGATCGGCAATTGCAAGCCTTCAAAGACGACTTGCAAAATGGCGCGTGCAGCCGGGTAATTGTCGTAGGTCTCGCGCCGATAAATGGCGTTCGCCGGCGGAAACACCATCATGCCGGCTTTCGAATAGACCGGGCCGCCCGGCAACTTGAAGCCGTCGACGTCCCACGGCGCCTTGGCGGTGCCGCCCGATTTGATCCAGTCTTTCGCCGCTTTGACGAGATCGGCGGCGGGCACCACCGCGTCGACGAGCTTCATCGCCTTGGCGCGATTGAGCTGCAGCTGGTCGCCCTTGAGCAAAAATTGCAGCGCGTCGGATGGCGGCAGCATGCGTGCGATCCGTTGCGTGCCGCCGGCGCCGGGAAACAGACCGACCTTGATCTCGGGCAGGCCGAGCCGGGTGCGAGGATTATCCGCGGCAATCCGATGATGGCAGGCGAGCGTCACTTCGAAACCGCCGCCAAGCGCGGTGCCGTTGATCGCCGCGACCCACGGCTTGCCGCAAGTTTCGATACGGCGGCACAGCAGCGACCATTTGCGGCTCTCCTCGAACAACCGCGCATTCGCCGCTTCTTCGCCCTGCGACGCCGCGAGCTCCACGAAAGTTCGGCTTAAGCCTTCCAGCATCGTCAGATCGGCGCCGGCGCAGAACGTATCCTTGCCCGAGGCGAGCACGGCACCCTTGACCGCGCCGTCGGTCGCCAGCTGCTCGACGATCGCCGACAGCTCCGCAGTCGCCGTCATATCGATGACGTTCATGGTGCGCGCGGGCGCATTCCAGGTAACAAGCGCAATGTCGTCGCCGTCGATGTCAAGCGTGAAATTGGTGAAGGTTGTTTTGCTATCAGCCATAGGGATCGCCGTTTCTGTGCGTGTAACGCATGCCCCTATCGTCACGAATAACCATCAAGTCGACGTCCGGATATTCGACGCGTTCATGCTTGGAGCGGGTGCCGACTTCCAGATAGACCGCGTCGCGATTGCTTCTGTTGACGAGCTGATGGCCGTTGCGGCTATTCGCTTTGAAGCCGGCGGCGTCGCCAGGTTTGAGTACGGTCTCGCCATCGTTTTCAACCAGCACGGCTTCGCCTTCGAGGATATAGACGAACTCATCTTCCCTTTCGTGCCAGTGCCGCTGGGCGGACGCGGCGCCGGGCTTCAACCGCGTCAGGTTGACGCCGAATTGATCGAGGCCAACCGCATTGCCGAGCCGCTTGCGCTCGCGGCCGATCACCGCGCGATCGAACGGCGCCGGATAACCCGTGCGCGTGTCGAGTGGAAGATTGGCGATGTCGATCTTCGGCATCGGCTCACATTCGTTCGATGATCGTGGCGGTGCCCATGCCGGCGCCGATGCAGAGCGTGACAAGCCCGGTTGCAACATCGCGCCGCTCCATTTCATCGACCAGCGTGCCGAGGATCATCGCGCCGGTGGCGCCGAGCGGATGGCCCAAGGCGATGGCGCCGCCGTTGACGTTGACCTTGGCCGAATCGAGAGCGAAGGCTTGCAGGAAACGCAACACCACCGAGGCGAAGGCCTCGTTGATTTCGATGAGATCGATGTCGGCAAGCGTCATGCCGGCGGTTTTGAGAACTTTTTTGGTGACGTTGATCGGACCGGTGAGCATCAGCGCCGGATCGGAACCGATATTGGCGAAAGCACGAACGCGCGCGCGCGGCTTCAATCCGGCCTTTTGCCCGGCCTCTTTGCTGCCGACCAGAACCGCAGCGGCGCCGTCGACGATGCCCGATGAATTGCCGGCGTGATGGACGTGATTGACATATTCCACTTCGGGATGGGCCTGAATTGCCACCGCATCGAAGCCGCCCAACTCGCCCATCTGCACGAACGACGGCTGCAGCGCCGCGAGCGACTGCATGGAGGTGCCGGGCCGCATATGCTCGTCCTTGGCCAGAATCGTCAGCCCATTGACGTCCTTGACCGGCATGACGGAGCGGCTGAACCGCCCCTCGTCCCACGCCGTTGCGGCGCGCTTCTGGCTCTCCACCGCGTAGGCATCGACGTTGTCGCGCGAGAAGCCATATTTCGTGGCGATCAGGTCCGCGGAGATGCCCTGCGGCAGGAAGTAATGCGCGACCGCGATCGAAGGATCGACCGCCCAGGCGCCGCCGGCCGAGCCGATGCCGACCCGGCTCATCGATTCGACGCCGCCGCCGACAGCCAGCGACTGTTGACCGGACATGATTTGGGCGGCGGCAAAATTCACGGCGTCGAGACCGGAGGCGCAGAAGCGGTTGATCTGCACGCCCGGCACGCTGTCGCCGTAGCCGGCAACCAGCGCCGCGGTGCGCGCGATATCGGCGGCGGCCTCGCCGACCGGATCGACCACGCCCATCACCACGTCATCGACCAGAGCGGTGTCGAGGTTGTTGCGGCTCTTGATGGCACCCAGCGCCTGGCTGGCGAGATTGAGCGCTGTCACTTCGTGAAGCGCGCCGTCGACCTTGCCGCGGCCGCGCGGCGTGCGCACGTGATCGTAGATGAAAGCGTCGGGCATAGGATCCCTCTCAAGTCCGAGTCAGTCGCGGCAACCGCACCATCGAATAGCTAGAATGCCTGGGCCGGCAATTCCATAGTCGATGCGGCGCCGGCTTTGACGCGCGCCAGATGCGTGGTCGCGGCCGGCAGCATCCGTTCCATGAAAAAGCGGCCGGTCGTGAGCCGCTCTGCCGCCCGTCCCGCAGAGCCGTTTCCTCCACTCGCGGTTTTGGTCTTGGCTGCCTCGGCGATCAAGCACCACATATAACCGAGCGCGACCAGACCGAAGAGGTGCATATAGTCAGTCGCGCCCGCGCCGGCATTGTCCGGATTGCCGAGCGCGTTCTGCAAAAACCACATGGTCGCCTGCTGCAATTCGCCGAGCGCCTGGCCAAGCGGCGTCACATAGGGCGCCATGCTCGCGTCCGTGCTGTGCCCTTTGATATAGGCTGAAACTTCGACGAAGAAGGCCTGCAAGGCGCGGCCGCCATCCTTCGGCAGTTTGCGGCCGACCAGATCGAGTGCCTGAATGCCGTTGGCGCCCTCGTACAGCATGGCGATGCGCGCATCGCGGACAAATTGCTCCATGCCATGTTCGGCGATGTAGCCGTGGCCGCCGAAGACTTGCTGCGCCGCGACCGTATTTTCGAAGCCCCGGTCGGTGAGCACGCCTTTGATCACCGGCGTCATCAAGCCCAGATGATCCTCGGCCGCCTGCCGCTCTTTGGCATCTTCCGAGCGGTGGGCGATGTCGCCTTTGAGCGCGGTCCACAGCACCAGCGCGCGCGCCGCCTCGTTGAAGGCGCGGATTGTCAGCAGCATCCGGCGCACGTCTGGATGCACGATGATCGGATCGGCGGCCTGTTGCGGAAATTTTGCGCCGCTCAAGGCACGTCCGGCGAGCCGCTGTTTGGCGTAGGCGGCGGCATTCTGATAGGCCACCTCGGATAAAGCGAGGCCCTGAACCCCGACGCCAAGACGCGCCTCGTTCATCATCACGAACATCGCCTGCAACCCGCGGTTCGGCTCGCCGATCAGCCACCCGGTGGCGCCGTCGTAATTCATGACGCAGGTGGCGTTGCCGTGGATGCCCATCTTCTCTTCGATCGAACCGCACGACACCGCGTTGCGCGCGCCGACGCCGCCTTCGGCATTCGGCAGAAATTTAGGAACGACGAACAGCGAAATCCCGCGCGTGCCTTGCGGCGCGCCGTCGATGCGGGCCAGCACAAGATGAACGATGTTCTCGACCAGATCGTGCTCGCCGGCGGAGATGAATATTTTCGTGCCGGTGATCTTGTAGCTGCCGTCCGCCTGCAGCGTCGCGCGGGCGCGAACCAGACCAAGATCGGTGCCGCATTGCGGCTCGGTCAAATTCATGGTGCCGGCCCATTGCCCGGCGATGAGCTTAGGCAGATAGAGCGCTTTCTGCTCCGCCGAGCCGTGGGCCAACAAGGCCGCGATCGCCCCCTCGGTGAGCCCCGGATACATGGCAAACGCCATGTTCGCCGAGCACAGAAATTCGTTGACGGCCTGCGCCAGCACGGTCGGCAAGCCCTGGCCGCCGAACTCGGCCGGTGCAGACATCCCGAGCCAGCCGCCGGCCGTGAGCCGGCTATAGGCGTCCTTGAATCCGGCAGGCGTCGTGACCGAACCGTCGCCGTGGCGGCGACAGCCCTCCTTGTCGCCGACGCGATTGAGCGGCGTCAGCACCTCTTCGGAGAATTTGGCCGATTCCGCGAGCACCGCCGCGATGAGATCCGGCGTGGCTTCGGCAAAGCCGGGAAGATTGTTGTAGCGATCGATATGAAACACGTCGCTCAACAGGAACATCACGTCGTCGACGGGAGCCTTATAGCTCGGCATGACGTCCCTCCCCGGCATCCGCCACCGGCGGCCGATACCCAAATTAACCGATTTACGGCGGCAGCACGATGACGATTTGCGGGGTTCTGCGCTGCGCTGCGAAGGGCTGGAACCCGCTGTAAAAGGCCGGCGCAAGCGGCATTAACGGCTTGTTTACTCTAATCCGGAAAAGTCAGCGCCGAGGACAGAAGACCGCGCCCTCCGCTTCGTCTGTTAACGAGCTTTCGCTCAACAACTGGGCCATCTCGCTCCTCCCGAAGTGGTTTGGCGCGCAATGAAATCCGGCGGTCCGTGGAATCTCAGAGGTCTTCGTCCAGAACAGCGCGAAGCCGCCCGCGACGCCGCTCGCCAATCCGGCATGTCGGTCGGGGAATGGCTCAATCACGTCATCGAGCAGAGCGACGACGACGATTACGACGAGCCGATGCGGGTCGCCGATGACGATGAAGCGGACGACGACTGGCGCGACGACGTTCGCCGAAAACCGCGTCGGAAATCGCGCCCAGAAGCGCGCCAAGAACCGTATCAAGAACCGCATCGAGAACTGCACCAAGAAGCGCGTCGAGAACGGCATCGAGAGCCGCACCAGGAAGCACGTCGAGAACCGCGTCTAGACCCGCCCTCCGATGATCGGCGCGATGAACCTCGCGATCCTCCTTACGAACAGCGCGAATTGCCGCTGCGCCGCCGGCGCGAGCGCGAACTCGAGCTTAAACGCGAGGCCTCGCTTGTTCGCGAAGATTTCGGCGAAGTCCATGCTCGCCTCGATCACCTGACGCAGCAACTCGATCGGATGGCGCAGGCCAGCGCGGCGCGGCTTACCGGCGCTCCCACGCCGCAAAATGGCGGGCGAGTATCCCCCCCGCCACCGTTGCCGCCGCGACGCGACGACAATCCTGCGTCGGGTAGTATCGCACCGCTGTCCGTAGACGATGCCGTCGCCGAGATCGCCGAACGCCAGCGGGCGCTCTATGCCCAGAGCATTTCCGCCGCTCCTATCGCTCCTACAGCTTCTATCGCTCCTACCGCTTCGAGCGCTGCTGTCGCACCGGTGACGCCGCTGCCGGAACCGGCTGCAAGCGCATCGCCATTGCCGTTGCGGCCCACCGTGCAAGCGGCGCCGGCGCCGGCCATCGACATCAGCAATCTGGAAGAGCAGCTGCGCTACATCACGACCCGGATCGAATCGCTGCGACCGTCGAGCGATCTGGAAAAAGTCATCACCTCGTTTCGTCAGGACCTCACCGAAATCAGACAGCAACTCACGGAGGCGTTGCCGCGCCGCGCCGTGGAATCGCTTGAAATCGAGGTGCAAGCGTTAGCCCAGCGCCTCGATCATTCCCGCGAATCCGGCATCGATCGGGGGGTGCTGGCGGGACTTGAGCGCGGACTCGGCGAAGTCCGCGACGCGCTGCACCGCTTGACGCCCGCCGAGAACCTCGTCGGCTTCGATGAGGCGGTGAGAACGCTGGCGCACAAGGTCGACCTGCTCAACGCCAAGGAGGACCCGGCCGCGCTGCAGCAGCTCGAGACGGCAATCGGCGCCTTGCGCGGCATTGTCTCTCATGTCGCCTCCAATGACACGTTGAGCAAGGTCGCCGACGATGTCCGTTCGCTAGCCGCCAAGGTCGATATCGTCGCCAATAGCGCAGCCGGCGGGCACATCTTTTCGGCGCTGGAAAATCGCATCGATTCGCTGACCAATGCGCTCAACGCTTCGAGCGAAGCGGGCCACGCGGTGCCGCGCGAGCTTGAGAAGCTGCTCTCCGGACTTATCGAGAAGCTCGAATGGGTTCAGCTCACCCACACCGACCATGCTGCGCTCGGCACGCTGGAGGACCGCATCGCCCAATTTATCAAGCGGCTCGACGTATCCGACGCACGGCTTGGCAATCTCGAAGCGGTGGAACGCGGGCTCGCCGATTTATTGGTGAAGATCGATCAATTCCGTGCCGGCATCGGCGCGCCGGCAGCCGACACGGTGCATCAGCCGGTTGTCGTCGACGCCATCGAGCGCGACGTTGCCGACATCAAACGCAGCGAACGGCGCACCCAGGATGCGTTGGAAGCCGTCCACGGCGCCGTCGAGCACGTGGTCGGTCGGCTGGCGATGCTCGAAAGCGGCATGCAT
Source organism: uncultured Alphaproteobacteria bacterium (assembly GCA_963768225.1). Taxonomy (GTDB): domain Bacteria; phylum Pseudomonadota; class Alphaproteobacteria; order Rhizobiales; family Xanthobacteraceae; genus BOG-931. Next base: position 775,580 of record CAVYGV010000002.1, on the reverse strand, counting down.
GACGGCGCTGCCAAAGCCAAAGCGGCCGACGAGCCGCGGCCGGCAACCAAACCCGTCGCAGCCTCCGAACCTGCACCCGCGGTCGCCATACCGCCTCCGGCGACGCCCGAGTCGGTGGTCCGAGGAGCGAGCGCGCCGCGGCCGCCGATCGATCCCAATCTGCCGCCCCATCATCCGCTCGAGCCCGGCTCCGCCGCCACGCCTCGCGCGACGCCGTCGGCCGCCGAACGGATCGCGGCATCTGAAGCCGCCGCCGGGCTCGCCAAGCCTCCCGTCCTTGCCGAGCCGCGCGCGAAACCTAATTTCATTGCCGCCGCACGGCGCGCGGCGCAAGCCGCCGCCGCGGCCCCGGAGCGTCAAGCGCGCGCGGACATCGCGGCAACGCGCTCGTCGCAGCCGGAGAAACCTTCGCGCCTGCGCAAGATGCTCGTCGCCGGCGGCGCCGTCCTCATCGCAGTTGTCTGCGTGCACATTGCGTTGCGCATGTTCCAAGACCGCACCATCCAAAACAACGCCCCGGTCGCTGTGCCGCAAGCACCATTGCAACACGCGGCGCCCGCTGCGGCCTTGCCGCAATCGGGGCCGTCCTCCGCCGCGCCGCAATCGGGCCCGCTCATCCCGCCGGTTCCCGGCGCTCGATCCGACAGCGTAGCCGCGCCCAACACGCCACTCGACACCGTGCCAAGTGAGCCGCCGAGCGTCCCACCCGGACCTTCGCCCGGCGCCAATCCCGTCGCGACGCCGCACGCCATGCCGCAACAGCAGTCGTCGCTGGGGGACTCCGTCGACATAACCGGCGCGTTGCCACAACCGCAGCCGGAGCCGCCGGCGGGCATCCCATGGGGCCAGCTTCCCACCGCATCGGCGCCGGCGATGGTCGACGACAAACTGCCGGCCACGATCGGCGGCCCGAAGCTGCGCGCCGCCGCCATTGCCGGGGATGCCGCAGCCGAATTCGAGGTCGCATCGCGCTTCGCCGACGGCCACGGCGTTCCAGCAAACGACGCAGCGGCGGCGCACTGGCTCGAACTTGCCGCCAAGCAAGGGCTGGCGCCGGCGCAATTCCGCCTCGGCGGCTTTTACGAAAAAGGCATCGCGGTCAGCAAAAATCTCGCCGTGGCGCGCGACCTCTATGCCGCCGCAGCGGCCAAGGGCAACGGCAAGGCCATGCACAATCTTGCGGTGCTCTATGCCGAAGGCATCAACGGCCCGGCGGACTACCGCGCCGCGGCGGAGTGGTTCCGCAAGGCCGCCGATCGCGGCATTGCCGACAGCCAATACAATCTCGCTATTCTCTGTGCGCGCGGCATCGGCGTGGAGCAGAATTACCCGGAATCCTACAAATGGTTTGCGCTGGCCGCCGCCAAGGGCGACAGCGATGCCGCCAAGAAACGCGACGAGGTCGCGGCGCATCTCGATGCGCAGGCGCTCGCGGCGGCCAAGCTCGCGGTCGAAAAGTGGTCCGCCGCAGCGCAGCCGGCAGACGCCATCGCGGTCAAGACCCCCCCGGGCGGTTGGGACATGCCGGAGCAGGCGGCAAAGGCGAAGCCGCGTCCGATGGGCGCCAAGCCGGCCGCGCTCAATTAAGATTTAATCGGCGAGACAGCGCGCGGCGGGAACGGCGTAAAGCCGGCCCGCGCCCAGCATATGCGCGGTAAACGACAGCGTGCCGAATAGCGAGACGATGGCGCGGTCGCGAACATTGAGCCCACCGGCATAGGCGCCGAATGCCGGCATGACGAGCCGGCGACTGTCGCCGGCGAAACAGCGCCGGCTCACCGCGCGTCCACGCCGCGCCACCCGCGCCAGCGGATGGAGATGGCCGGCGATTTCGCCGTCGCTGCCTTGCGGCGAAGGCTCATGACGGAACGTCAGCGCACCGAGCGCCAAAGTGTCGGCGAAACGGCCGCCGATATTCTCTGCCGGCTCGGGATCGTGATTGCCGGCGATCCAGAGCCAATCGCGGCCGCGCTGCAACGCCTTGAGTGCGACGCGGCTCGCCTCCGCCATGCGCGCGGGGCCGCCGCCGTCGTGAAAACTGTCGCCCAGCGCGATAACAAGGCGCGGCGCGTAGCGCTCGATGAGGCGCGCGAGCCGGGCGAGCGTCGTCGCCGTATCGTAGGGCGGCAGCAATATGCCGCGCGCCGCGAACGCCGAGCCTTTTTCCAGGTGCAGATCGGCGACGACCAATAGCTTCTCATCCGGCCAGTAAATCGCACCGGCCGGGTCGGCGAGGAGGGTCGTACCGGCGACAACGAGGGTGTGTTCGTCCGCTCGTCCCCGCGCAAGCGGGGACCCAGCAGCCGGATTCCCGCTGACGCGGGAACGAGCGGCAGGGGCGTAACTCCTCACTGCATCGCCTCCTTCACCAGTTCGGCCTCCGTCTCGGCGAGCAGCGTATCAGCCGCTTCGCCGTAAACCGGTTCGCGCCCGATTTCCAGCATCACCGGGACAGCGAGCGGCGAGACGTGATCGAGCGCCTTATGGACGATTCGGCCCTTGATGCGCGAGAGCATTTCGCCGAGTCGGCGCACGTCGAGAAGGCCGGTGGCGGCATCGGCCCGCGCGGCGCGCAACAGCACGTGGTCGGGCTGGTGACTGCGCAGCACATCGTAGACGAGATCGGTCGAGATCGTGACCTGCCGGCGCGACTTCTCCTGACCCGGGAAACGCCGCTCGATCAGCCCGGCAATGATCGCGCAATTTCTAAAGGTGCGTTTCATGAGCGCCGATTCGGCAAGCCAGGCTTCGAGGTCGTCGCCGAGCATGTCCTCATCAAACAGTGCGGCAAGCGAAAGCCCGCCCTGCGCGATCGTCGCCGCGACATTGCCGATGCCCCAGACCGCCAGCGCATATTCATTGGCGACAAAGCCCAAGGGCTTTAAGCGCGCGCGTTCCAGCCGCCGCGTCAGCAGCATGCCGAGCGTCTGGTGGGCGAGCCGGCCTTCGAACGGATAGCAGACCAGATAATGCTTGTTGGCGCGCGGGAAGGTCTCGACCAAGAGCTCGCGGCGGCCCGGCATTTGCGACCGCCACTGCTGGATTTCAAGCCATTCGCAGACTTGCGCCGGCAGCGCCCGCCAGGCGCGCGGATCGGAGACGATGGCGCGCACGCGATCGGCAAGGTAGGTCGAGAGCGGAAATTTGCCGCCCTCATAGGCCGGCACCTTGGGATCCTCCGACGCCGCGCGGGAGACGTAAACTTCATCCTCGACCAGCGCCTCATATTTGAGGATTTCTCCGGCAAACACGAACGTATCGCCGGGCACCATGGTCTCGACAAAATATTCCTCGACCTCGCCAAGCAACCTGCCGCCGCGCGGAATCATTCTTGAGGCGCGCGAGCGAACCAGCCGCACCTTCAGCATGTCGGCTTCGACGATGGTGCCGACGTTGAGCCGGTAGCGCTGCGCCACATTGGGATGGGCGATGCGCCAACGTCCATCCTTGCCTTGCTTGATCCGCGCGAAACGCTCGTAGGCCTTGAGCGCGTAGCCGCCGGTGGCGACGAAATCGACGACGGCGTCGAAATCCGCGCGGCGCAGCGCCGCGTAAGGCGCGGCGAGCGTCACCTCGGCATAAAGCGCATCGCTCAAGAACGGCTCGCCGCAGGCGCAGCCGAGGACGTGCTGGGCGAGCACGTCGAGCGCGCCCGTGCGCGCCGCCGGGGTGTCCTGCGCGTGCGCCGCAATGGCGTCGAGGGCAGCGCGGCATTCGAGCACTTCGAAGCGGTTTGCCGGAATGAGTACGCCCTTGGACGGTTCGTCCATGCGGTGATTGGCGCGGCCGATGCGTTGCAGGAGCCGCGAAGCGCCCTTGGGCGCGCCGACATTGACGACGAGGTCGACGTCGCCCCAGTCGACGCCGAGATCGAGCGACGACGTGCACACCACCGCGCGCAGCCGGCCGGTCGCCATCGCGGCTTCGACCTTGCGCCGTTGCGCCACGTCGAGCGAGCCGTGATGCAGCGCGATGGCGAGATTGTCTTCGTTGCGGTGCCAGAGATCCTGGAAAATGCCTTCGGCTTGGCTGCGGGTATTGACGAAGACGAGCGTGGTGCGGTGCGCCTTGATGAGCGCATAGAGTTCGCCAAGCGCATAGCGCGCCGAATGACCGGCCCAGGGCAACCGCTCCTCGCTGTCGAGCATGGCGACGTTCGGTGCCGCGCCGCCCTCGGCGACGATCAGATCGGCGCGCGCGGCGTCGCCCTGCTGCGGCACCATGAAACGGCAAAGCTCTTCCGGCGCGGCGACGGTCGCCGAAAGACCGATGCCGGTAAGACCGGGGGCAAGGCGGAACAGCCGCGCCAGACCGAGCGACAGCAGATCGCCGCGCTTCGATGTAACGAGCGCATGCAATTCATCGAGGATGACGCGTTTGAGCGAGCCGAACAAATAGGGCGCATCGGCGGAGGCGAGCAGAAGCGCCAGTTGTTCCGGCGTCGTCAGCAGGATTTCGGGAGGATCGCGGCGCTGACGCTGCCGTTTCGAGGTCGGCGTGTCGCCGGTGCGCGTCTCGATGCGGACTGGCAGGCGCATTTCCGCGACCGGGGCTTCCAGATTGCGCGCGATATCGACCGCGAGCGCTTTGAGCGGCGAGATATAGAGCGTGTGCAAGCCGCCCTCGCGGCGGACATCGCGGCCGACGGAGACGAATTTTCGCGTCTCCCCGCCCCCCGTTCGCGAAGCGAATGGCGTGGCGAGCTGACGGGTGCTCAACTCCACCAGGCTCGGCAAAAAGCCGGCGAGCGTCTTGCCGCCGCCGGTCGGGGCGATCAGCAGAACCGAGCGGCCGGCCTGCGCCTTTGCCAATAGCTCCAACTGGTGCGCGCGCGGTGTCCAGCCGCGGCTGGCAAACCAGCGCGTAAAGAGTTCCGGGAGCGGTGAAATCGTCTCGAGCAACGTCACGCCAGCAAACTACCCGCCACACCGGCCGCAGGTCGAGCCGAAGCGGCGATCATCGTTCGGCTAGAGAGAGGCCACCAGTACGAGCCCCTGCACCGGCACTCCATTCTCGGTGCGGATCGGCGCTGCGTCGAGTTTGAGCAACCGCAGACCGGCCGCGGCGATTGCCGCGCGCAGATAGGTTTCGCCATGAGCGAAGCGCAACGTCGGCAACAGCTTCGATCCGTCGCCGGGATGGGTTTCCACGGTGAAGGCAAAGACCCCGCCCGGCGCGAGAACGCGCGCGGCCGCAGCGACGACAGGCGCAATATCGTTTAAGTACACGAACACGTCGGCGGCGACAGCGAGATGATATTTTCCGGCGGCGGCGATTTCGCCGGCGAGAAAGTCGGATAAATCGCCGGTCGCCAGGCGGTCGTACAGGCCCTTGGTTGCGGCTTGCGCGATCATGGCCGCCGACAAGTCGACACCGACTAGCCAATCGACGAAAGGACGAAAGGCGGCGCCAGCAAGCCCGGTACCGCAGCCGAGGTCGAGCATCGCACCGAAGCGCATCGGTCGCTTGGCCGCGCGCATCGCCGCATCGACCGCATCGCGCAGAAGCGCCGGGCCGCGATAGTTGAGATGCTCGGTCAGCGCCGCGTCATAGCGTGACGCGTATTGGTCGAATAGCCGCCGCACATAAGTCTCGGTCATCGCCGGGGTGGCCTCGCCCGCGCCGAGCCGGGCGAGCTGCAGCCGGGCGCCGTGATAATCCGCCGGATCGGCAGCGCTCGCCAGCGCGAATGCCGCGACGGCGCCGTCGCGGTCGCCGAGCCGGTCGCGGATGGCGCCGAGCGCGAACCAGGCGGTGGCGAAGTTCGGCGTCAGCTCCACCGTCTGGACAAGAATATCGGCGGCGGCCGGAAGATCGCCGCGGGCGGCAAGCTCGACCGCCGCTTTGTAGCGGCGATCGGCGATGAGATCGCCGGAGGATACGAAGAGCGGGCCGGTCTCGGTCATTGCTGTGCGGCTTCCAGAATGACGTGCAGCGTTTATCTAACGTACATGCGTCCTGAAGACATCCTCGTGCCGACGCCGGCCGGCGTGTGCTGCAAACTCGGCGGTTTCCATATCGATCCGACGCGCCCGGTGGAGCGGGCGCTGATCACGCACGCCCATTCCGATCATGCCCGCGCCGGACACGGCGCCGTGCTGGCGACCCAGGAGACGCTCGATCTGATGCGGCTGCGCTACGGCGACAATTTCGCCGGCACGAATCAGGCGATCGCCTACGGTGAGAGCCTCCAGATCGATGGCGCAACAGTCACGTTTCATCCCGCCGGCCATGTGCTTGGCTCGGCACAGATCGCCGTCGCCGCCAACGGGATGCGCGTCGTCGCCTCCGGCGATTACAAGAACGTTGCCGATCCGACTTGCGCGCCGTTCGAGCTCGTTTCCTGCGACGTTTTCATCACCGAGGCGACATTCGCGCTGCCGGTGTTCCGCCATGGCGATGCCGACGCCGAGATCGCCAAGCTTCTGCACTCGGTCGCGCTGTTTCCCGAGCGCGCCCATCTCGTCGGCGCCTATACGCTCGGCAAGGCGCAGCGCGTCATCGCGCTCCTGCGCAAGGCCGGGTACCACGCGCCGATCTATCTGCATGGCGCGATGGAAAGCATCACGCAGTATTACGTGAGCCGCGGCGTCGCGCTCGGCGAGTTGCGCCCGGTGCGCGGCGCAAGCAAAACCGAACTCGCCGGCACTATCGCGCTCTGCCCGCCGTCGGCGCTCAAGGACGTTCTGGACGCGGCGTTTCCCCGACCCGCTCACCGCCTTCGCCTCCGGCTGGATGCGGGTGCGCGCCCGCGCCCGGCAATACGGCGTCGAACTGCCGCTGGTGATCTCCGACCACGCCGACTGGAACGGGCTCACCGCGACCATCGCCGCGACCGGCGCCGGCGAAATCTGGGTCACGCACGGCCAAGAGGATGCGCTGGTGCACTGGTGCGGCACGCGCGGACTGCAAGCCCGACCGCTCGACATCGTCGGCTATGGCGACGAGGACGAGGAAGGCGAAGCTGAACAATGAACCGCTTCGCCGAACTTCTCGACCGCCTCGCTTACGAGCCGGGCCGCAACAACAAGCTGCGGCTGATGACCGATTACTTCCGCACCACAGCCGATCCCGAGCGCGGCTGGGCGCTCGCCGCACTGACCGGGAGCTTAAGCTTTCCGCATGCCAAAGCGGGCCTCATCCGCGGCTTGATCGCCGAGCGCGCCGACCCAGTATTGTTCGAACTGTCCTACGATTATGTCGGCGACCTTTCGGAAACCGTCGCGCTGATGTGGCCGAAGTCTCCTACCTCCCCACAAAAGGGAGGGGAAATTTCTCTCACCGCCGTCGTCGAGACGCTCGCCACGCTCGGCAAGACGCAACTGCCGCAACAGCTGGCGCGCTGGCTCGACGCGCTCAACGAGACCGGCCGCTGGGCTTTGATCAAACTCGTCACCGGCGGCTTGCGCATCGGCGTTTCGGCGCGGCTCGCCAAGGCGGCCGCCGCCGCGCTCGCCGGCAGGGATGCCCAGGAGATCGAGCTCCTCTGGCCCGGCCTGGCGCCGCCCTATCGCGAACTTTTCGCCTGGCTCGAAGGCCGCGGCGAACAGCCCGCAAGCCGCGATCCGGCGCCGTTCCGCCCGCCAATGCTGGCGCATGCGCTCGACGACGCCGATCTGCAAGACCTCAACGCAACCGAATTCATGGCCGAGTGGAAATGGGACGGCATCCGCGTGCAAGCGGTGGCCGGACGCCGCGACAGCAATGGCGGCCCGGTGGTCGCCCGCCTCTATTCGCGCACCGGCGAGGACATTTCCAAAAGTTTCCCCGACCTTGTCGAGGCGCTGCATCTTCCCGGCGCCATCGACGGCGAACTCCTGATCAGGCGCGATCGCCGCGTGCAGTCCTTCAACGTGTTGCAGCAGCGGCTTAATCGCAAAACCGTCACGGCCAAGCTCCTCGCCGAATATCCCGCGCATTTGCGCGCCTATGATCTTCTCGCCGACGGCGACGAGGATTTGCGCGGGCTGCCCTTCGCCGCGCGCCGGGCCCGGCTCCAAGATTTCGTCGACCGGCTGAAAGAAGATCGGGTCGATCTCTCGCCGACGATCAAGTTCACAACCTGGGACGAACTCACGGCGGCGCGAAAAAATCCGGCGGCCGCGGGCGCCGGCGAGGATGCCGCGGCGGTCGAAGGCGTCATGCTCAAGCGGCGCGACGCACTCTATTTGCCGGGCCGGCCGAAAGGCCCGTGGTGGAAGTGGAAGCGCGATCCGTTCATCATCGATGCGGTCTTGATGTATGCCCAGCGCGGCCACGGCAAGCGCTCCTCGTACTACTCGGACTACACCTTCGGCGTCTGGAGCACAGGCGACGGCGGCGACGAGCTGGTGCCGGTGGGCAAAGCCTATTTCGGCTTCACCGACGAGGAATTGTTGCAGATCGACCGCTTCGTTCGCCGCAACACCACCGACCGCTTCGGTCCGGTGCGCGAGGTGGTGCACGAACCGGACCAGGGACTGGTGCTCGAAGTCGCCTTCGAAGGGCTGCAGCGCTCCACACGCCATAAGTCTGGTCTCGCGATGCGATTTCCCCGCATCAACCGCCTGCGCTGGGACAAACCGCCCGGACAAGCCGACCGGTTGGAGCGGCTGGAGACGATGATCGAGCGCATCGAAGCGGGACAGGGGCGCAGGCCGTGAGAAAACCCTCGCGCCCGCGGCCGGCAAAACTCCGCCGTGGCCGGATGACCGATCTCGATGCGCTCCTTGAGTTCGAACGGGACTTCTTCACGTCCGATCACCGGATTTCACGGCGAAGCTTCCGCCGTTTCATAGCTTCGCCGAATTCCGCACTCATTGTCGCCGAGATCGGCGGACAGGTGGCCGGCTGTGCGCTGGTGCTTTATCGGCACGGCTCCAAGCTTGCCCGGCTCTACACGATCGCGGTGGGAGCCAAGTTTCAACGGCGGGGCTTGGCGCGCCAGCTCTTGGCGGCGGCTGAGGACAATGCCAGGCGCCGCGGCCGGCGAGGCATGCGGCTCGAAGTGCGGCAAGACGATGCTGGGGCCGTTACCCTCTATGAAACGTCCGGCTATCGCCGCTTCGGCAGGCGCCATCGCTATTATGACGACCGGATTGACGCGCTCCGCTTCGAAAAGGCGCTGGCGCGACCTTGGGGGCAGTCAGGAGTCTCCCACAGGCCATCCTGACTCCGCTCCGCGAATTGGCTTTCATGGTGGACATTGCGGACGGCGCTGTCGCCAATCGATTCGATTCCGGCTATGACGAGTCGCGCCGTGCCTGACTTCGAAAGCATGATCGGCCCCGTTTTACATATTGGCATCGACTGGAAAGGGACCCGCCCATGACCGGCTGGGTAATCCTTGTCGACCAGTCCCGCGATCTGCCCAACGCCGAGACCCCACACAAGGTCATCACCACGAGCGAGTATCTGGCGCGGCCGCGGCTGTTCGACATGGCGCGTCCCAAGCTCGTTAATCTGGCGCGCTCTTACGCCTACCAGTCCAAGGGCTACTACGCCTCGCTCCTGGCCGAGGCGCGCGGCCACCGTGTGGTGCCAACCGTCGAGACCATGCTGGAGCTGCGCGAGCAGAAGCTTTACGAGCACGCGCTGCCGGAACTCGAAGAGGAACTCAACCGCTGCGCCCGTCGCGCCGATTTCCAGCCCGACGGCGAGTTCAAGCTGTTGGTCTGCTTCGGGCTGGCGCGCGACGAACGCTTCGAGCCGTTCGGGCGGCTGCTGTTCGATTGGTTCCGCTGCCCCGCGCTCGAAGTGATCATCGAACCGGGCGCGCGGCTGTCGATCGACCGCATCCGCCCGCGCAATATCACCCGGCTGGCCAACGGCGAAGGCGAATTTTTCCGCGAGTTGCTGCACAACCACACCAAGCGCGAATGGCGCGATCCCAAGGCGCGCTCGGTCGCCAAATACGATCTCGCCGTGCTCTACGACCCGAACGAAAGCGAGAAAACGGCGCCGTCGTCGCCGAACTCGATCAAGCATTTCATCCGTATCGCCGAGAAATTGTCGGTCGACGTCGAGCCCATCACCAAGCGCCAGCTGGCCGAGCTTGCCGAATTCGACGGCCTGTTCATCCGCGAGACCACATCGATCGACAATCACACCTATCGCTTTGCCCGGCGCGCTTGGCAGGAAGGCATGCCGGTCATCGACGACCCGATCTCGATGATCCGCTGCACCAACAAGGTGTTCTTGATGGAGCTGCTGCAGCAGAACCAGGTGCCGACGCCGCCGACGATCATCGTCAGCGAGGATACCGAGCCGGCCAAGGTCATCGATGAGCTGGGTCTGCCGCTGGTGGTGAAGATCCCCGACGGTTCGTTCTCGCGCGGCGTGCACAAGATCGAATCGGCGGCCGAGTTCAAGCGCATCTGCGATGAGCTGTTCGAAGAAACCGACCTGCTACTGGCGCAGAAATTTCTGCCGACCGATTTCGACTGGCGCGTCGGCGTGCTGGCCGGCGAGCCGCTGTTCGTTTGCCAGTACCGCATGGCGCGCGGCCATTGGCAGGTGGTGAAATACCGTCCGGACGGTTCGTCCCACGAGGGCGGGTTCCGCGCCTTCGACCTCGATCAGGCGCCGCCGCCGCTGATCGATATCGCGGTCCGCGCGGCGCGGCCGATCGGCGACGGATTTTACGGCGTCGACCTCAAGCAGACCGACAAAGGCATCGTCGTCATGGAGGTCAACGACAACCCCAATCTCGAACACGGCATCGAGGACGTCGTCGGCAAAGACGAGATCTGGATGCGCGTGCTGCGCTGGTTCATCGAGCGGTTCGAGCAGTAACGGAATCCTCGTTTCCCGGACGCGGTGCAACGCGAAACTACGCTTCGTGCTGCGCTGCGCCCGGGAAACGTTATCAGGACACCTTCGCCACCTGATCCAGCGGCCAGCGGGCGCGCGGCGCGAAATCCAGCGGATCGGTCAAGCCGAGCGCCAGGCGCTCGGCGCCGGCCCAGGCGATCATGGCGCCGTTGTCGGTGCAAAGCGCCGGCGGCGGCACCACCAGTTCTGCGCCGATTTCGAAGGCGACGCGATGCAACACCTTGCGGATCGCCTGGTTGGCGCCGACGCCGCCGGCGCAAACCAGCGCGTGGGGAACCCCGACCCGCTGGCGGAAGATACGCAGTCCGTTCCGCAGCCGGTCTTTGACGACGTTGACCACCGCCTGCTGGAACGAAGCGCACAGATCGGCGACGTCCTGATCGGACAGCGGCGCGATCTTTTCCGCTTCGAGCCGCAACGCGGTTTTGAGCCCCGACAGCGAGAAATCGGCATCGCGGCGTCCGCTCATCGGCCGCGGCAGCGCAAAGCGTTCGGCGTCGCCTCGGAGAGCTTCCTTCTCGACCAACGGCCCGCCGGGATAGCCGAGCCCAAGCAATTTGGCCGTCTTGTCAAACGCCTCGCCGATGGCGTCATCGACCGTGCCGCCGAGCCGAAGATAGTCGCCCACCCCGCGCGCGCCCAGGATTTGGGTATGGCCGCCGGAAGCGAGAAACAGGCAATAAGGAAACGGCGTCGCATTGGTCAGCCGCGCGGTGAGCGCATGGGCTTCGAGGTGGTTGACGGCCATCAGCGGTTTATCGTGCGCAAGCGCAATCGCCTTCGCCGTCGTCAGCCCGACGATGACGCCGCCGATCAGGCCCGGCCCGGCGGCGGCGGCGATGCCGTCGAGGCTCGCGAAAGAGGCATTCGCCTCGGCCATCGCCTTGGCGATGATGCGATCGAGCACCTCGACATGGGCGCGGGCGGCGATCTCCGGCACGACGCCGCCGAATTCGGCATGCTCGCTGATTTGCGACAGAACGACGTTGGCGAGGATCTGGCCGCGGCCTTCCGCGCTCCGTGCGACCACGGCCGCGGCGGTCTCGTCGCAAGTTGTTTCGATGCCGAGGATGACCATCGGTGTATTATAGACCTCTCATGGCGCAATCCTCGGCACGATCCTGGACCGCAATGTCCATTTTACGCGTCGGCTCGCGGGGTTCGCCGCTGGCGCTGGCCCAGGCGCGCGAGTTGCAAAGCCGTCTCGCCACGGCGTGTGGCCTCGCACCGGATCGAATTCGAGATCAAGACCATCCGCACCACGGGCGACACGATTGTGGACCGGCCGCTCGCCGAGGCCGGCGGCAAGGGCCTTTTCACCAAGGAGATCGAGGAGGCGCTGCTCGCCGGCGCCATCGATATCGCCGTGCATTCGTCGAAAGACATGCCGACGGTGCTGCCGGGAGGTCTCGTGCTCGCGGCGTTTCTGCCGCGCGAGGACCCGCGCGACGCCTTGATCAGCCGCAAAGCAATAAGCTTGCGCGAGCTGCCGCACGCCGCCGTGGTCGGCACCGCATCGCTGCGCCGGCAGGCCTTGCTCAAGAACCTGCGGCCGGATCTCGTCATCGTGCCGCTGCGCGGCAATGTCGAAACCCGGCTGCGCAAGCTCGACAGCGGCGGGATCGATGCCACTGTGCTTGCGCTTGCCGGACTCAAGCGGCTTGGCCTTGGCGCGGCGGCAACCGCGGTGCTCGACATCGACGAGTTTCTGCCGGCGGTCGGTCAAGGCGCGATCGGCATCGAAACCCGCGCCGACGACGCCGAGACCCGCGCGTTGGTCGCCGCCGTGGACGACCCCGACACCGCAATCGCGGTCACTGCCGAGCGGGCCTTCCTCGCCGTGCTCGACGGGTCCTGCCGCACGCCGATCGCCGGCTATGCCCGCGTCAGCGACGGGACGTTGCGCTTTCGCGGCATGATCGCCAAGACCGACGGCAGCGAAGCGCTGGAACGTCCGGCGCGAGGGCCCCACCGCGGACGCAGCCGCGCTCGGCACCGATGCCGGCCGCGAGCTTAAAGGCCGCGCCGGCCCCGGCTTTTTCGCGCGGGATTGAGCGGTGCGTCTCCTGGTTACGCGCAGCCAACCCTACGCTTTGCGCACTGCGCTCGCCTTGACGGCCCGCGGTCACGAGGCGATCGCGGCGCCGCTCTTCGAGATCGAGAATTTGTCCGCAATCGATCCCGATGCGGGGCCGTGGGACGCCATTTTGCTCACCAGCACCAATGCGTTGTGGGCTATCGCCGGCTTTCCGTGGAACGATGCGTGGCGCCATCTGCCCATTTTCGCGGTTGGCGAACGGACCGCGCAAGCCGCGCGCGATAGCAACTTCACGACCGTCGCTTCCGCCGATAGCAATGTCGGCGATCTCGCCAACCTGGTCGCTGCGCGGCTCAAGCCGCCGGCGCGGCTGCTTTACCTCGCCGGCGAGGACCGCGCCGGGGACCTTGCCGGCGCGCTGCAGGCGAAGAATTTTGTCGTGGATGTGGTCGCGGTTTATCGCGTCATCGTCGCGAAAACTCTTCCCGCCCAGGCTGCGGCGGCGCTCAGGGGGGAGCTTGACGGCGTCTTGCATTATTCGCGGCGCAGCGCCGAGGTGTTTGTGACCGCCGCGCGCAATGCCGGCCTGCTCGAAGCCGCGCTGACCAAGCCGGTGCATTATTGTCTGTCGGCCCGGGTTGCCGAGCCGCTCACTCAAGCGGGCGCCGCCAAGATCCGCATTGCGGCACGGCCGAACGAGGCCGCATTGCTCGCGTTGTGTGGTTGAATCCGGACGTTTACGCTGAATTGCCAGGCTTTGTTCGCCATGTTGCCGCTGCCGCCGCCGCGTACTATGCCGTGCCGGGACCAGTCGAGGGACCTTGATTCCCTGACCGCGCCGAACTCGCTTTGAGGACAGCATGACGAGCGAGCCTGACAGCAAACCAGGCCGGCGGCCGCCGACCATCGAATTGAAGGCGACGGAAGTCGACCCGCCATCCGCAACGGGGGAATCTGGCGGCGCGGGGGCGGCGGGCGAACAGCCAACGGCAGGCGATCCGCCCCGGCAGGAAGCATCGGCGCCGCGCGCGCCGAGCCGGCTGAAATCCCATGTTGTAAGCGGGATCATCGGGGCGATCGTCGCGCTCGCGATTGGCGCCGGACTTTGGCTCGCGGGCTTTGCGCCGGCGCATCGGATCGCATCTTCCGCCACCGACGCGCCCAATGGCGTTACGATCGATGCCATCGCGGCACGACTGAGCGATATTCAGCGCGAACTCCACGCCCAGCCCAAATCCCCGCAGCCCGATTCGGCGACCGGGACCCGCATCGCCGGCATCGACGCTGAAACAAAGTCGCTTCGCGATTCGCTCGCGGCGCTCAATCGCCGCCTCGACGACATCGCCGCAACGAGCCAAAGCGCGGCCAAACAGGCGGATGCCGCGCAAGCCGCAGCCGAGGCGGCGCAGAGCGCGAGTCAAACTGCAAGTCAAACTGCAAGTCAGGCGGCAAGCCAGGCCGCAAGCCAGAGCAACGTTCAACGCAGCGATCTCGACGCGCTTGCGAATCGGATCGCGGCGTTGGAAAGCGCGGTGAAGTCGCTCTCCGAAAGCGCCGCGCCCGCCCCCAGTGCGGATGACCAGGCCGCGCGATTGACCATCGCCGCCGCGGCGCTGCGTGCCGCCGTCGAACGCGGTGCGCCGTACCGAGCCGAGCTTACGGCAGTGCAGGCACTTGGCGCCCAACCGAGCGCCACTTCGCCACTCGACTCTTTCGCCGCAACGGGCGTGCCGAGCGCCGCCGCATTGAGCAAGGAACTTGCGGCGCTCATGCCGGCCTTGCAGCGGGACTCGCAGACATCCTCCGGCGCGAGCGGTTTCCTCGATCGCCTGGCCGCCAACGCACGACATCTCGTGCGCGTTACACCGGTCGATGCGCCGGCCGGCAACGATCCGTCGGCGGTCATCGCCCGGATCGGAGTTGACGCCGATCGCGCCGACATTGCCGCCGCGCTCGATGACGTTGCGGCGCTGCCGGATTCGGCAAAACCGCTTGCCGCCGACTGGCTCGCAAAAGCGAAGGCGCGTGAGGCAGCGATCGCGGCGAGCCGGCAGATCGCCGCCGCCGCACTTGCGGGCTTAAGCAAGCCGGCTTCGCAATGATCCGGATCGTCCTCTTCCTCATTGTGGTGGGCGCATTGTCGCTTGGCGCCGTCTGGCTTGCCGACCGGCCGGGCGACGTCGTCGTCGTTTGGCAGGGCCTGCGCATCGAAACCTCGCTGATGGTCCTCGGCGCCGCGATCGTTGCGGCTGTGGTCGTCGTCGCGCTGATTTTCAGTCTTGTCCGCGCCATCGTGCGGTCGCCGGGCGCGCTGTCGCGGCATTTGCGCCGTCGCCGCGGGGTACGCGCCTACGAGGCGATTTCGAGCGGGCTCATTGCCGTCGGCTCCGGCGATGTCGGCGCCGCGCAAAAGCACTCCGCTACCGTCAATCGGCTGGCGCCGAGCGAGCCGCTGGCGCTCCTTCTGTCCGCACAATCGGCGCAGCTGGCGGGCGACCGCGATGGCGCCGACCGCGCCTTCCGCGCCATGGCGAGCCGCGCCGACACCAAGCCGCTCGGCTTGCATGGCCTGTTCGTCGAGGCGCATCGCCGCAACGATCCGGCGGGTGCACGGGCCTATGCCGAGGAGGCCGTGCGCACCGCCCCAACGCTGCATTGGGCCAACCGAGCGGTGCTGGAGGCGCGGTGCAAAGACGGCGACTGGGCCGGCGCGCTCGCGCTCCTCGAAAGCAACGTGCGCAACCTTGCCAAGGAGATCTATCGCCGTCAGCGCGCAGTGCTGCTCACCGCGCGCGCCCATGCCGTAGAGCATGCCGACCACGACAGTGCCAAGACGATGGCGCTGGAGGCGCAGAAATTGGCGCCAGCTTTGGTGCCTACGGCGGCGCTCGCCGCACGGCTCCTTGCCCAGGGCGGCCAGTTGCGTAAAGCGCGCCGCGTGATCGAAAAAGCCTGGCGCGCCAATCCGCATCCTGAATTGGCGCAAGCCTATAGCGAGCTGCGCTCCGGGGATTCCGCGCGCGACCGGCTCAAACGCATCGAGGCGCTGGCGAGCGGGGTGCCCGGCCATATCGAGGGTGCGCTGGCGGTCGCCCGCGCCGCGCTTGACGCCCAGGAATTCGCCAAGGCGCGCGCCGCGCTGGCGCCCTATCTCGAAACTCCGACCAAGCGCATCGCGCTCCTGATGGCCGATCTCGAACGTGTCGAGCGCAACGATGTGGGGCGCGCACGCGAATGGCTGGCGCGCGCACTGCACGCCGCGCCCGATCCGGCCTGGACCGCCGACGGCCACGTTTCAGAGCGGTGGCTGCCGGCTTCGCCGGTGACCGGACGGCTCGATGCGCTGGAATGGCGCGTGCCGCTCACCGGGATGGTGAGCCCGGCGGTCATCGAGCCGGAGCCGGTGCCGGCGCGGCCGGTCGAAATCGCAGCCGAGCCGCCGCGCCAAACCGCCGAGCCGCCTGCGGTGACGGAGGTTGTTTCCTCTCGCCGCGACGAGCGGCCGAACCCTGAGCCCAAAGTCGAGCTTACGCCCGCACCGGTCATCCCTCTGGTCCACGCCCCCGACGATCCCGGACCCGACACGGCGGAAGAACATGAACCGCAAGCCGCCCAAGAGAACGGCGGCTGGAGAAAGATTTTCGGGTAAGGCAGGCGCCGTCAGATGTGGTCGGCATGTTCTACAAGATAAGCACCAAATATATGCCGCTCTACGTCGCGGAATTTCAGTTCCGCTATAACAATCGGCCCAATCCCGACATCTTCGGAGCGGCGATAAATGGATGCTGACGTAATCATTTTTCCGGAATTTTCCCGGTGGCATCCGGCGGAATCGGCGTTGCGTTAGGTGCAGTCAACGGCGTCAACGGTGGGAAGGTGACCGTCACGGCCGGAGCCGTTGATTTTCTAATTACGTACGGATTGACGGATGGAGCGGCGAGTTTTTCTAACATCGCGATCTGTCTATCGACTTCTTCATTTGTAAAATGTCTCTGATATTTTTGCCCGCCGTACGTCATCACGATCGTAAACGGCACAAATTCATTCATAAATTGAGACAATGGCATGCCCTCAAAATGATTTATGACAATCGGCTTTTTGCTCGTGGAAATATTAAAATCAGCGAACGCCGGGATACCAAGTGTGTCTTGCGGCAGCGTTGGTAATAAAGGTGTGCAGGCGTTCGCGACCACGGCACTAACGGCCAATATGTAGACGGGAAGCTGTTCGTTGTTTCTGTCGGACCTCAGATAGGCGTTAAAATCAGTGATAGGTTCCGACGTTATATTTTTCCCATGTGCTCCGAATCCAGCAACTATACCGTCCTTACCCGGCTGCTTTTGCACATCTAAAAAATAACCCCTTCCTCTAGCCGTATCTTCAAAATTCCAGACAATAGGCCCGGTGTTCTCAGTCGCACTCCAAGCAAATAAATCATGATGATTGATGGCTATGCCAATGCCGATGCCTATTAGGACCAAGCCAACCGAGAAGGCATCCTTTTTCCCCGATTTCTTCCAATACTGAGCGACTGTCTCTTTTCCTCCAGTCGCCAAGGGCCATAATCCCCATATCGCAACAGCAGCGCAAACGGCGACAGCCGGGCCAGCGTAAAGCCAGCCAAGGTTCGGGGCGAAATAGAGGATCAGAGCGACAATGGCGCTCGCTCCAATCCCAACGCGGGTTTGTTTATCCACGGGGGAAGCCTTCTATCGAGAATCGGTTCTCGGATAAGGATTCCCGCCTTGGATGCGATCCGCAATCACAAGCGGTTTTGTCCCCACTTGTCCCGGCAATGAGCTTCGAGGTAGGAACTGCATTATATTGCAGTAGATGGCTTTTTCCCATTCTGTCTAATCGGGGATAACCGTCACTATAATGCATGAGACTCGCGACATGCCGCCGGTGAAGGTCAAGCCCCAACACAAGCCCGCCGCTGCGACCCCGGCTGCCGCCGCCATCGCCGCGTTCCTCGCCGCGATCGGGCATGAGGTGCGGCGCAACCGCGCCAAGCGCGGCATGACGCGCCGGCAATTGGCGCAGGCTTCGGACACGTCCGAGCGCTATCTCGCCCAGATCGAGAGCGGCGCCGGAAATCCGTCGGCGAGCGTCATTCGCGCCATCGCCGTCGCGCTCGATCTTCCGGCGGCTCGTTTGCTGCCGGAAAACGGCGCGCACAGCGCGGCGCGCGGCAATATTCTCGATCTCGTCGCGCGAGTGCCGGAAGGCGAATTGCCGGAGCTCGCCAAGCTGATCGAGGCGCGCGTCGCGCAGGCCGGCGGCGCCGACCGGGCGCGGCGCATCGCGCTCGTCGGCTTGCGCGGCGCCGGCAAGTCGACGCTCGGGCGGATGCTCGCGCAACATCTCGGCTGGCCCTTCATCGAGCTCGACCGGGTCGTCGAGGAGGATTACGGCGCCAGCATTCCCGACCTGATCGAGATGGCCGGCACCGCAACGTTCCGCCGTCACGAGCGCGGCGCGCTCGACCGCGTCATCGCCGCGCATGAGGCCGCAATCATCACCACGGCGGGGGGCATCGTCTCCAACCCCGAGACTTACGCGCTGTTGCTTCGCCGCAGCCACACGATCTGGATCAAGGCGCGACCGGAAGATCACATGAGCCGGGTGATGGCGCAGGGCGATTTCCGGCCGATGGCGCAAAACCGCGAGGCCAATTCTAAAAACGCCATGGCCGATCTCGTGGCGATCCTCGAAGCCCGCCGCGCCGACTACGCGCGCGCCGAAGCCGAGGTCGACACCTCTGGCGCCGCGCTGGAACAGAGTTTTGCCGAGCTTTTACGGGTCGTCACCGCATTGCTCGGACCGCAAGCGGGATAGCCGTGACGCTTGCCGACCAGGACTTTCTCGATCTGCCGCCGCTGCGGCTCGAATACCGCATGATCGGGCCGCGGCCCGATGCGGCGCCGACCATCGTCATGCTGCATGAGGGCCTCGGCAGCGTGGCATCGTGGGGCTCGTTTCCCGACCGGATCGCCGCCGCGACCGGCGCCGGCGTGTTGGTCTATTCGCGCGCCGGCTATGGCCGATCGCGTCCCGGCAAATTGCCGCGCTCGACCGCCTTCATGCATGAAGAGGCCTGCGAGGTTCTGCCGCGCGTGCTCGCGGCAATCGGCTTTCAACGCGGCCTGTTGCTCGGTCACAGCGACGGCGCGTCGATTGCCACCATCTATGCCGGCAGCGTGCAGGATCATCGCGTGCGCGGCCTCGTGCTGCTGGCGCCGCATTTTTTCGCCGAGGAGATCGGGCTCGCCGAGATTGCCCGCGCGCGCAAGTCCTTCGAGTCGGGAGGCTTGCGAGAAAAACTCAAGCCGTGGCACGCCGACGTTGATAGCGCATTCCGCTCGTGGAACGAGCCCTGGCTTAGCCCGGATATGCGCAAATGGGATATCACCGAAGCGCTTGGTTACATCCGCGTGCCGATATTGATCGTGCAGGGTGAAAACGATCAATTCGGTACGCTCAAGCAGATCGAAACAGCGCAACGGGAATGTTTCTGTCCGGTCGAGACCCTCGTGCTCCCCGGCATCCGCCATGTGCCGCAGCGTGAGGCGCCGGAAGCCACGCTCAAGGCGGTCGCCGACTTCATCAATCGGCTATTGCGCGACCATCACGAAGCGGAACGGCGCGCCGATTCCGGGGTTGCCATATCATGAACTATAGTGCATGTTGTGTGCGAACTCACTGGCTGCATGCACTATAATACACTACCGGGACGAGGCCGGGGACACGCCTATGGACGACGCCGAGCATTCCACACCGCGCCCCTTGGCGAACGGCAAGACGCGGATCGATTTCCAGACCGAGCCGGCGCGCTATCGTCATTGGAAGCTCGCCATCGACGGCGACGTGGCGACGTTGACGATGGACGTTGACGAAAAGGCCGGGCTGTTCGAAGGCTACGATCTGAAGCTGAACTCCTACGACCTCGGCGTCGATATCGAGCTGGCCGATGCGATCGAGCGCCTGCGCTTTGAATATCCGCAAGTTCGCGCGCTGGTGCTGCGTTCGGGGAAGCCCCGGGTGTTTTCCGCCGGCGCCAATATCCGCATGCTCGCCGGAGCGAGCCACCCGCACAAGGTCAATTTCTGCAAGTTCACCAACGAGACGCGCAACGGCATCGAAGATTTGAGCGCGCATTCCGGGCTCAAATCGATCTGCGCGATCAACGGCACCGCGGCCGGCGGCGGCTACGAACTGGCGCTGGCGACCGATTACATCATGCTGGTTGACGACGGCACGGCGGCGGTTTCGCTGCCGGAATTGCCGTTGCTTGCGGTTTTGCCCGGCACCGGCGGCCTCACCCGCGTGTCCGATAAGCGCAAGGTGCGCCGCGACCACGCCGACGTGTTCTGCACCACCGAGGAAGGCGTCAAAGGCAAGCGCGCGGTGGAGTGGCGGCTGGTTGACGACGTTGTTGCCGGCTCGAAATTCGACGAGGCAATCGCTACGCGCGCCAAGGAATTTGCGGCGAAATCGCCCCGCAAGGCCGCGGGCCCGGGCATCAAGCTCGCGCCGCTGGCGCGGACCTTTACTCCGGACGGCGTGGAGTACGGCGCGGTTGCGGTCGAATTCCAGCGCCATGAACGACTCGCGACCATGACATTGCGCGGTCCCACTGCACCGCCGCCGGATTCCGCCGCAGCCATGGTGGCGCTCGGCGCCGATTTCTGGCCGCTCGCGCTCGCCCGCGAGTTCGACGACGCCATCCTGCATATCCGCCTCAACGAGCTCGATGTCGCGGCGATCGTCTTTAAATCGTCCGGCGATCCGGCTCAGGTGCTCGCTTACGATACGTTTCTCGACGCCAACCGGGAGCACTGGCTGGCGCGCGAAATCCGGCTGCTGTGGAAGCGCGTACTCAAGCGCGTCGATCTCACCTCGCGCTCGCTGGTCACGCTGATCGAGCCGGGTTCGTGCTTTGCCGGCACGCTCGCCGAACTGCCGTTCGCGTCCGACCGCTCCTACATGCTGATCTCCTCGCCTGCCTCCGCCGCGGGGTCGGGCCGGGGGCGCGGCGGCGACAACAAGCCGCCGGCGGCGATTGCGCTCAGCGACGTCAATTTCGGCGCCTATCCGATGTCGAATGGATTGACGCGGCTCGAATGCCGCTTCCTCGCCGATCCGGCCGATCTCGATGCGGCGAAGGCCGAGCGCGGCAAAATGCTCGACGCCGCGCGCGCGCAGCAACTCGGCCTCGTCACTTTCGCGCTCGACGATATCGATTGGGACGACGAGGTGCGCGTGTTTCTTGAAGAGCGATCGAGCTTCTCGCCCGACGCGCTGACCGGTCTCGAAGCCAATCTGCGCTTTGCCGGACCGGAGACCATGGAATTGAAAATTTTTGCGCGGCTGACCGCATGGCAGAACTGGATTTTCCAGCGCCCCAACGCGATCGGCGAAGAAGGCGCGCTCAAGCGCTACGGCACCGGCCAGAAGCCGGTGTTCGATACGCGGAGAGTATGAGAGGACCGAGCCATGGATATTCAGAACGTCGACTACTCCACCAAGATTCCAAACAACGTCAATCTTGCCGAAGACCGGCAAGTGCTGCGCGCGCTCGAAAGCTGGCATCCCGGCTATATCGATTGGTGGATGGATATGGGGCCGGAAGGATTTCAGCAGGCGCTGGTTTATCTGCGCACCGCGGTCTCGGTCGATCCCAAGGGCTGGGCCAAGTTCGATTACGTGAAGATGCCCGACTACCGCTGGGGCATTCTGCTGGCGCCCCAGGAGCAAGGCCGCAAAATCCCGTTCGGCCGCCACCTCGGCGAGCCGGTGTGGGCGGACGTGCCGGGCGAATATCGCGCCATGCTGCGGCGCCTGATCGTGATCCAGGGCGACACCGAACCGGCTTCGGTCGAGCAGCAGCGCCATCTCGGCAAGACCGCGCCGTCGCTTTACGACTTGCGCAACGTCTTTCAGGTCAATGTCGAGGAAGGCCGCCATCTCTGGGCCATGGTCTACCTCTTGCAGAAATATTTCGGCCGCGACGGCCGCGAGGAAGCCGCCGAACTCCTGCAGCGGCGCTCCGGCGACGCCGACAAGCCGCGCATGCTCGGCGCCTTCAACGAAGCGACGCCGGACTGGCTGTCGTTCCACATGTTCACGTTCTTCACCGACCGCGACGGCAAGATGCAATTGGAGAGCCTGGCGCAATCGGGCTTCGATCCGCTGTCGCGCACCTGCCGCTTCATGCTGACCGAAGAGGCGCATCACATGTTCGTCGGCGAGACCGGCGTCGGCCGCACCATCCAGCGCACCTGCGAGGCGATGCAAGCGGCCGGCATCGAAGACCCGGGCGACATCGAGAGGGTGCGCTCCCTCGGCGTCATCGATCTGCCGACCATGCAGAAGAAGCTCAATCTGCATTATACGCTCTCCCTCGATCTGTTCGGCTCGGAAGTCTCGACCAATGCGGCGAACACGTTCACCGCCGGGCTGAAGGGCCGCTTCCAGGAGACCAAGATTGACGACGATCACCGGCTCGAACACGCGACCTATCCGGTGCTCAAATTCGTCGATGGCGAGATCAAGCGCGTCGACGAGCCGGCGCTCACCGCGATCAATATGCGGCTGCGCGACGATTACACCGCCGACTGCCAGCGCGGGCTCGACCGCTGGAATAAGATCATCGACAAGACCGGCGTCGCCTACAAACTGCAACTGCCGCATGTCGGCTTCCACCGCCAGATCGGCGAGTTCAAGGACGTGCATGTTTCGCCGGACGGAAGGCTCGTCGATGAGGCGACCTGGAACCGCGAGCGCAGCCAGTGGCTGCCGTCGAAAGCCGACGGCGATTTCATCGGCAGCCTGATGAAGCCGGTCACCGAGCCCGGCCAGTTCGCCGGCTGGATCGCACCGCCGCGCATCGGCATCGACAACAAGCCGGGCGACTTCGAATACGTGAAAATCGCGGCGTGAATGTTTTCCCCTCCCGCCCACGCGCGTAGCGCGTGGTGGGGAGGGGTTAGGGGTGGGGGGCACTTTGATGCTCCCCCCACCCCGGCTCATATCGCTTCGCGATATTTGCCGACCCTCCCCACCGCTTCGCGGGGGGAGGGAAAAGTCCCGGGCCCAGATGGTTAATCGGGTCTTAACCTCGCCGCACCTATGCTATTGCACCGGTAATGCGGCGGGCGGCCCCGCTGTTCACTGATGTATGTGATGACCCGCGAGTCTTCCCCTTCGCCCGTTCGCGCCACCGGATCGCGCTCGCCGTTCGTGCGCATGCGCGAGCTCCTCGACGGCATTGCCCCGGGCAAGTCCGCGATCAGCCTTGCGGTCGGCGAGCCGCAGCATCCCATTCCGCCTTTTGTCGGCAAAATCATCGCCGAGCATGTCGCCGAGTTCGGCCGCTATCCGGCGAATAAGGGTCTCGATGCCTTCGCCGAGGCCGTCGCCAAATGGCTCGGCCGGCGCTTTGCGCTGGAGCGCCCGGTCGATCCGGCAACGGAAGTGCTGGTGCTCAACGGCACGCGCGAGGGTCTCTTTCTCGCAGCTCTTGCCGCCAAGACCTGGGTGACGCCGCGCGCCGGCCGCCCGGCTATGCTCATCCCCAATCCGTTTTATGCCGCTTACGCTGCCGGCGCGATCGCGGCCGACTGCGAGCCGGTCTATCTGCCGACAACGCGGGCGACCGGCTTTCTCCCCGATCTCGATGCGCTGAGCGACGATTTGCTGGCGCGCACGGTCGCCCTCTACATCGCCTCGCCGTCGAACCCGCAAGGCGCGGTGGCCGATCGCGCCTATCTGTCGCGCCTGACCGCGCTGGCGCGGCGCTTCGGCTTCCTGATTTTTTCCGACGAATGCTATTGCGAGATCTATAGCGATCGCCCGCCCGCGGGCATGCTCGAAGCGGCCGGCGCGGAATTTCAGAACGTCGCGGTGTTCCATTCGCTGTCGAAACGCTCGAGCCTGCCGGGGCTGCGCATCGGCTTTGTCGCCGGCGACCGGAACTACCTCGCGGCCTTTCTCGAACTGCGCAATGTCGCCGCGCCGATGGTGCCGACGCCAATGCAACACGTCGCCATCGCCGCCTATAACGACGAGAAGCATGTCGAGGAGAATCGACAGCTATACCGGGAAAAATTCGATCTGGCCGATCAGATCATCGGCGACCGTTACGGTTATCGCCGGCCCGCCGGCGGATTTTTTCTCTGGCTCGACGTTTCGGCGCAGGGCGGCAGCGAGGCGGCGACATTGCGGCTGTGGCGCGAGGCCGGTTTGCGCGTGGTGCCCGGCCGCTATCTGGCGCACGAGCAGAAGGACGGCAGCAATCCCGGCGCGGACTATATCCGCGTCGCCATGGTCCACAACAACGAGATCACCGCCGAGGCGATGCATCGCCTGGTGGCGGTGCTGGGTTAGCGCATGCGCCGGTGGAAGCGATTGAGTTTACTTCCGTTCGTCCCCGCGAAAGCGGGGTTTCAGGACGTTTGGTTGCAAAGAAGCAAGTTCGACTGGATTCCCGCTTGCGCGGGAATGAGCGGATAGGGCGGACGCGATGTCGATGATCGACCGCAGCCTCGACGGCATGGCCGCTCTGTCCGGCCAGCTCGGCGCCATTTTGCGCCGCCGCCTGCGCGAACTCGGCGGCGTGGTGCTGATCAGTCTCACCATGATGGCGGCGCTCGCGCTTGCCACCTGGTCGGTGGGGGATCCGTCGCTCAGTCACGCCACCGCTGCGCCAATTCATAATCTCCTTGGCCTGCCCGGCGCGATCGCCGCCGACCTGATGATGCAGCTGCTCGGGCTCGGCTCGCTGGCGCTGTTATTGCCGATCGCGATGTGGGGCTATCGGCTGCTCGGCCATCGTTATCTCAGCCACGAGCGCCTGCGCGTGCTGCTTTGGCTTGCCGGCGCGGTGCTGACCGCCGCGTTCGCCTCGTGCCTGCCGCGAAGCCCGCGCTGGCCACTGCCGTCGGGCTTGGGCGGCGTCATCGGCGATGCCGTGCTGCGGCTGCCTGCGATGGTGCTGCATGAGCCGCTGCTGGGAATGCACCGCATTGGCGCCGCCATCGTGCTCGGCGTCGCGGCTTTGTTCGCCTTCGCCGGCGCCGCCGGCATTCTCTGGCGCGACACAATCGAGGAGGACGAAGACGAAGCGCCGGCCCAGAATGAGGAAGCCGGCGACGAAGCGGACGACGAGGGCGGCGGCTGGATATCGCTCGGCCTGTTGGCGCATTACCTCCTGAGTTTTCGCGCCCGGCTTTGGCGCCTGTTCCGCCGGCGGCCGCGCAGCCCGATCGGATCGCGCGAACAGAGCGGAGTATCGCAGCGACGGGTCGAGCCGCGCTTGGACGATACGATGGAGCGCCATGTCGAAGGCGAAACCGACGACGAAGCGGAAGCGGCGCCGCGCGTGCGCAAGCCGCGCGCGCCGAAAGCGATCCGCCGCTCCGGCGGTTATGTTCTGCCTCCGCTTGAATTGCTGACGCCGCCGAGCAAGGTCGGCCGCTCCACCGTCAGCTCCGACATTTTGCAGGAAAACGCCACCGCGCTCGAAGGCGTGCTCGCGGATTTCGGCGTGCGCGGCGAGATCATCAACGCGCGGCCGGGTCCGGTGGTGACGCTTTACGAGCTGGAGCCCGCGCCGGGCATAAAGTCGTCGCGGGTCATCAGCCTCGCCGACGACATCGCGCGCTCCATGAGCGCGCTGTCCGCGCGCGTCGCCGTGGTTTCCGGCCGCAATGCCATCGGCATCGAGTTGCCGAACCCGACCCGCGAGAAGGTCTATTTACGCGAGCTCTTGGCGTCGCGCGATTATGCCGAGACGTCGGCGCGGCTGGCGCTCTGCCTCGGCAAGGCGATCGGCGGCGAAGCGGTGCTGGTCGATCTGCAGCGCATGCCGCATCTGCTCATCGCCGGCACCACCGGCTCCGGCAAATCCGTCGCCATCAACACCATGATCCTCAGCCTGGTTTATCGGTTGCAGCCGGACCAGTGCCGGTTGATCATGGTCGATCCCAAAATGCTCGAACTCTCCGTTTACGACGGCATTCCCCATCTGCTCGCTCCCGTCGTCACCGATCCGAAGAAGGCGGTGGTCGCGCTGAAATGGGCGGTGCGCGAAATGGAGGAGCGCTACAAGAAAATGTCGAAGCTCGGCGTGCGCAATGTCGACGGCTACAATGCGCGCGTCGCCGAGGCCAAAAGCAAAGGCGAAAGGCTCAGCCGCACCGTTCACACCGGCTACAATCGCGAGACCGGCGAGGCGATCTACGAGAACGAGGAGCTCGATCTCGAGCCGTTGCCTTACATCGTCGTCATCGTCGATGAGATGGCCGACCTGATGATGGTCGCCGGCAAGGACATCGAAGGCGCGGTGCAGCGGCTGGCGCAAATGGCGCGCGCCGCCGGCCTGCATGTCATTCTGGCGACCCAGCGGCCCTCGGTCGACGTCATCACCGGCACGATCAAGGCCAATTTCCCGACCCGAATCTCGTTCCAGGTGACCTCGAAGATCGACAGCCGCACCATTCTCGGCGAACAAGGCGCCGAGCAACTGCTCGGCCAGGGCGACATGCTTTACATGGCCGGCGGCGGCCGCATCAGCCGCGTGCATGGACCTTTTGTCTCCGACGAAGAGGTCGAAAAGGTCGTGCGCCACCTCAAGTCGCAAGGCGTGCCCGAATATCTCGAAGCCGTCACCGCCGAGGAGCCGCAGGACGAGGACGGCAATCCGATCTTCGACGCGAGCGCGATGGGCGCCGAGGGCGGCGACCTCTATCAGCAGGCGGTGGCGATCGTCACGCGCGACCGCAAGGCTTCAACGAGCTACATCCAGCGCCGGCTGCAGATCGGCTACAACCGCGCCGCCTCGCTCATCGAGCGCATGGAACAAGAGGGCGTCGTCGGCCAGCCCAACCACGCCGGCAAGCGCGAAATCCTGGTCGAGGGTGCCGACGACGATGCCTATTGAGAATTGCGCGGCCGCGCCTTAAGCCTGGACAGGCAATAAGTAGCCGCGAATTCGCCATATCGGGCGTCTAGCGGACGGTGTTGGTCGCGGGGGCGTGCGCACGGATACGTCAACTTCATCAACGGGGCGCTCAGCGGCGGGAGAACGATATGACGGCGAGGGGCTTGGCTAAACTCGGCCCGGCGATTGTTTCGGCGGCCTTTCTGGCGGCATGCACCTGCGCGCTGAGTTTTCTCGGACCGACGGCCGCTGTCGCCGGAAACGTACCGCTGCCGATACCGGCGCCATTGCCCAAAACCGGCGTGGTCGCGCCGCCGGCGGTGACCGACAGCATTGCCGTGTCTCCCGCACCGATACCGCAGTCATCGGCGCCGCCGCCGTCCCAGGCGTCGCAGTCGCTGCATCTTCCGAGTTTTTTCACGTTCTCCGATAAGGGCCAAGCCACCGCCTTCGACGACAAGCAGCGCTCGCTGCTCGACCGCATCAGCCTGTATCTGTCGAGCATTCAGACCATGGTCGGAAATTTTGTCCAGATCGGACCCGACGGCGGACGCACCGAAGGCACGTTCTATTTGCAGAAACCCGGCAAGGTGCGCTTCGAATACAATCCGCCGAGCCCGATCGACATCATCGCCGACGGCTCATCGGTCGTCGTTCGCGACCGCAAGCTCGCGACGCAGGATCTATATCCGCTGTCGCAGACGCCGCTGCGCTACCTTTTAGCCGACCGCATCGATCTGCTGCGCGACACCGATGTCGTCAGTGTCTCGTCCGACGATACGTTCGCCACCGTCACCATCGAGCAAAAGCAATTAATGGTCGGCACCGACAAGCTGATGATGATGTTCGACGCCAAGGACCTCGCGCTCAAGCAATGGACCGTCACCGATCCGCAAGGGTTCGACACGACGGTTGCGGTCTATAACCTCGACACCACGAAAAAGCCGAATCCCGACCTGTTCGTCATCAACTATATGGGTAATCAAGGCAGCATCAGTAATCAGTAGTCGGGAATCAGGAAACAGGACGTCAGGAATCAGAAATCGGTAGCGCGATGCGCAACGATCCACTATCCACATCCTGATCCCTGACTACCGATTCCTGATCCCTGTGAAGCTCACCCTCACGACCTGGAACATCAATTCGGTGCGGCTGCGCATCGATCTTGTTGCCAAGTTCATAAAAGCAGTCCGGCCCGATATTCTTTGTCTGCAAGAGACGAAATGCCCGGACGACGCGTTTCCGCGCAAACGGTTCAAGCGACTCGGCTACGACAACATCGCTCTCAACGGCCAGAAGGGCTATCACGGCGTCGTCGTGCTGTCGCGCTTGCCGTTCGAAAATTTCAATATTCAAAAGTTCTGCGGCAAGACCGACTGTCGCCATATCTCCGCGGTGTTCGGCGAGCGCGCCGGGCTGCGCGATCCCATCACCGTGCATAACTTCTATGTCCCGGCCGGCGGCGACATTCCCGACCCGGCGGTAAATCCGAAATTTGCCCATAAGCTTGCCTTCCTCGATGAGATGCGCGACGCGCCGGCGCTGCGCCCGGCACCGTCCGAGCGCGCCATTCTCGTCGGCGATCTCAACGTTGCGCCGCTCGAACATGACGTGTGGAGCCACAAGCAAATGCTGCGCGTCGTATCGCATACGCCGATCGAGTGCGAGAAATTTACCGGCGCGTTGCGCGCCGGCGGCTGGATCGACAGCATGCGCCAGCTGACCCCGGAGCCGACCAAGCTCTACACCTGGTGGAGCTATCGTTCGCCGGACTGGGCGAGCGCCGACAAGGGCCGCCGCCTCGATCATGTGTTGACATCGCCGATGCTGGCCGACCGCGTCGCCGAGATCGCCATTGCCAAGAATTACCGCGGCGCCTCGCGACCCTCCGATCACGTACCGGTCACGGCGACGCTGGATGTGTAGCTGAATTATCGCGGCCCGGTGCCGTGCGCCAATGCGACGCGGACCTGCTCCATTTCACGCGCCCATCGGTCGGCGCGTGCGGCGATCAGCTCGCATAACCGCTGCGCCGCGTCGGGATAGCTTTCGAGCATTTTCATGAACATCGTCCGCGAGATGCGCATCACCGCGGCCTCCTCGCGCGCAGTGGCGGTCACCGGCCGGATCGTTTCCGCAAGCAGCGCCATTTCGCCAAGCAGCGTGCCTGGCTCGGCAATGATTTCGGCCTCCTGCCCTTGCGGCCTTAAGCCGAACGATCCCAGCTGGACCACATACGCGCAGTCCGCAGCGTCGCCGGCCGTGAACAGAACCTGGCCGGCTTGGACCGTATGACTTTCGGCGCCGATGGCGAGGATGCGCAATGCACCGCCGCCCAGAGTACGGAAAATCGGCACTCCCTCAAGGAACGCAATGTCCGCCTCGATGGTCATGGCAACTCGCGATTACGGCACCAGTTTGTAGCCGCCGGCTTCGGTCACCAAGATGGCGGGCGCGGCGACGTCCTTTTCGATCTTCTGCCGTAATCGGTAAATGTGCGTTTCCAGCGTATGGGTGGTGACGCCCGAATTGTAACCCCACACTTCCTGCAACAGCGTCTCGCGCGACACCGGCCGCTGACCGGCGCGATAAAGATAACGCAGGATCGAAGTTTCTTTCTCGGTCAGCCGCACTTTGTTGCCCTTGGGATTGAGCAAAAGCTTGGAGCTGGGCCGAAACGTATAGGGGCCAATCGTGAAGACCGCGTCCTCGCTTGCCTCGTGCTGGCGAAGTTGGGCACGGATACGCGCCAGCAGCACGGCGAACCGGAACGGCTTGGTCACGTAATCGTTGGCGCCGGATTCGAGGCCCAGGATGGTATCGGAATCGGTATCGTGGCCGGTCAGCATGATGATCGGCGCCTTGAAGCCGTTCTTGCGCAGAATGCGCACGGCTTCGCGGCCGTCGATATCGGGCAGGCCGACATCCATGATGACGAGATCGATCTGGCCGGCCTTGGCCGCCTGGACGCCCTTGCTGCCGTTCTCGACCGCCACGGCCTCGAATTCCTCATGCAGCGACAGCTGTTCGGCCAGCGCGTCGCGCAATTCGGGATCGTCATCGACGATAAGAATCTTCCGCGTATTCGGCATAAATTCCGAGCCCCGCCGCCGCTTTGCCGCGCCGCCTGGCGCGAAGTACAAAGGCTAAGGATACAAGAGCGGATGCGGGTTGGGAATTCAGGGAATCCAAGGGGCCAGGGTGCGACGAACTTCGCTTCGTTTCATTCGTATCGGCGCCCGGCCGGGCCAGCATAGCCAGGGGTGGCTGGTCGGGGGTGCGAGGGCATTCGGGCCGACGCGCGTCGCGCTCGGCCGCGCCGGAATCAAGGCGTCCAAGCGCGAAGGCGACGGCGCCACGCCAGCCGGCCGGTTTCACCCCGTTCGCCTGTGGTGGCGCGCCAATCGTTTGCCGCGGCCACGGACTTTGCTCCCGGTGCGCCGGATCGGACTTCATGACGCCTGGTGCGAAGACCCGGCAGACCGCCGCTATAATCAGGCATTCCGCCGGTCGGCCAATGAACCAGGCGACCGGCTCTGCCGTGACGACGGCCTTTACGATCTGATTATCGAACTCGATCACAACACCCGGCCCCGCGTGGCCGGGCGCGGCAGTGCCGTTTTCATCCATGTCGCCCGCGCCGGCTTTGGATCGACCGCAGGCTGTGTCGCGCTGCGCCGGAACGACTTACTGGCGCTACTCCCACGTCTTTCGCGCAAGACGCGAATCTTTATTCACTCCTAGCTGGCCTTTGGCCGAAAATCGCGGTGCCGACCCGGACATGGGTGGCGCCGAAGGCGATTGCCGCCGGAAAATCGGCGCTCATTCCCATCGACAGGAGTTCGAGCCCGTTACGGCGTGCGATCTTCCCGGTAAGCGCGAAGTGCGGCCCGGGCGCGTCGTCGTGCGGCGGGATGCACATGAGGCCGGAAATCTTAAGCCCATAACGATCGCGGCAGGCGGCGAGAAATGCATCCGCGTCTTGCGGCAGCACCCCGGACTTTTGCGCTTCGGCGCCGGTATTGATTTCGACGAACAGGAGCGGGCGCCGATTTTGGTTTGCGATTTCTTTGGCCAGCGCCTCGGCGAGGCTCGCGCGATCGACCGAATGAATGGCGTCGAACAGCGCCACGGCATCCTTGGCCTTGTTCGACTGCAGCGAGCCGACCAAATGCAGTTCGATGCCGCCGTCGCGCCCGCCGTGTCGCGCGATCAGCGGCGGCCATTTGGCTTTCGCCTCCTGCACGCGGTTTTCGCCGAAAATACGTTGGCCGGCGGCGATCATCGGCTCAATCGCATCGGCGCCGAATGTCTTCGACACCGCCACCAGTGTGACGCTTGCGGGATCGCGTCCGGCATCGCGAGCGGCCCGTGCGATTTCCCCGCGCACCGCCGCGATGCCGCTCTGTCGATTCATGGTTTCCATTGGGTCAACGATTGCACGATCAGTTTAGCGATGGGACGAAGTCCATTTTTACGCGCACCCGCTAATTTATGGAACCGGGGCGGGAAGCGGCAGAATGTCGGACGGTCAAGCACAAACGCAAACCGCCTCGCGGCGGCGCCAGCCGATTCTCAGCATTCGCGCCCGGCTGATCGTGCTCGCACTTTTGGCGATCGCTCCATTGATGGTCGAGCGGGTCCATGGACTCGAAAAGGCCCGTGCCGCACACATCGAACGCGCCAACGCCGAGGTGGCCGACCTTGCCCGGCGCGGCGTAGAGGCGCAGCGGCAAATCATTTATTCGGTCCGCGCGCTGGTTCAGCTTGTGTCGCGGGTCTATGCCAGGCTGCCGCTCGATTCGTCGAGCTGCAATCGTTACATGGCCGATGTGACGAAGAATATTTTGTGGATCCGCGACGTTTCCATCGCCGGCACCGACGGGCGCATCGCATGTTCGACCGAACCCTTGGCAGTCGGGCTGAATGTTTCAGACCGCCCGCACTTTCAGAGCGCGCTGCACTCGCATGAATTCGCGCTCGGCGATTATCTGATCAATCGGATCAACCAAGTGCCGAGCTTGGTCGCCACTTTTCCGGCCATTGCGGATGATGGCTCGCTCAAGGGTGTCGTGCTCGCGGTCATCAATCTACAATGGATCGGGGATCTTGCAGCGAGCGCCGCGCAGCACTCCAACGCATCGGTCATGCTGCTCGACGGCAACGGGACGCTTGTCGCCGGCTCGGCCGACCAGGAGGACTTTATCGGCAAGCGGTTCGCCGGCCACGCCTTGACGCGTGAAGTACTCGCCAACGACGAAGGCACGATCACGGCGGTAGGCTTTGACGGCGTTCGTCGCATCTTCGCTTATGCCCGCGTGCCGTGGACTCGTGCGCGGCTCGCAGTCGGCCTCGACGAAAGCAGCGTGCATAGCGGCATCGACACCGAACTCGACTTCGCCTACCTGCAGCTTGGCGCGTTCGGCGCGTTCGTCCTGCTCCTGGCTTGGTTCGGCGGCGAACAGCTCGTGGTGCGGCCGATTTGTTCGCTGGTGCGTACCGCAACGCGTTTCGGACGCGGCGATCTCCACGTGCGCGCCTCGCAAGAGCCCTGGGTCGCCGAATTCGCGCCGCTGGCGGCTGCGCTCGACGATATGGCGGCCAAGCTCGCCGAGCGCGAAGAGGAATTGCGGATCGCCAATCAGCACCTTGAGGAATTGGCGAGCCTCGACGGGTTGAGTGGGCTCGCCAACCGGCGCGGCTTCGACCGCGAGCTCGAGCGCGAATGGCGTCACGCCGGCGAGAAGTGCGAGCCGCTGGCATTGATGATGGTCGATATCGATCACTTCAAGCTGTTCAACGACCGTTACGGCCACGTCGCCGGCGATACTTGTCTGCGCGCGGTCGGCGAGACGCTTTCGCTGGTGACGCTCGACGAGGCCGTGCTGGTCGCCCGCTACGGCGGCGAAGAATTCGCGCTGCTGTTGCCGGGCCTCGATCTCGAACGCGCCGCCGCGATTGCCGACGAGGCGCGCAAAGCGGTCGAAGACCTGCTGATCAATCATTCGGAATCGCCTTGCGGTCACGTCACCGTCAGTATCGGCGTTGAATCCACGGTGCCGGACAAATTTCAAACATCCGCCGATCTGGTCGAGGCGGCTGACAACGCGCTCTATGCCGCGAAACGCCGCGGCCGCAACAACGTGGTCGGGCACGGGCGCCCGCTGCTGCGCGCGGCGTCCTAAGCGTCTGCCGCGGACCACTAGGATCGGCGCGTTCTGTTGGTTGGCTTGCGCTTCCCGCGCGCCTTGTTCTCGGATCGGGCCTTGCGCTTCTTTTCCGGCGGCGCCCAGATCATGCCCTCAAGCTTCATTCCATCCGGATCGGTGAAATAGACGGCGTAATAATTGCGGCCGTAATACTCGCCTGGCGGATCGACGACGTTCATTCCATTGGCTTCGAGAAAGGCGCCCAGCGCGTCAACGTTTTTGCGGCTTGCCAGCTCGAACGCATAGTGGTGAAAGCCGATGTCGCCTTTGCGATATTTATGTTTCTTGCCTTGGGCGTCGGCCTCGGCGATCCACAATAAAGTCTTGCCGTTACTCCATCCGGCCATGTCTCCGTACTCGTGCTTGAGCTTGAAACCGAGGAACTTCAGGAGCTTGCCATAAAACTCCTTGGACCGCGCAAAGTCGCCCACGCTCAGGACCAGGTGATCGATACCGACGACGCGAGGCATGGGATCGTCTCATCGATGACGGGTTGCTCTGATCCGGGCTAGGGCGGTAAATATCAATTCCCATGCCCGCCACTTTGTTCGACAAAATCTGGAACTTCCATCGCGTCGGCCAACGCGCCGACGGCCGCGATCTTATCTATATCGATCGCCATGTTCTCCACGAACTGCATGCGCATCACGCCTTTGCTCAACTGCAGAAGCAGCGGCGGCGGGTGCACCGCCCGGACCTCACTTTCGCGGTGCAGGATCATACCGTCGCGACAAAGCCCGGCCGCGACGACGACACCAATCCATCGGGCGCCGCTTTTATCAAGGCAATGCGTCAGGGTTGCCGGGAGAACGGCATCAGGCTCTTTGATGTCGACGATCCCGAACAAGGCATCTCGCACGTGGTAGCTCCGGAACTCGGCATCGTATTGCCGGGCGCGACGCACGCGGTTCCTGACAGCCACGCCAGCACCGTCGGCGGGGTCGGCGCCCTCGCTTTTGGCTGCGGCACGAGCGAACTCGCGCACATCCTTGTCACCCAGGTCATGGCGCTCAAACGTCCGCAGCGCATGCGCGTGCGCCTCGACGGCTATCCCGGACCGCATGTCAACGCGAAGGACGCAGCACTCCGGCTCATTGCCGAGCTCGGGGTGGCGGGCGCGCGTGGTTATGCAGTGGAATATGCCGGCGTGGCGGTGCGCGCCATGCCAATCGAGCAGCGCATGACGCTCTGCAACCTCAACATCGAAATGGGCGGCCGCTCCGGTTTCGTTGCGCCCGACGCTGCGACCTTCGCCTGGCTCGCAGGCCGGTCCTACGTACCGCAAGGCGCGCTATGGGACCGCGCGCTCGAATATTGGCGCACCCTGAAAACGGACGATGACGCCACCTTCGACCGCGAGGTCGTGCTCGATTGCGCAAGCCTCGAACCGCAGATCACCTGGGGCACCGATCCAAGCCAGGTCGTCGGCATTTCCGGCCGCGTCCCCGAGCCGGGCGCGGTCGATCCGAGCCGGCGTGCCGCCGCGGAAAGCGCCTTCGCCTATATGGGACTCGTTCCGGGGACGCCGCTCGCCGGTCTGCCGGTCAATCGCGTCTTCATCGGTTCCTGCACCAACAGCCGCCTGCCGGATTTGGAGACAGCCGCCGCAATCGTGCGCGGCCGGCATGTCGCCGCGGGCGTGATCGCGATGGTCGTGCCAGG
This sequence comes from uncultured Alphaproteobacteria bacterium, assembly GCA_963768225.1. Lineage (GTDB taxonomy): Bacteria > Pseudomonadota > Alphaproteobacteria > Rhizobiales > Xanthobacteraceae > BOG-931. Next base: position 740,917 of record CAVYGV010000002.1, on the reverse strand, counting down.
CTCCTCGAGCGTGAAGCGCGCGGCGGAAGCGGCGGGGCTCGACGGCGTGTTTCGCGATGCCGGTTTCTTCTGGGGCGAGTCCGGCTGCTCCATGTGCGCCGGCGGAAATGGCGACCGCGGCGAGCCCGGCGAGCGTTGCGTATCGACCACCAATCGCAATTTCGAGAACCGGCAAGGACCGAAAGTGCGCACCCATCTCGCAAGCCCGGCGACCGCGGCGGCCACCGCGATTGCCGGGCGCATCGCCGATGTGCGCCAATTGCTGGCCGGAGCGGCGTAATGCAGCCCTTCGCCAGTCATACCGGCATCGCCGCGCCGCTCGTCAAGGACGACATCAATACCGATCAAATCGCGCCGATCATGCATTCGCGCAGCCTGAAAGAGGACTACAAGGCGATGCTGTTTCACCGCGCGCGGCGGCGCGAAGACGGCAGCGAAGATCCGGATTTCGTCCTCAACAGACCGCAGTTTCGCAGCGCCGGCATTCTCGTCACCGGCCATAATTTCGGCGCCGGCTCCTCGCGCGAATCCGCGGTGTGGAGCATGCTGGCGAATAATATTCGCGTCATCGTGGCGAAGAGCTTTGCCGATATCTATCGTGAAAACTGCCTGCAGAACGGCTTATTGCCGGTGATGCTCGGTCCGCAACATGCCGATGCTTTCATTGACCGCGTTGTCGCCGCCGACGGCGCAGCGCCGTTTACCGTCGATCTCGTGGCGCTGCGCATCCGCGGTCCGGGGGGGCCGGACATCGCCTTCGAAATATCGGCCGCAGATCGCATGCGGCTCCTCGAAGGGCTCGACGATATCGGCATGACGCTCAAGCACCTGGATGAAATCGTCGACTGGGAGCGCCGCGCAGCCACTGCGCAGCCATGGCTGCAGAGCGCAAAGGACAACCGCAAATCGGTGCAGGACTAAAGGGAGACCGCGTGATGAATGTGCGCAAGAAATTCCGGGCCATCATGGCGGGTCAGCGGCTTGTGCTGATGCCTGGCGCCTACGACGCGCTATCGGCGCGGATCATGGAGGCCGAAGGTTTCGAGGCCATCTGTGCCGGCGGCTATGCCGCCATCGGTTCGACGCTGGCGCAGCCCGATACCGGCCAGTCCAACATGCGCGACTATGCCGACCATTACGGGCGCATCTGCGCCGCGGTCGACGTGCCGGTCTACGTCGATGCCGACACCGGTTTCGGCGGCGTCAACAATGTGCGGCAGATGGTGCGCGCGTTCGAGGCTGCCGGCGTTGCTGGGGTCTTCATCAGCGATCAGGTGTTTCCCAATCGCTGCGGTTACCTGCCGGGCAAACAGGTAATCCCCGTGGAGCAGATGCTGGCCAAGATCAAGGCCGCGCTCGACGCCCGGCGCGATCCCGACTTTTATATTGCCGGACGCACCGACGCCGCCGGCGTGGAAGGCCTTAACGCGGCAATCGACCGATGCCGATTGTTCATGGATGCCGGCGCCGATATGGCGAAGCCCATGGGCGTCGACACGATCGGCGACATCAAGCGCGTCATCCGCGAAGTCGGCGGGCCGCATATGGCGACGTTGTCGCAAGCGGCGGGATTTAAGCAACGCGACCTTTCGGAACTCGAGGCGGCCGGCGTGGTCGCAGCCACATTTCCGTCGATCGCGCTGTTCGCCGCGGCGCATGCTGTGCGCAACGTGTTGCGCATGCTCAAACGCGAGAACTCGCTCACGCCAACATTCGAGCACCTACTGCCGCTCGACGACTATTACGCGCTGGTCGGCCTCAAGGAGCAGTTGGCACGCGAGGAAAGCTACGACCGAGCCGCGGCGGCGCTCGTCCACAAGCGGGCGGCGGAATAGGCGCCACAGGCCGCCATCAACCAGGATCGAAACGGCGCCGCCAAAAAAGAAAGGGGCCGGCGCGAAGCCGGCCCTTCCCCCATACAATTGCCGTACGGCATTTACCCCTTGGTAACAACCGGCGGTGGGGCCTTACCCTTACCGGTCTGAGCGCAGCCCGCGATGCTCAGGAGAGCCAGCACCGCAGCCGTTGCGATAACGATCTTCTTCATAGGGTACTCCCCCTTGTCATGACGAGGTTAACCATACAGACGGCCCCGGCGGCCCTCTAGTGCTGAAAAGACACAGTCACGATCTGATTGGAGGCCCTTTTGGGTTCCAATTGAGCCCAAGGAAGTTTCCGCCCTGAATTTGCGGGGAAGAGCCTTCAAATTCAGGATCTTGGGGATGGATTTTGTGTCTATTTCCGTCTCCGGACGTTTGATGATGTGAGCGTTGCAAATTTGGCGCACCCCGGAAAATCCACAATGGCCGCCGAACATTTGCCATCGGGCAGGGGCCAATTGTTGCTAGCATCGCACCGCAAGCGATGGACCGAAACCGAATCGCGCTGTGCCAGCGCGATAATGGGTGTTTGGCCTGGTGGACCAGCCCCCTCGCTGGCTGGCTACAAGCATGTGTCGCGGTCACCCGTCCCGGCCGCACGTCATGGCCACGCGTCATGGTTACTTGGAGGGCAGCATGCGGGATAGGCTGAGCGACCATTTCCGGCCCGTTCGGCTGGCGACCGCTTTCGCCTTGACCGCGTTGGCGGGACTTGGGGTGGCCCCGGCAAATGCGCAGGATACGCACGCGATCGTAAGGGCCGCCAATTCGCAGGCGCCTGTCGTTACCGCCGGATCCGGCGCCTATTACATCGAGTTTCGGTCGCGCTACTCCTGGGATTACGGTCACACTTATCTCGTTCACGCTAAAGTCGGTGAAAAACCCACCAAGGACGACGTTGCCGGCCTGTCTCCGGTCGGCGACGATTTGACGGCCTGGGTAATCGGGCATTACGTCCCCGTGCCCGCCGAAACGGGATGGACCGACGGCGATCTCGAGGACAAATACGTGACGGCGCGCTTTCGCGTCCTGATGAACAAGGACGAATACGATCGCGTTTTGGCCTATATCAAGGATCTGCAAGGCCGTTCGCATGTGTGGAGCGCAGAACTCTATAACTGTAATGCGTTTGTGGGTGACGTCGCGAAATTCATGGGACTAAAGGTGCCAGCCTCGTCGCTGATCTATCCCAAGATTTTCGTGACACACCTTCGCCTGATTAATACCGGACATCCGGAAGCAGCGGAGACGTTGGTCAGCGACAACGTCAAGGAAATGAACAATCCGACGCGCGACGGCCGGGCCATGATCAACAATCATGTCTATACGATCGGGCCCAATGGCGAGCCCGTATCGAGAGTTGTGCGGGCGACCCCAGCTCCCAAAGTCACGATCGGCCCAGTCCAGGTCTCGAGCAAAAACGGAAACTAGGCCGCCATCTTCGAGACCTCCCCCTCAATGACGGACCAAACGTGCAAGTAGCAAGATTCTGCGTGATTGCCGCATTGGCGGCCGGCCTTGCTCTTTCCGGCTGCGCTACGAATGCGACTTAAGGCACGGCGTCCGCCGGCGGCTCCGCCAATTCCGCCGATAGCGCCCCCGCCAGCGTCGGGCAGCGCGACCTCACCGCGGCGGAAAAGAAAATCATTATCGAAGCGATCGCGCCGTCGCTGCGCAATCCTGCATCGGCGAAATACCGATGGGCGAAGATTCCAGCTATCGTGACGGACGACTCGGTCAATTACTGCTCCGTCGTGAACGCGCAAAGCCCCTATCCCGCTTACGACGGCGAACAGGCCTACATTGTCGAAGCGAGGATGACCGGCAACAAAGTGACGTCCGCGGTGATGGGTCTCATCGCCGGCGGCAAAGACAGAGCCATCGTGGCGACGATGTGCGCGAAGTACGGTCTCGACCCCAACAAATCCAGTTGACCGGCGCTTCCGCTCTATATCACCGCGCGATCTACGCCCGCGGCGTCCATTCCTCGACGCTGGCGCCGGCCAGCGAGCGCACCCGCTCTTCATCCTTGGCGAATTCGGCGGCGGGACCGGCATAGACGACGTGGCCGTCGTCAAGCACATAGGCACGGTCTGCGACCTCAACGGCGGCGCGCACATTCTGCTCGACCAGCAACACTGAAATCCCCTGCGCGCGCGCCGAGGTAACAACCTTGAACACATCTTGCACAATCAAGGGCGCGAGACCCTGGCTGGGCTCGTCGAGAAGCAGGAGTTTCGGATTCAACAACAGGGCGCGGGCGATCGCCAGCATTTCCTGCTCGCCGCCGGACAATTGCCGACCCTTGTTGCCTTTGCGTTCGCCAAGCCGCGGAAACAGTTCGTAGATGCGCGCGATCGTCCACGGCCCCGGCCGCTCGATCGGGACTTTGAGGTTTTCCTCGACCGTCAGATTGGGAAATATGCGCCGCCCCTCGGGGACATAGCCGACGCCGAGACCCGCAACCCGATATGGCGGCCAGTCGGTCGTGGCGTGACCGAAAATGCGGACCGCGCCGTCGCGCGCGTGGGTTAGCCCGACGAGGCTGCGCAAGGTGGTGGTCTTGCCGGCGCCATTGCGGCCGAGCAGCGTGACGATCTCGCCTTCCCGCACCTCGAGGCCGACGCCATGTAGGATGTGGCTCTTGCCGTAATAGGTGTGGAGGCCTTCGGCCTCGAGCACGACGGCGCTCACGCTGCTACCTTCCCCAAATACGCCGCTTGCACCGCTTCGTTGGCGGCGATCTCCTGCGGCGTGCCTTCGGCCAGGAATTTACCCTGATCGAGCACCATGATGCGGTCGGCAAGATGAAAGACGACGCGCATGTCATGCTCGATCAACACGATCGTCAGCTTCTGGTCGCGATGCAGCTTCCGAATCAATTGGGTGACGTTGTAGGTTTCCTGGTCGCCCATGCCGGCGGTCGGCTCGTCGAGCAACAGCAGCCGCGGCTTGAGCGCGAGCGCCATCATGATCTCGGTGGCGCGCTGATCGCCATGGGCGAGCTCGCCGACCAATCGATCGGCCTTTTCCGTCAAGCCGCTCATTTCCAACAAATCGACGACCCGCGCCTTGACCTCGCCATCGGCATCTTGCGACTGCCAAAATCGTAACCGATAACCGCTGGCCACTTCGACCGCGATCTGCAGATTTTCCTGGATCGTCAGTTCCGGAAAGACTTCGGTGATTTGGAACGTACGGGCGATGCCGCGCCACACCCGCCGTGCCGGCAACAGATTGGTGACGTCCTCGCCGTCGAAAATAATGCGGCCGGCGCTCGGCGTGAGGAACCCGCTGATCAGGTTGAAGAACGTGGTCTTGCCGGCACCGTTGGGGCCGATCACCGCGCGCAATTCGCCCAATTCGACCGCCATCGACACGTCATTGACGGCAATCAGGCTGCCGAAATGCTTCGAGACGTTCTCGACCTGCAACAAGCTCACGACGCCACCTTCCGCCGGAGGATGCCGAGCACGCCGCGCGGGAAGAACAGCACGATCAGCACGAAGAAAAGACCGATGAAGGACATCCAGTTTTCGGTATGGCTCGAAATGAAATCCTGCAGCACAAGATAAATCGCCGAACCGATCAGCGGTCCCCAGAACGAGCGCATGCCGCCCAGCACGGCCATGATGACGAAAGTACCCGATTGGTCCCAGCGCAGTGCGCGCGGATCGACGAAATTGTTCATCAAAGCAAACAGCGTGCCGGCGACGCTGACGAAGAAGCAGGAGATGACCCAAGACATCCAGATGTGCCGGTCCACCGGAATACCGAGAAAGCGGGCGCGCCGTTCATTCTCACGGATCGCCAAAAGCGTGCGGCCGAACGGCGACCGCAGCAGAAACGCCATTGCCCCCACACAGACCGCAAAAACCGCCAACACGAAGTAATAGAACGCTATGGCGTTATTGAGGATGTCGATGCTGGTGAATCCCAGGTCGAGCGGCATGCGGTGCCACGCGCTGACGCCATCGTCGCCGCCGGTGAGCGAAAACCATTGAAAGCCGATGTAGTAGAATACCTGGCCGAAGGCGATGGTGCACATGGCGAAATAGACGCCGCGCAACCGGACGATCATTGGACCGATCACAGCGGCGGCCGCGGTGCCGACGAGGATACCAACTAGCATGCCCGCGGCTGTGCTCGGAACAAGATACTTGATGGTCAGTGCTGTGCCGTAAGCGCCGAGGCCGAAATAGGCGGCGTGGCCGAACGACAGCACGCCGGTGTAGCCGAGGAGGAAATTGAGCGCCATCGCCGCCAGCGCGAATACTATGACGTGGCTGCCGAGCTCGACATAGCTGCCGACCGCCGGCATCCAGTACGGCGCGGTCAAGAGCAGAGCCCAGACCAGAATATCGCCGGCTCGCTTGTCGAATCCCGGCATCAAAAGCGTCCTTCCTCGCCGAAAAGACCGCGCGGGCGAACGATCAAGACAGCAGCCATCATCACATACATCACCGCCTCGCTCGCCGAGGGGAAGTACACGCTGGTGACGCCCGAGGCGACGCCGATCAGCAATCCGCCCAGCAGCGTACCCGGCAGACTGCCGAGGCCGCCGACGATGATGGCGATGAAGCTCGGCATGATGAGGTTGTCGCCGATGTTCGGCTCGAGGCCGAGCATACCGACGGCAAGCACGCCCGCGAGGCCGGCAAGATAGATGCCGAGGCCAAAATTCAGGTTGCGCAACACGCGCACGTTGACGCCCAGCACCGAGACGGTTTCGAGATCGAGCGTACCGGCGCGGATGCGCAATCCCAAGCGGGTGTAATTGAGGATCAGGAACAGGCCCATCACCGCAGCCGCAACCAGAACGATCATGAACACGCGATATCCGGTGAGGAAAAAGTACTCGGTGCTCAGCGGCGCCGCGAGCCAATTTGGAATCTGGTACGGCAGGCTCTGCGCCCCCCAGATAAATCGCGTGCCGTCCTCGATCATGAAGGCCAAGCCGAAGGTCAGCAGCAGGCTGTAGAGCGGATCGCGGCCGTAAAGAGGGCGGATCAGCACGCGTTCGACAGCTATGCCGATGAAGGCGACGAGGAAGGGCGATACCAGCAGCGCGCCCCAGAACCCCAGATAAGGGATCAGCGTGTAGGCGAGATAGCCCCCAAGCGCCAGGAAGCCGCCATGGGCGAAATTGATCACGCCCGACAGATTGAGGATCAGCGACAGGCCAAGCGCCATCAGCGCGTAGAACGCGCCGATGATCAGTCCATTGAAGAAGTTGAACAGCAGCAGCGTCATGCGGCTATTACGAATCCCCCAACCCAACCCCAGCCCCAGTCAAGAATCGGCCCGCCCATGCAGCCGGGCGGGCCAGATCAATACCCACAATGGCACGGCGCAAGAATCCCGTACCAAAATAGGCTGGGGGCCGCAACGCCGCGGCCCCCAATGCGCGTCTCGTTACGACGGCCACACGATGTGGCAGCCGGTCTGGTCGACCGGCAACGCGACATCGTCGGCCTTCACGCGATCCGTCACCTCAAAGAGGTCTTCCGGATCGCCTCCCGCGGGAGCGGGCCGCGAATGGCCGACATAGAGGGTCGGCATCAACTGGTGGTCGCCCGCGCGGTAATAGGGAGCGCTCGGCATCAGCGCGATTTCCGGCGGCAGGACCAGACCTTCCATCGCATGAGCCAGCTTGACCGCTTCGAGCGATTTCGCCTTTTCGGCGGCGAGCTTGCAGGTGTGAACCACGGCGTAGCCAAACCAGGTGCGTGCGGTGGGAACCTTGCCGCCGCTCCGCTTGCGGATGTCGGCGACGAATTCGGCGACATGCGGCACGCCGGGCTGCTTCCAGTACCATTCGAACACCCAGTCACCAAGCAACGCGTTCGACGGCAGGCCTTCGTTCACTTCCAGTTCCTGCTGCGCGCCGGCGATGTGGAACTTCTTATCGAGGCCGAACTGCACCGCCTGCTTCAAGCAGTTGATCATGTCGTCGCCGGCGAGCAGAAGGATGATCGCATCGGGATTGGTCGACTGCGCCTTGATCAGATAGGACGAGAAATCGGTGCTTTGCAGCGGCACCATGTCGGCGCCCAGCTTGGTGCCGTTAGCCTCTTTGAGGCTGGCTTCGAAGCCCTCCTGGAGCGAGTGCCCGAACGCGTAGTCGGTGGTGATGAAGTACCACTTTTTGCCATAGGAACCGAGCAACAGCTTGGAGACCGAATTGGTTTCCGTGCGCGTCTTGTTACAGACGCGGAACACGTTCCAATGGCATTGCGTGCCAGTAACGCTGTCGGTGTGGCCGCCGGGCACGATGTGAAATACGCCCTTCTGGAAGCTGGTGTTCGCCATCGCCTGCGCCAGCGCCGAGTTGATGTTGCCGAGCAGGAAGTCAACCTTGTCGCGGTCGATCAGCTTGAGCGCCTTCTGCACTGCTGTAGCGGTGTCGCCGCTGGTCGAATCCTCGACGATGAGTTCAACCTTGCGTCCGAGAATACCGTTGTTGGCATTGATCTGATCGAGCGCGAGCTGCGCGCCGATCAGTTCGTTCTTGCCGAGCGCAGCGAAGGTGCCGGTCAGCGGGTTGTCGAGACCGATCTTGACGGGCTCGTCGGCAAGCGACTTCACCACAAATGGACTGGCCACTTGCATGGCGCCGAGCGCAAGACCGGCTTTGAGTAGCGTCCGCCGCCTAACCGGGACGCTGATAAGATCCTTGGACATCCTGTTCTCCCTTGAAGCCGGTCTCAGCTGACGTGAGAGGGTCGGCCATTTATGTCTAATTGATAGACTACTTCAATCGAACGATCGTCGTATTCTATTTTCATCGTGAAAGGCAATGCGAATAGACGGCGTGGATCATTGACGGCGCGGCTTTGCAGCCTATTTTTTAATCATTACGCCGCACGCCACCTCTCGCTAGGAAAGAAATTGTCTCGATTATCGTGCGGTTGGGTGATCACCCCTGCCAATGGTGAGACAAAGCGCCGCTCCCCGCGCGAGCAGATAAGCGCAGCCCCGCGCAATTTCTCCGCTGCGCCGCCTGACCAAATCATGATTAACGGCGAGCGGGCTTCGGCCGCGCGGGCCTGAGTTTTAGTTATCAGGGGTAACCATCACGGCGACAGATACATCGTGCGCGCGTCGGCGGCGAAGGCCTTGCGCGAGTCCGGATCGAGATAAAACATGTGGCCGCCGCGGTAGAGCTTCAGTTCGGTGCGCTCTTCGCCTTGGAACGGCGGCAGGTGCTGCAGCAGATAACGCGTCACCGCATAGGGCGTGACCATGTCGCTATAGCCGTGAGCGATCATGAGCCGAAATGACGGCGTCAGCGCGAGCAGCTCGCGCAGATCATCCATGACGCTCGGCTGGCCGTGGCCGCGCTCCCAATCCCATTTTCTGGAGATGCTGCCGTCGAGCAGGTTGTAGGTCATCTCGGTCTTAAAACCGAGCTCGTCGCGCGCATAGCCGACGAATGCGCCGCCGTATGCGCGGACCATACCGTCCAGGATCGGATCCGGGCCCTCCGCCGCCGGCGTCTCAGGATACGGGTCGTCGGACGCAAAGGTCGCGTCATAATGGCTGACGACTTTGTGATCGCCGGCAAGATTCTTGATGTAATCGTCGCCGATAAAGCCGCGCGATTGCGCGATCGCATCGACGGACACGCCGGTGATTTTTGCGACCCGCGCGTAGAAATTCTTGGCCGCGTCGCCCTGCGGCGGTGCGCCGGCCAGCGCGGTGAGATAATCGTTGAGCGCAAAATGCTCGGCCTGCGCCAGCGCTTCGTTGCTGAACGCGCCTTTACGCTCGAGCTCGGCCGCCGCGAGCGACGGCAATTGCAATGCCGCGCCGAGCGCGAAGCGGTCGCCGCCGAACTGGAACGCGCCATCGAGCATCGGCGATAACATCAGGATCCCGGACACTACGATACCCTGATCGCTCTGCAGTAGGCGCGCGACCTTGGCGGCGCGAAAGCCGCCGTAGCTCTCGCCGAGGATAAATTTCGGCGAACTGGCGCGGCTGTTTTTTGCAACATAGAGCGCGATGGTTTTGGCCATGGATTCGGCATCGCCATGCACGCTCCAGAAGACGTGATTGTCGTCGGGTTTGGCCGCCCGACTCCAGCCGGCGCCGACCGGATCGATCAACACGAGGTCGGTGAAGGCGAGCCAAGTATCGGGATTATCAATGAGGCGGACTTGCGAGCCGTCGCGGCCGTCCTTGCCGAACTCGGCGACACGCGGGCCGACCAGGCCGAGATTAAGGAACGCCGAGGCGGCGCCGGGACCGCCGTTAAAGACAAAAGTGACCGGCCGTGCCGCCGAGTTGGGCGATTTCGCCACGTACGCCGTGTAAAAGATTTCCGCCGAGCGTTCGCCGGATTGGTCGAACAGCGAAAACGTTCCGGCAGTGGCGGTGTAGGCGAACTTGCCGGACTTAAGGTCGACAGTGTGCTCGGTGACGGCATCGCCCGGCAACAGCGAAAGGACTCCGGGGCCATTCTGCGCGGGGTGCCCGCCGTTTTGCGGCTGTTCCGCCTGGCGATCGGAACGGTCGCCGCCATGGCCGGGACGCTCCTGGGCGATTGCGGCGGTGGCAACTGCGGCGAGTACAAACGCAACGAGAGTGTTACGCAAAACGAACATGATGATTTCCCGGATCCTGGCGCGGTTGACGCGGCGTTTCATTCCAGCTCGACAGCGCCTTCGATCTCGACCGCCAAGCCGATACCTTCGACCGTAAGCATCATCTTGGCTGGCAGCGCCTCATTGCCTTTGAGCCGGCCGGCGGCGATGGCGGCTCGTATCGCCTGTTCGATCTCGCGCTGCGACGTGATGCCGACTTTTTTGAGGAATTTGCGCACGCTGACGTTGAGAACATCCTCATTCATGATCGCCTCTCGAAAGTGCCGGAAAGATGACCGTTCGCCTCGCCACCATATCGCGTCTGCGCCGCCGGAACGACTGGGCCGCGGGCCTCGTCGGGCCGGTGGACAACGCCGGCGAGATCGGGGAAGTTCTGCCCCTTCCGACCGCTCGGCCGGCAAAATGAAGCCGGCAACAAACCGGGTCTGGAGGCGGCCGCAATGCCCTTTCGTCACGCTTCGAAAGCCCTCGCCCGGTTCACGGTGCTCGATCTCACCCGCGTGCGGTCGGGACCGACCTGCGTGCGCCAACTTGCCGACTGGGGCGCCAATGTCATCAAGATCGAGACGCCGCCCGGACCTGAAGAGCCGATGGGCGGGCCGCGCGAGGGCGGCGATTTTCAAAACCTGCATCGCAACAAGCGCAGCATAACGCTCAATCTGAAAGCACCCGAGGGCCTCGCTGCATTCAAACGCATGGTCAAGAAGGCCGATGTCGTGGTCGAGAATTTCCGGCCGGACGTGAAGAAGCGGCTCGGCATCGACTACAAGGCACTCGCCAAGATCAATCCGCGCATCGTTTACGCCAGCATTTCCGGTTTCGGCCAGGATGGCCCCTACGCCAATCGGCCCGGATTCGACCAGATCGCGCAAGGCATGGGCGGGCTGATGTCGATCACCGGCCTGCCAGGGCAGGGCCCGGTGCGTGTCGGCATCCCGGTCGCCGATCTCAGCGCCGGACTGTTCGCTGCCATCGGCATCCTGGTGGCGTTGCTTGAGCGCGAGAAATCCAAGAAGGGTCAATACATCTCCACCTCGCTCCTGCAGGCGCAGATTTTCATGCTCGATTTCCAGGCCGCGCGCTATCTGGTGCAAGGCGAGGTGGCGAAGCAGGCCGGCAATAATCACCCGACCAGCATTCCGACCGGCGTGTTCAAGACCAAAGACGGTCATATCAACATTGCCGCCACCGGGCAGAAGATATGGGAGCGTTTCTGCGAGGCGGCAGAGGCGCCGGCGCTACTGCGCAATCCGAACTATCAGACGGGCGCAGCCCGCTCGAAAAACCGCGACGCGCTCAATGCCGAGATCGATACTTATATCGCCGGCCGCACCAGCGCCGAGTGGATCGAGCGGTTGAACAAAGCCGGCGTGCCGTGTGGGCCGATCTATGCGATCGATCAAATGTTCCTCGATCCGCAGGTCGAGCATCTGCGTATGGCGCAAAGCGTGACCAAAAAGGACAAAAGCAAGATGCAGCTGGTCGCACAGCCGGTTACGCTGTCGCGCACGCCGTCCCGGTTCGTGGCGCCGCCCCCGGAGCTCGGCGAGCACACCAACGCCGTGCTCAAGGAATTCGGTTTTTCCACGCGCGACATCGCGGCGTTGCACAAGGCAAATGCGGTGTGAGTTCCTGTCGTCATGCCCGGCCTTGTGCCGGGTATCCACGACTTAGAGTGACAAAGACGTGGATGGCCGGGACAAGCCCGGCCATGACGAATTAAGAGGATTAGGAGTACGCAATGACGCAAACCGACAAGATGCTCTCGCGCAAGGAAGGCGGCGTCGGCATCGTGACCTTCAACAATCCCGAGCGCCACAATGCGGTGTCGCTGGAGATGTGGGAGGCGACCACCGAAATCCTCAACGGCTTCGCCGCCGACAACGACATTCGCGTCGTGGTGCTGACGGGCGCCGGCGGCAAGGCCTTCGTGTCCGGCGCCGACATATCGAAATTCGGCAGCGAACGCGCCACGCTCGAAGCGGTGCGCTCTTATAACAGCAAAACCGACGCGACCTATGCCAGCATCGCCGATTTTCCCAAACCGACCATCGCCATGATCAACGGCTATTGCATCGGCGGCGGGCTCGGGCTCGCCACCTGCTGCGACCTGCGCATCGCTTCCGACAATTCGCGCTTCGCGGTGCCGGCGGCGAAGCTCGGCCTGGGCTACGGCTATTCGGGGCTGAAACGGCTTGTCGATATCGTCGGCCCGGCCTTCGCCAAGGAGATTTTCTACACAGCGCGTCAGTTCGATGCCGAGGAAGCGCGCATCATGGGGCTGGTGAACCGCGTCGTGCCGGCGGCCGAGCTTGAAATCTTCCGTCAAAAGCATCACCGACATGATCAGCGCCAATGCACCGCTGACCATCAGGGCGGTGAAGTACACGGTCGGCGAAGTCGTCAAGGAAGACTCCAAGCGAAACCTGGCGCGCTCGGCCGAGCTGGTCGAGCAGTGCTTTGCCAGCCGCGATTACACCGAAGGCCGCACCGCCTTCATGGAAAAGCGCAAGCCGGCGTTCACCGGGACCTGAGCGCGCTGCCCACTCTTGCCCACATCGATGATCGTCATGGGCCGGGCTTGTCCCGGCCATCCACGTCTTTAATCTTCATCGCTGAAGACGTAGATGCCCCGGCATGAACCCGGGGCATGACGAAGCAATATGGAGAGAGGCGCAAAATGTATCGGGCCAGCAAAGACATCACATTGCCGACGACGATCACCGGTTCGCTGCCGCGGCCGAGCTGGTACACGGAAAATCTCGGCACCCGTCATTTTCTCGAGGCCATGGTCAGCCGCCGTTTCCGCGAGCAGTATGAAGACGCGCTGACCTGTTATCTGCGCGATCAGGAACTGGCCGGCCTCGACATCGTCACCGACGGTGACTGCCGCTTTGACGACGACGTTGGCGGCCAGAGCTGGACCGCCTATCCGCCGAATCACATGAGCGGTCTCGATGCGGCGCATCCCGTGCCGACGCCGGCCGGGCGCGGCGGCATCATGTTCCCGCGCGGCCACGTTTTGCATGACTATCTGGAATCGCGCGTCATGCCGGTGATCACCGGCCCAATCGGCCGCGGCAATTTGCAATACACCGCGATGTGGAAGGCCGCACAGCGCTTCACCACCAAACCGGTCAAATTCGGCGCAGTATCGGCGGAGATCGTCGCCTTCGCGCTGCAGGACCGGCATTACAAGAGCGTGCCGGACCGGATGTTCGCGATCGCCGATGCCTTCAACGAAGAATATCACGAGCTGGCCGACGCCGGCTGCCCGGTGATTCAGATCGAGGAGCCGCAGATTCATCTGATCGCGGTGCGCAAGATCCAGGACAAAGTCATCACGCCGCAGTTGATGGTCGAGGTGTTCAACCGCACGGTGAAAGGGCTGCGCGCCAAGACCGAAGTATGGGCGCATTCCTGCTGGGGCAATCCTTCGCAGCAGCGCATGTTCGCGGCCGTGCAGAGCTATAAGCCGGCGTTAGAAACCTACAATACGGTCGACGCTGACGTCATCACCTTCGAATCGTCAAGCTCCGGCGGGATTGACCTCGAAGCGATCGGCAAAACGATTACCGATAAAAAGATCGCCATCGGCGTCATCGACCATCATGTGCTGCAGGTCGAAACTCCGGATGAGGTGGCGGAGAAAGTCCGCGCCGCGCTCAAATACATTCCGCCCGAACGCTTGGTGATCTCGACCGATTGCGGCATGGGGCGCGAAGGCATGAGCCGCCGCCACGCCTTCTACAAGACGGTCTCGCTGGTGCTCGGCACCAACATCGTGCGCAAGGAGCTTGGCTTGCCGCTGGCGCAATGCCTGGCAGCGGACGAGCGGTATTCGCTGGTGGTGCCGATGAAATAAACCACGGCCCGGCGGGGTTTATCCGGGTACAAGAATTTACTTAGGGGAGGACACCATGGCGGCGACACCGGGCGAGCCACGACTTCTGATCCCATCGCTCCAGCCGTTCTACGACGCTATTGCTCCGTTATCATGGCTGATCATACGCGTCGCGGTCGGCTGGAACCTGTTGGTGCACGGCTGGGGTAAGATCGTGATCGGGCCGACGCCTGGTTTCCTCAAGGCGTTCGCCGATCTCGGCTACGCCCCGCCGGAGTTCTTCTTTTGGAGCTCGTTTCTCATCGAAATGCTCGGTGGCATCTGCATCATTCTGGGTCTCTTCACGCGCTTCTTCGCGGCGGCCGCAGCGATCGAGATGCTGTGCATTTTCATCGCCTATTGGAGCAACGGCTTTGGCTGGATGAAGCGCGGCTACGAATACGTCCTGTTATGGGGACTGGTCTGTTTCGCCGTTGCGCTGCGCGGCGGCGGCCCGTATTCGCTCGATCGCAAACTCGGCCGGGAGCTTTAGTATTTCAGCAGAACACCATGTGCGTGACCATGGCGTCACGCCATCGCCTTTCCCAGCGCATAGATCTGTTCGGCATCGAGGATCTGATCCGGACGCTCAAAGAGCTGTCCAATGCAGGTACGATGCAGCTTCAGTTTGAGCGCGCCGATCCCGAGCGCGCCGAAAATGAGTTTGCCGCCGCGGTCCTTTGCCCTGTCGGTCGCCTCGATACCGGCCACGCCAAGAGGCGGTTGGGCATTGCAGTCGGCGATTAATTCAATCTCGGCTTCGCTCTGCCATTGCGGCCCTGCGAGCAGTTCGACCCCGATCGAGCCGGCTGCGAAGACAATATGCGCCCCTTTAACGGCCCGATGCCGCGCCTCATTATCGATCGCCTCAATTGGCGTCGCAGCCACCCCGAACCGTGTCTCGATCGCTTGACATGCGGCCTCCGCACGCTGCTTGACGCGCGACGTGAGGCTGACAATCGCACCCTCTTTGGCAAGCAAAGCCGCCGCGCGGATTCCAACCGGTCCTGTTCCGGCGAGCACGACGGCCTTTTTGCCACCGAGATCACGCACTTTGGCAAGTTGGGCGACCCCTGCGGCAGCAGTAGTATTTGACCCATTGCTATCGAGCATGACCGACACGCGGAAGTTAGCGAAGAACCGCTTCGTGACCGCGCTGAGCAATTCCTCGCCAGCCGTCATGTTGCAGCCGCCGACGAAGATCGCCGTATAGCGCTTCTCACTGGGTCGCCGGGTAAAGATCGTGCCATCAATCAAGGCTCCGACATTGCCGGGTGTGATGCCGCCATAACCGACGACATGATCGGCTCCGCCGTCATAGCCCACGACGGTATCGAAGGCGCTTGGAACCCGATCTGTGTCGAGCAGAAACAACAACTTTTTCATTTTTTCTGTCGCATTAAGCAAAACAAAACGACCACCTCTTACGCACTCACCACATTTTGCGGCCGGCCGGCTACGAAAGCTTCGATATTGTCGATCAACTGATCCGCGAGAACTTGCATAGCCTCGCGGCTTGCCCAAGCGACGTGCGGGGTTAAGATGAAATTCGGCAAATCGAGCTCCAAGAGGACATTGCCTTCCTTCGGCGGCTCGTTGGTGAGGACATCGAACCCGGCCCCGGCAATTACCCCCTCTCTAAGCGCATGTGCGAGCGCATGTTCATCAACCAGACCGCCGCGTGCCGCGTTGATGAGAATGGCATCGGGCCGCATCATCGCGAGTTGCTCGGCACCGATCATGTTGCGTGTCTGCGAGGTCAACGGCACATGCAGCGTGACAATGTCGCTCTCCCTGAGCAGAATCTTAACATCAACAAGGCCCGGCTGCAGAACGATATCGGTTGCCAGCACCCGCATTCCCAGTGCTTCCGCACGCCGGGCGACCGACTTTCCCAACGCGCCAAAGCCGATAATGCCAATCGTCGAACCTGCGATGTCCCGGATCGGATGGGTAAAGAAGCAGAACTGATCGGACCGTTGCCACGCCCCTTGGCGGACATCCTCGCGATAGGCGACCAAATTGCGCCGCAACGCGAAGATTAGTGCAAAGACATGTTCGGGCACGGTGTTAAAGGCGTAGTTGCGAATGTTGACGACAGTAATCCCGGCGGTTCGGCAATGATCTTTGTCGATGACGTCCGTGCCAGTCGCGGCGACGGCGATCAGCTTAAGTTTAGGCAATTGCGCCAGCGTGTCCTTGCGCATCGGGACCTTGTTGACGATCGCAATCGTGGCGTCCTTAAGCCGGTCAACAACCTCGGGGCCGCGCGTGACCGCGTATTCGCAGTAGTCATGAGGGAAGTTCGCGGTTCGCAGCCGGGCCTCTAATGTCGCACGGTCAAGGAATACGATCGAGTGCTGCATCGGCTGCTCCTCTCGCCGGGGCTGGCCTCACGCTTTAATATAAATCGGAAACGCATCGCAGAGCGACTGCATCTTATTCGCGACCGCTGAGATGACGCCGACGTCAGCTGGCGCATCAAGAACATCGGCAACGAGATTGGCGACACTCTTCGCCTCGAGTTCGCCGAATCCTCGGGTCGTTAGGGCCGCCGCTCCGCCCCTCAATCCGGGCGTCACCGAGCTTGGGGTTCAGCGAGAACCAAATCTATTCGGCCGCCATCCGCGTGGCTTGGCTGGCGTCGGAAAGATTACGCACCGCCGCGCCGACACCCACACCCGGTTCGAATGGAATACCGACGTCGCGCATCGCGAGTTCGACGCCGCCGAGAGTTTGCATGACCATGATCTCGTTGAGCCAACCGAGATGGCCGATGCGGAAAACCTTGCCGTTGACCTTGTTGAGGCCAGAGCCGAGCGACAGATCGTAACGGTAGTAGGCCCTCTTGATGACGTCATTGGCGTCGAAGCCTTCCGGTACAACGACCGCCGTCACTGTGTCGGAGTACCATTCAGGCCCCTGCGCGCATATGCGCAAACCCCATGCTTTCACCGCCGCACGCACCGCGCTCGCCAGACGGTTATGGCGGGCGAAGACATTCTCCAAGCCCTCTTCGAGTAGCATGTCGACCGACGCGCGCAGGCCGCGCAACAGCGTCGCTGCCGGCGTATAGGGGAAATAGCCCTGCGCATTGGCCTTGATCATGTCGCGATAGTCGAAAAAGCAGCGCGGCAGCTTCGCCGTTTCGCCGGCTTTCAACGCCTTTTGACTGACGCAAACGATGGCGAGACCCGTCGGAAGCATGAAGCCTTTCTGCGAGCCGGCCACCGCCACGTCCACGCCCCACTCGTCCATGCGGAAGTCGATCGAGGCGATCGAGCTGACGCCGTCGACGAACAGCATGGCCGGATGATTGAGCTCGTTGAGAATCTTGCGCACGCCGGCGACGTTGGACGTGACACCGGTAGCCGTCTCGTTGTGCGTGACGAGCACGGCCTTGATCTTGTGCTCCTTGTCCGCGGCCAGACGCTGCAGGTACTGATCGAGCGGCACGCCCTTGCCCCATTCGACGTTGATGGCGTCGACATCGAGGCCGAAGCGCCGGCACAGATCGACCCACAACAATGAGAACTGGCCAAATACGGAAGCCAGCACCTTGTCGCCGGGCGACAGCGTGTTGGCGACGGCCGATTCCCAGCCGCCAGTACCAGAACCCGGAAAAAGGAAGATTTGGCCGCTCTTGGTCTGGAAGATCTTTTTCAGATCGACAAAGAGCGGCAGCGTGAACTTCGGAAAATCAGGCGCGCGATGATCTTCCAGCGCAACGTCCATGGCCTGGCGGACATGGAACGGCATGTTCGAGGGGCCGGGTACCGCAAGGCCCTTGAATCCTGGCATTTTACACCTCCCTTGAATGATTTATGTGAGGAATCAACCGCCTACTCAGGCGGCAGAAACCTTAGTGCGGGCGAGCGCGGCGTCGACCAAGGCGACCGTGCGATTGATGGCCGGATGCGTGATGCCGTACTGACGGCCGATGAGCTGGACGAGCCTGTCGACGCGCTCGACGGCCGTGGCGCCGCCGGCGATCGCGCGCGCTACCGATGCTGGAGCAATCAGCTTGTCGGTCGCCGCAACGTATTTTTCAAACGCGACGAGACTGTCGGCGCTGCCGCCGATACGGAACACGATCGACTCGACGACGGAATAGATTTCGGATGACAGCGCGAGATCGGACTGCACGGCATCACGGATCGAAACCGGCTCCCCCGCGGTGACGCAGCGATAATTGCCGGTAAGCAACATCGGCCACTTGGCGAACGGCACGAACAGCGAGTCGTGCACGCGCAGCTTCACCGGCACGTCCTTGCCGTCGAGCGTGACAGCGTCGATGTCACGCTCGATCTCGCGCAGCAGCTCGTCATGTTTCGTGGACGGAAGGGTCGCCGCCTTGAAGTTGGTAGGCAAGTTGACCGCGAGCACATTGGCCGGTTCGTCGGCCAGTCGCGCCGCTTGCGGATCGGGCGAGCACAGCGTTACTAGCTGTGGATCCAAGCGATCCCATACACGCGCGTCCGAGTAAGCGGCCTCGGCGGCGACGGCATCGATGCCGGCGATGCGCTTCAGATACGGCAGCGGCGGCATGTTCATGAGCGAGAGGCACGGCACGCGCGCGTCCCCGATCGCATTCAGAAGGGTTCGCACCGTGTGGTGCAGATACTGCGGCTCTTGCATCGCCAGCACGACGAGGTCGTAACCCCACAGGTCGACCGTCTCCGGTTCCTCGGCATCGAGGCGGCCCGGCAGGTCGGCCGAGCGGACGCGGCGGCGGGCGGTCTCGCCCTTGAGCGCGAGGCGAACTTCGGTGCCGCGCATGTTGATGAGCTCGGCGGTCGCCCGGCGGCAGACCAGCGTCACGTCGTGACCCGCCATCAGGAGTTTGGTGCCAAGCAGCGACCCATACGACGCGCCAAGGATCAAGACCTTGAGGGCCATGTCAGACCTCCGTGTGTGGGCGTTTCCCCGTCCATAGCGGCTTTGCCGCAGGTTCTGCGGGGGTTAACACGCGAGGTCGCCAAACTCCTTTCTTTTCTGGTTTACGTGTTGTATGTTTCCATACAAGCTGGCATGAATTGTAATATTGTAATATTCGGACCGTGGCCAAGACCTTCGTTGGACCTCAGCTTCGGCAGCTCCGCCGCGAGCGCCACCAGACCCAGGCCGAGATGGCCAAGGTGCTCGGCGTCAGCGCCGGCTACGTGAACCTGCTCGAGAACAACGAACGGAGTCTGTCGCTGCGCGTTCTCATGGCGCTCGCAGACAATTACGGCGTCGACTGGCGGGACATCGTCGCCGACAAGACCTCGAACCTGCTCGCCGAGCTGCGCAGCGTCATTAAGGACCCCATGTTCTCGGCCAGTGCGCCGGACCTCACCGAGCTGCGCGCGGCCATCGATCATGCGCCGCGGTTGGCCGAGCAGTTTCTCCATCTCTACGGCATTCATCGCAACACGCTCGAGCGCCTGATGCGCCAGGGCACGAGTGTGACGACCGATCGCCTGCTCGCGACCTCCGCCGAAGCCATGGTGCACGACTTCTTTCGAGACAATTCAAACTACTTCCACGATCTCGAACTCGCCGCCGAGGCGCTGCGCGCGACGGAGGCCTGCGAACCCGACGACGTCTACGCCGCGCTGAAGGCGCGGCTTCTCAACACGCACGGCATTCGCATCAAGCGGCGCACCACCGAGGAGATGACGCAGGCGCTGCGCGTCTATGACAAGGACAACCGCGTCATCTATCTGTCCGAGGCGCTCGACTACTCCAACGTGGTCTTCCAGATCGCTCATGTGCTGTGCCTGGTCGAGCTGCGGGATTTGCTCGAAAAGCTCACCGCCGACCGCAAAATCGACGCGGGAACAAACCTCGCCCGTTGGCATGTCGAACTCGCCAACTACTTCGCGGCGGCGTTTCTCATGCCTTACGAGCCGTTCCTGCGCGAAGCGGAGTCGACGGCCTACGATATCGACCGCCTCGCCTCGCGCTTCGGAGTGTCGTTTGAGCAGACGTGCCACCGCCTGACGACGCTACAGCGGCCGGGCGCGGAGGGCGTGCCATTCTTCTTCCTGCGCGTTGACAAAGCGGGCAATGTCACCAAGCGCTTCAACTCCACCTCGTTCCACCTCGCCGAATATGGCGGCGCCTGCCCGGTGTGGAAGGTGCATATGGCCTTCCGCCTGGCCGGCGTCATCATCCCGCAATTCGTCGAACTGCCGGACGGCGACCGTTTCTTCACCATAAGCCGCACTGTCGATCGTCCTGCGTTCAACTTCGAAACGCAGGACCAGCGGCTCGCCGTCGCACTCGGCTGCGAGCTGAAATATGCGAAGAAGCTCGGCTATGCGGCATCCTTTAATGTCGACGACGAGCGCATGTTCAGCCGCATTGGCATCAATTGCCACGTCTGTCCGCGCCAAGCCTGTTCGCAGCGCGCCCACCAGCCGCTCTTCATGGACCTGCCGTTGGACACCAACCGGCGCGGCAATACGAGGTACGAGAGCTGAGGTTTTCGCCAGCGGAGACTTCGCGTGCAATCTGCAAAGCCCCAAGTCGGCTGCCACGCCTAACGTTCGACGCCAACAGTCGAGACGAATAACCTGAGAAGTATGACAGCGTGAGCGCTTTTATTCGAGCATCAAAAGCGGCCTTTGGGCAATCTGTCCATGAACGGTGAAACAGTGTGGAACACCAGCTGGGCTTGGAGCATACCGTTAATCGTACTGACGGTGATCATTCATGTCATAGGGCTGGGTTTGTTCAATGTGAAAATGGTTCAGATCCTGACTGAGGCCAGAGGCCGTCGTCATTTCATGTTCGTATTTGCGCTTGGCATCGGAGGCACGACCATCTGGGCGACTTCGTTACACGCGATCGAGGCCGGAATCTGGGCGGCGGCGTTTCAACTCCTGGGAGCGCTGCCTGATGGTGAAACAGCGATACTTTATTCGCTTAGCGCCATTACAACCTACGGCCATTCGCAAGTCTTTCTGGCCGATCATTGGCGGCTGATGGGCGCGTTGGAGGCTCTTAACGGCGTCATATTGATCGGACTGACCACGGCTCTTTTGTACGGCCTGATTCAAAGGGTCTGGCCGGTCGAAACCAGAGGATTGCCTCACACGCCTTGGTCAAAACCACAGAACGCCGCGGAATAAGCCCACGCGTCGACGCTCGGCGCGGCGCAGGCCTACCGCCTCATGTGCGTTCCGGGTCACGCGCGTCCGGGACGGCGCAGCAGCACGTCTGGCAATGTGCGCTATGCCCCCGAAAGCGGAAGCAAAATTGGAGCCGCTGGTGGACAACCCCCGATGACGACGTGTCGTCAATAGCTGTTGCCAGTGTGCCAGAAGGTCAGTTGAATGTTTGATTTCGTTTGTTGGAACTTGGTCTATTATTTGCCGCCTCAAATTTCCAAATGATTTAGACGTTTGAAATTGACGCAATGGATGCGCGGAGGTCCGCTTTCATGGCGCGATTTGCGCGTCAGTTTCCTTAACGCAGTAGTGAAACTGTTTCGATGTGGGCCCGCCAAATAATCGATCTATGTTCATCACAACAGAATCGCCGGCGAGCAGCCGAACCTGTTCTTGATAGTCGGTCTGAAGGTGAGTTGGGCAGTTTGCTTCGTCTTCGGGCATGAACACCCAACCCACCGCCAGCATATGGCGACGAACGTTACTGATCGGGTATGGTCGCTAGAGGAATTGGTGGAACGAACCTCGCGATAGGAGCGGCAAAATGGTTAGCCCCTCGACAAGATTGGCGGTGCGACGACGGGCTATGGGCACGGCGAACTGGCTCGATAAGTGGGCAGCTCAATTATGGGTCGAAATGAACGCACAGAATGTCGCAATGTATACATGGGGAAAGGACGGCAAAACAGGCGATTCCCCGTTTATTATGACCTTAAAGCGCAACGAGGCGTCGTCGAGCCGATTGGCAACATAGCGCCACGTCTCGTTTTCACGATGTGCTGCCGGCAGATGCCCGAGCAGTTTCCACACGTCGGCGAGCGTTCCCCAACGTCATGAGTTCGGGAATGACCAACGCCCGGGGCAGGGGCGTCGACCAGCCGGAGCGCCTCATTGCGGTTTGTCACCAGCTGGTTGCGGCAGCGGACCTCCTTGAGCCATCCGCCGCACATTGGGCAGCGCACGAAATGCTCAGCCTCGTTCGATGGTTTCCCGTCGATCCTCTCGCCGATGAACTTGCCGCGCGGAATGTTTCTCATCGGGCCACTTTTGCAAAACTGCGCCGCTTGGGCGCGCTCGCCTAAACTCCTTGTTCAAACTCAACCGTGAGGCTGAAGAAACGGCGGATACTCCAGTTTGAAACCGACGAAATAACCGTTGAATTTCGGATCGATATTCCAATTCTTGACGATGTCGATGAAGGGCCCGCCTTCGCCTATGAAGGAGTCAATCTGCGAGCCCGGCGTATAATTGCAAATGAAGCATTTGGAATAGAACACGTTCTTTCCCGTACCGATGCTGCCCGGGTTCGGATTTGCCTCAATACCGTAAGCGATCCCCGAACTTCCAACAGTGATTCCAGCGTCGGCAACGCCGTTCCTCGTGAAGTTCCAGTACCAGTTATTCTCATTGCTAATTGCCGGACTCTTTAGCTGTACGCCGCTTAGTCCAACCGCGAAAAATACGTTATTGGCGACGGTGTCGCTGCTCGGATCAACGAGAAGAGGCGGTGTTAATTGATAAGGACGGCGGGTCGCGCGGATGTAGAACTCAGCAAACACGCCGCTTCGAAGGGGCGCCAAGGTGTGCCAGGGCGTCTGTGTTACCGTTATTTGAAGCTTACGATTGTCGATGGTCAGCGTCTTGCTACTGAGTTCGACATTTTCGGTGAAGTTGGGGGGAGAACCCGTACCTGTGAAGCCTTCACCTTTGATTGTGTAGGTCGTGCCGAAATCAAGCAACTGCGCCTTGGCCTGATCTGAAGAAATTAGTGCAGCGAGTCCGGCCGCCGCAAAAAGAGTGAAATGGAATTTCATTGCTGCCCCCTTTGCTGTGCGCCATTGCCTCAACGGACTTGCCGTGAGCGTATCCCGTGCCGGTATCGCATTCTTACTCATGCGCCATGCGGCGCATGAGTTGAGCGGCCTGAGACATAGGTGACAAATCGTACCGGACACATGGGTAACACTTTTCGCCTTTGGGCGGGAGGTGTTGATGCCGTGGAAAGAGAGTTCGGTGATGGAAGAGCGCCTGTGCTTTGTTGCCCGCCTGCTGGACGGCGAGGCGATGACGGACGTCTGTCGGGAATTCAGCATATCGCGCAAAACCGGCTACAAGATCTTCGATCGCTACAAGGAGCATGGGCTCGAAGCGCTGACCGACCGGACGCGGCGGCCGGTGCGCTTTGCCAACCAGCTGCCGCCTCAGATCGAGAGCCTCATTGTCGGCCTCAAGCGCGGCAAGCCGCATTGGGGCGCGCGCAAGATCCGCGAACTCCTGGTGCGCCGCCTCGCCGGCGATGTCCGTGTGCCGGCCAGGAGCACCATTCACGCCGTGCTCGATCGCCACGGCCTGGTCAAGCGCCCGGGCCGGCCGCGCCAGCGCGCCACCGGAACGCCGCTGTCACCAGGCGCCAATCCCAACGATCTGTGGTGCGCCGACTTCAAGGGCGAGTTCAAGCTCGGCAACGGCCGCTGCTGCTATCCGCTCACCGTCACCGACCACGCCTCGCGCTTCCTCTTGCTGTGCGAAGCCCTCGAATCAACCCGCGAAGACCTCGCTGTTACCGCCTTCGAGCGGCTGTTCGCCGAGCGCGGCCTGCCGCAGTCTATCCGCTCCGACAACGGCGTCCCCTTCGCCAGTCCCAATGCCTTGTTCAACCTCTCCAAGCTCGCGGTCTGGTGGCTGCGCCTCGGCATCGCAATCGAACGCATCAAGCCAGGCCAGCCGCAACAGAACGGCCGTCATGAACGCATGCATCTCACCTTGAAGAAGGAAGCCACCCGGCCACCAGGCATCAACAGCTTACAGCAGCAGGCCCGCTTCGACGCCTTCGTGCACGAGTTCAATACCGAACGGCCGCATGAGGCGCTCGCCATGAAGTGCCCCGCCGAACTCTATGCCGCCTCAACGCGACCCTATGACGGTCTGCCTGACCTCGCCTACCCGCTGCACGACCGCGACATCCTCGTCACCGCCTGCGGCCGCATCTGCCTGCAGCGCAAGAAAATCAACATCTCGACAGTGCTCGCCGGTCAGTGCCTCGGCATCAAGGAAGTCGATGACGGCATTTGGCTCGTCAGCTTCATGCACTACGATCTCGGCTATATCGACTTGGAGCAAAAAACCTTGCAGCCCCTCGACAACCCGTTCGGCCCGAGGTTGTCACCTATGTCTTAGGTACGTTCCGTTACCCATGTCTCCGGGCTGGACAAAGTAAGAATTGGCGGAGAGGGAGGGATTCGAACCCCCGATACGGTTGCCCGTATGCCGCATTTCGAGTGCGGTGCTTTCAACCACTCAGCCACCTCTCCAGAGCGCAGCAAGCTTGAGTGTTGAGGCGCAGTATTTAGCGGCGGCGACAACCGGAAACAAGGCCGCGGGCGAACGGCTTGGCGGCCGCAATGGCACCAAGCTTGCGAATTTACCGAGGGATCATAGGGCCAGATCGCGCGTTATTGGGCGGGTGCTGGGGCTGTCCCATGGGTAGCGATGCAAGCATCAGGTCAGGGACCTGTCCGCGAAGATAGCCAAACTCCTGCATTGCGGCTTTCGGCCGGCATTTTAATCTCGATTGTTGCCTGCTTGGCCGCGAGCGCCGCGACCGCCGCCACCAATTCGCCCGCGGCGGGCCACGGCGCCTCGGGCGGTCCGTCCGAGGCGCTTTTCATCGCCGAGATCGGGCTCCTCCTTCTGATCGGCCGGCTGTTGGGTGAGGCCGCGCGGCGGATCGGCCAGCCGCCGGTGATGGGACAACTCATCGCCGGAGTCCTGCTCGGGCCTTCGCTGTTCGGATTGATCTGGCCGTCGGCGCAGCAGGCGCTATTTCCGGCCGACGCCGCGCAGCAGAGCATGCTCGATGCCGTCTCCCAGCTCGGCATCCTGATGCTGCTGTTGCTGACCGGCATGGAGACCGACCTGCAGCTGGTGCGCCGCGTCGGCCGCGCGGCGGTGACCGTCGCCATTGCCGGCGTCGCGTTGCCGTTCGTTTGCGGCTTCGCGCTCGGCGAATGGTTGCCGGCCGCGTTGTTGCCAAAGCCGGATGCGCGCTTGGTGACCGCCATCTTCCTCGGCACCGCGCTGTCGATCTCTTCGGTGAAGATCGTGGCGATGGTGGTGCAGGAGATGAATTTCATGCGCCGCGACCTTGGCCAGATTATCGTCGCCTCGGCCATTCTCGAAGACACGATCGGCTGGATCATCATCGCCATTGCGTTCGGCCTGGCCTCCGCGGGGACCATCGATATCTGGACGGTCGGGCGCGCCGTCATCGGTACGGCGCTGTTCATGCTCGTCAGTTTTACGGTCGGCCGTCGCGCCGTCTTCGGCTTAATCCGCTGGGCCAACGATAATTTCGAGAGCGACTTTCCCGTCATCACCACCATTCTCCTCATCATGGTCGCGATGGCGCTGACGACGCAACTGATCGGCGTCAACACCGTGCTCGGCGCATTCGTCGCCGGTATTTTGATCGGCGAATCGCCGATCCTGACGCGGCACATCGACGAGCAGCTGCGCGGGCTTATCGTCGCCTTGTTCATGCCGGTCTTTTTCGGGCTGGCCGGGCTGCGCGCCGATCTTACCGTGTTGCGCCATGGCGATCTGGCGCTGCTCACTTTGGCGCTCATCCTGATCGCGAGCATCGGTAAATTCCTCGGCGCCTTCATCGGCGGCAAGCTCGGCGGGCTGAACCGCGCGGAATCGCTCGCGCTCGGCTGCGGCATGAATGCGCGCGGATCGACCGAAGTGATCGTCGCCTCGATCGGCTTGTCGATGAGCGTGCTCAATCAAAGCCTGTTCACGCTGATCGTCACCATGGCGGTGGTCACCACTCTGGCGATGCCGCCGATGCTGCGTTGGGCGCTCAAGCGCCTGCCGATGCGCAAAAAGGAGCGGCTGCGGCTTGAGCGCGAGGCGCTCGACGCCAAGGGTTTTGTGACCAATCTCGAGCGCCTCCTGCTCGCCGCCGACGACAGCGCCAACGGCACATTGGCGGCGCAGCTGGTCGGCGCGATCGCGGGCTCCGGCGACAAGCCGACCACGATCCTCGACGTGAGCGACGGCCGCGACAACAAAATCGCGAAGCCGGCGGCGAATGGGAACGATTCGAAGCTTCAAGTCGAGACCGCCGCCGAGGCCGCGACCACGCTCGAAGCGCATCCGGACGAGGAGAAACCCGGCAGCGTCGACGTGCTCACCCGGCGGCACGACTCGATCAGCCCCGAGGCGGTCGCGGGCGAAGCGCGCAAAGGTTACGACTTTCTGGTCGTCGGCATCGCCAAGACCCGCAACCCCAAAGGCGGATTCAGTAAAGACGTGTCGCTCATTGCCGAGCGCTTCGACGGTCCGCTCGCCGTGGTCGATTCGCATCACCCCCGGCCCGACCTGCCGACCGGCCGCCATGGCAGGATTCTCATTCCGGTGAACGGAACCGAGGTGTCGCGCCGCGCGGTGGAGGTCGGGCTTGCTTTGGCGCGCGCTACCGAGGCAGAGATCACGGCGCTTTACGTGACCCGCGCCAATACCCACGGCGGCCGCAAGAATGCGCCACGTAAACGCGTGACGCGGCGCAACGAACGGGCCGTGCTTGCGGACATCGGCGCGTTGGCCGACCGTTACGAAGTCAAGTTGCATTCGACGACGCGTGCTAATATGGCGCCCGACAAGGCGATTTTGCGGGAATCGAGGCGCGGTTACGATCTCATCGTGCTCGGCGTCAGCCGGCGGCCCGGCGATGCGTTATTTTTCGGCAACACCGCGACAGCGGTGCTCGACCGCTCCGAGGTGTCGAATTTGTTCGTTGCCAGTTGATGGAACAGGATTGCAAACACGGAACCGTGTCATGGCGATAATTCCCCTGCTTGCGCAATCGGCGTTCGAGCCGGAAATGATCGATTTTTTGGTTTCGGTATTCGAAACCGCCTGGAAGAGAGTTCGAGCAGTCGGGCAGCAAGCTCGCTTCGCCCGCCTATCAGCGGGCGGCGCAGGAGATCATCGCCAAGCGCATCATCGACATGGCGCAGCGCGGCGACCGCGATCCAAACAGCCTCGCCGACGATGCCGTGAGTTTTTTGGAAAGCTCTTACGCGTAGGGGGTGCGCGCGTAGAGGGCGCGTGCGAATTCAATCGTCATAGTGCAGGAAGCGGACCTCGAAGCTCGAGCTTTCGCGAAACGCCAGATGCTTGACGCGTTCCTTCTCGGCCCGTCGCCGCAAATGGGCCCGGGAAAATAGCGGCTTTTGCCGCGCATCTGCGGCAATCCTCATCGGCGCAACGGCTTTGGCCGCCGCGCCGGCGGCACCGATGTCATCGTTTCCTTGTTCGATCACGGCAACTGTCTGTACCGGAGAAATCCTCGTTCCGACGACGCTTTGCCGCGCCAGCATCGCAGCGGCCTGCTGCGGCAACGGCAATGATGAGTTGGGAGTGAAAAAGAACACCACGAATGACATCACCAGCCCGGTTACGAGACCGGTCATGCAAACGAGATAGGCGAATATGGAAGCTAAAATATCCATCAACCACCGGCGCTTCCCCAACCGCTACGGTAATACAATCACGGCCATCCATTTTTGTTCCTGAGATTTCGATTTCTGCAAATGCCACCGACTACGTATTGTCGCACAAGCAACACATCCGCGTTCAAAAGGTGGCAGGTTCGCGCTGCGACTTGAGTTAGCTACAATTTGATTTGATCCTGCTCGATCAAAAACCGCCGAGACTTTCGGTCCCGGCGGTTTGTTCGGCAATCGTCGCTCGAGCGTGCGTCTCAGCCCTGCGAAATAAACTTGGTGACGAGATAAGCGCCCAATCCCTCGATGCCGCCCTCGCTGCCGTGGCCGCTCTCTTTGACGCCGCCGAACGGCGTTTCCGGCGTCGAGATCATGACCGAGTTGACGCCGACCATGCCCGACTCCAGCGCGTCGCCGATCGCGGCGGCGGTCGCATTCGACGTGGTGAAGGCATAAGCGGCGAGACCGTATTCCAGCGAGTTGGCGCGCGCGACCACCTCATCGAAGGTCTTAAACGTGACAACCGGCGCAACCGGGCCGAACGGCTCCTGCGTCATGATCTTGGCGTCGTCGGGCACTTCGGTGATCACCGTCGGCTCGAAAAAGTAGCCTTGATTGCCGCGCCGCTTGCCGCCGGTCTCGATCTTGCCGCCGCGGCTCTTGGCGTCGTTGACGAAGCTTTCCATGGCGTCGATGCGGCGGGCATTCGCCATCGGGCCCATGGTGATGCCCTTTTCCAGGCCGTCGCCGAGCTTGATGCCGTTGGCGTATTCGGTGAAGCGCTTGAGAAAGCGCGGATACACGTCTTCCTGCACATAGAAGCGCGTGGGCGAAATGCACACCTGCCCGGCATTGCGATATTTGAAAGCGGCGATGGTGTCGGCCGCTTTTTCCGGATCGGCGTCGGCGAATACCACGACCGGCGAATGGCCGCCGAGCTCCATGGTGGTGCGCTTCATGCCCTTGGCCGCGAGCCCGGCGAGATGCTTGCCGACCGGGATGGAGCCGGTGAAGGAAATTTTGCGAACCGCATCCTTGCCGAGCAGATATTCGGAGACTTCTGCCGGCACGCCGAAGACGAGGTTCAATACGCCGGCCGGCACACCGGCATCGGCGAAGCAGCGCGCCAGTTCGATGCAAGAGCCCGGAGTTTCCTCGGACGCCTTGAGGATGAGCGAACAGCCGGCGGCGAGCGCACCGCCGATTTTCCGCGCCGGGGTGAGCACCGGGAAGTTCCACGGCGTAAACGCCGCAACAATGCCGATCGGCTCCTGCACCACGAGCTGGCGCACGCCCTTGCCGCGGCCCGGCACGATACGGCCGTAGGAGCGGCGGCCTTCTTCGGCATACCAATCGATGATGTCGGCGGAGCCGATTACTTCGGCGCGGGCTTCCGGATAGGTCTTGCCCTGCTCCAGCACCATGATCTTGGAGATGGCGTCGTAGCGCTCGCGCAGCAGGTCGGCGGCCTTGTGCATGATCTTGCAGCGGTCGTAGGCCGAGGTGGCGCGCCACACCGCGAAGCCTTTCTTGGCCGCGTCCAGCGCCGCATCGAGGTCGGCTTTGCTGGCATGCGGAAGATGCGCAAGCGGTTTTTCCGTCGCCGGATTGATCACGTCCTCGCCTTTGCGGCCGTTGCCGCCGAGCCACTTGCCGTTGATGAAAAGTTCAAGATTGGCGTACATGACGTCCTCGCTGGGCTAATTGGCTAATGCTTGGCGATTGGATTAGCAGCTTTTGCCGCCGCGTTCACCCTCCTTCCGGCGTCTTCGAAAACTCGGCGGCTCTTCGCGTTGAGCTTGCGACGATCCCGGGTCTGCAGCGCACCACTCCACTTTCGCTGTGTGCTGCGCCGCGCCTGGGAAACGTCGTGTAATTATTCCACCCGTGTCGGGTCGATGACGAAATTGGTGAAGCCGCCGTCGCGGTCGTCCATGCCGGCGAGCACTTCGTTGACTTGGGAGAGCGGCGACACGCGGTGCTCCAGCGCCGACAAATCCAATGTCCCGGCGCCGGCCATCGCCGCCATCTCCTCGCCCTCGGCGGTGGTGAACCAGACCGAACCTTGCAGGCCGATCCGGTTGGTCATCAGCCAGAAGGCGTTGAGCGGCAGGGTCTCCATCACCGCGCCGACATTGACCGCGCGGCCGCCGCGGCGCAGGCATAACAACGCGCGCATCATCGCACCCGCCGGCGCGCCCGGCGGCAAGCAATCGATCATGCCGTCGACGCCATGGCCGTCGGTCGCAGCCTTGGCCCAGGCGACGAGCGGATCGGTTCCCCCAGGGGCGGCGGGGGCATCCGGCACCGAAAGCACGTCGATGCGGCTTGGCGCCAGCGCCTTGACCCGATGAAGCAGCGCGGCATTGCGGCCGGTGCCGAGGATTTTGGTCGCGCCCATCGCCAGCGCCAATTGCGCGGCATTGAGGCCGAGCTGCCCGCTGATGCCGTTGATCAGCAACGACTGGCCGGGACCGACGCCGATCTTTTTCATCGCCGCGTAAGCGGTGCCGAGATAGCCAAGCCTCGCCGCGGTCTCGAAACTCATCGTGTCCGGCAGCTTGACCAGCGCGGTTGCCGGCGCGGTGATGAATTGCGCCAGGCCGCCGTACGGATAAGCCTTCATGATCTCCTGTGAGCGGCCGAAATAACCCTGCAGCGTCCAGTACGGACAATCCTGCGTCTGCCCGCTGCGGCACATTTTACACGAACCGCAGGAACGCCCCGGATTGACATAGACCCGCTCGCCGGGACGCACGTGGAACACCTGCGCGCCGACCTTGGCGACGACGCCGGCCGGATCGAGGCCGAAAATCGCCGGCAGCGGCGGCATCATCTTGTTGTCGGGCGTGAGCGTGCTGAAGAAATTGCTGATGACGCGCGCTAGATTGGGAACGACGCCGCAGGCTTTGACCTCGACCAGAACGTCGGTCGGACGCGGTTCCGGCACGTCGATCCGGTCGAGCGTCAGCGGCGCGCCGTAAGCGTGCAGCCGCGCGGCGATCATCGTATTCATTGCGTCTCCTGCCCCGAGATGAATCTGAGGTCATCTTGTGGAGCGGAATTGCAGCAAAACTGTCGGCTTTGCGCGAGTCCCAAAAATGCCGCCCGCTAAAGCGCGGCGGCGTCGGTTTCGCCGGTGCGGATGCGCACTGCGTGATCCAGACCGAATACGAAAATCTTGCCATCACCGATTTGTCCGGTCTTTGCCGCCGAGGTAATCGTCTCGATGACCTTGTCCACCTGATCGGACAAGCAAGCGATCTCGATCTTAATCTTGGGCAGGAAGCTCACCGCGTATTCCGCGCCGCGATAAATCTCGGTGTGGCCTTTCTGGCGGCCGTAACCCTTCACCTCCGTGACGGTGAGCCCCTGAACGCCGATTTTGGTGAGGGCATCGCGGACTTCGTCGAGTTTGAAGGGTTTTATGATGGCCATTACCACTTTCATTGCGTCCGCCCCCACGGCCTCCTTGTTGCATCGATGCGCCGGACTGCGGCGCAGCGATGACCGCACAAGGGCCACGGCCGAGCCGTGGCCTCCTTGTCATCGCGGAAGCCAGCAATCAAGCCCCGTGCCAAGTCCCGGAAGCGAGCCTAAGGCGCCGAACCATTGAGCCAATCCGTCTCTTGCCGCGGCACTGCAGGATTTATTGACCCTGGCCGAGCGGATCGCGCCGGCGGCCAATGCCTACTCTGCTTAAAAATTAAGCTGATACGGCGCTTGGAGACGCTTATTGCAAGGCTTCGCCGTGCTGGGTGACGTTGAGGCCTTCGATTTCGCTCTGCTTGTCGACGCGCAGGGGGACGATCGCCGACACTGCTTTCAGCAGCACGACAGTCGCGATCCCCGACCAAGCGAAAGTGACGAGGATGCCGTAGAGCTGGATCAGCACCTGGCCGCCATTGCCGGCCAAAAGGCCCGCGGCGCCGCCGACGGCGGGCGTTGCGAACACGCCGACCAGTAACGTGCCGGTGGCGCCGCCGACGCCATGAACGCCGAACACGTCGAGCGAATCGTCATAGCCGCAGGCGAGCTTCAGCCACGTGCAGCTCCAGAAACAGATCAAGCCGGCAAGCAATCCGATGACGATACCGTGCCATGGCAGCACGAACCCGGACGCCGGCGTAATGGTGCCGAGGCCGGCCACCGCGCCCGAGATCATACCCAGCACCGACGGCTTGCCGCGTTTCCACCATTCGAGCGCCATCCAGGTCAGGGCGCCTGTGGAAGCAGCGAGATGGGTGGCGACGATAGCGAACACGGCGCGCGAATCGGCGGCCAGCGCCGAACCGCCATTGAAGCCGAACCAGCCAACCCACAGCATTCCGGTCCCTATCACCGCCAGCGACAGATCGTACGGGGCAAAATTTTCGCTGCCGTAGCCGTGCCGTTTGCCGATCAGGTAAGCGGCGACGAGACCGGCGACCCCGGCATTGAGATGCACCACCGTGCCGCCGGCAAAATCGAGCACGCCGGCTCTCGCGAGGAACCCGCCGCCCCACACCCAGTGCGCGATCGGCACATAAACGACGATCAGCCACAGCGCCGCGAACCACATGAAGGCCGAAAATCTCATGCGATCCGCAACCGAGCCGGCGACCAGCGCCACGGTGATCACCGCGAACGTCATCTGGTAGATCATGAACAGCGCTTCGGGGATGGTCTTGGCGAACGGGCTGATCGCGGCCGGCGTCATGCCGGCGAGCAACAGCCGATCGAGCGTCCCGATCGCGGCGCCGTCCCCGGAGTAGGTCAGCGAATAACCGATTATCGCCCACAGCACCGAGCACAGCGCGACCGCGGCAAGCGTCTGTGCCATGGTGGCGAGCACATTCTTCTTGCGCACCATGCCGGCATAAAATAGCGCCAGGCCGGGGATCGACATCATCAGGACCAGCGCCGTGGCGACCATCACCCAGGCAGTATCGGCAGCGTCGATCTTGGCATCGGTCTGCGCCAGCGCCGGCGCTGCCGTGAACACCGTGAATGCGCCGACCGCACTCAGGCCGCGAGCGAACGAAGCCCCCTTCATTATTTTCCCCCCGGAACGGAAATTGGATGCTTTAGAGTGCGTCGGCGTCGGTCTCGCCGGTGCGGATGCGCAGAGCGCCATCGATCGGCGCGACAAAAATCTTGCCGTCGCCGATCTGTCCGGTTTTCGCGGCCGAACTGATCGCTTCCACGACCCGGTCTGTTGCATCGGCGGGGACGGCGACTTCGATGCGGACTTTCGGCAGGAAATTCACCGCATATTCGGCGCCCCGATAAATCTCGGTATGGCCTTTCTGGCGGCCGTAGCCCTTGACCTCGGATACCGTCATGCCATGCACGCCGATGCCGAGGAGCGCGTCGCGCACCTCTTCGAGCTTGAACGGCTTGATGATGGCGATGATTAATTTCATGGCTGTGTCCGTTGGTGGCGAGTTGACTGCCTACCATATCGGCACAGCCGCCGACAATTCAGTCACCATTTTGCCTGTCTTTTAATCGGCGACTAAGCGTCGGCACCACGGCGCTGTCGCAGCAAGCCTTCCTGGGCGACCGACGCAACCAACGTGCCGTCGCCGGCGAAGATGAGGCCGCGCGAAAACCCAAGCGAGCCGGCGAGGTTCGGGCTGTCCTGGGCGTAAAGCAGCCACTCGTCGGCGCGGAACGGCCGGTGGAACCACAGCGCGTGATCGAGACTCGCCGCCATAATGTCCTCGCTGAACACCGAGCGGCGGTGCGGGATCAGCGCCGCGTCGAGCAGCATCATGTCGGAGGCA
Source organism: uncultured Alphaproteobacteria bacterium (assembly GCA_963768225.1). Taxonomy (GTDB): domain Bacteria; phylum Pseudomonadota; class Alphaproteobacteria; order Rhizobiales; family Xanthobacteraceae; genus BOG-931. Next base: position 707,111 of record CAVYGV010000002.1, on the reverse strand, counting down.
TAAGCAAGCACGCATTGATGGATCGCCGGCTCGTCGGGCAGCCGGCCGGTCGCGCGCATCCAGACATGAAACTGGCCGCCCTCCGTCGTCTCGCCGAGATAGCGCCCGTATTCGACCGGCCGCAGCTCGATCGGCCGTTCGCGCTCATAATAGCGCCGCACCGGCTCGGGCATTTTGGGCCACACGCTCGCTCTCAATTCGGCTTCATCCGGCAGCGCGTCGGGCTGCGGCACGTCGGGCATGTGGAACTGATGCGACAGACCCTCTTCGTGCACATGAAACGACACCGACATCGAGAAGATGGCACGGCCGTGCTGGATCGCCTTGACGTTGCGGGTGGTGAAGCTCCTGCCGTCGCGGATACGGTCGACCTCATAGATGATTGGCACTTTGGGATCGCCGCCGAGCAGGAAATAAGCGTGCAGCGAATGCGGCGGCCGCGCCGCCACCTCGTCGACCGTGCGGCAGGCTGCGACCAAAGCCTGGCCGATCACCTGTCCGCCGAACACCCGTTGCCAGCGCGATTGCGGCGAGCGGCCGCGAAATAAATTCAATTCGAGCGGTTCGAGATTGAGGATATCAACCAGTTCCTGGACGGCAGACGCCATACGGTCTTCCCTCGCGCCGGGGGTGGTTCCGGCGGCCAACCTCCTTGCATATGGGTCGGGCGGGCAGGTCAAGCCCGTCGATTGAGATCGTGCTAGGATAAGACTATGTCGCGTAACGAAGTTGACGTCCTGATTGCCGGCGGCGGTTTTGCCGGGCTGACGCTGGCTATTGCCTTGCGGCAGGGGCTCGGGCGCGCGTTTGCGGTTGCCGTCGCCGATCCGGCGTTCGGCAAAAGCCCCCTCGGTCAGAAATCTGCCGATGACGCGCGCGCCTCGGCGATCGTCGCAGCGGCGCGGCGGCTATTCGAGACGATTGGCGTCTGGGAGCGCGTGCGCGGGGACGCTCAGCCGATCCTCGACATGGTGGTCACCGACAGCCGGCTCGGCGATGCGGTGCGGCCGACCTTCCTCACTTTCGCGGGCGACGTCGAGCCGGGCGAGCCGTTCGCCCATATGATCGAGAACCGCCTTCTCGTCGATGCGCTTGCGGCAAAGGCGCGCGAGATCGGCGTCGCGCTGCGGACCACAGCGGTGGCGAATTTTTCTTACCCTCCCCTGGAGGGGGAGGGGTATGCGCAACGCGTCGATGTCGAGTTTACAAATCGCGACGCGCTCACTGCTCGTTTGCTGGTCGCCGCCGACGGCGCCCGCTCGAGCATTCGCACCGCCGCCGGCATTGCCACCCATGGCTGGGATTACGGCCAGTCTGCCATCGTCATCAATGTCGCCCACGAACGCGATCATCACGGTCGCGCGGAAGAGCATTTTCTGCCGGCCGGCCCGTTCGCGATCCTGCCGCTCATGGGACGGCGCTCTTCGATCGTCTGGACAGAGACGACGGCGGAAGCGGAGCGCATCATGATGCTTCCCGACGCCGCGTTCCATGCCGAGCTTGAGCAGCGTTTCAAGCTGCATCTCGGCGAGATCAGGGTCATCGGGGCCCGGCGCGCGCATCCGCTCGGATTCTTTGTCGCGCGCTCGTTCATTGCCGACCGCATCGCGCTTGTCGGCGACGCCGCGCATGTCATTCATCCGATCGCCGGCCAAGGCCTCAATATGGGCTTGAAGGACGTCGCCGCGCTGGCCGAGGTGATCGTCGATGCAGCGCGTCTCGGGCTCGATCCCGGCGCGGTGGACGTCCTGGAACGCTATCAGCGCTGGCGCCGCTTCGACACCATGGCCATGGGGCTCGCCACCGACAGCCTCAACCGGTTGTTTTCCAACCGCTCCGATCTGCTGCGCGCGGCGCGCGATGTCGGACTCGGCCTGGTCGACCGGCTGCCCAATCTCAAGCGGCTGTTCATTCGCGAGGCGGCGGGGCTGGTGGGCGAGGTGCCCAAACTCCTACGCGGCGAGGTTTTGTAACGTCATGGCCGGGCTTGTCCCGGCCATCCACGTCTTTAAACTCCGCCGCCTTAAAGACGTGGATGCCCGCGACAAGCGCGGGCATGACAAGCTGGAATCATGCCTTTCAACCACATCGCTGTCCTTGGTGCCGGCGCTTGGGGCACGGCGCTGGCGCTGACTTGCGCGCGCGCCGGCCGCAAGGTCAGTTTGTGGGAAGAGGACCCCGCCAACGCCGCACAGTTGAAGGCGCAGCGCGAGAGCCGCTTCCTGCCGGGCGTGCGCATCGACGACGGTATCTCGATTGCCGGCGATCTGGCCGAAGCGGCGCGCGCCGATGCACTCTTGCTTGTCGTTCCCGCGCAGGCGGTACGCGCCGTCGCCGCGCCACTTGCTCCTTTGATGGCGGACGGCACGCCAGTGATCGTCTGCGCCAAAGGCATCGAGCGCGGGACAAAAAAGTTCATGAGCGAGGTGATCGCCGAATGCGCGCCGCAGGCCGTGCCGGCGATTTTGTCCGGGCCGAGCTTTGCCGCCGACGTTGCCCGCGGGCTGCCGACCGCCGTCACGTTGGCCGCCCAAGATGCCAGCCTCGCCGCCGAACTGGCGCAAGCGGTCGGCTCGGCGACGTTTCGCCCCTACCACTCCAGCGACCTGCGCGGCGTCGAGATCGGCGGCGCGGCAAAGAATGTGCTTGCCATCGCCGCCGGCGTTGTCAGCGGGCGCGGGCTCGGCGCCAGCGCCTTGGCGGCTCTGACCACGCGCGGTTTTGCCGAACTCGTCCGCTTCGGCAAAGCCTACGGCGCGAAGCCGGAAACCATGATGGGTCTGTCCGGGCTCGGCGACCTTCTGCTCACCTGCTCTAGCCCGCAGTCGCGCAATTTCAGCTTCGGAATCAATCTGGGACGCGGCCAAAAGCCAGACGCGATCCACGCCGGTCTCGCGGAAGGAGTTTTCACCGCGCCGGTGCTTTTGGACATGGCGCGCGAGCGTTCGGTGGATATGCCGATTTCGTTGGCCGTCGCCGCGCTGCTTTCGGGAAAGATGAGCGCGGACACGGCCATCGAGTCGCTGTTGACGCGGCCGTTCAAGGCGGAGGCATGATTATGGCATATTGGCTGATGAAGACCGAACCGGAAGAATTTTCCTGGAACGACCAAGTCAAGCGCGGCAAGAAGGGCGAGACCTGGAGCGGCGTGCGCAATTTCACCGCGCGCCGGCATCTCAAGGAGATGAAAAAGGGCGACAAGTTTTTTTTCTATCACACCGGCGATGAAAAGCAGATCGTCGCCATCGGCGAGATCATCCGGGAGCACTACCCCGACCCGACGGCGGCTAAGGGCGAGCCGTGGGTTGCGGTGACCACCGCCGCGGTCGAGCCGCTGCCCAAACCGGTCACGCTCGCGGCCATCAAGGCGGAGCCGAAACTCAAGGATATGCCGCTCGTCAAATACGGCCGGCTGTCAGTGCAGCCGGTCACGGCGGAGCAATGGAAATTCATCTGCAAGATGGGCGGCATCAAAGCCTAAAGCGCCGCAATGTGCGACCATCGGCTAATGGGCACGGTCTTGTCGGCTTCGGCGCGGCAGGCGCATAATATTCGCCGCAAACGCCCATGAGAGCCTTATCGGTTCTGATGGAATCAGAACCGGGCTCTAGCATTTCGATTGAGCATGATCTTTTCCGAAAACCGGCATCCACCTTTCGGGATCATGCTCTCATCGGCTGCAAGCGGCCAGCGTGTGCGTGGAGGAAGCGATGTCGGACAAGATTTACGAAGTGCCCACCGAATGGACCAAGCGCGCCTTCATCGACGACGCAAAATACAAGGCGATGTATCGGCGCTCGATTGACGACCCGAACGGTTTCTGGGCCGAGCAGGCCAAGCGCATCCATTGGACCAAGCCTTTCAGCAAGGTCAAGAATACGTCCTTCAATAAGCCGAACGTCTCGATCAAATGGTTCGAGGACGGCTCAACCAATATTGCCTACAACTGCATTGACCGCCACCTGCACAGCCGCGGCCATCAGACCGCCATCATCTGGGAAGGCGACGATCCAAAGAACTCCAAGCACATCACCTATAAAGAGCTGCACGACGAGGTCTGCCGCTTCGCCAACATCTTGCGCAACCGCAACGTCAAGAAGGGCGATCGCGTCACCATCTACATGCCGATGATTCCGGAAGCGGTGTACGCCATGCTCGCCTGCGCGCGCATCGGCGCCATCCATTCCGTGGTGTTCGGCGGCTTCTCGCCGGATTTGCTCGCCGGCCGCATCGAGGACTGCAAGTCGAACATCGTCATCACCGCCGACGAGGGCATCCGCGGCGGACGCAAAATTCCGCTAAAGGCCAATACCGACGCGGCGATCGCCAAAGTCGGCGGGGTCGATTTCGTCATCGTGGTCAAGCGCACCGGCGCAGCCGTAGACATGGATCCGGTGCGCGACGTTTGGTACCACGAGGCCAAGGACGTGGTGACCGCCGAGTGCCCGTGCGCGGAGATGAACGCGGAGGATCCGCTGTTCATTCTCTACACCTCGGGCTCGACCGGAAAGCCGAAAGGCGTGTTGCACAGCACGGCGGGCTACCTCGTCTATACGTCGATGACGCACCAATACGTCTTCGACTATCACGACGGCGACATTTATTGGTGCACCGCCGACGTCGGCTGGGTCACCGGCCACAGCTACATCGTCTACGGCCCGCTTTCGAACGGCGCCACCACGCTGATGTTCGAAGGCGTGCCGAATTATCCGTCGATGTCGCGGTTCTGGGAGGTCATCGATAAGCACAAGGTCAACATTTTCTACACCGCGCCGACCGCAATCCGCGCCCTGATGCAGGCGGGCGATGCGCCGGTGAAAAAGACCTCGCGCGCGTCGTTGCGGCTGCTCGGCACCGTCGGCGAGCCGATCAACCCGGAAGCCTGGGAATGGTATTACCGCGTGGTCGGCGACAACCGCTGCCCGATCGTCGACACCTGGTGGCAGACCGAGACCGGCGGCATTTTGATCACGCCGCTGCCTGGCGCGACGCGGCTGAAACCCGGCTCGGCGACGCGGCCGTTCTTCGGCATCGTGCCGCAGATCGTCGACGCCGAAGGCAAGGTGCAGGACGGCGCGGCGGCCGGCAATCTCTGTATCGCGAACTCATGGCCGGGGATGATGCGCACGGTCTATGGCGATCATCAGCGCTTCATCGACACTTATTTCAGCGCCTATCCCGGCAAATATTTCACCGGCGACGGCTGCCGCCGCGACGCCGACGGCTATTACTGGATCACCGGCCGCGTCGACGACGTGATCAACGTTGCCGGCCATCGGCTCGGCACCGCGGAAGTGGAGTCGGCACTCGTCGCGCATCCCAAAGTGTCGGAGGCCGCCGTGGTCGGCTATCCGCACGACATCAAGGGCCAGGGCATCTATGCCTATGTCACGCTGATGGCGGGGGAGCAGCCGACCGAGGCGCTGCGCAAGGAACTGGTCAACTGGGTGCGCAAGGAAATCTCGGCGATCGCCTCGCCCGACATGATCCAGTTCGCGCCGAGCCTGCCGAAGACGCGTTCAGGCAAGATCATGCGCCGCATCCTGCGCAAGATCGCCGAGGACGAGTTCGGCAATCTCGGCGACACCTCGACGCTGGCCGACCCCGCGGTGGTCGACGATCTCGTCAACAACCGGCAGAACCGAAGCAAGGAGAGCGCGTAGCCCCGAATTCGCTCATGCACGGCCAGCTTATCGTTTGAATTGAAAGTCTATATAATCGCACCGCATGAACGTGCTGACGAAATCTCGGATGACGGTCGACCAATATCTGGCTTGGGCGCAGGACCAGCCGGGGCGATACGAATTGATCCGGGGCGAGGTCTACGCGATGTCTCCCGAAACCGCAGGGCATGCGGACGTCAAAGCCGCAATTTACGTTGTCATGCGCAACGGGATTTATACTCGCCATCTGCCCTGTCACGTGTTGCCGGACGGTATGACAGTGCGCATTGACGAGAGCACGGCCTATGAGCCTGATGCTCTGGTCTATGGTGGAGAGAAGCTGCCGCCGTCCGCCATCGAGGTTCCGAACCCGCTCATCGTAGTCGAGGTTCTATCGCCATCGAGCCGCCAATTTGACGTTGCGGTCAAGCTTGCGGGTTACTTTCGGCTGCCCAGCGTCGCGCATTATCTCATCGTCGATCCCACGCAGTCCTTGGTCCTGCACCATTGCCGCGGAAGGGGTGAGGAAATCGTCACGCGGATCGTCACCGAGGGGACCATTGCGCTTGATCCGCCGGGGCTGGAACTGCCACTGAATGATATTTACGGTGGGTAGCATTCCTTGCCGCGCCCTGGATGTCGTCCCCCTGTGTCGCGCCCGCACCACACTCCCGAAAAATTAGCGAAAACCTTACCGTGTTGCGGACGCGCTGCTGAGGAACGGCGTCAGATCGGCTAAAATGGTGTTTCACGTTACGGCCCCGCTGCGGTGGAGCGGGGCGAGTGGGGCGGTTGCATAAATCGAGGAATGTGAAATGCGAGCGAAAGTCCTGTTTTCGGCCGCGCTAGCGGCCGTCGTCGCTGCGTTCGCGCTCGCGCCCAAAGCGGCGCTCGCCCACGGCGATCTAGTGACGGTGAGAGACAGCTATCTGCCGGGAACCATCGTGATACGGACCAATGAGCGTGCGCTTTATTACTTCGTCGGCGTTGGCGAAGCGATTCGCTATCCCGTGGGCGTCGGCCGCATCGGCATGCAGTGGTCCGGCACCGCCTATATCGACGGCAAATACATCAAGCCGGCCTGGTCGCCGCCGGATTCGATCAGGAAAGATTACAGCAGGCTTCCGCCGGTCGTTCCCGGCGGCTCGCCGCAAAATCCGATGGGCGTCGCGGCCATGACACTGTCCGGTGGCGGGCAATACGCCATTCACGGCACCAACAACGAAGGCTCGGTCGGCCACTTCGTGTCGCACGGCTGCATCCGCATGCACAACGTGGACATCGAAGACCTCTATAGCCGGGTCACGATCGGCACGCGGGTTGTGGTAACGCAGTAATCAGTGGTCAGTAATCAGTTATCAGAAATCTTCTGATTACTGACTTCTGATGACTGACCCCTGTCATCCGCACCACGACCCTCGCTTTCCTCCGTCATACGCCCGCGCGAAACCGCCACCGAGCAGCGCCGCCGACACGTCGGCGGTGTTGCGGGTCGCGATCGTGGCATCGACGCGTCCGCCATACTTGTCGATGCCGACGCGCGAAATCGTCACGCCGCCCTCGCCCAGAATCTTTTCCAGCGCTGTGCGCGCGGCTTGCGCCTGCGCAAGCTCGCTGGCGCAGCGGGCGTGAAGTTCGGCCGCGTCGATGCCGCGCAGCCGCACTTTGGTGTCGACGTCGAGCCCGGGCCACACCCGCACGCGCGCCTCGAACGTATCGCCGTCGATGACGCGCAGCACGTCGGCCGGATAGACGATGCTTGGATCGAGCCGATGCGCAATGGGAATGTCGGCAGGCGGCGGTTCATTGACACTTGCTGCCGCAAAGGCCGGTCCGACCGGCGCGGCACTCGGCGCCGTCATAGACGGTCTGATCGCCGCTCCCGCCGCGATCCCGAGCGCGAAGATCGCCCCCGCGCGGAGCAAAGGATTGGCGCGGCGCGGATTTGTCAGAGCTGTCAACGGAAAGGTGCGTCGCACGACCGCTACCTTGGCAAGGCTACAGAAACTCATGCCTTGAAAGGATTATATTCACATTACTAGGAAAAAGGTCAACAGCCTGTCAAAAGGGGCCGTCAGCTAGAAATCCGAGATTAAGCCATTGATTTCCCAATCGCCGTAGCGGGTCGGGTCGAGGCCATCGCGGCCGCCGGCCTCCTTCGGCGGATCGACCGCCTTGCGTTCGCGTTCGGCGCGCCGCGCCGCCGCTTCCGCCAGTGCGCGCTCGGCCGCCGGCGTCATCGGGCGCTTCCCGGTTCCTTGGGTTTCGCCGGCACGATTGGCCGGAGGTTTGGGCGCGTCGGTTGGCATCGCCTTGGACTTGGCGTAGCCGTGCCGTTGCCGCAAGGAGGCATTTTTCGAATGAAAGGTTCGGGCAACGCGAAGGCTCGTTCGTCGAGCTCCGATGACGCGCCCGGCCTCGCGGTCCGCCGCATCGCGGCCGACATGGTCGAGGGCGTCATCCGCCGCCACCGCGCGCTCGACGAGCTTCTCGACACGAAGGGCGAGCTCGCCGCGCTGGACGAGCGCGACCGTGCGCTCGCCCGTGCGCTGGTCGGAACGGTGCTGCGCCGGCTCGGCACCTTGCGCCACCTGCTTTGGCCTCTCCTCGAACGCGGCCTGCCGCCGCAAGCGCCGCGGGTCGAGACCGCGCTTCTTCTTGGCGCCGCGCAAATCTTGTTTCTCGACGTGCCCGACCATGCCGCCGTCGATCTCGCGGTGCGGCTTACTGCGGCCGACCGGCATGCGGCGCGCTTTGCCGGTCTGGTCAATGCGGTGTTGCGGCGCGTCGCGCGCGAAGGCAAAACCGCGCTCGCCACCCTCGACATGCCGGTGCTCGACACGCCCGAGTGGCTGTTGGCGCGCTGGACCGCGACTTACGGCGCGGCGACCGCTCATGCCATTGCCGCGGCGAACGGCCGGGAACCCGCGCTCGATCTCACGGTCAAGAGCAACCCAGAATTCTGGGCGGCAAAGCTCAACGGCCGCGTGTTGCCGACCGGCTCGGTGCGCACCATCGCGCATGGGCCGGTGACCGCGCTGCCAGGTTTCACCGCGGGCGCGTGGTGGGTGCAGGACGCCGCCGCGGCGCTGCCGGCGCGTTTCTTCGGCGACGTTCGCGGGCGCCACGTCGCCGATCTTTGCGCCGCGCCCGGCGGCAAGACGGCGCAGCTTGCCGCCGCGGGCGCGCTCGTTACCGCCGTCGACCGCGCGCCGGCGCGAATGAGCAGGCTTGCCGAAAATCTCACGCGGCTGTCGCTCAAGGCCGAGCTGATCTGCGCCAACGTCGAGAAATGGAATGCGCAACAAAAATTCGACGCCGTGCTGCTCGATGCGCCATGCTCGTCGACCGGAACCATCCGCCGCCATCCCGACGTGCCGTGGCTCAAGAGCGCTACCGACATCGCCAAGCTGTCCGGTTTGCAACGCCGCTTGATCGACCGCGCCGTCGCGATGGTGAGACCGGGCGGCCTGCTGATCTATTGCACCTGCTCGCTCGAGCCCGAGGAGAACGAGAGCATCGTCGCCGGCCTGCTGGCGCGCGACGACAACGTGCGGCGCGCGCCGCTCGCCGCCGCGGACGTTTTCGGCCGCGACGAGTTCGTCAGCAAAGATGGCGACTTGCGCACGCTGCCCTGTCAGCTTGCCGATACCGATTCGCAGCCTTCCGGGATTGATGGCTTCTATGCCGCGCGACTGGTAACACTATAGCGATATCATACGGTTATTCGGCGATTGGCCGTTCCATCATCGTTTCGTTATGGTCGCCGCCGCGGGTGCCGGTGCACTCGCGAAAGAAGGGGCGAGCGGGCAATGTCGCGCGTTTCCGTCGCGAATCATGCGAAGCTGACCTGGCTCCTCATTGGCGGCGCCATGCGGCACCTCGCCGGCCGCGTCAACGGGCATCCGCTCTTGCGCTGGCGGCTGTTGCCGCTCAAGGCCGATCGTCTGCTCATTGCGCCGCAGGATCTGCGCACCGCGGACGCCACGCGCGCGAGCGAAATCTATTCCGGCCGTTTCGCCTTCGCCGGCAAGGTCGTGGTCGGCGACGGCCGCTCGATTTTCGAAATGGAGCCGCCGACCGACGATTGGGCGACGGCGCTGTTGGGCTTTGATTGGCTGCGCCATCTGCGCGCGGCGGAGGCCGGTATCAGCCGCGCCAACGCGCGCGCGCTGGTTGACGAATGGATCACGCTACAAGGCTCGTGGCATCCGCTGGCCTGGCGCCCCGACGTGCTGTCGCGACGCATTATCTCCTGGCTCAGCCACTCCACGCTCTTGTTGCAAGATGCCGACACGCGCTTCTATCGGCGCTTCCTGCGCAGCCTGGTGCGCCAAGTGCGCTATCTGCGGCATACCGCGGGCGACGCACGCCGCGGCGTCGCACGCATGCAGGCGGCCATTGCGCTCGCCTATGCCGCGCTATGCATTGCCGGCCAGGCGCGCCACATCCCCTCCGCCACCGAGCAGTTGAAACGCGAAATCGATGAGCAAATCCTGCCCGATGGCGGCCATGTCAGCCGCGATCCCGGGGCGATCATCGAGATCCTGCTCGAATTCTTGCCGCTGCGGCAGGCCTTCGCGGCGCGCAATATTGCGCCGCCGCAGGCGCTATTGAACGCCATCGACCGCATGATGCCGATGCTGCGCTTCTTTCGCCATTCCGAAGGCACGTTCGCGCATTTCAACGGCATGGGTATTACACCCGCCGATCTCATCCTCACGCTGTTGGCCTACGATGAGACCCGCGGTGCGCCGCTGTCGAGCGCACCTTACTCGGCCTACCAGCGTGTTGAAGCCGCCGGCGCCGTGCTGATCATGGATACCGGCCGCGCGCCGCCGATCGAAATGAGTCTCGACGCGCATGCCGGCTGCCTGTCGTTCGAATTCTCCTCGCCGCAGCAGAACCTGATCGTCGTGAATTGCGGCATGCCGCCGACGGGACGCGAAAACTGGCGGCAGCTCGCGCGTTCGACGGCAGCGCATTCGACGGTCACGTTCAACGACACGTCGTCGGCACGCTTTATCGAAGCGGCGATATTCCGGCGCGTGCTCGGCGGCTCGCCGATGCTGGGCGGACCGAGCACCGTGTCGGTGACGCGCGAGGACGCCCCGGAAGCCATCGCGCTGCGCGCCGCGCATGACGGCTACGCCGGCCGCTTCGGCATTGTGCACGAGCGCATGCTGATGCTGGCGGCCGACGGCATGCGGATCGACGGCGAGGATATCTTCGTCGACGCCGATGGCGGCACCCAACTGCGCACGGCGCGGGACGAATTCGCCATCCGCTTTCACCTGCATCCGGCCGTGAAGGCGACCCGGCTGAGCGACGGCCACAGCGTCATGCTGATGACGCCGAACAAGGAGGTGTGGGCATTCAGCGCCCACGAGGACCGCGTCGACCTTGAGAACAGCGTTTATCTGCCGGGCAGCGAAGGTCCGCGCCGCACCACGCAGATCGTTATCCATGGCCATGCCCGCACCGCCTCGCGCGTGCAGTGGAGCTTGCAGCATGCCAGCGCCGCGGTCGACGCCGCGCGGCGCGTACGTGAGGAAGAGGAGCCCCAATTACCATTGTGATATGGTTCGCCGAAATGAAGAGAACGATCGCAAGACTTTCACCTCTCCCCGCAGCATGCCCGCAAGCGGGGAGAGCGAGATGACCGAGCATCTGCGCCGCGCGTCGCGCGCCCTCATCTCCGTCTCGGACAAATCCGGGGTCGTCGAATTTGCCCGCGCGCTTGCGGGCTTCGGCGTCGAGCTCGTCTCGACTGGCGGCACTCGCAAAACGCTGACCGAGGCCGGACTCAAAGTGCTCGAGGTCGGCGAATTGACCGGATATCCGGAAATGATGGATGGCCGCGTCAAGACGCTGCATCCGGCGGTGCATGGCGGACTGCTCGGCATCCGCGGCAACGCGGCGCACACCGAAGCGATGCGCAAACACCGCATCCGCCCGATCGATATTCTGGTCGTCAGTCTTTACCCGTTCGAAGAGACCGTCGCGCGCGGCGGCGATTTCGCCGACTGCATCGAGAATATCGACATCGGCGGTCCGGCCATGATCCGCGCCGCGGCCAAGAACCATGACGATGTCGCTGTCATCGTCGAGTGGAGCGATTACGCCGCGCTGCTCGACGAACTCACGATGCATAACGGCATGACGTTGCTTGGGCTGCGGCGCCGGCTTGCCGCGAAAGCCTTTGCCCGCACCGCGGCCTACGACGCAGCGATCGCCAATTGGTTCGCGAAGGAACTAGACGATATCGCGCCCGATTATCGCGCCTTCGGCGGCCGGTTGATCGAACGGCTGCGCTACGGCGAGAACCCGCATCAGGCCGCGGCGTTTTATCGCGCGCCGGATACCCGCTTCGGCGTCGCCACCGCGCGCCAGGCCCAAGGCAAGCAGCTGTCCTACAACAACATCAACGACACCGACGCCGCTTACGAGTGCGTCGCCGAGTTCGATCCGGCGCGCACGGCTGCTTGCGCGATCATCAAGCACGCCAATCCCTGCGGCGTCGCCGAGGGCGACAGCCTCGTTGACGCCTACCGCAAGGCGTTCGCCTGCGACAAGACTTCGGCCTATGGCGGCATCGTCGCGCTCAACCGCACGCTCGACCCCGAAGCCGCGCGCGCGATTACCGAAATCTTCACCGAAGTCATCATCGCGCCGGACGCCACCGCGGATGCCATCGCCATTGTCGGCGCCAAGAAGAATTTGCGGCTGCTGCTTGCCGGCGGCTTGCCCGATCCGCGCGCGGCCGGGCTCACGGCAAAGACGGTGGCCGGCGGGCTATTGGTGCAAAGCCGCGACAACGCCGTGGTCGACGATATGGATTTGGAGGTGGTGACCAAACGCGCGCCGAGTAACGCGGAATTGCGCGATTTGCGCTTTGCCTTTCGTGTCGCCAAGCACGTTAAATCGAACACCATCGTCTATGCCAAGGATGCCGCAACCGTCGGCATCGGGGCCGGGCAGATGAGCCGGGTCGACGCCGCGCGCATCGCCGCCCGTAAGGCGCAGGACGCCGCAATGGAGGCCGGCTTGAAGGAGCCGTTGACCAAAGGCTCGGCGGTGGCGTCGGACGCGTTCTTCCCGTTCGCCGACGGCCTTCTGGTCGCCATCGAGGCCGGCGCCACGGCGGTGATCCAGCCGGGCGGCTCGGTGCGCGATGACGACGTCATCAAGGCCGCCGACGATCACGGCGTCGCCATGGTGTTCACCGGGACGCGACATTTTAAGCACTGACACCAATTGTGCCGTCACATCGGTTTATAGCCACGCTCCATGTCGACATCGATGAGCATGGCTTTGCCGTCCTCGAGCGCCTTGCCGATCAGATCTGTGGCGTCGGCAACCGTCGCGGCGCGCGCGCCGTCGACGCCGAGCGCGCGCGCGAGACCGACGAAATCGATCGCCGGATCGTCAAGCTCCATGCCGACGAAAGTGTCGGCCTGCTCGGCGAGCCCGCGCAGCATGACGAGGCGCTGCTTCAAGATGCGATAACTCGTATTGTTGAAGATCACCCAGACGACCGGCAGCCGGTAGCGCGCCGCGGTCCACAGGCCTTGCACCGTGTACATGGCGCTGCCGTCGCCAATCAGCGCCACCACCGGCCGCTCCGGCAATGCAAGCTTCACTCCGATCGCCGCCGGCAGTCCCCAGCCGATGCCGCCGCCGCGCAGGCCGAAATAGCTCTGCTCGTCGTCGCTCGTGATCAGCGAGCGGACGCCGGGCGCGGACGACAGCGCCTCTTCAATCACCACGGCGTCCCTCGGCAGCATGGCGCCGATCGCTTCGAGCAGCGCGAGCGGTTGCACCGGCGTCTTGCCGGAAAGCGCACGCGCCTTGGCGCGAAACGCCTCGCGCTGTTTTTTGTTGGTCTCGCTGATCGATTTGAGCCGCGCCGCCGCGGCGCTCTTGGCGCTCGCGCTCATGCGCGCGGTGACGGCTGCGGTGATGTCGGGCAGCGTCGCCTTCGGATCGCCGAGGATCGCGACCTGCGCCGGATAGTTCTTGCCGATCTGCCAGGGGTCGGTATCGAGGTGAATGAGCTTCAAGCCCGGCGGCCACGGATCGATCTTCGACGGCAGCGACCAGGTGAACAGGTCGCCGCCGACGGAAAACAACAGATCGTGGCCGTCGAGCGCCTCGCGCACGCCGGCCTGGGAGCGCGTCATCATTCCGCGAAAGAGCGGATGCGACGCCGGAAACGACGCCGAATTCGGAATGAACTCGACATAGACCGGCGCGGCGACGGCCTCGGCGAGCGTGACGAGCTCGTTATGCGCGCGGCTCTGCATCACCGCGTCGCCAGCGATGATGACGGGCCGCTCGGCTTTGGCCAGCATGTCGGCCGCGGCGGCGATTGCCGCAGCATCGCCGCGCAGGCGCGGCGCGATGCGCGTCGGTTCGAGCAGATCGATGTCGGCGTCGTTTTTCAGGATGTCGCCCGGCAAAGCGAGGAACACCGGGCCGGTCGGCGGCGCCAGCGCCGTCTTCACCGCGCGGTGGACGTAGCGCGGCAAGTCTTCCGCGCGATGCACCTCGGCGGCCCATTTGACGAACGGCCGGGCCAGCGTGGCTAAGTCCGCGGTCAAGACCGGCTCGGTGACGAGATATTCGAGGTCCTGCTGGCCGGCGGTCACCAGCACCGGCGCGTTGGCTTTCATGGCGTCGTAGAGCATGCCCATGGCGTTGCCGAGACCGGGCGCGACATGGAGATTGAGCACCGCGAGTTCGCCGGAGGCTTGCGCATAGCCGTCGGCCATCGCCATCAAGGCGGCCTCCTGCAGGCCGAGGATGTAGCGGATGTCGTGCTCGACCGCGAAGGCGTCCATCAGCGGCAATTCGGTGGTGCCGGGATTGCCGAACATGACGGTGACGCCCTCCTGCTTGAGCAGATCGAGGAAGGCGCGTTTTCCACTCATTACGGGCAAGGGGCGATCTCCGTTCTTCGGGCGGCTAACCATCAGGCGCCGCCCGAGCTGTCGGGCACAGCTATCGGTCTATGCCGCTTCGTTCAAGATCGGCCGCCCGCGACCATGGCTTTGCATGACGCTGAAACGTTGCTCGCATGATGGGTGCGAGGGCAGAGCCCTTCTTTTTCGATGGCGATTATGCACGCTGGAGTAGTGCGCCCCCTTGCACGTTGGGATTGTTCCTGATATGTTCTCACTGCCGAAGAGCGCTTCGCGCAAAGGAAATTCATCACTGGGGAACAGTGCGCGCAGCGAACCGGGGTTGTGCACCGCTGGCGGGGTGGCATCATGTGGTTCAAGGTCGAAAATGCGCGGTCCTCCATTGGTCAGAAATTTGTCGTTCGCTGCAACACCGACATGGGTGGCAATCGTGTCATCGAGGAGCGTCCCGCCAAGGGCGTTACCGCAGCGCGACGAACGGCTGAAATATTGGCGTCCAGCCTAAACGTCACCGCGACAGTTTATGGCACGGATGCGGCGGGCGAATTTGTATACGGCGTTTATGAAGTCGCAGACGGCGCAGCCTCAGCAACCAATCCGATTATCAAGCAACTCTTCGCGGAATCGGTCGCCGCTTCTTTGGCGCTCAGGGACCAACTGCTCGCAAACATTCCCGCGGATACGATCAAAGGCTTCGCGTCCATGTCGGCTGCGCTGGGATATATTGTCGCCCAGCACAAGCAGATCAAACGCTCGGCGGCTCCACAGATCAGTTACTCGACCTTGTTTCGCATTTTCTGCGGCGAAGGCGAGCCAAGCACGCTGTCGCTCCCGTCGGACGACGCCACTATTGCAATCCTTACACAAAAATTGGCCGATATGCCCGGCTGGATGTGGCTCAGCGATCTGACCGGCGTAGGCGCGGCTGATCGCAATATCGTCATGCCGAATGCCCGGCCCAACAAGGTCACACTCAATATTGACGGCGAGTTGCGGGTCATCCGGCCCCGCACAGTTTTTCGCGGCACCGTTCCGGAACGCAGCGCTCAATTTATGCTGATCGTACAGCAGGGCGAACGCCGTGGATTCACCACCGCACGAGACAGTATCGGGCTTGTCTATCTGGAGAGGGATGAGTTTGCCATCGTTAATTTGGTGAGCCGGTTGCTGCGAGAGTCCAACCCTTTCAAGGGCCGGGTAGTCCTCGTCAATCGCGATCTGCGGACGGTGCGTTCGCGAATGTCAGAGCGGTCCTGGCGCGACATAATTCCGCATGAGCACGCGCGCGCCGAACTCGATTTCATTGCCGCATCGGTGCGCAATCGAGAAATGCTTAAGACCGAGGGATTAAGCATAAGACGCGGCGTGCTGCTGTCAGGACCGCCGGGTGATGGCAAGTCGACGGCGATTGAATGTTTCGTCAACGACATCGCCGGTGAAGCCACCATCATCATCGTAGAGGCGGTCGAACACATTCGCGCCGTCTATCACCTTGCCCAGATGCTGGCGCCGGCAGTCGTGATCCTCGAGGATCTCGATCTGATGACCAAGAGTCGCGAAAATCCGTACGCCTTTGCGATCAAAGATGACGTCACCGGCGAGTTGCTTCAGGTATTATCGGGAGGCTCCGCGTACGCGGACATCATTACGATCGCGACGACAAATCATCCTCAAGCGATTGACGAAGCGCTGTCAAAGAGAGCCGGACGGTTCGACGTCCATATCCGGATGGGCTATCCAAGCGACGCCGACAAGCAATGCATCCTTGATCTCTATCTGGACCGCTTCGGCGTCAGCGACGACTTTACACGCCGTCGCCTTCAGCAGACGCTCAATAAAGAGCTCGGCCGCCTTCACCTCGTGCCGGCGCATATAGAAGAATTCGTCAAAGCCGGGATAAAGCGCGCCCGCCTCGCAGGTCGCGTAGCCGAATATTTGGACTTCGAGCCCGGAATAGAGGCCACGAAGTCCATCGCGACCGCCAAGCCCTTAGAGAGGCCCGGTGCCTAGACGGTGGCGATGGGACCGAGGTGCATGATCGATAAGCACGCCAGAGCAGGAGACTCCGGATGACCGAATTCGACCGGTGGACCTATGGTGCCGCGGAAGGGATTTCGAACCCCTGACCCCCGCATTACGAATGCGGTGCTCTACCGGCTGAGCTACCGCGGCGTACCAAGAGGACGGCTGTAATACCCGGCAAATCTTAACGCAAGGCCGTCAGCTCGATCCCGTGTCCCGGACGCGGCGCAGCGCGCCAGCGGTGCACCGCTGATCCGGGACCTTTGCCAACTCGGCGTTCCCGGCGATCCCGGGTCTGCGGCGCACCATGCCGCTTCGCTGCATGCTGCGCCGCGCCCGGGAAACGCATTGCCCGGTTCAGTCCGCCTCGGCCCGCAGCTTGAAGCGCTGGATCTTGCCGGTCGCGGTTTTCGGCAATTCGGTGCGGAATTCGATCCAGCGCGGATATTTGTAGACGGCGAGCTTTTTGCGGCACTCGTCCTGCAGGTTTTGCGCGAACGCCGCGCTCGCCTTCTCGGGCGCCTTGAGCACCACGAAGGCCTTGGGCTTGATCAGCTCGTCGCCGTCCGGCCAGCCGACCACGGCGGCTTCGAGCACGTCGGGATGGCTTTGCAGCACGCCCTCGACCTCGAACGGCGAGACATACATGCCGGACACTTTGAGCATATCGTCGCGGCGGCCGCAGTAGACGAAATAGCCGTTCTCGTCCTCGATATATTTGTCGCCCGAGCGCGTCCATTCGCCGAGAAATGTGGTGCGCGATTGCTCGCGGTTGTTCCAGTACATGATGGCGCTGGTCGGGCCGCGCACCTGCAGTTCGCCCATCTCGCCGCGCGTGGTGACGATTTTGCCGTCGTCGTCGATCAGCCGAAGATCGTAGCCGGGCAGCGGCCTGCCGCTAGTGCCGTATTTCACATCGCCGGGACGGTTCGACAGGAAAATATGCAGCATCTCGGTCGAGCCGAGACCGTCGAGGATGTCGACGCCGTAGCGGTCGCTCCAGCGCCGGCCGACATCGGCCGGCAGCGCTTCGCCGGCGGAGATGCAGCGGCGGATTTTCAGCTCCGATCGGTGCGGCGGCGAGGCACTGGCCAGGAAGGCGGCATAGAACGTCGGCACGGCATAAAAGATCGTCACGCCGTGTTTTTTGAGGATATCGGCGACCAGTTCCGGCGTCGGCCGCGCCGGCAACAGAACGGTAGTCGCGCCGGCCGACAACGGAAACGTCAGCGCGTTGCCGAGCCCATAGGCGAAGAACAGCTTCGCCACCGAATAGCAAATGTCATTTTCGGTAATGCCGATCACGTGGTCTGCGTAAAGATCGTTGGTGAGCGCGAGATCGGCATGAGTGTGCACCGCGCCCTTGGGCCGCCCCGTCGAGCCGGAGGTGTAGAGCCAGAAGCACATATCGTCGCGGGTGGTCGCCGCCGTCATCGGTTCGGTCTTGGCGCCGGCAAGCAGCTCGTCGAACCGCAGATAAGACCGCGCGTCGCCGCCGGAGACGACGACGTGGTCGATGTAATCGCTCGCGCCGATGGCGTCGGCGAATTTGGGCAACAGCGCGTCGGACACGACGAGCAACCGCGCGCGCGAATCTTCGAGCATGAAACGGTAATCGTTCTCGGTCATCAGCGTGTTGACCGGAACCGCGACGACGCCGGCCTTGATCGCGCCGAGGAAAGCGGTCGGCCAATCCACGGTATCGAGAAGGCAAATCAGGATGCGCTCCTCGCGGCGAATGCCGAGCGCGCGCAACGCGTGCGCGAAACGTTCGACCCGCTCGGCAAGCTCGGCGTAGCTGTATTTGCCGCTACCATCGATGTAGGCGATGTTGCCGCCGCGGCCGGCATCGAGATTGCGCTTGAGGATATCGGCGGCAAAATTGTAGGCGCGCGGGATCGCGGACGCAGCTGTGGCCGGGCTCTGCGGAGCGCTGCTCATCTGACGTTTCTCCCCACCGGGTTTCCCCGCTTGGCCGCGCCGGACATTGCCCACGCAGGCCCATCACAAGGCATTATGCCGACATGTAAATTCGGCGGCAATGGCGGCCACGGACCGCACTGTCATTGCCGCGGAATTGCGCTATGACAAGCTGCCGAATGACAAGCCCCTGCCGGAGCCCCGCGCCATGATATTCAGCTGCGATCGCATCCTCACCACCCATGTCGGCAGCCTGCCCCGCAACGACAAGCTGAGCGACCTCCTGGTGCTGCAGGAGGAAGGCGCAAGCTACGATCCGAAGCTGCTGGCGGAGGAGATGGACAAGGCGGTCCGCCACGTGGTCGGCAAGCAAATGGCAGCCGGCATCGACGTCGGCAATGACGGCGAGCAGCGCCGGATCGGCTTTCAGACTTATGTGCCGCAACGCATGTCGGGCTTTGCCGGCGTATCGAAACGCCGCCGCGGCCGCGAATTCGAGGAATTTCCCGAACTGACCAGCTACCTGATGCGGCGGTTTCCCAATCCGCCGAAGAGTCAGCACGGCGCGCCCGAGGCGCAGGCCGAGATCAAATATCGCGATCTCAAGCCGATCGCCGACGAGATCGCGGGCTTCAGGCGCATCGCCGACGAACTGCACGCCTTCGCCGAGCGGTTCATGACGGCGGCCTCGCCCGGCATCATTTCGACGACGATGCTGAACGCCCATTACTCGTCGCACGACGCCTATCTCGACGCCATAGCGCGTGAAATGAAGAACGAATATCAGGCCATCCACAAGGCCGGCTTGATCTTGCAGATCGACGCGCCCGACCTCGCCATGGACAGAACGATGATGTACCGCGATCTGTCGGACGCCGACTTCGTCAAGCGCTGCGAGCGCCACGTCGCCGCGATCAACAACGGCATCGAGGGCATCTCGCGCGACCGCGTGCGCCTGCATGTGTGTTACGGCAATTGGGAAGGCCCGCATATTCACGACATCGCATTGGAAAAGATTTTGCCGGCGCTCTATCAGGCCAAGGTCGGCGCGCTGTCGATCGAATTCTCCAATCCGCGCCATGCGCACGAATATTCGGCGCTCAAGCGCGTGCCGTTTCCGAAGGACATGATCCTCATTCCCGGGGTGGTCGAGACCACCTCGAATTTCGTCGAACATCCGGAAGTGGTGGCGCGCCGCATTGAGGAGGCGGTGGCGGCGATCGGCGATCGCGAGCGCGTCATCGCCTCGAGCGACTGCGGCTTCGGCACCTTTACCCGGAGAGAGTGGGTCATCGAACCGGTGGTCTGGCTCAAGCTGAAATCGATCCGCGACGGCGCCGATATCGCCTCGGCGCGGCTATGGGGTAAGAGAAGCGCAGCTTGACGAGAGTCATCCGCTCGTCCCCGCGAAAGCGGGGACCCAGTGACCGGATTCCCGCTTACGCGGGAATGGACGGAAAATATTCCACGTAACAGCACAGGACCAGAACCGTGATTGATCTCTACACCTGGACGACGCCGAACGGCCGCAAGGTTTCCATCGCACTCGAGGAACTTGGGCTGCCCTATACCGTGCATCCGGTCGACATTTCGAAAGACGAACAGTTCAAGCCGGAATTTTTGAAGATCAGCCCGAACAACCGCATCCCGGCGATCGTCGACCGCGATAACGGCCTCACTCTGATGGAATCCGGCGCGATCCTGATCTATCTCGCCGACAAGACCGGCAAGCTGCTGCCGAAATCCGGCGAGGCGCGCTACCGCACCATCGAATGGCTGATGTGGCAGATGGGCGGGCCGGGGCCGATGTTCGGTCAGGTGCATCACTTCGTGAAATACAATCCCGGCAAGGCGCCCTATGCCGAGGAGCGGTACCTGAAAGAGGCGCACCGGCTCTACGGCGTGCTCGACAAAAGGCTGGCCGATCACGCCTACGTCGCGGACGACTATTCGATCGCCGACATCGCGATCTGGCCATGGGTGTCGCGCTATGAATGGCAGACCGTCGATCTCAACCGGTATCCGAACGTCAAGCGGTGGTACACCGCCATTGCCAAGCGTCCGGCGACGCAGAAGGGCTACAAAGTACCGAAGGACGTCGGCGAGGTGCCGCTGCCGTAACGTCCCTAGGGGCGGGTTTTAAACCCGCCCCTACGAAGTGAACGCACGGGCCTCGAAGGACGACGGCCCGGGTACCCGTATGAACAGATCCGCATATTGAGTTACAATACCAACCACAATCGCCGTGCCCGCTCATCCTTCGAGGCTCGCTTCGCTTGCGCCTCAGGATGACGGATAACGCCAAGGGAGTACGCCATGGACGACATCACCAAGCACGATCCGGTCAAGATCACCGCCGAAGACATCAATCCGCGCTACAATTGGGGCCGCCATCTACCGGTGCTCGGCTCGATGGCAGTCGATTTCGAGGAGCGCGTCGAGTACCGGCGGCTGCACCGCTACCGGCTCGGCCGGGCGCAAGCCGCGCTGGAGGCGAGCGACCTCGGCGCGCTCCTTCTGTTCGACGACAACAACATCCGCTACGTCACCTCGACCAAGATCGGCGAGTGGGCGCGCGACAAGCTCTCGCGCTGGACGCTGCTCGTTCGCGGCGGCGATCCGATCCTGTGGGATTTCGGCTCGGCCGCCGTGCATCACAAGCTTTATTCGCCGTGGCTCAAGCCGGAAAATTGCCGGGCCGGCCTCGTCGGTCTGCGCGGCACCGTCGATCCCGCGTTCGGCCTGATGAAGCACCATGCCGAGGAAATGTTCTCGATCCTCAAAGCCGCCGGCGTGCACAAAATGCCGCTCGGCGTCGACATCATCGAGCCGCCGATGATGTTCGAGCTTGAAAAGACCGGGCTCAAGGTCAAGGACGGCCAGCAGGTGATGCTGGAAGCGCGCGAGGTCAAGTCGGCCGACGAGATCGCGCTGCTCAACCGCGCCGCGGCGATGGTCGACGGCGCCTACGACCTGATCGACCAGAAACTGCGCCCCGGCGTGCGCGAGAACGAGATCGTCGGCGAGGTCAACAAGTTCCTCTATTATCACGGCAGTGACGACGTTGAGGCGATCAACGCCATTTCCGGCGAGCGCTGCAATCCGCATCCGCACAATTTCACCGACCGCATGGTGCGGCCGGGCGACCAGGTGTTCTTCGACATTCTGCAGGCCTTCATGGGTTACCGCACCTGCTACTACCGCACCTTCAACGTCACCCGCGCCACGCCGGCGCAGCAGGACGCCTACAAGAAGTGCCGCGAATGGCTCGATCTCGCTATCGACCTGATCCGGCCCGGCGTCACCACCGATGAAGTATGCAGCGTATGGCCGAGGGCACAGGATTTCGGCTTCCCCGACGAGCTCGCGGCGTTCGGCCTGCAATTCGGGCACGGGCTGGGCTTGAACCTACACGAGCGGCCGATCATCAGCCGCGTGGTGTCGATGGACCACCCGACCGTGATCAAGGAAGGCATGGTATTCGCGCTCGAGACCTACTGCCCCGCGACCGACGGCTATTCCGCCGCGCGCATCGAGGAGGAGGTCGTGGTCACCAACAAGGGCCACACCATCATCTCGCTGTTCCCCGCGGAGGAGTTGCCGATCTCGGCAAAGTATTGATGTGGACCCGTCATGCCCGGCCCTGTGCCGGGCATCCACGTCTTGCGTCCCGCCATACTTGAAGACGTGGATGGCCGGGACGAGCCCGGCCATGACGAGCAGCGGTACATGTCTCTCCACGATCTCCCCAAAATCGCTGTTGCCGAGCATCTCGCGCAAAAAATCTGCGCCCTCGATGCCGCGCATTTGCCCGTGGCCGTGCGCGAGAAATGCGTCGAACTGCTGATCGACGTGGTCGGGCTCGCCGTCACCGCGCGCAACGAAGACTACGTGAAAGGCACCCTTGAGGCTTGCGACGACGACGGGCCGTGCACTGCCATCGGTCATGCCCGCACGCACAGCGCCGCGTGCGCCGCGCTGGTCAATGGCACGGCAATCCACGGCGAGGATTTCGACGACACCTTCGAGGGCGGCCCGGTGCATACCGGCGCGGTCGTGGTGCCGGCGGTGCTCGCTGTCTGCGAGCGGCAAAACCTCGACGGCCGCGCCGCGCTCATTGGCATCGCCACGGGCGTCGAGACGATGTGCCGCTTAAGTCTTGTCGCTCCGACGCTGACCCACAAGGCCGGCTTTCATCCGACCGCCGTGTTCGGCGCCATGGGCGCCGCGGCCGGCGTCGGCGCCGCGCTGAAACTTGACGCCCGCCAAATGGTCGATGCGCTCGGCACCGTCGCGTCGATGGCCGGCGGCATCATCGAATATCTGGCGGAGGGCGCCTGGACCAAACGGCTGCATGCCGGCTGGGCGGCGCAATCGGGCATGCGTGCGGCGCTCCTTGGCCGCGCCGGTTTTTCCGGGCCGCGCACGGTGTTCGAAGGCACGCATGGCTTCTTTCACGGCTTCGCGCATACGACCAAGGGCGATTACGACGCGCTTATCGGCGACTTCGGCGCGCGCTGGGTGACCGAGACGCTGGCGTTCAAGCCCTATCCGTGCGGGACCATGACGCACCCTTATATCGATTGCGCGCGCCGGCTCGCGACGCGCGTCAAAGCCGACGACATCGTCGAGATGGTCTGCGACGTCGGCGAAGGCACCGTGCACCGGCTGTGGGAGCCGCTCGCGGCGAAGCAAAAGCCCGCCAACGGCTATGCCGGCAAATTCTCCACGCCCTATTGCATCGCCGCGGGCTTTATTCGCGGCAGTGTGTCTTTAAGCGATTTTTCCGATGCGGCGGTGCGCGATCCGGCGGTGCTGGCGCTGGCCGCCAAGGTGCGTTACCGGATCGATCCGCAAAATCCCTATCCGAAAAATTTCACCGGCCACATCCGCTTAACGCTGCGCGACGGTTCGGTAGTCGAGGAGCGCCAGCCCCATATGCGCGGTGGCGCGCAGGAGCCGCTGACCCGCGCCGATATCGAAGAAAAATTCCTGCTCAACGCCAAGCACGGCGGCTGGAGCGACGTGCGCGCCGCGGCGGCGCTGAAACTCATCGGCGGCCTGTTCGACGGGCCGGTCGATCTCACGACGCTGCGGGGGTGACCACCTTCTTCTGCCGTCCCGGCCGCCGCGCATAGTCCTGCACGCAGCGCCGCAGATCGATGAAATTCTGGCGCAACTGTTCGAGCGCGAAGCCGAGCGCGAACACCGGCTCGACCTCGTTGGCGGTCAGCGGCGCCGTCAAGCCTTCGCTGCGCACCGCCTCGACCTCAGCGGTGTAACCGGCGAGCGCCGCTTCGAACGCGTCGAGCGGCGGCGGCGGGCGGCGCGCGCCAAGCGCCGCCGCGCTGTCATTGAGAAAATCGCTTGCGGCCGCGCCGACGCGGGTGAGCAGCGCGGCGAGCCGTCCGCGCAAAACCTCCGGCAGCGGTTTTGCTCCGGCGCGGCCGATGATGACGAGGTCGTGTCGCAGCCGCAGCATGGTGCGCGACAGCGGGCCGGGGTCCGGCTGCGCCGCGAGACTGATCATCAGCTCATGCTCCGCCTCGGCCGTGATCTGCTGGAAGCCGGAGACCGCCGCGCCGATCTCGTTCTGGATGCGGCTGTTCTCGGCCGGATCGAGGCCTTGCGTGAAGCCGGTCAGCAATTCCGGCACGGCGCGCGCCAGCTGCTGCAACAGACGGACGGCGGCGTTGAGCCGCATCTGATGGGCGCGTTCGGGGAACACCACGAGCGAGACGATCACCGCGATGACGCCGCCCAGCGCCACTTCGGACGAACGCGTGATCGCCAACTCCACCGGACCTTCGCCGAACTGGCCGGCGATCAGGATCACCAGCACCGCCGAAAACGGCGCGACGCGGAAATTCGGATTGAACGCGGCGAGCAGCGCCAGCGGCGCGATCGCGAGCGCCAGGAGGCCGGCCTCCGACAGCGGCGTGCCGTGCGGGATGAAGGCGCCGATAATGGCGGCATAGATGGCGCCGCCGACCGTACCGACGACGTATTCCAGCGTCGCGCGCAGCGATCCGCCGGCGCTCATTTGCATCACCACGATGGCGGTGATGATCACCCACAGGCCCTGCAACGGAATCTGCAGAAATTGAGCAACGGCGAAGGCCGCCAGGCCGGAGACCGTCATGCGCACGCAGAAGCGCCAGCGCGGCCGGTAGGCGGCGATCAGATTGCGCATCTGTTTCCAGCCGGCGAGTTCGTTCATGCCGATTTGTCCGGTTCGCGCCGCCAGCTTATCAGCTTGGCAACGCGCTGGGTTGCGTCGCCGCGGAGCTGCACCACTCCCCGGCAGGGAGGTGGCAAAGCGAACGACAATCAGCTCTTTAAAAACGCCAGCAGATCGGCGTTGATGGTGGCCGCTTGCGTGGTCGGCATGCCGTGCGGGAAATCCTTGTAGGTCTTCAGCGTGCCGTTCTTCAAGAGCTTTGCCGACAGCGGTCCGGCGGCGACATAGGGCACGATCTGATCGTCTTCGCTGTGCATCACCAGCACCGGCACCGTGATCTTCTTGAGGTCTTCGGTGAAATCGGTCTGCGAGAAGGCGACGATGCCGTCGTAGTGCGCCTTGGCGCCGCCCATCATGCCCTGGCGCCACCAGTTGGCGATGACGGCCTCCGAAGCTTTGGCGCCCGGCCGATTGTAGCCATAGAACGGACCCTCCGGCAGCGCGCGATAGAATTGCGAGCGATTGGCCGCGAGCTGCGCCTGCAAATCGTCAAATACCGCTTTGGGAAGGCCATTTGGATTGGCCGCGGTCTTTAGCATCAGCGGCGGCACCGCGCTGATCAAGACCGCCTTCGCCACCCGGCTTTGGCCGGGCCGCGCCAGATAATGCGTCACCTCGCCGCCGCCGGTGGAATGGCCGACGTGGATGGCGTTTTTCAGATCGAGATGCGCCGTCAAAGCCGCAAGATCGTCCGCATAATGATCCATGTCGTGGCCGTCGCCGGTCTGGCTGGATCGGCCGTGGCCGCGGCGGTCGTGCGCTATGACGCGATAGCCCTGATTGAGAAAGAACAGCATTTGATTGTCCCAGTCATCGGCCGACAGCGGCCAGCCATGGCTGAACACGATGGGCTGACCTTTGCCCCAGTCCTTGTAGTAAATCTGAGTGCCGTCTTTGGTGGTGACGAACATGGTATGCCTTTCCGCCCCCGCAGCGCCCGCTCAATATAGCGCACTGCACGACGGCATGGTGCCGAGTTCTGGGCTGTTTCGCGCGCTCGCCCGACGCCGGCGTGTCGTCTCCATACCAGAGACAGCGCTTGACATTGGTCTCCCTTTCCGTTACATTGCCGGTGCGAATCAAATCTCGCCCCGATCAGGACGCCGTCCGGGTGATGCCGGGCGGAGAGGGGGCGAGTGCGGTGCCCGCGGGTGCGGTCTCATCAGCCGCACACTCGGGCGGTCCGGGCATCATGCCTGCCGGCATTACGACCGGTGCGCGGGGTGCGTCGCTGGAAGTGGGAGGGGAAACCTTCCCACGAAGCCTGGCCCGGATCGCACCAAGGGACCACACACCCCTTGGGCAGAGCCGTGGTGGAACGCCGGCAGGCGAGCGCGCCCGCAAGCGGAGGGGCGGCGCAAGCCGCCTTATCCGTGGCGCGACCCGTGCGCCGCTTGCGTGCGGGGACTGACGACAGTGCGACTGCCGGCGTTCCGCTTTCCTTTTATTTGCCGGAAGCGAGCCGCAAAGAACTACTCCGCAACATCTTGGAATGGCCCGCTCTGGATTGGATGGCTTGGGTTTTCTCACCGATCCCCGTCACCGCAAGCGGGGGGAGGAAAACAAATAGGCTGTTTGACATCGCCGGCTTGCGAACTCGCGCGCAAATACGCGCCGCGAGACGACCTGGTGGCGTGGGCTGTTTGAAAATCGAATCCGAGGGAAACCGTTACGGCCGATCGAGCGGACCCTGGCGCAGGCGCGCAAGATCGAAGCGGTCGATTTCGCGCAGCAATTCGACGAAGGCTTGCGCGCCGCGCGCCAGCGCCGCTTCTCCTTTCGCCGGCGTCGCCAGCGTGGCGTCGCCGACCGCGCCGGAGAGGTGCAGATCCTGGGTCATCCAGGCAAACCCGGCCGGCCGGTAGGTGCCGAGCCATTTGAACTCGCGCGCCATGGCGACCGTTTCCGGCGCTGCCTTGGGTGCGACGTCCATGCGCACTGCGTCCGGCTTCGCCGCCAGCATCAGCGAGGTCTCGATATCGCCGCCGTGGATGCCATGCTTTTTTTCGTCCGGCGAAAACGTGCCGTCGGGATAGCCGAAGCGATGCCAGCCGACGGTCACCGCAAGCATGTTAAGCCGCGTGCGCAGATCGCGCGCCACCAGCTCCATGGCCGCGACATTGCCGCCGTGGCTGGTGACCAGCACGAGCTTGCGCAGCCCTGCTCGCTTAAGGCTCTCGCCGAGCTCGGTCCAGGCCGCAATCGCGGTGGCCGCCGAAAGCGTCAGCGTTCCGGGATAGGACAAATGTTCGGCGGAAACGCCGATGCGCTCGACCGGCAAGAACGTCACCGGCAGCTCGGCAGGCAGAATGTCGCGGACCCGCCGCAGGTAGGCCTCGGCAATGTAGGTGTCGACGCCGAGCGGCAGATGCGGGCCGTGCTGCTCGACCGCGGCAAGCGGCAGCACGGCGATCCATCGCGCGGTTTCGGCGCCGGCGATATCCTGCCAGGTCATCTCCATCCAGTCGCGCTTCGGCAGCGTCACAGGTCACTCGCCATTCTGTTTCGGCTCTCCTATTGTCGCGTCCCCGGCGGGCAGGAGCAACTGATGCGGTGGGTCGGAATTTTCGCGATGACACTGGCGGGGCTTGTGGCGTCGGCGACAGGCTCGTTGGCGCAGACCCTCGACAAGGTCGCCTTCGGCACCAACTGGGTGGCGGAAGCCGAGCACGGCGGCTTCTACCAGGCGCTGGCCGACGGCACCTACCGGAAATACGGCCTCGACGTGACCCTCCGGCAGGGCGGCCCCAACGTGAACAACCGCATCCTGCTGCCGGTGGGAAAAATCGACTTCTTTCTGTCCGCCAACAACCTGCAAGGCTTCGATGCCGTCACCCAGAACATTCCGACCGTCGAAGTCGCGGCTTATTTTCAGAAAGACCCTCAGGTTTTGATCGCGCATCCCGGCCAGGGCATCGAGAAGCTGCAAGATCTGAAAAATCTGACGCTGTTCATATCGCCGGAGGGCGTGGCGACTTATTTCCAGTGGCTCAAAGCCGAGTACGGATTGAGGGACTCTCAGGTCAAGCCGTACACCTTCAATCCACAGCCGTTTTTGGTGAACCCGAAGAGCGCGATGCAGGGCTACGTGACCTCGGAACCGTTCGCCATCGAGAAGGCCGCGCATTTCACGCCCAAAATCTTTCTGCTCGCGGACGAGGGGCTTGCCGGTTATTCGACGCTGATCGAGACGCGCCGCGACCTCGTCGCCAAGAAACCCGATCTGGTGCAGCGCTTTGTCGATGCTTCGACCATCGGCTGGTACAATTATCTCTATCACGACAACAGCGCGGCGAACGCACTGATCAAGAGGCAGAACCCGGAAATGACCGACGATCTGCTCGCCTATTCGGTCGGCGCGATGAAAAAATACGGCATCGTCGATTCCGGAGATGCGCTGACGCTCGGCGTCGGCGCCATGACCGACGCGCGCATGAAGGCTTTTTTCGACGAGATGGTGCGCGTTGGCGTCACCAAGGCGAGCGTCGACTACCGCAAGGCCTACACGCTGCAATTCGTCGACAAGAAGGTCGGGCTCGATCTGCGGCCGAGATAAACGTCATCCTGAGGTGGCCGCGAAGCGGCCCTCGAAGGATGCTAACCGAGATGCTCAGGCCGTCGCCCTTCGAGGGTCGCTTCGCTCGCACCTCAGAGTGACGAAAAGACTACGATGGCATCGGTCACGACAAATTCTGTCGCTTCACTGATTGCGCTGCGCGGCGTCGGCAAGACGTTTCCCGGCGGCACGCTGGCGCTCAAGGGCTTCGATTTCGACGTGCGCGACGGCGAATTCGTGTCGCTCCTTGGCCCCTCGGGATGCGGAAAATCGACCGCGCTGCGGATCATCGCCGGCTTGAGCGCGCCGACCGAGGGCCACGTCGAATGGCGCTCGCCGCAATTGCCGGCCGAGAGCGAAAGCCGGATCGGCTTTGTCTTTCAGGAGCCGACGCTGATGCCGTGGACGAATGTTTTCAACAATGTGATGCTGCCGTTCAAGCTCAAGGGCGTCGACATCGCGCAGGCGCGGCCGCGCGTCGTGGCGTCGCTGGACCGCGTCGGCTTGCAGGACTTCGGCCGCGCCTATCCGCGCGAACTGTCCGGCGGCATGCGCATGCGGGTGTCGATCGCCCGCGCGCTTGTCACCGAGCCGGCGTTGCTTTTGCTGGACGAGCCGTTCGCCGCGCTCGACGAGATCACGCGGTTTAAGCTCAACAATGATCTTCTGCAAGCGTGGCGGGCGTTGCGCACGACGGTGGTGTTCGTCACCCATTCGGTGTTCGAGTCGGTTTATCTGTCGAACCGCATCGTGGTGATGGCCGCGCGGCCAGGCCGAGTCTTCACCGAGCTTAAAATCGACGCGCCCTATCCGCGGGATCGGGATTTTCGCACGTCCGCGGAATATGCCGCGCTCTGCCGCCGCACCTCCGAAGCGCTGGCGCAGGCGATGGGAGGAGGCGCGGCATGAAAAGCCCTTTGCCTCATTCCGCTCATTCCCGCCAAAGTAGGAATCCAGGAAAGGATCAATCATCTGGGTCCCTGCCGGCGCGGGGACGAGCGGCCGGTTCCGACCACGCACTGCGCATCGCGCTGCCGATCGTCGTGCTCGCGCTCGGCCTTTCGGTCTGGGAACTGGTGGTGCGGATCGAGCATATTCCGCCCTATGTGCTGCCCGATCCTCTGCTAATCCTGAAAACGCTGGCCACCGATTGGGCTTTGCTGTTTCAATCGCTCTTGGTCACGCTTGCGACCACGTTCGAAGGATTTTTGCTCGCGGCGGTCGGCGGCGTCGGGCTTGCCGTGCTGTTCAACCAATCGCGGCTGGTCGAATATTCGCTCTACCCTTATGCAGTGATCCTGCAGGTCACGCCGATCGTCGCCATCGCGCCGCTATTGTTGATTTACCTGCCGCAGCCGCTCGCCGTGCTGGCTTGTGCCTGGATCGTCGCGTTCTTTCCGGTGCTGGCGAACACCACGTTCGGCCTGCACTCGGTCGACCGCAATCTGGCCGATCTGTTCGCGCTTTATGGCGCAACGCGTGGCCAAATCTTGTGGAACCTGAAACTGCCCTCGGCGCTGCCCTATATTCTCGGCGGCCTGCGCATCGCCGGCGGGCTGTCGCTGATCGGCGCAGTGGTCGCCGAAATTGCCGCGGGCTCCGCGGGCGCCGGCTCGGGACTCGCCTACCGCATCGCCGAATCCGGCTATCGGCTGAACATCCCCCGCATGTTCGCGGCGCTGCTGCTGCTCTCCCTCGCCGGCATCGTGATCTTCTATCTGTTGTCGGCGGTCAATTACCTGGCGTTGCGCCGCTGGCACGAAAGCGCACTGGGGGCGGAGAGGTGATCCGAATAGGTGGCCTCGATCGCTGCGGACGTCACGCAGGTCTGAGCGCCTCGGCCGCCACCAGGCCCTGATACGCCTGCGGCAGCAATCGCGCGAGCAGCGCACTCCACACGCGCCGCCCGGCGTCTTCGGCGATCAAGTCCTGGCGGATCTCGATCGCAACGTGAAGCAGGCCGCGCCGCTCACCGTGCACCGGAATGGTGTAATCCGACGCGTCGGTCACGCTGTACGGCTCGTTGTCGCCGACCACGAGCCTTGCTTCGCGTTTCAAGAGCGCCATGAGGAGATTGGCAAGGCGTGGATCCCGATTGTAGAGCACGCCAATATGCCAGGGCCGCGCCACAGCCTTGAAGACCGGCGTGAAGCTGTGCATCGCGATCAGCGCCGGCGGACCGGCTTGACGCCTGCGGTCGAGCTCCGCTTCGATTCGATCGTGATAGGGCTGGAAAATCTCTCGCGCGCGCGCGGCCTTCTGGCTTTCGCTCAGACCGATATTTCCTGGCACCGGGGTAAGCTCGCTGATTTCCGGGATCGACGCCTCGGAGCCCGGCACGCGGTTGCAGTCGATGACCAGGCGCGAGTAATTCTGCTGCACCACAGCAGCATCGAGTGCGTCCGCCAGAAGGCGGCAGAGCGCGGCGATGCCGATGTCCCAAGCGATGTGGCGCTCGCATTCGGCTTGTGGAACGCCGAGTCGACCGAGCGCGCGCGGCATGCGATTGCCCGCGTGATCGGCGACAATCAGGATCGGCGACCGGCCGTTTTCGTTGTAAACCGCCACGGGCGCCGGCTCATCGGCCGCCAACAGGCTATCCGGCATCTCGTTCATCGGCGCTCACGCTTCTGGAAACAAAAAAGACGGCAGGGCAGAGACCCGTGTTGGCGCAAAAAATGCATGCTATCGCACTGGCTACATTGTGGGACTGCAATACCGATCGTCACCATCACGTATCTCACGACATTTCACCATAAACGACCATCGCCGTGTGACGGAAGATAAAGGAACTTTCTTGCCGTCTTATTCTTAGACCACGTGCGGCAACAGCTGGTCTGGGCGGAGCGAAGAGTTTTCGATGAAGATTCGCGCGGGTTACGAGATTTCCTATGACTGCCCGCAGCCGACGCCCATGATCCTGACGCTGAGCGTTCATCCGTCACGCTTTCCCGATCTGCTGACCCTGGATCGCATGCGGCTTGATCCGCCGATCGTCGCCAACACGTATCACGACAGCTTCGGCAATTTCTGCCACGTCATCCGCGCTCCTGCGGGGCGGCTGACCCTGTCCACGGACTTTCTGATTCAGGACCAGGGCGAGCCGGATGCGACGGCGCTGCAAGCGGAGCAGCATGCCCTGGAAGACCTGCCGGTGGAGGTTCTGATCTATCTGCTCGGCAGCCGCTATTGCGAGACCGATCGCTTGTCCAATATGGCGTGGTCGCTTTTCGGGCAGATTCAAAAAGGTTGGCCGCTGGTGAAGGCCATCTGCGATTATGTCCACGATCGCATCACCTTCAGCTACGCTCACGCCAGCCCGGTCAAGACGGCGTTCGACGCGTATACGGAGAAGCGGGGCGTGTGCCGCGACTTCGCTCACCTCGCAGTTACCCTGTGCCGTTGCATGAACCTGCCCGCGCGCTATTGCACCGGCTACCTCGGCGACATCGGTGTGCCGCCGGACGATGCACCGATGGACTTCAGCGCTTGGTTCGAAGTCTATCTTGGCGGCCGCTGGTACACGTTCGACGCCCGTCACAACAAACCGCGCATCGGCCGCATCTTGATGGCCCGCGGGCGCGATGCCACCGACGTCGCGATCGTGACCTCGTTCGGCCCGTGCACGCTCGCAGGCTTCAAGGTGATCACCGACGAGGTTACGTCGGCCGCTCCGGCAAGTACGTTGTCTCAGCCGTAACGGTCGTCGCCGCGGGATCCAACCAGCTCGCTGAAAGCTTCCCGGCATGCGAAAAGCGCGCTGGAGCAAGAGCGGTGATGATCACTGCTGCGGCAAAGCCATCGCCAGCACGCGCGCCACATGCATCGCCTCGCGGCCGGCGCCGTCGTGGATTTGATGCCGGCAGGACGTGCCGTCGGCGACGATGAGCGCCTCGTCGGGTGCCTTGCGCACCGCCGGCAGCAACGACAGTTCGCCCATGGCGCGCGAGACATCGATCGTATCGGCATGGAAGCCGAACGCTCCGGCCATGCCGCAGCAGCTCGACTCGATCGTTTCGACTTCGAGACCGGGAATAAGTTTCAGCACCGCTTCGGCGGCGGACATGGTGTCGAACGATTTCTGGTGGCAATGGCCGTGCAGGAGAGCGCGCTTATGCAGCCGCGCCAGATTGAGATCGAGTTTCCCGGATTTGGCCTCGCGCGCTAAAAATTCCTCGAATAGCAACGCGGCGCCGGCAATTCGCTGCGCCGCATCGCTTTTTATCAGCGCCGGAATTTCATCGCGGAAGCTGAACAGGCAGCTCGGCTCGAGACCGATCACCGGTAGGCCTCGTCCGACATAAGGAGCGAGCGCTGCCAGCGTGTGCTCTGCTTCTTGCCGTGCTTCCTCGATTTTTCCAATGGAAAGGAAAGTGCGGCCGCAGCACAGCGGCCGGCCGTGGTCGGCTGACTTGGCGAAATGAACCCGATAACCGGCGTCATTGAGCACTGCAAGCGCGGCATCGATATTTTCGCGCTCGAAATAGCGATTGAAGGTGTCGATGAAGAGAACGACGTCTTTTCCCTCGCCTGGTAACCCCCCTCCCGCCTCGCTTCGCTCGGCGACCTCCCCCTCAAGGGGGGAGGTAAGATCGTCGCGAAAATAATCGCAACGCCATTTCGGCAAGCTCCGTTGCGCCGAAAAGCCCGCAAGCGCTTCGGACAATTTCGCTGCGCCCGGCACGCGGTCGCGCAGATTCATCAGCGGCGCTAAACGTGCCGCATAGGGCGCGTAGCGCGGCAGATAGCCGACCAGCCGATCATGCAGCGACAATCCATGCTTGGCGGCGCGCGCGGCCAAAAATTCGATCTTCATGCGCGCCATGTCGACGCCGGTCGGGCATTCGCGCCGGCAGGCCTTGCAGGAAACGCAGCGTTTCAGCGTCTCCGCCATGTCGTCCGAGGTGAGCGCGTCCGGGCCGAGTTGGCCGGTGATGGCGAGGCGCAGCGTATTCGCCCGCCCGCGCGTCACGTCGCGCTCGTCGCGCGTGACGCGGTAACTCGGGCACATGACGCCGCCTTGCAGCGCGCGGCAGGCGCCGTTGTTGTTACACATTTCGACCGCGCCCTGGAACCCGCCGCCGGCGCCCGGATAGGCCGACCAATCAAGCACGGTCTCGATGTCGTCGGCGCCGTAATGCGGGCCGTAGCGAAAATTGCCGCGGTCGTCGAATTTCGGCGCCCGCACGATCTTGCCGGGATTGAACAGATGACGCGGATCGAAGCGGTCCTTGACCTCTTCGAAAGCGTGGACCAATTCCGCGCCGAACATGAATTCGTGGAATTCCGAGCGCACGATGCCGTCGCCGTGCTCGCCGGAATGCGAGCCTTTGTAGTCGCGCACCATGGCGAAGGCTTCCTCGGCGATCGCGCGCATCGCGCGCACGTCCTTGTCGAGCCGCAAATTGAGCACCGGCCGCACATGCAGGCAGCCGACCGCGGCATGTGCATACCAGGTGCCGCGCGTGCCGTTCTTGGCGAAAATCTCGGTCAGCCGCGCCGTGTAATCGGCGAGGTACTCGAGCGGCACCGCGCAGTCCTCGACAAAAGAGATCGGTTTACCTTCCTCTTTCATCGACATCATGATGTTGAGTCCGGCGGTGCGCACTTCGGTGATGCCGGCCTGCAGCTTCGGATCGAGCACCTCGACCACGCCGCCCCATTTGCCGCCGCTGTTGTCCCAGGAGATACCGAGATCGCCAAGGAGCGCGTCGAGCCGCTGTAGCCGTCGCAAATTCTCCGCGTCGTCCTCGGCGAATTCGACAAACAGGATCGCCTCCGGATCGCCGCGCAGGAACGCAGCGACTGTCGGCTTGAACATCGCGATATCCTTGGCAAGACCCAGCATGGTGCGATCGATCAGCTCGACCGCAATCGGATTGAGTTCGACGATGTGCTGCGCCGCCAGCATTGCTTCATGGAAGCTGCCGAAATGACAGGCGCCGACGCTGCGGCGGCCAAGGAGCGGCGAGAGTTTCAGCTCGATCTTGGTCGAGAACGCGAGCGTGCCTTCCGAGCCGACCAAGAGATGGGCGAGGTTGATGTCGTTGCGGCCCGGCACCAGCGCATCGAGATTGTAGCCGCCGACGCGACGCTGCACTTTCGGAAACCGCCGTTCGATCTCGGCCGCTTCGCGCGCGGCGATGGCGAGCAGGTCGCGCACCAGCGGCTGCGGAACGTTCACACCGGCATCGCCGATGCGCCCGAAATGTGCGTGGGTACCGTCGGCCAGCACGGCATCGATGGACAGCACGTTCTCGCGCGTATTGCCGTAGCGCAACGAGCGCGCGCCGCAGGAATTGTTGGCGACCATGCCGCCGATAGTCGCTCGCGATGCCGTCGACAGATCGACCGGAAACCACAGGCCCGATGGCTTGATCTGGCGATTGAGCTCGTCGAGCACGATGCCCGGCTCGACCGTAACGCGGCGGCCGGCGACGTTGAGATCGACGATCCGGTTGAGATGCTGCGAGCAGTCGACGATGAGCGATTCGTTGACGGTCTGGCCGGCTTGCGAGGTACCGCCGCCGCGCGGCGTCACCGGCACGCTCTCCGCGCGGCAGATCGCGATCGCCCGATCGGCCTCTTCGATCGTACGCGGCACCACCACGCCGAACGGCATGATCTGGTAATGCGACGCGTCGGTGGCATAGCGCCCGCGGGTAAAGGCGTCGAAGCCGACACCGCCCACCTTTTCCGCCTTGAGCCGGCGTTCAAGCCCCGGCACGAGCCGTGCTGGCACGTTGACCTCCACGCCCAAAAGCGGCGCGATAACAATGCAATACAGTTTACGGCGATTGGACTTGACCCGAATGTCGCATTCGTTATTCAACGCCACAAGCCGCGTGCGTTCTCGGACATGCGCCGCCGGGGCCAATCAATCGTCCGAAGGAGTGCCGATATGCCGCAGAATGCTTCGCGCGCCGCCGGGCGTCATTTCCTGCAAATTCCGGGGCCGACCCCGCTGCCCGACCGCGTGCTCCGCGCGATGGACACCCCGATCATCGACCATCGCGGCCCGGAATTCGCCAAGCTCGCCAAACGCTGCCTCGACGGCATCAAAACCATCTTCAAGACCACCAATCCGGTTATCATCTACACCGCGACCGGCACCGGCGCGTGGGAAGCGGCGCTGGTCAACACGCTGTCGCCTGGCGATCGCGTGCTGATGGTCGAGACCGGCCAGTTCGCGACGCAATGGAAAACCATGGCGCAGAAACTCGGGCTCAAGCCCGAATTCATTCCCGGCGATTGGCGCACCGGCGCCGACGCCGCGGTGATCGAGGAGCACCTGCGCAAGGACAAGGGGCACGAGATCAAAGCGGTCTGCGTGCTGCACAACGAGACCGCGACCGGCTGCCTGTCGCCGATCGAGCCAATCCGCAAGGCGATCAATGCCGCAGGCCATCCGGCGCTGTTGATGGTCGACACCATTTCCTCGCTCGCTTCGACCGATTACCGGCATGACGAATGGGGTGTCAACGTCACCGTCGGCGGCGCCCAGAAGGGCCTGATGCTGCCGCCGGGCATGTCGTTCAATGCCGTGAGCGACAAGGCTCTCAACGCGTCGAAGATCTCGAAGATGACCAAGTCGTTCTGGGCCTGGGATGACATGCTGACCATGAACAAGGTCGGTTTCTTTCCCTACACGCCAGCGACGCAGATGCTGCAAGGCCTCGGGGTCTCGATCGAGATGCTGCACGAGGAAGGCCTCGACAACGTGTTCGCGCGGCACGCCCGGCTTGCCGAGGCGACGCGCCGCGCGGTGCGCGCCTGGGGCCTCGAAATCCTGTGCCGCGACCCGAAATATTATTCGCCAACGATCACCGCGGTGCTGTTGCCGGACGGTCACGATGCCGACGCGTTCCGCGCGCTGGCGCTTGACACATTCAATATTTCGTACGGCGCGAGCTTCGGCCCCTACGCCAAGAAATATTTCCGCATCGGCCACCTCGGCGATGTCAACGACGGCTGGATGATGGGCGTGCTGGCGATCACCGAAATGGCATTGTCGCTCGCCGGAATTCCGCACAAAAAAGGCGGCGTGCAGGCGGCGATGGACTATATCGTCTCGGCGCAATCGGCCGGTGCCCGCGCGGCGGCGGAATAATCTCGTCATTCCGGATCGGAATGATGGTGCTACGTCAACGGCACCGCGCCGACATGATCCTTGAAGGCCTGGCGGCTTGAGATCTCCGCAAACCAACGCTCGAAATTCGACATCGGCGGGCGATCGGGCACCAGTTGGCGGAAGCGATAGGCGATAATGCCGACGGGAATGTCGCCGTAGGAGAAACCGTCGCCGGCCAGATATCTGGTCTTTTCGAGCTGCTTATCGAGAATGGCCATTGCCGCGGCGGTTTTCTTCTTCGATTCCTCGATGGCCGCGTGATTGCGCTTTTCGGGCGGCGTGCGGATCAAGCCCCAAAAGCACTCGAAGATCGCCGGCCCGGCGACGGATAGCTGCCAGTCCATCCACTTGCTGGCATGCGCCCGCGTGCGTACGTCTGCGGGTTCGAGAATAGTCGATTTATATTTCGCGGCGAGATAGCGCACGATGGTGTTTGATTCCCACAGCAAGAAACCATCTTCCTCTTCGAGCGTCGGGACGAGTCCGTTCGGATTCATCGCTAGATAAGCCGGCTCGCGGTTTTTGCCGAACGGTCCGCCGACGTTGATGCGCTCGTGCGGCAGCTGCATCTCGCTTACCGCCCACATTACCTTCTGCACATTCGACGAGGTGTTCCGTCCCCAGATTTTGATCACGATTGCTTCCCCCATTTAAACGCGCGTCATGGCCGGACCCGTTCCGGCCATCCACGTCTTTGGCCATCGCTATCCTGTGAGACGTGGATGCCCGGGACAAGCCGGGGCATGACGGATGAGCTATGCCTTAGACCTCAATCGATCCGGCGCGCTTCCTCGGGCAGCATGATCGGGATGCCGTCGCGGATCGGATAAGCGAGCTTGGCGGCGCGGGAGATCAATTCCTGCTTCTCCGCGTCATATTCGAGCGGCGTTTTGGTCAAGGGACAGACCAGGATTTCCAAAAGTTTGGGATCGACGATGTGGGATCGGTCGGTGGGCGTGGACATTGCAGCTGCTCTGTTTCGATCGAAGAATATATGCCACTTCCGTCAGCTATTGCAGCGGTGTTTCGCCCGGCGTCTTGCTCTTGGCAAGCTCGATCTCGGTGACGGCGACCAAAATCTCGGCGCGGGTCTTCAAATCCGGCGCTTCCAGCATGGCCTGCTTTTCGGCGGTGTCGTAGGGCGACATCATGGCGAGCGCATTTACGAGGGCCTCGTTGGGCGCGTTCTCGATGCCCTCCCAATCGGCCTTGAGGTTGTTGGCCTTCAGAAACGCCGTGAGCGCGCGCAGCAGCGCCTTGCGGTCGACCTCGTCCTCGCCCTTGCGCGCGGTAAAGTCGCCGATGAACGGCTGATAGCTCACTCGGCACTGGCGGTAAGGCGTAGTGACCGGCTGTTCCTCGTCGACCCGAAAACGCGCGACGCCGGTGAGCTGGATCAGGTAGCGGCCATCGCCGCTCTCGGCGAATTGCGTCATTCGGCCGACACAGCCGACGCGGAATAAATGCGGCCTGTTCTGGTCCGGTCCCGGATGCGCCGGATCGGGCTGGATCATGCCGATCAGGCGGTGCCCCGAGCGTAGCGCGTCATCGATCATCGCCAGATAGCGCGGCTCGAATATGTTGAGCGGCATCTGCCCACGCGGCAGCAGCAGTGCCCCCGGCAACGGGAAAACCGGAATAACGTCCGGCAATGCGTCGGGGCCTTTGTAGATCGTGTTTATCGGCATGTCGCACTCCAGGTCGCGACGGCACCGAATCCTGGTCTCACCGTACCGCTATGCGAACAAGATCGAGGATAGCCGCTTGCGGCCCTCGATGGTGGCTTCGTCGGTCGGCCCCCATGCGTCGAAAAACTGAACGAGCTGCTTACGCGCACCGTCGTCGTTCCATTTGCGATCGCGCTTGACGATGGCGATCAACTGTTCGAGCGCATCGTGACGCCGGCCCTTGCCGTTGAGCGCGAGCGCAAGATCGAAGCGCGCCTGATGGTCGAGCGGATTGGCCGCGACCTTCTGTTCGAGTTCGGTCACCGGCCCGAGCGTCTTGGCCTGTTCGGCGAGTTCGAGCGCGGCCCGCGCGGCGGCCACGGCGGCGTCGTTGCGCTTATTTTCCGGCACCATGGCGAGCGTCTGGCGCGCCTGATCGAGCGCGCCGGTCTCGACATAGCAGCGCACCAGCCCGGCGAGCGCCGCCACGTTTGCGCTATCCTCGGCAAGAAGCTGCGCGTAAAGCTCCGCCGCGCCTGCGGCATCGCCCTCGGCGAGCGCGGCGTCGGCGGCTTTCAATAAATCCTTGGCCTCGCCGCCGATGCGATCCTTGGTCAGTCGTTCCAGGAAGGCCGTGACCTGGCTTTCCGGCAGTGCGCCCATAAAGCCGTCAGCCGGCTGCCCGTTGACAAAGGCAATCACGGCGGGGATCGACTGAATGCCCATCTGGCCGGGGATCGCCGGATGCTCGTCGATATTCATCTTGACGAGCTTGACCTTGCCTTTGGCCGCTCGCACGGCCTTCTCCAGGACCGGCGTGAGCTGCTTGCACGGGCCGCACCACGGCGCCCAGAAATCGACCAGCACCGGCTGGCGCTTGGACTCCTCGATGACGTCCTTGACGAAGGTTTGCGTCGTCGTGTCCTTGACCGACGCGTCCGCGGTGGCGGTTCCAGCTTGCTGCAGCATCGACATTGACTTGCCCGATTACCCTTCCCTTGGCCCCGGCGGAGGCGAAATCCGGTCTACTCGCCTGATTAAATGGGAAGAAAGTCAGCAAATGCAATCGCGGTTTTTCAGTCCATGGTTAGGGACACCGGGGTCGCGGACACCGGCTCAATTCGCGGCAAGTGCCCGGTGGTTTCGAGGAATTTAAGGAGTCCCTCGCGGGAAATCGTCGTCGTGCCGGTATTCACCAGGGGATGAAAGTTGAGGACCTCGTGCGCCATCATGGCGGCATCGAGCACGACGTTGACGCGGCGCGCCGTGTCGTTGATCACGGCGAACGGGGTCACCGAGCCGGGCTCGACGCCAAGAAGCTCGCGCATCAGCTCGGCCGAGCCGAACGAGAACCGCCCGGATGCGCCAAGCAACCGGTGCAGCGACCGCAGCTCGATCGCCGCATCTTCGCTCGCCACCACGAGGAACGCCGTGCCCTTTTTGTCGCGCAAGAACAGGTTCTTGGTGTGGCCGCCGGGGAGCGGCCCGCGCAAGGTGCGCGCCTCCTCGACGGTGAAGACCGCGGGATGGGTGATGGTCTTGTGCGCGATACCAAGCCTATCCAGATAGGCAAAAAGCTCGTCGGGCGAGACAGGCATCTGGGCATGATCCCGAAAAGTGGTAGCCGGTTTTCGGATAAGATCATGCCCAAAGGAAGAGCTTAGTCGGGCTCATTGACCAAGGCCGCGGCGGTTGCAAAGCGGTCAGCTCTTTGGCATAGCTTTGGCCGTGGCTGGCGCTCGTGCGCATGGCCGCCTTACCCTTCTCGGATGCGGGTGTAGCTCAGGGGTAGAGCACAACCTTGCCAAGGTTGGGGTCGAGGGTTCGAATCCCTTCGCCCGCTCCAATAATCTCATTGTCCAGCCCGGAGACATGGGTAACAGAACGTACTTAAGACATAGGTGACAACCTCGGGCCGAACGGGTTGATGGCCGTTCATACTGTTACATTCGCACAAATATGTGCGAATTACACCTCGCAAAATCCGAACTGAGCGCCGGCACCCCTTCGGCAGCCTTGCGGCGCACCGGGATCAAAGAAAGGCGGCTGAGATCAACTCGATCGCCAGTTTAGGCTAACATCGCGGCCCCTTTCACCCGGACCATCGTGCAACCCACTCCCTCCCTGTCTGCCGGCCAGCGCCTGATCCCACTCATCCTGCTGTGGCTCTCCGGCGCCTGTTTGCGGCTCACGGTATTGGCGGTGCCGCCGGTCGTACCGCTGCTGCATGCCGACCTGCACCTGTCCGAAACCGACATTGGCTGGCTGTCGAGCCTGCCGCCGCTCTTGTTTGCCATCGCGGCGGTGCCGGGCTCACTCCTGATCGCGCGCTTCGGCCTGGTGCCGGCCCTGGTGATGGGGCTATTGCTCAATGCCATCGGATCGGCCGCGCGAGGCGCGGTTCCGAGCGCGGCAATGCTTTACGCCTCAACGGTGATGATGGCAGCCGGCGTTTCCATCATGCAACCGGCGCTGCCACCGCTGGTGCGCGCCTGGTTTCCCGAGCGCATCGGCTTTGCCACCGCGGTCTACACCACCGGACTCCTGATCGGCGAAACTCTGGCCGCGGCGCTGAGCATCCCGTTGGTGCTGCCGTTGGTCGGCAATAGCTGGCGCCTGAATTTTGTCGTTTGGTCGATTCCGGTTCTCGCCACCGCGCTGCTCGTTGCGGTTTGCGCTCCGCAGCTCAACGGCGCCAAGGGCGGTACGCCCGCCGCGGGTCGCCGCTGGTGGCCGGACTGGCGTCGCCCGCTGATCTGGAAGCTCGGACTCATTCTCGGCAGCGTCAATGCGACTTATTTCGTGACGAATGCTTTTCTGCCCGATTACATGACTGCCGACGGTCGCCCCGATCTCATCGGCAGCGCGTTGACGGCGATCAATCTCGGCCAGCTGCCGGCGGCATTTCTGATGCTCGGCATTGCCGGCCGGCTCGTCACGCGGCCGTGGGCCTATGCGGCGACCGGGTCTCTGGCAATCGTCTGCCTGGTCGGCATGCTGACGATGCACGGCGCCTGGATTGTCTTCTGGGTCGCGATCCTGGGCTTCACCGGCGCGATGACTCTCATCCTGGCGCTGGCGCTGCCGTCGGTGCTCAGCGCGCCCAACGACGTGCACCGGACCTCCGCCGGGATGTTCACCATCAGTTACAGCGTGGCGATGATGATGTCGGTTGTCGGCGGCTGGCTGTGGGATTTTACCCACTCGCCGATCGCGGGTTTCGTTCCGGTCGCCATATGCGGCCTCACCATCATCCTCTTGGCGTCGACCGTTCGCCAAGCGGCTCGGCAGCCGAACACCGGTCACGCTGGCTCGGATGTTGAATAACGCATTAAACAGATATCAACGAATAGATATCAATTTCTTGTCGTACGAAGGGCACAGCAAACGATAAGTAAAATACCTCACGAAGATTCGTCCGGCGCGTTGATCCCTGCATCTGCCAACCGGCACTAGTTACGAGAGCACAGCAGGTGTGTCGACCAATATCGAGCGCACATGACAATCCGTGGCAATGTTCGCGAACTGAGTAACCGCTGGGGCCGTATCGAGCGATTAGCCGAGGAAAAGCCCCAGGGCACCTATGCCCGCACGATAGACACCCTCGTCGCGGTTGAAGAGGCTTCGAACGCCATTCGGTCGGCTTTGAAAGCTAGTGGTTTTCAGGCTCTCGATGATGATCGTTTGCGTGTTCTTGAAGCCACGATTTACGGCTACCTGCTTGCGAGCAATCCCGAAGAGCGCGGCCTAATAACCACTGAGAGCTTCGAGGCTGGCCCGTCGCCGCAGCGTGCCGAATCCGACGTTACGCCAGGCCGGGACCTCCTTAATGACGTGATGAATCACGTCATGGAGGTCTGGCCCATGCAATACACGCCCCCATCCTGCTCGATGGTTTATTGGCGCTGGAAACGTGCGTACGGAATGGCTCCGATATGGCAGTTAGGCTACGTTACGTACGCCGCCGGCGGTGACCTGCTCAGAATGGGAACTCGGAACGGCGACACGCACGGTGATGTGGTTAGTGTCGCGGATATTGAATGGCGACCGTGCAGATAGGGACGGGACATGGTCCCGACGTTCATCAAAACTGCTGTCCCCGCATGAAGGGCGGCCGCCCGCTACCTTAAAGGCGCTCGCAGCCCCAAGAACAGCGGCTACTCAATACCCGACCGCAAGCGCGCTGCGCGTGCGCGGATCGGCGGCGCCGACCAAGCCCTCGGGCGTCATCAAGATCAATTCCGCCGACGTGAAGGGCCGCTGCGGGACGACCTTGTCGCCGCGCGTTTCCAATGCGGCGAGAATGTCGGGCGACAGCGCAGGCTCGGCATAGACTTGATCGGGAGTCCATTGATTGTGCACGCGTGGCGCTGCGACTGCCTCGGCGATGCCCATGCCGCGGTCGATCACATTGACGATGACTTGCAGCACCGTGGTGATGATGCGGCTGCCGCCGGGCGACCCGGTGATCAGGAATGGCTTGCCATCCTTTAGAACGATGGTCGGCGTCATCGACGACAACGGTCGCTTGCCGGGCCCCGGCTCATTGGCCTCGAAGCCGATCAGGCCGTAGGCGTTCGGCGCTTCCGGCTTGGCGGCAAAATCGTCAAGCTCGTTGTTAAGCAGAATGCCGGTTCCGTCCGCCACCAGTCCTACGCCATAGCTGAAATTGAGCGTGTAGGTATTGGAGACGGCGTTGCCGAAGCGATCGACAATGGAGAAGTGCGTGGTGTTGTGGCCTTCGGAATCGGCGGCAGCGCCGGCGTGAATATCGCTTGCCGGTGTCGCATGTTGAGGATCGATGGTGGCGCGCCAGCGCGCGGCATAGTCCTTGGAAATGAGCCGCGCGACCGGGTTCTTGACCTTGTCGGGATCGCCGAGGAACAGCGCGCGATCGGCATAGGCACGCTTCATCGCTTCGATCATCAGATAAAGCGTCTGCGTCGCGTCGTCGTGGGCGAGATCGTAGCCTTCCAGGATATTGAGCATCTCGATGAGGTCGACGCCGCCGGACGATGGCGGCGGCATCGAGACAACATCGTAGCCGCGATAGCTGCCGCGCACTGGGGCGCGCTCGACCGCGCGATAATCTTTGAGATCGTCGACGGTCATGACGCCGCCCGCGCCTTGCACCGCGGCGGCGATTTTCCAGGCGATCGGCCCCTGATAAAACGCGTCCGGGCCGTCGCGCGCGATGGATCCCAGCGTGTTCGCCAGATCGCTTTGCACCAATCGATCGCCGGCTGCCAACCCGCCGCCGTCGGCTTTCAGAAAAATCTTGGCCGCAGCCGGCCAGTGCGCAAGCCGCGCCAGAATATTGGTCTGCTCGTCGGTCATGTCCTCGTCGAGCGTAATGCCGTCACGCGCCATGGCGATGGCGGGCGCGATCAGATTGGCCAGCGTGAAATGGCCGGAGCCATATTTCTGTTCGGCCAATGCCAGGCCGGCCACGGTGCCCGGCACCCCAATGGCAAGCGCGGACGCGCGGGATTTTTGCGGGTCGGCGTTGCCCTGCGCATCCAGAAAGCTCCCGGCATTGATCGCCCCCGGCGCGATCTCGCGATAATCGATCGCAGTATCCTCGCCATTGGCGCGATAAATCACCATGAAGCCGCCGCCGCCGATATTGCCGGCGCGCGGATAGCTGACGGCCAGCGCAAAGCCGACCGCAACCGCCGCGTCCACGGCGTTGCCGCCC
Source organism: uncultured Alphaproteobacteria bacterium (assembly GCA_963768225.1). Lineage (GTDB taxonomy): Bacteria > Pseudomonadota > Alphaproteobacteria > Rhizobiales > Xanthobacteraceae > BOG-931. Next base: position 663,289 of record CAVYGV010000002.1, on the reverse strand, counting down.
TTTTGCAGAATATCGACACCGATGCGCGCGGCGCGCGCCTCCTGCGCCACCACCATGCCGCCGTGGGCAACGACGCCTTCGGCCTGGGTTGCGGTATCCGGACTGCGATCCTCGGCACGCGCAATGAAAGTGGCCGCCAACACGCCGGCGAGCACAAAGCCCGTCAGACGGCGCGGCGAACAAATGCGCAGATTGAGCATCTCTCGGATTGCCGGGTTCTTATTACAACATCGACGGCAAAACGCGGTCCGGCGGACGATGGCCGTCGAGGAAGGTCTTGATGTTGACGATCACCTTCTCGCCCATGTCGACGCGGCCTTCGATCGTGGCCGACGCGAGATGCGGCAGCAACACGACTTTGCCGGCGCGCGCCAGCTTAATGAGTTTGGGGTTGACGGCAGGCTCATGCTCGAACACGTCGAGACCGGCGCCGGCGATCTCCTCCGCCTCGATGAGACGCGCCAGCGCGTTCTCGTCGATCACCTCGCCGCGCGCGGTGTTGACGATATAGGCGTCGGGGCGAATGAGCTTGAGACGGCGCGCCGAAAGCAAATGATAAGTCGCCGGCGTGTGTGGACAATTGATCGAGATAATGTCCATGCGGGCGAGCATCTGATCGAGGCTCTCCCAGTAGGTTGCATGCAATGCTTCTTCGATTTCCGGGGCGACGCGGCGGCGATCGTTATAGTGAATTTTCAAGCCAAAGGCGTGCGCCCGGCGCGCCACCGCTTGGCCGATGCGGCCCATCCCGACAATGCCGAGGCGCTTGCCCCAAATGCGATGACCGAGCATCCAGGTCGGACTCCAGCCGCTCCATTCGCGATCGCCGGTAAGCACTTGCGCGCCCTCGGCCAAGCGGCGCGGCACCGCGAGAATGAGCGCCATGGTCATGTCGGCGGTGTCCTCGGTGAGGACACCCGGCGTATTGGTCACGGTGATGCCGCGCTGTACGGCGGTCGCGACGTCGATGTTATCGACGCCGTTGCCGAAATTGGCGATGAGCTTTAATCGCTCGCCGGTTTGGCTGAGCACCGCCCGGTCGATGTGATCGGTCACTGTCGGTACGATCACGTCGGCGGTCTTCACCGCCTCGACGAGCTGTGCCTGAGTCATCGGCTTGTCGTCGGCATTGAGGCGCGCGTCGAACAATTCGCGCATGCGCATTTCGACGCTGTCCGGCAGCCTGCGGGTGACCACGACCAGGGGCTTTTTGCCCGTCGCCATTCGCTGCCTCTTGCGCGATTCCCCAGAACACGACTGCGACAATTCGGCCTGCAAATTCAATCTGTTGCAACGACCGTTTGCCGCATCCGCCCGTTCAGGTCTCGTTAACTCCCCTCGCCGACACTGACAGGGTGCGGGAGGTGCTTCATTAAAATCTCTGTACCAGATGGCTGCGCTGCCACAAAGCGCGCCGGAACGCTTCGGCGTGGTTGCGCCTCGGCACCGGGATCGGGGCGACGCGCAACAACCTGGCGCGCCGGCAAGCCGCTTGCCTTGGCGCGCGGCGCGATGGCCGCCCTCATTCTGCTGATTTGCGCAGGGGAATTGGCGCAGGCCGGTGAACCAAACCCCAGCGGGCTGCCGGTTCCACGCTTCGTCAGCGTCAAAGCGGACCGCGCCACTGTCCGTGACGGCCCGGACAAGGATCACGACGTTTCCTGGATTTATACCCGCGTCGGCTGGCCAGTCGAAATCACCGCCGAATTCGAGGACTGGCGGCGCATCCGCGATTCCGACGGCTCGGAGGGCTGGGTCTATCACTCCCTGCTGTCGGGAAAGCGCATGGCAGCCGTCCAGCTTAAGTCAAAGACCGATCTGGCCCCGCTCTATGAGAAACCCGATGCCACGAGCGCGGTGACCGCGCGGCTGCAAATCGGCGTGCTCGGCACGGTCAAAAGCTGCACCGGAAGCTGGTGCCAGATCAACGGCAAGGGCTTCGACGGCTGGATCCAGCAAAACGAGCTGTGGGGCGTCTATCCGGGCGAAAAGGTGGAATGAGGGACCGACGCGCTTTGCGCGTCCAATAACGCGATCAAGCCTTTTAGAATTTCGGTTGGGGTCGGCGGGCAACCGCGAATCTGCAGGTCGACGGGTACGACCTCGGAGACTCCGCCGACGACGGCATAGCCGCCAGCAAAAATCCCACCATCCAATGCGCAGTCGCCCAGCGCCACGACCCATTTTGGGTCCGGCGTTGCGCGATAAGTGCGCTCCAGCGCCTCGCGCATATTCTTGGTGACCGGCCCGGTCACCAGCAGCACGTCGGCGTGGCGCGGCGAAGCGACGAAGCGCAGGCCTAAGCGCTCGATGTCGTAGAAGGCATTGTTGAGCGCGTGGATTTCAAGTTCGCAGCCGTTGCACGAGCCGGCATCGACTTGCCGGATGGCGAGGCTCCGGCCCAGCCGGCGTCGCGCCGCGCGTTCGACGCCCGCCGCCAATTCAGCAAGCGCCGCGTCGTTCGGTGCCGGCAGCGCTTCGGTCAGCGGCCGGTGTGTGAGACTCTCGAATAGTGTTCTGCGCATTACAGATCGTGCCCCGAATACGAGCAGTTGAACGATTTGTTGCAGAGCGGGAAGTCGGCGACGATGTTGCCTTCGATCGCCGCTTCAAGGAGCGGCCATTGGAACCACGACGGATCGCGCAGGTGACACCGCGCGACGCGCGTGCCATCGAGACGCACCCAAGCGAGCACATCGCCGCGGAAACCTTCCACTATCCCCAAACCCTCGCCGTCCGCCACGCCGCCATCAAGCGTCCCGGCAATCGGACCGTCCGGCAGCCGATCAAGAATTTGCTCGATGAGCGCGATGCTTTGTTCGACTTCGCGAATGCGAATCCAAACGCGTGCATTGACATCGCCTGCTGTCAGCACGGGCACGACGAAATTCAACTGATCATAAGGCGGGTAGCCGGGCGTTTTCCGCGCGTCGACATTGCGACCGCTCGCGCGTCCGATATAGCCGGACGCGCCAAATTGCCGGGCTAGATCGGCGCGCAGGATGCCCGTGGTGGCAGTGCGGTCCTGTAAAGAAGCAGTATTATCGTAAAGTTCGATCAGCCGAGGAAACCGCCAGCGGATTTGCCGCAATGTCTCGCGGATACCAGTCGCCCCGGCCGATGTCAGATCGGCGGTAACGCCCCCAGGCACCACCCGATCCATCATCAGGCGGTGAGCGAAGGCGCCATCGGCCGCCCGCAGCAGGAGTTCGCGCAAAACTCCGCAATGGGCGTGCATGAGCGCGAAAGACGCGTCGTTACAGATGGCGCCGATATCGCCGAAATGGTTGGCCAGCCGTTCGAGTTCCGCCATCAGCGCGCGCAGATATTGCGCACGGGGGGGCGCTTCGCGATCGAGCGCCGCCTCGACCGCGCGCGCAAAGGCAATCCCGTAAGCGACGGTACTATCGCCCGAGGTGCGCGCGGCTAATCGTGCCGCTTGGGCGATAGGAGCACCCGCCATGAGCGATTCGATGCCTTTGTGCGCATAGCCGAGCCGCTCTTCGAGACGCACCACGGTTTCGCCGCCGGCGGTGAAGCGGAAATGTCCGGGTTCGATGATTCCGGCGTGGACCGGACCTACCGGAATCTGATGCAAGCCGTCGCCTTCGACGGGAAGAAATTGGTAGGCGGCGGGCGCCGCCGGTTCGGCTATGCGCGCGCCGAGCGGATACCGCACATTCCAAAAGCCGAGATCGAGCCATGGCCGCGAATCCCGGGTGCCGACGGGCACGTATCCAAAAAGACTATGGATGGCGCGTTCCAAACGTATGGCAGGCGGGTGCAACGCGCCAACCGAGGGAAAGCTTCCATCGGGGCATGGCAGGCTGACGACCGCGATTGCGCCGGTTGCTTCGTCCATCAGCGGCATGTGTATCGTGGCAAGCTTCGCTCTCTCGGCCCACAGCCCAAGGAGCGTCGCCCGACCGGCGGCGATTTCGCTCGTTACATGGCGCCACGTATCCGCCGTGACTACAAAACGCGGCCATGGCCGGTGACGGTCTATGCGTTCGCTCTGCGGGATGATGTCGAAGAGTGCGGACATGGCTAGCCCAAAAGCCCCGCGACGTTCTGGAACCAAGCAACCAATGCCGGGGGCATGTAGATGCCGACAGCGAACACGATGGCAAGATGCGCGAACATCGGCACGTAGGACGCTTGCGCCTTGGCGCTCGACCCGCGCGGCTCGCCAAAGGCGATGCTGTTGATGCGCAAGAAAAGTCCGCCAAGACCGACGAGAAGGCCGAAGACGAGGATGATCGCGAGTGCCGGCGCCCGGGCGAAGGTCGAACTCACCACCAAAAATTCGCTCATGAAGATGCCGAGCGGCGGCAGGCCGGCGATCGCCACGACGCCGAGGATCAGGCCCCAGCCCAGCACGGGATGCGTCTCGGTGAGGCCGCCCATATCGGCGATCCGCTGCGTGCCTTTGACCTGCGACACATGACCGACGGCGAAGAAAATTGCCGACTTGGTCAGCGAATGCATCGTCATGTGCAACAGGCCGGCAAAATTGGCGAGCGGACCGCCCATGCCGAAGGCGAAGGTGATGATCCCCATATGCTCGATCGACGAGTAGGCGAACATGCGCTTGATGTCGCGCCGGCGGTACAGCATGAACGCGGCGAATACCAGCGAGGTCAATCCGAGCGTCACCATCAGCGGGCCCGGCGCGAGCGCGCCGGCGTTCGCCGCCAACAGCATTTTGAAGCGCAACAGCGCGTAGAGCGCGACGTTGAGCAGCAATCCCGACAGCACGGCGGAAATCGGCGTCGGACCCTCGGCATGGGCATCGGGAAGCCAGGCGTGCAGCGGCGCTAGCCCGACTTTGGTGCCGTAGCCGAGCAGGAGAAAGATGAAGGCAAGGTTGAGCAGCGCCGGGTCGAAAGCGCCGGCGCGTCGCACCAATACGGTCCACACCATGGCATCGAGGCCCTCGCCGACCACCGGCCGCGCCGCCATGTAGACCAGGATGGTGCCGAACAAAGCGAGCGCGATGCCGACGCTGCCGAGAATAAAATACTTCCACGCGGCTTCGATCGCTTCATGGGTGCGGTAGATGCCGACCATCAGCACGGTGGTCAACGTCGCCATTTCGATCGCGACCCACATCAGACCGATATTGTTGGCGACGAGCGCAAGGTTCATCGCGAACATCAGCACTTGATACATCGCGTGATAGAAGCGCACGAACGGCGGCGTCAATTTTCCGGTTTCCAGCTCGTGGCCGATATAGCTCAGGCTGAACACGCTGGTGGTGAAGCCCACGAATGTCGTGAGCACGATGAACGTGGCGTTGAGATCGTCGACCAGGAAATAAGCGCCCGACGGCGGACGGTGGAAAAAAAGCGACAGCGCACAGATGAACGTCAGCGTCGTCGCCAAAACGTTGAGACGCGCCGTCACGCGATAACCAGGCAGCATCGCCAGTGTCGCGGCGGCGGCCAACGGAATCAGGAGCACTCCGACTACCGCATTGAACGTCATCATCGGCGCTCTCCGCGAAAACGGTCGAGCGCTTGGACGTCGACCGTGTCAAAGCGCTCGCGGATGCGGAACAGGAAAATTCCGATCACGATGAAGGCGATCAGGATCGAAAAAGCGACGCTGATCTCGACCACGAGCGGCATGCCCTTGGCGCCAGTCGCCGCCAGCACCAGGCCGTTCTCAAGCGACATGAAGCCGACCACCTGACCGACCGCATTGCGCCGCGTCACCATCATCAAGAGGCCGAGCAGCACCACTGAAAGCGCAAAAGCGAGGTCTTCCTGCGCCAGCGGATCGGCGTTATGCGTCACCCGCAGCATGACCACCATGGAAAGCGCGACCAGGCCCATGCCGGCAAGCATGGCGGCGCCAACGCCGACCACTTTGTCGATCTCGCGATGAATTCCGAGCTGCACGATCATCCGATGCAATGCCACCGGGATGACGATCGCCTTGAACACGAGCGCGATCACGGCAGTGACGTAAAGATGCGGCGCGTCCTGGATCAAAGCTTGCCAGGCGACGGACGCCGCGAGCGTCAGCGCGTGAAGCGCGTAGACGTTGAGCAGAGAATAAAGCCGGTCCTGATAGAGTTCGAGAAAGCTGATCAGGACCAGCGAGCCGGCGAGCAGGTGGGCAACGTCGAAATCGATCCGGCTCATCAGAAGCTCCCCGACACGAATCGCAGCAGCGTCGCCAGGAGTCCAAGCATCAACGCAACGCCGAGGAATTCCGGCACGCGGAATACGCGCATCTTGGCGATCGACGTTCTCGGACAACGCCAGCAGAAAGCCGCCGGCGGCGAGCTTGCCGACATAGGCGGCTGCCCCGAGCGCAAGGGTCGGCGGCGTGGCCCCGGCCGCTTCAATGCCCCACGGCGCGAACAGGCAGGCGATTAGCGACACGTAGAGAACAAGCTTGAGCGAGCCGGCGAGCTCGATTAGCGCCAGATGCCGGCCCGAATATTCAAGCACCATCGCCTCGTGCACCATGGTCAGTTCGAGATGCGTCGCCGGATTATCGATCGGAATGCGGCCGTTCTCGGCGATCGCCACCATGACCAGTGCGATGAGCGCGAGCCCGAGCGAGACGCGCAGCCCGACCGCCGGGGACGCCATGAAAGCGGCCACGCTGGAGAGCTGCGTCGAGCCGGCGATCAGCGCCACCGTGAACACGATCATGATCATCGCCGGCTCGGCGAGCGAGGCGATCATCACTTCGCGGCTAGAGCCGATGCCGCCGAAGCTTGTTCCGACATCGAGACCGGCCAACGCAAGAAAGAAGCGCGCGCCGCCCAGAAGCGCGATGATGGCGATCAGGTCGGCCGACCAGGAGAACAACAGATCGGTGCGAAAGGTCGGCACCAGCGACGCCGCAACCCAGGTCGCGGCGAAGACGACATAGGGGATGACGCGGAACAGCCAGGAAGCGCTCTCCGCCAGCACTACCTCTTTGCGGGTCAGGCGCAGCAGATCGAGATAGGGCTGGATGACCGGTGGCCCTTGGCGGCGCAACAGCCGGGCCTTCACTTTGCGCACGAAACCCGTGAACAGCGGCGCCATCAGCAGCACCAGCAGCATCTGCGCGCCCTGGATGCTCAAATCGCGGATCAGGACCATATCGCGAGCACCAGGAGCAGAATGACTAAAGCGCCGAACACGAAACTCAGAAACTGGCGAATGGTCAGAAATTGCAGACGATTGAGACGGTCGGCGGCGAAGCCGATACCGGCGGCGAGCGGCGCATAGATGAAGTCCCAAATGAGATCGTGCAGCTCGACCGACAGCCGTGCCGGCCCCATATCTCCCGGCGGCGGCATTTCAACCGTTTCGCGGGCACGGAACAGGGTGGTGCCGAACACGCGGCGGATCGGCTGCGCAAAGCTCATCGCCGTGTATTGGGTCGCCGGGCTTGCGTCGGGATAGCCGCAGTCCCAGGCCGGCGCGCGGCGAAGCCGATCCGAGGCGAGGCGGTGGATCGCGGATGCCGCGAGCGCGCCCGACATGACCATGAACAAAAACACCAGCAGGCCGTCATACGAGCTGCGACTCGCGGTGATCGGGATGATTGCGAGCCATGGCGCACCGATCTGCGCCGGCATGTGCGCGCCGATCAACGCGGTATTGACCGGAGCCAAGGCGTCGATGAACAAGCCCGGCAGGATTCCGGCGACGAGGCATAACGTTGCCAAGAGCAGCATCGCGGCGAGCGAAAAACGGTCGGTTTCCTTCGCGGCGGCGGCAACTGGACGCCGCGGACGGCCGAGAAACGTCATGCCATAGGCTTTGACGAAGCAGGCAGCCGCGAGCGCCGCCGAGAGCGCGAGCAGCGCGCCAACGGCCGGCACCAGGATTTTCAGCCCCCATGACGGCAGTTCCGGACTGAGCAGAATCGCCTGGAAGGTCAGCCACTCGGACGCAAAGCCGTTGAGCGGAGGCAGCGCCGAGATGGCCGCGCAGCCGACCAGAAAGACGAACGCGGTCTGCGGCATGCGGTGAATGAGGCCGCCGAGATGCTCCATGTCGCGTTCGCCGGTCGCGGTGAGCACTGCGCCGGCACCGAAAAACAAAAGACTCTTGAACACCGAATGATTGAAGACGTGAAACAGCGCCGCGGTGAGCGCGAGCGCCGCGGCGAATGGCAAACCGTAAGTCTGGAATGCAAGCGCGAGCCCCAGTCCGATGAAGATGATGCCGATATTCTCCACCGTATGGTAGGCAAGAAGCCGCTTGAGGTCGTGCTGCATCAGCGCATAAAGCACACCCATCACCGCGGTGACGCCGCCCGCCGCCAGCACGACGATGCTCCACCACCAGTCCGGCGCGCCGGCAAGCTCGAAAACGATACGCACGAAGCCGTAGACGGCGATCTTGGTCATCACGCCGCTCATTAGCGCGGACACGTGGCTGGGCGCCGCCGGGTGCGCCAGCGGCAGCCAGACATGCAGCGGTACGATGCCGGCTTTCGATCCCGCCCCAACCAGCGCCAGGATCAGGACGAATGCTCCGATCGTTGCAGACGGATGCGCGGCGCGCATCGCTTCGAATGTGTAATGTCCATCTGGGCCGGCGAGCAGGCCGAAGGCGAGCAGCAGAGCGAGCGTGCCGAAACTCGCCATGATCAAATAGACGTAGCCGGCGCGCACATTTTCCGGGACCCGATGATGCGACATCACCAGCGCCCACGACGTTAGCGACATGAATTCCCAGCACAGCAAAAAGGTGAAGGCATCGTCGGCGAGCACGACGAGCGTCATGCCGGCGAGGAAGGCGGCATAGAACGGCAGCACCCGTTGCCGCGCCGTCTCGTGCTCGCCATAGCCGAGCGCGAACAGGCTTGCGCTCAGTGCGCCGACGTTGGTCACGACAAGAAAGAAGGCAGAGAGCGCGTCGAGGCGGAAATGGGCGCCGAGCCAAGGCACGCCGATCGGCAAGGTGAGGCTCAAAGGCGCTGCCGCGCCCAGCAGATGCGCCGCCGCGGCGATAAGCGAAATCAGCGCAACGATCATGCTCGCGCCGTAGACGATGCGCGTCGACGCCGCCGAGCGGCCGATCGCGACGGCGAGCGCCGCGAGCGCGAGCAGTGCTGCGGCACAGACAAGCGCGATCGTCAGCGTCACCGGCGCGCCCCCTTGAGCCGCACGCCGCGGCCGCCGCTGTGGCTCGTCGCATTGTCGGAGATGAGTTCGATGCCGAGCGCATCGAGCGCGGCGACGAGCTTCATCAGCGAGTCGACGTTGCCGCGGATCACGCCCTCGCTCGCCTCCATGCGTTGGATGGTCGGCAGCGACAATCCGGCCGATTCAGCGAGCTCGCGCTGATCGATATCGAGGATTGCTCGCGACGCCCGCAACTGGCCGGCCGTGATCATCGAATCGAGCCACTGATGGTTTTTACATCAAGACTCAAGTTTTAAATATAAATCGAGATATTGCAATGATAATCTATGCGGAGAGTAAAGTAGCTCGCCATATGAGGGCGTGCGCAGCTGCGGTACGCCCGCAACACACCTTGATCTGAAAGCCGATCTTGACGTGGAGGCAAAATTCAGCGCTTGCGCCGCAGCCGCACCACGACGTTGATGCGAGCGATCTCATAGCCCTCGGGCGGCACCGGCGCCGCGCCGACAATCACGTCGCTCGACGGGATGTCCATGAGATCGTTCTGGTCTTCGATGAAGAAGTGGTGGTGCTCGGAATTGTTGGTGTCGAAATAGGCCTTCGATCCGTCCACCGCGACCTGGCGTAACAGGCCCACTTCGGTGAACTGGTGGAGCGTGTTGTAGACGGTGGCGAGCGACACCGGCACCTTGGCGCGCGTCGCTTCCTCGTAGAGCATTTCCGCCGTCACATGGCGGTCGCCTTTGGCGAACAAAATCCAGCCGAGCGCCATGCGTTGGCGCGTCGGCCGCAAGCCCACATCGCGGAGCTTGGCCTTGACGTTGTGCCAGGGGCAACCCGTGAGATCGGCACGGATCGGCTGAAGCTGCCGGTCGGCCGGGGCAGCGGGGCCGAAAGTAAATGAACTCGACTGTGGCATAGCGGTATCCGAGCGGCGGTCAGGCCGAAAAGATCGTTGCAATTGAAATGATTATACGCCGGCCTGCGCCCGCTGCAACTGCCTCGCCCTGAGCCGCCGCGACCGGTTTCCCCACCGTGCTATGCGCATTGATGAGGGGGTGCGCTTTGCCGCATTGCCCCAATATGTTAGGAAATGAACGATCAATCGGAAGCGACGGGATCGGAATTAGGATGCAGGAGCGCCGCTCGAACTTCGAATACGAGGACCTACTGGCGTGCGGGCGGGGCGAGCTTTTTGGCGAAGGTCCGCAACTGCCGCTGCCGCCCATGCTGATGTTCGATCGTATTTCCGAAATCGCGGAAGTGGGCGGCGAGTACGGCAAGGGACTGGTGCGCGCGGTGCTCGACCTTAAGCCGGACCTCTGGTTCTTTCCCTGTCACTTCAAGGGCGATCCGGTCATGCCCGGCTGCCTCGGCCTCGATGCGCTGTGGCAATTGCTCGGTTTCTTCCTGGGCTGGCTCGGTTCGTCCGGCAAGGGCCGCGCGCTCGGCATGGGCGAGATCAAGTTTTCGGGGCAGGTGCTGCCGACGATGAAGAACATCGTCTATGGGATCGACATCAAGCGCGTGATGCGATCAAAACTCGTTCTCGGCATCGCCGACGGCTGGCTCTCGGCGGACGGCTCGATTATTTATCGCGCGCTCGATCTCAAGGTCGGCCTGTTCCGCAACGGCGAGCCGCAACCGAACGGCGCCTGAGCGCGGAGCATGTTTCCGAAAAGCGGTTGCCGGTTTTCGCATAAGATCCTGCTCGAACAGAAATATTAGCCGGACGAGGCAAACATGAAACGCGTGGTGGTCACCGGGATGGGCATCGTCTCGTCCATCGGCAACAACACGCAGGAAGTGCTGGCTTCGCTGCGCGAAGCGAAATCGGGCATCGTGCGCGCCGACAAATACGCCGAGCTCGGTTTCCGCTGTCAGATTCACGGCGCGCCGACGCTCGATCCGAGCGAGTCCGTCGACCGCCGCGCCATGCGCTTTCTCGGCGGCGGCACCGCCTGGAACCACGTCGCCATGGGACAGGCGATCCGCGACGCCGGCCTCGACGAAGCCGAAGTGTCGAATGAGCGCACCGGCATCATCATGGGTTCGGGCGGCCCGTCGACGCGCACCATCGTCGAGAGCGCCGATATAACGCGCAGCAAGGGCCCCAAGCGTGTCGGTCCGTTTGCCGTGCCAAAGGCGATGTCGTCAACCGCCTCGGCGACGCTTGCGACCTGGTTCAAGATCAAGGGCGTCAACTATTCGATCTCGTCGGCCTGCGCGACCTCCAATCATTGCATCGGCAACGCGTTCGAGACCATCCAGGTCGGCAAGCAGGACGTGATTTTCGCCGGCGGCTGCGAGGAGCTGGATTGGACGCTCTCGGTGCTGTTCGACGCCATGGGCGCCATGTCGTCGAGTTTCAATCAAACCCCGAACAAAGCCTCGCGCGCCTACGATGCCGATCGCGACGGTTTCGTCATTGCCGGCGGCGCCGGCGTGCTGGTGCTCGAGGAGTTCGATCACGCCAAGGCGCGGGGTGCGAAAATCTATGCCGAAGTCGCAGGCTACGGCGCGACCTCCGACGGCGCCGACATGGTGGCGCCATCCGGCGAAGGCGCCGTGCGCTGCATGAAGATGGCGCTGGCGACGGTCCAGCCGGCGGTCGATTACATCAATCCGCACGCCACCTCGACCCCGATCGGCGATCTCAAGGAAATCGAGGCGATCCGCGAAGTATTCGGCGCCAAATGCCCGCCGATCTCGGCGACAAAATCGCTCACCGGCCATTCGCTCGGCGCCGCCGGCGCGCAAGAGGCGATCTATTCGCTGCTGATGATGAATTCCGGCTTCATCTGCGAGAGCGCCAATATCGAGAAGCTCGATCCGGCTTTTGCCGACATGCCGATCGTGCGTGCCCGCCAGGACGACGTGAAGCTCGGCTGCGTTCTTTCCAACTCGTTCGGCTTCGGCGGCACCAATGCCTCCATCGTGCTCAAGCATCCGGATGCCTGACGCATGACGGGGCTGATGCAGGGCAAGCGCGGCCTGATCATGGGGGTCGCCAACGATCACTCGATTGCCTGGGGCATTGCGCGGACGCTTGCCGCGCACGATGCCAAACTCGCTTTCACCTACCAGGGCGAGGCGCTCGGCAAACGGGTCAAGCCTCTGGCCGCATCGGTCGGGGCCGATCTCGTTTTGCCGTGCGATGTGGAGGATTTGGCTTCGGTCGATGCGGTGTTCGCCGAACTCGGTCGCATGTGGGGCACGCTCGATTTTCTGGTCCACGCCATCGCTTTTTCCGACAAGGCCCAGTTGACCGGCCGCTATGCCGACACCACGCGCGAAAATTTCGTGCGCACCATGGTGATCTCATGCTTTTCTTTCACCGAGGCGGCCAAGCGCGCTGCAGCGCTGATGCCGAACGGCGGCGCCATGCTGACGCTCACCTATAACGGCGGCCTGCGCACGATGCCGAACTACAACGTCATGGGCGTGGCCAAGGCAGCGCTCGAAGCTTCGGTGCGTTATCTCGCGGTCGATTTTGGCGGCAGTGCGATCCGCGTCAACGCCATCTCGGCGGGACCGATCCGCACCCTTGCCGGCGCCGGCATCGGCGACGCCCGGGCCATGTTCGCTTTTCAGCAGCGGCACTCGCCGCTGCATCGCGGGGTGACGCTCGACGACCTCGGCGGCGCCGGGCTTTATCTGCTTTCGGATCTCTCGACCGGCGTCACCGGCGAAATCCATTTCGTCGATTCCGGCTATAACGTCATCGCCATGCCGCATCCCGACGCGCTGCGGGCCGATCACCGGCAGGCCGCCGACGACGCGGCGAAATAACGACGTTGTAGGCCGAATGGCTGAGTGTATTCCGCTTACATACCTGGGGCGAAACGGCGCAATACGCTGCGCTATTGCGCCCTACAGCTTCGCCAAATGTGGCATGACCTCGCGGCTGAACAATTCCAGCGAGCGCATTGCGTCTTTGAATGACATCGTGCCGAGGAACAGGTAAGTCAGCAGATAATTGACGCCGAGCTCCTTCACCTGCCGCTCGATCTCGGCGCGCACGGTTTGCGGTGACCCGGCGATGGCGGTGCCGTCGGCAAGACAAGCTTCGAAATCGGCACCGCGCTCCACATTGAGGCGGCTGGTCAATCCGGTCTGGCCGTGTTTTGCGCGCAGCCAATTGATGTGATCGAGATGCCGATCCATTGCCGGCTTGCCGAAGCGCCGCGCTTCGGCGTCAGTGTCGGCGACGAAAATGTGCCGTTGCACGCCGATCGCCGCGCCGCCGGGAAATTCTGGCTTGGGCTGAACCGGCGCTCCGCGCTTGGCCAGCGCTTTCTTGTAAGCAGCGATATTGGCCTTGGCGAGCGCCATCGGGCCGAGCGTTACATAATGCAGGCCCTGTTCGCCGCCCCAGGTCGAGCCGATTTCGTTCGATGAGGCGTACCAGAACGGCGGGTGCGGCTGCTGCAGCGGACGCAGCGCGATCGGCACGTTCTCGTAGACATAGTGCTCGCCCTTGTAGGTGAGCGAGTCCGTTTTCAGTCCGGCACTGACGCAGTCGAATGCATCGAAAAAGATCTCGCGCGACTGATCGTGTTCGACCTTGTGGTATTTCAATTCGTACGGCGACACGCCGCGGCCGACGCCGACATCGAGCCGGCCATGGCTCAAATGATCGAGCATGCAGATTTCCTCAATGAGCCGCAGCGGCGAATAGAGCGGCAACAGGTAAACCAGCGGGCCGAGCCGCATGCGCTTGGTAGCCCGCGCCACCGCACCGAGATAGACGCCCGGCACCGGCACCATGTTGAGCGGCGTGGCGTGATGCTCGGCAATCTGCAGGCAATAGAACCCGGCGGCATCGGCCGCTTCGGCAAAGCGCAGCCGTTCGTCGAACAGGGTCGCCAACGGCCGTTCGCCCCATTCAACGTGATCGAAAAGTCCGATTTTCATGATGTTTCTCTGCGCTAGTTTGAAAGCGATCTTCCCGATAGGCCGGCCGCTTGTATGTTGTTTTAGCTCGTTTTCGGTAATCCGACCTGGCGGCCCATGCCGGCGCAATCCGCATCGGTCTTCAACCCCGCGGCATGAATGCCATGGATCGCCAGTTCCTCGTCGCGGTCCTCGGTATCCCCGGTCACTCCGACGGCGCCGATGACTTCGCCGCGGTTGTCGCGGATCAGCATGCCGCCACCCTCGGGGAAAATCTGCTCGCCGCTCGCGGCGACCAGATAGCGCATGAAGATCGGCTTCTCTTGCGCCCGCTCGCGCACGAGCTTGGAGCTGCGGCCAAGCGACAGGGCCGCATAGGCCTTTCCGTAGGCCATTTCGAAACGGATCATCGACGAGCCGTCTTCCTTCTTGAACGCCTTCACCTTGCAGCCGGGCTCGACCACGATCACGCTCAACGGCCGGCAGTTGAGCGCGGCGCCGCGCTCGATGACGGCGTCGATGATGCGCTCGGCCTGCGCCAGCGAAATGATCGTCACTACGGCCCTCCCCGCTTTTCGATTGCGCTTCTTGTGCCATGTTCGCAGCTTCGCGACCACCCGCATCGCTGCATGGTGGGCCACTGGTTGGGCTCTTGCCTCGGACGGCGGACCGCGCCACATGTGCGCGATGCCGGGCTTTCCTCCCATAGCGATCGAACGCCTCGTCAAAATCTACAAGACCATTCCGGCGGTCGACGGCATTTCCTTCACGCTGACGCCGGGCTCGATCACCGGTCTGCTCGGCGGCAATGGCGCCGGCAAGACGACGACCATCGCCACCATCATGGGGCTCACCACGCCGACCTCCGGCCGCGTGGTCGTGCTCGGCGCGGAAATGCCGAAACAGCGCTACCGCGTCCTGCACCGCATGAATTTCGAAAGCCCCTACGTTGAAGTGCCGATGCGCCTGACGGTGCGACAGAACCTGACCGTGTTCGGCAAGCTCTATGGCGTCGAAAACTTGCGAGAACGCATTGCCGAGCTTGCACGGCAGCTGGACCTCACCGATCTACTCGACCGCCCGACGGGACGTCTTTCGGCCGGACAAAAGACACGGGTTTCGCTTGCCAAGGCGCTGATCAACAATCCCAACGTCCTGCTGCTCGACGAGCCGACCGCATCGCTCGATCCCGACACCGCCGATTGGGTGCGCTCGCATCTCGAGAATTACTGCCGCAAGCGGCACGCCACGGTGTTGCTCGCCTCGCACAACATGGCCGAGGTCGAACGGCTATGCGAGCGCGTCATCATCATGAAGCGCGGCTGCATCGAGGACGACGATACCCCGGCAAGGTTGTTGACGCGTTATGGCAGGCGCACGCTGGAAGAGGTTTTCCTCGACGTGGCCCGCTCCAGCGGCGTCGACAGCGAGGCGGCGCAGTGAATATCGGCGCTGAGAGCGCCTACGCCGTCTCGCCGCAGCGTATCGGCGGGATGATGCTGCGCTATTGGTACCTGTTGCGTTCGTCGTGGCCGCGCCTTCTCGACCTCGTCTATTGGCCGACGGTGCAGATGATCACCTGGGGCTTCCTGCAATATTACATCACCAGCAATGTCGGCTTCTTCGCGCGCGCCGGCGGCACGTTCATCGGCGCGGTGCTGTTGTGGGATATTCTGTTTCGCGGCCAACTGGGATTTTCGATCTCGTTCCTCGAAGAAATGTGGTCGCGCAATATCGGCAATCTGATGATGAGCCCGTTGCGGCCGATCGAATTCATCGCGGCGCTCATGGTCATGAGCGTCGTCCGATTGTTGATCGGCGCCGTTCCGGTGACGCTTCTCGCCATCGG
This sequence comes from uncultured Alphaproteobacteria bacterium, assembly GCA_963768225.1. Lineage (GTDB taxonomy): Bacteria > Pseudomonadota > Alphaproteobacteria > Rhizobiales > Xanthobacteraceae > BOG-931. Next base: position 647,438 of record CAVYGV010000002.1, on the reverse strand, counting down.
CTTCTTCGGCTTCAATCTCTTCGGATTGGGTCTTGCGCTGGTCGCGTTCTTCTTCAATCTCATATTGACGAGCTGGGCGATCGGAATTTTCGTGTCGGGCCTGATCTTACGCAACGGTATGGGCGCCGAGAACTTCGCCTGGTCGATCACGTTCGTCTTCATGCCGCTGACCTGCGTTTACTACCCGGTCACGACTTTGCCGGTCTGGCTGCAGCCGGTGGCGTGGGCATTACCCCCTACTTATGTATTTGAAGGCATGCGCTCGCTTTTGATCCATCAGGTATTTCGCGGCGACCTGATGCTCGATGCGTTGGCGCTCAATGCGGCGCTGTTTGCAGCCGGCGTATTCGGCTTTCTCAAACTGCTACAGAGCGCGCGCCGTCACGGCTCGCTGATTCAGACCGGCGAATAGGCTGCGCTTGTTCGGGGCAGCGGCGTACAGACGCAGTGTGCGCTGCGGATAGCCGCAAAACGTTGACCTTCATCGTAGAAGTAACGGCTATCGTCATGATCGAAGGAACATCGAAAGAAATTGCATTTATGCTGCTAATATGACATATCCTCGACGCAATGCTGCACTGCAGCAAGAAGCCGGATAAGGTTCATCCATGGCCATCGGAGAGTTCGGCGACGCGCCGGCCGTGCCAGGCGACAGTAGCGGCGCGCTGCTGTCGGCCGCGCCTTTATATTGGTTCTATGAGATGAGCCACGCGGCGCTCAATCCGTCGCGGGCTTGGGCCGATGCCACGCGGCTGTTCTTTAAGAATCCGGTCAATCCGCTGTCCTTCACCACATTCGGAAAGTCGATAGCCGCAGCTTGCGAATTGTTCGAACGCTCGACCCGGCGCTACGGCCGGCCGGAATGGCGCATCGACTCTACCCTCGTCGGAGGCGAGCGCGTTGCGGTGCATGCTTCCACTGTGTGGGAGCGCCCGTTCTGTAAGCTTGTCCATTTTGAGCGTGCTTTCGAGCGCCCGCCGAAACGGCCGCAGCCGCGGCTTCTGATCGTCGCACCAATGTCGGGGCATTTCGCATCACTGTTGCGCGGCACGGTCGAGGCGTTCCTGCCCAACCACGACGTTTACATCACCGACTGGGTCGATTCGCGCATGGTGCCGGTTTCGGAAGGAAGTTTCGATCTCGACGATTACATCGACTACCTGATCTCGATCCTGCACGCGCTTGGCGGCGACACTCACGTCGTCGCCGTGTGCCAACCGTCGGTCCCGGTCATTGCCGCCGTCGCGGTCATGGAGGCGGACAACGATCCATATGTGCCAACGTCCATGGTGCTGATGGGCGGACCAATCGATACGCGGGTCAATCCGACTGCCGTCAATGCGCTCGCCGAGAGGCGCGGCATCGACTGGTTCCGCAGTCATGTCATCACCAAAGTGCCGTTTCCCAACCCCGGTTTCATGCGCGATGTCTATCCAGGGTTCCTGCAGCTCAACGGCTTTGTCAGCATGAATCTCGACCGCCATATCGAGGCGCACAAGCAACTGTTCCTCCATCTCGTGCGCGGCGACGGCGATTCCGCGCAAAAGCACAAGGAATTCTACGACGAATATCTCGCCGTGATGGACCTTGCGGCCGAGTTCTATTTGCAGACGGTCGATACTGTTTTCGTCCGTCACGCGTTGCCGAAGGGCGAGATGACGCATCGCGGCCGGCCGGTCGAACCGGGCCGGATCAAGCGTGTCGCGCTGCTTACCGTCGAAGGCGAGCATGACGATATTTCCGGCGTCGGCCAGACCGAGGCGGCGCATCGGCTGTGCGTCAACATTCCGCCCGACCGCCAAGCGCATTGGCTGCAGCCGGGCGTTGGGCATTACGGCGTGTTCAACGGCTCGCGCTTCCGCTCCGAGATCGCACCGCGCATTTCCGATTTCGTGCTGACGATGAGCCAGTCGAGCCGCGCCGCGCACAATGGCGGCGGTGTCCGGCGTTCGGGCAACGGTGTCGCGCTCCATACCGTTTGATCGATCGGCGCCGCGCGCCACGCAATTCTCGCAACGAACGCCTTTGATGTGGCATTATCGGCCGCGATTGGATTCGGGGTGTTCCGCCATGCCGCTGCATGCGCCGCTCTATCGCCGCCCGAGCGAGCCACAGACCATCGAAATCGTTTTCGACGAAGCCGTCTACGCAGTGCGGCTGCGGCGGCACCGCCAAGCGCGCCGCTATACGCTGCGCATCCAGGCGACGACGCGCGAAGTTATTCTGACAATTCCACCACGCGGCAGCCTCAAGGAAGCACGCGAATTTGCGCAAAAGCACGGCGGCTGGATCGCGGCGCGGCTCGGACGGTTGCCCGAAGCGGTGCCGTTCGCGCCCGGCGTCGTGATGCCGCTTCGCGGGGTGCCGCACCGGATCGCGCATCGTCAGTTGGCGCGCGGCACGGTCTGGACCGAAATCGACTTAACCGGCGAGCGGCTGTTGTGCGTTGCCGGCCAAGCTCCCCATATCGACCGGCGCATCGGCGACTTCCTGCGGCGTGAGGCCAAGCGCGACCTGGACGCCGCCAGCCGGCGCTATGCGCGCGATCTCGGCCTTGCCGTTCGGCGTGTGACCGTGCGCGATCAGTCGAGCCGCTGGGGTTCCTGCTCGACGACCGGCATGCTGTCGTTCTCCTGGCGCCTCATTCTAGCCCCGAGCCATGTACTCGTTTATCTGGCAGCGCACGAGGTGGCACACCTGGTCGAGATGAACCACTCGGCGAAATTCTGGCGCGTGGTGAAGCGGCTTTGCCCGGATCATGAGCGCGCTAAGGCGTGGCTTGACGCTAACGGCGCGGATTTGCATCGCTACGGCTTGCCCGAAGCTTGCTCGGAACCGTCCTAGGGCCGTGGGCATGCGGAAACCAAGTGACTGGTCTGCCGCAGCGCGATGCTTAGGTGGCGGCAGGACCCGCGCGTATTGCCGCATCACATCACACTAAAACGTGATCTGCATTGCATCGGCGCTTCACGCGCCTATCTCGTTAGGTATGAAGGCAGGCCGGGCGGCTCCCCCATCCCCCGACACCCCGTCGCCCGGTTAGATAAGCCTGAGTTGAGGCAACAACTTAAGGACCCCAAGTGCGTAGTTGCTTGGGGTTCTTTTTTGCCCAAACCCGGTGCGTCGGATCGCGTTTCGAAAAAAGCTTAATGCTTGACCAAATCGCCAAGCAGGCTCGCGGCGACGGTGAGCTTCGAAAGCGTCAGCCCAGAATTGGCGATCTCGTGGATCGCCACGCGGATACGCTCGACCTCGTTCTTGCGCGGCGCCACCCAGGCGTCGACCGCAGCGGCGCCGATGGCGCCATTGCCGACCATCGCGGCGGTAAGCCGGCGCTCGGCATCGCCGATCGAATCCCGCGCGCGATCGAGCGCCAGCCGGTCGAAATAATCGGCAATGGGAATAGCGCTGGCGGCGCTGGCGATGCGGTCGATCTGGAAGAACGTGCCGGCGGCAAAATACGTCGCCGCGACCTCGGCGACCGGTTTGCCGGTACGATCGGCAACCAGAACAATGTCGGGTGCGGCGCGCAGCGCGCGAAGGTTGGCGATGGTGCCGGCAAGCTCGTCGGGCACGCCGGCCTTGCCAAGCTCCTGCCGGCGTAAAGCCCGCGCGTCGCGAAATTCTTGCGACAGCGCCTCTTCCAGCACCGCGGTGACGGTGGCGATGCCTTCGCGATAATGCGCCACCACATCGGCGAGGCCCTTGGAAAGATCGACATTGCGCAGAAACCAAATCATGCGATCGAGCAGCAGGTCCTGCACCGCTGCATAGAGATCGAGCTGAAGCTTACCGGCAATCCTGTTGTCGAGGCCGTCAATCGCACTATTGAGCGCGGTCATGCCATAACTGTCGCGAACGGCGGCGAAAGCCGACGCAATGGCAGACGGAGCGGCGCCGGTCTGGTCGGCAATGCGCACGGTCAGCGACGGCCCGCCGCGATTGATCATCGAATTGGCCAGATGAGTGGCGATGATTTCCCGGCGCAGACGGTGATGTTCGAGCGCGTCCGGATAACGCAGCTCGATCGCCTTCGGAAAATATCGGGCCAGCTCGCGGGCGAGATAGGGATCGTCCGGTACCGTCGATTCGAGCAAATCGTCGTAGAGCGTCAACTTGGCATAGGCCAGCAGCAGCGAGAGTTCCGGCCGCGTGAACGGCTCCAACCGGCGCCGTCGCTCGGCAAGCTGCATGTCATCGGGCAAATATTCGACGGCACGATCGAGCAAACCGCGCGCTTCCAGCGTCTGGATGAGCCGTTGCAGGAAGCCGAAATCGTCCATGCCGCGCCGCTCGGCGAGCGACAGCGCCAGCGGCTGCAGATAATTGTTGCGCAACACCAGCGCGGCAACCTCGTCGGTCATCTCGGCGAGCAATGCATTGCGGCCAGCCATCGTCAGGCGACCGTCGCGCGCCGGAATGCTCAGTGCGATTTTGATGTTGACTTCCATGTCGGAAGTATTGACGCCGGCGGAATTGTCGATGGCGTCGGTGTTGAGTCTGATGCCCCGGAACGCCGCCTCGATGCGGCCGCGCTGGGTCATACCGAGATTGGCGCCTTCGCCGATCACCTTGCAGCGTAGATCTTTGCCGGCGACACGAATGGGATCGTTGGCGCGGTCGCCGACCGAGTCATCGCTTTCGTCCGAGGCGCGGATATAGGTGCCGATGCCGCCGAAAAAGATCAGATCAACCGGCGTTTGAAGGACGGCGCGGATGAGCTCTTGTGGCGTCAAATGTTCGCCGACGCCGAACAGCCTTTGCGCTTGCGGTGAAAGCTGGATGTCCTTGGCCGTGCGCGGATAAACGCCGCCGCCTTTGGAAATGAGCGATTTGTCGAAATCCTGCCAGCTCGAACGCGGCAGATCGAACAACCGTTGGCGTTCGGCAAAACTTCGTTCCGGATCGGGGTCGGGATCGATGAAAATATCGCGGTGATCGAAGGCGGCGATGAGCTTGATCGTCTTCGCGCGCAACATGCCGTTGCCGAACACGTCGCCGGACATATCGCCTATGCCGACGACCGTGAACGGCGTCGTGGCAACGTTGACGTCCATTTCGCGGAAATGGCGCTTCACCGATTCCCAGGCGCCGCGCGCGGTGATGCCGATCTTCTTATGGTCATACCCGGTCGAGCCGCCCGAGGCGAAGGCGTCGCCGAGCCAAAAATCGTGCGCAATCGCCAATTCGTTGGCAATGTCGGAAAACGTCGCCGTGCCCTTATCGGCGGCGACCACGAGATAAGGATCGTCGCCATCGTGGCGGACGACGTCGGGCGGCGGGATAATGCCGCGGGTGCCGGCGCCGATATTGTCGGTGATGTCGAGCAGCGTCGAGATGAACATCTTGTAGGTGGCGACGCCTTCGGCTTGGATCGCTTCGCGCGGGCCGCCGGCCGGCAGATATTTCGGCACGAACCCGCCCTTGGCGCCGACTGGCACGATCACCGCATTCTTGACGTTCTGCGCCTTGACCAGCCCGAGTATTTCGGTGCGGAAATCCTGTGGCCGGTCCGACCAGCGAATGCCGCCGCGCGCCACCTTGCCGAACCGCAAATGGGCAGCTTCGACCCGCGGCGAATAGATAAACACCTCGTAGAGCGGCCGCGGCAACGGCATGCCGTCGACCTTGCGGCTCAGGAATTTTACCGCGATGAGCTCTTTGAGCCTGCCGTCGCGGTCGCGCTGATAGAAATTGGTGCGGACCGCGGCCGTGACCGCGTTGACGAAATGGCGAAGGATACGATCCTCATCGAGGCTCTCGACCGCCTGCAGCGCGGTTTCGATGGCGGCGGAGATTTGGCCCTGGCGCGCCGCGCGCTGGTCCTGTGTTAGTGGGAGATGCGGCTCGAACCGCGCGTGAAACAGGGCGACGATCTGCGCGGCGATGCCGGCGTGCTTGCGCAACGTCGCCCACATGTAATCTTGCGAATAGGGAACGCGGATCTGGCGCAGAAAACGAGAAATCGTGCGCACCAGCGCGACGCTGCGCCACGGGAGCCCGGTTGCGAGCACGAGCGCGTTGTAACCGTCGTTCTCGGCCTTTTTGGCCATTACGACGAGGAAGCAGGTTTCCAGCCGCTCCTCGAGAACGGAAAGATTAATCGGCTGACCCGACGCGCTTTCAAGCTCCATGTCATGAAACCAGACATCCGCCGTTTCTGCCGGCCGAATGTGGTAGGTGCGCTCGTCGACGACGCGAAAGCCCATATTCTCCAGGACCGGCACGCGCTCGGAGAGAGAGATCGCCCGGCTATGGCTGAAAACCTTCAGGCCGGCGCGCGACGGCGCCGCGCCGCCCTGGCGATAAAAGTCGACGCCGAGCGGACGCTCTGGCATGAGCCCTTCGATGACACGGACATCGCCGACCGCAATCGCCGGCGAATAGACCTCGCGGTAGTCGATTGGAAAGGCGTCGCGATAGCGGACGAATAGCCGTCGCGCCTTTGTCGGGTCGGTATCGGCGGCAAGCGCATCGCGCAACCCATCGGTCCAGCTGCGCACGATCGCTTCCACGCCGCGCTCAAGCGACGCCGGATCGGGGTTCGGTATCTCCTGCTCTGAGCGCCCGATGATGAAGTAGACGCGCACCAACGGCCCTTCCGGGAAGAATGGGTAGTAGGCGCTCAAATTTCCCTTGAACGCCGCCGCCAGATAATTGCCGATTGCCGCCCTGATCTGGCCGCTGTAGCGGTCGCGCGGAACGTAGGCGAGAACGGACACGAAGCGGTCGAAACGGTCGCGTCGCGGCAACACGCGCACGCGCGGCCGTTCGTCGAGTTGCAGGACGGCGAGCGCGAACCGGTAGAGCGTGTCCTCGTCGAGCTGGAACAACTCATCGCGCGGATAGGTCTCAAGCACATTGACCAGCGCCTTGCCGGAGTGGCTCGACGGATCAAAGCCGGCGCGGCGGATGACGCCGTCGATCTTGCGCCGCACATAGGGAATAGTGCGAACCGGGCGCGTATAGGCGGTCGAGGTGAACAATCCGCAGAACCGGTACTCGCCGACGAGCTTGCCGGACTTATCGAAACGCTTGACACCGATATAGTCGAGCGGGACGCGCCGGTGCACGGGAGACCGCACTGTCGACTTGGTGACGATGAGGAGCTTAGGCTCTTTCAGGAATGCGTGGATCTCCGGCGTCATGGCGAGGGGCTTGTCCCAGCGCTGCAACAATCGCGCGCCGCGCAAGCGCAACAGGCCGAGTCCGGTCGGGAAGTCCGGTTCGAGTACGTTTCCGCTTTGGCTGAACGTAAAATCGCGGGCGCCGAGCAAGGTAAAATTATCTTCTGCAATCCATTCCAGAAATTGGATCGCTTCGGCGATCTCTTCGACCGGAAGCGGCGGTGGGTTCTCTCTTAATTCGGCGATGATCCCACGGATGCGCGCCAGCATCGGCTGCCAGTCCTCCACGCAGATGCGAACATCGGCGAGGATTCCTTTAAGCGCCTGGACGATTTCCGCGCGCTGCGCTGCATCGTCCATGCCTTCGATATGAAGGTGAATGAAGCTCTCGCGCCGTCCGCTTGCCGTGTGCGCGCGCCCAAAGCTGATCAGCTTGCCCGCAGGGTTGCGCTCGACCACAAATACCGGATGAACCAACAATCGGATGTCGAGGCCGCGCTGATTGAGTTCGCCGATGATGAAATCGACGAGGAACGGCATGTCGTCGTTGACGATTTCGAGCACGGCAGTGCCGCGCGCCGCGGCGGCCGGCTCGAACCGTATCTTGGCAACGCCGCCATTACGGTCGGCGAGAAAAGACCAAGCTTGTTCGGCGATGCCGGCAAGCTCTTCCGGGCTGGACCGCGCGATATCTTCCGGCACCGCAAGTCCGAACAATTCGGCAAGGAAGCCATCGGGGATGTCGCGCTTGCGTTTTGCCAGCAAGGCCGCCGCTGCATCAATCAGCGCCATGCTGGCGGAATCAGCGCCGCCGGGGGGAATGTCCTTGACCTCCATGTTCCCCTATCTCGCTCGTTTCTTTGCGATATTACTTGCACGCGGCGCGTATCCGCCACGCTTGCACGGCGATATTTCGTGCACTTGATATAATTACGATTGCCGCCAACACAGCGGCGTAAGGGAAGTCCTAACCATGGCCAAGCGCAGCGACAAAACCACCGGTTCCGCCAACAAAGCACAAATGGGTGCGGCGGCCGCCGACGATACGACGATTACCGCGCTAAAACTTTCGCCGGCGCCGCTGAGCCAGGACATGGCGGCCTATTTCGCCAAATGCGAGGAAAAGCTCGGCTTCGTGCCGAACGTGCTCAAGGCCTATGCCTTCGACATGGCCAAGCTCTCGGCATTTGTCGCCATGTACAACGACCTGATGCTGGCGCCGTCCGGCTTGAGCAAGCTCGAACGCGAAATGATCGCAGTCGCGGTATCGGCGCACAACCGTTGCTATTATTGTCTGGTCGCCCATGGCGCCGCGGTCCGCCAACTCTCAGGCGATCCGCCGCTCGGCGAATTGATGGCGATGAATTATCGCGCGGCGCGATTGTCGAAGCGCCATCGCGCCATGCTCGACTTCGCCGTCAAACTCACCGCCGAGCCGTGGCTGGTCGAAGAGGAGGATCGCGAGCGTGTGCGCCGCGCCGGCTTTTCCAACCGCGATATTTGGGACATCGCCGCCGTCGCCGGCTTCTTCAATATGACGAACCGCGTCGCATCCGCCACCGATATGCGGCCGAACAGCGTGTATCACCGACAGGCGAGATGAGGCGGCGACACGGCGCAGTCCCCTCGAAGCTCCAGTTACATTCAGTGAGTGCACGGCACATTATTCGAGGCAACCGACGCCCGCATCTAATATTGTCGCGGCGACCTCCACACATGACCCAGAGCCGACGTTGTTGCTTCGAATCATGGGCGTTCTGCGTCGATAGCAACGTAAACTGTGCCCAGCACGATGCTATAGGCTTGCAGCGTCACAAATGATAACAGCGCCGGCCCGAGGCTCGAACCAACTCCGATGGCAAAAGGGCCAAGTCCAATCATCGGGAAGAAAATCAACCCCATAAAGATCCAGCCAATAACACCGAAGGTCATTCCCTTTACGGCGCCGCTTTTGCCCGGCAGCAGCCGGTTAATTCGAGCAAACACGAAACCAAGAATGGTCATGCCGTTCAGAAATGAAAGTGCCCAGGGCACGATGGCGGGAACATTGGCGCCGACCCAGTGAGCGAGCGCCGCCTGAAAGCTTTGGTATGGCTGAAACGCCGGTAACAAACCGGTGCGCGATTTAAGGTACATGAATAAGAAATGCACGACCGAGCCGCACAGGCCTGCGATCATTGACCTCCAGATCCAAGATTTTACTATCATTTCCTTCTGGGATTATGAGATCAACAACGCCACTTAGCGTTGAGCTAGATCAAAGCGCCGATAGGCGCGTCCTCTAAATTTTCGGCCAGAACGGGTGAAAGGCCTGGTTATGTGGACCGAGATCATTGAGGGCATTTCCCCTCACCTTGTCGCCGGCACGATCATGGTCGTAGCGATGGGTGTGATGTTCGTCGTCCATCGCATCTATGGCGGCGAGCATAAGCCGCATGACGCTCTTGAAGAGCTAAAGCTGCGGTTCGCTCGGGGTGAGATAAGCCGCGACGAGTACGAGGAACGGCGCAAGGTGCTGACCGCATAAAACTTTGCTTAATGCTGCGACAGTTGGCCCGGCCCTGACCTGAGTCTCACCACTAGCTAGGCGTACGCCGAAAGATCGCGAACGGTCGGGCGCTCGCCTGACAGCGGGTTTGCCGGATCCCAGGCATAGCGTAGCGTCTCGAAGCGCATCTCGCGCGCATCGAGCATGACGAGACGGCCGACCAGGCCCTCGCCGAAGCCGACAATCTCCCGGATCACTTCGAGCGCCATCATCGATCCGATCACGCCGGCAAGCGCGCCGAGCACGCCGGCGTCGGCGCAAGCCGGAACGGTGCCCGGCGGCGGTGGCTCGGGAAACAGGCAGCGATAGGTCGGATTCGGCTTGCCGTCGGCGCCGCGCTGGTGAGCGCGGATCGTCGTCAGTGTGCCGTCGAAGCTGCCGAGCGCCGCCGTCACCAGCGGCTTGCCGGCAAAAAAGCAGGCGTCCGACACCAGATAGCGCGTGGCGAAATTGTCGGAGCCGTCGGCAATGATGTCGTAACTACCGATCAACTCAAGCGCATTTTTTGCCGTCAGCCGGGCGTTATATTGCTTCACGGCGACGTGCGGATTGAGGCGATGGATCATCGCCGCGGCGCTGTCGACCTTCGGCGCGCCGATATCCGGTGTCGCGTGTATCACTTGCCGCTGCAAGTTCGACAATGCCACTTCGTCGTCGTCGATGATGCCCAGGGTGCCGACGCCTGCGGCGGCGAGGTAAAGCAGCACCGGCGCGCCGAGGCCGCCAGCGCCGACCACCAGCACGCGGGCGCGGCCGAGCGCGGTCTGCCCCGGTCCGCCGACCTCACGCAATACGATGTGGCGCGCGTAACGCTCAAGCTCTTCGGCAGTCAGCATGCCGGCAATATAGTACGTCCGCAGCACCCGCGCCGGGGATTACTTATGCTCGAACCTCGGCGGACGTTTTTCGATGAAGGCCGCCATCCCTTCCTTCCGGTCGGCGGTGGCGAACAGCGAATGAAAGATGCGCCGCTCGAAGCGTATCCCTTCGGCCAGTGAAGTCTCGAACGCGCGGTTGACGGCTTCTTTGGCCGCCAGCACCGCCGGCAGCGACATCGAGGCGATCGTCTCGGCGACCTTGAGCGCCTCATCGAGCAGGCTTTGCAGCGGCACGATCCGCGCGACAAGACCGGACCGCTCGGCTTCCTGAGCGTCCATCATGCGCCCGGTCAGGATCAGATCCATCGCCTTCGACTTGCCGATCGCATGGGTCAGCCGCTGCGTGCCGCCGATGCCCGGGATAATGCCGAGCTTGATCTCCGGCTGTCCAAATCTTGCATTGTCGGCGGCAATGATAAGGTCGCACTGCAACGCAAGCTCGCAGCCGCCGCCGAGCGCAAAGCCCGCGACCGCGGCGATCACCGGCTTGCGCGCCGCTGCGACGCGATGCAAAGCCGCGCAAAAATCCTCATAAAAAACGTCGATAAAAGTCTTATCCGCCATTTCCTTGATGTCGGCGCCGGCCGCAAACGCCTTGTCCGAGCCGGTGATGACCATGCAGCCGATCGCACTATTCGTCTCGAATCCGTCCACGGCAGACGTCAGCTCGCGCAGCAGCACGCTGTTGAGCGCATTGAGCGCCTTCGGCCGGTTGAGCCGGATGAGGCCGACGCGGCCGCGGGTTTCGACGATGACGGTCTCGGTGCTCATAGGCGCTTTCCAGGTATGAGTGCCGCTACTTCTGGCACACCGGACAGTAAAACGTCGAGCGGCCGTTCTGCACGATGCGTTTGACCGTGCCGCGGCAGCCTGGCGTCGGGCAGGGTGCGCCTTCGCGATCGTAAACGCGGAAATGATGCTGAAACATGCCGAGGTCGCCGTCGGTGAGGCGGTGATCGCGCAGCGACGAGCCACCGTCTTTTATCGCCGCGTTCAGCACCGCCTTGATGCATTCGACCAGCCGCGCGGCGCGCTCATTCGGCGCGCCGTTTCTGCCGGCGATCGTCGACGCCATGCGTTTGGGCGAGAGGCGCGCGCAATACAGCGCCTCGCACACGTAGATGTTGCCGAGGCCGGCAACGACCCGTTGGTCCAACAAAGCCGCCTTCAGACTCGTCTTCTTGCCGTGGCAGGCGCGCGCCAGCATGGCGGCATCGAATTCATTGCCGAGCGGTTCGGGGCCGAGGCCATTGAGGAGCGGCTCATCGTCGAGCTTCGCCCGGGCCACCAGCTTCATCGAGCCGAAGCGGCGCGGATCGTTGAAGGTCACGCTGGCGCCCGACGACATGTGAAAGACAACGTGGTCGTGGGCGACATGTTTTTTGCGCTCGTGATGATAGCGGCCGAGACGATCGTCTTTCTCGCGAAAGACATGAAACGAGCCGGACATGCCAAGATGCATCAACAGCACGTCGCCGGAGGACAAATCGGCAAGCAGATATTTGGCGCGCCGGCCGATGCCGGTCACGGTTTTGCCCTTGAGCCGTTCGGCAAAATCCTTCGGCAACGGCCAGCGCAGATCCCTGCGGCGGACCTCAATCTTGGCAAGGCGTTGCCCTTCCATGGCCTCTGCAAGCCCACGGCGTACGGTTTCGACTTCGGGAAGTTCGGGCATCGCTTGGTTCGGTATTTTATTTCGGCATGACCTTATCGAAAAACCGGGAGCCGCTTTTCGGGATCATGCTGCGACCCCGGCAACATGGTTAATTTCAAACACATAGCGCCCCTGACGGCGCCGCGCTATGTTTATCCGTGGAAGGATCGGCGATGGCAGAGAGCACGCATTTCGGTTCGCGCGACGTGCCGCTTGAGGACAAGCAGGGCTTGGTCGACGACGTGTTTCACAGCGTGGCGCGCCGCTACGACCTGATGAACGACCTGATGTCGCTCGGGCTGCATCGGGCCTGGAAAGACGCGCTGGTCACGGCGGTCAATCCGCCTAAGAGCGGCCCGTTTGCCCTGCTCGATATCGCCGGCGGTACCGGCGACATCGCCTTTCGCGTCATCGATGCCGGCGGCGCGGCAACGCGAGCCACGGTCTGCGATATCAATACCGCCATGCTCGACATCGGTCGCGAGCGCGCCGCCGCCCGCGGGCGCGGCGAAGTCGTCACCTTCGTCGAAGCCAATGCCGAGGCGTTGCCGTTTGCCGATAAGAGGTTCGATGCGGCGACGATCGCATTCGGCATCCGCAATGTACCGCGCATCGAACAAACGCTCGTCGAAGCCTATCGGGTCCTCAAAATCGGCGGAAAATTCTTGTGTCTGGAATTTTCGGCCGTCGATGTTCCCGGGCTCGACCGGCTTTACGACTTCTATTCTTTCAACGTTATTCCGAGGCTCGGCCGTATGGTTGCGGGCGATGCCGAATCCTATCGCTATCTGGTGGAATCGATCCGCCGCTTTCCGAATCCGCAAAGCTTCGCCGCCATGTTGCGGACGGCCGGCTTTGCCCGGGTTTCGTTCCAGCCGTTGAGCGGCGGCATCGTGGCGCTGCATTCCGGCTGGCGTTTGTGATCTCGGCTCCCGCGCATCTCGTCCGTCTCGGCCGTGCCGGCTTCGTGTTCGCCCGCGAAGGCGTTTTTGGCATTGTCGATCCGGCGATGGTGCCGGTGCCGGCGCGCCCGCTGTTGCGCATGGCGCGGCTGTTCGAGCGGCAGTCCAGCGGCGCGGCGGAGACGCGATTGTCGACGGCGCTCACTCGCCTCGGCCCAAGCTATGTGAAGCTCGGGCAGTTCCTGGCGACGCGGCCAGATGTGGTTGGCGCCGCCTTGGCGCATGATCTCGAACGCTTGCAGGATCAGATGCCGCCGTTTCCGCAAGATCAAGCCGAAGCGGCGGTGGCGGCTTCGTTCGGCCGGCCGGTCGCCGCGGTGTTTGCCAGCTTCGGCCCCCCGGTCGCCGCCGCCTCGATTGCCCAAGTGCATCGGGCGACCGTCGCGACGGCAACCGGGCCTCGTGCTGTCGCTGTGAAGGTGTTGCGGCCCGGCGTCGAGCACCGTTTTCACGCCGACCTCGCCGCTTTCACCTTTGCCGCGCAGCACGCCGAGAATCTTGCCGCCGAAGCGCGGCGCCTGCGTTTCGTCGAAGTGGTGGATACATTGCGGCGCTCGGTGATGGTCGAAATGGATTTCCGCCTCGAGGCTGCGGCGCTCTCGGAAATGGCCGAGAACACCAAGGATGATCCGGATTTCCGCGTGCCGGCGGTCGACTGGGACCGCACCACCAAGGAAGTGCTCGCGCTGGAATGGATCGACGCCACGCCGTTGTCCGACCGCGCGCGATTGCAAGCCAAAGGTTTCGACCTGCCGCAGCTCGCGCGCGCTCTGATCCAGACCTTTCTGCGCCATGCGCTGCGCGACGGCTTTTTTCACGCCGACATGCATCCCGGCAATCTGTTCGTCGACGATGAAGGCAGGTTAATAGCCGTCGACTTCGGCATCATGGGCCGGCTCGGCGCCAAAGAGAGGCTGTTCCTTGCCGAGATCCTGCACGGTTTCATTACCCGGGATTACTACCGCACCGCTCAGGTTCATTTCGAGGCCGGCTATGTGCCGCCGCGGCACTCGATCGAGGATTTCGCGCAGGCAATCCGCGCCATCGGCGAGCCGATCCACAACCGCGCCGCCGAAGATATTTCCATGGCGAAACTGCTCACGCTGCTGTTCGAGGTGACCGGACTGTTCGACATGCGCACGCGGCCGGAATTGCTGCTGTTGCAGAAGACCATGGTGGTGGTCGAAGGCGTGGCGCGCTCGATGGATCCCAAGCTCGACATGTGGAGCACAGCCGAGCCGGTGGTGCGGGAATGGATGACGCGAAATCTCGGCCCCGCAGGCAAACTCGAAAATGCGGCGGCAGGCGTCGCCGAGATCGGACGTTTTGTCGGCAACGCGCCGGGGCTGCTCACGCGCGGCGCCCGCCTGCTCGATCAGCTCGACGAAGTCACGCGCGACGGTCTGGTGCTGTCGCCGCAAACCATTGCCGAAATCGACAAGGCCGAAGCACGCCGCAGCCGCTGGACCGTCGCGGCGCTTTGGATCATCGCGGCCCTGCTGGCGTGGCTTGTCCTTCGGCGCTGGTGATTGCGTTGATTGCAATGCAATCAATATGGTGATATACTTTTAAGATTACTTAAGGAAATTCCATTGGCCAGCCTCACGGTCCGCCAGCTTGACGACAAGCTCAAGCAGCTGTTGCGGTTGCGCGCAGCGCGGCAAGGCCGCTCGATGGAAGACGAAGTGCGGGTCATTCTGCGGCAAGCGGCGGAAGACACCGGCCGCGAAGCGTTGGACCACTTCGAAACCCCCGCTTTGCGGGCAACGCAGAAAGAGCATGTCGCCGCGGCGCCAAAACAACCGCGTGTCCTTCTGATCATTGGCGGCGGCATCGCCGCCTATAAGTCGCTCGATCTGATCCGCCGCCTGCAAGAGCGCGGCCTACATGCGCGCTGCATCCTCACCGCCGCCGCCCAGCATTTCATAACGCCGCTTGCCGCCGGCGCCCTCGCCGGCGAGCGCGCCTATACCGATCTGTTCGACCCGCAGAGCGAGTTCAACGTCGGCCACATTCGTCTTGCCCGCGACACCGATCTCGTCATCGTGGCGCCGGCGACGGCCGACTTGATCGCGAAAATGGCCGGCGGCCACGCCGACGATCTTGCCACTGCGGTGCTACTGGCGACTGACAAGCCGATCCTCATCGCGCCAGCGATAAATCCGCTTATGTGGGCGGCCAGGGCAACGCAACGCAATCTGGCGCAGCTTGCGGCCGACGGCATTCGCCTGGTCGGGCCGAATTCCGGCGCGATGGCGGAACGCGGCGAAGCCGGCATCGGCCGCATGGCCGAGCCGCTCGAAATCGCTGCCGCCGTGGAAGCGCTGTTGCGCCGTGCCGGATCGCTGTCCGGCCGACGCGTTCTGGTCACGTCCGGTCCGACCACCGAACCAATCGATCCGGTCCGGTTTATCGCCAACCGCTCGTCGGGCAAGCAGGGCCACGCCATCGCTGCGGCTGCCGCTGCGGCCGGCGGCGACGTAGTCTTGGTGAGCGGTCCGGTCAACCTACCCGATCCGACCGGCGTTGCCGTGATCAAGGTCGAAACGGCGCGGCAAATGTTCGATGCGGTCGACAAGGCGTTGCCAGCCAACGTCGTCATATTCGCCGCAGCCGTCGCCGACTGGCGCGCGGCCGAGCCGAGCGCAACCAAGATCAAAAAACAGCAAGGCCGGATGCCGACGCTCAAACTGATCGAAAACCCCGACATTTTGTCGACGGTCGCGCATCGCAAACCCGGCCGGCCCAAGCTCGTCATCGGATTTGCTGCGGAAACCGATCATGTCATCGCCAACGCCAAGACCAAGCTTGCCAAGAAAGGCTGCGACTGGATTCTCGCCAACGATGTTTCGCCGGCGACCGGCATCATGGGCGGCGACAGCAACACGATCCACCTGGTCACTCCGTCAACGGTCGAATCATGGCCGCCGCAATCGAAGGAGGACGTTGCGCGCGCTCTCATCGAGCGGATTGCCGCTGCGCTTGCGGGAGACGACAAGTGAAGCCGGAGGTCCGCATCATGCGCTTGCCGCACGCGGTGGACCTACCGCTGCCGTCATATCAAAGCGCGCTTGCCGCCGGGCTTGATCTTCTTGCCGCGGTGGCGACCGACGCGCCGGTCGCGATCGCGCCGGGCGGCCGCGCCATGATTCCGACCGGCATCGCGATCGCTTTGCCGCCGGGCAATGAAGGCCAGATCCGGCCGCGCTCCGGATTAGCCATCCATCACGGCGTGACCGTGCTGAATGCGCCGGGAACTATCGACCCCGATTATCGCGGAGAATTACAAGTTATTCTTGTAAATCATGGCGCTGAACCCATCGTAATTAAACGCGGAATGCGCATCGCCCAGTTAGTAATCGCGCCAATACAACATGTAAGACTTGTTAAATCTACTGGATTGGACAGCACGGAACGTAACGCAGGGGGTTTCGGCTCTACCGGAATTGCGACAAACACTGTGAACAAACACGACTGAATACAAGTTCAAGTAGACCGCGCAAATCTCGTACGATATCACCGCTATGGGCGAACTACTCACCGCAGCCGGACATCCGTTCACCTCGATGCCTCTGCTACCCCGCAAAGGAGTTCTTGCCGTTGCCGCAGTCATCGATGTTGCAATGCAAGAGCATGGGCAACCGATTTCTGCGAAAACTCTTGCCGAGCGTCATGGCCTGCCGCCACGGCATCTCGAACCCGTCCTTCAAGCGCTCGTGCGTTGCGGGATCTTGCGCGGCATTCGCGGTCCTCGCGGCGGTTACGAACTGGCCCGCGACCGTCGGCGCGTGACGGCCAACGACATTTTGCGCGCTGCCGGAACGGTCGAGGAGGGCGAAACGATGCACGGCGGCTCCGATCTACTGGTCAAGATCGTGCTGCCTGCCATGGCCAATGCCGAATCCGAGTTTGGCATCGCGCTGGCCCGGATTAGCGTTGAAGACATGGCGCGCGATGCTCAGGCCTTGAGCAAACCGGGCCGCGGCGCCGCGCGGCCATAACAACGTTCTCGTCCAGGTCTTGCGTTCACGATCTGGACTCTTTCGGCGCGATTCGGCTTGAGAGTAAAGTCGTGCGATTCGCGGGCTCTCCCGCAACGGAATCCGCTGGCGGGCATGGCGGGCAGCCAGCAGAGGCGAAGGGGCATGCCGGACACGATCCGGACCAGCCGAAACCATGTGCAGCGATGGCACGTGCGGGGAATTGGCGGATTCCTTGCGGCCATTTGCACCTTCTTGGGCGCCATTGCGCCGCCGTCGACGGCCGCAGCCGAGCAACCGTCGCTGTCGCTGCAACAGCTGGTCTTGACCGCGCATCGCAGTATCGATCAGCACGAGATCGTATTTCTTGCGGTGGTTCTCGGCGTTGTTTTGTTTGCCGTCGTAACAGCGATCATGCTGGTGCATACGCGAGCCCGCGCAGCGCGGCTGGAAACGTGGTCGCGCGATGAAATCGCAATCCTGCGTGACGAAATCGCACGCGCCAACGCGGTTATTCTCTCCGAACCGCAGGTCGTCGTGGATTGGCCGGCGGGTTCCGACGAGCCCGGTATCGAAGGCGACCTGGCCGCCTTGGGCATATCCGCTTCCCATCGCGTTCTTGCCTTCGGCAGCTGGCTTGATGCCGGCAAAGCGAGCGCGATGGAACGAGCCGTTGACGCCTTGCGGGCGCGGGGCGAAGCGTTCTCGATGACGCTCACCACGCTGGCCGGTCATCCGATAGAGGCGCATGGCCGCGCCATCGGCGGCCGCGCCGTATTGCGGCTGAAGGACGCCAGCGGCATCAAGCGCGAACTGGTGGAGCTGGTGGCGCGCTACGACAGGCAGACCGCCGAACTTGCCTCGCTGCGCGCGCTCGCTGAAAAACTACCGTCGCCGGTATGGACGCGCGATGCGGCAGGACGGTTGATCTTCGTCAATGCCGCTTACGCGCGCGCCGTCGAAGCCAAGAACGCCGCCGACGCCATCGAACGCCGCGTGGAATTGCTCGACAGCGCCGCGCGGGAAAACATCGCGCAGCAACGCATCGCCAACGGCGCCTATACCGGTCGGCTTCGCGCGGTGGTCGCCGGCGCGCGGCGGACTTTCGACGTGCTTGATTTTCGCACCGAGACCGGCAGCGCCGGCGTCGGCATGGACGCCACCGAAGAAGAGACGATGCGGAGCGCGCTCACCCGCCTCGCCGATGCGCATCGCCGCACGCTCGATCAGCTTTCCACCGGCGTCGCCATGTTCGGCGCCGATCACCGGCTGACATTCTACAATGCCGCTTATCGGGCGCTGTGGGACCTGGATGCCGGCTTCCTCGAGCAGGGCCCGGCCGATTCGGCGGTGATCGAGACCCTGCGCGCGGCGCGTAAGCTGCCGGAGGAGCAGGATTTCCGGCAATGGAAGGCGCAGCTGCACGAGGCCTACCGCGCCGTCGAAGCCAAGGAACATACTTGGCATCTGCCCGGCGGGCGCACCCTGCGCGTCGTCACCACGCCCAATCCCGACGGCGGGGTGACCTATCTGTTCCATGACGTCACCGCGCGGCTCGACCTCGAACGGCGCTTTGAGGAGCTGATCCGCGTTCAAGGCGAAACGCTCGACAATCTCGCCGAAGGCGTCGCCGTATTCGGCAGCGATGGACGGCTGCGGCTGCACAATGCCGCCTTTGCGCGCATGTGGCGGCTGCCGCCCCGCGCGCTCGCCGACCGGCCGCACATCGAAAGGATCACGGCTTTATGCCAGCCGCTGCACGGCGATCATCCAACCTGGCAGGCGTTGCGCGCCTTCGTCACTGCCATCGAGAGCCGCGAAGCGATCGAGGATAAGCTCGAACGGCGCGATGGCAGCATCCTCGATTGCACGACCGTTTCATTGCCCGACGGCGCCACTTTGGCCACCTTTCACGACGTTACCAACTCCGTCAATGTCGAGCGCGCGCTGCGCGAACGCAACGAAGCGCTTGAAGACGCCGACAAGATCAAAATCGATTTCGTCCATCACGTGTCCTACGAGCTGCGCTCGCCGCTGACCAATATCATCGGTTTCGTCCACCTCCTCGGCGATCCGGCGACCGGACCGCTAAGGGAAAAGCAACGCGAATATCTCGATTACATCACGGTCTCGACCAATACTTTGCTGGCGCTGATCAACAACATTCTCGATCTCGCGACCATCGACGCCGGCCGCATGCAGCTCAATCTCGGACCGGTCGAGATCCGGGAAACCATGGCGGCAGCCGCCGAAGGCGTGCAGGATCGGTTGGTGAGCGCAGGCCTTTCGCTCGATATCGTTTCCGCCGACAATATCGGTGACTTTGTCGCCGACAAGCTGCGGGTGCGGCAGATCCTTTTCAATCTCTTGGCCAACGCGGTGAGCTTTTCTCCGGCCGGCGCGACGGTGACCTTATCGGCCAAACGCAACGCCGACGCCGTGATCTTCTCGGTTACCGACCAGGGGCCCGGCATTCCGCCCCACGTCCTGGAGAAGGTATTCGACTGGTTCGAGACCCATTCATTGGGCTCGCAGCATCGCGGCCCGGGAATTGGTCTCTCGCTTGTCCGTTCATTCGTGGAGCTGCATGGCGGCACGGTGACGATCGTTTCCTCCGTCGGACAAGGCACCACCGTGACCTGTACATTCCCGCTCACTGAAACCGCCACGATGACGGCTGCGGAGTAACGATGCTTCTGACCACCCCCGGTGGCGCAAGCTTTACGGTGACATTGGCGAACGAGCAGGCGACGCAGCGATTGGCGATCGATATTGCCGCGGCGCTCGAGCCCGGCGACCTGGTCACGCTGTCGGGCGATCTCGGGGCCGGCAAGACGACCTTCGCACGCGCGCTCGTCCGCTACCTCGCAGGCGATGCGACCATCGAGGTGCCCAGCCCGACCTTCACCTTGCTGCAGACCTATGAACTGCCGCGCTTTACCCTCGTTCATGCCGATCTGTACCGGCTTGTGGGCGCGGGCGAACTTGCCGAACTCGGTTTCGACGATCTCCCCGACGGCGCCGTGGTGCTGATGGAATGGCCCGATCGCGCCGCCGGAATCCTGCCGCCGGACCGTCTCGACATCGCCTTTACGCTGGCGCCGGCGCTTGGACCCGAGGTCCGCAACGTCCGTTGTGTCGGCTTTGGCAGTTTCGCAGCGCGCACCGAACGTATTGCACAGATACGCGCGTTTCTCGACCAATCCGGCTGTGCCGAAGCGTATCGGGTGCGGATGCAAGGCGATGCCTCGACACGCATCTTCGAGCGGCTGACCGTGAACGATCGGACGTTCGTTCTGATGAACGCGCCGCGCCGTCCCGACGGTCCGCCGGTGCGCGACGGCAAGCCCTATAGCGCCATCGCGCATCTCGCCGAGGACATCGTGCCTTACGTTGCGGTTGCTCTCGCATTGCGCGACATCGGCCTGTCAGCGCCGGAAATCCTGCACGCCGATCTCGATCGCGGCCTCGTCATCATGGAAGATTTCGGCGACGTGCGCCTTGTTGAGGGCGATCCGCCGGCGCCGATAGAGGCGCGCTATGCCGCGGCAATCGATCTTCTTGCCGCGTTTCACGGCCGCAAATTGCCGGAGATGCTCCCGGTCACGGCACAACTCGAATATCGCCTGCCGCCCTACGACTTGGAGGCGTTCCTGATCGAGGCCGAGCTGCTGCTCGATTGGTACCTCGTCGGCGCCGGCCAGCCTGCGGCGGCACCCGCCCGTGCATCTTTCCTGAGCCTATGGCGGGAGGCACTCCTATCCGCCATCGCGGCGCCGGCGACATGGGTGTTACGCGATTACCATTCGCCCAATCTGTTGTGGCTGGCGCAGCGCGCCGACATTGCGCGCATCGGTCTGCTCGATTTTCAGGATGCGCTGGCCGGGCCCGCCGCCTATGACGTCGCTTCGCTTCTCCAGGATGCACGCGTCGACGTTCCCGAAGCGATGGAAATGGCGTTGCTCGGGCATTACGTTCGCGCGCGGCTGACCGACGATCCGGAATTCGATACCAGCGGCTTCACGCGCACCTATGCAACATTGGCGGCGCAGCGCGCGACAAAAATCCTCGGCATCTTTGCCAGGCTCGACCGCCGCGATGGCAAGCCGCAATACCTGCGGCATATGCCCCGCCTCTGGAACTACTTGCAGCGCTCGCTGGCGCATCCGGCGCTCAATTCGCTGAAGGCCTGGTACGCCACAAATGTGCCGGCTCCGGATGGATTATGATACTGCGATTCGGACGATGGCGACGGTAACGGCTGGGCGGGCGAAGCAATGATGCCGAAAAGCGCAATCGTGCTGGCCGCGGGCCT
Organism: uncultured Alphaproteobacteria bacterium; assembly: GCA_963768225.1. Lineage (GTDB taxonomy): Bacteria > Pseudomonadota > Alphaproteobacteria > Rhizobiales > Xanthobacteraceae > BOG-931. The sequence continues at coordinate 625,974 of CAVYGV010000002.1, read as the reverse complement.
TGGCACGCGCATGCGGCCGTATAACGGCCAGATCCCGAAGCCGCTGGTCGCGGTCGGCGGCAAATCTCTGATCGACTATGGGCTGGACCGTCTGGCCGACGCCGAAGTCGAGCAGGCGGTGGTCAACGTACATCACCTCGCCGACGCAGTGGAGCTGCATCTCGCGACACGCCGTAAACCGCTCATTGTCATTTCCGACGAGCGCGAAGAATTGCTCGGCACCGGCGGCGGCATCGCCAAGGCGCTCCCGCAACTGGGCGACGCGCCGTTCTTTCTAGTCAATTCGGATACGCTCTGGCTCGATGGCGTCAAACCGAATTTCGCGCGGCTTGCCGAAAGCTTCGATGCGAAATCCATGGATGCGCTTTTGCTGCTAGCGCCGACCACAGGCAGCCTGGGTTATGAAGGCCGCGGCGACTACGCCATGCTGCCTGATGGCCGCTTGCGACGCCGCGTCCAGCAGGAGGCGGTGCCGTTCATCTATGCCGGCGCGGCGATCCTTGCCCCCGCGCTGTTCGCTTCGGCGCCCACGGGCGCCTTTCCGCTCACGCGCCTGTTCGACCGCGCCAGCGAAAGCGGCCGGCTATTCGGACTGCGCCTCGAAGGGGTGTGGATGCATGTCGGCACGCCCGAAGCCGTTGCCGCTGCCGAAGCGGCGCTCAGCGTAACTTCAGCATAAGATGTTGTATAAGAAGTCATTTTTATGACTATGTGAAGAATTATCAAATCTCACACAATATGTGAGTATTTGACAATCCGATTCTTTCAGCCATCATTGATTCGATGATGCGTCATTACCTCGAAACTCAAATTACAGCGCGACGGAAGCGTCTAGCAGCGCTCGATAGCGAACGCGCGAAGTTAGTCGGAGAATTGGCTGCATATGAGGACGCTTTGGCAAAATCCGCCACAGGCTCAACTGACGAAGCACACATACAGAAGTTGCAGCACGAGCCGTTGCTTTCCGTTTCGCGGGCATGGCTCACCGTCCTGCAGCGAATGGCCGGTTTCAAGTATTTCAACGCGAGTGAAATTCTAATTGCAGCGAGTGCGCTACATCAGGAAGGGAAATTGAAGAAGCTTCTGACGAATGACGGAGTGAGAGCCCAGCTATCAAATTATACGAGGAAAGGAATTCTCAAACGACGAGGTGGCGGCAATTATTTGCTCACCGACGCCACTAGGGCTGTTCTCGAAGTCGGCAGCCAAAACGAGTTTGAGCCAGAGCTCCTAGACTCTGGCCCAAAGCCCGGCGGGTGACGCCCGCTAACCCCCGCCTCCTAAGGCGCAAACGAGAGGGGGTGATACCCGTGCGGTACGTCGACCGCATCAGGAGAACGTAGCGGTTGGTCGTGCTCATTGGCCTCGTCAATCAATGGGTACGACCGCTGCCATTAGAAATATAGGGTAAGAAATACCAAAAGGAAAACGATCGATTACTGGCCGATCGAACAGAATGACGATTATTTCTGATTCACGCGTTTTCACCATTCCGGCGTCGGCGCCGTTTCTGCCGACGCTGATCGAGGCGTTGCGAAACGGCGAGCTCGGCTTCGCCTTCGCCGACGATCCGCTCGCACTCGCCGCGGCGACGATTTACCTGCCGACGCGCCGGGCCTGCCGGCTGTTGCGCGACGCCTTCCTCGACGTGCTCAAAGGCGATGCCGCCATCCTGCCCCGCATCGTCGCCATCGGCGATATCGATGAGGACGAGATCGCGTTCGCCGAAGCCGCGTCCGGCGACATCGCCGCCGAGGCCCTTGCGCTGCCGGAGGCGCTCAGCGGCCTGGAGCGGCGGCTCCTGCTCACGCGGCTCATCACCCAATGGGCTCAATCCCCCGAGCTTCACGGCGCTAGCGGCGTGCCACTGATCGCCCAGACTCCGGCAGCGGCCTGCGCGCTGGCCGACGATCTGGCGCGGCTCATTGACGATATGACGACGCGCGGCGTGTCATGGGAGCGGCTCGACGATCTGGTGCCCGACCAGTTCGATGCCTATTGGCAGCTGACGCTGAAATTTTTGCAGATCGCGCGTGAGCGATGGCCGGAGGTTTTAAAGGAACGCGATCGCATAGAAGCCGTCGAACGGCGTGACCGCCTGATTAAGGCTGAAACGGCGCGGCTTGCGCGAAAACCCAATGCCCCAGTGATCGTCGCAGGCTCGACCGGCTCGATTCCATCGACCGCCGAACTCATCGCCACCATCGCGCGGCTACCGCATGGCGCCGTGGTGCTGCCGGGGCTCGATACCGATCTCGACGAAAAGTCTTGGCGGTTGATCGCGGGCGACGCGAATAGGGGAATCGCGGCGGTGCCGGGACATCCACAATTCGCCATGCAGGCCTTGCTCGCGCGCATCGGCACCACGCGCGACGCCGTGGTGTCCCTCGCACAGCCGAATGGGCGCGAGCGCTTCGTGTCGGAAGCGCTTCGTCCTGCCGCCGCGACCGATATGTGGCGCGCCAAGGTCGCCGATCTGGAATTTGCAGCTCATGCCGCTGCCGCCATCGATACGCTGACGGTGATCGAGGCGGCAAACCCCGAGGAAGAAGCGCTCGCCATCGCGGTCGCGCTGCGCGAAGCGGTGCACGACGACAAGACCGCAGCACTGGTCACGCCTGACCGCGCGCTCGGCCGCCGCGTGCTCGCCGCGCTGCAACGCTGGAACATCGCGGCTGAGGATACCAGCGGCGAGGCTCTTGCCGACACTTCAGCCGTGGTGTTTGCCCGGCTGGCCGCCGCTGCGGCGCTCGATGGAACGCCGCCGGTTACGCTTCTGGCCTTGCTTAAGCATCCACTGCTGCGACTTGGCGGACAAAACGCCGTCGCCGCACTCGAATGCGCGATCCTGCGCGGCCCTCGTCCGCGCCCGGGCAGTCGCGGCCTCGCCAGCGCGCTGAAGACATTTCACAAGGCGAAGGATCAGCTTCATTGGTCCGATCCGCGCCGCGACCTGAGCGACCACGAACTGGGCGCCGCCACGGAGCTTGTCGATCGGCTCGCTGCTGCGCTGACCCCGCTCGAAGGCCTGGGCCGGGAGGCCCATTCGCTCGCCGAACTCACTGCACTGCATCGCGACGTTGTTGCCGCGCTGTCGCAGCAGGATGGCAATGCGTTCGCCTTCGCTGGCCCCTACGGCACGCGGCTTGCCGAAGCGCTGGATGAACTCGCAACCAGCACGGCCGCCACGCGCCTTCTCGTCGATAAATCCGACTATGTCGAACTTTTTGCCGCGGTGCTCGCTGGCCGTGTGGTGCGGCGGCCGCCGCAGCCCGGCGCGCGCGTGCGCATCTTGGGGACCATCGAAGCGCGCCTGACGGAGAGCGACCGTGTCGTGCTTGGCGGCCTGGCCGAGGGTACCTGGCCGCCGGAAAGCAATAGCGATGCCTGGCTCAGCCGGCCGATGCGGCTTGCGCTCGGGCTCGATCTGCCCGAGCGGCGGATTGGGCTGTCCGCACACGACTTCGCACAGCTTCTCGGTTCGCGCGAAGTCGTCTTGAGCCATGCCGCCAAGATTGCCGGCGCGCCCACGGTGCCGTCACGCTTCGTCCAGCGACTGGCCGCGGTCGCCGGCCCACGTTGGCAGGCAGCGGTGGCGCGCGGCGAAAATTATCTGGCCTGGGCGCGCGAACTCGACCGTCCGGAGCGACTCGCGCCAGCGCAGCAGCCCGCGCCGAAACCGCCGCGTGCGGCAAGGCCGAAAAGCCTATCCGTGACCGAGATCGAGGATTGGCTGCGCGATCCCTATACGATTTACGCCCGGCATGTGCTGCGGCTGCGCCCACTCGACGCGGTCGACACCGAACCGGGCGCCGCCGAGCGCGGCACCCTCATTCACGCCGCCATCGGCGTCTTCACCCAGAACTTCGCAGCCAAGCTGCCGGACGATCCGGTGCGCGAACTCATCGCGCTCGGCGAGCCGCACTTCGCCGCGCTTGCCGACTTTCCCGAGGCGCGCGCCTTCTGGTGGCCGCGGTTCCTCCGCATCGCGCATTGGTTTGCGCGTTGGGAGACGGAGCGGCGCGCGGCAATCGCCGGCATCGCCGCCGAGATCCGCGGGGCAATCGACATCCCGCTCACGAGCGGCACATTCAAGCTCCGCGGCATCGCCGACCGCATCGAGCGCGCCCCGGACGGCCGTTACGCCATCCTCGATTACAAGACCGGCGCGGTGCGCAGCGAAAAGCAGGTCCGCACCGGGCTCGCGCCACAGCTCACGCTGGAAGCCGCAATACTGCGCAAGGGCGGCTTCGAAAATATTCCGGCCAACTCTTCGGTCGCCGAAATCGCCTATGTCAAACTCAAGGGCGGCGAACCGCCGGGTGAATACGCGCCGATCAAGTTCAAAGAAGGCACGCCGGACAGCCAGGCTGACCGTGCTCTGGCAAAACTGAGCGAACTTGCCCGCCGCTTCGACGATGAGAGCGAGTCCTACCGCTCGCTGGTTCACCCGATGTGGCGGACGCATTACGGCGATTACGACCATCTGGCGCGCGTGAAAGAATGGTCGCGCAGCGGCGGCGAGATCGACGACGTCGGAGGCGGCGAATGAGCAGGGCCATTCCGCCCGACGTGCGCCGCATGCAAGGCGAGGTATCGGACCCCGGCGTCTCCGCCTGGGTCGCCGCCAATGCCGGATCGGGCAAGACCCATGTGCTGGCGCAGCGGGTGATTAATCTCCTGCTCGAAAATGTGCAGCCGGAGAAAATCCTCTGCATCACCTTCACCAAGGCGGCCGCCGCCACGATGGCGAAGCGCGTTTTCGACACGCTCGCCGCCTGGACCACGTTCGACGACGAGACGCTCGATCGCGTCATTGCCGAGCAGTCGGGCAAAACGCCCGATGCCGAACGGCGCGCCCTGGCGCGGCGCTTGTTCGCCCGCGCGCTGGAAACGCCGGGTGGGCTTAAAGTGCAGACCGTCCACGCCTTCTGCACGCGGCTCCTGCACCAGTTCCCGTTCGAGGCCAATGTCGCCGCCCGTTTTTCCGTGCTCGACGAGACCGAGCACACCCAGCTTTTGGAGCAATTGACGCTGCAAGTGCTGCTCGATGGCGCCAACGATCCGGATGGTGCGCTTGGCGGCGCGCTTGCCGTCGCCATGACGGCGGCCGCCGACCAGACGTTTCGTGACGTGATCCGTACCGCGATCGGCCGGCGCGATGCGATCAGCCGCTGGGTCATCGCCTCAGGCGGCGTCGCGGCGGCGATTGCCGCGATGTCGCGCGCGCTCGGCCTAGATCCGGCGGAGAGCCGCGCCAGTATCGAGGAAGAGTTCTTTGCCGGTTCGCCGATAGCGCCGGCAGAATGGGCCACGATCGCGGCGGTCTTGGTGCGGGGTAATAAAAACGACGCGGAGCAGGCGCGCCGCTTCAAATCTCTCGCCGCGCTATCGCGCTCCGACCGCGTCGAGACCTATCTCGATATATTCTGCACCGCCGACACCCGCTCGCCGCGTAAATCCATCGTAACCAAGGCGATCGAGGATGCGGACCTGATCGCACGGCTGAATGCGGAACAGGTCCGCGTCTGCGTTTTGCTGGAACGGCTGCGCGCTGTGATCTGCCGCGACCGCTCCGCCGCATTGCTCACAGTCGCCTATGATGTGCTCAGGCGTTATCGGGATGAAAAGGCTCGCCGCGGCCTGCTCGATTACGACGATCTGATCGACAAGACGCTGGAACTGCTCGGCAATGTCGATGCAGCCTGGGTCCATTACAAGCTCGATTTCGGCATCGACCATCTGTTGATCGATGAGGCGCAGGATACCAGCAGCAAGCAGTGGCAGATTGTCCGCCTGCTGGTCGCCGAATTCACTGCCGGCGCCGGCGCGCGCACGGTGCCGCGCACGATTTTCGCGGTCGGCGACGAAAAGCAATCGATCTATTCGTTCCAGAACGCCGCGCCGAAGGAGTTTGCGGAAATGCGGCGTTATTTCGAGCGCGCGCACGCGGCGAGCGGACTTGCGTTTACGTCCGGACGGCTGGAACACTCGTTCCGCTCCGGCGAGAGCATCCTTGCCGCCGTGGACATGGTGTTCCGCGACATCGCGCCAAGCGTCACCTCGGATCAGACCGGCTTCCCGCCGCATATCGCGCTGCCGGACGCAGCGCCGAGCGTGGTCGAAATCTGGGATCCGATCGAACCCGACAAACGCGACGCGATCGAAGGCTGGGACGCACCGTTCGACACCGTGAATGAAGCCAGCGCGCGCGTGAAGCTGGCGCAACGCATCGCGCGGCGGGTGCGCCGGCTGGTCGACGGCCGCGAGCCGGTCGGGATCGAACGCCGCGCGATGCGTTACGGCGACGTTTTAATTCTGGTGCGCCAGCGCGGCGAACTGTTCGAGGCGATCATCCGCGCGCTCAAGAACGAGCACGTCGAGGTCGCCGGCGCCGACCGGCTCGTGCTCACCGAGCACATCGCGGTGATGGACCTGATCGCACTGGCCGACGCGTTGCTGCTGCCGGCCGACGATCTTGCGCTCGCCACCGTGCTGCGGAGTCCGCTGTTCGGCTTCGAGGACGAAGACTTGTTCGCGATCGCCTGGGACCGCGGACCCCTGTCGCTGCGCGCGGCGCTTGGAGGCAAAGCCGGCGAGCAGGAGAAATTCGCCGCCGCAAATGTGATGCTTGATAAATTGGCGCGGAACGCGCGGTGCAAGACGCCGTTCGCCTTTTACGCTGAAATCCTCGGCGCCGGCCGCGCGCGGCATCGCTTCCTGGCGCGGCTTGGCATGGAAGCCAACGATGCGCTCGACGAGTTCCTCAATCTCGCCTTCGAATACGAGCGGCGCGAAACGCCGTCGCTGCAGGGTTTTCTGGCCTGGCTGCGCGAAGCGCGCGCCGAGGTAAAACGCGACATGGAGATTGCGCGCAACGAGGTGCGCGTCATGACCGTGCATGGCGCCAAAGGCCTCGAAGCGCCGATCGTCATCCTGGCCGATACCATGACGCCACCCGCCGGCCCGCAACAGCCGCGCCTCCTTACGCTTGCCGGCGAGGCGATGATCTGGGCGGGACGCAAAGCCGACGATGCGCCGCCTGTTGCCGCCGCCCGGCAAGCGGCGCTTGCCGCGGCGAGCGATGAATATCGCCGGCTGCTTTATGTCGCCATGACGCGCGCCGCCGACCGGCTGATTATCTGCGGCGCGGAGGGCGAGCGAAAGCGCCCGGACGGCTGCTGGTACGATCTCGTGCGTGCGGGGCTCGATCCGTGCCTGGTCGAGAGAACGCGACGGCGATGAAAAAGTTTGGCGCTATCGCAAGACACCGCCCCCCGCCATGGAGCGCGCGGCCGCGGTAAACGGCCGGGCAAAATCGGCGCACCTCGAATTACCGTCCTGGCTGCGGCAACCGGCGCCCCCGCAAGCGCCGCGCGCCGCTCCGCTATCGCCGTCCACGGCCTTTGACGACGAGATTGGCCGCACCGCGCATGCGGGAGCGTCCGCCGCCGACCGGCAAAAGGCACTGCAACGCGGGCGGATCGTGCATCGGCTGCTGCAATCATTGCCCGACATTGCGCCGGCGCACCGCAAGGACACCGCCGAGCGGTATCTCGACCGCACAACCAAGGATCTCTCATCGGCCGAGCGGACTGAAATTGCGCGGCAGGTGTTCGCGATTCTCGATGCGCCGGATTTCACAGAAGTATTCGCATCGGGAAGCCGCGCCGAAGTGCCGATCGTCGGCCGTATCGCGCGCGCAGATGGCAACGCGGTCGCCATTGCCGGGCAGGTGGACCGCTTGATCGTGACGGACGATGCCGTCCTGATCGCCGACTATAAGACCGATAGCGCGGTGCCGCGGCGGCTTGATGAAGTGCCGCCGCCCTATCTTGCGCAAGTTGCGCTTTACCGCGCGGTGATCTCCAGCATTTATCCGGATAAGCCCGTGCGGGCGGCGTTGATCTTCACCAATGCGCCGGTGCTGTTGGAAATGCCTGCGGCAAGCATGGATCGGGCGCTTAAGGCGGAGCTCGTCAAGGAACGTCACGCTCCAGTGAAGGTGCCTTGACGTCCTCATGACCGGTTCATAGGTTCGACGCGCTTGGGCCGCCGATTCCCCTATATGGACGAGGTATTTCATGGTCGATAAAGTAACTGACGCGACGTTCGACACCGATGTGCTCAAGGCGAGCGGTCCCGTAGTCGTCGATTTCTGGGCGGAGTGGTGCGGACCCTGCCGCATGATCGCACCGGCGCTCGAGGAGATTTCCACTTCGCTCAACGGCAAGGTGAAGATCGTCAAGCTCAACGTCGATGAAAATCCCGGCACCGCCGCGAAATACGGCATCATGTCGATCCCGACGCTGATGCTGTTCAAGGACGGCCAGCTCGCGTCGCGTCAGATCGGCGCCCAACCGAAGCAAAAGCTCGAGCAGTGGATCACCGCTTCGGTGTAATCGTCTCACGTCATTCCGGCGCCGGGATGACGGCCCATAAAACCCTGTCGAGCGCGAGCGAACTTAATTAGCTCGCGCGCCGCGCCGGTCCGCCCGCTAACCACATCTTCTCGAGATTATAGAAGTCCCGCACTTCGGGGCGGAAGACGTGGACGATAACGTCGCCCGCGTCGATCAGCACCCAGTCGCAGTGCGGCGTGCCTTCGACGTGCGCGCGAACGCCGGCTTTGTGTAAATCCTCGACGACCCTGTCGGCCACCGATCCGACATGGCGATGCGACCGGCCGGAGGACACGACCATATAGTCGCCGATTGAAGATTTATCTCGAAGATCGATGGTGAGAGTATCCTCCGCCTTCATATCGTCGAGGCGGGCCAGGACCAAACGGAGGATCTCCTCGGCGTCAAGACGCATTCTGGAGACCGCTTCGGGCGCGCGACGATCGGCCCGAGAGAGTAGAACTGTGGACAGGGTTACTGATCCTTTCGCTCCAAGTTTTCTATCGCTCCCGACCGGCCCCGGTCACCGAATCCAGGGCTCGCGCCGCTAAGATAGTCACGTCCAGTTAACGGTTTCAACCACTTTGCTTTCAACGAACTGTCATTTTGCGGTCCGGCGCAGCGCGCGTGCGGCGCGCAGCGCCGTCGACGACAGCGGCGATTTGAGGCCGTGCAGGTAAATCCAGGCCGGCGGTCTTCGTTCCGGCAGCCTGCGTGCCGCCGTCTCACGCAGGCGCGCGCCGGCCAGGGCCTGCCCAGCGACGCCCGCGATCGAGTAAAGGCTCGGTCCCAGCCGATCGACAACAGCAATCGGCACGAGTGCCGCGATGTCGCGCCAGCGCTGCCAGCGATGGAAGTGGCGCAGATTATCGGCGCCCATAATCCAGACGAAGCGCACGCCCGGGCAACGGCGGACCAGGTAGGAAATGGTCGCGTAGGTGTAGTTGGTGCCGAGATCGGCTTCCAAATCGCTCACATCGATACGCGGATGGCGTGCCAGCGCGCGGGCAGCGGCGAGACGTTCCGCGAGCGGGGCAAGGCCTTGCGTATCCTTGAGCGGATTGCCCGGCGTGACCAGCCACCACATGCGGTCGAGGCCAAGCCGGTGCATCGCCAATAAGGACGCCGCGCGGTGCGCCGCATGCGGGGGATCGAACGTGCCGCCGAACAGCCCGATGCGCATGCCGCGCGCATGGGGCGGCAGGATGACGCGACCGCGTCCGCCCGGTCTTGCGACCGAAAGGCGCGCAGAAAGGAACTCGCAGTTCATGGTCTTTGGAAAGAAACCCCTCCCCACGCACCGCCCGCCGGTTCTGCCGCGGCACTCCGCGGCCTGGCCGGCGATTTATCCTGGCCGCGTTTGCCCGCTGCCATGTATGCGGTATTTGAAAGTCGTCAGTTGCTCGACGCCGACCGGGCCGCGCGCGTGCAGCCGGCCGGTGGCGATGCCGATCTCGGCGCCGAAGCCGAACTCGCCGCCGTCGGCGAACTGCGTCGAAGCATTGTGCAGAACGATCGCCGAATCGACTTCGCGTAAGAATTTCTCCGCCGCTTTCTTGTCTTCGGTAATAATCGCGTCGGTGTGGTGCGAGCCGTAGCGTTCGATATGCGCGATCGCTCCATCGACGCCCTCGACCACGCCGGCCGTCAAAATGGCGTCGAGATATTCGGTACCCCAGTCGGCCTTGGTCGCCGGCTTCACCCGGCTGTCGACGGCCTGTACCGCTGCGTCGCCGCGAATCTCGCAACCGGCATCGAGCAGCATGATGACGAGCGGCTTGAGCAGCTTCGCCGCGCCGGCGCGATCTACCAACAAGGTTTCGGCCGCGCCGCATACGCCGGTGCGCCGCATTTTGGCGTTGAGCACGACCGACTTGGCCATAGCGAGCTTGGCCTTGCCGTCCACATAGACGTGGCAGACCCCCTCAAGGTGAGCGAAGACCGGCACTCGCGCCTCGCTCTGCACCCGCCTCACCAAATCCTTGCCGCCGCGCGGCACAATGACGTTGATCGCGCCGTCGAGACCGGCCAGCATCGTCCCGACGGCCCCGCGGTCGCGCGTCGGAATGAGCGCGATGGCCGATCGCGGCAGCCCGGCTTCGACGACACCCTCAACCATTGCGGCATGGATGGCGCGGCACGACCGGAAACTCTCGGAACCGCCACGGAGGATCGCGGCATTACCGGCTTTGAGACACAGCGCGCCGGCGTCTGCGGTGACATTCGGCCGGCTCTCGAAAATGACGCCGACCACACCTAACGGCACGCGCACGCGCTCGATGCGCATGCCGTTGGGACGACGCCATGACGCCATGACGGCGCCAACCGGATCTTTCAGCTTGCGGATGGTATCGAGCCCTGCCGCCATCGCATCGACACGCTCGGCGTCGAGCGAAAGCCGGTCGAGGAAAGCCGCGGTGGCGCCAGCGGATTTCGCCTCGGCCCGATCCTCCGCGTTGGCGGCAAGGATCGCTGCCCGCGAGGCGCGGATGGCCTTCGCCATGGCGGCGAGCGCCTGATTTTTCTGCGCGGCGGAAGCAAGGGCGAGCGCGCGGGCGGCCGTGCGCGCCTCACGGCCGATCTCGCGCATTGTGGCGTCGAGCGTGGCTGCAAGCTTCCCAGAACCAGCGACCGCCGTAAGCGGGGCGTTCATGGAGCCCTCATGGCATTGATCCGTCTCGCATTCGCGGAACTTCCTACCACGTTCAGCCATTCCCGGCGAGGCGACGAAGGGCGACCCTCCCAGCGCAAATTGCCCACAGCAATCCACAGCTTTCTTGGGACCGTCACAGAATCCGACGAAACTTGAGGAAATTATCGGCGTTTTCCATTTCGGTTCCACACATGAGAGGGTGTCATGAATTTGTCAGTTAGTCATAAGCCGAATCGTTTGCCCAAGCGCTTTCCGGTCGGAACTACCTATGTAGTCGAGGGACATCGCGGCGAAGAGGGGCGTTTGACCGTATTTTCGCGCTATGTGGTGTTGCCCGGCGGCAGGCGAATCACCCTCGCGGTCGATTTTGGCGGTGATTTTGCCGGTCCCGCGGCCCCCCGGGCTCGTCGCCGCTCACGTCGCCCGAACGGAACCCCAGGTCGAGGAAAAAATCTCTCACGCAGGGCGAAAAAAATTATGGCTGCGGGCGGAACCACGCGCCAACACCGCCGTTGATAGTGCAGGCGCCGGGCGAAGCCCCCCAGCCCCTCACCCTCAATCACCCGGCGTCGAACCCCGGTCGCATTAGCGGCCGGGGTTCATCTTTTCATGCGCCCCATCGGGGGCGGCTGAGCCGGAATTCGATATTCGGCCGCCGCGCCCAGAGCGCAATCGTTTCAAGTTGAATCGATTGACGCTCTAACATTTTGGTGGAGCATGATCTTTTCGGAAAACCGGTGTCCACCCTCGGATCAAGTCCGAGGGCAGGCATTTTCCGGATCATGCTCTAACCGCGGCCAACGACCAGATCGTCGCGGTGGATCATCTCGGCCCGGCCAGTGAAGCCAAGAATGGCTTCGATGTCGGTGGACGAGCGGCCTCTGATTTTCTGCGCGTCCTCGGCATCGTAGGCGCATAAGCCGCGGCCGACCTCCGCCCCGTCGGGACCGCGAATGACGACCGCATCGCCACGGGCAAAATCGCCGTCGATCCGCACCACCCCAACCGGCAGCAGGCTATTGCCGCGCCGCAGCGCGGCGACGGCGCCGGCATCGATGATGAGCGTACCCTTCGGCTCGAGCGAGCCGGCGATCCATTTCTTGCGCGCCGTCACCGGGTTGCCTGCGGCAACAAACCACGTGCAGCGTGCGCCTTTGCCGATGGCATCGAGCGGATGCTGGATGCGACCTGAAGCAATCACCAAATGCGTCCCCGACCCGGTCGTGATCTTGGCCGCTTCGATCTTGGTGTGCATGCCGCCTCGCGACAGACCCGAGCCGGCGGCGCCCGCCATCGCTTCGATATCCGGCGTAATGCGTTCGACGCGCGATATATGCCGCGCCGTCGCCGTCGTGCCCGGCGGCGCATCGTAGAGGCCATCAACGTCTGACAGCAACACCACCAGGTCGGCGCTCACCATGGTGGCGACGCGCGCAGCCAGTCGATCGTTGTCGCCATAGCGGATCTCAGTGGTGGCGACGGTGTCGTTCTCGTTGATGACCGGCACGGCGCGCCATTCCAAAAGCTTGGCGATGGTCGAGCGCGCATTGAGATAACGCCGCCGCTCTTCGGTGTCCCCCAGAGTCACGAGGACCTGGCCGGCGGTGATGCCATGACGCGACAGCGCCTCGGTCCAGGTCCGCGCCAGTGCGATTTGGCCAACCGCCGCCGCGGCCTGGCTGTCCTCCAGTTCGAGCCGGCCGGCCGGCAATTTGAGCACCGTGCGCCCGAGCGCGATGGCGCCGGACGAAACTATGAGCAGGTCGCGTTTGCCTTCATGCAGCGCCGCCAAATCGGCGGTCAGCGAGGCCAGCCACGCTTCATTGAGCCGTCCGGCCTGACCGTCGACGAGAAGCGACGAGCCGACTTTGACGACGATGCGGCGAAAATCGGCAAGCCGGGGCGTGTTCATGGTTAGCTTTTAGCGAGGCTTTTGCTGCGGCGGTAGCGGGGCCGATACGGTTACAGCTCGGCTTCGTTTTGCAGCTTCGCCTTGTCTTCGATGCAATAGTAGCCGGACAACCGGCTCACCAGTTTGCGCCGTTTCCAGTCGTTGAGAATGCGGCTGACATTTTCGCGCGCGATGCCCGCCATGGCGGCGAGGTCGCTCTGGCCGATCTTCTGGTGGATGACGATACGGCCGGCGCCGACATCCTGGCCGAATTCCTGCGCCAATTCGAGAAGCGTGCAGGCAACGCGTCCGCGCAACGGCAGAAAGCTCCCCGCCGCGAGCGCCGCGTCGGCCTCGCGCAAGCGTGCGGCGATGAGGGTCACCAGCGACTTGTAAAGATCGGGATGCTTTTTGGCGAAGTCTTCGAACGTGGCGCGGCTGAGAAAGCTTAAGCTTGCGGCGCGCACGGCGACGACAGACGCTGAACGCGGCAACCCGTCGATGATTGAAAGCTCGCCGACAATCGCGCCCGGACCGAGGAAGGCAAGAATGCGTTCATTGCCGGCGCGCGACACCAAGGCGACTTTGAGGAGCCCGTCTTCGACGCGATAACAGCCGTCGCCGGGATCGCCGGCGAGAAACAGCACCTCGTCGGCGTTGAGTTTGACCGGCGTCGCGCTGGCAAAGAGGCTCGTCGAAAGATGCTCGGGTAAACTCGACAGCAGGCTGGGACTGGTACGGGGAGTTGGCATGACGCCTGTCGCCGCGCAACGCTCGGGATCAATATCCGATGGACGGCCAAAGCATGGGGCAGAATAGGCTAAAGGAAAAGCCCGCCCGGACGTTTTCGTCCGGGCGGGCAAGTGTGACCCGTTCCAGGGTCATTGGGGGGTGTATGGGGGACTTCACCCCTGGACGTCACGTTGGGCCATTGGGGTGGGTGTGGGGGACCGAGAGATGACCCAAATGACGACCAAACGTCACCGTACCATAGCGACCTGCTCGGGCGCCGAAGTGACCCCCGTCACACAAGTTCGCTTTTTTATAAGCTATTGAATAAACAACGTTTTCGGTCGCCATGCGGCCATCTGCGCTGCGGCGATCATGAATTACAGGAAAGTTGAGTCGATTACCCTTTCGGCGCGCGCACCTCGACACCGGCGCGGCGCTCGATCGGTTGCACGATCGTGGTGATGTCCTTGTCCGGCCCGATCTCGTCGCAGGTCAGCTTCAGCAGTGCGGCAACCGCCTCACATACCTCGATCGGCACGCCGAGCGCCTTGGCTTCAGACACAAAGAGATTCACGTCCTTCAGCATCAGCCCCGCAGTGAAGCCCTGATTGAATTTGCGCGGGATCACGACTTCAGGGAATTTCTGCTCGGTCGCCGTGCTACGGCCGGAACTGGCGTTGATGACGTCGACCATCGTGCGCGGATCGAGTCCCGCCTTCACGCCCACCACCATCGACTCCGATGTCGCGGCCATAGCGGCGGCGGACAGCACATTGTTGCAAAGCTTCATCGTCTGGCCGGCGCCGGGCCGATCGCCGATGTAGAAGAACTTGCCGATCACTTTCAGCGCCGGCTCGACGGCCTCGACGTTGGCGCGCGGTCCCGATGCCATCACTGCGACGGTGCCTTTTTCCGCGCCTTTGACGCCGCCGCTCACCGGCGCGTCGATCTGCACGATGTTTTTTTCCGCCAGCATTTTGAAGATGCGCTGCGCCATCACGGCGCCGGTGGTGGACAGGTCGACGAAGCGGCGCACGCGCGAACCTTCGATCACGCCGTCGGGCCCGGTCGCGACCTTGAGCACGATGTCGGGCGTGGGCAGGCTTACCATCACGGTCTCGGCGGCATCAGCGACTTCCTTCGGCGAACGCGCGGCGACGCCGCCGAGTGCGGCGATATTGCCGATCGCCTCCTGGCGCGTGTCATAGACGAAGACCTTATGCCCGGCCTCGACTAAGCGGCGCGCCATATGTGCGCCCATATTGCCGAGACCGATAAATCCGATGTCCATGATGTTTCTCCCCGATCATTTCACGTCTATTTTAGACGCCATGAATTCCGCGCGCACCTTTTCGCTGTGCTCGCCTAGCGCCGGCACCGGGCCATAGTGCCGCGATGCGGCGGCGTGCCGTTCAGCAGGCGCCGGACATGACACCGGCCCGCTCGGCGTACCAATGGTAATCCGGCGCAGATGAGGGTGGCGCGCCAGCTCGGCCGGACTATTGACGCGGGCGAAGGCGATATCGGCGACGGCGAGCTTTTGCTCCAAGGCGTCGGCATCGAGCGCGCGAAATACTGCGGCCACGCGGCCGTCGGTTTCGGATCGGCGTTTGACGCGTTCGACATTGGTCGCGAAGGCCGGATCGGCCGCAAGCGCGCCGTCGCCCAAAACCTTCTCGGCAAGCACGCGCCATTCACGGTCGCTCTGAATGGAAATGAGAATGTCGACGCCGTCATGGCTGCGAAATGCGCCATAGGGCGAGATCGAGGTATGGGCGAGTCCCATGCGTTGCGGCGGCACGCCGGCTTCGTGCTGCAGGAGCGGGACGGTCATCCAATCCGCCATGGCATCGAACATCGAGATCGACAGCTCGGCGCCGTCGCCGGTTCGCTCGCGCGCAATAAGCGCTTCGAGGATCGCCTCATAGGCGTCCATGCCGGAGGCGATATCGACGACCGACACGCCGACGCGCGACGGCTCCGACGTGCCGGTGATCGAGGCAAGACCTGATTCCGCCTGGATCAGCATGTCATACGCCTTGCGCTTGGCGTGCGGCCCACTCTCGCCGAAGCCGGAGATCGAGCAGCAGATCAGCGTCGGGTGCTCGCGGCGCAATCTTGCAACGGCAAAGCCAAGCCGGTCGACCGCGCCAGGCTTCAGGTTCTGCACAAACACATCGGCGCGCGCGAGCATCGCGGCGAGGAGCGCTTTGTCCGCAACGCTAGCGAGATCGAGCACGACCGATTCCTTGCCGCGATTGAGCCAGACGAAATAGCTGCACTCGCCGTGCACCAGGTCGTCGTAGCCGCGCGCGAAGTCGCCCTCCGGCCGCTCGATCTTGATGACGCGTGCGCCGGCATCGGCCAGCCGGCAGGTGCACATCGGCGCGGCCACCGCCTGCTCAAGCGAGACGACGAGGAGACCGGACAGAGGAAGAGGATGACTCAATACGACCTCGGCAGGCCCAAGACGTGCTCGGCGATGTAGGAAAGAACCAGGTTCGTCGAAATGGGCGCCACAGTGTAGAGCCTGGTCTCGCGGAATTTGCGCTCGATGTCGAACTCCTCGGCAAAGCCGAAGCCGCCATGAGTCTGCACGCACATATCGGCCGCCGCCCAGGATGCTTCGGCGGCGAGGTGTTTGGCCATGTTGGCTTCGGCGCCGCACTCCTTGCCGGCTTCGTAGAGCGCGGCGGCCTCGCGCACCATCAGTTCGGCGGCGCGCATATCGATGTAGGAGCGCGCGATAGGAAACTGCACGCCCTGATTTTGGCCGATCGGCCGGCCGAACACCACCCGCTCGCCGGCATAAGCGGCGGCCTTGCCGATGAACCATTTGGCGTCGCCGATGCATTCGGCGGCGATCAGGATGCGCTCGGCATTCATGCCGGACAGGATGTAGCGGAACCCCTCGCCCTCCTGCCCGATGACCGCATCCGCCGGCACGCGCATATTTTCGAAAAATACCTCGGTCGTGGCGTGGTTCATCATGGTGCGGATCGGCCGAACCGTAAGACCTTTGACGGCGCGCATATCGACGAGAAAGACCGTAAGCCCCGCGGTGCGCCTGCTTGCCTGCTCGCGCGGCGTGGTACGCGCCAGCAGCAACATCAGGTCGGAATGCTCGGCGCGCGAGGTCCAAATCTTCTGGCCGTTGACGACGAAGTAACCGCCATCGCGCACCGCCGTGGTTCGCAAGCTCAGTGTGTCGGTGCCGGACGTTGGTTCGGTGACGCCGAAAGCTTGCAAGCGGATCTCGCCGCGCGCGATGCCCGGCAGATAGCGTTTCTTTTGTTCGGGGCTGCCATGCCGCAGCAGCGTGCCCATCGTATACATCTGCGCATGACAGGCAGCGCCGTTACAGCCGGAAGCTTGGATCTCTTCCATGATGGCGGCAGCGCCGGTCATGGTGAGCCCGCTGCCGCCGTATTCTTCGGGGATGAGAGCCGCGAGGAAGCCCGCTTTGGTCAAAGCCGTGACGAATTTTTCCGGATAGGCCCGCTCGCGATCGAGCGCCCGCCAATATTCGCCGGGAAAATCGGCGCACAGCGCGCGCACCGCCTCACGGATCGGAGCGAGGTCGGCGCTTTCGGTCATGACCGCACCTCGGCGTGGCCGTTAGTAACGGCAACGACGTCGCGTTCGACCACGCGTGAGCGAAAGCTTGCCACTGCGCCGTCGCGCCACATCTCGGTGCGCAGCGTCTCGCCGGGAAACACCGGCGCGGAGAAGCGGCAAGCGAACGAAGTGAGCCGTTTGGTATCGTAATCGCAGAAGGTCTTCAGCACAGCATGAGCGGCAATGCCGAAATTGCCGAGACCATGCATGATCGGCCGCGGATAGCCGGCCTGTTTCGCCACGGCGGGTTCGGCATGAAGCGGATTGAGATCGCCGCTCAACCGATAGATCAGCGCCGCTTCCGGCCGCGTGGCGAGATCGCAGACCGCATCCGGCGCGCGGGCCGGAAGTTCATGCGGCGCGGGCGCTTGCCGCGGCGGACCGCCGAAACCGCCGTCGCCGCGGCAGAACATCGTGTGCGTCACCGTCGCTACGGGTTCTCCAGTGGCCTTGTCGGCGATCTCGCGCTCGGAAAGAACAAGCGCGCCCTTGCCGGCGCCCTTGTCGATCACCTCGACGATTCGCATGCGGCCGATCACTGTGCCGTGTCCCGCGAGCGGACGGTGCAGCGTGATGCCTTGCTCGCCGTTGACGACCTTGACCCAGTCGATGCCGGTGTCGCGGTTGCGCGCCCAAAAACCGGGATGGCCGAGCACGGTGCCCATGGTCGGCAGCACTTTCAGATTCTTTTCATAGACGAACGGCAGCTCGTCCTCGTTCAGCGGATCGTGACCTAATCCGATGCCGAGCGCGTAAAGGATGCAGTCTTTCGCGTCGTAAGTTTGCTCCCTGGGCGGGAACGTCAAGCGCCATCAGCTTGTCGTAGACAATGGCCATCACACCGGGTCCCAGGAAAACACGTCGCTGGAGCGGTCGAGCGGCGTGAAAGAGGAGGCGAACGCGCCTTTGAGCTGCGCGTCGAGCTTTTCCGGCGTCCAGCCGTCGGACCGATGCAGCGTACGGATCGGTCGCGTCTGGTTGAAAAGATAAATCTCGTTGTTGCGCACCGAAAAAATCTGGCCGCTGATGCCGTCCGCGCGGCCGGAGCCGAGATAGACGGCGAGCGGAGCGATCTTCTCGGGCGTCATCTGACGAAAGGCCGCGACGCGCGCCTTCTCCGCCTCTGTCTCGGCCGGGATCGAGTTCGATCATCCGCGTCCAGGCAAACGGCGCGATGCAATTGGAGCGGACGCCAAAGCGCGCCATGTCGAGCGCGATGCCGCGCGACAACCCGACGATGCCCATCTTGGCGGCCATGTAATTGGCCTGGCCGAAATTGCCGACCAGGCCCGAGGTCGAGGTCATATGCACGAAGCTGCCGGAATTCTGCTCGCGAAAATGCGTGGCGCAGGCCCGGCTCATATTGAAGCTGCCGTGCAAATGGACGTCGATCACGTCCGACCAATCGGACCAGCTCATGCGATGGAAAATACGATCGCGTAAAATGCCGGCGTTGTTGACCAGGATATCGACACGACCGAAGGCATCGAGCGCCGCCTGCACGATTTTGTCGGCGTTGCCGGGGTCGGCGATCGACAGCGTCGAAGCGAGCGCCTCGCCGCGCGATTTTTTGATTTCATCGACGACGCTTTGCGCCGGGCCGACGTTGGTGCCGCCGCCGTCGAGGCTCGCGCCGATATCGCAAACGACGACGCGGGCGCCTTCCTGCGCCATCAGAAGCGCAATACCGCGGCCGATGCCGCGCCCGGCGCCGGTAACGATGGCGACCTTGCCGGCGACGATATTCGGCATTTGTCTAATTCCCCCACACCTCGCGCGCGACCTCGCCGATCATGCGCAGCTTCGCCCATTCCTCGTCCTCGGCGAGGATATTGCCTTCCTCGGTCGAGGCGAAGCCGCATTGCGGCGACAGGCAAAGCTGATCGAGGTCGGTGAATTTGGCCGCTTCCTCGATGCGGCGCTTGATCGAGTCCATGTTTTCAAGCGTGCCGGTTTTGGTCGTGACCAGGCCAAGCACCGCGACACGGCCCTTCTGCAGGCGTTTGAGCGGCTCGAAGCCCCCAGCGCGCGCGCTATCGTATTCCATGAAATAGCCGTGCACTTTGATGCGGTCGAATAGCACTTCCTGCATCGCATCGTAGCCGCCCGTCCCCATAAAGGTCGATTTGTAGTTGCCGCGGCACAAATGCATCGTCACAGTCATGTCGGGCGGAATGTCGGAAATCGCCGTGTTGATGAGGTCGCCGTAAATCGTGCCGAGCGCCTGCGGGTCGTCGCCGCGGTCTTTCATCTGCTGGCGATAGTGCGGATCGCATAGCATGGCGATGAAAACTTCGTCGAGCTGGAGGTAACGGCAGCCGGCGTCGGCAAAGGCGCGCACCGCCTTTTTGTAGGCCTGGCCGAGGTCGGCAAAGAATTTATCAAGCGTCGGATAAACCGCCTTGTCGATCGGCGTCGCGACCGGGCGGCCGTAAAGCGCGGACGGCGCCGGAATGGTCATCTTCGGCGTCCGGGCCGTGTTCGCTTTCAGAAACTTGAAATGCTCGATCATCGGATGGCCGGAGAAACCGAGTCTGCCGGTGACCTTAACCCCTTCGTTGCGTGTCGTGACTGCCGCAAAGGCGATGCCGGTACCCATGACGTGCTTTTCGACGCCGTCGAGGCCCCAGAGGAAATCGAGATGCCACCAGGAGCGGCGGAATTCCCCGTCGGTAATGGATTGTAGCCCGACTTCCTCCTGTTTCTTGATGACCTCCTTGATCTCGCGATCCTCGACGACCTTGAGATCGGCCGCGCTCATTTCGCCCTTGGCGCGCTGCTCGCGCGCTTGTTTGAGCGCGGCCGGTCGCAACAGACTGCCGACATGATCGGCGCGGAACGGCGGTTTGGTTCGTTGACTCATCGTTGCTATCCCCAGACTTGGTCGGCGAGCTCGACAATCATGCGCAGCTTGGCCCATTCCTCGTCCTCGGCCAAAACATTGCCCTCCTCGGTCGACGCGAAGCCGCATTGCGGCGACAGGCAAAGCTGACCGAGCGGGACGAACTTTGCCGCTTCGTCGATGCGGCGCTTGATATCGTCTTTCTTCTCCAGTGCGCCGGTTTTGGTGGTCACCAGCCCGAGCACCACGATCTTTTCCTTCGGCACGAAACGCAGCGGCTCGAAGCCGCCGGCGCGTTCGCTGTCGTATTCCATGAAATAGCCGTGTACGTTGATCGTATTGAACAGGATTTCCGCCACCGGCTCGTAACCGCCGGTGGCGATGAAGTTGGAGCGGAAATTGCCGCGACAGAGATGCATCGTGATCGTCATATCGGAGGGAATGTCGGAGATCGCCGCATTGATCATTTTGGCGTAAGCCGTGGGCAAGGTGTTCGGGTTCTCGCCGCGATCGGCAATCGCTTTGCGCAGCGCTGGATCGCACAAATAGGTCAAGTTGACTTCGTCGAGCTGCAGATAACGGCAGCCCGCATCGGCAAAGGCGCGCACGACCTTGCGGTACGACTGCCCAAGGTCGCGATAAAAGTCGTCCATCGCGGGATAGATCGATTCCGGGACGGCGTCGCGGCCATAGCGGAAATGCAGCGACGATGGCGACGGGATCGTCATCTTCGGCGTCTGCTTGGTATGCGTCTGCAAAAATCTGAAATGTTCAATCATCGGATGCGGTTTGTAGCCGCCGAGCTTGCCGGTGATGCGTAACAAGAGCGGCCGCGGCTGCGGCCCGCTCGTCTGAAACTTGATCTTGCGCTCGCCGACATAGGACTTGACGTTGTCGAGTTGCTCGAGGAAATCGGTATTCCACGAGATGCGGCGATACTCGCCATCGGTGATGGATTTCAGCCCGATAGCTTCTTGCTTCCTGATCACGCCCTCGACTTCGCGGTCCTCGATCGCCCTAAAGGCCTCGGCGCCGAGCTCGCCGCGTGCGCGCTTCTCGCGCGCCGCCCTGAGCGCCGCCGTGCGCAGCAGGCTGCCGACATGATCGGCGCGGAACGGCGGCTTCATTCGTTGCATGCTCAACTCCATACATCGTGGGCGATTTCCACGATCATGCGCAGTTTGGCCCACTGTGCGTCTTCGGACAAAACATTCCCCTCTTCGGTCGAGGCAAAGCCGCATTGCGGCGAAAGACAGAGCTGATCCAGCGCCACATATTTCGTCGCCTCGTCGATGCGGCGTTTGATGTCGTCTTTGTTTTCCAGCGCGCCGCTCTTCGATGTGATCAGGCCGAGCACGAGCTGCTTTTTGCCCTTCGGGAAAAAACGCAGCGGCTCGAACCCACCGGCTCGCGCGGAATCATATTCGAGGAAATAGCCGTCGACCCCGACCTCGTTGAACAGCCGTTCGGCCATTGGCTCGTAGCCGCCTTCGGCAATCCAGGTCGAGCGGAAATTGCCGCGGCAGGAATGCATGGTCACCGCGAGGTCCGCCGGCTTGCCCTCGAGCGCCTGATTGATCATGCGGGCATAGGCCGCGGGCAGCTTGTGCGGCTCGTCGCCGCGCTCGCGCGAATGTGCAAGCTCGCGCTCGTCGCACATCATCGACCAGGTGGTGTCGTCGAGCTGCAGATAGCGGCAGCCGGCGTCATAGAAGGCGCGCACCGCCTTTCGATAGGCGGCCGCCACGTCGTCGAAATAAGCGTCAAGATCGGGATAAGCATTGCGGCTGATCGAGCGGCGGCCCTGGCGGAAATGCAAAACCCCCGGCGCCGGAATAGTCATCTTCGGCATGACACGGGTGTGCTCTTTAAGAAAGCGAAAATGATCGATGTGCGGGTGCGTCGAGTAGCCGACGCGCCCGATCACGCGCACGCTCTCCGCCTTGGTTGCCACGCCATGAAACGCGATACCTTCGCCGACTTGATAGAGCTCAACGCCATCGAGGCCGGTGAAGAAGTCGAATTGCCACCACGACCGGCGGAACTCGCCATCGGTGGCCAGCCTTAATCCGATTTCCTCCTGCTTTTTGATCGCGTTCGCGATTTCACGGTCTTCGACCGCACGCAGCGCATCGGCACCGATCTCAGCCTTGGCGTGTCGCTCGCGCGCGGCCTTCAGCGCCGCGGGCCGCAACAGGCTGCCGACGTGTTCGGCGCGAAATGGCGGCGTGGCTCGTTGCATCGAATTCCTCCCGACCACTCGCTCTTTGTCACGCGCAACTGTGGGCGAACGGGACGAGAGCCGCCAGCACGTAAAACACAGTGGGCAAGCCCGAGGCGGGCCACGCCAAAGTCGATTTAGCAACGGCGCTGCGTGGGTGTAAATGCCATTGCGCGCGAGACGATCAGCACAGACACTCGCCCCGCGCATGACCCCGAGGAGAAAACATGTACCCGATGCTGCGCCTCTATGAAGACGTGCTGGCAAACGCCGCCGAGGCATCTCTGCCGGCGCTGCCGCGGATGATCTTCGTCGTCCATGGATCGGTCACAACCGCGGATCGCATGCTTGGCGACGACGAGACCTTCAGCGGCGAAGGCGCCGTCACGCTCAAGGCCGGCAGCGGCGGCGCGACGCTGTGGCGCTGGGAGCTGGTAGCGGGCGATCTTGGCAACGGCGGCGCAGGGCACGGTGTTGTTAGCCGCGAAAAGCTTGCGGCCCGGCTTGAGACGGTACCGAAGGGCGCGCTCATTCTGCGCGGCGACAGTGTCGCATTTCCGCCAGGCGGCTGCGCCTATTTGCACCGGCACCAAGGGCCGGGCATCCGTTGCGTCATTGAAGGCGCCATCCGCATCGACACCCACGGGCGTTCCACGTCATATGGCCCCGGCGGCGCGTGGTACGAGACCGGACCGGACGGAGTCTTCGCCCAGGCCGCGGACCGCCCGACGCGCTTCATTCGCGTCATGATCCTGCCGCGCGCTTATTTGGGAAAAAGCTCGATCGAATATCTCAATGAGGAAGACAAGGCCAAGCCGAAATCGCAGGCGTACAAGATCTATGTCGACATGCCGCTGACACTGGGGGCGGCGAAATGAATACTCCGTCATGACAAAGCCTGTTGGGCCATGCGTATTCTCATCGCCGCTGTTGGCCGGCTGAAACAAGGCCCCGAACGCGAGCTCGCCGCAACCTATTGCAAGCGCGCGGCAGCGATCGGCCGCGCGTTCGGTCTTCGTGAAATCGAGATCGTCGAGATTCGTGAGAGTCGCGCCCACGACGCCGAACGACGGCGCGTCGAGGAATCGATAGCGATCGCCAATGTCATTCCCGAACGGGCGCTCGTTGCGCTCCTCGACGAGCAAGGCGAGAACCTCGGCAGCGCTGCGCTCGCGGCAATGCTGCGCAAGTTCAGCGAAGAAGGCCGTTCGGCCGTGTGCTTTGTCATCGGCGGCGCCGACGGCCTGGCGCAAAATCTGCGGGATCGCGCCAGACTCAAGCTCGCGTTCGGCGCCACGACCTGGCCGCACCAACTTGTGCGCATCATGCTGCTCGAGCAGCTCTATCGTGCCGGCACGATCCTCGCCGGACACCCCTACCACCGGGCTTGAAGCATCGGAAAGAGCCGCGGCGGCATCGTTACGGCTCGAACGGCTGTTGATCGGGCATCACCGAATTGTGACGGCCGACGGCATGCCGCGTCTTATTCCTGTCTCACCCCGGCCCGTTTTGTGCTGTTTCACCTTGCCTTCCTGAGGCCTGCGTCTACCCTTGAACGCGATGATTCTCCGACGGTCGAGCCGCACCGATCCGCGCCAATTGCTCGGTTCGACTATGCTCGGCTCGGCTTTGGCTTTTGCCCTGCCGTTCGGCGTCGATCTTGGTGCCGGTGGTGTCGCGTTTGCCCAAGCGCCATCAAAATCCACCCCGGCGGGACCGGCCGCCGCTCAAAATGCGACTGCGCAGGCGCCCGCGCCCACGACACAGCCGGCGAACGAGTTGGATGCGCTTTCGCAGCACGATAAGGAACTCGACGCGGCGCTCGCCCGTCAGCGCAGCTCGGTGGAAAACCAAGCCAAGCTGCGCATCGAGGTCGAAGCGCTGAGCGAGGATCGTCGCAAGTTCAACCAGGACCTCATTGATACCGCCGCGCGAATCCGCGACGTTGAGGCTAATATCGACGCCACACGGGCACGCTTGCTGCCGCTCGACGAGCGGGAAGAGGTTTTTCGCAAGTCGCTTGCCGAGCGCCGCGACACGATCGTTGAAATTCTCGCCGCTTTGCAGCGCATCGGCCGGCAGCCGCCGCCGGCGCTTTTGGTGCGGCCCGAGGA
The DNA here is from genome assembly GCA_963768225.1 of uncultured Alphaproteobacteria bacterium. Taxonomy (GTDB): domain Bacteria; phylum Pseudomonadota; class Alphaproteobacteria; order Rhizobiales; family Xanthobacteraceae; genus BOG-931. The sequence continues at coordinate 601,501 of CAVYGV010000002.1, read as the reverse complement.
CGCGCTTAAGGCGGTGCGCACCGCAATCACGCTCGGCGCCGTGGTGCCGGAAATGCGCGCGCAAGCCGACGCGCTGGCCGGGGATCTTTCCGATCTGGTGCGCGTGCGCAGAGAAATCACCGACCAACGCGATCGCCTCTCCGGGGACCTCGATCTGCTCGGACGCGATCAGTTGCGGCTGACGCTGCTCATCGACGAACGGCAAAGGAAAGAGGCGGCCGCCGAACAAGCGCTCGATACCGAACGGCAGCGTGCCGCCGGCCTCGCGCGCCAAGTCGATTCGATCAAGGACCTAATCGCCAGGCTCGAAGCCGGTCTCGACCCGGCCATGCGCGCGGCGCACGATGCCGCCCGCACCATTGCCGCCGATGCGACCCAACCGCAACTCGCCGCGCTTAGCGACCCCGGCCGTTTAGCCCCGGCGGTCGCCTTCGCCGACATGCGCGGGCATCTGCGTGTGCCGGTCAATGGCGTGCCGGTCCGCGAATTCGGCGGTTCCGATGGCGTCGGCGGCACCCAAAAGGGCGTTTCCATCGCCGCCCAGCCCGGATCCGAGATTACTGCCCCATGCGACGGTTGGGTTGTTTACGCCGGGCCGTTTCGCAGCTATGGGCAACTCTTGATCCTGAATGCCGGCGGCGGGTATCATGTACTCCTAGCGGGGATGGATCGGATTTCCGTCGACCTCGGACAGTTCGTGTTAACCGGTGAGCCGGTAGCGGTGATGGGGAACGCATCGCAAGCGGCGGCGACCGTCACGACCGGGCCCAAGCAACCCGTACTCTATGTGGAGTTCCGCAAAGACGGCACTCCCATTGACCCCAGCCCTTGGTGGGCGACAAACGAAGGCGAAAAGGTTCGCGGATGATGCGCAAAACTTACCTGCTTTTCCTCGGTGCAGTGGCCGGCGCCGCGGTAGCGTTGCTGGTGACTCAGCCACACTCGATATTGCTCGGCTCGGCCGCTAGGGCGGCCAATTCGGACACCTACCAGCAGCTCAACCTGTTCGGTGACGTGTTCGAGCGCGTACGCGCCGATTACGTCGAGAAGCCCGATGACAGGAAACTGGTTGAATCGGCCATCAATGGCATGCTGTCCGGGCTCGATCCGCATTCGAGCTACATGGATCCGAAAAGCTTCCGCGACATGCAGGTGCAGACCCGCGGCGAGTTCGGCGGGCTCGGCATCGAAGTCACCATGGAGGACGGCCTGATCAAGGTGGTCGCGCCGATCGATGATACGCCGGCGGCCAAAGCCGGCGTCATGGCCAATGACATCATCACCAAGCTCGACGATGAGCAGGTGCAGGGCCTGACCCTCAATCAAGCCGTCGACAAAATGCGCGGCGCGGTGAACTCCAAAATCAAGCTGACCATCGCGCGCAAGGGCGTCGACAAGCCGATCGTGCTAACGATCGTGCGCGACATCATCCGCGTGAAATCGGTGCGTTCGCACGCCGAAGGTGATGACGTCGGCTACATTCGCATCACGCAGTTCAACGAGCAGACCGCCGACGGGCTAAAGCAGGCGATCAACGATCTCGACAGCCAGCTCGGCGCCGACAAGGTCAAGGGCTTCGTCGTCGATCTGCGCAACAATCCGGGCGGCCTCCTCGATCAGGCGATTTCGGTCTCCGATACCTTTCTCGACAAAGGCGAGATCGTGTCGACCCGAGGTCGCAATCCCGAGGAGACGCAACGCTTTAATGCGCGGCCGGGCGACATGACCCACGGCAAGCCGGTGATCGTGCTCATCAACGGCGGTTCTGCTTCGGCTTCCGAGATCGTCGCCGGCGCGTTGCAGGACCACAAGCGTGCGACGCTCATTGGCACGCGCTCATTCGGCAAGGGATCGGTGCAGACCATCATCCCGCTCGGCGCCGGCAATGGCGCGTTGCGGCTGACTACGGCGCGCTACTACACGCCGTCGGGCCGCTCGATCCAGGCTCAAGGCATCAAGCCCGATATCGAGGTGCTGCAGGACGTGCCGGCCAGCCTGAAGGATGAGGTCGACTCGGAGGGCGAAGCGTCGCTGCGCGGCCATCTTGCTGCGACAGGCGCCGAAAAGTCCGGATCTCAGTCCTACGTGCCGCCGGACGAAAAGGACGACAAAGCGCTGCACATGGCGCTCGACCTGTTGCGCGGAACCGCGAGCAATACCGCCTTCCCGCCGAATCCGAAGGCCGCCGTTCCCAATTAAGGCAAGCCACTTACGCCTGATCGGAGTTCGGGGCGGCCCTAAAGCCGCCCCGAATTTTTATGTTCCGCGTCATTCGGCGCTGTGTCGGCCGATTTCCTCCCGATCCGGGGGACTTTGCCGACCGTGATAGACTGCCGGCATGATTCGCGAGCGCATGATTCGCAGGGACGGCGCCAGGATTCATCGATGACTGTGGATGATTTGACCGCGCCGCTCCGCCGGGAACCGAACAAACGCCGGCGCGCGATCAAGATTCCGGTGCCACAGATCATCGCCGGGGCGCTGGCCGCATTCCTTGGCCTGTTCGCACTCTGGGCTGTCGTGACGGACGATCCGTTCGGCGGCGAGCCGATGGCCGTGGTACCGGCAAATCTGCGGGTCGCTGTGAAAACATCGGATATCCCGGCGCCGCCGCAGCCGCAACCCTCGTCCGCCGCAACCGAGCAGCATGCCGCATCGGCGGCAGCGTCGGCATCGCCGCCCGGGGCTGCAGCGCCACCCAATACCACAACGATCACGATCATCGACGGCAAGACCGGCGGCAAACAGGAAGTCGTCATTCCAGCGCCGGCAAGCGGCACGGCGCCACCTCAGGTGACGCCGCTCGACCAGAAATTCGTCGAAATGACGCCGCAGGGCGCCATTCCGAGGATCGCCGCCGACGGCACGCGACCGGCAGATGCATTTGCGCGAGCGGTTCAGCCGCTGCCCGGCAAGCCTGATGCGCCCCGCATTGCACTGATCGTTGGAGGTCTCGGCGTAAGCGCGAGCGGGACCGCAAGCGCAATCTCGAAGTTGCCCGCCGCGGTAACGCTCGGCTTCGTGCCCTACGGCGCTGATGTCGCTACGCTGGCCGCTCGCGCGCGGTCGGCCGGTCATGAGATCCTGCTGCAAGTTCCGATGGAGCCGTTCGAATATCCGGACAACGATCCAGGTCCGCAGACGCTCCTCACTTCGCTCACGCCGGAGCAGAATATCGACCGCCTCCATTGGGTGATGGGCCGGTTTCAAGGCTATGTCGGTCTCGCCAATACCATGGGCGCGCGTTTCACCGCCTCCGAGAACGTCCTTTGCCCCGATCCTGCACGAGACCGCCAGACGCGGATTGCTCTTTGTCGACGACGGCACCAACCCGAGGAGCGTTGCAGGGCGCATCGCCGGCGCCGACAGTCTGCCGTTCGCGCGAGCCGACGTGATCCTCGATTCGGTGCCGAGCCCCACCGAGATCGACCGCGCGCTGGGCCGCCTGGAAATGGCGGCGCGCGAGCGCAATGTCGCGGTCGGCATCGCGTCCGCGCTGCCGGTGTCGATTGAGCAAATCGCCAAATGGGCAAAGGCGGCGGCAAGCCGCGGCTTGCTCCTGGTCCCCATCACCGCTGTAGCGACCAAAGCGAAACAAACCTGAGGTCCGACGACGGAGGACCGACGACACAGGACGGATAGGAGAAAATCCTCTATATCTGTCATCTGTCATCCGATATGCGCTTCGAAGATCTCCCCTATCGCCCCTGCGTTGGCGTGGTGCTGCTCAACCGCGACGGCCTCGCTTTCATCGGCCGGCGCATCGGCGGGCCCGAACACGTCGATCTCACGCATGCCTGGCAAATGCCGCAGGGCGGCATCGATGCCGGCGAAGAGCCATGGCCGGCTGCCGTGCGCGAGCTGCGCGAAGAAACGAACATCCGCTCCGTGGAACGCGTCGGCGAAATCGCGGAATGGCTCAAATATGACATCCCGTGCGAAATCGTAGGCGTTGCCTGGAAAGGCAAATACCGCGGTCAAACGCAAAAGTGGTTCGCCATGCGCTTTACCGGCAATGACAACGAGATCGACGTGGAACACCCCGCCGGGCACGAGGCGGAATTCAGCGCGTGGCGCTGGGAAAGACTGCAAAACGTCCCGGACTTGGTGGTGCCGTTTAAGCGCGCGGTCTACGAGCGCGTTATCCGCGAATTCGCGAAATATACCCCGGCGGCGCAGTAAAGCGCGCTACGGCGCCAGCGCGGACTGTAGCGCTTTCAATTGATCGAGATGACGCGTGAGCTTGTCGCGCTCGGCGCTATCCTCGCTGTCGGCGATGTCTTCCTCCGCATCTTTGATCTCGGCGGCAAGCACCCCCATGTCGAAATCGCCGCGCGCGACGGCTCTGTCGGCCAGCACTGTCAGTCCCGCCGGGCTCACTTCGGCAAAGCCGCCGATGACGACGACCGGCTCACGCTGGCCGCCGCGAAAGATCGTCACGATGCCCGGCCGCAACGTCGTCACCAGCGGCGCATGGCCGGCGAGAATGCCCATGTCGCCTTCGCTGCCGGGCAAATCCACCTGATCGACGTCGCCGGAGAACAGCACGCTTTCCGGCGAGACGAATTCGAAATGAAGCGCAGCCATGACTCACGCCTCAGCCGCGAGTTTCTTGCCCTTCTCGACGGCCTCCTCGATGGTGCCGACCATGTAGAAGGCCGCCTCCGGAAGGTGATCGTACTTGCCGTCGACAAGGTCCCTGAAGCCACTGATCGTGTCCTGCAAGTCGACGAGTTTGCCGGGCGAACCGGTGAATACTTCGGCGACAAAAAACGGCTGCGACAAAAAGCGTTCGATTTTGCGCGCGCGCGCCACCGTCAGCTTGTCCTCTTCGGACAATTCGTCCATGCCCAGGATGGCGATGATGTCTTGCAGCGCCTTGTAGCGCTGGAGAACTTGTTGCACGCGGCGTGCCACTGCATAATGCTCCTCGCCGACCACCCGCGGATCGAGCATGCGCGAGGTCGAACTCCAGCGGATCGACCGCCGGATAGATGCCCTTGGCAGCGATGTCGCGCGACAGCACCGTGGTCGCGTCGAGATGCGCGAATGAGGTCGCGGGCGCCGGGTCGGTGAGATCGTCGGCCGGAACGTAGATCGCCTGCACCGACGTGACCGACCCTTTGGTCGTCGTCGTGATGCGCTCCTGCAACGCGCCCATGTCGGTCGCCAAGGTCGGCTGATAGCCGACCGCGGATGGAATACGGCCGAGCAGCGCCGACACTTCGGAGCCGGCCTGGGTGAAGCGGAAAATGTTGTCGACGAAAAACAACACGTCCTGGCCCTGGTCGCGGAAGTGCTCGGCGACCGTCAACCCGGTGAGGCCGACGCGGGCGCGTGCACCGGGCGGCTCATTCATCTGGCCATAGACCAGCGCGCATTTGGAGCCCTCGACCGAGCCCTTATGCGGGTCCTTGTTGACGCCGGACTCGATCATCTCGTGATAGAGGTCATTGCCTTCGCGGGTGCGCTCGCCAACGCCGGCGAACACCGAGTAACCGCCGTGCGCCTTGGCGACATTGTTGATCAACTCCATGATCAGCACGGTCTTGCCGACACCGGCGCCGCCGAACAGCCCGATCTTGCCGCCCTTGGCATAAGGCGCCAGGAGGTCGACGACCTTGATGCCGGTGACAAGGATTGCGGCCTCGGTCGACTGATCGGTATAGGGTGGGGCCTCCTGGTGGATCGCCCGCCGCGCCTCGCCTTTGACCGGACCGGCTTCGTCGACCGGGTCGCCGATCACGTTGATGATGCGGCCGAGCAAGCCCGGGCCAACGGGCACTGTGATCGGTCCGCCGGTGTCGATGACTTCCTGGCCGCGCACCAGACCCTCGCTCACGTCCATCGCGACGGTGCGCACCGTGTTCTCGCCAAGCTGCTGAGCGACTTCAAGTATCAGCCGATTGCCCTGATTCTTGGTTTCCAATGCATTGAGAATCGGCGGTAGATGCTCATCAAAGTGCACGTCGACTACGGCGCCGATGACTTGGGTGACACGTCCGATTGCTTGGGCCATCATTGTCCTCTTAGCGATGGGTTCACAGCGCCTCGGCGCCGGAGATGATCTCGATCAGTTCCTTGGTGATCATCGCCTGGCGGGTGCGGTTATAAGTCAATGTTTGCTTGCGTATCATGTCGCCGGCGTTGCGCGTGGCGTTGTCCATCGCCGACATCTGCGCGCCATAGAACGACGCGGCGTTTTCCAGGAGCGCCCGAAATATCTGGATGGCGAGGTTGCGTGGCAATAGCTCGTGCAGAATGTCTTCGGCGTCCGGCTCGAATTCATAAACTGCGCCGGCCAGCGAATCCTGGGCCGTCTTGTCGAAGACGGGCGGGATGATTTGCTGCGCCGTCGGTATCTGCGCGATCACGGAACGGAACCGCGAGTAAAACAGCGTGCAAACATCGAATTCGAACTTGTCGAACAAGGCGATGATCTTTTGCGCAATCGTTGCGGCATTCTCGAAACCCAGCACGCGCACCGAGCGCAAATCGACCAATTCGACAATTTGCGTGGCATAGGTCCGGCGCAGCTGATCGTAGCCCTTGCGGCCGACACAGAAGAACTTGACCTCCTTGCCCTCGGCCATGAGCGCAGCGGCGCGCTCGCGGGCAAGTCGCACGATCGCGGTGTTGAACGGACCGCACAGGCCGCGCTCGGCGGTGCAGACAAGAAGCAGGTGCCTCTGATCGCCGCCGGTGCCGCGGAGGAGGCGCGGCGCGGTATCGCTTCCGGAGACCGAGGCCGCGATATTGGCGAGCACCTTATCCATCTGGCTGGCATAAGGCCGCGCCGCCTCAGCCGACGCCCGGGCACGGCGCAGCTTGGACGAAGCGACCATTTGCATCGCTCGCGTAATCTTCTGCGTCGCCTTGGTCGAGGCGATGCGGTTGCGTAGATCCTTGAGGCTGGGCATGATCTGATGGCAGACGTTGGAGGACGGACGGCGGAGGACAGATGCAACGAACTCCGCTCAGTCTTCATTTCATCTGTCGTCTGTTCTCCGTTGTCTGTTGTCCGCTTATGCAAACGTCTTGGCATAGTTTTCGACGACGCCTTTGAGTTTGGCAGCGGTGGCGTCGTCGAGGTCGCGCGAATCGCGGATGGCGGCCAGAATGTCGGCATGTTGCGTGCGTAGCGCACCGAGCAACCCATCCTCAAACGCGCGAACGCGGTCGAGCGGCAGCGGATCGAGATAGCCGTTGACGCCGGTATAGATCACGCAGACCTGCTCCTCCATTTTCAGCGGTGAGAATTGCGGCTGCTTGAGCAGCTCGGTGAGGCGCGAGCCGCGGCTAAGGAGCCGCTGCGTGGTGGCGTCGAGATCCGAACCGAATTGCGCGAATGCCGCCATTTCGCGGTATTGCGCAAGCTCGCCCTTGATGCGGCCGGCGACCCTTTTCATTGCCTTGGTCTGCGCGGCCGAACCGACGCGCGATACCGAGAGCCCGACATTCACCGCCGGACGGATGCCCTGATAGAACAGATCGGTCTCGAGGAAGATTTGACCGTCGGTGATGGAAATGACGTTCGTCGGGATGTACGCCGACACGTCGTTGGCTTGAGTTTCGATAACCGGCAGCGCAGTCAACGAGCCGGCCTTGTTGTCGTCGTTCATCTTTGCCGCGCGCTCGAGCAGCCGCGAATGCAGATAGAACACGTCGCCCGGATAGGCCTCGCGTCCGGGCGGCCGGCGCAACAGAAGCGACATCTGGCGGTAGGCGACGGCCTGTTTGGACAGATCGTCGTAGATGATGACCGCATGCATGCCGTTATCGCGGAAATATTCGCCCATCGTACAGCCGGCGAACGGCGCGAGGTATTGCATCGGCGCCGGATCGGACGCGGTTGCGGCCACCACGATCGAATAATCGAGCGCGCCGTTTTCTTCCAAGACCTTGACGAACTGCGCCACCGTCGAACGCTTCTGCCCCACCGCTACGTAGATGCAATAGAGCTTGATCTTCTCGTCGCCCGTAGCATTGAGGGATTTTTGATTGAGAATGGTGTCGAGCGCGATCGCGGTCTTGCCGGTCTGGCGGTCGCCGATGATCAATTCGCGCTGGCCGCGGCCGATCGGGATCAGCGCGTCGATCGCCTTCAGTCCCGTCGCCATCGGCTCATGCACCGATTTGCGCGGGATAATGCCCGGCGCCTTGACGTTGACGCGTGCCCTGTGATCGGACTTGACCGGCCCCTTGCCGTCGATCGGGTCGCCGAGCGCGTCGACGACGCGGCCAAGGAGCCCCTTGCCGACTGGAACCTCCACGATCGCACGGGTGCGCTTGACGGTCTGGCCTTCCTCGATCTCGCGGTCGGAGCCGAAGATCACGATGCCGACGTTGTCGCTTTCAAGGTTGAGCGCCATGCCGCGCACGCCACTTTTGAACTCGACCATCTCGCCGGCCTGGACGTTGTCGAGGCCATAGACGCGGGCGATACCATCGCCGACCGACAGGACTTGGCCCACTTCAGAGACCTCGGCTTCCTGGCCGAAATTCTTGATCTGTTCCTTAAGGATTGCGGAAATTTCCGCAGCGCGGATGTCCATTAGCGGGCCTCTTTCATCGCATGCCTGATGGCATTGAGTTTCGTGCGTAGCGAAGTATCCACCATGCGGCTGCCGAGCTTGACCACGAGCCCGCCGATGATGGCGGGATCGATCTTGATATCGAGGTCGACGTCCTTGCCGCTCACTGATTTAAGCGCGGCGCGCAGCGCCTCGACATGCTCGTCCTTGAGCTTTTCGGCGACGGTAACCTCGGCCGTGACTTCACCCTTGTGCCGAGCGACATGCTGGCGAAACGCCTTGATCATGTCGCGCACCGCGAACAGCCGGCGGTTCGACGTTACGAGCTTGAGGAAGTTCGCTGCAAGCCCCCCGATGCCGGCGCGTTGCAGCACCGCGCCGAGCGCCTGCAATTGCTCGTCAGTGGAAAAAACGGGGCTGCGGACCAACCGGCCAAGATCGGCGCTTTCCGCAACCAGCGCGTCGAAGCGCTCCAGGTCCGCTTTCACCGCGTCGATTGCATTCGCCTCATGCGCTAGATCGAACAGCGCGGTGGCGTAGCGGCCGGCCATGCCGGATACGATGGGTTCTTCGCCTGACAAGATGGGATGCTCGCTGCGCGTGCTCGGTTGGCGTTCTTTTGGAGCTTTTCCGCAAGGCGCGCAACCGGCGTTAACGTCGGCACAAGCCCTTGGGATTCAAGCGGGACTTGGATAGCGCGGACGCAGCGAAATGCGCCGCGGACCCGCGAAAATCGGGGGTTTGCTAACATAGAGCGCAATGCCGCGCAACAACGGGACTATGCGGGAAAGCCTGGATAACCGGACCCGGTCAGGGTCGTCCGATTACTTGCGCGGTCGCCGCCGCTCATGCACGGTGCGATCCACGCCGGGTATCTCCTGCATGACTTCCCCCGCAAGCCGAGACGGCCGCTCCGTCGGCCGCCTCATCAAGCTCATGTCGCTGCTTTGGCTCGCGGGTGTCGCCATGCGCATGACCATCCTCGCCATGCCACCGGTGATTCCGCTTGTGCACGCGGAATTGCACATGTCGGAAACGCAAGTCGGGCTCCTGATCGGGCTGCCGCTTGCGTTGTTCGCCGCCGCCGCCATTCCCGGATCGCTGCTCATCGCGCACGTTGGCACGCGCGCCGCAGCCATCATCGGCATGATCATTGCGGCGCTGGCCGGCGCCGCCCGCGGCGCCGCGGTTGACGTGTGGACGCTTTATGCCGCCGTGATCGCGACCGGCTTCGGCGTTGCCATCATGCAACCCGGCTTGCCTACACTGGTCCGCGAATGGCTGCCGACCCGCATAGCACTCGGCACCATCGCCTATACCACCGGCATGCTGATGGGCACGCTGTTTGCCACCGGCCTGACCATTCCCCTCATGCTGCCGCTGGTCGGCGGCTCGTGGCGGCTCGATCTCGTGGCGTGGGCGGTGCCGGCATTCCTCATCGCACCGGTGTTCTACCTCTTGAGCCCAAAGGGCGACGACCACCCCAAAATCGGCAACGGGACCGGGGTACGTTGGATGCCGGATTTCAAGGACCCGCTGGTCTGGCTCCTCGGTCTGACTTTCGGCAGTAACAACAGCCCATTCTTCGGCACTAACGCATTTCTTGGCGATTACCTCGCCAGCGCCGGGAAGGCCGACCTCCTCGGTGCGGCCTTGGGTTGGCTCAACGGCGCCCAGATCGTAGCGCCCGTCATCTTGCTCCTGCTGGCCAACCGTCTGCAGCGCCGGGCTTGGCCATTCTTGCTGTTCGGGCCTGTTCTGTTGGCGGCTTTTCTTGGATTGATTTTTGGGCATTCCTCTGCAGCGATCCTCGCTTGTGTCGCATTGGTGGGCTTTACCACCGCAATTACGTTGACGGCTATACTCGCCTTGCCGCCGCTCCTTTGCTTACCGGCCGACCTGCCGCGCACCTCCGCCGGCATGTTTACCATCAGCTACACCACCGCAATCATCATCCCGACCATCAGCGGGGCGCTGTGGGACGCAACCGGTAAACCGTGGACGGCGTTTGTGCCGCTGTGTATCTGCGCGGTGACGCTGACGGTGCTCGGCGCTGCAGCGACCCGCCATCCACCCGCAATCGAAAATACCGCGGGCCGGTGATCCGACCAAGTATCGCTGCGACCGAAAGGCCTCACTCCACAATGACCACACGCCCAAAAACGCCCGCGCGACCAAAGGCATTGACAAAACGGCGGATGCTGCCGACCGATCGCATTCTCTATTCGCCGATCACCGAGCGGCCGCCGCTGAAATTGCCGAATGGCGCCCGCATGGTGGTGTGGGTGGTGGTCAATATCGAGGAATGGGACGCGACGCAGCCGATGCCGCGCACGGTACTCACACCGCCGGCCGGCGGCTCGCCGATGCCCGATGTGCCGAATTGGGCCTGGCACGAATACGGCAACCGGGTCGGGTTTTGGCGGTTCGTCAAATTGTTCGACGAGTTCGTCATACCGGGCGTGATCGCCATCAACGGTTCGGCGCTGGCCGCCTATCCGGCGATCGTGCAGGCCGCAGTCGAGCGCAAATGGGAGTTTGTCGGCCACGGCTTTACCCAGCGCAATCTGCAGAAGGTGCCGAACGAGCGCGCCGACATTCGTAAGGTCCGCGAGGTCATCCTAAAAGCGACCGGCAAGCCGCCGCGCGGCTGGCTCGGCCCCGGTCTCACCGAGACTTGGCAGACCCCCGATGTGCTGGTCGAGGAGGGCTACGATTATGTCGCCGATTGGGTACTCGACGATCAGCCGGTCTGGCTGAAAACGCGATCCAAGCCGATACTCAATCTGCCTTACACGCAGGAATGCAACGACGTTGCCATGATGCTGATTCAGCACCACAAGGCATCGGAATATTGCGAGCGCGCGGTCGATCAGTTCGAGCAGATCTACGCTGACGCGGCCGATTCGGCACGCGTCATGGCGCTGTCGATGCATCCTTACATCATGGGCGCGCCGCATCGCGTGAAATATCTCCGCCGCATGTTCGAAGTCCTCCGCAAAAAGCCTGACGTGCTGTTTTGGACTGGCGCGCAGATCGCTGACTGGTATCTCGCCGCCGGTCCCAACGCGAAGTGAATTCCGCGTTTTAGGAATCCAGTGGGAAGTTCAGACCGCGTGCACGACGTTCCCGGCCAGGCCGATATCGGCGCGCGACTCATGTTGGTTGTTCTCTGCGTTATCTGGGGCGCGACCTGGCCGATCATGCGGATCGCGCTTTACGAAATTCCGCCGCTCAGCATGCGCACGGTAACGGCGGCGCTCGGATCGCTGACGCTTTATCTGGCGTGCCGTGCCCGAGGCCGCAGCTTGCGTATCCCGAACCTGACGGCAGGGGTGCATCTTACCATCGCGTCGCTTCTCAACATCGTCGCCTTTACCGTGTTCGGCGCTTTCGCCCAACTCACGGCCGCTACGTCACGGGTGACAATTCTTGCCTACACGATGCCGATCTGGGCGGTGTTGTTCGCCTGGCCACTGCTTGGCGAACGCCCGAACCGGACGCAAACGGCGGCGCTTTTTCTGTGCGCGGGCGGTCTCGCTATCCTCATCTACCCGTTGGCCGAGACCAAGGTTCCACCGGGAATCTGGCTGGCACTGCTCACCGGCGTGTGCTGGGCGGCCGGCACGATTTATCTGAAATGGGCCCAGATCAAGGTCGACCCTATGGCGATTGCCAGCTGGCAAGTGACGATCGCATTTGTCGTTACCACGGCGTTGATGATTCTTTTCGAGGGTGGACTCCATTTTGCCGCCGCGAGCCCGCTGGCTCTGCTGTGCACCGCCTCCACCGGGTTCTTGGCCAATGGCGTCGCCTACGGCCTGTGGTTCGCGATCGTACGGCGGCTGCCCTCGATGACGGCGTCACTTGGCGTGCTGGGCAGCCCAGTGATCGGCGTCGTGTCGTCGATTTTGATTCTTGGCGATCGTCCGACCGCAGCCGATCTCATCGGTTTTGCCTTGATTTTTGCTGCATCGGCCTGCGTTCTGCTGTCGCGGCCCGAGGCAAGGGCTATGGTTTGATTTGCAGCGCCAAGTCCGCAACGCGCGCGGTCATCGCGCTTTGCGGATCCGCGAGTGCGTCGACAACGGTGAAGTGGTTGGTGCCGGCGAATTCCTCGTAGCGGGTCTGCACCCCATTCTGCCGCCACGCCTGCGCGAGGGTTCGGCTCTGGCGCTTGAACTCGCTCGATTTGAGTCCGCCGACAACGGCATCAAAACTGCAGCCGGATTGAACCGGCCAGAACAGCGGCGAGACATTGCGCGCTGCCGCGGCGTCGAGTTTTAAATCCTCGTTGATGCTAATGCCGATCAGCGGCGTAAGATCGAATACGCCTGAGATCGAGTAACCCGCCGGAATGAGATCGGCCGGCGCCTTGGGGTAGATCGAAGGCCAGTCGGTCGCGACCATCGCCGCAGCGAGATGGCCGCCGGCCGAATGCCCGGATACGAGCATACGCCGGCCGAAGCGCTGCCAGAGGAATGCGCAGGCGCGGCGGATCTGTTCGACGATGTCGGCAATGCTGACATTTGGGCACAAATCATATCCCACCAGCGCGACCGCGACGCCGCGCGCGTTTATTCCGCGCGCGACATAGCTGTAGAAGGAGGGATCGAGCGAACGCCACCAGCCGCCATGGATGAAAATCGCGAGCGGCGCACTTTCTCCCGCCTCCGGCAGGAATAGGTCGAAATATTGCCTGGGCGCATCGCCGTAGAACAGGCCGAGTTCCGAGCGCCCGGCTTTCAGCGTTTCGGCGCGGTAATCTTCCGAATCGCTGGCCCATCGGGCGAAGATTTCCGTATGCTCGGGCACGCGGGCGCGATTGTTGTATTCGGCTTCGTAGTCGATGACGGCCACCGCAATCTCCTTGGTATTTCGGCCGTGAGATTGGGCCACGGCCGCCGCGCTGGCAAGTTGCCGCGGCATATATCCATCGACACCCGGCTGGAATTCTGATAGGTCAACTTTATGAAAGTCGATGGCAAACCAATGCGCAGCATCTGGCTCGAGCCGGATGGCTGGTCGGTCGGCGTAATCGACCAAACGGCGCTGCCGCATCGGTTTGTCACAGCCCGGCTTGCGACGCTTGACGAGGCGGCCCATGCCATCCGCGCCATGCTGATCCGCGGCGCGCCGCTGATCGGCGCGATGGCGGCCTACGGCATTTGCCTGGCGTTGCGCGCAGATGCGTCCGACGAGGCGCTCGATCGCGCATACGCGATGCTGCTCGCCACGCGGCCGACCGCGATAAATCTGAGATGGGCGCTCGACGAGATGGTGGCGGCAGTGCGCAACCGGCCACGCGCGGAGCGGACCGCCGCAGCCTACCGGCGCGCCGGTGAAATCTGCGAAGAAGACATCACTATCAATACCGCGATCGGACGCAACGGGCTGCCCTTGATCGCCGCCATCGCTGAGCGCAAGAAAGCCAGCGAGCCGGTGAACGTGCTCACCCATTGCAACGCCGGCTGGCTTGCGGCGGTCGATGTCGGCACCGCGACAGCGCCGATTTACCTGGCGCACGACACCGGCATCCCCATTCACGTCTTCGCCGACGAAACACGGCCACGCAACCAGGGCGCCTCGCTGACCGCCTGGGAGCTCGGCCAGCATGGCGTGCCGCACACCGTGATTGCGGATAATACCGGCGGCCACCTGATGCAGCACGGCCTTGTCGATCTGGTGATCGTCGGCACCGATCGCGTCACCGCCAATGGCGATGTTTGCAACAAGATCGGAACCTATCTGAAAGCGCTCGCCGCGCACGACAACAATGTGCCCTTCTATGTCGCGCTGCCATCCCCGACCATCGATTTCACCGTCAGCGATGGCGTCGCCGAGATTCCGATCGAGCAGCGCGGCGCCGATGAGGTCGCGACCATGACAGGGCGCACCGCGGACGGCCGCATCGAGAGCGTGCGTGTGGTGCCCGAGACTTCGGCCGTGGCGAATTATGCCTTCGACGTGACGCCCGCGCGGTTAATCACCGGTCTCATCACCGAGCGCGGCGTGATCGCGGCATCGCGCACAGCCCTCGCGGGGGCTTTCCCGGACCGCGTCGGCGCGGCACAATGAAGGGGTTGATCGCCGTTCAGTCGGAGTGCGGGGCGTGCGTAAGCTGGCGTGCCGACCGCTATCGAATATGCCGCTCCCAGGAATTCTGGCCATGAGCCCTGCATCGCTCGCGTCTGCGCTGCCGGTGGACGGGCGGCAATCGCAGACCGCGTTGGCCATCGCGCGCGGCACCGCGCGCTACCTTCATGCGCTCGGCTATTGCGTGGTCAGCGAATTGCCGCTGCCGTCGGGCCGGCGCGCCGATCTCGTCGCGCTGCGCGGCGACGGCGAAATTATCATTGTCGAAATAAAATCCTCGGTGGCCGATTTCCGCGCCGACCAAAAATGGATGGATTACCGGCTGCACTGCGACCGGCTGTTTTTTGCTACGGTCGTGGACGTGCCGTGCGCGATATTTCCGCCGGATGCCGGACTGATCGTGGCCGATGCATTCGGCGCCGCGATCGTGTGCGAGGCGCCGGAACATCGGCTTCCCCCGGCGACCCGCAAGACGGTGATGTTGCGCTTTGCGCATGCGGCGGCGCTGCGCCTGCAGGCGCTGGCCGATCCGCAAGGACCCTATGTCGGGGAAATTTGAGCGCCAGTGAACCTGCCAATCACTTTGGCGCACGCTTGGCCAGGATGCGCTGCAGAGTGCGGCGGTGCATATTGAGACGCCGCGCGGTTTCTGAAACGTTGCGGCCGCACAATTCGTAAATTCGCTGGATATGCTCCCAGCGAACGCGGTCCGCCGACATCGGATTTTCCGGCGGCTCGATCTTTTTGTTGTCGAGTGCGAGAAGCGCCGCGGCCACGTCATCGGCATCGACTGGCTTGGCGAGATAATCGACGGCGCCGAGTTTGACCGCATTCACGGCGGTTGCGATATTGCCGTAGCCGGTGAGGATGATGGCGCGCGCTTCCGGCCGACGTTTCTTCATGGCGGAAATGACATCGAGACCGTTGCCGTCGCCGAGCCGCATGTCGACAACCGCAAAGGCGGGCGCTGCTCGCTCGACTTGCAGCAGACCGTCGGCGACCGATTCGGCCGTCGTCACCGCAAAACCGCGGCCTTCCATGGCGCGGGCAAGCCGTTGCAAAAAGGATTTATCGTCTTCGACGATCAGAAGCGTTCGCTCCATCGGGAGCGGGCCGGCCGCGGCATTGATCATGGCAATTCTACTCCGTCAAAGCGAAGCCGAGACGCTTGATGACGATCACACCAACCGCTTCCCCCAAGCATATCTTGCGAGTTCGGTCTCGCAAGTCACGTTAAATCAATAAGCAGCGTGAATTGGACCAATCGATGCTCAATAACTAAGAAGCCTGGGCCGCCCGCTCAAGGGGAGGTGAAACAATCGGCCGTTCAAAGTCGGCACGGTTCCAGGTGACCGTCACCGTGGCGCCGTGCAACGGTGGTGCCTGGTTGATGAGGGCGAGGCTGGCGCCGGAGCGCTCTAACAAGGTCTTGGCGATGAAGAAGCCTAAACCCAAGCCGAAGACGACATCCTCTTCGCCTTCGGGCCCGCGCCCGCCGGGCCGGCGATGGGTCACATAGGGTGCGCCGATGCGATCGACGACCTCCGGAGCAAAACCAGGTCCATCGTCGCTAATAGTGATGCTGATCTCGTCGGCCGTCCACGTGGCGGATATCTCGACTTGGCTGTGGGCGAAATCGACGGCGTTCTCGATCAGATTGCCGAGACCGTAGCGGATCGCAGGATTGCGGTCGCCGACCGGTTCCGCGGCTCGGTTGGGCGGTAGCGTTACGCCAATCGAGACGCCGAAATTCCGCTGCGGAGCCATCGCCTCCTCAATCAGGGCGGACAGCGGCATGCGGTCGAACGGCTCGCCCGCCGGAAGCTCGGTGATCTTTGCCAGAATCTCGCGACAACGTTGCGCCTGCTCGCGCAATAGCTTCACGTCGTCGGCATAGGGGGAATTCGCTTCGAGCGCGCGTTCGATCTCGCGCACGACCACCGTGATGGTGGACAGCGGCGTGCCAAGCTCGTGCGCGGCGG
This sequence comes from uncultured Alphaproteobacteria bacterium, assembly GCA_963768225.1. GTDB lineage: Bacteria > Pseudomonadota > Alphaproteobacteria > Rhizobiales > Xanthobacteraceae > BOG-931. Next base: position 584,889 of record CAVYGV010000002.1, on the reverse strand, counting down.
CGGCGGCGAGACCGTCGAGCTGAGACAGATGCTGCTCGCGCGCCAAAACGAGCTCGGTTGCCGCCAGCGCGTCCGAGAGCTGGCGCGCCTCTTCCGCGACTTGCCACGTGTAAACGCCGATATAGCCGATCGCGAGCAGGATTGAGAGCCAAACTCCGACCATATAGATTTCCGGCAGTTCGAGCGGATTCTCGGCGTCCCACGGCAGATCGAAGTGCAGGAATACCAGCACGGTGGCGCAGAACATCGCGAAGGTGCCGATCAGCAGCGTCATGCGCGGCGGCAATGCGGTGGCCGAAATCAGCACCGGACCCAGCAGCAAGAAGGCGAATGGGTTTTCCAGGCCGCCGGTGAGATAAAGCAGCGCCGCGAGTTCGGCGATGTCGAAGGCAAGAAGCCACGCCGCCCGGTCGGGCTCGAGCCATTGCGTCTGATGAAAACTGACGCGCAGCGCCACATTGAGCAAGGCCGCGAGAGCAATGACCGCGAGGCAGGGCCAGATCGGCACCTCGAATTCGAGGCCGAAATGCACCACCAGAACCGCGCCGAGCTGGCCAAAAACGGCGAGCCAGCGCAGGCGGATCAGCGTATCCAGCCGGACGTTGCGCGGACGCTCGTAGGTGCGCGGCAGACCGAACATAGTCATCAATGTAGCGGCTGGAGGAGCCATATCCAAACCCGGCAACAAGCCGCTGGCGCAGCTTGCCCGGATGCGCGAAAATATCGGCAACAAAATGCCTTGGGAGTGCAAACAATGGCTTATCAGCTCGACCAGTTCATATCGGATTGTCGTTCCATCCTGTCGCGCGACCCCGGCCCGGAAGGCCGCGAACAGGTGCGCACGCGCCTCGAGCAACTCCTGCAAAATCCGGATTTCGTCCGGCAACATTGCGAGGACGCGCCGCGCGGACTGCACGTGCTGTACGAAGATCCCGAGCTCGGCTTTCAGATTCTTGCCCATATCAACGACAAGGCGCGCGTATCGCCGCCGCACGACCACGGCGATTCGTGGGCGATCTATGGCCAGGCCACGCATTACACCGAGATGACCGAATGGGAGCGTGAAGACGATGGCCGCGATCCGGACCACGCCAAGCTCAAACCGGTGAAGAAATATCGCCTGACCCCTGGCCACGCCGGCATCTATCAGGACGGCAAAATCCATTCGATCGACTATCCCGATCATTCCCGCTTTGTCCGGGTTACCGGGACCAATCTCGATCAGATCCGTCGCGTGCGCTTCGATCTGAAGACCGGCGAGGTCAAGCGTATGACGCCGCAGCAGGCCACGTGACTCAGACGTGACGGCGCTAGTCAGTTCCTCCGAACTGCGCGAGATGCTTGGGGACGGCGGCGAGCTTGCGCTCGTCGACGTCCGCGAGGAGTTGATCTTTTCGCAAAACCATCTGCTGCACGCGCGCTCGGTCCCATTGAGCCGCTTCGAATTGAACTTTGCACGCCTGGTGCCGCGTCCCATGACGCGCATCGTGCTGTGCGACGAGGGCGACGGGCTTGCCGAGCGCGCCGCGACGATTCTGTCGCGAAACGGCTATTCCGACGTTCGCATCCTTGCCGGCGGTACCGCCGCCTGGGCCGCGGCGGGCTTCGAGTTGTTCTCCGGAGTGAACGTGCCGAGCAAAGCGTTTGGCGAATATATCGAGCACGCCAACGGTACCCCCAGTATCGGAGCCGGCGAGCTTGAAAGGCTCCTGCGCGAGAATGGCGATTTGGTCGTGCTCGATAGCCGCCCCTTCGACGAATACGTACGCGTCTCGATACCGACTGCCACCAACGTGCCCGGCGCGGAGCTGGTCCTTCGCGCGCGTGAAATCGCGCCGGCGCCGCAGACGACGGTAGTCGTCAATTGCGCCGGGCGGACGCGCAGCATTATCGGCGCGCAATCGTTGATCAATGCCGGCGTTCCGAACAAAGTGGTGGCGCTGCGCAACGGCACGATGGGCTGGAACCTCGCCGGCTTTACTTGCGACAGTGGCGAAAGCCGTCGCGCGCCGGGCGTTTCGGCGAAGACGCTGGATTGGGCACGCAATGCGGCGCAGCGCGTTGCGCAAAATTGCGGCGTCAAGCGCATCGAACAATTCACGCTTGATGCTTGGCGCGCCGACGGCGGGCGCACGCTTTATATCTTCGATGTGCGCGATCCCGCCGAATACGAGGCGGGTCATGTGGCAGGCGCGATTTCGGCGCCCGGCGGCCAACTCGTGCAGGCGACCGATCAATATGTCGGCACGCTCGGCGCGCGGATCGTGCTGGTCGACGATGTCGAGGTGCGCGCTGCGATGACCGGCTCGTGGCTGCGTCAAATGGGCTGGCCGGAGGTTTTCGTGCTGGTCGAAAAGGGAACCGAGACCGGCTGGCCGGAGGTTCCGATGCTGAAAACCGATGCGCGCCCGGACGCCGCCATCGATCGCCTTCGGCTCAATGAGCTTTTGTCGCGTAACGCCGCGACCGTGATCGACCTCTCGCTCAGCCGAACCTATCTCGCTCGCCACATTCCGGGCGCTTGGTTCGCGATCAGAACCCGGCTCGCGCACGCATTTAAAACGATTCCGCTCAACGGCACGATTGTCCTCACATCCGAGGACGGCGTCCTGGCGAATCTCGCAGTCGCCGAAGCGGCGGAGCTGAGCGATCGGCCCGTCCGCTATCTCGACGGCGGCAACGCCGCTTGGCAGGCTGCCGGGAACGCTTTTTCCACCGAGGCCAAGATGGCCGACAACGCCATCGATCAATGGCGTAAGCCTTACGACCGCACCGGCGACACCAAGGCGGCGATGGCCGAGTATTTGGCGTGGGAGACGGATTTGCTGCCGCGCATCGAGCGCGACGGCTCGTTGAAGTTTTTCTGTATGGGTGCCTGAGCTCGGCCGGATCAAGGCTGCCAAGCGGCATCGAGCGCACTTGGTGCATCAGCGCCGCGACGCACCCCGTCGATCACTTTGAGCAGCGCCCGCAAAACTTCCGGCACGCCGTCGCCGCTAACCGCAGAAATCACCAGCGGATTTCTCTTGGCCACGCGCTTTAGGGCCATCAGCTGTCGTTTGATCTCGTCAGCGCGAAGCGCATCCGCCTTGCTGAGCGCGACAATCTCCGGCTTGTCCGCAAGCCCGTGGCCATAGGCGAGAAGTTCCGCGCGCACCGTCTGGTACGCAGTCCCGGCGTCGCCGGTTGTTCCATCGACGAGATGTAACAGCACGCGGCAGCGTTCGACATGGCCGAGAAAGCGGTCGCCGAGACCGACGCCCTCATGGGCGCCTTCGATCAAGCCTGGGATGTCGGCCAGCACGAATTCGCGGCCATCGACGTTCGCCACGCCGAGTTGGGGGTGCAGCGTGGTGAACGGATAGTCGGCAATTTTCGGTCTGGCGGCGCTGACCGCGGCAAGCAATGTCGACTTACCGGCATTCGGCAGTCCGACGATGCCGGCGTCGGCGATCAGCTTGAGCCGAAGCCGGATCGTAAGTTCGCTGCCGGGCTGTCCGGGATTGGCATGGCGCGGCGCGCGGTTGGTCGAAGTCTTAAAATGCGCATTGCCAAAGCCGCCATTGCCGCCGCGGATCAATACTGCGCTTTGTCCCGCTTCGGTGAGATCGGCAAGCAGTGTCTCGCCGTCCTCCTCGTAGATTTGGGTACCGACCGGCACTTTGAGCACGGCGTCGGCGCCATTGCCGCCATGGCGGTCCTTGCCCATGCCGGCGCGACCATTCTTGGCGGCGAAATGCTGCTGATACCGATAATCGATCAGCGTATTGAGGCCCTCGACCGCTCGCGCGACCACATCACCGCCGTTGCCGCCATCGCCGCCATTCGGCCCGCCGAACTCAATGAATTTTTCGCGCCGGAACGACACGCAGCCGTTGCCGCCGTCGCCGGAGCGAATATAGACCTTGGCCTCGTCGAGAAATTTCATCGATCCACTTCGTCAAGCGCGACCGTGCGGCGGCTATTGCATCCTACGGCCGTGGCCGCCAGCGCGGGCTTGATATAGTGTCTATTTCAGAATCTGGGCACTAGGTTTTTGCTGACCTTTTGCGGAGAACGGTAAGCGTGTGGCGTGTTTTGAGGCTTGCGGCGCGGGCTGCGGCGTGGCGGACCACAACAAATCCGCCGCTTGTGGGGTTGCCCGTTCTTCTCGGCTTCGCCGTCATCACGGCCGTCGTCCGCGTCGCGTTGCAATTGCTTGCGGCAGGCTCTTGGCACGCTTTCAACCCTTATGGCCTCAATCCGGTCGTCGCTTGGATCGCACTCGAGCTTGCCGTCGCTGCGCTGTTCGTGCGCCCGGCCGGGCGGGCCACTGCACTTTCGGCCATACTTCTCCTCTCGATTTTCGCAGACGTTGTCACCGCAGGCATCCAGATTGGCGTCCCGGTCATCGCACCTGCGGCCGCACAGAGCCCGTTGTGGACCGGGGCGATCGCGACCAACGTGATCTATGCGGTCGCCGTGGCCTGGTGGGTCGGCGCCATGACAAACGTCCTGGGCAGCCTTGAACCGCAACTACGTCTCCGCCTGATCGGCAAAAGCGCCGCCTTGTGGGTAGCGCTATTCGTCGCCAATGCGCTGGTGCCCCAATCACCGGTATTCGTGCCGCCCAACTTCGACGCCCGCAGCGCCAATTGGTGGGAATATCTCTACGCACTCAATGAAGAAAGAAACGGCGTGGCGCGCGTCGCCCCTGCCGAACTCGCGCGGATCGAGAAAGCGCAGCCTATGCTGCTCCAGCACGAGGTCGCCCGCCTCGCGCCGCGGCGCAAGGGCGAGCTCGACGTTTATGCGCTCGGGATCGCGGGCTGGGCCGATGAGGGTGTTTTTATCAAAGAGTTGGACGGCGGATTGCAGTCGATTGCGAGCCTGCTGCCGATCAAGGACCACACGATCCGACTCATCAACGGTCGCGACACGGTGGACAACGTCCCTCTCGCGGATCTGCAGAATTTTCAGGCCGCCGTGCGCGCCATTGGTGGGGTGATGGACAAGACCAAGGACGTCCTCGTCCTATTCATGACCTCGCACGGCGAGAGGACTGGCTTCGCGCTGGAATTGCCCCGCGGTATCTCGGAGCTGACGCCGAAAGAAGTCGCCTCGACGCTTGACCGCGAGGGCATCAAGAACCGCGTGGTCATCGTTTCGGCCTGTTATTCGGGAATTTTCGTGCCGCCGCTCGAAAACGCCGACACCATCGTCATGACCGCCGCTGACGCGCAAAACACATCGTTCGGCTGCGCGCCGGAACGCGACTGGACTTATTTCGGCGATGCTTTCTTTCGGCAGAGCCTGCATCCAGGAACCGATTTCGAGAACGCCTTCGATCATGCCCGCGTCCTGATCCAAGGGTGGGAGCTGATGGACCACGTAACGCCGTCAAACCCGCAGGGCCAGTTCGGGCCGGCACTGGTCGACAAGCTTGCGCCCTTCTTTGCCGCCGCCCAAGCCGCGGCGCAGTAGAACATTCTACCCGCGCGCCGTCACGCCACGTCCCGGGCGCGACCCCAAGCCTTCAGCGAAGCCCACAAGCCGCGATCGAGGCGGAAACGGTCGAGCGGCGCCGAGGAATTGATGGCGCGGATGCGATAGAGACCAACGCCGGTCCACTGGAAACCGCACTTCTCCAGCACCCGCCGCGAGGCCGGATTGTTGACGCGGGCCCCGGCCGCCAGCGCGTCATGGCCGAGCGCGCCGAAGGCACGATCGATCACGGCGCGTACCGCCTCGGTGGCGTAGCCGCGCCCCCAATAGGGCACGCCGAGCCAATAGCCGATTTCAGGTACGGTGTCGCGCGGTTCGACACCGCAGACGCCAATCGGCACGCTGGCCTGCAAAATGACGAAGGTCGCTTCGCCGTCCGGCCGATTGGCCGCCGCAATGAAGCGCTCGGCGTCCTCGCCGCCATAGGGGTGTGGAATGCGCGCGGTATTCTCCGCGACCCGGCGGTCATTGACGAGACGCACGATAGCTTTGATGTCGCCGCGGTGCGGGGCGCGCAACATCAGCCGCTCGGTCTCGATGACCGGAACACTGCACTCGTCTAAGCGCTGCGCAAAGACCTGCTTTGCTGCTTGCGTTGTTGGAGTCATCGCATGGGCTCCTGCATAAAATCGAAAGGAGGAGCCGGCATCCCAGTCTCCCCCTTTTCGGAGCCCAATCGGGTCCGCCGGTTCGACTGGATGCCGGCGGACCTTCGTATGATCCACCGTATTACTGCGCCGCTGCCTCCGACATCGAACGTACCGAGACGAAAACGCGGCCTTTGGTTTTGGTCTGGAACTCGACTTTGCCGTTAATCAACGCAAACAACGTGTGATCCCTGCCAACGCCGACGTTACGGCCGGGATGCCATTTGGTGCCGCGCTGGCGCGCGATGATATTGCCGGCGAGCACCTCGGCTCCGCCGAAAATCTTCAACCCTAGACGCTGACCGGCCAAATCTCGGCCGTTGCGTGAGGATCCGCCTGCTTTCTTGTGCGCCACTACTGGTCTCCAAACCTACTGGTCATACCTACACCGGATTCGTGACAAAAGCATCACTCCTCCACCTCACTTCTTTTTACCCTTTGTTGCCGGCTTTCTTGCTTTGGCCGGCGCCTTGGATTTTGGCTTTTCCGGCTTCTTTGCCGAAGCCCTGCGCGGTTTTGGCGCAGCGCCTGCAATCGCCTCGGCCGCACCCTCCGCACTCGCGGCAGCAGTTGCCGGCGCCGGTTCCTGGGTTGGTTTCGCTCTTGGTTTCGTTCTTGGACGCGCCTCTTTGCTCGGCTTCTTGCCGTCGGTCAAAATCTCGGTGATGCGAAGCAGCGTGAATTCCTGGCGATGGCCGATCTTGCGACGGGAATTTTTGCGCCGCCGCTTCTTGAACGCGATGATTTTCGCGCCGCGGCCCTGTTCCAACACTTCGGCCGCGACCATGGCGCCGGCAACGGTGGGCGCGCCCAACGCGACGCTCTCCCCGCCCACGATCAAGACCTCGCCGAACTCGACGATTTCGCCAGGCTCGCCCTTGACCTTGTCGACCTTGAGCACGTCCTCGGCGGCCACTCGGTATTGCTTGCCGCCCGTTTTGAAGACCGCGAACATGACCACTTCCTCGTAATCCCGATGCTCGGATTGGCGTCCGGACCGGCTTCTTCCAGTCGATTCTGTTGATGGTTAGCGGACGACGGACGTAATGCCGCGTCGAACTCCGCGCCGACTGGCGTCCTTATGGCGGCACGGTAAGTCCCTGTCAAGAAATGCAAAGCGTCCGGCACCGTCCGGCACAAACGGTCGCGGCGTTCACGCCGAATTGGTGACGTTTGCGCGGCGGGCGTGCTAAAGCGCCAATATGAGGCGAGAGCTAACAGGCCGCGAACCATAGGGAGGAACCCGGCCGATGACGCTAAGGACGGCGATAACAATCTCGCGCCGCTCTTTGCTGGCGGCTGCGCTTCCCGCAATGACAATTCAAGTCGCTCGCGCGCAAGATGGGGCCGTGGCAGCGGCCGATTATCCGACCCATCAGGTCACATTCATCGTACCCTTCGCGCCGGCCGGCGGCACCGACCTTCTGGCGCAACTCCTTGCCGAAAGACTGGAACAAGCGCTCGGCAAACAATTCGTTGTCGAGAATCGACCGGGCGCCGGGACGGTCATTGCCACCAACTTCGTCGCCAAATCGCCTGCTGACGGCTACACCATCATGATGGATGTGTCGTCGCTGGCGATCGATGTCACGCTGTACAAGTCGTTGCCTTACGATCCGATAGAGGATCTGGCGCTGGTTGCGCTTATCGCCAGGGTGCCATTCGTTCTGGTTGTCAATCCGTCGCTGCCGGTGAACAGCGTGGCCGATCTGATCAAGCTCGCCAAGGAACGGCCGTTGAGTTACGGCTCCGGCGGGATAGGCGCCTTCCATCATCTGGCCGCCGCGCTATTTAGCAGCATGACCGGCATTAAGATGACCCACGTGCCCTACCGAGGGACCGCGCCGGCCCTCAACGATCTGATTGGCGGCTACATCCAGCTGATGTTCAGCGATCTTGGGCCGGCGCTGCCGCTCATTAATGCCGGAAAACTACGCCCACTGGCGGTGACGACCAAGGAACGGTTCACGGCGCTGCCCGAAGTTCCCCCGCTCGCGGACGCCGGCGTACCCGGCTTCGACGTGGCGGCTTGGCAGGCCGTGGTGGCGCCGGCAAAGACGCCGCAGCCCATCCTCGCCAAGCTCAATTCCGCACTGAATGCCATCGTGGCCATAGACGATGTCCACACGCGCATGATCGATTTCGGCATGAACCCGGTCGGCGCCGGCTCGATCGACGACCTTCATCAATTTTTGCAGTCCGAGATCGTTCGCTGGGGCAAGGTCGTCGAGGATGCCGGCATTGCGCGTTCTGAATAAGGGACTTGCCGAGTGACCAATTTGCCCGGGCGAACCGCGGCTGACGAGGTTGATCGCCGACTCCCGGCGGGCGATGAAATCTTTCTCGATCATGTCGGCCATTTTGTGCGCGACGGCGAAGCCGCGAGCCGCGCGCTCAAGCGTTGCGGCTTTGCGCCCACGCCGATCTCGATCCAAAGCACTCCCGATCCGGCCGGTGGCATGGTGCCGACTGGAACGGGCAACGTCACCGCGATGTTGTCACGCGGCTATCTCGAAGTGCTGTTTGGGACCTCCGATACTCCGCTCAGCCGCGAACTCGATGCGGCGGTAAGCCGCCATGCGGGGGTCCATCTCGCAGCCTTTGCCGTCCCGGACGCCGCCAAGGCGCATCGGCGGCTCGCTACCGACGGTTTTCGCGTGCACGATTTGGTGCGCATGGAGCGCCCGGTCGAGAGTGCATCCGCCGCGGCCAGAGCCGCCTTCACCATCGCGCGCGTCGCGCCCGAGGCGATGCCCGAGGGGCGAATCCAAATGCTGACGCATCATAGCGAGCAGGCGGTCTGGCAAGAGCGATGGCTTAAGCATCCAAACAGCGCGACAGCTCTCATCGATGTTGTCATCGCGGTTGCCGACGTCGAGGAAGCCGCCGAACGGTTCGCACGTTTCACTGGTCGCGCGCCGACGCCGACACCCGGCGGCGCGCTGCTGCGGCTCGATCGCGGCGGCGTGTATCTCGTCACGCATGACAGAGCCACCGACAGGTTGCCGGAAGTGCCGGTCACGACGCTGCCGTTCATTCTCGGTTACGCGATGAAGGTCGAATCGCTTGCCGCCGCCGAAACGGCTGTCGATCGTGCCGAACTTGAATGGCGCGCCATCGACGACGGCATCGTCGCGGCCTTTCCGGCCGAACTCGGCGAAGGCGCGTGGTTCTTTGTCGAACACGCCGCCGCGCTGCCGTGGCGGCGCTGACCGTTATTCGGCGGGGACATTCTCACTATCGACCGGAACGACTTCCTTGACAGCGCCGCGCCAGCCATTGTGCGTTAAGTCGAAAACGATGCCGTTCGGGTCCTGGTACTTGACCTCGTAAAAAGTGTTCGGATTGTCGTCGGGGCGGCCGCCGAAATAACTGCCCCCGGCGTCCGTCACTTTCTTGGCGGTTTCCTCGAGGTTGTCGACCCACATGCCGAAATGCACGAGGCCGTGATAGCCCTCGTGGAAGCCGGGAACCTCGCCATCGTATTTCAACAGCGCCACATTGATGGTGCCGTCGGAGACATAGCAGCCGATACCGGCTTTTCCGACGCGCTTCATGCCAAAGGCATCCTCGAAAAATTTTGCCGCCTTGTCCGGATCGGGGACGGACAGTGCAATGTGTCGGAGCCGCGCAGCCATGAGAGCCTCCCGTGCGGTTGTGCCTGCGCTTGGTTGGGCGCAGTTAGGGGATGGCGCACAGTAATGAGCGATGCGATATTTGCAAACTCCTTGCCTCTGGCACCTTACGAAACCGCAGAGATTTTCGTTTGCACACGCCGGTAAACATTGAAGCCTCCTGGCCCGACGCGATCTACGCTCAGTTTCGCCGGGTCGGCATTCGCCAAGTGGGTTACGTGCCCGATGCCGGGCACAGCCGCCTTATCGCGTTGTGCCGCGACGATCCGCATATCGCCGACGTGGTGCTGACGACCGAAGAGGAGGGCGTTGGGCTCGTCGCCGGCGCCGCGCTCGGCGGCCAGCGCGCCGCCCTCTTGATGCAATCGAGCGGCGTCGGCAACTGCATCAATATGTTTTCGCTATTGCGCAATTGCGGCTTCGGCTGCATCGTCCTTGTCACCATGCGCGGCGAGTTCGGCGAATTCAATCCGTGGCAAGTGCCGATGGGGACGATCACCGAGGATGTGCTGCGGCTCTCCGGCTTTCTCACCTACCGCGTCGACGGCGCCGACACAGTCGACGACATCGTCGGCGCCGGCTGCGACATGGCGTTCGACGGCAATCTCCAGGTCGCAATTTTACTGTCGCAGCGGCTAATCGGCCGCAAGCAATGGACGCGATGATGCTCGACCGGCGCGAGTTCGTGCGGCAGCTCCTGATCGACCGCGGCGATCTTCTCGTCGTCCCCGGGCTCGGCTCGGCGACGTACGACGTCGCCGCCGCCGGCGATCATCCGCTCAACTTCTATCTCTGGGGCGCGATGGGCGGCGCCGCCATGATCGGGCTTGGCCTGGCGCTGGCGCGGCCGGAGCGGCGCGTCGCCGTGCTCACCGGCGACGGCGACCTGCTGATGGGCCTTGGCAGCCTCGCCACCATTGGCGTCAAGCAACCGGACAATCTGGTCATCGTCGTGCTCGACAATGCCCGTTATGGCGAAACCGGCATGCAGCCGAGCGCAACGGACAACGGCATCGATCTCGTCGCCATGGCGCTCGCCTGCCGCTTCAAGCACGCGCGTGCGGTTACACGCCTCCATGAGGCTGCCGAGGTGCGAACTTTGCTGCATGAGGGCAAAGGCCCGACCCTCGTCAACGCCAAAATCAAGGCCGAGGATACCCCGCGCGTCCTGCCGCTGCGCGACGGTCACGCGATCAAGCAGCGATTTATCGAGGCGTTGAACTCCGCCTGATGCGTCAGCCGACAATGTTCATTCGCGACCCGGCACCGACAGACGAGACGGCATGGCGGGCACTATGGTCGCAGTACAACGCATTTTACGAGGTCAGTATTCCGGAGCCTGTCACAGCGCGGACCTGGCGGCGGATTCTCGACCCAGCGTCGCCGATTTTCGCTCGGCTCGCCGAGGTCGATGTCGGGATCGTGGGCTTTAGCGTCAGCCTGCTTCATGACAGCACGTGGACAATCGCGCCGGTTTGTTATCTCGAAGATCTCTTTGTCGCGCCGGAATTCCGCGGCCGCAGCTGCGGGCGAATGCTGATTGCGGATTTGGTGGACCGCGCCAGATCGGGCGGCTGGTCGCGGCTTTACTGGCACACCCGTGCCAACAATCCGGCCCGTCGCCTTTATGACGAATTTGCCAACGCCGATGATTTCGTCAGGTACAGGCGAAACTTTCCGGAGATCGTTTAGGTCCGATCCCAGGAAATTATGTCCGCACCTGCGCCGCGCGCTTCATTGCGCCGATAAGTTCCGGATAGGCGGCGCAGCGGCAAAGATTTCCGGAAAAATGATTGCGGATGTTGCCGTCATTCTTACGCCACCGCCAGCGCCTGATCGAGATCGGCGATGATGTCGTCGATGTGCTCAATGCCGACCGAAAGCCGCACATAATTGTCGGTCACGCCGGTGCGCGCCTGCTCCTCCGGTGTGAGCTGCGAATGCGTGGTGCTCGCCGGGTGAATGGCAAGCGAGCGAGCGTCGCCGATATTGGCGACGTGGTAGAACATTTTGAGGCTGTCAATGAACTTGCGGCCGGCATCGCGGCCGCCCCTGAGCTCAAAGCCGACCAGGCCGCCATAGCCGCCCTTGAGATAGGCGTCGGCGCGGCGCTTCATCTCGCCCGTCATCATGCCGGGGAAGATGACCTTCGTGACTTTGGGCTGTTTGGCCAGATGTTGCGCTACGGCGGTGGCGTTGCTGCAGTGTTGGCGCATGCGTAGCGCCACGGTTTCAAGACCCTGGATGAACATGAAGGCGTTGAACGGCGACATGGCGGCGCCGATGTCGCGCAACAGCGTGACCCGGGCCTTGATAATGTAGGCGATCGGGCCGAGCGGCTTGACGGCCTGCGTCCAGATCGCTCCGTGATAGCTCGGGTCCGGCGTGTTGAGCATAGGGAAGCGGTCGGCATGCTTCTCCCAGTCGAAATTGCCGCCGTCGACGATGACGCCGCCGATCGAGGTGCCGTGACCGCCGATATATTTGGTCGTCGAGTGCATGGTGATGGCGGCGCCGTGCTCGATCGGCCGGCACAGCACCGGACAAGCGGTATTGTCCACGATCAGCGGAATGCCGAGCTCGCGCCCGATCTTCGCCACTTCGGCGATCGGGAAAACGGTGAGCTTGGGATTGGGCAGCGTCTCGCCGTAGTAGCAGCGCGTCCGCGCATCGCTGGCGCGGCGGAAATTCTCCGGATCCGCCGGGTCGATGAAGCGGCATTCGATACCCATAGTACTCATCGTGTTCTGGAACAGGTTCCAGGTGCCGCCATAGATGTCGGTCGAGCACAGAAAATTATCGCCGGCATGGCAGATGTTCTGCACCGCGAATAGCGACGCCGCCTGCCCCGAGGCAAGGCCGAGCGCGGCTACGCCGCCTTCAAGTGCGGCGACGCGCTCCTCCAGCACGGCCTGAGTTGGGTTCATAATTCGAGTGTAGATGTTGCCCAGCTCCTTGAGCGCGAACAGGTTGGCAGCGTGCTCGGTCGAATGGAACTGATAGGACGTTGTTTGATAGATCGGCACGGCCACCGCCGTGGTCGTCGGGTCCGCGCGGTACCCGGCGTGCAGTACGATAGTTTCCGGATGCTGGCTTTGCGTCGGCATCGTCCAATCTCCCTGCGGCTAGCGCCATCGTTGCGCACAAAATGGGCGCTCGCCAGCGTAACGCGTCGATTTAAGCTGACAAGCGGCGAATGTGGCACCGATCCACGGCAGCACTTGCGGAATCCTCAGGCCCGCGCCGCAAGCCTCACCGCCTCGATGATCTCCGGATAGGCGGCGCAGCGGCAAAGATTTCCGGAAAAATAATGGCGGATGTCGTCATCGCTTGGATTGGGACGCTCTTTGAGCAATTGATGCGCCATCAGCACGAAGCCCGGCGTGCAGAAGCCGCATTGGAACGCGCCGGCTGCGATGAAAGCTTGCTGCACCTTGGACAGCGCACCGCCGGCATCGAGATGCTCGATCGTGGTGACGCTTTTGCCGTCGACCCAGACCGCAAAATAAAGGCAGCCGGACACTGCTTTGTCGTCGACCAGCACGGTGCAGCAGCCGCATAGCCCCTGGCCGCAGCTTTCGCGGGCGCCGAACAGATCGAAACGCGCCAACAGCTCGACCAGATTGCGATGCGGCTCGATGGCGGTCGTGACCGCCTCACCGTTGAGCGTGAAATTGATGGTGCGCGCGCTCATCATTCCTCCTCGAGCGGGCGGCCGGCTTGGGCACGTAGCGCGCGCAGCACCGCCTCGGCCGTGATCGGCAGCTCGGTGATACGCGCGCCGACCGCATCGTGGATGGCATTGGCGATCGCCGGCGAAACGCCGAACGTGCCCGACTCGCCGAGCCCCTTAGCGCCGAACGGACCGGAATGCTGCTCGGCCGCAACGAGCTCGTTCTCCATCGGCGGAATGTCACCGATGCCGGGAATCTTGTAGTCGGCGAGCGACGCATTGGTAACCTGGCCGCCGTCAAGATGCATGATCTCGGACAGCGTGAAGCCAAGCTGCATGATCGCAGCGCCGGACAATTGCGTGCGCGCCACGGCGGGATTGATCGGCTTGCCGCAATCGGCGGCGTTGATCAGGCGCAAAATGCGCACGCGTCCCGTTTCGGTATCGACCTCGACCTCGGCGGCCGCGCCGCCCACCATCCAGAACGGCGTGACATTGTCCGACATTCCGGTCTGCGGATCGGGCGACTTGTAGCTCGGCACATAGCTGGCAGTGCCGACGACGGTACCGGCCTGCATGCCGTAGCGTTTCTTAAATATTTCCGCCGGCGGATAATTGGTGCCTTCGGGAAGCCCGGCCTCGACGGCGAGTGCGCGCAATTTGCTGCGGGCATCCTCGGCCGCGAGGCGGACCGCAGTGCCCATGTGAAACAGCGAGCGCGAGCCGAGCGTGCCCATGTCGTAAGGCGTGACGTTGGTATCGGGGGCGACAACGCGCACATCTTCGGCCTTGACGTTGAGCACTTCGCCGACGATTTGGGCGAATGCGGTGTCCGAGCCCTGCCCCATATCGACTGTGCTCTTGTAAAGGTAGATGCTGCCGTCGGCGGAAACGTTGACGATCGCGACCGACGTGGTCGGCGAAATCGAAGCCTTAAATCCGATGGCAATGCCGCGGCCGCGGCGCAATGTGCCGCTGCCGCGTTCGAACGGTGCGGTCCAGCCGATGCGCGCGACCAGCGCGTCGAGCACCTCGGCGATGGCGGCATCCTGCAACACGGTGCCGCTGGCCTGCGGCCGGCCGTCGCGCAGAAGATTTTTCCTACGAAACTCGACGGGATCGATGCCGAGCTCGCGCGCGATCAGATCGGTATGGCTTTCATAGGCCCAGACCAGTTGCGGGACGCCGAAACCGCGCAACGCGCCCGCTGGCGTGCGATTTGTGTAAAGCGCATAGGAATCGATACTGACGTTGTCGATGTCGTAGGGACCCGCCGCGGTGAAGCCGGATTTCTGCGTCACCCGCGGGCCGATATCGGCGTAGGCGCCGCCGTTCCAAAACACTTCGCAGGACCGTGCCGTCACACGCCCATCTTGGTCGACGCCGCTTTTGATGCGGAACGTCGTGGGGTGCTTGGTGATCATATAAAACTGCTCTTCCATCGTCAGCGCGATCTTGACCGGACGGCGGACAAGCATGGCCAGCGCAGAAACCAGGGCTTCCAGTTTGACGTAGACTTTGGCGCCGTAACCGCCGCCCAGATACGGAACTTTCACGCGCACGCGGTTTTCGGGCCAACCGAACAGCCGCGCAATCTCAATGCGCACGAACGACGGCGTCTGGTTCGACGTGTAGATCGTCAATCTGTCGTCACCCGGCTCGGCGATGGCGACATGCGGTTCAAACGGCAGATGCAGGCATTGTTGGGTCTTGAAGGTGTGCTCGAACACACGATGGGCGCCGGCGAACGCTTTGTCGACGTTGCCGCGCCGTAAGTGATAGTCGAG
This sequence comes from uncultured Alphaproteobacteria bacterium, assembly GCA_963768225.1. GTDB lineage: Bacteria > Pseudomonadota > Alphaproteobacteria > Rhizobiales > Xanthobacteraceae > BOG-931. The sequence goes on along the minus strand of CAVYGV010000002.1, from coordinate 569,663 downwards.
CGCGACGTTGGTGCCTTTGCGGCCTTGCAGGTGCTTTAAGTCGGCAAAAGTGCCGGCCGGCCGCAGCACGTCGTGAACGAGGACATCGGGCTGCATTGCCGCGATCTCGTCATAGACGGCCGGCAATTCGTCATATTCGGCGGCGATCAGCTGTACGGCATGCTCAGCCACATGCGGATCGCTTGCCAAGACACACGCGACCGGCTCGCCGACATAGCGCACCTTGTCGAGCGCCAGGATCGGTTGATCGTGAAAGGCCGGACCATAATACGGCTCCGCAATCAGCTTCTTGATATCTTCGCCGGTGACGACGCGATGCACACCGCGAAGCTCCCGCGCGGCTTGCGTATCGATGCTGCGGATGCGGCCGTGCGGCACCGTCGAGCGAAACACTTTGCCGTAAAGCATGCCGGGCAGGCGCAGATTGTGCGTATAGTCGGCGCGGCCGGTCACCTTGGCGCGCACTTCAAGCCGCGGGATGTTTCGCCCGATCTGATTCATCGCTGCCCCTGCGGTGGATTTCCAGCCAATGCCTGCCGCACGGCGCGCCGCACATAGACCCGCAGCAATTCGCGCTTATACGCCGCCGAGCCATGGGCGTCGGCCAGGATGGAAGCTTCAGCGACCGCGGCCTCGCCGGCCCGCCCCAGCACGGCATCATCCGGGGCCGCGCCGTGCAGAATCTTCTCGGCGCTCGCCAGGCGCGTGACCTTTTCCGTCGCGGCGCTGACGACGACGATAGGGTCGCGCATTGCGCCGTCGGCAAGCGCAAACGACACCGCGACGCCGAGCGCGGGCCAATCGTCGGCGGAGCGTAAGGTGACTTTCATGTAAGCCGCCTTGCGTGCATTGAGCGGCGGCACCGTCACCGCGGTGATGAGTTCGTTTTTGTCCAGCACGGTTTCGTAATAGCCGGAGTAAAGCTGTTCGAGCGGCAGCTCGCGCTCGCCCTTCGGACCCTGGATCGAAACCCGGGATGCCAGCACGGTCAGGACGGGCGGCAGATCCATATGCGGATCGCCGTGAGCGAGCGCGCCGCCGATGCGGGCGACATTGCGTATGCGCGGATTCGACAGTCTGCGCAGCGCATGCTTGAGGACGGGTAGCCGCGCAGCGACGTTCGAGTCGTGTTTGACCTCGCTTAATGTCGCCATGGCGCCAATCCGCAATTTCCCGGCGTCGTTGAGGGCGATGCCGGAATATTGCGGCTCGATGCGATGCAGGCAGACGAGACGGCTGGGCGCAAACACGCCGGCCTTCATCATCAGCATCAGCGCGGTGCCGCCGGCGACCGGGCGGATGGTCGGCTCCTGAGGCTCGAGCAGCGCCACCGCCTCTTGCAGCGATGTCGGCTCCACCATTTCGAAGGCAATCACAGAACGCTTCTCCCGGCGAATTTCTTGATATTTCAGGCAGCCATGCTCAGCACATGGTCGGCGATCTCGGCGCGCGTACCAACCCAGATGTCAGGCGCCGACACCGCTTGCTCGATGATCTTTTCGTAAAAATGCGCGCCACGATGGTGGCCGAAGATATGAGCATGGCTGGTGACGTTGATGATGCGAAGCTCGTCGCTGCGAGCGCGCGCGATCTCGATCACCTCATTGTATGACTCCAGCATCATCCGTGGCGGGTGACCGTATTTCATCGATGGCATGTCGTTGACATCGTACGACAGCGGAATGGCGACAATCCTTTTGTTGCCGTGGCTTATGACGTGAGGCAGATCGGCGTCGAAGACGTCACCATACCAGCGGTAGCCGGCCGCGGCGAGCAGCTTTGGCGTGGACAGCTTCGAAGTGCCGCGCGGCGACAGCCAGCCGATGATTTTGCGTCCCGAAGCCCTTTCAAGCAGCGTCGTGCAGCGTTCGATATTTTTGCCCTCGTCTTCGTCGGACAGTAGCGCCGGGACGACGTCCATGGCGTAAGAATGCGAGAACACTTCATGGCCGCGATCGGCGATGGCGCGCACCGTATCCGGCGAGCGTTCGGCGATGATGGCGTTGGTCATGACGCTCGCCTTCGCGCCATGGCGGGCGAATGCCTCCATCAGCCGGTGGATGCCGACCTCGACGCCGTAGGCGGCCCAGGAAATCGCCATCGTGTCGAGCACGCCAACCGGCAGCGGGTTGCCCATCGGACTGATGCCAGGGGCCTTGCCGTCCGACCACGCTTCGAGACAGACATTGAACACGACGGCGATGCGCTTGTCGCCCGGCCACTTCCAGTTCGGCTTGTTTTTCATTCCCGGCTCCGGACGCAAGACGCTGTCGGAGCCAGTGTTAAATCACAGGAGGGTTCTCTGCGTCGAGGGACCCGTCATGCATGGCGCAGTTGCGCACGCGGGCTCATCAACCACGTCCCCATCACCACCACGAATGCGAGCAATCCCGGCGCAATGGCAAGCGGCAGGCTGGCGGCAGCTACCGCTGCCGTCGCAGCCCAGCCGATCGAGGAGAATGCCTCGGCAAAGGTGGCCAGGCGCGAGGAGACCTGGCGGCGGCGAAATTGGCTGCGCTTGGCCTGACCGCGGAACCAGAGCTGGATCGCCGTCGCCGCCACCGCGGCAACGACGATGCCGACGCTTGTGACCAGCGCGTGCCAGGGCGAGGCAATCGCGAGCACCGCAATGAGTGGCGTGAAGACGACGGCGACACCCCCGAGCACGGCTTCGATCTTGGCCCGCAAGATAAATCCGGCCGGCACCGGCGCCGAGGCGACAAGGTCGGGCGCGTCCTCGCCCGAGATCGCGAGCCAGGCGAGGCCGCCAGCAAGCTGACCTGCGGCCATGACCAGCACCGGCACCAGCAATTGGTAGGCGGCGTTGCCGTCAGCGAAGCTGCGCCACAACAGTACCGCCGGCGGAATGAGATAGAGCATCTGCATGAGTGTCTGCGAGACGAGCCAAGGATCGCGCTGCAGCAGCGTCCATTCCTTTCGCCGTAGCGCGTGTCGGGGCGACATCGCCCGAAACGTAGTCGAACGCCGAACCTGCACGACCGAAGAAGCCGCGGCGCCGGCCGCGGTGTTGGCATATGCGCCAAAGCGCGGCGCGACAATGACGATCGTAGCAGCAAGCAAAACAAGACCAACGCCGAGCACGCCAAGGAGCGCCGTGCCGTCGCCCAGCGCCGCGCGCGCCGGCCACCATACCGGGCTGCCGGCATCGGGCAGGTGCGCCAGCAGGGTTTGCGATTGCAGCACCGATACGCGCGAAATGGTGCCGTACGAGAGAATCGCTGCGATTTGCAGACCGATGACAAAGACGGCGCCAATCACGGCCGCGACGACCTGCGCAACGAACCGCGTGCGCTTTGCGCCAATGACGCGGAATAGTGCGACGGTGAGGCCGACTGCCAGCGCGGTTGCGGTCGCGCCCATGGCGACAATCAGCCCATAGGCTCCCATCCAGCGCCAGCCGCCGCGCGCGATCAATATATCGATGAACGGCGCGGCGAGCGGCAGCGCCATCATCGCCAGCGACAGCGCCACCGTTGTAATGCGCACGGCGAAAAGCTTTTCCGCCGCGGCGGGCGAAGCGAGAATAAGATCGAGATCGGACCGCGAATAGAACGCGCGCGTCGTCGACTCCATCGCCTGCGAAATCATCAACAGCCACGACAACAGGACACTTCCCGTGATCGCGACCAGAGTTGATTTATCGGGCGCGGCGTCGGCATAGCGGCCGACCATCCAATAAGCGACGAAATGCATGAAGACGACGAAGATCGCGACCGCAATGACGGCGCGGCGCAGACGCTTGCGCCGGCCGCCACTCAAAATAGCGATCCAGTCGCGCCAGGCCAGACGCCACTCGTGCCGTGCAAACCAAACGACGCTGCCGGGCTCAGCGATCATGCGGCTTCGGCCGGCTCGGCGACAAGCGCGAGGAAAGTATCTTCCAGGCTCACCTGGTCGCTCGCGGCCGCGCCCGTTGTTGCGTTCTTGCCGGCCCTCAGGCGCAATTCCTCGAGCGTGCCCTCGGCGATGAGTTTTCCGCGGGTGATGACGCCGATGCGATCGGCCATGCGCTCGGCGACTTCAAGAATGTGCGTGGTCATGATGACGGTGCCGCCGGCGCGAACGCGCTCGCGCAAAACGGTTTTGACCTGACGGGCGGAGCCGGCATCGAGTCCGGTCAACGGCTCGTCGAGAATGATCAGTTGCGGCTCGTGAATGAGCGCGCCGGCCAGCGCCACCTTCTGCCGCATGCCCTTGGAGAAACCTTCGCAGCGCTCTTGCGAATGCGGGGCGAGTTCGAGCCAGCCCAGCAATTCTTGCGCGCGCGGCTCGGCGAGTGCCGGCGCGAGGCCCCACAGTCCGGCGACGAATTCGAGATATTCCCGCGGCGTGAGCTTGTCGTAGATCATCGGTTCATCGGAGATCCACGCCATCAACCGCTTCGCCGCCACCGGATTGGCGAGCGCGTCGATGCCGGCGACGCGGATGCTGCCCGCATCCGGCCGCAGTAACCCGGCGATCATGCGCAAGGTCGTCGTCTTGCCGGCGCCGTTCGGACCGAGCAGCGCGTAGAACTCTCCGGACCGAACGTTCAAATTCAGGCCATCGACCGCTGGACGGTCGAAACGCTTGACCAGGCCTGCAATCTCCAGAGCGAACGGTGGCGCGACGTGCTGCATAAGCCGGCACGCTACCGCACAGAGGTTTCGGCCCCGTGAATCGGACACCTCGAATTTCGTATGCCAATTCAAAGAGTCATGGGGTCGATCTCGGCGAGGTCTGCCGGCGACAAATCCCAACGGACGGCGGCGACATTCTGCACGACCTGCTCCGGCTTGGTGGCGCCGGCGATGATGCTGGAAATGAACGGCCGGCTGGCGAGCCAGCTCATCGCCAGTTCGAGGAGCGAATGACCGCGCCCCGCGGCGAATTCGCTCAAGTTTTGGACGATGCGCCAGTTATGCGCATTCAGCAGGCCTTCGGCATGGCGGGCGCTGTTGGCGAGGCGCGAGCCCGCCGGCAAGGGCGCACCGCTTTTGTACTTGCCGGTCAACAATCCGCTTGCCAGCGGAAAGTAGGGCAGCAAGCCGAGGCCGTGCTTGCGCATGACGGGAACCAGAGCCTTTTCGACGCCGCGATCGAGCAGACTGTATTCGTTTTGGCACGAAATGAAGGACGTAAGCCCATGCCGCAAGGCAACGGCTTGCGCTTCTTCAAGCTGTGCCGCCGATAAATTGGAGCAGCCGATGAAGCGGAGCTTTCCCGATTTCACCAAATCGTCGCAAGCGCGCAGCGTTTCTTCGATCGGTGTGCTCGGGTCGGGCCGGTGCAGCTGATAGAGATCGATCCAATCGGTGTTCAACCGTCGCAAGCTCGCTTCGACGGCTTGCACGATGTAGCGGCGCGACGCGCCACGCAACTTGCCGGCCCCGTCCATTGGCAGGCCGAATTTGGTCGCCAGCACGACATCCTTGCGCCGGGCGCCGAGAGCCTCTCCTAAAATCTCCTCGGAGCCGCCCCTGTTGCCGTAGACGTTGGCCGTATCGATGAGCGTGATGCCGAGATCGAGCGCCTTAGCCAAAACCAACTGAGAAGTATCGCGGCCGGTGCGACCGCCGAAATTGTTGGTGCCGAGCCCGACGAGGGACACCTCCGGACCGGTCGTTCCAAGTTTGCGCTTTTGCATAGTTTAAGGTTGGAACGTGGAATCCCGAATTCCGGAAGCTCAGCCGCCCACATTGTAGGCGGCGATCGCCGCCATGTTGACGAGTTGAGCGTCGTTGGCGGACAGCGGCACGATCTGCACCGAGCGATCGAGACCGACCAGCATCGGCCCGATCACGTTGGCGCCGCCGAGCTCCATCAGGAGCTTGGTCGAGATCGAGGCGGAGTGGTAGGCCGGCATGATCAGCACATTCGCGGGCCCGGACAGGCGACAGAACGGATAGGCTTCGCGTAGCTCGGTGTTCAACGCCACGTCGGCGGCCATATCGCCGTCGTATTCGAAATCGACGTGACGCTGATCGAGAAGCCGCACCGCTTCCTGGACGCGCTCCGAGCGTTCACCCGCCGGATGGCCGAAGGTCGAGAAGGCGAGCAGTGCGAGCTTTGGCTCGTAGCCAAGCGAGCGAGCGACGCGCGCCGCTTCCACCGCAATGTCGGCGAGATCGGCCGCGGCCGGCATTTCGGTGACCGCCGTGTCGGCGACCAGCACGGTGCGTCCGCGGGCCAGTACCAGCGAGATGCCCATCACCCGATGCCCCGGCTTCGGATCGATGCAGCGCCGTATGTCTTCGAGGGCGACGGAGAAATTTCGAGTGACGCCTGTGACCATGGCGTCGGCATCGCCGAGCGCCACCATGCAGGAAGCGAAATGATTGCGGTCCTGGTTCACCAGCCGCTGGCAGTCGCGCTGCAGAAAGCCGCGCCGTTGCAGCCGCTCGTAGAGATACGCCGCATAGGCGGCATTGCGCGACGACATCGCCGCATTGATGATCTCGATATTGCCGCCCAGCTCGACGCCGAGCGCCTGCGCAGTGTCGCGCACGCGCCGCTCGCGGCCGCACAGGAGCGCGGTGCCGAGGCCCTGATGCACGAACGTTGCGGCGGCACGAATCACTTGTTCCTCTTCACCCTCGGCGAAGACAACCCGCCGCGGGCGACGGCGCAGCCGTTCGTAAACCCCGGTCAGCACGCCGGCGATCGGATCGCGCCGCGTGCGCAATTGCTGCCGATAGGTTTCCATATCGGCAATTGGTCGCCGCGCGACCTTTGACTCCATGGCCGCTTTCGCCACCGCCGGCGGAATATCGGAAATAAGCCGCGGGTCGAACGGCACCGGAATGATGTAGTCGCGTCCATATTTCGGCCGCGCGCCATAGGCGACGGCGACTTCGTCGGGCACGTCCTCGCGGGCGAGCGCAGCGAGCGCATGCGCCGCCGCGATCTTCATCTCCATGTTGATGGCGCGCGCGCGCACATCGAGCGCGCCGCGGAAGATGTAGGGAAACCCAAGCACGTTGTTGATCTGGTTCGGATAGTCGGAGCGGCCGGTGGCCATGATGGCGTCGGTGCGCACCTCGGCGACCTCCTCCACCGTGATTTCGGGATCGGGATTGGCCATGGCGAAGATGATCGGGTGTTCCGCCATCGACTTCACCATGTCCTTGGTCACGGCGCCCTTTACCGAAACGCCGAAGAACACATCCGCGCCGGCCAGCGCCTCGGCGAGCGTGCGCGCCTTGGTCTTGACGGCAAAAGCCGACTTCCATTGGTTCATGCCGTCGGTGCGACCCTGGTAGATGACGCCCTTGGTGTCGCACAGGATGAGGTTTTCCGGGCGAAAGCCGATGGCGCGCAAAAGTTCGAGGCAGGCGATACCGGCGGCGCCGGCGCCGTTGCAGACGAGCCTGGTATCTTTGATTTCGCGGCCGGTCAGTTCGAGCGCATTGATCAGTCCGGCGGCGGCAATAATGGCGGTGCCGTGCTGATCGTCGTGAAAGACCGGAATGTCGAGAAGTTCGCGCAGCCGTTGCTCGATGATGAAGCATTCCGGCGCCTTGATATCTTCGAGATTGATGCCGCCCCAACCTTTGCCAAGAAATCTTACGCAATTGATGAATTCGTCCGGATCTTCGGTCGAAACTTCGAGGTCGATGGAATTGATATCGGCGAAGCGCTTGAACAGCACCGCTTTGCCTTCCATCACCGGTTTCGCCGCCAGCGCGCCACGATTGCCCAGGCCGAGAATGGCGGTGCCATTGGTGATCACCGCGACGAAATTGCCTTTTGTCGTGTAGTCGAAGGCTTTCTCCTCGTCCTCGGCGATGGCAAGCACCGGAACGGCGACGCCTGGTGAATAGGCAAGCGATAGATCGCGCTGCGTCGCCATCGGCTTGGTGGCGACGACTTCGAGCTTTCCGGGCCGGCCTTGACTGTGAAAAAGCAGAGCCTCCTGGTCGGTGAAGGTCGGTCGGCTCGAATGGCTGCTATTTTTGTTGCCGTTTTTGATAGCCATTTCAATTCCCTGCCGGTAATGCCGAGACGCTGTAGGGTCGGCCATGGAACCTTAGCGAACCGGGCTGCCTGTACTCAAGAGACGCCGGCCGGTGGGCCGCTCGTCGCATTGAACTAGAGGCCCGGTAAGGGTAATGGCTGCCCCGGAAGGTACATCCACCACTACGGCCCAGCCGCAGCCCGCCAGCCTCATGATCAGATTCCTGCTTCGCTTTATCGGCCTCTGCCTGCTCGCTACCGCGTTCGTGTTCTTGGTCTATGACGGGACCAAATCCATCGCCAATCATGATGTCATCTACACCAAGGTCGTCGATGTGTGGGCCATTATCGACCAGAGCAGCCTCAATTTGGTCCAAGCCTGGCTGAAGCAGAAGATCACCTGGGCCTGGGATCCCTACCTGCAAAGAGCTTTCGATCTTCCGGCCTGGGCCGTTATCGGAATCATAGCGACGGTCCTGATCCTGCTCGGCCGCAAGAAGAAGCCGCTGATCGGTTACGCGCGGGATTAAAGTCCGCCATTCGCCGTGTCGGAACGGGAGAGTGCAATGCCAGGCTACGACTACATCATCGTCGGCGCCGGGTCGGCCGGCTGCGTGCTGGCGAACCGGCTGAGCGAAGATGCCGCCGCGCGCGTTCTCCTTCTCGAGGCCGGTGGCCGCGATTGGCATCCCTACATCCACATTCCGCTCGGGCTGGGCCGCATGCACGATAACGGCATGTTCGATTGGGGCTACCAGACCGAGCCCGAGCCGAACCTCGGCAACCGACGCATCGAGGCGATGCGCGGCAAGGTTTTGGGTGGCTCGTCCTCGATTAATGTCATGGCCTATACCCGCGGCAATCCGGGCGACTACGACCGCTGGGCGCAGAAGGGAGCGCGCGGCTGGTCCTACGCCGACGTGCTGCCCTATTTCCGGCGCGGCGAGACTTGGCAGAATGGCGAGGATGCCTGGCGTGGCGGCGCAGGGCCGCTCGGCACTGAATTCACCAAGACGCACGACCCGCTTTATGACGCTTGGCTGTCCGCCGCGAAGGCAAACGGCTATCCGCTCACGCCCGATTATAACGGCAAGCAGCAGGAAGGTTTTGGTCGCGGTCAGTTCACGATTCGCGACGGCCGCCGCTCATCATCCGCGAACGCGTTCCTCAGGCCGGCGCGCGGACGAAAGAATCTCACGGTCGCGGTGAATGCGCAGACCACACGCGTCATTCTCGACGGCACGCACGCCAAGGGCGTCGAATATATCCAGAACGGTTCGACCGCGCGCGCCGAAGCTGCGCGCGAAGTCATCCTTGCCGCCGGCACATTCAACTCGCCGCAACTCTTGATGCTCTCCGGCATTGGCCCCGCGGATCACTTGCGCGGCTTTGGCATCGATGTCGCCGCCGACTTGCCGGTCGGTCGCAACCTCCAAGACCATCTCGGCGCCTACATAACCTACACCCGGCCGCGGCCGGGCGCGTTCCACCGCGAGATGCGGTTTGACCGCATGACAGTCAGCATGATCCGCGCCTATCTGTTCGGCAGCGGCCCAGCCACGGTGGTCCCCGGCGGACTGCATGCATTCATCAAGACGCGGCCTGAACTCGCCGTGCCTGACATCGAGTTCATGTTCCGCGGCACGTCGGCCAGTCCGCATCTGTGGTTTCCCCTGATCCGCCCAGCCTTCCTTGACGGCTTCGGCATTCGGCCGACGCTGCTGCATCCGGACAGCCGCGGCGAGTTGCTGCTCGGCTCGGCCGATCCCTTAAAACCTCCGCGCATCGTCTATCGATTTTTCACCGCACCCAACGATCTGTCGACGCTCCGCGAGGGATTTAAGCGGGCGCGAGAACTGGCATTCCACAAAGCGCTCGATCCGTATCGCGGCGAGGAAATCGGCCCTGGGTTGAAAGTGAAAACCGATGCCGAGATCGACGATTGGCTAAAGAGGACCGTCATCACCGCGCACCATCCGGCTGGCACCTGCGCCATCGGCCCGGATGGCGTCCTCGATGCCGACTTGCGCGTGCGCGGCATCGAGCGTTTGCGGGTCTGCGATGCTTCGGCAATGCCCGATCTGGTCTCCGCGCACATCAATGCCTGCGTGCTGATGATGGCCGAGAAAGGCGCCGACCTTATTCGTGGCTGGCCGCCATTGGCGCGAGCGGAGGCGACCTGACCATTAGTCCGCGAAAGAGGATGCCATTGCGACGCTTTGCCCTGATTTTAGCAATCGTCGCCGCCCTGCTGGTGCTTTTTCCCTACGCCATTGCGCCGCTTTACCGATTTGTCGACCCGGTCTCGATGCCGATGCTGTGGCGCTACGCGACCGGCGCACGCGTCGATCGTATCGTCGTACCGCTGTCGAACGTCTCACCGGCGCTGCGCCTTGCCGTGATCGTCGCCGAGGACGGCAGCTTCTGCCGTAATCCCGGTATTGATCTCGGCGAGATGCGTGAAGCTTTGGTAAAGTCCGACGACAACCTCGATGCGGCGCGCGGTGCATCGACCATCACCCAGCAGACGGCCAAGAATTTGTTCCTCTGGCAGGGGCGTAGCCTTATCCGCAAGGCGCTGGAAATTCCGCTCGCGCTGTGGATGACCCTGGTGTTGCCGAAGCGGCGAATCCTGGAAATTTATCTCAATATCGCCGAATGGGGCCCGACCGGCGAATTCGGCGCCGAGGCCGGCGCACGCTTTGCATTCGGCAAATCGGCGCACGATCTAAGTCCGTATCAGGCAGCGGAACTTGCCGCGATCTTGCCGAATCCGGTGCTGCGCAGCGCCCGGGCGCCAAGCGTGCTCGTTCGCAGGCTCGCCGCTCTTTATGAGCGCCGGGCACTCGAATTTGGCGGGCTCGATCGGTGTGTCCGGGACCACTAGCTTAATAGTGATGCTTCTTCTATAAGCCCGGCATTCCGAGCGAGGCGAACTGGACGAGAGGAGAGCGATCCCATGGCCGTGCCGAAAAGAAAAACGTCGCCGTCAAAGCGTGGCATGCGCCGATCGGCCGATGCGCTGAAGGCTCCGACCTATGTCGAGGACAAGGATTCCGGCGAATTGCGCCGTCCGCACCACATCGACCTTAAAACCGGGATGTATCGCGGCCGGCAGGTCCTGACCAAGAAGGCGGAAGCTTAGGTTTCCCGCACCTCGCGCCGCCTGCGGCTGTCCGCCGAGGATGAGTGAGCTATGTGACGAAAGAATTACGTCATGTTCGTCCTCGGCTTTCCCCTGCTTTTGCTCCCGTTCGTCATCTACAACATGATTGCGTTTCTCACTCCGGGCGTGAGCTGGACCGCGCCGGTGACAACCGTCCACATGATGTCGGGGCAGGACTTGCGCGCTCAGTCCATCGGCTAAAACGAGCGGGACAGTTCGCGTCCAGGCATGGTCGGCCATTGGCCGAGTGCGCGATAAGCCGCAATCGCTTCTTCCGGTTCGGCCCGGCGGCGGGCGCGGGTTTGCGGTGCTTGTCCCGATGTGGCAATCAGCTGCGCGATGAAATCGGCGTTGGGCCGCGTGCCCGCGCGCAGATTTGCACGGTCTCTGTCTATCGGTGCGAGGGGAACGAGAGCGTTACTCATGTTTCTTAAGCGTTTCCTGTCCCGAAATAGAGCGGTAGTGGTCCTAAGATCAGGAGATCGCAAGCGGCGTGCCACGGCGGGGGATGACGCAATTCGTCGTGGCGGTTTACCGAATTGTTTATGGTCTTGGTTACGGTGACGGTGAACCCGCCGTCTGCTGTCGCCAGCCGCGGACAGCATTCATTTGCAGCGCCATATTCCTAACATGAATTCAGAACGGCGCCCGGTCTCTCGTTTGAGCACGATCTGCTCGCAAAATCGGTGCTGGTTCTTCGGCGGGATCATGCTCGCGAGGCGCCTGTGACCGAGGTCCTACCGACCGCCGCAGCACCGCACTCCACGGCTCCTCTCGACGCCGCCCAAATCCTCAGCTCCATCGGCGAAGTCGCTTACGACTGGCGCATAGACACCGACGTGCTGCTCTGGAGCAGTAATGCCGCCGAAGTATTGCTGATCCGCGACATCGCTGCGGTTTCAACCGGCCGCGCTTTTGCGCAGCTTCTGGAGGCCGAGAACGCGCACGTCCGCTTCGACATCGTTATGCGATCGGACAAGCGCGACGACGGCCGCGGCGTTCCCTATCAGATTCAATATCGCATCCTTCCTGATCCCGCCAGCGAAACCAAGCTGTGGGTCGAAGATACCGGCCGATGGTTCGCTGGCCGCGACGGCCGACCAGCGCGGGCGCACGGCGTGCTGCGCGTCATTAACGAGCGCTATGAGCAGGAACGCCAGCTCACTTACCTCGCTCACCACGATGGCCTCACCGGCGAATTGAACCGCCATTGCCTGAGCGAAGTGCTGGAGGATACGATCGAGGAAGCGTTGCGCTTCCGGTCGTCGTGCGGTTTTCTTCTGATCGGGATCGACAACCTGGCGCGCATCAACGAGTTGTACGGCTTCGATGTTGCCGATCAGGTGATTGGCGCGGTGGCCAAGCGCCTGCGCAGCAGGATGCGCGGCAAAGACACGCTTGGCCGCTTTTCCGGCAATAAATTCGGTATCGTCCTGCGCGAATGTACCCCCGACGACATGGCGATCGCCGCGGAGCGCATGCTCGCCGGGGTCCGCGATGAGATGGTGCCGACCAGTGCTGGCCCGATCTCGGTCACCGCCACCATCGGCGGGGTCACGGCGCCGCGTCATGCTCGCAGTGTCGCTGACGTGATCGCCCGCGCCCAGGAAAGCCTCGACACCGCCAAGGTCCGGCGCCGTGGCTCGTTCCAAGCCTATCGACCCAATATCGAGCGCGAGGCCATTCGCCGCGACAACATACGTGCGACCGATGAGATCGTCGCCGCGCTCAACGACCGGCGCATTTTTCTCGCCTATGAAACCGTCGCCGCGGCGATGAGCCGGCAGCCCGCTTTTTACGAGTGCCTGATGCGCATTCGGCGTATCGACGGCAGCCTGATCGTGGCAAACGACATTGTCCCGGTCGCCGAACGGCTCGGTCTGGTTCGTCTTCTCGACTATCGCGTGCTCGAACTCGTCGTTGACGAAATGATCGCCGCCCCCGCGCTGCAAGCAAGCTTCAATGTTTCGCCGGCCTCAACCACCGATCCGGACTGGTGGGCGGGCCTTGGCACTCTGCTGCGCACGCATCCCGGCGTGGCAGAGCGTCTCACCGTCGAGATCACGGAAAGCGCGGCGATCCAGGACGTTGATGAGACCCGCGGTTTCGTCGCGCGGGTCAAGGACCTCGGTTGCCGAATTGCGATCGACGATTTCGGCGCCGGCTACACGTCGTTTCGAAACCTCCGCAAGCTCGGCGTAGACATCGTCAAGATCGACGGCGCCTTCGTGCGGCATATCACGCGCTCCGACGACGATCGCGCCTTTGTGCGCACGCTGATCGACCTTGCCAAGCGACTTGATTTAAGGACCGTCGCCGAATGGGTACAGGACGAAACGGCGGCGAAGACGCTGGAGGCTTGGGGCTGCGATTATCTACAAGGCGCGCTGGTCGGGCTGGCTGCGACCGACCGACCATGGCTGGGAAGCCTCGCCAAAGCCATCTAACGGCTGCGTCGCGATTTATTCGCCGTCCTTTTCGGTCAGCCGATCGACCTTCCGCTTCATCTCGTCGAGCTGGCGTTTGAGATCGTCGATATCGCCGGATTTCGGCGGCGTTTTTTCGCCCTCTGAGTGAGCCTCATCGCCTCCGCTCTCTCGTCGCGCAAAAGGCGCGAACATGGCGAAGGCGCGCTCGAACATTTCCATGTTCCGTCGCACCTGCTCCTCGAGCGAGGTGAAGGCGCCGACCCCGAAGGCTTGCGCCATCTGCTGGCGAAACTTCTCCTGCTCCCGCGTCAGCGACTCGATGGAGACTTCGAGATAGCGCGGCACCAACATCTGCATGCTGTCGCCGTAGAATTGGATCAGTTGGCGCAGGAAGGCAATCGGCAGAAGATTCTGGCCTTCTTTGTTCTCCTGCTCGAAAATGATCTGGGCGAGCACCGAACGGGTAATATCCTCGCCGGTTTTGGCGTCATAGACGACAAAATCCTCGCCATTTTTGACCATGGCGGCAAGGTCTTCGAGCGTGACGTAGGTGCTCGTTCCGGTGTTGTAGAGCCGCCGATTGGCGTATTTCTTGATCGTGACCGGCTCTACGGTCTTGGTCGTCGTATTGGTCGTCGTATCGGTCATCGGGTGGAACCACGCAATTTTGCCGTCAAAATAGGCGGTTTCGCCAGGCGCGGCTACTCTTTTGTGACGCCGGCGCAGCAACGTGACTGGCGATCAGGCATGCCAGAGATGCCGTGCCTTATGCCTTGTCGACGGCAGGTAGCGTCCTTATGACATAGGGCAAAGAGTTCCGCGGCCAGCCCCCGCGAATCAATAGCCCATAGCTCGAAAGGAATTCCCCATGAAAGACGATGTCGTCATTGTCAGCGCGACGCGCACGGCAGTCGGCGCGTTCAACGGCGTGTTTGCATCATTGCCCGCCCACGAACTGGGAAAGACGGCGATCAAGGCGGCGCTCGACCGCGCCGGCGTCGAGCCGGCCCGCGTCTCCGAAGTCATTATGGGCCAGATCCTGACCGCCGGGCAGGGCCAGAATCCGGCCCGCCAGGCCTCGATTGCGGCCGGTGTTCCTGTGGAAACTCCGGCCTGGGGCGTCAACCAGCTCTGTGGCTCGGGCCTGCGGTCGGTGGCGTTGGGTTACCAAGGCATCGTCAACGGCGATAGCGACATCGTGGTGGCCGGCGGCCAGGAATCCATGAGCGTCGCGCCGCACTGCGCACACCTGCGCAGCGGGGTGAAGATGGGCAATTTCGAGATGATCGATACGATGATCAAGGACGGTCTATGGGACGCCTTTAACGGCTATCACATGGGCAACACCGCCGAGAACGTGGCGCGGCAGTGGCAGATCACCCGGCAGCAGCAGGACGAGTTCGCGGTCAAATCGCAGAACAAGGCGGAGGCGGCGCAAAAGGCCGGCAAGTTCAAGGACGAGATCACGCCGGTGACGATCAAGAGCCGAGAGGGCGACGTGGTCGTCGACGCCGATGAATATCCCAAGCACGGCACCACCCTTGACGCGCTCGGCAAGTTGCGGGCCGCTTTCGACAAGGAAGGCACCGTCACGGCCGGCAATGCCTCGGGCATCAATGACGGCGCCGCTGCGGTGGTTTTGATGAAAGCAAGCGAGGCGGCCAAGCTCGGCAAAACGCCGCTGGCGCGCATCGTGTCGTGGGCGCAGGCCGGTGTCGATCCGAAGATCATGGGTACCGGCCCGATCCCGGCCTCGCGCGCGGCGCTGAAGAAGGCCGGCTGGACTGTCGGCGACCTCGACCTGGTCGAGGCCAACGAAGCTTTCGCCGCCCAGGCCTGTGCCGTGAACAAGGACCTCGGCTGGGATACCAATAAGGTCAACGTCAATGGCGGCGCCATCGCCATCGGCCATCCGATCGGCGCGTCCGGCACGCGCGTGCTGGTGACGCTGCTCTACGAAATGCAGAAGCGCAACGCGAAAAAGGGCCTTGCAACGCTGTGCATTGGCGGCGGCATGGGCATCGCGATGTGCGTGGAAAGATAGACGACGGAGGACAGATGTCAGATGTCGGAACGCTGACGCCGATAACCGTCCTCTGACATCCGTCATCCGATCTAAAGAACGTAGAAGACACTGGGAGGAAACCATGCCGCGCGTTGCGCTGGTCACTGGGGGTACGCGCGGCATTGGCGCCGCCATCTGCAGGGCGCTCAAAGCCGCCGGCTACACGGCTGCCGCCAATTACGGCGGCAACGACGAGGCGGCGCAGAAATTCAAAGCGGAAACCGGCATCAACGTCTACAAGTGGGACGTTCTCGTCGTTCGACGCTTGCGCCAGCGGCGTCAAACAGGTCGAGGCCGAGCTCGGCCCGATCGATGTGCTGGTCAATAACGCCGGCATCACCCGCGACGCCCAGCTGCATCGCATGAAGCCGGAGCAATGGACGGCGGTCATCGACACCAACCTTGGCTCCCTGTTCAATATGTGCCGCCACGTGATCGAGGGCATGCGCGAGCGAAAATTCGGCCGTATTATCAATATTTCCTCGATCAACGGTCAGAAGGGGCAGTTCGGTCAGGTGAATTATTCCGCCTCCAAGGCCGGTGAAATCGGCTTCACCAAGGCGCTGGCGCAGGAGGGCGCGCGTGTGGGCGTGACTGTCAACGCCATCTGCCCCGGCTACATCGCGACCGACATGGTCAAAGCGATGCCGCAGGAGGTGCTGCAAAAGAACGTGCTGCCGCAGATTCCGATCGGCCGGCTCGGCGAGCCGGAAGAGGTCGCGCGCTGCGTAGTGTTTCTCGCCTCCGACGAGGCCGGGCTGATTACCGGTTCGACGTTGAGCGCGAACGGCGGGCAGTACTTCGCTTAGCTAAAATCGACCCTATATAATCCGACGCGTTGCACAGCTTCGGAACAGTATGGCGTTATCACCACAGCCGCTCATCGAACGGCGGCGCGAGCAGATGTTTCCCGATCTCGATCCATTGGAGATCGAGCGCATGCGGCGGTTTGGCGAGTGCCGCACCTTCGCGCCGGGCGAGAAACTTTTTACCGCCGGTGAAATCGGCCCCGGCCTCGTTGTCATTATCGCCGGCAACGTCGACATAACCCAGAGCGATCAGTCGGGTCGCCGCACGCTGATCGTCTCGCACGGCCCCGGCCAATTCCTGGGCGAACTCGCCCAAATGGCAGGGCGGCCTTCGCTTGCGGACGCCACCGCGCAAGGACCCGTCGACGCGTTGATCATACCGCCCGACCGGCTTCGCGCGCTGCTGATCGCCGAAGCCGATCTCGGCGAACGGGTCATGCGCGCGCTGATCCTTCGCCGCGTCGGTCTTTTAGAGTTGGGCGGAGGCGGGCCAGTCATCGTTGGCCGATCCGGAAATGGCGACGTGCTTCGCCTGCAAGGTTTTCTGCGCCGCAACGGTCACCCGTTCCAATTGCTCAATCCGGAAGCCGACAGCGAGGCGAAAGCCCTCATTGAGCGCTTTCATGTCGATCCCGGACAACTGCCCATCGTGCTTTGTTCGGGCGGACAGTTGCTGCGCAATCCCAGCGAGGATGAGCTGGCGCGCTGCATCGGGCTGGTGCGGGCAATCGATCCGGATCGCCTCTATGACGTCGCCGTGGTCGGCGCCGGGCCGGCCGGACTTGCTACCGCGGTTTATGCGGCGTCGGAGGGCCTCTCCGTCCTCGTGCTCGATTGCCGCGCTTTCGGCGGTCAGGCCGGCGCATCGGCGCGGATTGAAAATTACCTCGGCTTTCCGACCGGAATCACTGGCATCGCATTGATGGCGCGTGCCTACAATCAGGCGCAAAAATTTGGAGCCGAAATGGCTATCCCGGACGAAGTCAGCGCCCTCTCGGCGCAAAACGACTTCCCCGGTGACTTCGTTCTGCGCTTGCACAATGGCGAGGAGGTCAGAACGCGCTCCGTGGTCATCGCCAGCGGCGCGCGCTATCGGCGGCTTAACGTTGAGAATCTCGACGCCTTCGAGAGCGCCAGCGTGCATTATTGGGCGACGCCGCTCGAAGCAAGGCTATGCGCCAATCAGGAGGTCGC
Source organism: uncultured Alphaproteobacteria bacterium (assembly GCA_963768225.1). Lineage (GTDB taxonomy): Bacteria > Pseudomonadota > Alphaproteobacteria > Rhizobiales > Xanthobacteraceae > BOG-931. The sequence goes on along the minus strand of CAVYGV010000002.1, from coordinate 552,044 downwards.
GCTGGTCGGCGCCGGCAATTCGGCAGGCCAAGCCGCCGTCTTTCTCGCCGGCCAAGGCGTCAAGGTGCGGATGTTGGTCAGGCGGGCGGACCTGTCCGCGACCATGTCGCACTATCTGGTCGACCGTATCCAAGGCCTCGCAAATATCGACGTCGTGACGGACGCCGCCGTCAACGGACTCGAAGGCCGCGACGGAATGCTGGAAGCAATACGCTGGCGCATCGCCGCAACGGGGCAAGAAGTAAGGCGGCCGATCCAACACCTCTTTTTGTTCATTGGCGCCGAGCCGAATACGGATTGGCTCGGAGGCTCGGGCATCACTCTCGATGCCAAGGGATTTGTGCTGACCGGCGAAGATGCCGGCGGCGACCGACATGCATTGGAGACGACGCGGCGCGGCGTGTTTGCGATCGGCGACGTCCGCGCAAAATCCGTCAAACGCGTCGCCGCGGCCGTCGGCGAAGGGGCCCAAGTCGTGGCGGCGCTGCATTCCTACTTGGCCACGACCAGTCACACCGCTATGGCGACCATCCCGGCGGCGCGAGTTCAAAGCTCTTGAATTCGAAACCCGGTGCCACGGTGCAGCCGCAGAGCGTCCAGTCGCCAAGCGTTTGCGCCGCCTGCCAAGCGTGAGCCGGCACGACGGCCTGCGGCCGTTCGCCGGCGGCAAGATCGCCGCCGAGCTTGAGAGGCTCGACGCGACCCGCGTCATGGGCGATTTCGAGCGCAAGCGGTGCGCCGGCATACCAATGCCAAACCTCGGCGGCGTCAATGCGGTGCCAATGCGAGCGCTCGCCGCGGGCCAACAGAAAATAGATCGCGGTGGATGCCGGGCGGGGTCCCTCCACTTGTCGCGCATCGCGAAAGGTCTCGCGGAAATGACCGCCCTCCGGATGCGGCTTGAGATCAAGGAGGCGGATCACGGCATCCGCGGTCAGATTCTTCGCGCCGGGAGCCGTGGTCAAAAGCGGTTCTTGCGTTCGCGGATTTCCGCAAACACTTTCCAACCTGGACTCCCCGCGAGATTGACGGATTTCGCCACTTCGGTCGCGTCGGCGCGCAAGAACGGGTTGGCCGCCTTTTCCGCACCGATCGTCGCGGGAATGGTCGGCTTGCCCGCGGCGAGAAGCTTCGCCACTTCGTCGGCGCGCGCGGCCAGCGCCTTATTGTTCGGCTCGATGGTCTTGGCGAAGCGGATATTGGCGTCGGTATATTCGTGGCCGCAATAAAACCGCGTGTCGTCTGGCAACGCGCGCAATTTAAGGAGCGAATCCCACATCATCTGCGGCGTGCCTTCGATGACGCGCCCGCAGCCGATCGAGAACAAAGTGTCGCCGACAAAGGCGAGCTTGTCCGCCGGGAAGAAATACGAAATGTGGCCCGCGGTGTGACCCGGCGTCTCGATGACGCGCGCTTCGAGCGCGCCCACCTTCACCTTGTCGCCCTCGCCCACGGTTTCGTCGACATGCGCAATGCGTTGCGCCTCGCCGCGCGGCGCGACCACCCGGCATTCGTGCTGCGCTTTGAGTTCGCCGATGCCTGCGGTGTGATCGGCATGATGATGGGTGACCAGAATGTCGGTGAGCTGCCACCCGGTCTTTTTCAGCGCCGCCTCGACCGGGGCGGCCTCCGGCGCGTCGATCGATGCCGTGGCGCCGCTTTGCGGATCGTGGATCAGGACGCCGAAATTATCCTTCAAGCAGGGGAACAGATAGGTTTCGGCCGGCATGTTTTACCATGATTGCGGGGGGGGGCGAACGCTTTGCCCGAACCTCGGTGAACACCTACAGTAGCTCAAAGTAGGCGCTCCGAACCATTAACCGCAAGGTCACGCCGCGAGTTTCGTGCTCCCGGCGCCGCCGCGGAATGGCGCAAAAACATGCTATTTTGTCGCCATGGATGTTGTCGACCTGCGCAATTTCTACGCCCAGCAACTTGGCGTCGTAGCCCGGCGCTTCGTCAGCCGCGGCATCCGCGAGCGCTGGAAGGACACTCGTGCGCTACGCGTCCTGGGGGTCGGCTATGCCACGCCCTATCTGGGCCTGTTCCGCGAGGAGGCCGAGCGCTGTCTCGCCATGATGCCGGCAACCCAAGGCGTCACCCGCTGGCCCTCGACGCGGGCCGCCTTGGCCGCCCTCGTGGAAGAGGACGAGTTGCCGCTGACCGATTCCGCCGTCGATCGCGTGCTGCTGGTCCATGCGCTGGAAATGTCGGCCGATCCGGTCGAGCTGTTGCGCGAGGCCTGGCGGGTACTGGCCGCCGGAGGAAGGCTCCTTGCGGTGGTGCCGAATCGGCGCGGGCTGTGGGCACGGATGGACACGACGCCGTTCGGCCACGGCCGTCCTTATTCGCGCAGCCAGATCACGCAGCTGCTTCGCGACGCCTGGTTCACGCCGACGGGCTGGGACGAAGCGCTTTACGTGCCGCCTATTCCCCGCGGCTGGTTTCTGCGCTCGGCCGTCGCCTGGGAACGCACCGGCGCGACGCTGTCGGCGCCATTCGCGGGCGTGCACATCGTCGAAGCGACCAAGCAAGTCTATCGCGCCATTCCGGCCAGGCGCGAAAAGCGCCGGCTTGTTCCGGCGCTTCAGCCGGCGCTGGCGCCGACGCCCGGCGCCGCGGCGCTACGCTAATATGACAAACACTCCCACCAGACGGAACATCATTGCTTCGTTCGGCGGCGCAGCCATTGGCTGGCCGCTCCTCGCCCGCGCGGAATCGGCGAAGATTCCGTTGTTGGGTTATCTCACGGGCGACTCCGTCTCCGCCGATCTGCCGCGCCGCGCTGCGTTACAAGAAGGTCTGCGCGACCTCGGATATATCGAAGGGCAAAATATTCTTGCCGAATATCGAGCCGCTGCGGGCAGCGTCGAGAGACTCACCGACTATGCGGTCGAGCTGTCGAGCCTCGATGTCAATGTGAATTTTGCGTTCACCGTCGCTGCCGTACAAGCTGTCGCCAAGGCGATGCCGACGAGCCCTATCGTCAGTATCACTCCCGACCCTGTCGCGGCTGGACTGGTTGGGAGCCTTGCCCGCCCGGGCGGCAACATCACCGGCCTATCCACGCTGGCAGGACCGGAGATCTACTCAAAATACCTCGAACTTCTTAAGGATGCGGTGCCAAATCTCGCTCGCGTCGCATTTCTTTCGAATCCGAACAATTCCTTCAGCGTGCTGGCTTTGAAGGAAGCCGAGGCGGCCGCGCCGGCGCTCGGGCTGACCATCCAGACCGTGGAAGCATCCAGTCCGGGCGAACTCCAATCGGCTTTCGCGGCAGCTGCCAAAGAGCACGCTGGAGGTCTTGTCGTGGTTCAGGACGCGATGTTCCTGGCGCAACGGGCCGAATTGGCCGACTTGGCCGTCAAGGCACGCTTGCCGGCCATCTACGGCATTCCAGAGCATGCAGCTGCTGGCGGCCTGATGGCTTATGCGGCAAGCCGCCTTGAAATGTTCCGTCGCGCCGCCGCGTTCATCGACAAAATCTTGAAAGGTGCCAAGCCGGCCGATCTGCCAGTGGAGCAGCCGACAAAATTCGAACTCATCATCAACCTGAAAACTGCGAAATCTCTCGGGCTTGCTGTGCCGCCAAGCCTGCTCGCTCGCGCGAACGAAGTGATTGAGTGAAGATGCGGAGGCGCCCGCCGATTATCGATTAAGCCGAATTGTTTCGGGCGGTTGCTACTGCGGCCACGGCTCGGCGGTGACCGAGGCCGCGTCGGCGCCGACATAATCGAGAAGGCTCGTTTGCCGGTCGCGCTCCAGCGCCGCAAGAAGGGTGCTTTTGATGTCGGCGACAAGCCTCAGGCCGCGAAAAACCAACCCTGAATAGACTTGAACGAGGCTCGCGCCGGCGCGGATTTTGCCGAGCGCGCTGGCGCCCGAATCGATGCCGCCGGCGCCGACCAGCGGGAAAACCCCTTCGACCCGCACGTAGGTCTCCGCCAGCATGCGGTCGGCAAGCGGCAGAAGCGGCCTGCCCGACAAGCCGCCCGCCTCTTTCGCCGTCTCGCTATCGCGCAAGTTTTTTGGCCGCGTCACGGTGGTATTGCCGACGATCATGCCGTCGACCCGGCGCGAACGGGCGATGCCGACGACATCGTCGAGATCGGGCAACGACAGATCGGGCGCGATCTTGAGCAGCAGCGGTATTGGCCCGGCAGTCGGCGCCACGCGATCGCGCGCGACGATTACGCGAGCCAAAAGGTCGTCGAGCACGGCAGCCTGCTGCATGCTGCGCAAGCCCGGCGTGTTGGGCGACGATATATTGATCGTGATATAGCTCGCGACAGGGGCGAAACGCTCGATCAATTGCACATAGTCGGCGATGCGGTCGGGCGCATCCTTGTTGGCGCCGACATTGATGCCCACTAATCCGCCGGCATTGGCGCGCGCGGCGAGACGCTTGAGGACGGCATCGGCACCTTGCGAATTAAAGCCGAGCCGGTTGATCACGCCTTGATCGGCATCGAGCCGGAACAAACGCGGCCGCGGATTGCCGGCTTGCGGCAGCGGCGTGATGGTGCCGACTTCGACGAAGCCGAAGCCGACCCGCAGCAACGCGTCCGGCACCTCGGCGTTCTTGTCGAAGCCCGCGGCAATCCCGATCGGGTTTGGAAAATTCAGCCCGAACACTCGGATCGCCAGCCGCTTGTCGTCGCGGGAAGCGGCCGGCAGCGGCGCGAATTTCAGCATCCTGATCGCCAAGCCATGCGCGTCTTCCGGTTCGAGCGCACGCAAAAGCGGCCGCGCCAGACGGTCGAACAGGCCGATCACGGTTCCAGCTCCGCCAGCATCCGCCGCCCGTTGACCTCATCAGGCAGCGGCCGTGCCCAGCGCACTGCTTGAAGGGACAAGGCGGCGTAAAGATGCGGAAACAGATCGCCGCCGCGCGATCGTTCCCATTTCAGCGCAGTGCCGAGGGCATCGCCATCAACCGCGACCAGCATCAAATCGGTCTGTCCGGCAAAATGTTTTGCCGCGGTTTCGGCCGTCTGAGCCGCGGTCGAGAAGTGAATGAAGCCATCGTACGCATCGGCCTCCGATCCGCGATAAAGACCGGTGCGTTCCGCTCTATCCCACGCGGCCCGGTCGCAGATTTTATAGATTGTCCTCAGTTCGATCACCCAATCGCGCTCTACGCGGGCGCGCGACCCTACCGGCACTTGAGCATTCAGGCAATAATTCCTATCATCCCGCCCCTTCGCAGAGGTTTGGATGCTTACCCACGCGCAGGTCTGGTCGGCCATCGATCGCCTTGCTGCGCGCGCCGGACTATCCGCCTCCGGCCTCGCCCGACGGGCGGGGCTCGATCCGACGACCTTCAATAAATCGAAGCGAATCACGCCGGCCGGCCGCGCGCGCTGGCCTTCCACCGAGTCGATCGCCAAAGCCTTGGCCGCCACCGGTACACCTTTCGACACGTTCGTCACCTTGATCGAACCCGGCGCGGGGACGGCAACGCGCGCCGTGCCGCTCCTCGGCTTCGCCGAGGCCGGCGCCGGCGGTTATTTCGACGATGGCGGCTTCCCGGCGGGCGAGGGCTGGGATGAGATCGCTTTTCCGGCCGTTACCGACGAGCATGCTTATGCGCTCGAAGTCTCCGGCCAATCGATGGAGCCGGCTTACCGCGATGGCAACGTCATCCTGGTGGCGCCGTCGGCGCCGATCCGCCGTGGCGACCGCGTCGTGGTGCGCACAAGGAGCGGCGAAGTGATGGCGAAGGAGCTCAAACGCAGGACGACAAAATCGATCGAGCTGAAATCGCTCAACGCGCAGCATGCCGACCGCACGCTCGCCGCCGCCGATGTCCTTTGGATCGCTCGGATTTTGTGGGCGAGCCAGTAGTCTGTAAGTGAGATTTTGCGCACCGAGGCGAGTAAAATACCCCTACTTAAGGATACGACTGATTTTTTCCAGTTGAGGTAGGTTTTCCAAAATCCAATGTAGCTCGGGCGCTTTAGTTATAACAGGCATGAAGTCCGCTACAATTGAAAGGCTTAACGCAACGATAAGTGCAGCGCCAATCTTCACTAAGGTCGGCCGCGCCTTTGCGCCCGCATCCTGCAAGTACGCGACGGCCTGTTCATAGGCATATTTGGAGGCTGCTATACAAATATTTTCGAACCCGCGAATACTTGCATACATGGCGTTTCGTCGGTCATTAGCATCCCCCTTTAGAAGCTGCCCTATCAGCACAAATGAGGCAGGAATTTTAGCATCAACTACCTCCGAGCTTGAGCTCAATGTGCGCTCTAGATTCTCAATGGCCTTGTCAATTTCCGTCTCAATCGCGTTGCGCGCAGGGTAGTCTCGCGCATTCCGGGTGAAATCAACCCAGTCCTTATACTGTGACGCGTAGTGGGACACATTCGTAAGAGTTGAGGAAATCTGAAGCGAGAGTACTTCGGAAATCTCGCTTTCCAAACCCTTCGTCATCGCGATGATAAGGTTGGTTTGTAATCCGAGATTTATGACGCCAGCGTCATCTTCGAAAACGACCAATAAGCTGAGCTGTTTGAACGCGCGGACAAACCGTTTATCTACGTTTGAGTCGTCCAAAACGGAGGCTAAGTCCTCCAATTGATGCTTTAAATGCACCCTCGCATTTTGTAATGCGTCCTTCTGGAGGAGCGGATGTAGCGTCGCTCCCTCGTCAAGAACGATTTTCTGATTTTCGATTTTTGCGTAGATTGGTGACGCGCGTTGAGCAGGAACATTTTTTAGTGCCAATTCAGGAAAATTCTGCATCTCGAGAATTCTTTTAAGCTCAACTGAACGCTTATAAGCATCTCGGAAGCCGGGACCATATTGGTTTCTTAGCTCGGTGAGAATTCTCTTTCGTCCACCATAAAGAAATTCAATATAGGCCACATATTGCGATGCCAAATCTTGAATGATTTGAAGCGCGCGCTGATCTAGATTCTTTCTAGCAGGCTGCGGAAAAACCGGATTTTGAGGACGATTTTCTCGATGGGTCCGGCAAGAACGGGTGGAGGAACGGGTTGTCGGCGCCGCCTGCGCGGTATTGGTTGGGACTTTGCCTCATATTCTTGCCGGCAGAGGGGGTCATCGCGTTGCGGCCAGAAGCTTGGGAATGCGGATGAGGTTGTAAGCCGCGGCGGTCAGCACGAAGAACCATTCGACCAGCGCCCGTCCGCGATGCCTGGTCTTGCGCAGGCCGCCGACGGTCTTCATCCAGCCGAACGGTTCCTCGATCCGCTTGCGCTTGATGGTGCTGATGCGATAGCCGGGATGGCGGGTGGTGCGGGCATCGATCGCCGAGCGGCGGTTGGTGTCGTTCTGCGAGACATGGGGCGTGCAGCGGCAGTCACGACAACCGGCCACGAACTCAGCAGTGTCATAGTTCTTGTCGCCGCCGATCGTGCTGCCAGGTCTGGCATTGTCTTCGATCATGTCGAGTGCGGTGGCGCGCTCGGCCGTGCCGTTGGCCTCGGTCAAGCGTGCATCGACGATGAGGCCGTTGCGGTTCTCCGTCATCAAATGCCCCATATGGCAGAGCTTGGCCTCCTTGCCGGCACCCTTGCGGAACAGCCGGGCATCGGGGTCGGTGGTCGAGGAATGCGTGTCGTTCTTGCGTTTCTCGCCATGGAAGTCACGCTCGGCATTGTGGCTACCACCGCGCTTTCCGGCCGGCGGATCGCCGTCGCCATCCTTCGGCACAAAACTCTTCATGCTGGCCCAGGCCTCGATCAGCGTGCCGTCGACCGAGAAGTGCTCGCTGGACAAAAGCTTGCGCACTTGCGGCAGCTTCAACACCCCGGCAAAGAACTTGGCCGCGATATCGCCGTCGAGCAGTCGATCGCGGTTCTTGCCGAACACGGTCGGATCCCACACCGGATCGTCCGCCGACAGCCCGACGAACCAGCGGAACAGCAGATTGTAATCGAGTTGCTCCATCAACTGCCGCTCCGAGCGCACCGTATAGAACGCTTGCAGCAGCAGTGCCCGCAACAGCCGCTCCGGCGGAATCGATGGCCGTCCTTCGCGCGCATAAAGTCGGTCGAAGGCTCGCGTCAACCCAGCAAGCGCCGCGTCCACGAGTTCGCGGATCATCCGCAATGGATGATCCGCCGGTATCCGTCTCTCCACCGGGATGTAGCTGAAAAAACCCTCCGATCGATCATCTTCGCCGCGCATCGCAATCCCCATTCCAAAGGAATCAAGCCGATGCACAGAATCACATTCCAACCACCTCGCAAAACGACTTTTTCAGCAGCCTGCTAGAGAGCGCACCCGCGTATTCAGCTGTCATCGTGACAAACTGCTTGTCGTCAAATAGCCGATCTGGGAGCCTCAGTCGGCGATCGTTCTTAGCTACAAGATGGCCTTTAGCGGCAGTTTCTCGGATCTTTTTGAGAACGAGTTCAGAATTTTTTATAGGAAAAAGTTGGCCATCATCCACGAGGGACACGTCGACCCCCACTCGTTTTAGTTGCGATATTGCATCTTACATGCAGAGGCTGGCTTTTACTAGCCAGCCGAGCGCGCCAATGCGCCATCGATCATGTCGACAGTATTCTTGATGCCGTACGCTGCGACGAAGGAGCCGAAACGCGGGCCGCGCTCCTGGCCGAGCAGCACCTGATAGAGCATGTTGAACCAGTCGAGCGCGACGCCCGGCTTGCCGTCCTTGGCTTTTTTCTTCTCATCGAGGAACGGCTCGCGCCTGCCGACTTCGTACACCACGTCCTGGATCGCCTCCGCCGAAGCATCTGCCGGCAATTGCGACAGCGCATCGCGCAGATCGATGAGCGCGGCGCGCTCGGCGGCGCTCGGCTCCCGGAATTTCTTCGCCGGCTGCACGAAGTCGCGATAGTAGTTGATCGCATAGCCAACAAGAGCGGCGAGCCGCGGATGGCCTTGCGGTGTGATTCCCGGACGGTAGCGACCGATAAAGCCCCACAGCGTGTCGGCGTTCTCCGCGTTCGATGCGGTGACGAGCGAGATGAGCATGGCGAAAGGCACCGGATTATCGGGTGCAGGCGGTGAGCCGCCATGAATGTGCCAGACCGGATTGCCCAGCCGCTCCTTGGTGGCCTGCCGCGGATAGGCGTCCAAAAACTGCAGATAATCGTCGACATGCCGCGGAATGACGTCGAAATAAAGCCGCTTCGCGGCTTTCGGCTCGCGATACATGAACAGCGACAGGCTTTCCGGGCTGGCGTAGCGCAGCCATTCGTCGATGGTCAGTCCGTTGCCTTTAGACTTTGAGATTTTCTGCCCGTTCTCGTCCAAGAAAAGCTCGTAATTGAAGCCTTCCGGCGGCGTTCCGCCAAGCGTGCGGCAGATTTCGCCCGATAGCCTGACCGAGTCGATCAAATCCTTGCCGGCCATCTCGTAGTCGACGCCGAGCGCGACCCAGCGCATCGCCCAATCCGGCTTCCATTGCAGCTTGCAGCGTCCGCCGGTGACGAGCGTGGTGACGCGCTCGCCGGCGTTTTCGTAGGTGATGGTGCCTGCCGCGGCGTCGTGTTCGATCACCGGTACCTGCAGGACGATCCCGGTCTTTGGATCGATCGGCAGGAACGGTGAATAGGTCTGTGCCCGCTCTTCGCGCAGCGACGGCAGCATGACTTCCATCACCGCCTCGAAATGCGAAAGCACGGTCAATAGCGCGGTATCGAAGCGCCCCGACGTGTAGCAGGCCGTCGACGACATGAATTCGTAATCGAAGCCGAATTGGTCGAGAAACGCGCGCAGCCGCGCGTTATTGTGCTCGGCGAAGCTGTCATGCGTGCCAAACGGGTCCGGCACTTGGGTCAGCGGCTTGCCGAGATGCCGCGCGACCATCTCCTTATTTGGGACATTGTCGGGGACCTTGCGCAGTCCGTCCATGTCGTCGGAAAACGCGATCAGCCGGGTCCTGATCTTGTCGTCGGTCAGCACACGAAAGGCATGACGCACCATGGAGGTGCGCGCGACTTCGCCGAAGGTGCCGATATGCGGCAGCCCCGACGGACCGTAGCCGGTCTCGAAAATCACTTCGTGCTTCGGCTTTCGCTTGAGCCGCGCGACGATCTTGCGCGCCTCTTCGAATGGCCAAGCGTGCGAGAGTTCGGCGATCTCGCGAAGCGCGGGGACAGGAGCTTCTGCCGATGTCATCAAAAGGTTCTTTGCCGTGTCAGATCCTGACGCGGATATAGCGTCAAACGCCGGACTTCAAAACGGGCTGATCGGAAAATAGCGCAGCCACAGGTCGGTGTAGCTGCCCTTCTCCCATTGCCGAAACAGCGCCCAGTTCAGGGCCTGCCGCAACAGATCGTTGCCGCGTTTGACCGCAATCCCGACCCCTTCGCCGAAGAACCGGCTCTCCAGATAAGGCCCGCCGCGGAAGGCGCAGCAGCCGGCCGAGTTGGTGCCGTTGAGCCAGAACGCCAGCGAAATGCCGTCGCCGAATAACAAGTCGACGTCCTTGTTGCGCAGCGCCGTGCGCGCCGCTTCGTCGCTGGCGTAAGACCTCACATCGGCCCCGGTAAACATTTCCTTCAGGAAGGCTTCATGCGCGGTACCGGCGACGGCCGCTATCTTCTTGCCCTCGACCAGCTCCGGCCGAACATCGTTGATCGGACTGTCAACGCGCGCCACGAAGCGGGCCGGCGTGCGGTAGTACGGATCGGTGAAATCGGCGCGTTGGCGCGTTTCCGCAGTCGGAGCGATTGACGCGATCACGGCGTCACCTTGATTGGCGTTGAGCGCGTTGAGCAGCAAGTCGAAGCGCCGCTCCTGGATGGTGCAAGTCGTCTGAATTTCGTCGCACAGGAGCCGCGCGAGATCGACGTTGAACCCGGCGGGATTACCGTCGGCGCCGGCATAGTCGAACGGCGGATAATCGAGATCGGTGAGAAACCGAATCGATTGAATGCGCGACAGATCGGGCCGCTCGGGCCGCCGCCGCGGATCCCAGAAGCCGGGCACCGCCGCGCCCCGCGGCAGCGCCACACCGTCCTGCGCCCAGGCCGCATCCCCACCGGCAGAGCCAGCAAGCAGAGAGCAGAGCAGCCCTGCGAGCAGAAGTTGAAACGCGCGTCGCGTGAGAATTCGAGGTATTGCCATTCCAGATAGCATGAGCCACGATCTTGTCGCTGGCATGTCTTGTTGCATCGCTTGCTGCTTCACTTGCTGCATCGCTTGGCCCGCTTAGCGGGGGGACAAGGAAAAGTCGAGGCAGGCGGCGTTGGACGTTGTGCTGAGGGGCCAACCGTGGCGGCGAGTAGCGTTAGGGGGGCGGCAGTTCGCCGCGCCAAGGCGGCAATCTGGCCCGGGGGCGGGGGCGAGGCGCTGCGGTCGATCCTTCCGCAAGTCCGTCAGGCTGGCTTGCTTCATGGCGTGTCGGGGGCGCATTCGAGCGCATGTCCGGAAATCGACTGTGTTCGTCATCTTCTGCCCGGGCGCATCATCGCCGCAGCGGAACATCGTGCTGCGTCGATCGGCGTCGGCGCGGAGCGGGTGCTGATTTGCGCCGACGCAATGACCGAGGAAGCTTACCTCACGGCATTGGCGACATCTCTCGGCACGTCCTATGAGCGGCTTGAGGGTATTTCGCGCAGCGACTGCCCGCTGGATGACGATCGGCTGATCGAGGCGGCGGCAGCCGGATTGTTGCCGATCCGCGCGGGTCGTGGCCTCGTTTGGATCGTCGCTCCGCGGGGCGCCACAGCGCAACGTCTTGCCGATCCCCACCAGGGACCTCCGGAATGGCTGCGGGCATTCCGCCTGACCTCGGCGGACCGGCTCCGCCATTTCGTCGCGCGGCACACCCAGCGCGCCCTCGGCCAACGCGCCGCCGAGAGTCTGCACTTGACCCGGCCATTGCTGTCGAATGCGCCGCGAGCACCAGGCAGGCGCGTCATGACGACGGTCGCGCTTGTGATCTTCACATTGACGTTTTTCGTTCTCGCGCCTCTCGCCGTGATCGAAGGATTGAGCGCTTTGTGCTGCGTACTGTTCCTGGCGGCGGCGATCTTAAGGCTGCTGAGCGCATGCTTTACCGATCAGACCGCGCAGCATCCCGTAACTATCGACGACGCCAAATTGCCGGTCTACACGATCATCTGTGCGCTCTACCGCGAGGCCCCGGTCGTCGCAGACCTCGTCGCCGCTCTCCGCGCACTCGATTACCCGCTAGAAAAGCTCGACGTGAAATTCGTCCTTGAAGCCGGCGATCAGGAGACGCGCGCCGCGCTCGACCGGCTCGGTCTCGGTCCGCCATTCGAAATCATCATTGCGCCGCCGATCGGGCCGTGCACCAAACCAAAGGCGCTTAACGTCGCACTGCCATTCGCGCGGGGTGCCTTTACGGTCGTCTATGACGCCGAGGACAGGCCGGAACCGGATCAGCTTCGCCGCGCGCTTGGTGCATTTCAGCAGGGCGGCAAGTACCTCGCTTGCGTGCAAGCGAGCCTCACCATCGACAACACCGCGGATAATTGGCTCGCCCGCATGTTTACGGCCGACTATGCGGGCCAATTCGACGTTTTCCTTCGCGGCCTCGCAGCTTTATGTCTGCCGTTTCCGCTGGGCGGCTCATCGAATCATTTTCGCACTGTGGCGCTACGCAAGGCCGGCGCCTGGGATCCTTACAATGTCACCGAAGATGCCGATCTCGGCATTCGTCTCTATCGGCTCGGCTATCGATCGACGGCCATCTCGTCGGCGACCTATGAGGAAGCGCCGGCGCGATTTGTACCTTGGCTGAAGCAGCGCACCCGCTGGTACAAGGGCTGGATTCAAACTTGGCTCGTGCACATGCGGCGCCCCAGGCGGCTGTTGCGAGAGCTCACTCCGGTCGGCGCCATCGCCTTTCAAATTTTCTTTGCCGCCAACGTGCTCGCTGCGTTGATCCATCCGTTCTTCATGGCGGGACTGGGCTATATGCTGTTCGAATTGCCGACACCATGGGCGAATCTGGTGATGCAGAACGCGTTGCCGATTTTTGCAACGAGCCTGCTGTCCGGTTACGCATCAACGATCGCGCTTGACGTGATCGGCCTGCGACGGCGCGGACTGCTGGGGCACGCCTGGGTACTCATTCTAACCCCGTTGCATTGGCTCCTGCTCTCGGTCGCCGCGTGGCGCGCGATGTTTCAGCTGATCTACGATCCACAACGCTGGGAAAAGACTGAGCACGGTCTGGCAAAAACCTCGCGCATGACGCCGTCCCGCTCCCGCTCGGACCGACGACGGTTCGATGACTCGCGGCAAAAGCTGTTCGATGATCCGACCGTCGACCGGCCGCGCACTTCCCCGAGCGCACAGATGCGGCTGGGCGCGCCCATTGCACCCATGAAGATCATGGCAACGGCGCGCGGCTGGTTAGGAGAATTCGGGGGTTTAGCGCCTGATCCCGGCGGGATGCCGGTTTTTCGAAGAGATCATACGTTCGAAAGATAGTTCATCGTCTCACATATAGCGGCGCAAGTCGGCCGCTTCGGTCTCGGGCGCCCGGTTCATATCGAACGGAGCGACGAAATGGCCGTCTTTATCCATCAGATAGACCATCGCCGTGTGATCCATGGTGTAGTCGCCGTTTTCGAGCGGGACTTTCTTGGCATAGACCCGGTATTCTTTGATGGCGGCGTCGATCTGAGCCTGATCGCCGGTCAATCCGCGCAAATGCGGATCGAAATTCGATAAATAGTTCTTGAGCACGATCGGCGTGTCGCGCTCGGGATCGACGGTGATGAACAACGCGCCGACGCGATTAGCGTCAGGCCCGAGCGACTTCATCATCTGCGACATGTCGAACAAGGTGGTCGGGCATATATCGGGGCAATGCGTAAAGCCGAAGAACACCAGGAAGGGGCGGCCCTTCATTTCCGCATCGGTGAACGGCTTGCCGTTCTGATCCTCGAGATTAAGCGGGCCGCCGATGGCCGCGACCGCCGGCCCGATCGGCGAGCGCCCAGTGAGGAAAAGAATGACGGCGAAGAACAGAAAAAGCCCGCACAAGAATGCCGCGGCTAGAAGCATAAGATGCGAGGCTTGAGCGGTCGGCTTGGTATTCATCGATCCATTCCGGTCAGCCGAAACAGGCGACGAATCCAGCGCGGATCGTCTCGAAAAAGACCGTAGTTCCGTAATCCGCCCAGAGTAAGACAGTGCCGATCAGCGCCAGCGCGACGACGGCGCCGATCGCCAGCGTTGGCGTAAACACCCGCGATGGGACGACGGTGTCGGGGACGGTGTCGGGCATGGTCAGGGTTCCGTCCGTTACAAATAGGGCGGAACGGGGCGGACGACAACGCCATCGGCCAGGTGAACCCCGCGCCCGACGCTGGAGCGTCCCCCCTTTACTGGCAGGTGCGGTAGAGCGCGGAGAGCTCCCGTCCACGGAGCGTCATGAGCCGAGGGGTCAGCCCGCCATGACGATTGATCCAGGAGCGGATTTCCGGCGGATAAAGCCGCATGACCAGGAGGCTGCCCCGGCGCGTCGGCACCAGCGAGCGGGACACGTCGTCGTAGTAGGAGGCCGCATGGAAGCCCAGCACAGCCCGGCTGGTGACGCAGATGCGGTTCCGCGGAATAATGCCGGTCAAGAGCGTACAGGCCGAAAGGCATGGTCCGTCGATGACGACGCGCTGGCCGGAATCGCGAACCTCATGGAACTTTTGAACATAAGATGAAACTTCGCCGCCGGGATCACCGACGATACGCATGTCCGCGGACGCCGCGCGAATCATCACGCATGTCACCAGGGCCGACGCCAGCGCGCCGGCTAAAGCTGCCTGCCATTTCATGAATCACCCTCTCCCGCTCAACCGTCCGTGATATCCTCCGGCATTGTGGCGAGAGTTCGGGGATTCCCCGTCTTTATGCTGAAATGGTCGACGTCATCGGAGAACACGCCGGTGCAAAGGGATGCTATAACCGCCGCGGAAGCTGTAAAAGCGTCCAGCCTGTTCGGAAAACACTGCAAAAAGAGTGCTCATCCATGGATACGTCAGTCGCGCGCAAGACAGATCAACATTCCAATGTTCCCGATTTTGCCACGGCCTATTACCTGCTCGAAGGTTTGAACGAGATCGGCATCGATTACCTGTTCTGCAATTTTGGCACCGATCACGCTCCGATCATCGATGAGATGGCGCACCGGAAGAAACGCGGCGATGCGATGCCCGGCGTGGTGCGCTGCCCGCATGAGAACACGGCCGCGCATATGGCGGCGGGCTATGCGCTGGTGACCGGGCGCGGCCAAGGCGTGCTGGTCCATGTCGATGTCGGCACCGCGAATACCGCAAATGGCATGCACAATTTGTTTCGCAGCCGCTTGCCCGTGCTGCTGATGGCCGGCAAGGCGCCCTATACGGCGAACGATGAACTCGTTGGATCGCGCGATACCTATGTCCATTTCGTGCAGGAGCCGTTCGACCAGGCAAGCCTGGTGCGGCCCTATCTGAAATGGGAGTGGACGCTGCCATCGGGCGTAGTCGTCAAGGAAGCGCTACGGCGGGCGTCTTCGATCATGCAAAGCGAACCGCGCGGCCCGGTCTATCTGATGATGCAGCGCGAGACGCTCACCCAGCATTGGAAAGCCGATGAAATCCGGCGATATTCCGCCGAGCAATTTGCAGCGAGCTCGGGCGGCAACGCCGATCCGAAGCTGATCGCTGCGCTCGCCGACAAGCTTTTGACGGCGGAAAATCCAATTCTGATCACCGGCTATGCCGGAACGTCATGCGCACGCTTCGCGCACCATCGATGAGCTTGCGCAATTCGCCGGCATCGCCGTCTATGAAGCGAATATGACCAATAACATCTCGCACGACAGCCCGTGCTTCGTCGGTTTCTCGCCGGACAAGGCCATCCCCGAGACCGACGTGGGGCTGCTCGTCGATGTCGACGTGCCCTGGTTCCCGAGCGTCGTGCACGCCAATGAAAAGACGTTCTGGGCGCATATCGACATCGATATTCTCAAACCCGGCTCGCCGATGTGGACCTTCCCCGGCAATATCCGCATGCAGGGTGACAGCGGGCATATCCTGGATCAGGTGCTGGCAGAGCTAAAGGCGAAGGCGACACCGCGCTTTAAGCAGGCGGCAGCCGCGCGGATGACGCGCATCAAGACCGCGCGCGACGAGCGTATCGCGCGCGCCGCCAAACTCGCCGCGGATAAGGGCAAGCCGGGTGCGATCAATCCGCATTATCTGATGGCGGAATTGGGCAAGCTCCTCGACGACCAGGACATGATTTTCAACGAAGGCGTGACCAATGCCGCTGCCGTGCTCATGCAAATCCCGCGGCGCGTGCCTAATACGACGGTGCGCGCCGGCGGCGGCGGTCTCGGCTGGTCAGGCGGCACGGCGCTCGGCGCACGATTGGCCGCGCCCGATCGGCTCGCGGTGCAGATCTGCGGCGACGGCGGATTTTATTTCGGCAACCCGGCGTCGGTGTTGGCCGTGTCGCAGCAGTACAATCTGCCTATTTTGTCCATCGTGATGGACAACACCGGCTGGAATGCCGTGAAACAATCGACACTGCGGGTGTTCCCCGAGGGTGAGGCCAAGACCACCAATTCCTTCGAGGCGGAGCTCGCGCCTCACGTGCATTTCGCGAAAATCGGCGAGGCGTTCGGCGCGCATTCCGAGGAGGTCGACGATCCGGCCGATGTGCCGGCGGCGCTGGCGCGTTGCGTCAAAGCGGTTCGGGGCGGCCGCACCGCGCTTCTCCACGCGCGCGTAACGAAACTGTGAAAATCCGCTCGCTCCCACGAAAGCTGGACGCCGCGGCAAGACAACAAGCGGTGTTAAGGCTCCATTTCCGCTGACGCGGGAATGCGCGTAGACAGGCCAACCCCGATTCGAATCACGGACTGGCGTGATTAATGAACTTTTCCGGCGGCCGCTCGCCCCATTGCGACCGCAGCGCTTCGTCCGCGGCAATGAGATGGGAACCATTGGCAAGATTGAGGCGGTCGCTGTCGGCCCAATGCTCGTGCACGCGGCCCCACGGGTCAGCCCAATAGTCGTAGACCTGGCTGCCGAGCACGTGCCGGCCGATGCCCCACATGTGCTCGTAGTTCCCGAATCCTTTGAGGTAGTCGTGGCCCATGCAGACGTTGTCGATGTCGGGAACCTCGAATGAAAGATGATTCAATCCGGTCTTCTCATGCCGCAGGCAGAAGAAGACATGGTGATCGACATAGGCGTCGCCGCGATCGCAGCGATTGAACGATCCGATCAGATTGTCCTTGCTTTCGACGTAGACGTCGTCCGAGCAGATCATTCCCAGCATTTCGCGGAACCAATCGACGGTTTCGCGAAACCGCGGCGTCATCAGCACACCATGCCCGATGCGTTTGACGTGGGCGGGCCCTCGCGGCAGCCGCATGAGCTCGCCGGCGCGCGCGGTCGGCGCCTCGCCGGTGTTGAGCTTCTGTCGCTTGACCGGGATTGGGTTGACCGGGGCAATGCCGGTGACGACCTCGATTTGATAGCCGTTCGGCTCGGTCAGCCGCACGCGTTTGCCGCCGCCGGGCTCGTCGATGTTTTCAATCCCCGAGGCCCCCGGCGCCTTGGCCAGCCGCTTCAGGTCATCTTCGCTCTCGGCGTGATAGGCGATGCCGACAAACTTCGGATCGCCCTTCTCGGTAACATGGATGTGGTGGCTGGGATCGGTGCCGCGCATATAGAGCGCCTTGTCTGTCCGTTCCGTCCTATGCAGACCGAATCGCGTCAGAAACTCTTCTGCGACATCGAGATCCGGCGACCGCAGGCGCCCAAAGGCGATATCCGTCACCTTGACCCAAGACATTGGCGTTCTCCTCGCATGTGCATCGCCGCGTTACCGGCACCACCGCCGATGCAATCTGCCACGGCCGAACATAGGTCGGCAACGCGCAGCGCGCAGGTCAGGCGTGATAATCCGCCGCCACAGTCTCATCGGCCGCCTTGCCGCCCATCCCGTTGAGCACGGGCGTCAGCACGATCGCAACTATGAGATTGAGCACGACCGTATAGAGCGCCGTGTAGCCCGGCAGGGTATAGCCGGCGAAGTGGAGCGGATAGTTCGGGGCCAGGTTCGCTGCAACGAACATCCAGATGCCGGCGACCGTTCCCACGGCCCAACCAATGAGCAGCGCCCAATCGTTGAACCAGCGGGTATAGACGCCGATCATGATGGACGGCAGCGTCTGGATGATCAGAATGCCGCCGAGGAGCTGCAGGTAGATGGCAAATTGCGTCGGCACGAAGATAATGAAAATGAGCGCGCCCAATTTGACGATCAGCGAGACCCACTTCGCCATCTGCGCTTCCTGTTTATCGGTCGGATTCTTGTTGATGAATTCGCGATGGATGTTGCGAGTATAGAGATTGGCCGCGGCGATCGACATGATCGCCGCCGGCACCAGCGCGCCGATCCCGATCGCGGCGAAGGCGATACCGACAAACCACGACGGGAAGCTGTGCAGAAACAGCGCCGGCACCGCGAAATTGTTGCCGAACTGTTTGAAGCCGGCGGCAAACTCAGGAAGCGTGCCCACTCCGGCGGCAATGGCAAAAAAGCCGACCAGCGCCAGCAGTCCGAGCATGAAGGAGTAGCCGGGCAGCATTGCGGCATTGCGGCGGATGGCATGGCCGCTGCTGGCGGCCAAGATGCCGGTGATGGAATGCGGATAGAGAAACAGCGCCAGCGCCGATCCGAGTGCGAGCGTCGCGTAAACGCCATAAAGGCCGGTGGTATTGGCGCCGGGCACCGCCAATAAAAGCTTCGCCGGCGGCACCGCGGCGAATATTTTTCCAAATCCGCCCAACTCGATCGGCACAACGATGACGGCGGCGAAGGCCGTCGTATAGATCAGGATATCCTTGACGATGGCGATCGACGCCGGCGCCCGCAGGCCGCTCGAATAGGTGAAGGCGGCGAGAATGACGAAGGCGATGATCAGTGGCAGATCGCCGGCAAAACCGGTGCCCGAAATGCCCATCGCGCCGATGACCACCTGAATGCCGACGAGCTGCAATGCTATGTACGGCATGGTCGCGACAATGCCGGTAATTGTCACCGCCAGCGCCAGCCAGCGGTTGCCGAAGCGGCCGCGCACGAAATCGGCCGGCGTGATGTAATTGTGCTTGTGGCAAACATTCCAAAGCCGGGGAAACACCAGGAACAGGATCGGGTAGATCATGATCGTATAGGGCACCGCGAAGAAGGCGATGGCGCCGGCGCCGAAGGCGAGCGCGGGCACGGCGATGAAAGTGTAGGCCGTGTAGAGGTCGCCGCCGATCAAAAACCAGGTCACGATCGTGCCGAAACGCCGCCCGCCGAGTCCCCATTCATGCAGCAAATCGAGATCGCCTTTGCGCCATTGCGCGGCTGCGAATCCGAGCCAAGTGATGAAACCGAACAGCAGCACGAAGATGATGAGAGCGGTCCAATTTATGTCCTGCACGGCAGGCCTCCCCCGGGCTTTGCTTTTGGTTGCCGTTAAGTGCGCGCCAGCACGCAGGCGGCGCGTGACCCTAAGCTTCGGTTGCGAAGTACACGATCGCGGTGAGGACTGCTCCGATAATCACCCACAGCATTTGGTACCAATAAAAGAACGGTATGCCGGCCCAGGTCGGCTCGGCCGTATTATAAAAGGGCACCCAGAGAGCAGCGACGAATTGGATCAGGAAAAGGAGATACCACCAATTCCATCCCGAATGATTCGCGCCTTGCCGATTGGTGTTTTGCTGGCTCATGTCCGACCTCGACGTTCCGTCCCAATTGGTCTTAAGCGAGACCCGAGCTGTTGTCCGCTCGTGACACGCACCATAGCCGGGACGCACCGTCGAATCAAAATGAAATTATGGATTCCGCAGTGCAGCGTGCGCGCGCACGCCGATGGTTCGGGGCAAAATCCCCGATGTTCGTATGATGTGTGTGTGTTGTGAGCGGCCTGAGACATAGGTGACAAATCGTACCGGACACATGGGTAACACTTTTCGCCTTTGGGCGGGAGGTGTTGATGCCGTGGAAAGAGAGTTCGGTGATGGAAGAGCGCCTGTGCTTTGTTGCCCGCCTGCTGGACGGCGAGGCGATGACGGACGTCTGTCGGGAATTCAGCATATCGCGCAAAACCGGCTACAAGATCTTCGATCGCTACAAGGAGCATGGGCTCGAAGCGCTGACCGACCGGACGCGGCGGCCGGTGCGCTTTGCCAACCAGCTGCCGCCTCAGATCGAGAGCCTCATTGTCGGCCTCAAGCGCGGCAAGCCGCATTGGGGCGCGCGCAAGATCCGCGAACTCCTGGTGCGCCGCCTCGCCGGCGATGTCCGTGTGCCGGCCAGGAGCACCATTCACGCCGTGCTCGATCGCCACGGCCTGGTCAAGCGCCCGGGCCGGCCGCGCCAGCGCGCCACCGGAACGCCGCTGTCACCAGGCGCCAATCCCAACGATCTGTGGTGCGCCGACTTCAAGGGCGAGTTCAAGCTCGGCAACGGCCGCTGCTGCTATCCGCTCACCGTCACCGACCACGCCTCGCGCTTCCTCTTGCTGTGCGAAGCCCTCGAATCAACCCGCGAAGACCTCGCTGTTACCGCCTTCGAGCGGCTGTTCGCCGAGCGCGGCCTGCCGCAGTCTATCCGCTCCGACAACGGCGTCCCCTTCGCCAGTCCCAATGCCTTGTTCAACCTCTCCAAGCTCGCGGTCTGGTGGCTGCGCCTCGGCATCGCAATCGAACGCATCAAGCCAGGCCAGCCGCAACAGAACGGCCGTCATGAACGCATGCATCTCACCTTGAAGAAGGAAGCCACCCGGCCACCAGGCATCAACAGCTTACAGCAGCAGGCCCGCTTCGACGCCTTCGTGCACGAGTTCAATACCGAACGGCCGCATGAGGCGCTCGCCATGAAGTGCCCCGCCGAACTCTATGCCGCCTCAACGCGACCCTATGACGGTCTGCCTGACCTCGCCTACCCGCTGCACGACCGCGACATCCTCGTCACCGCCTGCGGCCGCATCTGCCTGCAGCGCAAGAAAATCAACATCTCGACAGTGCTCGCCGGTCAGTGCCTCGGCATCAAGGAAGTCGATGACGGCATTTGGCTCGTCAGCTTCATGCACTACGATCTCGGCTATATCGACTTGGAGCAAAAAACCTTGCAGCCCCTCGACAACCCGTTCGGCCCGAGGTTGTCACCTATGTCTTAGGTACGTTCCGTTACCCATGTCTCCGGGCTGGACATGTACGGCCTGGAGCGGGCGATGGGAATCGAACCCACGACATACAGCTTGGGAAGCTGTCGTTCTACCACTGAACTACGCCCGCACGCCTATCAGCATAGCCAAGCGCAGAGGCGGACAGCAAGGCCAGCGAAGTCTGCTATGATGCCGCGAATGGATATTTGCAATAAAAGCCGCTTATGCCGTCGCACCGAATTGAGTTTCTTGCACCCGTCCAAGCCATCAAGCCGACGGGCCCATGGGGCCTCGGCATACGCGCCGGCGATTTCGTTTTCGTGGCCGGCATGCGCGGCATCGATCCTGCAACCGATCGGCTCGTTGAAGGTGTGGAGCCGCGCATCCGTCAAGCCTTTCAAAATATGAAAACAGTCGTGGAAGCTTCCGGCGGCACATTGCGCGATGCAGCGCGGCTCGTGGTCTATGTCACCGATATGGACCGCTATCGCCCGATCGTGAATAAAATTCAGGAGGAGCTCTGGGGCGGCGCATCTTATCCACCCCGCACCATCGTCGAGGTCAGCCGCCTTAACCAGGATGACATCGTGGAAGTGGAAGGCACGTTCTTTTGTCCGCTGCAACGCCGCCGGTGACGCAGCGGTCGTGGCTTACTGCGCGTTAGCCGACGCAGGTTGCGATGAACAGCTTCTTCAGCTCGGCGCACGACCGAACTGCTTGCGCAGTTCCGTTTTGGCGCGCTGCAGTGTCTTGCGCTTGCCGGGGGTGAGATTTTTGCCGGCGCGATTGATGTAGAAGGTCAGCATCGACAGCGCGGAGCGGTACGGATCGGACTTGCGTCGCCGGCTCCGCTCCGCCGAGCGCTTGAGCGACGCTGCGATCTTCCTCGGATCCTCCTCGGTGAACACGCCGCGCTCGAGATCGAGCGCATCGCTTTCGCGCGTCACGCGGCCGGACCAGTAACGACCGGAGCTGCGGCGTCCTGCTTCGTGGCCCGCCCGGTTTCGCCGCGTTGTCTTACGATGCGCGGTGCGCCGGCCCGGGCTTCGACGCGAGGTCTTTTTTGGCTGCGTTCGGGCCATCTCACCAATCTCGTCACGTGACATCGACATCCGGAAAATGGCGCAAGCCACGATTTGTTCCGGAGCAATCAACCAGCCGTCAGCCGCCGCAGTCGCTCGGCGCCCCCGTTCCCGCAAAGCGCTCCGTCATCCAATATTCAGGGACAGGGCGGCGCTCCGCTAAATCGACGCACTTATTCGGCCGCGATCCGGCGGCTTGATTGCGATTCGATGTCGCGGAGACATTTGACGAGCGCTTCGCCTTCCGGATCGAGCAGGGCCGCGGTGCGGGCGTTGGCGATCGCGTCCGCCGCCTGGCCCGGCGGCAAAGTGCTGCCCGCAATCGCAGGGAGCATCAGCTCCGTCTCGATCAGGCGGTAATTGTCGGACCCGCGCTTGTGGGTGTCGCCGTAGCCTTTGATCAGCCGCGCGCATTCGGCAATCTCGGTCGCCAACTCCGCGGAGAGCGGCGCGGCTTCGACGATGAGCCGCAGCCAGGACTCGATCGCACGCTGCTCCTCCTGGAAGCGGAAGGTTTTACGACGGAACCGGCGCAGGCTGGCGAGGAAATTGAAACGCAAGAAGCCGAACACCGACGTTGTGTTGACCGCCATGCCCCAATGCGCGCGACCGAGCGGCGGATGCCGTTCGGCGAAGCTGACAATCCGGCGCGCGAGCCACGGCGGCAGGACCGAGCAAAACTCGTCAACACCGGGTTTGAGGAATTCGGTGACCGTAAAAGTCTGCTTCGGCTTGATGCCGAGTTCGCGCGCGATACGGTCAAAACGCGCCGGATCGAGCTTGGCCTGCGCCACGCGGATCACGTCCTCGTAGGACATGCGCACGGCGAGATGCCGCGCCGTCGCGGCAAGGAGCCGTCCGTCCGCGGCGGCCTTCATGTCGGCGTCGCGTATCGGCCTCAGACGATCAAGATAAAGACGCGCGTAGGCGACGTCCTGATAGGCGATGAGCCGGCGGAGACCTTCGCTCATGAACGCACGCGCTGCCTCGGGCATGTCCGCGACTTCGCGTTCGAGATCGGCGAGCGAAAGCGACGGCGCGTGATAGCGCTTGAGCGGATCGGTGCGGCACCGCGAGCCGGTACGCGATGCCTCGTAGCCGGCGTGGAACCCGCGCAGATTGGCGCCGACCGCTTTACCGTCATCGCGGATCGCCGTCTCGAAGGCTGCGGCGGGAATCGGCAGCGCGCCGGCGCCCGCGATTGCGCCGAGCATCACGGCGTTGATCATCGCGCCGCTCTCGCGCGCGATGGCTTCTAGGTCGAGCAGCAGCGCTTTTTCTGAATTCTTCTCGACCGCCGCAACGAGCCGCTCGTGATCGTAGCGGCCGTCGCCCATCGCCATTTTCTCGACGACGAGAAAAGAGCGGCTGGTCGAGGCAATCGTCGTGGTGCGATCGGGCGTGACAAATCCACCGGCAATGGCGCGGCCGGCCTCCATTAATTCACTTGCCACCACAAGATCGACGTCGCCGATTCCCGGCGCCAGCGCCAGGACTGGCCGAGGCTCGGACGCAGCCCATGCCGCCGGTACCATTTCGATGTGATAGGTGGTCGCGCCGGTGCGCTGCGCGACGCCCGGGATCAACGTCGACTGGACCGGGAAACCTTGGGTCGCCGCCGCAGCGACAATCCAGTCAGTGAGCACGCCGCCGCCTTCGCCGCCGAGCGCAGCGATCAGGATAGTAAGCGGGCGAGCAGATTTCTCTTCCCTCCCCCCACCCGGGCCGCGCTCGCGCGCGCCCGAGTGCAAGCTTGATGGGGGAGGGCTAGGGAGGGGGGTAATAGCTTGCGCTTGCGAGAGGTGACCCCCCTCTCGGATCGCTTCGCGATCCGACCTCCCCCTTAAGGGGGGCGGTGAAGTTAGCTTGCTTGGGCGCGCGAGCCATTCAATGACCTTCGCCCGTACATTGTGCAGCGTGCGGTCCCACCAATTCGGATTGCTGATGATATCGGCGCGATAGAACGACGGACACAATACGGCCGCGTGGGCGACTTCTCCGCACAGCCCGCAGCCGACGCAGCTCTCGATCACGGTCGCCACCGGATCGGATCGCAGCGGATCGGGATTGGGCTTGACCGTCAGCGACGGGCACCCGGAGAGCCGGATGCAGGAGTGATCGCCCGTGCAAATCTCATCGTCGACGCCGTAGCGCGTCTTCGCGACGCGTTCGCCGCGTTCGAGCTTTTCGGCATCCTCGGCGCGGATGCGGCGTTGGCGCACCAGCATGCATTCGCCGTCGGCAATGATCACCTTGAGCCCGCGCTCGGCCGTTCGCATCGCCTCTTTCAGCGTGTTCGCCGTCTTGGCCACGCTGTAGGTGCGCACCGTGCGCAGCCAATTGACGCCGAGCGAGCGCAACGTGTTCTCGATACTGATGCCGGTCGGCGAACCGCTGCGGTTTGCATGGCTCGACGGCAGATATTGCTGGCCGGTAGCGGAGGCGTAGCCGTTCTGCATCACGATAAGGACACCATCGCCCTTATTGAACATATTGGAGGCGACGCCGGTGATCAGCCCGTTGTGCCAGAAGCCGCCGTCGCCCATGATTGCGATCGGCCGCTTCGCCATGTTCGGGCCGACTGCGGCGGCGCTGGCGAGCGACATGCCGTAGCCGAGGATCGAATTGCCGAGCGAAAACGGCGCAAAGGTCGCAAACGAATGGCAGCCGATATCGGCGCTGATATGGGTCGGGCCGATCTCGCGTTGGGCAAGCTTGATTGCGGCAAAAACCGGCCGCTCTGGACAGCCGGTGCAGAAATTCGGCGGCCGCGGCGGAATATCGCCGACCGTAGCGGTGGCGTCCGGTTTGTGCGCGAGCATTGCATCGACTCGCTTGGTCACGGCCTCGGCATCGAGGCCGGCCGGTCGCGTCTGCGAAAGGAAGGCCGCAATCCCGCGTAGCATGACCTCGGATGTGTAATCGCCGCTCTTCGGCAAACAGCCCTTGCCGAGCACGCGGGTCTCGCTACCGGCATCGCGCAGCACGACATTGATCTGTTGCTCGACATAATCCGGAGAACCCTCCTCGACCACGAGCACAGCCTGCTTGCCGGCGCAAAACTCGGCCACGTCGTCGGGCATAAGCGGATAAGCGACATTGAGGACATAGATCGGAATTCGCGAAGCGCCGTAAAGATCGGCAAGATCGAGCCGCGCCAGCGCGCGCAATAGCCCATTGGTGAGGCCGCCGAGAACGATAATGCCGATCTCGTCGATTGTGCCCGGGATCACCTCATTGAGCTTGTGTTCGCGAATGAATTTTTGCGCCGCCGGCAGGCGTTGTTCGATCTTCAGCCGTTCCTGCGTGAAAATGACCGGCGGATGCGCGAGCCGGCCATATTCGAAGCGTGGCGGGCCGGCGAGCCGATGCTGGCCGTTATAGGCGCCACGCTTGTTGTCCTTGGCGGTGAATTCGCCGGTGACGTGGCAGGCGCGCACCCGCAGATCGAGCATGACCGGCGCATGGCTTGCCTCGGACAGTTCAAATCCCTTCTCGACCATGCGCACGATGGTCGGCAGATCCGGCCGCGGGTCCAACAGCCAGATCGACGATTTCATCGCATAGGCATAGGAGCGCTCCTGAATGACGCTCGCGCCTTCGCCGTAATCCTCGCCGAGCACGATCAGCGCGCCGCCGATCACACCAGGCGAAGCCAAATTTGACAGTGCATCGGCGGCAACATTGGTGCCGACAATCGATTTCCAGGTCACCGCGCCGCGCAGCGGATAGTTGATTGAAGCGCCGAGCATGGCCGCAGCGGCGGCTTCGTTGGTGCAGGTTTCGACATGCACGCCAAGGTCCGCCAGGAGGTCTTCGGCGTCCACCATGACATCGAGCAGATGCGAGACCGGCGCGCCCTGGTAGCCGCCGACGTAGCTCACTCCCGATTGCAACAGTGCCTTGGTGACGGCCAGTATGCCTTCACCGCGGAAAGTCTCGCCGGCGCCAAGCCGCAACGCATCCACTTCTCTTTTGAACGAGCGTTCCATGGTGATCCGGGCTGTCGCCGCAAGCACCACATATATCCGCTTTGCGGTCTCCTACCAAACGCGCGGGACCACTAAGCGCAACGGGCCTTGGTGCGGCGCGCCGGGCCGAGTAGGTTGCAAACAAAGCGGCGCCCACGAACGGCGCCCGGGATGCGTGGGCGTAGGAGATGGACGGCAAAGGCCAGATCGTCATCGAGCGGGTGAACCACACCTATCGCCCGCCGCGCGGGCGAACCGTACTCGCTTTGTCGGATATATCGCTTGAAGTGAGGCCGCGGGAGTTTCTGGCGATTCTCGGCCCTTCGGGCTGCGGAAAATCCACGCTCCTCTATCTGGTCGGCGGCTTCCTGCCGACCGAGGCGGGCCGCATCTTGGTTGAGGGCAAGCCGGTCACGGCGCCCGGCCCCGACCGCGGCATTGTGTTCCAGCATTTTGCGCTGTTTCCGTGGAAGACGGTGCGGACCAATATTCTTTACGGTTTGGAACGGCAGGGCCTACCGCGCCCTGAGCGTGAAAAACGAGCCCAGGCCTTCATCGATCTGGTCGGGTTAAAGGGATTTGAGGACAGTTACCCGTCGCAGCTGTCCGGCGGCATGAAGCAACGCACGGCCATTGCACGCACGCTGGCCTTCGATCCGAGCATTTTATTGATGGACGAACCGTTCGGCGCGCTCGATGCGCAGACGCGCTCGCTGATGCAGACCGAGCTCCTGAGCATCTGGAGGCGCAAGCCCAAGACCGTTATCTTTGTCACGCACGACGTGCAGGAGGCCGTCTATCTCGCCGAGCGCGTGGCGGTGATGTCGGCGCGCCCGGGATGCATCAAGAAAATAGTGGAGACCAAATTCGCCAACCGCGATCCGAGCATTCTGCGCAGCAAGGAGTTTGTGGAAAAAGCCGATGAAATCTGGAATTTGGTGCGCGACGAGGCGATCAAGGCCCAGGCCGGTTGAACCGAGGCCAGCTAATGCAAAGGATGATGCAAGCCAGTTTCCGCTATCTGCCGCTCGTGCTGCTGGCCCTCGGCTGGGAGGTGACCGCGCGATACAACATCATCGACAGCCAGGCTTTGCCGCCGCTCACTCACGTGGCGGGCGCGTGGGTTGACCTCGTTCGCGACGGCGAGCTTATCGATAACGGCGCATCCTCGCTCTACCGGGCATTTATGGGACTGCTCTTGGCCATCGTCGTTGGCGGCGGCCTGGGAATCACGATGGCGCGCTGGCGGCTTTTGGACGTGTTCGTCAATCCCCTGGTCGAGTTGTTCTATCCGCTGCCGAAATCGGCGCTCATTCCGGTGACCGTATTGTGGCTCGGCTTTGGCGACGGCTCCAAAATTCTTCTCATCTTTCTCGGCTGCATGATCCCGGTCACCATCGGCGCCTATAACGGTGCGCGCGGCAGCGATCAGGCGCTGGTGTGGTCAGCGCGTAGCATGGGCGCGAACCGGCTGCGCCTGATGTGGGACGTGGTGGTGCCGAGCGCGCTGCCGGAATTGCTCAACGGCATTCGCACCGCGCTGGCTCTGGCTTTCATCCTGCTGGTGAGTTCGGAATTGATCGTAGCGCAGAGCGGCTTCGGCTACCTGATCGGTTATCTCGGCTCCACCGGCTCTTACGAGGGCATGTACGCGGTGGTGCTCACCGTCGCGTTCCTCGGCTTTGCCGCGGACCGGCTCTATCAGCTTCTCATGCAATGGTTGCTGCAATGGCGGGAATAGAGGACACAGCATCGCTGGCGGCCGCGGAAGCCGACGTCACGTACGACGCGGCACGTCGCCTCGACGCCGTGTTTCGCGGCGGCGCCGGCGTTTTTTCCGTCCTGGTGGTGCTGATCGCCTGGGAGGTGTTCGCGCGCAGCGGCAGAGTGACGCCGTTTATGCTGCCGGCGTTTTCCGCCGTGGTCGAGCGCATCTATAGCGACGGGATGAGCGGCGATTTGTGGATCAATCTTGAGGTGACGGTGTTTCGGGCCATGACCGGCTTTGTCATCGCCGCAGTGGGCGGCATCACGCTCGGCGGCCTGATGTCGCGCAGCCGGATCATCCACTGGTTCTTCGATCCGATCATCTCGGTCGGTTTCCCGATGCCGAAAATTGCCTTCCTGCCGATCATCATTCTGTGGCTTGGCGTCTATGACGTCTCCAAAATCTCCATCGTGGTATTCGACGCAATCTTCCCGGTGGTGACCGCGACGCTGGCCGGCATTGCCGCCGTCGACAAGGAGCTGATCTGGTCGGCGCGCAATATGGGCGCGAGCGAACGCGAGGTGATGTGGCAGATCAAGCTGCCGGCGGCATTGCCGCAAATCTTGACCGGCCTGCAAGTCGCCCTGCCGATTTCGCTCATTGTCGCGATCATCGGCGAGATGGTAATGGGCGGCTACGGGCTGGGCGGCGCCATGATGAGCGCTTCGCGCTTTGCCGATTCGCGCGGCGTCTTCGCCGGCATCGTCGAGATCGCAATCGTGGGCTATGCCTTGATCAAGGCCATGGCGGTCGTTCGCCGCCGACTCTTGGTGTGGCATCAGGAGACCGCGGAGCACTCGTGAGCGCTGCGATCTCACCGGGCAATCAGTCCCGGCGTTCATTCTTTGATGCAGTTTCCGTGATATTGCCGAAAGACGGGCTGGGCCTCGCGCAGCAAACGCCCCACGCCCCGACCGAACCCTAGGGATTGTAGCTGTCCGGCGCGTCGGAATCGTGGACGGCGACACCTGCCATGGCATCGACAGCCGCCTCCCACGGCCGACGCTCCAGCATCCGCATCGTATCGGTGTAACCGGCTTGCCAGCGCGCATGGATTCCGACGCTGCTGAAATCGATGTCGCGCAAGTGATCTTCGTGGTCGAGTCGCGGCGCCTTGAGCCGGACGATATGCATGAACGTACCGCAGCCGTCGCCGGCCATTTCCTTGACCTCGGGGATCTCGCGCTGCGCCTCGGGCATCAGGCGAACGAGTTCGCGCACGACGTGGCGCAGGTGGTGGATATGTCCCTGACGCATAATGTGACTGTCGGCGCGGCTGGCATATTGGATGTCTTTTTGCCGGTTGAGCACCTGCCAGATCGATTCCGGTTCGGGCCCAGCCGCATGCCACATCTGCACCGCGAACACGATCGAATCGCGCCGCGGATAATCGTCAAACACGGTTTCGATCGGCGTGTTGGAATAGATGCCGCCGTCCCAATAGGGATCGCCGTCGATGCGGATCGCCGGGAATGCGGGCGGCAGTGCGCCGGAAGCAAGCACGTGCTCGAGCATCAGCGGCATTTTGCGACTGTCGAAATAATGCATGTCGCCGGAGCGCACATTAACGGCGCCCACGGTCAGGCGCGGCTGACTGGAATTAATGCGGGTAAAATCGATCATACCGGTCAGCGTTTCATGCAGCGCATCGATCGTGTAGAAGCCTGCCTGTTCGGCGCCCACCGAAGCCTGCAAACCAAACGCCAGCGCCCGGTTGGGGGCAAAGTAACCGCCGATGCCGCCGAAGATCGTCATCATCTGCGCGGCAATGTTGTTCACCGCCATTGGCACGGGCGCAAAACTCCACGGCATCTTGCGTTCCATGCGGTCCCAGAACTCGCGAAGTCGGTCGAGCCGCTGCGCGAATGCGTTGCCCGCAATGATCGCTCCATTAATCGCGCCGATCGATGTACCAATCACCCAATCCGGTTCGATTTCGGCCTCGTGGAGCGCCTGGTAGACGCCGCCTTGATAGGCGCCGAGCGCCCCGCCGCCCTGAAAGACCACAACCACCTGACCCGGCAAAGTCAAACCCTGCTTGGCCGCCACCGCCGGCTTAGTGTCGGTCTCGCTCATCGAACGCCCCCTGCCTATACGGCGTAATCGTGCAACACCCGGCCATAAGGCAGGGTCAGATCGGCAATGAAGTGAAGGCCGCCCAAAATCTTACGCACGGGAAGATCGGCGACCGGCGCGTTGACATGGGGGTGCAATTGCAACCGCGCCGGTCCAGACCAACCGCCTTTCACCTGGATGTCGGCAAGATTGTAGCCGACGAGCTGGACAATCGCCTGGGAACCGTCGATATCGGGGATGATTTTCAGGTTGACCTGCGTCTTGCCCATTTTTTCCACGATCGATTGCGGGCTGCATTGCTTGCGGCCTTTCACGTCGTAGAGCAGGTTCTGATGCTTGTAGCCCATCGTCGCTACCGCAACGACGATGCCGGCGTATTCCAGAACGCCAGTGAAGGTGTCGTGCACAATGGCGAGTCTCGGATGCGCGTGCTTTTTGGGGAATCCCCAGATCTCGCGGCCGCCGGCGATTGGCGGTTCGTCGTCGAGAAACATTTGCGCGGTGAAGTTGACGTGCTCGCCCTTGAACAGCGCAGGAATGACTTGGCCGGACTCGGTGTAGTCGCCGAACCCCGCCGAATCCGGCATGCGAATGAATTCGTAAAGCACCGTGTTACTGCCGTCCGGCTCAAGCGGCTCTGGCAGCGCCTCACGAATGGCGTCGGGGTCAGATTCATAGGTCGCGATCAGATATTCGCGATCGATGAACCGGTACGGCCCGCGCGGATAGGACGGCGACGCCAAAGGCATCGACGGCAAATTCCTGACATCCGCTGCTTTCATTGCGAAGCACTCCCCCTGTTGAGCATAGCGCTGGCGAGTACCATCCGGTCCGGTAAACTTGAAATGACACAGCTGTGCTTGACGGAATCGTGAATAAGAATCGGACGGCACGTGTCTGCGGCGAGGTGCGGCAAGGAGCAGCAAGCGGGAGGCTTGCGTCTCGTCGCGCTTTGCGCCCACATTGTCCCACCGAGCAAACCTGCCGTAAGCCTTGCGGGCAATCCGCATCTGTTGGGGAGATTAATGGTAATGCGTGGGAGAATTGGACTGATGGCCTTGGCGTTCCTCGTGCTCGGAATTGGACTGGGGCACGCGGATCCGCTGCAAATCCGCGGCGCCTGGGTGGCGCCGATCGCCAATTGGTCATCGATTTGGCTGCAGAAAAAGGACCTTGTCGTTCATTTCGGCAAATCTTACGTGTTCGAGCCGGTTCACTATGCCGGCACGCCGCCCATGATCACGGCCATCGCCAATAACGAACTGGAAATCGGCAACCTCGCCTTCTCCACCTTGCCGATCGCGATCGAGAACGCCGGCATGGACGACATCAGGGTGATCAGCGACGACTTCCAGGACGGCGTCGCGGGCTATGCCACCAACCAGTTCGACGTGCTTGCTGAAGGGCCGATTAAGACTATCGAAGACCTCAAGGGCAAGATCGTGGCGACCAATTCCATGGGCAGCGGCGTCGATGTCGCCATGCGCGCCATGCTGCGCAAGCACGGCCTCGAAGCAAATCGCGACTACACCGTCATCGAGGCGCCATTCCCCGCCATGAAAGCGATGTTGGCGGAAAGAAAGGCCGATCTGATTCCGGCGGTGCTGCCGTTCTCGCTCGATCCCGAACTGAAAAAGATCGCGCGGCCGTTATTCACCAGTGCCGATGCAATCGGCGTATCCCAGTTCGTTATGTGGTCGGCGCGCAAGCCGTTCATCGACGCGCACCGCGCTGCGCTTGTCGATTTTCTGGAAGACACAATGCGCATTGAGCATTGGTATCTTGATCCAAAAAACCACGATGCCGCCGCCGCAATCGCGTCCCAGCTCACCAAGCAACCGCCCGAGCGCTTCGGCTGGCTGTTCACCAAACAAGACTATTACCGCAGCTCCGATATGATGCCGAACCTCGATGCGCTGCAGAAGAATGTCGACATGACGAAGGATCTTGGTTTCGTCAAAGCGAGCTTCGACGTCAAAACGCATTCCGATCTGAGCCTGATCGAGGAGGCCGCGAAGCGGCTGCAGTAGTCTAAGAAAGAGGCGCCGGTTAAACGGCACCCACATCACCTGGGGAGGAAATGATGCGAGCCATGACACATGCAGTGACGCTTGCATGGGCCGGCGTCTGTAGTTTGGCGGTTGTTTTGGGGTGCTCCGGAACTGCCAGTGCGGACCCGGTGCAAATCCGCGAAGCCTGGGTCGCCCCGGGCAACTGGGCATCGATCTGGCTACAGAAGAAAGACCTCGCCAAGCATTTCGGCCAGTCTTATGTGCTTGACCCGGTACATTACGTCGGCACGCCGCCCATGATCACGGCGCTTGCCAACAACCAGGCCGAAATCACCAACCTCGCCTATTCAACGCTCGGCATCGCCATTGAGAATGCGGGGCTGGACGACCTGCGCATCGTCAGCGACGAGTTCCAGGATGGCGTCCCGGGCTACTATTCACAGGAATACATGGTGCTCAAGGACGGCCCGATCCAGAAGATCGAGGACCTCAAGGGCAAGGTCGTCGCCACCAATGCCGAGGGCAGCGCAGTCGACGTCGCCATGAAGGCGATGCTGCATAAGCATGGCCTCGAGACCAACCGCGACTACACGGTGGTCGAGGCGCCGTTCCCGGCCATGAAATCGATGCTGGCGCAGAAGAAGGTTGATCTCATTCCGGCGGTGCTGCCGTTTTCATACGATCCGCAATTGCAGGCGATCGCCCGCGACCTGTTCGTGCAGCGACAGGCGATCGGCGTCACCGACATGATCGTGTGGACTGCGCGCAAGCCGTTCATCGATGCGCATCGGGCCGCGTTGGTGGATTTCTTCGAGGATACGCTGCGCATCGTGCACTGGTACGAGGATCCCGCGAACCACGAGGCGGCAATGCAAATCCTCGGCGATCTCGTCAAGCGGCCGCCGGCGACCTTCAGTTGGGCGTTCACCAAGCAGGACTGCTATCACGACCCCAATCTGATGCCGAACCTCGACGCGCTGCAGAAGAACGTCGACATGACCAAGGATCTCGGCTTCATCAAGTCGAGCTTCGACGTCAAAAAATATTCCGACTTGAGCATCATTCAGGAGGCGGCGAGCCGCCTGAAGTGAAATTCCGGACCGCAAGCGGAACGGGCGCCCCTCGCGGGGCGCCCGTATCGTTCAGCCCACCAGTACGTTAGTGAATTGCCAGGGATCGCGCTTGTCGATGTCTTCTGGAAATAAGCCCGGACGATCCGTGATCGGCGTCCAGTCGGTGTAGCGTCCGATCACCGGCCCGAGATATGGCGTCTGCACTTCCAGGCAGCGGCGGAAATCCATGTCGTCGGCTTCGACAATGCCCGCGTTCGGATTCTCCAGCGCCCACACCATGCCGGCAAGCACGGCGGAAGTGACCTGCAGTCCGGTGGCGTTTTGATAGGCCGCGAGTTCACGCGTTTCGTCGATCGAAAGCTGCGAGCCATACCAGTAGGCGTTCTTCTTGTGGCCGTAGAGCAGCACGCCGAGTTCGTCGATGCCGTCGGCAATCTCATGCTCGTCCAATATGTGAATGGCCGGTTGCCGTTTGCCGGACTGACCGAACAGCTCGTGCAGCGACAACACCGCATCGTTGCACGGGTGGTAGGCGTAGTGACAAGTCGGCCGATAGACAGTCTTGCGGCCGTCGCGCAGCGTGAAGTAGTCCGCGATCGAAATCGATTCGTTGTGCGTGACCAGAAAACCGTACTGCGCCTCGGCGGTAGGCGTCCACGAGCGAACCCGCGTATTGGCGCCGGGCTGGGTCAGGTAGATTGCCGCCTGGCAACCGGTCTTATGCCTGAAGCCGTTTTTGGGCATTCGCTTCTCGTGCGTGCCCCATCCGAGTTCGGCCGGCTGCATGCCTTCCGAAAGGAAGCCCTCGACCGACCAGGTATTGACGAAGACCTCGATCGGCTTCGGCTTAACGGCGCGCTGGGTGTCGCGCTCGGCGATATGGATGCCTTTAATGCCGACCTTCTTGGCGAGCCTGCCCCATTCCTCGCGCGTCTTCGGTTCCTTGACCTTCATGCCGAGATCGCCGGCGATGTTCAGGAGTGCCTGCTTGACGAACCAAGACACCATGCCGGGATTGGCGCCGCAGCAGGATACCGCAGTGCTGCCGCCGGGACTCTTGCGCCGCGCCGCCAGCACGGTTTCGCGCAATGCATAGTTGGAGCGCGCTTCCGGACCGAGCTTTGAATTGAAATAGAAGCCCGGCCAGGGCTCGACCACAGTGTCGATGTAAAGGGCGCCGATGTCGCGGCAGAATTCCATAATGTCGAGAGAGGAAGTGTCGACCGAGAGATTGACGCAAAAGCCTTGGCCGCCGCCGTCGGTGAGCAGCGGTCCGAGCAGCTTGCGGTAGTTGTCGCGTGTAACAGCCTGATGGATGAAGCGGATGCCGCGGTCGTCCAATATCTTGCGGTCTTTATCTTCGGGGTCGATGACCACAAAACGCGATTTGTCATAATCGAAATGACGCTCGATCAAAGGCAATGTGCCTTTACCGATCGAGCCAAACCCGATCATGACGACAGGACCGGTGATGCGGGCGTGAACGGGCCATTCAGTCATAATTGAAAGCCTCCAGCAGCACTATTGCGGTGATATCCGCGGCAATGCGGAAACGGAAGAGACGCCACGGAATTTGTCCGCGGCGTCCCCGACTTTCTGGCTCTTGAGCTAGGCCGCGCGGGAGAGACGGGCGCGCGCACGTTTGGTGCGCCGGTCCTGCGCCACGAGCGCAGCAAGGTCGGGCGTAGGGGCAACCTGCCCGGCGGCGCCGATCATGCCGCACGCACCGTTGAGTGCGCCGGGCGCAAGCTCAAGCGCGAGGAGCCGCTCGCGGTCGAAACGGCCGGGCATCCACAGTTCGCCGGTCAGCGCGGCGGCAAAGCCGAAGCGGCCGTAATAGGCCGCATCGCCGGCCAGAAGTATTGCGCCGAGCCCGGCAAGCCGCGCGCGGGCGATGGCACGGCACATCAACGCCGAACCGATACCGCGGTTGCGATGCAGCGGGTGAACCGCGAGCGGGCCGAGCAGAAGCGCGGCGCGGTCCGGCCCAGCCGTGACCTTCCACAGCCGCACCGTGCCGACGAGCCGACCGTGGTCGGTCGCGACCAGCGACAACCCACCGGCCGGCAGACGCCCTTCGCGCAGCCGTTCCGAGGTCTTGGTGAAACGGGCGGCGCCGTAAGCCTCGTCAAGGAGAACTTCGCGCGCGACAATATCGGCGATTTTTTCTTCCCGAATGGTCACCATGACACGCTCCTTTGCGCCGTTGCGCGCCGGGACCCCCACTACCCTCCCTCGCTAGCGGGGGAAGGATGGGAGGGGGTGCGCCGGATCAAGAGGCCTCAGATGTGGAAGGTCCGCAGCGGTGCGAAACCGTTGAAGGCCACCGCTGCGTAGGTTGCGGTATAGGCGCCGGTGCCCTCGATCAGCACCCGGTCGCCGATTTCGAGGCTGACCGGGAGCATGTAGGGCACTTTCTCGTACAGCACGTCGGCCGAATTGCAGGTCGGACCGGCGAGCACGCACGGCGCCGTGGCTTCACCGTCCCGCCGCGTGCGGATCGGGTAGCGGATCGACTCATCCATCGTCTCGGCGAGACCGCCGAACTTGCCGATGTCGAGATAGACCCAGCGCACGTCGTCCTCCTCGCTCTTCTTGGAGACGAGGACGACTTCGGTTTCGATCACGCCGGCATTGCCGACCATACCGCGGCCCGGCTCGATGATGGTCTCCGGGATGCGGTTGCCGAAGTGTTTGCGCAGAGCCTTGAATATCGCCGAGCCGTAGGTTTTCACCGACGGAACGCTGTTCAGGTATTTGGTGGGGAACCCCCCGCCCAAGTTGACCATCGCGAGATTGATGCCGCGCTCGCCGCATTCCTTGAACACGGCCGCTGCCGAAGCGAGCGCCCGGTCCCAGGCGTGCTGGTTGCGCTGCTGGGAACCGACATGGAACGACACGCCATGCGGCTCCAGCCCGAGCCTGAACGCATGCTCGAGCACCTCGACGGCCATCGCCGGTTCGCAGCCGAATTTGCGCGACAGCGGCCACTCCGCCCCGACGCAGTCGGAAAGGATGCGGCAGAAGACGCGGGAGCCGGGCGCGGCGCGGCCGATCTTCTCCACCTCGGCCTTGCAGTCGACCGCGAACAAGCGGACGCCGAGGGCAAAGGCGCGGGCGATGTCGCGCTCCTTCTTGATCGTGTTGCCGTAGGAAATGCGCTCCGCGGTGGCCCCGGCGGCGAGCACCATCTCGATTTCGGCGACCGAGGCGGTGTCGAAGCAGGAGCCCAGCGAGACCAGGAGTGACAACAGCTCCGGCGCCGGGTTCGCCTTGACGGCATAGAACACCCGGCTGTCCGGCAGCGCCTTGGCGAAGGCCTGATAATTGTCGCGCACGACGTCGAGATCGACGACAAGGCAGGGACCATCGTCCAAGCCATCGTCGCGGCGGCGGCGCAGGAAATCACGGATGCGCTCGGTCATTGGCGCGCTCCTTTCCAGTTCAAGGGACCTTGCGGTCCGCGTTGAAGTTCGGCCGTCCGCGCGTGCGCGCAAGCGACCGGCGTCAGCGGCTTGAAGCGCTTGGCGCGCCAGCCGTGCGTTGGGGACACGGTGCAGGCGCGCGGTGCTTCCGCCGAGATGCTGCCTTGGATTGGAGCGGGAGACCCGTTCCGCACGGCCGGCAAAACAAGATGGACAAGCCTCTTCGGTGCTGACCTTTGGACGGCCAACGAGACCAAAAAAGCCCGCTCCGTCGTTGCTTTAAGCCGCGTCCCCCGTTGAGCGCGGAGTGCGCCGGTTTCGCCTCCGGCTGCCGATCACGTAGTGAGGCTCTTAACTTACGAACCTCAGGCGACTGTCCGGCCTCTTGTCCGGATGCCTACCGATCGACACACGGCCACAGGCACGTGCGAATTTGGGCGAGCGGCAAATAATCGCATCACCTGCGCATTGCAAGAAAATTCGTTCACGTTCAGCAAATTTTTTCCGACGACATCGGCTGCGAGCGGGCACGCCCACCGCTTTCACTCGTCAATCAGTATGCGATAGTGCGCGCACTCTGTCCTTGAGCTTCATCGAGAGGTGCCGCTATGCCCGCTTTGCCGATCACCTTCGCCTGCGGTCTCTACGACCGCATGCTGGCGCTGCAAACTGGCGAGATCAAACCGGACGGCATCGATCTCAACTTCCTCATCATGGACAGTCCGCGCGAGATTTTCGACCGCATGGCGAACCGGCTGGAATTCGACGCCTGCGAAATGTCGAGCTCGGAATATGTGAGCCGCTACGCGGCGAAAAAGCTGCCCTTCGTGGCGCTGCCGGTGTTCGCCTCGCGCGTTTTTCGTCACGGCTTCATCCTGGTTAACCGCAAATTCGTCACGTCGGCGAAGGACCTTGCCGGCAAGCGGATCGGCGTTCCGCTCTACACCCAAACTGCCGCGATCTTCATCCGCGGTTTGTTGCAGCACGATCTCGGCGTCGATCTGTCGGGCATCGAGTGGGTCCAAGGCGCGGTCGACGAGCCTGGCGGCTACGGCAATCCCTCGGTGATGCCGCTGCTCAAGCCGGCGAACGTCACACCGAACCGGAGCGGCAAATCGCTGAGCGATCTTCTCGCAGCGGGAGAGATTCATGGCTTTATCGGCTCGCACCTGCCGCGCGCTCTCAACCGCCATCCCAACGTCGTGCGGCTCTTTCCGGACTATCGGCCGCGCGAAAAGGACTATTTCCGCCGCACCCGCATCTTTCCGATCATGCACCTGATCGTCATCCGCAACGACATCTACGAGCGCCATCCTTTCGTGGCGACCAGCCTCTACAATGCATTCTGCGCGGCCAAGGATCTGGCCCGCGAGAAAATGCGGTTTCCCGGCACGCTCCGCTACATGCTGCCGTGGCTGCCCGCCGACCTTGAAGAGATCGACGAAGTGTTCGGCGGCGATTGCTGGCCCTATGGCGTCGAACCGAACCGGCCGACGCTCGAAGCGCTGGTGACTTACATGGCCGAACAGGGCTTGATCGCCGAGCCCATTCCGATTGAAAAGCTGTTTGTGCCGACCTTTGGATAGAGCGTAGCCGTGGACACCGCAGTGGGAGCATCCAAGGCCTGCTACGACCACATCGCGCAACTGAACAAGGTCATCTCGGAGATCGCTTTGTGTGGGCCTTACTGACGCGCTTGGACCGCGCAGCGGACTGCCACGATTTGGCCTGAGGCGGCAGCGCGCCGGCCTTCTGCAACCGCATCGTCCAATATTCCCATGCCCGGGCCATTGGCCGCGGCTGCAGCTGGCGCGGCTCGGCGCACCGCCGCTCGGCCTCATTCAAAGCTCCAATTTTACCGATCATCATCGATCGCAACTGGATTTCCGCGTTGGCGTGCGAATAGACGGTGCGAAACACCAGCTCGCGCAAGGTACGGCCTGCGACGGTCGCGCCGTGGCGACGCATTAGCACCAGCCAATGCGGGCCGAGCGCCTTGGCCAGTGAGCGTCCTTCCTCCGGCTTGACGACCATCAGATCGGTGTCACCGAACTCATCGCGGCTGTCCCACATCGGCACCACTTGGCCCATGACGGGACCCATGTGAAACACCGGCTCAAGCGCGATGCCGGTGACGCAAAATGGCAGCACCGCCTGCGAATGGTGATGGCACACGGCGTTCACGTCGGGCCGGGCTCGGTAGATGCAGCCGTGAATCACCCGCTCGCCGTACATGTCTCCCTTCGGCGGCCTCACCGGTTCGGAATCGAGCGTGAATTCGAGCAGATCCGACGGCTCGATCAATTCCGGGCTGCGTGAGCGCGCCAAAAGATAACGATTGGGGTCGAGCGGATGGCGGACGCTGACGTGACCGAAGCCGTCGAGCACGCCTTCATGGGCTATGATGCGATTGGCAAGAGCAAGCTCATAGCGCGCCTCATCAAGAGCATCGGTCATTCAGACCGCCTTCAAGTGCGCGTCCTTGCGCTTGTAGAGATCGTCGTCGGCATAACCCATGGTCTCCGGCTTGCCGCGCCCCAGCATGACTTGAAAATAGACCGGCGCAAGCGAGTCGTTCTGGAAGCCGTGGATCACGCCGGCCGGACAAGAGATGCACTCCCACGGACCGAGCCGCGTCGTCATCCGCTTGCCGGTTTCGTCCTCGACAAAAACATCGAGAAAGCCCTGCAGCACAAAAAAGCACTCCTCGACTTCGTGAGTATGCGCGGCGTTGCCTTGGCCGGGCTCGCAATAAACGATCGAAAGGGTGAAATTACCAGGCGGGATCACCGTCGGATCGTCGTGCTTGCCGGAGCCGCCGGCGCCGATGAAGCGGTGCTGGGCGCGTTTGAACCCCTCGGTTTTGGAGTCCGCGAAGGCGGCCCAGTCCGGCTTCTTGTCCTTGAAGCGGCCGACATATTTTTTCATGATCTCTTCGAGCGGAACTCCCTCAAGCTCTTTCGGGCGCGGATGCCGGGCCACACTCATGGGGCTACTCCTTTTAAATGCGCTTGATCGCGAATTTAGGCCAACGCGCTATTGTAAAGCGTGCTCCACAGCAACGCCAATGAGCGATTTGCGACAGATGGAAGTCGCATGAATGTCGTTGGACGGTTTGATCGCGGCAGACTGGAATACCATCGCGAGCAATTTCCACAGCGGAAAGGCGCGCCGGTCTATCGGCGACCGCCGCGGAAACAGAAGATAATTCAGGTATTTCGTAATAGCCGGTCGGATCGAGCGATAATGCCAGGATCAATTCCAATCCCATGTGCAACTCGCGCGAATGCTGCTAGCTTGCAACTTTGTGCGAGGCCGCAACAACGCCCGCTGCAAGACCGCGCCAAGGTGGAGGAAGCCGATGCTGAACAAAACACCGCGCAACGGAAAGAACGGCAAGAAGACAAGCAAGAACGGAAATAACGCTCCGGGCGTCAGCGAACTGCCGAAAATCACCGTCCACACCGACACCCGCGAAATCCTCGCTCACGCCGCCAAGGAGGCTCGGCCGGACTACTTCATCGTCGACGTTGACGCTCACGTCACCGAGACCGCGTTCTGGTCCGAGGTCGTCGATCGCATGGACAGCGACGTCTATCGGCAGATGGCGCGCGCGTTTAAGGATCGCGGTCCCGCTCCCGGTCTCCTCAATGCGACGCCGGGGTTTTTACATCAGGACGTTTTCGGCCGAATTCCGCACCAGCAGCGCCTCGCCGAGGCAGTGCCGGGCGGCCGCACACATGCGCAGGTGACGCTGGTCCAGCGCGCAATGGATTCGATGGGCATCGACTACATGGTGGTGTTCCCCACCCCAATGCTGGTGCTCGGCATGCATCCGCAGATCGAAACCGAGGTCGTTATCGGCCACGCCTTCAACAAATGGCTGACCGAGGAGATCCTGCCCCAGGATCAACGAATCAAGGCGATGCTGTACCTGCCGTTCAATCATCCCGAGGAGAGCCTCAAGGCAGTCGAGCGATACGCCGATAATCCGAGCGTTATCGGCTTCTCGGTGACCTCGACGCGTTTTCGCGCCGTCAATCACGACAGCTATATGCCGCTTTATTCCGCCATCCAGGCCAGCGGAAAGCCGCTGGCGTTCCATTCCGGCTTCCACTGGGGCGACCAGTCGATGCAGCAGTGCAATCGCTTCATCTCGATGCATTCGATCTCGTTCGTCTATTACAACATCATCCACCTCACCAACTGGATCATCAACGGCCTGCCGGAGCGCTTCCCGAAGCTCAAGGTAATTTGGATCGAGAGCGGACTTGCCTGGGTGCCGTTCCTGATGCAGCGCCTGGATTCCGAATACATGATGCGCTCGTCGGAAGCGCCGCTGTTGAAGCGGCGGCCGAGCGAATACATCGCCGACATGTATTTCACCAGCCAGCCGCTGGAACGCTCCAACCTGGATCTTACCGAGGCGACCTTCAAGGCGATCAAGGCCGAAACGCAGCTCCTGTTCGCCTCGGACTGGCCGCATTGGGATTTCGATTTGCCGAACTCGATCACCACCCTGCCGTTCCTCGACGAACAGGCCAAGCGCAACATTTTGGGCTTCAACGCTGCACGGCTTTTCAACCTCGAAGTGCCGAAGCACAAGCACATCAAGTCCGACAAGTCGAAGAAGGCGCCGGCGGTGCGCGTGCCGGTTACGGCCTAAACCGCCGTGCCCAAGGTGAAAACGGCCAGGCGCGCAGCCAAACCCGGCGCCAAACCGGCACGCTGGCATGGTGCGTCAGCGGATTTCTGCGCCGTCGCGCGTAATGCACTCAAGCGCGGCGAGCCAGACGCGATTTCGGACAAGGCGCTGCAACAGGTTCTCACCGCTGCGGTGAAGGTCTATGCCGCCAAGGTCGAGCGGCGCGGCCATGACGTTGTGCCTTTTGCGCGAGGCGCGGTGACTGCAACCGAAACCGTCGTGACTGCATGCGGCCTCATTCGTGCGGCCGATCTCAACATGTTCGACGTGGCGATCTGGTTTCATCGCCCGCTGGGAATTGAATGAAAGGAGCATTGGCATGGACGAAATCGCGGTTGGCAAGCTGGCCGATATTAGCGATGGCGACTATCGGGTTTTCGCTCTGGACAAGATCGAAGTCGGCATCTTTCGCACCGGCAGTAAGGTGCTGGCCTACGAGAACGTCTGCCCCCATGCCGGCGGCCCGGTCTGCCAGGGTAAGATTTTCAATCAGGTCGAGGAAGTCATCACGCCCGACAAGAAAAGCGCGGGCTTGCGGTTCGGCAAGCAGCGCCACATCGTTTGTCCTTGGCATGGCTATGAATTCGACTTGGCGACCGGTTGCCATCCCGGTGATCCCTCGGTGCGGCTCACGCCCGTGCCGGTCGCCGTTCGCGACGGCCAGATTTACGTCGGCGTGCCGGACTAAGCCGGCATTTCGCTCAGCATCTGATCGGCGAGCTTTTCCGCGACCATAATTGTTGGGACATTGGTATTGCCGCGCGGCACGGTCGGCATGATCGAAGCGTCGATGACGCGCAAGCCCTCGATGCCGTGGATACGGCCGGCGGGGTCGGTCACCGCATTGCGATCGTCCGCGGCACCCATGCGGCAGGTCCCGACCGGATGGAACGTGCCGGCGACATTTTCCCGGATGTGATCGGCCAGCGCCTCGTCGTCCTCGGCCAGCGCGGCAAGATCGACTTGGCGGTCTGCCAAGGTCGCAAAGATCGGTGCAGCGAGCGGCGGGACGGTATCGATGAGTGCGGCGATCGCAGCACTCTTGATCCTGTTTGCCGCCGTAATGCGGTTGAGCCGTCGCAGCCGGTCGTTGAATTTGACCGGGAACGTCAGCGTCGTCATGGCGCGCACGGCACGATGCGCCAGAATTTCAACGCAGCGGCGGAAGCTTTGCATGAAGCGCTGTAGATCGAGCTCGTGGCCGGTAAAATTGAACTCGACGCGCGGATAGGTCGCGGATTCTGCCGTTACCAGCGACACCCGGCCGCGCGCCATCGGCTTGAGCAACGACGGCGCCAGATTGGCGACTTGATGCCCAAGCGGACTCCAGGACGTTTTGCACTGCACATTAAGATACATATCGGCCGGCGGCGCGCCGGTAAGCCCTGAGGAATAGCGAAACGCCGTCATCGGATGCGGCCGGATTTTTGGCGACTGCCGCATTTCCGGCTTTTGCAGCAGGCCGATGAAGATAATGGCGTGATTGGAAAGATTTTCGCCGACGCCGGGCAAGTCGGCACGCACCGCAATGCCCAATTCGCGTAACGCCGCCGCCGGCCCCAATCCGGCGCGCTGCAAAAACGCCGGCGAATGGATGCCGCCAAGCGAGATGACGATGGTGCGGCCGAAAAATTCCTTGGTCGCCCCGTCAATCATAGCCGTAACGCCGCTCGCGCGGCGGCCGTCGAACAAAAGCCCGGTGACCAAGGCATTGGTGAGGATGCGCAGATTGCCACGGCGGCGCACCTCGGTAGTGAGGTAGCAAATCGCCGCCGAGGCGCGTTTATCCGGCCAATTGCTCATCGGCACCGCGCCATAGCCATCGCGAAAGTCGGAGTTCATGTCGGCGATGAACGGAATCTGGCGTTGCTCGGCAAAAGCATGCACCGCCTTCGCCAAAGGCGCCCAATCTGCTGCCTTGGTGCGGCGGATTGGCACCGGCCCCTGCCTGCCATGCAGCGTGCCGTCGAAATCGAGATCGTTTTCGAGCTTGCGGTAATAGGGCAGCACGTCGTCCCAACCCCAACCCGCGGCCCCGTGCGCCTGCCACTCCGCATAATCGTCGGGCGTGCCGCGATAGGCCACCATGCCCATGACTGACGAGCCGCCGCCGATCACGCGACCTTGGGAAAATCCGACCGGCGGCGAATTGTCCTTGCGCCGCCAATGCACCTTGAGCTCGGGCCAGAAATAGGCGTCGTTGTAGTAAGAGCGCGGATAGGAATCGAGAATGTCCGCGGGCTCCGACCCCGGCACCGCGTCACGTCCCGCTTCGAGAAGAAGAACGCGGCTCGCAGAACGTGCCGACAGCCGGTTCGCCAGCACGCAGCCCGCCGCACCGGCGCCAACGATGATGACGTCGAAGCTTTCCGTCATTTCAATTTCCAAACTCCAGTGAGACCGCTGCGGTTACGCCTGATCAGCGGCTTACGAGCAATCGGCTTCGATTGAACATTGCCGCGGCATGCTTTACTGGATCGGCGGTTGGCGCAAGCTTGGCCGGTTCACCTGCCGGAAAATGGTACCGACCATGACAACAGCACTCCACGG
This sequence comes from uncultured Alphaproteobacteria bacterium, assembly GCA_963768225.1. Lineage (GTDB taxonomy): Bacteria > Pseudomonadota > Alphaproteobacteria > Rhizobiales > Xanthobacteraceae > BOG-931. The sequence goes on along the minus strand of CAVYGV010000002.1, from coordinate 508,240 downwards.
CGTGATCGCCGCGATCGCAACCGCGATAGACGACAAGGGCGAACCAGACTGCGGACGCTCGACCGCCCTGGCGCGCTTCCTCCTCGATACCGGGTGCGACGGACTTAATGTCCTCGGCACGACCGGCGAGGCGACGTCGTTCTCGCTCGACCAACGCCGGCGAGTGATGACCGCCTATGCCGAAGCCGGACTGCCGCTCGATAGGATGATGGTGGGAGCCGGCGCGGCGGCGGTGGCCGACGCCGTCGTGCTCACCCGACATGCCGGGGAGCTCGGATTTGCCGGCGCGCTTATCTTACCGCCGTTCTACTATAAGGGTGTGCACGACGACGGGCTGGTCGCATATGTCGAAGCCATTGTCGCGGCGACTGCGGCGCATCCCATACCGATTTACCTTTATCACTTCCCCGCGCAGTCGGGGCTGCACTGGCATGTCGCCCTGATTCGCCGCCTGCTGAATACCTTCGGCGAACGCATTGTCGGCCTTAAGGATTCCTCCGGCGATATGGCCTATGCCCGCGAAGCAGCGGACATCCTGCCGCGCTTTAAGGTTTTTCCCTCGACCGAGGCGGCGCTGCCGGAGGCCCGATCCGGCCCGTTCGCAGGCTGCATTTCCGCGACCGCCAATCTCAATGCCGACTTGTGTGCGCGCGCCTACCGCTTGGGCGACGCTGCAGCGCTCGCCGAAGCCGTTGCGATCCGCAAACTGTTCGACGGCAAGCCGCTGGTCCCCGGGGTGAAGGCCCTCCTCGCCCATATTCACGGCGAGCCGCAATGGGCGCGGGTCGAGCCCCCGCTTTCGGCATTCCCGGCGACTGACCGCGCGGCAGTGATCGCGGGCTACGATTCGGTCCGGGCCAAACGCGTTGCTTAGACCGTTACCGCATGCTCACAGGGAGCGACGTTGACGCTGCGGTCGCCCGCCCCTATAAGCCCCGCTCTCATTCACATTAGCGTACGTTCAACCGTCCATGGCCAATACCAAGTCCGCCAAGAAGGCCGCCCGCCAAATCGCGCGCCGCACCGTCATCAATAAATCGCGCCGTTCGCGCGTGCGCTCGGCCATGCGCAAGGTCGAGGAGGCGCTCGCCGCCGGCGACCGTTCCCGGGCGCTCGCCGCCATGGCGGAAGCCGAGCCGGCGCTTATCCGCGCCGCGCAAAAGGGCATCGTGCACCGCAATGTAGCGCGCCGTACAGTCTCGCGGCTCACTCAACGGATCGCCAAGCTCGGCAAAAAATAATTTTCAGCGACCACGCTCTGAAAATTTTCGACGTTTCGTGGTCCTATTGTGGATAACCGCCAAGCTGTTGCATTATTGTCACGCAGATCACAAAGATAGCGTGCGACCGTAGTCTCGGTCGTTTGTGACCACGCAAGTGCATTGATTCTATTTGTTCCGAAAGACCGGGCAGCGGGTTACCCCGAGAAACCGTCCAGAATAATCGATGACCGCGGAATGACTTATTAGACACGACGAGAGTCGGACTTTGAGTTGGCGCGATTCTAAGCTTGTCCTATCTTATTTGGTCCGCTGCGCAATTCGGAACATGACAGACTGATTACGATTCCGAGGGCGCGCTGAATCCCTCGTGGAGTCAATGATTTGGGCATGCCATCGCGATGCCAGGTGACGCCGTTTGTTGCCGCCGCATCCAAAAGTGCAATATTGACGCGGTTTTTTGCTGTTGCGGCCGGCATTTCGCATGTTAACTTTCGCTTCCCTTCGGTTCCGGGGGTCTTCAACAAGTCGGTCTAAGCGACAACTCATCGGGTATGGGTGCGGGTGAGTTTTGTCCGGTCGCATGCGTTCCGACCTTGTCGTGGCACTGAGTACTGAGCGGCGAGCGTAGCCTAGTATCCGCCGATCTTGTGGAAAAACGCATATAGAAGTCTCGCAGCCGCGCTGCACGAAGAGCCAGTGATAGCCATCGAATCTGGGAACGATGGAGGTGGGGCATGATGACGACAATCCGCAATCCGTTTTTGACTGCAGGCATCGATAGGCCTTGGCCTAGAGCCGCGTCTGGCAGCTGAGCGTAACTCTGCATTCGGTAGGCAGCCGCTTCGCCGCGCGCTCAGCCTACTTTCTTTTCCCCAGTGAGTTGCGTTCGGCAATGTCGGGCCCGGAGGGATCGACCCGTTCCTCACATGCCCGTAAATCCTCCTGCGAAGAAAAGCGGACCGATATGACAAACAGCACGGATCAGGAGCGCTGGCGGCAGGTGAAAGCGCGGTTACGTTCCGAACTCGGCGAAGATGTGTTCAACAGTTGGTTCGGGCGCATGGAACTCGAAGCCGCGGACAATGGCGTCCTTCGTTTATCAGTGCCGACGCGCTTCCTGCGCAATTGGATCCAGTCGCACTACAGCGAGCGCGTGCTGGCCAAATGGCAAGAGGACGTCCCCGGCATCACCCGTCTGGAATTGAGCGTTCGGTCGGCCACGATCAAACCGCCTTCAGTCAAATCCAAGCCGGCGGAGCCGCTGACACCGTCGCGCGACGCCCGCGGCGGAATGGCCGGCAACGGCGACATGCGCGCCAGCGTGCCTTTCATGAGCGTGCACGAAGCACTCGGCGGTTCACCGCTCGATCCCCGTCTCTCGTTCGAGACATTCATCATCGGCCGCTCCAATACGCTTGCGCATGCCGCAGCGAAACAGGTCGCCACCTGCCGGCGCGGCGAAGCGCTGATGTTCAACCCACTTTACACCCACGCCGCCGTAGGACTGGGTAAAACCCATCTGCTGCAGGCAATTACCTGGGCCGGCAACAATGGCGGTGACCGCAAAATTCTCTACCTGACCGCCGAAAGGTTTATGTACGGCTTTGTCTCGGCATTGCGAACCCAAACGACCCTTGCGTTCAAGGAGGCGGTGCGCGCCATCGACGTGCTTGTGATCGACGATCTGCAGTTCCTTCAAGGCCGCTCGACCCAGGCCGAGTTCTGCCACACGCTGAACGCGCTCATTGATGCCGGCCGCCAGGTCGTCATCGCCAGCGACCGTCCGCCGGCCGACCTCGAAAGCCTCGATGACCGCGTCCGGTCGCGACTCGCCGGCGGACTGGTTGTGGAGATCGGCGCGCTCGGGGAAGAATTGCGGCTCGAAATCCTCAAGAGCCGGATCGCCGCCGCGCGCAGCCATCACCCGGGCTTTGAGGTGCCGGCGCCGGTGCTGGCCTTCATTGCCAAGTCGGTGACGCATAACGGCCGCGACCTCGAAGGCGCCGTCAACCGGTTGCTGGCGCACAGCAAGCTCACCGGACAGCCGGTGACGCTGGAAATGGCCGAACACGAAATGCGCGACCTGATCCGCCCGGCTGAGCCAAAACGCGTGCGCATCGAGGACATCCAGCGCATCGTGGCGCGGCAATACAACGTGAGCCGGGCCGATCTGTTGTCGTCACGGCGTACCGCCAACGTCGTGCGGCCGCGGCAGGTGGCGATGTACCTGGCGAAGGTGCTGACGCTACGCTCGTTGCCCGAGATCGGCCGCCGCTTTGGCGGGCGCGATCACACCACGGTCCTGCATGCCGTGCGCAAAATCGAGAATTTGGCCGGCAACGATAGCGCGTTTGCGGAGGAGATCGAGGCGCTCAAACGCCAGCTTCAGGATTGAACAGTCCCAAACGGCGGTTCCCGAAACCTGTGAAAAGATAGGGAAAAGGCTGGGTCGAGCCCCGCCCGGCCTTGCCGAAAGCGCCGTCGCACGCCACTTTGGTCGTCCGCCAAGCGTTGGTGGGCCGGTGCAACGGATTTCGCGATGAAGGTTACTGTAGAGCGTTCCGAGTTGCTGAAATCGTTGGGCCACGTCCACCGCGTGGTCGAGCGCCGCAACACCATTCCGATTCTCGCCAATGTGCTGTTAAACGCCGACCGTGCCAAGCTGGCGCTGAAGGCCACCGACCTCGACGTTGAAGTCACCGATGCGATTGCCGCCGAGGTCGGACCGGGCGGATCGACGACGGTGCCGGCGCATATGTTCTTCGACATCGTGCGCAAGCTGCCGGAGGGGGCACAGATCGTTCTGGAATCCTCCGGCGATCGGGCGGCGCTCTCGATCCGCGCCGGCCGCTCGCGCTTCACGCTGCAGACGTTGCCTGAAAGCGATTTTCCCGATCTCGCGCCTGGCGAGATGACGCACAAGTTCACGCTTAAGGCGGTCGATCTGAAGCGGCTGATCGACAAGACGCAATTCGCCATCTCGACTGAGGAGACGCGCTACTATCTCAACGGCATCTACCTGCACGCCGCCGGCTCGGCCAAGACGCAAACCTTGCGCGCGGTCGCGACCGACGGCCATCGCCTTGCGCAAATGGAGCTCGAATTGCCGCAGGGCGCCACCGGCATGCCGGGCGTGATCGTCCCGCGCAAGACCGTCGGCGAAGTGCAGCGCCTTATGGAGGATGGCGAGACCGAAGTCGCCATCGAACTGTCGCCGGGAAAGATCCGCTTCACCATCGGCCAGACGATCCTGACCTCGAAACTGATCGATGGCACGTTCCCCGATTACGGCCGCGTCATCCCGCTCGCCAACGACAAGGAGCTGGTCGTCGACAAAAAGGAGTTCGAGGCGGCGGTTGATCGCGTTTCCACGGTGTCGAGCGAGCGCGGCCGCGCCGTCAAACTGTCGATCACAAGCGGCAAATTGCTGCTGTCGGTGACCAACCCCGACTCCGGCAGCGCCAATGAGGAGCTCGAAGTCGAATACGCGGCCGACCCGATCGATATCGGCTTCAACTCGCGCTACCTGCTCGACATCGCCGCGCAGATCGAAAGCGAGGCCGCCGTGCTGAAGCTCGCCGATCCCGGTTCGCCAACGCTGATCCAGGACAAGGATCCGCGCGGCGCACTCTACGTGCTGATGCCGATGAGGGTTTGATCGGGATCAGGTATCGGTAGTCAAGGATCAAGAAGAACGCCTTGATTCCCGACAGCCGATGTCTGATTCCTGAAAACCTGATGCCTGCACTCGTCCGCCGCCTCACGCTGAGCAATTTCCGCAATTATCACGCGGCGTCGCTTGAAGCCGATGCGAAAACGATTGTGCTGGTCGGACCGAACGGCGCCGGCAAGACCAATCTGATCGAAGCGATTTCCTTCTTTGCTCCGGGTCGCGGCTTGCGTCGCGCCACACTCGACGAGGTGGCGTTCAGCGAGGGTGATGGTTCCTGGGCGGTCGCCGCCGAGATCGAGGGCGCGCTGGGGCTGGCGACTTTGGGCACCGGCGTCGAGCGACCGCTGGAAGATGACGCCGCAATCTCGCGAAAATGCCGGATCGACCGCGAGCCCGTCGCGTCGGCCGCCGCGTTTGCCGATCACGTGCGCGTGGTCTGGCTCACTCCGGCGATGGATGCGCTGTTTGCCGGCGCGCCATCGGAGCGCCGGCGCTTCCTGGATCGACTGGTGCTCGCGGTCGATGCCGAACATGGCAGCCGCGTCAACGCGCTGGAGCGGTCGCTGCGTTCGCGCAATCGACTGTTGGAGGAAGCGCGACCCGATGCGCACTGGCTCAATGCAGTCGAACATGAGACCGCCGAACTTGCCGTAGCGGTCGCCGGTCTGCGGGCTGAAACGGTGCGCCGGCTCGGCGCCGTGCTGGCAAACCGCAAGCACTCGGCCTTCCCGGCCGCGGCAATCGCCCTCGATGGCTGGATGGAACAGCTTATCGCCGACCATCCCGCCGCCGAACTCGAGGAACGCTACCGCGCCGTGCTGCAGGACAATCGCGTGCGCGATGCGGCCGCCGGGCGCACCCTCGACGGTCCTCATCTGACCGATCTCAAGGTCATGTATGCTGAGAAAGACATCGCAGCTGCCGATGCTTCCACCGGCGAACAGAAGGCGCTGCTGATCGGGCTTGTGCTCGCTCACGCCCGTTTGATTGCCGAGATGACCGGCTTCTCGCCGATCCTGCTGCTCGACGAGGTCGTCGCGCATCTCGATCCGGCGCGGCGCCACGCACTGCATGGCGAACTCGCGCAACTCGGTGGCCAAATCTGGATGACCGGCGCGGACCCGCTGCTTTTTAATGAGATCGACGAGACCGCTGCCATGGTCGAAGTGAGTTCCGGCCGGCTGCAGCCGAAAGTGCGAAAGTCTTAGGCACTTTCAGACCGAACGGTTCCAAATTATCGCGGAAATTTGCCAATGCCATCGGCTTCCAGTCCGGGAACAACACTGCGCGTAGCCTCTTAGTCCGAAGGAGCAGGAAATGTCCGATACCTGACAAAGGCCAATTAACAATGCCGGAACAGGCTGAAGACTTGATCGTCCGGAACTTGATCGCAGCTCTGGAAAGGCTGCGCGAGGATCTCGATCGCATGGAACTTTGGGCGGCCGCACTCGGCTCGTTCCAGCACCCGATTCCCGAGTACCGGCCCGGCGAGCAGCATCTGCTCAAGCCCCAGCCGCGCCGCCCCCAACTCTGAACGGCCGGCGCTCGCATGCCTATCCTTTCGGGCTCGTCAAAGCATTGACCGCTGCGGCCCTGCCGCGGCCGAATCAGGGCTCGATTCGGTCTTGCCGAAAACCTTGAAAAACCGCGATTTGACAATATCTTAATCGCAGTGGTTTTGCCGTGTACGCGACCCTCTTTTCGTGTACAAGATTCGGCGATTCATCTGCTGCTTTTGCCGCCGATTCGAGAGCTTGCCGTATGGCCGAACCCGTCCGTAAACAAAGCCCCGCACCCTCCGATTACGACGCGGAATCGATCAAGGTGCTCAAGGGGCTCGATGCCGTGCGCAAGCGGCCGGGCATGTATATCGGCGATACCGATGACGGCTCAGGCCTCCATCACATGGTCTATGAGGTCGTCGACAACGCGATCGACGAAGCTCTTGCCGGCTTCGCCAAGGAAGTCATCGTCAGGCTAAACCCGGATGGTTCGTGCACAGTGCGCGACGACGGCCGCGGAATTCCGACCGACATCCACAAGGGCGAAGGGGTGTCGGCCGCCGAAGTCATCATGACGCAGCTTCATGCCGGCGGAAAATTCGACCAAAATTCCTACAAGGTTTCCGGCGGCCTGCACGGCGTCGGCGTCTCGGTGGTCAACGCGCTGTCGAGCTGGCTCAAGCTCACCATTTGGCGCGACGGCCAGGAACATTTTATGGAGTTTGCCAATGGCGAGGCGGTTGCTCCGCTCGCCGTCGTTGGCGCCGCGCGCGACAAGCGCGGCACCGAGGTGACGTTCTTGCCGTCGAAGAAAACTTTCACCATGACGGAATTCGATTTCGCCACGCTGGAGCACCGGCTGCGCGAACTCGCCTTCCTCAACTCCGGCGTGACCATTGTCCTTTCCGACATGCGCCATGCCGTCGAGAAGCGCGAGGAAATGCGCTATGAAGGCGGCGTCGAGGCCTTCGTCAAATATCTCGATCGCAACAAAACGCCGCTCATCCCGCAGCCGATTGTCATCACGGCCGAGCGCGAGGGCGTCGCAGTCGATTGCGCGATGTGGTGGAACGACGGTTACCACGAGACCGTGCTGTGCTTCACCAACAACATCCCGCAGCGCGACGGCGGCACGCATCTGGCGGGCTTTCGCGGCGCGCTGACGCGCCAAGTCACCGGCTATGCCGAATCCGGCGGCGTCGCACGCAAGGAAAAGGTTGCGCTCACCGGCGACGACTGCCGCGAGGGCTTGACCGCGGTGCTTTCGATTAAAGTCGCAGACCCGAAATTTTCCTCGCAGACAAAGGACAAGCTGGTCTCCTCCGAGGTGCGCCCCGCAGTCGAAGGTATTGTCAACGACATGCTCAAGGCCTGGTTCGAGGAGCATCCGTCGGAAGCCAAGATCGTGGTCGGCAAGGTGATTCAGGCCGCCGCCGCGCGGGAAGCGGCGCGCAAGGCGCGGGAAATGACGCGCAAGAGCGCGCTCGGCATCACCTCGCTGCCCGGCAAGCTCGCCGATTGTCAGGAGCGCGATCCGGCCAAATCTGAACTTTTCATCGTCGAGGGTGATTCCGCCGGCGGCTCCGCCAAGCAGGGCCGCAACCGCGAATTCCAGGCGGTGCTGCCGCTGCGCGGCAAAATCCTCAACGTCGAACGCGCGCGCATGGACAAGATGCTCTCGTCTGAGCAGATCGGCACTTTGATCACCGCGCTCGGCACCGGCATCGGCACCGACGAATTCGCCATCGACAAGCTGCGCTACCACAAGGTCATCATCATGACCGACGCCGACGTCGACGGCGCCCATATCCGCACGCTCTTGCTGACCTTCTTCTACCGGCAGATGCGCGAGATCATCGACCGCGGCTACCTCTACATTGCCCAGCCGCCGCTCTACAAAATCGCGCGCGGCAAGTCCGAGCAATATCTCAAGGATGAGCGCGCGCTCGAGGATTTTCTGATCGATACCGGGATCGAAGAGGCGACGCTGCGCTTGTCCTCCGGCGAAGTACTGGCCGGCAACGATCTGCGTAAGCTGGTCGAGGACTCGCGCGCGATCCGCAATCTGCTCCGCGGCCTGCACAGCCGGTACAATCGTCAGGTCGTGGAACAAGCCGCTATCTTGAGCGTGCTTAACCGCGACATTTTCGGCGATCCGCAGAAGGCTGTTGCAGCGGTGCCCTATATCGCCAAGCGGCTCGATGCGCTGTCGGACGAGACCGAACGCGGCTGGCAAGGCCAATTCACCGAAGGCTCGGGTTTCCAGTTCGAGCGCACGGTGCGCGGCGTCAAGGAAGTCGCTGTCATTGACCAGGCGCTGCTCGGCTCCGCCGACGCCCGCAAGCTCGATGAATTCGCGCCGTCGCTGCAAAAGGTTTTCCCGCGCCCGACGCCGCCGGCGATGCTGCGAAGGAAGGACGAGGAGATGGCCATTCACGGACCGGTCGGGCTGTTCGAAGCCGTCATTGCCGCCGGCAAAAAGGGCGTGGCGCTGCAGCGCTACAAAGGTCTTGGCGAGATGAACCCTTCCCAGCTCTGGGAGACCACGCTCGACACCAATGCGCGCACCATGTTGCAAGTCAGCGTCAAGGAAATCGACGAGGCCAACACCATTTTCGACGAACTGATGGGCGACAAGGTCGAGCCCCGCCGCGTCTTCATCGAAGAGCACGCGCTGGCCGCGAGCGTGGACGTGTAATCGCGGCGGCTGCGCTGGCACAAAATGAATTTTCCCTCATCCTGAGGCGCGACCCCCGACTTGATCGGGGGGAGCCTAGAAGGACGAGGCCGAGGCGCCTGAGCGATCCGCCCTTCGAGGCTCGGCGCTTCGCGCCGAGCGCCTCAGGGTGAGGAATTATGCGACAACGGCCGCCCTAGCTCGGCGCACGCAGCTTCGATTTCCGCTTGGCTCTTGCCCATATCGGAGAGCAGAACGGCGTAATTCGTGAATGCATCTTCCAGATGCGGATGCGCGTGCCCCGTCCGGCGCGTGAACTCCACAACGATGGCAAGCGCGCGGCGATAGAGCGGCTCGGCCTCGGTGAGCCGGTTGGTGGCTTGCATCAATCCGGCAAGGTTATTGAGGTCGGTCGCGACATCGGGATGGTCCGGCCCGTAGCTCTTTTCGTCGATCGCAAGCGCGCGGCGATAGAGCGGCTCGGCCTCGGTGAGCCGGTTGGTGGCTTGCATCAATCCGGCAAGGTTGTTGAGGCGGATCGCGACGGTGGGGTGGTCCGGCCCGTAGCTCTTTTCGTCGATCGCAAGCGCGCGGCGACAGAGCGGCTCGGCCTCGGCGAGCCGGTTGGTGTCTTGCAGCAATTCGGCAAGGTTGTTGAGGCGGGTCGCGACGGTAGGATGGTCCGGCCCGTAGCTCTTTTCGTCGATGGCAAGCGCGCGGCGATAGAGCGGCTCGGCCTCGGCGAGACGGTTGGTGGCTCGCAGCAATCCGGCAAGGTTGTTGAGGTCGGTCGCGACGGTGGGATGGTCCGGCCCGTAGCTCTTTTCGTCGATGGCAAGCGCGCGGCGATAGAGCGGCTCGGCCTCGGCGAGCCGGTTGGTGGCTCGCAGCAATTCGGCAAGGTTATTGAGGCAGGTCGCGACGGTGGGATGGTCCGGCCCGTAGCTCTTTTCGTCGATCGCAAGCGCGCGGCGACAGAGCGGCTCGGCCTCGGCGAGCCGGTTGGTGGCTCGCAGCAATACGGCAAGGTTGCTGAGGCGGGTCGCGACGGTAGGATGGTCCGGCCCGTAGCTCTTTTCGTCGATGGCAAGCGCGCGGCGGAGCAGAGATTCCGCTTCATTGTGGAGAACTTTGGAATAGAGCAGCCCTGCGAGCTGGTTCATCACGTCGGTGGTTGGCTTTCCGATTTCGTCCTCGTCGGCGTAAATCACCGCTGCGCGCATGTGCGGCGCCAAGGGTTCGAGTCGCGGCCAGGTGCGTACGTCGAGCGCATCGCCTGCAGAGGCAATGCTGATGCATTGCAGTGCTTCGAATAAGCTCCTCTGCCCCGCCTCGCCGACGAGGCTGCGGCGGGTCACGTCCTGCACAAGACGGTGCACGAGAAAGTACGGTCCGTCGGCGTCGCGCGTCACCAGCGAATAGGCGGCGAGGTCGTCGTAGGCTTCGCGCACGTTCTCAGTTTCGGCACCTGGGATCGGCACATCGAGAAGAAATTCCGGTACCTTTTCGGGGGCGGGCCAGGCAAGCCGCTCTAGGAGCCGCCGGCCGGCTTCGGTTAACTTCGCAACCGAGGTCTGCCACGTGACTGCAACCGAGCGTGGATAATCCGTCACCGTAGAGTCGAACCAAGCCAGGACCTCGTCGCGCTTTGATCGCCATTCCTCAAGATATTGTGCGAAGGTTAGCCGCCGCTTGGCGACGAAGGCGGCGGCCTGTTCTAGCGCCAGTGCGAGCCCGTCTAGCTCTTGTGCGATTTCATGTGCGCGGACCCCATCATTGGCAGCCACACGCCTTCGATCCTTTGTGCGCTCCAAAAGAAAACTCGCCGCATCGTCGACGGTCAGCACGTCAAGCTGGAGTGGCTGAAAATGACCGGAAAAATCCGCAAGCCGGCTGGTGACGACCACATGGCCGCCGACAAGGTCGCGCAGCAGCTTGTCGACCTCTGCCAGCGCTTCCTTGGTGTCGACGTTGTCCAGGATCAAGAAGCAACCTGGATTAATCTTGAGCCAATTGAGCACCGATGCGAGCTTAGCCGCGTCATCGGTCGTATCGACCTGCGGCATCAGCGTCCCGGCGAGCGCCGCGAGATTGCGCCGCAACGCTTCCGGCGTTTCAGCGACGACGAACAGGAGTGCGTTGTAATCGTCCGCATGCGCCCAGGCGTATTCGACTGCGGCGCGGCTCTTGCCGATACCGCCGAGTCCGTAGACCGCGTTGACGATCGCTGTGCGAGCACCGCGTGATCGCGTGACGCTTTCATGAAATCGTCGCATGAAGTCGTCGCGGCCTTTGAAAAGATCACCGATGCTCGGATAGGGCAACACGATCGGCTTTGGTGCGGGCTGCGGTCTGACAAACGGCTTAGGGGCAAGATCGGGCAGATTCCTAAAAACCGCGCGAGCGAGCTGATCAACATTGGAGAATGGCCAATATTGGACGCCATCCGCTTTGAGATATGCAACGTAGGCACTCTGCAAATCGGCACGGTCGCCTAACGCTAACTTCTGATCCGGCGTGTAATCGTCGCGTACGAGATACACACTGGGCCGCCGTTTGTAATGGCGGGCCAGAAAGAATTCCCACTGCGTGTAACTCGCCTCTTTAACGTCTTTCGGAAGCACATCCGGCAGACGTTCGTCCGCGCGGGCAGGCGGACAGAAACCGCAGTGATTGCCGACCAGACAGACCACGGCGTTACAATCGCGAATGTATTCGGCAAGCCCGCCAAGCAGGGTTTCGCTATCTGGGCTCTGCTTGAAATCGCTCTGGATAGTTACCTCATGCCCGCGCGCCCGCAAGTCGGCGGCGAGCCCATCGCGCGCCTTGCCGAATTCGCTCGTGACTGCGGAGATGAAAATGCGCAACAGATCACCGACGGTGGAAGTTTAACTCCCGTCGGTATTCAAGCATAACGTGTCCCGGCACGGAACCACTGAGTGGGATTGACTGCTACTTTCCCGCCCTTAGCGGAGAGGAGTCTCACCGCCCCGATGTGATCGTGCCGCGTTCGGTCAACACGATCCACTGACCGTTCTGACGCTTGATCGAATCGACCCGCCCGACGCCGGGATGCGTGCTGCCCTCGCCGACGTCGAACATGGCGCCGTAACGGCTCTCGACCAAGGCGCGGCCGCCCTGCACATCCTGCACGATCCAGTCCAGCAAGACTCTGTCCGTCAGCTTCGGCGTTGCCGGCGGCGGCGATGTCGTCGCAATCGAACCCGTGGTTTCGGCCGAAGCGATGGAACTCTGGTCGAGCTTGTCGAGCCGGTCGGAAAGCTTGGCCAGCTGTCCCGTGGTGCTGCGCGTCGTGCTGTCGAGATTGGCCTTGATCGCAGCAAGCTCGGCAAGCTCGAGCTTGGTCTGCCGCATCGCATCGGTCGTCGTCTGCACGTTCGCGGCCGGTGCGGCCGGTGCAGCCGGATCCAGCAACCGCACCAGCCCGGTGCCCGACACCGACCCGACAAAGGAGCCGAACGCTGCGGCAAAGGCGACCGATGCCGCGAGCATGAGAAAGCGCGATGAATGTGCGGGCGACGCGGCGGTGATCGTCTCTTCCGCAGCGTCACCGACTTTCTCATCGACTGCTTCGTCTTCGCCGGCGCCGAGCTTCGGCGCCACAACCATTGGCAAGTTCGTCCCCACGGCTTCGCTCCCGTCTTGAGTAGCGGCGCCAGATCGCGCCTTCTCAGTGTCGCCGGCGCTGTCGTCCGGGTTCTCGGCCATGTTGGGATCTCCGGAATTACGGTTGCCAAGTCGTTAACCGCGTTCGGTTAGCAATTGGTTACCGGAGAGAGTCGATCCGCTCCCGCGGAGCGAAACAGAGCGGGGAGACGAAATTCTAAAGCGCCAAACCGTTCTCGCGCGCGAGATCTTTGAGCGAGGTCTCCGGACGCGCCCCGAGGTGCTGGATTACTTCGGCAGCGGCCAGCGCGCCCAGCCGGCCGCAGGTGCGGTCGTCGGCGCCACGCGCGAGGCCGGAAAGGAATCCGGCGGCGAACAAGTCGCCGGCACCGGTCGTGTCGACCACGCGCTCGACCGGAAAGGCCGGGACCGCCTCGGCGCCGTCCGGACCGACCACGAGGCAACCCTTTTCGCTGCGCGTCACCACCGCGACATCGATATCGGCGCGCAAGGCGGCGACGGCGGCGTTGAAGTCCGAGCTCTGATAAAGGCTATGCAGCTCGGCCTCGTTGGCGAAAATCAGATCGACGGTGCGCGAGCGCATCAGTTGCAGAAACTCGTCGCGCCAACGGTCGACGCAGAAAGCGTCCGACAACGTCAGAGCCACCTTGCGGTCGGCGTCGTGCGCGATCTTCGCCGCCTTGAGGAACGCGTCTTTGGCGTTCTTCGGATCCCACAAATAGCCTTCGAGATAGACCACGGCGCTGGCCGCGATTGCCGCGGCGTCGATATCCCCGGGATGCAGTTCCTGCGCAGCGCCCAAATACGTGTTCATGGTGCGCTCGCCGTCGGGCGTCACCAGCACATAGCAGCGGCCGGTCGAAGGGCCATCGGCCGCCGGCGCCGTCGTAAAGCTCACGCCAGCGGCGCGGATATCGTGGCTGAAGGCGCGACCGAGCCCATCCGCCTTGATCTTGCCGACGAAGGCGGTGCGCGCACCGAACGAAGCCAGGCCGACAATCGTGTTCGCCGCCGAGCCGCCTGAAGTTTCCACCGCCGGACCCATCGAATCATAGATGGCGTGGGCTCGGGCTTCGTCGATCAGGGTCATGCCGCCCTTGCGCATGCCCTGCGCCAGCAAAAAATCCTCCTCGGCGCGGGCAATGACATCGACAATCGCATTGCCGATGCCGAGAACGTCGAAGCGGGTTGAAGTCATGCTGCCGTCTTGGGCTGCCTCGCGGCGGGAGGCGCACTATAGCGGCCGGCCCTTGCAGGACAAGCCGAGGCCATGGCATTGGACACGCGATTTGGGACACGCGATCCACACCGGGCTTTCGCAGGCTTACAAAGTCATGGCGTTCAAGGAACTGATTTTTTCCGGCGTGCAGCCGACCGGCAACCTGCATCTCGGCAACTATCTCGGCGCCATCAAGCGCTTTGTCGAATTGCAGGATCGCTACGACTGCATCTATTGCGTCGTCGACCTGCACGCGATCACGGTGTGGCAAGAGCCCACCGAGCTGCCGCACGCCATTCGCGAGGTCACGGCGGCGTTTCTCGCCTGCGGCATCGATCCGCAAAAACACATCGTGTTCAACCAAAGCCAGGTTGCCGAACACGCCGAACTGGCTTGGATTTTCAATTGCGTCGCCCGCCTGGGCTGGCTCAACCGCATGACCCAATTCAAGGAGAAGGCCGGCAAGGACCGCGAGAATGCCTCGGTCGGCCTTTATGCCTATCCGATTCTGATGGCGGCCGATATTCTGGTCTATCGTGCGACCCATGTGCCGGTCGGCGAGGACCAGAAGCAGCATCTCGAACTGTCGCGCGACATCGCACAGAAATTCAACAACGATTTTGCCCAATCGATCCGGCAGAAAGGCTACGGCGAGTTTTTATTTCCGCTGCCCGAACCGCTGATCACCGGCGAAGCCACCCGCGTCATGTCGCTGCGCGACGGCACCAAGAAAATGTCGAAGTCGGATGCTTCCGACCAATCGCGCATCAATCTCACCGACGATGCCGACGCCATTGCGCAGAAAATCCGCCGCGCCAAGACCGATCCCGAGCCGCTGCCCAGCGAGGAAAAGGGGCTGGCGACGCGGCCCGAGGCCGACAACTTGGTCGGCATCTATGCGGCGCTGGCCGGCACCAATCGCGCCGGCGTACTGGCGCAATTCGGCAATGCGCAGTTTTCGACCTTCAAATCGGCATTGACCGACCTCGCCGTCGCTAAGCTTGGACCCATCGGCGCGGAGATGAAACGGCTCCTCGCCGATCCCGTGGCCATCGACGCCGTGCTGGCGGACGGCGCGGCGCGGGCGCAAAAGATCGCCCGGCAAACGATGAACGCCGTTAAGGACGTGGTTGGCTTCGTGCGATCGTAGGCTCCAAGCCCGCTCTTGAACATTCCAAGGCAATTCGCCACGTATTATGATAGATTTACGCCTACGCCAGTCACGGCGTGGCTTGAACGCCAAGCCGCAAGGTGACGGAGGACAGGATGTTCATCCAGACCGAAGCGACGCCGAACCCGGCGACCCTGAAATTCCTGCCCGGACGGCCGGTGCTCGAAAACGGCACGCTCGATCTGCGCGACGCCGAGCAAGCCGAGCAGTCGCCGCTCGCCGAGCGGCTGTTCGGCATTTCCGGCGTCAACGGGGTGTTCTTCGGCTCCGATTTCATTACCGTAACCAAAAGCGCCGGCGAGTGGCAGCAGCTCAAGCCGATGATCCTCGGCGCCATCATGGAGCATTTCATGTCCGGCGCGCCGCTTGTGAAAGAGGGCAGCGCCGAGCCGTCCGACGGCGACGAATTCTTCGATGCCGCCGACGCCGAGACCGTGGCCACGATCAAGGAACTGATCGAAACACGGGTGCGGCCGGCAGTCGCCAATGACGGCGGTGACATCACCTTCCGCGGTTTCAAGGATGGCGTCGTCTATCTCAACATGAAGGGCGCCTGCTCGGGCTGCCCGTCGTCGACGGCGACGCTGCGCCACGGCATCCAGAATTTGCTGCGTCATTTCATTCCGGACGTCACCGAAGTCCGACCCATGTGAGCCGTTCATCTGACTTGTCCGGGCCGGCGTGGCGCGCCGGCCAGCGGCCCGATGTGACTTTCCATGCGCGCGCTCGCCATTGATACAGCGCTGGCGGCATGCTCCGCCGCCGTGCTCGACACGGCGCATGGCGGTATCGTCGCAAGCGAGAGCCTGCCGATGATCCGCGGCCACGCCGAGGCGCTGATGCCGCTCATCGCCCAAGTGATGAAGGCTTCCGGCCTGACCTTTTCCGATCTCGACCGCATTGTCGTAACGACAGGTCCCGGCAGCTTCACCGGTCTGCGTGTCGGCGTATCGGCGGCACGCGGGCTCGGGCTTGCGACCGCGATTCCAGTGGTCGGCGTGTCGACCCTGTCCGCTCTTGCCGCTCCCTATCTCGGCGTCGACGATAAAAATCCGGTCATTGCCGCCATCGATGCGCGGCACGGGCACGTTTATTTGCAGGTTTTCGATCCCGGCGGGCGGACACTTGTGTCGCCGCGGGTCGCGCCGTTGAGCGAAGCGGTGCGCGCGGCGTCCGATGCGCCGGCCCGCATCATCGGCTCAGCTGCGCAAATGGTTGCCGATGGACTGTCCAATACAGCTCCCGATCCGGTAATGGTCGATGGCCGCGGTGCTCCCGACATCGGCTGGGTGGCGCAGATCGGCGCCGTGGCGTACGAAGAAGCCGCGCCACCGAAGCCGCAATATCTGCGTGCGCCCGATGCGCAGCCGCAAAACGCGGCTTCGTTGCGCCGCCGATGATGAATTTTGTAACTCGCCTGTTTGCCCGCCGCGAGCCCGTCTTCGCTGAAGCGCGCGCGGCCGACGCCGCGGCGATTGCTGCCGTACACGGGGCATCGTTCCAGCGCGGCTGGGGCGAGGACGAGATTTACCGACTCTTGATCGACAAAAATGTCGTCGCCCACCGCGGAATGAGCGGCGGCAAATTGATCGGATTCATTCTCTCCAGGTGCGCTGCCGGCGAAGCCGAAATCCTCTCGGTCGCGATCGCGCCGGCCTGGCGCGGGCACGCGCTGGCGCGGCCGCTGCTTGACCTGCATTTGCGGCGGTTAGCCGGCCTCGGAATAAGGTCGGTCTTTCTCGAAGTTGGCGAGCAAAATGTGCCCGCGGGACGGCTCTATCGGGGCGCCGGATTTCGCGAGGTCGGCCGGCGCCAGGGCTATTACGAAGACGGCGCGACGGCGCTGGTCCTGCGCCGCGACCTCGGCTGACGCCGCAAAGCAAAGTTACTAGAATAACGATGGACCCGATCAAATTCGGGCCGCTTGGGGGGAGGCTGCCATGACGGCGATGCGTATCTGGCGCGGCGCGCTCACCCTCGCGCTGGCAATGGCACTCGTATCCGGTTTCGTTGTGGGCGCAGTCCACGCGCAGGATCCCAGCTATCCCAATCGGCCGATCAAGATGCTTGTCGGCTTCGCGGCCGGCGGCAGCACCGATGTCGCAGCGAGAATCATAGCGCAGAAAATGTCGGAAATTCTCGGCCAGTCGGTTGTCGTCGAAAACCGCACCGGCGCCAGCGGGCTGATCGCCGCCGAGGACGTTGTCAAATCGCCGCCCGACGGTTACACGCTGATAATGGCGAGTCAGACCGTGCTCGCGGTTGCGCCGCGACTCTATCGCAAGGCGACGATTGATCCGGTCAAGGACTTTGCGCCGGTCGCCTATTGTGGAGCATCGCCTTTGGTGCTCGTCGTCAATCCCTCGTTCCCGGCGCACACCGCGGCGGACATGATCGCGATGGCCAAGGCGGCACCGGGCAAAATCATCTTCGGCACCGGCGGCACCGGCACGACACCCCACATCGCCTCCGAGATGTTCCAATACGCCGCCGGCATCAAGATGACGCATGTGCCCTATCGCGGCGAAGCCGGCGCGATCAACGACGTCGTCGCCGGGCAAATCCCGGCCATGTTTGCCAATCTCTCGGCGACCATGGGCCAGATCAAGGCCGGCACGCTACGCACGCTCGCGGTCACCAGTCCGCAGCGTTCGGCATTGGTGCCGGACGTTCCGACGGTCGCGGAAACGTTGCCGGGATTTGCCGCCGAGACCTGGTTCGGGCTGGTCGCGCCAGCCGGCACGCCGCATAACGTCATTGCCAAACTCAATGCCGCAGCGCTGCAAGCGTTGGCGAGCGAGGACACCAGGAAGCGCTATGCCGATCTCGGCATGACCAATAGCAACGACGGCCGGACGACGCCCGAGCAAGTCGATGCCTATATCAAATCCGAGGTCGCCAAATGGGCGAAAGTGATCAAGGACGCCGACATCCAGCCAATGGACTAGCATTCACATTTGCCGGGAATCCCGGTAAGACACTGGCCTTGAGCGGCAGACTTGCAAGGCGCGTAAAGCAGAATTTACGAGTGGAGATAAGGGCTTAGGCTCAACATCACCCGGTATGAACGGCCCCCGCAAGCACCTCTACGTCAAATCGTTCGGTTGCCAGATGAACGTCTACGACTCGCGTCGGATGGCGGATACTTTGGCGCCCGAAGGCTATGTCGAAATCGGCTCGGCCGATGGCGCCGATCTCGTCATCCTCAACACCTGTCATATCCGCGAGAAGGCGGCAGAGAAGGTCTATTCGGAACTCGGCCGCGTGCGTCGCATGAAGGAAGCGGCCGCCGCCGAAGGCCGCCGCGTCGTCGTCGCTGTCGCCGGTTGCGTGGCGCAAGCCGAGGGCGAAGAGATTATTCGCCGCGCCCCGGTGGTCGATCTGGTATTCGGTCCACAAAGCTATCACCGCCTGCCCGACCTCTTGAGACACGCCACGGGCGGCGGCAAGGTGGTCGATACCGAGTTTCCGGTCGACGATAAATTCGATCACCTCGCCGCGCCAAGCGCGGCGGCGACGCGAGCGCGAGGGGTGAGCGCGTTCGTCACGGTGCAGGAGGGCTGCGACAAATTCTGCACCTTCTGCGTGGTGCCCTATACGCGCGGCGCCGAAGTCTCCCGCCCGGTTCAGAGCATTCTTGCCGAGGTCGAAGACCTGGCGGCGGCCGGCGTGCGCGAGATCACGCTGATCGGCCAAAACGTCAACGCTTATCACGGCGAAGGACCCGATGCGCGGCCGTGGTCGCTGGCGCGGCTTCTTGGGCGCGTGGCCGAGGTCGGCGGGGTCGACCGGCTGCGTTATACGACGAGTCTATCCGCATGACATGGACGAGGATCTAATAACAGCGCATCGCGATTTGCGTGAACTGATGCCGCAACTGCATTTGCCGGTCCAATCGGGTTCCGACCGCATTCTTGCGGCGATGAACCGGCGGCATACGCGCGCAGATTATCTCGATATCGTGCGCCGCTTGCGCGAGGCGCGGCCCGATCTCGCACTCACTTCGGATTTCATCGTCGGCTTTCCCGGAGAAAGCGAAAGCGACTTCGCCGCAACGCTCAGCCTGGTCGACGAGGTCGATTTTTCCGGGGCATTCTCTTTCAAATATTCGCCGCGGCCGGGAACGCCCGGCGCCGAGATGGACGATCAGATCGCCGAGCAAACAAAGTCCGAACGCCTGCAGCGCCTGCAACAAACCATCGACCGCCATCAGGCGGTGTTTAATCGTCGTTGCCTCGGCCGCAGCTTCGACGTCCTGTTCGAGCGGCCTGGACGCTATGCCGGCCAGCTTGTCGGCCGCTCACCCTACCTTCAACCGGTGCAGGTCACGGCGCCGGCCTCGCTAATCGGCGAGATCGCCGCGGTGACGATCAGCGAAGTCGCCAGCAACAGCCTGTTCGGCGCGCTGTCGCCAAGCGCCGCCCTGCAGCCTGCACATGTGCCGCCCCCGGAGTCCGCTGTGCTTCCCGCAGGAGCCTGACTTGGCATCACGTGAAACGGATCAATCGGTTTTCGCCGCGCCGGAAAATGCGACCCAGATCGCGCTTAGCTTCGACGATAACCGCCTCGCCTCGACATTGTTCGGGCAATATGGCCAAAACCTCGCTTTGATCGAACGGCGACTTGGCGTAGTCGCGAATTCCCGCGGCAATACCGTTACCATCGAAGGCTCGCGCGACGCCGCCGAGCAGGCACGCCGGGTGCTTGAGAGCCTTTATGAGCGATTGAAGCGCGGCGACGAACTCGTTTCCGGTGACGTTGACGGCACCATCCGGCTCGCATTGTCGCAAGGTTCGCTATTCGATTTTGATCCCGCCGCCACGCGGGAAAATTTCGAAGAAATAAATCTACGCAAGCGCCGCGTCCGCGCCCGCACGGCGGCGCAGGACGCCTATATTCGCGCGCTCAAGCGCCACGCATTGGTGTTCTCAACCGGTCCGGCTGGAACCGGCAAGACTTGGCTCGCAGTGGCGCATGCCGTGCAGCTCTTCGAGCGTAAGGAAGTCGACCGCATCGTGCTGTCGCGGCCGGCGGTGGAAGCGGGCGAGCGGCTCGGCTTTTTGCCCGGCGACATGCGCGAAAAAGTCGACCCCTATTTGCGGCCGATCTACGACGCGCTTTACGACCTGATGGACGCGCGCATTGTCGAGCGTGCCTTGCAGACCACCGAAATCGAGATCGCGCCGCTCGCCTTCATGCGCGGCCGCACGTTGTCGAATGCGGCCATCATTCTCGACGAGGCGCAGAACACCACCGCGATGCAGATGAAAATGTTGCTGACCCGGCTTGGCGAGCACAGCCGGATGGTGGTGACCGGCGATCCAAGCCAAGTGGACCTGCCGCCGGGCCAGACCTCCGGGCTAGCCGATGCGGTACGGCTGCTCGAAGGAGTTGAAGGCATCGGTCATGTCAGCTTCACCGCCGCCGACGTTATTCGTCACGAACTGGTCGCGCGTATCGTTGAGGCCTATGACCGGCAAGCGGCAAAGAAGCGCGAGCGTCGCGAGTGACGCGGGTGGCGCGCCCCGTGCTCACGATCGACCTGCTCGTCGTCAGTGACCGGTGGAACGATGCCCAAAAGTGGCGATCAGTCGTTCGGCGCGCGGTCATCCGGGCGGCCGCGGCACTGTCAACAAAGGCAGCGGAGCTTGGTATCGTTCTCACTGATGATTCGGCAATTCGCGCACTTAACCGAGATTGGCGCGGCATCGATGCCGCCACCAACGTGCTGGCCTTCCCGACGAGGAATACCGCGGCCAAGCACCTCGGCGACATCGTTCTTAGCTTTGAGACCATCGCGCGCGAGGCCCGCTCGGAACGCAAACCCTTCGCTCATCATCTCGCCCATCTTGCAGTGCACGGTTTCCTGCATCTGGTCGGTTACGATCACGAACAGCCCGGAGAAGCGCTTGAGATGGAACGAGCCGAACGCGAAATTCTACGCGCGCTCGCGATCCCCGACCCATACCGGCCAACCGGTCCACGAAATAGTGCTGCTAAACGTCGTCCTGAACGGAAACGAGCCGCCAAACACACGGCAAAGCATCCACGAAAGCCCTGAGGGTCAAAACCGGTTTTTGCCCCCGTACGTCTGATACCAAACCTCGATGGCTCAATTCACCCAGCACAACGAACCGGCCGAGAACGAACACCGCGGACTTCCGATGGTGATCCCGGAACCAAGCGAGCAGCCGGAAGGTTGGATGACGCGGGTGACACGCATCCTGTTCGGTTGGAAGACGGCCTCGACCCGCGCGGACCTCGAACACGTCCTCACTGCCGAGCAGCCGCAATCGGGCTTTTCGCCCGAAGAAGCCGCCATGCTGAAAAATATTCTCGGTCTGCGGGAAACCCGAATCGAGCGCATCATGGTGCCGCGCGCCGATATCGTCGCCGTGCAGCGAGACATCGCGCTGGGCGATCTCGTCAAAGTCTTCGAGGTCGCCGGACATTCGCGGCTCGTGGTCTATAACGACACGCTCGACGACCCGACCGGCATGGTCCATATCCGCGATCTGATCGCATTCATGGCTGCGCGCGCAGCGCAACAGCCGGCGCAGGACGGCCGGCGCGAGGCGGGCAGCGATCTAAATTTTGCGAATATCGATCTTTCGCTGCCGTTGACGGCGGCAAAAATCGTCCGCGAGATTCTTTACGCGCCACCGTCAATGCCGGCGCTCGATTTGCTCGCCAAAATGCAGGCGACGCGCATTCACCTCGCGCTCGTCATCGACGAGTATGGCGGCAGCGATGGCCTGGTATCGATCGAGGATCTGGTCGAGCTCATCGTCGGCGACATCGCCGATGAGCATGATGAAGATGAGGGGCCGGCGGTGACGCGGCAGAATGACGGCTCGTTCCTGGCCACCGGCCGGGCCAGCCTCGACGATGTCCGCGCCGCGATCGGCGAGGAGTTCGATGTCGGCGAGGTGGCGCATGAAGTCGACACGCTTGGCGGTTATCTTGTCACCAAAGCCGGGCATGTTCCGGTGCGCGGAGAGCTCGTGCCGGGACCGGAGCCGTTCGAAGCTGAAGTGCTCGACGCCGACCCGCGCCGCGTAAAACGCGTGCGGATCTACCTCCGTAAGGACCGCCGTTCCGCCGCCGCGCGCGAATTCCCGGCGCTGGTGAAAACGCCGCCGCGTCCCGCGCCGACGCGCGACGACGCCAATCGGCCGAACCCGAACACGCCGCGGGCATCGTGAAGGGGCTGATTCACGCCATCGTGCTGTCCTGGGGTTGGCGGCGCCGGCTGATCGCCTTCGCGGCGGGTGCGGTTTCAGCGCTGGCCCTGGCGCCGTTCAACGCGTGGCCGGTTTTGTTTCTGACTTTTCCGACACTGGTATGGCTGATCGATGGTGCGGGGGCAGGCCGCTGGGGCGGAGTCATTGCCGCGGCAGCGACCGGCTGGTGGTTTGGTTTCGGCTACTTTCTCGCCGGGTTGTATTGGATCGGCTACGCCTTTCTGGTCGATGCGCCGACCTTCGGTTGGCTGTTGCCGATTGCAGTCCTCGGCCTACCCGCGGTGCTTGCCGTTTATACCGCACTCGGCGTCGCGCTGGCCCGGATGCTGTGGACGCGCGGAGCGCTGCGCATCCTGGCGCTCGGCGTGGCCCTGACCGTTTCGGAATGGCTGCGCGGCCATCTGTTCACCGGTTTTCCCTGGAATGCTTTCGGCTATGCGCTGACCGCTCCTTTGGCCTTGGCGCAGGCCGCTTCAATATTCGGCATATGGGGTCTCACCTTCATTGCCGTCGTCGTGTTCTCCAGTCCCGCAACATTCACCGAAACGCGGCGGCCGTGGCTGCCGCTTACACTCGGCATCGTCGTCCTCGCCGGGCTCGGCGGATTCGGCACGTGGCGGCTCTCGCACACGCCGATGCGGCTGGTCGATGGCGTGCATTTACGCATCATGCAGCCGAACCTGCAGCAGGACGTTCGCTTCAACTATTCCGCCAAGCAAGAGGTCATGAAGCGCTATGTCGCGCTGTCCAGTCGCGCCGGCGACCCGCAATCGCAAGGGATGGGTGATACCACGCAGCTGATCTGGCCGGAATCGTCGTTTCCGTTTTTCCTCACCCGCGAAGCCGATGCACTTGCGCAGATCACCCATTTGTTGCCGCAAGGTGCCGTACTCGTCACTGGTGCCATCCGCCTCGCTGACCCCACTAATCCGGCGCAATCCGGCGTCCACAATTCGATCTACGTCATCGATCACACCGGTTCGATTGCCGCGGTCTACGACAAAGTACACCTTGTGCCGTTCGGCGAATATTTGCCGTTCGAGCCCATTCTCGAGCGGCTCGGTCTGGAGGAGCTGACCCAGCAACGCGGCGGCTTTCTCGCTGGTGACCGCCACCGACTTATCGCCGTGCCAGGCGCGCCGGCAGCGCTGCCGCTCATCTGTTACGAGGTCATATTCCCAGGCGAGGTGATGCCGCCGGGCAACCGTCCAGGCTGGATTGTCAACGTGACCAATGACGGCTGGTTCGGCATTTCCACCGGACCGTACCAGCATTTCGAGCAAGCGCGCGTGAGCTCGATCGAGCTGGGCCTGCCGCTCGTCCGCGCGGCCAATACCGGAATATCTGCCGTCATCGATCCGCTCGGCCGCATCGTGAACTCATTGCCACTGGGCGCCGAAGGCGTGCTCGACGCGCCGCTGCCCCGAGCGATCGGTGCGCCTCTCTATGTCCAAGTGGGCGACACGCCGGCAGTCATTATGA
Organism: uncultured Alphaproteobacteria bacterium; assembly: GCA_963768225.1. Lineage (GTDB taxonomy): Bacteria > Pseudomonadota > Alphaproteobacteria > Rhizobiales > Xanthobacteraceae > BOG-931. The sequence continues at coordinate 484,401 of CAVYGV010000002.1, read as the reverse complement.
TTTTGATGGCACTCATAGCCATCGTGCGCCGTCGGATGCGCGCGGAGAGAACGACGATCTGATCATCCGCGGCCATCGTCCTGCAGCCTGCATTAGCGATTTCAGGGCGTTAACCATCGCATGGGCTCAACTGACACGCGCAGTCCAAACACAATTCGCTACCGCTCGTAGTAAGTCGCGTTTCTCATCAATAAGAAATGCAATAATATCCGCAGAACTCCCATGCGTGACGGTGCTAGCAAGACCCGTTTCCAGTGTGACAGATTTGCGATCTATGCTATCGCCATAAATAGGGGCAGAGGAGTTTACGGTTGATGTTAGCTAAAAAAGCGCCGAATCCGACAGACAAGCACGTCGGAAGCCGCGTGCGTATGCGTCGGATGATGCTTGGCATGAGCCAGGAGAAACTTGGCGATTCGCTCGGCCTCACTTTCCAGCAAGTGCAAAAATATGAGAAGGGCACTAACCGCATCGGGGCGAGTCGGTTGCAGCAGATTTCGCAAATCCTGCAAGTGCCGGTTTCCTTCTTCTTTGAGGGCGCCCCAAGCGCCCAGACCCACGGGCGACACGAGGGGATGGGTGAGGCACCGTCGCCGGCTTATGTGTCCGATTTTCTAGCCACGTCGGACGGCTTGGCGCTGACCAAGGCGTTCATGCGTATCGAGGATTCGAAGCTGCGGCGACGCATCGTCGACCTCGTCGAGCAAATCGCCGGGCGCGACAAGCGCTGAAGGATCCCGTCGCTTGCCTCGGGGCGGCGTAGGTACTTTTCTCAGGTCCGCCAGGCACTCGCCCACCTTTCGCCCACATCTTGACCGCGTAGGGGTACACTGCAACAACCACATCTTCCGCACGTCTTCCGTCGTGCCGGACCAGCACAAGGCTAGCGATTTTAAGGCCGGCCATCAGGGGAGTGTTTCGCTGTGCGACGCGCCAATTATCTGTTCACCAGCGAGTCCGTGTCGGAGGGGCATCCGGATAAAGTCTGCGACCAGATCTCGGATGCCGTACTCGATGCTTTCATCGAGAATGACATCACGCTCGGCATTGCCGACGAGAGCGCGGTGAATACCCGGCTTGGCTGCGAGACGTTGTGCACGACCAACAAGATCGTCATTGCCGGTGAAGGTCGCGGCCAAGCGCCGCTGTTCCACAAACACGGCGAAAAGGCCGTGGTCAATCGCGAGATGATCGCTGAGATCGCGCGCGGCGTGGTCGAGGACATCGGCTACGACCAGGACGGCTTTTCCTATTATGGCGCCGACGTCGAGGTGCTGCTTCACGGCCAGTCGCCCGATATCGCGATGGGAGTGAATGCCAAGAACACCAAGGGTGGCGAGCAAGAAGGCGCCGGCGATCAGGGCATGATGTTCGGCTTCGCCTGCACCGAGAGCGAAGTCTACGAGAAAGGCTCGTTCATGCCGGCGCCGATTTATTTCGCACACAAGATTCTTAAAGCGCTGTCGGACAAGCGCCGAGCCAAGCAGCTGTTTGATTTGCAGCCCGACGCCAAAAGCCAGGTGACCGTGAAGTATGTCGACGGGCAGCCGGTCGGCTGCACCAAGGTGGTGGTCTCGACGCAGCACAATGCGCAGACTCGCAACGGCAAGAAATATTCCCCGGGCATGGTCCGGGAGATGATCGCGGACACCGTCGAAGCAGCGCTGCCCAAGGGCTGGATGCCGACCAAGGCAGGCGATTTCCTGGTCAATCCGACCGGCAATTTCGTCATTGGCGGCCCCGACGGCGATTGCGGCCTTACCGGCAGAAAAATCATCGTCGATACCTATGGCGGCTATGCGCCGCACGGCGGCGGCGCGTTCTCGGGTAAGGATCCGACCAAGGTCGATCGTTCGGCCGCTTATGCCGCGCGGTACCTTGCGAAAAACGTGGTCGCGGCCGGACTTGCGGAACGTTGCACCATCCAGATCGCTTATGCGATCGGTGTCGCCGACCCGATGTCGCTCCTGGTCGATACCCACGGCACCGGCAAGGTTGAAGAGGCGAAGCTGCAAAAACTTCTGCCTGAGCTGTTTCCGCTGCGGCCGACCAACATTCGGCGCAGCCTGAAATTGAGCCGGCCGATTTACCGGCGCACTGCGGCATATGGTCATTTCGGCCGCGCCCCCGAAAAGGATGGCGGGTTTTCTTGGGAGCGGACCGACCTCGCCGACGCGCTCAAGCGCGCGATCAGGTGAGCGCTCTCACCATCCGCTAAGCGGGGATGCCGGGAGTATCGCCGAACCGACGGCAAACCGCGTCCGGTGCAATTGCGGCCTGACCGGTGTTAATTGGACGCTCCGACCTGAATTTGTCATCGGGCCGGCCAATGCCAAACCCATTGGCGGAGCATGACAGCGGTGGACGTTTCGGAAAGACAGCCGCGCGCGTTTTTTGGCCGGCGCAAAGGGCACAAGCTGCGCCCCAATCAGGCGCGGCTGTTTGACATTTTGTTGCCGCAGCTGGCGCTCGATCTGTCGGGCCCCGCTCCCGCCGATCTTCGCGCATTATTTCCAACTCCGGTGCGCGAAATCGATCTCGAAATCGGTTTTGGCGGCGGCGAATCGATGATCGCCCGGGCCAGCGAGCGGACTGATGCCGGCTTTATCGGCGTCGAGCCTTTTGTCAACGGCATGGCCAAAGCTCTCGCCGGCATCGAAAGCAACGGACTGCGCAATGTGCGTCTGCATTTCGACGACGCCGTCAATCTGATCGCGTGGCTTCCGGATATGTCATTGGCGCGTATCGACCTGATCCATCCGGACCCTTGGCCGAAACGCCGGCATTGGAAGCGCCGATTCGTTCAAGACGACATGGTCGCGCAACTCGCCCGCATCCTGCGATGTGGCGGTGAATTCCGCTTCGCGACCGATATTGCCGATTATGCCGACTGGACGCTGCAGCGATTTATCCGATCGAAGGCGTTCGAATGGACCGCGCAATGTGCCGATGATTGGCGCAATCCGTGGCCCGGCTTCACCGCAACGCGCTATCACGCCAAGGCCGCGCGTGAAAATCGTGCCTCGTGTTTTTTGACCTTCCGGAAAATCTAACGATCACGCACTGACGGCCAGCTTTTGATTTTGCCGCACCTGCCAGAATCTCACCACACGCTGCGCGGTTGAAGCGGAGAGCCGATCATAATTGGCAAAGGCGGAATCGATACCGAGGCTGGACGGCGGCTTGCCGTCGGGACGCACCGTGATGACGGACTTCACCGTCGACCAGCTCATGCCGATAGCCTTGCACAAGATCAGCACCGGATCGGGCCGCTCGCCCGCCATCAGCCGGTCGGCGACATCGATCGGCACTTTGGAAAGTGCGGCAAGCGCGACCACCGTCTCCTCGTATTTGCCATCGCCGGCGAATGCGGCCAATGCCGTCTCGTTCATACCGCCTGCCCGGAGCAGACTGAGTACCACGCGCTGGGCGGCACGGTAATCACGCGGGCCGACGCGGGCGGCGACTTCATTGGAGACTTTCTGCAAGACGCGGCGAATTTCCGCTGTCAATTCGGGCCTCGCCGAAGCAAGCAACCGTTTGCGCACGATTGCAGTGGCGCGGGTCAGCAATTCGCGAAACAGCTGAGGTGGAATATCCGGCCGCAATGCGACTTTCTCGGCAAGTACGCCGTCGCTCTCGGCCCGTTTGACGAGGCGGAAGAAGCCCGTCTCGGAAATCCGTGCGCCACGATTGTCGGCGACGTTCCGGGCGACCGCGCGATCGCCGCGCCGCACCAGAACGTCGGTGACCGTCTCGTCGAGCGCTTGCCGTGTTGAGATTGCGTGCAGATGGGTCTGACCTTTGGTTTTAGCAAGATTGGCGAGATCGGCGTCGGTCAAGCGGGGGGCCCCTCTCAGCACGGGACCGGCGACCGCGATATCGTCATCATTGGCCAGGATGCGCAGCACCTTGACCGGCGCATTGCTGAGCGGCGCAAGACAATGGGAGAGTTCGGCGCGCGCTTTGGTCTCGATTTCTTCGATGAGCAGCGCGAACACGTCGTCGAACAATGCGACGTGGGCATCGTTGTAGCTCTCGGCGCCGGCGAGAAATAGCGCCGTAACGCGTCGCAATACCTCGGCGCGCTTGTGTCGCGAGCCCCGCTGCAGCACTTCCTCAAGTTCTGGAATGAGCGAACTGGCGGCACCCATTCAAGCACCAGTTATCCGGGTCAGAAATCGGGATTTAGGCGTTTTCGGCCCCACATTGCTTACTGATTAACGGCTACTGATTACCGATCCCTGAAACCACCCTTGCAACCGGGCGGCAAACCGTTATATTTGCGGCATCCGTCATGGATACCTCATAACGGTCGGATTGATCCGAACGGTTTTGAGAGTGGGTTCCCCCGGGACCCGCTCTTTTTTATTACCTGAGGCCAGATGGGGCTTTGCAATTTCCCTGTGTGGACTCAATGGCCGAACAGCATGGACGACAGGCCGACGAGCGTTACGCTGACGAGTTTTGCCGACGAGCCGCGGCGCATCATCGAGCCGGGACGGGCGGCGCGCGTCGCGGCGCTGGCCGAGCCCGTGCTTATCTCGCTCGGCTGTCGGCTGGTTCGGGTGCGTATATCCGGCTTTGCCGGCTGCACCGTCCAAATCATGGCCGAGCGTCCGGACGGCACCATGACGGTTGAGGACTGCGAAGCCGCCTCGCGGGCTCTTTCGCCGGTGCTGGATGCCGCCGATCCGATCGAAAGCTCTTATCGTCTGGAGATCTCGTCGCCCGGCATCGACCGGCCGCTGGTGCGGCGCTCGGATTTCGACCGCTATGCCGGCCACGTCGCTCAAGTGGAAATGCAGGTACCGATTGAAGGCCGGCGGCGATTCCGTGGCGAATTGACCGGCACTGCAGGCGAGTACGCACGCATTCGCTGCCCCGACCCAGCGGCAAGCGGAAGCTCCGAAGTTTTGCTGCCAATCGACGACATGATGGAAGCCAAGCTTGTTCTCACCGACGCGCTCATTTCCGAATCGCTGCGCAAGAGCAAGCAGAACCAACGCAAGGGAGTACTGACCGATGGCGACCGTAAGCGCCAATAAACTCGAACTATTACAGATCGCCGAGGCGGTTGCCCGCGAAAAGGCGATCGATCGGCGCATCGTGCTGGGCGCCATGGAAGACGCCATCGCCAAGGCCGCCCGCTCCCGCTATGGCAGCGAGACCGAGGTCCGCGCCGAGATCGACCCCAAGAGCGGCGAACTTCATCTGTCTCGCCACATGCTGGTGGTCGATGCCGTGGAGAACCCGGCGACCCAGATCAGCCTCGATGACGCCCGCCGGCGTCACCCCGCCGCGCAGATCGGCGACACCATCGCCGATCCGCTGCCGCCGCTCGAATATGGGCGCATTGCCGCGCAGTCGGCCAAGCAGGTCATCGTGCAGAAGGTGCGCGAGGCCGAGCGCGATCGGCAATACGACGAATACAAGGATCGCATCGGCGACATCGTCAACGGCATCGTCAAGCGCGTCGAGTACGGCAACGTCGTGGTCGATCTCGGCCGCGGCGAAGCGATCGTCCGACGCGACGAAATGCTGCCGCGCGAAGTTTTTCGCAACGGCGACCGCATCCGCGCCTACATCTACGACGTCCGGCGCGAGCAGCGGGGGCCGCAGATTTTTCTCTCCCGCACTCACCCGCAATTCATGTCGAAACTGTTCGCGCAGGAAGTGCCGGAAATCTATGACGGAATCGTCGAGGTCAAGGCGGTGGCGCGCGATCCCGGCTCGCGGGCCAAGATCGCTGTCGTATCGCGGGATTCTTCGGTCGATCCGGTCGGCGCCTGCGTCGGCATGCGCGGCTCGCGCGTGCAGGCGGTCGTCAACGAGCTGCAGGGCGAGAAAATCGACATTATTCCTTGGTCGCACGACATCGCCACTTTCGTGGTCAACGCGCTGGCGCCCGCCGAGGTCGCCAAAGTGGTGCTCGACGAAGAACGCGAGCGCATCGAGGTGGTGGTTCCCGACCAGCAGCTTTCGCTCGCCATCGGCCGGCGCGGCCAGAACGTTCGCCTCGCCTCGCAGCTCACGGGCTGGGATATCGACATCCTGACCGAGCAGGAAGAATCCGAACGTCGCCAGGCGGAATTCGAGAACCGCACCCGGCTGTTCATTGACTCACTCAATGTCGACGAGGTGATCGGGCAATTGCTGGCTTCGGAGGGTTTTAATTCGGTCGAAGAGCTGGCCATGGTCGATACCAAGGAGATTGCCAGTATCGAGGGTTTTGACGAGGACACCGCGGCCGAATTACAGACGCGCGCGCGCGAATACCTCGCCAAGATCGAAGCCGAGCTTGATGCCAAGCGCAAAGAACTCGGCGTCGAAGACGCGCTCAAGGATGTCGAGGGCGTCACCACGGCGATGCTGGTGCGATTCGGCGAAAACGGCATCAAGACCGTCGAGGATCTTGCCGGTTGCGCGACCGACGATCTCGCCGGCTGGACCGAACGCAAGGATGGCGAAGCCGTCCGCCAAGCGGGCATTCTCGACGGCTTCGAGCTGTCGCGCGAGGAGGCCGAGGCAATCATCATGCAGGCGCGCCTCAAGGCGGGCTGGGTGAGCGAAGCCGATCTGGCGCCGCCGCCCGTCGCTGAAGAAGCCCCCGCTGCGCCGGCACAGCCGTGAACGGAGCCGGACACGGGCATGACTGTCGCAGCGAACGACATCGAGCTCGACAGCGGACCGCGGGCGCGCGGCCGCGAACGGCTCTGTGTTGCCACCCACCAGGTTCGGCCGGTCGAGGACCTGATCCGCTTTGTTATTGGGCCGAATAACGAAGCGGTCCCGGACCTCAAGCGTAAGCTGCCGGGTCGCGGCGTCTGGGTGACGGCGACGCAAGACGCGCTCGGTGATGCGATCAAGCGCAAGGTTTTTGCCCGCGGCTTCAAGCGAGAGGTTCGCCTTCCGCCGGACCTGCTTGGCCGCACCGAGCGCCTGCTTGAACGTTCAGCCCTCGACGCGCTGGCAATCGCCGGCAAGGCCTCCCTGGTCGTCACTGGCTTTTCCAGGGCGGCGGCCGCGCTGACGCATGGCGAAATCGTCGCGCTTGTGCACGCAGCTGAGGCCGCCCCTGACGGGGTTAATAAACTCGATGCGCTGCGGCGCCAAACCCCGTCGAACGGTCCGGTCGCCGTGATCCGATTCCTAACCTCGGCGCAATTGGATTTGGTACTCGGGCGCCCAAATGTGATACATGCAGCCCTGCTTGCCGGGCCCGCGAGTGACACGTTTTTGGCCCGTTTGCGGCGCTTGGAACACTTCCGGACCGGCAATTCGGGCGAAAAACCCGGCAATGCAGTGGTGAACTGAGCCCGAACTGACCCGAACGGCGATACTGGTGTGAATGGAACTGGATGCGAATGACTGAGACGACCAAAAATAGCAGCGAGAAGCTGAGCGTTACCCCGACCAAGACGCTGACGCTCAAGCGCGGCGGCGTCGAGCAAGGGGTCGTGCGCCAGAGCTTCAGCCACGGCCGGAGCAAGGCGGTCGTCGTCGAGAAGGTCAAACGCCGCGTCTCCGGTCCGGGCGAGACCAAGGCGGAGCCCGTCACTACGCCCGATCGCGGCGCGGTGCGGGCACCGGCAAAGACCTCGATTGGCGCGCCCGCGCCCGCGACTGCGACGCCGGCCGCAACACCGAAAGCTTCCGGCGTCGTGCTGCGCACGCTCACCGACGACGAGCGCAATGCGCGCGCTCACGCGCTTGCCGATGCGCGGCTGCGGGAAACCGAGGAGCGCGAGCGCGCCGAGGAAGAAGCTCGCATTCGCCGCGGCCGTGAGGAAGCCGAGCGCGCCGAGCGCGCCGCGGCTGAGGCGCGAAAACTCAACGAAGAAGTCCGGCGCAAGCACGACGAGGAAACCAAACGCAAAGCCGACGAGGTCGCCAAGAAGCGTTTCGGCGCTGAGACGGCGCTAGCGGCGAAACCGGGCGCGCGCCCGGCCCTCGAAGCCGAGGATGACGAAGCCCCGCGCACGGCTCGCCGGGGGGCCGGGGGCGCCCCGGTACGGCCGGCGCCGGCGCCCAAGCCGACTCGCGGCGTCGGCGAGAAGCGTCGCGGACGCCTCACCGTGGTCACGGCGCTTTCCGCCGACGAAGTGCGCGAACGTTCGGTGGCTTCATTCCGTCGTCGCGTGCAGCGCATGACCGGCCACCGCGACGAGCCGAAGGAAAAAATCGCCCGCGAAGTGACCGTTCCCGAGACGATTACGATCCAGGAATTGGCCAACCGCATGGCCGAACGCGCGGTCGACGTGATCCGCATCCTCATGCAGCAGGGTCACATGGCGAAGATCACCGATACGATCGACGCCGATACCGCCCAGCTTATCGCCGAAGAACTCGGCCACACCGTGCGCCGCGTCGCCGAGTCCGATGTCGAAGAGGGCATGTTCGACGCCGCGGACAGTCCGGAGAGCTTGCAGCCGCGCGCCCCCGTCGTCACCATCATGGGCCATGTCGACCACGGCAAGACGTCGCTGCTTGATGCCATTCGCTCGACCGAAGTCGCCGCCGGCGAGGCCGGCGGCATTACCCAGCATATCGGCGCCTATCAGGTGACCTCGCCGTCGGGCGGCCGCATTACGTTTATCGATACGCCCGGCCATGCCGCATTCACCGCGATGCGCGCCCGCGGCGCCAAGATTACCGACATTGTCGTGCTCGTGGTCGCCGCCGACGACGGCGTGATGCCGCAGACCGTCGAGGCGATCCATCACGCCAAGGCGGCGAAAGTGCCGATCATCGTCGCGATTAACAAGATCGACAAGCCGGATGCCAAGCCGGAGCGTGTACGCACCGAATTGTTGCAGCATGAAATCCAGGTCGAATCCCTTGGCGGCGACGTGCTTGAACTCGAAGTTTCCGCCAAAGCCAAAACCAATCTCGACAAGCTGCTGGACATCATCGCGCTGCAAGCGGAAGTGCTTGAACTTAAGGCCAATCCGAGCCGGCCGGCCGAAGGCACCGTGATCGAGGCGCGCCTCGACCGCGGCCGCGGTCCGGTCGCCACAGTGCTCGTGCAGCGCGGCACGCTCAAACCCGGCGACATCGTCGTCGCCGGCAGCGAGTGGGGCCGCGTGCGGGCGCTCATGTCGGACACCGGCCACTCCGTCGTCGCGGCCGGCCCTTCGATGCCGGTCGAGGTACTTGGATTCAACGGCACGCCCGAGGCCGGCGACCGGCTCGCCGTCGTCGGGACCGAGGCGCGCGCCCGGGAGATTGCCGATTATCGCGACCGGCAGAAGCGCGAAAAGTTGGCGGCGCGGCAGACCGGCATGCGCGGCTCGCTCGAGCAGATGATGAGTCAGCTCAAGACCAGCGGGCTCAAGGAGTTCCCCCTGGTGATCAAGGGCGACGTGCAAGGCTCGATCGAAGCGATCGTCGGCGCCTTGGAAAAACTTTCTACGGAAGAGGTAGCGGCGCGCATCATCTTTGCCGGAGCGGGCGGCATTACCGAATCCGACATCACCCTGGCGGAGGCCTCGGGGGCCGTGGTCATCGGCTTTAACGTTCGCGCGCATAAGGAAGCGCGCGAGGCCGCCGAGCAGGCCGGCATCGAAATCCGCTACTACGACATCATCTATAACCTCGTTGACGACGTGAAGAAGGCGATGTCGGGTTTGCTGGCGCCGACGCTACGCGAAACCATGCTCGGCAATGCCGTTGTTCTCGAAGTCTTCAAGGTCTCCAAAGTCGGCAATGTCGCCGGCTGCCGGGTCACCGACGGCACCGTCGAGCGCGGCGCCAATGTTCGGCTCATTCGCGACAACGTGGTCGTCCACCAAGGCAAGCTGTCGCAACTCAAGCGCTTCAAGGATGACGCGCGTGAAGTCGCCGCCGGTCAGGAATGCGGCATGGCGTTCGAGAATTACCAGGACATGAAGGTCGGCGACGTTATCGAATGCTACCGGGTGGAGAGCGTGCAGCGGACGCTGTGAGTTCGAATCTCGACGTTCGCATATTTTGATGCGTTCTCTACAGTGTCATGCCCCGCGAAAGCGGGGCATCCAGTAATCGCCAAGCAACCGGGGCTAGCGGATTGTCCGCTCAGCGGGCGATGACAAAACAAACCGACGAACGAAAGAAAGATGGTACGTCAACACAAGCGCGATCAGATCGGCGGCATTTCGCAGCGCCAGCTCCGCGTCGGCGAATTGATCCGTCACGAACTCGCCGACATGCTCTCGCGCGGCGAAGTCCATGATCCGGTCATCGAAACGCACATGATCACGGTACCCGAAGTGCGCATGAGCCCCGATCTGCGGCTCGCCACGATCTACGTCATGCCGCTCGGCGGCAGCGACAAAAAGGAAGTGCTCGATGCCCTCGATCGCAATAAACGCTATATCCGCGGCGAGATCGCGCGGCGCGTCAACCTGAAATTTGCACCTGAAATTCGCTTTCGGATCGACGAGCGATTCGATGAAGCCGAACGGATCGAGAAGCTCTTGCGAACGCCCGTGGTCCGGCGCGATTTGGCCCAAAAAGATTTGGCCGCAGGGGACTTGGCCGCAGGAGACTTGACTGCAGGGAACTCGGCCGCAAGGGACTTGGCCGGCGAGAAAGACGACGGATGACCGCCGAAGAAACCGCCGCGCGTCCTGATATTGCCGCGCAAGGCGGCAGAGAACAGAAGCCGGTCAGGCAAAAAAAGCCGAAGCGCGACGTGCACGGCTGGGTCGTGCTCGACAAGCCGGTGGGCATGACCTCGACGCATGCTGTCGCCGTCATCAAACACCTCTACGCCGCCAAGCGAGTTGGGCATGCCGGCACGCTCGATCCCTTGGCCTCGGGCTGCCTGCCGATTGCGCTCGGCGAAGCAACCAAGACCGTGCCGTTCGTGGTCGACGGCCGGAAAAGCTATTTGTTCACCATCCGCTGGGGCGAGGAGCGCGATACCGACGATGCCGAAGGCCGGATCGTGGCCGCGAGCGATAGCCGCCCCGATATGGCGGCGATCCAAGCCTTGTTGCCGCGTTTCACCGGCACCATCGAGCAAGTGCCGCCGCGCTTTTCCGCCGTCAAAATCGATGGCGAGCGCGCCTATGATCTCGCGCGGGACGGCGAGACGGTCGAACTTGCCCCGCGCGCGGTCACGATCCACCGGCTGGAATTGGTCGAAATGGCCGATCCCGACCATGCCGTGCTGGCGGCCGAGTGTGGAAAAGGCACTTATGTGCGCTCGCTCGCCCGGGACCTCGGGCGGGCGCTCGGCACACTTGGACACGTCTCGGCGCTGCGCCGAAGCCGGGTCGGCCCGTTCGGCGAGAGCGACATGATCCCCCTGGAACAGATCGAATCTTTGTGCCATAGAGCGGCCGCTGGCGAGGGACATCTCGCCGATACGCTCCTGCCGATCGAGACCGCGCTGGACGACATCCCGGCGCTGGCCGTGAGCCCGGCAGACGCGGCAAGGCTCCAAAGGGGTCAGGCCGCATTGTTGCGCGGACGGGACGCCTCCATCTTCCGCGGTGTGGTCCAGGTCGCTTCGGGCGGCCAATTGTTGGCCATTGCCGAGGTCGAACGAGGCGAGATCGTACCCCGGCGCGTGTTTAATTTAACCGGTATCGCTGGTCGTGCCGGCAGACAAAGAGGTTGATGACGATGTCGACAACGACCGCGCGTAAGGCGGAGCTTATCAAAACCTATGCCGTCAAGTCCGGTGACACAGGTTCGCCTGAAGTTCAGGTTGCGCTCCTTTCGGAGCGCATCAACGGCTTGACGGATCACTTCAAGACGCATGTGAAAGACAACCATTCGCGGCGGGGCTTGCTCAAGCTGGTGTCGCAACGTCGCCAGATTCTCGATTATCTTAGGCGTACGGACGATGGGCGGTACAAGGAGTTGATCGAACGGCTCGGTATTCGCCGCTAAACGTTTCCGCGCGGGGCGGTCCCGCGCGTTTGGGGCGGGGCGCGTAAAGCGCCCGCCTTTGCACCGGCAGCGGAGCTGCCAATTGTAACTGGCAGCAAAGCTGCCGATCCGTGGAATGGGCCGTTGCCCGTTCATATCTAAGGAAGGTCCGAAGGCCATGGCAGGATCGCCAGACGCTGAGCGGTATTGCAGCGCTGCTGCGCCCACAGCGTCTCGCCGTCTTGCTTATGGCTTTCGCACTTTCGTGAAAACCATGAGAGAAAATCGCAATGTTCAATATTCATCGTGTGCAACTTGACTGGGGTGGCCGAAATCTAACGCTGGAAACCGGTAGAATAGCGCGTCAAGCCGACGGAGCCGTACTCGCCACCTATGGTGAAACCAGCGTGCTTGCCGCCGTGGTAGCGACCAAGCAGCCAAAGGAAGGGATCGATTTCCTTCCGCTCACCGTCAACTACACTGAGAAATACTACGCGGCCGGCCGGATTCCCGGCGGGTATTTCAAGCGCGAGCGCGGTCCGACCGAAAAGGACACGCTCACCTCGCGCCTGATTGACCGCCCGATCCGTCCGCTATTCGCCGAAGGCTGGCGCTGCGATACGCAGGTGACCATCACCGTGCTGTCGCACGACCAGGAGAACGATCCCGACATCGTCGCGATGGTCGCGGCTTCCGCGGCGCTCACGCTGTCCGGCGTACCGTTCATGGGGCCGATCGGCGGCGCCCGCGTCGGCTTCATCAACAACGAATACGTGCTCAATCCGCAACTCGACGAGATGACCGAGAGCCAACTCGATCTCGTCGTCGCCGGCACGCAGGACGCCGTCATGATGGTGGAATCGGAAGCAAAGGAGCTGTCCGAAGACATCATGCTCGGCGCCGTGATGTTCGGCCACCGCCATTTCCAGCCGGTAATCCAGGCGATTATCAAGCTCGCCGAGAAAGCCGCGAAGGAGCCGCGCGAGCTTGCCGTTGCCGACAACAAAGCGCTCGAAAAGGAAATTCTCGATCTCGCCGAGAAAGACCTGCGCACGGCCTATGCGATCGTGAAAAAGCAGGATCGTCAGGACGCGGTTGCCGCGGTCAAAGATAAAGTCATGGCGCACTTTTTCCCGGAAGGCACCGAGCCGAAATACGACAAGCTCCAGGTTGCGGGCGTATTCAAGGAACTCGAAGCCAAGATCGTGCGCTGGAACATTCTCGACACCGGCAAGCGCATCGACGGGCGCGACGTAAAATCGGTCCGGCAGATCGTGGCGGAAGTCGGCCTGCTGCCGCGGACCCATGGCTCGGCGTTGTTCACCCGCGGTGAGACGCAGGCTTTGGTGGTGGCCACGCTCGGAACGTCGGAAGACGAACAGTTCATCGACGCTCTGCAAGGAACGTACAAGGAGACGTTCCTGCTGCACTATAACTTCCCGCCTTATTCGGTGGGCGAAACCGGCCGCATGGGTGCGCCGGGCCGGCGCGAGATCGGCCACGGCAAGCTCGCCTGGCGGGCGCTCCATCCGATGCTGCCCTCGAAAGAAGAGTTCCCCTACACTATCCGTCTGGTCTCCGAGATCACCGAGTCGAACGGTTCATCCTCGATGGCGACAGTGTGCGGTTCTTCGCTCGCCTTGATGGATGCCGGCGTCCCGCTGAAGCGGCCCACCGCCGGCATCGCGATGGGCCTCATCCTCGAGGACAAGCGCCACGCCGTGCTCTCCGACATCCTCGGCGACGAGGACCATCTCGGCGACATGGATTTCAAGGTTGCCGGCACCGAAGTCGGCGTCACCTCGCTGCAAATGGACATCAAGATCGCCGGTATCACCGAGGAGATCATGAAGGTCGCTTTGGCCCAAGCCAAAGACGGCCGCATGCATATCCTGGGCGAAATGGCGAAGGCCTTGAACGCCGCGCGCGCCGAGCTCGGCGAATACGCTCCCCGCATCGAGTTGTTCAAAATCCCCGTCGATAAGATCCGCGAAGTGATCGGCTCGGGCGGCAAAGTGATCCGCGAGATCGTCGAAAAGACCGGCGCCAAGGTCAATATCGAGGACGACGGTTCAGTAAAGGTCGCCTCGGCCAACGCCGATTCGATCAAGGCGGCGATCAATTGGATCAAGTCGATCGCGTCCGAGCCCGAGGTCGGCCACATCTACGACGGCACCGTGGTTAAGGTGATGGACTTCGGCGCTTTCGTCAATTTCTTCGGCGCCAAGGACGGCCTCGTTCATATCAGCCAACTGGCGCCGCGCCGGGTGCAGAAAACCACCGACGTCGTCAAGGAAGGCGACAAGGTGAAGGTCAAGTTGCTCGGCTTCGACGAGCGCGGCAAGGTGCGGTTGTCGATGAAAGTCGTCGATCAGCAAACCGGCGAGGATCTCGAGGCCAAGCAAAAGGCCGAGGCTGAGCCGCGCGAGGCTGCTGCCGCGGGCGAGTAACCAATAGCAGTGAGACAAAAGTCACGGGCGGCGCAAAGCCGCCCGTTTTGTTTATGGCGTCCCGTCCGGATCGGTCGGATCAATCGAGACGAGAATGCTGCAGTTGATGTGATCGAGCAGCTGCGCATTGCCGGGACCGGCCCACCATCGCTCTACTGTTCCGATCGGCCGATGTCCGATGATGATCAAGTCAACGCCCAGATCCCGCGCCACCGCCGGGATGTGCTCGATCGGCCGGCCGAACGCCAGGTGACCGGTCGCAACCAGGCCGCGCGCCCGCAGCCGTTCGACGCCTTCGTGGAGTACCTCTTTGATGGCCTGCTCTTCATCCTCCAACACCACCGCCGACGGCATATCCACCATGGCGCTGCCGACCAGCGTCGGCGCGATGGCCAGCAGATGCGTTTCGGCGCCCAGTTTTTGGGCGAGTTCGGCGCCCTGGAGCAGCGCCCGACGCCCTTCCCGCGTCGAATCGTAGCACAGCAGGATTTTGCTGAAGGCAGCCATCGTCGCTCCTTAGAGCGCAATCGTTGCAACTTGAATCGATTGACGCTCTAACATTTTGGTGGAGCATGACCTTTTCGGAAAACCGGTGTCCACCCTCGGATCAAGTCCGAGGGCAGGCATTTTCCGGATCATGCTCTAAGCCCGACACACCGTCGATCATTAGCAAATTTATCAGTCCGCCACGACCGCGTGACCGCGACCTCCCCGGGCGGTCGCCTGCCGAAAGACAACAAGCAGCGGCAGCACGGCGATCGTCGCGATCATCAACAGCTTGTAGTCGTCGATATAGGCAATGATTTGAGCCTGATCGGTGATCATGGCGTCGAGCGGAGCGCGGCCGGCCGCGGTGAGCGGATTCCAGAATTGGGTGATGATCGGATTGTCGAAGGCCCGGTTCACCGCTGTGACGTGCTGGACGATCGCGGCGTGATTGACTTGCGTGTTCTGAGTAAGCAGCGCGTTCACCACTGAGATGCCCACGCTCGAACCGATGTTGCGAAATAAGCTGTAGAGTCCGGCGCCTTCGGTGCGCAGTTGCGCCGGCAGCGTCGACAGTGTTGCCGCGCTCAGCGGCACGAACAGAAAACCCAGGCCAAAACCCTGCACCATGGTGACGACAATAATGGACTGTTGCGAAATATCCGGCGTCCAGGCGGTCATTTGGTAAAACGACCACGCAGTCAGCGCGAGACCGAACCCAAGCAGAATGCGGGTGTCGACACGGCCGACCATGCGTCCGACAATCAGCATTGAAGCCATGGTCCCCACGCCGCGCGGTCCCATGATCAGGCCTGAGGTAACCACAGGATAGTTCATCAATTCCTGAAAATACGGCGGCTGTAGCGCCATCGAGGCGTAATAGGTCAGCCCGATGACGACGACGAACAGCATGCCGGCGACAAAATTGCGGTCGCGAAACATCGACGGCTTCACGAACGGATTTTGCGCCGTGAAGATGTGGACGAAGAACAGATAAAATGCGGAAGCGGCGACGATCGCCTCGATGAGAATTTCGCCGGAGCTGAACCAATCCTTGATCTCGCCGCGGTCGATCATGATTTGCAGCGAGCCGAGCGCGAGGCTCAAAGTGCAGAAGCCGAACCAGTCGAGCTTTTCCGCGGTTCGCGGCGGCGTTTCCGGCAAGAACGCGCTCATGCCGACCAGTCCGAGAATGCCGATCGGCAAATTGATGTAGAACACGTAACGCCAGCTGTAATTCTCAGTCAGCCAGCCGCCCAGGACCGGACCCAGCACCGGACCGATCATTACGCCGATGCCGAAGAGCGCCATGGCAAAGCCCTGGCGTTCCTTCGGGTAGATGGTGAACAGGAGCGATTGCGATAGCGGCACAAGGGCCGCGCCGAACGCGCCTTGCAGTACCCGGAAAAGGACAATTTGGGTGAGTGACTGCGCCATGCCGCACAGCATCGAGGCGAGCGTAAAGCCGCCGACCGAGACCAGAAACAGCCGTTTGAGGCCGAAGCGGCTCGCCAGAAAACCGGTCGGCGGCGTCATGATCGCCGCGGCAACGATGTAAAACGTCAAGACCCAATCGATCTGGTCTTGGCTCGCGGACACGGTGCCCTGCATATAGGGCAGCGCCACATTGGCGATGGTGGTGTCGAGCGCCTGCATCAGCGTGGCCAAAATCACGCAGAGCGTGATCATGCCGCGATTGGGAACATCGACTGGTCGACCGATCACGGCGCTCACCACAAATGCGGGAAGCCGCGAGCGTGACCGGTATCGACATTGACTTCGACGCTCATGCCGGCGCGCAGCGGCGGTTTGCTCTGGTCGCTGGTATCCACGCTCACCCGCATCGGCACGCGCTGCACGACTTTCACCCAATTCCCGCTGGTGTTTTGCGCCGGCAGCAAGGCGAACTGCTGCGCCGCCGCCGGGCTGATGCTCTCGACCGTGCCGCGCCACTCCACGCCCGGATAAGTGTCGACCGTTATTGTCGCCGGCTGTCCCGGCCGCACATAGGTCAACTCCGTTTCTTTTGGATTGGAATCGATCCAGACATGATCCGTATCGACCAGATAGAAGGCGGTCGTCGACGCCGCGAGATACTTGCCTGGCGCAATTGACGGCACGTTTGTCACGATTCCGCCGAACGGCGCGGTGACGACGGTGTGATCGAGTTGGCGCTGTGCCTCGGCGACCTGGGCATTGATCTGCAGGTATTGCGGGTGTTGGTCCGTCGCAATGTCGGGATTGCCGCCAAGCTTCGCCAGTTGCACTACGGCTTGCTGGCGGAGCGAAGCGAGCTTCGCCTTGTCGGAGTCAAGCGTGGCTTTGGCCTGATCGTAATTGGCTTGCGGGACGGTATTGCTGTGCAGCAGCATCGCGGCGCGATCGTAATTTGTCTGGTCCAGTTCGACCTGGGCCTGCTGGGCGGCGACATCGCTAAGCATGCGCTTGTAATCCTCCTTCATCGAGTCGACGTTCAATCCCGTCTGCGCGAGATTTGCTTTGGCCTTAGCGAGAGCGATCTGGAACTGCAGCGGATCGAGGCGATAGAGAACCTGCCCGGCCGCGACGTGCTGATTTTCGGTGACGTCCACGTCCTTGACGATACCGGCGACATCGGTCGAGATGCCGACCGTCTCGGCGTTCACATAGGCGTTGTCGGTCGACATGATCCGGCCGCCGGTGACGTACCAATAAGCGCCGGCGATGAGCGCGACAGGCAAAAGCCCGAACAAGCCCCAGCGCATTGTACGCCGGCGATCGAACTTTCGAGTTTTCTTGCTGCCAGACCACTCGCGCATGTCGGCCGGCGGCGGAGCCGCTACGACCGGCGGCGCCTCATGCACGTCCGGTGCCTCGCCGCGCGCGGGAGGTACCGATTTAAGCCCCCGCTCAGCCATAGCTTTGTTCCCCTGCCGTGGCGGCGGCGGTTTTATTCTGGATCGCGTGGCGCAAGTTCTCTTTTACGGTCGCAAGCTGAGTGACCATCTTCTCAACCGCCTCACGCTCGACGCCGGCGAGTGCGACTCCCATCAGTTCGTCGCCCAAATCGCCCAACCGTTCCAACAGCGGCCGCGCCTCTGCGGTGAGGTAGAGCCGCTTGGCGCGCCGGTCATTCGGGTCGGCCCGACGCTCGATCAGTGCGCTGTCGCAAAGGCGGTCGAGGAGCCGGGTCAATGTGATCGGCTGCAGGTCGAGCATTTCGGCAAGCTCGGACTGCTTGAGCCCCTCAAAACGATCGAGCCGCACCAGCACCACCCATTGGGCACGCGTGATGCCGAACTGACTCGCTTTATGGTCAGCATAGGTTCGCAGCATGCGAGCTACGTCATTGAGAGAGAACGCGAATTCTCTATTGAGCGAACGAGGGAGCATGGCTGGCCTGCTAAAAAGTACAAGTGTTAAGATAAGGGAGCTTACGAAATAAGTGATGTAGAAATTGCGCATAACAGTCTTGCGGGAAAGGCAACTCCGCAGTCCGTCAGGCTAAGCCAAGTTCGGCAAAGGCCGTGATGTGATGGTCCGCGGCGGCTTGCGCGAAGCAGCAAAATACGACCTGCGTCACCCCGCGCGGGGCAGCGGCGACTTCGGCGGCGATAGTCCCGACGGCGATGCGCGCGGCGCGGTCGGGCGGAAAGGCATAGACGCCAGTCGAGATCGCGGGAAAGGCGATCGAGGCGAAGCGATGCGCCGCGGCAAGATCGAGCGCCGTGCGGTAGCAGGATGCAAGGAGCTCCGCCTCGCCGGCGCCGCCGCCCTGCCACACCGGACCGACGGCGTGGATGATGTGCTTTGCCGGCAGCCGATAGCCGCGCGTCATCTTGGCGGCGCCGGTTTCGCAGCCGCCGAGCGTCACGCATTCCGCGTGCAGTTCCCGGCCCGCGGCGCGATGGATTGCGCCGTCAACCCCGCCGCCGCCGAGCAAACTGCGGTTCGCCGCATTGACGATGGCATCGACGTCTAACGTCGTAATATCGGCGACACAGACTTCAAGTCGGGCCACGCCGACTTCGGCGGTGAAAGGGCACAGTACTCGCCATAGCGAAAAGCCTATCACGCCCACTCGGCCTGCGCCTCCGCCCGCAGGTCGACGGTCGATTTCACCCCGATATCGTCGAAGTGCTCGTCGAGAAAGCGCCGTGCCGCGCGTTTGCCGCTGACATGCAGCATGTCGAAGAAATCATAGTCGGTCGAAAGCTTGCTGAAAGCATCGAAATGAGTGCCGAACCGATCGAGCACGATGCGATGCACATTGATGCGCCGGTATTGCCCGGCGCCGGTGCCGCGCGGCAGCTTACCTTGATCGATCAGCCGGGCGACGAAATCGATGGCCCGATATTCACCGAGGAGCGAGGAGTTGAACGTGATCTCGTTGATGCAATTCATGATCTCGCTCGACGATGTCGGCGTCGCTTGCCGCACCAGCGGATTGATCTGCACCACCAGCACATCCTCAGTGGTCGTGGTCCGAAAAAATGGAAAGATGACCGGATTGCCCAGATAACCGCCATCCCAATAGGGCACGCCGTCGATGTCGACGGCACGGAAGATTGTCGGCAAACATGCGGATGCCATGACCGCTTCCGCCGTGATCTTGTCGCGCGAGAAAATACGCACCCGCCCGGTCTGCACATTGGTCGCCGAGATGAAGAGCTGCAGTTCTTCACTGGCGCGCAGCTTCTCGAAATCGACGAAGCGCTCGATCAAATCCTTAAGCGGATTGATATTGAGCGGATTGACGTTGTAGGGCGAAAAGTAGCTCGACACCACGTCCAGCCATGCTTGTACCGGCGTGCCTTCGAGCGGCGTGAACGATAACAGCCGTTGCATCACCGCCCGCTGCAGAGCCGGCAGATTGCCGGTGCTCGACGCCGAACGCCAGAAATCGGCGAGGCGTTTTTGCGCCTCCTCGCGTCCGCCGCGGACCAGCCCATCAGCCAACATCACCGCATTGACCGCGCCGGCGGAGGTGCCGGAAATGCCCTCGATGGACAGCCGTTCGTCACTCAACAGCTGTTCCAGCACGCCCCAGGTAAACGCACCGTGCGCGCCGCCGCCCTGCAGCGCGAGATTGATGCGTTTGGGTTTGGGCGTGGCACGCTTAGCCGTTGCGCGCCCCGGCAACAGCGCGTTGAGAATATTGCTCATGCCCTCGCTATTCGGCCGTCCAGCCGCCGTCGATTGAAAGGTTGGCGCCGGTGATGGATCTTGCGGCATCTGAGCAAAGATAAACAGCGAGGCTGGCGACCTCATCGACGGTGACGAATTCCTTGGTCGGCTGCGCGGCGAGAATCACGTCACGCTTGACCTGTTCTTCGGTCATGCCGCGCGCTTTGGCGGTGTCGGGAATTTGCTTCTCGACAAGCGGCGTCCACACATAGCCAGGGCTAATGCAATTGCAGGTGATGCCGAAGGTCGCTGTCTCGAGAGCGACGGTCTTGGCGAGACCGGCAAGTCCGTGCTTGGCCGTCACGTAAGCGCTCTTGAAAGGCGAGGCGACCAGCGAATGCGCCGAGGCCGTATTGATGATGCGGCCCCATTTGCGCGACTTCATGCCCGGTACCGCGGTGCGGATGGTATGAAACGCCGACACCAGGTTAATCGCGATAATGAGATTCCATTGATCGACGGGGAATTCCTCGATCGGCGCGACATGCTGAATGCCAGCATTGTTGACGAGAATGTCGAGCGCGCCATAAGTCCGTTCGGCTGTCTTGATCATGGCGACAATCTCATCCGGCTTGGTCATGTCGGCCGGCGAATAGGCTGCCTTGACGCCAAAATCCTTCTCGATGCCGCTACGCTCTTTTTCGATCGCGGCTTTGTCGCCAAATCCGTTGATCGTGAGATTTGCGCCCTGCGCGGCGAGCGCTCGCGCCATTGCCAGACCAATGCCGGATGTCGAACCGGTCACCAGCGCGGACTTTCCTTTCAGCATGACAACCCCCAATTCAGGAGGGCGCCCAGCAGAAGGACGCCCAGAAGACTACGAGATGTTCGCGGGTCGTCGCGAATGTGAGGTGCTTCTTGCTGCGCTGCAACATAAAAATCAGCGAGCGCGTCACGTTTTCGCGATCCACGGCTATCCGCTACAATCCCGGTAAGATCAGGCGACTGAGCCCCACAAACCGTCGGGGATGAAGCTCCTGGATAATGACTGGCCCATGACGACGATGCCGCGTGCGATCTTCCCAGCCCCGGACCACGACCACGAACGCTGTGCCAGCGCAGCGATAGCGCACGCCGAGGCGCAGTGTGCGGCGCGCGCACAGCGGCTCACGCCGATGCGTCGCCAAGTCTTGCAAGCGCTATTGGCGAGCCATAAGCCGCTCGGCGCCTATGAAATCATCGAGCGGCTGGCGCAAAGGATCCGGCCGGCGCCGATCACCATTTACCGCGCCCTCGAATTCCTGCGCGAGAACGGCCTGGTTCATCGCATCGAAAGCCGCAATGCGTTTGTGGCTTGCGTGCACAACCACGGCGGCGGCGATCTTGTCGTTTTCCTGATCTGCGAAAGTTGCGGCGCGGTCGGCGAGGCTCCCGGCGGCGGCGCCGCCGACGCACTCAAAATGGCCTCACGCGCGGCGGGCTTTTTGCCAAAGAGTCCGCTGGTCGAAATCGCCGGTATCTGCTCGCATTGCCGCGAACGATGACCGTTCGGAACTGAAACGCGCGGTCGTGCCACCTTCCCCGTCGTCCCGTCCGCTCGACGCCATTGCGATCGCAATTGCGATCGGACTGTGTCTGAGTTGGGGCTTCAACAACGTCGCGATCAAGTTCGCCATCCACGATATCCCGCCGCTGATCCAGTCATCGGCTCGCTCGGTCGTCGCGGCATTTTTGGTCGGCGCATGGACGCAGGCGCGGGGCATACCGCTGTTCCGGCGCGACGGCACGCTCCGCGCCGGCATTTTGGCCGGCGTGCTCTTTGCGCTCGAGTTTCTGCTGATCTATCGCGGCTTGGTTTGGACGACGGCGACGCGCGCCGTTCTATTTCTCTACCTTGCGCCCTTCTTCGTCGTGATCGGATCGCGCTGGCTGGTGCCAGGCGATCATTTCAATCTCTGGCAATGGCTGGGGCTTGTTCTGTCCTTCGCCGGCATCGTCATCGCTTTCGGCCTGCCGACGCCGGCGGCCGATCCGCACCAAATGCTGGGCGACCTGATGCTGGTCGGCGCCGCGGCGGCATGGGCGGGCACGACGCTCGTCATCAAGTCGAGCGCACTCAATCGTGTGAGCGTCGAAAAAACCCTGCTCTACCAGCTCGTGGTTTCGGCGCCGCTTTTGGGGATCGGAGCGCTTGTATTCGGCGAGCATATCGATGCCATGCCTTCGGCCCCGGCGATAGCTGCTTTTGCCTATCAGGCCGTTTGGGTAGTGAGTGTCACATTCGCGGCGTGGTTTGCGCTTATCGTCCGCTATTCGGCGGCGCGGCTCTCCGTGTTCACCTTGCTGGTTCCGCTGTTTGGCGTTGCGGCCGGTCACCTTGTCCTGAACGAGCCTTTGACGCCCGCGTTCTTGGTGGCGGCCGCGTTGGTCGCGGGTGGCCTCCTCCTCGTCAACCGGCCGCAGTGACGCTATATGCTAGAGATCCAGCCTGCCGTCGCTCTCGAAGCGGCCACGGTATAGCGATTAAGGGTTTGATCTGATGATGGAATTTTCCGGCCCGGCCGACAGGCATCGAACCGTTGCCGTAAGGGTCGGCAATGTGACCGTCGGCGGCGGTGCGCCCGTCGTCGTGCAATCGATGACCAATACCGACACCGCCGACGCTGCAGCGACGGCAAAGCAGGTGGCGGACTTGGCGCGCGCCGGCTCGGAGATCGTGCGCATCACGGTCGACCGCGACGAGGCGGCCGCCGCGGTGCCGCAAATCAAGGAGCGGCTGCTCAAAATGAATGTCGACGTGCCGATCGTCGGCGACTTCCACTATATCGGCCACAAGCTTCTTGCCGATCACCCGGCCTGCGCCGAAGCGCTCGACAAGTATCGCATCAATCCCGGCAATGTCGGCTTCAAGGAAAAGAAGGATCGCCAGTTCGGCGCCATTGTCGAAACCGCAATTCGGCACAACAAGCCAGTACGCATCGGCGCCAACTGGGGCTCGCTCGACCAAGAATTGCTTACTCATTTGATGGACGAGAACGCGAAATCGAACCATCCGATCGACGCCCGCGATGTGACGCGCGAGGCCATGGTGCAATCGGCGCTGTTGTCGGCCGAGCGTGCAGAGGAAATCGGGCTGCCGCGCTCGAAAATCATTCTCTCGGCCAAAGTATCTGCGGTGCAGGATTTGATCGGCGTCTACGGCGAACTGGCGCGACGCTGCGATTATGCGCTCCATCTCGGCCTCACCGAGGCCGGTATGGGCTCGAAGGGTATCGTTGCTTCATCGGCTGCGATGGGGGTGCTGCTGCAGCAAGGTATCGGCGACACTATCCGGATTTCGCTCACGCCCGAGCCGAACGGCGACCGAACGCTGGAAGTCAAAGTCGCGCAGGAACTGCTGCAGACCGTGGGGTTGCGCACCTTCGTGCCCCTGGTCGCTGCCTGCCCGGGCTGCGGCCGCACCACCTCGACGACATTCCAGGAATTGGCGTCCAGCATTCAGGGCTTCATCCGCGACTCGATGCCGGAATGGAAGACGCGCTATCCCGGCGTGGAGGGCCTCAACGTCGCGGTCATGGGCTGCATCGTCAACGGGCCGGGCAAGTCCAAGCACGCCGACATTGGTATTTCGCTGCCTGGCACCGGCGAGCAACCGACGGCGCCGGTCTTCATCGACGGCAAGAAGGCCATGACGCTGCGCGGGCCGACCGTTGCCACCGACTTCCAAAAAATCGTCGTCGACTACATCGAACGGCGATTTGGCTCCGGCGGGGCCAGACGGACTGCGGCCGAGTAAGGCGCCTCCGGGTTTCCCGATAAGGGATGCCTCCGGGGAGGCTGCCTGGGGATAACTCGTTGCCAAATAGCCACAGATGCTCGGAAATAACGCTGACCGACACATCGGGCGCTCGACAGCCCCAACCGACGCGTTCACGATGCCGTTAACCATACTGGGCCTATTTTAGGCGGCCGGTACGGAGGGGGATCACGACAATGAAGCGATTGAGCTTGGCTGCGCTGGCCCTGGTCCTGCTGATCGGGCTGCAGCCGCAGTCAGCACGTGCGCAGGATGCCAATGCCAATTGGAACGCGTTTTGGGCGTGGTTGTCCCACGGCCAGGATCCGAGGCTGACTGGCGTCGGCATCGCGGTCGGCGCTGGTGCGACCGCCGCCTCCTTTGCTGCGACGGCGCATCACCATGGCCACATCGGCGATGGCGTTTTCATCAGCTCTTGGGCAGTGACCTCCTTCGGCTGCGCGGTGGTTTATCCGATGGTCGCAACGGTTGTGCTCAATCGGCCACTGACGCCTCGCGAAGCTTATGACGGCATCGCTGACTGCGTGGTGCCGTTCGTCGGCGGCTGGCTCGTGGATGCTTGGCTTCCGCATACCGCTTGGGTCGATGGCACGCCGCCGCCGAAGCCAGTGTCGCACCATCACAAGAAATAGCGCGCCGCAAATCGCCGTCTGAAAAGCCGGCCGCAAGGGCCGGCTTTTTGCTGCGTCAATTTCCAATCCGATCTACGGTAAGGCGGCGTAGCTTAAGACCTGGAGACTGGGTTGGACTCGGCTGTGGCAAACGCCGGTGGCACTTCAGGCGCACTTAACGGCAGCCGCATCATCGCCGCGATCAAGGCGAGCGGCATCGAATATATCCTCTCGGTGCCCGATATCGTCACCAGCGCCGGCCTGCTGCGGCCGATTGCAGAAGGCAACGAGCTTCGGCTCATCCGCGTCTGCAAGGAGGACGAATGTATCGGCATCGCCTCAGGCCTGTCGTATTGCGATAAGCGCGCGTTGATCCTGATCCAGCACACTGGCTTCCTCAATTCGATCAATGCCATCCGCGGCATCGCGGTCGAATACAAGCAGCCGATCTGCATGATGATCGGTCTCCTCCAGCACGATCCGGAACTGGCGCCGCGCGCATCGCCGCGCTTCGGCGTGCGCATCGTGGAGCCCATCCTCGACGACATGGGCATCATGCATCACCTCGTCAGCGTCGATGCCGACGTGGCGAAGATCAAACCGGCGATCGACCGTGCTTACGCCGTATCGGAACCGGTGGCGTTGCTGATCGGACGGAGTCCGACATGATGAAACGCGATGCGTGTTTCCGGATTCTGGCTCGACACATCGCCGACGAGGCCGTGGTCGCAACCTACAGCTCGGCCGTCGACTGGGTCGAGATCGCTCCCCGCGTGCTCAATTATACGTCGATCGGCGCCATGGGCCTCGATTCGTCGCACGGGCTAGGGCTCGCACTCGGCCGGCCCGACAAGCGTGTCGTCGTCCTGCAAGGCGACGGTTCGCTTTTGATGAATCTCGGCAGCCTGGTCACGATTGCCGCAGTCGCACCCAAGAACCTGGTTCATCTGGTTGCGCACAACGAGACCTACGAGGCCAACGGCGGCCATCCGATTCCGTCACCGAAAGTGGATTTCGCCGCGCTGGCGCGCGCGGCAGGCTATGCCGCAGTTCATGATTTTGCGGACCTCGACCACTTCGCCCAGCAAGTGGCGCATGTGCTCGAACAGAGCGGGCCGGTATTCGCCACGCTTCACATCGAGCCATCAAAGCCGCTCACCTACGATTATCCGAGCCTCTACGATCCCGCCAAACGCAAGGCTTTCAAGGCCGCATGGCAGGCGCGGAGCTAAGCGCTCAGCGTTTTTTTTCCAACCGCCGCAGCACTTCGTCGAGCTGATCGTGGCTGCGATAACGGATGCTCAGCACGCCGCCGCGGCCGCGATCGGCAATCTTCACCAGCAGACCGAGTGCGTCGGATATACGTTTTTCCAGCGCCACCAGATTGGCGTTCTTTTCCGCCTTGGCCGATCTTGCGCCGTTGGCGCGCTTGCCAGTTGCACGCGCCATTGCTTCGACCTGGCGCACGTTGAGGCCGCGGTTGACGATGTCGTCCGCCAGCCGCTCCGCATCGTGATGGCCCACCAAGGCGCGGGCGTGGCCGGCGTCGAGGCGGCCGGATTGGATATGCTCCTTGACCCGATCGGGCAGCGTCTGCAGCCGCAGCGTGTTGGCGACATAGCTACGGCTTTTGCCGACGATGCGAGCGACATCTTCCTGGCTGTGGCTGAAATCGCGGATCAGCGAGCGATAACCTTCGGCCTCTTCGAGCGGATTAAGATCCGCGCGTTGCACGTTTTCAATGATCGCGAGTTGCAGCGCTTCGGCATCGGTCGCCTCGATGATGACGACCGGCACTTCGTGCAAGCCGGCGCGCTGCGCCGCTCGCCAGCGCCGCTCGCCGGCAATAATCTCGTAAGCGTCGATGGCGCCGCGGATCGGCCTTGCGACGATCGGTTGAATGATGCCGCGCTCGCGCAGCGAAGCCGCCAGTTCGTCGAGTTCGGCGGCGGCGAAGTTGCGACGCGGATTGCGGGCATTCGGACGCAACGAATCCGTCGGCAGCCGCCGTTGCCCGCGCGGTCGTTCGACCGAGCTTTCGGCGGCGACTTCGCCGATCAATGTGGCAAGGCCGCGCCCCAATCGCGATCGCGTCGCATCTTCCGCCATCGCCGTCTTCCCCAGGCCGTCAGTCACTTAACTGTCCTCATCCGGCGCAAAGCTGTTTCTCGCGTTGGATGACTTCGGTCGCCAGCCGCAAATAGGCTTCGCTGCCGCTGCATTTGAGATCGTAGACAAGGACCGGCTTGCCGTAGGAGGGCGCTTCGGAAACCCGCACGTTGCGCGGGATGATGGTGTCGTAGACCTTCGGTCCCATGAATTCGCGAACGTCAGCGACCACCTGCCCCGAAAGATTGTTGCGCGCATCGAACATCGTCAGCACGACACCGTGAATCGTGAGGTTCGGGTTGAGCTGTTCGCGCACCGACTCCACCGTCTTGAGGAGCTGCGACAGACCCTCAAGCGCGAAGAACTCGCATTGCAGCGGAACCAGAATGGCATTCGCCGCCGCCATGGCGTTCACGGTCAACAGATTGAGCGAAGGCGGGCAATCGACCAACACATAGGTGAATCTGGTGGGGCCGAAGCTGTTCAATGGATTAAGCGCGCTGCGCAGCCGGAAGGCGCGATCGCGCGCCTGCCCGATCTCAAGTTCGAGCCCAGACAAATCGAGCGTCGATGGTGCAAGGTGGAGCCGCGGAACGGCGGTCGCGACGATGGCATCGCGCAACGCGGCTTCCCCGGTCAGCACATCGTAGGTCGAGTAGCGGCGGTTACGGCGATCGATGCCTAGGCCGGTCGAGGCATTGCCCTGCGGGTCAAGGTCGATGATCAACACGTCCTCGCCGATAGCGGCGAGCGCCGTCCCGAGATTGATCGCGGTCGTTGTCTTGCCGACGCCGCCTTTCTGGTTCGCGACCGCGAGCACCCGCGGCGGCTTTACCTGAGGTACCTCGCGCGCGCGATCTAGCGCGGAAATCTCAACCACGGGGGAAAGCGTCTCGGTCTCTTCATTCATCGCGCCGCGTCCGATTCAACTTGATCCGTGCAAATGCAATTAAGGATCAATTAAGGATTAGGCATCATCCTATTTAGGAAGCCACTAAGCCTTGATTCAACGTGGTTTACGACAACAATGCGGGAGCGTGGATCGGTGCAACTCGGCACCAAGTCAGCTTGGATGGTCCAACATTTAGAGGCTTCGGTCAATTCAGCATCCACATCTTGTCCCTTAAGGAACAGCCCCTTAGCTCCCGTTTTCAACAACGGATATGTCTCTTTGAGGAGTTTGCCGAGCGGCGCCAGCGCGCGCGCTGTCACTACGTCAACGCGGCCAGGCGCGTGTCCGACAAAGTCTGCAATCCTCTCCGCATGCACCTCTACTGGCGCCCCAATACTGCGCGCGGCTTCGCTGAGGAAGCGCGCTTTCTTTTGGATGCTTTCGACGAGATACATCTTCGCCCCCGGTCTCTCAGCAAGAGCACACGCAATGACCAGACCAGGAAATCCTCCGCCGGAGCCGAGATCGACCCATATTCGCGCTTCTGGCGCCAATGCAATGAGCTGCAGGGAATCGGCGATGTGGCGGGTCCACAATATCGGTTCGGTCGAGGGTGCGATCAGATTGATCCGCTGCTGCCATTCCAGGAGAAGCCCCACAAAACGGTCGAGGCGGGCTTCTGTTTCACGTGAAACAGGGGTGAGTGCCAGGGCACGGGCGCGGTCGCCCGCGAGATCAGGCCGCGCCACTTGCGGGCTTGTCGCTGGGCGGGCGCACGGACTTGCGGTGTTGCCGCACATGTGCAGCGATGAGCGTCAGTGCGGCCGGCGTCACGCCATCGATACGGCTCGCATGGCCTATAGTCCGCGGGCGTTGCGCGGCAAGCTTGTGGCGGACCTCATTTGAAAGGCCGGGGAGGGCCTCGTAGTCGATATTGTCGGCGAGAACCAAGCTTTCATCACGCCGGTAGGAATCTACGTCGGCGGCCTGACGGCTAAGATAGACGTCGTATTTCGCGTCGGTCTCAACCTGCTCCGCGATCGTTGAGGAAAGCTCGCCAAAGCTCGGCCAGATGCGCGCCAGATCGCGGACGCCCACGCCCGGATAAGACAATAGCTCGAACGCGGAACGCCGCTGTCCATCCTTGCGCAGTGAGAGCCCATGTTGAGCTGCTTCGCTCGGTGTCAAAGTCAGTGCTCGGGCCAGCGCCCGCGCCGCGTCGAGCGAAGCCATTTTGGCGCGATGCTTCTGCGCTCGTTCTGCGCCGACGCAGCCGAGCGCGATCCCCCTACCCGTCAGTCGCTGATCCGCGTTGTCGGCACGGAGCGTCAGCCGGTACTCCGCTCGGGATGTAAACATCCGGTACGGCTCGCTGACGCCGCGCGTCACCAGATCATCGATCATGACGCCGAGATAGCCCTCCGCCCGATCGAATAGGACGGGAGCGGCACCGTCCACCTGCGCCGCCGCATTAAGGCCAGCGACCAAACCCTGCGCTGCCGCTTCTTCATAGCCTGTCGTGCCGTTGATTTGTCCCGCGAGGAACAGCCCGGGCAGTCGTTTGGTCTCCAGCGATGGGTTGAGCTCCCGCGGATCGACGTGGTCGTATTCGATGGCATAACCAGGCCGAATCATGCGCGCCCGCTCAAGACCGGGAATGGATGCCACCAGCGCCGCTTGCACGTCCTGCGGCAATGAGGTGGAGATGCCGTTCGGATAGACCGTCGTATCGTCGAGCCCTTCCGGCTCGAGAAAGATTTGATGGCCGTCGCGCTCGCCGAAGCGCACGATTTTATCCTCGATGGACGGGCAATAGCGCGGACCGCGGCTTTTGATCTGCCCGGAATACATTGGCGAGCGGTGCACGTTGGCGCGGACAATGTCATGGGTCTTCGGCGTCGTGCGCGTGATGCCGCACTCGATCTGCCGATTGTCGATCCGATCAGTCAGGACCGAAAATGGCTGCGGGGGATCGTCACCCGGCTGCATTTCCACGACCGTCCAATCGATCGTGCGGCCGTCGAGCCGGGGCGGCGTCCCGGTCTTCAGAACGTCCGAGCGCAAAGCCCGCGCGCTCGAGCGTCCGCGACAGGCCGGCCGCCGGCGCCTCGCCGACGCGGCCGGCTGGAATTTGTTGGTCGCCGATATGGATGAGCCCGCGCAGGAATGTGCCCGTGGTCAGAACCACGGCGGGCGCTACGAAATCGCGGCCGTCCGCCAGACGCACGCCCGCGACCCGATCGGCTCCCAACAGATCGTCGACTTCACCTTCAATCACCGTCAGGTTCGCGGCCTGCTGTATCGCCGCCTGCATCGCCGCAGCATAGAGCTTGCGATCAGCCTGCGCCCGCGGCCCGCGCACCGCCGGCCCTTTGCGGCGATTGAGAACGCGGAATTGGATGCCGGCGCCATCCGCCACCAGGCCCATGAGGCCATCGAGCGCGTCGATTTCCCGGACCAGATGACCCTTGCCCAAGCCGCCGATCGAAGGATTGCACGACATCGCGCCGACCGTGGCGAAGCGCTGGGTAATCAGTGCCGTTCGCGCGCCCATCCGCGCGGCCGCCGCAGCGGCCTCGCAGCCGGCGTGACCACCGCCGACGACAATCACTTCGAAGCGGCCGTCCATTTCAACCTCGAAAAAGTGCGGCGGTTTTAACGAAGGCGATATCGGGGGTCAAAACCGCGTTCGATCCATTGTGTTTCACGTGAAACATGTTCGAAGCCCCGTTAACGAATCATTTACCAATACAGAAATCGCGAAAGATCACGTCCAAAATATCTTCGACATCAACACGCCCGGTCAGCCGCCCGAGACTCGTCGATGCGGCGCGCAATTCCTCGGCGACAAGTTCTTCACGCCCGCCCGATTTTGCAGCCTCGGCCAATGCACGATCGAGCGCCGCCACCGTCTTTTCCAACAGCTCACGATGACGCGCTCGGGTTACGACGCTCGTCTCGGCAACCGAAAAATACTCTTTGGCGAATCTAGCCAAACGCTCAACAAGCAAATCAACTCCAGTGCTGTTAATAGCTGAAGCCGAAAGAATGAACTGATATTCATCATTAATTTCGGGCTTGCTTGCCAACTCACTGCATGGCTTGGCGAGGTCAATTTTATTTTCGATTAACCAAATCGCTGATGCTTCGACCGAGTTTTTTGCCGGATGATGAGCGCTTCGGTCGGCGGCCGATCCGTCAATGACCCAGAGCACCAAGTCGGCAGCGGCTGCGCGTTCGCGGGCGCGGCGTACTCCCTCCTGCTCGACCGGCTCGGCGCTCTCGCGAATGCCCGCAGTGTCAAGCAACGTCACCGGATAGCCGCCGAGATCGAGATGCACTTCGATAATGTCGCGCGTAGTGCCGGCATAAGGCGAAACGATCGCCGCCTCGCGGCGCGCCAGCCGGTTGAAGAGTGTCGACTTGCCTGCGTTTGGCGGGCCAGCAATCGCGACCACGAGGCCATCGCGCAGCCGTTCACCGCGGCGCCCTTTGGCCAGGGCAGCCACGATCTCGTCGCGCAATTGCCGCGCGGCATCGACTGCGGGATCAATCAGATCCTCGGGCACGTCGGCCTCATCGGAAAAGTCGATGCGCGCCTCGACCAACGCCAGCGCCGCGATCAATCGCCGCCGCCAAGCTTCGGCACGATCGCCGATCAACCCTTTGAGCTGGCGGTACGCTTGCCGCCGCTGCGCCGGCGTCTCGGCGGCAATGAGATCGGCCAAGCCTTCCACGGCCGTCAGATCGAGCCGGCCATTCTCGAAGGCACGGCGGGTGAATTCGCCCGGCTCGGCGAGGCGGCAGCCTTCAATCTTGCCCAACACATCGAGTACGCCTGCAATCACGGCATAGCCACCGTGCAGCTGCAGCTCGGCCATATCCTCGCCGGTCTCGCTGCGTGGGGCCGGGAACCACAGTGCAAGCCCTTCGTCGATCACGTCGCCACTCGCCGGATCGCGCACCCGCGCCAGCGTCGCCTTGCGTGGCTCAGGGACGCGCCCCATGAGTTTCTCGAGCGCGACGCGCGCTTGCGGACCGCACACGCGCACCACCGCGACCGCCGCCGGCGGCCGGCCGGAGGACAGAGCGAAGATGGTGGGGCGGTCCGTTGCCACGTCAGCTCTGAAATCAGCCGTTGCTAGAATGGGAGATCGACATTAAGTTACATGTAACCGCGAGGTTCGCGATCATGAACCATAAGCGTAAGCGCGCCGCTGCACAGATGCGAGCAAAAGCGTCCACACGCAAGACAAAGCCGACGACAGCCGCGGGTCCGAAGCGAGCGAACGCGAAATCCTCCCGCGAAAAGGTTCGTGCCTATCGCGAACGTATGCGGGCCAAGGGAATGCGGCTAGTCCAGTCGTGGGTACCCGACACCACGACCCCGGAATTTACCGCCGACGTTCATGGTCAGTCTGTGCGCGCCAATCGCCGCGCTTCTGCCGCTATACGCCAAGCTTGGGTCGAGGCTCTGACCCCATTACCGCGAGGACACGCAGCGACTTTCGATGACATCGCCGACCTCGTCGGTTCTGTGGACGGACTCCCCGCCGACCTAGCCGCCAATAACGACAAGTACCTGCGAGCAGGCTATGGCCGCAAACGTCATCGTTGACTCCGGCTTTTTGGTCGCACTGCTTACTCGGAGAGAGACTTATCATCGCTGGGCGGTCGCGCAGTCGCCCCACCTGTTGCCGCCCTGGAAAACGTGCGAGGCGGTTTTATCCGAAGCATTCTATCTTCTCGGCGTGGGTGGCTCAAAGCTGGCAGCGCTGCTTCAACGTCGGGCCGTTGTCTGCGCGTTCCATATGGACGACGACGTCGATGAGCTGCTCAAGCTAATGGCGAAGTACGCACATGTGCCCATGAGCTTCGCCGATGCTTGTCTCGTTCGTATGACCGAAGAACTGGCTGATCCTATTCTTCTCACACTCGATGCCCACTTTCGCATTTATCGGCGACATGGAAACCAGAGCATCCGCTGCGCGATGCCAAGCTAGGCGCTATTTAGCCAGAGACTGCAACGCATCCTGCGGGTACTTCGTTATCCAGCTTTGCAGCCATGACCTCCCCATAGCAAGCATCAGCGGCGCACCAAACCGGCTGGGTCGGCTCAGGGACGCGGCCGGCGAGCCTCTGCAACGCCCTGCCGGCTTGGGGGCCTGGGAAGCCGCCGGAAGAGCAGGTCTCATCCGAGGTGCCTTCCATTTTCTCGGCTCGGCAGATGGAATGACCGAAACTTCCTTCTTTTTGAACGCCCTTAAAATCGTAACCCTTGGCCCAATTCCGGATACCAGTCAGGTCCAGTACCGGGTATTCCAACGCAATTGTTCAACGGAACACCAGCAGAGTTATTTGCCTTAGCGCGATAGCGGATCCTCCCGGTCCGACCACTCAGCGCTTCGCTCCATGCGGGCTACTTGCTACGGTGCGGCCATGTCCAAATCGCCGCAGACCTCGCCATCACACCAGAATCGCCTTGCCGACGAGACGAGCCCCTATCTCCTTCAGCACAAACACAACCCGGTCGATTGGTGGGCCTGGGGCCCCGACGCGCTTGCTCAGGCCAAAGCGACCGACAAACCAATTCTGCTCTCCGTCGGCTATGCCGCCTGCCACTGGTGCCATGTGATGGCGCACGAGAGTTTTGAGGACGACGCCACCGCGGCCGTGATGAACGAGCTGTTCGTCAACATCAAAGTCGATCGCGAGGAGCGGCCGGACATCGATCAGATCTACATGGCGGCGCTGCATCACCTCGGCGAGCATGGCGGCTGGCCGCTGACCATGTTTCTGACGCCGGCCGGCGAGCCGATCTGGGGCGGCACGTATTTTCCCAACACGTCGCGCTACGGCAAGCCGGCCTTCGTCGATGTGCTGCGCGAGGTTGCGCGGCTGTTCCGGGACGAGCCCGGCAAGATCGAGCAAAACCGCGCGGCACTGATGGAACGGCTCGCCACGACGGCGCGCCCTGCCGGCGCCGCAACGCTCGGGCTTGCCGAACTCGACAGCGCCGCCCGGCAGCTTGGCGGCATCATCGACCCGGTCAATGGCGGTACACGTGGCGCGCCGAAATTCCCCCAAGCGGCTTTGTTCGAACTCCTCTGGCGGGCTGGGCTACGCAGCCCCCACCCTAACCCTCCCCCGCAAGCGGGGGAGGGAAGGGAGGGGGCGCGTTACTTCGCGGCCGTCGATCTCACGCTGCACCATATCTGCGAGGGCGGCATTTACGACCATCTCGGCGGCGGCTTTTCGCGCTACTCGGTTGACGAACACTGGCTCGTTCCGCATTTCGAAAAGATGCTCTACGACAACGCGCAGCTTCTGGAACTGTTGGCCATCGCGCACCAGCACAACGGCAAGCCGCTTTATCGCCAGCGCGCTCATGAAACCGTGGCCTGGCTCAACCGCGAAATGACGACGGACGAGGGCGCGTTCTCGGCTTCGCTCGATGCCGATTCCGAAGGCGAGGAGGGCAAATTCTACGTCTGGTCCCACGACGAAGTGATCCGGCAGCTCGGCCTCGAAGACGGCGAATTCTTTGCGCGCCACTACGATGTCACGCCGGCAGGCAATTTCGAGGGCCACAACATCCTCAATCGCCTGAAGCCGATAGCGCGCAATGAAGCCGATGAAGCGCGGCTCGGCGCCTTGCGTGAGAAACTTCTCGCCGCGCGGGGCAGCCGTGTCCGCCCCGGCCTCGACGACAAGGTCCTCGCCGACTGGAACGGGCTGATGATTGCCGCGCTGGTCAATGCGGGCCTGATATTCGACGAGCCCGCTTGGATCGCTCTGGCCACGCGCGCTTTCCACTTTATCGCGCGCGCAATGTCTCGCGGCGATCGGCTCGGCCACTCATGGCGCGACGGCAAGCTCAAGTTCCCCGGGCTCGCGTCCGATTTTGCCGCCATGATCCGCGCGGCGCTGGCGCTCCATGAGGCGACCGGACTGCGCGCTTACCTCGATCACGCGCTGGAATGGCAACGCGCGCTCGACCGCGACTATGCCAATGCCGAGACCGGAACCTATTATCTCACCGCGGCCGATGCGGAAGGGCTGGTGGTCCGTCCCGCCGCAACAACCGACGAGGCAACGCCCAATCACAACGCGGTGGCGGCGCAGAATCTCATCCGGCTCGCGGTCTTGGCTGGCGACGACAGCTGGCGCGACAAAGCCGACCGGTTGATAGCTGCCATCGCGCCGCTCGCGACGGAGAACCTTTACGTGCACATGGCGCTTCTCAACGCCGTCGACCTGCGCCTGCGCGCCGCGCAAATCGTGGTGACCGGGGAGGGGCCGATCGCGCAATCCCTGCTCGCCGCTGCACGCCGGCTGCCGGCGCTCGATCGCATCGTGCTGCACGCCGCGACCACGGAAGCGCTGCCACCCGCACATCCTGCTCGCGAAAAGATCGGAGCGGCGCGGGGGCCGCAGGCCTTCGTCTGCGTCGGCGAAACGTGTTCCTTGCCGACAAGCGATCCGGCCGGCCTCCATGCCGCCATCAACGCGGTGCGACATTCTTGACGGCGCGATCCATCTGTGGATGTTTTGTGCTTAGTGCAGGCTGGGGCACAGCAAGGAAGACCGAATCATGCGAAGCGGGATCATCTTAGCGGCGGCCCTGACCGCGCTATCGGCGACCGGCGCGCGGGCCGACCAGTGGTGCGGTTATGCCACCCACAAAGACGCGGTGATCGAATGCGGTTACACCACCGCGGCCGACTGCGAGAACGCCGTCGGCAAGGGCGGGATGTGTTTCGTCGATCCTGACCTTGCGCTCGATACGACCCGCGTCATGCCTGCAAAAGACACCAGGATTTCGCCACACGGCTGAGCCTCGACCGAGCCGACAGCAGGCTCAAGTATTCATCGAGTTGAAGAACTCGCTGTTGTTCTTGGTGTTGCGCAGCTTGTCGAGCAGGAAATCGATGGCGTCCATGGTGCCCATCGGATTGAGGATGCGGCGCAGGACGTACATCTTCTTGAGCTGATCGGGCGGCACCAGGAGCTCTTCCTTGCGCGTGCCGGACCGGGTGATGTCCATCGCCGGGAAGGTGCGCTTGTCGGCTACTTTTCGGTCGAGGATCAGTTCCGAATTGCCGGTGCCCTTGAACTCCTCGAAAATCACTTCGTCCATGCGGCTGCCGGTATCGATCAACGCGGTGGCGATGATGGTGAGCGACCCGCCTTCCTCGATATTGCGCGCGGCGCCGAAGAAGCGCTTCGGCCGCTGCAATGCATTGGCGTCGACGCCGCCGGTGAGCACCTTGCCGGAAGACGGCACCACGGTGTTGTAGGCGCGGCCGAGGCGCGTGATCGAATTGAGCAGGATGACCACATCGCGGCCGTGCTCGACGAGCCGCTTGGCCTTTTCGATCACCATCTCGGCGACCTGAACGTGACGTACGGCAGGCTCGTCGAAGGTCGAAGACACCACCTCGCCCTTCACCGAACGCTGCATGTCGGTGACTTCTTCCGGCCGTTCGTCAATGAGCAGCACGATCAGATAGCACTCCGGATGGTTGTGCGTGATCGAATGCGCGATGTTCTGCAACAGCACGGTCTTGCCGGTGCGCGGCGGCGACACGATCAGCGCGCGCTGGCCTTTGCCGACCGGCGCCACGATGTCGATGACGCGGGCCGAAGAATCCTTCTTGGTCGGATCCTCGAACTCCATCTTCAGCCACTCGTCGGGATAGAGCGGCGTCAGATTGTCGAAGTTGACCTTGTGGCGCGCTTTTTCCGGGTCCTCGAAATTGAGCGAGTTGACCTTGAGCAGGGCGAAGTAGCGCTCGCCTTCTTTGGGGCTGCGGATATGGCCGTCGATGGTATCGCCGGTGCGCAAGCCGAAGCGGCGGATTTGCGACGGCGAGACATAGATATCGTCGGGGCCGGGCAGGTAATTCGCCTCCGGCGATCGCAAAAAGCCAAAGCCATCGGGAAGCACCTCGACGACGCCTTCACCGACGATGTCGGTCTCCCGCGCGGAAAGCTGCTTGAGGATGCCGAACATCAGTTCCTGCTTACGCATGGTCGAGGCATTCTCGACCTGGAGCTCCTCGGCAAAGGAGACAAGCTCCGCCGGAGTCTTGGTCTTGAGTTCTTGGAGTTTCATTTCCTGCATGCGGAATGTCCTATGGAAATTGGGCCAGCGGGGGAATCAGGGGGCGGCGTCGCTGGCAAAGGAAAGATCGCAGGTCTTGGGCTGTAAGGGGCTTGGGGGCCCCGGACCCTGATGCACCCGGCGGCTCCAGTTCGCTGGAGCCAAAACGCAACTGCATCCGCCTACGTTGGGTGGGATGGCCTCAAGATAAGAAAAGACCACGCTCCAGGCAAGTGGAGAGTCGAACTTTGCACTGGCAACGCGTGACAATCAGAACGGTTTCACCACTGCAAGGATAACAATCGCGATCATCAAGAGTGTCGGTATTTCATTGATTATTCGATAGAATTTAGGCGAATGCCGATTGTGGTCGGCGGCAAAATCCTTGGTCCAACGGGCCAACAATCCATGCAGCGCGGAAAGTAAAAGAACGAGCACAAGTTTCGCGCCTAACCAGCCTGAAGCGAACCAGCCGTAGCGAGAATCAGGCCCGTGCCAGGCCAGCCAGAGTCCCAAAACCCAGCTCGCGACCATTGCCGGGTTGATGATGGCCCGCAGCAGCCGGCGTTCCATCACTTTGAAGGTCTCGGACTGCACTGAGCCCTTCTCGGCAGCGCAGTGATAGACGAACAGCCGCGGCAGGTAGAGCATTCCTGCCATCCAGGCGATGACGGCAATGATGTGGAAGGCTTTGACCCATTGATACATCGTTGCCTGCGCTCTCCGTTCTGCAGCCGTCAGTTCCTGCCGGAAACGCTGCGCACCCGCGCCACCAAGCGCTCGACATGTGCGGGCGGCGTTTCCGGGAGGACGCCATGGCCAAGATTGAAAATAAACGGGCCGCCCGCGAATGCCTCCATGATCGCATCGATGGCTCGGTCGAGCGCTGTTCCCCCAACCAGAAGCGCCAGAGGATCGAGATTGCCCTGGACCGGCCGCAGTCGTTGAATCTCTTCGCGTGCAAAGCCATGGTCAATCATCCAGTCGAGGCCAATCGCATCGACGGCAACGGCCGCGAGATATTCCGTCAGCTTGGTCCCGGCGCCACGCGGGAAGCCGATGATCTTTGCCGCAGGAATCGCTTTACGAACTGCAGTAATAATTCGTGCACATGGCTCGATGCACCATTTTCGAAATTCATCGGGAGGCAACACTCCTGCCCAAGTATCGAAGATCTGCACCACGTCGACGCCAGCCTCGAATTGGCCGATCAGGTAACTGACGGAGGCTTCCGTTAAAATCTCGATCAGCCGCGCAAAATCGCTGGGATATCGATAGGCAAATTGGCGCGCCGGAATTTGGTCGGGGCTGCCACCACCTGCAACCATATAGGTCGCAACCGTCCACGGCGCTCCACAAAAGCCAAGCAACGCAACGGCAGGCGGCAATTGACGCTTGGTATTGATGATCGTTTCATAGATTGGACTGAGCTTAGCTTGATCGATTTCCGACCGCACTCGGTGCAGCGCCGACGGCTCGTCGAGTGCATCAAGCCGCGGTCCTTCGCCTTCCTCAAAGCTTACGCGCTGACCGAGTGCATACGGCACCACCAAAATGTCGGAAAACACGATCGCCGCATCAAATCCAAATCGCCGAATCGGCTGCAACGTCACTTCCGCCGCCAATTTCGGATTAAAACATAGATCGAGAAAACTTTTTGTCCTTTCCCGAATTGCCCGATATTCCGGCAGATAGCGTCCTGCCTGACGCATCAACCAGATCGGAGGAACGATAACTCGTTCACCTCGTAAAACCCGAATGAGAGGTTTGTTCACTGCAGGGCCGAGCTTGCTTCCATCCTAACTCAACTAGAGTCTTAGAATCTGTTGTAGTGTTTGAACGGTTGATTGGACTCATACATTTCGTTTCACATTCCATCCATGACTTACCCACATATCCTCGATATTATTCACTTACAGGATTGTCGACGGTTAGCGGTGATTATCGCCATTTCTGCAGCCGATTTCGGTGTGCTTTAGCAGTATCGTCCACATTTCACCGATGCGTCGATAGGGTACCGATTCTCAGTGTCGGCACGGCATGGGTGTGGACGACGGACAGGTTTATGCGCCTATAGTGCTTGCACCCCAAGAAAAGCCATGGCCTTCTCCACAGTCGTCGACAGCTTTTCCCATCGAGTTCGATCCATTCTATGGCGCTTGCGGCTGGCTATTTTCACCTTCACCTGGTCTCTGACGCGACCGGCGAGACTTTGATTACGGTCGCTCGCGCGGCAGCGGCGCAATATGCCAAAGTCATGCCGGTCGAGCATGTGCATCCGCTGGTTCGGACTCAAAAGCAGCTTGATCGCGTATTGGTCGAGATTGAAGAATCGCCGGGTATTGTCCTTTATACCCTGCTCGAAGAAAACCTGGTCGGACGGCTGGAAGCAAAATGCCGCGCGCTCGGCCTGCCGTGCCTGTCGATTCTCGGACCGGTCCTGCATCTCTTCCAAGCCTATCTCGGCGCGGAATTGACCCACAAAGTCGGCGCCCAACACACGCTCAATGCCGAATATTTCCGCCGCATCGACGCGCTGAACTACACGATGCTTCACGACGATGGTCAACAGACCGATGATCTCGAAGAGGCCGATGTCGTGCTGGTTGGAGTTTCGCGGACCTCGAAAACGCCGACCTCCATTTATCTCGCCAATCGCGGGGTGAAGACGGCGAACATACCGTTGGTGCCGGGGGTGCCGCCGCCCCCACAGGTGGAGCGATTGAGCCATCCGCTCGTGGTCGGACTCTTTGCGACACCTGAACGGATTGTGCAGATCCGGCAAAATCGGCTGCTTGGGCTCAAAGCCCATCGTGATGACGATCGATATATCGACCGCCGGGCCGTCGCCGAGGAAATCGCCGCCTCGCGCAAGCTGTGCACCAAGCATAACTGGCCGGTGGTCGATGTGAGTCGCCGTTCAATCGAAGAGACCGCGGCTGCGGTACTTGCTTATCTTGGCGAGCGCCGTCGGCAGCGGCCGTCGTGAGCGCCGCCGATGACGCTCTGGCTCGCCGCGGAACCGCTGCTGCTGGCCTCGCGCAGCAAGGCACGGCGGATGTTGCTCGCCGCCGCCGGGATACCGGTTGAAGTCCGCCCGGCCGATCTCGATGAACGCAGCTTGGCGGCGGCCGCCTCCTCCGCGGCACCCGGCGCAATTGCGGTGCATCTGGCGCGCGGGAAAGCATGCACCGTGGCGGCGAACTGGCCCGCCCGGCTAACGCTCGGCGCCGATCAGACGCTTGCGCTTGGCGCCGAATGCTTTGCTAAACCGGCCGATCGGACGGCGGCGCGGGCGCAACTGAGTGCGCTGCGCGGACGGACGCACGAGCTGCACTCGGCTGTTGCCTGCGTGACAGACACGAAAGTCCTCTTCGAACATGTCGGGATTGCGCGGCTCACCATGCGTTCGTTTTCTGACGAGTTCCTCGACCGTTACCTTGACGCCGCCGGCAGCGCTGCAACGGAGAGCGTCGGCGGCTACCAGATCGAAGGCCTCGGCATCCACCTATTCGAACGCGTCGACGGCGATTATTCCACGATATTGGGATTGCCGCTGCTGCAGACCTTGGATTTCCTGCGGCGTCAGGGCTGGCTGGCGCAATGAGCGGGGAGGATCCATTCATTCTTTGCGTGACCGGCTCGTTGGGCATGGGCAAATCGACCGCGGCCAAATTCTTTGCCGCAGCCGGCGTGCCGGTGCACGATTCGGACGCGGTCGTCCATGCACTCTATGAAGGCGAAGCCGTGCCCTTGATCGAGCAGGCGTTTCCGGGCTCGACTGCGGGCGGCAAGGTCGACCGCGGCAAGCTCGCCACGATGGTGCTTACCGACAGGGCGGCGCTCGGCCGGCTCGAGGCCATCGTTCATCCGCTGGTCTTTGCTTCGCGGGAAAAGTTCCTTGCCGAGGCGCAGGCGCGCGGCGCGCCTATCGTCGTTCTCGACGTGCCGCTTTTGTTCGAGACCGGCGCTCAGTGCCGTTGCGATGCCATCGTGGTGGTCTCGGCGCCGCCCGAGGTGCAGCGCCGTCGCGCTTTCGAGCGGCCCGGCATGACCGAGGACAAATTCACCGCCATCCTCAACAAGCAGATGCCGGATGCGGAAAAGCGTCGGCGTGCCGATTTCATCCTCGATAGTTCACAGAGCTTCGACCACACCCGCGCTCAAATTCGCGACATTTTACAAAGCGTCGCTAAAATACCGCGACGGCGCCGCTGATTCGCATCGGGCAGGGTTCAATGCGCGAGATCGTTTTTGACACTGAGACCACGGGTCTCGATCCGCTGCAGGGCGATCGCCTGGTGGAAATCGGCTGTATCGAGCTCTTCAATCGGTTTCCGACCGGCAAAACCTTCCACAGTTATTTCAATCCCGAGCGTGACATGCCGGAGCAGGCGCGGGCGATCCATGGCCTGACCGGCGAATTTCTCAACGATAAGCCTCCGTTCGCCCACAAGGTGGAAGAACTCGTCGCCTTTCTCGGCGACGCGCAGCTGGTCGCGCATAACGCGATGTTCGATCTCGGTTTCCTCAACGCCGAATTGGAGCGTGCCGGGCGCGGCGTAATCAGCCGCGATCGGATGATCGATACCCTTCTCATCGCGCGCCGCAAGCACCCCGGTGGCGCCAACCGCCTCGACGACCTCTGCGAACGTTATGCGATCGACAATTCGCGGCGCACCAAGCATGGCGCGCTCCTCGATGCCGAACTCTTGGCGGAAGTTTATGTGGAGCTGATCGGCGCCCGACAAGCGCAGCTCATTCTTTCACAAGCCGCAACGCCGGCCTCTACCGGCGGCGTGGCGATCGTGCTGCGCGAGCGGCCAATGCCGCTGGCCGTTCGCCTGACGCCTGAGGAACGCGCGGCGCACCGTCGGTTCGTCGCCAGTCTCGGCGACAACGCCATCTGGCGCGATTACGTCAGCTTGGATTGAGCGAGGGTCCCGGGGACAAGGGTTGCGCGCCGGCGATCCGCTGGCGATACAGCCCGACGAAATCCACCGGTTCCAGCAAAAGCGGCGGGAAACCGCCATTGCGGGTCGCGGTGGCGACGATTTCGCGCGCGAACGGAAACAACAGACGCGGGCATTCGATCATCACGGTCGGTTGCAGGCTGTCGGCCGGCACGTTGAGCAAGCGGAATATTCCCGAATACGCCAGTTCGAAGCCGAACAGCAGCAATCCCTGGGATTCCGCTTTGCCCTCCAGCCGCAGTGTCACTTCGATATCGGTCTCGGTCAGGGGCGCGGCATCAACGCCGATGTTGATATTGATGGCCGGTTGCTGCGAACTTGGCGCCATCGAGCGCGGAGCGTTCGGATTTTCGAACGAAAAATCCTTTACGTATTGCGTGAGAACGCCGATCTGCGGCACCGGCGTTTGCGCCATTCCGGTCTGCGGCGCGGGGCCGCCGTTGGTCGCTGACATACTCGTCTCCGGCCTATGTATTGCGGCTTGGCTAACATAAGGGCAAGGAACGAACAATGCTGGCAATGTTGGCGCGGCACGACATTTATGGCCTGCTATCGGTGCTGATTTCGATGGATTTGCCCAAAAGCGTGTCACTCCAGCCGGCTTCGATCATTGGCGTGGCGATTCCGATCGTTTAATCTCTCGACTCGGCACGCGTTGGCCACGATCTGCAGCTACTGGATGGGTGCCGTTGCGTGCCTACATAGTACGTGGAGCCGGGTTTCCTGCCCACGGTCGGTCGCGGTTTGAATTGACTTTGTAACCTACCGTGCCGCTACAAGCGCTGCCGAAAGAATGCCCGACGTGTTCGACATCTATACCATCATCTTCCTGGCGCTGGCGATATTCATATTCCTGCGCCTGCGCAGCGTATTGGGTCAGCGCACTGGCCGCGAACGGCCGCCTTATGATCCCTATTCGGCACGCGATGCCGTGCGCAGCCCGGCGACCGACAAGGTGGTGACGCTGCCGCCGCGTGCCACTGAAACACCGGCGCCGGTAGCCGAAGCCCCGCAGCCTTCGGCTGAGCGCTGGAAGGACGTGGCCGAGAGCGGGTCGACCGTCGCGGCGGGTTTGGATGCGATCGCAGGCGCCGACGCCGGTTTCGATGCGAAGCATTTCATTACCGGTGCGCGCACCGCCTACGAGATGATCGTGACGGCTTTTGCCGGCGGCGACCGCCGCCAATTACGCAATCTGCTGTCGCGTGAAGTCTTCGACGGTTTCGATGCCGCGATCACCGAGCGCGAGCGCCGCAGCGAGACCGTTGAAACGCGTTTTGTCTCGATCGAGGCCTCGACCATCACTGCCGCCGAATTACGCAATCGCAGCACGGCGCAAATCACGATCCGCTTCGTCTCGAAACTGGTTTCCGCAACGCGGGACCGTGCCGGTACTGTGATCGACGGCAATGCCGACAAGGTGACCGACGTTACGGACGTGTGGACCTTCGCGCGTGACATTGCCTCGCGCGATCCAAACTGGAAAGTGGTCGCAACCGAAGCCGGGCAATGACCAATGACGGCGCCATGTGGCGGCTTGCGTCCGTTCGTTCTGTTGCTGGGCGCGCTCGGTCTTTCGACGTCCGCATATGCCCAGGAGCGCGCGCCGATCATATTCCCGGGCACGCAATACGAACCCGTCGTTTGGACGGATCTCGATGGCTGGGACAACGACGATCACGCCGCGGCGTTTGCCGCTTTCCTGGCGAGTTGCCACGCGCTCGATAAAAGGCATGGTCAGGACCGCGAATTGACGGCAATTCCCGTGGCGCTCAAGGAAATTTGCGAGCGCGCGCGGCTAGCCATTCCGCTCGACGAGGCGGGCGCGAAAAAATTCTTCGAGGACAATTTTCGGCCCGTCCGCATCCACCGGCTCGGCGACGCCACCGGATTTCTCACCGGCTATTATGAGCCCATCATCGACGGATCGCGCGTGCCGACCGGTGTGTTTACGGCGCCGCTCTATCGTCGGCCGCCAAATCTCGTCGTTTCCGGATCGCGCAGGCTCGGCAAAGACGCCTTTCCAAACAAGGGCGTCCTTGTTGGCCGTCGCGTCGGCAGGCGCAAGATCGTGCCCTACTACACCCGCGCCGAAATCGAGGATGGCGCACTCGATGGTTGGCATCTCGAAATCTGCTATCTGCACGATCAGGTCGACGTTTTGTTTGCGCAAATCCAGGGCTCAGCCCGGATCAGACTGGAAGACGGCACCATCCTGCGCGTCAATTACGATTCACACAATGGTTGGCCCTACATGCCCATCGGCCGCATCCTCGTCGACGACAAAGTTATGACCAAGGATCAGGTGTCGATGCAAAGCATCCGCGCTTGGATGGAAGCGAATCCGGATCAAGCCAAAGAGGTACGCCGCCAAAATAAGGCTTATGTGTTCTTCCGCATCACGGCTCTCTCAACCGAAGATGAAGCGGTCGGCGGTGAGGGCGTAGAGCTTATGCCTGGCCGTTCGATCGCGATCGATCGAGCGCTGCATGCCTACGGCACGCCGTTTTTCA
Source organism: uncultured Alphaproteobacteria bacterium (assembly GCA_963768225.1). GTDB lineage: Bacteria > Pseudomonadota > Alphaproteobacteria > Rhizobiales > Xanthobacteraceae > BOG-931. The sequence goes on along the minus strand of CAVYGV010000002.1, from coordinate 440,476 downwards.
TCGAGGCCGCCCTGCCGATTGTCAACCAAAAAGCGGAAACCAAGTTCGATCGCCTCGTTATCGCACAAGACACCGGGTCGGCGATTGTCGGACCGGCGCGCGCGGACATTTATTTCGGCGCCGGCGACGAAGCCGCCCGCATTGCCGGCCGGATAAAAAATGCCGGCGAGTTTATCATGCTGATCCCGCGCGAACTCGATCCGGTAGTAGCGGGGCGCCATATGCCGCTGCCGCCGGAACGTCCGCGCATGTTCAGTTCCAACTCGGACACCGTACAAGATCCCGCAGTTGTCGATCCGACGGCGGACGAGACGCCGCAGCCACAGGCCGTCGCCCTCACGCCCGCGCCCGCCCCGAAAGGGAAAGCCAAAACGCGACGTAGAAAATGAGCGGCCGCCGTAATCTGAGCGATGAGGAACGCGCGCTGTGGGCTGGCTTTGCACGTGTGATCAAGCCGTTGCGACCCGCCAAGGCGCCGCCGCCGAAGCCGATCGTCGCCAGCGCCGAGGCGGCCGCCACGCGGCGGGAGCCGCCAGCGCGGCAGGAACAGCCGACCGCCAAATCGTTGCCGCTCGCGCCGTTCGACCGCCGACTTAAGCAGCGCGTGTCGCGCGGCCGTGACGCTATCGATGCCCGAATCGATCTGCATGGCATGACGCAGCGCGAAGCTCATGCCGCGTTGCTTCGCTTTCTGCGGCAAGCACAGGCGAAGGAAGCCAAGGTCGCGCTCGTTGTCACGGGCAAAGGCGCCGGTAAAGACGCGCACGATCCAAGCACGCGCGGCGTGCTGCGTCGGCAAGTGCCGATGTGGCTCGCGCTGCCCGAATTCCGCCACTTCGTCGTCGGCTTCGACGAAGCTCATCCGAGCCATGGCGGGCAAGGCGCACTCTATGTGCGCTTACGGCGTGCCCGATAGAACTTGTTTTTTAACCCTGACGCTTAGAAAGCCACGCGAGCTGCAAGAATTGGTCAACTTCGTCTGCGAGAAACGGGTTTCGCAAGGCCGCGCCGTTGTTCGCAGGGGTGTTCATGTCCGACAATCTCGCCGCGCCGATGAAGGCCAACTCGACGCGAGGCAGCGTCACCGATACCCGCGTCCTCGCCCAGGTTGAGAAATGGATGGCGTTGATCCGCGAGATCAAGCGACAGCCGGCAAAGAACTAATCGATCTTGATTCCCGCGGATGTGATTACCGCGCTCCACTTCGCGGTATCCGCCTTCAGAAACTTGCCAAGTCCGTCCGGCGAAGAGCTCGCCGCCGTATAGGCGGTATTGGCGAGCTTGGCGACGATCGCCGGCTCGGCGAGAGCTTTAACGACCCCGGCGTTCAGCTTCTGCACGATATCGGAAGGCGTCTTGCCCGGCGCGAATATGCCCTGCCAGGACTCGACCACGTATCCGGCAATGCCGGATTCGACGATCGTCGGCACATCGGGCGCCGCCGGCGATCTCTGCGCGCCGGTCGATCCGAGCACACGCACCTGGCCCGATCGCGAAAAATTCAGCAATTCGCCGCTGCCGAAATAACAATCGATACGGCCGGGAATGAGATCGATGAAAGCAGGCGCCGCGCCGCGGTAGGGCGCGTGCGTCAGCTTGATCTTGGCCATCTGCATGAACAGCATTTCGGCGAGATGCGGACCGCTGCCGGTGCCGGGAGAGCCGATGATGAGCTTGCCCGGGTGAGCCTGCGCCGCAGCGACGAATTCCATGACCGTCTTGGCCGGCTCGGAGTTCGGCACGAACATGAAAAAAGGAAATTTCGCGACCAGCGAGACTGGCGCGAGATCGGTGATCGGATCGTAGTCGAGCGCGCGATAGAGCGCGGCGTTCGCCGAAAGCGACGAGGTTCCGAAGAGGATCGTGTAGCCGTCGGGTTCGGCGTGGGCGACGAATTCGTTGCCGATATTGGTGCCGGCGCCGCCTTTGTTGTCGACGACAACCTGCTGACCCCAGATTTTCGACAGCTGCTCGGCAACGATCCTCGCGTTGGTATCGGTCGGTCCGCCGGCCGCGATCGGCACGATCATGTGCACGGCTCGATCGGGCCACGCCGCGGCCTGTGCTGCGCGTGCCATATTCGGCAGCAGCGCGGCTGCCGCGGATTGGGCGACGAATCGGCGACGCGTCAGCATGGCCGGCCCCGGCTGTATCGGCCGCAAGCTTAGCGGCAAATGCCGCCCGACGCCACGCGGCCGCACCGCGTCACAATGACCGCCGGGGGGCGCCTCGCTACAGAATAAACCGGCTCAAATCAGCGTTTTTGGCGAGATCGCCGACGTGCTTATGCACATAGGCGGCGTCGATCTTGACTGTCTCGCCGGAACGGTCGGGCGCGCCGAACGACACCTCATCGAGTACGCGTTCCATCACCGTCTGCAAGCGCCGCGCGCCGATATTTTCGACGCTCGAATTCACCGCCACCGCGATATCGGCCACGGCATCGATCGCATCCTCCGCGAAGTCCAGCGTCACGCCTTCGGTCGCCATCAGTGCGACGTATTGTTTGATCAGCGAAGCTTCCGGTTCGGTGAGGATACGCCGCATATCGTCGCGCGTCAGTGGCTTCAGCTCGACGCGAATCGGCAGTCGACCCTGCAGCTCGGGCAACAGGTCGGACGGCTTCGAAATATGGAACGCGCCCGAGGCGATGAAGAGAATATGGTCGGTCTTCACCGAGCCATGCTTGGTGGCAACCGTGGTACCCTCGATCAACGGCAACAGATCGCGTTGCACCCCCTCGCGCGACACGTCGGCGCCGACCCGGCCATCGCGCGCGCAAATCTTGTCGATCTCGTCGAGGAACACGATGCCGTTGTTCTCGACCACTTTGATCGCTTCTTGAGTCAGTTGATCGGTGTCGAGCAATTTGTCGGATTCCTCATTGATCAGGATGTCGAAGGAATCCTGCACCGTGACGCGCCGTGTTTTGGTGCGGCCGCCGCCGAGCTTGCCGAAAATGTCGCCTATTGAGATCGCCCCCATCTGCGCGCCCGGCATACCGGGAATATCGAACAACGGCATGCCGCCGCCCGCGGCCTGCACTTCGATTTCGATCTCCTTGTCGTTGAGTTCGCCGGCGCGCAGTTTTTTGCGGAAGGTCTCTTTCGTCGACGCGCTCGCATTGGCGCCGACCAGTGCGTCGAGCACGCGATCCTCGGCGGCTTTCTGCGCGCGGGCCTGGACGTCCTTGCGTTTTTTCTCGCGTGTCAAACCGATGGCGACCTCGACCAGATCGCGCACGATCTGCTCGACATCGCGGCCGACATAACCGACCTCGGTGAATTTGGTCGCTTCGACTTTAAGAAACGGCGCGCCGGCGAGCTTCGCCAGACGCCGCGAAATCTCGGTTTTGCCGACGCCGGTCGGCCCGATCATCAAAATGTTCTTGGGCTGCACCTCCTCGCGCAACCGCTCGTCGAGCTGCAGCCGGCGCCAGCGGTTGCGCAGCGCAATCGCCACCGCGCGCTTGGCGTCGGATTGCCCGACAATGAAGCGGTCGAGCTCGGAGACGATTTCGCGGGGGGAGAAGTCGGTCACGCTTTCAACGTTTCCACTGTCACATTGCGGTTGGTGTAGACGCAGATTTCGGCGGCAATATCGAGCGCGCGACGCACGATCGCCTCGGCATCGAGCGGCCCGTCGACAAGCGCACGCGCGGCGGCGAGCGCGTAATTGCCGCCGGAGCCGATGCCGACGATGCCGGCCTCGGGCTCGAGCACGTCGCCGGTGCCGGTGAGCACCAGCGATACGTCCTTGTCGGCAACGATCATCATGGCTTCGAGCCGCCGCAAAAAGCGGTCGGTGCGCCAATCCTTGGCGAGTTCGACCGCGGCGCGGGTCAACTGGCCGGGATATTGTTCAAGCTTGGACTCCAGCCGCTCGAACAGCGTGAATGCATCGGCTGTGGCCCCGGCAAAGCCGCCGATGACGGCGCCGCCGCCGAGCCGGCGCACTTTCTTGGCATTGGCCTTGACGATGGTTTGGCCGATCGAGACCTGGCCGTCGCCGCCGACGGCCACAAGCCCACCCTTGCGGACGGTCAGGATGGTCGTGCCGTGCCAGTGGCCGGCTGGGCCGGCTTCGAAGGATGACATGGGTCCGGAAAACCTTTTGATGAGGGGAGATTTAGGAGTTGGCCGCGGTCAATGCAAATCCAGGACGCCAGTGGCGGCTCGGACCAAGCCCTGATACAAGGCGCGCGATTACTGGGCGGAGAGCGCAATGCGCAAGGCGTCCGTAAAGCGCAAGACCAAGGAAACCAACGTCGAGGTCGCGATCGATCTCGACGGCTCGGGTGCGTCGTCGATTGCGACCGGTATTGGCTTCCTCGATCACATGTTGGACCTTTTGGCCCGGCACTCGCGCATTGATATTGCGGTCAAGGCCAAGGGCGACTTGCACATCGATCACCACCACACCACCGAGGACGTGGGTATAGCGCTCGGCCAGGCGCTCAAGCAGGCGCTCGGCGACATGAAGGGCATCACCCGCTATGCCGATGTGCATGTGCCGATGGACGAGGCGCTCACGCGCGTCGCGATCGACATATCCGGCCGGCCATTCCTGGTTTTCACGGTCAAATTCGTGCGCGCCAAGATCGGGGAGTTCGACACCGAGCTCATTGCAGAATGGTTTCAGGCGTTCACGGTGAATGCCGCGGTGACGCTGCACGTGGCCACGCTCTATGGCAGCAACGATCATCATATCGCCGAATCCTGCTTCAAGGGTCTGGCGCGGGCGCTGCGTGCGGCCGTTGCCATCGATCCGCGGGCCGCGAACGAGGTGCCGTCGACCAAAGGCACGCTCGGCGGATAGCGCAACAGACAACGTTTCTGAAAGACCAAAGTCGATGTCCGTTTACACCGTTCATGAGCCGCCGCTGCGGACCGCCGATGCATTGACCGATCCGGAGCGATTTGTCTTTGTGCGCGACGGATTCTACTGGTGGGCGTTCCTGCTCACGCCGCTCTGGATGTTGCGCCACAGATTATGGTTTGTGCTCGTGGTCTATCTCGTCGTTAGCGCGGCGCTGGACGCAGCCATGCAGCGCGCCGGGATGTCGGCTTTCGCAATCGCATCTATCGGCATTCTGGTCTCGCTCTTGCTTGGTTTCGAAGCCAGTACACTTTGGCGCTTCACACTGCGGCGCCGGCGCTGGAAGGACGTCGGCATCGTCAGCGGTGACGACCTCGAAGACGCCGAGCGACGGTTCTTCGACGCTTGGCTGCGCAACGCATCCGCCCGCGGCGGGCCGCCGCGAGCAACACCACCAGCACCGCCGGCGCCACCGCCGGCAACGCCGGGTTCGACCGAAGTGTCCGGCGTGGTCGGTCTTTTCCCCGAGCCGGGAGTGCAGCGGTGAGCGTCGCCATCGTCGATTACGGCTCCGGAAATTTGCATTCGGCGGCGAAGGCGTTCGAACGCGCTGCGCATGACGTTGGGATGGATCAGCCGATCATAGTGACGCATGATCCCGCCGTGGTGGCGCGCGCCGACCGGGTAGTGCTGCCGGGGGTCGGCGCCTTTGCCGATTGCCGGCGCGGGCTCGATGCGGTTCCCGGCATGGTCGAGGCGCTGGAAGAAGCGGTGCGGCGCAGGGGTCGGCCGTTCTTCGGCATTTGCGTCGGCATGCAACTTCTCGCCGAGCGCGGGCGCGAATATGAAATCAGCGAGGGTTTGGGCTGGATTGCCGGCGAGGTCGATCGCATCGCGCCGAACGACGCGAAGCTGAAAATTCCCCACATGGGTTGGAACACGCTCAACGTCGCGCGGCCGCACCAGCTGATCGATGGGCTGGCGCTTGGGCCGCAGGGCCGGCACGCCTATTTCGTGCATTCGTATCAGCTCAATCCGGCGCAACGCTCCGATCTGATAGCGGACGCCGATTACGGCGGCGCGGTGACCGCGATCGTCGGCCGCGACAACATCGTCGGCACGCAGTTTCATCCCGAGAAGAGCCAGAAGCTCGGCCTGGCGCTGATCGCGAATTTCCTGAAGTGGAAGCCGTGATTCTGTTTCCCGCGATCGATCTGAAGAACGGCGAAGCGGTCCGCCTGCAGCAGGGCGACATGGCGCGCGCGACAGTCTTCAACCGCGATCCTGCGGCGCAAGCGCGCGCCTTCGAGCAACAGGGGTTTGATTATCTCCACATCGTCGATCTTGACGGCGCGTTTGCCGGCAAGCCGATGAATGCCGCGGCCGTCCAGCGCATTCTCGCCGCGGTGAAAATCCCGGTCCAGCTCGGCGGCGGCATTCGCGACCGCGCAACCATCGATGCTTGGCTCGATAGGGGCGTGACCCGCGTAATCATTGGCACTGCGGCGGTGCGCGATCCGGCGCTGGTCAAGGCGGCGGCGCGCGCACATCCGGGTCGCGTCGCCGTCGGGCTCGACGCTCGCAGCGGCAAGGTCGCGGTCGAAGGCTGGGCCGCCACGTCGGAACTTGCCGCGCTCGACATCGCGCGGCGCTTCGAAGACGCCGGCGTTGCGGCCATCGTCCATACCGACGTTATGCGCGACGGCATGCTGAAGGGCCTTAACCTCGACGCGTCGCTTGCGCTCGCCGAACAGATTTCCATTCCCGTGATCGCCTCCGGCGGACTGGCCTCGCTCGATGATGTCCGCGCCTTGCTGCGGCCGCGGGCGCAAAAACTCGCCGGCGCCATCGTCGGCCGCGCGCTCTACGACGGCCGGCTCGATGCGGCGGCGGCGCTTGAATTGATCCGTTCGGCAAGGTCGGCTGCCTGATCCATGTTCAAGGTCCGTGTCATTCCCTGCCTCGACGTGAAGGACGGCCGCGTCGTCAAAGGCGTCAATTTCATCAACTTGCGCGATGCCGGCGATCCGGTCGCGGCGGCGATCGCCTATGACGAAGCTAGTGCCGACGAACTGACTTTTCTCGACATCACCGCGAGCCACGAGAACCGCGGCATCATGCTCGACGTGGTGCGCCGCACCGCCGAGGCCTGCTTCATGCCGCTCACCGTCGGCGGCGGCGTGCGCACCATCGAAGACATCCGCGCGTTGCTTACGTCGGGCGCCGACAAAGTTTCAATCAATACCGCGGCTGTGGCACGCCGCGATTTCATCAAAGAGGCGGCGGAAAAATTCGGCGACCAATGCATCGTGGTCGCGATCGATGCCAAGAAAGTATCGCAGCCGGGCGAGCCGGCGCGGTGGGAAATCTTCACCCACGGCGGCCGCAATCCGACCGGTATCGATGCCGTCGCCTACGCCCGCGAGGTGGTGGCGCTCGGCGCCGGCGAAATCTTACTCACTTCCATGGATCGCGACGGAACCCGGCAGGGCTTTGATATCGCGCTCACCCGCGCCGTCGCCGATGCAGTACCAATACCGGTGATCGCCTCGGGCGGCGTCGGCAATCTCGACCACCTGGTCGACGGTATCCGCGACGGCCATGCCACGGCCGTGCTTGCCGCTTCGATCTTCCATTTCGGCGAGTATTCCGTGCGTCGGGCCAAGGAATATATGGCGAAGGCCGGTCTGCCGATGCGGCTCGATCCGTAATCTCCCCCTCCCCGCATTCAGGGAGAGGTGATAAGGAACGCTCCATGTCGACGTTCACACTCCATGATCTGGAAAAGCGCGTTAGCGATCGTGCGCGGGAAAGCGCGGACGTCTCCTACACCCGCAAACTGCTCGACCGGGGCGTGGTCCACTGTGCCAAAAAATTCGGCGAGGAAGCCGTCGAGGCCGCGATCGCCGCGGTCGGCGAAGATAAAAGCCGCATGATCGCCGAAGCCGCCGACGTGCTCTATCATCTGTTGGTCGTGCTCCATGCCCGCGGCATCGCGCTCGACGAGGTCGAGGCCGAGCTTGGCGCGCGCACGCGCCAGTCGGGCCTCGACGAGAAAGCGTCGCGCAAAAGTGGTTGAAATGAGCGGGTAAGGTCCGACCGAATGGAGCAACGCACCGAAGCGGACGTATCGCCCTATCGCGTGTTCTCGCGCAGCGAATGGGCCACGCTTCGCGATGACACGCCGATGACGCTTGAGCCGGCCGAAATCGCCCGGCTGCGCTCGATGCACGACCGGCTCGATATGTCGGAAGTCGCGGAAATTTATCTGCCGCTGTCGCGGCTTCTCTCCCTCTACGTTGCCGCCACGCAAAATCTGTTTCGCGCGCAGCAGGGCTTCCTCGGCACCGAGGACGCCAAGGTGCCCTATATTATCGGCGTCGGCGGCTCGGTTGCGGTCGGCAAATCGACCACGGCGCGCGTGCTCCAAGCCCTGCTCGCACGCTGGCCCAACGTGCCCAAAGTCGATCTCATCACGACCGACGGCTTCCTCTACCCCAATGCCGTGCTCGAGCGCGAAGGCCTCATGGAGAAAAAAGGCTTTCCGGAGAGCTATGACCTGCCGGCGCTGTTGCGCTTTCTCACCGACATCAAGGCCGGCCAGCACCCGGTGCGCGCGCCCGTCTATTCGCATCTCATCTACGACGTCATTCCCAACCAATGGGTCGAAATCGACCGGCCGGAGATTCTGATCGTCGAAGGGCTGAACGTGTTGCAGGCCGGGCGGTTGCCGAAGGACGGCAAGGCGGTCCCTTTCGTCTCGGACTTTTTCGATTTCTCGGTCTATCTCGACGCCGAGGAAGACGTGCTGTTGGCCTGGTATGTCAGCCGTTTCCTGACTTTGCGCGGCACCGCCTTCGCCGATCCGAAATCCTATTTCCACCGCTATGCGCGGCTATCGGATGACGAGGCGATCGCCACCGCGACCTCGATCTGGGAGCGCATCAATCTGGTCAATCTGCGGGAAAATATCCTGCCGACGCGGCAGCGCGCCGATCTGATCCTGAAGAAGAGTGAAAGCCACCAGGTCGAGCAAGTGGCGCTGCGCAGGCTGTGACGGTCAGGCCGCGAATGCGGCGGCGTCCGTTGGGGCGAGCGCCGCGGCGAGCCGCTCGCGGTCCAGCGGCTTGACCAAAAAGCCGTCCATGCCGGCGGCAAGGCTTTCCTCGCGATCCTCGGCGGAGGCATTCGCGGTGAGCGCGATGATCGGCGTGCGCGCCGTCTCGTCCTCGGCTTCAATCGCGCGGATTCTTCGGGTCGCCTCCAATCCGTCCATACCGGGCATGTGCAAATCCATCAGCACGCGATCGAACGGCGTGCCCGCGGCGCGCGCGGCCAGCCAACACTCGATGGCGGCGCGGCCGCTGCCCGCCATGGTCGGGCGATGGCCAAGCTTCGCCAGCAGCGCACGGACCAGAAGCGCGTTGATTTCGTTGTCCTCGGCGACCAGAACGGATAGGCCTCCGGTGGCCGATATTGCGCTCGGCGCCGCGGCGGGCTCGCTCGCAGCGCCGTGGTCGAAGGCGTCGTCGGCCGCAAACCGCGCTGCGAGCGAGGTGGCGCGTACCGGCTTGATCAAATAGCCGGTGAAGCCCGCGTCTTTGAGGCTTGCGAGTTCGTTGCGCATGGCCGGCGTGACCAGCACGATCCGCCGTGGGACCGCTGCGGTCATGTGCGCCAAGACGGCACTCGTCGCACCGCCGAGTGCATGGTCGACCAGCACCGTATTCCAGGGCTGCTCGGGCAACAGTGCCGCAGCGACCCTCTCATCGGGGACGATGGTCGTGCGCGCGCCCCAGCGCTGCAAGCGTCGCGCCAGCAGCGACGCTTCGACGGTGGCGGGCGCGACGATAAGGATATCGTGGCCGGAAAGGTCGGGGACCGCCATCACTTGCTCGTCCGCATCGCCGGTTCGCGGCAGGGGAACGACGACCCGGAATGTCGAACCTTGGCCGGGCCCGCTTTCGAGAGCGATCGATCCTCCCATGCGCTCGACGATGCGCTTGGAAATTGTCAGACCAAGTCCAATGCCGTCGAATTTGCGCGTCGAGCCTACGTCGGCCTGTTCGAATTCGAGGAAAACCCGCGTCTGATCCTCAGGGGCGATACCGATGCCGGTGTCGCGCACGGCAATGACTATTTCATCTGCGGGCATTCCCGGCTCGACGATGATCGAAACGCCGCCAGTCTCGGTAAATTTGATCGCGTTGCCGACCAGATTGAAAATCACTTGGCGAAGGCGCGCCGCATCGCCGATGACGCGCGACGGCAGGCGCTCGTCGACGTAGCCGCAAATTTCGAGGCCCTTGGCCTGTGCGCGCGGCCCCAAAAGTTCGACGGCCTCTTCGATAAATGCGGCAAGCGCGAATGGCCGCGGCGCGAGATCGAGCCGTCCCGCCTCGATCTTCGCCAAATCGAGCATTTCCTCGATGAACGACACCAAAGTGCCGCCGGAGGTCTTCATCGCCGTGAGATAGGTCGCCTGCTCCGGCACCAGCGGGGTGTCGGCCAGGAGATCGGCCATGCCAAGTATGCCGTTGAGCGGCGTGCGGATCTCGTGCGAGGCCATGGCCAGGAAGCGCGACTTGGCGCGATTCGCCGCTTCCGCCTGGTCGCGGGCATCGGCAAGCGCGCGTTCGGCAATGACGCGGTCGGTAACGTCGCGGCCGACGCTTTGCATCTCGCTGCCGCTATCGGAACGCACCGTGACTTCGCGCCATGCGATCCACCGCGCACCGTCGGTCGCGACAATTTTTTGGTCGTGCACCCGCGTGCCGTCGGCGAGGATGGTGGTTTTGCCTTGCTCTTCCACCGGCAGGGCGAAGCTCGTGCCTAACAGGTCCTCGCGGGCGCGGCCGGCGAGCGCGCAGAATGTATCATTGACATAGGTGATCGCGCCGTTGCCGTCGCGCCGCACGATGACGTCGCCTTGCGCCTCAAAAAAGCTTTTCGCGCGCTCTTGCGTTTCTCTGAATTCCCAATGCCGGTCTTCCGCTTCGTCGAGACGCGCCTCCAGCCCACGCAGCTCGGCTTTCATCTGGCGGATGCGCGAAAGCAGGATACCCATGGCGCCGCACGACGCGCCGAACAGCGCCGCCACCCCGATCGCGAACGAATTCGGATCGTAATGCGCGCCGGGAGCCGTCGCTCCCGACAGGAAGCCGAAGGCGACCGCAAACGCCATCGAGGTGATGGCGAGCGCGCGCACGACCAGCAACAAGAACCGGCGGGTGAGGATCGCGGGCGTTCGGATATTGGCGCGATCTCGCATGGTCCCTGTCCCCGCTCGGCCCAGCGCGGCCCGCATGGTCGCAACGTTTTGGCCCGTTTTATCGATGGCGCGGGCGCGACTGTGAGCCAGGAACCTTGCACATTGCTTGCCGGCCATGCGGGCGATTCAGACGCGGCCGGATGCGATTGGAGGAAGGGTTGATGCTTTGTTAACATGCGGGGCCTCAATTCCCTTAAGGCTCATTGTGTCGCCCCTCGTCGAGAGCCCTGGCCGGAGAAATCGGATGGACAAAGCTGTAAGTTCCAAGCGCTCGCGCGCGAAATTTGCCGGGCCAGCGCCCGAGCGCCCGTCACGCGCGGAGGCCGAAGGCGCGGTGCGCACGCTCATCCGGTGGGCCGGCGACGATCCCGACCGCGAGGGACTTCGCGCCACGCCGGCGCGGGTGGTGCGCGCCTACGAGGAATGGTTTTCCGGCTATGGCGGCGATCCGCGCGAATATCTCAAGCGCACATTCGAGGAGACCGGCGGCTACGATGAGGTGGTGGTGCTGCGCGACATCCGCTTCGAGTCGCATTGCGAGCACCATCTGGCGCCGATCATTGGCCGCGTGCATATCGGCTATCTGCCGCGCAACCGCGTCGTCGGCATTTCCAAGCTGGCGCGGCTGGTCGACGTGTTCGCCCGGCGTCTGCAAATTCAGGAAAAGATGACGGCGGAAATCGCGTCCTGTCTCGATGCCGTGCTCAAACCGCACGGCGTCGCCGTCGTCACCGAAGCCACGCATCAATGCATGACGACGCGCGGCGTGCACAAGCCCGGCGTCACCATGGTGACGAGCCGCATGCTCGGCGTGTTTCGCGATCACGCCGAGACCCGGCAGGAATTTCTGTCCGCGATAGGGATGCGTGGGACGGCCAGTGTGACGAACGGGGTGGGGTAAGGGTTGCGGCGGCAGTGGAGAAATCCGCTGCCGCTCAGGCCGCGCGCCTGACTTCGTCCGTCAGCGCGCGGTAGGACAGCGCCTCCGCCAAATGCACGCGGCCGACTTTGTCGATGCCGTCGAGGTCGGCGAGCGTGCGCGCGACGCGCAGCACGCGGTGATAGCCGCGTGCGGAGAGCCGCATCGCGTCGGCGGCTTCGCGCAGCAGCGCAAGTCCGCTCGCGTCCGGCCGCGCCACGTCTTCCAGCACCGCGCCGGACACCGTGGCATTGCTGCGGATGTGCGGCAGGCCGATTGCGGCATAGCGCGTGGCCTGGCGGTCGCGGGCGGCCGCCACGCGCTCGGCAATTTCACGGCTGCCTTCGGCCGGCGGCGGCAGGATGAGATCGGCTGCGGTCACCGCTGGGACTTCGATATGCAAGTCGATGCGGTCGAGTAGCGGCCCGGAAATGCGCGTCTGGTAATCGGCCGAGCAGCGCGCATTGGGTCCGCGGCGGCAGGCAAAGCCCGGTTCGTCGGCGCGGCCGCAGCGGCACGGATTCATCGCCGCGACCAGCATGAAGCGCGCCGGATAGGTGACGCGGTGGTTGGCGCGCGCAATCGATACCTCGCCGGTCTCCAGCGGCTGGCGCAGCGAGTCGAGTGCCTGCGGGGCGAATTCCGGCAGCTCGTCGAGGAACAGCACACCGTGATGCGCCAGCGACACTTCGCCCGGCCGGGCGTGCAAGCCGCCGCCGACCAAGGCCGGCATGCTGGCCGAATGATGCGGCGCGCGGAACGGCCGCCGATTGGTCAGCGCGCCGCCTTCGATCTCGCCGGCGACGGAAGCAACCATGGACACTTCGAGAAGTTCGGCCGGCGCCAGCGGCGGCAGGATCGAGGGCAGCCGCGCCGCCAGCATGGATTTGCCGGCACCAGGCGGGCCGACCATGAGCATGTTATTATGTCAATGCCAAAACCTCTCCGCTGGTTCGGCCCGCTGGCGCAGCGTGCACACTTGTAAACCGTCAATGACAAGGTGGAGCAAAGCCGGCACTTGCAACCACTGGGCACTCCCGACACCCTCCCGCTCCGCTATCCTTTCGCATACCGTAACGAGCGCGTACGCGCGGTGCAGAGGCCAGCGATGCTGCTGCTTGAGAATTTCCTCGCCATCATGGGGCTCATTGCCATTTTCGCTCTGGTGAATGAGTACTTCGACGTAATCGCTGCTGTAATAGGCGTCGGGCTGGCAATAGTCGGCGTCATCTACGCGTACAACAACCTCGATCCAACAACCTTTTCGGAGCTAGCGGGAATAGCCGCGCTGTTCTGCGCCGCTATCTTGAACGGCCGGAGAGTGCAAAGGAATAAACGCAGGAAAGCAGTCGAAGCCATAACCAAAGCGAGCGCGCCTGTGAAAGACGGCCCCGCCACGGGACAGGATAAGGCCGTTGAAATGGCTGTTAGTGGAAGCCCGATTGCAAGCGTACATACTCAGCCCGTAGTCGCGGTTGATACCCGGATGAAAGACGGTAAACTTTGCACGCGCTATTCCGATGGTTCTTTTGAAATGCACTTCCCGGAAGGGCGCGTGCGGTATTACGATGACGGTTCCATCGAAATGCAGACACCGGCTGGGCCTGTTCGTTTGCGAACTGCAACCGAGATGCTCAATTTTATGGCGCAAAGCGAGAGTACGTCAGGGCAGAACACCGCCGCCGATCAGCCCGCATCAGCCTCGGTCATCAAATCCGGTGTGGTCGATGGGATGGCCTACGCGATTTACTCGGATGGCTCTATCGAGGCGCAGCTACCGAACGGGCCAATCAAGTTCGCGTCTGTGGTCGAACTGCGTGAGCACCTCGAACGGACCGGATAAGCTTCCCTCTCCACACAATCCTTCTCAATCATCTAAGCCCCGTAAACGGGTCAACGTCCGCGCCAAGGTCGGCGACTACGAACGGCACATCGTGCGTCCTCACCGCTTGCTACTGTCAATCGGAAGCAGGAATGCATGCTAAGACAAAGGCGGACGTTACTGTACAGGATCACTGGATAACTGAGGAGGCCGACATGCTCTTAGAGAATTTTCTAGGGATACTCGGCTTGTTTGGACTTTTTTGGTTCGCTTACGAATACGGCTTGCTTACTGTTGTGCTGGCTATGGGAGCGGTAGGAGTAGTGGCATTGTTCTATCTGTTGCCGGCCGTTCCTCAGACAGTCCCACTTCCGCACTGGGCACCGGCCGCCATTGTTGCCCTTGTTTTGCTCTATGGTGTTGCCCGTGTCGGAGCACTTATTCGCAACCGGGTAAAAGGCAAGGGCTGATTTATCTGCTTTGCCGAAATACCGCACAAGGAATGATAGCGTCCTGCGGCAACCCCACGAAGGCTGACGCCTAGGTCGCCGCACGCTATGCATTACCTCGTCTGAGCGAACGGGTCCCTCCTGCCAACAAATGCTCAGGGTGATTTCTCAGGGAACGAGTTTCACAATTCCGCTAAAGCTCTCGACCGTTGTTGTTAAAGCTCTGCGACGAGCGAACCAAGCCGAAATACCCATACGCACAAATCGGCGCCAATATATCCCTTCGCGAGGGGAATTATCACCTTGACTCAGCACGACCGCAACATTATATTGAGGGTACAAGGCGAACGAGGCGAGTCATGGCGGAGGCGGTTGTAGTCTGCGGTCATTGTGGCCTTCAAGTGCCGATTACGTCGATAGGTGATCACACGATTTCCAACATCGACATGGCTGCGTATATCGCCACCTGCCGGCGCGCTAAAGACCTTCCGGCTTATTCGACTGATTGCCCTGAGCTTCAGAGAGCATTGGAAAATCGAAGCACGACCCGTCAGGGAAATGCAGATAGCTCGCGATGAGGTCGCGTAAACCATCTGGATTATCCCTAAACACCAGCACCTTCTCGGTGCCGGGAGGAAGGCCCTCGGTCTTCTCGTATGTTTTACCTTGATGGATGATAGTCATGGCCAACGCACTCTCCAATCCGGTATTTCAGAACGAGGTCAAGGCTCGCAAGTGGCTAGAAGGCCA
Source organism: uncultured Alphaproteobacteria bacterium (assembly GCA_963768225.1). GTDB lineage: Bacteria > Pseudomonadota > Alphaproteobacteria > Rhizobiales > Xanthobacteraceae > BOG-931. The sequence continues at coordinate 425,447 of CAVYGV010000002.1, read as the reverse complement.
TCTTTGGCCTGATGGTCCAGTTTGCAGCCATTGCGGGACTATCGGCAATGCAACTGCCATTGAGGGACGCCCCAGCCTCTACCAGTGCAATGAAAGCGAGTGCCGCAAGCAGTTCACGGTCATGACCGGGACGCTATTCGAGCGTTCGCACATCCCGCTCAATAAGTGGCTGATGTGCGCGTTCTTGATGTGCGCCTCGAAGAAAGGCATGAGCGCTCACCAGATGCACCGCATGCTCGGCATCAGCTACAAATCGACGTGGTTCATGATGCACCGCATTCGCGAAGCCATGCGCGAAGGCAAGTTTCCCGGACCGCTTGGCGGCGAAGGCAAGATCATTGAAGCCGACGAAACTTGGATTGGCGGCAAAGAGAAAAACAAGCACGTTAGCAAGCGTAAGCGCGGAAACATTGGCGGCGTCGGCAAGGAAGCGGCGTTTGCGCTGGTCGAGCGCGGCGGCAAGGTCCGCTCGTTTCATGTGCCGGAAGTTAACGGCAAGACGCTTCGCCCAATTCTGGTCGCACAAGTGAACCGCAAGTCTGCGCTGATGACGGACGAAGGCGGCCAATACTTTCAAGTGGGCAAGGAGTTTGATCGCCACGAAACGATCAACCACAGCGCCGACGAATATGTTCGCGGCGACGCCCACACCAATACCATTGAGGGTTATTTCTCAATCCTCAAACGCGGGATCATCGGCACCTATCACCACGTCAGTCAGCAGCACTTGAAGCGCTATCTTGCCGAGTTCGACTTTCGCTACAACGAGCGCTCAGCCCTTGGGGTGAACGACAAAGAACGCGCCGCACGCTTGCTGAAAGGCATCGTTGGGAAACGTCTTACCTATCGACGGCCTGACGAAACCGCGCACGCCTAGGCAGAAGGCCAGGAAGTTCCTGCGCTGGCGTCAGAAGCAGCGTGGGCGCTAATGCCGCGCACTGCCATCGTCGGGAAAGTTGGAGTTGTCTTCGCCCGGCGCCGGCGCGAGGCCAAAGGCGTGTGCCACTAGCTGCGCACCCTTGGCGGCGCTCGTCACCATGTTGGTCACTGAGTCTTTGGCTGCGTTGGCACCAGCGCTTAATGCTGATTTATCATCTTGATCGGGCATGGCAACGGCTCCTAAGCTGCGAAGGGAAACGGGGCACCTGATGTCGAGAAAAGCGATTATTCGCGTTGTCGCGGTCTATTTCGGTGTTGCGGCAACGCTTGGAGTGGTTCTGCTGCTGGCGACACCCGGGATGGCAGACTGGCGGCCAGCGGTAATCATCGGGACATTCGCTGGGATCGCTCTGCTCACACCTGTGCTCATCGGAATTCTACCTTTGATCTTTTGGGCTTTTGGTCGCTTCCGCGTCGAGAACGCTGGGGGGCCCCTCGTCATTTGGGGACTTCTCGGAGGGCTGCTGTTTCTTCTGTCAACTGTGGGGAGCGCCTACGAAGGCAAGCTCGCTATCGGCAACATTCCCGCGAACATAAATGCCTTGTTTAGTAACGACTATGAGACGTTCATCCGCGTCGTAAAAACATCGTGCGTCGAAAGCCGCAATCGCGACGATCCGGCATTTGCTGCCTTCTGCCAATGCTACGCCGAAACGCTCCTTAAGGAACTAACGGTCCAGGAATTTAGGGTCGCGTTGAATACGCGAATGGCCGTGAACCCGCCCCCACCCTGGATAAGAGAAAAGTCGGGACGGGCGGCAATCGCATGTTTTGGCGCTAGTCGCTAACCCGCGCAGACTTCTTCACAGACTTCGACTTACGGGGACTTTCCGCCGTTTTGGTTTTAGGCTTGGCCTTCCGATGCTGCGGCCCTGCTTTCGCAATCTGACGAATGAACCGCTCAAAGCGCGGCCATGCATCGGGTTCAAGTTCGATGCGCTCTTGCTTTCGCTGGGAGGCGGATTTCGTCATGGCTAGGCGAACCGTTTGCCTGCTAATGCGGTCTAGGCTTTCAACCAGCAGGTAGGAACCTAGGGGTATGATCTTATCTCGGACAGCCTCAAGGAACGTCCCGAGCGCCCCCGTCTCGGCATTTCGCCCCCGGTACGCGGACATGCCGGGGTCGTGGAACGTAAGCTCTTCATCGAGGTCTAGTTGGTTCTTGGTAGCGTATTCCCGAGCGGCTGCTGTCTGCCGTCGTAGGCTGTCGCCCTGCCCCTGCTCAGGCGTCGAGAACCGGGTGTAACTGTAGGCCTTCGGCCAGCGCGCAGTCTCTGAAGGGCGGTGTGGGGCAGTGGTGTCTTTCGCGGTCATCATGGTCCTCAATGACAGTTGGTTGCCATCGAAGCAATACTATCAGGAGATTATGGCCGCCGGCCGCGGCCACTTCGAGCGCGCGTTTGGCGCTTTCCTGGCCCTTGATGTCGGCAAGGTCGAATGCCGGGCCGTCCACCTCGAGGATTTTCGGCTGCGGCCGCGACAGCACTTGCGTGCCCTTGAAATGGTTGGCGAGCTGGATCAGCGAGGACGCGGCAATGATCTCGATTTCGGGGCTCGCCCAGGCCGCCTCCGGCCCACAGGCGGCGGGGCACATCAGACCTTCGCTGCGCGCGTTGGCGCCAATGGCGGCCGGCAAGACGCCCGCAACCGCCGCAATCGATCCGTCGAGGCCGAGTTCGCCCAGCACCGTAAAGCCGGCCAGCGCATCGTGCGGAATGGCGCCGATCGCCGCCATCAGCCCAAGCGCGATCGGCAGATCGTAGTGGCTGCCCTCTTTGGGCAGATCGGCCGGGGCGAGATTGATGGTGATGCGCCGGGCCGGCAAAGCCAGGCCGGAGGCGATCAAGGCCGAGCGCACCCGCTCGCGCGCTTCCGAAACCGCCTTGTCGGGGAGACCGACAATGGTGAAGGCGGGCATCCCCGGCGCCACCTGTACCTGGACGTCGACGGGCCGGACCTCGATGCCCTCGAACGCAACCGTGGAGACGCGCTGGACCATGTCAGCCCCTGCCGTGCAAGGGACAATAGCCGAGCGCGCTATGGTTGGGCGATTATATACCTTGCAAACCATTTCTAAATGTAGTAGGCTGATCTTATTGGAGATTAGCCATGTCGAAAATGTCAAAAACGGCCTTCCATAGCGAACCGCAAGCCTTTGAATACCTTGAGAAAACCCTATGGCCGGATGGGGTGGTTTGCCCGCATTGCGGGACTATCGGGAAAGCGACCAAATTGCAGACCAACGGCGCGATAGAGGGCAAGCGAGCGGCCCGGATTGGGCTGTGGAAATGCAATGAGAAGGAATGCCGGAAGCAATTCACGGTCAAAGTCGGGACCGTATTCGAGCATGGCCGTATCCCGCTCCATAAGATGCTTCAGGCGGTCTACTTACTTTGCTGCTCGAAAAAGGGCTGCTCGTCGCACCAGCTCCACCGTATTTTGGGGATCACGTACAAGTCGGCTTGGTTTCTCTCCCATCGTATCCGTGAAGCCATGCGGACGGGCAGCCTGACGCCCATGGGCGGCGGCGGCAAGATCGTGGAAGCGGACGAAACCTGGATTGGTCGGCTTGCCGGCGTCCACAAGGGCCGTCGTGCACTGGTCACAAAAACATGGTCCTAACGCTGGTTGAACGCGGCGGCGGAGCCCGTAGCTTCCACATGGACGGCAAAGCTATCAGCGATGTTATGCCGATCGTTCGGGCCAACGTGGCGAAGGACTCGCGCATGAACACGGACGAGGCCAAGCACTATTACGACCTCAAGGACGAATATCTTGAACACAAGACCGTCAATCACAGCCTTGACGAATATGCTTGGCGCACTGGCGACTATGTTGACGGCAAACCCTACGTTGTCAGCACAAACACGGTCGAAGGCTTCTATTCGATCTTCAAACGCGGCATGAAAGGCGTGTACCAACATTGCTCCGAAAAGCATCTGCACCGCTATTTGGCCGAGTTTGATTTCAGATAGCCTAGAGCCTCGCCGACCCGGTAGGGTCTCTTTTCACCATCTGCCCCTGCCCCTTGGCCCCCTGAAGCCCAAGCGGCGAGGCTCACTCACCGCGCTATCTAGGAAGCAAAAATCAGGGTAGGTCGTTCGGCGGCTTCCTGCTTAATTTCTGCCGCGCCAAATGTATGAGCGCAACCGATGCCAGCAATTGACGGTCGAGCTGCCCTTCTTTTGCGAGGGCAATAATACGCTTGGCGATTATTGTACGGGCAGCAAGGGCGTATTCCTCCCCCGCGAATGGTGCCCCGCTGGCTTGAAGTCGCGCCCAAGCATCATCGAAAGCGTCAGTCAGAATCTTTACGGCCTCGGGCTCAAACACCCCGTCCGCGTACTGCCTGATAAAGCCGTGCATGGACCAAACCCACCCCCACGGCCTCAGCCTACTACCAATGGAACCTGGTTTGCAAGGTATATAATCCCCCTATGGTTGTAAAGAACGTTTAGGGAACAAAAGTACCACTGGCGTCGAATCAACGAGTTTTAGCGGTGGGCGGCCGCTAATAGCTCAATTCGCGCGGCTTCGAGAATCTCGTTGGAAAGCGAAACGTCATTGACGGCTCGGGCCAGGATCAAAGCGCCGACCAGCTCGGCCACGGCTGCGACGGCCTTGCGCCGCCGCAGCGCTTTGGAACGGCCGGGAATGGCGTGGGTCAGAACGTCGATCAGCGGCCCGAGCCCTTCGGCAAAGGCGGCGCGCACCGGCTTGCCGTACCGCGCCGCTTCGCCGCTCAGCGCGGCGAAGGCGCAGCCTCGGCCCGGATCGTCGCGATGGCGCGGCGAGAGGTAATGATCAAGAAGCGCCGCATAGGGGTTCCCCGGCGCTCTCGCGACGACCTTGCCCCAATTGTCGGCCGCGCGTGCCATGGCCTGGCGGCTTGCTTGCGCGACAAGATCATCCTTCGACGCGAAATGACCGTAAAAGCCGCCGTGGGTCAGGTCGGCCGCTTTCATGATGTCGGCGACCCCGATCCCGTCAAAACCCCTGGCGCGGAACAACGCGCTCGCGGTGTCGATGATGCGTTGTCGGTTTTCCGCCGCCTTCTGCCGGCTCACTCTCATGGCGCGCCCCTGCTATGCAGCCGCAGTGGAGCGGATTTGACATTCGCTCCCCACCCAGCCGCTTCTCCTGAAGCGAATGTCAAATCCAAAGCTCCACTCAGACTAATATTTACTAGTGGTCCTTTGATTCTAACATTCGCATGATGGAGCGCGGAAACGGGTTGCGAATGTTAGAATCGGACCCTAGCATTGACAAATTATATGATGATCGTCATCAATAGACAAGCAATCATGATGATGATCATCTAAACGGATCGTTGTCGCGACGGGTTAAAGGCATGATGTCCACCGCATTGGCCGCGTCTCTTGCCCGCCGCAACATCCATTACGGCTGGGTCGTGGTCGCCACGACCTTCCTCACCATGCTGGTCACCGCCGCGGCCATGGGCACCCCCGGTGTGCTGATCGTGCCGCTGGAGCACGAATTCGGCTGGAGCGATGCGCAGATCTCTTCGGCGCTGGCGTTGCGCATTCTGCTCTACGGATTATTTGGGCCGTTCGCCGCCGCATTCATGAACCGCTTCGGGGTCCGCCGCGTCATTATCGCCGCCTGTGCGCTGATCGCGACCGGCTTCCTCGCCTCGCTGGCGATGACGCGGGTTTGGCAGCTCGTCGCGCTGTGGGGCATCGTCGCCGGCATCGGCACCGGCCTGACCGCGATGGTGCTGGCGGCGACGGTGGCGACGCGCTGGTTCAATCACCGCCGCGGCCTCGTCATCGGCATGCTGGCGGCGAGCTCGGCAACGGGGCAATTGATATTCCTGCCGCTGATCGCGGAACTCACCACGCATTACGGCTGGCGCATCGCGCTCGTCTTCGTCTCCGGCGTTCTCGGATTGACCGCGATCATCGCGCTGCTGTTCATGCGCGACCGGCCGAGCGATCTCAATCTGCCGCTCTATGGCGAGAAGGCGATATCGCCGATCCCGGCGGCCGGTGCCGGGCTGACGTTGTTGCTGATGTCGCCGCTCGTGACGCTTCGCGATTGCGCGCGCGTTCCCATTTTCTGGGTGCTGTTCGCCACCTTTTTCGTCTGCGGTTGCAGCACCAATGGGCTGGTGCAGACCCATTTCATCACGCTCTGCCACGACTACGGGCTCGCCGCCACCGCGGCTGCCAGCGTGCTCGCCATGATGGGCGCGTTCGACTTCATCGGCACGATCGGCTCCGGCTGGCTGTCCGACCGCTTCGACAATCGCTGGCTATTGTTCTGGTACTATGGGCTGCGCGGCGTGTCGCTGCTCTATCTGCCTTTCACCGATTTCACGTTCTACGGCCTGTCGCTGTTCGCAGTGTTCTACGGCCTCGATTGGATCGCGACCGTACCGCCGACCGTGAAGCTGACCGCCGACCGGTTCGGGCGCGAGCGCGCCGGCATGGTGTTCGGCTGGGTGTTCGCCGGCCATCAGATCGGCGCGGCTACCGCCGCATTCGGCGCGGGCCTCATCCGCACCGAATATTCGACCTATCTGCCGGCGTTTTTCTTCGCCGGCGTACTCTGCATCATGGCGGCGTTCTTGGTGATGACCGTGCGCAAATCGCCGCCGCAGGGTATCGGCGTCGCCACGCCGGCGCCCGCCCGCGGCTGATCTACTTCCGCTTTTCCTCGATCTTGTCCCAGATCAGCGCCGCGATATCGGCGCCGCCGAAATTCTTCACCGCGCGGATGCCGGTGGGCGAGGTGACGTTGATCTCAGTGAGAAATCCGCCGATCACGTCGATGCCGACGAAGAGGAGGCCGCGCTCGCGCAGCGCCGGCCCGAGCCGGGCACAGATGTCGCGCTCGCGCGGGGTGAGGTCGGTCGCCTTGGGTATGCCGCCGCGCACCATGTTGGAGCGCAGGTCGTCCGGCGCCGGCACGCGATTGATGGCGCCGGCAAATTCGCCGTCGACCAGGATGATGCGCTTGTCGCCTTCCTTCACCGCCGGCAAAAATTTCTGCACCACCCAGGGCTCGCGGAACGTCGCGGCAAACAGGTCGTAGAGCGAACCGAAATTTAGGTCCTCGCGTTGCAAGCGGAACACCGCCTCGCCGCCTTTGCCGTAGAGCGGCTTCATCACGATGTCGCCGTGCTCGACCCGGAAGGCTTTGATGGCGTCGAGGTCGCGGGTGACGAGCGTCGGCGGCATCAGATCTGGAAATTCGGTGACGAAGACCTTTTCCGGCGCGTTACGCACATGGGCCGGGTCGTTGACCACCAGCGTGTCCGGCTGGATGCGCTCGAGCATGTGCGTCGAGGTGATATAGGCGAGGTCGAACGGCGGGTCCTGGCGCAGCAGCACCACGTCGAACGATGACAATGCGACATGCCGCGGCTCGCCAAGCGTGAAGTGGTCGCCGGCTTTATCGCGGACGGCGAGCGGCCGCACCGTCGCCGACAGCTTGCCGTCGCGCAGCACGAGCTGATCCGGCGTGTAATAGGACAGCGGAAAGCCGCGCACTTGCGCTTCGAGAAGCAGCGCAAAGGTGGAATCGCCGCGGATATTGATCCGTTCGATCGGATCCATTTGGACGGCGACGTTGAGGTTCATGTTCGGACTCGCGGGCAGGGGCAAGGTCTACGCAATTTCTTGGTTCATCGCTACGGTGCCGTGAACCTTCACTGCGTCGCATCGAATGCGTTGGCGATGTGGCGCGGCATTTTGCCGGGCGCGACACCGATCACGTCGAAACGGATTTCCGCGTCGACGTCATCGGGATGCTGGGCAAGCCAAAATTCGGCGGCGGCGACGATGCGGCGCTTGGCGCGCTCGGTCACCGCCTCCATCGCCTCGTCGAGGGTGTCGCGCGCCTTGACTTCGACGAAGACCAAGGCGCGGCGGCGCCGGGCGACGATATCGATCTCGCCGAATGGCGTTTTCCAGCGCCGCGCCACGATCCGATAGGCCTTGCCGACGAGCAACATGGCGGCGCGGCTTTCCGCCGACAGTCCGAGCCGGAACGCGGCAACGCGCTCCGGGCGCGGGGCGGATTTGGCCGGCTTGAGCGGCTCAGCGCGGCGCGCCATGGTTCTGTTCTTTGGCGTCTTTGGCGATCTCAAGCGCATGCCGATAAACTTCGCGCCGCGGCAAGCCGGTCGCATCGGCGACTTCGCCGACGGCGTCTTTCAGCGAAACGCGGCTAAGCGCCTGGCGCAACAAGGCATCGGTCTCGGCCGCACTGACGCGCGCCGCCGCTTGCGGCGGTGCGATGACCACGACGATCTCGCCGCGCGGCGGATTGTCGGCATAAATCTGCGCCAGCGTCGCGAGATCGCCGCGCCGGATTTCCTCGTGCAGCTTGGTGAGTTCACGGCACAAAACCGCCTCGCGATTTTTTCCGAGTCCGGCCGCAAGGTCGGCAAGCGTGGCGGCGAGCCGAGGCCCGGCCTCGAACAGAACGAGCGTCGCCGGAATGCGGGCAAGCTCGGCGACACGCGCGCGCCGTGCGGCCTCTTTCGGCGGCAGAAATCCCGCGAACAGGAACTGATCGGTCGGCAGGCCGGCGATGGTCAAGGCCGCCAGCAGCGCCGAGGCGCCGGGCAGCGCCGTGACGGCATGACCTGCCTCCTGCACGGCGCGAACGAGCTTGTATCCGGGATCGGAGATCAGCGGCGTTCCGGCATCGGAAACGAGCGCGATCGCCGCCCCTTCGGACATGCGGCGCAACAGCAGGGGACGCGCCTTCGCGGCATTGTGCTCATGGTAGGGCGTGAGCGGAGTATCGATGCCGTAGCGGTTGAGGAGCTTGCGGGTGACGCGGGTGTCCTCGCAGGCGATGAGATCGGCGGCCGCCAAGGTCTCAAGCGCGCGCAGCGTAATGTCGCCGAGATTGCCGATGGGCGTAGCCACGATATGCAGCCCGGGTGCGAGTGGCGCCGCATCGATCCTTGCGCCGCCAAGCGTGTAGCGCCGTGGTGTGGCGTCTTCCGCCCGCGGCGGTCTACGCAATGCATCGCTCATCGCCCGCCACTCTAGCGTTGCCGCCTTGTGGCGTCATGCCACGGCAAATTCCTTATCCTTTCCATTTAGTTAACAATTCGCCGCCAATATGTCCGATTGGGGTAGCATCGACATTTGGGCGTCGTGGGGAGAACCACCGTGTCCGCGCAGATGCAGGTTCAGGGGTCGGCGGCCAATCTGACGCAACATCTGCCAACGCGGCGCCGCTCGATTGCGGGCTTGCTTGCCACGGCGGGCACGCTGCTCGCCGGCTGCTCGGGAAATTCCCAGTATCTGTCGACGACGCCAGGGCCGCAGAGCTCGCAGGTGCCGCCGGGCGCGACCATCGGCAACGGTCAAGTGAAGGTGGGCCTCATCCTGCCGCTATCGGCGCCCGGCAATGCCGGCCTTGCCGGCCAGTCGATGCGCAATGCCGCGGAAATGGCAGTTGCCGAATTCAGCAACCCCAACATCCAGCTCATGGTGAAAGACGACGGCGGCACCGCCCAGGCGGCGCAGATCAGCGCCCAGCAGTCGCTCGGTGACGGCGCCCAGATCATTCTCGGGCCGCTGTTTTCGCAATCGGTCAGCTTCGTCGGCCAGGTGACACGGCCACGCAATGTGCCGGTCATCGCCTTTTCGACCGACGCTAACGTGGCGGCGAACGGCGTCTATCTGTTGAGTTTCCTGCCGGAATCGGATGTCGACCGTATCGTGCAATATGCCGCTTCAACCGGGAAGCGCTCTTATGCTGCGCTCATTCCCGACAATCCTTACGGCACGGTGATCGAGGCGGCGTTTAAGCAAACCATCGCGCGCCGCAGTGGCACGCAAATCATCGCATTGGAACGCTACCCGCACGACAAGGCGGCTATGGCGGCGCCGATCCGAAACATCGCGCAGTCCTCGGCGCGCGCCGACGCGCTGTTCATCCCCGACGGCGGCGACGCCGTGCCGGACGTTGTCCAGGGCCTCGTCGCCGATGCAGTCAATCTCAAGCGGCTGCAGCTTGTCGGCACTGGTCTGTGGGATGACCCGCGAATCTACGCGACGGCAGCGCTGGACGGCGGCTGGTATGCAGCACCGGACGGCACCGGTTACCGCAATTTCGCCACCCGCTACCGCGCTCGCTACAATCAGGATCCGGTGCGCACCGCGACGCTCGCCTATGACGCGGTTGCCCTAGTTGCCGCCTTGGTGAAGACCCAAGGCGCGCAGCCATTGACGCCCCAAATTCTCACCAACCCGTCGGGTTTTTCCGGCATTGATGGGCTGTTTCGCTTCCGGCCCGATGGCACCAACGAGCGGGGTCTTGCGGTGCTGCGGGTCGCGGCCTCAGGCGCCCAGGTCATCTCGCCGGCGCCTCGGAGCTTTACGGGGTCGGTGGCGGGATAATAAGCAGGCTTATTAATTTTACGGCTCAAAATAAGAGCCTCTCCGTCTAGGCTGCGAGGTCGGCAACGACAGCATCGAGTATGGGAAAACCGGGAAGCGTCACGCGGAGCCGCCCGTTGTCGGTCGTCTCGACAAAGCCGTGCTGGTGCAGCGTGGCGATACGGTCTGGATCCAGCGGCCGGCCTGCGACCTCGGCGTAACGCGCCAGATCGATGCCTTCGGCAAGCCGCAACCCCATCAGCAAGAACTCGTCGGACCGTTCCTCCCGCGTCAGCACCTCATCGCTGACGAGACCGTGGCCTCGTGCCTCGACCTGGCTCAGCCAGGTTTCGGGCCGCCTTTCCGTCGCGGTGGCATGACGTTCGCCCTCGATGTCGAGACGTCCATGGGCGCCCGGCCCGATGCCGGCATATTCATGGGCGCGCCAGTAAACGAGATTATGCCGGCACTCGCCACCCGGCCGTGCATGGTTCGAAATCTCGTAGGCCGGCAGTCCCTGCGCGGCGCAAATCTCCTGGGTCGTGTCATAGAGGGCGCGCGAGGTATCCTCGTCGGGCAGGCGCAATTTGCCGGCGGCGTGAAGCGCCGCAAAAGGGGTGTCCGGCTCGATGGTCAGTTGATAGAGCGAAAGATGGTCCCCGGCCTCCGCAAGCGCGGCTTTCAGCTCGCTCGCCCACGCTTTGGGCTCCTGATTCGGCCGGGCATAGATGAGATCGAATGAATAGCGGCCGAACACCGTGCGCGCGATGGCAACGGCGTCGAGCGCCTCGCGTGCCGAATGCATGCGGCCAAGCTCGGCAAGCACGCGATCATCGAGCGCCTGCACGCCGAGCGACACCCGATTGACGCCAGCAGCGCGGTAGCCGCGAAAGCGCGTCGCCTCGACGCTCGTCGGATTGGCTTCGAGGGTGATTTCCGCGTCCGGCGCGACTCGCCACTGCCGGGCGATGGAATCGAGCACGCCTGCAATCGTCGCCGGCTGCATCAGCGACGGCGTGCCGCCGCCGAAAAAGATCGTCGAAACCGTGCGGCCGCGCAGACGTTCGGCCAAGGTCCCGATCTCAGTGTGAAAGGCTTTCAGGAAACGCTGCTCATCGATCGGCTCGTGGCGGACGTGGCTGTTGAAGTCGCAATACGGACATTTCGACAGGCAGAACGGCCAATGGATGTAAACGCCGAAGGCCTGCTCACTGTCGGTCAAGGCACGCCTCCGCGAGTTTGAGGAAGGCGCGGGCGCGATGCGACAGGCCTTTGCCGCGCGGCGGCAGGCCGTGTTTTTCCTCGCTTGCCATCTCGCCGAAGGTTCGCTCGTGGCCGTGTTCTTGGCCATCGGGCAGGAACATCGGATCGTAGCCAAATCCCTTGTCGCCGCGCGGCGGCCAGACCAACGTGCCGGCAACGCGCGCCTCGAATTCCTCCGCATGGCCGTCCGGCCAAGCGACACAGAGCGCCGAGATAAAATGCGCCTTGCGGCGGTCCGGGGTGGTCGCGCCGCGCTCGAGCAATCTTTGTTCGATCGCTTCCATGGCGCGGCAGAAATTGCGGTCGGGCCCGGCCCAGCGCGCCGAATGAATGCCGGGCGCGCCGTCGAGCGCATCGACAGCGAGTCCGGAATCGTCGGCGAAGGCGGGCAGTCCCGTCGCCTTGGCCGCCGCTTCCGCCTTGATGCGGGCGTTGTCGCGAAACGTCATTCCGGTTTCATCCGGCTCTTTCAGATGCAATTCGCCTGCAGATATGGCCTCAATTCCATAGGGCGCAAGCAAGTCCCTCATTTCGGCGAGCTTGCCGGAATTATGCGTCGCGATCACCAGACGTTCCGTAATGTAGCGATGATCCATTTCGGGAGAGTGATTTCGCGCGTCACGCCGCGGATGCTTGCGCAGCTGCACCGGCGTGCTTGGTTTTTCTAAGACCCTTCAGCGCCACGTAAATTGAAGGTTCCTCATTGGCAATGTAAGCCGGGCTGCGATCTTCAATGAGCGGGATCGGTTGTCCCTCATACCATTCTTTCGCCTTGCCGCTCTCTTCCTTACGAGCATTCCTTTTTTCAAAGATATCCCTGTAACGCCGTGGCGAGATACCCATAAACGGCTTAAAAAGAACCTTCTCAGGAACATCGGTCTCAAACGTAATGGAGTCGCTATGAAGCTTTTGCGCGTAGCTTTTTGGATATGGCTCGAGAAATACGACGCGATCTATTCCCGCTGCCACGATGTGTTTGGCGCACAAATGACAAGGAAAAGTAGTGCAATATAAAGTCGCGTCCTTAGTGGCACGGCCAAGACGCGCGGCGTCTGAGATTGCCAACATCTCAGCATGAATCATTCGACCGAACTCAATGATATCCATTATCTGGGCGTCTTTCAAAACGGAATTAGAGAGCAGAGCCTCTACCTGCCTTTGAGGAGATTTCAGCCGGGAGATGGTGTTAGAAAGAAATCCTTCAGCTCCCATTCGGATGACGAGATCGTAAATGATTTCGATTCTTCGATCGTGGTTTGCATCAACACCAATCTCTATGTCTCTAAAGATTGGCGGGTAGTCATCAATCCAATACGTTCCACCTCCGGCTTTAGGGACCTCGTTACATCCAATCGAAACTATTTCGCCCTCTTTGCTGAAAATGGCGGCGCCTACTTGGCGAGAAAGATCCGCGGAACGTAGGGCGGCAGCCGCAGCAATGTACAGCCCATATTCGTCTTTGTTGGGAGATGCCTTTGTGTCACCGAAGAAAGCCTTAATGAAACGCTCGATCGTTTCGTTCGCGCTCGTTGGGTCAATTCCATCAACGAAAACATCCCCTAGGTGAAAAACATCAGCAATGCGTTGCCCATTGATGTCATCTTTTTGGTTATGGTCGATATCAATCAGATTGATTGCTTGTGCCTCGCATTCAGCGTCAGTTTTTGGAGATGCCTCATACCGCCGAATTTTTTCCATCATAACGCGGCGACGATCCGCTGCGCTTCCGAATACCGACACTTGAATGAACTTACGGCCGTACACTTGGCGCATTAACTCGATTTCCTCGGGACGTTTGAATTGGCGAACTATGTACGCCGTGCCTCGCGCTGGAGTTGCATCCGAGCCCGTCGCTCTAGCTCTTATTTCGCGTATCTTTACGACCGCAACGCCCGCCATGGCTGCCGCGCTCTTTGCGAGCTTACGATAGGCATTGGCGTAATCGATCAATGAACGATAGCGGGTATAATAAGTACTGAAATCACGCTTCACCTTTATTCGTCGATCCTCAATCAGGTCTGTGAGATGAATCGGGGCTGGCTTGTAGCCAACATCCTTCAAGGCCTTGGATAAGCTTTCCATGACAGCATCAATGTCGACGCCGATAGGCCCTACGATCCCAAACACAAGTTCCGGATTGTGAACAACTTGCGCGCCCGCTGCCGCCCGCCGTGTCCTGCCTGTCACGTTTACGGATTTTTTTATCATAGGAGCGCAATCATCCGTGGCTCTCCCGATTCGGGAGGTGTATCGTATTGATTCGATACTCGGCCGGGGGAGGAGTATGCGATGGCGCGCCGTGAGACCGCAATTCCTTTATTGTATGAGTTGGACCAATCTGGATGGTTGAATGAGCAGTTGGATATGGTTTGCCGAAACCTGCTCCAACGTCCCTTGGACTGCCGTGGTCCGTTTGTTATTCCCGACCGTGAATTACGGACCGGGGACGAGCGCAAGCCGGCTAGGCGCCTGCGTTTGGCCCAGGCGACGCAGTAGACTGATAAAAAGCAAGTTATCCGCCACCATGCTGCCGATGGACGATGTAATATTACCCGAGTGTATGTAGATCAGACGCATGTCCCTGAGGGGCGTCAGATTTATCCACTCACATCACTGCCATCTTCTGCAAATCGACGAGCTTGGCGATCCCTTTACGCGCCAGCGCCAGCAGCGCCGCAAATTGCGCCTCGGAGAACGGCGTCCTTTCCGCGGTCGCCTGCACTTCGACAATATCTCCCGAACCGGTGAGGACGAAATTGGCGTCGGTGTCGGCCTGCGAATCCTCGGCGTAGTCGAGATCGAGCACGGCCGTGCCGGAACAGACGCCGCAGGAAATTGCCGCGATATGATCGCGCAGAACCTCGGCCTCGATCATCGAGCGCGCCTTCATCCAGGCGAGACAATCGTAGAGCGCGATCCAGGCGCCGGTGATGGACGCGGTGCGGGTGCCGCCGTCGGCCTGGATAACGTCGCAGTCGATGGTGATCTGCCGCTCGCCCAGCGCCTTGAGATCGACCACCGAGCGCAGGCTGCGGCCGATCAGGCGCTGGATTTCCACGGTGCGGCCGTTCTGCTTGCCGGCGGAGGCCTCGCGCCGCGTGCGTTCCAGCGTCGCGCGCGGCAGCATGCCGTATTCGGCGGTGATCCAGCCGCGCGCTTGGCCTTTGAGCCAGGGCGGCAGGCGATCTTCGAGCGTCGCGGTCACCAGCACGTGCGTATCGCCGAATTTTACGAAACAGGAGCCTTCGGCGAACTTCACGACGCCGCGCTCGAGCGAGACGGGACGTAGTTCGTCGGGTTGTCGGCGGCTCGGCCGCATACAGTTCTCCCGGTTGCCATACGCGATGTGCCGGACGCAACGCGCCGGCGCTGCACGCTTGTAGTGGGTTGGGCCTAGACCCCACAAGGGCGCTTGAAGACGCCCATAAACGGCTGATTGCCACGGCGGCCAGGTAACCGCTACCCTTCAGACGACTTTGCCGGGAAGGAAAAACGATGGCGGCGCAAGCGACGCAAGAAGCGACTCAAGTGCTGGCGAACTTCGCCGCTACGCTCAGCTACGGCGATTTGCCGGAACGCGTGCGTGAGCATTGCAAGACTCTGCTGTTGGATGCGCTGGCTTGTGCAGTTGCCGGCCATCAAGGCGAAGAAACCGGCCAGATGGCGGCGCTAGCATCGGCGCTGGCGCAGGGCTCCGAATCGAGCGTGATCGGCGGCGGGCGTTTGTCGCTGGCTGGCGCCACGCTGCTCAATGGCTATCTCATCACTGCGGTGACGATGTGCGACGTGCATCGCGCGACCATGACTCATGTCACGCCGGAAATCGTGCCGCCGGCGCTGGCCATCGCCGAGCGCGACGGGCTGTCGGGCCGCGATCTCCTTGTGGCGATTGCCGCGGGCTTTGAAACGACGACGCGCATCGGCATCGGTCTCGACTATCCTGTGTTCCGCGCCCGCGGCTGGCATGGGCCGGGCGTCATCGGTCCGTTCGGCGCAGCGGCGGCGGTCGGTTCGCTCCTGAAATTCGACGCCGACACCATGGCGCGCGCGTTCGGGCTTGCCGGCAGCCAGGCCGCCGGCACCTTCGCGGCCTGGGGCACGCCGACCGTGAAATTCCACCAGTGCCGCGGCGCGTTGTCGGGCCTGATGGCGGCGCTGTTGGCGCAGCAGCACTTCGTCGCGACGCGCGAGTTTCTCACCGCCACGGACGGCGGCCTCTATAACGCCTATGCAAATGGCGGCAGACCCGAGGCCGTGCTCGCCGATCTCGGCGATCGTTGGGAGCTTGAGCAGATTGCACTGCGGCTGTGGCCGTCGGCATCGCTCATTCAGGGCCTGAATACCGCCTTGTTCGACATCGTGGAAAAACACCGGATTGACCCCGCGCGGGTGCGCAACGTCAATATCGCGCTCAGTGAAGCGACCTTCGACATGCACGGCGGTTTTGACAAGTACAAAGCAAAATTCGAGGCGCTATTGTCCGCGCACTATACCGCCGCCGTGATCCTGCAGGATCGCGCGCTGACCTTGGCGCAGTTCGAACCGGCCCGTTACGACGATCCCAAGCTGCGCCGCTTCGCCGCCGAAAAAGTCGCGGTCCGCGCCGACGCCGCAATCGCCGGCTCGCAGGCTAAGGTAGACGTGATCATGGACGACGGTGCGACATTCTCGGCGCGCTGCGAGCATCCGCTTGGCTCAGCGGAAAATCCGCTGTCGCGCACTCAGATCGAGCAAAAATTCCGCCGCTATGCCGACGGCGTCATTGCCGATGCGCATATTGCCGAGGTCGTTGCCGCCGTCGATCGGCTGGAGAACTACGGCTCGGTGCGCAAGCTGATGGATTTGCTGCGCGGCATCCCACGTGCGCGTGCGATGGCGGCGGCCGAGTGATATAGTGCAGACGAGAGTGCGATAATTGGTTCGGGGGTATTTTGGCCAGCCATGACTTTCCGCCGGGCGTGAACCAGCTCGGTCTCGCCCAGCTCAACGAGCGCTCGCGCGAGATTTTTCGCCAGATCGTCGAGAGCTATCTGGCGACCGGCGAACCGGTCGGCTCGCGCAATCTGTCGCGCATTCTGCCCATGACCTTGTCGCCCGCCTCGGTGCGCAATGTCATGTCCGATCTGGAACAGCTCGGGCTGGTCTATGCGCCGCACACCTCGGCGGGCCGGCTGCCGACCGAGATCGGGCTGCGATTCTTCGTCGATGCGCTGATGCAGATCGGCGACCTTACCGAGCGTGACCGCAAGGCGATCGAGGCGCAGGTCGCGGGCTCGGGCCAGGCAAAATCCGTCGAAGCGGTGCTGACCGAAGCGTCGGGCTTGCTCTCCGGCCTGAGCCGCGCCGCCGGCGTCGTCCTCACCGCCAAAGCAAACCCGCGACTCAAACATATCGAATTCGTCCGGCTTGAGCCCGAGCGTGCGCTGGTGATCCTGGTCGCCGAGGACGGCCAAGTCGAAAACCGCGTGCTCAATACCCCGATTGGCTTGCCGACCTCGGCGCTGACGGAGGCCGCGAATTTTCTCAATGCGCGCATCCGCGGCCACACTCTCGATGAGGTCAAGGCCGAGATCGAGCGCACGCTCAAGGAAAGCGAGGCGCAGCTCGATCAGCTGACCAAAAAGATCGTCGCCGAAGGGCTCGCCAGCTGGTCGGGAGGCGAGAGCGACGAGCGCAAGCTGATTGTGCGCGGTCAAGCGCATTTGCTCGACGATCTCAAGGCGATCGCCGACCTCGAACGCGTCCGGCTCTTGTTCGACGATCTGGAGACCCGCCGCGAGGTGATCGATCTCCTTGGCCGCGCCGAACAGGCCGAGGGCGTGCGCGTTTTCATCGGTTCGGAGAACAAGCTGTTCTCGTTGTCCGGCTCATCGACCATCGTCGCGCCCTATCATGACGCGTCCGGACATATTGTCGGCGTGCTCGGCGTCATCGGCCCGACGCGGCTCAATTACGCGCGTATCGTCCCTATGGTGGACTACACCGCCAAGGTCGTCAGCAAGCTTCTTGGCGGCTGACCCGCTCGCGGCGCTTGATTTTTACGTTTTCAGCCCTGATATCCGGGACAGCAAAACCAATGGAACCTAAAGATGACGGAACAGACCGCTCGCGCTGAGGACGAAGCGGCCACGCCGGAACAGGCTGCCGCGCCCGCCGCAGACCCGACTCCGGCGCAACCCGACCCGACGGCGGTCGCGGCGGAGCTTAAAGACAAGCTCCTGCGCATGCTGGCCGAGATGGAGAATTTGCGTAAGCGCACCGACCGCGAAGTCGCCGAATTGCGGCTTTACGGTGTTACCTCCTTTGCCCGCGACCTGCTCGTCGTTGCCGACAATATGCGCCGTGCGCTCGAAACGGTGGCGCCGGAATTGCGATCGAGCGCGCAGAGCGGCGCCAAGGCGCTCGTCGACGGCGTCGAATTG
Organism: uncultured Alphaproteobacteria bacterium; assembly: GCA_963768225.1. GTDB lineage: Bacteria > Pseudomonadota > Alphaproteobacteria > Rhizobiales > Xanthobacteraceae > BOG-931. The sequence continues at coordinate 407,455 of CAVYGV010000002.1, read as the reverse complement.
ACCGAGCGGGAGCTGCTCAAGGCGCTGGAGAAGAACGGCGTGCGGCAATTCACGCCGCAAGGCGAGAAATTCGATCCCAACCTGCATCAAGCCATATTCGAAGTGCCCGACGCCACGGTGCCTGCCGGTAGCGTCGTGCAGGTGGTCCAGCCCGGTTACATGATCGGCGACCGGGTCTTGCGCCCGGCCTTGGTCGGGGTGTCGAAGGGCGGACCGAAAACCGCGCCGGTTTCGTCTACCAACGACAATGCCAAAACAGCGGCGAACTAGAACCTAAACCTTCACCTCGGCTCGATGCTGTCGCGCACCGTGCGCAAGCGCGTCAGCATGTCGGGCCAGCCATCGGCGCGGGCAACGCCGATCATTTGCAGAAATCCGCCGCCGCCGAAGCGCAGCCATTGCACCACCATGATATCGGTGTCGCTCGGCGCATCCTTGGCCTTGGCGAGCGTCTGATATCCCGACTGGCCGTCGATGCGAAGCGGCTCCGCATCTTGGACGCGCACCTCCTTGATGCCGGCGATCTGGTCGAACAGCACCCGCGCGAAATTGTCTTCGTCGCGCATCTGGTCCGGGCTGCCCGGCACGGCGGCGACGAACATCCGGGCGGTGAGCGGGATTTTCGATGCAGCGGAAGTGCCCGAATTCGCCTTGGAATCCGTCGTAGCTGTGGCGGTGGCCGCATCGCTCAGTATCATGGCCCGGCCTGGCAGCACTTGATCGACGTGGAATCCAGCCAGGTTGCCGACCGTGAACGGCAATAGGCTCAATTGCTCGGCGTCGGGTACGCTCGCGCGCACCGCAAGTGTCGCCAGCGCGTCGCGTATGGCTTTATCCGGATAGGTCGTGTCGTCCTTGGGGACCTGAACGGTGACCAGCGCGGTCAGGTCGCCGACCGCGGCGATCAAGAGCCATTTCCGATAATGCCCTTGGTCGCTTGTCTGCTCGCCGCTGAGAAGAAAGCCTTTGCCGACGTCAAGCGTCATCGGCTCGCGCGTGGCAACGGCGATGCCTTGTTTCCTCATCTCTTCCGGGACCATGGTCTTGTCGAGTTGCTCGTAAGCAGCCGGCGGAAACGTTGCGAAGAGGATTGCGGCGTTCTTGTCCAGATCGACGAAACCCTCAAACGTTTTGCTCGGCACCATGCCGGCAGGGGGAACCAGCCCAAGCCGCGAGCCGACCGGGAAAATCGGATCGGCCGCGCGCGCCGGTATTGCCCAAACCGCAATGGCGAACACGGCCGCGGCACATACGGCGGCACGGATCGATGGGGTTGAACGCGTCATGGCCGGTTTTGGAGACTTTCTGCCGGCGGCCGCGGCCGCCAATCCGCGGGGCGTGTCACCCGCCGCATGGTCAGATTGATCCGCCCACCCTCCGCGAGCAAGGTGGACGTGCCTGGATAAATGTGGTCGACGCCATGGAATGCCAATCGGGCATTGCCGCCAAGAACGAGCGCATCGCCGGAACTCAGGCGCATGGACTGCGTCGGGTCGCGGCGATTTTCCCCGCCGACGCGAAACAGGCAGCAATCGCCCAGCGAAAGCGAGACCACCGGCGCGGCGAAATCCTGTTCGTCGCGATCCTGATGCAGGCCCATTTTCGCCGCCGGTCCGTAGAAATTGATCAGGCAGGCCTCCGGCGGGTGGGGGTATTGCGCAATATCGTTCCACATCGCGGCCAGCATGTCGGGAATTGGCGGCCAAGGCCGACCGGTCTCGGGATGCGCCGGCTCGTAGCGGTAGCCGCGCTCATCCGACAGCCAGCCGAGCGGGCCACAATTCGACATCCGGACCGACATCGGCCGGCCCGATTTGGGCATGCGCGACGTGAACAGCGGCGCTGCCGCGAGCACTTGGCGGATCGCCGCAAGCAGCGATTCCTGTCGCTGGCGGTCGAGATAGCCGGGATAAATCCGGATGCCGCTCGATCCGATGCGGACTTGGGGCATTGCTGCGAATTTCGGTTCGACGATCGCTTTCATGGGATTTTTACCAGTCACCGGCACGGTTGCCCCAATGTCCTTGCTGTCCCGGCGCATCGATATTGTGGCGCGAGCCGCGCCTGCAGCGGCTGACGACCTCTATGCCAAATTGACGGTCGCCGCAGCGGTATTCTTCGTCTCGCTCGAGATCGCCTATCTCGCCTTCGCCGGGCTGCCGCCGATCGCCACGCCGTGGATCGACCATACCCATTTTGTGATCGGCCGCGACTTCCTCAACACCTGGATGGGCGGCCGCTCGGTTTTCGGCGACGGTCCGGCAGCATGGTTCGACGCGCAGACTTATAACGCGGCGCTGCGTGAAATGCTCGGCGCCCAGTATGCGCAGCATTTCTGGTCGTACCCGCCGCATGTGCTGCTGTTCATCTGGCCGTTCGGGCTGATGCCGTATCTGCCGGCCTATATCGCCTGGTGCGCGATCGGCATCGCGCTCTACCTCTTCGCTTGCTCCGCCGCGATCGCGCGCGAGCGGATGCTGTTTCTCGCCGCCGCGCCCGGCGTCACGGTGTGCATATTCTTCGGCCAGAACGGCTTTTATACCGCCGCGCTTCTGGTCGGCGGGCTGATGTGCCTCGAACGGCGGCCCGTGCTCGCCGGCGTGCTGTTCGGCATTCTCACCGTAAAGCCGCAGATCGGAATATTGCTGCCGGTCATTCTGCTGCTCGAGCGGCGCTGGGTGACGATCGCGTCGGCTGCGGCGACGACGGCTGTTTTGATTGCGGCGACCGCGTTGCTGTTCGGCTGGGATGTATGGATCGAATTCTGGCAAAAGGTCGTGCCGCAGCAGCAATGGCTTACCAGCCACGGCCAGGGACTGCTGTTCGTGATGGTGTCGTCGGTGTTTTACGGCGCGCGGCTTTTGCACCTGCCCCCGGCGGTGGGCTGGGCGCTCCAAGGCATAACGGCCGCGCTGGCGGCCGGCGCCCTGATCTGGTGCTATTGGCGGCGCCGCGATCGGGCGCTTTCGCTGGCGCTGTTCGTCACCGCGACCTTCCTCGTCACGCCTTACATTCTCAATTACGACATGGTGGTTTTCGGCTTCGTGGTGGCGCTGTTACGCGAGCGCGACGACAATACGATGGCCGATCATTCGCTGTTGATCGCGGTGTGGACGCTGCCGGTCACGATGATGATCGCGGCCGTCGCCAAGATTCCGCTGGCGCCGGTCGTGCTGATCGCATTCGCGGTCCGGCTGGTCTGGCGCTTGGCGCAAGGCGACAGTCGCCGCGTCCGGGCATTGCCGGACGAGGCTGCATGCGTCGTGGCTTGAAAGCTCAAGGGTCTTGATTAAGCCGCGCGGTCCCCGGCAATCTTCTCCGGCACGAGCCGCACGCTGTCGAGCGCCTGATGCACGCCGGACTCACCCGCCTCGTGATATTCGGCGTCCTCGTTGACGTTCCAGAACGTCGTAGATGCGCTCGCCGGCCATGATGTTCCGCGCCGTGAGCATCGCCGTCATCATCGCGTGGTCCTGGTTGTTATATCTGTGCATGCCGTTGCGGCCGATGACATGCAGGCTCGGATAGCTACCCTCAAGGTCGAGCCGGATGGCGGCGACGTTGTCGCGATAATTTTCGTCGTAGACCGGATAGGCCTTGGCTTGGCGCACCACGCAGGCGTCGACCACGTCGTCGGCCGACACCAGACCGATCTGCGCCACCTCCTTTTTTGCCAGCGCAATGAGCTCGCCGTCGGGCGCATTCCACAGCCCGTCGCCCTCGAAGCAGAAATATTCGAGCCCAAGGCAGCTCATGCCCTCCGGGACCATCTCCGGCGACCAGGAACGGAAGTTCTGCACCCGCCCGACCCGCACGCTCGGGTCGTGAATATAAATCCAGTTGTCCGGGAACAGTTCAGCCTTGCGCACCATGAGCGCCACCGTGACAAAATCGCGGTAGCGCAACGCTCGCGCGTGCAAGAGTGAAATCGGAGTGGGCTTGATGTGCTCCACGAGTTCGCGCAACGGAGCCGAGCTGATGACGTGACGCGCGGTATAGCTTTCCCGCTCGCCGGCGGCGGTGGCGATTTCGATACGCCAATGATTGCAAGCGGCGTCAAACTCAAGCCTGGCAAGTTCGCGCCCCAGCAAGATGCGGCCGCCGCGCGTTTCGATCTGGCGCGCCGCCGCCTGCCACATCATGCCCGGGCCCTTGCGCGGATATTGGAAACTCTCGATGAGCGTCTTGACCGCGCCGGTGCCGGTATTGCCGTCGCAGTCGGATTTGCGGCGAAGCCGCAGCGAGCGCTTCAGTCCATTGCCGACGGCAGTCGCAAGATCGAGGCCCTTGATGCGCTGCGCCGCCCAGTCGGCGGAAATCTCGTCGCACGACATGCCCCACACTTTCTCGGTATAGATCTTGAAAAAAATCTGGAACAGCCGCTCGCCAAATTGATTGCGCACCCAGTCGTGGAACGTGCGCGCTTGCGCGATGGGAAAAATTTTCGCGTGGGCGTAAGACATCAAACATGCCGCGCTGGTGAACACGCCGAGCTTGAGCAACGCTTCAAACGCCTTGAGCGGATAGGAGAAGAATTTGCCGTTGTAATAAATGCGCGACAGGCGCGGCCGGGTAATGAAATCGCCGGGCAGGATCTCCTGCCACAGCGCGACGACTTCTTTCGACTTGGAGAAGAAGCGATGGCCGCCGATGTCGAACAAAAATCCCTTGTAATCGACGGTGCGGCTGATGCCGCCGACATAGACCGGATCGCGCTCGACCACGATGACGGACCGCCGTTCCTTGCTCAGGCAATAGGCGGCCGTAAGCCCGGCAGGGCCGGCGCCGATCACGAATACGTCGGCATCCACCGTGATGTCGCGGCTGGTCATGATATCGCGGCTCATGGTCCAGCCGTCAGGCGCAATGCCGCGGCCGGAAGGCGAACAGCACCTGGCCGGAATAGGAAACGATCGCGCCGGTGGTGGCGCCGATGACCACGGCAAGCTGCGGCGCCGCGGCCAATACGGTGACAACGAGGACGGCGAATACGCCGTAGCTGATGGCCTGCGCGGCTGTCGCCACGGCGGCGTAGCGTATCGCCTCATCGGCCGTGCGGCGGCCGCTGCGGTCGAAGGTGAGCGCGCGGTTGAGCCGCCAGGTCAAGAGCGTCGCAACGGCGAGCGAAATAGCCCGCGCGACAAGCGGGGGCAGCCCGTGCGCCAGGACCAGGGTGAAGACGGCAAGATCGGTGACGAGGCCGAGCCCGCCGACACCAAGGAAACGAACGGGCCGCGGCAGAACCGCCAAGAAGCTACGAACGGGATCGTTGACGGTCGCGGCATGTGCGGGCGTTGCGCTCCCCGCCGCGCCGAATTCGACATTACTGACACGCATGACAACTCCACGCCTGCCCGCGGCTCTGTTCTGACGGCGTTTCGGCCGGCCGAGCTGTTGTCCCTTCGCCCGTGCCATCCGTGGCAGGATTTCCTTAATGGCGGGCTAGCGGGGGCGCGCGCGGTCGAGACGGCGCGCGACACCGTTAAGAGACCCTCACCGCGGTGGTGTGCTCGCTGTGTCGGCTTCGCTGGCGTAACCGGCCGGGGCGCCGGCCATCCTGCCTTGCAGGGCGATGCCGCCCTCCTATATGAGCCAAGGGAAATCGCTCTGGCACCAGTCTCCGCACCAGTCTGTTGGGCAGCGGTAATGGCCTGGGGCGATGAGTGATAAGGGGGTCGGACTTTGGGCGCCTTTCGGGCCAGCCCGACCTGCCGCAAAAGAGAGGATTTAGACCATGGCAAAGGTCATTGGTATCGATCTCGGGACCACGAATTCCTGCGTCGCCGTGATGGAAGGCAAGACGCCGAAGGTCATCGAGAACGCGGAGGGGATGCGCACCACGCCGTCCATCGTCGCTTTCACCGACGATGGCGAGCGGCTGGTCGGCCAGCCGGCGAAACGCCAGGCGGTCACCAATCCCGAGCGCACGATTTTTGCAGTCAAACGCCTGATCGGCCGCCGCTACGACGATCCGATGGTGGAGAAGGACAAGAAACTCGTTCCCTACAAGATTACGCGCGCCAGTAACGGCGACGCCTGGGTCGAGATCGAGGGCAAGACCTATTCGCCTTCGCAGATTTCCGCGTTCATTCTGCAAAAGATGAAGGAAACGGCGGAAGCTTATCTCGGCGCCAAAGTCGAGCAGGCCGTCATCACCGTCCCGGCCTATTTCAACGACGCCCAGCGCCAGGCCACCAAGGATGCCGGCAAGATTGCCGGCCTCGAAGTGTTGCGCATCATCAACGAGCCGACCGCGGCCGCGCTCGCCTACGGGCTCGACAAGAACAAGACCGGGACCATCGCGGTCTATGACCTCGGCGGCGGCACCTTCGATATTTCCATTCTCGAAATCGGCGACGGCGTGTTCGAGGTGAAGTCGACCAACGGCGACACCTTCCTCGGCGGCGAGGATTTCGACATGCGGCTGGTCAACTACCTGGCCGACGAATTCCAGAAGGAGCAGGGCATCGACCTGCGCCGCGACAAGCTCGCTTTGCAGCGGCTCAAGGAATCGGCGGAAAAGGCGAAGATCGAACTGTCATCGACGACGCAGACCGAAATCAACCTGCCGTTCATCACCGCCGACGCCTCCGGGCCGAAGCATCTGACGATGAAGCTCACTCGCGCCAAATTCGAGGCGCTGGTCGACGATCTGGTGCGGAAGACGATCGATCCGTGCAAGCAGGCACTCAAGGATGCCGGGCTGTCGGCGGCCGAGATCAACGAAGTGGTCCTGGTCGGCGGCATGACGCGCATGCCGAAGGTGCAGGAAATCGTCAAGCAATTGTTCGGCAAGGAGCCGCACAAGGGCGTCAATCCCGACGAAGTCGTGGCGGTCGGCGCCGCGATCCAGGCCGGCGTGCTGCAAGGCGACGTCAAGGACGTGCTGCTGCTCGACGTGACGCCGCTGTCGCTCGGCATCGAGACGCTGGGCGGCGTATTCACCCGGCTGATCGACCGCAACACCACGATCCCGACCAAAAAGAGCCAGGTGTTCTCCACCGCCGAGGACGGCCAGACCGCGGTGACGATCCGCGTGTTCCAGGGCGAGCGCGAGATGGCGGCCGACAACAAGATGCTCGGCCAGTTCGATCTGATCGGCATCCCGCCGGCGCCGCGCGGCGTGCCGCAGATCGAGGTTACCTTCGACATCGACGCCAACGGCATCGTCAACGTCTCGGCCAAGGACAAGGGCACCGGCAAGGAGCAGCAGATCCGCATCCAGGCTTCCGGCGGTCTGTCCGAGGCCGACATCCAGAAGATGGTCAAGGATGCCGAAGCTCACGCCGAAGAGGACAAGAAGCGCAAGGCCCAGGTCGAGGCGAAGAACCACGCCGAGGCTCTGGTCCACGCGACCGAGAAGACGCTCGCCGAGCACGGCTCGAAAGTCGGCGAGACCGAACGGCGCGCGATCGAGAACGCGATGGCCGACCTCAAGGAAGCCTTGAAGGGCAATGATGCCGAGGCGATCACGGCCAAGGCCAACGCGCTGCAACAGGCTTCGATGAAGCTCGGCGAGGCGATGTACAAGCAAGCCGCCGAGCAGCAGCCGGGCGGCGGCGACGACACCGGCGGCAGCGCCGACGCAAAGAAGGAAGACGTTGTCGATGCCGAATTCACCGAAGTCGACGACGATAAGAAGAACAAGAAATCGGCTTGATGCAGCGAGGCGCTAATGCCCTTGCGGCTTGTCAAAATGGCACCCCCGGAAGCGAAACGGGGGTGCTTGTTTCTCAACCACCTCACGTCATTTATCGGTTCTCGGGGTGAGGGCTGATGGCCAAGCGCTGCTACTACGAATTGCTTTCGATCGAACGCACGGCGACTGACACCGACATCAAGACTGCGTTTCGCAAGCAGGCAATGGCCTGCCATCCGGATCGCCACCCGGGCGACAAGGAAGCCGAGCACCGCTTCAAGGAAATCAACGAGGCTTACGAGGTCTTGAAAGACCCGGACAAGCGCGCGGCTTACGACCGCTTTGGCCATGCCGCCTTCGAACACGGCATGGGCGGCGGCGCGGCTGGCTTCGGTGCCGACTTCGGCACGACATTCTCCGACCTGTTCGAAGGCATTTTCGGCATGTCGAGCGCCGGCGGCCGCGGCCGCGGTACCGGCCGCGAGCGCGGCGCCGATCTGCGCTACAATATGGAGATCAGTCTGACCGAGGCTTACGCGGGTAAGAATGCGCAAATCCGCATTCCGACTTCGGTCACCTGCGAAGCCTGCTCCGGCTCCGGCGCCAAAGCCGGCACCAAGCCGAAAACCTGCCCGATGTGCGGCGGCCACGGCCGGGTCAGGCATGCGCAAGGGTTCTTCACGCTCGAGCGCACCTGTCCGAATTGCCAGGGCCGCGGTCAGTCGATCGACAGTCCCTGCGCGTCATGCGCCGGTTCAGGCCGCGTGACGCGGGAGCGGACTTTGTCGGTGAACATTCCAGCCGGCGTCGAAGACGGCACCCGTATCCGGCTGGCCGGCGAGGGCGAAGCCGGCGTGCGCGGCGGTCCGGCCGGCGATCTCTACATTTTCCTGTCGATCGGCTCGCATCCGTTCTTTCAGCGCGAAGGCGCCGATCTGCATTGCCGCGTCCCGGTTTCGATGGTCGCTGCAGCGATGGGCGGCGAATTCGAAGTCCCGACCATCGACGGCGGCAAGACCAAGGTGAAGATTCCGGAGGGCACGCAGTCCGGGCGGCGCTTCCGCCTGCAAGGCAAGGGCATGCCGGTCTTACGCGCACGGCAGTCCGGCGACATGTATGTCCAAGTCGTCGTCGAGACGCCGCAGCAACTGACCAAGAAACAACGCGAGCTGTTGGCTGAGTTCGACCGTCTGTCGTCGACCGAGACCCAGCCGGAGTCCTCGGGGTTTCTCGGCAAGGTCAAGGAGTTCCTTGACGGGCTGGGCGGCCGCACCGGCGCCGCCTAAACCCATATGGTCTTTGCCTCTCGAATGTTTTAAAACCGGCACGATTTTGTCGCGTGCAAGATTTCAGTGTGAATCTCATGCCACTGCCTGCCCTGCAAATGTTCGAAAAGAAGATCGGGCGGCAGATTCGCCTCCTGGAAGTCAGGAAGAGCATCATTGAACGCAAGATCGAACGGCAGATCCGGCTGTTCGAGCAGAAGCGCAACGGCATCGGTAAGAGGATCGAGCGGCAGGTCAAACAGTTCGAGTTGAAGAAGGGTATCCGGCTCGACGATGAAGTGCGGTTCATCCGCTCCTGGATCGAGCGCCCGCTGACCATCGGGGCGGTGACGCCGTCGGGGAAAATCCTCGCCCGCACCATGGCGCGCTACGTCGATCCGGACTCGACCGGGCCGGTGGTCGAATTGGGGCCGGGAACCGGGCCCGTTACCGAAGCATTGGTCGAGGCCGGCGTCGAACCTTCACGTCTCGTATTGGTCGAGTTCGATCCGTCATTCTGCCGGATTTTGCGCACGCGTTATCCCGATGCCACGCTGGTGCAGGGCGACGCCTACGGCATGCGCCGGCTTCTTGAGACGCTGCTCCTGCAGCCCGCCGCCGCGGTCGTCTCCGGCCTGCCTCTGATCACCAAGCCGCTCAAGATGCGGCTGCGGCTGCTGCGCGACGCATTCGATCTTATGTTGCCCGGTGCGCCTTTTGTGCAATTTACCTATTCGGTGGCGTCGCCGCTGCCGCGCCGGCTGGGCGGCTTCTCGGTGGAAGCTTCCGAGCGCATTTGGATGAATATCCCGCCCGCACGCGTATGGGTTTATCGCAAGAGCTAGTGATCTTCGATCCGCTCGTCCCCGCGAAAGCGGGGACCCAGCGCCGGAATCCCGCTAGCGCGGGAATGAGCGGCAAGCGTCACTGTGTCGGCGATCAAAGACTTTAATCGCTATGCCTACTCCCAAAATCCTCGTCATCCCCGGTTCGCTCCGTACCGGCTCGCACAACGCGAGGCTCGCCGCGCTTGCCGCCAAGGAGCTGGTGCTGGCGGAAGCCGAGGTGACGCGGATCTCGCTCGAAGATTATTCGCTGCCGCTGTTCGACGCCGACCTCGCGGCTTCGTCCGGAATGCCGCCAGCGGCGCTGCGGCTGAAACAGATGATGATGGCGCACCAGGGCGTGTTCATAACGAGCCCGGAATATAGCGCGTCGGTGACGCCGCTTCTGAAGAACGCGATCGATTGGGTGTCGCGGATGCGCGAGGGAGCAGAACCAACCTATGCCGCGTTCAAGGGCCGCGTCTTCGCCATCGGTTCGGCAACGGCGAGTTCGAGCGGCGGCGTGCGCTCGATGATGGCGCTGCGGCAGATTTTGGAATTAGGCTGCGGCGCACTGGTCATACCGGAGCAGATTTCCGTGCCGCGCGCCGAGCAGGCCTTTGACGACATGGACAATCTCAAGGATGAAAACCTTGCCGCCGCGCTAAAGGCGCTGGCGCGCCGGCTCGTCGTCCTGGCCGGCATGATGGCGTAGAACATATTGCGAATCGGAGTGGGCCAACTGTCCGCTCGTCCCCGCGAAGCGGGGACCCAGAACGCACCGGCGCGACTAAGACAAGATCGTCTGGATTCCCGCTTGCGCGGGAATGAGCGGATTAAGCTATAAGCTCGAAAGCAATGCCGATAGAACCCCGTGACCGCCTGATCGTCGCCCTCGATGTCTCGTCGGTCGAAGCGGCGCAGGCGCTCGTTGCGCGGCTCGGCGACGCCGTCTCGTTCTACAAGATCGGCTATCAACTCGCCTTCGCCGGCGGCATGACCTATGCGCATTCGCTGATCGACGCGGGCAAGCAGGTTTTTGTCGATCTGAAGCTTCACGACATCGGCAATACGGTGGCGCAGGGCGTGAAAAGCGTGGCGCGGCTCGGCGCCACTTTCCTCACCGTGCACGCCTATCCGCCGACCATGCGGGCCGCGGTGGAAGCGCGCGAAGGGAATTTGCGCATTCTCGCCGTCACCGTGCTCACCTCTTTCGACGATGCCGACCTTAAGGCCGCCGGCTACGCCGCCACCGTGCCCGAACTGGTCGCCCGGCGCGCCGCGCAAGCGCGCGACATCGGCGTCGACGGTCTGGTCTGTTCGGCGGCGGAGGCGGGCAAGGTCCGCGCTATCGTCGGTGCGAAACTCACACTGGTGACGCCGGGCATCCGGCCCGCCGGGGCGGATGCCGGCGACCAGAAGCGCATCGCAACCCCGGCTGCCGCAATCGCCGCCGGCGCGGATTATCTCGTGGTCGGCCGGCCGGTCATCGCCGCCCCTGATCCGAAAGCGGCAGCCGAAGCGATCGTCGCCGAAATCGCCGCCGCCCGGCAATAACAGGAGAGCGTCATGCCCAAGGGCTATTGGCTGCCGCAGATCGATGTCAGCAACATGGAAGGCTACAAAGCCTACATGGCGGCGACGCCGCCGGCGCACGAGAAGTTCAAAGGCGTCGCGCTCGCTCGCGGCGGTAGGAGCGAAGTGGTCGAGGGGAGCGCGCGGTCCCGCTGCGTGATCAGAGAATTCCCCGATTACGCCACGGCGCTCGCCTGTTATCGCTCGGACGAATATCAACGCGCCCGGCCGCTCCGCCTGCCGCATTCGCAATGCGATTTCGTCATCGTCGAGGGTTATGACGGACCGCAGCCGCCGCGAACGGATTTGCCGCCGGCGGCGACGGCGAAAAAGGGCTATTGGATCGGCCACGTCGATGTGACCGAGCCGGAAGGATACAAAGCCTATATGGCGGCGGACATGGCGCCGTTCGGTAAATTCGGCGGCCGCTTTCTGGTGCGCGGCGGCACCCGCGAAGTGCCAGAAGGCAAGGTCCGCAGCCGCACCGTGGTGCTGGAATTTCCGAGCTACGACGCGGCGCTCGCCTGCTATCGCTCGAGCGACTATCAGGCGGCAAAAAAGCTGCGCCACGGCAGGGCCGATTTCGATCTCGTCATCGTCGAGGGCTATGACGGCGCGAAGTTCTGACTTTTCTTTTCCGCAAACTCGGGAGACTGCAATGGCGAAAGGCTACTGGATCGGGCGGGTCGATGTGCACAACGAAGACGGCTACAAAGCCTACGCCGCCGCCAATCCCGCAATCTTCAAGAAATTCGGCGGACGCTTCGTGGTGCGCGCCGGCAAGTTCGAAGCCCCGGAAGGCACCTCCAGGTCGCGAAACGTGGTGATCGAATTTCCCGATTATGCCACAGCGCTCGCCTGCCATCGATCGCCCGAATATCAGGCCAACATCAAAGTGCGGCAGCCGCACGCGGTCATCGATATCGTCATCATCGAAGGCTACGACGGCCCACAGCCGTAAAGCTTGGGCCGGTCGCATTTTCCCGCTTGCCGCGCTATACCCGGCGCGACTAGAGAAGCCACATGGCCGCGGCTAATTCCGACATGCGGGTGGTGATCGCCGGCGCCGGCGGGCGCATGGGGCGCACGCTGATCCACGCCATTGCCGCGATCAAAGGACTTGCGCTGACCGGAGCCGTGGATGCGCCGGATTCTGCCGTCATCGGCCGCGATGCCGGCGAGCTGGCCGGCCTCGGCCCGAATGGCGTCAAGGTGACAAGCGATGTCGCGCCGCTGTTGAAGCAGGCCGACGGCTTGATCGAATTCACCATCCCCGCCGCGACGCTTGCCTTTGCCGAACTGACCGCGGCAGCGGGCAAGGTGCATATCATCGGCACCACCGGCCACTCCGCCGAGGAGGAAGCCGTCATCGCCAAGGCGGCAAGCCGCGCGACGATCGTGAAGGCCGGCAACTTCAGCATGGGCGTGAATCTGCTCGCGGCTTTGACGAGGAGCGTGGCGCAGACATTGAACGAAGACTACGACATCGAAATTCTTGAAATGCACCACGCCAAGAAGATCGATGCGCCGTCCGGCACCGCGTTGATGCTCGGCCGCGCCGCGGCGGAGGGCCGCGGTGTTGATCTCAGCGATCGCTCGGTGCGCGGGCGCGACGGCATGACCGGCGCGCGCCGTCCGGGCGATATCGGCTTCGCCTCGCTGCGCGGCGGCACCGTGGTCGGCGATCATTCGGTGATCTTCGCCGGCCCGGCGGAGCGCATCGAACTCACCCACCGCGCCGAAGACCGCATGATCTTCGCCCGCGGCGCGCTACACGCCGCGCTATGGGCGCGCGGCCAAAAGCCGGGGCTTTATTCAATGGCGGATGTGCTCGGACTCAAAGATATCTAGCCCAGCTCACCGCTTCGGATACGCCGTATAAATGTAATCTTGTTTTGCCACCGTCGTATGGCAGGCGTAGCCGCAATTCGAGTTGGTTCCCTGCGGCGTAAAAGTGTTTGATGCGGCATCATAGTTGAAATCGCCGTAGGCCCAGCCGTGCGTGTCCGGGAATCGCCTGCTGTCTTTTTCGATGACGTTGACCGCTTGCAGCGTGTCCGGCACGTTGACGAAATAGGGCGCCACCGTATTCCTTTTGAACGACCATTCGATCTTCACGATCTTGGACCCCTCGGGAAAAAGCTTGCCCTCGGCGGGAAGGCCTTGCCGATACGCTTTCATCATCACGTCATTCGCCAAGATCACTTTCATCTGTTTTTCGGTCTGGCTGACCGCGACATCCTGCCAGTTTTCGTACCCTCTGAAATCGCCAAACGAGAGCTTGCCCAATTTCAGCGCGTACTTGTCCTGGGCCGCAATGGCCAAGCTGGCGAAGCCGGCCAGCAATACCGCAACGATCGCCACCATCGGAATGCGCGACATAATAAGCCTCCATGTCAGGGGCCGAGAGCCTTATCGGCCCTTCATATCAAGTCGAACTGTTCGAACGATAAGCGCAATGATGTCCAGGTGAGCGAAGTTTCTTGTTTCGGCAATCAGCCGATGAACTCCGGACCGCCAAAAACTGTAACAAATAACGGGGTGCCGCGGAAGCCGCAGGGTGCGTCTGACAGATCGACAAGGATCACGACCGTGTGATTTATCACCGATCCGCGCACGTCATGTCAGTTACATGTCGAAATTGAAATCAAAAGATATAAACAAACCGCTTCCGGTTTCAGCAAACTTCAAACCCTCAGTCCGCGCGCAGCAGCGACGCGCCGGTCATTTCCTTCGGCTTCGGCAATTCCATCAGTTCGAGCAGCGTCGGCGCGATGTCGGCGAGCCGGCCTTCGGCGTTGAGCGCGCGGTTGCGCGCGCCGAGCAGTAACACCGGCACCGGGTTCGTGGTGTGCGCGGTGTGCGGGCCGCCGGTCTGTGGATCGCGCATCATCTCGCAATTGCCGTGGTCGGCGGTGACCAGAAGCGCGCCGCCGGATTTCGCGATCGCATCGGCGATGCGGCCTAAGCCCGCATCCACCGTCTCCACCGCCTTGATCGCCGCCGGCAGACTGCCGGTGTGGCCGACCATGTCGGGATTGGCGTAGTTGAGCACGATCAGATCGTATTTGCCGGAAGCGATCGCCGCGACCGCCTTGTCGGTGAGTTCCGGCGCGGACATTTCCGGCTGCAGATCGTAGGTCGCAACCTTGGGCGATGGCACCATGATGCGGTCCTCACCGGCATAGGGCTCCTCGCGGCCGCCGTTGAGAAAATAGGTGACGTGCGCGTATTTTTCGGTCTCCGCCATGCGCAGCTGCGCGCGCCCGGCATCCGCCACCACCTCGCCGAGGATATTTTTCAGCGTCTGCGGTGAAAAGATCGTCGCCATCACCTTGTCGAGCTCGTCGGAATATTGCGTCATGCCGACTGCTGCGGCGAACTTCACCACGCGCTTGCGCGCAAAGCCGGAGAAGTCCGCATCGAGCATCGCGCCCAAAATCTCGCGCACGCGGTCGGCGCGGAAGTTGAAGCACAGCACGCCGTCGCCGTCTTTCATGCCGCGATAGTCGCCGACCACGGCCGGCACGATGAATTCGTCGAACTTTTTGTTGGCATAACCGTCGGCGATGACGGCGGGCGCATCTGGAAAACGCGGCCCTTCGGCTTCGACAATCGCGTTGTAGGCTTTCTCGACGCGGTCCCAGCGCTTGTCGCGATCCATCGCAAAATATCGCCCGCACACGGTGGCGATTTTGACCGACGGCGGCAGCGCGGCGATGAGCCGCTTCACGTCGTCACCCGCCGATTGCGGCGGCGTATCGCGACCGTCGGTCAGCGCATGAATGAGCGTCGATACGCCGGCCGCGGCGAGAATCTTCGCCAGCGCCGCGGCGTGATCCTGATGCGAATGTACGCCGCCCGGCGAGACCAGACCGAGCAGGTGACAGGTGCCGCCGCTGGCTTTGAGCTTGTTTATGAGATCAACGAGCGCCGGTGCGCGCGCGATTTCGCCGCTGGCGATGGCGGCGCCGATACGCGGCAAGTCCTGCATCACCACGCGGCCGGCGCCGATATTGAGATGGCCGACTTCGGAATTGCCCATTTGGCCGTCGGGCAGGCCGACGTCCTTGCCGGACGTGCGCAGAAAGCCATGTGGTCCGCTCGACCAAAGCCGGTCGAAGGTCGGCGTCCTGGCCTGGCGGATGGCGTTGTCGGCCGTATCCTCCCGCCAGCCCCAGCCGTCCAGGATCGCCAGCATTACCGGACGGCGTTTCTGCGTCGATATTGTCATCACCGGGACAGATAGGGGTGTATCCCCGGTGGAGCAATTGGCCGTCCTTCCAGGAAGGTCCAATTCAGCTTTGAAATATCAGGCAGGTCGTTGTGCCATGGGCCAAGAGCCGTCCCTGCTGATCCGTGATTTGTCCTTCGGCAGTGCCGATGCGGCGGCCGCAACTCAAAACGACGCCCTCTGCCTTGATCATGCCCGTCTCCGGCGTGATCGGCCGGACGAGTGAGATCTTGAATTCAAGCGTGGTCGAACCGACGCCCTTCTCCAGAGTGGACTGGATGGCGAGGCCCATGGCGCTGTCGAGCAGCGTCGCCGCGAGGCCGCCGTGAACGGTGCCCGCCGGGTTGAGGTGGCGGTCATTCGGATTGGCCGTGACGGTGACGCGTCCGCTTTCCACCTCGGTCACGTCATATCCCAAGGTCTCGGCCATCGTGTTGAGCGGCAGCGTCCCGTCGGCGAGTCCCTGGACAAACTCCAAGCCGCTCATCTCTTTCTGCCTCTCGGCGCTGACGGTCCCATAGGCCCTGCTGGCGATACGGCTCGGCATCGGCTTCCTCAGAGCGGCTATGCCGCAGCGCTGACCTGACCGGCTTCCCAGCCGAGCATGGCGCGCTTGCGGGTGAGGCCCCAGTGATAGCCCGTGAGCTCGGCGCTCTTGCCGACCACGCGGTGGCAGGGCACGACGAAACAGATCGGGTTCTTGCCGACTGCGGCGCCGACGGCGCGGGCGGCGGCGGGTTTGCGCACCTTGGCGGCGATGCCGGAATAGGTCGCGAGCTTGCCCATCGGGATGTGCAGCAGCGCCTCCCAGACCCGCACTTCCCAATCGGTGCCGATGAGCACGACGCGGAGCGGCTGTTCCGGCCGCCATTGCGACGGGTCGAAAATGCGTCTCGCCAGCGCAGCAGTGGACACGGCATCTTCGACGTATTTGGCTTTTGGCCAGCGGCCTTTCATATCGGCGAGTACGGCTTTTTCCTTCCCGGCGTCGGCCAAAGCCAGCCCAGCGAGCCCGCGCTCGGTCGCCATCACCAGCGCGATGCCGAACGGGGAGGGATGATAGCCGTGGCGGATGGTCAGGCCTTCGCCGCCGGCTTTCCATTCGCCCGGCGACATTGCCTCGTGGGTGACGAACAGATCGTGCAACCGGCCGGGGCCGGACAGTCCCACTTCATACGTGGCGTCGAGCACGCTCGCGGAATCGCGAAGAAGCTGCCGTGCGCCGTCGAGCGTCAGCGCCTGCAAGAACGCCTTCGGCGTCAGTCCGGCCCAGCGGCGGAACAGGTGATGCAGCTCAGTCGGTGTCACGCCGGCGGCGTCGGCAATCTCCTCGATTTCCGGCTGTTCGCGCCAATGGCCGCGGATATGGCCAATGGCGCGGCGCACCACCTCGTAATCGGCGGCGGCTTCAGTGAGCGGGGTCGGGTCGGAAATTCGATCGGGCGACAGCATAGGAACCTCCATCATCTGCTCCCGATCTAAGCCGCCGCGGGGCAGCCAAACCACCCGATTTCTGTTGATTATTCAAACACCGTCCGTGTCGGCCCGCGCTTGGCCTCGCCCAAAGCGTTGGACAGCGCGAGCGCGAAGCTTGCCTTCTCGTGCGGCCCGAGAAACGCGGCAATCGGCAACCGCCGGCCATGCGAAACCAGGAACAGCCGCTCGATGCCGAACTCCTCGTGCACGATGCGGTCAAGCCGGACCCAGAGCGGATTGAGCGTCCATTCGCGCACCCCGCCGCGATGATTGACCTTGCGCACCGTCAGTTCGGACGCGGTGACGGTCACCTCCTCGTAGGCGCGGCCGGTGCGGTAATTGGCGCGGAACGCGAGATAAACCAGCAGCACATCCAGCCCAAAGAAGCCGCACACCGGCCAGGCGCCCATCAGCACGAAAGCCACGCCGGAGACGAAGCTCAAGGCCCCGAGGCAGAGCATGAAGATCAAAAAGCCCCGCGGGCCGAGCGAGCGATGCGGCGTGATGACCGCCGCAAAGATTTTCGGGTCGGCCAACGCGTCGGAGCGGTTATTGTCGGCATTCATGGCTCCCATTATAGGGGAAAGCAGGGGCGTAAAAAGATGGCGCGCAACAAAACCGCAAAGAAAACCGCAAAGAAAACCGCAAAGAAACTCACAAACAAAATCAAGCGGTCCACCAAGCAAAGCTTAACGGCGGCTCGAAAAGGCAAGGCGGCACGCGTCAAGCCCGGCACGGCGCGACGGAAGGCTGACCTGAAGGCCGCGGAGGCCGAGCTGCCGCAGTGGACGCCGGCCGAGGTCGAGGAAGCGTTCCGCCGCTTTGCCGCCGCCAATCCGACGCCGCGCGGCGAGCTCGAACACATCGATCCGTTCACGCTTCTGGTCGCGGTCGTGCTCTCGGCGCAGGCGACCGATGCCGGGGTCAACAAGGCGACCCCGGCTTTGTTCGCGCTTGCCGACACGCCGGACAAGATGGTCGCGCTCGGCGAAGCGAAAGTGCGCGACCTGATCAAGACCATCGGGCTTTATCGCACCAAGGCGAAGAACGTGATTGCGCTGTCGCGACAGCTTGTCGTCGAGCACGGCGGCAAGGTGCCGCACGACCGCGACGCGCTGGAAGCCTTGCCCGGCGTCGGGCGCAAGACCGCGAACGTGGTGCTCAACGTCGCGTTCGGCGAGCCGACCATCGCCGTCGACACCCATATTTTTCGCGTCGGCAACCGCACCGGCCTCGCCGTCGGCAAGACGCCGCTCGAGGTCGAGACGAAGCTGATGGCGGCGGTGCCGGAGAAATACCGGCTGCACGCGCATCATTGGCTCATTTTGCACGGCCGCTACACTTGCGTCGCCCGCCGCCCGCTGTGCGAGAAATGCATCATCGCCGATCTGTGCAAATGGCCGGGCAAGACGGTGAACGCGCCGGCGGCGGTCTCCTGACCGTCATGGCCGGTGCGCCGTACCGAGCTAACGAAACCAATGCCGTGGGACTTTGGACTGGTCCACCAAAGCGCATCGGCGCGCTGCACGCGGCAGGAAAATTGTGGCAGGATGCGCGCAGGCGGTCTTGCCTGTGCAAACGTCGATGATGCGTAGGTGCAAAGCGTCAGCCGGGTATGAGGAAAACATGGCAACGCCCTTCAAGCGCATGGCGCTCATTGCTCTGGCGCTCGCGACCGCCGCCGCATGGCCGGCGCGAGCGCAGGATTATCCGAACAAGCCCATCAGGATAATTTCCGATTCGGCACCCGGGAGCGCCGTCGACGTTACATTCCGGATGATGATGGATCGGCTTGGCGCTGTTCTGGGCCAGCAGATCGTGCCCGTCGATCAGCCCGGCGCCAGCGGTGCGATTGCCGCCCATGCCGCATCCGAATCGATCCCGGACGGCTACACGCTTTTTGCGCCGGCGATTTCGCTGTTCATCTCGCTGCCCGGCAAGGCGGCGAACCTGCCGCTGATGCTGCCGCGCGATTTCCTCCCCGTAGGCGCGCTGGCCGAACAGCCGATGTTCATTTGCGCCGGCGCTGCATCCGGCTTCAAAACGCTGCCGGAGCTGATCGAACGCGCCAAACAGCATCCCGGGCAAATTTCCTTTGCGGCAACCGGAATAGGACGAATAACGCACCTGACCGGCCTGCTTCTGCAAAGCCGAGCCGACATTAAATTGCAGGTCGTTCCCTACAGCGGCGGCCCTGCAGCGGCGCTGACCGACGTGGTCGGCGGCCGCGTGCCGCTGATCATCGAAGGCTATTCCGGCCTCGCCGGCGCCATCCAGGCGCACACGCTCAATGTGCTGGCGGTTGCGTCGACGCATCGCCTGCCCGACTTCCCCGATCTGCCGACGGTGGCGGAGACCTTGCCCGGCTTCGCGGCCGGCGGCTGGCAAGGCATGGTGGCGCCGCTCGGCACACCCGCAGCGGCCATCGAGAAGGTCAATGACGGCCTCAAACAGGCGCTCGGCGACTCCGACCTCGCCAAGAAGCTTGCGCTGCGCGGCGCTTACGTCGATCCGATGACGCCATCCGAAGTCAACGCCTTCGTCAACGCGCAGCAGACGCAATGGCGGCCGGTGCTGGAAGCCTTCGAGGCCAGCCTCAAAAAATGACGGATTGAGCAAGCGTTGAGGCGATTGTCATCGTCCGCCAACGGGTCCGGCCCGAAGTGGCCGGCCCGGCCGATTGTACGACACTGCTATATTCTCGCGCCCCGCAATTGATGTAGCCTCCACGCCTAGAAGCCTACAAAACTTAAGGGGGGACCATGATGATACTTCCCCGCAGGTCCGTGTTGCGTCTCGCCGGCGGCGCCGTGGCGCTCCCGGCGGTGGCGCGGCTCGCCCGCGCTCAAAGCTATCCGTCGCGTTCCGTGCTCTTGCTGGTCGGTTACGCCGCCGGCGGCCCGACCGATATCTGCGCGCGGCTCATCGCCGGCTGGCTGTCGAAAACGCTCGGCCAGCAATTCGTCGTCGAGAACCGCGACGGCGCCGGCAGCAACATCGCCACCGAGGCGGCGATCCACGCCGAGCCTGACGGCTACACGCTGCTCTTGGTCACCTCGTCGAACGCCATCAACGCCACGCTCTATCCGCATCTGAATTTCAATTACATGGCGGGCATGGTGCCGGTCGCCGGCATCATGCAGGCGCCCTCGGTGCTGGAAGTCACGCCGTCGTTTCCGGTCAAGAGCACGGCCGAGTTCATCGCCTACGCCAAGGCCAATCCGGGCAAGATCGATCTCGGCACCGCCGGCAACGGCAGCCCGCCGCACATGTTCGCCGAATTGTTCATGTACATGACCGGCGTCAAGCTCAACGTCGTGGGCTATCGCGGCGGCGGGCCGGCGCTGATCGATCTCATCAGCGGGCAGGTGCAGGTGATGTTCGAGGGTATCACCTCGTCGATCGGCTACCTGCGCGCCGACAAGCTGCGCCCGCTCGGGGTCACCTCGGCGAAGCGCTCGGCGGCGCTGCCCGACGTGCCGCCGATCGCCGACGTTGTGCCCGGCTACGACGCCACCGGCTGGTTCGGCCTCGGCGCGCCCAAGGGCACGCCGGTCCCGGTGATCGATACGCTTGCCAAGGCGGTCGCCGCGGCGCTGGCCGATCCGGCCATGCAGGCGAAGCTGGCCAATCTCGGCGCCGAGCCGATGCCGATGGGACCGGACGCGTTCGGCAAGCTCATCGCCGACGACACCGAGAAATGGGCCAAGGTGATCCGCGCCGCCGATATCAAGATGGATTGACGGGCGCTGGATTCGCGCAGGCGCTGTTTCCCGCTGATCCGGGATCGTCGGAGACTCGGAGTTTGTAACGATCCCGGTTCTGCAGCACACCATCCCGCTTCGCCATAGTGCGTCGGAGACGCGCGTAAACGCGCTTTTGCTGCGCTGCGCCCGGGAAATGCCGCGTGTAGCTCACACCAAAAACGGCACCAGCATCTTGGTGCGCGCCATGTAGTCCCGATACTGCTGCGGAAATTGCTCCAGCATCAGGGTCTCTTCCCGCCGCGCGCTGGTGATGAAATAGATCCCGAACGGCACCAGCGCGACGAGCCAGAACGGGCTGTTGCCGAGCGCCGAGCCGAGCATGGCGACGAGCATGCCGGTATAAATCGGATGCCGTACGTAAGCATAAGGGCCGCCGGTGACCAGCTCCGCGTCCGCCTGGCGCGACATCGGCAGACCCCAGTTCCGGCCGAGATAAACGCGCGCCCAGATCGCAAGTGCGATGCCGAGCGCGCAGAGGCCGGCACCAAGCGGGCCCACGAGCAAGCCGGCGGCGGCCGCAGTGGCGCGTATGTCGTGGAAAGCGTGTCTGACCGGCGGCAGATAAAGCCCGAGCAGGAAAAGCGCGGCCACCGCGATGCGCAGCCAGCCTTCCCGCCGCCAGTTGCGCGCGCCGACCGGCCGCTTCGCGCGCACGCCCATGACGGCCCAGACCGCGACGAAGACGAGCCAGCAAGCAGCGATGATCCAGTCGTAAATCGTCATGGCGCGGAGCGGGCAGTTTGTACCGATGCGGATGTAGGAAAGCTCGGGCGGCTACGTAACCCTCGCGCGGTGAAGCAACGCGTGTTTCCCGGATGCGGTGCAGCGTGAAACGGTGCACCGCTGATCCGCGGGCTCGGAGTTTCTTACGATCCCGGTTCTGCAGCGCACCACTCCGCTGCGCCATAGTGCGTCGGAGACGCGCGTAAACGCGCTTTTGCTGCGCCGCTGATCCGGGAAACGGGGCGAGTTACGGGTCGGCCGCGTCCCGCCTCAAATCCCCGCGCGAAACCGCGTCATCACGATCAGCATCGCCACCTGCATCGTGCCCTGCAGCGCCACGGCGTAGAAGTATTTTTGCATCAAAGCGCTGATCCGCTTCATGTCGGGCTCGGGTTTCTGCAGCTCGAGGCAGACGATGACGTTGACCGGCGTGAGGAAGCCGAGCCCCTGGATCGTCATCAGCGTCACCAGGATAAGCGCCGCGGCCACCCAGCCGTAGTCCGGCCACGGCAGCGCCGTGTAGCCGAGCGCCACCGCGAGGAACCAGCCCGAGGTGCCGCCGACGATCGACACCGTCGGCATCAGAAACAGCGTGCGCGGGGTGAGCCGCCGCATGATCTCGCGGCGCACCGGCAGCGCCACCCGGCGCAGGATCGGGCCGAGCACAAAACCCATGAACAGGTCGACGCCGGTCCACAACAGGCTCGCAAACACATTGGACGAAGTCGAGCAGCCACAGATTGCCCATAACGATCGCCGCGATCATCGCCGCGATGGCGGAGAGCGACCACGCCAGATAGCGCCAGCGCAAAAATCCTTCGGTCGGTTCGATCGCGGCGGCGGTCATGCGGGGTGCTGTGGGGTTGAGGATAGGAGCACCGTATTCGATGTCCGACGCTACGTCATGGTCGTCCCCGGACTTGATCCAGAGATTGTTCCGCTTGCGGACCGAAGTCATCAATCGGCGATCCGCGCCTGAGGAGGTCCTTCGGCAGACGAAGGTCCGGCCATCCACGTTTTTGGTTTGAATTGCGCTCTAAGACATGCCCGCGACGAGCGCGGGATTTGACGAGTGGCAAGGTTAGCAGAAGGAGCGAAGCGACACTTCGGTGAGGGTGAGCGGCGGAGTGAACTTCGGGTTGCACCGCGCCATCGTGAGAGCATTTGCGCTTCCTGCGCTGTGGGATAAATTCTGGGTTGCAGGGCTACTAGAGGGGGAGCCTATGGTCGAACTAATTGTCGTGACCGCTGACATCGTGGCGAGACCCTGCGATCTCCTCGTTCTAAAGCATGCCGATGGATTCTATGGTGTCGATAAAATTATCTCGGAGCGTGTTGGCTTCGATGCGGCAGTGCCCGAGGGCGAGATGGCCTTCTTGCCCGGGCGGAACATCGAGGCACGTAAAGTTTTATATGTCGGCGTCGGTCCTTTAGATCAATTTCGCTATCCTCAAATCAGAGTGTTCGCGCGCAATGTACTAGAAATTGCCGCTCGCGGCTCTGGCCGCACCCGTGTTCTCTGCACAACCCTTCATGGACCGGGTTACGGCTTGGATGAGCGGGAATTGTTCCTCTCGCTCGTGGCCGGATTTTTGGATGGCATTGAAAGCGGAGCATTTCCCACAGACTTGGAGCGAATCGAGATCGTGGAGCTCAGTTCCAAAAGGAGCAAACGACTCAGGAGGGCGCTATCGGAATTCACCTCATCGGCCGTACGGCCTGAAGACAAACAGCCTCCGCTTGCGCGCAGCGAGACGCTTATCCTCGGCTCAGCGTCACACGATAGCTTTTCGTCTTTTGGAGTTCAGAGCGAACGGAAAATCAAGCTCTTCGTCGCCATGCCCTTCGCCCCTGAACACAGTGACGTATGGGAGATCGCAATCCAAGAGTCTTGTCAATCCGCAGGGATTGTTTGTGAGCGTGTGGATGAACTCGCGTATACGGGCGACATACTCGCACAAATCAAGTCCCGACTTAAAACGGCAGATGGCGTGTTGGCAGTTATCGACGATGCGAATCCTAATGTCTTCCTTGAGATCGGTTTCGCGTGGGGTACGGGAAAGCCCACCATTTTGATTGTCAAAAAGGGCGCTCGGCTTCCGTTCGATGTACAAGGCCAAAAGTGCATCCAGTATAATTCGATTGCAAATCTCCGGTCTCTTCTGACGGCAGAACTTAGATCGCTGGAAGCTCGAGGAGCGTTCGGCCCTTCGCTCTCGAAGGTAAGCACGTAGAGCAGGAAGCGTAGCCCGGATTAGCGAAGCGACATCCGGGGTCTGACTCTCCGGGCGCAATCCTGCATATTGCTGCGCTCATGCGGGCTACTCACGCCGCGAATCTAGCTCTCTTTCGGCGGCTCCAGCTTTTCCGCCGCCGCCGCCAGCGTCTTCGTGCAGCGGATCAGATCGGCCAACAGGCGCTCGTCGATCTCCATGCGGCCCTCGTATTCTGCGAGGTTCCGCTCGTTGTGCGCCTTGAGGAAGATTTGTACGTCGGCTCTGTCCGTACCGATAGTATGGACAAGCGTTTGGAAAACCGTAATCCGGTCTTCGGAGCGGTAACCGTGGTGGCGCAGCACGGCGCTTGCCAGCCGGTGGGCTGCGCCATAGGCCAGATCGAATTGGCTGTCGGTGTCGATGCTTTGGTTCTGTGCATCAGTCAGATGGGTGCGGGCCGAACGCACCATGCCTTCGAACTCGGTCCGTCGTGGCGGCTCAAGCTTGAGCTTGCCGATCCGCACGAGATTGTCGAGCTCTGGTGTGCTCATATCCGGATATTGTCGTCCGAACCAAAAATAAAAATCTTCGGCTGCGTGCTCATCGTATTGAGGAAGGAGCCTTTCCGCGAGGCCTTGCGCCGCCACTCCTCCGGGGACAGAAAAATCGGGCTCACCTTGCGGCGCAATACGGTCTCGGCATTCTGCAAAGCCGCATAAAGATCGGCGTAGCTCAGCGCGTCGCCAATCACGAGCAGATCGATGTCGCTGTCCGCCGTATCGGTGCCTTTCGCCACCGACCCGAACACGAAGGCGGCTTTGATCTGGTCGGCGTAAGGCGCAAGCGCTCTGCCAAGCGGCTCGGTCAATGCCACCGTCTTGATAACGAGGCTTTGCAATTCCTCGAAAACCGGCGAGCCGCGGTTCGCCCGATAATGCTTTTGATTGCCGATGCGTTCGAGCGACACGAGCCCGCTGCGCTGCAGGCGCGACAATTCGCGTTCCACGGCGCCGGTGCCCGAGCTGACGGTTCTGACGATCTCCGACATGTAAAAACTGCGCTCCGGATGGCCGAAAATGAGCGCCAGTACGCGCTGCTGCACTTTAGAGAACAGGGCGTTCGCTACGCTGAGGGCTTCCATCGTATCCTTCCCAATGGGGGTATTATATCTCCCATTATGGGTAGGATCAAGGGAGCTGTCACTATACGAGAGACCAGCACTTGACAATCGTCCCTCGTTCAGTTACATTCAACGCGAATCAAATCTTGCCCAGAAAGGACGCCTGGCGGAGGCAAACCGGCAGGTGGGGCGAGTACGGTTCCCGCGGGCGGATTTGCAGTCCGCTCCCGGGCGGCTCCGGGCCAAACGCCCGGCCGGCACGACGACCGGCCTGCGGGCTCATAACGCCCGCTGCACTGGGACGGCCGGGGATGGGTAACGCCCATCCCTACCTCGTTCCGTCCCAGGAAGTGCGTGAACTGGAGCTGAGCGGTGGCGTTCGGTCGCTGCCGCAAGTGCCGTTGGTGGAACGCCGGCAGGCGAGCGCGCCCGACAGCGGAGGGGCGGCGCAAGCCGCCTTCTCCGTGGCGCGCCCTGTGCGCCGCTTGCGTGCGGGTCGTGGAATACCGCGTCTGCCGGCGTTCCGCTTCCTTTCTTTTATTTGCCGGAAGCGAGCCGCAAAGAGTTTCGTAGCCCGGATGAAACGAAGTGAAATCCGGGAGCGGCAGTGAAGCCCGACGATCGTACCCGGATTACGCTCCGCTCCATCCGGGCTACAGGTTACGGGCTTTTCGACATCGTTGTTCGACAACACTCGCGCGCGGATGCGCTCGCGGGAACGGCGATGCGTTGCATCGTCCCCGCGCAAGCGGAGGAGGGAAAGGAGGAAGATCATGCCCGCATGGCGCAACAAACCGAAATCCGAGAAAGGCAATTATCACAAGCGGCGGAGCTACGAGCAGGGCAAGGCCGAGATCGACGCCGCGCACAAAGTTACGTTCCGGCTTTATGCCGACGCGTTGCGGTTATGGCGCCGCTGTGCGCAGCGGCGCTGCAAGCGGCACCGGCGCTGTCTCGGCGAATCGCAGCGTTGTTTTGGCCGCGCCTTGCCGTTCGTGCCGCCGTCGCTGCGGCAGCGTGCACAGCAACAGGTGATCGCCGGCGGCCCGCGCCGCGTTGCACTCGCCAGCCATGTCGAATGGACGGTGCGCCGCACCGCGATACCGGAATTGGTGTCGTGGGTTCTCGGCTAGCGCACATCCGGCGCCGCTGCGGTTCGGTCCGGACTCGGCCAAAATTTATTTCGGCGTCCACCGGAGGACGGCCGCCGGTTTCACCGCCGGACGCGACAAAATCGCAGCGAATCCACAGAATTATCCCCAAACGCGCGGCCCCGTCGCGAAAGCGTGCTTTAACTTGCTACGACGAAGCGGCCGCGTATCCTCGGTTCTCAGATCGGTCGCGTTTGGTTCTGCCGAATGTGACGATCGCCAAGGTCAGATTGGCCTGGGTGCGGCAGCCGCTACCGGCGACGCATCAAGTGGCGGATCGGATCGTGGCTCTCGGCGCGGGTAGCAGCGTCAGGAACGTGGCGGGCGGGCGCAAGCTCGCCCGTCATGATTCGTGGTCGTTCATTTCGGTTGATTTTTATTTTTGCTTGATTTTTTGCGGTTGGTTGACCGGCAGAACGTTTCGCGGCGATCATGGCGCGGGATCAAAGCGACCATGACCAGTCTCCTCAACCGGCGCACTTTCACCATCGAATGGGGTCATTGCGACCCGGCGGGCATCGTCTTCAACAGCCGCTTCTTCGAGTTCTTCGATTGGGGCACCTGGACCCTGTTCGAGGCCGCGCTCGGCGTGAAGCCGCCGGATCTCGCCGGCGTCTTCGGCATCGTCGGCATTCCGCTGGTCGATACCGCGGCGCGCTTTCTCGCGCCGGCGCGCTTCGGCGATGTGGTGGAACTGACGTCGCAGGTCAGCGAGTTCCGCCGTTCGAGTTTCGACGTGGACCACCGGCTCTTCGTCCACGGCGCCGTCGCGGTCGAGGGACGCGAGACGCGCGTGTGGGCGGCGCGCGATCCGGCTGATGCGTGCAAAATCAAATCGCTGCCGATTCCGCCGGAAGTTACCGCGCGTTTTATGATCGCATAGCCGTCGTAACAATGCGGCACCGGTTTGAACGCTCGGCCGGATATTGCTATTGAATCTGGCAAATTCAAAAGACAATGGAAACGCCACGTCGAGCACCGCATGGCGCGAATTCTGCAATTTACGCTCAATGGTCGCGCCCGCACCGACGCGGTGGCCGACAACGTGCTGCTCCTGGATTATTTGCGGGAAATCGTTGGACTGACCGGAACGAAAACGGGCTGCGACGGCGGCGAATGCGGCGCCTGCACCGTTTTGGTCGACGACACGCCGCGATTGTCGTGCCTGACGCTCGCCGCCACCGTCGCAGACCGTCGCGTCGACACCATCGAATCGCTGCAACGCGACGGTCATCTCTCCGCGGTGCAGCGCGGCTTTCATGAGAAGCTCGGATCGCAATGCGGCTATTGCACGCCGGGCTACATCATGGCGTCGGCCGGGCTCTTGCGCCGCAACGCGCGGCCCACCGCGGACGAGATTCGTGAGGCGCTCGGCAGCAACATTTGCCGCTGCACCGGCTATGTCAAAATCATCGAAGCGGTGCAGCACGCGGCTCAACTGTGCGCACAAGGATTGGCGCCGTGAGTTTGATTTACCGCTCGTCCCCGCGAAAGCGGGGACCCGAATCTCAAATGCTGGATTCCCGCTTACGCGGGAATGAGCGGAGTTGGAAGGCGCCATGAACGAGATCGTGCCGGCGCATAATATCGGCGACTATGTGCCGATGATCGACGGCCCGGAAAAAGTGTCCGGCCGCGCCAAATACACCGCCGATCTGATCGCGCCGGGAATGCTGGCCGGGCGGATCTTTCGCAGCCCGTATTCGCACGCCGAAATTCTTGAGGTCGATGTTGCGGAGGCGGCAACGCTTCCCGGCGTGAAGGCGATCGTCACCGGCGCCGATTGCGACAAGACCTTTGGCGTGCTGCCGATCGCCCGTAGCGAGCATCCGTTGGCGCGCGAGCGCGTACGCTACCGCGGCGAGCCGGTCGCCGCCGTCGCGGCAATCGACGACGCCACGGCAAAGGAGGCGCTGCGGCGGATCAAGCTGAAGGTGCGCGAACTGCCCGCCTATCATACCGCCGCGGCAGCGCTGGCGCCGGACGCGGTCGCCATTCACGATTATCGCGCGCGCAATATCGAGCGTGAAGTGCTGTTCGAGCTGGGCGACGTCGGAGCGGCCTTGGCGTCGGCCGATCTCGTGCGCGAAGGCACCTATAACTGCGCCGAAGTCTGCCAGAATCAGATGGAAATGCACGCCGCGATCGCCGACTACGACGCGGTGCGCGAACGCATCACCGTGCATGCTTCCACCCAGGTGCCGTATTACGTGCATCTGATGCTGTCGCAAATCCTCGATATGGACATGTCGCGCGTCCGCGTGATCAAGCCGCATGTCGGCGGCGGCTTCGGCTGCCGCACCGAGACGCTCAATGTCGAATTGATCGCGGCGCTCTTGGCGCGCAAGGCCGGCGGCTGCGTGCGCATCATGGTCAACCGCGAGGAAACCTTCATCACCCATCGCGGCCGGCCGGAAACCGATATCCGGCTCAAGATCGGCTTGAAGAAGGACGGCCGCATCGCCGGCGTCGAATGCGAATGTATCCAGCGCGGCGGCGCTCATTCCGGCTACGGCGTCGTCACGATCCTCTACGCCGGCTCGATGCTGTACGCGATCTACGATCTGCAAAACGTGAAATATCTCGGCAAGCGCGTCCTGACCAATACGCCGCCGTGCGGCGCTTTCCGCGGCCACGGCACCGTCGATATCCGATTTGCCTTCGAGAGTTTGCTCGACGACATGGCGGGCGCGCTCGGGCTCGATCCGTTCGCGGTGCGCCGCGCCAATCTGTTGACGGCGCCGACGTTCACGCAGAACGACCTTATGGTGAATTCTTACGGCCTGCCGGAATGTCTCGACTGGGTCGAGCGGGAGAGCGGCTGGAAGGCGCGCCGCGGCAGGCTGCCGAAAGGCCAAGGCGGCGTGCGCAAAGGTCTCGGCATGGCCTGCTCGCATTACATTTCCGGCGCGTCGAAGCCGGTGAACTGGACCGGCGAGCCGCATGCGACCGTCAAGATCAAGCTCGATTTCGACGGCTCGATTGTCGTGCTTTCCGGCGCAGCCGACATCGGCCAAGGCTCCACCACCATTCTGGCACAGGCGGTGGGCGAAGTCCTCGGGCTCGATCTTGCGCGCGTGCGCGTCGTCACCGGCGACAGCGATGTGGTGCCGAAGGACAATGGCTCATATTCGTCGCGTGTCACCTTCATGGTCGGCAATGCGGCGATCGATGCGGCGCAAAATCTCAAAGCGCTGCTGATCGCCGCCGCGGCGCGAAAGCTCGAAGCCAAACCGGGCGAAATAGAATGCCTGGGCGAGCTTTATCGCGCCGGCGCCCAGGACAAAGGGCTCACTTTCAACGAAGTCGTCACCGAGGCGCTCAAGGACGCCGGCACCATCACCGTCACCGGCAATTATTCGACGATCCCGCAATCGCACGGCGGCAAGAAATACCGCGGCTCAGCGATCGGCGGCACCATGGGCTACAGCTATTCCGCGCAGGTCGTCGAGGTCAGCGTCGATGAGGAGACCGGCGTCGTCACCGTCGACAAGGTCTGGGTCGCGCACGATTGCGGGCGTGCTCTCAACCGGCTCACGGTCGAGGGCCAGGTGCAAGGTTCGGTGTGGATGGGCATGGGCCAAGCCATGAGCGAAGAGGCGGCCTATCACGACGGCCTGATGCTCACGGCGAACATGCTCGATTACCGGGTGCCGACCATCCAGGATTCGCCGCCGATCGAAGTCGGCATCGTCGAAAGCATCGATCCGCACGGGCCGTTCGGCGCCAAGGAGGCCGGTGAAGGCTCGCTGGCGGCATTCCTGCCGGCGCTGACCAACGCCATCGCCGATGCGATCGGCGTGCGCTTCAACAATCTGCCGGTGACGCCGGATCGCGTCTTTGCGGCACTGGAGACGCGCGCCCGCGGGCGCAGGGCGGATAGCGGCGCATAATGGACGCGCTGCCGGAATTCGCGCTGGTTCGGCCGAAAACGCTCGATGCGTTGATCGAGGCGCGCGCGGCGAATGCCGACAGCAGCCTGCTCGGCGGCGGCACCGATCTGGTGGTGAATATCCGCCGCGGCATCGTCGCGCCGCCGGTGCTGATCGACATCAATGGCGTGGCCGAGCTGCGCGCCATCGAGGCTGACGCGCGGGGGTTTAAAATCGGTGCGGCGGCGACGCTTGCCGAACTTGCCGCGCATGCCGACGTGGTGCGGCATTATCCGGTATTGGCGCAGGCCGCCGCGCATATCGCCGGTCCGACCCAGCGCAATATGGGCACGGTCGGTGGCAATCTTTGCCTCGATACCCGCTGCATTTTCTACAATCAAAGCGAATGGTGGCGCGATGCCAACCAGCATTGCCTCAAAACCACCGGGACGATCTGCCATGTCGCGCCGAAAAGCCGAGGCGTGTGTTTCGCGACCTTCTCGGGCGATCTGGCGCCGGCGTTGCTTGTCCTCGATGCCGAGATCGAGATCGCCGGGCCAAAGGGCGCGCGCACCATGCCGCTCGCCGATCTCTATATCGGCTATGCGCGGCAGGACGAGCCGGTGACGGAAACCTGCGGCGACGGCAAATACTTCTTGTCGCTGCGGCCGGGCGAATTCGTCGCCGCCGTGCGCGCCGGAAATACGCCCGGCTTGCGCTCGGCCTACGACAAGATCCGCATCCGCCGCTCGATCGAATATCCGGTCACCGGCGTCGCGGCGGCATTGCGGCGGGAGGGCAATAAGCTCACGGATCTGCGCGTCGCCTTCACCGGCACCAATCCACGACCGGTGCGGCTTTCAGGCACCGAAAAACTCTGCGGCGGCCCACTCGATCAACACGTATTCGCCAGTCTCGATGCGCTCATCCGCGACCAGATCATGGCGATGAAAACGACGTTCACGCCCGGCCATTACCGCCGCCGCGTCGCCGGCGTGCTGGCGCGCCGTCTGGTGCAGCGGTTGTTCGGCGATTGAGCCAAATCGTTGCCGCGGCTGCCGGCGACTGGCTTATTGACGAGTTATTGCATCGAAATGTGAGTAACGGGCGTCTTGTGAGCCTCGACTCCGCCGCTCCGTCGGCGCACGCTCGCATGAGCGAGCAGCCGGTCTGCGCCAGGCCGAGCGGTGTAGCGCTTTTGCGACAGCAAGGACCAGTAAACGCTTCCAAGCCATGAAGCCGGGAAACATTCGATGGCACCCATGCAAAAGCGCATAAAGTCCTTGTTGGTGTGTCCGAAATGCAAGCTCGAACTGCGTCTCTTCGGTATCGAGTCCGAAAACGCCGAACGCGATATCTATACTTTTGAGTGCATCAAATGCGGTGGCATTGAAGTCAGAGGCGTTAAAGTGAAGTAAGGGCCGTCTCGGTTGGGCGGCCTCTCTCACGCTTGTCCGAATCGCAGCTCCTTTCGCCGCGCCCGCGGCGACTTGCCGTTGACGCCGAAATCCTTCGACTTCTGTCCCGACGGCGCCATCACAAATCCTTCCGCCGCGAGCCCGCGCCGGAACAATTCGCGCACCGTAGCCGCCCGGCTTGGCATGCGTTTTTCGAAGCGGAAATCGTCGATCAAGCTCAATTCGTCAGGCGACAGCATGATCTGAAGACGCTCGCCACGCGATCGTTCGCTCATGGTGATCTCTCCCCTCTCAATATTTGTTAGTATAATTAGTAAACTGGGGTATGGTCGTCAACTGAGATTTTTATGCTTTTCACACTTTAGACGCACTAACAGTTCAAGTAAGTATTGACAGTTTTGGCTAAAACGGCCGCTAGCAAGCATCATGCATAAAAACAGTATTTGAGGTATAAGGAAAAGCAAATTGACAAGTAATATTGTAAAGCGCATGATTTACTGCTGTGGAAAACCCCGCGGGGGCAGTGAGAGAAGTCGAGATGGGCGCGATATTGCCGTTCCTGCGAAACGACGCCGTCTTCGAGCCCGAGACGACGGCGGCCATGTCGGTCGCCTTCGAGGAAGCGTGCCGGGTGCTCAAATTGTCGCACGACGCGGCACGCGAGCGCGAAGCTGTCGCAATACGCATTATCGAATTGGCGCGCCGCGGCGAGCGCGACCCGATCCGGCTGAGTGAGCGCGTGTTGCGCGACGCCGGCGGCGGCTAGTGGTCCGATTCTAACATTCGCATGAGAGCCTGCCGACTGGGGCGCGGGCTCATTGACGGAAGCCCGCAGCCGTATTGAAATAAGTGCGCCATGCCGTTCGCTCGCGTCTGCGCCCTCGCGCCATAGGCGATGCTGTGGGTCGCGTCGCCGGGGCGAGTTCACGCGCGAAATCCCCATTGAAGCGGCTTGAACGAATCGGACCTACGACTCCCATTCCCGTAGCTTGAAGCGCTGGATCTTCCCGGTCGCGGTGCGCGGCAGGTCGGGCCGGATGTCGATCCAGCGCGGATATTTCCACGGCCCGGCGCATTGCTTGACGTGCACCCGCAAGTTTTCGATCAGGCGCTCGTCGGCGGCGTAACCGTTGCGCAGCACGATGAAGGCCTTCGGCTTGACGAGCCCATCGGCGTCTTCCTTGCCGATCACGGCGGCTTCCAGCACTGCTTCGTGCGAGGCGAGCGCCGCCTCGACCTCGAACGGCGACACCCACATGCCGCTTACCTTGAACATGTCGTCGGTGCGGCCGCAGTAGTGGTAATAGCCGTCGGTATCGCGGAAATATTTGTCGCCGGTGAAGACCCATTCGCCGGCGAAGGTGCGCCGGCTCTTGGTGCGCTGGTTCCAGTAGCCTTCGCCGGCGGTGGCGCCGCGCACGACGAGTTCGCCGATCTCGCCGTCGGCGACTTCGCGCGCCTGCTCGTCGAGGATTTTGACGTCGTAGCCCGGTACCGGCTTGCCGGTCGTGCCGTAGCGTACATCGCCTGGGCGGTTTGAGAGAAAGGTCTGGAACATTTCGGTCGAGCCGATGCCGTCGAGCACGTCGACGCCGGCGGCGGCGCGCCAGCGCTCGCCGAGCGCGGCAGGCAGGGCCTCGCCGGCGGAAATGCACAGCCGCAGCCGATCCGAGCCGGCGCCGCGGGTCATGTCCTTGTGCGCGAGCAGCGAGGCGTAAAGCGTCGGCACGCCGTAGAAGATGGTCGGCCGATGCTTCCGCATGACATCGAACACCGCCTCCGGCGTCGGACGTTGCGGCAGCAGCACGGTGGTGGCGCCGACCGACATCGGGAACGCCATGGCGTTGCCCATGCCGTAGGAGAAAAATAGCTTTGCCGCCGAGAACACCACGTCGTCCTCGCGGATGCCGATGATGTGCTCGCCCATCAGCCGCGCCGCCACGAGCGGCGTGGTGTGAACGTGCTTGACGCCCTTGGGCTCGCCGGTCGAACCGGACGTATAGAGCCAGAACGCGACTTCGTCGGACAGCGTCGGCGCGGTGAACAGGTCCGGTCTGCCGCGCGCCAAGAGTTCGGCGAAATCCCGCACCTCGCGGCTAGCGAACGCGACGCGGTCGGCGGCGCTGGCGCCGACGAGAATGACGGTGCGCAGCCGCGGCAGCCGGTCGAGAACGGGAATAAGCGACTTGACGAGCGACGCCGAAGCGACGATTGCCGAAGCCCGGCTGTCGCCGAGAATGTAGGCGTATTGCTCGGCGGTGAGCAGCGTGTTGAGCGGCAGCACGACGACGCCGGCGCGCACCCCGCCCCAGAACGCCACCGGGAAATCGACGCCGTCATGGAGCAGCAGCGCGAGCCGTTCTTCCGGCCGCAGCCCAAAGGCCTGCAAGGCGTGGGCGAAGGCGCAGCTCTTCGCCTGCAATTCGCCGTAGCTGAGCGCGCGGTCGGAATCGGCGAAAGCGATTTTTTCAGACAGTCCACGCGCCACCTGTGCGTCGATCAGGTCGGTCACGGCATTGAAGGACCGGCGGACCAGAAGGTCTTCCAGCATGGGCGTTCCCCGCTCGACGCGCCGCGGTCGGCCGCTCTTGCAAATGCCCGCCGTTCGCGGCGCATCAACCCTAATTCGCGCCCGCGGCAGGCGCAACGCAGGCTTTCTATTGGCGGATGACGATTGCTTGCCAGGAGAGTATTTTTGCGGGAAATTCGACTCAGAAACAGAACTTACGGAGGTTGCGCCAATGGAAATCGTTCCTCTGGGTCCCGGCTTCGGCGCCGAGCTGCGTGGCGTGACGCTCGCCGATGTTGCTCATGACGACGCCGCCTACAAGGCGGTGCGCGCCGCATTCGAAGAACATTCCGTTCTGGTGTTTCGCGGCCAGCAGATCGACGGCGAAGGCCAGCTCGCCTTTTCGCGCCGTTTCGGACCGCCGGAGGTCACCAAGGTCGGCTCGCTCGGCACCGGCACTCATTTCGTGATCCTGACCACGATCGGTCCGGACGGCAAAGTCGTGCCAGAGGATCACCGCTATGCCTTGCGCAACAAGGCCAACCAGCTCTGGCATACCGACTCATCGTTTAAGAGCGTGCCGGCGCTGACCTCGGTGCTCTCCGGGCGCACCATCCCGGCAACGGGCGGCGAGACCGAATTCGCCTCGACGCGGCTTGCCTTCGAACGGCTCGATCCGGCAATGCAAAAGAAGCTCGAAAACTCGTTTGCCTGGCACAGCTATGGGCATTCGCGCGGCAAAATCGCGGAAGGCGTCGCCACCCCGGAGGAACTCGAGGCGCTGCCGCCGCAATGCTGGCGCATGGTGTGGAAGAATCCGGTCAATGGCCGCAGCGCGCTTTACATGGCCTCGCACACTTATGCGGTTGAAGGCATGGAAGAGACGGCGGGCCAGAAGCTGATCGAGGAATTGACCGCCGCCGCGACCGCGCCCGGCACGACCTATGAGCACAAGTGGCGGTCGGGCGACGTGGTGATGTGGGACAACCGCGCCACCATGCATCGCGGCCGGCCGTGGCCGGGCAACGAGCCGCGCTACATGGTGCGCACCACCATCTCGGCGACGGCGGCTGACGGCGTCGAAAGCATGCGGCCGCCGCCGCGGCTGGCTGCGGAGTGATCGCGACAAAGCTCAGCCGTGCGTCGAGCGGCTGTCGCGTGGCGCCTGCGCGCGGTCTTGCATGCCGTAGTCGCGGATGACGCCGGCGATGCGCAGCCGGTAATCGGCGAACACTTCGCCGCGTCCCTTGGCCTGCGCGCGGCGATGGCCTTCGACGTTGCGCCACGCCGCGACCGCCGCTTCATCGCGGAAGAACGACAGCGACAGGATCTTGCCCGACTCGCTCAAGCTCTCGAACCGCTCGATCGAAATAAAGCCATCGATCTTTTCCAGCTGCGGCCGCAGCGCGGCGGCGATGTCGAGATAGCTCTGCCTTTGCTCAGGCTTCGGCCATACTTCGAAAATGACGGCAATCATTTCGTGTTCCTCGCTGCGTATCAGACCACCTGCCGTAAAAACGTGCGTTCCTCGCCAAGGATGAAGCGCTCCTTCTGGGCGCGAGCGAAATTGGCGCCGCCCTCGGGGTCGGCTTTCAGCCGCGCGCGATAGGCCTCGTAGGCGGCGAGACTGTCGAACGAGATCAGTCCATAGGCGATGTTGTCGGTTCCTTCGTGCGGCATCCAGTAGCCGACCAGGTCGCCGCCGCATTTGGGAATGATTTTCAGCCAATGCCGCGCGTAATCTTCGAAGCCGTCGCGCCTAAACGGATCGAGTCGATAACGAATAAACACGGTAATGGTCATCGCAATCTCCGTCTCACGCGGTCATTCCGGCTGCACGCCGAATTGCTCGCGGAACAGGCGTCGGCCCTTAGCGGTCACCGCGACGGCGCGGCTGCCGTCGAGGCGGCGCACCCAGCCTTTGTCGAGACAACCGGCGCACAATGCCGCGCCTACGGCGCCGGCCAAATGCGGCCGGCGCTCGCTCCAATCGAGACACGGCCGGCACAGCAAGCGGCCGGAATTTCCCCGCCGCGCCGCCAGCGTCGCGGTGTCGATGCCGATGTCGGCAAGAAATCGCACGCCGCGCTGTGTCACCAGGCCGGCATCGCTGTCGAGTTCGATATAGCCGCGATCGACCATGGCGTCGGTGAGTGCGACGCCGAGCCGCCCGGCAAGATGGTCGTAGCAAGTTCGCGCGGCGCGCAGCGCGGCATCGCGCGGGCCGATGCTCAAGCGCCGGCCCGCCGGCGCGCGATCGGCCGCCACCTGCATGATGCTTTCCATCATTTGCGCCACCGCCCGCGACGCAAGCCGGTGATAGCGATGGCGGCCCTGCTTCTCGGCGAAGAGCAGGCCGAGTTCGGTCATGCGCGTCAGGTGACCGCTTGCCGTTTGCGGGCTGACGCCGGCGGCGCGCGCCAATTCCGACGCGGTCAGCGCCCGGCCGTCGAGCAGCGCATGCAGCATGGCGGCGCGCGCGGGATCGCCGGCAAGCGCGGCGATTTGGGCAAATTCGACGGTGCTGGCCATGGGTGACCCTCATTGAAGGGTCACATATTAAGCGCGTTGGCGGCGCAATGCTTCGGTGATGGCCGTACTATTTTGGGCAGCCGCCGCGCTATTCCGCAGCGATCGCGTTGCCGGCCGATTGCATCTGCCGCTCCATGTCGCGGCGGATGCGGACGGCTAGCGCATTGCCGTCGAGCGCGACGTCTTCTGCGGTCAAAATTGCGCCGGCGGCAACGTCGCGCAAAAGCTCGACGCGGTGGGCCAGCCCGATCGGCAATGCGCCGAGTTTCAGGCTGCGCTGCGCCGGAATGAGCTTGGCATAAACGGTGTAGCCGCCCTCACCGT
This sequence comes from uncultured Alphaproteobacteria bacterium, assembly GCA_963768225.1. Classification (GTDB taxonomy): domain Bacteria; phylum Pseudomonadota; class Alphaproteobacteria; order Rhizobiales; family Xanthobacteraceae; genus BOG-931. The sequence goes on along the minus strand of CAVYGV010000002.1, from coordinate 370,810 downwards.
CGAGCATCTCGCCTGATTTGAGCGCGCGCTTGGCGACCGCCACGGCGTCGCCGCGGAAACCGCGGCAGCTTCCGGTCGGTTCGCCGCGCAGCGCGACATTGAGCACGGAAATCGACAATTCCAATCCGATCAAATGGAACGGCTTGTACATCGCGGCATAGCGGCCGCTCGCGTCGGTCGGTAGGCCGTATTGCTTGAAACAGGCCGCGGCGTAGTCGTTGCGCGCCTTGAGCACGACATAGACGCCCCAGCGCAGGTCGCGTTCGACCGGCGCGCCGTCGCGCTTGAGCGAGGAGACCACCTCGACCATGCCGTCGCGCTCGATCACGCCGCCGAACGCTTGCGGCCGCAGTACGCCGGCGAGCTCGTCGGCGCCGCAGGGCGGAAAGCCGAGCCCGTCATGCGGCACATCGAGCGCGCAGGCATTGGCTACCGCCGCCATTTCGATGGCCGATTTGGTGCCGTCGAGAAACGAGTTGAACATTTGCGAATTCATGCCGGCCGCTTTGGCCTCCGCGGCGGTCAGCCCGTAATGCTGCCACACGCCGTCGGGCGTGACGGTGTGATACGCCGGCAGGTATTTTGTGCCCTTGCCCGCGGCGGCAACTTCAAAGCCCGCCGCGCGCGCCCAATCGACCATTTCCGAAATCAAGGCCGGCTGATCGCCATAGGCCATCGAATAGATCACGCCGGCCTCGCGCGCCTTACCGGCGAGGTAAGCGCCGGCCAGCGCGTCGGCTTCGACATTGACCATGACGATGTTCTTGCGCGCCTCGAACGCGCCGAGCGCGTGCGCAATGCCGGCCGCCGGATCGCCGGTCGCCTCGATGACGACGTTGACGCGCTCGTCGCTACAGGCCTCGCGGCCATTGTCGGCGAAGCGCGTGCGGGCGATGCGCGCGGCATCCCAGCCGACGTTTTTGCAAGCGATTTTGGCGCGCTCGACGTCGCGATCGCAGATCAGTGCAACCTCGAGTCCCGCGATCGACGGCACTTGCGCCAGAAACATCGAGCCGAATTTTCCGGCGCCGATCAGTCCGACCCGGACCGGCTTGCCGGCATCGACGCGCGCGGCGAGCATGGCTTGCAGATTCATGTTTTATCCTCGCTTATCGTCACGCGGAGGGGTGCGACACGCAGCGTCTCTGAAGTGGACGGCAGGCGCCGGAGGGATTGAATCTACGACCTCTGCCGTGTGAAGGAAATCCTTGGCTTGATGGATTGAGCGACTTGCGCATGCAAGAAACATCCGGAAATCAGCCTGCCAAAACCGGTAAAGCGCCGGCCGCCAAACCCCGGCCGCTGCTGGTCTTTGATGGCGATTGCGGATTCTGCGGTTATTGGGCGCGCTACTGGCAGAAGCTCACCGGCGACCGCGTCGATTACCGGCCGTATCAGGAGGTGGCGGCGCAATATCCGGCGATCCCGCTCGCCGATTTTCAACGCGCGGTGCAATTCATCACGCCCAGCGGCCATCGCGCCAGCGCCGCCTACGCGAGCTTCCTGACGCTGAGCTTCGCCCGCGGCAAGGGTTTCTGGGTCACGCTGTACCGAAAATTGCCTGGTTTCGCGGCCGTCTCCGAACGGGTTTACGCGTTCACGGCCGCGCATCGTCCGGCGTTTTATCGCGTCAGCCAGCTGCTGTGGGGCAGGAACTTCGAACCGCCGCGTTACGATCTTGTGTCGTTCCTGTTCCTGCGCCTGCTTGGGCTGATCTACCTGTCGGCCTTCGTCTCATTTGGCGTGCAGGCGCAGGGGCTGATCGGCAGCCACGGCATCTTGCCGGTGACCGAACTGGTCGATGCCGTCGCCAGCCGCTTCGGGCTCGAGCGTTTCTACCTGTTGCCGATGGTGTTTTGGCTCAACGCCAGCGATTTCGCCGTTGCGGCCGTGTGCTGGGCGGGTGCCGCGCTGTCCGTGCTGCTGGTTTTCAATGTGTGTTCGCGCTTGTGCCTGTTCCTGCTCTACGCACTCTACCTGTCGCTGTTTTGCGCCGGACAAGTCTTCATGAGCTTCCAGTGGGATACGTTCCTGCTGGAGACCGGGATTGTCGCGCTGCTGTTGAGCTTCGCCCAGACGCCCGGCATTTGGCTGCTGCGCTGGTTGCTGTTCCGTTTCATGTTCATGTCGGGAGTAGTCAAGCTCGCCAGCGGCGATCCCAACTGGTGGAACCTCTCGGCGCTGTCCTATCACTTTCTGACCCAGCCGCTGCCGACGCCGCTTGCTTGGTACGCCGCGCGGTTGCCGCCCGGCGTGCTGAAGTTCGCCGTCGGCGGCACGTTCGTTGTCGAGCTCGTGCTGCCGTTCCTGATTTTCTGTCCGCGCCGGCTGCGGTTTTTCGCAGGTTTCGGCATGCTGCTATTGGAAACCTGCATTCTCATCACCGGGAATTACAACTGGTTCAACCTCCAGACCATGGTGTTGTGCCTGCCGCTGTTCGATGACGCGGCGTTGCAAAAGATATTGCCGCGGCGCGTCGCCCGGCTGCTGGCGGTTCGCGCGGCAAATAGCCCGCCGCGACGGGCGGTTACCGTCGCCGTCAGCGCCTTGGCGCTGTTGATCGTGTTCGACAGCCTGGTGCAGATGGATGCGCGGTTTGGCGGCAACCCGCCTACGCCCGCGCGCGCGGTCGCCCGTTTTCTCGACCCGCTGCATGTCACCAGCCCTTACGGCCTGTTCGCGGTGATGACCACCAAGCGCGACGAAATCGTCATCGAGGGTTCGCCCGACGGCGCCGAATGGCGCGAATACGAATTCCGCTACAAGCCCGGCGACGTCACCCGCCGCCCGCTGTGGAACATTCCGCATCAGCCGCGCTTGGATTGGCAGATGTGGTTCGCCGCGCTCGAAGATCCAAAGCGCCTGTTTTGGTTCTCGCGCTTCCTCCAGCGGCTACTGGAGAATGAACCCACCGTGACGGCGCTGCTGCAGAACAACCCTTTCCCCGACAAGCCGCCGCTCTATGTGCGCGCGAAGCTCTACGAATACACCTATGCCGACAGCGAGCAAAAAGCGCAGGGCATCTGGTGGGACCGGCGATTGCTGGGATTGTATTTCCCAGCGGCGCAGCTCAAAGGCCAATAGACCGTTCGCTGCATTCAGGCGCAGCCCGTCGCCTTACTCTGCCGCCACACGATGCGCCCGCGCATAAGCGAGGAGCGCATCGTCGGCGACCGGCACAATCGGCGCAAAATTGCGGTGCGCGATCCATTCCGGCCGCGTGAATTTGGTGATGTGGTTGGAGCAGGCGCAAAGCGTCAGGTAAACGATCTTGCGCGGATAGGGCGTGATGTTCGGCGGCGAGGCGTGCACCAGATTGCCGTGGAACATCAGCACCGAGCCGGGCTTGCCGGTCGGCGCCACGATGCCGCCTGCGGCGGCGAGCCGCGTCACCGTCTCGTTGTCGAGCGTCCACAGCGGATAGGAGGTCGTGGCCGTATCGTGGCCGGCCGCGAGCACGCCCTGCTTGTGGCTCTTCGGGATCACCATCAGCGCGCCGTTGATCGGCATGACCTCGTCGAGAAACACCGCGATGTTCATCGCGCGCGGCTCCGGCATGCCGTCGTCGCGCGCCCAGGTGCCGTAGTCCTGATGCCATTGCCAGACGTCGCCCTCGAACGCCGCCTTGGCGTTGAGCTTGAACTGATGCACGTAAACCTCTTCGCCAAAGAGCTGGTGGAGCGGTTCTACAAGGCGCGGATGGCAGGCCAGCAGGCGGAATGTCTCGTTGAACGTGTGCGCGGCAAAGGCGGTGCGCGGCGCGCCCGATTTCTCGCGCCACACTTCCTTGCGGTCGAGCTTGAGGATCGCCTCGGCGTCGTCGCGTAGCAGCGCGATTTCCTCCTCGGAAAAGCAGTTCGGGAAGAACAGATAGCCTTGTTCGTCGAAGTCCTTGAGTTGTCCCGGTGTGAGCTGCATGGCGCTTTCCGAATCGTTGTCCCGGCCGGGCCACGTCGGCCCGTGGCGATGCGAAAGATCTAGCGCAAATCCGGCGGACAATCCACGCCGAGCGGCGCCGTCTATTGCGGCTCGCCGATGAAGCGGTTGCGCATCCTGCCGAGGCCCTCGATCTCGGTCTCCATGACGTCGCCAGCCTTGAGGAAGGTATTGGTGCCTTGGCCGACGCCGCCGCAAGTGCCGCAGCTGAAAATATCGCCGCTCTCGAGGCTGAGAATGTTCGAGGCGTATTCGATCTGCTCCTCGGGGGTGAAAATGAACTGCGACGTGTTGCCGTTCTGCTTGCGCTGGCCGTTGACGGTAAGCCGAATGAACAGATTCTTGTGATCCGGCACGAACGCGCGCGGCACCAGGAACGGCCCCATCGGGGCGAAATTGTCGTGGCTTTTGCCGTTGAGCCAATCGGAGCGCAGGCCCGGCCGGTCGGCGCGGATTTGCAGGTCGCGCGCGGAGACGTTATTCGTCGTCATGAAGCCGGCGACATGATCGAGCGCGTGTTCGGCCTTGATCCGCTTGCCGCTTTTGCCGATGGCGAGCGCGATCTCCGCCTCCCAGTCGATCTTCTTCATGTCGCGCGGGATGGCGATATCGTCATAGGCGCCGGCAAGCGTGCTCGGCGCCTTGAGGAACAAGTAAGGCTGGGTGGTCGACTTCTCGCCGGTGAATTTCGGCCCGGCGGCCGGCGTCATGCCGGCGCGCAGCATTTCGTCGACATGCTCCTGAAAATTCTGCGCGGCGTAGAACATCTTGCCGGGGTGCCGGACCGGCGGCAGCACACGCAGGCCGGCTAGCTTGACGGCGCCCGGACGTCCTTCCTTCTCGATGGCGGCGACGGTTTCCTGCAGCTTCGCGAAATTCGCATCCCAGTCTGCCAGCAATGCATCGATGCTGCTCGCCGAAACGAACACGCCGGGGCGTATCGAGCCAAGCTCGATAACGTCGTCGCCCAGCACAATGGCGGCGAATGAGCCGCCGCCGGATTTCGCAAAGGTGCCGAGCTTGAACGGACTGCCGTTCACGGCTTCCTCGCCTCGGCATAGGGATAGATCATGTTCGCGGACTTGTATTGATCGGGCCACACGATGGGCTCGTGGGTCGTGTCCTTGAACTGATCCAGCGAATTGCCGGTGACGTGCTGGAACTGGGTGAAGAACACGCGCGACTTCGACCACTCGCCGTCCTTGCCGAACGTAATATCGCCGACGATGGTATGGAACGTGTGGCTGTGCATGTACGCGGCGATCTTGACCTGGTCCAAGGTCTTGGTGCCTTCAACCGCCTCGCCCAGAACCTGGCCCGCGGCATAGGCGAGCGGCGGATAGGCCCAGCCGATCGGATCGAGGCCCTGTTGCTGGGCGACGGCGCGGTACTTGGTCAAGAGATCGAGCGTGCCTGGGAAGGTCAAGGACGGCGCCGGCAGGTAGACCTCATTGTTGACGATGCCGTTCATCAGCGGCCCGAGCTGAAGCTTGATCGGCGTCAACAGGAGCCCAATGAACGTGCCGCCGAACATCTTCGGCGTGAGTTCGATCTCATTGGCGGCGCGCACGATGCCGACCGAATCCGGCGGATAGGCCGCGACGTAAACGATATCGGGATTGAGCGCCTGGACCGTGCGCATGATCGGCGTGTAGTCCGTCGTCGAGGGCGGATAGCGCGTGTCCGATACGGTTTCGAAGCCGCCGATTTCCTTGATCGACTGCCGCGCGCCGTCGGCGGCGTTCTGGGCGAATTCGGCATCGGCGGCGACGATGGCGACGGTCTTCGGACGCGGTTTTTGCGCGGCCGCCATCTCGAAAAAGCCGTAAGCGAAGGCCTTCTGCGGCTCGGGACCGCTCGGCAGGATCGAGAAGTATTGGTCGTAATGGAATTTGCTGTTGGCGGCATTCGCCATGATGCCGATCGTGGTCTTGTGGTTCTGCATCAGGATCGGAATCGCCGGCGCGACCATATTGGTCGCATAGGGTCCGATCAGGAGGTCCACTTTGTCGACGTTGATCAGCTTGGTGTAGAGCCCGGGAACGTTCTGCGGAGTGCTCTGGTCGTCGTAATAAACCAGCTCGACCGGACGACCCAATAGCCCGCCCTTGGCGTTGACGTTGTCGCGCCAGATCTGCAGCGCGGCCAAAACCTGCTTGCCTGCCGGCGCCACGCCGCCGGTGAGCGCGACGCTCAAGCCCACTTTGATCGGATCGGCGGCTTTCGCCAGGCTCGGCAGAACCAGCGCGCCGGCAACGAGCAGCGCTGAGATTTTCCAGGCGTGCCGCCAAAAGCTGAATTTGCCCATGCTTGTTTCCTCCCTGTCGCTTTATTTTTCAGCGCCTTTTTGCCGGCGCCTGTTATTTTTGAACGACGTTATCCCTGCTCGATTGGTCGCGCCAGACCGCTCACGTGCCGCGAAACACCGCCTTGCGCTTGGCGTGGAACGCCTCGACGCCTTCGCGGAAATCGTCGGATTGGCGCAAGCGGCTGTAGCAATGGCCTTCGAGCTCGATCGCCGCTTCGAGATTGGTGTCCTCGGTTTCGTTGAGCAGCGTCTTGGCGGTGCGCTGCGCCAGCGGTGAAAACGCGCGCAATTCGTCGACCAGGGCGTCGGTCGCCGCTTCCAATTTGTCGTCGGCGACGCATTCGGTGGCGATGCCCCAGTCATAGGCCTGCTTTGCCGGAATACGCTTCGAGCGCATGACGACGTTTTTGGTGCGGGTGATGCCGATGATTTTTTGCAGCCGCGCCGAGCCGCCGGAGCCGGGAATTTGGCCGAGCCGCTGTTCCGGCAGCGCATACTGGCAAGTCTCGGACGCGATGCGGAAATCGCAGGCGAGCGAAATCTCGAAGCCGACGCCGAAACAGTAGCCGCGATTAGCGGCGACGACTGGCTTCGAGCAGCGCGCCGGCGCCGCAATATTCCACGCGAGTTTGGACACGTGCTCGGGCGAGGCCGCCAAAAATCCCGCAATATTGCCGCCGGAGGAAAAATGCTCGCCGGCCGCGCGCAGCACGATCGCCCGCACCCGCGCGTCCTCGTCCAGCATTTCGAACACCAGGCGGAGCTGGTCACGCTGGCCCATCTCGATCACGTTCAGCGGCGGGCGGTCGAGCACGATATCGGCGCGCTCGCGTTCCGGATCGATCTCGACGCGGAAGCCGTCGAGCTTGTGCAGGCGCTGATCGGAGAAACTGGTTATGGACGCATTGGTCATGCAGCCGTTCCTTGCGCGGGCGATTTTGTTTCGGTCGTGGCGGGCTCGTAATCGCCGGCGACGAGCTTGCGGCGCAACAGCTTGCCGACCGGCGATTTCGGAATGTCCTTGACGAAAACGTAGCGCCGCGGCCGCTTGAAACCGGCGAGGCCGGAGGCGCGGCAGAACGCGTCAAGCTCGTCGGTCGCGACCGCGGCGCGGGGCTTGATGAAGGCGGCGACGATCTTGCCCCAGCGCTCGTCCGGCAAGCCGACCACCGCGACCTCCGAGACCGCCGCGTGCAGCGACAGGCAGGATTCGATCTCAACCGGCGAAACATTCTCGCCGCCGGTGATGATCATGTCGTCGACCCGGCCGGTGACGAAAATATCGCCATCTTGATCGACGAAGCCGGTATCGCCGGTGAAATACCAGCCCTGGCGCAACGCCTTGGCGTCGGCGTCCGGCCGCCGCCAATAGCCTTCGAAGGATTCGTCGCCGGCGAGCAACGCGACGATTTCGCCTTCCTCGCCGGCGCCGGCAATCTCATCGACGGATTTGGCCCCGAGCTTGACCACGCGCACCATCTGATTGATGCCGGCGCGTCCCGCCGAGCCGGGCTTTGCCGGCGCGTTCTGATCGATGGTGAACGTGTACACCTCCGAAGAGCCGTAGTGATTGACGAACAGCTCCGGCTTGAACGCGGCCTGCAATTTTTTCAGCAGGCCGTCGGTCATCGGCGCGCCGGCAAAGCCGAGCTTGCGCACCGAGCTCACGTCGCTTGCGGCGAATGCCGGGTGATGCACCAGGTCGTGATACAGCGTCGGCACCAGATAAAGATTGCTGATACGCTCGGCCGCGATCAGTTTCAGCGCTTCGCCGACATCGAAGCGGCGCAGGCAGACGAAGACGCCGCCGACGAGCGACATGGCGAGAAGCGAGCGCACCCCCATCGTATGATAGAGCGGCATGACGCCGAGCGTGCGCTCGCCCTGACCGTAAAGATTTTGCGCCACATGGGCCACCGCGGCGGCGCGCTCGGCGCGGTGGCGGCGCGGTACGCCCTTCGGGCGCGCCGTGGTGCCGGAGGTGTAGAGCATCACCGACCAGGCTTCGGCATCCGCGCGCGGCGTTGCATCCGGCGCGGCTCGCGCGACAAGCGAGGCAAAGCCGATGGCGGGCGCCGGCGCAGGATCGAGCGCGATCCGCGGCAGGTTCTGCGCCAACGCCGATTTGGCCACGGCTGCTGCGGACGCATTCTCATAGATAATCGCCTTGGCCTCAGCGTCCCCGACGTAAAAATCGATCTCGCGTGCCGTCGAGCGCCAGTTCACCGGGGTTATGACGATGCCGGCAAATTGGCAGGCCCAGTGCAGCGTCGCTGCCTCCCAGCGGTTTTGCAGCACCGTGACCAGGCGGTCGCCGGCCTTAAGACCGATGCGGTCGAAGCCTTCCACCAGCGCCGAAATGCGCCGGTACCACTGGATGTAGGTCAGGCGTATTTCGCCATCGACAATGGCAAGCGCGTTGGGATCGCGGGCGACACTGCCGAGAAAACCTAAGCCGAGATCGAGCATGCGGCGGCATGATAGACTTTTACGGTGCGCCGACAAACCGCCGGCGCGGCAGGCGAAAACCGGAAAACGGGGCGCCAAGTCGATGCCGATTGAGGAGCGCGTGTTTATCGCCGGCGCGGGCCCGGTCGGGCTCACCGCCGCCGCCAATCTGGTGCGCCGCGGCGTGCCGGTGACGGTATTCGAAGCCGGCGCTACGCTAGCCGAGGAATCGCGCGCCTCGACCTTTCATCCGCCGACGCTCGACATGCTGGACGAATTCGGCGCCGCCGCGCCGCTCATGGCGCAGGGCCTGATTGCGCCGCAACTGCAGTACCGCACCCGTGACGGCGTGATTGCGACCTTTGATTTTGGCGCGATTGCCGACGTGACCCGACATCCGTTCCGCGTGCAGGCCGAGCAATTCAAGCTGACGCGCATTCTATATGAGCGGCTCGATCGGCAACCGGAAATTCGGATCGAGTTTGGCTGTCGCGTCGTTGGCATCGAACAAGACAACGCGGCCATTCATGTCACGCTTGAGCGCGGCGGAACACGCGAGCGGCGCTCGGCCCGCTGGCTCATCGGCGCGGACGGCGCGCGCAGCGAGGTGCGCCGCGCGCTCGGCATCGCATTCGACGGCTTCACCTGGCCGGAGCGGTTTCTGGTCGTCTCGACGCCGTTCGATTTCCGCAGCGCGATCGCGGACTTGGTTTCGGTGACCTATGTCGCGGACCCGGAGCGCTGGCATTTTCTCCTTGAGATTCCAGGACTGTGGCGCGTGATGTTCCCGCTGACCGAGACCGTCGGCGACGAAGCGGCCTTAAGCCGCGCCTTTGCCGATATGCTGATGGCCAAAGTGGTGCCGGGCATCGCCAAATACGACATCACGCATACCACGCTCTACCAGGTGCATCAGCGCGTGGCGAAAAACTTTCGCGCCGGCCGCGCTTTTCTCGCCGGCGACGCTGCGCACGTCAACAATCCGCTCGGCGGTATGGGCATGAACGGCGGCATTCACGACGCCATGAATCTGACCGCGCGGCTTGCCGCCGTTCTGGAACGGAGCCGCTCCGCAATCCGAGCTTGATCGCTATGAGCGGCAGCGCCGCGCGATCACGCTTGAATACATCGAAAAGCAGACCATCGAGAACAAGCGCAATCTCGAATGCGCCAATCCGGATTTCGCCGCTACGCTCAAGCTCACGGCGTCGGACCCGCAACGCACGCGCGATTACCTGATCCGCGTGGCGATGATCGCGAGCCTGCACCGCGCCGCCGAACTCGGCTAATTTAATCCCGCGTCGGGAACAAAGCCGACGGGAAGTCGGCGGCATAACGGCGGCTTCGCTCGCGCGGCTGATAATCCGGATGCGGATTGGGATCCGGTTCGACCGCCCGGCGATAGAGGTGCCAGGTGGCATGACCGAGCACCGGCATGACCACGGTGAGCCCAAGAAAGAACGGAATCGAGCCAAGCACCAAGAGCGCGGCGACGATAAAGCCCCACAACGCCATGGTCGCAGGATTTGCCGCGACGACCCGGATCGAGGTCAGCACTGCCACCGCCGCGCCAACGTCGCGGTCGAGCAGCAGCGGAAACGAGACGGCGCTGATGGTGAGCACCAGAACGGCGAACAGGAAGCCGACGCCGGTGCCGACGACGATGAGAGTCCATCCGGCGCTTGTGTTCAACACTTCGGAAGTGAACTGCCGCAACGAGGCCGGCGCCGTGTAGCCGAAATTGGCGATGTAGATCCATTCGGCAACCGCAAGCCAGATCAGGAAGATCGCCATCAGGAGAATGCCCAGCGCCACGATGGCGCCAAGGGACGGCGAGTGCAGCACGTCCAAGGCGTGGCTCGAGGAACTGTCGAGTCCGGCTTCGCGGCGCCGGCTCAGCTCATAGAGACCGATCGCGGCCAGCGGTCCGACCAGTGCAAAACCCGCCGCGAGCGGGAATGCCAGCGGCAGCGTCGAATTGCCGAGCGTCATTCCGATTAAAAGAATCCCGAGCAACGGGTAGATCACGCAGAGAAAAACCGCATGACTCGGCATCGCGGTGAAATCGTCGATGCCGCGGGCGAGCGACTGATAGAGATCGGATGGCGAGATGCGGCGTACGATAGGTCGCGCGGGGCTTGTGCTCGCGCCGACGAGAATGTGCGTATTGGCCATAGCGCTTCTCCTGAACCGAACCGGGTTCACTCATTGCGGTTTTGCGCCTGCGGCTGAGGCCGCAAGGCGGCCAGCGTTTGTTGGGAGCGATCGGATCTCGGAAATGCGCTCGGCGTTTTCCGGGTTTGCCGATTCACGCTCTCAAGCGTGTGCATCATGCCACCGACTGTCGCGCAATGCACGAACCAAGGCGGCGATCCTGGCTTCACATTCCGGTGTGCTGCCGTCCTTGTGCGTCGCAGCGCATTTGCCCCGATTGCGAGCCTCGTTAAAAATGCCAGATAAATTTACGCAACAAGAAAGGGCCCCGTTTCCGGAGCCCTTTCGATGCAACATCGCGTTAGCGGTGCCAATGGCCGTGGCCGTGGAAATGCGGGTGGCCATGCCAACCACCGCCGCCACCACCGATGACCACGTTCGGTCCGCTGTAATAGTCGTAATACGGACCGCCGTTACACCAATTGTTCCAGTAACCGCAGCTATCGTAATACGGCGCGCCGATGCCGATGCCGACCGGTCCAACGCGAACGCCGATTTGCGCCATGGCCGGCCGCTGCTGTCAGCAGCACCCCTGCTGTGGCGACGCCAAGCATAAGCTTCTTCATGATGCCATTTCTCCTCTGGTTCATTTCCCGATCGTGGGTCAGGAGGAGAAACGCGTAACGGCACGGCGTTGTTCCGCGCGGAGCCCAGTCCCGCTCCGGAGTTCCATCGAAATTTTGTTGGAACGAATTCTATTTCGTAATGCCGTGCTATTCGGCGGCAAGCGGCAGCGGTTCCGCTTCCTGGCGTTCGGCATGGCCGCCGCTCAGCCAATCTTGGAACCGATCCAGATAGAGATAGATCACCGGTGTGGTGAACAAGGTCAGCAGCTGGCTCAGCGCCAGTCCGCCGACCATGGCGTAGCCCAGCGGCTGGCGCAATTCCGATCCCGAGCCGTGTCCGAACATCAGCGGCAGGCCGCTCAACAGCGCGGTCATCGTCGTCATCACGATGGGACGGAAGCGGAGCAGACAGGCTTGCCGTATCGCCTCGCGCGGCGGCAGGCCAGCTCGCTCGCGATTGATGGCGAAGTCGACCAGCATGATGCCGTTCTTCTTGACGATGCCGATCAAGAGAATGATGCCGATGATGCCGATCACCGACAGGTCGAAGCCGCCAAGCATCAGCGCCAGCAACGCGCCGACGCCGGCCGACGGCAGCGTCGAGAGAATCGTCAGCGGATGGATGTAGCTCTCATAGAGCACGCCGAGGATGACGTAGACCACCACCAGCGACGCGGCGATCAGGATCGGCTCGTTCGACAAGGCCGCCTGGAATGCCTGCGCGTTGCCCTGGAAGGTGCCGACGATGGATGAAGGCATGCCGATCTGATCCGCGGCCTGCTGGATGGCGTTGACGGCTTGGCCGAGCGCCACGCCGGCCGGAAGATTGAAAGTCAATGTCACCGCCGGAAACTGACCGGAATGCGAAACCAGGAGCGGCCCGATGTGACTGGTGTCGACGCTGATCAGCGTGGAGAGCGGAATGAGCTGCCCGTTGGTCGGTGCCTTGATGTAGAGCTGATTGAACGTATCCAGCTTGCCCTGCAGCGCCGGCGACACTTCAAGAACGACGTAGTAGGAATTGTTGGTGAAATATTGCGTCACGTCGTTCTGGCCGAACGCGTCGTTGAGCGTGTTGTCGATGACTTGCGGCAGAATGCCGAAACGGGCCGCCGCATCGCGATTAATGGTGATGGTGACCTGTGGCGCGTCGTTTTGCGCGTCGGTGGCGACGTCGGCGAGTTGCGGCAGCGCCTTGAGCTTGGCCATCAATCGCGGCGCCCACGTGGTCAGCTCGTGCTGATTGGGATCCTGCAAGACGTATTGAAATTGCCCGCGCGCGATGCGGCCGCCGACGGTGATGTCCTGCGCCGGTTGCAAAAACAGCCTGGCGCCGGGGACTTGCGCGAGCTTCGGCCGCAGCCGGTCGATGATTTGCGAGGCCGATGCGGCGCGGTCGTCACGAAGCTTAAGGCCAACGATAAAGCGCCCGGTATTTTGCGTATTGCCGTAGCTCGGGCCGAAAAACGAGCCAAAATCGTTGACGTCGGGGTCCTTCTCAATGATGGCCGAAAGTTGTCGCTGGACCTCCTTCATTTTTTCCGGAGAGACGTCCTGACCGGCCTCGGAAATGCCCAACAGCAAGCCGGTGTCCTGGGTGGGAAAGAAACCCTTCGGAATGGTTATGAACAGCGCGCCGGTAACGGTGACCGTCGCCAGAAATACGAGGAGCGTCAGGAACTGATGGCGCAACACGACGTCCAGCCCTCGGCGATAGCCGTCGAGCAGCATATCGAAGGCCCGTTCGATGACGCGATAGAGCCGGCCATGCTCGCGGTCATGCTCGCTGACCAGAAAGCGCGAGCACAGCATCGGCGTCAGCGTTAGCGACACGATCACCGATACGGCGATCGCGGAAATCACCGTAATGGCGAATTCGTGGAACAGCCGGCCGACGATGCCGCTCATCAACAGCAGCGGGATGAAGACGGCGACCAGCGAAATGCTGATCGACAGCACGGTGAAGCCGATTTCGCGCGCGCCCTTGATCGCCGATTGCAGCGGCGTGGTCCCGGCTTCGAGATGGCGAAAAATGTTCTCGACGACGACGATGGCGTCGTCGACCACGAAGCCGACGGCGATCGTCAAGGCCATCAGCGACAGATTGTCCAGGCTGAAACCGGCAAGATAAATGATGGCGACCGCGCCCAAGAGCGACAGCGGCACCGCGGCGCCGGGAATGATCGTGGCGTGAATGCTGCGCAGGAACAGCAAGATCACCAGCACGACCAGCGCGCAGGACAACAGCAGGGTGAATTCGACGTCATTGACCGCGGCGCGAATGGTTTGCGTGCGGTCGACGACAATGTCCAGATGAATGCCAGGCGGAATAAGCGAGCTCATCCCGGCCAGCGCCGATTTAATGCTGTCGACCGTGGCGATGACGTTGGCGCCCGGCTGCTTGAAGACAAGCAGCATCACCGCATTCTGTTCGCGGTGCAGCGCTCCCAAAGTCACATCCTGCGGCCCGGAATCCGCGCGACCGATGTCGCGGATGCGAACCGGCGCGCCGTTGCGATAGGCCACGATGACGTCGTTGTAGGGCGCGGCTTCCGTCAATTGATCGTTGTCGACAATGGTGAAGCTCTGCAGCTTGCCGAGCATCGTACCCTTGGCGGCATCGGTCGTGGCGCTCAATAGCGCCTGCCGCACGTCCTCCATCGTCAGTCCGCGCGCGGTCAATTTGGACGGGTCGATCTGCACGCGGATGGCCGGCCGCTGCTGGCCGCCGATATTGACGATGCCCACGCCGGTGATCTGCGAAATCTGTGTGGCGACGACATTCTCGGCAAAATCGTCGACTTTCGTCAGCGGTAGACTGTTTGAAGTCGCCGAGACGATCAGGATCGGCGAGTTGGCGGGGTTTACCTTTTTGTAGGTCGGAGGATTGGTGAGGTTTTTCGGCAAATACGGGCCCGCGGCCGTGATTGCCGCCTGCACGTCGCCTGCGGCGCCGTCGATATTGCGGTTGAGGTCGAACTGCAGCGTGATCACGGTCGAGCCGAGCGAGCTTACCGAGCTCATTTGGGTAACGCCGGCAATTTGGCCGAACTGGCGCTCGAGCGGGGTGGCGACCGTGGCGCCCATGGTTTCGGGACTGGCGCCGCTCAGCGTTGCGGTGACCTGAATGGTCGGAAAATCGACTTGCGGCAGCGGCGCCACCGGCAGCAACGGAAAGGCGACGATGCCGACCAGCGCCAGCGCCGCCATCAGCAGCGAGGTGGCGATCGGCCGGCGAATAAAAACTTCGGAGAAATTCATCAGCTCTTATCCGCCTGCTGCTCGTTGGCATCGGTCGAAGGATTGGGAGCGCGGATCGCCACGCGCGTGCCGACGTCCAATCGCGACTGGCCGTCCACCACGACGCGTTCGCCGGCATTGAGACCCTTTTTCGCGATCGCCAGGTCCTCGCTGACGGTTTCCGCCTCGATCGGCCGCTGCTCCGCGGTATTGTCGGGCTTGATCACCCAGACATAAAAGCCGTCCGGACCGCGCTGCAACGCGACCGCCGGCACCGTCACGGCGTTCTTGCGGGTCGTGATCAGGATGTGGATGTGCACGAATTCGCCCGGCCACAGCCGTTCGTCCTGGTTGGGAAACTCCGCCTTCAACTGGATCGTGCTGGTGTTCTGATCGATCTGATTATTGATGAGGAGGAGCTTGCCTTCGGCGAGCTGCTGCTTGTTGTCCTGATCGAAGGCCAGCACCGAGACCGTGCCGTGCAGCATCGCTTCGCGCACCGGACCGAGATCGCTTGCGGCAGCGTGAATATCACGGTGCACGGCTTGATCTGCGTCAGGACCGTGAGCGGATTGACGTCGTTGGTGTGAATGATGTTGCCGATGTCGACCTGGCGGAAACCGACCACGCCGTCGATCGGCGCCGTAATGGTGGCGTAATTGAGCTGAGTACGCGCCGCCTCGATGGCGGCTTGGTCGGCATCGATCGTGGCCTTTGTTTGGTCGACCTTGGCCTGCTGGGCGTCGACGTTCTGCTGCGTCTCGGCGTTCCTGATGACCAGGGTCTTGAATCGCGCCAAATCCTTTTCGTTATCGATCAGCTGCGCTTCATCCTCGCTCTTTTTGGCGACGGCCTGATCGAAGGCGGCCTGGAACGGCGCCGGATCTGATTCTCGCCAAGACATCGCCTTTGCGGACCTCCTGGCCCTGGCGAAAGTCGACCGAGACGATCTGGCCGTTGACCTGGGCGCGGATGGCGACGGTGTTAAGAGCGAACACTGTGCCGAGCGCGTCATAATAGATTGGAACGTCCTGTTGCGCCGCCTCGGCGACCGTGACCGGAATTGAGGGCGGAGCGGCCTGCGCCGCTTGGGTGCTGCCGTGACGCCAAAAAATGACCGCGGCGGCCACGGACGCAACCGCGATGCCTGCAACCACGTAAGCAGTCCGCCGGGAAATTTGCCCGGTCATCGAAGCCCTCATGGCCAAGCTATACCTCGCTTCCGCAACCCCCTCAAATTCGTACCTTATTCCCGAATTTCAGCCGCGCCGCTCGGGTGGACGCATGGGGCCGGTTGCGAACTATATCGAAGGGCCAAAACGATCAATGGCTAGCGCATTAAAGTTAATTAACGTGCGGGTCCGCGACGAATTAACTTTGCTGACGTAAACGCCGCCGCCGCATTCGAGTTCAGGCTTGATCCGGCCCGTCGCATGGTGGCTATTTCCTATTGTAATCCCAGCAGGAAAGTCGGCATTCCCCGTGGCACTGCGAGGCGAAAATCCTGCTCAAAATTTCGCCCTTTCGCTTGCCTTCGTGCTGCGCGCTTTCGAGGGCGGCGGTGCGCAGCGGGACATGATCCTGCTCTGTAACGCGCTTGCCGCCAAAGGCGTCCGCATCGCCATTTTGACGCTATGCGCTGACGGACCGCTGCGGGCGCTGCTCGATCCCGCTATTCACGTTGCCGAGGTTCCTGGACGAAAGCTGCGTTACGCTATACCCGGCTTGCGCCGCCTGATCCGCGACATGGCACCCGCGGTCGTTATCAGTTCCGAAGCGGGCCTCAATCTCTGCACGCTTGTGGCCGTGCGAACGTTGCCACGGCACAGTCGACCGAAGCTTGTCTTGCGCGAGGTCGGCAGCCCATCGGTCGCGCAGCACCGCGATCCGTATCTGCAGAACCGTATCGCCTACCGAATTTTACGCCGGGCCTACGCCTATGCCGATCGGATCGTTACGCTCACCGAGGGAGCGCGGCGCGATCTGGCGAACAACTTTGCCGTTCCTGACGAATTGATCTCAGTGATGCTCACCAACGCGGTGGTGCCGCCGGCGATGGTGAAGCGGGTCGCGCGATGGGACGGCGAAATGGGCCGCGACAACGATCTCATCGTCTGCGTCGGCCGGCTGTCTCCGGAAAAGGATCAGCACACCCTCATTCGCGCAATGAGCCTATTGCCGGCGTCGCAAGCCTGGCGCCTGGCTATCGTCGGCGACGGTCCGCAGCGGCCCGCACTCGAAGCATTGGCGCGCCGTCTCGGCTTGGCCGACCGCATCGTCTTCACCGGAGCGGTCGCCGATCCGTTTGCATTCATGATGCGGGCGCGCCTCGCCGTTTGCGCTTCGATTTACGAGGGCCTTGGCAACGCCATTATCGAGGCGCTGGCCTGCGGGACGCCGGTGGTCTCGACCGATTGCCCATACGGGCCAAGCGAGATCCTGCAAGGCGGCCGCTACGGCGCGCTGACGCCGGTCGGCGACCCGGCCGCCATGGCGGCGGCTATCGTTGCCGCCTTGAACGCGGTTCCGGATCGCCGCGCATTGATGGCGCGGGGACTGCACTACGCTGCTGCGCGCGCCGCCGAACGGTTCCTCGAAATCATCGCCGAGCTAACACCGCTGCGGGAACCGGCGAACGGGCCGCTCGCAGTCGCCGTCGCGTCGTGAGGTCGGTCATGCTGGAGCCGCTCATCGACGGCGTTCTGCGCCAGGCCGCGCGGCATTCGCGGTCGAAACCTTTCGCCATGCGCAACACGGCGCCGCTTGTGAGTTTCACTTTCGACGACGTTCCCGCTTCGGCCTATACCAACGGCGCTGCAATTCTCGAGCAATATGGCCTGCGCGGCACGTTCTACATCGCGGCCGGCACTTGCGGCACCATGGATCGGCACTGGCAGGTGATCGACCGCGAACAGGTGCGCGCGCTTTATGACCGCGGCCATGAGATCGGCTGCCACACCTTCTCCCATGTTGCCGCCGATCGGCTCGGCGCGCTCGATATGGACGAAGAATGCGGGCGTAACCGCACGCTTTTGCGCGCGCTGTGTCCCGGCATCGAGGTCGCCAACTTTTGCTATCCGTTCGGTCGCGTCTCGCTGCCGCGCAAGCGCCAGCTCAAAGACCGCTTCGACAGTTGCCGCGGAATTTACCAAGGCATCAATGCCGGTAGCATCGATCTCGCGATGCTGCGGGTGATCGAGCTATATGATCGCACGCTCACGCACAGCAAGCTGGCGCGAGTATTGCGCGAGACGCGCAGGCGCCGTGGCTGGCTCATCTTCTACACGCACGATGTCGCGGAGCCGCCGAGCTGGATTGGCGCATCGCCGCGCTTGCTGCGCGAGACGATAGAAGCGGTTCGCGCCGAAGACATGCGATGCCTGCCGATCCGCGACGCACTCGCGGCCATCGGTTACCGGCGCAGAATGGAAGCTTCATCGCAAATCAGTACCCGCGCCGCCGACGCGTAGCGACGAAGATGCGCAATATTTTTGGCGATTGGACGAGATAGCGGTGCCACAGCCGTTGTGGCTCCTGCGCCAGACGGAACGCCCATTCGAGACCGAGCCTCTGCAGCCAGCGCGGCGCCCGCGCCTGCGCCCCGGTCAGAAAATCGATCGACGCCCCGACGCAAAGCGCCACGCCGGATTCACAGCCCAGTTCGGCGAGCTGTCGCGCGACCATCTCTTGGGCCGGGCAGCCGAGGCACAAGAGCGCGATGTCCCAGGTGCGGTTCACGCAGGCGCGGGCGACCGCCAGCCGCAGTTCGGAGTTGTGCGCCAACGCGGCCGGCGTGGGCATGACGTCGAATATCACGTTTGGATAGGCGGCACGCAGGACTGCCTCCGTGCCGCGCGGCGGGCCCACGGCGAGAATCCGCTTGGGCGCGCCCGGTCGATCATTCAGGCTGGCGAGCAGCGCCGCGACGAGATCGCTGCCGGTGACAAGCGGCAGTGCGTGCCGTTCGAGTCGCGCCAGAGCCCGCACGATGCGGCTGTCGCATAGCGACAGCCATGCGGCCCGATAGATCGGCAGCAACTGTGCCGGCTCATCGTGAGCCGCCACCACGTGATAAGCGTTCGGCGTGACCACATATCGGTACGGTGCGGCGCAGCGCGCGGTGATGGCTTCGATGACCTCAGCCTGCGTCCACAGACAGAACGGCAGGCCGAGGAAGTCGACGTGTGCGGGATGGTCGAAATAGCTCGTTTGGCCGGTCTGGCCGGTGTCGTCCGCGTGCGGAGCCAGCGGCGGCGCGATGTCCGCCTGTGCCCGTGGCGCCCTGGTGCCGCGCGACGAAATCATCGCCTATAGCGCCGTTACGCGATCGCCGACGACTTCGGTGGAAGGCAAGTTCAACAATCCGAAGTGATGGATAGCGTAGCCGCCGAACACGGCGAAGATGGCGGCGTCGGCTACAAGCTGGAGCGAATGGCCGGGGAGAAATACCTGCGCCACGCGCGCGCCGAATACAGAGAGGATCGCCAGCGACGGCATGACGCCGAGCGCAGTCAGGTCGATCGGCATGCGGTACCAGCGCCGTCCCAGCGCCATGAAGGCGAGGCAGGCGAAGATGCAGGCCACCATCAACGCGATGGCGGCGCCGTACGGACCATGGGCCGGAACCAGGACCACCGAGAGCGTCGTCGAGATCGCCAGAAACAGCAATGCGACCACGAGTTCGAGATAGCTGGCATTGGTGAAATAGATCACTTGCGCGAAGTAGAAATTGCGCATGGTGGCGAAGGCAAAAGCGACGGCGAGAATTGGAATGATGCCGCTGGTCGGCGCGATGAATTCCGGCTGCAGCACCGCTTGCAGCACCGCATGACCGAAGACGATGAAGAACGCCGCTCCGAAAGTCGCGGCGGCGAGACAGGCATTGAACGCTATCTGCAGCGTCTTGTTGGCCGCGGCGATGTCGCCGCGATTGGATTGCGTCTTGGCGACGGTCACCAGTGACAGGATGATCGCTTCGCCGAGCACGCTGAAGCTTTGCCGCAGAATGTCGGCGACGACGCCGTATGGGCCGAGTGTGGCAAGCCCAAGATAATGCGCGAGCAAAAGCCGATCGATGCTCTGGCCGACCGCAGTGACGCCGAATGACAAGAGCAGCGGCCAGCCGTAACTGACGATATGGAGCGAAGCGGCCCGCGAGAAGTGCGACAGGCGGATTTTCGCGAAAGTCGCAAGTGCAGGCATGGCGGCGATGAGATGCGCAACGGCGATGGCGACGGCGAGGCCGCGGGCGCCGCCGCCGACGTAAAGGCTGGCGCTGCCGAACCCGATCATCAGCACGGTGCGGACGATCATGGACAAGGAAGCGCCGCGGACGTTGAGAAGCGTGCGCGCCACTTCGAACGCGGCTTCGTAAACGGTGATGCCGCACACCAGCGCAAACACTGCGAACAGAAAGTCCGGCTCGAATAAGCCGAACAGAGCCAAGCCGGAGAGCACCAGCGCCACGATCGCTATGCCGACACCAAGGAGTCGCGCCAGCGAGGCGACATATTCGCCGAAGCGTTGCAAATCGTAAACGCCGAAATAGGCGTAGCGCATCCACTGCGCACCGAAGCCGTAGACGATCAGCGACCAGGCAAAGATCAACACGTAATGGCCGTATTCGGCGGGGCCGGCCATGCGCGAGAAGATGGCGACGGCGAGCAGATTCCCGGCCGCCGACAAAGCGCGCGCGCTCAGATAGAGCAGGCCCGACGTGTTAAGCATCCCGCGTGATAAGTCATTGTTGGCATGAAGAAAAGCGGCTACGAGAGATTTCACCGAGTAGCGTTAAGTTGCATACGAGCAACGCTAAAACCGTCGGGCGGCGAGCGCGATCTGATGCGAATTCTGCAAATCATTCACGATCGCGAACGCGGCGGCGTGCAAAAGCTCGCCGGTATGATCGAACACGAGCTTGCATCGCATCGGTTCGTCGTCGAAACGGCCTATTTGTATCCGTGCGCCGGGCTGCCGCTCCCCGACAAGCTGTTTTATGCGCTGCGCATGGCGCGGCAGATCTGGCGCGGCGGTTTCGATGCGCTGCTCGCGTATCAGTCGACAGCCTCCGTTCTGGTCGGCATCGTCGGCTGGCTCTCCGGCTGCCGGCTTCGCGTGGTTCACCAGACTTGTACACCGGGAGAAGTGCCGCGACCGCTGCGCTTACTGGACAAGCTTGCCGGCAGGCTTGGGCTCTACTCCGCCAATATCATTAACAGCGCCGCGACCTGGGCTGAATTCGCCCGCTATCCGGCGCGTTACCGACGCTCGATGGTCTTGATCGAGCACGGACTTGACGCGCCGGCGCCGACGGCGAGCCGCGAAGCGACACGGCGGCGTTTCCGTCTGCCACTGTCGCAGCCGATCCTGCTCAATGTCGGCCGCCTGACCCCGCAAAAGAATCAGGATGTGCTCATTCGGGCGCTTGCCTGTCTGCCGCAGGCGCATCTCGCGCTCGCCGGCGGAGGCGCCAAGATCGCTTCGTTGCGCGCGCTCGCAGTGATGCTTGGCGTTGACGACAGGTTGCACCTGCTCGGGGCTTTGCCGGCCGAGGATATTGCCGATCTTTACGCCGCCGCCGATCTATTCGTGTTTCCGTCGACCTGGGAAACGTTCGGGCTCGCCGCCGTCGAAGCCGGCATGGCCGGCCTGCCGATGGTGGTCGCCGATCTGCCGGTGTTGCGCGAAGTGTTGCGCGCGGACGGCGGCGAGCCGATCGCGTTTGTCGCTCCGCACGACGTCGAGCGTTGGATTTCAGCCATCTCTCGTGGGCTGACCGCGGCGCCCGCAAGCCCCGTCGTCGCCGCGTTGGCCCGGGCCTTGGCCGGCAAATATTCGCGCCAGCGCATGATCGAAAGCTATCTTAGTCTGTTTGAAGCGCAGCGCCGGCTCGACCGCAGGGAATTGCACGACTTGCAGCCCGTGGCCGAAAAGGTTCGGCCGTGACGCGGTTGGCGTGGCGCGCGGCGCCGGCAATCGCGCTCTGCATTTTCGTTGCAGCTTTCGCACGCTTGCCGGCCGGTGCCGCTGCCCCGACCCCGGCGTTCAAGCGCGGTGCGACGCTCGTCGAATTCTTTGAGTTTCCTAAAATCATCGGCGAGGGTGCGGACAGGACCTACGCCGATCCGGCCTATCCGCATCCGCTATCGGCGCTGTCGCTGTTCGACTTCGATGAATTGCGTCGGATCGGGTTCGATCACATGCGCGTTCCGCTCGAACGTCGGTCCGTTGCTGCAGGGCGATGAGCAAGAGCAACAGGACATCCTCGACCAGCTCGTTGCAGTTGTTTCCGCGATCAATCGCCACGGCCTCGCGGTGCTGGTGACGCTGTTTCCGCCGTCGCTGCATCATGAATTACCGCAGACCTATCTCGACGGGCTCGACGGTCCGAAATTCCACGCTTATGCGGCGGCGGTGGAGCGCGTCGCGACGGCGCTGAGCACCGTCGGCTCCGGTGTGGTGGCGCTCGAAGCGATGAACGAGCCGCAAGATAAATGCCATGTCCTGTTCGGGACCGATTGGACCGAATACCAGCAAATCCTGGTCAAGCGCATCCGCCGCATCTCGGCGCGGCTGCCGCTATTCCTGACCGGCGGCTGCTGGTCGAATATCGAGGGCATCGTCCAGCTCGATACCGACTTATTGCGCGACCGGCGCAATTTCGTCAGCGTGCATTTCTATTATCCGTTCCTGTTCACCCATCAGGGCGCGACCTGGTCTATGCCCTATCTTGCCGGCACCATCGGCGTGCCCTATCCGGCGGCGGCGGGAAGTCTCGAGCAAACGCTGGAGCTGACGCGCGCGCGGTTCCGCACCGTGGCGCTGCCGCAGGGCGTCGACCGTGCTGCGGCGCAAGCGCAAGCGGAGACGGAAATCGCCAAATATTTCGACCAAGCGCAGGGCGCGGCGCAGATCGAGGAATGGATGAACAAGGTGGCCGATTGGCAAACGCGCGAAGGCGTCGATTCCAACCAGATCGTCTTCACCGAATTCGGCGCCATGAAGCAAACCATGGGCGGCGTCGAAATCGGCCGGACCTCGCGCGCTCGCTGGCTACACGACACCTCGGCCGGCATCGCGCACCACGGCTGGGGTTGGACCGCTTATGTGCTGCGCGACGATCCGTTCGGTCTTTACGTGCACGAGAGTGACCGCAATCCCGATCCGGACCTGATGCGCGCGCTCGGCCTTGGCGCGCCGGGGAAGACGCCGGATACCGACCGGCACGCCGGACCCTAAAAATCTCTGCGGGGCTTTATGTGCCGCTTTCTGCTCACACGGCGACACGTGTGCAGGCGAGATAACGCAGGCCGAAAATCGCGGTCAGGAAGAAGAACCAGACCGAGCTGGCCTGCTGAAATATCGAACTCTCGAAGCATGAGGCATAAGCGCCGTACACGCACACCCGCAGAAACAGCTTCTGCAGCGCGTTGGTGTGCGGGTCATTGGCTTGCCGGCAGTAGTCGACAATCGGAAGCACGACGGCCCAGGCGATCGCCAGCGCCATGCCGGGCAGGCCGATCGTCAGCGCAAGATTGAGATAGGCGTTGTGGGCGTCGGCGGCGGTGTTGGCCCAGCTTGCATTGCCGGCCATGCCGTAGACGACCTGATCGGTGCCGAAAAAGGTATCGAAGCCATATCCAGTAATCGGCCGCCGCGTCACGGCCTCAATGCCGAACTGCCAGATATCGGTCCGTCCGGTGAATGACGCATCCGACATAATCGCGTGCACCAAGTCGTGGACCGGCCCAAAAACGACTGTGCCGACGGAAAACAGGTTGAATAGCGCCAAACCGGCAAGGACCAGGGCGCTTGCCAAGGCTGGCCTGCGCGTGCGGCCGATGGCCGCCGGAACGATGAGCGCAATCGGCAATACGCCGATAGCCGTTTTCGATTGGCTGAAAGCGAGAAAGATCGAAGCTAGCACGACGATGAGACATCCGAGCGCCAGACTACGGGCGCGGGCCACGAATAATCCTATGAAGATGAACAGCACCATATTGGCGCCGGCTTCGTTCTTATGGTCGAAGACGCCGCGCCACTCCCCGGCATGTTCGGGTTCAAGAAAGTCCGTCGCTTGATGCACGGCAAGCTTGGGCACGAGGAAGACGCCGAGATAGCAGAGGGCGATCACGATGAGCGCCACGATGGCCAAGAGATCGGCGAAGTGCCGGAGATTCTTCGGCAACAACAACGCCATCGCCGAAATGCTCATCACCACGAGCGTGAAAGCCAGATGCCGGGCGGCGCTCGACGGGGCCCATGAGGTGATAACGGAGAGCGCGCACCACGCGAGCGTCGCCAGCAAGACCGGCCGGAGCAGGAGTTTCAGTCGGCCTGGCTCGTAGAGCGACGTCCACGCCGCGAGCGCGAGGAAAATGAGCGAAAAGCCGATCTGATTGGCGATATCGCCGCCTTGAATATTGGATGACGGCGGCGCGGAAAGGTCGGAGAACGGGTGAAATGAAATCCATACCGACAGCAAAACGATGACGAAGAGCGCGCTGCGAATGAACGTGTCGGCATCGATGGCCGCGTGCGGGGCGGATGTTGCTGAGGACTGCGCGCCGTGTTTTGCTGCGTGGCTCATGCCGTTTCGGCGCCGGTCAGCACCGCGCCGCGGACCTTTGCGGCATCGATCCCGGCGCGCGCGATAAATTGTTCGGCTGCCGCTTCATCAAACGCTTCGACCCCGGCGACCAGCACGATGTGGTCGACCAGACCGGCGAAGAAACGCAGGCTTGGATCGCGGAGATCCATCGCGGCGACGATCACCATGTCGTAGCGTCTGGTCTGGTCGAAGGCGCGTTTGATGTCCGCGTCATAAATGCGGCGGCCGCGGCGGCTTTCCGGCGCGACGAATGCGACGAGGCTGATATTGCTGGCGCGATCGAGCTTGATCGCCTCCGCCAAGCTGCGCCGTCCGATCGCCACATCGACCAGACCGGCGTCGCCCGTTTCGGCATCGAGCGCCGCCAGCGTGCGACGTTGCAGGTCGGCGTCGATCAGAAGCACGCGTTGCTTTGCGGCCGCGACCGCGGCAAGCGAGAGCGCGACGGTTACGGTCTCGTCGGCGTCGTCGTCGGCGACCACGAGAACGCTGGGATTGCGTGGCGCCGCGCGGCTTGCGCGCACCTTGTCGTAGACTTTGCGCATTTCCCTGCCGAATGCCGACTTTGGATCGGCCGCCGCTTCCAAACCGAAAGCGGTGTCGGCCGCCGGCAACACGGCAAGAACCGGCACGCCGCCCGAGGCCGCCGGCCAGAGCCGGATAGCGGTTCGCGATTTGGGCCGAGAATTCCTCGACCAAGAAGACTTCCTCGACCAAGACGAGTTTCTCGACCCACAAGCGTTTCTCGACCCGGGCGTACGGACACTCCGCTGCGGCCTGCCGGGCTCGGCCGGCGGCCGCATCAGAACGATGCCGGAGCCGGCAGCCGCGCCGAGCATCATTGCGCCCAGCGCCACGATCAGGCTTGGCGGCGGCGAACTGCGCGTTTGCGGCAAATCGGCCTTGGAGAGCACGCGGATGTTTTTGGTATCGACCTGCTCCTGCGCACCGGTCTCGCGGGCGCGCAGCAGAAAGGCTTGATAGATGTCGCGGCTGGCCTGTGCGTCGCCCTCCAGTTCGCGCAGGCCCACCATCGCCTCGTTGTTGTCGATTGCGGTTTCCTTGAGCGCCGCGAAATTGCGCTCAAGCGTCTTTTCGCTGGCTTTGGCGCTGTCGTACTCGGTGCGCGCCGCGACCGCGGCGCGGTCGATCTCATTGTCGATCATGCGGCGCAGCCGCTCGGCTTGCGCCTGAATGTCGATCACGGCCGGATGGAGCGCGCCGAGCGTTGCCGTCTGCTCCGCTTCGCGGCGCATGATTTCGGCATATTGGCTGCGCAACGCAGTGATGGTCGGTGACTGCAAGGCTTCCGGGAAGGCGCCGTTCTCGTCCTTGCTGCGTTGCACGGCCTGCACCTGCTCGAGGCGCGCTTTGGCGTCGGCGCTGTGAGCGCGGGCGGTGCTGAGCTGATTGTTTAAATCGGTAAGCTGTTGGTCGGCCACCAGCTGACCGTTCGCGGCGATGAGGTCGTTGCGGGCCTTGAACGCCGCCACCTTCTCGTCGGCTTCGCGCACGTTATTCTTCAATTCCGCCAGCCGGGCCGACAGCGACTGCGACACTTGCCGGGCGGCGTCGGCCCGGACCTGCGTTTGCTCGTCGAGATAGGCCTGGGCGATGGCATTGGCGATGCTCACCGCCTTATTCGGATCGCGGCTGGTGGCGGCGACCTGCACCACAAAGGTGCGTTCGTCGCGCTGCACCTTCACCCGGCGCTTGAGCTCGTTCAGCGCGGCGAGCGCTCTGCCGCCGGGAAATTCGTTCTTGCCTAAGAGTAGGCTGAGCAAAGATGGGCCGCGCACGAATTCCGGGTCACGGTCGAGCTTCTGCGAAGCGACCACGCGGCGCAGCACGGCGTCCGACGCTAGCACGTTGACTTGGCTCTCGACCTGCATGAGCCCGGCATCGCTCATTTGCGCCGGCTGCGTGGTGCCGTTGCCGACCGCGCGCAAATCAGTCGGGTCGATGAGGATTTGCGTGACCGCGGTATATTCGTGCGGCGCGAAAACAACGAACAGGATCGCCAAGACGAGCGCTGCGACCGTCGTGAAAAGAATCGTCGCGCGGCCGCGCCACAGTTGAGAGCAGATTTTGCTAAAGTCGATCTGCGAAAGCGGGGCCGTCTCGACGGCAACATTGCCGTTGCCGACGACTGCCGAACTCATCTGACGCGGCGCTTCGAACATGCAGCACTCGGATGCTTCACCTGTCGCGGCGAGGCGGCGCGAGGCGGCCCCGGGTCAGTGGATTTCGCCACAAAATGCACGCCGCACGCAGTCAAACGCAGACGCGGTCCGGCCATGTCCAGAATGTCTGGTATGGTTAATCAATTCATAAAGGGTCATGGTTAACGCGTGGTGTACGCCGCCCGCGGGCACCGCGCGTCGTCTCAAAGCCGGCGCAACAAGCCGGAAATCGCTGCGATGACGACAAGCACCGCCACCACGGGGATCCAGATCAGAGCTGCGCCGATCAAGAGCAGCAGCATGATCGCGGCAAAAAGCCCCACCACCAGCATGATGATGGCGAAACCGAGCGGTCCGATGCGGCTGACATAGATGCGATGCATGCCGCGCATTTGCGTGAAGCCGTAAGACGGCGGCCAGGTTGGGCCGCGATCGCCGGGCGCACTCCGATCCGGCGGGATGATCTCCGGCTCAACGCGCGGCCGCTCCGGCTTATTGGGATCTCTTGCCATGATGTGCTCGCTGCCTTCTTATGTAACGCCGCGAAAGGCCGTCACAAGCGGCGCTTTGCCCCCGCCGGGATGCCGGTCAACGCGCCAGCGTCCGCGCGTGATGGTCGTGCAGAAATTTTGCCAGTTGCTCGCGCAGGCTTTCGTCGCGTTCGCCCTGATGTCCAAGCAGGACGGCGCGCTCGAACAGTATATGCTGCAAATCTTGCGGCAATTTGCTCCAAAGATCGGCGGCGGCCGTGCCGAGAACCATGAAATAGCGAGCCGCGATATCGTTGACGGCCTGAGCCGAGTGCTTATCCGAGTGCTGATCCATGGGCTCGCTCTCAGCAATATTCTGTCATTCAACGCGGCAATATTGGGCCGGGTTTGCGACTAAAACAACGCCTTACCATCGCAAGTTCCGCCGTCTCAACGGCCTTGGGCCGCTGCTGTTCCGACCGGCGCGCGGTTCACCTGTTCGCGGGCGAACCCGGCGGTCATGGCATAACCGCGCACGATGGCTATGCGCTCTTCGTAGGACAGCACGGCGTCGATATTGGTGAAACCATCCGGCGCGCGCGCCTCGACCGCGTCGATGACGCCTTCCGGCCCGCCGCTTCTGTTCATGCGCACGATTTGCGCGGTCGGCGGCAGCCGCTCCTGCTCGTAAGCCCACAAGGCATGAACCGGATGTTCGGCGCCGACCAGGCGATCAGCCAGCGCCCGGGCATCGAGGATCGCCTGCGACGCGCCATTCGATCCGACCGGGTACATCGGATGCGCGGCGTCGCCAAGGAGCGTGATGCGGCCGAACGACCAGCGCGGCAACGGATCGCGATCGCACATCGGATATTCCCAAAACTCCGGCGTGGCTTCGATCAATGCCCGGGCGTCGACATGGCCGACCTCGAAACGGCGGATGTGCGGCGCCAGATCCTCCATGCGGCCGGGGCGCGACCAGTCTTCCTTGCGTGGCGGCGGGGTCGAGCCGTCGCCGATCTTGGCGACCACGGCCCAGTTGGTGAGCCGTTTGTCGTCGCGCGAGCCTTCGGCGATCGGATAGACGACGCATTTCGCCGCCATGCCGCCGGCGACGATCATGGAGCGGCCGGTGAGAAAGCGCGGCCACTCGATGGCGCCGCGCCACAGCATGGCGCCGTTCCAGCGCGCCGGACCCTCATTCGGATAGAGTGTTTCGCGGACGGCGGAATGGATACCGTCGGCGCCGATCAGGACGTCGCCGCGGGCGGTCGCACGGTGCGCGCCGGCGCGGTCGAAGAAATAAGCGGTAACGCCGGCTTCGTCCCCGCGGAATGCGCCAAGCCGGTGCCCGGTGTGGATGCGCGATTCGCCGAGGCGGGCGCGGACCGCCTGATAGATCACGCCCTGCAAGCGGCCGCGATGAATGGAAAATTGCGGTACGTCGTAGCCGGCATCGAGACCGCGCGGCTCGCGCCAGATCTCCTGACCGAAGCGATTTGTATAGAACAGTTCGTAGGTGCGGATGGCGACGGCGTCGAGCCGCTCGAGGAGGCCCAAGCCGGCGAGTTCCTTGATCGCGTGCGGCAGCGTGTTGATGCCGACGCCGAGTTCGCGCACGGTGTCGGTCTGCTCGAACACGTCGCAGTCGATGCCGCGCGCATGCAGCATCAGCGCGGTGGTCAGGCCGCCGATGCCGCCGCCGACGATAATGACTTTCATGGGTGTATTGTGTCAGGCCGGCCCGGCCGCGCAACCGCGACAGCCGCGATTGGTTTACGCCCTTAACCTGCCGTTTCGAGGCGATCGAAACGGCCGAGCCGGTAGATGGCGATCGAAATGAGCCAGCTGCCGACAAAGATCGCAATGATGAGATAGCCGAGGCTGCCGAAATTGTCGTTGAGCATGCCGATGACCGACCAGAACGGTCCTTCCAGGGCGAGCCGATCGGCAATGAGCCCGAGCGCTTCGATGCCGCCGATCAATACCGCCACCAGCACCGAAACGAAGGTGATCGTCAGGTTGTAATAGAGCTTGCGAATGGGCTTGGTGAAAGCCCAACCATAGGCGCCCAGCATCAGCACGCCGTCGGCGGTGTCGATAAGCGACATCGCCGCGGTAAACAGCGCCGGAAACACCATGATCGACCAGACCGGCAGGCCCTTGGAGGCTTCCGCCGCGGCAATGCCGAGGAGCCCGATCTCGGTCGCGGTGTCGAAGCCGAGCCCGAACAGAAAGCCGAGCGGATACATGTGCCAGCTGCGCGAGACCAGCCGGAACATCGGCCGGAACAGCCGGCCGAGCAAACCGCGTTGCGCCAACAGACGGTTGAGGTCCTCTTCGACATAGTCCTTGCCATGGCGGACGGCGCGGAACGTGCGATAGACCGCGCAGAGGATCATGAAATTCGCGGCGGCGACGAGAAACAGGAAAACGACCGACGCCAGCGTGCCGATCGTGCCGCCGACAAGCCTGAACCAAACAAAGCGGCCTTCGAGACTCGCAGTCGCAAATGCGATCGCGGCGGATGCCAGCACTACGATGGTCGAGTGGCCGAGCGAAAAGAAAAAGCCGACGGCAACCGGCCGCTTGCCCTCCTGCATCAGCTTGCGCGTTACATTGTCTATCGCCGCGATATGGTCGGCATCGACGGCGTGGCGCAGCCCGAACGTGTAAGCCAGAAACGCGGTGCCGATCAGCACCGGATAATCATGAAACGCGATCAGCGCCCACAGCCAGGCCAGGAAATTGGCGGCAACCAGCAGCACGAAGATGCCGGTCGTCTTGCCGCGCAAATTGGCGTCCTGATCGTTGAAGAGACTAAGGCTCATGGAATGCGGTCGGCTTGGGTCTTCGCTCCTCAATGACGGCATATGGGCGTCATTCCGGCTTGATGCCGGCATCGCGGATCACGTCGCCCCAGCGCTGCGTCTCTTCCTTGACGAAGGCGGCCATCTCGGCCGGCGTTCCGCCGCCGGGCGTGACGCTGATCTGCTTGAAGCGCGCCAGCAGATCGGGATCCTGCAGGGCCTTGTTGGCCGCGCCATTGAGCTTGGCGACAATATCATCGGGTGTCTTCGGCGGCGCGGTCAGCGCGTGCCAGGTATCGGATTCGCAGCCGGATACGCCGGCTTGTTCGAGTGTCGGAATATCCGGCAGCGCCGCCACGCGCTCTTTGACCGTGACCGCGAGAATTCTCGCTCTCCCGGCTTGGTGCAGCGGCAGCGAGGTCGCAAGTTCATTGAACATCAGGTCGACATTGCCGGCGAGCAGATCGTTAAGCGCCGGCGCGGTGCCCTTATAAGGCACGTGGACGAGCTTGGTATGGGTGAGCTTCTGAAACAGCTCGGCGGTCAGATGCGACGTGGTGCCGATGCCCTGCGACGCGTAGTTGATCTTCCCGGGATTGGCCTTGGCGTAGGCGATCAGCTCCTGCACCGTCTTTGCCGGAAAGTCCTCCCGCACCAGAACGACATTGGGAACGTGCGACATGATCACAATCGGGGTCAGCTGCGTTGGATCATAGTTGAGCGATTTATAAAGGTATGGATTGGTCGTGATCGGCGACGGTTGCGAAGCCAGCAGCGTGTAGCCGTCGGCAGCCGAGTGGAAGACGTAATCGGCGGCGACGCTGCCCCCCACGCCGGCTCTGTTCTCGACAACCATTGGCTGACCGAGAAAGGTCTGCATCTTGGCGGCGACCAGCCGGGTGATGGTATCGACACCGCCGCCGGCCGGCACCGAGACGACCACCCTGATCGGACGATCGGGGAAATTTGCGGCGCCCTGCCCCCATGCGGCCGCCGCAGCGGCCCCGGCAACAACGACACCGAGTGTGGCGATAAACGCACAACGTCTCAACATGGCAGAAGCTCTCCAAATGCGGTCTGTGGTCACCTTATCGCATAGCGCAGATTGACGATTGAGTCCCGCGGCGCGCTGCCGCTAGAACTGTTCCTGATTAGGGGAGATACGCCGCAATGAGCAAGCTCGATTTCGTGCTGGAAGAGATCGTCACCGCCAACCGCATCCTGGCCAACGAGGGGATTGTCGACTCCTTCGGCCATATCAGCGCGCGGCATCCGGATAATCCGCAGCGCTATCTGTTGTCGCGCGCGCGCGCGCCGGAACGCATCGAGCGCGACGACATCGTCGAATATACGCTTGACGGCAGCGCAATCGACGAGCGCGGCCGCGCGCCATATCTCGAACGCTTCATTCACGGCGCCATCTACGAGGCGCGGCCGGACGTGCATGCCGTGGTGCACAACCATTCGCCGAGCGTGATCCCATTCGGCGTCACCGCAACCAGCCTCAAGCCGCTGTTGCATATGTGCGCCTCGTGCGGCCACGAAGTGCCGATCTGGGATTCCCAAGACAAGTTCGGCGACACCACGCTTCTTGTCGGCGATATGGCGATGGGCCGCGATCTGGCGCAATTCCTGGGCGCGCGCCCCACGGCGCTGATGCGCGGCCACGGCGCCACCGTGGTCGGCCGCTCGGTCCGCCACGCCGTGTTCGTCTCGGTCTATCTCGAAATGGGCGCCAAGCTGCAAATGCAGGCGATGGCGATGGGCGAGATCAAGTTCCTGACCAACGGCGAGGTCGATAAAATCGTCGCGCGGGTCAACGATTACACGCTCAACCGCGCCTGGGAAAATTGGGCGCGCCGCGCCGGGCGTGAAATGCAGAAAGCCTGACGCTATGCGTGTTCGCTGTCCATATGCGCAAGCGCAGCCGGCAGATAGCGAGTGCCGGCGACGGCGGTAGCGGGTACCGCCGCTTCGATGCGGGCAAGATCGGCCGGCGTAAGTTTCAGATCGAGCGTGCCGAGCGCTTCGCTGAGCTGATCGCGGCGACGCGCGCCAATCAGCGGTACGATATCGTCGCCGCGCGATTTGACCCAGGCGAAGGCAAGTTGCGAGATGGTTACGCCTTTTTCCTTGGCGATCTTGCCGAGCGCCTCGACCAGCGCGATGTTTTTGGCAAAATTCTCGGCGGCGAAGCGCGGCTTGCGGCTGCGAATTTCACTCTTGGCGGTGCGCGACGCCTCGGCATGGTCGCTGATCAGGCCACCCGAAAGCACGCCATAGGCGACGAGCGCAATGCCGAGCTCGCGGAGCGCCGGCAAAATGTCGCGCTCGATGCCGCGGGAAAACAGCGAATATTCGATTTGCAGCGCCGCGATCGGATGTGTCGCATGGGCGCGCCGCACTGTCTTGGCGGAAGCTTCCGAGATGCCGATGTGGCGCACGTAGCCAGCCTGCACCATGTCGGCGATGGCGCCGATCGTGTCCTCAATCGGCACGTGAGGATCGACGCGCGACGGCTGGTAGAGATCGACATAACCGGTGCCGAGCCGGCGCAGCGAATAGGCCAGAAAATTCTTGGTTGCCTGCGGCCTCGCGTCATCACCGAGAATTTTTTGATCGGGCCCGCGCATCGAGCCGTATTTCACCGCGACGAAAGCGCGCTCGCGCTTGCCGCCTTTGAGCGCTTCGCGGATCAGCATCTCGTTATGGCCCATGCCGTAGAAGTCGGCGGTATCGATCATGGTGATGCCGGCTTCGAGTGCGGTTTGAATGGTGGCGATGCATTCCTGGTCGTCGGCCGGCCCATAGCCGCCCGACATGCCCATGCAGCCCAGCCCGAAGGCTGAGACTTTTGGGCCGTTGCGGCCGAGTTGGAGTGTTTGCATCGGATGCGGGTCCGTGAATTCAGAACGGCGATGAGGCCGAGGTCACCCTGGTCATATCAGACTAGCCGGCTTGAAAACTTGCCGGCTTGAGAACTTGCCGGCTTGAAAAGCCGTCACGAACGGCCTATTGCACCAGACTGGTCAGACCAGTCTGGAGCCGATATGCGAAAGTGGCAGATGCAGCAGGCCAAGGCAAAGTTCGCCGAGGTCGTGAAGCGGGCGACATCGGAAGGCCCGCAGCTCGTGACCTATCGCGGGGCGGACACGGCGGTCGTCCTCTCGGTCGAGGAATATCGACGCCTGAATGCGGCGCGGCCGAGCCTCGTCGAATTCCTGCTGAGCGGCCCGAAATGGGACGATGAAACAATCGCTGTGATCAATGACCGCTCAAAGGACACCGGGCGGGACATCGATCTGTGACCTTCCTGCTCGATACCAATGTGATTTCCGAGGTGCGCCGCAAGCGGCCCGATGCGAGGGTATTATCGTGGCTCAAGCGCGCGGACCCGGCGGCGCTCTGCATCAGTGTTTTGACCCTCGGCGAAATTGCCAAAGGCGCCGCGCAATGCGCCGCACGCGATCGAGCGCAAGCGGCGATCTATTACGAGTGGCTTGATCATGTGCGATTGCACTATGCGGACAGAACCATCGTCGTCGATGCCGATATTGCCGAGGCGTGGGGGCGCCTCGCCGTGAAGCGCAGCCTACCGGTCGTCGACGGCCTGCTTGCGGCGACCGCGTTGGTGCGCGGCATGACCGTGGTGACGCGCAACGACCGCGACATTGCCAATGCCGGCGTTCCCGTTCTCAATCCCTGGAATGCTTGAGCCCGTTACTCCGCCGCCAGACGCACTTCCGGCGCCGCGGCGCGCACGTCGGCATCGACGTGCTTTTCGTATTTGGTGAAATTTTCCTGGAACATGCGCACCAGCTTGCGCGCCGTCTCGTCGAAGGCCCTTTTGTCCTTCCAGGTCTTCATCGGATAGAGCAGATGCGGCTCGACGCCGGGCACCGAGGTCGGCACGGCGAAGCCGAAATACGGATCGGTGCGGTAGCTCGCATCTTTGAGCGAACCGTCGAGCGCGCCGGTGACCAAAGCGCGCGTCGCTTTGATCGGCATGCGCCGGCCGGTGCCGTAAATGCCGCCGGTCCAGCCGGAATTGACCAGCCAGCAATCGACATTGTGCTTGTTGATGAGGTCGCGCAGCAGATTGCCGTATTCCGCCGGCGGCCGCGGCAGAAACGGCGCCGCGAAACAGGTGGAGAATTCTGGCTGCACGCCGACCAGGCCCTTCTCGGTGCCGGCGACCTTGGCGGTGTAGCCGGACAGAAAGTGATACATCGCCTGTGCCGGCGTCAGCTTGGCGATCGGCGGCATGACGCCGAAGGCGTCGGCGGTGAGAAAGATGATGTTCTTCGGCTGGCCGGCGCGGCCGGTCTTCGATGCGAGCGGCATGAATTCGATCGGATAGGCGGAGCGGGTATTCTCCGTCTTCTTGTCGCTGTCGAAATCGCAGCTGCGAGTCTGCGGATCGAAGATGACGTTTTCCAGCACGGCGCCGAAGCGATTGGTCGCCGCATAGATTTCCGGCTCCGCTTCCTCCGAGAGTTTGATGCACTTGGCGTAGCAGCCGCCCTCGAAATTGAACACGCCGTGTTCGCTCCAGCCGTGCTCGTCGTCGCCGATCAACGTGCGGGCAGGATCGGCCGACAGGGTGGTCTTGCCGGTGCCGGACAGCCCGAAGAACAGCGCCACGTCGCCGTCCGTGCCGACATTGGCCGAGCAATGCATCGGCATGACGCCGTGCGCCGGCAGATAGAAATTCAGCGTGGTGAACACCGACTTCTTCATTTCACCGGCATAGGACGAGTTGCCGATCAGGATGATCTTCCTGGTGAAGTCGATGGCGATGACGGTGTCGGTGCGCACGCCGTGGCGCGCAGGATCGGCCTTGAACGACGGCAGATCGACGATGGTGAGTTCAGGAACGAAGTCGGCGAGTTCGAAAACGTTGGGGCGGATCAGCAATTGACGAATGAAGAGCGAGTGCCAGGCGAGTTCGGTATAGACGCGCGTTTTGATCCGGTATTTCGGATCAGCCCCGCCATAGAGGTCCTGCGCGAACAGTGTCTTGCCGCGCGCATGCGCGATCATATCGTCGTAGAGCAGTTTGAAATTGGCTGGGCTGAGCTTGCGGTTGCCCTCCCACCACACGGTGTTTTCGGTCAGCGCATCGACGACGGTGTGCTTGTCCTTGGGGCTTCGCCCAGTATGCACGCCGGTTTCGGCGCAAAATGCGCCGCCCTGGACCAACGCGCCTTCGCCGTTCCTGATCGCATGCTCGACCAGGATCGTATCGGGTAAGATTCCAGTGCACCCCGGCGAGGTTGTTAAAGCCGAATTTGTCGGCGCCGTGCGCGCCGTTCCTCACACCCGTTTCCTGCACCTGAAGCCTCCGCTTGTGGCCCGCCTGGATGGGGCGCGCGACCCGCCCCAAATGTCCGCCGTCACTCGCTCCCAGGAAGCGCGCGACCCTATAGCCGAGCATCCCAGCATCTGCCAAGAGCGCAACGTCCTCAAGCCTAACCGAAAGATATCGCGCTCGTTCCAGCGCTGCAGTGCAGCGAAGAACATTGCGCTGGGCGCGTTAGCCGCTCCTCGCCTGAACTGCCAAATCCACCACGACTTGTCGCAGTTGGGCGGCAGTGGTGACGCGCTCGGGAAACGGCAGGCGCAGCGTTAAGTCGCCGTGCGCGAGATCCAGCCCGTCCGGATCGAGCCCGGTGAGCCGCCACGGGCCGTCCTCGGCGCCGAGAAGCTTCGTGGCGTAGAGCCTGACCGCGTCGGCGTGGTCCTCATTCATATGCGCAACCGCGCCGGGCTCGGCTTCAACCAAATCGTCTGCACCGGATATGTCCGTCATGACGTCGGCGGCTATTAAGTCTGCGGCGCGGGCAAAGCCGCCATTGAGATGGGCGGATACCGCGTTGAGCCGCCAGAGCGAGAAATCCGCAAATCCCGCATAGAGCTCCGATTTTGGATGCCGGGCGAGGAAACGGCGGCGCAGCCGCGCCTCTCTGCGGTCATCGCGCGGCACGCGGACAAAGCTGCCGATCAGGGTCAGGCGGGGATGCGCCAGCGGGTCGCCTTTGCCGGTGGCGGCGAGCAGCACCGAAGCGCGGCCGTCAGCCTCCAAATTGGCGGTGTGGGTAGAGAGCCGGGAAATGAGGATCAGCGGCGAGCCGTCACTGTCGGTTGCGATATTCACCAGCGAAGCGAACGGATGGCCGGTGTTGCGGTCGATGGTCGCAAGCGATCCCGCCCGCGTCGCCCGCAACAGCTGTTTGGCGAGTGATTTGGGGTCGAAATCCGGCGCAGGGGCGTTTTCCGGCAGGCGATCGGGCATCGTGCCCGGCAAGGTTTGTGGTGCTTTTTTCTCTTGGGCTTTCCCGGCTTCGGCCATAACGGTTTCAACCACGGTTCGATGACACTTCCTGAGCAATTGCTCTGTCCCGGCCCCCTCTTACAGCCGGCCGGCGCTGAGCCAAACCGTAGCAATTGCCCTGATTTTGCCTTGTCTCGTCACACTTCCGCCCCCACATGGGGTTTCAAAGGCTTTGGGGCCGGGCTTTCGATGCTGCGGCCGACTCATGTAAAGAAGGCCGCCATGCCGACAATCGCTCTCGTCGACGACGACCGCAACATCCTCACCTCAGTATCGATCGCGCTCGAGGCCGAAGGTTACCGTATTACGACCTATACTGACGGCGCTTCCGCGCTCGACGGTTTCAAGACCGCGCCGCCCGACCTCGCGATTCTCGATATCAAAATGCCGCGCATGGACGGCATGGAGACTTTGCGCAGGCTGCGCCAGAAATCCGACCTGCCGGTGATCTTTCTCACCTCGAAGGACGAGGAGATCGACGAATTGTTCGGCCTCAAAATGGGCGCCGACGATTTCATCCGCAAACCGTTTTCGCAGCGGCTTCTGGTCGAGCGCGTCAAGGCGGTGTTGCGCCGGGGCATACCCAAAGACGGCAGCGCGCCGAAAGAAGCCGACAGCAAGGTTTTGGAGCGCGGTTTACTGCGCATGGACCCGGAGCGCCACACCTGCACCTGGAAAAACGAGCCGGTCACGCTCACCGTCACCGAATTTCTCATCCTGCAGGCGCTGGCGAGCCGCCCCGGTGTGGTGAAGAGCCGCAACGCCTTGATGGATGCGGCCTACGATGATCAGGTCTATGTCGACGATCGCACCATCGACAGCCACATCAAGCGGCTGCGCAAGAAATTCAAGGCGAGCGACGACGAATTCGATATGATCGAAACGTTGTATGGCGTCGGCTATCGCTTTAAGGAATAGACGCGGCGAGCACGATCCGGCAGAGTTTTCCGAGAAGATCGTGCTCCAACAATAACTTAACGCGCAACGGGAACGCGCAAAGGGCCATGAGACGCGGGCTATTGGATGCCCGCCATGGCCCGCTGACTGGGCGGCTGACCTGCGGTAGTAATGGCGTCCATGCCCGTGACGTGACAGGGCATGATCGAAACCCCGGCAGACGACGTGCTCGATCGAACGGTAGAACGACCACCATCCGAGCCCTCGGCCTCAATGGAGGCCGAGCCTCGAATCGAGAACCAGCTCGAAAGCCGAGCCGACGGCGCTGGCCTCGACGATGCGGAGACGCGCCCGCAGCCTCACGGTATTGCCCGCGTCGGCAATTGGGTGCAGCGCGCCTGGCAGTTCTTGATCACGCAAAGCTTTTCGAGCCTCACCCGCCGCATCGTCGTCTTGAACCTCACCGGGCTGGTCGCGCTGTCCATCGGCATCATTTTTCTTTCGCAGTTCCGCGCCGGGCTGATCGATGCGCGCATCCAGAGCCTTCTGGTGCAGGGCCAGATCATCGCCGGCGCGATCGCGTCGTCGGCCACGGTCGAGAACGATTCCTCGATCACGCTCGACCCCGACAAGCTGCAGAATCTGCAGCCAGGTCAAAGCTACGGTCCGAACGAAGATGCGCTCTACGGCATCGATTTTCCGATCAATCCGGAGCGGGTGGCGCCGATCCTGCGACGGCTGGTTTCGCCGACCAAGACGCGGGCGCGCATCTACGATCGCGACGGCGTGCTGCTGGTCGACAGCCGCAATCTGTTCGGCCGCGGCGACGTGCTGCGCTTCGATCTGCCGTCGCCGACCGCGGAAAAGCCCGGCTTGTTCGAGCGCGCCTTCATTGCCGTGCGGCTGTGGCTCGGCCGCGGCGATCTGCCGGTCTACCGCGAGTTCGGCCCCGACGAGGGCAAGGGCTATTCCGAAGTGGCGCACGCCTTGAACGGCGAGAATGCCAGCATGGTGCGCATCAACGATCGCGGCGACGTCATCGTCTCGGTCGCGGTGCCGGTGCAGCGCTTCCGCGCGGTGCGCGGCGCGCTGATGCTGTCGACGCAGGGCGCCGATATCGACAACATGGTGGAGGCCGAGCGCCTCGCCATCCTGAAAGTCTTCCTGGTCGCCGCCGCCGTGATGATCGTGCTTTCAATCTTGCTCGCCGGCGCCATCGCCGAGCCGGTGCGGCGGCTTGCCGACGCCGCCGAGAGTGTGCGCCGGCGCATCCGCTCGCGCGTCGAAATCCCCGATTTCACCCGCCGGCGCGACGAGATCGGCCATCTTTCCGGTGCGTTCCGCGACATGACCAACGCGCTTTACTCAAGGATCGAAGCGATCGAAAGCTTCGCCGCCGACGTTGCGCACGAACTGAAAAATCCCCTCACCTCGTTGCGCTCGGCGGTGGAGACACTGCCGGTCGCCAAGACCGAAGAAAGCCGGAGCCGGCTCCTGAATATCATCCAGCACGACGTGCGCCGGCTCGATCGGCTGATCTCCGATATTTCCGACGCCAGCAGGCTGGACGCCGAGCTGCAGCGCCAGGACGCCGCGCCGGTCGACTTCGCCAAGCTGCTCAATACGCTCGTTGGGGTGTCGAACGAGGTGAAGCGCGACGATGGCGTCAAAGTCACGCTGCGATTCGAAGGCGGCGGACCGCGTATTTTTCAGGTGCCCGGCCACGATTCGCGCCTCGGCCAGATCATCGACAATCTGATCGAAAATGCGCGCTCGTTCTCACCGCCGGGCGCCACTGTGCGCGTCACTTGTCGGCGGCTTCGCCATCAGCTCGAAATTTTTGTCGATGACGACGGTCCGGGCGTGCGCGACGATGTGCGCGAAAAAATATTCGAGCGGTTCTACACCGATCGGCCGCACCAGGGGTTCGGTCAAAATTCCGGGCTTGGCCTGTCGATCTCCAAGCAGATCGTCGAAGCCCATGGCGGCTCGATCTGGGTCGAAAACCGCACTGGCGCGATCGGGCCGGACGGTGCGCCGAAAGTTCTCGGTGCGCGCTTTATCGTGCGCCTGCCGGCGATGTGATGAAGAAGTCTTCTCCGCTCATTCCCGCGCAAGCTGGAATCCAGATTTGGGTCCCCGCTTTTGCGGGGACGAGCGGATGACATCGCCGACCGTACACGCTTCCGCAGTGCTCGTCAGCGCGCGCGCGGTGTTGATCCGCGGCCCCTCGGGTGCGGGCAAATCGCGGCTCGCGCTCGAACTCATCGAAGCGGCGCGCGCCGGGCGCCTGCGTTTCGCGCGGCTTGTCGGCGACGACCGCGTCCATCTGGAGAGCGCCGGCGGCAGGCTCCTGGTGCGGCCGGCAGCAGCACTCGCCGGCCT
The DNA here is from genome assembly GCA_963768225.1 of uncultured Alphaproteobacteria bacterium. GTDB lineage: Bacteria > Pseudomonadota > Alphaproteobacteria > Rhizobiales > Xanthobacteraceae > BOG-931. Next base: position 331,409 of record CAVYGV010000002.1, on the reverse strand, counting down.
CATCGAATTGCGCGGAGCCGGCATAAGGCGCGTCGATTACGAGCCATGTGCAGTGGTCGGCTTGGTTGTCGACCTTGGCGCCGCGCATGCCGAACGCTTGCCGGATAGGCGGACCATTGCGATTGAAGGTATAGAAATACCGCGACTCGCCGTCGCATCGGGAGTGGCGCCCTTGCCGGCGATGCTCGCCCTCATCACCTCACTCGGTGCGGCTATGGATGCGGCAGCGGACGCTCAATTGTCCTGAGTTGCGATAAGCCGCATGCGCATTTGGCAATTGATTAACCATAATGGTCCTAAGACTGCACCCCAAGGCCGCCTCATCGCCGATTGCTCGCCGGCTGGATCGCTAGGGCCGCAGTCCAAACTGCTAGATTATAGTGCAATGCAGCAACCCTCGGAATTTACTGAGAATGGCTCTTGCGCGGAGAGTTCGGATGGTCAAGATGTGCACCCTTTCGTGCGGTGCACCCGGGACGCGCCCGCGGGGAGTTCCATGATCGGTCTTGTGCTTGTGACCCACGGTCGTCTGGCTGTCGAATTTCGCGCCGCTCTGGAACACGTGGTCGGACCGCAAGGCCAGATCGAGGCGGTGACGATCGGCCCCGATGACGATGTCGAGGAGCGCCGCAAGGACATCATCGAAGCCGTGCGCCGCGTGGACTCAGGCGACGGGGTGGCGATCCTGACCGACATGTTCGGCGGCACACCGTCCAATCTTGCCATCTCGGTCATGAGCCGGCCCAAGGTCGAAGTGCTGGCCGGCATTAATCTGCCGATGCTGGTCAAGCTCGCCAAGGTCCGCGACGAGTGCCCGCTCGCCGAGGCCGTCGCCGCGGCCCAGGAGGCGGGACGAAAATATGTCACCATCGCCAGCCGCGTTCTCAACGGCAAATGAACGAACCGGCCCACAGCGCCGCCATGGGCGAAGCGCGTGCGACGCCCGACGGCGCCGTCACGCGCGTTTTCGTGATCTGCAACAAAAAGGGCCTGCATGCGCGGGCGTCGGCCAAATTCGTTCAGACGGTCGAAAAGTTCGATGCCGAGGTGCGTGTCACGCGCGGTAACGAGAGCGTCGGTGGAACGTCGATCATGGGCCTGATGATGCTCGCGGCGGCGCCCGGAACCTCGATTGCCGTCGAGGCGACCGGCCGCGAGGCTGCCGAAGTCATCGACGCCTTGGCGGCGCTGATCGATTCGCGTTTCGGCGAAGCCGATTGATCGGACCGTCATTTTAGGCTTGGCTGATGAAGCGCAAGACATCGCGTCAGAACACATCGCGCCACAAGGCATCGATCGCAACGCCATCACACGCCGAGACATCGGAACGGCAGACCCGCCCGCAGGAGAATAAGCAAATGAGTCCCGAATCGATCCTTCCGAAAGGCAGTGTTGCGCGACCCGCGCCAGCCGCACCGGCTCCACCCGCAGCACCGGCCGCGGCCGGCGAGGGTGGCCGGCAACCGGCGACGATCCGCTACGTCGATCGCGCCGATATAGCGGAAACCTTCGCCGATTCGATCACCGGCTTGATGTTCGACGGTCAGACATTGCGCATCGAGCTCGGCGTGACCCGGTTCGACGACGTCAAGGCCAATTCGCCGATCACCGGCCGGCGCTATCCGGCCTGCCGCCTTGTGCTGCCGCCGGCAGCAGCGGTCGATCTCATCAACCGCATGCAGCAGATCGCCGCGGCGCTGACCCAGGCCGGGGTCGTGAAGCAGGCGCAACGCGCCGCCGCGGAGACGCCGAAGAGCGGTTGACCTCAGCCGTTCTTTGCAGCGGCCGCTGCTGCCGCTTTCAGATCGGCGACGAACATTTTATAGGCCGCGCGCTTGTCGGCCTCATCCTCGATGCGCAACAGCGACGAAGGATGCACGGTGACGACAAGCGTGGTCCCGTCCGCCATGGCGACGGGCGTCCTGCGCATCTTGGCGATCGTCACCGTCTTGCCGGTGAGACTGCGCGCCGCGCTGACGCCAAGCGCGACGACAGTGGCGGGTTTCACCAGCGCGCGTTCGTGGTCGAGCCAGATTTTGCAGCGCTCGATCTCGTAGTTATTCGGCCGCTTATGCAGCCGGCGCTTGCCGCGCATTTCATGCTTGAAATGCTTCACCGCATTGGTGACGAAAACTTGCGCGCGATCGATACCGGCATCTTTGAGCGCCGCATCGAGCACCCGGCCGGCCGGGCCGACGAACGGCTTGCCGGCGAGGTCTTCCTGGTCGCCGGGTTGCTCGCCGACCAGCATGAAGCGGGCGCGGCTCGGCCCTTCCCCCGGCACCGCTTGGGTGGTGTCGCGGTAGAGCGGACAGCGGCGGCACTCAGCTTCGGCCGCCGCCAGTTGGCGCAGCGATGTGATCGGCTTTTCAGGCGATTGATCCATGTTGGCGAAATCCTGACTGTGCCACCGGTTCCCGCGTGGACATAAAGAAATCTTTATGTGTTATTGCCGCGATGCGGCCGGCCTGCTAGAAGCGGCCGGCCTCCCCCCGCATGTTCCGCCGCCGAAGGATAGTCAGTTATGAGCACGTCGACCAAGCCGAAAGCGCACGCTTCGCCCGCCGATTACGTCGTCAAGGATATCGGCCTCGCGGAGTGGGGCCGGAAGGAAATCGCCATCGCCGAGACCGAGATGCCCGGGCTGATGGCGACGCGCGAGGAGTTCGGCCCGGAACAGCCGTTGCGCGGCGCACGCATCGCCGGCTCGCTGCACATGACGATCCAGACCGCGGTGCTGATCGAGACGCTCAAAGCGCTCGGCGCCGACGTGCGCTGGGCCTCGTGCAACATCTATTCGACGCAGGACCACGCCGCCGCTGCCATCGCCGCCGGCGGCACGCCGGTCTTCGCCGTCAAGGGCGAGTTGCTCGAAGACTACTGGAACTACACGCATCGCATTTTCGAATGGAGCGACGGCGGCGGACCGAACATGATCCTCGACGACGGCGGCGACGCCACGCTGTTGATGCATCTCGGCATGCAGGCCGAGAGCAACGCGAGCGTGATCGCTAAGCCGACCAATGAGGAAGAAGAGGTGCTGTTCGCCGCCATCAAGCGGCGGCTCAAAGACCAGCCGGGCTGGTACACCGCGATCGCCAAGGCCATCAAGGGCGTCACCGAGGAAACCACGACCGGCGTGCATCGGCTCTATCAGATGGAGAAGGAAGGCCGGCTGCTGTTCCCCGCCATCAACGTCAACGACAGCGTCACCAAATCGAAATTCGACAATCTCTACGGCTGCCGCGAGTTGCTGGTCGACGGCATCCGCCGCGGCACCGACGTGATGATGGCCGGCAAAGTGGCGATGGTCGCGGGCTTCGGGGACGTCGGCAAAGGCTCGGCCGCTTCGCTGCGCCAAGCCGGTTGCCGTGTCATGGTCTCGGAAATCGATCCGATCTGCGCGCTGCAGGCGGCGATGGAAGGCTACGAAGTCACCATCATGGAGGACGCAGCATCACGCGCCGACATTTTCGTCACCGCCACGGGAAATATCGACGTCATCACCATCGAGCACATGCGTAAGATGAAAGACCGCGCCGTGGTCTGCAATATCGGCCACTTCGAACTCGGAGATTCAGGTGGCGGCGCTGAAGAACCTGAAATGGGTCAACGTCAAGCCGCAGGTCGACGAGATCGAATTCCCCGACGGCAAGCGCATCATCCTTCTGTCCGAAGGCCGGCTGGTCAATCTCGGCAACGCCATGGGTCATCCGAGCTTCGTCATGTCGTCCTCGTTCACCAACCAGACGCTGGCGCAGATCGAATTGTGGAGCAATCCCGGCAAGTATCAGAAGAAGGTCTATACCCTGCCGAAAGAGCTCGACGAGAAAGTGGCGCGGCTGCATCTCGACAAGATCGGGGTTCGGCTGACCAAGCTTTCGGACAAGCAATCGACCTATATCGGCGTGCCGGTCGGCGGGCCGTACAAGACAGATCAATATCGCTATTGAGAACTCACTGTTTCGCCGGCACCACGGTCAGCTGAAACCTTGTCGTCGGTCCGGACAAGCCCAAAAAACTCCGCCTGATCGTGCCGCTCACCGTGCGGCTGGCGTTGCCGGCGAACGTAGCCGCGGTCGCCTGGCACCCTGCATCGCTGTCGAGGCAAACGACGAGAAGCCCGTGAGCGGCGATCGCGGCGCGGTTCTCGGCGGATAGCGGGTCGCCGGCGAACGGTTTCGAACCGGCCAAATAGAACGGCAGATTGCCGGTAATCCCTGGCGAGCCCCAATAAAGCAGCGGCGGCTTTTCGGGCAGGCGTTCGATCAGTGTGGCGACTTCCTGCGAGGTCGGCCGATTGGGGTCAAGGCCCGACTTCAGTTTGGCAACCGCGACGAACGGCGAAGCGGCAACAAAGCCAAGGCTCAACGCGAGCGCCAACAATCCGGCGCCCGCCGCCGCGAATGAATCGATCGCGATTTTGCGCGAACCATAAAGCATGACGGGAAGCAGCGCCCAGTTCGGGAAGGTCCAGTCGGGCGTCAACCGGTACGGCAGGACGAGATTGACCAAAGCCGGCAGCAGCATCGGCGCCGCAAACAGGATGACGGCCTGCCGGCGGTCTTGGTCCGCCGGCCAGGCGATGTCGGCGAGCGCGGCGCGGTCCGGCCGCAGCCACACCAGGAGCGCGAGCGGTCCGGCGGCATAGCCGATGACGCCGAGCAGGTATTGGAGCGATCGTCCGAAGGCGACGCCGAAGGAGTCATGATTCATGACGCTGTTGCGGACGAAGGCGTAATTCGTGCCGCCGGCGTTCGTGACGTACCAATAGAGATGCGGCGCAATGACGAGTGCCGCGCTCACCGCCATCAGATATGGCGCCGGCGAACGCCAGAATCGCCGCGTGCCGGGTCCAAGCAACGATGCCAGTGCCATGCCGGCGAACAGATAGACCGCCCAATATTTGCCGAGCATGGCGAGGCTCGCGAAGGCGCCGGCGAGCGCGGCATCCCACGCCCCCAAGCCGCGGCGCGCGCGCAAGTAAAACAACAAAGCCGCGGCCCAGAACGGCATCATCACCGTATTGGCGTTCAACTCCGCCGCCTTGTAGGTATAAAGCGGCACCAGAATAAGCGCGGCGAGCCCGAACAGGCTGCGCTGCCGGTCGAGGTGATCGCGCAACAGCCGCCAGGTGATGGCGAGCGTTGCCGTGACAATCGCAATCGCTTCGAGATGCATCGCCCAGTTGGCCCGCGGGAAAACCGCGAACCACGCCATGAACAGCCATGCCGTCAGCGGCGGATGCTTGTAGCCGAAGGCAAAAGATTGCGCCCACAGCGCCGCCTCGGACGCGTCGTCGCGCAGATCGACCGGCGCGAGCGACACGGTTTGGAAGGCCAGCCAAAGGACGGCAAAAATCCCGAGCGTGCAAGCGACAACGGCGCCTTCGCTGGAGGCGTCGGCAAAACGCTGCGCCGCCTCGCCGAGACGCCGGGCGGCGCCCGGGCGCTGCGAACTTAAATGCTCGGCGGGATCGGGGCGACCGGCGGTCATCGGCCATGGATGCCATCCAAATCGCGGCGCCACAAGTGCGCCAAACCGCGGCGCTGCACGGCGCATTGCATTTTCGAACGAGCCCGCGTTATCTCACTCGGCCATGGACGGCACATCCCCCGCAACTGCGTCTGCGGCGCTTGCGCCCGCGCCGATTTCCGCGGTGCGGCCGGCACCGGAGCTCAGCATCGTCGTGCCGACCTTCAACGAGCGCGCCAATGTGTCGATCCTGGTCGAGCGGCTCACCCATGTTCTCGAAGGCCGCGAGTGGGAAGTGCTGTTCGTCGACGATAATTCTCCCGACGGCACGGCGGCGGTCGCGCGTTCGCTCGGCGAGGCGGATGGGCGGATCCGCTGCCTGCGTCGCATCGGCCGTCGCGGCCTCGCTGGCGCCTGCCTCGAAGGCATGTTGGCGAGCGAGGCGCGCTATCTCGCCGTCATGGATGCCGACCTGCAGCACGACGAAGCATCGCTCATCGCCATGCTCGATTGTCTGCGCAGCGGACGGTTCGATGTCGCAGTGGCGAGCCGCTATATCGACGGCGGCTCGGCGGCCGGATTGTCGAAGCGGCGCGCGCGCACCAGCCGCTGGGCGAACATGCTGGTGCGGCGGCTGTTCGGCATCGATCTTACCGACCCGATGAGCGGCTTTTTCATGATCCGGCGCGACGCCTTCGAGCCGCTGGCGCCGGCGATTTCGTCGCAAGGCTTTAAGATCCTGCTCGACATCCTGGCGACCGCGCCCGGCGGCTTGCGCGTCGTCGAGCTGCCGTCGGCGTTTCAGGCGCGCCGCTACGGCGAGAGCAAGTTCGATAGCAAGATCGCGCTCGATTTCGCCGCGCTCATCACGGCAAAGCTCACCCACGACGCCGTTTCGCCGCGCTTTCTACTGTTCTGCCTGGTCGGGCTGACCGGCCTCGCCATCCATCTGGCCACGCTCTCGGTCGCCACCACGCTCGCCGCCATGCCGTTCGGCGCGGCGCAGACGCTCGCCACCGTCAGCGCCATCACCTGGAATTTCGTGCTCAACAATCTGTTCACCTATCGCGACCAGCGGCTCACCGGCTGGCGCTTTGTCATCGGCTTGATCCGCTTCCAGGTAATCTGCACCATCGGCGCGATCTCCAATATCGGCATCGCAGCCTGGGTCTACGGCTACGACAGCAAGTGGTGGCTCGCCGGATTTGCCGGCGCGCTGATCGGCACGGTGTGGAATTTCGTCGTCAGCGCCGCCTTCGTCTGGCGGCAGCGCTGAATTTCCCTCTCCCCTTGCGGGAGAGGGTGCCCAGCGAACGGAGTGAGCAAGGCGGGTGAAGGGCTCGACGCGGCCGCATCCCCTCACCCGGCCCAGTCTCGCCATGCTCGACTTCGCCATCCTCTCCCGCAAGGGGAGAGGGTGAACTTGCCGCTTGAGGGTGCGGGTGTTATCTGCGCGCCATGACCGCGGTACCGATCGAGAATATCCGCAACTTCGCCATCATCGCCCATATCGACCACGGCAAATCGACGCTCGCCGACCGGCTGATCCAGCTCACCGGCGGGCTCGAAGCGCGCGAAATGGTCGAACAGGTGCTCGATTCCATGGACATCGAGCGCGAGCGTGGCATCACCATTAAGGCGCAGACCGTTCGCCTCAAGTATCGCGCCCGCGACGGCAAGGACTACATCCTCAACCTGATCGACACGCCCGGCCACGTCGATTTCGCCTACGAGGTCAACCGCTCGCTCGCGGCCTGCGAGGGCTCGCTCTTGGTGGTCGACGCCAGCCAGGGCGTCGAGGCGCAGACGCTGGCCAACGTCTATCAGGCGATCGACAACAACCACGAGATCGTGCCGGTGCTCAACAAGGTCGATCTGCCGGCCGCCGAGCCCGGCAAGGTCAAACAGCAGATCGAGGATGTTATCGGCCTCGATGCCTCCAATGCGATCCTCATTTCCGCCAAGACCGGCGACAACGTGCCGGAAGTGCTGGAAGCGATCGTGCATCGGCTGCCTCCGCCCAAGGGCGATGCCAAAGCGCCGCTCAAGGCGCTCTTGGTCGATAGCTGGTACGACGCCTATCTCGGTGTCGTCGTGCTGTTTCGCGTCGTCGACGGTGTTCTAAAAAAAGGCCAGCGCATTCTCATGATGGGAACGAACGCGGCCTACGAGGTCGACCGCGTCGGCGTGTTCACGCCCAAGCGCGTCGAAGTCGACGAGCTCGGTCCCGGCGAGATCGGCTTCCTCACCGCCTCGATCAAGGAAGTGGCCGACACGCGGGTCGGCGACACCATCACCGACGAGAAAAAGCCAGTCGCGGCGCCGCTGCCGGGCTTCCGCCCGGCAATCCCGGTGGTGTTCTGCGGACTGTTTCCGGTCGACGCCGCGGATTTCGAAAATCTGCGCGCCGCCATGGGCCGGCTTCGGCTCAATGACGCCAGCTTCTCCTACGAGATGGAGACCTCCGCCGCGCTCGGCTTCGGCTTTCGCTGCGGCTTCCTCGGGCTCCTGCATCTCGAAATCATCCAGGAGCGGCTGCATCGCGAATTCAATCTCAACCTGATCGCGACCGCGCCGTCGGTGATCTACAAGATCAAGCTGCGCGACGGTCGCGAGCTGGAAATCCACAATCCGGTCGACATGCCGGACCCCAACCATATCGAGGAAATGCAGGAGCCATGGATCGAGGCGACCATCCTCACGCCGGACGAATATCTCGGCGCCGTGCTGAAACTCTGCCAGGACCGCCGCGGCGAGCAGAAGGAGCTGACTTACGTCGGCAATCGCGCGCTGGTGAAATACAATCTGCCGCTCAACGAAGTGGTGTTCGATTTTTACGACCGGCTCAAATCGGTGTCGCGCGGCTACGCCTCGTTCGACTATCACCTCACCGATTACAAGCCGGCCGACCTGGTGAAATTGCAGATGCTGGTCAATGCCGAGCCGGTCGATGCGCTCGCCATGCTGGTGCATCGCACCCGCGCCGAGCAGCGCGGCCGCGCCATGGCGGAGAAGCTCAAGGAGCTCATTCCGCCGCACATGTTCCAGGTGCCGATCCAGGCCGCAATCGGCGGCAAGATTATTGCGCGGGAAACCGTGCGCGCCTTCCGCAAGGACGTCACGGCGAAATGCTACGGCGGCAACGTTACCCGCAAACGCAAGCTCCTCGACAAGCAGAAAGAGGGCAAAAAACGCATGCGCCAGTTCGGCAAGGTCGACATCCCGCAGGAGGCCTTCATCGCGGCGCTGAAGGTGGATGTGTAGCCACTATGGCAAAGCGCAAGCAGAGACTGTCTTAATCCCCGGCGTTGGCCACAGGAAAAAATTTACAGCGAGGGGATTCCTCTGCAAATCGTCCCGCGCTACGATTCGCTAATCATCACTTAAATCGCCTCATTTTGTTCCTATTTTGTTCTTGCCCTGGCCCTACGAAACTGGTAGGTCAGCTGCAACGTTGGAGCGAGAAATGGCTGCTCTACCAAAAGTTGACTCTGCCGGTCTACGTCAGGCAAAAATCGCAGGAGCGGAGCGAGTGTCGTCTGTCACAACGGTGAGCAAAGACGAGGGGGGCGTCCGGGGGCAATCCGGCTCCAGCCCGCGGACTGACGAGTCTGCGAATGGCCAATCGACTTTACCGTCCAGAGATCGACGAGTATCGCGTTCGTGAGGCGAGCCATAAAGACGGGGACGCACGCACCGCATACAGGAGAGATTTGGCCCGGCTTGTGCATTCGCCGGCATTCAGACGCCTCCAAGGCAAAGCGCAGCTCTTCCCGTCTGATGAAAGCGATTTCTTTAGAAATAAACTCACGCATAGCTTGGAGGTGGCGCAAATCGCCACCGGGATTGCGCTTAATCTGAACCATCGAGAGGTGGTTCTCCAAGAAAGCCCTATTGATGTCGATCTAGTAGAATTCGCCGCTTTGGCCCACGATCTGGGCCACCCGCCGTTTGGCCATGATGGCGAACGCGCTCTCGACGAGCGTATGAAAGAGCACGGTGGATTTGAGGGCAATGCCCAGACCCTTAGAATATTGACGCGGCTTGAAAAGAAGGAATTGGAGGCCCGCAATCTAATTGTCGACGTAGGCGGACACGACAACAGGATCGGTCTCAACCTGACGCGCCGCAGCATCGCTTCGATCCTGAAATACGATCGGGAAATTCCAGAAGTAAGGCGCGCTGACCAAAACCTAGCGAAGGGGTATTACAAGACAGAGTCCTCGCTCGTCGCGGAACTAAAATCTGCGATCGCTCCCAACTGTCCGCCCGGAAAATTTAAGACAATTGAATGCGATATCTTAGATATCGCCGACGACATTGCATATTCCACTTACGATTTGGAAGACGCCTTCAAAGCCGGATTTCTATCTCCTATTTCTATGGCGGGAACGGATAACGAACTGAAGCAACGAATTGCAGACGTGGTGAATGACAAGCTTAGGGAAAACTACCCGCCGGAAGTCTGGGAGGACGAACAACTGTCCATCCAATCAGGGGATCGGATCGTATTGTCAATGTTGGAAGCTTTATTCGTGCCGTCAGAGGAAATTGTTCAGCGGATTGCGGATGGGAGCGCTAGAAGTGATGAATTAAGCTACGCCTTGTCAGCTGAGGTCTTCGCAGCTTCAACAATGTTGCGCGAGGAGGGGTTCTTCCGTTCCGATTTCACCTCCAAACTCGTCTTTGCATTCTTATCTGGTATTGAGTTTCACTGGAATGAGGAAGCCCCACCACTAAGTTCAGTGCGCTTGCAAGTCGGTACTTTTCAGGCGATCGAAGTGTTGAAGCGCTTTGCCTACGAGTCTCTAGTTCTTTCTAATAGGTTCAAAATGGCCGATCGAAGAGGGCGCGAAATTATAGGCATGATCTTCGAGTCGATTACCGAAGAAGATGGAGACCGTCTTTTGCCAGATGACCTTCGCCGTGTTTACGTTGCGAGGGCTGATCAGACCTGGAAGTTGCGGACGACATGTGATTTCATAGCCAGCATGACCGATCGTTACTGTATCGAATTTTATTCCAGGCTAATTGGGATCGGTGCTCCTTCTATCTATAAGCCGTATTGACATCGAAATGCGCGGAAGCCGTCATGACACCGACGATCAAATATAGTCCTGAGGATAATGCGGCCTATATCCGTCTGTCGCAGGGCAAGGTTCTGGAAAGTGACGAAGTCTCACCGGACGTTGTATTTGATTATGACGCGCAAGGCCGCATCGTTGGCATCGAATTGCTCGACGCCAGGGCACAGCTTTCTCCCAGACTGCTAGGCGAGGCGGCGTAGATCGACCAGGGTCGACATCCCGACGAGTACGAGTGACGCGCGTCCCTCACATAAAACCGGGATTTCGCGGCAGGTACCGGAACCAGTCGCCGAACGCGCGGTCGGAGACCAGCACCAGCGGAAAGCTGATGCGCATGCGATGTTCGGTGGCAACGCGGAGCGCCGCTTCGCTGCAGCCGGGAACGAACGCCGATATTTGATCGGACGGTGCTTCAGCGGCGATGGCGAAAGCTGTACCGAGTGCCTCCGCCATGGCATCGCCGCGCGTCAGCGCCAGCGGTCCGACGTGCCCGGTCGACGCCACATAGGCGTAGCCGATGCAATCGTCGTCCGCGTAAAGCAAAAATCCCTGCATTGCGGCGTCATCGAGCAGGAACTTGTGGTGCTTCTCGCGCGACACTCCCAATGCGCTCAGATCGATCGCGGCCAAGGTGCCAAGGTCGGGTGGAGACGCTTCGGCGCGCCGGTATTTCAGAAGCGCCGGACGGCGCCGGTTTGCAACGCCGTCGCGATCGACACTGAACATGTAGAGCGGCAGGCGCGGAAACATGCCGTGCCGGATATAGAGGCCCTGCGACACCGTATTGAACGGGAAGGTGATCAGGGCCCTGACTTTGGCCGCCGCCTGATCCGCATGCTGCAGCGTCCGCCGCAACAACTCGCTGCCGATGCCGCTGCCTTGCAGGCGCGGCGCGATAAACAGTTCGGCGAGAAACCACAAATCGCCGCACACCCAGCTGAATGCGGTCCCGACAATCTCGCCGTCGGCTTCGGCGATCCACAATCCCCTGGGATCGTCATTGAGAGAGAGGGTCTGGAACGCCGCCGGGCGAACCAATGCCATCGGGCCGAATCCGTGGCGTTCGGTCAAATCGTTGATGCTGCGCACAACGAGTTCTTGCGCGTGTTGCAGCTCTTCGCGCCGTGCGGGCCTGAAAAGGACCGGCATCAGAAGCTCCATCGACCGAATCAGCAGGAGAGATGCTACGCGCGGCAAATGTCCGTTTCGGATCATGCCCGGCAGACTGGCTGCGCCTTCAGAATCTGGGCGGCATAGTTGCCGGCCTGCCGCAACGGCGCAAGGGACTGACGCATCGTCGGTATCGTCCCCGGCCAGCCGAGATCGTCTCCTTCACGGAGACTTGATCTTGACAGACTGTCGCTATTTCAGTTACACTGGACGAATCAAAGCTTGCTCATCGAAGGGCACATTCCGGGTGCGACCTAGAAGGTGGAGCAAGTGCGGTTCCCGCGGGCGGTCTCGCAAACCGTCCCCGGGCGGCCTCGGGCTACCGACCGACCGGCACTACGACCGGTCTCCGCGGAGCGCGGTAGACTGAGACAGGTGGCAAAGGGTAACGCCCGAATGCGCCGGGTCTCAGGAAGCGCGGGACTGAGCGCTGAGCCGATGTCCGGATGCGTCCGGCGCGGCGAGTACCGCGGTGGAGCGCCGAAAGGCGAGTGCGCCCGAAGCGCGGACGAATGGCAACATTCGCCTGCGTGGCGCGCGCCGGGCCCCGCTGGGCACGGCAAATGAAGTACGCGCCTTCCGGCGCTCCGCCCCCCTTCTTTTATTTGGGGCGATTGGACTGGCTTTCTTGAAGCGTGAAGCAAAGCTCGGATGCCAAGCCGCATCGCGAGAACGAAATCGCATTTTCATCCGCCCCCGCGCCCCCGCTGTCGCGGGGCGGAAAGAAGAAAGGACCCCATGCCTAAAAAATTCCCCGGCCGGATGACCTATACGCAATGGGTGCGCACGCCGTATCGCAAGAAGCATCGGCTGCTTGGCTTGACGCTCAACACAAGAGTTTTTCGCTACTGGCGCGATTGCGACGACGCCCGCTGCCGCCGCGCCCGCGCCTGCCGGGATCATGAATGTTACTGGCGGCTGCTGCAAAAACTGCCGACCACCGACGATATGGCGCGGGTGCGTAAACGCGCCGAGTCTTGGACGTGGCTATTATCGGTCGGCAGCCCCAAGGGCTCCGAGGGGAGAATGCGATATTGAGCGAATGAACCCGCGCCCGCAGCGGAATAAATCGAAAGGAACGGTGTTGGCTCGTTGGATCACGCGCCGTCGACGCAAGTCACGGGCGGTCAGCGGGGGCGCTCGACATCAGCAATGGAACAACCGTGGACAATTACGGGAAATATCTGGCGGCTTTGGGCCGCATTCTCATCGCCCTCATTTTCGTGCGCGCCGGAATCAACAAGCTCGGATCGATCGACACCACCGCCGCCGAAATGGCGAAAGCCGGCATTCCGCTGTCGAATATCCTGATTTATGGCGCGATCTTGATGGAGCTCGGCGTCGGGCTGTTGGTGATGGTCGGGCTGTTCGCGCGCTGCGCGGCGCTGGCCTTGTTCTTCTACACGCTGACGCTGGCGCTCATCTTTCATGCTTACTGGAACGCTCCGGCGGCGCAAGCGCGGCTGCAAGCGTCGTTCTTCTTCGGCCACCTGTCGATGATGGGCGGCATGCTGATGGTGGTTGCCTTCGGCGCCGGCGCGCTCAGTCTCGACGCCATGATGCGGCGGCGGACCTAAACGTCCGCGCCGAGTGCCTCTTGCTAATGCACCACGATCGTGGTGCTGCCGCTGCCTTGGCGCTCGACCAGGCCGAACAGGACGGCGGCATTGCCCGGATCGAGCCGCACGCAGCCATGCGAGACCGGCCGGCCGAGACCGGAAATCTCGTAGGTGCCGTGGATGGCGTAGCCGCCCGCGAAAAAGATCGAGTGCGGCATCGGCGCATTGTCGTATTTGCGCGAATACCAGCGCGCCGCCAGCCGTTGCGGATGATAGGTGCCGGGCGGGGTGACGTAACCGCGCCGCGCCGTCGACACCCGCCAGCTATAACGCGGTTCGCCGTCGACGATCACTTCCATGCGCTGACTTGCGCGGTGGACATGCACGACGATAGACGCTGCTGCGGGCTCGCTCGCGGCGAGCACGATGAAACCGAGCGCAGCCAGCACGCAACACAAACAACGCATGACACACCCAACCCAGACCAAATCATCGCAGCGCCCGGGGAACTTGTAAAGTCATCGAACCGGCAGCAGATCTCAGCCATGCCAGCGTTCGATTTCTACAGTATCGGGCATTCCAATATTCCGGCGCAGCGCTTTGTTGCGCTGCTGCGGGCGGCCGGTGTGAGCGCGATTGCCGACGTGCGTTCGACGCCGGCGTCGCGCTTTTGCCCGTGGTTCTCCGGCAAAAATCTAAAAAGCCTGCTGGAGCGCAATGGCATGGACTATCTGCCTTACGGCGCGGCGCTCGGCGGCCGCCCGAACAGCCCCGATCTCTATTGCGACGGCATTGCCGACTATGAGGCGATGGCGCGGCAGGGCGACTTCCAAACCGCGCTTGAGCGGCTCGCCGGCGATGCGGCGCGCCATCGCGCAACGGGCCGCATCTGCCTGATGTGCGCCGAGCGCGAGCCGCTCGATTGTCATCGCTGCCTGTTGGTGGCGCGCGCGCTCGCAGCGCGGGGTTTTACCACCGGCCATATCCGCTATGACGGCACGGTCGAGCCGCAGGCAGCGACCGAACAGCGTTTGCTGGAGCTTGACGGCGCCGCCACCGACTTTTCGGACCTCTTCGCAACTGGACAACGCGAGCGAATAGCGGCAGCGTATCGCCGCCGGGCGCGCGCCGTCGCGTACCGGCAAAAAGGGGCGCGACGAGCTAACGAGATACGCTGATGCGCCGATCCGTCATCGCCGTTTTGCTGCTCTTTGCCAGCGGTCTGCATCCGGCCTTCGCGCAAGACACTGCCGCGCCTTCGCTGACACCGATGTCGGCGCAAGATCCCGACACGCTGGATCCGACCCCGCCGGGCACGCTCAATCCGCAGCCGCTGCCGCCGCTCGCCAATCCGGATTCGCCGTCGACGCCGGCCAAGGAATTATTCGGCCGCAAGCTGACGCCGCTGCCCGGCCCGGCGCGGCCGATCGGCTCCTACGCCGACGGCTGCCTCGCCGGCGCGGTGGCGCTGCCGATCACCGGTCCGGCCTGGCAAGTCATGCGGCTGTCACGCAACCGCAATTGGGGAACGCCCAGACTGGTCTCCTTCATCGAGCGGCTCGGCGCCAACGCCAAAAAAGCCGGGTGGAACGGCCTTCTGATCGGCGACATGTCGCAGCCGCGCGGCGGTCCGATGATTACCGGACATTCCAGCCATCAGATCGGGCTTGACGTCGACATCTGGTTCACGCCGATGCCGGATCACGTGCTGTCGCACGAAGAGCGCGAAATGGACGGCGCCGTCGATATGGTTGCGCCGGACCGGCTCGGCACCGATCCCAAAGTGTGGAATCCCGCGCATATGGCCGTGGTGCGCGCCGCCGCGGAAGATCCGATGGTGACCCGCATCTTCGTCAACGCGGCAATCAAAAAGGAAATGTGCAGCGAGGCGGGCGCGGATCGCGCCTGGCTTGCGAAAGTGCGGCCGTGGTGGGGACACGCCGAGCACTTTCACGTCCGCATCGGTTGTCCGCCGGACGACCGCGAATGCAAGCCGCAACCGCCGGTGCCGGACGGCGACGGCTGCGGCCATGCGCTCGATTTCTGGTTCAAGGAATCGACGCTGCATCCGGCGCCGCCGAAAGTGCCGCCGCCGCCGCAACATCTCATGACGCTCGCCGGCCTGCCGCCGGCCTGCCGAAAGATCGTGATGGCGCCGTAAGCGTCATGCCCGCACTTGTTGCGGGCATCCACGTCTTTTGCGCCAAAGAAGTCGTGGATGGCCGGAACCAGTCCGGCCATGACAACCTTAGAGTCCCGGCGTGTCGAACACGAGAGACTGCGCGACGGCCGCGGCGCAAGCGAGCGTAAACGCGCAAACGACGATCAATGCGGTGAAGTTCAACGATTTGTCCTCGGGCAACTTTGTCAGCCGCGGCAGGCCGAGCCAGAAAATATACCCGCCGTAGAAACCGGTAAGCTCCAGAAAGCGCAGTCCCGGCAGCACCAGAAATATTCCGGCGAGCCAGACCGGCGTGAAGGAATAGACCGCAAGCTTGAATGCTTTGTCGAAATCGCGGCGGCCGCCGAACCACGGCGCCGACAGGTTGACGATCAGGCCGAGCAGCAGCACCGTGGCGCAGGTCAATACGTAACCGAAGACCGCGCCGAACAAGCCGTTGAAGACCGGCGCGCGCACCGCGACCCCGTTCGGCATGACCACGCCGACGACGCAGGCGCCGATAAAGCTGAACGCGGCCGGGATCAGCGCCAGCACGGTGACGTAACGGCTCAACACATAGGCCGGATCGCCGGCTTCGCGTTCGATGCGCGCCCATTCGGCGACCGGATCGACCAGGATCGCCTTGGCGCGCAGGGCTGCGTTCATGACCGCCGGCTCTCGGCCGAACCTTTGGCGTCTTCACGCAGCATGGCGGCGCCTTTTTCCGCGATCATCATGGTCGGCGCGTTGGTGTTGCCCGAGGTGATCGTCGGCATCACCGAGGCATCGATGATGCGCAGCCGCTCGATGCCGGCGACGCGCAAACGTTCGTCGACCACCATCATGGGATCGCCGGCGCGCCCCATTTTTGCGGTGCCGACGGGATGAAAGATCGTGGTGCCGATGTCACCTGCGGCTTTGAGCAACGCCGCATCGTCATCGTCGCGCACCGCGGCGCCCGGCAAATATTCCTCGGGATGGAACGGCTGCAGCGCCGGTTGCGCGGCGATGCGCCGGGTCAAGCTGATGGAACTCACGGCGACGCGGCGGTCTTCGTCGGTCGACAAATAATTGGGCGCGATGCGCGGCGCATCGGCCGGATTGCGCGAGCGCAGCCGCACCGCGCCGCGGCTGGTCGGCTGCAAGTTGCACACGCTTGCGGTGAAGGCCGGGAATTTGTGCAGCGGCTCGCCGAAACGGTCGAGCGACAATGGCTGGACGTGATATTGCAGATTGGCGCGTTCGCGATCGCGGTCGGAGCGGGTGAACAGGCCGAGCTGCGACGGCGCCATGGTCAGCGGGCCGCGCCGGAACAGCGCATATTCGGCGAGCATGCCGGCAAAGCCGAAGCGCGAATGGTAGCGCTGGTTCAGCGTCTTGACGCCGTCGACTTGGTAGATCAGCCGCAACTGCAAGTGATCTTGCAGGTTGGCGCCGACGCCGGGCCGGTCGGCGACCACGTCGATGCCGTGTTCACGCAAATGCGCGGCCGGACCGATGCCGGACAGCAGCAGGATCTGGATCGAGCCGATCGAGCCGGCGGAAAGGATGACTTCGCCGCGGCAGCGCGCCATGCGGGCTTCGCCGCCTTGCCGCCAGCGTACGCCGGCCGCGCGGTTGTTCTCCAATACCAGGCCCTCGACGAGGCAGCTGGTTTCCAGCCGCAGATTGGGACGATGCAGCGCGGGCTTGAGGAAAGCGCGCGCCGTCGACACCCGCCGGCCGCGTTTCTGATTGACGTGAAAAGCGCAGATGCCTTCGTTGTCGCCGCAATTGAAGTCGGCAATGGATTTGATGCCGGCCTGTTCGGCGGCGGCGCGAAAGGCGTCGAGCAGATCCCAGCGCACGCGCGGCGCCGATACCGGCCACTCGCCGCCAACGGCGTGCAGTTCGCTTTGACCGAGGAAGTGATTTTCGTGCCGCTTGAAAAACGGCAGCACGTCATCCCAGCCCCAGCCGGCAAGCCCGAGCTGGCGCCAGTGGTCGTAATCGGCGGCCTGGCCGCGCATATAGATCATGGCATTGATCGCGGACGAGCCGCCGATCACCTTGCCGCGCGGATAGTTGAGGCTGCGTCCGTTGAGGCCCGGCTCCGGCTCGGTCTTGAACATCCAGTCCGAGCGCGGATTGCCGATGGCGAACAAATAACCGACCGGAATATGAAACCAGATCCAGTTGTCGCGGCCGCCAGCTTCGAGCAGCAGCACGCGTTTGTCCGGATCGGCGGAAAGCCGGTTGGCGAGCAGGCAGCCCGCCGAGCCGGCGCCGACAATGACGTAGTCGTATTCGCCCGCAATCGCCTCGGTCACGTTGCACTCCCGCATCTCTCTCTGCTTTGCAGCGAAGATAGCAGCGTGATCCGGGCTGAGAAGAGGCTGCGGCCACGAGTTTCGCGTTTGGCGAAGCCTGCCGAGCATAATCGCGTGTTGTCCGGCAAAGCCGCCGGAGACTATGATTCGCGATGGATTCCTCCTCGCCAACGGCGAGTAAGCACGCAACGGCGTGGGGCGTCGCCTGCGGCTCCGGGGCGGCCCTGTTCTGGGCGTTGGGCTTTGTTGCCGCCCGACAGGGCGTGACGGAGGGTCTGTCGCCGCTTGTTTTGGCGCTGCACCGTTATATCTGGCCGGGACTGGCGCTTATTCCCGTCATCGCCGCCGGCGGCTTTCGCGACCTCGGCGGCATGGGCTGGCGGCGCGGCATCGCCATTACGATCTTTGGCGGCCTGCCGCTCGCGCTATGGAGCTACTACGGCTACGTCTACGTGCCGCTCGGACATGGCGCCATCATTCAGCCGTCCTGCGCCGCGCTCGGCGGTCTCATTCTGGCGCGTTTCATTCTGCAGGAGCCGCTGCCGGCACGCCGCATTGTCGGTGCGCTGGCGATGCTTGCCGGACTCGCGGTGATCGGCGCCGAGGCGCTGCGCACCATGGGCCCGCAGGCGTTCCTCGGCGACATGCTGTTCGTCGCGGCGGGCAGTTTTTTTGCCGTCTTCGGCATGCTGTTGCGGCTGTGGCGAATCTCGGCGATGCCGGCGGTGGCAGTGACGAGCATGCTCTCGCTTGTCGGCTTGCCGCTGATGCTGTTCGACACCGACAATTTTCTCGCCGCCGGATTGGCGGAGAATTTGATGCAGGCGGTGGTGCAGGGCATCTTCGCCGGCGCCGGCGCGGTTTATCTGTTCACTCGTTCCGTCATTCTGCTCGGCGTCGGACGCGCAGCCTTGTTTCCGGCGCTGGTTCCGCCGTTTACGCTGTTGGTGGGCTATTTCACGCTCGGCGAAGTGCCAAGCGTTGCGCAGCTTGTCGGCCTGGTGATTGTCATTGTCGGATTCCGGCTGACGCAGCAGAGTTGATCTCATTCGCTCCGCGGCGTTTCCCGGGCGCAGCGCAGCACGAAGTGGTGCGCTGCAGAACCGGGATCGCCACGAACGCCGAGTTTGCGAAGATCCCGGCTCTGCGGTGCACCGCTCACGCGCTGCACCGCGTCCGGGATACGAAATCCCTGCTTACGCCGCCTTGCGGCTTGCCAGGAATTCGCCCATGCGATCGAGGGCTTTGAGAATATTTTCCGTCGAGTTGGCGTAAGACACGCGCATATAGCCTTCGCCGAGAATGCCGAAATCCGGGCCGCCAATGAGCGCGACGCCGGCATCTTCCAGCAGCGAAGAGGCCAATGGCTTGGCCTTCCATCCGGTGCGCTTGATATTGGGGAACGCATAGAACGCGCCCCTCGGCGTGGCGCAGGACATGCCGGGAAGCTTGTTCAGGCCGGCGACCACGATTTTGCGCCTCTTATCGAACTCGGCGACCATCTTCGCTGCTTCGTCTTGCGGACCGGTCAACGCGGCGAGCCCGGCATATTGCGCCGAGGCATTGACGCAGGAATGCAGGTTCACCGCGAGCTTGCGCGCATAGTCGTAGAGCTTGCCGGGCCACACCGCATAGCCGAGCCGCCAGCCGGTCATGGCATAGGTCTTGGACCAGCCGTTGAGCAGAATGAGCCGGTCGCGAATTGACGGGTAGGACAGCAAACACACATGCGTCTCGCCGTCATAGACCATGTGATCGTAAATCTCGTCCGACATCACTGCGACGTTGGGAAAGCGCTCCAGCCCGGTGACCAGCTTGTCGACCTCGGCCTTCGGCGTCACGCCGCCGGTCGGATTGGCCGGCGAATTGACGATCAGGAGCCGCGTCTGCGGTGTGATGAGTTTGAGAGTTTCCTCGGCCGAAAAGGCGAAATTATTCTCCTCGCGGATCGGCACCGGGACCGGCCGCGCGCCGGTGAATTCGATCATCGAGCGGTAGATCGGAAAGCCGGGATCCGGATAGAGAATGTCGGCGCCCGGCTCGCCGAACATCATGATCGACATGAACATGGTCGGCTTGCCGCCCGGCAAGATCATGACCTCGTCGGGCGAGACTTTGACCGAAAAGCGCTTGCCGAGATCGGCGGCCACCGCCTCGCGTAACGGCAAGATGCCGACCGCAGGGGTATAGCCGTGGTGACCGTCGCGCAGCGCCTTGACCGCCGCCTCGACGATGAAATCCGGAGTGCGGAAATCGGGCTGGCCGATGCCGAGATTGATGATGTCACGGCCGGCCGCCGCAAGGTGCATGGCGCGCGCCAGCACGGCAAAGGCATTTTCCTCGCCGATGCGATCGAAGGCGGCGATTGTCTTCAGCATGGCTTTCCCCGGCGGTCATTCTCCGCGGGGCAGTTCAGCCCAATCGCCGATCAAATGCAAACACCAGCCGCGCCGGCAGTTCGCGTCCGAAGGCAGAAGCCCCGGACCAGGTCCGGGGCTTCTCAACACGTCGCCGCTTATTCGAGGACGTTGTCCTTTTGCAGGTTGAACTCAGCGCCGGATTGAACCGAGTTGGCGCTGCCGCTGCGGGTCGCACCGTTCGGATAGGTCTCGACCTGCTGTTGATCGCCTTGAATTACATCGTAGGTCGGCCGCTGATCGAGATGCCCACGGGACCGGGCGGCAAAGGCCGGAGTAGCGAGCGTCGCGACGACGAGAGCCGAGAAGGCCAGTTTGGTAGCAAGGGAATTCATGGTGCATTCTCCATATCGATCGCCCATGGGGCCTAGCTACGTCTTTTTCTGCTCCGCACAAGAGCGTAATCTTCACCGCGTTGTCACGATATTTTTATTACGGATCAATGCCTTGATTGGAATTTTTTGTGATGGCCATCACAGATCATTTGTGCGCTGCAATATTCCTAAAAAGAGGGCGAAAAATTCCTTTGTGATGACAGTCCATTAGATCAGGCGCCGGGCGAAATTGGCTTTCGCCGCGGCATTCACGATTCGCGAGCGGCGCATCCGCGCTATATCTAGGGAAGAGGAATCCTGCATTGCGCAAATCGCATTGCAGGCATCGCGTTCGCTAAAGGGAATCGTTGCGGAGTGAGTGATGGCGAAAAACGGCAAGTCGCAAACTCAAACCGGGCGCCGCCTGCGCTCGCAACTGTGGTTCGACAATCCGGACAATCCGGGCATGACCGCGCTCTATCTCGAGCGCTACCTTAATTATGGCCTCAGCCGCGACGAGCTGACATCCGGCAAGCCGATCGTCGGCATCGCGCAGACCGGGTCCGACTTGAGTCCCTGCAATCGCCATCATCTGGAGCTCGCTCACCGCGTACGAGAAGGCATTCGCACCGCCGGCGGC
This sequence comes from uncultured Alphaproteobacteria bacterium, assembly GCA_963768225.1. Classification (GTDB taxonomy): domain Bacteria; phylum Pseudomonadota; class Alphaproteobacteria; order Rhizobiales; family Xanthobacteraceae; genus BOG-931. The sequence goes on along the minus strand of CAVYGV010000002.1, from coordinate 310,277 downwards.
ATCGCATTCGAGTTTCCGGTTCACCCCATTCAAGAAACCGGGAAGCGGCCGACTGCGGCGCTCGACCGCAACCTCGCCTATCTCGGCCTCGTCGAAGTGCTCTACGGCTATCCGCTCGACGGCGTGGTGCTGATGACCGGTTGCGACAAGACCACGCCCGCCTGTCTGATGGCGGCTGCGACCGTGAATACGCCGGCAATCGTGCTGTCCGGCGGGCCGATGCTCGATGGCTACCACAACGGCAAGCTTGCCGGTTCCGGCACGGTGCTCTGGCAAGCCCGCCAGGACGTTGCGGCCGGGCGGATCGACTACAAGGAATTCATCGATATTGCCGCTTCGTCCGCGCCGTCGATCGGCCATTGCAACACCATGGGCACCGCGTCGACCATGAATGCGATGGCCGAGGCACTCGGCATGTCGCTGCCCGGCTGCGCCGCGATTCCGGCGCCCTATCGCGAGCGCGCCCGGATCGCCTATGAGACCGGCCTGCGCGCGGTGGAGATGGTGCGCGAAGATCTCAAACCGTCGGATATTTTGACGCGGGCCGCTTTCGAGAATGCGATCGTCGCCTGCTCGGCAATCGGCGGCTCGACCAATGCGCCGATCCATCTCAACGCCATCGCGCGGCATATCGGAGTGCAGCTTGCGATCGAAGACTGGGAGGAGATCGGCTACGACGTGCCGCTCCTCGTCAATATGCAGCCGGCCGGCGAATATTTGGGCGAGGATTATTATCGGGCCGGCGGTTTGCCGGCGGTGATGCACGAGTTGCTGGCGGCCGGTCGGCTGCACGGCGACGCGCGCACCGTCAACGGCAAGACCTACGCCGAGAACGTCGCGCAGGCAAAGACGAGCAACGGCAAAGTCATTTGGCCCTACGACAAGCCGATGAAGCCGCACGCCGGCTTCAAGGTGCTGCGCGGCAATCTGTTCGATTCGGCTATCATGAAAACGAGTGTCATCGCCGACGAATTCCGCCAGCGCTATCTGAGCAATCCCAAGGATCTGAATGCGTTCGAGGGCCGCGCCATCGTGTTCGACGGCCCGGAGGATTATCACCGCCGCATCGACGATCCGGCGCTCAAAATCGACGAGTACTCGATCCTGTTCATGCGCGGCGCCGGACCGATCGGCTATCCGGGCTCGGCCGAGGTAGTGAACATGCAGCCGCCCGCCGCGCTGATCAAAAAAGGCGTGACCGCGCTCGCCTGCATCGGCGACGGAAGGCAGTCGGGAACGTCGGGCTCGCCGTCGATCCTCAATGCCTCGCCGGAGGCGGCGGCCGGCGGCGGGCTTGCGCTCCTGAAAACCGGCGACCGCGTGCGTATCGACTTGAACAAAGGCACGGCGGACATGCTGATCTCAACCGCGGAACTGGCCGAGCGCGCAACGGCGCTGAAGATGAGCGGCGGCTACAAATATCCGGAAAGCCAAACGCCGTGGCAGGAAATTCAGCGGGCCATGGTCGACCAACTCGACAGCGGCATGGTGCTCGAGCCGGCGGTGAAGTATCAGCGGGTGGCGCAGAAGTTCGTGCCGCGCGATAACCATTGATCACCTGCACCCATTGTCAGCGAGTTTTTTCATGCCCCGCCCTTCGACCGCCGAAAAGCGCAAGACGTTTCGCAAGCTGCACGAGTTGGGCTGCTTCGTCATTCCCAATCCGTGGAATGTCGGCAGCGCGCGTTATCTGCAAGGTCTTGGCTTTCCGGCGCTGGCGACGACCAGCTCCGGCCATGCGCATTCGCAGGGTTTTGCCGATGGCGCGTTGAGCCGCGATCAAGTGCTGGCACATTTCCGCGAAATTGCCGAAGCGACGGACGTGCCGCTGAACGCCGATTTCGAGGACGGGCTTGCCAACAGTCTCGATGGACTTGCCGAGAATGTGACGCGTTGCATCGAAACCGGCGTCGCCGGGCTGTCGATCGAAGATTCGCCCAATGACGGCAAGACGCTGCTCTACGATCTCGACACGGCGGTGGCGCGGGTCAAAGCCGCGCGCGCGGCGATCGACCGCGCCGGCGGCGATGTAACGTTGACCGGCCGCGCCGAAGGCTTCATCCGCGGCGTACCCGATCTCGACGACATGATCCGCCGGCTCAAAGCCTATGCCGCCGCCGGCGCCGATTGCCTCTACGCGCCGGGCATCAAAACGCGCGCCGAGATCGAGGCGGTGGTCAAGGCGGTGGCGCCGAAGCCGGTGAATTTCCTCAACAGCGGCGCGTTCGGCTTCACGGTCGGCGATCTCGCGGCAATGGGCGTGCGCCGGATCAGCGTCGGCGGCTCGCTCGCCCGCGTCGCCATGCATGCCTTCATCCGCACCGCGACCGAAATTGCCAAAGAGGGCAAGTTCGACGGCTTTGCCGGGCTGATCACCAATCAGGAACTCAATAAATTCTTCGCTGCAGACCGCAAAAAGCTCTCGTCATGACCGCCTCGGAACCGCATCCGAAGACCGGACAGCCGATCGGCCTGCTGGTCGCCGATCCGACGCCGGCGCCGCGGCCCGGGCCGGTGACGCTCAAGGGTCGCTACGGCCACCTCGAAAAGCTCACGCCGGATCACGCGCCGGACCTGTGGAAGGTGTTCGCCGGGCAGGATCAGGTCTGGACCTATATTTCGACCAACGGTCCTTTCGCGAACTTTGGCGACTTCTCGGCGTTTATTGCCAAGCGCGCGGCGGCGGACGACCCTTATGCCTATGCCATCGTCGATACCGCCGGGCGCACCGTTGGCTATTTCACGCTGCTGCGCATCGTGCCGGAGCACCGCGTCATTGAGGTCGGTCACGTGCTGTATTCGCCCGCGCTTCAACGCACGCCGCTCGGAACCGAAGCGCAATATCTGCTGGCGCGTTACATTTTCGAGACGCTCGGCTATCGGCGCTACGAATGGAAATGCGATGCGCTCAACGCGGCGTCGCGCCGCGCCGCATTGCGCTATGGCTTTACTTACGAGGGCACGTTCCGCCAGTTCATGATCAACAAGGACGGCCGCAACCGCGATAACGCCTGGTTTTCCATGCTCGATGGCGAGTGGCCGGCGCGCAAAGCCAATTTCGAGCGCTGGCTCGACCCGGCAAATTTCGACGGCCAAGGTCGGCAGAAAGTCAGCTTCGCCACGTTGAACGGACAGAAAGCGTAAGCGTTAGGGTACGCATGAGCGACAGACTGAAGGGCAAGACCACGCTGATCACCGCCGCGGGGCAGGGCATCGGCCGCGCCATCGCCGAAGCTTTCATCGCCGAGGGCGGCATCGTCCTCGCCACCGACGTCGCGGAGGACAAGGTTGCGGCCGTCGAAGGCGCGAATCGGCGGCAAAAACTCGACGTGCGCGCGCCGGATCAAATCGATGCGTTGGCGAAAAGCGTCGCCGGCGAATTCGGCGCGCTCGATATTCTGGTCAATTGCGCCGGCTATGTCGCCAACGGTTCGGTGCTCGATTGCACCGACAAGGACTGGGACTTCTCTTTCGACCTCAACGTCAAATCGATGCACCGCATGATCAAGGCGTTCCTGCCGGCGATGCTGGAAAGGAAATCGGGTTCGATCGTCAATATTTCCTCGGCGGTGTCGTCAATTCGCGGCGTGCCCAACCGCTACGCTTACGGCGCGACCAAGGCGGCCGTGATCGGGCTGACCAAGTCGGTCGCCGCCGATTTCATCAAACAGGGTATCCGCTGCAACGCGATTTGCCCGGGCACCATCGAGTTGCCGTCGCTCGAGGAACGCATCGCCACAGCGTCGAAGACGACCGGCAAATCGACCGACGCGGTGCGGCAGGATTTCATCAGCCGCCAGCCGATGGGCAGGCTCGGCACCGCGCAGGAGGTCGCTGCGCTCGCCCTCTTCCTCGCCAGCGATGAGGCAAGCTACATTACCGGCCAGGCGCATCTCGTCGACGGCGGAATGGCGCTGTAAAAGGACACCTCATCCTGAGGTGGCCGCGTAGCGGCCCTCGAAGGATGCCGGTGAGGTGCCCGGGCCGTCGCCCTTCGAGGCTCGCTTCGCTCGCTCCTCAGGGTGACGGGAAAAACTCATGCACATTCTGATCACCGGCGCCGCGGGAATGATCGGGCGCAAGCTGACGGCCCGCCTCGCCAATGACGGCGCGCTCAACGGCCAATCAATCGACAAGTTGACGCTGATCGATGTCATTGCCCCGCAGCAGCCCGAAAAATTCGCCGGCAAAGTCGAGACTGCCGCCGCCGACATCGCCGATCCGGCTGCGGCGCGTGCCGCAATCGCCGGGCGGCCGGATGTGGTCTTTCACCTCGCCGGCGTGGTTTCCGGCGAGGCCGAGCTCGATTTTGACAAGGGCATGCGGGTCAATCTCGACGGCTCGCGGGCATTGTTCGACGTCATCCGCGCGGCCGGCGACGACTACCGGCCGCGGCTTGTCTTCACTTCGTCAATTGCCGTGTTCGGCGCGCCGTTTCCGCCGGCGATTGCCGACGACTTTCAATTAACGCCGCTCACCTCCTATGGCACGGCAAAGGCCGCGGTCGAGCTTCTGCTCGCCGATTATACCCGCCGTGGCTTCCTCGACGGCGTCGGCATTCGGCTGCCGAGCATCGTGGTGCGGCCGGGACGGCCGAACAAGGCGGCATCCGGCTTTTTTTCCTCGATCATTCGCGAACCGCTTGCCGGTGAAGAGGCGGTGCTGCCGGTCGCCGACAGCGTGCTGCATTGGCATGCCAGCCCGCGCGCGGCGGTGGGTTTTCTCATTCACGCCGCAGGCCTCGATGCGGCGAAACTCGGACCCCGCGTCAATCTCACGATGCCTGGCGTCTGCTGCACCGTGGCCGAACAGATCGCCGCGCTGCGCCGGATCGCCGGCGACAAAGTGGCGTCCCGCATCCGCCGTGCGCCCGACCCGCTGGTTGCCCGCATTGTCGCCGGCTGGCCAAGCCGCTTCGAGCCGGCTCGCGCGCTCGCGCTCGGCTTTCGCGCCGAGGCTTCGTTCGACGAGATCATCGGCGTCCACATTGCGGACGAATTGGGCGGCAAGATCGCGGCGTGACGGATTGCTTGCCTTCCCGACGCCCATGCTTACATTGCTCGCAGAAACTCCACATTCTCGCGCTTCCCTTAGACCATGACCTATGTCGACGCGGCCTGTGCGCCGCTGCGCAAGACCGGCCAGATCAAGATTCACGGCCCCGCCGCATTCGTGGGCATGCGCAGGGCCGGGCAGCTGGCCGCCGAGTGCCTCGACATGCTGGTTGGCGAGATCAAGCCCGGCGTCACCACCGAGCGCATCGACCGGCTGGTCTTCGAGTTCGGCTTGGACCGCGGCGCCATGCCGGCGACGCTGATGTATCGCGGCTACCGCAAGGCGACTTGCACCTCGGTCAATCACGTGGTCTGCCACGGCATCCCCTCGGACAAGCCGCTGCGCGAAGGCGACATCGTCAATGTCGATGTCACGCTGATCCTCGATCAGTGGCACGGCGACTCGAGCCGCATGTACGCGGTGGGCGAAATTCCGCGCCGCGCCGAGCGGCTCATTGAAGTCACCTACGAGGGCATGATGCGCGGCATCGCCGCGATTAAGCCCGGCGGCACGACCGGCGACATCGGCCACGCCATCCAGACCTATGTCGAGGGTCAGCACATGAGCGTGGTGCGCGATTTCTGCGGCCACGGGCTCGGGCGGCTGTTCCACGACGAGCCGAATGTCGTGCATGTCGGCCGCTCCGGCGAGGGCATTGTGCTCAAGCCCGGCATGTTCTTCACCGTCGAGCCGATGATCAATCTCGGCCGCGCCCACGTCAAAGTGCTGTCCGACGGCTGGACTGCAGTGACCCGCGACCGCTCGCTGTCGGCGCAGTTCGAGCACTCGGTCGGCGTGACCGAGACCGGCGTCGAGATCTTCACGCTGTCGCCGCGGGGCCTCGACCGGCCGCCCTATCGCGTCTGAGGCTCTGCCTGCGATTCGGCGCCCCGGGGGCTTACTTCAAGCCGTTTTGGTCGAGGATTTCCCGCGCCAGGAACGTCTCGGCGTGAACCCAAGCGGCGTCATCATCGCCGCGGAACGTGAGCAGGCGGTCGAAAACGACACTCCGCGTGCCGACATTGAGGATTTCCACCTTCGCCCACTGCGCCAGCGTGCTCATTTTGTGGATGCCGCCGACCAGAACATAATTGGCGCCGGCCTTGTTGGCCGCGGCGATAAGCTCGGCGGGATCGGTCGTCGACGCGGCGCAGCCATCGGCCGGGCAATCGAGGCTGACGACGCGGAATTTGCCGCTGCTCTGCAAATTGTCCTGCAACGATTCCACAAAGCTTTTCAGCTGCCGCGCGTGATCGCTGTGCTGGTCGCGCAGCTCTCCCGAGGAATCGACATAGCCGAGCTCGGTCACCGCGATGCTCGGCGCCGCGCTTTCGGCGCGGCCCGGAGCCGGCGTGAGGCAGACCCACCAGCACGCGACAACGATCGCACCAAGTCCAAGCCGCCGGTCCATTGCCGTCTCCCGCGTTCGTCCGCGTCCGCGGCCGGCCGCTGCGTCGGCCGGCCGGGCCGCAAAAGACAAGCAAGGCGATTGCAAATTACCTCGATAAGGTCAACCTTTAGGACATCATCAGCCGGCTTTGCCGAGGCCGGCCGGTTTTAAGTGCGCGCACGATCGCATGCCCGGTAAGAAGTCAGACAGCGAACGGGGACTCGCCGAAGCCGCACCGCATTATTACGGCCATCGTGAGCGTTTGCGCGGCCGTTTTCGCGAGGCCGGGGCCGACGCGCTGTCGGATTACGAGCTTCTGGAGCTGATCCTGTTCCGTGCGCTGCCGCAGCGCGACGTCAAGCCGCTCGCCAAGACGCTTCTGGAAACATTCGGCTCGTTCGCCGAGGTGATTGCCGCGCCGGAAGCGCGGCTCGCCGAGGTCAAAGGGCTTGGCGACGCCAGCGTCACCGAACTCAAGGTCATCCAGGCGGCGGCCAGCCGGCTCCTTCGCGGGGCGGTGAAAAAGCGCCCCATTCTGTCGTCGTGGTCGACCGTGCTCGACTATTGCCGCACCGCGCAGGCCTTCGCCGACCGCGAGCAGTTTCGCGTGCTGTTTCTCGACAAGCGCAATCAGCTGATCGCCGACGAATTGCAGCAGATCGGCACCGTCGACCACACGCCGGTCTATCCGCGCGAAGTGGTCAAGCGGGCACTGGAACTCTCGGCAACCGCGATCATCCTGGTGCACAATCATCCAGCACCATCCTACTCTCCCGCCAGCTCACGTTCGGTGCCGGAAAAGCACGGAATTATCCAACCTCGCTTAGGGCGGCCTTAGTTAAAACAGTGGGACCGTAAGCCGTACCGACCCTTCTTGCAGTCCCCAGCAAATCTCCGTTCAGGAGAGGCAGGTCGGATGCAAAGAACTCGGACTTCATCGAGCGACTCGCCTCGACGCAAGCACGACGCGACTAAAATATCTCAAGCTGTCTTCTTCAGCTTTGAATTTGGGTTGAGCTTGTGATCCTTACGTCCCGAAATTGTACCAATGTCCCGGAGTTTCACTGGCGCGTCTCCAGGGAATGTAACCATTAACTGAAGGTCACCGCCGAGTGCCCGCACGTACTCGCGCAACGTCGATAGCTTCATATCCGCCCGTCGTTCCAAGCGCGACACGTACACCTGCCGGCCGCTCAGACGTTGCGCAACTTCTTCCTGAGTAATCTGCTTGGCCTTCCTAAGATCACGAAGAGTAAACTCCTCCGCAATCAGCTCGGCAGCGCGGTTCTTGATTTTCCGTTGTCGCGCGGGTGGAAACGTTGCGAAGATTTTTTCGTAGGGAATGCTTGTTTTCATTTTCGCTTTCTCGTCTGTTCTAGTTCCTTTAGGTGCTCTGCAAACCTCTCATCAGCTTTTCGGATCAGAGACCTGTAAAATCGTTTCTGCGAAACGCCGGCCTTATCACTAGCAACGAGCAAAATTGCTTTGCGGGCTGGATCGAACGCATATGCAACACGCCACACACCGTTATCGGCCTCGAAGCGCAGTTCCTTCATATTCGAAAAGCGCGAACCGTCTAGCGTATCGGATGCTGGCCGTTTCATCGTCGGCCCCATCACCTGCATCTTTTCAACCAGAGCGGCGATTTCATCCTGGACTAGCTCCGCTAAGTCACGGAACTCGGGCACGAAGTCTCGATGAAATTCGACCCGCCAGTCCATGGCGGCTTATATCGTAAGAGATATATCCTCTGCAAGGTATATTGGGCCTTCATCGAGGGCGTGTCGGTGCGTATGCCGCCGTCTCAGTTTTACCGACACGCCCTGCAGCATCATGGCCGAACGCACATCGATCGGCCAAGCGGTCGACCCTATGAGGGCCGATCTGGTGGGCTCCGAGCGGGTTCGCCGCCATCCCCACCACCGCGCTTGATCCGCCCCACCGTGCGGCTTCTCCCGCGGTCCCCGCGCTTGTCGGGTCCGGGTCCCCATTAACAGTCAAATTGAATAGCTGAGTGAGCCCGAGTTCCGTATTCAGGCCGCAACTCCTTCCACCTCAACGAGCTTCTGGAATTCAAGTAGAATTTCTTGCTGATGTTGGGCGAGGTAGCGCACCACCCGCGCATTGCCGAGGAGCTTGCCCAGGTAGCCATTCGCCAACACCAGATCGAGGTGGTCCGTGCCGTAGGATTGCTCCGCAATCCGGAACTCCCGATCAAGATTGGCCGACTCCCGTTCCATGAGCGCGACCTGCTCACTCGACAGCCCTTTGACGGATTTCGGCCTGTAGCCTTCCGCAAGCTGCGCCTGCGGCGTCGCGGCGACGAGCGATTTGGCGTAGCCAATCGTGTATTTATTCATCGCGACCATAAGCTCGGCAGCCTCAATCTGACGCAATGGCGCTAGTTTCTTGAACTCGACCAACGCGTGGATCGCGACGTGCTTGTCTTTGAGAATCTCTGCCGCTTCACTGCATATTCCGTCCAGGAGGCGGCGCTTTCGTTTGATGCTTGCGACATCAACGTTCAGTGATTTAGCGAGGCGTTCCTCGGACACTCCGCGCTCGATTGCCTTTAGGATCATCCGGTGTTCTTGGATGATTGCGATGCGATTGACGCGTTTGTTATACGTAAAGGCCTCGTCTTCAATGGATATGAGGCACACGACCTCAGTTTCACCGCGGTCCTTCAGGGCCTCTATTCGCAAGTGACCATCGAGCAGCAGGTATTTGCCAGGATCGTTGCGATCGCGCGTCACGACTGGTGGCTCTACAATTCCGATCTCACCAATGGACGCTACGATTTGCGCATATTTCGGAGTTTCTTAATGACGTCAGATACGATCTTCAGTGGCTGAATGTCGCCAATTGCCAAACGGCGACTGGCTTCCTCAAATCCCATCTGGACTGCTGTGTGAGCCCTCCTCGGCACGGTCAGGCCTGCGCCCAAGCCTGAATACGGTCGCCGAGGTTTTTGGGAAGGGTATCCAATCCTTCGGCTCGCAGCAGCGTTATGAAATTCTCCTCCGTGAACAGTTTTCGCATCGCCTCCGTTATGAAAATCAACCGGTCACGTGTCGCGTTTGCTTTTCGGATGAGAACGCGCTTGCGATCAACGTCCTCCCGATAAACGCGGATCAAGGCAGTCGAGGATAGTGATTGCTCGCGCCTTTGAGATCCGCTGTGAAACCCCTTTCCCCTACGGCGCCTCTGTTCGATTAGGCGTTTGGCGATTATCAGCTTTCGGCCGCGCAATACCTTATTTTCGTAGGCCTGCTGCAGGATGGACTGGACCTCGGTGTCGTCCGACTGCGCGATTTCAACAGCAATACTGACGGGAACGTGGCCCGATTCTACCGCTCGCAGGAGTTTATGCTCGCCATTCTCCAGAAGTCCGATGACGGCCTTTACGTATTCGACCGTGAGTCCGGTCTTTCGAGCAATATCTGGTTCCTCGTAGCCGCGGCTCTTAAGGCCCTGGATATCATGAAGGAGGTCGATGGCTCGATGCTGGCGTCTAGCGAAATTTTCAACCAGGCTCATGACTTCACAGTCTTCGGGGCTGGCGATCATCACGAGAGCAGGAATCTCGGCTTGGCCGAGTGCTTGATAGGCTTCCAACCGGCCTTGGCCGCAAACCAGATCATAGAGTGGTCCATCGGGAGCATGGTGTTTAGTAACGCTGATGGGCCTCTTGAGGCCTAATTGTGCAATGCTCGTAACAATGTCCTTGAAGATTTTCTTATTTCGGACTCGCGGATTGACGACGGTAATCCGGTCTACCGGGATCATCGTGACTGATTGATGGGCTCTGCCCTCCGTCATACGACCTCCATGAGCTTGGAACGGGCAGCCAATTCGAACAATGCTTCGAGGCTCTCAAAACGATAGGCGTCGAGCCAAAGGCCATTGTGTTCGGCAAGCCGAATTCGAGGCTCTGTCATGTCGATCCGAGGGAGAAGGTAGTAGTCGAGTGGGCCTCTATTAGACTGATCCATCCTCAGTGCGATCGTGATGTCGGGGCGAAGTCCCGCATCGAACCGGATATGCCAACGGAGCGATCCTGCGGCGGTTTCCCGGCATCGAACTATGGTTATTGAGGCCGTGAACTCGTCATTGATCGTGAGGAGGTCGGTTGCCGGGTCTTTTCTGACCTGGCCTCCGAAGCTCACGATGCCGGCAATTGCGTCTGCCACGATGTGTGGAAACATTCGTCGGAGAGTGCGATTGATCTCGATGTAATTGGTAGTCACGATCAGGCGTGAATCCGACAAGCTCGTAAGCTCGCAAGAGACTACCAAATCGACCGCTGTAGGCGCTGCTGGACGGACCCTGATCGAACTCATCAATGATTAGTCCCGAGAGGTATCCATTTGTCTCCAATAGGCCCCGAAGTATGTCCAACATCTCATCATTCGAAAAACGATAAGCCCGCTGCCGAATGATGACCTGGGCTGCGTCGAAAAGCTGTCGTTCGACGATGGGGTCGAATACGCCGTCTGCCCGGATCCACATTTCAGGACTGTTATGAACGCGCCTTCTCTTAAGCTTGAAGGACGCGCGGTTCCAAACGTTGTTGCCGACGTATTTTTCGTTGATCAGGATTTGATGGACCGTGCCTCTCGTCCAGGGTCGTCCGAGATCGGTTTGGATACCACGTGCATTTAGCAGTTCGGCGATTTCGCCCTCCAACTTTCCTTCCTCGACGAATACTCGGTAAACCCAACGGACGGTGTCTTGTTCCTCGGGCGGTCCTGGTACCAGTACTACTCGGTCTGTTTGGATGCTCTTTTGCTCGCCTCTCGCGAGTTCGCCTTTAGCCGCACCGCTTTGATCGATCAGCCGACGGCGAAGCCCGAATCCTGGAGGTCCGCCTTGGCGATAGCCGAGCTCGATAAGTCTACATTGACCGGCAAAAACCTTGACTGAAAGCTCCCGGCTGTATTCGCCGGCCATTGCGCGCTTTACACCCTTCACAATGGTGGAGACTGGGCTGCCGTCGTTCTCGAACTGCTCGGCACAATACTGGACGCTGATGCCGGCCCGCTTGCAGATATATTCGTAGTAGGCGCTCTCGTCGGCGTCCTGAAACCGACCCCACCGGCTCACGTCATAGACGAGGATGCTCGTGAAATCGGCCGTTCCGTCCTGAACCTCGGCGATTAGCTTTTTGAGTGCGTCACGGCCGTCGAGGCGAAGACCGCTTTTACCTGCATCGGCGTACGTGCGAACGATCGTCAACCCACGTCGTGCCGCATATTGCTGGATGGCTTCTGCTTGGTTTTCTGTCGAGTATTTTTGGTGGTCCGTCGACATACGGACGTATTCGGCCGCGCGCGCAGTCATTGCAGGTACTGTTTCGCCACGCTCACCGACGCTTTCAGTCCGCCCAACACTCACAACGTTCATTCCGTCAGTCGACCACGGTCGATCGAAACGATTGGCGACCGAGCGGTGAACTTTGTCACCGCTTTGGCACCACCGTACGTCCCGGTCTTCGCCTCTTCAGTCTCACTCTAACCGCGGAGATGCGGAAAGATGTTTCCGAAAAAGGGCAACTATTTTCCAAACGGCACAGGTGCTGGAAAAGGCAAGGTGAGCTACCCAGCAGCAATCGCCGCCGCGCTGCGGGCTGAACTTGGCGACAGCCACCAGGCCGTGAAGACGGTCATGCGGTGGACTGGGGCTAACGAGCGGACGGTCAAGAATTGGCTCGCGGGGAGGTGGGGGCCTCGTGGCGAGCACTTGCTTGGGATTATTCGGCACTCGAATATGGCCTTGGAGATTCTCCTTCAACTGGCCGGTCGAGAGCAGATCATTGTCGGGCAGGCGCTCTTCGATGCCCGTAATGCGCTCGCAGATACGATCGCAAAAATCGACTCATGGATGAATGTTGAGCGCCGATCACGATTGTAGTGACCCTTACCGATGGCGGCCTAAGCAGATTCTGGAGAACAGTGAGCGGACGTGCTCCAAAATGATCGACCGTGGCGTAACGTGTGTTGCCGGGATGACCATGAACAGTCACCAATTACAGCCCCCTGTTGCCGCCCCCAGCCATTGTTCGTAGGCGAAGTTCGTGCAAGTTTCTCAATATGATAGGCCGTTTACAGTAGGTCCTGCACAATCACCCCTCCGGCGATCCGACGCCGTCGCGCGCCGACATCCAGATGACGCAGCAGATCATCGCGGTGGCTTCGCCGCTCGGCATTGCCGTGCACGATCACATCATCGTCGGCAAAGAGGGGCATGCGAGCCTGAAGGGGCTAAAGCTGATTTGACCTGTGAGCCGTCGCCTCAGGGTGACGGTCATTGGCAATTAGCCGCGCCCGACTGCCTTGCCGATGACCGCGCTCGCATCGGCGGGAGCACTGTCGGCGGTCCAGGCGATGTAACGGTCGGGACGGACGAGGATGAGCTTTGCCTCGTAGGCCTTGCGGCCGTCTGCGTAATTGTCGCAAACGATTTTCAGCGGCACGCCGAGTTGCCGCGCTGTTTTTTCGAAAGCTGCCGCGGTTTGGTCTTGGCCGTCGAAGGCGAGCAGGGTGAAATCCGCACCCAGTTCGTCGAACACGTTGCGGCCGGAAGAAAGCAATTGCGGCGGCAGATGGTGGCCGGCGCGCGCCTTGAACGTGTGCGAGCCGTGGGCGCTGCTCACGCCGCCGGCCGGCCCGAACACGATGGGCGAGCCCTCGTAATGCGGCTCGTAAGTCAATACGCGCGGCGCCGCGGCATTGGCGTGCGCCTTCCAGGCCTGTTCGAATTCGGCACGGTCGCGCTCCGGGCTATGGCGCTGCAAGAATTCCGCGTCACGCTTGATGCCTGCTTCGATAAAATCCTCGGCGGTTTCCTTGAAAATCGGGCGGCGTTCCTCGGTGTAAGTCGCCAGCAGCGCGTCGCCACCCCAGCCGTTCAGCTTGGCTGCAAGCTTCCATCCAAGATTTACCACGTCATCGAGGCCGTTGTTCAAGCCATAGGCGCCGTATGGCGGATGCGAATGCGCCGCGTCGCCGGCGATGAAGACGCGGCCGATCTGGTATTTTTCGGCGACCGCAATACGCAGGTCCCAGAAACCGACATAGTCGAAGTCGCAGGCGAACGGGAAGCCGGCGACCTTTTGCAGCAGGCCGTGAAAATCGTAATTGTCTCGCGTCGTATCGGCCGGCACCGGCGAATGAAAGAACCAGCTCTCGCCGACGTTGACGCGGCCGAAGAACTGCCAATAGCCCTGCAAGTCGGGATGCAACACGCGATAAGTGGAACGCGGCGGAAAGCGCTTGAGTTTGTCGTGCAGTTCGCGCGAGCGGAACAGCGCCAGCACCATCAACTGATTGAAGTCGGCGCCGCCGCGCTCGATGCCGGCCTGCTGGCGAACGGTGGAATGACCGCCATCGCAGCCGACCGCGTAATCGGCCTCCAGCGTTGCCGTTGCCGTGCCGCCATCTTCGGCGATGCCAACGCGCACGCCGGTCTGGTCTTGCGCGACGGTCTCCGCAAACCAGCCGAACCGGGCCTCGACGGTGCCGAGCTGCGCCATGCGCGCCCGCAGCACCTGCTCGCCCAAGTATTGCGGCAGGCGTTCGTTGTCCTGGAAGTAATAAGAATTGACGATTTCGCGAAGCGGCGGCGCGTACCAATAGGCGTTGTTCAGGTCGCGATAGGCCACGATCCCGCTCATCGGATAGGACGGCGGCAACATGCGCGCGGCGCGCAGCGCGTCGGCAACGCCCCAAAAATAAAAGTGCTCGACCGAACGCTGCGTCAGGTTCTGGCCTTTGGGGATGCGCTGCGGTTTAAGCCGGCGCTCGACCAGCGCGCAGGAAATTCCGCGCTGGCCAAGCTCAACGGCAAGCGCTGTGCCCACGGGGCCTCCGCCGACGATGACGACCTGATGCCGTTTGTTCATTGCGATTGTCTGTGCGGGGGCGTGTTGCGGTCGATCACTGCCGCGTCAGCAGAATTGGATCGGCCGATTCCGGCACGCGATGCCAGGTTTTGGCGTCGTTCTCCTCGAACTGCCAATTCTGCCCATGCGCCGAGAACAGGACCAATGCGCCTTCGTCCATGCGCCATCCGCTCGGCGCAAAGCGCATGACGAAGGGATCGCAGCCGGGCTTGACCGTGAGCGCCAAGGCGTCGCCGGCCGCGCTGTTGGCAAGCGTCAGCACGCAGATCGGCTTGCCGGTGCCGCGCGCGACCGCCCAATCGCCGGCCATATCGCCGGCGGAGAGCATCGGCGCGGCGGCGGCAGTCTGCAAGATGTAGCGGCCCTCTTCCGGCGTGAAACCGTCGTACATGCCGCCTTCGACCTCGCTGAGATCCACCACCTCTTTGCCCTGCGCGTCGAGCAGGTGCAAATTGCCGTAATTATCCAACGACCAGGCCGCCATATTTGCGGTCGAAGGAAACAGGCTCGGGCAGTTCTTGTCGACCTCGAGCCTATAGCCGCCGGTCGCAGCGTCGGAACGAAAGTTGAAGTGGCAAATCTTATCATGGTCGGCATTGGAGAATTCCCAGGCGCCGACCATGCCGTTGACGGCATCGCTCAATCCGTTTTGTGCGGGCGTAACCGGTTGTGCGCCTTGCGGCGGCGCGGCTTGCGCCGGCGGAAGTTGCGGCTCGGTGACTTTCTCCGAGTTGGACGGCGGGTCCTTCGGTATGTCCGGTTGCGGGCTCTGCGCGAAACCGGCGGCGCCGCCGCATAGGCTCGCTGCAACAGCTCCCACAATGATCAGGCCGTAGCGACTCATACCAAATACTTTCACCAAATACTTTCGGTTCGCTTGCGACGATGGCATGCGATGCCTGACCCTTAGCCTGCGTTCCACGACGTGAAAGGCGTTTCCGGCACCGGCGTCAACGGCGGTTTGCCTTGCGCCCAAGCGACAATGTTGTCGACGACAAGCTGATCCATCTTTTCACGCGTATGGACTGATCCCGAACCGACATGCGGAAACAGCACGACGTTGTCCATCGCGATCAGCTCCGCGGGCACTTCCGGCTCCCTGGCAAAGACGTTGAGGCCCGCCGCCATGATGCGCTTGTTCTTGAGCGCCTCGATCAGGGCCGGCTCGTCGACCACGGAGCCGCGCGCCATGTTGATCAGGATGCCGTTCGGTCCGAGCGCATCGAGCACGTCGGCATTGATCATGTTCGCCGTCGCCGCGCCGCCCGGCACGATGACCAAAAGGACATCAACGTCGCGCGCCATGTCGAGAACCTTCGGATAATGGCGATAGGCGACCTCGGGCCGCTTGTTGCGCGTGTGATAGACGACGGGCACTTTCATGGCGTCGAGCCGACGCGCGATCGCTTGGCCGATGGCGCCCATGCCGACGATGCCGACGGTGCGGTTACGCAGCGAGGCCCTGGTCAGCGGATAAGCGCGTTCGGCCCATTTACCGGCGCGCAGATAGCGCTCGGCCTGCGGAAATTCGCGCACGGTGCAGAGCAAGAGACCGAGCGCGGTGTCGGCGACCTCCTCGGTGAGCACGCCGGGGGTGTTGGTGAGAATGATGCCATGCGCAGCGGCGTATTTGGCGTCCATGTGATCGTAACCGACGCCGAAACTCGACACGATCTGCAACTTGGGGAAGCGCGCCATCAGGTCGCCGGGAATCTTATAGGCGGTGTCGCTACAGGCGATGGCGCGCACGTCGGAATGTTCGGCGATGAATGCGTCGCGGTCTTTCGCGGCGGCGGCCTTGTGAATGGTGCAGGCGGCGTCGAGGCCTTTGACGATGACCGGCTTGAGGGGGCCGATCAGCACAATCTCGCGCTTGCTGGCTGCCATAACCGATACCTCACACCAGCATGCTTACCGGCGATTCGAGCAGGGTTTTGACCGCGGCCAACAGCTCGGCGCCCAGCGCGCCGTCGACCACGCGATGGTCGCATCCGAGCGTCACGCTCAGCATGCTGGCGAAAGCGACGCCGCCGTCCGGCTTTTCGACCGCCTGCCGGCGTGCGGCGCCGACCGCGACGATGGTCGCGTGCGGCGGATTGATGATGGCGGTGAATTCGCGCACCTGGTGCATGCCCAGATTCGAAATTGCCGACGCGCCGCCCTGATATTCCGGCGGCTTGAGCTTTTTGTCGCGGGCGCGCGCGGCAAGGTCCTTGGCCTCGGCCGAGATCGCGCTCAGCGATTTTTCCTCAGCGTGACGAATGATCGGCGTGATCAAGCCGCCGTCGAGCGCCACCGCAACGCCGATATCGGAATGATTAAAGCGCAAGATGCGGTCGCCGGCCCACGCCGCGTTCGCCGCCGGCACGCGCTGCAACGCCAGCGCCAGCGCGCGAATGACGAAATCGTTGAGCGAAAGCTTGAATGCCGGCTTGTCGTTGTTGTCTTTGGCCGCGGCGGCATTGGCTTCCTCGCGCAGCGCTATCAGGCGACCGATTTCGATGTCGGCGGTAAGATAGAATTGCGGAACGGTTTGCACCGCCTGCGTCAGCCGCATTGCGATGGTCCGGCGCATGCCGTCGAGCGGCACTTCCTCGTAACTATCCGGACTGTAGAGCGCCTTGATCTCGGCGGCACTCGGTCCCTCCGCCGGCGCACGTAACGGCAGGGGCCGGGCCTCAATGTCGCGGGCAACGATACGGCCGCGCGGGCCGGAACCGCTGATGCGCGACAGGTCGATGCCGGCCTCGCCGGCAAGCCGCCGCGCCAGCGGGGTGACCGCGATGCCGCCGGCCAATCGCGCGGGACCGAAATTGCGCTGCGGCGTGCGCACTTCGAAGAACGGATCGAGCGGAATTGGCTTCCGCTCGTCCCTGCCAAAGTGGGGAGCCGGCGGTGCCGTTCTTTCCCGTTCATTCCCGCGCAAGCGGGAATCCAGTTGCTGGACCGCTGCTTTCGCGGGGGTGGGCGGAGACTGGATTGGAACCGTGGCCTTTATGGCGTCTCCGGCGCCGGCGCCGCCATCGGAAATGACAGCGACCACCGCGCCGACCGGCGCCACTTCGCCCTCCGGCACGCGGATTTCAGCGAGCACGCCGCTCGTGGTTGACGGCACTTCCATCGAGACTTTGTCGGTCTCGATCTCGAACAGATTATCGCCCGGCTTCACCGCGGCGCCGGCGGATAGGAACCATTTGGTGATTTTGCCTTCGGCGACCGTCTCGCCGAGTTGCGGCATCAGCACATCCATGACGCGTGCCGCCTCACTTGATTCGTTCCCATATCACTTCCCGTGTCGTGCCGACGGGGCGCAGAATGAGCCGTTCATCGGCGAATTCGTAGCCGCGCACCACGTCGCCGCTGTCGCCGGGCTGCACGCTGCCCTGACGGTGATGGGTGACTGTCCGCGCCCGCTCGTCGACCGAATAGGTGCCGAAATACGCGATGTGATCGGCGAGCGCGGCTTTCGCCTCTTCGCCGGTCGGCTCCTGGCCCGCGCGCGTCACCTCGCGGTCGGGCGCGACATGACATGCCATGTGGCCGTGCCCGTCGTAGATGATGATGCCCTTGGGTTTGGCGCCGCGTTCCAGCTGCGGCTTACCGTCGAGCGTCGAGCCTACATAGCGCCACGAGCCGATCAGGCGCTGCGCCGCGGATTGACCAAGTGCATTCACCACGTCACCGCAATGTATTGCGTCTCCAAAAACTCCATCAGTCCTTCATGCGCGCCCTCGCGGCCGAGGCCGGATTGCTTGACGCCGCCGAACGGCGCCGCGGGATCGGAAACGAGGCCGCGGTTCAATCCGATCATGCCGAAGTCGAGCTTCTCCGACACCCGCATGCCGCGGCTCAAATCCTTGGTGTAGAGGTAGGCGACGAGCCCGTATTCGGTGTCATTGGCGCGCGTGATCACCTCGTCATCGGATTTGAACGTCTGGATCGAAGCGACCGGACCGAAAATTTCCTCGTTCAGCATTTTCGCGTCATTGGAGACGTTCGCCAGCACGGTGGCCGGGTAGAAAAAGCCGGGTCCGGCGGGCGCCTTGCCGCCGGTGAGCACTTTGGCGCCCTTCTTCACTGCGTCGTCGACCAATTCGATCACCTTGTCGAGGCCGTCTTTGTTGACGAGCGGGCCGAGGGCGACGCCATCGTCGAGTTCGTTGCCCATTTTCAGGCCGGACATCTTGGCGGTGAGCTTTTTGGTGAACTCCTCCTGCACCTTCTCGTGCACGTAGAACCGATTGGCGGCGGTGCAGGCCTCGCCCATGTTGCGCATTTTTGCAATCATCGCGCCGTCAATCGCAGCGTCGATGTCGGCGTCGTCGAACACGATGAACGGCGCGTTGCCGCCGAGCTCCATCGCCGGCTTGACGATATTGTCGGCGGCTTCATGCAGGAGCTTGCGGCCGACCTCGGTCGAGCCGGTGAACGACACCACGCGCACCCGCGGATCGTGCAGCATCGCGCTCACCACCTTGCCCGAGGAGCGCGACGGAATGACGTTGACGACGCCGGCCGGAACGCCGGCTTCTTGCAGGATCGGCATCAGTGCGAGCATGGTCAGCGGCGTATCGGAGGCCGGCTTGAGCACGACCGGGCAACCGGCGGCGAGCGCCGGGCCGATCTTGCGGGTGGCCATGGCGGCGGGAAAATTCCACGGCGTGACCAGAACGGCGAGGCCGGCCGGCTTGTGATGCACGAGAATGCGGGCGCCCGTGGCCGGCGCGACCGAGTTCTGGCCGATATTGCGCACCGCTTCCTCGGCATACCAGCGGAAGAATTCGGCGGCATAAGCGACCTCGCCGCGCGAGTTGGACAACGCCTTGCCGTTCTCGATGGTGATGAGCTTCGCCAGCCGTTCGGCATCGCGCATGATGAGTTCATAGGACTTGCGCAGGATTTCACCCCGCTCCCGGGGCTTTTTGGCGGCCCAGCCCGGGAACGCCGCCTGCGCCGCGTCGAGCGCCGCCTTGGCATCCTCGACCGTCGCGCTCGCCACCGAGGCGACCTTGTCCTCGGTCGCCGGATCGATCACGTCGAAGCGGCCGCCGTCGGACGATTTGCGCCATTGGCCGCCAATCCACAGGTCGGTCGGAACATTGGCGAGAAGGTTGTCGTACATGGCCATGACGCTAATCCTCTAATGACATCGTCCCCGGCACCCCGCCTTTGGCGCGGATTTCGCCGCCGTCACTACCCGTTTTTCAGTTCGACCAGAATATTCCGATAGGGCTGGTCGGTGAGATTGCGCAGCTCGTGCTTCTCGCCGGCGTCTTTCCAGATTACGCCGCCGGCCTTGTCGTCGGCGATGTGGGACTTGCCCTCGACGTTCTCAATCTCGGCTTTGCCGCCCGACAGATTGATGACGACGTAATCCATGGTGTGGTGATGCCACGGCTTCTTGCCGCGCGGCGCCACGCGCATGTCCCAGACCCGGACCTGTTCGTTCTCGAAGATCACTTCGGTGCCGATCGGTCCGTTCGGATTTTCGCGGCTGGGTTCGTTGGCCATGGCTGCGCTGTCTATTGCTGCCATACAGGTTGCCGCTGACCAGCCTGCTGTCAATATCCCCACCCGATGGTTTGACAAGACAGGACTTAGTATTACACTGTCCTAAAATTTATTATTCTAAATCGGTGCCAGGAGCCAGGCGCCCATGAGCCGAACCTCGGCCACATTCTCGGTGTCGCTTCCGCCAGCCATGGCAAGCGAGCTTGAACGCGTGCGCCGTAAAGAGCACCGTACGCGGTCGGAACTCGTGCGTGAGGCGTTGCGGCACTACATCCGCGTCGTCGATTCGCGTGCATTGCAGGAACGGGCTGCCATGCTCCCCGAAGAGGAGCCAACACCCGAGGAAGTTGCTGCGATCGCGGCCGGCAGCAAGGACATCCGCGAAGGCAAATTTACCGATTTGAGCCAACTTCGCCATGAGCTGGGCCATCGCCGTCAGCAACCGCGCGCAAAGAAACCTCAAACGCGTTCCCGCCGCTGACCAGCAGCGCATCCTCGCGGCGCTCGACGTTATGCGCTCCGATCCGCTTTCGGGCGATGTGGTCAAGCTCGCCGGTCAGGATGCCTTCCGCCGGCGCGTTGGAAACTACCGGATTCTCTTTCGCATCGATTTCAAGGCGTTTGCCGTCGGCGTCTTCGACATCCAGCGCCGGACAACGACGACGTATCGGTAGGCCCGCGATGCCGATCCCCGATATCATCCGGGTTATGTGTAGGTGTCACCGTAATTTAAGGCACTGCCCCATGAAACGCTATTCGATCATCGTCACGGGATTTCTGGCATTATGCTGTGCGGTATGCGCTCATGCGCAAGAGGATATTCAAAAAATGTCCAATGAAGAGCTGGCGGAATATTTCATGATGAAAGAATGCTGCGCGACTCTGTATTTAGTCTGTACAGATCGAGCAAAAGTGCGGGAGCGATATAATACGCCAGAAGTGCGGCGTAATGCTGTTGCGATCAATCGGAAGCTGGATCAAGAGCTATACCAGGAGGAGGTTGACTATGCGGTAAACACTCTCGGACTTGACGCCCGCGAAGCGCATCATGGACATATGGTCAAAGAATGCGGATGGTTTTCTTGCTCGTGGGCATATAAAAAACTTGGGTATCAATAAAGATGAAGAAGATGATTAGCCTCTCCTTGTTTGCGTTTACTTGCTTAACGACCTCGCACTACTGATGCTGCGTCAACCTTGGACCTGCGGCGCGTCGAACAAAAAGACAGCGGAGGAGTTAGGTCTCGCCAAACTGGTGTAAGAACCCAGTGTCTATAAAATAAAACCTCTCCGATGTCGCGCTGCCTCGCATGATCATTCCGGCGAGGCCGATGAAAAGCCCTTGAGCGTCTCTCCCGATATGAAACACAGGACCGCCGCTCATTCCATCTGAGGGGAATTTCTTCGTACGGATCATCTCCGCTTCGTGCACCCAACTTGCGTGGGTGGCCTGGTGATGACGGCCGCTGACGACTACAGTCCGAAAATTCACGTCGCTCAACGTCGATCCTGCTTCATCCTCGCTGATTTGAAAATCCTGTAGCCCAGACGGCAGGCCAAACGCAATTAAGTCTCCCGTGGTGCTAATAGGCCAACAGTCGTTAGGAACGACAGGGAAGAATTCAGCACTTAGATTTTCTATCGCGTAAGCCTTCGGCTTAAACTCAATACCGAACACGTCGGGATATTCTTCGTCGGCGTTCGACGAGTTCACGCTCAATATGGCGACCTGTCCCTCCGCCGATATGCTGCTTACCGTTTGCTGCAAGAGGAAAAAGCGTCACCTTCCCTGGATCGTAGTCTTTTATTTGGTGATGACAGAACACGCAAAAAGTTAGCATGCGGTGAGCACCGCAGCTTTGCTATCCCGTTGATTTAGTCGGGGGGTGGCGTCAGGCCGCCTGCCTAGCGCTGTCTCGAAGTAGTTGCCAATTCCACGGCAGGAGTTCGTCGAGCCTGTGAGCCGGGTGCTCGGCGATGCGGGTTAGAACGTCGGCCAGCCAAGCTTGAGGATCGACGTCGTTCATTTTTGCCGTGACGATGATGCTGTACATGGCGGCAGCGCGCTGTCCGCCGCGGTCGGAGCCGGCGAATAGCCACGACTTTCTTCCAAGGGCTATTCCGCGCAACGCTCGTTCCGCTGCATTGTTTGACAAGCAGATGCGGCCATCGTCGAGGAAGCGGGTGAACGCGGTCCAGCGTTTGAGCATATACTCCATCGCCTTGGCGACTTCATTGCCGCGCGAGAGCTTAGCACGTTGCTCGCGCATCCAGCTTTCCAGATCGGCGACCAAGGACGTACTGAGTTCCTGCCGGACAGCGCGGCGCTTCTCGGCACTCTGGCCATTGATCGAGCGTTCGATCTCGAACAGGGCGTCGATGCGACGGACCGCCTCAAGGGCCAGCGGCGAGATCGGTGCCGGGGTTTTGCCTTGCGCCTTGCGACGGGCATTCTCGGTCAAATCCGCCATGATGAAGAACGGGCGGCGGGCGTGGACCCAGCAGGCCGCCTCCAGGATCGGCCCCGGCGTGCGATCCGGCTCGTACAGCTTGTTGTATCCGCCATAAGCGTCGGCCTGGAAAATCCCAGCGTAGTTGGCGAGATGCGCCTTGGGGATGCTCGCCGGCGCGGTCGCGTGAGTAATAGAACATCGCCGCCGGCGGCACGGTGCCGCCGAACGGGCGATCGTCGCGCACGTAAACCCAACATCGCCCGGTGTCGGTCTTGCCCTTGGCCAGGACCGGCACCGTGGTGTCATCGCCATGCAATCGTTCGGCTGCGAGGACGTGAGCTTCGATACGCCGGAGGATCGGTTCCAACACCGCGCAGCCGGCCCCCACCTGGTCCGCCAGGGTCGACAAGCTCAGCGGCACGCCTTCCTTGGCATAGCGTTCGGCTTGGCGGTTGAGCGGCTGATGCTGCCCGAACTTCTCGAACAGGATCATTGCCAGCAGACTGGGGCCGGCCCAGCCGCGGGCGATCACATGGAACGGCGCCGGAGCCTGACTGATCTTCTCGCAGTCCCGGCAGGTGAACTTCTCGCGGACATGCTGGATCACCTTCCATTGACGCGGGATCGATTCCAGCGTCTCGGTGACGGTCTCGCCCAACTTGCGCAGCCGCCCGCCGCCGCAGCAAAGGCAAGCGGTCGGTCCCGGCACAATCACCCGCTCGCGCGGCAGATGTTCGGGGAACGGCTTGCGCGCCGGGCGCTTGCGGGCAAAGGCCGCCACCATCGTGGTTTTGGCCACCGCCATCTCGGCGGCAATCTCGTCCTCGGTGGCTGAACTCTCCAGCTCCTCGAACCGCAACTCGATCTGATCGAGAAGGCGCGACGTGCGTTCCGAGCGCGGACCATAGAGCTCGCGCGTCAGTTTCTCGATGCGCAATTGCTGGTGAGCTATCAGGGCCTGATCATCAGAGGCTTTGGCTCTCGCCACCGCGAGTTCCGCTTCGGCGTATGTGGCCCTGGCCGCTTCGATGATGTGCCTGTCGCGTGCCGCGGCCAGCGCCGCCTTCAGCGCCGCGATGTCATTTGGAAAGGCTTCGCCACCCGAATCCATGCCCAGATAGAATCATAAATATCGGCGGATGACTCCTAAAAAATGAATTGTCAGCACTTATCCCGCATGCTCCGGTCGGAAGGTATGACGCGGATTGCGCCAATCGATTTCATCGAGCATGTAGGCCAACTGCGAGGCCGAGATTCCAACTACGCCGTCGGCCGGCGATGGCCAGATGAAGCGGCCCTTCTCCAGCCTTTTGGCGTAGAGCGACATGCCGAGGCCGTCATGCCAAAGAATCTTGATCAGGTCACCTCTGGCGCCCCTAAAGACGTAAAGATCGCCGGCATGGGGATCGCGCCGCAGCGCTTCCTGGACTTGTAGAGCCAGGCCATTCATGCCGCGCCGCATATCGGTTCGTCCGACCGCAAGCCAGACCCGCACACCAGAGGCTACCGGGATCATCGCCGCTCCAGCACATCGAGCACACGCCGCAGCGCTTGCACATCGACGCCGCTGCTGATGCGGACACGATATTTGCCGGCAAGATCAATCTCGATCGTCGCCGAGACGGACGACGACCGCACGACGACAGCATCCCGTTCACCCGTGACCACCACCGGGATCAGTTGCGGAGCCGCCGGCATGGCCGGCGCACGCGGGTCGTCGCGATAGCGCTTCCGCCAACCGAATACCTGGTTCGCATTCACGTCGTAATGCCGGGCAACCATTGAGACCGACGTGCCTGGCGCGTACGACGCCGCCACGATCTCCCGTTTCAGCGCCTCCGGCCACGACCGGTTACGCCTCCCAGTGCCATTTGTGCCCATAACCGACTTCGTGGACACTTCTCGCCCTCACAACGCCAATGATCAAATTAGACTCGGCGAAATGAAACGATTTTGGAAGGCGGTCCTCGGCGGAGGGAGACCGCAAAAATGGCGACCCCCTAAATTCAATGCTGTCATCGTGCCGCGTATCGTATAGGGGAACTCTTGACTATCATTTTCGCAAACTAGCGGTTTTGCGTATCGGTGCAAGGCTTTCACGACCTGAGATGGCGGGAGTAGGAACGTACCAATGCGCACATAGCCCTTTCCCATGCTCGCGATAATATCCGCCGCAACGTTGCCAGCCTGAGCGCCTACGGACTCCCCGGCGCGGAACGCGGTCGCTGGCAGGATCAAAGACGATCTCAAATTGTTAGCCTCGAAATCGCCGCCGCGCTGACATTGTAGGTGCGGCCGATCGACCGCGACGTTCGGTGGGTCAACATCGCGAAATTACAGTGACACCTTACTATTTCTCAAAATTGATCTCCACGCTACATTCTCTCATGGCCCGCCTCGGTCGCATTGTCGGCCTTGGTCTGCCGCATCACATCACGCGCCGCAGCAACCGGCGGCAGAAGAACCGCTAGGGTAGATGCGTCAGGTGAGCAGGAAAGAAGGTTATCGTACGTGGGACATGTTTTTCACGCTTCCCTTCCGCTCATTCCCACACAAGCGGAAATCCAGCAACTGGGTCCCCACTTACGCAGTGACGAGCGAAATCTAACTCTCCAGCGATCGCTTCAACCGCTCGGCGATGCGGTCGACCGAAGGCAGCGCCAGATCTTCCAGAATATCGGCCGCCGGCAGCGGAATGTGCGGCGTGGTGATCCGCACCGGTGGGCCGTCGAGGTCGTAGAAGGCTTCGTCGGCGACGATGGAGACAATTTCCGCGCCCCAGCCGCACAGCCGCGGATTCTCTTCGACGGTGAAAAGCCGATGCGTGCGGGCCACCGAACCGAGGATGGTCTGGGTGTCGAGCGGCACCAGCGAGCGCACATCGATCACCTCGCAGTCGATGCCGTGCTCGGATTTGAGCTTGTCGGCAGCCAAGACCGCGCGCGGCACCATCATGGCGAGCGCGATAATGGTGGCGTCCTTGCCCGGCCGCACGATGCTGGCGGTGCCGAGCTTGTCGACGATTTCACCGTCCGGCACTTCGCCTTTGGTTGGGTAGAGCGATTTGTGTTCGAGAAAGATCACCGGATCGGGATCGCGCACCGCTGCGGCGAGAAGCCCGATGACATCGCGCGGCGACGACGGCGCCACCACTTTGAGCCCCGGAATCATCATGCACCAGTTCTCGACGCTCTGCGAATGCTGCGCGCCAAAGCGCGCGCCGCCGCCATTGCCGGTACGCACCACCAGCGGACATTTGACCTGTCCGTTCGACATATAGCGGCTTTTCGGAAATTGATTGGCGATGTAGTCGAAGCAGACCGCGAAAAAATCCGAAAACATGATCTCGGCGATCGGCTTTAAGCCAGTCATCGCGGCGCCCATCGCGGCGCCGAGGATTGCCTGCTCGGAAATCGGCGTGTCGCGCACCCGCAGCGGACCGAATTGCTCGTAGAGCCCGACCGTCGCCTTGAACACGCCGCCGGCCTTGGCCACGTCCTCGCCGAGAAACACCACGTCGGGATCGCGGGTCATTTCCTGGGCGATGCCGCGAATGACGGCGTCACGATATGTCAGTTCCGCCATGCAAAGCCTCCGTCGGCATAAACGTCGGTGGTGAGAATATCGAGCGCCGGCGGCGGCGCCGCTTTGCATTTCTCGGTCGCTTCGTCGACCTGCCGTTTCACGTCGGTCTCGATGCCGACGATGATGTCGTCGCTAACGCCGAATTGCTTGAGCCGCTCGCGGTAGATTTTGATCGGATCGCGCTCTTTCCACTTCTCCAGCTCGCCTTCCGGACGGTATTTGGCCGGATCGGCGCGCGAATGGCCGCTGTACCGATAGGTCATACATTCGATCAAGGACGGACCGTTGCCGGCGCGCGCTTTGTCGTAGGCGGCGCGGGCGGTGCGGTAAACGATGTCGGCGTCGTTGCCGTCAATCACGATGCGCGGCAGGCCGTAGGACGCGGCGCGGTCGGCCGCCGGATGTTGCACGGCGGTGACGTCGCTGATCGGCGTATATTCCATGTAGAGATTGTTCTCGCAGACGAAGATCACCGGCAGCTTCCACACTGCGGCGAAGTTCAGCGCCTCGTGAAAAGCGCCGATATTGGTGGTGCCGTCGCCGAAGAAGGAAACCGACACGTCCTTGTCGCCCTTGTATTGCGCGCGCCAAGCCGCGCCGCAGGCGATCGGCAAATGTGCGCCGACGATCGCATAGGAGCCCATGACGCCGTGATCCACCGAGGTCAGATGCATCGAGCCGCCCTTGCCGCGCATCAACCCATCGTCGCGCTGCATCAGCTCGCCGAGCACTTTCTCGACCGCGACGCCGCGCGCCAGCGTGTGGGCGTGGCCGCGGTAGGTGCAAAACGAAAGATCGCCCGGTTTCATCGCCGCGGCGCAGCCGGCGGCAACCGCCTCCTGGCCGAGCGAGAGATGGCTCGTCCCCTTCACCAGGTTCTGCAGGAAAAGATCGAATGCACGCTGCTCGGCCTCGCGAATCTCGACCTGCAGGCGATACATGCGAAGCCGGGTTTGCTCGCCGATATCATCGTTGAGGCTCGCATTCGGCGCGCCCGCGCGATCTTCAACCTTGGCCATGAAATGTCCTTCTAAATGCGCCATATCAGCCCATGGGGCGGGGCAACTTAGCGCCAGTTGTGAAGCCGAGGCAACGTCATCGCGATCATCGCGAGACGGACGGCGAAGAGGTCGTAACGGTGTTTGTTGCGGATGCCGCTTGCGCCGCGCGTCACAAGTTCCTAATTGACGAAAAAGGGAGATTGCGATGAGCCAAGAATCCCTGGAATCGCGAAGGCCGCAAGATTACCTCCAGCGGTTTTTCGGTGGCCCGCCGCTGGCGGTCGTCGGCCGTCTCATCCTGCTGTCGATCCTGGTCGGCGTTATTCTCGCCGCGATCGGTCTGGATCCCTGGAATATCCTTAAATCGGTGCGCCAGCTTGTGATGCGCGTCTGGAATATGGGCTTCGACGCTGTCCGTTGGCTGTGGCGGTACTTTTTGCTCGGAGCGGTGATCGTGGTGCCGATCTGGCTCCTGGTCCGTCTGGCCAAGGCGCCGCGCGGGCTTTAGCGGTTTGATTGAGCATGATCTTTTCCGAAAACCGGTATCCACTTTTCGGGATCATGCTCTGGCCGCCCGCGCCTCCGAGCCGGCTCGTAGAGTCTGTAGAGTCTCTCGTAGAGTCTAATGGGTTCTGATCGAGTCGGGGCCGAGCTCCGGCATTTCATTTGAGCGCGATCGTTTCCAAATACCGGTAACCATCCTCGGAATAAGTCCGACGACAGACTTTTTCGGGATGCTGTTAGCGGCGGAATTCCTCGGTATTTACTCGTCGACTGAATCCGTGCCGGATTGCGGCGGGCCCTCGCCATCGCCGGACGGCGAACGATCCATCGAGTAGTCGCGCGGGCCACCGCGATGCCGCCGCCGGCGCCGATGCAGCGGAAAGCGGTCCGCCGGGCCGTCATATCCGTTCGGTCCATTGCCGCCACTTTGACCCTGCGGCCCGTTGGCGCCTTGGCCGTGGGGAGCATTCTGATGCTGGGGCTGGCCCCCACCAGTGATGAATGACGGCAGCCGCTCGACGTCGCCATCGCTTTCGGGCGGCATGTGCTGCTGCGGGCGCGGCTGAAAATGTTGCGGTTGATGCTGCTGGGGCTGTTGGTATTGTTGCGGCTGCTGATGCTGCGGCTGCTGCTGTTCGCGCGAATAGTATGGCTGCGATTGGGGTGCATACGGCTCACCGCCCATTTGCGGCTGCTCCTCGCCGTCGTCATAGCCGTCGTCGACGGGACTGCCGCGCACGTCGCCGCCCGGTTGCTGCTGGTAATAGGGCTGGCTCTGGCGAAATTGTTCCTGCGCGGCGGCGATCAGCCGGAAATAATGTTCGGCGTGCTGATAGTAATTCTCGGCGGCAATCGGATCGCCGGAGCTTTGCGCATCGCGGGCGAGCTGAAGATATTTTTCGGCGATGTGCGATGCCGTTCCCCGGATTTTTACGTCTTGCCCGTTGGACTCGTACATCCGCGACAATGGATTCTGGTGATGATGGCCACCCTTACGATTGCGACCGCGCATGCGCTTATTCTGACCGTTTCTCATGGTTTGCTGTTCCGCCAACCCCGTTATGCGCGCCGGCACTGATGCCGTCGCTTCTGTTCATCGCTTTCAGTCACCGAATGTCGCTCAAATTCCACCGCCGAAGGCGAAGCATCGGCTGCGGACCGCTGCCACACCGCTGCCCTGTGAACGTCGTGAACCATCAGCAATGCTGCCCCTCACCGGCGAATTCGCACGGTGCCGCAAACCCTTCATGCGCGCATCGTTATCGCATCAATCCGCGCAGAACCGAAAACAGAGAACCGAAAAAATCTCGGCTCAACCTTCACGATTTGAACTTTCGCGCTCTGAATCTGGCGATCCTGTATGCCGTCCAATCCGGCTTTCGCTATCCAGCTATCGCTTGCCAGCTTTCGCTTATTGTCCTGGCCTACGCTGCCGACCTCTTCGAGCCAACTCCAGGAGTTATGCTCTGCGGCGTTCAGGGCAGCGCGGGACCCTCATCTCGGGCCGATTCCGTGGCCGCAAGCTAATCGGTTCCGGTCAACTTTCCAAGTGCTTTTTTGCCGGGGTCCATTGCTTAAGCTTCATGCCCGTTAATGTAACATTCCTGCAACGAGGGCGCGCGGCACACCGCTAAGATCGGGTCGCGGCTCCGATGGCGCAAGCCCCGCAGCGGCGAATAAAGTGGCGGCAGGTTCCGACTGGCCGACGCCAAGCTCGACCGCGAGAATGCCGTCGGGCGCCAGTAACGCAGGCGCTGCCGCGGCTATCGCGCGGTAGCAATCAAGCCCATCAGGTCCGCCGTCGAGCGCAGGCCGGGGATCAAACAAACGGACCTCGGGCGGCAGTGCGGTAATGTCGCCCGTGGCAATATAGGGCGGGTTGGAGACGATCACATCGAACGGACCGTGCAGGGCCGCCGCCATGTCGCAGGCGACAAACGCCGCGCGGCGGTCTAGGCCAAGACGGCGGGCATTGTGACGCGCGACGGCGAGCGCGCCTGGGCTCGAATCGGTACCGACGCCGAACGCATAAGGCAGCTCAGTCAGCAACGCGAGCAGAATGGCGCCGCAGCCGGTGCCGAGATCGGCAATGCGTAATGGGCGCGCGTGCGCCCCGCGTAGCGCGACGGCGGCGAGCGCGGCCTCGACGATCGTTTCGGTTTCCGGTCGTGGCACCAGCGTTGCGGCATCGATAGCGAGGTTCAGTCCCCAAAACTCCTTCGTCCCAATGATGCGAGCGACTGGCTCGTGAACCAGGCGGCGCTGCGCCAAAGCAGCGATTGCGCGTTCTTCCGCGGCGTCAAGCTTACGCGCGCTCGCGGCGGCAAGGCCGGCATGGTCGAGTGAAAGCGCGTGGCCGATCAGAAGCCGGGCGTCGAGTTCGGGGGAATCGAGTCCGCAGGCGCGAAATTTTGCCGCCCAAGCGCGCCGCGCTTCGGCAATCGTGATCGCATGCGAGCGGCTTGCGCGCGCGACGGCAGCGCCGGCTGTCGCGGCTGTTAGCATTAGTTCGTCTCCTCTGCCGCAAGCAGTGCGGCCTGGTTCTCGGCGACCAGCGCATCGATGATCTCGCCGAGCGCCTCGCCTTCCAGGATTTGCGGCAGCTTGTACAGCGTGAGGTTGATGCGATGGTCGGACACGCGCCCTTGCGGATAGTTGTAGGTGCGGATGCGTTCCGAGCGGTCGCCGGTGCCGACTTGGCCGCGGCGCTCGGCGGCGCGCGCCGCGTCTTGTTTTTGCCGCTGGAGATCGTAGAGCCGCGTCCGCAACACCGCCATGGCCTTGGCGCGATTGCGGTGCTGCGAGCGGTCCTCCTGCATGGCCACCACGATCCCCGAGGGGATATGCGTGACCCGCACCGCCGATTTGGTTTTGTTGACATGCTGGCCGCCGGCGCCGCTCGAGCGCAGCGTGTCGATCTTGAGATCGCCGTCGTTGATGGCGACGTTGAGTTCCTCAGCCTCGGGCAGGACGGCGACGGTCGCGGTCGAAGTGTGGATGCGGCCCGAGGCCTCGGTATCGGGCACCCGCTGGACGCGGTGCACGCCGGATTCGTATTTGAGCTTGGCGAAGGCGCCGCGGCCGCGGATCTCGGCGATGATTTCCTTGTAGCCGCCCATCGAGCCCTCGCTCGCGGTCACGATTTCCACCTTCCAGCCTTGCGTCGCAGCATAGCGCTCGTACATGCGAAACAGATTGCCGGCGAACAATGCCGCTTCATCGCCGCCGGTACCGGCGCGGATTTCAAGAATGACGTTGCGCTCGTCCATCGCATCTTTGGGCAAAAGCGCCTGGCGCAATCGTTGCTCCAGCGCCACGCGCCGCGCTTCAAGCTCCGGCTTTTCCGCCTCGGCGATGGAGCGCATTTCGGCGTCGGTCGTCGGGTCCGCGATCAAGCTCGTCAGATCGTCAAGTTCGTGCTGCGCAGCGCGATAGGATTTGACCGCCTCGACCACCGGCGCCAGCTCGGCGAATTCGCGCGACAATTTCACATAAGTTTCAGCCGGCAGCGCCGCGGCGAGATCGCGTTCCAGCCCGGCATGCCGTGCGACGAGCGCATTGAGTTTCTGATCGGGTAACATGGTTTCAGCATCGTCATGCCCGGCCTTGTGCCGGGCATCCACGTCTTGTGCCCACGCTAAGTAAAAGACGCGGGTCGCCGGGACAAGCCCGGCCATAACGGTCTTCTTGCGTCAAATCTGCAATCCACTATCGGCGGCGAATTTTTCCAGCTTGGCGCGGATCGGCGCGCCGCGGCTGCCTTGGTCGATCAAAGGGCAAAGGAACGCGGCGGCCTTGCGGCAATCGACATCGAGCAGCATGGCCTTGACGGGCCCGATCGCCGACGGCGTGAGCGACAGCGAGCGGTAGCCGAGCGCGGCCAAAGCCAGCGCTCCGATCGGCTGGGACGCCAGTTCGCCGCACACGGTGACGGGCTTCTTGTGTGCGCGCGCTTTGTCGGCGATGTCCTTGAGCGCGCGCAGCACTGGCGCCGACAGCGCATCGAAGCGGCCGGACACCCGCGGATTGCCGCGGTCGATCGCGTAGAGGAATTGCACCAGGTCGTTGGAGCCGACCGAGAGGAAGTCGGCGCGCTCAAGCAACTCATCGAGTTGGTAGAGCAGCGACGGCACTTCCACCATGCTGCCGACTTCGACTTCGTCGGGCAATTTATGGCCGTGACGGCGCAGGTGAGTGAGCTCGCGTTCGACCAGTTCTCTGGCCTGATCGAATTCCTCGACCGTCGAAATCATCGGAAACATGATCTTGAGGGCGCGGCTGCCTGCCGCCCGCAACAGCGCGCGCAGCTGTGTCCGCAACAGGCCCGGCCGGTCGAGGCCGAGCCGGATGGCGCGCCAGCCGAGCGCCGGGTTCTCTTCCTCGACGTTGCGCATATAAGGCAACAGCTTGTCGCCGCCGATGTCGAGTGTGCGGAAAGTTACCGGCTTGTCGCCGGCGGCGTCGAGCACCGCGCGGTACAGCGTGTATTGCTCGCTGGTGCGCGGAAAATTCGGCGCCACCATGAATTGCAGCTCGGTGCGAAACAGGCCGATGCCGGCGGCGCCGGTGTCGGCGATATGCGGCAGGTCGACGCTCAAGCCGGCGTTGAGCAGTAGCGTCATCTCCTGCCCGTCTTTGGTGACGCAGGGCTTATCGCGCAGCGCCGAATATTGCTGTTGCCGCCGCGCCCGCAGCCGAACGCGTTCGGCATAGGCCGCCTCCATGTCGGGAAGCGGGCGGATGTGCAAATCGCCGGTCGAGCCGTCGACGATAATGGCGTCGCCCGGATCGGCGATGCCGGTGGCGTTGTCGATATCGCCGACCGCGGGAATGCCGAGCGCGCGCGCCACGATCGTGACATGCGAATGCGGGCCGCCTTCCTCCAGCACCAGGCCGCGCAGGCGCTTGCGGTCGTAGTCGAGCAGCGCCGCCGGCCCCATCGAGCGGGCGACCAGTATCGCGTTTTCCGGCAGGCTGTCGCGCGCCGGCGCGTGGTCGCGCCCGGTGAGCTGGCGCATCAGCCGATTGGCGAGGTCGTCGAGATCGTGCAATCGCTCGCGCAGGAACGGGTCGGTCTGCCGCAACATGCGGGCGCGAGTGTCGGATTGGACGCGCTCCACCGCGGCTTCCGCGGTCAGGCCGGTCATGACCGCTTCTTCGAGCCTGTGCACCCAGCCGCGGTCATAGGCGAACATGCGAAAGGCTTCGAGCACGTCGCGGTGCTCGCCGCCTTCGACGACGTCGCCGTGTTCGAGCATTTCGTCGAGATTCGACTGTAGCGTCTCGATGGCCGCTTTGAGGTGCGCCAGTTCCTTCGGCACGTCGTCGGCGATGAAATTGGTGACGACGACGCGCGGCTCGTGCAGGACGACGTGGCCGAGCGCAATGCCTTCGCTCAAAGCCGAACCCGTAAAGTGCATCGAGCGCCGCGCCGCCGGTTCGGCGCCAGGCAGCGCCATCGCCGAGAGCTCGCCGGAGGCGATCATCTCCGCGAGCACCATGGCGGTGGTCTGCAGCGCCTCGACTTCTTCTTCCGAATAGGTGCGCCGGGCTCTGTTCTGCACCACCAGCACGCCGAGCGTATTGCCGGCGCGCAGCACCGGCACGCCGAGGAACGAGTGATAGATCTCCTCGCCGGTCTCCGGCCTGTAGGAGAAGGCCGGATGCGCTTGCGCATTCGACAGATTAATGGGGCTCGCCTGACTGGCGACCAGACCGACGAGACCCTCGTCGCCGCGCATCACCGTGCGGTGCACGGCGTCGCGATTGAGGCCTTCGGTGGCATAGAGCTCGAGCGTGGCGTCGACGCGCAGCACATAGACGGAGCAGACCTCCGCAACCATGTTGGCGGCGATCAGCACCACGATCTTATCAAGGCGTTCCTGCGCGCTGACCGGCTCCGCCATCACTTCGCGAAGCCGGCGCAACAGCACGCGCGGACCGCCGAGCGCGCCGCGCATGGCGTGAGGTCCCTCGGGCATGGCTTTGACCGGAGCGGAGCCCGTAGCGCGCCGGCCGCAATCAAAGAGGAATTCGCCGGGGTCCCGGCCCGCGGCGAATATCCTCAACGCTATATCGAATGCGGTATGCAAACCGCAAGCCAGAGATAACGATATGACAAAGCTTGCGAACTATGCTGCGACGCAGCGAATAGGCTGCGGTATCGAGCGGAAGCCGATTATGGCGTTGCGTTATCGAGATCGTACAACGAATGCAGCGTGCGCACTGCGAGTTCGGTAAAGGCCGCGTCAATGAGAAGCGAAAACTTGATCTCGGAGGTGGTGATGGCGCGGATATTGATGGACCGTTCGGCCAGCGCGCTGAACGCCTGCGCGGCGACGCCGGCATGGCTGCGCATGCCAATCCCGATCACGGATATCTTGGCGACGTCGGTGGCGCCGTCGAGCCGGGTGTAGCCAATCGCCGCTCTGGCCTTGGCGATGACGTTGAGTGAGCGCTGATAGTCCGCCGCCGGCACGGTGAAGGTGAGATCGGTGGTCTTGCCGTCGGCCGAGACGTTCTGCACGATCATGTCGACATTGATGTTGGCACTGGCGAGCGGGCCGAAGATGGCTGCCGCCACGCCGGGCTTGTCCTGAACCTGGCGGACCGAGATTTGCGCCTCGTCCCTGGAGAAGGCGATGCCGGTGACGGTTTGCTGCTCCATGATCTCCCCCTCGTCGCAGATCAGTGTTCCGGGCGGATTGCCGTGCGGGTCGATTTTTTCCGGCGGGTCGAAGCTCGATCGCACGAAGATGCGAACATTGTGCACCATTCCAAGCTCGACCGAGCGCACCTGTAAAACCTTGGCGCCGAGCGAAGCAAGCTCCAGCATTTCCTCGAAGGCGACCTTGTCGAGCCGGCGCGCGCGCGGCACGACGCGCGGATCGGTGGTGTAGACGCCGTCGACGTCGGTGTAGATATCGCAACGGTCGGCGCGGATCGCCGCCGCGATCGCCACCGCCGAGGTGTCCGAGCCGCCGCGGCCGAGCGTGGTGATGCGGCCGGTTTCCTTGTGCATGCCCTGGAAGCCGGCGATGACCGCCACTTCCTTGCGCTCCTTAAAACGGCGGATCAGTTCCTCGCCGTTGACGTCGAGGATGCGCGCCGAACCGTGCGCGTCCGACGTCAGGATCGGCAGCTGCCAGCCCAACCACGAGCGTGCATTGATATCGAGGTCCTGCAGCGTGATGGCGAGGAGACCGGCTGTGACCTGTTCGCCGGTGGCGACCACGGCGTCGTATTCCCGCGCATCGAAAATACGCCGTTCCTTGAGCGCCTCCTCGCACCACTTGACGAGTTGATCGGTCGTGCCCGCCATGGCGGAAACCACGACCGCGACTTCATGGCCGGCATCGACTTCGCGCTTGACGTGGCGCGCGACGTTGCGGATGCGGTCGATATCGGCGACCGAAGTGCCGCCGAATTTCATGACGAGACGGGCCATGGCGTATTGGCGTCGTTATTGGCGCTGCTGAGGTAAAACGGCGCGTATAGATACCGGGGCGGTCGGCCGGCTGCAACATGAGCGCCTGACAGCCTTTTGTCATCGTGATAAAGACCGCAAGATAAGGATAAAATGTCGATACGCGCCCAGCCGCCGAGCTGCGCCGGCTAAGCGGCAATGTTTTTCGATTCCGCCATGGTCGTTTTGATTCTGAAGCGCTCAGGCTCTCGCGGCTAGCGGCCGTTTGCTAGATCGCTTTTTTCTAATGTCTCTGTCTTAATTGGCCGGCGTACTTCGCCCCAGCACGCCGCGGTACCCATGATTGACGACCAGAATACAACCCACAAAAGGGCAGGCATGACCATTTCTCCTTTGTGGATCGGTCACGATTGAACCTCGATCAAATAACGCTTCGCCATCTTCACAGTTCCTAAAACAACGCGAGACACAGATGCGTGATCAGACGGAACTAAAAATAGGCGTGGTTGGCGGCGGCTTGATGGGCCACGGCATCGCTTATCTGCTCGCCGCCGCGGGACACCAAGTCGCCGTGTTCGAGCCGGCAGCGGACATCCGTGCATCGTTGGCGGCGCGATTGCGGGCGATTGTCGATCTGCTCGACGACGATCCGGCACTGTTGCAGCGCATCGCCGCGCACGATGTGTTGGCGCCGGCCATGCAAGGCGCCGCCTTCGTCTTCGAGGCGGCGCCGGAGAAGCTTAAGCTCAAGCAACAGATTTTCGCCGAACTGGAGAAGCTTGTGGCGCCGGACACCGTTCTCGCCAGCAACAGTTCGGCGATCCCGTCGACCGAAATCGGCCGCCACCTTGCACATCGCCAACGCGTCATCGGCACGCATTTTTGGAATCCGCCGCATCTGGTGCCGCTGGTCGAAGTCATTCAGAACGAGAAAACCAGCGATGACGTCGTGCGCGGGACCATGGAGCTGCTGCGCCACGCTGGAAAAACGCCGGTCCACGTGCGGCGCGACATTCCCGGCTTTGTCGGCAACCGGCTGCAGCATGCCATGAAGCGCGAGGCGATTGCGCTGGTGGCCGCCGGCGTCTGCGACGCCGAGACCCTCGATATTGTGGTGCGCGAAGGCTTCGGCGCGCGCACCGCCGTGCTCGGGCCGATGGAGCAGGCCGACCTTGTCGGGCTCGACCTCAACCTCGACATCGCCGAGGTGCTCTATGCCGACCTCGACCGCACGCCCGGCCCGCATCCGTTTCTGCGCGACAAAGTCAAGGCCGGCAAGCTCGGCATGAAGACCGGGGAGGGCTTGCGCAAATGGACGCCGCAACAAGCCGACGCAGTCCGCACCCGCCTGTCGCGCTTCCTCGCCGACCAGGCGAAGGTGCGGAAAAAGAATTTGGCGTAGCGCCGCCCTGCCGCGGAACCGTAACGGCGGTTACCGATTGCGACGCGTCCAATTGTCGCCGACAATTTCGGTCATGCCATCGATCAAGCTCGATCAAGGTGCCTTGACCGCCCCAAAAGCGCGGTAGAAGATAATCGGGAGTTTGGGACGCAGCGCCGCGGTCTTATGGGTTTGGCCTCGTTGTTGTGCCGGCGGTGCTCGAAGAGGGCACGTGCGAAAAGTCTTGTATTCGGGCCACGAAACCATCGCGGCCAAACCCCAAAATCAAAAAACCAAAATCAAAAAACAATGACATCAGGGAGGGTAGAATATGTCGAATACCATACTGTCGGTACGCCGTCGCACGTTGCTCCAAGCGGGTCTTGCGCTCGGCGCCAGTCAAGCCATCGGCGCGCCTTTCGTCGTCAGGGTGCTCGGCGACGAGCCGGTCAAGATCGGCATGGTCAATCCGCTAACCGGCGTGCTGTCCGCTTTGGCGCAGAGCGAAGTCAATGGCGCCAATTACGCCGTGGCTGAAGTCAACAAGAAGGGCGGCATTCTCGGCCGCCAGGTCGAGCTTCTGGTCGAGGACTCGGCGAACGACGTCGGCACCGGCGTGCAGAAGACGCGCAAGCTGATCGATCGCGACCAGGTCAATGCGATCTTGGGCGATGTGAACTCCGGCATCGCCTACGCCATGTCGCAGGTGACGAACGAGAAGAAAGTGTTCCATATCGTGCCGGGCGGCCATACCGATCCGATTACCGGCACCAATTGCAAATGGAACGTGTTCCGCGTCTGCAACACGACGACGATGGACGCCGAAGCGGTTACGCCCGAGTTGGTGAAAAAGTTCGGCAAGAAATGGTTCTTCGTCACGCCCGACTACGCCTACGGCCATACCCTGCAAGATGCCTTCATCAAGGCGCTGACCAAGGCGGGCGGCAGCTACGACGGCGACATGCTGCCGATCAACAACACCGATTTCTCCGCCACCCTGATCAAGGCCAAGGCCTACAAGCCGAATGTGCTGCTCAACAATATGGGCGGGCTCACGCAGATCAACTGCATGAAGCAATTCACCCAGTTCGGCATGCAGAACGAGATGGGGCTCGGCGGCGCGCTCTTCGAATTGGAAAGCATCAAGGCTTGCCCGCCGGAGGCGCAAACCGGCTGGTGGGATATGGAGTGGTGGTGGAATCAGCCCAACGTGCCCGAAGTCGTGAAATTCGTCGGCGAGTACCGCGCGGCGAACAATAACACCACTCCCTCGGCCCGGGTTTGGTTCGGTTACGTGTCGGTGCATTCGGTGCGGCTCGCCGCGGAAAAGGCAAAGTCGCTCGATGGTCCGAAGCTGGCGCTGGCGATGGAAGACATGGAACTGCCGCCCGACGTGGCGCTGCAGCCCGGCAAGGTGATTTATCGCAAGGGCGATCACGAACTGATGCCCAACATCTTTGTCGGCGAAGTGCATCCGCCGAAGGGAAACCCGGACGACGCATTTACGACCGGCACGCTGGTGCCCGGCGAACAGGCCGCCGGTTCGGTCGCCGATACCGGATGCAAGATGGTTGAACCAAGCTAATCTCTGGCATCCCGCCGCGAAATTTCGAGCCTGGCGCGCCGATGACTCAGCTCATTCTATTCAATGTGACTAATGGGCTGATCATCGGCGCGTTCTACGTGCTGATGGCGCTCGGTCTGTCGCTCATTCTCAATCTGTCGAACGTCATCAACTTTGCGCACGGCAATTTCCTGGCGCTGGGCGGCTACCTCGCCTTCACGCTGTCGCCCACGTTCGGCTATTGGGGGGCGCTGTTGGTCTCGCCGTTCCTCACGGCGCTGATCGGATTGGCCGTCGAGCGGCTGATGATCCGCCGCATCTACAATCGCGACCCGGTCTATAGTCTCTTGCTCACCTTCGGGCTTGCCTTCGTGATGCAGGACGCGGCGCGCTATATTTGGGGCCCGAACGGCCTGCCGATGGGCCTGCCCGCCGCTCTGGCGCAGCCCATAACCAACGAGCTGTTTTTCATCACCTATTACCGTATCTTCATGGTGACGGTGGTCATCGTCGCCGTGGCCGGGCTGTTCGCTTTCCTGCGCTACACCCGCGTCGGACTGCGCATCCGCGCCGGAACGTTCGACCTCGAAACGGTCTCGACGTTGGGCGTCAATGTTCGGCATCTTCGAACGTTTAATTTCGCCCTGGGCTGCCTGTTGGCGGGCCTGAGCGGCGTGCTTGCCGCCGGGCAGATCGGCCTCAATCCCAATATGGGCGACGAGCTTCTGATGCCGAGCTTCATCGCCATCATCGTCGGCGGTGTCGGCAGCCTGATCGGTACTCTGTTCGGCGGGCTGTTGATCGGCATGGCGGCGGCGCTGACAACGGTTGTCTATCCGTCGGCCAGCGAGGCGGTAATCTATGCGATCTTGATGGCGGTGCTGCTCATCCGGCCGCGCGGACTCGTCGGCGAGGAAGGGATGCTGTCATGACCATGGCAATCGCCTCGCTTGGCGGGCGGCTTCCGGTCACGGCGGGACGGCGCGAACTGGCGATGGTCGCGATCTGGACGGCACTGCTCACCGTGCCGTTGTGGCTGCCGCTGCTCGGCGGCTATACCGCGCTCGCTGGACGCGTGTTGGTGTTCGGGCTGGCGGCGATGGGGCTCAATATGCTGTTGGGCTTCACCGGCGTGTTGAGCTTCGGGCACGCGGCCTATTTCGGGCTCGGCGCCTACGGCGCCGGCCTCACGCTGCGCTATCTCGTGCATTCCACGCCGCTTGCCATGCTCGCCGGCACTTTGCTCGGCGGCTTGGCCGGCACTTTGTTCGGCATGCTGATCGTGCGCCGCCGCGGCGTTTACTTCGCGATGTGCACGATCGCGTTCGGCCAGCTCTGGTACTACCTGGCTTATAGCTGGAACAGCTTCACCGGCGGCTTCGACGGGCTGCGCGATTTTCAGCGCGAGCCCATCGGGCTGGGCCCGTTCACGTTGCACATCGAGGATGGCGGGACGACGTTTTACTATTTTCTCTTGGCCATCTTCGCCGTGGCGGTGGCGTTGATGGGCGTGCTGCTGCGCTCGCCGTTCGGCCGCACCTTGCTGGCGATCCGCGAGAACGAGCGCCGCGCGCGGTTCCTCGGCATCCCGGTGGAACGGCATATTTGGTTGTCGTTCTCGATCTCCTGCTTCTTCACCGCGCTTGCCGGCACGCTCTACGCCCTACTCAACAATTTTGCCGATCCGCTGACGCTGCACTATTCGCTCTCCGGATATTTCGTCGTCATGACGGTGATGGGCGGCATGCGCACATTCTGGGGACCGCTGCTCGGCGCGGCCGTGTTCGTCGTAATGCAGGACTACATTTCGTCGATGACAGTGAACTGGATGTCGTTCGTCGGCGCGATCTTCATGCTGGTCGTGCTGTTCTTTCCGCGCGGGCTCCTCGGCACGCTCCGGCGGCGGGCCAAAGCATAACGGCGCGCTAATACGGCAGCCCCACATATTGCTCCGCCAGCGACGCCTGGGCGTGCTCCGAAGCGTGCAGATAATCGAACTGATTGAGCCGCATTTGCTGCTCGAATGACGTCTCATCGGCAAAACGGTGCAGCAGCATCGTCAGCCACCACGACATGCGCGCGGCGCTCCACACTCGACGCAATGCGGTGTCGGAATAGCCGTCGAGATAATGCGTATTGCCGGTACGGTAGGCTTCGATGAGCGCGCGCGACAGATAAAAAACGTCCGAGACCGCGAGGTTAAGGCCCTTGGCTCCCGTCGGAGGAACGATGTGGGCGGCATCGCCGGCCAGAAACAGCGCTCCGTAGCGCATCGGCTCGGCCACGAAGCTGCGCAACGGTGCGATGGATTTTTCGATCGACGGTCCGGTCACGATGCTCTCGGCCATGTCCGCGGGACAACGCGCC
Source organism: uncultured Alphaproteobacteria bacterium (assembly GCA_963768225.1). GTDB lineage: Bacteria > Pseudomonadota > Alphaproteobacteria > Rhizobiales > Xanthobacteraceae > BOG-931. Next base: position 270,137 of record CAVYGV010000002.1, on the reverse strand, counting down.
TTGAACTCGGCCCAGAAGCGGTCGTCCGGCCAATCCTCCAGTTTGGTGTCGAGCTCGCACTGAATGTAATAGCGGCTCAGCATCGGATTTCGCATCGATGCCAGCGCGAAGCCGCGACGATGATAGCAATAACAGATGTCGGGAAACGGCGGCGTTTCCGACATGATGCCGAGCCAGCCAAACGGATAGCTCTTCTCGTAAGTCGTAACCAGCGCGGCCGGAATTGATGTACGGCTCACGCCATGATAACCGTCGCAACCGGCGACATAATCGCAGTCGATCCTTTGCGTCGACCCGTCCTTTTCGTAAGTCACATACGGCCGTCCCGACGTGAGTTCGTGCAGCCGGACGTTGTCCGCTTGGTCGATTACCTTGCCGCCGGCCGTATCGCGGGCGGCAAACAGGTCTTCGGTGATGGCAGTCTGGCCGTAGGCCATCATCGGCTTGCCGGTATATTTTTTGGTGTCGATGAGAAGGCGCGGCCGGTGCTCCCAAGCGATCCAGGAGCCGTCATGCGGCTGACCTTCGCGATCCATGCGTTCGCCCAGTCCGACCTCGCGCAACAGCGCGACAGTCCCGGCTTCGAGCACGCCGGCGCGGATGCGTTCCAAAACGTGATGGCGGCTCTGCCGTTCCAGCACGATGCTATCGATGCCGTTGCGGTCGAGAATATGAGAGAGCAGCAATCCGGCCGGGCCGGCGCCGATAATGGCCACCTGCGTGCGCATATATCAACTTCCGATTCCCATCGCCTCGACGAACGCACGCCGTACCTCCGGCGGCTGGCCGTAGTGATGGCGGAATTCCTTCAGCCGCTGTCTCAAAATCGGATCCTTGGCGAATTCAGAAAGCGTGAGACCTTCGGTGTTGAGCTCGCGCGCCATATTCGGCAGCGCGATGCAGGCGGCGGCGTTGGCGCTGCGGATCACGCCGGCCGGTTCCTTGCCGGCCGCGATCGCCTCGATCTCCTGGAAAAAGCGGTTGCGCATCATGGTGATGCCGATGTCGCTCGAGCGTAAATTCTCTTTGGTGCGATCGGCGATGCGGCCCTGGCCGACCCAGGCGACGATGTCCTGGTTGATGACGTGGCTCGAAATCCAGCGGCCGTTTTCGTCTTTGATCGGACTGATCCAAACCGGCACGCGCTCCTGCATATAGGGCTCGCGGCCCTTCGGCACCCGCATGAAGAACCAGGCGACGCTCAAAGTATTTTCATCGTCGACCGGCACGCGCCACTCGAAATGGCTGCCGAGAAAGAAGCCGTTCGGCCACAACGCCACGCGGCCCACGGTCCAATAGCGGTCCTGTTCGCTCTGGCCTTCGCGCACGCGCTTATAGACAAAGCCGTGCTCGAATTCTTCGAATTTGAGCTTGAGATGCTTCGGCGCCGCATTGGCGTTGCCGCCGCGCAGCCGGCCACCCCAATTGTCGTGCATCCATTCGAAATGCACGGGGTCGATGGAATTTTCCTGACATTGAAACCAATTGCACGGAATATCGGCGAATACGATTTCGCGAAATCCGTTGGCCCAGGTGAACGGCTCCCAGACCGGCAGTTCCGGCGCCGGCAGCGGTCCGAGATAGGCGAAAAGGAGCCCGGCGCATTCCTTCACCGGATAGGCCTTGGTATCGCAGCCGGCCTTCGACGGTTTCGGGCTTGCGGTGTCCTCGTAGGGCTGTTCCAGGCAGCGGCCGGTCTCATTGACCAGCCAACCGTGATAACTGCAGCGGATGCCGCTGTCCTCGACCCAGCCGTAGGACATGTCGGCGCGCCGATGCGGACAATGCCGATCGATGAGGCCGTAGCGGCCGCGCAAATCCCTGTAGAGAACGAGGTCCTCGCCTAAGAGCCGGATGGTCTTGATCGGGTTGGCCTCGAATTCGCTGGCGCCCGCGATAGGCTGCCAGTAGCGGCGCAACAGCTCGCCCATCGGCGTACCGGGGCCGACGCGCGTGAGCGTTTCGTTACGGGCGGCAGTGAGCAAGTTTCCCTCCGTGATGCTGGTGTCGGCGGACGATTATTTCATCTCTCGCCGCGGTCGGGGAGAGGGGAGGCTTCGCCGGCGCGGCGCGGCGCAGCCGGCCGGATCGCGCTGTCCCATATGTGTTTCCGAGCAATTGCATCAAATCAAGGACAATTTCTTATCGGCCATTCAATCGTTCTGGTGTTTAATGGTGCGATGCGCGCGGGTGAAGGAACGAGCCCACACACGGCGTCATGGTTCGTGGAACCGGATCGCGTCACCGCGCATCACCGTGGACACGGCCGCGCGGGGCGGCGGCGGCACGACGCGACGTTGGCCCGGGCGATGGTCGTCTCATCGGTGTTTCTGGTGCTGTTTACGGTGGCATTAATGATCGGCGGTCAGGCCGCGATCGATCCGCTCATGCGCATGGTCGTGGGCGGGCGCGATACCTCGGTAGTCGGCGACGTCGTCTTTCCAATGCCCGACGGCCAGTATTGCCGGCACATGTCTTTTGACAATGCGACGGCTGAGATGATCGAGGGCACTATCGAGCGTTGCCCCGACAAGGTCGTCGGCGCTTCGGGCCGCCGCACCGGCCGCGGCTTCACCTGGGGCGAGCACTAAATATTTTCCGGCGTCCCGGGGTAATCTTATCGAATTGCTTCGCTGCCGTGACGGTTCCATACCGGCTGCGTCTTAGACCGTACTTTCGCCACCTTTGGACAAATAGGTGTCGCCGCGGCAGACGGGGCGATATGCAAAGCTTGCGGATAAGTCGTCAACGGCACCTTGCACCGCCGTCTTCGCCGCGCTCGAATGAGATTCTCAAATACCGGGGAAATACCAATGCGGATCGTGCGTTTTGTCTGTTTGCTGGCGCTATTGGCTGGTGCGTCGCTTCATCCTCTCGACCGCGCGAACGCGCAGGCCAGCCCGGAAGTCCAACAGGCTTGCACGCCCGACGCCATGCGGCTATGCTCGGAATTCATTCCGGACGTACCGAAGATCACCGCCTGCATGAAGGCAAAACACGCGCAGCTGAGCGAAACCTGCCGCATCGCGATGCTCGGCGGCAGGCATGGGGTGAGGCATGTGGTGCGCTATCGCAGGCGGGAACATTGCGACGAGTTCACTCACGCTTGCAGATAATCGCGCAATGGTGCGGCGCCTCGTCCGGCTATTTCACCGGCCAGCACTCGAATACGCTCGGCTGAATGGAAAGCTCTTTGCTGCTGCACAGATAAACTTCCTTGTCCTTCTGCAGAACCAAGGTGCCGACAACGCCGGATTGGCCGGTCGCAGCCTTGATTTCGAATCCTTCGGCGGTCAACGTTGACATTGGAGTTAATCTTGTCACTGGCTGCTGCGCGCCGGCTGGCTGCGAAACCACACTCGATACGCTCACCAGGCACGCCGCGAGGAGCAGCCTCTTCCCGGCAAGAGCACGTCGTTGCGCCATGCCGCCCGCCGTCATGGCGCTAATTCTGCGGCATCGGCGCGATGCCGAGCGCCTTGGCAAAGGCTGCGACCGCCGCGCGCTGCTGGTCGATCGATTTGGCGAATTCCTCAGGACCGCCGACATTGAGCAGTTGACCCGTGGCGGCCAGCCGATCCTTGATGGTCGCATCGGCCACCGCTCCGACGTCGGCGGTGATCCGTTGGCGGCGCTCGAGCGGCATGCCGGTCGGTCCGAATAAGCCGACCAAGCCGTCCAGCGTCAGCGCCGGATAACCCGCTTCCTTCACCGTCGGCAGGTCCGGCTCGGTCGGCGCGCGCGCAGTATTGCTCACGGCGAGCAGCTTGATCTTTCCGGATTGCAGTTGCGGCCGCACGATCGCCAGCGCCGAACTCGTAGACCTGCACACGACCCTCCGCGAGGTCGTTGGCCGCATCTACCGGATTTTTGTAGGCGACTTTGCTGATGTCCAACCCTTCCTCTTTGAGCCATCCGGCAAACATGAAATCGAGCGCGCCGGTCACGCCGGCCCAATTGAGCTTGCCCGGCTCGCTGCGGGCGAGCGCGACCAGCTGGTCGAGCGAATTGACGCCGAGAGTCGTCGGCACCGAGATGGCGATGATCGTGTTGGAGACGCGCGCGATCGGCACGAGATCGTCCGGTCGATACGGCAGATGGTCGTGCAGGAACGGATGCGCGGTAAACGAGGAGGTCGGCGCAAACAGCAGCACCTGATCGTCGTGCGCGGCAACGAAGGCGTTGATGGCGACGATGCCGTCGCCGCCGGGACGGTTTTCGACCACCACCGGCTGGCTCCAGCGCTGGCTAAGCCGGTCGGCAAACAGCCGCGCCTCGATATCGGAGCCGCTGCCGGGGCCGAGCGTCAGGATGAACCGCACCGGATGGGTCGGCCAATCCGCCGAAGCCGATGCCAGCGGTATTCCGTCTGCGAAGCGGACAACGGCAAGAAGGCTCAATGCGCCGGCAAACAAATAGCGCAGCCTTGTGCGCATCGTTTTCCTCCATTCGACATTGCTGCGCCGTTCAAGCGGCTGTCAGCTTTCCAGCCCGGTCGGTACGTTTTTGTTCTCGCTCGCAAGCTTGATCCCGGCGGCGAGCGCCATGGTTTCGGCCAACGCCGCGAAATCCTTCTGCAGATATCCTTGCGGATTTTTTTGCAGTGTGGCGGCGCCGAAATGGCTTTGCAGCACCTCGCGGGTCGCCGCCGTCACCGGCATCGGCACGTCCATTTCGCGGGCGAGATCGAGACCCAAATCGAGATCCTTGCGCAGCAGTTCCGGGGTGAACGTGGTCGTCCAGTCGAGATTGACCAGCGCCGGCGACTTATAGCGCGTGAACATCGAGCCCATCACGCCGTTATTGAGGAAGGCAAGAAAAGCATGGCGCGGCACGCCCATCTTGTTGGTAAGAAGCGTGATCTCGATCAGGTTCTCGATGACGACGCCGAGCATGACGTTGTGGGCAATCTTGCAGACACGCGCCAGTTCGCCGTCGCCGACATAGGTCACGCCGCGCGGCGCGAATACCTCGATCAAGGGCATGGCGATTTTGCACGCGGCTTCGGGACCCGACACGACGGCGGAGAGCTTGCCGGCCTTGATCACCTTGGCGTTGCCGCTCACCGGCGCGGCCACGAATTTGGCGTCGAATTGCTTGAGCTTGTCGCGAATTTCGGCGGATTCCGCGACTGCGATGGTCGAGCAGTCGACCACGATCGGCGGCATCTTGCCGCCGTGACTGCACACCCCGGTCTTGCCGTACAGCACCTCCTGGACATCCGCCCCGGTGGCGACAATCGAGAACAGCACATCGACGTTCTTAAGATCGGACAGGTGATTGACCACCTTGCCGCCGATCTGCGCCAACGGTTCGGCTTTGGCGCGGGTGCGGTTCCAGATCGAAACATCATGGCCGGCCTTGATGAGCCGCTCGGCCATCGGAAAGCCCATGCGGCCCATGCCGATCCAGCCGATCTTCTGGGTGTTCTTCGTGGCCATACTCCACTCCTGTGTCGAATTCCTCGCGGTTGCGGGCTTTCCTAGCATAGGGAGCGGCCGCCGCAACGCCCGCGCTGACACGGCTGCTTGTCCTCGAGCGCGACGCAACGTTATCCTGACAATGCATGCATGATGTTGTCGATAACCTCGCGCCCGCCTTGCTTGGCGGCGATGCCAGCCCATTCCGGCGCGCGGCGCGCAACGCGTTTCCCTTCGTGGTGGTTGGCGCGATGTGGGAGGCGGTTGCGCATCTCGGCCTGTTCCCGGCACAATTTTTCCCGCCGCTGGAGACCGTCGCCGCCACATTCGTACGGCTCACGCTCGACGGCGTTCTGCCGCATCACGCCCTGGCGACGCTCGTCCGGCTCAGCGCCGGCTTTATTCTCGCGGCGCTGGCGGGCGTCACAATCGGTATCCTCATGGGACGATCGCGCCGCGCCGAGGACATTTTGCTGCCGCTCGTGAGCATCGGCGCGCCGATCCCCGGTCTCGCTTACGCGCCGTTGTTCCTATTGTGGTTCGGTCCCGGCGATGTTTCGGCGGTCGTGCTGGTCGCGTTCGTTTCCGCGTTTCCCATCGTCTATAATTGCTGGACCGGCGTGAAAGCGGTCAAGGAGATCTGGCTCCGCTCCGCGCAGGCTATGGGCGCCGACGACCGGCGCCTGTTCAGTCATGTCATCCTGCCCGGAGCGCTGCCGTATATCCTGACCGGCCTGCGGCTCGGTCTGGCGCAGGCGTGGCGTATTCTGGTTGCCGTCGAAATGCTCGCCGCGGTGCCGTGGGGCTTGGGCTGGCTCATTTTCGGCGCTCAGGAATTTCTCAACACCGACGTCATGCTCGCCGGCATCGCGGTCATTGCTGTCATCGGACTGGCGCTGGAGAAGCTGGTGTTTCAGCGGCTCGAGGAGTTCACCGTAGTGCGCTGGGGCATGATGTCATGACCGGCGATCGCGCAAATCCTTCGCGCTATCGTTCGCTACGGCGCGGGGCGCTGACGCTCCTGGCAGTCGCCGCGGTCTATGAGGCGATTGCGCGCAGCGGCTATTTTGCGCCCGCTTTGATGCCGCCGCTCGGGGCCGTGGCGCGCACGCTTATTGATTCCATCCTCGACGGCACCATGCTGTGGCATGCCGCTTTCACACTCTATCGCGTGCTGTGCGGATTCAGTCTCGCTGTTTTCATCGGCCTGCCGCTGGGCGTGCTGATGGGCCGCTTTCGCGCCGTCGAGAATTTCGTTCTGCCGCTGTCCAGCGCGCTAATGCCGATCCCGTCATTGGCTTGGATTCCGGTATTCATTCTGTGGTTCGGTCTCGGCAATACCGTGACGGTCCTCATCGTGTTTTACGCCGCGCTGTTTCCGATGCTGCTCAACACCTGGACCGGCGTTCGCTCCGTCAACCCGATCTGGCTGCGGGCGGCCGGCGCGATGGGCGCCGACGAACGCGCTATGTTCTGGAAAGTCATCATTCCCGGCGCTTCGCCGTTCATCATCGCCGGTTTGCGGCAGTCGTTCTTGCGTTCCTGGATCGCGGTCATTGGCGCGGAAATGCTGGCAGGCTCGGATTGGGGATTGGGCTGGGTGATTTTCGACGCCAAGGAATTCCTCAACACCGACGTGATGCTGGCTTCGCTGATCGTCATCGGCTGCATCGGCTTTGTCACCGAGCGGCTGGTGTTCGGCTCGATCGAGCGCGCCACAATTTATCGCTGGGGCATGGCGCGCGCGGCGAAGGGATAGGATAGTCAAAAACGCCGGACGCGGAACGATCGTTATATGCGACGCTGCGCGCTGCACCGCATCCGGGGAACACCCGACCTCACTCCGGCTTCAAGTCTCCGTCCTTGATGATGCCCTTGTATCGTTCAACGTCGGCGCGAACGAAAGCGGTAAATTGATCGATCGACAACGCCGACACTGCCGCGCCGGTCGCCTCCAGCCTCGACTTGATGTCAGGTTCGAGCATGACCTTGTTGATCGCCGTATTCAGCCGTGTCGCGATATCCATCGGCAGTGCGCGCGGTCCGAAAAATCCGGCCCACAACGTGAAATCGAAATTGGACATGCCGGTGACTTCCGCCACCGTCGGCATATCGGGCGCCATCGGCGAGCGCTTGGCCGTCGAGACTGCAAGCATTTTGATCTTGCCGCTCTGCATCAAGGGCACCGCGCCGGGATAGCCGGGAAAATAGAAGTCGACCTGTCCCCCCGCCACATCGGTCAGTGCCGGTCCGGCTCCTTTGTACGGCACGTGAACGAGCTTGCTGTCGATCTTGAGCCGCAACAGCTCGCCGGTCAGATGACCGGGCGTACCGATGCCGGCGGAAGCATAGGTAAGCGGCTGATTGGCGCGCAGCGCTGCCAGCCACTGCGCCGCCGTGGAGTAGGGTGAGTTGGGTGGTACGACAAGCGCCAGCGGCACGACGCCGGCGAGCGCGATCGGCTGCAAATCCCTCATCGCGTCGTAGCCGACGTCCTTCATGAAGTAGGGATTGATGGCGATTTCGGGCGTTTGACCGACGGTCAAGGTGTAGCCGTCGGGCTGGGCGTTGACGACGTCGCGGGCCCCGATCGTGCCGCCGGCGCCGGATCGGTTCTCCACCACTACCGATTGACCAAGCTCGATGGAAAGTTGCCCGGCGATGATGCGGCCGATGATGTCGCCGGTACCGCCGGGCGGAAAACTGACGATCAGGTGGATTGGACGGCTCGGGTAACTCTGCGGCCAAGCCGGCAGGGCCGCGGCCGCAATCACGATCGCAAGCGTTGCAGTCGCAATGGCGCGCATACCTGAAATCATTCTCATGATCGCGTTCCTGCTTCGCACTGGCTGTGGTCGAGGGCTTCTGGCACAAAGCGCGCGCATGCGCGCCTGCGGTGGGACGCATGTTAGTTGCGAGGAAGCGGCATAGGAAGCGGCGATGGCCCATATCGAGGCGCGCGACATTACGCTGACCTATGCCACGCCCGGCGGCGCCGTCCCGGGCGTCCGCGGCGTGAGCTTCGCCATGGCGGCATCGGAATTCCTCTGCATCGTCGGGCCGAGCGGGTGCGGCAAGTCGACGCTCCTTAACATCATCGCCGGCTTTCTCACCCCGACCGCCGGCGAAATCCGCATCGGCGGCGCGCCGGTCAAGGGCTACGGCATGGACCGCGGCGTGGTGTTTCAGGACTTCGCCCAGCTGTTTCCGTGGCGCACCGCGCTTGGCAATGTGACCTTCGGGCTGGAAATGAAAGGCGTGCCCAAGGCCGAGCGCGAGGTCATCGCGCTCGAACAACTCCGCCTCGTGAAGCTGGAAAATTTCGCGCGGTCCTATCCGCACCACCTGTCAGGCGGGATGCAGCAGCGAGTCGCGATTGCGCGGGCTCTGGCGTACAATCCGGCGGTGCTGTTGATGGACGAGCCATTCGCGGCGCTCGATGCCTTGACCCGCGACGACATGCAGCGGCTGCTCGCCGACGTGTGGCGCACGACGCGCAAAACGGTGATTTACGTGACCCACAATGTCGCCGAGGCGGTTTATCTTGCCGACCGGGTGGTGGTGATGACGCCGCATCCGGGCACGGTGAAGACGGAAGTGCCGATCCGCCTGCCGCGCCCGCGCGATCCGCTCAGCGTCGAATTCCTCGAGCACCAGAAGGAGCTGCTCAAGCTCCTCGGCCCGGAGCGCAACCAGGAGCGCAACGCGTGAGCTTCGCCGCACGAAGCGTGCTGGCTTTGCTGCTGACGGTCGCCGGCGTGGCGCACACCGCCGCGCAAGAGAATTATCCCAATCGACCGATCCGGCTGATCGTCGGATTCGGTGCCGGCGGCCCGACCGATATTCCGGCCCGCTTCGTCGCCGACAAACTCGGTGCGGCGCTCGGACAGCCTGTGGTCGTCGAGAACAAGCCGGCCGCGGGCGGTATCGTCGCCACGCGCGACGTGATCGCGCAGCCGGCGGACGGCTACACGCTCTTGCTGTGCACTCATTTCGAGGCGATCAACAACGCGGTCTACCGCAATGTCGGCTTCAAGCTCAGTGACCTCGCCCCGATTTCGCTGATCGCCAAATATTACTACGCCCTGGCGCTGTCGAACGCGGTTCCGGCGACGGATTTCAAATCGTTCGTCGCCTACGCCAAGGCCCATCCCGGCGAAGTCACCTACGCCACGGTCGGCACCGGCTCCGCACAGGAAGTCATCGCCCGGCAGATCGAGCAGGCGACCGGCGTCACCATGAACCGGATCCCGTTCCGCGGCGGCATCCAGGTGGTGCAGGAATTGATCGCGGGCCGCATCGGCTTTTACGTCTCGCCGACACTTACGATATTGCCGCAATATCAGAACAAGCAGCTCAAGATCATCGCCATGACCAGCCCGGAGCGGGTGCAGGGCCTTCCCGAAGTGCCGACACTGAAGGAGTACGGCATAAGCTTCGACCGTTTCGGCTGGCTCGGCATTTGCGCTCCGGCCGGCACGCCGGAGCCGGTCATCAGGACATTGCACGACAAGATCGTGCCGATCGTCGCCGGTGCCGATTATCGCGCGCTGGTCGACAAGGCCGGCACCATTGCCGTTTCATCGACGCCGCAGGAACTCCGCGCGGTCATGAACAAGACGCTCGACGACGTTGCCGCGAGCGTCAAGGAATTCGGAATGCAGCAGGACCAGCCATAGCGACAAGAGTGGAGGACGGACAATGACGACACGATCGGCGTTCACGCGGCGGCAATATCTGACGGCGGCCGGCGCCAGCGCGCTGGCGCTCCGCTTCGGCGCGGCGCGTCCCGCTGCAGCGGCCACAACGATCCGCCAAGGCTACCAGACCAACATCTGGGGCATGCCGACCTATTATCTGATGAAGTCGGGCTATCTGGAGAAGCACGGGATCGCCATCGACGAATTCGCGGTGCCGTCCGGCAACATCACCATGCAGCAGATGGTGGCGCGTCAGGTTGACCTCGGCACTTATGCGGGTCCCTCATTCATCATCGGCAATGTCAAGGGCGGGCTGGTCGCGATTGCCATGATCGAGCACGTCGGCAAGACGGCGCGCATCACCGCGCGCAAGGATTTGAACATCACCAAGATCGAAGACTTGCGCGGCAAGCGGATCGCCAACCAGACCGGCTCGTCGGTCGGCAACGACCTTGTCGATATCGTCCTGCCGCATTACGGGCTGAACAAGGGCGATTACGCCGAAGTGCGCATGGACGTGAACAACATGGTGGCCGCGCTCGCCGCCAAAACCGTCGACGCCATGGTCAATGTCGAGCCCTACAACGTCATCGCCGTGGCCGACGGCATCGGCACCGATCTCGGGGACTTCTCGAGCTTCGACTCGATGCCGGTGTTCATGGCGGCGACACCGGATTTCGTCGAGAAAAATCCCGACGCGGTGGTGGCTTATCTGAAAGCCTGGCTCGACGCTGCGAACGACTTCAAGAACAGCCCGCAGAAGGTCAACGACGTCATCTACAAGTTCTACGCCGACAAGGGCTACAAAATGTCGCCCGAGACCTTCGCCACCGCGCTGTCGCGGGTCGAGGTCGCTCCGAGCTTCCCGGACCTCAAATCCTACATGCAGCAACAGGCGGAAATCCTGGTGAAGAGCAAGATCATCCAGACCATCCCGGATTGGAGCACTGCGCTGCGGCCGGATTTCATGGAGAAGGCCAAGGCGGGCGCTTGAGGCCTGTAGCGGTGATAGCTGCAATTGCGGTGCGTCCTGGCCGGGCATGGCCGTTCCTAGAACGGCGTCCCTCGGTCAGCTATTGTCCCGGCCGTCCACGTCTTGGATATTACCTCGGACATCGTGGAGGAGACTTGTATGGCGACTGACAAAAGCCCGCTGAGCTCGACCTACCAACCCGTCACCTGGAATTTCAAACTTTTGGCCAACGATATGCTCGGCGGCTTCGGCGGCATGGGCGAAGGCATGTCGGTGCAGATCGCGCCCGACGGGCGCCGCATCATCTGGCTGGCGCATGAAAGCGCGCCGAAGAATTTCACCGCGGTCGATGTCTCCGACCCACGCCAGCCCAAAGTGGTGTGCCAAACCGCTCTGCCGCACGCCGATATGCGCTCGAACTCGCTTGAGACCTGCGGCAACCTGATGGCGGTCGCCTATCAGACCTCGAAAAAGATCTGCAGCCGGCCGGCTTCGAGCTGTTCGATATTTCCAAGCCGGAAAGTCCGAAATCGATTTCATTCTTCGATTGTTCGGGCGAACATTCGCGCGGCGTGCATCAGCTGTGGTTCTGCGACGGTGAGTATGTGCACTGCGCTTCCGGCTCGCGCGACTTCGTGCCGACCCATCCGAGCGACGACCAGTTCTATCGCTGCGTCGACGTGCGCAATCCGTCGAAGCCGGTCGAAGTCGGCCGCTGGTGGATGCCGGGCACGCGCCAGGGCGACAACGTCATGCCGCCGCCGCGCCACCATTTCGACAAGGGCTATCGCGCCCACAACACCAACGTCTATCCGCAGCGCGGCGACCGCTGCTATCTCGCCTATATCGACGGCGGCATGTTCGTGCTCGATATTTCCGACAAGGCCAATCCGAAAAAGATTTCGCAATGGACCAATTCGCCGCCATATACCGGCTTCATGCATACCGTGGTGCCGCTGTTCGAGCGCGGGCTGATGCTGGTGACCGACGAGTCGACGGAGAACAACGCCAAGGACTGGCCCAAGCTAGTCTGGGTGCTCGACGCGCGCGAGGAAACGAATCTCGTGCCGATCTCGACCTGCCCGCTGCCCGACCACCGGGTTTACGCTCAGGCCGGCCGCTTCGGCGCCCACAATATCCACGAGAACGTACCGTTGCCGACCGCCTGGCAGTCCGACCAGATCGTGCTCGGCACTTTCTTCAACGGCGGCTTACGCGCCTACGACATCTCCAATCCCTATCAGCCCAAGGAGGTCGGCATCTTCATGCCGGCGGCGCCGCCCGGCGCGCCGACCGGCACCATCCAGATGAACGACGTTTTCGTTGACGAACGCGCCGTCGTCTATGCCGTCGACCGCCACGTCGGCGGGCTGTACATTCTGGAGATGGATTTCTGATGATTTTCCGTCATCCTGAGGTGCGAGCGAAGCGAACCTCGAAGGATGCCGGCCCATACGCCTCGGCCGTCGCCCTTCGAGGCTCGTCGCTGCGCGCCGAGCACCTCAGGGTGACGGTTCGCGAGCAATAAAAATGCTCGACCTGTTTCCCTCGCGCGCGGCAAGCCCGTTCGGGCGGCGGCTGAAACGCGAGCGCGGCGCGCGCATTCCGGTGACCGTTGTCACCGGCTTTCTCGGCGCCGGCAAGACGACGCTGATCCGCCGCTTTCTGGCATCCGCCGAAGGTCAAGGCACCGCGGTGATCGTCAACGAATTCGGCGCGGTCGGCATCGACGACGTGCTGGTGCGCAATAGCGCCGATGAGACCGTGCTGCTCGGCAACGGGTGCCTGTGCTGCATTACCCGCAGCGATTTGCAGGCCGCGCTACGCCGGCTGGTGTTCGATCGCGAGCGCGGCGCGGTGCCGCCTTTTGTCCGCGTCGTCATCGAAACATCCGGGCTCGCCGATCCGGCCCCGATCCTGCAGACGTTCTCCACCGATCGCGCGCTCGGCGGCGAATTTCACATCGACGTCGTGCTCGCCGTGGTGGATGCCGTCAATGGCGACATGGCGCTCAACGACGCCGTCGAGGCGCGCAAGCAGGTTATTCTCGCCGACCGGCTTATCGTCTCAAAAACCGATCTGGCGACCTCGGCTGCGGTCGAACGTTTGACGCGGCGTCTGCAACGGCTCAATCCGCGCGCAACGGTCGATATTGCGGTGGCCGGTGCGCTCGACCCGAGCCGCATGATCGAGCCCGCGGCCGGCGCCGGCGGCGCCTTCGTCGCCGAGGCCGAGCACGGCGACGGCATCGGAAGCTTCATTATCGCATGGGACCAGCCGATCGCATGGCCGATTTTTTCCCGCGCCATGGAGACGCTCATTGCGCTGCGCGGGCCGGACCTGTTGCGGGTCAAGGGCCTGCTTAACGTCGAGGGCTGCCGCGGCCCGGTCGTGGTGCAATATGTCCAGCATCTCGCCCATCCGCCGGTCGAACTCGAAACCTGGCCGGACCATCGCCGCGGCAGCCGCGTCGTGTTCATCACGCGCAATATTGCCGAGCGCGATGTGCGCGCGCTGTTTTCCGCCGTGCAGGCTCTGGCGAGGGATTAATTCTGATCCCGCCCGGCAATCTCGTCCTGCCAAGGCGCGACGAGGCGCTCGAACCGGCCGATCAGCGCATTCAGTCCGACGGCGAGAACCATCAGCAAGATGATCGGCACGAACATGGTGGCGGTGTCGAAATTGTTGGCGGCGTTGATGATGATGCCCCCGAGACCGGAGATTTGCGTGAAAAACTCCGCAATCACCATGCCGACCACGGCGCGGCCGACCGCGAGCCGGATGCCCGCCATGATGTAAGGCAGCGTCGCCGGCAGAATAATACGGCGGAGAATGACGGCGTCGGAGGCGACAAGGGATTTGCCGACGTCGATCAGCGTTTTCGGCACCGATTTCACGCCAAGCCAGGTGTTGATGCAGATCGGGAAGATCGACATCAAAAAGATGACGGCAACCTTTACCGCGAAGCCCAAGCCGAACCACAGCACCAGGACCGGCACCAGCGCCACCAGCGGCATGGCATAGCCGCCGGTCACCAGAATGCCGAGCGCGGCTTCCACCATCCGGAAGCGTCCAAGCACCAGCCCAAACGGCACGCCGATGACGATGGCGAGGCAATAGCCAACGATGAACGGCTGTACGCTCTCCAACAAAGCGGCGCCAAGCTTGCCGTTGCGAACGAGCTCGATGAAGGCGACGAAAATCGCACTCGGCGGCGCCCCGAAGATCGGGTTGATATGGCGGCCGAGAATTTCCCAGACCACGAGCATGACCGCAAGCGACGCCGCCGTAACCGCCCACCGCGGCACGCGGCGCCCGGGCGGCGCGGCCGCGCGGTCGTCTGCGGTGTTTTGGCGATCGGCAATATCGACCATGCCCGCCCTCAATGCAGCGTCGGCGCGCCGGCGTGCAGCGCCTGCCACATATGGTAACGCGTTTGTGCGAATTGCTCCGACCCGCGGATTTTGGCGAGGTCGGCGCGCGGGCGCGGCAGCGGCACGGTGACGATTTCCTGCAGCCGGCCGTGCTGCATCACCACCACGCGGTCGGCGAGCAACACCGCTTCGTCGAGATCGTGGGTGACGAAAAGAATGGTCTTCTTGGTGCGGGCGTGGATGTCCAGTAGCTCGCCCTGCAAAGTCTCGCGCGTCTGCGCATCGAGCGCGCCGAACGGCTCGTCCATCAGCAGCACTTTTGGGTCGATCGCCAGCGCACGCGCAATGCCGACGCGCTGCTGCATGCCGCCGGAGAGCTGATAAGGCCGCCGTTTGACGCTGTCGGCGAGGCCGACCAGGGCCAGATATTTCATTGCGGTGTCGCGTAGCGCCGTCCCCCGCATGCCTTTCATTTCCAGGCCGAACTCCACGTTCTGCAGGGCGGTGAGCCACGGCAGCAATTCGGCATGCTGAAACACCATGCCGCGATCGTAGCCGCAGCCTTTGACGGCGATGCCGTCGACGGTCACGGCGCCGCTCGTCGCCGTCTCGAGCCCCATGGCGATGCGCAGCGCCGTGGTCTTGCCGCAGCCGGACGGCCCAATCAGCGCGACAATCTCGCCGTCGCGAACGGTGAAGCTCAGCCGGTCAAGCGCGCGCACCGTCTGCACACTTCCCTCGATGCGCAACGCGAAACGCTTGGATATGTCGATCAGGCTGACTTCACCCATGGGATGACCAGCTTTGCCGAGGCCTTAATTCAGATTCGCGATGAGTTTGAGCGCCTCCTCGCGCGGCTTGTCGTCGAGCACTTTCGACAAATCCATCGGCTGCGACAGGCTGCCCACTTTCACCAGTTCGCTGTTCAACCAATTGAAATTATCCATCGGGATCGGCACATCGGTACCGATGGCATGCTGCGCCATGGCAAGGTCGTAAATATACGCCGGCCGCGGATCGTCCGGTTTGATGTCGGTGACTTGCTGGGTGACCTTTATGGCTTCGTCTTTGTGGGCGACGGCATAGCGCAGACCCAGCATTTCTCCAGCCAAGAACTTGGCGGCATCTTGCGGCCGCGCCTTGAGTGTCGCGCCGCTCGTTGTCAGGCACATGCGCAGGAACTTGGGCAGCGCTTCTTGCGCCGACACCAGCATTTTGATGTGCTCCTTCGCAGCGATCGGCGCGTATTCGCCGGACACGACGGCGGCGTCCACCACACCCGCGACCAAGGCCTTGTAGCGATCGAGATCGCCGCCAAGGCTGGCATATTTCACGGCGTCTGCGGGGATATTGAAATGCGCCAGTGCGCCTTTGGCGAAGATGTCCGGAAAAGCTCCCGGTGACGAAATGGCGATGGTCTTGCCCTTAAGCTGATCCATCGAGGTGACGGTGTCGTGGACAAAAATCCCGTGCGGCACCATCAGCCAGGTGCAGCCCACGATCTTGACGTTGGCGCCGCGGGCGGCCGCAATCATCGCACCGGTCGGCCCGCCCTCGAAACTATCGAGATCGCCGGAAATGACCGCTTTGAGAAGAATTTGATCGTCCTTGACCGGTACGATCTCGACATCAAGGCCCATCTTTTTGAAAAAACCGCGCTGCGCCGCCATCATCAAGATGCCGGCATCGCTTTTCGGCTGGATGAGACCATGGCGCCAGGGCTTGGCCGATTGCGCCGCCGCCGGGCCGCCGGCGAAGCCGGCCAAAACGAGTGCGGCAATCGTTCCAATCAAATAGCGGAATTTTCGCGTCATAAATAATTCCTCCACACGATCAATCCTGCAAGCGTAGCAGGAATTCCCAGCCCAAGCGTGTTCCCAATGCGCCGATATGGGAATATCCTACACGTTGGCGCATGTAGCGGCATCGGGACGCACCGGCACATGGCTGGCCCGAATTACAACCGCCGCCACGACCATGGAGACGCCTCGCTATGGCCCAGCAATTCTCATTGAACGTCAACGGCAAGGACCACACGGTCGAAGCCGATCCGGATACGCCGCTCCTCTATGTGCTGCGTGACGACCTCGGCTTCAACAATCCGCATTTCGGTTGCGGCCTTGGACAATGCGGCGCCTGCACCGTGCACATCGACGGTAAGCCGGCGCACTCGTGCAATCGGCCGATTTCGAAGGTTGCGGACAAAAAAATCGTCACGCTTGCCGGTCTCGGCACGCCCGAACACCCGCACCCGCTGCAGGCGGCGTATGTACAGGAAGAAGTGCCGCAGTGCGCCTATTGCATCAACGGCTGGATCATGACCGCCGCCGCCTTCCTGCGCGACAATAAGAAGCCGACCGACCAGCAAATCCGCACCGCGCTTACACACATCAAATGCCGGTGCGGAACGCATATGGCCATCCTGCGCGCGGTCAAGCGCGCGGCCGCGATGATGGGTTGAGGGAGGCTGCCATGACCAGACACGAAACATCCGCAGCCTTCTCGCGCCGCGCTCTGCTCAAAGCCGGTGGCGCGCTCGTCGTCTGCATCGGCACTCCGCTCGCGTTCGATCCGGTCCGCGCGGCTGACGATGCAACCGCGGTCGGCGCTCGGCCGCCGCTCACTCCGGATCAGCTTTCCTCCTATCTCGCGGTCAATGCCGACGGCACGGTGTCGGCGTATTTCGGCAAGATGGATATGGGCCAAGGGCTCTCCGTTGCGATCCGGCAGATGGTGGCGGAAGAGCTCGACGTTGCGTTCAAGAGCGTCGAGATTTTCATCGGCGACACCGCGACCAGCGTCAATCAGGGCGGCGCCTCCGGGTCGACCGGCGTCCAGGAAGGCGGCCGCCAGATGCGCATGGCCGCCGCCGAGGCGCGGCGCGTTCTGGTCGAAATGGCGGCGGATAAGCTTGGCCTCCCGGCTGATGCGCTCACGGTGACGGACGGCGTTGTCCATGGCGCGGCCGATGCCGGAAAGAAGATCGGCTACGCCGAACTCATCGGCGGGCGGTACTTCAACGTTCATCTCGCCTGGAACGGCAAATACGGCAATCCGCTTTACGCTCCGGGCAAGGCGCGGCCGAAGGATCCAAAGGACTATACGATCGTTGGGCAGCCCATTCCGCGCGACGACATTGCGCCCAAAGTCTTCGCGCAAGCCGACTTTGTCACCGACGTCAAAGTTCCGGGCATGATGCACGGCCGCATGATCCGGCCGCAAATTGCCGGCGCGGTGCCGATCGCCGTCGACGAAAGTTCGATCAAGGATATCCCGTCCGCCAAGGTGGTCTGGGACCAGGGCTTTCTCGGCGTCGTTGCCGAGAAGGAGTGGGACGCGATCAAGGCGGCAAAGGCACTGAAAGTGACGTGGTCGAACGCGGCGCCGCCGTTTCCCGATCAGGCCACGCTCTACGATCACATCCGCTCGGCGCCCGCGCGCAAACACGAACTCGGAGGCGCCCAAGCCGGCAATGTCGACGACGCGTTCAAGTCGGCGGCGCGGGTGATCGAGGCCGAATACGAGTGGCCGTTCCAGTCGCACGCGCGCATGGGACCGGGCTGCGCGCTGGTCGACATCAAGGACGGCCATGTCACCTGCTGGACCGGCACGCAGAAGGCGCATTTCGTGCAGACCGGGCTCGCCAACATCCTGCAAGTGCCGCAGGACAACGTCCACGTGATTTGGACGACGGGGCCCGGCTCCTATGGCCGCAGCGACGCCGATGACTGCGCCGCGGACGCGGCAGTTCTAGCCAAGGCGGTCGGTAAGCCGGTGCGCCTGCAATATATGCGCGATCAGGGCACGGCCTGGGACCCGAAGGCGCCGGCGTCGATCCATCGGGTGCGCGCCGCGCTCGATGCGGCGGGGAACGTCGTTGCCTACGATTTTCTGAGCAAGGGCTTTTCCCGCATCGACGTTGATACCAACGGCAGCCAGCCGAAGGACACGTTGGCCGGACAGACCATGGGCGTCGCGCTCAAGTCAGGCGACGGCTTCGGCGTGCCGGGTGACTCGTACGGTTTCGCCAACAAACGCACCGCCTGGGAGACGATCGCGCCGCTGCTTGACCGCGCTTCGCCGTTGCGCAGCGCGCACATGCGCGATCCGGTTGGGCCGCAAATCCATTTCGCCAGCGAGTTGTTCATCGACGAGCTGGCGGCGGCGCTCAAAGTCGATCCGGTCGAATTCAGGCTGCGCTATGTGAAAGAGCCACGCGATATCGCCGTCATCAAGGCTGTGGCGGAAAAGGCCGGCTGGCAGTCGCGGCCGTCGCCGCGCAACGACCAGACCGGCGATAAGGTCTCGGGCCGCGGCATCGCCTACGCGCAGCGCGGCCCGACGCGCGTGGCAGTGGTCGCCGAAGTGGATGTGGACCGCTCGACCGGCAAGATCTGGGCGCGCAAGTTCACCGTCGCCCACGATTGCGGCCAGATCATCAATCCGGACGGGCTGCATCACGCCATCGAGAACAACGTGGTGCAGGCGACGAGCCGCACGCTCTGGGAAGAGGTCAAGTTCGACAACAAGACCGTGACTAGCGTCGATTGGCGCACCTATCCGATCCTCGACATGACCGAGGCGCCGGACGAGGTCGGCATCGTGCTGATCGATCATCCGGAGATCGCGCCGTCGGGCGCCGGAGAAGCGGCGAGCCGGCCGGTGCCGGCGGCAATCGCCAACGCGGTGTTCGACGCCACCGGCGTGCGCATCCGCCGGGCGCCGTTGTCTCCGGCCAACGTGAAGTCGGCGCTGTCGTAAGCGGATGGCGATCGTCCGCACGCTCGATGAGGCCCTCGCGCCGATCGTCGACGGCTCAATGCTGGCGGTGCCGCGCGAGAGTTCGGGCGTGCCGATGGCGGCGACGCGGGCGCTCATTCGGCGCGGCGTCAAGCGCCTGCATCTCGTCACACTGCCGACCTCGACCCTGCAGGCGGATCTCCTCATTGGCGCCGGTTGCATCGAGACGCTGGAAACCTCCGCCGTGAGCCTCGGCGAATTCGGCCCGGCGCCGCGCTTTAACGCCGCGATCTTGGCCGGCGCGATCCGCATGCGCGACGCCACCTGTCCGGCGCTGCACGCGCAATTTCAGGCGGCGGAAAAAGGCGTGCCGTTCATGCCGCTGCGCGGGCTCATCGGCTCCGATGTGCTCGCGCACCGGCCGGACTGGAAGATCGTCGACAACCCGTTCGGCAACGACGATCCGATCGTGCTCCTTCCGGCGCTCAAGCCGGACGTTGCTCTATTTCATGCACCTATGGCTGACCGCACCGGTAACGTGTTCGTCGGCGTCCAGCGCGAACTTATCGCACTGGCGCACGCGGCGAAAAAGACCGTCGTCACCGTGGAGAAAATCCACGACGGCGACCTGTTGCGCGATCCGATTCTTGCCGCCGGCACGCTGCCGGGATTCTACGTCGAGGCGATTGCGGTCGAGCCGCGCGGCGCCTGGCCGCTGCCGTTGCCCGACCACTATGCCATCGATGCCGCGCACATGAGCGAATATGCGCGGCTCGCGGCCACGAAGGAAGGATTTGCGCAATATCTCGATCGCTATGTCTATGAAAAAGTCGCGGCGTAGCTCAGTTTCTCATTCGTCATGCCCGGCCATGACGGCGGCGGATTTCCGCGACGAGGAACTGCTCGCCGACGTGATCTGCCGGCTGATCGGTGACGTGCGTCATGTCGCGGTCGGTGCCGCTTCGCCGATCCCGGCGACCGCGGCGCTGTTGGCGCGCGAGCGCGGTGGCGGCCGGCCCTATGTCTCTCTGCTCGGCAGCCGGGCGCACAGCTTCTTCACCGACGGCGCGCGCGAATTGTTCGATTGCGCCGGTCAAGGCAGGGTTGACGTGTTCTTTTTGTCCGGCGGCCAGATCGACGGTGAAGGCAACATCAATCTGGTCAGCGTCGGCGATTACGCGCACCCGAAGGCGCGCTTCCCCGGTTCGTTCGGCTCGGCCTATCTTTATTACGTGGTGCCCAAGGTGATCCTGTTTCGCCTCGAGCATTCGCGCCGCACGCTGGTGCCGAAGGTCGATTTCATCAGCGCGCCGGGAACGAGTGCCGATAACGTGTTTCGCCCCGGCGGCCCGATCGCGCTGGTCACCAACCGCTGCCTGTTCGACTTCGACCGCGCCCGCCGGCGCTTTCGCCTCGCCAGTGTCCATCCGGGGCACAGCGTCGAGGAAGTTCTCGACAACACCGGCTTCGACTTCGACCGGCCGGAACAGGTGCCCATCACGCCGGCGCCGGCGGCGGACACGCTGCATCTGATGCGGGCCGTCGTCGCGCCGATGCTGGCCGAGGTCTATCCGCAGTTCGCTAAGGCTGTGTTTGGTGTCGCAGCGCCGGTCCCGTCATCCTGAGGCGGTCGCAAAGCGACCCTCGAAGGATGCGGCCGCGGCGCCCGGGCCGTCGCCCTTCGAGGCTCGCTACGCTCGCACCTCAGGGTGACGGATAAAGCGCTACGCGCCTTTCCCCTTCTGGTCTTAATTTGCCCGCAGCAGGAGGAAGCGCCCGGTGAAAACGGCGGACGCGGCGGTGATCGGCGTCGGCTGGATCACCAAGTTCGCTTGCCGGGCGTAGCTCATTAAGAAACCTGTCCAACTAGCACTACTTTGGCAGATTTTTAGCTTTGCGGGATTCCCAAATCAATTTTTCTGTGACTCATGGGTGGTCGGCTATTGGAGGGGCCGACCATGGTTGTCGGGACATCGGATTGGCAGGAAGAGCTTGGACGCTTTCTCAGGCCTTTTTTGGCTCGGTTGGGACACAAGGCGCGGCGACGAATGTGTCCGCTCTATGTGTCGGGGCTGATCGGCCCTGGCGATCGCAAGAGCATACAGCCGATGGCGGGGCGGCTTGCGCTTGGTGACTACGATCAATTGCACCACTTCATTGCGGCCGGAGCCTGGGATTCAACGCCTGTGGAAACCGAACTGCTCGTCCAAGCGGACAGGCTCGTCGGCGGCCGCGATGCCGTCTTGGTGGTCGACGACACCGCGATACCCAAGAAGGGCACGCATTCGGTCGGTGTCGCTGCGCAATATGCTTCGGCGCTGGGCAAGACCGCCAATTGCCAGACCCTGGTATCGTTGACGCTGGCGCGCGGCGAAGTGCCAGCCATGCTGGCGCTGCGGCTGTTTCTTCCGAAGAGTTGGACGAGCAAGCGGGCTCGGTTGGAGCGAGCGGGTGTTCCAGCCGAATACCGAACGGCACGGACGAAGCCGGAGATTGCGCTGGCGGAGATCGATCGTGTCATCGCAGCCGGTGTGCGCTTTGGCTGCGTGTTGGCGGATGCCGGTTATGGTTCGAGCGCGCCGTTCCGTCAGGGGCTCACGGCTCGCAAACTTGCTTGGGCAGTCGGTGTTCCGCGGCACCTCAAGGTGTACCCCGCCGATGTGCGGATGATCTGGCCCGTTGCCAAGCGCGGCCGTCCTCGTCGGCGGCACATTCCCGACATTCTCTCGCGACCGGCCGAAAAGATGTTGGCCAACGCCACATGGCGCACCATCAGCTGGCGCACCGGCACGAAAGGCAAGCTCAAGGCTCGTTTTGCTGCTGTCCGCGTCCGGGTCGCTGACGGACCACCGCAGCGGATCAGGGACAAGGGTCAACAACATCTGCCGGGAGACGAGGCTTGGCTCATCGGCGAACACAGGATGTCGGGAGAGAAAAAATACTATCTCGCCAACCTGCCGGCGACGACCGACCTGCGCACCTTGGCGGCCACCATCAAGGCGCGATGGATATGCGAGCAGGCGCACCAGCAGATGAAAGAAGAACTTGGCCTTGATCACTTCGAAGGACGATCCTGGCAAGGTCTTCACCGTCATGCGCTCATGACGATGATCGCCTACGCCTTTCTCCAGCACCGCCGTCTCAAAACAGCGAAGCGGGAAAAAAAGAATCAACGGTCCACCGCCGCATCCGACTTTACCCGCCGTGCGTCACGCCATCCTCGAACTCTTCGTCCGACTACCGCCACAGCGTTGCCCGCATTGTCGAAAATGGATTTGCAACGAGCAGCAGCATGAGTAATTCTGCCAAAGTAGTGCTAGGTCGCGTACTCATTAATCGAGGTCGGTGAGCAACAGTTGGTCGATGTCCGCGCTGATAGCGACCAAAATGGTACGGTGCCGCAAACGCAGCGATCTGCCAATACCGGACCTGTGGACCGCAGCAAATAGCAAAAAGCGGTCATCGACCCGTTTATTCTATGTCCAGTGTCGGACACATTGCTCGACAATAACGCCAAAGACGTGTAGCGTTCTCGCCCGATCAAGCACATTGCTTGCCTGCGCGCTGCCCCAAAAACGGCGACGTACCGAAGTCGCTGCTTCTAACAATCGGCAGCCTGGTGCCACCGGTAGGCACGATTTCAATCTGGAAATCGATCGATTTTGGTTTGTATTCGGGGTGCCTCTGGCACCCGCATTCTACATATCCGCGCCAATTTGTCAGCGGATCCGCGCCAATTTGTCAGCGGATGGGAAAATGTCATGAAAAAATTTCTACAGATGTTGATTTCTCGTAATCGCATTTCGCGGATCGTCCTTTTCGGATGTGCGTTGTCGCTGGCCGTACTGGCCACGGCCGCGCTGCCGGAGCGGGCGAACGCGCAAAACACCGCAACATTCACCTCCTCAAAGATTCTCTGTGCTGGTAGCCCCGACACTACGGTCCCTAGTAAATGCCAACCAGCCCAGATCGTGGCGAGCGGCGTACCGGTGTTCTACGTCATTACGGTGAGCAACCCAATTGGCCAACCTGCGCAGACAATCACTTTGAACGAGGCCTCCCCGGGATTCCCGCTGGGATTCAATCCAGGCACCGTCAGTTGCAAGGATCAGTCAGGCGGTACTGTTCCGGTTACTCCTGTCGGCGTTGGCATCCCAATATATAATTTCACCTTGCCACCGGCCCTGGCGCCGCCGTCCTCGTCGGTCATCTGCACGATCAGCGGGACGTTTTCGAGTTCGGCCATCGGCACGACGAAGCAAAACTCAGTTGTTGTGAGCAACGGCGCCGGCGGCCAGAGCCAGACGAACACCGTCAACACTTTCATCACCGCGACCACGCCACTGACCGCCGATCTTTCGGTGACCAAAACGGTGTCACCCAATTCGGTCGGCGTGGGTACATCCACTCCGTTGCCGGCGACGGTCGCCCGTGGCGTCGCGAGGTTGGTAGGAATTGAGGGTGGCGTAGTCTCCGGGGTGTTCAACCTCGAATCATCTGACGTTGAAGCGTCAGATAGGAGACCACGCCATGACGATCACTACCACGAAGCCTGATTCTTCGCAGCCTGCATCCGAGATGGCTGTTGATCTTTTCGACAACTGGTTTGATCCGCTCGAGACCGAGGTGCGCGCTCGGGCGCGTGAGTTCATTGAAGAGCTGATCCGTGGCGAGCTCGATACTGTGCTTGCCCGCCCGCGTTACTGGCGAAGCCAGATTGCTGGCGATGAAGCAAGGGCGGTCGTTACCGGCCACCGCCACGGGAGCCGGACGCGGTCGCTGACCGGGACGTTCGGCCCGATTGAGATCGCGGTGCCGCGTGCTCGGCTGAACACCCCGGAGGGCAAGACGACGGAGTGGAAGAGCCAGGCGTTGCGGGCTTATCAGCGCCGTACGCTGGCCGCCGACGCGCTGATCGCGAGCACCTATCTGGCTGGCACCAACACGCGCCGGGTGCGCCGTGCGCTCGCTGCCCTGTTTGGCGGTGCGGTGGGCAAGGACACGGTGAGCCGGACCTGGCGCAAGGTGAAAAGCGATTGGGACGCGTGGAACACCCGCTCGTTGGCCGAAGAGCCGATCGTGCGGCTCATTCTCGACGGCACCGTGGTGCGCGTGCGGCTCGACCGCAAAGCGACCTCCATCTCGCTCCTGGTCGTCATCGGCGTACGCGAGGACGGCCAAAAGGTAGTGCTCGCGATCAAGAGCATGGGTGGCGAGAGCACTGAGGCCTGGCGCACCGTCCTCGACGATCTCATCAAGCGCGGCTTGCGTCGCCCCGAGTTCCTCATCGTCGATGGCGCACCCGGCCTCGACAAGGCGATTGCCGCCGTGTGGGACGGCGTGCCGGTTCAGCGCTGCACGGTCCACAAGCACAGGAACCTTTTCGCCCACGCGCCAGAGCGTCTGCATGACGAGATCACCGCGGATTATAACGACATGATCTATGCGTCGACGCGTCAAGAAATCGAAGCGCGCCGCAAGGCCTTCATCCGCAAATGGAGGCTCAAGCACCGTGCCGTCGCCGACAGCCTGGAGGAAGCCGGCGACCGGCTGTTCACCTTCACACGACTGCCGCCAAGCCAATGGCGGAGCGCGCGCACTACCAATGCGATCGAACGACTGCACGAAGAGTTCAAGCGGCGGATCAAAACCCAGACCGTGCTGCCATCGGCAGATACCGCGGCGATGTTGTTCTGGGCGTTGCTCGCATCGGGCCAGATCAATATGCGCAAGGTCGATGGCTGGCAGACGCTCGCCACAAAGCTCATCGATCAGCCAATTGACCTCGCTGCCTGAAACGATACCTTCATGTTACCGGAGATCGCGCCACGCCGAATTCCAACCGCTTCCCGGACGCCAGCCGGTCGCCTACACGATCACTATTAAGAACAACGGCCCGAACGCGGTGGATGTCGGCCAGTGGTTCGTGCTGCACGACACGCTCGCCTTGTTCACCAGCAGCGTCGCGTTGCAAGCAACTCTCCTAAGCGCCACGTGCTCACCCGTTGGTGCCACCCCCGTCACTACTTGCCTTGACGGGCCACCGCCGACGCCAAACAGCATGCTCGTATCGACCGCGGCTCCGCAGTCTCTGTTCAATTGGGGTTACGCGCCCGGCGGCTGCTCGGGGCTCGGCTGCCCCGGGCACTTCGAACCCGGCGACACGATCACGGTAACAATCAATGTCAAGATAAGCACACTTACCGGTCTTAGTTGCGTAAAGGCACTCAATTCGGACGGCCTGAACAATCAGGCGTTCTTCACCTTGACCAATCAGACCCTCGTGGCGGGCGTTATAACCGGCACGGCGGCGAGCGACGTCAATTCCGTCAATGACACCACTGCGCTGGTGCCGGTGAGCGTGAAAACCGGCAACACGACCGTGGATCCCAATTGCGGAGGCGGCCAGCTTTCCATCACTAATACCGCTTCCATAGCTGATTGAATTGGAATCGTCGTGGTGCTTGGCGGCGTGCATGGGATGGGGGTTTCTCCTTCGAGGCGAGGTGTGATTCGCTGGAACCATCTGATTCGGAGGGAACAGATGGTCAAATGCTCCGAAGGCCAAGTCCGTCGATTGAAGACAGCGCTGCGCTGGAAAGGAGATCTGCCGCGGCGCCAGCGCATCCAGATGGTGCTGCTGCGCGAAAGCGAGATGACGCAGCCTGCGATTGCCGAAGCGATGGGCGTGTCGCTGAGCACGGTAAACCGGGCGCATATGGCCTATGACGGCGGCGGGCTCAAGGCGCTCAAATCCAAGCCGAGCGGCGGACGCCAGCGCGAAAACATGACCTTGGCCGAGGAAAAGGCCTTGCTCGTTCGTTTTGCCAAAGCCGCCGGGGCCGGCGAGATGTTGAACATCCACGATCTCAAGGCGGCCTACGAAAAGGCCATTGGGCACGAAACCAGCAACAGCACGGTCTATAATCTTCTGGCCAGGCATGGCTGGCGCAAACTGATGCCGCGTCCGTTTCATCCCAAACGCGACATCGCGGCTCAAAATGCTTTTAAAAAAGCGGTTTTCCAAATGCTGTGAGGAAAGCTAGGCGAGCTGCCGCCAGGCGCGGTCGTCGCTTGCGGATCATGTTCGCCGATGAAGCGCGGTTCGGCCGAATCAACCGGCCGCGGCCG
Source organism: uncultured Alphaproteobacteria bacterium (assembly GCA_963768225.1). GTDB lineage: Bacteria > Pseudomonadota > Alphaproteobacteria > Rhizobiales > Xanthobacteraceae > BOG-931. Next base: position 243,799 of record CAVYGV010000002.1, on the reverse strand, counting down.
TGCTGGGCTCCGATCGGAACGAGGCCCGAGGTCGCCGCCCAGCTCATCCGCGAATACATCTATTTGTACGGCGCGGTCTCTCCGAAGGACGGAACTTGCGTCTATCTGATCATGCCGACATCGAATACAGCGTGCTTCCAGGCCTTCCTCGACGTCCTCTCGCGAAAGTTTGCCAGGCAGGATATTCTCTTGGTTCTCGACGGCGCCCCCAACCATCGCTGCAGCAACCTCGCGCTTCCCGACAATATCTCGCTGCTGTTCCTGCCGCCCTATTCGCCAGAGCTCAACCCCAAGGAAAATCTCTGGGATGAAATCCGCGAGAAAATCTTCAAGAACTACGCTCTCAAATCCATCGACGCCGTCCGCACCAAGCTCAAGCACGCAATCCTCTATATCGAGCGCAATTCCAAAACCGTCCAATCAATCACGTCCTTCCCCTATATCCTCAAGTCACTCTGATGTGGAAGTGGTATAAGACGCAGGTTTCCCCGGCGAATCCCGTTGCGTGGGGGGCAAACGTCACCTACGCCATCACAATCAAAAATACATCGGTCCCGCCACAAGCGATAACTATCAATGCTGGCGATCTGAAAGATTACGTCAGCGAAGGCGCCGGAACGCCGCCTTTTACCAGAACTTTCATAGCTGCGAATGTCGTTGGCGCTCCGCAGCCGCCTTTCAATTACACATCTTATGGACAGTCGAATCTGGGCTGGAGCAGCACAAACCAATTGGTATTGAACCCTAACAATTCCGTCACAATACAAATTGTATTCCAGTACTCTAATCCCGACTGCGAGACCGTTCCAAACGCGAACCCCGAGCCCATTTTCAATGTGGCAAGCGTCACCTACATGGCGACGCCAGTGGGCGGTTCGCTTCCACAGGTCCAGTTCACGCAGTCTGCCATTTGGCAGACCAACATGAAGGAGCAACCGCCTTGCAAGTTCGCGGTGACGAAGCAACTCACCCCTAGCCACCCCGTGATGCAGAACGTACAGTTCGGTGTTCCGCTGGACTATAGCGTGACATTCACAAACTATGGTTCCGCGCGCGCCGTCGGCACGGTGATGGACTCCGTGCGAATCACCAATCCGAACTATGCGACACAAGTGCCGTTCACATGGGTGGGCGGGACGTGCAGTTGGATGGGGAACTCCGCGACACCGCCCTCCTTCCCTGCCGGCAGCGGCACAGCGATCTACACCAGTTTGCCGCCGCAAGGCACGCCAATATTCCTGTTTACGAACCTTCATTTCCCGCAAAATTCGACGTTGACTTGCCCTGTCAAGATCACCGTCCAACGGCCGGCGATCAACAATCTGAACTGTTCGACGTTGCCCGCCTATTTTGAAAACCTGGCACTGATGGACGTTACGAACCCGTACAACCCAAATGTGATATGGCCGCCGTCGAGTACTTACGTCGCGGGCACTCTATTGAACCCCCCGCCGCAAAATACGAACTGGGCAACGGTCGATTTGCTGCTGCCGAAATGCTACAATGTCCTGATCAACAAAACCGCGTCGGTCATTGTCAATAACGTCAACTACACGCCTGCCTGGACCTCGCCGAGTGGCCCGGCGGTGCAATACGACATCACGGTGACCAATACCGGCACCAGTGGTCCACTGAACGGCGGCGCACCAGCACTGCCTTCCCCCGGTTGGAACGGTTTGCGCGTGGAGGATGTGATTCCCTCCCCCACCACCGGGTACAACTACGGTGCCAATATTGTCGGCCTAGGTAGTCCGACCTGCGCGCCTCAGTGTACCCCCCTCCTGCCGCCGCCGCCGTCATCTTCTCCTTCATTTGCCGGCGTATTCGGCTTGGCTGCAGCAGGCTCGTCCCCCAATTCCTTCGATTGGATACTCGTTTTGCAGCCGCCATTCGTGGCCGGCACCGGCTACACCATCAATAATTGTGCAAACGTGACACCGCAGGGGACGTTTGCCGGCACTGACTGGTATCCTAATTTTGACCTATCTAACCCCCCCCACAATCCTCCCACAGCCTGCGCTCAAGTGCCGGTGCTGACGACCGTCACTATGGACGTAACCAAGAAACTTGTTAACGAGACGGGGCACGCGCTCACCATCCCGGCGGCGGCAATGGCATTTGGCGTGAATGTCACCTGCCAGACCTATCCGCTGCAGTCGTCAGGGAGCATGACACTGACTCCCGGCCCAGGAACGGGTTTGCCGAACGGCGCAAGCCTGAGCAGTCCGACGGGGCTGATCCACAACGTGCCTGTCGCTCCCGGCGAAACCTGTACGGTAACAGAATCTGGGCTGCCGGCGGTGCCGATCGCGGCCGTAAAAGCGTGCGGCGGTTACGCGTACTGGGATTCCTCGCCCACCTATACACCCTCTCAGACCATTCCAATCACGCTGGCTGGGCCGAACGCGGTCACCGTGACCAATACGCTTCGTTGCAAACCGACTATGAGCGTGACCAAGACATTCGTCGACGCGACGGGGTCGCCAACTCCAATTCAACCTCCAGCGTTTAACGTCTTACTCACTTGCAACCCAACTGCCATACCACCCACAAACTTGTCGTTGACGCCGCCTGCTACGGCGACCAGCAGCAACTCTCCACCAGCGCAAGGGCTCGTTCAAAACCTGCCGGTCATCGCCGGTGAAACGTGTACGGTGTCAGAACCCGTGCTGCCGGCGATTCCAGCCGCGGCCCAACTCATCTGCGACAAAACTGCATACTGGAATTCATCGCCCGCCTACACGCCCTCTTCAACTATTCCCATCTCGGCGACTGGACCGAATGTGGTCACCGTTACCAATACGCTTCGTTGCGGGACGCTGCCTATGGGTTCGCTGGTGGTCAACAAGACGGTGATCAACAATACCAACGGTCAGGTCTCCACAGCCGGCCTATCATACCCGGCGACGGCGACCTGCGGCGGCGTCCCAACGTCCTTAACGCTGACCGAGAGCACGCTCGGGACGGTGAATAGCCTCGCGCCGAATACCAATTGCTCCGTGCAAGAAGGAGCTTACCCGACCGTAAGCTGCCCCACGGACTACTTGCCGAGCTGGTCGACGACCTTTATTCCATCGGCGTCAGTATCCGTTAGCGCACCGGGCACCACCACCGTCACTGTACAGAACACGCTCGACTGCAAGCTAATCGCAGCGGTCAGGGTGGCCAAACAGGTGATCAACAACACCCAAGCCGTCGTCAGCGGCTTGTCGTATCCAATGACCGTCTCCTGCGTGACCGGGACGATGCCGGCGACGAGTTTCCCCATCAGCGTGTCCGGCGGCAGTTCGTGGACGGTGCACAATATCGCCAACGGCAGCGCCTGCTCGGTGAGCGAAACGCTGCCACCACCGCCGACGACCGGCTGCGTTGGCGGTCCAGTACCGACCTGGGTGACGCCGCCAGTCTATAATCCGCCAACCGTGAACGCGGCGGGCGGGGCTGGCGGACTCATCACGGTGACGAACACCTTGATTTGCGCGCAGCCGCCGCAAGGGCCCCATAAGCCGACATTGCAATGCCATTCGCCACTGGTTGCCAATCCCGCCGGAACGGAATGCGTCTGTCCGCCAGGACAATTGCGGCGGGGAGGATCATGCGTTGAGTCCCCTAAGTGCAAATCGCCGGCTAAGCTGAACAAAGCCGGCACTGCCTGCATATGTCCGGAGGACATGGACATGCAAGACAACAGCTGCGTTCCGCGAAGGTCCAACATCAAGCCTCGCGATGTGATCCGAGGTTTTCCGGGCCAGGGCGGGCGTGGGACCGGGGGCGGTGGTGGAGCGAGCCCCCGCGGTGGCGGCGGTGGAGCGATTGGCAAACATTAGGGTTGCGGCGGTCTGCTTGAGTTGTTGATGGCGAGGCGTCGCGCTTGGCGTTTGGTAATGCTGGAAGTGCTGGCGGCCGCCCGCGATGGGGGCGGTGCGCTACCGTAAAAGGCGTCACATCTCGTGTGACACGGCCCTTGACATTCGTCCCCGATGTCGTTACATTGAGAGAATCATCTCGCCCGTAAAGGACGCCGCCGCGGAGGCAGATCGCGGCGGCGGGGCGAGAGGCGGAGCCCGCGGGCGGGCTTGCAACCCGCTCCCGGGCGGTCCGGGCATCATGCCTGCCGGCATTACGACCGGCGTGCGAGGTGCGTCGCTGGAAGTGGGAGGGGAAACCGTCCCACGAAGCCTGGCCCGGATCGCACCAAGGGACTACACACCCCTTGGGAAGAGCCGTGGTGGAACGCCGGAAGGCGAGCTGTCCGGAAACGGGCAGCGCCGCACCCCAAGGTGCGGAGGTTTAAGGCCCTGCGTCTTCCGGCGTTCCATATCCTTTTGCTTTTGGCGAAACGGAAAAAGCGAAGAGAGACAACGAGGCCACCACCGCCTTGCCACTCTTTTTGCTCTCGCTTCGCGCTTCACGTGACCGATTCTGGATGGCCCGGACTTAACGGCAGAGTCCCGGGATGAGACGCATTTGTTTCACCCTCCCTGGAGGGGGAGGGTCGCGCACCGTAGGTGCGCGGGGTGGGGTGAACGGCGACGCAAAGAAATGCATCGCCGCGTGCTGTTCACCCCCTCCGGCTCGCTGCGCTCGCCACCTCCCCCCTCCAGGGGGAGGTGAAATCGCCGCCCGTTGCACCTCCCGCCGCGGCATGGCTTTATCCGGCCGCGAAAACACTAGGAAAGCCGAAAGTGAAAACGGTGGAAGCGGGGGTCATCGGCGTCGGATGGATCGGCGGTTTGCGCGCCGACACGCTGTCGCGCACGGCTTTGGTCGACAAATTGCATCTGTGCGACATCAAGCCAGATCGGCTCGCCGAGGTGACCAAACTCTACAAGCCGGCGACGTCCACGCTCGATTACAACGACCTGATCAAGAACGACAACATCCGCGTCGTCTATGTCTCGACCACGCCGGAAGCCAACCACTATCCGATCGCCCGCGACTGTTTGAAGTCCGGCAAGAACGTCATGCTGGAAAAGCCGATCGCGCTCGAATTGTGGGAAGCCGATGAGCTGATCCAACTGGCAAAGCGCAACCATCTCAAATTCACCATCGGCTATTCGCAGCGCTTCAATCCGAAAGTGGCTTTCGCCAAGAAGAAGATCGCCGACGGAACGCTCGGCAAAGTGGTTTCGGTGCTGGTCAGCCGGCATCTGTCGCGCGAGCTTGGCAAGAAAATCGCGAGCCGCGTGCGGCTCTCTCCGGTGGTCATGGAATTGACCCACGATCTCGACTTCGTGTTCTGGCTGCTCGAGCCGGCGAAGCCGGTTCGCGTTTATAGCCAGGGCGCTTACGGCTACATGCAGCCGATCAACGGTTCCCACGATGTCATGTTCACGACCGTGACGATGGATAACGGCGTCGTGGTGATGATCGGCGGCGGCTGGAATTTTCCGCCGAGCTTTCCGAACTACTGCTCGACCTGGATCGAGATCACCGGCACCGAAGGCGCGCTCACGCTCGACGACACCCAGCGCGACAACTGGCTCAATACCGCAAAGCGCGGTCAGGAATTTCCGATGTCGACCATGCCCGGCGAATGGGTCGATCACGTCTATGCCGGCGGGCTCGGGCCGGAGACGCTGCATTTCCTCGAAGCCTGCATCCGCGACACGCCTGTGATGGTGACGCCGGAGAGCGCGCGCCGCGTGATGGAGACGTATAGCGCGGCCGATCTGTCGGCCGACCGCAATGCGCCGGTCGATCTGCCGCTGTCCAACGAAACTATTTCCGGCATCGCCGAGCTAAAAGCCAAGAACCGCGCGGGGCTGAACATATGATTTGCAATGGCAATGCCCACTTCAATAACCGCTCGTCCTCGCGAAGGCGGGGACCCAGTCTTTTTGCATTCTGGATTCCCGCTTTCGCGGGAATGAACGGAATTCACCGACGGTTCTCGATATGAAAAAGACTGCGAAAGGCGTCGGGCTTGCCATTATCGGCGCCGGCCGCGTCGGCCTGTTCCGCGGCGAAGTGGCGGCGCGGCATCCGGCGGTCGAGTGGATCGGCATCGCCGAGCTCAACCACAATCGCGGCGGCGACGTTGGCGCGCGCATTGGCGCCGATTTTATCACCACGAGCCATCGCGAGCTGTTGGCGCGGCCGGAAGTCACGGCCGCCATCATCGCGACCGACGAGCATCTGCATGTCGAGCCGGTGCTGGCCGCGGTCGAGCGCGGCGTGCCGATGCTGATCGAAAAGCCGCTCGCCACCGATCTCGCGCAATCCGCCCGCGTGCTCAAGGCCATTACCGACGCCAAGCTCGATGCCGTTGTCGGCTACACCCAGCGCTTCCGCAGAAAATGGCTCGGCGCCAAAGAGAAGGTGCGCAACGGCGCGCTTGGCGATGTGACCATGGTGACGTTGCGCGCGTTCATGAATCGGCTCGTCGCCATCGACAATTATAAGCGCACCGACGATCCGGCGACGATCTCGCCGATGGTTATTTCAGGCACGCACGCGCTCGATATCGTGATGTGGTATCTGGAAAAGAAAACGCCGGTCGAATGCTATGCGCGTTCGGTCGACAAGGTGCTCGGCCCGCTCTACCACGGCATCGACGCCACCGCCGGCATGATCATGTTTTCCGACGGCACGGTCCATAACCTCAGCATCTCATGGGCGCTGCCGGTGACCTGGCCCGGCGCCGTTTATAGCCTCGAAGTCGGCATCAACGGCACCCATGGCGTGCTCACCATCGACGACACCCATCGCGATATGGTGCTGGCGGTGTCCGCGCCGCAGAGCGAAGGCTACGCGCCCGACGAGACCCGTCTGGTCGACTTCATGGGTTCCTATCCGCCGGGCGACATGGTGCTCGGTGAATTGCGCGGACCGATGGCCGACGAGACGGTGTCGTGGCTCAACCGCGTCGCGCTCGGGCTGCCGACGCAAGCCGCGACCGCCGCGGAGGCGCATAACCGGCTGATGCTGACCAAGGCGCTCGATCTTTCGGCAAAGACCAAACAGCCGGTGAAGCTGCCGCTCGAGCCGGAAGCAGGCCGCGCGGCGGCGTAATGACCGAAACGCCGTCAGCCCAGCGCAACAAGCAGGATCGCGATCTCGCTCACTTGCTCGAGCGCGCCCAAAACATCGCCGGTTTGGCCCTCGATCTGCCGCGAACTCAGCCATGCCATCAGCGCGATGATCGCGGCGAGAAAGATCAGTGCCTGGAAACCGTGGCCAAGGTGCAGGCAGAAGACCAAAATAACGAAGCCGATCGCCGCCGCCGCGGCGACGGCTTCGCCCGGCGGCCGGCCGGCTTCAAACGATAAGCCGTCGTTGCGCGCCGGCGGCAGCAAAAACATCAGGGTGGGCATGGTCGCACGCGCGGCGGCATGAGAGGCCAGGAGGGCCCAGACGACCGCATGGGCATTGGGCAGGCTCGCCAATGCGCCGACCCGCAGGATGAGCGACATCGCCAAAGCGCAGACGCCGTAAGCGCCGATGTGACTGTCGCGCATGATCGCGAGCTTTTGCTCGCGCGTCGTGCCGCCGCCAAAGCCATCGGCGGTGTCGGCGAGCCCGTCTTCGTGCAGACAACCGGTCGCGAGGAGCGTCGTCGCGACAGCGAGCGCTGCGGCCGGCCAGGACGGCAAGCCGAATTTGTGCGCGAGCCCGTAGACGACGGCGCCAATCAGCCCGACTCCAAGTCCGGTGATCGGGAACGCCCAGGCTGCTTTGGCGATGGCGCCGCCGGCGATCGGCGTCGCCCGCAATAGCGGCAGCCGCGTGCAAAACACGACAGTCGCCTTCAGCTCCTCGGCACGGTCCTCAAGCCAGTTACTGGAAATCGTCATGTGCCGGAAATCGTGCTAGACCTTTGGCGCGCGATCCTGCGCGGAATTCATCGCTATGGCGGACTTTACCTCATTTTCCGACCTGCGGGCGGTCTGTCTCGACCTGCCCAACGGGCATCCCGCGGCGAGCGCCGCCGTCGCCCAGCGCGAAGCCATGTTGACCAAGCCGCCGAAGAGCCTCGGCCGGCTCGAAGACCTCGTTGCTTGGCTGGCGCATTGGCAGGGTCACGCGCCGCCGCGTCTCGACCGTGTCGAAATCCTGGTCTTTGCCGGCAATCACGGCGTGACCGCGCAGTGCGTCTCCGCCTATCCCGCCGAGGTGACGGCGCAGATGGTGGCGAACTTTGCCTCAGGCGGCGCTGCGATCAATCAACTCGCACGCAGCGCCGGCGCAAAATTGCGTGTCATTCCGCTGGCGCTGGAAACGCCGACCGCCGACTTCACGGCCGCGCCCGCGCTGACCGGGCAGGAATTCCTCGCTGCCGTGGCGGCCGGCTACGACGCGGTTGCGCCGGACTGCGATCTCATTTGCCTCGGCGAGATGGGTATCGGCAATACCACCGCGGCGGCGGCCATCGCCGCGGCTCTGTTCGGCGGCGGCGGCGCGCGTTGGGCCGGCCGCGGCACCGGCGTCGACGAGGACGGCTTGGCGCGAAAGCGTGCCGTCATCGATGCCGCGCTCGCACGCCATGCCGGCTTGCTGCAGGACCCCCTCGCCATCGCCGCGGCCTTGGGCGGCCGCGAGCTGGCCGCCATCCTCGGCGCGACATTGGCCGCCCGGCGGCAACGCATTCCGGTTCTGCTCGACGGCTTCGTCTGCACCGCGGCGGTGGCGCCGCTGGCGAAGCTGCGGAGCGACACGCTTGCGCATGCGCAAGCAGGGCACGTCTCCGCCGAAGCCGGACACCGCATGCTGCTTGAGGAACTCGGCCTGCATCCGCTCGTCGATCTCGACATGCGGCTCGGCGAAGCCTCCGGCGCCGCGGTGGCGCTTTCCATCCTGCGCGCGGCGCTCGCCTGCCACACCGGGATGGCGACATTTGCCGAGGCCGGCGTGTCAGACAAACCGGCCGACGCTGCGGAGGCGAAGGCGGCGGGTTAGCACTCCGTTGCCGCGATCGCATGAAAGAACGTGCCGCTGACGCGGCCGCGCCGCCCACCGGCATTGCCCAGCGCGCGGCCTTCGCCGTCGCTCAATTCCGCGAAAGGCTCATCGCCGCCGTTCGCGGTATGCGAGGCGTAGTGGAATTCGTGGCCGCGCACGATCGTGTCCTTTCTGCCGAGAGCCGAGTCAGACAATAGCCGCGCCGTGCGGTAGCCGAGATGCAATTTGCGCTTGGCGAAACTCGTCGCGTGACCGAGCAGTCCAGCCATGGCGTGCCGCTGTCCCGCGGCATCTTCAAGGCTCTCGCCCAACACCATGTAGCCGCCGCACTCGCCATGCACCGGCCGCGTCACGGCGAAACGGCGAAGGCCGTTTTTGAAATGCTCTGCCGCGCCGAGCGCAGCGGCGTGAAGCTCGGGATAACCGCCGGGCAACCAGCAACAATCCGCGCGTTCCGCCGGCGGCTCGTCGGCAAGCGGCGAGAACGCAATGATCTCCGCGCCCGCGTTGCGCCAGGAATTCAGCAGATGCGGATAGGCGAAACTGAAAGCGCGGTCGTGCGCCAGCGCGACCCGCTGGCCCGGCGGCCGCAGCGCCGGTGTTGTCCCATTTGCCGCTGCGATGCGGAGCGGCACGGCATTCGCCATCAGCGCATCGAGATCGAGATGGCGCTCGGCCGTCGCGGCGAGGCGGTCGATCAGCGCGGCCAGATCGGCGTGCTCGCCGGCTTGCACAAGTCCGAGGTGGCGCTCCGGCAGCGCCAATGCCGCCTCGCGCGGCAGTGCGCCGAACACGGCAATGCCGAGCGCGGCAATCGCGTCGGTAACGAGCGCGCGGTGTTTTTCGCTGGCCGTGCGATTGAGGATGACGCCGGCGATGCGGACGGCGAAATCGTGCACGGCAAAACCCCGCACGACCGCCGCCGCCGACTGCGCCTGCCGCGCGACATCGAGCACCAGTACGACCGGCAAGCCGAAATGGGCGGCGAGATCGGCGGTCGCGCCGCGCCGCCCGGCCGCGCCGGCCGTGCCGTCGAACAAGCCCATCACGCCTTCGATGACAAGAATATCGGCGCCATCGGCTGCCTGTGCGGCCAAGGCGTCGAGCAGCGCGCGCGGCATCGCCCAACTATCGAGATTGACGCATGGGGCGCCGACCGCAGCGGCGTGAAACGCCGGATCGATATAATCGGGTCCGGCTTTGGCCGCGCGCACGGCGATGCCGCGCCGGCCGAGCGCCGCCAGGAGCGCAAGCGTCACCGTCGTTTTGCCGGCGCCGGAATGCGGCGCGGCGATGATGATCCCGCGCGCCGTCATTTGGATTTCCTTTCGGCTGGCGCATGCTCGCCGAGCAGTTGCGCGCGCATATCGACAATGTCCCCGATCACGACGATCGCCGGCGGCTCGAATTCTTGTTCGCGCGCGGCTTCAGCAAGCTTCGCAAGCGTGGAGATGAGAACGCGCTGCCGCGGCGTGGTCGCCGACGCAATGATCGCCGCTGGCGTCGTTGCAGCAAGCCCGGCCTCCAGCAATGCGGCGGCGATCCGCTCCAGATTGTGCATCACCATGTAGAGCACGATTGGCTGCCCGGTGCGGGCGAGCGCGGTCCAGTCGAAATCTTCCTCGGCGCCGTGCCCGGCCGCGAAAATGACGGCTCTGTTGACGCCGCGCAGCGTCGCCGGGATGGCCGCCGCCGCCAGCGCGGCAAGTCCGGCGGTGACGCCGGGAATGATGCGGAACGGAATGCCGGCCGCCGCCAGCGTCATCGCTTCTTCGCCGCCGCGTCCGAACACGAAAGGATCGCCGCCTTTGAGCCGCAACACCCGCTGGCCGGCGCGGGCCAGCGCGATGAGCCGCTCGCTGATATCGGCCTGCACCGCGGACGGCTTGCCGCCGCGCTTGCCGGCAAATTCGAGGCGGGCTTGCGCGCCGCGCAACGCCAGCACGCGTTCATCGACCAGCGCGTCGTGCACCACGACATCGGCTTGCGCGAGGCCGGCGAGCGCATCGAGCGTGACGAGGCCCGGATCGCCCGGGCCGGCGCCGGCGAGCCAGACGTGACCCGGCGCGAAGACGGGAACGCCGGCGCGTTGCGCCGCCAATGCGTCCCATGCCGTCATGGCGCGCACCCATCGTGACGCGCGCAACGCACGGGACTAAAGGATGCGCCATGTCCAAGCAGGTCCCTCCCTTGCGCCGCGGCTGGACCACCGGCGCCTGCGCCACCGCCGCCGCGAAGGCGGCATTCACGGCGCTTCTGACCGGCGAATTTCCCGATCCGGTCGAGGTGACGCTGCCGCGCGGCGAGCGGCCAAGCTTTGCGCTCGCCATGACGCGCAAGGACGAACGCTCGGCCACTGCCGGCGTCGTCAAGGATGCCGGCGACGATCCCGATGTGACCCATGGCGCGCTGGTCTGCGCCACGGTTCGCGCCGGAACGCCGGGTGCGGGCGTGAACTTTCGTGCCGGCGAAGGCGTCGGCACGGTGACGCGTCCGGGCCTGCCGGTCGCGCCGGGCGAGCCCGCCATCAATCCGGTGCCGCGCCGCATGATCGAGGATGCCATCGCCGAGGTCGCCGCCGCGGCCCGCTGTGCGACGGATGTGGAAGTCGAACTTTCTATTCCCGGCGGCGAAGCGCTGGCGATGAAAACGCTCAACGGGCGTCTCGGCATCGTCGGCGGTTTGTCGATCCTCGGCACCACCGGGATCGTCGTGCCCTATTCTTGCTCGGCCTGGATCCATTCGATCCATTCCGGCATCGATGTCGCGCGCGCCGCAGGCCTCACGCATATCGCCGGCGCGACCGGCGCGAGTTCGGAGGCCGGCGCCCAAAAGCTCTACGATCTGCCGGAGATCGCGCTGATCGACATGGGCGACTTCGTCGGCGGCATGCTGAAATATTTGCGCCGTCATCCGGTGCCGCGCGTCACCATCGCCGGCGGCGTCGCCAAGATGACCAAGCTGGCGCAGGGGCTGACTGATCTGCATTCCAAGCGCGGCGCGGTCGATCTTGTCGAGCTTGCCAATCTCGCGGCGACGGTCGGCGGCGCTGCGGCTCTCTGCGCGCGCATCGTAGCGGCCAACACCGCCGCCGAAGCGTTTGCACTGGCGCAGACCGAAGGCATCGCGCTTGGTGACGCCGTCGCGCGTGCGGCGCAGGCGACTGCGGCGGCCATCGTCGCCGGCCGCGACATCTTTGTCGAAGTTGTGCTGTTCGACCGCGAGCAGAATCTGGTCGGCCGTGCGCCGTTCAGTAATTAGCTGCGTGCTCACGTGGCGCCTCCACGGAAGCGGCGGCGATAATCGGCGTCGTAGAGCGCGCTGTCGCGAAAATCGCGCGCGGCAAGCGCAGGGCCGACGAGAATGAGCGCGGTGCGCTCGATGTGCAGCTCGGCAACTCTTGCGGCGAGGTCGGCAAGCGTGCCGCGAACGATTTGCTGCTCAGGCGAGCTTGCCTGCACCACGGCCGCGGCCGGGCAATCGGCGCCATAGAATGGCGTCAGCTCGTCGACAATCTTGTCGATGGCATGTATGGCGAGATGGATGACCAGCGTCGCGCCGCTCCTGGCAAACGTCGCGAACGTCTCTCCTTCCGGCATGCGCGAGGCGCGCCCGGAAATGCGCGTGAGCACCACGCTCTGCGCCACTTCCGGCACCGTGAGTTCGCACCGCAGCGCCGCCGCCGCGGCAGCGAAGGCGGGCACGCCGGGCGTCAGCGTATAGGCAATGCCGCGGCGCTCGAGCCGGCGCAGCTGCTCGGCGAGCGCGCTGTAAATGGAAAGATCGCCGGAATGCAGCCGCGCTACATCGCGTCCGGCGGCGTGCGCCGCGGCAAACTCGGCGTCGATCTCGTCGAGCGTCAGCGGCGCGGTGTCGACGATGCGGGCGCCCGGCGGACAATAGGTCAGCAATTCGCGCGGCACGATCGAGCCGGCATAGAGGCAGACCGGACAGCGCGCAATGAGATCGCGCCCGCGCACGGTAATGAGATCGGCCGCGCCCGGCCCGGCGCCGATGAAATGCACCGTCATGGCTTTACCCATAGCCATTGCGTCACCGGCATTGCGGCACGCCAGCCGGTTCTTTCGCCGACCGGTCCGGCGCGCGAAATCGCGATACGGATCAGTTCGCCGCCGAGCGCGGCGTGCCGCGCGAGCAGCAATGCCTCGGTTTCAAGCGTCACCGCATTGACCACAAGCCGGCCGCCGGATCGCAGCCCGCGTGACGCCGCATCGAGCACGGCGGAATCGCCGCCGCCGCCGACGAAGATCGCATCCGGCGTCGCCAGACCGGCAAGCGCGGCCGGCGCGGCGGCCTCGACGATTTCCAGGCCCGAGACGCCGAACGCTGCGGCGTTGCGGCGGATGCGGGCGGTGCGGTCTGCGCGCCGCTCGATCGCGGCCGCGCGCATCGTTGGATCCGCGAGCATCCATTCGATGGCGACCGAACCCGAGCCCGCGCCGATATCCCATAACAGCTCGCCGCGGCGCGGCCCCAGCGACGACAGGGTCACAGCGCGCACTTCGCGCTTGGTGATTTGGCCGTCATGTTCGAACAGCGCGTCGGCGAGACCCGGCGTGCGCGCCAGCACGCACGCATCGGGCGCGGCGACGACTTCGATGGCGAGCGTATTGAGCGGACCCACATCGTCGAACGCGAAACCGCCAGCCGTCGTGTTGCGAATACGCTCGCGCGGACCGCCGAGCCATTCCAGGACCGTCAATCGCGACGTCCCGAACCCGGTCTGCGCCAGAAGCTTCGCCAATGCGGCCGGCGCTTCTCCATCGGACGTCAGAGCGAGAATGCGCATGCCGGGCTGCAAATGCGGCCGGATCAGATCGAGGCTGCGGCCGTGCAGCGACAGCAACACCGTCTGCGGCAACGACCAGCCGAGGCGGGCCGCCGCCAAGCTGAAAGCCGACGGCGCCGGCACCACGATCATCTCGCGCGGATCGACGTGGCGCGCCAGCACCGCGCCGACGCCATACTGGAACGGGTCGCCGGACGCGAGCACGCAGACCTGCCTGCCGCGATGCCGCGTCACTTCCTCGGGCGCACTATCGAACGGGCTCGGCCACGGCCGCGTCGCGCCGCGAATGAGCGGCGCTGCAAGCCCCAGGTGACGCCGGCCGCCGAACACGATTTCTGCCGCTCCGACGAGGCCGCGCGCCACCGGGCTCAAGCCCTCGACGCCGTCCTCGCCAATGCCGACAATGGACAGCCAGCGCGGCGATGCGGCACGCTCTTCGCCGCTCGCTTCGGGAAGCGGCGAATTAGCAAGTGACGAATTAGCAGGTGACATGGCCCGAATCCTCATTCTCGGCGGCACCACGGAAGCCCGCATGCTGGGCGAACGCCTCGCCAAGCGCGCCGATCTCGAGGTGACGCTGTCGCTGGCCGGCCGCACCGCTTCGCCGGTCCAGCATGCGGTCCCCATTCGGGTGGGCGGCTTCGGCGGCGCCGCGGGCTTGGCCGACTATCTCGTCGCGCAGCGCGTCAACGCATTGATCGACGCCACGCATCCTTTCGCCAATGTCATTTCGGAGAACGCGACTGCAGCCGCGCGGCAAACTGCCGTGCCATTCATGATGCTGCGCCGCCCGCCCTGGAGCGCCGTTGCGGGCGATCGATGGAGCGAAGTGGCCGACACCGAAGCGGCGGTGCGCGCCATCGGCGAAAAACCCCGCGGCGTCTTTGTCGCGCTCGGCCGCAACGAGCTTAGGCCGTTGGCCGGCGCGCCGCAGCATCGTTATCTCGTCCGCAGCGTCGATCCGGTCGAGCCGCCGCTGCCGCTGCCGCATGTCGCCTATGTCACCGCACGCGGGCCGTTTCGCGAGGCCGATGACCGCGAACTGATGACGGCGCACGGGATCGACGTCGTCATCGCCAAGAACAGCGGCGGGACGGCGGCCTATGGCAAGATCGCGGCGGCCCGCGCGCTCGGCATCGAGGTCATTTTGTTGCGCCGGCCGGCCGCGCCCGATGGGCCGGCGGTCGAGACGGTGGATGACGCGATCTCCTGGCTCGATCATGCGCTCACCTCCGCCGCGGCGCGCGGCGTATAGACGAGCGGCGTACGGCCGGGCCGTGCGATGACGCGTGTTTCTTGCGTGCCGACGATGACTAGCGTCGCCATATCGGCCGGCGCTTCGTCGGCCGCCGCAAGCGTGGTGACGCTCACGCGCTCGTCGACGCGCCCGACGGCGCGGCCGAACACGACCGGCGTCTCCTCGGGCAGATGCGTCCGCAGCCGCTCGACGGCAGCGCCGAACTGCCGCGGCCGCGCCCGCGACACCGGATTATAGAGCGCGATCACGAAGCCCGCGCTCGCCGCCGCGTCGAGCCGGCGCTCGACCAGCGCCCATGGCTTGAGATTATCTGACAGCGACAGTGCGCAGAAATCGTGGCCAAGCGGCGCACCGATTTTTGCGGCGACAGCGAGCATGGCGGTGATGCCGGGAACAAAATCGACGTCGAGCGTGCGCCAGCTTTCCGGACCGGATTCAATCTGTTCGCAGACCGCCGCCGCCATGGCGAAGACGCCCGGATCGCCGCCGGAGACGACGGCGACGTTGGCGCCAAGTGCGGCATCGGTCAGAGCCGCCGCGGCACGTGCGCCTTCCTCGCGATTGTCGGAAGGGTGCCGGCTCTGCCCGGCACGCACCGGCACGCGGTCGAGATAGGGTCCATAGCCGTAAAGTGCAGCGGAGCTCGCCAACGCGTCCGCCGCATCCTGCGTCAGATAGCGCACATCGCCCGGTCCCAAGCCGACGACGGCGAGGCGTCCCGTCATGGCCGTTCCTCCCAGCCCGGCACCAGGACCACCGCGAAATACGGCGCCTCGTCGTCAAGCTTGGCGGCGAGCGGAATCATTTTCTCTTCCGCCATGGTGCCGCGCTCGACATAGATCGCGCGCGACAAACGCCCGCTCGTCGCCAGTGCGCGCCGCAGCTTTGGCAAATGCCGCCCGACCTTCATCACCACTGCGGCGTCGGCTTCCGACAAGCGCCGCGCCAATTCGGCCTCGTCGAGCGTCGCCGGCAGCACGGTGAAGACGTCGTCGCCTTGTGCGATCGGCATTCCCGCCGCCGACCAGCAACCTGACATCCCGGTGACGCCGGCGACGATCTCGGTGCGATAGCGCGGGGCCAGCCGCGCATGCAGATGCATATAGGAACCGTAGAACAGCGGATCGCCCTCGCAGATCACCGCGACCTGGCGTCCAGCTTCGAGCAGCGCAGCAATCCGCGCCGCCGCACCATCGTAGAAATTTTGCAGCGCCTCGCGATAATCGGCGCTGCATTTCGGCAGCTCGGTGGTCACGGGGAATTGAAGCGGCAGCTCGAGGACATCGGTGTGGAGATGCTGTGCCGCGATGGCGCGCGAATGGCTGGCATGTCCCGTCTTGGCGAAATGCACGATCACGTCGGCCTCGGCGAGCGCACGCATCGCCTTCAGCGTCAGCAGTTCCGGATCGCCGGGTCCGACGCCGACGCCGATCAGTTTGCCCGCGCGCATGGTTTCGGTCATGGCCGTGCTCACAGTCCTGGCCTCGCTAGCGCATTGACCGCGGCGGCCGTCATGGCGCTGCCGCCGATGCGCCCGCGCACGATGAGGAACGGCACGCCGCGCGGATTTGCGGCGAGCGCTTCCTTGGATTCCGCGGCGCCGACGAAGCCCACCGGAATGCCGAGGATGGCGGCGGGCTTTGTCGCGCCGGCATCGAGAAGGTCGAGCAAATGGAACAAGGCCGTGGGCGCATTGCCGATCGCGACAAGCGCGCCGTCGAGCCGGTCGCGCCAGAACTCCAGCGCCGCCGCGGAGCGCGTCGTTCCGTTTTTTTCTGCGAGCGCCGCGGTGCGCGGATCGTTGAGCGTGCAGATCACCTCGTTGTTCTTCGGCAGGCGCGCGCGTGTGATTCCGTGCGCCACCATCTCGGCATCGCACAGGATCGGCGCGCCTTTTGCGAGCGCCCCGCGCGCCGCTGCCACGAGATTGCCGCCGAACACAATGTGCTGCGCCACGTCGACCTGGCCGCAAGCGTGGATCATGCGGACTGCGACTTCCGCTTCCTCGGCCGAGAAGCGCGACAGGTCGGCCTCGGCGCGGATAATGGCGAACGACCGCTGATAAATCGCGCTGCCGTCGCGCAGATAGGCGGATCGTTCAGACATGATCGGCCTCGCGGGTTGCTTGGCGCGCGAGGTTTGCGATCGCCGCCGGCAGGTCGTCGCTGGTGACGACGGCAAATGGCGCGTCGCGGACGGAACCGTTGGCAATGAGCGCGCAGCCTTCGGGCGTGCCGACCACGGTCAACGCGGCCGGTGCGGCCTGCGCGCAACCCTTGGCGCAGCCGGAAATATGCACGGTAAATGCCACTCGCCCGGCGAGGCGCGGCGCGAGTTCACGCGACGCAATATAGGCCGAAGCGCAAACCGGCGCGCCGGCGCAAGCCACGATGGAGCGCCGCGGATCGTCGGCGCGTACGATGAAGCCAAGCTGTTCGGCCGCCGAGACGAAAGCGGCCGCGGTGTTTGGCGCCAGTCCGAGCGCCAGCAAAGCACGGCCGGGCGCGGTTCGAAAACCGCTTGCACCGGCGGCACTGGCGGTATCGGTCAGTGTTTCCAACTGGCGCGCATCGGCATGGCCGAATGCAAGTCCGACGCCGGCGGCGAGCGATCCGTCGCGCAGCGGATGCAGACCAAGGGGAGACACCTGCCGCTCATCGCTTGCGCCGGGACGAACGGAAACTAAAAGGTCGGAGACCGGTTTGCAGAATTCGCCAATTCCCTCGGCCACGACAATATCGCGGGCGCGCTGCTTGCGGCCGCGCCGCGCCATAAACTCAAGCAGACGCATCGCGACCTCGACGCCATGAGCCGGTCCGATGAGGCCCAAATCGGCCGCGCTCGCATTGTCGCCTCCAACGCCGACGCGAAGCGCAATATCGCCGCCCGTTTTTTCGGCGCTCAGTCGAATATCCGCGGGCACAGTTGCAAGATTGAGCGAACCACCGCCGTCGATGACGACAGAGATTTTGGCGCTGAGTTTTTGCGCCAGCGATGCCTGTGCCAGCGCATGGCGCAATTCCTCGGCGAGCGCCGCCGTGCCGAAAAATTCGTCGGCGGCCAGTCCGGCCAGTGGATTGCAGATAATTGGAACGCCGTCCGCCACTGCAATATTGAGCGCAGCAATGCCGGCGGCAAATCGCGGTGCGGAGGCGGCGCTCAGTCCGCGCACCTGAATGCTGCCGCGCGACGTGATCTCGATGACGCCGTTGCCGTGTCGCCGCGCCGCCGCGCATAACTGCGCAAATGCGTCGAGCGGCACCGTGCCGATCGGCCGCAGCCGCACCAGCAAGCCGTCGCCGGTCGGCATCGGTTCCGACAATCCGGGACAGGCACCGCGTCGTTGCGGCGCCGCTATCGCGCGCACGCTCATGCCACTGCCTCCGCGCGTAATGCCGCAAAGCCGGCATCGATGTCGTTGCGGCGCGGGTGCCAAAAACCGCGGCGGCGTGCGTCATCGAGCCGCTCGGCAATCGCGGCGGCGGCCTCGGGGTTCTCGCGCACCAGAAATGCGCGCATCGCCGGGTCGACGAGATAGGCGTCGTGCAGCAGATCGAACAATTCGCCCCTGACTGCGCCGGTGGTTGCGGCGAAGTCGACGAGGCGGTCCACGGTTTCGGCAAGCTCGGCGGCGCCGCGGGCGCCGTGGCGCATCTGTCCGGCGATGAATTGCGGATTGACTGCGCGCGCCCGCACGATCCGCGCCAAAGCCGCCGAGAGAGCGCGCGCGCGCGGGCGCTGCGGATCGGTCATGTCGAGCATGACCAGATCGGCCTTATGCCCGAGCATTTTTGCCGCCGCGGCAAAGCCGCCGACGAAGGCGGCGTCCTCGGCGCCTTCGAGCAGATCGCGGCCGGGGTCGTCGCTGACATGGACCAGCAAATCGGCCTCGGCGACGCGCCGTGCGAAAGCGCCGGGCGCCGCATCGGCCTCGCCGTCGGCGCCGCCATAGGCATGCGACGCGGCGGCGAGATAGGCCGCGCCGATGGCATCGGTGTCGGCATCGCGGGCGATCAAATCCTCGATGCCCGCGCCATAAACGCCGGGCGCGGTGCCGAAAATACGAGGAAGCCGAACGGCAGCGGTGCCGTTTGTTGCGCGGCGGGCTGCGGCCAATGGGTTCTCATCGTTGGTCTCGTCGCGCGCTGCAACCGCTTGCACCGCGGCGTCGATCAGCGCGATCTGGGCCGGGAAGAGGTCACGGAACAGTCCGGAAATCCGCCAGGTCACATCGACCCGCGCCCGGCCCATCGCCGCGCAGGGCAGCACTTCGACGCCGGTAACGCGGCCGCTGGCGTGATCCCAGATCGGGCGGCAGCCCATGAGCGCCAAGCCCTGCGCGATCTCCTCGCCGCCGGTGCGCAACGTGGCGCTGCCCCACAGATCGATGACCACTGCGCGCGGCATGTCGCCATGAGTCTGCAGATGCGCGCGCACGACTTCATCGGCGGCACGGCGGCCGAGCCCCATTGCGGTCGGCGTCGGCAGCGTGCGCGGATCGGCGGTGAAGAGATTGCGCCCGGTGGGCAGCACATCGCGCCGCCCGCGTGCCGGTGCGCCGGCCGGACCGGGCGCGACGCGCGACCCGTCGAGTGCGGCAAGCAGCGCGGCGCGCTCGGCCTCGGCGCTTTGCCGCCACGCGGCATCGTCGATATTCGGTGGCGCGCGGCCGTAGATGTGCTGGCCGTCCTTGACGGCGAGGTCCTTGAGATCGCACAGCCAGGCATCGATGCGGCGCAGTGTTTCATCGGCTGCGAACGCGTCGCCGACGCCGGCCGGAATTCCCGCTTCTTGCGCCAGTCCGGTGCGTTGCGCCGTCTCGACGATGAGATTGGCTAGCCGCTCGCGCCGCCGCCGGTCGAGGCCGTCGGCCTGGGCATATTCGTCGAGCAGGAGTTCGAGCTCGTGGGCCTCGCCGCTCGGCCCGCCGGCAATAAGCGGCGGCGGCAAATGACCGATGGTCACGCCGGCAATGCGTCGCTTGGCCTGTGCCGCCTCGCCGGGATTGCTGACGATGAACGGATAGATCACCGGCAGCGCGCCGGTGACGATTTCGGGAAAGCATGCGGCGGTCAGCGCCACCGCTTTGCCCGGCAGCCATTCCAGCGTGCCATGCGCGCCCATGTGCAGGAGCGCGTCGGCTCTCGCCATGTGCTGCAGCCAAAGCCCGAACGCGACCAGCGCGTGACGCGGCGGCAGCGAGGGATCGTGATAGTCGGCGCGTCGTTCGCTGGCGCTGCCGCGATCGGGCGGCAGCGCGACCAGGATATTGCCGAACTTTTGCGCGCGGAAACGGAAGGCGCCATCGCGGACATCGGGATCGTTTTCCGGCTCGCCCCAAGCCTCACGAAGGCGCGCCACTGCGGCGCTCGGCACGCGTTCGAGCAGCCGTTCGTACTGCGCGATCGTCAGAAGCGAGTCGCCATCGCCGCGAGACAGCGCGCCGAGCAAATCGCGCGGCGTTTGCGGCGCTCCGCTCGCAGCGTAACCGGCGGCGCTGAGATCTTCGATGGCCGCGATCACGCTTGCCGGCACATCGAGGCCGACCGCGTAACCGGTGCGGCCCTTGGCGCCGGGATAATCCGGCATCAGAATTGCGATGCGGCGTTCGCCGCGCGGCAATGCGCGTAACCGAACCAGTGCGGCGATGCGATCGGCCGCCATGGCGATGCGATCCGGCTCGGGCCGGCTCGCCAGCGCGGTGAAGGCGAGGGCGTCCTGCAGCGGCAACGGATCCTTGAACGCTACGGCGCCGACGAGCACGCGCCCGTCAAGCTCGGGCAGAACGACATGCATCGCCAGATCGGCGGCGCCAAGGCCACGCGGACTACTCTGCCAAGCCGCACGCCTTGTGGTCGCGCTGATCGCCTGCAGAACCGGAACGCCGGCCGCGTCGAGTGCGGTCGGTTCGTTCGCATTGCCGCTTGCCGCGAAGGCCGTGGTGGTCACGATCAAGGCCGGATGGAGCCGGGCGAGAGCTTGGCGCAGGAACGCGTCGGCTTCGCGGTCCTTGAGGCTGGTGACGACCAGCGGCGCCGGCGCCAAGCCCCGCGCGGCAAGCGTCGCGCACATAGCATCGATCGGCGCGGTGTCGCCTGCGAGCAACATGGCGCGATAGAATATGATCGGCACCACGGCCCGGTTGGGTGCAAGTGTTGCAACGAGCCGGTCGAGCGCGACCGCGCCCTCGCCGGGCAGATAGCCGGCAAGCCGCGGCACCGGCACAGCTTCACATGGTGCGGCGTCGCGTCCGGCGTGGCGCGCCAGCCGGCGCAGCAGGCCGCGCATATTTTCAAAACCGCCTTCGCGGAAAAACCGCAGCAACGCGTCAAGTTCGTCAGGCGGGAGCGTTGAGGACGCTCGCAACCTTTTATCGTCGCGGTCCTCGCCCGGCAGCACGGCGAGCGCAATGCCGCGCTGGCGCGCCAGCGCCGCCAGCCGGTCGATGCCGTATTTCCACCAATCGAGGCCGCCGAGGAGGCGAACCAAGATCACCTTGGCATTGGCTCCGACGCGCTCGATCCACAGATCGACCGACATCGGATGGCGAAGATCGCGCAAATGCGCGAGCCGCACGCTGGGCAGCGTCGCCCGCTCGGCTTGCCACGCCGCGGCGAGGCCTGAGAGATCGCTGTCGGCGAACGACAGAACGGCGATATCGCCGGGCGGCTGACCGAGATCGACCGCTTCGACGATTTCGTCGAGGCCGATGGAGCTTGTGGTCAGCAGGTGCATCGCTCATCCCACAAGAGCTTGCGCTACCGCAGCGCGATCGAGCCCTTTCAATCCAATGACCACGAGCCGGCCTTGGCGCGGCTCGGCTGCGGTCCATCGCCGGTCGTATTGATGCGTCACCCGCGCGCCGACCGCCTGGACCAATAAACGCAGCGGCTTGTCGGCGATCGCGACAAAGCCCTTGACGCGGAGCACGTCGAAATTTTCCGTAAGCGCGGCGATGCGCGAAACGAGCGCTGCCGGATCGGCGATTTCGCCAAGCGGCACGACGAAGCTGTCGAAATCGTCGTGATCGTGCTCCGCCTCGGCGTCGTGCCGGGTGCGGCGGTTGGCGATGTCGTCCTCGGTGCCGACGCCGAGACCGAGAAGAAGCGCCGCGTCGACTTTGCCGTCGGTGACGGCGACGACCTTGACGCTACGCGGCAGCGCGCGCGCGATCGCCGTCCGCGCTGCCTCAACTCCGGCTTCGTCGAGGAGGTCGCGTTTGTTGAGCACGACAAGATCGGCGCAAGCGATCTGGTCTTCAAAAACCTCTTCGATCGGATCGTCGTGTACAAGCGCGGTGTCGGCTAAGCGCTGGCGGGCGAGCGCATCGAGGTCTTGCGCGACCCGGCCGTCGGCAAGCGCCGCGCCGTCAACCACGACGACCACGCCGTCGACGGTGACGCGGCTCTTGATGGCCGGCCAGTGGAACGCCTGCACCAAGGGCTTGGGCAACGCGAGCCCTGAGGTTTCGATCACGATATGCTCGATGCCGTCTTTGGCCAAAATGGCGTCCAGCGCCGGCACGAATTCGTCGGCCACCGTACAGCACAGGCAGCCATTGGCCAATTCCACGATGTTGTCTTCCGGGCAGGCGGCATTGCCGCAGCCTTTGAGAATCTCGCCGTCGATGCCGACATCGCCGAATTCGTTGACGATGACGGCGAGGCGGCGCGCTTTCGCATTGGCAATGAGGTGGCGGATCAGCGTGGTTTTGCCGGCGCCGAGAAAGCCGGTGACAATCGTGCAGGGCACGCGCGTCAGTTCGCCGTCCATTGCGCCGTGCATTTTAGCGTTCATGCGTCGACCTCTTGAAAATCGATGGGAGGAACGCGCGCGATCAAGCCGCGTTTGAGGACATCCGGCCGGCCGCGCCAAGGCAATATGCCGTCACCGGCGCTGGCGAGAAGCCTTGCGCCCTCGACCAGAGCCGCCGCGTTTGTGATGTCGAGGCCGCCGAATACATAGGTCCATGAACCATTGCAGCGCATGGCGGCGCTCGGCCCGCGCGAACAATTGGCAAGGCAGCGCAGCCGCCGCACCGTCACCTCGGTTCCGGTTGCCGCACGCTCGGTTGCCGCGGCAAGGAGCGCGCCCGGCCGCGGCTCGCAACCCACCTCGGAATCCTGCGTTCCTTGGCGGCGGCAGGTGATGCAGACGTAAACGACCGGGGCGGCTGTCATCGGACGGCCTCGATGCGTTCGATGGCCGGTCGGTCGAATCCCTGCCAGCGATAGATGAAATAGGAGACGGCCCAGCTCAGGAGGAAAATGCCGACGACGAGATAACCGAAATTGGCCAGCCCGCCGTTGAGAGCGCCAATCATGTCCCAGAAGCCGCCGGCGAGGCCGAGCTTGCTGGCGACGAGGCCGAGCGCCTCGACCCCCCCGATCAGCACAGCAACCAGAACCGAAATAGCGGTGATGGTGAGGTTGTACCAAATCTTGCGGATCGGGTTGAGAAACGCCCAGCCATAGGCGCCGACCATCAACACGCTGTCGGTGGTGTCGATGAGCGTCATGCCCGCAGTGAACAGCGCCGGAAAGATCATCACCGAAGCGAAGGTCATGCCGCCCGAGGCCTGGCTTGCCGCGACGGTAAAGAGCGTGATTTCGGTCGCGGTGTCGAAACCAAGCCCGAACAAAAAGCCGATCGGAAACATCTGCCAGCTGCGCGACACCATGCGGAACAGCGGCCGGAAGATGCGCGCCAGCACGCCGCGGCCGGCGAGCAGATGATCGAGCTCATGTTCGGCGACCGGCTCGCCGCGGCGCGCACGCCGGAAACTGCGCCAGACACCGCGCAGGATGACGAGATTGATCAGCGCGATGGCAAGCAGGAAAAACGCCGAGGTGCCGGTGCCGATCAGGCTGCCGATCGATCTAAAATGCGCGAAGCGGCCGGCGAGCGCGAAAGCGGTTGCCGCGATTGCCGCGACTGCAAGCGTAATGGACAACGAATGGCCGAGCGAGAAGAACAAGCCCACCGAAATCGGCCGCTTGCCCTCCTGCATGAGCTTACGCACGACATTATCGATGCTGGCGATGTGGTCGGCATCGACGGCGTGGCGCAGCCCGAGCACATAGGCGAGCACGGCGGTGCCAAGCAGCGTCGGCCGACCGGCGAGCGCGATACCCGCCCAGATCCAGACCAAGGCATTGGCTGTGAGGAGAGCGGCGTAGATCGCGACGATCTTGGGCCGCTGATCGGCCGATGCATCATCGACCGCCGCTCTGATAAAAGTGAGCACGAAAAGTCCTCGCCTGGGCTACCGTCGGCGCGAGCGAGGACCAAAAGACTTATCGTCTTTCGGATCATCCACAGGTACACCCCGACCCGTGTTTGTCGCGTCGACACGGCCGATGGCAGGTCTCCTGGCTCGCGGATCGTCGCCTCGTCCTACCTTCCCGGAGGCGTATGGCCTCCAGTGGCTTAACCGGCCGAGACTACCCGCTCACAGTTGCGGGGGCAGCTGCGGATTTGGCTTGAGGCTTGCGCCGCGGCCGCACCGCATTCCCTATTCACCCTCATCGCGAGGGACCATCGATCCGCTAGTGATAGATTTCGCTGGGCGGCCCTGTCAATGTGGCTGCACGGTTTCCGGTTGCAGAGATCATGTCGAGCGTAGCAAAACTTACTCTGGTGCTCGGCGGTGCCCGCTCGGGCAAGAGCCGCTATGCCGAGAGCTTGATCGCCAAGCTTGAGCCGGCATGGCAGCCGCCTTGGGTCTATCTGGCGACGGCGGAGCCGGGGGATGCTGAAATGACCGCGCGCATTGCCGCGCATCGCGCGCGGCGCGGTCCGCAATGGCGGACCGTCGAGGCGCCGCACCACCTTGCCGCCGCCCTGACATCGTGCCGGACCATGCCGGTGCTGGTCGATTGCCTGACGCTGTGGCTGTCGAACCTGATGCTGGGAGAGGCCGATATCGACGGCGAAATCGCCAAACTGGAAACTGCATTGGCGGCGGCTTACGCACCGATGGTGCTGGTCGCCAATGAAGTGGGCTGTGGCATCGTGCCGGATCATCCGCTCGGCCGGCGGTTTCGCGATCTGCAAGGCGTCCTCAACCAGCGCATGGCCGCGTTTGCCGAGCGCGTCGTGCTTGTGGTCGCCGGCTTGCCGCTGGCGGTGAAAGGAACGCTGTAAGGTGACGTCATGACGCAAACCACCGATCAGGCCGAAGCCGAACGGCATCGCGCCAAGATGAAAAAGCGCAAAGCCGTGCAGGACGCCGAAGTCGCGGAAAAGACGATCGAGAAGGGATTGCTCATCATCCACACCGGCACCGGCAAGGGAAAATCTACGGCCGCACTCGGGCTCGCTTTGCGGATGCTGGGACGCGGCCACCGGGTCGGAGTGGTGCAGTTCATCAAGGGCGCGTGGCATTCGGCGGAACGCGACGCGTTGACGAAATTCGGCGATCAGCTGGTCTGGCACACGATGGGCGAGGGCTTTACCTGGGAGACGCAGGATCGCGCGCGCGATGTCGCCGCGGCCGAGCGCGCCTGGGCCAAGGCGCGCGATCTGTTGGCCGATCCGAGCTTCGCGATGGTCGTTCTCGACGAGCTCAATATCGCGCTGCGCTACGATTATCTCGATCTGAACGCGGTGGTCGCGGCGCTGACCGCGCGGCGGCCGGGCTTGCATGTCGTCGTCACCGGGCGCAATGCCAAACCGGAACTCATCGCCGCCGCCGATCTGGTCACCGAAATGACCTTGGTGAAGCACCATTTCTCAGCCGGCGTGAAGGCGCAAGCCGGCATCGAGTTCTAAGCGATGGCGGCGCGCGCGCTGATGTTCCAGGGCACCGGCTCCAACGTCGGCAAGTCGCTGATCGTTGCCGGGCTGGCGCGCGCCTTGACGTTGCGCGGCCTTCGCGTGCGTCCATTCAAGCCGCAGAACATGTCGAACAATGCCGCGGTGACCGCGGACGGCGGCGAGATCGGCCGCGCCCAGGCCTTGCAAGCCCGCGCCGCCCGCGTGCCGCCGAGCGTGCACATGAATCCGGTGCTCCTCAAGCCGCAGAGTGAAATCGGCGCGCAAATCGTCGTGCAGGGCCGCATTTATGGCAGCGCCAAGGCGGCGGCCTACCAGGATATCAAGCGCGATCTGTTGCCCTATGTGCTCGACAGTTACGCACGGCTGCGCTGCGAGGCGGACATCGTGTTGATTGAAGGCGCGGGCAGCGCGGCGGAAGTCAATCTGCGCGCAAACGACCTCGCCAATATGGGCTTCGCCCGCGCCGCCGATGCACCGGTGGTGCTGATCGGCGACATCGATCGCGGTGGCGTCATTGCCAGCCTGGTCGGCACCAAGGCGGTGATCGCGCCGGAGGACGCCGCGCTGATCTGCGGCTTCATCGTCAACAAGTTCCGCGGCGATGCGGCGTTATTCGCCGACGGCATGCAACGCGTCGCGACGGCGACCGGATGGCAGGCGCTTGGTCTCGTGCCGCACTTTGCCGACGCGCGATTGTTGCCGGCGGAAGACGCGCTGGCGCTCGAGCAAACAGCGCCGGCAAAATCGCAGGCACGGCTGCGCGTCGCGATGCCGATCCTGCCGCATATCGCCAATTTCGACGATTTTGACCCGCTTGATGCCGAACCGGCGGTCGATCTCCTGCGCGTGCGGCCGGGTGCGGCACTGCCCGGTGACGCCGATCTCATCATCCTGCCGGGATCGAAGGCGACCATCGCCGATCTCGACGCGCTGCGCGCGGCCGGATTCGACATCGATATCGCCGCGCATCGGCGCCGCGGCGGCATGGTTTTAGGCCTGTGCGGCGGTTATCAGATGTTGGGACGCAGCATTGCCGATCCCGAGGGCATCGAAGGTCCGCCAAGGACAGTCGAAGGACTTGATTTGCTCGATGTCGAGACTTTGCTTTCCGCCGACAAGCGCCTCGAGCCGGCGCGCGGCGCCACGGCCGACGGTGCGCCGTTTGCCGGCTACGAAATGCATATCGGCGTCACCGAGGGTCCCGATCGCGAGCGGCCGTTCGCGCGGCTCGCCGATGGATCGCCCGAGGGGGCGATCTCATCGGATGGACGCGTGGTCGGCACTTACATCCACGGCCTATTTGCCGACGACCGGCAGCGCGCGGCCTGGCTGGCGCTCTTCGCCGCGGGCGCGGCGAATGTCGCCTACGATGGCCTGATCGAGCGCACGCTGGACGGGCTCGCCGCACATCTGGCCGCGCATCTCGATCTCGATGCCCTGCTCAAACTGGCACGGTGAGTATCGCCGCTGATACGCCGAGAATCGCGATTAGGATCGCGTCGGCGGTGCAATAGAGCTTCAGCGCGCGCCGGATGTCTGCGGCTGTTGCGTCCCAACGGCCGCCGCCCATGGCGGCATCTTCGACGCGCACGCCGCCATAGACGCGTGGGCCGGCCAGCGAAAGACCGAGCGCGCCCGCGACTGCCGCTTCTGGGTAGCCGGCATTTGGCGAGCGGTGACGCGGTGCATCGATCCAAACGGCGTTCCACGCCTCGACTGCAGCGGCATCCCGGCGCAGCGCCGCCGCGGCAATCAGCAGCAGCGCCGAAAGCCGCGACGCCGGAAGGTTCACGAGGTCGTCGAGCCGGGCCGCCGCCCAGCCAAAGGCGGCGTAGCGGTCGGTGCGGTGCCCGATCATACTGTCGGCGGTGTTGATTGCTTTGTAGAGTGCGGCGCCAGGGAGACCGGCAATGGCAAGCCAAAAGACCGGCGCCACTACGGCATCGGAGAAATTTTCGGCCAGGCTTTCGATTGCCGCCCGCGCGACGCCGGCCGCATCGAGCGCCGCGATATCGCGGCCGACGATGTGCGATACCGCGGTGCGGCCGGCTTCAAGGTCATTGGTTTCAAGCGCGGTCGCCACATCCGCCACGTGCCGGTACAGACTGCGTTGCGCGATCAAACTGCTGGTGGCGAGCGCAACGAGGAAAATACCGAGCGGCAAAAAGAGGAGCACGCGCTCGATCACCAAGGCAATTAAACCGACCGTCACAATGACAATCAGCACCGCAATCGCGCCGGCGAACCGCCGCGTGGTCGGATCGGCCGCAGCGCGGTTGAGCACGCGGTCGAGTTCGCCGATCAGGCCGCCGATCCAACTCACTGGATGGCCGATCGTGCGGGTGAGCGGCTGCGGATAGCCGATGCAGAGCTCGATCAACATGGCGAGAAACGCAAGCGCGACGGACATTTTCCCCTTCAGCGGCACGGACGACCCGCTGCCTCACGGCGGCGATCTTGCCGCCGCCCGGCGGCAGTTTCCGGACGCCCCCGAACCTTTCATCGACCTTTCGACCGGGATCAATCCTAACCCATATCCGCTGCCTCGCTTGTCTCCGGAAGTCTTTGCGCGATTACCCGATGCCGCCGCGCTGGAGCGGCTTGCGTGCGTCGCTGCGAAAACCTATGGCGCGCCGTCGTCGGCGTATGTCGTGCCGGCGCCGGGAACGCAGATTCTGCTGCCGCTGGTCGCCGGTCTTGTTCGGCCTGGCCGTGCCGCTATTCTGACGCCGACCTATGCGGAGCACGCGCGCGCCGCCGCGCTTGCCGGCCATGGCGTTGCCGCGATCCGCGACCTCGGCGCGATCGGCAATGCTGCGCTGGCGGTCATCACCAATCCCAACAATCCGGATGGCCGGTGGATCGGCAAAAGCAATTTACTGGCCGTCGCGACAAGCCTGCAGGCGCGGGGCGGCGTGCTCGCGGTCGATGAGGCCTTCATGGATGTCGGGCCGCCGGGCGCGAGCCTCGCCCCCGAGATTGCGCGCGGCAACATCGTTGTGCTGCGCTCGTTCGGCAAGTTCTTCGGCCTTGCCGGCGTGCGGCTCGGTTTTGCGCTCGCCGCGCCGCCGCTTGCCGCGCGGCTAGCGGGGCTGCTCGGCCCATGGGCGGTGTCGGGACCGGCGCTGGCGGTCGGCGCCAAAGCGCTGGCGGACCGGGCGTGGATGGAAAAAACGCGGCGCCGGCTGGCGAAAGCGGCGGCGCGGCTCGATGCGATGCTCGACGGAGCGGGGCTCGACATTGTCGGCGGCACGCTACTGTTCCGGCTGGTCCGCACACCGTCGGCGAAGCAATTGTTCCAGCATCTCGGACGCGCCGGCATTGTGACGCGCCTGTTCCCCGATCATGCCGCGTGGCTGCGCATCGGCTTGCCGGCCTCCGAGCGGGATTGGCGGCGGCTGCAGATTGCGATGGCTGCGTTTCGACACAACGGCTAGCTTCCGGTCGATGAGCGCGCGACGAAGTCCACAGGTCGAAGACGCAGCACAGGCAGCGCATTTCGACGATGCCTTCCGTGCGCGCCTGCGCGACCTTCTGGTTTGGCGCCGTGACGTGCGGCGATTCCGGCGTGAGCCCTTGCCGAGCGGCGCGCTGGAAGCGCTCATCGAACTGGCGTGTCTGGCGCCGTCGGTGGGATTGAGTCAGCCGTGGCGCTTCGTCATCGTGGAGGCTGCGGCGACCCGCGCCGCCATCCGGGAAAATTTCGCGACCTGCAACGCGCAAGCGCTCGCCGCCCAAGAGCGGCAGCGCGCGAGCCTCTATGCCCGGCTCAAGCTCGCCGGACTGGAAGAAGCGCCCGCACATTTCGCCGTCTTCGCCGACCGCGCGACCACGCAAGGTCACGGCCTCGGCCGCCACTCCATGCCGGAAATGATCGAATATTCCGCCGTGACCGCCGTGCATACGATCTGGCTCGCCGCGCGAGCGCAAGGCATCGGCATGGGCTGGGTTTCGATCCTCGATCCGAAAACGGTTGCCGCAACTCTGAGGGTGCCGGCCGAATGGAAATTCATCGGCTATTTTTGTCTCGGTTACCCGCAGGCCGACGATACCGTTCCCGACCTCGAACAATCGGGCTGGGAGCAGCGGCAGCCGCCGTCGTCCATCATCATTCGGCGCTGAGTGATTAGTCTAATTTGTTGGAATGGCGATGTGCCAAAACTGGGCACATCGCGTGGCACTCGCCTTGCTCATTCTGTTGCCGGCGGCTGCGCCTGTTGCGCAACGGCGAAAACGCGTCGTTCGCGCGCGCACAAACGCGGTGAAACGGCGCGTCGACCGATTGCGGGAGACCGGCGCGCGCCGAGGGAGAGAGCGGTGTTAACCTTGAACTGTGCCAGAATGGCCTCGGCCTCCGCGCGTGTGGGCGCCACGATGACGCTGTGCGCTGTTACATTGGCGATGATCTGCAGCGCGGCCAATGCCGACGGCCTCGTTGCCGGCGGCTGCCTCGGCCGGGGAATTTCGCTCAATTGCG
Source organism: uncultured Alphaproteobacteria bacterium (assembly GCA_963768225.1). Classification (GTDB taxonomy): domain Bacteria; phylum Pseudomonadota; class Alphaproteobacteria; order Rhizobiales; family Xanthobacteraceae; genus BOG-931. The sequence goes on along the minus strand of CAVYGV010000002.1, from coordinate 213,574 downwards.
TCGTGCGCTGGGGCACACCCGGCGACCCCTATGTCAGGACCGTTCCGCCGACCAAGGACAAGGAAGAGCAGAGCCGGGCGGCCGAACGCGATCACCGCTGGGAGCAGCGCTGCAAGCCGACCATCGCGCAGGATCGTTACGGCGTTCCCCGGTACTTCTATTCCGCCCCGGGCTGTGAATTCGGCGTTATCCAGTAGCGGTCGCCGTCGCTAGCGGTACGAGTTCGCCGACTTCGCCGTTCGCTCCGGATGCCGCCAGGTGGCGATCGGTGTCTTGACTGCACCCGGCAGATATTTGGCAATCACGGTCGGATCGAGTTGCGCAACCGCGCTGTCCGGCAAGCGATACCAAGTCTCGTCGCGCCCGAACAAGGCGATGCCGAGATAGCCGCGAACGGTCAATGTCTGACCGTCGGGGCTCACCCGCATCATCGCGCTATAAATGTTGCCGTCCCGCGGATCGAGGATGTTGCCGTCGTGGTATTCCAGACCGTTCCGCTTCATGTCTCTGATCAGCGGAAGCCCGAGCAACGGCTCGTCCTTGCGGTCGTCGCGGCAGCTCGAACAGACCGGATTCTTGGCATCGGTCGGCCGCAGAAACAGTTTGGCGATAGCCCCTTGATAGACCCCGTCCTGCTCAACGAACAGGAACCATCCCACCGGAGTTCCCGTTTCCGGATCGATCTTCTGCCACAGACCGGCGACCGACGGTTCGGCCGCCGGCGTGGAATGCGCGATACCGATCAGCGCGACAAACGACGCCACAGCCGTCACCATGAGCAATTTAGGCGGTTGCATTGCCAAGCGTCCTTTCCACCCGCCGTCGTCGCCAAGCGAAACCGGCATCGATGGCGGAGAAATATTACTCGATCCACAATGCGGTGATTTAAGGACGACCGAATGTCAGCGCCGCCACAGTATGAGGCCGGGCATCGCCCCGGCTGGCGTGCGCATTCGGCGTCAGCTCGGGCGCCAATGGGAACTTAATCTGCCGAGCCACGTTCAATCGCATGGCCCCGCCTTTGGTCGTTTACCCCTCTTCGCTTGCCAGAGCTGGCGCACCTTCGCATGATTGTTTCCGATATTATCGCTTCATTGTTTGAGTTCGGGATTTGAGGCTTATGCGGCACTCCCATTCCATGCCGCGGTCCGCGTCGGCCACCAGTTTGGCGCTCGCCAATCTGCGCGGCGTCGTCATCCTGATCGTGCTCGGCTTCCATTCGATGCTGGCCTACCTCAAGTGGATTCCGGTAACCGGTTCCGGTTTTGACAGTCCGCCCTACGATTGGCGCGCCTTCCCGATCATCGACAGCCATCGCTTCTTCGGGTTCGACCTGATCTGCGCCTGGCAGGACGTTTATCTGATGGCGTTGATGTTTTTTCTGTCCGGCTTGTTTGTCTGGCCAAGCCTGGCGCGCAAGAAAGACTGGGCATTTTTGCGCGATCGCGTGCTCCGCCTCGGCTTGCCCTTTGCCTTCGGCGTCGCCGTTGTCATACCGGCAGCGGTTTATCCGGCCTATCGCTTGAGCGCAGCCGATCCCAGCCTTTCGGGCTATTGGCACAGCTTGCTGGCGCTGCCGTTCTGGCCCAATGGACCGCTGTGGTTTCTCTGGCAACTTCTGGCGCTCAATTTGGTCGCGGTCGGCCTGCACCTAGTCGCGCCCAATGCCATACCGGCGCTCGGCCGCTGGTCGGCCGCAGCCGACAAGAATCTTGCTCGCTATGTCGCCGTGCTGCTCGCCGTCTCGGTATTGGCCTATGTGCCGTTGGCCATCGCCTTTACGCCTTGGGCCTGGTCCAATTCCGGGCTTTTTGCTGTGCAGTTTTGCCGGCCGCCGCTTTATGGCGTTTTCTTCTTCGCCGGCGTCGGCATCGGCGCTGCCGGCATCGAACGCGGTCTGCTCGCGGCCGATGGCGTTCTAGCGCGGCGCTGGGGCTATGCGCTGGCGGCAGCTTTGGCTTCGCTGTTGCTGTGGATGGGATTGACCGCGCTGACGATGACCGGCGCCCCGTCGCCCGGCGTCGCTTTTGCCGCCGATCTCAGTTTTGTGCTCGCCTGCGCCGCCGGTTGCATTTTTCTCCTCGCCGTATGCCTGCGCTTCATGACCCGGCATTCGCGGTGGCTAAGCTATTTGTCGCTTAATGCCTACGGACTTTATCTGGTGCATTATGTTTTCGTGGTCTGGCTGCAGTATGCGCTGCTTGCCATGCCGTTGTTCGCCATCGTCAAGGCGGGCATCGTTTTCGGCGGCACGCTGGTTTTGAGCCTGCTAACGACATTCGCGGTCCAGAGCTTTCCGTGGGGCGCCCGCCTCATCGGCGCCGCGCCGCGCGCCGTTGCGGCATCGTAGTCTGGCTGCCTTCCTCGGCGGGCGACCGCCATTGGGACGCGACCGCGAGAACGTCCTATATTCATTCATCATGCGACTATTTACGTCGGGACGCGGCCGAGTTCGCCGCCGGCCGGCGCCGGGGCCGCTATGATTGCCGTGATGCAATTGCGCGCAACCGCGCTCGTAGCCATCTTGCTGGCGCTCCTGATGACGCCGGCCAGCGCCGCCGACCGCGCCCTGGTTCTCGACATTGACGGCGCGATCGGTCCCGCCATTGCCGATTATGTGGTGCGCGAAATCGCTGCCGCCGCGCCAAAGACGGACGGCCTCATCGTGCTGCGCCTGAATACGCCGGGCGGCCTCGATACTTCGATGCGCGAAATCGACAAGGCGATTCTGGCATCGCCGGTGCCGGTCGCCGCCTTCGTCGCGCCGAGCGGCGCCCGCGCGGCGAGCGCCGGCACCTATATCGCCTATGCCAGCGCGATCGCGGCCATGGCGCCCGGCACCAATATCGGCGCCGCGACGCCAATCGAGCTTGGCGGCAATCCGCTTTCGCCAAGCGGCGGGTCGGATCAGAAGGCGCAGCCGCCGGGCAAAGCCAGCGAGCCGGCGGATGCCGAGTCGCGTAAAATCGTCAACGACGCGGTCGCCTATATCCGCAGCCTCGCCGCCGTCAACGGCCGCAATGCCGACTGGGCCGAGGATGCGGTGCGCAACGCGGCGAGCCTGCCGGCCGCCGAGGCGCAAAAGCTCCACGTCGTCGACGTGATCGCCGCCGACGTGCCCGATCTCCTGCATCAGATCGACGGACGCATGGTGACGGTCGCCGGAAAGCCGATGCGGCTCGCGACCGCCGGGCTGCAAGTCGTGACGGCGCCGCCCGATTGGCGCACCGAACTGCTGGCGTTGGTGACCAATCCCAATGTTGCGTTCATCCTCATGCTCATCGGCGTCTACGGGCTGATCCTGGAATTTTTCAATCCAGGCGCCGTCGCACCGGGCCTGGTCGGCGTCATCAGTCTCATGGTCGCGCTCTACGCGTTGGCGCTGTTGCCGATCAACTATGCCGGCGCCGCGCTGGTGCTCATCGGCATCGGGCTGATGATCGCGGAAGCCCATATCGGCGCGTTCGGCGCGATCGGCGTCGGCGGTATCGCCGCTTTCGTGATCGGCGCGCTGATGATGTTTCCGTCCGGCGTGCCGGGTTTTGCGCTTTCGGGAGCGGTCGTGATCGGCGCCGCGCTCGGCAGCGCCACGCTGTTCCTGCTGGCGCTTGCGGCGCTGTTTCGCTCGCGCAAGCGGCCGGTGGTCACCGGTGGTGAGGCGCTGATCGGCGCCAGCGGCGAGACGGTGTCGTGGCAGGGCGATGAGGGCAGGGTCAGGGTGGCGGGCGAAATCTGGCGCGCCAAGGCCGATGCCCCGCTGCGCGACGGCTCCCGGGTCGAGATTATCAGCCGCGATGGCCTCATACTTGTGGTCCGGCCCGTCCAATAGGTCCCTCCCCGGCAGCGGGCCACCCCCCTCGCGGGGGCGAATGCAAACAAAACCGATCTCGTTCTCGCGATGCGCCTTGGCAGGGGAAAAAGGACGAGGCCGGACCCACTGGCTCGCACCTCAGCGATTCGTGACTTACAAGGATGACGGAGATCAGCACCAATCGAGTTCAATGACCGACACCCTTCGGCGACGCTTTCCCGAAGCCGTCATGGCCGGACTTGTTCCGGCCATCCACGCCTTGCTTTAATTAGAAAATGGCGGGCGGCTGGGTTTATTTCATGACCAATCGGCGCAACGGCGTCCTCTATGTCGGCGTCACGAGCAATTTGCCGCGACGCGCTTACGAACATCGTGAGGGGCTTGTTGATGGATTTACAAAACACCACGGCCTCGAGCGATTGGTCTACATGGAACGCTTCGACGATATTCGCTACGCGATCCAGCGGGAAAAGACGATCAAGCATTGGCCCCGCGCCTGGAAGGTTCGTCTGATCCACGGTGCGAATCCGGCATGGAATGATTTGTATGAGACGCTCATCTGAGCACTGCGTCACAGCTGGAAAATGAAGACGTGGATGGCCGGAACAAGTCCGGCCATGACGAATGAACGGTTGTCACTGCCGGGCCTAACCCGGCGGTCCATGAAATGCGCCGCTACCTACTGCACGCCCTTGCGGTCGCGGAAGCTGTCGTCGAGCAGTTTCAGATTGGCCTCGACGTAAGGATTGGCCGGGTCCTTGGCCTGCGCCTGTTGCAGCAATTTGTGGGCGCGCTCGTAGTCGCCGCGCAGCATGTAGGAGAAGCCCTCGTCATTGAGCACTTCGACGGTCGGGCCGATCAGGCGGAGCGCCTGCGCGTAGGCGCGGTCGGCGAGATCGAAGCGGCGCAGCCGGTCGTAGGAGGCGGCGAGCCCGATCCAGGCTTCGGCGTCGTTGGGATGCTTGACGGCAGCGCTGCGGAAGCTCGCCTCGGCGAGACCGAAATTGTTGCTGCGGAAATATTTCTTGCCGAGCTGCACGTCGTCATTGGGATCGTCGCCGAGGAGGCCGGGCTTCGACAATGGCGCGACCGGCTCGCCGCTCGGGCCGGGTTCGGCCGGTTGCGTGACGATGGAGCCGGTGGTGTCCTCGGCGGCGGTGCCGGTGGCGGTGGTGTCGCCGGGTTTGGTGCTGTCGCCGGCCGGATTATTCAAACTCGCGGTGTCGCCGACCCGCTTCCAGCCGGCGCAGCCGGAAAGGCCCGCGCCGAGGCAGATCAGGCCTGCCGCCACCAGGATCGGGAGCCGCGCCGCTCGGATACTCATCAACACGCTCCGGACATGCCGCGCCCGGCTAGAGCCTTATCGGTTCTGATGGCATGAGAACCGGGCTCTAGCATTTTGATTGAGCATGACCTTTTCCGAAAACCGGTATCCACTATTCGGGATCATGCTCGAATCCGACGCGGATTGCGCCGCCGCGCCCCAAGTCCCCCAGAAGCGGACAGGAGCGGACGGCGCCGGACAAGCCAAGCTAGGCGACGATGGTTAAGGAACCTTCGCTAGAAACCCTGCCCCGCTTGCGGGGGAGGGATGGGAGGGCGCCCTGCGGCCCTAATACAGAGCAAGCGCCGAACACTCGCCGTCGAACAGTTGCCCCCTCTGGCTCGCTTCCGCTCGCCACCTTCCCCGCTTCGCGGGGCAGGAGAGCGCAGACCTCACCACATGCCGACCGCCACCCGCACGATGACCGGGCAGAGAATGACGATGAACAGCACCGGGAAGATGCACACCATCATCGGCACCGAGAGCTTGGCCGGCAAGCTGTAGGCCTTCTCCTCGGCGCGCGACAATCTCTTGTGCCTCATGTCGTCGCTATAGACGCGCAACGCGTCGCTGATCGAGGAGCCGAGCTCGTCGGATTGCTGAATCAGCGTGGCAAACGAGCGCGCCTCTTCCAGCCCGAGCCGGTCGCCGAGATGTTCGAGCGCCTCGCTCATGGTGCGGCCGGCGCGGATTTCGAGGTTGGCCATATGGATGTTGGCGGCAAGCGACGGATAGGAGGCGCCGAGCTCACGGCCGACCCGATCCAGCGCCGCCTCCATGCTCAAGCCGGCATCGGCGCAAACCACGAGCAGGTCCATGAAATCGGGAAAGCCGGCCTGGTGCTCCAGCCGCCGCGCCGCGATGCGGCGATCGAGATAGAGACTCGGCGCCAAATAGCCGAGGATGCCGCCGCCCACGACGAACAGCCAGAACGACGTCTTGCCCTCGACGCCGAACAGCGGCGCGGCGAAGAAGACGCCGAGCGCCAGACCCAGGGCCACCGCCGAGCGGGCAATGAAAAAATAGGCCGCGGCGTGCGGATCGTAGACGCCGGCCTGGATGAGACGCTGCCGCAGCATTTTCATGTCGCGGGAGTCGGCCGACGAATAATGCTTGGTGGTGTAGTCGACGAGCTTCTTGGCCGCCTTCGCTCCCGACCAACGCAGCGAACGCCGGTTGCCCGGTTCGCCGGGTTCGACGCCGACCCGCGACGCGCGCCGCCGGACGGCCTCGCGCACGATGATGCGGTTCAGCAGCGAAAAGGCGAGCGTGGTGGCGGTGAGAAATATCAGAACGTTGAACAAGGTCTGTGTGCTGACAAAAAACATGACGCTGCCGTCCATCGTCAGATTTTGAAGTTGACCATCTTGAACATGATGAGATTGCCGATCACCATCCAGCCGGCCGCGCCGAACAACAAGACCTTAGTCAAGTGCTCTTTCCACACCGAGGCGTAGAAATCCGGCGCAATGAACTGGATGACGATGAACATGCCGATCGGCAGCGCCGAGAGGATCATGGCCGAGGCGCGGCCCTCGGCCGCCAGCGCGCGAATTTTCCGCCGCATCTTGAAACGCTGCCGGATGACGCCGGAAAGATTTTCCAAAATTTCGCCGAGATTGCCGCCGGTCGAACCCTGAATGGCGACCGCGGTGACGAACAGCGGCAGATCGTCGGAACCGAGGCGAGCGTACAGATTGCGCATCGCGGTTTCCAGATCGGCGCCGTAGGTGATCTCGTCGGACACCACGCCGAATTCCGAGCCGATCGGATCGGTCATTTCGCGCCCGACCATGGAAATCGCGATCGGCACCGGATGGCCGGCGCGCAGGCTGCGCACGATGATATCGAGCGCATCGGGAAATTGGGCGCCGAACCGCTTCTGCCGGCGGCTGCGCAGCATTTTGAGGACGAGATAGGGCAGCACGGTGGCGGCGAGCAGCGCCGCGAGCGCCGCTTGCGCGAGGCCGCCGTTGAACACCATGGTTGCGCCGAACGCCAATGCCGATGCGATCGCAACGATGACAAACAATCGCGTCAGCCCCAGCGTCAGGCCGGATTGCAGGATCAGCCGGTTCACCGCGGTCACGCCGAGCCGGTAATCGCCGCCGGCGGTGAGCCCGCGTTCGCGCCGCAACTCGACCAGCACGCTTTCGCGGTCGGTGCGGTCCTTGGCGATCGAGAGCCGCCGGTTGATGTTGCTGCGGTAAGACGCCGCCGAAAAGCACATCAGATAGACCGCCTCGACGGTCAGTCCCGCGGCCAGCGCGACGAACAGCCAGACCAGGTAGATCGGATCGAAATCGAACGACAGGAACCCGAACGACATGGCGCGTCCTTGCCGGTCACAACGGCTGCGATGGATCGAAATGCGAGCCGGGAATCTTGATACCCATGGCGAGGAGATCGGCCAGAAAGCGCGGACGCACGCCGGTCGCCTGGAAGTGGCCTTGGATCGCGCCATCCGGCGCCGTGCCGGTGCGCACGAATTTGTAGATCTCCTGCATTTGGATGATGTCGCCTTCAAGCCCGGTGATCTCGGCGATGCTCATCACGCGGCGCTTGCCGTCGCTTAGCCGCGACAGCTGCACGATCACCCGGATGGCGGCGGCGATCTGGCCGCGAATGCTGGCCACCGTCATCGGCAGGCCGGCCATGCCAATCATCTGTTCAAGCCGCGAAATGGCGTCGCGCGGCGTGTTGGCGTGGATCGTCGCCATCGAGCCTTCGTGGCCGGTATTCATGGCCTGCAGCATGTCGAAGGCCTCCTCGCCGCGGCACTCGCCGAGGATGACGCGGTCCGGCCGCATGCGCAGCGCGTTCTTGACGAGGTCGCGCTGGCGAATCTCGCCGCGGCCCTCGATCGACGGCGGCCGCGTCTCCATGCGGCCGACATGCGGCTGCTGCAATTGCAATTCGGCGGCATCTTCGATGGTGAGGAGCCGCTCCTTCTCCGAGATGAAGGCCGACAGCGCGTTGAGCATGGTGGTCTTGCCGGAGCCGGTGCCGCCGGAGATGATCAAGGTGACGCGCGCCTTCACCGCCGCGGCGAGCAATTCGGCCATTTGTGGCCGCAGCGCGCCGACCTCGATGAGCTTGTTGAGGTTGAACGGCTTTTTGGAGAATTTGCGGATCGACATCAGCGGGCCGTCGATGGCGACTGGACGCACCGCGACGTTGACGCGGGACCCGTCGAGCAGGCGCGCGTCGCACATCGGGTGCAATTCGTCGACGCGGCGGCCGACGGCGGAGACGATCTTGTTGATGATGCGAAGCAGATGCGCCTCGTCCTTAAAGCGCACTCCGGTCGGCTCCAACACGCCCATGCGCTCGACATAGACGCATTCATGGCCGTTGATCAGAATGTCGTTGACGGTCGGGTCCTTGAGCAGCGGCTCAAGCGGGCCCAAGCCGGTCATCTCGTCGAGAATTTCCGAAACGAAGTCGTTTAATTCCTGGGTGTTGAGCGCGAGCCGCTCGACCAGCACATATTGCGAAACCAGCTGCTGCACATGGGCGCGGATTTCCTCTTCGGGCAGCTTTTCCAGCGCCGACAGATTGATGTCCTCGATGAGGCGGCGATGCAGGCGCACTTTGGCATCGAGGAGCTTGTCGGTCAGCAGCGGATTGGCGTCGGCGGGCGCTGCCGGCTCGGCGGCGGCTTCCGGCAGTACGGTCCACGAAACCTCCTCCATCACGCCTGGTTCGGCCGCCGGGACGATGTCCGGGGCAGCGGCGCGACGGATGGAAAAACGACCTGCCATGGCGATTTCCTAGATCATCTCCACCACCGCTCGGATTCCCGCTATCACGGGAATGAGCGGATTATTTTCGGGTTTGCGAGGCACGACGGACCTACGACCGAGCCCATGAGAGCTTCAGTTTTTTCGCGCCGTCGGCCGCGTCCTTGGCGGCCTTGCCGGCGCCTTGCGGCAGAACGAGCTTCTTGAGCTGCGCGGTAATCTTGTTGCCTTTCTGGATTTCCTCGAGCGGCACGCCGCGGTCGATCGCCTCGCGAACCAGGCCGTAGTCGTTGGGAATGCAGGCCAAGAACGTGTCGCCGATCGCCTGCTCGATATCGCTGCGGCGAAGCCCGGTGGAGAACATCTTCTGCACGTACCGATTGATGATGACTTGCGGCTTCGGGCCGTCGCCCAGCCGCTCGCGAATGGCGTCGACGAGCTGCTTGGCCTGGCGCAGCCCGGGCACCGTCGTTTCGCTGACGATGAACAGCTTGTTGGAGCCCAACAGCACGCTGTCGGTCCACGAGAACCAGGTCCGCGGCATATCGAACACGACGTAGTCGAAATGCGACGACACCAGATCGAGCAGCCGCGTCACCACGTCCGGATCGAACAAGCGCATCTCTGCCGGCCGATTGGGCGCCGCCACGACGGCGAGACCGGACGGATGCTGCGAGATCATCACTTCGAGCAATTGGCGGTCGAGCCGCTCCGGGCGCGGCTCGATCTCGCTTAAGTTCAAGCGCGGCTCGATGTCGAGATAGTCGGCGCAGGCGCCGTGCTGAAAGTCGAGATCGACCAGGCAGGTCGCGGTTTTGCCGCGCGCGCCACTGTTAAGGAGCAGCATGGCGGTCTGCACCGCGAGCGTGGTCACCCCGGCGCCGCCGACCGCGGGCAGGAAGGTGAAGATCTGCGCTTCCGTGGTGTCCGCGCTGGCCGGCGGCTTGGCGACGCGCGCGCAGGTCCGCACCAGCTCCACAGGCGGCACCGGTTTCACCAGAAAATCGGCGACGCGCATTTGCATGAGACGGCGCGCGACCACCTCTTCGAAGCTCTGCGTGATGGCGACGACCGGGGGCCAGTTGCCGACCCGCAGCATGAGGTGTTCGAGCGCCTGCATTTCCGTCTCGTCGGCGGCGTCAACGTCGGCCACCACGACGGTAGCGTTGGCAACGTCGACCTGGCCGCCTCGCTCGGCGAGCCGGCCGTTGACGATGTCGAGGCCGATTTGCGGGCTGGCGGCAAACGTGGCGCGAACCGATTCCTCAAACGCCGTATCGGCAGTGAGAACGATCACTCGGGTCTGGATCGCCGGCGTCATGGATCGGCCGATACGCATCGCTTAAGCTCGCCTTGGAGGTGCGCCAATCATTGGCCCGGCGTGACGGGTGGCGGCGCGACGCCGGTATTGACCGTCGTCTGGTTGATGGTCTGGCCCGACTGGTTGTTCGACATGAAATCTTCCGGGTCCGCCGGCGCGGTCACCTTGCCGGTGCGATAGCGTTCGGCCGCCGACTGCATCTTTTGGCCGTTGTACGCGATGATCTTGTCGCCGCTATAGGCCGGCCACGGATCGACGATTTGCGTGACCTTGTCGGCGGCGACGGCGTCGCCGGCGCCCAGCGCAATGGTGTCGCGCCGATCCAGAAAGAGATCGGCGTTGGAGCAGCCGGCGAGCCAGATGCCGAGCCCAGCGGCGATGGCGCCGGCGGCGATGAACCGCGCGGCGCGATCAGTCTTTGGCCGATACATAGACCTCTCCATTTCTCGGCAGATCGAGGATGTGGCCGACATAGGGCCGGTTCAGCGCGCCAAGCGCGAGCCGCGCCAGTTCCGGGCTGACCTCGGTCTTGCCCATCAGAAACAGATCGACATCGTTCGGCGGCAGCGAGCCGTCGAGCGGGGTGTGGACCGGGTCGGTCGGCGCCATCGGACGAACCAGATGCGGCGTCACCAGGATCACCAGATCGGTCTCGTTCTTCTGATAATCGGTGCTGCGAAACAGCGCGCCGAGCACCGGCACGTCGCCGAGCCAGGGCAGCTGGTCCTGGGCATTGCTGGTGTTGTTCTGCAACAGACCGCCGAGCATGAAGCTCTGGCCGTCGCGCAATTCGAGGGTCGTCGAAGCCTTGCGCGTGGTCAGTCCCGGGACCGAAGTGCCGGCGACCGTCACGGTGTGGGCGGTGTCGATCTCGCTCACTTCCGGCTTGACGACGAGGTTGATGAGCCCGTCCTTGAGCACGGTCGGGGTGAAAGAAAGGCCGACGCCGTAGGGCTGGAAGCCGAACGAGGGCGTGCCGGTCGCGCCAACCTCCGGGACGGGAAATTGTCCGCCGGCGAGGAAGCTCGCGGTTTCGCCCGACAAGGTGACGAGATTGGGCTCCGCGAGGCTCCGCGCGGCGCCTTGCGCTTCGAGCGCGTTCACCGCGATCTGAAGCCGGTTCGACAATTGGCCGATCAGAAAGCCGAACGGCGCCGCGCCGGACAGAACGCCACCGGCTACAACCGGCGAAATGGTCGTGGCCTGTGGGGTGATGTTCGGGCCGCCGACGGTGGTTCCCGGCTGCTGAAACGAGCCGCCGGGAGCCGTGATCGGCAATTTCGAGGCCGGTAATCCGGAGCCGGTATTGGCCAGCACCGAATTGCCGAACATGTTCCATTGCACGCCGAGGTCGCGGCTGGCATTGCGGTCGACCTCGATGAAACGCACGTCGAGCTCGATCTGCTGCGGCTGCAGAACCTGGACCGTATTGATCGGATCCGGGCCGAATTGCCGCGCGATCTGCACCGCCTTGTCGAGGGTGGCGGCGTCGGGCGATGTCCCGCTCAGCATGATGCGGCCGTTGATCGAGGAGACTTTGATGCCGCCACCGGTAAAGTGGCTGATTTCCGCGGCCAGCCGCGAAATGTCGTAGGACACTTCAACGTCGAATATGCCGACCGGCTTTTTGTTGGCGTCATAGACGGTGACGCGGGTGGTGCCGATCTTCTTGCCGAGAATGGACAGCGAGTGATCGGTCAGTGGGCTCACGTCGGCGACGTCCGGATCGCCGACCGTGATGTCGGTGAGGTTCTGATCGGTACGAACGTCTTCGGTCTTGCCGACCGTCACCGTCACCATCGCCGTATGCACGGGACTGGCCAAAGCGAGCTTTTGCTCGGCATGCACCGCCGGCGCGAGCGCGACCACGATCGATGCCGCCAGCATCGCCCTGACCCAACCGCGCTGCAACAGCGCGCCGATCTTGATACCCCTGTCCGGATGTCCTTGCCGATGGCTTTGTCGAAGTCTCGGGCTCCCGCCCGCGACGCAACTCGGATTGTTGTACTGGCTATTCACGTCGGCCTCCCCGCCGTTGGCTTGTTGTCCCCAAACTCGAACTTCACATCGCTCCGTTTCGTCTTCCGATCTCAGTCGCTCGGCGGCGCCGGCCGCGACAGCGCGGCGGATTGCGCGTTGCCGCGCTCGACCGGCACCGAGAACTCCACGCGCTCGTTCTTCGACGGACGGTTAACTGCAACGGTGACGAAGCGCGATTCCGACTTCGGCGTGTCCGGCTTGCCGAGATCCGCAGCCGTCACCCGGCGCAAATCGTCGGCGGTAACTTCGCCGGCCTTGCGCAGAAGCAGCGACAGCGTGCCGACCGTGGAGGCCAGCGCAATCTTCTCGGCGTCGGTGACCTTGACTTCGAGCGTCACCGCCTTCGCCACCGCCGGCTTGTCGGTCTTCTCGTCGGCGAGCTGATCGATGGCCAGAACCTGCGCGTCCTCGATGACATCGTCGGTTGCGGCGGTGTTCTTCTCGCCCTGGCGCGTCAACAGCACGTCGACATGATCGCCGGGCAGTACGAAGCCGGCGACGCCCTGGACGTCGTTGACCCGCACGGTCGCCGCCGTCATGCCGGGATCGAGCACCGCCGAAAGCGTGGCGCGCGCGCCCGGCCCGGTAATCTTCGAGGCGAGGATCGCCTCGCTGGTTTCGATCGGCAACAACACGACGCGCTTGGTCGCGGTGACATCCGCGATCTTGCTGAACGCGCCGGCCGGCACCGCTTCCTGCGGCCACGGCAATTCGCGCAACGCCGAGGCGGTCAGCTCCTCGCCGAACCGCAACGGGCGGCTCGCCACCACGATCGTGCGCTCCGGCGCCGGCGCCTTGCGGTTCGCCTCGAGGCTCCTCATGCGCGCGGCTTCCTGGTTGTTGAGCCAGGTCTGTGCCAGGAAGACCGCGAGCAATCCGAACAGGACCGCAAAGCCGATCATGACGATGGTGCTGGTACGCAAGTCCGTCCCCTGAATGACGCCGGGAATCTGTTGAACAAAATTCCCCGAAGGAATTTCGTTTTTGTTCGTTGCGATTATTGACCGCCTGCTGGTATGGAATTGGTGAAGTTACGCGGGGTTCTCCCCCTATGCTGAAGATTGGTTGAAGCGGTATTCTTTACGGTGCGTATCGCGCATCGCTCGAAGTGAAGAGATATCCTTTACAAAACTTGAGCCGCGGCGTTCGGCGCGCGGCGGTGACGCGCTCGAAGCCGCGTCGCGCTTGACGTTTTGCGCGGGCAACGATTCGTTGATGATGTCGCGCTTGGCGCCGCCGGATTTTACGAATTCCGGTAGGACGGCATTAAGGACGCGCCGCGCTCGCCGGCAGCGGTGCTGCGCATTTCCAGCGATCGCTGTTGAGCCGATGAGTAAACTGCAATCGGACTTAAAATCGGCGGACTTGCTTTGCGGCGTAGATGGCCGCGGAATACAGAACTTGCAGGCGCTTTAACTTCTGCGGTCAATGCACTTGCGGACAAGCAATCTCCGCCACGCAACCCGGGCCGGCTGCAAGGGTGAAGCGGAAGCCATGCAATTTGACGACCGCGGCGACCAGGCTCAAACCCAGGCCCAGCCCCCCGGCGCGCCGGCTTTTGTCCGAGCGATAGAAGCGCTTGGTCACCGCGTCACGTTCGCTCTCCAGGATGCCGGGACCGGTGTCCGTGACGCGGATGACGCTTTCGCCGTCTCGGTTCAGCAAGACGAGTTCCACGCGTCCGCCCTCGGGAGTGAATTTCACGGCGTTGTCGACCAGATTGACGACGGCCTCGAAAAGCAGATCGCGGTCGCCATGCACTGTCGTCGCCTCATCGGCGATATCAACCCGAAGGGTGAGCCCCTTGTCCTCGGCGATTGGATCATAGAGCTCGCCCACCTCGCGCAACAAAGGGGCGAGTCGGACCTCACTAAATCCTTCGAGCCGGCGGCTATGCTCGATCTCGCCAATGCGCAACAGCGCGGTGATGATGGTCAGCGTTTGGTCGAGATCGGCGATTGCCTGCTCGGCAACCGCCCGCAACTCCGCCAGCGTTGCGGCGTGCTCGCGCCCGCGCTCGAGGCGGACCCGCACGCGGGTGAGCGGCGTGCGCAAGTCATGGGCGATGTTGTCGCCGATCCCGGCAATTTCCCGGATGAGAGTTTCAATTTCGTCCAGCATCAGGTTGACGCCGATGGCAAATTGATCGAACGGGTCATTGCCGCCTCGGGTTGGCAGGCGCTCGCGCAAGTCCCCTGCCACGATGCGCTGAATTCTTCGGTTGACCTCCGACAGCCGATTTTGAACGCGCGAACTCAGCACCAATCCGATGACCACTGCCAGCCCGAAAGCCGGCAGTAACCCCAGCGCGAGGGCTCGCCGGACAATTTCGGCGATCTCGGCGATCTCGTCGACGTTGCGGCCAATCGCAAGAACTTCTCCATCCGGCAGTCGCTCCGTCACCAGCCGCACTTTCTCCGTCTCGCGTCCGCGGTTGTCGACCCGTACCACCACGGCGTCGGCCGGCACCTCCGGCGTCAGGCCGCTGGGCAGGCTCTCCATGTTGCCCGCGATGCGATGACCGTCGGTACCGAACAGGCCCGCGATCCTGACGCGGCGGGGGTCGTTGTCCAATCGCTCCTTGATGTGCTCCAGCCGCCGCTGCGGCGTCTCGGCAGCAATGATGTGCAACTCTCCGGTGATCAAATCATCGAACGTGGCGGTCATGTAGGCGGCTGTCTGCCAATAGACGAAGCCGAACAACATCAAGGTGCACAGCACGAACGCGCCGGCGACGGCAAGTGTCCAGCGAAAGGTGGTGGTGCGGACGAAATCAGGCAGGCGCACGAAGAATAAATCCCATGCCGCGCACATTGTAAATCATGGGCGGCTCGTCCGGTCCGTCCACCTTGCGCCGCAGCCGCCCCATATGAACGTCGACGAGGTTGGTCTGGGGTACGAACTTGTAGTTCCACACCTCCTCTAGCAGCATGGCGCGCGTCAGCATCTGGTCCTTGCGGCGCATCATGTATTCGAGCAAGCGGAATTCGCGCGGCAAGAGATCAATCGCGCGTGTCCCGCGCTTGGCGGTGCGCTCGATGAGATCGAGTTCCAGCAGTCCGACCCGCAGCACGGTATCGCGGCTTTCCGCCGGCCGGCGCAACAGCGCTTCGATCCGGGCGACGAGCTCGACCGTCGCGAACGGTTTGGTCAGATAGTCGTCTCCGCCGGCGCGCAGCCCGCGGACCCGGTCGTTCACCGATCCGAGCGCACTCAAGACCAGGACCGGGGTGCGAACACCGTCGTGCCGCAAGGCTTCGATGATGGTCAGCCCATCCATGCCCGGCAGCAGGCGATCGATGATGATGGCTTCTGCTTCGCCCGACCGCGCCTTGTCGAGCCCTTCGATGCCATTTGCGGCCCAGGCAACATCAAATCCGCGATCGCCAAGTTCGGCCCTGATCTCGTCCGCCGTTTCCTTGTCGTCCTCAATGAGGAGCAATCTAGGCATCGACTCCTTCCTAGGCGTTATGGCGACTGTTTCGCGATCTGCTGTCGTCAAAGTCGATATTCGCCGGCCGCCGGTTTCCCTGTCAGCGCGGGAATTATCCTCCTATCCATCGTGCAGCGGCAACATAGGATTTTCCAATCAGACGACGGCCGATTACCCCCGACCCCTTGCGGAAGATAAATTCGTGATGACACGGCGCCATTAAAACGATTGTTAAAGTCAATGAATTAATTGTTAGAATTCGACTTTCCCTTCAGAACCCGAAACGACAGCTGTCGGCGACGAGTTCGCGCGCTATCGCAGTTGCATCGCTCGCCGAAACTCCACACATAAATTCGAATTTAGCTTTCTGAACGACAATTTAATGGTGCCGTTCGGCTGTCGGCTTATTTTCATCCTGCAGCCAGATGCTGCGCACCGCAAACTAAGGCGCAGATCAATTTAACCTAGGAGAAAAACCATGAAGAAGCTCATCGCGATTGTTGCTCTCGTCGCCACCGTCGCCACCGTCGCCACCGTCGCCGCATCGCCGGCGTTCGCCATGTACGATCCGGGCCCGACGACTGGAAGCGCGGCAAATCAGGCCGAGCATTCCGTCGGCAGCTACCGCTCGTAATGGCAGCGATCGTGCAGCAGCCGACCGCTGCGCAAACGAGGCAAGCCGAGGAGGGCGACTTCTACGCCCCCCGTCACGACGACCGTGCAGCAGCCAACCGCTCAAGTATCGAAACAAGCGCGGGAAGGCGACCACTACGCTCGGTGCGGATGAAAAAGTCTCAAAGTATCGCCCCCCGGCAACAAAGCTTGTCGGAGGGCAATTCCGTCGGTTGGCACTTAGTTGATGGGAGGGGCGCATTTTTCAGTTCACGCTCTAAATCCGCACGAAGCCGCGCGGAACGGCGTGGAATGTCGAGATTCCGGCAGCAGTAATGAGAACCATTTCCCCGGTCTGTACGCCGGCCGTGCCGTCGCGCGTGACCACGTTGGGCTGAATGACGACGGTCATGCCGGCGCGAAACGGTTCGTTCGGGATGTGCGCGCTCGGCCGGCTCCGCGAACCGAGTATGGGCGGTAGGTAACCGCCGCCGTAGCCGTGCAACAGATCGTCAATGATGGTGAAGCCCGCTTGCTCGATCACGCTCGCCGCTTCGATCACCTGCGCGGGCATGGCGCCGTCCCTGAGGACGGCGGCGACCGCATCGAACGCGGCATCAGCCACCGCATGCAGGTCGCGATAGAGCGGCGGCGGCTCGTCGCCGAGCGCGAAGCTGCGCAATACTTGGCCGGGATGTTCCCAGAACGCGGTGGCGATCTCGGCAACCACGGCGTCGCCGCGCGCGACTTTCCGGTTGGCCGCAAATTGCGGGGGCACGCCGAGCCGTGGCGCGGCCATTGCGGTGACGCCGATGAAGTGAATGCTGTTGACGCCGCCAAGCGACCCATAGGACCGCTCGACCAGATCGGCGAGCTCCCGTTCGCTCAAGCCCGGCCGCAGGCCGTCGCGCAGCGCGATCATGCCGCGATCGGTCAAGGCGGCGCCGATGCGCATCCAGTCGAGCTCTTCGGCGGACTTGGTCTGGCGCAGCCGGACATAATTGCGGTTGAGGTTCGCGATCGTTCCGAACCGTGCCGCAAGCTCGCCGTGCTGCTCAAAGGTCATCGGCCCGATGACGCCGACGCGGCCGGCGCGCGCACCGCGGTGCGCCAGCGCGGCAATCGCGGCGCCGATCGACGAGCCGCCGCCCCATTCGACCTGGGCCGGCGCGGCGAGGTGGCGCGCCAGCGGCACATGATTGACGTGCTGAACGAACATCGCGTCCGGCTCGCCCGGCGTGAAGACGCCGACGGCTTCGGCGGTGACCGGCCAGCCGGTCAGCCACTGCACCGCGGAGCCGAACCGGTTGGCGCCGCAATAGACCAGGTGATCGAGATTTGCTTCTGCCAGCAGGTCGGAAATGGCGCCCCGCCGCCGCGCCATTTCGGTATCGCTGAATCGCGGGTATTCGGCCTCGTGAATGGCACGCAGATGCGGCGGCAGATCGAAGCTTGCCTGATGCGATTGCGCGCTCATGGCGGCACTTTAGGGGGATAGTCGGCGCAAATCCATTTTGTTAAGTCACTGAACTGCGCTTCCCGGGCACAGCGCAGCTCGAAGTGGTGCGCTGCAGAACAGGGATCGCAAAAATCTCCGAGCGTGCGACGGCCCCTGATCAGCGGTGCACCGCGTCCGGGAAAAGCCAGCCAGGAGAATTGCGCCAATGCCAACGTCGCTCATCAACTCCACCGTTTTCCGCGACATCTTCTCGACCGAGGCGATGCGGCGGGTATTTTCCGACGAGAACCGCGTGCAGAAATATCTCGACTTCGAGGGCGCGCTGGCGCGGGCGCAAGGCCGCCTCGGCATCATCCCGCAAGAAGCCGCCGACGAAATCTGCCGGCACTGCAACGCCGCCGAGATCGATATGGCCAGGCTCAAAACGCAGACCGAGCGCATCGGCTATCCGGTGCTGCCCGTGGTGCAACAGCTCGTTGCGCTGTGCCGCGACGGGCTCGGCGAGTGGTGCCATTGGGGCGCGACGACCCAAGACATCACCGATACCGCCACCGTGATGCAAATCCGCGAGGCGCTCACGCTGGTCGAAGCGGACCTCGACGCTATTTCCGGCGCGCTCGTCACGCTGGCAAAGAAATATCGCGACACGCCCATGGCCGGGCGGAGCAACCTGCAACAAGCGGTGCCGATCACCTTCGGCTACAAGATGGCGACCGTGCTCGCTGGCTTTGAGCGGCACAAAGAGCGGCTGGCCGAATTGCGCCCACGCGTCTTGGTCGGTGAGTTCGGCGGCGCCGCCGGCACGCTGTCCTCGCTCGGCGGCAAGGGGCTGGCGACGCAAGCGGAATTGATGAAGGAATTAAAACTCGGCCAGCCGGCGATCGCCTGGCACACCGTGCGCGATACGATTGCCGAAGTCGGCTGCTTTCTCGGCCTCGTCACCGGCAGCTGCGGCAAGATCGCGTTCGACGTGAAGCTCTTGATGCAGACCGAGGTCGAGGAGGTTTACGAGCCGTTCGCGCAAGGCCGCGGCTCGTCGTCGACCATGCCGCAGAAACGCAATCCGATCTCTTCGGTCTACATCACCGCGCTCACCTCGGTGGTGCGCCAGCAGGTGGCCGCGCTGCTTGACGCCATGGTCGAAGACCACGAGCGCTCAACCGGCCCGTGGGAAATCGAATGGATCGTGCTGCCGGAAATCTTCTGTTACACGGCCGGCGCGCTGGCGCAGACCGAATTCGTGCTGACCGGCCTGCAGGTCGACGAGAAAAAGATGCGGTCGAACCTCGATCTGACCAAGGGGCTGATCGTGTCGGAGGCGGTGATGATGGGGCTCGGGCCCTATCTCGGCCGCCAATACGCGCACGATCTCGTCTACGACATCTGCCGCCAAGTGGTTGCCACCGGCCGGCCGCTCGTCGATCTCTTGGCCGAGAACGAGGAGATCACCAAGCACCTCGACCGTGCCGCGCTGACGAAACTCTGCGACCCGGCGAACTATCTCGGCGAGGCCGGCGCCATGGTCGATCGGGTGCTGGCGATGCGAGGGAAGTAGTCAAATCGCTCCTGGAACTCCGAGGTCTTTTCGCGCCTCGTCAATGCATTCCCAATTCGACATTGTCAGCAAGCGTACCGGCCCCGAGGCAAGGAAACGCCCGTCAAGTTCACGCGAATTACTGCCGATACGAAGCAAATAGGCGGCGTGCCCTGCGTCCGCGGCCTGCGCATTCCAGTGGCGACGATCGTCGAAATGATCGCGGACGGCCAGACCGAAAGCGAAATTGTCGCCGCCTATCCCGATCTCGAGCGGGCCGATATCAACGAGGCCCTGCACTTCGCTGCCGACGCCGTGCTTGAACGCGAGCTGCCACTGACCGGCCGGTGAGATTTCTGATCGACAATGCGTTATCACCGATCGTCGCCGAAGGATCCGAACCTTGCCGATCGGATCGAGGTGGTTACGAAGATTACTCCGCCGCCTTGGCCTTCGCCGCCGCCTGCTCGCGCACGAATTTATCGATCGCCAATTGATCGACCTTGCCGGAGCCGAGCATCGGCAATTTATCGAGCACGATAATTTCCGAAGGAAACATCAGCTCGGAGGCGTGCTTTGAGCGCGCATAGGCGATGAAATCGGCGCGCGTTGCGCCGTGCTTGTCGGTGACCATGATCAACCGTTCGCCTTTGCGGGCGTCGGGCACCGCCGACACCGCGGTGACGTAGTTCGGCCACAGCTCGGCCGCCAGCATCTCGACCGCCGCGAGCGAGACCATCTCGCCGCCGACCTTGGCGAAGCGCTTGGCGCGGCCCTTGATGGCGATAAAGCCTTGCTCGTCGATGGCGACGATGTCGCCGGTGTCGTGCCAGCCTTCCGGCGGCGCTTCGAGCACACCCGGTCTGTCGGCGCGCAGATAACCGAGCATCACGTTCGGCCCGCTGACATAGAGCCGGCCGCCCTCGTCGACGCCCTCGACCTTTTCCAGCTTCGCCGTCATGCCGGGAAGCAGCCGGCCGACGGTGCCGAATTTGTTGAACATCGGCGTGTTGAGCGCCATCACGGGCGAGCATTCGGTGACGCCGTAGCCTTCGAGGATGCGCAGGCCGAATTTTTCCAGATAAACCCGGCGCGTCGATTCTTTTACCGGCTCGGCGCCGGCCAGCACGTAGCGCAGCGAGCGGAAGTCGTAGGGATTGGCCATGCGCGCATAGCCGTTGAGAAACGTATCGGTGCCAAACAGCACGGTCGCGCAAACGCCGTAAACCAGTTCCGGCACGGTGCGATAATGCAGCGGCGACGGATAGAGATAGATCGGCACGCCGGAAATCAGCGGCAGCACGACGCCGCCGGTGAAGCCGAAGGAGTGGAAGATTGGCAGGGCGTTGAACAGCTTGTCCTCGCGCCCGAAATCGATGCGGGCGGCGCATTGCGCTACATTGGTCAATAGATTGTGGTGCGACAGCACGACGCCTTTGGGCAGCCCTTCGGTGCCCGAGGTGAACAGGATCACCGCCCAGTCGTCGGGCTTGCGCGCGACGAGTGGCTTTTTCCATGCGAAAGCGCCGCGCAGCTTGTCGAGCGCACCGATGGTCGGGCGGATGTCCTCCAGATAGACGATGCGTAAGCTCTTCTCCAATTCCGCCATCAGGTGTTCGAACCGGCCCTTCTCCACGAAGGTGCGCGAGGTGAGGATGGTGTCGACTTCCGCCGCCCGGCAGGCGCCGAGAATATTGGCGGCGCCGGCGCTGAAGTTGATCATGGCCGGCACCCGCCCCGCCGACGCCACCGCCAGCATGGTGACTACCCCGGCATTCGAGGTCGGCAGCATGACGCCGAGCGTGCGGCCTTCGAGCGCGAACGGCATCAGTTTCCGCCCGAGAACCGCCGTTGCAATCAGAAGCCGCTTGTAGGTCAATTGCCCGCTCACGGGATCTTCGATCGCCGGCCAGTTCGGGCCATGGAGGATCGACGCGTCGATCAACGCTTCGATCATGGTGCGGTCGGTCGTGCTTGTCCGGAAGATCAGGTCGGACATGATGGTGTACAGCGCGGCGCCAGCGGCCTGCCGCCGTTTGCGGCCTTTGAGTTCGGGATCGACCTGAAATTTCACCGGCTCAAGCACCGTGACGGTGATTTTCGGGAACAGGCGGCGGCGCACTTGGGTGCTTTTCAGCCGGCTGAATATCGTCAGTTCCGGCCCCTCGATGCGCACCGGAACCACCATGGCGTCCGACTTGTCGGCGATCATCGCCGCGCCGTCATAGACCTTCATCAAACTGCCGGTGACGGTGATGCGGCCTTCCGGAAAGATGACGAGCGTATTGCCCTCGCGCACCGCGTTGATGAGGTCGCGCACCGAAAACGGCCGCAGCGGATCGAGCGCCATGGTGCGCACGAATTTGAGGAACGGCTGGATCCACCAATGCTTTGACATCGCCACGTCGATGGCGAAGACCGGCCGTTTCGGCAGGATCGACACCGCCAGTGGCGGATCGAGGAAGCTGACGTGGTTGAGCGCGATGACGGCATTGTGGCCGGCCTTGTCGACGTTCTCCAGGCCTTTAACGTCGAGCCGGAAGAATGCGCGAAACACGATGGAAAGAAAATCGTTGAGCCAGCCCGCCGGCATGGTCATGCCGATTGCGACAGCGACCACGAGATTCGCCGCGCCAATGAGCACGAATAACAGCGGCGTGCCGAGCCCGAGCTTTTGCAAGGCCGCCAGCGCGACCGCGCCGACCACCATGAACGCGGCGTTGAGCACGTTGACTGCCGCAACGACGCGGGCGCGGCGATCCGAGCCGGCCCAGACCTGTACCGCGGTGAAAACCGGGACGATGAACAGGCCGCCGGCGATCGCCAATCCGGCAAGGTCGATCGCAATGTGAATGCTATGCGGCGAGGCAAAATATCCGCCGATGGTCAGCGAACTCGCCGCCGGCACGACGGCGGACGCGGTCCAGCCGAGGTCGAGCGCGAACAGGCCGAGCAGCACCGTTGCGACCACGGTCGGCAACAGCACGATGCGCCCGGCGGCGAGCCAGGCGGCAAGACCGGAGCCGATGCCGACCGACACCGAAAAGATCGTGAGAAATAAGGTGACGACCTGTTCGCTGCCGCCGATGGTAAATGAGACGAGCGGCGGCAACAGCGACAGAACCAGCGCGCCGACGAGCCAGAACCAGCTCGCCACGATGGCGCCCCACCACAGCCGCGGATCGGCGCGCACTTGCCTGATAAGCGCTCCGGTAGAGACGAGAATATTCGGGTTGATGGCGAGCGTCGGCGCGGCCTCTGTGGTCCTCGGAATGAGCAGGCTCGAGCCCCAGCTGGCGAGCGCGGTCAGGATCATCAGCCAGGCGAAGTGAATCGGGTTGCTGTTTCCGTTGGCGGCAAGGCCGGCGACGATGGTGCCGAGCAAAATCGCGAGGAACGTGCCGCCCTCGATCAGCGCATTGCCGGACGGCAACTCGCGCCGCTGCAGCAGGTCGGGCAGGATGCCGTATTTGATCGGGCCGAACAGCGATGCCAGCGTTCCGAACAGGAATACCGCAAGAAAAAGCAACGCCAGCGAATGAAATGCAAAGCCGCCGACGGCGATCACCGCGGCGCCGATTTCGGTGAGCTTGATGCGCTGCGCGACAAAGGCTTTGTCGTACCGGTCGGCAAGCTCGCCGCCGAGCCCGGACAGAAAAAAGAACGGCGCGATCAGCGTCGCGCCGGCGAGCGAAATCAAGACCGCCGAATTGGCGCCGGAGACGGCGAACAAAATGACGAAGACGAGCGCGGTCTTGAGAAAATTGTCGCCGAATGCCGCGAAGAACTGGCACCAGAACAAAGGCGCAAAACGGCGCGTCGTCATCAATGATAAGGACATGTCTCTCCCGCCGCTCGCCTGATCGCTGGACCGGTTGCCGCCTCAGCCGCGTTGCCGGCCGACAGTCTAGACGCTGGCGCGCGCCTTGGCGACGCGGCCGCAAACGGCCTTACGGTCGGCGGTAATATGGTGAATTCACCAATAAAATCAAAGGTAAGGCTAGAACCCCGGCGCCCGTTCGACCTGGTCATACCAGTCGAAACCCATGTCTTTGACGATGCGATTGCTCATCACGATGATGCGGCACTCCGCACCGGGCTTGGCAAAATGCTGATGCATGGTGAACGGCGGGATGTAGACATAATCGCCGACCGTCCACTCGAACCTTTTAGGCTCGTCGGCCCATTGCCACTCGAAGGCTTCCAGGCAATCCCATTTCAGATCCCAATGCTGGTCGTAGCCCGAGCCCTCGACGACGAAGAACAGTTCCTCCCACATGTGGCGGTGCTTGCCGGAGCGCTCGCCGTCCTTGAGGAACTGCATGTACGCCTCGATGCAGCATTCGCGCGTATGCATCTTCTTGTTGACGAGATGCTTGATCAGGCCGTCGGGCGAGCGTTCCCACGGCATGTCCTTGGCCTTGATGATGTTGGGAAGCGTCGCGTAGTCGACGCGGAATTGCGCGGATTCCGCCACCGCCTCCTCCAGGAAATTGCTGGTGTTGGAGCCGGATAAAGCCGCCTGCTTGTCCTCGAATAGCGACATCGTCGTCTCCGCGTTCAAATTTCGCTTGGCGGATGGAATTCTTTGACGCCGGGCGGCAGCTTGTCGGTCGGCCACTCCACCATTTTTTGGAACAACAGGTGCATGAACAGAAACAGCGGCTTCGCCTTGAACACCAGGAGAATGCAGGATTCTTTTTCGTCGTCGTTGAAATGCTGGTGAACGCTGGCGTTCTCGACCAGCATGACGTCGCCCGCTTCCCACTTCATGTAGCGGCCGTCGTGCACGTCATGGCCGTGGCCCTTGAGCACGTAAAACACCGCGCTGTTGAGATGACCGTGCTTCTGCCCGGCATTGAGCGGCGCATAGCATTCGATATGCGACTCGATCGACTGCACGACGTTGACCGCGCTCGGCGAGATCACGTGCTTGCCGTACATTGCCGGTCCGCCTTTCCATGGATGATCCTTGGAGGAATAGACCCGCGGCTCTTCCAGAAGCTTCTTGTAGAGATGGCTGTAGGTCCCTTCGAGCGCGCGCACGAAGGTGCGTTTCTTTGCCCAACGCTCCCATTTGCCGTGCTTGATCTCGTCGGCGTCTTCCGCGGAAGGCTTGTTATGGCCAAGCCCGGGCAATTCATGTTCCAGCATTCCGGTCATGTTGCGCTCCTGCGCGACGGTCATTACGAAATTTCCGCCGTGCGCGCAATGTCGCAACGGCGTGCAACCGCGTTGATAGCGCAAACTGGACACGCTAGGATCGCGGCGACTGAGGGGAGGATGTACCGATGACGGCAAATGGGATGCCGGCGCTCGGCCGCATTGCGGTCGTCATTGTCGCTGTAGCGGCATTTACGGCGTTCGCCGGTCCGGCCGCAAAGGCGCAGAGCGCGGCGGAATTCTACCGGGGCAAATCGATCGAACTCGACATCGGCTACAGCGTCGGCGGCGGTTACGACCTTTACGCGCGCCTGCTCGCGCGCCATCTCGGCCAACATATTCCCGGCAACCCGACCATCGTGCCGAAGAACATGGAGGGTGCCGCCAGCCTCCGCCTGGCCAATTACCTTTACTTGGCCGCGCCGCGCGACGGCACGGTGATCGGCGCGCTCAGCCGCGGTGCGGCCTTTGATCCCTTGCTCGGCCAGCCCGGCGCACAATTCGACGCCTCGAAATTCTCCTGGATCGGCAGCGCCAATAACGAAGTCAGCGTCTGCGTTGCGTTGCAATCGTCCGGCATAACGAGTTTCAATGACGTTCTGACCAAAACCCTGACCATCGGCGCGACCGGCGTCGGCGACGATACCTACCAATTTCCCGCGCTGATGAACGCGGTGCTCGGCACCAAATTCAAGATCGTCACCGGCTATCCGGGCGGCAACGATGTTACCCTCGCGATCGAGCGCGACGAGGTCCAGGGCCGCTGCGGCTGGTCGTGGTCGAGCGTCGTGACGACGCGGATGGATTGGATCACCAGCAAGAAGGTCATCGTCCTGGTGCAAATGTCGCTGTCGAAACATCCCGATCTGCCTGACGTACCGTTGATCATGGATCTGGCCAAAACCAACGAACAGCGACAGATTTTCAAGCTGATCTTCGCGCGGCAGGTCATGGGCCGGCCGTTCGCGGCGCCGCCCGATGTGCCTGCCGATCGGCTGGCGGCATTGCGCCAGGCTTTCAACGACACGATGAAGGACAAGGCGTTTCTAGCCGATGCGGCGGCCAGCAAATTTGAGATCAATCCGGTCGGTGGCGAAGAGATCGACGCGCTGGTCAAGGACATCTATCAGACGCCGCCCGAGGTGACGAAAAAGGCTGCCGCGATATTGGGACAGTGACGTTATTCCGGGACGGCCACAGGCCGTGCCCGGAATCCATAATCACGAGATGTGAAGACCGTTCAAAGACGCGATCATAGCCGCACGACAGCGGTTACGGATTCCAGGCTCGTGCGCCCCGGGATGACATTATCAAATCAACCTCGTCGAAACGCGCAGCGCCGGGAACAGATCGCCAAGGAGCGACTGCGGCCACGCGACTTGCAGCGCCCAGTGGAACACCACGTAGCAGATGAGGGTCGTTGCCGCGGCAAAACCGAGCGATGACGGCCACGGCTCGCCGAAGCCGAAACGCATATAGGCGAAGACGAACAGCGCGATCGCCGGGATGAATCCGATCAGCGCGACGCCGCCGATGAAGGCCGCCATCCAGACAAAGAAGGCGACTGCACGCCGGCGCGCCACGTCGTCGGGGACGCCGAGATCGCTGACCTGCGCCCTCACTTTCACGCCGGAATCGGCGTGCGCGAGCACCGCTTGCTCGCGGCCGAACAGTTCGTTGACGAGATTGAAGATAGCGGCCGTGAGCGCCATGCCGCAGGCGGTTAGCGGCACGAGTTTGGCGTCGTGCGGCCAACCCGTCGACGAGGCGATGGCCGCAACGATCAGCGCAATGACGGCAAGCGAGAATGCCGGGGCGGCGCCGAACTGCGGCGCATGGCTCTTCACCTCGCGGAACTGACCGATCAGGGTTTTGACGATCTGCGACAACGGCCGGTACAGCACCCAGGCGACGCAGGCCAGGATCGCCAGGACCGGCCAGCGCAACAGCCAGCCCCAGCCGTAAAGCTGCGTCGAGATGAACAGGTAGCGCTCGAAAATGGCGCCAACCACGATGCCGAGCACCATCGGCGGCCGCGGCCAGCCGAGCCGCTTCATGAGCCAGCCGATGACGCCGAAGAACAGCAGCGAATAAAGATCGCCCCAATCGTGCTCGCCTTCGAATGCGGCGACGAAGACCAGCGCGATGATGACCGGCAGCAGGATTTCCGGGCGGATGCGCGACACCTGAGCGAGCCAGCGGCTGCAAGCAAGGCAGATGATCGCGCCCATGACGTGAGCCAGCGTGAGACTCCACACGATCATGTAGGTCAGATCGAGATGCTTGGTCAGCATGTCGGGGCCCGGCGTCAGTCCGTGCATCAGGAACGCACCGAGCAGGATCGCCATCGACGCGCCGGCCGGCACGCCGAAGGCGATGGTCGGAACGAGATGGCCGCCCTCCTTGGAATTGTTGGAGCTTTCCGGCGCGATCACGCCGCGCACGTCGCCCGAGCCGAAACTTTCCGCGTTCTTCTCGGTGCGCTGGGCATAGCCATAAGCGATCCAGTCGATCACTGCGGAGCCGACGCCGGGTATGGCGCCGAGGCCGACGCCGAGCACGCCGCAGCGCAAGACCAGCCACCAGTTCCGCGCCACGTCGCGCACGCCTTCCCATTGACTCGACAGATTGATGTTCGGCGCATTGTCTCCGGCAATGCGTTTGCGCGTGACCGCAAGCTCGGCGAGTTCCGGCAGCGCGAAAATGCCGAGGGTCGCGGGAATGAGCGGCACGCCGTCCCACAGATAGAGCCAGTCGAAGGTCCAACGCAGCGTGCCGCTTTGCGCGCGCGAGCCGACCATCGCGATCATCAGGCCGAGGCCGGCGGCGGTCAGCCCCTTGAGCGGGGCGCGGCCGGACAGCGTCGCCACCATCGACATGCCGAACAAGGTGAAGGCGAGAAGCTCGGGCGAACCGATCGTGAGCATGATCGGGCGCAGGATCGGAATGCTCACCGCAAGCACGATGGCGCCGACGACGCCGCCGGCGAGCGACGAGGCAAATCCGGCGCCGAAAGCGCGGCCAGCCTCGCCGTTACGCGCCATAGCGTGGCCGTCGATCACGGTCGCGGCGGCGCCGACATGGCCGGGTACGCCGAACAAGACTGCGGTGATAAAATCCGACGACGTGATCACCGCCGCCATGCCAAGGAGCAGCGCGAAGGCGGTGTATTCGTCGAGATTGTAAGTAAACGGAATCAGCATCGCCATGCCGACAATGCCGTTTAAGCCCGGCAAGACGCCGATGGCGAGCCCGATGAGAACGCCGAGGAACAGGATCATGAGCCGCGTCGGCTCAAGGAGGAGTTGCAGCGCGTGGAGGGCGCTGGCGATCATGTCCGGCTGCATCGAGGTTCCTTGGTCCCGCCGGCCATCGCGCCCGAAACATGCAAAGCCGTCAAGCCCATGATAGAGTGAAGCACCGACCGCCGGGACTGCCGTGTTGCCGCATGGGCACGGAGCGCAGACAGGGGCGGAAACAGCATTCGAGGTGCCACGTGAGCATTTGGAAGGATAGATATGCCCCCAGCATCGCGGCCGCGCTTATTTTGCTGCTTGCTTCGGCAGTGGTCGTCTTGGCCCAAAGCGCGAGCGATTTTTACAAAGGCCGCAGCATCAATCTCTATATCGGCTACTCGCCTGGCGGCGCCTACGACCTCTACGCCCGTGTGATCGCCCGCCATATGGGGGCGCATATTCCGGGCAATCCGACGCTCGTGCCGCAGAACATGGAAGGGGCCGGCAGCCTGCGGCTTGCCAATTACCTTTATCGCGTGGCGCCGCAGGACGGCACCGCCATCGCCACCTTCGGACGCGGTATTGCCTTCGACCCGCTGCTGCTCGGCCAGGGTGACGCATTCGATGCGCAAAAATTGAATTGGCTCGGCAGCGCGAATAACGAAGTGGCCGTCTGCGTGGCCATGAAGAATTCCGGCATCACCAAATTCGAAGACCTGTTCACCAAGGAACTCACCGTCGGCGGCACCGGCGCCAGCTCCGACACCGATCAGTTCCCCCGCGTGCTCAATGCCGTGCTCGGTACGCATTTCAAAATCGTCCAAGGCTATCCGGGCGGCAACGACGTGGTGTTGGCGATGGAGCGCGGCGAAGTGCAGGGCCGCTGCGGCTGGTCGTGGTCGAGCGTGCTGTCGACGCACAAATCCTGGATCGCCGACAAACGCATGATCGTGCTCATTCAGCTGTCGCTGACCAAGCATCCCGATCTGCCCGACGTGCCGCTGGTGATGGATTTCGCCAAGACCGACGCACAGCGGCAGATCTTGAAAATGATCTTCGCCCGCAACGTCATGGGCCGGCCCTTCGTCGCGCCGCCGAATTTGCCGGCGGATCGCGTCGCTGTCCTGCGCACAGCGTTCATGGACACCATGACGGATAAGGATTTCTTGGCCGAAGCCGACAAGCTGCAACTCGAAATCAACCCGGTCTCCGGCGCCGATGTCGAGAAGCTCGTCAAAGAGGTCTACGCGACGCCACCCGATGTCGTCGCCAAGGCCAAGGCCGCCGCCGAGTCACAATAATCAGCGCCCGGTCCGCGCCAAGGCGTCCTTCATGCGCTCGGGCGCTTTCGGGCGCGCGTACATTTGCTCGACATAAGCGCCCAGCACCGGCAGCCCATCGAGACAGCGCGCCAGCTTGGCCCAATCGAGCGTGTAGGCCAGCACGAAATCGCCGACCGTTACCGCCTCGCCGACCAGAAAATTCCGGCCTCGCATATGGGCTTCCAGAACCTGCGCGACCGCCGCAAAGTCCTCGCGCGCCAGCGCGATTTCAGCCGGCAAGCGTTTGTCCTCCGGATAGAGCATGGAATGGCGCACCATCCGCCACAGCGGTTGCTCGAGTTCCGTCGCGGTGAAAAGCAGCCACCGGTATAATTGCCCGCGCTCATCGAGACCGGCCGGGATCAGACGCTTGCCGGGATATTTCTCCGCCAGATAGAGCACGATCGCGACGGATTCGGTCAGCACCTTGTCGCCGTCGATCAATACCGGCAGTCTTCCCGCGGGATTGATCTTGAGAAATTCCGGCTTGCGATGCTCGCCGGCGCGCAGATCGACCGTGACCGCGTCGAATGCGACGTCGAGTTCCTGGAGCGTCCAGCGCACCCGGATCGCGCGTGATGGACCGAATTCATAAAGCTTCATAAAAATCCCCGTCGGTGACGTTACAGTTCGATCGTTCCCCGCATCACGATCACGCAGCGGCCGCCGATCGAGAGAGCCGTGAGCTTGCCGTCTTTCTTCACGGCCGTAGCCTCAAGCAAGCTCGGGCGGCCCATGTCGACTCCTTGCGCGATGCGAAGATTAAGCGTCAGGTTGGACTCGGGGCGGAGGCCGGCAAGGAGCCCGACCAGCGCGACATTGGCGCTGCCGGTAGCCGGATCTTCGGGGACCCCGTAGAGCGGCGCGAACATCCGCACCTGGTAGTCGAATCCGCCGCTTTCATCTTTGACATAAAGCAGGATGCCGGTGGCGCGGTCCGCCTTCAGGTGTTCGGAAAATATGTGAGTGCGCGGTTGCGCCCGCGTCAATGCCGCGCGTGTCGTCAATTCCGCAAAAGCGAGCGGCAAGCCGCACGACGCGATGCAGGGCAGGTGAGCGGCGGGTTCAATGTCGCCAGCGGTGAGCGAACACGCCGCGGCCACGATGTCCGGTGCGATGTCATCGCCGCGCGTCAGCGCTTGCGGCGCGGTCAAGCGTGCGCCGACAGTCGCGCCTGAATCCCTGAGCAAATCGAGCCGGACCAAGCCGGCCTTCTCCTCGAACAGCAACGGATCGCCGACGGCGCGGCCATAGCTTTTGCCTTCGCGCGCCAGCACGAAAGCGGTGCCGACATTGGGATGGCCGGCGAACGGCAATTCGGCGCGCGGCGTGAAGATGCGGACCTCGGCGGTGTGGGTTGCATCTTTTGGCGGCAAGACGAAGGTGGTCTCGGCCAGATTGAACTCCGCGGCGATCGCCTGCATTTGCGCCGTCGTAAGTTCGCGGCCATCGAGCACGACCGCGAGCGGGTTGCCGCCGAAGCGCCGCTCGGTGAATACGTCGACCGTGATGAATTCAATTTGCATCGGAATATCTCATCAGGTTTTGCCAACGGCATCTGCCGTGAATCGAATTGAAACGCAGCAGCATCGCCCCGGCCGATGACGCCGAAACCGGCGGCACCGGCGTATTCCGGCCATAACAGTTCAGCGAGCTAAGCAAAAGTTAGGCACGACGGCCCGGATTGATCGTCCAACTTAACGAATCCGGAGCGTTTCCAGGTTATGGGGTGCCGGCCCACAGCCGAAAAAATACCCTGGCAGCAGACTATGGCCGACGCCACTCCCGTACCTCAGACCGGCAGAGTTGCCAACGCCACCGGCGCGCTCGTCGGCTATATCCACTCCGTCCACGGCTCCGAGGCCAGCATCTTGCTGTTGCCGCATGTCGCCGCAGCGGGCCGCGCCGGCACGACGGTCGGCAAGTTCGTCAAGATTTATACCGGCAAAGCGCTTCTGATCGGCTTGATTACCGACATATCCGCCGAAACGCCCGCCAAGGAGCGCGGGCATTGCGGCATCGCCCAGGTCGATCTGACCGGCGAAATCGCCGATCAGGGCGGCGTAGTGCGCTTCCGCAGAGGCATCACCGAATATCCCACCATCGCCGACGCGGTGACCGCGCTGACCGGCGACGAACTGCGCCTCGTATTCGACCCGCCGGGAGTAAAGACGCTTCGGATCGGGCAGCTGCAGCAAGACAGCGCAATCAGCGTGGGCCTCGACGTTGACGAATTGTTGAGCAAGCACTTCGCGATTCTCGGCACGACAGGGGTCGGCAAATCGAGCGCGGTTGCGCTCATCCTCCAGCAAATCATGCAGGCACGGCCGAACTTGAGGGTGCTGCTGCTCGACGTTCACAACGAATACAGTCGTTGCTTCGGCGAACGCGCGAATATCGTCAATCCGCGCAACGTCAAACTGCCGTTCTGGCTGTTCAACTTCGATGAGATCGTCGACATTATCTTCGGCGGGCGACCGGCGCTCGATGAAGAGGTCGGCATTCTTGCCGAAGTCATTCCGCTCGCCAAAGCGAACTATATCCAGTACCGCGGCGGCGGCGAACGAGCGGCAATCAAGAAATTCGACGCCAAGAATGTCGGCTACACCGTCGATACCCCGGTGCCGTATCGCCTCGCCGATCTCCTAAGCCACATCGACGAGCGCATGGGCAAGCTCGAGAACCGCTCGTCGCGGCTCACTTATCACAAGCTGATGTCGCGCATCGAAACGGTGAGCAACGACCCGCGCTACGGCTTTATGTTTGAAAACGCCAATGTCGGCGGCGATACCATGGCTGAAGCGCTCAGCCAGCTGTTCCGGGTTCCGGCAAATGGCAAGCCGCTGACGATCATGCAGCTTGCAGGCTTTCCCGCCGAAGTCGTCGATGCCGTGGTGTCGGTGCTCTGTCGCATGGCATTTGACTTTGGCATTTGGAGCGACGGCGCCAGCCCGATGCTGTTGCTCTGCGAAGAGGCGCATCGCTATGCGGCAGCCGACCGCTCGGTCGGATTCGGACCGACGCGGCGGGCCATTTCCAGGCTGGCGAAGGAAGGCCGCAAATACGGGGTTTTTCTAGGATTGGTGACGCAACGTCCGGCCGAGCTCGATCCGACGATCATTGCCCAATGCAGCACCCTATTCGCGACGCGGATGTCGAACGACCGCGATCAAGCGCTGCTACGCTCGGCAGTTTCCGACCATGCCGCCAATCTCTTCGCTTTCGTGCCGACGCTCGGCACGCGCGAGGCGGTGGCGTTCGGTGTCGGCGTGCCGTTACCGACCCGATTAACTTTCAGCGAGTTGCCGCAGCACCTGCTGCCGGTGAGCGATTTGTTTGCCAAGAACTTGCCTCTGAAAGTGGGCGGCGAAGATGCAAATTTTATTGCAGCCGTCGTCGAGCGCTGGCGCAACGCGACCATGAAGGCGACGCCGGAGGAAATCTTCCGCGACGCCAGACCGGCGTCCGACGTGCCTGTCGCCGGGGCGCCGGCAATATCGCCCGCGCCAACCGCATCGCCGGCCGCGGCCCTCGATCCAAGCCGCTTTGGCCTGTTGAAGAAACCCATCGCCGAGCGGAGCGATGCTTTTGCTTTGCTGCGCACGGCTACGGCGGCCGCACCGCCGCAGCGCTTCCAAGGGAAATAAGCCGGCGCTGCGCGCCAAGCTTAGCAGCGCGCTATTACGCTTGGGCGCCTCTTGCGGATTGCAGTTCCCGCGCGCCGGATTGCGGGCGTATGATCTTCAACTTTCGATCCGCCGAGTTGAATTGGCGCGTGTCGTTCATGTCGCCGAGGAAAAACGGTTTCGAGAAATAAAAGCCCTGACCTTGCGGGATCCGAGTTGCGGTCTGCAGATAGACCAATTCCTCGAACGTCTCGATGCCTTCCGCCACGATTGTCATGCCGAGCGATGCGCCGAGCGATTTGATGGCGCGCAGAACGCTCTGGCTGCGCGGACGCCGGTTGATATCGGTGATAAAGGAGCGGTCGACTTTCAATTCGTCGGCGGTGATATCGGCAAGCGCGGACAATGAAGAATAGCCGGTACCGAAATCGTCGATCGAGATGCGTACGCCGAGTTCACGCAACATCGGCAGTACGTGGCGTTGAAACTGGCCCTGGCCAGCAAATGCGTCCTCGGTTAATTCAATCATCAAGCGATGGGCCGCGCCGCTCGCGTCGAGCGTTTCCGCGAATGAACGCATGAAGTCCACGTCGCTGGCCTGCTTGGCGGCGACGTTGACGCTGATGGTGGTTTGCGATCCGAAGGCCGCGTCGAGGCGTTCCATGGAGTGAATTGCATCATCCAGAACGAACCGCGTGATCGGATCGATCAATCCAAGCTCGATCGCCAGATTGATAAAACTGCTCGGCGGCTGGATCTCGCCGTCCTCATCGCGCCAGCGCACCAATGTTTCGAAACCGACGACCTCCTGGCTATGAAGGTCGACCTTCGGCTGGAAAGCGCAGCAAAACTTGCGGTCGCGGATCGCAAGCCGCAATCGCTGCTCGAGTTCCATGCGCGCGGTCACGATCTGGCCCATGGCGGCGGAAAAATAGATCGCTCCGCCCTTGGTGCCGTTTTTGGCGCGGTACATCGCGTTATCGGCATTGCGGCGCAGGGCTTCGTAGGTCGTGCCATGGTCGGGATAGACGCTGACGCCGAGCGAAGCCGACGTAAAGAGCTCGAACGCCTCGATATGGAATGGCTTTTTCAACTCCGCCAATATGCGATCGATGATGCCGTGGATTTGCCGCTCGTCGTCGATCGGCCAAGCCAGCAGCAAAAATTCGTCGCCGCTGATACGCGCCAGCATGTCGGTGTCGCGCAAGACCTTGCCGATCCGTTCGGCGACCCTGACGAGCAACGCATCCCCGATCGCGTGGCTGTAGTAATCGTTGATATGCTTGAAGTTATCGAGATCGATAAAAGCCAGCGCGAAACGGGCGTTCTCGGCTTGATGCAGCAGTTCCTCGACGCGGCGCTCGATGAGTTTGCGGTTTGGCGAGCCGGTGAGATCGTCGAAATAAGCGCGGTAGGCCAATTCATTCTCGACTTGCTTGCGGTCGGTAATGTCGTTCGACGTTGACATTAAGAACGTGTCGTCGAAAACGTGGACCGGCTTGTGCGAGGTGAGCCAGGTGCGTTCGCCCGCGGCGTCGGCGTGGCACTCCTCGGTGGTGCAGTGCTCGCCCGATTGCATGAGGGCGAGCTCCCATTGCCGTCGCTGCCCAGCCTCTTCGGCGGACAGGAAATTAGCCGGCGAATTACCGATCAGCGTCGCTGGCGACATGTCGAGGTTTGCTGCGGCCACCGCGTTGACCAGAATGAAACTGCCCGCCTCGTCTTGCACGGTCAGGCCGATCGGAAGCTGCTCGATAATTTCCTGCAGCAGATCGCGGCTCGGCGACGCTTCCTGCCCCGACTGCCGGTGCTCGTCGAGGAACCGGTGCAGGCGCTCGACTTCATCGCGCAGCCGGCCGCTCCTGCGCATACCGAGAAGTGCCAGCGCGAGAACCGAACATTGTCGCGCCAGGACGACGTTGAGGTCGCCGAAATCATTTTGACCTGCGTTTCGCGCCAACAGCAAAATCGCCGGATGGTCGCCGACCGCAAGCGGAAACAACAACGCGGGCGCGTCGGCGCCGACAAGCCCCAGCGGAAGCTGCTGGCGCTCGTCGTGCGGCGGATTGCCGCCGAGCGCCAGAACCCGGCCCCGGCCGACATCCTGCAACAACGGTCCGCGAGGCCATTGCCGGCCCATAAATTCCGCTGGCTCGGCCGCAATGCACTTGAGCAAGGCGCTCCGTTCCGCAAGCACGAGGGCGCAATCGAAAGCAGACAGCGCGCGATAGGCGGGAAACAGGCTCGCAAACCCGGCTTCATCGCCCTCGACGTTTATGAGTGCGTGAAGAACTCGCAACTGGGCACGCGCGGTTTCCGCCGACGCCCGCGACATGACGGAGTGATCCAGATCTGCGGAAATCGTCATGCGTTTACGACGCCTTACGTCAATGCACGTTGTGCCAAGACAAGGCGGAAAGAGCCGAGCCCGGCGTGTATTAGCCGCCCGTCGGAGTGTCGCGAGAATCCCCGCCATTGCGCGACACAGGCATCCTACGCGGCAAAGCGTTGGAAATTCATTGCGGCCGAGAGCGGCCGCGGTCGAAGTTGCGTTAACGAATGATTTACGGGCGATGGGGCGGCCGGCCTTTATGCCTTGGCCCGGTATCGGTGGCGCCGAGATGTGTCTCCAGCGCGGCGCGGTCGGCGTGGCTGCGTCGTTCTTGCTGCCGACAGCGCGACGCGCGCGCGCGTCGATGCTGCCGCCAATTGCCGCAACTGTGCTAACATCCGTTAAAATACGCGGCTGGTCCGCTATTTCAGGAGACGCCGATGGCGAAGATCGTGCTCGGGCTCGGTAGCTCTCACACGCCGATGCTGCTCGCCTCCGACGAAACGCTGCCGCGTTTCGAAGAGACCGACCGGAACATCAAGCACCGCGACAAGGAAGGCCGGCCGGCCACTTATGCCGAGCTTCTGGAAAGAGCCGATCCAAAAATGGCGGCGATGGTCGCGCCCGCCGCGCTCACGGCGCGGCAGAACAAGGTGCGCGCGGCGATGGCGCACTTAAGCAAGACGCTCAACGGCGCCAAGCTCGACACGCTGATCGTGATGAGCGACGACCAGGACGAGGCTTATCTGGAAGACGCCCGGCCGACTTTTGCCATCTATTACGGCGACACCATCCTCAACAGCAACGAGCAGCACGAGCAGTACCATCAGCGTTTCCCGGAATGGTACGTCAAGAACCGGCAAGGCTTTTTCGAGGACAAAGCACCGCGCGCCTATCCGGTCGATGCCAAGCTTGCCTTGCATCTGATCGACTGGCTGATGGACAACGGCTTCGATCCGGCATCGTCGAAACGCATGCGCAAGGGCGAAGGTGAAGGCCACGGCATGGCCTACGTGCACCGCCGCCTGATGGACGAAAAAACCCCCATTCCCATCGTGCCGGTATTCCTCAACACGTATTTCCCGCCAAACCAGCCGCGGCCGCGGCGCTGCTACGAGCTCGGCCGGGCCATCCGCAAGGCGGTGGAGGGCTTTGCCGGCGATGCCCGCATCGGCATCCTCGCCTCCGGGGGCTTAAGTCACTTTTTGGTTGATGAGGATTTCGACCGCGCCATTCTCAAGGCCTGCTCCGACACGGACGCCGAGTTCTTGCAGACTTTGCCGCGCAACAAATTGCATGCCGGCAGTTCCGAGATCCTCAATTGGGTCGGCGTTGCCGGCGCCTGCGAGCATCTCGATCTGAGCTGGTTCGAATATGTGCCCGGCTATCGCACGCCGGCCGGCACCGGTACCGGACTAAGTTTTGCGAGCTGGGCGTAGTCTTGCGGCGCGACGAAGACCCGCACCGTCGCGGCAAGGCCTCGCTTGCGCCATTTCCGGCTTTCGCCCTAATATCGGGGCATCACGATCAGCATTGAAAATCGATTGAATTGGCAAAACTGGGAGGGTTTCCGATGTTCAAGCGAATAATCGCGGCTTGCGCCGTACTTGCCGTCTGCGCCGGGGGGCGCGGGCGCAGGAAATCAAAGTCGGCGTCGTCCTGCCCTATACCAGCGTTAACGCCGAAACCTCCCAGCAAATGGACCGCGGCATGGAGATGTATCTCAAGCTCCATGCCAACGACGTCAAACCCTACACGATCAAGCTCATCAAGCGCGACGCCAAGAATCCAGCCGGCGCCGACGCCAAGCTCGCGGTCCAGGAGCTGCTCACCCAGGACAAGGTGGATGCGGTTGTCGGCTGGATCTATTCGCCGAACGCCATCGCTTCGGCGCCGCTGCTCACGGCCGCCAACAAACTCGGAATTGTCATGAATGCCGGCACGGCCTGGATCACCAACCTATCGGACGACTACGTGCGCACGTCGTTCAGCATGTGGTCCGCCGGCTACACCTTGGGGGTCGCGGCTGTGAAGACACTGCACGCGAAAACCGCGGTGGTGGCCTATTCCGACTTCCCGCCCGGCAAGGACAGCCTCGACGCTTTCAAGGCCGGATTTGAGGCCAATGGCGGCAAGGTGATCGATGCCATCCCGGCCGGCGGTCCGGCGCAGGTTCCCGACTTCACGCCGTTCTTCCAGCGCGCCAAGGACGAGCATCCGGACGTGCTGTTCGTGTTTGTGCCGGCCGGCGATCACGCCGTGGCGGTCACCAAGACCTACGCCGCGCTCGGCATGCGCGCCGCGGGCATCAAGCTGATCGGCCCCGGCGACATCACCCAGGACATCAAGTTGCAGCAAATGGGCGACGCCGCGGTGGGTACCATCACCATGCATCACTACAACGCCGACCTCGATAATCCGGAGAACAAGCGCTTCGTGGCGGCCTGGCACAAGGACTACGGCCCCGACTCGACGCCCGACTTCACCGCGGTCGGCGCCTATGACGGCATGGCTGCCCTTGTTCACGCCGTCCAAGCCACCAAGGGCAATATCGACGACGGCAAAGCGGCCGTGAAAACCCTGCTCGGCTGGAAGTTTGACAGC
The DNA here is from genome assembly GCA_963768225.1 of uncultured Alphaproteobacteria bacterium. Lineage (GTDB taxonomy): Bacteria > Pseudomonadota > Alphaproteobacteria > Rhizobiales > Xanthobacteraceae > BOG-931. The sequence continues at coordinate 176,014 of CAVYGV010000002.1, read as the reverse complement.
CCGCAGGGGCCGATCGAGATCGATCCGCAGACTTGCGATATCATCATGAACGAGTATCTCGCTGAGGTGTACAAGGGCAAGGACGGCAAGCTGCACCAGAAGGTGCTCGCGACCTACGATCACGTGAAAGACGAGTGCAAGGTGCTCGGCCTCGGCAAGTGCGCGATGAAGAATTGATCGCCGATCGGTGGTCCTCGCGCGACCGCGAAAGGGCGAATAGCGAAATGGCGAACTAGCAGATAGGGTGTTATCGATAGCCGCCATCCGCTATTCACCGTTCGCCCTGTTCAGCGGGATTGCCCGTGGATTTCGGCAATAACGTCGCCAGTATCCTCCTCGGCGGATTGTCCGCCGGCACGGTATTGTTCATCGTCTCGGTGGGCCTGTCGGTGACCATGGGGCTGATGGGTTTCGTCAATCTCGCTCACGGCGCCTTCGCCATGTTCGGCGGATACGTCATCCTGTTGGCGATGAATCGCGCCCACTTCGGCCTAGCCTCCGCGCTGGCCCTCGGATTTGTCGTCACCGCCGCGCTCAGCGTGGTGCTCGAGCGCCTGCTCTACCGCCGGCTCTATCGCGCCGGCGAGCTCGACCAGGTTTTATTCACCATTGGCCTGATCTTCATTTTCATCGCCGCCACGACCCTCGTAGTCGGCCCGGCGGGTGAGACCCTGCAATTGCCCGCCGCGCTTGGCGGCCAGATCGACCTCGGCTTCGTTCGCTACCGCACCTACAGCGTCTTTCTGATCGGGGTCGGGTTTTTGATCGTGCTCGGCATCTGGCTCGCGTTCGAGCGCACGCGCATCGGCGCCGCAATCCGCGCCACTGTCGACAATCGCCGCATGGCGGAATTGCTCGGCATCAACGTCAACCGGCTGTTCACCATCACGTTCGCCTTCGGCAGCGGCATGGCGGCCATCGGCGGCGGCCTCGGCGCCGAATTTCTCGGACTGGATCCGCAATACCCGCTCAAGTACCTGGTGTATTTCCTGATCGTGGTGTCGGTCGGTGGGCTCGGCAGCGTGCTCGGGGTTTATTACGCGTCGCTCATCCTCGGCGTCCTCAACTTCGTCCTGACATTCTACCTGCCGAAGGGGGGCACGCTTTTCATCTACGCGCTCACCATCCTCATCCTGCTGGCGCGGCCGCAGGGACTTCTTGGAAGGAAGGGCCTGTGAACGCCGCGCTTTCCCCGACCGTCGAAGCTTCCACCGCCGCGCGGAGCGAAGACGCGGTGGTCCGCTTCCTCACTCGACGTCACTATTTTCGCTGGTGGGAGGCGCTGCCCTGGATCATCGCCCTCTGCTACTATTTCGCCTTTCCCGACTATCTTAGCTTTGGCGCCGAGCTTTTGATCGCCATTCTTTTCGCGCTCTCGCTCGATCTTGCGCTCGGCTACGCCGGCATCGTCACGCTCGGCCATGCGGCGTTCTTCGGCGCCGGCGCTTACACGGTCGGCATGCTGGCCTTCTACGGCGTCTGGAGCGAGCCGATCACGAGCTTGGTCCTGGGCGCCGCGGCGGCGGCGGCGGTCGGCTTGCTGTCGGGCCTCGTTCTGTTGCGCACCACGGGGCTGACGCTGCTCATGCTGACGCTGTGTACCATGGCGCTGCTCGAAGAGGCCGCCAATATGGGGCATGCTTATACCGGCGGCTTCGACGGCCTGCCGAGCCTGACCATCGCGCCGGTGTTCGGCGTGTTCGAATTCAATCCGCTCTATTCCAACACGCAATACTTGTTCAGCCTCGTTGTCCTGTTTGTGTGTTTCATGTTCGTGCGCACGCTGGTCTATTCACCGTTCGGGGAAAGTCTGACCGGTATCCGTGAAAACCTGTTGCGCATGCATGCGGTCGGCTCGCCGGTGCGCCGCCGCTTGGTCGTCTGCTACACCATTTCGGCGGCGCTTGCCGGCGTTGCCGGCGGCCTGTGGGCGCAGACCAACGCCTACGTCAACCTCAGCGCGCTCGATCTCGATCGCGCCGCGACTGTGCTCATCGTCCTTATTCTCGGCGGCTATGGGCGGCTCTACGGCGCGTTCGTCGGCGCGGTCGTTTACCTGGCGCTGGAGCATTTTTTGGCGGAGCTCTATCCGACGGCGTGGCAGCTCGGCCTCGGGCTGTTGCTGGTGGCCATCGCGCTGTTTGCCCGCAACGGAATTTTGGGTCTTGGCGAGGTGCTGTGGCGGCGCCTTCGCTTGGGGCGCGCCAAGCCGTGACCGCAACCAGACTGGAGACGCGTGCGCTGAGCCGCCATTTCGGCGCGCTTATGGCCGTGCAGGAGATAGACTTCAAGCTCGATGCCGGCGCGCGCCATGCTTTGATCGGTCCCAACGGCGCCGGCAAGACCACGTTCGTCAATCTCCTGACCGGCCTGCTGCCGCCAACCGGCGGCCGCGTGCTGCTTACCGGCAACGACATCACCGACAAGGCGCAGGCCGAGCGGGTCAAGCTCGGTATCGCGCGGACGTTTCAGATCAACCGGCTGTTCCGCGGCCTGTCCGTTCTGGAGAACGTCTATATCGCCGTCGCCGAGCGCGTCGGCGCATCGTCGGCGATGTTTTATCCGGCCGGCAAGCGGACCGACGTCATCGACGAATCGATGCATCTTCTGGAAATGCTAAAGCTTGCCGACCATGCGCGCCACCGCGTCTCCGAACTGCCCTACGGCCGTCAACGCCTGATCGAGCTCGCCATCGCGCTGGGGCTAAAGCCCACAGTGCTGCTGCTCGACGAGCCCGCCGCCGGCGTACCGAGCGCCGAAAGCCACATCATTCTCGACGCCATCGAGCGATTGCCGCAAGATATCGCGGTGCTGATCATCGAGCACGACATGGACGTGGTGTTCCGCTTTGCCGAGCGCGTCACCGTGATGGTGGGCGGTATGGTATTCGCCGAAGGCGCGCCTAAAGAGATCGAGGCCAATCCGCAGGTCCGCGCGGTCTATCTCGGGCAGGCCGGCTACAAGGTTGACCGTGCCTAGTGGTCCGATTCTAACATTCGCATCCCAGTTCGGCAGGCTCTTATGCGAATGTTAGAATCAAAGGACCACTAGCAAATATCAGTTCTAGCAGGCTGCGGAAAAACCGGATTTTGAGGACGATTTTCTCGATGGGTCCGGCAAGAACGGGTGGAGGAACGGGTTGTCGGCGCCGCCTGCGCGGTATTGGTTGGGACTTTGCCTCATATTCTTGCCGGCAGAGGGGGTCATCGCGTTGCGGCCAGAAGCTTGGGAATGCGGATGAGGTTGTAAGCCGCGGCGGTCAGCACGAAGAACCATTCGACCAGCGCCCGTCCGCGATGCCTGGTCTTGCGCAGGCCGCCGACGGTCTTCATCCAGCCGAACGGTTCCTCGATCCGCTTGCGCTTGATGGTGCTGATGCGATAGCCGGGATGGCGGGTGGTGCGGGCATCGATCGCCGAGCGGCGGTTGGTGTCGTTCTGCGAGACATGGGGCGTGCAGCGGCAGTCACGACAACCGGCCACGAACTCAGCAGTGTCATAGTTCTTGTCGCCGCCGATCGTGCTGCCAGGTCTGGCATTGTCTTCGATCATGTCGAGTGCGGTGGCGCGCTCGGCCGTGCCGTTGGCCTCGGTCAAGCGTGCATCGACGATGAGGCCGTTGCGGTTCTCCGTCATCAAATGCCCCATATGGCAGAGCTTGGCCTCCTTGCCGGCACCCTTGCGGAACAGCCGGGCATCGGGGTCGGTGGTCGAGGAATGCGTGTCGTTCTTGCGTTTCTCGCCATGGAAGTCACGCTCGGCATTGTGGCTACCACCGCGCTTTCCGGCCGGCGGATCGCCGTCGCCATCCTTCGGCACAAAACTCTTCATGCTGGCCCAGGCCTCGATCAGCGTGCCGTCGACCGAGAAGTGCTCGCTGGACAAAAGCTTGCGCACTTGCGGCAGCTTCAACACCCCGGCAAAGAACTTGGCCGCGATATCGCCGTCGAGCAGTCGATCGCGGTTCTTGCCGAACACGGTCGGATCCCACACCGGATCGTCCGCCGACAGCCCGACGAACCAGCGGAACAGCAGATTGTAATCGAGTTGCTCCATCAACTGCCGCTCCGAGCGCACCGTATAGAACGCTTGCAGCAGCAGTGCCCGCAACAGCCGCTCCGGCGGAATCGATGGCCGTCCTTCGCGCGCATAAAGTCGGTCGAAGGCTCGCGTCAACCCAGCAAGCGCCGCGTCCACGAGTTCGCGGATCATCCGCAATGGATGATCCGCCGGTATCCGTCTCTCCACCGGGATGTAGCTGAAAAAACCCTCCGATCGATCATCTTCGCCGCGCATCGCAATCCCCATTCCAAAGGAATCAAGCCGATGCACAGAATCACATTCCAACCACCTCGCAAAACGACTTTTTCAGCAGCCTGCTAGTGGAGCTTTGGATTTGACATTCGCTTCACGAGTTCCCGGCCGGGTGGGCAGCGAATGTCAAATCCGCTCCACTAGCGCGCTCGAACTGCGGGGCGTCTCGGCGGGTTACGGCGAGACCGTCGTGATCGAGGACATCGACCTTGCAGTCGCGCCTGGCGAATGCATCAGCGTGATTGGCCGTAACGGCGTCGGCAAGACCACGCTGTTGGCAACTGTCATAGGCCAAACCACGCTGCACGCAGGCGAGATCATGCTGGATGGGCAGAAGCTCAACGGCATGGCGAGCTACCGCCGGGCGCTCGCCGGCATCGGCTTCGTGCCGCAGGAACGCGAGATCTTTCCCTCGCTGTCGGTGCGCGAGAACCTCGGCGTTGCGGCGCGGCCCGGTCATTGGACGCTGGCGCGCGTTTTCGAACTGTTTCCGAAGCTGGAAGAGCGGCTCGACAATATGGGCAATCAGCTGTCCGGCGGCGAGCAACAGATGCTGTCGATCGCGCGCGCGCTGATGACCAATCCGTCAATTCTCCTGATGGACGAGCCGACCGAAGGCTTGGCGCCCGTGCTGGTCGAGACGTTGACCGGGGTGCTGGCGCATTTGCGCGCCGAGAGCGCGCTGTCGATCGTGCTTGTCGAGCAGAACAGCCGCGTCGCCCTGACGTTCTCGCCGCGCACGGTGATCCTCGACAAGGGGCGCATCGTCTACGACGGCGAATCCGAACCGCTGCGCGCCGATCCGGAGCGGTTGGCAAAGCTGATCGGGATTGTGGAGTAATCGCTTCCTCCCCCCATAAGGGGGAGGGGAATCAGGCGTGCGCCTTGCGCTGCGGGTCGATGATCTTTTCCAGCTTGCCGAGCACGTGCATGCAAGGAAGTAGTTGCTGCAGGCTGGCATTCGGCTCGCGCCTCTCCTTGATGGCGGCGATGAATTCGCGGTCTTCCAATTCGATGCCGTCCATCGACACGTCGACCTTGGAGACGTTGATCTTGTTGTCCTTGCCGTCGGAAAGATCGTCATAGAACGCCTTGTAGGTGCCGTTGTCGCAGATGTAACGGAAGAACGAGCCGAGCGGCCCGTCATTGTTGAACGACAGCGACAGCGTCAGCACTGCGCCGGACGGCGTTTTCGCCACGATACCCATGTCCATGGCGATGTTGAGCTGCGGGTGAATTGGCCCCTGCACCGCGTAGCAGTCGGAAATATTCTCCCCGGCCTGATACTGGAATAGATCGATGGTGTGCGCTGCGTGATGCCAGAGCAGGTGATCGGTCCAGCTGCGTGGATTGCCGGCGGCGTTGATGTTCTTTCTCCGGAAGAAATAGGTCTGCACGTCCATCTGCTGGACCTTCAGCTCGCCCTTGACGATTTTCTTATGGATGTATTGATGGCTGGGATTAAAGCGGCGCACGTGTCCGCCCATGGCGGTGACGCCGGTCTCCTTGGCGATCTTGGCGAGCGCTTCGGCGTCCTCGACACTGTCGGTGACCGGGATTTCGACCAGCACGTGCTTGCCGGCGCGCATTACCCGCTCGCCCTGGCGAAAATGCATCTTGGTCGGCGTGGTGAGAATCACCGCGTCGGCCCGCTTGATGCCTTCGGACAATTCGCCGGTGAAATGCGGGATGCCGTATTTCTTGGCGACCTGGGCGGTGGAATCCTGATTGCCGCCGACCAGCGAAGTGACCTCGACCTCGGGGATGCGCTTGAGCGCGTCGAGATGTTTTTGCCCGAACGCACCTTGTCCCGCGACGCAAATCTTCATCATGTACCTCTTGGATTATTGCACCGTCATTGCGAGGAGCGAAGCGACGAAGCAATCCAGGTCCTTGCGCTGCACTGGATAGCTTCGCTCTGCTCGCAATGACGATTAGCTGCGCTTGCGATCGACCCTGGCGTGCGCCGCGGCGCGCTTGTGTTTGATGGCCGGCTTGCGCTTGGCTGCCGCCTTGGCACGGTTGGCAAGGATGATATGCCCAACGGCGGTATTCGATGCCGGCACGGTGTAGAAGCGATAGACCTCGTCGACTTTGTCGTCGAGCGCGCCGCGCATGACGAGCCACATCACCATTTCGATGCCTTCGGCGCCGGCCTCGCGCATGTAGTCGATGTGGGGAATCTTGGTCAGCTTTTGCGGGTCCTTCGACAGATTGTCGAGAAAGCTCTTGTCCCATTTGCTGTTGATCAGGCCGGCGCGCGGGCCGGAAATCTGGTGCGACAGGCCGCCGGTGCCGAAGATCACCACGCGAAGGTCTTCCGGATAGGACTCCACCGCCTTCTTGATGGCGCGGCCGAGCATGAAGCAGCGGTGGCCGGTCGGCGGCGGATACATCACCACGTTGACCGCGAGCGGAATGACCGGGCACGGCCAATGCGAAGTCTTGTCGATCTTGCCGAACAGGAGGTTCATCGGCACGGTCATGCCGTGATCGACTTCCATCTTGTTGCAGATGGTGAGGTCGAATTCGTCGAGAATGACGGACTGCGCGATATGCGAGGCGAGCGCCGGATAACCCTGCACCACCGGCACCGGCCGCGGCCCCCAGCCTTCGTCGGCCGGCGGAAACTCCGGCGCGCAGCCGAGCGCGAAGGTCGGAATCATCTCGACCGAAAACGCCGAGGCATGATCGTTATAGACGATGATGGCGACATCGGGCTTGGTCTGCCGCATCCATTCTTGCGACTTCTCGAAGCCCGAGAACACCCTTTTCCAATACGGCTCTTCGGTCTTGTTATTGTCGAGCGCCGCGCCGATGGCGGGCACATGCGATGAACCTATACCTGCAATGATTCTGGCCACGGCATCACTTCCGTTTCTGAGGTTTCGATTTGGTCTTGCGGGATTTCGTTTTGGCCTTCGGTTTGGCGGCGCCCGAATTCTTGCCTGCCGCGGCCGCGAGAAATTTCGATGGCGCGTTTTTACCCGATCGCGAACGATTGCCCTCGACCGAACGGCCGCCGCCGAGCATCATCTTGGCGTAATCGTCCTGGGTGTTGCCGGTCATCACCGCGGCGAGATGCTGGAACGAATGACCGTCGGTGGCGCCGAGCTTGGCGGTGAAATAGATATTGCCGCCGAGCTCCAGCATGCGGTTGTAATCGCGCTTGAGCACCGCGTCGGTCTGCTCCGGCGTGAGCTTGAACTTTTTGAGGTAGTCGGCTTCGTTCGCCTTGAAGGCTTTGCGGTTGTCGTCCTTCATCAGCGACATGCAGAACATATTGATGCCGAACCCTTGCCGGGACCGTTCGGCGTCGAACACAAAAGTGCCCGGAATATCGTCGTAATCGTGCTGTTCGCGGGCCATTAATCTCTCCCGTTTGGGCGCGTCCCCCATTTGATTGACATATATAGCGCAGCACCCGTTGGCAACGTCAGCCATCGCCGGGGGTGCAGGGCTACTTTGGCGGCGACGTTCCCAGCAATTGCAGATCGGCTTGCTTGACCGTGGATGTTTTACCGGAGAGGTCGCGAATTCCGATCAGCTTCAGCCCCCGATAGGTTTCGGCCTGTATAACAATGACGGGCACGGGCTTGTCGCCTTTGTTCATCAGGTACGCATATTGCGGAATGGTCAGGTCGAGCGGCTTCCCGACCGCCGCGCCATAAACTTTCAAGACGAAAGCGGCGTTGCCGTCGGCGACGTCCTGGTTCGTGGCGGCGCGACCGGAGATAAATCCCGTGCTCGGCAAGGGCGGCCAAGCCAAGGAAGGCGAAGGCGCCGTCTGAGCTTGCGCGGCCGAGATCGTCAAGGCCAAAAGCAGAATTGCGGGCGAGGGACGCATTGGAATTGAATTAGCTCCAATAAAGCCGCATCGGATTATCGACCAAAAGCTTCTGTTGCAACGCCGCGGTCGGCGCAATCTTGGGGATCATGTCGACGATGACGCCATCGTCGGGCGCTTCCTTGGGCATGTTGGGATGCGGCCAGTCGGTGCCCCAGATCACGCGCTCGGGGAAGCGCTCGACGATCGTGCGCGCGAACGGCACCACGTCGTCGTAAGGCGGCCCGGCGACGGTGAAGCGCTCCGGACAGGTGACCTTGGTGATCCAGTTCTTGTTGGCGTCGAGCGCCTTGAGCCAGTTCTGGAAGTTCTTGCCGTCGACGCCTTCGCGCACGTTCGGGCAGGCCATGTGGTCGAACACCAGCGTGGTCGGCAGCGAATTGAGGAACGGGCCCATCTCGTCGAGGTCGGCATGCTCGAAATAGACCACGATGTGCCAGCCGAGCCGCGCGATGCGTGCGGCGATGCGCTGCATCACGTCCTTCGGCGTCGAATTGACCAGCCGCTTGATGAAGTTGAAGCGCACCCCCCTGATGCCGCCGCGGTCGAGCTCCTTGAATTGTTCGTCGGTGAAGCCCTCATCGACGAAGGCGACGCCCTTGGCCCGGCCGTTCGACGTGACCAGGGCGTCGACCAGCGCGCGGTTGTCGGTGTCGTGGCAGGTCGCCTGAACGATGACCGCCTTGTCGAAGCCGAGGAAGTCGTGCAGCGCGAACAGCTTCTCCTTCGGTGCGTCGCAGGGGGTGTATTTGCGCTTGGACGCGAACGGAAACTTCGCCTCCGGCCCGAACACGTGGTTATGCGCATCCACCGCACCTGGCGGCGGCCGGTATTTCGGCTTCGACGGATTGGGATGGAACGGGATGTAACCAGGCGACATCGGCACGGAAAATTCTCCTTCGTCATTCCGGGCCCGGCGCTACGCGCCGTCCCGGAATGACAGATCAAATTTTCTCCAGCGCCAGCGACACGCCCTGGCCGACGCCGACGCACATCGTGGCGAGCGCGCGCTTGCCGCCGCGCTGTTGCAGCCCATGCACCGCGGTCAGCGTCAATCGCGCGCCCGACATGCCGAGGGGATGGCCGAGCGCGATGGCGCCGCCGTGCGGATTGACGAACTCGGCATCGTCGGCAACGCCGAGCTGGCGCAAGCAGGCGAGGCCCTGCGCGGCAAAAGCTTCGTTGATCTCGATGAGGTCGAAATCGCCGATCTTCAAGCCGAGCCGTTCCATCAGCTTCCTGGTCGACGGCACCGGCCCGATGCCCATGATGCGCGGCGGCACCGCGGCCGAGGCCATGCCGAGCACGCGCGCGCGCGGCGTTAGCCCGTGCGCCTTCACCGCTTCCTCGCTGGCGAGGATGAGGGCGGCAGCGCCGTCGTTGATGCCCGAGGCATTGCCGGCGGTGATGGTGCCGGGATTGCGTACGATCAGTTTGAGCTGTTGCAGATTTTCCAGCGTGGTGTCGGGCCGCGGATGCTCGTCCTTGTCGATCATGATCGGGCCCGCTTTGCCGCCCGGCGCGGCGACCGGCACGATCTCCTCGGCGAAGTAACCGACGGCCTGCGCCTTGCCGGCGCGGGCTTGCGAGCGCAGCGCAAACGCGTCCTGGTCGGCGCGGGTGACCTGGAATTCTTCCGCGACGTTCTCGCCGGTCTCCGCCATGGAGTTGACGCCGTATTGCGCCTTGAGCACCGGATTGATGAAGCGCCAGCCGAGCGTCGTGTCGTAAACTTCCGCCGTGCGGGAAAACGCCTCGCCGGCCTTGCCCATGACGAACGGCGCCCGCGTCATCGATTCGACGCCGCCGGCGATGGCGAACTCCATCTCGCCGCAGCGGATGGCGCGCGCCGCGTCGCCGACCGCATTGAGGCCGGAGGCGCACAGCCGGTTCACGGTGACGCCGGGGACCGTCTCTGGCAATCCCGCAAGCAACAGCGCCATGCGCGCGATGTTGCGGTTGTCCTCGCCGGCCTGGTTGGCGCAGCCGAAGAAAACTTCGTCGAGCCGCGACCAGTCGGCCTTAGGGTTGCGGGCGACCAATGCCTTGATGGGGACGGCAGCGAGATCGTCGGTACGCACCTTGGCGAGCGCGCCGCCGTAACGGCCGATTGCGGTGCGCGCGGCATCGCAGATGAACACGTCCCGCATCGGCTTCTCCGTAACCCGTTTGGCGTATGTGCAGGCTATTTACGGGCCGGGGCGGACAGGGTCAAATGTCCCACATGACGACCTCGCAGCCGGAATTTGCCGATCTGCCGCCGACCTTGAAGGCCGAGCGGCGCGGCGCCGTCGCCGTGCTCACGCTCGCCCGTGCGCAAAAGCGCAACGCACTGGACGACCCGATGGTGCGCGGCATCGAGGCTTTCTTCAGCGCGCTGCCCGACGACATTGGCGCCGTCGTTGTGTGCGGCGAAGGCGATCATTTCAGCGCCGGGCTCGACCTGACCGAGCTGACCGAGCGCAATACTTTCGCCGGCGTCGAGCATTCGCGGTCCTGGCACCGCGCTTTCGAGCGCATCGAGTTCGGCAGCGTGCCGGTGGTCGCCGTGCTGCACGGCGCAGTGGTCGGCGGCGGGCTGGAATTGGCCGCCGCGACGCATGTGCGCGTCGCCGACCGCAGCGCGTTCTATGCGCTACCCGAAGCGAGCCGCGGCATCTATGCCGGCGGCGGCGGTTCGGTGCGGCTGCCGCCGCTCATTGGCACGGCGCGGGTGATGGACATGATGCTGACTGGGCGCACGCTGTCCGCCGAGGAAGGCCAAGCCATCGGGCTTACGCAATACCTCGTCGACCCAGGCGACGGCCTCGCCAAGGGCCTCGAACTGGCGCACCGCATCGCCGGCAATGCGCCGTTCACCAATTTCGCCATCACGCATTTGTTGCCGCGCATTGCGCGCAGCGACCCAGCCGCCGGCTATGTCACCGAAGCGCTCGGCGCAGCGATCGCGCAAGGCGACGACGAGGCCAAAGCCCGGCTCAAGGCGTTTCTGGAAAAGCGCGCGCCCAAAGTAGAACGCAGCTAGAGAGCCGATAATGAATTCTCAGTCCGGCAGTCCGCTCATGCGAACTCCCTCCCCCCTTGTGGGAAAGGGTTGGGGTGAGGGGTATCGAACGCGATGAGCATTGCTATTCCTCCTCACCCGGCCGCTGCGCGGCCGGCTTCTCCCGCCAGGGGAGAGGTGAAGGCAAAGCCGGCGCTGCGGCCGGTGAAACTCGGGCCGCCGGATGTCGTGGTCGAGCGGCGCAGCGACGGCGCCATCCTGATGCGTTCGCCGCATCCGCTGCCGTCCTTTCCGCGCACGTTGACCGAGCGTCTATCGCATTGGGCCAAGGCAGCGCCGGGTCGCACCTTCCTGGCGCAGCGCGACGCCGCGGGCGGCTGGCGTACGCTGACTTATGCCGAAACGCTTGCGGCGGTGCGGTCGCTTGCGGCGGCGCTCCTCGAACGCGGCCTCTCTTTCGATCGCCCCCTCGCCATTCTCTCCGGCAACGACATCGAGCATGCGCTGCTCGGCCTTGCCGCCATGCATGTCGGCATTCCCTATGCGCCGATCTCGGTGCCGTATTCGCTGTTGTCGCAGGATTTCGGCAAGCTCAAAGCCATCCTCAAGATTCTGACTCCCGGCCTCGTTTTTGCCGCCGACGGCGCCGCTTTTGCGCGCGCCATCGCCGCCGCGGTGCCGGGCGCCGTCGAGGTCGTCGTAACGAAGAGCCCGCCAGGCGACCGGGCTTCGACTTCGTTCGCGGACTTGCGCAAAACCCCGCCGACAGCGGAGGTCGAATCGGCGCATGCCGGCGTCAAGCCGGAGTGGCCGGCGAAAATTCTTTTCACCTCGGGCTCGACCGGTCTGCCGAAGGGCGTCACCAACACCCATCGCATGCTCTGTGCTAATCAGGCGATGATCCGTGCCGGGCTGGCCTTTCTCGCCGACGAGCCGCCGGTCATCGTCGATTGGCTGCCGTGGAACCACACCTTCGGCAGCAACCACAATTTCGGCCTGGTGCTCGACAACGGCGGCTCGCTCTTTATCGACGAAGGCAAGCCGCTGCCCGGCGCCATCGAGGCGACGGTGCGCAACCTGCGCGACATCGCGCCAACGATCTATTTCAACGTGCCGAAAGGTTTTGAGATGCTGTTGCCGTATCTCGATGCCGACCAGGCACTGCGTGAAATCTTCTTTAGCCGTCTCAAGATCATGTTCTATGCCGGCGCGGCGCTCGCGCAGCATGTGCTCGACGCGTTCCATGAACTTGCGATCCGGACGACGGGCGAGCGCATTCTGTTCATGTCGAGCCTCGGTTCGACTGAAACCGCGCCGGCGGCACTTACATGTTCGTGGGAAACCGAGCGGGCCGGCAATATCGGTCTGCCGCTCCCCGGCGTGGAGCTCAAGCTCGTGCCGCGCGACGGCAAGCTCGAGGCTCGGCTGAAAGGCTTAAACATCACACCCGGCTATTGGCGCGCGCCGGAACTCACTGCGGCCGCGTTCGACGACGAGGGCTTCTACAGGATCGGCGATGCGCTGAAATTTGCCGATCCGGACGATCCCGCCAGGGGATTGCTGTTCGACGGGCGGCTCGCCGAGGATTTCAAGCTCGCCACCGGCACCTGGGTCAGCGTCGGGCCGCTGCGCGCGGCCTTTATTGCGCATTTTGCCCCGCTCATCCGCGACGTGGTGCTGGCCGCCCCGGAGCGCGACGACGTTACAGCTTTGGTTTTTCCCGATCTGGACGCCTGCCGCGAAGCCGCACCGGGTACGGCTGCCGACATTCCGGCCCAATTGCTGCTTGCCGACCAACGCGTGACGGCCGAATTCGCAGGGCGGCTCAATTCGTTTTTCGCCGCGGCGACCGGCACATCGAACCGCGTCACCCGCATCATCCTCCTGGACGAGCCGCCTTCGCTCGATATCGGCGAAATGACCGACAAGGGCTCGATCAATCAGCGCGCCGTGCTGGCAAATCGCGCGAAACTGGTTGAGGCGCTTTATGCCGAGCCCCCGCCGTCCCACGTGATCGTTGCCGCGGCCAGTCACACTGAACGGTCAAACCGAACCGGCGAACAAACATAGGCGGGCTGCGATGGACATTCGTGGACATGCGGCGATTGTTACCGGCGGTGCTTCCGGCCTCGGCGCCGCCACCGCGCGCATGCTGGCCGATGCCGGCGCCAAGGTCGCAATCTTCGACGTTGACGCCAAGGCCGCCGCTGAGGTGGCGATCGACATCAACGGCATCGCCGTTGCCTGCGATGTGACCGATAGCGAGGCAATGGAAAAAGCCGTCGCCAAGGCGGCGGCCGACCATGGCGCCGCACGCATTCTGGTCAATTGCGCCGGCGTCGGGCCGGCCAAGCGTATCGTCGGGCGCGACGGGCCGATGCCGCTTGCCGAGTTCGCCCGCGTCGTCGAAATCAATCTGGTCGGCACGTTCAATGCGATGCGGCTCGTCGCCGCCGCTATGCAGCCGCTCGAACCGCTGCAGGACGGCGAACGCGGCATCATCGTCTGCACCGCGTCGGTCGCCGCCTATGAGGGTCAGATCGGCCAGGCCGCCTATGCCGCGTCGAAAGGCGGCGTGGTGGGGCTCGTCATGCCGGCGGCGCGCGAATTCGCCCAGTTCGGCATCCGCGTCAACGGCATCGCGCCCGGAATATTTTCCACCCCCATGCTGCACGCCCTGCCCGAGGCCGCGCAGCAAAGCCTCGCCGCATCGGTGCCGTTTCCAAAGCTGCTCGGCCAACCGCCGCAATATGCGGCGCTTGTGCGCCACATGATCGAGAACCGCTACCTCAACGGCGAAGTCGTGCGTCTCGACGGCGCGTTGCGGATGGGACCTAGATGACGGATGACAGAGGACAGAGGACAGATATGATCAAGCCGAAAAGTCGCCGTTGATCCGCCGTCTGTCGTCCGTTTTCCGACCTCCGACCTCCGACCTCATGCTGACCAATATCCGCAAAACGCGAATAGAGTGGGGCGACTGCGACCCGGCCGGAATCATTTTCTATGCGCGCTATTTCGAGATTTTCGACGTCTCGACGACTGTGTTGATCGAGCGCGCGCTCGGCATGAAAAAGATCGAGTACTTGAAGGCGTACGACTTTTTGGGGCATCCGCTGGTGGAGACCCGCGCCCGGTTTCGCCTGCCGACACGGTTCGGCGACGAGGTCGCGATCGAGACGGCGCTGGTCGGGTGCGGCCGATCGAGCTTCAAGATCGAGCATCGCCTGAGCAATGCCGGCGCGCTCGCCGTCGAGGGGTTTGAAACCCGCGTCTGGGTGGTGCGCAACCCCGACGATCCCACCCGTATGAAAGCGCAACCGATCCCGGCCGAAGTCGTCGCGCGCCTCACGCAGCGGTTGATTAGTGCCGTTTCCACGTAGCGCGAAAGTGCGCTAGAACGCGGCCATCAAAGGAGAGAAACGCTCATGCGCATCGACGCGTACACCCACTTTTTTCCGCAAAAATTCTTCGACAAGCTCAATGAAGTCGCCGGTGACTATAAGGACATGGGCAAGCGCGTGCGCTCGCTGCCGGCTTTGTTCGATCTTAACGTGCGCAAGAAGATCGTCGAAGGCCACAAGGATTACCAGCAGATCCTATCCTATCCGCAGCCGCCGGTCGAACGCTTCGCCAAGAGCCCGCAGGATGCCGACGAGTTTTGCCGTATCATCAACGACGGCTTTGCCGAACTGACCGCCAAGGAGAAGGATCATTTTCCCGGCTGGGTGGCGCAGGTGTCGCTCGCCGCCCCGGATGCCGGCGCCGGCGAAGCGCAACGCGCGCTCAAGAATGGCGCGCTCGGCGTGCAGATCTACACCAACGTCGCCGGCAAGCCGCTCGACCGTCCGGAATATGCCCCGTTCTGGAAGAAAATGAACGAGCTCGGCGCGCCGATCTGGCTGCATCCGGCGCGCGGCGCCGAGACGCCGGATTATCCGGACGAAAAGAAATCGCTTTACGAAATCTGGTGGACCATCGGCTGGTCCTACGAAACCGCCTGCGCCATGCTGCGGCTGGTTTATTCCAAGATCATGGATACCCATCCCAACCTGAAAATCATCACGCACCATTTCGCCGGCATCGTGCCGATGCTCGAAGGCCGGCTTGGGCCGGGCAACGACGTGATGGGCAATCGCACCACGGATGAGGATTACGTGGGCTTGCGCAAAAGCCTCAAGAAGCGGCCGCTCGACTATTTCAAGAACGATTTTTGGGCCGACACGGCTGCATTTACCGCCGAGCCGGCGACCAAATGCGGGATGGAGTTTTTTCCCATCGACAAGATCGTGTTCGCCTCGGACTGCCCGTTCGATCCCGAAGGCGGCACGATGTTTCCGCGCGAGACGTTGCGGATTCTCGACAAGCTCAAGATGGATAAGACCACCAGCGACAAAGTCTTCTACAAGAATCTCGAAGCCGTCACCGGCAAGAAGCTGGTGAAGTAAGACCCTCCCCGCCGGCGGGGGAGGGATATTCCCGTTTTGGATAGCGCGATAACGCGCTATCTCATTCGTCGGGGTCAGGCCGCGGAGCGATTGGCGGTCGCGTCAGCGGCCGCGTCGTACTCGGCCGAGACATCCTTGCCAGTATAGTCCTTCAGGAACGTGGTCGCGATGATGGAGATGACCGCGGTTATCAAGATGTAGATCGCAATCGGCGTGCCCGACTTGTAGGCGGCGAACAGTGCCGTCGCGATCAGCGGCGCCGGACCGCCCGCGGTAATCGAGGCCAATTGATAGGTGATCGACGCGCCGCTGTAGCGCAGGCGCGGCGTGAAGCTTTCGGCGATCAGCGCCGCCTGCGGCCCGTACTGCATGTCGTGCGGGATCAGCGACAGCACCATCGCAAGGAAGATCAACACCGACGAGCCGGTATCGATCAGGCCGAAATAGACGAAACCGAACACCCCCATCGTGGCGCAGCCGATGATGTACATCTTCTTGCGCCCGATGCGGTCGGAGATGTAGCCGCTCAACGGAATGGTGATCGCCGACACACAGACCGCCGCGAGCACGCCCATCAGGAGGAGATCGCGCGAGGCATGCAGCGTCGTGGTGCCGTAAGCGAAGATGAAGGCCGTGAAGATGTAGAACGGGCCTTGCTCCGAGGTGCGCGCCAGCAGCCCCGCCAAGATCGTACCCGGTTGCTTGCGGCACACTTCGATGATCGGCGCCCGCTCGATCTTGTCCTCGGCCGCGAGGTTACGGAATACCGGCGTTTCCAGAATGCGGAGCCGGATCCACAGCCCGATGCCGACCAGCACGATGCTGAGCGCGAACGGAATACGCCAGCCCCAGGCGAGAAACGCATCGCCCGACATCCGGCTGAAGGCGAGAACGGCAAGGTTGGATAAGAATAGTCCGGCGGGTCCGCCGAATTGCGGCCAGGACGAAAGCAAGCCGCGCTCATTGTTGTGACGCGCCCATTCCATCGCCAGCAGCACCGAGCCTCCCCATTCGCCGCCGACGCCGATGCCTTGCAACAGGCGCAGAATAGTCAAAAGAACTGCGCCCCAGATGCCGATCACCGCATAGCCGGGCAGGAAGGCCACCAGGAAGGTCGAGATGCCCATCAGCAGCAGGGTGACGATGAGCGTCGATTTGCGGCCGACCCTATCGCCGTAATGGCCGAAGATAAAGGCGCCGATCGGACGCGCAAGAAAGCCGACGAAATAGATGCCGAATGAGCTAAGCGTCGCGGTGAGCGGGTCCTCGTTCGGGAAAAACAGCTTGCCGAAAACGAGGCCGGCCATGGTGCTGTAGAGCAGAAAATCATACCACTCGATCGTGGTCCCCACCGTCGCCGCGACGACAGCGCGACGAAGCTCGCGCGAATGCTGGTCTGGTGTCAGCGCGTAATTGACATCGGTCACCGCTGCCATTGTCGTTCCCTCCCTGGATGTTGTTTACGTTGGCACTTCCTCCTTCACGGGCCGCATGTGCGGCTTCAATCGCCGCATGCGCGGCGTTCGGTTAACATAATCCTCCCTTTGGCAAGACTTGCCAAGTGACCGAGTGCCGTTGTCCCGTTCCACAGGGGTGAGCCGGTGCCGGTGAAACCCTGCGGGCGGTCTGCTAGCCTTGCCCTATCATGGAAGCTGCGCGACCCATCATGACCGATGCGCCGGAGGCCGCTGCCGCGGCGGCAGGCCGCGTTACGGCCAAAGCGACCGACGAAGCCGGACGCATCACGCCGATGATGGAGCAATATATCGAGATCAAGGCGGCCAATCCGGATTGTCTGTTGTTCTACCGGATGGGCGATTTCTACGAATTGTTCTTCGACGATGCGGAAGTTGCCTCGCGCGCGCTCGGCATCATGCTGACCAAGCGCGGCAAGCATCTCGGCCGCGACATTCCGATGTGCGGAGTACCGATCGAGCGCGCCGACGAATATCTGCATCGGCTGATCGCGCTCGGCCACCGTGTCGCGGTCTGCGATCAGCTGGAAGACCCCGCGGAAGCGCGCAAGCGCGGCGCCAAGAGCGTGGTGCGCCGCGACGTCATCCGGCTGGTGACGCCCGGCACGCTGACGGAGGACTCGCTCCTTGACGCCAGGCGCAACAATTATCTCCTTGCGCTGGCGCGCAGCCGCGCCTCCTCCGGCGCGGATCGTTTTGCGCTGGCCTGGATCGATATATCAACCGGCGAGTTTCGCGTTGCCGAATGCGACCGCGGCTCGCTTGCCGCCGAGATCGCGCGCGTCGAGCCCGGCGAAATCGTGGTATCCGACGCGCTGTATGGCGACCCGGAGCTTGCACCTTATCTGCGCTCGCTGCCGGCGCTCACCCCGCTCACCCGCGACGTGTTCGACGGCGCGACGGCGGAGCGGCGGCTCGCTTCGTTCTTCGGTGTGGCGACCACCGCTGCGTTCGGCGCGTTCTCCCGCATCGAGCTCGCCGCCGCCGCGGCCGCGGTCACCTATGTCGAGCGCACGCAGATCGGCAAGCATCCGCCGCTCTCTGTCCCGGCGCGCGAAGCGGCCGGCGCCACGCTTGCCATCGACGAGGCGACACGCGGCAATCTCGAATTGACGCGCACGCTGTCGGGCGAGCGGCGCGGGTCGCTGCTTGCCGCGATCGACCGCACGGTGACGGCGGCGGGCGCGCGGCTCCTCGCACGGCGGCTTGCCGCGCCGCTGACCGATCCGGCTGAGATCGCCGGTCGGCTCGATGCCGTTGCCGCTTTCGTCGAGGAGGCCGCAATTCGCAACGACCTGCGCACGCGCCTCAAAGCGGTACCCGATCTGGCGCGCGCGTTGTCGCGCATCGTGATCGGCCGCGGCGGTCCGCGCGACCTTGCCGCGATCCGCGACGGCATTTTTGCCGCGGTGGAATTCGCCGCAAACCTTGCGGCGCTCGGCGAGTTGCCGCGCGAGATCGCGCAAGCGGCCGCAGCGCTGCGGGCGCCCGATGGCGCCATAGCCGCCGAGCTGAAACGAGCGCTGGCCGGGGAGCTGCCGGCGTTTCGCCGCGACGGCGGCTTTGTCCGTGGCGGCTACGAGGCGGCGCTCGACGAAGCGCGTGCGCTGCGCGACGAATCGCGGCGTGTCATCGCCGCGCTGCAAGTACGCTACGCCGAGACGAGCGGCGTCCGCGCGCTGAAAATCCGCCACAACAACGTCCTCGGTTATTTCGTCGACGTTTCGGCGCAGCACGGCGAAAAATTGATGGCGGCGCCGCTCAACGCGACCTTCATCCATCGTCAGACCACCGCCGGCCAGGTGCGCTTCACCAGCACCGAGCTTGGCGAACTCGAAGCCAAGATCGCTACTGCCGCCGAGCGCGCGCTGGCGCTCGAACTCGAAATTTTCGATCGGCTCGCCGCTTCCGTGACCGCGGCCAGCGCGGCGATCAAGGAGGCGGCGAACGCCGTTGCGCTCCTTGATGTCGCAACCGCCCTGGCGGCGCTGGCGGTCGAGCGCGACTACGCGCGCCCCGAGGTCGACGACAGTCTCGCTTTCGCGATTACCGCCGGGCGTCATCCGGTGGTCGAGCAAGCGCTCATTGCCGGTGGCGGACCTTTTGTCGCCAACGATTGCGACCTGTCGCCGCCGGCCGACGAGGCTGCCGGCCGCATCTGGCTCGTCACCGGCCCGAATATGGCGGGCAAATCGACGTTCCTGCGTCAGAACGCGCTGATCGCAGTTCTGGCACAAATGGGCAGCTTCGTGCCGGCGAAGGCGGCCCGTATCGGGGTCGTCGATCGGCTGTTCTCGCGCGTCGGCGCCGCCGACGATCTGGCCCGCGGCCATTCGACCTTCATGGTCGAGATGGTCGAGACCGCGGCGATCCTCAACCAGGCCGGTGAGCGGGCTTTGGTCATTTTGGACGAGATCGGACGCGGCACGGCGACCTTTGACGGATTGTCGATCGCCTGGGCGACGATCGAGCATCTGCACGAGAGCAACCGCTGCCGCACTTTGTTCGCCACGCATTTTCACGAAATGACCGCGCTCGCCGCGAAACTTTCGCGGCTGCACAACGCCACCATGCGGGTGAAGGAATGGCAGGGCGACGTGGTGTTTCTGCACGAAGTCGTCGCCGGCGCGGCCGACCGCTCCTACGGCATCGCCGTGGCCAAGCTCGCCGGCTTGCCGGGAAGCGTCATCGAGCGCGCTAAAATCGTGCTGGCGCAGATCGAGGCCGAGGACCGCATCTCACCGGCGCGGGCGCTGATCGACGATTTGCCGCTGTTTGCCGCCGCGCGTCCCGCGCCCGCCACGGAGCGCGACAGCGCGCTCGATGCCGTTATCGCGGCGCTCGCCGCGCTGCATCCCGACGAAATGTCGCCACGCGATGCACTCGAAGCGCTCTACGCGCTCAAGGCGCAGTTGGCGAAGCACGGCGCCTTGAGCACATCCGAATCACAAACAGCAATCCACTCCAACCGACGCACGCCATAAGCCCGAGCCCGAATGCACCCCACACGCCGAGCGGCGCGACGAGATAGTGCATGGCAAGAAAGCCGAGCCACAGACCGTTGAGCGCGATTTGTGCATGCGCGAACATACTCGCCGATGCAATCCCGCCGACGCGCGGATGCAGGATGACGACCGAGCAGGCCATCACAATGGGAAACACCGCAAAAACGCCGGAAAAGAATGAACCGATGCTGTAGCTCGCCGTGGTCACGGCGGCCACGACGACTGCCGCGGTGAGCGCGCGGAGCGGAATGTCATAGGCCGAGCGTAAAAATTTCGCCGGCGGGCCCGAGGTGCGGTAATGCCAGCTGAGCGGCACCGTCACTCCGAACACGACAACGTTGAGGAGCGCCGCTGTGAGCGGCGTCCAGGCGACCGTCCGCAACGCGGCCGCCGCTATGAACCAGACGGCCATGGCGACGGTCATGCTCAGCAGCAAGCCGTGACGCTGCGCCAGGACGCTATAGGTGTAGGCGAAGACCGATACGGCCGCCGTCGCTGCTGCGCTGCCGACGGCGCTGGCCGCGATGAAACCGGGAGGGTGCTCGAAGGCGAGGATGATATAGGCCGCGCCGGCAGCGGTCGGCAGCGCGGCGATAAGCGCCCCGACGAAGGGGCCGGAGCGCTCGACCACGACGGAGATGATAACGACGATCGTCGCCGTCAGCGCCATCTTCAAGGCGAGGTCGAGCAGGAAATCGAGCAGCGGAGACATGGTTGCACCACGATGAGATAAGCCGCTCCTTGACCAAGGAGAGGCCAGGGCCAGCAAACGGAATGAAAGCGATTATTTTTTCCGTTTGAGGCTTACCTCGACCGGGGGCCCGCTTTTGATCGTCTGATAGACGACGCAATAGCGCTCGGTGAGTTTGAGGAGCTGATCGAGCTTGTCGGCCGGCGCGTCGGTGTCGATGTCGAAGCGCAGCCGGATTTGCGCGAAGCCGACCGGCGCGTCCTTGGCGACGCCCAGCGTGCCGCGAAAATCGAGATCGCCCTCGGCCGATACGGCGCCGGATTTGAGCGGAATGTCAATCGCGGTGGCGACCGCTTTCAGCGTTACGCCGGCACAGGCGACCAGGGCTTCAAGGAGCATGTCGCCGGAGCATAGCTCCATTCCCGATCCGCCGGTGGCGGGATGCAAGCCGGCAACCGCGAGCGCCCGGCCGGTTTCGACCTTGCAGGCGATGTTGGCGTCGTCGAGGGTGCCTTTGGCGCGCAACGTGATCATGCCGGCCTTGGGATCGGCCTTGTAGCGCTCCTTGATCGGCGCCTGCAGCGCGCGCAGCCCGGCGGCATCCATGGGAGATCCTTTCAATTGAAATGTCGTGTCACGATATAGATGTCGGATGACAGATGACAGATGACAGATGACAGATGACAGATGACAGATGAAGCAGAGCATGCATTCCTGTCATCCGACATCTGAAATCCGTCATCCGTCATCACCACCACAGCGCTGCGCCGGCTTCGGCCTTGGGCTCGTCCTCAGCGCCAGCCGCGGGGCGGTCGAGCGAGCGGTCGAGCGCGGCGAGCACGCGGCGTTTGACGAAATCGAAGGCGGCGGACTGGCGGTCGCGCGGGCGCGGCAGGTCGACGTCGATCTCGTCGAAGATGCGGCCCGGGCGCGGGCACATCACCATAACGCGGTCGGCGAGCACGATCGCCTCGTCGACGTCGTGGGTGACCAGGATCAAGGTCGGCTTGGCGTCGGCCCACAGATCGAGCAGATGGTCCTGCAGATCGGTCCGGGTAAAGGCGTCGAGCGCGGAGAACGGCTCGTCGAGCAACAGCACTTCCGGCCGCGGCAGCAGCGCCCGCGCGATGGCGACGCGCTGCGCCTGGCCGCCGGACAATTCGCGCGGCCACATGGCGGCCTTGTCGGCGAGCCCGACGCGTTTGAGCGCGGCCGCGACGCGCTGTGCGCGTTCGGATTTTGGCCGATCGCCGAGCCCGAAGCCGACATTGTCGGCGACCTTGAGCCAAGGCAGCAGCCGCGGCTCCTGGAAAATGATGCCGATTTTTTCGTGCGGCGCCGTGATCGCCTCGTCGTCGAGCACGACCGAGCCTTCGCTTGCCGGATCGAGCCCGCTGATGGCGCGCAGCAGCGTCGATTTTCCGCAACCCGAGCCGCCGATCACGGCGACGATCTCGCCGAGCTCGACGTTCGAGCGACACCCCACCGAGCGCATGCACGCCGTTCGGGTAGGTCTTGCCGATGCGTTCGAGTGTGAGCATCGGTCAGTCCTGCCGCACCACGTCTTCCCAGCGCAGGAACGGCGCGGCGATAAGCGCGATCAGCCAGTCGGTCGCCTTGCCGACGATGGCGAAGGCAACGATGGCGGCGACGATCTCGGCCGGCTTGCCGAGCTCCTGGCCGTCGATCAACAGATAACCGAGGCCCGAGGACGCGCCCATCAGTTCGGCGGCGACAACAAACATCCAGCCGAGCCCGAGGCCCGAGCGCAACGAAATCACATAGGCCGGCAGCACCGCCGGCAGCAAAATCCGCCGCACCATGGCGACATCGGACAGCCGGAAGGCGCGGCCGACTTCGACCAGCTTGCGGTCGACCGATTGGATCGCTCCCATCAAGCCGAGATAGACCGGAAAGAATACACCGACTGCGATCAGCGTCACCTTCGAGGCCTCGAAAATGCCAAGCCAGAGGATGAACAGCGGCACCCAGGCGATTGACGGAATCGCGCGCAAGGCTTGCAGGCTCGGATCGAGCAGACGCCGCACCCACGGGGAATAGCCGGCCGCGGCGCCGATCACAGTGGCGGCGGCCACCCCGATGCCGAATCCGGCCGCGACCCGCCCCAAGGTCACGAGCGTATTGCGTTGCAGTTCGCCGCTGCGCGCAAGCTCGACGAATTCGGCAAAGATCACGGACGGCGGCGGCGCCAGGCGCCCGCTGGCCCAGCCCATGCGCACAATGAATTCCCACGCCAGCGCCACGATGACCGGCAGAACCAGCCCAAGCGCCGGCCGCGTCAGCCGCGCCCAGCGGATTCCCGATGCCCGTTCCCGTGCCGGGCTGCCTTCATCAGCGCCGTGGTTGGCGCCTTGGGCGGCAATGGTCATGCCGACAAGAGACATGGTGCAGTCCGCGAATGCAATTACCCCACCCGCCGCGCCTGCGTGCTTCCGCTCCCCGCGCGCGTGGCGTGCGGGGAGGTGTGAAGAGGTTACGCCGCCGTGACGAAGCGGTCGTCGATGAGATCGTCGAGCGCTTTTTTCACGTCGACATTGGTTGGGATCACGCCCGCCTGCTGCAACGCTAGCCCCGCCTGCAGGATGGTGTCGCGTTGCGCCGGCCCGATCCGGTTATAGGTCAGATTGGTCCGTTCCTTGAGCTGGATGTCGACGACAGCGTCGGGCAATTTGGTCACGCCGATGAAGACGCGTTTCTCGTCGTCGTAATGGGCAAGGCAATATTTCCGGGCCGTCTCGTACACCGCGAGCACGCGGCGCGTTAGATCGGGATAGGCCTTGAGGAATTCCTCGCGCGAATTGAGGATGCCGTAGGTGTTGGCGTCCTTGTTGCGATAGAACAGCCGCGCCCCGTCCTCGACCTGCGCCGCCGCCATCATCGGATCGAGGCCGGCCCAGGCGTCGACGTTGCCGCGGATGAGCGCGATCTTGCCGTCGGGATGCTGCAACAGCACCTCGCTGATGTCCTTTTCGCCCATGCCGACCGAGAGCAGCGCCCGCACCAGGAAAATGTGCGGATCGGTACCGCGCGTCACGGCGACGCGCTTGCCCCTGAGGTCGACGATTTTCTGGATCGGCGTATCCTTGCGCGTCACCAAAGCCGTCCATTCCGGTCGCGAATAGACGTAGATCGACTTGATCGGATTGCCGTTGATCTTGCCGAGCAGCGCCGCGGAGCCTGCGGTCGAGCCGAAATCGATCGAGCCGGCGTTGAGGAATTCGAGCGCCTTGTTGGAGCCGAGCGATTGCACCCAGCGGATACCGATGCCGTCCTTGGCAAATTCCTTTTCGAGCAGACCCTGTTCCTTGAGCACCATGGAGACCGGGTTGTAGGTCGCCCAGTCGATGTTGATATCCGACGGCTTGTCGGCAGCGCGCGCGACGCGCGGCAGGCCGAGCGGCGCGAGGCCGGCGCCGACGGCGCTTGTCAGTAAACCACGACGTGAAAGCATGACGAGCTCCCGGACAATCTACGTTATATTTATTCCTTAGAAAACCCGTAGAACCGCGTCAATTGGAAAAAAATACTACCGTTTGCCTACTTATCAGTACAATAATGCTCGGGGAAGAAGCCGTCCTTCCGGCAGCGGAGGCACGATTCACCCCGCGGCCGATGACACTGCGCGGCCGCTCCGCTATGGGATGCGACGATGCTCGACACCCAACGATCTCACCGCGGCGGCGTCGAATTGATCGATGCCGCAGCGATCGTCGCCGATCTTAAGACCCTGGCGGCGACCCATGCCGGGCGTGAGCGCGAACTGCGCACCGCCATGGCGCAACGGCTCAAAGCGGCGCTGACGCAGGCGCGGGCGCATGCGGAAGAATTGCTGTTGAAGGATCGCCACGGGCGGCGCTGCGCCGAGCGATTGTGCCTGATGCAGGACGAGATCATCCGCATCCTGTTCGAATTCGCCAGCTCCGAGCTCTATCCGCCGCGGGTGCCGTCCGAGGCCGAACGCATGGCGGTGGTCGCGACCGGCGGCTACGGCCGCGGCCTGCTCGCCCCCGGCTCCGATATCGATCTCCTCTTTCTGCTGCCCTACAAGCCGACCGCCTGGGGCGAACAAGTCGCCGAGGCGCTGCTCTATTGCCTGTGGGATATGGGGCTCAAGGTCGGCCATGCTACCCGCTCGGTCGACGAATGCATTCGTCAGGCCAAAGCCGACATGACCGTTCGCACCGCGCTTCTGGAGACGCGCTATCTGTTCGGCGACGCAAAGCTGTTCGGCGAGCTGACGGCGCGGTTCGGCAAGGAGATCGTGCAAGGCAGCGCGCCGGAATTCGTCGCCGCCAAGCTTGCCGAGCGCGAAGAGCGCCACCGCCGTGCCGGTCAATCGCGCTATCTGGTCGAACCCAATGTCAAAGACGGCAAAGGCGGCTTGCGCGATCTGCATACGCTGTTCTGGATCGCCAAATACGTCTACCGCGTGCACGAGCCGGAGGAATTGATCGGCCGCGGCGTGTTCGACCGGGACGAATACAAGTTGTTCCGGCGCTGCGAGGACTTCCTGTGGTCGGTCCGCTGCAACATGCATTTCCTCACCGGCCGCGCCGAGGAACGCTTGTCGTTCGACATCCAGCGCGATATCGCGGTGCGGCTCGGTTACACCGCGCATCCCGGCTTGCGCGACGTCGAGCGCTTCATGAAACACTACTTCCTCACCGCCAAGCATGTCGGCGATCTGACCGCCATCCTGTGCGCGGCGCTGGAGGAACGGCAGGCCAAGCCGGCGCCGGTGCTCAGCCGGGTGATCGCGCGCTTCCGTCCGGCGCCGCGCTCGAAGAAGCTTTCCGGCACCGACGATTTCGTCATCGACAACAACCGCATCAACATCGCGCGCGCCGACGTGTTCAGGCGCGATCCGGTCAACCTGATTCGGCTGTTCCATCTCGCGCAGCAGCACAATCTGGCGTTCCATCCCGAGGCCATGCACGTCGCCGCGCGCTCGCTGAAATTGATCGACAAACATGTGCGCGAGAACAGGGAGGCGAACCGCCTGTTCTTGGAAATCCTGACGTCGAAGAACGACGCCGAAACCGTGCTGCGGCGCATGAACGAGGCCGGCGTGCTCGGCGCCTTCGTCCACGCGTTCGGTCGCATCGTGGCGATGATGCAGTTCAACATGTATCACCACTACACCGTCGACGAGCATCTCATCCGCTGCATCGGCGCGCTCAATGAAATCTCGCGCGGCGACAATCCGGCGCTCGGCCTCGCCAATGAGCTGATTGGGACCATTCAGCCGCAGCATCGCACTGTGCTCGGCGTCGCGCTGTTTCTGCACGATATCGCTAAGGGACGCGTCGAGGATCACTCGCTCGCCGGTGCGCGCATCGCGCGCCGGCTTTGCCCGCGGCTCGGGCTCAGCGCAGCGGAAACCGAACTGGTCGCTTGGCTGGTCGAGGTCCACCTCGTCATGTCGACGGTGGCGCAATCGCGCGATCTTTCCGATCGCCGGACGATCGAGAATTTCGCCGCGGTGGCGCAGTCGCTGGAACGATTGAAGCTTCTCACCATCCTCACCACTGCCGACATCCGCGCAGTGGGCCCCGGCGTGTGGAACGGCTGGAAGGCGCAGCTCATTCGCACGCTCTATTACGAGACCGAGCCGGTGCTCACCGGCGGCTTCTCCGAGGTCAATCGCGCCCAGCGCGTGGCGATTGCGCAGCAGGAGTTTCGCGCCGAGCTTGGGGATTGGCCGGAGCCGACCTTGCAACGCTATGCCGATCGCCTCTATCCGGCCTACTGGCTCAAGGTCGATCTGCCGCACAAGCTCGCGCATGCGCGCTTCGTGCGAATGACCGAGGCGGCCGGCAAGACGCTCGCCACCAGCGTCGGCTTCGATGCCGGGCGCGGCGTCACCGAGCTCACGATATTCGCGCCGGACCATCCGTGGCTGCTTTCGATCATTGCCGGCGCCTGTGCGCTGGCCGGCGCCAATATCGTCGACGCCCAGATCTACACCACCACCGACGGGCTCGCGCTCGACACCATCTCGGTGTCGCGCGAGTTCGAGCGCGACGAAGACGAAGCGCGCCGCGCGGCGCGGATCTGCGACGCCATCGAGAAGGCGGTCCGCGGCGAGCTCAAATTGCCCGACGTCATTGCGAAACGCGCGCCGCCCAAAGGCCGGCTCAAGGCGTTCGCCATCGAGCCGGAGGTCAGCATCAATAATCAATGGTCGAACCGCTACACGGTGGTCGAGGTCACCGGTCTCGATCGGCCCGGCCTGCTTTACGAACTGACCACCACGCTGTCCAAGCTCAACCTGAATATCGCCTCGGCCCATGTCGCGACCTTCGGCGAGCGCGTCGTCGACGTGTTCTACGTCACCGATCTCCTCGGCGCCCAGATTACGACGCCGACCCGCCAAGCCGCCATCAAGCGTCCGCTGCTTTCGCTGTTCACCCCGCAGAGCGCCGAGGCGAAACCGGCCAAAGAGGTCGCGGCGGGTTGATAGAACAACCGCTCATGCCCGCAAAAGCGGGAATAAAGCTCTGGGTCCGCGCTTGCGCCGGGACGAGCGCAATCCCGCAAGTAACCGGCCCTTAAACCCCACAGACTAACGTGTTTCGGCGCGTTTTCGCGCCGAGGGCGGGACATGGCGTGGCGCGAGCGGCGCAAGCGGGCCGGCGACGACGAAGGTTTCGATCTTCGCTTGCGCGCGGCCGATCGCGTCGGCGGCGCGTTCCATCCGGAAACGCGCAGCCGTCCCAAGCGCACGGCGCGCCCGGCTCGCAAAGCACGGCGCGGCGGCAAGCGCAAATTCCGCATCGGCCGACTGTTCTATTGGGGCACGGTGGTCGCGCTGTGGGCGCTGATCGCCGGGATCGGTGCGCTGGTCTGGATCGGCATCCATCTGCCGCCGATCCAGTCGCTGGAAATCCCCAAACGGCCGCCCTCGGTTCTGATCCTCGGCGACAACGGCGCGACGCTTGCCACCCGCGGCGACATGGGCGGCGCGGCGGTGCCGCTTGCCGAAATGCCTGATTACGTCCCCAACGCTTTTGTCGCCATCGAGGACCGCCGCTTCTATTCGCATTTCGGCATCGATCCGTGGGGCATTCTCCGCGCCGGTGTCGCCGACCTGTTGCATCGCGGGGTTTCCGAAGGCGGCTCGACCATCACGCAGCAGCTCGCGAAGAATCTGTTCCTGACGCAGGAGCGCACCGTCAGCCGCAAGCTGCAGGAAATCGCGCTCGCGCTGTGGCTAGAGCACAATTTCAGCAAAGCGCAGATTCTCGACCTCTATCTCAACCGCGTCTA
This sequence comes from uncultured Alphaproteobacteria bacterium, assembly GCA_963768225.1. Classification (GTDB taxonomy): domain Bacteria; phylum Pseudomonadota; class Alphaproteobacteria; order Rhizobiales; family Xanthobacteraceae; genus BOG-931. Next base: position 147,941 of record CAVYGV010000002.1, on the reverse strand, counting down.
TTTCGGCTCCGGCGCCTACGGCATCGAAGCCGCCGCGCAACGTTATTTCGGCAAGTCGGCGCGGCAACTGGCGCTGCCCGAAGCGGCGATGCTGGCTGGCCTGGTAAAATCGCCGTCGCGGCTCGCGCCGAATCACAATCCGGACGGTGCGGTGCGCCGCGCCGCGCTCGTCCTTGCCGACATGGTCGAATTGAAAATGATCGGCGAGAGCGCCGCCAAGCTTGCGCTCGCGCATCCCGCACACGCGATCCAGCCGGCCGGCGCCGGCACGGTCAACTACGTCGCCGACTGGGTGATGGACGCGGTCAACGACATCGTCGGCAGTATCGATCAGGACATCGTCGTGCACACGACGATCGATCCGACGCTCCAAAGCGCGGCCGAGCAGGCCCTGGTCGACACGCTCAGCCAGAAGGGCGACAAGCTCAATATCGGCGAAGGCGCGCTGGTCGCCATGACGCCGGACGGCGTGGTGCGTGCGCTGGTCGGCGGTAAGAACTACGGCGCGAGCCAGTTCAACCGCGCCATCGACGCCAAACGCCAGCCCGGTTCCGCGTTCAAGCCCTTCGTTTATCTCACCGCGCTGGAACATGGGCTGACGCCGGACGCGATCCGGGACGACGCACCGATCGCCGTGAAAGGCTGGAAGCCGGAGAATTTCGAGCACCAATATTGGGGCCCGGTGACGCTGACCCAGGCGCTGGCCAATTCGCTCAATACCGTTTCGGTGCGGCTGACGCTGGAATTCGGCCCCGACGCCGTGATCCGCACCGCGTACCGGCTCGGCATCAATTCGCAACTCGAGTCCAATGCGTCGATAGCGCTCGGCACTTCGGAAGTCTCGCCATTCGAGATGGTCTCTGCCTATGCAACCTTCGCCAATGGTGGGTTCGCAATCTCGCCCCATGTTGTCGAGCGCATCACGACCGCGGACGGCAAAACGCTCTACGACCGCTCGGCGCAGCCGCTCGGCCGCATCGTCGACGCGCGTTACATCGGGATGATGAATGCGATGATGCAGCAGACTTTGCTCTCGGGCACCGCGCGCTCGGCGAGCCTGCCCGGCTGGCAGGCCGCGGGCAAGACCGGCACCACCGAGGATTACCGCGATGCCTGGTTCATCGGCTACACCTCGCACCTCGTCGCCGGCGTCTGGCTCGGCAACGACGACAATTCGCCGACCAAGCGAGCGGTCGGCGGCGGCCTTCCGGTCGAAATCTGGAGCCGCTTCATGAAGGTCGCCCATGCCGGCGTCGCGCTGGCGCCGCTGCCCGGATTGGCAGGCGGCTCATGGTTCAATCCGGCGCCGCCGGCCCCGGTCGCACCCCCCGCCGCCGCAAACGGCGGCGGGCAGAGCGATCAACAAAACAGTGGCAGCGGGCTCGATTTCTGGCTGCTCGATAAACTGTTCGGGCGAAGGTAAGCGCGCCGGTTTACTCGCCGCGATGACCGCGCGGTCAGTGAGCCCCGCCAAGCGCGCTGGTGACGGCATCCATCACCGTGACGTTGAGATTCATCCGGCAGTAATCCTCCACTTTGTCGGTATTCTGCGCCAGCGCCCCGATATCGAGGACGGTATTGTTACGTTTGCCGTTGTAGTAGCCGCTCAGCCAGAGCGCGAGTGACTTGGTGTTCGGGCTGATGACTTTGTCGAATAGGAGCTGCCGGCAGGTGATTTTCGCGACGTCTATCGATATTTGCGCTTGCGCCGCTGGAGCGCCAAAAATCAGGACCAGCGGAATGAATGCAATGAGCCGAGCCTTCATGAACCTGTCCTCCCGATTGAGCGCGGGTTGTGCCCGCATTTGTTCAAATGGCGTGCCGCAAATCGTGGTTCTTCAGCGGCAGCGAACGAATGCGCGTGCCGGTAGCGGCGAAGACGGCGTTGCACAAAGCCGGCGCCAGCGGCGGCACCGGCGGCTCGCCGACGCCGCCCCAGAAATCGCCGCTCGGCACGATCACCGTTTCGACTTTGGGCGCATCGGCCAACCGCAGCATTCTATAAGTGTCGAAGTTCGATTGCTCGGCGGCGCCGGCCTTGATGGTGATCTCGCCGTCCAGAGCGGCGGTCAGGGCGTAGATGATGGCGCCTTGGGTTTGCATTTCGACCGAGAGCGGATTGACCACGTGGCCGGGATCGATCGCCGAGACGACGCGGTGCACGCGCACGCCGCCGGCGCCGACGGAAGCCTCCACCACCTGCGCGCAATAGCTGCCGCAGGCCTCGTTGAGCGCAATGCCGCGAAACACGCCTGCCGGCAGCGGGGCGCCCCAATCGGCGTGCTTGGCGACGGCGTCGAGCACGGCGAGATTTCTTGGAACTCTGCTCAGCAGCTTGCGCCGATAGAGATAGGGATCGATGCCGGCGGCATGCGCCATCTCGTCGACGAATGATTCCTTGTAAAAGGCGTTCTGCGTGTAGTTGATCGCGCGCCAGACACCGAGCGGCACCGGCGTCGGACAGACGACAGAGTTGACGAGATAATTCGGCACGTCGTAGGGCATTTCTTCGGCAAGGCCGCTGACGAATGTACGGTCGATGATGTTGGCGCCGAACCCCGGCACCAGCGACGCCACGAATGACGGACCGGCAAGCCGGATGGTCAAAGCGACCGGCATGCCGTCGGCGTCGAGGCCGGCGCTAAGCCGCGCCATGCCGCACGGCCGATACAGATCGTGCGCGATGTCCTCTTCGCGCGACCATACCAGCTTGACCGGCTCCTCGAACTCCTTGGCGACGACCACCGCCTGGCGGACGTATTCCTGGATCGGCCCGCGCCGGCCGAAACCGCCGCCCAGCATCGTCCGGTGAACCGTGACTTTGTCGTTTGGTACCCCGGCGGCAAGCGCCGCAGTCGCCAGCGCGGTCGCGGGATCCTGGGTCGGCACCCAAATCTCGACGCCGTCCGAGGTGACATGCGCGGTGCAAGTCTGCGGCTCCATGGTCGCGTGCGCCAGAAACGGCACCGTGTAATCCGCTTCGATGCGCCGCGTCGCGCGCGACAGCGCCGCTGCGGCATCGCCGTCGGCGCGTCCGATCTGTGAATCCGTGGCCGCAAGGCCTGCGCGCACCGCCTCGGCGATGGAAGCGCCGGAAATGCCGGCGTTGCCGCAGTCGTCCCAATCGACCTGAAGCGTGTCGATGGCGCGTTTGGCCCGCCACCACGAATCGGCCACCACCGCAACCGCATCCGGCATCGGCACCACGCCGCGCACGCCCGCCATGGTGACGATCGGACTGTAATCGATCGATTTGAGCGCGCCGCCGAACACCGGGCACTGCATGATCGCCGCGTAAAGCATGCCCGGCAGCCGCACGTCGATGGCATAGACCGGCTTTGCCGTGACCTTGTCGAAGACATCGAGACGTTTGCGCGGCGTTCCGGCGAGCCTCCAGGCGCGCGGCGGCTTCACGTCGACATGCGAGGGCGGCTCGATCTTGGCAGCGTCCGCGGCGACGGCGCCGAACGTCAGCGTGCGGCCGCTTGGCCTGTGCACGATCACGCTGTTGCGCGCGCTGCACTGCGCCGGCGGCACGCGCCAGCGTGCCGCCGCGGCGGCAATGAGCATTTCACGGGCGGTGGCGCCGGCGCGGCGCAAATAGGCTTGCGAGGATGCAATCGAGCGGCTCGCGCCGGTCGAGGTGTCGCCCCAAAGCTGACTTCTTCGCAAATTGTCGGCAGGCGATACGAATTCGGTCTTGACCGTGGCCCAGTCGCATTCGAGTTCCTCGGCCACCAGCATGGCGAGCCCGGTCAGGGCGCCTTGCCCCATCTCGGCATGCGCGACGCGGATCGTCACCGTATTGTCGGGCGCGACCACGACCCAGCAGGTGATTTCGGGCGCCCTGTCGGCGGCGCGCGCCGGCGCGGCCGATGAAGCCACGAACGGGATGGCAAAGCCGAGCGCCAAGCCGCCGCCTGCGACGCTGGCGCCGATCACGAAAGAACGGCGGTTGACTTCGCCGCCGGACGCCATGGAAATCCCCTCTGATTTCGCAACTCTACTACGCCACGCACCGGCGCCGCATAGATGCAAAATCGCCCTAAGTCGACGATAATATAAGCCCATAAATGCCGTGAATCACAATTCGGGGACCGCGTATGACCGAACCAGGAACCAACCTCGAACGCCGCCTTCGCGCTATCGAAGACCGCCTCCAAATCTATAACCTTATCGCCAGCCACCCGCCCAGCGCCGATACCGGCGCGGCCGCCTATGCCGAAGCGGTCTATAGCGAGGACGGCGTGTTCGACCGCGGCGCGGATCTGCCCGGCTGGAGCGGCAACAAAGGCATCGAGGTGAACCTGCAGAGCCCCGGCCATCAGGCGGCCATTGCCGGCGGGCTCGCCCATTTCACCGGCCTGCCGCATGTCACGGTGGACGGCGACACGGCGGTCGTCATTTCCTATCTGCAAATCCTGGCGCCGAAAAAATCAGGCGAGGCTGTCGAAGTGCCGAATCATGGCGCCTCGCGCGGCTACCACATCCATCGTGTCGTCGCCAATCGCTGGGACTTGGTGCGGACGCCGTCCGGCTGGAAGATCAAGCGGCGCACATCGCGGCTGGTCGATGGCTCGGAAGGTTCGCGCGAGATTTTGCGCGGCGCGCTTGCGGAGTATGCGTAATCAAGTGCTGACCGGTGCTTTTGCCGTTCTCGGAACTGCCGTGCTGTTGGGCGCGGCGCTATTTATTCTGCAGCTGCGCCCGGGAGCGGCCGCTGCGCCTTGGCCGCTTGCGGCATTGCATGGGCTTCTCGGGCTGAGCGGACTTGGCTGCCTCTTGCTCGCGCTGCGCAACTCTCCGCTGCGGCCCGACCATGGAACGGCCTCGTTCGGTATGATCAGCGCCGTGCTGATCGCCGTGGCCGCATTGGCCGGCGGTGGCATATTTGCGGTGCGTCTTGCCAAGAGCGGGCGCGCGGGAACGCTGATCGGCGTCCACGCGACATTGGCCGTGAGCGGCTTTGTAATCCTCGCCGCTTACGTCTTGGTTTGACGGCTTCACATCCGGTCAAGACGTTGCCGGCTCGTCCTCGAACTTGAAGCCGACTCTTTGCAGGCCCTCCAGCGCGCCTTTGCCGTACTCGGTCTCGATTTCCCTGGCGAGCGACGGCGCATAGGAGATCGGATCGGCCTGCTCGGCCGTCTCCGGCACGATCATGACCAAGAGGCGGCCGGTTTCGCCGGAGACGTTGCGGAAACTGCGGTTCTCGCCGCGCGGCACCGAAATCATGTCGAGCGGCTCCAGCACCAGCGCGTGCTCGCCGCGATCGCCCCAGGCGATCTCGAACCGGCCCGACAGGCACATGAAATTCTCGACCGTGTTGAGATGGCGGTGCAGCCCGGGTCCGTTGCCGGGCTCGCATTCAGCGATGGTGACGATCAGGCCGCGCGGACCCTTGACCGGCGCGCCGGCGCTGCGGCCCTGATAGTCCGCTGGCGCCATCACCGGATAGACTTTCCGCGCCGTGATCTTCTCCATTGCGCCGGCCGGAATGCCTTGCGTGGCGAGATTTTGCGTCTGGTAGGTCTGCAATTTGCCGAAGCGGGCGACGCGGGCTTCCATCTGTTCGGGATTGAGCGTTTTTGCTGTCACGGCGATCCTTCCTGGCGAACGGCTTATTATTTGCCTGGCACGGCCGCTTGTCGAGGCGGTCTGGTTAGGCGGCGCCGATCCCGAAGTCGCCCGGTCACACTCACATATTCCCGTGGCCGCGCTTGATGGTCGCCCGGATCACCGGTGCCGTGACCTGATCTGAGATCTGGATGTTCCAGATTTCGCTGTCGCCCTGCGCGGCGAAATCGGCGAACAGCTTCGGGATGACCGACACGTCGCGGATCTCGTGGCCGCGCAGGCCGAAGCCGCGGGCGATGTTTTCGAGAGCTGGCCGGCCGAACACAGCCAAGCTGTCGTCGAGGCCGTCGGCGCGCAGCTTGTGAAACTCCGAGCCGTAGCCGCCGTCGTTCATCGCGCAGATCAGGATGCGAAATCCGCACCGCTTGAGCGTCTCCAGTTCCTGGATATGAAACAACAGCCCGCCGTCGCCTTCGAACAGCACGATCTTGCCGTCACGGCCCTGCCGGCGCGCCGCCACGACGCCTAGCGCATACAACAGGTCGTTGCCGACCGCGCCAAATTCGCGAACGGTCGTGTAACGCTCCGCCGGCCGGCCGCGCATCTGGGTGTTGAAATAGGCCTGATGGCCGCTGCCGACGACGATGTCCCAATCCTTTGGCACGACCGCGTCGATCACGTAGGGCGCGATAGCGTGCGCAGCGAGCGTATTGCGCCGCTATCAAGATGGCGGAATACGCGTCGCTCCGCTCCGCTATTCCGCCCTACCGGCTACGAGCTGCGATTGTCCCCGTAATTAACAGGGTGAGCCGTAACGCGATCCAAACCGATTAGGCTTGGGGCTTGACGCTCCAAAAGCCACTAACCTAATTGGACATAACAATCGGGAACTGGAATTGCGACACAAGAACTGGTAGGGTTTGAGTCTCTTCAAAAAATTGTCCACTGACTGTCCACGTTGCGTTGCGTCCAATTCCTCTGAGGAACTTTGGAATGGAACGTCGCGACGAAGAGTTTGTGAACTGGACCCCAAGCTTCTTGGGCACCCAGCAACCGGACTTCGACGGCTTCTACCGTCAAAGACCCGTTGATATCGACGACGAGCGGCCAAGAAATCGCGGCGGCTTCGAGCCAATCACGGTACCGGCGGCGAAATTTTTGGACTCCATCACAATAGCAATGGAAATCGGATCGCTCTGCGATTCGGAGATTGAGGTTGATCTAGCGGGTGCGCTGACAAAGGCGCTTCGCGCCATTGACGACCCAAGCCTTTCGCTTCGTCATCAATTTCAACTTGGCCGTTTTCTTTATGATTTGTACATCAAGCGCGAGGGACGATCTAAGCCGCTAGTTATGATCGAGTGCGATGGAAAAGAATTCCATTCCACTGACGAGCAAATCGCGAATGATCAGGCGAAGGACGCGCTTGCAGCCAAGTCGGGAATCCTTCTCCACAAATTCTCAGGTTCTCAAATTTTCCGTGAACTGGATCGTTTCACACAGCAAGTTCTTAAAGAGCTTCGACTGTGTGGCCACATCACCGCGAGTGATTGGGACGCGCTCTATTCTGCGCGCATGGTCTAACTATGGCCAAGCGCCGTCGATCAGCGGAGCTACTCAAAGCGGATGAATTCCACGCGAAGGTCGTGGACCTACTCCGGACTCGCCACGCCGATTGGAGCGAATGGGAAGAAACGTTTCTGCTAGACAATGCTCAACGGCCGGGAGACTTCATTTACAGCGAAGCGCAATGGGCCGTGCTTAATCGACTCACTTCTTATTCCCAATCGTTCACGCAATACAACGGCTACACGGTCCGAGAACTTCTCGGTATCGCGTATCAGTTTCGATGCGACGTAGATGAAGACGCGCAAGAATTCTTGGAGACGCTGGATCGCTGGAAGGCGACCGACCTGAAACGTCGGCAGATACGATGGTTAGCGGGTCTCGCCCGGATGTTTGCGCCAATCGGCCGCGACGATCTTGATTATGTGGAGGAAGAAGACCCGACGTTGGAAGTGGTGGACTTCACGGGTCCAAACCCATTGGAAAACGCTCGGTACTAAACCTACCGCGCCGCGCGAACTTTCTGAAAATAGATGGCCGTTTCTGGATTCGCCGCACGGAATTTATTGCGTTCAACTCCTTGCGTTGCGCTCGCGTCCGTATCGTCCAGCGCCCACCATCCTTCGCCGCTGCGCGGCAAGTCATTTCCCGATACTCGGGCGCCCAACGGCGCGCCAACGCACTCTATTCGCACCCTCACATATTGCCGTGCCCGCGCTTGATGGTCTGTCGGATGATCGGCGCCGTGACCTGATCTGAGATCTGGATGTTCCAGATTTCGCTGTCGCCCTGGGCGGCGAAGTCGGCGAACAGCTTCGGGATTACCGCCACATCGCGGATCTCGTGGCCGCGCAGGCCAAAGCCGCGGGCGATGTTGTCGAGCGCGGGCCGGCCGAACATCGCCAGGCTGTCGTCGATGCCGTCGGCGCGCAGCTTGTGAAATTCCGAACCGTAGCCGCCGTCGTTCATCGCGCAGATCAGGATGCGAAATCCGCAACGTTTGAGCGTCTCCAGTTCCTGGATATGGAACAAGAGCCCGCCGTCGCCTTCGAACAGCACGATCTTGCCGTCGCGGCCCTGCCGTCGCGCCGCCGCGACGCCGAGCGCATACGACAGGCCGTTGCCGACCGCGCCGAATTCACGGACCGTCGTGTAGCGCTCCGCCGGCCGCCCGCGCATCTGGGTGTTGAAATAGGCCTGATGGCCGCCGCCGACGACGCAGTCCCAATCTTTTGGAATGACCGCGTCGACGGCCCGGATCACCTCTCGCGGATCCAGCACTCCCGGCGCGATGTCAAATGGCATCGAGTCCGCCGGCTCGGTCGCGATGCTATGCGCGAGCTCTTTCGAGCGGATGGAAGCCGCCGTCGGTTTGTCGGCGCCCAACTTCTTGTCGAGGCCGGCAAGGATGGCCTCGACGCCGGCGAGCGCATCCGATCTGACGTAGATATCGGCTGCCTTCTGCCCATCGCGCAGGCCGCGCGGCGCATCGTCCAACTGGATCTTGCAGGCCTTTCCCCAATAGTGCCCGCCGCCGACGTAGTAGGACAGGCTGGTGCCGACCGCGAGCACGACGTCCGCGGACTCGTACATCTCTCTGCCCAATGACGTGAAATAGCTGCCGGTGGTGCCAAGCCCGAACGGATGGTCGTGGAACAGACCGCGCGCCGGCAGCGTGTTGGAGAGTAACGCCCCGCAGCGATCGGCAAGCTTGATCACCGCATCTCGCGCGCCGGACCACAGCACGCCACGGCCGCCGAGGATGATCGGCCGCTTCGCCGCGGCGAGCCGCTCGACGGCCTCGGCCACGGCTTCCGGATCGGGCTGCATGCGCCCGACCTTGGGTTGGTACATCGCCGAGGTCTCGTAGGGCTGGTTGGCCATGTATTCGACCTTTTGCAGGTCGTAGGGAATGCCCAGCACCACCGGACACCGCTCGTACTTGGCGATGTGAAAGGCCTCGCGCACGTAGTCCATCATGCGCGGCACGCTATGCGCGGCGACGTAACGTGCCCCGGTCGCCGCCACCAGCGGCGCTTGGTCGATGTACTGGTTGTAGAACTTGGCGTTGATCGGCGACTTGCCGGCAAATACCACCATCGGCAGGCGGGCACGAACCGCGGCCGGCAGCGCCGTCATCAACTGGGTCACGCCGGGGCCGCAGGTGACCGAGGCGACGGCGAGCTTGCCGGTCGCTACGTTGTAGGCTGTCGCTGCCGCGACGGTAACGTGCTCGTGCCTGACGTGGACGGTATGCACGCCCGGCAGTTTGGCAAAGGCGGTCGACCAGTGCATGTTGCCGTCGCCCATCAAGACGAACTGCGTGTCTATTCCCTCCGCAAGGAACGCCTCTGCAAGCGCTTCGTAGAGTTTGGGCATGGGCACGTTACTACTTGGATTATGAGGTGATGTTGGTACCTGGCTTCTTAGCATGCGGCGAGAATCGCGTCAGCGTAGTTCGGCGATGCGGCTATCTATGTTTTTAATTACGAGTTATAGGTGGGTCCTGGCGTGCCAATCAGACTGTCGCTGTTGGTGATTATGCCAGCGCGTTCCCCGCTCAGAGAACGACGCTCCGCGTCATTGAGGTATGCGTCGTAGCGATCCCGGCTCGAAAACTTGAGCAGGTGAATCTCGAATGGCTCATCTGATCCGCCGTCCGGCGTCCTTGTCGTCCGGATCGCACGTTCAATGACGCCACCGTAGCGCGCCATGATGCGCGCCACTTTGCTCTCGTAGGCCTCGAATTCCGCCTCGCGACCCCTGTGGATCCAGAGTTTGACAAGGATATAGAGCGGCGGGCTCGCCATGTTCACCTCGGCCTGTTCAACGCCGCGCGAGAAAGTCCAGTACGAGGTCGTTGAACCGGCCCGGTTGCTCCCACGCCATGGCGTGGCCGGCGTCGTGAACGACCGCCCATTCGTGATCCCGCAGGTGCCGCGCCCAAACGCGCATCAAGGCCGGCGGCGCCAACAGATCGGCGTCCGCGGCGATCACCAGCGTCGGCGTGGGAATGGTCGCAATTTTGGCCAAAGTATTCGGGCTGCGCAGTGGCGGCTGAAAACCTACGCCCGGTTGGCGCGCGTTCTCGTCGATCTCGATCCAAGCTTGCGTGCCTGCCGGATTGGCGCCGCGATAGGACGGCCCAATTTCCCGATAGTAGGCGGACTGCTTCCTGATATCAGGAATCGCGATGCGGGCGATGAAATCCGCGATTTCCCGGTCGACAATCGCGCCGGTCGAGCCGCCGACAACGAGGCTGCGCAGCCGCTCCGGCCGCCACGCCGCATAATCGAGCGCGATGAAGCCGCCGCCAGCGGTGCCGATGAGATGGAATTTGTCGAGCGCAAGATGCCCGACCAGCGCATCGAGGTCGCCGGTGACGCTGCCCGGCTGCGGGCCGGTCGCCGGATCGGCCGTGCTCTTGCCCCAGCCGCGGCGGTCGAAAGCGATGGCGCGGTAGCCGGCCTGTGCCAACGCGGCGATCTGGCTCTCCCAGATGGCGCTGGTGCCGCTGTTGGGATGAAGGAGCACGACGGGGATGCCGTTGCCTCCGGAATCGAGAAACCAGAGCTTCACGCCGGGCAAATCGATATGCTTGCCGAACCGGACGTAATTCGACTGACCTTGCATCCCCGGCGCCCGTCTCACCCGGCGGCCTGCAGCCGATCGATCTCGACGGCGCCGGCTTTGATGCGCGGAATAAGCTCGCGGCCGAAATCGACGGTGTCGTTCAACGGATCGAAGCCGCGGATGAGAAACGAGCCGACGCCGAGCCGATAATAGCGCAGGATCGCCTGCGCCACCTGCTCCGGCGTGCCGACGAGACATGAGGTATTGCCGAGCGCGCCGGTCGCCCGCGCGATCGGCATCCACAACCGCTCGTCATGCACGTCGCTTTCGAGGGCAAAGCGCATCAGCCGCCGCCCGGCATTATCGACCGGCCCGGTCATCGCCTCCTGCCGGCTCCAGCCGTTCTTCGCGCTTTCCTTGGCGCCGTTCTTGCCGCCGTCGCCGGGCATCGCCGCAAGAATCTTGTTGGCTCTGTCCCAGGCGGCGCCTTCGCTCGCAGCGATGATCGGACGCACCGAGACATTGAATCCAGGCGTGCGCCCGAACGCCGCCGCTTGCACGCGAAACGCCCGTATGCGCTCGCGCGTCGAGGCGAGCGGCTCGGCATAGATCGCGTACACGTCGCAAAGCCGCGCCCCCATGTCCAGCGCGCCGTCGGATGCGCCGCCGAAGAACACTAGCGGATGCGGCTGCTGCAGCGGGCGGACGTCCGAATGTGCGCCTTTGACGCGATAGAACTCGCCTTCGAAGTCGAACGGCTTCTCGCTCGACCAGGCAAGCTTCATCAATTCGAGATATTCCGCGGCGCGGCGGTAGCGCTCCGCTTTCGGCGTGAAATCGCCGTCGCCCTCCTGCTCGTCGTCGGTCTTGCCGGTGATGATGTGCATGGCAAGCCGGCCGCCGGTGAGATGGTCGAAGGTGGCGATTTTGCGCGCCATCAAAGTGGGCGCCACGAAGCCGGGCCGGTGCGCAATCAGGTAACCAAGCCGGTTGGTGCGTTCTGCCGCATGCAGCGCGACCAGGAAGCCTTCGGCGGAGGACTACGAATAACCGACCAGCACCAAATCGAATCCGGCTTGCTCGTGGGCACGGGCAGCCTCGACCACGTGGCTCGGCGACAGGCCGCCTTCGATGACATGCAGCGTGGCGTCGCTCGAAGGCGGCGTGACGCCGATCATGCCGATGATGCGAATGGACATGCGATTGCGCGAGAGTTGTTAACGCCGGGGCCGGAAATGTGTCACATGGTATCGGATCGGAACGGACCCGTCAGGAGGCATGGAGCCTTCATTCGCGCGACCGTTGCCCGGGTGTCGCGGCATCGGGCAAGATGCAGCGAAAGGAAGTTGTGAGACACGGACATGCCGATCCCGACTTTCGACCTGACCGTCAATGGAAAACCCGTCAGCGTTGCCATTGACGAGGAAACGCCGCTCCTTGACGTGCTGCGCAACCGGCTCGATCTGAAGGGCACGCGGTTCGGCTGCGGCCTGGAGCAGTGCGGCACCTGCATGGTGCTGATCGATGGTGCGCCCGAGAAATCCTGCACCAAGCCGATCTGGAGCGTGGCCGGCAAAACCGTCGTCACCATCGAGGGCCTCGGCACGCCGGCCAAGCCGCATGCCTTGCAGCAGGCGTTCTTGGACGAGCAGGCCGGACAATGCGGCTATTGCCTCACCGGCATTCTCATCGCCGCGAGCGCGCTGCTTGCGCGCAATCCGTCGCCGACGCGGGCCGATATCGCCGCTGCGCTCGACGGCAATATCTGCCGTTGCGGAACGCATAACCGCATTATCCGCGCGGTGCAGCGCGCCGCCGCACTCATTCGCGAGACCCGGTCATGAGCGCGCCAGCGTTGCCGGCAGTCCTGCTCGACAATCCCCGGCTCGATCAGTGGGTGTCGTTTCGCGCCGGCGGCAAGGCGGTCGTTTCCACAGGCCGAGTTGAAATCGGCCAGGGCGTCTTGACCGCGATGATCCAGATCGCTGCCGACGAACTCGATATCAAGCCGGATCGCATCGTGCTGCAATCGGGCGATACCGCGCGCACGCCGAACGAGGGATTTACCGCGGGGAGCCAATCGATTCAGTTCGGCGGCGTTGCGCTGCGATTGGCCTGCGCCGAAATCAAGCTCATCTATCTGGAACGCGTCGCCGCGCTGCGGCGCCTGCCGCTGGCCGATCTCGCGGTCAAAGACGGCGCCATCGTCTGCCGGGGCGTGCCGACCGGAGACGATTACTGGACGCTGTCAGGCGCGATCGATCTGACCGGCCGCGCGACCGGGCGTGCCGTGCCCAAGACCGCGGCCGAGTATGGCTATGTCGGCCGCAGCGCGCCGCGCGTCGACCTCGCCGCCAAAGTGTTCGGCCAGGATGGCTTTATTCACGACATGGCGCTCGATGGCATGCTGCATGCGCGCGTGGTGCGGCAGCCGGGACGCACCGCCTCGATCGTCGCCGTCGACGAAGCGGCCATTCGCCGCGACGCCAAGGAGCCAATCGAGATCGTGCGCAGCGGCAATTTCCTCGCCATTGTCGGCGGGAGCGAAGCGGCGGTCGAAACCGCCGCGGCGAAAGCCGCCGCGCACGTAACCTGGGACGGCGTTGAGCCGGTCAGCGCCTTCCGGCAGGAAGCGCGTTCGCTGTTGCAGCAGCCGTCGATCGATCGGGTGATCGGCAGTCCGTTGCCTGACGCCCCGCCGCGCGGCCGGACCTACGAAGCGACATTCAGCCGGCCTTATGTGGCGCATGCGTCGATTGCTCCGTCATGCGCGCTGGCGCTCTATCGCGAGCAGCGGCTCCAGGTGTGGACGCATTCGCAGGGCGTCTACCCGTTGCGCAAATCGCTGGCGCAGATGCTGAAGCTTGATCCCGGCGCGATTGCGGTGAAGCACGTGCAGGGCGCCGGCTGCTACGGGCATAACGGCGCCGACGACGCCGCGGCGGACGCGGCCGTCATCGCCGTCTTGAAACCGGGCAGTCCAATTCGGGTGCGATGGCGGCGCGAGGAGGAATTTGCCTTCGAGCCGATCAGCCCGGCCATGGTGGTGAATATACGCGCCACCCTCGACGATGCCGGCCGCCCGGTCGATTGGACGACCGAAATCTGGAGCGGCACCCACAACGCGCGGCCGGGGCTCGGGAATCTCCTTGCAGCGGAGGCGCTGCCCAATCCGCCGCCGCCGCCCGAACCCGCCGACGTGCCGGAAGCCAACGGCGGCGGCGCGACGCGTAACGGCGAGCCGCTCTACGCAATCGCCGCCAAGCGGATCGTGCATCATCTCGTGCCGCAGATACCGGTGCGGACTTCCGCATTGCGTGGGCTCGGCGCGACGGCCAATGTCTTCGCCATCGAATGTTTCATCGACGAACTCGCCGAACAGGCCGGCGCCGATCCGGTGGCGTATCGCCTGTCGCTCCTCGCCGACGCGCGCGCCCGCGGCGTGATCGAGCATGTGGCGCGGATGTGCGATTGGCGAGCGCGCCGCGCCGCCGAGCCGGGGCTCGGCATCGGCTTTGCGCGTTACAAGAACCGGGCCGCCTATGCCGCGGTGGTGGCGCGCGTGGAGGTGGAGGAGGAAATTCGGCTGACGCGAGTGTGGTGCGCCGCCGATGCCGGTCTTGTCGTCAATCCCGACGGCGCGATCAATCAGCTCGAAGGCGGCATTCTCCAGGCGGCAAGCTGGGTGTTGAAGGAGCAGGTCCAATTCGACAGTTCCGGAGTGCTGGCGCGCGACTGGGCCAATTATCCAGTGCTGCGCTTCAGCGATGCGCCGGAAGTGACGGTCGAACTCGTCAATCCGGCGACGGACGAGCCGCCGCTCGGCGCCGGCGAGGCGACGGCAGGCCCGACCGCGGCCGCCATCGGCAATGCCGTTGCGCAGGCGCTCGGCGCCAGGCTGCGCGACCTGCCGCTGACGCGCGAGCGCGTGATGGCGGCGTTGCTGTCGGATGCAAAGTCCTGATGGCTCAGTGCCCCGGATTGAAATCCTGATTCGGGAACGCCGACGCGTCCGGCGCCTTGATGACCACGAACGGGTGGTCGACCGACTGGTGACAGGCATTGCAGCCTTGCGTCAGTTCCGCGTAAGCAGCGGCAAATTTTTTCGCATCCTGCTGCTTGATGGCGGCCTCGACGGCGTTGAGCGGCTGGCCCAATGCGGCATCGACCAGTTCGGCGACCGGCAAGCCGCGAAACTTCGGCTGCGCCTTGGTAATGCCGGCGAAAGCCTGGCGGATTTCGATCAGCGCATAGGCCGCAAGCGGCCAGTTCGCAGTGCGGCCGGCCAGACCGAGCTTGGCATGGCGCGGCTGCACCAGCGTGTTCATCATGTCGCCCATCGTCATCGTATAGGGCGCCGGCGCCGCATTTGCCGCCTCCGGCGGCGGTTGCTGCGACACCGCATTGTTGCGGCCGGCAATGACGAACAGCACCGCGAACGTTGCGACTAGCGCGGCTGTTTTATTCATCGATCGCCCTCCTCATTTCTGCGCTTCGCATCGCGCTGCAGCCTCATTCATCGAGCGGCTCCAGCCGGATGATTTCGGCGCCGTGATTGTTGCCGGCCCAGAACGTCACCGGATCGGTCGAATTGTCGACGAAGACCCGGCGAATATTGGTCGGGCGCGGCAACAAATATTCGACCGAGCGGCCGCTTGTCGGATCGAAGCGCAGCACGCGATCGCTCGCCATACCGGCGCTCCAGAGCTCGCCGTTTTTGTCGCAGAACACGTCGTAGGGATAGGTGTACGGCGTCGGTGCGTTCCATTCTTGAAACGATTCCGTTTTGGTATCGAACATCGCGAGCTTGTTGGCGGCAAATTCGGCGAACCACAGCCGGCCGCGATCGTCGAGCATGGTCCGGCGCGGCCGGGAATTTTTGGTCGGGGTCGGAAACAGCGTGGCGGCGCCGGTCTTGGCGTCGACGCGGCCGATATTCTCGTCGCCGAAATCCATGAAGTAGAGGTTGTTCCGGGCGTCCGCCGCCATGCCGTAAGGCGCGTGGGCACGGCCATCGCCCATGAATGTGAATGGATCGATGCGCTGGTATCGGCCGGTCTGCAGATCGAGCCGCATGATGGCGTGCCGCGCCACGTCGTTGCTCCAGACCTTGCCGTCGATGTTGTCGGCCCGCGGCATGACCATCGATTGCTGCATGGCGTCGTCGTCAGCGACGCCGTTAACGGGATAGAGCCGAAAGGTCTTGGTTTTCATGTCGAAGCGGGCCAGTCCGCCCTGAAACATCAGCGCGAGCCACAGATTGCCGCTGGCGTCCGGTTCGAGGTCGAGCGAACCGGTGGGGAATGTCGGCTTCAAGAGCGGGATCGGATAGTCCCGGTCGGCGCCGGTCTTGGGGTCGAGCTCGCCGAGAAAATTCTCGACGAAATTCGAGTACCAGACGTTGCCTTGAGCGTCGGTGCGCACGTCGTGCGGCGCGATCGTCTGGCGCGGCAGGTCGTACTCGGTGATGACGACATGAGTGGCGGCACCTTTGGGACGCGGCAAGGTCTGCAACTTATAGCTCCAAGCCGGACCGCCGCTCAGATTTATCGTCGCCAGATAGGCCGCAAGCTTTCGTACGGCCGGTTCGTTGATTTTGACCGCGGCGCCGCGCATTTGCACCCGGGCTTGAATGGTGTTGTTGGCGTATTGCGCCATGCGTTGCAGCACGGGAATGAACTGTGCGGCGGTGTAGCTCGAACGGACGATCCGTTGCAGCGTGTGGCAACTCATGCACTCCATCAGCGGCCGTTTGTCGTCCGGCGTGCCGGGCATGCTCGTGAGCCATTCGGTGTTGGTGAGTTGCGCGGCAAGGTTCGAAGTCGGCCGCAGCTTGATCGCGACATCGGCCGGCGCCGGACCGAGCGCGACCGTGCCGGGGCCCGCAAGGTCGTAGCCCACGGCGCGAATGCGCAGCGCGTATTGGCCGGGCGATAATCGGCCATCGGGGAAGCGGAAGCGGCCGTGCTCGTCGCTGACGACCGTGACGGTGATCGAAGAACCCGCTTTTTGCGCGCTGACCAGCACGCCTTCCATCGCGCCCTCCGCAGTGGAGCTGACCGTGCCGGTCAGCGTCTGCGCGCAGCAAGAATTTGCTGCGATGGTGGCGAGGAGACAGGCGATCGCCGCGACGGCATAACCCGCCCGCGTCATGATTAGTCTTTCTGCAGGTAGCACTCGACTTCGATCGGATCGGTCACGTCGCCGGCAGTACTCGGACGACGCACGACATTGGCTTGCTTGTAGCCGCTCTTGTCGCAAGAGATGACGATGTCGTTTGGATTGATGCTTTTGGCAAAGCCCGGAAACTTGTAGATGCCCATGGTGTTGGTGGTGGTGACGACGGCGCCCCCGGTCTTGACCGCGGCCGTCACCTTGGCATCGGCCACAGCCGGGCCATCGGCGTCGCGAACGAAACCAAAGAAGGCCGGGCCGTCGTTGGCGCTGGTATTGGTGTCATCGCCGAAGGTCATCTGTCCGCCGGCGCGCGCCGCAGTCAGGCCGGCGAGCATCAACGCGACGATCAAACGCAGGTGCCGCCAGACGGTGAAGCGCTGCAGGAGGGAGCTCATCGCGTCAGGTAGCCGCCGAGGAGGTGCGCGATCGCCGCGATCGAACAGACCGGCACCAGCCAGGTCAAACCGGACCACAGCCATCTTCCGGGATTTCCCGGCAGATAACAGACGATGAGTCCGGCCACCGCGCCGGCAATGGCCGAGGTCGCCAGCCAGCCGTACCAGTACATCGTCGGTCCGGCCGAAGCCACGTGGTCAAGGAAGAGCCATTGGCCGGTCTGCGGACCGTAGGAGAACAGCGGCCAATTATAGTCGACCGCGAAATAATAGACCGCCGCATAGACGACGGCGAAGGTGACGGCAAAAACCGGAAATCGGCCGTGGCCGCTCATCTGCCGCCTCTCACGTTCCAATGCCGCGAATGTTGTTGGCGACATGGCCGGCGAGAAAAGCCCACCAGATGATGAAGGCCAAGAGCGTGGTCAGAAGCTTGCGCGTGCGCAGATCGCCGGCAGCGGGCGACGGCCGCCAAAAGTACCAATAGGCCGGCAGCACCCCCAAACCGATGGCGATCAGGTGTTCCTTAAGCTCGAAGGCGCCGACCGATTTCCAGTAATGGCCCATTTCCATCATGAGCCGGGACGTGATGCGGTAGTTGGTATAGAGCACGCCGCCCATGGCCGCGGTGACGAGGTAGAGCACGATGATGGCATTGACGTAATGCGCCGATCCCACGGCGCGGAAACGATCGACGAAATTAGTGGCCCCGGCGCGCAGCGGCGCCCACACGCTCACCACCTGATGGCTGATGGCGCCCAACAGCAGAAATGCAAAAAGCCCATGGGTGATGACCAGCGCGATCCACATTATGCCTCCCACATTTCGTTTACGCCATCTGCGTGACGCTTCGTCCAAGCGCGGCCCTGCCACGCCCTAGAGTTCTAGAGTTCGTCGCCCTGATCGGAGCCGAGTGTAGCGCGCGCGGCAGTGTTCGACAAATTCTCGGAGATCCAAGTCGCGACCAAAAGAGCAGCGAGCGCGGGGAGCGCGCTCAGACATAAACGCTCTTCATCTGCCCTTCGGGATAGCGCGAGCCGGCGGCGGCGCCGATCGGCACCGCACTGGAAATCTGCGCCAGTTCCTCGTCGGTCAATTCGATTGCGACAGCGCCGATATTCTCGATGAGCCGGTCTTTGTGCTTGGTCCCGGGGATCGGCACGATATCGTCGCCCTGCGCCAACAGCCACGCCAGCGCGAGCTGACCCGGGGTGCATTTTTTCTTGCGCGATAATTCCGCGACCTTCTGCACCAGACCTATATTGTGGCCGATATTCTCCGGAGCAAAGCGTGGATGGCGGCGGCGCGCGTCGTTGTCGGACATATCTTTCGGATCCCCGACCGCGCCGGTGAGCAGGCCGCGGCCGAGCGGCGAATAGGCGACGAAGGCGATACCGAGCTGACGCGTCGTGCGCAGCGTGTCTTCGCCCTCGGCGCGATAGAGCAACGAGTATTCGTTTTGCACCGCCGCGATCTTGTGCACCGCATGGCCGCGGCGAACGGTTTGCGGGCTCGCCTCACTCAAGCCGAGCGCACGGACCTTGCCCTGTTGAACGAGCTTGGCCATGGCGCCCACGGTGTCCTCGGTCGGCACGGTCGGATCGATGCGATGCTGGTAGTATAGATCGATCACATCGACGCCTAAGCGCTTGAGGCTCGCCTCGCAGGAGCTGATGACAAATTCGGGCCGGCCGTCGGCGACCTTGCCGCCGCGGCCGCCGAGATTGCCGAATTTCGTCGCCAGCACCACTTCCGAGCGGCGGCCCTTGATCGCCTTGCCGACCAGTTCCTCATTATGGCCGGCGCCGTAGGCGTCGGAGGTATCGAGCATGGTAATGCCCCGATCCAAAGCCGCGTGAATGAGCGCGATTGCCTCGTCGTCGTTGCTCGCGCCGTAGACGCCGGAGAGAGACATGCAGCCGAGCCCGATCGCCGATGTGACGATGCCGGACGAACCGAGTTTACGGGTGGGAAGTTTGTTGGAACTCGCCATTGACTGCTCTCCTGGTCGTTGCCTGCCCAATCCCCGCGCCAGCCAAAGGGAATATTTGGTTTCTGCATGAATTGCTACAGGCTTGCCGGCGAAGGTCCGTCACCACTCCGCCGCGCGCACCTTCCGCGTAAACGCCCAGATCATCAGCGCGACGCAGCCCATGGTCGCGACCGCGGCCGCGACCGGCCACGCGGATTGCCCGAGATAAAGCCCGATCGCTCCGGCGGCGATGGCGGCGGCCGACTGCTGCGTGAACCC
This sequence comes from uncultured Alphaproteobacteria bacterium, assembly GCA_963768225.1. Lineage (GTDB taxonomy): Bacteria > Pseudomonadota > Alphaproteobacteria > Rhizobiales > Xanthobacteraceae > BOG-931. The sequence goes on along the minus strand of CAVYGV010000002.1, from coordinate 128,402 downwards.
CATCAGCGAGGAGGCCGTGCCGGCGCGATCGTGAAATGGCGTGAGCGCGCCTGCCATCGCCGCGGGCAAAGCCAGCCCGAGGCCGGCCAGATAAATCATCATCGATCCGACGAACCAGACGACATTGGCGAGGTGGAGCGCCACTACGGCCATCATGATCAATCCGCCGAGCGCCAGTGTCACGCAGCCGATGCCCATAGTGCGGTCGATGCCGATCCGCATCACGATACGGGCGGCGATGAAGGTTCCCAGCATGTAGCCGGCGGCGCCCATGGCGAAGGTGACGCCGAACACTAGCGGCGACAGCCCATAGCTCGTGCCCTGCATCACGATCGGCGCGCCCGAGACCCAGGCAAAAAGTCCGACGAATGTCGTGGTCAAAATGCCGAGATTGGCGAGGAAGCCGCGGTGCACCAGCACCGGCGGATAGAGCGCCAGCATCTTGGTGAACGAAAACGGTTCGGTAGCGCGCTGGCGCAGCGTCTCCGGCAATAACCGCGTGGCGATCAATCCGGCGATGCCGGCAAAGATCACCAGCAAGACGAATGTCGCGCGCCAACCGAACGCGGTCTGCAACAGCCCACCGATCGTCGGCGCGACGATCGGCGCAAAGGCCGTGATCGCGCCCATCAGCGACAATTCGCGGCTCGCCCGCGCGCCGGAATAAATATCGCGCACCACGGCGCGCGCCAGCACGATCACCCCGGCGCCGCCGAGCGCCTGCACGAAGCGCAATGCAATCAGGCCGTCGACCGATTGTGCGAGCGCGCAGCCGATACTGGCGAACCCATAGAGGACCAGCGCCGTCAGCAAGACCGGCTTGCGGCCGATGCGGTCCGAGATCGGGCCGTAGAAAATCTGGCCGACGGCAAAGCCGAACAGATAACTGGAAATGGTCAATTGCACGTCGAGAATCGGCGCCTGCAAGCTTCGCGAGATATCCGGCAGCGACGGCAAATACATATCCATCGACAGCGGGCCGAGCGCGGTCAGGAACGACAGCAATAGAGTGAGAGCAAAGGTGCCGGGCGTGAGCATTAAGCGCCGTGAGCATTAAGGATCATGGCGAGCGAAGCGACGCAATCCCGGCGTCGGCTTGCGGCAAACCTGCCGCGACGAATGCGTCGGCGATCAGCGACCGCGTGGCGCGCGAGGAAATGCAGATGAGATTCGTCTGATCGTCCATTTGCAATCTATTTCGGGCGTTTCTTGTTCAGAATCTCCGCCGCATGGCCGCCGAGAATTCGCTCGCGATCGGCGGCGGAAATATTCGCCGCCTTGACTTGCCGCACGCATTCGCCGGTGCCCATGTCGTAAGGATAGTCGCTGCCCAGAAACACCCGCTCGGCGCCGGACGAGGCGACGAGAAATTCAAGCGGCGCCTTGGCGTGGGTGATGGTGTCGTAGCGGAGCCGATCGAGATAACGCTGCGGCGAATGTTTCAGATGCGCTTTCGGCTCGGGCCGCACCTCCCAGCCGTGCACCCAGCGGCCGCCCTGATAGGGGATGAAGCCGCCGGCATGCACCATGACGAAATCGAGCTTGGGATAACGCTCCATGACCCCGCCGAAGATCAGGCACGCCGCCGCGATGGTGGTGTCGAGCGGATTTCCGATCAGGTTGCCGAGATAATAGGAGCGTAGCCGCTCGGCGCCGGCGACATTGCCGGGATGGATCACCATGAAGGCGTCGAGCTCGGCGGCCGCCGCCCAGACTGGTTCGAAGCTCGGATCGTCGAGATTCTTGCCGTTGACGTTGGAGGCGATCATCGCGCCGTGCAGTCCGAGCTTGCCCATGGCGCGGCGCAATTCCTCGGCCGCCTTGTCCGGCGCCTGCATCGGCAGCGTGGCGATGCCGGCAAAGCGGTCCGGATGCTCCTTGCAAAGCCGCGCGATCTCGTCGTTCTGGATGGTCGCGGCGGCGACCCCGACTGCGGGCTCTTGATTATAGAGCCAGGTTTGGGGCGACACCGAGAGCACATGCATGTCGACTTCGGCGGCGTCCATGTCGGCGAAGCGGCGCTCGATATTGTGGCCGCCACGCGGAAACGGCCGGTACGGTACGCCGGCAACCTCGATCACGCAGTTCTCCTCATCGTACGGCGTGAGCTTCAGCCCAAGGTGCGGAATCTCCTTTTGCAGAAGATTTATGGTCGCGTCGGCCAGGATGTGGCTATGCGTATCGATCGTGCGCGGCATCGGCTCTCCCCCCGGATGGCGGGACGTTTTGGCCATAACCGGCAATGGCAAGCAAGGGCATGCAAGCCATGCCCGCGGCGAACACCGCTAAGGGGTTTTCTATCGGCAGTTTCGGCTATAAATGGCCGCTCAAACGCCCGACCACCCCCCGGAACCCAGCATGGACGCCAAGACGGACACCGAGAGCCACGCATTTCACGGCCGCGTCGAGGACGACGTGCTGGTCCGCGGCCGCGGCCGCTACGTAGCCGACGCACCGCTGCCGAACCAAGGCTACGCTTATTTCGTGCGCTCGCCGCACGCCTTCGCCCGCATCGTTTCCATCGATACCGCCGCCGCGAAGAACGTGCCCGGCGTCATTGCCGTACTGACCGCGGCCGACATGGACGGCATCGGTAATATTTCGCGGCATCCGCCGCTGCCGGGCCGCAATGGCTCAAAGCTCATCGTCACCAACCGGCCGGCGCTCGCCAAGGACCGCGTGCTGCATATCGGCGAGGCGGTGGCAGTGGTCGTCGCCGAGCGCGCGCTCACGGCGCAGGACGCCTCCGAATTCGTCCATGTCGAATACGAGCCGCTCACGCCGGTGACCGACGCGCGCGCGGCGCTCGAACCTGGCGCGCCGCAAGTCTGGCCCGAGGTGCCCAACAACCTCGCGGTCGACTGGCCGGGGCCGGCCGCCGACCCCGCCGCCAATGCCGCCGAGGTCGAGCGCATTTTCGCCTCGGCCAAGCACATCGCGCGCATCGCCGAAATGAACCAGCGCCTCTGCGTCGCCTCGATGGAGCCGCGCGGGGCGACGGCGAGCCACGACGCCGCGCGCGACGCCTACACGTTGCGCACCTGCTCGCAAAGCGCCGGCACCATGCGCGAGAACATCCTCGGCATCATGAATTGGCCGAAGGAGAAACTGCGCGTCATCACCGAGGATGTCGGCGGCGCGTTCGGGCTGAAGACGTTGGCCTATCCGGAATACATGGCACTCCTCATGGCGGCGAAAAAGCTGAACCGCCCGGTGCATTGGATGTCCGGCCGCTCGGAAGCGTTCCTGTCCGACAATCAGGCACGCGACACTTTTTCCGAAGTGGAGCTGGCGCTCGACGACAAGGGCAAATTTCTGGCGCTGCGCATCCGCAGCGTCGGCAATATGGGCGCCTATCTCGGCGCTATCGGTGCCAATATTCCCACCCTGAGCTTCACCCGCTGCCTGCCCGGCATGTACGACATTCCCAAGATCGATATCGGGGTGAAATGCGTCTACACCAACACGCTGCCGACCGCGCCCTATCGCGGCGCCGGCCGCCCGGAATTGAGCTACGCGCTGGAGCGGGCGGTCGATGAGGCGGCGCGTGTTACCGGCATCGATCCCGTAAAACTGCGGCGGCGCAATCTGATCAGAAAGTCGGCCTTTCCTTACAAGACCCAAGTCGGCACCGTCATCGATTCCGGCGATTTCGAGCCGATCCTCGACAAGGCCCTGGAACTCGCCGATTACCATAACTTCAAGCAGCGCCGCCGCGAGGCGCAAAAGCGCGGCACCTATCGCGGGCTCGGCGTCTGCTGCATGCTGGAGCATTCCGGCGGCTCGCCGACCGAAAGCGCGCTTCTTGAATTTCCCGGCAATGGAACGCTGCAGTTGCGGCTCAATGTGCAGAATACCGGCCAGGGCCACGCCACGGTGTTTGCGCGGCTGATCGGCGAACGGCTCGGCATCCCGCCGGACAAGATTCCGCATCGCCACGGCGACTCCGCGAACGAGCTGCCGGGCTATGCCTCGGTCGGCTCCCGCTCGGCCATGACGGTGAGCCATTCCGTGGTCAAAGCGATCGACGCCATCCTCGCCAAAGGCAAGCCGATCGCCGCCACCATGCTCGAAGCCGGCGAGGCCGACATCGCCTATAACAACGGCGCTTTCGAAGTGGTCGGCACCGACCGCCGCGTGGCGCTGTTCGATGTCGCCGCACGCGCCGCCGAGATGAAAAAGCGCAGCGAGATTGCGGAGGATCTCGACACCAAGACCGTCACCGAGACGCCGCAGACATTCCCCAACGGCGTTCACATCGCCGAGGTCGAGATCGATCCAAATACCGGCGCCATGCATGTCGCGTCCTATGCCGCGGTCGACGATTGCGGCAATCCGCTCGATACCATGATCGTCGAAGGCCAGTTGCACGGCGCTATCGCCTCGGGCCTCGGCCAGGCGCTGATGGAGCGCACCGTTTACGACGGCGACAGCGGGCAGCTCGTCACCGGCTCGTTCATGGATTACGCGATGCCGCGCGCCGACGACATGCCGCCACTGCGCGAAGCCATGCATAACGTGCCGGCGACGACCAACCCGCTCGGCGTCAAGGGCGTCGGCGAAGCCGGCACCACGGCCGCGATCGCCGCGGTGATGAACGCGGTTGCCGACGCCATTCCGAACGGCGCCGGCGCGCATCTGCAAATGCCGGCCACGGCGCAAAGCGTTTGGGAAGCGTGTCGGCAGGCGAAAGGTGATGGGTGATCTTTTCCCGGGCGCAGCGCAGCACGCAGCGAAACGAAGTGATGCGCTGCAGACCCGGGATCGTGACAAGCTCGGGACGCTAAGAATCCGGAGCTTGCGAAGACCCCGGATCAAGCGGTGCACCGCGTCCGGGGAACGAAGCTGAAATGGAGTCCACCATGCCAAACCATCCCGAGGCGATCCTTGCGGGCAAAAAGCGCCCGTTCACCGGCGCGGAGTTTTTGGAATCGTTACGGGACGGCCGCGAGGTCTATATCTACGGCGAGCGCGTCAAGGACGTCACCGCGCATCCGGCGTTTCGCAATTCGGCCGCTTCGGTCGCGCTGCTTTACGACGCGCTGCACGACAAGACGACAAAGGATTTGCTCACCGCGCCGACCGATACCGGCTCCGGCGGCTATACCCACAAATTTTTCAAGGTGGCGCATTCCCGCGAGGAGGTGATCGCGCAGCGCGACGCCATCGCCGCCTGGGCGCGCATCTCCTACGGCTGGATGGGAAGGAGCCCCGATTACAAGGCGGCGTTTCTCAACACGCTCGGCGCCAATGCCGCCTTCTACGGCAAGTTCTCCGACAACGCGAAAGCCTGGCACAAGCGCGCGCAGGAGGCGGTGCTCTATCTCAATCACGCGCTGGTCAATCCGCCGATCGACCGCAACAAGCCGGTCGAAGAGGTCAAGGACGTCTACATCACCATTCAGAAGGAGACCGACGCCGGCATCTATGTCTCCGGCGCCAAGGTCGTCGCCACCAATTCGGCGCTGACGCATTACAATTTTCTCGGCCAGAATATGGGCCAGGAGATCAACGATCCGGCCATGGTGGTGATGTTCATCGCGCCGATGAACACCCCCGGCATCAAGCTGATCTGCCGGCCGTCCTATGAATTCGCCGCCGCCGCCACCGGCTCGCCGTGGGATTATCCGCTCACGTCCCGGTTCGACGAGAACGACGCCATTTTCGTTTTCGACAATGCTTTCATCCCCTGGGAGAACGTCTTCATTCACCGCGACGTCGAGCGGCTGAAAAACTTTTATCCGAAGTCGGGCTTTTTCAACGGCTTCACCATGCAGGGCTGCACCCGGCTTGCGGTCAAGCTCGATTTCATCATCGGGCTGCTCTGCAAGGCGGCGCGCGCCACCGGCGTCGACGGCTTCCGCGGCGTGCAGGCGCAGATCGGCGAAGTGGTCGGCTGGCGCAATCTGTTCTGGTCGCTGACCGACGCCATGGCCTGCAATCCCGAGCCGTGGGTCGAGGGCGCGGTGCTGCCCAACGGCCGCGCCTGCAGCACCTACCGCCTGTTCATGACCGAAGCCTATCCGGCGGTGCGCAACATCATCGAAAAAATCGTCGCCTCAGGCTTGATTTATCTGCCGTCGAGCGCGCTCGACTTCAAGAATCCCGACGTCGACAAATATCTCGCCAAATATGTCCGCGGCTCGAACGGTATCGAATACAAGGAGCGCATCAAGATCATGAAGCTCCTGTGGGACGCGATCGGCACCGAATTCGGCGCGCGCCACGAGCTCTACGAAATGAACTATTCCGGCAGCCACGAACTCGTCCGCATTTTCCCGCTGCAGCAGGCGCAGTTTTCCGGGCAGTTAAAGCAGATGGAAGCGCTCGCGGACGCGTGCATGGCCGACTACGACGAGAACGGCTGGACGCACCCGGCCTATCGCGATGGCTCGGATATTTCGATCATCGGCAAAGGGCGAAGTGCGACTGCGCGCCGCTAGAGCGCAATCGTTTCAGATTGAATTGATTGTCGCTAATGCGCAATGTCGAAGCCGAGGGTGACGCGTACGTGCAAGGTATCCTCGCCGCTTGAGATCGGCACCGCCGCCATCGCGCCCGCCGCGTGCATCGCCATCATCGGACCGGGCGGCGCGTAGCCGGATGGCTCCGTGATCGACACGATGTGGCCAAGATTGACGCCAGCGGCGCGCGCGTAGATCTCCGCCTTGCGCTGGGCGTCGGCAACCGCGGCCGCTCGCGCCTGGTCGAGCGCCTTTGACGCGTCGGACTGCCTGAATTCGACGTTGCCGACGTTCGGTCGCTCCGGCCGCGATGAGCCGATCGAGAACGTCACCGAGCTTGTCGATCTGCCGGATCTTGACATCGACCTGATTGGAGACGCGGAAGCCGGACAGTTTTGCTTCGGAATTCGGCTGCGGTTGCTCATAGACCGGTGCGATCGAAAATTCCGCGGTCTGAATGTCTTTTTGCTCGATGCCGGAATTTTGCAGCGCCGCAACGATTGCAGCCATCAGTTTCGAGTTGGCGTCGGTCGCCTCTTTGGCGGTCTTGCCGCGCGTGGTCACCCCGCCCCTGATCTGTGCGTAATCGGGCGGCACCCGCACGCTGCCGTCCCCGGTGACGACGATGCGCGCATGCGGCTCGGCTCGTTGCTCGGCTTGCGGCCGCTGCGCGCGTGCCGGACCTGCGCCAGGCAAGATCGCGGCGCCGAACACCGCCGCCGCGACTACGGCAGCCGCGCACGACAGCGCCGCGCGAGCAGGATTAGTGCCGTGCATCCGAGCCCTCGGTCTCGATTGCGCCGCTCTTTTCCAGAAAGACGTTGCCAAAACAGGCAATGGCGTCGGCCATGAGTTTCGATTGCTCGCTTTCGGGCGCGAGCAAAATGAGATCGGCGAGGCTTTCGGCGATCTTCGCCGCCAACTCGGCGATTTCGACGTTGGCGCCGCCGCTATCGATGTGCTTCTGCACCAGTTCATTGATGTCGCAATGCAGACAATCGGACATTTCGGTTCCTCGCGGCACGAGCATGATCTGGAAACGGTGGAAGCCGGTTTTTTCCGAAAAGATCATGCTCCATCAAAAATCCTATTTCCCCGCCGCCTTGCGCAACGCCGCATTGATCCGATCTTGCCAGCCGGGCCCGGCTTCCTGGAAGTAATCGAGAACGTCGCGGTCGATGCGCAAGGAGACGAGTTCCTTGACGCCGGGCAGCGACGGCGCTTTCGGCAGCGGGTCCGGCGCGGGGATGGGCTTGGTAGTCGCCGCCTTGAACGCCGCCTCGGCCGCTTGCCGCGGGTCGCTTCCCCGTCGCGTTCGATCAATCGCCATCTAACCCTCTTTGCCGGCGAGCCGTTCCGGAATCTGCGCCGTGTCCGCTTCGGTGCTTGGCGTGTCGCCTGCGGCGGCGTCGCGTAGCGCTTTGCGTTGCGCGGACTTCTCTTCGCGTTTCTTCAGTTTTTCGGCGGTCCGGGCGCGGGCCGCCCGGTCGCGCTCGGCACGGTCTCTGCCGTAGTTGACCCGAAATGCCATAAAATCCTCTCGCCAAACCGATTGCTATCGAACCCTGGAAGGCTATATAGGCGCTCGCGCACGATTTGTCCGGCCGGGCGGTTGGTCCACCGGGCGGTTTCTTTAGAAAATCCGTTAAGGTTCAGGCACGGCCCACCTGTCGGTGCTGGGTTGGCGGGCGCGTTAAGCTATAATCAAACTGAACGTCCTGCGAGGTCGAGGCAGATGGCTTGGTTCAGAGAGCCGGATTTCAAGGAACGGCAAAAGGCTGCCGCCGAGGCCAAGAAAGCGGCGCTGGAAAAATTTCGCGCCAAGGCCGCCGATCCGGCCGCCGCCGAGCGCCAGCAATCGCGCGCGGCGGACGCCGCCGATCGCAGTGCCGCGCGAAAAGTCCGCGAGACCGATAAGGCCGAACGCAAAGCGCGCGAAGCCGAAGCGGCGGCAGAGGCTAAGCGCGAAGCGGCCTTGGCGGCCGAGCGCGCCGCAGCCGAAAAGAAGAAGCGCGAAGCCGCCAAGCAAGTCGAGCAAAAAGCGGAGCGCGACGCCCGCTATGCTGCGCGCAAGGCAAGAGGCAAAAAGAAGCGATAAAAGTCCGGGCGATCGCGCTGGGCTCACGTCGGCCGAAACGCAGGTACGCCGCATGCGAATCTTTTTGACCGGGGCGAACGGCTATATCGGCGGCGCGGTGGCGGCGGCGCTGACCGCCGCAGGCCATAAGGTACGCGGCCTCGTTCGCGACCAGGCCAAGGCCGCCGCGGTCGCGGCCTATGGCGTCGAGGCGGTCATCGGTTCGCTCGATGACGCGGCTTTATTGCGGAACGAGGCCCGCGCCGCCGACGCCGTCGTCAACGCGGCGTCGAGCGATCATCGCGGCGCGGTCGAGGCGCTGCTTGGTGGGATTGCCGGTTCCGGCAAAGCCTTCATTCATTCAAGCGGTTCAAGCATCGTCGCCGATCTCGCCATGGGCGAGCCGTCCGAACGCATCTTTCACGAAGGCGAACCCATCGCGCCGGTCGCCGATAAGGCCGCGCGCGTCGCCATCGACCGGCTGGTGCTCGCGGCGCGCGGCATCGTCGTCTGCAACACCATGATCTACGGCCATGCGTTGGGACCGCCGGCGCAGAGCGTGCAGATTCCCGCGCTGGCGCGCCAGGCCAAATCGTCCGGCGTGGCGCGCTATATCGGGCGCGGCCTGAACCGCTGGTCGAACGTACATATCGCCGATGTCGCGGCGCTGTATGTCTTGGCTCTCGAAAAAGCGCCGGCCGGCACTTTCATGTACGTCGAAAGCGGCGAGGAAGGCTTGCGTGAAATCGCCAGCGCCATCGCCGCACGGCTCGGTCTCGACGCCGCGCAATCCTGGCCGGCCGACGAGGCGATCGCGGCGTGGGGCCGCAACATGGCGGTGTACTCGCTCGGCTCCAACAGCCGCGTGCGCGGCCAAGCCGCCGCCGCGCTCGGCTGGACGCCCAAGCACCGCTCCGTCACCCGCTGGATCGCCGAGGAGCTGGTTTAAAGCATGATCCCGAAAATGCCTGCCCTCGGAATTGATCCGGGGGTGGATACCGGTTTTCGGTAAAGATCATGCTCAATCAAAATGCTAGAGCCCGGTTCTGACTTCATCAGAACCGATAAGGCTCTAGCGTCCCTGATGGCTGTCGAGGCCGATGCCTTTGAGATGGCCGAACAAAGCCGCGAGCTTCACCCGATCGGCTTCGGGCAATGGCGGCTTGAGTAGCGAGGCCACGTTGGTTCGCAGGTGCCCGGCGTCGCCGGTGCCGAACAGCACCACATCGACCCCCGGCTCGTGCCGCGCAAACCGGTAGGCCGCCTCGATCATATTGGCTGCGCCGCCCTGGTGCACGAGAAAGCCGAGCGGATCGTCGGTCTCGCCGAGCCATTGCTCGACCAAGCCCTTGGCCGCGAGTTCCTTCATCTCACGGGCGACGCGCGGCGGATCGGCGAAAATGCTGCGCACCGCGAACATCAACAGCGTACCGACGCCCTTCACGCGCGTTGCCGGAAAGACGTTCGCTCGCGCGCCCTGATGCAACATATGGAAGCCCACCATGAACACTTCCCAGACCGGATCATGCAGCGCGCGCTTGAGCGTCTCATTGGTGAAATCGACGATCGGGTTTTCGGTCAGCCCGATATGCCTGATCTTGCCCTTGTCCTTCTGCACGACGAGGACGGGCGCGATCGTCTTGAGCGCATAATCGTACTCGTACGGCTCTACGCCATGCAGACTGAACACGTCGACGTAATCGGTGCCGAGGAGGCGCAGCGAATTGTCGAGGCTTGCAACCACGCGCTCCGGCGACGACCACTCATTGTTGCGGTGAATGAAGGCCTTGGTCGCGACCACGATCTTGTCGCGCTGGATCGATTTGAGCGCCCGGCCGACCACGCCCTCGGTGCCGTAGGGCGGCGCGGTGTCGATGAAATTGACGCCGAGCTCGACCGCGTCGAGGACGAGCCGCGCCGCTTCGTCCTCGGTCTTGCCGGACTTGAGCCCCATCCGGGAGAAACCGCCGGTGCCGAGCCCGGCGACGCTGACGCGCAGGCCCGTTTTGCCCAAGGTGGTGTAGTGCATTTTTGACTTCCAGCCGGCTGCCAAATCGGTGCTATTTCTGGCCGACTTCGCCGGCCCGCTCAACTGACACTGCAAGTTGACCGCCTCGCCCTTTCGTGTCACGTCCGCTGCCCGGAAAACGACCGAAAAACCGATGGCAATCGACCGCTACAACGCCCGCGACGCCGAGGCGCGCTGGCAAAAAGTATGGGACGAGCGCGGTATTTTCGCCACGCCGAACGACGACTCGCGGCCGAAATATTACGTGCTGGAAATGTTTCCCTATCCGTCGGGGCGCATCCATATGGGCCACGTGCGCAACTACACCATGGGCGACGTGGTCGCCCGCTACAAGCGCGCGATGGGATTGAACGTACTGCATCCGATGGGCTGGGACGCCTTCGGCATGCCGGCCGAGAACGCCGCGATGGAGCGCAAGGTTCATCCCAAGGCGTGGACCTATGACAACATCGCGGCGATGAAGAAGCAGCTCAAGTCGATGGGGCTATCGCTCGATTGGAGCCGCGAGATCGCGACTTGCGACCCGAGCTACTACAAGCATCAGCAGAAAATGTTTCTCGATTTCCTGCACATTGGCTTGGTCGAGCGCGAGAAGCGCAAGGTGAACTGGGATCCGGTCGATCAGACGGTCTTGGCGAACGAGCAGGTCATCGACGGCCGCGGCTGGCGCTCCGGCGCCGTAGTCGAGCAACGCGAAATGAGCCAGTGGGTGTTCAAGATCACCAAATATTCGGAAGCACTGCTCGACGCGCTCGATCACCTCGACCGTTGGCCGGAAAAAGTCCGGCTGATGCAGAAGAACTGGATCGGCCGCTCCGATGGCCTGTTGGTCCGTTTCGCGCTGGATCGAAACACCACGCCAAACGGCGAGAGCGAATTGGAAATCTTCACCACGCGGCCGGACACGTTGTTCGGAGCGAGATTTATGGCGCTGGCGCCGGATCATCCGCTGGCCATTGCGGCGGCGGCCAAGAATCCCGCGCTGGCCAAATTCATCGAAGAGTGCCGGCACCGCGGCACTGCGCAGGCCGAGATCGACACCGCCGAGAAGCTCGGTTTCGACACCGGGATGAAGGCGGTGCATCCATTCGACCCGAACTGGAAGCTGCCGGTCTATGTCGCGAATTTCATCGTGATGGATTACGGCACTGGCGCCATATTCGGCTGCCCGGCGCACGACCAGCGCGATCTCGATTTTGTCAACAAATACGGGCTCGGCGTGGCCCCAGTGGTTTGCCCGCCCGGCCAGGACCCGAAGACCTTCGTTATCACCGACACCGCCTATGACGGCGACGGCCGCATGATCAATTCGCGTTTCCTCGACGGCATGACGATCGCGCAAGCGAAAGAGGAAGTGGCGCGGCGGTTGGAAAAGGCGACGGCGGGCAATCGCCCGGTCGCGCAGCGCCAGGTGAACTTCCGGCTGCGCGATTGGGGGGTGTCGCGGCAGCGCTATTGGGGCTGCCCGATCCCGATCGTCCATTGCGAGAAATGCGGCGTCGTGCCGGTCCCGGAAAAAGAATTGCCGGTGACGCTGCCCGACGACGTGACGTTCGACCGGCCCGGCAATCCGCTCGACCATCATCCGACCTGGAAGCACGTCGCCTGTCCGAAATGCGGCGGCAAAGCGCGGCGCGAGACCGACACGATGGACACCTTTGTGGATTCGTCCTGGTATTTCGAGCGCTTCACCGATCCGTGGATCGCGACCGCGCCGACCAGCCGGCCGATTGTCGATGCTTGGATGCCGGTCGATCAATATATCGGCGGCATCGAGCACGCGATCTTGCATCTGCTTTATAGCCGCTTCTTCACCCGCGCGATGAAAGCGACCGGTCATGTCGGCCTCGACGAGCCGTTCGCCGGCCTGTTCACCCAAGGCATGGTCGTGCACGAAACCTATAGGCGGGCGAACGGCGAATGGGCGGCGCCGGCAGAAGTGAAAATCGAAACTGCGGGTGACGCGCGGCGTGCCACTTTGATTGCGACCGGTGAGTTGGTCGAAATCGGCCCGATCGAGAAAATGTCGAAGTCGAAGCACAACACCGTCGACCCCGACGACATCATTCAGGGGTACGGCGCCGACGTGGCGCGCTGGTTCATGCTGTCGGATTCGCCGCCCGAGCGCGACGTGGAATGGACCGAACGCGGCGTCCAGGGCGCCTGGCGTTTTTCGCAGCGGCTGTGGCGGCTGGTCGGCGAGGCGGCCGAAATCGCCAAAGCGGCGCCGATGGAACGCCCGGCGAACTTCTCGCCGGCGGCCATGAGCGTGCGCAAGGCCGCCCATGGCGCCTTGGCGAATGTCAGCGATGACATCGAAAAGCTGCACTTTAATGTTTGTGTCGCGCACATCTACGAATTCGCCAATGCTCTCAATGCCGTAATTGGCGCTATGGGGTCGGAAACCGGATCAGAAACGCCGTCTGATGAGAGGGCCGCTGCGACGCCGGACTTGCGCTGGGCGATGCGCGAAGCGGTTAATATTCTTGTGCAATTGTTCGCTCCCATGATGCCGCATCTCGCCGAGGAATGCTGGGCCGCGCTGGGTCATAAGACGTTGGTCGCGCAATCCCCGTGGCCGCAGGTCGAGCGTTCGCTTTTAGTCGAAGCCACGGTGACATTGCCGGTGCAGATCAACGGCAAGAGACGGGCCGACGTGATCGTGGCGCGCGACGCCGCCAATGCCGATATCGAGACTGCCGTTCTGGCGCTCGATGCGGTAAAAAAGGCGCTGGACGGCAGGCCGCCGAAGAAGGTGATCATCGTGCCGCAACGGATCGTCAATGTGGTGGCGTGACAAGCGCACGGCGTTGAATTTGGCGCGGCTCGCCGTCGTGCTCGGCGCGGCGGGTCTCCTTGCCGGTTGCTTCCAGCCGCTTTACGGCTCGAACCCATCGGCGGGCGGCGAGGGCGTCAAAGACAAGCTCGCCGAAGTGCAAATCGACCCCGTCCCGACGCGTCAAGGGACTCCCCAGGCCCGCCTTGCCGTCGGCATACACAATGCCTTGCAGTTCGATCTCAATGGCGGCGCCGGAGCCAACGCCCCAACGCATCGGCTCGACGTTACCGTGTCGACGAAAGGATTTACGGTGATCGTCGACCCCGCCAGCGGCCGCCCCACGGCGCAGGTCGCCACCGTCGCGGCGAGTTATCAGCTGGTGGAAATCGCGACCGGCAAAATCGTGTTGCAAGACACCACTTACGCAAACGTCGATTATGATGCGCCGGGTCCGGAGCAGCGTTTTGCCGTACAGCGCGCGTTGCGCGACGCCGAAGATCGCGCCGTGCAGACGGCCGCCGAGACGATCCGCAACAGGCTGGCGTCCTACTTCGTCGCCGGGACCTGATTCTTCATGGTCGCCGTCAAAGCGTCCGATGTCGACGGCTTCGTCGCGCGTCCTGATCCGGCGCGACCGGTAGTCCTGGTGTTCGGTCCGGACGCCGGCCTGGTCAGCGAACGCGTCAATGCCATCGTCAAAGCCTCGGTCGACGATATCAACGATCCGTTCGCGCTGGCGCGGCTCGAGGGTGAGACCATCGCCGCCGAGCCGACGCGCCTGGTCGAAGAGGCGCTGACCATGCCGCTGTTCGGCGGGCGCCGCGCGGTGTGGGTCAAAGCGGGAAGCCGTAACATCGCGCCGGCAGTCGAGGCGCTTCTTGGCGCGCCGCTGGCGCAATGCCGCGTCGTCATCGAGGCCGGAGACTTGCGCCGCAATGCGCCGCTGCGCGCGCTTTGCGAGCGCGCCAAGAACGCCGCGGCACTGCCCTGCTACGCCGACAGCGAACGCGACCGGGCGCGGCTGATCGACGACGAGATGCGCGCCGCCGGGCTGGCTTTGACGCCCGAGGCGCGGGCGCTCTTGATTCCCTTGCTCGGCGGCGACCGCGCCGCCTCGCGCAACGAGATCCGCAAGCTTGTGCTTTATGCCCAGGGCCGCGGCCAAGTCGGCGTCGAAGACGTGACCGCCGTCGTATCCGACGCTTCGGCGCTTGCGCTCGAAGACATCGTCGACACGGCCTTCGCCGGGCGCCCCATCGAGCTCGAAGCGCAACTCGCCAAAGCGCGCATGGCGGGCGCTGCGGCAGGATCGCTGCTGTTCAACGCCCAGCGCCAGTCGGCGCAGCTGCACAAGTGGCGCACTGCAATCGAAGACGGCTCGCCCTTTTCACTCGATCGCGCGCAGCCGCCGCTACATTTCCGCAGGAAGGCGCCGGTCGAAGCGGCGCTGAAAGTGTGGAGCGCCGCGCGGCTCGCCACCGCCATGGCCGAGCTTGCCGAGGCGGCGTTAGAATCGCGGCGCCGTCCAGCGCTTGCCGATACCATTGCCGAGCGGGCGCTGTTGGCGATCGCGACGCAGGGCCGGCGTAGCGCGGCGTAAACTTCGCGCCGCCGATTTTTATGGCAGCGTCCGCGCCTTGTCAGGCTCCCCCCGCCAATCCGCAAGCTTGGTGCGCCCCACCACCGACATCTTGGTTGCGGCCGCAGCGATGGTGTCATGAAGCACCTGATCGAAGTTGTCGTGCGCAGTGCGATTTTGCGCCATCGCGTTGCGCATCGCTTGCGGATCAAATGGCTGCGCGCGCAAACTCTTGCGCACGTCGTCTTCGGAGAGACGAAGATCGGCCTGTGCGGCGGCGACCTTGATCGCTTCATCGCGCAACTGCGCCCGCAATATTCGCGCGTCGTCCGGCGGCAGGATTGCCGCGATGCGGTCGAGACGGCCGGCCATGCTGTGGTCAATCCGCGCCACGGTCGCCAACGGCTGCGGTCCTGAATACCGTATCGCCACGGCGCCGGCCGCGCCGACAAAGAACAGGTTAAGCGTCAGCGATCCCAACAGCAGCCAGCGCACGTGGACGCCGCCGTCTCTACTCGGCATTAATGACATCGTCGCCCTCCCTCTTGGCATGATCAGAACCGGGCTTCCGCGGTTGCGCCCGGGCCGGATTTCCGAAAAGATCATGCTCCATCAAGGATCTAGACGCAGGATTACCGGCTACGACCGGCCGTTGCAAGCGGCTTACACGAACCTATCGTAGCGACGTTTACGTTGTCTCGAAATGGCGTCTTGGAGCGATCACGGAATTGTTCCTGCGCCGCCGCATTCGTGTTTGAATGGCGGCTTAGAGCGACACCAAACCGGCAAGAGCATTGGAGCAACGGCATGCAAGCGCTGACGGCAGGAATCACCAAAGCCGGCACGGGAATCGATGGGATCGTGTGGAACATTCTGGGCCAGACCTACGTGCCGAAGGCGGTGAACGAAACGTCGTTCTCCTGGCATGCGACCCTTCCGCCTGGCACCTTCGTGCCGCCGCACATTCATCCAACCCAGGACGAATTCATTTATATGTTTGAAGGTCGGTTCGATTTGTTGATAGATGGCAGAGACTTTGTCGCCACCGCGGGCGATCTCATCCGGTTGCCGATGGGCATTCCGCATGGCATTTTCAACAAGTCCGACCAGCCGGTGAAGTGTTTTTTCTGGGTCGCCCCGACACGCAAGCTCTATGACCTGTTCTGGGCAATTCACTCTATGAAAGAACAAAAACCCGAAGAGGTCGTGGCGCTGTCGGCCAAGCACGAGGTCGTCTTCCTGCCGCCGCCGGATTGACGAGGCGGTATAAGCAGATCAGGTCGGGTTCTCCAGGCTGAACATTCCGGAATTGTCATCATAGGCAAACGCTTCGGCAAAGCGTCCCCAGGCGATCACCGAACGCAGCGTCTGCTCGGCGTCCTCGGCGCTCATGTAATCTTCCAGTTCGTCGTAGAAGCGGCTCTTCGGCGCCACGTGGTTGGCGCGCTCCTGGAGCACATGGCGGATGTGCGCGGCCAACGGGACATAGGACAGTAGCTGGCGCTGGAACAGCTTCTTGCGATCGTCGGTGCCCAATTCGGCGAATTGCTTGCCGATGTCGGAGAGTTTGATGTCGCCGCCTTCGATTTCCGCCAGGCGGAACATCTGTAACGCGTCGGAAACCGGGAACAGCTCGTCGGCTTCCATGTGCAGTTCATCGGCGAGCACCGGCAAGTCGGCCCGCCCGTTATAAGGCGGAGCGGCAAGCGTTTCGATCAGGCCCGACATCAGATTGGCCGAGACGCGCGGCAACACCGTGTTGATGGTGGTGGCGGGTCCCGTGCCGATCTGCAGCGGAGCCGGCGTGCGCGCCGTCATTGCCACGTAGATCCTCTCGACCAGATCATGAAATTGCGGATCGAGGCGGTTGCGCGGCTGTTTCAGGTTGACGGCGATTTCGCTGATGATGCGGCCCGGATTGGTGGAAAACAAAAGGATGCGGTCGCACATCAGCACCGCTTCCTCGATATTGTGGGTGACCAGGATCACACCCTTGATCGGCAGCTTGCCGTCGCCCCACAGTTCCAGAAAGTCAGTGCGCAATGTCTCCGCGGTGAGCACGTCGAGCGCCGAGAACGGCTCGTCCATGAGCAGAATGTTCGGATGCACAACCAGCGCGCGGGCAAAACCGACGCGCTGGCGCATGCCGCCGGACAGCTCGCGGGGAAAAGCGGACTTGTAGCCGTCGAGCCCGATTAGATCGATTGCCGCCAGCGCGCGCTTGCGGATTTCGGGCTCGGGCAGACCGAGCGCCTCGAGGCCGAGCTGCACGTTTTCAAGGACAGTCAGCCAGGGAAACAGCGCGAAGGACTGGAATACCATGGCGATGCCGTCGGCCGGAGCGTCCACCGGCTTGCCGAGATAGGTGACGGTTCCCCCGGAAGGCTGCGCCAGCCCGGCGATGAGCCGCAGCAGAGTTGATTTCCCCGACCCGGTGCGGCCGAGCAAGCCGACAATCTGGCCCTGCGACAAAGCCAGGTCGACGCCGTCGAGAACCAGATGCTCGCCGCCATCGGCCCGCGGAAAGGACTGGCGCAGAGCGTGCACGTCGAGGAGCGCAGCGGTCATATTGATCCTCATCCGAGCCGGAATTTGCGTTCGGCGTAGAAATAAAGCGGACGCCAGAACAGGCGATTGATGACGACGACGTAGAAACTCATAACGACGATGCCGAGCACGATGCGATGAAAATCGCCGGCATCGGTCTGTTGCGCAATATAGGCGCCGAGGCCGGCGGCTTGCAGGTGCTGCTGGCCCCAGGATGCGACCTCCGCGACGATGCTGGCGTTCCACGAACCGCCGGAAGCGGTGATCGCCCCGGTCACGTAATATGGAAACACCGCCGGCAGAGCGATGCGCCGCCACCACAGCCAGCCGCGGACGCGCAGGTTGACGCCGACGGCGCGCAACTCGGCGGGGATCGCCGCGGCGCCGGCAACGACATTGAACAGAATGTACCATTGCGTACCGAGGATCATCAGCGGGCTGAGCCAGATATTAGGATCGAGTTTCCAGGCGACGATTCCTGACACCACGATCGGGAACAGCAGATTCGCCGGAAAAGCGGCGAGGAACTGCGCCACCGGCTGGATGAAATTGGCGGCGCGCGGCCGGGTGCCGACCCAAACGCCGATCGGCACCCAGATGGCGCTGGCGATCGCGATGAGCACGATGACGCGAATGAGCGTCGCCATGCCGAGCAACAAAGCGGTCCCGACATCGGCAAGCGTGATGCCCTCGCCGATGAAGCGAACGATCTGCCACAGCGCGGCTGCGGTAAGCGCGGCGACGATCACGCCCAATTGAAATGCGATCCTGCCCGGAGCGGACGGCGCCGTCGGCGCGATCGGTTCGGTTTTGCTGGGGTGGCGCGGGCGCAGCGTCAGCCGCCACAACGCCGCGAACGGCTGCGTCATTCGTTCGATGATGCGGGACCGGCGCAGCACATCGAACACCCAGGATTGCGGCGCGACGACGCCGGCTTCCTGTTCGAACCGGAACCGATCGGCCCATGCCACCAGCGGCCGGAACAGAATCTGATCGTAGATGAGTATCACCACCAGCATCGTGGCGATCGCCCAACCGACCGCCTTGAGATCCTGGTGTTCGATGGCGAGCGCGATATAGGAGCCGACGCCGGGAAGGGTGACCGTGGTGTTGCCGACGCTGATTGCCTCGGACGCGACGACGAAGAACCAGCTGCCCGACATCGACATCATCATGTTCCAGATCAGCTGCGGCATGGCGAACGGCACGTCGAGCCGCCAGAACCTCATCCACGGGGTGAGGTGAAAATTGCGCGACGCTTCTTCGAGCTCGGTCGGTACTGTGCGCAGCGACTGATAGAAGCTGAACGCCATATTCCAGGCCTGGCTGGTAAAGATGGCGAAGATCGAGGCGAATTCGGCGCCGAGCACGCGGCCGGGCGCCAGCGCCATGAAGAATACCACCGTCACCGAAATAAAGCCGAGGATCGGCACCGATTGCAGAATGTCGAGAAGCGGCACCAGCAATCGCTCGGCGCGTTTGCTCTTGGCGGCCAGCGTCGCGTAGGTGAAGGTGAAGATCAGCGACAGCACCATGGCGATGAACATGCGCAACGTGGTGCGCGCGGCGTATTCGGGCAGGTTGCGCGGATCGAGCGACGGCGGCTGCTTTTGCAGTTCGGCCAGCGGCTCGAACAGATGGCGGCTCGCTTCACCCAGGAAAACCAGAAGCCCGACGATCAAAAGGACCGCGAACACGTCCCATAGGCTGAAGAAGCGGACCCAGCCTCCGACCGAAATGGGGACGATCACTCGCATGTCTTGGCGCCCGGATTGTCACTGAATTGTCGTAGAATTTGCGACCGCACTGAAGCGGACGGCCGCGCGCTTGCCGCGACCACATAACATCCGCGGCGCCGCCTTCAAACTATTTTGCGTCCACGCCCGACCGATGGTCCGACTGTGCGTTCTTAAGTCCGCGGCGGGGTGAAGGCTTGCAACAGGTCGATCGGGAACGGGAATACGATGGTGGATGTGCGCTCGCCGGCGATATCGAACAGCGCCTTGAGGTAGCGCAATTGCATCGCCTGCGGCACCGGCGCGAGTACGTTGGCGGCCTCAAGCAGCTTCTGCGCCGCCTGAAACTCGCCTTCGGCGTTGATGATCTTGGCGCGACGCTCGCGTTCGGCCTCGGCCTGCCGGGCGATGGCGCGGACCATGCTTTCGTCGAGATCGATGCGCTTGAGCTCGACGGTGGAGACCTTGATGCCCCAGCCCTCGGTCTGCTTGTCGAGCACGTCCTGGATGTCGGCATTGAGCTTGTCGCGCTCGGCCAGCATCTGGTCGAGGTCGTGCTTGCCCAGCACCCAACGCAACGTGGTCTGGGCGAGCTGGCTGGTCGCGGCGAGATAATTGCTCACCTGAATGATGGCGCGCTCGGCGTCGACGACACGGAAATAGAGGACGGCGCTCACCTTCACGGACACGTTGTCGCGCGAAATCACGTCCTGCGGCGGCACTTCGTCGACGACGACGCGCAAGTCGACTCGCACCATTTGCTGCACGAACGGCACGAGGAGGAATAGCCCCGGACCCTTGGTGCCGGTATAGCGGCCGAGGGTGAAGACAACGCCGCGCTCATATTCGCGCAAAATGCGAATGGAGGCGTAAAGAAAAATCAGAACCAAAGCGCCGATGGCGATAACGATCGTGAGAAACATGGCTGAACTCCCTGGGTTTGTGCGACAATTAAATAAGCCTGGGTTAGATTTGGGGAGGCGAGGGTCGGCGTGAAAGGCGCGTCCGGTACCCATTCCCCGGATCAGGTCCGGGGGGGGAAGGCATTTTCGGGATCATGCTCCAGCCGGGGCCCCGTCACCGCCGGGCCTGCCCCAGTCTCGATCGCCAATATGCCCAAGAACGGCCGCGCGTTTGACGATGCTTGACCAAGGCTTGACCCGCGCGCGCGCTGTCGCGATATGAGGCTCGGCTCGATATCGGGCCTTGGGAAAAATTCATGTTCGAGGCATTTAAAAACTTCATCTCTGATTTCGCCGCCGGCGGAAAACATCCAAGCCAGTTTGGCGATGACGACTATCGGCTCGCGGCCGCGGCGCTTCTGGTCCATGCCGCCGCGATCGACGGCGAGATGACGGCAAGCGAGCGCGACAAGCTCCACGCCGTGCTCAAGCAATGTTTTGCGCTCGATGACGCCGCGACCGACGAATTGATCGCCAAGGCGACGGCGGCCGAGCATGAATCCGTCGACCTTTATCATTTCACCCATTCGCTTAACCGCGCGCTCAATGAGGGCGGCCGCGCCCGCATCATCGAGATGATGTGGCAGATCGTTTATGCCGACGGACGGCGCGACGAGCTTGAGGACAATCTGTTGTGGCGCGCCGCTGACTTGCTTGGCGTGTCGCCGCGCGAACGCATCGAGCTGCGGCGTCGCGTCGGCGGCGACGATATCGAGCCGAGCAGCGAGGCGGGAAAGGCCGGCGCCGAATGAAGCCGGTCGCGCTCGTCACCGGCGCCTCGTCCGGCATCGGCGTTGAATTGGCGCGCGTCTTCGCCGCGCACGGACACGAGCTGGTGCTGGTGGCGCGGCGTGAAGACCGTCTCAACGCGCTGGCCGATGCGATTGCGGCATCGGGGTTTTCGCGGCCGACCGTGCTGGCGCTCGATCTCGGCAGCCGCACCGCCGTCGCGACGCTGGCGACGGAATTGTCGGCGCGCGGGCTCGAACCGGCGATCGTGGTCAACAATGCCGGCTTCGGGCTCAGCGGCGACGCCGCAAAGCTCAGCTGCGACGAACAACTCGCGATGATCGATCTTAATGTGCGTGCGCTCACCGAACTGTCGCTTGCCTTTGTCGACAGCCTTGAGCGCCATCGCGGCGGCATTCTCAACGTCGCTTCGGTGGCGGCCTTCCTACCGGGGCCCGGCATGGCGGTCTATTACGCCAGCAAGGCCTATGTGCTGTCGTTCAGCGAGGCGCTGCATCGCGAATTGGCCGGCCGCGGCATCCGGGTCACCGCGCTTTGTCCGGGGCCGGTCGAGACCGAATTCCAGATGCGGTCGGGGATGCGGCTGCCCGCGGCCGCCAAAATCGTCGAACTTGCGGCCGCGCGCGTGGCACAGATCGGCTATGACGGTTTCATGCGCGGCGAGCGCGTGGTCATTGCCGGCGCCGCCAACAAGATCGCGGTGGCCCTGATGCGGTTTATTCCGCATGCGCTGCTGATGCGCGCGGTGTATCGGCCCAGTCAGCATGCCGGCGGCAAATGATGGCCGTTAAAGCATGATCCGGAAATGTGGACACCGGTTTTCCGAAAAGATCATGCTCCACCAAAATGTTAGAGCGTCAATCGATTCAACTTGAAGCGATTGCGCTCTAACGCCGCGCTTTGACGGTTCCGGCGAACGCGCTAAGACACCGAAAAGCGCGTTCGAATTGCCGGCGCCAATGCAACAGCCGATCCTGATTGTCCTGCACCAAGAACACTCCACCCCCGGCCGTATCGGCAATGCCTTGGTGCAGTTGGGATACCGGCTCGACGTGCGCCGACCGCGCTTCGGCGATCCGCTGCCGCCGACCATGGCCGAGCATACCGGCGCCATCATCTTCGGCGGTCCGATGAGCGCCAACGACGAGGACGCATTCATCCGCCAGGAGATCGATTGGATCGGCGTGCCGCTGAAGGAGAACAAGCCGTTTCTCGGCATCTGCCTCGGCGCCCAGATGTTCGCCCATCACCTCGGCGGCAAGTCTTCCGTCACCCCGAAGGGCACGCCGAAATCGGGTATTACCCGATCCGGCCGACAGCGGCGGGCCGCGCCGTCGTCGAAGCCTGGCCGGAACGCGTCTATCAGTGGCACCGCGAAGGTTTCGAGTTGCCCTCGGGCGCCGAGCTTTTGGCCGAAGGCGATACGTTCGAAGTGCAGGCGATTCGCTCCGGGCGGGGATTCGCGTTGCAGTTTCATCCCGACGTGACGCACGCCATGATGCACAAATGGACCACGCGCGGTCACGACCGCATGCAATTGCCGGGCGCGCGGCCGCGCCACACCCATTTCGACGACCGCGCCGTCTACGACTATTCCGCGCGCGCCTGGCTCAGCGTTTTCCTGGAGCGCTGGCTTGCGGCAGCCTGATTGGCATTTGGCGGTACCATCGCACCGCGCTATGAAGGATCCATCGTAAACGCCATCGTTTGACTGGGGGCTTTTGCATGCTATCGCCAAATCGCGCGGACGGGATTTTGCCCGATGCGGCGTCATCGCCGCTGCACCGCTTTCTGATCCAGTGTCATGCGGAATTTTGCAGGGATCGTAGCGGTGCAGTGGCCGATTACATTCCGGAATTGAAAAAGGCCAATCCGGCCCATTTCGGCGTCAGCCTTGCCACCATCGACGGTCATGTTTACGAGGTCGGCGACAGCGCGGTGCCGTTCACGATCCAGTCGATCTCCAAGGCGTTCGTTTTCGCGCTGGCGCTGGAAATGCTAGGTGCCGACAAGGTGGAGGCGGTCATCGGGGTCGAGCCGAGCGGTGACGCCTTCAACTCGATCCGGCTGCGTCCCGACAATCGCCCCTACAATCCGATGGTCAATTCCGGCGCCATCGCCTGCTCCGGCCTCATTCACAAGGCCCGCGGCAGCGAAGCGTTCGAGTGCATCCGCGATGCGCTCGGCCGCTTTGCCGGCCGCAAGCTCGACGTCGACGAAGCGGTGTTTGCCTCGGAACGCGAAACCGGAGACCGCAATCGCGCCATTGCCTACCTGTTGCGCAATTACGCGGTCGTCGAAGGCGATGTCGGCGCGGTCCTCGATGTCTATTTCCGGCAGTGCTCGGTTCTGGTGACGGCGCGCGATCTCGCCGTCATGGCGGCGACGCTCGCCAACAACGGCATCAACCCGGTCACCGGCGAGCAGGTGATGAAGCCTTATGCGGTGGCGCGCACGCTGTCGATCATGACCAGTTCCGGCATGTACGATTATGCCGGCGAATGGGTTTACCGCGTCGGCATGCCGGCCAAGAGCGGCGTCGGCGGCGGTATCGTTGCGGCGCTTCCCGCCCAGCTCGGGCTGGGGACTTTTTCGCCGCCACTCGATGCGCACGGCAACAGCGTTCGCGGCCTGAGAATTTGCGAGGCGCTGTCGACGCATTTCGGCTTGCACATGCTCAACCGCTCCGGCGACGTGCGCACCTCGATCATCGCCGACTACGACATCGGCGGCATTACCTCGCGCCGCAGCCGCCTGCCGCGCGATCAACAGATTATCGAGGATCATCATGAGGATGTCCGCGTCGTCGAACTGGTCGGCGCGCATTCCTTTGCGACCATCGACTATGTGTCGCGGCGCCTCGCCGATAATCCGTCGCCGCTCCTGATCATCGATTTCCGCCGCGTTGCCGCCATGACCACCGCGGGTGGTCTGTTACTGGCTGAGATTCTGCGCAGCCTCACCGCCGGCGCGGCGACGGTGATCCTCACCGGTATCGACCGCGGCTCGCAGGTTTGGGCGACGGTTCATCCGCTCATCGGACAAATCGAGGGCGTACGCTTTTTTGCGCTGCTCGACGAGGCCATCGAGTGGGCGGAGGATCAGGTCATTTTTCGCTATGGCGGGCACCTCGCCGCCAAGGATAGCTCTCACCTCAAGGAACAGGCATTGCTGGCCGGCCTCAACGACGAGGAGCTTGCCAGTCTCGCTATGCTGGGCACGCCGCGCCGGTATCGCGCCGGACAGCGCATCGTCGCCTCCGATGCGCCGGCCGCCTCGATCTTCTTCCTGCAGAGCGGCATGGTCAGCGTCAAGCTGCCGAGCGGCGTGCGGCTTGCGAGCCTCGACCAGGGCATGGAGTTCGGCGAAATGGCGTTGCTTGACGAGCGACGGTCCGCCAACGTCTGGGCGGATACCGACGTGTCCTGTCTGGAATTGCCGATCGGGGAGTTCGACCGGTTCCGCCGGGAGCATCCGCATATCGGCGAACGGATCGCGCGCAATCTTGCCGCTATCCTCGCCAAGCGGCTGATCCTCGCCAACGCCAAGATCAATGTGCTGAGCGCGTATTAGAAGCATGATCCCGAAAAGTGGATGCCGGTTTTCGGAAAAGATCATGCTCAATCAAAATGCTAGAGCCCGGTTCTGATTCCATCAGAACCGATGAGGCTTCTAGTGCCCACCGGCCAGGAGCTGTGCGAAATAAGCGACCGTCTTGGTGTAGACCTGCGATGCGTTCCATTGCAGCAGCACCTGGAAATTGGCGGTGCCTTCGCCCCACGGCTGGCCGCGTTGCCAGCCGTAGCTTTTGAGGTAATTGGCGGTCGAAGCGAGCACGTCTGGCACGTCGTGGATCAGATCCCGGCGGCCGTTGCCGTTGAAGTCGACGGCGAATTTCAGATACGACGACGGCAGGAACTGCGTCTGGCCGATCTCGCCCGCCCAGGCGCCGCGCATTTCGCCAGGCGACATGTCGCCGCGATCGACGATGCGCAGCGCGGCGAGAAGTTCGCCGCGGAACTTGTCCGGGCGCCGGCAATCGTAAGCCAGCGTCGCCAGCGCGCGGATGGTCGGAAAGCTGCCGTCGTCGGCGCCGAAGTCGGTTTCCAGTCCCCAGATGGCGACGATCACCGCGCCGGGCACGCCATATTGCTGCTCGATGCGGCCGAATAGCGCGCCGTATTGGGCGAGGAGCCGCCGGCCGCGCCCGAGCCGCGGCGGCACCATCCGGCCGGAAAACTCCTCGAAACTCTGGCGGAAAACACCCTGCGCGTGGTCGCGCGCGACGATGGTCGGATCGTAGGTCACGCCGGCGAGCGCGGATTGGATCGCGCGTTGCGAGATGCCGTTCGACGCGGCCTCCTGCTTGACGCCTTGGAGCCAGGCGCCGAAGTCGCCGCCGCAGGGCGCGCCGGCGCGCGCCGGCGCGACGATCGCTGTAAACGTAAGGACGAAGCAGACCACCGTGAGCGATCGCATGCGGTATCCTATTGCCGCCGCCGGAGAGCGGCCAGACATGATGCCGCAGCGGCGCTCCTGCCGCCAGGGCGGTTTTTCAGGATCATGACGGCGCGTCGTGATAGCGGTCGGCGTCGTAGAGTTCACGGAAAACCTTGGTCGAAATCAGGACCACCGCGATCGTGCTCAAACCGCCGATCAGCACCGAGGGAACGGTGCCGAACACGGCGGCCGCCGTGCCGGCGCGAAAAATGCCGAGCTGGTTCGAGGTGTTGGTGACCATCGAATTCACCGCATAGACGCGACCGCGCATGTGGTCCGGCGTGCGCAGCTGCACCATGGTCTGACGGATCACCACGCTGACCGTATCGGCCGCGCCGACCACAGCCAGCGCGGCCATGGCGAGAACGAAGCTCGGCGTCAGCGCAAAAACAATCGTCGCGATGCCGTAAAGCGTCACGGTAGCGAACATGACGCGTCCGATGCGGTCGGCAATCGGCCAGCGCGTCAACAACAGCGCGGTGGCGATGGCGCCGGCCGCGGGCGCGGCGCGCAATACGCCGAAACCGAGCGGCCCGGCGAGGTAAATGTCGCGCGCGAAGATCGGCAGGACGGCGGTGGGATTGCCGAGCACCACCGCGAACAAATCGAGCAGCACGGCGCCGAGTACGGCCTTTTGACTCCGCAGGAAGGTGAGCCCGCCGAACAGCGATTTGAGATCGAGCGGCGTGCGCGCCGCGGCCTTGCGCTCAATGGCAATGCCGAGCATGACCAGTCCAGCGGAAAGCCAAAGCGCCGCGCAGACCGCAAATACCAAGGTCGGGCTGATCTCGATGAGGATGCCGCCGAGCGCCGGTCCGGCGACGATTGCAGTCTGCGAAGCCGACGTTGAGCCGGCGATGGCGCGCGGCAGGAGGTCGCCCGGAACGATGTTGGGCAGCACCGACTGCAGGCTCGGCTGCTCGAAAGCGCGCCCGGTGCCGACGACAAAGGCCATTGCGAGCAGGAGCCCGGGCGTAAGCCGCCCGCCGGCGCTCGCAGCCGCCAGAGCGGCGACCGCCATCGCCTCGATGAATTGCGCGGTGCATGCCACCCAGCGCCGGTCGTAGCGATCGGCGACGTGGCCGGTGAACACGAACAAGCCGGCGGCGGGAATGAATTGCACGAGTTCGATCAGCCCCAGATGGAACGGGCTGTTGGTCAGCACGTACATCTGCCAGCCAACCGCGACGACTTGCACCTGTTGCGCAATCGATGCCGCCACCCGCACATAGAGAAAGCGGACATAAGCGGGATGGTGCAACAGCGACGTTGCCGGGGAGGTTGCCTGGGTCATTTGCGGGCCTCTTATAACCGGCATGGCCGCACTTGTGTCCTATCCTTGACAGCGTGGGACGGCGGCCCTAAATGCCCGCACTCGCCAAAAACCGGGACGAATTCGGCCCGGCTCGGATCTTATCGATGCAAGTCTTGGCGGGGCCGTAGCTCAGTTGGGAGAGCGCCTCGTTCGCAATGAGGAGGTCAGGGGTTCAACTCCCCTCGGCTCCACCAGCCTTCGCTCTGTCCAGCCCGGAGACATGGGTAACGGAACGTACCTAAGACATAGGTGACAACCTCGGGCCGAACGGGTTGTCGAGGGGCTGCAAGGTTTTTTGCTCCAAGTCGATATAGCCGAGATCGTAGTGCATGAAGCTGACGAGCCAAATGCCGTCATCGACTTCCTTGATGCCGAGGCACTGACCGGCGAGCACTGTCGAGATGTTGATTTTCTTGCGCTGCAGGCAGATGCGGCCGCAGGCGGTGACGAGGATGTCGCGGTCGTGCAGCGGGTAGGCGAGGTCAGGCAGACCGTCATAGGGTCGCGTTGAGGCGGCATAGAGTTCGGCGGGGCACTTCATGGCGAGCGCCTCATGCGGCCGTTCGGTATTGAACTCGTGCACGAAGGCGTCGAAGCGGGCCTGCTGCTGTAAGCTGTTGATGCCTGGTGGCCGGGTGGCTTCCTTCTTCAAGGTGAGATGCATGCGTTCATGACGGCCGTTCTGTTGCGGCTGGCCTGGCTTGATGCGTTCGATTGCGATGCCGAGGCGCAGCCACCAGACCGCGAGCTTGGAGAGGTTGAACAAGGCATTGGGACTGGCGAAGGGGACGCCGTTGTCGGAGCGGATAGACTGCGGCAGGCCGCGCTCGGCGAACAGCCGCTCGAAGGCGGTAACAGCGAGGTCTTCGCGGGTTGATTCGAGGGCTTCGCACAGCAAGAGGAAGCGCGAGGCGTGGTCGGTGACGGTGAGCGGATAGCAGTAGCGGCCGTTGCCGAGCTTGAACTCGCCCTTGAAGTCGGCGCACCACAGATCGTTGGGATTGGCGCCTGGTGACAGCGGCGTTCCGGTGGCGCGCTGGCGCGGCCGGCCCGGGCGCTTGACCAGGCCGTGGCGATCGAGCACGGCGTGAATGGTGCTCCTGGCCGGCACACGGACATCGCCGGCGAGGCGGCGCACCAGGAGTTCGCGGATCTTGCGCGCGCCCCAATGCGGCTTGCCGCGCTTGAGGCCGACAATGAGGCTCTCGATCTGAGGCGGCAGCTGGTTGGCAAAGCGCACCGGCCGCCGCGTCCGGTCGGTCAGCGCTTCGAGCCCATGCTCCTTGTAGCGATCGAAGATCTTGTAGCCGGTTTTGCGCGATATGCTGAATTCCCGACAGACGTCCGTCATCGCCTCGCCGTCCAGCAGGCGGGCAACAAAGCACAGGCGCTCTTCCATCACCGAACTCTCTTTCCACGGCATCAACACCTCCCGCCCAAAGGCGAAAAGTGTTACCCATGTGTCCGGTACGATTTGTCACCTATGTCTCAGGCCGCTCACTCGCCGCACGAGCTCCGACTTCGCATGCGCCAGCTTGTTCCCGCAGCCGCAGTTCGCTAGTTTCTGCCACCCTTAACGCGAAAACCGATCCATGCGCGCCCTATTTCTGGTCATCGATTTAGCTTTGCAGCTTTACATCTGGATCGTGATCGCGATGGCGATCTTCTCCTGGCTCGTCGCCTTCAACGTGGTGAACACGCGCAACCACGTCGTCGCCATGATCGGCGACTTTCTTTATCGCATCACCGAGCCGGCGCTGCGGCCGATCCGCAACTTTCTGCCCAATCTCGGCGGCATCGATATTTCGCCGGTGATCTTGTTTCTGATCATTGTCTTTATCCGCTACGTGATCGCGCTCTATATCTTGCCGAACGTGTACTGAGACCCGTGACCGCCCGTATCATCGACGGCAAGGCAATCGCCGCCGACTTGCGCGTCGCCGTGGCGGGGGAAACGCGCCGGCTCGCTGCGGCGCATGGCATCATGCCTGGATTGGCCGTCGTCCTGATCGGCGACAATCCGGCAAGCAAGACTTACGTCGCCAGCAAATCGCGCGCGATTACCGAGGTCGGCATGCGGGCGTTCGATCATCAACTTGCCGCCGACACCAGCGAAGCGGAGCTGCTCGCGCTTGTGCAACGGCTCAATGCCGATCCGGCAGTGAGCGGCATCTTGGTGCAGCTGCCATTGCCGCCGCAGATCAATCCGGCGCGCATTATCGCCAGTATCGATCCGGACAAGGATGTCGACGGCTTTCATCCGCTCAATGCCGGGCGGCTGATGACGGGGCTGCCGGCGCTGGTGCCGTGTACGCCGGTCGCCTGTATCAAGCTGATCAAGACGGTGCATTCCTCGCTCGCCGGCCTCGACGCGCTGATGGTCGGCCGCTCCCACATCGTCGGCAGGCCGCTGGCGCAAATGCTGCTCAATGAGAACGCGACCGTCACCATCGCCCATACGCGCACGCGCCATCTGCCCGATCTGTGCCGGCGCGCCGAACTGCTCTGCGTGGCGATCGGCGATGCCGAATTCATCCGCGGCGATTGGATCAGGCCGGGCGCAACCGTGATCGATGTCGGCATCAATCGTGTGACCGGCGCCGGCGGTAAATCCCGCATCGTCGGGGACGTGAATTTTGCCGAAGCTATCGAAGTCGCCGGCGCGATTACGCCGGTGCCCGGCGGCGTCGGGCCGATGACAATCGTGTGCCTCTTGGTCAACACATTGCACGCGGCCTGCGCGCAGGCCGGGTTGCCCGTGCCGGAGGTGTAAACATCGTCATTCCGGGGCGCGCGTAGCGCGAGCCCGGAATTTACCGTGTTGATTGTCAAGCGACGATAGCACCTTTCCACGGCTGGCCCGATTTGAGAACTGCGTTTGCGAACACGACGAGGCGTCGCAGAACGGCGATCAGGGCGACTTTGACCTTTTTGCCATGGGCCAGGAGCCTTTGGTAGAACGGCCGCAGCACCGGGTTATGACGACTGGCTGAGACGGCGGCCATGTAGAGGATGCTGCGAACCGCCGCGCGTCCACCATGGATACGCGCCGGTGCCGTCATGGTGCCGCTCTTGCGGGTAAAGGGCGCGACACCGATGAGCGCCGAAGCCGCCCTGTTGTCGAGGTGGCCGAGCTCCGGGACGAGCGCGATGCAGGCCATGGCGGATTTGTCGCCGAAGCCATTGATCGTCTTGAGCAGGCTCTGCGCTCTTTTCAAATCGACGCGAGTGTGAATGAGCCGCAGCATTGTTTTGTGAGTTTCTTCGTCCTCGGCTTTGAGCGCGTCGAGATGAGCTGCGATCGCCTGGCGCAGGCCGATACTGCGGGCGGTGTTGAGCCTGCAACGTTCGCCGTGGATCATGCGCTTGAGTTGGTCGCGACGGCTAGCCAGTTCGGCTAGTTCTTCGCGAATGGCATCTTCCGGCACCTCGACATGATGCGGCTTGCGACCGCGTACTTCGTCCGGTGCGGCGGCATAAGCGGCCAGCAGGCGAGCATCTGAAGTATCCGATTTGGCTTTGGCGCCAACCATGACGCGGTAGGCGTTAAAGCGCGATGTATGGATGATCTCGACCGGCAGAGCCGCCCGCCGCAACGCCTTTACCAACGACTTCTCATAGCCCCCGGTGGGCTCAATCACGATACGCCTGGTGGCTGGTCCGGCTTTAAGCTTGGCTACGAATGCGGCAATGGCATCGGAGCGGTTTGCGTAATGGGCGCAACCGCCCCGATGCCAAGCCACGTCAAAACTCGCACCACCAACGTCAATGCCAAGATAGAGGTTGTCCGATGATTGAGAGGCTGTCATGATTCTCCTGCCTTTCACGAGGCAGGGCCGGCGCCTGGATCGTCAAACGTGCGGCCAGCACTAGCTACCGTCCGGGTGTCCGGCCCTTTGGACCAAACGAGACGAGGTGCGAGATTCCGACGGTCGTCAAAGACCTTCCATAGACCCCGCAACGCTCGCCTCGATGACCTCATAACCGAGGCACCCGAAACTTACGATCCATAATCACCGTCGGTGCAGTTCTTCTTGGATGGTAGTTGTGGATTCCGGACAGCCGCTTCGCGGCTTCCGGAATGACGCGCAAGGGCGCGTCAGTTATTCCAGCCGAAGGCGACCTTGTCGAGCACGCGGCTGCCGAATTTCTCGGAACTGCGCGCCACCGCCTTGCCGCCGAGCGCGCGGTAAAACTCGACCGCGTTCTCGTTCTCCGACAGCGCCCACACGATCAGCGATTTGAGCGCGCTCTGCGCCAGGTCGCGGCGCGCGGCGGTGAACAGCCGGCGGCCGAAGCCGAGCCCCTGGAATTCCGGCCGCAGATAAAGTTCGTAGATCTCGCCGTCGTAATAGAGACTGCGGGCGCGGTTTCGTCCGTAATTGGCATAGCCCGCGATCTTGTCGCCGAATTGCAGGAGCGCGATGCGGCTGCCTTTGCGGATGGCCGAGTCCCACCACGCCGGGCCGCGACGGTTGATGAGCTTTTCCAGTTCGGCGCCCGGTATGATGCCCTGATAGGCGGTCCGCCATGCCTCATCATGAGCATCCGCCACCGCACCGGCATCGCAGGCGCGGGCGCGACGGATTTCGATGAGGATGGTGCTCATGATGCGAAGCTCGTACTGCGGCTCGTCAAGCGATTCACCATGCAATCAAAGCAAGCGGTTCTGCGTCCTTCAAGGCTTTTGATTCACCGTCGGTTAACCATGTGGATTATTAGCGAAAAGACTTGGTGCTGACCACCGGCGCAAGCGCGAAAACGCGCGGCCCATGCGCAATCTGGGCGCGCTGTTGCAATCGCGTCACGGTTTCCGGATAATCGCGCGGTGCGGCGCGTAACATGTCGCAAAATGTGACAGGTCGGGTCTTGCGCCCGCACCCGGCAAAGCGCCTATTGGGGAAAGCGCTCGCGCTTAGACGCGCTCGGCTTCTTTGCGCCGCTCGTCGCGCTTGCGCTCGATCGGATCGAGCAGCTTCTTGCGCAGCCGGATCGATTTCGGCGTCACTTCGACCAATTCATCGTCCTCGATATAGGCAAGCGCCTTTTCCAGCGTCATGCGGATCGGCGGTGTGAGCCGGATCGCCTCGTCCTTGGCGTGAGTGCGGATATTGGTCAGTTTCTTGCCCTTGAGCACATTGACTTCGAGGTCGTTGCCGCGCGTGTGCTCGCCGACGATCATGCCGCGATAGACCTTCCAGCCCGGCTCGATCATCATCGGGCCGCGGTCTTCCAGATTCCACATCGCATAGGCGACGGCGTCGCCCTGGTCGGTCGAGATTAACACGCCGTTGCGCCGGCCGACGATCTCGCCGCGATACGGGCCGTAGGCGTGAAACAGCCGGTTCATCACCGCGGTGCCGCGCGTGTCGGTGAGCAGTTCGCCCTGATAACCGATAAGCCCGCGGGTCGGCGCATAGAAGATGAGCCGCACGCGGCCGCCGCCGGATGGACGCATCTCGACCATCTCGCCTTTGCGCTCGGCGAGCTCTTGCACGACCACGCCGGAATGCTGCTCATCGACGTTGATGACGACTTCCTCGATCGGTTCGAGCAGATCGCCCGAGGGACCGTGCTGGAACAAAACCTTCGGCCGCGATACCGCCAGCTCAAAACCCTCGCGCCGCATGGTCTCGATCAGAATGCCGAGCTGCAATTCGCCGCGGCCGGCAACCTCCATGGAATCCTTCTCGACCGATTCGGAAATCCGCAGCGTCACGTTGCCCTCCGCCTCGCGCAAAAGGCGGTCGCGGATCACCCGGCTTTGCACCTTGTCGCCCTCGGTGCCGGCGAGCGGAGAGTCGTTGATGCGAAAGGTCATGGTCAGGGTCGGCGGGTCGATCGGCTGCGCCGGCAGTGGCTCGGTGACTTCGGGCGCGCATAGCGTATGCGAGACGAATGCCTCCGGCAGGCCGGCGATGGAGATGATGTCGCCGGCAAAACCTTCATCGATCGGCGTCCGCTCCAGCCCGCGGAAGGCAAGCACTTTGGTCACGCGGCCTTCCTCGATCAGGGTGCCGTGGCGGTCGAGCACCTTGACCGGCTGATTGGGTTTCACCGAGCCCGAACTGATGCGGCCGGTGACAATGCGGCCGAGATAGGGATTGGCTTCGAGAATGGTGCCCAGCATGCGGAACGGGCCCTCCTCGACCTGGGGCGGCGCGACATGGCGGATGACGAGATCGAACAGCGGCGCCATGCCTTTGTCCTTGGGTCCGGCGGAATCGGAGGCCATCCAGCCTTGCTTGGCCGAGCCATAGAGGATGGGGAAGTCGAGCTGTTCCTCGGTCGCGTCGAGCGCGGCGAACAGATCGAACACTTCGTTGGCGACTTCCGTCGGCCGGGCGTCGGAACGGTCGACCTTATTGATGATGACGATCGGCTTGAGCCCGACCTTGAGCGCCTTCGACACCACGAACTTGGTCTGCGGCAGCGGTCCCTCGGCGGCATCGACCAGCACCAGCACGCCGTCCACCATATTGAGGATGCGCTCGACCTCGCCGCCGAAATCGGCGTGGCCCGGGGTATCGACGATATTGATGCGGGTATCGTGCCACACGAGCGAAGTCACCTTCGACAGGATGGTGATGCCGCGCTCGCGCTCGAGGTCGTTCGAATCGAGCGCGCGCTCGGCAACCCGCTGATTCTCCCGGAACGCGCCGGATTGCTGCAGCAGGCGGTCGACCAGCGTGGTTTTGCCGTGGTCGACATGGGCGATAATGGCGATGTTGCGGAGATTCATGGGTTATTCGTTAAACCGTTACGGGCCCCGAAGGGGGCCCGTGAATGCGAGCCGTATATAGTCGAGAATCGCAGAGAAGCAATCGGTTACGCGGCGGCGGCCTTGGCGCCGGTCCCGGCGCCTGTCGCCGGGGCTGCGGCAGCGCCGGCATGCTCGACGATTGCGGCGCGCCGCGCGGCAATGGTGAAGCGCAGCTGATCGAGCGCAAAGGCAAAGGACATGCGCACCGTCTCGTCGAATTCCTCGTGTTCGCCCTGGTGAATGATCGCAATCACGAGGTTGTCGGCGTCGATCTGAAGCTGCTCGATCGTCTCCAGGGTCTGGGCGGCATGCGCCTTGCGCACCAGATCGAGCACGCGCTGCAGAAGCCTTAAGCGCCGCGTGCGGCTGCCGCTGGTCAGATAGGTTGCGAGGCCGGCGATCGCCGATCCGAATACCGGAAAAATCAGCATGCCGTAAAAAATAGCGTCGCCGTATTTGTCGAAGAAAGATTGCTGGCCGTCCGAAAGATAGGCGAGCGCGCCCGAGTGAACGGCAACGTCGGCATCCTTGTCGGTCGACGGCGCCGCGATCTTTATCTCGCCCGGCAGCGCGGCGGCGAGCGCCTGCCGTGACGAATAGATGACCTTGGACAGAGCGCCGATGACGGATTCGCTATAGGATCTTCGCGCCACCAGAAATTCGGGGAAACTGAGACTTTTGAGGGTGTCCGCGGGCATCGGCGGATTGCCGCCGAAAGTTCCGGCGTCGATGTCGACGGAGTTGAAGGCTGGATGCCGCTTGGCGATACCGTCGGCCTGATCGATCGCAATGAAAATCGGCGGTTTGCCATCGACGGTGGCCGCCGCCACCGCGCTGGAAATGGCCCGACCCG
This sequence comes from uncultured Alphaproteobacteria bacterium, assembly GCA_963768225.1. GTDB lineage: Bacteria > Pseudomonadota > Alphaproteobacteria > Rhizobiales > Xanthobacteraceae > BOG-931. The sequence continues at coordinate 94,048 of CAVYGV010000002.1, read as the reverse complement.
TCGCCGCGCCGGCCACGAACAACGCATCGATCCGATTGTTGTTGATGGCTTCTGCAAGATTGTTCGGGTCGATCTGCGACACCGTCACCTTGGTCAGCGGGACGCCGTAGTGGCTCAGCACCAGCTCGAGCAGACCGGTCGTCGCCTCATTGCCGGTGACGATGCCGACGCGCTTGCCGAAAAGTTGCGACACCTTGGCGAACTTGTCGCTGTCGTCGCTGCTGTCACTGTCATCGCTGTCGTCACTCTTGGCGCTTTTAGCACTCTTGGCGTTCTTAGCACTCTTGGTGTTCTTGGCTTTTTTCGAATTCTTGGCGCTTTTATCGGCACTGGCGGTACTTGCGGTTTTGCTGCCGCTGCCGCTTTTTGCAGTGGTAGCGCTCTCGCCGAGCGCGCCCTCGTTCGCAGCGGCGGCGGAGGAGGCCGGAAGCATCAGCGCCATCACGTTCTGGCGGAGAATGGCGATTACCGGCCAATTGAGCGAGTCATCGAGATTGCTCGGCAGAATGGCGAGATCGGCGTCGCCCTTGCTCATCGCCTGTGCGGTTTCTTTCGACTGCTGCGTCGGCACGATCTGCAAAGAAAAATTGTGATGATTCTTGACGATCTGATTGGAGAGCGCCTTGACAAACTTGCTGTCCAGCGGCCCGGCCGCGATCCGCATACGGTCGGCTTCGGTGGTGACATAGAAGCCCGCCCACACCGTAGCGCCAAGCATAACGGTACCGAGACAGGCGACGAGCCAAGTGTGGCGCAGAAACATCCGCACCCGGCCTCGCACCATATGTTCAAGCGATTCGATACTCATGGAAAAACCCGATGAGCGCGCAGACGCGGCTGCAGCCGAGTCCATCCCGCTTGCTCCGCCGGGACGCCGGAAAAGCCAAAGCCTCATGGCCAGAGGCGGCCGATGCGGAAGTCCGGGCGCCATGGTTAATCCTAACACGGCTCGCCGGCTTTGACTCCATGGCGCAACCGCATTCGACGCTCAACCCGTCCTTTGGTTAATCGCGGGAGCAATCAATGTTGCCCCGGACTTATGGCTTGACTTTGACATGCCGCGACTCGGCAAGGTCCGGCGCAATCACGCCCCGGCAGGATGGCTCCACGGACCAAAGCGAAAGCCGGCCGGCATGGCTCGATGCACCATGAGCATTTCGCCGATGGTTTCGGAGGTCACGAGCCCGATCAGCCGATCTGATGCATCGACGATGCCGACGGCAGGCGCCCGCTTTTCCTGCAACAAGCGGAACGCCTCGTCGAGACAGTGGCGATGGCCTAGCGTCGGCATTTGCGCCGTCATGGCTTCGGCGACCTTGGCGTCCGGGCCGCGTTCCTTGAGCGCGCGGATAAGATCGTTGCGCGCCAGCACGCCAACCGGCCGCCCGGCGCCGTCCACCACGGGGAATTCGCCCTGGCTGGTGCGCAGCAGCGTCTCCACCGCGGCGTCGACATGCTCGTCGGGGGTCAGCGTGGCGAATTGGGTCATCATTGCCGCGGTCACCGGCACGCCGCGCGATACGGCGCGGATCGCTACGAGATGCGCTTCGGAAGAGGCGGCGAGATAGACGAAGATGGCGATGAAGATCAGCAATGGATTGCCGAACAGGCCGAGGAAGCCGAGCATGAACGCCACCCATTGGCCGATCGCAGCCGCAATCTCGGTAGCGCGGACATAGCCGAAGCGGCTTGCCAGCAAGGCGCGCAGCACGCGCCCGCCGTCCATCGGAAAGGCCGGGATCAGGTTGAACACGGCGAGGAACACGTTTACCGCGGCGAGCCGGTCGACCATGCTCACGCTCGTGCTTTCGAGCGCGACCAGGTGATCGAGTTCGAGATTGGCGCCGGCGGCGAAAACCAACAGCGCGGCGATCACGACGTTGACGGCCGGCCCGGCAATGGCGATGAGAAATTCCTCGCTCGGCTGTTCCGGAATGCGCTCGAGCCGCGATACGCCGCCGATCGGCAGCAAGATCACGTCGGGCGTCGCGACACCGAAGGCGCGCGCAGTAAAGATGTGCCCGAACTCGTGCAGCAACACGCAAAGAAACAGCAGCAGCAGGAATTCAAGTCCGTTCCAGGCTTGCTGAGGGCCTCCAGAAATGTAGCTGACGCCAAAAATCCAGGCGAGGAACAACAGGAATGTCACATGGATGCGGACCGCCGTGCCGGCGACGGACCCGATGTTCAACGACCAACCCATGAATGGCCTCCTGGGGACTGCCTTTGCGAACCTCGCGGCGCTTTGTTTGCTAGCTATGGTCTGTGCCGGGCTTTTGCGAGAGTGGCAACGGCCGCATCGCCTGACTGATGAAATTTGCACGACTTGCCCGAGCGCCACATCAAGCTTGCCGCGGCGATGGATAAATTGGCCGGCTAACGGCCGCCTTGCGGCCGCCGTCTTTCGGAGCCATGTTTTGGTCGTCGGGGGTGCTTGGCCCTCGCGGGAGGAGTTAATGGGTTTTTGGCAGCAGACCGCCACTTGGCCGAACTTATCCTGGCCGGATTTTGCGGCTTTGAGCCGCCGGTTCGCCGCCGACGAAGCGAGCCTGCGCCGCAAATTCTGGCGCAAGCTGTTGGGCGAGGCGGCGAGCATTCCGCACATGGAAGACGTGCTCACGGCGTATTACTGCGCCTTCGACCGTCATACGCCGCTCTATGTGAAGGGCGTGCTGGTTGGCGCCATCGTCTATTTTGCAGTGCCGGACGATTTGATCCCCGATACGCTGCTCGGCCTTGCCGACGATGCCGCTTTGCTTGCCGTGGCTTTCAAGCTCGTCTCCTCGCACATCAAGCCGGAGCACCGGCAGGCGGCGCAAAGCACGCTGGCGCGGCTGCGCGAGGAAGGCTTACGGGCGTAACACGATCTTGCCCATCACCTTGCGGTCGGCGATGGCGTTAAGCGCGGTGGCGATCTCCGCCAATGGATAGACCGCTTGCACATGGGCGCTGAGCCTGCCGTCCGCGCACCACCGCACAATGTCCTTCATCAAAGCATGCTGCGCCTGCGGCTCGCGTTTGACCCAGGTGCCCCACAGCACGCCGCGAATATCGCAGCTTTTCAGCAGCACCAGATTGAGCGGCAGCTTCGGGATTTCTCCGGTGGCGAAGCCGACCACGAGATAGCGGCCCTGCCAGGCGAGCGCGCGCACCGCCGGCTCCGCATAACGACCGCCGACCGGATCGTAGACCACGTCGATGCCGTGCTCGCCGCCGAGTTTTTTGAGGGCGCCGCGCAAATCCTCGCTGGCATAGTTCACCGTTTCGTCGGCGCCGTGGTCGCGGGCAAAAGCGAGCTTGTCGTCCGATGACGCACAGGCGATCACGCGCGCGCCCATGATCTTGCCGATCTCGACGGCCGCGAGCCCGGTTCCGCCGGCGGCGCCAAGCACGGCCAACGTCTCGCCGGATTTGAGCTCGGCGCGCTCGCGTAGCGCATAAAGCGTCGTACCGTAAGTGACGGTGAGGCTGGCGGCGCGGTCGAAATCGAGCTGGTCTGGGACTTTCACGAGCTGTTGCGCCGGCACGGCGACCGCTTCGCGGGCTGCGCCCCAACCGATATTGCCCATCACGCGGTCGCCCGGGGCAATGCCGGTCACGCCGGTGCCGATGGTTTCGACTGTTCCGGCGAACTCCGCCGCCGGAGAGAAGGGGAACGGCGGCTTGTGCTGGTATTTGCCGGCGATGATCAACGTGTCGAAGAAATTGAGCGCCGCCGCTTTGACCCGCACCACGGCTTCGCCGGGTCCGGCGCGCGGCTCTTCGATATCGGCGAGTTCAAGTTGGTCGGGCGTGCAATACCGGGTGCACAAGATGGCTTTCATGATTCGATCGACCGTCATTGCGTGCGAGCCGCAAGCGCGAGCCCGGACCTGATAACCATGAAACCCGCGCATTGTGGAAGTGTCTGCGCTGTTCCGAGGCGGGGGGCGTCGCTATTGAGCCCCTCTGGCCGCTCCTATCTCATTCCATTTCCGGCAGAATTGGATTAAACTTGACAAACTTGCTACTCAGGGAGGGGGCGATTCCACGGGGCTATATGCGCATGCATCGACGATGGCAGCTTATCTTTTTGCTGTTCATTACGGCGGCGTTCGCCGTTCCGGCGGTCGCTCAGCAGCCGGCCGCGCCGCAACCGGCCTCGCCCGCGGCGCCGCCCAAGCCGAAACCCAAACCTAAGCCAAAGCCGGCTGCCGCGGCTGAGAAACCTGCGCCTGCGCCGGCGAAGCCGCCGGCGGCTGCCGGCGCCCAGCCGAAGCTTCTTGGCCAGTACGCCGATTGGGGCGCCTATACCGCATCTCCCGGCGGGAAGAAGATTTGCTTCGTCATCGCCAAGCCGGCATCCGAGGAGACCAAGCCGCCCAACCGGCCGCGTAATCCGATTTACATGTTCATTTCCACGCGGCCGGACGACAAAGTCACTAATGAGGTCTCGATCATTATCGGCTATCCGTTCAAGCCGGGGTTCGATGCCAGCGCGCAAATCGGCTCGACGACCTTCTCGCTCTATACCCAGCAGGACGGGGCCTGGATCAAGAACGCGACCGAAGAAGCGCAGATGGTCGATGCCATGAGGACAGGCGATACCGCGATCGTCAAAGGCGAGTCGGCAAAGGGTACGCAAACGACAGACACCTACAATATGAAGGGCGTTTCGCAGGCCCTCGACCGCGTTGCGCAGGAATGCAAGTGAAAGACATTCCGTGCGCAAGCCGGAATCGGGCTACGCCGATTTGCGCTTTCGCTACTGTCGGCCCCCCGACATCCGCCCTATTTACTGCGCAACGGCGCTGACGCCGTTTCCGCTGGACCATGAGTGCTTCATTGACCGCTCCGCTCGCCGAGACCGCCACTGCGGTACCGTTTGTCGAGAAGCAGCCGCTTGCGCCCTATGAGGCGCCGGAGCGTCCCTCGCTGGTCGGCATGCCGCGCGCGGCGCTGGCCGAGGCGCTTGGCGATATTGGCGTGCCGGAACGCCAGCGCCGCATGCGGGTCCAGCAGATTTGGCACTGGCTCTATGTGCGCGGCGCGCAAGAGTTCGACGCGATGACCACCTTGTCGAAGGAGTTGCGCGCCGCCTTGGCGAACGCCTTCACTCTGATGCGGCCCGAAATCGCCGCCGAGCAGGTTTCCGTCGACGGCACGCGCAAGTGGCTCATCCGCCTGCCCGGCGAAATCGGCGGCGCCCCGCACGAGGTCGAATGCGTCTACATTCCGGAGGCCGACCGCGGCACCTTGTGCATTTCGAGCCAGGTCGGCTGCACGCTGAACTGCACGTTTTGCCATACCGGCACGCAGCGGCTGGTGCGCAATCTGACAGCGGGCGAAATCGCCGGCCAAGTGGTTTTGGCGCGCGACCGGCTGGGCGATTGGACGCCCGCCGGCGGCAAGGGCGAAGGCGAGTCGGAAAAGCGCCTCGTCTCCAACATCGTCGTGATGGGGATGGGGGAGCCGCTCTACAATTTCGAGGCGGTGCGCGACGGGCTCAATGTGATTGCCGACGGCGAGGGCTTGAGCATCTCGAAGCGCCGGATCACTTTGTCGACGTCCGGCGTCGTGCCCAATATCGCGCGCGCCGGCACGGAGATCGGCTGCATGCTCGCGGTGTCGCTGCATGCGGTAACTGACGAGCTGCGCGAGCAATTGGTGCCGCTCAATCGCAAATATCCGCTGCGCGAGCTGCTCGACGCCTGCCGCAATTATCCGGGCGTCTCCAACGCGCGGCGCATCACCTTCGAATATGTCATGCTCAAAGGCGTCAACGATTCGCTTACCGACGCCAAGGCGCTCGTTCGCCTTCTCAAGGGCATTCCGGCCAAGATCAACCTGATTCCGTTCAATCCGTGGCCGGGCACGACCTACGAATGTTCCGACTGGGAGCAGATCGAGAAGTTCTCCGAGATCGTCTTCGCTGCCGGTTATGCCTCGCCGGTGCGCACGCCGCGCGGCCGCGACATTCTCGCCGCCTGCGGTCAGCTCAAAAGCGCCACCGAAAAGCTCTCCGCCCGCGAGCGCCTGGCGCTGCGCGCCATGGCGCTGACGGATTGAACCCAATCGGGACGCGCGCCAGCCATGACCGCTCTGTTCCGCGTCGTGATGATGTTTGTCGGCTATGTCTGGGCCTGCATCGCCGCGTCGCTGGTGCTGGCGCTGGGCACGCTAACGCCGCAATGGGACGATCTGTTCGCTTCGCTCGGCGTGCAGTCCCCGCACGCGCAGTCGGCGGCGATGTGGACCGTCGTCGGCTTCGCAGCTTTCATCATCTTCGTCATCGGGTTTTTGCCGACGCTTCTGGTCATCGTCATCACCGAAGGCTTTGCCTTACGCTCGGTCGTCGTCTACGGCGTGATCGGCGGCGCGCTGGCGCTGGCGATGGCTTACGGCCTTGATTTTGCCGGCTATGTCGCGCCCGCCGGTACCGACATCGCCCGCGAGCGCGAAGTGTTCGCCGCGGCGGGCATCGCCGGCGGTTTGGTCTATTGGCTGTTCGCCGGCCGCAAAGCCGGCGTCTGGAAGTGAGCGCAAAGAGCTGACATGAATCGGACCGGACTTACAATCGCGCTCGGCATCGGCCTCGTCGCGGCTGTCATATGCACGGTCGACCCGCAGCTCGATCTCGACCTCTCCGCACTGAGCTTCGATTCGAAAAATCACATGTTCGGCGTCAATGGGCAAATGTGGGTGCAGCATGCGCGCGAAGCTGCGCGCCTGATTGTCACTTTGCTCGTGCTGCCGGCCTTCCTCGCCGTTATCGCCAAGCTGGTCTGGCCGCAGCGGCCGATGTTGATCGAGGCCCGCGCCGCGCTGTTTTTGATCGCGACGCTGACGCTCGGTCCCGGCCTTCTCACCAACGTTATCCTCAAGGACCATTGGGGCCGGCCGCGTCCGATCGACGTGCAGCAATTCTACGGCGATTACCGCTTCGTGCCGTGGTGGGACCCGCGCGGCGGCTGCCCGAACAATTGCTCCTTCGTCGCCGGCGAACCCTCCGCCGCGTTCTGGACGCTGGCGCCGGCGGCGCTGGCGGCACCGGAGTTGCAGCCGCTGGCCTATGGCGCGGCGCTCGCCTTCGGCGTCGGCATGAGCGTTTTGCGCATCGCCGCGGGCGGCCATTTTTTCTCCGACGTGGTCTTTGCCGGCGTCTTCACCTATCTCGTGATCTGGCTGATGCACGGATTGATTTATCGCTGGGGCGCGACCCGCATGGACGAGGCGGCGGCCGAACGCCGGCTGACGGATGCCGGCGCGGCGCTCGCGATGCGGCTGCAACGGCTCATTGGCCGTATGAGCAAGAAATCGTGAGCATTTTGCCGCGCTTGCGTCGGACCGCCACGCCCCTATAGTCCGCGCGCATTTCGGGCGGACAGCCGCCCTTGGCGTTAAGGTTTTCCCATGCCCGCGAGCAACAAGGACGTGAAGAAAGTCGTGCTGGCCTATTCCGGCGGGCTCGACACGTCGATCATTCTCAAATGGCTGCAGACCACCTATGGCTGCGAGGTCGTCACCTTCACGGCCGATCTGGGCCAGGGCGAGGAGCTCGATCCGGCGCGGCAAAAGGCGCTCACGCTCGGTATCAAGCCGCAGAACATCTTCATCGAGGATTTGCGCGAGGAATTCGTCCGCGACTACGTGTTTCCGATGTTCCGCGCCAATGCGCTCTACGAGGGCCAGTATCTGCTCGGCACCTCGATCGCGCGGCCGCTCATTGCCAAGAAGCAGATCGAGATCGCCGAGAAGGTGGGCGCCGACGCCGTCGCTCATGGCGCGACCGGCAAGGGTAACGATCAGGTGCGGTTCGAGCTCGCCTATTACGCACTGAAACCCGACGTGAAAGTCATTGCGCCGTGGCGGGATTGGGATTTCAAGTCGCGCGAGGCGCTGATCGCCTTCGCCGAGCAGAACCAAATTCCGATCGCCAAGGACAAGCGCGGCGAGGCGCCGTTCTCGACCGATGCCAATCTGTTGCACACCTCGTCCGAGGGCAAAGTGCTGGAAGATCCCGCGGGCGAAGTGCCGGATTATGTCTATTCGCGCACCGACGATCCGGAGAAGGCGCCAAACAAGGCGGAGTATATCGACATTGAATTCGCGCGGGGCGATCCAATCGCAGTTGACGGCAAAAAATTATCACCGGCCGCGCTGCTGACCGCGCTCAACGCGCTCGGCAAAAAGCACGGCATCGGCCGGCTCGATCTGGTCGAGAACCGTTTCGTCGGCATGAAGTCGCGCGGCATGTACGAGACGCCGGGCGGCACCATTCTCCTTGCGGCGCATCGCGGCATCGAATCGATCACGCTTGATCGCGGCGCGGCGCATCTCAAGGACGAGCTGATGCCGAAATATGCCGAACTGATCTATTACGGCTTCTGGTTCGCGCCGGAGCGCGACATGCTGCAGGCGGCGATCGACAAGAGCCAAGAATTCGTCACCGGCCAGGTACGGCTCAAGCTCTACAAGGGCAATGTCGGCGTGGTCGGCCGGACCAGCAAATATTCGCTCTACGACCAGGACCTGGTCACGTTCGAGGACGGCAAGGTCGCCTACGACCAGCGCGACGCCGAAGGCTTTATCCGGCTCAATGCGCTCCGCCTGCGCACGCTCGGGCAAAGGAAGCGAAAGCTGAAATTGTAGCCCGTCATTCCAGACTTGCCGCTGCGCGGCAATCCGGAATGACGCTAAACTTGCCGCTCGACCAGCGCGCGCTTGATGTCGGCGATCGCTTTCGCCGGATTGAGGTGCTTGGGGCAGGCCTTGGCGCAATTCATGATGGTGTGGCAGCGGTAAAGGCGGAACGGGTCTTCCAGATGATCGAGTCGCTCGCCGGTTGCCTCGTCGCGGGAATCCACGATCCAGCGCTGCGCCTGAAGGAGCGCCGCCGGGCCGAGATAGCGGTCGGAATTCCACCAATAGCTCGGGCACGAGGTCGAGCAGCAGGCGCACAAAATGCACTCGTAGAGCCCGTCGAGTTTTTGCCGGTCGTCGTGGCTCTGCTTCCATTCGGTGCGCGGGGTCGGCGATACCGTCTGCAGCCACGGCTCGATCGCGGCGTGCTGGGCGTAGAAATTGGTCAGGTCGGGCACCAGGTCCTTCACCACCGGCTGGTGCGGGAGCGGATAAAGCCGCACCGCGCCGTTGACCTCACTCATCGCCTTGGTGCAGGCGAGCGTATTGGTGCCGTCGATATTCATGGCGCAGGAGCCGCAAATGCCCTCGCGGCAGGAGCGGCGGAAGGTCAGCGTGGCGTCGATGTTGTTCTTAAGCCAGATCAGCGCGTCGAGAACCATCGGCCCGCAGTCTTTGGTGTCGACGTAATAGGTGTCGATGCGCGGATTGCGGCCATCGTCCGGATTCCAGCGATAGATGCGGTATTCGCGCTCGGCCGCTGCCTTCGGCGCATGCGGCCAGGCCTTGCCTTGCTCGACCTTGGAATTCTTCGGCAGCGTAAACTGGACCATCGGAACCTCAATACACCCGCTTAGTAGACCCGTTTTTTGGGCTCGATATAGGCCACGTCGTTGGTCAGCGTGTAGGCGTGCACCGGCCGGTAATCGATGCTGACCTTGCCGGTCTCATGGTCGAGCCACGATAGCGTGTGCTTCATCCAGTTGTGGTCGTCGCGCTCGGGAAAATCCTCGCGGGCATGCGCGCCGCGGCTTTCGGTACGGTTGACCGCTGAATCCATGGTGACCACGGCCTGCTCGATCAGGTTGGCGAATTCCAGCGTCTCGATCAGGTCGGAATTCCAGATCAGCGAGCGGTCGGACACGTGCACGTCGCCGATGCCGTCATAAACGTCGTGGATGAGCTTCGAGCCTTCCTGCAATATTTGGCCGGTGCGGAACACCGCGCAATTCGACTGCATCACGTGCTGCATCCTGGCGCGCAATTGCGCGGTCGGCGTGCCGCCGGAGGCGTTGCGGAATTTATCGAGCCGCGCCAGCGGGCGGTCGGCGGAGTCTTTTGGCAGTTCCGGATGTTTGTCGTTCGCCGTGAGGATTTCGGCGCAGCGTAAAGCTGCGGCGCGGCCGAACACGACGAGATCGATCAGCGAATTCGAGCCGAGCCGGTTGGCGCCGTGCACCGAGACGCAGGCCGCTTCGCCGAGCGCCATCATGCCGGGCACGATGTAATCGGGATTGCCGTCTTTCTTGATCAACGCCTCGCCGTGATAGTTGGTGGCGATGCCGCCCATATTGTAGTGCACCGTCGGCAGGATCGGCACCGGCTCGCGGGTGAGATCGACGCCGGCGAAAATCCGCGCCGATTCGGTGATGCCCGGCAGCCGCTCGGCGAGGATCGCCGGATCGAGATGGTCGAGGTGGAGGAATATATGATCCTTCTTTGGCCCGACGCCGCGGCCCTCGCGGATTTCAATCGTCATGGCGCGCGACACCACGTCGCGCGAAGCGAGGTCTTTAGCTGACGGCGCATAGCGCTCCATGAAGCGCTCGCCCGCGGAATTGACCAGATAGGCGCCTTCGCCGCGCGCGCCTTCAGTAATGAGCACGCCGGCGCCATAGACGCCGGTCGGGTGGAACTGCACGAATTCCATGTCTTGCAGCGGCAGGCCGGCGCGCAGCACCATGGCATTGCCGTCGCCCGTCTGGGTATGCGCGCCGGTGCATGACCAATAGGTGCGGCCGTAGCCGCCGGTGGCGAGGACCGTCATCTGCGCCGAAAAGCGATGGATCGAGCCGTCGTCGAGATTGAGCGCGACGACGCCGCGGCAGCGCCCGTTCTCGTCCATCATCAGATCGATGGCGAAATATTCGATGAAGAACTCGGTGTTATGGCGTAGCGCCTGGCCGTACATGGTGTGCAGCATGGCGTGGCCGGTGCGGTCGGCGGCGGCGCAGGTGCGCTGCGCGGTGCCCTTGCCGTAATGGGTGGTCATGCCGCCGAATGGACGCTGATAAATCTTGCCGTCTTCGCGGCGCGAGAACGGCAATCCCCAATGCTCCAGCTCGTACACCGCTTCCGGCGCGTTGCGGCACATATATTCGATGGCGTCCTGGTCGCCGAGCCAGTCCGATCCCTTCACGGTGTCGTACATGTGCCAGCGCCAGTCGTCCTCGCCCATATTGCCGAGCGCGGCGGCAATGCCGCCCTGAGCCGCTACCGTGTGCGAGCGCGTCGGAAACACCTTGGTGATGCAGGCGGTGCGCAAGCCGGCCTCGCTGCAGCCGACCACGGCGCGCAAGCCGGAGCCGCCGGCGCCGATGACGACGACGTCGTAGGCGTGGTCTTCGATCGGATAGGCGCGGCCGTTGATGGCGGGAGCGGTGCTGCCGTTTTTGCCGCCGTTTGCTCCATTCTCTGCCATGCTCATAATCCGAACGACAGCTTGAGGATGCCGTAGACCGCGGCAAGCCCAACGGCGATCGTGAAGAACGTATTGGCCATCAGCAAAGTGAGCTTGGCCGACTCGTCTTGCACGTAGTCCTCGATGATCACCGCCATGCCGATGCGCATATGCACGGTGATCGAGAGGATGAACAGCAGCATGACGATGGCGACGGCGGGCGAGCCGAGAATTTGCGCCACCGCGGCCTGATTGCGGCCAAGCAGCGTGATCAGAATGATCACCGCCGCGATGGTCAGCGGAATATTGGCGACCGCCGTGAGCCGCTGATGCCAAAAGTGCTCGGTGCCCGATTTGGCCGCGCCGCGGCCAAGCACGCGCGCCAGCGGGGTGCGGATATGCTGGGGCGCGCTCATGACGAGCCTCCCATGGTCAGCAGGACGAAAATCCACAAAATAATCGTGATCGCGATCGAACCGATCAGGTTGGCGGCGACCAGCCACTCGCGCTCGTTCGGGCCGAGGCCGCGGCCGGTATCCCAGATCAGATGGCGGATGCCGCCGAGCATGTGATGGATCAGCGCCCAGGTGTAGCCGAACAGGATCAAGCGACCGACCAGCGAGCCGGCAAACCATTGAAATCTGGCATAGGCATTGGGACTGGCGGCAGAGAGCAGCCACCAGGCTAACAGCAGCGTACCAAAATAGAGGCCGAATCCGGTGATGCGATGAACGATCGACATCATCATCGTCAGCATCGGTCGGTAGATTTGCAGGTGCGGTGACAGCGGCCGCTCGGCAGGGGATTTTGCTTCGAGCGAACGCGTTTCGGCCATTGGCATCATCCAAAATAGCGCGACGCTAGGTGCGCCGAGCTTGGGGATCGTTCCTATCCAATCCGCCGCCTTACCGCAATGCAACATCGCATAAGTGCCGACGACGTATGCAATCCACCATTTCGCATCAGACGAAACAATAGCCTCGAAATATGCAATAACAATGGGAAATGCATTAAGTCTAACTTCGTATAATGCGAAGGATAGTGGCCATGCGCTTCGATCTCGCCGATCTCAGCCTGTTCCGCCATGTCGTCGAAGCCGGCAGCATCACCCATGGCGCCGAGCGCGCCCACCTGGCGCTCGCGGCGGCCTCGACCCGCATTCGCAATATGGAGGATGTACTCGGCGTTCCGCTGCTGATACGCGGCCGTCAGGGCGTGACGCCGACGCAAGCCGGCCGCACGCTGTTGCAGCATGCGCGCGCCATTTTGCGCCAGGCTGAGCGCCTGCACGAGGAACTCGGCGCCTATGGTGGCGGGCTGGCCGGCCAGATCCGGGTGCTGTCGAACACCAACGCCTTGACCGAATTCTTACCCGAGGCGCTGTCCTCGTTTCTTGCCGCGCATCCGAACGTCAGCGTCGACCTGGAAGAGCGCTTGAGCGACGAGATCGTCGGCCTCATCGCCGAGGGCGTCGCTGACCTTGGCGTCGTCGCCGGCACGGTCGATGCGGGCGGGCTTGAAACCTACCCATTCCGGCGCGACCGCTTCGTGCTGGTCGTCGCGCAGGATCACCCGCTCGGCGGGCGCGCCAAAATCGCCTTCGAGGAGGTGCTCGACCAGGACTTCGTCGGGCTCGACCGCGCCAGCGCCATTCAGCGCTTTCTCGCCACCAAAGCGTTGCGCGTCGGCCGTCCGCTGCGGCTGCGCGTGCAGTTGCGCTCGTTCGACGCGGTCTGCCGTCTCGTCGAATGCAAGGTCGGCATCGGCATCGTGCCGGAAACGACAGCGCGGCGCGTCTCAAAAACGATGGCGATCAAGGCCGTCACCTTGTCGGATGCCTGGGCGGTGCGCGATCTGACGATCTGCGTGCGCAACCGCGATGAACTGCCGACCTACGCGCGGCAGCTCGTGGAGCACCTTAAGGATCAGGGAACAGAAGTCAGGAATCAGGCAAACTAAATGCATCTCGATACCTGATCCTCAGAGCGCAATCGTTTCAGATTGAATCGATTGTCGCTCTAGGATTTTGATGGAGCATGATCTTTTCGGAAAACCGGTTTCCACTTTTCCGGATCATGCTCCAATGGCCGGCCCCTGATTCCTGTTACCGCGGCATCAGCACCCAGTAATCGAGATCGAGCAACACTGCGGGGTCATAGTCCTCGCCGGTCTTGAACGGAAAATCGCCGCATGGCTTGTCGGATGTCGCGACGGTGCGTAGCCGCAGTGCGCCCACGTCGGCGCGGCCGGGTAATTCGGATTTCGCCAACACCTCCGACCAGGCATACACCGTGCCGCCAGCAAACAGCGGCGCGACGTGCCGGCCGCCGTTGACGGCGGCGACGTGGAATGCGTTGGCGAGCCCGTTGAACGACAGCGCGCGGGCGAGCGAAATGATATGGCCGCCGTAAATCAGCCGGCGGCCGAAACGATTTTGCTTGGCGGCGAACAGATCGAAGTGAATACGCGCGGTGTTCTGATAAAGCCGCGTCGCGATCATATGCTCGGCCTCCTCGACGGTCATGCCGTCGACATGGTCGATCTTCTCGCCGACATCGTAATCGCCGAATTTATAGCTGCTGCCGGCGAGCGCGGGATCGTAAGCCGCGACGTTGATCGCGGGAACGGCTTCGCCCAAAACCTTCGGCTCGAGCGCAGTCGGCAGCCGCGGCACATGATCGCCGGGCGCGGGCGCTGCCTCGTCGCGTTTGCGCACCATCACCCAGCGCACATATTCGAGCACCGGCTTCTGGTCCTGGTTGTAGCCGGTGGTGCGCACATAGACGATGCCGGTCTTGCGGCTCGAATTCTCCTTCAAGCCGATGACTTCGGACTGTGCGGACAGCGTATCGCCGGGAAAGACGGGGCTGCGGAAGCAGCAATTGGCGTAACCGAGATTGGCCACCGCGTTGAGCGAAATGTCGGGCACGCTCTTGCCGAATATGATGTGGAAGACGAGGAGATCGTCGATCGGCGAGCGCGGATAACCGATCGCCTTGGCGAAGGCATCCGACGACTGCACGGCAAAGCGCGCGCCGAACAGGCCGGTATAGAGCGCAACATCGCCGGTGGTCAGGGTGCGCGGCGTGGCGTGGCGGATGATTTGTCCGATACGGAAATCTTCGAAAAAATTGCCGGGGCTGTTCTTCGACATTTTGCAACACCTTGTATCACGCAATTATCAGCGAAATCCGGCATTTCGCGCGCGCTTCATAGCCCACTGCGGGCTTTTGGCAAAGCGTTCACGCAACCGTGACGGCAGCGCTGAAACCGCCGGGAAAACCGCCCGTATCTCAGTCCGACGACGCAATTCGATTCTGCGTCTCCGGCGGTCCGCCGCCGCAACCACAAGGAAGATGGAGACGATTATGTCCAAGCGTTTCGTTCTATTTGCCACTGCTGCCGCGCTTGCCTTCGGCGCCATGGCCTATGCTCCGGCCTACGCGCAGATGTCGGACAAGACCGTGACCGTCGGCGGTGCGCCGATGTATCCGTCGAAAAACATCATCGAGAACGCGGTCAACTCGAAGGACCACACCACGCTCGTTGCCGCGGTGAAGGCCGCCGGCCTCGTGCAAACGCTGGAAGGTCCCGGGCCGTTCACGGTGTTTGCCCCGACCAATGCCGCATTCGACAAGCTGCCGGCGGGTACGGTCGATAACCTGCTCAAGCCCGAGAACAAGGCGACGCTGGTGAAGGTCTTGACCTATCACGTCGTGCCCGGCCGCATGACCGCCGTCAAACTCATGAAAGCGGTCAAGGAGGGCGAGGGCGAGGCGCACCTGAAGACCGTCGCCGGCGAAGACCTGACCGTCAAGCAACCCGGCCCCGGCAAGCTCACCGTCACCGACGCCAAAGGCGACGTGGCCAATGTCACGATTGCGGATGTCCTGCAGTCGAACGGTGTTATTCACGTCATCGACACGGTGCTGCTGCCGTAAGCTAACTGTACCGCTCGCCTGCTGCCTCTCCCCGCACGGCGACGCACGGCGGGGGGAGGCAGATTGACACGAATGTGAGGCGCGCGTGCGCCCGCGCTTTGCTAGAAGCCCCCCCATGACGGCCGAACTCGCCACGAATTCGCCAGCTCTGCCCGATAGCGCGGCAGGGCCGCTCATTCATCCGCGCTGGGTGCGCGTGACGCACTGGCTCAACGCGCTGGCGATGCTGATGATGATCGGCTCGGGCTGGCAGATTTACGATGCCTCGCCGCTGTTCAGCTTCATTTACTTTCCGCGGCATCTTGCGCTTGGCGAATGGCTGGCCGGCGCGCTGTTGTGGCATTTCGCCGCCATGTGGCTCTTGGCGATAAACGGCATCGTCTATGTGACGCTCGGTGTTCTGACCGGCCGCTTTCGGCGCAAGCTGTTCCCGATCCGGTTCGGCGAGGTGCTGCGCGATCTGTCCGCCGCGTTGCGCGGCCGGCTCGCGCATAACGACCTGGCGGTGTACAATGCGGTGCAGCGGCTGTTGTATCTCGGCGTGATTTTGGCCGGCATCGTGATCGTTCTGTCCGGCCTGTCGATCTGGAAGCCGGTGCAGCTGAAATGGCTCACGGCCTTGTTCGGCGGCTACAACACCGCGCGTTACGTGCACTTCTTCGCCATGGCCTCGATCGTGGGCTTTTTGACGGTGCACGTGGCGCTGGCGTTGATCGTGCCGAAAAGCCTGCGCGCCATGATCTTCGGCCGTTAACGTGGAGCAACCGATGTCCCGAACGCGCCAGCCGATCAGGGGGGTCGATCCGCAGCTCCTGATCAAGGATGCGGGCAGGCTGTTGCCCGATCCGTCGCGGCGGCTGTTTCTGCGCGGTGCCACGAGCCTCGGCGCGCTGGCGATGCTGACCGGCTGCGACATCATCGACGGGCCGACCTCGGAGAACGCGCTGCGCGTCATCTCCAATTTCAACGATTGGGTCCAGGCGCGGCTGTTCAGCGAAACGACGCTGGCGCCGACATTCCCCGCAAGCGCCATCACCAGGCCGTTTCCGTTCAACGCCTATTATGCCGAGGACGAGGCGCCCGATGTCGACGGCGACAATTACAAGCTCGAAATCGGCGGGCTGGTCGACAACAAGAAACCGTGGACGCTTGCCGAATTGAACAAGCTGCCGGAAGTCTCCCAGATCACCCGGCTGGTTTGCGTCGAGGGCTGGAGCGCGATCGGCTCCTGGCAGGGGGTGCGGCTGTCCGATTTCCTCAAACTGATCGGCGCCGATACGTCGGCGAAATATGTCTGGTTCCAATGCGCGGAAGGCTATTCCAACACCATCGACATGCCGAGCGCGCTGCATCCGCAGACGCAGCTGACGCTCAAATTCGATCACAAAACTTTGCCACAGGCCTACGGCTTCCCGATCAAGATCCGCATTCCCACCAAGCTCGGTTTCAAGAACCCGAAATACGTCACCGCCATGTGGGTGCAGAACAACGACGCCGGCGGCTATTGGGAGAACCAGGGCTACAACTGGTTCAGCGGGATCTGAGCGCGCGAGAATTACTTGTACGCGAATGGATTGAATATTTTTACGCCAAAGTCTTTGAAGTCTCGTACATTGCGGGTGACAATTTGCAGTCCATGCACGCGCGCGGTTGCGGCGATCATCGCGTCTTCGAGGAGATCGTCCGAGCGCCTGTGCATAAGCCTGGCCGACATACGGAATGTCGCCTCATCCATCGGTAGAACGTTCCAGATCGCCGAAACCCGATCTACCCACGCTTCGATTTCTGCCGCCTTTGCCGCGTCCGGCTCACGCGCGATTTCGATGCCGGCTTGGAGTTCACCAAGTGTCACTGCAGAAATATAGAGATCACGCTGATCCAGCGACCGCAACCAAGCCACCACCGCACCATGCGGGCGCGGTTTCCTCAATTCGGATACTATATTGGTATCCAGCAGGTACATCGCCGGCTAAGCAAGCGCGTGCGGGCTGCGTCGTCGTTTTTTGCCGCGCGGCGGGATTTGTAAGTCAAATCGGCCGATGTCGGTGAGCAGAAGGTCCTTGAGCGTCGGCTTGCCGGCATCGTTAAGCCGTTGCCACTGGGCCGCGGGAACAAGGACCGCGGCTTTTTCGCCGCGCCGTGTCACTAGTTGCGGGCCTTCCTTCAGGCAGGTGTCGAGCATCTCGCTAAAGCGAGCCTTTGCGTCCTGGACCGCCCAGACTTTCATCGGTCAACTCCACGGGACGTGGAGTATGACTAGATAGATGACTAGTCAATCTCGATTATATCGGCCTCATGCCGGAGTTGCCATCCGTGACGCCGGCCATTAGCACTGCCCGCATCCTGGAAACTTGAGGCGCAAATTATGCCCAACTTCAAGCTCCTCCTTCTCGCCGGCGACGGCATCGGTCCGGAAGTCATGGCCGAGGTCAAACGGCTGCTTAGCTTCTACGCCAAGAAAGGCATCGCCGATTTCCAGATTGAGGAAGGGTTGGTCGGCGGGGCTTGTTACGACGCGCACCAAGTGGCGATCACCAACGCCACGATGACGAAAGCGCACGCCGCCGATGCCGTGATCTTCGGCGCAGTGGGCGGCCCAAAATGGGACAAGGTGTCGTTCGAGGCGCGGCCGGAGGCGGGACTTCTGCGCTTGCGCAAGGAGCTCGGCCTGTTTGCCAATATCCGCCCGGCCATCGTCTATCCGGCGCTTGCCGATGCCTCGAGCCTCAAGCGCGACGTGGTCGACGGCCTCGACATCGTCATCCTGCGCGAACTGACCGGCGGCGTCTATTTCGGCGAGCCGAAGACGATCACCGATCTCGGCAACGGCCAGAAGCGCGCCATCGATACCCAGGTTTACGATACTTATGAGATCGAGCGCATCGCCCGCGTCGGTTTCGAACTGGCGCGCAAGCGGCGCAACAAGCTCACCTCGATGGAAAAGCGCAATGTGATGAAAACCGGCGTGCTGTGGCACGAGGTGGTCGAAGGCCTGCATGCGCGCGAATACAAGGACGTGCAGCTCGAACACGTGCTGGCGGATGCCGGCGGCATGCAGCTGGTGCGCTGGCCGAAGCAGTTCGATGTCATCGTCACCGACAATCTGTTCGGCGACATGCTGTCCGACGTGGCGGCGATGCTGACCGGCTCGCTCGGCATGCTGCCGTCGGCCTCGCTCGGCGAGATCGATGCCAAGACCAAGCGGCGCAAGGCGATGTACGAGCCGGTGCATGGTTCGGCGCCGGATATTGCCGGCAAGGGCATGGCCAATCCGATCGCCATGCTCGCCTCGTTCGGCATGGCGCTGCGCTATTCGTTCAATATGGGCAAGGAAGCCGACCGGCTCGACGCTGCGATCGCGGCAGTGCTGGGCAGAGGGCTGCGCACCGCCGACATCAAGTCGGACGGCGCGAGGATCGTCTCAACGACGCAGATGGGCGAGGCGATCGTCAGCGAGTTGGAGCGGCCGGCAGCCTAGAGCGCAATCGTTTCAAGTTGAATCGATAGACGCTCTAACATTTTGCTCTAGAGCGCCTCGTTCAGAACGGCGAATTCGGATTAATCCCCGTGCCGTCAAACGCGCTGGGCAGCGGGTATCTGCCGGCGCCTTGGACATCGGGTCCATAGAACCAATTCGGCCGGCCGGGATCGCCGCCTGGCGGCAGCATGTAGTCGCGAAAACTGCGGTCGCCCACCGAAACTTCGGTCCCGGTGTCGAGATAGGACCGCTGCCGGGGAATGATGATGATGGTGCGATGGCCGTTGCCATCGGGGATGATAGTGGTGGTCGGCTGGATGATCGTTCCGGCCGCGGAGCGCTCCACGGCGGGCTGCGGCGGCTTCTTGGTGGCCGCGCTGGCGGGCAGGCCCGAAATCAAGATCATTGCGACAGCTAGGGCGGCTGACGGACGCACAAAACTTGAAACCATCGGCTCCTCGCTTTCCAGTGACTGATTGTAGTCCCGTTGGGCCGGCCGTACCAGCAACCGCTGGGGCGGACACGGGTTCCGGATCACCGCTTCAACTCGATCGCCGGAGTAGGAATTCCAAAGAAGATTATGTTTTCGCGCCAAGCCCTTATGTCGCGTTTATGCGCGGCTTGGCCGCGATGACGGCGGTGCGCTAGGACACGTGACGCTCGCCCAAGTGTTGCCCGACGCTCAACGCTGCGGCGGGCGCGGCTTGGCGCCTCGCGTGAACCGTATGCGGTGCGGGATGGGGACAGCCACATCGCGTTCCGGCGTCGCCGCCAGGATCGGATTGCGCTCGCCGCAGAAGGTGCGTTTGAGTTCGGCGCGCGCGAACAAGCGGGCGAGCCTGGGGTCGCCGCCGGCCGACAGGCTCGTGAGGCGGTCGAGAGCGCAGGCGAGCGTTGCCCGGTGGACGGCGGCCTCGTTCGCGCTGCAATACCAGCCGGCGATCTGCAGCGCCGGCTCGCCGAACGGCCGCGCAAAGCCGAGACAGCGCCGCTGCATGCCGTTGTGGGTTCCCGGCACGGCGATGGCGAAATCGACGAGCGCTACGTCGCCGAATTTGCTCGCGATCTCGCCCGCCGGCTTGACGTCGTCGGTGACCGTGAAATCGACGATGCGCGCTGCGATCTCGCTCGGCGCATCGATAAAGCGCTCGCCCGACGCGCCGGGCCGATAGATTTCGACCATGACATAAGGGCCGCCGCCGGCCGGTTCGCCGAAGCTCAGCACGTCCTTGCGTGCGCCGTCGGCGTTTCGCCGCAGGATATTGTAACTGAAGCCATCGGCCGCGAGTTCGGGCATTTGCAGGTCGAAGGCAGGGTGGGGGCGCTCGACATTGATCCATTCCAGGAGCGGCGTCGGCCGCACCGCTGCCTCGCCCGCAGGCGTGCGAACAAGGCTCGCCGCGCCGATGGCAAGTATCGCCAAGCCGCCCATATAGGCGAGAACGCGCACGATGGTGGCGCGAATGTCGCCCGGTGGGGCGTACGAGGCGTCCTGCACGGCGGCTCCGATCAACGTTGTGTTTGGGACGTTTCTCGCTTAGAAGCGCTTCCGCTCCGGTTCCTGCGCCGCCCTTGTGATTGCGAATTTTCGGTGGAGAGTTAACGATGGGTTACAACGTCGCCGTGGTCGGCGCGACCGGCAATGTGGGCCGGGAAATGCTCGATATTCTTGCCGAGCGGTCGTTCCCGGCCGACGAGGTTGTTGCGCTCGCCTCGCGGCGGAGCATGGGTGTCGAAGTGTCGTTCGGCGGCCGCACGCTCAAGGTCAAAGCGCTCGAGCACTTCGATTTCTCCGGCGTCGACATCTGCCTGATGTCGGCCGGCGCCGAGGTGTCCAAGGAGTTCTCGCCGAAAATCGCCGCGGCTGGCGCAGTGGTGATCGATAATTCGTCGGCGTGGCGCTACGAGTCCGACGTTCCCCTGATCGTGCCCGAGGTCAATGCCGACGCGGTCATCGGCTTTCGCAAGCGCGGCATCATCGCCAATCCGAATTGCTCGACGGCGCAGCTCGTCGTCGCGCTCAAGCCGCTGCACGACAAGGCCAAGATCAAGCGTGTGGTGGTCGCCACCTATCAGTCGGTGTCCGGCGCCGGCAAGGAGGCGATGGACGAATTGTTTTCGCAGAGCAAGGCGGTGTTCACGCTCGACGAGGTCGAGGCGAAGCAGTTTCCCAAGCGCATCGCGTTTAATCTCATTCCGCAGATCGACACGTTCATGGAGGACGGCTACACCCGCGAAGAGTGGAAGATGGTGGTCGAGACCAAGAAGATTCTCGATCCCAAAATCAAACTCACTGCGACCTGCGTCCGGGTGCCGGTGTTCATCAGCCATTCCGAAGCGGTCAATGTCGAGTTCGAGAACCCGATCACGCCCGACGAGGCGCGGAACATTTTGCGCAATGCGCCGGGCTGCCTGGTTATCGATTCGCACAAGCCGGGCGGCTACGTGACGCCCTACGAGGCGGCGGGGGAGGACGCGACCTATATCAGCCGCATCCGCGAGGACGCCACCGTCGAGAACGGCTTGTCGATGTGGATTGTGTCCGACAATCTGCGCAAGGGTGCGGCGCTTAACGCCATCCAGATCGCCGAATGCCTGATCAACCGCAAGCTGATCACCGCGAAGCAGCGGGCCGCGTAGACCGGCGATTGGCATGAAGGGTGCAAAGCCGCTAGCTTAAGTTCCGCCGGGGAATTGGGGACTTGAGCGATGACCGTCCGTCCGCGCCGCAGCGTGCTTTACATGCCCGGATCGAATGCGCGCGCGCTGGAAAAGGCGCGCGAACTGCCGGCCGACGGGCTCATCCTCGACCTCGAAGACGCCGTGGCGCCGGAAGCCAAGGTGCAGGCGCGCGAGGCGATCGTCAAGGCGCTGAGAAACGGCGGCTTCGGCGACCGCGAAGTGCTGGTGCGGATCAACGGGCTCGATACGCGGTGGTGGGTCGACGACATCGATGCCGCGGCCTCGGCCAGGCCCGACGCAGTGCTGGTGCCGAAAGTCTCGAGCCCCAAGCAATTGCAGGATTTGGCGGCGCGCCTTGTCGATATGGGGACGCATCCGAGCGTGCGGGTCTGGGCGATGATGGAGACGCCGCTCGCCATGCTCAATGTCGGCGAGATCGCCCATGCCGCGCTCGATTCCGAGACCCGGCTCGCCGGCTTCGTCATGGGCACCAACGACCTCGCCAAGGACACCCGCGCCCGGCTCATCCCCGGCCGCGCGCCGATGCTGCCGTGGCTGATGAACTGCATCGCCGCCGCCCGCGCCTACGGCCTCGATATTCTCGACGGCGTTTACAACGATCTCGGCAATGCCGAGGGCTTTGTCGAGGAGTGCAAGCAAGCGCGTAACCTCGGCTTCGATGGCAAGACGCTCATCCATCCGCGCCAGATCGAGCCGTGCAACGAAGCATTTTCGCCGAGCCCCGAAGAAGTGGAGCTGGCGCGCAAGATGATCGCCGCCTTCGACCTGGCGGAAAACAAGGACAAAGGCGTCGTGCAGATCGACGGCCGCATGGTCGAGCGTCTGCACGCCGAAATGGCCAAGCAGACGGTGGCGATTGCGGACGCGATTGCGAAGCGGCGACAGCCTCAGCCCGACGAGAAAAGCACAGCTGTCAGTTCTTCAGCCGATAGCCGGTCTTGAAGAACCACCACACGATCGCCATGCAGAGCGCGAGAAAGACAAGCGTCATCGCCACGCTCACTTCGACATTGACGTTGGCGATGCCGAAAAAGCTCCAGCGGAAGCCCGAGATCAGATAAAGGATCGGGTTGAACAGCGTGATGGTCCGCCACGGTTGCGGAAGCACGCTGGTCGAATAGAACGTGCCGCCGAGAAACGTCAGCGGCGTGATAATCAATAGCGGCACGATCTGCAGTTTCTCGAAGCCGTCGGCCCACAGTCCGAGAATGAAGCCGAACAGGCTGAAACTGAGCGCGGTCAGGACAAGGAAGCTGAGCATCCAGAACGGATGCGCGATATGGATCGGTACGAACAGGTCCGAGGTCGCCAGGATGAGAAGGCCGAGAACGATCGATTTGGTCGCCGCCGCGCCGACATAGCCGAGCACGATCTCGAACGACGATATCGGCGCCGAGAGGATTTCGTAGATGGTGCCGACGAAGCGCGGAAAATAGATGCCGAACGCGGCGTTGGTCACGCTCTGCGTCAACAGCATCAGCATGATCAGGCCGGGCACGATGAAGGCGCCGTAGGGCACGCCCTCGATCTGGGTGATGCGCGAGCCGATCGCCGCGCCGAACACGATAAAATACAGCGAGGTCGAGATCACCGGCGATACGACGCTTTGGAATAGCGTTCGTCCGGTCCGCGCCATTTCGTACAGATAGATCGCGCGCACGCCGTAGAGGTTCATCGCCGTTCCCTCACCAGGCCGACGAAAATATCCTCGAGCGAGCTTTGCGTGGTCTGTAAATCCTTGAATTTGATGCCGGCGCGGCCGAGATCGTCGAGCAATGCCGTGATGCCGGTGTGCTCGCTCCTGGTGTCGTAAGTGTAGATCAATTCGCAGCCGTCGGTCGCCAAAGTCAGGCGATATTGCGCCAGCGCGGGCGGGATTGCTTCGAGCCGCTCGCGCAGTTCGAGCGTCAATTGCTTTTTGCCGAGCTTGCGCATCAATTCGGCCTTGTCCTCGACCAGGATGATCTCGCCTTTGTTGATGACGCCGACACGGTCGGCCATGTCTTCGGCCTCTTCGATGTAATGCGTGGTGAGGATGATGGTGACGCCCGAAGCGCGCAGTTCGCGCACCAATTGCCACATGTCCTTGCGCAATTCGACGTTGACGCCGGCGGTCGGTTCGTCGAGGAACAGGATTTGCGGTTGGTGCGCCAGCGCCTTGGCGATCATCAACCTGCGCTTCATGCCGCCGGACAGCATCCTGATCTTGGCGTCGCGCTTGTCCCACAACGACAATTGCTGGAGGACTTTCTCGATGTAGCCGGGATCGGGCGGCAAGCCGAACAGGCCGCGGGAAAAGCGCATAGTCGCCGGCGGCGTCTCGAAGGCGTCGGTTGTAAGTTCCTGCGGCACCAGGCCGATCAGCGCGCGCGCGGCGCGGTAGTCGGCGATGATGTCGTGGCCGTCCACGGTAACGGCGCCCGTCGTCGGCTTGACGATGCCGCAAATGATCCCGATCAGCGTTGTCTTGCCGGCGCCGTTCGGCCCGAGCAGCGCGAAAATCTCGCCGTGGCGGATGTCAAGATTGATGTCCTTGAGCGCCTGGAAACCGGACGCGTAGGTCTTGTTAAGATGTGAGACGGAGATGGCGGCGGTCATGGGTGATCCGGCGGACTACTTGAGCGGTCGTAGCTACACGGAATTTTCTAGCAGCTTCGGACGGCGCTAGGGACTGGACTTGCGTTGTGCGGGTAAATGCTTGATGCTGCAACCGAATAGGCCGCCAAATGCTTAGATTGCCATGACGAATTTAGTTCTCTTAGCCACTGCGTGGGGGCCAAAGTATGGCGGTATAAATTCATTCAATATGGACTTTGCCGTCGGACTCGCTCGTTATCTTGGCAGTGAGGGTCAGGTCTTTTGCGCGGCATTCCGCCCTTCGAGTGAAGAAAGCAAGGATGCGCGCGCCAGAGACGTGCACATTGTATCGATCGACCGACCGCGAGACAGTGCCGCGTACGACAAGAGTTGGGCGCTCGATGTTTGGCAGCAGCTGCAAAAAGACCATCCAGGCAAACGCGCGGATTGGTGGGTCGGGCATGATGTGACGACTGGTTGGGCGGCCGTCGAGGGACCGACGATATCCGGCCACGGACAGTCTGCTCTAATCATGCATATGAACTATGCGGATTATCAGGCCTACAAGGGGCAGGTGGGCCAACGTGCGGCCGAAAAGGAGCGCGATCAAAGGCGTCTCTTTGCAAAGGCAAATTGCTGTTTTGCGAATGGGCCTCTTTTAAGAGACGCACTAAAGGAATTCACTAACAGCGCTTCGATGCTTGTTCCTGGTTTTGCAGACGTCCCGAATCATCCTTCATCTCATCGGCTAAGGCGGCCGAAAAAGCAGAAGACCTTTGGCGCGACTTGACGGCAAAGCAGCCCGATGCCTACACCGCAAATTGGGCGACATCGCTAGGTAACCTCGGCAACCACCTGCGCGACGTTGGCCGCTTT
The DNA here is from genome assembly GCA_963768225.1 of uncultured Alphaproteobacteria bacterium. Classification (GTDB taxonomy): domain Bacteria; phylum Pseudomonadota; class Alphaproteobacteria; order Rhizobiales; family Xanthobacteraceae; genus BOG-931. The sequence goes on along the minus strand of CAVYGV010000002.1, from coordinate 69,171 downwards.
GAGGAGGCGCTTAAGGCGGCCGAAAAAGCAGAAGACCTTCGGCGCGACTTGGCGGCCAAGCAGCCCGATGCCTACACCGCAGATTGGGCGAGATCGCTGAGTAATCTGTCAGAAGCTCAGCTCGCCGCCGGATCCAATGCTTCAGCTCTCAACTCCGCGAAGATCGCAATCTCAGAAATCAGTCCGTTTGCGCGGCGATATCCTGCTCTTTATGACCCTTGGCTCGGTTATGGACACCGCCTTTGTGCGGACGCGTATTTGAAGCTGGAGAGATTTAACGAAGCCGCTGCCGAAGCTCGCCTTGCCAACCAAATTTGGGCGGCGATTGCGGCAACGCGCCAGAATTACGAATCAGTGCAGGTGGCGAAATCTTTCTTGGCTTTGATGCGATGCGAGAAGGCGCTGAACCAAAACGATGCCGTTCTGTCAACATTTAAGAGCGCTCGCGACCTTCTGCAGTTGCCGTTGAGCGTGAATCCCAAGCCGTTAGAGACGGCTATATCGGAAATGACGAATTTGGCGAGATCGATAGACCCAACGCTGGTATAAACAAGCTACACCCAGGGCCGCGCCGCCTTGGCATTCGCTTCGAAGCTGTCAATCTTGCCGCGCTTCTGCATGGTGACGCCGATCTCGTCGAGGCCATTGAGCAGCGCGTGCTTGCGGTGCGGTTCGATGTCGAACTTGACCACGCCGCCGTCCGGCCCGCGGATTTCCTGCTTTTCCAGATCGACGGTAAGCGTGGCATTGGCGCCGCGGTCGGCGTCGTCGAACAGTTTTTCCAGGTCTTCCGGCGACACCTTGACCGGCAGCACGCCGTTCTTGAAGCAATTGTTGTAGAAAATATCGCCAAACGAGGTCGAGATCACGCAGGTGATGCCGAAATCAAGAAGCGCCCACGGCGCGTGCTCGCGCGAGGAGCCGCAGCCGAAGTTATCGCCGGCGACCAGAATCTTCGCCTTGCGATAGGCCGGCTTGTTGAGCACGAAATCGGAGTTCTCGCTGCCGTCGTCGCGAAAGCGCTTCTCGGAGAACAGGCCCTTGCCGAGCCCGGTGCGCTTGATGGTCTTCAGATACTGCTTCGGAATGATCATGTCGGTATCGACATTGATCATCTTCAGCGGCGCGGCGACGCCTTCGAGAACGGTGAACTTTTCCATATTCGATCCTGCAATCGGCGGAGGCTATAGAGCTGCGGCGAGTTAATGGCGTCTCGCCGGGCGCGGGTCAAGCCTTCGCCGCGGCGGTCTCTTTTGCCTTGAACTTCGATTCCCGATCCAGCGTGCAGACCTGGACGTGATACTCGGTGTAATACTTCTGACGCGCCAGTTTCTGCGCCGCTATGTGGTCGGGATTGGCGCGCCAGGCGCGCAGGCCTTCCTCGTCCTCGAACTCGACAATCGTCACCCGCTCGCCGTCGTCGGCAAAAAAGCCCTTATGCGAGATGTAGCCGGGCATCGTCCTGGCGAGCTTTTCCATCTGATCGACCAAGGCAACGTATTCGTCGCGGACTCCCGGTCTCAGGCGCGAGCGAAAAACAGTAATAAGCATAGCTATGTTTCCCTTGTGGGCATTTGAGGGCGCAACATCGCCGCACTATTTACACGGATTAGCGCTATCGGCGCATCAAGTTTGCTTCTCGAATTTCGGCACCTCGGCAAGCGCGGTGACCCAAGGCCGCGCCGAGCGCCACCAGTTCTGCCGTTTCGGCGGCAGGCGATCGCGTTGGCGCAGCAGGCCAACGCGCACCGTGTAGGATGGCTGCACCCCGTCCCCCGGCGTCGTCGAATAGATCGGCGCGCCGCAGCGCGGGCAAAACGCCTGCAGCCGCGGCTTGCCGCTGTCGGCGGTGGTTTTGAGATAGGTGGTCGGCTGTCCGGTCATCCTGAAGCTCGAGCCTGGCACCGGGACCGAAATCCGAAACGCGGTGCCGGTCGAGGTCTGGCAGTCGGTGCAATGGCAGATGGTGACCTTTTCCGGATCGGCCTCGCCTTCGATGGTGATCAAGCCGCAATGGCACGCGCCCTCGACTTTCATGTTTCGCTCCTCATGCTCAAACGGAATACTACCCTGCCGCGCGCTCGATCGCATGCATGTCGGCATCCGACAGGCCGAAATGATGGCCGATCTCGTGGATCAGTACGTGCCTAACGATGGCGCCCAGCGTTTCGTCGTGCTCGGCCCAGTAATCGAGAATGGGGCGGCGGTAGAGCCAGATCATGTTCGGCAGCTGGACGGCTGCGCTTTCCGAGCGGAACGGCAGGCCGACGCCGTGAAACAGTCCGAGAATATCGAACTCGCTCTCCGCCCCCATGCGACGGAGCACGTCGTCGCTTGGAAAATCGTCGACCTGAATGACAATGTCGGCGCACAGATCGCGAAATTTTTTCGGCAAATGGCGGAATACCTCGCCTGCCAGCACTTCGAGCTCGGCAAGCGACGGCGCCAAGACCTGCCGCCAGGCCGGCGGATCGGATTTAACATCGGCCATATTCGTAATGTAGCGCAGAATGCGGGACGGGCTAAGCTGGAGGTACCGATGCCGCTGAAGAAATTGATCGCAGTTTTGGCCGTCGCTGCGCTGCCTTTGTTCGGTGCGGCATCGCAGGCCCGAACGCAGACCTCATCAATTGTGCAGCCGCGTCATGTCCGCGGTCGCATCACCATCCATCCGCGGCCGTTGCTCTACCGTCGTTGCGTCGACTGGTACGAATTGCAGCACCGGGAAAGCGGCACGGTGCTTTATCCGCAAATGCGCTGCTGGTGGGTGCGGAGGTAAGAGCCGCGGCGGAGCAATAGCGGCAATGACGCGAGCCCGCCTAAACTAGAGCGCAATCGTTTCAAGTTGAAACGATTGACGCTCTAACATTTTGGTGGAGCATGATCTTTTCGGAAAACCGGTGTCCACCCCGGATCACGTCCGGGGCAGGCTTTTTCCGGATCATGCTCTAGCAATGCCGCTCAGCACGTGTTGTCGGGCTCGGAGAATACCAGCTTTCGCAATGCCGCGCGGAGGACTTTTGCCGTACCCGCTTCCGCGCGGGGAAATTCCCGCAGAACCGAAAAGCGAACGTTGTCAAATTCGCCAAATTCACGACTTCCAAATTCACCACTGATGGAATCGAGCTTTTCCTTCGGCGGTTCGCTGTCGGACTCGATGACAATGACGAGTTCATTCTGCCCCGCGGCGTTCAACCCGGAAAACACGCAGACCTCATCAACCTCGAGGGTTTGTTGGATCCGCTGTTCAAGCGGGGCAACCGCGATCTTCTCTCCCTTGACATTGAGCACGTCGGCGACCCGGCCAAGGATACGAATTCGCCCGTCTGCACGCCTCACCGCCCGGTCACCCGGATAGAAAAATCCATCGCGGAATACTTTTGAGGTTGCTTCGTCGTCGTCGAGATAACATTGCCAATCAAGCTCGGTTGTGCGGACGCGCAGATCGCCTTCGTGACCCGGCGAACATTCATGGCCGCTCTCGTCGACGATCTGGATCGTGCGATCCGGCGCGGCAGACAACCATATCGCATCATCCAAACTTTGAAGCCGCGAGCGCAAAGGCGGTTCGGTCAGTTCGGTCGCCGAATAATAATTGTAAATGCGGAGAGTATGGCCAAATCTCTCGATGCCCTTGCTGATAAGATCAGCCCCCATGACTGCGCCGCCCACCCAAAGGTCGCACTCAATTGATGGATCGAGATTGGAATTTTCGATCGCTAGAAGGTGCTGGAACGCACCTGTGGTTATTGAAGCGCAAGTAACGGCATGGCGAAAGAACCGTTCATATCTTTCCCGACGTTGATCAATGATCACGCAGCCGCCGGCCTGCCAGACCGCTAGCGGAACCCTCCATCCGATCGCGGTAAATAACTCAAAGTTCAAATTGTGCACCACGGCGACATTGTCATAGCGGAGGAAGCGGGAGCGTGCCGAACACCTGAGGTCCTCGAGTTCGCTCTCCCACATCAGTTTTTTGAAATCGCCGGTCGTGCCGGACGTGTAGAGGATGTGTCCGCCGGCAGGATAAACTGCTTGCGGGGAGGCTGGTATTTCACCCAATTGAGTTGCGGCCAGGTCTGCTCTTGAGACCACGATGATCTTGACCTCGGCAGATGCATTTCCGGCGAGGTCATGCTCCGACTGCTCGCGTTCAGTTGTAACAACGCAGGATACATTTTTGAGCGCGAGCTCCTTGATATGCGCAATCGACCGCAGCTGTATCGTGGTCAGCCCGAGCGCGCGTAGCGCCAGGGCAAGCGCCCAGGCATCTGCCAGATGGCTCACCAGCACGACCGCGATCGTGCCGGCCGGCAGTTCTTTCGATTGCAGAATTTTGCGGAAAGTTTCGATGCCTTTTGCAAAAGTGACGTAATCGATGACGAAGTCGTCGTGGATCAGAGCGGGCTTCGCCGGATCGGACCGCGCCCTTTCGTAGATGCGGTCAATGATCATCTTGCGCCGGCCCCGCCACGTTTCGCCCGCCGGCGGTCAGCGCCGGCGCCGCCGGAAAATCGGCAAGCCCTGCAATAGCTTCGCGGCGTCGCATGCGGCCCCCGCCTATTCGGCCCCAGTTATTCGGCCCCATTTATTCGGCCCCAATTTCTTGCCGCGCAGCATACCATCGTGTGGTTTCAGGCGATGCGCTCGTCGCGACTTTGCCACGCGGCCGTCTCAAAGGTGACGAGAAGAGCAATAATCTTCGAGTTGGGTGTTGCGTTGTGCGCACGGATGTCGAGTTGGAGTAACAGCGATGACGATTGACGAGTTGTTGAGTGCCATCACTGCCGAACTGTCCGCGATCGGGGCGGCCACCGATTTGGGCTTAAAAAGCAAAGACGGCGAGCGCGTATCGGCGGTCCTATTGATCGACGACCGCCGCTTTTGCCTCAGCCTTGAGCCGGCGCGGGCCGATGCGGATGAGATTGCCGCCTGACGGCCGGACCTGCCAACTCACTGTTCTTGCCGGCAGGCGCAAAGCGCACCTGATCTGCCGACTAACCCACCGCGATCAATTCCATTCTCTCACATCCACGAAGTGTCCGGCGATCGCCGCGGCGGCGGCCATGGCCGGCGAGACGAGGTGGGTACGGCCCTTATAGCCCTGCCGGCCCTCGAAATTGCGGTTCGAGGTCGAAGCGCAGCGCTCGCCCGGAGCGAGCTTGTCGGGGTTCATCGCCAGGCACATCGAGCAGCCCGGCTCGCGCCATTCGAAGCCGGCTTTGACGAAAATCTTATCGAGCCCTTCCGATTCGGCCTGCTCTTTGACCAGGCCCGAGCCGGGCACGATCATCGCGTTGACCTTGGCATTGACCGTCTTGCCGTCGACGACCTTGGCGACCGCGCGCAAATCCTCGATACGCGCATTGGTGCAGGAGCCGATGAAAACGCGGTCGATGGCGATGTCGGAAATCTTCTCGCCGCCTTGCAGCCCCATATATTTCAGCGCGCGCTCGATCGCCTCGCGCTTCTTCTCGTCGGTGACGCCGTCGAGCCGCGGCACGCGGCCGCCGATCGAGACCACCTGCTCGGGGCTGGTGCCCCAGGTGACCAACGGCGGCAGCTTCGCGGCATCGAGCTTGATCTCGCGATCGAACGGCGCGCCGTCGTCGGAGGTCAGCGTCTGCCAGTAGGCGAGCGCGGCGTCCCAGTCCTTGCCCTTGGGCGTCTTGGGACGGCCTTTGAGATACTCGTAGGTCTTTTCGTCCGGCGCGACGAAGCCGGCTTTGGCGCCGGCCTCGACCGACATGTTGCACACCGTCATGCGGCCTTCCATCGACAGCGCGCGGATCGCCTCGCCGGCATATTCCAGCGCATAGCCGGTGCCCCCGGCGGTGCCGATCTCGCCGATAATGGCAAGGATGATGTCCTTGGCGGTAACGCCTTCCGGCAGCTTGCCGTCGACCACGGCCCGCATGTTTTTCGATTTTTGCTGGATCAGCGTCTGCGTCGCCAAGACGTGCTCGACTTCCGAGGTGCCGATGCCGTAAGCGAGCGCGCCGAACGCGCCGTTGGTCGCGGTATGGCTGTCGCCGCAGACGAGCGTCACGCCAGGCAGCGTAAAGCCCTGCTCCGGCCCGATGATGTGGACGATGCCCTGGCGCTTATCGAACTCGTCGTAATATTCGAGATTGAAGAATTTGGCGTTCTCGGCGAGGTAGGCGATCTGCGCCGCGCTCTCCGGATCGGGATTGGGCAGATGGCGGTCGGTCGTCGGCACGTTGTGGTCGACGACAAGGAGCGTCTTGGCCGGCGCGTGCACCTTGCGGCCGGAGAGCCGCAAGCCTTCGAATGCCTGCGGGCTCGTCACTTCGTGCACGATGTGGCGGTCGATATAGATGAGGCAGGCGCCATCCGGCGCTTCCTCGATCAGATGCTCGTCCCAGATTTTGTCGTAAAGCGTGCGCGGCTTGGTCATTGTCGAAAAGCTCACAAAACTTCACCACCGATGCGCAATATAATCGCGCCGCGGCGGATTTAAAATTACTCCGCCGTCTTGTCCTCGGCGGCTTCGGCAGTGTGGTCCTGCCGCTCGAAAATGCGGGCGGATTTGCCGCGTCGGCCGCGCAGATAATACAGCTTGGCGCGGCGCACTCTGCCGCGGCGCACCACGGTGATCGAGTTGATCATCGGCGAATAGAGCGGGAAGACGCGCTCGACGCCTTCGCCATAGGAAATCTTGCGGACGGTGAAGTTCTCGTTCAGGCCTGAGCCGGCGCGGCCGATGCAGACGCCTTCATAGGCCTGGACGCGCGTGCGCTCGCCTTCGACGATCTTGACGTTAACGATGACCGTATCGCCGGGCTGGAAATCGGGGATTTCCTTGCCGGCGGAGAGCTTCGCCATCTGTTCGTTCTCGATTTCTTTGAGCAAGTTCATGGCGAATTCTCCATCGGATGCGCGTCTTGGGCCGCGCTGTACTCGCGCCGTTTCCGACCGGTTTTCCACGGGTTGGGCGAGCTTCTATTACACCGTGCGAGCTTTGTCACCCTTTCGTCACCCGGTCCGCGAGCCACTCCGGAAACGGCGCAAAAAGGCGGCCCAGAGGTCGGGGCGCCGTTCTTTGGTCATCCGCTCAGCCTCGGTGCGTCGCCAGCCGGCGATCTTGGCGTGATCGCCCGAGGTCAGCACCTCAGGGATCGCCCGGCCTTCCCAAAGCTGCGGCCGGGTATAGTGCGGATATTCCAATAGGCCGTCGGCAAAGCTCTCTTCGGCGCCGGATTCCGCGGCGCCCATAACGCCGGGCAGGAGCCGCACACAGGCGTCGATCAGCGCCATGGCCGCGATCTCGCCGCCGGACAGCACGTAATCGCCGATCGAGACCTCTTCCAGGCCGCGTGCGGCGATGACGCGCTCGTCGACCCCCTCGAAGCGGCCGCAGACCAGGACCACGCCGGTGCCGCGGCCAAGCGTTGCGACCCGCGCCTGCGTCAATGGCGTCCCGCGCGGCGACATCAGGAGGCGCGGGCGGTCGTCGTTGGCGGTCGCGTCGATGGCGCGGCCGAGCACGTCGGGCTTCATCACCATGCCTGGACCGCCCCCGGCCGGGGTGTCGTCGACCGAGCGATGCTTGTCGGCGGCGAAATTACGAATATCGACGACGTTGAGCGTCCACGCGCCCGACGCCAGCGCCTTGCCGGCGAGGCTTGCGCCCAACGGTCCCGGAAACATGTCCGGAAAAATCGTCAGCACGCTCGCGCGCCACATTCTACCCTCTCCCCTTGTGGGGGAGGGTAGACCGCTGCCGGCGTGAGCCGGCGACGGTGCGGGTGAGGGGGCGGGCGGCAGGTTTCTGATCGGCTGTACCCCTCACCCGGCTCGGCGTCGCCTCGCCAGCCTCTCCCACAAGGGGAGAGGGATTGACGACGATCCGTCGCATCGCGAGATCGACTGTCGGCACGTTGATGACATCGAACGGTATCAATTCAGTTTTGCCGCCGGCGTCGGGCCGCACCTCGATGAGATCGCCGGCGCCGAAATTGTGCACGGCGACGACGTTGCCGAGCGGCCGGCCGGCGCGATCGACGACGCAAAGCCCAATCAGGTCGGCGTGATAGAACTCGTCCGCCGCATCCGGCTCCGGCAGCCGCTCGCGCGGCACATAGAGTTTTGTATTGGCGAGCCGCTCCGCGGCATTGCGATCGGCGATGCCCGATAGCGTGGCGACGAAATAATCCTTGGCCGGCCTTAAGCTTTCGATGGCGAAAACGCGGCCGTCTTCGGCTTCAAGCGGGCCGTAATTGGCGATCGCCAAGGGATCGGCGGTAAACGAGCGCAGGCGGACTTCGCCGCGCACGCCGTGGGCGGCGCCGATCTGGCCGAGGCAGATGCGCGGGCCGCCGGCCATCTTTGCTTAGCTCGCCGGCGCCGCCGCGGCAGGGGCTGCAGCCGCCGCGGGGGCTGCAGCTGCGGCGGGGGCTCCGCCCGGCGCCGCGCCGGCAGCCGCCTTGGCGGCCTCTTCCTTGGCCTTGCGCTCCTTGCGCGGGATCGCTCGTTCCGGATTGTTGCGGGGCTTGCGCTTCATCACGCCGGCGGCATCGAGGAAACGCATGATGCGGTCGGACGGCTGCGCACCCTTGGCAATCCAGGCCTTGGCCTTTTCCACGTCCCACTTCAGCCGCTCGGTCTTTTCCTTCGGCAAGAGCGGGTTGAAATAGCCGAGCCGCTCGATGAAGCGCCCGTCGCGGGGCGAACGGCTGTCGGCGACGACGATGTGATAGAACGGCCGCTTCTTGGTGCCGGCACGTGCCATGCGGATGACGAGAGACATTCAGTTTCCTTTCGCTAGCTTGATTGTCAGATCACTTCTTCTTTCCAAAGCCGGGCAGGCCGCCCGGAAATTTCGGACCGAGACCAGGTAGGCCGCCCGGCAACCCCGGAAAATTCGGCGGCAGCCCAGGCATGCCCGGCATCTTTGGCGGAAGGCCCGCCGCGCCGGGTAATCCCGGCGGGAGCCCGCCCGGCATCTTCTCCGCAAGCTTCGCCATCTCTTCCGGACTCGGCATGCCGCCGCCGCCGAATCCGAGCATATTGGCAAGCCCCGCCATCGGCCCGCGCTTGGCGCCGCCCATCGCTTTCATCACGTCCGACATGGTGCGGTGCATTTTCAGAAGCCGGTTGATGTCTTCGGGCTTGGTTCCGGAGCCTGAGGCGATGCGGCGCTTGCGGCTTGCCTTGAGCACGTCCGGGTTGCGCCGCTCCGACGGCGTCATCGAATTGATGATCGCCATTTGCCGCTTGAGCACTTTCTCGTCGAGATTGCGCTCGGCCAACTGGTTCTTGATCTTGACGACGCCCGGCAGCATCGCCATCAGCCCGGACATGCCGCCCATCTGCTGCATTTGCGCGAGTTGCTCGCGCAGATCGGCGAGATCGAAGGCGCCCTTGCGCATCTTCGCCGCAACGCGCGCCGCCTTCTCGGCGTCGATATTCGCAGCGGCCTTCTCCACCAGCGAGACGATGTCGCCCATGCCGAGAATACGGTCGGCGATGCGCTGCGGATAAAAGTCCTCGATGGCGTCGAGCTTCTCGCCGGTGCCGATCAGCTTGATCGGCTTGCCGGTCACTGCGCGCATCGACAAAGCGGCGCCGCCGCGGCCGTCGCCATCGATCCGGGTCAGCACGATGCCGGTGATATCGAGACGCTCGTTGAAGCTTTTCGCCAGATTGACGGCGTCCTGGCCGGTCAGCGCGTCGGCGACCAGCAGCACCTCGTGCGGGCTCGCGGCGCGGCGCACCTCGGCGGCTTCGCGCATCAGCTCCTCATCGAGCGTCAGCCGGCCGGCGGTGTCGAGCAACACCACGTCGTAGCCGCCGAGCCGCGCCGCAGCTTGCGCGCGCGCGGCGATCTGCACCGGCGTCTGGCCTTCGACGACCGGCAGGGTCTCGACATTGATCTGCTTGCCGAGCACGGCGAGCTGTTCCATCGCGGCGGGCCGGCGGGTGTCGAGCGAGGCCATCAGCACTTTGCGCTTTTGAACCTCGGCGAGGCGCTTGGCGATCTTGGCCGTGGTTGTGGTTTTACCCGAGCCCTGCAGCCCGACCATCATGACAACGACGGGCGCCGGCGCATTGAGATCGATCGGCTGCGCGTCCGCGCCGAGCGTTTCGATCAATTGGTCGTGGACGATTTTCACGACCATCTGGCCCGGCGTCACCGACTTGACCACGTCGATGCCGACCGCGCGCTGCTTGACTTGGTCGGTGAAGTTCCGGGCAACGTCGAGCGCCACGTCGGCCTCAAGCAACGCCCGCCGCACTTCGCGCAGCGCCGCCTCGACGTTGGCTTCCGACAGCGCGCCGCGCCGCGTCAGCCGGTCGAGGATACCGTTCAGCCGTTCGGACAGATTGTCGAACATCTACAAGCACCTTTACGCCCGAGGGCGCATCGCGCTGTCGGGCGGGAGCCTCCGGTCTCGTCGGGCCGGTCGGCGGTTCAATGTCGATCTCTTGCGAGAGCGGGCGGAAAATAGGTGCCGGCCGCGGCCCCGTCAACCGTGGCGTTATTGCCGGGCCGCTGCACCGGCTAAGCTGCCATATATAGAGCCTCTATGTCGCGCTACTACCATGGCCCGGTCTCCGATCATTTCGACGGCGAGCGGTTTTTCAATCCACATGGCGTGCCGCCCCGCAGCCGGCACGATTTGTTGCGCTGGTTCGTCGATCGCCGCCTCAGCGGTACCAGGGCGAAGTGGCCGGCTTGGGCGCCCTCGCCTTATAGCGATCGCCCACCGGCCCGGGTCGAAGGCGCAGCCTTGCGCCTGTCCTATGTCGGCCATGCGAGCTTTCTCATTCAGACCGCGGGTCTCAATATGCTGCTCGATCCGGTGTGGTCGAAGCGCGCCTCGCCGTTCCGCCTGCTTGGGCCGCGACGGGTTAACGATCCGGGCATCGCCTTTGCCGATCTGCCGCCGGTCGACGTTGTTTTGGTGTCGCACGGCCATTACGATCATCTCGATCTCGCCACCCTGTCGCGACTTGCCGCCGCGTATCGCCCGCGCGTCATCGCGCCGCTCGGCAACGACGCCATCGTGCGCAATCGGCATCCCGCCATCGCGGCCGAAGCGCATGATTGGGAGGATCGGATCGAGATCGGCGCGGGCGTGGCGGTGACGCTCGTCCCTACCCGGCATTGGTCGGCGCGCAATCTGTCCGACCGCAATGAATCGTTGTGGGCTTCGTTCGTGATCGAAACGCCGGGCGGCCGAATCTATTTCGTCGCCAATTCCGGCTACGGCGACGGTGGGCACTTCCGCCACGCGCGCGAGCGCCACGGACCGTTGCGGCTCGCGATCCTGCCGATCGGCGCCTACGAGCCGCGCTGGTTCATGCGCGAGCAGCACATGAACCCGGCCGAGTCGGTGCAGGCCTTCATCGATTGCAGCGCGGAATTGGCGCTCGGCCACCACTACGGCACGTTCCAACTCACCGACGAAGCGATCGATGCGCCCATCGACGCGCTTGCCGACGCCTTGAAGGTCGCCGGAATTTTGCCGAAACGGTTCCGCACGCTGCGGCCGGGGCAAGTGTGGCAATTGTGATCGTCAAAGAACGAGTTCAGCCGATCGCGCGGCCGGCGATCCAAACCTGCGGCTCATAGGCTCGGTGAGGGAGTGAGTCCCCAAGGCCTCTGCTGCCAAATCGGATCGCTAGCCCGGCGACGTTGGCGGTGGGTTGATCAAGACGTAAACGTTGATGACGAGCTTGTCCGGGCCGGCCGCGAGCGGGTCGGTGACGTACTCTTCGATCATTTCCTTGGCCTCGAGCCGCTTGTCGTCGAGATAGTCGGTGATCGTCTCGTAGGTGTTGTCGAGATCGTCATACGACCCGCGATAGACGAATTTGAGCGCCCGGCCGTCCGGCGTCTGGCCGAGGGCGAATTCGCCGGACGGCGGGTTTTTCGGCGGCGCGGCAATCGGCACCGCGATTTCGTAGTCGAAACCCTTGTCGTCCGACGAGGTGAAAATCGTCATCGGCGGCCCGTCCGGCTTGATGCCTTCCTTATCGAGATAGGCTTTGATCTTCTTGAGCGAGGCGGTGATGATGTCGAAAGTCTTGTCCCACGTGCCGCTGCCTTTCACGTAGATCATTGTCTTGGCAGCAAGCGTCGTGTCCTCGCCGAACACATCGCCGGGCTGAGCCGGCGTCGCTGACGGGGTGATTTGCTCAGGCGCCGCGGGGGCAGAGGTGTGGGCCGGCGGGGTTGGCGCAGGACTTGGTGTCAGACTTGGTGCCGGACTTGGTGCCGGACCCGGCGCAGCACTCGGCGCCGGTGTTGTTGCCGGAGTTTGCGCGATCGCCGGCTGCGGCGCCCCAAGCCTCATTGTCATGGTGACGAGAGCGGCAATGGCGGCGCCCGCGATCATGGTGCGCGGCGCTAGGCGGAACGACATCACTTTCTCCCCGAATGGGCGATCCAGCGCCCGCGGCTGCGCCGTCGCTCGTCCCGTATTCGTCCCCATGGCGAATCTAGCACGTCCGGTCGCATTCCGACTGCCAAAAAATGCCGTCTTGCCGGTTGTTCGGGGAACGAAATCGAGTACTGGCGCAGAGGGATCGAGTTCTCATATAAGTCGCTCGCATTTTGGGCTTAATCATGAGCACGCTGGCGAACCGCGACTTCGTCAAGATGAACGGTCTCGGCAACGAAATCGTCATCGTCGATTTGCGCCGCGAACCGGGCCCGATCGATGCGGCCGAAGCGCGCGCCGCGGCACGGCAAGAACCCTACGATCAGCTGATGGCGCTTTACCCCGCACGCGGGGCCGAAGATGCGTCGATCCGCATCTACAACGCCGACGGCTCGGAGGCGGGCGCCTGCGGCAATGGCATGCGCTGCGTAGCCGCGCTGGTCGGTGAGGAAACCGGCCGCAACGAGCTGAAATTCGCAACCCCGGCCGGCGTCGTGTCGTGCTGGCGGGCGAATGATGGTCTTTTCACCGTCGATATGGGCCGGCCCCGCTTTCGCTGGAATGAGATTCCGCTGGCGCGCGAATTTCCCGATACCCGGGCGATCGATCTTGAAGTGCCCGACGTGCCCGACCTGCGCGCGCCATCGGTTGTCAGCATGGGCAATCCGCACGTGATCTTCTGGGTCGACGATCCGGCGGCCTACGATCTCGCCGCCATCGGTCCCAAGCTCGAGCACGATCCGCTGTTTCCGGAGCGCGCCAATATCACGCTCGCGGCGACGCCCGCGCTCACCCGCATCGTGATCCGCACCTGGGAACGCGGCGCCGGGCTGACCAAGGCCTGTGGTTCGGCGGCCTGCGCCGTTGCGGTCGCCGCCGCGCGGCTCAACCGCACCGGCCGCAAAGCGACGGTCACGTTGCCCGGCGGCGACCTCGGCATCGAATGGCGCGAGGCCGACGATCATGTGCTGATGACCGGGCCGGTCGAGTATGAATACAAGGGTCGATTCGGCGCGGCGTTACGCGCCGACGCCGGTGCGGGAGCGGCGTAGCGATGAGCGTCCAATGACCGTCGATGTCGTTACCTTCGGCTGCCGGCTCAATGCCGCCGAATCGGAGGTGATTCGCCGCGAGGCGGAGCGCGCCGGCTTTAGCGATACCGTCGTGGTCAATACTTGCGCGGTGACGGCGGAGGCGGTGCGCCAGGCGCGGCAGGCGATCCGCGCGCTGCGCCGTGATCGCCCGCAGGCCAAGATCGTCGTCACCGGCTGCGCGGCGCAGACCGAGCCGCAGACCTTTGTCGCGATGCCCGAGCCGGACCGGGTGCTCGGCAATGCGGAAAAACTTTCCGCGGAAGGCTGGGCGCTCGCCCGCGCGTCCTTCGCCCTTGACGATGCGCCCAAGGCGATCGTCAACGACATCATGGCGGTCAAGGAAACCGCCGCGCACCTGGTCGATTGCTTTTCCGGCCGCACCCGCGCCTTCGTCCAGGTGCAGAACGGCTGCGATCATCGTTGCACTTTCTGCATCATTCCGTTCGGCCGCGGCAATTCGCGCTCCGTTCCTATGGGAGCAGTGGTCGAGGACGTGCGCCACCTGGTCGCCAACAACTATTGCGAGATCGTGCTGACCGGCGTCGATATCACGAGCTACGGCGCCGACCTGCCGGGCGCGCCAAAACTCGGCGCGCTGGTCAAGCAAATCCTCAAGCACGTGCCGGAGCTCAAGCGGCTGCGGCTGTCGTCGATCGATTCGGTGGAGGCCGACCGCGATCTCCTCGACGCGCTGGCAACCGAGGCGCGGTTGATGCCGCATCTGCATATGTCGCTGCAATCCGGCGACGATCTCATCCTCAAGCGGATGAAGCGGCGGCATTTGCGCGGCGACGCCATTGCGCTCTGCGCGCAAATCCGCCGGCTACGGCCGGACACGGTGTTAGGCGCCGATCTGATCGCCGGATTCCCGACCGAGACCGAGGCCATGTTCCAGCGCACGCTTGATCTAGTGGAGGAATGCGGCTTGACTCATCTGCATGTGTTTCCATTCTCGCCGCGTCCGGGCACGCCGGCGGCCAGGATGCCGCAGCTCGACCGCGATGTCGTCAAGGACCGGGCGCGACGCCTGCGCGCGCGCGGCGCCGCGGCGCTGCGCCGGCATCTCGACGCCGAGGTCGGCGCCACGCGCCGCGTGCTCGCCGAGTCCCGCGACAGCGGCCACACCGAGCATTTCACCAAAGTCGTGCTGGCAAGGCCGGCGGAGCATGGCGCAATTCTCGATATCAGGATCGCGGCGCACGACGGCCGGCAATTATTGGCCGCGTGAGGTGTTTCCTCCCCGGCGACGCCGGGGAGGAAGTGGCGGCGCAATCAATTGGCCTGGATGTTGGCGTCATGAATGAGGCGTTCCCACCGTACGCGTTCGTCGGCAATGAACTTGGCGGTTTGTTCGACCGGTTCGCCAACGGGCTGGACGCCAAGCGCCGCGAATTTCGTCTTGACGTCCGGTTGCGCGAGGATCGCGGTGATCGCCGTGTTGAGTTTTTGGACGATCGCGGACGGCGTCTTTGGCGGCGCCACCACCGCGAACCAGGTGCTCGATTCAAAACCCGGCACGCCGGCCTCTTGAACGGTCGGCACATCGGGCAAGGCGGCAACGCGCTTTGCGCTGCCGACCGCCAAAATCCGCAATTTGTGGCCTTGGTCCAACGGCAGCGAGGATGCCAGATTGTCGAAAAGAATATCGACCTGATCGGCCATGATATCCTGCAGCGCGGGCGCCGAGCCGCGGTAAGGCACGTGCACCATCTTTGAATTGGTCAGCTTTTCAAACAACACGCCGGCAAGATGCGAGGTCGAGCCGATTCCTTGCGAGGCAAACGTCACCTTGCCGGGATTGGCCTTCACATAAGCGATCAGTTCATGCGCGGTCTTGGCCGGAAAGTTCGGCCGCACGTCAAGCACGTTCGGAACCGAGCCGAGTACGGTGACCGGCTCGAAATCGGACGGGCGGTAGGCCATCTCCTTGTACAGTGCGTCATTGATCGCGAGCGGTCCCGGCGGTGTCGCCAGCAAGGTGTAGCCGTCCGGCTCGGACCTCGCCACCACTTCCGCCCCGATATTGCCCCCGGCGCCGGCCCGATTGTCGATCACGACCGGCTGACCCCATTGCTCCTGAAGTTTCTGCGCCACGATTCGCGGCAGACTGTCCGCGGTGCCGCCGGCAGGAAACGGCACGATGATCTTGATCACGCCGCTGGGATATTTCGCGGCAGCTTCCTCGGTGAGAGCCGGCTGTAAGAAAGCCGATTGCGCGGCGACACATCCGAGGCAGCCCGCCAAGCCGAGCAGCAACAGACGCCGCGTCGTACGGCGGCGCGCCCGGATCGCGGCGAAACGTGATAAATCGATTTCTAGGCTCATAAGCTGACCTCCCGGTTTGCTGTGATGACTTGTTGTTCGGTTTCGGCTGTGCCGGATTGCACAAAGGCATCGGAATAGAAGTGCTGTTCCGGCAAGCGGCGTTGCCGGATAAATCCGTCTTGCGCGGCGGCGATCATGAGAGGATTGCCGCAGGCATAGACCTCGACGTTGGACAGATCGGCGTAGTCGGCCATGATGGCTTGATGGACAAGCCCGGTGCGGCCCTGCCAGTCGCCGTCGGGTTCGGACAGAACCGGCACGAACGAGAACCACGACGTTCCGGCCGGCCCATTTTTGCGGCAAATCCGCAAGGTAGAGGTCTGCACGCTTGCGCGCTCCCCAATAAAGCCGCATCGCGCGTCGATTGCCGCGCTTGAGCGCGTCCTCGACAATCGATTTGATCGGGGCGAATCCGGTTCCGGTGGCGAGCAGGATAATGGGCGCTGGCGAACCGTCGCGAACGAAGAAGTCGCCGTAGGGCAGTTCCACTTCAAGCGTGTCGCCCGGTTTGACGGTAGCGAGCACGGTTTCGGAAAAATGTCCTCCCGGAATGTGCCGGATGTGAAGTTCGACCCCGTCGTTGGCCTGCGGCGCGTTGGCCATCGAGAAATTCCGGCGTTCGCCGTCCGGCAGGATTAATTGCAAATACTGTCCGGCCTTGAATTTGGCGCGGGTGCCGATCGCAAAGCGCAAATTGAGGATGGCGACATCGAGCGCGGGCCGGGCCAGGCGAAATACGGTCGCGTCGAGCACCTTCCGCACCGGCGGCGCGCGCCGCTCGATGCGCTTTGGCTGGATTTCCAGATCGCTGCGGGGCTTGGCGCGGCACATCAGCACGGCATCGGATTTGCCGCGCACCGAGCCTATACCGGGCAGCATCGCCTCACCAGCGACGAGCCCGCCTTCGCAGGTGTTACAGACGCCCTTGCGGCATGAATACGGAATCGCAAATTCGGCGCGTTCCGCGGCATCGAGCACCGTTTCGTCCGACGCGCAGGGAAAGGCGATGTCGGAATTGGCCACCCGAACCTGGTAGATCATGCGGCAAATTCCGCCGTCGTGCCGCCGCTTTGAGCCGCGCCGCTCAGCAGACGCAAAGTCCGCAACACCGCTTCCGGATCGGCGCGGCCTTGGCCGGCAATATCGAAGGCGCTGCCGTGGCCGACGCTGGCGAACAGAATCCCCGCGCCGACCGCAAGAGCGGTGGCGGTGCGGCCGGCCAAGAGCTTGATCGGGATGTGTCCCTGGTCATGGTATAGCGCGACAAAAGCATCGAACTCGCGGCGCCCCAGCATCACGTCCGCGCCAACCGGTCCTTCGACCTGCAGGCCGGCCGCGCGCAGAGCCGCGACTGCCGGCCGCGTTATTGTTTCATCGTCGTCGCCAAACAGTCCATTTTCGCCGGCATGGGGATTGATCCCGAAGACTCCCAGTCTCGGCGCCGCAATGCCGAGTGCGATCAGGGCCTGCGCGCAGGCCCGGCCGGCAGCCTCGATCAAGTCCGGAGTTAAACGTGCCAGCGCATGATGCAGGCGCTCGTGCAGCGTAACGTGAATGATCCGCAGCCCGCCGCCGATCAGCAGCATGAACACGCGATCTTCCGGCACGCCGGTAAGCTGCGCCAACAGCGTCGGATAGCCCGAAAAACGGATGCCCGCGGCGTTCACCGCGGTTTCGTTATGCGGACAGCCGACGATGGCATCGGCGGCGCCCGACCGCACCAAGCGCAGCGCCGCCTCGACATAGGCGACCGTTGCCTTGCCGGCCGCGGCGGCCACCTGGCCCGGCTTGAATTCCGCCGGCGGCAAGGCCTCGACCGGCAGCATGTGGATCGTATCGGCGACTCCGCGGCGCTCGCCGTCGAATTCGCGCAACGCAAGGCCGGGCGCTGCCCGCTTGCGGTAATGGCCGATCACATGAGGATCGCCCACCACGATGACGCGGGGCCCTGCGCCGCCGGCGAGCGCCGCGGCGGCTTTGACGGCGATTTCCGGCCCGATGCCGTTCGGGTCGCCGACGGTCAGCGCGATGGTCCGCGGCCGCGTGGCCGTCATAGCGGCAGCGCCAGCAAAGTGTCGAACCGCGAGCTGTCGCAGACGACAATGCGCTCCGCAATCTTCGCCGAATTGCCGTCGAGCTTGAACTTATCGAGATAACGGCCGGTGGCGTAAACGTCGGTTACGCCGTCTTGCATGATCCGCATGACGCAGAACGACGTTTCGCTGCGGACTTCGTCGTCGCTTTGCGATGCGATCCACGGCAGACTGAGAAAATGCCGGTAGCTGTGGCGCTCGTAAACATTTGCTTCGCGCAGGGAGGAAATGCGGTCGCTGAGCATTCCGCGCGAATTGGCGTAAACGATTCCGGCTTCCAGCCCGCGCTCATAATTTTCGGCCGACGTGATCTTATACAGGCATTTTTCTTCAAAAAATTGCGGCCACTGGTTCAGGTCGCCGTTATCGATGCAGCGCGCATAGGCCGCCTGAAGCTGAATAAGCGTATTGGATACATCCTGCGTCATGCGTTGAACCCGTCACAATCCCATATTGGCGCGATACGCCTTCCAGAAGCCCCGCACCGATGCTTCGGTGGTTCTGGTCTCGCTGCTTTCGGTGCCGCTGCCGCCCATTTCGAGGACCGCGCGCTCGTCGGCGGCGCCGGCAATGCCGCGTTGGACGAAGCCGCCGACACAGCCGTCCTCCATGGAAATGTAGCCGGCCGGCCCCACCAGGTTGGCTTGTTTCAACCGCACCAGACGCTGTTCGGGCGTGTCCTCGGCAAAGCCGATCAAGGTCCAGTTCAGTTCGGTGCGGCGCGTGCCGCGCGGCAGGACTTGGCGGATTGCGATCGAGTTTTGAATTTGCTGCAACACGAATGTCGGGAATACCGACAGTATCTGCATGGTGCAGTCGTCGTCGAATTCCTTGAAGCCCTGCAAGAGCGAAGGATCGGCCAGTCGATATTCGCTTTCCGAGCGGAGATTTTGCTTGGCGTATTCGGTGTCTTTTTCCGCGTTGCGGTCGATCGCCGAATAGCTGACGTGATGTCCGCCGGAGGCATCGAGGATGATCGCTCCGGTCTGCGACAGCCGGTTCAGTTCGAACGTCGTGAAGAAGAGATGCAGGATGCTGGCGTGATAGGAGTTCTTTGACATTCTCGACGTAGAGCTTCCAATTGTTGGGCAGGACCTGGGTGTATTGGCCGAGGACGACAGGGGTGCGCCCGGCAAGGACGCGCTCGATCCGGCCATAGATCGCCTCGCCGAGATAGTCCTCGAGCGGCGGCACGTCCTCGGCCAAGCTGCCGAAAACGGCGCCGTACGCCTCGGCGACCCGCAGTTTCCGCGGGCCGTGATCCGCCATGCAGAATGACGGCGGCATGCCGCCCTTGCCCTTGACGCCGTCCTTGAAGGCAACGCCGGTCAGATTGCCCTGCCGGTCATAGGTCCAGGCGTGATACACGCAGGTGAAATCCTTGACGTTGCCGCGCCGCTCCAGCGAAATCAAAGCGCCGCGATGGGCGCAGCGGTTCTCGAACGCATAGAGTTCGTCGTCGGCGTCCCGCGCCACAATGACCGGGGTATCGCCGACAAAGGTCGTCAGGAAATCGCCGGGCTTCGGCAATTCGGTCGCCAGGCACAGATAGCTCCAGCACGGTCCTTGAAAGATCCTGATCTGCTCGGCGGCATAAACATCCTGGTCCTGAAAGATCCAATACGGAACGCGGGTGACGCCTTGTTCCGGCCAGCTTCTTGCGGCGGTGGGTTCTAGTTGCGGACGATCGAGCATGGCTGATCCTGATTGGTCGGCGACGAATTGGCGTGCGACAGGCTGTAGCGGTGACTTGACGGCTATGTTCGAATATCGAACAATCGTTCAAGTCACGATCACCTCAAATCCGGCGCAAGTCAACCCGGCGAAAGTCAACCTGGCACAAGTGAACATGACACAAGTCACCATGACGAATGAGCGAGCGACCCCGGATGTTCCCAGGCGGATGCCGGAAGGCATGGCCGGTCTGGCCAAGGGACTCGCTATTCTCGAAGCCTTTGGCGGCAACAAGGGACGCCTCACGGTAGCCGAGGCCGCCCGCGCCTCGGGCGCGACACGGGCCTCCGCCCGGCGCTGCCTGTTGACGCTCACCGAGCTTGGTTACGTCGAATATGACGGCAAATTCTTCCGGCCGCAGCCCCGGCTGTTGTCGCTGAGCGGCGCCTATTCCGAATGCCGGACCTTGCCGCAGATCGCCCAGCCGATCCTGGCGGCGGCGCGGGACGAGCTTGCGGAATCGGTGTCCTTGGCAATTCTCGATAAAGACGCCGCCTTGTTCATTGCGCGGGCGGAAGCGGAGCGGCTTATCTCGTCCGGCATTCTGATCGGCGCGCGGGCGCCGGCTTATTGCTCGGCGACCGGCAGGGTGCTGCTCAGCGATTGGGACGAACAGAAGCTGCGCAACTACCTGGACCGCACGGCGCTCGTGGCGCGAACCAAGCACACGCTGGCGAAGAAGCCGGCTATCCTCGACGCCGTCCGAACCGTGCGGAAGCAAGGTTTCGCCCTGGTCGACGAAGAGCTGGAACTCGGATTACGTTCCATTGCCGTGCCGGTCTTCGACTCGCGCCGCAACCTGGTCGGCGCCATGAGCGCCAGTGCGTCATCGGCGCGCGTCTCGGTGGCGCAGATGACCCGGAATTTTCTTCCGGTCCTGCAGCGCTATTCGCAGCGACTGGGCAAGGCGCTATAGCTCGACGCGGGCGGAACGTGGCGGCGCCCAGCAGACAATCGCCCGCGCCTTAATGAGATTCGCAGCAAACCGGAGACCGTACGATGGCCGACAGCGGGCAGGATTACGCGATCACCACGACGGAACAGCTGGAGCGCCTGTACAGCGATCCGCCTTACGGTCCCGCGGTCTCCAAGGAAACCGACCGCGTCACGCCGCACTACCGTAAGCTGATCGAGGCGGCGCCGTTCGTCGTGCTCGCCACCTGCGGTCCCGACGAGCTCGACTGCTCGCCCCGCGGCGACCCGCCCGGTTTCGTCCGCGTCATCGACGCGCACACGCTCGTCATTCCCGACCGCCGCGGCAACAATCGCATCGACAGTCTGCGCAATCTGGTGCGCGATCCGCGCGTCGCACTGCTGTTCCTCATCCCGGGCGTCGGCGAGACCATGCGCATCATCGGCCGTGCCAAAATCTCGACCGATCCGAAACTGACCGAAAGTTTTATCGTCAACGGCAAGGTGCCGAAATGCGCTCTGGTGGTGACGGTGGAGAAGGCCTATTTCCAGTGCACCAAGGCGATCATCCGCTCGAAACTGTGGGACCCTGCTAGCATCGTGGACCGCAAGACCTTGCCGACGCCGGGCGCGATTCTCGCCGAAATAACGGATGGCAAAATGGGCGGGCCCGAGCACGATCGCCTGGCGCCGGAGCGCATCAAAGCGACGATTTATTGATTACGGCGTCATCGCGGGGCGATTCGAGCGCAAGCCCCGCATCGATCTCCTCACCGTCCCATCCACAATCCACCAGCCGTTCGCGCATATGTGGCGGTACCGCCGCAACGACTCGGATCGGCGCGCGGTTCTTATAGAGCGGCACCACGATCTCGCGGGCGTGCAAATGCAGTATCGGGCCGCCCTGGCGCGGCGCCGTGCCGTAGATCGCGTCGCCCAGTATAGCCCAGCCCATTTCGGCGCAATGGACGCGAAGCTGGTGGGTGCGTCCGGTCAAAGGTTCGAGCGCAAGCCATGTCACGGCGCCCGATGGCGATCGTCCCATCACCTTCCACTTGGTCACGGACGGCTGGCCGTTGGGATCGTGCTTCATCCACCAGCCGCGCGTTTCGTCGAGGCGGCCGAGTGGTAGCGCGATCTCGCCCGCATCGGCATCCGGGCCGCCTTCGACGACGGCCCAGTAGGTTTTGTCGATCGCACCGGTCTTGAACAGCTTGCCGAGTTGCGCCAGCGCTTTGCGATGGCGGCCGAGCACGAGGCATCCCGAGGTGTCGCGGTCGAGCCGGTGCGCCAGCGCCGGCGCGCGCGGCAGCCCGAAGCGCAGCGTGTCGAAATGGTCTTGCAGGCATTCCCTGCTGCGGTCGCGGCTGTTCGGAGGTCCCTGATGAACGGCCATTCCGGCCGGTTTGTCGATCACCAGCATCAGCCCATCGCGATAGAGGAGCCGCGACACCATCTCTTCCGGGGTCATGGTTGCCTACCTTGGCGAAACGGCTATCACGGGCGCGGCATGCAAGACAGTACACCTGACGGCGCGACACAACCGGCGCCCGAGACCGGGACGGCGTGGTGGCGGCGCCTTGCCGGCGGGCTCAAGCGCTCGTCCTCGGCGCTCGGCGCGATCTCCGAACTCGTCACCAAGCGCAAGCTCGATGATGCGACGCTTGCGGAGATCCACGATGGGCTGGTGCGCGCCGATCTCGGCGTCGTCATTGCGGACCGCGTCGTCGTTGCGCTCGGCGAAGGCCGCCACAATGCCGCGATCTCGCCCGAGGAGGTCAAAACCGTGGTCGCCGCCGAGATCGAGAAAGCGCTTGTGCCGGTGGCGCAGCCGCTCTCCGTCGATGCGACAAAAAAGCCGTTCGTCATTCTGGTCGCCGGCGTCAACGGTTCCGGCAAGACCACGACCATCGGCAAGCTCGCGGCGAAATTCCGCGCCGAAGGGCGCTCCGTCATGCTCGCGGCCGGCGACACTTTCCGTGCTGCGGCGATCGAGCAGCTCAAGATTTGGGCGACGCGCAGCGGCGCCGAATTTATCGCGCGCGAGGCGGGCGCCGATGCCGCGGGGCTCGCCTTCGACGCGGTCGCTGCGGCGAAGCATCGCGGGCTCGATGTTCTCCTCATCGATACCGCCGGCCGCCTGCAGAACCGCGCCGAGCTGATGGGCGAACTGGAAAAGATCGTCCGCGTGATCAAGAAAGTCGACGCCACGGCGCCGCATGCGGTGCTGCTTGTGCTTGACGCCACCGTCGGGCAGAACGCGCTGTCGCAGGTCGAGATTTTCCAGAAAGCCGTCGGCGTCACCGGCCTTGCCATGACCAAGCTCGACGGCACCGCGCGCGGCGGCATCCTGGTCGCCATCGCGGCGAAATTCGCACTGCCGGTGCATTACGTCGGCGTCGGCGAAAGCATCGACGACCTGGCGGCGTTTTCGGCGCGCGAGTTTGGCCGGGCCATTGCCGGGCTGGATGCGTAGAAGTGATTTAATTGAATAGCTCCCGCCGTCGATGACAAACGCATTGGCCGAAGCTACATAGCGCGCATGACAGTCACGGCAAAACCGCAGCTCAATCCGTTTCTCAAAATGGCGCTCGATCTCGGGCCGCTGGTGCTCTTCTTTTTCGCCAATTCGCACTACGGCATTTTCGTCGCCACCGCGACGTTCATGGTCGCGGTGCTGGCGGCGCTGGCGGTCTCTTACGCGCTGACGCGCCAGCTGCCGATCATGCCGGTGATCACGACGATCATCGTGGTGGTGTTCGGCGGTCTCACCCTCGTGCTGCACGACGCGACCTTCATCAAGGTCAAGCCGACCATCATTTACGCGTTGTTCGGCGCGGTCTTGATCGGCGGTCTTGTCTTCAACAAGCCGCTGCTCGGCGTCGTGTTCGATTCGCTGTTCCACCTGACCGCAGAAGGCTGGCGCAAATTGACGCTGCGCTGGGCGATTTTCTTCTTCGCACTCGCGATCCTCAACGAGATCGTCTGGCGCAATACCTCGACCGATGTCTGGGTCGACTTCAAGGTGTTCGGCGTGGTGCCGCTGACGTTTCTCTTCGGCGCGCTGCAAATGCCGCTGTTGAGGAAATACGCGGCCGAGCCGGCGGAGTGACGGCCCGTCGTCAGGATGACGGAATAGGCGCCGCCAGCGCTCTTTCGATCTGCGGCTTGAGCGTGGAATTGTAATTTTCCGGCGTGATCGGCCCGACGAGCTTGTAGGCGATGCGGGCATCGCGGCCGATCACGAAGGTTTCCGGCACGCCGTAGACGCCCCAGTCGATCGCGGCGCGGCCGTTTTCGTCGGCGCCGGCGGCGACAAAGGGGTCGCCGTAACGGCCGAGGAAGCGCCGCGCGTTGTCGGGATCGTCCTTATAATTGATGCCGATCAGCCTAAACCGGGTGTCCTTGCCGATTTGCATCAAGAGCGGAGCCTCGTCGTGGCACGGCACGCACCACGACGCCCACACGTTCACCACCGTCACGGCGCCCTTGAAGTCCGCCGGGTTGACGCCGGGCACCGGCGCGCCGTCGCGCTCCAAACCAGCGATTGCCGGCAGCGTCGTTTGCGGTGCTTGATGCCCGATCAACGCCGAAGGAATGAACGACGGGTCGCCGCCATTCAGCTGGATGAGAAACAAGGCGACGAGCCCAAGAAAGACGGCGAGCGGCACGAGCACCACAATGCGGCGCCAGCGCACGGCTCGGCCTTGATCCTCCGCGATGCTCATGCTTTTGCCTGTTCGTTGTCCGCTGCCGCGGCTTGCTCCATCGGCCGTCCGGATACCGCCGCCGAGCGGCGGATGATTCCCTGCATTTCGAGCTCGGCGATTTTGCGCGTTTGCGCGCGGTAATCCAGCGTCATCCATGCGATCAGAACGCCGACGGTGATGACGGCGGCCGCGTAGGCCGCGGCGATGAAATCGATATGTGCCGTCGGTTCCATGGTCAGCTCGCGGCGTTCGCCTGCATGAGCTGCAGGGTGCGCACGCGCCGGCGCAAGATTTCGTTGCGCATGGCGGCAAGAACGAGCGTCACAAACAACAGCGTGAACGCTCCGGCCATCAAGAACAGCGGCATGAGGATCGTCGGATAGATGGTCGAGCCGCCGATGCGGAATACGGACGCGCCTTGATGCAGCGTGTTCCACCAATCGACCGAGAATTTGATGATCGGCAGATCGATGGCGCCGACCAGTGTGAGCACCGCTACGGCGCGCGCCGCCCGCGATGGATCCTCGACCGTGCGCCACAATGCAATGACGGCGAGATAGAGCAGGAACAGGACCAATTCCGAAGTAAGCCGCGCGTCCCATACCCAGTAGGTGCCCCATTCGGGGCGTCCCCACAGCGAGCCGGTG
This sequence comes from uncultured Alphaproteobacteria bacterium, assembly GCA_963768225.1. Classification (GTDB taxonomy): domain Bacteria; phylum Pseudomonadota; class Alphaproteobacteria; order Rhizobiales; family Xanthobacteraceae; genus BOG-931. Next base: position 44,246 of record CAVYGV010000002.1, on the reverse strand, counting down.
ACGAGACAAAGCAGCGTGAATGCCGCGCCGATCGGCGCCGCCGCCTTGGCGGTCACGTCGGCGAGCGGATGGCGCCACACCAACGTGCCGAGCGCGGCAACCGACATCAATCCCCAGCACAACATGCCGAGCCAGGCCGACGGCACGTGCAGGTACATGATCTTGACGGTGGCGCCTTGCTGATAGTCATCCGGCGCGACCATGGCCTGTTGCAGGGCGAACGCGAAGAAGAGAACCGTCACGCCGGCGAGCCATGGAATGATGCGGTCGGCGAACTTCAGGAACCGTGACGGATTGGCAAGATCGAGGAGGGCCATCGGCAGCTTTCCAATAATCGCGGTTCTTAGAGCAAGTGGCGGCAGGTTCACAATGCGGCTTCACTACATCGGCCGTCACTTTTGCATGAGCGATATTGCCATTCCGTTTCGTTAGTCATTTTCGCTATTCGATTTCTTGGCGCAGCGCCGTGGCGGCGGCGAAAGGGCCGACTACGAGGCTCGCCAGCGTCAGCGCGCAAAGGATCGTGAACGGCGTTCCGAACGGCGCCGGGCCTGTGATCGCCGCGTTGGCCGCCGCAACGCCGAAGATCAAGACGGGGACGGTCAGCGGCAACACGATGACGGCGAGCAGTAGGCCGCCGCGCCGCAGGGTCACGGCAATGGCGGCGCCAATGAGGCCGATGAAGGTGAGCGCCGGCGTCCCGACCAACAGCGTCAGCATCAGCGCAGCTTCGGCCGGTAGATCGAGATTGAGGAGGAGTCCGACGAGCGGCGCGCAGATGACGAGCGGCAGGCCGGTGGTGAGCCAATGCGCAATGCCCTTCACCGCGACGACTAGCTCCAAAGGCGCGCGGCCCATCAGGATCAGGTCGAGCGAGCCGTCGTCGTGATCGCCGGCGAATAGCCGGTCGAGCGCCAGAAGACTCGCGAGCAACGCCGCCAGCCAGAGGATCGCGGGACCGATGCGCTTTAGCAGCAACAGGTCCGGCCCGATGGCGAACGGGGTCAGCGTGACCACAACCAGGAAGAACAATACCCCCATCAGCGCGCCGCCGCCGACACGGACGGCGATGCGCATGTCGCGAACGAGGAGGGCGGTGAGCGGGGTCATGCTTCCGCCTCGCCCAATCGCAGTTCTTGGGTGCTCGCAAGCCTGATCGGGCCGTGGCTTGCCGCGACAATGAGGCCGCCTCCCGCCAAATGCGCCCGCATCAAATCAGCCAAACGTTCCTGCGCCGCGGCATCGAGCGTGCTCGTCGGCTCGTCGAGGAGCCAGATTGGGCGCGGCACCGCGACGAGCCGCGCGATCGACAGCCGACGCCGCTGTCCGGCCGAAAGATAGGCCGCCGGCAGGCCTGCGAGCGCGCCGAGCCCGATCGCTTCCAGGGGTTTTCGGATATCGGTTGAGCGGATGCCATAAAAGCCGGCCCAAAAGCGCAAATTCTCGGCGACCGAGAGCGAGCCTTTCAGCGCATCCTGGTGGCCGAGATAGTGGGCCTGCTCGGCGATGCTCAATTCCGAATCGCCCCCCTCCAGCGTGAGCGTGCCAGCCGCAGTGCGCACCAGCCCCACGATCATACGCAGAAGCGACGATTTTCCCGCCCCATTGCGGCCGCTGACGGTCAGAAGCTCGCCGGACGCTACGGCAAAGTTGACGCCCGAGAAGACGCCGCGGCCGCCGCGGTGACAGGCTAATTCGACAGCGGTGAGGCGCATCAGCGACGACCTGGACGCGGCTTTCGAGGCAATTTCCCGGCCTTTTGGACCACGCGCAGCATGTTAGCGGACAATTCGTTGCTGAACTGGCACATCACCCGAAAAGACCTTATAAGCCGCGGGTCGGGCTGCGGCGCGCCGGTGACGCCTGCCACGTCCGACCGCCAATGCTCCGCGCGGCTTGTTTGGGGCAATCAATTACCTCCGAATTGCGCCGGCACCCGGCCGGCGGGATGGGAAAAAAGTCATGGATTCGCTCGATAGCTTTAAGTGCCTCCGGCCGCTTAAGGTCGGCTCCAAGACCTATGCGTATTACAGCCTGCCGGCAGCGGAAAAGAACGGGCTGAAGGGCATTTCGCGGCTGCCTTTTTCGCTCAAGGTCTTGCTGGAGAACATGTTGCGCAACGAGGATGGCCGTTCCGTCACCAAGCAGGATATCCAAGCCGTCGCGCAATGGCTCAAGACCAAGACTTCGGAGCGCGAAATCGCATTCCGGCCGGCGCGGGTCCTGATGCAGGATTTCACCGGCGTGCCGGCTGTGGTCGACCTTGCCGCGATGCGCGACGCCATGGAGCATCTTGGCGGCGACGCGAAGAAGATCAATCCGCTGGTTCCGGTCGATCTCGTCATCGATCATTCGGTCGCGGTCAATCATTTCGGCAATGCGCTTGCGTTCAAGCAGAACGTCGAGGACGAGTACAAGCAGAACCAGGAACGCTACCGCTTCCTGAAATGGGCGCAGCGCTCGTTCGAGGATTTCCGCGTGGTGCCCCCCGGCACCGGCATCTGCCACCAGGTCAATCTCGAATATCTGTCGCAGACGGTGTGGACGGCGAAGGCCAAGATTTAGTTCCCCGACAAGACCGTCGCCACCGAGCTTGCTTATCCGGACACGCTGGTGGGAACCGATTCGCATACCACCATGGTCAACGGCCTGTCCGTGCTCGGCTGGGGCGTCGGCGGCATCGAGGCCGAAGCGGCTATGCTCGGCCAGCCCTATTCGATGGTGCTGCCGGAAGTGATCGGGGTGCGCTTGAACGGCAAGCTCAAGGAGGGCATGACCGCGACCGATCTGGTGCTGACCATCACGCAGATACTGCGCAAGCGCGGCGTGGTCGGCAAATTCGTCGAATATTTCGGCCCGGGGCTGACCAATCTGACCATCGCGGACCGCGCCACGCTCGGCAATATGTCCCCGGAATATGGCGCGACCTGCGGCTTCTTTCCGATCGACGACGACACTATCCGCTATCTGCGCGATACCGGCCGCTCGGCCGAGCGCATCGCGCTGGTCATCGCCTATGCCAAGGCGCAGGGCATGTACCGCACCAAGAACACGCTGGACCCGTTGTTCACCGACGTGCTCAAGCTTGAATTGTCCTCGATCGAGCCGTCGCTTGCCGGGCCGAAGCGTCCGCAGGATCGCGTCGCGCTCAAGGAGGTCAAGAGCGGCTTCGCGCAGGCGATGGACAAGGAATTCAACAAATTCGCCGAGATGGACAAGCGCGTGCCGGTCGAGGGCCGCAATCACACCCTCGGCCACGGCGACGTGGTGATCGCGGCGATTACGTCCTGCACCAACACGTCGAATCCGAATGTGATGGTCGCGGCGGGCTTGCTGGCCCGCAAGGCAGTGGCGAAGGGGCTCACGGTGAAACCGTGGGTGAAGACCTCGCTGGCGCCGGGCTCGCAGGTGGTGGCCGAATATTTTGCCAAATCCGGTTTGCAGAAGGATCTGGACGCGCTCGGCTTCAATCTGGTCGGCTTCGGCTGCACCACCTGCATCGGCAATTCGGGTCCGCTGCCGGAGGAGATTTCCGAGGCGATCAACAAGAACGACCTGGTGGCCGCCGCAGTGCTCTCCGGCAATCGCAATTTCGAGGGCCGCGTCAACGCCGACGTGCGCGCCAACTATCTCGCTTCGCCGCCGCTGGTGGTGGCCTATGCGCTGGCCGGCTCGATGCAGGTCGACGTTACCAAGCAGCCGCTCGGCACCGACCAGAAGGGCCGCAAGGTCTATTTGCGCGACATCTGGCCGTCGAACCGCGAAATCGCCGATGTCGTCCGCAAGAGCATCAATAAGCAGATGTTCACCCGCAGATACGGCGACGTATTCAAGGGCGACGCCAACTGGCGCAAGATCAGCGTGCAGGGCGGCCTGACGTTCAAGTGGGACGACCGCTCCACCTATGTCCAGAACCCGCCCTACTTCGAAGGCATGCCGAAGCGCAACCAGCCGATCGAGGACATCGTCGACGCGCGCATCCTCGGCTTGTTTCTCGATTCGATCACGACCGACCACATCTCGCCGGCCGGATCGATCAAAGAGGACAGTCCGGCCGGGGAGTATCTGCGCGACCATCAGGTCCGGCCGCGGGACTTCAATCAGTACGGTACGCGGCGCGGCAATCATCAGGTGATGATGCGCGGCACCTTCGCCAATATCCGCATCAAGAATCAGATGGTGCCCGGCGTCGAGGGCGGCTTCACCATCCACTATCCGTCGAAAGAGCGCATGACGATGTACGACGCGGCCATGCGCTACAAAGCCGAGAACGTGGCGTTGGTCATATTCGCCGGCAAGGAATACGGCACCGGCTCGTCGCGCGATTGGGCGGCGAAGGGCACCATCCTGCTCGGCGTGCGCGCCGTGATTGCGCAGTCGTTCGAGCGCATTCACCGCTCCAATCTCGTCGGCATGGGCGTCGTGCCGCTGGTATTTGACGAGGGCACGTCGTGGCAGACGCTGGGCTTAAAAGGCGACGAACAGGTCACCATCCGCGGCCTCCACGGCGACCTCAAGCCGCATCAGCGTTTGATGGCGGAGATCGTCGCGTCCGACGGCGGGCTCAAGCGCGTGCCGTTGATCTGCCGCATCGATACCGCCGACGAGCTCGATTACTACCGCAACGGCGGCATCCTGCAATATGTGCTGCGGCATCTTGCGGCTTGAGCGCGATCCGGAAAGCGCGCCCGGCCGAAGCGGTTGCCGGTTTTTCGATAAGTCACGCGTCAGCTAAATCTCCTCACCGTGAAGTGAGTGGCGGGTGAGCGGCGGCGGCCTTAATACTGCCGCCGTCACGAAATCGTCACCGACCGCTGTGCGGGGCGGGAGTTTGGAATGTTGCATTGCCGCCGAAACTTGCTGCAAAGCACTTCGTCGGCATGCCTCGTTGCCGGCTTTCTCGTTGCGACATTCGTCGTTGCACGCGCCGCTGAGCCGCGGGCACTGCTTGAACTGTTCACCAGTCAGGGCTGCTCGTCCTGCCCCCCCGCCGACAAGCTCCTGGGCGAACTGACGGCCGACCCGTCATTGGTCGTGCTCAGCCTGCCGATCGATTATTGGGATTACCTTGGGTGGAAGGATACGCTTGCCAATCCGGCGGATTCGGCGCGGCAGCGGGCTTATGCACGCATGCGCGACGACCGCGAGGTCTATACGCCGCAAATCGTGGTCAACGGCGCAACGCATGTGCTCGGCAGCGACAAAGCGGCCGTCGAGCGCGCGGTTGGGCAGACCGACAAAAAAACCGGCGTGATGTCGGTGCCGGTGTCGATGACCGCCGACGGCGCCGGGCTAAGCGTGAGTGTCGAATTGGCGGAGAGCCCACACAATGCCGGCGAAGTCTGGCTCTGTCCGCTCGTTCATGCGGTGGCCGTCGCCATCGGCCGCGGCGAGAATCGCGGCCGCACCATCACCTATCACAACGTCGTCCGCGGCTGGCTGAAGCTCGGCGATTGGACCGGTGCGAAATCGGCCTGGAACGTGCCGATGTCCCAGATCAAGGGCGACGGCGTCGACGCTGCCGCCGTCATGCTGCAAGAAGGCACACACGACAAGCCAGGCATCATCCTCGGCGTCGCCTATGCGCCCCTGCCGGATGCCAGGTAAAGGCAGAAGACATCGCTGTTATTTCTTCCGTCGTCTGTCCTTCGCTCTCAGTCCTGCGCATAAAAAAGGCCGGCTATGCGCCGGCCTAAGGGATTGGGAAATGGACCATACAAAGTAAACTCTGTTGCCCACTGGCCCGATCCGTTCGCGCCCCGGGGGGCTGGGGGGCTGAGGAATCCGGAACACGATCCGAACCGGGCCTTGAGGCAACAGCCCATTGTTTCGCAGTCCAGCTTGGCGCGTGCTTGGCCGAAATGGGGCCGCATTATGATTTGTCTAACGAACGCGTGATTCCAGCGGTCAAATATGTCGCATCGCGCAGCTGCCCTGCGATTCCTAACCCTTTAGCCGGGCCGAAAAGCCCTTGCCGGCCGCCCGTTCCGGCGCGATCATGAACGACCGATGACAAAAGGAGGCGCCGTATGGATGTCGGCGAGACCGATCCAAGCGCGTGGCGCGGGGGCGAGCAGCGTTCGCCCGCTCCCGCAAGCGAAGTTACTTTCAGCCGGCGTGAGCTCGACCGTATTCTTCGGCTCTATGGCCGCAAAGTCGCCGACGGCGAATGGCGCGATTACGCAATCGATTTTCTCAAAGACCGCGCAGTGTTTTCGGTTTTCCGCCGCGCCTCGGAAGTGCCGATCTACCGCATCGAGAAAAATCCGAAACTCGGCCGCCGCCAGGGCGCCTATAGCGTGATCTCGGCGACCGGTCACATCGTGCGCCGCGGCCACGAACTCGACCGGGTGCTCGGCGCGCTCGATCGCTCGCTGCGCGTCGTGGCCGGCTGACGCAGGTTTTTGGGCCCGGTTTACGTTGGCGAGGTGTCGCCCTTGCCGAGCGGACGCTGCATCAGCACGGTGTCCAGCCATTTGCCGTGCTTGAATCCGACCGATTGGAACGTGCCGATCAGGCGGAAGCCCATCGCGGCATGGACGGCGACGGAAGCCGTGTTTGCTGAATTGCCGATAACCCCCAGTATCTGCCGGAAGCCCAGCGTTTCAGCTTCCGAGATGAGGCGCGCGAGCAAGAGCCGGCCGATGCCCTGCCGGTGAAATTCCGGCGCGATATAGATCGAATCCTCGACGCACCAGTTATAGGCCGGGCGGTCGCGATACGGTCCGGCATAGGCGTAGCCCGCCACCGCGCCGCCGCGCTCGGCGACCAGATAGGGATAGTGCCGGGAGAATAGCGCCTGCATGCGTCGCGCCATCTCGGCTTCGTCGGGAGGTTCGATCTCAAAGGTGGCCGTGCCGTGCAGGACCGCGTGGGCATAAATGCGGGTGATGGCGGGGATGTCGCCAAGGGCGGCCGGCCGGATGCTGACGTTGCTCATCGGCGCAAAGCTGGCAGAAAATCCGCGCGCAGAAAAGAAAACGCCCCGGGCTTGGCCCGGGGCGCTTGTTTTCGAATTGGCGTTGGTTCAGCGGCGGTCGCCGAACAGCCGCAGCAGCATCATGAACAGGTTGATGAAGTCGAGATAGAGCCGCAGCGCGCCCATCACCGCCTTGCGGCCGGCCACGGTGCCGTCATCCATCGGCGAGTACATTTCCTTGATCGACTGCGTGTCGTAGGCGGTGAGCCCGACGAAGACGAGGACGCCGATGACCGAGATCGCCCAAGCGAGCCCGCTCGATTGCAAGAACATGTTGACTAGCATCGCGATGACGATGCCGATCAGGCCCATGAACATGAACGAACCGAGGCTGGTGAGATCGCGTTGCGTGGTGTAGCCATACAGGCTCATCGCGCCGAACGTTGCGGCGGAAATAAAGAACACCCGCGTGATCGATTCGCCGGTATAGACCAAGAAGATCGAGGCCAGCGACAGGCCGAGCAGACCTGCATAGACGAAAAACAATAGCAGCGCGGTCGACGCCGACAGCCGGTTGATGCCGAAGCTCAGCGCAAAGACCAGCCCGAGCGGCGCCAGTACCAAAACCCACATCAGTGGGCTCTGAAAGACGAGGTGGCCGAACGGCGTCAGTTCAAGCCCGCCGCCGACCTGCGTGACGGCCGCAGAGAACGTGAGCCAAGCGACCACGCCGGTCAGTGCCACGCCGGCAGTCATGTAGTTGTAGACGCGGATCATATACGCGCGCAGACCGGCATCGATCGCTACCTGGTCGGTGCGATAGCCGGGCTTTGCGGCCGCGTAATTCCGATCGAAGTCGGACATGGAAATACCCCTGGGTTATGCCGGCGGCCTCGCCGGGTTTGGCATTCGGTGAACGCCGAATAGAACGTGACAGGAATCTCAGTGCGAAAGCGCCGTCTGCGCCAGATGGGTGCGAGGCCATATTTTCCGCAGTGTTACCAACTCGTCATGGTGTTTAACGGCCCCGCGGCACCGCGGCGCTTAGAGGTTTCGCAGCACTTCCGCGGGCTTGCGGCCAAGCGCCGAGAAGGTGCCGATCAGGCCCAAACACACCGTGACAAAAAGCGCAAGTAAGGCCGCGCCTGCCGCCTCGCTTCCGGCGAAGACGAAGGGAAATTCCATCAGCCGGGTGACGACAAAAGCGGCGGCAAGCGCCCCCGCCGCGACGCCAAAGATTACGGTCGCCAGGCCGATCAGGAGATATTCCAAGGCGTAGGCCGCAGCCAGCCGCGCCCGCGTCGCGCCGAGCGTCTTGAGCACCACAGCGTCGTAAACCCGGAAGCGCTGGCTCGCGGCGAGCGCCCCGCCAAGCACCAGTGCGGCGGCAATGAGTGTAATCGCACTGGCGCCGCGCACGGCCAGGATGAGCTTGCCGACGATTGCTCCAACGGCGGCGAGCGCATCCTTGACGCGGACGGCCGTCACGGTGGGGAACGCATCGGCAAGCGCCTTGATCAGCGCCGTCTCCTCCGCCGCGGTGCCGCCGTCGGCAAAGGTCAAGGTCGCGATGTCGCTATGCGGCGCGCCGGCGAACGCGCCGGGCGAGAACACCAAAACAAAATTGATGCCGAGGCTCTCCCAATCGACGGCACGAAGGTTGGCGATCCGCGCGGCGATGTCACGGCCGAGGACATTCACCGTGACGGTATCGCCGATCTTGAGGTTCAGAATCCCGTGCCGTCCTGTTCTCGAGCGACACCAATGGCGGGCCGGAATAATCGGCGCTCCACCAACGGCCGGCGACGATCCGGGACCCCGCCGGCACGGCACTGGCGTAAGTGATGCCGCGATCCCCGCGCAGCACCCAGCGCGATCCCGCCGCGGGTTTGAGGTTGTCGGCCGCTACCCCGTTGGCGGCGACGATGCGGCCGCGCAGCATGGGCACGCGGTCGAGCTTGGAGCTCGGCGCCTGTTGGCGCACGAAGCCGTCGAAATGGGCGGCGTCCGCCGCCGGGATATCGACGAAGAAGAACGACGGCGCCTTATCCGGCAGCGCGTCGGCGAATTCGCGATGCAGATTGCCGTCGATTTCGACCACCGTCACCAGCAGTGCGAGACTGAGGCCGAGCGAGAGCATGACGCTCGGCGTCAGCGCGCCGGGACGGTGGATATTGGCGATGGCCAGCCGCAAAGTCGTAGAGCGCTGGCGCGGCAAATGCCGTGCCAGCCACATGGTCATGAGAGCGATCAGCCGCAGCAGCACAAACATGACGGCCATAGCAACGACGAAGCCCGCCGCGACGCGGCGGTCATAGGTGGTCATGATGGCGAGTGCGGCGAGCAGCGTAATGATTGCCGCCATGGCTATGAGATAGCGCGGCCGCGGCCAGCTTCGCTCGGCGGCGACTTGATCGCGGAACAGCATGGCGACTGAAATGTCGTGCGCCCGCCCGAGCGGCCACAGCGCGAAGGTGAGAGCGGTGAGGAGCCCATAGGCGACGGCCAGCGCCAAGACCTGTGGATGCAGCGCCGGCGCGACCGGCAACGGAATGACGGCGCCGAAGGCGGATACGATGGCAAATGGCAAAGCCGCGCCCAGCGCAGCGCCGATCAATGTAGCGAACAGCGCCACCATTACGATCTCGCCGCAATAGACGGCGAAGACGCCGCCGCCGGTGGCGCCGAGCGCCTTCATCGTTGCGATCGCGTCGCGCTTGCGCGCCAGGTAACTCGCGACGGCGTTGGCGACTCCGACGCCGCCGACAAGAAGCGTGGTCAGGCCGACCAGCGTCAGAAATTGGCTGAAACGCGCGACATTGCGTTCGAGCTCCGGGGAGGCCTTGCTGCGGGTGCGGATCTCCCAGCCGGCCTGCGGGAATTGCGTCTGCGCCCGTTTTTCGATCGCCGCCACCGCGTCGTCGCTTGCATTGGTTGCCGGCAAACGCAGCCGGTATTGCCAGCGCACCAGGCTGCCGGGTTGTAGGAGCCCGGTGGCGCGTAGCGCCGCATCGCTGATCAGGACGCGCGGGCCGAGCCCGATGCCGCCGGCGAGCTTATCGGGCTCGTTCAACAGTGTAGCGCGCAGCTCGATTGTCGCGCTGCCGATGCTGATGCGGTCGCCGGTTTTCAGATCGAGCCGCGTCAACAGCGTAGGATCGACCGCCGCGCCGAACGCGCCGCCGTGTTCCGCGAACAGCGCGGCCAGCGGCAGCGCCGGATCGGTTACGACCGCGCCGAACAGTGGATAATTATCATCGACTGCCTTGAGCTCGATGAGCGCCGCTCCCTCCCTTCCCTCCTCCGCATGCGAGGCACGAAAGGGAGGGGATATGCGCGCCATGGCGCGCAACGTGGCGGCGACGGACACCTTGCCCTGCGCGTTAAGGAACGCGCGCTCGCTATCGCTCGCCTGCCGCTGGATGAGTGCGAAGGCGAGATCGCCGCCGAGGATGATCCGGCCGGCGCTGCCGATCCCGTCGTTGAGACTCGCAGCCACGGAGCCGACGCCGGCGATTGCCATGACGCCGAGCGCAATGCACGCGATGAACACGCCGAAGCCGCGCAAGCCGCCGCGCAAATCGCGCCAAATAAAGCGCAACGTAAAGCGCAATGCAGCAAGTATCTTTGGCTTCGGATTTGGCGCCAGCATCAGCGTACCCGCGGCATGAGAAACGCCAAAAGAAAGTGCGTCGGCGCGAACACGAAAACCGGAATGCCAAGCAGCAATCCAAGGAACCAAACGTACGGCGGCAGCATGGTCTGGGCCGCAGTGTCGCGCAGGCCCCAGACATAATTGATGTTGACCGGCGTCAACCCTGGATGCGGGGTCGGCGGCGGCATCAGAAAGAAGCAAATCAGCATGTCCGCAACGAATAGTGCGGTCCATACCGGCAAGGCGCGCCGGTCATATCCGGTCTTCCAGACCAGATAGATCAGAAGAAAAGGCAGCCAGCCGTGAAACAGCGACAGCAGGCGCAGGAACAACGAATGCGTCGAATTGAACATGTAGTCGGTCATGCCGGTGAGCGAATAGCCCGCCAGATTGATGAGAAAATCGAATACCCAGAATACCTGCGGCGCCAGAATACCGACGCAGCACATCGAGAAGATCAGCGGATTCTCGGGCCAGATCCCGATCAAAATGAGGATCAGCGCGATATCGCAGAAGTAGAGAAAATTCGTCGGACCGTAATAATGCCAATAGACCGGCAGGAGCAGCGCCATGAACGCGCTATAGGCGAGCTTGACGGCAAGCGGGACGCGCGCGGTCTGCGTCATGCGCCCCCTCCCGATCCTCCCCCGTGTGCGGGGGAGGGATCAAGGGAGGAAGCAAAACGGCTTTCGATCCGTCCCGAATGCATGTGCAGCACGCGATCGCAGCGTCCCGCGAGTTCATTGTCGTGGGTCACCAATACCAGCGTAGTGCCGCGTTCCTTATGGCCGCGAAACAACAGCTCGATGATGTCGCGCCCGGTGGTCTCGTCGAGATTGCCGGTCGGTTCGTCGGCAACCACGATCGACGGATTGGGTGCCAGCGCGCGGGCGAGCGCGACGCGCTGCTGCTCGCCGCCGGAAAGCTCCGCCGGATAGTGATGGATGCGCTCTTTCAACCCCGCGGCGGCGAGTTCGCGTTCGGCGCGCGACAACGCGTCGGATGTGTCCGCAAGTTCGAGCGGCACTGCGACATTTTCCAGTGCCGTCATGGTCGGGATCAGATGAAAGGCCTGGAACACAATGCCGATGGTTCTGCCGCGAAAACGGGCAAGCCGGTCTTCATCGAGCAGGCTTAAATTTTCGCCGGCAACCACGACGGAGCCCGAATCGGGCCGCTCCAGTCCGGTCATCACCATCAGCAGCGTCGATTTGCCGGAGCCCGACGGGCCGAGGAGGCCGACCGCCTCGCCCCGGCCTATATTGAGGGCGATGTCGCGCAGGATGTGAACGCGGGCGCTGCCGCGGCCGAGCGACAAGTTGACGCCGCCGAGGACGATGGCGTCGCCGGCGAAAGGATGTTTCGCAATGTCGTTCATGCCTGCAAGCGACCCCGATCCTGCGAACGCGCCCGATCCTGCAAACGCGCCCTGTTCTGCGAACGAGCTTTGGCGCTCGGCGCCGGCGCGTGCCCGTTCATATGGGGCGCGGCTGCTTTCAAGCCAAATCGCGGCGGTTTGTAGCGCGGCGCTGGTGGCCGCGACAGGTTTGACCGCAACAGGGATGCGTCATGCGCGTGCGGCGCCGCCGATCCAGATTGTCGCGCTCGGCAATTCCTTGACCGCCGGCTATGGCCTCGCCGCCAAGGACGGCTTCGTGCCGCAGCTCCAAGCGGCGCTGACCGAAAACGGCGTTGCCGCCGTGATCGCCAATGCCGGCGTCTCCGGCGATACCGCATCCGACGGGCTCGCCCGGCTCGACTGGTCGGTGCCGCAAGGCACCGACGCCGTCATCGTCGAACTCGGCGCCAACGACATGCTCCGCGGCATCAAGCCCGAGGTGACGCTTGCCGCGCTCGATACGATTCTGCAGCGGCTGACGGCGCGTCACATCACTGTCTTGTTATGCGGCATGCGGGCGGCGCCAAATCTCGGCGCCGAGTACGCTCAGGCTTTTGAGCGCATCTATCCCGAATTGGTGGCGAAATATGGCGTTCTGCTCTACCCGTTTTTTCTCGACGGCGTTGCCGCCGATCCGAGCCTGACCCAGCACGACGGTTTGCACCCGAATCCCGCCGGCGTCGGCGTGATTGTTCGGCGGATTTTGCCGAAAGTGGAAGAACTCGTGGCGCTGGCGGAAAAGCAACACCCGTCCTAAAGGGTTGCATGCACGCGGCGATAACCCCATTCTGAATATGTTGCGATTCGCGAATCGAGCCCGGAGGTTGCCATGCCCCGCTTGTTCACCGGTCTCGAAATTCCGCCCGCGGTCGCTCAATCGCTGGCGATGATGCGCGGCGGCCTGCCGGGCGCGCGCTGGATTGATCCCGAGAATTATCACCTGACGCTGCGCTTCATCGGCGACATCGACGATGCGCTGGCGCGCGAGATTGCCGGGGTGCTCGGCCGTGTGCATCGCCGGCCATTCGAGCTTCGCATCGACGGCTTGTCGTCGTTCGGCGGGCGCAAGCCGCGCGCCCTGGTTGCCGCCGTCAGCGCGGTCGCGCCGTTGCTGGAATTGCAGGCCGAGCACGAGCGGTTGCTGCAACGGCTGGGGCTCGAGCCGGAAGGCCGCAAATACACGCCGCATGTCACGCTCGCGCGATTGCGCGACAGTTCAAGCCACCAGGTTGCCGATTACCTCGCGGCGCGCGGCCATTACCGCTCGGCGCCATTCGACGTACCGTGCTTTGTGCTGTTTTCGTCGCGCGCCTCAGTCGGCGGCGGGCCGTATATCGTCGAGGAAGCCTATCCGCTGACCCGGCAAAACGCGGACGGCCGCGAAGCGAGAATCACGCTCTGATTTTCACGACCTGAATCTTTCTTGGGCATGATCTTAGCGGCGTGCGCCCGGATCAAATCCGGCTTTTTCGGGAATCACGTTCGCAGCATCCGCGATTGCAGGTCGAGCATCGCCGTGGCGAAACCATGGTGGTCCGACATCAGTTCACGCATCAGCGACAGCGGCGTCGGGCGCGAGGACTCCACTTCGCCGACCACACCGCCGAAATCGAATGACAGTTCGGCATCGAACTTGCGCGCCAGTTGCTGCATGCGATGGTTCTCGGCCAGGCACGCCATGTGCAAAAGGCGAAAGCCGCGGTTGCGCGCCGTCAATAGCGTGCGCCGTAACAGCGCCGAGCCGACGCCGTGACTCTGCCACGGTTTCTCTACGCTGATCGCGGCCTCGGCCTGACGCGGGAAGCGCACGCCGAGCGGGCGCAGCTCCGCCACGCCGCGCATCATGCCGCCGACGAAAAAGCCGTGGATGACGGCATCGAGACCGGCGGCCAGATCGACGTAATTGCGAACGAAATCATCTGACACGCCGCCGGCGAAACGGTTACGCCGGCTCTCCGGATCGAGACGCAACACGTGATCGCGGTATTTCGCCGTCTCGCCGATCCACAATTTGCGGATGACGCCGCCTTCGGGAAGGACTTCGTGCATTGGGTCTCCTGACATTGTCGTCGGTGAGACCCTCCTTCTCGCTTCCTCCCAGAAAGCGCGCGGGATGCAAGAATTCGCCACGCCCGCCGAATCAAAACATCATGTTGTGTGGTGCGGAAATTTGGCAAGGCCAAGGATTGAGCAACATGCCTACATTCCGTATACGCATGGCTGTCGAAACGTTTACGACGATTTAGCGACGCGCACGTAACTTCTGCCGCACTTAATCCACAACCGTTGGTCCGCGACAGTCAGTTCCACCGAAATTTCCGATGGCGAATTCCGTCACAGCGCAATATGCCGCAGGTGTCGCTGCCGGCCGCGTCGAGAGCGATGCCGCACAGCTCGCTGTGCTGGAAAAGATGGCTCGGCTCGAAACGCGGATCGCAGAATACCGTTTAACGCGTAAATCCTCGTCGCTCGGTTGGTTGTTTGCCAGCCGCGAGCGCGCGCTGCCGCGGATCAAAGGCATTTACCTCTACGGCGATGTCGGCCGCGGCAAAACCATGTTGATGGATTTTTTCTTCGAAACCAGCCCGGTCGTGCGCAAGCGCCGCGCGCATTTTCACGAATTCATGCTCGACGTGCACGAGCGCATTCACGCCATCCGTCAGGACATGAAACGCGGCGAGCACGCCGGCGAGGATCCGATCCGGCTTGTGGCCGAAACTCTGGCCGATGAGGCTTGGCTGCTTTGCTTCGACGAGTTTCATGTCACCGATATCGCCGACGCCATGATTCTCGGAAGGCTATTCACGCAATTGTTCGCGCGCAACGTCGTGGTGATCGCAACATCGAATGTGCCGCCCGACGAGCTCTACAAAGACGGCTTGAACCGCGCGCTGTTCGTGCCGTTCATCCAAATGCTGGAAGCGCGCATGGATATCGTGCGGCTTGATGCGCGCACCGATTTCCGGCTGGAAAAGCTCGCCGGACTGCCGGTCTGGTACGTTCCCGCCGATGCCGCCGCCGACTTAAAGCTTGACGATGTGTGGCGGCGGCTCACAGGGGGCAATCACGGGGCGGCGCACGAGCTTGTGCTGCATGGCCGCAGCGTGCATGTGCCGCGCGCGTTCATGGGCGTGGCGCGATTTAGCTTCCCCGATCTCTGCGAACGACCGCTCGCCGCGGCCGACTATCTGCGCATCGCGCGCGAATATCATTCCATCGTCCTCGACCATGTCCCGGTCATGACTTACGACAACCGCGACGCCGCCAAGCGTTTCATCATCCTGATCGACACGCTCTACGACCATAATGTGAAATTGATCGCCTCGGCCGCGGCGGAGCCCGACGCGCTCTATCGCGCCGATGAAGGTTTCGAGGCGGCCGAATTCAGGCGTACCGCCTCGCGGTTGATCGAAATGCGCTCGCAAGCTTATCTGGCGCGCCCGCACGGCACCGCGCATGCGCGGACCACGGGCGCAACGACGGGCATCGTTGAAACTTAACCGCCGAAACTCGTGACCAGCATCGCGGCGACGACGACGGCCATCAGCGCGGTGGCGGCCCAGCCGCCGATCATCAGCGCGCGCGAGGCAGCAAATTTTCCCATGATCTTGTAGCTGCCGACCACCACCATCATGCCGACCATCAGCGGCACGGCGACCACGCCGTTGACCACGGCGCTCCAGAACAGCATGCGGATCGGATCGAGCGGGGTGAGCGCCGCGCCCAGGCCGGCAAGCGTTGCCGCTGCAACGATCAAATAAAAGCCGGGCGCGCGGCCCGCCGGCAATTCGAGGCTGCCCTGCCATCCGAGGCACTCCGCCACCGCATAGCCGGCGGAACCCGCGAGCACCGGCACGGCGAGCAGTCCCGTGCCGATGATCCCGAGCGAAAACAGTAGAAATGTGAGCGGCCCGGCCAGCGGCCGCAGCGCTTCGGCGGCTTGCGCCCCGGTGGCGATGTTGGTGACCCCATGGGCGTGCAGCGTGGCCGCGGTGGTTATGATGATGAAAAAGCCGATCAGGTTCGACAGGATCATGCCGATATTGGTATCGAACTCGATGCGGAGCGCATCGCGGTTCGCCAGACGCTTGGCGTGGGACGCGGCGGCGCTGCTCCCCGCTTTGCTGCGCAGCTTGCGATCTTCGGCCTCAAGCGAAGCCTGCCAAAAGAACATATACGGGCTGATCGTCGTGCCGAAGATCGCCACCAGCATGAGCAAGTAATCGCGATTCCACCTCAGGTGCGGCAGAAAGGTATCGGCGATGACTTCGTTCCAGGAAATCCGGACGGTGAATGCCACGATGACGTAGGCAAACAGCACCAGCGTGAGCGTCTTCAAGTATGCCGAATAACGGCTATAGGGGACCAGGATTTCGGCGCCCAGGCAGCCGATGCCGAACAGCGCGATGTAAACCAACAGCGGGCCGCCGATGACGAGCTTCAAGGCAGCGCCCATCGCCGCGATGTCGGCGGCGATATTCAGCGTATTGGCAACGAGTAAAAGCCCGACCAGGAAGTAGAGCGCTGCAGGCGGCATCGCCTTGCCGAGATTGGCCGCAATACCCTGGCCGGTCACAGCGCCGATACGAGCGCTGACCAGCTGGATGGCGATCATAAACGGCGTAGTGAGAAACATCGTCCAGCCGAGCGCGTAGCCGAACTGGGCGCCGCCTTGCGAATAAGTCGCGATGCCGCTCGGATCGTCGTCGGCGGCGCCGGTAATGAGCCCCGGGCCCAGCATCCGATAGAGTGATCTCGCCGAGCGCTTATTGGCCGTTTTCGCCGTCATCCGCCGCTTTCACTTTTGTGCGTTTCCCGCGACGCCGCGCTCATCAATTATCCCAGGATCGCTTTCGTTCCCATCCCGGCGGGCTGATAGTTTTACCTGACTTGAACGGGTCAACTGAAACGGCTAATGACGCCGAGAGCCGGGTCTTTCCCCCAATCAAGGACATTGTTCTGATGGCGCGAAGCAAAATCGCATTGATAGGCTCGGGGCAGATCGGCGGCACGCTGGCGCTTCTCATCGGGCTTAAGGAGCTCGGCGATGTCGTCATGTTCGATGTCGCCGAGGGCATTCCGCAGGGCAAAGCGCTCGATCTCGTCCAAGCGTCGCCGGTCGAGGGCTTCGACGCCCGCTTCACCGGCGCCAATTCCTATGAGGCGATCGAGGGCGCCACGGTGTGCATCGTCACCGCCGGGGTGCCGCGCAAGCCCGGTATGAGCCGCGACGATTTGCTTAGCATCAACCTGAAGGTCATGGAGCAGGTCGGCGCCGGCATCAAGAAATATGCGCCGAGCGCCTTCGTCATCTGCATCACCAATCCGCTCGATGCCATGGTGTGGGCGCTGCAGAAGTGCTGCGGCCTCCCCAAGAGCATGGTGGTCGGCATGGCCGGCGTGCTCGATTCCGCGCGCTTTCGTTATTTTCTGGCCGACGAGTTCAACGTCTCGGTCGAGGACGTCACCGCTTTCGTACTCGGCGGCCACGGCGACAGCATGGTGCCGCTGGTTCGTTATTCGGCGGTCGCCGGCATTCCGCTGCCGGATCTGGTCAAGATGGGCTGGACGACGCAGGCGCGCATCGACGAAATCGTCGACCGCACGCGCAACGGCGGCGGCGAGATCGTGAGCCTGCTGCGCACCGGTTCCGCCTTCTACGCGCCGGCGGCTTCGGCAATCGCGATGGCCGAGAGCTATCTGCGCGACAAGAAGCGGGTGCTGCCGGCCGCCGTCTGGCTCAACGGCGAATATGGCGCGAAAGATCTTTATGTCGGCGTACCGGTGGTGATCGGGGCGAAGGGCGTCGAGCGCGTCGTCGAAATCGAGCTCAACGGCAACGAGCGCGCGATGTTCGAGAAATCGGCGCAAGCCGTGGCGGGCTTGGTCGAAGCCTGCAAGAAGATCGCGCCGGATCTGGGTAACTGAAGTCTCGTTTGCCGGGCGCAGCGCGGCACGAAGTGGTGCGCTGCTGACCCGGGATCGTCACATGCCGGGAAACATAAGAGCGGCTCGATGAACATTCACGAATACCAGGCCAAAGCCGTGTTGCGCGAATTTGGCGTGCCGGTGCCGCGCGGCATTCCGGCGTTCAGCGTCGACGAGGCGGAAAAAGCGGCCCGCGAGCTCGGCGGGCCGGTCTGGGTGGTGAAAGCGCAGATCCACGCCGGCGGCCGCGGCAAGGCGGGCGGCGTCAAACTCGTCAAATCGATTGACGACGTGAAGAAGGAAGCGACGCGGCTGCTCGGCTCGACGCTGGTCACGCATCAGACCGGGCCGCACGGCAAGGAAGTGCGCCGGCTCTATATCGAAGAGGGCTCGGCGATCGAGCGCGAATATTATCTTTCCGCGCTGGTGGACCGTGAGACCTCGTGCGTCGCCTTTGTCGCATCGACCGAAGGCGGCATGGATATCGAGGAAGTGGCGCACAACAGCCCGGACAAAATCATCACCTTCTCCGTGGACCCGGCCACCGGATTCATGCCGCATCATGCGCGGCACGTGGCGAACGCCTTGGGATTTAGCCGCGAACTCGGCAAACAAGCCGAGAGCGTATTGCCGAAGCTCTATGCCGCGTTCGTCGCCAAGGACATGAGTCTCCTCGAAATCAATCCGCTGGTCGTGACCAAGTCGGGCGCGCTCATTTGCCTCGACGCCAAAATCGGCTTCGACGACAACGCGCTGTATCGGCACCCCGATGTCGCGGCGCTGCGCGACATCGCCGAAGAAGACGAAAAAGAGATTGAGGCGTCGAAATACGATCTCAATTATGTGGCGCTGGAGGGCACCATCGGCTGCATGGTCAACGGCGCCGGGCTTGCCATGGCGACCATGGACATCATCAAGCTTTATGGCGAGATGCCGGCGAACTTTCTCGACGTTGGCGGCGGCGCCACCAAGGAGAAAGTTTCGGCGGCGTTCAAGATCATCACCTCCGATCACAATGTGAAGGGCATCCTGGTCAATATTTTTGGCGGCATCATGCGCTGCGACATCATCGCCGAAGGCGTGGTCGCCGCGGTGAAGGAGGTCGGCCTGCGGGTGCCGCTGGTGGTTCGTCTCGAAGGCACCAATGTGGAACTCGGCAAGGACATCATCGCCAAATCGAATCTCAACGTTACGTCCGCCGGCGATCTCGACGATGCCGCGCAGAAGATTGTCAAAGCGGTGAGGACCTCCTGATGTCCATCCTCATCGATAGAAACACCAAGGTCATCTGCCAGGGGTTTACCGGGAAGAACGGCAGCTTCCATTCCGAGCAGGCGATCGCCTACGGCACCAAGATGGTCGGCGGCACCTCGCCCGGCAAAGGCGGCTCGACCCATCTGGGCTTGCCGGTATTCGACACAGTGGCGCAGGCGCGCGAAAAGACCGGCGCCGACGCCAGCGTCGTTTACGTGCCGCCGCCCGGCGCCGCAGACGCGATCTGCGAGGCGATCGCCGCCGAAGTCCCGCTTATCATCTGCATCACCGAAGGCATTCCGGTCGCCGACATGGTGAAGGTGAAGCGCTCGCTGTGCGGCTCGCAATCGCGCTTGATCGGGCCCAATTGCCCGGGCGTGATGACCGCCGGCGAATGCAAGATTGGCATCATGCCGGGCAACATTTTCAAGCCGGGCAAGGTCGGCATCGTCTCGCGCTCGGGCACGCTGACTTACGAAGCGGTGTTCCAGACCACCCGGGAAGGCCTCGGCCAGACCACCGCGGTCGGCATCGGCGGCGATCCGGTCAAGGGCACCGACTTCATCGAAATGCTGGAAATGTTTCTCGCCGACAAGGCGACCGAGGCGATCGTCATGATCGGCGAAATCGGCGGCGCGTCGGAGGAGGACGCCGCGCAATTTCTCAAGGACGAAGCCAAACGCGGCCGCAAGAAACCGATGGTCGGCTTTATCGCCGGGCGCACTGCGCCGCCGGGGCGGCGCATGGGGCATGCCGGCGCAATCATCGCCGGCGGCAAGGGCGGTGCGGAATCCAAGATTGCCGCCATGGAAGCTGCCGGGATCAAGGTGTCGCCGTCTCCGGCGCGGCTTGGACATACGCTGGCGGAAATGTTGAAATCATAATTCATTTCTAGCGTCTTTTGCCTGCCGCATCGCGTGACTAAATAGGGTAAAGAGAGCTTCCCAGCGCCGGGCCGGGCCGATTTGCGTGCTTCCTCGCATGCGTTCGGTTTCTACCTATTACACCGCGTTACCCGTTCCCTAGCTCGGAATTTGCCGAAAGGTCGCACCATGTCTCGCCAGGACGCGAACGCCGCCTTCGCACTGACCTCGTTTCTCTACGGCGGCAATGCCGCCTATATCGACGACCTTTACGCGCGCTACGAGACCGACCCCAAGGCGGTCGATGCCGAGTGGCAAGCGTTTTTCCAAAGCCTGAAGGACGACACCCGCGACGTCGCCAAGAACGCGCAGGGCCCGTCATGGGGGCGGCCGGATTGGCCGCCGCTCGCGCATGACGATCTGGTCGCCGCGCTCGATGGCAATTGGGCGGAAGCGGGCCAGGCGATCGGCGTTAAGGTCAAGGCCAAAGCGGCGACCCGCGGGGTCGATTTGTCGTCGGCCGACGTTGAACGCGCCACCCGCGACTCGATTCGCGCGCTGATGCTCATCCGCGCCTATCGCGCGCGCGGCCATTTCCACGCCAAGCTCGATCCGCTCGGCCTGCAAGCGCCGAACAACGAGGAAGAACTCGATCCGCGTACCTATGGCTTTTCCGACGCCGACCTCGACCGTCCGATTTTCCTCGACAAGGTGCTGGGGCTCGAATTCGGCACGGTCCGCCAAATCGTTGTCATCCTGCGCCGCACCTATTGCCAGACGATGGGCGTCGAGTTCCTGCACATTTCCAACGGCGCGCAGAAGGGTTGGATTCAGGAGCGCATCGAAGGCCCCGATAAGGAGATCACGTTCACCCGCGAGGGCAAGCGCGCCATCCTCAACAAACTGGTCGAGGCCGAAGGCTTCGAGAAATTCTGCGACCTGAAATTCACCGGCACCAAGCGTTTCGGTCTCGACGGCGGCGAGTTGATGATCCCGGCGCTGGAGCAGATCATCAAGCGCGGCGGCGCGCTCGGCGTGCGCGAGATCGTCATCGGCATGCCGCACCGCGGCCGGCTCAACGTCTTGGCTCAGGTCATGGCCAAGCCGCAACGCGCCATCTTCCACGAATTCAAGGGCGGCTCCTCGACGCCCAACGAGATCGAGGGCTCGGGTGACGTGAAATACCATCTCGGCGCTTCGTCGGATCGCGAATTCGACGGCAACAAAGTACACCTGTCGCTCACTGCCAATCCGTCGCA
Organism: uncultured Alphaproteobacteria bacterium; assembly: GCA_963768225.1. Taxonomy (GTDB): domain Bacteria; phylum Pseudomonadota; class Alphaproteobacteria; order Rhizobiales; family Xanthobacteraceae; genus BOG-931. The sequence continues at coordinate 22,969 of CAVYGV010000002.1, read as the reverse complement.
TCTGGAAATCGTCGATCCGGTGGTGCTCGGCAAAGTGCGCGCCAAGCAGGACCAGCTCGGCGCCACGCCGGACGACCGCACCATGGTGATGCCGCTCCTGATCCACGGCGATGCGTCGTTCGCCGGTCAGGGCGTGGTCGCGGAGTGTTTCGGCCTCTCCGGATTGCGCGGGCATCGCACCGGCGGCTCGCTGCACTTCATCGTCAACAATCAGATCGGATTCACCACCAGTCCGCGCAATTCGCGGTCGTCGCCGTATCCGTCCGACGTCGCCAAGATGATCGAGGCGCCGATTTTCCACGTCAACGGCGACGATCCGGAAGCCGTCGTGTTCGCCGCCAAGATCTCGACCGAGTTTCGGCAGAAATTCCAGAAACCGGTCGTCATCGACATGTTCTGCTACCGCCGCCACGGCCACAACGAAGGCGACGAGCCGTCGTTCACGCAGCCGTTGATGTACAAGGCGATCGCCCAGCATCCGACCACGCTCGAAATCTACGCCGACAAGCTCGTCGCCGGGGGTGTCGTCACCGCCGGCGAAGTCGACAAGATGAAGGCGGATTGGCGGAGCCGGCTGGATGCCGAGCTCGATGCTGCGCTCGGTTACCGCGCCAATAAGGCCGACTGGCTCGACGGCCGCTGGGCCGGGTTCACGACCGCCGGCGATACCGACGATCCGCGCCGCGGCAAGACCGGCGTCGACATCGGAAAGCTCAAGGAGATCGGCCACAAGATCACCACGCTGCCGGCTGGGTTCCATCTGCACAAGACGCTCAGCCGTTTCATTGAAAATCGCCACAAGGCGATCGAGACCGGCGCCGGCATCGACTGGACCACCGGCGAGGCGCTGGCCTTCTGCTCATTGCTGCTCGACGGCCATCGTGTGCGGCTCTCCGGCCAGGACTCCGAGCGCGGCACTTTCTCGCAGCGCCATTCGGTCTTGATCGATCAGGAGACCGAGAGCCGCTATACGCCGTTCAACAATCTCGGCGACGGCCAGGCCCGCTTCGAAGTGATCAACTCGATGCTGTCGGAAGAGGCCGTGCTCGGCTTCGAGTACGGTTACTCGCTGTCGGAACCCAATGCGCTCACTTTGTGGGAAGCGCAATTCGGCGACTTCGCCAACGGCGCACAAGTTCTGTTCGATCAGTTCATATCGTCGGGCGAGCGTAAATGGCTGCGCATGTCGGGACTCGTCTGCCTGTTGCCGCACGGCTACGAAGGGCAGGGCCCGGAGCATTCCTCGGCGCGGCTCGAGCGCTTTTTGCAGATGTGCGCCGAAGACAATATGCAGGTGGCGAACTGCACGACGCCGGCAAATTATTTCCACATCCTGCGCCGCCAGCTCAAGCGCGACTTTCGCAAGCCGCTCATTTTGATGACGCCGAAGTCATTGCTTCGCCACAAGCGCGCGGTGTCGCGGCTCGACGAGATGGGTCCGGACACGTCGTTCCATCGGCTGTTATGGGACGATGCGCAAATGCTGCCGGACGAGAAGATCAAACTCGTTGCCGACGACAAGATTCGCCGCGTCGTCATCTGTTCTGGCAAGGTCTATTATGATCTTTACGACGAACGCGAGAAGCGCGGCATCGACGACATTTATCTTCTGCGCATCGAGCAGCTTTATCCGTTCCCGACCAAGGCGCTGATCCTGGAACTGTCGCGCTTCAAAGGGGCCGAGATCGTGTGGTGCCAGGAAGAGCCGCGCAATATGGGCGGCTGGGTGTTCGTCGATATCTTTTTGGAGTGGGTGCTCAATCAGATCGGCGCCAAGCATCGCCGCGCCCGCTATGCCGGCCGGCCGGCCGCCGCCTCGACCGCGGTGGGTCAGATGTCGCTGCATCTCGGGCAGCTCAAGCATTTTCTGGACGAGGCGTTGAGTTAGCTCTCACGTCGTCATGCCCGGCCTTGTGCCGGGCATCCACGTCTTGACGGCGTGAAGCAGAGGAAGATGGGGCTGGCCGGGACAGACCCGGCCATGACGAAGAGGAAGCCATGACCGAAATCCGCGTGCCGACGCTCGGCGAATCGGTGACCGAAGCGACCATCGGCAAATGGTTCAAGCAGCCCGGTGAAGCGGTTGCGGTCGACGAGCCGCTGGTCGAGCTTGAGACCGACAAGGTGACGATCGAAGTGCCGGCGCCGGCGGCCGGCGTGCTGAGCGAGATCGCGGCCAAGGACGGCGAGACCGTCGCCGTCGGCGCGGTGCTCGGCCAGATCAGGGATGGCGCCGGCGCCGCCAAACCCGCGAGCGCCGCTGCGCCGGCGGCCAAAGCCGCGGCCCCACCCACGCCCGCCAATGCGCCGGTTGCGCCTTCCGTGCGCAAGCTCTCGGCCGAATCCGGTGTCGATGCGGCGACCGTGCCCGGCTCCGGCAAGGACGGCCGCGTCACCAAGGGCGACATGCTGGCCGCCATCGAGCGCGCCGCCGCACAGCCGACGCCGGTCGCGGCAACCGCCGCCGCGGTCCAGGTGCGCGCGCCGTCGCCTCCCGACGATGCCGCGCGCGAAGAGCGCGTGCGCATGACGCGGCTGCGCCAAACCATCGCGCGGCGGCTCAAGGACGCGCAGAACACCGCCGCCATGCTGACGACCTTCAACGAGGTCGACATGAGTCACGTCATGGGTTTGCGCGCGCAATACCGCGACCTGTTCGAAAAGAAGCACGGCGTGAAGCTCGGCTTCATGGGATTTTTCGTGCGCGCCTGCGTGCAGGCACTCAAGGAAATCCCCGCGGTCAACGCCGAAATCGACGGCACCGATATCATCTACAAGAACTACTATCACATCGGCATCGCGGTCGGCACCGAGCGCGGCCTGGTCGTGCCGGTGGTGCGCGACTGCGACCACAAATCGCTCGCCGAGATCGAGAAGACGATCGCCGCTTTCGGTCAGCGTGCCCGCGAGGGTGCGCTCAAGATCGAGGACTTGCAGGGCGGCACTTTCTCCATCACCAATGGCGGCATCTACGGCTCGCTGATGTCGACGCCGATCCTCAATGCGCCGCAATCCGGCATTCTCGGCATGCACAAGATTCAGGACCGGCCGGTGGTCGTGGGGGGCAAGGTCGAGGTGCGGCCGATGATGTATCTCGCGCTAAGCTACGACCACCGTATCGTCGACGGTCGCGAGGCCGTGACGTTTTTGGTGCGGGTGAAGGAATCGCTGGAGGAGCCGGCTAGGTTGGTGCTGGATTTGTGATTCATTTCGTCATGGCCGGGCTTGTCCCGGCCATCCACGTCTTGCTTCCTAAAAGAACGACAGACGTGGATGCCCGGCACAAGGCCGGGCATGACGCAGAGGAGGTGTCTGCGTTATGCCCTACGATCTCATCGTCATCGGCTCAGGCCCCGGCGGCTATGTCTGCGCCATTCGCGCGGCACAGCTCGGCCTGAAGACCGCCGTCGTCGAAAAATGGCCGACGTTCGGCGGCACCTGCCTCAATGTCGGCTGCATCCCGTCGAAGGCGATGCTCAATGCGTCGGAGCTTTACGAGGAAACTGCGCATAAATTCGGCGACATGGGCATCAAGGTCGGCAAGCCCTCGGTCGATCTCGCCGCCATGCTCAAGTACAAGGAGAAAGGCGTCGACGGTAACGTCAAAGGCGTCGAATACCTGTTCAAGAAAAACAAGATTGAGACGTTTCGCGGCACCGGCCGCATTGCCGCACCCGGCAAGGTCGAGGTCAAAGCCACGGATGGCAAGACCGCGGTGCTGGAGACCAAGGCGATCGTCATCGCCACCGGCTCGGACGTGGCGCGCTTGAACGGCATCGACATCGACGAGAAGCGGGTCGTCTCGTCCACCGGCGCGCTCGAATTCGGGAGTGTGCCGAAGAAGCTCCTCATCGTCGGCGCCGGCATCATCGGGCTCGAACTCGGCTCGGTGTGGCGCCGCCTCGGCGCCGAAATCATGATCGTCGAATTCCTCGATCACATTCTGCCCGGCATCGACGGCGAAGTCGGCAGGCAATTCCATCGCATGCTGCAGAAGCAGGGGCTGACGTTCAAGCTTTCATCGAAAGTCGCCGCGATCGATACGTCGGGCAAGGCGCTGAAGGTCAAGGTCGAGCCCGCTGTCGGCGGCGGCGCGGCGGAGACGCTCGAAGCCGACATCGTCTTGGTCGCGATCGGGCGCGTGCCCTATACCGAGGGGCTCGGCCTCGAAGCGGCCGGCGTCAAGAAAGACAATCGCGGCCGCGTCGTGGTCGATCCGCATTACAAGACCAATGTCGACGGCATCTACGCGATCGGCGACGTCATCGCCGGGCCGATGCTGGCGCACAAGGCGGAGGAGGAGGGCGTCGCGGTCGCGGAAATCCTGGCCGGCCAGGCCGGTCATGTGAACTATGACGTGATCCCCAACGTCGTCTACACCTATCCGGAAATCGCGTCGGTCGGAAAGACCGAGGAAGAGCTGAAAGCCGCGGGCGTCGCTTACAATGTCGGGAAATTTCCGTTCACCGCCAATGCCCGCGCCAAGGTCAATCTGACCACCGACGGCTTCGTCAAAATCCTGGCCGACGCCAAGACCGATCGCGTGCTCGGCGTGCACATTCTCGGTCCCGACGCCGGCAACATGATCGGCGAAGCGGCGGTGGCGATGGAATTCGGCGCCTCGTCGGAGGATATCGCCCGCACCTGCCACGCCCACCCGACGCTGACCGAAGCGATCAAGGAAGCCGCGCTCGCGGTGTCGAAGCGCGCGATTAATTTTTGAATGGCTGTTTCCCGGGCGCAGCGCAGCGGCAAGCCCGGAATCTATAATCACAGGTCAGCGAATATGAATTTCGGGTTCCGCGCTTCGCGCGGCCCCGGAATGACATGGTCTACAACGTCGCGATCAGCGGCACCGCATGCGGCGCGTAGAGCCCGAGCACCGTGAGCACGACGCCGAGCGCGCCGAGCGCGCCGGCGCACCAGGCGAGCCCGATCATGCCGGTGATCACCGCTGCCGATGCCAGCACGATACCGACCTGGAATGCCGCCGACGCCAATTCGTAATGGTGGTACTTCGCGGTCGCGAGGTCGCGCTCTTCTTCGGCGGTCTTGGCGCGCTCCTCCAGTTCCTTGCGGCCGTTGCCGGCCTTCGGATCGGACTCGTAGCGCTCGGCGGACTGGCGCCATGTCTCGATCTGCTTGTCGATCGCCGTCTTGGCGGCCGGATCGGTCAGGCCGGCAGCCAGCAGCGCGGTCTGATCGGCTGCCGCGGTCACCACGGTTCTGCGGATGTCTTTGGCCTGGTGGAACGCCCACAGGTCGGATGCTTCGATATTTTTGGTGACGGTCTCGGTCTGCGCACCTTTGCCGAGCGTTTCCGAGAACGACAGGAACAACGCCAGGATCGCGATCACCAGCGCAATGCGCTTGTTGAACCCCTCGCCGTGCTCGCCCTCTTGCGCCTTTTCGATCGCTTCGTGGATTTCCGACATGATGCCCCCGGGTTGTGTAACCCCTCTCCCCTTGTGGGAGAGGGTGGCGAAGTCGAGCGTAGCTCGACTGAGCCGGGTGAGGGGTGCCTTGTGCGCCGAACCCCTCACCCGCCTCGCTCACTGTGTTCGCTCGGCACCCTCTCCCGCAAGGGGAGAGGGAAAAATTAAGCCCGTGGATGGGCGGCGCGATAGGCCGCAATCAGCCGGTCCGCGTCGACCGCGGTGTATATTTGCGTGGTCGACAGCGAGGCGTGGCCGAGCAATTCCTGAATCGAGCGCAGGTCGCCGCCGCCGGCGAGCAGGTGAGTGGCGAAGGAGTGCCGCAGCGCATGCGGCGTTGCGGTTTCCGGCAGGCCGAGCGCGCCGCGCAACCGCGCCATGGCGAGCTGTATGAGGCGCGGCGACAGCGCGCCGCCCTTGGCGCCGACGAAGAGCGGGCCCTGCGCCGGCAGATCGTAGGGGCAGAGCGCCATGTAATCGGCGACGAGCTTCTGCACTTGCGGCAACAGCGGCACCATGCGCTGTTTGCGGCCTTTGCCCGTCACGGTGAGCGCGTCGCCGGTGCCGAACTCACCGCGCTTTAATCCCAGCGCTTCGGAAATGCGCAAGCCGCAGCCGTAGAGCAGCGCGAGCACGGCGGCGTCGCGGGCGTGGATCCACGGCTCGCGGCCGTCGCCGGCGGCGCTCGTCGGGTCGGCCATGCGCCTCGCCGCGTCGGCGGCAAGCGGCCGCGGCAGCGTCTTGCCGATCTTCGGCGCGCGCACGGCGGCGAGCGCGCCGACCTTGCCCTTGCCGCTGCGCTCGAGAAAGCGTCCATAAGCCCGCACGCCAGCGAGCGTGCGCATCAGCGAGCGGCTGCCGATATTCTGCGTCCGGCGCGCCGCGAGGAAGGCGCGCACGTCGGCCGGCGTCAGCGCTGCGAGTTCTTTCAGCGACGGCGGGCCGCCGAGATGCCCGGCGAGGAAATTCAAGAATTGCAGCACGTCGCGCCGATAGGCTTCGAGCGTCTTCGGCGACAGGCGCCGCTCGGCGCCGAGATGAATGAGCCACGCCGCGATCTCGGCCGCGACATTGGGCGCGACAAAACCGATATCGGCCTTCGAGTTCATCATCCGCTCGTCCCCGCGGCAGCGGGGACCCACTCTTTTGTGCTGCACATTCGGTACTAAATTCCCGCTTTCGCGGGAATGAGCGGAGGATAGCTGACAGCCCTTTCCCCTTCCTAAACCCCCCGGAATCGGCCCAAATTCACCCATGGCCAAACGCGTCGTCGATGTGCTGGTCCCGGTCGCGCTCGACCGGGCCTATTCGTACCGGGTGCCGGACGCGCTCAACCTCACCCCGGGCGACATCGTCAGCGTGCCGCTCGGCGCGCGCGAGGCGACCGCAGTGGTGTGGGCGGACAATCCGAAACCCGATATCCGGCTCGATAACCGGCTCAAGGACGTCGAGGAAAAGCTCGATGTGCCGCCGCTACGCCCGGAATTGCGCAGCTTCGTCGACTGGGTCGCCAATTACACGGTGGCCACGCGCGGCATGGTGTTGCGCATGTGCCTGCGCATGGGCGAGCATCTCGGCGCCGAGCGCGAGCGCGTTGGCGTAAAGCGTGCCGGCGCGGCGCCCCAACGCATGACGACGGCGCGGGCGCGGGCGCTCGAACTCCTCGCCGACGGCTTGCTGCGGGCCAAGAGCGACGCCGCGCGTGAAGCCGGCGTGAGCGCAGGCGTCATCGACGGCCTGATCGACGAAGGCACGCTGCAGACCGTGGTGCTGCCGCCGGAGCCGGTCGCGGCAAGGCCCGATCCGGATTTCACCCAAAGCGAATTCACCGCCGACCAGCGCGCCGCCGCCGACGCGCTGAAATCGACCGTCGCCAAGGGCGGCTACTCTGTCACGCTCCTTGACGGCGTCACCGGCTCCGGCAAGACCGAGGTTTATTTCGAGGCGGTCGCCGACACCGTCCGCGCCGGCCGGCAGAGCCTGATCCTGATGCCGGAAATCGCGCTCACCGCGCAATTTCTCGACCGCTTCGCCGCGCGGTTCGGCGTGCGCCCGGCCGAATGGCATTCGCAATTGTCGCCGCGCAAACGCGCCCGCGCCTGGTCTGCCGTCGCCAAAGGCGAAGTCTCGGTCGTCGTCGGCGCGCGGTCGGCGCTGTTTTTGCCCTACGCCGATCTCGGGCTGATCGTGGTCGATGAGGAGCACGACCCGGCCTATAAGCAGGAGGACGGGGTGCACTATCACGCCCGCGACATGGCGGTGGTGCGCGGCCATATCGCGAAAATCCCGGTGGTGCTGGCCTCGGCGACGCCGTCGCTCGAAACCGAGGTCAATGCGCGGCGCGGCCGCTATGCGCGGCTGCATCTGCCGGAGCGGTTCGGCGGCCAGTCTATGCCTACGGTCGAGGCGATCGATCTGCGCCACGAGCGCCCGCCGCCCGGCCGCTTCATCGCGCCGACGCTCGCTGGTGCGGTCAAGACCGCAATCGAGCGCGGCGAGCAGGCTTTGTTGTTCCTCAATCGCCGCGGCTACGCGCCGCTCACGTTGTGCCGCGCCTGCGGCTTTCGCTTCTCCTGCCCGAATTGCGACGCCTGGCTGGTCGATCACCGCTTCCGCCGGGCGCTGGTCTGCCACCATTGCGGCTTCGCCATGCCGCATCCGGCCAATTGCCCGAAATGCCAGGCGGCCGATTCCTACGTCGCCGTCGGGCCGGGCGTCGAGCGGCTCGAGGAAGAGGTGCGCGTTTTGTTTCCGCAAGCGCGCGTGCTGGTGCTGTCGTCCGATCTCGTCGCCTCGGTCGAGCGCATGCGCGAGGAATTCGCCGACATCGCGGCCGGAAAATTCGACATCGTCATCGGCACGCAGCTCGTCGCCAAGGGCCATCACTTCCCGATGCTCAATCTGGTCGGCGTCATCGACGCGGATTTAGGTCTGAGCAACGGCGACCCGCGCGCCGCCGAGCGCACCTTCCAGCTCCTGCATCAAGTGGTCGGCCGCGCCGGCCGCGACGCCGGAGTGGGCCACGGCTATCTGCAGACGCACCAGCCCGAGCATCCGGTGATGCGCGCGCTCATCGCGCAGGACCGCGAAGCGTTCTATTCCGCCGAGATCGCGCAACGCGAGGCCGCGCATTATCCGCCGTTCGGCCGGCTCGCCAGCATCGTCGTCTCCGGGCCGGACAAGAACGACGCGGCTTCCTATGCGCGGGCGCTCGCCCGCGCCGCACCGGCGCCCGATTTACTGCAAGGCGACGTGCGCGTGCTTGGCCCCGCCGAGGCGCCGCTTTCGTTAGTGCGCGGCCGCCATCGCCTGCGTTTGTTGCTCAAGGCGCCGCGCGCGTTCGATCTGTCGGCTTATTTGCGCGAATGGCTTGCCGCCGCGCCGAAGAAGCACGGTTCGATCAAGCTCGACATCGACGTCGATCCGCAGAGCTTTTTGTAGACTCGTCATTCCGGGGCCGAGCGAAGCATGGCGAGGGCGTGTTCGGCGCGGGCATGCCTTCGATCTCGTTGACGTAGATCAATGCGTTAGCCGACGGAGTGATGAATGAGGATGGAACGCAAATGCCATTGGTCCAACTGCCAAGCAAGTATCCGGATCGGTAGGGCCTTAGTCCATGGACGAGTTTTCGCACAGCAAGTTTTTGGAACTTCGTAAGGAGATGGTGGAAAAGGCTATCTTTGCGCGCGGCGTCCGGTCCGAGCTGGTGCTCGATGCCATGGGTCGCGTGCCTCGCGAAGCCTTCCTGCCGGCGCAGCTGCGCGAGTTTGCCTACGATGACGCCGCCCTGCCGATTGAAGAAGGCCAGACGATCTCGCAGCCCTATATCGTCGCGTTCATGATCGAGGCATTGGCGCTGCGCGGCGGCGAAAAGGTGCTCGAAATCGGCGCCGGTTCGGGCTATGCGGCCGCGGTCCTTTCCGAAATTGCCGCCGACGTCTACACCGTCGAGCGTCATGGCTCGTTGGCCGAGAAGGCCGCTGCGACGCTGGCCGATCTCGGTTACGACAATGTCCATGTTCGCCACGGTGACGGCACGCGCGGCTGGCCGGCGCACGCGCCCTATGACGCGATCATCGTCGCGGCTGGCGGCCCGACGATCCCCGAGTCGCTAAAAGACCAGTTGAAAATCGGCGGCCGGCTGGTGATGCCGGTGGGTACGGACCCGCAAGTCCAGGAACTGATGCGGGTGACGCGGCTTGCGCAGGACGAATTTCGCCGCGAAGACCTCGCCGACGTGCGATTTGTTCCGCTGCTCGGCGCGGAAGGGTGGGCGCCCGATGAGGCGGAGCCGGCCCCGCATTCGCCAGGCGCCGCCGCCCGGCGCCGTCAGCGAGGAAAAGCTGGTCGAGCGAATTGCCGACGCGGCCGAGCCGTTCGGCGCTATCGAGGCGGTCGATCTCGGCCCGCTGCTCGAACGGGTCGGCGACGCGCGCATCGTATTGCTCGGCGAGGCAACCCACGGCACGTCGGAATTCTATCGGATGCGCGAGCGCATCTCGCGCGAACTGATCGTCAAGAAGGGATTCCGTTTTATCGCCATCGAGGGCGATTGGCCGGATGCCGCGCGCGTCGATCATTATGTGCGCCATCTCGAATATCCTCCCGCGGAATGGACGGCGTTTGCCCGCTTCCCGACCTGGATGTGGCGCAACAACGAGGTGCGTGACTTCGTCAACTGGCTGCGTCAACACAATGCCGCGACCAAGCCTGAGGCCCGGGTAGCGTTTCACGGTCTCGATCTCTACAGCCTTTATGTGTCCATTCGCTCGGTTCTGAATTATCTCGAGCAGGTCGACCCGGAGGCCGCCAAGATTGCGCGTCAGCGCTATGGTTGCCTGACGCCGTGGCAGACCGACCCGGCGACCTATGGCCACGCCGCGCTGACCGGCTCCTACCAAACGTGCGAGCCGCATGTGGTGCGCGCACTCAAGGAGCTGTTGGAAAATCGAGTTGCTTACACTCAGCATGACGGTGAACGCTTTTTCGACGCGGTGCAGAATGCCCGCCTCGTCACCAATGCAGAGCGCTATTATCGGATTATGTATTATGGCTCACGCGCGTCCTGGAATCTGCGCGACGAACACATGTTCACGACGCTGAAAAACCTGCTGGCGTTTTACGGGCCAGCCAGCAAGGCGATTGTGTGGGCGCACAATTCTCACGTCGGCGATTCGGCGGCGACCGAAATGGCCGCGCGCGGCGAGCACAATATCGGCCACTTATGTCGTCAGGAATTCGGCACCGGCGCCTATCTGGTCGGCTTCGGCACCAATAGCGGAACTGTTGCGGCGGCCTCCGACTGGGACGGGCCGATGGAGCTCAAGAAGGTCCAACCAGCGCTGCCGAACAGCTACGAGCGATTGTGCCACGCGACCGGGCGCGCCCGCTTTACGCTGGGCTTGCGTGATCGCGCCGGCCTGACCGGCGCGCAAGGTTTGGGCAAGCCGCGCCTCGAGCGGGCGATCGGCGTCGTCTATCGGCCGGAGACTGAGCGCGCCAGTCACTATTTCCACGCGATCCTGCCGCAGCAATTCGACGAGTACATCTGGTTCGACGATACCCGCGCGGTCACGCCGTTCGACACCGCGGAGCTTGTCGGACTGCCCGATACCTATCCCTTCGGGGTGTGAGTGCGGCCGTGCCGGCTTGCAAGAACATCGGCTATGTTCTCGACAAGCTGAACTGGATGCGCGCGGAGCGCATCTGGCCCAACGGGCTGCGCTACACGTGGACCGATGCGTTCGGCGTAGTGCTTTTGGTTTCGCTCTATGCGGAACTGGGCGAGCGGCGCTTCCTCGACGAGGCCGAATGGGTGGTATCCGATGTCGGGCGGGTGCTCGGCCGCCCGCGCGGCATTCGCATCGGGCAAGCGCCGGACCGCGACGGCCAATATTTCCACTATTTGGCGATGTGGCTGTACGCGCTCTCCGTGCTGGCGCGCCATGTGCCGGACTATCGTCGCAAGGGCATCGACCTGGTGCGCCAAATTCACTCTGCATTCGTCGTTCCGGGGCGAGGCGTGCTGTGGAAGATGACGGAGGATTTGAGCGCGCCTTATCCGGGCTTTGGTTTCGGCGCGCTCGATGCTTTCGACGGCTATGTCTCCTATCGATGCCTGGATGAGCAGGCGTTGGCACCCGAGATCGCCGATATGCGCACGCTGATCGAGGCGACCGCAGCCAGCCTCACCATCACCCAGGACCTCGGGCTCGGCATGATGCTATGGCTCACCCACTTTTTTCCGGCCGAGAATTGGGCGGTGACGCAGCGGCGCCGCAGCCTCGCGGTGCTCGATGCGATGTGGCGTGACGACGGCTATTTCTGCCGTGAGCCCAAACTCCCTTATGTCAAGTTCGCCTTCACCAATTACGGCGTCGCGATCGGCCTGCAGGCTGCGCGAGCGATGCCCGAGCGGGTGCCGCGGCTGAATGACTTTTTCGATAAATACCGGTCGGGCGACGAATATGACCGCGAGGCCATCACCCACGTCATGGCCTGCAACTCGCATTTCCCCGGCTACTTGATCCGCGGCTTCCCCGATTGAAACCGGACCGCCTACTTACGCGGATGGCTCGCGGCGGCGCCGAAGAAGCACGGTTCGATCAAGCTCGACATCGACGTCGATCCGCAGAGTTTCTTGTGACGATGGCCCAAGCTTATCATCATTATTAGAAGAATCGTTCGATGGCTCTTCGGCACCTTGCAACAAATTGATCCGCTCACGTCATCTTCAGCGGAATATTGCCGAGGAAATCGCGCTTGCCGATCTCGACGCCGAGATGCCGCAGGATGGCGTAAGCGGCGGTGCAATGAAAATAGAAATTCGGCAGCACGAAGTGGTTCAGGTAATCGTCGCCCTTCATGTGACCCTTTTTATCCGGCCCGAGCGGGAAGACGATTTCCTTGTCCGCCGAGGCGTCGATCGCCTTGCGGTCGAGCGTCTTGATGTAGGCGACGGTCTTGAGCACGCGGTCCTTCAGTTGCGCCAGCGAGGTTTCGTTGTCTTCGACTTTCGGCGCTTCAGTGCCGGCGAGCCGCGCGGCGCCGCGGCGGGCCTGATCGGTCGCGACCTGCACCTGCCGCGTGAAGTCGAACATGTCGGGCGCGAGCCTGGCATGCAGGAGCGTCGCGGCGTCGGTTTTCTTGGCGGCGACAAAAGCTTCCGCCTTGTCGAGCACGCCGGCGAGCGCATTAAGCGCGGTCTCGAAGACAGGCAATGAGGATTGCGACATCGATTGCGGCATTGGAGAAACCCCGGGTTGATGCGATCGGCTGCGAAGAGTGGCGGGAAACGATCGATGCTGATCGATATGGTCCCCTGCCGCGCCGGCCGCAAGGGTGCGGCCAGGACCGCTCCCGGGTGTTGATCGCCGATCCCCGGAGCTTTTTGTAGCCGTCATTCCGGATTGCCGTATAAACGGCAAGTCCGGAATCCACAATCATTGTCTCTGCAGAAAAAATCGCGGCAGCCGGTCCGCTCGATCTGTGATTATAGATTCCGGGCTCGCGGCTTAAAGCCACGCCCCGGAATGACGGCTGCACTTGCTATCGCTTTTTCTTCTTCCTGCTCTTTTTCGCGAAAATCGCGTTCCAGTTTTCCTTGTAGGCCGCGGTGACCGGCTTTTGGCCTTCACCCCGGCTATAGTTGGACGGTGCCGCGCTCTCGCCGCCTTCGGCTTTTGGCGCGTCTTTGGATGTATCCTTTGGCGAGTCTTTGGGCGCATCCTTAGCCGCGGGGCTCTCAATCTTGGCGGCGGTATCCTTTTTCGGAGCCGCGTCCGCTTTGGTTTTTTGATTGTCGCTGGCCATCGTCTCTCCTAACGCTGAGCAAGCGTAACCCGGATTGAGCCGCAGCGAAATCCGGGGTCAACTCCGCCGCAAAACCCCGCATTTCGCTTTGCTCATGCGGGCTACTTCCGTCTCGATGTTGTCTTCCTTTTGGCCCGCCCGCGCGGCGCTAATTTTTTGCGTTCCGCTATGGCAAACGCCAGCTTCGCCCACACCGCAAGCTCGTCGGGATCGTCGTAGAGCCGCTCGGGCAGCCGCCAATAGGGTAGGGCGTGCTGGCTCGGGCGGCCTTTGGCTTTGCCGCGCGTGTAGGTGAACGGCGCGCAGCCTTCGCGCTGGAAATCCGGAATACTGCTCTCGTCGGCTTTGAGATAGATCACGTCACGTATGATCAAGCCGAACATCAGGCCGTCGGCAAAAATTCCGGCGCCGCTGAACATCCGCCGCACCGTGACCGGACCGAACGGCGCGAACAGGTCGCGGATGAATTCCGGGTCCACGTAACATCCTCCACGCTGGGCACGGCGTCATGCCCGCGCTTGTCGCGGGCATCCACGACTTAGCGGCAATCGAAAACAAGACGTGGATGGCCGGAACAAGTCCGGCCATGACGGCAATAGGGTAACGCGCCTAGGCGAAGCGCTGCCGCGCCCGCTCGCGCGCTTTCAACGTCTCCACTTCGCGATTCTTGGCGGGGCTCGCCGTTTCCAGCGCCTCAAGGAGCCGCCGCGCGGCAGCCGAAACGTCGTCGACGGCGCGATTGAACGCCGCCTCATTGGCGCGCGACGGGTGCGTAAAGCCGCTTAGCTTACGGATGAATTGCAGCGCCGAGGCGCGAACTTCTTCTTCCGTCGCCGGCGGCTCGAAATTGAACAGCGTTCGGATGTTGCGGCACATCGGTTACTCCTTGGACGTTTGGCATCGTTGGCGATGTTTTGTCATAATCCAGCGCGCCGTGGATACGCGGTCAAGTCCACGGAGGGCATGGTGGAATGAACTTGAGGCACAGCATGTCCGTTGCCGCCGCCGAGCCGATCGCGATTGAAGGTGACGAGGGCATCCGCGTCTCCGGTCTGCTGCAGGTCCCACCGCAGGCGCGAGCCTGCTACGTGCTAGCCCATGGCGCGGGCGCCGGAATGAAGCATCCGTTCATGGCGGCCATCGCGGCCGGATTGGCGGAGCGCGGCGTCGCCACGCTGCGTTATCAGTTCCCTTACATGGAGCGCGGCGGCAAACGGCCCGACCCGCCGGCGCTCGCGCAAGCGACGGTCCGCGCCGCCGTCGCTGCGGCGCCGCGCCTGCCGCTCATTGCCGGCGGCAAATCGTTTGGCGGCCGCATGACCTCACAGGCGCAGGCCGCCGCGCCTTTGCCGAATGTTCGCGGCCTCGCCTTTTTCGGCTTTCCCCTGCATCCGCCGGATCGTCCTTCGACGGACCGCGCCGCGCATCTGGCGGACGTGAAAATTTCGATGCTCTTCCTGCAGGGCGCACGGGACGCCTTTGCTGAGCTCGACCGTTTGCGGCCGGTCTGCGACGCGCTGGGTCCGCTCGCCACGCTCAATCTATTCCAAGACGCCGATCATTCGTTCCATGTGCCGGCTCGAACCGGTCGCAAGGACGCAGAAATCCTCAATGACGTGCTCGACGCGCTCACGGTTTGGCTCCGCGGCGTGCTCAGGCGCGCGGCATAACGGCTCACGTCATCTTAGCGGGATAGATAATGCTGCGCTCACGGGGCCACTTGCTAATGCACGATGACCGATATTGTCGACCCGAAGTATTGCGTAATCGCCACGACCTTTGCGTCGAGCGAATTGACGGCGCGTGTGACCTGCGCGGTCAGGTCGTAGATCGGTCCGTCGCTCGAATCCGGCGCTGTCGTATACACGCTGGCATGGATCAGTCCTTGATCGTCGATCGACGGCTCCGGCTTGTAGGAAAATCTAAGCGAATATTGATCCGCGTCCCTTACACTTTTCATCTCTGCGCGCACCGCCGGATCGAGCACTTTCGCCAGATCGAATGGACCGATGATGCCGTCGTCTTCAGCGAAGGCGAAGAGCTCGGCCAAGTCAGGCACACCAACGCGGCCTGCCGTTCTGATCAACAATCGGCTGTCCGGCGACCAGGCGGCGCGCAAGTATTGTCTCGGTGCATATCTGTCTCCAGTGTTCCAATAAACGCCTCGGGATTTCGCCAAAATCGCACCGTCTTCGATCCGCACGATCAGACTTTCAAGATCGGGGTCGCCCTCGTTTGGCCGGATGGTCGGCGGCCTGTTATTCAGCCGCCAAGCAAGAGCTAGCCGATGGGAAGGCGAGGTGGTTTTCGGAATAATTCGTGCCGCGCCATCACCTTCGCCGCAGAAAAAATTGCCGTAACCGTCTGGCCAGCACGGCCCCATTTTTGCCGGGACCGTCCCCGACCAAAGCGCCAACGCCATTAAGGCGATCGCATGAGCGGTGGCGTGTCGTCGAACCATTGCAAATATCCAATCGATAAGGCCGGGAGCCGAGACAAGTTTCTCCCGCAACCCCAAGTATAATGGGAATTGAGCAGCGGCGAAATCGAGAGCCGGTGCGCCCCCAAACCCGGCAATTCCGCTGGTGTTGCCATGGGATAAGCGGGTCAAGCCTGCGATGACGGACGAAAATATCGTCACTGTGACAGCGACGACATCTTGACACCGTCCCCGTTATCGTTACATAGTGCCCAATCTCGCCCGTAAGGACGCCGCCGGGTGACACCGGCGGAAAGGGGCGAGGCGGTTCCCGCGGGCGGGGTTGTCAGCCCCGCTCCCGGGCGGCTCCGGGCCAAAACGCCCGGCCGGCATGACGACCGGTCCGCGGGGTAAAACCCGCTGCACTGGGACGGCCGGGGACGGATAACACCCGTCCCTCCCTAGTTCCGTCTCAGGAAGCGCGTGAACTGGAGCTGAGCGGTGGCGTTCGGTCGCTGCCGCAAGTGCCGTGGTGGAACGCCGACAGGCGAGCGCGCGACGCTTCGCGCGCTGCCGTGCCCGCTGGCACGGCATCATGGAAGACTGCGCCTGCCGGCGTTCTGCTTCCTTTTTCTTTTTTTCGTAGCCGGGATGGAACGAAGTGACGGAGGGTAATCGAGCCAAAAGCCGGTCCCACCGCCGGTTAAGGCATGACACGATTCCGCTCCGCGGACGTTTTTAGGAAATGGCGTCGGCAAAACTCGGGCGCGGCCGCGTCGTGAGAACGATGGCGCTCATCCCCGTCCCCGATCGGTATTTCGCTTTGCCCAATCCGGCCAACACGGTCGATAATGCGTATTGACTAGACCCGGCGCACCCCATGACCGCGACCATTGAAACCCTCCTGTTCCTCCTCGCCGTCCTGGTGGTCGTCGCCGTCGTCGCGCGGCGGCTCAACACGGCGCCGTCAATCCTACTCGTCATCGCCGGCATTGCGCTGGCGCTCCTGCCCGATCTGCCGCGGATCGAGCTGGCGCCGGAACTGGTGCTGCTCGGCATCCTGCCGCCGCTGATTTATTCCGCCGGCGTCGCCATGAGCTGGCGCGAATTCCGTTTCAATCTGCGTCCGATCGCGCTGTTTGCCTTTGGCTGCGTCGTTTTCACCACGGCCGCGGTGGCGGCGGCGGCGCACTGGCTCCTCGGGATGCCGCTTGCCGTGGGCTTCGTGCTCGGCGCCATCGTGGCGCCGCCCGACGCGGTGGCGCCGCTCGCCATCGTCCGCCGCCTCGGCGTGCCGCGGCGGATCGTCGTCGTGCTCGAAGGCGAGGGGCTGGCCAACGACGCCACCGCGCTGATCCTTTACCGCTTTGCCGTCGCCGCCGTGTCGACCGGCCTGTTCTCCTTCGGCACGGCGGCCGGTGAATTCGCGCTCATCGTGGTCGGCGAAATCGCCTACGGTATCGCCATCGGCTGGGCGAGCCTGCAACTGCGCCGCTGGGCGCAGGACCCGCGCGTCGAGATCACGCTGTCGCTGTTGACGCCTTACGCCGCATTTTTGGTGCCGCAGCAATTGGGCGGATCGGGCGTGCTGGCGACGGTGGCGGCCGGCCTGTTCGTGAGCTGGAACGGCCCGTTGCTCATTCCGGCGGCGACGCGGCTGCAAGGCATCTTTTTCTGGGACCTCGTGGTCTATCTGCTCGAAGGCTTCGTCTTCCTGGTCACCGGCATGCAGGTACGAACGGTGTTCATTCAGATGCAGGCGGTGCCGTGGCATCACTTCGCCTATGCGATCCTGCTCACCGTTGCGGTGGTGATCGCGACGCGTTTCATCTGGGTCTATCCGGCGGCGCTGTTGCCGCGCTGGCTCATCCCGTCGCTGTCGCGCAGCGATCCGCTGCCGCCGTGGCGCTGGCTGTTCTTTCTCGGCTTTGTCGGCGTGCGCGGCGTCGTTTCGCTGGCGGCGGCTTTGGCTATCCCGCTTTACACCGCGGCGGGCGAGCCGTTTCCCGATCGCGACCTCATTCTGTTCGTCACTTTCGGCGTCATCGTCGTCACGCTGATCGGCCAAGGGTCAGTGCTGCCGGCTCTGGTGCGTTGGCTGGGACTTAACGAGCACGCCGCCGGCGAACGCCGGCGCGAGCACGAGGCCGAGCTTGCCGCGCGGTCGCAAGCCCTCAATGTCGGGCACGAGCGCTTGCAGCAATTCGTCGCCGACGGCCGGATTTCGCCCGAGGCCCACGCGATCCTGCGCGCCCGGCACGAATACCGTGCCGGGCGACTGCCGGGCAGCGCGCCGGACGGCGGCGATGCCGCGGCACTCGCCGCCGAGATCAGGATGGAATTGATCGCGGCGGAGCGCGAATACATCTACAAACTTCTGCAGGACGGCCAAATCACCGACGAATCGCGCCGGCGCATCGAGCGCGAACTCGACCTGGAAGAGGCCAGCATCGCCTGCAAAAAGGAAGGCGGCGCCGAGCCGCCGTTATAGGGTGATGGTCGTCGCGCTCGTGTGCGATCAGGCTCGACGTCGACCCGCGGAGTTTTTTATGACAGCTTCGCGCCATGACGATCGACGATCTTGCGCTGGCGCGTGCGATTCACGTCCTGGCCTTGGTGCACTGGATCGGCGGCTTGGCAGTGGTGACGACGATCGTCTTGCCGCACGTGCGCGCACTGCCCGATGCAAAGGATGCCGTCGCTCCAATTGTGGAAGCCGATTAAGCCGATCGAGGTGGTAAATGGCGCACGACGTAACGGATCGATCGAAATCCATTCCTGCAGCTCGCCTGTTGGCGCTTGCGCTGGGCGCGGCGGCCTTCGGCGCGGTCGCGATCGGTGCGCTGGCAGTCGGCCGTCTTGCGGTCGGTCGCCTTGCCATCAAGAAAGCACGTATTGGCGCGCTGGAAGTCGATGAATTGACGGTGCGCAAGTTGCGCGTGGTCGAACAAGAAGGGCCGAATTCGTCACACCGCCGAGCGCGTTGAATTGGTCGAGCAGGCGCAGCCCGGATGAGCGGCGATATCCAGATCGATATCTCCACGCCTTATCGCGCATCGTCCTGAGGGCCGCCGAAACGGGTTTTGCCAAAGCCGCATATTGTGCGCCGGCATTCACCTTCGCCGGAAATATTCGCCGAAAATATCAGGTCGCCGACCGTGCCAGCTCGTCGCGCGCCGGCTCGAACCTGCCGTAGCGCAGCGCCAAGGTCGGCAGCACCAGCAGATTTAGCGCCATCGAGGTGACCAGGCCGCCGAGGATGACGACCGCCATCGGTCCCTGGATCTCGCGGCCGGGATCGTCCCGGCCGATCGCGAGCGGCAAGATGCCGAGCCCGGTCACGATCGAGGTCATCAGTATCGGCGTCAGCCGGTCGGCCGCGCCCTTGATCGCGGTCTTCAGGTCCCACGGCATGCCCTCGATTTCGACCAGATGCTCGTAATGCGCGATCATCAGGATCGAATTGCGGAGCGTGATGCCGAACAGCGTGACGAAGCCGACCATGCCGCCCAGCGACAACAACCCGCCGGTCAGGAATACCGCGAGCACGCCGCCGACCAGCGCAAACGGCAGGTTGGACAGGATCAACAGCAGATTGCGCCAGTTGCGGGTGACGATCGACAGCAACAGGACGATGCCGATGGTGGCGATCAGCGAATTGAAAACGAGGTCGCGCTGTGACTGCGTTTGCGCTTCGGCGGTGCCGGCGAACTGCAGATAGGTTCCGGGAGGCAGCTCCACCTTCGCCGCGATCGCGGCTTTGGCGGCTTGTACGAAAGAGGCTACGTCCCTGCCGGTGACGTTGGCGGTCACGGTCTGGACGCGGCGCGCGCCCTCGTGCAGCACCTGATAGCGGCCGGCGACCTCGTAGATGTCGGCGATCTGCTTGAGCAGCACATAGGACCCGCCGGGGCCGCGCAACGGCAAGTCGCCGATTTTCGCGACGTTGTCGCGGCTCGCTTTGTCGAGAATGGTGATGACGTTGAAGACTTGGTTGCCCTGATAGGTTTGTCCGACGATGTCGCCCTGATAGGCGGTGCGGATCATATCGAGCACCTCGACGGCATCGAAGCCCCAGCGCTCGAGGTCGGGCTTGCGCAATCGGATCGTGAGTTGCGGCAGGCCGGGCGGCGACTGCACTTGAACGTCGGTCGCGCCGTGGACTTCGCCGACAGCGCGGGCGATCTCCTGCGCCTTGCTGATCGAGGACATCGAGATCGTTGCCGAAAATATTGATCACCACCGCGGCGGTATAGCCCGACAGCGTCTCCTCGATGCGCTCGGACAGAAACGTCATGACCGAGGAATTGACGCCGACGAAACCGGCGAAGACGCGGCGGATATCCGCTTGCGTCTGCTCGGCTGCGTACCCGGCAATGCCGGCTTAGATCGACTTCGATCTCGCTGTAATGCGGACCCCAGGTATCCTCGGACGATTGCTCGGCGCGGCCGGCCCGCTGCGCCACGGAGCGCACCGCCGGCAACTGCATCATTCGTCGGCGATATGGTTGCCGATGCGCAGCGATTGGTCGAGCGAGGTGCCCGGCACCGCCGACATGTGAACGACGAAGTGACCCTCCTTCAATTCGGGGATGAACTCGGCGCCGAAAAACGGCAGCGCGGCGCAGCCGGCGATCGTGAACAGAGCCGCGCGGCGATGAGTGTCGCGGACGTCAGCGCAGACGGAGCAGCAGCGCCTCGTAGCCGGCGCGCGCCCAGCGCACCACCGGCGGATCGCGCGGCGGCACCCGGCCGGGCAACAGCGCGACCGCGAGCGCCGGGTCACCGTCAGCGCCACCGCGAGCGAGGCGAGCACCGCGATGGTATAGGCAAGTCCAACGGCGCGAACAAGCGTCCGGTGTGCCCCGACAAGCGTCATGATCGGCACCACCACCAGGATGACGGCGAAGGTCGCGTAGACCACGGCGCTGCGGACTTCGAGCGTCGCATCCAGCACCACCCGCGCGAACGGCCGTGGCTCCGGCAACCGCCGGTTCTCGCGGAGCCGCCGGACGATATTCTCGACGTCGATCACCGCATCGTCGACGACGACGCCGATCGCGATGGCGAGGCCGCCGAGCGTCATCGTGTTGAGCGTGATTCCGAGCCGCTCCAGCACCAGCGTCGCGGCGAGGAGCGACAACGGAATAGCGGTGCAGGAAATCGCCGCGGTCGGCAGATCGAACAGAAACAGAAACAGCACCACGATCACCAGCACGCCGCCAAGAATCAGCGAGTCGCGGACATTGGTGGTCGCGGTAATGATGAAATTCGCCGGACGGAACAGATCGGGATCAAGGGTGATGCCGTCGGCGGCAAGACCCGGCCGAAGCTCTTCGAGCGCGGCTTCCACCTTTTTTGTGACCTCGACGGTGTCGGCGGCATATTGCTCGGCGACGTTGAGGATCACGCCGGGCTTGCCCTGGATACCGGCGCCGCCGATCGGCGGCTCGGACGCCTCGACCACGTCGGCGACGTTGGCAAGGTCACGCTCGCCGCGCCGTGGGTGAGCAGCACCGTTCGGGCGATGTCGTCGGGCGTCAGCGATTGTCCTTCGGTCTGGAACACGATGCGCTGGTTCGAGGTGTCGACGAAACCGGCGCCGCGGACACCGGTCGAGCGGCGCGCCGCTGAGCACGTCATTGAGCGTCAGCCCGTATTGGATCAGTTCGTCGGGATGGACCTGGACCTGGATCGAGCGCTTTTCGGCGCCGAACACGGTGACGCTGGCGACGCCCGGCACCGCGAGCAAACGCAGGCGCACCGTCCAATCGGCGACGCTGCGTAGATCCATTAGCGAGCGGGTTTTCGAGGTGAGACCGATGACCAGTATCCGGCTGGTCGAGGACGTCAGCGGGGTAATGATCGGCGGCGGAATGCCCTGCGGCAGTTCCTGGGCTGCGGCCGCCAGCCGCTCGGCGACGACTTGCCGGTCACGATAGATGTCGCTCGACGATCGAAGAATACCGTGACGACCGACACGCCCTGGATCGAGCTCGAGCGCAGCGTCTGCACGCCGGGCACGCCGTTGATGGCGTTCTCGATCGGTCGGGTGACGAGAACCTCGACTTGCTCGGGCGTCAGCCCGACGCCTCGGTCTGGATGCTGACCTGGGGCGGCGCGAATTCCGGAAATACATCGTACTTGGCGCGGCAAGCGCATAGACGCCATAGGCAACCAGGATGCAGGCGAGCGCGATGACGATGCCGCGAAAGCGGATCGAGAAACCGATGATCGCAGCCTGCGGGCCGGCGGGAGAGACGCCGCGCACCAATTGTCCTCGTCGACCTGGATCTGGGCGCGAAACTCCTCGGACAGCAGCAGTTGCGCGCCGCGGGTCACGATATCGGTGTCGGGCGGCAGGTCTTTGACGATGTAACCGCCGCCGGGCGCGGGCAGTTCGGTCGCGATCTCGGCGCGAGTGAAGGCGTCGCGGAGCGTGCGCCGATAGACCCAGGCGCGATCCTGCCACCATACGATCGCCGTTGCCGGCACGGTGACGCCGCCGACCGATTTCCCGGTGGGCAGAAAAGCGAGCACGTTCATGCCGGGCAGAACGCCGCTGGCCGCGGGCACCGTGTAGAAATAACTGACGCCTTGAATTCTTGGGTCGGTGCGGGTCGCCGGCGAAACGAAGGTGATCGCTGCGCGCACGCCCTACCGGTCTATCGCCGCGGCCGACGGCGGCTTTGACAGCGACATGCCGGGCGGCAGGGTGATTTGCAGCAGGAAATCCTGCCGCGCGATCAGCCGCGTGATCGCCGGAGACTGATCGACCAGCGATTTGCCGAGGACCGAACCCCATTCCTGGTAGGCGGTCGCGCTGAGCTGCGCACTTGCGCCTCGGCCGCGGCCAGGCTCGCCTCATCGGTGCCGAGCGACGCCTCGGCGGATTGCATCTGCGCTTCCGACAAAGCCTGATGATCGTCATAGAGCTTCTGCGCCCGGTCGAAGGCCGGTTTCGACATCGCAAGTTTTGCCTGCGCGGTCTGCACCTGAGCCTTGGCATTGGCGTAGTCGTTGCTGAGCTCGTCAGCCGCGCGACGTCAAGGACCATGCCGTAAGCGCGCACTTGCTCCGATAGGGCGTCGCCGGCACGTTGGCGGTCTCGATGCCGCTGCGCGCTTGCGTTGCGGCGTCGACCGTAATCACAGCCTCGCCGCTCTTGTGGAGACCCGAAGCGGCGCCTTGATCAACTGGTCGCGCTGAGCCTGGACCGCCGCCTCGTCGCGGCCGGCGAAGAAGCCCCACACCAGAAGCGCACCGATCACGGCAACGACAAGCGCGGCGACCAGCCTGCCGC
>CAVYGV010000001.1:0-1711764 GCA_963768225.1 uncultured Alphaproteobacteria bacterium | reverse complement strand
TCACATTGCTCCTCCTGCTCGAACGACATCGATCGCATGCAGGCGCGCATCGACGCGGCTTGGACAGCTTCTAAGGCCTGGCAGATTGCGGACCGTTAGCGGGTGCGATGTCCGAGTTTGTGAAGGGTTTCGGATGCCGGCCGCACTGATGACGTGCGGCTTGTGCTGGCGGCCAGCGTCCGAAAGCCTCCAAGGGAGGAAACCGCGGGAGAAGGATTGGAGCGGTACGGCTTGCGCTATGGGGATTTGAGCGCCGCCGGTGCGGCGGCAGCGTGTGGGCGCGGCGGCCGAGGAGAGCGCTGAGCAACGCTGGCGGTGGCGACAGTGAGAGCTTTGCTGTTGGGCAGCTGGATTTTTTGCAGTTTCGATTTGATTATTTGCTCATAGGGATGAGCGATGCTGGAGCCGGTTGGCGACCAGCATAGCGAGGGGGCGAATTTGTCGAGGTGCAGCGCTGCAGTGCTCATGAGGTATCGATTCTGATGGAGACTGTTTGGGCTGTTGGTTGATGGCGCGGTGGTGCGCCACGTTTAAAACGCTCGATGATGATCATGCGGCCGCCGCAGCACGGACAACAATTGGTGTGCTCGAGCTGTTTGGCATCGGCACTGACGATCTCATCTTGTGACGCCGCGAGCAGCTGGCGGGCGCAGGCGATATTGTCGCCACACGAGGGTCTGGCGAACAGGCCGTAGTGGCGGATGCGGTGGAAGCCTCTGGGCAGCACATGGATGAGGAAGCGGCGGATGAACTCGTCGATGGCGAGCGTCATCGCCTTGTATCGATTTGATCCTTTGCTGCGGTAGTCCTTCCACTTAAAGGTGACGCTTTTGTCGTCGAGGGCGAGCAATCGGCTGTTGGCGATGGCAACGCGGTGGGTATAGCGGGACAGATAGGCGAGCACGGCTTGCGGTCCGCCGAACGGGCGCTTGGCATAGACCACCCATTCGGTTTGGCGTAATGGCGCGACAAAGGCGGCGAAGGCTTGCGGATCGGCGAGTGCCGCGTGATCGCCGAAGAACTTGAGACGGCCGGCGGCGTGAGCGGCGGCAAGCTTGTCGAGGAACAGGCGGCGGAACAAGCGCGAGAGAACACGCACGGGAAGGAAAAAGGCGGGACGGCATGCGATCCAACGCTTGCCGTCGAGCGAGATGCCGCCGCCGGGCACGATCATGTGGACGTGCGGGTGATGGGTCATTGCCGAGCCCCAAGTGTGCAGCACCGCGGTGATGCCGACGCTGGCGCCGAGATGCTTGGGGTCGGCAGCGATCGTCATCACCGTCTCGGCCGCCACCTTGAATAGGATGTCGTAGATCGCTGCCTTGTTCTGATGGGCGATCTCGCCGATCGGCGCCGGCAGAGTGAAGACGACGTGATAGTACGGCACCGGCAACAGCTCGGCTTCGCGGTCGGCCAGCCAGCGCTTCGCCGCGATGCCCTGGCACTTGGGACAGTGCCGGTTGCGACAGGAATTGTAGGCGATGACCGTATGAGCGCAGTCCTCACAGCGCGCGACGTGCCCGCCGAGCGCCGCCGTGCGGCAGCGCTCGATCGCTGCCATCACCTTCAATTGGCCGAGGCTGATACGACCGGCGTTGGCTTGGCGCCATGCCGGACCATGGCCGCGGAAAATATCCGCGACCTCCAAAGCCGGGCGCGACATCGGCGCCGGCCGTCAGCGAGATGCTTGAATCTCCTTGAGCTTGACCGCGATGTGCTCCAGCGGGCTCATGACCGCATTGATGGTCTTGGTGGCCACGCGTGCGTAGAGCGCCGTATTCTCAAGCTTGGCGTGGCCGAGCAGAACCTGGATCACCCGGATGTCGGTGTTCTGCTCCAGCAGATGCGTGGCGAAGCTGTGCCGTAAGGTATGCGGCGATACGCGCTTGTTGATGCCGGCCGCCTCGGCCGCGATATGACAGCCGCGATTGAGTTGGCGGGTAGTCATCGGTTGCACCGGATTGCGTCCCGGAAACAGCCAGCCTTGCGGGCGTTCCACCATCCACCATGTTCGCAGCACTTGCAGCAGGTGCGGCGACAGCATCACATTGCGATCCTTGCCGCCCTTGCCGTTCTCCACCCGGATCAGCATGCGTTTGCTGTCGATATCGGAGATCTTGAGCGTAACCACTTCGGCCGCCCGCAAGCCGGCGCCGTAGGCCACGCTGAGCGCCGCCTTGTACTTGAGCCCCGGCGCCGCATTGAGCAGCCGTGCCACCTCTTCGGGGCTCAATACCACCGGCAGCTTGCGCGGTTCGCTCACAAAGATCAGCTGCCGCTCCATATCGGGGCGATCGAGTGTTACGCCGAAGAGAAAGCGCAGCGCCGAAACCGCGCTGTTCATACTCGACGACTGCACCCCGTTCTGCCTTTGATGCAGTTGAAAACGGCGCAGATCGTCGGCGCTCGCGCTATCAGGCGAGCGGCCGAGGAAGGTCGTAAAGTTCTTGATGTGGCGGATGTAGCCCATTTGCGTCTTTGGCGCTAACTTGCGGATCGTCATATCTTCGATCATGCGCCGGCGCAGCGGACTGATAACCTCGTCGGTCATGGGGATGCTCCTGTTTGAAGTGAGGTTGAGAACAACCCCTCATCTTCAGACAGGACTCCTCATCGCGTCATCGCATTGAACGCCGCTGCCGCTGCCCTACCGCGCGAGCGGTTTAGTCCTATGGCCCAAATGCGAAGTGCCGGAAAGTCCGCTATTCGGTCGCAATCGGGTGGAAAGCGGACATTACTCAGCGTCGCAGAAGTGAAGCGGCGGACCCAAACTGCGACTTAGCCAATGGAACACTCTGCAGTGATTCCGCGTTCTTAATCCGCGCGGAGGAGATACTTGGGAGTGTGTCACGGGTCTTATCGATTTTCCGACGTTCAAATTTGGCCAACTCGAGGGCATTGCTTCAGCTTCACCACGCTGTGACCACTGCCGCGGCAAGATCGGATTCCGCGTACATCACTATTGGCACATGCGCTTCTGTTCGTCGGCTTGCATGAGCGCGTACCAACAGCGACTTTCCCCAAAAACAAGACAAAAGATACTCCTGCTCGGTGTTCAGCGGAGGACCGGGACTTGAAACGGTCATTGCTTAGATGCGCTCGATCACAACTTCCGCCGCTTATTTAATCGACTTGAGCCTTGTCACTATCATATGTCTGCCGCCGAAGGACCCTCGCGACGATGATGATGAAAACGAAGAGGACGAAGGGCATGACGGCGAGGAAGAAGAGCCGGCGATCATCAGAGAACCGGAGGAATAGCGGTGTCTCGTAAGGCGGCTTTTGAATCTAATCCCGAGCGACGGCGAGAGCGGCAATGGCCGATTAGAGAAGCGGAAGTGGTGTGGACGTGACTTTATCTCGGGCTTGTCAGGAATGGTTCCCCGCCCGCGAACAGTTCGTGCGTCTGGTCGAGACCGCGCAATTTATGCAGTCCCAGCGACCGTAGCCCGCCGCCATGTGCGCGCGCGAAATCGTCGCTCACGACCAAGGGTAAGTCGAGCGACTTTGCGACCGCTTCCATCCGACTGACCAGATTGACGCTTGGCCCGATGACGGTGAAATCGAGCCGGTCGGCCGCGCCGATATTGCCGTAAATCACAGTGCCGTAGTGGAGTGCGATCACCATCTTGAGCAACTCGGTGCCCAGCAATTCATGCTCGATCGCGTGCACTGCGGCCAACGCTTCGTGCGCCGCCGCCATCGCGTTGCCGGCGGCGTGGGCAGCTCCTTCGGATGCGGCAAGTGGAAAGATCGCTAATAGCCCGTCGCCGATGAATTTCAAAATCTCGCCGCCGTGGCCAGCGATGGCGCGGGCTTGGGCATCGAATACACGGTCCAGAATGGCGATGACCTGCTCGCCGGCGACGTGGTCGGAGAGTTCTGTGAAGCCGCGCAAATCGGACGACCACAAAACGGCAACGATCGCTTCGCCGCTGCCGCGCCGAATCTGGCCGGCCAGCACCCGTGGGCCGGTCTGCCGGCCGAGATAAGCGATGAGGACGTTCTCGGCGATATGCTTTTGGCTGTGCATGTCGGCGAGGACGGACAATCGCTCGCTGATCCGTTTCAGATCGGCGATCTCGCCCTCGGAAAATCCGCCCGGCCGGTCGCTGACATAGGTCACCATATAGGACGATGGACCGTAGACGCCGCCGACCGGAAGCGCGAGATAATCGGTCGCGCCACGCTCCTTGAGCTCATGGAGCACTGCAAAATCGAATTGCGCCTCCGGCGCATCAAGCCGGCGGCGCAAGGTTTCGCCACCTTCGCGCACGCGCCGTACCGGGTTGACCTCATACGGAATGAGGTCGCGGATCTCATGCTTTAGCATGATCCGTACCGTCCGCCCGGTGTCTCGCCACCAGATGATGGCAGCGCCTAGATATTGCGGATGCAGCGTTCCGGCATGCAGGCTCACACGCAGGAGCGGAAGGCCGGCGGCACAGAGGCGCCAAGAGAATTCGTCGATCGCCGCCGCACCGGACGTAATCCGGCGTGCGGGGCCAATCATCCAATCGGCGATGCCGTCGATGCTGTCATGGGCCGGCCGTTCAAACGGCGGCCGCTCGACTGTCTCGGCGGTGACGACCGTTCGGCCTTCAATAATCGGGGTTTCGCTGGTCGCCTCGTCGTCCATCGCCTGCCGAGTTGGAGCGCAAATTTAAGCCCGGTCAAGCAGGTTGCTCGTTAAGCCGTCACGGTACGGAGTTCTCGGAGCGATTCCAGGTGGGCCGCCTCGTTCGGCTCGATCCGCACCCCGTTGAGACTGAGCGTTCCGCGCCGGCGCCGGGGCCCGATAGCGTCGGCGGAGCACCTTTTCCTCGGGCAAACTATTCGACAATTTTGACTTGCCCTCCGGCGGCTTCGCCAGGACCACCGTCGCCACGTCCGAAAAACAGCGGTCGGCTGGCTCGAGGCGTTCGTTCGGCTCGATCCGCACCCCGTTGAGACTGAGCGTTCCGCGCCGGCGCCGGGGCCCGATAGCGTCGGCGGAGCACCTTTTCCTCGGGCAAAGTATTCGACAATTTTGACCTTGCCCTCCGGCGGCTTCGCCAGGACCACCGTCGCCACGTCCGAAAAACAGCGGTCGGCTGGCTCGAGGCGATCCGTTATGGGCAGCTCGCGAAAATGAGGGGGGTCTACTCGCATAATTCCCGCGGGCGACCTGATGTAACGCCGCGTAACGGCGTTACGTCGTCACATCGTCAGTTTTCGACGACTATTTTGAACGTCAGGCGCGGTTCTTGCTCGATAAACAGCGTTCGGATGGGGTGCCTTCCGGGCCAGCCCGGATTCGACCGTCCATCGAGCGCACCTCGAGGACCTGGTCGCGCACCGGCACCTTTTCTTCGGGCAGGCTGTCCGAGGTGATTTTGTTCTTGCCCTCCGGCAGCTTCGCCAGGACCGCCGTCGCCACGTCCGAAAAACAGGGGTCGGCCGGCTCCAGGCGATCCGTCATAGGCAGCTCGCGTGCAGCGCAGCAGTCGAGGGATCAGCACTCGATCACCTGTCGGCACGACCGAGTAGCGGGAGGGGACCGGTGAGACCGAGTGGCGGTCTCGAGGTTGATGACAAGTTCGTTCTTGGTTGCCTGTTGGACGGGTAGATCGGCAGGCTCTCGCCCTCGAGAATGCGCCCAGCGTAGCGAGCGATCACTCAGCCTCGTCCAATCGCAGGTGCAGCGATATACGATACGTCGGCTTGCGGCGGAATGTTCAACACTACTTGGCAGCCATTGCAGTCGAACGTCTGAAACGCAGACTGCGCGCCGAAGTTAGGAGAAGTGCGCCTGAATTCCATCGGCAAGCCGCAGAACGGGCAGTGCGGGTTTGGCGCATCAGTATCCATGCACCGAGTGTGGGGGCGGCTCGGTTAACCAAAAGTAAACGAGTTCGCTCCAACTGGATAAAATAACGCGGGCCAAATAGTGTCAGCAGACCTGCCAACTCGCCTTCGATTTAGCGTTTGCCATACTTTCTGGGTGTCATACGGGCCGCCACCAACTTGAGGGGGCCAATGCTGCGGCGGGCATCAAGTATGTCACTGCAATCCTCGACGATCTCGAACATTGCGTCGGCGAAGCGTTCCGCCTGCAAGTCGCGCGCGAGAGCGTACTGGTCGCGAAATTTCGCATTACGAGCGAGCCAGCGGCATACCGTGGCTTTGGCCGGCATCGCCGGATCGGCACAGATCGCCCTGAGGCTTTCGCCGTTGATGAGCCGGGAGCAGATGGTCATCGCGATCTCGGCGCTATAATCGAACGACGGCCGACGGCGCTGGGGCGGGCCCGCGATCTGCATGGGTGGTGTCAATAATCCTGGTCCCCCGGAGCGATCACTCCACTGACGCTGTGCGCGGGCGATCCGGCGGCGCCCGGCCCAGCCGTCTTCACATTTCCGATTATGGCCTGCCCTCCGTCATTGACGTTGACGTGCTCGACGCGCACGTATTGATTTACGCCATGACGTAACCGTCGAAGAGCCTCGACCTGGGTTGAATAGGCTTTCAGCAAACGAGCCGCGGCCGACCCAAGCGCCGCCGCCCGCCGCTCTGTTCCGCCTCCACCCGCGAATCTAGCGAGAACCGCCATGGCGGCCGTGTGGGTGCAGGCCATCTGGACGGCGAGCGCTCCCTCGATCTCATCTTTTGGAGCCGCGGCTTCCACCATGGCGAGCGCGGCGTTGACGGCGATCTCGCTGATACCACCGCACGGAAGCTGAGCCGCCGCCTGCAACTGGGACAGCGACGCCTCCACGAACTCGCTCGAGGTCGTGCCGAGTGCCTTCTTCAGCCTATCCCACCAAACCTCCGTCTCCCCCTCGGGCGGATGGGCTTTCGCTTGGTTCGCGTTGACGCGCTGAAGCTTCACGCGCACTGGCGGACGTCGCAGCGGGTTGGACACAGGCGTCAGTGAGTTGTTCGTCATTCGGTTGCCCCATCTTTGGCGAACGATCGCACGAGAGACCGCAGCCATTTGCGCTCCTCGATCGCTTCGGCAGTCCAGTCGCCGTTTCTAAAGTTTCCATTCTTGGCACCGCGTGGCGCGCCATGGCTCAAACCACCATGTAGGCGGCACCGCGTACGGCCGCGGATGACCGGGCGCTGGCATAGTGTGCCGGCCCGCGTCCGTGCGCCACACTTTGGTGCTCGCGTAAGGGTCACAAGTAGTCTGGTCTCACCCATGGTCCATAGGGTTGATCGCAAAAATTCGCCAAGCCCCCCGTTCCCGGTCAATCCATCGTTACGCGTAACGCTCGCCGTTCGGATTCACTCATGTCGTAGAATTTGTCTTTCGTAGAATTTGTCGCTGAGGAAGGTCTCAACAGCCGCTTGAATTTCATTGCGATCGTCGCGATGTGCCGGCAGCAGATACTTCCAGCGAATAAGGCTATCGATTTCCGTTACGTGTAACCGAACCCGCACACACAGCATCCCCCTGTGGCGCCGCTTGCGATACTGGCGCATGCGCTCGGCGGCAGGGGTTGGGGAACGGATCACTGGCTCGGCCTCCCGCCTTCGTCGGCGATCTCGACTAGGATCGACACGAACTCGCCGCCGGCGATCGCCTTGGTCCGGCCTGTCAGCCAGAGCTTTGTCCCGGCCCGGAGATCGCGTTGGATTGTGATCCCGCCGCGGATGTTTGGGCAGGCCCCTGGACGACGTTCCCATCGCCCGGTCAATGATCCTCGACCGACTCGATTGTCGCGATCTCTCATGTGACAGCCGCCCGCCATAGCCAGTGAAGCAGTTTGTGAAGGCTTTCTGAAACGCGACCCAACCTATTGATCGCATTGGGGTCGAATTTCTTGACTTTTTCAGAATGCCAATTGATTAAATACGAGAATTGGTCGGATTTTGATTCCGCCATTCGGAGGTTCGAATCCTCCCGCCCCAGCCAACGTCTAATAAATTGATATTGCAATGGTTGTTGGCTCAATGGCTGGCGCATTTTGCCCGGTTTGTGCTGTCGGACGCGAACGGATGAGTTGCAAAGACGCCAGTCGCAGTGTTGTCCCTTCTGATTCATGTCGCTTGATTTAAGCAGCAGTTCCTTTTGTAAAAAGTTAAGTATTGGGACAACGACAGGGGCAATCTGCGGAGTATCTAAAATTAGCATGCCCACTTTCACTAACAGTGAGATAGGGGAGCGTATGTAAGACGTGAGCTCTCGAAAATGGCCTCGCACCAGCGAAAGGAATCTTTCAATGGCGGGATATCAGTGGCTTTTGGTGCCCCTATCGATGATTTTGCTCACCTCATCGTTGTTCGTTACGAAGGCGCCGTCTGAGGGAAATCCCGAGTAGTCTAATGCCTTGAGTAGGCGATCGCCACGCGTCGCGATGCCTAAGCGCGCGCTGACTCGGCAAAGACCGCGCCCGCCAAATGTTAAATCTCCACTGCGGTGGCGTCGTAGGCATATAGCCAATCCATCCGCTCCCGCACGCGCTCTTGCTGCCATTCGCGTGCCACCGAAATTGCAACCGCATCCTCATCGGCAAGCGCAGGGCTGAACGCCTGTCTGCGGTTCTCGTGTGCTTTGCGTACAACGGCCGCGGTGCGATCGCGTCTAATATCCTGGTAACGCGCGAGTGCGGCCATCGGCGCTTTGGCGTATTTCGACAAGCAGGCTGCCACCACGTAGGCGTCTTCGATCGCCATGACTGCGCCTTGTCCCAAGAATGGCAGGGTCGGATGGCAGGCGTCACCGAGCAAGGTGATGCGTCCCTGCGTCCAGCGCTCCATTGGGCCGCGAACCATCAACGCCCACTTGTACGGCGTGTCGACACCGTGAATTAGAGTGTGAACGTCCTGATGCCAGCTCCGGAAGTCGTTGGCGAGTTCGCCTTTAGTACCTTCGACGGTCCAGGATTCCACCTGCCAATCGTCACGCTCGACAATGCCGATGAAGTTCATGATTTCGCCGCGCCGTACCGGGTAATGCAGTACGTGGCCGCACGGTCCGAGCCAGTTCGTTCCAACCATGCGTGCAAGATGTGGCGGCAGCCGATCCAGCGGCACTAAACCGCGCCATGCCACGCAACCTGTGAACTCGGCGCACCCGGCGCCGAACAGGCTGGCACGCACCTGGGAATGAATGCCATCGGCGCCAATGACGAAGGCCGAGGTTGCCGCACGGCCATCGGCGAACCTCACCTCGGTGAGTTCTGCCGTTTGGCTCACCGCCACGCATTTCCGGCGAAGTGAAATCGCGTTTGCCTTTAACTCCTGGACCGCTTCAGCCAGAATGGTGAGTAGGTCGCCGCGATGCAGCATGACGTGCGGCGTGCCGTATCGCTTGACCGATGCCGCACCGAGATCGAACCAATTCCAGGTTTCGCCAGTGCGCCAGTGGCGGATCTCGCGCGCTGAAGGAATGACCTGAACGCGAGATAGCGCGTCCTGAAGACCGAGAGCAAAGAGAACGCGGGTGCCGTTCGAACCAAGCTGAACGCCCGCTCCGGCCTCCTTGAGCGCGGCCGATTGTTCGTACACCTCGACGTCGATGCCACGCCGCAGGAGCGCCAGCGCGGCAGTGAGCCCGCCTATGCCGCCGCCAACGATGACGACCTTGGGCGGCGCTCCGCTGACGACGCTTGGCATGTCGGAAACTCCAAAAGTCTCAATGTACCATCTTGCCGCGATGCTGCAGCAAAGCACTCGGTAATCGTATCACGTACGCAACTCAGCCTTCCTCAAATTCCCAGATAGCGATGCTGAACGTCCGGCGCGGCCGCCAGTTGCTGCGAGCGTCCCGTCCACACCACGCGGCCGCGTTCGAGGACGTAATGGCGATCGACGATGCGCGTCAGCACTGCGACGTTCTTGTCGATCAGCAGGATTGCCTGGCCGGCCGCGCGCAGCTTTTCGAGACAGCGCCAGATCTCGTCGCGGATCAACGGCGCCAGGCCTTCCGTCGCTTCATCGAGGATCAGCAAGCGCGGATTCGTCATCAAGGCGCGGCCGATCGCCAGCATCTGCTGCTCGCCGCCGGAAAGCAGATTTGCCATGCTGCCCGCGCGTTCGGCGAGCCGCGGAAACAGCGCCCACACTTTGTCGAGCGTCCATGGATTGACGGCGCCGCCGCGATTTGCGGCGGTGGCGACGAGATTTTCGCGCGCCGTGAGGTTGGGAAAAACCTGGCGTCCTTCCGGTACCAAGCCGATGCCGAGCTTGGCCACGCGGTAGGCCGGAAGCTTACGGATGTCGGAGCCGGCGAAGCGGATGGATCCGGCCGATGCCGGGGTAAGCCCCATGATCGAACGTACCGTCGTGGTCTTGCCCATGCCGTTGCGGCCGAGGAGCGAAACCATTTCGCCAGGCGCAACCGCGAGCGAGACGCCGAATAGCACGCGGCTTAATCCGTAGCTCGTCTCAACGTCGCACAATTCGAGAAGCGGCGCATCAGTCATGCGAAGCCTCGTCTTGATCTCCGAGATAGGCGTCGCGCACCGCGGCGTCGGCCCGGATCGCCGCTGGATCGCCGGAGGCGATGATGCGGCCGTAGACCAGCACGCTGATGCGATCCGCCAAGGCGAATACGGCGTCCATGTCGTGTTCGACCAGAAGAATTGTTATGACGCCCTTGAGGCTCCGCAACGTCTCCACCAGCCGGGCGGATTCCTCGGGACCCATGCCGGCCATCGGTTCGTCGAGCAGCAACATGCGCGGCCGGGTGGCCAGCGCCATGGCGATTTCCAGCTGACGACGTTCGCCGTGGCTGAGGTCGGCGACCGGCACGTCGGCGCGTTGCGCGAGGCCGACGCGAAGGAGCGTGGCGCGCGCCGGCTCACGCAACTGCGGCTCACCCCGCGCGTCGCGCCAAAAGCGGAACGAATGGCCGGAATGCGCCTGCACCGCGAGCGCGACATTGTCGAGCGCCGTAAAATCGGGAAATAGCGAGGCGATTTGAAACGAGCGTGCCAGCCCGATCTGGCTGCGCCGATAGACCGGCAGCGCCGTGACATCTCGGGTTTCGAAGCGAATGCGCCCGCCGTCCGGCGCGATCTCGCCGGTCAACTGACCGACCAAGGTGGTCTTGCCGGCGCCGTTCGGGCCGATCAGCGCATGCAGCTCGCCCGAACGGATGACGAGTGAAATGCCGTCGGACGCCACCACACCGCCGAAGTGCTTGGTCAGGCCGTCGATTTCCAACAGCGCGTCAGCCACGGCTCGCTCCCGCGGCACCTCGCACACCCGCAATCAGTCCGTCGATGCCGCCGTGCACATAGAGCGCGACCAGAAGCAGCGCCGGCCCGAGGATCAGGTCAGGATAATCCGTGATCCGCGAAAGGCCCTCTTGGAGGAGCAAAAACGTCATGGCCCCGATCAAAGGCCCGAACATCGCCGGCATGCCGCCAAGCACGGCGATGACGATGAGGTCGCCGGAGCGCGTCCAGTGCATCATGGCGGGGCTGATGAAATTGGTTTGATTGGCCAGCAACGCGCCGGCCAGCCCGCACATCGCGCCCGCGATCACGAAGCAGACCAGCCTGTAACGGAATGTCGGAAATCCGATGGCGCGCATGCGCCGCTCGTTCGAGCGCGCGCCCTGGATCACCAGACCGAAGCGCGAATTGACGATGCGCCAGACGAAATAAACGGACGCCAGCAACAGCGCAAAGCACAGGTAATAGAACAGCGTCTTGTTGTTGAGATCGATGGGGCCGCCGAAGCGGCTGCGCTGATAGATGGTCAGGCCGTCGTCGCCGCCGTAGCGATCGAGCCCCATCGCGACGTAATACACCATCTGCGCGAAAGCCAGCGTGATCATGATAAAATGGACGCCGCGCGTGCGCAAACTCAGCGCACCGACGACGAGTGCGTAGAGCATGGACGCCGCGATCGCGACCGGCCACTGCACGAAGCCCGAGCCGACGCCCTCCTTGGCCAGAATGCCGACGGCATAGCCGCCGATGCCGAGATAGGCGGCGTGGCCGAAGCTGACCATGCCACCGAACCCCATGATCAAATTGAGGCTCAGTGCCGCCATCGCCAGGATGAGCACGCGAGTGAACAACGTCAGCACGAAGGGATCTGCGGTCAGCGTTGCATAGAGCGGCAGTAAAGCGAGAATGACGAGGAGGCCGGCATTGAGCGCCACGCGCGGGTCGAGCCGGATCGCGCGCCAGCTCTTTGGGAGATTATTCATTTGCTGGCCGCCGGAAACAGTCCCTCGGGCCGCGCCACGAGCACGATGGCCATCAGCAGATAGATCATCATCGATGACAGCGCGGGGGCAAGCGTGGCCGCCGCATTCTCGCTCAGGTAATCGCGCAGCAGATCGGGCAGGAAGGCGCGGCCGCTGGTGTCAATGAGCCCCACCAGCATCGCCGCGACGAACGCGCCGCGGATCGAGCCGATACCCCCGATGATGACGACCACGAAGGCGGGGATGAGAATGTTCTCGCCCATGCCGATCTGCACCGTGAGGATCGGCGCCTGCATCAGTCCGGCGAATCCCGCGAGCGCGGCGCCCAGTCCGAATACCAATGTATAGAGGAGTTTTATGTTGATCCCGAGCGCGCCGACCATCTCGCGGTTGGAAGCGCCGGCGCGGATCAGCATGCCGAGCCGCGTGCGCATCACCAGGACGTAAAGCAGCAAGGCTACCGTTAGCGTTACTCCGATAATGACCAGGCGGTAGACCGGATAAAAGATGCCCGGCAGGATTTGCACGGCGCTGAGCATCGGTTCCGGCAGCGCCAATGTCATGCCGGCCGGCCCCCAGATCAGCCGGACCAGCTCATTGAAGAACAGCAACAGGCCGAACGTGCCGAGGACGTGATCGAGATGATTGCGTCCGTAAAGTCGCCGTATCGCGACCACTTCGAGGGCCATGCCGACCGCCAGCGTGGCGGCGATCGCGAGTATGGCGCCGAGAACGAAGCTGTCGGTCCACGCCGCGAAGGTGGCCGCGAAATAAGCTCCGATCATATAGAGCGAACCGTGGGCCAGATTGACGAGGTCCATGATGCCGAAAATCAGCGTCAGCCCCGCGGCCAGGAGAAACAACAGCATGCCGAGCTGGATGCCGTTGAGGAACTGCTCGATGAGGTAGAGCATGGGCCTTGACGCGCCGCTTATCGCTTCGCCGTCATGCCCGCGCCTGTCGCGGGCATTGCCGACTTACAGTGCTGCTACGTAAAAGACGTAGATGGCCGGGACAAGCCAGGACAAGCCCGGCCATGACGATGTCAGCAGATACCTGAAACAGAGCCTCTCAC
This sequence comes from uncultured Alphaproteobacteria bacterium, assembly GCA_963768225.1. Taxonomy (GTDB): domain Bacteria; phylum Pseudomonadota; class Alphaproteobacteria; order Rhizobiales; family Xanthobacteraceae; genus BOG-931. Next base: position 1,698,538 of record CAVYGV010000001.1, on the reverse strand, counting down.
TTCATCGGGCACTTGTCGTGGAACCGGTCCTGGTCGTCCTTGACGATGGTGGCGACGGTTTTGAGCGAATAGCTGCCGTCGGCGTTCTTCACCGCATCTTGCAGATAGAAATTCTGGATCGGGATGTGGTTGTTGCCGAATCTGAAATCGCCGCGCACCGACTTGAAGTCGGCCTTCTCCATCTCCTTGCGCATGCCCTCTTTGTTGGTGAGGTCGCCCTTGACCGCAGTCACCGCGCTGTCGATCAGCGCCACCGCGTCGTAGGTCTGGGCGCCGTAAAACGACGGCGAGGAGCCATATTTCGCCTTGTAGTCGGCGACGAATTTCTTATTCGCCGCATTGGGCAGATCGTTGACCCATTCCTGCGCTCCGGGAATGCCGATCGCGAGATCCTTCAGCCGCGGCAACGACAGGTCGTCGATGGTGAAAGCGGTGTACAGTGGAATCTGGCCCTTCAGCCCGGCCTGGACATATTGCGTGACGAACTGAATACCGGCGCCGCCCGGATAAAATGCAAAGATCGCATCTGGTTTGGCCGCACGCGCCTTGGACAATTCGGCGGAGAAATCGAGCTGATCGGGCCAGCGCGTGAGTTCTTGCCCGACGATCTTGCCCGCGAAGGTCGTCTGTACGCCGGCCAGCATGTCCTTGCCCGCGGCATAGTTCGGCCCCAGCAAGAACGCGGTTTTCACGCCTTGCTGGTTCATGTAGCGGCCGACCGCCGCAGGGGTCTGGTCGTTCTGCCACGAGGTCGAAAAAACATAGGGCGAGCACAACTCGCCGGCCAGTTGCGAGGCGCCGGCATTGGTGTCGATCGTCATGGTCTTGCTGTCCACCAATGGCTTGAGCGACGCGAGCAGCACGTTCGACCAGATATAACCGACGACAAAATCGACATGGTCGGATTCGATCAGTTCCTGGGTCTTTTGCACGCCGACTTCCGGCTTGAGCTGATCGTCGGCATAGACGACCTCGACAGGCAGGCCGCCGAGCTTGCGGCCGTGCTGATCAAGCCCGAGCTCGAACGAATTCTTCATGTCGTTGCCGATCGCGGCGACGGGTCCGCTGAAGGTCGAGATGAACCCGATCTTGACTGTCTTCTGCTGGGCCATAGCCGGCCCTGCCGCGAGCACAAGCGCAGTGCCGGCGGCTATCCATGTTTTGGTCATTGAATCCACTCCCCTGATTGGAGCCCTGGCGTTGATGCGATGGGTTTCCGGCTCGAACTTACTCTCCGACCGACATCCGGTCTATGGCGGAAAATTTGGATTGGTTTCTGCGCGTCTGCCGGCGCAATCACGGCAATCCGCGCCGCAGATCGCGGTTACCATCTGGGCTAGTGTACGGCCAAGGCACAACTGACTAGTCGCGGCTGGGTGTGTAGCGAATGTCAAATCCGCTCCACTAGGAACTTGAGATCGCATTCCTCGCATCTGGCCACAAACTGGGATGTGCCGGCGGAGAATTTCGGGCGGATGGAATTCGGCCTGCCGCTCAAATCTATCCGATGTTCTGATTGCCAACCGTCAATTCCAGCGCCAGACGCCGTAGGCGTGGCCGTTCTGCATCTGCGGCGCCACATAGGTCGGCTTGCGGTCGCCGATGGCGCCGAGCATGGCAATCCAGTTCAACAGCTCGCCGCCGACATTGCCGGCTTTCAAGAGCTGATGCTCCGTCGCTTCGGCGACGAGCCGGTCGATCTTCTGTTCCTCGAGCGACTTGATCACGCGCATGACCCAGTCCGGATCGGGCACGCCGTCGGAGCGGCTGGCCGCCATGCGTGGTCCGCCGACTTCCAGCGAGAAGCTGCCGGAGCCCATGATGACGACGCGCAGCCGCTCGGGCCAGGATTCGATGGCGCGCGCCACCGCCTTGCCGAGGTCGTGGCAACGCTGAGCCTTCGGCAGCGGCGGCACATGGCCGCTGACGAAGAATGGAATGACCGGAATTTGCATCTCCGGCGTCAGGAAATGCAGCGGCACAATGATCGAGTGATCGACCGAGAAATTCTGTGTCATGCCGACGTTAAAGCTTGAGCCGATCGCGGCGGCGCGAATATGCGCGGCGAGGCGGGGCAGGGATTTTACAATGTAATTAGGCACGTCGCGCGGTTCGTCATTCGGCGCTTTGAAGTCTTTGTCGATGCCGACGGCGAAGATCGGCAAGTCGTTGAGGAAGAATGTGTTGAGATGATCGGTGTCGAACATCACGATCAGATCGGGCCGCGTGGCGGCGAGCTGCTCTTGCTGAGCGCCGAACAGTCTCGCGATTTCGCAATCCGGACCGTCGCGCTTGACGAAATGCGGGAAAATCGGCGTGTGCGGCACTCCGAAGCCGGCAACGATCTGCGCCATGCCAAACCTCCCGTTCGTCACGCCACCGGCTGGCCGATCTCGTCGACCTTCACCGCGCGCATGCGCTGATTGTAGATTTCGCCGTTCAGCCCGCAAACCTCGAAGCGCGCCAGATAATTCATGAGGAAGCCGTTGACGCCCATCCGATACAGCGCGCCGACGTTGCCTGACAGGAGTGCGCGTCGTTCGTCGTCGCTCAGATCGAGCGGCGCCAGCGCTTTCCCCGGATCGGCCTTCATGGCGGCACGGAAGGTGTGGTCGCGCAATAGCTCGCGGCAAAGATAGTTCACGGCAAAGACCGACATGACGGGCTCCAACGTAGCTTGACCATTATCTTGCACGACTGCGCAGCGATTGCCACAGCCGCCGTCGCCAACGTCTATCCCTTGGTGCAGTAGGCGGGCCTGCGCTGACCCTGAGCGCGCGCGGTCCGCGAGTGGGAAACCTCACACGAATCGATTCTTTGGATCGGGGCCCAGACCGAGCTCCATGCGGCCAAAGTGCGCGAAGTTCATCTCCGGATTGAGACTGATATGCATCGACGCGAAGTGGATGTCGCGCCAGGCCCGCTGGATCGGATGCGATGTCGCAAATCCCGCGGTCCCGCTCAGCGCAACGAGCGTGTCGATCGCCGTCATTGTAAGTTCGGACGCCCTGGCGAAGTCGCGCACCGAGCGGGCGAGCAACATCGGCGAATAGTCCTGCGGCGCATCGGTGACGCAGGCGGCGCGGCGCAATAACAGTTCGGCGGCGTCGATGTCGGCCGCGGCGCGGGCCATTCTCACTTGCGTGGATATCGTCTCGGCGAGCGGCGTGCCGTCCTGCGCCTTGCGCGTCTTCGTCCAGTCCCGGAACACCTCGTAGGCGCCTTGGACCGCGCCGAGCATCGGCGTCGCGAAACAGATCGGCGCATAGTAGAAGAACGGCGTGTGGAAATTGATGTCGGGGTGGACGGCGGCTCCCGGACCGTTGCCGTCGCGCAAATTCCGCAACCGCAGCACCCGGCTATGCGGCACGAAGACATTATCCGTGACGACGGTCTTACTGCCGGTCGCGCGCATGCCGGCGGTGAACCAGGTGTCGAGCACGGTGAATTCGCCGACCGGCACCAGGAAAAACTTGGCGTCCGGCGTGCCGCCATCGTGCGTCAATCCGCCGAGCATGGCCCACGACGAGTGATCGATGCCGCTGGCGAACGGCGCCCCTTTTGTCGAAACGCGATAGCCGCCGTCCACGGCGGCGGCCTGTACGGTCGGAATAAATGAGGCAGCAATCGCAACATCGAGACCGTTCGCCCATACGGCCTGCTGCGCTTCTTCGGCGAATTGGCCGATCATGTGGGCGTGGTGGATGATGAGGCCCGCGCACCAGCCATGCGACGCATCGGCCTTGCTGATCTCGCGCATGACGTTGAACCAGGTGTCGAGGCCGAGACCGTAACCGCCGATCCGCTCCGGCAAGAGGATGCGGGCGAGACCGGCATCGAGCATTTCCCGCACCGAGACGTTGGGAATGCGCCGCGCCTCCTCGGCGGCCGCGGCGCGCGCGGCAAATCGCGGCGCCAGCTCCAGCGCCCGGTCGATCATCTCTTGCTTCATAGCGCTCAGCGGCGGCGACGCGGAGAGCGGCTGCATGTCGCGCTCCTAACGCTTGGACTGCGCCAGCGTCAGCCGCCGGCCGATTGGGAACAGTTGCAGACCGTAACGCTGGATGACCCAGCCACATCGGCGCAGGCGCTGTGACATCGCCGCGCCCATCCGACCCAATCGGACAATCCCGAGATTCATGACTTGCTCCCTGATCCGCATGGCAAACGGTTAGCGCAGCGTCGCGCGGTTGTCGCACTATAATTGACAGCATTCTGTGCTGAGATAGTCTGTCGCCGTCAACGCGGTCTTTTTGCGCGCGGCGACAAGAATAAAAGAAACGGCCTCGGGAAATCACCGCGGCCCGGGAGGGGTACCATGCGATCTCGCGTTCTTTTCGCTCTAATTCCGTTTGCGCTTGGGTTGCCGCTGACTTTCGCGGTTGTGCCGAAGGCGGTTTCCGCAGCTCAATATGTGCTGAAATGGGCGGTCGTCACGCGCGGCGACATGCAGGAGAAATTCGGCCGCAAGCTTGCTGAGATCCTGCCGCAAGCGACCAATGGCCGGGTCGAGGTGCAGGTCTATCCCGGCGGGCAGCTCGGCAGCCCCTCGGCGATGATCGAAGGATTGCAGCTGGGCACCATCGAGGCTTACGAAAACCCGGCCGACTTTTTCACCGGTGTCGATCCGCGCTTCGGCGTATTCAGCATTCCGTTCCTATTCAAGAGCACCGAGCAGGCCAACAAGGTTCTCGCCGATCCGGAATACAACGATTTTGTGATGCACATGGCCGAGGCCAAGGGGCTCGTCGGCGTCAACCTCGCGGTGGCCGCCGAGTTGCTCTATTTCGGCGTCAAGAAACCGCTGCGGACGCTTGATGATTTCAAGGGCATGAAGCTGCGCGTCAACGCGACGCCGGCCGAGCGCGCGCGCATGGCTGCGCTCGGCGCGACCGCTGTGCCGATGGGGCTGCCGGAAATGATCACCTCGCTGCAGAACGGCGTGATCGACGGCACCATGAGCGGCATGTCGATCTATACGAACTTCAATCTGCAGAATGTCGGCAAGGTCTTGCTCGAGACCCACGATACGCTCTTGGTTTCCTACGGCGCCATGAGTAAGCCTTGGCTCGACAAGCTACCGCCCGACCTGAGCAAGATCATCGTCGATGAGGCGCGCAAATTGCAACCCTGGTCGCGGCAGACGGCGGTCGACGAGGTCGCGCAGTTGCGCCAAGTATGGCTCAGCCGCGGCTGCGAGATCGTGCATCTGTCGCCGGCCGACCAGGCCGAATTGGAGAAGCGGCTTAAACCGATCGGCGCCGCGGTCACCAAAGACGATCCGGTGCTCAAGGCGTTCTACGACAAAACCGAGGCGCTGGCGGCGAAGTACCAATAAGCCCGAGCGCACACCGGGCCGAAGCGTCACCGCCGTCGGGGGATGCTTCGGCCAATTCCAGCCGGGACCAGTGAGGGCGGCGCCGTCGGGCGTCAAGCCGGGTTGCTTTGCGCGCGCGGGGCGCGAGGGTAAAGAAAATGTCGGATGCAAAGCTGCTTTCCGGGCGACGGCAGATCGCAGAGTTTATCTTCGTTCGAATTCCGCATGTTTTGTCCGGCGCGCTGTTCCTGATCTCGGTGGTGCTGAACATTGTCAACGTCATCGGCCGCTATGTGTTCGGCATGCCGGTGTTCTGGGCGGAAGAGGCGCTGACCTTCACCATAATCTGGATCGTGTTCCTGGTCGTGGGCACGATCACCTATCGCGGCGCGCATCTCAACATGGACCTGGTGTATTCCAGGATGCCGGCGCCTTTGCAACGCGTGGTGCGAATTGCGATCGCGCTGGCGTTGATCGGTTGCAGCGTCTTCACCGCCATACAGTCGTGGAAGGTGGTCGAGCTTCACTACATGACCCAAGGCGTCACGGCGGGAACCAATATTCCGCTGGTCATCCCGCACTCGGCTCTGCTGTTCGGTTTCAGCTTCATGGCGGCGGCGGCAATCGTGCGTCTGCCGTCCTACATCACCGGCAAATTCGATTGAGCGGAGCGCTCCAATGTATTGGGTGATGGCGATCCTGCCCTTTGCGCTGCTCTTGCTCGGCTTTCCGATCTTTCTTCTGCTGCTGATCACGTCGCTGGTGGTGCTGATCGGATTTTTCGACATCCCGATGACCGTGGTCGCCCAGGACATTTTCAACAGTCTCAACAAATACGCGCTGCTGGCCGTACCGTTCTTCGTCTTTGCTGGCAGCTTGATGTCGCGCGGCGGCATTTCGGTGCGCTTGCTGCGCTTCGTTGCTTCGCTGATCGGCGGCTTTCGCGCCAACGTCCCGTTCACCTCGCTGGGCTTCGCCGCTTTGTTCGGCGCCACCTCAGGCGTCACCACAGCCGCGACTGCGGCGATCGGCACCCTGACCTATCCGCGCATGCGCGAGGCGGGATATAGCGAGAGTTTCGCCTCGGCGCTGATTACCTCGGAAGGCGCGCTCGACAATCTGATCCCGCCTTCGATCGCGATGATCATCTACGGCATCGCATCGGATACTTCGATCATCCAGCTATGGACTGCGGGTATCGGCCCCTGCATCCTGCTGGCGTCTTTCTTCGGCGCCTACATCTATTATCACTCCGTCAAGGTCGGCATCACCGACACCGGAAAATTTTCCTTCAAAGAGCTCTGGCAAGCCACGCGCGACGGCGTCTGGTCGCTCGGTGCCATCGTCGTGATCATCGGTGGAATCTATTCCGGCGTGTTCTCGCCGACCGAGGCCGCCGGCGTCGCCAGCGTCTATGCCATCGTGGTCAGCTATTTTATCTATCGCGAAGTGACGCTCGCCGACATATTCGAAACCGCGGCGCGTTCGATGTATTTGACGGGACTCATCTTCATCATCGTGGCGATTGCCGGCCTCTATTCATGGCTCCTGACGATCAGCGGCATAGCGCAGGCGCTGGTGACCGTGATCACAAGCATGCATTCCGAGCGCTGGGTGGTATTGCTGGTCATCAACCTGTTTTTGCTGTTCATTGGCTGCTTCCTCGATCCAGCCTCCGGGCTGATCATGCTGACGCCGCTATTGGCGCCGGTTGCAGCCTCGCTCGGCGTCGATCCGATCCATTTCGGCGTCATCGTCGTGATGAATCTGACGATCGGCACCTTCCATCCGCCATTCGGATTGAACATTTTCGTCATTCAGGCGCTGTTCAAGACGCCGTCGGAGACGCTGTATAAGGGTTTGATACCGTTCGTGATCTTGGCGGTGATCGCGTTGCAGATCGTGACCTATGTGCCGGCGATCTCGCTGACCATCGAGCACCTGCTGTTCCGATAGACCGCGGGACTTAAGCTCCTTCGATCATCCCGGCGACGTTTTTGAGCGCCGCACGCAGATTGTCGAACATCACAATGCCCTCGGCCGCGACTCTGCGCTTGACGGCGTGGCCGCGCGCGCCGGGAAGGCGCGGCGGTTCTGCACCCGCCATCGGCTTTGCTTTGCCGACCATCTCCGCAATGTGCGACATGCGTGCATCGTACGCTTCGAGCCCGGCGAACCCTTGCGGATTGAGCGCCAGGAAGAAATGGCAGATATTGCTCGGCCGCTTGACCACGTTCTCGTAGGTCACCTGGAAGCCCGGGTCGCCGTCCGATAGCGCGCTGCACAGGATTTCCACCATCAGGGACAGCGCGTAGCCCTTCGGGCCGCCGATCGGCAGGACCGAACCCTTGACCGCTTCGGCTGGATCGGTCGTCGGCCGGCCGCTCGGATCAAGCGCCCAACCGTCCGGGATGGTCTTTTGCCCGGCAGCGAGCATGTGGCGGATGCGCGAGCGCGCCACCATGGCGGTCGCCATGTCGGCGATGATCGGATCGGCATTCGGCAGCGGGAATGCGGCGCCGATCGGATTGGTGCCGAACAAACCTTCGGTGCCTCCGGTCGGCGCGATCGCCGGACTGGCATTGGTAAACGCCAAGCCGATCAAGCCTTGTGCGGCGGCGTGGTCGGCGTAATAGCCGGCGGCGCCGAAGTGACTTGAGTTGCGCACCGCGACCGCGCCGAGACCGTTCGTCTTGGCGATCTCAATCGCCATATCCATGGCGCGCCGGCTCGACACCAGGCCTAGCGCGTGATCGGCGTCCATCACCATCGTGCACGGCATCGCGCGCGTGGTCGAAATGGCCGGATTGCTCTTAATGGTGCCGTCGAGCAGGCCTCGCGTGTAGAGCGGCAAATGCACGACCCCATGCGAGTCCGAACCATGGGTCTGCGCCCAGAGCGCAACATCCGCGCCGATTTCGGCATCCGTCCGGGGCACGCCGCAATGTGCGAACACGTCGGACACTAGGGCGGCAAGGTCGGCCGTCGTCACTTTGTCGGTTGCGGCAATTTGCCGGAGTTTTGCCGCGAGCGCGGTTGCCTGCTCCATCGGGTTGCTCATGGCGCAGGCGCCGCGCCGTGGAAGAACGCCTCGGCGTTGCGGTGGAAGATTTTCTCATAGACGTCCTCGGAATAGCCAAGTGCGCGCCAGTCATCGACCAGCCGCTCAAGCGTCAGCGTCGGCCAGTCCCAGCCGAACAAAATGCGATCCTGCAACCGGCCGCTGATTTCCTTCTTCAAAGCCGGCGTAAAATATTTCGGCGACCAGCCGTGCAGCTCGTAGCGGACATTGGCTTTGTGCAGGAGGATCGCAATCATGTCGTCCTGCCACGGCCAAGCCGGACGGCCGGCAAGAATCTTAAGCTCGGGAAAGCGCGCGGCGACAAGATCGACATGGCGCGGATGCCCGTCGTCAAGCACCACGCCCATGCCGCCGGGCATGCCTTGGCCGATGCCGGTGAGACCCGTCATCAGCAGCACCGGGACGTTCGCTTCGATCGACAGCTTGTAGAACGGGTCCCAGATCGGATCGCTGGGCGGAAAACGCAGGCTGTTCTGGCTTTGGCAAAATCCGAAAAATCCCGAATTGCCCGCTGCAAGCCGCGTATATTCTTTGAGCCAAAAATCCTTCATGGTCGGATTAACGGCAAGCCAATTGCCGTAGACGACGTCACGATTGTTGCGGGCGAATTCGGCCGCATAATCGTTCGAGGCCCGAATTTCATCTTCGTCGGTCATCCGCCAGGTCCGGTAGATATCGAGAATGCTGCGGACGCCGCGTTGACGAAAGCCGTCCGCCATCTCCGCCTCGGTCTGAAACGTGCGCTTACGCTTGAAAATGCGCTCGGCATTCGCCAACTCCTCCGCGGTGCGGTGATGCAGCCCGGCGCGCGTCGAAAAATGCGAATGACAATCGAAATAGCGCACGGAGCTTACTTCTTGTCGTAGCGCCGATCGAGAATCCGCTTCGGCTTGCCTTCGCGGCCGCGATTCGACCATTCCATCAGCGCGTCTTCGGGCACGAGCTCGACGTTAAGCTTCAGCCCCAGATCGGAATGCAGGCGCGCCTCGATGTGCTCCTTCAGCCCGTCCCAGCCCGGCGCGTCGTCGCGGACCTCGACCTTCACCGTCATCTCGTCGCGGATCACGCCGTCGCGCACATTGCGCTCGGCGATACATAGCCATTCGCCGGTGGTGCGGTTGTCGCTCTTGATCGCCGGCAGACAGGCTTGCGGCCAGATGCTCACGCCGCGGATGCGCACCATGGTGTCGCTGCGGCCGAGCATTTTCTGCATGCGGCGGAAACAGCTGCCGCACTGGCAGCGGTCGGTGGCGACGATGCGGGTGAGGTCGCGAAGATTGAAGCGGATCATCGGCTGCTGGCGGCGATGCAAGATCGTGCACACCATGTTGCCGATTTCGCCGTCCTTGACCGGCTTGTTGTCCTCGATGCCGACGATCTCGAAGAACGTCGAGTCCTCATGGAAATGCAGCCCGGCCTGGTGCTGGCACTCGAATGCGCCCATGCCCATCTCGTGCGTGCCGTACATGTCGTAGACCTTGCAGCCCCACAATTCTTCGAGCTGGTTGCGGAAGGTGTTTTCGGTATCCGGCCCAAGCCCGCAGCCGAGGAACTTTGTTTTCAGATCGCGCACGTCGAATTTGAGTTCGTCGCGCGCCACTTTCGCGAGCTGGGTGGCATATTCGGGACGCACGTACCAGACATTGGTGCCCCATTCCTGCGCGATTTCGATCTGACGGCGCGATGAGGTGACCGCGCCGGTGCCGGTGGTGATCGGCAAGGCGCCGAGATAATCGTGCGCTCCTTTATAGGCGCACCAGCCGGCATTGCCGAGCGAGCAGGTGTGCGGAATTTGCAGCCGGTCGCCGGGCCGCACTCCGCAAATGTAAAACACGCGGGCAATGGTGAGCCCGTTCAATTCCCACTCCACCGGCGCGTAAAGCGTCGGTCGCGGCTTGCCGGTGGTGCCGCCCGATGTCTGCAGTTTCAGCGGTTGCGTCTTCAATATCTCGTCGACATTGCCGTTGATCAGGCCGAACGGCGGATTGTCTTCCTGATCCTTCTTGATGTCGGCGGAATTGAAAGTCGGCAGCTTGACGATATCGTCGATGCTCTTGATATCGCCCGGCTTGAGCCCGGCAGCCTGCCAGCGCCGCTTGTAGAAACCGTTCCGCCATCCGGTTTTCATCAGATCGAGAAATTGCTCGTTCTGGAATTTGCGGATTTCGTCCGCCGACCATTTCCACCGGGTTTTGGCGAACACGTCCGGCACCGGATAGCGCTCATACAGCGCCTCCCAGTCGATCGAGCGATGATAGATCGGCAACGACGTCTCGGTGACGGTGCGCTCCATGACCGACATTGTTTTCTCCATATTCATTCCGTGCAGCGGCGCGGCAGGTGGCCGCGCGGCGCGAGGCGCCGGCCGGACGCGGGCGTTTCAGGTCTTATAGTCGGGCGCAACGCGGTCGAGTTTGCGAAGGAGCGCCCGCCACGTCATCTGATTGAACGGCTCCTTGCCGTCGGTAATGATTTTCTGCTTGTCCGATGGTCGCGTCGAGCACCGCTTGCGGCGGCACGTAGGGCTTGATCGCGCCAGCCGACGAACGCACTTGCGTCTCGCAGGCGCGGATGACGAGGAACGCCAGCATGTAGGCCTCGTGCACAGTGTGGCCCCACAGCACGAAGCCGTGGCCGCGCTGCAGGACGATTTGCTTGTTGCCGAAATTCTTCGCCAGCCGCTGGCCTTCCTCGACGGTCGAAACCAGGCCCTCGTAATTATGATAGCCGATCGGTCCGAGCCACATGGCGTACTGATTGCCGGGAATGAGCCCGTGTTCCTGCATCGCCACCGCTGTCGCGTATTTGGTATGCAAGTGCATGACGCATTGCGCCTGCGGAAAGGCGTCATAGATGCCCTTATGAAACGGAAAAGCGAATTTGTGGGGCAGTTCATCGCTCGGCTCGACGTGATTGCAGTTCTCGTCGAGCTTGTGCAGGTTTGAGGCGGTGACCTCTTCGAACAGGATGGCTGCCGGGTGCATCAGAAACTGGTTGGGATGGTTCGGCACGCGTGCGGACAAGTGTGCGAACAACAGCTCATCCCAGTCTTGCAGCGCGGCAAGCCGGAAGGCTGCGGCGAGATCGACGCGCACCTTCCATTCGGCGGGATCCATGCCCGGCTTCAATGCCCGGGCGGTGCTTGTTGCGGCGTTCACGGCATTTCTCCCTGAATCAGCGCGTTTTGCGGCGCATCGGCTTGGTGCAAATTATGTCCGTGCGGAACTACATTGTCCATCGCCGTCGCTGGCCGGGTCATGGCCGACGCAATGGCGCGTCGCGTGCAAGCGATGGGCCGAGGCCCGCGGCGCTGAAATCGGCTTCAGTGGCCTTTTACGCCGTGATAAAACGCAGGCGATGACAGATACCGGAGTGCTCAGCCGCCAATTCCGCCGCGCGCCGCCGCGGGTTGATGAAGGCAAGCTTTCGCAACCGCTGCAGGATTTGTTCGCGACCTGGCGGCAATCGCTGCAGCAGAGCTTTCGCGGCCTCACCGCCAACGGCGAGGTGATCCAAGATCTGTTTCCGCTTGGCGCCGCCGGCGCTTCGGCCCAGCCGTTGATCGCCGCCGTGAAAGTTTTTTTGTCGTCGCTCGATGCGGAACAGCGCTCCGCCGTCAGCTTTCCGATGCACAGCGAGGTGTGGCGGCACTGGAGCAATATCCATCGCAACGTCATGCGCCACGGCCTCTGCTTTGCCGAGCTGAGCGACCGGCAATTGGAGCTGGCTTATGGGATTATGCGCGTTGGGCTCGGTGCGCGGGCTTATCAAACCGCACGCAACGCCATGCGGCTCAATGAGCATCTGGCCGAGTTGACTGGGCTGCCCGACGAGTTCGGCGAGTTTTTCTACTGGATCAGCATTTTCGGCACGCCGTCGCAGGACAAGCCGTCCGCCGCGCCTTGGGGCTTCCAGATCGACGGCCACCATTGCAACATCAACTGCTTCGTGCTCGGCGACCAGGTGGTGCTGACGCCGATGCTGCTCGGCTCCGAGCCGGTACTGGCGGAATCCGGAAAATATAAGGGCACCACGGTGCTGCGCGAAGAAGAGGCGCAGGGCTTTGCCTTCATGAGCGGATTGACGACTGAGCAGCGCGCCAAGGCGACGATCGGCTACGACTTGCCGTTCGACGGCTTCGCCTCGGGCTTCAAAGATAATGTCGTCATTCCTTACGACGGCTTGCGCGTGCCCGATATGACGCCCGCGCAGCAGGCCTCGCTCCTCGATCTGATCAGGCTCTATACCGACCGGCTGCCGGCCGCGCACGCGCAACTGCGCCTCAATGAGGTCACACGGCATCTCGGCGCGACGATCTTCGCCTGGATCGGCCAATTCGATCCGGTCGCGCCGTTCTATTATCGCATCTACAGCCCGGTGATATTCGTCGAGTTTTATCACCAGCCCGGAGTGGCGTTGCCCAATACCGGCTATAACCGCCGTCATGCGCACGCGCTGGTGCGCACACCAAACGGCAACGACTACGGCCACGCCCTGCTGCAGCAGTATCTGGCGAGGACGCAGCCGGCCTAAACGGTCAGTCCAGCTGGCTTGCCGCCGAGCACCTCCGCTACCCAATCGCAGATAAACTCGCGCGTCGGCGCGACATTGTCGACGCCGCAATGTTCGGCGCCGCCGTCCGCCAGCGTCTGAACATGCAACTCCGCTCTGGGGCTCGAGGTGCAATCGGCAATAAGCTGCTTCGCCTGACGCAACGGAATCTGGCGATCGTTTTCGCCGTGAATGCACAGGATCGGGCATTTGATGCGATCCAGGATACCCTTGAGCGACAGCTTCTCGGAAACCGCAATCACCTCCTCGACCGACGATTTTCCGAACACCCAGGCGACATGGTCCCAGTAATGCGGCACCGGCAGCCGTTGTTCCTTGGCTTCATAGCGCCGCCGCTGCGTTTCGCCCCAATCGTAATTGGCGCCCCAGGCGACGGCGCATTTCAGGCGCGGTTCGAACGCGGCGGCGCGCGGCGCATGGTAGCCGCCGAGCGACAGCGCCATGATGCCGATCCGATTGCGATCGATGCCGGGCGTCGATTGCAGAAAGTCGACCGCGGCCTTGGCCGGAATTTCGGCTTCCGGAGAATTGTGCAGTCCGCGCAAGCGCAGCGATTTGCCGACGCCCGGATTGTCGACGATTAAGGTTGCAATGCCGCGCTCCGCGAGCGCGCCGGGGACACCGACGAGATAAATGATCTCCTTGGTAACGTCGAGACCGTCAAAATGCACCATGCATGGGGTATCGACGCCATCGCTCCGTGCACCGACCAAAAGCGCGGGCAACGCCGTGTTCAGGTACGGCACGTCGACGCGCCGGCAGTTCTGCCGCGTCAGCGCCAGGAAGCGGGAAAAGCAATCGAGCGCTTCGCGGTAGGCGTCTTTGCGCGGCGCGAAATCCGGCCGCTGCATCCGTTCGCCCTGAATGAAGGCGATGAAGGCGCGGCGGTATTTTGCGCCGGCGCTCAGGAGCCGCCCTCGCGCTCCGTCTGCGGCGGCGAGCCGCTTGAGCTTGGCGCCGAGCGACGTTCCAGGCCTCGTAGAATTTTTCCGCCGCGGCGTCGTCGCGATTTTTCGAAAGCGGTCGCAGCGCGCGCGACGCATCATCGATATCGCCGATGCTGCCGCCCATGCCGAGCGCAAGATTGACGGCCATGTTCCAGGTGTAATTGTCTTCGAAATATTCGAACATTTCAGCGTTCCCCGTTTATGAGCTGGGCCGCTATGACGCGAGACCACTTCTGGCATCATCGCAACCGCCCCTCGCGTGCGCTCAAACCGCGCTAAACTCGACGGCCGTAACAGCTCGCAACGGGCTATTTGACTATAGCCTCGTTGTGCCTTTGACCAGCTATGGTGCAGCTGCGGCAAGGCGGCGGCGAAGCGCGTGTGTATTGAGAAGCAAGCAGGGAATCTAACTTGCGAGCGCTTTCAGTTCTGCAACCGGCTTGTGGCCGGTAAGCCGCGAATATTGCACAATCGGCGCCGGACGGCCGACCAGGTAACCTTGCACCTCGTTACAGGCTTCACGCTTGAGGAATGCGAGCTGCTCTTTGGTCTCGACGCCCTCCGCGACCACCGGAAGATTGAGGCCGCGACCGAGTCCGATGACGGCGCGAATGATGGCCGCGGATTGCGGATTGCGGTCGAGATTGGCGATGAAACCCCGGTCGATCTTGATTTTGTCGAATGGAAAGGCCTGCAAATACGACAACGAGGAGTAGCCGGTCCCGAAGTCGTCCATGGCGATGCGCACGCCGAGTGCCTTGAGCCGCCGCAAGATCGATATCGCACGGGAGAAATCGGAGATCAGCACGCCCTCGGTGATTTCGATTTCCAGCCGCTTGGCGGCGAGACCGGTCTCGATCAGAACAGTATGAACCAGCGCCGCCAGGTCGCCATGACGGAACTGAGCCGGGGAAATGTTGATGGCAATACCGAGCGCTGCAGGCCATGACGCGGCTTCGCGGCAGGCCTCGCGCAGAATCCACTCGCCGAGTGGAATGATCGCGCCGCTCTCCTCCGCCAGCGGGATGAATACGCCGGGAGAGACCATGCCGCGGGCCGGATGATTCCAGCGCGCCAGCGCCTCGAAACCGATGACGTTACCGTCGATCGAGGCTTGCGGCTGGTAGTACAGCGCGATCTCGCCGCGGCACAGCGCCGACCGCAAGTCGTGCTGCAACGCGCGCCGCTCGCGCAGCCGCTCGTCCATATCCGGCTCGAAGAAGCGGATCGATCCGCGCGCTTCCGCCTTGGCGCGATAGAGCGCGGCATCGGCGTTGGCCAGGAGGACCGCCATGGTGGCGCCGTCAGTCGGATAAATCGCGACGCCGATGCTCATGCCGGCGCGCAATGTCTGACCGGCCACGTCGATGTCGCCGTCGAGAATGCGCAGAGCGCGATCGGCCAGGGCTTCCGCGGACGAGGGCTGCGGGCCTCCGACAGAGACGACGATGAATTCGTCGCCGCCAAGCCGTGCAATGAATGCGCCTTCGCAAGCGACCCGCAGCCGCTTCGCCACCTCGCAGAGCATTCCGTCGCCGACAGAGTGGCCGAATACGTCGTTGACTTCCTTGAAACGGTCGAGGTCGATACACATCACGGCGAAGCTTTCGCCTGCTAATTTGGCGCGTTCGACGATGGTGGCGATATGCTCGTTGAATGCGGTACGATTTGGTAAGTCGGTCAATGGATCATGATGCGCAAGATGCGCGATCCGCGCCTCGGCACGTTTGCGCTCGGTGACGTTTTGAATGACATTCAATAGATAGCGCGGATTGCCCCCAGCATCCCTAATTGCAATTCCGCTCGAAAGGACGATCCGCGTACCAAATTCGGGTATCGTGATGGCACGTTCGTCAAATTTGATCGTCCTTGTAGAATTTAGCAGGATTTGGTCGTGATCGGCTGCGACGTGCGCAATAGCGGGCGACAGGACTTCCGCAATGGTCCTTCCCAGCAACTTTTCGCGCTGAATGCCGTGAAATTTTTCTCCTTCGCGATTGATAAGCACGAAGCGGCTTTCCGGAAGTTCCCTGACAAAAATCGTCGCTGGCACGTTTTCAACAATGGAGTTCAAAAAGCTCTGCGTTCGCGTGAGCTCCTCCATTTTTTGCCTGGCTTCTTCTTCCGCTCCGCGGCGGGCCTGCATTTCTTGCTTTAAATCCTGGAAGCGGCGCCAGCCGTAGGCTGTCAAAGCGAAAGATAGTACGACGCAGATGGGGAGGAGATCGTCGAGGCCCCAATCGCCGTAAACAGCCTGAAACTTTACAACGACATTGAAGACATCGAGCCACTCGCTCAGACAGCAGGCGATCGCTGCGAGGATGACGATAACCACCGCATCCGTGACGGCGCGTTGGCTCCAGTCGACGCGACGCATCGCGTTAACGGAAGTTGCCGCATTGACGGTGCGAAGGAGATTCATGATGCTTGTTTTCTCAGGGCGTCTCGATACGAGTAGGCAACGCGAGACGGTGCCTGCGACGGATCGTCAGGGGCGATACTGAGGTCGTCGAGGTAACACACGACGCGGTTTTTGCCGTTCGATTTGGCATTGTAGAGCGCCGCGTCGGCGTCGTGCAGAAGCTCGTCGAGGCTCGCCTCCGGCTGGATGTATTCGGCAATGCCGATGCTCACGGTGACAGGCAACGGCGTGCCTGATACTGCGAGCGCCGCCGCCGCCAGGCCTTTTCGCAGGCGATCGGCGACATCGAACGCATCGACCAATGAGGTGTCGGGAAGCATCATCGCGAATTCGTCGCCGCCGATACGCCCGAGATAGTCGCTGGCACGCAGTCCGGATTTGCATATCGATACGAGGTGCTGGACCAGGCGGTCGCCGGATGCGTGGCCATGCGTGTCGTTGACGAGCTTGAAGTTATCGATATCGATCACGGCACAGCTCAACGACTTGAAGTAACGCCTGGCCCTCTCGACGTCCAATTGGGCGCGCTCGTAAAACGAGCGCCGCGTCATGGCTCCGGTCAAGCTATCGGTGGCGGCGAGCAGCCGCAGCTCGAGCTCGTCGACGACGAGCCGCGCCAAATCCTCGAACATGCGGATTTGCTCGTGACGCAATTCGCGGACCTTGGTGTCCATGGCGCACAGCGTGCCGATATTGTGACCGTCGCGCGTGCGTAACGGCACGCCGATATAGAAACGGACATAGGGCTCCTCGATGACGAGCGAGCTTCGCGCAAAGCGGGGATCGGCGTGCGTATCCTTTACGATGAAAGTCTGCGCGGACTTGATGGCGTGCGTGCAAAATGAAATTTCGCGCGGCGTTTCCGAAATGTCGAGACCTTGCCGGGACTTGAACCATTGCCGGTGCCGATCGACGAGTGAGACCATCACCATCGGAATTTCAAGCAGGGTTCTGGCGATGCGCGTGATGCGCTCGAAAGCTTCTTCGGGCTTGGTGTCCAGGACTTCGTAACGATGAAGCGTTTCGAGTCGCGCTTCTTCGTCGTCAATCTCGCAATACGCCATAGCCCTGGTTCCTGTTTTCTTATCTCGCCGGGCCAGTGACGTCTTCTGGCTGCCGCGAAGCAGCCACCCGGAGCTTGCGGTCGGTTCCGGCTTTTTCTTCGTGCAACCGCCGCGCAGTTTCGAGGCGGCTCGCCGGTGGGGATCGCTAGCGCTGGGCAGGTTTAGAGTTGCCGCCCTGACAAGCCGCTAAACTGAAGGTCAGGACTAGTACGGATACAGCACGGCGCTCGGACCGCTCAGCGCAAATCGGGTTCAGTGAAGGCCATTGTCCGGCGCCGTGCGGGAATTTGGCGTGCTCGGCTCGAACTTGACGCCCATTTGGTGGGCGGCGCGCCAAATCACGCGACAGCGGTGCAACGTCCGACCGCGAGTGGTCAGGCTTAGCGTGAACAGGTCCGGAATGTCGTCGACAGCCTCGACCGCGATCCTTGCTCCGTTGCTGGAAATATCCATCACGACGCAATCCCATACCGGCGCCTCAACACCGGCGAACAATTTTGCCGAAATGTCGATGAACCGGCGTACCTGGTTGCGTTTGTCAAAACGCATGTCGTGCGGTCTCGGTGCAAAGATCGCGGCCCTGGATGACAACCCTATTGGGGCAGTGTCCAGGGCCGCCCAGTTATCCGGTGAGGCTTTTACTCGTTGCCCGACCGTGGGCCGCAGACTGTTATGCATCGCCTAATTATGCGATCGGTGAAATTCCTTATGCGGACTTTTTCCTATGGCCGCGTGCCGGGTTTTTTCCGCCCACCGTGCTTGACGTTCCTAATTGCACTTTATCGCTGGATGGTGCTCTCGCTGGCGTCCGACCGAACATTCAGGCAATCGTCGACCAGAGCCAAAAGCTCGCCCGGCCGAAACGGCTTGCGCAGACTTTTCGTTGCGCCGAGCTTTGTCGCCATTTTCAAGAAATCCGGCGGCGGCGAGGATGTGGAGCGGAAAACCAGACCCGACATCACGATGACCGGGAGGTGCGGCTGCTGCCGGTGAACTTGTTGTATGGTCTCCAATCCATCCATGCCGGGCATGAAAATGTCGACGATAAGCAGCTCGAAAGCTTCGCGTTCGATCTTGGCGAGTCCGTCGCGGCCGTTTTCCGCCACGACCACCGCGTGGCCGGCGCGATCGAGCAGCAACGCGACGGTCGTGCAAATTGTCCGATCGTCGTCGATCAACAGAATACGCGCCATGGGCTTGCAAATTCGGCCGATTCGCCGTCGCCTTGCAGTTTGAATTGGCCAAAACTATTTGCACCTAATTCGCGCGTAGGTATTCGACCCTATTGACTTCATCGGCGAGAGTGACGCCGCGCCAAAGGTCGTTGCGATGCAGGCAATGGTGCTGGAACGGCTGGGCGAGCCGCTCAAATCGGTGGAGCGGCCGGATCCCAAGCCGGCTGACGGCGAGGTCAGGGTGCGGGTCGCCGCCTGCGGGGTTTGCCGCACCGACCTTCACGTAGTCGACGGCGAATTGCCCAATCCAAAACTTCCGATCGTGCCGGGCCACGAAATTGTCGGCCGCGTCGATGCCGTCGGCGGCGGCGTCGAGACGCCGAGTGCCGGCATGCGCGTCGGGATTCCCTGGCTCGGCAAAACCTGCGGCCACTGCAGCTACTGCCGCGAGGGCCGGGAAAATCTCTGCGATCATCCGTTGTTTACCGGTTATACGCGCGACGGCGGCTATGCCAGCCATGTTGTCGCCGATGCGCGTTACGTTTTTCCGTTGCCGGAGAGCAGCGACGATGTAGCGACCGCGCCGCTCCTCTGCGCCGGCCTGATCGGCTGGCGCTCGCTGAAAATGGCTGGCGAGGGCAAGAAAATCGGCTTCTACGGTTTTGGCGCGGCCGCCCATATCATCGCCCAAGTGGCGCGCTGGCAGGGCCGCGACATCTATGCGTTCACCCGATCGGGCGACGTTGCCGCGCAAGCCTTCGCGCGCAAGCTCGGCGCGTGCTGGGCCGGCAGCTCCGAGGACACGCCGCCCGAGGCGCTTGACTGCGCCATCATCTATGCGCCGGTCGGCGCGCTCGTTCCGGCGGCATTGCGCGCGGTGCGCAAAGGCGGCCGCGTCGTCTGCGCCGGAATTCATATGAGCGACATTCCAAGCTTTCCCTACAGCATTCTCTGGGAGGAACGGCAGCTTCAGTCGGTCGCCAATCTCACGCGCAAGGACGGCGAAGAATTTTTCGCCATCGTGCCGCAGGCCGGCATCGTGACGCAGACCGTGCCGTATCCGCTTGCCCGCGCCAACGACGCATTGGCGGATTTACGCAGCGGGCGGCTGCAAGGCGCCGCGGTGCTGGTGCCCGCCTACTTCACATACTGCTGCTGCCTCGTTCCCGCACGCCAGCATGGCTGGCACTTCGCCGCGCGCCAGCGTCAACGATACCAGGGTCTGGCAATTGGCGGTCTTGCCCAGCGCCGAAGCATATTGCGCAGCGACACCGACCGAATGCGTGCCCTTCTTGGGTATCGCGGTGTCGTCGACCACCAAGACGGCATCGCGGCCGCCGACGAGCCTGTCCGCTTGGACGAGCAGTTCGGTTTCCACAGGCGTTGAATCCCAGGCTCCGGCCGCAATGAAGTGGTGCAATTGATCGTAGTCACCAAGCGCAAGCCGCCCCGCCATCGGCTGTATGCTCTTGCGATCGCCAGGGCCGATCAGCCCCGACACATAGAGCGGACACATTCGTCGCCGCGCCTTGTGTCCCAACCGAGCCAAAAAAGGCCTGAGAAAGCGTCCAAGCTCTTCCTGCCAATCCGATGTCCCGACAACCATGGTCGGCCCCTCCAATAGCCGACCACCCATAAGTCACAGAAAAATTGATTTGGGAATCCCGCAAAGCTAAAAATCTGCCAAAGTAGTGCTAGGACGTGTAGTAGATCCGCTCAATGTCCGCTTCGGTCCGAAAGCGACCGAAATGCGGTGTTGCCGCGAAATGCGCGATGGGCCAAGAACGCTCATTAGGCACATGGCGTCGAATGCTGGCGGCCGCTCTATGTCATATCCGGAAATCGCCAGTCTTCATCTAATCACCTTGTCCGCCTGTGCCAATAGCTCGGTGGGGAGTGTGACACCGATCGCGCCCGCTGTCCGCTCGTTGATGACAAGCTCAAACGTCGTCGGCTGTTCGATCGGCAATTCGCTGGCCGGCGTGCCTCGCAAAAGTTTCTGCACGTACGTCGCAAGCTGCCGATAGACCGCGTCGATATTCGGTCCATAAGACATCAGGCCACCAGCTTCGACGTATTCGCTGGCGTCGAATACCGCGGGTAGCCGTCGCTTCGCACATAGTTCGGCGATCTGGCTGAGGTAGGTAACGACCGTAGGGTTGCGGAAGGTCATGATGCCGTCAACCTTGCTCGCGGATGCTTGTGCTAATGCCGCGGTAATGTCTTCTAGCGAGCGGGCCTTCAAAGCGACAAGGCTGAGATCGAGCTCTCGCGCCGCGGCTTGTGCAACTTGCCAATCGTGATCCGCGGTTTTGACATTTGGGAAGTCGCCCCGCAGCAGCACCCCGACGCGGCGCACCGCGGGTACGGCTTCCTTTAGCAATGACAGCCGTTTTGCGTTCAATTCCTCCGTCATCGTATAGATGCCGGTGATATTGCCGCCTGGCCGGGCCAGCGACTGCGCCATGCCATCGGCGACAGGATCGTCCACCATACGGCCGATCACCGGAACGGTTTTCGTTACGCGAGCCGCTGCGGCGATCGACGGCTGGCTGGTAGCCAAAATGATCGTCACGCCGGCGTCGAGCAACTCAGTCGTGAGAGCCGGCAACCGCGAGCCCTTGTCGTCGGCATAACGCTGTTCAATCACGTAGTCGCGGCCTTCGACCAGGCCAAGCGCCTTCATACCCTCCCGGAATGCCTGCAACTGATCCGGCGTATGTTGCGCGTCTTGAATTTTGAGCCAACCGATCCGGACCGGCGATCCATTTGCGGCGCTTAACGTTCGCGTCGCCAGAAAAAGGAGCGGCAACGAAGCCAGCAAGCGACGGCGCTTGACGAGGAGCGATGACAACACAACCTCGCTACCAAGATTGGGGCGTTGATCGTTGGCCGAAGCATCCAATCTGAACCGCCTCATCCGATCGCCCTGCTCGCCCCATGCCGAGTTCCGTGCTGGGTATGTTGAACCATATTACACCCGCTCAGTAATGCAGGCTCAATGTCGCATGTGGGTCGTGTGTCACGAGTGCCGTCTGAGTACGACGGTGCGTAACTGTACGAGAGATGGAGGAGGGCCCTCCGGGATCGGCAATCAGGTGCCGATTTCAAGCCACCGCAAGCTGCCGTTGTCAAAAGCGATGGTGGTGAGCGTTGCGGAAGCGCCGGGACGATGATTCCGGCAGGCACGGTTGAGAGAGGCGAGCGCAAGCGAACCGCTGATGAAGTGTCGAAAAGAGATTAGGCGATGGCAAAACCGGAGGGTGACCCTTCCACCGGGATCAGCTTGGGGGACGTCCTGATACTGCCCGAGCGCCATCCGGCATGTAGGCGGCACGAAGCTCAACCAGGCTCTTGTACGGAACGTGAGAACCTGTCGCTCCGATGCCAAGGGAGACATCCAAGTGGTGCACACCACAAGGATCAGAGTACCGATGCGGAGCACAGGGACGGAGCAGCTCGTAGTAGGGATGAGGGCTCTGTAATGGAGTCGGACCAAAGGAGCTGCGTTGTTCAGCCAAGTTCATGGGCCAACCGGCAACGGGAGGAGCCCACGAACGAGGCAAAGCCGTTCGACATCCCCAAACGGGAAGTGTGGGAAGCCTTCAAGCATGTGAAGGCCAACCAGGGAGCGGCCGGAATAGATGGGCAATCGGTTACGGAGTTCGAGGCTGATCTTTCGAACAACCTCTACAAGCTTTGGAATCGCCTGTCCTCAGGGAGCTACTTTCCTCTGCCGGTGCGGCGAGTGGAAATACCGAAAGCGAAGGGCGGCACGCGACCGTTGGGCATCCCGACGGTAGCGGATCGCGTCGCCCAGGAAGTCGCCCGTCGTTTCCTGCAGCCACATCTGGAGTCGGTATTCCACGCCGATTCCTATGGCTACAGGCCCGGCCGATCGGCACTCGACGCCGTGCACACGGCGCGTCAGCGGTGCTGGCGTTACGACTGGGTGCTCGATCTGGACATCAAAAGCTTCTTCGACAGCATTGATTGGGAGTTGTTGCTCAAGGCTGTCCGCCATCATACGGATTGCTCTTGGGTGCTGCTCTATATCGAACGCTGGTTGAAGGCGCCGGTGCAAATGGAGGATGGCAGCATCGTGCCGCGCACGGCAGGGACGCCACAGGGCGGGGTGATCTCGCCTCTGCTGGCAAATCTATTCCTGCATTACGCGTTCGACGTGTGGATGGCGCGGACGTTTGCGCACATCAAGTTCGAGCGGTATGCGGACGATATCATCTGTCACTGCAAAAGCGCCGACGAGGCGCGGGCACTACGGAGCGCACTTGCAGATCGCCTTGCGGCCTGCAAGCTGATCTTGCATCCCGAGAAGACGAAGATCGTCTACTGTAAAGATGCAAATCGGCGCGGCGAGTTCCCGAACCAATCGTTTGACTTCCTCGGCTTCACATTCCGAGCAAGGAAAACGATCTGGCAAGGGCATATCCCTGCGCACGGCTTCATGCCCGCGGCGAGTCCGGCGGCGCTGAAGGCCATAGGCCGGACAGTTCGGCGCTGGGCACTTCATCACCGCAGCGACAAATCCCTGCAAGATCTGGCAGCGATGTACAATCCGTGCATCCGCGGCTGGATCAACTATTACGGTCGCTTCTATCACACGCAGTTGCGTCCCACCCTGACGAGGATCGATGCCTTTCTGGTCCGCTGGGCACGCCGCAAGTTCAAGCGGCTTCGCCATCGGACTACGGGCGTGTGGGATTGGTTCGCTCGGCTCCGCCGCGCAACACCAACGCTCTTCGCTCATTGGCAGCTATGTTATGGCAACGGCCGAACATCGGGAGCCGTGTGAATCGAGAGGTTCATGCACGGTTCTGGGAGCGCGCGGAGGTGAAATTCCACCGCGCAACTCGACATTTTTGACCAAGTCAGGCCGTCTTGCCTTCCGTCTCATGTCTGCTTCGGCGCCAAAGCGGATCTGAGACCGCGACGAAAGCGAGTCCAGACCGTATCGAGATCGCTCGGAGCTGTCGCGTCGTGTTAACGAGTCGACACCCTAAGCTTGGGCGAAAATAACGGCGCGGGCTCCGGCCAGCGTTGCTTCGGGTGGGCCCGAGGCATCGACGATGCTCCAGCTGACCGCGCCGACGTCGATGTCCTCCTGCTTTCTCGCCACCGCGGCGTCGGCGTCCGACGCGTCGGGGCCGCGCGATCCGACCCGATGAAGGCGCGTCTGCAAGTCGGCGACCAGGAACAGCCCGCGGAATTCGACTCCTGACTCGGCCGCCGCTTTTTCAATTGCGGCCCGCTCTTTCGGCTGGGCGAAGACAGCGTCGACGATGACGGAATGACCGGCGCGGGCGACACGCGCGGCCTTGTCGGTCAAATCGCGATAAACCGCTTCGGTCGCTGCGGAGTTATAGGCCGCGGCCGGCAGGCGCGTGTGCTCGGCGATGCCAAAGCGCGCCTTGCGCTCGACATCGGAACGGAAAATAAGCGCGCCTGGAAGCGGCGCCAAATGCGGCGCCAGCGCGCGCGCCAAGAGCGTTTTGCCGGTGCCCGATAGTCCGCCGGTACAAACGATCATAGGCTTTGCCGGCGCCAGAAGCTCGACCGCGAGATCGAAATAGCGCTTTGCCGATTGCGCGAGTGCGCTCTTGTCTTTGCCCGCGGCGAGATCGCGGCGCGCCGCTGTGACTTTGGCGCGAATGGCGGCGCGCAGCGACATGAAAAACGGCAAGGCGGCGATGCCGTCGCGATCCTCGATGCGGTTGCTTGCCGAAAAATAGCCGTTCAACACGCCGTTTGCGGCGCCTGGAAGGTTGCGTTCGACCAGATCCATCAGCAAAAACGCCAGATCGTAGAGCACGTCGCCCTCGGCGATGATGGGATCGAATTCCAGTGCGTCGAACGCAACCGGCGCGCCGTCGAGAACCGCGATATTGCCGAGGTGCAGGTCGCCGTGGCCGCGGCGGATCAGGCCGGCGGCGCCGCGCGCGATCAGAAGTGGGCGCAATCGCGCCAAGGCCGCCTTCGATTTTCGGTCAAGCTCCTCAACCGCGCCGGGCGGAAACAGCTCGCTGGATGATTGAAATGCCGCGGTATTGTCACTGATGAAGCCGGTAACCGCCGTGAGCCAAGGTGCGGCTTCCACCGGCTCGGCCCGCACATGCATGGCGGCAACGGCGACGGCAAGCTTGCCGACAAGCGCGTCATCAAGCTCGCCGCGCTCGGCGAGATGGTCGAGCGTGCTATTCTCGTCGAAGCGCGCCATCTCCACCGCCCACTCGATCGCCTCGCCGGCGCCGCCCAACGCGAGCGACCCATCGGGCTGGCGCGTGATCGGCACGACGCGCCGGTAGATTTGCGGCGCAAACTTGCGATTGACGTTGAGTTCGGCGCGGCAGGCGGCTTCGCGCTTCGCCAAGGTCGAATAGTCGAGAAACGGATAGCGCAACGCTCGCTTGACCTTGATGGCGCGGTCGCCGGCAAGAAACACGACCGCGGCGTGGGTCTCATAGCGGCGCACCTCGGCGCCGCCATAGGTCGCCGGGTCGCCGAGCAGCTTGAAAACCTCGGCTTGAACGCTTTCCTGAGAATTGGCGGAATTCGCAGTCTCGGCCATGCCAGACGAATAGCCGCTGACGAGAGAATCCGAAAGCGGTCTGCAACTCCGTGCGCGCGCCGGCGTTTTCTTAGGTCATGATGCATTATCTTCTTGCATCGGTTGTCTTCGGCACCGCAATGCCGCTCGAACTGACTTGGTCGGACTTGGCGATCCGGCTTCTGTGCACGCTGATTGCCGGCGCGGCCATCGGTTACAACCGCGGTGAAAGCGGCAAAGCCGCGGGGCTACGCACCACTATTCTGGTATGCGTGGCGGCCGCGGTGGCGATGCTGCAGATGAACTACCTGCTCACGCTCACCGGGCGCAGCAGCGATTCCTTTGTCATGAACGACCTGATGCGGCTGCCGCTCGGCATTTTGACCGGCGTCGGCTTCATCGGCGGCGGCGCAATCTTGCGGCGCGGCAATCTGGTGATCGGCGTCACCACCGCAGCCACGCTATGGTACGTCACAGTGGTGGGGCTGTGTTTCGGTGGCGGCCAGGTTTTGCTCGGCTGGGCGGCGACAGCGCTCGGGCTGTTCGTACTGTGGGGACTGAAATGGCTCGAGGACTTTATGCCGGTTCAAGAACAGGCGCTGCTTACCGTCAGTGTCGATGAAACAGGCCCGAGCGAAAGTGAGATCCGCCGTCGTCTCGCGGGCGGCGCCATGGAAGTCCGCGACGCCGGGCTCACGACAGATGGCCACGTGCGCATCTATACGCTTAACGTGCGCGAACCTCGCCGATCCCGCGACAATTCCATTTCGCCCGTCATTGAGGAACTGAGCCGGCATCCCGGCGTTGCGTCGCTCAAATGGCGGTATTTGGAGTAGTGCCCCCCGCCGACTGCTCGTGTCGAGAATTCGCATCAGTCGCCGCAGAATCATGCCCGGCCTCGCCTTCTTTTTCGGCTTGGTCGGCAAGTTTGAGCCAGTCTCTCGCCATGGCGAGAAGGAAGACCCTACGGTCCGGATCGGCAAGGCCCTCGGCGAGCTCGACGCAATTGGCGGCGTAAAGGCGGTAGCAGGCAACGGCTTCACGATTCACGGACATTCCCAGTCTTCCCCCAGTCCTTTGCGTCACGAAGTCTTTGCCCCCGCTTGTCTTTTGACATAAGCGCGATGGGCCAGCCATGGTTCCCGTCGGCTGCCTATTCCGACAAGGCCGCCGACAAGCGATCAGGGAACCCATAAGCGGTTTTTAAATTTTTTTACCTTCCGCGATTTTTGCCGGGAACCTTCGCCGGGGACCCGCGTTCGTGGTCGAGGCACAGCAGGGTGAGGCCCGACCGTGAGGGGGATTCCACGTCGGTTCAGGCACTTGTCGCCGCGGGATCGCAGCCCGTCCGGCGCGATTTGCCGCGTCTGCCTCACCGTGTGTCGCGTCCCGTTCGGTCCCGGGTTTGGAGGAAATTATGCAGTCCGCTGAAGACGTTGCTGGCTCTGCACCGGCCAATGGTTCCGCCCTTCCAGCCGCACAGGTGAGCGAGCGCCTCGTCCACGGCGACGCCAATGCCGATGCCGGCGGTCTCACCGATCTGCTTCACGCACTGCAGGCGATGCGGGTCGGTGATTTCTCGGCGCGTATGGCCGGCGACCGCGTCGGCATTATCGGCAAAATCGCCGACACGTTTAACGAGATCGCCGCCACCAACCAGCGCATGGCCAAGCAGCTCGAACGGGTGGGGCAGGTGGTGGGCCGCGAGGGCCGCACCCGCCAGCGCGTGCGCTTCGGACTCTCCGACGGCGCCTGGGGTGAGATGGAAGCTTCCGTCAATTCGCTGATCGACGATCTGTTGTGGCCGACCACCGAAGTGACCCGCGCTATCGCCGCGGTGGCGCAAGGCGACCTGTTGCGAACCGTTGCGCTCGACGTCGACGGCCGCCCGCTGAAGGGCGAGTTTTTGCGCTCCGCCGAGATCGTCAACACCATGATCAAGCAGCTTAACGTGTTCACCTCCGAGGTGACGCGCGTGGCGCGCGAGGTCGGCACCGAGGGCAAGCTCGGCGGCCAGGCCCAGGTCGGCGGCGTGACCGGCGTGTGGAAGGACCTCACCGAGAGCGTCAACTCGATGGCGTCGAACCTCACCGCTCAGGTGCGCAACATCGCCGAAGTGACGATCGCGGTCGCCAACGGCGACCTGTCAAAGAAGATCACGGTCGACGTGCGCGGCGAAATTCTGCAGCTCAAGGAAGCCATCAACACGATGGTCGATCAGCTGCGCTCGTTCGCGTCCGAAGTGACGCGCGTGGCGCGCGAGGTCGGCACCGACGGCAAGCTCGGCGGCCAGGCCATCGTGCCGGGCGTCGCCGGCACCTGGAAGGATTTGACCGACTCGGTCAACGCGATGTGCGGCAATCTCACCGACCAGGTGCGCAACATCGCCCATGTGACCACTGCAGTGGCCCGCGGCGACCTGTCCCGCAAAATCACCGTCGACGTGCGCGGCGAAATTCTGGAACTGAAAGACACCATCAATACGATGGTGGATCAGCTCAACGGTTTCGCCTCGGAAGTCACCCGCGTGGCGCGCGAGGTCGGCACCGAAGGCAAGCTCGGCGGCCAGGCGCAAGTGCCGGGCGTCGCCGGCACCTGGAAGGACTTGACCGACAGCGTCAACTTCATGGCCGGCAATTTGACGGCGCAGGTCCGCAACATCGCCGACGTCGCGACCGCGATCGCCGGCGGCGATTTGTCCAAGAAGATCACCGTCAACGTGTCGGGCGAAATTCTTCAGTTGAAAGAAACCATCAACACGATGGTGGACCAGCTCAATGCGTTTGCCGGCGAAGTAACGCGCGTCGCGCGCGAGGTCGGCACCGACGGCCGGCTTGGCGGCCAAGCCAACGTGCTCGGCGTCGCCGGCACCTGGAAGGACTTGACCGACTCGGTCAACTCGATGGCGTCGAACCTCACCGCACAGGTGCGCAACATCGCCGAAGTGTCGACGGCCATCGCCAGCGGCGACCTGTCGAAGAAGATCACCGTGGACGTGCGCGGCGAGATCGCCGAGCTGAAAGACACCATCAATACCATGGTCGATCAGCTTAACGCGTTTGCCGGCGAAGTGACGCGCGTGGCGCGCGAGGTCGGCACCGAAGGCAAGCTCGGCGGTCAGGCGCTGGTGCGCGGCGTCGCCGGCACCTGGAAGGACTTGACCGACTCGGTCAACTCGATGGCCTCGAACCTCACCGGCCAGGTCCGCAACATCGCCGAAGTCGCCACCGCCGTAGCGCGCGGCGACCTTTCGCGCAAGATCACGGTCGACGTGCGCGGCGAAATTCTCGAGCTCAAAGACACGCTCAACACCATGGTGGACCAGCTCAACGCGTTTGCGGCGGAAGTGACCCGCGTCGCGCGCGAGGTCGGCACCGAAGGCAAGCTCGGCGGCCAGGCCAACGTGCCGGGCGTCGGCGGCACCTGGAAGGACTTGACCGAACTCGGTGAACTCGATGGCCTCGAACCTCACCGGCCAGGTCCGTAACATCGCCGAAGTCGCTACCGCCATCGCCGGCGGCGACCTGTCGCGCAAGATCACGGTCGACGTGCGCGGCGAAATCCTTCAGCTCAAAGAAACGCTCAACACCATGGTCGACCAGCTCAACCGCTTCGCCGGCGAGGTGACGCGCGTGGCGCGCGAGGTCGGCACCGAAGGCCGGCTCGGCGGCCAGGCCAACGTGCCGGGCGTCGGCGGCACCTGGAAGGACTTAACCGACTCGGTGAACTCGATGGCCTCGAACCTCACCGGCCAGGTGCGCAACATTGCCGAGGTGACGACTGCCGTCGCGCGCGGCGATTTGGGCCGCAAGATCACCGTCGACGTGAAGGGCGAAATTCTGGAGCTGAAGAACACCATCAATACGATGGTCGATCAGCTCAACGCTTTTGCCTCGGAAGTCACCCGCGTCGCCCGCGAAGTCGGCACCGAAGGCAAGCTCGGCGGTCAGGCGCAAGTGCCCGGTGTTGCCGGCACCTGGAAGGACTTGACCGACAACGTCAACTTCATGGCCTCGAACCTGACCGCGCAGGTGCGCAACATCGCCGAAGTGGCCACCGCAATCGCCGGCGGCGACTTGTCGAAGAAGATCACGGTCGACGTGCGCGGCGAGATGCTGCTCCTGAAAGACACGCTCAACACCATGGTCGAGCAGTTGCGCTCGTTCGCCGCCGAAGTGACGCGCGTGGCGCGCGAGGTCGGCACCGACGGCCGGCTCGGCGGTCAGGCCGTGGTGCCCGGCGTCGCCGGCACCTGGAAGGACTTGACCGACAACGTCAATCTGCTCGCGGCGAACCTCACGACGCAGGTCCGCAACATTGCCGAGGTGACCACCGCCGTCGCCCGCGGCGACCTTTCCCGCAAGATCACGGTCGACGTGAAGGGCGAAATTCTCGAGCTGAAAAACACCATCAATACGATGGTGGACCAGCTCAACGGCTTTGCCTCGGAAGTCACCCGCGTCGCGCGCGAGGTCGGCACCGAGGGCCTCCTCGGCGGTCAGGCGCAAGTGCCCGGCGTCGCCGGCACCTGGAAGGACTTGACCGACACCGTCAACGTCATGGCCGCCAACCTGACCGAGCAGGTGCGCGGTATCGTGAAAGTGGTGACCGCGGTCGCCAACGGCGACCTCAAGCAGAACCTCGCGGTGAAGTCGAAAGGCGAGGTGGCGGCGCTCGCCGAAACCATCAACAACATGACCGACACGCTCGCCACCTTCGCCGATCAGGTGACGACGGTGGCGCGCGAAGTCGGCGTCGAAGGCCGCCTCGGCGGTCAGGCCAACGTCCCCGGCGCCGCCGGCACCTGGAAGGACTTGACCGGCAACGTCAACCTGCTTGCCGCCAACCTGACGACGCAAGTGCGCGCCATCGCCGAAGTGGCGACCGCCGTGACCAAGGGCGACCTGACGCGCTCGATCCAGGTGGAAGCGCGCGGCGAAGTGGCCGAGCTCAAAGACAACATCAATACCATGATCGATAACTTGCGGCTCACCACCGACCGCAACACCGAGCAGGATTGGCTGAAGACCAATCTCGCCAAGTTCACCAATATGCTGCAAGGCCAGCGCGACCTCACCACGGTCGGCCGTCTCCTGCTCTCCGAGCTCACCCCGCTGGTCAACGCCCACCAGGGCGTCATCTACCAAATGGAAGGCGAGGAAAAAAACAACAGTCTCAACCTGCTGGCGGCCTATGCCGACGACGGTTCGAACGGTCACCCGCAGTCGTTGGGACTCGGCCACGGCCTGATTGGCCAATGCGCGCTCGACAAGCGCCGCATGCTGATCACGGATATGCCGGAAAGCACCGTGCCCATCAGTTCGGCGCTGCTCAAAGTGCAGCCGCGCAACAACATTGTGCTGCCGGTGCTGTTCGAGAATCAGGTCAAGGCGGTCATCGAGCTCGCCTCGATTCAGGAATTCACCGCGCTGCAGACCATGTTTCTCGAGCAGCTCACCACCTCGATCGGCATCGTGCTCAATTCGATCGAAGCGACGATGCAGACCGAGGGCCTGCTCAAGCAGTCGCAACAGCTCGCCGGCGAATTGCAGGCGCAGCAGAGGGAGTTGCAGCAGACCAACGAGCAGCTCGAACAGAAGGCGCAGCAGCTCGCCGAACGCAACGTCGAAGTCGAGCGCAAGAACCAGGAAATCGAGCAGGCCCGCCGCGCGCTCGAGGAGAAGGCGACCGAGCTGGCACTCACGTCCAAGTACAAATCGGAATTCCTGGCCAATATGTCGCACGAGCTGCGCACCCCGCTCAACTCGATCCTCATCCTCGGCCAGCAGCTCACCGACAATCCGGAAGGCAATCTGACGGCGAAGCAGGTCGAATTCGCGCGCACCATCCACGGCGCCGGCACCGACCTGCTCAACCTCATCAGCGATATTCTGGACCTGTCCAAGATCGAATCCGGAACCGTCACCGTCGACGCCGAGGAAGTGTTCTTCTCGAACCTCCTCGACATGGTGGCGCGGCCGTTCCGGCACGAGGCGGAAACGCGCCAACTGTCGTTCGAAGTTCACGTCGATCCCAATCTCGGCCGCAGCATCACCACCGACACCAAGCGGCTGCAGCAGGTGCTCAAGAACCTCTTATCGAACGCGTTCAAGTTCACCGCACAGGGCGGGGTTCGCCTCAATGTCAACGCCGCCGTCGGCGGCTGGAGCGGCGAACATCCGGTGCTGAGTCAGGCCGCCGGCGTGGTGGCGTTCGAGGTCACCGACACCGGCATCGGCATTCCGCAGGAGAAGCAGAAAATCATCTTCGAGGCCTTCCAGCAGGCCGATGCCTCCACCAGCCGCAAATATGGCGGCACCGGCCTCGGCCTCGCCATCAGCCGCGAGCTGGCAAGCCTGCTTGGCGGCGAAATCCATTTACGCAGTGCGCCGGGCACCGGATCGACCTTCACGCTCTATCTGCCGATCAAATATGTCGGCCCGAGCGCTGCGATCCACGCCGGCGCTGTGGCGGCCGCCACAACGGTGTCGCCGCAGCAGGTGGGATTCCATATCGTGCCCGAGCGCACCATCGAGCCGATCCCGGACGACCGCATGGACATCCAGGCCGGCGACGCCATCCTGCTCATCGTTGAGGACGATCCGCATTACGCCCGCATCCTGGTCGATCTCGCGCGCGACAAGGGGTTCAAGGCGCTGTTGGCGATGCGCGGCGACGATGCGCTCAATCTCGCCAAGCAATACCAGCCGACCGCGGTGTCGCTCGACGTGTTCCTGCCCGACATGCTGGGCTGGAACGTGCTCAGCCAGCTCAAGCAGAACCCGCTCACCCGGCATATCCCGGTGCAGATCGTCTCGCTTGACGAGGATCGCCAGCATGGGCTGGCGCGCGGCGCTTTCGCCTTCGTCAACAAGCCGACGACGCGCGAGGGCATCGATGAGGCGCTGTCCCGCATCAAGGAGTTCGCCGAGCCGCGGCGAAAGCGCTTGCTGATCGTCGAGGACAATCAAGTCGAGCAGATGAGCATCCGCGAGTTGCTCGGCCATGACGACATCGAGATCGTCAATGCCGGCACCGGTAACGAAGCGCTGAGCGCGCTCCACGAGAATCCCTGCGATTGCGTGGTGCTCGATCTGCGGCTGCCGGATATGTCCGGCTTCGAGGTGCTGGAGCGCATGCGCGCCAATGACGAGCTTGCCGACATTCCGGTGGTGGTCTTTACCGGCCGCGAATTGTCGGCCGAAGAAGACGCGCAGCTGCACACCATGGCGCGCAGCATCGTGGTCAAGGGCGTCGAATCGCCGGAGCGGCTGCTCAACGAGACGGCGCTGTTCCTGCACCGCGTCATCACCGATCTGCCGCCCGAGAAGCAGCACATGCTGGAGCGGCTCAACAGTTCCGACGAGGATCTGGTCGGCCGCACCGTGCTCCTGGTCGACGACGATCCGCGCAACATCTTCGCGCTGTCGAGCGCGCTGGAACGCCGCGGCATGAACGTGTTGACCGCGACGACCGGCGCCGAAGCGATCGCGCTGATCGAGGAGACCCCGGCGCTGGCGATCGTCTTGATGGACATCATGATGCCGGAAATGGATGGCTATCAGACAATCGAGAAAATCCGCCAGGATCGTGCCTATCGCCGCCTGCCGATCATTGCGTTGACCGCCAAGGCGATGAAGGGCGACCGCGAGAAGTGCCTGCAGGCCGGCGCATCGGACTATCTCGCCAAGCCCGTTAATACCGAGCAGCTCTTGTCCGCGCTGCGGATGTGGCTGCACCGCTAGGCGGAGCAATATGAACGAGAAAGTCAACGTCCTCCTGGTCGACGATCAACCTGATAAGCTGCTCGCTTACGAGGTGATCCTGCACGACCTCGGCGAGAATCTGGTCAAGACGGCCTCGGCGCGCGAAGCGCTGCAATTCCTGCTTAAGAACGACGTTGCCGTCGTTCTGATCGACGTTTGCATGCCGGAGCTCGACGGCTTCCAGCTGGCGGCGATGATTCGCGAGCATCCGCGGTTCCGCAAGACCGCGATCATCTTCATCTCGGCCATTCACCTGACCGACGTCGATCGGCTGCGCGGCTATGAGATGGGCGCGGTCGATTATGTGCCGGTGCCGGTCGTTCCAGAGGTATTGCGCGCCAAAGTGCGGGTGTTCGCCGAACTGTTCCGCAAGACCCGCGAGCTCGAGCAATTGAACTCGAAACTCGAACGCCACGTCGCCGAACGCACGGCCGAACTGGAAGCCTCCAACGTCCGGCTGACCCAGAGCGAGCAGGGCAGGAGCCTCGCGCTCGCCGCCGGCCAGATGGGCTCGTGGGACTGGGACCTCGCCGCCGACGAGTGGCGCTGGGACGAGGGTCAGCACCGCATCTTCGGCGTTGAGCCGCAGACATTCAAAGTCACGGCGGACAATATCCGCGCGCTCATCCATCCCGACGATTGGAGTTCGCTGCAACTCATTGCGCGCGGCATGGCCGAGGGCACGCGCACCCAGCAGACCCAGTTCCGCGTGCTGCGTCCGAACGGCGAAATACGCTGGTGCATCGGCACTGCGGCCGCGAGCGTCGACGGCGTCGGCAAGGTGGTGCGTATCTCCGGGGTCACCATCGACATCACCGACCGCAAAGAGGCCGACGAGCGCCAGGTCTTGCTGGCGCGCGAAGTCGATCACCGCGCCCGCAATGCGCTGGCTGTGATCCAATCGATCATCCGGCTCACCCGCGCCAAGAGCGTCGATGATTACGTGCAGGCGATCGAGGGCCGCATCAAGGCGCTGGCGCGCGCCCATACGCTCTTGTCCGACTCACGCTGGCAAGGCGCCGATCTCGCCACATTGGTGTCGGAAGAGCTCGCGCCCTACCGCGCCGGCGACAAGATCAAATTCGGCGGGCCGGATATCTCGCTGCAGCCGGCCACCGCGCAAGGGCTCGCGCTCGCTTTGCACGAGCTCGCCACCAACGCGGCCAAGCACGGCGCGCTGTCCTCGCCGGGCGGAAAGATCGCGCTCGACTGGCAATTGGAGGGCGATGCGCTGACGCTGCATTGGGCCGAAAACGGCGGTCCCAGCATCGCTCAGCCAACCTCCCGCAGCTTCGGCCTGAAAGTCATCGTCGCCAGCATCGAGCAGCAGCTCGGCGGCAAGTCGTCGTTCGACTGGAATTCACAGGGCCTGCGTTGCGTATTCTCGATCCCGCGCAGCGAACTGACGAAATCGCGCGCATTTAGTCCGTTGCGCAACGGCGGCGAGGCCAACGGCGCCGTCATCGGCCTCAAACGCGCCGACAAGCCGCGGGTGCTTCTGGTCGAGGACGAGGCGCTCGTTGCCATGATGATCCAGGAGACGCTCGCCGGATTCGGTTTCGAGGTGGTCGGTCCCATCAGCACCGCGTCGGAGGCGTTGACCTCGGCGCGCGAGAAGTCACGTCGACGCCGCCGTGCTCGACATCAATCTCGGCGACGGTCTCGTCTATACGGTCGCCGAGATACTGAGCAAACGCGGCGTGCCGTTTGTCTTCGTCACCGGCTACGACGCCGATAGCGTCGATACCCGCTTCTCCAGCGTTCCGATCCTGCAAAAGCCGATCGAGCGCGACATGCTTGAGAAAATCTTCGTGCTCGGCGCAGGGCGCATCGTCGACGAACCGCGTTCGGCGGCGCACGCCTGATTATTACGCCGCTATTCGTCGAGGACCGCGCGCACTTTGGCGGCGAGCTGTTCGAGCGTGAACGGTTTTGAGATGAAGTTGACGCCGCTGTCGAGCACGCCGCCGTGGACCACGGCATTGGCCGTATAGCCGGTGGTGAAGATCACCTTGAGGCCCGGGCGGCGGCGCACCGCTTCGTCGGCAAGCTTTTTGCCGTTGATGTCCGGCATCACTACGTCGGTGAACAGAAGCTTCACACCCGCCACGCGATCAAGTGTCGCCAGCGCGTCCGCGGCGCCGTCGGCATCGAACACGGTATAGCCGAGTTCGTACAGCGCTTCGGTCGCCAGCCGCCGCATCAGCGGGTCATCTTCGACCACCAGGATGATCTCGCTGCGGTCGCCGGCGCGCACGGGCGCCAGGGAAACGCGCTTGACTTCCTTCGCGTCGGCGACGAGGCGAGGCAGATAAATCTTCACCGTCGTGCCGGCGCCGACCTCGCTATAGACCTTGATATGCCCGCTCGATTGCTTGACGAAGCCGTAGACTTGGCTCAGTCCGAGCCCGGTGCCCTTGCCGGTGGCTTTGGTGGTGAAGAACGGATCGAAGGCGCGCGCGGCGACCTCTTCGGTCATGCCGATGCCGGTGTCGGTGATTGCGATCATGGCGAATTGACCGGGCCGAACCTCCGGATTTTGCGCGCAGTAAGCCTCGTCCAAATAGGCATTGGCGGTTTCAATCGTCAGCTTGCCGCCGTTCGGCATGGCGTCGCGGGCGTTGATCGCGATGTTGAGAATGGCGTTCTCAAGCTGCTGGGAATCCGCGTTGACGGTCCATAGACCGGCGCCGGTGACGGTCTCGATGTGAATGTGCTCGCCCAAGGTCGACGCCAGCAGATCGGACATGTTGACGATCATCTTGTTGGCATCGAGCGGCTGCGGCGACAACGGCTGCTGGCGCGCGAAGGCAAGCAGTCGTTGCGTCAGCGTCGCGGCCCGCTCGCTCGCCACGGCGGCTGCATCGAGGAAGCGCTGGATGGCGTAGTCGCCCTTGGCGATGCGGCGCTTGATCAGGTCGTGCGTACCCATGATCACGCCCAGCATATTGTTGAAGTCGTGGGCGATGCCGCCGGTGAGCTGACCCAGCGCCTCCATCTTCTGTGCTTGGCGCAATTGACTTTCCGCCGCTTCGCGGCGGGTCACCTGGTCGAGCAGTTGCCGATTGGCGGCCGCCAGCCGGTCGCGCGCGGCCGTCGTTGCCGCGAAGGATTCTCGCGTGAAGCGGGCGACCAGAAAACCGACGCTGCAGATCAGCAGGAACGCGACCGCGACGCCGGCCTGCAGCAACATGCCGGACCATGCTGCGGTCGACTGCCGCGCCGCTAGGAGCCGATTCTCCTCAGCCTGCATCGCTTCGATCGTGCGCCGAATTTCCTGCATCAGTTGGAAGCCGCTGTCACTGCCGACGATCGCCAGCGCCATAGCCTTGTTGCCGGTCTTGTAAGCGTCCACCGTGGAGCGCAGCTCGTCGAGCTTTTGCGTGATAAGTTGGCGCAAAGTTTTGAGCGGCTGTTGTTGCCGAGGGTTGTCGCTCACCAGGACCGCCGTGCGATCGAGCGCTGTCGGCAGCTGTTCCAGCGCCATACGGTAGGGACCCAGATAGATATCCTGGTCGGTCAGCAGATAGCCGCGCTGCCCGGTCTCCGCGCTTTGCACCAGGCTCAGTACGCGCGTCAGTTGCGCGCGCACTTCGAGCGATTGTTGCACCCATTCGTCATCGATTTTATTGCGCGCGCCCAGCCAGAATGCCGCAGCGACAATCAGGGCTGCGAGCACCGTGGTGACAACGAGGCTCCGGTTCAGCAGAGCCAAGGGCTTTGGCTGGGTTTTCCGCTCAGTCAAATTCGGACCCGGAAGTGACCGGCTCGCATCCGAGTCAACGGCATGCGAGCCAATGAAAGTGAGGCCCCGCAGCGGCCCCACGCTTGGGCGCTCTGGCGGCGATATGGCACATTATCTCAGTCATGATGAAATCGCCTACGTCAAAAGACACGATCGATGCGCGGTTTGGAACTCCATGAGCGCCCGGGCGTTTTTAAGGAGGACCTCGGTACCGTCAAGTGTTGCAAGTTTTTTCGATCCGGCGCACTGCAATTTTCGATTGTAGACATTCGTCGTTTCCGTATTGCTGTCAGGACCCTCCAATATGCAGCTCAGTTGTTACGAATGTGCGCTGCGCTCCTGTGGATTGTTCAAGCCGGTCACGCCGGAACAACTGGCCACCATCAATGACATGAAAAGGCAGCATATCGCGCTGCCCGCGGGGGCCGAGATTATCCGTGCCGGCGAGGACAGTCCGGAGCTTTACACGCTTTATTCCGGCTGGGCATTCCGCTTCAAAACGCTGGCTGACGGCCGCCGGCAGATTTTGAATTTTTTGTTGCCGGGCGACTTGCTCGGCCTGCAGGCGGCCATGTTCGATACGGCGCTGCATGGCATCGCGGCGCTGACCGACATACAGCTTTGCGTGCTGCCGCGGCGCAAGGTTTGGGACCTGTTCGGCGAGATGCCGGATCTCGCCTTCGACGTTACCTGGCTCGGTTCGCGCGAAGAAAGCATCGTCGACGAAAATCTCACCAGTGTCGGGCGGCGCAGCGCGGCAGAGCGCGTCGCAGCGCTCATCATTGCACTGTACAAGCGCGCTGGCATTTTAGGCCTCGTTGCCGACGACAGCTTTGCGTTTCCCCTGACGCAACAGCATGTCGCCGACGCGTTGGGGCTCTCGCTCGTCCACACCAACAAGACGCTGGCGAAGCTGCGGCGGATGGGGATGTTCACAACCGCCAACGGCACGCTGACACTGACCAATCCGCGGGTATTCGAACGCGTCGCGCAATATTTCGAGGCGGAAATCCCGCAGCGGCCGCTGATCTGAGGCGTGCCGGCTGCCGGCGGGCGTCGCCCGCCGCGAATCGCGGATCTCCTTAAAGCACTGTATTTACGTCTAAATTCCTTAACGCCAAGGCAAGATTAAGGGCACGATCCACAACGATCTCTCATCCCCAGCTGCAGCCGGAGGATTTATATTCTGGAGGCACTTAGGCTGACGCCAGGGAAGGAACGATTCGCGCGCAGCGGCGTATTCCAGTGCAACTCCCATCGCAACGCAAAAACCGGCCACGCGCGAAATCGGTACGACGATGAAACTCTTTAAATGCCAACATTGCGAGCAACTGCTCTACTTTGAAAATACCGTATGCGAAAAATGTTCGCACCGGCTCGGGTTCATTCCCGAAATCATGAATCTTTCGGCGCTCGAACCCGAGGGCGACGCGTGGCGGGCGCTTGCGGTGAACAAAAAGCTCTATCGCTTTTGCGCCAATGCCGAGTTCGACGTTTGCAACTGGATGATCGAGGCCGACGCGGCCGACATTTATTGTGCCGCGTGCCGGCATAACCGGACCATTCCTGACACCGCCATCCAAGGCAATCTCCTCGCTTGGCGAAAGATCGAGCTCGCCAAGCATCGATTGT
Source organism: uncultured Alphaproteobacteria bacterium (assembly GCA_963768225.1). Taxonomy (GTDB): domain Bacteria; phylum Pseudomonadota; class Alphaproteobacteria; order Rhizobiales; family Xanthobacteraceae; genus BOG-931. The sequence goes on along the minus strand of CAVYGV010000001.1, from coordinate 1,660,251 downwards.
TCTATACGCTGATGAAACTCAATCTGCCGCTCGACGAGCGCAACGAAAATGGCGGCGAACGCCTGGTGTTCGATTTTCTGGCGAGCCCGCCCCACGTCGACGGGCCGCGGGTCATGACGGGTCATGACAACGGCCTGATCACGCTCGCGCTCGAAGAGGCCGACGACGCCGAACGGGAGAAACGGCGCACCACCATGCACGAGCCCTATCGCACGCTGGTCGGCCACTTCCGCCACGAGGTCGGTCATTATTTCTGGGATCTGCTGGTGCGCGACGGCGGCCTCATCGAAGACTGCCGCAAGATTTTCGGCGACGAGAGTACGGATTACGGTGCGGCGCTGCAGGCCTATTACGGCAACGGCGCTCCGCCGAACTGGCAGGAGAACTTCATCAGCGCCTATGCCACTTCGCATCCGTGGGAGGATTTTGCCGAGACCTGGGCGCATTACCTGCACATCGTCGACACGCTGGAAATGGCGCGCGCCTTCGGCATGTATGTCCATCCGCGGCTGGCGCGGCCCGGCGAACTCGATGCCCAGGTCGATTTCGATCCCTATACGGTGCGCGACCCCTCGGAGTTGATCGATACCTGGATTCCGCTGAGCAATGCGCTCAACAGCCTCAACCGCACCATGGGCTTACTGGACATCTACCCTTTCATCCTGTCGCCGCCGGTGATCGAAAAACTCTCCGCGATCCACGACCTCATTCACGGCTACAAGCTGCCGGTCAAAGAGGAAAAGGCGGCTTAAATTTCCCGAGACCTTATTCGCAGAATTTACTCTTGAGGCCGGCGCAATTCCCTGTTCTGTTGCACGCGGAATTATGCAGCAACCGGGTGAGGGACATGCTCAAGTCGAACCGTGAAAAGGCGTCGCACAAAGCGATCAAGCAGGAATTGATCGTCGCCGGCAAGGTGCTGGTGGCGCAGGGTCAGGACGATTTTACCCGCGGCCATATCTCGTTCCGTTTGCCCGACGATCCGAAACTGTTCTTCATGAAGGCGCACAGCCTCGGCCTCGACGAGATCACGCCGCGAAACATCCTCACCATCGATCTCGACGGCAAGGTCGTCGCCGGCACCGCGCGCCGCCACAGCGAGGTTTATATCCATTCCGAGATTTTCAAGGCGCGCCGCGACGTGAACTGCGTGATCCACACCCATCCGCCGCATTCGATCGCGCTGTCGGCGACCGGCCGGACGCTCAAATGCTACAGCCAGCCCGGCGCGCTGTTCCATGAAGCGCTGGGCACTTACACCGACACCATCAATCTCATTCGCAGCCCGGCAATGGGCGCGGGTGTCGCCCGCGCGCTGGGGCAGGGCAGGGCGGTGTTGTTGAAGAACCACGGCGTCGTCGTCACCGGCGCCACCATCGCGGAAGCGGTCATCGGCACCATCATGCTGGAGAACGGCGCCATGGTGCAGCTCCTTGCCGAAGCAACGGGCGAAGTGGCGCCGGAATTTCCGCGGGCCGACATCGAGAAGCTTAAGGCCGACATCGGCCAGCCCGAGCAGTTTCAGATCAATTTCGATTATCTGGTGCGGCGGCTGAAGCGGCGAACGCGCTAAAAACGCGTGAGCGGTAGGGGGTTAATGCCAAACCGCCACGCTCTCATTAACGCCCCGAAGCAGCGGTTTTGTGCCGGGGTCGAATGAAAACCGTTAAAAGGTTGCGTTCTCCGACGACCTCGCCAAGCGCACGAAAGGCGAAGAACGGGATCAATACCAGCAATCCGACAATACTGGTCGCGATCAGCTCATCGCGGGTGCCGCCGCCGAATTCTGCGAGAGAGTCAGCGACAGCGCGGTGGTGAATGAGCCCCGTGACAATCTCCTCGAGCGCGTTCAGCACCAGCAACAAAATCAAGAACACGAGCGACTTATACAGTGTGGGCCAGATCAGCGGCAGAGATTTGAACCGCTCGCCAAGGCGGAAAATGTGTCCTACCGACACGAACTTGGCACAGATAAGAGCTTTGACGGCGGCAAAGCCAAATGGCGCAAACTCAATACCATGCGCCTTTAAGATCGAGGCTTTCATATAAAGGATCGCAGTAAAGCAGACGTAGAGATAGGTCGCGATGACGGAAAATTCTTTCAGTTCGTCGATCGCTCGTTTGCGGATGGACACTGTCGATGGATTGCGGTTTTGCATCTGAAATCTCCCCGCCGATTTTATCGGGACGCGCGCCGGCCATGGCGCTCGCGCAGCTCGGTTTTCAAGACCTTGCCGTAATTGTTCTTCGGCAGCGTTTCGAGAAAGACGTAATCGCGCGGGCGCTTGAACCGCGCGATGGCGTCGAGGCACAGCGCATTCAATTCGGCTGCCGATACCGTGCGCTGGGGGCGCGCCACCACGCAGGCGACGACTTCCTCGCCCCAATCGGGATGCGGCCGCCCGATGACCGAGACTTCGAGCACGTCGGGATGACGCAGCAGCACCTCTTCGACCTCGCGCGGATAGATGTTGCTGCCGCCCGAGATGATCAAATCCTTCGAACGGTCCTTCAGCGTGAGAAAGCCTTCGTCATCGAACGCGCCGACGTCGCCGGTATGAAGCCAGCCGCCGCGCAAGGTTTGAGAGCTCGCGGCTTCATCGCGCCAATAGCCCGGCATTACCACCTCGCCCCGCGCCAGCACCTCGCCGATTTCGCCGGCAGGCACATCGCGGTCCTCGGCGTCGGCGATGCGGACCTCGACATTGCTGCGCGGCAGTCCGACCGAGCCCATGATCTCGGTCCAGCGCGGCCGCGACCGCTCGGCGTGCAGTGCCTTCGCCAGGCTGGTGATGGTCATCGGCGCTTCGCCTTGGCCGTAGATTTGCGCGAATTTCGGGCCCAGCAAATCCATGGCTTGCAGCAGGGTTTCGACATGCATCGGGCCGCCGCCATAGACGATGGTGCGCAAGCCGCGATGATCGGCGCCGGCGAAGCCGGAATGGTTGACGAGCCGGCTCACCATGGTCGGTGCAGCGAAGAAACTCACCTTGCCGTGGGCCGCAAGAAGAGTGGCGATCTCGTCCGCATCGAAACCGCCGCTTTCCGGAACGACATTGTTGGCGCCCATCGCGACGAAGGGTAGCGCGTAAAGCCCCGAGCCGTGCGACAGCGGCGCGGCATGTAGTTTTGCATCGCCGGCGCCGACCGGCTCGATGTCGGACAGATAAGCCAGACTCATCGCAATCAGGTTGCGATGCGTCAGCATCGCGCCTTTGGGACGGCCGGTGGTGCCGCTGGTGTAAAACAGCCAAGCGAGATCGTCGGGGTGGCGCGGCACGACATCGATGCCGTCGCCTTGACCAAGCCGCCGCCATTCGCTGCTGTCGGTGACGATGGTGCGGCCATGCGGCGCCACCGTGTCGGCGAGGTCCGGACTCGCCAGGATGAGCGAGGCTTCCGCGTGGCCGACAATGTAGCCGAACTCGTCGCTATGCAGCTTGGCGTTCATCGGCACCGCGGCAAGGCCGGCGTGCCAGATGGCAAACAAAGTTTCGAGAAATTCCGGGCGATTGGTCATGGCAATCGCCACCCGATCTTCGGGCCGGCACAGAGCGCGCAGGTTGCCGGCGAGAATGCGCGAGCGCGCCGCCCATTGCCGATAGCAGCAATAGGGCCTCGCGCCGAACGAGATCGCGGTGCGCCCGCCCTCGGCGCGGCCCCATTTTTCCACCCAGCGCGCCAGATTCATGGGCTTGCCCGGTCCCGGCCGTTAGTATGTATTTTATTGAATGTTGAAATCGGATGAGAGTCCAGGTCGGGCGCGGCAACAGGACCGGCGCGAGGTCAATCCGGCGCTGGGTTCGCGCAAGCTGAAGCTCGGCACGTTCCAGACCAATCTCGATTCCGGCTGCGTGATGTCGGACCTCGACGGCCGGCTCGACATCAGCTGGCCGAATACGGTGACGCTGGCGCAGCTCGCCGACGCGATGGAATTCGAGGCGCTGGTGCCGGTGGCGCGCTGGCGCGGCTTTGGCGGCGCGACCGATCCGCAGGGACCGGGTTTCGAGACTTTCACCTGGGCCGCCGGCATTGCCGGGGTCACCAAGAATTCCGGCGTGATTTCGACGTTGCATGTCGCGCTCAATCACCCGATCATTGGCGCCAAGCAATCGACCGTCATCGATCACATTTCCAACGGCCGCTATACGCTCAATATCGTCAACGGCTGGAACTTTCCGGAAATGGAAATGTTCGGCGTCTCGCTCCTGGAGCACGAGGACCGCTACGCCTGCGCCGAAGAGTGGCTCGCCATCGTCAAGCGGCTATGGACGGAGGAGGACCGCTTCGACTTCGACGGCAAGTTCTACCGCATCAAGGGCGGCTACCTGCAACCGAAGCCGATCCAGAAGCCGCATCCGGTCATCATGAATGCCGGTTCGTCGGAGCGTGGCCGGCATTTTGCCTGCCGGCACTGCGATCTGGTGTTCACCAATATCCGCAGCCACGATATCGCCACCAACACCGCCCATATCGCCGCCTACCACACTCTGGCGCGCGAAACCTACGGCCGCGACGTGAAAGTGTGGAGCAACGCCACCATCGTGCAGGCTGAGACCGAGAAGGAGGCCCGCGACTTCTATCATTATTATGTGCATGAGAAGGGCGACTGGGTCGCCGCCCGCAACGTCATCGACACGATGGGAGCCGAGATCAACAAACGCGACTATCCGGAAGCACGAAGAAACGCCATGGCCGAGATGATGATCTCGGGATGGGGCGGCTTTCCGCTGATCGGCACCAAAGAGCAAATCGTCGACGGGCTCGCCACGCTGTCGAAAATCGGCTTGGACGGCGTGCTGCTGTCGTGGCCGCGTTATATCGAGGGCATGCGCGAATTTCGCGACGTGACCTATCCGCTGGTCAAGCAGGCGGGGTTGAGGGACGAGAGCGCTTGATTGTCATGCAGCTCGATCATCCCACTGGCGCGGGCAACGCTAGCGGCGCAATTCTTTTAAGCCTCGCTCGCGGCGATGGGGCGCGAGCAAGTACTTAACTGCAGGCGCCAATGTCTGATTTCAGGGGTGGAGCGCGCATGCCCAAATTGAGCCCGGATGTCGGTTTATGACCCTTAACGTCGGTTGGCTGCAAGACTTCGGTGCAACTGAGCACGTGATGCGTTCAGCTAGCCAAACCGACGATACATCCGCCTTGCTTCGCGATCCGAAGGGACGTAGGCTGAACCGTTTGAAAATTGCGAACCTAAACGGTCGAAAATTATACCGTAACAAGAGGACGCAAATGACAGGAAACGATCTGAGGAAACCGCGCCAATACGTGACGCGAATTCTAGCGGCGGGCGCCATGCTCGGGGCTTGCTCTATCGTCGCGCTTGGCGTGTCCGGTTTGGTGATGGGTGCAGGCAGCACCGCAGCCTATGCGAAGGGCGGTGGCGGCGGTGGCGGCGGCGGCCACGGTGGTGGTGGCGGCGGTCACGGCGGTGGCGGCGGTCACGGCGGTGGCGGCGGTCACGGCGGTGGCGGCGGTCATGGCGGCGGCGGTCATGGCGGCGGCGGTCATGGCGGCGGCGGTCATGGCGGTGGCGGTCATGGTGGTGGCGGTCATGGTGGTGGCGGCCATGGTGGTGGCGGTCACGGCGGCGGTCATGGCGGCGGTCACGGCGGCGGTCACGGCGGTGGCCACGGCGGCCATGGCGGCGGTCATTGGCATGGTCATTTCCATCATGGCCATGGTCATTTCTGGGGCGGCGTCGGCTTCAACGGTTGGGTTATCGGCAACAGTTACTGGTGGGACGGGGCCGGCGTCTATCTTTGCTGGTATGACGACGGCGATAGCGGCCCGGGCTGGTACCCCTGTCCCGGTCAATGATCGTCATCAGGTCGCGAGCGGCGCGTTGCCGCTTGCGTACCTCCGACCGGCAGATGCGGAGCTGATAATCGTCTGCAACGAGATGGTGCCGCGGGCGCTCAGGGAATGAGCACCGCGGCGCCTTCGAGCCGCTCTGTCCACAGGTCGTCGAGCGCAAGCATTCGCCTGCGCCAACGGATAGTGCGTCACCTGCATCTTGATGCCTGCCTGCAGCGCGCGACGGTCACGAATTCGCGCGTCGGCTCGCGTGAGATTGGCGACGGAGACGAGCTGGCACTCGTCCCAGGGGATGCGACACCAAAAGCTCGAAATACCGACATATGAATGCCGCCGCAGAGCGACGCGGCGGTCACCGTCGAATTTGTCGCGAACGGCACTGTTGTACTGGGATTGAATATTTCCAGCGCCAACGAGAAGCCCGTCCCTCTTTCGTGCACACGGGCAACCGGTGTAGGTTGATCTGAAAGCCGCCAGTGGGATGCGCCGAAATCCGGGTGGAAATGCGAGAGGACACCGGCGACTGCGCCCGGATTTTTTCCAACGATGTTCGGAAAAGTTGAAGGTTCGCCAGTGCATCTCTCATCTCTTTCATCGGCACAGCGGCACGGGCGTCTCATCTACACGGCAATGTCGTTGCTGCTCGTTTGGCACAGCGTTGCGATCGTGGTCGCGGCGGCGCCCGACAGTGTGATGACGCGGTCGGCAAGTTCGCTGTTCGAGCCTTATTTGTCTCTATTCCGGCTGCGAAATGAATGGAGTTTCTACGCCCCCGATGTGCGCGTGGAACCCGAATTCCGCTACGTCGTGGAGGACGCGTCCGCACAACGGCATACTTTTGTCCCGGCTGATAAACTGAGCAGGTACCTTCCAACCGATATCTGGGTCAAAGATTGGTACATCCATGTTATGGATAATCATGAGACCTACAGCGATTTCGTCGCTGCATACCTCTGTCGACAACACGCCTCGCTGCATCCGGTCAGCATCACGCTTCTGGAGATCGACCAAAAGGAATTCTCGCCGCAGGACCAACTAAGCGGAAAACATCCCTTCGATCCCGAATTTCTCGACCAGAAGACTCTGGCTACCGTCCAATGCCCGAACGCGTAATGCCGGCAGGCGCGCACAAGATCACGGTTGCCCGCTTGAGAGAGGCGTGGTCGCAGCTCTGGTTCCAGGACAAGCCGACGACGCCCTTGGAGATTGCCCGCATGGGCATAGGTGCGGCGCTCCTGCTTCATTATGGCCTAGCGACCCCATATCTGCTGACGTTTTGGGGCGACGACGGCTGGATGCCGCGCGCGCTTCTCGCCAATGAAATCTCCGGTCCCTGGCAGCAGTCGGTCTTTTTCTATTTTACGGCTCCTTGGCAATGGCTCGCGTTCCACACGCTGTTTTTGTTCTGCTGTGCGGCGTTCATGCTGGGATGGCGAACGTCCTGGGTAAAGTGGGCGGTCTTGATCGGCCACATCTCCTACGATTACCGCAACCCGGTCATGACCTATGGCGTGGATTCGATCGCCGCGTGTCTGCTGTTGATTCTTTGCTTCGCGCCGGTCGGGCGTGCAATGAGTTTGGACAGAGTGCGCGAGGTCCGCGCGATAAAGCGCAAAGACCTTGCCGCCAGTCCGCCGGTCTTCACCAGCCCTTGGGCGTTCGCCTGCACGCGGCTGATGCAGATCCAGATGGCGGTGCTGTTCTTCTTCAGTGCCACTGGAAAACTGGCAGGCGACGACTGGCGGAACGGCGAAGCCATATGGTGGCTTTTCACCAACAGTTATTATTACAACAACGATATTTTGCAGCTATTGGCAAAGCACTACTGGCTGGTCAACGTTGCGACCTATGGCACTATCCTGATCGAAATTGCCTTTCCGTTCCTGATCTGGCAGCGGGCCACACGGCCTTACATGCTTGCCGCAGCTCTGTTCCTCCATTTTCAATTCGCCGCACTGATGCATCTGTATTATTTTTCCTGGGTCATGATCATGGGACATATGGCTTTCGTGCGCCCCGAGTGGCTGAGCAGCCTCGGTGCGGCGTGGAAGCGAAAAATTGGCGAAATGGAGATGATCTACGATGGCACTTGCGGCTTCTGCAGGCGGTCTATGGTGTGGTTCTTGGCTTTCGACGGTCTTAGGCAGATCCAGATACGCGACTTCCGCACCGACCCGTCTCCGATCGTGAGCGACGAACAAATGATAAAGGCGCTCTATCTCGTTTTGCCCGACGGCCGGGCGCTGCCAGGTTTTGAGGCCTATCGTTACGCGGTATTGCGCGTGCCGGGATTGTGGTGGCAAGTTCCATTCTTTTATGTACCCTTGTTCAGTCGTCTTTTCGGTCACCCGATATACAATTGGATCGCGGCCAACCGAAGCCGGCTTTAGTACGTTCCGAATCTAACCAGCCTCGCGAGATGTCCGCTGTGCGGTTGCTATCGGGGGTAAGCGGAACTCAACTCGGACATTGCAGAAGTGAAGCGGTTGACCCATATCGGACATCGGTAATTAACGATCTGCTCAGTGAACACGAGGCACAGTTCGTGTATCACATGAGACAAAACAAGCGTCCCAGACTTCTCGACCGGCTCGAACTTCGCTTTTCAAAAAGCAGGCGAGTTGATGGTCTTTGGGTTGGCGTAGCCAGTTTCGGACCTGAGCCTATTTTGCGTCGTGTCGAAGAGGCTCTGCGCCTCATCCAGACATACGATCAGCGTCGGTACAATCGCCTTGTACGCGATCTTGAACGTGTATGGGTTCGGGATATCCCCGGAGCGATCGGGAACTATAATAAATCGATGCGCGCTTGCACGCTGGATCGGGAGTTTGTCGCGGGCGAAAGGTCAAACCCTGAATTGATTGCCGTCGTCATCGTACATGAGGCAACTCATGCGAGGCTTGAGCGCTGTGGCATCGATTACAAGGAGGAGCTGAGATCAAGGATCGAGGCAGTTTGTATTCGTCGTGAGCTTGCGTTTGCCGCCAAGTTGCCGAATGGAGAGCAGTTGCGAGCACAAGCCGCGAGTAGTCTCGAACTTTGTGCCGCTCAGAAGCTCTGGACTAATGTTGCAATCGCTGAACGTCACGACAAGGCCGCTGTCGAGAGACTTCGGCAGCTTGGCACGCCGGAATGGGTGGGGCCGAGCGTTCTGTTCCTTCGCAATCAACGACTGCGCGTTCATAGCTTTATTCAACGGGTAGTGCGCTTTGCCACACATCGTTGATAGGGATGTCCGATTTTGGGCTAGGCTGTGTGAAAACGTGGAACACTGAAACGTCGCGAGAATGAGACATTCGCCCTTCGCGATCATAGCGCATAGCCCTTTCGCTCGTTGCAAATCCCTGCTGTAATTAAAGACAAGGTGCCACAGTCTTCAGAGGGAGCGAGTGCCAACAACGGAGATTTCCATGATCTTGGGGATGTCGGTCGGCGCTTTCACAGTTTTGCATGTCGTTATCACTCTCGTCGCGATCGGGAGTGGACTGATTGTTGTGGGTGGGATGTTCGCTGCACATAGACTACCAGTCACGACCGCACTGTTTCTTTTCACCACGGCACTGACCAGCGTGACCGGGTTCCTTTTTCCCATCCACGGCTTCACACCGGCTTTAGGTGTCGGGATCGTGGCTTGCGTGATTCTGGCGATCGCGCTGCTTGCTTTATACAAAGAGCACCTCGTGGGTGCATGGCGCTGGATCTACGTGATCACCGCCGTGGCGTCGCTCTATTTGAACGTCTTTGTTCTAGTCGTGCAGAGCTTCGTGAAAGTGTCAACCCTCAATGCATTGGCTCCGACACAGTCTGAACCACCGTTCGCGATCACGCAGGCCGTAGTATTGGCGATCTTTATTCTGATTGCGCTCATCGCCGCCGTTAAATTCCGGCCCGGTACCACTGTGCGTGTGTAGCAGTTTGCAATGTCCGCTTCGGGTGCTTGGCGATGTCCGCTTTCGTAGCGGGACCGGAGGAGAATTTGCTTCACTCTCCCCTGGAAGGGGAGGGTCGCGCGCCCACAAGCGTGTTCACGCGCGTCTTCGACGCGCTATGGGCGCGTGGGGTGGGGTGAACAGCAATGAAAGCTGAAATAATGGCAGCGCCCGGTGCAGGGGAATTATCGCCAAGAGTCACCCGCTTTCGCGAGTGATGACACCGCGCGAAGCGATTTGTATTGTGCCGATACCGACAAACTCCCAGGAGTTCCGATGCCACGCATGAAGGGTGCCGAGCTGATCACGGAGTATCTGATCGAAAACGACATTCCTTATGTCTTCGGCATTTGCGGCCACGGCAATGTCGGAATGCTCGATCCGCTCTATGCCGCGCGCGACCGCATCAAGCTCGTCTCGCCGCGCCACGAGCAGGTGGCGGCGCATATGGCGGACGCCTATTTCCGCATCCGCCACAAGCCGGTGGCGACGCTGACCTCGTGCGGACCGGGCTCCGCCAATATCGTGATGCCGCTCGCCTGCGCGCTGACGGATTCCTCGGCGCTCCTCGCCATCACCGCCAACGTGCCGACCTCGCAGTTCAACCGGAGCCCGTTTCAGGAGATCAACCGGCACTATCAGGCCGATTTCGTCAACGTGCTCCGCCCCGTGGTCAAGCGGAGCTTCCAGCCGACCCGCGTCGACATGCTGCCGCTCGCCTTGCGCCAGGCGATGACGACCATGCTGTCCGGCCGCCCGGGGCCGGTGAATATCGACGTGCCGTTCAATGTGTTTCAGGAGGAGGACGAGGTCGAGCTGCCGCCGCCGGCGCCACCGCTCAATGCGCAGCGAAGCGGCGCCTCGCCTGAGGAAATTTCCTGCGCGCTCGACATGATCCTTGCCGCGCAGCGGCCGGTCATCTTCATCGGCCATGGCGTGACGCTGTCGGAGGCAAGCCGCGAACTCACCGAATTCGCCAAAAAACTCGGCATCCCGGTGATCTCGTCGCCGAACGGCATGGGCTGCATCGACATGACCGATCCGCTGTCGCTCGGCTTTATTGGGCGAAACGGCGCGTTCCCGGCGAACGAAGCGGGCCGCCGCTCCGACCTCGTCATCGCCATCGGCGCGCGCTTCGACGATCGCTCGGCCTCGTCATGGATGCCCGGCTATTCGTGGAATTTTCCGTCGACGGAGCTCATCCATGTCGATGTCGATCCGGCCGAGCTCGGCCGCAATTATCCCCCGGATCTCGGCATCCTCGCCGACGCGCGCACCTTCCTGCGGCAGCTCCTCGCTGAGCTCAACCGGCGCGGCATCGAGATCGGCGGCAGCAAGACGAGCGCCACCAAAGAGTGGCTCGCCGACATCGCCAAGTGGCGCGCCGAATGGGAAAAATTCGTGCGGCCGAATTTCGAAATTCATGCCTCGCCGATGCGGCCGGAGCGCGTGGTGGCGGATTGCCAGGCGGTGCTGCCGCCCGACGGCATTATCTGCTGCGACGTCGGCGTCAGTCATAACTGGTACATGCAGTTCTGGAACGCGCGCCAGCCGCAGTCGATGCTCAATTCGTGGGGCTTTTCCGGCATGGGCTTTGGCGCCTCAGGCGCGCTCGGCGCCAAGCTTGCAGCACCCGATCGGCCGGTGGTCGCGGTCACCGGCGACGGCTGCTTCACCATGGTGCCGCATGTGCTGTGCACCGCGGTCGAGTACGACATTCCGGTGGTGTGGGTGATCTGGAATAATTTCGGCTGGGTTTCGATCCGCGACATTCAGCTCGGCATGTTCGGCGGCCGCGAATACGGCACCATGTTCCATCAGGGCCCCAACAAGAAACCGTACAATCCCGATCTCGCCGCCTGGGCCAAGGCCGCCGGCGTCGATGCGCTCACCGTGACGAAATCGCAGGATTTCCGCGGCGCCCTGGAGCATGCCATCAAGGCCAACAAGCCGTTTTTGATCGACGCCCATGTCGACGCCGAGGTGCGGCCGCCTTCGACCGGCGCCTGGGAATTGCCGCCGACGCCTTACAAGGAGCCGGTGTTCGGCCAGCGCTTTATTCCCGACGCCGCGCCGGTGAAGTAACGGATCACTGAAAGAAGCCGCCGGGCTGAGAACCGGGAGCATCGCCGCGCATTATCATGCGGCGGCGCCATCGTGGCGCGACCTGCCGGTTGCGGCGTTAGCGAGAGACAGTGACCGACGACAGTCATGATCGTGACGAAAGCGCCGCGACATCGCTCCTGATGGCGTGCGTCCGCTCGGTGATCGGCCGCCCGCTTGCCAATCGCGAGGGACGCAAGCGCGAAATCGAAGTCGCGGCAGGCGTGCCCGCGCTCGGCCTCGACGGCCTGAGTTCGACGGCATACGGCCCGGAAGCGGCGTTGGCCGTTCTGACCGCCGCCGGCGCCGCCGGGCTCGCCGCGCTCGGCCCGATCATGCTGGTCATTCTGGCGCTGCTCGGGATTTTATTCATCTCCTATTGGCAGACCATCGAGGCCTATCCGAAAAGCGGCGGCGCTTACACCGTATCGCAGGCCAATCTTGGCGTGAACGCCAGCCTTCTTGCCGCCGCAGCTTTGATGATCGACTACGTGCTCAACGTTGCCGTCGGCATTTCCGCGGGCGTCGCGGCGCTGGTTTCGGCAGCGCCGATGCTGCATCCCTATACGCTGCCGCTTTGTCTCGGCATTCTCGCGCTGCTGACGCTGGTCAATCTGCGCGGCACCATGGATGCCGGCCGGCTATTCGAGCTGCCGACCTATCTGTTCATCGGCTGTTTTCTGATCGTGATCGTCATCGGCGGCTACGCCGCAATAACGGGTGGCGGGCACCCGCACCCTGTCCTGCCGCCGCCGGCGCCGCCCAAAGCGGCCGAAGCGCTCGGCTGGTGGCTTTTGTTACGCGCCTTTGCTTCCGGCTGCACGGCGATGACCGGTATCGAGGCCGTCAGCAACGGCGTCAACGCTTTCCGCGAGCCGCAAGTGCGCAATGCGCGGCTGACGTTGAGCCTCATCGTCGTGACGCTCGGCATTCTGCTCGCCGGCATCGCTTATCTGGCGATGGCTTATGGCGTCATGGCAATGGATCAGACGCAGCCCGGTTATCAGAGCGTGCTGTCGCAACTCGTCGGCGCGGTGACCGGACGCGGCGTGTTCTACTATATCGCGATCGCGAGCGCGCTGGTGATATTGTGCCTGTCGGCCAATACCAGCTTCGTCGGCTTTCCGCGGCTGTGTCGGACAGTGGCGCACGATAAGTTCCTGCCTGCGCCATTCGCAATCGTCGGACGCCGCTTGGTCTATTCCGTCGGCATTCTTTATCTGACGCTCACGGCCGGACTGCTGTTGATCGTCTTCGGTGGCATCACCGACCGTTTGATCCCGCTCTTCGCGATCGGGGCGTTCCTGACTTTCACCATGTCGCAGGCCGGCATGGTGGCGCATTGGCGGCAAAAGCTCGCACAAGCCCGTCAGGCCAAGCAGCGCCGCCCTATCCTGGTCAAGCTCGGCATCAATGCCGTCGGCGCGTCGGCGACGGCGGCGGCGCTGGTCATCATTATTATCGCCAAGTTCGCGCAGGGCGGCTGGATCACCATCGTCGTCATTCCTTGCGTCATCGGCCTGCTCAAGGCGATCCATAGCTATTACCAAACTCGCGATCTGGCGCTGCACGACGACGCGCAGCTGCAGTTTCACGGCAGTAACCCGCCGATCGTCCTGGTCATGACCCGCGAATGGAACCGGCTGACCGACAAGGCGCTGGGCTTTGCCATGCAGCTTTCGCCTGATGTCACTGCGGTGCATCTGGCGGCGCTCGAAGGGCCGGACGTGCAGGGCGAGGAAAAGAAGCTGTGCGAGCAATGGACGAAGGGGGTGGAAAAATCCGCAGTCGTGGTGCAGGGCCGCCGCGCGCCGCAACTGGTGTTTTTGAGTGCGCCGTTCCGTCGCATCCACGCGCCGCTTCTCAAGCTGCTCAAGGAGCTTGAGGATAAGAACCCCGACCGCACCGTCGCGGTGCTTATTCCCGAACTCGTCAAGCGGCACTGGTGGGAGTACATGCTGAGCAATCAGCGCGCCCGCCGGCTGCGCAGTGCGGTGCTCGAATATGGCGGCCCGCGCGTCGTGGTGATCGTCCTGCCGTGGCATCTGACGCCGCCGAAGCTTGAAGACGCGCTGACCGAGGAAGAGATCGCCGAACCGTTTCGCATCCGCAACGTGCTCGGTTGGCGCCGCAGGCGGCGCGCAGCCAAGGCGGCGTGACCTCCCCTCCCGGCCGCTGCGTCCCGCGCAAGCTTTCCTCGAATTAATCTCCTCGTCAGGTCGCTGTAACGCGCGCTCGCCCATCTATGCGTTGTATTCGCAAAGGGCCCGATGTGCAGAAGCCCGGGGCCGTCCAAATGGAGATACGTCATGACTCAAACTAATCCCCCGCAATCCGGAAAGGCCCTGACCGGCCGCCGCATCGTGCTGTTAGCATCCGTCGCCGCCGTCGGCGGCGCGCTCCTTCTCGCCGGGCCCGGCGGTTATTGGAGCGGGGCCTTCGGTCCGCCGCCCGCCAGCGCAGCCGTAGCGGGTCCGGTGTCGGATCAGCCGATGGCGCATCCGCAAGGCTTCGCCGACCTCGTGGCCAAAGTGAAGCCCGCGGTGATCTCGGTGCGCGTCAAGATTCCCGCCGCCGCCGATCCGGCGCTGGCGCAGCATTTAAGCGACGACGACCAGCAACAAATCCCGGTCGAGCCCGGTTCGCCGCTCGACAAATTCTTCCAGCAGTTCGGCCAGCAGTTCGGCGATCAATTCGGCCGGCAATTCGGCACGCAGCAGAGCCATCAAACGATCGTCGGCGAAGGCTCCGGCTTCTTCATTTCGCCGGACGGTTACGCGGTGACCAACAACCATGTGGTCGATCACGCCAAATCCGTCCAGGTGACGACCGATGACGGCACGATCTATACCGCCAAAGTGGTCGGCACCGATCCGAAGACCGATCTGGCCTTGATCAAGGTCGACGGCAAAGGCGACTTCCCCTACGTTCAATTCGCCAACCATCGTCCGAAAGTCGGCGACTGGGTGGTCGCGGTTGGTAATCCGTTCGGTCTCGGCGGTACCGTGACCGCCGGCATTGTCTCCGCCCAAGGCCGCGACATCGGCGCCGGACCGTACGACGATTACATCCAGATCGACGCGCCGATCAACAAAGGCAATTCGGGCGGACCGGCATTCAACGTCAACGGCAACGTGATCGGCGTCAACACCGCGATCTTTTCGCCGTCCGGCGGCTCGGTCGGCATCGGCTTCGATATTCCGGCCGAGACCGCCAAGATGGTCGTGGCGCAGTTGGAGAAGGACGGCCACGTCACCCGCGGCTGGCTCGGCGTACAGATCCAACCGGTCACCCCAGGCATCGCCGATAGTCTCGGCTTGAAGAAAGCCGCAGGCGCGATGGTCGACGCGCCGCAAAGCGACAGCCCGGCGGCCAAAGCCGGCATCAAATCCGGCGACGTCATCACCGCGGTCAACGGCGCGCCGGTGAAGGACGCGCGCGATCTCGCCCGCACCATCGGCATGATGGCGCCGGACTCCTCGGTCAAGCTCGACCTCATCCGCCAGGGCGAACAGAAGACCGTGTCGGTGACACTCGCCCCGATGCCGGATCAGCAGCAGGTCGCGAGCGCCGCTACCGGGCAGTCCCAGCCGGAGAGCGGCGTGCCGCATCTCGGCCTGCAGGTCGCGCCGGCGAAGGACGTGTCCGGCGCCGGCAATCAGGGCGTCGTGGTGACCGGCGTCGATCCCGACGGTCCCGCGGCCGAGCAGGGCTTCCAAACCGGCAACGTCATTCTCGATGTCGGCGGCAAGGCGGTCGCCGATGCCGGTGACGTGCGCCAGGCGCTGGTCGAGGCCCAGGCGCAAGGCAAGCACGACGTGCTGATGCGGGTGAAAATGGGCGACGCCACGCGATTCGTGGCAGTGCCGCTCGGCAAGGCGTGAGATAGAAAAACGGTGGTGTTCGCGCCCGCCGGCAGTGCCGTTGTCTCCCGGCATGAAGCGTGCGGGCCGGTCGTGTGGGGACGGGTTTTGACCCGTCCCCATTCGTTGTCATAAGCGGCAACTTGATTGGCGTCTTGTGCTGCCTTAATCAGGCGCGTTTGGCACGCCATAAGGTCGGGACCATCGAGAGAGCGGAGAAGTTTCATGCATCGTTCAAGGATTTTCATTCTGACGCTGATTGCCGGTTCATGTCTCGGCGCGGGATTGGCGCTGGCACAGACTCCGGCTCCATCGGCCCCGGCGGCAGCGCCCGCGCCGCCGCCCGCCGCAGCGGCGCCTGCGCCTGCCCCGGCCGCAGCCGCACCGGCTCCGGCCCAGCCCTCCGCGACATCGACGACGATGGAGGACGTTTCGAAGTGGACGAAAAAGGAATGGAATGCCGCGCGGGCGAAGTGGGTCAAAGAAAAGACCAAGTGGCATGACTGCCGCAAGCAGGCGTCGGCGCAAAAACTATCGGGCCGCGCCAGCTGGCAGTTTCTCTATGACTGCATGACCAAGAGCTAGTCTTAGTTATCGCTGGTCCGGCTGCGGCTTAGTGGAAGGTGCTGAGCAGCCGGTGGCTGTTGGCGCGCACGCAGCGGCGAAGCGGCGAATAAGCGTGCTCCGCGGCGACATAAATGCCGAGCCCGTTGGCGAGCGCGCGTTCCGCGGCGATGCTGGCGTCGCTGAAAGCGACGATCTTCTCCGCGATCATGCGGGTGGCTTCGTCGGCTGAGGCGGGCGCGCCCGAAGCAAACAGCATGAGGCGAGCCGAAATGACGCTTTGCGCTTCGCAAGTGAAGCGAACCGCCTCGAGCCAATTGCTCCAGAAATCGTTCATGCGGAGCAATGTCGCGTAAATTATCTAAAATTGCCGTCGGCAATTCGATAAAATTGAGTCTGAAACGATAAGTAAATTTTAGGCCAAATGGATGTTGGCATCCGGGTGCAGAGCCTTGAGCAGCGCCACGGCTCTTTCGTCGGCAATACCAAGCGCGTTGATCGCGACGGCTAGCCCCTTCGCGGCTGCGGGCATCGTGGCCGCCGGCCCGAGGATGCACGTTTGGTTGCCTATGCCTGTCGGATTGGATGCACCCGCCGCCATCGTATGGGGGTAGTCGGTCATCGCGCAGTAGCAGAGCACATGGTGGTTGCAGAGCAAATCGAGGCGGATCCCCGCCTGTGCGGTTGCCGGCTGGATCACGGTCGCATTCGGCAATGTGGCGTAGCCAAGCGTCGGCACGTGGGTGACGAGGTCGAGGATGTAATTGAACAGCCGGTAGTCCGTCACAGTCGCGGCGAACAGGCTAACCCAAGCCATATCGCCCGTGCGCGGCGACGCGAACAAGCAGCCCGATACTCTGTTGGCAAGCCGTTCCGCCAGATCATCCGCGAAATAGGTGCCGAGCGCGCTACCGAGACTGTGGCCGGCGACAACGATCATTCCGGCCCCGACCAATGCGGCAACGCCTTCGGCCGCGTTCTGATGGGTCGTAACACCGGTGGCAGGATCGGCCAGGCTCAGCGTTTGATAGATGTTCCAAAACCCCTGCTCGATCTTGACGCCGTTATGGCGGGGATGCGGAATGAGGACGAACTCTGCATCGATGACCCACTCTACCATCCCGTCGGTGCCGCGGATGACCGCGATATGGGAAGCAGCATTGTTATTGTCGCGGGCTACGAAGCCGAAGAAAACGCGGCTAGTCGGATGAGTTTGAAGCGTTCGATCCTGATCGCCTTCTTGCGGAAACACCGCGTCGTGTGCGGTCAGATAACCGAGGACAGTCCAGCCGAGTGCCGCAATGCGCGGATCATTCGGCGGCGCGAGCGCGCCGACTGTATACATATCCTCCGCGTAGGATACGAGCAGACCGAACGGAATGGATTGCGGATCGGTGATGGGCATGAACGCGGCCCTCAAGGTGCGCAGGCAATATTAGCAAACCTACCGCAAGCCTGTCTCGCCGGTTGAACCCCCGGATCACCGCATCGGCTTAAAGCATTTCCGGACGAAATTGCCCGCGGCGGCTCATGATCTTGCTGGACACCATGAAGACGCCGTCGCCGGTATAATGCAGCGTGCGCGGATATTTCGGGCGCCGCGCGACATGCGCCTTCACCACCTCAAAAATGAAAAAATCATAGCGCTTGATCAGCGTATCGTCCTTGAGCCGGCACTCGAAATTGGCATGGCACTCGGCGATCAGCGGCGCCTTGACCTCGTGCGCGGGCTCTGCCGTGAGCCGAAATGTCCTGAACTTGTCGACGTTGGCACCGGAGCAATTGCCGATGCCGACCACCGCGTCGGTCAGCGCCGTCGTCGGCACGTTGATGACACATTCTTTGCTGCGGCGGACAAGCTCGAAACTATGGTTGCTGCTGGCGATCATGCAGCCCAAAATCGACGGCACAAATTCCATGACCGTGTGCCAACCCATGGTCATGATGTTGCGCTCGCCGCGCCAGGCCGACGAGACCAGGACGATCGGGCCTGGTTCCAGGTAGCGCCGCACTTTCGCTACCGGGAAGTCGATCTTTGCCTTGGCCATGCGAAGGTCAGGTTCCCTGCGGGCACTTCTTGAAAAACTTATAAATCTCCGGCGCTTGCAGCCAGAGCAATGAATAGGTCAGGCCGCCCTGCTTGGTGATCCATCCCTGGATGTCCCCAGGATAGTCTTTCCACAAATCCGGGGTGACAAACGGCGGAAAGGCCATGTGAAATCCCATGGAGCCCTTGGGTGTGACGCAAATATCTTCGCGCGGAATATAGCCGGCCAAGACGGTGCAGGCGGAGACGCAGGGCCCCGCAATGCGCACATTGGCGTGTTCCGAGGCGAGCTTCTTCCATTTCGCCTCATAGGCGACGAGAAAGCCGCCGTAATCGCCGGCGATTTCCACGGTTTCCGCGCGCGCAATCGCGGACGTAAGACACAGAATTATGACAGCGAGGAATTGCCAAGTTCGCATTGCCCAGCTCCGTTGCGTCGGCGCGGCACGTTAGCATAATTTTTTCGGCGCAAAATCTTCGCGGCAACGTGCCGCTGCCATTAATTCGTCGGGATCGCTGCATAGTGCCGCCCGGCATGGGGGACATTAAACTCACGCGTTCGATCGCCTACGCCGAGCGGGCGCGGCACCGTCTCGATGTTTGCCGGCCGGTCGACGCCGTGGCGGCGCCGGTGGTCGTGTTCTTTTATGGCGGCGCGTGGCGCAGAGGCAACAAGGAACTCTATCGCTACGTTGCCAAGGCGCTGGCGCGCCGCGGTTATGTCGCAGTGCTGCCGGACTATCGGATTTATCCGGAAGCGCGCTACCCCGATTTTCTCGAGGACGGTGCGCAAGTCGTGCGCTGGGTGAAGGATAATATCGCCCGCTTCGGCGGCGATCCGAACAAGATTTTCCTCAAGGGCCATTCGGCCGGTGCGCATATCGCCGCCATGCTGGCGATCGATGCGCGCTGGCTCCGCAACGTTGGGCTTGATCCGGGGTGCGACATTGCCGGGCTGATCGGCATTGCCGGGCCGTACGATTACATGCCGCTGCGCGACGAAACGCTGAAGCTGATCTTCGGCGGCGCCGATCGGCCGGAGACGCAGCCGATCTTCCACGTTGCGCCCGGCGCGCCGCCGGCTTTGCTGATGACCGGCAGCCGCGACCGGCTGGTCGAGTCCGGTAACTCCACCCGGTTGGCGGCGCGGCTCATTGCCGCCGGCAATGTAGCGACAGTCAAGACCTATCGGCGGGTCGGCCATTTCATCATCATCGCGGCGGTGGCGCCGGTGCTGCGTTTTCTGGTTCCGGTGCTGCGCGACGTTGATGCCTTCATCGCACAAACGGTGCATTCGGCGACTTTGCGGTCGGCGGCCGTGCCGGCGTCGCGGCCAACGCATGACCTTGCGGGCGGAACCGTCGAAGTCGCCGGCGCGTAGCCGTTAAACATAAAGTTCCCACATCGCCGTTTATGTTGCGGCGCACTGCAGCGGCCTTGCGCCGGCACCCCGATGAGTAAACACTGGCGCCAAGACTCAAGCGTGACTGACTGTGCGAAACGGCATGCCGTAACGGTCAAGCTTATCGTGCGATCAAGAAAACGCAGTCAATAATATGGGAGCACGCTCATGGACACGCGCAGCGACGCGCACACGGACACGCGCCCGGACATTTCACTCGAACAGAAAAGGCCGCCCGATGCCGGATCGAACGAGCTCGTCAAGCTCATTCGCAAGCTGCGCTGGATCGGCATGGACGACGAGGCCGAGCGGTTGCAAGCGGAGTTGACGCAGCGGCGCGCCGCGGCATCCGACAGCGTGGTTGCGATGTCGGGCGAAACGGACTGACTGCGCGGCGAAACAACGCGACGCGCGGAACAACATCGCGGGAGGAAGGCAATGGTGGCGCTCATGGCGCTCGTCACTCTGGCCGTAATTTGGGCCTTGGTGATCGGGGGCTCCCTTTACTTCAACCGGAACGTGGTCTGATTAAATCTCAGCGTTCGGGAAAATATCAGCGTGTGACGCCGATTAGCACCATCGAGATCGCCGGCACGTAGGTAATGACGAGCAGCGCCAGGAAATTGATCGCCACGAACGGCAGCACGCCGCGATAGATCGCGCCCATCGGCATATTGAAGATCGCCTTGGCGGCAAACAGGTTCAATCCGAACGGCGGCATGTAAAGGCCGATCGACAGATTGACCGCCATGATGATGCCGAAGTGCAGCGCGTTGATGCCGGCGGCTTCGACGACCGGAAGCAAGAGCGGAGTGAGGACCAGGATCGCCGGCGCCGGCTCGAGGAAGCTGCCGGCGACGAGAAGCCCGGCATTGACGAACAACAGGGTCTGCCAGTGCGGCAGGTGCAGCGCGGCGATGCCGGCGATGATGCTCTGCGGAATGCCGCTGGTCGTCATCAGCCAGGAATAGACGCCCGCCGCAGTGACGATGATCAGGATTTGGCCGATGAGCACCACGGAGCTGACGATGATCTGCCGCAGCTCGACAAGCCCCACCGTGCGGTACACGAACATCGTCACGAACAGCGAATAGACCACCGCCACGCCGGCCGCTTCGGTCGGGGTGAACACGCCGCCATAGATGCCGCCGAAGATCACGACGATGGTGCCGATTGCCCAGCTCGCCTCTTTGGTCGAGGCCCAGATGTTCTTCCAGCGCGCCGGCGCCGACAGCGGCACCATTTTGACCCGCGCATAGGCCATCACGTAGACCGCATCGACGACGCCGATCAAAAGGCTGGGCAAAATGCCGGCGGTGAACAGCTTGATCGCGGAGACTTCCGCCGTCATGGCGTAAAGGATCATCGCGATCGACGGCGGGATGATCACCGCGACCGCGCCCGAGGAAGTGATCAGGCTGATGGCGAAGCGCTCGTTGTAGCCGTGCTTGGTCAGCGACGGAAACAACAGCCGCCCGATCGCGACCACGGTGCCGACCGAGGTATGCGCCATGGCGCCGAACAATTCCGATGACGCGACGGTGGTCACCGCCAGCGAGCCGCGCACGCCGCCGACGATCGATACCACCCAGTTGACGACGCGGTCGGCGATGCCGCCTTTGCCCATGATCTCGCCCGCCAGGACGAAGAACGGCACCGCCAGCAGCGGAAAATTGTCGAGGCTGCCGAACATATAAGTTTGCACGGCTTCGGTCGGCACATGGGCGACGAAGACGATCGCGGTGAACGAAGTGAGGAGCAGGACGACGAAGATCGGCAGGCCGAGGATCAGCAAAATCACCGGCAGGATGAAATAGACGAAGATCGTCATTTCAATGCTCGAAATCCCGGCTCGCGATAATGTCGTCGTGGCGTGTGCCGACCGCGATCAGCCGCGCCGCGATCAGAAGCGCCATCAGCAAGGCGCCGATCGGGACTGCGGACTGCGGAATGACGAGAGGAATGTTGGCGGTCTCGCTGCGCTGGTCGAGTTCGTAGAACATGGTCATTACCGGCCAGGCAAAAACGGCGACCGCAATGCAAGTGGCGATGGTGATGAGATCGGACAGGACGTTGAAAACCCTGCGCGTGCGCGGCGGCAACAGCGAAATCACGATATCCATGCGGATATGGCGGCCGAGCCAGCCGGCCTGACTGGCGCCGAAGAAAACGCAGCCGATCATCAAAAACAGCATCGCCTCTTCGGCCCAATATAACGACACCGAGAACACGTAGCGGCCGATGATGTTGGCGAAATTGATGCCGACGCTCAGCACCAGCATTGCGCCGGCGGCGACGCGAAGCACGGCCATGAGCGCGTTGGCGACGCGCCTGATGATCACGATCATGGGTCGATCCGTCGGCGGCGGTAGCCGCCCGGCGTTCAGTGCCTGGCGACGGTCGCGCGCACCATTTGCAACATTTCATGCACCGCGGGCTGATCCTTGGTCGCCTGATCGGCGACCGGATCGAGCAGCGTCTTCAACTTGGCGAGGTCGTCGTCGGGCAGCGTATGCACGGTGCCGCCGAGCTTGGTCCAGGTGTCCACCAGATTCTTGGTGAAATCGATGCACCATTGCTGCGCCTTGGCCTGCGTTTTCACCCCCGCCTCGATCACGACCTTTTGCAGATCCGGCGGCAGCGTGTCGAACCACGGCTTGCTGATGACGGCGAGCGAAACAATGTAAGTGTCGTTGGTGACGGTGATCACCTTGAGCAGATCGTTCATCTTGAACGCGGTAAACACCGACAGGCCGGAAATCGTGCCGTCGATCGTGCCCTGATCGAGCGCGGGCACCACGTCCGACAATGGCATGCCGATGCCGGTGGCGCCGAGCTTCGCCATCTTCTCGCGTTCCAGCTCGGTGCCGTTGATGCGCAGTTTCTTGCCTTCGAAGTCCGACAGCCGCATGATCGCTTTTTTGGCGCCGTAATCGGACGCGCCGATATTCATGGTCGCGATGCCGACCATGCGCTTCGGCGTCAGCATGTCGAACATCGCCTTTTGGATCTGCGGATCCTCAACCGTGGCGATGGCGTTTTCGTTGCTCTTGAACAGCATCGGCGCCGAGAACACGCCGAAGCGGGGATCGACGCCGACGAAGAAGTCGACCGGGCCGATATAGCCCTGCACGGTGCCAAGCTGCACGCCCTGGATTTCGGCCGGGATCGGTCCGAGCTGGCTCGCGGGATAGGCCTGCACCTCGATGCGGCCGCCGGACGCCTTTTCGACTTCTTCCTTGTAAAACTTGATGAACTGGTGCTGCGTCTCGTTGATCGTGGCGGTGCCGAACTTTAAGACGAAATCGGCGGCGGCGGCCGGCACGGCGGCTGCGAACAAGCCGATCGCCGCGGCTGCGCTCAGCGCCAGGTATTTGCCGGCGCGGAATCCGAGTGTGCGTGCTGACATGAGTTCCCATCCCTCCCTCGAGCCTCGGCGCGTCCTCTGTGACCGGACGCCGCGCGCTTACGGCGGCGACTATAACGGAGGAGGGGGCTCGGCCCAAGGCGGGGCCAGAGAGGCTTAGTGTCGCGTCACGCCATAGGGGACGACGCTCGACATTCGTCCCTAGTTCAGTTACATTCTGAAGAATCAAATCTCGCCCCGGTTAAGGACGCCGTCCGGGTGATGCCGGGCGGCAGGGGGCGAGTGCGGTGCCCGCGGGTGCGGCCTCATCAGCCGCACACTCGGGCGGTCCGGGCATCATGCCTGCCGGCATTACGACCGGCGTGCGAGGTGCGTCGCTGGAAGTGGGGAGGGAAACCTTCCCACGAAGCCTGGCCCGGATCGCACCAAGGGACCACACACCCCTTGGGCAGAGCCGTGGTGGAACGCCGGCAGGCGAGCGCGCCCGCAAGCGGAGGGCGGCGCAAGCCGCTTTCTCCGTGGCGCGACCCGTGCGCCGCTTGCGTGCGGGGACTGACGACAGTGCGACTGCCGGCGTTCCGCTTTCCTTTATTTGCCGGAAGCGAGCCGCAAAGAACTGCTCCGCAACATCTTGGAATGGCCCGCTCTGGATTGGATGGCTTGGGTTTTCTCACCGATCCCCGTCACCGCAAGCGGGGGAAGGAAACAAATAGGCTGTTTGACAACACTCGCGCAACTACGCGCCGCGAGGACGAGGTTGCTTTATCCCCTCTCCCCTTGCGGGAGAGGGTGGCGAGTTGCGAGCATTTGCGAGCAACAAGGCAGATGAGGGGGAGCAGCCAAGCCGCTCGCGCCCACTCACTCACCCTCGCGGATTTACCGCTCGGACAGCGAAGTTCAGCGGTCGCGCATGCGGTCCATCAGGACCTTGTCCTGGCCGCCATCGATTTCGATCATGGTGCCGTTGACGAAGAAAGCGAGGTCGGAAGCGAGATAGGCGACGAGATTGGCGACTTCCTCGCACTCGGCAATGCGGCCGAGCGGAATGCTCGCCGGCGCAAGCTTGTCGGCCTCTTCGTAGGACAGCTTCATGTCGCGCGCCATCGCCTTGACCAGCCCGGCCCAGCGTTCGGTGCGCACCGGCCCCGGATTGACGACGACGAAGCTGATATTGTCCTTGCCGTATTGGCTGGCGAGCGATTTGGTCAGATTCTGCCCGGCGGCATTGGCGGCGCCCGGCGCGATTTCCCAATAGGAGACTTTGACGCCGTCATTGCCGATCAGGTTCACCACGCGGCCCTTCTTCTGTTTCTGCATGATCGGCAGCACGTGTTTCAGACAGCGCACGTAACCCATGAATTTGAGTTGCAGCGATTGCGCCCAGTCTTCCTCGCTCAAATGATCGAGCACGCCGCCGGGCGACGAGCCGGCATTGTTGACCAGGATGTCGATCCGGCCGAGCGCGGCATGCGCCTGTTTGACGAAATTCTCGGCGTCGGCCGGCTTGGTGAGATCGGCGGGAATGGCGACGATCTTGCGGTTGGTTTCTCTGGCGATTTCGGCCGCGGTCTTTTCCAGCGGCTCCTTGCGCCGCGCGCAGATCGCCACATCGACGCCTTCGTGCGCCAGCGCGCGTGCGATCGCCTTGCCGATGCCTTCGCTGCCTCCAGTGACGAGCGCCTTCTTGCCGGTCATCGCCAAGTCCATCGCAGCGTCTCCTCCGTGCCGTGTTTTTCGTCAGGTCAGCATACGGACAATCGCCGGTCCGGCAAAGAGCACAGTAACCCTGATCGCCGCTTCTTAGGCGTCCTCCTCCAGGGGCTCGAAGTGCGGCCTAAACCAGATTTGCGCGATCAAAGTGGGCACCACCGCGCTGCCAATCACGCCCGTCAGCAGGATCGTATATTGAGCCTGATCGATAATGTGATTGGTGAGGCCGAACAGCGCCGAGATCGATCCGAAAGTCAGGCCCGTCGACATCATCAGCGTCGTGTACATGCCTTCGCGCGGTTCGAATTTGAAATGGCGCGTCAACGGCAAAATGCCGCAGAACTTCGTTATCATCTTCATGGCGAGGAACAGGCCGATAAGACCGGCGCCGGTGACCAATGCGTCAGCTTCAATCAAGGAGCCGGCCTTGAGGAAGTAGAACGGGGTCAGGAAGGCGAAGCAGATGGCGCGCATCCGCAGTTGCAGTTCGCGGTTCGCCAAGAAAAACGGGGCCAGTGCCATCCCGACCAGGTAAGCCGGCAGGACCGCCTCGCTCTTGCCCAGATTGGCGAGACCGCCAAGCGCAAAAAGCACCAGAAAGAGAAATTTTATTTCGGGTTCGCTGGTGCGCCCACCGAGCCAGTTGAACAACGGGCGTATGACGAAGGGCAATGCGGCGACAACCGCGACGGTGACGACTGCAAAAAGAACCAGATACAAATTGTAGTTCGCAAATATCAGACCCAGCGCCAGCACAGTGCCGATATCGTTGATGAAGCAGGCAGCGAGGATGATCTTGCCGAGCTCGGTGCGGTTGTAGCCGGTCTCGACCATCACCGCGTAGACCACCGCGACGGATGTCGTGGACAGCGCGATGCCGGCGATCTGCGCCTGCGGCCAGGGCCAGCTCAGCCCGTAATGCGCCAACAAAAGGCAGCCGATATAGGGCGCAAAGAAACCCATCAGGCCAATCGTCACGCTCGAAGCGAGGTTCTTCTTGACGACATGCGGGTCGATGTCGGTGCCTGCGAGAAATGTCAGCAGCACCGCTCCGACGCCGGCGATGTAATTGATCCACGGGGTGAGCGGCAATCCAATCGTGTTGCCGGCGATGGCGCCAACGACGATCTCAAACAGGGCCGCGGAGATCGTTACGTAGAGCGATCCCATCGCGGCAATGAGTGCAAGCGCCATCCACAGAGCCGACTGCAACCAGAGATTATCCATCAATATCTCCTCTACATCGATCAAAGTTCTCGCTCTCCACGCAACACCGAAGCGGGCATCGTTGCGTGCTCGGCGCTGGACGCGCACACACAATCAGCGCTGGAGGCAGCGGAGCCAAAAGAAAACTCCCACCGACGCCAAAGCGCCCGGCAGGAGTCATCAGCCACAACGGCGGTTACGGGGGACTCCATCCCCGAGACGATTCGATATTAGCCGAAAATTCTGCGCTGACAAGCGCGCCGTTGGATCGCCACTTAGCCGGCGCAACGCTCGAGCGGGCGCTCGGTCTCGTCCGGGAAAAGGCGATCCGACATCGCGCCGCTGTAGCGAAATTCGCTTTGCACGATTTTCGCATCGTTGGTGTCGCGCAGCGCCGCGTCGGCCTCGCCGTAGAGGAAGGCGAGGAAGGCGTAGCGCTTGCCGCGCGACACCGGCGTCACCTGATGCAGCGCGCCGCAGGAGAAGACGATGGCGCCGCCGGCTGGCGCGCGATAGGTGCGGCGGCCGAATTCCGGAAAAACGAGGTCGCAGCCGTCGTAGTCTTTGTTGAGGTTGATGGTGACGGCGAAGCGGCGGTGCTGCGCGCCGACATTAACGTTATCGCGATGGCGGTCGAAATGCCCGCCGATCGCGCTGTCGTAGCAGGCGACGATATAGCGATCCATCCGCGTTGCCGAGAATTGAAAAAACCGCTCCACGGCCGGAACGAGACGGCGCACGATTTGACCGCGAATAAGCTCGCGCACCTCCGGCACAAGAATGCTCAGATCGTTGCGGCGCTTGAGCCGATAGTCGACCACCGTCGAGGTGCGGCCGTCACGGTCGAGCAGAAAGCCGGAATCCCTGCCGCCGAGCTTGTCGTAGACCTTGACCAGGAAGTCGCACAGCTCGAAATCGAATATGCGTGGCACGATGAGCGCGGGCGCCGTCAGCGGAACGCCGGCCGAATCGTCGACCGCCGGCAGGCCCTGCAAGACATTGCGCACGGTTTCGGCGTGTCCGGCCGCATGATCCCACGCAATGTCGGCGACCGCGCGCAGCATCGGATCGAGCACGATGGTGCGCGGCATCTCGGCGGCGCCGAACGCCCGGCTGATCGCGCCGTCATAGTCGGCGAGGAATGCGATCGCCGGCGTGCTCATCGCGGCGTACGGCGCCGGATCGGCGGGCGGCGCGGTGAAGATGCCGCAGAATATGACCTTGTCTTCGCCGAACGCACGCGTGTCGCGCAACAGCTCCGTCAATTCCCGGTTCGCTCTCGGATCGGCCGGCGAGCCCAAAAAGCTCAGCACGATCCAGCGGCCGGCCGCGACCTGAAGGTTGAAGGCGCCGTTGCCGCCGACGAGCGGCGCGCCGAACCATGGCGCCGGATCGCCCAACACGATGGTCTTATCGGCCGCAATTGTCGCCATGACGGAGCCTTCATTTGAATTTCGGTTGCGGCCGGATCGTCGTCCGCTATGGTAAATTTTGTTCTAATTTAGCGGCTCGGCCATCCGCATCATTCTATTATCATCGCTCAACGGCATTGATTCGCCGCGCCGGCCAAGGTCGCAAACGCTCGTGATCAACCGCTCGCAACCTGTTGCGGAAAGCTCGCGGATCAGCGCGCTCGATCGCGTCCTGCAGCGTGATCCGGAGGCGTTCGCGCCCCGCTTCGAACGCGCCGGTCTGTTACGCGAGCAGGGTCGCTACGAGGAGGCCAAGCGCGACTATCTCGAGCTCATTCGGCAAAGGCCGACCGATTTCGGTGCGCTCAATGATTTCGGCACGCTCGTTCTCAATGCCGGTTATCGCGAGGCAGCGCGTTCGCTGTTCGGCGAGGCGGTGCGCCACCACCCGAACAATCCGAACGGCCATGTCAATCTCGCCAATCTCTTGTTCTGGATCGGCGAGCATGTGCAAGCGCGCCATCACTTCGAAGCCGCGTTGCGGGCCGATCCGGATCATATCCACGCGAATCGCGGCATGGGCAACCTCTTGGCCGCGATCGGCGACTCGGCGGGCGCGCGGGCACATCGCGACAAGGGCTTTATGAACCACTTCTTGACGCGGCTTCCTTATCGCGGCGAAGGACGACCTATTTCGGTCCTGCTGTTGGTTTCCGCGGCCGGCGGCAATGTGCCGACGAGTTCAATTCTGGACGATCGCACTTTCCAAACCACGGTCTTGGTGACGGAATATTGCGGTCCGAAGCTGCCGTTGCCTCCGCACGATATTGTTTTCAACAGCATCGGCGACGCGGATTTATGCAGCGACGGTCTCGAAGCGGCGCAGACGGTACTTAACCGAACCAGCCGGCCGGTGCTCAATCATCCGGCGCAAGTGCTCAAAACCGGGCGGCTTGCCAATATCGCGCGGCTGCGCGGCGTGCCGAACGTCGTGGTGCCGCGAATGGTCAGATTGCCGCGTAGCGCACTTACCGGACCCGGAAAAATCGAGGTGGTCGCTGGCAGCGGGTTCTCCTTTCCGCTGCTGTTACGCGCCCCGGGATTCCACACCGGCCATCATTTTGTTCGTATCGAGCGGCCGGAACAGCTTGCGGCCGCGGCGGCTGATCTGCCCGGCGACGATGCCTGGCTCATCGAACAACTCGACGCTCGAGACGACGAGGGCATGTATCGCAAGTTTCGCGTCATGTTCGTCGATCGGAAAATGTATCCACTGCATCTGGCGATTTCGCCAAGCTGGAAAGTCCATTATTTCAAGGCCGACATGGCCCAATCGGCGGCGAACCGTCGCAAGGACGCCGCCTTTCTCGACGACATGGCGAGCGTCGTCGGGCCGCGCGGAATGGCCGCGCTCGAGCGCATCAACGCCGCGTTGGCTCTCGACTATGGCGGCATCGATTTCGCGGTGAACAAGCAGGGCGATATTTTGTTTTTCGAGGCCAACGCCACCATGGTCATGGTGCCCCTCGCGGCCGACGAGAAATGGGCCTACCGCCGGCCGGCCTTCGACAAAGTGTTCGCGGCGGTGCGCACCATGCTGACGGAGCGGTCGATCGCCAACAGCGCGGCGTAGATTGAGCCGACGTTGCAGCACAAAATCTCGGGCACGGCGCCACGATTTGCAGGGTTTTTAATCGTTCGTTAACGATAAATTGCCCAAACTATGTGCGCTGCTCCCGTCGGAAAATGAATATTGCAGGTGCGGCGGGCGCGGCCATCTCATTCAAGGGAAACGCCGATGAACAGCAATCAGCTTCGAATTGCGGTCGCATTGCTTATCGGTATGCTCGGCACTGCCGCTCTGGCCGAGGACGGAGTTTCCAGCAACAAGATCATATTCGGGCAAGTTGCGGCGCTCACGGGGCCGGCGCAGGACTTGGGCCAAGGCATGCGCCGCGGCATTCTGGCGGCATTTGACGAGGCCAACCGGCGCGGTGGCGTTTCCGGGCGCATGCTCGAGCTTAAATCGCTGGATGACGGCTATGAGCCGGAAAAAACCGTCGTCGCCACCAAAGAGATCATCGACGACGGCAAGATCTTTGCCATGGTCGGCGCGGTTGGAACGCCGACATCGAAAGCCGGTCAGCCGATCGCTACCGATGCGAAGGTGCCGTTCATCGGCCCATTTACCGGCGCCGAATTCTTGCGCAGTCCGTACAATCGCTACGTCGTCAATGTGCGCGCTTCCTATTTCGAGGAAACCGAAGCGTGGATCGAGCATCTGACCAAAGATCTCGGGATCAGCAAAATCGCAATTCTCTATCAGGACGACGCCTTCGGCCTGGCCGGTCTTGAGGGCGTGCAGCGGGCGCTGACGAAACGCAATATGTCGCTCATCGCGTCCGGCAGCTTCAAACGTAACACCACGGCGGTGAAATCGGCGCTGCTCGACATCATGAAGGACAATCCGGAAGCCGTGGTCACGGTCGGGCCGTATAAGCCGGTCGCCGAATTCATCAAGCTTGCACATCAGGTCAAATTTAATCCGGTCTTCGTAGCGATCTCCTTCGTCGGTTCGGATTCGCTG
The DNA here is from genome assembly GCA_963768225.1 of uncultured Alphaproteobacteria bacterium. Taxonomy (GTDB): domain Bacteria; phylum Pseudomonadota; class Alphaproteobacteria; order Rhizobiales; family Xanthobacteraceae; genus BOG-931. The sequence continues at coordinate 1,630,235 of CAVYGV010000001.1, read as the reverse complement.
GCTAAAGAACTCGGCAATGACGGCGCTGGCGTCGTCATAAGCCAAGTGGTGCCGTTCCCGTGGGATGCGTCGCTGCCAGTCGTGGCGTCCTATCAAAAGGCTCTGACTGCGGATGACTCGGCGGCCAAACCCGGATTTGTCTCGCTGGAGGGATATCTGGTCGGTCGGTTTGTGATTGAAGCACTTAAGCGTGTGGACGGCGAGCCGACGCGCGAAAAGCTTCTCAACGCTATCTACGGCGCTCCGTTCGATCTCGATGGCATCACGCTGAGCTACGGGCCGGCAAAGAACCAGGGCTCCGACCAGGTCTTTTTCACCATTCTGCAGGGCGATGGCTCGTTCAAACCGGTCGTCCGTTTGATCAAGATGGCGGCAGGTCGGTGACCAAGCTTACCCCCACGCTGCCGCGGCTGCGAGGTCGTCGGTGCTTGTAGACAAATACAGATTGAGCTTCGACGGCATTCGCAACCGTGTCAGCTCGTTCACCTGGCTGCGCACGATCCGCTCGCGCCTATATCTGGCATTCGGCCTGGCGGCGGGCTTGACCGTTGTGGGCTCGCTGTTTGCGCTGTTTGCTTCAGCCAATATCAGCGCCACTTTGCGCGAAATCGTTTTCCGCAGCATGCCCGCCACCGTCGAATCGTTTCGACTTGCCGAGGGCACCGACAGCCTGATCGGTTCGGCTCCGCGCTTGATCGTTGTCCAGGACGAAAACCATCGGGCGCAAATCGCCAACCAGATCGCCGCGCAATCTCAGGAGCTGCAAGCCAGGATCGGGAACCTCCGTTCGCTCGATGCGAGCGAAAGCGACGAAATCGCCGTCGCCCAGGGCGCCATGGACGAACGGCTCAATGCGCTCAATCAGGCGGTCGCCGACCGCATCCAGATTTCCGCGCAACGGCGTGCGCTCGCGCTTGCGGCACGAAAGGCGCACGAGGATCTCCTAGAGGCGCTGACGCCGGCAATCGACGACGCCAATTTCGATCTTATGACGAAAAGCCAGACCCAGGATCGAACGACGCTCAATCAATCGATCGATGCGCTACGGCGGCTTCTTGAAGTGCAGGCCGACGCCAATCTGCTCACCGGGCTGATGATCGAAGCATCGATGGTGACCGATGTCGCCAATCTGCCGCCGTTGCGCGATTCGATTGCCGCGGCGAAGCGCGACATCGACGGCAATATGCAAAAGCTGCCGCAATCCGATCAGCGCGCCAAGATGACGGCCCTCTACGGCAAGCTTGCCGCGCTGTCCGGCGACAATGGAATCGTGTCGCAACGGGCCAATGAGTTGAAAGGCGAGCAGGATGCGCAGAAAGTCTATGCGGCCGCGCTCGCCGAGGCGACGCGGCTTCGCACCGCCGTCGAGAATTTGATCGAGCGGCAACGCATGTCGGCGCAGGCGCTTTCGGCACGCGCCATCGACCAAATCAGGTTTGGCCGGATCGTGCTGATCGTGCTCAGCCTTGCCGCGCTCGGCGCCGCCGCACTGATTGCCTGGCTTTATGTCGGCCGCAGTATTGTCGGCCGCTTGACGCTGTTGAGCAGCGCGATGCGGCGGATCGCCGCCGGCGAATCCGGTGTCGCGGTGCCGGTCGGCGGGCAAGACGAGATCGCCGGTATGGCGCAGGCGCTTTTGGTATTCCGCCAGGCGATCGAGGATGTCACGGCGGCGCGTCACAGCGACGCCGAGCAGGCGCGCGAAGCCGAATCGCGGCGGCAAAAAATGGAGAGGGCCACGCAAAATTTCGAACGCGAGGTCAACGATATCGTCCAGACGCTGGACGCCGCCTCGATGACCATGGATCGCTGCGCGCAAATCATGGCGGAAGCCGCCGAACATAATAAGACACAAGCCAACGCCACGGCGACCGCGTCCGAGGAAGCAACGACGAATGTCAGCAATGTGGCCATGGCGGCGGAGGAAATCGCTCAATCTGTGGAGCAGATTTCGAGCCAGGCGCGCACCTCGGCGGACATCGCCCGGCAGGCCAGCAACGAAGCGAAATCGATCATAAGCACGGTCGAGCGACTCGCCGCCACGGTGGGGCAAATCAACAGCGTCAGCAATCTCATTCGCGACGTGGCGGCGCAGACCAATCTATTGGCGCTCAACGCGACCATCGAAGCGGCGCGCGCCGGCGCCGCCGGCCGCGGCTTTGCCGTCGTTGCCCAGGAGGTCAAGTCTCTTGCCGCCCAGACCGAGAAATCGACCGGCGACATCACCCAGCAAATTGCCTCGATCGAGGCGACGACGTCGAGCGTGGTCCAGGCCATGAAGGCGATCACGGGCACGATCGGACAGCTCGACGAGAATGCCAACGAGATTTCGGTGGCGGTGCAGCAGCAGGACGCCGTGAGCAAGGAAATCGCCCGCAGCGCCATTGCCGCGGCCGAGCGCACGCGCGAGGTTTCGGCGAGCATTGTGCAGGTTTCGGACGCCGCGGCCAAAACCGGCGAGGTGGCCAATGCGGTGCTCACGGCCGGCGGCGAGCTTGCGGCGAAATCCGGACGATTACGTGCCGAGGTCGAGCACTTTCTGGCACAAGTCCGCGTCGCCTGAATTTCGACGCGCAACGTTCAAAGCTTCTGCGATAGCCCCACATAGTAACCGCGGCGCGCGCCGTATTGCGGGGCGAAGACGCCGATGCCGGAACCGTCACGCAGCGCGTAGATCTGATCGAACAGGTTGACGATGTCGAAGCGCACGGTCAGCGGCTTGTAACCCGTCGACCACGTGAAGTCGTGGGCAATGCCGGTATTGATGACCGCGTAAGGCGTCGTATGCAGCGAGTTGGGCGCAACTCCATCGGATAAGTCGCCGGCGCGCAGGCCGCTGCCGTAGATCATGTCCGCGGTCAGAGTCGTATCGTAGATCCGGTACGATACGCCGGCCGATCCGGTCATCCGCTGCATATCGTCAGTGTAATGATAATGGCTGAGGAGATACTCGTAGGTTGCGGCGTCGAAAACATACTGATTTAACTCCGGACCTATCGCCCTGGAGATGTTGTAGGCGAAATTAGCGTAGGCATTGAAGTTGCCATTCTTGTATTTCAGCTTGAATTCGCCCCCTTCGCTGTAACCGCGCGCCCAATTGAACTGGGTGAGCACGACGGCTTGGCCGAACTGACCGTCGTCGATCATGTCCCGGGCCTCCTTGTAATAAGCATCGAGCCCAACATCGAGGCCCGGCAGCACGGTTTGGTCGATCCCGGCATCGAAATAGTTCGCACGTTCGGGCTTCACGGGATCGGCCAAAGGAATATCGGGTGCATTCGTCGTATTGGCGAACAATGCGATGCTCGATTGCGTCGCCTGCGCCTGATAAGGCGGCGTGAAGTAGCGAGCGTAACCGGCATGAAGGCTGGTGCCGGCCCACGGTCTATAGACGACGGCGAAACGCGGACTAAGCTGATTGGCATCGACGAATTGGTATAGCTGGTCGAAGCGCAGCCCCATATTCACCGTGATCTGATCGGTGAGCTTCCATTCGTCCTGAACGTAAGTGCCGATGTTCCAGCCGAGCAGCGATGTCTGATCGTTGATAGCGAAAGCCGGACCCGTGACCGCGCCGATTGAGCCAGGCATGACGGTTGACGTGTCTGTGACGTTGGTTTGTTCGCCGCTCACGGCGAAGCCCGCGCGTAGCGTGTGCCGGTCGTTCACAATATAGGACGCGTCACCCTGCATGCCGGTCAGCGTGCTTTGCCGGATCACGTCGGAGGCGACGTCATTGAACACCATGTCGCCGAACACGTCGGGCACGAAATGAACTTCGGCGTAACGGGAAAATACGGCGAGCTGCGCGTCGCCGTCGGTCCCGTGTCTCTGCAGCGCCGCCATGGTGACGGCGTAAGTGTCGTATTCGTTCTCGTTAAGCGTCGATGAATCGTAATTGGTTGCGGGCATGCCGAAGGGAAAATCGCCGAGCGGCGCCTGGTTCGGATTGTTCGGAATCTGGAACGCGCTGTAGGACGCCGCCGAGATCATGCTGAACCGCGTCGATTCGTCGAGTAGCGTCGAGACATAGCCGAAAAATTTACCCTGCTGAGTTTGATCGTGAATGGCATTGAGCCCAGGCGTTGGATTTTCAATGCCGAGGTCGTTCCAATTGCCGCGCGCGGAGACAAAATATTCCGAATTGCCGACGCTGCCGCCGTAATCGAAGCTCGGCGTAAAGGTTTGCCGGCTGCCGCCATAGAGACTTACTTCGCCGCTCGGCGCGGCGAAGGCTCGGCTGGTAATGTCGAGCACGCCCGCGGTGCGTAAGCCGTATTCCGCCGGCAGCGCGCCGGTGAGGAGCGACATGCTGCCGATGAAATTGGTGTCGAGGAATGGCCCGAGACCGGAGACACCCTCGGGCACGACGACGCCGTTGAACCTGATCTGAACGTTGGCATATTCGCCGCGCACGTGGAAGCTGGGATTGGAAACGGCCGAATCGTAGGATACGCCCGGCATTTGCAGGATGACTTTGTCGATTGGCGTGTTGTCGGCCTGCGGCAAGTTCTCGATCGTGTCGCGTGTAATGGTGTAGGTCGAAGCGCCGAGTGTCGGCAGGAGATTATCGCGCGCCTGATCGAGCCCGGTCATCTTGGCGTCGAGAGCTCTCTCGGCGGCGGTTGTCGGATTGATTGAAGCCGCGGCAGTTGCGGGCGGTTGTGGCGCGGGCCGTCGCGCGGTCTTTGGTTTTTGCTTTGGTGCGCTTACGACGATTTGCGGCAACTGGGCTCGGCTGGCGGAAGGTGCGGCGGGCGCGGCTGGAGTAGGCTGCGGGGGCGTCGACGGGGACGATTGCGGCGGTTGTTGCTGCGCCGGAGTTTGCTCATCCTGCGACATCGACGGCTGCTGCGCCTGCGCATAGATCTGATGAACGCCGGCCAAGCCGAACGCGGCGGCGAGCGCGAAGATCGCGGCGTCACGTCGAAGCATCCGCCACGAGCTTCGAGCGCCGAACAATCGTGGCAATGAGAACCGGCTGGACACAGTTTAGAACCATAAAAAAGTACAGATATTTCAATATCTTGTTAGCAGGCGCCAAAAATCGCGCCAACACGAAAATGCGTTTCGATGGTCGAAAAATAATTCTTCTAATACCAAACTGCGGTGGCGTCCCGTTTATAGAGATTCCAAATGAGGTCGTGCCGCGAGGAATTTCTATGATTGTTCAAGCAGGGAGCCGCCGATAGCGTGCGTAGAGCGGCTCCCACATCTTGGCGCGCACTGTGGCGACCAAATCCTCGTCGGACATGGAATCCGCCAATCCTTCGGCCTGTGCTTCTTTGGCGACGGCGAGCGCGACGTGGAACGAGAGCTTGCGAATTTCGACAAGCGGCGGGAGGAGATTTGCATTCGGATCCTGCCTCGCCGGCGAGAATTCGGCGACCGTACGCGCCGCGGCAAGAAACATGCGATCGGAAATACGGTGGGCGTCGGCGACGATGGCGCCGAGCCCGATGCCGGGATAGACGTAGGCATTGTTAGTCTGGTCGACGCGAAAGTCTCCGCCGTTGCGCTTGAGCGGCGGAAACGGGCTGCCGGTGCCGATAACGGCGCGGCCTTCCGTCCACACATCGATATCCTGCGGCGTCGCCTCGGCGCGCTCGGTCGGATTCGACAGCGGAAAAATCACCGGCCGCGGCACGTGTTCGGCCATACTGCGCACCACGGCTTGCGAGAACGCGCCCGCCTGTCCGGACGTGCCGATCAGCACGGTCGGGTGCGCGTTTGCGACGACGTCGGCAAGGCCGATGCGGTCGGGAGATTCCAGCGTCCAGCCTGCGATGCGATTACGGCTTTGCGCGAAACACGCCTGAAACGGTTGCAGGCCAACCATGCCTTCGACCAACAGGCCTTGGCGATCGACGAGATAAAAGCGACCGCGTGCCTCGGGCTCGCTCAGCCCGGCATCGATCATGGCGCGAAGCAGCAGCGCGCAAATGCCGGTGCCGGCGGATCCGGCGCCGAGGACGGCGATGCGCTGGTCGCGCAACGGCACGCCAGTCACATTAATCGCGCTCAAAAGCGTGCCGACCGCTATGGCCGCGGTACCCTGAATATCGTCGTTGAACGTGCAGAGCCGATCGCGATAGCGGGCCAACAGCCGGTTGGCGTTGCCGAGCGCGAAATCCTCCCAATGCAGCAGCACGTGCGGCCAGCGCTCGCGCAGGGCTTCGACGAAAGTGGCGATGAATTCGTCGTATTCGGCGCCGCGCACGCGCTCGTGCTGCCAGCCGATATAGAGCGGGTCGGCCAGATGCTCCTTGTTGTCGGTGCCGACGTCGAGAAGCACCGGCAGCGTGGTCGACGGATGCAGGCCTGCGCATGCGGTGTAGAGCGACAGTTTGCCGATCGGAATTCCCATGCCGCCGGCGCCCTGGTCGCCGAGGCCGAGAATGCGCTCGCCATCGCTGACGACGATGGCCTCGACGCCGTCGAAGCGCGGATGACCGATGATGCGGGGATGGCGTCCTTGTGCGGGAAGCTGAGAAACAGACCGCGCGGCTTGCGAAAGATGTGGCTGAACAGCTGGCAGCCGAGGCCGACCGTCGGCGTATAGACGATCGGCATCATCTCTTCGATGTTGCGGGTCAACAGCGCATAGAACAAGGTTTCGTTGGAATCCTGCAGACCGCGCAGGAAGACGTAGCGCTGGATGTCGCTGCCGAGCGCGCGAAAAGCATCGAGCCGGCGCTTGACCTGGTAGTCGAGTTCCGCGACATGCGGCGGCAAAAGGCCGTGCAGGTCGAACGTGTCGCGTTCGTCTTCGGTGAAGGCGGTGCCCTTGTTGAGCAGCGGATCGTTGAGCAGTTCGTAGCCGCTCAGCGCCGTCGCGACGTATTGCGGAGTTTTTCTGCTCATCGGTCCCGGCACCCAACCGGGCAAGACGATACATGCGAACCGGATTGTTCAATAGGGCTTTTGCGACAGCGATGTCACAGGGCGGGACTTGCGACCGCTGCCGCTTGCGGCAGCGACGCCGCCAAACTCGACGCCTTTGGCTTCGGTGCCGAGCGCGGTGAGAATCACGATGACGATCGCGACCGTGCCGGCGACAGCGGCAAGCGCAATGGCGTAATCTGCCGCCGTAATGGGCGGCGATGCCGGCCTGCAGCGTCGCGTTGACCGAGGCGATGAGGTTGCCGAGCTGATAGACGAAACCCGGGAAATGTGCCGCGCGCCTCGTCGGGCGACAATTCGTTCAGATGCACCGGGAATGACGCCCCAGGCGCCCTGGACCATCACTTGCATCAGGAAGGCGCCGGCGGCGAGCCACACCGCGCTCGTCGAAAACGCCCACAGCGGCAGCACCACGAGCGACAGCAGCGCGGCGATGATGATGATGCGCCGCCGGCCGAACCGCTCCGACAGCGAGCCGAACGACAGTGCCGCCGATGATGGCGCCGATATTGTAGATGACCGCGATCAGGCCGACTTCATGCGGCGAGAAGCCGTGCTGGACCTGCAGGAAGGTCGGATAGAGATCCTGCGTGCCGTGGCTGAAGAAATTGAACGCGGTCATCAGCAGCACGGCGTAGATGCCGAGCTGCCAGTGCGATCGCACGATCGCCAAGGTATTGCTGTGCGCGGTGGTCGGCCGCCAGCTCGGCGATTCCGGAACGTTGCGGCGGATATAGAACACCAGCAGCGCCGGCACGACGCCGACCATGAACATGCCGCGCCAGCCGATATACTGGAACAACAGGCCGTAGACGATCGAGGCAAGGAAATATCCGGTCGGATAGCCCGATTGCAGCAGGCCCGAGACGAAGCCGCGCGCTTGCGGCGGAATCGATTCCATGGTCAGCGACGCGCCGACGCCCCATTCGCCGCCCATGGCGACGCCGAAGATAGCGCGCAGGATCAGGAGCGTGGCGAGGTTCGGCGCAAAGCCGGAGGCGAATTCGATGACCGAATAGAGCAGAACGTCGACCATCAAGGTCGGACGGCGGCCCCAGCGATCGGCGGCGCGGCCGAAAATGTAGGCGCCGATCGGCCGCATCGCCAAAGTCAGCAGGATGGCGAAGGTGACGTCGGTGATTTGCGTGCCGAATTCCGGCGCGATGTCCTTGAGCACGAAGACCAGGAGGAAGAAATCGAAAGCATCGAGCGTCCATCCCAGAAAGCTTGCCGCGACGACGTGCTTCTGTTCGCTGGTCCAGCCCGAAAGCGCTTCGATGCGCATTGTCGTTCCTCCCCGATCGCGCGTTCAGTCCTCGACGTCTGTGTCAGGGCGATCGTCGCCGCGTGCCAATTCCTCGTGCCACTTTCCATCCTTGTCCTCCCACGAGATGGCTCGGGTTTCACCCGGGACATGTTGCTCCTGGGCCGCGCGTTGCGCCGCTTTGCGCGCCATGTCGTGCGATGGAAAAGTCTCGGAGAATACGCCGTCGACCTGATAAGCCCAGCCGTCGTCATGCTGGACAATATGATAAGTGACCTTGGCCATAGTCCGCCCTCTTTGTGCAGAATAATAATGCGGTGCGCTGAAAGTTCCAACTATGCCGCCTGTTTTAGCGGCTGTTTCTCGCTTTCGCCGCGCTTCGTAAGCCTTAAGGTGTGCGTAGGCGATCCGCAACAGCGCATAGTCACGCGCTTCGCCTTTTCCACGGCGCAACAGATCGCCAACGATGTGGTCGGCCTCGATCGGCGCGCCGTGCTCGATGTCGCGCAGCATCGAGGCGGCAAATGTGGAGCCTGGCGCGGTCAACATTGCGCGGCCGCGCGTCATGATTGCTTCGCCGAGGCGGGAATCCATGCGCTGCCGCAATCGCCGAGCATTCATCCAGCAGTGCCGGTCGCAAGATTTCCGGCGCCTGCCGCGACGATGTCGCCGACGGCGGCCCGCATCAGGCAGGTGATGCCTGCGGTCGTCGCGATAAACGCCCACTTCTCCCACATTTCCTGGAGGATGACGGTGCTGAGCCGCGCATCGAACCGGGCGCTCGCCATGGTCGCGGCGATTGCTTCGGCGCGGGCGGAAGCGGCGCCGTCGAGCTCGCCAAACGACAAGCCGTGTGTGTCATTGAGATGCAGAATGCGGCCCTCGGCGTCGAGCGTCACTGAAATCACGCATTGGCCGCCGAGCACGGCGCGGGCGCCGAACCGGCCCCCGAGGAAATCCAGATGCGCCATGCCATTGAGCAGCGGCAAGATCGCGGTATTGGCGCCGAGGACCGGCGCAAACAAGTCCGCCGCCGCGGCGAGATCGTAGGCTTTGCAACTGAGAATGATGACGTCGTAAGGCTCGCGCAATGCGTCCGCCGTGATCGTAGGCGGATTCGGCAGGCTGGCATCGCCGAATGGGCTGCGAATGACGAGGCCCGTTTTCGCGAGCTGCGCGGCGCGGCGCGGCCGCACCAGGAAGGTCACGTCGCGGCCGGCCTGCAACAGCCTGCCGCCGAAATAGCCGCCGATCGCACCGGCGCCGACCACCAGAATACGCATCGGGATTATCCGTTTTTGGCGTCGCTCGGACGCCGCGGCACCAACAGATTGCCGGTAAACATCATCACGGGTTCATTGTTCTGATTGAACGTCGTGGTGCGCGCCCGGATCATGCCGCGGTCGGGACGCGATTTTGACGGCCGCACTTCCAATATTTCGCTCTGCGCATGCAATTCGTCGCCGGGCCGCACCGGACGCGGCCAGCTCAACTCCTCGAAGCCGACGCCGAGAATGCCGCCGGCCGGCCTGAACTCGCCGTCGACCATCAGTCGCATGGTCATCGCGGCGGTGTGCCAGCCGCTTGCGGCGAGACCTTGAAACGGCGATTTCTTTGCCGCCTCCTCGTCGACATGGAACGGCTGCGGATCGAATTGCCGCGCAAAAGAAAAAATCTGCTCTTTGTCGACGCGCAGGCGGCCGGTATTGAAAACCTGGCCCGTCGCGAAATCCTCCAAATAGCGCATGTTCATCTTCGCGGTAACTCCTGTGAACGGGGAACGGGGCGCTCGTTACGGCCTTTAAACCATACACCGCTTGCGACCGCGGCGGCATTGATCAAACCAAATGCGGCAAGCGCGATTGCCAAGGCAATGAAGACATCGGTCAGATTGCCGCCCCAACGCAAGGCGAGCCAGCCGCCGCCGGTCGCGATCACGAGACGGGCCATATTAGCAAGCAACGGCCACAGCAGGCGGCCGGCGCCCTGCGAAGCGAAGTAGAGCGCCATGCCGAGGCCGAACAGGCCGTAAACCGGTCCGACCGCATGAAGATAGCGCGAGCCCGCGTCGATCATGGCGGGAGCGGTGTCGAACAACGACAGCCAAGCGCGCGGCGCTACGGCGGCGCAAAACCCGATGATCTCGCAGAGCCCGGTGGCGATCCCCGCGCCGATCCATGCCACCCGCAGAGCGCGATCGCGGCGGCCGGCGCCGATATTCGTGCCGACCATGGCGACGAGCGGGCCGCCGAGACCGAAGACGAGTGGAATGAGCAAATATTCGAGACGGGAGCCGGTGCCGTAGCCCGCGATAGCGGCCGGACCGAATGCACCAACGAGCCCGGTCGCAATGGCGATGGTGAGATTGGTTTGGACGGTGATCAATGCCGCGACCAGGCCGACGCGAAGGATGTCGGCGAATAACGGCCACCGGAAGCGAATGCCGTGGAAGGTGAGACCGACCACGCTGCGGCCCGATCGCAGGTAGGCGGCGAGTACCATGCTTCCCACGGCGTAATAGATGATAACCGCAACGGCCCCGCCGGCGACGCCGAGCCGCGGGAACGGTCCCCAGCCGAAGATCAGGCACGGCGACAGCGGAATGAGCACGACGACGCCGGCGCAGGTCACGAGTGCGGGCACCATCATGTTGCCGGTGCCGCGAATGACATTCGCGAGCGTGTTGAAGAGCCAGACCAGAATGGCACCGGCAAAGACGACGTGAGAGTAGGTGACTGCCGCTTGCAAGGAAGCTCCGCTGCCGCCCATCGCCGCATAGAGCCAGCGGCCGCCCAGCAGCAATGCAATCGTGAAAGCAAGACCGAAGACGAGCGCGATAACGAGCGCATGGAGGACCAAGGCATTGGCATCGGCGCGGCGTGCCGCGCCGAGCGCGCGCGCGATCGCCGAAGAAATGCCGCCGCCCATGGCGCCCGCCGACATCATCTGCATCAGCATCAGAAGTGGAAACACCAGTGCGACGCCGGCCAGCGGATCGGTGCCGAGCTTGCCGACGAAATAGGTTTCGACGAGGCCGACCGAGGTTTGCGCCAGCATTACCAGCATATTCGGCGCGGCGAGCTTGATCAGTGTCGCCGCGATCGGCCCGTCGATCAGTGCGCGGGTGCGCGGATCGTAGCGCGCTTGCTCAAGCGCCACGGCGGCGGGCGCGTCCGGAAGCGGCTCGGAGACTGCAACGCTGGACATTCTGTCGCTCCTTTGCAGCTTCTGCGAAGCAATGCATTGAACGGCCCAGCATATAGGCGTATATGCACCTATATCAAGCGCGCATTATTCGAAGGTTTGCCATGGCGTCCGATGAAACCAACCCCGCGGCCTGTAATTGCCTGGCGTTGCGTCAAGCTGCGCGCCATGTCACGCAATTCTATGATCAATTCTTGGCGCCGAGCGGCGTGCGGGCGACCCAGTATTCGATTCTTGCAAGGCTGCAACGCCGGGGCGCCATGACGATCAATGCGCTCGCCGCCGAATTGGTGATGGACCGCACCACTCTTGGGCGGAATATCCAGCCCATGCAGCGCGACGGGCTGATCGCCGTCCATCCGGGAAAATCCGATCGTCGCAGCAAGGAGTTGCGCCTGACCGCCGCCGGCGTCGAGCGATGTCGGACGGCGTCCAAAGGCTGGAAAGAGGCGCAGGCGAGGTTTGAAACCGCATTCGGCGTCAACCGCGCCAAGGAGCTGCGCGGCTTGCTGCTACAGGCCGTGACTAAGCAACCGCGGGCAAGCGGCGATCACCGTCAGGCGTAACGCGAGAAGTCGCGGCCCTCTTTGACCACGAATTCGAGCAAGAACGGCGCGCTCTTTTCCGTGACGCCGACAGCCTCTTTGATCGCGCCGACGATGTCGCCGGGTTTTTCCACGCGCCGCGCCGCGACATTGAGACCTTCGGCCACTTTCGTGTAATTGCCGCCGACCGTCATGGCGCCGTATTTGGCATCGGAGATCCTCAAAACATCGCGTTCGGCGCCCATGACGCCGTTGTTGAAGACGACGGTGAGGATCGCGATGCGGTTGCGGGCCGCCGTTTCGATGTCCATGCCAGTCATGCCGATGGCGGCGTCGCCCATCACGTTGATGCAAAGTTTCTTCGGCGCTGCAAGCTTGGCGCCCATGGTGATGCCGAGCCCGTAACCGAGCTGGGTCGATTTTCCCCAACCCATATACGAGCCCGCTGCGGTCGTCTCCCAGAACGGGATCATCTGTTCGCGCGGGCTGCCGAAATCGTGCGTCATGATGACGTTGTCGCGGGGGAGCGTGCGCAACATGTCGCGAATGACGCGGTATTGATTGAGCGGCATTTCGTCGGAGTCAAGAAACCTCGCCCATTCCTCAAGCCACGCCTTTTTGCCGGAGGCGACCTCTTCCTTGAGCGATGCCAGGGCGTTGCCGCCGCCCGGCCCCTTTTGCTTGGCGATTTCGGCAATCAGCGCATCGATAACGAGACCGGCGTCGCCGACCACGGCATGATGGACGCGATAGTCCTTGTTGATATCGCCGGCGTCGTTGGTGGAATGGATGATCGTCTTGCCCGGCGGGATGGACGGTCCGAAATTCGTGATCGTCAGGCTCGAGCCGATGGCCATGACCACATCGGACTTCTTCATAAAATCGGCGAACACTTTGGAGCGTGAGCGCGTCGCGCCGCCGAGCGCCAGCGGATGGCTGTCGGGGATGGCGCTTTTGCCCGGATTGGTGGCGACCACCGGCGCCGGCAGCATTTCCGCAAGCGCCGCGAGCGCCTCGCCGGCCTCGGCATAGTGCACGCCTTGCCCGGCCCACAGCAGCGGATGCTTGGCCGCGAGCAGCAGCTCGGCAGCTTTTTTGATCGCCGCGGGATCCGGCGCCGCGCGCTGCACCGGCACTGGCCGGTAGTCGAGTTGGCCCTTGTATTCGCCGGCAAAGACTTCGTCCGGTACCTCGATCAGCACCGGGCCGCCCTTGCCGCTGCGGATGGCGTGATAGGCGCGCCGCATCAGATCGGGCAGTTCCTGCGCCGAATGCGCCAGCGCCGACCATTTGGTCACCGGCCGATAAACTTCGGCGGCACGGAAAACCGGACGCACCGATTGCCGCTCCAGCGGCATGCCTCCGGAGACGATCAGGAGCGGAACATTCTCGGAATAGGCTTGGGCGATGCCTGGGAACGCGTTCTCGATGCCCGGTCCGGCCTGGGCGGCGAAAACGCCGTTCTTCTTGCCGCGCTTGATGCGCGAATAGCCGTCGGCAATGCCGACGCCGACGCGCTCCTGCCGGCACAGGATCGGGCGAATGTCGATCGCCGCGCAGGGTTCGATCACCGGATTGCGCGGGTAGCAGGAGAGAAATTCCGTCCCCTCGCGCTTGAGTATTTCAGCAATGATTTCAGCGCCATTCATGGCTTGGGTTCTCCGGCTCGTCGAAGGCTACGGCCGCTATCATAGGCGCGATCGGGCCCGCCGCACCATTGCTCAGGCCGCCGATGGGTGGAACGACGTTTCTTCCGCGCCACGCTTTGGCTATGATCTCACCGGGCCAACGGAGCGCGTCATGAACCGGTTTCTCGTCCTCGGCAGCCTTCTCGTTTGCTGCGGCATCGCATCGCCGGTCGCAGCGGGAGACGACGGGCAAATCGATCAGTCCTGTTACTGGTGCATCCGCGACGCCATCTATGCCGACGTCTCATTGATCGATCGTCTGGAAGCCAATCCGGATATCGACGAGGGCATCAAGGGCCCGCAAATCGTCGCAGCGCGGGCCGACATTCATCGCCTGCGCGCCTTGCTCGGTCCGATCGAGCAGGTGAGCCCTGAGCCGTGCTGCTACACGCGGCGGCCGCTCTACATCCGCTGAGCAATTCGCCACGACCCATCGGTGCAAGCCCTCTTCTCTGCGCCTCAATTTACTCCGCCGATGTCAGTGGCGGTGCACCGAACAGGCCGGGCAACAGCCGCTGTCGCGTCCGCAGCGACCACTGGCCGAGCCGATCGAGATACAGATAGACGACCGGCGTGGTGTAGAGCGTGAGCAACTGACTGATCAGAAGCCCGCCGACGATCGAAATGCCCAACGGCCGGCGAATTTCGCCGCCATTGCCGAAGCTCATCGCCAGCGGCATCGCGCCCAGAATCGCAGCCGAGGTGGTCATCATGATCGGCCGGAAGCGTAACATGCACGCCTGGAAGATCGCGTCGTAAGAGCTCAAATGCCGGGTTCGCTTTGCCTCGATGGCGAAATCGATCATCAGAATCGCGTTCTTCTTGACGATGCCGATCAGCAGGATCACGCCGATCAGCCCGATGATGCTGAATTCGGTGTGGAACAGCATCAGCGCCAATATCGCGCCGACGCCGGCGGACGGCAATGTCGACAGGATCGTGATCGGGTGGATGTAGCTTTCGTAGAGTACGCCGAGCAGGATGTAGACGGCGGCGATCGCGGCCGCGATCAGCACCGGTTCGTAAGCCAGCGATTGGGCAAAAACCTGCGCCGTGCCGGCGAGGCTGCCGTGGATCGACGCCGGCATACGAATTTGTTTTATGGTGTTATCGATCTCGTTCGCCGCGTCGCCGAGCGCCGCGCCCGGAGTTAGATTGAAGGAAATGGTGGACGCGACGAACAATCCCTGGTGATTGACCGACAGCGGCGCGTTCCCCGCGTTGTAATGGCTCACTGCAGCAAGCGGGATCATGGTTTCGGCCGCAGTCGAGACCGCGGCGCCCGACGACGTGGAGCTTCGGCCGGAATTGGCCAGTGCATTGATGGCGGCATTGCGCGCCGAATTGTTGTTGGCATTGGCCGCGGCGGTCGCGCTGGCCGATGCCGCAGCGGCGACCGATGCCGCGTTGGCCGCGGTCACCGTTCCTACCGGAGCATTCGACTGCTGGGTGCCCGAAGCTCCGCCGCCGGACGTCGCCACATAGATGTTGCGCAGCATCTCCGGATACTGCGAGTAGCGCGGATCGATTTCCATGACGACATGATATTGATTGATCGCGCTGTAGATCACCGACACCTGACGCTGCCCGAAGGCGTCGTAGAGCGTATTGTCGATTTGCGCCGGCGTGATGCCGAGCCGCGAGGCGGTCGGCCGGTCGATGATCAGATCGGACTCCAAGCCGCGCTGCTGCTGATCGGAATTCACATCCGCCATCACCTTCGAGCGCTCCAGCGCCTGGACCAGCAAGGCCGTCCATTTGTTGAGCAGGTCCGGATCGTCGGCCTGCAACGTGTACTGATATTGCGCACTGCTTTGCCGGCCGCCGGCGCGGATGTCCTGCACGGCGAACAAGATGAGTCGGCCGCCGGGCACCCGGGCAAGTTTCGGCCGCAGCCGCGCGATGACCTCGTCGATCGGCGGGCGCTGCTCTATCGACTTGAGCGAGACGAACACCGAGCCGGTATTGATCTGGCCAAAGCCGCCGCCGCTGCCGACACCGGTATAACCGACGACGTGCTCCACGGCCGGATCGGCCTGTACGATCGCCATCATTTGCCGCAACTTTTGCGTCATCAACTGGAACGAGACGCTTTGGTCGGCGACCAACGAGCCGAGCATGCGGCCGGTGTCCTCCTCAGGGAAGAAACCCTTCGGCACGATGTAGAACAGCACGATGTTGAGCCCGATCGCGCCGAAGAAGATCAACAAGACGACACGGCTGTGGCGCAAGGCCCAGCCGAGCGAGCGCTCATAGCCGGCGAGCGCGCGATCGAACAGGCCGCGGCGGCGCGACGTTTCGCTCGGGATCGGCGTGCGCAGGAACAGCGCGCACATCATCGGCGTGGTGGTCAGCGAAATCACCAGCGAGATCATGATGGCCAGCGACAGCGTCATCGTGAATTCGCGAAACAGGCGACCGAGAATGCCGCCCATCAGCAGGATCGGGAGAAACACCGCAACCAGCGACAGGCTGATCGACAACACGGTGAATCCGACCTCGCGGGCGCCGAGAAATGCCGCCTGCAGACGCGGCATTCCGCTTTCGAGGTGACGCGAAATGTTTTCCAGCACCACGATGGCGTCATCGACCACGAAGCCGGTCGCGATGGTGAGTGCCATCAGCGACAGAATGTCCAAGCTATAGCCCAACAGATACATCGCGCCGAAGGTGCCGAGAATGGAGACCGGTACGGCAACGGAGGGAATTGTGGTGGCGCGAAAGTTGCGAAGGAACAGATAAACGACGACTGTGACCAAGGTAATGGCGATCACAAGCGTCAATTCGGTGTCGTGCAGCGATTGCCGGATCGTGGTGCTGCGATCGATGGCGATGGTCACATTGACATCGGCCGGCATCGCCGCTTCGAGATGCGGCAGTTCGGCCTTCACGCTATCGATGGTGTCGATGATGTTGGCGCCCGGCTGGCGGAACAAGATGATCAGCACCGACGGCTGACCGTTGGAGAGTCCGAGGTTGCGGACGTCTTCGACGGAGTTGCTGACCGTGGCGACGTCCGATAATTTCACGGGGGCGCCGTTGCGATAAGCGATAATGAGCGGTGCGTAATCCGCCGCTTTGGTCGACTGGTCGTTGGTGTAGATCTGAAAACGGCGGTCGCCGTCGTCGATGGTGCCCTTCGGACTGTTGGCGTTGGCGGCCGCCAATGCAGCGCGCACATCCTCAAGCCCGATGCCGTATTTGAACAACGCTTGCGGATTAAGCTCGACGCGCACCGCGGGCAGCGCGGCGCCGCCAAGGATGACCTGGCCGATGCCGCTGATCTGGGAGAGCTGCTGCTGGAAGACATTGCTGGCCGCGTCATAGATCTGGCCTTGTGTCAGCGTTTTCGACGTGATTGCAAGAATAAGGATGGGTGCATCGGCCGGATTAACTTTGCGATAGGTCGGATTGGTCTTCAGACTCGCCGGCAAGTCGGCGCGAGCGGCGTTGATCGCGGCCTGCACGTCGCGCGCCGCCCCATCGATGTCGCGGTTCAAATCGAATTGCAGCGTGATGCGGGTCTGTCCGATGCCGCTGTTCGAGCTCATTTCGGTGACATCGGCGATCTGGCCGAGGTGGCGCTCGAGCGGTTCGGCGACGCTGGTCGCCACCGTTTCTGGACTGGCGCCCGGGAGCTGCGCGCTCACGGAGATGGTCGGAAAATCGACTTGCGGCAGCGGCGCGACCGGCAATTTCGAGAAGGCGAGAATGCCGGCGAGGGCGATGCCGAGCGTGAGCAGCGTCGTCGCCACCGGCCGGCTGATGAATGGCGCGGAAATATTCATTCGGCCGGCGCTTCGGGGACGATTGGGCTCGCGGCGCCGCGGCCGGTCAGACGCGCGGCCAGACGATCGAAGTACAGATAAATGACCGGTGTGGTGAACAGTGTGAGCATCTGGCTGACGACCAAGCCGCCGATAATGGCGATGCCTAGGGGCTGGCGTAGTTCGGAGCCGGTGCCGGTGCCGAGCATCAGCGGCAGCGCGCCAAGGATCGCCGCCATCGTGGTCATCATGATGGGACGAAAGCGCAACAGGCAGGCTTGATAGATCGCGTCACGTGGCGGCAGGCCCTCGACGCGCTCGGCCTCTAACGCGAAATCGATCATCATGATGGCGTTTTTCTTGACGATGCCGATCAACAGAATGATGCCGATGATGGCGATCACATCGAGGTCGTAGCGCAGCAGCATTAACGACAACAGCGCGCCGACGCCGGCCGAGGGCAAGGTCGATAGAATTGTGATCGGATGGATGAAGCTCTCGTAGAGGACGCCAAGCACGATATACATCGCCACCACCGCGGCGATGATCAGGAATACTTCGTTGGCCAAGGAAGACTGAAATGCCGCCGCGGTGCCTTGAAACGCGGTGATGAAACTCAATGGCAGCCCGACTTGGGCCTCCGTCTGTTGGATGGCGGTGATGGCGGAACCGAGCGAATAGCCGGGTGCGGTGTTGAACGAGATCGTCGTCGCCGGAAATTGCCCGAAATGCGTAATCAATAGTGGCGAGGCACGCTGATTGACATGCGCGATAGCGGTCAGGGGGACCTGGCCGTTGCTCGATGACGACGATGACGGCAAATAAAGCGATTCGAGTCCGGTCAACGATTGTTGCAGGGTCGGGGCCAGCTCCAAAATGACGCGGTACTGGTTCGATTGGGTGTAGATCGTCGAGACAATGCGCTGGCCGAAGGCGTCGTAGAGCGCGTTATCGATCGTTGCCGGCGTGATGCCGAAACGACTAGCGGTGGCGCGGTCGATGACGATATCGACGGCCAAGCCCTGTTGCTGCAGATCGCTCGCCACGTCGGTGATCTGCGGCAATTGGCTGAGCCTTTGCACCAGGTTCGGCACCCAGGTGTTGAACTCCGCGGAATTGGCGTCCTCCAGCACGAAATGATACGGCGCGCGGCTGATGGTCGAATTGATCGTCAGGTCCTGCACCGGCTGCATGTAGAGCGTGATGCCGATGACGCCGGAGACTTCATTCTGCAGCCGGCGAATAATATCGCTGGCGCTCAGGTTGCGGTCGTCGTGCGGTTTGAGCGTGATCAGGAAGCGGCCGGTATTGAGCGTCTGATTGGTGCCGTCGACGCCGACGAATGAGCTCACGTTGACGACGTTGGGGTCCTTCAGAATCGCTTCGGCAAGCTTGTTCTGCAGCTCCGCCATTTCGCCGTAGGACACGCTTTGCGACGCCTGGGTTATCGCTTGGATCATCCCGGTGTCCTGCACCGGAAAAAATCCCTTCGGGATCAGCACATAGAGCAGAATGGTCAGCGCCAGCGTCAGGATAGCGACCAGCAACGTCGCCGGCTGCCGGTCCAATACCCAGTTCAGGGCCCGGCCGTATCGTGCGATGATGTCGTTGAAGACCCGTTCGGCCTTGAGATCGAAAGCGGTACGTTCGCGCTCCGGGCGATGACGGATCAATTTGGCGCACAGCATCGGCACCAGGGTCAGCGACACGACAGCGGAAATAATGATGGTGACCGCGAGCGTGATGGAAAATTCATGAAATAGCCGGCCGACGACGTCGCCCATGAACAGCAGCGGTATCAGCACCGCGATCAACGAGATCGTCAGCGAAATGATGGTGAAGCCAATTTGCTCCGAGCCGCGCAGCGCCGCTTCGAGCGGGTCCATGCCGCCTTCGACGAAGCGGGCGATGTTCTCGATCATGACGATGGCGTCGTCCACCACGAAGCCGGTGGCGATGGTCAGCGCCATCAATGACAGATTGTCGAGGCTGAAGCCCAACAAATACATCGCCCCGAATGTGCCGACGAGAGACAGCGGCACCGAGAGGCTCGGGATGATCGTGCCCGGCAGTGTGCGCAGAAACACAAAGATCACGAGCACGACCAGCACGACGGCAAGGCAGAGTTCGAATTCGACGTCGGACACCGAAGCGCGGATCGTGACGGTGCGGTCGCTCAGCACGCGGACATCCATCGCCTGGGGCAGCGTGGTCATGATCTGCGGCAGCAACGCCTGGATCCGGTCGACAACCTGAATAGTGTTGGCGCCCGGTTGCCGTTGCACGTTGACGATGATCGCAGGCGTGGTATTCGCCCAGGCGCCGAGCTTGGTGTTCTCCGGACCGCTGACGATGGCGGCCACGTCGGAGAGCTTGATTGGCCCGCCATTGCGATAGGCGACGATCAAGTTGCGGTATTGATCGGCGCTGGTGAGCTGATCGTTGGCGTTGATGGTGAGGGCCTGGGTCGGACCGTCGAAATTGCCCTTCGGCGTGTTGACGTTCAGGTTGCCGATCGTGGTGCGGATATCGTCGACGTTGAGACCATAGGCGGCAAGCGAATCGGGATTGAGCTGGACGCGCACCGCGGGACGCTGTCCGCCGCTGACGCTGACAAGCCCGACGCCGGTCAGTTGCGAAATCTTTTGCGCAAGCCGGGTCTCGCTGTAGTCTTCGAGGTCAGTCAGCGCCAGCGTCGTCGACGTCACCGCCAGCGTCAGTATCGGCGCATCGGCGGGATTGACTTTGGAGTAGATCGGCGGCGCCGGCAGATCGGCCGGGAGCAGATTGCCCGCGGCATTTATGGCGGCCTGCACCTCCTGTTCGGCAATGTCGAGGGAAAGATCGAGACTGAACTGCAGGGTGATCACCGATGCGCCGGCGGAGCTTGCCGACGTCATCTGATTGAGCCCGGGCATCTGCCCGAATTGCCGCTCCAGCGGTGCGGTGACCGACGACGTCATCACTTCCGGGCTGGCGCCGGGATAAAGCGTCTGCACCTGGATGGTCGGATAGTCGACCTCGGGCAGCGTCGACAGCGGCAAGAACGAGAAAGCCACCATGCCCGACAGCATGATCGCCGCCATCAAAAGCGAGGTGCCCACCGGGCGCAGAATGAAGGGTTCGGAGACGTTCATCGCACCGCTTTATCGCCGCGCAAGATGGCGAGCCCGCCGGCGTATTACTGGCCGCCGCTGCCAGGCTGATTGGGCGGGAGGCCGGAATTGTGACGTTGCCCGCCGCTTCGCTTTGGCGCTGTCGCGGGCGCAGTCGGCTGGCCGTTCTCGGCGGCAACGGAGACGCGCAGCCCGTCGCGCAGCCGGTCGGTGCCGTCGATGACGACACGCTCGCCGGCGGTAAGGCCGGACTTAACCTCGGTCAGGTCGCCGTCGACTACGCCGGTTTTGATTTGCCGGACCGAAACCGTGCTGTTCGAATTGACGACATAGACATAAGTGCCGGGCGAACCCCGCTGGATGGCCGATGTCGGCACAGTGACGACGTCCTTCAAGGTCTGCACCAGCAGCCTCGCATTGACGAATTGGTTCGGAAACAGCGCGTTGTCGCTATTGTCGAATTGCGCCCGCACCTTCACGGTGCCGGTCGTGGTATCGATCTGATTGTCGACGGCCGACACCTTGCCGGTGGCAAGCTGGTGGATGTTGGCGCGGTCATAGGCCACGACGGTGAGCGTGGTGCCGGCGTTCAACTGCGGCATGATCTCCGGAAGATCGTCTTCGGGGATGGTGAAGATCACCGTGATCGGCTGCAATTGCGTGATGACGGCAATGCCGGTTGAAGCCGTTGTCTGCACGTAGTTTCCTGGATCGACCAGGCGCAGGCCGACACGGCCGGTCACCGGCGAGACGATATGGCAATAAGAGATGTTCAACGCCTCGGCATCGACCAGGCCTTGATCCTGCTGCACCGAGCCCTTGTATTGCTGGACGATAAAGACCTGATCCTCGGCCTGTTGCTTGGCGATCGAGTTTTGCTGGGCCAGCGTCTGATAGCGCGTCAGATCCATTTGCGCCTGAGCGAGCAAACCTTCGTCGTGGGCGAGTTGGCCTTCGTATTGCTCCTTCAAGATCTGGTACGGCCGCGGATCGATCTGGGCCAGGAAATCGCCTTTCTTGACCAGTTGACCTTCAGTGAATCCGACATCGGTGAGTTGGCCGTTGATCTGGGTTTGCACCGTTACGGTCGCGAGGGGCGTAACGGTGCCGAGCGCATTCACGATCTCTCGGATATTTCCAGTCGCCACGGTCGCGGCCCCGACCGATTGCAGTGCGCCTTGCGGGAAACGTCCGCCCGACGGCGCGGATCTTAGCCAGTGCACGGTTTGATAGACTGCGACAGCGAGCAGAAGCGCTACGAGCGCGACACCAATTCGGAATTTCGAACGCGATCGCGTTCGGACGTCCGGGTTCGGCGCCGGCCGGCGCATACTCGGGGCCAGTTTCTCATCAGTTGTGCGCGTTCGCTCGTCCATGATGGGCGTTTATCGATCCCGACTGTTCGACTGGCACCGATTTATAGAGTGCGCCGGCCCCGCCCGCCTAATGAATATTCGCTAATCACTTGAGGGATGACTCCCATCGCGGCAGTGTGTTCCGTCAGGCTAAGGCCTGCTGCCCACACAAACAGTTTCGTCAGATTCTATTGCTAAATCAATGCCTTGTACAATGAAGCGTAATTGCTGCCGGAGGGCGGGCAGCAGAGCGAATGGCCAAACCCACGCCGGCTAAGCCGAGGTGAGAGGGGCGGAAGCCACGGCCGGCCCATTCGGGCTTTAACTCCGAGCTTGCGCCCGCCATCGGCCCGGTTATGGCGCGCCCGGCGGGTTGGAGGGTGTCTGAGGCTTGGGCAGGAGCTCCACAGCCAAGGGAGTCGGCGAGTCGAGTTTCGGCACGAACGAGAAGTCTTTCTGCAATTCAAACTGGTCCGGCACCAACGTCGTGTCCCATCCGCCGCCGAGCGCCTCGATCAGGGTCACGCTGGCCAGGAAAAGGTTCTGCCGGGCGGTCAACTCCGCTTGTTCGTCGGCAAGTAACGCGATCTCGGCGGTGACGACGGTCGTGAACGCTATAGTGCCGGCTTGGAATTGATTCAAATAAGTATCCACCGCCTTGCGTTCATCGGCGACGGCCAGGCGCTCGGCTGCCACCTGTTGCGAGAAGTAATGGATTGCCGCGAGCTCGTCCTCGACCTGTTGAAAAGCGGTCAGCACAGTCTGCCGATAATTGGCAACGCTTTGCCAATAGACTGCGCGCGCCGCGTCAACCTGCGCTGAAGTCAGGCCGCCATTGAATAGCGTCTGCGTGCCGCTCGCCCCGATCGATGCGATCGAGCGGGCGGCGGAAAACGGCAGCGGGATGGGACCGAGATATTCGATCATGCTGGAGAGTGAGATATCGGGGAAATAAGCCGCCTCGGCGACGCCGATCAGCGCGTTTTCCTCCTGCATGGTTCGTTCCGACGCGGCGATGTCGGGGCGTCTTTCCAGCAGCGCCGAAGGGACGGTAACCGGAATTTTGGGAATGCTGCCGGCAAGATCACGCGGCGCGACGGCAAGCTCGGCCGGCGGCCTGCCGATCAACATGGCGATGGCGTGCTCGAATTGCGCGCGCGAAGCACGCGCGCTGGCGAGTTGTGCCTGCGTCGTGCGCACATTGGCATCGGCAGTCGCCACGTCGCCTGCCGTGACCGCGTACCCCGCTTTGAATTGATTATTCACGATGTCGTAGGTCCTTTTATATTCCACGATGGTGCGCTGCAACAGGTCCACCAGGGAATCCGACGCGCGAAGATTGAAATAGGCGGTGGCAAGCATCGCCTGTTCTGAGAGTTTGGCATTGTCGAGATCGGCGGCGCTCGCTTGCGCGGCTGCGGTGTTGCTCTCGACTTGCCGGCGCAGCCTGCCCCAGACGTCGATGTCCCAGCTGCCGCTGATCGGCGCGGTGTAGAGCGTGGTGTATCTGGTGCCGAGGCCGATTCCCACCGCGCTGCCGCCGGTGGTGCCGGCGAGCGACCCGGTGCGGGTGCGGGTCACGTTGTAGCCCGCGGTCGCCGTCGGGAATAGCGCCGCTTGCGCCTCACGGATCAACGCTTTTGCTTCTTCATAGGCTGCGGCATCGGCAGCGACTGTCTGATTGGAAACCTCGACCTCGGGCAGGAGCGCATCCAATCCCCGATCACGGTACACCTTCCACCAATCGCCGCGATCGACGTTGTCACTCGGTCTGGCCGGCTTCCAGCCCTTGAGTTCTTTGAATTGAGTGGGGACTGGCGCGGGCGCGCGAAAATAATTGGGCCCTACGGCGCAGCCGGCGAGCGTCAGTCCAAGGGTCAATAATCCAGTGCCGAATGCCAAAGAGTGGCCGCAGGCCCGCGGAGGTGAGTAAGCTCTGCGTCGCACCACACTACCCCGTGCACCTCAGCATGGGCCAACGCGAGCGCGCCAAAAACCCGTTGCTGTAAGCCCCAAAATACGCAAGCAGACGCACACAACCAGGAACAAAGCCAACCGTCCGCGCCAAAGCGTATCCAGCGGCGGAGACTAGAATGTGCCCGCTTCCGCTATGATCCCCCAGCGATCCCGTAAACTATAGCCACGCCTCACGGATGGGTGAACATCAGCGCTATGCGGTTGCTGCCGCGCGGAGCGTTATTGGCCGCAATGTGATATTCCGGCGACAGTCCGTGCGAGGCGACGGCCGAGCGGCTGACTTTCGGTTCTGGCGTTCTGCCACTCCAGCCGTTGCCGGAATGGGTGCCGGCGCGCCGGCCGTGACCGTCTTAGCGCTGAAAATACCTTACGGCGACGAAGAGGACCGCAATCGTAATGACGGCTCCGATCCGATAAAAACGCGGCCTGCCGTAAAACTCAATATCCGCTGCCAATCAAACGGTTAAATGTCGAAACGGCTCCATTTCGCCAAGCAAGTAAACCGACTTGTGACACGCGCCGAGACCGCTCAACAAAACGCGAGCATTACCAATTTCATTCGGTCCGCGCCTTCGCTACGCTCAAAATTCAAAAAACAACGCGTTGCGATCACAGTTGCGGAGGCGCTGGAACAGCGCGACCGGTCCGGCATTTGGCCTGACGCTTATGGAGAACTACGATGCAATATTTAGTCAAGAAGATTGGACCATCTACAATTGCAACAACGCTTGGCACCGTCGGTTTGGCGTTTTGTATGACGAGCGGACTTGCGCTTGCGAGGCCAATGGGTGGACATCCCGGTGGCGGCGGAGGCGCACATTTCAGCGCCCCGCATTTCAGCGCGTCACATTTTTCCGCGCCGCATTTCAGCGCTTCACATTTTCATGCAGCGCCGCACTTCCATGCAGCGCCGCATTTTGCAGCGCACTCGCATTTCACACCGCATATATCTCGATCTCATGGCAGCCATTTTGCCCGGCCGTCGGTTCATCCGCATGCCGGCCCGCACATTGCACACCATGTTACGCCGTCAACTCATCCGTTGACTGGCAGCCACACGACGGCATTTGCGCATCACCCGCTCGGCGGCGCCAGTCGGGCCTCCTTTATGGCGCATCGTCATTTCGCCGGCAGTCCTGCCTTCCGGCCGTTTTTCGGTCACGGCTGGCATCCCTATCATCACCTCGGCTGGATCGGCCCGCTGTTCTGGCCGTACGCTTATGGCGATTTCTTCTATTACGCGCTGTGGCCCTACGATTACGCTTATATCGATCCGTTCTGGGCTTACGGCTACGGCGATATCTACGAGTCGATCTTTACGCCGTATGACTACAGCGAATACGTCCAGGGACCCGGTGCGCCGGAGCGAATGAGGAGCCTGACCCAGGGCATGGCGCAAAGCTGCGCCGATGAAGCCGCCGAGGTCACCGGATGGCCGGTCAATCAAATTCAGGACGCGGTCCAGCCCAATCAGCAGCAAGCCGCGTCGCTCGACGACCTCGGCAACGCCATCGTCAAGGCGAGCGACGAGATCAAGTCGCATTGCCCGACCAACGTCGCCTTTACGCCGACGGATCGCCTCGCGCAGATGAAGCAGCGCCTGCAGGCACTCGTCGACGCGGTGAACCTCATCAGTCCGCCGCTGACGAAGTTCTACGATTCGCTCTCCGACGAACAGAAAGCGCGTTTCAACGATATCGCGCCGCCCGCGCCGCCAAATGCACAAGGTCCACAAGCAGGCCAAGCGGAGCAGGGGCAGCAGCCGAGCGTGCAAGCGCAGTGCGATGCCGGCGTCATGGCGTGGCCGAGCGATCGGATCGACAACGCCGTCCACCTCACTGACGCGCAGCGCAGCAAGATCGACGCATTGCAATCGGCGCTCTCGCAAGCCGCCGACACCATCAAGGCGGCGTGTCCGACTGAAGTGCCGGCAACGCCGCCCGCGCGTCTCGACGCGGTCGGCAAGCGGCTGCAAACCATGCTGCAGGCGGTGGAGACGGTTCAGCCGGCATTGACGGATTTCTACAATTCGCTGAGCGACGACCAGAAGGCGCGCTTCAACACACTGGGCAAGCAGCTGTTTGCGGCGAATCAGCAATAGAGCAGCGAACGGCGAATTGCGAGTAGCGAATAGGACGGCAAACCCATTCGCTACTCGCCGCTCGCTATTCGCAAACTTTCAATGAAACAACTTCGGGAACTTCGCCCGTAGTTTTGTCCGCAGGTCGGCGCTGACGTTGACGGTTGGCGGGAAAGTGCCCTTGAGCTTCATGTCATAGGGGATGCAGGCGTCGATCAGAATCCGGTTGTTGAAATTGCCGGGCAGATACAGCGGATCGCGTTTCGACGCCCACGCCTTTTGCACCAGATCGATGTCGACTTTGGGATCGAACCGCGTGCACATCGCCCACAGCACGGAATCAAGATCGCCGGCATCGATGTCGTCGTCGACTACCACGGTCCATTTGCCGGCGTAAGCGCCGCCCTGGCAGGCGCAGGCAACGTGCAGCGCTTGGCGCGCATGACCGGGATAGCGCTGGCGGAGCTGAATTGCGGTGAAACGCGTCGCCGGCCCGGCCTCGTGATTCCACACCCCGAGCACGTCGGGAATGCCGCAGGCGTCGAGCGCATGCCAGATTTGCGCCGCGCCGGCGATGCCCTTGAGCAATCCTGTTTCATCGACCGGCTTGTGCTGCGGTGCGCAGGTCAGGATCGGATCGTTGCGGTGCAGGATGGTCTTGACGTTGACATAGGGCCGCTCCTGCGTGTCGTCGGAGTAATAGCCCATCCATTCGCCGAACGGGCCTTCGGGCTTCGTCTTGCCCGGAACCGTTTCGCCCTCGATGGCGATCTCGCAATCCGCCGGGATCGGAAAGCCGCTATAAGGCCCGCGCACCACGTCGATCGGCTCGCCGCGCAAGCCGCCGGCGATGTCGTATTCGCTGACTTGCGGGAGTGGGCTCGACGACAGCATGAACAACAGCGGGTCCTGGCCGCACAGGATCACCACCTTCATCGGCTCGCCGCGGGCAAAATATTTGTCGCGATGGATGCGGCCGTGCTTGCCTTCGGTGATCTGGCAGCCGACCGTCCTGCCGTCATAGACCTGGCTGCGATAGGCGCCGAGATTGAACCAGCCGTCGTCGGGGTCCTTGGTCACCACGGCGCAGGCGGTGCCGATGAAGCGCGATTTGTCCTCTTCGTGATGGCGCGGCACCGGGAATTTCAGGACGTTGACCGCGTCGCCTTCGATCACGTTTTGGAAGATCGGCCCATCGTTGACAAAGCGCGGCGCCAGCGGCTTCAAATCCTGCATGCGCGCGTGATAGCGCTGCACGATATCGACCTTGCGCTCGTGCTCAAGCGGCAATCCGAGCGTGAGCGCGATGCGCTTGATCGACGAAAGTTGCCCGTACAGTGTGCGATAGCCCGGTGCGTAGCCGGGCACATCGTCGAACAGGATCGCCGGCGCCATGCCGCGGCTGTTCTCGGTGAGCATCTGCGTGAGCGCGCCCATCTCGGCATCCCAGTGGGCGCCCGACACGCGCTCAAGCTCGCCGAGCTTTTCCACCTCATCGAGCCAGCCGCGCAATCCGCGATAGCGTTGTGCCGCTGCAGCGACCGCCATGCCGCTCTCCATATCTTTAACAGCGAGCAAAACGGGTATGATGGGGTCGCAGACCTGTCAAGCCGAGGCGATATCTGCAAGTCCACCATCCCTGGAGTTGCCCGTGAGCATACCCAAGCCAAGCTACAATCCGCCGTTCAACGTTACGCGCGCCAGCCACGCGGTGTTGAACGTCAAGGACCTGGCGAGGAGCCGCGCCTTCTATGTCGATCTGATCGGTTTTGCCGTCAGCGACGAGGACAAGGATGCGCTTTATCTGCGCGGCGTCGCCGAAGCGTGCCATCACAGCCTCGTGCTCAAGCGCGCGAGCGTGGCGCAAGCCGAGCGTGTCGGCATGCGCTGCTTCACCGAGGAGGATTTAGAGAAGGCCAAATTTTATTTCGAGAAAGCAGGACTGCCGGCGCAATGGGTCGAGCGGCCGTACCAGGGTAGAACGCTGCATGTCAGCGATCCGCTCGGCGCGCCGCTCGAATTCTGTGCCACCATGACGACAAAGCCGCGGCTTGTCACCAGTTTCGAGCATCATCACGGTGCCGTGCCGCAGCGGATCGATCACTTCCAATTGCTGGTGCCGGACGTGCAGCGCGAATTGGAATTCTACATGGCGATGGGGTTTCGTTTGTCCGAATACATCGCAGTGGACGGCGGCGACGAGCCGCTCTTCGTGTTCCTGCAGCGCAAAGGCAATCCGCACGATATCGTTTTCGCGCCCGGCGCTGGGCCGCGGCTGCATCACGCCGCGTTCAGCATCCCGGAATCCTACTTGTTTTTCTACGTCTGCGATCTC
This sequence comes from uncultured Alphaproteobacteria bacterium, assembly GCA_963768225.1. Classification (GTDB taxonomy): domain Bacteria; phylum Pseudomonadota; class Alphaproteobacteria; order Rhizobiales; family Xanthobacteraceae; genus BOG-931. The sequence goes on along the minus strand of CAVYGV010000001.1, from coordinate 1,602,001 downwards.
GCCGCGACGATGGGCTTTGCCGAGAACATCGAGTTCGGCCCCGGCCGGCACGGGCCGGGCCACGCGCTGTTCGTCTATATGCGCGACCCCGACGGCCATCGCATTGAATTGTTCAACACCCACTATCAATGCATGGACATCGAGGACGAACCGGTGCGCTGGGATGCCTCAGTTGCCGGCAAGCGCCGCTGGCAGCTACCGGCACGGGCGCAATGGTTTGCCGAGGCAAGCCGCTTCGCCGGCGTCGAGCCGCGCGAGCCGGCGCACAAGGGCAATCCGATGACGCTGGAAAGATATGTCGGGACGGCCGGGTAGGCGCGTCTGTCATGCCGGCCAAATTGCGATGGATTGCCGCCGCGTCAGGATTATTCATCGCGCTGTCCGCCCATGCCGGGGTGGCGCAAGCGGATCCCAACGCGCTGTGGAACATCGTGCATGGCCGATGCGTGCCGGATTGGCAACAGCGTAGCGTTCTGAGGCCCCCGTGCGTCGCGGTCGATCTCAAGAAAGGCGTCGCAGGAGGCTTTGCGGTGATCAAGGATCAACGGGGTCAGACGCAGTTCTTGCTGATTCCGACCAAACGGATCACTGGCATAGAAAGCGGCGCGCTGCTGGCGAAGCATGCCGCCAATTACTTCGTCGACGCTTGGCAGGAGCGGCATCTGGTGGAGAAAGCGATTAGGCACGCGATGCCGCGCGACACGCTCAGCCTAGCCGTCAACTCGGAATTGTCGCGTTCGCAGAACCAGCTGCACATCCACATCGATTGCATCCGCGCCGACGTGCGCGACGCGCTTAACGACGAAGCTGCGAAAATCGGCCGGCGTTGGAAGCCGCTCGATATATGGCTGTTCGGCCACCACTACAGCGCCATGCTGGTCGCCGGAACGACGCTTGCCGGGAAAAATCCGTTCAAGCTTTTGGCGCGCGGCGTTCCCGGCGCCGCTGCGGACATGGGACATTACACGCTGGTCGTCGTCGGCAGGACGTTCGCCGATCATAGGCCTGGTTTCGTCGTCCTCGCGGACCACGCCGATCCGGCACACGGCGACAATGCCGGCGGCGAGGAATTGCAGGACCACGACTGCGCGCTCGGTCGCTAGAAACGTCACACCCGCCGGTGCAGCCGATGCTCGATCCAGAGCAAGATCGCGTTGGCGACCGCCGCGAAGGCGAACAGCGCGATGGCGACCGCGATCATGTCCGTGCTCTGGGCAAGCGACATGTCGCTCATGATCATCGAACCGAGGCCGGCCTTGGAGGCGAACATTTCGCCGAGCAGCACGCCGAGGAGCGTCACCGTGAATCCGATGCGCAGACCGGTGAAGACTTCCGGCAAAGCTGCGGGCAAGAGCACGGTCGCGATGGTCTGCCATGGCGACAGCTGCAAGCTGCGGGCCGAACGCAGATAAACCGGCGGGATGGCGCGGATCGCGCCCATGGTGAGCAGGGCGACCGGCAAAATGCCGTGCATGGCGCCGAACGCTACCTTGCCCGATATGCCGAGGCCGAAGATCAAGAGCACCACCGGATAGAGCGTGATCTTCGGCAACGAATAAAGCGAGACCAGGATCGGTTCGCCCACGGCGCCCGAGAGCCGATGAGCGCCCATCCAAATGCCGACCGCGAGTTCGATGCCGTAGGCGAGAATGAGTGCAAGCGTGAACGCCTCCGCCGTCGCCGCGGCGTTTTCGGCAAAGCGCGCGGTCGCCATCATGCGCGCAAGGTAAGACATCGTCTCGATCGGGGCGGGGAGGGCGGTCTCACCCGCAACGCGATGTAAAGCCTCCCAGATCGCGAGCATGACGAGCAATAGCGCCAAAGTGTCGAAGGCGCGGCGCGTCGCGGTCGCCGGCGCTGTCATGGCTGCCGTCATCGCGTCTGTCATGCCCGGCCTCCACCGCGGCGTTCGGCAAAGCGCATATCGAGCGCATGCAGCACCGCATTGACGATGGTCGCAATGATAAGCAGGAACAGGATCAGCGCGTACATGCGGCGATTGTCGAAGTCGGCATAGGCGTCGGATATGTCGCGGCCGAGCCCCGCCGGTGCAAGGATGAATTCCGCGGCAATGACCGCGATGAAGCCGTAGGACACCGAAAGCTTTATCCCGGTGAACAGATAGGGCGCCGCCGCCGGCAGCTGCAATGTCAGTGCGGTGGCGAGACGCCCGAGCCGATGCACGCGCGCCACTTTTAAAAGCACACGCGGTACGCGATCGAGCCCATTGAGCGTGGCGATGATCATGGCGACGACCGCGGTCGCCACGCCGATCACGACGATAGGCAGCGGCGACAGGCCGAAGATCGCGATCAGCACCGGATAGAAAATGAAAATCGGCACGGCATAGTAAGTCGCGAAGAACGGATCGAGCGCTTCGCGCAAGCGCGGCAGCGCGTGAATGACCAGCCCGGCGGCAAAGCCCAGCACGATGGAAAGGGCAATCACGATTGTAATGACGCCGAGCGTGCGCTCGATGTCGGCGTTGATCGATCCGGAAGCGAGCAGCTTGAAGAGCGCGCCCGCCATCTCCGACGGCGCAATGACGACGCGATGGTCAATGAGACCGAGCCGGCAGCCGAGTTCCAGTGCCGCGATCGATGCCACGATGACCGCAAGCCTGATGAGGCCGGTGCGCGTCATTCGGCGGCAAGCGCGGCGGACAGCGCCGGTTGCGCCAGGCCCGAATGGCCCAGCGCCTTGAGGGATTCGCCGCGCAATCGCTCCCACAATCGTCCGGTGATTTCGCCGAATGCCGGCTCGGCAACGATGGTCGAGTCACGCTGGCGCGGCCAACCGGTTTCGATGATCTCGATGAAGCGGCCCGGGCGGGCCGACATGGCGCCGATCCGGTCGGCCAACATGGCGGCTTCGTCGAGCGCGTGGGTGATGAGCAGCACCGTGGCCCCGGTCTGCCGCCACAGCCGCAAGACCTCGTCGCCCATGAGGAGCCGCGTCTGCGCATCGAGCGCGCCGAACGGCTCATCGAGCAGAATAAGGCGCGGCTGCAGTACCAGCGTGCGCGCGATGCAGACGCGTTGGCGCATGCCGCCGGACAGTTGCGCGGGGTAGGCGCGGGCGAAATCCTTCAGCCCCATGAACGCAATGGCGTCGTCAACGCGCCGGCGCAGTTCGCGTTCGCCGACGCCGCGCCGGCGCAGGCCGAATGCGGCGTTGTCCCACACCGTCAGCCAGGGAAAACTGGCGTCCTCCTGGAACACGACGCCGATGCCGTCGGCGACTTCCCCGCTTACCGGCTTGCCCTCGAACGTTACTTTGCCGCCGCTCGGGCGTTGCAGCCCGCCGAGCACTTCGAGAAAAGTCGACTTTCCGCAGCCGGATGGCCCGACCACCGCGAAGAACTCGCCTTTGCGCAGCTCGAGATCGATCGGGCCGAGCGCGTGCACCGGCGGATGCTCGCCGGCGCCGGGATAGGTTCGCGTCACGCCGGCGAGCTCTGCATGGATGTCGCGGTGGACGGCCACGGTCGTCACTTCTGCAGGTCGGGCGGCAGGAAGGACGTGTCGATCATCTTCGCGAGGTCGGGATCTTTGTCGATCATGCCGACATATTTCATTGCCTTCACGGTGTTCTGTAAGAGAACCATCTCGATTTGCCCCTCGCTGTAAAATTTTGCGTCGACGAGCTGCTGCATCAGAGTATCGACGTTGTTTGCCGGCAGCGGCGCGTAGATTGGTTCGAGAATTTTGGCCGCCTCCGCCGTATGGTCGTAGATGAATTTTACCGCTTCGCGGCGGCCCGCGAGGATCGCGCGCAACTTGTCGGGATGATTTTTGATGAGAGCGCCGGTGGCGATGCCGACCGCGGGCGGCAGCAGCGGCAAATCCTTCGGCCCGACAAGGACCCGATATTTGCTGGCGCCGCCGCGCATCATGAACAGGACGCCGGGAATGGTGGTGGCGTCGACGACATTGTTTTCGAGCGCTGTGAGCGCGCCGGAAAGATTGCCCAGCGCGACGCGCTGGATGTCGTTGGGATTTATGCCGGCATCTTCGGCCGCCAGCACCGCGGTCATTTCGCCAAGCGATTTCGGATTGGAAATGGCGAATTTCTTTCCCTTCAAGTCCTTCATCGATTTGATCGGCGAATTCGGCATGACGATGATGACGTTGCTGGCCATCGAGCGCGAGCCGATATCGACGATCTTGATGTCCTGGCCTTCATTGATGGCCGCGATGATGCCGGCCGGCGAGGTCTCGCCATAGCCGAGGTCGCTCGCGATCGTGGCGCGCACCGAAGAGCCGCCGCCTTCGCCGGAAATGACGCCGGTAATATCGACACCGGCCTTTTTGAAAAATCCTTTTTCGATACCGACGCCGTAAGGCGCGCCCGACGGATCGGCCTTGTACTGCGTGACGAGGATGTCTTCGGCCAGCGCCGGCAACGGCGCGGCGATGCACAAAGCAACGACGAGGGCCGACAGTCTAGGCTGCAACATAACATCCTCCCTTGGGGCTTCGTTTTAACCTTTGGTGCGGCAAGCGGGGATATTATCCCTTGTTCCGCGGCGAATGGGAACGGAAGCTCTCTTCCGCCGCATGCATTGGATGATAGAATCAACCATGATGGCGCAAAATGACCTTGATGGTCTCGCCGGAGACGCCATGACGGTCCGCTCGCACAGCGAAGCGGCGCCCAAAACCAAGGCGGCCGAGCCAATCTGGCTCGCTTCCTACCCCGCGGGCGTGCCTGCAAGCATCGATCCGGACGCCTATCCGTCGTTACCGGCGATGCTGATCGAGGCGTGCCGGCAGCATGCCGAGCGTCCCGCATTCGAATGCTTGAGCGTGCGGATGAGTTTCGCCGAATGGGATCGCGACAGCCGCGACTTCGCGGCCTTCCTGGTCGAGGAGGCGGCCTGCCGACCGGGCGACCGCCTTGCGATCATGCTGCCGAACATGCTCGCTTATCCGGTAGCCTTCCTCGGTGCGTTGCGCGCCGGGCTGACGGTGGTCAATGTCAATCCCCTCTACACTCCGCGCGAGCTGCAAGAGCAGCTCGCCGATTCCGGCGCCGCAGTTATCGTGATCATGGAGAATTTCGCCCACAAACTGGAGGCGGTCGTCGCCGATACTAAAATTCGGCACGTGGTGGTGGCGCGGCTCGGCGATTTCGTGCCGATGCTCAAGCGCTGGGCGTTCAATTTCGCGAACTCCTATATCAAGCGCGCCGTGCCGGCCTGGCGTTTCGAAAAATTCACCATGCTGCAGGACGCCTGCGACCGGCCGCCGAGCGGGCGCTACCAGGACGCGGCGGTGCAATCGGCCGACGTTGCATTGCTGCAATATACCGGAGGCACGACCGGCGTGCCGAAAGGCGCGATGCTGACGCATCGCAATCTAGTTGCGAATACTTTGCAGTGCCTGGCCTGGACCGGAGCCGGCGTGCGGATCGAAACCGAGCGGGTGCTCACTCCGTTGCCGCTCTATCATATCTTCTCACTGACGACGAACTTGCTGACCTTTGCAGTGCTCGGCGGGTTGAACTATCTCATTCCCGATCCGCGCGATCTGCGCCGGCTCGTTCGCGTCATGGGCCGCGCCGGCATCACCTGGATGTCCGGGGTGAACACGCTGTTCAATGCGCTGGTCAACGCCCCCGAGTTCGCCGGATTGGATTTCAGCGCGTTGCGCGTCGCGGTCGGCGGCGGCGCCGCGGTGCAGAGCGAGGTGGCGCGGCGCTGGCGCGAAATCACCGGTAGCGCATTGGTCGAGGGCTATGGTCTGACCGAAGCCTCGCCGGTCGTGTGCATCAATCCGTTTTCCGCCCCGAAGCTTGGCACCGTCGGCCTGCCGGTGCCCTCGACCGAGGTCACCATTCGCAACGATGCCGGCAAGGCGCTACCCGTCGGCGAGGCCGGCGAAGTGTGGGTACGCGGCCCGCAGGTGATGAAGGGCTATTGGCGGCGGCCCGATGAGACCGCGCTGGTGCTTACCGCCGACGGCTGGCTGAAGACCGGGGATGTCGGCGCATTCGACACGGACGGCTTCCTGCGGCTGCTCGACCGCAAGAAGGACATGATCAACGTCTCCGGCTTCAAGGTATTTCCCAACGAGGTGGAAGACGTCGCCATGCTGGACCCTGGCGTGCTGGAGGCGGCCGTGATCGGCGTGCCCGACCTGCGCACCGGGCAGGCGGTGAAGCTGTTCGTGGTCAAGCGCGATCCCGCACTGACCAAGGCTGACCTCGGCAAATTCCTGCACGATCGCCTCGCCGGCTACAAAAGGCCGACGACGATCGAATTTCGCGACGAGCTACCGAAGAGCAATATCGGCAAGATTTTGCGCAAAGAGCTGCATTGACGGCACGCATTCCCTTGTCGCATCCATCTTCCTGCGCCTGAAGCAGCGTGCTAACCGTACCGCCGCAGAAAGAGCGGGAGGACGGTGCATCCATGCCCAAGTTGCAACTGTCGTTTGCATGCGGCCTCTACGACCGGATGCAGCCGCTTTACACCGGCGAAGTGAAGCCCGACGGTATCGATCTCAATTTCATCGCTATCGATCAGCCGCGCCCGATCTTCGACCGCATGTCCGGCGGACAGGAATTCGACGTCGCCGAATATTCCAGTTCGGAATTCGTCCAGCGCTTCGCGCGCAAGGAGTGCCCGTTCGTCGCCATCCCGGTGTTCCCGTCGATCGCGTTTCGGCTCGGCTTCATCGCCGTCAACCGCAAATCCGGCATCAAGACGCCAAAGGACCTCGAAGGCAAACGGATCGGCGTACCGCTTTACACGATGACTGCCGCGATCTTCATCAACGGCATGCTGAAGAACGAGTTCGGCGTCGATCTGTCGAAAGTCCATTGGGTGCAGAGTGCGATGAACACATCGGGCTCCCACGGCGCCCCGACGGTGCTGCCGCTTTTGAAAAAAATCTCGGTCGAAAACAACAAAACCAAAAAAACGCTCGGCCAGCTGCTCGCCGACGGCGAAGTCGACGCCACGCTCGGCACCAGCCTGCCCGAGGAAATCCGCAGCAATCCCGACATCGTGCGGCTGTTTCCGGATTATGTCGCGCGCGATATCGACCTTTACAAGCGCAAGAAGATCTATCCGATCATGCATCTCGTCGCCATCAAGAAGAGCGTCTATGAGCGCTATCCGTTTGTCGCCACAAGCCTCTACGATGCCTTCGTCAAATCGAAGAAGAGCGCGCTGGAGAAGCTCTTCAATCTGCGCGCGGTGCGCTACATGACGCCGTTTCTGATGCGCGAGATCGACGACATCTGGGAGGTCTTCAACGGCGACCCGTGGCCGTACGGCGTCGAGCCCAACCGGGCGACGCTGGAGGCGCTCGTCACCTATGAGCAAGACCTCGGCCTCATTGCCGCGCCGGTCAAGGTCGACGATCTGTTCGTGCCGACCTATGGCTAAGGATGTTGCGTTTCCCGGGCGCAGCGCAGCACGAAGCGCGATGGCGCGAAGTGGTGCGTTGCAGACCCGGGACCATTACAAACGGGGAGTCTGCTACGATCCCGGATCAGCGGTGCACCGTTTCACGCTGCACCGCGTCCGGGAAACAAATGTCACGGGAGCAATATGAGCCAACTCGACGATCTTCTTCGCGACCTCGTCGTCGCCAACCGCATTCTTTCCAACGAGGACGTGGTCGACGCCTACGGCCATATCAGCGTGCGCCATCCCGACAATCCGAAGCGCTTTTTCATGTCGCGCTCGCGCGCGCCGGAACTGGTCGAGCGCCACGATTTGATCGAGTTCGATGCCGAGGGCGAGCCGGTCAGCGACAAGCGGCAGCCTTATCTGGAGCGCTTTATCCATGCCGCGATATTCGAAGCGCGGCCTGAAGTGATGGCGGTCGTTCACGCGCACGCCGAAGACACGTTGCCGTTCGGCCTCATCAACAAGCCGCTCGAGCCGGTCATTCATTCCGGCAGCTTCATCGGCGGCAAGGTGCCGGTCTGGGATATCCGGAAAAAGTTCGGCGATACCAACATGCTGGTCACCAACATGGCGCAGGGCCGCGATCTGGCGAAATGCTTAGACCGAGGCAACGTCGCGCTGATGCGCGGCCACGGTTTTGCCTCGGCGGCGGCCTCGATTATCGAGGTGGTGCGGCTGTCGGTCTATCTGCCGCGCAATGCGCGGGTGCAGATGAACGCCATGCGCATGGGCGGCAAGCCGAAACCATTATCGAAGGGCGAAATCGCCGCGCGCTTTCGCGGCTATCGGCCGGCTTCGACCGAAACCTGGCGCGCCTGGGAATATTGGGCCAATCGCGCCGGCTGCGGCGACATGATCGGCGAGCCCCAAGACCATAAGCACGCTCACGCGCCGAAGACATAAACGACCCGGTCTGTCGTGCTGCATCGCAAGGTCACTGGCTTTCCTTCATTTGGCGCGCGTGGCAGACTTTAGCATATGGAGGACTGTCGCGGCCATCCAACGCGGCCCCCGAGCCTGAAATGCGATCCTGAACGTCAATCACACATCACGAGGAAATCAGCCATGACTACGCGTTATGTCGGTTTATGTGCCGCCGCAGTGCTGGCGGCTCTCGCCCTGCAAGCAACATCCGCTCGTGCGCTGACGATGACCGAGTGCAGCGCCAAATATAAAGCGGCCAAAGCCGCCGGCACGCTCAACGGCCAAAATGGAACGACTTCCGCAAGGCGCAATGCGGCACGGAAGCCGCTGCCCCGGCGGCGGCTCCGGCGCCAGCAACCGCAGCCGCACCGGCGGCCGCACCGGCGCCGGCGCCCAAGCCTACGGCTGCTCCGGTTGCAGTCGGCAATGCCGTGTTCCCGAGCGCGGTCAATTCAAAATACTCGAAAAATTCGGCCGGTAAGGCCCGAATGCTCACCTGTCTCGATCAGTACAAGGCCAATAAGGCATCCAATGGCAATGGCGGCCTGAAATGGATCGAGAAGGGCGGCGGCTATTACAGCGAGTGCAACAAACGCCTGAAGGGCGCCTGAGCATTTAACGTGCGTAAAAATCAGAGCGCGGTTTTTCCGCGCTCCGATGGCATTTTTAGAGGCTGCGTCGCCGCTCAGTGCAGGACCAGTTCCGTCACCTTGCCGTTCTTGCCGCGGCCTTGCGCGTAATACTGGCCGATATTGCGCATTAGCGCGGCGTCGGAGACCGAATAGATTACCGCGTCGGTCTTGCCGGTGTTGATGTGGCGCCGCCACAGGAAGTTCGGCACCACGAACAGATCGTTGTGGCCCCATTCGAAGCGCTTGCCGCCGACTTCGGTGACGCCCGAGCCTTCGATGCAGACGTAATAGGTACCGGCGGTCTCGCGCTTGAATTCGGTTTCTTCGCCGGGGCGAAGGAGCTGCGCCGAATAATTTAGCGTCTTGAACACCGGCTCGCCGGTCACCGGATTGACGAAATCGACCTTGATGCCCTCGTAGGGGTCGCCCTTCTCCTTGCGCAGCGAGTGCAGCATTTCGAGTACGTCGGCGCCGCGATAGTGGAACAGCGGCGCGGGCGCGTGGCCGACGCCGCGCTGGTGATCGACAAATGCCGGTTTGATGCCGCCGTGGGAGTAGAGGCTGCGCGAATAGCCCTCGGTCATGGTGACCGCTTGCACGTTGGTGTTGCCCTGCGCGCCCGGCATGTTGTGATCGACCCAGGCGGCGTCGAGGAATTCCATCAGCGGCCAATCCAATGTGTCGATCCAGATCACCGGCTCGGCGGAATTGTTGCCGTGGTCGTGCCAAGTGCCGTTCGGGGTGAGGATGAGATCGCCGTAGTTTGCCGTGACCTTCTCGCCCTCGACGACGGTATAGCCGCCCTTTTTGGAGAGAATGGTGCGACTCGCATTGGGCGAATGCAGATGCACCGGCGCGACGTCGCCGGGATTGTAGATCGAGATGGCGCAGCGGATGGTGTTGGTGACCTGCAAGCGGCCGTTCAGTCCCGGATTGAGCAAAAGGATGCTCTGGCGGTCGGCAAACTCGATGGGTGAAACATCGGCCTTGCTGGCGATCTCGGAGATTTGCTTGAGGTAGCCGTTATATTCGTTCCACTTCCACATATAGGGAACGGTTTTCATCTGATTGACGGCGACGCGGCCGCTGCCGAGCTGGCCCGCGCCTTCGCCGCTGGTTTCGCTGAACCACGGCCTTTGCGCCGGCGCGTTGGCCTGGGTGCGGACCCAGATATTGTGTTTGCCGGCATCGGTATTGATGGCCTCCATCAATTCGCGCGCTTTGTTGGAAAGTCCGCCCGGGGCAGGGGCCTTCATTGTCACCGTTGCCATGATGTTTTCTCCTTAAAGGGGCGTTCCTTGAGGCTGAAATTGCCTTTGCCTGACGTATAGTGACTCCACCGGGTGATTGCAAAGCCGTGCGACGTGATGCGTCCCCCGCCGAAAAGGCATGGCAAGTGCCGATCAAGCGGCCAGGAAATCGCGGATGGCGCGGGTGAATTCCGCCGGCCGGTCCATGTTGGAGATATGACCGGCGCCGGGAATTTCGACATAGCGCGAGCCGGGGAGCTTCTCGTTAAGCTTACGCATCGCGGGCGCGGGTGCGTCCTTCTCGCCGACCAGAAACAGGACCGGGCGCTTCACGGTCGCGACCGCGGAGGCGTAATCGTGGTCGGCGAGCGCCGCCGCGCAGCCGATGAAGCCGTTGACCGGGGTGGTTCGGATCATGGCGCGGATTTTGTCGACATGTGGCGGATTCTTCGCCACGATTTCCGGCGGTACCCAGCGTGAAACGGTCGGCTCGATAAGAGCTTCGATGCCTTGCTTCTGAGCAATGGCGATGCGGTCCTCCCATTGCTGGCTCGACTGCGGCGTCGACTGGCACGGCGAGTCGCAGACGATGATGCGGTCGAACCGGTCGGGATAACGCTCGGCAAGCCCGAGTGCAGTGGCGCCGCCCATCGACAGACCGGCGAAGTGCGCCTTTTTGATCGACAAGGCATCAAGGAGACCGAGCGCATCGGCAAGCAGCGTGTCGTAAGCGTAGCGGCCCGCCGGCGCGTCGGTTGAGCCGTGGCCGCGCTGGTCGTAGCGCAGCACGCGGTATGCGTCCTTCAGCGCCGCCGCTTGCTCGTCCCACATCGCGAAACTGGTCGCGAGCGAATTGGAAAACACGAGGCACGGCGCGCTTTCAGGCCCGTCGAATTGATAGTTGATAGTGATGCCGTTCGCTTTGATCTTCATGTTGGTTTCCTGGCGGGTGGGTTCATTTCGGCAAAAAACTTTCGAGCAGGCCGGCAAGCGCTTGCGGCGCCTGTGTCGGCATGAAATGGCCGGCGTCTTCGATCAGCTCGAAACGCGCGCCGGGTATCTTTTTCGCAAGCTCGGCCGTGCCGGCATGCGGTCGCACCGTGTCATGCCGGCCGGCGACCACCATGGCGGGGCAGCGGATTTGCGGCAGCATGTGCAGCATGTTGGCGCGCGCCAGTGCGCGAAAGGCAAAACCGAAGCAGACCGGGTCGTTCGCCAGATAGCGCCCGAGATAGGCCTCGTAGGCGGCGCGGTCGCCGAGACTGGGCGGATAGGACAAAGCCAGCGTCGTCGGCAGCGAGGCGCGCATGCCCTCGCGCGCGGCGAAGGCGGCGCGCTCGTCGAGCGCGGCGGCCCGGCTTGCATCGACCCCCGGCGCCGGATTGCAGAGGACCAGCGCGCCGACCCGATCGGGATGCTTTTCCAAAAAACGCAGCGCCTGCGTCGCTGCGGCGGCGACGGTGACGAAGTGATAGGGTGGCTCGAGACCGACAGTCTTCGCCAGCGCCGCGAAATCCTCGACCAAGACGTCGTTGGAGAATTCCTGCCGCACTTTTTCCGAAAGGCCGGCGCCGCGCTGGTCGTAGCGCAGCACGCGAAACCGCTCCGCAAGGCGCGGCGCGACGGCGTCCCATGAATGCAAGGTGCCGCCAAGTTCGTGCAGGAGCACGACGGAGCGACCGGCCGTGCCGGCAAGTACGTAATGCAGGCTCACACCATTGGCATCGACGAACGGCACGCGCGTCTCCTTAGTCCCAGCCAAAGGCGTGATCGAGCGAATAGGGGCCACCGCCGTGCGCGAAAACGTAGAATGCCGCGATCGTCCACATCAGCGTATATTCGAGCCCGAGCCGGTTCCAAAAATATTTTCCGATTCGCCAGCGCTCGACATTGGCGACGAGCAGGAACACCAGAACGATAAATGCAATCGGCCGGGTAAACAGGCCGAGCGCAAGCAGCGGACCCCCGACAAGCTGCGTGATCGAGATCGCTGCCGCCCAGAACCTGCCGGGCCGATAACCCTGGGAATCGAGGTACTGCGCCATATCGGTGAGATTGAGCGTGGTCAGGCCGGTGCCCGGAAAGAAGCCGAAGGTGTTGCGCAAGCCGTGTGGCACCAAAGCCGAGCCGACCCAGAGGCGCAGCAGCGCGTAGGCAAAGGGCGTGAGCGTTGCAAACAGGTGCCACAAAGATCAATGCGCCATCAGCACGGGCAGTTTCGCATTGGCGAGGATGTGCCGCGTGGTGCCGCCGAAAATCATCTGGCGCAGCCGGCTTTGCGTGTAGGCGCCCTTGACGATGAGGTCGCAGCCAAGCTCGTCAGCCTTGGCGAGGATGGTCTCGCCGGCGCTGCGCTTGCCCACGGGTTTCATCATGATGGTCTCGGCGGCAATGCCGTTCATCTTCAGCGAGCGCGCCATTTGCTCGCCGCTCGGTCCGGCGACCGTGGCGCCTTCGACGGTCAAGATAGTGATGCGGTCGGCGAGGCGTAAAAGCGGCATGGCGTCCGCCATGGTGCGCGCCTGTTCGGTGCTGTTGTTCCAGGCGATCAATATGTTGGTGCCCAACGAGCGCGGCGAAGTGGGCGGCGCGATCAGCACCGGACGTCCGCTTTCGAACAATGCGGATTCCAGCGTGATCATGGATGGGCTTTGCCATTCGTCGCCCGGCCGCGCCAGCACAATCACGTCGAAGACGCGGCCGTAGCTGCCGACGAAATCATGGCCGCTCGGCGCGTCGGAAAGCCACGACCACGACAACGATGCGCTCGCTTCGCCGACGCGGGCCGCGATGCGATGGTTATCCATGAACGAGCGGAACAGCATTTCCGCCTGCCGCACCATCTCGGCGTCGTTCTCCTTCACCGCCACCATGGTCAGCCCGCTATCGGGATCCATGGCGACGAGATCGGCGACCGCCGGCCGCAGCGGGAAGCCCTCGATGCAGCTGTCGAATTTCTGCGCGAGCAACAATGCGGCATCCAGCGCCGACACCATGGTGGAACCGTACTCGGTCGGAACGAGAATGGTTTTCATGCGCGCGCCCCAGATGGTGTCGGCACAGCCATGGAAGTTTCCCCGTATGGAAGGCGCCCCTTACCGGGGTCTTGGGCTTGTAATCATACTGCCGCGCCGAACCGCGCCGGACAAGCTCCCGCAAAGCCATGTTCGCTCAATGTGCGGCGGTTTCGCCCTGAAAATCGGCAAGTACATAAGCAAGCGGGGTCGGCTCCACTTTGACCGGCCCGGTAAATGGCCGGTCGATGGCCACGATGGTCAACAGCTCCCCGAAAATGAGCAACGCCAGCAATCCGGTCATCATGATCTGTACGCGCAGGTTGAGCGTGCCGAAGAAGAAAGTGAAAACGATGGTCACGACCGCGCCGCCGAACAGCACCACCCAGATGACATTGGGAACGGCGCCTTCTGAGGCGATAAGTCGCGCGCGGCGCGCCTGCGTCATCTGGTCGAGCTGGTACAGGATTTCGGATACGACCGGGTTGCCGGCGTTCTGGGCAACATTGGCCGTCAACAGGGTGGCATAAATGGCGTCGAGCGCCCTGCGTGCCGCAGGGTTCGCATTCGGGGTGCCACGGTCCATGGCGGGCCAGTCATCCTCGATCGCGGCCTTGAGATATGTGGTGACCGCGCCGCGGATATCCGCCGCCGGCTTTTCACCCATTCCCTGGGACAGCCGATAGATCGTCGTTGCCGCACCTGCCTCCTGCACGACGCTGGCCTCGGCCTCGCTGAACTTCTGCCACACAACGATGATCGCGAAGGCAAGCAATACGGCGTAGAGCACCCCCAACACGGCATACTTGAATCCGGCGATCTCGTTATTGGCGGTCAGCCGTTCGAGGGCGACGAAGCGGCGAACGACAGCAGGACCAAGCATCGAGAGCAAGGTGCCCGAGCCGACGATAATCGCGCCAGATACCCAAAGCGATTGGCTGGTGAGAAAGAAGATCATCGTGGTCCGATTTAGCGCGATGCGACGGCCTATCAAGGCGCATATTGCGGCGCGGATTGATGCCGGACAAGCTTGGCCTGCGAGGATTATTTCCGGGATAAGCGCAGCGGCTGCGATGCCCGGGCGACAACCTTTGGTAAAATGCTGCCGATTCGCGCGCGAATCTTTGCCCGCGCGCGATGGGGCGACTGCCATGCGCAATTACGGCATCCGGAAAATTCAATCGACCGCGCGCATTCTTCTGATTTGCCCCGATTGTGGGGAGGAAAATTCGGAATTCGCCGACACACTGCGCGGCATGAGCACTTATTATTGCAACGGCGAGGGTTGCGATTACATTTTCGATCTCGCGCCGGGCCGCCGTATGGTTTTCGGCCAGGGCTTTGTCGAGGCCTGCAAGCGCTTCTACGCCGCGGTCGCTACACTGGGCGGGCAGCGGGTACGCTGATATCTATTTGCCCGCCTGCGCGGCCGCTTTGACGAGTTCGATCGGATCGGTGAAGGCGGCGACGCCAAGCGCGCGCAGCTTTTCGGTCGCCTCCTCGGTGCTCATCTGGCGCGTCGCGGCGTGACCGGCGGCAAAGCCGACGAACAGCGGCTTCGGCAGCGGCTCGGCCGCGATCCAGGCCACGAGCGCGTCGACGCGCTCGGCGAGCGAGCGCGAGGCGATCACCGTCTGAAACACGATCGCCTTGATATTCGGCCGCGCAGCGAGCGCGCGGGCGATTTGCAGGCGCTCCGTCATAGTCTCGTCGGGGGCGCCGCGCAGATTGTCCATGAAGCTTGCTGCACGAAGCCGGTGATCGGCCAAAAGGTCCATCATCATCATGGCAAGTCCGGCGCCCGAAGTGACGAGGACGACTTCGCCGTCGGTCTCCACCAGCTGGAAGCCGAGGTCGCGCGCCGAACGCTCGAGCGCCGTCATGGCGCGCTCGGCGAGCCGGCGGCTAGTCGGAAACTCGTCCGGGTCGTGGCGGAAATCGGCGGCCTCGTCGCGAATGATCTTTGCGTCACAGGCGACGAAGGTGCCATGGTGCGTCAGCGCCAGCGGGTTGATCTCCAAAAGCTCCAGATCCTCCTGGCGGAGGATCTCCGGCAATCGCGCGGCGTAGCGCGCTAGCCGCGCCGCGAGTTCGCGCGGAAAATATTTGGCAATTGCCGGAAATATGGCTTCTGGCGTCGGCACGTCCGCAATCGCAATGCGCGCCAGCTTGGCCGACTGTTCGACGTTCTCGCCGCCCTGCGGCGCAACGAGAAGTTCGAGCCGTTGCCGCGTGCCGTCGATGCGCAGCGCGACGAAAATCTCGCGCCCGATCGGGACCGCCTCTTCGAGGAGAAGCGGCGTATCGGCATCGTCGAGCGTGGCGAGAATGAGCCGCCGCATGTCGCGGAATTGGGCGAGCTTGGCGAAGCGCCGCACCAGGCCGCGCTTGCCGCGTCCGCCTTCAAGGATCTGCGCTTTGAGCAAAAATCCCGGCCACTCCGCCGCATCGCCGGGCGGATTCTCGCCGGCGCCGAGCAGGACGCCGCGCGGCACGGCAACACCGTGGCGGCGCAGCAAGGCTTTCCCGTCGACCTCGGCCAGACGCATAATGGCTGACTTCTCGTGCTCGCCTCTTGGGCGCCGTCCGGCGCGCACTCCCTTTCGGAGGATACCGCATGTCGGGCGAATTGCGCCTACCGTTCCTCGAGCCCGAGCCGTGGCGAGTTGCGGTGGTCAGTCCGACCGGGCGCTATGCGAAGAACCAGGTCGCCGGCATGATTGCAGCCGGCACGCCGCTCGTCGGAGGGGTCGCGCTCGGCCGCGGCGGGACCGACATGGACGGTCTGCCGCTCTACGACCGCATCGGCGATCTGCCGCAAAAGCCGAACATCGCGCTCGTCTATACGCCGGCCGAAGGCGTGCGCGACGCCATCGCCGAATGTGCCGCAGCGCGCATCCCGACCGTGATGGCGGCTGCCGAATATGTGCCGGTCCACGACACGCTTGCGGCGGTGACGCTCGCGCGTGCGGCGGGGAGTTGGCTCATCGGGCCCAACACGCTCGGGATATTTGTGCCGGGGCGGGGGCTGCTCGGCTCCATCGCACCGAGCTTTTGCCGGGAAGGGCGGCTTGCCGTCATCGTGCGCAGCGGCACGGTGGCGCTCGCGCTGGCGCGGCAATTGACGCTCGCCGGCATCGGCCAGCGCATTGTCGCCCATATCGGCGGTGACAGCGTGATCGGACGCAACCCGCACGAATACCTGCAAGCGCTTGCCGGCGACGACGCGACCGCGGCGGTGCTCTATTGCGGCGAGATCGGCGGCGACAAGGAATATGCCTTCGCCGAGGCTGCACGCGGCTTCGCCAAGCCCATCGTCGCCATGGTGGTCGGCCGCCACGCCCCGGCGCAAAAGCAGATGGGTCATGCCGGCGCGCTGATCGGCAGCGCGCGTGAGAGCGCCGATGCGAAATTGGAAGCGCTCGCCGCCGCCGGCTGCCGGATCGCGAAAGGTCTGGAGGAGGCGGTGAACATGGCGGCGGAGCTTCGCCGTTTGAATTAAACCCGCGCCATGAAGAAGATGTTATCGACCACCGTATAATCGCCTCGGTAGCCGAGCCGCCCGATCGCACGAAGGCGTGCCATGTCGATCATGCCGTCGACGATGAAGGCGTCGTCGATATGCACGTTGACGACTTCGCCGATCACCATTTCGTAGCCGTGCGTCTTGCCGTTGCCGCTCACCAGCTTCACTGTTTGCGAATAGACGCATTCGAGCGCGATCGGCGAGCGCGCGACGCGCGGCGGCTTGACCGACCGCGACGGCGCCATGGCAAGCTTGGCCACGTCGGGTTCGCTCACCTCGGCGGGATAATCGCCGCCGGTGATGTTCATCTCGGTGCGCAGATCGTAGGTCGCCAGATTGAACACGAATTCGCTGCCGCTCTCGGCATGCATTTGCGTGTGCTTCCGCGAGTTCGACGAGAACATGACGAAAGGCGGATGGCTCGCGATCATATTGAAGAAGCTATAGGGCGCCAGATTGACGACGCCGGACGGGCTGATGGTCGTAATCCAGCCGATTGGGCGCGGCACCACGAGGCAGGTCGTCGGGTCGTGAGCGAGATTATGCGGCTCGCTGCGCGGGTCGTAATCCATGCGGACTTTCCGGGGTTTAGCGATTGCTCTTGAAGGTCGGAACACGCTGTAGATTGCCGAGCGGCGATCATGCAGAATGCTAACGCGTGGAATGTCAAATCGCCATCGACATTCGCATTCAAAATAGCTGCGCCGGGGAGAATTCGTTCCCAAGGTCTCTCCATGAAGCTCCATTGGTCGCCGCGCTCGCCGTTTGCGCGCAAGGTCATGATCGTCGCGCATGAGCGCGGCATTGCCGGCCGCATCACCTGCGTGCGCACGGTGGCGGCGATGACGACGCCCCATGCCGGACTGATGAAGGACAATCCACTGTCGAAAATACCGACGCTCATTCTCGACGACGGCACGGTGCTCTACGATTCGCCGGTCATCTGCGAATATCTCGACGCGCTCGACGGGTCGCCGAAGCTGTTTCCCCGCGAGTCCAAGGCGCGCATGCTGGCGCTGCGCCGTCAGGCGCTCGGCGACGGCTTCTTGGATATGATGGTCACGCTGCGCAATGAACGCGAGCGCACGCACCCGTCCGAGGTCCACATGGCGAGCACCGCGGCCCGCAAGGCGGCGGTGCTGAAAAGCTTGGAGCGCGAAGCCGAGTCGCTGACCACCACGCCGTTCGGCATCGGCCATATCGCGATCGGCTGCGCGCTGTCTTATCTCGATTTCCGCTTTGCCGAGGACAATTGGCGCAAAGCTCATTTGCGCCTGGCAAACTGGCACGCCTCATTTGCCGCGCGGCCGGCGGTGCGCGCGACCGAACCGGTGGACGACGCCTGATGCCTAGGGCGTGTACTCACCACAAGGAGACATGGCTGCCGTCATTCAATCACCTCGTCGGCGCCCAGGAGCCCCGCCACCGCCAGTGGTAGGCCGGCATTCAGGCCTCGAAGATCCTTCATCACCTCTGGAGCGCGTTCAACAATAGCGCTGAGCAGCTGTGGCCTTACTTTCATGACGCGAAACTGAGTACCATCCTCAATGATATCGAACAGAGCTTTAACGACCTGATAGCGACCACGACGATAATCGTGGAGAACAACAAGGGTATTGGCCTTCGAAAGCACGGAGGCGGTCAATGCGCACTCCATGCGGCGGCGCCCATCAATGAAAATGAAATCGAAGGGGCGTCCAAATATCAGAGGTCTCGTCGAATACGCCGGCTCCGGATCACGGTCGCTGTTCCTCGGACCGTCGCGACTGTCCAATACCACGTGAAACCAAGAGGGCCTTGCACGGATATTCTTTAGGAGCTCCTTAACGTAGGCTGGGGAGTCATCAATGGTGATGAAGAACTCACAGCCACCCCTCTCCTCAATAATGCGGATAAGCTCAAGCGTCGTGTGACCCGAGCCCCATTCGAGGAAACGTTTAGCAGTCGAAGCATAGGTATCGACGATGCGCCGAAACTCGATAATGTAATCCTCACCGAATGCCTCGGCGGCGCTGCAAATCCTGATTTCTGACGTGCTCATTGCATCTCGCGTCTAAAGCCAGCCACAGGCTGGAGTTTGTGGCCTGCAGGTTGAGAGTGTCTATCGAGGCCACTTTATCCGAGTGGGGTCCAAAAGCGGACAATGACGCAACCGAAAGGCGATGCACGCTATGACCCCGAAAGCGGACATTGCCTGCGTTTATGAGTCCACACGCTAGCACTACTTTGGCAGAATTACTCATGCTGCTGCTCGTTGCAAATCCATTTTCGACAATGCGGGCAACGCTGTGGCGGTAGTCGGACGAAGAGTTCGAGGATGGCGTGACGCACGGCGGGTAAAGTCGGATGCGGCGGTGGACCGTTGATTCTTTTTTTCCCGCTTCGCTGTTTTGAGACGGCGGTGCTGGAGAAAGGCGTAGGCGATCATCGTCATGAGCGCATGACGGTGAAGACCTTGCCAGGATCGTCCTTCGAAGTGATCAAGGCCAAGTTCTTCTTTCATCTGCTGGTGCGCCTGCTCGCATATCCATCGCGCCTTGATGGTGGCCGCCAAGGTGCGCAGGTCGGTCGTCGCCGGCAGGTTGGCGAGATAGTATTTTTTCTCTCCCGACATCCTGTGTTCGCCGATGAGCCAAGCCTCGTCTCCCGGCAGATGTTGTTGACCCTTGTCCCTGATCCGCTGCGGTGGTCCGTCAGCGACCCGGACGCGGACAGCAGCAAAACGAGCCTTGAGCTTGCCTTTCGTGCCGGTGCGCCAGCTGATGGTGCGCCATGTGGCGTTGGCCAACATCTTTTCGGCCGGTCGCGAGAGAATGTCGGGAATGTGCCGCCGACGAGGACGGCCGCGCTTGGCAACGGGCCAGATCATCCGCACATCGGCGGGGTACACCTTGAGGTGCCGCGGAACACCGACTGCCCAAGCAAGTTTGCGAGCCGTGAGCCCCTGACGGAACGGCGCGCTCGAACCATAACCGGCATCCGCCAACACGCAGCCAAAGCGCACACCGGCTGCGATGACACGATCGATCTCCGCCAGCGCAATCTCCGGCTTCGTCCGTGCCGTTCGGTATTCGGCTGGAACACCCGCTCGCTCCAACCGAGCCCGCTTGCTCGTCCAACTCTTCGGAAGAAACAGCCGCAGCGCCAGCATGGCTGGCACTTCGCCGCGCGCCAGCGTCAACGATACCAGGGTCTGGCAATTGGCGGTCTTGCCCAGCGCCGAAGCATATTGCGCAGCGACACCGACCGAATGCGTGCCCTTCTTGGGTATCGCGGTGTCGTCGACCACCAAGACGGCATCGCGGCCGCCGACGAGCCTGTCCGCTTGGACGAGCAGTTCGGTTTCCACAGGCGTTGAATCCCAGGCTCCGGCCGCAATGAAGTGGTGCAATTGATCGTAGTCACCAAGCGCAAGCCGCCCCGCCATCGGCTGTATGCTCTTGCGATCGCCAGGGCCGATCAGCCCCGACACATAGAGCGGACACATTCGTCGCCGCGCCTTGTGTCCCAACCGAGCCAAAAAAGGCCTGAGAAAGCGTCCAAGCTCTTCCTGCCAATCCGATGTCCCGACAACCATGGTCGGCCCCTCCAATAGCCGACCACCCATGAGTCACAGAAAAATTGATTTGGGAATCCCGCAAAGCTAAAAATCTGCCAAAGTAGTGCTAGCCCAGCGTCGGATCGAGCACGATCTTGCCTTGGCCTTCATGCGCTTCGACCATGCGGTGCGCATCCGCGGCCTGCGACAGCGGCAACACGCGCTCGATCTGCGGGATGATTTTGCCTTGCGCCGCGGCGGCGAGGCAGTGCGGCAGATCGGCGGCCGTGTAGCCGGGCATGCCCCTGATCGTGATGCGTTTATGGTAGAGGTGCGAAAAGTCGATCGCGACGTTCGGCCCGGCATGTGCGCCCGCGGTAACGAGCCGTCCATTCATGCCGATGGCGCGGAAGGCATGCGGCAGCACGGCCGGATTGGCGATGTTGTCGTACAGCACGTCGACGCCTTTGCCTTCGGTGATTTTCATTATCTCGTCGAATATATTCTGCGTCGCGTAATTGATGCCGTGATCGGCGCCGAGTTTTTTGCCGAGCGCGACGCGGGCGTCCGAGCCTGCCGCGGCAATCACGCGCGCGCCGATCACATTCTTGGCGATCTGGATGCCCGTCGTTCCCAGATTGCCGCCGGCGCCCATGATCAGCACCGTCTCGTCGAATTTGAGGTCGGCGACGTGGACGAGGAGATTCCATGCCGTCGGGACATGGCGCAGCACGACGGCGGCGCGATGGAAATCGAGGTGATCGGGCAGCGCAATGGCGGCGCAAGCCGGCACGGCGATGAGTTCGGCAAAACCGCCGGGCCGCTTGATCCCCATCATGCCGCGCGGGCCGTCGTAGCCGCTGCCGTCCTCGGCGCAGATATCGAGTGGCATGAAACCCGCGGCAGCGACACGATCGCCGGCACGCCAGCGGCTGACCCGCGGCCCGACCGCATCGACGACGCCGGCGCAATCGACCCCGGGAATGAGCGGCAACACTGCGCCGCGCGCCATCTCCTTGCCGGCGCGAAGCCTCACGTCGAGCACGCGATTGACGGTCGCCGCGTGCACCTTGATGCGGATTTCGCCGGTGCGCGGGATGGGATCGGGAAGCTCTTCGTAGCGCAGGACTTCAGGCGGACCGAATTCGTGGATGACGATGGCTTTCATGCTTAAATCTTAACGCTCCAGTCATGCCGATCCCGTAAGTGCGGCTGCGGCAACGGCGGAATAAGAGAGCATTCGCGAGCGGTCAACACGCTATCCTAGCGTCACTCATGCCTGAGGTAGATTGGCAATGGAATTCGAAGACAAATTTGCCATCGCGGAGCTGATCCAGTCCTGGGGCGTTTATCGCGATCAAGGCAAGTGGGACGCGCTGCGCTCAACCTTCACGCCCGATGGACATATCTCCATCTCCTGGTTTCGCGGCGCGTTCGAGCAATTCGTCGAGCGGTGCAAGACCAATTTCGCCGCAGGCCACACCTGGTCACGTCATCATCTGTTCGCGTCCACCATCAGGCTCGACAAGGATCGTGCGGTGGCGGAAACGCCGGTCATCATTCGCGTACGGCAGGAGTTCAAGGGCGTCCCGGTCGATCTGACCTCGTGCTCGCGCTTTCTCGACCGTCTGGAGCGTCATTCCAAAGGCTGGCTGATTGCCGAACGGGCGGCGATCTATGAGCGCGACCGGCTCGATCCGGTCGAGTCGTCGCCGGAATACGACAATTTGTTCTTGGCCGGCGGCGCAGCGCGCTTTCCCGAGCAATACCGCTACATGGCGTTTCGGCTCGCCCATTCCGAAGGCCGTGCGCTCGCGCCCATCATCTATCGCGATGGCGGTGCGGAAACCGCGGACCTTTACGCACGCTTTTCCGCCTGGCTCGCCGGCGGCACAGCTTGACGCGGACACGGATACCGGGCTAGCCGCGAAGGATTGGAGCCCTTCATGGCGGTCTATACCGATGTCACGGCGGAAGATCTCGGCCGCTTTCTTGCCGGTTACGACATCGGCGAGCTATTGTCCTACAAGGGCATCGCCGAAGGCGTCGAGAACTCGAACTTCCTCGTCCATACCGGCAACGGCAATTATATCCTTACGCTTTATGAGCGGCGTGTCGCCGAGCGCGACCTGCCGTTCTTTCTGGCGCTGATGGAGCATCTGGCGAGCCGCGGCATCACCTGCCCGCAGCCGGTGAAGAACCGCACCGGCAAGATGCTGGGCAAGCTCGCCGGCCGGCCGGCCGCCATCGTCACCTTCCTCGACGGGGTCTGGATCCGCCGGCCGAGCGCGGCTCATTGCGCGGCGCTCGGCGCGGCGTTGGCGCGACTGCATCTCGCCGGCGCCGATTTTCCCATGCGCCGCGACAATGCGCTGTCGGTTGCCGGTTGGCGGGCGCTCTACGACGGTTGCCGCGAGCGCGCGCACAGAGTGGAACGCAATATCGAGTCGCTGGTCGCAGCCGAGCTCGACGTACTGGAACGCGACTGGCCGCGCGGACTGCCGCAAGGCGTCATCCACGCCGACCTGTTCCCGGACAATGTATTTTTCCTCGGCGATAAGCTTTCCGGGCTCATCGATTTTTATTTCGCCTGCACCGATACGCTTGCTTACGACGTCGCCATCTGCCTCAACGCCTGGTGCTTTGAAACCGATCATTCCTACAATGTCACCAAGGGTCGCGCGCTCCTGACCAATTACGCCAAGACGCGTGCGCTATCGGATGAGGAATGGGACAAGCTGCCGCTGCTCGCCCGCGGCGCGGCTTTGCGTTTCCTGCTGACGCGGCTGGTCGATTGGCTCGACGTGCCGCCCGGCGCGCTGGTGCGGCCGAAAGATCCGCGCGAATACGCGCGCAAGCTTCGCTTCCATCAGAAGGTCAAGAGCGTGCGCGATTATGGAGTAAGCGCGCCGTGAGCGCCGCACCGCCGCAAAAGCTGCCGCATGTGATTATTCACACCGACGGCGCCTGTTCCGGCAATCCGGGGCCGGGCGGCTGGGCTGCGATTCTTACCTTCGGTGATCATGAGAAGGAGCTGAAAGCCGGCGAGGCGAACACCACCAACAATCGCATGGAATTGATGGCGGCGATATCGGCGCTCGAAGCGCTTAAGCGGCCATGCCGCGTCGATCTGCATACCGACAGCCAATATCTGCGCAACGGCATCATGAGTTACATTGCGAAGTGGAAGCAGAACGGCTGGCGCACTGCCGACAAAAAGCCGGTGAAGAACGTCGATCTATGGAAACGCCTCGATGCTGCGCTCGGCCAGCACCAGATCCGCTGGCACTGGGTGAAAGGTCACGCCGGTCATGACATGAACGAGCGCGCCGACGAACTCGCCCGCGAAGCGATTGCCGAAATTCGCGCGGCGGGGATGAAGAAGCCGCCGTGAACGGTCCCCAACCGCTCGTCCCCGCGTAAGCGGGGACCCAGCCACCTTATCTGGATTCCCGCTTTCGCGGGAATGAGCGGAAAAGAGATGTCACAAGGATTTCATCAGATTGTCGGCGCTGGAGATTTCCGCCTTGCCCGGAGCATCCTCGACGTTAAGTGTCTTCACCACGCCGTCGTCGACGACCATGGCGTAGCGCTGCGAGCGCACGCCGAGCCCGCGTTCGGTCAAGTCCGCCGTCAGTCCCATCGCCTTGGCCCAGTTGCCGCTGCCGTCGGCCAGAAACTCGATCGCATCGCCGCCGGAGGCCTTCTTCCAGGCGTCCATCACGAACACGTCGTTGACGCCGGTCACCGCGATGGCGTCGACACCCTTGGCCTTGATCGCGGCCGCGTTCTTCACGAAACCCGGCAGGTGGTTCTTGTGGCAGGTCGGCGTAAAGGCGCCCGGCACCGCGAACAGCACCACTTTCTTGCCCTTGAACAATTCATCCGAAGTTTTCGGCTTCGGCCCGTCGGCCGTCATCACCGTAAACGTGCCGCTCGGTACGCGGTCGCCAACCTTAATCGCCATGATCGTTTCCTCTCGCTTTCACAATAAAACTCGTCCGCAGCTATGGGTCGCAGTTGTGGCAGCCCCGTAAACTAGCGCGCTCTGCGCGACTTAGTCGAGACGGGCTGGAACCTCGATCGCGCCGTCGGCGGAGACTGCGGTGAAGGTCAGCGTCGCGCCCTTGGCCTGCGCATCGGGCGGCAGCCCATCGAGATCGAATGCGAATTGCCGTGTCGCGCCACCGCCGCCGGTGGATTGCGGCTGCGGCAGCGACCAATCGGGCGTCGGTCCTTCGACGAACAGATCGAGCGGCGCGCCCGCGGGCGCGGCGAGGTCGACCACGACGCGGTCGTGCGGCTGACCCGGCTCGCGATGCACGGCGAGGATGGCAAGGCCTTTGGGTCCGGTATTCGGACCGAGCGCGACGCGCCGCGGCACGCGAATTTCCGCCTTTTCGATCGCGGCGTCTTCGGCGCCGTTGCCGGTGAGGGGAAGTTGCAGCTTGGCCTCGACCGGAATGCAAAGAGTGCCGCAAATCGCATAACCGAGATTCAGATGCAGCAACGATTGTTTCGCGGCATCCTCGCGAGTGACCCGCAGCGGCAGGATGACATGATCGACATAGCCGATCGATTGGCCGCCGGCGCCGTCGGGAAATTGCTCCGGCGCCGGCCACATCACGGTGGCCGTTTTCACGTTGTCTGACCCGGAAAAATCAAAAGTCGGCGGAACGCCGGTGTCCCCTGGATCGCGCCAATAGGTATGCCATCCGGGGTCAAGCTTGATCTCTATTCCCGCGCGAACGAATGTCGCGTCGGGCGACTTCGTCGTCGCGCCGGCAATGAGGCGCACGGCGGTATGGGGTTGCGTGTCCCAGCCGGAAGCGTCCTGCGCCCGAGCCAGTGAGGATGCGGCCGGCGCGGCCGCGAGGCCGGTCAGCACAGCCGCCGCAAATGCCGATCGACAACGTGTTGGTCGGAGGATTTTCGTCATCGCCGCTGTCTAGGGCGAACGGCGAGCAAGCGCCACTGACATGATCGTGACCAAGTGATCGTCGTGACCAAACGATCGTGAGCGGATCGCAATGCCACCGCGCCGCCGCAATTGCTAATGCCTAGGGCATATCGTGAACTTTTAGCCCGCTCGTTCGTTTGCAAATACGGATTGATGGGCTAACCTTTCCGTATGAAATTGCCGCGTGGCACATCGGGAAAATCACGGCGCCGAGGCTATCTCGACGGCCAGATGCTGATTGCCATGCCGGCAATGGGCGACGAACGCTTCTCGCGTTCGCTGATTTATATTTGCGCACATTCCTCCGAAGGCGCCATGGGCATCGTGGTCAACCATCCGGCGCCGAACATCAACTTTTCCGATCTGCTGGTGAAGCTCAACGTGATCCCGGCCGCGGACGTCATTCAGCTGCCGACGCGCGCCGATGTCGTGAAGGTCATGCGCGGCGGGCCGGTCGAGACCGAGCGTGGCTTCGTGCTGCACAGCGCCGATTTTTTCATTGAAAACTCGACACTGCCGATCGATGACGGCATCTGCCTCACCGCCACCATCGACATCCTCAAGGCCATCGCCCGCGGCGACGGCCCGGCCAGCGCCATCCTGGCGCTCGGCTATGCCGGTTGGGCGCCCGGCCAGCTCGAGAACGAGATTCAAAGCAACGGCTGGCTGCACTGTGCGCCGGATCCGGAGCTCATCTTCGGTCCCGATATCGGCGGCAAATACGAGAAGGCCTTGAAGAAGCTCGGCATCGATCTCGGCATGCTGTCGAGCGAGGCCGGGCACGCCTAAAGCAGAGGATGGATGACGGACCACTGAGGACGGATAATTCGCAATCCATCCGTCTTCCGTCGTCGTTGCTCCTCATCTCTCAGGCGCCGAAGACTTTCGTCCTGATTCCTGCTTGCTGAGGTCGCACGACTGGTTCCGGTTCGAGCAGCGTGCGCGCCCGCTCGGCGCTCATCGGTTCGCCGAAGACAAAGCCTTGCGCGAATTCACAGCCGAGCTGAAACAACTCGATCGCATCGGAGTCGGTTTCGGCGCCTTCGGCCACCACGTCCATGCCGAGATCGTGCGCCAGCGTAATGATCGAGCGCAGAATGACCGGACGCGTGCCTTTGGTGGTCATGCGTACGAACGACTGATCGATCTTGATCGTATCGAACGGAAAGCGTTGCAGATAAGACAGCGACGAATAGCCGGTCCCGAAATCGTCGAGCGCCAGTCCGGCGCCGAGTTCGTGGATACGATGCAGCATCTGAGCGGCATGTTCCGGATTCTCCATCACCACCGATTCGGTCAGTTCGAGCTTGAGCGAGCCGGGAGTAAGCGGCGCCCGCGCCAGCACGGTGCGCAGGTCTTGGATCAGGTCGTGTCGCAACAATTGGCGCGACGAGACGTTGACGCTGGCAAATAACGGCTCGCGATGGCGCAGCGTCCGCTGCCAGGTCGAGAGCTGCCGTGCCGTGCGGTCGAGGACGAACAGGCCGAGCTCGACGATCAGCCCGGTTTCCTCGGCAATGTTGATGAACTCCATCGGCGAGACCCGGCCGAGCTTCGGGTGATTCCAGCGCGCCAGCGCCTCGAAGCCGGCGATGGAACGATCTTCAAGCCGCACGATCGGCTGATAAAGGATGGCGATCTCGTCGCGTTCGAGCGCGCGGCGCAGATCGGATTCGATCGACAACCGATCGGACTTGCGCGCCCGCATGGCGGTCTTGAACACCTCGATGCGATCGCCGCCGCTGCGCTTGGCGTGATACATGGCAAGCTCGGCGTCTTTGAGCACCTCTTCGGCGCGTTGCGGTTCACTGTCGCCGAGCGCCAAGCCGATCGAAGCGGTGAGGAATATTTCGCGGTCCCGGAAAGTGATCGGGGCGCGTAGCGTCTTGCGGATCGTCTCGGCGAACGCGGTGACGCGCGCCAGCTCGCGTTCCGACAGCAGGATCAGGCCGAACTGATCGCCCGACATACGCGCCAACGTGTCCTGCGGCTTGATGAGCCGCCCGAGGCGGCGCGCCAAGGTAAGCAGGATCGAGTCGCCGACCGCCATGCCGACCGAATCGTTGACCTGCTTGAAACGGTCAAGGTCGATGACCATCACCGTCGCGCTTATCGCGGCGTCGGCTTTGGCGAGGCCGAACACGGCCTGCAGCCGATCGAGAAACAGTTCGCGGTTGGGCATGCCGGTCAAGTTGTCATGCACGGCATCGTGCAACAGCCGCTCCTCGGCGGTTTTGAACTCGGTGACGTTGGTGAGCGTGCCGACCAGCCGGATCACTTCACCGTCGGAACCGACGATTGGCCGCGCCCGCAGCGCGAACCACAAATAATGGCCGTCGGCGGTGCGCAGGCGGAAATCCTGCGCCACCCGCCCGCGCCGCTGTTCGAGCACGCCGTCGAGCGTGGCGCGGAATTGATCGCGGTCGAGCTGATGGAGCACGTCGAGCCACTTGGCCGCCGAGCCGTCGAGCGATCCGTGCTTGAGGCCGAGCGCGGCTTCGGTCTCCGGACTGGTAAAGACTTTGTCGGAGGAAACGTCCCAGTCCCAGATCATGTCGCCGGCGCCGGTAAGCGCGAGCGCGCGCCGTTCGACGTTGGAGACAATGCCGCCGGTTATGCCGCCGGCGAAGGCGTGCTGCATCACGGTGAAGCCGATCAGCATGACGATGAGCACGAGGCCGCCGAGCAAAGCCGGTCCGACAATGTCGTTGGTGAGGAATCCGAGTACCGTCAGCGCAGCGCCGATCACCCAGACGACCAAAAGCAGCCAAGTCGGAATCAGCATCACCGCGCGATCGTAGTCGTGGGTGGCGAGATAGATCACCAGCGCGAAGCCGAGCACGGCCACGAGGAACAACGATATGCGGGCAATGCCGGAGGCGACCGCCGGCGAGACCAGAGCGACCGCGACCAGCGCGCCGAGAAAAGCGAGCCAGCCGACCGTGATATGGGCATAGCGCACATGCCAGCGGTTGAGATTGAGATAGGCGAACAGAAATACCAGCAGCGTCGCTGCAAGGATCGCTTCCCCGGACGCGCGCCAGATGCGCTCGGCGGCCGACGACAGGTCGAAGACTTTCGGCCAAAAGCCGAAGTCGATGCCGATATAGATCAGCACGGCCCAGCCGAGCGCCGCCGCGGCCGGGAACATCACGCTGCCTTTGACCACGAACAGGATGGTCAAAAACAATGCGAGCAGGCCGGCGATGCCGATGACGATGCCCTGGTAGAGCGTGAGCGAATTGAGCTTGTCTTTGTAGGCGTCGGGTTCCCAAAGATAGAGTTGCGGCAGATTGCTGGCGCGCAACTCGGCGACGAAAGTCAGGACTGTGCCGGGATCGAGCGTGATGCGGTACACGTCGGCATCGGAGCTGTCCTGCCGCTCCGGCGGGTCGCCGGATGACGGGGTGATATAGACGATGCGCGACTGCCCGAGATCGGGCCAGATGAGGCCGGAGCCGACCATCCGATAATGCGGTGCGACGATCAGCCGGTCGATCTGCTCGTCGCCGTTATTGGCGAGCGCGAAGACCGCCCAATTCCGTCCGCCTTGCCGCGCACGCACTTCGATGCGCCGGATGATCCCGTCATCGCCCGGCGCGGTCGAAACCTGGATGCGGTCGCCGTCAGTGTGTACGATGTCGACCGCGCCAGTCAGATCGATCGCCCCGACATCGGTGCGGACGTTGACAGCCTCGACGGCCCGCGCCGGTGAGGCGCCGAAGAACGCCAGAATGGCGATTAGGATGGCGATCGCTAAAATCGCGCCCGTTGTGGCGCCGAGGGACTTGGCGCTCAAATTGGCGGCGCGCGAAAATGCCAAGAAATCCCTCCGAGGCCGGCAGCCGGCGCCGTTCGTGCCACGATTAAGTCCCCGGATCGACTTCCTACCGGGCTTTGCGCCGAATTCGCGACCGCCTAGCAACTCCGCCATTTTCCAGCGACGGCCGCTCGCGCCATAGCCCTTCTTAGTAGTCCCTGATGCATTGTAGGGCAAGGATATTTCCTGTTTACTTTCAAGGGGTCAGGACAATTCTTCGGCTTCGGTTGCCGGTTGTTGCAGTGCTATTGGAGAGGGCCTCGCGGTATGACAATCGCAGCAGGACCGTTAGAATTTCCGCTCCGGAGCCAGCAAAATGCCCGCCCTCGACGATGAGGATAAACCGAAGAAGAAACTCGCCCATGAGATAGGGCAGGATCTGACGCTGTTGTCGGCGGGCGAACTTTCCGATCGCATTGCGCTCCTGCGCGAGGAGATTGCGCGGCTCGAGGCCGATATGATGCGCAAACGCGCGATCAAATCCGCCGCCGACAGTATTTTTAAGAAATGAATATTTTCAATGGTTTAATGTGGGCCGCCGGCACTTCTCGTGCCGAATCTGAAAAAGTTTTGGCAAGTTTCTGTAATTCCTTAACCTCTCGTTAAGCTTTCTCGTTCATTACAAAGACTGTCCATCTTCTGGACATTGAGTGGCTCCTGTCCACTCTGTTTGACGCCTCCCTGTTATCACCTTGAGCCGCCGGCAACGGCGGCTCTTTTTTTGTTCAACGCTTTGCCGGTACAACGTGACTTTTCGCTGCGACGGCCGTTGACTGGCAACTATGTCGGAAGGTTCCGGGTCGGTACCGCTGGACAGCGCACGCTCGCCGCGCGATGCTGGTCCGGTGGTGTGAGGCGTACATGTCCGATAAGCGCGTGATGGAAGCCGGCGCGGTCTCCTTCAGCGAGCGGCTGGCAAGTTCCCAGGTCTTCGCAACGCTATTTCGCGACGGCATGGCGCTGGTCGAGGAGACTGCGAGCTATCTCGACGGCGCGGGCCGCCAGGAATCCAAGAAACTCGACCGCAGCGCCAGTCTGGTCTATGCGACCGAGAGCATGCGGCTGACGACGCGGTTGATGCAGCTTGCGTCATGGCTTCTGCTGCACCGCGCGGTCAAGGAAGGCGAGATGACGCTCACCCAGGCGAATAAGGAAAAAAGCAAGGTCAGACTGGCCGCTTGCGAGCCCGGGGATGCGAAGTCGCTGGAGCTGCTGCCGGCGAAGCTGCAGGAACTGATCGCGCGATCCACCAAATTGCAGGCCGAAGTGCGCCGCCTCGATGCCACGATGCATGCGGCGGTGCCGGCAAAGCTTGCGGCCGATAATCCGGTTGAGCGCCAAATGGGGCTGTTGAAGGCGGCGTTCGAATCCGACGCCTGAGCGGCCAGACTATTTCTTCAAAAAGCCTTCGAACTTCTTCTGGAACCGTGACAGTCGGCCGCCGCGGTCGACCAGATGCTGCTGGCCGCCGGTCCAGGCCGGATGCGACTTCGGATCGATATCGAGATGAAGCGTATCGCCGGGTTTACCCCACGTCGTGCGCGTGGTGAATTCGGTGCCGTCGGTCATGACCACTTTGACGGTATGGTAGTCGGGGTGGGTTTCGGGTTTCATGGCTCTGATCAGGGGTTTATCGCTGAAAATTTGCGGTTCTATAACGCAGTGCAAGGTGGGCGGCAAGCTGCCGCAATTGACCCGCGACAACGGTGCAGGGCATTAGCATCGCGAACCTCGCGGCGTTGCCCTGCGGGCAGTAGCATCAGCCGGAATTAAAAGCGATGGAACGACACGAATTGCGCGCTGCCGGCTCTCTCGCCGCAGTCTTTTCCGTCAGGCTGCTCGGCCTGTTCATGATCTATCCGGTGTTCGCGACCTATGCCCGAGGCCTGTCCGGCGCAAATTCGTACCTGATCGGGGAGGCGCTCGGCATCTACGGGCTCACCCAGGGCCTCTTGCAGATTCCGTTCGGTCTCCTCTCCGACCGGGTCGGACGCAAGGTCATGATCGTCTTGGGGCTGATTCTGTTCGCGATTGGCAGCGCGGTCGCTGCGGTTTCCACCTCGATCGACGGCGTCATCATCGGCCGTGCGCTGCAAGGCGCGGGCGCCGTCGGCTCCGTGATCCTGGCGCTGGTAGCGGATCTGACGGCGGAGGAAAACCGCACCAAGGCGATGGCGGTGGTTGGAATCAGCATCGGCGCCTCGTTCATGGTGGCGCTCGTTCTCGGTCCGATCATTGCGAATTTCGTGGGCGTTGCCGGCATATTCTGGCTGATGGTGGGATTGGCGGCGCTCGGTATTGCGATCACCCAGTTCGCCGTGCCGAACCCGCCGCGCGTGCGCGTGCATCGCGACGCCGAAGCTGTTCCGGCCATGATCGGCGCGGTGCTGCGCAACACCGAGCTGCTGCGATTGGATTTCGGCATATTTGCGCTGCACGCCATGCTGACGGCGAGTTTCCTGGTGGTGCCGGGCCTGCTGCGCGGGACGCTCAAGGTGCCGGTCGACGATCAATGGCTCGTCTATCTGCCGGTGCTTCTCGCTTCGGTTGCCGTGATGGTGCCGGCGATCATCGTGGCCGAGAAATATCGCCGCATGAAGGGCGTGTTCGTCGGCGCGGTCGCCGCGCTCCTCGTGAGCCAGGTCATGCTCTATGCCGGCGCAGGTAATTTGTTTGTTCTGCTGGCGGCGCTCATCGTGTTCTTCTCGGCCTTCGATGTGATGGAGGCGAGCCTGCCGTCGCTGATCACCAAGGCGGCGCCGGCCGAGGCCAAGGGCACGGCCATGGGGCTTTATTCGAGCTTGCAGTTTCTCGGCATATTCACCGGCGGCGTGGTCGGCGGCTTCGCGCACCAGGAGGGCGGCGACTCCGCGGTGTTTGCGGCGACCGCGGCGATTGCGCTCGTCTGGCTTGTTGTCGCCGCCACCATGGCGCAACCGAGCTATCTGACGACGCGCCTCATTCCTATCGCCGACGGTCGGGACACCGAAAGCCTTGCCGCGAGGCTACGCCAAGTGCCGGGCGTGGCCGAGGCCGTAGTGATCGGCGAGGAAAAGCTCGCCTACCTCAAAGTCGACGCCAAATTCTTCGACGCGGCCATGGCGGCCTCGCTCGCCGGCGCGCCGTAAGACGCATCGTTAGACGCATCGTTGGTCGCGCGAGCGTCATCCATCGCCGGCGCATAGTGGCAGACGCGATTGCGGCCTGACCTTTTGGCCTCGTAAAGCGCTAAATCCGCTTCTTTGATGAGTTCGCCGACGCCATCCATGCCGGCGTGGCAGATGCTGGCGCCGACGCTGATCGTGACCGGTATGCGGCGTCCTTGTGCGGCAATGACGCGGTCGGCGAGCAGCTTGCGCAACCGTTCGCCGGCGGCGACCGCGCTGTCGAGGGTGGCTTCCGGCAGCACCAGCGCAAACTCTTCGCCGCCCATGCGGCCGGCGATATCGGAAGCGCGCTTGTCTTTCTGCAGCACGTCGGCGACCGCCATGATGACCTCGTCGCCGACATCGTGCCCGTAACTATCGTTGACCGACTTGAAATGATCGATGTCGAACATCAATAGCGCCAGCGGTCGGCCGTAGCGGCGAAAGCGGGCCCATTCGGTCTCGGCCAACGCCAGAAAATTCCGCCGGTTGTTCAAGCCGGTCATGCCGTCGATGGTGGCGAGCCGCTCGAGCGCTTCGGCCTCGTGGACGAGATCGCTGACATTGCCGTAGGTCAAAAGCCGTCCGCCGTCGGGCAGCGCCTTGCAGCGAAAACGGATGACCTCGCCACTGGACAAGCGGATGTTGAGCGGACCTTCCTGGCCGGTGCGAATGGATTCCAATTGCTTGGCGAGGTAGTCGCCGAGCCGGTGTTGCGCCACCGCATAGGCCGTCGTACCGCGGCCGTGATACATGAGCTTGATGAAGCTCGGCCGGCTTTCGGCAACCTCGTCGGGCACGCGCCAGAATTTGCGGAACGCGCGGTTGACGAATTGCACCCGCCGCTCGGCATCGAGCACGACAATGCCGTAATCCAAATCGTCTACGATGGTGCTCAGAGCGGCAAGCTGCGCCGCCACATCCGCAGACGCCATCTGTTCAGGCGGCATATCGGCATGGTCAGCGTTCCCGCCTGCCTGATGCGTCGCGAACAGTCTTGCGCCGGTGCGCATGTCGTCCTTCCTCATTCTCACTTCAGCGACGGTCCGGCCGACATCCTTCGAGGGCCGCTTCGCGGCCGCCTCAGGATGACGGTGAACAATTGGCGCATTGGTATAACCTCAGCGCCGCACCAAACCGTTTCGCCGATCGGCAAATTTGTAACCACCGCGTTGCTACGTATTTGTCCTCATGCTGGGCGCGGCCGATCTGCGGCCGGCCGCCAGCTCATGCGGTGGATCGGCCGCCCGGAAATCTGATTTTTGCCCGCGCCGGTGATGATGAATTTCTCCCTGGTGTAAAAGCGGATCGCGCGTGCGTTGTCGGTATTGACGTTGAGATTAAGACCCTGCGGCGAAATGCGCTTTGCCGCGGCGATGAGCGCTGAGCCGACGCCCGATCCCCAGCGCTCCGGCGCGACCACAAGCTGGTCGAGATAAAGCGTGCGGCGGTCGACGGTGACAAAGCCGATCATGACGGCAGTGTCGGTTTGCTGTTCGCTGTCTTGTTCCTGTTTGACGTTCCTTGGTTTCGGCGACGACGATATCGGCGCTGGGCGTGAGCTCGTCGCGCCAGCGCGCGCGCCACCACGACAGCCGCTCGGCAAAATCAAGCTCTGGATAGGCCGCCTGCCAGGTTTTGAGCCACAGCGCGACGGCGGCATCCTCGTCTTCGGCGGCATAGGCGCGCAGCGAACAGGCCGCCTCGCTCACCGCGCGACCGTTTGCTTTTGCGCCTCTTGCAATAGCCGCAACAGCTCGCGGTGCATGGTGTCATTGCCGGCGACGACTTGGCCCGTGCTGAAAATGTCGCCCTTGCCGTCGAGATCGCTGACGAAGCCGCCGGCCTCACGCACCAGAAGCGAGCCGGCGGCGAGATCCCACGGCGACAGATCGCGCTCCCAATAGGCGTCGAGCCGGCCGCAGGCGACCCAGGCGAGATCGAGCGTGGCGGCGCCGTAGCGGCGCAAGCCGGCAAAATGCTGCTGCGCCGTGGCGATCTCGGCGCGGGCCAAAGCGAGATCGCCGCGGCCGTAATGCGGCAAGCCGCAGGCGACCACGGCGTCGGCAAGATTCTGCCGCGCCGCGACGCGAATGCGCCGGTCGTTGAGATACGCGCCCTTGCCGCGCTCGGCGACGAACAATTCGTCGTTGGCCGGATTGGACACGACGCCGGCAACGATGACGCCGTTGCGCTCGAGCGCGATCGACACCGCGAAATGCGGAATGCCGTGCAGGAAATTGGTGGTGCCGTCGAGCGGATCGACGATCCAGCGATGGCTCTTGTCGGCGCCGGCATGCGCGCCGCCTTCCTCGCCGAGGAAGCCGTAATCCGGCCGCGCTTTGGCAAGCTCCTCGCGCACCGTTGCCTCGGCTTTGCGGTCGGCGGCGGTGACGAAATTGCGCGGCCCCTTCAGCGACACCTGCAAATGCTCGACCTCGCCGAGATCGCGCTTGAGCCCGCGGCCGGCGCGATGCGCCGCCTTGATCATGACGTTGAGCACGGCGGAATGCTGCATGGCGCTATCCCCTAAGGCCAAACGCGGCGGCGTCAAGTTTCATGGGCGAGGGCGGCTGCCGCGACGTACCTCCCTCCCGCTCGTCCCCGCGAAAGCGGGGACCCAGAACTGGATTCCCGCTTGCGCGGGAATGAGCGGAAGAAAACCGGGTTTAAGCGTCATTTGGCATCCTCCCTCCCGCTCGTCCCCGCGAAAGCGGGGACCCAGAACTGGATTCCCGCTTGCGCGGGAATGAGCGGAAGAAAACCGGGTTTAAGCGTCATTTGGCATCCTCCCTCCCGCTCGTCCCCGCGAAAGCGGGGACCCAGAACTGGATTCCCGCTTGCGCGGGAATGAGCGGAAGAAAACCGGGTTTAAGCGTCATTTGGCATCCTCCCTCCCGCTCGTCCCCGCGAAAGCGGGGACCCAGAACTGGATTCCCGCTTGCGCGGGAATGAGCGGAAGAAAACCGAGTTCAAGCGTCATTTTGCCTCCTCCCTCCCGTCCGTCTTCCGCGTCGCATAAAAATCTTCCGGCAGATTCTGCCGCGCCTTGCGCTCGGCGGCGCTGATATTGCGCGGCACGTTATGAAGCAGCTCCTGTCTGACCTGCACATGCCGCCGCGGCGGCACGGTGCGGAACGCGCGCTTGAGGCAATCGGTCACGTAACCCAGGCAGCTTCGCGCCCGGCCGCAGCGCTTTTTCGGGCAAGTCCGCCACAGCGCGAAAGCGTTGCAATAGCGCCGCTGCTGGGCCGCCGCCTCGCGCCCGTAGCGCCGCGCGAAATCCGCGGCCGAAAGCTTGGGCTTCTTGTTGGTGAATCCCGCCTGCAGCATGGCGCCATACACGGCGGCGTTCTTGTTGATGCGGTCGGCGTCTGTTCGTTTCATGGTTTCACCCGCGCTGTCCTATCACCCGTCATCCTTACGAGGATGACGGCAACATTTCTCCGTTGCCGCACGCGCCTTTGCGCGCGGCTCGCCCGATCTCAGTCACGTGAAGCGCGAAGCGGGAGCAAAAAGAGCGGCGAAGCGGTGGCGGCCTCGTTGTCTCTCTTCGCTTTTGCCGTTTCGCCAAAAGCAAAAGGATATGGAACGCCGGAAGACGCAGGGCCTTAAACCTCCGCACCTTGGGGTGCGGCGCTGCCCGTTTCCGGACAGCTCGCCTTCCGGCGTTCCACCACGGCTCTTCCCAAGGGGTGTGTAGTCCCTTGGTGCGATCCGGGCCAGGCTTCGTGGGCCGGCTAAGCCCACTTCCAGCGACGCACCCCGCACGCCGGTCGTAATGCCGGCAGGCATGATGCCCGGACCGCCCGGGAGCGGGTTGCAAGCCCGCCCGCGGGCTCCGCCTCTCGCCCCACCGCCGCAGCTTGCCTCCGCGGCGGCGTCCTTTACCGGGCGAGATAATTCGTACGGCTAATGTAACGGAAAGGGGGACCGATGTCAAGAGGTGTCGCTGCAGTGGAGACGCCGATCCCGCTACCGCAATCGCCAATGCCTCACGCCGCCGAAGCGCGGACTTCGAGATGTACGCCGGTTTTTTTCTGCAACACGCGGATGACCTCGGACAGATTGGCCGCTGTCGGATTGCCCTTGGGGCCAAACATCCGCATTAGGCTTTTCGGCGGTATCCGGGTCGCTTTGGCCAATGCTGCAAAGCCAATGGTTGCGTTGATGAAATCGCGCAGCACTGCGCGAGCCGTGCCGACATCGCCTTCGATCAAGGTCTGCACGGCTTCCTGGAACAGGGCCTGCCGGAATTCCGGATCAGCTTTGATCCTGGCTTTGACGTGGTCCCTGAAGCTGACTGTGAGAACCATATTCACCTCACCCACGATTGAACGCTTTGCGCGCCTTGTACTCGCTCCAACGGGCCTTGGCCGTCATGATGTCCTCGCTTTGCCGCTTCTTGGTGCCGCCGGCCAGCAAGATAATGAGCATCTCGCCGTCCTGTCCGAAGTAAATGCGATAGCCCGACCCGAAATCGACTTTCAATTCGACTACGCCACCACCGACGCCTTTCACGTGCGAGCGATTGCCCTGTGTGAGCCGGTACAAGGCAACGCCGATCTTTGCCTGGGCTTGCTTGTCGAGCGCGTCGAGCCAGACCTGAAACGGGGCGCGGCTGTTACGATCGACAAATGACCTGATGCCAATCTCAGCCATAAAGTATCATATATGTTACCAAATTGCAATCATGCCAAGTGTGCACAACCAGAAGGAGATTTCCAGGGGAGTTATGCTAAAAGTCAACCTTGAGCGGGCCGCGGGTGGCGGCCTGGTCGCCGATTTCGATGCCGACGGCAACGTTGTCGGCCTCGACATCGATTCCCGCCTCGCGCAAGCTCGATCTGTAGAAGGTTGAGACGATCGCACTGCCGCCAGTCAGCGCGGCGGAGTGATAGCGGCACATTGCGGCTAGGCCGCCGGTGCGGTGCAGCAAGCCCGCCCGCGGGCAGGCGGTGTCAGGCGGCTTCTCCGATCTCGATGCGGACGGCGAGCCCGGCCGGCCGCGCCAGATTGATGAGCGCATCCAGGCTGAATTTGTCGATGCGGCCGCGCAGCAAATCGTTCAGGCGCGGCTGCGTCAGACCCAAGCGCCGGGCCGCTTCGGTCTGGCTAGCCTTCCAGTTTTCGATCTTGGCGCGGATCGCGATCATCAGCTCCGCGCGCGCCCGCAGATTGGCGGCATCCGCTGCCGTGTCCTCCAGAGCGTCCCAGACGCTTGCGAATGTCTGCCGCGCCAATTTCCGCCGTGCCGCTGTACGCCGTGCCGGTTTTTGCGGTGCCAATGTTTGCGGTGACATGTCTCAATCTTTCCTCAGGTCACGAAACCGTTTTGCCGCCAAATCTATGTCAAGCTTCGCGGTGCGTTGCGTCTTTTTCTGGAACGCGTGCAGAACCACCACGCGCGTCGCAAGCGTCGCCAGGTAGATCACTCGAAATGCCCCCGAACGATCGCGGATGCGAAGTTCGCGAACGCCGGGACCGATCGCCTTCATGGGCTTCCAATCGTCGGGCTCCAGGCCACGTTGAACGCGATCGAGCTGATAACCGGCCACTCGGCGCGCGCCTGCCGGAAAATCCCGCAACCGCGCCAGCGAGTCACCGACGAATTCGATATGTTTCAAGACGCCGGGTATCCTATATCAAAACAGATATAATAGCAACTTGAGGTGCGTTCGCACGGAACACGATGAAGCTGAAAGCCCAACGGAGTAACGCGCCGACCGGCATCCTCCACGTCCGTGGAATGCACCATCCCGCGTCACCGCCGTCCCCGGACTTGATCCGAGGCTTGACCGGGCGGGTCTATGGTGAAGCGACGGCACCAAACGACTACGACCGCTTGAGCAACGTCTGATTGCACGATTAAGATGGTTCCCTAACACGGGGAGGGGCTCCATGAGTTTAGTGGCGGAGCGAACGAGCCAACCAAAAACGTCCGATCGGGGAGTGGCGTTGCTCAAATTCACGCTTGAACTCCTCAGGGATCATCCCGAGGGAATGCGTCCGCGAGATATCTTTCGGGAAATCGAAGCAAAGGTTCCGCTCGATTCCTTCGACAAAGAGCCCATGAAGGGATCAGGGTTGCCCCGTTGGCGCGCATCTCTTCACTTCTTTTCGGTTGCCGCCAGCAAAGCAGGATTGTTGATCAAATCCGACACTGGTTGGATCATTACGGACGAAGGTCGAAAGGCTTCGACTCTTGCCGCCGAGGAGTTGAAGCGCCTGGTTCGCTCGCGTTATCGCGAATGGAGATGGGGAGCAAGAAAAGCTACGCCGGAGCCGGCGGAAACGCCGGAAGTTGTGGAAGAACACACCGCATCGGAAAGCGCATCGGTCCTTTTCGAAGACTCCAAAGAGAAGGCCCGCGCGGAAATCGACGAGCATCTCGACAATCTCAGTCCGTATGACTTTCAGGACCTCGTTGCGGCGTTGCTTGAAGGAATGGGTTACACGACGAGATTTGTTTCTGCGCCTGGTCCGGATGGCGGCACCGACGCTTTGGCGTATGTCGATCCGTTAGGCGCGCAGACGCCGCACATACGCGTTCAGGTCAAACACCGAGATCAGGCTGCTGGCCGGGAAGAAATCGCGGCGCTTCGCGGGATAATCCGGGCCGACAGGGAAATCGGCGTATTCGTGTCGTCTGGCGGCTTCACTCGCGACGCGCAACGTGAATTGGAGAGGGGCGCAGTGCACATCGAGCTGATCGATCTGGATCGATTTCTCAAGCTTTGGCTTCAACACTACTCCAAGATTCCAGAAGCGAAGCGCGCCAAGCTGCGATTGGAACCGGTCTATTTTCTGGCGCCTGAGATTGCTTAGAAAGAGTGGCGGCAACTTAATCGTGGCTGGCGTTGGCGGGAGCGTAACGTCGGCCTTGAGCAAGAGGCCGTTGCGCTGTTCTTTTCTACCACTGGTTGACCGGCATAAAGATTGCTATAAGTATTAGACCGAGTTCTTCAGATTGATGACCGCGATGCCACGTTTCTCTAAATTCTTTGCATTGGAGCAATCGCAAGTCGAACTAGCACTACTTTGGCAGAATTACTCATGCTGCTGCTCGTTGCAAATCCATTTTCGACAATGCGGGCAACGCTGTGGCGGTAGTCGGACGAAGAGTTCGAGGATGGCGTGACGCACGGCGGGTAAAGTCGGATGCGGCGGTGGACCGTTGATTCTTTTTTTCCCGCTTCGCTGTTTTGAGACGGCGGTGCTGGAGAAAGGCGTAGGCGATCATCGTCATGAGCGCATGACGGTGAAGACCTTGCCAGGATCGTCCTTCGAAGTGATCAAGGCCAAGTTCTTCTTTCATCTGCTGGTGCGCCTGCTCGCATATCCATCGCGCCTTGATGGTGGCCGCCAAGGTGCGCAGGTCGGTCGTCGCCGGCAGGTTGGCGAGATAGTATTTTTTCTCTCCCGACATCCTGTGTTCGCCGATGAGCCAAGCCTCGTCTCCCGGCAGATGTTGTTGACCCTTGTCCCTGATCCGCTGCGGTGGTCCGTCAGCGACCCGGACGCGGACAGCAGCAAAACGAGCCTTGAGCTTGCCTTTCGTGCCGGTGCGCCAGCTGATGGTGCGCCATGTGGCGTTGGCCAACATCTTTTCGGCCGGTCGCGAGAGAATGTCGGGAATGTGCCGCCGACGAGGACGGCCGCGCTTGGCAACGGGCCAGATCATCCGCACATCGGCGGGGTACACCTTGAGGTGCCGCGGAACACCGACTGCCCAAGCAAGTTTGCGAGCCGTGAGCCCCTGACGGAACGGCGCGCTCGAACCATAACCGGCATCCGCCAACACGCAGCCAAAGCGCACACCGGCTGCGATGACACGATCGATCTCCGCCAGCGCAATCTCCGGCTTCGTCCGTGCCGTTCGGTATTCGGCTGGAACACCCGCTCGCTCCAACCGAGCCCGCTTGCTCGTCCAACTCTTCGGAAGAAACAGCCGCAGCGCCAGCATGGCTGGCACTTCGCCGCGCGCCAGCGTCAACGATACCAGGGTCTGGCAATTGGCGGTCTTGCCCAGCGCCGAAGCATATTGCGCAGCGACACCGACCGAATGCGTGCCCTTCTTGGGTATCGCGGTGTCGTCGACCACCAAGACGGCATCGCGGCCGCCGACGAGCCTGTCCGCTTGGACGAGCAGTTCGGTTTCCACAGGCGTTGAATCCCAGGCTCCGGCCGCAATGAAGTGGTGCAATTGATCGTAGTCACCAAGCGCAAGCCGCCCCGCCATCGGCTGTATGCTCTTGCGATCGCCAGGGCCGATCAGCCCCGACACATAGAGCGGACACATTCGTCGCCGCGCCTTGTGTCCCAACCGAGCCAAAAAAGGCCTGAGAAAGCGTCCAAGCTCTTCCTGCCAATCCGATGTCCCGACAACCATGGTCGGCCCCTCCAATAGCCGACCACCCATGAGTCACAGAAAAATTGATTTGGGAATCCCGCAAAGCTAAAAATCTGCCAAAGTAGTGCTAGACTTCGTTGACATAAGCAATAATTACGACACGCCGGTCTATGTGGACCCTTATGCGATCGAAATTCGAGACGACATCTGGGCGGCACGGGCATCCGAGCATATACGAAGTTTTTTTAAGGAAGTCCTCGACGCCCTCCGTGACCAGAACACCGCGAGGGCCGTCGGTCTCATGTCGCACTTACGCGAGCCTAAGGAGACGTTTTTAGGCGTCTCGCGCGGCGATCCAAAGGGACGCGGGGTCGGAAAAGAGCAGGCACAACAGCTAATCGCGGCAATCCGTCAGAGCAGGGCATACAGCACCGGTCGTCTAGCCGCTCGCAAGGATACATAATCGTTTTAACTGATGATGATTTAGTAAGTATGCTCATTGCCAAGTCTCAGCTAAAAGACGATCAAATCGAAGCGGCCCTGCATCGCAAATATCGAGAGTTGCTTACATAGTGATCTTGCTTCACTCCGAGTCCGTTCCGTTCCCGCAAGCGGAAGGGAATTAATGTTGCGCCGGCGCGGGTTGCGATTGTTGCGCCTGTGGTTGCGGCGGCTGCTGCGACAGCAAAGATTGCCGCTGCTGTGCCGCTTGCGTCTGTTTCACCGCGTCGAGCCAGGGCTGCGCCTGCTTTGCGCCTTCGGCCAGTGTCGCCGCGTCGAGCTTGGCCATGAAATCGTCGAGCGTGATGTCGGTCTCGCCGGCGGCGCGGGAGACCAGATGCCATTTCACCGCCTTGACCGGATCGCGCGGCGCGCCAAGCCCGCTCGCCAGAATCCGCGCCAGCCGGTCCTGCGCGATCGCGCTGCCGTGCCGCGCCGCCTTGCGGAACACTTCCGCCGCGGCGTCCTCGTCGCGCGCGGTGCCGTCGCCGTTGTAGAGCGCGATGCCGTATTCGACCTGCGCGTCCGTGTTGTCGGCCAGCGCAGCCGCCGCCCAGAGCTTGACGGCCTCATGCATGTCCTTCGCTACGCCGCGACCGTCCTTATAGAAGGTGCCGAGCGCATATTGCGCGTCGGGGCTGCCGGCGTCGGCGGCGACGCGCAACAGTTCGGCGGCACGCTTGAAATCCTGCGGGAACAGCTGGCCCTCGATGTAGAGCAACGCGAGGTCGTAGGCGGCTTCGGGATGGCCGAGCTTTGCGGCGGCGGCGAGCCATTTGGCGCTTTGCTCGCGGTCGCGCGGGCCGGCGCGGCCGGTCAAGGCAAACATCGCCAGCGCGAACATGGCGTTCCTGTCGCCGCGGGCGGCGGCGAGCCGGTACCATTCGGCGGCCTTCCTGTCGTCCTGCGGCACGCCGAGCCCGTTGGCATAGAGCTCGGCGACGAGCGTCATCGAGATCGGATCGTTGTTTTGCTCGACGCGCTCGGTCGCGAGCTGGAATGCGGTGAGGAATTCGCCGCGCTGAAACGCGCCGAAGGCGAGATCGGGCTTCGCTACATTTGACGGCGCGCTTTGTGCCGGCGCGGCGCCTGGCGCGACGCTATTTTGTTTTGCCGGCGATTTCGGCTGCGCCACCGCGGGATAGGCGAGGACGGCGGCGACGACAGCGGCAAGAACGAGCTTGGCCGCGAGCGTCATCGCAAGACCGGGTGCCTGAGATTTTCGGCGGCTGCCGCAACGGCCGCGGCCGCGCCTTGTGGCTCCGTCCATATCCACTCACCCAGCGCTACGAAATCGGCGCCGGTCGCCGCCAGCGGTCCGACTTCGTCCAGGCTTGCCGCATAGCCGACGCAAGCCACTTCGAAGAGTTCCGCCCACCACGTCAGGCGCTCCAGCAAGTCAGCGAACGGCAGACGCCGCGCCTCGCGGTCGGGCTCGCCGAACATCACATAATCGGCGCCAGTCTCGGCCGCGAGCATGGCATCATGACGGCTCGATAGCCCGCCTGCGCCGGCGATGCGGTCGGGCTTGAGCAGCGCCAGCGCGGCGGCAAAGGCCGCGGTGCCGGAGAGATGCGCGCCATCGGCGCCGGCGCGCGCTGCGATGTCGGGACGGCCGTCGAGCAGCACTGCGACATCGCGCCGCTGCACCACGGGAACGATCGCCTTGGCGCGGTTGATCAGCGTGCGCTCGTCGGCGTCGCCAAACCGCAGCAGCACGGCGGCGATATCGGCGGCGCCGAGCGCCGCTTCGAGCTGCGGCGCGAAGGGTTCCGGATCGTCAAGCTGCGGGGTGAAGAGATAAAGCCGCTGCCGCGGGCGGGGAGGGGTCATGGCATGGTCATATAGGAAACTCCGACCGTCCGTGTCCGTCATGGCCGGACTTGTTCCGGCCATCCGCGTC
Organism: uncultured Alphaproteobacteria bacterium; assembly: GCA_963768225.1. Taxonomy (GTDB): domain Bacteria; phylum Pseudomonadota; class Alphaproteobacteria; order Rhizobiales; family Xanthobacteraceae; genus BOG-931. The sequence goes on along the minus strand of CAVYGV010000001.1, from coordinate 1,559,011 downwards.
TTTGGTTCGTCGCGGCTGTAAGACGTGGATGCCCGCGACAAGCGCGGGCATGACGAGGCAGAGCTTCGCGCGGTCCCCCTCCCGCGCTTCGCGGGGGCGGAGGTTACCTACGCCGCTTTGCGCTCGAGGTCGGCTTGCCATTGGCCCATGCCGGCGAGGCTGTTCATCATGGCGCGATGGGCGAAGGCGCGTTGCGCCGCGGCGACGTTCTCCGCTTTGCCGGACCAGGTTTTCAGCGGCGCCGCCTGCAAGGCGCGGGCAAAGGAGAAGGTGACGCGCCACGGCAGCGCGCCCATTTGGTTGATGGCGTTAAGGTGAGCGGTGGCGTCCTCGTCGGATTGGCCGCCGGACAGAAAGGCGATGCCGGGCACCGCGGCGGGCACGCATTCCTTGAGCACGCGCAGCGTCTTGTCGGCGACCTCCTCGACCGACGCGGGGCGGGCCGATTTTTTGCCGGACACCACCATGTTGGGTTTGAGCACCATGCCTTCGAGCGCGACGCGGTTTAAGAACAATTCCGCAAAGGTCTCCCTGAGCATCCAGGCGGTGACTTCGGCGCAGCGGTCGATATCGTGGCCGCCGTCCATCAAGACTTCCGGCTCGACGATCGGCACGATGCCTTCGTCCTGGCACAACGCGGCGTAGCGCGCGAGCGCATGCGCATTGGCATGGACGCAGCTGTGGCTCGGCATCACATGCGCCGGCCCGACGTCGATCACGGCGCGCCATTTGGCGAACTTGGCGCCGAGGCCGCGATATTCGGCGAGCCGCTCGCGCAAGCCGTCGAGCCCCTCGGTGACGACTTCGCCCGGGCAGCAGGGAATGGGTTTTGTGCCCTTGTCGACCTTGATGCCGGGCAGCGTGCCGGCTTTCTCGATCAGCTTGACCAAGGGAGTGCCGTCCTTGGCGTTCTGGCGGATGGTCTCGTCATAAAGAATGACGCCGGAAATATATTTCGACATCGCGTCGCTCGCGCGGAACAGCATTTCGCGATAGTCGCGCCTGGTGTCGGGCGTCGAATCGATGCCGATCGAATCGAAGCGCTTCTTGATGGTGCCGGACGATTCATCGGCGGCCAGGATGCCGCGGCCCGGCGCGACCATCGCTGCGGCGACCTTGTTCAATTCGGAAAGATTCATCGCGCCCTCCAAATCCTTCGACGTGATGTTCGGCGCCGGCGGTGCGGCGCCATCGCGTCATCCATTTTAACCGCGAGTTCGACCCGGAAGTCTCAACCACCAGCACTTTAACGCCCGGCAGGGTCTTGCCTTCGAGCAACTCCAAAAACGCGCCGCCCGCGGTCGAGACATGGGTCAAGCGGCCCATGACGCCGGCGGCATTGAGCGCCGCGACGGTATCGCCCCCGCCGGCAAAGCTGACAAGCCGGCCGGCGGCCGTGAGTTCCGCCACGGCTTCCGCGATCTCAACCGTGCCGTTGTCGAACGGTTCGACCTCGAAGGCGCCGAACGGGCCGTTCCAGACCAGCGTCTTGCTGCGGCCGAGCACCGAGACGACGTGCGCGATGGTGCGCGGGCCGATGTCGAGGATCATGTCGGCTTCGCCGACCTCATCCACCGCGACGACGCGCGAGGCCACGTGCGCTGCGAGTTTCGGCGCCACCACGGCGTCGACCGGCAGCACGATCTCGCGCCGGAGCGATTTCGCCTTGGCCAAAATCTCGCGTGCATTCGGGATGAGATCGGTCTCGCACAGCGACTTGCCGACCGCGCGGCCTTGCGCCGCCAGAAAGGTATTGGCCATGCCGCCGCCGATGATCAGCGTTTCCACTTTCGCCAGAAGGTGACCGAGCAGATCGAGCTTGGTCGAGACCTTGGCGCCGCCGACAATCGCCGTCACCGGATGCTGCGGGTGCTCGAAGGCGCGCGCCAGCGCATCGAGTTCGGCCCGCATGGCGCGGCCGGGATAAGCGGGCAGGTTCGACACCGTCACGATCGCAGTATTGGAAGCGTGCTCGCGGTGTGCGGCCGAGAAGGCCTCATCGACGAACAGATCGCCCAGCGCCGCAAGCTTCTTGGCGAATGCCTTGTCGTTCTTTTCTTCCTCGGGATGAAAGCGGGTGTTTTCCAGACAAAGAATGTCGCCGTTCTTCATCGCGGCGACCGCGCGCTCCGCCGCGGGCCCGATGCAGTCCTCGGCGAAGGCCACCGGGCGCTTGACGATCCGCGCCACCTCGGCGGCGACCGGCCGCAGCGTGTCCTTCGGATCGCGGCCTTTGGGGCGGTTGAGGTGCGAGAGCAGAATCACTCTGCCGCCCTTGCCGGCGAGTTCGGTAATGGTCGGGGCGATTTCCTGGATGCGGGTCGAGTCGGCGACCTTGCCGCCGGCCATCGGCACGTTGAGGTCGACGCGCACGAGCACGCGTTTACCTTTGACGTCGGCGTCGTCGAGGCTGCGGAAGGACTGCATAGACGAGGGGCAAAGTTTCGATGCGAACGGTCAGACGAGCTTGCCCATCGCCACCGCGGTGTCGATCATGCGATTGGAAAAGCCCCACTCGTTGTCATACCACGACATGACGCGCACCAGCGTGCCGTCGATCACCTTGGTCTGATCCATGTGGAAAACCGCCGAATGCGGGTCGTGGTTGAAGTCGCTCGACACGTTGGGCGCCTCGGTATAGCCGAGAATCCCTTTGAGCTGCTGTTCCGCGGCGCGCTTGACCGCATTGTTGATCTCGTCCTTCGAGGTGGCGCGCTTGGCGACGAACTTGAAATCGATCACCGACACGTTCGGCGTCGGCACGCGGATGGAGACGCCGTCGAGCCGGCCGGCGAGCTCCGGCAAAACCAGGCCGACCGCTTTGGCCGCGCCGGTCGAGGTCGGGATGATGTTAAGCGCGGCGGCGCGCGCCCGGTAGAGATCCTTGTGCACCTGATCGAGCGACGGCTGATCGTTGGTGTAGGAGTGCACCGTGGTCATGAAGCCTTTGTCGATGCCGACGGCGTCGTGGAGCACCCTGGCGACCGGCGCCAGGCAATTGGTGGTGCAAGATGCGTTGGAGACGACGGTGTGCGCCTTGACGAGCTTGTCGTGGTTGACGCCGTAGACCACGGTGAGATCGACGCCGTCCGCCGGCGCCGAAATCAGGACACGCTTGGCGCCGGCTTGCAGATGCGCCGCGGCTTTGTCCTTTGAGGTGAAAATGCCAGTGCATTCCAGCGCGATGTCGATACCGAGGTCTTTCCACGGCAATTGCGCCGGGTCTTTCACCGCCGTCACCTTGATCGCGCCGTTGCCGCAAGAGATGGTGTCGCCCTTGACCGTCACCTCACCGGGGAAGCGGCCGTGCACCGAATCGAAGCGCAAGAGGTGCGCATTGGTTTCGACAGGCGCGAGATCGTTAACGGCGACGACTTCGATGTCATGACGTTCAGCCTCGACTACGGCGCGCAAAATGTTGCGGCCGATGCGGCCGAACCCGTTGATGGCAACGCGAACCGACATTCCCGGTCTCCCTTTGTCGCCCCATTCGCCCGGCGGATCGGGAAGGGCAGACGATTTATATTTATGACTTTATTTCTACCTATCCATAACCTTCATAATCGAGATCTTCATAATCGAGCCAGTGCCGCTTCGGCCACTTTTTCGGCCGTGATTCCGAAGTGTTGGTAAAGGTCCTTGTAAGGCGCGCTCGCCCCAAAACCGGTCATGCCGACGAAGGTTCCCTCCGAGCCGATAATCGCGTCCCAGCCCTGACGGATGGCGGCTTCGACCGCGACGTTGACTTTGGCGTTGCCGATGATCGCCGCGCGCTTGTCGGCCGGCGCGGCGAGCAAAAGCTCAAAGCACGGCACCGAGACGACCCGCGCCGAAACTTTGCGTTCGGCGAGGAGCTTTTTGGCCGCGACCGCGATGGCGACTTCGGAGCCGGTGGCGAACAGCGACACCAATGCGGCATCGTCGTCGGCCGCGACGAGTTCATAGGCGCCGGCGGCGCAGCGATTGCGCTCGTCAAAGCCCTGGCGCAATTGCGGCACGTTCTGGCGCGTCAAAGCGAGCACGCTCGGGCCGGTCTCGCTCGCCAGCGCCAGCTGCCAGCATTCGACGGTCTCGACCGCGTCGGCCGGCCGAAACACTTTCAGGTTGGGGATGGCGCGCAGCGCGGCGAGATGCTCGACCGGCTGATGCGTCGGGCCGTCCTCACCGAGCCCGATCGAGTCATGCGTCATCACATGGATGACGCGCTGGCCCATCAGCGCGGCGAGGCGGATCGCCGGCCGGCAATAATCGGAAAACACCAGGAAGGTGCCGGAATAGGGAATGATGCCGCCGTGCAGCGCCATGCCGTTCATCGCCGCGGCCATGCCGTGCTCGCGCACGCCATAGTGGATGAAAGTGCCGGAATAATCCTGCGGCTTCATCGCCTTCATCGCTTTGGTTCGCGTGTTGTTCGAACCGGTGAGATCGGCCGAGCCGCCGACCATTTCCGGCAGCGCCACCGTCAGCGTTTCGAGCGCAAACTCGGATGCCGCGCGGGTCGCGATCTCCTTCGGCGCCTCCGCGAGCTTCTGTTTCAGGCTCGCGACCGCCGCGGCGAGCTTGCCGCCGACTTCGCCATGCAGGCGGCGCTCGAACTCGGCATGCTTGCCGGCATCGAGCGCAGCGAGGCGCTTTTCCCAGGCGAGCCGCGCCGGCCGGCCGCGCGCGCCGGCGTCGCGCCAGTCCTTAAGAATGCCCGGCGGAATTTCAAACGGCGGCGAGGTCCAGCCGAGTTTTTGCCGGGCGGCGGCGATCTCCTCGGCGCCGAGCGCCGAGCCGTGGCTCTTTTCGGTGCCGCCTTTATTCGGCGCGCCGAAACCGATCGTGGTGCGGCAGGCGATCATTGACGGCAGAGTGGACTTTTTCGCGGTTTCGATTGCGGCCGCGATGGCGTCGGGGTCGTGCCCGTCGATCTGCGTCGCCGCCCATCCGGCGGAGCGGAAGCGCTCCACCTGGTCGACGGAATCCGACAGCGACGTCGGCCCGTCGATCGAAATGCCGTTGTCGTCGTAGAGCACGATGAGCTTATTGAGCTGCAGATGGCCGGCAAGCGCAATCGCCTCCTGGCTGATGCCTTCCATCAGGTCGCCGTCGGAGGCGAGCACGTAGGTGGTGTGATCGACGATGTCGCTGCCGAAGATCGCGGCGAGGTGGCGCTCCGCAATCGCCATGCCGACCGCGTTGGCAAGTCCCTGGCCGAGCGGGCCGGTGGTGGTTTCCACTCCCGGCGTATGGCCGTGCTCGGGATGGCCGGGCGTGAGCGAGCCGAGCTGGCGAAAATGCTTGATCTCGTCGATCGTCATCTTCTCGGAACCGACGAGATAAAACAGCGCGTAGAGCAGCATCGAGCCGTGACCGGCGGAGAGCACGAAGCGGTCGCGGTCGGGCCAGGCCGGCGCGGCCGGATCGAACTTGAGAAAACGGGTGAACAAGACGGTCGCGATATCGGCCGCGCCCATCGGCAGGCCGGGATGTCCCGATTTGGCCTCTTCGACTGCATCCATCGCCAGCGCGCGGATGGCGTTCGCCATGCGGTCGTGATCGGCGCGGGAGCTTGGCGTCGCGCCGGCGCCGGGTAAGCGGGAAGGTTGGGTGAGGGCTGCGCTCGCCGCGGAAATGCGGTCCGGCTTGGTCATCGGATGGGCCAGCCGCGGTGCGAAAACGAGCTGCCGCGGTGATTGTAGCGGTCTTGGTCGCAGTCTCGAAAACAGGCGGCGCACAGATAACATGGGGGGACTTCAAGTCAATTCGGCGCCAGGGGGCGGCGAAGGTCATGCACAGGCTACCACGCGCGCCGTTGACGCTTTCCCGCGACACGACGTAAGCTTCTCTCGGTAAATAGTTGCCGGCACACAATATTCGCACAAGGTGCCAAGGCGGTATCGATGGCCGCAACCGATGTCCAATTAAGCGAGGCCGATTTGATCGAGGCCGCGGCGGCGCGGCTTGCGCTTGCGCTCGATGCCTTGGACGCGGCGGCCGAGCGGCGGCGTGACGCCGATCGCCAAGCGCTATCGCTGTCCGGTCAGCTCCATGCGCTCGGCAGCGATCGCGCGCGGCTCGCCAGCGAACTCGACGAGGCCACCGCGCGGGCGAAGCAGCTCGAAACCGCCAATCGCGAGGTCGCCGAGCGCATCGATCAGGCGATTGCAACGATCCGCGGCGTGCTGAATTCGGACGAGTAAGGGTGAGAACAAATGGCCCAAGTCACTGTCACCATCAACGGCCGGCAGTTTCGCATGACCTGCGAGGACGGTCAGGAGGATCATCTCCTCAATCTCGCGCGCGAGCTTGATACGCGCATCGGCGGGCTGCGGACCAAATTCGGCGAGATCGGCGATACGCGCTTGACCGTGATGGCGGCGATCACGGTGGCGGACGAACTCACCGAGGCGGGCGCACGGGTCAAGCGGCTGGAGCAGGAACTCGCCGCATTGCAGGACGCCCGCGTGTTCGCGTCCGATCGCAGCAAAGCCGCGCAAGCCTCGATCGCGACTGCGCTCAATGCGGCGGCGGAGCGGATCGAAAGCATCACCAAGAAACTCAATGCCACCATCGGCACCGGCGGCGTCGCGCTGGGATAAATTTTGCTGCGCGCAATCTCTCCCTTAGAAAATTGGCCGGCTTTTGCGGTTCAATATCCCTGCCCTGAAAGGGAGGGCCGTATCGCTGCAAGCGATCCGGGGAGGGATCGCATTCCGCTGTCGACCCCCACCCGCCTCGCTTCGCTCGGCGACCTCCCCCTTTCAGGGGGAGGCGGTGAGGAGCATTCGCGCGCGTTTCGCTGCAAATTGAAGGCAGATTGGCGCCAGCCGCTGCCGTGCATTACATTGTGTGGGCGGGGCTGCCCGGTGCGTCAGGAGCCAATTCTCGGGGCCTTATCGATCTCTTAGGGAGCTGTCCCTGGCCGAGCTCGTGGGTTCGGTCACACGGTGCCCACCTACTTGTGTAGGGAACCCGGGATCGCTGCTCCAACGGCCGGCGCGGCTCCGCACTTTTTCGTCATGGCCGGACTTGTTCCGGCCATCCACGTCTTTAGGTTGGCGGAAACGAAGACGTGGATGCCCGGCACCATAGGCGAGCGAAGCGACGCCGTTCTTCGAACGGCTATGGCCTAGCATGACGGTGGAATGTCCGAGCCCTCCGTAATTGCAGATGAGAAGACGGCGCTCCGCCGCGACGCGCTCGCGCGCCGCGATGCGTTGCCGGCGGAACTGCGGAAAGCCGCCGCGGAGGCGATTGCGGCGCGGGACTTTCCGCTCGCGCTCGTGCCGGGCCTCATCGTGTCCGGCTTCATGCCATTAAAGAGCGAGATCAATCCGCTGCCGCTGATGAAGAAACTCGCCGACGCCGGCGCGAGCCTGGCGCTGCCCAAGATCGCCGGGCGCGGCAAGCCGCTTCTCATGCGCGCATGGCAATGGGGCGTGCCGCTCGATGCCGGGCAGTGGGGCATCCGCGAGCCCAAAGCCGACGCGCCGGAGGTCGACCCCGACATTCTCCTGGTGCCGCTTCTCGCCTTCGACCGCACCGGGCACCGCATCGGCTACGGCGCCGGCTATTACGATATGACGATCGCCCGATTGCGTTCGCGTAAACCCGTAACCGCCGTCGGCATTGCCTTCGCCGCACAGGAGGTTCCCGCGGTGCCGGCGACGGAGCGCGACGCGCGGCTCGATCTCGTGCTGACGGAGCGCGAGGCGATCGAGATTAAAGGCCGGGCCCCGATCGAGTTGCCGCGCACGCCATAGTCCGATATATGACTACTGTGGTCATGTCGAGGTCGTCATGCGCAAGATTCAATTGAAGGATGCCAAAGCGAGCTTGTCGGCGGTGGTGGATCAGGCCACGCGCGGCAAGCCGTCGGTCATCACCCGGCATGGCAAGCCGGAGGCGGTCGTGCTTGGCTTTGCCGATTGGCAGCGGCTGTCGCGCGTGCCGTCGTTCGGACGGCTTCTGATGTCGGTGCCGCTTGAGCCGGACGACGTGCCGGAGCGCAACCGCGCGCCGTTGCGCGATGCCGGCCTGTGACGCGATATTTGGTCGATACCAACGTCATCTCCGCCATCGCGCCCAACACGCGCGTGAGGCGCGCCGAGCTGATGGAATGGATGGATTCGCATTCGTCCGAGCTTTTTTTGTCGGCGGTCACGATTGCCGAGATCGCCGACGGCATCGCCAAAGCCAAGCGCGAGGGTGCCAAGCGGAAGGCCTCCGATCTGGCAGCCTGGCTGCAAACTGTGTTGCATCTCTATGGCGATCGCGTGCTGTCCTTCGACAGCCCGACGGCCGAAATCGCCGGCGCCTTGTCCGATTTGGCGCGCAGCCGCGGTCATTCGCCGGGTTTTGCCGATATCGCCATCGCCGCGACGGCGCGGCGGCACGACCTGATCATCCTGTCGCGCAATGCGCGCCATTTCGCACCGATGGCGGCGGCCGTCGTCGATCCGCTGCAAAAGCTTCCGCCGATAAAATGAAACCGGTGTCCTATAACCGGTTTCAGTTTTCCGGTTCATGCCCTAATTGTGCTGCTAAATGGGATTCGACTCTATGACCATCGGGTTGTGAGCATGCGCATTCTTTTCGTCGGCGACATTGTCGGGCGAAGCGGGCGAACGATCGTTTACGAACGCCTGCCCGGGCTGATCCGCGACTGGAAGCTCGATCTGGTCGTTGCCAATGGCGAGAATTCGGCCGGCGGCTTCGGCATCACCGAAGCGATCTATCGCGAGCTGCTCGACGTCGGCGTCGACGCCGTCACGCTCGGCAACCACGCCTGGGACCAGAAGGAGGCGCTGGTCTTCATCGAGCGCGCGCCGCGCCTTGTCCGCCCGATCAACTATCCCGCCGGAACGCCCGGCCGCGGCGCCGCCATGATCGAGGCCAAAAACGGCGCGCGCGTCCTCGTCGTCAACGCCATGGGCCGCATTTTCATGGACCCGCTCGACGATCCGTTCGCCGCGGTCGATCGCGAGCTGACCGCCTGCCCACTGCCACAGGGCGCCGACGCGATTATCGTCGATGTCCACGGCGAGGCGACCAGCGAAAAGCAGGCGATGGGTTATTTTTGCGACGGCCGCGCCAGCCTCGTGGTCGGCACCCATACCCACGTGCCGACCGCCGATTTGCGCGTCCTGCCCGCCGGCACCGCGTTTGTCAGCGACGTTGGCATGGCCGGCGATTTCGATTCGGTGATCGGCATGGCGAAGGATGAGCCGCTGCAGCGTTTTCTACGCCGCGTTTCCACGGCGCGTTTCGAGCCGGCCGCCGGCCCGGCCACGCTGTGCGCCGCCGCCGTCGAGACCGATCCGTCGACCGGGCTCGCCTCGCGCGTCGCCGCAGTCCGTCTCGGCGGTGCACTCGAAGAGTTGAGACCGGCGTTTTGGCAATAGCGGCAAGCCAGCGCTGGCGCGACGGCAAAACTTACCTTGTCGCGGTGGCAATTTATTTCTGCTCTCGGCTCGTCGTGCTTTTGGCGATCAAATTCGCCGACATCTATCTTCCGCTCTGGAAGGGCCAATTCTGGCGATATGGATCGAGCTGGTATGACCATCTGCTGGAGTGGGATTCGCAATGGTATCTCCGCATCGCCGCGCAGGGCTATTACTATGACGGCAACGGCAGCCGCCTTCAGCCGGTCGCCTTCTTTCCACTTTATCCGCTGCTCGCCCGGTTCGTCGCCTGGGTTGCCGGAGTAGGTCCGGGCGCCGCGCTTCTGATCGTGGCCAATGTCGCCGCCGTCCTCGCGGTCCTGCTGCTGTGCAGGTTGCTGCGGCAGTCCCTCGGCGAAGAGGTCGCGTTGCTGTCGGTCGCGCTGTTGAGCTTTTATCCCGGCTCCTTGTTCTTGTCGGCGGGCTATAGCGAGGCGCTTGCGCTGGCGTTGATCTTGGGATTTTTCATCCTGCTCGGCGACGGGCGATACATTGCGGCATCGCTGTGTGCTGGCCTCGCGGCTGCGACGCGTCCGGTGGGTATCGTGCTGGCGGCGGTGCTGTTGTGGGAGCTTTGGCTTAAATTCCGCACCGACCGCCGGCAATTTGTCCGCTACGCTATCCCCTGCACCGTGATCGCGAGTTCCGGCCTTTGGATCTATGCGGCCTATCTCGCTGTGGCGTTCGGCTCTCCCCTCGCATTCATCCACGCGCAGGGGGCGTTCAACGCCAACACACCGCTCGGCGACAGGTTGGTTTCGGCGCTGACCTTGCAGCCGTTTTTGCAGCTGAGCTTTGCGGCCGCGACGCCTGCGGAATTGGACCAATGGTTCTTCATCCTGTTTCTGGGGCTGACCGCGCTGGCGTGGCGACGGCTTTCCGCATCGCTGGCGCTGTTCATGCTCGGCGTGCTGCTGCTGCCGTATCTGACCTTGAGCGGCGGGCCCCACAAGCTGCTGTCGATGACCAGGTTCGGTCTGTTGGCGTTTCCAGCCTTTATCGTGCTCGCCGAATTGAGCCGGCGGGCGTGGTGGCTCGGTTTCATCATCGTCGGCCTGTTCGCAGCGATCCTCGGCCTGCATTCGGCGCTGTTCGCGCAGGGCTATTGGGTCGGATGAATGAGCCGTCGGATCGGTCAGGCCTTTCTTGAAATGCGTCGGCTACGGCCTTTATAAACGCGCCAAGCAACGCCAAATCAGGACGAGTCAATTCGAGACCAGCCATGGCCGGACATTCCCAGTTCAAGAACATCATGCACCGCAAGGGGCGGCAGGATGCGCAAAAATCCAAGCTGTTCGGCAAGCTGGCGCGCGAAATTACCGTCTCCGCCAAACTCGGCACGCCAGATCCGGCGATGAATCCGCGGCTGCGCGCGGCCGTACTCGCAGCGCGTGCGGAAAACATGCCGAAGGACAATATCGAGCGCGCCATCAAGAAGGCCTCCGGCGGCGATGCCGAAAATTACGAGGCGATCCGCTACGAGGGCTATGGGCCGGGCGGCGTCGCGGTGATCGTCGAGGTATTGACCGACAACCGCAACCGCACCGCCGGCGAGGTGCGCGCGACCTTCACCAAGAGCGGCGGCAATCTCGCCGAGACCGGCGCCGTCTCCTTCATGTTCGATCATGTCGGCGTCGTCGAATATGACGCCAAAGTGGCGAGCGCGGAAGCGATGTTCGAAGCGGCGCTGGACGCCGGCGCCGACGACGTGGTGTCCAACGAGACCACGCACGAAGTGTACGCCGCGCAGGACCATTTCGGCTCGGTCGCCAAGGCGCTGGAAGCCAAATTCGGCGAGCCGAACAAGGCGTCGCTCACCTGGCGGCCGCAGAACACGGTGGCGGTCGACGACGAGCAGGGCGAACGGGTCTTGAAGTTAATTGAGAACTTGAACGAGCACGACGATGTGCAGAACGTCTATGCCAATTTCGAGGTTTCCGACGCGCTGGTCAGTCGGATGAGCGCGTGAGGCTGCTTGAGCCGTCATGCCACCAGGCTTTGCTCGGCATGGCGAAGGATCAGCGGGTTGGTCGTCACAAGCCGCGCTAACTCACCGCGAACAAAACGAGCGCGACGGCGGCAACGGCAAGGCCAAAGCCTTTGCGCGGGTCCAGCCGCTCGCCAAACATCGCGATGCCGGCGAGCGCGGTGATGACGAAGCTCATTTGCGCCACCGGCACCAGGACGCTCGCCGGTCCGAGCGCGAGAGCGTGCATCAAGAGCACGAAAGCGCCGAACAGAGCGAGCGCGGCGAGGCCGGCATAGCTCCAGCCGCGGCGCGGCACGCGAATGCCTCCGCGCCAGATGCCGGCGATCGTCGCCAGCGAAGAGAACATCCAAGCCTGCGTTGCCACCATGGTTTCCGGCTGCGCGCCATGCTGCAGGCCGATTTTGTAGAACAGATTGGTCAGCGCCATCGTCACGGTGGCGAGCAGCACTTGCGCCAGCGACGCGAAATTGATCTTGCCGCGCTCCGCCCCGGCTTCGGCGAGCAACAGCCACACCGCAACGAGCGCCAAGCCAAGCGCGATGGCTTTCGCGCCCGTCAGCGGCTCGCCGAGAATAAGGATCGCCAGCGCCGCGGTGAGCGTGAAATTGAGCCGGAAGATCGGCGCATTGGTCGAGACCGCGCCGCCATGCAGGCTTTGAGTGAAATTGTAGAGTGCGACGAACAGAAATAATCCGGCGAGCCCGCCCCACACGGCGGGGAGATGCGGATGAAGGTTCCCGGTCAGCCAGGCGTAAAGCGTGACGCCCGGACAGAACATCCAGGCTTGCGCCATCAGGAAGTCGCCGGAGGGAATGCCGGCGGCAGCGCCGCGCTTGTAGATCAGATCGCCCGCGCCGAAGCAGGCCATCGCGCCAAGGGCGAAACCAAGTCCCGGGGTCATCCGAATTTCCCAAAGCGCGGCAATCCGTTAGCCGCGGTTGCTGCGGCTGTCTATCAGGCGCGCGGCGGTCCGGCGAGCCAGCCTGGGCATGCCGTCATGCTATGAAGGAAGCGGCATGAACCGCCCGATTCGCATTCTCGGCATCGATCCTGGGCTCCGCCGCACCGGCTGGGGCATGGTCGAGATTGCCGGCAATGCTTTAAGCTTCCTCGGCTGCGGCTCGGTGACGACCAACGATCGCGATGCGCTCGCCATGCGGCTGCTCGCCATCCATGACGGGCTGATCCGCATTCTTGACGAATTTTGCCCCGACGAGGCGGCGGTCGAAGCGACCTTCGTGAGCAAGGACGCGCGCGCGACGCTGAAACTCGGCCAGGCGCGCGGCATTGCCATGGTGGTGCCGGCGCGGGCCGGCGTGCCGGTCGCGGAGTATGCGCCCAACCTCATCAAGAAGAGCATCGTCGGCGCCGGCCATGGCGACAAGGCGCAGGTGCGGATGATGATCGGCGTGCTCCTGCCCAAGGCCGATCCGGCTTCCGACGACGCCGCCGACGCGCTCGCCATTGCGGTGACGCACGCGCATCATCGGCAAAGCGTGGTGCTAAGGGTGGCGGCGACTTCGTTTCCCTCTCCCCCTGCGGGAGCGGGTGCCCGAGCGGAGCGAGGGCGGGTGAGGGGTTAAGGCACAAAGCGCCTCTGACCTCCCAAACCCCTCATCCGGCTCGGCTCGCTATGCGCTCGCCTTGCCACCCTCTCCCACAAGGGGAGAGGGATTTTCGGTGCGAATCCGATACACATAGGAACTGTCGTCCATCTGCTGGATAATATGATCGGCAAGCTCAAAGGCGTCATCGATTCCTACGGCGAGGATTCCGTCATCCTCGACGTTGGCGGCGTCGGTTATCAGGTGCATTGCTCGGCACGCACCTTGCAGGAATTGCCGCGCGCGGGCGAGCCGGTGACGCTGTCGATCGAGACCCATGTGCGCGAGGATCAGATCCGGCTGTTCGGCTTTTTGACCGACGTCGAGCGCGAATGGTTTCGGCTCTTGCAGACCGTGCAGGGCGTCGGCACCAAGGTGGCGCTCGCGGTGCTCGGCACGCTCAAGCCCGCCGATCTCGCTTCGGCCATAGCCATGCGCGACAAGGCGATGGTGGCGCGCACGCCTGGCGTCGGCCCCAAGGTTGCCGAGCGCATCGTCACCGAACTCAAAGACAAGGCGCCGGCCTATACCGATATCGATCCGGCTTTGGTGCGGCTCTCCGGCGCGCTCGACGACAAGCGGGCGCCGCAGCCGGTCGCCGACGCGGTCTCGGCGCTGGTCAATCTCGGCTATGCCCAGGTGCAGGCGGCGGCCGCCATCGCCGCCGCGGCGCGCTCGGCCGGCGAGGGCGCGGAGGCGACGACGCTGATCCGGCTCGGTTTGCGGGAGCTGGCGAAGTGACACGGGCGGCGAAATTGAGCAAAGCGGACCAGGAGCTGATCGCGGCGGCAAGCGCGGCGATCGCGCGACGCTACCGCGACGACTGGCAGGAAGTCGGCGCCGCTTTGCGCACGCGCTCGGGAAAAATCTTTACCGGCGTCAATCTCGACGCCTATCTCGGCCGCATGGCGGTGTGCGCGGAAGCGGTCGCGCTCGGGCGCGCCGTCGTCGATCTCGGCGATGCCGGCATCGATATGATCGTCGCGGTGCGCCATCCGCAACCCCAAGACAAGGACCAGACCATTGCGGTGGTGTCGCCATGCGGCGCCTGCCGCGAATTGATCTTCGATTACGATCGCAACGCGCGAGTGATCGTGCCGAACGGCAAATCGCCGCTTGTCGTTCCGATCGCCGAACTGTTGCCGAACAAATACACGCGGGGGCCGGAACGGTGACGAGCGCGCCGCGCAAGCTTGTGACGCCCGAGCGCCGCGACGAGGATGCGGCTGAGGCGAGCTTGCGCCCGCAGCGATTAAGCGAATTCATCGGCCAGGAGCAGTCGCGAAAAAATCTCGCGGTGTTCATTGAGGCGGCGCGAGGCCGCCGCGAGCCGCTCGATCACGTGCTGTTCGTCGGACCGCCGGGGCTCGGCAAGACGACGCTGGCGCAGATCGTGGCGCGCGAGCTTGCCGTCAATTTCCGCGCCACCTCTGGACCGGTGATCGCCAAGGCCGGCGATCTCGCCGCGCTCCTCACCAATCTCGAAGAGCGCGACGTTCTCTTCATCGACGAAATCCACCGCCTCAATCCGGCGGTCGAGGAGATTCTTTATCCCGCAATGGAGGATTTTCAGCTCGATCTCATCATCGGCGAAGGGCCGGCGGCCCGCTCGGTGAAGATCGACCTCGCCAAATTTACGCTGATCGGCGCGACCACGCGCGCCGGCCTCCTCACCAATCCGCTGCGCGACCGCTTCGGCATTCCGGTGCGGCTTAATTTTTATACCGTGGCCGAACTCGAACAGATCGTCAATCGCGGCGCGCGCGTGCTCGGCATCGCCATCACCGCGGACGGCGCCAACGAAATCGCGCGCCGCGCCCGCGGCACCCCGCGCATCGCCGGGCGGCTGCTTCGCCGGCTGCGCGACTTTGCCGATGTCGCCGGCGTTGCCGCGATCGACCGGGCGGTCGCCGACAAGGCGCTGGCGGCGCTCGAAGTCGATGGCGCGGGATTGGACGCCATGGACCGGCGCTATCTCAACACCATCGCGGTGAATTACTCCGGCGGTCCGGTCGGCGTCGAAACGCTGGCCGCCGCGCTGTCGGAGCCGCGCGACGCCATCGAGGACATCATCGAGCCTTATCTGATCCAGTGCGGTCTGTTGCAGCGCACGCCACGCGGACGGCTTGTCACGGTGCACGGCTTCCGTCACCTCGGCCTGCCCGAGCCAGCGCGCGATCCCGCGCAGTTCGGCTTGTTCGGAGCGGACGACGATGGCTGACGCAACGCGAACTTACGAAGGCGGTTGCCATTGCGGGCGGCTGCGCTTTCGCGTCACCGCGGATTTGTCGCGTGTCACCGAATGTAATTGCTCGATCTGCAGCAAGAAGGGCTTTTTGCATCTCATCGTGCCGCCGGAGCAGTTCGAACTATTAAGCGGCAAGGACGCTCTGACGACCTACCGCTTCAATACCGGCACTGCGCAGCACACCTTTTGCGCCACTTGCGGCATCCATCCGTTCTACGTGCCGCGCTCCGATCCCGACAAGATTGACGTCAATGCACGCTGTCTCGATGGCGTCGATGTCGCCGCGCTAAAGCCGCACCTGTTCGATGGCAGGAACTGGGAACAGGCGATGGGCGGACGGGTGCCGTGGAGATCGTGACGTGACGAGCGTTTCCCTCGACGGCGAAATCCGCGATGGCCGCCATGTGCTCACCGTGCGCGTCTATTACGAGGACACCGATTTCACCGGCATCGTCTATCACGCCAATTATCTGCGCTACATGGAGCGCGGCCGCACCAATTATCTGCGCCTGATCGGCGCCGACCATCGCGCGCTGTTTGAAGCGACCGAGAAGGAAGCGCCGGGGTTTGCCTTCGTGGTGCGCTCGATGAATATCGATTTTCTCAAACCCGCGCGCATGGACGACGTGCTCGACATCGTCACCGAGCCGGAGGAGGTCAAGGGCGCCTCGACGACCGTGCGCCAGCGCGTGATGCGCGGCGACGAGCTTTTGGTCGAGGCGCATGTGCGCGTCGCCTTCATCTCGGGCGGCCGGGCGCGGCCGATCCCCAAGCCGTTGCGCATCGCCATGAAAGCGGACCAGAATGCGCTGGAGGGAACCGGTTAGGCGAGACCGGCTGGGCGAGGCGCGGCTCACCCCGAAGAATTGGCCTCCGCCGGCGCGGACGCGCCCCATGAAGTTCCCTGCCGCCCGGTCTTAACGTCGCATTAAGCACAGTCGGGCTTCGTAAGAGTGAACGACGGGTGTTGCGCCCTAGTTTGGACATGTTTCGCGATTGATTTCGGCGCGCCGGTGACGGGTCCGGCTCCTGTTTTCGCGAAATTTTGGGTCTGGTCGGCGCGCGCGAAGCGACGGCCTGCCACGGCCCATGCGGTCCCGACATCAGGGCGTCGCGCCGGTCATGGTCCAGTGCTTGGTGGCCGAGTACTTGGCAGCCGAATACTTGGTAGTTCAGTATTCGGCGGCCGCGAATATGGCCGCTGGCGCTGGACCGCCGAAGGGGACGTTCCATGAATCCAGCCGACATTGCCGCGTCGGCCGTACCGTTGACATCGGCCAACCTCTCGCTCTTTCACCTGTTCCTACACGCCCACTGGGTCGTCGAAACGGTGATGGTCGGCCTGTTGGTGTGCTCGGTCTGGGTCTGGGCCATCGCCATCGACAAAACGCTGTTATTCTCGCGGCTTCGCCGCGCCGGGGACCGTTTCGAGGAGGCGTTCTGGTCCGGCCAGTCGCTCGAAGAGCTTTACAAATCGCTCGCCACGCAAGAGGGGCATTCGACCGGCGTATTGTTCGTCGCCGCAATGCGCGAATGGAAGCGCAGCCTCGAAGGCCATGCCCGTTCCTTCGCCGGGCTGCAGATGCGCATCGAGAAAGTCATGAATGTCGCCATCGCGCGTGAGGTCGAGAATATGGAGCGCCGGCTTTTGGTGCTGGCAACGGTCGGTTCCGCCGGCCCGTTTATCGGACTGTTCGGCACCGTGGTCGGCATCATGACCAGCTTCCAGTCGATCGCGGCGTCGCAAAACACCTCGCTCGCGGTGGTCGCCCCGGGCATCGCGGAATCGCTGTTTGCCACCGCAATCGGCCTCGTTGCCGCCATCCCGGCGACGATTTTCTATAATAAGTTCGTCACTGAGGTGAACCGCCAGGCGCAACGGCTCGAAGGCTTTGCCGACGAGTTTTCGGCAATCCTGTCGCGGCAGATCGACGAACGGGGCTGAGGGCTTTCGGTTATGGCGGCAGGCACCCTAAGCACGGTGAGCGGTGGCGGCGCCAAGCGCCGCCGGCGCCGGCCGGTCATGAGCGAAATCAACGTCACGCCGTTCGTCGACGTCATGCTGGTGCTCCTGATCGTGTTCATGGTGTCGGCGCCGCTGCTCACCGTCGGCGTGCCGATCGACTTGCCGCAGAGCCAGGCCAAGGCGCTGCCTCAGGATAACGAGCCGCTGACCGTCTCGGTCAACCTCGACAGTCAGATTTTCCTGCAGAACGATCCCATCAAGCTCGACGACCTGGTGCCGAAGCTCAAAGCAATCATCGACGCCCGCCACGGCGACTTCAACGAATTGATCTATGTGCGCGGCGACAAGAAGGTCGATTATGGTACGATGATGCGCGTGATGGGCCGAATTTCCGGCGCCGGCTATCATCGGGTCGCGCTTGTGACCAACGTCGAGCAGGGCGAGCAATGAAAACCGGCATGACCATATCCTGCATCGGTCACGCTGTCGCGCTCGGCTGCGCGCTCATCGCAATATCGGCAACGCCGATGGAAGTGCCGCCGGTCGACGCGCTGCCGGTGCAATTCATTTCGGAAAAGGATTTCACTCAGCTCACGCAAGGATTCAAAAACGCTCCGAAGCTGAAGATCGATATGCCAAAGCCGCTCGCCGACAAGATCGACGCACCGAAGGCGGTCGATCAGCTGGCGCCCAAAGTCGCGGACAAGCCGGAAATCAAAACCGATTCGAGCAAGGCCCAGTCGCAGCCGAAGCCCGATGCCAAACCCGATCCGAAGCAGGCGCAAAAGGCCGACAAGCCCAAGCCGCCCGACTACAAGCCGGACCAGATCGCCGATCTGTTGAAAAAAGACGCCGCCAAGAGCAAGCCGAAGCCGGACGATCAGTCGGCCCCGCAAAAAGCGGATTCGCCGAAATTCGACGCCAATCAGGTCGCCGAATTGCTCGACAAGCGCGAGCCGCAGCGCCGTGTGGCGACCGCCGACGCGCTCAACGACACCGCCAATCTCGGTGCTGCGAACGGCGCGCCGTCCGCGCAGATGTCGCAGAGCGAGATTGACGCGTTGCGCGCCCGGATTTCGAGCTGCTGGAGCCCGCCGCCGGGGATCGACGCCAATTCCAAGGTCTTTGTCGTGCTTCGGGTTCTGTTCAAACCGGATGGCTCATTGCAGAGTGAGCCGGTCCTGGTCGAGGCCACCGCCTCGTCGTTAGGTCCCGCCTTGGCCGATAGCGCCAAGCGCGCTCTGCTGTTGTGTCAGCCTTTCACCATGCTGATGCCCGCGCATTACGATCAGTGGAAAGACCTCGAGCTTAAATTCGATCCCCACGAGCTGCTCGGCGGCTGACCAGAGACAAATGCAGGCATCATGACACTTCGGCATAGACCCAACCTCTTCGTGTCGCGGCGGCGCGCGCTGGCGCTCGGCGCCGTTGCCGGCGGTTTGACGCTGCTGCCCCGTTACGCCGCCGCGGTGGTGCGCCTCGACATTACTCAAGGCAATTTTCAGCCGATGCCGATCGCGATCACCAAATTCATCGGCGGCGGACAAGGCGACGACGACACCGCGGCCGGCGTCACGCAAATCATCACCGCGAACCTGCAGAGGAGCGGCCTGTTCGCCCCGATCGACCCCACCGCGTTTATCGAGAGGATCACGAGCGTCGATAGCGTGCCGCGGTTTCCCGATTGGCGCAGCATCAATGCGCAGGCGCTGGTGACCGGGGCGGTCACCCGGCAGGCCGATGGACGGCTGAAGGCCGAATTCCGGCTGTGGGATGTGCTGGCCGGCCAGCAACTCGCCGGCCAGCAATATTTCACCACGCCGGACAATTGGCGCCGCATCGGTCATATTATCTCGGATGCGGTCTATGAGCAGCTCACCGGCAACGGCGGCTATTTCGACAGCCGCATCGTGTTCGTCGACGAGACCGGCCCGGGCACGCAACGCGTCAAGCGGCTCGCCATCATGGATCAGGACGGCGCCAACGTGCGCTATCTCACGCGCGGCGACGATCTCGTGCTCACCCCGCGGTTTTCGCCGTCGTCTCAGGAAATCACCTATATGGCTTACGGCCAGGGCGATCCGCGCGTTTATCTGTACAATATCGACACCGGCCAGCGTGAAGTTGTCGGAAATTTTCCCGGCATGAGCTTCTCGCCGCGATTTTCTCCGGACGGCCAAAACGTCATCATGAGTCTGCAGGAGGGCGCCAATTCTAACATTTTCGTCATGGACCTGCGCTCGAAGGCGACGACGCGCCTGACCAACACCGAGGCGATCGACACCGCGCCGTCCTATTCGCCCGACGGTTCCCACATTTGCTTCGAGTCCGATCGCGGCGGCCAACCGCAAATCTATGTCATGGCGGCGGCCGGCGGGCCGGCCCAGCGCATCAGTTTCGGCGACGGCTCGTATTCGACGCCGGTATGGTCGCCGCGCGGCGACTACATTGCCTTCACCAAGATCCTGAGCAACATGTTCGCGATCGGCGTCATGAAACCGGACGGCAGCGGCGAACGCATCCTTACCGAGAGCTTCCACAACGAAGGCCCGACCTTTGCGCCGAACGGGCAGGTGGTCATGTTCTTCCGCGATCCGGGCGGCAATTCAGGGCCATCGCTGTTCACGGTCGACATTTCCGGCCGCAACGAGCAACGGGTTCCGACGCCGAATTATGGCTCCGATCCGGCGTGGTCGCCGCTGCTGTCATAAGCCGTTGATTTGACCGCGCTGGTTCCATAGAGTCGCCGCATTGACGCCTCATTAACCATTGCAAAAGCTTTCCGGGGAATCCGCGGGATCGAGGCATCTTTGCAAGGCTGCATCAAGGTTGACGGAACCTTCGCTTAACGAAGGCGCTGCTAGACCCGCCACGATCAAGCATGTCCGGTCACAAAGCATGTATGGAGGCACCGGAATGAACATGGCGAAAATGATCCGCGGCGCCAAGTTCGTCGCCGTCATCATGGCAGCGCTCGCGATCACAGCGTGCGCCAAAAAAGACGATCAAACTGCGATGGGTGGTACGGCTGCCACGCCTGGCAGCCAGCAAGACTTCGTCGTCAATGTCGGCGACCGCGTCTTCTTCGACACCGACTCCTCGGAGCTGTCGGATCAGGCGCGCGCCACGCTGGACAAGCAGGCGCAGTGGCTCAACAACTACAACAGATATTCCTTCACCATCGAAGGTCATGCCGACGAGCGCGGCACGCGCGAATATAACATCGCGCTCGGCGCCCGCCGCGCGGAGACCGTGCGCGAATATCTGATCTCGCGTGGGCTTTCGGCGCAGCGCATGCGCACCATCTCCTACGGCAAGGAGCGGCCGGTCGCGCTGTGCAACGATATCTCTTGCTGGTCGCAGAACCGTCGCGCGGTGACCGTGCTCGACCAGAGCTCCTAAACCATCACCCAGATCGATCGCAGACAATCGGCGCCGTGATGGCGCCGATTGCATTTTGATGCGATCTTTGCCCTTGCCATTGCCGGGCTGAAATCGGAACGTAGCGTCGCCGCGGCGCGGCGTCGCCTACGCCATTGTTCGGCTTTTACAGCGTATTTGAATAAAGGGTTCGGCCATGACCCTCGGTTGGTTCGCCCGCGTGACGTTGGTGTTTGCCCTCGCGGCCGCTGCCGCCGCCTGCGGTCAAAAAAACGAATATGCGGCGCCGCCGCCGCCCAAGGTCACCGTCGCCGTGCCGCTCGAGCAGGATGTCACGCGCTATTTCGAGTCGACCGGCAACACGGCGGCGGTCAACTCGGTCGATCTCGTGGCGCGCGTGCAGGGCTTCGTGCAGGCGATCAGTTACAAGGACGGAGATTACGTCAAGAAAGGCACGTCGCTGTTCACCATCGAGCCGGAGCCGTACAAGCTCAAAGTCATCGCCGCGAAGTCGGCCGTCGTCAGCGC
Organism: uncultured Alphaproteobacteria bacterium; assembly: GCA_963768225.1. Lineage (GTDB taxonomy): Bacteria > Pseudomonadota > Alphaproteobacteria > Rhizobiales > Xanthobacteraceae > BOG-931. Next base: position 1,537,866 of record CAVYGV010000001.1, on the reverse strand, counting down.
CCAGGCCACGCTGACGCAGACACAAGCCGAATTTGATCGCCAAGCCGCACTGATCAAGAACCAAGTCTCGACCCAGGCGAATTACGACAAGGCGCTCGCAGGCCGCGATTTGGCGCAAGCCGATCTGCAATCGGCGCAAGCCAACGAGCAGCAGGCCGAGATCAATCTCGGCTATACCAACGTGACTGCGCCGTTCGATGGCGTCGTGACCGCGCGGCAGGTTTCGATCGGCCAGCTCGTCGGTGCGAGTTCGCCGCCCACGGTGCTCGCCAGCATCGTTGAGCTCGATCCGATCTGGGTCAATTTCACCGCCAGCGAACGCGACGTGCTGCAGGTGCGCGCCACTCTCGCCAGCCGCGGCGAGACGACGGCCGCTCTCATCGGGCTTCCCGTCGAGGTCGGCCTGCAAAACGAAAGCGGTTATCCGCACAAAGGCACGCTCGATTACGTGGCGCCGAACGTCGATCCATCGACCGGGACGCTGGCGGCGCGCGCCAGCCTGGACAATGGCGATCGTCAGCTCTTGCCCGGCTACTTCGTGCGGGTGCGCGTGCCCTCAAAGCCGCGGCCGGCGTTGCTCGTGCCCGACGTTGCGCTCGGCAGCGACCAGGGCGGCCGCTATGTGCTCGTCGTCAACAAGGACAGCGTCGTCGAGCAGCGCAAGGTCGAGCCCGGACAGCTCGTCGGCGATCTGCGCGTCATCGAATCCGGTCTCACAAAGGACGACCGGCTGGTCGTCGGCGGCATCATGCGGGCGATCCCCGGCGCGAAGGTCGATGCCGAGCAGCGCTCCGCGTCGGCGGCAAACCAGTGACGAAAATGATCAATCGAATTGATCGCTATCGTCCGCTCGTCCCCGCGAAAGCGGGGACCCAGCGACGTTGTTGGCACGGCGGAATGTCAGACCTGGATTCCCGCTTGCACGGGAATGAGCGGAACCGAGCACGATGATATCGAAATTCTTCATCGAGCGTCCGGTTCTTGCGAACGTCCTCGCCATTCTGATGGTTTTGATCGGCGCGGTCGCGCTGTACGGCTTGCCGGTCGCGCAATATCCCGACGTCGTGCCGCCGACCGTGCAGGTGACCACGCGCTATCCCGGCGCCAGCGCGCGCACGGTGATGGATACGGTGGCGCTGCCGATCGAGCAGCAGGTCAACGGCGTCGAGAACATGATCTACATGCAGTCCACTAGCGCCAGCGACGGCAGCTATACGCTCACGGTCACCTTTAGCATCGGCACCAACCTGGATAACGCGCAGATCCTCGTGCAGAACCGGGTGGCGAGCGCGCTGTCGCAATTGCCGCAAGCCGTGCAGTCGCAGGGCGTCACGGTGCAGAAGCGTTCGACCGCGATTTTGCTGTTCGTCACGCTGACATCCCCCGACGACCGTTACGACAGTCTCTATCTTGCCAACTACGCCACCATCAATCTCAAGGACGAGCTGTCGCGGCTTCCCGGCGTCGGCAATGTCAACGTGTTCGGCGCCGGCCAATATTCGATGCGGATCTGGCTCGATCCGGAGAAACTGAAAGCGCGCAGCCTCAATGCGCAGGACGTCGTGGCCTCGCTGCAGGCCCAGAGCCAGGAAGTGACGGCGGGGCAGGTCGGCATGCCGCCGACGCCGCCGGGCGTCGATTTCCAGTACACCATCGAGCTGCCGGGCCGGCTCGCCGACGTTGACCAATTCGCCAACGTCATCGTCAAGACCGGGAATAACGGCGAGGTCACGCGCTTGCGCGATATCGGCCGCGTCGAGCTTGGCGCGCAAACCTATGGCCAGGTCTTCAACCTCGACGGCAAGCAAGCCGCCGGCATCGGCATCTACCAATCGCCCGGCGCCAATGCGCTCGACGTTGAGCACGCGGTCAAGGCGAAGATGGCGGAACTGGAACGGCAGTTCCCGCAAGGCCTCGTTGCTTCGGTGCCGTTCGACACCACGGTTTTCGTCAACGCCTCGATCCACGAAGTCTATAAGACGCTCATCGAGGCCGCGGTGCTGGTGCTGATCGTCATTCTCGTTTTTCTCCAGGACTGGCGCGCCATGCTGGTGCCGGCGACCACCGTGCCGGTGACCATTATCGGCGCCTTCGCGATGATGTGGGCGCTCGGCTTCACCGTGAATTTTTCCACGCTGTTTGCAATCGTGCTCTCGATCGGCATCGTGGTCGACGACGCCATCGTCGTGGTCGAGGGCGCCGCGCACAATATCGAGCAGGGCATGAGCGGCCACGACGCGGCGATCAAAGCCATGAATGAGCTGTTGGGGCCGATCATCGGCATCACGCTGGTGCTGATGTCGGTGTTTTTGCCGGCGGCGTTCCTGCCCGGCCTGACCGGGCGCATGTACGCGCAGTTTGCGCTGGTGATCGCGGCGACCGCGCTGCTTTCCGCGGTCAATGCGGCCACGCTCAAACCGACCCAGTCGGCGATGTGGCTGCGTGCGCCGGTGCCGCTCGAACGGCGCAACGTGTTCTACCGCGGTTTTAACGCGATTTATGGCCGTCTCGAGCGCAGCTACGCCGGCCTGATCCATCACATGGTTGAATATGCCGGCCTGATGACGATCGTGGCGTTCGCCATCATCGCAGTGGCCGTATGGGGACTATCGCGCATACCGACAGGTTTTCTGCCGATCGAAGACCAGGGCTATCTGCTCGTCAGCGCCCAGCTCCCGGACGGCGCCTCGCTGGCCCGGACCCAGCAGGCGATGCAACAGGTCTCGCGGATCGCCGAAAAGGATCCCGCCGTCGCCAACGTGATCGCCATCGCCGGCATTTCAGTTCTCGACAACAGCGCGACGCTCGCCAATGCCGGCGTCGCTTATGTCGTGCTCAAGGATTGGAGCGTCCGCGACGACCTGCGCACGATATTTGCCCGTCTGGCGCCGGCACTCGACGCCGTCGATGCGCGCGTCGTCGTGCTGCCGCCGCCGCCGATCCAGGGCATCGGCAATGCCGGCGGCTTCACCATGCAGGTCGAACTGCGCGACGGCTCCACCGATTTCGCCAAGCTGCAGAGCATCACCAACACCATTGTCGGCAACGCGCAATCGCAGAGCGCGCTGCAGCGCGTCTCGACCTCGTTCCGCGCCATCGCCCCGCAAATTCTGGTCGAGGTCGATCGCGTCAAGGCGCAGACTTTGCACGTTCCGGTCGACCAGGTGTTCGCGACGCTCGCGATCTATTTCGGCTCGACCTACGTCTCGCAGTTCAACAAGTTCGGCCGCGTGTTTCAGGTTTATGCCCAGGCCGATTCGAAATTTCGCTTGCGGCCGCGCGACATCGAGAATCTGTCGGTGCGCAACCAGCAGGGCGACATGATCCCGCTCGGCACGATGGTCAAGGTCGAGCCGATTGTCGGCCCGTCCTTGATCAGCCTGTACAATCTCTATCCGTCATCGAGCATCATCGGGTTGCCGGCGACCGGCTTCAGCTCGGGCGAGGCGATCCGATTGATGGAACAAAACGCGGCGGCGACGCTGCCGTCCGGCACCGGCACCGAGTGGACCGCGATGTCGTACCAGGAGAAGATCGTCGGCAGTCAGATGTATTTCGTATTCGCGATGGCGATGCTTCTGGTTTATCTGGTGCTCGCCGGCCAATACGAAAGCTGGTACGCCCCGCTCGCGGTTATCTTGTCGGTGCCGCTGGCGCTGACCGGCCCGGTGCTGATTTTGCAAATGCTGCGCATCGATAATAATCTCTATACGCAAATCGGCATCATTCTCTTGATCGCGCTGTCGGCCAAGAATGCCATCCTGATCGTCGAGGTCGCGCGCGAGCACCGCGTCGATCAGGGCAGGCCGATCGTCGAGGCGGCGGTGGACGCCGCGCGGGCGCGGTTCCGGCCGATCCTGATGACGTTGTTTGCGTTCATTCTCGGCGTCGCGCCGCTCGTTATCGCCAGCGGCGCCGGCGCCAGCGCGAGAAAGTCGATCGGCATCACGGTGTTCTCGGGCATGATCGCCTCGACGTGTCTCGCCGTTCTTTTCGTTCCGTCATTGTTTGTGGTCATCCAGCGGTTCGAGGAATGGCGCGCGTCGCGTAAGAGCCCGCGTATTCAGCCGGCAGAATAGACCGGCCTGCGGCGCACGGTCACGATGCAACCGCCGTGGGGTCGCAGCCGAGGCCGCAGTCACAATTTGGACGCAGGATGCGCTATGGTAGACACGGGAAACCACCAAAAATGTCGAAATTGACGAGTTGCTCCGCACCTCTGTATGTGATTGCGCTCACCTGCATGCTGTGGGCGGATGCCGCCTGCGCGCAGGACAGCCCGAGCGATCTTTTGACTCGCATCGACCGGCTTGAAGAGACGGTCCGCGATCTCACCGGCTCGGTGCAGGAATTGCAGTACCGCAATCAGCAACTCGAACAAGAGGTGCAGCGGCTGCAAGCCGGTGGAGCTCCAGCGGCAGGCACGGTTCCGGCGGCGCCACCGCCGCGGTCGACCGTTTCCACGGCGCTGCCGCCGCCGGCGACATCGCAATATTCACCGCCAGGCTCGCAATATTCCTCGCCGCCGGCCCCGCAATATCAGCCGCTCACCCCGGCGCCACCGTACCGGCCGCCGCCCTACTACCAGCAGCAGCAGCCGCCGCCGGCCCCGATCATCGCCAATCCGCCGTCAGGGCCCGGCCATGACTTGTTCAATCCGGCGCTCGACCCGAACGCGCCGGGCGTGCCACGTCCGCTTGGCTCCAGCACGACCGCGACGGAGCCGCCGCCGCCCAGCCCAGATACCGGCGGGCCGGGGCAGCCCGGCGCGCCGCTTAATCTGTCGAACATTTCTCCGCCGCCGGGCGGCGGCGCAGCCGCCGGCACTCTGCCGCCGCCGCCGCCGAACGCGACCGGCGTCATGCAAGAGGCGTCACTGCCGCCGAACGCCACGCCGAAGGACGAGTACGATCTCGCTTACGGCTATGTCCGGCAGAAGAACTATGGACTGGCGGCGCAGACGTTCCGCGATTTCCTGCAAAAATATCCAGCCGAGCGGTTGACGCCGGAGGCGCAATACTGGCTCGGCGAAAGCCTGTTTCAGGATCGGAAATATCACGATGCCGCCGAGGCGTTCCTCGCCGTCTCGACCAAATACGAGACCAGCGGGCATGCCCCCGACGCGCTGTTGCGGCTCGGCCAGTCGCTTGCCGCGATGGGCGAAAAGGAAGCGGCCTGCGCCTCGCTCGGCGAGGTGTTACGCAAATATCCACACGCTTCGATCAGCGTAAGGCAAAACGTTGACCGGGAGCAGAAGCGTGCCCACTGCTGAAGAAACCATTCGCGACGATGAAGCGAATGCGCTGTTCTCCGGCCTTGAAAATCTGCGCGGACTGATTCTGGCGGTTTCCGGCGGTCCCGACTCGACCGCGCTTTTGGTGCTGGCGGCGCGCTGGGCGAAAGGTCGCAGCGGTACGCCGAAGCTCCTCGCCGTCACCATCGATCACGGCCTGCGCCCGGAAGCGGCAGGCGAGGCGGCCCACGTCAAGCGCCTGGCGCGCCGCCTCGGCGTTAAGCACCGCACGCTGCACTGGCGCGGCAACAAGCCTCGATCCGGTTTGCAAGAAGCCGCGCGCAATGCGCGCTATCGGCTGCTCGCCGAAGCGGCCGAGCAGGCCGGCTACGAACATATCCTGACGGCCCACACCCTCGATGATCAGGCCGAAACAGTGCTGTTCCGTCTCGCCCGCGGCAGCGGGCTCGGCGGTCTTGCCGGCATGGCCTATGCCGCGCCGGTGCCTCATAAATTTTCGAAGCGCGCACGGAGCGCCGTTTTTCTGGTCCGCCCGCTGCTTGCCGTGCCAAAAACCCGGCTCATCGCGACGCTTCAAGCAGCCGGCATCCCCTATAGCGAAGATCCGACCAATCGCGATCCGCGCTTTACCCGCGCTCGGCTCCGCCGCGTCATGCCGGACCTGGCGAAGGAGGGACTTGATGCGCGGGGCTTGGCGCGCTTGGCGGCACGGATGCGGCGCGCCGAAGGCACAGTCGAATTCGCCGTTCGTGCCGCGCGTGAGGCGCTCGCCCCGGGTGCCTGGCCGCAAAGAGGTCCGATCGTGTTCGATACCGCCCAATTCGCGGGTCTGCCCGCCGAAGTGGCGTTGCGGCTCCTCGGTCGGGCCATCGCCCATGCCGGGGACGAGGGGCCAGTCGAGCTCGCCAAGCTCGAGACGCTTTATGACAGCCTGCGCCAGACCGATACTCGGCTGCGCCGGACGCTCGCAGGCGCGTTGATCACGCTCGGCAGCGACCGGCTGACCGTCGAGCGCGCGCCGGCCCGGCGCCGCTTAGCCATGCGCAAGGATCGCAACAGGCGCTTTACGAAATAGCCGTATAGTTGCGTGGTTTTGCAGTGGGTTCCCTTGGCAGGGGGCGGGCTGGCGCCTACATTGCCCGGTACTGGGGACGTGAAGCCGCCACGATTTGCGGGCAGGTAAATGGGCCCCGGACTCCGTTCGGTCGGGGGCCAAGGACAACAGATGAACGCCAATCTGCGCAACTTCGCCCTGTGGGTCATCATTGTCCTATTGCTGCTCGCGCTGTTCACGCTGTTTCAGAACCCGGGCCAGCATACGACCGCGCAGGACATCACGTTCTCGCAACTGCTGAACGAGGTCGATCAGGGCCGCGTGCGCGACGTCCTGATCCAAGGGCCGGAAATCCATGGCGACTTCACCGACAGCCGCGCCTTCCAGACCTACGCGCCGAGCGATCCGACGCTGGTGCAGCGCCTCTACAACAAGGGCGTGTCGATCACGGCGCGCCCGTTAAGCGACAACGTGCCCTGGTTTGTGTCGCTGTTGATCTCCTGGCTGCCGTTTGTCGCGCTGATCGGCGTGTGGATCTTTTTGTCGCGCCAGATGCAAGGCGCCGGCGGCAAGGCGCTCGGCTTCGGCAAGAGCCGCGCCAAACTGCTCACCGAGGCGCATGGCCGCGTCACCTTCGAGGACGTGGCCGGCGTCGACGAAGCCAAGCTTGATTTGCAGGAGATCGTCGAGTTCCTGCGCGACCCGGCGAAATTCCAGCGGCTCGGTGGGCGCATTCCGCGCGGCGTGCTCTTGGTCGGTCCGCCCGGCACCGGCAAGACGCTGCTCGCGCGGGCCATCGCCGGCGAGGCGAACGTGCCGTTCTTCACCATTTCGGGCTCCGACTTCGTCGAAATGTTCGTCGGCGTCGGCGCAAGCCGCGTCCGCGACATGTTCGAGCAGGCCAAGAAGAACGCGCCCTGCATCATCTTCATCGACGAAATCGACGCCGTCGGCCGCCACCGCGGCGCAGGGCTGGGCGGCGGCAACGACGAGCGCGAGCAGACGCTGAACCAGTTGCTGGTGGAGATGGACGGCTTCGAGGCCAATGAAGGCATCATTTTGATCGCCGCCACCAACCGGCCCGATGTGCTCGATCCGGCCTTGCTGCGTCCCGGCCGCTTCGACCGCCAGGTCGTGGTGCCGAATCCCGACGTGGTCGGCCGCGAGCAGATTTTGAAAGTGCATGTGCGCAAGGTGCCGCTGGCGCCCGACGTGGTCCTCAAGACCATCGCGCGCGGCACGCCCGGCTTCTCCGGCGCCGATCTGATGAACCTCGTCAACGAAGCGGCCCTGATGGCGGCGCGGCGCAACAAGCGCATGGTCACCCAGGTCGAGTTCGAGGACGCCAAGGACAAGGTGATGATGGGCGCCGAGCGCAAGTCGCTGGTGATGACCGAGGAGGAGAAGCTTCTCACCGCCTATCACGAGGGCGGCCACGCCATCGTCGCGCTCAACGTCAAGGCGACCGATCCGGTGCACAAGGCGACCATCATTCCGCGCGGCCGTGCGCTCGGCATGGTGATGCAATTGCCGGAACGCGACAAGCTGTCGATGAGCCTCGAACAGATGACGTCGCGGCTCGCCATCATGATGGGCGGCCGCGTCGCCGAGGAACTGGTGTTCGGCCGCGAGCGGGTCACCTCGGGCGCGGCGTCCGACATCGAGCAGGCGACCAAGCTCGCGCGCATGATGGTGACGCGCTGGGGTCTGTCCGAAGCGCTCGGCACCGTGGCCTACGGCGAAAACCAGGAAGAAGTGTTCCTCGGCTATTCGGTGGCGCGCCAGCAGAACATTTCCGAGGCGACCGTGCAGAAGATCGACGCCGAGATCAGGCGGTTGGTCGAGGCCGGATATCAGGAAGCCAATCAGATCCTCACCGAGAAGCGCGGCGATCTCGAGACGCTGGCCAAGGGCTTGCTCGAATTCGAGACGCTGACCGGCGACGAGATCAAGGATCTGCTGCTCGGCAAGCGGCCGAGCCGCGAATCGGTGATCGAGCCGACGACGCCGCGCAATTCGACAGTGCCAACCGCGGGCGCCGGCCGTAACCGGCCGCGTCCGGAGACCGGCCCGATGGAGCCGCAGCCGCAGTCGTAATGCCGGCCCGCCTTTCGGCGAGCGGCAAAGGCGGCGTGCCGCCGAGCCTGTCAGATCCCGCAATGACACGTTGACTTGGTCGTCACGCGGATATGGTCGTCACGTGCCGTGCCGGATATCGCGATCTGCCGATTTTTCCGAATTCCGAATACACGTTCTGCGTGTCATTTCCTGACCCCGCCGCACCCGATCCGTGGTCGCGCGGTGTGACCTAGGGCACTGCGCCGTCACGCGGGGGTAGTAATCTTGCCTCACTAAAACTTCCGGAAACAGGGCCGGAAACAGGTCGAGGCCATTGCAGTCGGCGTCCAGCCCTTCGTGTTCCGGGAGGCAACAGCGAATTGAGCAGGAGGGCGATATGGCCAAGAGAGCACAGGACTTGGAGACGGTGCACCGCAGATTTAGGATGGGCCGCAAGCGTCCGGTGGCGCGGTGTCCGCGATTTAGCTTGCGAAATTATCTGATGAAGGACCTGCCGGCGCCGCCGGCTTCCTGTGATTACACCAAGCAGGGCGCCAAGGCGCTTTCCGAAATGTATCTCAACGACACGCTCGGCGATTGTGTGATTGCCGGGATCGGGCATGTGGTCGGCGTGCTGACCGGCGGTGCGGGCAAGCAATTCCTCTATAGCAACGCCCAGATCACCAAGCTCTACAGCGAGATCGGCGGCTACGTTCCGGGCCATCCCAATACCGACCACGGCTGCGACGAGCAGACGGCGCTGAACTACTGGCAGCATCATGGCGCGCCCGACGGCTCGCATCAGATCGCCGGCTGGATTTCAGTCAACGGCGCCGACCCCACGGAGTATCGGACGGCGCTTTGGTTGTTCGAGAATTTGTATTTCGGCCTCGAACTGCCGGACAAATGGGTCAGCCCGATGCCCAATGCCCCAGGCTTCACCTGGGACGTTGCCGGTCCGCCCGATCCGAACAACGGCCATTGCATCGTTGGCGTCGGCTACGCCAACAAGGGCGTGAAGATCTGCACTTGGGGCATGCTGGGCACGCTGACCGACGCCGCGATCGCCAAATATGCGACGAAAACCGGCGAGGGCGAACTCTACACGGTGGTCAGTCAGGACGCGATCAACAAAGCGGCGGCAAAGGCGCCCAGCGGTTTCGATTGGAGTCAGCTCGTCGCCGACTTCGATTCGATGGGCGGAAATATAACGCCGCCGCCGGCAAAAATCGCGGCGCGGCGCAGAAAGAATTAACGGCAAACGGCGGCATTCGCGCGGCGCCGCCACATCGGCGCTGCGCGGACGGCGGCTCGATTTCACCGATATCTGCAATGCGAGGGCGACCATGAGAACGAATAAGTATTCCGACACCGATCTGCAGCGCCGATCCGATCTCGCGACCAGCCTCAAATACGGTGCGAAGGCGACTGCGCCGCCGACGGCGGAAGGGACCTACGCCGAGAACATTCCTTTTCCCAAAGGACTTGCGCCGATGCCACAACCGATCAGTCCGGCGCCGAAGCCCGATGCTTCGCTCCCCAAGGCCGATGTGATCGCCATGATGGATACGTCCGCCGAATCTGCAGCGATGGCGGACGTACTGACGCCGGGGCATCGGCCAACCTCGTGGTATCCCTACACCAAGAATTTCACCACGCAGTTCCTGCCGCAGATCGGACCGGAGGGGCCGTCGCGCGAAAGTCACCGGCTCGGCAGTTATTTCATGACCAATATCGGCAAGCTCAAGGTGCTGGTCTACAAGACCGAGCTGCACATGCATGAAGACGCCAAGAAGCTCGCCAACGGCAGCTATACCCTGCCGATCAAGGACGTGTTCAAGCAGATAATCGGCGACGCCAAGCCGAAGGTGTTCTTGACGACGGGAACCGCCGGCGGCGTTTACTGCAGCATGCATCTCGGCGACGTGATGGTCAGTCGCGCGGCGGAATTCTACTGCCAGAAGGATTTTGCTTCGGCGAAATTCAATCACCAAAAATTCCAGTCGAAATGGACCATCCCGACCAAATATGTAACCGCGGCGGAGAAGCTCATGCAGGGCTTTGCCGGGCATCTGACGGGGCAAGGAGAGCCTCACGGCACGCCGCCGAGTTCGGATTGCGCCTGTTCGTCGCCGGGCTACCCGACCAACATCTATTACGACGGCAGCCACGACATCCCGGTGTTTCACCCCATCCTGACGACGGATTTCTTCGAGTTCGGCACCAGCACCAACAATCTGGAGAAGCTCGGCATGGCGGTCGAAATGGATGACGCCTGCCTCGGCTTGGCGTGCAGCGAATTAAAATCGCCGCCGCGCTGGGCCTGCGTGCGCAACATGTCCGACCCGGCGATCAACGGCAAGCTTGATTACAAGCAGCAGGAGAACTGCGCCGAGTATTATTATACCAAGTTCGGCTACTGGACGACGGTGATGAGCGCGCTGACGACGTGGGCCATCATTGCCGGCCTCGGCTCCAGCAAATAAGCGCCCGCCGTATTGCCGCCGCGATCCAGAGTTTGGTCATAAATGGTATATAGTGTTATGCGCGCCCGGCTTCGCCGGAGGCGATGCCGGGTGCTTAGGCTCTGCTGGGGAGCGCTTCGATGCGGATCGGGCTTATTGCCGGTGTGGTGCTTGCGCTTGCAAGCGGCCCGGCGCCGGCGCAGGTGGCCGGCGCGTCGTCCGCCACGGTCAAGCACGCTTCTCCCGCCAAAGCTCCGCAGCCCGCTCCGCCGCAGTCGACTCCGGAATTGCGCTCGGCGGTCCTGCTGGCGCAGTCGTCGGACCCAGTGTTCGACGACGGCACCTATCTGCGCATCAAGCAAACGCTGCTCAGCTATTCGGATATCCAGGTCCGCGGCGGCTGGCCGGCGCTGCCGGCCGACGCCAAGCTCCAGCCGGGCGCGAGCGGTCCTGATGTTGTGCTGCTGCGCCGGCATCTCGTCATCGGCGGCGACATGCCTGCCAATCAGGAGGCGGGCGACGTCTATGACGACGCCGTGGTCGAGGGCGTCAAGCGCTTCCAACTGCGCCACGGCCTCGACGTTACCGGGGCCGTCGGCGCGCAGACGCTCAAAGCACTCAATGTGCCGGTTGGCGACCGCATCAAACAACTCGAAGCGTCGCTGGAGCGCCTCCTCGGCATGGATTTCGTCTTTGCCGAGCGTTATGTCGTGGTCAACATCCCGGCCGCTTTCGTCGAAGCTGTCGCCAACGACAAGGTCGAGCGGCGCTATCGGGTCATCGTTGGCAAGATCGACAAGCCGTCGCCGACGCTGTCGGTCTATATCACCGCGATCGATCTCAATCCGACCTGGAGCGTGCCGCTGTCGATCACCAAGAACGAGATCTTCGCCCGCATGCGCCGGGACCCGTCTTACCTCGCCCGCATGCATATGCGGCTGATCGGCGCGCACGACGAGGATATCAGCCCGAGCAGCGTCGACTGGTCGTCCGACCGCTCGCCGAATTTCGTCGTCCGCCAGGATGCCGGCAACTGGAACGCGCTCGGCAACCTCAAGATCGACATGCCGAATCCTTATTCGGTGTACATGCACGACACCGATACGCGAAAGCTGTTCGCCGCCGACTACCGCTTCGATTTGCACGGCTGCACGCGGGTCGACAATGTCCGCGATCTCGCTGCCTGGATTTTGCAAGACGGGCCGCCGGGCTGGGATCGCGCGGCGATCGATGCCGGCATCGCCGCCGGCCAGACCAAAGTCATCAATCTGCCGCGCAAAATGCCGGTGGCCTGGGTCTATCTCACCGGCTGGGTGAGGCGCGACGGCACGGTCGAGTTTCGCGACGACGTCTATAAGCACGACGAGGCGCTGGACCGTAACGCTCTTGCCGACGCGGCCGCCGGCGGCTTTGTCGCGCCGGTGCCGGCGGTGCCGACGACCAATCTCAAGCAGGTTTCCATCGACAATCAGTGAATTTGCGTTTCCCGGACGCGATGCACCGCTGATCCGGGATCGTGCCAAACTCCGCGTGTGTTACGATCCCGGGTCTACAGCGCATCGCTATGCTTCGTGCTGCGTTGCGCCCGGGAGACGTGCCGCAAATGCGCCAGATGATCTTGGTCGGTTTCCTGCAGGCGCAGAACTGCACCAATCTCGCCAGTTCCTGGCGCCACCCGGCCTCGCGCGCCGACAGCTGGTCGCCGGATTTTTATCGCCACATCGGCCGCGTGCTGGAGGCGGGCAAGTTTCATCTCGGCTTCTTCGATGACCGCTTGTCGATGCCGGACATGTACGGGCGCGATCACGCCCACACCGTCGCCCACGGCATCCGCTGCATCAAACTCGACGCCGTCACCGTGCTCACCGTCATGGCCATGGCGACCGAGCGGCTTGGGCTCGGCGCCACCTATTCGACCAGCTACTACGAACCGTTCCATGTCGCGCGCGTGTTCGCCACGCTCGATTTGATGGCGGGCGGACGCGCGGCCTGGAACGTCGTCACCTCGCTCAACGACGGCGAGGCGCAGAACATGGGCCGCGACGAGGCGATCGGTCATGATCTGCGCTACGACCGCGCCGACGAGTTCATGGAGATCGTGCTCGGTCATTGGGACACCTGGGACGACGATGCCATCGTCCAGGACAAGGCGACCGGGCTGTTTGCCAAGCCGGACAAAGTTCATCGCCTCGATTACGTGGGCCGCTACTTCCATTCGCGCGGGCCGTTCACGGTGCCGCGCTCGGCGCAGGGCCATCCGGTCATCATTCAGGCCGGATCGAGCGGCCGCGGCAAAGCGTTCGGCGCGCGCTGGGGCGACTTGATCTTCGTCGTCTATCCGAACATCGAGATCGGCCGGCGCGACTATGCGGACTTCAAGGCGGAGGTGACGCGTTGCGGCCGCGATCCGCAAGCGGTCAAGATCACCCACCTCGTCAACACGGTCGCGGCTGCGACCAAGGCCGAGGCCGAGGACAAGTGGACCGAGATCGAGAAATTGCCGCTTGAGATCGACGCGTTGTCGCTGTTGTCGGAAGCGCTCAATTTCGATTTCGCCAAGAAGGGCATGGACGAGCCCTTCACCGCGCAGGAGCTGGAGCAAATGTCCGGCCTGCAAGGCATCCGCGACCGCGTCATCAGCGCGAGCGGGAAGAAAAATCCGACGGTGCGCGACTTTATCGAAATCAGCGGGCGCGGCCGCGTGCACAACCCGATCGTCGGCGGGCCGAAGGAGGTGGCCGACCGGCTCGAACAATGGTTCGCCGCGCCGGTCTGCGACGGCTTCGTCCTCTCCGCCACCCACGTGCCGGGCGCCTACGAGGATTTCGTGCGCTTCATCGTCCCCGAACTGCAGCGCCGCGGGCTGTTCCGCAAAGATTTTGCCGGCACGACATTGCGGGAAAATCTCGGGCTGCCAATTCCCGCAATCGGCGCGTGGCGGCGCACGCGCGCGCCGGTAGGTTAGCTCTCTCTGTTACGCCAGCGGCGTCGGATTGGCCGCCGGCGGCTCGATCCCGAACGTGGCGGCCGTCATGCAGGTCATCGAGAAACTGCCGGTCGATGCCACCAACGCCACCAGGCTTTCCAGGCCCATGGTCTTTTCTGCGGCGGCGTAGGTGGCGTCGCTCAGTCCTTTGTTCGCCAGCAATTCGCTCGCCACCACGAAGCAGGTTTTTTCGCGCGCGTCGGTCAGATTTGGCGTCTTGTGCGCGTTGATCGCGTCAATGACAGCCTGATCGATGCCGACGGAGAGCGAGCGGCGCACCTGCGCAAACCAAGGATAGCGGGCGTTCCAATGCCGGGCGACCGCGAGATTTACGATTTGCTGCTCGCGCTGCGACAGCGGCCCGCCGGACAATGACTCTGCGCAAATTCTGGGCGGCTTCGAATAATTTCGGTAGCCGGATATAGGCATAATACGGGCCGCCGACGATGCCGCTTGTGGCTTTGGCGGCGTCGTAGACCCGCGCCTGTTCGGCATTCATGTCGGCGCGCTCGATGATGGGGATGCGGGGCATGCGTTTCCTCGGTTTGTTGGGCGCGCAAGGCTAGCATCAGCTTGCGGATTGTGCGACCCGCTCATGCGTTGGTAGAGAGAAAAGATGCCGCTGCAAAATCGCGTGAGTCCGTTCGGCGAGCTGTTCGCTTCGCCCGCACGCGGGCTGTTTCTCGGCAATCGCGGCGGGCGGTTTCATACCGACGCCAAGACGCTGACGGCGCAGCCCTGGGCGTCGCGGCAATGGATTTGCTGCGTGCTCGACTTCAAGGGCCGCCATCGCGACGTTCTGGGGCCGCTTCTATACCGAGCTGTTTTTCCTCGACGAAGTGACCGCTTTTGCCGCCGGCCATCGGCCCTGCTTCGAGTGCCGCCGCCAAGACGCGCTGGACTTTGCCGGGCTATGGCAAAAGGCGCGTAAGCTGCGCACGCGGCCATCTGCCGGCGCGATGGACGAAGAGCTGCACCGCGAGCGCCTCAACGGCCGCGCCAAGCGCCTGCACCGGTGCGAGATCGACGTCTTGCCCGACGGCGCCTTGGTCGCGATGCAGGAGGGCGCCTTCGCGGTCCGCGGCGATGCGCTCATCCACTGGACGCCGCACGGCTACGATGCGAGCAGGCCGCGGCCGCGCGGCATTGCCGTCGATGTGCTCACCCCGCCGGCCATCCTTGCGGTGCTGTCGGCCGGCTATCGGCCGCATTGGCATCCGAGCGCACACGAATGATTCCAAAAAAGCTGCCTGGGCCGGTTAGCCCATTCGCCCAAATGGCGGCGGGCCGGCGAGGGCTTGAGCTTGAACCGCTTGACGCAAGACCTTGCCCATCCGATTGCGCGGCAGGGCTGCCATACAGTGGACGCGAGCGCGGTGAAATCCGCCGAGTTCTTGCTTGATCGCGGCAGCGAGCAGATCAGAATCGATCGGCGTCGGGGCTTCGATGACGAGATGGATTTCTTCTTCGCCGCTGTCGTTCTGCATGGAAAAAAGACAGACGCCGCTGCAGCCAAGGAGCTCGCCCAACCGCTCCTCGATCGGCGCCGGGGATATCTTGTCTCCCCGCACATTGATGACGTCGGTGACGCGTCCCTGCAGCGCCATGCGCCCGTCGGATCGCATGACGGCGAGATCGCCAGGATAGAAGAATCCATCCTTGAAGAACGCCTGCGTCGCCGCTTCGTCATGGAGATAGCTGGTCGGCCCGCCTGCAGTGCCGACCCGCAGTCGCCCGATTTCGCCGGTCGGCACGGGACGATCGGATTCGTCAACAATCTCGACGACACGGCCGGGTACGAGCCGGTGCCAGCGGAGATCCTCCGGAGTGTCCAGGGGCGTGAAGGCGATGACACCGGCCTCGGTGGACGCAATGTAATTGAAAAGATGAGGAGTAATGCGGGCCTTGGCCTGGTCGACCTGCAGTCGGGTCACAGCTCCGGCCCCGATCGCGAGCTTCAGCTTGTCGTTGCGCGGGAACGCGTTCGCGGGTGCGGCCAGAATGCCGGCGAGCGTTCCAGGGTTGAGCACCGCATGGGTGGTTCCGGGGTGCAATAGCGCCTGCCACGGTTCGCGCGCTTGCTCGATGACGACGGCGCCGCCCACGCTCCACGTGCTGGCCGCCCACTTGTAAGCGAGCCCGGTCCAAACCCCATAGTTGAATAGACTGAGCACGCTGTGCTGGTCGATGCCGAATAATTCCACATGAAGCCGCAGCAAATCAGCGTCGCAGGCAGAACTCATCAGCACCATTTTGTGGATGCCGGTCGTGCCCGAGGTCAGCAGGATATGGCCGCCCAACGGGTGCGGCGCTTCGAACGCTTCCAGTCCAAGCGCCGGTTCGCCAGCCAATGATACTGATAGCAGCGGCAGCCCCAGCTCGGTGCAGAGGCCATTGAGTTCGGCCAACGTCTCGCCTGGATTGGTGACGACGCAGCGCACGTTCGGCAGGCCAAGCTTGCGCATGTTTGGCAAATCGACCTGACCCGCCGCGATCGCAGATCCCACCGCCATGCTGGTCAGGCCCAAACTGCGCAGGGCCAAGCTGAGAATCCAAAAGTCCATGAGGTTGTCGAAGGCCAGCACCGCATAACCCGGCCCGATATAGCCGCGCCGGACGAAATAGCCGCGGGCTGCGGCGATGAGTTGGGCGAACGAGTGGTACGACCAGGGCCTGCCATTATGGATGATCGCTATTCGCTCAGGCGTCCGGTTCGCCCAGTCGAAGATCATTTGGGTGATCATAGGTCGTCCGCTGGCCTGTCCTAAATGGCGGTCCGGGAAGCACGAGCCCGCTGGTTGCAATTCTAGTTGATGACGGGCTGTTGCGGTCCGACGGCGTCCAGTCCAGCGAATTTTGCATAAATTTCGAACAGCGAAGCTGTGTCATTGTCGCCGTAGCCTTGCGAGATTCCGGCAAGGTGCATTTGCAAGGCGGCCTGAAACAGCGGCGACGGTGCGGCGATCGACCGCGCAAACTCACCGATCACCCGGGCGTCCTTGCGTGCAATGCCGTAGGTCCCGCGCGAGGTGACGTAATCGCGCTCGACCATCATCTTCCCGCGCAGGCCCCAGACTTTGGAGCTCGCGAAGCTATCGTCAACCAACCGCTGAACCAACGTTAGATCCAGTCCGGACTTGCGCGCGAACGACATCGCCTCCGCCGTCGCCGCATTGTGAATCAGGACAAGGAAATTCATCACGTATTTGAGCTTGCTGGCGTTGCCGAATTCACCAAGAAACGTGCGCGATCGCGTAAATGTCTCAAGCGGCGCTTCGGCCTTGCCGAATGCTGCGGCATCGCCGCTGGCGTAGAGCGTCAGATTGCCTGCGAGCACGATGGGCCGCGTGCCGCTCACCGTGCAATCCAGCAAGGTTACGTCGACGGTCTTCAGTTTGTCGCGCGCGGCAGCCTTGTCCGCGATGGCGAGCGTGCAGGTGTCGACGACGATGGTTCCGCCGCGCTTGGCGTCGAGGATACTGTAGGTACCCGTCGTCACCGCATGAAACGCCGCTTCGCTGGCGAGCGAAATGATGATGATATCCGCTGCCTCGGCGACGGCTCGCGCCGACGTTGCCGGTTTTCCGCCGTTAGCCGCGAGTTCGTCCATGCAGGCGCGGCGCACATCCGTTCCGACGACCTCATACCCGGCCTTGATCATTCGCAAAGCCATGGCCGAACCCATGGCGCCAAGACCGATAACACCGATTTTTTTCGTCATGCTTGCACTCCAAGAGACCTTGGCGCCGCCGGATCGACATTGCGTGTCGCGCAGAACGCATTGCGCACCGCAAACGATAGAAGAAGCGCGCGCGGGAAGACGGTCATGTTGATCATTCGCCCGGTGAGATTTGCCAGCGCCACTGGTCTTTCCCCTCTAGCCCCGAAACGCCGCCTTGATCGCCTCCACGCCTTGGCCCGATTTCGCAGCCGCGATGATGCGGGCTTCCTGCTTTATCAGCCCGTCGAGTGCCGCCGCCATTGCGTCGATCTTATCGACCGGCACGACGACGGCGCCGTGGCGGTCGGCGTGGATGAGGTCGCCGCTTTTGACGTCCATGCCGTGAACGCGAACGGGAACGCCGAACTCCTCGACATGCACATAGGCATGCGAGGGTGCAATCGAGCCGGCGAGCATCTGAAAGCCCTCGGCGACCTGCGCGATGTCGCGGATCGAGCCGTTGGTGACGGTGCCGAGGCAGCCGAGCGCCTTGTGCACGTTGGTCTGCACCTCGCCCCAGAACGCGCCGTAGCCGGCGGGCTCGTCCTTGTCCTCGATGACGACGACGCTCGGGCGCGGTTCAGCGGCGACATAGTCGAGATAATCCATGCGCTTTTGCATGTAGCTCGGCCCGCCAACCTTGTCGCGCGCGCGGATGGTGACCGTCTTGGCGAAGCCGACCATCGGCGGCAGATCGGGAAACGGGCAATGCAGGTGGACGGCGGTATAGCCGGCGCCGCGCCGTTCCGGCGCCACGATCTCGATGAGATTGCACACGGTCGGCGTATCGATCGACCTTAAGAATGCGAATTGGCTCTCAGACAACACAGGTTCCCCCTTCGTGCGATTTTCTTCGTTGCGCAGGATCAGTCCCAAGCAACCGCGACGATGACCGCAATGATCGCCTGCATGACGACAATCGTTGCGACGCAGCCCGGCCACCCGGCCGCGGCCCAGGCGAGGCCAGTGAAAAACGCGCCCGCGCTGCCGCCGATATAATAGATCGATGCATAAAGCCCGACTGCGGAGGAGCGGCCTTCTTTGGCCGTCATCGTGACATAGCCGGTTGCGACCGTCTGGCACAACATGCCGCAGACCGCGCACAGCGTCAGGCCGGCAAGAATGAGCGTGACGGGCGGCGTCAGCATCAATAGCGCGCCGACCGCCCATGCGGCGATGATAGCGAGCACGAAGCGGCGGCGTCCGAACAGCGCGATGCCGCGTCCGACCCACGGCACCACGACGCTCGAGGCGAGATAGGTGACGAACAAGGCGCCCAGCAGCGTCGGGGAAAACAAGTAGGGCGGCGCCGCAAGATGGAAGCCCACATAGGTGAAGGTGGCGATGAAGTTGAACAACACGCCGAAGCCGATGGCATAGGTTGCGATCAGCCGCGGATCGCGCAGATGCCGGATCATGTGCCGGGCCGCGCCGGCAACGCCGCCCGAGGGCACGAAGTGCCGCTCGCGCGTGAGCGTCAGTGCGACTGTGGCCGCCGCGGCAAGCGTCAACAGCGCGACCACATCAAAGGCGGCGCGCCAGCCGATCACGTCGGTCAGAATGCCCGGGATGAATCGGCCGGAAAATCCGCCGATGCTCGCTCCCACCATATAGAGGCCGGCGACGCGCGCGACCTCGGCGGCCGGCCATTCGTCGCCGATATAAGCGACCGCGACGGTAAAGATCGGCGGCACCAATAGGCCTTGGACGAAGCGCCAGAATATCATCTCCGGCACGGTTGTCGCGAAAGTCATGACCACGGTCGGCACCGTGATGGCGAACATCGCGGCTGTGATCAGGCGCTTCCTCCCAACGATATCGGCCAAGACGCCGGTAAACGGCGCGGTCAGCGCGATGGCGGCGGTGCTGGCGGTCATCAGGGAAGAGATTTCGCCGGCGCCGGCGTGAAATTCACGCGCCAGTACCGGCAACAGCGCTTGCGGCGAATAGAGAGTGAGAAAGGCGGCAAAGCCGGCGGTCGCCACCGCGAAAGAGCGAATGTCGAAGGACTTCGGCCGGAACGCCATGCGGCATTATCGGCGGGGCGGGCCGCGAAAGCACGCGCCAAGAACCGCGTTTAAGCTCGCGCTCATCACCCGAACGGCTTGATGCTGTCGGCGACGGAGTTGGCGATGTGCTCTTTGGAGATGATGCCGACCACGTCCGTCGGCTTGCCGCGGCCGCCGGTCTTGACGACGATCGCCATGGCGGCGTTGCGGCGCGCCATGCGCTGCACGATGTCGAACACGATGTCGTTCTCGCGCGCCAGGGTGAAATTGCGCTGCGCCACGGCGCCCATGGTCACTGCCGGAATAAGGCCGCCTCGATGCCGCGCCGCAGGCCGGTATTGATGCGCACGACGCCCACGATGTGATTGGCGCGGGTGACGACAACGTGCTTGAAGCCGGTTGCGGCGCTGTGCTGGCGCAGAAACGCGTCGAGATCCGCATCCGCCTCGGTGACCACGACATCGCGCTCCATCACCTCGCCGGCGCGGCGGACCAGGAACATGTTGGCATGGAGCGCCTTGGGCACCATGTGACCGCGGCCGACGAGCTTGATGGTGTAGATGTTTTCCACCGACAGCATGCGGCGGATGCCGATGGCAAGCGCGACGGCGACGATGCTCGGCATTACCAGGTCGTAATCGCGCGTCATTTCGAAAATCATGGTGACGGCGGTCATGGCGGCGCCGGTGCCGCCGCCGACCATGGCCGCCATGCCGATGATCGCGCCGGTGGTCGCGGTGACGCCGTCCACCGGGTGGATGGCCATGACCGCGGCGCCGAACGCGCCGCCGATCGTGGCGCCCATGAACAGCGATGGCGAGAAAATCCCGCCCGACGCCCCCGAGCCGAGGCTCATCGATGTCGCGACAAGCTTGGCGGCGAACAGGATTACGAGCAGCGCCGGTAATTGCAGATCGCCGTTGAGGATCGCTTGAATCGTGGCGTAGCCGACGCCTTCGACATAGTAGTGCCCGGCAGTCCGCATCAGCGCGTAGATGAGGGTGCCAAGCGCCAGCATGCCGATGACATGGCGGAGATAGGGATTTTCGATGTGCTCGAAAACGTCCTCCGCATAACTTAACCCGCGGACGAAGGCGGTTGCGGCGAGGCCGATCGCGGCGCCCAGAAGCGCAAACAGCAACAGCGCTGCCAGCGTCGCCGGGTGCTCGGACGTCAACAGCGCCGCCGGAATGGTGAAAGCCGGATGGATGCCGAAGAAGATGCGGCCGACGAATGTCGCGGTGCCGGTGGCGAGCGCGACCGGCAGGAAGGTGCGCGCGCTCAGTTCCGGCATCATCAGTTCGATGGCGAACATGACGCCGCCGATCGGCGTGTTGAAGGTAGCGGCAATGCCGGCGCCGGCGCCGGCGGCGACCAGCGTGATGCGCTGCCAGGGCGCCATATGGATGATCTGACCGAGCGTGGAGCCGAGCGCGGCCCCGATCTGGATGATCGGGCCTTCACGTCCGACCGCGGCGCCGGTACCGATCGATAGCGCCGAGGCCAGCGACTTGATCACGGCTACGACCGGCCGGATCAGGCCATCCTTGTAGTAAATCGCGTCCATCACCTCCGGCACGCCATGGCCGCGCGCTTCCGGCGCGAAATTTGTGATCAGAAACGTGACGATCACGCCGCCGGCCACCGGAACCAGGATGACGAATGCGCCCCAGGGACTCGGCGGCGTAAACAGGCTGGCATCGTAGGCGAATTGAAACAGACCGAGAAAAGCGACGTTGTGGAACAGGCCGATCAGCGCGCGGAAACCGACCGCGCCGAAGCCGGTGACCACCCCGACCACAATGGCAAGAAGCGATAGCCGGAAAAGTCCGACCCGCAACGGTCGCCTGATTTTCATATTGAACTAACGCACCGCTGTCCGATGCGCTCCGCAACGATGCCGGCAACTGCGCGAATCAGAGCTGGCGGATCGAATCGAAATTCCAGGCCTGCGCGCTGGCGTCGTTCTCGCCCACCCGCAAGGTCGTGGCGTTGACGAAGCGGTAGGGCGGCACCGGCAGATTGTATGGCGCCGGTACGCCGGAGAACACGCGCCCGGCCGGATCGTATTTCGAGCCGTGGCAAGGGCAGAAATAGCCGCCCGGCCAATTCGACACCGGGGTGGTCGCGCTCGGCGTCGGATAGAACAACGGGATGCAGCCGAGATGCGTGCAGATGCCGACGAGAATGCCGTATTCCGGCTTGATGGAGCGGTGCCAGTTGGCGGCGTAGGGCGGCTGCTGGGTCTCCTCGGAATTCGGATCCGAAAGCAACGAAATCATTTGCTGGCTTTGCATCGCATCGAGCGTCTGTTTCGAGCGATGGAAGACAAAGATCGGCCGCTGCCGCCAGTGGATCATCACCTGCGCGCCTTCCTCGATCTTGCTGACGTTGAGATCGACCGGGCCGCCGGCGGCGAGCGTCGAGGCGTCCGGATTCATCTGGTCGACCAGCGGCACTAGCGTCGCCGCCGCGCCGACGGCGCCCACCGTGGCGGTGGCGATGAACAGGAAATCGCGCCGCGTCGCTTCCGGCCCGTGGCCGCCGGTTGATGCGGTAGTGACAGTGCTCGCCATGGTCGGTCCCTTGTGGTCGATGGTCGATCCGGTGCGGTGGTGCAGCTTATGTCGCCATCGGCCCCGCTTAGTCAATCAGGGCAGGCGCCGCTCTCCTGCAAGTTTCGGTCATGCGTAATTTGCGCTATTGACCCGTCATAGACATGCATGACCCGTACCAATTCGGCCCGAATGGGGCAGGGACGTATAGGGATTGGACGAGCTGGAAGGAGACGCCGATGCGCGGCAAGGACAATTTGCGCAGTGCCGCCGAGGTTCTCGTCGATCAATTGCGCATCCATGGCGTGCGGCACGTTTTCTGCGTGCCCGGCGAGAGCTATCTCGCGGTCTTGGATGCGTTCCATGACAGCGAGCTGACGGTCACCGTCTGCCGGCAGGAGGCCGGCGCCGCGATGATGGCGGAGGCCGTCGGCAAAGTGACGGGCCGCCCCGGCGTGTGCTTCGTCACCCGCGGCCCAGGCGCCACCAATGCCGCCCACGGCATCCATATCGCGCGGCAGGATTTCGAGCCCGCTCGTCATGTTCGTCGGCCAGGTCGCCCGCGGCACGCGCGAGCGCGAGGCCTTTCAGGAGGTCGATTATCGCGCCGTGTTCGGCGCGATGACCAAATGGACGACCGAGATCGACGATCCGGCGCGCGTGCCGGAGCTGGTGTCGCGGGCCTTTTACACGGCGGCGAACGGACGGCCGGGGCCGGTCGTCGTCGCGATCCCCGAGGACATGCTGGTCGAGCGCGTTGCCGTTGCCGATGCGCCGCCCTACGCCCCGATCGAGACCTCGCCGGGGCCGGCCGAGATGGCAAAGTTTGCCGAAATGCTGGGCGCCGCACGCAGCCCGATGATCCTCCTTGGCGGCAGCCGCTGGTCGCAAGCTGCCTCCGACCGCCTCGGCGGCTTTGCGCAAAAATATTCGCTGCCGGTCGCCACCACATTCCGCCGCGGGTCGGTGTTCAATCAGACACATCCCTGTTACGCGGGCGATCTCGGCATCGGACCAAATCCGAAGCTCCTCGAACGCATCAAAAACTCCGACCTTGTCATCATGATCGGCGGCCGTTTGGGCGAACTGCCGTCACAGGGCTATACGCTGTTCGACATTCCGCAGCCGCAGACGACTTTCGTGCATGTCCATCCGGGCGCCGAAGAGCTGGGCCGCGTTTACAGCCCGCATCTGGCGATCAACGCCACGCCGACGGCCTTTACCGCAGCGCTCGAGCAATTGAAATTCCCGCTTGCGCCCGCCGGCGACGCCGAGGGCGCCCATGCCGACTATCTGCAATGGACCGACAAACCCACCGCGCAGCCGGGTGGCGTCAATTTCGGCGCGGTCATGGTGTGGCTGCGTGAGAATCTGCCGGCCGACGCGATCCTGTGCAACGGCGCCGGAAACTATGCGGCATGGATTTATCGCTTCTTCCGCTTCCGCCGCTTCGCATCGCATGTCGCGCCGGCGTCGGGCTCGATGGGCTATGGCGTGCCCGCTGCGGTGGCGATGAAGCGGCTTTATCCCGACCGGCCGGTGGTGTGCGTTGCCGGCGACGGCGATTTTCTGATGAACGGGCAGGAGTTCGCGACCGCCGTTCAATACAATCTGCCTTTCACCATCATCATCGTCGACAATGGGATGTACGGCACCATCCGCATGCACCAGGAGCGCGAATATCCCGGCCGTATTTCGGCGACCGAACTGCGCAATCCGGATTTTCCCGCCTATGCGCGTGCCTTTGGCGGCTTCGGTATCTCCGTCGAGCGCACCGAGGATTTTCCGGCGGCGTTCAAGCAAGCGGTGGCCTCAGGCAAGCCCGCCATCGTGCACTTGGCCGTCGATGGCGACGCTATCACGCCGACAACCACGCTTGCCAAGATCCGCGCCAAGGCGATGGCGGAAAAAGGCGGCTAAGACAGTTACGTCCCATTGGAGGTCAACCGAAAATGAAAACGCTGCTGCGCTATCTGTCGCTGGCATTGGCATTGACGTTCTTGATCGCGTCAACGGCCGCGCCGGCCAACGCCAAAGGCTGCATCAAAGGAGCGATCGTCGGCGGGATCGCCGGCCATGCCGCGCACCACGGATTACTGGGCGCCGCGGCGGGCTGCGCCATCGGCCACCACGAGGCGGCTAAAAGAGCGAAGGAAGAACGCCTGCAGGAAGAGCAACGCAAGGAAGGGCAGCAGCCTGCGGGAGACCAGCAGAATCAGCAAAGCCAACCGGCAAACTCGGCGCCGGCCGCAGCGCCAAGTAAGCAGCCCTGATTTTTCACTCTGCCTTGATGCCGGCGGCCTTGATGATCGGGTACCACTTATCGATCTCGGCCTTCTGGAACGCGTGCAGCGCCTCAGGTGTTTCCTGATCCGGCGGGTAGATCGTCTGCGCCAGATCGGTGAGGCGCTTGCGCGTGGCCGGATCGGCGAGCGACGCCATCACCGCCGCGCTGACCTTCTTGATAATCGGCTGCGGCGTGCCCTTGGGCGCCCACATTGCGTGCCAGAACGAGAATTCGAATCCCGGCAGCCCCGCCTCGTCGGCGGTCGGAATGTCGGGCGCCACGGCGATGCGCTCCTTAGCGGTGACCGCGTAGGCTTTCAGCGCTCCGGACTGCACATGCGGCAATGATACTGCGGGCGTGTCGAGTTGCAGATCGGTGATGCCGGCGAGGAGATCGTTGGTGGCGAGGCCGGCGCTGCGATAGGGCACCATCTGCCACTTCACGCCGACCAATCGCTCCATCAATACGCCGGCGACGTGGCTCGGCGAGCCCACGCCGGAGGTGCCCATCGTCGCCTTGCCGGCGTTGTCTTTCAGCCACGCAACCAGTTCTGTCAGATTGTTCGCCGGCATGGTCTTGCGCGCATCAATGAAAAACGGCTGCGTCGCGACCAGTGCGATCGGCTCGAAATCGTTGAGGAGATCGAAGCCGAGATCATAAATGGCGCCGTTCGCCATGTTCGTGCCCCACATGCCCCAAAGCAGCGTGTAGCCGTCGGGCGTCGAGCGCTCGGCGCGGGTGACGCCGATGGTGCCCGCCGCGCCGGCGACGTTCTCGACGATCACGGGCTGGCCGAGCCTCGCCGATATCGCCTGCGCGATGATGCGGCCGAGCACGTCGGTCGAGCCGCCGGGCGCAAGAGGGACAATCAGGTCGATCGGCCGAGTAGGGTAATCATCTGCGGCTGCAGGCGCCGTAACGCCAAGCATGAAACCGGCTGCGACGGCCGCTGCGGCGACAAACTTCTTCATGGTCGTTTCCCCCCGGAACACGTGCAGCCTGCTATGCCAGAGGACAGGGCGGCGCCAAAGCGTAAATCCGCTGCTGCGACGGAATAGCCTTGCATTGCCCACTGGCCTGAATCATGGTTCAGTTATTCGGCACCGCGATTCCATTTTCTCAAACCCATATGCCTTATCGCCGCACTGCGAACGTCGAGCGCCGGCTTGCTGCGCGGCGTGCGGCCATTATCGAGGCGGCGAGGCAGGTGGCGAGCGAAGGCGGCATGGCGGCCGTCCAGATCGTTCCGGTCGCGCATCGCGCCGGCATCGCGGCGGGAACGGTCTATCGCTATTTCCCCGGCAAGACCGATCTGGTCGCGGCATTGCTGGAGGAAATCGCCGACCGCGAAATCGGTGCATTGCGTCGAGCCGCCGATGTCGCGCCGGGGCCGCTGTCGGCGCTGTCGGCGGCGATCATGACATTCGGCACGCGCGCGCTGCGCAATCGCCGTCTGAGTTTTGCGGCGACGGTGGAACCGGTCGATGCGGAACTCGACGCGGCGCGTCTCGGTTTTCGCAAAGCGCTGGCGACGGAATTTTCGGCGCGCATCGCCGCGGCTGGCGGGCATCTGCCGGCGCAGAATGCCGCGCTGGCGGGGAGGGCGCTGGTCGGCCTCCTCATCGAGCCGCTCGTCGGACCACTCGCGCAGGAGGCCACGGACAGCGAGCGCGAATTGGTGCAATCGCTGACGCTCATTGCGTTACGCGGCCTCGGCGTCGCCGACGCCCGCGCCCGCGGCCTGGTGGTGCAGACGGTCGTCGGGGATCAGTAGTCAGGGATCGGGGATCAGAAATCCTGATTCCTGTTTCCCGATCCCCGCTAATGCGACAGCAGCACCGGCACCGTCATCGACCGGAAGATCGAATGCGTCACCCCGCCCAGTATGAATTCGCGCAGCCGCGAATGGCCATAGCCGCCCATCACCATAAAATCGGTGCCTGAGTTGGCGGCGTGCGAGAGCAGCGCATCGGCGACGTTGATGTTGCCGCCGCTGATGCGGTGGACATCGACCTTGAGGCCGTGCCGAGCCAGATGCTGACCCATATCGGCGCCTTCGATCTCGTCCTGCTTGCCGCGTTCGTTGGTGATGATGACGATTTCGACGCGGCTGGATTTCGTAAGGAGCGGCATCGCATCGGCGATAGCGCGCGTTGCCGGTCGGCTGCCGTCCCAGCACACCATGACATTGTCGAGCTTGAGCGGCGCTTTCTGGATATAGGGCACCATGATCATGGGCCGCCCGGATTCGAACAAAGTGGTCTCGGCGATGATCTCTTCCACCGTGCCGGTTTCGGGTTCGCCCTGCCCGACAATGGCAAGGTCAAAACGTCGCGCAATGCGGCCGAATTGATCGCCGGCGCCGGCCAAACTAGCCGTGAGCGACAGTGGTTCCGCGGAAAGCCCAGCGCGATTGGTGGCCGCGGCGAAGCGGTCGATCGCGGCCTTGGCGGCGGCCTCGTTGTCGGCTTGTTGCGACTTGATCACCTCGGCGGGAATGTAACCCACGCCCGATACCGGAACGATCGGATCGAAGATAAAGGCCACGCCGGTCAGATGCGCGTCGAATGCGCTGGCGACGGACACCGCATAGTCGCCTGCGGGTCCGCCATCCTGGCCGACGCTGAGATTGACGACAATGTCTTTGATCATGGCGGCATTTCCCCTGTATGCGGTCATTCTATCTCATGTTCGAGGCCGGCGCTCGTTGAGCCAGATCAAGCGCGCGCGCCGATTTTTTTCAGACTATTTCTTGATATTGCCGCTGGCGTCGAACTGGCTGATATAGGCCCACAAATCTTTGATCTTCTGCGCATCCTTGATGCCGGCAAATGGCATCTTGGTGCCCGGCACCATGGCGCTGGGATCATGGATATACCGCTTGAACGTCGCCTCGTTCCAGACAATTCCCGAATTCTTGTTGGCGTCCGAATAGTCGAAATCCGGCGCCATGCCGCAGTGCCGTCCATCGAGGCCGTTAAGCTCGGGGCCGACCTTGTTCGTCGCGCCGGGTCCGATGGAGTGGCACGGCAGGCACATATTGAACGCCTGCTTGCCCTTGTCCGCATCCTGCGCCGAGGCCGGCGGGATGGCTGCACCGGTTGCGGCGGCGATCAACGCCGCCAGCATGCTTGCTTTTGTCACCCGCTTCCCTTTTCGGCATTGGTGCCGGCTGCAATCGCCTGTGGCGCCGTTCAAGCGAGGCCGGTGCAGCCTGTCAACCGCCATCGGCGGCAGGGTTGCCGCGCAAAGCCGGTTCACTTGATAGGCGTATGACTGGTCCTTTCTCGGCTATAATGACGGCCAAAACGCCCAGAACAACGAGGAGGGTCCGGTGCCGCTATTGATGCCGCTGTTCGACGATGCCGTGCTCGCGCGCCGTGCCGAGATCGTGGCGGCGCTCAAGCGCATCGTGCCGGGCGAGGGCGTCATTGCTTCCGAACAGGGGATGCGGCCCTTCGAGAGCGACGGGCTGACCGCCTACCGCCAGCTGCCGATGGTCGTGGTGTTGCCGGAAACCACCGCGCAGGTCGCGGCGGTGCTTGGGCTTTGCCATCGCGAAGGCATCAAGGTCGTGCCGCGCGGCGCCGGAACGTCGCTGTCCGGCGGCGCGCTGCCGCTCGGCGACGGCGTGCTGCTCGGTCTCGCCAAATTCAACCGCATCCGCGAGATCGATTTCGACAACCGCGTCGCGGTGGTCGAGCCGGGCGTCACCAATCTCGCGGTGTCGCAGGCGGTCGCCGAGGCCGGTTTCTACTATGCGCCCGATCCGTCGTCGCAGATCGCCTGCACCATCGGCGGCAATGTCGCGGAGAATTCCGGCGGCGTGCATTGCCTCAAATACGGCATGACCGCCAACAATGTGCTGGGCTGCGAATTGGTGCTGATGACGGGCGAGATCGTGCGGCTCGGCGGCAAGCATCTCGATGCCGGCGGCTATGACCTTCTCGGCATCGTCAACGGCTCGGAGGGGCTTCTCGGCGTCGTCACCGAAGTGACGGTCCGCCTCCTGAAAAAGCCGCAAGTCGCCCGTGCCGCGCTGATCGGCTTTGCCGCTTCCGAGGACGGCGGCGAATGTGTGGCAAAAATCATCGGCGCGGGCATCATTCCCGGCGGCATGGAAATGATGGACCGCCCCGCCATTGCCGCAACGGAGGAATTCGTCCATGCCGGCTATCCGCTCGACGTTGAAGCGCTGTTGATCGTCGAGCTCGACGGCCCGCGCGACGAGGTCGATCATTTGCTCGAACGGGTACAGGATATCGCCCGCCAATGCCGCGCGGTGACCTGCCGCGTGTCCACTTCCGAAGACGAGCGGCTTCTGTTCTGGGCCGGCCGCAAAGCGGCGTTCCCCGCGGTCGGGCGCATCTCGCCGGATTATTACTGCATGGACGGCACCATCCCGCGCGCGAAACTGCCGCTGGTGCTGCAGCGCATGAAGGAGATGTCGGCAAAATATGGGCTGCGCGTCGCCAACGTGTTTCATGCCGGCGACGGCAATCTGCATCCCCTGATCCTCTATGACGCCAACAAACCCGGCGAGCTCGATCGGGCCGAGCAATTCGGTTCCGATATTTTACGGCTATGCGTCGAGGTCGGCGGCGTCTTAACCGGCGAGCACGGCGTCGGCGTGGAAAAACGCGATCTGATGCCGGTGATGTTTTCGGAAATCGATCTCAACGCGCAGCAGCGGCTCAAATGCGCCTTCGACGATAAGAGCCTGCTCAATCCCGGCAAGGTGTTTCCGACGCTGCATCGCTGCGCCGAGCTCGGCCGCATGCACGTGCATGCTGGCCGTGTCGCCTTTCCCGATATTCCGAGATTTTGATCCCCTATTCGACTATCCCGCTGGTTGCCCTAGTGACGCTTGACGTCACCATGGAGGGACCCTACGGTTAGCCGTGATTAAGACGTTCGCCGATAAGCGGACCGCAGCGCTTTCTTTAGGGCGATATGTGAAAGGCTTACGAGCGACGTGGCCGTGAGCGCCAAGCGGAAGCTCGATCTCATCGACAGCGCCGCGAGCTTGGCATTCCTGCGGGTGCCCCCTGGCAATCGCCTGGAGGCGCTGGGCGGAAACCGCGCCGGTCGGCACAGCATCCGCGTCAATGATCAATGGCGTATCTGCTTTCGGTGGCGTGATGGCAATGCCTACGATGTGGGGTTCTGCGACTACCATTGAGAGGCCAGAATGAACATTCGTCGCGACGATCTTGATGCAGGCAGGGTCGATCTTGCCGGGGTGATCGACAAGCGCCGAGGATCGATGCGGCCGTATCCTCCAGGCGATGTCCTGCGGACGGAGTTTCTCAAGCCTATGGGGTTGAGTGCTTATCGTTTGGCGAAGGATATCAACGTTCCGCTCAACCGCATCGCCGGTATTTTGGCTGGAAAGCGCGCAATCACCGCAGACACGGCACTGCGGCTGGCGCGCTATTTTGGCACTGACGCGCAATCTTGGATCAACCTTCAGGCGCGGTACGATCTGGAAATGACTCGCCACGCCTTCGGTCGACGAATAGATCGCGAGGTGAAGCCGCGAGCCGCGTGACTCCTTTACCGATGTCGGAGCTCGCGAAGCGGCGTGTTGCGGCGATGGCTCAAAAAACAGTCCGTCGCGCTGCTGTCGACGGCAAAAGGGAGGAAACCACTCACGATGAAATTCGGCCTGTTTTGTTCAGCCCAAGCCAACAGCCGCGATCTCGGCCCGGAAACCGGGCAGGGCTTTCGTGATTATCTGGATTTCAATTGCGAAGCCGAGGCGCTCGGTTTTGCGTCGAGCTTTCTGGTCGAGCATCACTTCACCGGCTGGAACCAGGTCTCCGCGACGCTGATGCTGTTGATGGCGCTCGCGATGCGAACAAAGACGCTGCGGCTCGGCTCGGCGGTGATGGTGCTGCCCTGGCACAATCCGGTGCTGCTCGCCGAACAGGCGGCGACGCTCGACCTCGTCTCCGGCGGGCGCTTCGATTTCGGCATCGGCAAGGGCTATCGGCACAGCGAGTTCAAGGGCTTTGCGGTCGCTCCGGACGAAGCCGAGGCACGGTTCGAGGAAGCCATCGAGGTCATCACCCACGCCTTTACGGAGCGACAACGCTTTTCGCACCGCGGCCGGTTCTGGCATTTCGAGGACATCGTCGTCGAGCCGCCGCCGGCGCAGAAGCCGCATCCGCCGTTCTGGGTGGCGGCCGGCAGCGAGGGCTCGATCCGTCGCGCCGCGGCCCGCGGCTTCAATCTCATCCTCGATCAATATGCCAGCGCCCAGCAAATCACCGCGCGCATCGGCATCTACCAAGCCGAGCGGAAGCTCTGCGGCCTCTCTTTCGATCCGCAACAGATCGCGGTGGCGCGCCAGCTTTATGTCGCTAACGACGAAGCCGACAAACGGGCCGCCCTCATTCGCCAGGCCGCCTATACCAAGCGCACTGTGGATGTGTCGCGGTCGCCCGACGGCAAAACCGGCTCGCACGTGCTGGCTTATGCCGACAAGACCGGCGGCACGGAGGAGAATGCGCTGTTCGGTACGCCCGACGAAATTTGCGCCATGCTCGAAGCTTTGCGGGACGGCGGCGTCGATTACGTCTTACTGACCGTGTCCGGCGGCAATGCGCAGCTGCGCCGCTTCGCCCGCGAGATCATGCCGGTCTTTGCCCGTTCTGCGCCGGCCGCTCACGCGGCGGAATAAGCGAGCCGCGATGGCCGACAATCTGAAACCCCGCGATGCCAAAGAGGTCGAGCAGGCGATCCAATGGGCGCTCGCCGACGGCAAGACCTTGGAAATCGTCGGTCGTGGCACCAAGCGCGCCATCGGCCGCGCCGCGCAATGGGATGCAACGCTCGATCTTTCCGGACTCTCTGGTGTCACGCTCTACGAGCCGGAGGAACTCGTGCTCTCAGCCAAGGCCGGCACGCCGCTTGCCGAAATCGAAGCGCTGGTGGCGTCTCGCAACCAGCAACTCGCTTTCGAGCCGATGGATTATGCGGCGCTTTTGGGCGGCAAAACCGGCGCCGGCACGATCGGCGGCGCGATCGCGGCCAATCTGTCCGGGCCGCGCCGCATCAAGGCCGGCGCCGCGCGCGATCATTTCCTCGGGCTGAGTGCTGTTTCCGGGCGCGGCGAGACGTTCAAGTCCGGCGGCCGTGTCGTCAAGAACGTCACCGGCTACGATCTGTGCAAGCTCCTCGCCGGCTCGTGGGGTACGTTTGCGGCCATGACCGACGTCACCATCAAGACTCTGCCCAAGGCCGAGACCGAGGAAACGATCCTGGTGCTCGATCTCGATGATGAGACGGCGCGCAAAGTCATGACGGCGGCCATGGGCTCGTTCGCGGATGTTTCGGCAGCGGCGCATTTGCCGGCTGCCGTCGCCACGCGGATTTCCGAAACTGGGTCCGCGCAGGGAGCGGTGACTGCATTCCGTCTCGAGGGCGTGGCGCCGTCGGTGGCACAGCGCAAAACTGTGCTTGAAAGCCTCCTTAACTCATTCGGCTCGCTCGGCCCGCTTGGCGAGGCCGCATCGCGGCTGTTCTGGCGGGCGGTGCGCGATGTCACACCATTTGCGGCGAACGGCCCCGCTGGCGAGCGCGATATTTGGCGCATCTCGACAGCGCCGAGCCGCGGCAGCGAAGTCGGCCGCACGCTTGCCGGCGAATGCGATGCGGAACTGCTGTACGATTGGGCCGGCGGGCTTGTCTGGGCGGCATTGCCGGCGAGCGACGATGCCGGCGCGCCGCGCGTTCGCTCAACCGTGGCGGCGGCCGGTGGTCACGCCACGCTGATCCGCGCGCCCGCCGCGGTGCGCGCCAAGGTCGAGGTCTTCACGCCGGAAGAGCCGGCGCTTGCCGCCTTGACCAGGCGGGTGCGTACCGGCTTCGATCCGCAGGGCGTGCTCAATGCCGGGCGCATGTGGGCGGGCGTGTAAACCATGCAAACGAGCTTCACCCTGGCGCAGCTTGGCGATCCGGACATCGCGGAATCGAATCAGATTTTGCGCGCCTGCGTGCACTGCGGTTTCTGCACCGCGACTTGTCCGACCTATGTGCTCGACGGCAACGAGCTCGATTCGCCGCGTGGCCGCATCTATCTCATCAAGGAGATGTTGGAGCACGACCGCCCGGCGACGGCAGAAGTGACCAAACACATCGATCGTTGCCTGTCGTGTCTCGCTTGCATGACGACATGCCCGTCGGGCGTCCATTACATGCATCTCGTCGACCATGCTCGCGCCCATATCGAGAAAACCTACCGCCGTCCGTTCGGCGAGCGCGTCCTGCGCGGCATTCTGGCTGCGCTGATGCCTTATCCGCGACGCTTTTGGCTCGCGCTTCACGCCGCGCGCCTTGGCAAGCCGTTTGCGCCGGTCGCCGGGGCAATCGGCCTGGGCCGCGTTGCCGCCATGCTGCGGCTTGCGCCCTGGCATCGGCCGCACCGGCCGCTCGCGCCGCAGAGGTTTGCGGCTAAGGGTACGCGCCGGGGCCGCGTCGCGCTGCTGGCCGGCTGCGTCAATGATCTGTTGGCGCCCGAAGTCAACGCGGCGGCCATCGGCGTGCTGACACGGCATGGTATCGAGGTGGTGCTGGCCTCCGGCGCGGGCTGCTGCGGTTCGCTGGTTCACCACATGGGCCGCGAGACGGACGCGCTTGTGCAGGCGCGAGCCAATATCGACGCCTGGAACGCCATCGAGGGGCTCGACGCCATCGTGATCACGGCTTCGGGCTGCGGCACCACGGTCAAGGATTACGGGTTCATGCTGCGCGGCGACCCGGTCTACGCGGCCCGGGCCTCCCGGGTGTCGAGCCTGACCAAGGATATTTCCGAATATCTCGCCGGCCTGCCGTTGCAACTGGAAGGCAACGCCCCGGCGCTCGTCGTCGCTTATCATTCCGCCTGCTCGCTGCAGCATGGCCAGCGCATCAGCCGACAGCCGAAAGAACTGCTGACCAGGCTTGGCTTCGCGGTGAAGGATGTACCGGACGGTCATCTGTGCTGCGGCTCGGCCGGCACCTACAATATTCTGCAGCCCGACATCGCAAGGAGGTTGCGCCAGCGTAAAGTCGGGACTATCGAGAGATTGCGACCTGACGTGATTGCAGCGGGCAATATCGGCTGCATCACGCAAATCGCAGCGGGCACCGAGCTTCCCGTCGTCCATACGGTCGAGTTGATCGATTGGGCTACCGGAGGGTCCTGTCCGCCGACGCTGCGGGAGCATCGGCCGGGTGCGCCGATACGCCCTGCGACCGGGGGCTGAATGGGGCCAGGTCGGCGTCGGGTGAGCACTGCCGGTCTCTCCTGATCGCATTCTTGGGGGGCCGCACGGATTGGTATCGATAGCAAGATCGGGAGGTCGATTATGGCGAAGAAGGCAAAAGCGAAGAAGAAATCCGCGAAAAAGAAGAAGGCCGCTCCGGCCGGCAAGAAAAAGAAAGTCCTTAAGTCGAAAGCAAAAGTAGCAAAGAAGAAAACGGCAAAAAAGGCTGCACCGAAGCGTAAGGCTGTGGCGCCGAAGCCGAAGGTGGCGTCAAAGCCCGCGCCGACGGCGGCGCCGGAACCCGCGCCCGCTCCTGCGCCCGCACCGTCATGGACCCCGCCAATGGGCTCCGGATTCGGTGGTGGCGGCAGCAGCAGCTAGAGGCTTTTGCTCGATCGACGCTCCTGGCCCCGCATAGTATCGGCTTTGTGGGGCCAACGGCGTTAGCAGAATTCGTTTGATTCCGAAGTTCGCATCGGAGCGGTGCCGCAAGCGCTTGCGAACTTCGCAATCGGCGCGAAGCGCCGATCCGATGCCGGGCAATCCGGCCGTGTCGTCTTGTTGAGGAGGTGCGTTATGCCGGCGACCTACAACATCCTGCTGATGGGCGCGTCCTATGGATCGCTGCTTGCTTCCAAGCTCCTATTCGGCGGCCATTCGATCCACCTCGTCTGCCTGCCTGCGGAAGCCGACCTGATCAACGCCGAGGGGTTTAAGGTTCGTCTGCCGGTGCGCGGCCGCAAGGATCCGGTGCTGCTGGAATCCCGCAAACTCCCCGGCAAGGTGACGGCGGGCCCTGCGAGCGGGGTCGACCCGAGGAGATACGATCTTGTCGGTCTGTGCATGCAGGAGCCGCAATATCGCTCGCCCGGCGTGCGCGAACTGCTCGATGCGGTGGCGAAATCGCGCGTGTCTTGCATGTCGATCATGAACATGCCGCCGCTGCCATACGTCAAACGGATTCCCGGCCTCGATTACGAGGCGCTCAAGCCCGCTTACACCGATCCGACGGTCTGGGATTTGTTCGATCCGGCGACGATCACCTTGAACAGTCCCGATCCGCAAGCCATCCGCCCGCCGGATGGCAAGGCGAATGAATTGCTGGTCACGCTGCCGACCAACTTCAAATGCGCCAGGTTCGACGACGAGAAGCGCACGGCGGTCCTGCGTCAGCTCGAGAAGGACGTTGACGCCGCGCGCTTCGACGCGCCGGAGGGCAACATCGAGCTGCCGGTCAAATTGAGGGTCTACGATTCGATCTTCGTGCCGCTCGCCAAATGGGCGATGCTATGCGCCGGCAATTATCGCTGCGTCACCAAAGACGGCATGCGCACGGCGCAGGAAGCTGTGCACAGCGACATCGAGACGTCACGCGCGGTGTATAATTTCGTCAACGATCTCTGCGTCAAACTCGGAGCCAAGCCCGACGACCTCGTGCCGTTCGAAAAATACGCCGCCGCCGCTCAATCGCTGACGCGTCCGGCCTCGGCCGCCCGCGCGCTGCAAAACGGCGCACCCAATATCGAACGCGCCGACAAGCTCGTGCAGCTGATTGCCAAGCAGAAAGGACTGAGCCACCCGGTCCTCGACGCGACGGTTGCGCTGGTTGACGCGCGGCTCGAGGCCAATCGCAAGAAGCAGGCGGCCTAAGCGGATCGTCAGCCCACCTTTACGTCCTGCCAGAAGCCGAATTGGCCGCCGACCTGGCGCATCTCCGGCCGGGGGGCTTCGTAGCACCACGCGGCGCGCCCGTGCCGTGCCCCATCGACGACGATATCGTAGAACTGAACGCCATGCGGACAGGCCCGGTCGTCGGCGGTTTTTTCCGCCTTTTCGAGCCAATCGAGCCGCACCGCCGTGGGCGGAAAGTATTGATATCCCTTACATTCCACGACGTCGTCGCTTTGGGCAACGATCTGGCCATCGACAACTGCCTTCATGATTCTACCTCCGCTAGTGGAAATCGCCTATTCGGGACAAACAGATCCGTCGAACGAAGCCAAAATGTCAGGCTGGTAAGTAGCTTGAACAGTCCAAAGCCGCGAAAAGTGTATCCTCCCTGCCACACTTGGTAAGAAAAGGTGAAGTTATCCCGGAAAAGCATAAATAGGCAGCATTTGCCGATGTTTTAGCCTTGGCTATCCCGTTGCAAACTTAAAGAATTCGTGAAGGTTCAAGCTGCGCGAGTTTGTGAACCAGGTTGGCGCTGCGGGGAATTGGCTCTTTACCGGTTGTCGACAAGGGGTGTCGCCCGAGTACCGAGCAGGGACAAGAGAAGGGGCACGTTATGAAAAAAGTCGCTTTATCGTTGGTTCTGTTGGCCGGGTTGGCCGGTTCGTCTGCGATGGCTGCCGATATGGCAACCAAGGCCCCGCCCGCACCACCGCCGCCGCCTTCGCCCTGGGACGTCGCGATCAGCGCAGCCTTGATGACAGACTATAATTTCCGCGGCGTCACTCAATCCGATCACAAACCGTCGACGCAAGCCGGCTTCGAACTGCGCTACAATCAGAGTTCGAGCATGCAGTGGTACGCCGGAATTTCCGGCGAGAGCATCGACTTCCCGAACCACGCCGCGGCTGAAATCGATTTCTACGGCGGCTTCCGCCCGACCTTCGACAAGCTCGCGCTCGATTTCGGCGTCTGGTATTACTATTACCCGGGCGGTCAGTGCTATAATGGCGACTACACGACGCCGTGTTCCCCCCAGGGCTATAATGGCCCGCTTTATTTGCCAAACGGCAACGTCGCCAAGGCGAGCGCCAGCTTTGTTGAGTTCTACGCCAAGGCCACTTACACCATTAACGACCAATGGGCGGCCGGCCTACAGGAATGGTATTCTCCGTCCGTTGCCAATCTCGGCGCCGACGGTTGGTATACGGTCGGCAACCTGACCTATACTGCGCCGAGTTCCTGGTTCCCGGCCAATAGCGGCCTCGGCGGCTACGTCTCCGGCGATCTTGGCTACTGGGCCCTCGGCACCAGCGATAATTTTTACTGCACGGTTGTATCAGGAAACGTTTGCAGCGGCGCCTACCCGGGCGGTGTCCCCTATAAGAGCTACTGGAACTGGGACGCCGGCTTTGGCTGGACCTACAAGGCCTTTACGCTCGACCTGCGCTACTACGACACCAACCTGACCAAGGCCGAGTGTAACGTCCTCACCAGCGATTATACCGCGACCTACAGCTCGAGCGCGGTGACGCCGCTTAACCCCGGCGGCCTTTCCTCCAATTGGTGCGGCGCGGCCTATATCGCGAAACTTTCCTTCGCGGTGAACCTCAGCGGCATCAAGTAACGATCGACTGAACGCTTCCAAGAATTGCGGCCGGTGGCGGAAACGCTGCCGGCCGTTTCGTTTGGTCCGTTCACCGTTGGCGTTCGCCGCTTATTCCGCGAAACGGGAATCCAGTCTGTCTTGAAATGCAGATCCCCGCCTTCGCTCGGACGAACCGAGAGAATAAATCACTCCGCCGCCGAAACCAGCGGGACGTCCCGCACTTCCGATGCCGCGTCGCTTGGCACGACCTGAACGCGGCGGCGATGGAAGGCGCCGAGCGTCGCGCGGTGACCGATCGAAATGATGGTCGTATTCTTGAGCCGATCCTGAAGCAGGCGGTACAGCATCGCTTCGGCGGCTTCGTCGAGCGAAGCGGTCGCTTCGTCGAGGAAGAGATAATCGGGCTCCTGCAAAAGCGCGCGGGCAACCCCAAGCCGCTGCTGCTCGCCTTGCGACAGCATGCGGTTCCAATGCGCTTCCTCGGTGATGCGCCCGCTCCACTCGGGAAGCCCGACCGCGGCGACCACTTCGGCAACGCGCGCATCGTCGAACGTGCCGGCCTTCGTCGGATAGCTCACCGCGGCGGCGAGCGGCGCTACAGGGAAATAGGGCCGCTGCGGCAGCAGCATGACCTTGGCGTCTTTCGGCGCCGTCACGCGGCCCGATCCGAACGGCCAGATTCCGGTAACGGCGCGAAACAGCGTCGACTTGCCGGCGCCCGACGGCCCGGTTACCAGCACGCGCTCGCCGGGCGCGAGCACAATGTGCTCGGCATTGACCAGTGGCTCGCCGTTCGGCAGGCGAACATGCAGGTGGTCAATCGAAATCACGTTCGGCGTCTCGCGCGGCAGCATCTCGATGACAGGCGGGGTGAGCGCGACATTGCGGCCGGCCACAATGGCGTCCTCGAATCCCGACAAGCGCGTGACCACCGCGCGGTATTGCGCGATCGACTGGTACGCCGAGACGAAATAGGACAGCGCGCCCTGCACGCTGTTGAAAGCCGAAGCTGTCTGCATCAAACCGCCGAGCTGCATGGCGCCGGAGAAATAGGCCGGGCTCACCATCAGATAAGGAAAGATAACCGAAGCCTGCGAATAGCTTTGCGTGAAGAACATGAGCTGCTTCTGCCGCTGCATGATGGCGATCCAATTGGATATGATGAGCCCGAAACGGCCGAGGTGACGCTCGCGCTCGGCGGCTTCGCCGTGCAGCGCGGCGATCTGCTCGGAATTCTCGCGCGTGCGCACGAGATTGAAGCGGAAATCGGCTTCGTAGCGCTGCTGCTGAAAATTGAGCGGGATAAGCCGCCAGCCGATCAGGTGCGTGAACAAGGTGCCGAGCACCGCATAGAACAGCGCCGCCCAAACCAGATAGCCGGGAATCGTAACTGACGCGCCGAACAGGTGCAGCGGCGCTTGATTCGACAGCGTCCAAAGAATCACGACGAACGAACCGAGTGTCACGCACGAGTTCAAAAGGCCAAGTCCGATAGACAGCGTGTTCTGCACGAACATCTGCAGATCGTCGGCGATGCGCTGATCCGGGTTGTCGGCTGCGTCGCCCAATAGCTGCATGCGATAATGATTGGCGGTGTTGAGCCATTGCCGCAGATAGGTCTGCGTCATCCAGCGCCGCCAGCGGATCTGCAGCCACAGATTGAGATAGTTCTGATAGACGGCCAACACCGTATAGATCGCAGCGAGCACGCAGAAGAAAATGATGGCGCTGACGAAAGCGGTCCAGTTGTGATCCTGCAGCGTATTGTAAAATCGATTGTACCACTGGTTCAGAATGACGGTGATGGCGACGATCGACAGCTCGATCCCGACCACCGCGGCCAACAGAATGCGCCCCGCCCAGCGGTCTTCCGAGCGGAAATAGGGAATGGCCAATCGCCAGATCGTGGCGAGCGTCGCGGCAAGACGATTCACGAAAGACCTCCGACATTGAGCGAACTTGGGCGCAGCGCCTAACAGTCATTAGGCAAACGGTATCGAGCAAACCAGTTCCACGGCGAACAGACGGCCTAAGTCGAGGGAATTGAACCGAAAAGCCTCGATGGTGCACCGCATTAACACGAAGCTGTCCACAGCGGCAGTGCGGCTTATGGCGCGGTAGCGCGGATTTGCAGGTAGCCAGCTGCCACAACTTCGCCTAAATTTACGGCAGGCCGCCAATAATATCGCCTTGGTAATGGCGAAATGCGCGGCATTGCCGCATGGGGCTCCCGATCTTGAACAAAAAGACGGTGCCGTTGCGGCGTTTGCTGGGGAGGAACCACTCATGTTCACGCAAATTCTCGACCCGACTGGAAATCTGTTCCTGACTTGGTTGGTCGCGCTCATCCCTGTCGTCCTGTTGTTGGTTCTGCTCGCGGGGCTTCGCATGTCGGCGTGGCTTGCCGTGCTGATCGGTTCGATCGTGACCTTCCTGCTCGGACTTTGGGTCTGGCAGATGCCGTTCGGCGACGGTGTGCGTGCCTATCTTTACGGCTCGGCCACGGGCGTATGGAACGTCGACTGGATAACGTTTTGGGGGGTGATGCTGTTCAACACGCTGGTCACCACCGGCGCCTTCGACAAACTGCGCCGGTGGCT
The DNA here is from genome assembly GCA_963768225.1 of uncultured Alphaproteobacteria bacterium. Lineage (GTDB taxonomy): Bacteria > Pseudomonadota > Alphaproteobacteria > Rhizobiales > Xanthobacteraceae > BOG-931. The sequence continues at coordinate 1,498,346 of CAVYGV010000001.1, read as the reverse complement.
CATCCAGCAAGGAACCCGGGACGTGCGGGTGCAAACGATCCTGTTTGCCTGGGCCTTCGGCGCGCTGCTCGAAGGGCTGGTCGGTTTCGGTTATCCCTGGGCGTTCGTCGCCCCGATCCTGATCACGCTCGGCATTCCGGCACTCGACGCCATCCGCGTCGCGGCCATTGCCAATAACGCGCCGGTGTCCTACGGCGCGCTCGGCGCTCCGATCATCGCACTCGCCGCGGTGACCGGCATGCCGCTGCTTGCTCTCGCCGGTTCGGTTGGCAAGATCGTCGCCATTCTCGCTTTGCTGCCGCCCTGGATCCTGCTTTATCTCGTCAGCGGCAAAGAGGGCGTTAAAGGCGGCTGGCCGCTCGCCATTGTCGGCTCGCTCGGGTACATCGCCGGCCAGTTGCCGACCTCGGTCTATCTCGGGCCGTATCTGCCCGATGTCATCGGCTCGATTGTCTGCTTCGCGTGCCTCCTCATCCTGCTCAAATTCTGGCAGCCGGCGCGCACGCTCGGTTATGGCGGCGTACCGGTTACGGCGGCGCAGGAAGCGCAGGCCGAGGGTCATGGGCTCAGTCCGGGTGAAGTGTTCCAGGGCTGGCTGCCGATCATCGTCCTGATCGTGATCGTCGTCGCCTGGACCGGGCCGTGGTCGAAGCTGCCCGGCATCGTCGAACTCCATCTTCAGGTCAACGCTGCTTCCTCGATCGCGCCCGGTGCCACGATCGCCGCGATCTTCAACTGGACGCCGTTCGTCGGCGGCTCGGCGATTCTGGCGTCGTGGATCGTCGTCGCGCTGCTGCTGCGGATCAACGGCACCCAGCTCGCCCAGATCTGGAACACGACGTGGTCGCAAATGTGGGGTGCCTGTCTGGTCGGCGTCTTCATTTTCGGCTTGGCCTATGTTTTCAACTTCTCGGGCATGGCTGGCTCGCTCGCCAAGGCGTTCTCCGTGCTCGGGCCATATTTCATCGTGGTCGCGCCGCTGTTGGGCTTCATCGGCGTGGCGTTGTCCGGCTCGAACACCTCGACCAACGCCATGTTCGGCAAGTTCCAGGCACTGGTCGGGCAATTGCTCGGCTTCCCGCTGATGCTGTTGCCGACGCTGAATTCGGTCGGCGCCGAGATCGGCAAGCCGATCGCGCCGCAGACGGCGAGCGTCGGCGTCTCGACCAGCGAGTTCGTGCGTAACGAGGGCGAGGTCATCCGCCATAATTTTGGCTGGACGCTCGTGTTGTTGGCCTATCTGGTGCTGATCGGGATCGCCTGCTACCTGTTCTTCCCGGGTATTGCCGTGTTGCCGAGCAGCTGACGGCCGCACGCGACGCGCGATATAAAGCGTTTGGGGCCGCCTTTTGCGGCCCCATTTCGTTAAGGCATGATTGCGAAAAGTGACCACCGGGTTTCGGAGAGATCAACAAAGCAACCGGAGATGAAGATGGTCCGTCCCGCCGGCTGGCTCGCTCTGTTTATGCTTGCAAGCTCGGTTTGGCCGGCTCGTGCCAGCGAGCCGTTTCCGTTTGGCAGCGAACTCATGCTCGACGCCGTTGCGCCGATGCCGGGCTCCAAGCGCATTCCGATGCTCGAAATCGAAGACGACGGCTCCGCACAAATCGACATGTGGTGCGAAAGGCTGCGTGGCCAGACGACCGTCGGCGACGGTACGATCGCCATCGTGCCGGACACTGCGTCGGCGTCCACCGCCGCGCCATGCGATCCGGATCGCCAGGCGACCGACGCCGCGCTGCTTGCGACGCTTGCGCAAATGACCGAATGGCGGTGGGCCGGCGACGCGATCGAATTGTCCGGCCCACCCACTTTGCGCTTCCGGCCGATGACCAATTAGGCGAAGCGATTAGCTTTCGCCTGCCGGATCAGGTCGTCATTGCCGCATCGCAATTTCGCGCGACGCTGCAAGCATCTGGCGCGAACCGCAATCCGCCGTTGTTATACAATCAGTGCTTGTGTATACTGTTGTGAGACAAGCGAGGGGAGGCGTGACATGCCTGCTGTTCCTCCTGAAGCAGCAGTCGGCCCACTCAAAAACATTCATCGAGAGTTCCGCACGGCGGCGCTCAACATGAAATATTACGGTTGTCGGCTCGACCGGTACCAACAACTTAACAAGTGTCTCGAAATTCTCATCGCCTGCGGCGCGACAACCGGCACCGGCATTGCCGGATTGGCGATATGGAAAAATGGCCTGGGGACGACGGCATGGGGAATTATTTCCGGTGTTTCCATCGTCTTGGCAACAATAAAACCCATCATCGCTTTACCAAAGGAGATCGAGCGTTACAGCAAACTTGCCTCGGGCTACGCGACTATCTACGAAACCTATCGCGGCATGGAACAGGACTTTTTTGCGTCAGGGCTGCTGATCACGGAGCAAATCGAGCAATACAACAAATTGCGCGCCGAGATGATCAAGCTCGCGGCGGATGACGATCGCCATCCAACCAGAAAATTGATCAAGCAATTCGAGGACGAGGTGAATAAGGAAATCCCGGCCAGTTCGCTCTGGATGCCCGCGCTTCCCGCCGTTCCCTCGGCACCTGCCGGCGCCGCTCAGGTTGCTCCGGCCGTGCCCGCCGCACCGCCGGTTATTCCGGCACCTCCCAAGGCGGATCCGGCGGCTTCTCAACCCGCGGCTGAGTAGGAATCAGCATTCCAAGGAGTTTTGCTATGACCCTGCAGATTGACGTGACCGGCCGGATATCCGCTGCCTGGGAGCCGGATTCACGGCCCGATAAAGAGCCTGGGCCGGCTTGGCGGTATCCGCAAAATACCCCGCCATTGCATTTTCCTCATGAGCCAGTGCAGCCGGCAATTCAACCGACCGAGCCGTGGGAAGACCCCGAGCCCAAGCGGGAGCCACCAAACAAATAGGTTTGGCCAATCGCGCGGCCGTCGCAGCTTGCGGCCCTGATGCGGATCGCTGCCGATGCTTACGCCGCCCGCGCCGCGCTCCTGCGGCTGCGCCGGGTGCTGGGGCCTGATTTCCGCTGCGGCTAGATAGCGGACACCTTGCACCTGTAAGGCTCAAAGTTCGTTTGCACAACGTTTCCAACAACTCCAGTCGGTGATGTCGTGGAACGCTCAGCTGTGAATGTGTAATCCCCGGCAGGAACGTCAAAGACCATTTTGCTGTCTACACTGGTCCCCGGATTTTGCGTTGGGCTTAAGCCGACATTGAGCGGTCCTGACGATTCGGGACTTGGATTATATTTAATACCGCCGATCCTACTAGCAGGCTGCGGAAAAACCGGATTTTGAGGACGATTTTCTCGATGGGTCCGGCAAGAACGGGTGGAGGAACGGGTTGTCGGCGCCGCCTGCGCGGTATTGGTTGGGACTTTGCCTCATATTCTTGCCGGCAGAGGGGGTCATCGCGTTGCGGCCAGAAGCTTGGGAATGCGGATGAGGTTGTAAGCCGCGGCGGTCAGCACGAAGAACCATTCGACCAGCGCCCGTCCGCGATGCCTGGTCTTGCGCAGGCCGCCGACGGTCTTCATCCAGCCGAACGGTTCCTCGATCCGCTTGCGCTTGATGGTGCTGATGCGATAGCCGGGATGGCGGGTGGTGCGGGCATCGATCGCCGAGCGGCGGTTGGTGTCGTTCTGCGAGACATGGGGCGTGCAGCGGCAGTCACGACAACCGGCCACGAACTCAGCAGTGTCATAGTTCTTGTCGCCGCCGATCGTGCTGCCAGGTCTGGCATTGTCTTCGATCATGTCGAGTGCGGTGGCGCGCTCGGCCGTGCCGTTGGCCTCGGTCAAGCGTGCATCGACGATGAGGCCGTTGCGGTTCTCCGTCATCAAATGCCCCATATGGCAGAGCTTGGCCTCCTTGCCGGCACCCTTGCGGAACAGCCGGGCATCGGGGTCGGTGGTCGAGGAATGCGTGTCGTTCTTGCGTTTCTCGCCATGGAAGTCACGCTCGGCATTGTGGCTACCACCGCGCTTTCCGGCCGGCGGATCGCCGTCGCCATCCTTCGGCACAAAACTCTTCATGCTGGCCCAGGCCTCGATCAGCGTGCCGTCGACCGAGAAGTGCTCGCTGGACAAAAGCTTGCGCACTTGCGGCAGCTTCAACACCCCGGCAAAGAACTTGGCCGCGATATCGCCGTCGAGCAGTCGATCGCGGTTCTTGCCGAACACGGTCGGATCCCACACCGGATCGTCCGCCGACAGCCCGACGAACCAGCGGAACAGCAGATTGTAATCGAGTTGCTCCATCAACTGCCGCTCCGAGCGCACCGTATAGAACGCTTGCAGCAGCAGTGCCCGCAACAGCCGCTCCGGCGGAATCGATGGCCGTCCTTCGCGCGCATAAAGTCGGTCGAAGGCTCGCGTCAACCCAGCAAGCGCCGCGTCCACGAGTTCGCGGATCATCCGCAATGGATGATCCGCCGGTATCCGTCTCTCCACCGGGATGTAGCTGAAAAAACCCTCCGATCGATCATCTTCGCCGCGCATCGCAATCCCCATTCCAAAGGAATCAAGCCGATGCACAGAATCACATTCCAACCACCTCGCAAAACGACTTTTTCAGCAGCCTGCTAGATAAGCTTGATAGGATGATCGGCGCAAAAGGCAAATCGCCTCCGCCAAATGAGAGCCGGCTGAGTGCCTTGATTGGTGAGAGTAAATGTAAGGATGAGTTTCTGGCCGCTTCGCTTGATATCTTTCGCGTAGACCGAAAAGCCATCCAGTTGCACCGGTGTTCGACAATCCACAACGTCGGGAGGTGGAGCGTTGTAGGTCACGGTGCAATTTGAAACCAAGCACACACAGAAAATGTAAACGGGCACGCGCATGTGGAAGTCCCCAGACACGCAAACGTAGCAGATCGCGGAATCACACGTAAAGCCCCCAAACTCGATTGAGCACGCCACCGATCGTCGAGCTCTCCTATGGAGCGTTGGATTTAATGAGTGGCTCCAGCATTTTCCTCGCCGCGTTGCGCGAACGCGCCGAACGTGACGAGAACGAGCCAAAGAAAAAGGGCGCAGCATCGGCCGCGCCCTTTGTTTGTGTGTTGACGGGTGGACCCCCACCCCTGACCCCTCCCCACAAGGAGGAGGGGGAAGAGGCCGTCAGAACCCGCCCATGCCTCCCATGCCGCCGCCGCCGGGCATTGCCGGCATGGCCGGCGCATCCTTCGGCACTTCGGCCACCATGGCTTCGGTGGTCACCAACAGGCCGGCGACCGAGGCTGCGTCTTGCAGCGCCGCGCGCACCACCTTGGCCGGGTCGATGATGCCCTTCTCGACCATGTCGACATACTCTTCGGTCTGCGCGTCGAAGCCGTAGGTCTCCGACTTGTTCTCGAGGATCTTGTTGACCACGATCGAGCCTTCGACGCCGGAGTTTTCGGCGATTTGCCGCAACGGCATCTCGATCGCCTTGAGCACGATATTGATGCCGGCCTGCACGTCGGCATTGTCGTTATGCAGCTTGCCGACCGCTTTCTTGGCGCGCAGCAGCGCCACGCCGCCGCCCGGCACGATGCCTTCCTCGACCGCGGCGCGGGTGGCGTTGAGCGCATCCTCGACGCGGTCCTTCTTCTCCTTGACCTCGATCTCGGTGGCGCCGCCGACGCGGATCACGGCGACCCCGCCGGCGAGCTTGGCGAGCCGCTCCTGCAGCTTCTCGCGGTCGTAGTCGGAGGTGGTCTCCTCGATCTGCGCCTTGATCTGACCGACGCGGCCTTCGATGTCCTTCTTCTTGCCGGCGCCGTCGACAATCGTGGTCTTCTCCTTCTCGATCACGATCTTTTTGGCGCGGCCGAGCATCGCCGGCGTCACGCTTTCAAGCTTGATGCCGAGATCTTCGGCAATGAGCTGGCCGCCGGTGAGGATGGCGATGTCTTCGAGCATGGCCTTGCGGCGGTCGCCGAAGCCGGGCGCCTTGACGGCGGCGACCTTCAATCCGCCGCGCAGCTTGTTGACCACTAGCGTCGCCAGCGCCTCGCCTTCGATGTCCTCGGCGATGATGAGGAGCGGCTTGCCGGATTGCACCACCGCTTCGAGGAGCGGCAGCATGGCCTGCAGCTGCGACAGCTTCTTCTCATGCAACAGCACGTAAGCGTCTTCCAGCTCCGCCACCATTTTCTCGGCATTGGTGATGAAGTAGGGCGAGACATAGCCGCGGTCGAATTGCATGCCCTCGACGATTTCGACGTTGGTCTCAAGCGCCTTGGCTTCCTCGACCGTGATGACGCCCTCGTTGCCGACCTTCTGCATCGCTTGCGCGATCATCTTGCCGACTTCGACGTTGCCGTTCGAGGAAATGGTGCCAACCTGCGCCACTTCGGCCGAAGAGCCGACTTTCTTCGAGCGCTTCTTGATGTCCTCGACCACGGCTTTGACCGCGATATCGATGCCGCGCTTGAGATCCATCGGATTCATGCCGGCGGCAACCGACTTGACGCCTTCCTTGACGATCGCGGCGGCGAGCACGGTCGCGGTCGTGGTGCCGTCGCCGGCCTGGTCGTTGGTCTTCTGCGCGACTTCGCGCACCATCTGCGCGCCCATATTCTCGAACTTGTCGTCGAGCTCGATCTCTTTGGCGACGGTGACGCCGTCCTTGGTGATGCGGGGAGCGCCGAACGATTTATCGAGGATGACGTTGCGGCCCTTGGGGCCGAGCGTCACCTTCACGGCATTGGCGAGAATATCGACGCCGCGCAACATGCGGTCGCGCGCGTCGCCTGAAAATCTTACGTCTTTCGCGGACATTGTGGTTTGCTCCTGGGTTTTTCTTTTCCATCCTCATCCTGAGGCGCTCGCCGCAGGCGAGCCTCGAAGGATGAGGAGTTAAGTATTCAGGCGATCACGCCCATGATGTCGGACTCCTTCATGATCAGGAGTTCCTCGCCCTCCAGCTTGACTTCGGTGCCCGACCATTTGCCGAACAGCACGCGGTCGCCGGACTTGACGCCCATCGGAGTAAGCTTGCCGTTCTCGTCGCGGCCGCCGGGACCGACGGCGACGACTTCGCCTTCCGACGGCTTCTCCTTGGCGGTGTCGGGAATGATAATGCCGCCTTTGGATTTCCCTTCGGCGTCGATACGCTTGACGACCACCCGGTCGTGGAGCGGTCGGAACTTCGTTTTTGCCATGATTACCCTCGTCGCCGCGCGACCTCGCTGAGGACTTGGCGGCTTTTGGCGTTAGAAAAAACCGTTTGTTGTGCAGTATCTTAGCACTCCAAATGATGGAGTGCCAAAGGTATTGCGGAGATAAGGTGCCAGCGCAAAACTGTCAAGGCACGCAAGCGCTCCCGCTAAAAGGCGGGAGAGGGGTCGGGTGGGGAGCATGATGCGGCGCCGGGGCGATGGCGTGGGGGTCGAGAATGTCTATTCTAGGCGCGGATGGACCGGCGGGCGGGGCCGGGCCGGGGAGGAATAAGAGAAAATGCGTGCGCTGAGTTTGGACGAGGCCAATACCATCATCACGGCGACGTTTGCCGCAGCCAAGAAACATAAATGCCGGCCGATGAGCGCGATCGTTCTTGATGCCGGGGGCCGCGTGAAGGCGTTCCAGAAACAGGACAATGCCTCGATGCTGCGCTTTGAGGTTTGCTACGGCAAAGCCTATGGCGCGCTGGCGCTCGGGCGGCCGTCCAAGCTCGTGCTGCAAAAAGCCAACGAGAAGCCCTTATTCATGCAGGGAATCGAGAACCTCGCCGACTATCCTTTGTTTCTCGAAGGCGGCGGCCAACTGATCCGCGATAAATCCGGCGAGGTGGTCGCCGCGATCGGCGTCACTGGCGACGCCAACGAGATGGACGACATCTGCGCCATTGCCGGCATTCACGCCGCGGGTTATCGCGCCGACAGCGATTTCTTCGGCGATGCCGAGCGCATGCGCAATTTAAGCATCCACAAGTCGGCGCCGCCCGTCGATCCGCGTCCCAAAGCGGGGCGGCGGAAGCGCGCGGCGGCGGGGCAGGGAGCGACGGGCGCAGGCGTTGCCGGCAACGGTTCCAGCCGGCATGGTTCCAGACGCAATGGGTCCAGACGCAATGCCGCTGGCGCCCGCGGTGCCGGCGCGCCATCTGCCAAATCCGGGCCGTAATCATTGCCAAGGGTCGATTTCGGGTGTCCAATTTGAAACAAAGTCGAAAGGTCGAGGCGGTAGAACGGAGTAAGCTTCGTTTGACACCGCGCTTCGGGGAGGCTGCGGCATGAGTGCGTCGTATCGGCGATTGGCTTTCGGCTTCGCGGCAGCCGGCGCGCTGGCGCTGGCGTCCTGCACTTCGAACACGCCCGCCCCGCAAGAGTCGGCCGCGCCGCCGCCAATGACGCAACCGGCGATCCCATCCAAATACCAGCCTGAAGACATCGTCGGCCGCTGGGGCTATGGCGCGTTCCACCGCGAAGGCGATCTGGCGCGCACTGCGGCGGCGGCGCGCCAGCAATGCGGCCAGCCTGTCGAGATCACGCGCGGGCCGAATGGCGGCGTCATGATGTATCTCGCCGACAGCGCGCAACAGCAGGAATTGCAGCTCAAGGGCTCGCAAAACGGCGCGAATTATATCGGCCCGCCCGGCGATCCCGGCGGGGCGCAGGACCGCGAGATCGTGTCGTTCGACGGCCGCACCATGGTGCTGCGATGGATGGACCCGGAGGTCGCCGGGCGCTACGGCACCGGCGTCTATGTACGCTGCGCGCCCGAGGGCACCGCACGCGCCGCCGGCCGGCCGCCGATGAAACCGCCGGCGCAGCAGTAGGCTCCTCGTCATTCCGGGGCTGAGCCAACGGGTCCGGCCCGAAGTGGCCGGCCCGATGACAAGCTCCGCGAGGAGCCCGAAATCTATATTCGCTGACCTGTGATTATGGATGCCGGACTTGCCGCTTCACGGCAATCCGGAATGACGGATCGATAATGCCCTCCCCACGCGAATTCGTTGTCGGTCCCTGGCGCGCGGTGAGCGTGCTCGGGGTCACCGAGATTTTGTCTTGGGGCGCGCTGTTTTATCCCCCGGTACTCACCGTGCCGCTGATCGCCGCCGATCACGGCTGGTCGCGCGCGTTCACGATGGGCGGATTTTCCTTGGGCCTGCTCGTCGGCGGGCTCTGCGCGCGTTACGTCGGCGGCGCTATCGATCGCCTCGGCGGCCATGTGGTGATGCCGGTCGGCTCGCTGCTTGGCGCTATGGGTCTTACCGGTCTCGTGCTGGCGCCGAACGCTGTCGCTTACTTCGCGGCGTGGTGCGTATGCGGCGTCGCCATGGCGGCCTCGCTCTACGATCCGGCTTTCGCTACGCTCGGCCGCATTTTCGGCGCTGGCGCGCGGGCTCCGATCACGACGCTGACCCTCGCCGGCGGTTTTGCCTCGACGGTGAGCTGGCCGGCGACGCAATTTCTGATCGGCGCAGTCGGCTGGCGCGCCACTTATCTCGTCTATGCCGCATTGCTCGCTTTCGTTGCCGCACCGTTGCACGCTTTGGCGCTGCCGCGCCGGCCTGCCGAACATGTCACGCGGCCTTCGCCGGCGATTGCGCCCGAGCCAAAGCCCGCGACGTTGCTGCCGGCGCAGGGGCTCGCTTTCATTCTGGTCGCCGCCGGTTTTGCGTCTTACGCCTTCGTGCCATCGGCTTTATCGGCGCAGCTCCTCGCCATTTTTAAGCGGTTCGGACTGGCGCCGGATATCGTGGTCGCGATCGGCATGCTGTTCGGCCCGGCGCAGGTTTTGGCGCGCATCGGCGAGCTTGGCTTCGGCCGGCGGGCGCATCCGTTGTGGATCGCGCGCTTTGCCGTCGGCCTTCTGGTCGCGGCCTTCGCGCTGTTGGCGCTGCTGCCATTCTCAGCGGCCGTGGCGGCAATGTTCGCGGTGATGTACGGCATGGCGAACGGACTTTTGACCATCGCGCGCGGCACCGTGCCGCTCGCTTTATTCGGCGCCTCGGGCTATGGGCGGCTGGTCGGACGGATCGGCGGGCCGTTTCTGGTCGTGCAGGCGCTCGCACCTGTGGTGGTGACGTATGTCGCCGACCGCGTTTCCGACGCGGCCGGCCTGGCGCTGGTCGCCGCCTTCGCCGTCGTTGCGTTTATTTGTTTTCTGTTGATCCGGCGCCCGCAATAACGGCGCTACACTCGTCGCAATGACGCGAACTTAGCAGAACAAAGCGTCGATTTCGCTTTGCGACAGGTGGCCTTTGTCGGGCGGAAGCTGCGGGCCGTGCAGCTCCGGCGCGGCATCGTCGGAATGCCGGGGCGGCGCTTCGTTTGCATGCAGCGCCTTCATCACCTTGGCGACGCGTTGGCTGATCAAGTCCTGGAAATTGCAAGCCTCGAAAATGCGGATGACGATATCCGAGATATCCTGAGCCAAATCCTGCTCGCTCTGGCCCTTGAGCGCCGCCGATAGATTGTTCGCGAGTTCATCGATTTGCTCGGCGGCGGCGAGAATTTTCTGCGTCGCCTGTGCGCTGCCGGTGATCACGGCGTCAAGTTCTTGCGCGATGCGCGCGGTATTTTCGACCCGCGGCGCCGCGCCGCCGCCTGCGGTTTCGGGACCGGCGATCGATCCGGTCGGCGGCGAAGTCGCCGACACCGCCATCATGGCTTGCAGCGCGCTGAACGCCCGCATGACCTCGCCGCGATGCGGCGATGCGGCGGTGTCGCCGCCGCGGTGCGCCATCCGCGCGGCGGCGGTCCGTTCGATCCGGAAAACCTTGCGCGGCTCGGCCATTTCTCGTTCGCAGTCGCTAATTACGCGTGCACGCTTCATCTAGTGGTGCGCCGCTTAATACCGCGTTCACGGCCCGCCGCCGCCATGCGCGGCAAACGTTCGGTTAACCACGACATGCGCGCGTTGACGCAAAATCAACTCTAACTTGATGAACAATGTCCAAATAAAGCGCCGCCGCAATTTGTTTACCAAAACGTCGAGGTTTACGGGCCTACTCGTCGCATGAGCGCGCGCGCCGCTTTCGGATCGTCGCGTCAGGCGCTTGCAGTGAAACTTGCGTAACGAGTGAACCAATGCGACCCATCTGCCTGACGGCGCTTGTTCTGAGCGTGCTTTCCGGTTCGGCCTTCGCCGATCCACTTGCGGTCACTGTCTATCCTTACGGCCAGCCGGCCTATCCGCGACAACCGGCGCCGCCACAATATTATGTGGTCCAGACTCCGCAGTATGGCGCCGCTCCGGCGCCGCGAAGCTATGCCGCTCCGGCACCGCAGTCTTACCCGGCCGCTCCGCCGCCGGCCGGTCTCGGCGGCGGCGGTTTCCTCGCGGCCATTTTCGGCGGGCCGACAGTCAATGTGCCGGTGTCGCATATCTTCAACTTTCAAGCGCCGCAGCAGCAGCCCGAAGCCGCGGCTCCGCCACAGCAGCAGGCCTACGCGCCAGCCGATCCGCAGGACGCCGCGAATTATCCGATCGATCCGAAATTTACGCGCCAAGTCGTCGCCTATAACGGCGACGAAAAGCCGGGCACGATTATCGTCGATACGCCGGACAAATTTCTGTTTCTGGTCGAGGACGACGGCAAGGCGTTGCGCTACGGCATCGGGGTCGGCCGGCCGGGCTTTACCTGGTCGGGCGTGAAGGCCGTCACCGCGATGAAAAAATGGCCGGATTGGACGCCGCCGCCTGAAATGATCGCGCGACAGCCCGGCATTCCGCATTTCATGGCCGGCGGGATCGGCAATCCGCTCGGCGCGCGCGCGCTCTATCTCGGCTCCACGCTTTATCGCATTCATGGCTCGAACGAGCCATGGACCATCGGCCAGAACGTGTCGTCGGGCTGCATCCGTATGCGCAACGAGGACGTTGAAGATCTCTACGACCGCGTGAAGGTCGGCACCAAGGTCGTCATCCTTTAGAGCGCAAGCGTTTCAGATTGAATCGATTGGCGCTCCAGCATTTTGATGGAGCATGGTCTTTTCGGAAAAACGGCTTCCACTTTTCCGGATCATGCTCTTGGCAGGCGTACCGCTGCGCGCGGCAGAATAATCCGAAATTCGGTAAATTCGCCGGGCTCGGTATCGACCTCGATCGAGCCCGCATGTTGCTTGACGATGATGTCGTGACTGATGGAGAGGCCGAGCCCGGTGCCTTCGCCGGCCGGCTTGGTGGTGAAGAACGGATTGAACATCTTGTCCTTCACTTCGGGCGGAATGCCGGTGCCGTTGTCGCGAATCCTGATCTCCACGCGGTCGCCGAGGTTTTTGGTCGCCGCGGCGAGAGTGGGCTCGTAATCCCTATTGCCGGCTTGTCCTTTGCGCTTGGTCGCGGCGTAGAAGCCGTTCGAGATCAGATTCAGCAAAACCCGCGTAACCTCCTGCGGGAACAGGTCGACTTCGCCTGCGGCGGGATCGAACGATCGCTCCAGCGTGATGGTGAAGCCCTGTTTCTCCGCGCGCGCGCCGTGATAGGCAAGGTTGAGGCTTTCCTCGACGAGGGCGTTGATGTCGACCGGCCGGTGCTCGCCCGAGCCTTCGCGCGAGTGCAGCAGCATGTTCTTGACGATCGAGTCTGCACGCCTGCCGTGATGCGCGATCTTGTCGAGATTGTCGCGCAAAGTGTCCGTCAGCTCCAAGACTTCAGTAAGCGTCTTGTCGTCCATCTTCACGCTCTTCAGGGCCTGCCGCAGCTCATCGATCAGCTCGACGGAGAGCCCGGAAAAATTGTTGACGAAATTGAGCGGGTTCTTGATCTCGTGCGCGATGCCGGCGGTCAGTTGGCCGAGCGAAGCGAGTTTTTCGGTCTGGACCAGGCGATCCTGCGCGGTGCGTAAATCCTCCAGCGACGCCGCCAGTTCGCGGGTGCGGGCTTCTACGCTTTCGAACAGCCGGACGTTCTCGATGGCGATCGAGGCCTGGTCGGCGAACGTGGTCACCAGTTCGACTTCGCGGTCGACAAACGGCTCGACCCTTTGCCTTGCGAGGGCAATGACGCCTATCGGCTCGCCTTCCCGCAACAGGGGAACGCCGATCATCGACCGAACCTGTGCGATCTCGGCATCCGCCTTCTTCTCGTACAGCAGATCTTCCATGGCATCGGTGATCCGGACGACCTCTCGCCGCATTGCGGTTCGTCCAACCAGCGTCCCCGGACCGGGCGTAATCGGCGTCGCGCGCTCGATTTCCATATACCGGGGATCGACGCAATATCCGGTCGCAAATCGATAAATGCCTTGGTTTAACCTGAATATGACGGCTGTGTCGGCGCGGCAGAGCCGCGCCGCGGTATCGACGACGCTTTGCAGAATTGGCTGTAAATCGAACTTTGAACGGCTGATGACGTTGAGCACCTCGGATGTCGCGGCCTGCTGCTCCAGCGCCTCGGTCAAATCGCCGGTGCGCTGGCGCAATTCGCCGAGCAGGCGCGCGTTCTCGATGGCGATGACGGCCTGGGTGGCGAAATTCGCAAGCAGCTCGATCTGTTTGTCGGTGAACGGCCGGACCTCCTGGCGGTAGACGTTGATCGCGCCGATCAATTCTTCGTCTTTGAGCATCGGCACGCTGACAATGGTGCGCGCGCCGGTCAGCGTGACAAAGCGCCGGCGCGTTTCCTCTTTCAAATAGGCGGGATCTGCCGCGACATCGGTCATCTGCACCGCCCGCTTGGTAAGAGCCACCCTGGCCATGGCGGAGTCGCCGGTCATGCTGACCAGCGGTTGGCTCTGCCGATACGCGAGATATTCCCGCGGAAGGTTATGCATCGCGGCGGCGCGATAGACTCCGTTTTCGGCGAGGAACAGTTGGCCGAATTTAGCCTGACAGATGCGTGTCGCATTTTCCAGAATCGTTTCGAAAACCGGCTTAAGATCGCCCGGCGACGAGCTGATCACGCGTAACACTTCGGCCAAGACGGTTTGCCGCTCCAGAGCTTCGGTCAGGTCGTGGGTGCGCTGCTGCTCCGCATCAAACAGCCGCACGTTCTCGATCGCGATGACCGCTTGGTCGGCGAAGGTGGTCAGCAACTCGATCTGTTTGTCGGTGAACGGCACCAGGGCGCGGCGTTGCAGCACCATGACGCCGATCGGCGCGCCTTCTCGCATCAGCGGTATCCCGAGCAGGGTGTTCATCCCGGTGCGCTTCGTTACTTCGATCATCTTGAATTCCGGGTCGTGGAGGGCGTCCACGATCTGGACTGGCTTTCCCGCCACCAGGGTGCGGCCGACGACACTTCCCCGGCCCGGCGCGATCGGGTTGGCCGTCATGAATTCAATCGCTTCGGGCGATTTACCGTAGTGCGCCACCTGTCGCCAGGTTTCGCCATGTTGGCGATTGATCGACGCTATGTCGGACTTCGCTCAATCGTGCAGCCGATTTCGACCAGCGTATCGAGCACCGTCTGGAGGTCGAAGGTCGAGCGGCTGATGACTTTCAGCACGTCGGCGGTCGCGGTTTGCCGCTGCAGCGATTCGCGCAGCTCACTGAGCAGGCGGGTGTTCTCGATGGCGATGACGGCTTGGGCGGCGAAATTTTTGACGAGCTCGATCTGCTTGTCGGAGAACGGCCGGACCTCTTGGCGAAAAATCGCAAAGGCACCAATAAACTCGCTTTCCTTGAGCATCGGCACTACGAGGAGCGTCCGAACGCCGAAATGCTCGACGGAGGCGACAGCTAGCGGATTGCGCTTGATGTATGCGGGCTCCGTGGCGAAATCGACGACGTGGGCAGGTTGCTTCGTTCTGGCGACCCGCATGACGGGAGCGTCCTCGCTTGGCTGGCGCGAACCGTGCTGAAAGTACTCCATGAGTTGCTCCGGCACGCCAAGCGAAGCGACGGGTCGAATGGCGCCGTCCTCAAGCCGGAACAGCATTCCGAACTTTGCGTCGCATACCCGTGCCGCATTCTCCAACATGGAGTGGAACACCGGCTCCAGCGCGCCGGGCGACAAACTGATGACGCGCAGCACTTCCGCCGTCGCTGTCTGCTGCTCCAGCGCCTCGGCGAGTTCGCGTCTGAGACGCGAGACTTCCGTTTCGCGTTCAGATTTTTTGCCGGTAGGGGAGGAACTGCGGCCGCGCACCTTTTTTGGCGCATTGCGGCGTTTCGGCGTCACCGCCGGGCGGTGTCGCATTTTAGCTGGCTTGCCGCCGGCTCTCGATCGTCGCTTCATTGCCTCCCCCGAGGCTCACGACATCATTCAAGACCTAATTCAAGACATCGCATCATTCAGGACATGGCATCATTGAAGACTCGGCATCGTAGCGGGTAAGACCGGCATTCCGGAAGAGCCCATTCTTCGGCGACGCCGGGATTCTTCCTTCTGCCTCCCCGCTTTAAGCAAGCGTAATGCCGCGCTCGGCAAGGAGCTGCGGAAAAGCCTCGCCGAGAAAATAATCGTATTCGCGTTCACGCAGATCGGTCAGCGGATCGAGCCGGCGCAATTCGGCGTCGACCTTTCCCGGATGGCACATGACGAGGCCGCCGTCCGGCAGCCCGTCGAGGAAATCCGGAAACAGCTTTGCGAACTCGGCGCGCGGGGCAAAGGAATAAGTGCCGGCAAAAGCCGGGTTGGTGCGGACGCCCGCGCGCGCGGCGAGGTGACGCAAGCGCGCGCTGAGCGCATCGAGCACATAGCCCTTGGGATCGGTTAGGCTTTTATGCGCGGCGGCGGCTCGTCTGCATTGGCGCAGCCAGGCTTGCGGCGCGGCGTCCTTGATCACGCGCAGCAGAATGTCGCGAATTTGCGGAAACACGTGGATATGCTGATGGCCGTCGACAAAATCCGGCGCGCGGCCGAACGCGGCAAAAAACGCCGTGAATTGCCGTGAAATCTCGCGCTCCAAATCTTCGGCTCTCAGCCAATGCGCCAGCGCGCGGCCGGCCATCGTTGCGAGCGGCAGGAAAGCGCCGTCTCGGATGGGCGCAAAACCGGCGCTCAATGGGGCAAACGGCGCCGTCAAAGTCACATGCAAACCGATCGCGGCGTGTCGGGCGACGGCCGCAGCGAGCGCGCTCGCCTCGCTTTGCGAAAAACTCCGGCTCACGACCATCACCGAGGTGGCATTGATGCGGCGGCGCGCGATGAGATCGCGGATCGCGGCATTGACGCTCAGCGAAATGCCGTAGTCGTCGGCGCAGAGCCAGATGCGGCGGAGTTTCGCTTCGTTCATTCGGCCGCGGTGCGGGCGTCGCGCTCGGTCGCTGTGCCGTCTTGTTGGTCTTGTTGGGCGAGCTTCAGGTCATGCTCGGCGACGAAATAAACCGGCCGGCCTTTGATCTCTTCCAGGATCTTGCCGATATATTCGCCCACCACTCCGATCATGATGAGCTGCACGCCGCCGAGCACCATGACGCCGACGAACAAGGAGGGATAGCCGGGAACGTCGGTGCCATAGACCAAGGTCTGATAGACGATCTGCAAGCCGTACATGAAGGCGATCACCGCGAGCACCGTGCCGAGCACAGTGGCAAGCCGCAGCGGCGCCACCGAAAACGACGTGACGCCGTCGATCGACAATCCGATCAGCCGGCGCAAATTCCAGGTGCTGCGGCCGTCGACGCGGGGGGTCGGCTCGTAGTCGATGCGCATCTGGCGAAAGCCGATCCAGCTCGACAGGCCCTTGAAGAAACGGTTGCGCTCCGGGAGCTGGCGCAGAGCATTCGCCGCACGCGGCGACAGCAGCCGGAAATCGCCGGCATCCTCCGGAATCTTCGGCCGGGCGCCCCAGTTGAGCAGCACGTAGAATGCTTTCACCGATAGGCGGCGCAAGAACGACTTGTTGGTGCGGTGCGCCTTGGCGGTATAGACGACGTCGCAATCGTCATCGAGCCAATGGCCGACCAGCCGCTCGATCAGATCCGGCGGATGCTGGCCGTCACCGTCGATGAACAGGACCGCGCCGCGCCGAGCGTGATCGAGGCCGGCGAGCAGCGCCGCCTCTTTGCCGAAATTGCGCGACAGCGACACCACCTGGACGTTGAGTCCCGTCGCCGGCAAGTCGCGGGCGATGGCGAGCGTGCCGTCGCGGCTGCCGTCGTCGACATAGACCGCTTCGCAGGACAGCGCGCGGGTGGCGGCGAGGCGCCGGGCGATCTCGGCGAGGCGGGCGTGCATGCGCGCCAGCGCAGCGGCCTCGTTATATAGCGGCACGACAATCGACAGCCCCTTCGCGGCGGCATCCGGTCCCGTCCGGTCGCGCGACAGCGGCGTTACTCTCGGCTCGGCGTTACTCGCCATTCAAATGACCCTTTCCCGCCCGTTCTATAGCGCAATCGGCCAAGCCTGTCGCGACGGGGAGCCAGTGCGCGAGATGGTTAACGCCGCCGGCGCCGGGCGGATTTGCAATCTACTGCCGCGCGCCGCCGGACGTGATATGCGAGGGCGGCCATGAGCCCGCTGTTCCGCTGCGATTCGGCCCCGGCCAAGCCGAGCCGCGCCAATTCCGTCCGTGCCATGCTCGCCGACGCCTGGCGCAAGCGGGCGCTCAGCCTCAAGGCGGCATCGTTCGCGCTGATCGGCGTCGTCAATACGGCGATCGATTACGGCGTCTTTCTGTTGGCGCGGGCGGGGTTCGAAAAATCGCCGGCCACGCTGTCGCTGTTCGATGTGCTGGCAGGGTCCTGCCGCTGCGGCAAGCCCGCGACGCTTCTATTGATCGCCGCCAATATGACGTTGTGGATCGTCGCGGTGAGCGCCTCTTACATCATGAATTCTTCGATTACCTTTGCCGCCGAGTCCGGGCGCAAATTGCACTGGCGGCCTTACGTGAAATTCATCGTCGCTGGAATTGCCGGACTCATCGCTAATACTGCGACCCTGGTCTTTGCCGCGCAAATTCTGCTGCTGCCGGTCTATGTGGCGAAGGCGATCGCCATCCTGGCGAGCTTTGTCGTCAATTTCTCGCTGTCGCACTTCGTGGTGTTTCGCGTGCGCCGCGCGCCGCCGGGCGGGAGCGGGGAGGGTGTTTGATTCCCCGACCGCCGCCCCGACGGCGATCTAAATCTCAGGAGAAGCCCAACAAAAACAACGCCCCGAACCTTGCCGGGCGCGGGGTCGAGGCTTCGATCCATCGCGCGCCCCGCGGCAATATCGCAGCACTGTTACGGTGTTGCGCGACGATATCACGCATAACCGGGGAATTGTTGAAGCGTTTACCTAGGCCGAGGTGCCTTCAATAATAAAGAATACTGGGAGGAAGCTTGGGAGGATGCAATGACGACGCGAAGAACATTATTGCTTGCCGGCCTCGGCTCGTTGACCACCGCTGCTCTCGGCACCCGCATGGCGGCCCGCGCGGCTGGCGCTCTGCAGACGATCAAGGTCGTCATCCCCGCGGAGAGCGTTTTCGTCTTGAACTACATGGGCGCGAAGGACGCCGGGGTTTTCGCCAAGCACGGCATCGACCTCGACGTCGATGCGCGGCCGTTTGCCGGCTTCCTCGCCGGCCTGCCCAGCAAGCAATGCATGTCGGTGACCTATTCGGGCATCGACGCCATCCAGAAGATCAACGAGGGCCTGGACTGGGCCATTATCGGCGGCGGACTGACGGTGGTCCAGGATGTCATCGTCGCCAAGAACTCGCCGTATAAGACGGCGGCCGACCTGCGCGGCAAGAAATTCGGCACCTTCTCCACCGGCGCCGGCTCGTTCAAGGCGGCGCGCGCGGCGATGATCGAGGCCTTTAAGCTCGACGTGATGAAGGACACCCAACTGCAGCAGGTCGCCGGGCCGGCTTTGACCAAGCTTCTGGAAAGCGGTCAGCTCGACGCCATGATCAACATCTCCTCGCTCAACCTTGCGGCGGAAGCGCAAGCGGATAAATTCCGCGTGCTGTTTTCGCCCAACGATTATTGGATACAAAAGACCGGCTATCCCATCGTGTGGGCCGCGCCGCTGGTCGCCTGGAAAAGCTGGGTCGACGATGATCGGACGCGGGCGAAGAACTTCGCCGCAGCGGTCAAAGATTCGTTTCTCTGGCTGGAGAAGCCGGAAAATCTGGAGACCGCGGTCAAGAACCACGGCGCGCTGGCCGGGGTGACCAAACCGGAGGACGTTGCGGAGTACAAGGAGTGGCTTCAGTCCAAGCACATGTTCATGACCGACTGGGACCGCAAAGCCGTCGCAGCGCAGTGGAAGTTCCTGGACGTGTGCCAGCAAACCGGCATCATCGCCGAAGTGCCCGCCGAGGATAAATACGCGCTGTTCGTGGAGAGCTGATTGCACGGAAAGCTGCCGCTGAAAAAGACCGGGCGTCGGGTCTTGCCCGAGGCGTTGAGCCGGGCGTTGCCGGGGGTGCTGACGCTCGCCGCGGGCATCGTCGTTTGGAAAGCGATCTCGCTGTTTTTCTTCCCGATCTTCTTTCCCGGGCCCGGCGGTTCTGCTCGAACGCATGGTCGCGATCTACAGCGACCCGGCATCCTATGCAGTAATCGGGGCGACGCTGACGCGGATATTCGAGGGCTTTGCCATTTCGATGCTGACCGGGACGGCGCTCGGCCTCGTGATGGGACTGCGCCGCAGCATCGAGATCTTTTTCGACAGCTGGATCATGGTGCTGTTGACCTTCCCGGCGGTGTGCTGGGCGTTTCTTTCGGTGCTGTGGTTCGGGTTGTCGCAGACCGCCCCGATCTTCACCATCGTCCTGATCGTCTTCCCCTATGTCGCGATGAACATCTGGGCGGGCACCAAGGCGGTCGAAAAAGACTTGGTCACCATGGCGCGCGTCTATAAGGCCGATCGGTCGCTCATGCTGCGCAAGGTGCTCGTGCCGCAGCTCATGCCCTATATTTTTTCCTCGCTGCGGATCTCGCTGTCGTTGTCGTGGAAGATCGCGCTGGTGGCCGAGGCCTTCGGCGCCGGCACCGGCGTCGGCCAACGGTTGATCTACTGGTTCCAGGACACCCGCGTCGACATGATGCTGGCGTGGGGCGTGAGCTTCATGATCCTGATGGTCCTGATCGATCTATTGGTGTTTCGCACCTTGGCGCGGCGCGTCTTTGCCTGGAGACCGCAGATTGCGACCTGATGACGGCTCGAAATGAAATTCGATCTTGAAAGCACGCACGCTGCATCGTCCCTTGGTGGGACAGCGCCTGTCGTTTCCGGGGGGCCCATGAGACACGGTGTGACGGCGTCGTCGGCCATCACCATCGAAAACCTGACCAAGCGATTTCCGGCGCCGGGCGCCGGCGACGACTTCGTCGTCCTAGACGATGTCAGCCTGGCGGTGGACGAGGGCAAATTCGTCAGCATCGTCGGCCCGTCGGGCTGCGGGAAGTCGACGCTGCTCAACGTCATCGCCGGCATCGAGACCTACGATGGCGGCTCGGTCACCATCCACCCGACGGCGGGCCGGGCCGATGCCGAACCGCGCATCGGCTATGTCTTCCAGAGCCCGCGGCTGCTCAACTGGCTGACCGTCGAAAGCAACATTCACTTCGTGCTCGAGGCGCAGAAGGTGCCGCGGTCGCGGTGGCGGGAGCTGGTCGCCAAGAACCTGGACATGGTCGGACTTGCCGGCCAGGAGCGTAATTACCCCCTCAAGCTCTCCGGCGGCATGCAGCAGCGCGTCGCCATTGCCCGCGCGCTCGCCATGGAACCCGACATTCTGTTGATGGACGAGCCATTCAGCCATCTCGACGCCATCACCGCGCGAAAGATGCGGTTCGATCTCATGGAGATTTTGCAGCGCGCCAAGCCGACGATCCTGTTCGTGACCCACGATCTGGCGGAGGCGGTTTTCCTGTCGGACAATATTTATATGATGAGCACCAGGCCGGCGCGGATCTTCAAGCGGGTGACGATCGACGTGCCGAGGCCGCGGACGCCGGAAGACTCGACGATCCTCGATCTGGAAAAGACCCTGGTGCGCGAATTTTTCAGCGTCGTGGAGGCGAAAGGATAGATGGTGTCCGGTCTCAAGAGCGTTGGCCTGCGCATATGCTCGATCGTCGTCCTGCTTCTGCTGTGGGGAGCGGCGTCGGCGCTGATCCACGATCCGCAGGTGCTGCCGGGACCATGGGCGATCGCTCGAACCATCGTCGCGGACTTCAAGACGCCGGGGCCCGAGGGCGAATCGGCCTATTTCGACGTCGGCATCACGTTGGCCCGCATCTTCGTTACCTTCTCGGCGTCGATGATCGCCGGCATCGGCATCGGCTTGGCGATGGGCTTGAACCGGCTGTGCGAGCGCTCGCTATTGGCCTTGATCCCCTTGATGCTGACGATGCCGACGATTCTCATGGTGTTCCTCGCCATCATGTGGTTCGGCTTCAGCGAGGCCGGCGGGCTCGTTGCGGTGATGGCGGTGGTTACGCCGCTGGTCACGGTGAATATGTACGAGGGCACCAAGGCCATGGACAAATCGCTGATCCAAATGGCGGTGACCTTCAGGGCGTCCCCGTATCTGCTCGTTCGCAAGGTCTACCTGCCGCAGCTGCTGCCGTATATTTTCTCCGCCTTCCGCTATGCCTTCGGCCAGACCTGGAAGATCGTGGCGCTGGCGGAAACCTTCGGTCTCAAATTCGGCATCGGTTACATGTTCTTCTTCTGGTTCCAGCAATTCGAGATGACCCAGGTGCTGGCCTGGATCATCATGTTCGTGGTGCTGATGCTCATCCTCGAACACGGTGTCTTCGCCCGGCTGGAAAGCCGCGCCTTTGCCTGGCGCGTTTCGGTCGCGCACTAGCCGCGCAAGCCGCGCATAGCAGAGCATGTTCGGCCTCATGGCTGATCCCGCCGGGCTTTGATCTGCGTCAATAACTGTATTTTCGATCGACGTAGCTTTCGGCTGGAAACGAAGAACGGCCGCAAGGAACAACGAGGAGCTGTCCATGTCGATCGTCGGGATTGTCTGCTTGAGCGCAATCATCGGCGCGTTTGCGCTATTCGCCGTGGTTTTGGCGTGGGGCGACCACCAGACCCGCCACACGAGCCAGCCGATCCGCAGCGAGCACAAACGGCAGGCCGCAACTGACGCCGGTTTTGCGGCGCTTAGGGATGCCGCCGAAGAGGCAAGCGAGCCGGTCCACGCGGCGTAAACGGCGTGCGGACGATAGAGGCGTGAAGACGATTAAGCGCCGGCGACCGGGTCGCCGGTTGCGTAGTTGCGCTCACTCTTGAAGTTTTTGCCTTGATGCTGGGCGTGCGGCGCGCCGGCGTCACCGAGGCATTGCCGTTTCCAACTCCGGACGATGCGGCGGCCTTCGGAAAGTTCTAATCCTCGCTCAGCCGTGCGCTTTCAGTTGCTGTTCGAAATTTTCAGCCTTGACGTGCACCGCGCTCTGCAAATTTTTCCAATTGTCGCTGACGACGCCCCAATTGACCATCGGCGCCTGGCCGCCGGCCGAAGCCGCCGACAAGCCGTTGGCGACGCGGCCGGTGGAGGTATCGTACTCGTAGGCACCGACGATGGTGACCGCCACTCCGAGGATGAATCCAAGCAAGACCGGCACGGGCTGCCTCCCGTTAAGATGAATTTTCGCACAATGCAACGCAATTGCGCTGCAACAAGTTCCGTGCGCGATTGAGTTTGTGCGATTGTGCTTAGACGTAGGCGCCGTGGTGGCCGAACAGCAGCACCAGGACGACGATCAGCACCACGAGCCAGATCAGGCCATGTCCGCCGCCGCCATAATAGCCGCTCCGGTAACCCCAATAACCGCCGCCGCCGCCAAACAAAAGGACCAAGATAACGATGATAAGGATGAGGCCCATGGTTCGCCCTGCTTCAATGAAAAAGTCTGTGGAGGCAATCCAACCGCGAAAGTGAAAGTTCCCGAATCGCCGGCAAATATTTCCGCAGATGGTCCCGGCGGGCTTGGCCCAAAGCCGCTCCAGCCGTGGACGGCAAACGTGGGGTTCTGAACTTTACGCGCCGTTGCGCGTTAATGGCCGAGATTCCTGACGCCGCCGAGGGAGCCGAGGACAGCCATGGCCCAGAGTTCGTACCGCCGCCAACACCGATTTCACGCGCGCCTTTGGCGATGCCAAGAAGCAGGCCAGCGGCGTCGCCGACGACGTCTCGGACGCCGCCCAAGAGCTTTACGACCACGCGCGCGACAGCGCCGCCGACATTGCCGACAGCGCCAATCGCGCCGCGCGCCAAACCGCCGGTTCGTTGGAGCGGGCGCTGCGCAACACCATCGAAACGCAGCCCTATACGGCCGTCGTCATTGCGCTCGGCCTCGGCTGGCTGTTCGGCCGCCTGCATCGTCCGCTGTGAGCCGATAATGACCGGCAAGATCCGCGAAGCCACGCGCGAGGAAGAGCGCGAGACCGAAGATCAGATCGCGCGCCGCAAGCTTGGGCCGCGCGGTCAGCCGGGTGCGCCCGACACCGCGGCGATGACGCCGCAGCGCGAAAAGAAGCTGCCGAAAGAGGGCGCGTTCGACGGCCATACCGCCTAATCTCGCGACGGCGTTTAGCCCCTTTTTAGTGGGCTGAAACCTCGCGTTCCGCCGGATTTGTTTCGCGGACCCACGCCTCCTTTGCAAACCATTCATGAGTGGTTCGACAGAACGGGCAGTAAGTCCGCGAAAAGAATACTGCGCTGCTGCGGAAGTTGGTCCGGTCCATTTCGATCCCGGTGGGCAGGTTGCGCCCCGTGGCCGGACATTTGATCATCAAAATTCCCAAGATGCAGCTTCCCTCCCGGCACGAAAATGCCTTCTCGGCACATCACTCTGATTGGGCGCTGCCCCCTTCGTGGCCATTGCCTCGCCAGCCGTTCAAGAGCAATCGCGTTCCCGTCTGCGCCCATGTCTGACAGTCAGCGAAGATGCGCTTGGCGTCCTCGGCGGCCATCTCCATGTTTCGATTGGCCCATTCCTGATAGGCCGTTGCGACTTCGGGGATCGAGCGGGCTGCCGTAAGCTTCGTCGCCAACTCCGACGCCAGCGATACCTCCGCTTGCATGCGGTCGAACCAGCGGCGGCTGGCTTCTTGGAGCTTTTCCATTCGCTCCGTCTGCATTGCGACCAGTTCGTCAAACCGTTTTTTTCCCATCGCGGCAAACTCGGTGGGGATCAAATTGGGGAGCGAGGATCTCTCCGTTCGCTCGGTATGAGTTTCCTTGTGCGCCACGATACAACTCCTTCAATCACTTTGATTGAAATGATGATTCCCAAAACATCAGCGCGGACGTGATTCAGTTGCGCGGGGCCTTAGCGCCCCAAGCTTGGCTTCGAACTCCTCCAGCATTCTTTGTATCAACTGGCGCATTGGTTCGTCGGTTTCGATTTTCAGCATGCGCCGATAACGCGCGACATTGAGGCGGAGAATCTCGATCTCATCCACGATAGGGACCCGGAGATGGAGCGCATCTCACCGCTCAGCAAAGATGGCGAAGTCCTAGATCCGAAAAAACATCATTTGCCGTCCACCGTGACAAATCTGTCGGCTCGGCGACAATTGGGCTTCACGGTTTCGTGAAGCAAAGTCACGAAAACGTCTTACGGCCCACGAGGAGGTTTGCTCACGCCGAAAACCAGATCGATCTGATTACGTCGCGCGCGGTAGCATTCGCATGCACGCTGCTCAAGCGCCGTCCGATCTAAGATGGAAATCCGGCCATGCGAGTAGCCGATCTGACCGCGTTTTTGCAGCCTTCCCGTTATCGTCGTGACGCTGGTTCGTTGCGCGCCGAGCAACGAGGCGAGGAATTCGTGCGTGAGCTGAAATTCATCCGATGAAACGTTGTCGTGAGCGATAAGGAGCCACTGACAGCAGCGCTGTTCGAGTGAATGCAAACGATGGCAGGCCGAGACCTGGGCGAGTTGCTCGGCGACCAGCAGGAGGTAATGTGTCATGACGCGGCGCAGGGCGGCGTGCTTCGATATTTCGTTTTGTAATTTACTGCGGTTGATGCGTAGCGCCGTTGCCGGAACCTGGACGATATGGTCGACGAGAGCATGGCTAAATCCGTAGGCAGCGAACAGCCCCAGCAGGCCTTCGGCGCCGACCGCAGCAATTTCGACGCTTCGGCCGTCCTCCATGACTTTGAGCAGCGATACCAGGCCGCCATTGATGAAATAGGCGTGTTCGACGGCGCCCCCGCCCCCGTAGATCATTTGGCCGGACGGAAGCTCAACGTGCTCGCATTGACGCAACACCTCGTCGCGAACGTTGCACGGCAGCGCCAGCAGAATGCGATTGGAAATTTTCTCGTTTGTGCGACGCAACACACTTTCCCGGATGCTGAGAGCCAGCCGCCTCTCGCTATTTGATCGACAGCCCCAGTGCCTTGACCATATCGCCCCACTTCTTGACCTCGGAAGCGAACATGGCGTCGGCTTCCGGCTGTGAGCCCGTGATCGGGTCGAAGCCCATATCGGTGAGCTTTTTCTCCACCGCCGGACTCTTGACGATGTCGTTGATCGTCCCGTTGAGTGTTTGCAGGATTTTCGGATCGGTTTTGGCCGGCGCGAAGAATCCGACCCAGGACGCCGCGGTGAAAGCGGGATAGCCCTGCTCGGCGTAGGTCGGCACATTCGGCGCCACCGCGGCGCGCTTGTCGGCGGCGATGCCGAGGCCTTTGAGCTTGCCGCCCGCAATCTGCGCCGCCGCGCCGCCGCCGAGCGTGGTCGCCATCAAATCGACTTGACCGGCGACCGTCGCATTGATCGCCGGCGCGCCGCCCTGATACGGGATCGGTTGCACCGGCGCCTTGGCGAGCTCTTTGAAGAAATATTCCGCCTCGATATGCGAGCCGGTGCCGACGCCCGGGATGGCGAGATTGATGGTGCGCCCGTCCATCGCCTTGATGAAATCGGGAAGATTATTGGCCGGATTATTCGGGCTCGTCACCAGCGCTTCGGGGCTCGACGCGGCTATGGCGACAGTCTTGAAATCGCTCGCCGAGAATTTCTTGTTGGCAAACAGCGTCTCATTGATCGCCAGCGCGGTCGTGGTGGCAAGTAGCGTATAGCCATCGGGATTGGCGCGGGCGACGAGTTCAGCCGCGATATTGCCGCCGGCGCCGCCGCGGTTCTCGACCACCACGCTCTGATGCAAGCGCTCGCTCAAGCCCTGGCCGATCAGCCGCGCCAGCGTGTCGGCAATGCCGCCGGGGGCGAAGGCGACGATAATTGTGATCTTATCGGCAGGATAAGTTGCCGCTTCGGCGCCGCCGGAGGCAAGCGCCAGCGTGACCAAAGCCAGCGCGGTCAACGCGTTTCGCCGTGTGCGTGAAACTGCCATGAGACTATCCGGCTGAGGTATGCGAATTGCATGGGAAAGCGGCGTGTGGGAGCGTCGCTTGAAGTCACGCGGAGTGCATCATGAAGCCTCTACGCCGTCAATTCCTGCAACTGGCAATAAGCGCGGCCGTCATGCCTGCCGGCACGCTACGCGCAATGGCGCAAGCCGATTATCCCGCGCGGCCGGTGCACATTATCGTCGGCTATAGCGCGGGCGGCGTCAGCGACATTGTGGCGCGGTTGATCGGGCAGCGGCTTTCGCAAAAGCTCGGCCAGCCCTTTGTCATCGAAGACCGGCCGGGCGCCGCCAGCAATGTTGCGGCGGATTACGTCGTCCATGCGGCGCCAGACGGCTACACGCTGTTTCTGGCCGGTATTTCCAACGCGATCAACGTGTCGCTTTATCCCGATCTCGATTTCAACTTCGCGCGCGATATGGCGCCGGTCGCGCTGTTCTCGCGCAGCCCCCTGGTCATGGAGGTGAGCGCGTCGTTTCCGGCCAAGACGGTCGCGGACTTCATCGCCTATGCCAAGGCGCAACCCGGCACCATCAATATGGGCTCGGCCGGCACCGGCGGCGCCACTCACGTCGCCGGCGAGCTGTTTCAGATGATGACCGGGACCAAATTCACGCACGTGCCCTATCGCGGCTCGCCGCCGGCGCTGGACGATCTTCTGGCCGGGCGCGACCAGATCATGTTCGACAATGTCGCATCCTCGATCGCGCTTATCCGCGCCGGCAAATTGCGCCCGCTCGCGGTAAGCTCGCGCACCGAGGCGCTGCCCGAGGTCCCATTGATCAGCGATTTCGTGCCGGGCTACGATGCCTATGTCTGGAATGGCATCACCGCGCCCAAGGATACGCCGGCAAGCGTCGTCGACAAGTTGAACGCGGCCGTCAACGCCATCGTCGCCGCGCCCGATTTCAAGAAACAGCTTGCCGACCTCGGCAATACCGCCGTCTCCGAGACGCCCGCGGGCTTTGGCAAACTGATCGCCGCGGATACCGAACGCTGGGCGAAGGTGGTGAAGTTCGCCGGCATCAAGGCGCAATAGGGCTCATTCGATCACCTCGTCGGTGAGCCGGATAGGCCGCGCGCGATTTGGTCAGCCGCGCTTATCCAGCTCCGCCGCGAGCTTGGCATAAAGCGTGTTGTCGCGCGTATAAACATAATCCAGCGCCGCGACCGAGACCGCCTCGGCGCCATGCTCACGCAGGAAATTGGCCAGCGCGTGCACGTTCTCCGGCGGGCAGTGCAGGGTGAGCATGCCGGAAGAGGTCGGGCCGCCGAACGGGGAGGCGACGCCGAATTTCTCCCGCGCGATGGCGAAAAGCTCCTCGTTCATTCCGGCAAAGCGGGTGCGCACCTCGGCAAACGCTTCGGCGCGCTTTTGCGCGGCAATGCGGTCGAGCAAGAGCCGCGCGGTTTCGCGCTGTTCGCTGGTCCAGGCCGCACCGCGCGCGGCGACGAGGTTTGCCTGCGAGCGCAGGATGACGCCATCCTCGACCACTTTCAGCCCGTTGGCGGCAAGCGTGGCGCCGGTCGTGGTGATGTCGACGATCATCTCTGCAGTGCCGGCCGCCGGCGCGGCTTCGGTGGCGCCCGAGCTTTCGACGATGCGGTAATCGACGACGCCGTGCGCGGCAAAAAAGTCGCGCGTCAGATTGGCGTATTTGGTGGCAAGCCGCATTTTGCGCTCATGCTTGAGCCGGAATGCGGTCGCGACATCGTCGAGATCGGCCATGTTGCGCACGTCGATCCAGGCCTGCGGCACGGCGACGACGACATTGGCGAAGCCGAAACCCAATCCCGCGATCAGTACGACACGCTCGTTGGCCTGCGGGATCATCTCGCGGACCAGATCTTCGCCGGTGACGCCGAGATGTGCGGCGCCTTGCGCCAGCTGCGCGGTAATTTCGGCCGCCGAGAGGTAGGCGATTTCGATATCGTCGAAGCCCACGATGGCGCCGCGGTAGTCGCGCGCGCCGCGCGGCTTGACGAGAGGCAGCCCGGCGCGGCCGAAGAAGCTTTCCGCGTTCTGCTGCAGCCGGCCCTTCGACGGCACGGCGAGGATGAGCGGAGCGCTCACGGCGCGCCTCCACTGCCGGCAAGCTCGTCGATCGAGGCCGCAAAGCCGACCGCGGGAATTGCCTCCTTGGCGCCGAGGCGCGTGAGCAAGCCGTCATAGCGGCCGCCGGCAACGAGCGCCCGGTTGCGCCGGGCATCGTGGAGTTCGAAGACGAAGCCTGTGTAATAGTCGAAACCGCGGCCGAAATCGGTTGCGAATTTGATGGCGCGCACGTCGAGCCCGCGGGCGGCGAGAAATCCGGTGCGCGTCTCGAACAAGTCGAGCGCGGGCGCCAGCGAGATTTGCGCGTCGGCGGCGAGCGCTCGCAGTTCACCCGTCGCATTATCCGGGTCGCCGGCAATGGACAGGAAGCGCTCGATCAGCGCGCGGGTCTCGCGCGGCAATCGCGTCGGCGCATTGAGCGCCGATTGCTCGAGGAAGCGGTCGGCGATTTCGGCGACAGAACGGCCGCCGACCGCGGCGATGCCGGCGATCGACAGGAGATCGGTAACGAGCGCATGCGCCGCTTTGGGATCGGAGCCGGCGAGCGCCGCCAGCACACCCTGGTATTCCTTCGATCCATTGGCGGGGGTCAGCGTCAACTGATCGAGATCGTGCTTGAGCGAGGCTTTGCGGTTGAAATCCTTGATCAGGCGCCGCTTCCAGACCGGCGCCAGATCGAGCGCGGCGACGAATGCCGAGAACAGTCCCACGTCGCCGATGCGGATTTCGGGCGCGACGAAACCATATTGCGTCGTCGCTTCAAGCCCGAGCGCCAACATTTCGGCGTCCGCCGCCGCCTTGTCCGAACGGCCGAAACTCTCGATGCCGGCCTGGAGAAATTCGGCGGGCGCATTTTCGCGATGACGAAACACCGGACCGAGATAGCAGAAGCCCGCGGGTTTTCCCGCCGCCGGCGAAGCGAGATAGTCGCGCGACACCGGAATGGTCAGATCGGGCCGCAGGCACAGTTCGCGCCCGTCGGGGTCGGCGGTGAGGAACATGCGCCGGCGGATATCCTCGCCGGAAAGGTCGAGGAAGGGCTCGGCCGGTTGCAGCACCGGCGGATCGAGCCGCGCATAGCCGGCGCGCACATAAGATGTCACGAGCGCTTGCGCCCGCGCATCCGGATCGGTCGGTGTGTCGCTCGACATGCCTGTTACCCACCGCCGGTTCACTTCGGCCGGTCATTTTGATTGCCGTCCAATGCTACGGCGCGGCGGCCCTTTAGCACGGCAAGCGTCGCTATTCGATAAAGATCGGCGCGGGCCGTTAACGCCTGTTCGGGCTGCGGCGAGGAACGTGGCTAATCAATGGTTTCTGCTTTGGCTGGGCCGATGACGCCGGGCAGGGGACAATCGTCACCCGGCACGCCGGCGACGGCTGTGCCGGAGCCCATGACTGTGCGCATGCCTATGACCGTGACCATGACTGTGCGTTTTGCCGCTGCCGTGGCTGTGCGCGCCGTCAGCCGGCAGATAGACCACGTGACCATGGCGTACGCCGCGTTCGGCGATAATGTGGTCGGCGAATTCCTGCACGTCGGAGCCGCGGCCTTTGAGCACGGTGACCTCCATGCAGCTGTCGTGGTCGAGGTGCATGTGGAGCGTTGCCTGCGCGAGATCGTGGCGGTGATGGAAGTCGCGGGTAAGCCGTTTCGGCAGGTCGCGCGCCTCGTGGTCGTAGATATAGATCAGCGCGGCCACACAGGGCCGCGGCCCGCCGACTTCGACGGCGGCCTGCTGCAATCCGGCGCGGGCGAGATCACGGATGGCCTCGGAGCGATTGGCATAGCCGCGGGTGCGCATATAGCGCTCGAGCTCGGCATCAAGCTCGTCGTCGACGGTGATGGTCACGCGCTGCATCGCTGTCCCCGGAAATGGCGGCAACGCATTCTAGCATCACCCAGGACAGGTGTCCCGGTCAGTATGCACTTTTATTGACAACGTCATACTGACGACACATGCTGACGGCAGGCGTCGGTCGAGCGCTGACGTTGCACAAATAACTTGCGTGGCGGTGGTTCGATGGCGTCGCGTCAATTTGTAACCGTGACGCTTCTGCTGTCGTCGCTATGCTGGAGTGCGTGGGCGCAAACAGCGCCGCCAACGGACACAACTCCGGCAAGCGCAAGGCCGGCGGCGGTCACACCGCTGCCGTCAGCAACGCCGTCGAACGCTACCGCGCTGCCGACGATCAAGGTCACGGCGCCGCACGCCAAGAAGCAGCCTGCGGCGAGGCCGAAACCGGCGCCAGCCGCGTCAGCGAGCGGGCCAGCTCCGCCGGCATCGTCCTTTGTGACCGGCGCTCCCAATGTCGCCGGCGGCCCGCGGGTCGCACCGAGCATGGCGAGCCAGATGACGGTGTCGGGGCAGGACCTGAACAATCGTCCGGTGACGCTCCCCGGCGAAATCCTCGAAGCTGCGCCGGGCCTCGCCGTGGTCATGCACGCCGACGGCGGCAAGGCCAATCAATATTATCTGCGCGGCTACAATCTCGATCATGGCACCGATCTGGCGATCTTCGTCGACGACATGCCGGTCAACCTGCCGACCCACGCGCATGGCCAGGGTTACGCCGATCTCAACTGGCTGATGCCGGAAACCGTCAACAGCCTCGACATTCGCAAGGGGCCGTACTTTGCCGACGTCGGCGACTTCGCCAACGCCGGCACACTCGCGGTCAATCTGCGCGACAGCGTCGACAAGAACGTTGTCGAGGCAACGACCGGCAGCTTCGGCTACGAGCGGCTTTTCACCATGGGCTCAACCAAGCTCGATGGCGGCTCGCTGCTCTATGCCGGCGAGGTCAATACCTATAACGGCCCATGGGTCACGCCGGATGACATGCACAAATTCAGCGGGCTGCTTCGCTACAGCCAGGGCACCGCGACCGACGGTTTTTCGGCGACCGCGATGGGTTATTCGAATACCTGGAACTCCACCGATCAGATTCCGTTGCGGGCGATAGAGTTGGGGTTGGTTGGGCTTTATGGCGAGCTCGATCCCACCGACGGCGGCGACACCAGCCGCGCCTCGCTGTCGGCGCGAATGGCGCAAACCGTCGACGACGGCTCGTGGAAGGCCAACCTCTATATCGTCAAATACCAGCTGGACCTGTTCAACAATTACACTTGGTATCTCACCGATCCGGTGAACGGCGATCAATTCCACCAGCACGACGACCGCGTTTACGGCGGCGCCAGCGCGTCGCGCACCATCGACGGGACGTTATTCGACCGGCCGACCGAAACGGTTTTCGGCTTTCAGTCGCGCGACGACGACATCAATGTTGCGTTGAGCGATACGGTGCAGCGGCAGTTCCTGTCAGCCATTCTCAACGATCACGTCAACGAGGCCAATGCCGGAATCTATATCGAGAACACGGTGCATTGGACCGATTGGCTCAAGACAACGCTCGGCTGGCGCGGCGATTATTACGCGTCGTCGGTGGATTCGATTCTGCAGTCGGCGAATTCTGGACATACCGAAATGGCGATCGGCAGTCCGAAATTTCGCATGGTGATCGGTCCATTCTACAAGACGGAATTGTTCGTCGGCGCCGGCATGGGCTACCACAGCAACGACGCGCGCAGCACGACAGTCACCGAGGTCCCAGGCGATCCGGCGTCGCCGGAAGGCGCGTCACCGCTCTTGGTCCGTTCGCGCGGCGCCGAGATCGGCATTCGCGGCACCGCCGTGCCCGGCCTCGACAGCTCGGTCAGCCTGTTTTACCTGCACCAGGACTCTGAATTGTTCTTCGACGGCGACACCGGCGACACCACGCCGGGATTGCCCAGTCAGCGCACCGGCATCGAATTCACCAACGATTACCGCCCGGCGTCGTGGATTCACCTCGATGCCGATGTCGCGCTCACCCGCGCGCGGTTTCTCGGCTACGACGAGGCGCAGGAGCAAATCTACCTGTCTCTTGCCGGCTATCCGCAGGCGCAGATCGGCACCGCACCCGGCAACTACGTCTACAATGCGCCGTGGCTGGTGGCATCGGCGGGCGTCACGCTCGGCGAAGCCACCGGCTGGTTCGGCGATCTGCGTTGGCGCTATATCAGTTCGCGGCCGCTCACCGAAGACGGCGTCTTCCAGGCGCCGCCCCTGAGCATATTCAACGGGCAGATCGGCTATCGTTTCGACAACGGCTGGCGTATTCAGCTCGATGGCCTCAATCTTCTCAATTCGCGTACCGACCAGGCGACCTATGCTTACGGCTCGCTGCTTAAAACCGACGGCCTGTTCGCCATGTGCTTTCCCAAGCAGTCAGTGCCTGCGGCGGTTTGTCAGAACGGCGTGATGGACTATGTGCTGCATCCGATCGAGCCGCTCGCTGTTCGGCTGACGGTCGCCGCCACATTCTGAACAGAGCGATCTGCCCTTGCCAAATGTAACACTGTAACGCTAGCATCGCGCTATGGGGTGGGTGCGGGGCAATCGACGGTATGGCGCGTACTTCGCGCTTGCGGCGCTCGTGCTGCAAATCGTGGTGTCGTTCGGACATGTGGATCTCGACGGGATCGTCGGATCTCGCCATCTCACTTTAACCGGACTGCATAAAACCGCTTTCGCCAAGACTTCGCAGCCGGGTCCGGCGCAGACGCCGGGCGATGACGATGGTTATTGCCCGATCTGCGCCTCGATCTTTCTGGTCTCCACATCGTTCGTGTCCGAGCCGCCGCAATTGCCGGTGCCGGACGGGTTCGTCCGCGTCAGACATTCCGTCAGTTTTGCCTATAGCGTGTTTTCGCCGCTACGCGTTGCATTCCGCTCGCGCGCTCCGCCGGCAGCCTGAGCCAGCGGTCGTTACCGGTCTTCGGCTTTGCCGTCGCATGCTTGGCGCGGCAATGCCTGCAAGATTGAGCGCGGCACCTTGTTTCAAATAGCGCCTTGCCGCCACAGCACGACCGCCAGCAGGCCGGGTTGCTTTCTGCAACATTGTTGGGCGGAGTATCATGTCAACTCATGGTTATCGCGGTTATCGCGCCCGTCGCGCGGGTCTTCTTGGCTGTTCGGCCTTGGTCGCGCTGCTTGCCGCTGGCGCAATAGCGACCGCGCAGGATCGGCCAGCTCAAAGTCAGCCTGCGCAAGTTCAACCCGTTCAGTCTCAACCTGCGCAGCCCCAAGCGCCGGCGCCCTCAGCGCCACCACCGGGACCATCAACACCGTCGGCGGCTGCGCCTGCAACGGCGGCGCCCGCGACGCCGCCGCATGTTGGGGGTGGCGCAGGCCAGCTGCCCCAAATCACCGTGACGGCTCCAGTAGTAAGACGGGCGCCGCGTCAGGTCGTCCGACGTGCGCCACCGCCGCCGACGGTGCCGCCGGTCTCGCCGACCGAACGGCTCACCGAACAGAGCAACAGCTTCGATGCCGCCCGCAGCAATCTCTACACCGCCATTGGCACCACCTCCGATACAATCAGCCACGACACCATTGAGGCGCTGCCGCAAGGCACCAATGCGCCCGTCGAGCGCGTTATCCTGCAAGCGCCGGGCGTATCGCAGGATTCCGCGGCGAGCGGGCTCCTCCACGTCCGCAACGACCACGCCAATGTGCAATTCCGCATCAACGGCATCATGCTGCCCGATGGCGTCACCGGTTTCGGCAGCATTTTCGACACTGACTTTATCGGCAGCATCTCGCTCATTACCGGCGCGCTGCCGGCCGAATACGGATTGCGCACGGTGGGGCTCATCGACATCACCACGCGCAACGACATTTTCAACAATTCCGGCAGCATCAGCTATTACGGCGGCAGCCGCGGCACCATCGAGCCGAGTTTCGACTACGGCGGCACGTACTGTCCGTCGAGCACCGCGACCGCCACCACAAAGCCGTCGGCTGCAGCAGCGGCCTGTATCGGTGGCGTCCAGTATTTCCTCACCGGGAGCTATCTGCAGACCACCGAAGGCATCGAAAATACGCTGCCGACGCTCAACGCCATCCACGATTTTTCCAGCCAGGAGAAAGGTTTCGCTTACGCATCGACGTTCCTCGACCCCTATACGCGCCTGACCCTATTGGCGGGAACGGCGACCAGCAATTTCCAGATTCCCAACGTGCCGGGTTCGCCGACGGTGCTCAACAGCGCATTCGGGGTCACTACTTTCAATTCATCGAAGCTCAACGAAAATCAATACGAGGACACCCAGTTCGGCGTGCTGGCCTTGCAAAGATCGATCAACGGCTTTGACGGGCAATTATCCTACTTCACCCGCTACGACGATCTGCACTTCATGCCGGACCCGGTAGGCGACCTGTTGCTCAACGGCATCGCCTCCGACATATCGCGGCAATCCTATACCAACGGCATCCAGGGCGATGCGTCCTACGTGCTTAACCCGGTGCACACGCTGCGCATGGGATTTCACCGTGAGCGCCGAACAGACCGGGGTCGACAATACGTCGTGGGTCGAGGCGGGAGCGCCGCCGGGGGCGGAACCACCTTTCCAGATCACCGACGACGCCGACAAGCTCGGCTGGCTCGCCGGCGTCTATGCGCAGGACGAGTGGAAGATCACCGACAAATTGACAATGAATGTCGGGCTGCGCTTCGACCAGATGTGGCAATATGTCGACGCCAATCAATTAAGCCCGCGCGTCAGTTTTACCTACAAGCCGTTCGCGAACACGACGCTGCATGCCGGCTATGCGCGCTACTTCACGCCGCCGGTGCTGGTCGAGGCGGCGCCGTTCAATCCCGCTTTGTTCAACGGCACGACTGGAGCGGCGAGCAACGACGGCAACAGTCCGGTGCAGCCGGAGCGCTCGCATTATTTCGACGCCGGCATCGATCAGATAATCCCGTTTGGCTGCACCACGACCGCGAACAAGGACTGCACCACGCTCGATCTCGGCCTCGATGCTTATTACAAAATCGCAACAGATCTCATCGACAACGGCAATTTCGGCCAGGCGCTGGTGCTCAGCGCCTTCAACTACGCCAAAGGCGTGGTCCAGGGCGTCGAATTTTCCGCCAAGTATCACAGCGGTAATTTCCAGGCCTATGCCAACCTTGCCGTGGGCCAAGAGAAAGCCACCGACGTGGTGTCGAACCAATATTTGTTCGATAGCACCACGCCGCTCGCCGATCTCGGCGGCTTGACCGAACTGCAGTACATCGATAGCCACTGGATTTACACCGATCACACCCAGATTGTGACCGGCTCGGCCGGCGTCGCTTATAAATTCTGCGGGCGGCCGTCCTATGCCGGCGAGACGTGGTGGGACTCGCTGTGTGGAACGCGTGTCAGCGCCGACATGATCTACGGTTCGGGGCTGCGCACCGGCGACGCCAATATCGGGACCCAACCCCCTTACGCGCAGTTCAACACCAGCATCGCACACGAATTCGCTATGCCCGATGGCAAGCCCCTGACGGTGCGTTTCGACGTCGTCAACATTTTCGACACGATCTATCAGATTAGAAATGGCTCCGGCATCGGCGTGTTTGCCTCGCAATACGGCCCGCGGCGCGGTTACTTCATCGGCATTTCGAAGAAGATATGAGGTCAGTCATGTCGTCGCGCATCAAGGTTGTCGCCGCAATTGTCGGTCTTTTGGCGGTCACCAAGCTTGCGTGGGGGGCTGATTTATCGCTTCCTCCGGCGCCGGCGTACTACAATTGGACTGGCCTCTACCTTGGTTTGAATGCCGGCTATGCATCCGCCGCGGTCAGCGAAACCCCCTCCGACGGCAGCGGGTCGGGCCGCGCGACCGTACCGAGCGGGATTGGCGGCGCGCAGATTGGCTACAATTACCAGATCGGGAGCGTGGTGCTGGGCTTTGAGGCCGACTTCGACGGCGCCATGGCGACCAAGTCGGTTACGGCCGGATCCGCGTCAGGCACGGTTCAAATTCCATGGATTGGAACGTTGCGCGGCCGGGTCGGCTATGCGTTCGACCGGTTGCTCGTCTACGCAACGGCGGGCGGCGGCGCCACCCAACTGCTTTCCAACGTGAATGTGGGCGCCATAGGCTCCGCGAGCACGTCGAACACAACCGGTGCCTGGACCGTTGGCGGCGGCGTCGAGGCCGCCATCACGGAAAATCTCAGCGCGCGCATCGAATACCTTTACCTCGACACCGGCAATATCCCCGTGGCTCAAGTCGGGGGCGCTCCGCCACCACCCGTCGTTACGGTGACCGGCCGCCTGCAAGACAACTTGGTGCGGGCCGGGCTGAACTACCGATTCCCGGTTGCACGGTAAAGCGTCACTGACGCTGCACTTCGATCGTGACGTGCGACAGGGCGCGGAACCGGCGTAGCTGTGCCTGGTAATAATCGGGTCCGCGCTGCCGTTGCGTTTCGACCGAGAGGATCGCGGCGAGGTGGCCGGGGCCGACCCGCCAGACATGGAAATCGGTCAGTCGATCGCCGTCGGTTTCGATGACCGCGCGCATGCGCTCGGTCATTTTCCGGTCCGGATTCATATCGAGCAGAATGGCGCCGGTATCGCGGATGAGGGTGTAAGCCCAGGCAGCGATGACAATGGCTCCGCACATGCCCGCAACAGGGTCCATCCAGTTCCAGCCGAACAACAGCGCCAGCGAAAGACCGATAATCACCAGCATGGAAACCGCCGCATCGGCCAGGACGTGAATGATCGCGGCGCGCATATTGTTGTCGCGATGCGCGCTGTGATGGGCGGGTTCATGTTCATGCTCGTGCCCGGCATGATCGTGATCGTGGCCTTGCATATTATCATTGGAATGGCCGTGGCCGTGCCGATGGTCGCCGCCGCTCAAGAGCAGCACGCTCGCGACATTGACGATCAGGCCTAATGCCGCAATCGGAATAGCCTCGCCGAAATGGATCTGGACCGGCCAGAACAAGCGCGCGACCGCCTCGTAACCGATCAATAGCGCGATCATCGCCAGTACGATGGCGCTGGTGAATCCGGCCAGATCACCGAGCTTGCCGGTGCCGAAGCTGAAGCGTTCGTCGTGGACGTGGTGGCGCGCATAGCGGTAAGCGAGCGCGGCCAGGAGGAGGGCGCTGGCATGGGTCGACATGTGCAGGCCGTCAGCGACCAGCGCGATCGAGCCGAACAACAGCCCGCCGACGATCTCCGCGACCATCATGACACTGCACAGCGCGATCACCATCCAGGTGCGGCGCTCGTTTTTCTCGTGGCCTTCGCCGAGAAAAATGTGCGTATTGGCGCCCGGCAGCATCTCGGACATGGTCGGTTCCTTAATTCGCCTTCGCTCGGCTTACTTCAGGTAAGCCTGCACCGCCTCGATCAGCTCATCGGCGCCGCGGCTGCGCTCGGCGTCTTTGACCGGATCGACGACGTGGAGGCGGATATGGTCCTCGATCACCTCGGTCATCAGGCTCGACAGCGCGCCGCGCGAGGCGACGATCAGATGCAATACGGTGGCGCAGCCCTGTTCGTCCTCGAGCGCGCGTTCGACCGCTTCGATCTGGCCACGCACCCGGCGGACCCGATTGAGAAGTTTCAATTTTTCGCGTTTGGTGTGAGACAAGGGTCGACGGGCCTCCGGCCGATAGGGTGGGGGGTATGATATATAGGGTAGGGGGTATAGTATGGCCTCGCGTCGACGATGTCCAGCGTGCGGCGCCCCACCCCCTCGCTTGGGCGAGGTTATCCTCTTTGCGGCAGGTCGTTTTGTTACATTAGAACATATTGCGTTCTGTAGTGCAGGCTATAGACTGTAGCATAGACTACATTCGAGTTTCGGGTGATACCTGGCAGGTTTAACGGCTCGGAACGTGGCCGGTGTCAGGGTATTGTCGTGAGCACAATGGCAGTAAGACCGCTCGACTGCCGTGCGTTTGGGGTTTGGGGAAGCGATGCGGGGACTACGCCTGGCCGGCATAGGGCTCATCGTGCTTGCGGGCAGCGCCCGCGCCGCGGACCTCTCGGCGGCGCTGCCGACCAAAGCGCCGCCGCCGGCGGCGCCAGTCGGCTATGACTGGAGCGGATTCTATCTGGGCGCGCATGTCGGCTATGGGCTCGGCGGCTCGGACTGGTCGGCGACGCAAGTCGGCGGTCCGGGCCTGAGCGGTACGCTCGGCTTCTCCAACGCCTATAATTTTTCCAGTGGCACCGGCGGCTATATGCTCGGCTTCCAAGCCGGCTACGACTATATGGCGTCCTCGCGCTGGCTTGTCGGCGTTGCCGCCGATATATCATTTCCGAGTTTTATAGGCGGCACCCAAATTATCTCTACGCCGACGATCGGCACCGCGAATTATCTAAACGCGGTGGAGTTTTCGGGCACGGTGCGCGGCCGTGTCGGCTACGCGCCAAGTCGCGGTAACGCCGGCAACTGGCTGTTCTACGCGACCGGCGGGCTCGCCTTCAGCTACGACCAATTCACCCGCACGCAGCTTGCCGGCGTTTCGGGGAGTGCGACGGCCGGCACAGTGGAAAATCTGTTTCTTGTGCCGCGGGTCGGCGGCGCCGTTGGCGCCGGGGTGGAAGTCGCCTTGGCGTCACATTGGACCGCGCAATTCGAATATCTGTTCACCGATTACGGCAATCGCAGCGTTACGTTTCCCGCCGGCGCGCAACGCTTCAATTCGGATTTGACGCTGAACGAATTGCGCCTCGCGCTGAACTACCGCTTCAACGGCGACGCTTCACAGTTCGCCGCTAAGGAGATTCAACCGCCGGCGCTGCAGACCGATAATTTCGCCGTTCACGGCCAGGCCACCTTCCTGGAGCAATACGATCCGCCGTTCCATGCGCCGTACAGCGGGCCCAACAGCCTTTCGCCGAACCAAGGGCGGGAGACCTTCGATGCCACGGCTTTCCTTGGCTGGCGGCTGTGGGACGGCGCCGAGCTGTGGGTCAACCCCGAGATCGATCAGGGTTTCGGCTTAAGCTCGACGCTCGGCGTTGCCGGATTTCCCAGCGGCGAGGCCTATAAGGTCGGTGAATCAGTTCCCTATGTCCGCATACAGCGCGCGTTCATCCGGCAGACGATCAATCTCGGCGGCGAGAGCGAGAAGGTGAGCGCCGCGGCGAACCAGTTCAGCGGCACCCAGACGGAAAACCGCCTTGTGCTCACGATCGGCAGGTTCTCCGTGGCCGATGTTTTCGACACCAACAAATACGCGCATGATCCGCGTGGCGACTTCATGAATTGGTCGATCATCGACACCGGGACGTTCGACTATGCCGCCGACCCGTGGGGTTATACTTATGGCGCTGCCGCAGAATGGTACCAACGCAACTGGACGCTACGCGGCGGCGTGTTCGATCTCTCGATAATCCCCAACAACATCGACCTCGACACGACGTTCCAGCAATTCCAATGGGTCGGCGAGGTCGAGCGGCGCTACGAATTGTGGGGTCATCCCGGCAAGCTTGCGGTCACCGGATTCCTTACGCGCGGCCGCATGGGCAGCTTTGCCGACGCCATCGCCATGGCGCAGCAGACCGGCGGCCCTGCCGATATTGCAGCTGTGCGCCACTACAACAGTCGCGGCGGGCTAAGCCTTAATCTCGAGCAAGAGATCACATCCGATCTCGGGGCCTTCGTTCGCGCCGGCTGGGCCGACGGCGATATCGAGCCATACGAGTTCGCCGATATCGATCGCACCGCCGCGGCGGGCCTTTCACTCACCGGCAAGCAGTGGGGCCGGCCCGACGATACGTTCCGCATTGCCGGCGTGGTCAACGGCATCACCAAAGTCCACGAAGAATTTCTCAATGACGGCGGGCTCGGCATCCTCATCGGCGACGGTATGTTGCCGCATCCCGGCCCGGAAGAGATCATCGAGACCAATTACACGCTGCCGGTTTCGTTCTTCAAGTTGACGCTCGATTACCAGTTCATCGTCAACCCGGGCTACAACGAGGATCGCGGCCCGGTCTCGGTGATCTCAACGCGCCTGCACGCCGATTTCTGACAGGGCTAGGCTCCTGACCGGCGCGCGCCGATGTGCTATAGTTTGATTCATGCGAATCCTGCGACGATTTATCCAGAATAGGTCCTCAGGCGGCCTGTTGGCCGTGTGCGTCGCCTATTCGCTCGCAATCCAGTCGCTGATGGCGAGCGTCGGGTTCGGCATGTCGGCAGCCGCGGCACCCGGCGCAGCCGGCCTTGTCATCTGCAGTTTCGCCGCCAATCCGAGCGCTCACGCGCCCGCGACAAACGATGACCGCCAAAATCGTCCTTGGCCGGAATGCCCGTTTTGCTTCGTCGCCGGGCAAACCGCCGGTCACGTTGCGACCGTCGGCGATGCACCGGCGTTTCCCGCCTATGGCGGGATGCAGATCGCGGGCGCGGTTGTGGACCGCTCTGGCGATAGCAGCTTCGTCCCGCAGTTCCGCCATAGGCTTGGCGAGCCCCGCGCTCCGCCGGCTTTCTCCGTCTAACGCCCGATCGTCGCTCCGCCATCGCGGAGCCGTCATCCATGCGCTTACGGAGAACACCATGCGCTCGTTATTGCAACTTACCTTCGCGGCTCTTTTGATCGCGGTCGCCGCTCCCGCGCTCGCTCAAGGAACCGGAACGTCCACCATTGCTGTCGAACAGCCTTGGGCGCGGGCGACGCCCGCGGGCGCCACGACCGGCGCTGCGTACATGACCGTCGACAACAAATCGGGGAGCGCCGACCGCCTGACCGGCGCGTCGTCGGATGTTGCCGGCAAGGTGCAAATTCACGAAATGACGGTCGTCAACGGGGTGATGCAGATGCGTCAGCTCGCCGACGGCCTCGCCATTCCGGCCGGGGGCTCGGTGGCGCTTAAGCCCGGCAGCTACCATGTGATGCTCATCGGCTTGAAGAAGCCGCTCGCGGCGGGAGAAACATTTCCGCTGACGCTCACATTCGCGAAAGCCGGGAATATTTCCGTCACGGTTCCGGTCCAGGCCATGGGCGCGATGCAAGACAACAAGAGCGGCATGAGCGGCATGAGCGGGATGGGGGACAGCAAGCCCGGCACCGGCATGGGTCATATGGAGATGAAGTGATGGGCGCGCGTCATTGGATTCTGACGGCGATCGGCGGGCTTGCCGGATTTGCCATGGTCGCGCTCTGTATCGTCTACGTCATGGCGTTCGGCCGGGCCGGCCATGGCGTGGCCGTGAGCGCGATCGGCGGACCGTTTACGCTGGTCGACGATACTGGCGCGACGGTTACGGAAAAGACGCTCGCCGGCAAGCCCTACGCGATGTATTTCGGCTACACGTTCTGCCCGGAGGTTTGTCCGACGACGCTTCTCGACCTGTCGCGCTGGATATCAAAACTTGGACCGGATGCCGGCAAGCTCAACTATGTGTTCGTGTCGATCGATCCGGAGCGGGACACGCCGCAGCTGATGCATACCTACCTGTCCTCGTTCGACAAGCACATCCGCGGCTTCACCGGCACTCCGGACCAGGTCGCCGAGATCGCCAAGGAGTATCGCGTCTATTACAAAAAAATCTCGACCGATGACGGCGGCTATGTGATGGATCATTCCGCCATCATTTATCTGATGGGACCCGACGATAAATTCGACACGGTCATTCCCTATCAGGAGGACGACGCGGCGGCGGTCGCCAAGCTCAAAAATCTGGTGACGTTGACGCCGACATCGTAAAGCGTCGAGCAAAGAACCGCTGGCGGCATCGTTCGTGGCTGCTAGAAACCGCCGGGTTTGTCGGTGAGCGGGGCGGTTTGCCCGGTGCCGACGTCGAGAACTTGCTCCGCTGGGGGCTCGGCCCTGTTCCACCAGCCGCCGCCGAGCGCCTGGAATAATGCCGCCGTGTCGGCAAGCCGTGCGGCGCGCGCCTGCACGACCTCAATGACCGCCTGGAGATAGCTTTGCTGCGCGTTGAGCAGCAGCAGCACATTGGCATTGCCGGTTTGCATTTGCTGGCCCGCGAGATCGAAGCTCGTCCGTGCGGCGCGTTCGAACGCTTGAGCCGCTCGCACGGCCTCGGCGTCGTTTTGCAGCGCGCGCAGTGCGTCGGCGACATTCTGCACTGCCGCGATCACCGTGCCGCGATAGGTCCAGGCCGCCGCCCGATAGGTGTCTTTGGCTCCCTGGAGCTGATGAAATAGCGTGCCGGCATCGAAGACGGTCTGCGCGGCATTGGCGCCGAGGTCCCAAAACAAATTCTGCGGCGCGAGCAGATGGGCGAGCGCCGTGTTCATAAAACCGGCGTCGGCGCTGATCGTGAATGACGGCAGCATATTTGCGGTGGCGATGCCGATCTGCGCGCTGGCCGAATGCAATTGCTCTTCAGCCGCGCGCACGTCCGGGCGCTGCTCGATCAGTTGCGACGGCAGGCTGACCGGCAGATCGGCGGGCAGGCGCAGTTCGCCAAGCGTGAACACCGGGGCCGGTCGCTGGCTCGAATAGGCGCCGGCTAAAGCTGCGATGAGGTCCTCTTCCTGCGCCAATGCCTTGCGCAGCGGCGGTAGCGTTGCCTCGGCCTGCGCCAGCGCCGCTTCCTGCGCCGCGAGATCGCTGCGGTTGGCATAGCCTGCCTCCAACTGGCGCCGCAACGTATCGCGCATCTTGCTGTTGATGGCGATGATCTGAACGATGGCGTCGATCTGGCCGCGCATCGATGCCTCGGTGACGGCCGCGACCACCAGGTTTGCGGTGAGCGAAAGATAGGCCGCCTCGACCTGAAAGCGTTGCACGTCGGCCAAGGCTTCCAGCGATTCGACGGTGCGCCGATTGAGCCCCCAGATGTCGAACGTGTACGCGACCGTCAGCTGCACGGTGTCGAGAGTGAAGACGCTGGCATTGGACGCGGGGACTGGAGCTATCGCAGCGGAGGTGCGCTGGTAGGTCGGATTGAAATTGGCCTGCACCAAGGGGAAGAACTTGCCCTGTTGCGCCAGCACGGTTTCTCTTGTCGAACGCAGCGTCGCCAACGCCGATTGCAGGTTCGGATTGTTGCGCAGCGATTGCTCGATGAGTGTATTGAGTGCCGGCGATTTGAACAGCGCCCACCATTTCTCCGGAATGTCGCGGCCTTGCAGAAAAGCCTGACGCCCACCCGAGGCGCGGTTCGCGGACGAGGTTGGCGCGGCAAGCGGCTCGCGGGTGTAGCGGATGATCTCCGGCGCAGCGGGATGAACGAAGTCCGGGCCGACGGCGCAACCGGTCAAGAATATTGCGGTCGCGAGTGCGGTGGCACCTGCAACAAACCACCTGATCGCCGGACCGGACATTGGAAATTGAACTGTTGCAACTGAGCTATGCGCGTAAACTGCATTATTTCCGATTTTGCCGGTATTGGCTGTGCTCGGCTAGCCACAGTGCCGATTATTCACAGTCAAAACTTCGTCTCCGCTTGGTATGGAAGTCGCGTTGACGGTGACGACGATCACGAGGGGACCCCCGATCGTGATAGACTGTCATGAGTTCGTACAGAATACTGCGATTAATCGCAGTCGTGTGATTAATGACAGTAGACCGCGGCGGGGGCTGATGGCCATGTCGCCGCGATTTCCAAAAAAGCTGGATGCGGCTCATCGATGGCTCCCCGCACGACAAGCAGTCGCCTGAGTGCGGCGGTCGCCGCCGCTTTGTTC
Organism: uncultured Alphaproteobacteria bacterium; assembly: GCA_963768225.1. Lineage (GTDB taxonomy): Bacteria > Pseudomonadota > Alphaproteobacteria > Rhizobiales > Xanthobacteraceae > BOG-931. Next base: position 1,454,645 of record CAVYGV010000001.1, on the reverse strand, counting down.
GCCATCGTTGCGGCGGTCTACTGGACATGGCATTCCGGCGACGGCGCGAATAGCGGCGCAACCGCCGCCCACGCCGACGCGCCGCCCGCCGCGGCGCCCGATGCCGACAGCGTGGACCTGTCGGAGTCGCAGCTCGAACTCGGTCAAGGTTGAACCGGTCGAGGAGCGCGATTTTCCCGTCGACAAGGAGGCTGTCGGCAGCATCGGCTTCAACGAAGATCTGTCGGTGCAGGTGTTCACGCCCTATCAGGGCCGCATCATTGCGCTGTTCGCCGAGGTCGGCGACGATGTCAAGAAAGGCCAGACGCTGTTCACCATCGACAGCCCCGATCTGCTGCAAGCCGAGTTGACGTTGATCGCCGCGGCCGGCGTTCTGGACCTCGACAAAAAAAATCTCGATCGATTGCGCGATCTCTACACGACGCGGGCGGTGTCGCAGCACGACGTGGAGCAGGCGGCGTCCGACGAGCAAACCGCCGAAGGCAATCTGCGTGCGGCGCGCGACGCCGTGCGCTTATTCGGCAAGACCGACGCCGACATCGACGGCATCGTCGCCCAACGCCTGGCCGACCCGACGCTCGTCGTGCCGAGCCCGATCGCCGGCCGGATCACTGCGCGCAATGCGGCGCCGGGTCTGTTGGTGCAGCCGGGCAACGCGCCGGCGCCTTACATGGTGGCGGATATCGACAAGATGTGGATGCTGGCAAATGTCGCCGAGAATGACAGTCCGGCATTCCGTATCGGGCAAGCGGTCCAAGTCAAAGTGGATGCGTTTCCCGGCCGCGTTTTCGACGGCACGGTCACCACCGTCGGCGCTACGGTCGATCCCAATACCCGACGCGTCCTGGTGCGGTCGGAAATCAAGGACCCGCAGCACGAATTGCGCTCCGGCATGTTCGCAAATTTCGTCATCAGCGTCGGTCATCCGGTGCGCTCGCCCGCCGTTCCGATCGATGGCGTCGTGCGCGAGGGCGACGGGACGATGACAATCTGGGTCACCGCCGACCGCCGGCGGTTCACGCGACGAACGGTCAAGATCGGCGAACAGCGCGACGGCTACCGACAAATTCTGCAAGGCGTGCAGGCGGGTGAGCTCGTTGCCACCGAAGGCGCGCTGTTCTTGAGCAATGCGCTGGCCACAGCCTCGCAATGAGGGCGTGTCGACCAGAACCCGCGCGTGACGCCACGGCGGCGGGGTCCATGTCGTGCTGAAGGCGCTGCTCACGTTTGGTTTGACGCGCCGCCCGCTGGTCTTGCTCGGTCTCTTGCTGTTCATCGGCGCCGGCCTGCTGGCATTTTCCAAGCTGAACATCGAGGCCTACCCCAATCCGGCGCCCGTCATCCTGGAGATTACGGCGCAGGCTCCCGGACTGTCCGCGGAGGAGATAGAGCGCTACTACACGATTCCGATCGAAGTCGGCCTTGCCGCGACGCCCGGCGTCGATGTCATTCGCTCGACGTTGTTCTACGGCCTGTCGTTTGTCCGCGTGACATTCAATTACGGCGTCGATTATTATTTCGCGCTCACCCAGACCGCGATCAATCTGCAGCAGAACGTCAGTCTGCCGAATGACGTTACGCCGCAAATCCAAGCCACCAGCCTGGTCGGCGAAATCTATCGCTATCAGGTGGTCGGTCCGCCGCATTTCGGCTTAACCAATCTGCGTACCGTCCAGGACTGGATCGTGCAGCGACGGCTCTTGACCGTTCCCGGCGTCGTGCAGGTCAATACCTGGGGCGGCACGACCAAAGAATACGACGTTAACGTCGATCTCAATAAGCTCGACGCTTACAACATCACTCTGTCGCAAGTGATTACGGCGCTCGGCAATGCCAACATCAATGTCGGCGGTCGCACCATCAATTTCGGCCAGCAGTCCGTGAACATTCGCGGCGTCGGTCTGATGAATGCCGGCGGCGCCATCGATCTGACGCAGGGCTATCATGTCGAGGACATCGAGAATGTTCCGCTCGGCCAAGCCAACGGCGTGCCCGTCTTTGTCAAAGACGTGGCCAAGGTCGCGGCGGGCTACGTGCCGCGGCTCGGTAAAGCCGGGCGTGACAATGACGACGATGTCGTGGCGGCGATCGTCGTCATGAACCGCACGCTGCACACCAAGGACGTGGTGGCGCGCGTTCGGGCGGAAGTTTCGAAAATCAATAGCGATGGCAGCCTGCCGCCGGGCGTGAAACTGGTGCCGTATTATGACCGCACCCAGCTCGTCGACGTTACCACCACGACGGTGCTGGATAATCTGGTCAACGGCTGCCTGCTCATCTTTTTCATTCAGTGGCTGTTCCTCGGTGATCTTCGCAGCGCGATTATCGTCGGCGCCAATATCCCGTTTGCTCTATTCTTCAGCATCATCATCATGGTGGCGCTCGGCGAAGAGGCCAATCTGCTTTCGGTGGGCGCCATCGATTTCGGCATCATCGTCGATGCCGCGGTTATCCTGGTCGAGAACGTCTATCGGAATTTCCAGGCGCGGCCGCAAGCAAAACAAGCGCTGTTGATGCAGCTTGCGGAGGGTGAGTGGGGCGCCGATCCGACCCGGGAAGGCGGTTTTGGCGGCGCGCCGGCCTGGAACGACCGCTTGCGGCTCATCCTCGCCAGCGCCTTGCAAGTCGACAAAGCGGTGTTCTTTTCCACCGCAATCATTGTCGCTGCCTTCACTCCTTTGTTCACGATGCAGGGCGTCGAAGGCCAGATTTTCGGACCCATGGCGCGCACCTACGCTTATGCCTTGGTCGGCGCCTTGATCGCGACATTCACGGTGACGCCATGCCTGACTTCGCTCTTGATTTCGGAGCGCGTGGCGGGGATCGAGACGGTCGCGGTACGCTGGCTGCGTTCGGTCTATACGCCGGTGCTGCGCTGGTCGCTCAACAAGCGAAAGATCACGGTCGCGATCGGACTGATCTTCCTCGTCGTCACCGCCGTCATCGGCTCGCGGCTCGGCAGCGAATTCCTGCCGACGCTCGAAGAGGGCAATCTATGGATCCGCGCCTCGATGCCGCCGACGATTTCGCTGGAGGCCGGCGAACCGATCGTCGACAAAATCCGCCAGCTCCTCCTGCGCTATCCTGAAGTCATCACCGTCACGTCGCAGCAGGGCCGGCCCGACGACGGTAGCGATGCTGCGGGATTTTACAATGCCGAATTTTTCGTGCCGCTAAAGCCGGCCGACCAATGGCCGCCGAACGTGACCAAGGAATCGCTGATCAACGACATGCAGGCCGAATTCAACAAGGAGTTCGTCGGTATCGAGTTCAACTTCTCCCAATATATTCAAGACAACGTGGAAGAAGGTCTGTCGGGGGTCAAGGGCGCCAATTCGGCAAAGATCGTCGGCCCCGATTTGCCGACGCTCGAAAAACTCGCGCACGAGTGCATGCAGCAGATGGCCCAGGTGCAAGGCATCACCGATCTCGGCGTATTTTGGGTTCTCGGCCAGCCCAACTTGAACATCAGGATCGATCGCGCCAAGGCGGCGCGTTACGGGCTCAGCGTCAGCGATGTCAATAACGTCATTCAGGCGGCTTTGGGCGGGACCACGGCGACCACGCTTCTGGAGTCCGACCGGCAATTCGGCGTCGTGGTGCGGCTTGCCGCAAAATATCGCAATAATATCGATGAGGTGCGCAACATCAAGGTAGGTTATCAAACGTCGGGCGGCGTCAATGGTTATGTTCCACTGAGCGAACTCGCGTCGATTTCGCTCGACACCGGCGCATCCTATATTTTTCGCGAGCGCAACCAGCGCTTCGTGCCGATCAAATTCAGCGTGCGCGGCCGCGACCTCGCCGGCGCGGTGGAGGAAGCGCAACAGCGCATCGCGGCGCAGGTGAAATTGCCCACCGGTTATCGCATCGAATGGTCAGGCGAGTTCGAGTGGCTGCAGCAAGCCAAGCAGCGCCTTGCCATCATCGTGCCAGTTACCTTCGTCTTTATTATTGTTCTGCTTTATGGACTGTTCAATTCGTGGCGCGACAGCGTGCTGGCCTTGTTCGGATTGCCGTTCGCGATTTCCGGCGGCGTCTTGGCGCTCTACGTGTCGGGATTGGATCTCAGCGTTTCAGCTGCGATCGGATTCATTTCATTATTTGGCGTATCGGTGATGAGCGGTATTCTCATCATCAACGGCTATTATCGAGTGGCGGCAAGCGGCATGGTTCCGGTCGACGCCATGTTTCACGCGGTGCAGGAGCAGATGCGCCCTGTGCTGATGATGACGCTATCGGCGTGTATCGGGCTTCTGCCGGCGGCGATTTCCACCGGCATTGGCAGCCAGGTGCAGCGGCCGCTCGCCACCGTCATTGTCGGCGGCATGTTGATCGGCCCCATCATGTTGCTGGTGATTGTGCCGGCACTGCAGACGTTTTTCCTCGATCCGGTGCGGCGTGGCGCGGCTCCCGCCGAACCGAATGCACCGCCGGCAAGCGAATGAGCCTGTGATGGGACGCCATTGGAAAGCCGCGCTACTTGCGATCGCATTCGTCGGCATGGCGGCAGTGCAGCCAAGCGCCGCCAAAAAGACCCACGGCCATCAGGCACATCACGTGAGCGCCAAAGCCGCGCCGTCAAGCCAAAGCGGGAACACGAAAGCTGCAAACTCCGTCGGCAAAAGTTCGACCGACACCATCGATCTCGGCGTCACGACGCTGCCACTGCGTTCGGCGTTCGCCTCCGATAAAGCTCGCGAGACGAAGCCGAGCTTCAAGATTGCCAAGCCGGAAGATTTTCAGGCTCACCGCGCCGAGCCAGACAATCCTGTCGTGCGCAACGCACTCGGAGAGCCTGTCGCCCGACCTGCAAGCGGCTTGGCCGTTGGCGAGCATTTCGGGCTGCGGCCGCCGCCTACGGTTGTCGCCGCGCCCCACACTGCCGTCACCTTTATCTCTCGCGGCAACCCCGAGATCGGGCGGCAAGATTTCAACGCCATTGCCGGTGTTCGTATTCCAAGCCGTAGCAAGATTGATGGCGCCGGGTTCATTCGCCCATCTGTTGCGCCCTCGGGTCTCGGGGGACCGGCAAAGACGGCCGCCGGCATCGACGGTACGGCATTTCGGCCCAAACGCTGATCCTGGCTGTCATCGCGGATATGGAAAACGCACGGGGCTGAGATCGAGCGCTGACGCATTTTACTGTTCGGAATTATGTATATATTCGCAAAGGTGGAAGACTCAGACGGTCGGCATCGCCAGAGGCGAATAACGCGCGAGCGCCGAGAAGTGAGGTGTGAGTGCCGAAAGTGAATGCCATGGCTGCCGGGTGGAGCGAGCGAAATGGCGAACTTGGAGAATCACCCTGAGGCGAAATTGCCGGTCGCAGACGTTCCGGCGGCGTTGCGTATTCCGGCGATCCTGCTGCGGACGATATTTGTTTGTACCTTGGTGGTGTTGACGCTGCGCGTCAGCATGCCGCAGAGCGAAACGATTTGGTCGGCCTATGAGACTCCCGCCGATCTTATCCGAATGATTTTAGGCTTCGCGCTTTGCGTCTGGTTTGCGATTTTATTGTTCCAAGGACCAAGAGACGCGCACGGCTATCGGACTTGGCTTTATCTTGGCCTGGTCGCGGTGCCATTTGCGCTGATCTGCCTGTTCGCCGTTTGGTGAGCGCGGCGAAAATCCGCGCTGCTACGGCTCGATCAGCCGGCCGCTCGCCGCCTTGATCGCGGCCTCGGTGCGGGTCGCGGCGCCGAGCTTGGCGCGCGCATTGTCGGTGTGGAAATCGACGGTGCGTTTGGTCAGGCCGAGGATTTGCGCGATTTCGGCCGAGGTCTTGCCGCGCGCCACCCAGGTCAGGACTTCGACCTCGCGATCGTTGAGATCGACCGTCTTCGGCCACAGCCCGGTGCGGGCGACGCCGTTGAGCCGCGCCGTGATAATGGTGGCGAGCAGCTCGAAATCGATCGGCTTGGTGACATAGTCGTCGGCGCCAAGTTGCCGACCTTTCAGCTCATTGTCACGGTCGGTGAGCGCCGTCAAAAACACGAAAGGCATTCTGGCAAAGCGCGGCGCCAGGGCGACCAGCCGCTCCAGCAGCTCGAATCCGGACATCGCCGGCATGCTGATATCCGACAAGACGAGGTCGGGCATGATTTTCAGGATCGCAGCCAGACCCTCGCGGCCGTCATGGGCAAGGCTCACGTCATAGCCGCGATCGACCAATTCCTCGGCGATCAGCGCCGCGGTCTCGCGGTCGTCCTCGATACAAAGAATCTTCTTCTGCGCGTTGGGCATCGTTGCTGCTGAATGGCCGGAAAGCTAGCGCCAACCGGGCCGAAAGCAAGGCGCCGGTTTCCGACAATTTACCTCAATCCGGTTTCCTGTAGTTGGGCCTTTGCGATATGGTTATTGTCGCGTGCCCCGGCACATAGCTTCGACGGATATCTTCATGTGGCAGCCGCAATCGATCCGCTTTCACCTCGCGGCAGTGTTCTTGCTGTTCTTTGCGTTGGTCGTCATTCTCGGCGCGTTCAGCATGTGGCGCCTGTCGAATTTCGACGCGCTGTCCACCGACGTTGCCGAAGTTTGGCTGCCGACGACGCGGGCGCTCGGCGACCTCAACAATTATACCTCGGATTTTCGCGCTTTCGAGGGCAGCGAGCTGTTGTCGGCGGACGCATCGGAGGCCGCCGCCAACGAGAAGCAGATGGCGGATCTCGATCGCACCATTGCCGATTCCGAACGCGAGTTCGAGGTCATCCGTCATGACGCGGCAGAAAACACGCTGTACCAAGGGTTCAAGGCGCACTGGACCGAATATCGCAGCATCGTCAACCAGATGCTGGTGCTGGCGCGCGGCGATCGCAAGGCCGAGGCGCTGCAAATCTACGGCAGCTCGTCGCGCACGGCCTATAACGCCGCCAGCGATACGCTCGGCCAGTTGACCGACCATGCCGTGGCCAGCGCGCAAGTGGCGAGCGACCGCCTTGCTGTCGCCTATCGCCAGGCGTTCTGGCTCATTCTGCTCGCCATCGTGATTGCCGCCGTACTGGTGGTCGCCGCGCTGATTCATATCAGCCAGTCGATTTCGGCGCCGCTTCTCGATCTCGCCGACCGCATGCGTCGCCTTGCCGCCAACGACACCGCCGTCGATATCCCGCAAACCGGCCGCCACGACGAGATCGGCGCCATGGCGGAGGCGACCGTGGTGTTCCGCAACAACGCCATCGAGCTGATGCGCAGCCAAGCCACGCTGGCGCGCCAAGCGGCGCTGCTTGAGGAGCAATTGGCGAACGAGCAGCGGCTGGCTTTGCTGCAACGAAATTTCGTCTCGATGGCCTCGCACGAATTTCGCACCCCGCTGACCATCATCGACGGCCACGCCCGGCGGCTCGACAAGGTCAGAGATGCCGTGAAACCCGCCGAGATCGGCGAGCGCGCCGGCAAAATCCGCAGTGCAGTGCTGCGCATGACGCATCTGATCGACAATCTCCTCAACTCGTCCCGCTTGATCGACGGCGGGGCCGGCCTTTATTTCGATCCGGCGGAGATGGACATGACGGCATTGCTGCAGGAGGTCTGCCAGCTGCACCGCGAAATGGTGCCGGGCTCGCACATCGCCGAACGCTTTGCCGCTGCGCCGGTGCCTATGGTCGGCGACGCCAAGCTGTTGTTTCAGGTTTTCTCAAATCTTCTCGCCAACGCCATCAAATACTCGCCGGGCGGCGGCGCCATAGAAGTCGAGTCCCGGAGCGCGGATGATGAGGTCGCCGTCACCGTGGCCGATCGCGGCATCGGCATTCCGCCGCGCGACATGGAGCGTTTGTTCGAGCGTTATCACCGCGGCAGCAATGTGTCGGGCATTGTCGGCACCGGCGTCGGCCTTTACCTGGTGAAGACCGCGGTCGAACTGCATTGCGGCCGCGTCGAGGTCGACAGCACGGAAGGCGAGGGTTCGCGCTTCACCGTTCGTTTGCCGCGCCGGGTCGGTGTGGCCATGAAGGAGCGATTGCATGACGATGCGATCGCAACGGCGGACGCATGAAGCGAGCCTTTGCCCTGGCGCTTTTGCTTTGCGCCGCGTCGGCGCGAGCCTGCGCCGGAACCGTCCCTGAGGTTTTGCCGGCGCGCGGTTCCGTCATTGTTGTCGATTGGCAATATCCGCAGTCGCTGCCGCCGCGATATCGCAACCACTGCAGCAGCGAATATTTCACCGGCCGGCCATATTGCTCGAATCATTGCGGCAGCGACTATCAATTCTTCTACTGCTCGGAAGGCTCGTTCGGCTGTTGCCATCTCGGCCGGGGTTATTGCGACATCAACGGCGTGCTGCGCTGCAGCCCGTGAAACGCTATTGAGCGTCGATGACAATCGGCGCGGCGAGCACGAGACGCCGGCCGGAGCCGAGCGCGGCACTCACCGTGACCGTCCAATTGCCGGGCTGCGAAAGCTTAATGCCATCGACCTGCCAGAGTCCGTCGGCGTTGAGCGCGGCAAAGCGCGTGATCGGTTTGCCGCCCGGCGCCGGCGGCGTGAGAGCTAATGTCACCGCGTTTGCCTCAAGCGGGTTCTCATCCGCGTCCCACAAACGGACCGTGAGGCTCGCGGTGCCGACGTGGCCGGGCTCGACCGTCACGTCCGCCATGCCGTTTTCGGTATGGATGTGTTGGAACGACGCGTCGGCCGGAATGGCGCCGGACGCTCCGTGAAGGTGGATGTGACTGGCGGGCGGCAAAGTGCCAAGCACGGCGACGATGACGATGACCATCGCGCCGGCCGTCGCCTCGATCGCCGCGTTCCTGCGCAATTGCCGCAGCGCCGGCGCGGCGGTGCCTGCGCTTTCGCGCTGAGCGATGCGTGGCGTCAGCCGCAACAGATTGAAAGCGGCAAGCGCAACCATAATCGCGAACAAAGCGATTTTTGCCAGCAACAGCCGGCCGTAATCGGTGCCGGTCAGTGCCGTAACGCTGCCGACGAGGTACCAGCTATTGATAATGCCGGTGACGAGCAGCGTACCGACGGCAACCATGCCGAGTGTCGAAAAGCGGAACGTGGCCGTCTGTGCGACGCCAAGCGTCTCGGAATCCTGTGCGGCCGCCTGGAGCAATAGCGCCAGCGGAATGAGCGCACCAACCCACGCCGCCGCGGCGACGAGGTGCAAGATGTCGGCGGCCGGATGGACGATCCCTTCGATGCCTTGGCCACCGATGGCATGACCCGCCCAGGCTAATGAGCCGACGAAAGCGGCGGCCAAAATCGGGGCTGCAGTTCCGATCCAACCCGGCTTGGCGCTTTGCGCCGAGAACAATGGAAAGAATATTGCGGCGAGACAACAGGCCAGTGCAGAGCGCACAAGCCAGTCAGTGCCGAATTCGGTCTGCAACAGCACGATCGGAAGCACGCCGCCAGAGAACACTTGCGCGACCGGGTGACCGCTCATCGCCGCGGCGGTCAAGATGAGCCACGCCGCTCCCGAGAGCAACGCGACGGCAAGACCGATCCACGCGATACAAGCGAACCGCGAGCGAATAACGGCCTTCAGGCGCGTCGCGTACTTTGCCTTGCGGAAGGCCGGCTCGCCGATCAAGGCGTCAAAAAAGACGACGCCTGCGACCACGATCGTCGCGGCGAAGTGGATGAAGCGCGCATAGACCAGCGGATCGTTCAAGGCTGCGGTCCGCTGTTATTGACCGACCTGGAAGGTGAAGCTGCCCTGCGTGGTGTGGGTGTCGACGGAGAGCGCGTGCCAATGCACGTGGTAGATGCCCGGCCCGGCAGCTTTGAGCCCCACGCGCATGGTGTTGCCGCTGATCTGCGGCTTGCCCCGGTCGACGCGAGAACCGCCAGGTCCTGTCACTTCGACGGTGCTGAAAGCCGGCTCGAGATTCTGCGTGAACGACAATGAAAGCTCGTCCGGCGCCGCCGCCACTGTTGAGCCCACCGCCGGGGTGGCATGATCGAGAAAGGCGTGAGCGCGCGCGGCGGGTATACCTAGCGCCACGACGAGAATGGAGACAAAGGAGATGAGCGTTCGCATGAGAGGGCTCCTGCATTGCCCGGAACGATCAATCCCGGCGCGGGGCGTAATCGGTCAATGCCGAAACGTCGGCGACTGTCGCGTTCAGCCGCCCATCTATCATAATAATTGCAGGACCGTGACCTGGAATATCTGCTCCGGTTTGGTGTTCACTCATTCGCCGCTGAAGCGGCAGCCAAATCCATAGGGGGAAGCTAATGCGAAAACTGCTTATAGCTGTCGTTGCCTCCATATCTGCGATTGCGACCGTGGCCTTGGTGACTGCGGCCTTGGCGCAGATGGCGCCGACCAAGACGGGCGATAGCGCCAAAGGCAAAGTGCTTACCAACGAGAGTGGCATGACGCTCTACGTTTTCGATAAGGACTCTGCCGGAAAGTCGGCGTGCAATGGCCCTTGTGCAGGGAACTGGCCGCCGTTGATGGCGGCAGCCGGTGCGATGGCGATGAGCGATTACAGCATCATTACGCGCGCCGATGGGATGAAGCAGTGGGCCTATAAAGCCCGGCCGCTCTACACTTGGAAGAATGACAAGAAGCCGGGTGACATCACCGGCGACGGCTTTCTCAACGGTGCTTGGCACATAGCCCAACCCTAGTACACCGATGTAAATCGGTCACACTGGTCCTAATAACGCACAGGGAAGTTGCTTTGGATCGGGCGTACGCCTAGCCTTGCAACGAACGAGGATGGGCTCGTCCAGTCATGGCGAGGATTTCACATAGGGCGTGGCGGCGCACGATCGCCGGCATCCTCGCCTATGCACTCGTCGTGCAAGGCTTTATCTTTGCGTTTGATATCGGCGGGGCGGCCAACGCCGCCGAAACCGGCACGCTATGGGCCGGGTTCGAATTGTGTGCCCATGGCGGCACTGCAGGAGTGCCAGGCATCCCGGCCCAGGCTCCGGACAGCAACATTCACTGCGTCTTCTGTGTCGCCGGGGCGGTCTTTTTGAATTGTGCGCCGCCCGGCGTGATCCAAAGCAGCAAGATCGTTCTTAGCGAGGCTGTCTGGCCGCTCACGGTCTCGCAGTTGGTCGCAATTCCTATCATTGACAGCGCTTGGCCGCGCGGGCCGCCCGCCGCGGCCTGACCAGCCGGCGGCTTAAGGCCGCCGCGTCCTGCGGGCCGCAGGCTTTGGCCCTTCCATTCCGCCGATCAGCCGAACGCCGAGCGCCGTTGCGCGAGGCAACAGCGGCGCGCAAAAGCGCAAATATCCACTCTCGCTCTTGGGAGAGAATTATGCCCAATCCGTTCACCGAAGCGCGGCCCGGCGCGCGACTGCTCGCTTTGGCTGCTTATCTGCTGGCAGCCACATTGCCGCTCGCCTGTGGTGTCAATTTCGCCGCCGCAGCCGACATGCCGATGAAGGCCGCACCCACACCTTCACCCGCGCCAGTCTATCAATGGTCCGGGTGCTATGTCGGACTCAATGGCGGTGGCGGCGCCGGGGCATCGAACTTCACCACCAGGGTCGCTCCTGGGACTTATTTGTTGGTTGACGATCCCGGTGAGGTGACTAACGACGGAACCGGATCGGCCAATACCTCGAATTTTCTTGGCGGCGGTCAAGCCGGCTGCAATTGGCAAAGCGGGACGGTCGTTGTCGGCCTCGAAGGCGACTTCGACGATTTTCATAGCACGTCGGCGTTCTACAACAATACCAATGCGCTGCCGACCAGCGGCAATGCGTTCGTCGTCGGACAATCGCTGACCACCAATTATTCGACGACCGTGCGGCCGCGCATCGGCATCGCCGCGGACCGCAATTTCGCTTACGTCACCGGTGGCGTCGCCTTCACCGACGCGAGCTACACCGAGAGCTACTCCGACAGCGGCGGCGGTATCGGCAGTGCAACCGCCTCGAAATTCCTCACCGGTTGGACCGTCGGCGCCGGCTGGGAATATGCCTTATCCGATCATTGGCTGATCCGGTTCGAATATTTGTTGGCGGCGTTCCCGACGACGAGCGCGACTGGCGTGATCAGCGGGCCTGGCGGATCAAATCCGCTGAGCGGTTCCGCTGATCTCGTACTTCAGGTCGCGCGTGCCGGCATGAACTTCAAGTTCTGAGCGCCGGGAGCCAGCCATGTCCGAACCCGCCTTCAATTTCACTGTAATTGCCCTGCCGCGCCGGCGCCGTCATCCGGCTGCCTCGGGGTGCGCGCACCGAATCGGAGACGTCATGTCTGATACCGTCGCAACCACGCCATTGCTGGCGCGCCGTCCATATGGGCGGATCGCCGCCGCGCTGATGACGTTCATTGTCCCAACCGTTCTGGCCATCGTCCCGCTGGTCGGAGTTACCACGACGGCAGCACTCGCCTGCGCCTGCGGCTGCAGCGTGTTCGACGTTGGCGGCCTCGAAAGTCCGCAGGAGCAGGATCATGGTGGCCGCATTTTTTTCGAATTTTGGAGCGGCGATCAGACCGAGAATTACATCGGCAGTTCAAAAGCCTCCAACGCTGCCAATACCGACAAGGAAATCAATACGCAGTGGTACAATGTCGGCTTCAGCTACAATTTCAACCGCGATTGGGGGGTGATGGTGCGGGTGCCGACCACCAATCGTGCTTTGACCACCGAGACAGACTTTGCATTCCCCGGCCAGATCCAAACATTCAGGTCCACGGATATCGGCGATATCGAGGTCATGGGCATGTACACCGGATTTTTTCCGGACATGTCCAGCGGCGTCATGTTCGGGCTGAAGTTTCCGACTGGGCCCTACAGTACACCCGGGATCGACCGCGACACTCAGATCGGGACGGGCAGCACCGACCTTCTGCTCGGCGGCTTTCATCGCGGCCTGCTCACGGGCGACAACGCGTGGCAATATTTCGCGCAGGTAATGTGGCGACAGCCGTTCCTGTATCGCGACACCGCTGACCCGCAGGGTTTCTTCGACGGCAATGCCGGCGTCGTGCAAAGTTACCATCCAGGCATGCAGGTCGATGGCGCCGCCGGTATCCTCTACAACAACTGGTACCATGTACTGGGCTTCGACAAAATCACTCCACTCGGCCAGGTCATCATATCGCATCGCAATCCCGACAGCGGCACCGGTGCCGATCCGTTCAACAGCGGGTTTGATCGGGTGATGCTGTCGCCGGGCATCGAGTTCACCAAAGTTCTCGACGAGGCCAACAATCGGGTGCTCAAGACCTATTTCGACATCGAGATTCCGGTCTATTACCGCGCCAATGCCGCCAACAATGCCGGCACCGAAGGGCAACTCGTCGCGCCGTACTTGATCAGGATCGTAACGAGCTACAATTTCTGACCGATCAATGGCCGACGCGCCGAGAGCGGCGCGCCGGTCCAGGGAAGGCCTTAAGGATGTCAGTGATCGCGGGTGAAACCTCGATGCCATCGAACATTCTTGCGCAGAGGCTTGATCTGATCGATCCGCTTGGCCGGATAATTCGGCATGTCGGTGAAGCTTATGCTTGGCATCGGCTCCTCGCCGCCGCCGCGGGCGTTCGCCGCACCGGCGTAAATCGATGTCGCGAGCAGCATGGCGGCGAATATCTTCAACATGATGTCCCCTTAGTTGCCGCGACCGAAGACCGGCCGATGGCCGTCTCGATCATACTGAAATCTAGCTCCGATTGCCGGGCGATCAACCGTCCGCCACCCCGGCCCCCGACGGTGCGGTAATGCCAGCCGTCGCCGCGAAATCCCTAGCGTTCGCGCTTGCCCGTGTGGCGGCAACCGCCGCAATTTTGTGCCTCGCACCGACATTGAACTCGGCGTGCGCGGCACCGGAGATCGGCAAGGCGGCGCCGGAGCTCGTCGTCACCGCGCTTGATGGCCAGACCTTCGATCTCGCCAAGCTCAAGGGCAAGGTCGTGCTGGTGAACTACTGGGCGACTTGGTGTGCGCCCTGCAAGAAAGACATGCCGAAGCTCGACGCCTTTTATCGCCGCTATCAAGGCCAGAATCTGGAAATGATCGGCATCAGTGTCGATCGCGACAGCGACTTGCCAAAAGTCCGCAAGGTCATGGAGTCGCTGGCCTACCCGGTTGCGATATTGAAGGACGTGACCGTCAACGGTTTCGGCGAGCCTGACGGCGTGCCGATCACCTGGATCATCGATACCGACGGCAAGGTCAGCGACCGCATGATCGACGTGCGCGACGAATTGTTGAACCGCCTCGTCGTTCCGCTGTTACCGCATTGAGCAAAGATTGGAGCTGAAATTGGCGCAAAGGCCGGGAGAGGTGCCGCGCGGCCAAAAATTCCGCCGCAGCGTCGGGGCCGGCGTGCTGCTGGCCTGTTTCTTGGCCGCGGTTCCCGGAGCTTATGCCGGCGAGTGGCTCGCCGACGCCAAAACCGGTTGCCAGGTTTGGGACCCCAATCCGCAGCTGGATAAATCGGTCGCCTGGTCGGGAGCGTGTACCAACGGGCGTGCCGATGGGTCTGGCAGCGTGCAATGGCTGCGCGACAATGTTTCAATCGAGACTGACCAAGGCGAATGGCGCGATGGCCGGCAGGTCGGCAAAGGCGTTCAAAATTGGCCTATCGGACGTTACGAAGGAGAACTCGCCGAGGGCCTGCCGAACGGCGATGGCGTCTTGACGTTCCAAAAATTTCGCTATGAAGGTCAATTCCGCGACGGTAAACCCAACGGCGTCGGCAGCTTGATCGAAGGCAGCGAAACCGTGCAAGGCATCTGGAAAGACGGTTGTTTGCAGGGACAACGTAAAGCCTCAATCGGCATCCCACTGTCGGCATGCCGCTAAACAGCATCGCGCAATGACCTGAGGCGTGAGAAAGAAAAGTTCGGCTCTATGCGAAGGAGAAGGCAATGCGTGGACTCTCTCTTATGGTTTGCTGCGGGATTCTTGCCCTGATCGCGATCTCCGCGCCCCAGGCTGCCGCCGCACAGGACACCAAGGGTAAAGATTGCCGGATGGAGCAGCAGTGCCACTGGAAGGACTTCAAGAAGATCTGCGTCTGGGTCAAAGTCTGCCGATAATCGCCGTTTCGCTCACGCCGCTCGCCATGGCATGATCTCGGCACGCGGCCTTCATGTGTGAACCCCGCGAAACGCGAGACAAAGCAATGCGCACATTTTGGAAATGGCTTTTTATCGCCGCGTGTGTGCCTGCAATAGGTGCGGCCGCCATCCCCGCTGCGGTCGCGGCGCACGCCGCGGACGCCATGCAAACCAAAACGGTCGGGAGCTACCGTGTCGAGCTCTATGTCCTTCCGGCCGAACCGTTCTTTAGCAAGGCCGACGTGGCTGCCAAGAACGTCAAGGAGGGCATGGAGATTGAGGGTGGCGCCGCTCCGGTCGGGCCAGACGCGGATTCGCACCCTAATCATCATCTCATCGTGCACGTCTTCGATAAGAAGACCAGCAAGGTGATTGCCGACGCGACGGTGACGATGGCATTTGTCCCGCTCGATGCCCAAGGCAAACCCAGCGGAACGACGGTCGACGTTCCCGTGGTCGTTATGCAGGCGATCGGCAAAGGACCGCCGTCCACGCATTACGGCAATAACGTCACGATGCCTGCCGGACGTTACAGCGTCACCGTTACCGTCAATTCTAAGAAAGCGACGTTCAACGTCACGGCTACCGATATGCCGGCGATGCCGATGGGCCACATGAAAATGTAGCCGCGGTCAGAGTTCCTCTTTCACCTGCGGTGCCGTGGTTTGCCCAAAAACAAGGCGATGCCGGGAACCGCCTTTACGGCGAGCGCGTTGGCTTGCAGAACAAAATGCCTGGCCGGGAGGATATCGTGTTTCCATATTATTTCGATATCCAAGGCTATGGCGAAGAGCGCGACGATCGCGGCGGTACGCTGATGCCGAACGACGAAGCCGCGCTGGCTTATGCCCGCCGCATCATTCGCGAGCTGCGCAACGCCGGCGGATACGATGACCCGGCATTGAGTTCTCATCGTGCGCAACGCCGTAGGTGAAACGGTCTATTCAATTCCGTTCTTGCAGCACTGAGTTCAGGGATCAGGACATCGATCGGCGCTCGATATCTGACCTCCTGATTACCGATTCCCGATTCCGTGCAGCGCGAGCACTTCGCGCACCGCCTCGACGAGCTTGGCTTGCGGAACCGAGCGCTGCGCCTGCGCTTGTTTCTGCAAATGCTCATCGCGGCCGTTATCCAGCTTGGCGAGTTCGGCGCCGACGATCAGATCCTTAATGGTGACTTCGCCTTTGGCTTTTTCATCGGAGCCCTGAATGACGACGCAAGGGCTGTTGCGCCGGTCGGCGTATTTCATCTGCGGGCCGAACTTGCCGGAGCCGAGATAAAGCTCGGCGCGGATGCCGGCATGGCGCAAGGCCGCGACCATGGCCTGATAATCGGCGATGCGGTCCTTATCGAACACGGTGACGACGACCGGGCCGCGTTCAGTCTTAAGATCGGCCTTGCCGAGATATTCCAGCGCGGCGAGGAGCCGCGATACGCCGATGGAGAAGCCCGTCGCCGGCACCGGCTCGCCGCGAAAGCGCGACACGAGCCCGTCGTAGCGCCCGCCGCCGCCGACCGAGCCGAAGCGCGGCGAGCCGTCTTTGCCGCCGGTCGCGAAGGTCAGTTCAACTTCGAAGACCGGCCCGGTGTAATATTCGAGACCGCGGACGACGGACGGGTCGATTTTTATTCTTTTGCTTCCGTACCCGGCCGATTCACAGAGCGAAACAAATTCGCGCAGCTCTTGAATGCCCGCCATTCCGGCTTTGACCAGACCGATTGTCCCGGTCCAATGAGCTAATGTGCCTTGATTGTCGATAAATTTCGGACCGGGTTCGTTTGGATCGCCATGAGCAGGATCGATCAACTCCATATCTTGATAAGGGCGTTGTACGTCGCTGCGCTCCACGTTGTATCCATAAATCGGTCGGTCCAGGAAATTCAACAGAAACTGGATCGAGCCTTCGTTCAGTCCGGCGCCCTTGGTGAAATCGCCGCTGTCGTCTTTTCGCCCTTTGCCGAGCAGGGCGCGAACACCATCAGAACCGAGCCGATCCAACTTATCGATCGCACGCAGGACGGTAAGTCTCTTATGGAGATTTTCTTCGCCGGTTAAGCCAACGGCATCGAGCATTCCATCCAGAACTTTTCTGCTATTCACCTTCACCACATAGGAGCCGCGCGGAATGCCAAGCGCCTCCATGGTGTCCGCCGCCATCATGCACATTTCAGCATCCGCGGCCGGCGACGCGCTACCGACGGTGTCGGCGTCGAACTGCATGAATTGGCGGAAGCGGCCCGGGCCGGGTTTCTCGTCGCGAAAAACATTGCCGACGCGATAGCTGCGATACGGCTTCGGCAGAGTGTCGAAATTTTCTGCGACATAGCGCGCGAGCGGCGCGGTGAGATCGTAGCGCAACGACAGCCACTGCTCGTCGTCGTCCTGGAACGAGAACACGCCTTCGTTCGGCCGATCCTGGTCGGGCAGGAATTTACCGAGCGCATCGGTGTATTCGATGGCCGGCGTCTCCACCGGCTCGAAGCCGTAGAGCTCGTAAACGGCGCGGATTTTTTCGACCATGACCCGCGTTGCGGCGATCTCGCCCGGGATGCGGTCGGCAAACCCGCGCGGCAGCCGGGCCTTGAGCTTGTTGGACTTTTCCGTTTTTTCGGATTTCTCGGCCATGTGCGGGTGCTAGCAGCGGCGGTTTGCTACGACAAGGTTAGTCGATGCGTCATAGCCGGGCTTGTCCTGGCTTGTCCCGGCCATCCACGTCTTCCATCTTGCAATAATAAAGACGTGGATGCCCGGCATAAAGCAGCATAAAGCCGGGCATGACGGCGGAGAGTCCTATGTCCACAGCACGGGTTGCCACCGCGGCGATGCCCAACGACCTGGAATCCTTCTGGATTCCGTTCACGCCCAATCGCGCCTTCAAGCGCGCGCCGCGGCTCGTCGCCCGCGCCAAGGACATGCATTATTACACGCCCGAGAGCCGCGCCGTGCTCGATGGCACCGCCGGGCTGTGGTGCAGCAATGCCGGGCATTGCCGCGACCCCATTGTCGCGGCGATCGCGCGCCAGGCCGAGGAGCTCGATTATGCGCCGGCATTCCAGTTCGCCCATCCGAAGAGCTTTGAACTCGCCAGCCGCATCGCGGCGCTGGCGCCGGGCGATCTCAACCGGGTGTTCTTTTGCAATTCCGGCTCCGAGGCGGTCGACACCGCGCTCAAGATCGCGCTGGCTTTTCATAATGTGCGTGGAGACGGCGCACGCACGCGCCTGATCGGCCGCGAACGCGGCTATCACGGCACCGGCTTTGGCGGCATTTCGGTCGGCGGCATCGTCGCCAATCGCAAATATTTCGGCGCGTTATTGGCGGGCGTCGACCATTTGCCGGCGACCTATAGCCGCGAGCATCAGGCTTTTACCAAGGGCGAACCGGACTGGGGCGCGCATCTTGCCGACGAGCTCGAACGCATCGTCGCGCTGCACGATGCTTCCACCGTCGCCGCGGTCATTGTCGAGCCGATGGCCGGCTCCACCGGCGTACTGCCGCCGCCGAAGGGCTATCTGCAAAAGCTGCGCGTCATCTGCGACCGTCACGGTATTCTGTTGATCTTCGACGAAGTTATTACCGGCTTCGGCCGGCTCGGTTATGCGTTTGCCGCCGAGCGCTATGGCGTGACGCCGGACATGATCGTCTTCGGCAAGGGCGTCACCTCGGGCGCGGTGCCGATGGCCGGCGTGATCGCGCGCGATGGCATCTACCAGGCATTCATGCGCGGGCCGGAACATGTCATCGAACTGTTCCACGGCTACACCTATTCGGCGCATCCGCTCGCCTGCGCCGCGGGTCTCGCAACGCTCGACCTTTACCGCGACGAAAAGCTATTCGAGCGATCGAAGGCGCTGGAGCCGAAATGGGCGGATGCGGCAATGACGCTCAAAGGTCTGCCGGGCGTGCTCGACATTCGCACGGTCGGCTTGACGGCCGGCATCGACCTCGCCGCGCGTGCCGGCAGCCCCGGCTTGCGCGCCTATCAGGCCATGGAACGCGCTTTCGCCGATGAAGGCGTCATGATCCGCGTCACCGGCGAGACCATCGCGCTCTCGCCGCCGCTCATTGTGAGCGAAGCGCAGATCGGGGAGATTTTTGCGAAGGTGGCACGTGTCATCCGGGCCGTTGCATGACCTCCACCCCGGGCGTCCCCATCTCTTGCGCGAGGGGGTTCTCCCCTGAGCCATCCCCTTTCAGGACAGGGAAAAACGCGGACACCAATCTGTTCCGCCTGAAAGGGGAAGAATAGGTGGGCGAAGTTTTATTGCGGCTGAGGTTTCAAAATCGCCCAGCCGACTTGGACCGCACCGTCGCCGTGGTGCATCGTTAGATCGAACGGCGCGCCGATCTTGGCGCTCGGCGCGATTGCGGCGAATTGCGGCGGCAGCACATTGGCATCGGCCTGCGTCCACACCACGATGGCGCCAGCCTTGCGCAAATCGCCAAGATCGATCCACGGCGCGCGGGCCGGTTCGCCGTCAATCAGCACTTGCGGCTGGTCAGGCGAATAATGCGCGAGATTGCCGCCGTCCCACATCGAGCCGATGACGTAGCGCAGCGGCGCGCCGGTCGCGGCGTGGAAGCGTTGCGTTAAGGTCTCGCCGAGCTTGTCGCCGGGAAAAAGTACCGCGCGATAGCGGTGATCGCGCAAAGGCAGCAGCGTATAGTTCACCAGAAAGACGACGGCAAAGATCGTGAATACGATGCCCCATGCCGCGACGACCCGCCCGATGCGATTGCGGTCGAGCAAGGGCTGCGCCGTCATTACGATCCAGAGCCCGACAAAGAGCCAAAGCGGAAAGCCCCACATCGCCACGGCGCCGCGTCCGCTGACAGCGGTGAGTGCAATCGTAGCGGTGCCGGGACCGAACGCCAGAAGCGTCACGATGCGCCGGTCGAAGGCATCGGCGGCGATCTCACCGTGCGCTTTGGGTCGCGGCCACATGAGCGCCGCAGCGATGAACAGGGCCGGCAGCATGAAGTAGATCTGGCTGCCGGCGAAGAGCGCCGGATGCAGGACGTGGTCGAACCAGCCGCGCTCCGGTGCGGCGCGCTGCTCGGCATATGCAAACGGCAGGAAGTCGGTGTGGAACAGCCAAACGACGTGCGGCAGCGCGATCAACAGCGCGACGGCGAGCGCGAGCCAGGGTCCCGGCGTGGCAAAGGCGCTACGCGCGCGGCGATCCAGCAGCATGAACAGCGCATAGGGCGTCGCCAGCATGACGACGAAATATTTCGCCCACAGCGCGCCGCCAAAGGCGATGCCGAGCAGAAACCAGTGGCCGAGATGTCCACGCTTGAGCGCGGCATGAAAGCAATAGCCGGCCAGCGCCCAGAACGGCAGTTGCACGACGTTGTGATTGAATTTTACCGACGTGTACTGGAAATAGTGCATGCCGTCGATGATGAGGACCGCAACCAGCGCACCCGTTGCGCCGACGAGCGGGCGCGCCATGGCAAAGACGAAGACAAAAGCGATGACAACCGCAGCCTGCGCCATGGCGTAGTAGGCCGCGTCGACGCCAAAGGCCCGGTGCATGATCTCGACGAGCCACCACGGCAAGGGCGGCAGCTTGTCGTAGCCGAGCTGCCATTCCCGGCCATAGACCAGGGCCTCGATGAGATCGAGCGGCAGATTGGCGTAAAGCAGGCTCGGCAAGGCGGTCCAGACCGCGAAATGCAGCGCCAGGAACCAGCCGAACGCGGCCCGCGGCCGGCGCTCGATCCAGCCGATCAGTCCGGGCTTTGGCGCCGTCGAAGAAACCGCAAGCGGCATTGCGGCGGCCCAATTCACCATCTCACGGATCTGCATCAGTTTTAACTTTATAAAACCGGCTCATAGTCTTAGCCATTCATATCGTCGCACTTGCGGCGGTCCCGTGCTTGTGGACACTGCTAGGCTTCGGGCGCGAATCGGCTCCAAGTGTGGCCGAATTGGCTTGGCAAACCCGCACGGGAACTTCAAATCCGAAACGACACCAGGATCATAAGTTTGCTAGTGTCCCGTTGATTCCGGCGTTCGCATCGAAGCGTGCCGCGAACGCTCGCGAATTTCGGGGATCCGAACACCAGGGAGTAGCGCGGCATGGTACGCATCAGCGCCATCTTCATTGCGGCCTGCATAGTGCTCATTGCCGGCTCGATTGGCGTTGTGGTTTATCTGCGCTTCGGCTTCACCGGCGCCGAGTTGGCGCTGGTGGCGCTTGGCGTACTCACCGCGCTTGCGGTCTATAACGCCATCTCGGCGCGCAAGCAGGACCGCCTGGAAGCGAGCAATCAGCTCGCCAAGCTGGCCCGCGGCTCGGGCGATCTCGCCCGCCAACTCGCCGAATTCGGCCGCCGGCTGAACGCCATGGAGGGCAAGGTCGACACTGCGATCGACCGGGCTTTGGCGACCGCCGAGCCGCTCGCCGCCGAAATCGAGGAATTATCGACATTGGTCAAGCAATTGGCCGACTCGGTCGCGGCCCATGACGCGGCACTCGACGCCCCACTTGCCGGCGACCGCCGGCCGCTCCGCACTGCCGTCGAAGCGCCGCCCACCGTCAATGGCGCCGCTGTCGCGGTGGCGCCGGATTCCGTCATTGCCGCGCCGGCAGAGGTCGCGGCGCTGGCCGCGCCGATCGAGCGCAAGATCGCGGCGTTTGCCGGACTTGACCGCGACGGCATCATCGCCGCGCTCGCAGGCGCTATCGATGCCAGCAAAATCGAACTCTACCTGCAGCCCGTGGTGACGCTGCCGCAGCGCAAGGTGCGCTATTACGAGGCCTTGTCGCGGCTCAAGGCCGATAACGGCGATCTGGTCGCGGCGGGCGATTTCCTGCCCTATGCCGAAGCGGGCTCGCTGCTGCCGAAGCTCGACCACCTGTCGGCGCTGCGCTGCGTGCAGGTGGTGCGGCGGCTTCTCTTAAAGAATCGCGACATCGGTTTGTTTTGCAATTTGTCCGGCGCCACCCTCACCGACTCCGGCTTCCCGAAATTTCTCGAATTCATGGAAGCCAACCGTGCCATTGCGCCGCATTTGGTGCTCGAATTCACCCAGAGCGCGGTCCGCGCCATGGGGCCGATCGAGCACGAGAGCCTCGCCGCGCTTGCCGAGCGAGGCTTCCGCTTCTCGATCGACAACCTCACCGACCTGCGCGTCGAGGCGCGCGAATTGAACCAGCGCGGCTTTCGCTTCGTCAAAGCGCCGGCGGCACTGTTGTTCAACCGGGTCGGCGTCGCCTCGACCGATATCCATCCGGCCGATTTCTCCGACCTCCTCGGCCGCTTCGGTATCGATCTCATTGCCGAGCGCATCGAGAATGAGGCGACGGTGGTCGATCTGCTCGATTACGACGTCCGTTTCGGGCAGGGTTTTTTGTTCTCGCCGCCGCGTCCGGTGCGCGCGGAAGCGCTGCAAGGCGTCGCCGGCGAGGCCCGCGAGGCCGGCAAGGACACCGCGCCGCCGCATTTGGCAGGCGACCCGACCGGGCCCGGCGGCAATCTCGGCCAGTTGGCCCGCGCCGGGATGCGGCGAACCTGATTTTTCCCGTCATTGCCGAGGAGCGGTAGCGACGAAGCAATGCAGACTGCTCTGTAGGATTCCGGATTGCTTCGCTTTTCTCGCAGTAACGCGCCGATGCCGCCCGTGGCCCCATTTATGAAACACTTTGAGCCGCTCGCGCGCGGCTACGACGTGCTGTTCTGCGACGTCTGGGGCGTCATCCATAACGGCCTTGCCGCCTTTCCGGCAGCCTGCGACGCGCTGATGCGCTTCCGCAACCGCGGCGGCACGGCGATCCTGATCACCAACGCGCCGCGCTCGGGGGACGCGGTCGCGCGCATCCTCGACCGGCTCGGCGTGCCGCGCGACGCCTATGACGCGATCACAAGCTCCGGCGATGTCGACTCGCGGCATCGTTCAGTCGCGGCTGCCGCAAGCGGTGTTTCATCTCGGCCCGGCGCGCGACCTTTCGATCTTCAGCGGGCTCGACGTGAAGTTTGCGCCGCTGGAGCGCGCCGATTACGTGGTCTGCTCCGGCCTGTTCGACGATACGACGGAAACGCCGGAAAGCTATCGCGATATGCTCGCGGCGATGCGTTCGCGCGCGCTGTTCATGGTGTGCGCCAATCCCGACATCGTGGTCGAGCGCGGCGATGCGCTGGTTTACTGTGCGGGGGCTTTGGCCGATGCCTATGCGGCGCTGGGCGGCGAGGTGCTTTACTGCGGCAAGCCGCATGCGCCGATCTACGACAGCGCGCTCGCCAAGGCCGCGACATTGCGTGGCGGGACCATGCCGGGGCGAAGCCGCGTGCTTGCGATCGGCGATTTGGTGCGCACCGATCTCAAAGGTGCCGCGGCCTTCGCGCTCGATTATATGTTCGTCACCTCAGGCATCCATGCCGAAGAATACGGCTCGCGCGATGCGCCGGACCTCGCGGCGCTCAACGCGATATTCGCCGGCGCAAACGTTGCGCCGAAAGCGGTGATGCGAGAGCTTATTTGGTAACGGTTGGAGTTCGTTTAGCGCGTCATAGCGGACCGCGCTGCGGCCGCGATGCGGCAAATGTAGCCGCGTTGGCTTGCTCGACCGCCGCAGCGAATTCCGCCTTCTCGGCGAACACCGCTTCGATCTTGGACTTGAGCGTCTGGGCGTTAAACGGCTTGACAATGTAATTGTTCACGCCGGCCTTTTTCGCTGCGATCACGTTCTCGGTCTTGGATTCCGCCGTCACCATGATGAACGGCGTCGTCTCCAACTGAGGATTGGCGCGCACCCGCTGCAACAGGTCGTAGCCGGTCATCGGCTCCATGTTCCAATCGGAAATCACCAGGCCGTAGCGCTTCGAGTTCATCTTCTCGAGCGCCGCGGCGCCATCGGTGGCATCGTCGATGTCGACGAACCCGAGCTGGCGCAGCAGATTGCGGATGATGCGCACCATGGTGCTGTAGTCGTCGACCACGAGCACGGGCATTTTCGGATCGAGCGCCATCGCTCTGCTCCCAATCCTGCGACCGGCGCAAGTCTGGCGCGCTTGGCGCGCAAGTATTTGCCGTGTCAACTGATCTGGCGTCGAGGCGGGATCGCCCGACCGTCCCCTTCCCAGCCGGGCAGACTACATTGGGTGTTTGAACGCGCGGTTAACCGCTGTGGCCGGCGCCGCCGACCGAACCGGTCCACGCCGGTCGCGGTCCCTTGACTTTGCGGCGCCCGCGACGGCACCACTTTCGGAAAGCTTGCCGTAAACCGGTCCTTAACCATCGCAGCCCCGATGCCGACGAAGAATTTCCGCGTCGTGCGCGATTTTGCGCTCGCCGGCGCGCCCCACGAAGCGCTCGTCGGCGCGGTTGTCGCCATCGGCAATTTCGACGGCGTCCACCGCGGCCACAAGGCAGTCATCACGGCGGCCCAAAAGCGCGCCGCGGTGCTGGGCCGCCCGGCTGCGGCGCTGACCTTTGAGCCGCACCCGCGTGCATTCTTCAACCCCGCGGAGCCGCTGTTCCGCCTGACCGATGAAACCGCCAAATTGCGGCTCCTCGCCGCCACTGGGCTCGACGGCGCCATCGTGCTCACCTTCGGCGATGCCTTGGCGAGCCTCAGCGCGGAGGATTTCGTCGCTCGCATCCTGGTCGAGCGGTTCGCCGTCCGCGGCGCGGCAATCGGTTTTAACTTCCATTTTGGCGCCAATCGCTCTGGCTCGGCGGATTTCCTGGCGGCCGAAGGCGCCAAGCGCGGTTTTGTCGTCGATGTGGTGCCGCCATTGCAGGATCGCGGCCGACCGGTCTCGTCGCAGCCGATTCGCGAGGCGCTGGCCGCCGGGCGGATCGACGATGCCGCGGAGCTTTTGGGCTATCCGTGGTTCGTCTCCGGCACGGTCATCCACGGTGACAAGCGCGGCCGCGAACTCGGCTTTCCGACAGCCAATCTCAAGCCCGACGCGGCTTGCGGACTGCGCCACGGCATCTATGCGGTGCGTGTCGGCCTCGGCGGGGCCCGCTATGACGGCGTGGCAAGCTTCGGCCGCCGCCCGATGTTCGATACCGGCATCGTGCTCCTCGAAATCTTTCTGTTCGACTTTTCCGGCGACCTCTATAGCGCGACGCTCGACGTCGCTCTCATCGCCTTCATTCGCGACGAGCGGGTGTTCGCCTCGGCCAAGGACCTGGTGCGGCAAATGCAGGAGGACTCCCGCCTGGCGCGCGAAGCCTTGAGCCGCGCGCCCAACGCGTTCCCGCCGATCGACGCATGATCGCCAAAAATCCCGTCCCCGACTTGATCCCCGGATGGTGACCGGTCTTCGCGAAAGATCATGCGCCGAGAAGATCAGAGATTTTTTCGGCCCTGGTCGCGGTATTCGCGCGCCCATTGTGCCGCCATGAAGCCAAGGAGCGCGACTGGCACCAGACGCTGCCAGCCGATGATGCGGCCGGCCTCCACGACGACGCCGAGGATCTTCGGATCAAGCAGCCACGGCGGCGAATGCGCCTTCGCCGCGCGGGCAAGGATGGCGCGCTCGCGCACGCGGCGCCGGATGAGCGCGCTGACGATTGCCGCGACGATCGCGATCACCACGAAAATGCCGGTCATGATCAAGGCCGCGAAAACGCTGCCGAACTGCACCGCAAACCAGTCGTAGCCGCTGACGCACAGGAAAACGAACGCGGTGAGCAGTGCCACCGCCATGATGCCGAGCCAGACCATAACGGCGACGCTGGCGCCGTTCTTGGCCTGGATCGACAGCGTAATCTCACGCGTCAGGGTCTTGAGCATGGGGCGATCCGCTTGGCGCGCTCTGCCGAAGCTATATCCGGCGGCGCCATATCTACCGACGCCATATCTACCGACGCCATATCTACCGACGCCACGTCGCTCCGAACAAAAAGCCGAGACCGGCGACGATCGCGAGCGTGGCATAAGGCCGATTCTTGATCAACTCGTCGATGGCTTCGACGAAATTGTCCGACACGTCGCGCACGGCGCCGACCGCCTCGCGGCCTTTGCCCTGGGCGTCGGCCAAGACTTCGTCGACGCTCGACTTGGCGCGCTGCCAAGCCGCGTCACCTTTATTGGCGAGGATGTCACGGACCTGTTCGGCAAGCCGGCCGAAATCGTCGCGCAGCGCCTGCAAGTCCTTTTCAATGTCGGGCGCGGCGTCAGCGCTGGCTTTGCCGATTTCGCGCACGCCTTCGCGCGCGTCCTTGACGGTTTCGCGCGTGGTGGAAGAGACGGTCGAGGCCGAAGTCATGCCTTACTCCATGAATTAAGGACTGCCGGATTGCCCGGAATTGTCGGATTGCCCGGATAAGTATCAGGGCTCGGGAAAAGTTCCTTGATTAAGATCAAGACCCCAGAAAGCCAATTCACTCAGGGAGTTTGATGTCTCCGGCTGGAACCAGATGATTGAAGATAACGAGGCCGATGATGGAGAACGGCACCGCGAGCACTGCGCCGAATGGGCCCCACATCCAGGTCCAAAACGCCAGCGCCAGGAACACCAACAGCGGATTAAGCGTCAGCCGCCGCCCGATGATGGTCGGGGTGACGAAATGCCCTTCCAGCGTGGTGACCGCGATCAACCCGAGCGGCGCGATAAAGGCTTGGCTCAGCGACGGGAACGTGACCAGGCCGACGCCGAACAGGACGATCACCATCGCCGCCGGTCCCAGATAGGGCACGTAATTGAATAATGCCGCCAGTAATCCGAAAATCGCCGGATTGGGCAACCCGACGAGCCAAGCGCCGACCGCGACGATGATGCCGACCGCGGCATTGATGAGTGTCACCACCGTCAGGTAGCCGGCGAGATTGCGCTCGATGTCGTGCATGATTTTCAAAAAACGCAGCTTGGTCTCGCGGCTGCCGAACATCGCGACCGCTTGATTGCGCAGATCGATCTGGCCGACCAAAAAGAAATAAAGCGTGACGAAGAAAAGCAGCAGCTCTCCCGCGGCCGGCGTGAGAAAGGCGACCACCGGGAGCACAACATTGGGAGTGCTGACGCCAAGCGTGGCGTTGCCGCCGAACAGCGAACCCTCAAGCTCACGCAGCGCGGCGAGCGGCTGATCGAGCACCGAGAGCTTCTGCTGGATCGTGGCGCCGATCTCCGGCGCGCGGCCGATCCACGCGCTGACCGGCCCGGCCAGCGCCATGGCCAACAGGCTCAACCCGCCCAGGCCGAAAAGGAGAATGACAAGTCCCGTGATCCACGGCGAGATGCCGTGGCGTTTGGCCGCCTTGATGAGCGGCGCCAGCGTCAGCGCGATCACGGCGGCGGCCAGGACCGGCAACAGGATGGCGCGGCCGATATAAAGGAAGGCGCCGAACAACAGCAGAAATATGCCGATGGTCGCGGCTTGCCCGACCGACGCCCACATTTTTCTGACGCTGTCGACCGGCAGCGGATCGCTGATGACGAGCGCGTGGCGGACTTCGCCTTTGGCTCGGATATAGTCCAAAAAACCTCCGTCGCCCCACGCCGATAACCTATGGCGCTAACGCCGGTGCGGGATGGTCGTTCCCGAAAGGCCCGGAGGAAGCCCTTTGCGCCGCGCGACCGGCTTGTTAGAAGGCGCAACCCCAAGACGGACGCCAAAGTGACCGACACCAAAGCGCGCGATTACTCGGAAACGCTGTTTCTGCCCAAGACGGATTTCCCGATGCGCGCCGGCTTGCCCCAAAAGGAGCCGGAGCTTCTGGCGCGCTGGCAAAAACTTGATCTTTACGCGGCGTTGCGCGCGGCGGCCAAGGGACGGCCGCGAATTCATCCTGCACGACGGACCGCCTTACGCCAACGGCAACATCCATATCGGTCACGCGCTCAATAAGATCCTCAAGGACGTGGTGACGCGCAGCCAGCAGATGCTCGGCTCCGATTCGAACTATGTGCCGGGCTGGGACTGCCACGGCCTGCCGATCGAATGGAAAATCGAGGAGGAGAACTACCGCGCCAAGGGCAAGCCGAAGCCGGATTTCTCCAACGCCGCCGCCCTGGTCGAATTCCGCCGCGAATGTCGGGCTTTTGCCGAGCACTGGATCAAGGTGCAGCGCGCCGAATTCCAGCGCCTCGGCGTCACCGGCGACTGGGCGCATCCCTACACCACCATGGATTTTCACGCCGAGGCGCAGATCGCGCGCGAGCTGATGAAATTCGCCGCCAACGGCACGCTCTATCGCGGCAGTAAGCCGGTGATGTGGTCGGTGGTGGAGAAGACCGCGCTCGCCGAGGCCGAGGTCGAGTACGAGGATTATGTCTCGGATCAGGTCTGGGTGAAGTTTCCGATCACGGGACGGATTTCTAAGGGCGGCGAGGAGTCGAAAGCTTTAGATGATGCTTCGATCGTGATTTGGACGACAACGCCGTGGACGATTCCCGGCAATAGAGCGATCAGCTATTCACCGAAGATCGAGTATTCGAGTTACGAAGTGACGGACGCCCCAGAAGGAAATTGGGCAAGGAAGGGCGACAAGCTCGTTCTCGCAAAGAAACTCGCCATTGACGTCATGCGGCAGGCGCGTGTGCTCGCCTACCGAGAGCTTCGCGAAGTATCACCCGATACGCTTCCTGCTATCGTTTGTTCGCATCCCTTGCACGGTTTCTCCGATAACTACGACTTTGAGGTGCCACTCTTGCGGGGAGAACACGTCACGGAAGATGTGGGAACAGGATTTGTCCACACCGCGCCGGGACATGGCCGGGAAGATTTTGATGTTTGGACTGCCAATGCTCGTGATCTCGCCGCGCAAGGCTTCAACACCGCTATTCCCTACACCGTTGATGCTGACGGCCGTTTCACCGAGCAGGCGCCAGGCTTTACCGGCAAGCGCGTCATCACCGACAAAGGCGAGAAGGGCGACGCCAACGAGGCAGTGATCAAAGCCCTGATCGATGCCGGCATGCTGCTCGCGCGCGGACGATTGAAGCATCAATATCCGCATTCGTGGCGCTCCAAAAAGCCGGTGATCTTCCGCAATACGCCGCAATGGTTCATTGCGATGGATAAGGATATCGACAGGCACCACGACTCGTTGCGCCATCGCGCGCTTTCAGCGATCAGGGCGACGCGCTGGGTGCCGGCACAAGGCGAAAACCGTATTACCGGCATGATCGAGAGCCGCCCCGATTGGGTGATTTCGCGGCAGCGCGCCTGGGGTGTGCCGATCACGCTGTTCATCAAGGAGAAATCCGACGGCTCAGTCGACATTCTCGACGATCCGGAAGTGAATGTCCGCATCATCGAGGCCTTCGAGGAAGAAGGCGCCGATGCGTGGTATGCGCCGGGTGCGCGCGAGCGTTTCCTCGGCAAGCTCGCCAACGAGGGTTGGCAAAAAGTCGACGACATTCTCGACGTCTGGTTCAATTCCGGCTCGACGCACGCTTTCGTGCTCGAAGACCCGCAGCATTTTCCGGCGCTCGCTCACATCAAGCGCAAGGCCGACGGCGGCGACGAGTCGGTGATGTATCTCGAAGGCTCCGACCAGCATCGCGGCTGGTTCCAGTCCTCGCTTCTGGAAAGCTGCGGCACCCGCGGCCGCGCGCCGTTCGATATCGTGCTGACGCACGGCTTCGTGCTCGACGAGGACGGGCGCAAAATGTCGAAATCGCTCGGCAACGTCACCGCGCCGCAGGACGTGATCAAGCAAGCCGGCGCCGACATTTTGCGGATGTGGGTGTGCGCGGCGGATTATGCCGACGATCTGCGCATCGGGCCGGAAATCCTCAAAACCACAGTCGATACCTACCGCAAGCTGCGTAACACGCTGCGCTGGATGCTCGGCAATCTCGCGCATTTCGAAGCCGCGGATCGTATCGCCCATGAGAAAATGCCGGAACTCGAGCGGCTGATGCTGCATCGGCTCGCCGAGCTCGATCCGCTAATCCGCCAGGCCTATGCGGATTTCGATACCAAGCGCATCTTCGCCGCGCTCAACGCCTTCATGACGGTCGATCTCTCGGCGTTCTATTTCAACGTCCGCAAGGACGCGCTGTATTGCGATCCGTATTCGTCGCTGACGCGCAAGGCTTGCCTTACCGTGCTCGATCAACTGTTTCGCGCCACCGTATGCTGGCTGGCGCCGATGCTGTGCTTCACTGCCGAGGAAGCCTGGCTGGCGCGCGATCCCAGCGCGCAATCGGTTCATCTTGAAATCCTTTCCCTCCATTCCGGTAGGCTGGCGCGACGACACGCTGGCCGAGAAATGGCGCACCTTACGCAACGTGCGCCGCGTCGTCACCGGTGCGCTTGAGCTTGAGCGCGCGGCCAAGCGCATCGGGTCATCGCTTGAGGCGCATCCGATCATCCACATCGCCGATCCAGACCTGTTCGGCGTGGTGGCGGACGCCGATCTCGCCGAAATCTGCATCACCTCAGGCGCCGCGCTGGTCGAAGGCGAGGGCCTGCCCGAGGCGTTCCGTCTGCCGGACGTGGCGGGCGTCGCCGTCGTTCCGGAATTGGCGCAAGGGCGGAAATGCGCCCGGTCCTGGAAAATCTCTCCCGCCGTCGGTCTCGATCCGCAATTTCCCGACGTGACCCCGCGCGACGCCCAGGCGTTGCGCGAATGGGACGCCATGCGTAAAGCGGCCGAGTAGGGGATGGCGGACGTGGCGCAAGACGTGACGCAAGCGAAATCGGCCGCTTCCTGTCTGTGGGGCCGCCTGAGCGCGTTCGGGCTTATCATCGCGGCGATCACCTGCCTCGCCGATCAGGCCTCGAAGTTTTGGCTGCTCGACGATTTTGGTCTCGCCAGCCGCGGCTCCGTTACGGTGACGCCTTTCGTCGACCTGGTGCTGACCTGGAATACCGGCATCAGCTACGGCCTCTTCCCACAGCAGGGGCCGGTCGGCGCCTGGACGCTGCTCGCTTTCAAGGTGGCGGCGGTCATTTTCCTGTGGGTCTGGCTGACGCGGGCACCGTCGCGGCTAACCGCCGCGGCGCTTGGCTTGATCATCGGCGGCGCGATCGGCAATGCCATCGACCGGCTGCATTGGCCGGGCGTGATGGATTTTGTGCTATTCCACATCGAAACGGCAGGCTTCAGCTTCCGCTGGTACGTGTTTAACCTGGCCGATGTGGCCATTGTTGCGGGGGTTGGGGGTCTATTGTATAATTCATTGCTCAGTAGGGGTGCCGCAAAAGCGCCCCGATCGTCGATATAAACCTTTAGCCGGGCGTGGGTTTATAGACTTTGATGCAGGCAAGTCGGGTGAGGGCATGCCGCAAGATCGAACAGCCGGCCAAATGATTGGCGGCCCCAGTATTCGCTGGACGAAATTCTTTTCCTTTGCGCTTTGCGGTGCAGTGGTTGCGCTTGCCGCGTGCGGCAACTGCTCGGCGGCCCGCGCCGGCGACAACGACGTGTCGAATCAATCTTTCGGCGACAAAGTGATGAACACCCTCGGCCTGCACGATCCGTTCGCGCCGCAGTACGGAATCAATTACAGCGAGCGCTCCCCGCTGGTCGTGCCGCCGACCCGCGACTTGCCGCCGCCGCAATCGAGTAACGCGCCGCCGGCGCCGAACTGGCCCGTCGATCCGGAGATCAAGGCGCGTGCCGCGGCGAAAAAGGAAGCCGCGGTCAGCCCGCACGAAGACAACGTCATTGAACTCTCGCGTCCGCTGCGCCCGAACGAGCTCAAGGTCGGGTCTGTCACTGCTCCCGGCACCAACGATCAAAGCACGCCTACCGAACTCGGCACAAAGAAACCGAGCGTATTCAGCTTCGACTGGCTCAAGCAGGAAGATTACGGCACGTTCACCGGCGAACCGCCCCGCGTCAGCCTTACCGATCCGCCGCCCGGCTATCAAACGCCGTCGCCGAATCAGCCCTATGGCATCGTGCCGGAGAGGAAAGTCTACAAACCGCCGACGCTCGGCGAGCGCATGGAGCCGGTGCGTTAGGCTGCAAGAGCGAGCGCGGATGTCGGGGTCCGGCTCGATCATAGAAACCGTTTCGACCTAAGCGGGCGGCGAAGGGTCCCGGGCCGCTGTAGAGTCAAATTCTGCTCGAGGCGCGGACAGAGGCCTCGCGGAGGGGATGTATTGTCGAAAATACTGACGCTAGTGCTGGCGCTCGTCGGCGGCGCCATCGCCGCCGGCGTCGCACACGCCGCCGCCGGCCCCGATGTTACGGACTTCACCCTGCCGAACGGGCTTGAAGTCGTCGTCATTCCGGATCATCGCGCGCCGGTCGTCACGCATATAATCTGGTACAAAGTCGGCGCCGCCGACGAGACGCCGGGCAAATCCGGCCTCGCTCATTTCCTTGAACATCTGATGTTCAAGGGCACCGCCAAGAATCCCGGCGCGACGTTCTCGCAGGACGTTGCTGAAATCGGCGGCGAGGAAAATGCTTTCACCGGGAGCGACTATACCGGGTTTTATCAGCGCGTTCCGCGCCAGCATCTCCGGGAGATGATGGCGTTTGAAGCCGACCGCATGACCGGTCTGCTGCTCACCGACGATGTGGTCGAGCCCGAGCTCAAGGTCGTGCTCGAAGAGCAATTCATGCGCGTCGCCAATAATCCGGGCGCGCGCTTGGGCGAACAAATGGACGCCGCGCTTTATCTCAATCACCCTTACGGCCGGCCGGCGATCGGCTGGCGGGATGAAATCGAGAAGCTCAACCGCAACGATGCGTTGGCGTTTTACCGACGCTTCTATTCTCCCAACAACGCCATCGTGGTCGTTGCCGGCAACGTCACGCCGGAAGCGGTCAAGAAAGACGCCGAGGAGACCTACGGCAAGGTTGCCGATCGTGCGCCGATCAATTTGCGGCAGCGGCCGATGGAGCCCACGCCGGAGGCGCCGCGCACCGTGACGCTTGCTGATCCGCGCGTCGAGCAGCCGAGCGTCAGCCGCGAATATCTGGTGCCCTCCGAAACGACCGCGCAGCCCGGCGCGAGCGAGGCGCTCGATGTGCTCGCCCATGTACTCGGTAGCGGCGAAGATTGCCGGCTATACCGGAGGCTCGTCGTCGATAAGGGCATCGCGCTCAATGCCGGCGCCTATTATTCCGGCACTGCGCTCGATTACGCCGAGTTCGGCCTCTATGGCGCGCCGAAACCCGGAATATCGCTGCGCAACGTCGAGGCCGGCATCGATGACGTCGTCAACGACGTGATCGACCATGGCGTCACCGCCGACGAACTCGACCGCGCCAAGACCCGGCTGATCGCGGATGCCGTCTATGCGCAGGACAATCAGGCGACTTTGGCGCGCTGGTATGGCTCGGCGCTGGCGACCGGACAGACCGTCGTCATGGTCCGCACCTGGGCCGACCGCATCCGCGCGGTGACCGCGGACGCCGTGCAACAAGCCGCCCGCACCTGGCTCGATCGCCGCCGCTCGGTGACCGGCTATCTCGTGCAAAGCCTGCAGCCCCAGGAGAGCCACTCGTGAACGCTGTTGCGCCGGCCTCGTCCGGTTCGATGTTCCGGCCGGTCATGGCCGCGATAACGCTTGCTGTTGCGCTATCGGCGGCGGCGCTTCCGGCACGCGCGACCACGATCCAACGCGTGGTGTCGCCCGGCGGCGTTGAAGCCTGGCTGGTGCAGGAGCCGGCGGTGCCGCTGATCGCACTCGACTTTGCCTTCGCCGGCGGCTCGGTTCAGGACCCGCCGGGTAAAGGCGGCACCGCCAATCTCGTCGCGTCGCTGCTCGACGAGGGCGCCGGCGATCTCGACTCCAAGGCCTTTGCGGATCAGCTCGATCGCAAAGCGATCGAGATGAATTTCTATGCCGCGCGCGACAAGCTCGGCGGTTCGCTGCGCACCCTTAGCGAAAACCGCGATGCAGCCTTCGACATGTTGCGGTTGGCCCTGAACGCGCCGCGCTTCGACGCCGCCGATGTCGAGCTGAACCGCGCGCAGGTCCTGTCGATGTTGCGCAAAGAGACGACAAGCCCGGGCGACATCGCAAGCCGGCGCTGGTGGGAAACCGCCTTCCCGGACCATCCCTACGGCCGGCCGGTCGGCGGCACGCAAGAAACGGTGCCGAACATCACTGTCGACGACCTCAAAGCCTATACGCATCGGGTGCTGGCGCGGCAAAATCTTAAAGTTGCCGTGGTCGGCGACATCGACGCGGAGACTTTGAAGCCGCTCCTTGATCGCGTGTTCGGCGCGCTTCCGGCAAAACCGGATCTGATACCGGTCGCGAATGTCGTACCGCAGGGCCTCGGGCGCATTATCGATATCAGCCTCGACGTCCCGCAGGCGGTCGTCGATTTCGGCGGACCCGGCATTGCACGCCAGGACCCAGATTTCATGCCCGCCTATCTCATCAATCACATTCTCGGCGGCGGCGATTCTCAACTCGCGGCTCTATCACGAAGTCCGCGAAAAGCGCGGCCTCGTCTATTCGGTCGCCGACAGCCTGATTTGGCTCGATCATTCCGCGCTCTACCTCGGCGGCACCGCCACGCGCGCCGACCGCGCGACCGAAACGACCGATCTCGTCCAAAAAGAAATACACCGCTTCGCCGAGCAAGGCCCGACGGCCGCGGAGCTCGCCGAGGCCAAGAACTATGTCAAAAGCTCGTTCGCGCTCAATCTCGATAGCTCGACCAAGATCGCATCGCTGTTGGTGCAGTTGCAGCTCGATAAACTCGGCATCGACTATATTGAGCGCCGTTCGGCGATGATCGATGCGGTGACGCTCGACGACGCGCGACGCGTCGCCAAGCGGCTGTTCGAGAACGGCATCCTGGTTACCGTCGTCGGCAAGCCCGCGGGCGTCGCATCGGCCAACGCCGATCTTGGCCAAGTCGGTTTGAGCCGACCGGCGGCCGTGCCTTCGCTCGGACCGCCGACCGGACCTGCGAATTCCGAATTACGCTGAGGCGTGATCTCGTCTACGCTGACGCCATGATCCGCGTCACCCCCGAGATCGATATCGACGAGCGTGAAATCGAAGAGAATTTCGTGCGCGCCTCGGGGCCGGGCGGGCAGAACGTCAACAAGCTTTCGACCGCGGTGCAGCTTCGCTTCGACGTGCGGCATTCGCCGTCGCTGCCGGGCGACGTGCGGGCGCGGCTGGAACGGCTCGCCGGCTCGCGGCTCACGCGCGACGGCATTCTGGTCATCATCGCGCAGCGTCACCGCACCCAGGCGCGCAACCGGCAGGACGCGCTCGACCGGCTGATCGATCTGATCCGCAGCGCGGCGGTCCGGCCGATCAAGCGGCGGCCGACCAAGCCGACCAGGGCGTCGCGCGAGCGCCGCATCGAAGGCAAGAAGCGCCGCGCCGGCATCAAGCGCCTGCGGCGGACCGGGCCAGCGTTCGACTGAAAATGCTCGACTGAAAATGATCGATTAGTGGAACAGCGCGTAGACGCCTCCGGTCAACGCGAACAAGCCGAGCGTCACCATCGCCAGCGCGTAGAGAACGGCAGGTCGCGATCCGGTATTCTGGACCGGATCGATAACCGCCTCGGCGTGATCCTTCGGGTCATAAAAGACTCGGACCTTGCAGCCTGCCGGATAGGTCTCGACAACGGAGGTCATATGCCTCCGCCATCCTTCATTGCCGCCCCAGAACACGCGGTTCGATTGGTAATCCTTGCCGCGGACGCGGTAGCTGTATTGCAGTGCCGCACGGTACCGCCATCGCTTGTCCGGCAATTTTTCCAGTGCGGATGCCGTGACCGTGCCGGAGGCGGTCGGCCATTTTTTGCTGGCGTCGGCGCGCAGCCCTTGCCGGAATTGAAAGACATAGACGATCACACCGATGGCAATGGCGACGACGCCGAAGCCGATCAGGACCGCATCGACCATTTTTTCCACTCCACTGCCGCCGGCCGCATATTTTGCCAAGTTTCTGCCCCGGATTTCTCCCGCACTCAATCCGGGTTACGGTGGCCGCCGAGTCGTCATCCGAACCGCGCCCCATGCCCATCCGCCAGCTTTCGGAAGCCCTCGTCAACCGCATCGCCGCGGGCGAGGTCGTCGAGCGGCCGGCAAGCGTGGTCAAGGAATTGGTGGAAAACGCGCTCGATGCCGGGGCAAGCCGCATCGACGTGTTCACCGACGGCGGCGGACGGCGGCTCATTCGGGTCGGCGATGACGGCGAGGGCATGACGCGGGCCGATCTTGCGCTTGCCGTCGAGCGCCATGCCACCTCGAAGCTTGCCGACGACGATCTCGTCTCGATCCGCACGCTCGGCTTCCGCGGCGAGGCCCTGCCATCGATCGGCGCGGTCGCGCGCCTCGCCATCGCATCGCGCCACGCCAGCGAACCGCATGCCTGGGCGATCGAGGTCGAAGCAAGCGCAAAATCCGAAGTGAAGCCGGCGGCGCTGGGGCAGGGCACGCGCGTCGAAGTCCGCGACCTGTTCTACGCGACCCCGGCGCGGCTGAAATTCCTGAAACTCGACCGCACCGAGGCGGAAGCGGTGCGCGAAGTGGTGCGCCGGCTCGCCATGAGCCGGCCGGACGTGGCCTTCACGCTCGCCGGCGAGGAGCGCTCCCCGGTCAGCTTTGCCGCCACGCTGCCCGGCGCGACCGGGCGGCTCGCTCGGCTCGGCGACGTGCTTGGTTCGGATTTCCGCGCCAATGCCGTCGAGATCGCGGCCGAGCGCGAAGGCGTCGCCATCGCCGGATTTGCCGCGCTGCCGACGCTGACGCGCGCCAATGCGTTCGGCCAATATCTGTTCGTCAACGGCCGGCCGGTGCGCGACAAGCTTCTCATCGGCGCGGTGCGCGCGGCTTACGCCGATTATCTGCCGCGCGACCGTCATCCCCTGGTCGCGCTGTTCGTCACGCTCGATGCGCGCGAGGTCGACGTCAATGTCCATCCAGCCAAGGCCGAGGTGCGCTTTCGCAACGCCGGTCTCGTTCGCGCGCTGATCGTGCATGCGCTAAAAACTGCGCTCCTTCGCGAAGGCACCCATGCGGCGACGACCGGCGGCGCGGCGACCATTGCGTCATTTCGACCCGCGGCCGCGCCCGCGCCGCAGGGCTGGGATTGGCGACGCTCGCCGGCACGGCGGTACGACGCGCTGCGCGCTTTTGCCCCGCTACGTGGCGGTTTTGCCGAGGCGGCACAGGCGGCTTTCGATGTCGGCGGCCCGGCGGCCGATTGGCGTGCCGGCTTCGCCGAAGGAGTCGAACCCGAACCGTCGGCTGCCGAGATCTTCGATCATCCGCTCGGCGCCGCGCGCGCGCAGATCCATGAGACTTACATTGTCGCGCAGACGCGCGACGGGCTCGTTATTGTGGATCAGCACGCCGCGCACGAACGTATTGTCTATGAGCGGCTCAAGGCCGCGCTCGATCAGAGCGGCGTGCAACGGCAGATGCTGCTCATTCCGGAAATCGTCGAGCTTGACGAAGCCGACATCGAGCGTCTGGTGGCGCATGCCGATGAGCTGAAGCGCTACGGCCTGGTGCTGGATGCGTTCGGTCCCGGCGCAGTGGCGCTGCGCGAGACGCCGGCGCTTTTGGGCGAGATCGACGGCGGCGGGCTCATTCGCGATCTTGCCGAGCATATGAGCGAATGGGACGAGACGCTGCCGCTGGAACGCCGGCTGATGGCGGTCGCCTCCTCGATGGCTTGCCATGGCTCGGTGCGCGCCGGACGCCGCCTCAAGCCGCAAGAGATGAACGCG
The DNA here is from genome assembly GCA_963768225.1 of uncultured Alphaproteobacteria bacterium. GTDB lineage: Bacteria > Pseudomonadota > Alphaproteobacteria > Rhizobiales > Xanthobacteraceae > BOG-931. The sequence continues at coordinate 1,417,067 of CAVYGV010000001.1, read as the reverse complement.
CTCCTTCGCGAGATGGAAGCGACGCCGAATTCCGGCCAGTGCAACCACGGCCGGCCGACTTATGTGGAACTCAAGCTCACCGACATCGAGCGGTTGTTCGGCCGGCGATAGCGCGGAGCTTGCCGGTAAAGTAAATCACGACTCGGTTTGTTTCGGCAGATTAGGAGGTGCACAAAAATGTATTGTAAAATTCTAGCGGCAGCCGCTGCCGCCGTTTTTGCCGTTTGCATGACGGTCCATGCGCAGGATTGGCCGAGCCGCCCGATGACGCTTGTCGTGCCGTTCGCTCCGGGTGGCGTCTACGACACGTTGGGGCGCGTCTATGCGGCAAGCCTCTCCGAGAGTCTGGGCCAACAGGTTATCGTCGAGAACGTACCCGGCGCTGGCGGCATGGCCGGCGCCGCGCGCATCGCCAGAGCCACCCCCGACGGCTATCAGTTTCTGTTCGGAGGTGAGTCGCCGAATTCGCAATCGCCACTACTGAAGAAGGAGCCGCTCTACGACGCCGCCACCGACTTCGCGCCCGTCGCGCTGGTCGCGGAACAGCCGCTGATCCTCACCGTCCGCAACGGCATCCCCGCCGGCAATTTGCCCGACTTCATTACCTACGCCAAGGCGAACCAGGCCAAGATGCAATACGGCTCGCCGGGGACGGGCACCGGCTCGCATCTCGCCTGCGCTCTGTTGAATGTGGCCGTCGGCATCACCGTCACCCACGTGCCATATCGCGGGCTCGGGCCGGCGATGCAGGATTTGCTGGCCGGCCGCATCGACTACATGTGCCCGACCATCACGACCGCCAAGGCGCAGATCGACGGCGGCCACATCCAGGCGACGGCGGTGTTCGGGCGCGAGCGATCGCCGAGCCTGCCCGGCGTCCCCACCGCTGAAGAACAGGGCCTCAAGGGTTTCGAAGCCTATGGCTGGAATGGGCTTTTCCTGCCGAAGGGAGCCCCGGCGCCGATCGTCGCCAAGCTCAAAGCCGCGGCTTCTGCTGCCATGGATGGGCCGGCCGTGCAGCAGCGCCTGCACGATCTGGGCGCCACGGTGCCGCCGCCGGACCAGCGCTCGCCGCAATATTTGCAAAAATTCGTTGCAGCCGAGATCAAGTAGTGGGGCGACGCAATCAAGGCCGCCGGCTTGACGGCGGACTAGGACGAGCTTCTGAAAGGGACAAGCGAACATGTATAAGAGATTGATCGCCTGGGCGCTCGCCGGCGCCGTTTCGCTGTCCATGCCGGCGGCCCTTTCTGTGTTCGCCCAGGATTGGCCGAGCCGGCCGATGACGCTTGTCGTACCGTTTGCCGCCGGCGGCGGCGTCGATGTCAGCGCGCGCATCCAGGCGCAAGGCATGAGCGAACGGCTTGGCCAGCCGATCATAGTCGACAATATGGGCGGCGCCGCCGGCATGACCGGCGCACTGCACGTCGCCAAGGCAGACCCCGACGGCTACACCATATTGATCGGCAATAGCGGCACGCAGGCCTTCAGCCAATCGCTGCACAAGGAGCCGCTGTACAATTCGCTCACCGATTTCACTCCGGTCGGGCTGGCGACGGAATCGCCGCGCATTCTGATCGCGCGCAAGGATCTGCCGGTCTCCAATCTGCAAGAGTTCATCGCCTATGTGAAAGCCAACCAAAGCAAGATGCAATTTGGCTCGGCCGGCGTCGGCTCGGGCACGCATCTGCCCTGCGTGCTGCTCAACACCGCGATCGGCGTGACCGTGACTCATGTGCCCTATCGCGGCGAGGGTCCGGCGCAGCAGGATTTGATCGGAGGGCGGCTCGATTACATGTGCTCCACCATCCAGACCGGGGCGGCGTTGGCGAAGCAGGGCGCGGTCAAGGGCATCGCGGTGATGTCGGCGCAGCGGGTGACAATCATTCCCGACCTGCCGACCACCGGCGAGCAAGGCTTGCCGGGCGTGGAGGCAAGCGTCTGGAACGCGTTTTTCCTGCCGCCGCGTGCGCCAGGCGCGATCGTTGCGAAGCTCAATAAGGCGATGAGCGAGGCGCTCGACGATCCCATGATCAGCAAGCGTCTGGAAGACCTCGGCCTCGAAATCGTCGCGCCTGCGCGGCGCTCGCCCGATTATCTCGCCAAGTTTCAAGCCGATGAAGTGGTGCGCTGGGGAAAGGTCGTCCACGCCGCCGGCATTACGCCGAATTAAATCGGAGAAATACGAGCTCGGTATCGTCGTAGGCGCGCCGGTCGAGCTCGGTAAAGCCCGCCGGTGCGGTAAAGCGCGCCTTGGTCGCTTCTTCGACGACGATCAAGCCGCCCGGCACGAACCACCTTCCAGCGTGCGCCGAGGCGAGCGCCTTTTCGGCGAGGTTTTGGCCGTAAGGCGGATCGAGGAAGGCGAGCGAAAATGGCTCGAGCGGATGCGCCGGGCCGAGTTTGGTCGCGTCGCGGCGGAAAATGCGGGTGGTGCCGCCGAGCCCGAGTGTGGCCGTACTTTTCGCGAATGAGCGCGCGCGCCTCGGCGCCGTCGTCGATGAACAGCACGAAGGCGGCGCCATGCGAGGCCGCTTCGATGCCGAGCGCGCCGGTGCCGGCGAACAGATCGAGCACGCGCGCGCCGGAGATCGGATCGCCATAGGCATGGAGAAGTATGTTGAACAGCGACTCGCGCAATCGATCGGCGGTCGGGCGAATCGCCTTCGATTTCGGACCGGCAAGCGGGCGCCCGCGCAGCCGTCCGCCGACGACGCGCATTATTTTCCGCCGCGCGGCTGGCGCGGCCGTGGACCGGAAGCGCGATCGGGCGAACGATGGCGGCTCTGCGCGCGTGAAAATCTGCTGGGACGCTTCCCGCGCCGCTCTTTACTCATTGCTTCACGCGGTTCTTGCACCGGCGGTTGGCCGTAGCGCTCGACGGCGACAGGACGGCCCTTGCGGTCCTGCACCTGTCCGGCGCGCATCTGCCCGGCCGGGCGCTCGCGCCCTTTTGGGCCGCGCTGTTCGCCGTGAAATTTGCGCCGCAGTTTCTTGGTCGGGCGGTCTGCCTCATGCGCGCGCCAGGCGTGAGCCGAGGAGGTACGTTTTTTTGCTTTTTCGCCTTTGGCATCCGGCCGCGCGGGGCCGGGCGCGATAGCTCTCAGGCGTGGCGCCGCAGGCGCTGCGGCCGGCGCGGAGAAATCGGCGCCGGAGAGCGCTGCGAGCTTGTCGCCAAGCTGTTCGCGCAAGCACCCGCGTCGGCACCTCCTCGACCGCGCCAACGTCAAGCTCGCCGAGCTGGAACGGGCCGAACGAGACGCGGATGAGCCGCGTCACCGTCAGCCCCAGATGGCCGAGCACATTGCGCACTTCGCGGTTCTTGCCCTCGCGGATGGCAAAGGTGAGCCAGAGATTCGAGCCTTGCATGCGGTCGATCTCGGCCTCGATCGAGCCGTAATGGATGCCGCTGATGGTGATGCCGCCGCGCAAGGCGTCGAGTTGCGCCTGCGTGACCGCGCCGTGGGCGCGCACGCGGTAGCGCCGCAGCCAGCCGGTCGCCGGCAATTCCAGCACGCGCGCGAGCGCGCCGTCATTGGTGAGAAGGAGCAGGCCCTCGGTATTGAAGTCGAGCCGGCCGACGCTGATCAGCCGCGGCAGGTCTGGCGGCAATTTCTGGAAAATGGTCGGCCGGCCGCGCGGGTCGGCATGCGTGGTCAACAGCCCGCGCGGCTTGTGATAAAGGAAAAGCCGGGTGCGCTCGGGCCGGGCAGCGGCTTGCCGTCGACGCTGATGCGGTCGGCCGACGTGACATTGAGCGCCGGCGAGACGATCACCGCGCCGTTGACGGCGACGCGGCCGGCGGCGATCCAACCCTCCGCCTCGCGGCGCGAGGCGAGCCCGGCGCGGGCGATCGACCTTGGCGATGCGCTCGCCGGATTTGTGCTGTTCGCCTTTGCTGTCCATAGTTTCGCTCTCGTGACGGCTGATAGCAGAGCGGACCGCCAGGGACCAAGAAATCTTTCATGCCTTCGTTCATGGATATGGCCTTGGCGGAGGCCCGCGCCGCCGGCGAGCGCGGCGAGGTGCCGGTCGGCTGCGTCATCGTGCGCGACGGCGAGGTCATTGCCCGCGCCGGCAACCGCACGCTCGCCGACCGCGATCCGACCGCGCATGCCGAAATCATCGCCATCCGCGCAGGCGGCGCGCTGCTCGGCTCCGAGCGGCTCGACGACTGCGACCTCTATGTCACGCTCGAGCCTTGCGCCATGTGCGCCGGCGCGGTCGCCTTCGCCCGCATCCGCAGGCTCTATTACGGCGCCGCCGATCCCAAGGGCGGCGCGGTGGACAACGGCGTGAAGTTTTTTGCCTCGCCGACCTGCCACCATCGGCCGGAAGTCTATGGCGGACTGGCCGAAGCGGAGGCGGCGCTGCTCCTTAAGGAATTTTTCCAGGAGCGTCGTTGAGCAGCGCGCCGAGCTTCTCCTTCACCTCGGCCTTCACCGCTTCGGCGGAGCGCATGATGGCGCTCGCCTGATAGAAATCGAGCGTGCGGAAGATCGCGACATTCGGCCGGATCACGAGATCGGGCGCGGCATGGTTGTGTTTGGCGGCGACGATGGTCGAGCCCATGATCAGGATCGTCGTGAACACGCTTTCCCACGCGCCCGGCATGTCGCTGCGCTCCGCCGCCGGGACGCCGAACACATCGACCGCGACGACGACATCGGCGCGGCCGGCGAGCCGATCGAACGGCAGCGGATTGGTGGCGCCGCCGTCGACCAGGATGCGGCCGTCGATCAGCTACCGGCCGGAACAGGCCGGGAATGGCGATCGAGGCGGCGAGCGCCGGACGGAGCGGGCCCGACGTAAATGGCGCTTCCTCCCGCCGATGCAGATCGGTCGCCATCACAATGAGCGGAATGGCGAGCGCGGAGAAATCCGCCGGCATCGCGTCCGGCAAGAACTGCGCGCAGAATTTCTCGGCGTCCATCTGCGTCGCCTGGCTGAACGCGCCGGACAACAAGTCCGACAAGCGTTCCGGCGCGCGCGGCAACGAGCCGCCGTCATGGTCTCGCGCCGGTCGTGGGCGAAGCCGATGACGTGGTGGCGGATGTCCTTGCCGCGCATGCCGGCCGCATAGGCGGCGCCGATCAGCGCGCCGATCGAGGTGCCGGCGATAGCGGCGGGCTTTACGCCCATCGTCGTCGAGCGCCTCGATGCACCGCGATATGGGCGAGCCCGCGCGCGCCGCCGCCGCCGAGCGCGAGCGCGAAGGTCTTCATGCGTTCTCGGCCTGGCGGGCGAACTCGACACGCCTTGGCGGCAAGCGGCCGCACCAGCTCGGCCTTGGCCGCGGCGAAGGCGCTGGTCGCGGTGCCGTCGCGCACGCGGCCGGCGATGCCCTGCATGATCGCGGCGAGGCGGAAGAAATTATAGGCGAAATAGACCGGCAGATGCGGCCGCGGATCGAGCCCGGTGCGCGCCACATAGGCGTCGACATAGGCATCGCGCGACGGAATGCCGAGCGCGGCGAGATCGAAGCCGACGAGCGAGCCGGTGCCGGCGTCCGAAGGCGGCATGTGCCAGTGCATCAGGTGATAGGAAAAATCCGCCAGCGGATCGCCGAGCGTCGAGAGTTCCCAATCGAGCACGGCCGAGATTTCCGGCGCTTCCGGCGCAACGATCATGTTGTCGAGCCGGTAGTCGCCGTGCACCAGGCGCGGCGGCTGCGCGCGGCGGCAAATGCGCCGGCAGCCAGGCGATCAGGCGCTCCATCTCTTCGATCGTCTGGGTTTCGGAGGCGCGATATTGCTTCGACCAGCGCTCGACCTGCCGCGCCACATAGTTCTCGCCGCGGCCGTAATCGGCAAGCCCGATCGCCGCCGGATCGAAACTGTGCAGCCGCGCCAGCGTCGCATTCATGGCGTCATAGACCTGCGCGCGCTCGGCGGGATCGGATCCCGGCATTTGCGGTTCCCAGAACACGCGGCCCTCGACATAGGCCATGACGAAGAACGCCGTGCCGATGATGCCCTCGTCGGCGCAATAGAGCATCGGCTCGGCCACCGGAAAGCCTTGCGCGGAAGCGCGCTGATCACCCGGTATTCGCGGTCGACGGCATGCGCCGAGGGCAGAAGCTTGCCGGGCGGCTTGCGCCGCAGCGCGTAGCGCCGCAACGGCGTTTCCAAGAGATAGGTCGGATTGGATTGGCCGCCCTTGAACTGGCTGACCGCGATCGGCCCGGCAAATCCGGCGACGCGATCGCGCAAATAGGCTTCGAGCCGGCCGACATCGAAGCGCAGCCGCTCGGCGACTCGCGGTGCCGGAAAAGGCGCTCTGGCGGTCGGATGTGGTCATGGGGGAGGAAGATAGCTCCCTGCCGTGTCCTGTCATCAACCTATGGCCGGATGCCTTGTTTTTCCCGCTCCACCGCGCGCCAGCCGATGTCGTGGCGGTAGAAGCCTTCGGGCCAGCGGATGCGGGCGACCGCCTTATAGGCGCGCGCTTGCGCTTCGCGCACCGTCTTGCCGATCGCCGAGACATTCGAGCACGCGGCCGCCATTGGCGAGGATTTTGCCGCCCTCGGCCTTGGTGCCGGCATGGAAGATTTCCACGCCCTCGATCTGCGCCGGCCTCGTCGAGGCCTTCGATCACCGTGCCGCGCGCATAGGCGCCGGGATAGCCCTTGGCCGCCATCACCACGGTGAGCGCGGGGTCGGCGTACCAGCGCAGGTCGAAGCTCTTGAGCATGCCGTCGCGGCTTGCCAGCAGCGCCGGAACGAGATCCGACATCAGGCGCAGCATCAGCACCTGGGTTTCCGGATCGCCGAAGCGGGCATTGTATTCGATGAGTTTCGGGCCTTCGCGCGTGATCATCAGGCCGGCATAGAGCACGCCCTTGTACGGCGCCCCCATCGCCTTCATCGCCCGCAGCGTCGGCACGATGATCTCAGCCATGATCCGCGCGCTCATCGCCGGCATCGACATTCGGCGCCGGCGAATAGGCGCCCATGCCGCCGGTGTTCGGTCCCTGGTCGCCGTCGAAGGCGCGCTTGTGATCCTGCGCGGTCGTCAGCGGAATCGCGGTTTCGCCGTCGCACAGCGCGAAGAAGGAGGCTTCCTCGCCGTCGAGGAATTCCTCGATCACGACGTCGCCGCCGGCTTCGCCCAGGCCGCCGCCGAACATCATGTCGATCGCCGCTTCGGCTTCGTGCCACGCTTTGCGCCACGACGACGCCTTTGCCGGCGGCGAGGCCGTCGGCCTTGACGACGATCGGCGTGCCGCGCGACGCGCACATAGGCCTTGGCCGCCGCGGCGTCGCGGAATCGCTCATAGGCCGCAGTCGGGATGCCGTTCGCTCGGCACAGATCCTTGGTGAAACCCTTGGAGCCTTCCAGCCGCGCCGCGGCGCGGCTCGGCCCGAAGGCCTTGATGCCGGCGGCTTCGAGATCGTCGACGATGCCGGCGCAGAGCGGCGCCTCCGGCCCGACGACGACGAAGTCGATGCCGGTCCCCCGGCAAAAGGCGATCACCGCCGCATGGTCGGCAATGTCGAGCGCGACGCATTCGGCTTCGCGCGCGATACCGGCATTGCCCGGCGCGCAGAAAAGCCGATCGGTGAGCGGGCTTGCCGCCATCTTCCAGGCCAGCGCATGCTCGCGGCCGCCGGAGCCCAACAGCAGGATATTCATGGGGCGACACGCATTTTTGACGCTTTCCAGCGGGCTTGCGAGCGGTGTGAACTACGTAGCAAAACATAGTGAGCGAGCCGACTCGTAGTCCTGCTCCTGTGCAGAACGCAATGAATGAACCGCGCCTCAATCTGCCCGAACTGACCGTCTCCGAACTGTCGCTGGCGCTCAAGCGCACCATCGAGGATTCCTACGGTTACGTGCGCGTGCGCGGCGAATTGGGCAAGGTGAGCTACCACAGCAACGGCCACGTCTACTTCGATCTCAAGGACGACCGCGCCTGCATCGCCGGGGTAATCTGGCGGTCGACGGCGCCGCGCCTAAAGCTCAAGCTCGAAGCCGGCCTCGAAGTCGTGATCACCGGCCGGCTCACCACCTATCCCAGCCGCTCGCAATACCAGATCATCGTCGAGACGCTGGAGCCCGCCGGGCTCGGCGCGCTGATGGCGCTGCTTGAAGAGCGCAGACAAAAGCTTGCCGCCGAAGGGCTGTTCGACGAGGCGCGTAAGCAGCTCTTGCCGTTTCTGCCGGCGGTGATCGGCGTCGTCACTTCGCCGACCGGCGCAGTGATTCGCGACATTCTGCATCGGCTGGCCGACCGCTTCCCGCGCCATGTCCTGGTTTGGCCGGTCAAGGTGCAGGGCGAGAGTGCGGCCGCCGAAGTCGCCGCCGCGATCGAGGGCTTCAACGCGCTGGAAGAGTTCGGTAGGCCGCCGCGGCCGGATTGATTATCGTCGCGCGCGGCGGCGGCTCGCTGGAGGATTTGTGGTCGTTCAACGAAGAGATCGTGGTGCGTGCGGCGGCGGCAAGCTTCATTCCGCTGATCTCCGCGGTCGGTCACGAGACTGACGTAACGCTGATCGATTTTGCCGCCGACCGCCGTGCCCCGACGCCGACGGCGGCCGCCGAAATGGCGGTGCCGGTGCGTGTCGAACTTCTGGTCGACGTCGATTCGCTGGCCCGCCGCGCGCTGGCCTCTTGGCAGCGCAATCAGGAGGCGCGGCGGGCCGAATTGCGCTCGGCGGTGCGCGCGTTGCCCGATGCCGACGAGGTGCTGGCGTTGCCGCGGCAGCGGCTCGATCATGCCGCGGCGGGGCTGCGCCGCGGACTGCGCGCCAATGCGCATATCCACCATGTCAGCTTTTCGCGGATCGGCGGCCGGCTCAATGCGCATTTGCTGCGCAGCAATGTCGAACGCCGGCGCGAGCGTTATGCCGGCATTGCGCTCCGCCTGCATGCGGCCGTTGCCGCAAATATTGCCGCGCACCGCACTTATCTCACGCGTGAGGGCGAGCGGGTGAGCGCGTTCGCGGAGCGGTCGCGGCGCGCCGTTCGCCAGCTCATTGCGGTGCGGCAAGCGCGCGCCGAGCGCGGCGGCGAATTGCTCGCCGCGTTTTCCTATCGCGGCGTATTGGCGCGCGGTTTTGCGCTCGTCCGCGATTCGGCGGGCCGGCCGTTGCGTATGGCCGCTGCGGTCGCTCCCGGCATGCCGATCGAAATCGAGTTCTCCGACGGCCGCGTCGGCGCCCGCGCCGATGGCACGGCGTCCGCTGCGAAGCCGAGCAGCGAAGCCACCAAGCCGCGCGAGCGGCCCCGCGGCGGCTCGGGGCAGGGCGATCTGTTTTAGACCAAGCAAAAGGAAACGCGCGATGCAGGGCAAGATCGCGGTCGAGGAACATTTCGCCATCGGCGCGACGGCGGCAAAGTCGGTACGCTTTCCGGACGACGCCTATTGGTCGGGCATCGAAGGCAAGCTCATCGATCTGTTCGACCGGCGGCTTGTCGAAATGGACGCGGCGGGCATCGTCTGCGAAGTGCTCTCGCTCAACGCCAATGGCGTGCAAGAGATCGCCGATACCGCAAAAGCGATCGAACTGGCGCGCAAAGCCAACGACGCCTTGGCGGCGGCGGTCGCCAAGCGGCCGGATCGCTTCGCTGCACTTGCCGCGCTGCCGATGCAGGACCCGCAAGCCGCGGCCGCAGAATTGCAACGCTGCGTGCGCCAGCTCAAATTCAAGGGCGCGCTGGTCAACGGCTTTTCGCAAATCGGCTCGGCTGACTGCGCGGTTTATTACGACCTGCCGCAATACCGGCCGTTCTGGGCCGAGGTGGAGCGGCTCGGCACGCCGTTCTACCTGCATCCGCGTTATTCATTGCCAAGCCGTCGGCAAAGGTATGAAGGCCATCCCTGGCTGATCGGCTCACCGTGGGATTTCGCCGAGGAGACCGCGATCCATTCGCTGCGCCTGATGGGCTGCGGACTATTCGACGACTATCCAAAATTACAAATCGTGATCGGTCATCTCGGCGAGCGTATTCCGTTCGATCTGTGGCGGCTCGATCACCGGCTGAGCAAGCTGCCGGGCCGGCCGGCCAAACGGACCATGGCGGAATATTTCCGCAACAATTTTCACATCACGACGAGCGGCAATTTCTGCACGCAGTCGCTCATTCACGCCATTCTCACCGTCGGCGCCGATCGCGTGCTGTTTGCGGTCGACTATCCGTTTGAGGATCATGCGCAAGCCGCATCATGGTTCGATGCCGTCGAGATCGCCGAGCAAGATCGAATCAAAATCGGCCGCGACAATGCTAAGGCGCTGTTCGGGCTCGGTTGAAACGTAGTTTTCCTGAAGGTTTGTTCATGCTGCGGCAATTCCGTGGTCGCGGAACCGCCATCATGTCGGTGTGTTATGGACTGGCGTAGGTTCGCGCCTTTGAGGAGAATGACAATGAGGACTGTTTTTGCGATGGCGGTCGCGGCGTTGCTTTTCGCGGCCGTTTCCGGGACTTCGCAAGCTGCGCCGATTGCGCCGCTGAGCGGTACGTCAGCCGACGCCAGCCAATTGACCAAGGTGTACTGGCACCACGGCTGGCATCGTGGGTGGCATCGGCATTGCTGGCGCGGGCGTTGGGGTCACCTCCACTGCTGGTGATGATTAAGCCCCGCATCTGCGGATCGCTTTGATCTTGCGCCGCGCCGGCATAATCGGTGCGGCGCTTTCATTTCATCGGCAAATAGGGCGGTGAGCGACCGTCTTTCGTCCCGGCGGCGGAGTGGTTATGTTCGCGTTTCGCCAGTGGGTCGTTCGACCTACGAGTCGGCCCGCTCTTGGCGACAAGATCGCTCGAGCCGTCGGAGGTGGCTTTGCTCAATCGTACTGATCGTCCCACCCCGATGCCCGGCGAGGCCGAGGTCAAGTATCTCGACGGCGATTTTCGCGTCATGCGGCCGGGCGCCTTCGTGCGCTGCGCCGTGACCGGAGTGTCTATACCGCTGGAGGAATTGCGCTACTGGAGCGTCGACTTGCAGGAGGCTTATGCCTCGCCCGAGGCGGTCCTGCAGCGACTCGGCTCGAGTTACGCGCGGAAATCGCAGCAACCATGAGAGGGTTGCTACTTCCGCTTCACCGCTTGCAGGATCATCTGCCGAAATAAATCCGCTTCCTCGATAATAAGCCGCACCGGCAAGGCGCTGGCTCGTGCGGCGAGCGCCTCAAGTTGCGGCTCGCCGGATAGCCGCATGAGGTCTTTCTCGGTGCTGACCAACATCAGGTTTTTGGCTTGCGCGCGCGCGATCAAATCTTGCGCTTCCGCCGCGGTGTAAAGGTGATGGTCGGGAAAGCTTGCACGCTCGGCAACCGCAATGCCGGCCGCGGTCAGAGTTGCAAAAAATTTTTCCGGATCGCCGATGCCGGCAAAGGCAAGAGCTTTACGCCGGCCGATAGCCGCGATGACGCTCCGATCCGGCTCGAGGCGGGCGTGAAAAATGGCGATGCCGCGGCGTTGCGCGCGATCGAGCACTGCGGCCGCGCCGTCCGGCGCACCGACGACAATGACCGCCTGCGCGCGGGCAAGCTGCCAACGGAGCGGCGCGCGCATCGGTCCCGCCGGGATGATGTGGCCGTTGCCGATGCCGCGGCGGCCATCGACGACGATGATCGCGAAATTCTTGGCGAGCGACGAATTTTGCAGACCATCGTCCATCACGACGACGCTTGCGCCGGCGAATTGCGCGAATTTTGCACCGGCGACGCGGTCGCGCGCGACAATGGTGGGGGCAAGCCGGGTCAAGAGCAGCGCCTCATCGCCGACATCGCGCGCATGATGGATGGCCGGTTTGACCCGCACGGGCCCAGCCAGCCGCCCGCCATAGCCGCGGCTTAGAAAGAACGGACGCTCCAGGGCGGCGTGAAGGAGTTGCACGACCGCGATCGCTGCAGGGGTCTTGCCGGCGCCGCCAACGGTGAGATTGCCGAGGCAGATGACCGGCACGCCGATCTTTTGGCCGGCCGATCGCATTCGCAGAGCCGCCACCGCTCCGTAGATCGCCCCGAATGGGATGAGAAATCTTCCGCTGCCGGATTGCCACCAGAAATCCGGCTCGCGCATCAGGATGCCCGCTGCTCAAGACGAAGCTGCACCAGATAGGGATCGAGTGCGCCAAGCGTATGCTTGAGCGCGCCGCCAAGCCGTTCCACCGTCGCCGCTGCGGCATCGGCCACGGTTTTGCGGGCCGCTGCATCGGCAAGCCACGCGCCAAGGCGCGCCGTCAGCGCCGCTTCGTCCTTGACCAATACCGCGCCATGCGCGTCGTCGAGCGTTGCGTAGATTTCGGCGAAATTCCACACGTGGGGGCCGTGTAGCACGGCGGCGCCTAATCTGGCGGCTTCGACGGGATTCTGGCCGCCATGGCTCGCCAGCGAGCCGCCCATGAATACGATTGGCGCGGACCGGTAGATCAAGCCGAGTTCGCCGAGCGTGTCGGCGATATAGATGGAAATATCCGGCAGGGGTTGGGCGCGGCGCGAGCGTAGCGCGACGGACAGTCCGGCAGCCTTGGCGATTGCCGCGACGCTTTCACCGCGCGCCGGGTGCCGCGGCGCGATCATCGTCAACAGCTTGGGGAATTTCGCGCGTAAGCGCCCATGCGCGGCGATGATCGCTGCCTCTTCCCCCGGATGCGTCGAAGCGGCGGCGACGATGGGACGCGGGCCGATGATTTCGCGTAATCGTTTCAGCGCCGCCTGATCAACCGGCGGGGCCGGCACGTCGAGCTTGAGATTGCCGGTCATCGTCACTCGCGCCGCGCCAAGCTGTGCATAGCGTTCGGCGTCGGCGGCCGACTGCGCCAGGCACAGATCGAAACGGCCGAGCAAAGCGGCGATCGTGCCGGGCACGCGCCGCCAGCGCCCGAACGAGCGCTCCGACAGCCGGCCGTTGACGAGGACCATCGGAATTTGGCGCTCCGCGCACGACAAAATCAGGTTGGGCCACAAGTCGGATTCGACGAACAGAGCGAGTCCCGGCTGCCAATGATCGAGAAAACGCCGCACGAAGCGCGGCGCATCGAGCGGAATGAACTGGTGCAAGGTGCCGTCCGGCAGGCGCTGCTCGGCAAGCGCCGCCGAGGTAACGGTGCCTGAGGTGACCAGCACGGCGAAATCCTGCGCCCGCAGCCGCTCGATCAGCGGCACGACCGCCAGCATTTCGCCAACGCTGGCGCCATGCACCCAAACGAGCGGGCCATGCGGGCGTTGCAGTGTCGCTTCACCGCGGCGCTCGGCCAGGCGTTCGGGGTGTTCCTTGCCGCGATAAAGCCGTCGCGCCAGCACCCGCGACGCCATCGGCGATCCGGCCGCGGACGCCAACTGATAAAGACGCAACGCCAACGGCACGCGACCGGCCACGCTCAAACTCCGCGCTAGTGTCCCGATTTCGAAGTTCGCGAACGCTTGGGGGTAGCGAATGTCAAATCTGCTCCGCTAGCGTTTGTCAACGAGTTCATAGGCCCGCCGTGTCGCCGCATTGAGCCGCTCTTCGAGCAGACGCCGGGCTGCTTCGAGGCCGGCGGCGTCGGCATCCGCCGCAACGCTGATCGGGTCGGCGGCGACGCCGGCGCCGCGGCCGAACGGCAGATTGATCGTGGTGCGATCCCAGTTGTCGAGGACGTAGCGGCGGCTGGTGGCAATGGCGCTCGGATAAATCGGGCGGCCCGAGGCCTGGGCGAGCTTGATGATGCCCAAGCCCGCAACACGCGCGACTTTCGGTACGTCCGCCGACAGCGCGATCGAGCTTCCCTCGGCGAGTGAATCCAGCATCGACTGGAACGCCGCGACGCCGGCTTTGTGCACGAAGCCGCCGCCGTGATTGCCCGAGCCGCGAATGGTGCCGACGCCGAGCCGTTCGGCTACCACCGCATTGACCTCGCCGTCGCGATGCCGCGACACCAGCATGTTCACGCGGTGCTCCATCTTGCGCGCGACCGGCGCGAGCAAATGCTGGCCGTGCCAGAACGCCAGGATGATCGGCATATCCTTTTCGCCGCGCTCATAGATATCGGCAGGCTCCAGCGTGAATTGGGTGGTTCTGCCGACAAAGCGCAGATATTCGGCGGCGGCGATCCCGATCGTCACCTTGGCCCAGCGTTGCTGTCCGATCCGCCGCCATAACCGCATGCATCGCCCTTAAGCTTGCGGCGTCTGGCTTTCCGGATCAAGCAGCCGGTGCAAGTGAACGATGAAATAACGCATCTCGGCGTTGTCGACGGTCCCTTGCGCCTTCGCCTTCCACGCCGCATACGCGGCGGCATAATTCGGATAGATGCCGACGATGTCGAGCCGGTCGAGATCCTTGAATTCGATATTCGACAGGCTGCCGAGTTCACCGCCGAAGACGAGATGGAGCAACTGTTTGGGCTTGGGACTGCCAGACTCTGACATAGTGTTCAATCCACGCGCTCAATACGCGATCTATGAAAACGCCAGGCGTCCATCCCCAAGAAGTTCGATGAGCGCCGCGTGCCTGTCCCGGCCGGCCGCGACGAGCATCCCATGCCGCGGCACGGGACGATTATAGGTCACAGTTCCGCCCGTAATGGACGTTAATGCGCCGCCCGCTTCGTGCACCAAAAGATCAGCCGCCGCAAGGTCCCAGTCGTGGCTGTTGCCGCCGGCAAAAGCGGCATCGCAGGTGCCAAGCGCGACCTGGGCGAGACGGAGCGCCAGCGAACGCACCCTTGGCATGACCGTAAACGGCGGCGCCACTGCGGTCAGCCGTTCGAGCAGGTTTCGGGGCCCGGCGATCCGAGCGCCACTGAGCTCCGCTCCTGTTGTTGCCTCGATCGCCTGCTCGTTGCAGGTGGCGCCGGCATTAACGCGGGCCGTGAAAAACTGATCGACGATCGGCGCATAAAGGCAGGCCACGATCGGCCGTCCGTCCGCAACCAAAGCCGCCGAGACGGCCCAATCCGGCAAGCCGGCGATATAGGCGCGCGTGCCGTCGATCGGATCGACAATCCAAACGTATCGCGCGGCAAGGCGCTTGGGATCGTCGACACTTTCCTCCGACAGCCACGCGAAACCGGCGTCGACTGCGGTGAGGCGGTCCCGCAATACATTATCGAGCGCGATGTCGGCCTCGCAGACCGGCGAAGCTGTCGGTCCCTTGGTCCAATTTTTCAACGGCGTGCCGAACATTGAGCGCCCGAGCGCGCCCGCCTCGCGGACGGCCGCCGCCAGCCGTTGCGAGATCTGCGTCAGGTCGTCGACCTCAATGGCCGGCAACGGTCAGGCCCTCCACGCGCAGCGTCGGCGCGTTCGTGCCGTAACGGAAAGTCAGATCGTTTGCCGGCGTGAGGCTTGCGAACATTTCAGTAAGTTGTCCGGCGATCGTCACTTCGCTCACCGGATAAGTGCGCCGGCCTTTTTCGATCCAGAAGCCTGACGCGCCGCGGCTATAGTCGCCGGTCACCATATTGGCGCCGGAGCCGATGAGATCGGTGACGTAGAAGCCATCTTCAATGTCGGCGATGAGTTGGCCGGAACTCATGGTCCCGGGCGCCAGATAAAGATTGCTCGGGCCGGGCGAGGGGACCGAGGAAACGCCGCGCTGTGCGTGCCCGGTAGTCGCCATGTCGAGCTCGCGCGCGGTGGCGCAGTCGAGCAGCCAGGATTTGAGGACGCCGTCCTCGACCAGTTTGAGCATGCGCGTTGAGACGCCTTCGGCGTCGAAGGCCCGCGAGCGTTGGCCGCGGCGGCGCAGCGGATCGTCGATAATGTCGATGCCGGGAGCGAAAATCTGCGACCCGAGTTTTTCGCGCAAGAAACTCGTCTTGCGCGCCACCGCGGCGCCATTGGCGGCGCTGGCGAGGTGATTGACCAGCGAGTTGGAAATGCGCTGGTCGAACACGACCGGCACGCGGCGGGTTGCGACCTTGCGCGGATTGAGCCGCTCGACCGCGCGCTCCCCGGCACTGCGGCCGACCTTGTCCGCTTGTTCGAGGTCGGCGGCATGCAGCGTCGAGGAGAAATCGTAGTCCTGCTCCATGCCGGTGCCGGTCCCGGCGATCGCCGACATCGAGATCGAGTGCCGCGAACCAAGCGTGGCGCCGCGAAAGCCGTGGCTTGTCACCAGCACCATGCCGCCGATGCCGGCCGAGGCCGAGGCGCCGCCGGATTTGCTGACACCGGACACGCGAAGGCCCGCTTCTTCCGCCTGGCGCGCGCGAGCTTCCAGCACGGCGACGCGCGGCATATCGGGATCGAGAAGGTCGAGATCGGGAAAGGCACGGGCGAGAAAATCCGGATCGGCCAAGCCGGCGAATTTGTCCTCCGGCGCCGCGCGGGCCATGGCGACGGCACGCTCGGCCAGCGCATCGAGGCCGTCGCTTTTGAGATCATTGGTCGAGATCGCCGCTTGCCGGTGGCCGACCAGCACGCGCAGCCCGACATCATCGTCTTCGGAGCGCTGCGATTCCTCGACCGCGCCGTCGCGCACATCGACCGACAGCGAGACCGAGCGCACCGCGACGGCATCGGCCGCATCGGCGCCGGCACGCCGCGCGGCGGCCACTAGACGGGTGGCGAGATCGATGAGGGCGGATTGATCGAGCAGGTCGGACATTTTCGGTTGGCAATCGGTTTATGCGGGCGCGGCGGTCAAAACAAGCCGCGTGGGGCAGGGCGAAGATGTGCCCGCACAGCGCGCGATTCAACCGGCAACGCCGCGAATTTTCCGGCCGGCGGCAACGACTCGTCAATCATGCGATGCATCGCGGCAAAACTCATGAGGCTTTAACCAGCCTTTTTAAGCCGATGACGACCGCGCTGTGGCATGGTCGGGACCACAACCGGGCGGCAACAGCCCGGCGGGAGCCGAACTTTTCGGGGCGTCAAATGGAAGTCGGCAGGATCGCTGCCGGGTCGGGCCGCCGTGCGGGAGCATCCCCGCAGCGGCTCGACCCCTTCTCTCTGCCCGTGCGTTTCGAGACCGCCGACGCGGCGGCCGACGAGCAGCTGCGCATCGTCGACCTACACCGCGAGCGCGTAGTGCTGCGCCGTTCCGTGCGCGGCATGCGCATGGCCTTGAACATGCCGGTCGCCGCTTTTCGCGGCGTAGCCATCCGGCTTTACGGAGATGCCGGAATTTTTCAGGGAGATTCCGCACCGAGCTCAATCGCCGTGGTGCTCGAACATCAAGATCCCGCGCTGTCGCTGCCGCTGTTCTCATCGCCGGAAACCGACGACATCGTCGCCGAATGGCAATCCTGGGGCCGCGTGCTCGGACTGCCGCTCTTGATTGCCAAAAGTGACGGCAGTTTGCGCGAGCCGTTTCCGCGGCTCGGCGCCCTTCGTATCGAAGCGCCGACCTGCCGCCGCCGCCGCCGCTCGGCCATCGCGCGGCGCCGGCCCTCTCGCTTGCTGCGCCGCCGGCCCGGCAAGCTTTCCGATGCGCCGCTCGTGCATCGCGGCGAGCGCGAGATCGTCGCGCGGAATTAGCCGAGTTCCCGTCATCCTGGACACAGGCAGACCTCACCCGTTCTCGGGGCTTTCTTAAAGCGTGAAGCAAAGCTCGGATGCTCAGCCGCATCGCGGATGCGCTTATCGGCGCTCCGCCTAACTTGTTTTCGCGCGTGATTACCGGAGTCCGCTCCGCCGCAGAAAGAAAAAACCTCCCGGCGAGTTCCAGTCGCGCTAAATTTCGCGTGCGAATGAACGCGTCGGGCCCTCAGCGGTTGATATCTGAGCAAACCTGAATGGAGATCGAACCATGGCGATGAAACTGATTGTGGGGGCGGCGTTGCTCGCGTGCACGGCGGTGTCAACCTTGGCCACCAGCTCACCGACGCTCGCGCAGGGTGTTTATGGCGCACGCTACTACGGCTACTACGACTATGCGCCCGTGCCGTTCCGGCAGGCTCGGCGTTCTCATAACTTCTACGGCCCGGTTGCTACTCCTGAACGTTCGACCGCGGCGGCCCAGGCCCGCGCGTTGGGGCCGGCAGCGGCATGGGAATTGGCGCACAACGCTAGTTCTGCGGCAGGCGTTAACGGCGCGATCGAAGACCTCGCGCCGGTCGAGTTTCCTCGTATGGGCGTGCCGCAGCATGCCACGTGGAGCTTCCGGACGCGGCAATAGATGGAACCGCACAATCCTCGCGACCATCGGCTATGTTCGTATCGCCGCAGGCAGATCGCCCCTCGGTCCGCCGACCTTGTGGGTCAATGCCGAGCTGCTTTTCCAGATTTGCGACCTTCTCGACGTATAGGTGAAAGCCGTCCTGGCCGAATTTTCGATGTTCGTCGCGTTCGAAATCCTCAGCCATGGCGTCGAATTCATTCGCTGTGGCGAATTTGGCGTGGTTTCGAGATCAGCCTCAGGATTTGTCGAGCACCTTGCGCACAGCGGCGGCAAGCTGTTCGGTCGTCAATGGCTTTTGGATCAATTCCACGCCGGGATCGAGACGCCCCTGACGCACGATGGCGTTGCGTGAATATCCCGTCATGTAAAGCACCCTTAGAAAGGGGCTCAACCCGCGTGCCTCTTCCGCGAGCTTGCGACCGTTCTTACCCGGCATGACAACATCGGTCAGAAGGAGGCTTACACTTTTGTGCTTCTGCATGAGCTGTAAGGCCTGTTCGGCGCCATTAGCCTCCAAAACCTCATAACCAAGCTCCGTTAACGTCTCGACGACATAGCCGCGCACTTCGGCATCATCCTCTACGACGAGAATGCATTCTCCGCTGCGGCCATGCGCGGCCTCAGTCGGCGTTTCGGCCGGGCCCGTTACCCCGCCAGAATGACGGCGGAGGTACATCTTCACTGTCGTGCCTTCCCCCACTTCGCTGTAAATCTTCACGTGGCCACCGAGTTGCTTTAGGAAGCCATACACCTGACTAAGCCCTAGCCCCGTTCCCTGGCCCGACTGTTTGGTCGTGAAGAACGGCTCGAACGCGCGGTCTATAACCTCTTTCGGCATTCCCGCGCCGGTGTCGGAGACTGCGATCTGCACATATTGCCCGGGCTGGAGATCGCCTTGCTGACGACAATAGGTATCATCGAGATACGCGTTACTGGTCTCGATTGTCAGCTTGCCCCCTTCCGGCATGGCATCGCGCGCGTTGACGGCGAGATTGATGAGCGCGGCCTCCAGTTCGGTCTGGTCAGCCTCGGCGACCCACAAGCCCGCCGCTCCGACGATCTCGAGCGCGATGTGCTCGCCAAGCGCGCGCTGGAGAAACTCCGAAAGGCCGGTTAGGAACCGGTTGATGTCAATCGCTGATGAACTCAGTGGCGTCTGCCGCGCGAAGGCCAGGAGCCGCTTGGTCAGCATCGCGGCTCGCGTGGCGCCGTGCACGGCATTGTCGATGCGCTGAACCAGCTGGGCATGAGCGGCGTCGCTCCATTGGCCGAGTTGGCGCTTGGCCGTTTCGAGATTGCCGAGAATGATCGTGAGTAGATTATTGAAATCGTGCGCGATACCGCCGGTCAGTTGTCCGATCGCGTCAAGCCGCTGCGCCTGCCGCAATGCGCTTTCGGCCGCTAGGCGCTGATCGGTTTCCTCATACAGCCGCTGCGTTCGTCGCAAAACTGTCATCACTAAAACAAACAGCAGGAGTGTCGCCGGCATGCCAAAGATCAAATACGTGGCCATGCCGCTTGCCCATTCCTTGTAGATCGCCGGCACCTGAATGAAGGCGCTCACATAGACAGGAAACTCGCGCAACCGCCGAAAACCGACGCGGTGATCGGTGCCGTCGATCTGTGAATGAACATTGTAAAAGCCGGCCGCCGGGTTAGCCGCAATTTGCCCGCGGAATCCCTTTTGCGTGTCCAACCGCACGTTTTCTGTCAACGGCGGATACCTCGCGAGTATGGTTCCATCTTCCAGCAGCATGGCAAAACCTAGGCCGGGGCTGCTCATCAGCTGTCCGTAAAAGCGGCTGAAGTCGCTCGGCAGGAGCGACATCTCGATCACGCCCGCGAAATTCCCTCGCGCATCACGCCGCGCGCGGTCGAGCGTGAAATAGGCTTGGCCCCCCGAGACCGACGAATGGATATGTCCGACGTAGAGCACATTGGGATGGTCACGCGGCCCAGTGAAATAATCCTGGTCGCCATAAAATAGCTTCGGTGGTGGTGACTCGCGCGTGATGACCTGCGGCCGCCCATCCGACCCAAAAATCCATATGGATTGCACCTCAGGCAAGGCCGCATTGATCGTGACGAGCGCGGCGTGGAACTGCGGCTCGTCGGCGGTGATCTCCGTCGCTGATCGATTGCCGAGCAACCGTTGAATACCGTCAATCGCCACTGTGATGGACTGAAAGGCCTTGAGAGCCTGCTCTTCCATGACGTCAAGCGAACGGGAAATCCGTTCGTCCGCGAGTGCCTGCATGTCATGCAAGCTGACCCAGCTCGCAAACACGAACAGCGCTAGGGGCAGGAGAAGCGAAGCAGCGGCAAGACCGCGCAAAAGGCGAAGCGTCGCATTTCTAGCGCGCGCGTCCTGCCTCGGGCCGGCGTGAACTTCGAAACCACGCTTGTCCGCCATTACCCGCCCAAGCTGCACACCCGCCGTTGGGCAGGTTCGGACTCCAAGCGTATCCAAAGCAGAGAAGGATTTGAAGTCTCGGTAATCGCAAGGATCAGCAACGATCGGACTCGATGTCTCCCGGGTGCATCAAAAACACTCCATGCTTCTCACTCCATTTGCGATCCTACCCGATAGGGACGTGTCTCACCCTGCAATGTCGACAATGCGACTGCTCAATTCGGGCGCTGCATCGTCCTACCGTGCGGTGAAACGCCGGCCGCCCAATGTCGCCTTCGGATCATTCACGACTGACTCGAACCGGCAGCAGGTTTCGGCCGTTTCCGTTGCGCCCCCGAAAGCGGTAATAAAATCATAGCTGCGTGCCTTGGCTCGCAGGGTGGACGAGCGGAGGCCATCCGCCATTTCGTCCACGCGGCGGCGGATTAAGTGCGAGGGCTGCTGCCTTCAATCCAGCGGCTCGACTTTCACCAGCGCGTGGTCGTGGTTCGATCCGACCCAGAACGTCACCGGCGTGGTGCGATTGTCGACGGCGACCGTGCGCATATTGGTGTCCGACGGCATCAGATATTGCTCGGTCTTGCCGGTCTTCGGGTCGATGCGAACGACGCGGTCGGTCGACATCGTCGACACCCACAATTCGCCGTTTTTGTCGAACACCGCGCGGTACGGGAAGGTATCCGGCGGCAGGTTATATTCGGTGAACTGGTCGGTCTTGGGATCGAACACCGCGACCTTGTTGCCGCGATATTCAGCGACCGTGATGCGATCGGCACTGTCGATTTCCATCCGCCGCAGCCGGGCATGCGGCGTCGGCGGCGTAAACCAGGTCACCTGCGCCGTCTTGGCGTCGATCTTGCCCAAGTGACCGTCCTCGAATTCGGCGAGCCATAGATTGTTCTGCGAATCCGAAATCACCTGATAGATGCCGTAATGATGACCGGGCGGCAGCGCGTCGGTGGGATGGAATTTGTCCCATTTGCCGGTCGCGAGGTCGAGCCGGAAAATGTCCTGCGTGCCGACGCTCTTGGTCCAGACCTTGCCGTCGACGTTGTGGCGCAAACCGACGAAGTTGAGCTGCACGCGGTTGTCGTTCCATTCCGGCGGCAGCGGATAATATTTGATGGTGCCGGACTGCGGATCGATGGTGCCGAGCGCGCCCTGATACATCATGTCGAACCACAGCACGCCTTCCTTGTCGAAAGCGAGGCTGAGCTGGCCCACCGGCGCGCCGGGCTTGAAATCCTTCAGCGGATATTCGGTGAGCTTGAGCGTCTTCGGATCGAATTTCGAAATATCGAGCTCGCCAAAATCCGAGTACCAGACATTGCCGTCCTTATCGACGACGATGTCGTGCGGCTCGATGGTCGTCCGCGGCAGGTTGTATTCGGTGACAATGGCGCGCGTCGATGCTCCGGTCGGCCGCGGCAGCGTCTTGAGCGCATAGGTCCAGTGATCGACCGCGCCGAGATTGATGGAGGCGAGATATTCGGCGGCCGCGCGGAATTGCTCCGGCGTGCCCGCGCGCGACCGGTCCAACATCGGCTGCGGCTTGATCGGCTGGCTCACCGCGCCGTAGCCCTTCATCCGCGAGATGACCTGCATCCACTCATTCACGTCATGCGTCGAGCGCACGATGCGTTCCATCGTGTGACAGCTCGTGCAGTCGAGCAGAAACGCTTTTTGCTCCTCGGTGCCGGGGATGCTTTGCATCCATTCGGCATTGGTGAGCTCGCCGGGAAGATTTTTGGTCGGGACCAGCTTGAGGTTCACGACCACCGGATCTTCGGCGACGATCTCGGCCGCGGCCGGCGCCGAAAGATCGTAGCCCACGGCGCGGATGGCGAGCGTGTAATGGCCCGGCTCGAGCCGGTCCTCCGGGAAGGCGTAGTGGCCGGTCTGATCGGTGGTGACGCTGACCGAGACGATCGAGCCGTCCTTATGCGCGGTGACGACGACGCCCTCCATCGGGCTTGCTTTGGCCGCTTCGGCGTCGGAGGTGACCTGGCCGGTGAGTGCGGCCGACGACGGGCCGGCGGCGTTCGCCGTGGATGGGGCTATTTGGAACAGCACGGCGGCCAGCGCGGCCATAGCGAAAACGAAAGTGGATCTCATCGATCGCTCCCTCGGGGAATTGCCGTTGTTCTTATGATTACTAAAGCCATTTTGCGCTTGTCGGCCGGTGACAACAAGCGAAATCCGGTCGAACCAGGGTTGCGCGATCGCGTGATCAGGCGAGATGCGGCAGCGCCGCGTCGAGAACCAAGCCGGCGAACAGGATGAGGCCGGCGTCGCGATTCGATTTGAACACGACAAGGCAATTGTCCGGATCGGCAATGTCGAGACGGATAATCTGCCAGGCGAGGTGCCCGCCGAAAGCGGCAAGCCCGATCGCGAAAATCATGCGGGCGCCGGCCAAAAATCCGGCGACGCCAATGAGAATGACGGCGACGCCGTAGAACACGCCGAGCATCGGCTTGGTGCGCGGCCCGAACAGTAAAGCGGTCGATTTGATGCCGATGAGCGCGTCGTCCTCGCGATCCTGGTGGGCGTAAATCGTGTCGTAGCCGATCACCCAGGAAATCGATCCGGCATAGAGGAGGAGCGCCGGAACATCGAGCCGGCCGAACGCTCCGGCCCAGCCCATCAGCGCGCCCCAGGAGAAGGCCAGGCCCAGGACGATCTGCGGCCAATAGGTGATCCGTTTCATGAACGGATAGACCACGACGATGGCGAGCGAGGCGATGCCAAGCCCGATGGTGAAGCCGTTGAACGCGATCAGCACCGCGAAACCGGCAAGCGCTTGCAGCGCAAGAAACAGCGCGGCTTGTCCGGCGCTGACCTGGCCGGAGGGAATAGGCCGCGACCGCGTCCGCTCGACGCTTGCGTCAAGCTCGCGGTCGACGATGTCGTTCCAGGTGCAGCCGGCGCCGCGCATGGCAAAGGCGCCGACCAAGAACAACAGGAGATGCCAGAGGTTCGGCGCTTTGGCATGCGCGGCGACTGCGGCAAGCGCTGCCGACCACCAGCACGGCAACAGCAAAAGCCACGAGCCGATCGGGCGGTCGAGCCGGGAGAGCCGCAGATAGGGGCGCGACCAGGCGGGGGCGATTGTGTCGACCCAATTGCCGGTCGCGTCGGCGACCGAACCGGCCGCCCGGTTCATTTGCCCAAGGGATTGCCGGTGAGCGTGTCGAAAGTGCCGAAGCGGCCGGCCTTGGTATTGGTTGCGGAATCGACCGGCTCGGTTTTGATGGAGTCGCTCAACGTCGGCGGTTTCGGCCCCGGGGGAGCTTCGCTGCAGGCCGCGTCACGGAATTTGGTCGATCTTTCATGACTTGCCTTGGCGGCGGCGACGGCCTGGTCGGGAACGCCGCACCATGTCTTGTTATCAACGAGGAATTTAACGACTAAGCCTTCGGAAGCGACGAAGGCGGTCATGAGCCGGCAGATCTCTTTGCGATCGGCCTTGGCCTTCATGGCCGTTGCCACAGCGTTCGCCTTCTCCTGCGTGGCCTGGCTCATTGCCGGAAACTTCATGCATTGCGGCGCTGTTCCGATTTGCGCTCGCGCGGCAGGAATTCCCATACCAAACGCAAGTGCCGCCGATGCCGTACACAGTGCTATGGCGAAGCCGCGGTTCAT
The DNA here is from genome assembly GCA_963768225.1 of uncultured Alphaproteobacteria bacterium. Taxonomy (GTDB): domain Bacteria; phylum Pseudomonadota; class Alphaproteobacteria; order Rhizobiales; family Xanthobacteraceae; genus BOG-931. The sequence continues at coordinate 1,392,952 of CAVYGV010000001.1, read as the reverse complement.
CTTTAAGCCCAATCCTGGTTCCCGTCAGAATCTGCCCGAATTCTTGCGGCGATTAAAGACTAGCTGAATTCGGCGGCAACGCGGCAGATCGCCCCGCTCACCTCCTTTGCCGACCACGACTTAAGGGCTAAACGAGGGCAAATTACTAAGTCCATGCGGCGCTCCCGCAGAGTTTGCGACGCAAGTCCGTTCTAACCGAATCCGGTCCACCCAAGTCCGGTCCGACCATGTCCGGCTACGATTTCCGCAGTCCCCGGCTTTTCGTGAGCGTGCCGCTCGAAACGGGCGCCGCAGTCGCGCTTGACCGCGCGCAGGCGCATTACCTCAACCATGTGCTGCGGCTAAAGGCCGGCGATCGGGTTCTGGTCTTTAATGGCCGGGACGGCGAATGGAGCGCGACACTCGGGGGAGAAAAGCGCGCGGCGACGCTATCGATCGGCACCAAAACGCGGCAACAGACCACGGCGGCCGACCTGCACTATCTGTTTGCGCCACTGAAGGCGGCGCGGCTCGATTATATGGTGCAGAAGGCCGTGGAAATGGGAGTGTCGCAGCTGCAGCCCGTGCTCACCCGCCACGGCCAGGTGACCCGGGTCAATCTCGAGCGCATGCGGGCCAATGCCGTCGAGGCTGCGGAGCAATGCGGCATTCTTGCACTGCCGAACATCGCCCCGCCGATTGCGCTCAGCCGCTACATCGCCGACCGCGATCCGGCGCGTTGCCTCGTGTTTTGCGATGAAGACGCTGAGACGGCCGATCCGGCCACCGCTTTGGCCAAGGCGCAGCCTAGCTCGCCGCTTGCGGTCCTGGTCGGGCCCGAAGGCGGCTTTGCCGCGGACGAGCGCGCGGCACTCTTGAAGCAGCCCAATGTGGTGCGGCTTTCGCTCGGCCCGCGCATTCTGCGCGCCGACACCGCAGCGGTGGCAGTATTAGCCCTGGTCCAGACGGTGCTCGGCGATTGGCGGTGACCTAATGAATTCGGCCCGGGCGATCATCCAGGATCTACAGACAAAGCTGACGTAATCGCCATAGATGGGATGGATGCTGGTGACCTTGCCCAGCCGGCCGTAGCGTGCGCAAAACGTCTCGGCGATTTGCCGGTAGATGGCCTGATCGGCCGGGTGATAGGGAAAGATACCGCCGGTATTATTGCCGGTGACCCGGGGACCGGGGCCGCTAAACTCCGCTCCCCACGCCATCGCGTGGGTCGCAACGCCGCTACTGGCGAGGGCGCCGGCCGCAGCGACCGCAAACGCCATGAAAAGCTTTCGGTACATCGCCTAGCCTCCCCGATAGAGCGGGCGCAAGCTTAGAGCATGATGCCGAAAAGTGGAACCGGTTTTCGGAAAAGATCGCGCGCGAACAAGCAGTCCAGTCGCGGGCGGCGGAACCAAAGCGGCTGTAGCGGGCTTCCGCGGCTGCGATGCGCGGCCAATTCACAACATTGAATAGGCGCTAGCCACCATACCGACCGGCCGCCGGTCGGCGGCATTCAACAGCATGACGCGGCCGAAGCTGGTATTGCGGCCAATGCGCACGACGCGGGCATCGGCGACGACATCGAAATTCACCGGCCGCAAGAAATGCGTAGTCTGGTCGATCGTGCTCATCGGCCGGTAGCCGTTCCACGCGGCCGAGCAGGCGATGACCATGGCGGTGTCGGCGAGCGCCATGAGCGCCTGGCTGCAAACCGCGGCGCCGTCGGAGCAGATCCTTTTGGAGAATGGCAGCCGCACGGTGGCGCCGGGTTGCCAATCCGGCGGCGCGCCGGGCGGACGAATCGGCTCGACGCTTTCAACTAGCAGCGCCAAGTCCTGCACCCAGGAGGGGAATATTTCGGTCACCAGGCGCCCCGCCGCCTGCAGACCGAACGAAGGCTGCGGATTTTGCAGCTGATGCACTTGCCCCATGTCAAACCTCCCCCAATCCACCCCCGCTGGTCCGCCACATTCGCGGCGGATCATCCCAAACCTCGTTACACAGATTGAACAGGGCACCGCCGATATGCGGCTTTGCTCTCGCGCGCACGCTGCCAAAACGAATCAAATGCAACGCCTGAAACTTGGTAGCACAACCCCTCCAGTGTGCGAGCAATTTGCGCGCAGCCCTTGACCGGCACGCTTGGGCGCGGCACGCTGAGACGGACCAGCGGGGACCGGGGAAGGCAATGTCGCGATCCAAGTTGCGGGTTCGTCGCGGCCTGACTGCGGGCGCGGCACTATCTGTGGCGCTTGGCGTTGCGCTATGCGCGCTGCCGTTCGGGCAGGCCCGCGCTGCGAGTTGGCTGGAAAAGAATTTCTGGCTGTCCGGCCCGAATTACGATCGTGACCTTCCGAGCTGCCAATCCCATACGGCGCTCGACCGCATCATCAGCAATTTCCGCACCAAGGAATTTCGGTTCTGGAACTCTGAGTTGCGCATTGTCGGCTTCGAGAACGTGCACGAGATCACCACTATGCCTTGGGCGGCACAATCCATTCCGCACCGATTCTGCGGCGGCACGGCCGTGATCAATGACAACAGCAAACACACCATCTACTATTCGATTGCCGAAGATACCGGCATGATCGGCGCAGATTGGGGGGTCAATTTCTGCGTTGTCGGCCTCGACCGCAATTGGGCTTACAACCCCGAATGCCGCGCCGCTGGACCCTGACCGTCGCGGTCAACGCGCGTCCTGCCAGGCGTCAGTCGTTTTTCATCGACCTTTAGTGCCATCGTCGTCGTGCGGTCAGCCGCGTAGCGCCTGCAATACGCAGTCGCGCAGCAAAACAGGATCGCGCGCACCGCGCTGGGCGAACTCGATGACGGTTTTGGCGACGGCGTTTGTCCCCCCCAGATCGCGATCGTTCACGCCAAGCGTCCGGCACACCTCGGTGTAGGTGCGCGTCATGGTCGAAAGCGCTTCCGGTTCGAACGGTTGGTTCTTGAACAGGCGGTAGACGGCCATGCCATCCCCTCGCTAAGTCCAGTGCAGTCGAAGTCACATCAAGGTAAGCCCGCCACAGCGTGCGTGCCAGGATGTCCACAAAAACGATCCCCACTGTTCTCGACAAAGTCGTAAAGCTGCGGCAGAGCCGCCATGATCCGCGGCCATGTTCTTGATTTGTTCAAATGGGCGGCGGTAAAGCGTCCGGCGCGAGGGGCAACCATGGTCCTGTCTGTCATTCGGGTGGCATTGGCCGCGTTGGCGTTCGCTGCTGCGCCTGCGGCGGCGCAGAATGTGGCGGCGGCGTCGGGCCAAGACGAACCGGGGCAGTTCGATTTTTATCTTTTGTCGCTATCATGGTCGCCGTCGTTCTGCGCCGAAGCGGCGGAGCGACATGCCGGCCGGTCAGTGTCGCTGCAATGCGGAGCGCGGCCCTATTCGTTCGTGGTGCACGGGCTGTGGCCGCAATACGACAAGGGTTTTCCAGAATATTGCCAGGTCCCGGCGCCGCGGCTCGATCGCGGGATTGTTTCGTCCATGCTCGATCTGATGCCGGCGCCGCACCTTATTTTCAACGAATGGGACAAGCACGGCACATGTTCCGGACTTTCGCCGCAGGCCTATTTCGACACCGTGCGCAAGGCGCGCGCAGCAGTGAAAATTCCGCCCGAATATGTCGACCTCAAAGCGCCGCTGAGCGTCACGCCGGACGCGGTGGAAGACGCCTTCATCAAAGCCAATCCGGGGCTGTCGGCGAAAGCCGTTGCGGTCGGCTGCAATCGGAAACGGCTGACCGAGGTCCGGCTCTGTCTGGTCAAGGATTTCGCCAAGGCGCTGCAATTTCACGATTGCCCCGAGGTCGCCAAGCGCAGCTGCCGGCGCGATCAATTGGTCATGCCGCCGGTTCGCGGCGGTAACAGCTGACCGGGATTTTCCGGTTTATTGTTTGTATGATGACAAATTGGGGCCGAGGCGCCGCCCGGCCGAAGTCGCTGCCATGAACTATCAGCATGCATTCCATGCCGGCAACTTCGCCGACGTGCACAAGCATGTCGTGCTGACGCGAATTCTCGAATATTTGCGGGCCAAGCCTGCCGCCTTTCGTGTCATCGACAGCCATGCCGGCGCCGGCCGCTACGATCTTTTCGGGCCGGAGGCGGCGCGTTCCGGCGAATGGCGCGACGGCATCGCGCGCGTCTTCGCCATGCCGCAACAAACGCGCGTCGACGCGCTCCTCAAACCTTATCTCGATGCCGCCGCAGCGCTCAACGCCGGCGGCAAGCTGCGCCTTTATCCCGGATCGCCGCTGATCGCCAAAGCGCGGCTGCGGGCCCGGGACCGCCTGATCGCCTGCGAGATCGCGCCCGGTCCGGCGGCTTCGCTCAAAATCGCCTTGCGCGGCGATCCCCGTGCCAAGGTGCTGGCGATCGACGGCTGGACTGCGATCAAAGCCAATGTTCCGCCCAAGGAGCGGCGTGGCCTCGTCCTCATCGATCCGCCCTATGAGGACGCCGCCGATTTCATCCGCTTGACCGGCGCGCTCGGCGAGGCCCATCGCAAATGGCCGACCGGCATCTACATGCTCTGGTACCCGATCAAGGAGCGCGATGCGCCCGACGCCTTGGCGCGGCGATTGCGCCGGCTCGGCGTGCCGAAAATCCTGCGCAGCGAGATCGCGCTCGTGCCGCCGCGCGCGGACGCGGGCCTCGTCGGTTCCGGCCTCGTGGTGGTCAATCCGCCTTACCCATTGGAGGAGGAACTGCGTATTTTGCTTCCCGCGCTGGTTCGGGCGTTTTCGCCGCATGCCAGCCACCGGATCGATTGGCTCACGCGGGAAGGTTAGCCCAGCATTCGCCCATGGGTAGCAAAGTCGACGCGAAAGCCGCGAAACCGGGCCCGGCAGGCCGCTTGCCACTTTTCCACACGCACAAATTGGTTTAATTAATTCATTGCTGGCTTAGACGTTCCGCCTCCTGAGGGGGGCCGGCGGAGTGACTGAGACCGTCTGGGGCTCAAGCTCTTTGCTCGCGTGGATGTCCGGCTAGCCGTCGTACCGTGGGGGTGGCGGCGAAGGATCTACGGGGGAAGGAGTGTCTCGATGGCAATGACCGGTACGGTCAAATTTTTCAATGGCGAACGCGGCTACGGCTTCATCAAGCCCGACGACGGTGGCCGCGATGTGTTCGTGCACATAACCGCCGTTGAACGTGCGGGGCTCAAATCGCTGGTTGAGGGACAGCGCATCAGCTTCGACGTCGAACCCGACAAAAAGGGCAAAGGCCCAAAGGCCGTCAATCTCGTCGTCACCACCTAGGACAACGTCGCCGCGGCGCGCTATGCGCTGTATGGCTAGCTAGTTTGCGGGCGGTGGCGTCACCGGCCCGCCAGCATAGCTTTATTGTTGCAACAGGGAAGGACCGGAGCAATCTCCGGCCACGGGTCACGATGATAATATTGCGTTCCTCGCCGTCCTCGCCATTCGGGCGCAAGGCGCGGATTGCACTCTCGGTGCTCGGTCTCGACGGCGATACGAAGATCGAGGCGGCCGATACCACCGACGTCAACGACAGCGTCCGGCGACAAAATCCGCTGGGCAAAATTCCGGTGCTGATCGCCGAGGACGGCGCCGCCTATTACGATTCGCGCGTGATCCTCGATTATCTCGACTATCGGGCCGGCGGCGGCAAGATCGTGCCGCGCGAGCCGAAGGAGCGGCTTGCCGCGCTGCGTTTGCAAGCGCTGTGCGACGGCATCCTCGACGCATCGATCCTGACCATCTACGAAACGCGCTGGCGCAAGGCGGAAGCGCACGAGCCGAAATGGCTCGAACACCAAGCCGGCAAGGTGACGCGTGCGCTTGCTGCGCTTGAAGCCGCGCCGCCGGCCCTCGAGCCGCAGACACTGCCGAATGTGGGTCAGATCACGCTCGCCTGCGTGCTCGGCTATCGCGATTTCCGTTTTGGCGGCAGCTGGCGCAGCGATCACCCTCGGCTCGTCGCCTGGCTCGACAATTTCATCGCGCGCGTGCCCGCCTATGCCGCGACCAAGCCGACGGGGTAGCGCGTCCGGCATGCTTAAAGGCGGCGCGGATTGCCGAAGGATCGGACATGCGGCTCTTTTCCCTGGACGAGCTTGCGGCCGCTGCCGCGATTGTCCGCAAAGTCGTGGTGCCGACGCCCGCTTATGCGTGGCCGCTTCTTGCCAAGACGGCGGGAGCGGAAGTCATCGTCAAGCACGAAAACCTCACGCCGACCGGATCGTTCAAGGCGCGTGGCGGCCTCGTCTATGTCGATGCGCTGCTGCGCGCCGGCGCTCGGCCGACGGGCCTGGTCACGGCGACACGCGGCAATCATGGCCAGTCGGTGGCCATCGCCGCGGCGCGCCACGGCATTCCCGCAGTGATCGTCGTGCCGGAGGGCAATTCGAGCGAGAAGAATGCCGCGATGGCGGCCTTCGGCGGCGAAATAGTGACCGGAGGCAAGGATTTCGACGAGAGCCGCGGCGTCGCCGCCAAAATCAAGAATGAGCGCGGGTATCATTTCGTGCCGTCCTTTCACCGCGACCTGGTGAAAGGCGTCGCGACCTACGCCTACGAATTGTTCGAAAGTCACGCCGACCTCGATGTGGTTTACGTGCCGATCGGCATGGGCTCGGGCATTTCCGGGTTGATCACTGTGCGCGATCTGCTCGGGTTGCGCACCGAGATCGTCGGGGTGGTCGCGGACAATGCGCCGGCCTTTGCCTTGTCGTTCGCAGCCGGCCATCCGGTGCAGACGAACGCGGCGCGCACGTTCGCCGACGGCGTCGCCTGCCGCGATCCGCCGGCGCAAGCGCTCGAAATCATCAAACAAGGTGCCGCACGCGTCGTCCGGGTCAGCGAGGACCAGATTGCGCAGGCGATCCGCATCTACTACACGACGACGCATAATCTTGCCGAAGGCGCGGGCGCCGCGCCGCTCGCGGCGCTGCTGCAGGAAAAGGCTCGCTATGCCGGCAAGCGGGTGGGATTGATCCTTTCGGGCGGCAATATCGATATGCCGCTGTTCGCGCAGATCCTGCGCGGCGAGACGCCTGCCGTTTAACAAGAATTCGGGGCGCTCGCGGCTGTGGGCGGGCACTCGGTTTGGGAGCGAAAAAGCATGGCGACTTTTGTTCTCGTCCATGGTGCGTGGCACGGCGCCTGGTGCTGGCGCCGCGTCGCGCGGCTTCTGGCGCGGAACGGACATGAGGTTTTTACGCCGACCCTGACGGGGCTGGCCGAACGCTCGCATCTACTCACGCCCGATATCGATCTCGACACCCACATTCTCGATGTCGTCAACGAAATGAAGTGGCAGCAGTTACGGGACGTCCAGTTGGTCGGTCACTCCTATGGCGGCATGGTGATTTCCGGCGCCGCCGAAAAAATGGAAAAATCGATAGCATCGTTTGTAATGCTCGATGCGTTCTTTCCGGAGACCTGCGAAGCGCTGGCCGATTTGGCGACGCTCGCGGTCCGTGACGGTTTTTTGGCCGCGGAACGCGCCGGCGCATCGACCGTCCCGCCGCGCTCCGCCGCGATGTTTAAGGTCAACGACAAGGACCGCGCCTGGGTCGATGCGCAATGCACGCCGCAGCCGATAAAATGCGTGCTGCAGAAGCTCGCGCTCACCGGGGCGCGCGAGCGGATCGCAAAAAAGGTCTATATCAGGGCGACCGGATACCCAAACCCGCCGTTCGACGTTGCGCTCGACAAAGCCCGCGCTCGGGGGTGGAGCACCTATGAGGTCGAGTGCGGCCACGACGTGATGCTGGATGCGCCGGAACGGCTCGCCGCGATATTACAGGCCGAGTCGACTTAGCAAATTTGCGCGGACGTAACGCCGCTCGTGCGCAAACAAAACCCCCGGGGCAAAACCCCGGGGCGTTTGCGGCTTGATCAGGGTGAGTAAATCAAAATTTGTAATTCACGCCGGCGCGCAGGATGTTGGTGTGAAACGACACGTTGTCGGTGGTCAGGCCGGCGTTGCAACTGAGACCGCAGTTGAAGCTGCCGAGATCGACATAGAGATATTCGACCCTGGCCGTCCAGTTGGCGGCAAATGCGGTTTCGAGACCGGCGCCTACCGTCCAGCCGGCGTTGTCGCTGGAGTTTTGAAAGCCCGCCGTCGACGCCTTGATATTGCCGAACGCGGCGCCGGCGGTGACATAGGGCATGAAACGGTCGGCCGCATAGCCGAGTCGACCGCGTACCGTCGCCAGCCAGGTGTTGCTGGTCTTGCAGCCGGCGGAGCAGTTCGAGGTTCCGCTGCCGTCGATGTCGGTCCAGTCGATGTCGCCTTCTGCGCCGACGACCGCTTGTCCGAATTGATAATTGTAGCCGAGCTGCGAACCGAGCAGCCAGCCGCTCACGTCGCGGCTGCCGGAGCTGTCCCATGACGAGCCGCCGAAGGCGCCGCCGCCATTGACGCCCAAATAAAGCCCGGTCCAGCTATAGGGCGGGGGCGCATAGACGGCAGCCGGCGGGTAGTAGGGCGCGGGCGCCGGCTGCGCGATGTCGGCTGCTGCAGCCGCTCCCACGAATGCCATTAGACCGACTACAGCCACGCATAGACGTTTCATCAAGGACCTCCATCAGGCCGTCGCCCGATCGGCCAATTAATCGCGGTGTTTAAGTTAAACAGTGCTGAATCGTTAAGCCGTTCCAAGTTGATATCGTTAAGAGAGTTCTATATCTCTGTGATCGCAGCCCGGATTTCGCTAATGCTCGGTCCGCGCTACGTTTTGCCATGAGCACTCCGAAGCCAGACATCGCGCCCGAGCCCGAGCCCGAGATCGTCGAGGAAGACGACGAGCAATCGCTGCCGCAGCCCGACGAGATCGAAGCCGCCAAACTGTCCTTCGACGAGGAGGAGGGCTCGCTTGCCGCCGGCCGCGCCGCGATCGTGCACTACGCCAAGCTCGCGCCGTCGCGGCCGGGTGTTTACCGCATGATCGATGCGCGCGGCGACGTGCTCTATGTCGGCAAGGCGAAGAACATCAAAAAGCGCGTCGCGGCCTATGCGCGGCCGACCGGGCTCGATACCCGCATCGAACGCATGATCGCCGCCACCCGCACGCTCGAATTCGTCGTCACCCGCACCGAAACCGAGGCGCTGCTTCTCGAAGCCAATCTCATCAAACGGCTGCGGCCGCGCTTCAACGTGGTGCTGCGCGACGACAAATCATTCCCCTATATTCTGATCACGTCCGATCATTGGGCGCCGCAAATTCTCAAGCATCGCGGCGCGCGCGCGCGGCACGGCCGCTATTACGGGCCGTTTGCGTCGGTGTGGGCGGTCAATCGCACCGTCAATGCGCTGCAGCGCGCCTTCCTGTTGCGCTCCTGCAGCGATCCGTTCTTCGATAGCCGGACGCGGCCGTGCCTGCTCTATCAGATCAAGCGCTGTTCGGCGCCGTGCACCAAAGAGATCGACTTCCGCGATTATTCGGTGCTGGTGCGCGAGGCGAACGATTTTCTGTCCGGCCGCAGCAGCGCGGTCAAGGACGAGCTTGCGGAAGAAATGGAAAGGGCCTCTGCCGCGCTCGACTTCGAGCGCGCCGCCATCTATCGCGACCGTTTGTCGGCGCTGTCGGCGATCCAATCGCACCAGGGCGTCAATCCGCGCGGCGTCGCGGAGGCCGACGTATTCGCCATGCATCAGCAGGGCGGCTTTAGCTGCGTCGAGGTGTTCTTTTTCCGCACCGGCCAGAACTGGGGCAACCGCGCGTATTTTCCGCGGGCCGACCGCTCGCTTGGCGCGAGCGAAGTGTTGTCCGCGTTCCTTGCCCAATTCTACGACGACAAGCCGCCGCCGCGCCTCATCCTGATCTCGCACGCGATTGCGGATCATGCGCTATTGGCGCGTGCGCTGTCGACCAAGAGCGGCCGCCAGGTCGAAGTCAGCGTTCCGCAGCGCGGTGAGAAGAAGGATTTGGTCGAACATGCGCTCGCCAATGCCCGCGAGGCGCTGGGGCGCAAACTGGCGGAAACGACCTCGCAGGAAAAACTCCTGCGCCAGCTCGCCGAGACTTTCGGATTGCCGCGCGTGCCGCGGCGGATCGAAGTTTACGACAACAGCCACATCCAGGGCTCGAACGCCGTCGGCGCCATGATCGTCGCCGGCGCCGAGGGTTTTCGCAAAAGCCAGTACCGCAAATTCAACATCCGCTCGGCCGACCTGACGCCCGGCGACGACTTCGCCATGATGCGCGAGGTGTTAGAGCGGCGCTTCAAGCGGCTGCTCGCCGAAGCGCCGCGCGCGGATTTTCCCTCCCCTGAAAGGGGAGGGGCGGATCGCCAAGGGCGATCCGAGGAGGGGTCGGTGACCGACGGCGTCCCGATGACCCCCACCCGGCGGCCGCAGGCCGCCGACCTCCCCCTTGCAGGGGGAGGACCTAGTGCCGAGCCGGATGAGCAGGACAAATCCTCCTGGCCGGACCTCGTTTTGATCGATGGCGGGCAGGGCCAGCTCACCGCGGCACGCGAGGTCATGACCGCGCTCGGCGTCGCAGTCCCGATCATTGCCATCGCCAAAGGTCCCGACCGCGATGCCGGCCGCGAAACCTTCTTTCTTCCAGGCCGCAACTCGTTCAAGCTGCCGCCGCGCGATCCGGTCCTGTATTTCGTCGAGCGGCTGCGCGACGAAGCGCACCGTTTCGCCGTTGGTTCGCACCGGGCGCGCCGCAAGCGCGATCTGCGCGAAGCCGGCCTGCAGGAGATCGCCGGCATCGGGCCGACGCGCAAACGCGCGCTGCTGCACTATTTCGGCACGCTGAAATCGATCGAACGCGCTTCGGTCACCGATCTGATGCAGGTCGACGGTATCAGCGCCGAAACCGCGCGGCGGATCTACGAGTTCTTTCATGAGGGGGCGGCATGAACATGATCGGAAGAAAGCTCGCCCCGGACTTAATCCGGGGTGGGCACCGATTTTCCGAAAAGACCATGCTTTAAGGAAAAAATGTGCATGATCCGGGAAAGTGACATGAGCCGGGTCTGTCGGTTGTCGCGCCATGGCGCTATGGTGGCGCCATGACCTCGACCACGACGAGCCCACAGGGACGGCTGCGCGCCCACCCGCTCGCGCTGCCGAACATCCTCACCTATGGCCGCATTGCAGCGGTGCCGCTCGTGGTCGGCTGTATGTTCTGGCAGAACATTTTGCACGGCGGGCTGTGGCTGCGCTGGGTCGCGCTCGTCATCTTCATTGCCGCCGGGGTTTCCGACTTCCTCGACGGTTATTTCGCCCGCATCTGGGCCCAGCAATCCTCGCTCGGCCGTATGCTCGACCCGATCGCCGACAAGCTTTTGGTGGCGTCATGCCTCCTGATGCTGGCCGCCGAGAGCACCATCCATGGCTGGGCGCTATGCGCCGCCGTCATCATCCTCTGCCGCGAAATCCTGGTCTCGGGCTTGCGCGAATATCTCGCCGAACTGCGGGTGAGCGTGCCGGTGACGCGGCTCGCCAAATGGAAGACGACGCTGCAACTCGTCGCCGTCGGATTTTTGATCTGCGGCGAAGCCGGCGACGCCATTGTGCCGGTGGTCACGCGGATCGGCATTACGCTGTTGTGGCTCTCCGCATTGCTGACGCTCTATACCGGCTGGGATTATCTGCAGGCCGGGCTGCATCACCTGACCAAAGAGGATGCCTAGAAGCTTATAGGTGCGTTGAAAACAGAGCCGGCTCAAGGATGTTATTTGAGCGTGATCTTTTCCAAAGATCGCTGACCATCCCGGATCAAGTCCGGGCAGGCTTTTTCGGGATCATGCTGTGAAGGAGGACGCGTGAAGGTTCGCTATTTCGCCTGGGTGCGTGAGCGTGTCGGCAAGGCGGAAGAGGAGATCGAGCCGCCCGCCGGCATCGCGACGGTCGGCGAATTGGTGAAATGGCTCGCGCAGCGAGGCGAAAGCTACGCTTACGCGTTCGAGAACCCCAAGGTGATCCGCGCCGCGATCGATCGTAACCACGTACGCGCCGATGCACGGATCGAAGGCGCCGGCGAGATCGCATTCTTTCCACCGATGACAGGCGGCTAGTTTATTTTGCTTGCTTGAATGTCCGAGTGGGGCTCAAGCGGCATCGCGCCGCTATTGCAAGGCGTAGCAAATACGGTACCCTTATTTCGAGCTGCCACCGGGAGATGCCGGCTTCCCGTGAAATCCAAAGGCAGCGCTTGTGCCTGCGGCGGGCGGCCACCAAAAGAATAATTGAATAGGAACAAAATGCCTTCGGCGCCCGCCTGAGGGCTGGTACTGATCGGGGGCACAATGAAAATTCCTCGTCGGGAATTCCTCCACCTCGGTGGCGCCGCCGCTGCGCTTTCGGTCGGCTCCCGCATGAGCATGGCGGATACCTATCCATCGCGGCCGGTGCACATGATCGTCGACGTTCCAGCCGGGTTGGCACCGGACGTATTGGCGCGGCTGGTCGGAGCGCCCCTTGCGGAGCGGTTGGGCCAGGATTTTGTCATCGAAGACAAGCCGGGCGCCGGGGGAAACGTGGGCGCCGAGTACGTCATACGGGCCGCACCGGACGGATATACACTCCTGATGATGATTTCAGGGAACGCAGCCGGCGCCGCGCTCTACCCAAATCTCGCTTTCGATTTCGTCCGCGACATCGCGCCGATCGCGTTCGTCGGCTACACGCCCTTCGTCGTCGTGGTCCATCCATCGGTCACGGCGAAGACGATCCCCGAACTCATTGCCTACGCCAAGGCCAATCCGGGCAAGCTCAATTTTGCTTCGCAGGGCGCCGGGACGGCGCCGCATCTCGCCTTCGAACTGTTCAGGATGATGACCGGCGTGAACATCGTTCACGTGCCGTATCGCAGTTCTTATTTGCCCGATCTGCTCGCCGGCCAAGTGCAACTCGCCTTTGCCACGGTCCCCCCGGTGCTCGGGTACATTCAAACCGGCAAGCTGCGTGCGCTCGGCGTAACCAGTACGAAGGCCATGGAGGCGTTACCCGATGTGCCGGCAATAGCCAAATCCTTGCCCGGCTACGAGGGAAGCGGCTGGGCAGGCATTGGCGCGCCAAGGGGCACGCCGGCCGAAATCATCGATACGCTCAACAAGAACATCAATGCCGTCATCGCCGATCCTGCGATGAAGGCGCGCTTCGTGGCGCAGGGCGCCGAGCCGGAAACGATGACGCCACCTCAATTTGGCGCCCTGATTGCCAATGCCGCCGGGAAGTGGGCGAAGGTGATTGCGTTCGCGAATATCAAAGTGGACTGAATCGGCTGCGCGATGCCGCTGCGTTGTTTGACGCGGCAAGATCATTGGCGCCAGCGGTTCTCCGGCGAGCATCATGCGACGCTCTCGTTCCCGACGCATCGGGATCGCACGACCTATGCCAGCATCGGTGGACGGATTATGATGCGTGAGTGACACCGACTGTCCGACTGCAAAGGGAACCATTCGATGCCGCCGCCGAGGCGGCGCGGCTAACGCGTGGCCGCACCGATATCGGCGCCGTAGTCACTTTTACCGGCGTCTGCCGCGCCGACGAAAATGGCGAGCCGATTGCGGCGCTCAATCTCGAGCACTATCCGGGGATGGCGGAAGCCGAAATCGTTCGCCATGTCGAGGCGGCGCAAACGCGCTGGCCGCTTCTCGGCGTGACGGTGATCCACCGTTACGGGCGGATGGCGCCCGGCGAGCCGATCGTGCTCGTCGTCACGGCTTCGAGCCACCGCCAAGCCGCCTTCGCGGCGGCGGAATTCCTGATGGATTATCTGAAGACCCGCGCGCCGTTCTGGAAACAGGTCGAGAAGCCGAGCGGCGCAGCGTGGGTCGAGGCGAAGACAGCCGACGATTCCGCCGCCGAGCGCTGGTCCGCGCCGACATCGCGGCACGAAACCGCCAAGTAGCTGGCGGGCGTGCGTTCTGCGCGATAAACTAACCGGTCTGCGCGCTGAGATCAGGAGACCTTCATGCCCGTGCAAGCTCGCAAAGCCGTCCATGCCGACATCAAGCAAGAGAATCCGCCGGAGCGCGCCGCGCATTATATCGACGCGCCCAACATGGCTTGGGAGACGACCAAGTTTCCCGGCATCAAGATCAAGGTGCTCTATACCGACGGCAATGGCATCACCACCGCCTTGTTCAAGCTCGATCCCGGCGCAGTCGTGCCGCTGCACGAGCACACTGCGCTCGAGCAAACTTACGTGATCGAGGGCTCGCTCGAAGATCACGAGGGCAAATGCGGGCCGGGCCAGTTCGTGTGGCGGCCGGCCGGCAATCAGCACGAGGCGGTCGCGCCGAACGGCGCTATCCTGCTCGGCTTCTTTCTCAAGCCCAACCGCTTCGCCTACGGCGAGAAGTTTTTCACCGAGGCTGGCGAGCGGTAAATGCCTTCTCGCTCGATGCCGCGGCGGAGTTATGCCGCTGCAGCTTTGCCCTTCGGCTGCACCAGGTGGGTGTAATCGCGCATGAGTTCCGCGGTGATGCGCGCCGGTGTGAAAGTCCAGTGACCGATTTCGGACACCGCGGTCACTTCGGCCGCAGTGCCGGTGATGAAGCACTCGGAAAACTCGCTAAGCTCCTCGGGCATGATGCGGCGCTCGATCACCTCGACATTGTTGCGGCGCGCGAGCGCGATCACGGTCGCCCGCGTGATGCCGGCGAGGAAGCAATCGGCGATCGGGGTGTGGATCTTGCCGTCACGCACGAAGAAGATGTTGGCTCCGGTGCATTCGGCAACGCGGCCCTGCCAGTCGAGCATCATGGCGTCGGCATAGCCGCGCTGCTCGGCGCGATGCTTGGAGATGGTGCAAATCATGTAAAGGCCCGCCGCTTTGGCGAGGCAGGGCGCGGTCTTTGGATCGGGCCGGCGGTACTCGGCGAGATCGAGGCGTATTCCCCTTAATCTCTCTTCAGGATGGAAATAACTCGGCCACTCCCAAATGGCGATGGCGAGGTGGATTTTGTTGGCCTGAGCCGAAACGCCGAGCGCCTCGGAGCCGCGCCAAGCGACCGGGCGGACATAGGCGTCTTTCTGATTGTTCTTGTCGAGAACTAGCTGCTTGGCGGCATCGATCTCCGCCACCGAGTAGGGGATTTCGAAATCGAGAATTTTGGCCGAGTTTTTCAGCCGCTCGGAATGCGCAGTGCCTTCGAAAATCTTGCCGCCATAGGCGCGTTCGCCCTCGAACACGCAGCTCGCATAATGCAGGCCGTGGGTGAGCACGCTGATCTTGCAGTCGACGGTCGGAATGAGCTTGCCGTCGAACCAGATCACGTCGGGACGTTGGTCGAAAGGCACTGCCATGGCACCTAACCTCTCTTGGCTTCCCTCGCATTTTCGGCTCAATGATCGCCGATTCCTCGGCCGCTCTTGAGCTTTTGCACCGAAACCGCAGACCCGCTATGGTCTGCCCCGCTCCACGAGAGAGGCGTCATGAGAGCGCTTGCCTGCGCCCAGCGCAACATCCGGAGCGGCCAGATACCGCCTCGTCAGAAACGATATCGCGTCGAGAGCTTAATAACCAAAACCGAATATGTCAACATACCTGACCTAAATGGCCGATATCAGCATCACCACAACCGGTAAGCCGCAGGCGACGCCTGCGCTTGAGGCAGCGCCGGTTGCGGCCGAACCCTATTTCGATCTCATCGAACTGTTGTTCTTCGCCTACCGCGACTTCGTCGGCGATCCCGACGAAGTCTTGGCGAAACTCGGCTTCGGGCGGGCGCACCATCGGGTCCTGCATTTCGTCAACCGCAATCCCGGGATGAAGGTTGCCGAGCTGCTCGACGTTTTGAAAATCACCAAACAGTCGCTCGGCCGCGTCCTCAAGCAGCTGATCGACGATGGTTATGTGGTGCAGAAGGAAGGCGCCAACGATCGCCGCCAGCGGCTGCTCTATGTCAGCCCGGCGGGCGAGGCATTGGCGCTCAAGCTCGCCGGATTGCAGACCGCGCGCATCGCGCGCGTGCTCGCCGAGCTCGGCTCCGGCGCGCGCGAGGCGGCGCGGCGCTTTCTCGCCGGCATGATCGATGCCAAGGACCGCGATCACGTTCTGCGCTTGATCGCGCATGCCGATCGGGCGCGCGGGCGGTCGCGAGACGACAACCCGTGAGTTTGGTGCCATGACAGTCGCCGGCGAGAACACGGCTGAAAATCCGGCGCCGAATCCTGTGCAAAAACCGGCCCAAAATCCCGCCGACGACGCGCCGCATCTTCTTGTCGTCGACGACGATCGCCGCATTCGCGCGCTGTTGTCGCGCTTTTTGCTCGGCGAAGGCTATCGCGTATCGACCGCGGACACCGCGCTTGACGCGCGTGCCAAGCTCGCCGGCTTGAAGTTCGACCTTCTCATCCTCGACGTCATGATGCCCGGCGAAAGCGGCTTCGATTTCGCCCGCGGCATTCGCGCCACGTCCAGCGTGCCGATCCTGATGCTCACCGCGCGCGACGAGAAGGAAAGCCGGATCATGGGGCTCGAAATCGGCGCCGACGATTATCTGGCGAAGCCATTCGAGCCGCGCGAACTTTCGCTACGCATCGCCAACATCCTCAGGCGCTCGCGGCCACCCGCAGCGCCACCCGCGGAATCGGTACGCTTCGGTCCATTTGTGTTTCATTTGGCGCGCGGTGAGCTGCGCCGCGGCGAAGAAGTGATCAGGCTCACCGATCGCGAGCGCGAAATGCTGCGCGTATTGACGGCCAGCGCCGGCGAGACCGTGCCGCGCCAGGCGCTCGCCGGTAACGGCGAGGCCGTCGGCGAGCGAACCGTGGACGTGCAAGTCAATCGGCTGCGCCGCAAGATCGAGCGCGACCCGGCCAATCCGCTGTTCGTGCAAACCGTGCGTGGGGTCGGCTACCGGCTGGTGGCGGCGAACACGGCGGCACCATGACCGGTTTCGACCATGACTTGTGCAGATCATGACTAGTTTGGATGCAGGCATCGGGCGCTTGCGCAATGCCGCCGGCCAACTGGTCGCGGCGGCCAATGCGCTGGCGAGCGCCGGGGCCACCGTGGTGCGGCCGATCGCCGGACCCTGGGATCGCTTCGGGCGCTGGCTGAAATCGGTGATGCCGAAAGGGCTTTACGCCCGCTCGCTTCTCATCATCATCGTGCCGATGGTGGTGCTGCAATCGGTGGTCGCTCTGCTGTTCCTGGAGCGGCACTGGAATTTGGTGACAAATTATCTTTCGTCGGCGGTGACGCAGGAAATCGCCACCCTCATTGACGTCTACAAGACGTATCCGCAGGATGCCGACCACGCGCAAATTCGCCGCATCGCCCAAGACCGCCTCGGCCTGGTGGTCGATTTCATGCCTGGCGGTCAATTGCCGCCCCCCGGCCCGAAACCGTTCTTCAACCAGCTCGACGAGGCGCTCTCCGACGACATCCGCAAACAGATCGGCCTGCCGTTTTGGATCGACACGGTCGGCCGCTCGTCGATCGTGGAAATCCGCATCCTGCTCCCCGACGCGAATATCATGCGCGTGTTCGCGCCGCGCGCCGACGTTTACGATCCGAATTCGTGGATTTTCCTGGTTTGGATGGTGGCGACGTTGCTCGTCGTGCTCGCCATCGCCATCGCCTTCCTGCGCAACCAGATCCGGCCGATCGTGCGCCTGGCCGACGCCGCGGAAGCGTTCGGCAAGGGCCGCGAGGCGCAGAATTTTCGCCCGCGCGGCGCGCGCGAGGTGCGACGCGCCGCCGCCGCGTTCCTGGAAATGAAGGGCCGCGTCGAGCGCGCCATCGAGCAGCGCACCACGATGCTCGCCGGCGTCTCGCACGATCTGCGCACCATCCTGACCCGCTTCAAGCTTGAACTCGCACTGCTCGGCGACGGCCCGGAAATCGAGGCCATCAAGAAGGACATCGACGAGATGGCGGCGATGCTCGAGGCCTATCTCGCCTTTGCCCGCGGCGACATGGGCGAACAGTCGGCGCCGACCAATATTCCGGCCTTGCTCGACGAGCTCAAGCTCGACACCGAGCGCCACGGCCATCGGGCGAGCGTGAGCTTCTACGGCCAGCCGGAAGTCACGGTGCGGCCGGCCGCGTTCAAGCGCTGCCTCGCCAATCTCGTCACCAATGCCTCGCGCTTCGCCTCGACCGTCGCCATCACCGGCCACCGCGATCACCGCTGGCTCACCGTCACCGTTGACGACGACGGACCAGGCATCCCGGTCAATCTGCGCGAGGACGTATTCAAGCCGTTCCTGCGGCTCGACGACGCCCGCAACCAGGATGAAGGCGGCACCGGCTTAGGTCTTGCCATCGCCCGCGATATCGCGCGTTCGCACGGCGGCGACATCGCGCTCGGCGATAGCCCGGCCGGCGGCTTGCGCGCGACGGTGCGCGTGCCGGTGTAACGGTGATTGAGTTCGCGGCAGGTCGCTAGTGGAGCGGATTTGACATTCGCTACCCACCTGGCCGCGAACTCGTGAAGCGAATGTCAAATCCAAAGCTCCACTAGAACTGATATTTGCTAGTGGTCCTTTGATTCTAACATTCGCATAAGAGCCTGCCGAACTGGGATGCGAATGTTAGAACCGGACCACTAGCAGGCTGCTGAAAAAGTCGTTTTGCGAGGTGGTTGGAATGTGATTCTGTGCATCGGCTTGATTCCTTTGGAATGGGGATTGCGATGCGCGGCGAAGATGATCGATCGGAGGGTTTTTTCAGCTACATCCCGGTGGAGAGACGGATACCGGCGGATCATCCATTGCGGATGATCCGCGAACTCGTGGACGCGGCGCTTGCTGGGTTGACGCGAGCCTTCGACCGACTTTATGCGCGCGAAGGACGGCCATCGATTCCGCCGGAGCGGCTGTTGCGGACACTGCTGCTGCAAGCGTTCTATACGGTGCGCTCGGAGCGGCAGTTGATGGAGCAACTCGATTACAATCTGCTGTTCCGCTGGTTCGTCGGGCTGTCGGCGGACGATCCGGTGTGGGATCCGACCGTGTTCGGCAAGAACCGCGATCGACTGCTCGACGGCGATATCGCGGCCAAGTTCTTTGCCGGGGTGTTGAAGCTGCCGCAAGTGCGCAAGCTTTTGTCCAGCGAGCACTTCTCGGTCGACGGCACGCTGATCGAGGCCTGGGCCAGCATGAAGAGTTTTGTGCCGAAGGATGGCGACGGCGATCCGCCGGCCGGAAAGCGCGGTGGTAGCCACAATGCCGAGCGTGACTTCCATGGCGAGAAACGCAAGAACGACACGCATTCCTCGACCACCGACCCCGATGCCCGGCTGTTCCGCAAGGGTGCCGGCAAGGAGGCCAAGCTCTGCCATATGGGGCATTTGATGACGGAGAACCGCAACGGCCTCATCGTCGATGCACGCTTGACCGAGGCCAACGGCACGGCCGAGCGCGCCACCGCACTCGACATGATCGAAGACAATGCCAGACCTGGCAGCACGATCGGCGGCGACAAGAACTATGACACTGCTGAGTTCGTGGCCGGTTGTCGTGACTGCCGCTGCACGCCCCATGTCTCGCAGAACGACACCAACCGCCGCTCGGCGATCGATGCCCGCACCACCCGCCATCCCGGCTATCGCATCAGCACCATCAAGCGCAAGCGGATCGAGGAACCGTTCGGCTGGATGAAGACCGTCGGCGGCCTGCGCAAGACCAGGCATCGCGGACGGGCGCTGGTCGAATGGTTCTTCGTGCTGACCGCCGCGGCTTACAACCTCATCCGCATTCCCAAGCTTCTGGCCGCAACGCGATGACCCCCTCTGCCGGCAAGAATATGAGGCAAAGTCCCAACCAATACCGCGCAGGCGGCGCCGACAACCCGTTCCTCCACCCGTTCTTGCCGGACCCATCGAGAAAATCGTCCTCAAAATCCGGTTTTTCCGCAGCCTGCTAGATTGCGCCCGGTCCCGGTATCGCTTTCGGCGGGCACCGGCCGAGGATGATCATGCCGAGAACCTCATCTTTGCTGACGTCGGCGACGCGGGCGGTGCCGACGACGCGGCCGTTCTTCATCACGCAAATCCGATCCGCCAGATCGAAGACGTCGTGAATATCATGGCTGATCAGGAATATACCGGTGCCGTCCGCCTTCAGCTTTTTGACGAGTTCGCCGACCTCCGCGGTTTCCTGCGGGCCGAGCGCCGCCGTCGGCTCATCCATGATCAGAATTTGCGCGTTGAACAAAATCGCGCGCGCAATCGCCACCGACTGGCGCTGCCCGCCGGATAGCGCCTTGACCGGATCTTTGAAGCGCAGGAAATGCGGGTTGAGGCGGCCCACAAGCTTACGCGCCTCGGCTTCCATGGCGATGTCGTCAAGCGTTCCCCAGCCTGTTCGCAATTCACGACCGAGAAACAGATTGGCGGCGGTGTCCACGTTGTCGGCGAGCGCCAGCGTCTGATAGATCGTCTCGATGCCATATTTTCTAGCGTCGCGCGGGTTGGCGATCGTGGCCTCGGCGCCGCGGATCGCAATGGTCCCCGAATCGCGCTGATAGGCGCCGGAAAGAATTTTGATCAGCGTCGATTTGCCCGCGCCGTTGTGGCCGACCAGCGCCATCACTTCGCCGGCGTAAAGCTTGATCGACGCCCGGTCGACGGCGTGAATGCCGCCGAATGCCAGCGATATATCGCGCATCTCGACGAGAGGTGTGCGCGAGGCATTCATGAAGCGGCTCTCCCGGTTCGACGCCGATAGGCGGTGTCGAGCCACGCCGCCAGCACCAGCACGACGCCGACGACGATGCTCTGCAGCGGCGTATCGACGCCCAGCAGCACCATGCCCGACTGCAGCGACTGCATGAGGACGGCGCCGAGCATGGCGCCGGCCACGGTGCCGACGCCGCCGGCGAGCGAGGTTCCGCCGATGACGGATGCGGCGATGACCAAAAGCTCGGCGAGCGTTCCTTCCGAATTCGTGGCGGCGTTGAGGCGCGCGATCGAGACGGCGCCAGCGATGGCGGCAAGGAACCCCATCAACATGAATATTTTCATGATCACCCAGCGCGTGTCGATGCCGGCGAGTTCGGCCGCCTCCGGATTGCCGCCGATCGCGTAAGCGTAACGGCCGAAGCGCGTTCGCGTCGCGAGAAAGTTGATCGCCACGCCGACGCCGATCGCAATCAGGACTGGAATCGCGATGCCGTGCGAGACGAAAAGCCCGGCGTCGGGAAGCGCGATATGGTTGGCTTCGGCATAGCGCCGCACGCTGCCGATCGGCCAAGGATAGGCATTGGCGATGGTGACCGCGGCAAGGATGGCGGCGCAGGCGACGCCGCCGAGAAAAAGCTCGGCCGTCATCGGCCGAAGCGGGAAGTGGAACTTCTTGCGCCGGACCCGGCCGTGCGCCAGCAACAGCACGACCGCCGCGCAGCCGATCAGACCGACGCCCCAACTAAAGGTCGCGCCGATCGAACCTTCCGTGCCGCCGCCCATCAGCTTGAACGTGTCGTCCAACGGCGCGACCGTCTGACCGCTGGTCACCCACCAGGCCGCGCCGCGCCAGACCAAAAGCCCGCCCAGCGTGATGATGAAGGATGGAATGCCGAGATAGGCGATCAAAAAGCCTTGCAGCCCGCCGAGGACAACACCGACAACAAGACCGATCGCGAGCGCGAAAATCCAAGTCGCAGGATGTTCGAAGCCGAGAAGCTTTGGCATGAGGTCGGTCTGCACGACGCCCATGATCATGCCGATGAAGCCGAGCATCGATCCGATCGACAGATCGATGTTGCGCGTCACGATGACGAGCACCATGCCGGTTGCCATGATGGCGACGGGCGCAGACTGCACCGAAAAATTCCATAAATTGCGCGGCGTGAGGAAAAGGCCGCCCGAGAGTACGTGGAAGATGATCCAGATCAGCAGCAACGCGCCGAGGAGGCCGAGCATGCGGGTGTCGAGTTCGGTGGCTTTGAAAAAGCGCGCGACGAGGCTCATGGGGCGGCGCGCAATCAGCCGCAGACCTTGACCGTGCCGGGCTTAACGCCCTGGCAGACTTCGTCCTTGGCGATCCAGCCCGCATTGATGACGACGTTGAGATTATCCTTGGTGATCGGGATCGGCGTCAGGAAGATGGAATTCATCTCGATTTTCTTCGGGCCGCCGGCGAACTTCACCACGCCGGGAATCTCGCTCATCTTTTTGCCGTCGGCGAGCAGCAAGGCGATCTCGGCCGCCTCCTGGCCAAGCGCACGGGCGTCCTTCCACACCGAGACGGTCTGGGTGCCGAGTGCGATGCGATTAAGGGCGGCGTGATCGCCGTCCTGGCCGGAAACCGCCACGGCGCCGGCCATGCCTTGCGCCGCAAGCGCGGCAATGGCGCCGCCGGCCGTGCCGTCGTTCGACGCCACGACCGCATCGACCTTGTTGTTGGTCTTGGTCAGAATTTGCTCCATGTTCCTTTGCGCGTTGGCCGGCAGCCAGCCGTCGGTATAGGCCTCGCCGACATTCCTGATGGCGCCGGCCGCGATGGCGTTTTGCAGCACCTCCATCTGGCCGGCAAACAGGAAATCGGCGTTGGGATCGGCCGATGATCCTTTGATGAAGGCGAAATTGCCCCGCGGCTCGACCGCGAAGACGCTGCGCGCCTGTATCCGGCCGACTTCCTTGTTGTCGAACGTGATGTAGAAAGCGTTCGGATTCTCGATCAGGCGGTCGTAGCCGATCACCGCGATGCCCTCGTCGACCGCCTTCTGTACCGCGGGGCCGATGGCGGAGGAGTCCTGCGCCAGCACGATCAGTGCGTTAGCGCCCTGCGCGATCAGGCTTTCGATGTCGCTCAATTGCTTTTGCGCGGACGATTGCGCGTCGGCGGAAATGTATCTATCGCCGGCCGCCGAAATCGCGGCCTTGATCGCGGCTTCGTCGGTCTTCCAGCGCTCCTCCTGAAAATTCGACCAGGAAACGCCGATGATTTTGCCCTTGGCTGCGGCCCCGGCGACGCAGCACAACGACAATGCGACCCCCGCCAGAACGGCGGTTGTTAATTTACTCATCCTGACCCTCCCTGTAACTAGTGGTCCAATTCTAACATTCGCATCCCAGTTCGGCGGGCTCTTATGCGAATGTTAGAATCGAAGGACCACTAGCAAATATCAGTTCTAGAGTGGAGCTTTTGGATTTGACGTTCGCTTCACGAGTTCGCGGCCGGGTAGGTAGCGAATGTCAAATCCGCTCCACTCGGGCGCTTCGCCCTTGATAGCGGATTTCTGCCCCGGCCGCTCGAACTCATGCCGCAAGGCGGCGATTGACGACGGACCTGCGCCAATCTTGAAATGGGCGGCGCGTCTCTCCATCTCGGAACAAATAGCGCTAGCTGGGGATACGCCATGCCAACCGCCGAAGAAACCAAAACGCAGAGCAAAGCCGAGAGCCGCCCGTTCGAGGCGCATCCGTTCCAGGCCGACGTCGCCAAGCTCCTGCAGCTCATGGTGCATTCGGTCTATTCCGACAAATCGATCTTTTTGCGTGAACTGATCGCCAATGCCGCGGACGCCTGCGAGCGGTTGCGCTACGAGGCTATCGCGGAACCGGCGCTCCTGGGCGACGATCCTAAGCCGCGCATCACCGTGGCGCTCGATCCCGAAGCTAAGGAACTCGCCGTCGAAGACAACGGCATCGGCATGAGCCGTGAGGAGATGATCGAGGCGCTCGGCACCATCGCGCGTTCGGGCACCAAGGCGTTTCTGGAGCGGATCGGAGCCGCGCAATCCGGCGATAACGGGAGCGGGGAGGGCAACGCACTGATCGGCCGGTTCGGCGTCGGCTTTTATTCGGCATTCATGGTGGCGGAACGGGTTGAGGTCATTTCCCGCCGCGCCGGGACGGACGCCGCTTGGCGGTGGTCGTCGGACGGCAAGGGGGCTTTCGACATATCGTCAGTGGCCGGCGTGCAGGCGCCGCGCCGCGGCACCCGCGTGGTCCTTCATCTGATGGACGACGCCAAGCGTTATGCCGAACGCGCGACCGTCGAACCATTGGTCAAGGCGCAGTCCGGCCACGTGCCGGTGCCGATCGCGATCATGGAAAAGCCCGGCGCTGCGCCCGCGGAAATCACCGATGGCGCCGCCTTATGGGCCAAGCCGAAAACCGAAATCAGCGCGGCGGACTACACCGATTTTTACCGCAGCATCGCGGTTGCGTTCGACGAGCCCGTGCTCACCGTGCACTTCCGCGCCGAAGGGCGGCAGGACTATACGACGCTCTTCTTTGTTCCAGGTTCGCGGCCGTTCGATCTGTTCGACCCCGACCGCAAGGGCCGCATCAAGCTCTACGTCAAACGCGTCTTCATCACCGACGATGCGGAAATCCTGCCGCGCTATCTGCGTTTCGTCCGCGGGCTCGTCGACTCCGCCGACCTGCCGCTCAATGTGTCGCGCGAGAAGATCCAGGAGAGCCCGCTTCTGGCCGCGATCAGAAAGGGCGCGACCGGCCGCGTGCTCAGCGAGTTCGAGCGGCTTGCCGACAAGGAGCCGGAGACTTTCGCGAAAATCTGGGATACTTTCGGCGCCGTCTTGAAGGAAGGCATCTACGAGGATTTCGAGCGCCGCGACGCGCTGCTCAAATTGGCCCGCTTCAAGACCACGGCGTCGCCCGACGGCTGGCGCAGCCTCAAGGACTATGTCGCGGCGTTCAAGCCCAATCAGACCGCAATCTATTACCTCGCCGGCGACGACATGGCGCGGCTCAAATCGTCGCCGCATCTCGAAGGCTTCCGCGCCCGTGGCATCGAAGTGCTGCTGCTATCCGATCCGGTCGACACGTTCTGGGTCATGCCGGGCGCCGGCTTCGACGGCAAGCCGTTCAAGTCGGTCACGCAAGGCGCGGCGGATCTGGCGCTGATCCCGCTTCTCGACGCGGCCAAAGAACAAGGCACGGATATCGCGGAATCCGTGAAGCAATTTCTCGTCTTCGTGCAAGGGACGCTGGGGGAGGCGGTCGCGCAGGTGCGCGCCTCCGACCGGCTCACCGACAGCGCTGTCTGTCTGGTGGCGCCCGATTCGGGGCCGGATCGTGCGCTGGAGCGGATTCTTGCCGGCGCCGGACGGCTGCCTTCGGCGTCGAAGCCCATTCTCGAGGTCAATCCGCAACACGCACTTGTCGTCGCGCTCGCCGCGCTCGGCGAGGCCGATCGCGGCTTCAAGGAAGACGCGGCAAATCTGTTGCTGGACGAGGCGCGCCTGCGCGACGGCGATCGCCCGGCCGACGCGCGCTTGTTTTCCGATCGGCTGACGCGCGTGCTGGAGCGCGGCCTGCGCAAGGACCAAGCGTCATCGTGACCGAAGTCGGATCATTCCGCGGGCGTTCGCATCTCGGCGGTAATGGGCGTGGCGCCGGTGTCGAGCGGACGAAGCGACGGTTCGATCGGCGGCTTCGAGCCTTTCAGCCGGAAGTAAATCTGCGAACCGATTAGGATCACGCAGAGCGCGACAAAGACCGCACTGATCGGGCGCTCGACGAAGACGCCAAGATCGCCGCGCGAGATTAAAAGCGCGCGGCGGAAGTTTTCCTCGAAGCGCGGCCCGAGCACGAAGCCGAGCAGGATCGGCGCGGGATGGAAACCAAGGCGCAAAAGGATGTAGCCGAACGTGCCGATGACCACGACTTCGCCGACCTGGAAGAAGTCGTTGTTGGCGGCGTAGACACCGATACAGACGAAGAACATCGCGCTCGGGTAGAGGTAGCGATACGGGATCGCCAGCATCTTCACCCAGATGCCGATCAGCGGCACGTTGAGCAAGACGAGCAGGATGTTGCCAATCCAGAAGCTTGCGACCAACCCCCAGAAAATGTCGGCGTGCTGCGTGATGAGCTGCGGGCCGGGCACGATGCCTTGAATCATCAAGGCGCCGAGCAGCAGCGCCATCACCGCGTCGCCGGGAATGCCGAGGCTCATGGTCGGGATGAAATCGCCCTGCACCGAGGAGTGCGTCGCGGCTTCCGGGCAAACCACGCCCTCGATCAACCCGGTGCCGAATTGTTCCGGATGCCGTGAGATTTTCTTTTCCGTCGCATAGGCGACAAAGGAGGCGATAGTCGGCCCGGTGCCGGGAATGAGCGCGCACAGGCTGCCGATGATCGTGCCGCGCCACATCGGGAAGAACGAGCGTTTGAGATCGGCCTTGGTCGGCCGCATGTCTTTAAATGTGACATTGGTATATTTGGTATTAATCGGCGCGACTTGATTGATGCTGCTCATGAACTCGGCGATGCCGAACAGGCCGAGCGCAAGCGCGATCAGCTCGATGCCGTCGTCGAGTTCGGTCATGCCGAACGTGTAGCGCTCCGAACCGGTTTCGAGGTCGGTGCCGACTGAGCCAAGAAACAGACCCAAGACCGTCATGGCGACGCCTTTGATCGGCGAACCGCGCGCCAATGTCGAACCGGCAAGGAGGCCGAGCAACATCAGCGAGCAGACCTCGGCTGGGCCGAACTGCAATGCTGCCTTCACCAGAAGCGGGGACAAGAAGATCATCTCGGTAATGCCCCACGAGGCGCCGACGAAGGAGGCAAATACCGTGAGGCCGAGGGCAACGCCGCCGCGCCCTTGCTTGGTCATCGGGAAGCCGTCGAGGCACGTCACCGCGTGCGGCGGATGACACGGCAGATTGAGCAGGATCGAACAGATGGCGCCGCCGTATTGGGCGCCGTACATGACGCCGCCCAGCATCAGGATGGCGGCGACCGGCTTCATGCCGAAGGTGAGCGGCAACAGAATTGAAATGGTGGCGAGCGGGCCCATGCCGGGCAGCACGCCGACCATATTGCCGACCAAGACGCCGAGGAAGCAGAACATCAAATTGTGCGGCTCGAGCGCGACGCCGAAGCCGTACATGAGATCGGTCAGCGATTGTCCTATCACTGGCTACCCCACCAGCTGAAAATCGGCATCGGCACCTGCAGAAAATAGGAGAACAGGGCCACGCCAAATATGGTCACGACAGTTGCCAAGATGATCGTCGACTTCACGGTTGCCTGCTTGTCACCGCTCGCGGCGATGCAAACGCAGGCGAAAGTCCCGGGCGCCATTCCGAAGTAGCGTCCGAAAAAGATAAACAGCACCGGGCTCATGAGGATGCAGAACCAGCCCCACCATTGCGGATTTTCCGGCAGGATGTTGTCGCCATGCTCGTCGCCGGCCGCCGACGGTGAAAGTCCCGCGGCGGCGATGGCGATGCCGAGGATAACGAGGATCACGCCGAGTGAGGTCGGGAAGAATCCGGGCCCCATATGCATGAGCGTGCCGGGCCGGTACGTCGCGCCTTTCAGCGCGATGCCGAGGCCCAGCAAAAGCATCAAGCCGCCAGCGTAGAAGTCACGCTTGCCCATCAACACGCGGAGAGGGCTCGTGGAAGGCCGCAAAATTTCCTCCCGGCCGTCTGCGGGGCCGTTACGCGATCTCGCCCCGATGATCTTCGAAACGAGCAACTACTCTAAATGCCGCGTTGTTCCGCCATGACGCGGTGTCGCGGGCTCCCCTCGCTCCCCCTGCAGAGTAACTCGCCCCGGGGAGCCCTGCATTTGGCAGGCAGTAAACGATATAGGTCGCCGCTTTGGCGCGCAACTGCCATCTATAACCGCGTTAACGGCAATAATATTCTCTGTGATTGCGGCCGGTTAGGCCGGTTGGCCTATGGGGGCGAACAGGTCGGGGCTGTCGTTGCGCACATTGCCGACTCGCCGATCGACCGCCCAGAATGTCATGCCCGCGGCGGGGTAGGGTCTGAGCATGGCTTTGAGTTCGGCGTCATCTGCCGGGATTTCGCCGAGCCATGCCGGCCAACGGTCCGGGGCCAAAAGGGCCGGCATACGGCCATGTAAAGGCTCAAGAAGTTCGTTGGCGGTCGTGGTGATGATGGTGAAGGATTTGAGCGCGGTGCGGTCGGGCGCCTGCCAGCAGTCCCACAATCCGGCAAACGTCAGCGGCCCGCGATTGCTCAAGCCCACCGCGAAGGGTTGTCTGTCGGCATCACGCCACTCGTAATAACCGTCGGCGATGACCAGGCAGCGGCGGCCGGCCCGCCAGGCGGCGCGGAAGGCGGGGCGGTTATCCACACCTTCGGCGCGGGCATTGAAGGTCGAGGAACCGATCTTGAGATCCTTTGCCCATGACGGAATGAGTTCCCAACGCATCAAAGTGAGAGTCCGCTCGCCGTTATTCGAGACCACCACGGGAAGTTTCAACGTCGGCGCGGCGTTCCAACGCGGCCGGTAATCGCCGATTTCGTCGAAGTCGATTTTGAGGTCGAGTTTTATTTCGGAAACGTCGTCGGGCAGTTTGGCGCGGCCACACATTGCGGGGCTCCCCTGTTGTCGGTGGGAATCAATGAAAGTCGCGGCTCTTGAGCGGCAGCGCGTCGGCGTCCGGATAGGGGCCGCCGGAAAATTTCGGCGAGAAAAGCTCGCCGTCGCGCAACCATGGCAATTCGGCGGAAAGATTGATGAAACTTTCTGCGATCACATGGATGACAAGCCCGGCGCGCTGCAGCCGCCCGCGCACGGCGAGGAAACGCGCCGTCATCACCGTGCGGCGGTTCTTGGCGAAGACTTTGGGCCAGACGATGATGTTGGCGATATCGCTCTCGTCTTCGAGCGTCATGAACACGACGCCCTTCGAAGTGCCCGGCCGCTGCCGCACCAGGACGAGGCCGGCGACAGTGAGGGTCGCGTCGCCCTCCCTATCGCGCAGTTCGGCATTGCGAATGGCGCCGAGGGCGGTGAGGCGGTTGCGGAAGAAGCGGACCGGATGCGCTTTCAGCGACAGTCCGGTCGCCACGTAATCCTCGACGACGTGCTCGCAGAGCGGCATGGCGGGGAGCGCGACCGATTGTTCCGGGAAAAGCTCGTCGCTCAAATGCGGCGCGAGTAGCGGCAGCGCCGCGTTCGCACTCGCGGCGCCGCGGCGGGGCGGACGTATGCCGATCATGTCGAGCCGGCGCGCCGCCCATAAAGCTTCACGGCGATTAAGCCCGAGCGAGCGGAACGCATCGGCCTCTGCCAGCCGCTCGATGGTGAAGCGGGAAATGCCGGTGACCGCCGCGAGGCGCTCAATCGAGGAAAAGCCGTTGCCGCGCGCGGCGATGAGTTTTTTCAGTTCCTCTTCGCCAAGCCCGTGGATCAGACGGAAGCCGAGCCGCACGGCGTGCTGGTTGTCCGCTCGTCCCCGCGAAAGCGGGGACCCAGCCGGATTCGGTGCGCCAATGGAGCTCTCCACTGGATTCCCGCTGGCGCGGGAATGAGCGGAACAGGAACTCGGCTCCAGCGTGCAGTCCCAATGACTGAAGTTCACATCCGCGGCGCGGATTTCTACGGCGTGCGCCCGCGCGTCGCGAACGAGCTGCGCCGGCTGATAAAAACCCATCGGTTGGCTGTTGAGGATGGCGGCGACGAACACATCGGGGTAGCGGCATTTGAACCAAGCCGAGGCGTAAACCAAAAGCGCAAAGCTCGCGGCGTGGCTTTCCGGAAAGCCGTATTCGCCGAAACCTTCGATCTGGCCGAAGCAATGTTCGGCAAATTCGCGGTCATAGCCGCGCTCGGCCATGCCGCCGATGAACTTGTCGCGGAACAGATGGACATTGCCGGTGTGACGGAACGTGGCCATGGCGCGGCGCAGCCCATCCGCTTCGTCGGGCGTGAACTTCGCCGCCGCAATCGCGATCTGCATCGCCTGTTCCTGGAACAGCGGCACGCCGAGCGTCCGTTTAAGGACGTCTTTCAATTCGTCGGCCGATCCATGCGCGGGGGACGGAGAGGGGTAATGTTCCTTCTCGATACCGTCGCGCCGGCGCAAGTAAGGATGCACCATGTCACCCTGGATCGGCCCCGGCCGCACGATCGCGACTTCGATGACGAGATCGTAGAAGCAGCGCGGCTTCAATCGCGGCAGCATCGACATCTGCGCGCGGCTCTCGACCTGGAACACGCCGACCGAGTTCGGCGCGCGACAGCATGTCGTAGACGGACGCGTCGTCGGCCGGCAGCGTGGCGAGCGCGTAATCCTTGCCGTAATGGTCCTTAAGGAGATCGAGACCGCGGCGCAGACAGCTCAACATGCCGAGCGCCAGCACGTCGACCTTCATCAGGCCGAGCGTGTCGATGTCGTCCTTGTCCCACTCGATGAAGGTGCGGTCGTCCATGGCGGCATTGCCGATGGGGACGGTTTCATCGAGCGGCGCGCGCGTCAGCACGAAGCCGCCGACATGCTGCGAGAGATGGCGGGGGAAGCCGATCAGTTCGTCGGCCAGTTCGACGGCTTGGCGGATCGCCGGATTGTTCGGATCGAGGCCGGCCTGACGGATGTGATCGTCCGGCAGACCGTCGCCATAGCCCCACACGGTCTTGGCCAGCGCCGCGGTGACGTCCTCGGTCAATCCCAAAACCTTGCCGACTTCGCGGATGGCGCGCCGCGAGCGGTAATGCACGACGGTTGCGCAAATTGCGGCGCGATGGCGGCCGTAGCGCCGGTAAATATATTGGATCACTTCCTCGCGCCGCTCGTGCTCGAAATCGACGTCGATATCGGGCGGTTCGCCGCGGTTCTCGGAAATGAAACGGGCGAACAGAAGATTGCTCTTGTCCGGGTTCACCGAAGTGATGCCGAGGCAAAAGCACACCGCGCTGTTGGCTGCCGAGCCGCGGCCCTGGCAGAGGATCTCTTTTTCCTGCCCTCGCGCGAAGGCGACGACGTCGTAAACGGTGAGGAAATAGCGCGCATAATCGAGCTTGGCGATGAGCGCGAGCTCATCGTGCAGCCGCTTTTGCACCTCGGCGGGAATGCCTTGCGGATATCTGTCGAGCGAATAACGTTCCCGCGCTCCTTCCCAGGTGAGATCCTCGAGATGGCCTTGCGCGGTTTTGCCGTCCGGCACCGGCTCATCGGGATATTCGTATTTGAGCTCGGCAAGCGAGAAGCGGCAGGCTTGCGCGATCTCGATGCTGCGGGCGACGGCGTCGGGAAAATTCCGGAACAGCCGCGCCATTTCCTGCGCCGGTTTGAGATGGCGTTCGGCGTTGACGGAGAGCCGCAAGCCCGCTTCGTGGAGCGTGCATTTTTCGCGCACGCAGGTGAGCAGGTCGGCGAGCGGCCGGCGTTCGGCGGAGTGGTAGAAAACGTCGTTGACGGCGACAAGCGGCGCGCCGTGTTGCGCGCCGAGTTCGGCCAAAAGCGTAAGCCGGCGCGGCTCGTCGCTGCGATGATAATGCACGCCGGCAAGAAAGGTGCGGCCCGGCGCGGCACGGGCCAAGGCGGCAAGGCGCGAGGTGAAGAGCTCATACCCTCCCCTGGAGGGGGAGGGTGGCGAGCATCGAAGATGCGAGCCGGGTGGGGTGACAAGCGGAGCCGCTGTCTCACCCCCTCCCGCCGCGCTGCGCGCGACGACCTCCCCCCTCCAGGGGGAGGTGATCGGCAGCACAATGAAAATCTGGCCTTCGCCGGTGTTGAGAATTTGATCGAAGATCAGTTCGCATTCGCCTTTCTTGGCTTTGAGATTGCCCGCGGTGATGAGGCGGCAAAGCCGGCCGTAGGCGGCACGATCGGTCGGATAAGCAAGCACTTCGAACCCATCAATGGTGACAAGCCGCGTGCCGACGAGGAGCTTGACGTTGCGCTTTCGCGCTTCGTCGTAAGCGCGCACCACGCCGGCAAAAGAATTGCGGTCGGCGATGCCGATGGCGGCAAGCCCAAGCGCGTCGGCGCGCGCCACCATTTCGTGCGGATGCGAGGCGCCGCGCAGGAAGGAAAAGTTAGTGGTGACGGCCAGTTCGGCATAGGCACTCATCTGCTTCCTCACACGAACAAACTCACGCAAACAAGCCTTGCACGAACCAGCGCGCCGCCGCCGTTTCGCGCCCGTAAAGGCCTTCGCGATAGAGCCAGAAGCGGCGGCCGCCGTGGTCTTCGACGAGGTAATAATCGCGGGTGAGGGCGTGTTGCCGCTCGCCCCCGCGAAAGCGGGGACCCAGCTCTGGATTCCCGCTTGCGCGGGAATGAGCGGAGAGTGGCGCGCGCCACCATTCGGCGCCGATGCGTTCCGGGCCCTGGGAGGCTTCGACGTCGTAGGTCACGCCGCGCCAAGAAAACCGCCGCGGCGGGCCGTCGGGGACAAGGGCGGTGACTTCGGTTGGCTCGGCGAGGGGTAAGAGGAGGAGCGGGCGCTCTTGCTGCGGCGCGGGCCAGCTTCCCTCCCCTGCAAGGGGAGGGTCAGCGAGCGAAGCGAGCCGGGAAGGGGTCAAATCGCTGCTGCTGTTGACCCCCACCCCCACCCGATGGCCTGCGGCCATCGACCTCCCCCTTTCAGGGCGAGATGATTGGAGCGCTTCGCCGTTGAGCGGAGCCAGCACCTCGGCCCGCTCCGGAAGATGACTGGCGACGGGCGCGAAGCGCCGCACGCGATGCGGGCCGAGACGTTGACGCAGCGCATCGATTAATGCCGCGCAACGTTCGGCGCGGTCGCCATCCCCCCACCCCGGGATAGGGGCGAACTCGATTTGCCGTGCCGGCATCGGTTCGGTGCGCGTGACGGCAAGCCCGATGGCCTCGAAACCGAAACCGGCATCCTCCACCGCCGCCAGCGCTTCGAGCTTTAGGTCGATCAGCCGCGCCACATGGCCGACGCTGCGCGTCGGCGCCGTAAGCCCGATAGCGATGGTCTCGACCGCACCGTCGACGCGATAGAGGCAAAGCCGCAAGGCGCGCGCTCCGACGTCGTCGCGCAGGAGCGCGTGGACGAGGTTCTGCATCAGCCGGTTGGCGCGCGCGACGACCGCCTCCGCGGTGACGATCGGCTCGAGCAGATAGTGCAGGCTGTGATAGACCGGCGGCGCGACGATCGGGATGAGCGGCTCGTCGACGCGGCCGAGCGCCTGGTCGAGGCGGCGAAGAAGCTCGGCGGTAAAACGCGCGGCAAACGGCGCGCGCGGCTTGTCGATGAGCGCGCCGACGGTTTTGAAGCCGAGCCGGCGCAGCGCGTTGCGAGTCTCAGCCGACAGCCGCAAGGCAGCGATGGGCATGTCCGCGAGCGCCGCGGCTTCGCGGCCTGAGGGCAAAACCACCAAAGGCGCTTCGTGAAAATGCGAGGCCGCCCAGGCGGTGCCCGGCGTATCGGCCACCGCAAGCCGCGCCGGCAATCCGAAACGGTCAAGCCGGCCGGCCAGATCGGCGATGAGGCTTGCCTCGCCGCCGAACAGATGCGCGGCGCCTTCGATGTCGAGGAAAAAACCATCGGCGCCGTTGTCCTCATTCCACGGTGCGACGGTCGGCGTGTAGCGCGTGGCCCATAAAGCCAGCCGCCGTAGCGCGGCATCGTCGGCAGCGGCATCGACGGCGCGTACTTGCAAAAAGCCCGCTTTTGCCCGCGCATCGGCCAACGGCTCGCCGGGCGCAAGTCCCGCCGCTTCCGCCGCCTCGTTCAAGGCGGCAATGCGCAGACCGCCGGATGCGGCAATGGCAAGGACGAACGGCCGATCAGGATCGACTGGCTTGTCGGCAGGAGCGACCGCCGATGCCGCGAGAAAACGCCGGATCGGCCAACGCGGCAGCCAAACTGAAACGATACGCGACATGATCGTACTCCACTACCCATTCGCCCGGCCGTCCGTTGCGAGCGCGTTCAAGCTGCAGATGCCATCGTGGGCGTGCGTGCATGCCGAAGCGGTCGCGCGCGGCTTCCGCCGTGCCGACGCGCCAGCGCGTTGTCGCGGCGCTTGCTTCCAGCGTTGGCGCCGGCCGCAACAGCAACAGCGGCAGGCCGGCATCGGCGGCGGCGAACTGCAGCTTTTGGCTGATCTTTAGATCGAGTCTGTCGATCATTCCGACGACGGCTTGCGGGGCTGTCGAACGCAACGCCTCGGCAACCGCCCAAAGGGTTTCTTTGCGGTGCGCCGTTTCGACCAGGATCAAGCGCGCCGGGTCGAGGCCGAGACTGTTGAGGCCGTGGCCGGAGAGGCGGCCATGTTGGCGCCGCCCATAGGCGGGGAGGACGAAGATGATCCTTTCGCTCCCCATGCGCGCCAAAACTGCCACGATGAAGCCGAAGGCGGCCGGCAGTGCCGCTTCGCTCGCGGGAACCACTTCATGCAAGGCGCTGCAGGCCAGGCCGCCGTCCGGCAAAGAGTCATCAAGCGCGGCAAGACCGAAGGGGAGAGCGTGGTGGAAACTCCCGCTGGTGGGAAGCAGGCGGCGCAATTCGTGCATGACCGCAGCACGGCTTCGCGGCTGGGGAAGGCTGCTGGCAAAATTGGCGGAAAGAGCAGCGGACTCGGTCATTCAGTGAGCCTTCTTGACTTTAATTCCCCGGCCGTTTTGCCGTGGATAAGCATGTGATGTTCAGTGTATGTTCTAGTGATGCATACTAGAACAAAAGACGAACATTGCCAAGAGGGGCCGAAGACAAGGGATAGGGTCAAAAAATACGAATGCCGGGCTCGCCCGGTCCATTTTCAGCGATATGGATCGCGCAGCCCTTCACTTTGCTTTTCGGGCCTGGGGGACTAAACTCTTGCAGTGCAAATCACTCTTCGCAGACTGTTATTTGCCGCGCCCCTAGTGGCCGC
The DNA here is from genome assembly GCA_963768225.1 of uncultured Alphaproteobacteria bacterium. Classification (GTDB taxonomy): domain Bacteria; phylum Pseudomonadota; class Alphaproteobacteria; order Rhizobiales; family Xanthobacteraceae; genus BOG-931. The sequence continues at coordinate 1,358,495 of CAVYGV010000001.1, read as the reverse complement.
AGCGCTATTTCTCGGCGCGCCGGCGAGCCATGCCTACACGACCGGCGACGAAAAGTGGTGCGCCGTCACCAATGACGGCGGCGACGCCATTAACTGGGACTGCGAATATGAAACGGTCGCCGATTGCGCGCCGGCCGTCACTCAAGGCAACCGCGGCTTTTGTTCGATAAACCCATATTGGCAGCCGCCACCGCCGTCCCCGGCTCCGCAACGTTGACGCCAACCACGCAGGGACTGACGACGCCATGCCGGAAGCCGACAAGGAAGGCCAACGCTACTCCCTCGATCAGCCGCAGCAGACGCCGGGCTTCTATCTGAAAGGCTCGCATCAGCTCGACTGGGGCATGAAGAACCGTATGGCGCGCGTGTTCGATCCGTCATCGGGCCGCACCGTCATGCTCGCCATCGACCACGGCTATTTCCAGGGCCCAACCACCGGACTCGAACGCATCGATCTCTCGATCGTGCCGCTGTTGCCGTCCTGCGACGCCTTATTCTGTACGCGCGGAATTTTACGCAGCGTCATTCCCGCGGAATCCGGCAAGCCGATGGTGCTGCGCGCGAGCGGGGGTCCCAGCATTTTGCGCGAGGAACTCTCCGACGAGCAGATCGCCATGGACATGGATGACGCGGTGCGGCTCAACGCCGCCGGCGTCGGCATTCAGGTCTTCATCGGCGGCGAGCACGAAACGCGCTCGGTGCACAATATGACGAGGCTCGTCGATGCCGGGCTGCGCACCGGCATTCCGGTCATGGGCATCACCGCCGTCGGCAAGGCCATGGTGCGCGATGCCAAATATTTCCGGCTCGCCTGCCGCATCATCGCCGAGCTCGGCGCGCAATACGTCAAGACCTATTACGTCGAGGAGGATTTCGAGACCGTCACCGCATCCTGCCCGGTGCCGATCGTGATGGCCGGCGGCAAGAAACTTGCCGAACTCGACGCGCTGACCATGGCCTACAATGCCGTGCAGCAGGGCGCAGCCGGCGTCGATATGGGCCGCAACATTTTCCAATCCGAGGCGCCGCAGGCCATGATCGCGGCGGTCGCGGCCGTGGTGCACAAGAATATGAAGCCGAAAGAGGCGTTCGATCTGTTCAGGCAGATTAAGGGTCAAGCTGGCAGATTAGCGGTCGCACGATGAAGCGTCCAAATCTGCCAGTGTCGTCACAACGCTCCACCTCGGCACGCTGACGACCAAAGCGCGCCGCCATAACCGCGAGCGAAGCGGCGTCAACGGAGCGGGACTTGGATAACACCACAACTTCGATTGCCGATTTCGCGTCCGCTCTAAGCTTTGAACAAATCCCGCCGCACGTTGCGCACGCCGCCAAGCAGCGCTTGGTGGACAGCTTGGCGTGCGCCATCGGCGGCTACAAGTGCGATGCAGCGCGCATCGGCCGGCGAATCGCGAAAGCGACGCAGCCGGGACCCTATTGCGGTCGTGTCCTCGGATTCGGCGAATGGACCGCCGCCGAGAGTGCAGCTTTCATCAACACCGCAATGATACGCTATCTCGATTTCAACGACACGGTTCATGGCGGTCATCCGAGCGACGCGCTCGGCGGAATCTTGGCGGTCGCTCCGGCGATGAAAAAGAGCGGTAAGGAAGTGTTGACTGCGCTCATTGTCGCATATGAAGTGATTGTTCGCCTGGCCATCGCGACTCGGTTTCGCGAGTTGGGATGGGATCAGGGATTTGCCATCGGTGTCGGCAGCGCCGCTGCACATGGCAACTTGTTGGGGTTGCCGTCGCAGGCCATCGCCAATGCCGTCGCGATTGCTGCGATCAACGTACCGCTACGCGCGGCGCGCGCCGGCAATCTTTCGATTTGGAAGGGGGCCGCCACCGCGCTCGCTTGCCGAGACGGCGTATTCGCCGCCGAACTCGCCGCTGAAGGAATGACGGGACCGGAAGCGACGTTCGAGGGCCGTCACGGCCTGTTCGAACAGATCACCGGTAAGTTCACGCTCGAGCCGCTGACCGACAACTTTTTGACTCCAAAGGTTGGAATGAAGTTTTGGCCGGTCGAGAATACCGCTCAGGCGAGCGTGTGGGCCGCGCTCGAGCTCAGAAAGCGGCTGGCGGTCGAGGATATCAGCAGGATCGATATCGCGACCTCGTGGGCCGCCTGGCATGAAATCGGCAGCGAGCCCGCCAAGTGGGACCCTCGGAACCGGGAAACCGCCGACCACAGTCTTCCCTATATATTTGCCAGCGCGTTAGTCGACGGCACGATCAATGTGGAAACCTTCGAAGCGAGCAAATACCTCGCTCCGGAGCTTCGTCCCATCATGGCAAAAATCCAGGTTCGCGAAGATCCGGAAATCACCAAGATCAATCCTGGAATCGTAAAGACTGTGGTGACCGCCACCGATCGATCCGGCCGAAAAGAGAGCGTCGAAGTCGTCAACCCGCGCGGTCACGCGAAAAACCTGATGGACGACAATGACACGAATGCCAAATTCCTCAATCTTGCCGAGCCGGCGTTCGGCAAGTCCCGCGCCACCCGGGCACTTGGGGCGCTGTGGTCTTTGGACACGGCAGACGACGTCACCGCAACTTTCAAGCTCCTCGATCTGTGAGCCTGGCGGCATTGCCGCCCGAGACGGGGCGGAATTTAGCAAACAGCGAGGCGCGAATAGCTATCGAGGGCTGCGGGCCGACGCGCTCATCCATAAGTCCGCATCGGCCCCGAGCCGATCAAAAACCACGCCACTGTGCCGGCCGCAACGGCGCCGCCGAGCGCGGCCAAGACTTGCGCAATCCACGATGAGCTGTCGGCTGGACTGGCGTCCTGACGCACGGGCGCGGCAAGCACGGTTTGCGGCGTGGCAGCGGTCCGATCGTTTGGCGCTTTCGTCGGCGGTGTATCGTGTTGGGCTGCAAGATCGAGCGGGTTTACCTGGTTCGGCGAGTTCACCTGCGCCGGCTGACCGTTGCCCCCCATTGCACTTGGAGTGGGATCGACATTTGGCGGTGGGCTTGCTGACGGTAGACTTGCCGGTGCCGGCGCGGCGGCGGTATCGGCAGACGAGGACGCATTCGCTGGCAGCCAATCGTCGGTGGGCGCGGGGGTTGGGGCCGTTTGCGCCGGCGGCTCTTCGGCGAATGCCGACGCGGCTATGGCGCGTTCGCGGTGTTCGTTCTTCGCTATTTTTCTGGCCGCGATGTGCCGTCTGTGTTCAGCCACCATTCTGGCATGGCGTGACTTTTTGGCGGCTGTTCTCTTGATCGTTGGGTGCGCGGTTTTCGCGTGGACCGGATGCTTGCTTTCGTGTGGCGGCCGAAGCCCGGCGAGCAGCGGCAGCGGTTGACCGACCTGTTCGCTGGTTGCGGCCTGAGCGCTCGTGCCACTCACCGCCAGCGCGACGGCAATTGCCGTAACGAGCCCCGCACCGACAATGCGAAAACTTCGCATGGCATACTCCGTTGCTTATCAATTGCTTGGCCGGCATAGGGCCTAGCCCGCATGGCCGCAGGGTGACGCAATTGCGGATTTTTTTGCGCAAATAGTGGACAAAAAGTGGCGCGGTTAACCCTACGACGGAGTCACTCAGCCCAGTTCGGTGAGCACTTCCGGGAAATGGTGCAGCCGTTCGCCGGGTCCGTTCGGCCCGATCAGGTAATTGTCGCAGAACCACGACAGCATGCCGTTTCGCATGTAAGTGGGATGCACCACGATGTTCATGTCCTTTTCGATCGTCATCGGCTCGTCCGAGCGAATGAGCGGGCGTTCCACCAGATCGTAGCCCTGGCCGTGGCAGTGCAACCGCTTTTCCTCCGGCCGGCCATTCTTGCGCATGAAGTCGTTGTAAGCCTCGAACACGTCCTTGCACGGCGCGCCGGGCTTTAGCAGGCGCAAGTTGAATTTGCGCGCTTCGAGCGCGAAGGCATACTCGTCCTTCATCTCCTGCGGCGCCTTGCCGACGACGCAGGTGCGGCCGAGCTCGGTATACATGCCGCCGGGTCCAGCATCCTCGACCAGAAGCGCCACCGCGTCGCCGTCCTTAATGAGGCGGTTCTGATAATGGCGCGCGGCGAATTGCGCCGGCTGGCCGGGCGGCATCGAGGCGCACAGATAGATGCCGTGCTCGCTGCCGTGGCGCTGGCTGTAGCATTGCGCGATCGCCGCGATGTCGCGGTCGCGCATGCCGGGTTCTACGGCGGCAAAGGCGGCGCGCATGGCGCCGTCCTGCATCGCCGCCGCGCGGCGCACCAGTTCCTGCTCCTCGGCGCTTTTGATCACCTTGATCCTGTCGACGAGATCGGAGGCGTCGACGAATTTGGTGTTCGAGAAGCGGCCCTTCTGCAGATAGTCGACGACGGCGAATGACATTTGATAAGTGCCGACGAGCCCAATCGTGCCGCCGGCATAGGGCGCGAGCGCCTTGGCCGCGAGCTCCGGGTCGTAGGGCGCCGTGTAATAGCACGACGCGTAGCTCGGCGTGGTGAACCATTGTTTGACGCCGCGTCGGGTGCCGTCGCTTTTGCCGTCGAGATCATGAACGCCGCCGAACGGTCCCTGGCTCACCAGCGTCATCAGATCGTCGCGCGGAAAAACGACGGTCAACGGATAGCCGTTGGTGGCGGGAAGGTCGGTGAAATATTTGACGTAGCCGCCCATCTGGTCGCTGTTGTTCTGCATCAAGAGCACGTCGACCTTGTCGCGGTCCATGTTACGATCCATGGCGACGCGCACGGCTTTCCAGCGCCGCTCGAGTTCGGCGGTCGAGATCGGCGTCTGCAGGCGCTCGGAAAGCTGTTCCATATTCAGGGGTCCTATTGCATTGACGTTTTTTGTTTGCGCATGATTTTATCCGAGACTGGGATCCGCATTTCGGGATCACGCGCTAATCTAATGCGGCACGACGTTGATCATGCCGCCGATATTGCCGGAGAGAAAGGCTCGCATATTGGTTTCGACGGTCGGCAGGGCGTATTCGATATAGACATCGCAGAACCCGCCCTGATGGGTGGTGATCAGCACATTCTGCATCGACCAGAACGGATGATCGAGCGGCAGCGGTTCCTCGTTGAACACATCAAGCGCCGCACCGGCAATGCGACCCGAGTTGAGCGCCTCGACCAAAGCCGGCTCGTCGACGACCCCGCCGCGCGCGAGATTGATCAGATAGCTCGACCGCTTCATCGCCGCGAACACTTTGGCGTCGATGCTGTTGCGGGTTGCCGCGGTCAAGGGCGTCAGCAGAACGAAGAAGTCGAGGTTGCCGACGACTTGCAAAAGCTCGTCGCGGCCGTGCATGCGGTCGAACCCGGCAACAGCGCGTGGCGCCGAGCTTATGCCGACGACACGCATGCCAAAGGCCTTGCACAGCGGCGCCAGCGCTTCGGCGATCAGCCCGACGCCGAAAATGCCGACGGTCTTGTTGTGCAGAAGCTGCGCCGGCCAGCGCCGCCATTCCCGTGCGTCCTGGCCGCGGACCGCACCCGGAATATTCCTGGCCAGCGCCAGCATGGTCGCGATCGCGGCCTCCGACACCGGCGGCCCATGGATGCCGCGAACGTTGGTGACGATCACGTCCTTGCGCAGGGTCGGCTGGTCGATCAGGTTGTCGACGCCAGTGCCGAGTGTCTGGATCCATTGCAGGCTTTCCGCCTGCTCCAGTACTTTGCCGGTCATCATCGGCGTGAAAGTGACCAGCGCGTCGGCCGCGGCGATGTAGGGCCCGACCTTGGAGTGATGATCGACCAGCGTGATCGCCACGTCGGGAAAGCGCGCCCGCAATCGTTCGCGGTATTGGTTGCGGATTTCCGGTGTCAGGCCGAGAAGAATAAGCACATTGGTCATGCGGGACGACACCGGCGGGCGCCGGGTCACCGGCGGGTCATGGCAGCGTTATATCGTCTTGTGCGAGGCGTCGCCAAGGTGTCGCGGACCGAGCGGACTTCGGCTAAGCTGGCTGCACCGGTCGTTCCGCTTGCAGAGTGAGCCAGGAGCAAACGATGTCAATCGATCTCGGGTCCGTTCTCGCGTCGGTGGATTGGGTGTATGTCGGCATACTATCGCTGCTGACATTCATCGCCGCGCTGGTCGGAAGTCTCATTTCGTTTAGAAATCGCGTCGGTGGCGCGGTCATCGCCGCCATCCTGTTTGCCGTGGGATTCGTCTACTGGACCTATTATCCGCACCCCAATATTCCCGGTCCGATCACCCCCGGCTTGATGAACGCGGCGCCGGCGGCGCCCGCCGCGCCGGCCCCCGCACCAAGCGGCACCAAATAGCGCGGGCGGAGCGTCGAATCCGAGCGGCGGTTGACCTTTCCGCCGGTCCGGCTATGCGTATGCAAGTTTCGGCCGGGGGAAATGGAGCGGTTATGAACAAGGTCTATGCGGATGCCCAATCCGCGTTGGCCGGGTTGCTTAAGGATGGCATGACCATCATGGCCGGCGGCTTCGGCCTGTGCGGCATCCCGGAAACCTTGATCCTCGCGATCCGCGACTCCGGGGTGAAGAACCTGACGGTCGTCTCCAATAATTGCGGAACCGACGGCAAAGGCCTCGGCATTCTGCTCGACACCCGGCAAATCACGAAAATGATCTCCTCCTATGTCGGGGAGAACAAAACCTTCATGCAGCAATATCTCGCGGGTGAGTTGGAGATCGAGTTCAATCCGCAAGGCACCTTGGCCGAGCGCATCCGCGCCGGCGGTGCCGGCATTCCCGCCTTCTTCACCAAGACCGGCTACGGCACCAAGATCGCCGAAGGCAAGGACACCCGCGAATTCGACGGCGAGCGCTATGTGATGGAGCGGGGTCTCGTCGCCGACCTCGCCATCGTGCACGCCTACCGCGGCGACACCGAGGGCAATCTCGTCTACCGCAAGACCGCGCGCAATTTTAATCCGCCGATGGCGACCGCGAGCAAGGTGACCGTGGCCGAGGTCGAGCATTTGGTGAAGCCCGGCGACATCAATCCCGACCACATCGTCACGCCCGGCATTTACGTCAAGCGCATGATTCACGTACCGAGCGCGACCAAGCACGTCGAGCAACGCACGGTGCGCAAGCGTCAAAAAGCCGACGCGCCGGCCGGAACCGGAGAGGAAGTCTAATGGGAGCCGAAAGCTAATGGGAGGCGATATCTAATGCCTTGGACCCGCGATCAGATGGCCGAACGCGCGGCCAAAGAGCTGCGCGACGGCTTTTACGTCAATCTCGGCATCGGCATCCCGACGCTGGTGTCGAACTACATTCCGAACGGCATGAGCGTGCAGTTGCAATCGGAGAACGGCATGCTCGGCACCGGCCCATTCCCGTTCGAGGGCGAGGAAGATCCCGACCTGATCAATGCCGGCAAGCAGACGGTGACCGAACTGCCGACCACGAGCTATTTCAATTCGGCGGACTTGTTCGCCATGATCCGCGGCGGCCATATCGATATCGCCATCCTCGGCGCCATGGAGGTCGCTGAGAACGGCGATCTCGCCAACTGGATGATCCCGGGAAAAATGGTCAAGGGCATGGGCGGCGCCATGGATCTGGTCGGCGGCGTCAAGAAGGTCGTCGTGGTCATGGAGCACTCCGCCAAAGGCGACTCCAAGCTCAAGCATCGTTGCTCGCTGCCGCTCACCGGCGCCGGCGTCATCGACATGGTCATCACCGATCTTGGCGTGTTCACGCTCGACCGCCACGGCGGCGGGCTCACCCTGATCGAACTGGCGCCCGACGTGACGCTCGACGAGATCAAGAGCAAGACCGAGGCGAGCTTCAAAGTCGCCAATACGCTGAAGCAGTAACAATCCGTTCCGCACGTTCTTTAGCGCGCGTCACTGGCGAGGGATTTTGCGCAAGCGGGCCAGCCATGCGCGGACGCAGGACCCTATTCGGCGATGCGCAAATGACAGCCGCCGGCTTTGTCGTTATTGCTCGACGCTCATTCCGTCGGGGACGTTGCGGCCGCGGATCGCAGCGTGAATTCGCTTCATGAATGACGCGCATACCGGGAGCGCTATCGAAGGCAGCGGGGAATCTATTGTCTCCATTGCCCCATCGCGCTTGCCCCAGGCCGATACGCAACCGCTCACGCATCGCGAAAAACGGTTGATTGCCATCAGCATGATGCTGCCGGTCTTCCTCGGCTCCGTCGACCAGTCGATCCTGGCTACCGCTCTGCCGACGATCGGCCGCAACCTCGGCGAGGTGCACAATCTGCCGTGGCTGATCACCGCTTTCCTGATCGCCGCGACGGCGCTTACCCCGCTTTACGGCAAATTCGCCGACATTCACGGCCGTCGCGCCGCGATGCTGATCGGCATTGGCTTCTATATGGCCGGCGCCCTGATCTGCGCCTCATCGCTGAACATGACGATGCTGATCTTTGGCCGTGTCGTGCAGGGTTGCGGCGCCGGCGGACTGACCGTCACCGCCAACATGGTCCTTGGCGACATCGCCTCACCGAAGGAGCGCGGCAAGTACTACACCTATTTTTCGATCGCCTTCACCACCGCCGGCGGTTGCGGGCCGGCTTTGGGCGGGTGGATTTCCGATCACCTGCATTGGTCGGTGATCTTTTTGTGGAATCTCCCGCTTTGTGCGCTAGCGATCGTGCTCGCGCTCACGATGTTGCGCCGGCTGCCGTACCACGGCCGGCCGCACCGTCTCGATTTCGTGGGCGCGCTTCTTGTCATGTCGGCAAGCTCTTCCTTCATGCTGGCGCTCAATCTCGGCGGCGTGCGTTATCCGTGGCTCTCTTCGCCGGTGCTCGCGCTGCTCGGCTGCACGGCGGTGCTGGGGGCGGGCTTCGTCATCCGGCTGCTCACCGCGGCCGAGCCACTTATTCCGGTCGCCGTTCTATCCGATCTCGCCGCGGGCCTTGCCATCGCCGCGCATTCGTGCGGCTGGGGCGCCATCATCGGCCTGAATATCTTTCTGCCGATGTACCTGCAAAGCGCGCTTGGCTGGTCGGCGACGTCGTCCGGGTTGAGCATGATGATCCTCATGGTGACGCTCAACACCAGCGCCGGTCTCTCCAGCCAGCTCCTCGGGCGCGTGCGCCACTACAAAATCCTGCCGCTCTGCTTTTTGATCGTCGGGCTCGGCGCCGTGGTCACGCTCGCATTCTCGGCCGGCGCGATGACCTCGCTCAAATTCGAGATCATCCTGTTTCTGATCGGGATCGGCTTCGGTCCGACCGCCCCGCTGACGCAAGTGGCGTTGCAGAATACCGTGCCGGTCCACGATCTCGGCGCTGCGCTCGGTACAATGAATTTCGCTCGCACCCTGGTGGGAACAATGCTCATCGCCGCGTTCGGCGCCATTATCCTGGCGAAGGCGCCGGTCGGGGCAACGGCGGGATCGCTCAGCCACGCGTTCCTCGGCGGCGCTTCGATCGGCGCCTTCGAGACGGTCTTCCTGGCTATTGCGGTGACGCTCGCAGTCGCGTTCCTGTCGATCATCCTGCTTGAGGAAAAGCCCCTGGCGGACAGCCACCGCGGCACCCGCGGCTAAGGTGGCCGGCGGCGCCGCGGCTTGCACGGACCCGCAATCGGGGGCAATTTGGTTCCCGGCGCCGGGGCCGTTGGCCGGCGAGGGTTAAGACTTTGAGGAAATGCGGGAATTCATTTTAATCCGTGTGCCTCGCAGCATCAAAAATCACTCACAGGCGTTTGAACCTTCCGGTCGCCATGGGCGACCTATCCGTGAGTCAACTTTATGGCGATGCAGGCGCCGGCCGATGAAGCCCTAATCGGTCGCATCGCCCGGGGCGACCGACTGGCGATGCAGGTGCTGTTCGCGCGCCACCACGTGCGGATTTATCGCTTTGTGCTGCGTCTGTTGCGAGACGAGATGGCGGCGGAAGACGTCATCGGCGAGGTGTTTCTCGATGTCTGGCGCCAAGCCAATCGGTTTGAAGGCAGAAGCGCCGTATCGACCTGGCTCATCGCCATTGCACGCTTCAAGGCGCTGTCGCTGTTGCGCAAGCGGCGCGAGAACGGACTGGATGACGAAACGGCGGAATTTATTGAGGAACCTTCAGATGATCCCGAGGTTGCGCTGGCAAAGCTCGATAAAGGCGAGAAATTGCGAAAGTGCCTCGCCGCGCTGTCGCGCGAGCACCGCGAAGTCATCGATCTCGTCTATTACCACGAGAAATCGGTGCAAGAGGCTGCACACATTATCGGAATCCCCGAGAACACGGTAAAGACTTGCATGTTCTACGCGCGCAAGAAATTGGGAGAATTGTGCAGAACGGCGGGCATCGATCGAGGTTGGCCATGACGGCGAGCGACGCGGCGCGCGATCCGAGCAAAAATGGCGAGCCGGGCGAGATCGAGGCCCTGCTGCCGTGGTATGCGGCGGGCACGTTGCGCCGCCGCGACCGCCGGCGCGTCGAGGAGGCGTTGCGGCAAAATCCCGAACTGGCGCGCCAGGTTGAATTGGTGCGCGAAGAGCTCGCTGAAACCATTCACCTCAACGAAACGCTCGGCGCGCCGGCGCCGCACGTCGCCGACCGGCTGATGGCGGCGATCGACGCCGAGACCGACGCTGCGCGAAAGCGCGCGCCGGGGGTTGCCGCAGGATGGCTGACCGGTTTCTTTGCTAATCTGGCGCCGCGCACTCTGGCGGTGGCCGCGTCTTTTGCCGTGCTCGCCATCGCGTTGCAGGCTTTCATGATCGTCGACATTTTCACCAAGCCGCAAAGTTCCAGCGAACCGCAAGGTCAGTCTGGGTATCGCCTTGCCGGCGAAGAGCGTAGCGGCGCATTTGCGATGGTGCGGTTTGCCCAGGCAGCGAGCGCCGCCGAGATCACGAATTTCCTGCACAACTATCAGGCCGCGCTGGTCGACGGTCCGACCAATGGCGGTCTTTACCGCGTGCGCATCGCGATGAAGAGCCTCGCCAAGGAGGAGTTCGGCAAGATCATCGCGCGAATGCGACATGAGCCGGTCGTCGCGTCCGCTGAGCCAGCGCAGCCCGCCGAGATCAACGCCCCCGACGAGCCGAGCAAATAGGCCGTGCTCACCGGAAACCCTATCCCATTGTAGATACAGAAGCTTTCCCGCGTGAACCTTTTGCGCGCCGGCGCGACCAATGACTGGAGGCGAAATTAAGCCCCATCGGCGCGCTATCCCCCGACGCTAGCGCCGATTTTTCAGACCCGCCCGGTCTCGTCCCCGCCGGGCGGGTCGTTTCATTTTCAGATTTCGGTTGAACGCACGGCCCGAACGTGCGGGAAATGATGAAGGTGGGGGGATAGTGGTGAGTGGCGATACCGTCCTCGAAACCGAGGACCTGACCAAGGATTTTGCCGGTTTCGTCGCGGTCCGTGCGGTTAATCTGCGCGTCGCGCGCGGCAGCATTCACGCCATGATCGGGCCGAACGGCGCCGGCAAGACCACCTGCTTCAATCTGCTGAGCAAATTTCTAAACCCAACGCGCGGGCGCATCGTGTTCGACGGCCGCGATATCACCGCGCTCAAGCCGGCCGAGGTCGCGCGGCTGGGGCTGGTGCGCTCGTTTCAGATATCGGCGGTGTTTCCTCATCTGACGGTGCTCGAAAATGTCCGCATCGCGCTGCAGCGTCGGCGCGGCGGCTCGTTCGATTTCTGGCGGAGTAAGCGCGTACTTGGCGCGCTCGATGAGCGCGCGCTCACGCTGATCGCCGATGTCGGCCTTGCGTCCCACGCCAATGCGCTCGCGGTCGAATTGCCCTATGGCCACAAGCGGGCGCTCGAAATCGCAACCACGCTGGCGCTCGATCCGGAAATGCTGCTGCTTGACGAGCCGACAGCGGGTATGGGCCATGACGACATCGGCCGCATCAGCGCCCTGATCAGAACCGTCGCCGCGACGCGCACCGTGCTGATGGTCGAGCATAACCTCAGCGTGGTGGCAGATCTCTGCGACCGCATCACCGTGCTCACCCGCGGCCAAGTCCTCGCCGAAGGGGATTATGAGACCGTATCGGCCGATCCCGCCGTGCGTGAGGCCTATCTTGGAACCGGCCATGCTTGAGCCGATTTCACCTTCGACGCACGCCATGCTCGCAGTGCAGGGGCTGGAAGCCTGGTACGGCGAATCGCACATTCTGCACGGCGTGACTTTCGCCGTGCAGGCCGGCGAGGTGGTAACGCTGCTCGGCCGCAACGGCGTGGGCAAGACGACGACATTGAAATCGATCATGGGCATCGTCGAGCAGCGCCGCGGCTCGATACGCTTCCAAGACCACGAACTCGTGGGCATGTCCTCCGACGCGATCGCCCGCACCGGCATCGCCTTCTGCCCGGAGGAGCGCGGCATTTTCGCCAGTCTCGACGTGCGTGAGAATCTGCTGCTGCCACCGCAGGTGCGCCCGGGCGGTCTCGATCTCGAACGCATATTCGCGCTGTTTCCGAATCTGCGCGAGCGGCTTTCAAGTCAGGGCACCAAGCTCTCCGGCGGCGAGCAGCAGATGCTGGCGATCGCCCGCATCCTGCGCACCGGCGCCCGCTTGCTGCTGCTCGACGAGCCGACCGAAGGGCTCGCGCCGGTCATCATCCAGCAGATCCGCGAGACCGTCGCCATGCTCAAGGCGCAGGGCTTCACCATTCTGCTGGTCGAGCAGAACTTCCACTTCGCCGCGGCGGTCGCCGATCGGCACTACATCATGGAGCATGGCCGCATCATCGATGAATTCTCGACCGCGGAACTAAAGACCAATACGGCAAAGCTGCACGAATATCTCGGAGTCTGATATAGAGAGAAGGGGGCCGAAAAGCCCGCACAGAGGGAGGCGTGTGATGAAATTTGCTGCGAGTCTAGCATTTGCCGCAGCCGCGTTGATAACGACGGCGGCGCATGCCCAAACGACCAATGTCAAGATCGGCGTCCTTACCGACATGTCGAGCCTTTACGCCGACGCCACCGGTCCCGGCTCGGTGGCCGCCGCCAAATTGGCGGTGCAGGATTTCGATCCCGCCGCCCATAACATGAAGGTCGATATCGTAGTCGCCGACCACCAGAACAAGCCGGACATCGGCTCCAACATCGCGCGGCAATGGTTCGACGTCGATCACGTCGACGCCATTGTCGATGTGCCGAACTCGGGCGTGGCGCTTGCGGTCAGCGACGTCACCCGGGAGAAGAACAAGGTGTTCCTGGTCTCCGGCGCGGCGATCTCCGATCTGACCGGGCCGAAATGTTCGCCCAACACGATCCACTGGACCTACGACACCTGGATGCTCGCCAACTCAACCGGCAAGTCGGTGGTGAAAACCGGCGGCGACACCTGGTTCTTTCTCACCTCCGACTATGCCTTCGGCCATGCGCTGGAGCGCGATACCACCGCGGTCGTGCTGGCCAATGGCGGTAAGGTTCTCGGTCACGTGGCCCATCCGCTCAACAACCAGGACTTCTCGTCCTACCTGCTGCAGGCGCAAGCGTCGAAAGCAAAGATCATCGGGCTCGCCAATGCCGGCGGCGACACCATCAACGCGATCAAGCAGGGTGCCGAATTCGGCATCACCGCCGGCGGCCAACACTTCGCCGGTCTCCTCGTCTTCATCAGCGACGTCCAGGCGCTCGGGCTGAAAACGGCGCAGGGCCTCGTCCTGACCGAGACGTTTTATTGGGACATGAACGACGCCACCCGTGCTTGGACCAAGCGCTGGCAGGGCGATCGGCCGGGCAAATTCCCGACCATGAACCAGGCCGGCGTCTATTCGGCCGTGCTGCATTATCTCAAGGCGGTCGCCGCGCTCAAAAGCGCCGACGACGGCAAGGCCGTGGTCGCCGAGATGAAGGAAACTGCCGACCGACGATCCGCTGTTCGGTAAGGGCATGGTCCGCGCCGATGGCCGCAAGATTCATCCGGCCTATTTGTTCGAGGTGAAGTCGCCGGCGGAATCGAAATATCCGGGTGACGATTACAAGCTGCGCGCCACCGTCCCGGCGGATCAGGCCTTCCGGCCGATGAAAGACGACAACTGCCCGCTGGTGAGCGGCTGAGCCTCTACCTCTGCCCGCCCGGGCCGCGCTTGCGCGCGCCCGGGTGGGGAAGGGGGGCGCGCGGGCTGTTAAGAACGAAGCGAGCGCATGTTCGAGATCTTCGGCATCCCGTCGCAGGCGCTGTTTGCGCAGCTTTTGCTCGGGCTGATCAACGGTTCGTTCTATGCGCTGTTGAGTCTCGGGCTTGCCGTCATCTTCGGCATGCTCAACATCATCAATTTCACGCACGGCGCGCAGTACATGATGGGCGCGTTCGTCGCCTACATGCTGCTGCAATATCTGGGCGTCAATTATTGGGCGGCACTGGTCATCGTGCCGATCCTGGTCGGCCTAACCGGCATCCTTATCGAGCGGCTGTTTCTGCAACGCATTCAGAAGCTCGATCACCTCTACGGGCTTATGCTCACTTTCGGCCTGGCGCTCATCATCGAGGGCCTGTTCCGCAACTATTACGGCTCCTCCGGCCAGCCCTATGACGTGCCGGACGCGCTGCAGGGCGGGCACAATCTCGGCTTCATGTTTCTGCCCAATTATCGCGCCTGGGTGATCGTCTTCTCGCTGGTCGTGTGTTTCGGCACCTGGTTCGCCATCGAGCGCACGCGGCTCGGCTCCTATCTGCGCGCCGCCACGGAAAATCCGACGCTGGTGCGCGCCTTCGGCATCAACGTGCCGCGCATGGTGACGCTGACCTACGGCTTCGGCGTCGGCCTTGCGGCGCTCGCCGGCGTGATGGCGGCGCCGATCTACAATGTGTCGCCGCAGATGGGCTCCGACCTCATCATCGTGGTGTTCGCCGTCGTCGTGATCGGCGGCATGGGCTCGATCATGGGCGCGATCCTCACCGGCTTTGCGCTCGGCATTGTCGAGGGCCTGACCAAGGTGTTTTTTCCGGAAGCGTCGAATACGGTGATCTTCGTCATCATGGTCATCGTGCTGCTGGTCCGGCCGGCCGGCTTGTTCGGACGGAGCGCCTGATGGCGAGCGCGGCCGACGCGCCGGCGATGCAAGCTTCGTCGCGAGACGCGACTGTAGCCTCGCCGTCGCCGCCGCGACATTGGTCGCGTTTCTGGTCGCGGCGCCGTTCGTGCTCTATCCGGTCTTTCTGATGAAGGCGCTGTGCTTTGCGCTGTTCGCCTGCGCCTTCAACCTTCTGATCGGCTATGTCGGGCTGGTCTCGTTCGGCCATGCGCTCTATTTCGGCTGGGCCGGCTATCTTGCCGCCCATGCCGCCAAGGCCTGGGGCTTGCAGCCCGGAGCTCGCGGTCCTGCATCGGCACGGCGACGGCGCGCGGTGCTCGGCTTGCTCGCCGGCGTTGTCGCCATTCGCCGCCAGGGCATCTATTTCGCCATGATCACGCTGGCGCTGGCGCAGATGATGTATTTCGTCGCGCTGCGGGTAAAACTCACCGGCGGCGAGGACGGCATCCAGGACGTGCCGCGCGGGCGCCTGTTCGGCGTGTTCGATCTCAACAACGAAATGACGATGTATGCGTTCGTGCTCGTCGTCGTGCTCGCCGCGTTTTTCCTGATCTATCGGATCATCAATTCGCCGTTCGGCGAAGTGCTCAAGGCGATCCGCGAGAACGAGCAGCGCGCCATCTCGCTCGGCTACCGCACCGACCGCTACAAGCTCGTCGCCTTCGTGCTGTCGGCGACGCTTGGCCGGGCTCGCCGGATCGCTGAAGTCGATCGTTTTTCAGCTCGCCTCGCTGACCGACGTGCATTGGACCATGTCGGGCGAGGTGGTGCTGATGACGCTGGTCGGCGGACTCGGCACGGTTTTCGGCCCGGTGGTCGGCGCCTTCTTGATCGTCGCGCATGGAGAATTATCTGGCGCCGCTCGGCCAATGGGTGCTGGTGATCCAGGGCGCGATCTTCGTCGTCTGCGTGCTCGTCTTCCGGCGCGGCATCGTCGGCGAACTCGCCAACTGGCTGCGCGTGAAACTGTAGGCCGAATCATTTTCCACGCTGTTATCAACAATCTAAAAGTCAACAAATAGTCCGTGTTGTGGCCACATTCATTTCTGTTGCCGAATCAACAAACACAGGTCGTTTATCCGCAAGCGCCGATTTTGCGGCGCTCCTGGCTGCTTTTTCATGTCGGAACCGCAATCTGATCGGTACGACAGTATCGCGCGCCGATGGCTAGCACTGGTCGAGCGTCGGCAGGAGCATCTCCTCGATCTGTGCGATACCGGGCGCTGGCGGCACTATTACACGGAAGCGGATTTTCTCGACGAAATGCGCAAAGTCTTGCGCCTGCGCGACCAGTGGGCCGCTCTCGCCGGGCTGCCGCTCGAGGGCGAAGAATCGGCCGCGGACGATGATGGCGTAACACCGCTTGCGATGGCCTCGGCTGGACTGCCGCCGTCGCCCTGGCCCGGCTAAATTCCGCGCGCCAGACCGGTTATCCACAGCCCGAAACTGTCGGCGGCGAGCGCCGTCACTGTGGGCATGCGCTCGCCTTCTCCCGCAAATTTCTGTTCCTCAAACCATATGCGAGCATCGATGCCGAGCGCTTTGTTCTCGCCCGATCAGACTTGCCGACCTGACTTTGCCGAACCGCATCGTCGTTGCGCCGATGTGCCAATACAGCGCCGACGACGGCGTCGGCAACGACTGGCACATGACCCATCTCGGCATGCTTGCGAATTCCGGCGCCGGGCTCCTGGTCGTCGAGGCTACCCATGTCGAGCGGCGCGGCCGCATCACCCATGGCTGCCTCGGTCTCTATTCCGACGCCTGCGAGGCGGCGCTCGAGCGCGTCGTTTATCACTGCCATCGCATCGGCAGCGCGAAACTCGCCATTCAACTCGCGCATGCCGGACGCAAGGCGTCTTCGCAACGCCCCTGGGAGGGCGCCAAGGCGCTATCGGACGCGGAAGACGCCTGGCCGACCATCGGACCCTCGGCGCTGCCGTTCGGTCCGGGCTGGCACACGCCGCGCGCCATGACCGAGGATGACATGGCGCATGTCACCGCGTCCTTCACCGATGCCGCCAAGCGCGCGGTGCGGGTCGGTTTCGACGCGGTCGAATTGCATTTCGCCCACGGTTATTTGCTGCACAGTTTCGTTTCGCCGCTCGCGAACAAGCGCAACGACGCCTACGGCGGATCGTTCGAAGGCCGCATGAAGTTCCCGCTCGACGTGGTGCGTTCGGTCCGCGCCGCGGTGCCGCGTACCATCCCGCTCGGCGCGCGGATCACCGGCACCGATTGGGTCGAGGGCGGACTTACCGCCGACGACGCCGTCGCGATGGGCAAGGCGCTGCAAGCGGCCGGCCTCGACTATGTCGACATTTCATCGGCCAATATCACGCCTGACAGCCGCTGGCCCAGCGAGCCCGGTTTCAACGTTCCGATTGCGGAACGGGTACGCCGCGAATGCGGCATCGCGGTGCGCGCCGTCGGCATGATCGTGGGCGCGAAGCAGGCTGAAGAGATTGTCGCCACCGGCAAAGCCGACATGGTGGCGATGGCGCGCGCCTTTCTCGACGATCCGCATTGGGCCTGGCATGCCGCGCAGACGCTGGGCGCCGAGGTGCCGCGGCCGCCCCAATATACGCGGACGGCGCCGAAGCTATGGCCCGGCGCGGCTCTGCGCGGGTGACGGCGGCACCGGCTCGTAATGCCGTGCGAGACGCGCCGGCTCGGCGCCGAAGTAATAGGCCAATCGCAGCCGCCACATCAGCACGATGGTGCGCACGACGCCGTGATGCTCCCAGCGCCGGCCCGAAGTAACGACCGGTGTTGAGATGCAAAACGGCCGGCACAGGCGGTTGAGCCGTTTTGAAATCGCAATGTCTTCCATCAGCGGCAGGTCGGGAAAGCCGCCGGCTGAAAAAAATGCCTCGCGCGCGACGAAGATGGCTTGGTCGCCGGTGGCGATGCCCGTTGCCCGCGAACGCCAATTGATCATGCGGGCGACGATCGCCAAAAACGGATGGCGTCCGGCAATGCGCAGATCGAAGCGGCCCCACGCGCGACGCTTGAGCGCGGTCGCGATCAACCGGTCGGCGTCCTGCGGCAGCGTCGTGTCGGCGTGCAGAAAAACGAACGCGTCGCCGGCGCCCTGCGCGGCGCCGGCATTCATTGTCGCGCCGCGTCCGCGCGGGGCCGCGATGACCCGGTCGGCGAGCGGACGCGCCAGATCGGGCGTGCCGTCGCTGGAGCCGCCGTCGACGACGACGATCTCGACGCCACGGGCGCGAAGCGGCGAAAGCGCTTTGAGCGCGGCAACAATGATTGCCGCTTCATTGAGCACCGGAACGACGATGGTGAGCCGACGCATGGCCTACGTCCACAAGAGCGAATAACGTCAGATGCAAACCTACACTCGCGAACTTAGTATGACCAACCCGATTCTCGTCGAAGTCCTGCGTGGCGCTCTGGTCGAGAGCCGCCATCGCGGCGCGGTTGCTGTCGTCGACGCCGAGGGCAAGACCGTCTTTGCCGTCGGCGACGTGGCGGTGCCGGTGTTTCCCCGTTCTGCGATCAAGGCCTGGCAGGCTTTGCCGCTCGTTGAGCAGGGCGCGGCCGAGCGTTACGGCTTCGGCGACGAGGAACTGGCGCTCGCCTGCGCTTCGCACAGCGGCGAGGCGGCGCACGTTGCCGGCGTCGAGCGCATGTTGACGAAAGCGGGGCTTTCGCCGTCGGCGCTGCGCTGCGGCGCGCATTACCCGATCTCGCAAGCCGCCGCGGCCGCCGCGGCGTGTGCCGGCGCGCCGTCGCCGCTGCACAACAATTGCTCCGGCAAGCACGCGGGCTTCCTCTGCCTCGCCTGCGCGATCGGCGTCGACCATGAAGAGTATTTTCGGCCCGAGCACCCGGTGCAGCTACACGTGCGCGCCGTGCTTGAGGATTTCACCGGCGCGGTCCTGAGCCAGGAGGTTTGCGCCATCGATGGCTGCTCGGTGCCGACCTGGGCGGTGCCGCTGGAAAAGCTCGCTCATGGCTTCGCAAAATTCGGGACCGGCCGCGGGCTGTCGCCAGCGCGCGCCGCTGCGGCGGAACGGTTGCGGCAGGCCTGCGCTGCAAAACCGTGGTTCGTGGCCGGCACCGGCCGGTTCTGCACCGAGATCATGCAACTATTCGGTGCGCGCGTGTTCGTGAAAACCGGTGCCGAAGGCGTCTATTGCGGCGCGTTGCCGCAACAAGGGCTCGGTATCGCGCTCAAATGCGACGACGGCGCCAGTCGCGCCGCGCAGGCGATCATGGCGGCGATGATCGCGCGTTTTCTGCGGGCCGACGCGGCCGAGCGCGCGGCGCTGGCGCCGTTCGTGAGGCCCGTATTGCGCAACTGGAATAGCTTTGAGGTCGGCGCACTACGCGTGACCGAGCCAATCGCTTAGGCAGAACGTGGCGAGAAGATTATTCGGCGTCACCGCACGCGGTTGCCGTCGATCGACAATTGCGCGTAGCGCTCGGCGCCGTCCTTGCTGAGATCGCCGGTGACCGGCTTGTTCCATTCCATGCCGACGATAGCGCCGAGCCGGACATCGGCGATGAGATTGTTGGCGACCACCACCGCGCCGGCTCCCGGCACGACGGAGATGGTAATGCCGTAGTCGGCGCCGCGCACCACGTTGGCGCTGATCGCAACGTCGCGCAGATAGGGCCCGTAGCCGGCACTGATGCCGACGCCCGGTATGTTCTCGACGACATTGCCGCTCACCACCGCATCGGCTTCGACGCCGATGCCGGTCGCGCCGCCGGGGGCCGGATTCATGCTGGCGGGGCGGTCGGCATGGAGATTGCGAACGAGGTTGCCCTGCACGACGGCGAGCCGGCCGCCCTGGTCGAAATTCGTCACGCTCACGCCGGTCACGGCGCCGTCGACGATGTTGTTGGCGATGACCGCGCCCTGGAATCCGAATTCGGCGAACAGCGCGGTCTCGCCAAGGCCGGTGCACGTATTGCCGACGATCTGCAGGTTCGAGGCGCTGTTGCCGCGCACTGCCGAGAATGCCGCGTTGCTGATGCGGTTGCCGCGCACAATGACGTTGTCGGCGCGGAAAACGTTGATGCCGTTGCCCCATTGTCCGGAGCCGCCCAGCTTGTTGCTGATATTTTCGATGCGGTTGTCGATGACCAGCGTGCCGTCGTCGCCGGGGGTTCCTCGCCAAACCAAAATACCGCCATTGCCGGCGCCGCGCACGGTATTGCCGGAAATTCTCAGCCCGGCGGCGTCGTTGGAGAAAATCGCAAAGTTGGCGGCATCGACGGTATTGCCCGTCACCTCACCGGCGATCGATTGGAGTTTGATGCCGTCGCCGCCGGCACCGGTGATCTCGCAATCGGCAATGCGCAGGTTACGGCCTTGCGTCAGATGCACGAGGCCGCGGCCGTCGGGCAGCGGCAGATTGCCGCCGTCAAGCACAAGGCCAGTGAGGCTGACATGGTCGCTGCCGGTCGAGGCGAGCATGGACGGGCCGCCGGCCATGACAATCCGCGTCGCGCCCGCGACACCGGCGATGGCGGCATAGGGCGGTAATTGCAATCCGCCGGCGCGATAATTTCCTGCCGGTAAGCGTAAGACCGCGCCGGCCGCCGCGGCGCGCGCGATGGCGCGCTGCACGATCATCGATTGATCGGCCTCGTCATTCGGACGAACGCCGAGCGAGACGGCATCGATCTCGGCGCGCGGCATCGCTTCGCGTTGCCAAGGTTCGCGTTGCCAGGATTCGCGTTGCCAAGAATCGTTGCGTAACGTTTCGCGCGCCAGCGCGGGCGTCGCGGCCCCGGCCGAGAGGCCGGCAAATGCCGCAAACAGTCGGCGGCGGTTCATAGTCATGAGCGGTTCCTTGTGCGGCATTCTCCATTGCATCAAATGATGTGCCAGGACCCTGTTTCGGTCCGATACAGCCTGCCGTTTTCGCGGTGACGGTTAACAGCGGTTTGCGGCGATAAGCGCGATCAAGAGCGCCTCGGCGGCGGCGACGAGGCGGGCGAGCGTCGGCAAATGGCGCCGGCCGGACCGCCGCCGCGGCGCGAGCCTGATCGGAGGGATGTGAACGAAGACGACCAGCGGCCGGTTACCGCGGATGTGATGCAAGGCCTGCCAATAGGCATAGTTGCAAAGGTAGCGTCCGGCATCGTGCGATAGGCGCGCCGGAAACGCGCATGGGCGTACCGCGCCAAGCAGGCGCGCGAACGGCGCGTTGCCGGCGCGTGATGGCGGCTCGCGCGTCGCAATGACGCCGGACTTTGACCGATGTCCGCCGGCATCGGGAAATAAAACCGAGACGGCGTTGCGGGCGCGCGTCTCGATGCAAAGCCGGCGGCGGCGCCCGGCGAAACCGAATATCAGCACGATGTCGGGCTGTGCCGCGAACAGTTGGGGCAGATCGCGATCGACCGCCGCATAAGCGGTGGAAAAGACGTGTGTGACGCGCGTGATGCCGGCCAGGGCAGGTCGCCGCCGCCGGGCGAGCGCCTTGACCAACAACGCGCTCGGGTTATACGGCGCACCTGGAAACGGTCCGAAACCGGCAATGACGATGCGCATGTCGTTACAGGCCGAGCATGTCGGCAATTTCTTCGACCGCCGTTCCCGGCGCCAAGCGGCCGGAGGCGACATCGGCCTCGATCCGCGGCAAGGCGGCTTTGAGCGCGCGATCGCTTCGTAACGGCGCGAACACACGCTCCTCCAGCATGGTCCACATCCATTTCACCTGCTGCTCGCCACGGCGCGCCGCAAGCTCGCCGGACGCGGTCAGCCGCTGGCGATGATCAAGGATGTGTTGCCACAACGCCGCGACGCCGTCGCCCGTGAGCGCCGAGCAGGTGACGACCGGCGGCGACCAATTCGGCGAGCGCGGCGACAGGATGTGCAGCGCAGCGCCGTATTGCGACGCGGCGAGCTTGGCGCGGGGCAGATTGTCGCCGTCGGCCTTGTTGACCGCGATCATATCGGCGAGTTCGACGACGCCCTTTTTTAGCGCCTGCAATTCGTCGCCGGCGCCGGGCAGCGCCAGCACCAGGAAAAAATCGGTCATGTCGGCGACAGCGATCTCGGACTGCCCCACGCCGACGGTTTCGACCAGCACCACGCCGTAACCGGCCGCCTCGCAGAGCAACATGGTCTCGCGGGTTTTCGCCGCGACGCCGCCGAGCGTGCCCGAGGAGGGCGAGGGCCGGATGAAGGCGTTGGCGTCGTTGGCGAGATGCGCCATCCGCGTTTTGTCGGCGAGGATCGATCCGCCGGTGCGCCGCGACGACGGATCGACCGCCAGCACCGCCACTTTGCGGTCTTGGGCGGTAAGCCGGCTGCCGAGCCCATCGATCAGGGTGGATTTACCGACGCCGGGCGCGCCGGTGATGCCGACGCGCACCGCTTTGCCGGTGTCCCGCAGCAGCGCCTGAATCAGCGCCCCGGCAGTGTGGCGGTGGTCGGGGCGCTTACTCTCGACGAGCGTGATGGCGCGCGACAGCACGGTGCGATCGCCGCCGCGCAGGTCGCGCGCCAGCCGTTCGACATCAGGAGGCGAGGAGGACGAAGGCATACCGTGTCATCGGCGAGAGGGTTTGGCCCGTCAAGCTAATGACTCGCGAGCAGCACGGCGAGGCCGCCCGTCGGATGCGGCTTGGCGGCGCTGGCGTGCGCAAACGCCAATACGGCTTCGCGCGTCGCCACGCGGCAAGCAGCGTCCGGTTCTTTGCCGCAATATCTATCGCGCGTGGCCGCTTCGGCGTCGTTTTCGTCGACGGCAAAAAGCAGATAGGTGCCGTCGGCAAGTTTCCGCGCAATGCCGTATTCGGCCGGATGGCCGGGGCGGAGGCTCTGCACGATCAAATCGTCGCCCTCGAAGCTGTGCAGCGTGAAATCGCGAATATCGCTGGTGGTGCCGCGGACCGGAGTGTAGCGGCCGTTTCGCCAAGCGAAAGCTTCGCTATTGGGCTCGCGCGCCGCGCCATCGCGCAGCACGTAGATTTCAAAGCGGGGCCGTTCGCCGAGGAGGGGCTGCGCATCGGTCAGTAGCGGCTTTGCCGAATTGATGCAGCCGGCGAGCAACAGGAAGCCGATCAATGCCAGAATTTTTGGTGCGCGGGCGCGCCGGAGCTGATGATTGGTCATGATGCCTGCGTGTTTTGGCGTCGTGATTTAGCGAATTGCAACCACGCCGGCGCGAAAATTATTGCCGGCGATGGAATAGCGGCATTCTGAATTGACAAATCGAATCCGCCCGCGGGACGCCAAGATTGACCTTGGAATGACCCTGCCGTTGCCGAATTCAGGCCGCATCCGCGCGCTGACATCACGTGCTCCAGAACGACGCCGCGAGGCGTCATTTGTCCAGCCTTTAGAAAGGAGGCAACCGATGAACTGGGATCAAATTCAAGTCAATTGGATGCAATTCAAGGGCAAGGTTCGCGACAACTGGGCCAAGCTTACCGACGAGGATCTCACCCGCGTCGGCGGTCGCCGCTCCGAGCTCGTCGGCCGGCTGCAGGCGCGATACGGTTTTGCCAAGGCTGAGGCCGAGCGCGAGATCGAAGCCTGGATGAAGGCGCAGCGCCACGCCGCCTGATTGATCGGCCGACAACTCCCTCTCGGGTCGGGGAGAGGGAGTTGTCACTGTTTTTCCTCGTCGCTTTTTGGTCGCGTGCCGCCGAAGATCGCCGCGCCTTCGGGCGCCAGGTATTGTCGGAACGCGGTCCACGGGACAAACACGGTGTAAGGACCCTCCACATAGGGACCAACGCCATACGGCGAATAGTGGAACGTCAAACCGGCGCTCTTGCCGCGTTCGGTCGACGGAGCGAGCGTCACCGGGCCGAGTTCGAGGAGAGCTGGTTTGATCCCGTCATTGATAAAATTGTCCTTCTGCAGCTCCTGTTCCGGCGTCATCTTCGACGCAGGCGTATCGTCGTCGCCATAACCGGCGATGCCGTTGGCGAGTTTGGCGGCCGCGACCGCGAGGCGGGCGAGCCGCGCCAGCGCGGTCATGGTCGGACCGTTATCGGTCGTCTCGGTGAAGAACGGGCGAATACTGATACGCCTTTGCGCGACATTGTCCCACAGGATGGTGTCGATTTCCTGGTTCGGATGCGCGCCGCCTTCGAACGTGCCGTCGCTTCGCACGACGCTCACATAGCGCCCGACCACCGAGCGCAGGGCGTAGTCCCGATCATAACTCCACTGCAAACCACGGAACGATTTGGGATCATCGTGCCAATTCGCGGCGGCAGTGCCGTGCATTTTAGCCGCCCAAGCTTTGCCTTCGGCCAGACAACCGGCAAATAGCCCGGCAAACGGCTTGAGCGCCGGATCGAATTTTTTCTCGATGGCGATTTGCGGCGCTGCCGCCGCGGCATTCGAGACCAAGACCGGCGACGTCAAGATTTGCGACGTCAAAGCGCACAGCGCCAATGTGAAAGCCGCATCGCCTTTGCGAGCGCTCAAATCGAACACCATTTGTCCTTTGAACTCCGGTCCCGTGCCTGGATGGGTCGCGATAAGGACGATTTGCGTTCACGGCAAAATCGCAAAAGCGCGTGCCGGAAAGCCGAGGCCGTCTTTTACTTTTGGCCAGGTCACGACGATCAGCGCGCCGGTTTCCGGCACCTTGTCGAGATTGGCCATGACCTCGATCTGATAATGACCGTGCTGCAACAGCCAGGTTTCCGAATCCATCTTCTCGGTCGTGTCGGTATCCATCGCTTCGTGGCCGGTCGCCGTCACGCCGCGCTTTTCGTATAAATATTTGATCGTTTCGAACGACCAAGCCGGAAACGGCTGGCGCTTGAAGCGGTCGGGGTTGGTATCCCAATCTTTGTACATATCGGTGCGCAACGCGGCGAACGCACCCTTTGGCACTCGGCCGTGCACGCGTTCCCAGGCTTTGAGATCGGCGACCGAGAAGGCGTGGTTCGGATCCTTGTCGAGGTAGGGCATGTCGTCGAGCACGACCAGCCGCAAGATCATCTCTTTGAGAGGAATCCTATCCATGGTGATGCCGTCTTGCGCAAAATGCGCCGGCGGATCGACGTGCGTGCCGTATTGCCCGACCATCTGGTAATAGGTGGCGCGGAATTCGTCTTTGGGAATAGTATAGGCCTCGCCGGTCTTGGGATCGCTGGCCGGCGAGAATTTGGCTTGGCCGAAGCCGGCCCACACCGGCGTATCCGGGCCGAAAGCGTGGGTAAGATCGACGAAGTTTTTGGCGGCGATGGTCCGATAGGCGCGCCCAAGGTCGGATTCGGCCTGCGCGGGCGCGGCCATCGCCAGCAATGAGCAAATCCCTCCGAACAACAGGTAAGCTGCTCGAGCATGAACGAAGCGGACCATCGAACTTCTCCTCTCATCGATCGTTCTCATTAACTTATCGCGACACGGTTGCCGACGGAACTTCGCTATTCCCGGACCGTTGCAGGAACGCCGGGGACCGAGTTTCCAGAAATGCCGGGTCCGACGCGATTGGGCCGACAGATGCGGGCCAAAAGACTTTTAGGGTTTGCGGTCGTTTTTTGCTGCTTTCTGGCGCTGGCCGCTGGCGGCCTCGCGATCGTTGCGTGGCAACCGGCGATCGCTCCTATTTTGCGGCCGCCCGCAACGAGCTTCGACCCAGGATTGGTGAAGCTGCGGCGCCGAACTTGCGGCGATCGGCAATTGCGACGTCTGTCATACCGCGCCGGGCGGGCGCGAATTCGCCGGCGGCCGTGCGGTTCCGACGCCGTTCGGTACGATCTATTCAACCAACATTACGCCGGATGCCGAGACCGGAATCGGCGATTGGTCGGAGGCGGCGTTCCGGCGCGCCATGCGCCAGGGCGTGCGGCGCGACGGCGCCTACCTTTATCCGGCATTTCCTTACGATCATTTCACGCTGGTGTCCGATGACGACGACGAGGCGCTCTATGCCTACCTGATGACGCGGCAGCCGATCCGCGCGCCCGCGCCCGCCGAACAAGCTGCCGTTTCCGCTCAACGTTCGGCTTGTGATGTTCGGCTGGAATCTTTTGTTTCTGCATCCGGGCCCTTACCGAGCCTGGCGCCGCGCATGATGCGTCGTGGAATCGCGGCGCCTACCTCGCCGAGGGTCTCGGCCATTGCGGCGCCTGTCATACGCCGCGCAATGTCCTTGGGCGCGGAAAAGCCGGATGAAAAATTCGCCGGCGGCGTAGTCGACGGCTGGACCGCCTATGCGCTCAATGCTTCCTCGCCGGCGCCGGTACCCTGGAACGCCGACAGCGCTGCAGTCATTATTTGCGCCACGGCTTCGACGCGAACCACGGCGTAGCGCGTGGCCCGATGGCCGATGTTGCCGACGACCTTCGTTCCGCCTGCCGCCGAGGACGTCCGCGCGATCGCGATCTACGTGGTCGAGCACATGAACCATGCCGCCCCGGAAAACGATCAGGCGGTACAGCAAGTCGAGCTGCAGGACGCGCGCGGCAAGAGCCACGCCGACGCCAGTGCCGACAGCCAAAGCAACACGTTGCGCGCGGTCGACACCGAGAACGATGAAGGCGCCGTTATCTATGCCGGGGCCTGCGAGGGTTGTCATGAAGGGCCACGCGCGCTGCCGTATGGCGGCATCGATCTCGCGCTCTCCAGCGCAATCAACGGCCCGAGCGCCGGCAATCTCGTCAATGTCGTGCTCTACGGACTGCCGGCCGCCGAGGCGGTTCGCGCTCCGATCATGCCGGGCTTCGCCGCCGCCATGAACAACGCGCAAGTCGCAGCCTTGGCGCACTATCTGCGTGCACGCTTCTCCGACAAAGGCCCGTGGACCGATATCGCCAGGAGCATTCACGATGCGCGCAGCCGCCAGCGCGTCGCCACGGCCAGTCACGCGCCGGCAGATGCGCCGGCGCCGTCTGGCACAGCACAACGGACGAACAATGAAGCTCAACGTTAATAACACGCAGCACGACATCGACGCCGATCCACGTTCGCCGCTGCTCTATGTGCTGCGCGACGATCTGCAGCTCAACGCGGCGAAATTCGGCTGCGGCCTCGGCCAGTGCGGCGCTTGCACGGTGCTGGTGGATGGCGAGCCGGTATTCTCCTGCGTGACGCCGGTCACACTGTTGGCCGGCAAGAAGATTACCACGCTGGAAGGTCTCGGTACGATCGAGGATCCCGCGCCGATCCAGCGCGCCTTCATCGAGGGCCAGGCGGCGCAGTGTGGCTACTGCATACCGGGCATGATCATGCGCGCGCATGCACTGTTGCAGAAAAATCCGCGCGCCAGCGACGCCGAAATCCGCGCCTGGCTTGAGCCCAATCTGTGCCGTTGCGGCACGCATATGCGCATTCTTGCGCGCGATGCATCGCGCGCAGCGATGTTGATGTCGGCGCAGTGCGGGAGGCGCCAGATGAGCGACGCGGTCGTCATCTCGCGCCGTGCGGTGCTGGCCGGATCGGGCGCGCTCGTCTTCAGCTTTTCCTCCGCCGGCCGATCGCTCGCGCAGCAGAATGCCGCCGCCGCTCTCGGCCGCGCCGCCCGCGCCTGCCACTCCCTGGCAGCCTCAAGCAAAACGCCGTTGCTCGATTCCTGGATTCGCATCGACGCGGACGGCGCGATCACCGTCTTTACCGGCAAGGCCGAGCTCGGCCAGGGCATCAAGACGGCGCTGCTGCAAATCGCCGCCGAACAGCTCGATGCCGATTTTGATCAGATCAAGCTGCATAACCGCAGACACCGCGCTGACCCCGAATGAAGGCTACACCGCCGGCAGCCATTCGATGCAGGACTCCGGCACCGCCATCATGAATGCCGCGGCGCAGGTGCGGCAGCTTCTCATCGCCGAGGCAGCGACGCGCGCCGGGTGCCGGCCGATCAGATGAAGACGCAACACGCCGCAGTCCTCGCTCCCGACGGCCGCCGCTTCGGCTATGGCGAGCTGGTTTCGGCGCAGCTGCTGCACGTCGAGGCGGCGCCGCACTCGCCGTTGAAGGATCCCAGTCAGTTCAAAATCATGAACCGGCGCATTCCACGCGTCGACATTCCCGCCAAAATGACCGGCGGCGCCGCCTTCGTGCAGGATTTGCGTCCCGACGGCATGGTCCATGCCCGTATCGTGCGCCCGCCGAGTTATGGCGCACAGCTTGTCGAGCGTCGACGATGCCGCCGTGCAGAAAATGCCGGGCGTGTTGAAAGTCGTCCGCGACGGCAGTTTTCTCGCCGTGATCGCCGAACGGGAGTTTCAGGCGATCGAGGCGATGCGCGCGCTCGCGGCCGCGGCGCGCTGGCAGGAAACCGCGAAGCTGCCGGACGCAGTCCGCATTGCCCGCGTTCCTGACAAGCCTGCCGTGCGCAGGACATCACGGTGCTCGACCGGCAATGCCAGCGCCTTGGCGACGCAATCGTTCTCGGCCACCTACACGCGCCCGTACCTGTCCCACGGTTCGATCGGCCCGTCCTGCGCGGTGGCGCAATTCGACGACGATGCGCTGACGGTCTGGACCCATACCCAGGGCGTTTTTCCGGATCGCGACGCGATCGCCGAAATGCTGCACATGCCGAAAGAAAAAGTGCGCTGCATCCACAGCGAGGGCGCCGGCTGTTACGGCCACAACGGCGCCGACGATGTCGCGGCCGACGCCGCGCTGCTCGCGCGCGCGCTGCCGGGCCGGCCGGTGCGCGTGCAATGGACGCGCGAGCAGGAGCACGCCTGGGAGCCCTACGGCCCGGCGATGGTGGTCAAGTTCAACGCCGCGCTGGACGCTGCCGGCAAATCGCGATTGGGATTACGGCGTCTGGAGCAATACCCACTCGACGCGGCCCGGATCGGCCGGCTCGCTGCTCGCCGCGCGCTACCTCGCCGAGCCGTTTCCCGAACCGGCGCCCAAGCCGATCCCGATGCCGGAGGGCGGCGGCGATCGCAATTCCATTCCGCTCTACAAATTTCCCCACACCCGGGTGATCTATCACTTCCTGCCCGACATGCCGGTGCGCGTTTCCGCTTTACGCTCGCTCGGCGGCCATATGAACGTCTTCGCCATCGAAAGTTTCATGGACGAACTGGCGGCGTCCGCCGGCGCCGACCCCGTGGAGTTTCGCCTGAAACATCTCGATGATCCGCGCGCCCGCGAAGTGGTCTCGACCGCCGCCGAACGCTTCGGCTGGACCGAACAAGCCGCGCGCCGCTGCGGCGGGGCGGGGACATGGATTTGCCTTTGCGCGCTACAAAAATCTTGCCGCCTATTGCGCCATCGCCTGCGAGGTCGAAGTCGACCGCAATACCGGCCGCGCGCGGATGGTGCGCGCCGTCGCCGCCGTCGACAGCGGCCAGGCCGTCAATCCCGACGGCATCGCCAACCAGATCGAGGGCGCCATCCTGCAATCGATGAGTTGGACGCTTTATGAGAGCGTGACCTTCGATGACACGTCGCATCACCAGCGTCGATTGGGCGACCTATCCGATCCTGCGCTTTTCCGCCGTGCCCGAAAGCATGGAAATTCACTGATCAATCGGCCCGGCATGCCGTTCCTGGGCAGCGGCGAGGCCGGCCAGGGCCCGGCGGCGGCGGCGACAGCCAATGCAATCGCCAGTGCAACGGGCAAACGCTTTCGCGATCTGCCGATCACCCGCGCGCGGATCAAGGCGGCGATTGGCGCTTAAGCGCGCCGGGCGTCGCTACGACATCCGGCAGCGGGATAAACTCCGCGGTGTCGCCGGGGACGAGCGCGAAACGGCCGGCCTTCCAATCGGCCTTGGCCGCCTCGATGCGGTCCTTGCGCGAGGAGACGAAATTCCACCAGATGTGGCGCGGCCCATCCATGGCGGCGCCGCCGACCACAATGACATGCGCGTCGGTTAGAGGCTTCACGTCGATACGGTCGCCGGGCCTAAGGATCAGCAGCCGTTCCCGCCCGTGGCGGTCGCCGGCAATCTCGATCTCGCCGGCAATGACATAAAGCGCACGTTCCTCATGCTCGGCGTCGAGCGGCAAGATCGTGCCGGCTTTGAGATGCGCTTCGGCGAACAGAGTGTCCCAATTCGTCGCGACCGGCGAGCGCAGCCCGTGCATCGCGCCGGCGACGACGCGCAGCGTGAGACCGTTTTCGCGCAGTTGGGGAATATCGGTCGCCGCGGTATGGGCGAAGGCCGGCGCGGTTTCCTCGTCCTTGACCGGGAGCGCGACCCATAATTGCAGGCCATGTAGCGGCTCGCCGCCGTCGCGATGGTCGGGCGCGGTGCGCTCGGAATGCACGATGCCGCGCCCGGCCGTCATCCAATTGACTGCGCCCGGCCGGATCGGCATTGCACTGCCAAGGCTGTCGCGATGCACGATCTCGCCGTCGAACAAATAGGTGACGGTCGCCAGCCCGATATGCGGATGCGGCCGCACGTCGACGCCGTCGCCGGCCTTAAACACCGCCGGCCCGAAATGATCGAAGAATATGAACGGTCCGACCATGCGTGAGCGCGCCGACGGCAGCGCGCGATGCACTTGAAAGCCGCCGAGATCGACCGTGCGCGGCACGATCAGCTGTCCGACGGCGTCGCTTGCGCCTGCGTCGCCGAGCGCGGGGTCTTTGCCGGGGAAGAAGCTCATGACGGCTGCCTCAGATGGCGTGGAACTGTTGGCCTTTCGCCGAGTCGACCAAGCCGTAGAACACCTCGTTCACCTTTGGCCAGCTCGGCAGTTTCTTCACGTTGTTGAGCCAGCGTTCGACATTCGGGTAGGCCGAGAAGTCGCAGCGAATGACCTCGCCGAGCGTGACCAGCGCGGCGCCGAAATAATCCGCGATCGTGATTTGATCTCCGCACAGATATTTCTTGTTCGGGCCGATCCAGTGGTCATTGAGAATTTGCAGCCACCGCTTGGCGTTCTGCTGGCCGAACTCGATAGTGGCCGCCTGCGCCTCATCGCTGCGCCGCTTAAGATGCGGGAACAGCTGCGGGTAGCAAAGATTATAAGCCCATTCGCGATAGAAATTGGTGTTGAGCCAGTCCATGATTTCATTGACCTTGGCGCGCTGCTTCAGGTCCTTCGGATAAGCGGGGGAGCCGATCTTGTCGGCGAGATATTTGAGAATTGCCGAACTTTCGGTGAGCCGCAGGTCGCCGTCCTCAATCATGGGAACCATGCTGTTCGGATTCAATTCCGCGTAGGGCGGCTTGTATTGTTCGCCGGTAAAAAGATCGACCGTGACTTCCTCGACGGGAATCTTGCTTTCGGCGATGAACAGCCGTACCGGCCGGCTCGTCATCGACACTGGATGCATGTAGAGCTTCATGACAATATCTTCCCCACAACGCGCATTGTCCGGCCGAGCTTAATAATTGGTCGTCACTTGCGCCATTCACGATTGTATTAGCGCCGGCATCTTGCCGCCACAGCCCTGACTCGGGCCTTCGCATTCGACTTTGGCAGTCTAGCGCCGCTACTTTTTGCCCGGTTTGGCTCGCGCCACCAGTTCGGCGATGAAGCGCGGCTGGGCAAAGGCGGCGACGTGGATCTCCGGTGACCAATATTTAGTCTTGAAACTGCCGGCCCTGCGATAGCGTTGCGCGATGGTTTGCACCGAATGTTGCCGCAAGCGCTTGTCATCGGTGGCAAAGCCCATCGCCATATGACCGCCGACATAGACCGGAATTGCGGCAACATAACAGGTGGCATCGGCGAACAGCCGCCGGAATCTGGTCATCGTCGCGGTCAATTCGTTCTTCTGGAAAAACGGGACGCCATTCTGCGTTATGAGCACGCCGCCCTTGTTCAAACAGCGCTTGCAGCCTGAATAGAACTTTTCGCCGAACAAGATTTTTCCCGGTCCTTGCGGATCGGTGGAATTGACGATGATGATGTCGAAACGGCGGTCGGTCTTGGCGACATACTTCGCGCCGTCGTCGATCACGGATTCGAAGCGCTGGTCGGCGAAGACCGGTCCGGTGAATTCGGGGAAATGCTCTTTGGCAAACTCGACGACTTTGGCGTCGATCTCGACCTGGGTGAGCCGCTTGACAGTCTTATGCTTGAGCACCTCCTCGGCGATGCCGCAGTCGCCGCCGCCGACGATGAGGACGTTGCTTGCATTGGCGTGAGCAAACAGCGGGACATGCGACATCATCTCCTGATAGATGAATTCGTCGCGCTTGGAGATCTGAGTAGCGCCATCGAGCATCAGCATTTTGCCGAAGAACGGCTGCTCGAACAGCACCAGATGCTGGTGCTCGGTCTGCAATTCATAGAGCACTTTGTCGACTTGGTAGCTCATGCGGAAACCGAGATCGTCGAACAGTGTCTCGGCAATCCAGCGCTTCTCGGGCAATTTTTCCGTCACGACACCCCCCGATGCGAGGACGAATCCGATGCGGAAACGGCCGGGACTCGGCCCGGCCGTTTAAGCTTTGTCAATCGGAAATCGGCAATTGGATCAGGTGTTCTGGCCGCGCAGCAACTCGTTGACGCCGACGCGCTTGGCGGAAAAGGCCTCGCGCAACACCGGGATGCACCGGTCGGGATCGGCCGAGCCGCACATGAAAACGTCGAGCGCGGCATATCCGGCTTCCGGCCAGGTGTGGATCGAGATGTGACTCTCGGCCAGCACCGCCACTCCGGAAACTCCGCTCGGCTGGAAGTGATGCAGGTGAATATGCAGGAGCGTCGCACTGGCGGCCTCGACGCAACGTCGCAACGTCGCTTCGATGTGCTCGATGTCGTCAAGACGCTTGGCGCCGTGCAAATCGACGATCAGATGCACGCCGGCGCAGCGGACGCCGTTACGAGTGGCGAAATGATCCTTGGAGTCCGACTGCTGGCGGTCCTCCTCAGACGGCGGAGTCGCCACTTTCAGTTTGGCCTTCCTGTCTTCCTTTCGGGCGGTACCTGGGATCCCCAAGCCCTTCACCGATCGCAAGAGGGCGTGTTGGCTCATGCCGTCCTCCCCAACCAGAGATCAGAACCCGAGATGCCGGCAAGCCGGCGCCACGGAAAGCGAAAGCCGCCCGATCAGTCCACGCGAACCGACCAACAGCGGCAAATTCCCCACTTAAATGCAATCACTACGGAAGTCAAGAAGATTCTGCAAGAAAACCTTTAACGCTTTGTCACGATCGTCGCCCGATGGCGTGCGGCAGAAACGCTGACGACGCCGTTCGCGCAGATTGAAGCCGCTCGCGGCACCATATCTTTGCGAGCGCGAAATAGCCCGTGCGGCGCGTTGACGCCGCGCAATGGCCTGTCGGAAAGCCCCATGCGACGGCACTTTCTCATGCTACGCGTGGCCGCGTATCGTGGTCGTTTCTGCGATTTTGCGGCATATCAGTCGGACATTTTGCGAGCGAATGTTCTATGCTGCAGCGAGATTCAGTTTGCCGCCAACGAAGGCTTTGAAGCCGGGCCGAGGCGGCCGAGCAGAAGGGAGAGCAAACATGAAGCGGATGATCGGCGCGGTGATATTTTTGGCGCTCGCGGCACTCCTGCCGGTGCAGCCGGCGGCGGCGCAGGATCCGGTCGCCGGCGCCATCGTCGGCGGCGCGCTCGGGGGCATCATCGGCGGCGCGGTCGGCCACGGCCGCGGCGCGGTTGTCGGCGCAGTGATCGGCGCCACGACGGGCGCAGTAATCGCCGCGCAAGCGCAGCAGCGGCGCGGCGGCTATTATTGGTGGCGGGGCGGCTGCTACTACCGTTATGCCGACGGATCGTGGCTGCAGGTGGCGCCCGGATACTGCTCTTAAGCGTAACGGCGGGACAGCGCTAAACCGCCTTAGCCGTTGACCGCGACCGCCGGCGGGACCATCGGTTCGGCCGGCTTTTTGGCGCGGGTGCGGAAGAAGCTGAGCACGCGCCCCGCGGTATCTGGCTGCAACTTTTGGAAACTCGTCAGCGCCTGTTCGAGGTCCTTCGCCGACATGCCGCGGTCGGCAGCGCGTAACAGCAGCACCGCCTTGGTCGTTGTCGCGCTCAGGCCGGCCACTTTCGCAAGAATGAGGATGATCTCGGCGCCGGGATCGAGCAGCGCCCGCTCGACGACGTTGATCGGAGTGTCGCACATGATCGACAGCGCGATCGCGGTCTCTTCGAACTTGCGGTCGCGCGCATATTGGTAAATCTCGGCTTCGCCGATGCGCCGGATGCGGTTCTGCCGCTCGACGGCCGCCTGCGCGGCGGCGAAATCCGGCGAGGCATTGCGCGCCTCGGTACGGATGCTGCCAACCACCTCGGCCACAACTCCGTCGATGGCGGCGCTGGCTTGCGGATTTTCAGCGGCCAAGCGCTCGCGCACCGCACTCGAGGCTTTTTCCAACAGCATGAGAAAATGCGACCGCGGGATGTCGGAGCGCAGGCCAACGTCGGTCGCCAGCGCGTCGTCGCCGCTCGATCGCTTGACCAGAACATGGAAGCCGGCGTCGGAAAATCGCGCGCCGTTGTTTTTGACCACCGAATGAACCACGTCGCGGTCGCCGCGCTCGATCAGGACATCGGTGACCGCCTCGCTCAACGATGGGCGCTGCGAGATGGCGAAAAGGTGTTGTTGGCTCTTCTTGGTGCCGGCGTTGACCAGGGCGCGGTCATCGAGCCGGGCCGACTGCACGAGCACCGGGCGGGCGACTTCGATGTCGTCGTCGAAGGCGAGCATCTGGATCACGTTCGACGGCGCATTGGCGATCGGCGCCAGCCGGTAGGCCAGCTTGGCGCGCGCCTTGGCCTCGATGGTATCGACGAGGCGCGCCATCACGTCGTCGAAAACGCCGATCTGATCCTCCGAATAGCGGTCGGCGCCGCTGATGAAGAGATCGGTGATGCGGGTCAGGATATCGATCCGGCGGTTGATATTGCCGGAAGCGAGTGCGGCCTCGAGTTCGTCAAGGAGGGGAAGGCTACGCATCAAAACTCCGAAGGCCGCCACGCCGTTGAATTGGCTGTAACAATGCATTGGGAAGGGTGAACAAAGCCTTGCCGGAAACCACCGTTCGCGGCCTGCAACGGTTAAGCAGATGCTAACAGCGCGATTGAGCCGCTCATTGGGCAAATCCGGCGAGGCCGGCCGGTCGTGGATTTGCGCTTCGAGATCAAGGAGCGGACGCGCGGCGCCGGCCGCCGAACACACCCATGCGATTTTGCACTTCGGCGGGGACGCGGTAGTCGCGCATGACCGGCCGTGGATCGCGCAGTCCACAGGCTTCGCGCTGGACCACGAAGCACCACAGTGCGTCGCCGGCGTTCTGCACCAATTCACTCCGCTTCATCCCCGGCTTAGGATCGGTGCGGTCGTAGTCGCGCAGCGCCGCGAGCGCTGCTTCGAGCGCCCGGCCAAGCCGGCCGAGCGCGGACGCCTGCTCCTGCGCGATCTCGTAGTCGAGCGCGATGACGCGCGTTACGCCGGTCGGGGCCGGGGAGGGGTGTACGGTCATATCGAGATATTTGCGCGATATTTGGCCGGTTTCTTGGCACGACCATAACAGAGGCTTCGGCACCGTCATCATTGCCGTTCCCATGCCACGACGGAAACGCCGGAGGCCGCATCGAGAATGCGCCGCGCGCCGGACCTAAAGCCGCGACGCGCGAGCACGTCTTCGGGCGTCGCGTTCGGGCCGACCTCGGTAAAGACGGCAAGACCGCCGGGGATTGCTACATTGGCGGCACGGGAAAGGTGAAACGCATCGTAGAGCGGCAGAAACAGGCTGAACACTTCAGGCCCGCCGATAACGGCGACTGTGCCGTCGGTCACCCCGAGCCGCGCCAACGCTTGGTCGAGGCTGGCGCCCGGCGGGTTCCAAAGCAGTGAATTCGCATGCGCCGGATCGGGCGCAATGGCGGCGATCTGGCGGGTCAGAACGAGCCGCTTTCGCCGCGCCGCGTGCGGTCCGCCTTCGTAGGAATGCCGGCCGTGCACCACGGCTGCGGCACGGTCGAGGGCGTCCTGGAAGAATCGCTGGTCGGCATCGTTCTTGATCGAATCCGGCATCTCGCCTTTGGCGTCGGCGAGCATGCCGTTGGCGGAGACAATGACGTAGCCTTCGATGCGGCGCACAGCATCGGCGATCCTAAAGCATGATCACGACTAATGGAAACCGGTTTTTCAAACAGAGCGTGTTCCAGAGAGCCCGGGCTACGATCTAGAAGACCGCGAGATATCGCAGCAGCGAGATTATACCGATGATGATGACGACGACGCGGACGATCTGTTTGGCACGGCCGTCGATCGGCAGCATGTTGACGAGATAAAGCACCAGAATAACGACGACGAACGTGATCAGAATGCTGATGAGGATGGACATGAAAATGCCTCGCGATGAAATGCGCCAAACAACGCGTATTCATGGCGTTCGGTTCCATTGACTCGTCAGGCTGCATCCCCGCGCGTTTTGCTTTATAGACAAGAAGCGACGGAGCCAGCGATGCCCGGACAGCCGAGCCTGATTATGATCCAGTTCCTCACCTGGGTGGCCGATCGGCCGCACAGTCGCGACCAGGCGATGGAAGCTTGGCACAGCTGCCCGCACATTTCGGCTTGGGAGGATGCGATCGTTGACGGCTTGGTGCGCATCGAGAATGACGGCAGTCGCACGGTTGCGCTGACGCCACGTGGCAGAGCCGCACTGGAAAAAGCCAAAGCAACTGCGCTCTAAGACGGCCTCCTATGTCAGCACGTCGCCGCCCGGCTGCGGCGGCACTTCGAAGGCATTGAGCACAAATCCGATCATGCCATAGAAGCCGGCGCAGCTGACCGCCTCGATGACGCCATAGCGGCCGAAGGCAGCCGTGGCGCGCTCGAAGGTTGGCGCGCTCACGGTCTTGGTCGTGAGCAGTTCGGTGACGAGATCGTAGATCAGCCGCTCGTCGTCGCGGGAGAAATCCGGTCGCTTGCGCGCGCGTATGGCATCGACGGTTTGCGCCGTCAGGCCCGCTTGGCGCGCTAGCTTTTCGTGCACCGACCAAGCGTATTGCACGGTGGCGCTGCGGCACATCAACAGAACGATCAATTCGATGAGCCGCGCGTCGAGTTTGGGATTGACGCGAAAACAATTGGCCAATGCATCGGCGGGTTCGGCGATTTCGGGAGTGTGGATCCACACCGAAAACGGGCCGCTGAGCGTGCCGCGCGGCCGCGTGCGCATGATGCCGTCATATAGCTGCTGCTGCCGCGCATTGAGATTCTCCCGGTTGACTTGGTCGATGCGAGCCATCGCAGCCCTCCTATTTTAACTCCGCGGAGCCGTCGCCGCGGATTGCGGCGACATAGCGCGCGACCGAGTTTTGCACGATCGCCTTGCCGTCACGGGGAACGATGCGGTCGAACCAGGCGCCGTAGATGATTTCGAACGGGTAAGGTTCGAGTAGCCTGCCGATCCGCTCGACCGCCGGGGCCGCCAGCGGAAAGAAATTCGGATAGCTGCGCATGAAGCTCACGAAATTACGGTTCGGCAGGACCTGCACGATATCGCCGGACAAGAGCGCGCCGCCGCCGGCGGCGCCTTGCGCCCAATGCAGCACGGTGCCGCCGGCGAAGTGACCGCCGCAGCGGATCAGCGTGACGCCGTCGGTCAGCGTGAGCGTATCGCCGTCCCAGAATTTTATCGCCGGATCGGGACGCATGACCCATTGGCGGTCGCCGGCATGGAGGTAAATCGGCGCGGCGAAGGCATGGGCCCATTCGACCATCGAGGCATAATAGTGCGGATGGGAGATGGCGATGCCGCTGACGCCGCCCAACGCCTTCACGATCGCAACGGTGGCGTCATCAAGCAGCGAAATGCAGTCCCACAGGAAATTGCCGCGGTCGGTAGTAAGCAGCAACGCCCGCTGCCCGATAGCAAACATGGGCATGGTGCCGATGCCGATGAGATTCTTCTCGTGCTGCCGGAAACAATTGAAGTGGCTGCGCGCCAGCGCGTCGTGCGTCGTCCAAGCCTGGCCCGACGGGGGCACATATTGGCGATCTTCGTCGCAGATCGGGCAGCGCTCGGGCTCTTTCTCCGAGAGCGCGAACTGGGTGCCGCAGGTGATGCAGATGAAGGCCGGCATCGGCGTAATAGACATGAAAAAGCGCGGTGCCGCAAAGCGCTGCGCTTGATTGGCGCCGGGATTGTCCGGCGCCATCCGGCAAAGGGACGTCGCGACGGCAACCCTCGCATAAACCCTATCGGCCGCTCAAAAGTCCCGGTTCCGCCGTGCGGCAAAGCGACGATTGCATTGCCGGGGCCGAACGGCTATTTGGAATTCAAACACAGGTTTGAAAATGGCGAGACCCCACCGGCGATGACACGGCCCTCCGAAGTCACCCGCGAGCGCATCATGAAAGCCGCCGAGCGGCTGTTTGCCGAACGCGGCTACGACGGCACCAGCATCCGAACCATCGTCGCCAAGGCGCGGGTGAACCAAGCGGCCATCAACTATCATTTCGACGG
The DNA here is from genome assembly GCA_963768225.1 of uncultured Alphaproteobacteria bacterium. GTDB lineage: Bacteria > Pseudomonadota > Alphaproteobacteria > Rhizobiales > Xanthobacteraceae > BOG-931. The sequence goes on along the minus strand of CAVYGV010000001.1, from coordinate 1,320,234 downwards.
CAAGGACGGGCTTTATCGCGAAGTGTTGCGCGCCGCCTTTCGCGCCATGACCGAAGATCAGCTGGCGCATGCCGCGGAGGCGAAGGCGATGTCGCGCGAGGCGGCGCTCCACGCCTTCATTCGCCGGCAGTTGCATCCCTTGATGTCGCGCGACGAATTCAGCCGCTACATGCGGATCTTCAATTGGGAGACAGTGCGCCCGACCGCGGTATTCCGCAGCTTGGTCAGCGAGGAAGCCGCGCCGTTCATGGGACTGGCGGTTGACCTCGTGCGCCGTTTTCTGCCCGAAGCAGACCAGCGCACGCTGACGGTGGCCTCGATTTGGCTGATCGGCCAATGCAACATATTCTTGCGCAATCGCGACATGCTGGCGCAACCCCCGACCGGGCTTGTCCTCGACGATGCCGCAGTTGGCTGGCTGTCGCAGCTGATCGGGCGTTGGCTTGTCGATGGCCTCGACGGGGCGGCCTGACCCCGGAAACCGCACGAAATCCGGTGGATTGCCGCAAAAATTCCTTTTTCTTGGCCTGCGAGCGCCCAGAACGAGTGTTTGAAATTCAATCGCGCGTTTGAAATGCTGGAGAGCAACCATGCAGCCGAGCGGGATCGGAACGATGCAGCAGAATTGGGCGGCGTGGCCGCAGGTGCCGTGGATCGCGCGCTTTCTCGGCAAATTCGTGCTCGACATTCTGCCTGCCGCGCTGGCAAGCGTGATCGGCGGCTTCCTGTTTACGCAGTACCACTTCGCGCAGACGGCGTCGGCGCCAGCCACCATGGGACAAGCCGCGCCGGCCTCGGCCGAAATGATGGCGATGATCCGCGATGAGCACGCCCAGATCATGGGGTATCTCAAAGCCCAGGTGGCGGCTGAACGCAGCCGGGATCTCGCCGCGGACGCGGATACCGCCCGCGCCGCAGCGGATGCGCGGGCCGCGGTGGATGCCAAATTGGCCGACGCTCTGATCGCTTCCCAGGTCGCTTCCCAGGCGGCGGCGCAGCAAAGCGCCTCGGCTGCCGTTGCGCCGAAGGCGTCTCGTGCGCGTCCCAAACCGGCGGTTGTTCTCGCCGCGGCGCCGCGTGCGCCGCTAATCATCGCAGAAGCGCAGCCGGTTCGGGATGATGCTGTCGCACCGGCTAACGGCGATGTGCACGAACCGAATTCGCTCTTCGCCAAAACGCTCGACATCAAGGACCACGTCGTTGCCGCGACCCGCCACGTCGTCACCGCCATTGGCGACGTGTTCGCCTCGGTCGGCAACAGCATCGGCGGCGTGATGTCGGCTGGACGACAATTCAACTCGGCATCGTAAGGTGTGCTCGGATGCCGGCACCGCCAAGAACAACTCGGATGCCGGCGCCGCCTAGAGCGAAATGTGCTAAACGCCGTCCACAAAGCTGTGTACAAGAATGGGACAACCGGCGATTTGCCGCCGAAATAGCGCTCGAAATCGCCAGTCAAATGGTGCCTTTCGGCAACAGGCCGCCAGTTTCACGCGAGCATGTCTTGCCGGGTTCCATCACCATCGATAAGCCATGACTCGATTGACGGGGGAACCGTCCGCGCAGCGCTTGGTTTTGTACAATGGGCCAGAGTCTAACGGCCGGGGTCTGGGCATCAGTTTCGGCTTATGGCTTTAAACAGTCAGTGCGGGCGGCAACATTCTGCCTCGGAGACTTGAGATGCATTCGGCGGGGAATTTCAATCCGGAATGGGGCTACCTCGCCCCCGCGCCGAGCTTCATGCGCACGGCCCGGGCTGTGCTCGTCGCTACCGCCATCGGCGCCACCGCCGGCGCTGCCGTTGTCATTTCGCTGATCGACCGCCCGGCCGACGATGCCGGCAAGGCGAGATCGATCACGGCGCATGCAATCGTCACCGGTGTGCAAGCCGCCACGGCCCCGACAACGCCGCCGGCCGCTGCGGCCGCAGCGTCAGTCGCTGCTCCGATCTCGCTCACTGCAACTGCAGCGCCTGCCGCCGCCGTGCCCGCCGCTGCTGTCGGTGCGCCGATCGCCGTCACTGCAACTGCAGCGCCTGCCGTCGCCGCTGCACCCGCAGCTTCTGTCGCTGCGCCGATTGCCTCGGCTGCAACGTCGACCGCATTGCCAGCGGTTCAGCCGCAATCGCCGGCGGTCCGAGTGATGCTACCGAGTTCCACCGCAAGTCGCGACGCACCCGGCTCACGCCACGGCGATGCAGTCGGCTGCAATTGTGCCTGCGGCGGAAGATGGACGCGCGAGCGACGCGGACGCGGCTCCGTCGCCAAAGCCGGTGCCGGGGATTGCGGCATTGTCGGAGGCCGCACCGACGGGCGCGCCGGATCAGTCGTTGACTCCTCCGCAGACGGTGCCGCCCGATAAGAAGAAGCGCCACGTCGCGGGCGCATATGAATTGAACAAACCGCTGTCCAGTCTCGGCACGGTATTGCGGCGGATCTTCAGCCCGCACGGGGGAACGTCTTACTATCCGAACCGCTGATCGCGGCTCAGCGCGTCCTCGTGCGGTCCCCCGAACCGGCTGTCGATTGCAAAAAACCGAGCGCTCAACCGCCCACCATTGCTGGCGGGCGGCCGCAGGGAAGCTGAACGAAAGAGGGTTAGGCTATTTGCACTTACCCTTTTTGACCGCGGCGTCTTGCGCAGCCCATGCCCCGGCGAAGTCGGGCGCCGTTGCGACAACGGTCCAGCCGGTGCCGATCGGCTTCGCGCTGCTATCCCACCAGATCCGGCAATAGCCGAGTTCGAATTTCACTACGGCAAAGTCCGCGCGCGCCGGAACGGACGCGGCGAAACTCAACGCCAATACGCCAACTGCGAATGCCAAACGCTTCATTGTCAGCTCCCTGTTGTGCCTGCCCGGGAACTTTCGGATAGTACGTGCCCGAACTTGAGGCAAGCCCATACCGGGCCTGGAGCGCGACTTGTGGCCGGGTGAGGCTGGCGAGCAACAATGGAGGACAAACTATGCCGGAAGTCGTCGTCTATATTTTGGAAGGCCGCACGATTGAGCAGAAGCGCGGCCTGGTGAAGGACATCACGGACGCGGTGGTGAAAAATGCCGGTACCACCGCCGAACACGTCACCGTTTCTCTGGTGGAAACGGCGAAGACGTCGAAAGGCAAAGGCGGCGTGCTGTTCAGCGAAATGCCGCAGCGTTAGCAACCCGCGAGAGCTAGATGCCAAGGGACGGGGGCCGCGGCCATAACGGCTGCAGGCATGCGCTTTGGCGCATTAACAGTGCCGCAAGTGCATTGCACAATTAACTTGCTGCAATGCGGTAAATCGCTGATAATAAGGACTCAAAATCCTACGAAAACGGCACAGTCGAGGTGCGCCATGAGCGAAGTGTGGGAGACAAAGGACGGCCGACGCCGGGTGCGCCGCGATCCCCCGACCCTTGAAGACGCCGTGCTGGCGGCGCAGGGGCTCAGCGACGAGGTCGATGCCCAAATCGAGATCGTGATGTCGCTGATGCCGGTATCCACCGAAGCGGCGCGGGGCGCGGTCCTCAAAATGGGCCAGCGCAAAGAGGTCAGCCGTGTCACCATTGCCGGGCGCAGCGGTGCGCCGCGCGCCGTCGTGGTCGAACGCCGGCTGTCGCGGAGCGTCGCGCCGCGGCCTAAAGCCAGCGTCGGGTACCGGGGTCGGATATAACGCGCGCCGACACCAGCCGGTGCCAGATGAACAGGACGATGACGGCGCCGACAACCGCTCCGATGAGTCCGGCGCCCTGATCGGGCCGGTACCAGCCGATCATTTGGCCGATCCACGTCGCGATGAAGGCGCCGGCGATGCCGAGCAGAGTCGTCAGGATAAAGCCCGCCGGATTGTTGGCGCCCGGCGCCAATAACCGTGCGATGATTCCGGCGACAAATCCGATGATGATGGTTTCGATGATACCCATGGCAACCCCCGCAATGATTTCGCTGCGATGACTATGGCAACTCTCAATCTAACAGCCGGATGGCCGTCAACGCCACATGGGTTGAGCGGTTCCACGATGCAAGCCGCCCAGACTGGGACCGAGTGCGCGACCGATTATATTGTGACTGCGCTTTTGCGGCATTGGCGTGTTATTATTCAAGCCGTGTCAGGTCTCTGCCATGACCAAAACCATCGTCAAGCCGCGCACCGAAGTGCGCGCCAAGACCAAGCGACCGCCGCTTCATAAGGTGATCCTGCTCAACGACGATTACACGCCGCGCGAATTCGTCGTTCTGGTACTCAAGGCGGTATTCCGCATGAATGCCGATCAAGCCTATCGCGTGATGATGACGGCGCATCAGCGCGGCGCCTGCGTGATCGCGGTCTATACGCGCGACGTCGCCGAGACCAAGGCCAAGGAAGCGACCGAGCTCGGCAAGAGCAAAGGCTATCCGCTGTTCTTCACGACGGAGCCGGAAGAATAGCGGGGACACCGGTGCGTGCCGGCGAGGCCATCCCGAAATGGCCGGTTCGATGACGGGGCGCCGCTGAGCATTTCTGCTTTGCTTGCCGGTTATTGCTGCGTGATTTGCGGCAGAGAATTCGCCGCAAGATGCATCGGGCCTGGCTCGGAAGTGTAAGCGAAAAAGAAACCGCCGACTGCAATGCCGGCGAAGAACACCGCGAGTATCGCCAACATCAAAACGCCATCGCTGCGGGGAGCGACATAGACCGCGTGCAATTGCTTGTCCAAAAGCTCCTGATCGCGCCGGTTCATTGCAAAATCTCCTGACGCTCAGTTGTTAGAACGCGCGAATGCAGCTCGAGTTCCGGCTGTGGCTCGCCGCGCAGAAGGCTCTGGGTGCCTCGCCGCAATCCCAATCGTCTTGGAAAAAGGAACGCGGCTCGCAATGCCGGCGTTGCCTGAAGAGTGGGGCAGGGGTGACGCGCGTAAGTGTGCCGAGGAACAGGCCGCACCACCCACGACCCAACATCAAGGAGCGCCATCATGCTTCCGGCTTCCCGTCCGGATTTCCGCTGGTTCTTTCGTACCGTTCGCGTGTTGCCCGTCATCGGTATCGCCGCGCTCGTCGGCGGGATGATCGGCGGCTTTAGCGTCTTTGCCATTGACCTTGCATTGAGCCCGGCACCGAGCCACGACGTTCGAGCCGACGCGGGCAAGACAAACGAGCCGAAAGCGAACGGCAACGCTCCCATGCGAACATTCGATGCGTCTGGATACACTCCCGTCGCCGGAACGTCAGCGCCGGCAACCCCGGCGCAAGCGAACTCAACGGCACGGCCGTCGCCAGCAGCATCGACCCAAGCGGCGCAAGCAGCGCCGCAAATTACAGTCACGCCGCCGCTTCCGGCGCAGCAGAAAGTCTGGCCGGATGCGCTATCGCGCCAACATCAAGTCGTGTCCAGCGAGGCGCAATCGGAAACCGTCAAATCGCAAGTGGCGCCGGAAAATCCGCCCGCAGCGCCGACGCAGGCAGCAGGCGATCATGCCATCGCGCCGCAGCCGGCTTCACCCGATCATGACGCGCAAAAGCCCGCGCCGGCGACGCGGCGAGTTGCGATCAAGCGTAATCCGCGGCCGGGGCGCAACAAAAGCGCAGCCGAGGCATCCTCACGAGATGGCCGACCGGTCTATGACTATTATGACCGCGACGACACGCGCACCGCGTCCGACGAAGAAGGTAACGCAGGCGCAAGCTACAAAACGGCGAAGCCGGGCTATGTCCGTCGTTGGCAGCGTCCGGAGGTCCGCGATTCCGAAGATCGTTCCGATGATCGCTCGGCTGACAGGTCCGATGAGGAGGACGACGCTATGCCAGTGCAACCGGCCCCGCCGCCGCCGCCATTCTTCGGATTGTTCGGCTTTGGCGGCCGCTAATTTAGACGATCACTGCGACGCGGCCGCGCGGCGCGCGCACTACTTTCCTTGAATTGACAGCCCATTGGGGCCGAGATCGATATGGACGCCCTGTGGCGGAGTGGGATGGCGATCCTGATAAAGCTGGTAGCCTAAGGCGGCGACGGCGATCAGCAGCGCGCCGATAATCAGATAGAGGGCGTTGTCGCGGGTCACGGCCGGGACCTCTTGGGAACCGAATTCTTGAGTGCAGATTATCACGGCGACACGCCGCGGCGCGCGATCCGCCGGCGGCGCGTGATGCCGGCCAGGTTAGGTTAGGTTAGGTTAGGTTAGGCGGACCCTCCGGCGGCGAGGTGCAGCACGATCCCGATTATCGTCATGCCGACCGCCGCAGCCGCAAAAGGCAACAGGACCTGCACCATCGCTTGCTTGCCGGTCACCCGGCCGCCCCAGTGTCGAAGCTTCCCGTCGCCCAATCGGAACGATTGCGGTTTAAACTCCCGCTCGGGCGGCTCGCCGCTCGGCACTTTCTCGGTGCGGGCCACGGACGCTAGAATGAGCGGCAGCGCGACCGAGATAAAGATGAAGGCGCTGACGATAAAGAGCAGATAATCGGCGACGCCTTTGCCGGCGAACAGCCACACCGCCAGCGCGAACCACGCCGAGAGTCCGATCACTATCGTGTAAACGCGCGGATGCAGGCTGCTGCCCGTTGGCAGCGCGCGGCCAGTGCGCGCGGGCTCCGGCATTGCAGTTTCGTGTTTGGCTTCGGTCATGGCGGCCTCCATAGGGGGCGGCCAACAGGTCGCTGTTACTTTTCAACGTGGCCGGACGCCGCGGCGTTCACCGCGTTCCATGCGTGGCGGTGTCGCAGGCGGCCGCCGAAGCCCAACTGCGCGCTATTCGGGCGACGGGCTATTTGATCTTGAGCAGCTCGACGTCGAAGATCAGCGTGGCGTTCGGCGGGATGACGCCGCCGGCGCCGTTCGCGCCGTAAGCGAGATTGGGCGGGATGATCAGGGTGCGCTTGCCGCCGACCTTCATGGTGGCGACGCCTTCGTCCCAGCCGGGGATGACCTGGCCCTTGCCGATCGGAAATTCGAACGGCTGGCCGCGATCGAGCGAAGAATCGAATTTCTTGCCCTTCTTGCCTGCCTCGTAGAGCCAGCCGGTGTAATGCACGACGACGGTCTGGCCGGCTTTTGGCGACGCTCCGGTGCCGACCTTGATCTCGATGATCTTCAATCCCGATGGCGTGCTCGTGACCGGCTGCGCGCCGGCGGGTGCGGCACGGGCGGCCATGCCGGCCAGTGCGACGATGACGGCAAGCGCGGCCAAAACGCCGGCGCGCGGGAAGACTCGCATTCTTTGTCTCCTGACCTGGGGCCGCCGTTAAGCCACGTCTGGAAAGGCGAGGCAAGAACGCCGCAACGCCGCAAAACAAGCCCGTCAGCTTTAGGCGCGCCGCTTTGCCGGGTAGCGATAGGCCATGCGGGCATGACCGGCGCAGTAGGAGAAGCCCGTGATCGCCTCGTTGCCGCAAAAGGCAAAATCGGCCGTGTCCGGATCGCCGACCGGCCAGCGGCACTTGCCCTGTGCCAGCTCGATGAGCGAGCAGCGATGCGAACTGTCGATCGGCACGGCGGTATCGACCTCGGCGGCGCAGGGCGCGCCTGGGTACATCAGGCGCAGCGCCTGGCGTTGCGACGAGAACCGCGGGCGCCGGACGCGGGGAGGGCATGACCGCGCCGGCGCAGCCGCGGGCCGCCCCGGCGCGAGGCCGAGGCGGTGGATTTTGCCGATGACGGCGTTGCGCGTGACGCCGATCTCGGCGGCGATCTGACTGCAGGTCAGGCCGGAAACGACATAGTTTCGGAGCTGTTCGATGCGCTCCGCAGTCCAGGTTGCGGTGATCATGATGGGACGGCCTCGTGAATGCCGCGGCCGGTCTGGGCCGCCGCCAGGGCAAAGGCCGCGCGCAATCGGCGTCCGCGCGAACCGCGAAACCCAACAGCGCGAAATCGGTGCGCGACGGCGCGCAATATTGAAAGCACGGGCGCCGCGATCACCGAGCCGCATCCACGCCTTTGGGGATCGCAAGCCCGCCGCTCTTACCAAAACGCCACTGACCCGGAACGCTTTAAGTTTGTTGTGCGAAAACCCTCGCCGACGCCAAAGTTTGCATGATTTGAGTCGCCTGCCAATAGTTATAATGCCATTATAAACAGGTTTTAAACCTGAGGCGTTGTTCTCCAATGGCGCGACCCGAAAACCGCTCGGAGGCGCGGGCCTTGAGCCTGACACTGCCGATCGAGACCTTCAATTACCTCGTTCTCCTGGCGAGCCTGGGCAAGCTCGGCCGCACCGAGAACGAGGTCGCCACCCATATTCTGGTGCGCGAGACCTACGCCATGATCGAGCGACGTTTTCACGAAACGCGCATTGCGCCGCCGGCGGATGAGGGTGGGTGAGGGCGACGCGCTATTCGCCGGACGGCAGCAGCAAATCTTCGTCGGCGAGCAATTCGCGCATGTCGCCGATCGCTTCGATGGCCTCTTCCTCGGTGGTCACCGCTTTGAGGCGGTGCCAGAGCTCGCGCCATGGCGCCGGGTGGCGAACCCGCATCGCTTCGTCGACATAGGCCCGCGCCTCGGAAAGCTTTGTCAGCCGCCGCGGTTTCGGCGTGTTTTTGATCAGGAGCGGCGGAGCGATCAGGAAATCGTCCATGGCGGGCATGCGCTTTGAGCGAGCAACTTGGTCTCTGTTGCGCCAGCATAGCACGGCTGCGCTACGCGGGGAGGCGCGCTGCGCGGTTGTTTCTGTCCGTTCCGTGCCGCGGTAATCAGAATGTTGTGAAGTGCGCGTCAGCGCAAATTCGCCTAAATCGCCTGCGGGGTGATGACTGTGACAAGGTACCGAACATGCATCGCCCCCAAGCGCCGGCCGCTTTTGCCTCAGCATCCGCAAGTGTGCCCGCCACAACTTCCGGTCCCGTCGCGGTGCTCGAGCGTTACCGGCCCTATCTGTTGAGCATCCTGCGCATCATGGTCGGCCTCCTCTTCCTCGAGCACGGCCTATCGAAAGTGGTCGGCTTCCCGCCGCACGGTCACCTGCCGGTTTTCCCGGAGACCGAGTGGTTCGCCGGCCGGATCGAGTTCATCGGCGGCGGTCTCGTCGCGCTCGGATTGTTCACGCGCCTGGCGGCTTTCATCGTGTCCGGCGAGATGGCGTTTGCTTACTTCATCAGTCACGCGCCGCGTAGCTTCTTTCCGCTCCTCAACGGCGGCGAAGGCGCGATCCTGTTCTGCTTTGTCTTTCTTTATCTGGTGTTCACCGGCGCCGGGCCGTGGAGTCTCGATGCGCTCGTGTGGCGGAAGCGCGGATCGGACCTCTAAGCCTGCTTCGGATTCAGAACCGCGTCGAGCCAGACCCGCAGCTCGTCCGGCACGTCCTGGCGCGCGGCCAGTGCGGTTGCGAGTTCCTTGTCGCCATTGATGCCGCTGACCACTCTGGCGAAGCCCGTTTCCGACATGCGGGCATTCGGGTTGTCGATCAGCCGGCGCTTGACGGCGGCGTTGCCGCGCTCGAGCAGGATATCGGTGACCGCTTCGTTCAGCGCCGCGCGCGCGGCGATTTTCGGCAACAGCTTGAGGTCGATCCGCCCGGCGATCGCGATCAGATCCTCGTCCGGCAGCGCGGCTGCGAATTCGAGGATCGGCCCGGCGACCGCAAGGTCGGCATGGCGGGCGAGGCTGGCGATGGCCTTGACCGGCGCGTTGCCGACCGGGGCCAGTTTGTTGCTCAGTTCGGCGAGCGCCGCGCGGTCCATCTTCGGAATCAGGCGGCAAATCACGTCGTCGAACAGCGCCACCTGCTCGGCGCTGTAGAGCGCGGCGCTGGCGACGAACAAATCGGCGATCTGGCGCAGCGCGCTCGCGCGCCAAGTCTGCGAGGCTTGGCTGAACGCGGTATCGAGTTCGGCCAATAGCGGCTGCGCGGCGGACGTCATGGCCGCGCATTCTGCCCGCGCAATCCTTTTTAATCCTTTATGCGTCCTCGCCCGGCGCGCGATTCCGGTCCGGCCGTCCGATTGTTATTGCGCCAGTATAATAACATAGGGCGGCTGTTCGGCGGGCTGTCCGCAACGGCGCGGCCACCATCGCTCGCGCTGCGAAGAGTGTAGGCGGACGCGAAATCCGAGCGCGGCCGATTTTGATTGTCCGCCCGTCCCCGCGGAAACGGGGACCCCAGACGCTGGATTCTTGGCGCGAATGAACGGAATGTCTGGATTGCTCGACAGCGACTTCCTATTTCATGCTTGGTGGAGAAGGGCGTCCGGGCGACCGACGGTATTCGAGGAGATCGGAATGCGGACGACAGGACTTCAGCGTCCGGCGGCGGCGCTTTTCGCGGCTGTTGCATTGACCGCGATGATCGCGGCTTTCGCCATTGGCCAAGCCCGCGCGCAGACGGTCAATCCCGCCCCGCCACCACCGCCGCCGACTTTCAATCCGTCAACTCCAAACACGGCGCCGCCGACGCCGGAAGTGCCGGTTTCGCCGACGCCGCCCAGCGGCCTAGGTTCCGCGCCGGCGACGCCAGGTACGCCTGCCATCGAGTCGCCGCAGACGCTTAATCCTCCAACGGCCAACGCGCCCACACCCGCGCACACGCCGGCAAAGCCCGCACTATCGCGAAGGCATGCCGGCCATCACCGCGGCGTCCGTCACCGCCGGAGCAAGCGCCGCGCCCGATTCCATGCCGCGCGCGTGCTAGGGCCTTCCTACTACCCGGGCTTGGGCGAATTCTATCCGCCCTATCCCAATCCCTGTCATTTTAGCCGCCTGTGGTCCGGCTATTACGTGGGATATTGGGCGTACAGTTGTTCTTGATGAGTGGCGCGGCGACCGTGATTTTCTGAACTCGTCATTGCCGGGCTTGACCCGGCAATCCATGCTGACGATCCGGCATGAAAGCCTATTGGGTCTACATTCTGGCGAGCCGTCCGCGCGGGACATTTTACGTTGGCATGACCAACGATCTCGTCCGCCGCATTTACGAGCACCGCGAGGGATTAGCCGACGGCTTCACCAAAGCTCACCGCGTGAAGCTGCTTGTCTATTACGAGCAGCATGCCACCGCGATCGCCGCGATTCAGCGTGAGAAGAATATCAAGCACTGGTCGCGCAAGTGGAAGATCGATTTGATCTGCTCGATGAATCCGGATTGGCGCGATCTTTGGAAAGATATCGTGCGCTGATCGCGAGGCATTTCGTGCGGCTCTTCAGCATGGACCACCGGGTCAGGCCCGGTGGTGACGAGGGAAGGGAGCCCAGCGCCTTGAATCCTTCGAGGCGCGGCTTCGCCGCGCGTCTCAGGATGACGGCAAGGATTACGTGCGCTGCAATTTGGCAAACACCGCCTCGACCTCCGCCTCGGTTGCAAAGCGTTCTTGATCGGCGTCGCGCAGCCCGCGGTCGATGCCGGCCAGTTCCGCTTCGGTCGGTTCGTAATCGCCGCCGTTAAGACTTTGCTCAATATCGCGCGCGATCTCGGCCAGTTCGTCCTGAGCGTGGGCGGGCCAGCGTTCGACACGTTCAAGAATTTCAGCGAGCTGTCTAGTTTTCATGGCGGCAGGTTACCACAAATTCGGGCTGGCGGAATACGCTGCGCTATTCCGCCCTACGGGCTACGGGCTTTAGGATCAAAGCTCGTCGTTCCGAGAAAATGCGCAGGAAATGACCCAAGCAATTAACAGTCTGCCGATCCATTGTAGTGTGGGATTCCAGCCAAGGAAGTAGTCGATGACTAAGGGGTTGACCTGTTGCAATCTACTTTTGAGAACTGCGCAGTCCTGCATGGCGGCAATCCACTGTTCTTTGATCAAAGTATTGGGCTTGTTGGTTTCGGCGAGAAACTCTGGCCGTATGTGGTTTGAAGTTTGCGCTGAAAATTCAAGATAGGGCATAAGGTTTGTTGCTTTCTGAATTATCTTCTTAACTAGCTCCTCTCCAGTCGGATATCCGTAATGCCAACTTGCTCCAGCTCCAAGAATGAAAACAGTCTTGTTGGAGAACATTGATTAGTGCCACATCACTCGTCATCAATATCGTGAGCTGCTCGGTGTCGGTGTTCAATGGAGAGTTCTGGTTCGCTTCTCCAAAAAAGCGCGGGCAGCCCTCGGCCGCCCGCATATTCATTGCTTAAGAAATATGCATTAGTGGCTAGCTACACCCCGTCGTGCCGCCGCACGTATCGCATTTCAGGCACGTGCCGTTGCGGACCAAAGTGAAGTTGCCGCATTCGCCGCAGGCCTCGCCTTCGTAGCCCTTGGCGCGGGCTTCGGCGCGTTTTTCCGCGGCGGCAAGCTTCGCGTGGCTGCGGGCGTCGACACGGTTGACCTGTTCGAGCTGCTGCGCCGGGGAGAGTTTTTGCTCGGGCTCGGTTTTCAGCGCGGCGGCGCCGGAAAATTCCGCGCGCGGGCCGGAGGTGGCAAGCGCGGTGACGTTGCTCACCCCACCCCGTCCTCCTTCGCTCGCTCCGCGCGCTTCAGAGGACGACCCTCCCCCTGCAGGGGAGGGTGAAGCGGTGTCCGCTCCGCCCGACATCACTTTGAGCTTGTCGGCGCGCGAGCGGGTCAGCCCCTTCGACACATAGCGCGCATCGGGCGCGGGCCGGCCTTCTTCGACGCCCTTGCCGAGCGCATCAAAACCTTCGCCGCTCGGGTCGACATGGGCGAGATCGAAGCGCGACAGATAGCTCACCGCGAGCTCGCGGAACACGTAGTCCAAAATCGAGGTCGCGTATTTGATCGAGTCGTTGCCCTGCACCGGGCCCGACGGCTCGAAGCGGGTGAAGGTGAAAGCATCGACATATTCGTCGAGCGGCACGCCGTATTGCAGGCCGAGCGACACCGCAATGGCGAAGTTGTTGAGAAGCGAGCGCAACGCCGCGCCCTCCTTGTGCATGTCGATGAAGATTTCGCCGAGCTTGCCGTCGTCATATTCGCCGGTGCGCAGATAAATCTTATGGCCGCCGACCACGGCCTTTTGCGTATAGCCCTTGCGCCGATCGGGCATGCGCTCGCGCTCGCGCATCACCACGATGCGCTCGACGACTTTCTCGACGATCTTTTCGGCAAGGCCCGAGGCGCGCGCGGCGGCGGGCTTGTCGAGGAAGGCTTCGATGACGTCTTCGTCCTCGTCCTCGTCGGCGATGAGCTGGCTTTGCAGCGGCTGGGAGAGCTTCGAGCCGTCGCGATAGAGCGCGTTGGCTTTGAGCCCGAGCTTCCACGACAGAATGTAAGCCGCTTTGCAGTCCTCGACCGTCGCCTCGTTCGGCATGTTGATGGTCTTGGAAATGGCGCCGGAAATGAACGGCTGCGCCGCCGCCAGCATGCGGATATGGCTCTCGACCGAGAGATAGCGCTTGCCGGTGCGGCCGCACGGATTGGCGCAGTCGAACACGGCATAATGCTCGGGCTTCAGGTGCGGTGCGCCCTCGACCGTCATGGCGCCGCAGACATGGATATTGGCCGCCTCGATCTCGCGCTTGGAAAAGCCGAGATGGGCGAGGAGGTCGAAGTTGGGCGCGGCGAGATCGGCGGCGTCGACGCCGAGTTGGTCGCGCAGGAAATCGACGCCGAGCGTCCATTTGTTGAAGGCGAACTTGATATCGAACGCGGTCGGCAGCGCCTTTTCCACTTTCTCGATCGCCTCGGGCGTAAAGCCCTTGGCTTTCAGCGTGGTGTGGTTGATCGCCGGGGCCTGGCCCATCGAGCCGTGGCCGACCGCATAGGCGATGATTTCGGCAATCTCGCTCTCGCGATAGCCGAGTACGCGCAAGGCTTCCGGCACGGCGCGGTTGATGATCTTGAAATAGCCGCCGCCGGCAAGCTTCTTGAATTTCACCAGCGCGAAGTCGGGCTCGATGCCGGTGGTATCGCAATCCATGACCAGGCCGATGGTGCCGGTCGGCGCCACCACGGTCGCCTGCGCATTGCGGTAGCCATGCGTCTCGCCGAGCGCGATGGCGCGGTCCCAGGCGCGCTTGGCATGCTCGACCAGCGCCCGATCCGGGCAGGCCTTGGCGTCAAGCGGCACCGGCGGCGTGGTCATGGCTTCGTAGCCGGTGCGGTCGCCGTAGGCGGCGCGGCGGTGGTTGCGCATGACGCGCAGCATCACGTCCCGGTTTTCGGCGTAACGCGGAAAGGCGCCAAGCTCGGCCGCCATTTCGGCCGAGGTGGCGTAGGCGACGCCGGTCATGATCGCGGTGAGCGCGCCGCAGATGGCGCGGCCGGCCTCGGAATCATAGGGAATGCCCGACGACATCAACAGCCCGCCGACATTGGCATAGCCGAGGCCGAGCGTGCGGAAGTCGAAGCTGCGCTGCGCGATTTCCTTCGACGGGAATTGCGCCATCAGCACCGAGATTTCGAGCACGATGGTCCACAGCCGCACCGCGTGCTCGTAGCCTTCGACGTCATAGAGCTCGCTCTTGAGCTTTTCGCCATTGGCGACGGCGGCTAGCGCCGGGGTGTGGAACGCGAGCAGGTTAAGCGACGCGAGATTGCACGCGGTGTCGTCGAGGAACATGTATTCCGAGCACGGATTTGACGCGACGATCGGCCCCGACGCCGCGCAAGTGTGCCAGTCGTTGATGGTGGTGTGGAATTGCAGGCCGGGATCGGCGCTGGCCCAGGCCGCGTAGCCGATCTTCTCCCACAAATCGCGCGCCTTCACGGTCTTGGCGATTTTGCCCTTCTTGGTGCGCCAGAACAAATCCCAGTCGCGGTCGGCGTCGACCGCTTTGAGAAACTCGTCGGTGATCCGCACCGTGTTGTTGGAATTCTGGCCGGAGACCGTGAGATAGGCTTCCGAATCCCAATCGGTGTCGTAGGTCGGGAATTCGATGTCCTTGTAGCCCTGCTTGGCGAACTGGATGACGCGGCGGATGTAATTGTCCGGCACGTGGTTTCGTCGCGCCGCCTTGATCTCGCGGCGCAGCACCGGATTTTTCTCCGGATCGAAGCAGTCGTCGCCGGAGCCCTCGCAATTCACGCAAGCCTTCAAGATCGAGCGCAGGTGCTTCTGATTGATCTTCGAGCCGGTGACGAGGTTCGCGACCTTCTGCTCCTCGAGCACCTTCCAGTTGATGAACTGCTCGATATCGGGATGATCGACATCGAGGATCACCATCTTGGCGGCGCGGCGCGTGGTGCCGCCGGATTTGATGGCGCCCGCGGCGCGATCGCCGATCTTCAAAAAGCTCATCAGGCCCGACGACTTGCCGCCGCCGGAGAGCCTTTCGCCCTCGCCGCGCAGTTTGGAGAAATTCGAGCCGGTGCCGGAGCCGTATTTGAACAGCCGCGCTTCGCGCACCCACAGGTCCATAATCCCGCCTTCGTTGACGAGATCGTCGGCGATCGACTGGATGAAGCAGGCGTGCGGCTGCGGATGCTCGTAGGCGGTCGCCGACTGCACGAGCTGCCCGGTTTTGTAGTCGACGTAAAAATGCCCCTGGCTCGGGCCGTCGATGCCATAGGCCCAATGCAGGCCGGTGTTGAACCATTGCGGCGAGTTCGGCGCCACCATCTGCATCGCCAGCATGTAGCGGTGCTCGTCGAAGAACGCCTGCGCGTCGCTCTCCGCGGTGAAATAGCCGCCCTTCCAGCCCCAATAGGTCCAGGTGCCGGCAAGCCGGTCGAACACCTGCTTGCAGGACTGCTCGCCGGTGAAGCGTTCGGCTTCGGGCAGCTCTTTGAGCGCGGCGTCATCGGCGGTCGAGCGCCACAGCCATGACGGGACCGTTTCCTCCTCGACCTTCTTCAGGCGGGACGGCACGCCGGCTTTGCGGAAATATTTTTGCGCCAGCACGTCGGAGGCGACTTGCGACCATTGCTCCGGCACCTCGACGTCCTCGGCATGGAAGACGACGGAGCCGTCCGGGTTGCGGATCTCGCTCGTGGTCAGACGGAACACGATGTCCGCGTAGGGCGATTGTCCCTCTTTGGTGTAGCGCCGCTCGATCCGCATTTTCTGCCCCTTAAAGCTTGGTGTTCCGGTATCGGTGGCCTACCCACGCAATATAAGTCACCGACGATTTCCCTGCGACGCGGGGAAGTATTTCGCCGCGTCGATCCTCACCCCTGTTTCTGTCCGCCGCCCACGCAGTCCGGCTTTAGAGGCCGGGTCTTGTGTTGAGCTCACACCCCGTCGAAATCCGTTGTCGTCTCCGTAAGGCGCAAAAAGCCACGCTCGCGCCACGGCGGCACGGAGCACTCCCGCAAACCCTTTTTGGAGAGCCCGGCGGACTTCGTTACCCGCGCGCCGAACTTTTAAAGGCTAGGCCAAGCCGGCCGCGTACGTCAAGCTTTAGTACGCGAATCTGAATCAACTACTAAATGTGGGGATAATGGGGACGAATCGGGAGGGGGTACGCAAGTATCGGAGATTCGTAGTGAATCCGAAAGAGGCAGGCCCGCGCATGGCGAGTTTCGCTGTTCGCAACTCAGCGCAAGCGCCTTTTTTCCATCCCTGCGAGCGTTCGAAGGCGCTCCAGCGAGGCCTTAGGCACATTCCCTTATCCCCGGACTGTCATGCCACTGTCGCGCAATGACAGGGGTTTCTTGCTGATTCCGAGTGAAATAACCCGCAAAATCAGAGCTTTCCGCGCTTCCGGATTCGGCCGTCCGCCGTAACCTCTTGGAATCCCTTACGGGACTCAGGTCCGCGTGCTTTTATCCGGAAGCGGCGCTTCGCTGCCGGCGCCGCGTTGGCGCCGCACCCGTCTAGTTGTCGCCGGCGGCAAGAGAGCTTTTGAATTAACCTTAAAGAAGTCTTACTTTTCGCTTCCGCTGGGCTTTCCTTGACGGGGTAGCGGTGGGGCGCAGATAACCTTTTGGTAATGTGTGGGGCTTTGTTTCAGCGTGCGATCCACGCGGGGCGCGTCATTGCCTGTGCCGCCCTGGTCGTCGGTTGCACCCAAATCATCCGCAACGACCCCATCAATCAGCCGCTCACCGCCAATGCCGCCGAGGTCGAAGCCGGGCTTCGGTCCGACGTCCCGACCAATTATGACGACACCATCGTGGCGTTGTCGTTCTCCGGCGGCGGCATGCGCGCCGCGGCGTATTCCTACGGGGTGCTGGAGGGCTTCGACGAAATCCGGGTGCCGACCCGCGCCGGCCCGGTGTCGCTCCTCGATCGCCTCGACTTCCTCTCCGGCGTTTCCGGCGGCTCGGTGCTCGCCGCCTATTACGGGCTGCGCGGCCGCGCGGCGCTTGGCGATTTCAAGCAGCGCTTCCTTCTGGTCAACGCCGAGGAAAATCTGCAGACCGACCTCAGTTTCGGCAACATCGCGCGCGGCCTGCAGGGCGGCGTCAACGACACGACCGGGTTTCCGGTCTGGCTCGACGCTCATCTGTACGACCACGCGACGCTCAAGGACCTGCTCAGCAAGACGCGGCCACGGGTTTGGATCAACGCCTCCGATATCTATAATCGCACCGCCTTCATTTTCGCACCCGTCACGTTCACCGCGCTGTGCAGCGATCTGACGAGCTATCCGGTCTCGCTTGCGGTTGCCGCTTCCGCGGCGGTGCCGGTCGTGTTCGCGCCCATTGTCATTCAGAATTATCCCGGCGGCTGCCCGATCGGGTTGCCGAGTTGGGTGGCGCGCGTGCGCAACGATCGCAACGCCAAGCCGCTGATCAAGTCTTATGCCGATGCGCTGGAGCGCTATCGCTCGGGCGAGCTCAAATACGTCAAGCTGCTCGACGGCGGCCTCGTCGATAATTACGGCCTTGCCGGCTTTACCGTCGCGCGGCTCGCTTCCGATTCGCCGTTTGGCCCGCTGGCGCCGCAGGAGGCGGTCAAGCTGCGGCGCTTTTTGTTCCTGGTGGTGGATTCCGGCCGCGATCCGTCGGGCCACTGGGCGCAGACCATCCCCGGCCCAACCGGCGTCGACCTCATCATGGCGAGTTCCGACACTGCGACCGAGTCCGGCGCGATCGGCAGCTATTCGGCCTTCGATGCCACGATGGAAGACTGGAGGAAGTCTTTGGTGGCGTGGCGGTGCGGGCTTTCCGAGGCCGATCGCAGCCGCCTGGGTGCGCCGCCGGGCTGGAATTGCCGGGATGTGCATTTCTTCATCAGCCGCCTGACCTTCGATCAGTTGGGTCCGGAGCGGGAGGCCGCGCTTAACAAGATTGAAACGCGGTTCAAACTGCCGGCGGATCAGGTCGACCTGCTCATCGCGGCGGGCCACGACGCACTTAATACCAATCCGGAGTTTCGCGCTTTCATGAAATCGCTGCCGGGCTCGCCGCGGCCCCGTTTAGCGCCGCCCGCCGCCCCGCAACCCCCGCCAGCGCCGGTGTCGATGGCGCCGGAAGTGCCCGCCGCGCACGAGGCGCGGGCGAACTGACCGTTACGCCTATTCCGCTGCGGCTTTGGAATGGCCGAGCCGGCGGTTGAGGGATTTCAGTAAATCCTCGGCGGCTTCGGCGATCACCGTGCCGGGCGGGAAGATCGCCTCGGCGCCGGCTGATTTGAGCGCATCATAATCCTGCGGCGGCACCACGCCGCCGACGACGATCATAATGTCGCCGCGGCCCTGCTTGGCGAGCTCCGCTTTCAGCTCGGGAACGAGCGTCAGATGCGCGGCGGCGAGCGAAGACACGCCGATGATGTGGACGTTGTTTTCGACCGCCTGGCGCGCGGCTTCGGCGGGCGTTGCGAACAAGGCGCCGATATCGACATCGAAGCCGAGATCGGCAAAGGCCGTCGCGATCACCTTCTGGCCGCGGTCATGGCCGTCCTGACCGATCTTGGCGACCAGGATGCGCGGGCGGCGGCCTTCATTGTCCTCGAATTCGGCGACGAGTTTTTGCACCCGCGCGACGGCATCCGTCATGCCGACCTCCCGCCTGTAAACGCCGGAGATCGCCTTGATCTCCGCCCGGTGACGACCGAAGACCTTTTCCAGCGCCGATGAAATCTCCCCGACCGTCGCCTTGGCACGCGCCGCGTCGATGGCGAGCGCAAGGAGATTGCCGTTGCCGCCCGCGGCACTGCGCGTCAGCGTCGTGAGCGCCTCGTCAAGCGCTTTCGGATCGCGTTCGCGCTTTAATCGCGTCAGCTTGTCGATCTGCAATTGCCGCACCGCCGCATTGTCGACTTTCAAAACGTCGATCGACGCCTCGTCGCGCGGCCGGAATTTATTGACGCCGATCACCGCCTGCACGCCGGCATCGATGCGCGCTTGGGTGCGCGCCGCGGCCTCTTCGATGCGCAGCTTCGGCAATCCGGCCTCGATGGCGCGGGTCATGCCGCCGATCTCCTCGACCTCGGCGATGTGGCCGAACGCCTTGGCGGCAAGATCGTGGGTGAGCTTTTCGACATAGAACGAACCGCCCCACGGATCGATCACGCGCGTCGTGCCGCTTTCCCGCTGCAGCACGATCTGGGTGTTGCGCGCGATGCGGGCGGAGAAATCGGTGGGCAAAGCCAGCGCCTCGTCGAGCGCGTTGGTGTGCAGCGATTGGGTGCCGCCTTGGGTGGCCGCCATCGCCTCGATCATGGTCCGCGCGACATTGTTGAAGATGTCCTGGGCGGCGAGCGACCAGCCCGAAGTCTGGCAATGCGTGCGCAGCGAGGCCGAGCGCTCATCCTGCGGATGAAACTGCTTCATCAGCTTCGCCCACAGCACCCGCGCGGCGCGCAGCTTCGCTACCTCCATGAAAAAGTTCATGCCGATGCCGAAGAAGAACGATAGCCGCGGCGCAAAACGGTCGACCGCGAGATTGGCGGCGAGACCGGCGCGGACATATTCGACGCCGTCGGCGAGCGTATAGGCAAGTTCGAGATCGGCGGTCGCGCCGGCTTCCTGCATGTGATAGCCGGAGATCGAGATCGAATTGAACTTCGGCATATGCGCCGAAGTGTAGGAAAAAATATCGGAGATGATGCGCAGCGACGGCTGCGGCGGATAGATATAGGTGTTGCGCACCATGAATTCTTTGAGGATGTCGTTCTGGATGGTGCCGGCGAGCTTTTCCGGCGGCACGCCTTGCTCCTCGGCGGCGACGATATAAAGCGCCAGTACCGGCAGCACCGCGCCGTTCATGGTCATCGACACCGACATCTGATCGAGCGGAATCCCGGCGAACAGCGTGCGCATGTCGTAGATCGAATCGATCGCCACCCCCGCCATGCCGACGTTGCCGGAGACGCGCGGGTGATCGCTGTCATAGCCGCGATGGGTGGCGAGATCGAAGGCGATGGAAAGTCCCTTCTGACCGGCGGCGAGATTGCGCCGGTAGAAGGCGTTGGAATCTTCCGCCGTCGAGAAGCCGGCATATTGCCGGATTGTCCACGGCTGGGTGACGTACATGGTGGGGTAGGGGCCGCGCAGGTAAGGCGCGATGCCCGGATAGGAATCAAGACCATCGAGGCCGTCAAGCTCGGCGACGCCGTAGGCGCTCTTGACCGCGATGCCTTCGGGCGTCTGCCAAAGCGGGGCTTGCGCAGGCGCCGCAGATACCACGTCGGCAAATTCGACCTGTGAAAAATTCGGGATGCGGCTCATGCGTTACTAGCTTCTCGATTATCCGTTCCCGGCTAGCTGAGAATATCGTAAGCAGCGGTCAGTGTCGCCAGTACATCGCAGCCCTCGTAAATAAATGACTGCACGCCGGCGGCCCGGAGCGCGGCCTCGCGCTGGCCCGGACGCCCGGCGAGATAAATGTGCCTGGCGCCGGCCGCCTTGAGCGCCGCCGCGGCCGCAGGCGCTTCTTTCTCATAAACTTTGTCGGACGAGCACAGACAGGCCAAAACTGTGCCGGCGTTTTTGTAGACGGGCGCAAAGTCGGGACCCGGACTGCTGACCGCCTCGATGCCGCCGATCTCGAAAAAATTCTTGGCAAAGGCGACCTGCGTATTGAATTCCGCCGCCGTTCCGAGCGTGGCCAGGAAGATTTTCGGCCGCGTACCGGTCTTGGCAAGAATCGTATCGGACCGCTCGCGTAGCATCTCGAAAGGTTCGGCGAGCCGGATCCGCGGCAGGGGGGTTATGGAGGTGCCCTCGGCTTTCGCTAACTCGTGCGGCGCGACATCAAGAACCGCGGGCGCGATTTCATTGATGTCGGGAAACGCATTGGTGCCGGTCAAAATGTCCTTGCCGCGGGCGACGGCTTTTTGCCGCTCGACACGCATCGCGGCGACGTTGCGCTGGATCAGTCCCGTTTCCAAAGCGTTCCACGCGCCGCCCGTTTTTTCGATGTCCTGGAAAGCCGACCAGGCCGCGGCGCAGAGCTGTTGCGTGAGCGCATCGATTGCGCCGGAGCCGGCGGCCGGATCGGCAACGCGCGCCAGGTTCGATTCTTCAAGGAGCACGAGCTGCGTGTTGCGCGCAATACGGCGAGCGAATGCGTCAGGCAGGCCGCGCGGCGCGGTATGCGGCAAGACCGTGATCGCGTCGGCGCCGCCGAGACCGGCGGCAGCCACCGCGATCGTGGTGCGCAGCAGGTTCACGTAGGGGTCCCGCCGCGTCATCATCCGCCACGCGGTCTCGGCGGTGACCAAAACAGGTTTGGGCGCGAGCCCGCAGGCGGTCTCGACGCGCGCCCACAATTTTCGCGCGGCGCGGAATTTCGCCATGGTGAGAAGTTGATCGGCGTCTGCCGACAGCCGGAAGTAAATGCCGTCACGCGCCGCTTCGAGCGTCATGCCGGCGCTTTCGAGCGCGCGCAGATAAGCGACGGCGCTCGCCAGGGCGAAGGCTAGCTCCTGCGCCTCGGAGCCGCTGGCATTGTGGATCGCGCGCCCGTCCGCGACCGCAAATGGACCTTCGAAGCCGGCTTCGGCGAGCGTGCCGATCAGGCGCGCCATCAGCGTCGCAGTCTCGCTCCACGGCAGCGGCGTTCTACCGCTCATGGCGGCAGCGGTGATGGGATCGTAACCGAAGCGGATATTTGCCGCGTCGGGATTGCCGCTCTGCTTGACCGCCACGGCGACATGCTGCGGCGTCTCGCGCGCAAATGGCGCGAGATCGAGCTCGATGATCGAGCCGGAATCGAGAGCAATGCCGTCAAGGACACGCGTCAGCGCTGCGGCCGACGCATCGATGCCAAATCCGCTGGCGCTCACGGAGCCGGCGAAAACCAGCACCAAGCCGGTGGCGCCGTTTCCCAGATCATCGCGCGCCTGCGCATTGGCGGCGGCCGGATCGGGCTGATCGACACGCTGCAGCAGCGTCCAGGCGGCGCCGGGCGCCCGGCCGGCGAGCGGGGCAGCGGCGGTCGCGCGCTCATAGAGCGGTTCGATGGTGAGCCCGTCATAGGTGCGGGCCTCAAGCCGGGCAAATGGTGCGCCCTTGAGCACGGCGTCGACCAGCTTGCGCCAATCAGCAGGCGTCGCCGGGGGAAAATCGTCAGCAAGCAATAGGGGCTCGGGTTCGGTCATCGGCTCAAAATGCCACGCTTGAGCTCCGCGGGCCACACGCTCAGCCGTGCAATTGCCGTGCCGCCGGTGGTGCGCCTACAGGCGGGGCAATTTCTCGATCCCGCTTGCATCGACACGGGCCAGCGCGTCGCGCACGCGGACGCCGGCAATCGTGCGCTCGGGTGCGATCTCGGCAAGCGGCACCAGGACGAAGGCGCGCTCGAACACACGCGGATGCGGCAGCGTCAAGTCGGCGTCGTTTAAAGTGAGATCATCGTAGGCAAGAAGATCTATATCGATGGTGCGCGGCCCCCAGCGGCGCTCGTTATTGCGGTCGCGCCCGAGCGCGCGTTCGACCGTGAGCGCGCGGGCGAACAGGTCGTAGGGCGGCAACGTCGTCGCAACCGCAATGACGGCGTTGATGAAGGGCGGCTGGTCGGTGACGCCCCACGGCGGCGTGCGGTAATCCGACGAGCGCGCCAGAAGCTGCACCGCGGCACCGTCGCACAACATGGCCACCGCCCGGTCGAACGTCGCCCGCACATCGCCGACATTGCCGCCCAGTGCGATCAGCGCTTCGGCAAAAACATCAGCCATGTTTGCGGCTGCGCGCGTGCGCGATCGTCACGCCGTTGACGAAGATCGCGTCGCTCATCGCACGTGCCTGATCGCGGCGGCGACGGCGAGCGCCTGCACCGTTGCTGCGACATCGTGGGCGCGGATGATGGCCGCGCCGTGCTCGACCGCAATGAGGTGCGCGGCAAGCGATCCGCCGAGCCGCTCCATCGGTTCGGATGGCGTGATCGAATTGATGAAGCGCTTGCGTGAGGCGCCGACGAGGAGCGGCAGGCCGAAGCCACGGAACTTCTCGAGCCTTGCCAGGCAGGCCATGCTCTGCTCCGGTGTTTTGCCGAAGCCGATGCCGGGATCGAGCACGATCTTGTCGCGCGCAATCCCCGCCGTCCAGGCGATTTCGAGTGAGCGCGAAAAGAAATCGTCCACGTCGGCGATAATGTCGATGTTGGCATCGACGCTCTGGCGGTTGTGCATGATGACGATTGCCGCGCCGTGCTCGGCGACAACGCGCGCCATGTCCGGGTCGCGCTGCAGACCCCAGACATCGTTGACGATGGCCGCGCCGGCTTCGAGCGCCCAAGCCGCCACTTTGGCTTTGAGCGTATCGATCGAGACTGGAATACCGATCGCGGCGACCGGCGGCAGGATCGGCTCAAGCCGCGCGCGCTCTTCCTCAAGCGATACGGGCTGCATGCCGCCGTAGGGGCGCGTCGATTCCGCACCAATATCGAGGATGTCGGCGCCCTCCGCGGCAAGCCGCCGGGCGTGCGCGGTAGCCGCCGGCGGCTGCAAAAACCGGCCGCCATCAGAAAACGAATCCGGCGTCACATTGAGAACGCCCATGACCAGCGGCCGTGCTTTGGTCAAAAGCTGCGCCAGCACATTGCCCGGTGCGGCGCGCGGCGCGGAACTGATGCGAGGATTCAGGCTCGTTGCCATGCGTTGGCTGTTGTCACCGCCATTCTTGGCCGTCGCTTTGCGCGGTCACCGGGGTTGAGTCAAGTCGGCCGGCTTGGAGCAGCGGCGCCTGCAAGCTGCGGAAAAATTCACCGCCGTTTAATATTGGATGCCCGGTTGCAGGGCCTTGGCGGCTTCGATCCAGCGCGTCACCATCTTTTCGGACGGCAGGAGCCGCACCAATTTTCGCTTGGCATTGGCTTCCGACATCGCCTTGGCAAGCCGTTGCGGATTACGGAACCGCAATTCGTTGACGGTGCGCACGCCGACAACGCGTAACAGTTCGGCGTATTCGCAGCCGACGCCGGTGATGCGCATGCGATCGGCGGCGGTCACCCAGTCGAGAACATTGCTTTCATCGGTTCCAATCTTTTCCGCAAGCTTGAGTCTCTGCCTCGGCGTCTTGGCCAAACGCAATAGGCCGACCGTGGTGCGAATCCCTTCCGACTTGAGGATTTCGGCAACGTCGGTTCCGATCCCCTGAATTTCGGTTATGGGATACCCCATCGATGTCTCCCTCAACGCAATCTCGTCGCGGCAACTACTGCGTACTCAAACAAACTGCGCCAAACCCGGAATCGCGGCGACAATTTCGCCGACTGCATCCTCCCCCGCCTTGTCACGCGTATAGGCGATGACTGCCCGAGTGACGCTTTGCACCTGACCCATGCTCAACCCCGCCGACATCATGCGCATGCCGGCACCCATAACCCCACCCATCGCGCCGCCCATCAATCCGCCGCCACCTTCGTTCGCGGCCTTCTGGATCAAGGCTTCGGCTCCAGGCAACTTGGCCAAAAGCGGTTGCACCTTGTCGGCTGGCCCTTCCTTGACCAGAAAGTCCAGAATGATGCCGACGGCCGTTTCGGCGGCCGCCCGGTCTATCCCGATATCGGCGACAAGCCGTCCGATAAGTTCGTCCATTGCCCCCACGCCATGCCCGCAAATTTGGCAGGTTTTGACCATATTGTACGCTTGCCGGGGGTGTGACAAGCAGTTGAGGTGGATTTGCCGCGCGCGTTGCGTCAAAGCGTGGCAAAGCGTTGCAAACATGCAACGCTTTGCGGCGCGCACGATGGCTTCGGCGGTGGCCGCGGACTATAAAAACGGGCTGTCGTCGGCGGGCGCGACGACGCCATGAATAATAAGGTGACGCCATGACGGCATCGGAAGTTCTGCCGAAGGTCCTCGATCGGGTCGATCGCGATCTGCAATCGAGTCTCGATCGTTTATTTGCGCTTTTGCGCATCCAGTCGGTGTCGACCGATCCCGCTTATGCGCCGCAATGCCGCAACGCGGCCGAGCACGTCGCGGCCGATCTTCGCGGCCTCGGCTTCGACGTGAGCGTGCGTCCGACGGCCGGCCATCCGGTCGTGATCGGCAAAAGCGGCGACGGCAAAGCTAACGGCAAAGCGCCGCGCGTTCTGTTCTACGGCCACTACGATGTGCAGCCGGTCGATCCGCTCGACCTTTGGCAAACGCCGCCGTTCGAGCCGCGCATCGAGACGCTGGACGGTGGGCGCAAGATCATCGTCGCGCGCGGCGCCTGCGACGACAAGGGCCAGGCGATGACTTTCGTGGAAGCATGCCGCGCCTTCAAGGCGGTCACCGGCAAGCTGCCGCTCGACATCACGATGATGATCGAAGGCGAGGAGGAATGCGGCTCAAAGCATCTGTTCGGATTTGTGCGCGACAATGCCGCCGAGCTCAAGCGCGATCTCGCTTTGGTCTGCGATACCGGTATGTGGGACGGCGAAACGCCGTCGATCACGACGTTGCTGCGCGGCCTCGTCTACGAAGAGGTGCGCCTGACCTGCGCCGACCGCGATCTGCATTCAGGCCTGTTCGGCGGCGCGGCGCGCAACCCCATTCACGTGCTCGCCGATATTCTTGCAGCGCTGCACAAGCCGGACGGCTCGGTCGCCATTCCCGGCTTCTATGACGGCGTGCATGAATTGCCGGACGACATCAAAGCCGATCTTGCCGGCTTGGACCTGACTGCGGAGAAATTTTTGGGCCAAGTCGGCTTGAAGATTCCTGCTGGCGAGAAAGGCCGCATGCTGATCGAGCAGATTTCGACGCGGCCGACCGCGGAAGTGAACGGCATTATCGGCGGCTATACCGGGGAGGGTGCGAAGACCGTCATTCCCGGCAAAGCCATGGCAAAAGTCTCGTTCCGCCTGGTCGGCGCGCAAGACCCGGACCAGGTCCGCAGCCGTTTCCGCGAATTCGTGCGCGCGCGCGTCCCGGCCGACTGCACGGTGGAGTTCGGCAATTTCACCAGCGCGCCGGCCTTCGAGGTGTCGTTCGACAGCCCGGCGCTGAACAAGGCGCGCGCCGCGCTCGGCGAGGAGTGGGGCAAGAAGGCGGTGACCGTCGGCGGCGGCGGCTCGATCCCGATCGTCGGCGATTTCAAAACCGTGCTCGGCATGGATACGCTGATGGTCGGCTTTGCGCTCGACGACGACCGCGTGCATTCGCCGAACGAGAAATACGATCTTAAGAGCTTTCACAAAGGCATTCGCAGCTGGGTGCGGATTTTGGCGGCGCTGGCGGGTTGAGAGCCCACAGAGAGCGGATCCCCGACCGCTACAGGTACGCGACCGCGCCTGATTTCTTGCGCTGCTGTTCGGCGCGTCCCTTCTGATTTTGCGGGAACGCCGGCGGCGGGGTTGCCGGAGCGCTACGTAGCACGATACGCGCGATGTGCTCATAGAGCGCTTTTGGCGAAACCGGTTTGACCAATAAGGCCTCCGCACCCGAGCTTCTTACCGTCAGCGCCGTAGCTTTGGTCAGATATCCGGACAAGACGATGACGGGGATGTTGTGCGCGGGCGACTGCGGCCCTTTCACTATGTTGATAAAGCCGAGCCCATTGAAAATGGGCATCACGAGATCGGTGATGATAACGCTCGGCATTACGTTGCGGGCGATCTCAAACGCCTCGACGCCGTTTGCCGATTTGTAGACCTCGCGGCTGCCGAAGCCGACCAGCATCGAGCGGATCAGGTGCCGAGAAAACGGCTGATCGTCCACGATGAGAAAGCTCAGCAGCGAAAAATCAATCGCCGACGATGAGCGGCTGACCGGCGAAGACATGACTTGAACGCCCCAAACGAGTAGTCGCCTGCCTCACATGGCTTTCGCGGCGTCAGAAACGGACCGGCTTTGCGCTGTGCTGTCGAGGTCATCGAGGATCCGGGACACGGCGTTTTGCGCTTTAACGAGCGCCGCGCACATACGGTCCTTGCTGGCCGAAGGCGGCCAATCGGATAGCGTGGCTTCCTGCTGATCGAGTGCGGTCAGCAGATTTTGCAGCTTTTCCAGCACGTCACGCGGTTCTGCATCGAGGATGTGAGCCTGCAGCGTGCGCGAGAGGAAATGCAGGACGTTGCCGTCGGCGGCTCGCGACAATGGAATGTTGAGAGCCTCGATAGCCTTTGCCGCTTTCGGCATTACGGTCCCCTCAATGGTCCAGCAAGCCATCGTCCAGCGCCGAACACCCGACACAGTGCTCGAACCCCAAGGGTCGATTCTCATACATGAGTTCCCGTTTCGACGGGCCTAGAATGCGCAGTATTGCTGTCAGAAATTGCCTGACGTTTAACCGATCATTCACCGTATCGGCGACGCCGCAATTGCTGCTGCGTGGTCGGTTCGCGAGCGCGGCGCTCGCTTTTCGCTAAAGCTCCAGCCATCCTTGGGTGGACGCGTAGCGCACCAAATCCGCCCGGGTCTTCAGGCCGAGCTTCTCGAGGCCGCGCGCCTTGTAGGTCTCGACCGATTTTACTCCGACGTTGAGCCGTGACGCGATTTCCTTGTTGGTGAAGCCCAGACCCGCCAATTTCAGAACGGCGGACTCGCGCTCGGTCAGCGCCGGCGCGGCGCCGCGGTGCGGCGGCGGCTTGTTGTGTCCGCGCTTGCCCATGATCGCGTGTCGGGAGAGTGCCGGGTCGACATAGGTTCCGCCGACCACGACGGCGCGGATGGCGTGCACGAGATTTTCCACGGCCGATCGCTTCAGGACATAGCCGCGCACCCCGGCCTCCAGCGCTTGATTGAGATAGGCGCGATCTTCGTGAAGCGTCAGCACGAGCACGCTCAGGGCCGGCATTTCTCCGGCAAGCCGCCGACTCAATACAATGCCGTTGAGCTCCGGCATCGAAATGTCGAGGACGGCGACATCGGGACGTTGCTCGCGAATGATCTTTAACGCGGTCAATCCGCTGGTCGCTTCGCCGACCAGCTCGAAATCGGATTCCGCCCGAATGAGATTACGCAGCCCATCGAGAACGATGGGATGATCGTCGGCCAGCACGATGCGGGTCTTACTCATGACGCCGGCTTCCGGCCGTCGAGCGCAATGCGTGCGAAGATCGTGGTGCCGGCACCGACCGCAGATTCCACCTCAAGCGTGCCGCCGATCAGCGACAGCCTTTCACGCATGCCGTCGAGACCGAGACCGCGCTGCTTGCCGGTCTTCGCGCCCGGTGCGCCGACTTCAAAACCGCAACCGCTATCCTCGATGATGACCTGCAGCGTCGCCTCCGGACGCCGGATGACGACGCTCACGTCGGCTGGGCGCTGGGCGTGCTTGATGATATTGGTAAGTCCCTCCTGCACGATGCGATACACAGCGGTCGCGATCTCGTCCGGCACCTCGTCGAGTTTCGGGTCGTCGCAATGAAAATCGGCCTCGGTGCCGCTTTGTTCGCTCCATTCGGCGATGTAGCTCGCCAGCGCCTTGCGCAAGCCCAACTCATGAATTGAGGGCGGCCGCAATTCCCAGGCGATCCGGTGCAGGGTCTTGCCCAGCTCTTCCATTCTTTTGCGCGTCAGATGCAGCCGTTCATGCGCCGGCCCGGATGTGAGCGAATCGATCTCGTTGAGTTCGAGGATGGCGGCAATCAGGCTTTGCCCGGCCTGATCGTGCAACTCGTGCGATAGGCGCAGGCGCTCATTTTCCTCGGCCATCGACAAGTGCCGGCGCAGTCCCGTCACCAGATGCGATTTTCTCTCGCTGTCCGCCTCCAATTGCGAGTTGGCGCGCGAAAGATCGGCCAAGAGCCGATCGCGTTCCGTCAGCAATGCTGCCGTCGGTAACGACCAAAAAGCGGTGATCGTCAGGAACATCTGCAAAGCGAATATACGCTGCGACGGCTCGACTTGCGGGAAAATCGGGGGGCCGATCCCGAGGACGACGAAGACGTTGGCGATGATGGCGATCAGCAAGGTCGATGCCGTGGCGCCGATCAGGCCGAACCGCATCGTGGCAACGAGTATCAGCGGGGCGACCACGAAGATGACGGACCGAACGTAGAGCGTACCTATGCCGATCGCGATGAAACACGCCAGTATGATTATAGCTTCGGCAGGCCGGTCATTTATTCGTAAAGTGCGCCATTCTCGCGACGTGACGCTGATCAAGAAGGGCGTCACGATGAGCATGCCAAGTGCATGGCCTGGATACCAGGTGCGCAAAACGCCGAGCCATGGAAGTCCGTACTCCGATCCGAAGGCTACGGCGCTGATGAGCGTACCCGGAATCGGCGCCAGGCCTCCGGCAATGACGATGAAAAGGAGAACGCCGCGAAACGACGTCAGCGCCGTAGCGCCTATTCGGAAGATCGACAGCAACGTCAACGCTATGACAAACTCGACGACGTTGGCGATGAGCAGAATGGCAGTAAGCGCCAGGCTGTTGCCGATCACCAAGCCGGCGAGCGCCGTCGCGGCCGAGCCGCCGACGATGATCGAAGCATAGTTGCCGGGGCTGCGAGCATACCGCAGCAGCGCCGCCAGAATGATGCCGTTCGCCGGCCAGATCGTCGCGATAAAACTCGAAAGCAGCGAGAACTCTATTACAACGATGGAGATTGCGCCGATCGCGGCCGGCAGCAAAATATGTGCAGCCGGCGTGAGGTTCCACGGCGGTTCGTCGGTGGCGGCAGCGTTGGCCGCCGAAAGCTGCGATTGTGGCGGCTTGTCGGGCGTTCCGGGCAAACTACCGCGCGCCCGGGAGGCAAAAGCAGGCGATGGCTGTTTCGCCATGGTCGAATGTCACCATGTTGCGGCTGCTCATCGCGACCCGATACGCGGTCGAAATCGATCCGCAGCCCTTGGCGAAATAATCTCAACGTCGGGCCGCCGCTGCAATGGTGGAACCGCGGCATCGTTATTCGGTCGCGGCCGCGATCAGCCGTGGACTGATAAAGCGCTCGAGCCGGCCCGCGTGACCGCGCAGAAGCGACCAGTCGTCGAGCGGCAGATCGATGACAACGAGCCCCGAAGTCGGCAGTTTCTCGTTGAGGTACTCGCGCATTTCCACATCGCCGGAGGCGATCAATTGCATGGCGAGATCGTGGAGACCCGGATTATGCCCGACGACGACGAGGCTATGCGCTTTGCGCGCCTCACCGATGACGCCGATCAGCGCCTCGGGATTGCCGTTGTAAATGCGGTCGTCGCTGACCATCCGCGGCGGTTTGGCGAAGGCGTCGGCAGCAAGCGCCCAGGTCTCTTGCGCCCGTTTCGCCGGTGATACGAGCGCGAGATCGGGAACAAGGCCGTGATGCGCCATATAGGCGCCGATCGCCGGCGCGTCGGCTCGCCCGCGCTTCATGAGCTTGCGATCGCGGTCGCGCTCGGCGGGTGCGGCGCGCTCGGTTTTGGCATGGCGGAGCAGCATCAGACGGCGCATTGCAATAATGTCGCCTTCCCAGCCTAAGGTGTCTAGGGTCCCTTTGGCTCCGAAATTCGCATGAGACAATGCCTGGAACAGCTGCGAACTTCGCCATCCGTACCTAGTGCGGTCGAAGCGAACGACCTACATTGCGGCATGTCGCGGGAACAGCGTCGTAAAGCGTCGCCATGAGCAACACCGGTAGCAAAGCCTACGGCGACAGCTGGTATGCGGCCACGATGGTGGATGCGCCGCCGCGGCTGCCGCTGACGCTCGACCTTGACGTCGACGTCTGCGTGATCGGCGGCGGCCTCGCCGGGCTGACCGTGGCGCGCGAAGTCGCGCGCAGCGGCTGGTCCGTCGCGCTGCTGGAAGCCGGGCGCCTTGCCCAGAGCGCCTCCGGCCGCAACACCGGCTTTGTGCTGCCGGGTTTTGGCGCCGATGCCGACAGGCTGATCGCCCGCGTCGGCTTTGATCGCACCAGGGATTTGTGGTCGCTGTCGCAGGCCGGTCTCGATTACGTTCGCGACACCATCGGCACCGAGCGGGCGAGCGGCATCGATCCGCAGAACGGCTGGCTCTATGTTTCCAAGAAGGACGATAGCGATGAATTCCTGGATTATATCGGGCTGCTCGGCGAATTAGGCTGCGAGGTCGAGGGCTGGCCGACCGAGCGCGTGCGTGCGGTGCTGCGCAGCGAGCGCTACTTTTACGCCATCAATTATCCGCAGGCCTTCACCATTCATCCGCTCAATTACGCGCTGGCGCTCGCCGCCGCCGCCGAGCGGGATGGCGCAAGGATTTTTGAACATACGCCGGCTTTGTCGATCGATCCGACTGGCGTCCGCAAGCGCATCGTGACGCCGGGAGCGCGATTGCGCGCCGACCATGTCGTGCTGTGCGGCAATGTGCAGCTTGGGCGGCTGATGCCGCGCCTCGCCGCGACGCTGTTGCCGGTGACGACATATCTCATCACCACCGCGCCGCTCGGTGAACGGCTCGCCAACGCGGTCGGCTATCGCGGCGCCGTGAGCGATACCGACCTTGCCGACAATCACTACCGCATCGTCGGCGGCGACCGCTTGATGCTGTCGGGACGCTCGACGGCGTGGTTGCGCGATCCGCGCCATTACGTTGCTGCGCTGACGGCTGATATCAAAAAAACCTATCCGCAACTCGGCGACGTCACCGCCGATTATGCCTGGAACGGCACATTAGGCATTACCGTGCACCGAATGCCGCAGATCGGCGAACTCGGTCCGGGCGTCTGGCTCGCCAGCGGGTTCGGCGGCCACGGGTTGAACACCACGGCGATGGCCGGCAATATCGTCGCGCGCGCGATCGTCGAA
This sequence comes from uncultured Alphaproteobacteria bacterium, assembly GCA_963768225.1. Taxonomy (GTDB): domain Bacteria; phylum Pseudomonadota; class Alphaproteobacteria; order Rhizobiales; family Xanthobacteraceae; genus BOG-931. The sequence continues at coordinate 1,288,422 of CAVYGV010000001.1, read as the reverse complement.
GGCGATCAGACTTGGCGGCAATTCACGCCGTTTGAGTTGGTCTGGGCAGGCGGCGTATTCGGACGGGCCGCCACGCAAGCGCGCGTTTGGTTCAAACGGCTGCGCGATCGCATCGAGGAGCGCCGCGCCAAGGGGCGCGAACTTGCGCATCGCCGGGCGCAGGACGCCGAATTGGCGCGCACGGCGCAACAGGCCGGTAAACGCCAAGCGCCGGCGCAAGACATGAACGGGCCGCAAACCGCATTGCCTCCGGCAGTGGATTTTGCCCGGCGGGAGGAGCCGGTTACCGCAGCCGATTCCATTGTTCCGCAGCCTGGCGAGCCGGACGAGGCGAAACGGCCGAAGCCGCGGGCGAACCGGCCAAAGCGCGGACGGCGCCGTAGCGGAGCCGACGCAACTGCCAAGCACGGCACGGGCGAGAAGAGCGCTCGGGAGGGCGCACGGGACATAAAGCCATAGGCTGCCGCCGAACAAACCGGCAACAGGTTTGCGCCAAATTTTCGGTTTGTCATTTCCTCCATCGCGCGGCGGCGCGGTTTGCGATATGCTCGCCCGGTCTTGTGGAGAGTCCTTTGGGGGGTGGCATGGGATCAGCGGCTTGGCGGTTTGCAGTTGCGCTGTGTGCTGTCGTCGTGCCGGGGGTAGCGGCGGCGGCCGATCTGTCGGCGCCATCGCCGCCGGCCGCGCCAGCGGCTTACGCGCCCGCCGTGCCGGACTGGATCGTCACGATCGGGGCCGAAGGCCGGATCGTTCCGGCTTGGCCCGGCGCTTCGGACAGTAAGCTCGGCTGGTCCGCTCTACCGCTCTTCAGCATTCGCAACGTGGGGACGCCACCCGACTTTTTCGGGCCGCGCGACAGTTTCGGTTTTAATATCATCAATACCGGCATGTTTCAGATCGGGCCGGCGCTGCAATTCGTAAATCACCGTAAGGCCTCGGATTATGCCGAGCTGAACGGCTTGGCCGATGTCGACTACGCCGCACAGCTGGGCGCCTACGCTAATTTCTGGCCGGTGCCGTGGCTGCGGCTGCGTGGCGAAGTCCGCCAAGGCATCGGCGGCGAGACCGGTGTGACCGGCGACATATTCCTGGATGCGGTCGTGCCGGTCGGGCAGTGGACGCTTTCCGCGGGACCGCGGGTGACCTTCCAAACAGCGGCGGCGACGTTGCCTTATTTCAGCATCACGGGGGCGCAGGCCGCGGCCGCGGATAGTTTACAGCCGGGCCTGCCGCCATTGCCGTTGTCGGGTTACACTGCCGGTGGCGGCCTTTACTCCTACGGTGCCGGCACGCAGGTGCAGTACACCTTCAACCCGACATGGACCGCCCATGCCTTTGTCGAATATCAACGGCTGGAGGGCTCCGCCGCCGATTTACCGCTGGTGACGCTACGCGGTTCGCCGAACCAATGGACCTACGGTCTCGGCGCCACCTATTCCTTTAATATGCACCCGTTGTGGTGAGTGCGGGTCGCGTCAGCGCCCTTCGCGCCGGGTCATAAAGGCGAGCCGCTCGAACAGGTGTACATCCTGCTCGTTCTTGATCAGCGCGCCGTGTAGCGGCGGGATGAGCCGCTTCGGATCGCGCTCGCGCAGCGTCTCCACTGAAATATCCTCGACCATCAGAAGTTTCAGCCAGTCGAGCAGTTCGGAAGTCGACGGCTTCTTTTTCATGCCCGGCACGTCGCGGATTTCGTAGAACAGCCTCAGCGCCTCGGCGACCAGGCGATGCTTGATGCCGGGGAAATGCACCTCGACGATCGCGCGCATGGTGTCGGGATCGGGAAAGCGGATGTAGTGGAAGAAGCAGCGGCGCAAGAACGCGTCCGGCAATTCCTTCTCATTGTTCGAGGTGATGACGACGATCGGCCGGCGGCGGGCGTGGATGGTCTCGCCGGTTTCGTAGACGAAGAACTCCATGCGATCGAGTTCTTGCAGGAGATCGTTGGGGAATTCGATGTCGGCTTTGTCGATCTCATCGATCAGCAGCACGGGCCGCTCGTCGGCAACGAACGCATCCCACAGTTTGCCGCGCTTGATGTAGTTGCGGATGTCCTTGACCCGCGCGTCGCCCAATTGGCTGTCGCGTAAGCGCGTGACGGCATCGTATTCGTAAAGCCCCTGTAGCGCCTTGGTGGTCGACTTGATGTGCCACTCGATCAGCGGGGCCGAGAGCGCCTTGGCGATCTCGATCGCGAGCACGGTCTTGCCGGTGCCGGGCTCGCCTTTGACCAGCAGCGGCCGCTCCAGCGCAATGGCGGCGTTGACCGCCACTTTGAGATCGTCGGTGGCGACATAGGCGCTGGTGCCTTCAAAGCGCATGGGGTTCCGCTCGCGTGCCATGTGAGGAAATTAAAACACGTTCAACTTGGCGCTCACAAGGCAGCGGCCTCGCGCCGTCGGGCGCTATGTTCACAAGGCACGAGCGCGCTTGGCGGCTCGGCAATTTTTGCCCGCAATTCGGCACATCCGACCGAGGGCGAAGCAGTACGACGAACATAAGTATTTGAAACAAAGCGGCAAATTAGTGGCACGCAGTTTGCTGACCTGGCGGCAGTGCGGCTGTGCGCCGCTGTCGCGTTGAGCGAGTTGGAGACAAGTCATGGGTATCTTCGATGCATTGACCACCGCAGTGGCTGGTCTGCAAGCACAATCATCCGCGCTGCAGAATATTTCCGGCAACATCGCGAACTCGCAAACCACCGCCTACAAAGAGATTGACACCAGTTTCGCCGATCTGGTCTCCGCGGCGGCGCAGAGCCAGCAGTCCGCAGACGGCGTCATCGCCAGCTCGGTTTCAACCAACACGGTTGGCGGCACGATCCAGAGCACATCGGTTTCGACCGACATGGCGATCAACGGCGACGGCTGGTTTGTCGTGGCGGAGCCGACCGGCTTTACCGACAATCAGCCGACATTTTCCGGCGTCGCCGACTTTACGCGTGCCGGCGATTTTCAATTGAACGCCAATGGCAATCTGGTCAACGGCGCCGGTTATTACCTGATGGGCATTCCCGTCAACGCGACCACCGGAAATCCCGAAGGCAGCGTGCCGCAGGTCTTGCAGTTCGATAACAATTTCATACCGGCGCAGGCGACTACGTCGATCAGCTATCAGGCTAACTTGCCGAGCGCGCCGACTTCGGGGCTGATTGTCCCGAGCGATTTTGCCAACGACCCGATTGCCGGGGCGGAAATTATCGGCAGCGGCGCGACGCTTGACCCGGATGCGCTGGCGACCGGGACCGGGACCGTGGGGAGTCTCACGGAATCCACCACGCTCACGTCTCTGGGGGTCACCTCGGGCGACACGATTTCGATCGGTGACGGCACCAATACGACGACGTACGCGGTGACAGGGACCAGCACTGTTGGCGATCTGATCAATGCCATCAATTCCGGCGCTTCAGGCAACGCCGCGGTCACTGCTAGTCTCAATGGAGGCAACCTCGTCCTCACCGGCAACAACTACACCGCCGCGATCGCGGTAAGCGCCACCGGTGCCAGCGACGCTGCGGATCTCGGCTTCGGGGCGTCGAACAACGCGTTCGCACCGACTAACCTGCTGACGCAGGGTTTGGGCGGGGAAACCTTCACCGTTGCGCTCGGCGGCGGCGCCCCCCAGACTATCACCTTCGGAACGGGTGTCGGTCAGGTCGCGACGCTTGGTGAATTGCAAACCGCCGTTCAGAATTTGACCGGTGTGATCGGCTCGGTGAACACCGCAAATGGCGATATCAGCCTGTTGGCGGACGACCCGACCACCACGCTTGCCGTCGGAGGCACCGCGTCGCCGTCGACCTTCGGTATCGAAAATTCGACTGTCTCACCAGGCAACGGAACGGTCATCGGCAACGATCTGACGACCTTCACCAATCAATCGGTGTCCGGCGGGTCTCTCACCGCTTACGACAGCGAAGGTAATCCGCTCAATATCCAATTCCGTTGGGCGCAAGTGAGCGACAGCAACGGCGAGAGCGTCTGGAATTTGTTCTATCAGACCAACTCGAACGCAACGGGCGCGCAAGCGGCCTGGCAAAACGTCGGTACCAACTTCATCTTCAATTCAAGCGGGCAGCTCGTTCAACCGACGACGAGTGCGCTCAATCTGCCGAGTTTGACCGTCAACGGCGACACGTTGAGCAACGTAGAGCTCAATTTCGGCAGCAACGGTCTGACGCAGTTCGCCAATTCGAGCGGCACGGCCCAGGTCACGCAGATCGAGCAGAACGGTTTTGCCGCCGGCCAGCTGCAGTCGGTCTCGGTTGATAGCCAAAACCGCGTAGTCGGCTCGTTTTCAAACGGCCAGACCATTCCATTGGCGCAAATTACGCTTGCGACCTTCGGCGGTGAAAATGCGTTGCAGGCGCTCAACGGCGGAGCCTACGCCGCCACGGCGGACTCGGGTCCGCCGCTCTACGGCGCGACCGGGAAGATTGTCGGCAGCTCGCTTGAGTCGGCGAACGTCGATATTTCTACGCAGTTCAGCAACCTGATCGTGGCGCAACAGGCTTATTCGGCCAACGCCCGCGTGATGTCGACCGCCAATCAGATGATTCAGAGCTTGCTGCAGGTGATCCAGTGATTGGATTGGGTGAGATCGCCCGGTGACGAAAACCGTCTCGGTATTTCCGAGCCATGAATCGCGTGGACCGCCGCTGCCATGAGCGTCAATCAGGCGCTGTCCGCCGCTCTGGCGGGCGTGAACGCCACCCAGCAGGCGCTGTCGGTCGTCGCCGGAAACGTGGCGAACGCCAACACGACGGGCTATGTCGAAGAGGGCGTCAATCAAGTCGAAACCGCCGTTGACGGCCAGACCGGGACGAGCGTCGACATAAGCGGCATCAATCGCAATCTCAACACGCTGCTGCAAAGCCAATTGCGGACCGAGAACGTCCGGAGGCGCCTACGCGGATACGGCCGCGCAGCTTTATCAACAACTCCAGCAGATCTACGGCACGCCGGGATCGTCATCTTCCTTCGACGCTATCTTCAACAACTTCACGAGTGCGCTGCAAACGCTGTCGACCAGTCCGAGCTCGTATTCGGCGCAGAGCGGGGTCATCAGCGCCGCGCAAGCAGTGGCGCAAAATCTAAATTCGATGACCGGCAGCGTCCAACAGCTGCGCGGCCAAGCCGAAGCTGGCATAGCGAGCGCGGTACAAACCGCCAACACCGCGATACAGCAGATCGCCCAAATCAATCAGCAGCTTGTAGCGGCGCCGCCAGACAGTTCCACGGCGACGCTCGAGGACCAGCGCGACCAGGACATTACGCAGCTCGCGCAAATGATGAATATCACGGTAACGCAGGGCACCGACAACCAAATAGCGGTATTTACGGGTAACGGCCAGCAACTTGTGGCCGGCGCGCAAGCGTCGCAACTTTCATTCAATAATGTCGGGGCGCTGTCGGCGACTTCGCAATGGAGCGCCAATCCGAGCCAGGACAGCGCCGGCACCATCACGCTCACGTCGCCTGGCGGCACCACAACCGATTTGATCGCTTCGAACGCCTTCCAATCCGGTCAGATCGGCGCTTATCTGCAGATGCGCGATACCATTCTGCCGCAGGCGCAGAGCCAGCTCGACGAACTGGCAAACCAGATGTCGCAGGCGCTGTCCAACCAGACCACCTCGGGGACCGCGGTGACTTCCGGCGCGCAAGCCGGTTTTGGCGTGGACGTCGGCGCCCTCTTGCCTGGCAATACGGTCCAGCTCACCTATACCGATGCGCAGAGCGTCCAGCACACCGTCACCATTGTCGCGCTGGGCGCCGGCGGATCGCTGCCCGCGCAGTCGGCCAATTCGAGCAATCCGATCGTCGGGGTCAATTTCGCCGGCGGCATGAGCGCGGCGATTGCGCAACTCAATGCCGCGCTCGGCACCAACCTGCAATTCTCCAATCCGTCCGGCACCGTCTTGCAGGTGCTCAACAACGGCAGTGGCAACGTCGTCAATTCACTGACCGCGACGTCGACCGTCACGTCGCTGCAGAGCGGCAGCGCACAACTGCCGCTGTTTACCGACGGCAATACGCCGATAACGGGAGCGATTACCGCGGGCGGCTCGCAGACCACCGGCCTTGCCGGCGTTATCGAAGTCAATCCTGCGCTCGTCGCCTCGCCGTCGGACCTCGTCGCTTACGCGGCGAATACCGCCGCCGGCGATCCGACGCGCCCGGATTTCCTGCTCAGCCAGATGACCGCCGCGACGCTGACCTACTCCCCGGCAACCGGGCTCGGCAGCGCCACAGCGCCGTATAGCGGCACGCTGGCGCAATACATGAGCGCGGTTGTCACGCAGCAATCGCAAGCAGCCACCGCGGCGACCAATTTGCAGCAGGGCCAGGACACCGTGCTGACCGCCCTGCAACAACGATTCAACGATCAATCCGGCGTCAATATCGACACGGAAATGTCAAACCTGATTGCACTGCAGAACGCTTACAGCGCCAACGCGCGGGTGATGTCGACGGTCGAGCAGATGATGACGACGCTCCTACAGGCGGTATCGTAATGAGCATCACCGGACCAGGATCGATTACTGCGGCCAGCATGGCGGCCCAGAACAACATGATGACCCAGCTCAATACGCTGGGTGAGGAACTGGCGAGCGGGCAGGTGGCGCAAACCTATTCCGATCTGCAATCGCAAGCTGGCGTGGCGTTGGCGCTCAACGCGCAACTCTCGGCCATCAACGGCTACAGCAACACCGCGTCGACGGTCGGGACGACGCTCACCGTCGCGCAGTCGGTGCTGACTCAGCTCGGCAGCGCCGGCACAGCGCTGCAGCAGGCAATCGACGGACAGACTTCGTTCACGCTCAATAATAACGGTCAGACCACGACGCAGGCGGCCGCGGCGACTCAGCTCGGCAATATCCTGTCGCTGCTCAATACCCAGGTCGGCGACAACTATATCTTTTCCGGCAGCGGCACGAACCAGCCGTCCGTCGCCAGCGCCTCCGACATTCTCAATGGCAATGGAGCGCAAGCCGGCTTGACGCAAGTGATCGCCGAGCGCCAGCAGGCCGACCTTGGCGTCAGCGGCTTAGGCCATCTGAGCGCGACAACGTCAAGTTCCACCGTAACGCTCAGTCAGGACGGCACGCCGTTCGGCTTTCAGCTCACCGGCGTTGAATTCCAGCTTGAGCAACACAACCGTCACCGGACCGTCGGGTTCGCCTTCGACGATCTCTATCGATATCGCATCCAATCCGAATCCCGGCGATTCCATCCAGTTCCAGCTCACGCTTCCCGACGGATCGACTCAAACCATCTCGTTGCAAGCGACAGCCAATTCGCCTCCCGGCGCGAACCAGTTCACCATCGGCGCGTTACCATCGGATACCGCGACCAACCTGCAAGCGGCGCTGACGTCCGCTATCACCGGTCTGATGCAGACTGCGCTGCCGGCCGCCTCGGCGATGGCCGCCGCCAACGATTTCTTCGGCTCGGATCCGCCGCTGCGCGTCAACGGCTCGCCGCCAGATACCTCTACAGGTTTGGTCAATGGCACCACGGCAAATACCGTATTCTGGTACACCGGCGAAAACGGCAGCACGCCGGCGCTGCAAACCGCGACGGCGCAGGTCGGACCGACCACGACCATCGCGTACGGCATGCGCGCCAACGAGCAGGCGCTCACCACTTTGGTCCAGAACGTCGCCGTGCTCGCGGCGACGACCTATTCGGCGAGCGATCCGAATGCGCAGGCGAACTATCAGGCGCTGAGCCAGGACGTTGCTGCAAATCTTAACGGTCAGCCGGGCACGCAGTCGATCAGCGATATCGAGGCCGATCTCGCCAATGCACAGACCACAGTCAGCAATGCCGGCACGCTGAATACGCAAACGCAAACAACGTTGCAGGACATGCTGCAGAATATCGACGGCGTGAACCAGAACCAGATCGGCGAGGAGATCTTGACGCTGCAGAACAGCCTGTCGGCGTCGATGTCGGTCACCGCGCGGCTCACGCAGTTGAGCTTGGTCAATTATCTGTCGCCGGTCACGGGATAAGCGGTCGGCCGCTTTATGCGGCCATCGTTGTCCGAATAAAAATCGAGTTGGCGGCGCAGGTCGCGTTGCGGCCGAAATTATCGGTAAAACGCGTGTCCACCAGATACTCTCCGGGATGGGCGCCAACAAATTGCCGAAGCGTCTCGCGCTTCACGTCGCTGTCTTCGACGACGAGATAATCGCCGGGCGACATGTATTTGTGAAACTGCTCCAGGACCGCACCGACATTATGGTGCGCGTCTTCGACGACGAGCCAGGGATGCGACTCGCTACTCAGCAGATCCGGATCGAACAATCGCTCGGGATTCGAGCAATCGCCTTCAGAAAACCGGACATGGGGATGCTCGATTGCGACTTTCACGCGGTCGACGGAGTGAATCCGGCCTTCCAGGGCGCAGAACGTCAGGTTGTCGGCGAACCAAAGAGCGCTGGCGCCCAGGCCGGAGCCGATCTCGAAGATCGTTCGCGGCCGAAGCTCGGCGATCAGCGCCGGGTACATCGCGAAATCGAAGACGTTCTTCATCAGCGGTATCCCGCGCCAGCGCATCAGCGAGGGAGCGCCTTGGCAGGTCAGCAGCACATCGACGCCGAATTCGGTGCCAAATCGCGGATGGTAATGGACGCCCGATCGCTCGCGCTGGAAATAGTCGACAAAGCGCCCCTGCTGCCAGCGGTCGAGAAAAAGCCGCAAGCGCTGCAGGTCCCATTGCAGGCTTTGGCCTTGCATTGGCGACCGCGAGGCGTGCTCGCGCACGCTATCCTCCCAGGAACGGGTTGCATCGAAGTCCATCAATTGAGTCAGCACGCGCGCAAGCCAGCTGTCGAAGATGCTGCGCAGGCCTTTTTGCTCGCTCTCGATCTTCGCTCGGGTTTCACCGATGAATTTAAGCGCGGCCGCCTTTAAGGCGTCGCCTGAAATCAAGCCTGCCTCGGTCGTCATGCGACTTCCTTCGCGGCAAGTGTGTCAGCCTAGGCGCCGGCAAACTGCGACGACAGATCGCCGTGAAACGTCATCGGACCGACATGGGCAAGCGTACTTTTGAGATCCGCCCAAATCTCGCCGCCGATGTTCGTCCACCGGCTGCAAAAGGCGAAGTCCTCGCTCAGGTAAGTGCCGTCCTCGGCGATCATGCATTCGAACAGAGCGAAGCGGTTGTCGCTTTTGGTTGCCGCATCGAGAGAATGGTCGCGCTTGTATTGCAGTTGCCGATAGTTGGCGCACATGCGTTCCACTGCCTGGCGGCGGATCATAAGAAAACCGGTGCCGGCGTAACGCACCTTGACGAAGCCGCATTTCTCGATGATCGCGTTGGGATCGTCGACCTCGAACACATATTTTAATGCCGCCGCGGGTGGATTGGGTCGGCCAGCCGCTATCGCCGAACTTATCTTGCCCCAGTCCATCCGTTTGATCGGATAGACCGCGGCGCACATTTCGGCGCCGCATTCAATCAGGCGTAATATCTGCTCGGGCTCAAAGCCGATATCGGCATCGATAAACAGCAGATGGGTCGCGTCAGGGTCATCCAAAAATTGCGACACCAAGCTCGCCCGCGCTCGCGTGATCAGTGCGTCGCCATCCTTAAACAGCACCTTGAGATTGAAGCCGCTATAGGCGTGTACCAGCTTTTGCAGCTTGAACAGCGACGCGGCGTAGAGAACGGAAACTTGCCCGCCGAAGCACGGTGTCGCGATAACGAGATTGACCGCAGGAGCTTTGGGGGCTTCGGCCGCGGTGGGTGCGGGCGGTGAGTCGGTCGGCATCGGGGAAGTTCCGTTCGGCGGATGAAGACTCTGCAAACATGGTTAACCAATAGCGAAGAAGAATGGTTAAAGGACGATTAAAGGGTGATTGCGTGAACTGGAGGCTCTTGTAACGAAACCAACTCTGCCTTCGAGGCGCCCGCATGCGAAAAAAGTGCTGTGACGCCGAGCTTGGCCGGACCGGCCCACGGACAAGCCCTTATAGGTAGATTTACACGTCCTTAAATCAATTGAGGCAAATCTCTCGATAGCCGATCTGTCGATCGGGAACTGCACTCGCCGGTACGGCACGTACAGCCAGTGCAAGCCAGTACGGCCTGTAACCAGAAGGGTACGACATTATGTCTGACATCACACTCAGCACCGGCATCCGGCAGAACCTCCTGTCGTTGCAGCAAACGTCCACTGACCTGACCACCACGCAGGAACAGCTGGCAACGGGCAAGAAGGTCAATTCGGCCTTCGACAATCCCACTTCCTATTTCACCTCGCAGTCGCTGACCAACCGCGCCAACGACCTCAGCGCGCTTCTCGACCAGATCGGACAGGCGCAGCAGACGCTGAACGCGGCCAACGACGGCTTGACCGGTCTCACCAGCCTGCTCGAACAGGCTCTATCGACGGCACAGCAGGCGCAGCAGGCGACCACGGGCACCGTGACCTATAGCGGGACGCAAACCGGCGCCGCCATCGCCAACGACACGACGCAGGCCACCAGCTCCGCGGTCTTCAACACTGCGATCGGCGCTTTATCCGGTTCACAGATTTCGACGCAGACGGAGTCCACATTCAAGTTCGCCGGCATCGCCCAGCTGACGGTCGGCGATACGCTGACTTACAACCTCGCCGGCTCGTCGGTGACGGCGACATTCGGCGCCGCCACCGATTTGACGACCAATACGTTCCAGGACATCGCCGGCCTGGCCAACGTTCTCCAGAACGGAACCGATGCGGCCTCCGGCGGCAACCTCAGCTCCGTTGCACAGGTTACGGACGTCGGCGGCAACGGCGCCGGCAGCAGCGTGACAGTGCTCGGCAACGATCTCACTCACAACCTCACCACCTCCTCCACCATTGCCGGCGGCTCCCTCACCGCCGGAAATTTCCAGGGTAACACCGTTAACGCCAGCCTGGGCGATCCGCTGACGATTCAAGACGGCGAAGGTCACTCGTCGACCTTCTACTACGTTGCCCACAACGCCGTTCCTGCAAACGACACTTTTACCACCGAGGCCAATCTCGCCACGGCTATCAGCGACTCCAACCTGAGCAGCACGATTACGCCGACCGTCAACGGCGCCGGCAACCTCGTGCTCTCCAGCCCGGATGGTGCGATCACGGTCAGTGGAGCTTTGGGGACCACCGATCTGGGCTTCTCCGGCACGGCGTACAAAAACAACTACAACTCAACACTGGCCGGTCTTGCCTCCGGCAGCACGCTGACGGTGCAGGTCGGCACGGACGCGGTGAATACGCTGACGTTCGGCAGTGGCAACGGCCAGATCTCGACCTTGGCGGAGCTCAATTCTGCGCTCGCGGCCATTGGCGATATCGGTGCAACTGTCAACGCGCAGAACAAGATCGTGTTGACGCCGACGAGCTCAAACGACGTCACGATCGGCGGTACCGCGGGGACAGTGACCGCGCTCGGCTTTTCCAGCGGCGTCACCACGCCGGCAGCGACGGTCGTCACCCCGAGCTCTACCCGCGCCACTCTCCAGAGCAACTACAACGCATTGTTGACGCAGATCGACCAGCTCGCTGGCGATTCGTCCTACAACGGCGTGAACCTGCTCAACAGCGACAACCTGACGGTCAACTTCAACGAGAACGGCACCAGCGGTCTCACGATCCAGGGAGTGAACTTCAGTTCGGCGGGGCTTGGCCTGTCGGCCGTCAGCGGCAACGGCTTCCAGGACAACACCAACATCACAGCCACGGAAGCGGCGATCAACAACGCGATCACCTCCGTCCGTGCCCAGACCGAGACGTTCGGCACCAATTCGTCGACCATCTCGACCCGGCAGACGTTCGAGACCAACCTGATCAATACCCTCCAGACGGGCGCCAGCAACCTCGTGCTGGCCGATCAAAACCAAGCCAGCGCCAACCTGCTGACCGAGCAAACGCAGCAGCAGCTGGAAATCTCCGCACTGTCCATCGCCAATGAGGCGAACCAGTCGGTGCTCAAGCTGTTCGGCTAAAACTTTTCTGGTACAGGCTTCTGGTGAAGGCGGCGGGGAGAAATCCCCGCCGCTTTCTTTTAGTGGCGAATGGCGCGGGCGCTGGGTAGTCTCATTCGCTTTGCCATCGAGAGCGTTGCCAATAAAATCTTAACGGGCGAGCGATACAAGGCCCTGAAAGAAGCCGTACGAAAAGGGATTTCTGGACATGCGCCACGCCAGCAACGCCTACGCGAAGGTCGCCATCGAAACGGCAACCCCGCGTGAACTGGAGGCAAACTTGCTCTTGCAGGCGGCGGCAAAATTGCAAGCCGTTCGTGATTCGTGGCGGGACAAACCACGCGGCCTTGACGACGCGCTGCTCTACAATCGCAGGCTTTGGACGATATTCCTCGACGCGGTAACGAGCGAATCCAACAGGCTGCCGGGAGCGGTCCGCGAAAATATCAGGCGGCTCGGCGTCTACGTCATGGCAGAGACGTTCTCGTTGATGACCAAGCCCAAGCCGGAACACTTGACGTTGATCATCAGCATCAATCGCGGCATTGCCGCCGGCCTGCGCCGCAAGGCGTAATCGGCAAAGCGCCGCCGGGCTATGCCGCGGCGATCGTAACCGGCGATGCCTGGACCGCCGGGGTGTGCCGCAAGCGAAGCCGCCCGCGCAGATGCGGGATTTGTTTCGGGTCCATCTTGCCGGCGAGAATCCGCATATAAAATAGCTCCTCTTTGGTGGCAATTTTGAAATCGGGAAATTCGCGTTGCCCATCGCGAAAATCGGCATCCGATAACGAAGTTTCGAACATTTCAAGCCAGCCTGATGCCGCCACATCGCCGCCGGCACCCTCGTGAAAGAGCATTTTTGGCCGATCGCGAATACAAGCGGGCAGTTCCGAAGGATAAAGATCATAAAGCGCGCGTAACGGCGCTTTGCCGACCAGCGTTCGGCCCGTCTGTTTCACCAATGCGGCTCGATCAAGGCCGCTTGCATAGTCGACGACTGTTTGATCCAGGAACGGCTCGCGTATTTCGAGCTGGAATTTCATTGAGCAGCGATCGACCCTTTGAAGATTCGCGCGGTGCATCATGCCCAAGCATTGTTTCTGCACATAGCGGCCCGCGTCGTTGGACTGCATAAAGGCGCTTTCGAGCGGCGAGTATCCCGCGAACAATTCGTCGGCGCCTTCGCCGCATAGTGCGACGCGGAAGCCGTCGCGATGAATACGCTGCGACAGGAGATAGGTTTGAAGGCTCGGACGAATTGCGGCCGGCTCGAATGTTTCCACGGTGCCGACCACACTCTCGAGAAGTGAGAGCGTCTTGGCGCCATGCGCATCAACGGCTACCTCGCGCAGATCGAGACCGGTCTCCTCGGCATAGCGCTTGGCGTAGATGTGATCGGGCGCCTGGAACCCAACGGCGATGTAGCCGGGCATGGTCGGGCAGTATCGCCGTGCATAATGCATGATGAGCGTACTATCGACGCCGCCGCTGAACAGCGCCGCGACCGGCAGATCTGAGGCGATGCGGATGCGCACGGCTTCCGACAGAATGCGGTCGAGTTCCCGGGGCGCGCCGGGGCGCCAAACCGTTGTTGCCGGCAGACTGTAATGGGGTTCGCAGAAATTGCGGCTCAACATATAGCCCGGCGGCAACAACAGGACGTCGTCGCTTTCAGTCGCGTTCAGTAACGGCCGGATCTCGGAGCAAAACAGGAATCCCTTCGGCGATTGCGTCAGATAGAGCGGCTTCACCCCGAAAGGGTCGCGCGCCGCAATAAAGTCGCCGGTCGCCGTATCAACGGCGACGAAGGCATACATGCCGGCGAGCCGCTTGATGCCGGCCGGGCCCCAGGTGCGGAGCGCATTAGCGACGACTTCGGTGTCGCATTCGGTGCGGAACCGCACACCGAGCGCCTCCAGTTCATGGCGCAGCGCGACGTGATTGTAGATTTCGCCGTTGAAAGCGACGAGGAACCGCTGATCGAAAGAAGCTTGCGGCTGTACGCCATGCGCCGCGTCGACAATCCGCAAGCGCCGCGTGCACATCGCAATGTTGCCGTCGGCCGTAACGAGGGGATCAGTCACGTCGCCGCGATGCAGGAGGCCGGCGATCAAGGTTCGCACAGCCGCTTCGCCGCCATCCCAATCGATGGCTACCGCTAGACCGCACATGTCGCCCCCGCGAATTACACTCGGCCAAGCCGCCGAAAATGCAAAACGCCCATTTCGCCAAAATGGTCGAGATCAGCCTAGGTGCGCCATGGTTAACAAAGAGTTGCGGCCGCCATACGGGGCGTTGCGTAGTCGCGGTATGCGAAGGGCGACCGTCAAACTTCGAGTGCGGCAGGTATCAGGCCAACAAATCAACCAACGAGCCGGTCAAGCCGCTGTTCGACAGGAGGGTTTCGGCGGTGCTGCCGGTTTGAAGCGCCAGTGCCGAATTATTTAGAATGCCGGTGGAGGAAGCGCTCGAACCGGCGGTGGACGATGCGGCGGAGTTGCTTGCGGTGCTCGTCGAGGACGACGCCGTGCTCGACGAACTTGAGGAAAAGCTGGGCGTGGGAGCGGTCGGCTGGAAGCTGTCATTGTTGGCGCTGAAACCGACGTTTGATGCGAAAACGCCACCGACCGAAATCGAATCGGTGTCATTTTTGCCGGTGAGAACTAACTGACCGCTGGAGTTAAGCGTCGCGGTCACTTGCGCGTTGGCCGCTATGTTCGGATTGTTGATGGCATAGATCAGGTCGCCAACCGTATCGGTCCCTGTCGAGGCATATGTCGTCGTATTGGTCCCGTCACTGACAGTGATCGTGCCGTTCTGGGGAATCCCGAGGGTCAATAGCGCGGTGGTCGGCGAAAGCGGGACCGTGCCGGTTCCCGTCGCTGGAGAGCCGGTGGTTGGCGACGTGGCGCCAGAGGAAGAAGTGCCTTGGGAGGCCTGCACCGCGCTTTGCAAAGCCGCCGTAAGCTGGGCGTTGACGCGATCCAGCGCTTCTTTGTTCGTAATGCTCGCAATGCCCTGGGCCTCGTTAGAAACCGCGGCGCCCATCGAACTGATCAGTGCCGTACTCGCCGACTGAGCCTGATTCTCAGCCTGGACGTTGCTCCAATAATTTTGGTCCTGCTGCCAGAAAGAAATGCTTCCTATGCTTCCAATGCCCATGGAATGCAACGTCTCGCCGAGTCGGTTATAACCTTCGGCGACCATGCGCCGTCGCAGTTAACATATCGTCGATGCGCTGAACCTTTACGCTTGGTTAACCATCATGCCCGACCTTAACCTTTGAGCGAGAGCACGCGCGAGCCTCGCGCGATTGCGGCAGTCGCTAGTGGTCCGATTCTAACATTCGCATCCCAGTCCGGCGGGCTCTTATGCGAATGTTAAAATCAAAGAACCACTAGCAAATATCAGTTCTAGTGGAGTTTTTGGATTTGACATTCGCTTCACGAGTTCGCGGCCGAGTGGGCAGCGAATGTCAAATCCGCCCCACTAGGTTGCGGGCAAGGACGGCATGACGAAGCGGGCGACGTTGCGCTCCGGGCGCTCCTTTGAGCAGGCGTTGACGCTGCATAAAGCGGGGCGACTCGAGGAAGCGGAGAAGATCTATCGCGCCGTTCTCGCCGCCGATCCGCGCCATGTCGATGCCCTGCACTTGTCCGGCGTTCTCGAACATCAACGCGGCCGCTTCATCGACGCTCTGCGCCTGGTCGCCGCGGCGTTGAAAAAGCGGCCCGGATCGGCGGACGTGCTCACGAGTTACGGCGTGATCCTCGACGCGCTCAAGCGCCATGAAGAGGCGCTGGAGAGTTTCGATAGGGCATTGACGCAGCGCGCCGGCGACGCCGTCATACACTACAATCGCGGCAACGCGCTTAAAGGTCTAGGCCGCTATGAAGAGGCGTTGGCGAGTTATGATTGTGCGCTCGCGCTTGTACCCGATCTCGGGCCTGCACACCATAATCGCGGCAGTACCTATGCGGTGCTTAACCGGAACGAAGAGGCGTTGGCGAGCTTCGATAAGGCGCTTTCGCTCACCCTTGAAATGGCTGGCATCAAGATCGAAGGCGGTATTTCACTGGCGGCGTTTGAACTCAGCGATGAACAACGCGAACGCCTGGATAAAGCGCTTGCCGCCGACGCCAACAGCGCTGAGATGCTCAACAACCGCGGCCATGTTCTAAACCGGCTGAGACGCTACGATGAGGCAATTGCGAGTTTTGACAGGAGTTTGACGCTGCGTCGCAATCAATGCGATGCGCTCTGTCATCGCGGCGAAGCGCTTGCTGCGACCAATCGTTTTGACGAGGCGCTTGCGGATTTCGCGCAGGCGCTTCGGATTGATCCAAATTGCACCGACGCGCACCTCAAGCGCGGCAATGCTTTATACGCATTGAATCGAATAAACGAGGCGCTGGGTAGCTTTACCGCCGCCGTCGCAATTAAGCCGGACAACCCCGAAGCGAATTTCAACGAGGCGCTGACCCGGCTCTGCCTCGGCGATTTTCGCAACGGCTGGCGAAAATACGAGTACCGCTGGGAGAGGGCTGAGTTTGCCAAGGAGCGGCCAAACTATCCGCGGCCGATGTGGCGCGGGGAGAAGGAGATCGCGGGCAAGACCATTCTCCTCGTCGCCGAGCAGGGCCTGGGCGATGCCATCCAATTCGCACGTTACGCACCCTTGGTCGCGGCGCTCGGCGCCAAGGTGCTGCTTGGCGTCCGACCGCCGCTGACGGCGCTGATGGCGTCCGTTCCCGGTGTCGCGCGTGTGTTCGGCGGCGGCGAGGTGCTGCCGGATTTCGACCTATACTGTCCGCTGCTGAGTCTGCCGCTGGCGTTCGCCACCGAGCTGGCGACGATACCGTCGACCGTTCCTTATATCCGGCCGCCGGAAGAGCGCATCGTCAAATGGCGCGAACGTTTGCCGCAGAACGGCCGGCTGCGCATCGGAATTTGCTGGGCCGGCACCCGCGGCCATCTCAACGATCGCAACCGCTCAATACCGCTCGATCGCTTAGCCAAGGTGCTGTCGGTACCGGGCGTCGATTTCGTCAGCCTGCAAAAGGAAGTGGGCGACGCGGACGGGGCGATCTTGAGCGAGCACGGCGTCACTCAGCTCGGGCAGGAGTTTGCAGATTTCGCCGATACTGCCGCGGTGATCGCCATGCTCGATCTCGTCATCTCCGTCGACACTTCAGTCGCACATCTGGCCGGTGCCATGGCCAAGGCGGTCGCGCTGCTGGTGCCGTCCTCGCCGGATTTCAGATGGATGCTCGACCGCACCGACAGCCCCTGGTACCCGACCATGCGGCTGTTCCGGCAAAGCGCGATTGGCGATTGGAACGGGCCGCTCGATCGGCTGCGCCAGGAGCTTGCCGGCGTCGCCGCGCGCCCGGTTAAACAGCGATAAAAGCCTGCGATTGCCGTTACAGCGTGCGGCTGACGGCGAGCGGTCGGCTGTGCTTGGGATGAGGCGCCGTGGTCCGTCCGGTCGCCCCGTAGACCTGCGGCGAAGCCTTGCGGGCGAGGTCGCCGGACAGCCGGCGCACAATCCCTTCCGAGACTGCATGCGCGGTCGCCAGCACGATCATGTTCTTCTGCAGGATGGCGCGGAATCCGTCCTGCAGCCGAATGAGCGCCGTACAGCGAGCGGGCGCCGACTGCCGCAAGAATTTTGCGCTTGCTTTTAAGCTTTCGCCGGATGCGAACAGCCGCCCCGCGAGTTCCGCCTTGCTCGGCTCGAGCGCGGCGGCGCTGCGAACGCGGCCGGCGTGCACCAGCGCCGTCTCCTGTTCGAGGAGTTTGGCGAGCTTTTCAATCAGTGCGGCGAGATCATCGATCGCCTGTTCCGCTTGCGCGGCCGTGGTAATGGGGGTCATGACGCTTTGTGATTCTGTTCTTTGAGCATGGTGTCGTAGACCATCGAAGCGATGCCGACGCCGCCGGCCTTGGCGAATGATTTGGCGTATTCGTCCGCCATGAACGAGCGCCACACTTTCAAGGCGCCGCTGCCGCCGAACGGGCCGTCGCCGTCGATGCCGGTAAACATTTCTTGGAACATGTTGCTGAGGAACATCGCCTCGAAATTCTGCGCTGCGGACTTCGCTTTGGTCTTGATGTTGAGTGCGGCTTGAGCCTGCACGCTCTGCGCCGTGCCGATGGATGCCAGCGAAGCGCCGAGATCGACGGGGCTTATGCCGGTCATCACATCACCTCGATGTCGGCCTGAATGGCGCCGGCGGCCTTGATCGCCTGCAAGATCGTGATGAGATCACGCGGCCCGATGCCGAGCGCGTTGAGCCCGTCGACGATCTGCTGCAGCGAAACGCCTTCGTGGACCATCGCCAGGCGCTTGCCTTCCTCCTGCACGCCAACCTGAGTGCGTGGCACAACGACGGTGCGGCCGCCGCGCGCCAGCGGCGCGGGCTGACTGACCTGCGGCGATTCGGAGATCGTGACCGTGAGATTGCCTTGGGCGACCGCGACGGTCGACACGCGCACGTCGCGGCCGATGACGATCACGCCCGAGCGCTCGTCGATGACGATCTTGGCGACTTCGTCGGGTTCGACCTGCAGCTGCTCGATTTCGGTCAATAGCTGGACGATGTTCTGTGGAAATTTCCTCGGCAGCGTGAGCTGCACGGTGGACGGATCGAGCGGCTCGGCAATCGGCGCGCCGATATAGTCGTTGACCGCCTCGGCGATGCGCTTTGCCGTGGTGAAGTCGGCATTGCGCAAGGCGAGCCGCAATTGGCCGACGCCGTTGAGCGCGAATTGCATCTCGCGTTCGATAATGGCGCCGTTGGGTAGCCGCCCGACGGTCGGTACGCCGCGCGTGATGCTCGCCGCCTGGCCTTGAGCCTGGAAGCCGCCGATGGAAAGCGAGCCCTGCGCGACGGCATAGACATTGCCGTCGGCGCCAAGAAGCGGGGTGACCAAGAGCGTGCCGCCCTCCAGGCTCTTGGCGTCGCCCATCGCCGAGGCGGTGACGTCGATGCGGGTGCCTTGCGTGGCGAAAGGCGGCAAGTCGGCGGTGACCATGACGGCCGCGACATTGCCGGTGCGGATCTGCTGGCCGCGGATATTGACGCCGAGCCGTTCCAGCATCGCTTGCAGCGATTGCTTGGTGAAGGGAGCGTTGTTGAGGGTGTCGCCGGTGCCGTTCAGCCCGACGACGAGGCCGTAGCCGATCAGCTGATTCTGCCGGACGCCCTCGATATCGGCGAGGTCCTTGATGCGCGACATCGCTGCCGCATGCGATACGGCGCAGGCCAAGACCAACAGCGCGGCAAGCGCTGTGCGACACGTCCCTCTCATCTCTTGCTCCCCAAGAGGCCGGACACGTCCTGCAATGCCAATTGCGTGCCACGCCGCCCAAATGGCTAAGTCTATGAAATAAAAGTGCTGTTTTCTGCGGAGACAACCACGCGGCGCGGCGAAGGCCAGCATCCCTTGCCGGATCGCGGCAATTCTTGCCGCCACGTTTTACCGACCATTAACCATAACAGGACACCATCTTCTTATGCGCGTCGATGGAGCAAACCGGACGGCCGTGACGACGGCGCCCAATTTGGCGCGGCGGCCGTCGGGCGGCACTTTTTCGCTTGCGCAGGCGGACACCCCGCATGCGGCGAGCGCGGCGGTGGCGCTGCGTACTTTGGGCGGAATAGATGCCTTGGTTGCGCTGCAAGGCATCGAAGACCCGGTGGAACGCCGGCGCCGCGCGGTCAAATATGGCCGCCGGGCGCTCGATGCGCTGGACGAGATCAAGGTCGGGTTGCTCGCGGGTACGCTCGATCAAGCCACAATGCTGCGGCTCAAAGCCGTGGCGGTCGACCTCCACGACACGTCCGGCGACGACGGCCTGGACCAGGTCCTCGCCGAGATCGACCTGCGGGTCGCGGTCGAATTGGCCAAAGCCGGCATTTCCTAGACTACGAAAGTCCGCAATTTCCGCCTGTTTCGCCAAAGCGGACGGCCGCGAGCCGGGGCGTCTTAAGACGTAATATTCTGCTTCTTCATCGCGCCGGTTTTGGCGCTCGCACCCTGCAACGATCTTGTTGTCTCTGTCATGGACGTTGGATATAAGCCGCCGCGCGAGGGGGCCTCGCGAAGTGCGGGTTGCGGGAGTAGGCGCAAAATGCAGTTGCTAAAGGGCAAAAACGGTCGAGCCGCCGACAAACCCGAGAAAAACGGTAAGGTCGAGGCAATTGTCCGGCTGGATGAAAAGCTGTACCGGCCGACCGACAAAGAGCCGTTCATGAGCGAGCGGCAGCGGGAGTATTTCCGGCTGAAATTGCTGAATTGGCGCGAGGATATCCTCAAGGAGGCCAAGGAGACGCTGCAGCATCTCCAGGACGAGAGCCAAAACCACCCCGACCTCGCCGATCGGGCGTCGTCGGAGACCGATCGGGCGATCGAACTGCGCGCCCGCGACCGCCAGCGCAAGTTGATCGCCAAGATCGATGCTGCGCTGCAACGCATCGAAGACGGCACCTACGGCTATTGCGAGGAAACCGGCGAGCCGATCACGCTCAAGCGGCTCGAGGCGCGTCCGATCGCGACCTTGTCGATCGAAGCTCAGGAACGCCACGAGCGGCGCGAGCGCGTCTACCGCGACGACTAGATTTTTAGCTTTTGCAAAAAGGCCCGATGCGTCGCGGCAAACCCGATCGGCGTGCCGGCGCGCCTTAAGCCTTTCTTTACCGTCCTCCTTTACCGACCGTTAAGGATCGTTGCGCGGAGCGGTGCCGCGGCGGAAATGGCGTCGCGACACGACGCCAAAAGCAAATCGCTGAGGGCTATGTCGAGCGGACCATCGCAGCTTTTGCAGCCGAATTGTTCGCGCCTGTTGCGCCGGGCGCGGCGCGCGCATGACAGTGGCGATCTCGCCACAGCGGAGTGGCTCTATAACGCGGTGCTTGAATACCAGCCGGGAAATTTCGACGCGCTGCACGGCCTCGGTCAGCTGCATTTTTTGCATGCGCGCTTCGACACCGCGCTGGTGCTTATTCAGTCGGCGCTGAAGAACGATATGAGCCGCGCCGAGGGTTTTGCGAGCCTCGGCCTCGTTTTCCATTTTCTCCATCAATTCAAGGAGGCGCTCGTCAGCTACGACGAAGGCCTGGCGCTGGATCCGCTCAATACGGAGCTTCTCAATCGGCGCGGCGTTGCGCTCCTTGAGCTTGGCCGGCCGCTCGCCGCGCTGGAGAGCTTCGAACGCGTTCTCGCGACCGATCCCAGTCATTTCGACGCACTCGGCAATTACGGCAATGCGCTGATCAAGCTCAATCGTCCGCAACAGGCGATTGCCGCCTACGACCGTGCGCTGGTCATCGCTCCCGAGAATGCGCAGCTCTTGACCAATCGCGCGGTTGCGCTGCGCCGGCTCGACCGGCCGCGCGAAGCCTTGATGAGCGCAAGCCGCGCGCTCGTCAGCAAGCCGGATTTTGCCCAAGCCCGGTTTGTCGAGAGCGTCGCCCGCTTGACGCTTGGCGATTTTGCCGCCGGCTGGCGCGGCTATGAAGCGCGCTGGCAAGTGGGCCTTTTGGCGTCCCAGCGCCGCAACTTCACGGCGCCGCTATGGTTGGGCCAAGAAACCCCCAAAGTGTTGCTCGACGGTAAAACGATTCTGCTGCACGCCGAGCAAGGCTTTGGCGATACCATCCAGTTCGCGCGCTATGCGCCGCTTCTGGCGCGGCGCGGCGCCAAGAAAGTCGTTCTCGAAGTGCAGCGCGAACTGGTGCCGCTGCTGTCATGCATGGCTGGCGTGGACGCCGTGATCCCGCGCGGCCAAACGCTGCCGGCCTTCGATATGCACTGTCCGTTGCTCAGCTTGCCGCTCGCCTTTGCCACCGAGCTAGCGACCATCCCGGCGGGCGTGCCTTACATCGCGCCGCCGCACCAAAGGATTTCCGCTTGGCGCGATCGAATGCCGCAGCGTCGGCCGCTCATCGGTTTGGCCTGGTCTGGAGATCGGGGCCACGATAACGATCTCAATCGATCGATCGGTCTCGAGACGCTTGCTCCGTTGCTCGATCTGCCGGACGTCGCGTTCCTCAGTCTCCAGCACGACATGCGCGAGCGTGACCTGCCGATCCTGCAAAAGTCACCCAACGTCTTCTCGATCGAGCCGAAGTTTTCCGATTTCGCCGATACCGCGGCCGCCGTGTCGCTCCTGGATGCGGTCATTGCGGTAGACACCGCGGTCGCGCATCTGGCCGCAGCGATGGCAAAGCCGCTATTGTTGCTGCTGCCGTTCGCCGCGGATTTTCGTTGGCTGCGCGAACGGCAGGATAGCCCGTGGTATCCGACGGCGCGGCTTTACCGGCAGCCGAAATTCGGCGACTGGGAGAGTGCAATCGGCGCTGTGCGGCAAGATTTGATGCGCGCAGAGTTTTCTCCCGCTGCGCGCAAGCGATCGGCCTGAAGCCCGCTCATTGCTGCCGTCGATTTGCTTTATCGCCATCGGGGCCTCGCAAATGCGAAGCGTGCCGAACATCACGGCTGACCTAAATAGTGCGAGCGAATAAAAGGTGCGGCCTCCGGCGGGGAGCTGCCGGAGGCCGCGGCGTTTCGGGATCGACGTTACACTTACGCGACGCGGACCCCGGGGAGCCAGTGCCGGAAGCCGGTGTTTCAGCAGTCAGTAATCAGATGGAACAGTCCGTTATTACCTTCCGATCACCGATTAACGACCTCCGATTCCTAATTAGAACGGCAACAGCACGCTCAGCGCCTGCTGGCCCCAAGGCGGATCCTGAATGTTGCTGAGGATGCCCTTGCCGCCATAGGCGACGCGCGCCTCGGCGATTTTGGCCAAATTGATGGTGTTGTCGCTCTCGATATCCTCCGGACGCACGACGCCGGCGACGAGCAGCACGCGCATTTCCGAATTGAGCCGGACTTCCTGCTTGCCTTCGAGCACCATATTTCCATTGGGCAACACTTGCGTCACCACCGCGGCGACATTGGTCAGCAATTGATCCTGCCGGTTGATCGTGCCGTTGGCGTTGCTCTGCGAATTGGTATCCGCGGTTATGATGCTGCCCGGCAGGATCGCCTTGGCGGGATGGGCAATGGTGTTCGCGCCGATGAAATTGGTGATGCCGGAATCCTCGGTGGAGGTGCGCTGCACCTGAGTTTGATCTTGAAACTGCGCGGTGTCGTTGATGTTGACCTTGACCGTGAGTATGTCGCCGACCTCGTGGGCGCGCTGATCGTTGAAGAACGCGCGCGAACCGTTGCGCCACAGCGAATTGGGATTGAACGAGGCGGGTTGCGGCGTGGGCATCGGCATTTGCACGGGCTTGTAACCGGGCGCCGTCGTGGGGTTGGACACCGGCGAAAGCGGCGGCGGTTGGCCTATCTCTTTCAGCTTGTCGAAGGTCGTGCAGCCAGAGCCGAACACGGCGACGGACGACAACAAAGCGCAACGCAATAGCAACACGCGTTTCGACATCGAACTACCCTTTCACTCGCGTCACTCGCGCAACTTACTCCGTCATCTGCACCGAATTATCGACGACGTGGGTGACGATCGGGCCGACCATCACCCGGTCCGGCCCGGAAACGACGGTTTGCATCACCCGTTTCGATTCCGTGTTGACGACGTTGATCGTGTCACCGAGCGCGCCGGCATCCTTGGCCTGGCCGCGCAGCGTGAGCGTTACTCCAGGCACTTGATAAACGATGGTCACGGTATCGTTGCGAGCGACGATCTCGGGCTTCATCAGATCGGCGGCGGCGAGCGCATCTCCCGGCCGCAGCGCATGCCGCGCCGCAAGTCCGACCGCGGCGTTGCTGTCGGTCAGCAAAACGCTGCCCTCCGCCTTGGGCCGCCGCGCGACGGTGAGATCGGAGGCCTTGAGCACCTCGCCGCGCTCGACCGGACGGGCGACCGCGACGGCATCGACTGTCTCGATCGCCGCCCCGGTGTAACGCGCCGGCTCGCCGTGTAATGCGACGCTTTTCGGCAGATCGAAGGTGACGTTGAAGCGCGCGGTACGCGGATCGTACGACAACGCCAGGACTTGCAGTTGGCCGGTCGCGTCAGGCTCGACTTGCAGCGTGCGCACGCCGCCGTCGAAGCTGATCAAGATGTTACGTGCATCGCCGAAGCCATATTGCCCGGACAAGGCCTCCGCGATGCGGGCTGAGATTTCCCGCGTGGTGATGACGCGGCTGGCGCGCGTCACAATAACCTCGGCGAGCCCGTGCGTGTCGACGCCGATGAGCTGGTGCGGCCGGATCGCATCGAGAATGCGATTGGTCGCCACTGCCCCGGTCGTGCCGAGATCGGGCGCACGGAAAATCGGTACGTCGGCCGCCGGCCCGGCATTTTCGACGAGATCGCCGATGGTCACGATCTCGCTGGTGACGGTGACGTTCGCCTTGAGCGCCAGCAGCACCGCGGGCGCCGGACCTTGCGCGGCCGCGGCGCCGCCGAATGCGCACAGCAGCGCTATAGCGGCGATGATCGGGCGGGTCATGAAATAGACCTTTCTCATTTCATTAGTTGCGCAGTCGTCTGCAACATTTCGTCGGCAGCGGTGATGACTTTGGAATTCATTTCGTAGGCGCGTTGTGCCGCGATCAGATTGGAGATTTCAGTCACCGCCTGGACGTTGGATTGTTCGAGGTAGCCCTGCTGCAGTGTGCCGGCGCCGTCGGTTCCGGCGAGCGTGTCCTGCGGCGTACCCGAGGCCGGCGTCGCCGTGAACAGGTTGTCGCCGTTTCCTTGCAGGCCGGCATTGTTGGAAAAGCGCGTGATCACGAACTGACCGAGGATGGACGACGTCGTGCTGCCGGGCAGCATCACCGAGACCTGGCCCTGCTGATTGATCGTCAGCCCAGTCGCATTTTGCGGAATGGTGATGGACGGCTGCACCACATCGCCCTCGGCATTGACGATGCGGCCCTGCGCGTCCTGCTGGAACGAGCCGTCGCGCGTGTAGCTGAAAGTGCCGTCCGGCATCTGGATCTTGAACCAGCCGTCGCCCTGGATAGCGACGTTGAGCGAATTGCCGGTCTGTGCCAGCGAGCCCTGTGTCATTAGGCGCGGCGTGCCCACGGTCTTTACGCCCGAGCCGAGCTCGATGCCGACCGGGAGGATGTTGCCCTGATCGGAAGCTTGGGCGCCGATGCGCTGCACGTGCTCGTACAGCAGGTCCTGGAACTCGGCGCGCTGGCTCTTGAAGCCGGTTGTCGTCATGTTGGCGATGTTGCCGGCGATGACCTGGACCTGAAGGTCCATGGCCGCCATTCCGGTTGCCGCAGTATCAAGCGCACGCATATTGCCGTCTCCCGAAACCTAACCGTTACGAATTGGGCGTCTGCGACAGCTGCGATAGCGCGTTGCGCCGCTGATCGCTTTGCTCCTGCAGGATGTTGGCGATATCGGTGTAGCTGCGAGTGACCTCGATCAGGTGCGTCATCTCGGCGACGCCGTTTACGTTCGATTTCTCGATCGCGCCTTGCACGACGGTGGTGCCAGCGGGTGCCGGATCGGGAGTGACGCCGGCGGGCGCTTCAAACGTCGAGCCGCCGTCCTTTTGCAAAAGCTGCGGCTGCGCGAAGCTGACGATCTGAAGATTGCCGCGGGGCGAATCGGCCGTGCTGTTGCCCTCGCGCACGGTGATGATGCCGGTCGGACTGATGATGACGTCGTGATCGGTCGATTGGAAAGTGATCGGCCCGGAATCTCCGACCACCTGATCGCCGTTGCTGGTGACGAGTTGGCCGGTGCCGTTGATTGTGAGTGAGCCGTTGCGCGTATAGCGTTGCTGTCCGCTCGCAGTCTGCACCACCAGGTAGCCTGTGCCGTTGATGGCGATATTGAGCGGATCGCCGGTGTGCTGGATCGAGCCCTGACTCATGTTGATCCAACTCGCGCGGTCTTCCACGTAACTGATGCGGCGATCCGGGCCGCTGAAGCTTTGATCGCTGGCCCGCGGCATGAGGTACTGTTCGAACATCGCGCTGTCGGCCTTGTATCCGGTGGTGTCGATATTCGCGATGTTGTTGGCAATGACGTCGAGCTCATGCGTGAGCGCCATCTGCCGCGACAGGCCGACGAGAAGGGCGTTCTCCATCGGTACTCTCCCCTTGAGCGAGGAAGTCGCCCAAGCCAGCCGGCGGCTTCCTCAAGAGCGTGCAAGCGTCTCTCCCAAGCCGCTTGCAACGCCGATTGCGGACATTGGATTGCAGAAGCCGTGCCAAGGGCAAAAGTGTTGGTAGTTCAATCGACTAGGGACTTGGAATCGGGCCATCGAGCGGGCAGAAAAGGCCGCTCGCGGTGTCGCACCCGGCAAAAAATTCCCCTCATAGCTGTGCCGGCAAGTATCCGTTAACCATTCCTCCCTAGCTTCGAATTTATGGCGCTATGTCCGGCGCCGAGTAGCGCTCGCAACATGAGTTTTGCGTTGTGTCCGGTCGGCTGCGTGCGCCCCCACGCCAGCGGGAGCGGTGATGGCAACGACGACCATAGAAGCACAAACAGAAGTTGAAAACGCTGAAGCCGATGGCGAGGAGGGCAAAGCAGCCCCCGCCAAACGCAAACTGCCGCTCAAGCTCATCCTGATCGCCGCAGGCGGGCTGGTCGGGCTCGGCGGCATCGGCGGCGGCGCCTATTATTTCTTCTTTGCCCATAAGGCCGAAGCGGTGGCCGCCGCCAACCAGGTCAAGCCGCCGGTCTTTCTCGATTTGCCCGATGTTCTGGTCAATCTGTCGAGCACCGGCGGCGATCACACCCAGTATCTGAAAGTGAAGGTGGTACTCGAACTGCCGGATCAGGCGCTGTCGGCGCAAATCGAGCCGGTGATGCCGCGCATCATGGATACGTTTCAAACTTACTTGCGCGAATTGCGGCCCACCGATCTCGATGGCTCTGCGGGACTGTATCGCTTGAAGGAAGAGCTGACACGGCGCGTCAATGCCGCGATCGCGCCGAACCATATCAATGCCGTGCTGTTCAAGGAAATCGTCATCCAGTGACGGTCTCAGCCTGAGATTTACCTGAAATGGCAGCGAAAGATCAGATTGACAACGACGCGCTTGCCGCCGAGTGGGGCGTTGCGCTCGAAGCCGAGCAAAACACCGCGCCGGCCGCCGCGGCAACTGACGATGCTCCGGCCGCGGAAGGCCAGGACACCTCCGCGGCCATGGCGTCGCAATGGGCGACGATGGTAGATGACGGCCATTTCATCCAGGCCTCCAAGGGCGGCGCCGAACGTGTTCTCACGCAGGACGAAATCGATTCACTGCTCGGCTTCAGCCTTGCCGATATTTCGCTCAGCGATCATTCCGGCATCCGGGCGATCATCGACTCCGCGATGGTCTCCTACGAGCGGTTGCCGATGCTGGAGATCATCTTCGATCGGCTGGTCCGGTTGATGACAACGAGTTTGCGCAACTTCACTTCCGACAACGTCGAAGTATCGCTCGACCGCATCACCTCGGTGCGGTTCGGCGATTATCTCAATTCGATTCCGCTGCCCGCGATCCTCGGCGTGTTCAAAGCCGAGGAGTGGGACAATTTCGGTCTCGTCACCGTCAATTCGAGCCTGATCTATTCGATCATCGACGTATTGCTCGGCGGTCGGCGCGGCCAGACCGCGATCCGCATCGAAGGTCGGCCCTACACCACGATCGAGACCAATCTGGTCAAACGCATGATCGAGGTCGTGCTGGCCGACGCCGAAATGGCGTTCAAGCCGCTATCGCCGGTCAAGTTCAATATCGATCGGTTGGAGACCAATCCACGCTTTGCCGCCATTTCCCGCCCGGCGAACGCCGCGATCCTGGTGCGGCTGCGCATCGACATGGAAGATCGCGGCGGCAACATCGAGCTGTTGTTGCCCTACGCGACCATCGAGCCGATCCGCGACGTGCTGTTGCAGATGTTCATGGGCGAAAAATTCGGCCGCGACCCGAACTGGGAAGGGCATCTGGCTACCGAGCTCGGTCAGGCGGAAATCGCGGTCGATGCCGTGCTTTACGAGGCGCGGCTGCCCTTAAAGCAGATTATGAAACTCGATGTTGGCGACACCCTCATGCTGGAGCTTAAATCCGACGCGGTGGTGATCGTGCGCTGCGGCAACGTCACGCTGACGGAAGGGCGCATGGGCCGCGTCGGCGACCGCGTCGCGGTGCGCGTCGGCAAGCCGCTGCGCAAGCCGAATATGACATTCGCGCTGTTCGAAATCGGCGGCCGGTTCCGGCAATCGGATGGAGGCACCATGACAAACGGTATCGGCATCGTCATCGACGGCCTGGTGGCGATCCTGCTCGTTCTTACGATCGGCTACTGCATCCTGCTCAATCGCCGGCTGAAACTGCTCAAGGCCGACGAGCAATCCCTGCGCGCCACCATCTCGGAACTGGTGACGGCGACGGAAATCGCCGAGCGTGCCATCGGCGGGCTAAAGCTCACCGTGCATGAATGCGACATGGGTTTGGGCGAACGATTGCGCAAAGCCGAGCGCGTCACCATCGAGATCGAGCGGACGCTTGCGGCCGGCAAGGATTTATTGGGCCGGCTGTCGCAGATCGTGACCGCCGGGCGCGGCAACGATGGCGCGGCTGCGCCGCTCAAGGAGACGCGGCAGAGCGAGGCCAGGACCGACGCGAGGACTGACGCAAAAACCAACGTCAAGGCCGACGCCAAAGCCGTCGCCGCCGCCGCGGAAGCCTTCGCCGAGAGACTGCGCACCAAGGTGCACGGTCTCGCCGCATGATCCGTTACGTCCGCGATTTGCGGCTTATTCCGATCGCGCTGATCGCGAGCGCGTGCCTGTTGACGCTGAAGATCGCCGATATTGCGCTCAACGGCTCATCGCTGTTTGCCCACGGCAATGCGCCCCCGGCCGCTGGCGAGGTCTCGGTCACGCGCCCGATTCCGGACGCGACCGAGCCGCCCGGAGCGAAATTGTCGTGGGCGCAGCAGATGTTCAATTTCCCCGACGGCAGCGGCGCGCCGCCGGTGCCGGCGAAAGCTCCGCTCGTCACGCCGCAAATTTCCGAGCGCGATAATGAGGACACCACCGGCTCGGTCACCACCGAACCCGCGAAAGGCAGCGCCAACGCGCCAGGCACAAAACCTGCCGCGCCAGCCGGCGGCGGACCGCCGGCTCCGCTTGGCAAGGATGCCAAGCCGACGCCGCCGGCGGGCGGCACAGTGATACCGACCGACGGGGTCGCGCTGCCGAGCGGCGCCGAGCGCGCCATACTTGAACGGCTGCAGCAGCGCCGCGAGGAACTCGACACGCGCGCCCGCGAACTCGACATCCGCGAAAGCCTGATCCAGGGCGCCGAAAAGCGCATGGATGCGAAGCTCGCCGAGCTCAAAGAGGTCGAAGCGCAAATCAAGGCTTCGACACAGCAGAAGGACGACGCCGCAAAAGCCCAGCTTAAGGGCCTCGTCACCATGTACGAGAATATGAAGCCGCGGGATGCCGCTAAAATCTTCAATGGTCTCGACACCAATGTGCTGCTGGAAGTGGCTGCGCAAATCAATCCGCGAACGATGGCGGACATCGTCGCGCAAATGTCGCCGGACGTGGCCCAGCACTTGACCGTCGAGCTTGCCGACAAGGCGCAACAGCAGCCTAAAGATGGCGAGGCGAGCGCGGCGAGCCTGCCCAAGATCGAAGGGCAGCCGACGGCGCCTTAGCCTGACGGGATTGTCGCTGGATCGTGCCGGCAATAAAGGATGCTACCTAAGCTCATGTAATTATTGAATTAAGCCGACATTAAGCACAACAACCTACCTTAAAGTCCGGCCGGCGTCGGCGACGGCGCTAGGGCCGCGAAAGCACGTCCGCCGGCCCGTCGGTCGTATTCGGTTGAGTGAGTTTTGAGTGCTTCATGGCGTGCGGTCGCACCATCCCAAAGCTTGGTCTTCGCCGCCGCCTGTGGCTTTGCAGCAAATTCGCAGCCGTTGTTATTTTTCTCGGCGCAGCGCTCGCCGCGCCATCGGTTGCCGCGCCGCTGAAAACGACGCTCACGGTGACGAGCAAGGACGGTTATGCGCGTCTCGTTTTCGCGGCGGGCGAATATATCGACGGCGCGGCGCGCCAGGCCGGCAATGTCCTGATCATCAGCTTCAAACAGCCGCTCGATGTTTCGGTCGAGCACGTCGCGGGTGAGGCGCCCGACTATATCGGCGCCGCGCGGCGGGACCCCGACGGCAAAGCCGTTCGCGTGGCGTTGCAGCAAGCCGTCACCGTCCACGCCATGGCCGCCGGCGACAAGTTTTTCGTCGATTTGCTGCCGAGCACATGGAGCGGCTTGCCGCCCGGCTTGCCGCAGGAGGTCGTCGACGAATTGGCGCGGCGCGCACGCGAAGCCGAGCAATTGCTCAAGCGCAGCCGCAGCACGGCCCAGGACAAGAAGGTTACGCCGATCCGTGTCCACGTCGCGACTCAGCCGACTTTCACGCGCTACCTCTTCGACGTGCCCGGCCAGACCGCGGTGACCGCCGCCCGCGTCAAGGACCGGCTGGTGCTGAATTTTGACCGGCCGGTCAGTTTCGACCTTGCCGATGCGCAAGCGGCGCTGCCGCGCGCGGTCGAGGAAATCTCGAGCGAAGTGGACCAGGATTCGTCTTTGGTCCGTTTCATCCTGGCTGCCAAAGTCGACGTGCGCACGTTCCGTGAGGATGCCGGCTACGTCGTCGACGTGGACAACCCGCCCGCAGATCCAAATGCGCCGCCCGCCGGCGTGGGGGGCATGGGGGGCGTGGGGCAGGGCTCGCCGCCGCAAACCGTGCCGGCGACAATCCCGGGACGGCTGGGTGCGGCCGGGGCGGGCGGCGCGCCGCCCAATCCTGCTGCACCAAATCTTGCCGCACCCAATCTTGCTGCACCGAATCCTGCTGCAGCAAGTCCTGCTGCACCAACTCTTGCCGAAGCGGCGGCGAAAATTTCAGCCGCGGCGGCGGCGCCGGCCCTGCAGTTTGGCGTGCCGTCGCCTGCCAAGATGAATGCCAAGCCGAGCGACAAGCCGAGCGACAAGCCGAGCGATCCTGCGAAATTAGTATCGAAGCCCGCGGCGCCGAACGCGGCGGCGATGCCGAAGCCTTCACCGCTGCCGTTGTCGCCATCGTCGCCGCCTGCCGCCGCAAACCGCTCGCCGGCTCCGGCATCGGCCATGGCGCCACCGCCCGCGGTGCCGGCGGAAAAGGCCGCGGCCGCCGCAAAATCTGCAGCTCCGCCCGCCGTTTCGCCGCAACCCGCGCCCGCGCCCGCCGCCGCGCCGCCGCCCAGCAAGACCGGCGACGCCGCATCGCATCCGCCGGGGAGTGGCGATGCCGGCGGCAAAATCGCCGCCGATCTGAGCCAGCACGGCGCCGATCTAAAGTTGACATTCGCATTCAAGTCGCCGGTCGGGGCGGCGGTGTTTCATCGCGCCGACACGCTGTGGATCGTGTTCGACGCCAAGGCCGAGATCGATCTGAGCGCGCTCGACGGCGAACCAAGCCGCACCATTCGCGGCTACGAATTCACCCACAGCGGCGACGCCGACGTGGTGCGGCTCAAGCTCGACCGGCCGCGGCTGTCGAGCGTCGCCGCCGAAGGCCCGGTGTGGACGGTCGACATCGGCGATACCGCGCTCGATCCGACCCGCGCGCTCGACATCACCCGCAATCTGATCGGACCCGGCCGCTCGAGCGTCACCATTGAAGACGCCGCGGCGCAGCACGTGCACCGGATCGCCGATCCGGACGCCGGCGACGAGCTCTTCGTCGTCACCGCGCTCGCGCCGGCGCGCGGCTTTATCGACGCCAAGGATTTTATCGAATTCCACGCGCTCGCCTCGACGCTCGGCGTGGTGATCGAGCCGCTCGCCGACGACCTCAGCGTGGCGCTCGCCGCCGACAAAATCGTCGTCACCCGGCCGTCGGGACTGGCCTTGTCAACGTCGCTGCAAACCCTGCTGCATGGCTCCGGTCTGCGCCCGGTGATGTTCAACTCCCAGGTTTGGGGCTACGACCGCGAGGGCTCCTATTTCGACCGCCAATCGCATCTGATCGATGCCGCCGCCGCGGCGCCGGAACATCAGCGCCTGGCGCCGCGGCTCGAACTGGCGCGATTTTATATGGCGCGGGGTTTTTATCCGGAGGCCAAAGGCGTGCTCGACGTGGCGCTCCAGGACAAAAGCCGCGCCGCCGACAGCGCTGCGGCTTTGGTGTTGCGCGCCGTCGCCGAGATCATGATGAACCGGCCCGACGATGCGCTTGCGGATCTCGCCCAGCCCGGCGTCGGCGATCAGCACGATGCGCCGCTGTGGCGAGCGCTGGCTTATGCGCAGCAGGGCCAGTGGGCGGCCGCGCGCGAGGCCTTCAAATCCATGACCGCGGCGGTGGCGACGCTGCCGGTCGAATTGCAGCGCGTCGCGCTCAAGGATGAAATGCGCTCTGCGATCGAGGTCGGCGATTTCAACAACGCCTCGAACGACCTCGACGATTTCCAGACCATCGGCATACCGCATGCCATGGAGCCGGCGCTCGCCGTGCTGATGGGGCGGCTGGCCGAGGGCTTGGGCCGCAAGGACGACGCGCTCGCCGCCTATCGGACGGCGGCCAACTCGTGGGATCGTCCCGCCGCCGCGCAAGGCCTGTTGCGCGAGACCGTGCTGCGCTACCAGCTCGGCGAACTCAAGCGCGACGACGTGATCTCCCGGCTGAAGTCGCTCACCACGGTGTGGCGCGGCGACGAGACCGAAATCGAAGGATTGAAAGTCCTGGCGCATCTCTACACCGCGGAAGGCCGTTACCGCGACGCGTTTTACGTCATGCGGAGCGCCATGGCGGCGCGGCCCGACTCCTCGCTGACGCATCAGATTCAAGACGAAGCGGCGCAGACCTTCGACGCGCTGTTTCTGACCGGTAAGGGCGACGCCATGCCGGCCATCGACGCGCTGGCGCTGTTCTACGACTTCCGCGAACTGACCCCGATCGGCAAGCGCGGCGACGAAATGATCCGGCGGCTGGCCGACCGGCTGGTTGCCGTCGACCTGCTCGATCAGGCCGCCGATCTCTTGCAATATCAGGTCGACCACCGCCTCGAGGGCGCCGCGCGCGCGCAGGTGGCGACGCGGCTTGCCGTGATTTATCTGATGGACCGCAACCCCGACCGCGCTTTGGCGACGCTGCGGGCAAGCCGCGTCGCCGATTTGAGCGGCGATTTGCGCGACCAGCGCCTGCTGCTTGAGGCGCGTTCGCTGTCCGATCTCGGCCGCCATGAGCTCGCGCTCGAAGTGATTGCCGATGTGACCGGCCGGCCGGCCGATCGCCTGCGCGCCGACATTCTGTGGGCGGCCAAGCGCTGGGATAAATCGGCCGAGCAGATCGAACTGATGCTGGGCGACCGCTACAAGGATTTTGCGCCGCTCGACGAGGACGAGCGGCAGGACGTGATGCGCGCCGAGATCGGCTATGCCCTGGCGGCCGATCAACTCGGGCTCGGCCGCTTCCGCGAGAAATACGCAGCCAAGATGGCGGCGACGCCGGACGCGCGCGCCTTCGCAACTGTATCCTCGCCGCTTGGAACCAGCGGCCAGGAGTTCACCACGATCGCGCATGCCGCCGCCTCCGTCGATACGCTGGAAACCTTCTTGCGCGACATGAAGGCGCGCTATCCGGACACCAACGCCAACACGCCGGCGAGCGAACCGCCGGCGCCGCCGCCTGCCATGTCAGCCTCGCCGTTGCCGCCCGATATGTTGCCGGCCAATCCGCGGCCGGCGCCGCCGCCCGGCCCCGCTGCCGGCCGCACGGCTATGCGATAGACGATCCCGTTCCCGCGCCCGGTCCTTGCGCGCGAGTTCGCAAGCCAGCGATGTCAAACAGCGACGCTTCAAGCTTCCCGTCATCCTGAGGTGCGAGCGGAGCGAGCCTCGAAGGATGCACGGCCCGGGCCGTCGCCCTTCGAGGGCCGCTTCGCGGCCACCTCAGGGTGACGGAAATAAGGAAAGCGGAACGCCGGCAGTCGCACTGTCGTCAGTCCCCGCACGCAAGCGGCGCGCGGGTCGCGCCACGAAGGTAGCGGCTTGCGCCGCCCTCCGCTTGCGGGCGCGCTCGCCTGCCGGCGTTCCACCACGGCTCTGCCCAAGGGGTGTGTGGTCCCTTGGTGCGATCCGGGCCAGGCTTCGTGGGAAGGTTTCCCCTCCCACTTCCAGCGACGCACCCCGCGCACCGGTCGTAATGCCGGCAGGCATGATGCCCGGACCGCCCGGGTGTGCGGCTGATGAGGCCGCACCCGCGGGCACCGCACTCGCCCCCTGCCGCCCGGCATCACCCGGACGGCGTCCTTAACCGGGGCGAGTTTTGATTTTTTCAAGTAATTGAAATAAGGACAAATGTCAAGTGGTCGTCTCTATTTATGCGACATTATCGGTGCGGTTGCATTTCGGAAGCACTTGATATTTATTAAAAATAGTGCCTATGTTCATGTTATGTTCGGATTGGTATCATGGCGCAACTCCCATTTGCGGGAATGCACACCGTAGAAAAGCTTCGGGTGTTAGAGAGCTACCTTGCCGCCTACCAAAGAGTGCTCAAGAACACGAATTTCAAGACGGTGTTTTTTGACGCCTTTGCAGGTACCGGTGAGATTCCCATCGTCGAGCCCGGTGGCCTGTTCCAAGACGTAGAGGAGGTCGATCCCTTCGTCGAGGGATCGGCAAGACGAGCTCTGGGCATCAAACCGCCTTTCTTGCAATACATTTTTGTCGAGAGGAGCAGACGCAAGGCCGCATTATTACAAAATCTCAAAATTGATTTTCCTCATCTGTCGGCACGCATCCATATCGAAAGAGCTGATGCGAATGTTGCTGTTGACGAATTCTGCAAGAAAACGGATTGGAAACGCACACGTGCGGTAATGTTTCTCGATCCATTCGGCAATCAAGTCGGTTGGAACACCATTCAGGCCATCGCCGAAACGAGAGCGATTGATTTGTGGTATTTATTTCCTGCGCATCTCGGAATTAATCGCCAAATATCGGCATCGGGCGAATTCGACGCTCATAAAGGTGCATCATTGGATAAAGTACTTGGAACTAGTGAATGGCGAGAGGAGTTTGTGGCCCGGATTAATCGTGAGAATTTATGGGGAGTAGCGGAGCAAATATCCTTTAAGCAATCGACAGTAAATTCTGTAACCCGCTTTATGATCCGGCGCATGAAAGCAGTTTTCAAGGGGATCGTCCTGGATGAATGGCTCCCTCTCGGTCGAGGCGGGAGTCACTGGTATTCACTCATTTTTGCGTGCGCTAATCCGAGCGCCAAGGCCAAAGAGATAGCAGAGCGCGTGGCACGCGCTGTGATGACGCGGAAGTGAAATGGCAGGCCTATCAGAAATCGAATGGACGGATGCTACCTGGAATCCGATATCAGGGTTGCGTGATGATCTCCCCCGGTTGCACGAATTGCTATGCAATGCGGATGGCTGCGCGATTGCAGGCAATGCAGCACCCATCGTATACGCGCACCATTCGGACGAGCGGAGGGACGTCCCGTCTGGACAGGAAGAATTCATCTAATAGAAAGGGCATTGACTATTCCTCTTTCGTGGCGGAAGCCACGAAAGATTTTTGTTAATTCGATGTCAGACCTCTTCCAAGATGGCGTTCCCGCTTCATTTATCGATCGAGTGTGGGAGACAATGGATAAAGCAAGTTGGCACACGTATCAGATTTTGACCAAGCGTCCGGATAACATGTTAGCCATTCTGAAGTCGCTTGGGCGTGCAGTTCTACCCAACGTTTGGTTGGGCACGTCCGTTGAATCCAAGGATTACAAAGAAAGAATTTCATTTCTTCGAAACATCCCAGCACAAGTGCGATTTATCTCCTTCGAGCCGCTGCTTGGCTCGATTGGCCGCCTCAGTTTGTCTGGAATTCATTGGGCGATAGTTGGCGGGGAATCGGGCCCCCGCGCGCGCCCAATGAATGCACATTGGGTTGAGGAAATTCGCAAGCAATGCAACGCACAGGAGGTAAAGTTTTTCTTTAAGCAATGGGGCGGTACAAATAAAAAAGCAACTGGAAGGACCTATCGCGGACGAACATGGGATCTTTTCCAATGACGGAGGCGCCAGCTGCGGATTGAAGAGAGCCTGATTTCAGTTTACCATTTTTGGACTTAGAAACATGAAGCTTCCGGTCTGAATGGCATTCTCATTCAATACTTGTATTTCAGCAATCGCGCATTCCATTCTACGCACAACCTCTTTTGCCATTGCTGTCCATGCATCGCGCACCATATCAAATTCTGAGTTGTACGTAAACCAAAGGTCGCCATGTAAAAACAGCCCACCTAACTCTTAACCCTCGCAAATCGGCAAATTCATCAACACGATTCTTAGGTGTTTTCCAATGCGAATGCCCAGTACTGCGCGCGAGCGTAAATTCTCGTAGGGTGGGCACCACGCGGCCTCGATGTGGACACGCGTGGGCAAAATCGTGGACGCGTGGTGCCCACGCTGCTCGGCAGAGCACGCGATTTTGCCCACCCTACGGATTTGGCTTTTCCATTCCGCGCATGAAGCGCATTGCGGCGGGGACCTTTGAGCACATTTCCCGGGCGCAGCGCAGCACGTAGCGTCAGCGAAGTGGTGCGCTGCAGAACCGGGATCGTTAACAAACTCGGAGTTTGCGACGATTTCGGATTAGCG
This sequence comes from uncultured Alphaproteobacteria bacterium, assembly GCA_963768225.1. GTDB lineage: Bacteria > Pseudomonadota > Alphaproteobacteria > Rhizobiales > Xanthobacteraceae > BOG-931. Next base: position 1,251,781 of record CAVYGV010000001.1, on the reverse strand, counting down.
GCGCACCACTTCGTGCTGCACCGCATCCGGGAAACGCGAAAAACTCATATTCATCCGCACATCTTCTTCATCATCGCGCGCGTGGAAGCAAAATCGGCCGCGACGAAACGCAAGCGCAAAAGCAAAGCCTGAGCCGCGGGGGATAGCTTTGGGGATATGTGCGGGCCGCCCTCGCGCCGCCCGGTATCATCGCGCATGATCCGCGCGATTCGATCAGCGAACGGTGTGAATCATGATCTCTTCCCGCCAAGGCGACCTGTTTCGGAACGATGACGCGCCCGAGGAGCGCGAGACGCCTACTTGGTATCCCAATCCGGACGAGGTTCGGGCCGAACTGCACGCGATTCTGGCGCAGATGCGCGCTGCGAAGTCGATGCCCTGGGACGACGACCGCACGGCGCTCTACCGCACCATCTTTCCGCAGATGACGAACTGCCTGCCCGAGGAGGAAGGCGCGCAATTGCGCTTCGATTTCGAGACCGAATTGGCCCGGCTGAAAGCCGCGTAAGAATCCTTCCGCTAAGCCTCGACGTATTCCGCGATGCTCGTCGGCTCGGGCACAACCGAGCGGTCCGCCTTCAGACCATCAATATGAAATCGGATCGCTTCGCGGATTTCCGTTTCGACCCCGGACACCGTGGCCGCGGTCGCGACGCAGCCGGGCAGGTCGGGGACGTAGGCGGAATAATTGCTCTCGGCCTTTTCGATCACAATGGCGTAGCGCATTACGTCTGCTCCTTCAGTCCGGCTTGCTTGCGCACGCTATTTAGCGTGCCCGGCGCCATATCGTCCGACGGCTTCCCGGCGATGGTAACACGGCCGGGCTTTATAGGACGCTTGTACTGCCGATGCGAGCCTCGCGTGGCAACGAGAAAAACATTTCAACACCCATCGAAATAACACTTGACGCCCGGATCATATTTCAATATCTATCGAAATATGAAAAAGCCCGATGCCGTGGCGGCTTTGGCCGCGCTCGCCCAGGACAACCGTCTCGATGTGTTCCGCCTGTTGGTGCAGGCGGGGCCGGACGGACTGCCGGCGGGCCAGGTGGCGCAGAAGCTCAAGCTCGCGCCGAACACGTTGACGTTTCATTTCGACCGGCTGCGCGACGCCGGCCTTGTCACCGTGCGCCGCGACGGCCGCTCGATGATCTATGCGGCGCGGTTCGCGGCCATGACTGCGCTGGTCGAATTTCTCACCGAGAATTGCTGCGGCGGCCGTGCCGAAGCCTGCGCGCCGGCGGCCGCGGCCTGCGACGCCGTGTCCGCGCCGCGCGCGCCACGGGCGCGGCGCAAGGAGAGCGTGGCGTGAGACTTTACATGTTCGAGCACTGCTCGCTGTGCTTTCGCGTGCGCATGACGGCGGCGCTCAAGCGCCGGCCTTTGCAGGAAACGGCCGTGCTCGACGACGATTCCGAAACCATGGTCGGCCTGGTCGGCAAGCGGGTCATCCCAATTCTGGTCAAGGACGACGGCGCGCCGATGCTCGAAAGCATGGCGATGGTGGATCACATCGAGAGCCTCGGCGATCCGGTCCTGACCGGCCCGGAACGCGGCGAAGTCGCCGCCTGGGCCGAGCGCGCCGTCGCCAAGACCGCGCCCTTGACCATGCCGCGCTATCCGCTGCTCGGTCTGCCGGAATTCGCCACTGCTGCGGCGCTCGACCATTACACGGCGCGCAAGCGCGAGGCGTTCGGCGATTTCGCCGCGCTGCGCGCCGACAGCGCCCGCCATATCGACGCTTTGCTGCCCGAACTCGAGGACCTGGACCGCTTGATCGAAAGCCCGACGGCGGTCAACGGCACATTGTCGCGCGACGACATTCGCGTGCTGCCGCTGCTGCGTTCCGCTGCGGTGGTCAAGGGGCTTACGTTCCCGCAACGCGTCCGCGATTATTTCGAATCGATGATGCGCCGCATCGGCTATCGGCCGTTGGCGGCGGTATGAGGAGCTCCTGTCATGAAGCGCATGCATGTCCACGTCGCCGTCAACGATCTGCAGCACGCCATCGGCTTTTATTCGGCGCTGTTCGCGGCGCGGCCGTCGGTGATCAAGACGGATTACGCCAAGTGGATGCTCGACGATCCGCGCGTGAATTTCGCCATCTCGACGCGCGGCCGGCAGGCCGGGCTGGATCATCTCGGCATTCAGGTCGAGGACAAGGATGAGCTGAAGGAAATTTACGCCCGACTCCACGAAGCCGGCGGCAACGTCATCGAGCAAGGACAGACCACCTGCTGCTATGCGAAATCGGAGAAATCCTGGATCGACGATCCGGCCGGCATTTCGTGGGAGACGTTTCTGACGACCGGCGAAAGCACCGATTACGGCGACGGCAGCGGCGAGCGCGAGGCGCGCGTTGCTCATGCCGACGCGTGCTGCGCGCCCGAGGCCGCAGCGGTGCCAGCCGCCTGCGGTGCGACCGCGACCGGCGTGCCGTGAGCGATCGTCCGTACAATGTCTTGTTTCTCTGCACCGGCAATTCGGCGCGCTCGATCATGGCGGAAGCGATCCTGAACAAACTGGGCGCCGGGAAATTCCGCGCCTACAGCGCCGGGAGCCAGCCGAAGCGGCAGATCAACCCATACACCGTGCAGCTCCTGGACAGCCTCGGTTACGACACCTCCGGCCTCCGCTCGAAGTCATGGAGCGAGTTTGCCGATCCCGGCGCGCCGTTGCTCGATTTCGTGTTCACGGTCTGTGACAACGCGGCGGGGGAGGTTTGTCCGGTGTGGCCCGGCCAGCCGATGACGGCGCATTGGGGCGTGCCCGATCCGGCACAGGCCAAGGGCAATGCGGCGGAAATCGCGCTTGCGTTCAAGGACGCCTACCGGATGCTCAACCAGCGCATCGGGATTTTCACGGCGCTGCCGTTGCGCTCGATCGATCGATTGAGCCTGCAAAACAAGCTGCGCGAAATCGGCCGCATGACCGGCGCAACGGCGAAGGCGGCCGAGCCGAGCTGATGGCATCGCTTGCGCAACGCGCCTTCGCCGAATGGCTCGGCACGGCATTTCTGCTCGCCGCCATCGTCGGTTCCGGCATCATGGCGGAAAAGCTCGCCGGCGGTAACGCCGCGCTGGCGCTCTTGTGCAACACGCTGCCGACCGGCGCAATTCTGACGGTGCTGATCTTGACCTTCGCGCCGGTCTCCGGCGCGCACTTCAATCCGGCGGTCAGCATCGCCTTGGCGCTGCGCGGCGAATTGGCGGCGCGAACGTTGGGCGTCTATATCGCCGCGCAAATATTCGGCGCAATCGCCGGCGTATGGGCCGCGCATCTGATGTTCGAACTGCCGCTGTGGCAGGTAGCGGCGACGGCGCGCACTGGTATCGGCCAATGGTTCGCGGAAGCCGTCGCCACGTTCGGGCTGTTGCTGACGATCTTCGGCTGCAGCGCACGGACGCCGGCAGCGGTGCCTTATGCCGTCGGCCTTTATATCGCCTCGGCCTATTGGTTCACCTCGTCGACGTCTTTCGCCAATCCGGCGGTGACGCTGGCGCGCGGTCTTACCAAAACTTTTGCCGGAATCGCGCCGAGCAACGTTCCAGGCTTTATTCTCGCGCAATTCGCCGGCGCGGCGCTTGCCGTGGCGGTGTCGGCGCTGTTGTTTCCTGCGCGCGGACTTTCCGGAGAATGCTCTAAGGCTGCGCGGATTTTGCCGCACAGGTCGTGACGCCGAACAGACTATAAGCCGGGCAGACGCCGAGCAGCGCGGTGAGGATCGGCACGACGCCGATCCAGCCGACCCAATTCCAGCCGGTCGTGGGAAATCCGATCGGGATGGCGTAGGCGATCAGAATAAGACCGATGATGACCCGCGCGGTGCGATCGACCATGCCGACATTTGCGCGCATCGCAATCTCCATGCGTTGACGGATTTGAACGATTTTCAGTTTCCGTCGAATGCGGCCGGCCGGCATTGATCCAGGTCAACGATCGCGCATCTTACGCGGCAGCGTCGGCATTTGCCGACCCAGCCTATGGGCTCACGCGGCGGTGACGGATGTTGGTGAGGCTGGCCTGGCGTAGTTTTCGCGCTTCAATAATTGGCCGGACTCGTTCCTTCAGCGCGTCCAGGACGGCTAATTTCTGCGCAAAGCTGAGAGCGGCGCCTCGCTTTCTGCCGGCCGCCTTCCTGGCAAGAATTTCTGAAATATCCGGATACTGAGGATGCTGCCGTTGCATTTGGTCAACTTAGGTCCCTTGAAGGGGGTTTTCAATGTCCGCCTTCGCACAGAAGGCCGCCCACTTCGCCATCAAATTGTGCCTTTGCAGAACGTCCTTTAAGGCTCTTAAGTCTACGGCCTCCTGTTCTAAGAATGCCTGAACCCGCGCCAAGTCTTTAAGACGACCAAGACCGATCGCGATTGCAACCAGATGCTCCGCTCTCAAACACCGCGCCTTGAGAGATGGGCCGCCGGAATTATCGATTTCAAATTCGATTGCACGGTTCAGTGCTTCTTCATCGAGCGGCGAGGCAACTGGCAGAAACTGGACCGGCCATCCATCGATCATGTAGCCCACGTCCGTGCGCTCTGCGTAACCCATCTCTGCCAACGCCTTCTCGATGGGGGCGAGCAAAATCAAACCGGATTGATGCCGCGCAAAGTGAGTAACAGAGACCAGAATATCCAGGTCCTCAGTGAGCGTTGGCTCAATATAATTGAGAGCGGCGACCGCGCCCGCAATTGCATAACGCTTAATTGTCCCCTGCGCGGCGAGCCTTGTGACTACCTCTATCGTTGTTCTCAAAGTCATCGATCTGCTCTCGGGCGAGGGTTCACTCCTTCGATCCGCACATATCCATTCCTCCTGGGCAATAGACAACGCAAGCCGCAGGCAGCCTGGGGGCAGGGAGCGGTCAAAGCAAGCGGCTGGAGCACTCGAACCGTGTAAGATGTCATGACTGAAGATGTAATGGCTTGAATGAAGCGAGACCCATGACCCAAATGCCTAGCGCTGCCGGCGCCATCCCCGCGCTGGCCAAGATCCGCACCGACGTGGTCGGCAGTCTGCTGCGCCCCGCCGCGGTGCGGCAAGCGCGGATGGCGTTCGACGAGGGCCGCATCGCGGCGGCGGCGTTACGCGCGATCGAGGACGACGCGGTGCGCGAGGCGGTGCGGCTGCAGGAGGATGCCGGGCTCGACGTTGTCAGCGACGGCGAAATGCGAAGGCTCAATTTCCAGGACAGTTTCGGCGCCTCGGTCGAAGGCTACGCCGCCAGCCGTTCGACGCTCAAAGCCTATGAGCGGCGCGTCGAAGGCGCGTCGCCGGGCCGGCGCTGGGATATTCCCACGCTCGGCGAGGCCGGCACGGCGGTGTCGCACCGCCGGCCGGTCACGGCGCGGCTTACGCTTACGCACAATATTCCGCTCGACGAATACCGCTTCGCCGCGACGGCCGCGCGCCAGCCGGTGAAAGTGTCGCTGATCGGGCCGGACCGCATCGCGCAACGCTTCGCCTATGAGGAGTCGCGCGCGGTCTATCGCGACATGGATGCCTTCCTGGCCGACGTGGTGGCGATCGAGCGCGCCATCGTCAAAAGCCTCGTCGCCGCCGGCTGCCGCTATGTGCACATCGACGCGCCGGGCTTTACCGCTTACGTCGATCCGCCGTCGCTGGCCGAGATGCGGGCGCGCGGCGAAGACCCGATGCAGAATTTCGCCCGCGCGCTCAAAGCCGAGGCCGCGGTGATCGCGGATTTTCCCGGCGTCACCTTCGGCATCCATCTGTGCCGCGGCAACCAGCGCAGCATGTGGCACCGCGAAGGCGCCTATGACGCGATCGCCGAGCGGCTGTTCAACAGCTTGCCGCACCACCGTTTCCTGCTCGAATACGATACCCCGCGCGCCGGCTCGTTCGCGCCGCTGCGCTTCGTGCCGAAAGGCGCCGTGGTGGTGCTCGGGCTCGTCTCGACCAAAGTGCCGGAATTGGAGAGCCGCGACGCGCTCAAGCGCCGCATCGACGAGGCGGCGAAATTCATCGCGCTCGATCAGCTGGCTATTTCCCCGCAATGCGGTTTCGCCTCCGACGTGGTCGGCAATCTGCTCAGCGCCGACGATCAGAAGCGCAAGCTCGAACGCGTGGTGGAGGTCGCGCGCGCGGTGTGGGGCTAAGCGGAATTCGCGGCTATAATGCGAGGCCGCGTTCGGTCGGGCCGCCGGAGCCAAGGGGAACAAGGGGCGCCGCAGCATGGATGCGCCGACTGCGATCGTCATCGTCGCCGTGATCGGCGCCATCGCGTTGGCCGCGGCCGCGTTTCTCACGGCGCGCTCGCGCATCGGCGTGCCGCCGGTCGTCGCGGCAAAGGAGGCCTCGCCTCAAGCGACTGGGCTTTCGGAATCCGCCAGGCAGTTCCGTGTGTTCGGCTGGATTCTTGTGCTGCTGCTTTATCTCGCCGCCGTGTTCTGTCTGCTCCAAGGCCTGAACGCTTTGCGCATCGTTCATCGCTGGGCGCAGTGGCAAGCCGCGTTCGGCAACGCGCTGTCCGACCCGGCCGAGATGACGCTGTATTCCCGCTTCTGGATCGCGACCGCCATGGCGTTGGTCGCCATCGGCTATTGGGCGCAACGGCGGCTCCGCCGCCGCTCCCGACCCTGATTCGATCACGTCAAATCGGATCGTGCGCTAAGGGATTCCCCGTAAGAGGTTGCGCGGATCGCGGGCTTTAGCGCCTGTTAGGTCGTGATTTGTCAATTAAAGCGGAAGTTTCCGGCCACCAAGCGGACCCAAAACGGAGCGCCGTTGCTTGCGCGCAGGAGGCCGGCGAAGGGTTTATCAATGTTTCGCGTTCTATCCTGCTTGGGCGGCCAGCATGACCTGCGCCTTGTCGCGCTTGCGGAAATCGTATGCTTCGTCACCAGCTTTGTCGCCATCACGCTTTTTCATCGCGCCGGCGTGACCAAAGATCGTGCCCGCCTCGGGTGGATCGCAACGGCGGGCATGGCGAGCGGCTGCGGCATCTGGGCCACGCACTTTATCGCCATGTTGGCCTATGCGCCGGGCGTTCCGGTCGCCTATCACATGCCGCTGACGGTGCTGTCGCTGGTCATCGCATGGCTGCTGATGAGCATCGGAATAGCTATTGCGGTGTTTCGGGCGGACCGGCCGGGCGCGCTGGTCGGCGGCGCCGTGATCGGGCTCGCCATCGCCGGCATGCACTTTGTCGGCATGCTGGCGCTCGAAGTGCCGGGGCGCATAACCTGGTCCGCCGATCTCGCCATCGCCTCGATCGTGCTTGGCATGGCATTCGGCATGGCGGCGATGGATGTCGCGGTGCGCCGCAATGACCTTTCGACGACGCTGTTCGCCTCTTTGGCGCTGACCCTCGCCATTGTGTCGCTGCACTTTACCGCGATGGGCGCGATCATCCTGGTGCCCGACCCGACGCGAAGCGTCACCCCGTTCGCCATTTCACCGACCGTGCTCGCGCTCTGCTTGGCTGCGGCCACCAGCGTCGTGCTGGCAACCGGCGCCGTGGGCTCGATCGTCGATCGGCGCATCAGCGAAAAGTCCGAGCAGCTCGACGCCGCCCTGCACAACATGCTGCAGGGCTTGTGCATGTCGAACGCGCAGTCCGAAGTGATCGTCGTCAACCGGCGCTTCGCCGATATGTTCGGCGTCGACTACGCACGGATCAGGCCGGGCATGAATGTGAGCGAGATGTTCGACCTGGCGGAACGCGCGGTCCCGTTTCGCCCCGGCACGCGCGCTGCCAACCGTGCCTGGTCGCGCGGGCTGGCCCGCGCCGACGGGTCGGGCAAGACCGTGTTCCAGCGCACCGACGGCCGTATTTTCTCGATCTCGCAGGAGCCGATGCCGGCGACCGACGGCTGGGTGCAAACATTCGAGGATATTACCGAGCGCCGTCAAGCCGAGGACAAGATCGCCCACATGGCGCGGCACGATGCGCTGACCGGCTTGCCCAATCGGATGCATTTTTGCGAGCGGCTCGACAAGGCGTTCAGGGAGCTCCATCGCACGGCGGGCTTTGCGGTGCTGTGTCTCGATCTCGATCACTTCAAATCCGTCAACGACATGCTGGGCCATCAAGCCGGGGACCGGCTATTGCAGGTCGCGGCGGCGCGCATTCGCGAAGCGTTACGCGAAAGCGATGTGGTCGCCCGCTTCGGCGGCGATGAGTTCGCGGTCCTGCAATTGGTCGAGGATCAGCCGGCGGCTGCGACCGCCCTGGCGGGCCGGCTGGTCGAGGTCATGAGCGAGCCAATCGCGCTCGGCGAGCAGCAGATGCCGGTCGGCGTCAGCATCGGCATTTCGCTGGCGCCGGCCGACGGCGGCGACGCCGGCCGGCTGTTGAAGAACGCCGATATGGCGTTGTACCGCGCCAAAGCCGACGGCCGGGGCACCTATTGTTTCTTCGAGTCCGGCATGGACGCGCGGATGCAGGCCCGCCGCATCCTCGAACTCGATTTACGCACGGCGCTGACCACCGGCGCCTTCGAGCTGCATTATCAGCCGATCGTCAACGTCACCAGCGGCGAAATCACCAGCTTCGAAGCCTTGCTGCGCTGGCGGCATCCGACGCGCGGCATGATCGCCCCGCTGGAATTCATCCCGCTCGCCGAAGAAACCGGATTGATCGTCCCGATCGGGGAATGGGTTTTGCAGGAAGCCTGCGCCGAAGCGGTGAAATGGCCGGACAATTTGCACGTCGCCGTGAACCTGTCGCCGGCGCAATTCAAGAAGCCGAAGCTGGTGGCTAGCGTCGTCGACGCGCTGTCGCGGTCGCGATTGTCCGCGCAGCGGCTTGAACTGGAGATCACCGAATCGGTTCTGCTGCAGGACGGCGACGCCACCATGGCCATGCTGCACGAGCTGCGCAATCTCGGCGTGGCGATTTCGATGGACGACTTCGGCACCGGCTATTCGTCGCTCAGCTATCTGCGCAAATTCCCGTTCAATCGGATCAAGATCGACAAGTCGTTCGTCCACAATCTGGGCGACGGCGGCAGTAGTCTTGCAATCATTCGCGCCGTGACCGGATTAGGCAGTAGCCTCGGCATAGCGACGATCGCGGAAGGCGTAGAGACCGCAGACCAGCTCAAGCGCTTGAAAGCGGAAGGCTGCACCGAGGCCCAAGGTTACTTGTTCGGTGCGGCAAAACCGTCAAGCGAAGCGATCCGGCATTTGACCGCGACGCGGCAGCTTCGCGTCGTCGCCTGACGCTTACGCACGACCCCGGACAGCCATGGCGATTTCGTTGCGCTTGCGGTCGTGTCGCGCCCAGGAGCGGGTTATGTCCCGTAGCTCTGAATGAGCGAGCCGGCGACCAGCGTCCAGCCGTCGACCAGCACGAAGAAGATCAATTTGAACGGCAGCGACACCACGACCGGCGGCAGCATCATCATGCCCATCGACATCAGCACCGAAGCGACCACGAGGTCGATGATCAGAAACGGCAGGAACAACAGGAACCCGATCTCGAAGGCGCGCTTGAGCTCGGAAATCATGAAGGCGGGAATGAGAATGCGCATCGACAGGTCTTGCGGGCTGTCCGGCGGTTTCTCGCCCGACAGATCCTGGAACAACTGCAAATCCTTTTCGCGGACGTTCTTCTCCATGAAACCGCGCAGCGGCACCGAGCCGCGCTCGAAGGCTTGATCGACGGTGATCTGGTTGGCAACGAGCGGCTTCACCCCGGTGTCGTAGACGCTGGTAAACACCGGCGCCATGACGAAGGCGGTGAGAAACAGCGCGAGCGAAATCACCACCGAATTCGGCGGCGCCGTCGCGGTGCCGAGCGCGGTGCGCAGCAGCGACAGCACCACGACGATGCGGGTGAACGACGTCATCATCACCAGAATCGAAGGCGCCAGCGACAGCACCGTCATCAGCGCGATCAATTGAATGATGCGCTCGTTGAGCCCGCCGTTGCCGGCGTTCTGGCCGAAATTAATGCTGATATCCTGCGCGGCGAGCGGCGTCGCCGAGAACAAAAGAACCGCTACCGGGACCGCTACGGCGATAAGCCGAACGCGGCGGCCCCATGGGGCGAGCATCAGGTCTTGTTCGGACGGCCGAGCAAATTCGCCATCTCCTGTTCGAGGGTGTCGTAGAGCGGGGTCTTGCTCTCCTTCGCCTTGGCGTCCTTGGCGTCGGGACGCGGCTTTGCCTCGGCAGCCGGCGCCGCGCGCGCCGGCGTTGCCGGCTGACGGGCTTCGGTGCCCGGTTTACGCAGCGCGGCTTCGAGGCGTTGCGCCATGTCGGCGAGGTTTTGATCCGGCGTGGCGGCGGCCCCTGCGGCGGGCGTGCCAGCAATTGGCGGCGCCGGTGGCGCCGCCGGAGCTGCGGCGGCCGGCTGAGTCATCGGCTTGCGCGGCTCGGCACGCGGTTCAGCTCTCGGCTCGGCACGTGGTTCGATTTTTGGCTCGATCCGTGTTTCGACGCGCGGTTCGACACGCGGTTCGATTTTTGGCTCGGCACGCGGTTCGGCTCTCGGTTCGATCCGCGGTTCAATTCTTGGCTCCGGCCGCGACTCGGCGCGGTGTTCGACCTGCGGCTCCTGCGGCAGCGGACGCGCGGCGGGAGACCGGCGCGGCGGCGGGTGGCGCACCGAAAGTTCGTCGGCCAACGCCGAAAGCGTATCGCGCTGCGGTCGCGGCGGCGGTTCGGCCGCCGGCAATTGCCGCGGCAATTCCTCCGGCTCAATGCGCGGGGCGCGCAAAGCGCCGGCCGGCTCCGGTGCCAAGGGCCAGGAGCCGTTGCCGTTATCCGGCAACGGAATGGCGCGCGGCAGCGCCTCTATTCCGGCGGTCGGGCGCGCGCCGGGCACGTCGCGCGGCGCGGCGACGGCGCGCACGATATTGGGTTCCACGACGACGTCGGTCGGTCCGCCGATCATCAACAAATGTTCGACATTGTCGCGCCGCACCAGGATGAGACGGCGGCGGCCGTCGACGCTGGCATAGTCGATCACGGCAAGCCGCGGCTGCCGGCCGCGTGCGCTCGCGCCGCCGAGCCGGCCGGCGCCGAACCGGCGCACCGCCCATGCCGTGACGCCGATCAGACCGAGTACAATCAGAAAAGCGAGGAAGAAGCGTACGGCGAGCGGCATCTCCGCCCCGAACAAATTATCAAACATCCGCACAACTCCCGTTTCGCTGCGGCGTGCCAACGAACCTGCAAAGGTTAACGGCGCGGGTAACATTTGCCGCCGTGACTACTAACAAAGGATTAAAGATACTAGCCGATTTTCCCGCTAATGCCGATGCCTCAAGCATTCTCATGGTAAACGGCGGTTTAATGGCAAAGCCGGCAAAAACCGCGATTTAACCTGGCATTAACCATGCTCCCGGCAAAGTCTGCCCGGTGTCCAACTGGAACTGGGAACGCTGCCGATGCCGATCACCGACCTTCCAATTCTCAATATGCTGCGCGAGCGCATGCAATGGCAGCAGGCGCGCCAACAGGTGCTCGCTCAGAACGTCGCCAACGCCGACACGCCCGATTACCAGGCGAAGGACTTGGCGCCGCTCGATTTCTCGCGCGAATTGTCGGCCGCTTCGCTGGATCTCGATCGTACCAATCCCGCCCATATCGCGTCGGTGTCAACGAGCTCCGGCTTCGCCACCAGCGCCGCTGCCGGCTACGAAATCCGCCCGCGCGGCAATTCGGTGAGTCACGAAGACGAGATGATGAACGTGGCGACCAACCAGATGGACTACGAGGCGGCGACCGAGCTCTACACGCACAGTCTTCAACTGATCAAGCTTGCGGTCAAAGAGTAAGCCGACATGAGCATGGACTTCATGAAATCGCTCACCATCGCCGCGTCCGGCCTGCGGGCGCAGATGGGACGCATGCGCATCATCACCGAGAACATCGCCAACGCCGATTCGGTGGCGCAAACGCCGGGCGGCGATCCGTATCGGCGGCGCATCGTGGCCTTTTCCACCGAGCTCGACCGCTCGATCGGCGCCGATGTCGTCAGGCTCGGCCAGGTGCAACCCGACAATTCCGCTTTCTTGATCCGGCACGAGCCCGGCAATCCGGCCGCCGATGCGCAGGGCAACGTCAAATATCCGAACGTCAACACGCTCATCGAGATGACCGATTTGCGCGATGCGCAGCGGTCCTATGAGGCCAATCTCAACGTCATCACCGCCACGCGTAAAATGCTCCAGCTCACCATTGACATGCTCAAGGCCTGACCATGGCGACACCAACCATTGCTGCCAATGCCTACGCCGCGCTCGCCAAGATGCGCGAGAGCACGGCGAATATCGCCGGCGGCACCGCCGCGCAGGACGCCGGCCCGAACTTCGGCTCGATCCTCAAAGACGTGATCGATGCCGTGTCCGCGGCGGCGCAGAAATCGGACGCGCAGGCGCAGGCGGTCGCTGCCGGCAAAGCCAATATGGTCGACGTCGTCACCGCGGTCGCGGAGACCGAAACCGCGTTTCAGACGCTCGTTTCGGTACGCGACAAAGTGATCGCGGCCTACGAAGACGTATTGAGAATGCCGATCTGAAAACTTTCTGCTCGCGAAGCCAGGGGAAGCGCGAAATCGGGAAGTTGACACCCACCTTATTCCTCCCCCTTGCAGGGGGAGGAAAGAGAAACCGGCAGATTTTCCCTCCCCCTGAAAGGGGGAGGGTCAGGGTGGGGGTCGTAAGTCGGGACGACAAAAAGCAAAGGCAGACGCAAATGACGGGCCCTGAAGTTTTGGATGTGTCGCGCGACGCAATCGTCACGCTCCTTATCGTCGCTTCGCCGCTGATGCTGGTCGGATTGATCGTCGGCGTCGCCATCTCGCTCCTGCAGGCGCTCACCCAAATCCAGGAAACGACGTTGGTCTTCGTGCCGAAAATCCTGGCCATCTTTGTCGCGCTGCTGGTCGCGCTGCCGTTCATGGCCGATGCGCTGCACTCCAACTTCATGCGGATCACCGCGCTCATCACCGCCGGGTAATTCACTAACGTCGTCCTGAGGTGCGTGCGGAGCGAGCCTCGAAGGATGACCCAGCGCAGCAGCCTTCGAGGCCCACGCTGACGCGCGGGCACCTCAGGGTGACGGAGCAAAGATCGGCCGTGAGAATCGACATTTCCAATCTGCCGGCTTTCGGTGCGGCGTTCCTCTTGGTATTCGCCCGCACCGGCACCATGGTCATGCTGTTGCCGGGGCTTGGCGAGCAGAACATCTCGGCGCGGCTGCGTCTGACCATCGCGCTGATGCTCGCCGCCGTGCTGCTGCCGTTGCATCGCAACGACTACCACATCGATCCCGGCGCGCTCGCACCCGCCATCGTGATGCTGATCGAGGAAATCGTCATCGGCGCGGTGCTGGGCTTGACCGCACGGTTGACCGTCTCGGCGCTGGAAGTCGCGGGATCGGTCATCGCCCAGCAGCTCGGCTTGGGCTTCGTCACCTCGGTCGATCCGACCCAGGGCGAGCAGGGCATCATCGTCGGTACGTTCCTGACCATGCTCGGCGTGACGTTGTTCTTCGCCACCGACATGCACTATCTCGTCATCGCCGCGCTCAACGACAGCTACACTTTGTTCGCGCCGGGCGAGGTGCCCGCCACCGGCAACGTCGCGGCGCTGATGACCAAGACCGTATCCGGCGCGTTTCGCGTCGGCATTCAGCTGTCCGCGCCGTTTCTGGCGTTCGGGCTTCTGTTCAATCTCGGCCTTGGCGTGCTGTCGCGGCTGATGCCACAGATGCAGGTGTTCTTCATCGCGCTGCCGGCCTCGATCATGATCGGCTTTCTGTTCCTGATTTTGGTGCTCGGCTCGATGATGGGATTGTTTCTCGACTACGCCGGCGGCGTGCTGCACCAGCTTGCTCCGCACGCTTAAAGTCCGATGGCCGAAGAACGCGACGATAACGAACATACCGAAGATCCGACGCCGCGGCGGCTCGAGGAAGCCATCAAGCGCGGCGACGTTGTCAAGAGCGTGGAAGTCTCGACCTGGTTCACCATCGGCGGCGCCACGCTGATGTTGATGGTGTTTGCGGCACCGATGGCGTCCAGCCTCACGTCAACGTTCCGCGGCTTGCTCGCCCGTTCCGATGAAATTCCCGTCGACGGACCGGCGCTCAATCTTCTCGTCAAGGCGATCGCGACGCATGTCGCTGCCGCCCTCGGCATTCCGATCCTGGTGCTTATGCTTGCCGCTTTGTTGGGCAACGTCATCCAGCATCGCATCTTGTTTTCGGTCGAGCCGGTTCTGCCCCGGCTGTCGCGAATTTCGCCGGCGGCGGGTCTGCGCCGGCTGTTTTCCCAACAGGCGCTGGCTAATTTCGCCAAAGGCCTCGCCAAGCTCGCGCTGTTCGGCGGCGTCATCGGCGCGCTGTTATGGCCGCAGCGGCTCAAGATCAGCGGTCTCGTCGCCGCCGACCCGGCGCTGATCCTGCCGTTCACCCGCGCGCTCGCCATGAAAATGCTGGGCACCGTGGTGGCGATCCTCGCCATCGTCGCGGCGGCCGATTATCTGTTCCAGTACCGGCAATGGTACGAGCGGCACAAAATGTCGGTGCGCGAGATGAAGGAAGAATTCCGCCAGACCGAAGGCAATCCCGCCATCAAGGGTAAGATCCGGCAGTTGCGCGTCGCGCGGGCGCGCAAGCGCATGATGGCGGCGGTGCCGAAGGCCTCGGTCGTCATCACCAATCCGACGCACTTCGCCGTCGCGCTGCAATACGAGCGCGGTATGAACGCTCCGGTCTGCGTCGCCAAAGGCGCCGATCTGATCGCCCGCAAGATCCGCGAGGTCGCCGAAGCCCACGGCATCCCGGTGGTCGAGAACCCGCCATTGGCCCGGGCGTTGCATGGCACGGTCGAGATCGACCAGGAAATACCGCAAGAGCATTATCGCGCAGTTGCGGAGATCATCGGCTACGTGATGCGGCTGCGCGGCGCTGTCGCCAGGCCGGGTTAGTCGTGTACGCTTTGCCAATTCCCGTTGTGCGATTCGCTCACCCAAGTTGCTCACCCAAGTCGCTGAAACAAGTCACTGAAACAAGGCACTGAAAGCGGGGCATGACAAAGCAGGCCATGATCGAGCGGGCCATAGCGGAGCAGCCGGTGACTACGCTCAAAACCGCGCCAATGCCCGCGCCGGCGCTTGGCAAAACCTCAATTCGCGCAATCGCTTTGGCCGAGACTTTGGCCGATGCCGGCGCGCGGCCGGCGATTGATCGCAGCTCCGATGCGGGCCGCGGCAGTATTGTTCTCGTACTTCTGGTCGCGGCCTCGTTGGTGGCTGCGGCGACCGCGATTGTGCTGCTCGGCCGTGACAATGCTCAACCGTATATTCTCGCGTTCCTGGCAGTGCTTGCCACCGTCGGGGTGTTCTCGCTGTTCGCGTTTGCCTGCGGCATTGCGCGCCTGTCCGGCGCGGCGCCGAACAATCCCTTGGTCAAGGCGATCGTCGACGGCGCCGCCGAGGGCGTCGTCGTGACCGACCGCGACGGCCGCGTCGTCTATGGCAATGCCGCCTATCTCGATCTCATCGATGCGTCCGATGCCAACGATATGCGCCCGGTCGAACGCGCCTTCATCGGCGACGCCGATGCCTCCGAGGCGATTTACCGGCTTTTGAAAGCGGCGAAAGAGGGCAGGCGGCTCGAGGAAGAGGTGCGTATCGCCGGCAGAAAGGGCCGGCCGGCACGCTGGCTCCGTTTCAAAATCCGTCCGCTCGGCAACACCCGGCGCGACGCGCGGCTTACGGTGTGGTCGCTCGCCGACGTCACCGCCGAGCGCGACCGGCAGGAGAATGTGTTTCAAGTCCTGCAGCACTCGATCGATTATCTCGATCATGCGCCGGCCGGTTTCTTCTCCGCCGACAACAAGGGCGACATTGTCTATCTCAATGCCACGCTCGCCGACTGGCTCGACCAGGATCTGGCGCAGGTCGGCTCGGGAGGCTTGAAGCTTGCCGATCTGGTCGCGGGCGACGGCGCGGCTTTATTGACGACGCTGCGCGGCGCCCCGGGCGAGGTCAAAACCGAAGTGCTCGATCTCGATCTGCGCACGCGCTCGGGCCGCACCTTGCCGGTACGGGTGCTGCACAAGCTCGCCTACGGCTCGGACGGCACGCCGGGCACCTCGCGAACGCTGGTGCTCAACCGCGCCCGCGACGACGGCACCGATCCGCAGCGCGCCGCGGAAATCCGTTTCGTGCGGTTTTTCCACCGCACGCCGATGGCGATCGCGACCATCGACAAGCATGGCGGGGTCGTTCGCACCAATCCGCTGTTCGCAAAGCTGTTCCACGGCGTGCGCGGCGGCGGCCAAAACGAGTTGGAGGATCGGTCCATCCTGTCCATTGTCGTCGAGCGCGACCGCGAGGCACTGGCTGCCGCCCTTCAACAGGCGGCGCTCGGCAACGGCGACATCGCCCCGGTCGACGCCACGCTCGCCGTCGACGGCGAGCGGTTTGGACGCTTTTACGTGACCGCGGTGGAGGAGGAAGAGCGCGACCAGGAAGCGGCCATCGTCTATGCGCTGGAGACCACGGCGCAGCGCGAATTGGAAAATAAAGTCACGCAACAGCAGAAGATGGAGCTGGTCGGCCAGCTTGCCGGCGGCATCGCGCACGATTTCAACAACGTGCTCTCCGCCATCATCATGGCGACCGACTTTCTGCTGAGCGCGCACAAGCCAACCGATCCGTCCTTTGCCGACATCATGCAGATTAAGCAGAACGCCAACCGGGCGGCGAGCCTAGTGCGCCATCTCTTGGCGTTTTCGCGCAAGCAGACGCTGCGCCCGCAAGTGCTCGATCTCGGTGAGGTGCTGTCCGACCTCAACATGCTGCTCAAACGGCTGATCGGCGAGAAGATCAACCTCGAAGTCAAGCACGGCCGCGATTTGTGGCGGGTCAAGGTCGATATTTCGCAATTCGAGCAGGTCATCGTCAATCTCGCCGTCAATGCCCGCGACGCCATGCCCAATGGCGGCCGCCTGACGGTGCGGACATCAAATATCACCGCGTCGGAAAGCCGACGCTTCCACGCCAAGGGGATGCCGGCCGCCGATTACGTTCTGGTCGAGGTCAGTGATACCGGCATCGGCATTCCGGCAAAAATCGTCGACAAGATTTTCGAGCCGTTCTTCTCGACCAAGGAAGTCGGCAAGGGCACCGGCCTCGGCCTTTCGACCGTTTACGGCATCATCAAGCAGACCGGCGGCTTCGTTTACGTCGAGTTGGCGGAGAATAGGGGCGCCACGTTCCGCATCTTTCTGCCGCGCCATATTGCGACCACGCAGGAGATCGCCGCCGAGCGTTCCGCGGAGGCCGCGGCCGATGGCAAGCGCGCGGCGAACGCCGATCTGACCGGCGAGGGCACGATCCTCCTGGTCGAGGACGAGGAGGGGTTGCGCCAGCTCAATGCCCGCGGCCTGAGCTCGCGCGGCTACACCGTGCTCGAGGCCGCAAACGGCGTTGAGGCCATCGAGGTCCTGGGGCGGCACGGCGGCAAGGTCGATCTGGTGGTATCCGATGTGGTCATGCCGGAGATGGACGGGCCCACATTGTTGCGGGAGCTACGCAGCCGCAATCCGGCGCTGAAGATCATCTTCGTCTCCGGCTATGCCGAGGATGCCTTTCAAAGACATCTGCCGGCGGAGGGCCAATTCGCCTTCCTGGCAAAACCCTTCACGCTCAAACAGCTCGTCCATGAGGTCAAAGAGACGCTCGCCGCCTGATAATCGCCGCACATCTGTCACATGGCAGATCCGCTGTGCGACAACAGGGTGACGATGCGGTCGGCGGCAGTGCCGCTTCCCATGCTGATTCGACGCATCTACGGTGCGACATCCGCGCGTGCGACGCTTTGCGACAGGTCGTCCAGCAGCGCCGCGGGCGTAGATAAGCCTGAGCGCAAGACGCGGCTAATATCGCGCCAAGCGCATGCCAAGGGGCCGCGGTGTATAGATTGCTCGGAACTCAGGCGCTCATGCCGCCACGGTGGCTGGCCTCGCTCGCCACGCTAATTGCGCTGACACTGGGTCTCATGGTCTGCGCGGAGGACGCGCACGCCCGGCTTGGCGGCGGTCTAGGCTTCGCCGGTGCCGACGCCGCCGGCTCGTTCGGCATCGGCAGCGTCATTGGGCTCGACAATTCGCCGCTGCCGGAGGCCGCGCAGCCGACCTATCAGGGCGGCTCGCTCGGCGGATTGTTCAGCCGCGGCGATCTGATCGGCGGCTTCGCCGCGGGTTTCCTCGGCTCGGGCGTGATCGGCCTGCTGTTCGGTCACGGCGTGGTGGGGGAATTGAGCGGCATCGCTTCCGTGCTGGGGCTACTGTTCCAGCTCGCGTTGATTGCCATGCTGGCGCGGCTGATCTGGACGTGGTGGCACGACGACAGAACCAACACACTCGCCAGTCTGTCACCGCGGCAATTGGCCGACGCTTATGGCCGGCCGCGCCATGAGGAGCTGTCCGATATCCATACCGGTGCGAGTCTCGATCCGGCGCTCGATGAGACGGCGGACGACGGGCTCGGTCATCCGAAATGATCGTCGCGTTCATCTATTGCGGCGACGGTCCGTCGTGGCACGACTGCGGTCCGGCTTGATGAGGCAGCAAGTTCGGCACGTCGCATTTGGAGCAGGCGCCGAGCGTGAGGCCGAGACCGACGAGAGCGATGAGCATGACGAGAGGCAACGCCCGGCGTTGGGGCGTAATGCGCACGATATCGGACGCAGTACTCATCATAAGCCGCCTTGCTTATAACCTGAGCCGCGCGCCGACAAAATATCGTTAATTCGTGCCGGAGCTCAGCGCTGGAGGACGCCGATCACTCGACTGGCAAAACTCAACCGTTCCGCCATCAGGGCGATCACATAGGTCAGGAGCGCCTGCACCAGCGTGGGATGCTCGACCTTCAGCCGCTCAAACGCATCGGCCCGCAGCTCGTAGGCCACGCTCGCGACTTCAGCTTGCACAGTGGCGCTGCGCGGACGTCCGGTGAGCAGACCCATCTCGCCGATGGTGGTGTGTTGCCCGAGACTGCGCACGCGAATCGAGCTGCCGTCCTCCAAATTGACGATGATCCCGACGCGGCCGTCGATAATAAAGTGCATGGAATCGGAAGGCCCGCCTTGCTGCGCGATGACGTTGCCAGGCGCGAATTCGAATCGCCGGCAGTTGTCGGCCAATGTGTCGGCGAAGGCGGCGCTGCCGAGCGCCTCCGCAAGCCAGTCGCGCAGTGAGCGCGCCCCGCTGTCGCCGTCATTGTGGGCGGCAATGATGACGTTCTCGCAGAACTCGAGCGCGCGGTCGATATCGGCAAAGACTGGGACATTTTTGCCGATGACCTGATTGTCGCCGAATGCCTTCTCGATCGAGGGCGTGAGGTGCACGAAGACCAGGCGCGCGCCGAGCGCCTCGGCTGCTTGCTTGATCTGCGTGAAACTATGGACGGCGGACGAATCCAGCCCGGTGACGAGCCGAAAATCGAACAGCAGAAAACGGCATTCCGGCCGTTCCGCCAGCAATAGCTTGACGTGCTCGTAGAGCCGATTGGCGGAGCCGAAAAACAGGTAGCTTTGCAGGCGCAAGCCCTGCAATTCGCGGCCGTGAGCCGCGAGCAGCGCAAGCTCTCGCGGACCGCGATCCAGCGAACTGCGATATTCCGAGCCGTCGAAGGCGAGCTTGACGACGTTGATGCGACCGGCGCTCAAGGCGAACGTGGCGCAACCGAAGATCACCCCGATCGATACGCCGGGCAAGAAGCCCCACCACACAATGATCAGAGCGATCGCCAGCAGAGACAGGTATTCCAGCCGCTCGAGCTGGCGGGCGCTGCTGACGAGCCAGCGCTTGGCCGCATCATAGCCGATGGTCACCAACAGCCCGCCGAGCACGCATTTGGGCATGTAGCCGAGAAATACCGGGTTGACGAACACGGCCGCCGCGGACATCGCCGCGATTATCAGGCCGGAGACGCGGGTGTCCTTGCCGAGGATGAAGTTCAGCCGCGACCGCGTGCTGGTGAGGCAGGACACGTAACCGCCCAGCGCCGCGCAGAGAAGATTGGCGATGCCCTGCAGCTTGAGCTCGCGATCGAGCACGGCCTCGTGTTTGGTCGACATTTCGATCGCGGTGATGTTGAGCAGGATGCTGATCGTGCCCACGAACATCACCGCGATAAAATCCGCGCCGAGCTCGGGCAAGGCCGACCACGGGACGCGCGCGAATGTGAGCGTCCACGGCGGCGCAAAGGCCCGTGCCGACGGCATCGCGAACATCCAGCCCTGCGCCTGCAAATCGGCGACCGGCATCCGCAAAAGAAGCAGAACGAGATAGAAGCCGATGATGCTCACCAAGAGCTGGGCCGGCATCGCCAGCGGCGATTTCCAATACTGGCGCCCGAGGATGAGAAAGGCTGCGACTGCTGTTCCCGCCGCTAATTTCTCCGCGGTGTCCACGTTGACGACATGGGCGATGTTCGCAACGCTCAGCGGATAGCCGGTCAGGATACGAAAAACGCCGGCCAGCATCAGACAGCCGGATGCACCGAGAAAGCCGCCGATCACCGGATAGGGAACGAACCGGATGGCGCGGCCGAGACGCGCCAGACCGAGCCCGCAAAGGAGTAGCCCGGTCAACGCGGCGCTCAGCGCCAGCACTACCAAAGTCGCCGTCAGCAAGCCGTCGTCGAGGCCGTTCGACCGCAGCCGCACGGCGAGTGTGCCGACCAGTGCGGCAATCACCGCGCAGGTCGAGCCGTCGGGTCCGCCGATCGCAAAGGACAGCGAGCTGCGCCACGACGTCACCACCCCGCCGATCGCGCCGGTGATGAACGTTGCCGTGAGGCCGTAGGCAAGCCAAGGTGCAAGCGGCCCGGAGAAAATCAGCGCCGCATAGGACACGTAGAACAGAATGGAAAATACGCCGACCACGACGCTGGCGATCGCCGTGTGCGCCAGCGGAGTCTTCAATCCCCCACGGATGAAACGGACGAATGCTCCGGGCTGAATGGCCGTATCGCTCACGCAAGTTCCAATTTGGCCGATATTTGGGATAGGCCGGACGGTTGAATGTTGGACCTATATTGCTTCTGCCATTGGCTTCGCGCGGAGCCCCGGACGCGCCCCGAACTACCACGATTTGGCGGCAAGATCGAGTGAGCGTTGCAGGAACTCGCGACGATCCGCTGGACCGAATTTCGTATCGCGGGCGACGAGGCGAGGACTTTGCGCTTGTCGGCGCCGGCGATGGCCTTGCCGCAGCGGCGCCATCGAAACCGGCCCGCCGTATAGGCTCGATTTGCCGGAGTATCGCGCCGGGATTTGCACTATCTTATCCGTGGCCGGCCGCGCAGCTGAAGGCCGGCCGTGATCGATAGGGAGAGAAATGAATGGACATTAAAGTTTGCGGCTCGGTGCCGTCGCGGCGCGGGCCGCCCGATAGTTTCACCGGCGTGGTCTGGCAGGAGCCGATCATCGAGGCGCCGGCCCCGGCACGCGTGCGCTCTGGCCTGGTTCGCTTCGAGCCCGGCGCGCGTACCCATTGGCAC
Source organism: uncultured Alphaproteobacteria bacterium (assembly GCA_963768225.1). Classification (GTDB taxonomy): domain Bacteria; phylum Pseudomonadota; class Alphaproteobacteria; order Rhizobiales; family Xanthobacteraceae; genus BOG-931. Next base: position 1,230,285 of record CAVYGV010000001.1, on the reverse strand, counting down.
ACCCATCCGCTCGGCCAGACGCTGTTCGTCGTGTCGGGCGCCGGAAGGGTGCAGACCTGGGGCGGCCAGGTGCGCGAAATCAAAGGCGGCGACGTGGTGTGGATTCCGCCGAACGAAAAGCACTGGCACGGCGCCGCGCCGACGACGAATATGGTTCACGTCGCCATGCAGGAGGCGCTCGACGGCAAGCACGTGACCTGGATGGAGCCGGTGACCGACGCGCAATACCAGGCGGCGCCATAGCCCATGCGCTACGAACTTTACTACTGGCCTTCGATCCAGGGCCGCGGCGAGTTCGTCCGGCTGGCGCTCGAAGAAGCCGGCGCCGATTACGTCGATGTCGCGCGGGCGGGCAAGAGCGGCGTGGCCGCGATGATGAAGCTCCTTGACGGCAAAGGCGTCGCGCACCCGCCCTACGCGCCGCCTTTTCTCAAGGCCGGCAAGCTCGTCATCGCGCAGACCGCGGAAATCTTGTTCTTTCTCGGGCCGTACCTGAAACTCGCACCGCACGACGAGGCGGGCCGGCTGTGGGCGCATCAATTGCAGCTCACCATTTCCGATCTAGTGGTGCGCATCCACGATACCCATCATCCGGTATCGGGCTGGCTCTATTTCGAGGAGCAGCGGCCGGCGGCGAAACGGCGCACCAAGGATTTTTGGCGCTATCAGGTGCCGAAAATGCTCGGTTATTTCGAGCGCGTCTTGCAAAAGAACGGCGGCAGATACACGGTTGGGAGGCGCCTCACTTACGTCGACCTGTCGCTGTTCCAGATCGTCGCGGGCCTGCGCTACGCGTTCCCCATGCGCATGAAGCGGTTCGAGAAGAAAATTCCGGGGCTCGTCGCGTTGCACGACCGGGTGGCGAAACGGCCGCGGATTGCCGCCTATCTCGCCTCGAAACGGCGCATTGCTTTCAGCCAGTGGGGCATCTACCGCTACTTCAAGGAGCTCGATGCTTGAGCGCCGCGCACGGTCGCCGCACAACTGGCAATGTCGCGACCGTCAAGCTAAATGACGGCGGGCGATTTTAGGGGGAGCCATGTCGGGCTATTGGCAAAATTTCGATCTCACCCAGGGGATCAACATTCTGCGGCTGATCTGCGGGCTGTTCTTCATCCCGCATATCTACGCCAAATTCTTCGTCCCGGAGGCGCTCGGCTTCTTCAAGGCGGCGAAGTTCAGTCCGCCGGCGCTTCATATGTACGTCGCCTGCGTCGTCGAGATCTTCATCGCGATCGGGCTTATCTTCGCGATTTTTCCGTTTTATGCCGGCTTGCTTGGCTTCATTCACTTGCTGATCGCCGGTGGGGCGGTGTGGAAAGTTACCGGCGGCAAGTGGCTGTGGAACATCGGCGGTCACGAATATTGCGTGTTCTGGGCGATCTGCTGCCTGATCGTAGCGATGCATTATTCCGCAGACGCCATGCCGTTTCTGCCGTTCAAATAGCCGAAGCTTCGGCAAGGAGTGTTGTCAATGATTAGAGCGGCCATGGTCGGGCTTGGCTGGTGGGGCAAGACGGTTGTCGAATCCGCCGAAGGCAGCGACGCGATCCGCTTCGTCGCCGGCACGACGCGCACCGTGACGCCGGACACCGAGGCTTTTGCCAAGAAAAACGGATTTCGCCTTGTCGCGGATTACGCCGCGGTGCTGGCCGATCCGGCTGTCGATGCGGTGGTGCTCGCCACGCCGCATTCCATGCATGGCGCGCAAGTCGTCGCCGCGGCCGCGGCCGGCAAGCATGTGTTCTGCGAAAAACCGTTCACGCTGACCAGGCGGCAGGCCGAAGACGCCGTTGCCGCCGTGCGCAAGGCCGGCGTCACGCTCGGCTTGGGTTACAATCGCCGGCTTCACCCGGAAATCGCCAAGCTGCGCGACATGATCCGCAGCGGCGAGCTCGGCGTCATTCTCCACGTCGAGGCGACCATGACGTTTCCCAACGTCTTGTTCATCAGTCCGAGCCATTGGCGTGCCGATAAGAATGAAACGCCGTGCGGCGGCTTGATGCCGATGGGCGTTCATGCGGTCGACGGCATGATCGATCTGTGCGGCCCGATCGATCACGTCTTTGCCCAGAGTTTTCGGCGCGCCGCGACCATCGACGCCGACGACACCACCTCGATCCTGTTCCGCATGAAAAAGGGCATGTCCGGCTATCTCGGCACCATGACGACGACCGGCCCCGGCTTTTCCTTCCAGGTGTTCGGCTCGAAGGGCTGGCTGCGGCTCGAAGGCGTCACCCATGTCGCCGGCGCGTCGTCGGAGGAGCGCCGCACCAAACTGTTCGGCACCTGCAAATTCCAGCCGGTGAAGGGCGAAGCCAAGACCTGGCAGGCGGCGAGTTTGGACGTGTCGCGCGCCGCGCTGGAAGCTTTCGCCAAGGCCGCCGCGGGCGGGCCGGCTTTTCCGATCCCCTACGACCAGATGATCCACGGCGTCGCCGTGACCGAAGCTATCGTGCGCTCGGCGGCTTCGGAGAAAGTCGAGCAGGTGGAGTGACGAAGTTCAACGCGACGTTCCCCGGACGCGGTGCAGCGCGAAGCGGTGCAGCGCCGATCCGGGGTCTTAACAAGCTCGGCGCTTCGATGATTTGACTTCGTGACGATCCCGGGTCTGCAGCGCACCACCATAGCGCGCGCAAGACGCGCGTAAACGCGCTAATGGTGCTGCGCTGCGCCCGGGAGAGGCAGTCAAAAGACAGGAAATCAGACATGGATCTCGGCAACGGCCTCGGCCATTTGACCTATTCGACGCTGGTGCACCCCGCCGACGATTGGGAGCAATTGTACCATTCGCTTGTCACCTATCTGCCGAAGGTGAAAGCGCGGATCGCGGGCAATCGGGCATTTGGCGTGTGCATACGTTTGTCGGCGAGTTCGGCGGCGACGCTTGCCGCCAGCGCCGTCGAACGCGACAAGCTGAAAAAATTCCTCGGCGACAACGACATGTACATCTACACCGCCAACGCCTTTCCCTACGGCGCGTTCAAGGGCACGGTGGTCAAGGAACAGGTTTACGAGCCGGACTGGCGCTCCGAGGAGCGCACGAACTACACTATTAACGTCGCCAACGTGCTGGCCGACGTGTGCCCGGCCGGCATTGCGCCGTCGATCCAGAGCGCGCCGCTTGGATTCAAGCCGCGCGTGACCGACGACGCAGTGGTCAAAAGCTACACCGATCACGTGTTGGGCGTGGTTGCGCACCTGATCGCTCTCGAAGACCGCACCGGGCGGACCGTCCAACTGGCGCTCGAACCGGAGCCGTATTGTTTCCTCGAAACCACCGACGAGACCATCGACTATTTCACCAAGCACCTTTATTCCGGCGCCGCGGTCGAACAACTCGCCAAGCTCGCGCATGTGCCGATCGCCGAAGCCAACGCGGCGCTGCGCCGCCATCTCGGCATCGTCTACGACATTTGCCATCAGGCAGTAGAATACGAGAATATCTCGCAATCGGTGCAGAAGCTGATCGATGCCGGCATTCCGATCTTCAAATTCCAGGAAGCCGCGGCGCTGCATATTCCGGAAGTGACGCAGGGCGTGGTCGATACGCTCAAGCGCTACGCCAAGACGATCTATTTGACGCAAACGATCCAAAAGCGGGACGGCAAGCTCACCAAATTCCTCAACGTCGACGATGCCATTGCTGCTTTCGAGAAGGATCCGGCGCCGCGCGAATGGCGGACCCACATCCATGTGCCGGTTTTCCTCGACGATCTCGGGCAATTCCGCACCACGCGTTTTGCCATCGAGGACGGCTTGCGCTTTCACAAGCAAAAGCCGCTGTCGCGCCATCTCGAGGTCGAGACCTATACCTGGGACATGCTGCCCGACAGCCTCAAGTCGGGCGACATCGTCGATTATATCTGCCGCGAGCTCGAATGGGTGCGCGGCCAGTTGGTCTAGCGAAACCGCCGCTCGTCCCCGCGAAAGCGGGGACCTGAATTCTTACTGGATTCCCGCTTGCGCGGGAATGAGCGGCGAAAAGTTGAGGGCGAGTCAATGAGCTGCACGGGCGGAGAATTATCATGAAAGTCGGTTTCATTGGGCTCGGCCGCATGGGCGGAGCCATGGCGCGCCGCTTGATCGACGGCGGCCACGATGTCGGCGTCTATAACCGCAGCGCCGACAAGCTCAAGCCGCTCCTCGATCTCGGCGCCAAACAGCTCGGCTCGATCAAGGCGGCGGCGAGCTATGGCGAGGCGGTGTTCACCATGCTGGCCGACGACGCTGCGATGACGGAGGTCGTTACGCGATCCGGCGGACTATTGGAGTCGCTGCCGAAGGGCGGCATTCACATCTGTGCCGGCACGCACAGCGTCGGCTGCATCGGCAAGCTGAAAAAGCTGCACGACGATGCCGGCCAAATTCTGCTGGCGACGCCGATGCTCGGCCGGCCGGAAGTCGTGGCCGCCGGCCAGGCCGGCATGGTGCTCGGCGGAGCGAAGGAAGTCCTCGACCGCTGTCGGCCGCTGTTCGCCGCGATCGCCCGGCGCGCCTTCGAAGCGGGCGCCGATCCGGTTGCGGCTGCGGCGATCAAGATCGCCAATAATTTCGTGCTCGGCTGCGCCATCGAGGCGATGGGCGAGGGCTTTTCGCTCATCCGCAAATACGACGTTGTGCCCGACGTGTTTCTCGACGTGATGACCGACGGATTGTTCGCCTGCTCGGCGTACAAGATTTACGGCAAGATCATCGCCGAGGAGCGCTACCAGCCGGCGGGCCAGCGCGCGATCTTGGGATTAAAGGACGCCAATTTCGCGCTCGAGGCCGGCGGCGCCGTCGGCGTGCCGCTGCCCTCGGGAAATGTCTGGCGCGACCGCTTGGTCGGCGCTGTGGCGCATGGCGAGGCCGAGCACGACTGGGCGGTGATGGCGAAAGATCAGGCGCGCGCCAGCGGGCTGAAGTGAAGCGGAAATCATTAAACGAAGCTTCGATAACTGCGAAAATTCCTCTGTGCCTTCGGTCACAGCATTTGTCGCCATCGCCCACTACGTCCAAGCGGGGAGGGGAGTTGGAGATGCGCCATGACCATCTTCCCGTTCGAGCTTGCGCGCTTGCCGGAAGTGATCGCCGTCAATTTCCTGCGCTGGAAGCGCCGCAATCGCGGTGATGAACTGGAGCGGCTGAGCGACCGGACCTTAGAGGATATCGGCTTGGCCGAGCGGCCGAGACGCTCCCTCGACGGCGTTAAGCCGTTCTGGATGCCATAAAACCGGGCAGCCACGGACGTGGTAACGCGTGGCGTTCAAGGCTGCGTAAGGTTCGTGTCTATCAGTTGGTGACAGGTCACGCGCGAACGACCGGCAGAACTGCCATTATTGCAGCAAGCCTGAGTCTTCACATCTGGTCTGTTAAGCCGCTTCCCGCACGCGGTCCAGCGCCTGCTTCATCATTGCCGCGCTTTTCTGCAAGCTCTCGCGCTCTGCGTCGGACATTTCCGGCTGTAAAACTTCGATGATCCCGCCGCGACCGACCACGCTCGGCAGCGACAGCGTCACGCCGAACTGCCGTTGCAGGCTGCCGATCGGGATCACCGTGCGCTCGTCACGCAAGATCATCTCCGCGATGCGCGCCGACACGATGCCGATGCCGTATTGGCTGGCGTCGTGGCCTTCGATGATGGTGATGTTGGCGTAGCGCACGTCCCTTTCGAGCTGTTCGCGGACTTCTTTGAGCGTCTCGTTGCGCTGCTTGAGGAGCGCCGCCACCGGCACGCCGCCGATGCGCGCCGACGACCACAGAAAGACCTGCGCAGTGCCGTGGTCGCCGACCACTTGCGCCTCGACACCGGCGGGATCGACGCCGAAATGCTTTCCGAGATGGACCTTAAAGCGCATGGTGTCGAGGAAAGTGCCGGCGCTGATCACGCGCGCATCGACCCCGCCTGACCGTGCGGTGTCGCGCGCAATATCGGCAAGCGGGTCGGGCGGATCGGACACGATGAGCAGCACGGCCTCGGGCGCCGCGCCCACGACGCGCGGAACGATGTCGCGATAGATCGCGGCGTTCTTGTCGAGCAGCCGCAACCGGCCCTGCGGATCGTTGCGGTCGGTGGCGCCGCCGGTCTTCTCGTTGACCCCCGAGGTGATCATGACCACGCCCGCGCCTTGGAGCGCGTCGTAGTCGCCGTCTGCGATCTCAACCTTGGGGGTGAGCGGCGTGCCGTAGCGGATATCGGTGGCGACGGCTTCGGCGGTCTTGCGCGTGCGGTTCACCAGCACGATTTCGCGCGCGCTGCCGCGATTGACCGCCGCCATGGCACAGGCGCAGCCGACGGTTCCAGTCCCGACAATGCCGATTTTCATGCGTGTTGTCCTGGCGGCTCAACCCACAGAAGGCACAGGTGTTCCGGCATTCGCTTTGTAACTATGCGGCTTAAGCCTCTATGGTGGAGAGCGAACCAATGAGGCACAGAGCCGGTCGACATGGACATTTTGCGCCAAACGGATTTTGACTTTCTCGGGCCGAAAACCGCGGGAAAGGTCCGCGATATCTACGACCAAGGCGACCGGCTCGTTCTGATCACGACCGACCGCCATTCCTCGTTCGACCGCATCATCGCGCATATCCCGTGGAAGGGACAGGTCCTCAACGAGGTCAGCGCGCACTGGTTCGAATTGACCAAGGACATCGTCCCAAACCATGTGCTGGCGGTTCCCGATCCGAACGTGACCATTGCACGCAAATGCAAGACGGTGCCGATCGAGGCTGTGGTGCGCGGCTACCTCACCGGCGTGACCGACACCGCGATCTGGACCCGCTACGGCAAAGGTCAGCGCGAATTCGGCGGGCTTAAGCTGCCCGACAACATGCGTAAAAATCAGAAGCTGCCGCGGCCGATCTTCGATCCGACCACCAAAGAGGCTCTCCATGACCGCACGCTGGCGCCACACGAGATGATCGCGGAGGGTTTTGTCAGCGAAGATCTATTCGTGCGCATCGAGGACACCGCGCTTGCGCTATTTGCGCGCGGGCAGGATATCGCGGCGCGGCGCGGCCTCGCGCTGGTCGATACCAAATATGAATTCGGCACCGATAAAGCGGGCGGGCTGGTCCTGATCGATGAAATCCACACTCCGGATTTGTCGCGCTATTGGCAGCTCGATTCCTATGAGACGCGTTTTGCCGCCGGCCAGGAGCCCGATTATTTCGACAAGGAGTTCTTGCGGCTGTGGTTCAAGGATCATTCCGATCCTTATGCCGACAAGACGCTGCCGGATGCGCCGGCCGATCTGGTCGACGAACTGTCCCGCCGCTACATCCGCATGTTCGAGCAGATTGCCGGCAAACGCTTTGAGCCCGGCGCGCTGCCGATCCTGCCGCGCCTGGAGCGGAACCTGCGGCCGTTCGCAGTTTGAAATGAATTGCCGCGTAAAAAAACGGCGCGGCCGCGGTGAGGCACAATTTTTGCTGCATCGAAGCGCAATTTGCCTGTTCATCGGCAGTTCGACTTTCAGCCGCCGAAGATGATTTTTTTCCGCCATCGTGCCTGTTTTGGTAACAACGTGTTATCGATTGACGTTCATCGCGGATTTTGGCGCGAGGCAACGCAACGACCATGTGTCGCAATTTTCGTTCAATGGCACGCGATTTGCTGAGCGTGACTGGGCCGGTTTTGTTTATCGGCGTTGCAAAATTTGATCGCATCCGCAGCGCGCGTCGAGGCGTCAAATCTTCGACGCAAATACTAAGTAAAGACTGTTACTGACCCGTCATCGGCATTTCACCGCCGTCGACGATAGTCAGGCAAAAGCGAGGGATGGAATTGTCCGTACGCCGAAAACTTACGGGAGATCACCGTGACCACGCACTCGATTACCTCTCACACGCACTCGGTTACCTCTCAATCGTCTCGCGACAATGTCTTCAGCGAGCCGCAAAGCGTCGGCTCGCTGCTCAATCGGATCATTGAAACGCTTCGGGAATGGCGCCGGCGCACAAGCTCGCGCCGCGAACTGGCGCGGCTGACCGATCTCGACCTTAAGGATATCGGCTATCCGGATCGCGCCGAGGAGGAAAAAGCGAAACCGTTCTGGCGCGCGTGAGCGCATCGCAACTTCGAAAGGAACACCCATGCTGCTCCCCGTCATCGCGGCACTGTGGCGCGCCAAGGACGATCGATCGTTCGAGTCAGGTGCCCGTTTTGAATCAGTCAGTACAATTCTGTGTCGTCACTCTGTAGGAACGCGTTTAGCGCAGCGATCTGAGCCGAGTAAGTTCGCAATTCGGCCGCGACTTCTGCGCTTGCTCGCGTATTTTGACGGTTACTCGAAAAGAACAGAACGACACCATTGCGGTTCGAATGCAGCGCGTGGGCTAAAAGGAGCTTTGCCAACGCAACCTTGTCATGCGGATCGATCTGCACCGCCGCCTGCCATTTTTTGGCAAGCGACGCATTGGACGACAATTCAGACGTGAAAGCATGGAAACGACCGGTAAGGGTCGAATGCGTTACAGTGCGCCCCTGCGCCTGCAGGGGAAGGCGGCTGACGTTCATATTCCAAATGCTGTTGGGAATTTGCAAGATCGGGTTTAGATGCGGCAGGCGTTCCACAATTTGGAGCGTCTCATCAATTCCCGTGGCGACTCCATATGTTCGAATCTTACCCTCCTTTTGCAAAGTCTGAAGAAGTAACTGCAATTCCGGATTTGCGATGTCCGCTTGCGTGCATTCGTGGAGCAGGAAACAGTCAAGATAGTCGGTACGTAATTGTCGTAGGCTCCTCTCAAGACTTTTGCGCACGTCAGAAACGCCAAATACCCCAAATCTAGTTTGCATTGCGGCCGGCTTCGGCACCACATGGGCGAGTTGAGGCATTGTCCTATGCAGCAGACCGATGCCGCGATTGAGCACTCGCAACGGAAGCGAGCGGTTGGCGGGGAGAATTCCGGCTTTGCTGGCAATAATGAAGCGATCGCGGCGACCGGCCAGCAGTTCGCCCAACAGGCCTTCTGCCTCGCCCCATCCGTACATGCGCGCCGTATCGAAATAGCTAATTCCAGAATCTATGGCCGTCTCAATGAGGCGCCGAGAGTTGGCGCGATCGACGGCAGTTATCAGCCCGCCACAACCGAAGCCTAGCCGATTAGCGCATCGGGGCAGAATAGTTTCGAGCACATTGCCGGGAACGCAAGTCATCAAAGCGTGTCGACTTGTGACCGGCCGGAGCCGGTGTTAGATGTGACGAAATAGCAAAATACTTCCGCAGCATAGCACATCATAAGGCGAGCCTGATTTAGGTTGAGCGTCTTGGAGATTTTTCGGTTGATCGCGACATGAGTATTCTTCGCGCTAGGACCTGGAGCAATTGATGCCGGTTGGACCGGCTCTTGCCTCGGTTTTGCAATCGACAACGATCGATTCTATTCGGGCAGCGCGTGATCACGATGCGATTGTCATTGGTGGAGGCGCCGCAGGAGGTTTTGCGGCGATGTTGCTGTGCGAGCACGGTTTGCGCGTGCTGGTGCTTGATGCCGGCATTCCGTCGGGTCCATTGCAAGCGCCATTGCGATGTCTCACCGGTTGCCTGGCCAAGGGGCTTTCGGCGGCGCAAGGAATGCGATGGGTGCCGCCAAAAATCATTGCCAAAGCACGCGGGGCGCTCCGATTGCTCGGACGGTGGCGCCAACCGATCCAATCGCGTTGTTACGCCTGGATGCGCGCGCCGGATGCGTTCGTGGATGATCGCGATTGCCCCTATGTCGCCGCGCCGGACCACCCGTTTGTCTGGATACGGTCTCGGATGTTGGGAGGACGCGTTGCCGTGCCAGGCCACGGCCGGCAGTATTATCGGTTTGGTCCGGACGATTTTAGGCCCCGCGACGGCCAAAGCCCTCACTGGCCTCTGCAAGTTGGCGAGCTGGATAAATGGTACGACTTGGTCGAGCACCGACTTGGGCTCTCTGGGATGAATGACGGGCATCCGTGGTTGCCCGACAGCGTGCTGTCACGAATCCTTCAGCCGACTCAAACCGAGGAGGTGATACGAAAAAAAATCATCGGCCGGTGGCCGAATGTACGGCCGATTTTAAGCCGCCATGCACCGCCTTTGCAGACTCTTGAGATCGCCGCTCGAACCGGCCGCTTGCGGTGCAGACAGGGTGCGATCGCGAAGGCAGTTCGTGTTGACGATGCCGGCAAGGTCTGTGGCGTGGCTTGGATCGATCACGCGAGCGGACGCGAACACGTATCGTGTGCCCCGCTGGTGTTCCTCTGCGCATCGGCTTTGGAGTCGACCCGCTTGCTGATGCTCTCGCAGGCACCGAAATGTCCCGGCGGACTGGGGGGTAATTCAGGTGTGCTCGGACGCTATCTCATGGATCATGTCGTATTGGGTGCGGAAAGCGTTCCAGTGCCGACATTCGCCGAAGCCGAAGCCGAAAGCGAAGGCGGGCGTTGCATCTATTTGCCGCGCTTTGATGCGCGTCAGTCAACCATCTCTTTGTCGTCGCGTGGTTTTGCCGCGCAGCTATATCCGTGCGCGACAACCGGAGACCGCAGCTATCTCATAGCTGTCACGTTTGCAGAAATGCTCCCACGGCATGAAAATCGGATTTCGCTTGACCCCTCGATCAAGGATGCCTGGGGTATTCCGGTTTTGCGCATCGAGTGCAGCCATGGCGAGGTGGAATTGGCGCGGGCGCGAGAGCAAAAGCTGGCGATACGCGAATTATTCGACCTTGCCGGTGGAAAGCCGGCCAGAATTGATGACGCTCCGGTTCCGCCCGGCAGTGCCGTCCATGAATGCGGTACCGCGCGGATGGGAACAAATCCGGTGAATTCCGTGCTTGATCCGAATAATCAATGTTGGGATGCGCGAGGTCTCTATGTCACCGATGGCGCGTGTTTTCCATCTCAGGGAACTCAAAATCCAACATTGACCATTCTTGCGCTGACCGCTCGCGCCTGCGCTCACGCACTGGCCTCGATGCACGGCAAAGACAGCGCGCTGATCTCCGCGCTCACTTGAGCGAAAAGCGGATCGGCACGGTGAGTTCGAGCTTGGCTTCGGTCATGGTCGGCGGGAACGGCGGCAGCGGTTGGGCGCGCTCGATCATCGACATGACCTCGTCGTCAAGCGCGGGATAGCCGGAACTGCGCACCACATGATGCTCCAGCACGTGACCGGTGCGATCGACGCTAAAACTTAACAGCACCACGCCTTCCTCGCCGCGCGACTGCGCCGCGCCGGGATAGCGTTTGTATTGCTCCAGATGCCGCACCAGGCTGGTTTGCCACGCCGGCACGACGTGCGGCGCGCCGCCCTTGGTACGCGCCGCCATCGCGGGCGTCGGGGGTTTCTGCTCTTCGACCTTCGGCGGCGGCGGTTTTTCTTCCGGCGGCGCGATGACCGCTTGCGGCTCGGGCGGCGGCGGAGGCGGCGGTTTCTCGATCTCTTTCGGCGGCTGCTCGGGAACCGGCGCCACTTCGGGTTGATCGACGGTGTCTTGGGTCGGCGCAAAATCCACCGCGATCGGCGTCGTGTCGTCGCCGATTTCGTCCGGCTTGTGCATGTAGACGTAACCGGCAACGGCGGCGAGATGGACGCCGAGCACGACGGCGGCGGCGATGGCCCAGCGCCGCAGATCGCGCGGCTCGTCGTCGTCGAACCAGGTGAGCGCAGCGACGGTCATTTCGCCTCACGCGTCTCCATTCCGACCAGGGCGATTTTGAGGTAGCCGGCGTCGCGCAGAATGTTCATCAATTGCATGACGTTGCCGTACGGCACCGCGCGGTCGCCGCGCAGGAAGACGCGTTCCTCCTTGTTGTTCCCGGTTGCGCTCGCGAGCGCGTCGGGGAGCGCATCGCGCGACACCGTATTGTCGCCGATAGCGAGGCTGCCGTCGGCCTTGAGCGTGATGTAGACCGGTTTCGGCGGCCGCTGCTGCTGCGGCGCTGTGGAGGACGGCAGATCCACCGCCACGTCGACGGTCGCCAACGGGGCCGCCACCATGAAGATGATGAGCAGCACCAGCATCACGTCGATAAACGGCGTGACATTGATGTCGTGGACTTCGATGAGTTCGTCGGTGCCGTGATCGAGACGGATGGCCATTGGGTTTCGCTAGCGTTTACTCGGCGGCCTGGGTGAGCGGGAGCTTGGCGCGGTCGAGATCGCGGCTCACAAGCCGCATCACCTGCGCCGAGGCGTCGCCGAGATAGGCGCGATAATGCGCGGTCTGGCGCGCCAGCACGTTGTAGATCATCACCGCCGGGATCGCGGCGACAAGGCCGAAGGCGGTGGCCAACAGCGCTTGCGCAATGCCGGGCGCCACCACCGCGAGATTGGTGGTGTGGGCATTCGAAATGCCGATGAAGCTGTTCATGATGCCCCACACCGTGCCGAACAGTCCGACGAACGGCGCGGTCGAGCCGATGGTGGCGAGCACGCCGGTGCCGCGCGAGACTTTTCGGCTGACCGCCATTTCGATGCGCTCAAGCTGCAGCGCGATGCGCTCCTTCAAGCCCTCGGCGCGCAAATTGGCGGAGAGCCGGATCTCCTGGGCGGCGGACAGCATCAGTTGCGCGACTGGGCTCTCGCCATCGCGCAATTGCTCGTGCGCCTGAGCGAAAGTCGCCGCGCCGTTGAGGATGCGAATGTCGCGGCGGACTTCGTTGCGCGCGCTGCGCAATTCGAAGGTTTTGGCGAGCCACACCGTCCAGGTCACGAGCGACGCGATAGCAAGGCCGATGATGACCAGCTTCACGATGATGTCGGCGTTCTCGAACATGCCCCACGGCGAGAGATCCTCCGGCAAGTCGGCGCCGCTGATCATGTGTTCGCCCGGCGGCGGTGCAGCTGCGGCGGGCGCCATAGCATTGGACGCCGGCGCCGTTGCGCTCGAGGGCGTGGGCAGTGCGGGCGGCGCTATTGCATTTGGCGCAGCGGCATTTGACGGCGTCGGCGTTGCAGCGGGCGCGCCCGCCGTCGGCGCAAGCGGTGCCGAGGGGGCGGCAGCGGCTGGCGCCCCGGGCGCGGCAGGAGCGGTCGGGGCGGCCACGGGAGCGCCAGTCTCCGTGGTGGCTGACGGAGCCGATGTGGCATTGGGTGCAGCGCTCGGTGCAGCACTTGGAGTAACACTTGGTGCAGCACTTGGTGCAACAGTCGGGGCCGGCGTCGCGGCAGGATTTCCTTGCGCCCGCGCCGACGGCGCGGGCGAGATCGCAAAAAGCAGCGCGCCAGCAAGTGTCACACCGGCGCAGCTCGCGACGATGCGGATTGGATTTGAGCGCTGTGGACGAACACTCTGCTTCATCGGCTAGGTTCCGTTTTCGCTTGATCCGGCTCGCCCATGGGGAATTCACGGTGTCGGGGAAACATGACGTTATAATGTAACATTATGGCCAGCGGGGTCCAATCGAAGCGGCGGTCGGCAGCGCCTTGTTCTAGTTTGGAATAAAGAAAAACTGTTGCCTTTTCAGTATCTTCCGTCACCGCATATAGGGCGGTCAAGCGTTTGCCGCAAAGAAACTTGGAAGGCACCGGATTTGCCCCGAGACGAGGATGCCGCCCCCAAGCTCGGCCGCCGCCGGCCGTCGTCTAACATCACCCGTCAGCCGCCGTCCACGGCGAGTGGCACATTATTATGTCGCGATGCGGGCAAGATCGGTCCCGCGACACTCGGCCGCCTTCGGGAAACATGATCGCGAAGAACCGGAAGGGCGCGTATCTCGTAGATCGAGTTTGGTGAGCACCAATTCCCGCATCGCGGCAACGGGCCGTTTATTCGATCGCCTCGTCGGCAATGGCGAGGAGGTCAGGCGGTATCGGCAGGCCTAGCTCGCCGTGCAGCTCGTCAGGCCTCTGGCCACGCGGACTCGCAATCAAAAACTATCGTCGGAATGCCCGTTCGCTGCCGCACCATCATGGCCCAGCCGAAACCGGCGCCTATGTTCTTTCAGCCAGCGCCTGCGTGCTGCGCCCGACACAGCTCGTCTGGCCGCCGCTCTTTCGCGTGTCCAAGGCAAGCATTATAGTTCGTGCCATCAAGGGCTGGGAGGAAATCATGGAAACTCGATCATCACACCCGCTGCTGTCGTGCACCGACGGTATCGCGACAGGCATGGCCGACATATTGCTGTTGATCGGACGTTTGCTGATCGCTGCGGTATTTCTCATGACGGTCTCGACCGGCGGGCCGAGCGTCGACTATCTCAAGTCCCTCAATTTTATCGCGCCCGATGTGATGAGCCCGTTCGCACATGTCGTCGAATGGATTATTATCGTCACTCTGATCCTCGGCGTCGCAACACGCTACGGCGCATTGCTTGCATTCCTTTTCGTAGTGATTGCCTTTGTAACGGCGCACCTGTACTGGGAATTTCCACAGGCGGCGCAAAACCTGCAATACGTATTCCTCAGCAAGGATCTCGCCATTGCCGGGGGTGCGCTCGTGCTGTTCGTGTCCGGCGGCGGCCGCTTCAGCGTCGACGAAAAGCTGAAAAGTTGATCCGCCCAACAGCGGGTATCTCAATGCAGCTTCACATGAGGCTCGGTCCTGCGGGTGATCAGGCGGGCCAGAGTGTCGAGCGTGATTTTGGTCGATCCGTGCAGCGCGTATTCATGCATTTTGTAGAGCGAAAGATACATCAGCCGCGCGAACAGGCCCTCGACCCATAGGTTTTCGCCTAAAAGTCCACCCATCAGGCTGCCGACCGTGGAATACTCGCCCAACGAGACCAGCGAACCAAAGTCGCGATAGCGCCAAGGCTGTACCGGTTCTCCCGAGAGTTGACGCCTGATCTGCTTGACGAGATGCATCGCTTGCTGATGGGCCGCTTGGGCTCGTGGCGGGACCAGCCTGCCGGGATGTCCTTCCCATGGACATGCGGCGCAGTCGCCAATTGCGAAGATTGAATTGTCGCGCGTGGTCTGCAAGGTCGGCTTGACCACGAGTTGATTGACACGGTTCGTCTCGAGTCCGCCCAACCCCGCGAGCAAGTCCGGCGCCTTGACCCCCGCCGCCCACACCACAAGCTCGGCCGGGATGGCAGCACCGCTCGCAAGCTTCACGCCCTCGGGCGTGACCTCGGCGACCTTGGCACTTGTGTGCACGCGGACCTGGAGATCGTGCAGTAGCTTCATGGCGGCCGCCGATAGCCGCTCCGGCAGAGCCGGCAGAATCCGATCCGCCGCCTCAATAAGATTTATCTGGATATCTTTCTCAGGATCGATGCGGTCGAGGCCGTACGCCACGAGCTGGCGTGTGGTGAAATGCAACTCGGCGGCAAGCTCAGTGCCCGTCGCCCCCGCGCCGATAATAGCAACCCGCAGCTGCCCCGGACCTAATGGCGCCGATTGCGCGTGTCCGCGGATGTAAGCGTTGACAAGGCGGCTGTGAAACCGTTTTGCTTCCTCAGGCGTGTCCAGAGAAATCGCATATTTCTGCACTCCCGGCGTTCCAAAGTCATTGCTCTGACTGCCAACGGCAATCACCAGCGTGTCATAGCGAAAACTGCGCCGCGGGGTGACCTCCTTGCCATCTTCGTCTGCGTAGGGCGCGAGATGAACCTCGCGCCGCTCGCGGTCCAAACCAATCAGCTCTCCGATGCGATATTGAAAGCCGTGCCAGTGGGCCTGCGCCAGGAAGTCAATCTCATGCACGGCGAGATCCATGGTGCCCGCGGCAATTTCGTGCAGCAATGGCTTCCACAGATGCGCCCGCGACTTGTCGATCAGAGTGACGTTCTGCGAGCTTGCGCCGTCCGAGTTTGTCGCCAAGACGGGTAACAAGCTCAAGGCCGCCAGCACCACCACCGACCACCAAAATTTGGTGTCGGGCGTCATTGGTCATAGCGGATGTATCTGTATTCGCCATCAATCAGCCGCCCCGCGGATAATAGCGCCCATATACCATCGAATGGCAGATAAATGATGCCCGCCTATCGCCGAAAACGGACATTCTTCGCCGTCTTCACGGCAAAATCGGACCACTGGTGTCGGCGCCGGTTCAAAAAATAGGAGACACGGCGGCCTTCGCTACACCGGCTCGGCGTCGATCAGCACAAACGCGACAACGGCCGGCTCGGCGGTACGATTGCTCCAGGCATGGTTGGTGCCGCGCTGGATGAGGACGTCGCCTTCTTTCAACAGAACTTCGCCTTCGTCCATCATGGCGTAAATCTCGCCTGAGAGCACGATGGCGTAATCGATCGTTGCGGTCTTGTGAAAGCCGGGATGGCGGGGATTGTTGCGATCGGTCGCCGCAGCGCGGCCGGACTCGTCGGGCAGCGCGTCCTCGCGCGCGATGGCGGCAAGGCGCTCGGAGTCCGGCGGATATTCGATGACGCGGAACACCGAGCCGTTCGGCGGCGGTGGGAGACGGTGGCCGCGCGCGATGGCGTCGACGCTGCCGCGATTGTCGGCGGGCGTGCGCTCCGTTTGCCAAAGCTCATGCACGATGGCGCTGCCTTTGCTGCGGGCGAACACGTGCGGGGTGGGGCCGTCGCTGACGAAGATCGATCGCCCGGCGGCATCGTGACCGGTCACGACGCGGCGAATGTGCTTGGTCATGCTTCTCCCTAATGTACGCCGCGCATGCGCGCGAGCAGCTCCGCCGTCGGATAGGAATCCGCCGGCAGGCCGTATTTCTGCTGCATCGCCTTGACCGCCTGCCGCGTCTTCAAGCCGAGGAAACCGTCGATGGTGCCGACGTCATAGCCCGCGCGCGCCAGCATTCCCTGCAGCGCCTTGACGTCGGCAAACGGCAGCGCCGGCGGCGGATTGCCGCGATGGAGCGGCGCAGCGCCGGCGATGCGGCTCGCCAGATACGCGGCTGTCGTCGAATAAACCAGCGAGTTGTTCCACTGCAGATAAACCTGGAAATTCTGATAGACCAGGAAAGCGGGGCCGAGCCGCCCCATCGGCAACAATAGCGATGACGGCAGATCGTCCGCCGGCAGCGGCCGGCCGTCGGCGAGGGTGACGCCATAGCTCGCCCATTTCGCCCGCGGCAACCGAATGTCGAGATCGGCCTGTTGCCACGGCAAGTTCGCCGGCACGCGCACCTCGGTGAGCCACGGCTCGCCGCGCTTCCAGCCGAGCCCGACCAGATAATTCGCCGTCGAGGCGAGCACGTCGGGCACGCTGTGCAACAGATCGCGCTTGGCGCTACCGTCGTATTCGACCGCATATTTGTAATATTCCGACGGCATCATCTGGGTCTGGCCGAGTTCGCCGGCCCAGGAGCCGATCATCTCGTCAGGGCGCAGATCGCCGCGCTGAATGAGGCGGAGCGCATCCAGAAGCTGGGCGCGGAAGCGGTCGGCGCGCCGGCAATCGTAGGCGAGCGAAACGAGCGAGGGCAGCGAGCGGTAGTTTCCCATATTGGCGCCGAAATCGCTTTCCAATCCCCAGAACGAGACGATGACCGGCGCCGGCACGCCGTATTGCTGCTCGATACGCGAAAAGACCGGGGCGTTGCGTTTGATCAGCATCTCGCCGCGCTGGATGCGGTAGGCGGCGGCCATGCGATCGGAGAATTCCAAAAATGTTTGAGTAAAGACGCGCTGGCCGCGGTCGATATTGACGATGCGCTGGTCGTAAGTGAGATAGGGCGCGGCTTCGGCTATAGCCTGCTGCGAAATGCCTTGCGCCAGTGCTTCGCGCTCGAGATCGGAGAGCCACGCATTGAATGGCCCGCTGGTTCGGCACGGCGCGGCGGCCTGCGCGGCGCCGCTAAGCGCCCCCAGCGCGGCTAGGAGCGGCAGTGTCACACAGACTAACGCGCGGCGGCGCATTGCAGATACCAATCCAAAATCTGTTCGCCGGTCCAATAGACCACACCGTCGAAGCGGCGCGTATAGTCGTAGATCGCTTCAAGATATTTGATGCGATGCGGCTGTCCGCTCAGATAGGGATGAATGGCGAGCGCGAGAATCTTGGCGCGTTTTTCGCCTTCGGCATAAAGCCGATCGAACTGGTCGACGGTACGCCGGAACAGATATTCGGCCTCGTGATGCTGCACCGCCATCATCGGAATGTCGTTGAGCTCCATCGTATAGGGCAGCGTCACCAAGGTGCCGTTCACGGTGCGGATCGTCGTCGGCTCGTCGTCATAGACCCAATCGCCGATATATTTGATCCCGGCTGCGGCAAGAAGGTCCGGCGTTTGCAGCGTCTGCGTCAGGCCCGGGCCGAGCCATCCGATCGGGCGCTTGCCGCAAAACTTTTGCAGCACGTCGAGCGAGCGCGCGATCATCGCCTTCTGATTAGGTTCGTTGTGGATCGGGCCTTGCTCATAGGAGTGGCCCATGAATTCCCAGCCGTCGTTCTTTGCCTCTTGGGCGACGCGCG
Organism: uncultured Alphaproteobacteria bacterium; assembly: GCA_963768225.1. Lineage (GTDB taxonomy): Bacteria > Pseudomonadota > Alphaproteobacteria > Rhizobiales > Xanthobacteraceae > BOG-931. Next base: position 1,211,986 of record CAVYGV010000001.1, on the reverse strand, counting down.
CGTAATCCTCGCAAACCCGTGCGTTGATCGCGAGGGTAGGGCGGATTTTCAGGCGCTTGTAGAGATCGAAGAAGCGCCACACCCCGACCCGCATGCCGTATTCGTGCCAGCTCCAATTCGGCACGTCAGGCAATTGCGTCACTCCGGTCGGCGGGGCCAGCACCTGCCGCGCCATCGGCTTGCCGATGTCCCAGACTTCGAGATTGACGATGCTCCAGAAGACGACACGCGCGCCGCCCGGAAGCTTGAGCGGCGGCCGATCGACGATCGCCGAGAAGCCGCAGCGCTCGCGCGGCAGCATCGCTTTCGCGCCGGGTTTTTTCTTTGCGGCCTTGGTCATCGCCCCGTCCTCATCTGCCGAATCGCGCGGTCCTTGCCCGGCGCTGCAATATGTTAAAGTGCATGGCCGCGTCGGCGGCAAACCATATGTCGGCATACTGACTTAAGCCAATTCCGGTGCGAATATCGGCTCGATTTCGGCTCGATTTCCTTGGGCGATCACATCCGCGTTAGCGGGCTGCGATTGGCATTGCAGTCTGCGGCGGATGGATCATTTATGGAACCAACCTGCCGGGGACCGATTATTCTCCCAGTCTTTGAAATTCTCTAGATAATCCCGCCCTTTGCGGACATTTATGATGTCAGGCTCGGCTGTTTCCACGCGCGTTCGGCTCACCGATCCGGGTATTGTTGCCGCCGAGAATGATGCGGCTGATGCGGCCGTCCGGGCGCGGCAGCCCGCCGAACCGCGGCAATCTTGGCTGGAAGCTTTTCGCGCGGTGCGCGCCGAGACCGAGCGCCGTGCAGCCAAGCTTACGGCCGAGGATCAGGTCGTCCAGTCGATGCCCGATGCGAGCCCGACCAAATGGCATCGCGCGCATGTGACGTGGTTCTTCGAGCAGTTTTTGCTGCGGCCTTTTGCCAGAGGCTACCGCCAATTCGATGAGCGCTTCGCGTATTTGTACAACTCCTATTACGTTTCGGCTGGACCGCGCGCGGCGCGGCCGCAGCGCGGCCTGGTCACGCGGCCGAGCGCCGCCGAGGTCGCCGCTTATCGCGCCCATGTCGACGCCGCGGTGGCGGAGCTGATCGAAACCGCAGCCGATTTCGTTCAACTTATTCCGATCATCGAGATCGGGCTCCATCACGAGCAACAGCATCAGGAATTGCTGCTCACCGATATCCTGCACGCCTTCGCGCAGAACGAGACGCATCCGGCTTACGATCCGGATTGGCAATGGCCGCACGGCGGCGAATGCCCAATCGCCGGCGCGGCGGTTTCGGGCGTCGAAACCGTCGGGCATGACGGCGAGGGTTTTAGCTTCGACAACGAGCGGCCCGCGCATCAGGTATTGTTGCAGCCGGTGCGGCTCATGCCGCAGCTCGTCACCAACCGCGAGTGGCTCGATTTCATGGCTGACGGCGGCTACACGACGCCGACGCTCTGGCTGTCGGACGGGTGGGCTGCCGTCGAGGCGCAGGGCTGGAGCGCGCCCGGCTACTGGCGCAAGATCGACGGCGGCTGGTTCGCGATGACGCTCAGCGGGCTTCGCCGCGTCGAACCGGCGCGGCCGGCGTGTCACGTCAGCTATTACGAAGCCGACGCCTTTGCGCGCTGGGCCGGCAAAGATCTGCCGACCGAAAGCGAGTGGGAAATCGCGGCCAAAAGCGGCGCCATGGCCGACGCCTTCGGCATGGTCTGGCAATGGACGCGCAGCGCCTATTCGCCGTATCCCGGCTACAAGGCGGCGCCCGGCGCGCTCGGCGAATACAACGGCAAGTTCATGGTCAATCAGATGGTCTTGCGCGGCTCGTCGTTCGGCACGCCGGCCGGCCATTCGCGCGTGTCTTACCGCAATTTCTTTTACCCGCCCGCCCGCTGGCAATTTTCCGGATTGCGGCTTGCGGAATACCAACACTGAGAAGAGTTCCATGGCACCTGCTTCACAGACCGCGCTGCGCGCGGCGCCCCCCGTCGAAACGGCGCATCCGTTCGCCGCCGATGTGCTCGCCGGGCTTGCGGCGAAACCGAAACGGCTGCCGCCGAAATATTTTTACGATGCGGCCGGCTCCGCTTTGTTCGAGCGCATCACGCAGTTGCCGGAATACTATCCTACGCGCTGCGAGCTGGCGTTACTGCGCGCCCACGCGCCGGCGATCGCGTCGTTGTTTCCGCCGGGCTGCGCGCTGATCGAATTCGGCAGCGGCTCGAGCAAGAAAGCGCGCATCCTGTTCGGCGCCGCGGCAACCGTGGAAGCCTATGTCCCGGTCGACATTTCCGGCGATTTTTTGCAGCAGGATGCAGCGCTGTTGCGGCGCGATTTCCCGCATCTCGCAGTCTATCCGGTGATCGCCGATTTCACCCAACCCTTCGCTGTTCCGCCGGCGGTCGCCATGCTGCCGCGGGTCGGGTTTTTCCCGGGCTCGACCATTGGCAATTTCGAACCGCATGAGGCGGCAAGATTTCTGCGCCATGCCGGCATCATCCTCGGCCACGGCGCGGTGCTGGTGATCGGGGTCGATCTGATCAAGGACACCAAGATGCTGTGCCCGGCCTATAACGATGCCGAAGGCGTCACCGCGAAGTTCAATCTCAATCTGTTGGCGCGCATCAATCGCGAGCTCGGCGCCAATTTCGACCTGACCGCCTTCGAGCATCACGCCTGCTACAATCGCGAGCACGATCGGATCGAGATGCACCTCGCCAGCACCAAACGCCAGAAGGTGAAGGTCAACGGCAAGACATTCAGTTTCCGCGCCGGCGAGACCATCCACACCGAGAACAGCTACAAATACACCGTCGAGTCGTTTCAAGCGCTGGCGCATGGCAGCGGCTGGTCGCCGCTGCAAGTCTGGAGCGATGGCCAGTTTTCCGTGCACGCGATCAGGAATCAGGAAATCAGTATTCAGTAATCAGGAGGCGGATTTTCATGCATAAATCTGATTACTGAATACTGATTCCTGATTCCTGATATGCCCATCTGCGAAGCCGATCCGTGGCGCCTGCAATATTTCGCTCACGTCCACACCGCCGCCAATATTCCCACCGAGGACAGCGACGCCTGGCAATGGTACCCGGCGCATCGCTTCGTCTATGACAAGCTCAAGCTGGCGCTCGGCCAAAATCTCGATGCCGCGCCGCACGGCGTGCCGCCGCCGCGCTATCCGGTTTTTTCCAAGCCGATCATCAATCTCAAAGGCATGGGCGTCGGCAGCCGCGTGCTTAAATCGCCAGCCGATTATGTCGAGCACTACGCGCCCGGCCATTTCTGGATGACGCTGCTCGACGGCCGGCACGTCTCCTCCGACGTCGCGGTGGTCGACGGCGAGCCGCGCTGGTGGCGGCATGTCACCGGCAAGCCCGCGGGCGAAGGCACCTTCGATTACTGGATCGTGCATGCCGAGCCGCTTGCCGGCATCGAGGCGCATTGCGGGCCATGGGTGCGAAATAATCTTGCCGGCTATTCCGGCATGCTCAATCTCGAAACCATCGGCGATAACATCATCGAGGCACATTTGCGTTTTGCCGATCAATGGCCCGATCTCTACGGCCCGGGCTGGGTCGATGCAGTGGTCGATCTGTATGAACGGCACGCGTGGAAATTTGAGGACGACGACCGCAGCGAAGGCTATAGCGTCGTGCTGTTCGGGCCGCAGGGCCGCCGCTACCGCCATCCGCCGCCGGCCGTGGTCGATGAGGTGAAGGCGATGCCCGGCGTCACCAGCGTGCAAATCACGTTTCACGAGGACCGCGCGCCGGAACAGCATGCGATGCCGCCCGGCGGCTTTCGCCTGGCCATCGTCAACGGCTTCGACCTGCGCGCGGCTCTGGCGGCGCGGGAGCGGCTCGCTGAGTATTTTCTGGGAAAACTCAGCAAGTAGATTGACGTTCTGGACGTTTTATCTGTACCCTTTTTGTTCCAAAGGGTTGATTTGATGAACTTTCGAGCTGCGCCAGGCATTATTCGCGACTCAATCATCAATTATCTCGCAGCTGCGGAAACGGCGTCGCTTGCAGAAATTAGGGAAGCAATCACTGCCCAACTGGGCAATATGGTAGCCGCTTCATCTATCCGATCTTACCTTAATCTCAATACGCCGGACATTTTTCAGAGGACCGCGCGTGGCCAGTATCGACTACGTGTCACGCGTGGAGGTATGGAGGGTCCTTCGCCGATTCCTGAACATGTGATTGGTCAAGCCAAGCTGATCGAGGCTGACTGTTTTGACTGGTTGCGTTCGTGCGAATCTCGGTCAATTCAAGCCGTCGTGACCGACCCTCCGTACGGTCTGCTGGAATATTCAGCTAGTGAACAAACGAAGCTCCGAAAGAAGCGGGGAGGTGTTTGGCGAATCCCCCCGTCCTTTGATGGACACGAACGAGCGCCTCTACCTCGGTTCACCATTCTGGACGAGGGAGATCGCCAATTACTGCACGATTTTTTCTTTGAGTTCGGTCACCTCTTGCTGCGAGTTACGGTTCCGGGCGCGAACGTCGTCGTTGCCAGTAACCCGCTCCTTGCTCATGTCGTCACGGGAGCGATGTGTTCTGCGGGTTTTGAATTGCGGGGCCAAGTTATTCGGCTGGTCATGACAATGCGGGGTGGCGATCGGCCTAAAAATGCACATGCTGAATTTTCGAACGTTAGTGTCATGCCTAGATCAATGTTTGAGCCGTGGATTGTGCTGCGCCGTCCCCTTGACGGTCGTGTGCAAGATAATCTGCGACGTTGGAAAACTGGCGGATTTCGTCGGCCGTCTGAGACCCGTCCCTTCGGGGACGTTATTGAATCTCGACCTGCGCGGAAGGCAGAAAGACTGATTGCACCCCATCCCTCGTTAAAGCCGCAAGCATTTATGCGTGCGATCGTCCGAGCTTCGCTGCCCCTCGGTCACGGTATTGTACTTGACCCGTTTGCCGGATCGGGCTCAACGCTCGCGGCTGCAAACGCCGTCGGCTATGAGAGTATCGGAATTGAGAAAGATCCGGAGTACGTAAAGATGGCAAAACGAGCGATAGCAAATCTTGGCGAGTTATCTGTTCGACAAATAGATCCAGTTCTGACGTAATATCTTGATACCGTGTCGATCAAGCGTTGCCGTTCGAGTGCCAAGCTCGCCACGGGGATTTTTGCGAAAATCCGCTGACGTAACATAAGCCAGATAGACCTCCGTAATACGCATTGGTCTTCTATCAACGGCTGGCTCTGTTTCGTGATCCGTCTCATATACAAAAACGCACATGTGTTGCGCACGTGCTCCATGCGTATCGACGGCTCCGCCTTTCTTACGGGTACTTTTGATTTCGACACCTTCCGTACCAGCCTTAACAGAGTTGTTGGGATACTTGCCCCGTACGATTAAGTCCGGGTGCCCGTTAAAGTGTTTATTCTCGACCAGGGATCGAGCGTGGTTCGCCATAGAGGCCGTGAGCATGTCGGAAATAATTCCCGACATGGCTGCTGGACGTAGCGTGTCGTCTAATACCGCTTCCATAGCTGATTGAATTCGGAATTGTCGTGGTGCTTGGCGGCGTGCATGGGATGGGGGTTTCTCCTTCGAGGCGAGGTGTGATTCGCTGGAACCATCTGATTCGGAGGGAACAGATGGTCAAATGCTCCAAAGGCCAAGTCCGTCGATTGAAGACAGCGCTGCGCTGGAAAGGAGATCTGCCGCGGCGCCAGCGCATCCAGATGGTGCTGCTGCGCGAAAGCGAGATGATGCAGCCTGCGATTGCCGAAGCGATGGGCGTGTCGCTGAGCACAGTAAACCGGGCGCATATGGCCTATGACGGCGGCGGGCTCAAGGCGCTCAAATCCAAGCCGAGCGGCGGACGCCAGCGCGAAAACATGACCTTGGCCGAGGAAAAGGCCTTGCTCGTTCGTTTTGCCAAAGCCGCCGGGGCCGGCGAGATGTTGAACATCCACGATCTCAAGGCGGCCTACGAAAAGGCCATTGGGCACGAAACCAGCAACAGCACGGTCTATAATCTTCTGGCCAGACATGGCTGGCGCAAACTGATGCCGCGTCCGTTTCATCCCAAACGCGACATCGCGGCTCAAAATGCTTTTAAAAAAGCGGTTTTCCAAATGCTGTGAGGAAAGCTAGGCGAGCTGCCGCCAGGCGCGGTCGTCGCTTGCGAATCATGTTCGCCGATGAAGCGCGGTTCGGCCGAATCAACCGGCCGCGGCCGTGCTGGGCTCCGATCGGAACGAGGCCCGAGGTCGCCGCCCAGCTCATCCGCGAATACATCTATTTGTACGGCGCGGTCTCTCCGAAGGACGGAACTTGCGTCTATCTGATCATGCCGACATCGAATACAGCGTGCTTCCAGGCCTTCCTCGACGTTCCTCTCGCGAAAGTTTGCCAGGCAGGATATTCTCTTGGTTCTCGACGGCGCCCCCAACCATCGCTGCAGCAACCTCGCGCTTCCCGACAATATCTCGCTGCTGTTCCTGCCGCCCTATTCGCCAGAGCTCAACCCCAAGGAAAATCTCTGGGATGAAATCCGCGAGAAAATCTTCAAGAACTACGCTCTCAAATCCATCGACGCCGTCCGCACCAAGCTCAAGCACGCAATCCTCTATATCGAGCGCAATTCCAAAACCGTCCAATCAATCACGTCCTTCCCCTATATCCTCAAGTCACTCTGATGTGGAAGTGGTATAATCTACGGAGTCCGCGCTTTATCAACAGCCCATTAACGTCGTGGAAGAAGTCGTAAACATCCTGAATGGCGATCTCAAAATCGACAAGGCGAAGCTGATATGGCAACTTCGCGGCGCTGTTGAACTTCGATTTGTCGACGATCTCTCGCTTTAGCATCCAGGATTTTAGCTCCGACCTAACCTCGAATGTTCAACCTAGCCTAGCAGGCCGGAAATTTGAATGCATCAGACTCGCGCTAGCGCATCCTCTGCCCGCGGCGTACCTTTCATGGTCAGGTCGATGCTTCGGATTTCGCTTTGCCCAAATTGGGATTTGCGCAATAAGCTCCGGCCCCGCGATTGGATTTTGATCTACTAGGCTCGTGCATGGTGTGGCGTTGTCTTACTGTATTCTTGTTCCTTTGCGCCTCGTTTGTTCCGGCGCTTGCGCAGGACGAGGTCAAGATCGGCACCGGATTCGGGCTCGCATTTCTGCCGGTCTACATCTGCGAAGATTTGAAGCTCGTCGAGAAATATGCCCGCGCGGCGCATCTCGACGTTAAGGCGAGCTTCCCGCGGCTCATGAGCGCCGCGCAAGTGCAGTCCGAGATCGCGTCCGCCGCGATTGATATGGGGCCGTTCGGCACGGCGCCGCTGCTTTCGGCGTGGGACAAAACCAAGGATACGCCGCAACGGATTTTTGCCGTTTCTGGCATGACGTCATTGCCGCTGACGCTGCTCAGCAATCAACCGGACGAGCACTCTTTCGCCGACCTCAAACCGAGCGACCGCATCGCGGTGCCGACGACCACGTCGCCCCAGATGCAGCTCTTGCAGATGCAAGCGGAGAAAATATTCGGCCGCCATGACCGGCTCAACGGTCAGGTGGTCGTCCTGGCGCACGCCGACGCCGTCGACGCGCTGGGCGAGGGAGCGAGCCGGGGCAGCGATCGGGTGACGGCGTATTTTTCGTCGCCGCCGTTCACCGAGCTTGCGCTGCGCTCTCCCAATGTGCATGCGATCCTGACATCGTCCGAGGTGTTGAACGGCAAATTCTCGTTCATCATGCTGGGCGCCGCCAAAGCCTATATCGAGCGGGAGCCGAAAATGCCCGAGGTCATCGACAAGGCGATGGACGAGGCGGCGCGCATCATCCGCGACGATCCGCGCCGCGCCGCGCAAATCTACCTGACGCATGAGCCGTCCGGCACGCTCAACGGCGCGGCGATGGAGGCCGTGATCGGTGACATCAAGGATGACTTCGGCAGCGCGGTTTACGGCGTGCAAGCGATGGCCGATTTCATGGCCCGCCACGGCGAACTGAAGGCGCCGCCGCGGAGTTGGAAGGACATCGTTGCGCCTGTTTTATTGAATTCACCGAGCAGTTAGGAGATCAATCATGGCGAACGTCAGCAGCATCTGCGGCAGCCTGCGCAAGGCTTCCTACAACGCCGCGTTGATGCGGGCGTTGCCGTCGCTGGCACCAGTGGGAATGACCGTCGCCCCGGCGCCGCCCTGGGACAAGTTTCCGATCTACAATGCCGACATCCAGAACAGCACGGGCTTCCCGCCCGAAGTCACTGCCTGGGCCGACGCCATCCGCGCCGCCGACGGCGTGATCATCGTCTCGCCTGAGTACAATTGGAGCATTCCCGGCGGGCTGAAGAACGCCATCGACTGGGTATCGCGGCTGAAGGAAATACCGTTTGCAGGCAAGCCGATTGCATTGCAGTCCTGCTCGGGCGGCCTCCTCGGCGGCGCGCGCATGCAGTATCACTTGCGCATGGCGTTGACCACCCTCGACGCTTTCATGTTCGGCAAGCCGGAAGTGTTCGTCAATTTCTCGGCGAAGAAATTCGACGAGAAAACGCTTGCGCTCACCGATCAACCGACTATCGACATGGTCAAGCAGCAGCTAGCAGCGTTCGCCAAGTTCATCGACCGGCACGGTGGCAAAAGCTGAGCGAGCGTTGCGCATAACCAGGGGAGGGTAGTATGGCGCGTCTCGACGGCCGCGTGGCGATCCTGACCGGCGGCGCCAAGGGCATCGGCCGCCACTATGCCGGCGCTCTTGCCGCGCAAGGCGCGCGCTTGATGATCGCCGACGTTGCCGACGGCAAGAAGGTTGCCGAAGAGCTTGCGCGCCAGCATGGCGCCAACTCGGTCGCCAGTTCCGTCACCGATGTCAGCGATGAAGGCGCGGTCAAGGAACTGGTCGCCAAGACCATGGAACGCTTCGGCAAGATCGACATTCTGGTCAACAATGCCGCCTTGTTCGCGCCGCTCAAGGAGCAGAAGCTCACCGACATCGACACGGCGCTGTGGGATCGCGTCATGGCGATCAATGTGCGCGGCGTCTTCCTGATGACCAAGCACGTCGCCCCGCACATGATCGCGCAGAAATACGGCAAGATCATCAATATCAGCTCGGGCACGGTCGCCCGCGGCATTCCGCTGTTCGCGCATTACGTGACCTCGAAAGGCGCGGTCACGGCATTCACGCGGGCAAGCTCGCGCGAGCTCGGCGAGCACAATATCTGCGTCAATAACCTGGCGCCGGGCTTTACGCTCAGCGACAGCGTGATTGAGGAGAATCCCGGCCATCTCGAACATTCGCGGGCGCCCTCGCTGGTGCGCCGCGCGCTCAAACGCGACGAATATCCAGAGGATCTGCTCGGCGCGCTGGTGTTTTTGGCGTCGGCCGACAGCGACTTCATCACCGGCCAAACCATCGCCGTCGACGGCGGCGCCACCAATAACTGACTGAACCGATGGGATTTGCGCCCGGAACGGACGCCTGCGGCCCTGCATGGCAGCCCCGCCGGTCGCCGATCGGTCCGCTATTTCCGCGTGGCAGGGCTTTGACTATATTGTGGCAAAGCAAGCGAGTTTAGAGATTCTTGGAGGATAGCATCGTGGCAAGAGATTTGGCGGTCGCCACCGCGAAGAAAACCAACGGCAAGCCTGGCCCGAAGCACAATATCGAGGCGGTCCGGCAAGCCTATTACGAGCGCATCGCCAAGCACGACATGAAGCCGTTGTGGAAGGTGATGGATTCCATCGTCACCAAGGAGCCGGTATCGCGTTGTGCGCCGATGGTCTGGCACTTCGACGACGTGAAATCCCTGGTCATGGAATCCGGCAGCCTCATTAGCGCCGAAGAGGCCAAGCGCCGCGTTCTGATCCTGGAAAATCCGGCCTTGAAGGGCCAATCCCGCGCCACCAATACGCTGTTCGCCGGCATCCAGATGATCCTGCCGGGCGAGGTTGCGCCCGCCCACCGTCACGCCGCCGCCGCGATCCGTTTCGTCCTTGACGGCGAGGGCGCGTATACGGCGGTCGAGGGCGAGAAAGCCTTCATGTCCCCGGGCGACTTTGTTATTACCGCGGGCTGGGCGCCGCACGATCACGGCAATACGTCGAAGAAGCCGATGCTGTGGCTCGACGTTCTCGACGTGCCGGCGGTGAATTTCTACGAATGCTCGTTTGCCGAGGACTTTGACGATCCGACCCAGGAGACCACGCGGCAGGATGGCGATTTATTGAACTTCTACGGTTCGGGCGTGCTCCCCGACGGCACGCCGTCGATGAATCGCACGCCCGTCATCAATTACACTTACGCGCGCACCCGCCCGATCGTCGAGCGCATGATGCAGGCGGGCGAGATCGACAAGCGCCATGGCGCGCGCGTGCGTTACGCCAATCCGGTCACCGGCGGGTCGGTGCTGCCGACCATGGGCGCCTGGCTCGCCATGCTGCCGAAAGGCTTTAAGGGCGAGCCGTACCGCTCGACCGACGGCGCCATCTTTGCCTGCGCCGAAGGGCAAGGCTCGACCAATGTCGACGGCGAGGTTTTGCAATGGGGGCCGAACGACGTCTTCGTCGTGCCGCCGTGGAAGCGCTATTCCCATCACGCCGCAAAGGAGTCGGTGCTGTTCTCGATCTCCGACCGCCCGGCTCAGCAGGCGCTCGGCATCTGGCGCGAGGGAAAGTGAGCTAAAGCCGCTGCCGGTATACCGCCGGCGTGGTGCCGGCCTGGCGCGCAAAAGCGCAGCGCAATCGCTCCCCTGACGAAAGCCGCAGAGCGCAGCGATCTGTTTGATCGGCATAACCGGTGCCGAGCGGATTCTTTCAACGCAGGAACAGCGATGTCCTCGACACTATGGAGGACGAAACACCGTCTCATCGCTCTTGTGGAGAACAGGAAGATTATTATAGGCCGCAAAAGCCCTTCACGCCGCGCGCGTGCCGCGCCAGCGGAAGCATCCCCGCTTGCGCACCCGGCACATATCGTTGCGGCTGCCGGGACGCGAAGGCGGGGATGTAGCGATCAAAGCAACTCAACCTTCCCGTCCGTCCGACTGGGCACACGCGGTTGACTAATATGGCCAATTCAGGGGCCGGGATGTAATGATCAGAACTCGGCCGGGAGATATCCATTGATCTCAAGGCAGATGCACACTTCGACGAGTGTCGGAGTTGTCCATGACATGAGCGTTCTTCCTCTTTGGTTGCGGGGGTGAAGGCCCCGTCCTTTAAATGGCCCGCCGCAGTCAAAAGGAAAAGGGTGATTTACCTGCGAAGGCTTGGGCAAATTGCCCGTCGGCGGCCGGGCGCTTTCCTTCGGCCGATGGCGCATATAGTCTAAAAAGGGTGGTTTTGGGCAATCCCCTTTGGCCTAAAAACCGTTATGTCACTTAATCTCGATCTCAAATCGTCGCTGACGCTGCGCCTTGTCGCCGCCGCTCTCGCTTGCTTTCTCATCGCGGCAGTATTTGCGTTGTTCGAGACTTATCGCGACGTTCGCAGAGTCAACGCGCTTGCCGCCGATATTCTCGTCCGGCAACTGCAGATCCAGTTATCTCGCATCGAATCAGGCCTCGATGTAGCGGCCCGCTTTCCCGACTTCGATCTGGTAAGTGAAGTGCTTCAGAGTGCGGGCCAATGCGTGCAATACGTCAAATCGGATGGAAGCGTCGAGAGCGCGAGCTGTATTGGGTTCAATCGCGACATTGGAAAACCCCCGGCTTGGTTTGCCGCCCTCTGGGATTGGTTTCCCGCAGCGCAGGCCGACGTTGATCGTCCTGTTTCTTATCATGATAAGTCGTATGGAACTGTAGTCGTCACGACAGAGCGTGCCGCCATTCTCGCCGCTGTTTGGAAGGACGTTTCGGGGCTTCTTGGTCTTACCGCGCTGGTCATCGGAGCGATTTGCATTTTGCAGTATGGAGCAATCAGCCGAGTCCTCCGTCCGACAAAGGATATCTTGGCCGGCCTCGATAGGCTGGCACATGGCGACCTGTCGTGTCGCTTGCCGAACTTCCGGTTAATCGAGCTACAACGCATCGGCGAGGCGTTCAACACGCTCGCGGCGAACCTCGAATGGACAACTCGCGAAAAGATGCAGCTCGCTGCCAAGCTCGTCGATCACCAGGAGCAGGAGCGGCTCGATTTGGCGCGGGATCTGCACGATGAACTCGCTCAAAGCCTGAGCGCCATGAGTGCGGTGGCCGCATCAATCAAGGCGACGGCCGAAGCCGAGTGCCCGGCACTCGTGCCTGAGGCAAACAATCTCTCGCAGATCTCGATGGCCGTGATGAGATCTCTGCGCACCACGTTGCGGGCCCTCCGTCCGCCCGAGATCGATGACTTCGGGCTCGCCGCTAGTCTTTCGGCTCTGGCTAGGGATCAAGAAAGGCTGGCTGGCGGACAATTGAAAATCTCGCTTGAGATTGAAGGTGACCTCCGGGCGCTGCCGCCGAAAGCGGCGTCTCATGTCTATCGAATTGTTCAGGAGGGCCTTACCAACATCAACAAACATGCGCATGCTGGTCAGGCTCGCGTGATGCTCAGCTTCCGCCCGCGGGCCGGAGAGCAGACTACGCCTGGACAACGGTGGTTGGCGCTGACGATCGAGGACAATGGATGTGGAGCAATTGCCGTTGGGATGGCTGCGGAAGGCAACGGGCTGGGGCTAATTGGAATGCGTGAACGCGTGATGGCACTCGGCGGGCAATTGGATGTCATCGGCCCCGGGGATAAGGGCTTCAAGCTCCATGCCATGATTCCATTTGCGACGCCGGTGGGGCTCTTGCAATGAGCAAGAAAACAGTCCGCGTTCTTATTGTCGACGACCACGTGATCGTTCGCGAAGGCTACCGCGCGCTCCTCGCCAAGCACGAAGGGCTGATAGTCGTCGGTGAAGCCTGCGATGCCGCGTCGGCCTATCAATGCTACAAGGATACGCGCCCGGACGTCGTCATCATGGATATTTCGATGCCGGGCCGCAGTGGCATCGACGCGATCGAGCATATCCGCGAGTTCGACGCTTGCGCGCGTGTCCTCATTTTTACAATGCATAGCGGGGCCGCTTACGCTGTGCAGGCCTTTCGCGCCGGGGCCAAAGGGTACATCACTAAAAGCAGTCCACCCGACCTTCTCATAAGAGCCGTGCGAGACATTGCGGAAGGCCGGCTAGCCATTTGTCCCGAGATCAGCGAGGCGCTCGCATTTGATCGGGTACAGGAGGAGAAAACGGGACTGCAGGGGCTTTCACCGCGCGAGTTCGAAATTTTCCGCATGATCCTGGACGCAAAATCAACCGACGAGATCGCTTCGGCACTCAACGTCAGCCGCAAGACCGTGGCCAACTATCACTATGCGATCAAATCAAAGCTCGGCGTCGATTCTGACATCGAGCTGCTCTATTTCGGGCTCCGGCAAGGTCTGGTCGAGCCCGTTTCCCCGGCGGGTCCAGGAAATAGGTCGTAACACGGCGGTCTTCGCTGGGCGGCCGGCGCGTCACAGTTCCGGATGCAAGGCGTGTTAGCCGCCGAGACTATCCGGCTCCGGGATATCCCGTGACGTTGCAGCAAGCGAATTGTGCGCCGACGACTTCAGGCGGCCTTCTCTGTACCAACTGATCGCGTCGTCGAGACGATCGTCGCCCCAAAAAAGCTCGTGTCCTACGACGAAGGTTGGGGAACCGAAAATGCCAAGCTTTTTGGCGACGTCCGTTTCCTCCGCTAAAGCACTTGTCGCGTCGGTCGCGTTCGCCAATGCGAGCACTGACTGTGGCTCTTGACCGATGTCACGCAAGCTTTCCGATACATTAGGCTCGCTTCCGGTTTCCTGCCCCAGTTGAAACCACCGGCGATAAGCGGCACGGACAAAATCGACGCCCCAGCCCTGGCGCATGCCCACGGTCGCCACGAGGTTCGCCATGATCGACTGTTTGGCGGGATACGGCACAGGTAACGAGATCGGCAGGCCATACATCGCTGCCCGCCGTTGGATATCGCGCCACATATATGCGGATTTCGCCGGTTTGTCGGCGAACGGGACGTGCTTCATTTCCTGAAGGATGACGAGCAGGTGGAACGGCCGCCAGCGGAATCGGATGCCGCTGGATCGTTCCAATTCGCCAATGCGCATCACGCTTAGATATGTGTACGTGCTGCCCATGGTAAACCAGAAATCGATAGGATCGGTCGGCATCGAAATATCCTGCTCGACAAGAACAATGAGAATATTCCGCGGTAAGGACGTCCGCTACGGGGTCCACAGGCGGACATCACATCACCTCTGCGTCATGTCCGCTTTACCTCCGAAGCGGATATGAGGCGACGCGTCCAAAGTAAACTCCGGCCTCCCGTTTATGGGGCCTAAAATCTCCGCCGGTATTCCGCCGGCGTGGGCCGACCTGGCGGGCAAAGCGCGGCGCAATCGCTCCTCCTGACGAAAGCCGCAGAGTGGAGCGATCTGCTTGATCGGCATGTCGGGCTCTTCGAGAAACCCTGTTCTCGATTTCCGGCCTCCCGGCGCATGAAGCCCTCGGCATCGGGCGATTTTGGCGCTAAAGTGTCGGGGATAGACGAGCTGAGCAATATGGGGGCAAACATGTCTTTGCATCGCTTTCTGATCGAGCGGGATATTCCAAAGGCCGGGAGCCTCGATCCGCGTCAACTGAAAGACGCCGCCATCAAATCTAACGATGTACTGCGCCAGCTCGGGCCGGACATCCAATGGGTCGAGAGCTATATTGCGGACGACAAATTGTTCTGTGTCTATCTCGCTACCGGCGAGGAGATTATCCGAAAGCACGCGCAGATCAGCGGTTTCCCGGCGACCAAGATCATTCCGATCAATCGTATGATCGACCCAACCACGGCGCAATCGAGCGTCGGGCCGGTTCCACTCGGACATGCGCTGTGAACTCTGGGTGATTAAACGAAAACGGTGGCGCGCGGCAGTACGATCTGAATTTCGGTGAACTCGCCGGGCTTCGTCTCGACTTCAATCGTTCCGGAATGCTGCTTGACGACGATGTCGTGGCTGAGCGAGAGGCCAAGTCCGGTCCCTTCGCCCGCCGGCTTTGTCGCGAAGAATGGATTGAACATTCTCTCCTTCACGTCGGGAGCGATGCCCGTGCCGTTATCGCGGATTCTGATCTCGACCCGGTCACCCCGATCGCAAGTCGTCGCGGATAGCGTCGGTTCACGATCATCATTGGCATCACCCTTACGTTTGATCGCCGCATAGAACGCGTTCGCGATCACATTGAGAAGGACTGGGTGATTTCCTGAGGATAGATGTCCGCTTTGCCGGCCGCCGGATCGAATGATCGCTCGAGCGTGATGTTGAAACCCTGCTTTTCCGCGCGAGCGCCGTGATAGGCGAGATTGAGACTTTCCTCGACCAGCGCGTTGATGTCGACTAGCCGATGCTCGCCGGAGCCTTCCCGCGAGTGCATCAACATGTTCTTTACGATCGAGTCGGCACGTTTGCCGTGCTGGATGATCTTGTCGAGATTGCCGCGCAAAGTGTCGGCAATATCACTGATAGTCGCCAGCGCTTTGCTGTCGAAGTCTTCGGTTTTGAGGGTCTCCTGCAGTTCGTCGATAAGCTCGACCGAGACGCCGGAGAAATTATTGACGAAGTTGAGCGGGTTCTTGATCTCATGAGCGATGCCGGCGGTGAGCTGGCCGAGCGAAGCAAGCTTCTGCGTCTGCACTAGCCGGTCTTGTGCGCTACGTAAGTCCTCGAGCGATTTGGCGAGTTCGCGCGTTTGCGTTTCGACGTTGTCGAAGAGCTTGGCGTTCTGGATCGCCAGTGCCGATTGCGCTGCGAACGTCTTGATCAAATCGATGGTATTCTGTTCAAAACGCCCCGGCGCTTTGCGGCGCACGACCAGCATGCCGGCGACGTTATCGCCTCTCAGCAGTGGCGCCAGCAATCTGGCGCGGTAGCCCGCGCGCAGGATGACGTTGTTGATCTCGGAGCGGGGCTCCTCTTTCAGGTCCGCAACCTGGACGGGCTCGCGCCGGGCGAACGCCAAGCCGACGCTGGGCTCGTCGAAGCCGATGTGATGTTGCCGCAAGGCATCGATCAAATCGCGATCCATGCCGTGCGTCGCTCGCAGCCGGAATTCCTGAGTCCATTCGTCATAGCCATAGATGGCGCCGGCTTCGGTCCCGGAAAGTTCCACCGCCTTGGCGACGATGGTGGCAAGCACCTTTTCCAGCTCGAGTGTCGAATTGACGGCATGCGATACTTCGCCGAGGGCACGCAGTTCGCCCACCGAACGATCAAGCTGGTCGGTACGTTGGCGCAATTCATTGAGCAGCCGGGCGTTCTCGATGGCGATGACGGCCTGCGCGGCGAAGTTCTGAAGCAGGGCGATCTGCTTGTCGGTGAATGGCTTGACCTCCTGCCGATAGATGATGATGGCGCCGACGGCTTCGCCGTCCTTAAGCATCGGCACGCCGATCAGCGTGCGCGCGCCGGCAAGCTCGATGGTCGCTTCCCGCAGCTTGTCGCCGAGCGTCGGCGCCGCCGCCAGATCGGTGACCTGGTAGCATTCCTTCGTCCGCATCAGCCGGCCGACGCCGACCTCCGGACTGAGATCCTTGAACGCGTCTTCACCGCGCAGAAAATCGACATAGGCCGGCGGGGCGCCGTATGTGGCGCCGATGCGAAGACCCTCGCCATCGTGGAGAACAAGGTTGCCGAACTTGGCGCCGCAGATCCGCACCGCGTTTTCCAGCATCGCCTGGAAAACCGGCTCAAGCTCGCCGGGCGACGAGCTGATGACACGCAGCACCTCGGACGTTGCAGTTTGCTGCTCCAGAGCCTCGCCGAGCTCGCTGGTGCGCTGGCGAAGCTCCGTGAGCAGCCGCGCATTTTCAATAGCGATGACCGCCTGAGCGGCAAAGTTTTGCACCAGTGAGATTTGCTTGTCGTCGAATGGACGAACTTCACTGCGCCACAGGGTGATCGCACCAATAAACTCGTTTTCCTTTAGCAATGGCACGGACAATTGGGTCCGAACGCCGCCGAGATCGACGGCCGCAACCATGGCCGGATCGCTCCTTTGAAGGTAGGGCTGTTGTACTGCGAGATCGGCTGTATGGATCAACGATTTCGTCGCCAGCATACGGCCTACCGGGTTGTTTGCGGTCGCCCGCACCGGCGTTCGCCTCAGCATTTCAACGAAGGGGGCAGGGGCATTGTGCGACGCCACAAGCTGCAATCCATCGTTTTCCCAGCGATAAATGTTTCCGGCTTTTGCCTTGCAAATCTGGACGGCGTTCTGCAGCATGGTGCGGAACACCGGCTCCAAATCTCCAGGCGACGCACTGATGACGTGCAGCACCTCGGAGGTTGCGGTCTGCCGCTCCAGCGCTTCGGTAAGATCATTGGTACGTTGCCGCAGGTCATTCAGCAGCCGCGTGTTCTCGATGGCGATCATCGCCTGCGCGGCAAAGGTCATGACCAGCGCGATCTGATTGTCGGTGAACGGCCGCACCTCGCTGCGCAACAGCCCAATGACACCAATGGGCCGTCCTTCACGGAGAAGTGGAACGGCCAGGACAGTCCGAAAGCCAGCTTTCTGCTGCATCTCGAGCATTATGTATTCCGGGTCGGCCAGGACATCGGGAATCTGGACGATCTTTCCTTCGACTATGGACCGCCCGATCGCGCTTCCTCGGTCTGGCGTTAACGGCACGCTCTTGAGGTATTCATTGACCTCGTTTTGAAATCCGTAGGCCGTGGCGTAGTAGTAGGCGTCGCCCTCCTGCCGCGCGATGGTGGCCATCTCCGCCTCGCAAAGACGGGCGGCCGATTCGGTTAGCGTTTCGAACACGGCCTGCAGGTCGAAGGCGGAGCGACTGATCACATGCAACACTTCGCTCATCGCCGTTTTCTGCTCCAGCGCCTCCGTCAAGTCACGCTTAAGCCGGGCGGCCTCTGCTTGGCCGGTCTCGCTGGGACGGCGCCTCGGTTTGGACTTTGGTGATCTGGGGCGCTGTGGTGTCGCCGCCATGCGACGTGCCCGCTTCGCCGCTTTGCCTGTTTTTGAGCGCCGCATCGCTATCCCAAGGTGCTGACCTATGCACCGACGGTGCTGACCTGCGCACCGACTGTTGGGCAATTACAGCAGGATTTTACGGCCGCTGAAATGAGATTCAGAGGCCAGTTTTCGAATCAGCATTCTTCGGCAGCTCACCGTCCAAGGTAGGCTCCGGCGTCACGTTTATGGGTTTGCGCCCTAAAATCTCTGCCGGTATTCCGCCGGCGTGGTGCCGACCTGGCGGAGAAAGGCGCGGCGCAAATCGCTTCTCCTGACCGAAGCCGCAGAGCGGAGGGATCTGCTTGATCGGCATGTCGGTTTCTTCGAGAAGCTCTGTTCTCGATTTCCGGCCGTCCGGCGCATGAAGCCCTCGGCATCCGGTGCCAAGGCAAATAACCTGCGTCCTCATAATTCGAGATTGGGCGACGTCCGCTTTCCCTCAAAACCATACATCAGCCGGCGTCATCTCGATGTCTGCTATGTGCCATAGGACTAAACCGCTCGCGCGGTAGGGCAGCGGCAGCGGCGTTCAATGCGATGACGCGATGAGGAGTCCTGTCTGAAGATGAGGGGTTGTTCTCAACCTCACTTCAAACAGGAGCATCCCCATGACCGACGAGGTTATCAGTCCGCTGCGCCGGCGCATGATCGAAGATATGACGATCCGCAAGTTAGCGCCAAAGACGCAAATGGGCTACATCCGCCACATCAAGAACTTTACGACCTTCCTCGGCCGCTCGCCTGATAGCGCGAGCGCCGACGATCTGCGCCGTTTTCAACTGCATCAAAGGCAGAACGGGGTGCAGTCGTCGAGTATGAACAGCGCGGTTTCGGCGCTGCGCTTTCTCTTCGGCGTAACACTCGATCGCCCCGATATGGAGCGGCAGCTGATCTTTGTGAGCGAACCGCGCAAGCTGCCGGTGGTATTGAGCCCCGAAGAGGTGGCACGGCTGCTCAATGCAGCGCCGGGGCTCAAGTACAAGGCGGCGCTCAGCGTGGCCTACGGCGCCGGCTTGCGGGCGGCCGAAGTGGTTACGCTCAAGATCTCCGATATCGACAGCAAACGCATGCTGATCCGGGTGGAGAACGGCAAGGGCGGCAAGGATCGCAATGTGATGCTGTCGCCGCACCTGCTGCAAGTGCTGCGAACATGGTGGATGGTGGAACGCCCGCAAGGCTGGCTGTTTCCGGGACGCAATCCGGTGCAACCGATGACTACCCGCCAACTCAATCGCGGCTGTCATATCGCGGCCGAGGCGGCCGGCATCAACAAGCGCGTATCGCCGCATACCTTACGGCACAGCTTCGCCACGCATCTGCTGGAGCAGAACACCGACATCCGGGTGATCCAGGTTCTGCTCGGCCACGCCAAGCTTGAGAATACGGCGCTCTACGCACGCGTGGCCACCAAGACCATCAATGCGGTCATGAGCCCGCTGGAGCACATCGCGGTCAAGCTCAAGGAGATTCAAGCATCTCGCTGACGGCCGGCGCCGATGTCGCGCCCGGCTTTGGAGGTCGCGGATATTTTCCGCGGCCATGGTCCGGCATGGCGCCAAGCCAACGCCGGTCGTATCAGCCTCGGCCAATTGAAGGTGATGGCAGCGATCGAGCGCTGCCGCACGGCGGCGCTCGGCGGGCACGTCGCGCGCTGTGAGGACTGCGCTCATACGGTCATCGCCTACAATTCCTGTCGCAACCGGCACTGTCCCAAGTGCCAGGGCATCGCGGCGAAGCGCTGGCTGGCCGACCGCGAAGCCGAGCTGTTGCCGGTGCCGTACTATCACGTCGTCTTCACTCTGCCGGCGCCGATCGGCGAGATCGCCCATCAGAACAAGGCAGCGATCTACGACATCCTATTCAAGGTGGCGGCCGAGACGGTGATGACGATCGCTGCCGACCCCAAGCATCTCGGCGCCAGCGTCGGCATCACCGCGGTGCTGCACACTTGGGGCTCGGCAATGACCCATCACCCGCACGTCCACATGATCGTGCCCGGCGGCGGCATCTCGCTCGACGGCAAGCGTTGGATCGCATGCCGTCCCGCCTTTTTCCTTCCCGTGCGTGTTCTCTCGCGCTTGTTCCGCCGCCTGTTCCTCGACAAGCTTGCCGCCGCTCACGCCGCCGGCCGTCTCAAGTTCTTCGGCGATCACGCGGCACTCGCCGATCCGCAAGCCTTCGCCGCCTTTGTCGCGCCATTACGCCAAACCGAATGGGTGGTCTATGCCAAGCGCCCGTTCGGCGGACCGCAAGCCGTGCTCGCCTATCTGTCCCGCTATACCCACCGCGTTGCCATCGCCAACAGCCGATTGCTCGCCCTCGACGACAAAAGCGTCACCTTTAAGTGGAAGGACTACCGCAGCAAAGGATCAAATCGATACAAGGCGATGACGCTCGCCATCGACGAGTTCATCCGCCGCTTCCTCATCCATGTGCTGCCCAGAGGCTTCCACCGCATCCGCCACTACGGCCTGTTCGCCAGACCCTCGTGTGGCGACAATATCGCCTGCGCCCGCCAGCTGCTCGCGGCGTCACAAGATGAGATCGTCAGTGCCGATGCCAAACAGCTCGAGCACACCAATTGTTGTCCGTGCTGCGGCGGCCGCATGATCATCATCGAGCGTTTTAAACGTGGCGCACCACCGCGCCATCAACCAACAGCCCAAACAGTCTCCATCAGAATCGATACCTCATGAGCACTGCAGCGCTGCACCTCGACAAATTCGCCCCCTCGCTATGCTGGTCGCCAACCGGCTCCAGCATCGCTCATCCCTATGAGCAAATAATCAAATCGAAACTGCAAAAAATCCAGCTGCCCAACAGCAAAGCTCTCACTGTCGCCACCGCCAGCGTTGCTCAGCGCTCTCCTCGGCCGCCGCGCCCACACGCTGCCGCCGCACCGGCGGCGCTCAAATCCCCATAGCGCAAGCCGTACCGCTCCAATCCTTCTCCCGCGGTTTCCTCCCTTGGAGGCTTTCGGACGCTGGCCGCCAGCACAAGCCGCACGTCATCAGTGCGGCCGGCATCCGAAACCCTTCACAATAACGACATTGGCGTGCGGTGCTGCCGGATATTCTCGTTCAAAGGCCGAACCGGCGCCTCACCCATGCAATTTCAAACAGTCGTTTCAATGCAGACCTACCGGTGCTGCAGTGCGCAGCCTCAATCTCAACATAATGCGTGAGCTTCTGAAGTAGACCCGGGCCGGGGGATTTGCACAATTTCACTTAACCCTCAATACCTCGCATCTCTAACGATCTGCGCATTCGTGCTTTCGGGATGCGCGACGATCCACAATGTGCCCATCAACACCCCATTGGCGGGCCCGGCGGATGCGGCCCCTTTGGAGGCACGCGACAGCATTCAAACGAATAGCGATGATTTGCTCGTCGGTCTCGCCTTTTCTGGCGGAGGCACTCGTGCCGCTGCTTTTTCATATGGCGTACTCTCAGAGCTCGACCGCATGGGGGCCGGTCCGACTAGAAAAGGCACGCTCCTTGATCGGATTGACTATATCTCCGGAGTATCAGGCGGCGCAGTCACGGCCGCGTATTTTGGCCTTAAGGGAAGAATGGCCCTGTCGGATTTCCGTGACCGCTTTCTGCTGCGCGATGCAGAGGAGTCGACTAAGAACTCCATTTATGCCGGAAAATGTCTTTCGCGCATACCAGGGCGGCCTCAACGACACACAATTTTCGCAGTGGCTTGACAACAATCTCTTTCACGGCGCCACGTTCAAAGATCTCCATTTTGCAAATAAACCTCATGTCTTTATCAATGCTTCGGACGTTTACAATCGAGTACCTTTCATTTTTGATGGTATGACGTTCAAAGCCATCTGCAGCGATCTAGATTCCTATCCTATCGCCAGCGCCGTCGCTGCATCCGCTGCAATGCCCGTTGTTTTCGCGCCGACTGTTATTGCCTCATACGCTAATCGCTGTGAGCCAGAGCTTCCCGCTTGGATTGTTACTGCGCAAACTAACCAAACGGCGCCTCCGTTGCTCAAGGAGTACGCTGATGCGATCGGCCGCTATCGCGACGGTTCGGTGCCATTCATCAAGCTGCTCGACGGCGGACTCGTCGATAACTACGGGCTCTCGGGACTTACAATCGAGAGATTAGCCGCAGCCACACCGTATGGTCCGCTTACTGCACAACGCGCGGTCAAGGTTCGTCGTCTTTTGTTTCTTGTAGTTGATGCCGGAAGGGGCCCGTCGGGAGATTGGGCGCAAAGCGCGGATGGTCCAACCGCGCCCGAGATCGTTCAAGCTGCCGCGGATACAGCTATCGACTCGAGCGCGCGCTCAAGTTTCACAGCATTCGACCAGATAATGGCCGAATGGCACGAGGCCTTGATACATTGGCGTTGCGGTCTGTCGCCAAGCGAAAGACAAAGTTATGGAATAACCGCAAAATGGGATTGCCGCGATCTAAAATTCTTCGTAGGGCGCATTAATTTTGAGCAACTTGGTCCTAAGCGAGCTTTCGCCCTCCAGTCGATACCAACGCGGTTCAAGTTGACGCCAGATGAAGTTGAGACTTCTCGTTACAGCCGGCCAGGAGGCGTTACGAAAAAATCCAACCTTCCGGCAATTTGTTGATACCACGGGGGGTAGAGTTGCTACCGCCGCTTCGTCGCCTTCGCAATGAGATGCCGAACGGAGTCATGGCTGAACTACTAAAAGCCGAGTTGGGCCATTTTGCGATATTGTGTGAGATTTCGATCGAGCCTTGGTCTGCGCTAAAATCTCTGTCGGTATTCCGCCGGCGTGGTGCCGATCTGGCGGGCAAAGGCGCGGCGCAATCGCTCCTCCTGACGAAAGCCGCAGAGCGGAGCGATCTGCTTGATTGGCATGTCGGTTTCTTCGAGGCTGCGACGGACGGCTTCGACGCGGATTTTCTCGACCATGCGCGCCGGTGTTAATCCCATCTTCGCCGCATAAATCCGCGCAAAGGTGCGCGGGCTCATGCCGGCTTGTTCCGCGAGCCGCTCGACGCGCAGATCGCCGGCAACATTCTCGGCGATCCAGTCGTGCAGCGGCGCAAAATGGTTTGGTGCGTTGCCGTCGGCGGCCGCAGCTTGCGCTTCGAGCGCCGCGGAAAACTGCGATTGCCCGCCGGGCCGATTGAGAAAGACCACGAGGTGGCGCGCAACCGCCATCGCGACTTTGCGCCCGAGGTCCTCCTGCACCAATGCGAGGCTGAGGTCGATGCCGGCGGTGATGCCCGCCGATGTCCATATCCGCCCGTCGCGTACATAGATTGAATTTGGGTCGACATGGACAGCCGGATACTGCTGTTGCAGACGGGCGCAGAATTTCCAGTGCGTCGTCGCGTGGCGCCCGGCAAGGAGATCGGCTTCGGCCAGCAAAAAGGCGCCGGTGCAAACCGAGGCGATGCGGCGAACGGCCGATGCTTGGCGGCGGACCCAATCGAGCGTCCGGACATCCTTGAGCGCGTCCTGGACGCCGGCGCCGCCCGGTATGATCAGCGTATCGATCCGCGCCCTGCCGATTGCGCTTGCGATCGGCCGGGTCAGAAGCGCCAGCCCCGATGTGGTCGTCACCGCGCCGCCGCGGCGTGACACGACAACGACGCGGTAGGGCGCACCCCGCGCTTCCACCGCGATTTCATTGGCGCTGGCGAAGCTCTGCACCGGCCCAGCCACGTCAAGAAGCTGCGCGCCCTCGAAGGCCAGCACGACGACCAGACGCTGTGTTGCCTTCGGCTTGGGCAGGACACGGTTGGGCATGGCGCGGCCTCTTGCAGGGTTGGCAGAAAATAACAGGTATAATGACATTGCTGCCATACTTCGCCGTCGCTGACAATGCGTTTCTGCAACGGAGCCGGCTTAGCCATGCCGATGCCCAGTCGGGACGTTTTCGTATTGGCCGCAGGGCAGGCGCTGACCAGTACCGTGGTTTCGCTGCTCACCTCGGTATCGAGTTCTCCGGGGCCTATCTGGCGCCGGCTCCATCGCTCAGCACGGTTCCGGTGACCGCGACGGTTCTCGGCACGCTCATCATGATCTATCCGGCATCCACGCTGATGGGACGGCTCGGCCGCCGCGGCGGCTTCATGTTCAAGGCCGGCATCGGCGTGATCGGCGGCGCGGTCTGTTCCGTGGCGCTTCTGACGGCAAATTTCACGGTCCTGATTATCGGAACTTTCCTACTCGGAATTTTCAGCGCGTTTGGGCAGTACTACCGCTTCGCCGCCATCGATGCGGCGCGAAATCCGCAACAACGCGCCTCTGCCGTTGCCATCGTCACCGGAGCCGGCGTGGTGGGGGGCGTAGCGGGCCCGTTTCTTGGCGGCAACTTTGCCAACGTGGTTGCCGCGGTCCCCTATGCCGGTGCGTTCGTCGTGCTCAGTTTCGTCTGCGTCTGTCTGGCCGCATCCCAGTTTTTGCTGTCAGCCGATCTTGGACGCGACGTGGCCGAGCCCGAGGCGGGCAAAACCGTGTCGAAATTCACGCTCAACGTCGATTTCGCCAAAGCCAGCGCCATCTGCGCCGTCGGCTTCGCAGTGATGACACTGACCATGAACGCGGCGCCGCTGTCGCTGCACCAATGCGGCTATTCCCTGGCGACGTTGTCGACGGTCCTCCAGGTCCATTTTGCTTTGATGTATCTGCCGTCTTTCTTCAACCCGGCTTTGGTGGCGCTGATCGGGTTGCCCGGGTTGGTCATGTTCGGAGTCGCCGCCAGCGGCATCGGATGTCTGCTCACGCTCATTCCGGATCAGACGCTCGGCATCTACGTTCTTGAGCTTGGCTTGTCGGGCATTGGGTGGAATTTCCTGTTCAACGGCGGGACCTTGTTGCTCGCGAACACCTATCGCGCGTCCGCCAAGACCACGGCGCAAGGATTGAACTCGCTATTCGTCTATAGCGCCAATCTGGTGGCCTCGTTCTCGGCCGGTGCGCTTATGGCGTCTTACGGCTGGCAGGCCGTGAACCTCGCCTGTCTGCCGGTCCTTGCCGTTGCCGCTCTTGCCCTGCATCGGGTCACGCAACGCGCAAACGCCGCCGTGTAACCCAACGGAGATACGATGCTTGATCTGCGCCCAAACTGCGAATGCTGCGACAAGGATTTGCCGCCCGCGGCCGCCGACGCGATGATCTGCACTTTCGAGTGCACATTCTGCCGCGATTGCGTCGACACCAGGCTCAACGGCGTCTGCCCGAACTGCGGCGGTAATTTTTCGCCGCGGCCGATCCGGCCGGCTGCCGCTCTTCTGCGTAATCCCCCGTCGACCAAACGAGTTTTCAATCGGGCCGGCTGCGACGACGCGGTGACCTGAGGCGACGCCTTCGCTTATGAGTGAAGATCGTCCATCAGCCGCCCGAGATGTTGCGGCATCGCCGCCGCGTCGCCGAGCTTGGCCTTGAGCCGCTTCAGGCAGCCCCACAATACCGCCTGATTGCTGTTGACCACCGGCTTGCCGAGCGCCGCTTCGATCGCCGCCACCGCCTCGATCTGCGTGGTATTGGTGCAGCTTAGGAAAATGCCGTCGGCTTCCGGCGTGTCGTTCTCCCGCGCCAATTCCAGCCAACGCTGCGGCGTTACCTTCTCGAATTCGGCGGGGGTTTGACATTTCAGCGCGACATCCTTGATCACGGTGAAACCGGCCGCCGCCAGGTAATCGACGATGTTTTGGTTCGACATATAGGGGCTCAACACCACGAGCTTCTTCAGCCCGAGCGCGTGCAGCGCATCGTTGACGAGGCGCGACGTCGACAGCGCCTCAATGCCGGTGGTGCGGCGAATGAGATCGATGATGCGGGTTTCGCCGTCGGTGCCTTCTTTCATCGAGGTGTGGGTGCAGTGAAACACGATGAGATCCGGACCGGCGTCGGCCAGCGTACCGGCCGCATGCGCGATCTCGTCGGTCAGTTCGGCGACCGTTCTGGGCGGCCCGCCCGCCACTCGGCCGCGCGCGACCAGAATGCCTAAGCCTTCCGGCGCATAGTGATTGAACTGCGGCTCGGTCATCCGGTTGACCGAGGGAATGATCAGGCCGATGCGCGCGCGCGGCTCGCGCAATTCCGGGACCAGACGGTCCGGCTCGGCAATGGCGTCCATTGTTCGCTCCCGGTGCTTGTCATTGCTCGGGGCATTGTAGCCGGCCGGGCCGGCCGCGGCGATGCCTTGCACGCGATTTGCGGCGATGTAAGATCATGCTCTTCCAAGGATGGGGGACTAACATGCGCATCGTATCATTCCTGAAAGTGGCATTGCTGGCGGGTGCAGTCGCGTTGCCGTCGGTGGCGTCGGCCAAGACCATGAAGCTGCCGCCCGGCGCCTGCGCATTCGGCAAGAAGGGCGTCATCGCGGCCGGCATGATGTGTTCGTACAATTGCGATCCGAAGACGAACATGTGCGCGCAGCAGGGCTGCTGGAACGGCACGCTAACGCCGGTCCTGAGCTGCTTCAAGCCGTTCTGCCTCAACGCCTGCGGCTAGGTTTCCGCGGCCGATCGAGCGGTTGTGACACGGCTCCCGCGCCGCCCGGCGCGGGACTTGTCGCGCGCGCCGGAAGCGCGTAACCGAACCGCGATGGACGCACCGGCACGCAAATCCAAGCTGATCAAGGGCGCAACCGGCGACTGGGAAGTGGTCATCGGCATGGAAGTCCATGCCCAAGTCGCCTCAGCCGCCAAATTGTTCTCGGGCGCTTCCACCGAATTCGGCGGCGAAGCCAACGCGCATGTCGCGCTGGTCGATGCCGCCATGCCGGGAATGCTTCCCGTGATCAATGCCGGGTGCGTGCGCCAGGCGGTGCGCACCGGACTCGGGCTGAAGGCCAAGATCAATCTGAAGTCCGTATTCGACCGGAAGAATTATTTCTATCCCGATCTGCCGCAGGGCTACCAGATCAGCCAGTACAAGCAGCCGATCGTCGGCGAGGGCGAAGTCACGGTCGACATGGCGGATGGCGAGACGGTGCGGGTCGGCATTGAGCGGCTACATCTGGAGCAGGACGCCGGCAAATTGCTGCACGAGCAAAATCCCAACATGTCGCTCGTCGACCTCAACCGCTCCGGCGTGGCCCTGATGGAGATCGTGTCAAAGCCCGACTTGCGCTCCGCCGACCAAGCGAAAGCCTTCATCGCCAAGCTGCGCAGCGTGCTGCGCTATTTGGGCACCTGCGACGGCGACATGGAGAAAGGCAATTTGCGCGCCGACGTCAACGTCTCGGTGCGCAAGCCGGGCGCGGGCGCGCCGCTCGGCACGCGCTGCGAGATCAAGAACGTCAACTCGATCCGCTTCATCGGGCAGGCCATCGAGCACGAGGCGCGCCGGCAGATCGAGATCATCGAGGACGGCGGCAAGATCGAGCAGGAAACGCGGCTGTTCGACCCGATCAAGGGCGAGACGCGGTCGATGCGCACCAAGGAGGAGGCGCACGACTACCGCTATTTCCCCGATCCGGACCTGTTGCCGCTTGAGCTCTCGCCCTCGCTGGTCGCGGACCTGCAGAAGAGACTGCCCGAACTGCCCGACGCGAAGAAAGCGCGCTTCATGCGCGACTACGCATTGTCGGCCTACGACGCCGATGTGCTCGTCGCCGAACGGGAGATGGCGGAATTTTTTGAAGCCGTCGTCAGAGGCGTCGGCGGAGCGTCGCATTGCGATCCGAAACTTGCCGCCAATTGGGTGATCAATGAATTGTTCGGCCGCCTTAATAAGGAAGGCTCCGACATTGCGGCCTCACCGGTGTCGGCGGCGCAGCTCGGCGCCATTCTCGACCTGATCGGCGACGGCACTATTTCCGGCAAGATCGCCAAGGACGTCTTCGAGATCGTCTGGACTGAGGGCGGCGACCCCCGCGCGATCGTCGAACAGCGCGGCCTGAGGCAGGTGACCGACCTCGCGGCGATCGAGAAGATCGTCGACGACATCGTCGGAAAGAACCCGGACAAGGTCGCCGACGCCAAGACAAATCCGAAGGCGATCGGCTGGTTCGTCGGCCAAGTGATGAAGGCCACCGGCGGCAAGGCCAATCCGCAAGCCGTCAACGATCTTCTCAAGAACAAGATTGGCATCTGAACGCGAAGTTCCGCACCGCGATTTCGCCGCGATCGAACACGACTGCAACTTCGCGCCAAAGTGCTCGGCAAAGCCGAAAACAGAATCGAAAATCTCTCGCGCCGCGCCGCGCGGAAGCGCGCGCGCGCCGGCGCAGCACGGCTGCAGGCGAATCGGTCGGCACTGATTCGTGCGTTTTGCGCCTCGCGGATGCCGTCAGCACGCCCGCAACGGCCTCCGGTGCATAATTTTTTTCGCGGCACAAAAGCGGCCGCGTCGGGCGCAATTGTCGCAGCGAAGCTAGCCGCAAACGGCGCGCGTGCGCGCTTGCAAAGCGGCGCGAGCAAAAATATCGACGCCGAAAAAACCCATATTCCATCGGCATTTCTGCGCATTGTCGAAATTTTTACGATAAAACGCGCGCAGAGAAAAATTTTTGGATTAGTGCTGCGATGACGGCTGCCGCGCGCATCGCGCACGGCACGCGGCGGCGGCGCTTACACACAAAATTAAATGGAGTCACTGTTATTTTTTTCCTGCTGTAGTAATCGGGATGTAGTGCGGATCGATTCGCGACTGCACTGTACCGATATCGCCATCCACTCAAGCTAGGAGGGCAGCAATGGCGAAGAAGAGAAAAGCGAAAGCTAAGGCGAAGAAACCGGCAAAGCGTCGGAAGAAGAAGTAGCTGACGCTGCAATCGGTCTTCGGCTTCGCTTAGTCGAAGATCGCGTCACACGGGCCGGCCGATGTCGCGGATGGATCGACGATCCGCCGAGGCGGGCCGGTTCCGGTGGACGGCAGGGGGCGTCGGCGGGACGGAGGTGCGAGCTTCGCTATCGCGTCCACTCGATGCGGGCGGCGAACAGGAGAGACGGGAAGCCGAATCTCACGCCGGCGAATAGAGCCGGTGCACTCGCCCCTCAGCCATCTCGCCGACGCCCTCGGTGTTTTGGCAATCATCCCCCGAAACTCATTCCGGCGTCGTGGAATCGTTCCGCGGCGCCGTTTTTGTTTGCAGTGGCATGAAGCGCGCGCGCAATAGTTCGATCGGGAAACGGCCCGCCGCAATCGGGCGCACGGCGGCAGGATGCAATGCGCCGCGGCGCGAAAAGCCGATCGAGCTTTATTACTGGCCGACGCCGAACGGCTGGAAGATCTCGATCATGCTGGAAGAGTGCGGCTTGCCGTACATCGTGCGTCCGGTCGACATTTCCAAAGGCGAACAATTCGCTCCGGATTTTTTGGCGATTTCGCCGAACAACCGCATGCCGGCGATCGTCGATCCGCATGGCCCGGGCGGCGGGCCGATCGCGGTGTTCGAATCCGGCGCCATCCTGCAATATCTCGGCCGCAAAACCGGAAAGTTCTATCCGCGCGAGGAGCGCAGTCGCGTCGCAGTCGAGGAGTGGCTGTACTGGCAGGTTGGCGGGCTTGGGCCGATGGCGGGGCAGGCGGTCCACTTCCGCCGTTACGCGCCGCAGGAAATCTTTTATGCGATCGCGCGCTACACCGACGAGGTCAACCGGCTTTACGGCGTCATGAATACGCGGCTCGCGGCTCGCGAATTTTTGGCCGGCCGATATTCGATCGCCGATATGGCTTGCGTCGGTTGGGTCCGGCTCGCCGAGCGGCAGGGCCAAAAGCTCGAAGACTTTCCCCATCTCAAGCGCTGGTTCGAAACAATCCGCGCGCGGCGGGCCGTCAAGCGCGCCTTCGCCATCCGCATCGAGGCGGCGTCGAAAGTCGACATGAACGACCCCAAGGTGCGCACCGTGTTGTTCGGCCAACGCGCGCGGTGATGCGGAACCAGCCGTCGATTCCTTTCACGGCCCCAGTAGTGTAATGTCGATCGCACTCGACATGCAGCTTTCGATTTCGCCACGACAGATGTTGCCATGCAAAGCGCCGATGATGGTCAAAATCTGAAAAGGGCACTTTTTCTACATCAAAAGGGTGACCTCAACGAAGCTGCCAACTTGTACCGGCAACTCATAGCGAGAGATCCCAAGAACTTTCATGCGCTTCATTTTCTGGGAATCATCGAGGCAAGCGCTGGAAAAATTGATCAAGCCAAAGCTCTCATGGCGCGGTCGCTGTCGGTTCAGCCGCCCAATATTCAATTCATCGAGAATTATGCAGCGATATTATGTCAGTGTGGCGATTATAACGCCGCGCTTCAAACCTGCAGGCAGGGTCTCGAAATCGATCGTGCAAATACGTCGCTGTTATATGTCAACGCAATTTCATTATTCAAATTAAATCAATTGCAGGAGTTGCTGACCCAATTCGACAAACTGCTGTCGTATCAGCCAAAACATATCGCGGCGCTCAATGAGCGAGGTTCTGTCCTTGCAGCGTTGAAGCAATATGATGCCGCCCTTGGAAGCGTCGAAGCGGCGCTCATGCTGAATTCACGGTACGCCGAAGCGCATCTCAACAAAGGCAATCTGTACAGCGAACTTAGGCGCTACGACGAAGCACTCACTGCCTACGGCAGGGCGCTGGCCTTGAGACCAGACCTTGCCGATGCTTGGCTCGGCCGCGGCAATGTTTTTCGAGCACGCAAGCGCTTCGATGAATCTCTTGCCGCTTATGACAAGGCGCTGGCACTGATCCCCGGCCTGGCCAACGCTTGGCTTGGTCGTGGCAATGTTTCCTACGAGTTAAAGCGCGACGACGAAGCGATCGCTGCCTACGACAAGGCTCTCGCACTGAACCCGGACCTTGCAGAGGCCTGGTATGGTCGGGGCAATGCCCTTTCAAGTCTCAAGCGGCACGACGACGCGCTTGCGGCTTATGACAGGGCGTTCAAGATACAGCCGGAGCTCAGCGAGTTAGAAGGCCGCCGCCTCCACGCCAAGCAACTCTTGTGCGATTGGCCAGGCCTGGAAGACGACATTTCGCATCTTCTCGCGCAGATACGGAGCGGACTGCCGGCAAGTCCGCCATTCGTGCTGCTTGCTGTTCCGTCGTCGTCGTCCGATCAGCTGCGATGCGCCAACGGCTATATCGCGAATTTGCCGGCCTTTCCGCCGCTGTGGTCCGGCACGATCTACGCGCACGACCGCATTCGCGTTGCGTATCTCTCGTCCGATTTTCGCGAACACGCGATCGCTTACCTGACGGCGGGTTTGTTTGAAGAACATCACAAGTCGCAATTTGAGGTGACGGCACTATCGTACGGGCTGGAGGCATCGGTGTCCGACATGCGCCGTCGAATCAAGGGCGCGGTTGAATGCTTCGTCGATGTCAGCCTCGAAACGGACCAAGCGGTCGCCGAGCTGATTTCAGCGGCTCGAAATCGATATCGCGATCGATCTCAACGGTATTACCGGGCAGGCCCGGCCGAATATCCTGTCGCGACGCCCGGCCCCCATTCAGGTGAATTATCTCGGCTATCCTGGCACGACGGGGGCGGGTTACATGGATTACATTCTCGCCGATTCCACGGTCATTCCCGGCGACCAATTCGCATTTTTCAGTGAGAAAATCGTATGGCTGCCCGATGCGTACCAAGTCAACGATAGCGCGCGCCGCATCGCCGAATGCACGCCGACACGTGATGAGCTCCGTTTGCCGAATGGCGGTTTCGTCTACTGCTGCTTCAACAATTGTTACAAGATCATGCCGGCGGTCTTCGACATTTGGATGCGGCTATTGCGAGAAATCGACGGAAGCGTGTTGTGGGTGCTCGAGGAGAATAGCGCTGCCGTGCGCAACCTGCGCGACGAAGCCGCGCGCCGCGGCGTGGAACCGGACCGATTAGTGTTTGCGCCGCGGCTACCACTCGCGGACCATTTGGCGCGCTGCCGCCAGGCCGATCTGTTCCTCGATACGCTGCCCTACAATGCCCACACCACCGCGAGCGACGCACTTTGGGCGGGGGTTCCGGTCCTGACGTGTCTCGGACCCACCTTTGCAGGGCGCGTTGCCGCAAGCCTGCTCAAGGCGGTCGGACTTCCCGAACTCGTCACCTCGTCGCTCGAGGATTATGAGGCGTTGGCACGAAAGATCGCGGAGGAGCCGGCGCTCTGCGCTTCGCTGAAACAGAAGCTCGCTCGTAACCGCGAGGTCTGCCCGCTGTTCGACACCAGGCGGTTCACGCGCGACATCGAATCCGCCTTTACCATCATGTGGCAGCGCCATCAGCGCGGCGAGCCGCCGCAAAGCTTTGCCGTCGAGCCGTCCTAGAGCGCAATCGTTTCAGATTGAATTGATTGTCGCTCTCGCATTTTGATGAAGCACGATCTTTTCGGAAAACCGGTTTCCACCCTCGGACCACGTCCGAGGGCAGGCATTTTCCGGATCATGCTCGAGAGACCGTGCGGCGGGCGTTCAGCGCCGTCAGGCGCGCCGATCGCCGGGGCGCTTGTTATTTCGCCCGTGTCCAGCTCTGCGACTTGCAGAGGATGGCCATCACGCAGCCCTTGAGTTCGGCGGTGTTTTCGCCGGTCATGGTGAACGAACCGGTATAAGTCTTGCCGTCGGAGGCGTTGTAAACGTTGCCGCTCCAGACATTTGGACCATTCGGTTTCATGTCGAGCACGATCGGCACGCCGAGCAGCGGCCGGCTCTGCTTTGACGCATCGGCATTGTTCTTGTCGAGTTTCGCCTTGCCGGTGGCGGGATCGATGGGCGTCTTCAGCCATACCAGGTTGCCGCAAAGCCCGCCGCCGCAATCGGTGATGCGAACCTGGCTGTCTTTGTCGGCGGTGTACCAGGTGCCCAGCGGACTGGCGGCGAGCGCGGGCCGAACGATATTCGGCCCACCCAATAGTGCGATCGTCGCCAGCCAAAACGCGAGCGCCGCCTTGCGATAGGTCTTCATTGCAACCTCGAAGCTCGTTGTCCTGAAGGCGCGATCATAGCCGAGGCGACCGGCGAATCCTAGTTGACTAACGAAACATTGCCAAAAATGCCCGGATTGCCCCGCGCAATTCAGAATTGATTCATCGCATTGCTTAAACCACCGTTCAAATCTTCTGAGGATTATCGCGTATCGGCTGGGGCAAAGAGCCGGCGAGAGCACAAAGCTCAAGAGGCGCAAGAGGCGCAAAAGGCATAAGAGACAGGGGAAATGAACTATGGCTCGTTTTGAAATTCTCGAAGCGAACGCGGCGCCGCTCGGCGAGGGGCCGGCCGCCGGCGACATGCTGTTCGAACTCGGAATGATGTATTCGATCGGCCGCGATGCGCCGGTCGATCTCATTTCGGCGCACAAGTGGTTCAATCTCGCAGCGATGAAGGGCAATGTCGATGCGGTCCGGCTGCGGCGCGAAGTCGCCAATCAGATGTCGGACGTTGAGATCGCCACGGCGCAGCGTGCGGCGCGCGACTGGCTGCGCGGCAACGCACCGGCCGCGGCGCCGGCGATCGCCGCCTGACGCCGGCGCGAACCGGCGTTCAAGAGCATGATCCGGAAAATGCCTGCCCTCGGACTTGATCCGAGGGTGGAAACCGGTTTTCCGAAAAGATCATGCTCCACCAAAATGATAGAGCGTCAATCGGTTCAACTTGAAACGATTGCGCTCTAAGCGGAGTCCACGCTCGCCAGATCCGCAGGCCCCGCCGGCTTGCGGACCCAGAATTGATACATTGCCGAGAACAGCCTGGGGTCCTCGGTTTCGAGGCGGTGCCAGCAATCGAGGTCAAGGAGCGCCGCGCGGTCCGGAAATCGCGCGACGAAGCGGCGCAACTGCGAAGGCTCCTGGATAAAGCCGGAAAATTCCACGCCGTTTGCCGCTAAAAACGCCTTGATTTGCGGCAACGTCATTCGATGCTCCTGGACGTGAAACAACAGGTCGCGACATTCATTGGTCGTGAAAAAGTCCTGCCACTGGATCACGGATTTCAGCGCCGACCCGTCGGCGGCCGCCATGATTTCCTCGCGGCAGCGTCGAATGTCCTCGGGGATTGGCCGATAGCCGCGTTCGGCGATTAACGCGCGCGCCGCAACGACGTTCTGGCGCGCCAGTTCGCTGTACAGGCCGAGCTGCATGACGCCGCCTTGACGCAAGCGCGCGAGCAACACGCGCCAGCCTTCCCAAGGGTCGGCGAGATGATGCAAGACGCCGGTCGCGTCGATGAAGTCGAACTCTCGCCCGACCGAAGCCAATCTCATGATGTCGGCCTGCCCGAATTCGATGTTGGTAAGGCCGTGGCTCTGCGCCATGCGCTTGGCGTAGCTCAGACTGGCGAGGCTCAGATCGACCGCGAGAACCCGCGCGGCGGGCATTTGCCGCGCGAACTCGATCGTAGAAAGCCCGGTGCCGCAGCCGGCGATGAGAACATCGACGGCCTGCTGCGGCCGACGATCGGGAAGAATGTCGGGTTGCCCCGGCTGGCCCGCTCTGACCCAGCGCGGGTAAGGGTTTTCCTCGTATTGTTGGCGCACCACGCGCGACACTTCGTCTTCGATGACTGTCAGGGCGGGAATGCCTGCCGCCAGCCGGAGTTCTTCCGCCGGTTCCTTGACCTGCTGGACCAGCAAAGCGCCGATGCATTGGGGCCAGGATCGCTCGAGCAAAGCCTGCGCGTTCGCTAAAGTGTGGAGCGGAAAATATGCGCCGACAACGACGGGCCAGAGCGCAGGAATTGAGTCTCCCGACGCCAGCGCCTTTTCGAGCGATGCCCGCAATCGCTGCGCCAAGTCGGCTTCAGCCTCGGTCATCGAGAAAACGTACTCGTTGATGAAGCATTGGCGGGCCACGGCGCAGCAAAAATCGAGTACGCTTGCGTCCCACACATCGTCTGCCGCGGCGGTCGTCGCCATCGCGTGACGCACGTTCGTCAAAAGCCGTTCGAGGCCGACGTCCGAGACTGGATCGCACTCGATCAGGCAGCGCAGGAGCTGGTCCTGCGCCAGCGCTGCCATCGCCGGTGAGCGAAATAGTTCGGCGGCGGGAAGACGCGCGGGCCACGCCGAATTCGCTCGCGCAATAGCATCATTGACGACGCCATCGAGCCTGACGAGACTGAGGCAGACGCCGGTCAGCTCGCGCGGGCTAATCCAGCCTTCCAGGTGCGCGCGCAGCACGAGCTTGCGAAAGCCGCCGTCGTCCGCCGTGAAGCGTACAAGCTTGACGCATTGAGCGAACAACGCCTTGCGCTGCGGCGTTTCCTTAAGTTCAAGCGCGCGGCGGGCCGCATGGGCCGCCAAATCCAGCTGTCCCGCCGACAGGTAGGCTTTGCCGAGATTTTCGTGCGCTTCCGCCAGGTCGGGCTTGAGTGCGAGTGCCGTCTCAAAATGCGGGACCGCTTCGCCGCTGCTGCCCCGCGCTACCAGCGCCGCGCCTAGTCGGCTGTGCGTCTCGGCATGGTTGGGTTCAAGCGCCAAAGCCTGCCGATAATGCGCAATCGCCGCGTCCCATTGGCCTTGCTCCGACAGCACGTTGGCGAGGTTGGAGCGAGCGGCAGCGGAACGCGGACTGAGCGCGATCGCGTGCTCGTAGCAGGCGATCGCGTCGGCCGGCCTGCCCTGCTGGCGGCGGACATTGCCGAGGTTGAGGTGGGCGAGGGCATGGTCGCTTCGAAGCTCGATCGTTCGCTCCAGATGCGTCGCCACATGATCAATGCGGTTGAGTGCTCGCCACGCCCCGGCGATGGTGAAGTGATATTCGGCAATCCGATCGTCGACGGCGATCGCCCGTCCGATCAAATCGACGGCGGATGCCGCATCGCCGCCCTGCAAGGCGACGAGACCCAGATTGTGCAGGCTATCCGCATGGCTGGGAAACAGCGCGAGGATGTGCCGGTAACGCCGCTCCGCTTCGGTGAGCGCTCCGGCTTGATGTTGCGCCACTGCCGCGGCGAACAGGTTGGCAAGGCTCTCGGCAGGTGCCGTGTTGGGCGCGGCGTCAAGCGGCGGCTGTGCGCCGGAACGCCCCAAGGCTCGCCGTTGTTTCCGGGTCATGGCACTGATCGACGGTTTGATGAGAATTGGCCATCCTGCTAACGAACCGGCCCCGACGGGTCAACTTGCAGTGGCTTGTTGCGGTGGCTGGCGGTGAATTCGCTTCACGAGTTCGCGGCCAGGTGGGTGGCGAATGTCAAATCCGCTCCGCTAGGCTACGCTTTTGTGATCGGAACTGCAGGTGCGCGACGTTGCTTTTTCGAACTCGGCAACTTTATAGTATTAATGTGCAAATCGCCACGAAACTGACGATCGCAGCTGTCGCTTTTGGGTCGGCGATGAGCTTAGGCGTTCCAGCGGGCTATGCTTTTGGCGACGCCCCGTGGTGTGCGGTCATCGAGCTTGGCGACGATGACGTTTATTGGGATTGCCAATATCGCACGTTTCAAGAATGCGTGCCCAATGTGGTGGCGGGCAATCGCGGCTTTTGCAACGTCAATCCTTACGGGCCGGGCCCCAATGCGCCTGCGGCAGCGCCGCATCTGCGGCATCACAAACAGCATGTGCGGCAGTGACGGGTTCGCGGCCGCAATCAGCCGCCGGATCGTCCGGCTTTTGATTTTTGATCGCGGCGGCACAAACGCCGCTTCGAGCGCGTGATTTGTGGAAGCCTTGACCAAGGAAGGCCCGTAAAATAAGGGTTTTCCGCGTCGGAGAGGTGGCCGAGTGGCTGAAGGCGGCGGTTTGCTAAACCGTTATACGGTCCAAAGCCGTATCAAGGGTTCGAATCCCTTCCTCTCCGCCAAAGCTATTTCTAGAGAAATCGGAATAGCGGCAATGACCGGCCGGACCAGCAACGGATTCTCCGCGATGATGCGATTTTGCCTCGCGGCGGCTTTGCTGTTGTGCGTTTCTGCGCGCGACGCTTGCGCGCAATCGAACTTGGTCGAGCGCGCGATCAAAGCGGTGCCCGGCCAGAACGTGCGCGTCGGCATCTACACCAGCATTCGGCCGGATTGCACCTCAGGCGCGCTGCCGGCGATCCGGCTCGCGCGCGCGCCAGCCCACGGCACGGTCAGCGTCAAGCGCGCCATGCTCAAGGCGACCAATGTCAAACAATGCTTGGCAATCGAGGTGCCGGCCTTCGTCGCTTTTTATCGCGCCGCGCAGGATTTCAGCGGCACCGACGCATTCGAACTGGAGGTCACCTTCACCGGCGGCCGCAAGCAACTGCAAGCTTTTCAGGTGAGCGTCGCAAACGGCGGCCGGGGCATTTAGGAATCACGCCATCTGGCAAAACGGCGTCTGACAAAATTCGAAATTGCGCGCGCGAACCGGCTGCTCAAAATAATTGCCGGCAAAATTCCAAGGCAAAATTCCAAGGTCCGTCCGAGCCGGATCGAATTGTCGCGAGCGATGTCGTATTTCGGCCGGC
Source organism: uncultured Alphaproteobacteria bacterium (assembly GCA_963768225.1). Lineage (GTDB taxonomy): Bacteria > Pseudomonadota > Alphaproteobacteria > Rhizobiales > Xanthobacteraceae > BOG-931. The sequence continues at coordinate 1,174,660 of CAVYGV010000001.1, read as the reverse complement.
GAGCTGGGCGGCGGCGATTTCGATGGTCGCCCGAACCCTAGAATCGAGCCTGTCAAGGCTGTCAAGGCGTCAACCCCCGCCGGCCTCGCCGGGGGTGGTCGGGCTCGGCGGCTCCCGCGCGTTGCCCCCAAGACCGGCCGAATGGACCAGCCTATACGGCGATGGCCAGTTCAAAACTCCTTGATTTGACAGCGGAAATAAGGCTTTGGGCGGCGGCCGGCAGGACCCTCCGCCGCTCAGTGCGGCAGCACCGCCTGCGTGTTTTTTACGCAACACCTTGCGGAAATCGGTCGGACCGGCCTGTGACTTGGGTAGTTCTCCATTGCACCCCGGAACCCGTTAGTTAAGGTGTGCATGCGACGGAGGGGGGAACCCCAAGTCGACTCGTCCGGTGTTTTCGGGAAAGTGGAAAGACCGGGTGGTTTGGGGACTAAGGGGACCTTCTTGGGGGTGGCGTCACCCGGCGGAAAGAACCCTCCCACGGCAAACAATTGGAGGTTCAAAATGAAGATGGTGAAAAGCCTCCTCCTCGGCTCCGCGGCTGCTTTGGCTGCGGTCACTGCGGGGCAGGCAGCTGATCTTCCCGTCAAGGCCAAACCGGTCGAATACGTGAAAGTCTGCAGCCTCTACGGGGCGGGATTCTACTACATGCCGGGCACCGATATGTGCATCAAGATCGGTGGCTGGACGCGTGCCGAGGTGAGCTACGGCATCAACGGCAACTCGAGCACGGGATGGTGGAACAACGACGTCAACAACCGAACCACCAATAACATGTGGTCGCGGGAGCGCGGTTACATCACCGCCGATGCCCGCGAGCAGACCGCCTACGGCGTGGCGCGCGGCTACATCGCCGTCGGCATCTCGTCGCAAAACACCGGCCTTGAAGCAAACTCGGCGACAGTTCAGCTCCAACCGCGCCTTCGTGCAGTGGGCGGGAATGACCGCCGGTCAAACCGTGTCGTTCTTCGACTACTATCCGGCGGCGGCCCTCCTGATCCGCGCCGGCCTGCTGCCGCAGGAAGATTCCGGTGACGGCGGCATTTGGGTGTGGGGCTACACCGCCCAGCTTGGCAACGGTCTCGCAGCGACAATATCGGCCGAAGAGCGCCGCGCGTCCCAGATCATTGGGATGAACTCAACATCAGGAGCCATTCTCAGCGGCAGCGGCGTGCTTCCGGGTGGTACCTTCGCCGGTGGCGGCGGATACGGTGGCTGGCAATCGCCCGACATCGTCGGCAATCTCCGGCTCGACCAGACCTGGGGCGGCGGTCAGATCATGGGCGCGTTGCATCAGCTCAACCCGCTCTACTATGGCTCAGCTAACTCTACGACGGTCGCCGATGGCCATGCGTCAGACCAGTGGGGTTGGGTCATCGGTGCGGGCTTAAGGCTGAACTTCCCGATGGTCGCCCAGGGCGATTACTTCGTCACCGAGGCGAATTATACCCAAGGCGCGACCAAGTACCTCTGGAATAGCAACAGCGACGAAAACGATCTTCTCCAACGCGGCGCCAACCAGGCCTATGCGGTCGGCAGTGACTGCGTCTACGGCGGTCTGGGCAGCAACGCCACAAGCTGCCAAAGGACTACGGCCTGGGAAGTCGACGCCGCTTACGAGCACTACTGGACGCCGCAAGTGCACGAATCGTTCGTCGTCGCCTATATGAATGAGAGCTATGACCAACTTGCCAACGCCATGCTCTGCACCGCCGAAGGCTCGGCGGCTGGTGTGGCACAGGGCATTGGTGGCGCCGGTTCGTTTGCCGTGGCGAGGTCTGGTTGCAACAACAACTGGAATGTCTGGGGCGGCGGCTCGCGCGTGCAATGGGACATAACGAAGAGCCTCTACATTGGGGTGGAAGTCGTCTACGCCAACCTGCACAGCGCCACGTCGTCGAACGGTTATCTGCCGGCCAACGTGATTGTGGCCGGTTCCGGTGCGACGTACCAAAACTCCAACGAGAATACTTGGTCGGCCTCTGTCCGTCTCCACAAAGACTTCCTGCCCTGATCGTCTGATCGAGGCGTGAAATCGGAAATCCCCGGCGGTCCTCCCGCCGGGGATTTTTCATTGGATAGGGGGGAGCCTCCCGGCCCCGCCCCTCCCACACCACCGTACGTACGGGTCCGTATACGGCGGTTCGAGAAGTTACGCTAACGCGCTTCGATCAAGGACGGGAGACCAAGCGATTTGAAGTGGGCGTTGGAAAGCCCGACAGAGAGGGCTTTGCTCCGGGCGATGTACCAAGGGCCACGGCCGCTGCCGGCCGTATTGCGCAACTCCCCTGAGACTCGCAGTGCGATCAGTGCCGCACGACGGCGCCGCGGTGTTTTCCACTGACGCCATAGAGCGGCGCGCAATCGCAGCCGGACCCAGCGGGTGAGAGCAATCAACACATCGGGCGTTTCGCAAAAGCCGAAATAGCCGCGCCAGCCCCGCATATACGAGACCAGTTCTTCCATTGTCGTCTTGATGCTGACGCCCTTGGCCCTTCGCGTGATCTCTCGGATTCGTTGCTTGAACCGTTCCAGCGATTTCGGCGCGATCGTGCGCCTGATATCTGGACCGGTCGTAAAGCTGAACCCGAGGAACCTTCGTTCCTGCGGTCGTGCCACCGCACTCTTGGCCTCGTTTACCCTGAGCTTGAGCTTTTGTGTGATGAAGCGCGAGATGCTCTTCATCACCCGCTGACCCGCGCGTTCGCTGCGAACGTAAATGTTACAGTCGTCCGCATAGCGGACAAAGCGATGTCCGCGGCGCTCAAGCTCCCGGTCGAGTTCGTCGAGCACGATGTTACTGAGCAGTGGCGAAAGCGGTCCTCCTTGCGGAGTTCCTTCCACGCTCGGGCTGACCAGCCCGTTCTCCATCACCCCGGCATTGAGGAATGCCCGGATGAGCTTCAACAACCGCTTGTCTTCGACGCGCTTGGCGATCTGGCCCATCAGTTTGTCATGATTTACTCGATCAAAAAACTTTTCCAGATCGAGATCAATCACCCATCCGTAGCCTTGCACGATATACTGCTGCGCTTGAGCCACGGCTTGATGCGCTGACCGATACGGTCGAAACCCATAGCTGTAGTGGGAGAACGTCGGGTTCCATCGCCTTTGCAGAACCTGCATCACCGCTTGCTGGATGAAGCGATCCAGCACGGTTGGGATGCCAAGCTTTCGCATCCCTCCGCCATCCGGCTTCGGGATTTCCACCCGTCTCACCGGTTTCGGCTCGTAGGTCCCGCTCAGCAATTGCTCCCGAATGGCCGGCCAGTGCTGCTTCAGATAGTCGCCAAGTTGATCGACCGTCATCCGGTCGATGCCCGCGCTACCTTTGTTGCCCCTCACCTGCCGCAATGCTTCCTTCAGGTTTGCTCGGTCACATACTTCCTCCATGATACGACTCGTGTTGGCTGGGCGTTCGGGCTCACTCACCACCGAGAGCGATTTGATGTCTTCCCGTCCCGCCTGCCGGGCTTCACCCGTCGGCGCCAATGGAAAGTCCAGTCTCAACTGGATATTCAGCCGCTTGTCGCTCCCGAGATTCATGTCCTACTTGCCACTCCTCTCGTTCGGGCCTTCAGTCCCCGTTCCCGGCGCGGCCTATCTGTTGACTCCACCTTTCGGCGACGGAGTGCCTCACTAGCCTTGCCGACGGCATGACCTATTACGCCCTCTGCTGACTTCTGCCCTGCGGTCAGGATGCCTCACGGCACTCTCAGTCGCCGAAGCGACACAGGACAGATCTCCTGGGGTAAGCTCAGTCGCCTTCCGTGCACCGTCGCCGGGTCTACGCTTCGCATCGTTGATGGATATGGACTTCGCGGTAAGTGGCCCGCTCGTCCGACACTCGCGCCTTGTACCCGGTTCTTGTCCATCGACCCGCACGTTTGCTCTACGCTTCCTTCAGACCTCGCCTCGCGGCGATAGCCCTTGCGTCGTCGCTAACCCTTCACCTCCATCAGGTTGGGTAGAGGACTTTCACCTCCAAGCTACTGAACATGTCCAGCACACCACTAAACCGCTACGCGGTAATTGCGCTTATTTGACTGACCTGGACGGTGCCGGTTGCACATCTTTGAAGACCCATCGACACAGGGCCCAGAGGAAGAATGCAAACAAGAGGTGCGGTACCGCCGAAGCAACAATCAGCTTCGGACTGACGGCAAGGCCAAAGAACCCCCAGCCGACAATAGGGAAGAAGAGTACCAGAACCAGTATCCACAATCCGCCGGCCAGCCACAACGCACGCACGAAGGTGCGCGTTTCGCGGGATTGTGAGCACGGATTTCAGCGCATCGTGAGCACGGATTTCGCGGGATCGTGAGCAACGATTTCAGGGGATCGTGAGCACCCTTTGGTGGTGCTGGACGCTTCGGCCGACAACTCAACCGGGCTACGGATTTCTCATTCATCCAATGAGGAGGCCTGATGCCCACCCAGAGATTGTCGATGCGCCGGATCAGAGAAGTTTTACGTTTAAGGCACCAAGGCCTGACCGAGCGCGTCATTGCGCGCATGTTGGGGGCGAGCAATGGCGTCGTGCATGGTTACGTGCGGCGTGCGCGCCTTGCCGGGCTGACCTGGCCGCTGCCGGAGGGCATGGACGACGAGGGCTTGGAACTGCTGCTGTTCCCGGCGCCGATGGCAGCATCGCAAAGCGACCGGCGATCGGCGCCCGATTGGATCTACGTAGAGAAGGAGTTGCGCCGCCGCAGTGTGACCCGCCTGCTGTTATGGGAAGAGTATCGCGCGGCCAATCCCGACGGCTTTGGCTATACCTGGTTTTGCACGACCTTCGAGGCTTGGAAGAAGCGTGCGCGCCCGACCATGCGTCAGACCCACATCGGTGGGGAGAAGGTGTTCGTCGATTTCGCCGGCGACACCATCGACATCTTCGATTCCCTGACTGGCGAAGCGCACGCCATGAAGCTGTTCGTCGCGGCGATGGGGGCCTCGAACTACACCTACGCCGAGGCTTGCCCGAGCGAGAGCCTGTCGGATTGGATCGGCGTGCATACCAATCTGTTCAGATTTCTGGGTGGCGTGCCGAAGTTTGTGGTCTGCGATAATCTCAAGGCCGCCGTTACCAACCCCGATCGCTACGATCCCGGTCTCAACCGAACCTACGCCGAGATGGCGAGCCATTACGGCACCGCGATACTGGCGGCGAGGCCGAGACGGCCAAAGGACAAGACGATTGCTTCATACTGCACCTCATTGTGGTGAAGGGACGATAGCGGCATGTTTGGCATCACGACCGCCGTGACCTTTGGTGATCATGATCCCAGACGGTATGCTCCACAGTCCACGGTTGAGACTGTCGGCGTAGTGCTTTGTGATGAGCCCTTGGCGGCCCCACTCGTGGATGGTGGTTCGTGCGACGCCAAACTTTGCCGCAACCTCACGTGTCGTGAGCATGCCACGCCGACGAAGGCGGTCATAGCGGCTCGAGAGCTTGTAGGCGTGACGAATCCAAGCAACCTTCTTCAAATTGAATGGTTTTGTCTCCCATGTGCGCCATCCGTCGCGGTTAAGAATCTCGGCGATCTCGCGATCGCAGTGTTGGTCGAGCATTCGGTCGACGATGGCGACGAGTTCCGGCTTGAACTTGCGGATTTGCGCAATGGGTAGCGGCCGCTCGAGGACCAATGTGCGCGTCGCGCCGCCTGACAGGCGCACATGGGCGGTAATGGTGTCCGCCTTGACCAGCGTCACGTCGTCGACGAGGAGGCGCAGGATGCGCTTGCGCTCACGGGCATCGACGCGCGGATCTTGCCAGATTCGCGGCAACTGCTCCGCGAGATCGAGAATGCGGCGACGCATGTCGGCATCGAGCGCGGCTGCTTGCTCTCGACTGCGGCGCTCGTAGTCTGCGGCGGCGTCAGTATGAAGACGCAGCTTGTCGTTCCATTCCGCTTCGAGGGCATCGGCGACCAGCCGGTTGTCGGGGTCGACCTTCATGTACCGTCGACGCGCGAGTTCAGCCTCGTATCGCAGCCGCTCGACATGCTGGCGGCGCAAGGCGTCGGTCTCGGCAGCGCGGGCTTCGAGTTCGCGCTGAACCTCCAGACTGACCGCCAGGATCATGGGCGTCATCATCTCGATCAGCAGGGCTGTGACCGCTGGATCGACGACCTTGCCGGGAACCGTCTGACAGGACTTTCCGGCGCGCCGAACTGCGGTCTCCTGACAAACGTAGATTGGGACGGTCTGACCATTCTCCCGGCTGTAATGCACACCCATGCGCTCGCCGCACAATCCACACAGCACGCGACCTTGCAGCAAGGCCGGCCCCTCCCGCGGCGGCCCTGACCGCCGCTCGCCACTGAAGGCGCGGGCATTATCGGCGAGCCGATTCTGATTAAGCTCGAAACGTTCCCAATCGATGTAGCCCTGGTGCATGCCCGGCATGACGAACTGCCATTCCGCTCTGGCAACCTTGATCACGGCGGTGCCACCGTCAGGCAGGTGGCGTATGCGCGTGCGGCCATAAACGAAGGCGCCGGCATAGCGCGGATTGTGGAGTACTTGCAGAATGCGTGCGTGCTGCGGCAGTGCCCATAAGAGTTCACCCTTGTTGAATCCCGTACGCAGCCGTCGCGGGAACAAGAGACCTTGTTCGCGGAAGAATCGGACCGTTCGGATCGCGCTTCCGGTGCGTTCGAAGGTCTCGAATACCAGACGAATGGCATTCTGGACCTGGGCATCGGGATCGAGGCCGATTGTTCCATCGGTCCGGTAGATCAGACCCACCGGCGGGCACATCTCCAGTTCGCCGCGCCGGGCCTTGTTGATCTGGCCACCGCGCATACGCGCTTTGAGGATATGTAACTCGGCCTCGCTCATCGTGCCCTTGAGACCGAGCAAAAGGCGATCGTTAAACTCGGCTGGATCATAGACGCCGTCTTCATCGAGGATGAGGGTTGCGGTCAAGGCGCACAACTCGATGAGGCGATGCCAATCGACCGAGTTGCGGGCCAGCCGCGAGACTTCCAGGCCCATGACGATGCCGGCCTTGCCGAGTGCCACTTCGCTGACGAGCTCCTGGAAGCCGTCGCGCGTCGTCGCGCTCGATCCGGATTTACCGAGGTCGCGATCGATGACATGAATTTGCTCGGCTGCCCAGCCTCCGGCGATGGCACGGTCACGCAACGCATATTGGCGTTGCGTACTCTCACCGTGTTCGGCAACCTGACGCAGCGTCGACTGACGGACGTAGAGATAGGCATCGCGCTTGAGATGGTCGGCGGTGATTTTGAGTTCAGCCGTGGGCATGGGTGGGCTCCATTGCAAGGGCGACGATGATGCCGGCGAGGACCCGCGTGAGATCGCTTGCTGCCGGCGGCAGATCGCGCGTGGTCGTGGGCGCAGCGTGATAGTTCTTGCGAACCGCCTCGACTTGAGGTTCCGACCCACATTCTCTGATCCACGCCGCCAACCCCCGATGGCGAATGATGCCGACACCGGAACAGCTGCTTGGCTCGGCATTGAGCACGGCGGCGCGCAGCTTCTCGTAAGCACCGACCGCGTCCGCTGCGGCGACGATCAGGGCGGATTGTTTCGTTTTTTTTTGTGCACCAGCGCGCGTTCGAGGCTCCGCCGGTGCACCTTGACGCCGAAGTGCTGCTCGATCGCGTCGAGACATTGTGGCGTCGTCAGCTCTGGGTTCTCGGCCTTGAGTTCGGCGACGTAGGTAATCACCTCGACAGAGATCTTGTGGCCACCTTTGGGGCCCCGCCGGCTCGGTAGCAGACCGGCGAGCCCGGCCGTCGCCAAGGCATCCTGGGCCTTGTAAAAGGTTGGCCGGGAAACGCCGAAGGCTGCAGCGACCGCGCTGATGGCGGCGCCGTCGACTTGATGGCGTCGCACCATCTCGTAGCGCACCTGGACCAGGTCTTTCGGGTCGAAGAATGGGTTGCCGCTGAACAGGACATCGCGGATGGCGTCGGGATGGCGGTTGAGGACGCCATCCTGCGCCAGCGCCTCGCTCTTCTGGTCCCGCCGTTTTGCCGCCTTCGCCATGTGCGGCTCCGGTTATTCGTAAATATAAATACGCCTCTATCAGTAGTGCGTCAACTGTTGCATTAGCACAAGACGTGGGAATAAGTCCATTAATGCGAGATATTCTATCAAGACAGCCGCTGCAATGCGGCGCCATTCCCTTTACATATGCGGCGTAATCGGCTTTACGCATCGCCTGACCCCCTGCGCGAACCAAGCCGGTCCAACAACTCACACAACGTCATTAAATCGACCGTCCGAAATGCTGCCCTGCCGCCGGCGACAAACCGGAACTCATCCAACGGGACGACATCAGTAAACGCAGCGGAGATCGTGCGCAGGCGCCCGTCGTCGTCCGAATAGACAACCCGGTCCTCACCCCAATGCCGCTGCCGGCAGATCAGCTCAAACTGGCGACCACAGTGCGGATGAAATGGGTGCGTGATGTGAACCTTGCGGTCGGTCGTATCCATACGACCTGCAGTCGGCGACACTCTCCAAGGCCAAGGTTGAGGTCGCCGTCCAGATCGCGCAGCGCTGGATCCTGGCGCGTCTGCGCAATCAGCGCTTCTTTTCCCTAGCGGAACTCAATGCCGCCATTGGCATGCTTGTCGTCGAACTCAACGCCCGCCAGATGCGCGGTTTTGGCTCCAGTCGTGCCGAACTGTTCGCCGAGCTCGACAAACTTAAGCTCGGAGAACTGCCGAACCAGCCATACGTCTTTGCGCGCTGGAAGCGTTGCCGTGTCGCGCCCGACTATCACGTCGAGATCGAAGGCCATTGGTATTCCACCCCTTATCGGCTTATCCGTGAACTGGTCGATGTCCGCATCGCTGACAAGACGGTCGAGATTTTCCACAATGGCCAGAGGATCGCGAGCCACGCCCGTGCGCCCAGCCGGCGCGGCCACACCACGATTGCCGATCACATGCCGAGCGCACATCGCCGCCACGGCCAGTGGACGCCGGGACGGCTGATCGCGGCCGGCGAGAGGATCGGTCCCTCTACCGCTGCCTTTTTCCAGGCGGTCATCGCTGCCCGGCCCCATCCCGAGCAAGGCTTTCGCACCTGCCTCGGTATCCTGTCGCTGGCCAGGAGCTACGACAATGCGCGCGTCGATGCCGCTTGCCGACGCGGCATCCTCATTAAGTCTCGTTCCGTCGCCTCGATCCGTTCGATCCTCAAGAACGGCCTTGATCGCGCTTTCCTCGACGAGGCGCTCGACCACCACCCCCTGCGCCACGGCAACATCCGTGGTCAGGGCTATTTCCACTGAACCATGGAGATCGCAATGCTGACGCATCCTACCCACGAGCGACTGATCACGCTCGGCTTGATTGGAATGGCCAAAGCCCTGGAGGAGCAGCGACGATCACCGGACCTCGATGCCCTGTCGTTCGAGGAGCGCGTCGGGCTTCTTGTCGATCGCGAAGCTGCCGAACGAGACACCAAGCGTCTCACGACCCGCCTCAAGTTCGCCGCGCTACGCCAAAGCGCATGCGTGGAAGACGTCGATTTGCGCACGCCGCGCGGCATCGACCGCGCCGTCTTCGCCAAACTCGTCGCCGGCGACTGGATCGATCGCAATGAGAACCTGCTCGTCACAGGAGCGACCGGCCTGGGCAAGAGTTGGATTGCCTGCGCCCTCGGACACAAAGCCTGCCGCGACAATCGTTCGGTCCAGTATCATCGCGTCCCGCGCCTGTTCGAGGCGCTCGCCCTTGCTCGTGGCGATGGCCGCTATGGCCGACTGCTCAAAAACCTCGGACGCGTTCAACTCCTCATCCTTGATGACTGGGGCCTGTCGGTACTCAATCCGTCCGAACGGCGCGATCTTCTGGAGATACTTGACGATCGCCACGGCCGCGCCTCGACCATCGTCACCAGTCAGATCCCCGTCGAACACTGGCACGACATCATCGGCGATCCCACCCTCGGCGACGCGATCCTGGACCGCCTCGTTCACAATGCCCATCGCCTTCAACTCACCGGAGAAAGCATGCGAAAGCAGAATGCCCGCAATCAAACTCTTGACGCCGCCTCAAACGCCTGAACCAATCACCATGTCGGTCGAAGCGGCCGCTCATGATCGCGTGAAACAACTGCTCATCATCGCGCGAAATCGCCGCTCACCATCACCGAAATGCGCACACGAAGGTTAGCTCTTCTCGGAATAAGCCGACGTAAATGACGGAGAAGGCGGTGACCCAGGCGGTGTGGAACAGCACGCCAACCGGAAGCGGGAGTGGACGGCCCAGCACCGTTTCAGCAAACGCCAAGCCGAGGGCCTTTGGCAGCGGCGATACGCCGGCTCTCATTGTCGCTGCCATGAAGGCCGCGGTCAGGACGGAGACGGCGATACCAATGCCAATGGAGCGTGCCAATTCATTGCCGCTCAAAGGGCGCCATTTCATTCGTAGCCTCCTCGATGGTCATTACGGCGTGGATTGTACCGGCGGGCACGGGACCGACCCGTACGAGCAGAACACGCAGCAGTCTCCTTGCTTGGGCCTGAGCTGCGCGCCGCAGCCAGTGCAGTCATAGAAGTATCGGCATGCATCGGATGGCATCACCTCGCGCTTTGCCGCGCCGCAGTGCGGACAAGTGATCAGAGATTCGGTGATCATGATCCCACCCTTGTGATTCCGGTTGAGCTCAGATCTTGTGCCAAGATGCTTCCTGTAGCCGCTACAGGATCAAGGCAGGCAGACCATGGGATCGATCACAGCTTCGCGAGGTCTCACCATTGGGACGTTATCGCGGCTTACCGGAGTCAACGTGGAGACCATTCGGTACTACGAACGAATACAGCTGATGCGGAAGCCACCTCGCACTCGCGGCGGACACCGTAGTTACGAGAGTGAGCACGTCGAGCACCTGCGCTTCATCCGCCGTGCACGCACGCTGGGCTTTGGGATTGACGGAATCCGCGCCTTACTGACACTCTCCAGTCGCGTGGCGAACTCCTGCGCAGAGGCCCGCGCGGTCGCAGCGGTCCATCTTGCCGACGTGCGCGCCAAGCGAGACGATCTCATCAAGCTTGAGCGGGTGCTTGCCGATACGATCGCGGAATGCGACGCGCGGTGCTGCGGCCCTGCCGTCCCGGTTTGCCCAATACTCGATGCTCTCGCCTCATGAGAACGCCAATCGAAGCGCGATTTGTCCTTTGCTCGATCGGACCAACCGTCGAATATCTCGCGGAAGACTTTCCGCTATCATCAGTCGCACCGGCCGACAAAATCGACGATGCGCTGGAGCAGGTCCGAACCGTCGAGAACGGGAACGTGGCCTTGGTCGGCAACTTCGATGATTTCCGCGCCGGGATGACGCTGGCGCATGGCGGCCACCGTCGCGGCTGAGAGAATGTCGGAATTGGCGCCGCGGATCACCAAAACAGGCACGCGGGACAGCGCGTCGAACTCGTTCCACATCGGCGGCAATGGGCGCTCGATGTCGAGTTCCGCAAGCGTGCGCGCCAATCGCACGTCATAAGTCGGCGCCAACTCGCCGTCGTTCAGCTTCCAGGTGCGCCGTGCGGCGGCGAGCCATTGCTCGGCGGTGAGCTTGGGAAATTGCGCGTCAAACAACCGGCGAAGGATATCCGAACCCTCGGCAAAGCTGCGCGGCTGCGGCAATTTTCCGACATAGCTCTTGATGCGCGCCAGTCCCTTCGGCTCGATCACCGGCCCGATATCGTGGAGCACGACGCCGGCGATCGCGGTCGGATGCGCAACGCCAAGCAACATGGTGAGGATGCCGCCGCGCGAGCTGCCCACCAACACGGCCGCGCCGACTTCGAGCGCGGTCAGAATCGTGACCACGTCGCCGAGCTCGACCGCCAGATTGTAGTTCGCCGGATTGTTGTCGTAATCCGATTGGCCGCGGCCGCGCGAGTTGATCGCAATCACGCGCCGGGATCGGCGGCCGTTGGCGAGCGCAGGCGCCAGCGCGTCAAAATCGGCAACGGTCCGCGCCAGGCCCGGCAGGCAAACGACCGGCAACGCGGGCGCACTGCGCGAACCGTATTCGCGCACATGCAGCCGCAGCCCATCCTGCACAGTGACGAAAACGCTTCTTCCAGGATCGCTGCTGCCGCCGATGCTTTCCTGCGGGAGGTGGGAGGAGGCTTGGCTCACCGTGTGTCCTGATTGTGCGTTGACCAATGTAATTGCCCGCCTGCGCTGGTGCAATCATTGCCGCGATCGGGCGTACGTCGATTTATGATTTATTTCAGTGACTTGCCGGGTGTGCCGTGCCTCGCGTGACGCTGGACGATGAGGCGGCCGGTTTTTGTCGGTGGGTATGTTGTTGTGAGGAGTGATTTACATTCGGATCAGGTCGCCTTTGACGCGCTGGACCACTTCATCCCAATCCCCAGCCTTCTCTTGTCTGTACAGTTTTGCAGTCGGATACCAAGGACTATCAGTTCGATCCAATAGCCAGCGCCAATCAGTGTCAAAGCGATTGAGGATCCAAACGGGTTTTCCCAAGGCTCCAGCCAGGTGCGCTGTTGAGGTATCCACGGATATGACCAAATCAAGGTTCTGCATGAGAGCGGCGGTGTCTGAAAAGTCGGTTAGCTCACTTGTGAAATCCATGACACTTGGACCGCCCCAGTTGTCGCGCTTCAATGCCGTTAGTTCCGACTCCGCCGGCTCGCCCTTTTGCAAACTATAAAACTCAATATCTAAACCGCAAAACGAGGCAAACGTTGCTAACGGAATGTTTCTGCGTTTGTTGACGGACCACACTTCGGGCTGATGGGGACGGAACCCTCCCGACCATACAAGCCCGACTCTCGGCCTGTTTTTACGCCCAAGCCTTTCGTTCCAAAATAGCACGCTGTCGCTATTGCTTTTAAGATAAGGAATATTCGCGGGAATGCTCGATAATGTTGTCCTCAAAGCCAAAGGCAAGCTCATTAACGGGCAATGGAAATCAAAAAATGGAAGTTGAGATCCGACTTCTATTAGTTGCGGGGAAAAACAAAGACCTTCGAGCAAGCGCATAAGCGGCTTCGGCACTTCGAGAATCACTCGCGCACCGAGATTGGAAACCAATTCAGCATAACGACAAAACTGGATTGAATCGCCAAATCCCTGTTCGCTATGCAGCAAGATGATTTTTCCTGCAATATTTTGTTCTCCGAGCCATAACGGCTCGAAAAATGGTCTATTGCCAACCGGGATGCGGATCCGCTTTCGCCATTCGAATTCGTGCCAGCCCTGTTCGTAGCGCCCGTGGAGCAGGAGATTTAAGCTACGATTGAAATGCGCTTCAGCAAAATCCGGCTTGATCGATAGCGCCTTGTCATAAGCGACGAACGCTTCGTCACCGCGCCGGAGTTCAGTAAGTACAACGCCGCGACCGAGCCACGCGGCAGCCAAATCTGGCTTGAGTGCCAGTGCCTTGTCATAAGCTGAGAGCGATTTTGGATAGCGCGTCAGCTCGCGAAACAAATTGCCGCAACCAAGCCACGCTTCGGCCAAATCCGGCTTGATTGATAGCGCCTTGTCGTAAGCTGCGGACGCTTCGTCATCGCGCCGGAGCTCAATAAGCACATTGCCGCGACCAAGCCATGCTTCAGCCAAGTCCGGCTTGATTGATAGCGCCTTGTCATAAGCGACTAGCGCTTGGTCATGACGCCTGAGGTCTGTAAACATATACCCACGACCAAGCCACGCCTCGGCCAAATCGGGCTTGATCGATAGCGCCTTGTCATAAGCTACCAACGCTTCGTCATAACGCTTAAGGTCTGCGAACGAATTCCCACGACCAAGCCACGCGTCGGTCAGATCGGGTGCGAGCGCCAGCGCCTTGTCATAGACGATAAGCGCATCATCATAGCGCTTCAGCTTGTTGAAGATATTCCCACAACCAAGCCATGCTTCAGCCAATTCAGGCGCGAGCGCTAGCGCCTTGTCATAGGCAATAAGCGCTTCGTGGTAGCGCTTAAGTTCACTGAAGACGTTGCCACGTCCACGCCACGCCGCAGGTAAATCAGGCTTGAGAGCCAGTGCTTTGTCAAAAGCCGCGAGTGCCTCGTCATTGCGCCTAAGATCGAACAACAAGTTCCCCCGACCAAGCCACGCCTCGGCCAAATCGGGCTTCAGCGCCAGGGCTTTGTCATAGGCTACAAACGCGTCGTCATAGCGTTTGAGTTCGATCAGCGAGTGGCCCTTATTACAGAAGGCATCCGCATAGTTCGCATTTAATAGAATAGCCTGATCGAAATCCGATATCGCGAGTTGATATTGCCGCAAATCGTTGAAAACCGTACCGCGATTATTCCATGTCTCGGCTATTTGAGCGTTCAAGCGAAGAGCATTATTGAATTGCTGCAACGCCTGTTTAGTCTTCTTGAGCCTTTTTAGAATTATGCCGTAATTGTAAAATGAAACATCCGAGCTTTGGTTTAGTTTGACCGCTCTGGATATAAATTCTTCGGCCTCCGCAAATCGCTCCATGCTCATCAAAACGACGGTCAAAAGGTTCAGAGCAGCGACGTGTCTTGGCTGTTTCTTCAAAAAAGTCTTGAAAAGACGTTCGGCATCGAAAAGCTTCCGTGCATTGAGTGCGTCAAGCGCAGCTTGAAATGTTCTCTCCGTAGAACTCATGATGGCATCAATGACCGACGAACTAATGACGCTTCGTTTGCGAAAGTCGTGATTGCTGTGTTTGGTCCGCTATGCGACGCCCCTTCTTGTCCGGTCGGAATCCTGTCGAACGCTGACAACTGGATTTTATCATAGATCGCCTCAACTGTGGGCGTATACGCGGAAGGTTGGAAAATGTCTTTCGCAGGATGATCCCGAATTACCTGTACGCCGTTCCGCCAGGGCGATCTCCCGCAGTTTGCAGCATTACCCGCCGCGGCGCAGATCGGCTTCGATGAGGAGCCGGGGATCGTTTTCGACGAGCGCGCGGTAGACCTGCATGTTCTCGAGTACGCGCTCGACGTAATTGCGCGTTTCCGAGATCGGGATGCGCTCGATCCAATCGATCGGGTCGACCTTGGGGTCGCGCGGGTCGCCGTATTGCGCGATCCATTCACGGGCGCGGCGCGGTCCGGCATTGTAGGCGACAAAGGCCAGGATATATGAGCCGCGCCAGGTGGCGATATCGTTGCCGAGCTCCGCGGTGCCGAGCTGAGCGTTATAGGCGACGTCGTCCATCAAGCGGCGCTGATTGAACGTCACATTGAATTTCTTGGCGGTATCGCGGCCGGCGTCCGGCGTGACCTGCATGAGACCGATCGCGTTGGCGGCCGACACCACGCGCGGATTAAACGCGCTTTCCTGACGCACGATGGAATAAACCACGCAAGGCTCGACCGGCGGTCCGATCTGCTGATAGTTCGGCATGCCGAAGGCGGGAAATGCATATCGTTCAAAGGGATAGCCGCGGCCAAGCATGGCCTTGCCAATCAGCAGCGTCGCCCGCGCATCGTCGTGGCGGGTCGCGATGTCAGCAAGCGTCGCAAGCGCTGCGGTATCGGTCGCCTTGTCGCCGAGGTCGGCCGCCATCGTGGCGACGAGGTCGCGGGCATCGATGGCATAGAGAATTTCGAAGGCGCGTGCGATTTCGAGCGTGTCATGCTCGGCGCGCGGGCTCGGCAACGGACGCAGCGTGACTTCGTTGAGCCCGAGACGGGCGCGCGCCAGTTGGCCGTAATAGGCGGTCGGATAGCGCTCCGCCTGTTCGTAGAACGAACGGGCGTCCTGCGCGCGCCCCAGCGCTTCGGCGGCGCGGCCTTGCCAATAGAATGAGCGCGCCAGCGTGATCGGATTGAAGACGCCCTCGGCGATCCGGGCGAAATGAGCCAGCGCAATGGCTGGCTCGTTCAGGAAGCGTAGTGCAATCCAGCCGGCGGTGAAATGCTGCTCGGCACGGTAGTTGTCATTGTTCGGCGGCGCCGCGCCATCGGCGACCTGATAGGCCATCCTGGCCTCGCCGAGGTCGAGTAGCTTTCGCGCTATCAATCGCCGCTCCACCCACCATTGATCGACGTCGACAAGCTTCGCCGGATCGCGCGGCGCGGCGTTCAACAATTGTGCCGCCTCGACGATCTTGTCGGCACGCCGCAGCCATTGAGTGCGGCTGAACATGTAGCCTGGGTCGCGGCGGGCGGCCTCCGGCACGGCTTCAAGCAGCGCCTTGGCATTATGGGACTCGTTGATGACGGCGGCGCGCGCTTTGGCGACCGCGAGAGCTGCGGCATCGAGGTGCTGCGCCGCCCGCAATCCGGCGCTGTCGTCCTCGACGTAAAGCCGCGCCGCCATGCGCACTTCGTCGTCGGCGGGCGTGATCAGCCCGGCGAATTGTCCGCGCGCCTGTTCTTCGAGATCGGCGGAGAAGCCGTCATTGCGCCAAGCCTGGCGCACAGCCGCCGCAGCGCCGGCGACGTCGCCCCGCGTGAGCAGCGCCCGCGCCAGCGCGAAATGTCCTTTGGCGGTATGCGGCGGCTCGGTCTGGAAAAAATTGATGATGGTTTGCGGATCGGCTTGCCCTTGCCACGCCACCGCTTCGGCCCGCCGCCGCAACGTCTCGATACTCGGCCAGCTCGGATTGGCGGCGATAAAGGCGGCATAACGCGAGAAATCGGCCGCGCTGTCTTCGCTGCGAAGGATCACCCACTCCACGAGCTTGCGGGCGACCGGATCGGAAATGGAAGCCTCGATGCCGGTGGCTTGGTCCTGCTGGTTCTTGCCGGCAAGATCGATGGCCTGCTTGACCGCGGACAGATCCAGCGGCGAAGTCGCGGTGGCCGTCGTAATAGCGAAGGGCGGGGCGGATCGGGACGGCGGCGCCAATATGGGCGCCAGCGCGACTGGCGGCTGCAGCCGGGAGTTTGGCGAGGCCGCGCCGGCTGGAACCTGACGCGGCACCGCAGCAACCGCCGGCGCGAGGGTCGGCCGATGCGGGACCGATTTCCGCATGGGCGAATTTGGCGCGTCGGCCTTGCCGACCTTTTCCCCTTTGATCGCCGGCCGGTGCTTCGGCAATGGGACCGGACCCGAAAGCGGCGCGGCCAGCGCATACGCCGTCGGAATGCCAATAGCGGCAAGGAGCACAATAGTGCGGAAACTCGGCACTTTCCCTCCCGGTGGACTCGACTGAAGAGAGAGTCTCTTCGGCCGGTTAGGTTGAAGAAACCCTAACCTCTTCTGTCCCGATTCTGAAATTCGCAACAGCACCATGGCAATTTCGGAATCAAGGGGACGCGAGCAAGCTTATGATTTCAGTGTGGTTCCTGGATTTCAGGTGCCTTCGCGAGGCGTGCCGTTGGGTCTTGAGAATTTCAAATCCGCCACACTGCAAGCCGCTGCGACAAGTTACAGTTTTGCGGCGAAAGCGAGGCCCCCTGAATGAAGCCGCCTTTGGCCGCGTCCGCGGCGCATGTCGTCGAAAGGGCTTTCAAGGCCGGCCGCGACCCGATATTTATGATGCAGGCCCGTCTCTTGCCGTGCCGAAGATCGTGCCAGGCACCGCGCCAAGGACCGTGCCAAGGATCTTGCCAGGGATCGTGTCATGTCTGCCAAGACAAGCTTTCGAGGCTCATTCACCGCGCTCGTCACGCCGTTCAAGAACGGCTCCGTTGACGAGAAAGCATTCCGCGATCTGGTCGATTGGCAGATCGCCGAGGGCACCAATGGGCTCGTTCCGGTCGGCACCACGGGCGAAAGCCCGACGCTATCCCATGACGAGCACAAAAAGGTCGTCGAATGGTGCGTCGACCAGACGCACGGCCGGGTTCCGGTCGTCGCCGGTGCGGGCTCCAATTCGACCGCAGAGGCGGTCGATCTCGCCCGGCACGCCGAGATGGCTGGCGCCGATGCGGTGCTCGTGGTCACGCCCTATTACAACAAGCCGACGCAGCAGGGCCTCTATGCGCACTTCAAGGCGATCAATGATGCCATCGGCATTCCGATTCTGATCTACAACATTCCGGTACGGTCGGTGATCGACATGGCGGTCGACACCATGAAGCGCCTGTACGAGCTGAAGAACATCGCCGGCGTCAAGGACGCCACCGCGAACATGGCGCGCGTGTCGCA
The DNA here is from genome assembly GCA_963768225.1 of uncultured Alphaproteobacteria bacterium. Classification (GTDB taxonomy): domain Bacteria; phylum Pseudomonadota; class Alphaproteobacteria; order Rhizobiales; family Xanthobacteraceae; genus BOG-931. The sequence continues at coordinate 1,156,601 of CAVYGV010000001.1, read as the reverse complement.
GCAACGCGCGGCGATGGGCGAGGACTTCAATCAAATGTCCGGCGAGGACATCACCGCGCTCGGCTTCATGGCCCATGGCGGCCACGGCTGCATTTCGGTGACCTCGAACGTGGCGCCGCGGCTGTGCGCTGAATTCCAGGCGGCGTGCTTGCGCGGCGATTTCACCGCGGCGCTGAAATTGCAGGACAAGCTGGCGCCGCTGCACATCAATTTATTCGTAGAAACCAGTCCGGCGCCGGTCAAATACGCGCTGTCGCTCATCGGCAAGTGCGCCAACACGCTCCGGCTGCCGATGGTGCCGGCGACCGAAACGGCGCAAACCGCCGTGCGGGCGGCCATGGTGCACGCCGGCCTGATCAACTGACGGCGCCCGGCTGTCCTAAGTGATTCCGTTGCGCGGCATCACGCGCAGCGCATTCGATCAATCAGGGTGGGATGAATGCTCGAGGAATTCAAGAAATTTGCGATGCGCGGCAATGTCGTCGATCTTGCCGTCGCCGTAATCATCGGCGCCGCTTTCGGCGCCATCGTCAATTCGCTGGTCAGCGACATCATCATGCCGATCGTCGGTTCGATCACCGGCGGCATCGACTTTTCCAACTATTTCATTCCGTTGTCCTCGAAAGTGACGGCGACGACGCTCGCCGAGGCGAAGAAACAGGGCGCCGTGCTGGCTTGGGGCAATTTCCTCACGCTGACCATCAACTTCCTGATCATCGCCTTCGCGTTGTTTCTGGCGGTCAAGGGCATCAATCGGCTCAAGGCGCAGGAGCCGCCTCCGGCGCCGGCGGCGCCGTCCAAGGAAGCGCAGCTTCTCGCCGAGATCCGCGACCTGCTCAAGAGCCGTTGAGCGCAGTCGTGGCGGCGAAACCGGAAAGGAAGCTTCGCATCGTCGCCGACAACCGCAAGGCGCGCTTCAATTATTTCATCGACGAGACGTTCGAGGCCGGCGTCGCGCTGACCGGCACCGAGGTCAAATCGCTGCGTCAGGGCAAGGCGACGATCGCGGAATCCTATGCCGATGCCCGCGGCGGCGAAATTTGGCTGATTAATTCGAACATTCCGGAATATTTGCAGGCCAACCGCTTCAACCATACGCCGAAGCGGCCGCGCAAGCTTCTGCTGCACAAGCGCCAGATCAATAAGCTCGTCGGCGCGGTGGAGCGCGAGGGCATGACGCTCGTTCCGCTGAAACTCTATTTCAACGAGAAAGGCCGCGCCAAGGTCGAGCTCGCGCTGGCGCGCGGCAAAAAACTCTACGACAAGCGCGACACTGAAAAGAAGCGCTCTTGGGAGCGCGAGCGCGGCCGCCTGTTGCGGCAAAAGGGTTGAGCGCAAAGAGGTTGCTATGGCGATCCCAACCAAACTCGATCACTGCGTCATCCACGTGACCGACTGGCAGCGCTCGAACGCGTTCTACACGAGGGTCATGGGCGCCGAGCTCATTGAACGCCAGACCGGCTATGCCTATCGGTTCGGCGACAAGCAGCTCAATGTGCACGGCCCGGGCGTCAAGCCTGCCGAAGTCGCGCGGCTTCCGGTCGCGCCGGGCAACAGCGATCTGTGTTTCGAATGGATCGGGCCGATCGCCGACGCGGTCGCCCATTTGCAGCGCTGCGGCATTCGCATCGAGAGCGGACCGATGCAGCGCTTCGGCGCCAAAGGGCCGGGCACCAGCGTCTATTTTCGCGATCCCGACGGCTCGCTGATGGAATTCATGTCGTACGCGGGAGGACAAACGTGAGAGAGGCACCTGGAAAACACGATCCCACCTTTTTACCGCCCGATATCCCGGTGCCGCAGAACGACGGGGCCGCGCGTCACCTGACCGGTGTGAAATTGCCGGATATTGCGCTCGTTCCGACAAGTGGCCCGCCGGTGAATCTGGCGAAGCTCAAGGGCCGCACCGTGCTCTATATCTATCCGCGCACCGGCGTGCCCGGCGTCGACGCTCCGCCGGGCTGGGACGATATCCCCGGCGCACGTGGCTGCACCCCGCAATCGTGCGGTTTTCGCGACCATTTTGCCGAGTTGAAGCGGCTCGGCGTCGCCGAGGTTTATGGCCTCTCGACCCAAGACACCGCCTACCAACGCGAAGCGGCCGAACGGCTGGATCTGCCGTTTCCGATCCTGTCCGATGCCGATCTCAAACTCGCGCATGCCCTCGATTTGCCGACCTTTACGACCTCGGGGATGACGCTGCTTAAGCGCATGGCGCTCGTTATCGATGACGGCGGGGTCGTGAAGGTGTTTTATCCGGTCTTTCCGCCGGACAAGAACGCGGCCGAGGTAGTAGTCTGGCTGCGCGGACATGCGCGGACATAGAGGTCTTCTCATGGCTCGACAGAGCTGGTCGGTGGAAGACGCCAGAAAACGCTTTGGCGAAGTAGTCAAAGCTGCGCGCCGGCAGCCTCGGTCGTGACGAGGCACGGTAAGCTGTCAAGGGCCAGTTCCGGGCATCCGGTCTTCTACGCTGCGCGTGAACGACCGCAATCCGCGCCTATCACCGCAGACGATTTCCTGCCCCACTTATCGCGGAACCGCGCCGACGCATCGACCGCGATGGGCTCGCCATGGCCGAACCCGGCAGCATCGAATGAAAGACCGGCAAGTTTGTGCTGGCTCGCACGACCGTCGTTTAAATTCTCAAAGCCGACGGGATCACCGAGACCCATGATGTTCATGCACACATCGCCCGTGAACAGCATTCGTCCCGGACGCCACAGCAGCGCGACCTGTCCCGCGCAATGCCCAGGAGTGTGAATAACTTCGAAGCCGCCCGCGACGGGTAGTATTTCCCCAGGAGTTAAAGGCTGGTCGATGCCAACCGGCTCCACTCGCTCGTCCGGGTGGAAGAACAGCGTGCACATCACTCGCCGCAACAGACCAGGTGCCGCCCTCATAGGCCGAAAAGGACCGCCACTCTCGGCTATCGGGGTATCGACCGGGTGCATGTAGGTCGTCGCACCGGTTTCCCGCACAATCGCAGCGGCGCTGCCGATATGATCAGGGTGACCGTGAGTGAAAATCAAGTGCTTGAGCTGTTCTGGCGAACGACCAAGCCCGCGGATCGCCCCGAAGACGGTTGCCTGCTTATCCGGAAAACCGGCGTCGATCAGCGCCAATCCGTCGTCGCCCTCTATCAGGAAGGCGTTGGCCATCCCCATCGGGACGACGTGCACGCCTTCGATCACACACTTCACCGCCATGGGTAGAGACCCCTCGCAAGGCTTCCGCTGCTAGCGCGAAACGCCAGGGCCGGTGGAGCGTTCCAGTTTCGAGAACAAAAGACCGTGACCGCAGCTGATCGTAACGGCGGTGGTTGGGAGTAGAAAAGATCAGAGCGATGGGATCGGGCCAAGCCGGTGACCGCTGTGGTCATTGCTGGCGTTTTAGGAGTACGCCCTAATCCGCCCCGTCGAGGTGCCGCCGCACGCGCGCGAACACCTCGCCGAACATTTGCGGGGTGAGCACGCCGGTGTTCGTGTTGTAGCGCGAGCAATGATAGCTGTCGAAGAAAGTGAGCGCGCCGAGCGCGTGGGCCCGGCCGTGGCTGAAGGCAAATTCCGACCGCCGCGCGCCGCTGGCGACAATGAAAGTCTCGTGAGCGACACGCCCCAGCGCGAGAACCGCGGCAAGGTGCGGCATTTCCTTCACCGTCGCGGCGAGAAAATCGCGGCAGGCCGCGATCTCTTCCGGCACCGGTTTATTCTCCGGCGGCACGCAGCGCACCGCGTTGGTGATGCGGCAATCGACCAGTTCGAGCCCGTCATCGGCGCTCGCCCGGTAGTGACCGCGCGCGAAGCCGAATTGCAACAGCGTGGCGTAAAGCAGATCGCCGGCATAATCGCCGGTAAAGGGCCGGCCGGTGCGGTTGGCGCCGCGCAGCCCGGGGGCGAGGCCCACGATCAGCAGGCGCGCCTCCAGCGGCCCGAACGAATCGACCGGGGCATTGAACCAGTCCGGCTCGCGCTCGCGCCAGGTTTTGCGAAATGCGACGAGACGCGGGCAGCGCGGACAATCGCGGCCGGGCATTCCGCTCGGGCGCGTCACAGCGCTTATTCGTCTTCGAACTCGTCTTCCTCGACTTCGACACGCGGTGAAGCCGCGCTACGCTGCAAAAATTGCGGCGTGTGCCGCGGCTCGCCGCGGGCCTCGCGCGGTTCGCGCATGCCTTCTCTCGGCTCGCGCGCCGGCCGCTCGGATGGGTCGCGGCCGATCTTGTTCTGCAGTTCCATGATGTCGACGAACTGGTCGGCCTGCCGGCGCAACTCGTCGGCGACCATCGGCGGCTGCGTCGAGATGGTCGAGACCACGACGACGCGCACGCCGCGGCGCTGCACCGCCTCGACCAGCGAGCGGAAATCGCCGTCGCCGGAGAACAGCACCATCTGGTCGATGTGCGGGGCGATCTCCATGGCGTCGACCGCAAGCTCGATGTCCATATTGCCTTTGACCTTGCGCCGGCCGGTCTGATCGACGAATTCCTTGGTCGCCTTGGTGACGACGGTGTAGCCGTTGTAGTCGAGCCAATCGATCAGCGGCCGGATCGAGGAATATTCCTGATCCTCGATCACCGCGGTGTAATAAAAGGCGCGCACCAGGTAACCGCGCGATTGGAACTCGCGCAGGAGCCGCTTGTAGTCGATGTCGAAGCCGAGCGACTTCGCGGTGGCGTAAAGATTGGCGCCGTCAATGAACAAGGCGATTTTTTCGATCTGTGCTGACATGCTGCTCTCGTGACTGTCTCTGGTGATGAAACCGGATCGACCGCAATGGATTAGCCGAGACCGGCGTTCTTTAAATCTAAGTTTTCGCCATCGGAAACGTTCGACGGTCGAACTTGCTCTCGTCAATCAAGTACTATCGCTGCATTACGCCGTGGCAAGCTTCAGTGCGGCGAAACTACTTGCGGCACGCCGTCGCGGTATTAGTGCGGTCCGGAACGCCGCGAAGCAGGCTCGAAATTTTGGGTAACAGAGCGGCGCGCCTGCGCCAAGTTAAATATCGAAAACCGTAGATCACAAGGAAAAATCGGACTTGCGCTTGGCGGCGCGGAACGATACCTAACGCCACGTTGCGGACAACGTCCCGTTGCGGGACCGCCGGACAGCCTTAAGGAACCTCGCGAAATGGCCCGTGTCACCGTTGAAGACTGCATCGACAAGGTTGAGAATCGCTTCGACCTGGTCCTGTTGGCCGGTCACCGGGCGCGCATGATCGCGTCCGGAACCCAGATCGCCGTTGACCGGGACAACGACAAGAACCCCGTCGTCGCGTTGCGGGAGATCGCGGAACAGGCGATTTCGCCGGAGGACCTCAAGGAGGAACTGGTTCACTCCTTGCAAAAATACGTCGAGGTCGATGAGCCGGAACCCGAGACGGTTCCGTTGATCGGGGCGCCCGGCACCGGGGTCGACGCCGACGATACCGACGTCACGACGGACCGGATGTCCGAGGAAGAGCTGCTCAAGGGCCTGGAAGGCCTCACGCCTCCGGAAAGTCAGCCCGAGCCCGACGTTGGCGACGAAGAGGAATAGACCGCGCCTCGCGCGCGGCCTTTACGGTTCTTCCGTCCCACATATTATTAACCACGACCGGCTTTGCCGGCGGGCAGGCCTCAATTTCCCTGTGCGGCTCGGCACGGATTGTGGCGCCCGCGTAGCGCCATGATATCCTGTGATTGCTTTTGGCCGACTCTGTGGGCGGGGGCGGCCATCAAAGCATTGCCAAAGGCCCGTCATGGCGCGCTCGCCGATCGATCTGCCGCGCATGCAGAATCAGCCGAAATCCCGGCTGCCGGCGGCGCGCGGTCCGAATCTGGTGCCGCTGGACGGGCAACCGCCGCTGCCAAAAATGCGCAAGCCGCGCGTGATGCGGCAGTACGACCTGATCGAGCGGGTCAAAGAATACAATCCGAAGACCAATGAGGAGCTGCTCAACCGCGCTTACGTCTATGCCATGCGGGCGCATGGCGAGCAGAAGCGGGCGTCCGGCGACCCTTATATCTCGCACCCCCTCGAAGTCGCCGCGATTTTGACAGAATCTCAAGCTCGACGACGCCACCATCGCCGCGGCGCTCCTGCACGACACCATCGAGGACACCGACGCCACCGGTGCCGACATCGACCGCCTGTTCGGTCACGACATCGGACTCCTGGTCGAGGGCCTGACCAAATTAAAACGCCTCGAACTCGTCTCCAGGGAGGCCAAGCAGGCGGAAAACCTGCGCAAGCTGCTCTTGGCGATCGCCGACGACGTCCGGGTGCTGCTGATCAAGCTCGCCGACCGGCTGCACAATATGCGCACGCTCGCCTATCAGCCGCCCGAGGCGCGCCGCCGCACCGCCGACGAGACGCTCGAAATCTACGCTCCGCTCGCCGGCCGCATGGGTATGCAGGCGATGCGCGAGGAGCTTGAGGATTTGGCGTTTCGCGAACTCAATCCGGACGCCTACAAGGTCCTAGGCGAACGGCTCGAAGCGTTCGCTGCGCGGTCGAGCACTTGGATCACCGAGATCGAGCAGCAGCTGACCAGGAAGCTCGCCGACCGCGGCATCGCCGCCGAGGTCACCGGCCGGCGCAAGCGCGCCTATTCGATCTGGCGCAAAATGGAGCGCAAGTCGGTCGGTTTCGAGCAACTGTCCGATATTTTCGGCTTCCGCGTCGTCGTTGGCAATGTCGCGGAGTGCTATCAGGCGGTCGGCATCGTGCACACGACCTGGCCGGTCGTTCCGGGACGCTTTAAGGATTATGTTTCCACCCCGAAGCAGAACGATTACCGCTCGATCCACACCACCGTAATCGGGCCGGGCAAGCAGCGCGTCGAACTGCAAATCCGCACCCGCGACATGCAGCAAATCGCCGAATACGGCATCGCCGCCCACGCTTTGTACAAGGACGAACAGGGCTCGCCGACGGAAATGCTGTCGCGGGAATCGAGCGCCTATGCCTGGCTGCGGCGCACCATCGAGCTTCTCGCCCAAGGCTCCGACCCCGAGGAGTTTTTGGAGCACACCAAGCTCGAACTGTTCCACGACCAGGTGTTTTGCTTCACCCCGAAGGGCAAGCTGATCGCGCTGCCGCGCGGCGCAACGCCGATCGATTTCGCCTATGCGGTGCATACCGACGTCGGCAATATGGCGGTCGGCGCCAAGATCAACGGCAAGATCGGCCCGCTCAGCTCGGCGCTGCAGAACGGCGATGAGGTTCAAATCTTGACCTCGAAGGCGCAGACTGCGCCGCCCAGCGCCTGGGAATCGATCGTGGTGACGGGAAAAGCGCGCGACGCCATCCGCCGCGCCACGCGCGATGCGGTGCGCAACCAATATTCCGGGCTTGGCCGCAGCATGGTCGAGCGCTTGTGCCATCGCGCCAAAATCGAATATTCGGACGAAAAGCTGCAGGGCGCATTGCCGCGGCTGGCGCGCGCCTCGATCGAAGACGTGATGTCGGCGGTCGGCCGCGGCGAGATGAAAGCTTCCGATGTCGCGCGCGCCATGTATCCCGACTATAAGGACGAGCGGGTCGCGCCGGTCGCGCCGAAGTCGGAAAGCGGCTGGTTTGGGCTGCGATTCGCCAGAGCGCTGAAGTTCAAGGTGCCGGCCGCGGGCGAGAATGGCGCGGCCATCCCGATCCGCGGCATCAACAGCGACCTGCCGGTCCGCTTTGCGCCGAAAGGCGGCGCCGTTCCCGGCGACCGCATCGTCGGCATCATGACACCGGGGGAGGGGATCACCATCTATCCGATCCAATCGGAAGCGCTGAAAGCTTTCGAGGACGAACCGGAGCGCTGGCTCGACGTGCGCTGGGACGTCGACGACACGGCGCCGCAGCGGTTCCCGGCGCAGCTCGCGGTGCAATCGGTCAACTCGCCCGGCACGCTGGCGCAAATCGCGCAGGTGATCGCCGAGCACGACGGCAATATCGATAATATCCGCATGACCCGCCAGTCGCCCGATTTCACCGAACTGACGATCGATCTCGAAGTCTATAACCTCAAGCACCTGACTTCGATTATTTCGCAATTGCGGGCGAAGAAAGTGGTCGCCAACGCCGAGCGCGTGAACGGCTAAGAGAAGGGAAAATTCGCATGGCGACCGCACGAATATTCACAGTGCGAAATTGTCAGGCCGTACGATTGCCGGTTCGCTTCCGCTTTCGTGGGAACGAAGTGGAAATATTCCGAAATGGCGACGAAGTGATATTGCGCGATAAACCGAATGGAGGACGGAGATTTCGGCGTAGTCCACAAAGGCCGCAAAGGTCTAGACGGCGCATAAATCCTTAGTCTGACTGATTGCCTGATATGCCCACTCCTCGCATCCGCCTCGGCGTCAACGTCGATCACGTCGCCACCGTGCGCAATGCGCGCGGCGGGCATCATCCCGATCCGGTGAAGGCGGCCGAGATCGCGATCGCGGCGGGCGCCGACGGCATCACCGCGCATTTGCGCGAAGACCGCCGCCATATCGTCGACGACGATATCGCCCGCCTCAAGCACCGCATCACAAAACCGCTCAATCTTGAAATGGCGCCGACGGCGGAAATGGTCGGCATCGCCTGCAAGCTGCGCCCGCACGCCGCCTGCATCGTGCCGGAACGCCGCGCCGAGCGCACCACCGAAGGCGGTCTCGATGCCGCCGCCCAACGCGAGGCGCTACGTGGCGCGGTTGGCGAATTGGCGGCGGCGGGCATCCGGGTATCGCTCTTTATTGCCGCCGAGCCGGCGCAGATCGAGGCCGCTGTCGCCATCGGCGCTCCGGTCATCGAGATTCACACCGGCGCCTGGTGCGATGCGCTCGCGGCGGGCCATGCGGCAGCCGCGACGGCCGAGTTCGACCGTATTCTGCGCGGTGCCGCGCAAGCCAGCAACGCTGGACTCGAAGTTCATGCCGGTCATGGCCTCGATTTCATCACCGCGGAGAAAATCGCCGAGCTTTCCGAGATCGTCGAGCTCAATATCGGTCATTTTCTGATCGGCGAGGCGATCTTCTCAGGGCTCGATGCGGCGGTGCGCTCCATGCGATCGGCGATGGACCGCGGCAGGGCCCGCAGCGGATCCGCGTCATGATTCTCGGCATCGGCTCCGATATCACCGACGCTCGCCGCATCGCCAAGGTGATCGAGCGCCATGGCGAGCGATTTCTCGACCGCATTTTCACGCCAATCGAGCGCGCCAAGGCCGAACGACGACGCAACCGGATCGAAACCTACGCCAAGCGCTTTGCTGCCAAGGAGGCCTGCGCCAAGGCTTTGGGAACGGGTCTCCGCCGCGGCGTATGGTGGCGCGACATGGGGGTGGTCAATTTGCCGGGCGGGCGGCCGACGATCGAGCTGACCGGCGGCGCCAAGCGCCGGCTGCAGGCGATCACGCCCGAAGGCTACGAGGCGCGCATCGATGTCAGCATTACCGATGAGGGGCCGATGGCGCATGCTTTCGTGGTCATCTCGGCCGTTGCCGTTGCCGGCCCGTGATTGCGGCCTCGGCGCAATCGGGCCGTGGTGAAATATCCGTCATGCGTCCGGGGTAGACTGTAAGCGCATGGAATTCCAAGATAAAACGCGGACGCCCGAAGCCGCGGCGAATTCCCGCGCAGCGTTGCTGCACAATTGCTTGTGTCTGCCTCTGAGGCTACAAGGTCGCGGGCGGGCGCGTGCAATGCGAGACCACAGGCCGATGAGCGTGCAGACAGGGAGCAAGCGGAAAGAGGGTGGATTTGCCGAGACAATACGCGTCGTCTTCCATGCCCTGATCATTGCGGTGGTCATCCGGACTTTTCTTTTTCAGCCCTTCAATATCCCTTCCGGCTCGATGATCCCGACGCTGCTGGTCGGCGATTATCTCTTCGTCTCGAAATATTCCTACGGCTATACGCATTATTCGCTGCCGTTCTCGCCGGATATTTTCTCCGGGCGGATCTGGGGCGCGCAACCGCAGCGCGGCGACGTTGTCGTGTTCCGGCTGCCGCGGGAGGACTCGATCGACTACATCAAGCGCGTCGTCGGGCTCCCTGGCGACCGCATTCAGATGATCGACGGCGTGCTCAACATCAACGGTACGCCGGTCAAGCGCACGGCCGTCGACGACTACGTCACCGACGAGGACGGCATCGTGCAACGCGTCAAGCGCTTTCGCGAGACGCTGCCGAACGGGGTGAGCTACACGACCATCGATCTCACCGATAACGGCTTCTACGACAATACGCCGGTCTACACCGTGCCGCCCGGCGATTATTTTATGATGGGCGACAATCGCGACAACTCGACCGACAGCCGCGTGCTCAGCCAAGTCGGCTACGTGCCTTACGAGAATCTCATCGGCCGGGCGCAAATCATTTTCTTCTCGATCCGCGACGACACCCACGCCTGGGAAGTGTGGCGTTGGCCGTGGGCGGTGCGCTGGAGCCGCCTGTTCACGCTGGTGCGATGAGTGGCCGCAGGAAAGCCAAGCCCGCCAGCGTCAGCGAACCGCCGGCCGCAGACGCCGGCGCTGCGCCTTCCGCCGCGACCAAGCCGAAAAAGCAGCCGCGCCGCCGCAAACGCGCCGCCACCGTTCTCGAAGACCGCATCGGCTACCGCTTCAAGGACGCGGCGATGCTCGAAAGCGCGCTAACCCACATCTCGGCGCTCAAGGGCGCGCGCAACCGCGCCGGCAGCTATCAGCGGCTGGAATTTCTCGGCGATCACGTGCTCGGCCTGGTGATTTCCGACATGCTGTACCGCGCTTTTCCGAAGGCCGACGAAGGCGAGCTGTCGCGACGGCTGGCCGATCTGGTGCGCAAGGAGACCTGCGCGGAGATCGGGCGCAGCATCGATCTCGGCGCCGCCATTCGGGTCGGCTCGTCGGAACATAATGCCGGCGCCCGCACCCGGCCGGCGATCCTCGCTGACGTCTGCGAGGCGGTAATCGGCGCGGTTTATCTCGACGGCGGCTACAAAGCCGCCGAGGGTCTGGTCGAGCGGTTATGGCAGGTGCGGCTTAGCGCCACCGCGCAGCCGCTGCGCGATCCAAAAACTGTGCTGCAGGAATGGGCGCAAGCGCGCGGGCTGCCGACGCCGGCCTATCGCGAGGTGGCGCGCTCGGGTCCCGATCACAATCCCGAATTCCGCGTCGCCGTCGTGCTTCCTTCCTTCGCGCCGGCCGAGGGCGTCGGCCGTTCCAAGCGCGGCGCGGAACAGGCGGCGGCCGCCGCCATGCTGGCGCGCGAGGGCGTCAAGCCCGCCAAGCGCGATGGCTGAGCCGGCGGAAGGCGATCGGCGCGCCGGCTTCGTTGCGCTGATCGGTGCGCCGAACGTCGGGAAATCGACGCTCATCAATGCGCTGGTCGGCGCCAAAGTGTCGATCGTCACGCCCAAGGTGCAGACCACGCGCCGGCTTATTCGCGGCATCGCCATCGACGGTGCTGCGCAGCTCATCTTTGTCGATACGCCCGGAATTTTCTCGCCGCGGCGCCGGCTTGACCGTGCCATGGTCGGCACCGCCTGGGCCTCGACGCAGGACGCCGACGTGGTGGCGCTGGTGATCGATGCGAAGAAGGGCGTCAGGGACGACGACGAAGCAATTTTGCGCGCGCTGTCCGATGTCCGCGCGCCCAAAGTGCTTGTGCTCAACAAAGTCGATCTCGTTGCAAAGCCGGCGCTGCTCAAGCTGGCGCAGACGCTCAACGAGCGCGTGACTTTGGCCGCGACCTTTATGATCTCGGCTTTGTCGGGTGACGGCGTCGCCGATCTGAAAACCTGTTTTGCCGCGCATGTGCCGCCGGGACCGTGGCTCTACCCCGAGGATCAGATTTCCGACGCGCCGCTGCGCCAGCTCGCCGCCGAGATCACGCGGGAAAAGCTCTATCTCCGCCTGCACCAGGAACTGCCCTACCAGTCGACGGTCGAGACCGACGTCTGGAAGGAATTGAAGGGCGGTGCGGTGCGCATCGAGCAGACAATCTATGTCGAGCGCGACAGCCAGCGCAAAATCGTGCTCGGCAAGGCCGGCCAGGCCATCAAGGCGATCGGCGCGGCGGCGCGCGCCGACATCGCCGCGGCCATCGAGCAGCCGGTGCATCTGTTTCTTCACGTCAAGGTGCGGCAAGGCTGGGGCGACGATCCGGAGCGCTATCGGGAAATGGGGCTGGAGTTTCCGAAAGAGTAGCCGTCATTCCGGATTGCCGCCAACGGGCTCGCGCGAAGTCGCGCGGCCCGATGACAGGCTCCGCGGCAAGTCCGGATCCATGCTCCCAGCGCAGAGATTATGGATTCGGCCTCCTCGCTTCGCTCGGCCCTGGAATGACGGTAAAGGCAGCCTATGCAATGGACCGATGAAGGCATCGTGCTCGGCGTCAAGCGCCATGGCGAGACCAGCGTCATTCTCGAATTGATGACGCACGCGCACGGCCGCCATCTCGGACTGGTTCGCGGCGGCGCCGGCCCGCGTCTGCGCGGGGTGTTGCAGCCGGGAAACGCGCTGCGCGCGACCTGGCGGGCGCGGCTCGATGAGCATCTCGGCCATTACACGGTCGAGCCGGTCAATTTGCGTGCGGCAGGCTTCTTCGCGGCGGCGCACGCCGTCCACGGTGTGACCCATCTAGCGGCATTGTGCCGGCTGCTGGCCGAGCGCGAACCGCATGCCGGAGTCCATGACGCGCTCGAAACGATCCTCGGCCGTCTCGACGACCCGCACGCCGCCGCACCGATGATCGCCCGCTTCGAGCTGGACTTCCTTGCCGAACTTGGCTTCGGCCTCGATCTGTTGTCCTGCGCCGCGACCGGCGCGACCGACGACCTGATCTACGTCTCGCCGCGGTCCGGCCGCGCGGTGTCGCGCGCCGCCGGCGAAGCCTATCGCGACAAGCTGATGCGGCTTCCGGCGTTTCTGCGGGGCGAGGCCGAACCGGAATCGGCGGCTGAACTCGCCGATGCCTTTGCGCTCACCGGATTTTTTCTCGACCGCCATGCCTTTGCGCCGCGCGGCCTGCCGGTTCCGGAGGCGCGCGCCCGTTTCGTCGCCGCGCTCGCCTCCCTTGTTCCGACAGCCCAACAGCGGTAGCGCTCTTGCACCATGAATAAGAAAGTGATTCCCCCCGAGCCGAATGGCGTGCAGGAGATCGCGCTGCGCGAGGCGCTGGAGGAGCGCTATCTCGCTTATGCGCTGTCCACCATCATGCACCGGGCGCTGCCCGACGCCCGCGACGGGCTCAAGCCGGTGCACCGGCGCATCCTCTACGGCATGCGGTTGCTCCGCCTCGACCCCGGCGCGGCGTTCAAGAAATCGGCAAAAATCGTCGGCGACGTGATGGGCAATTTCCATCCGCACGGCGATCAGGCGATCTACGACGCGCTGGTGCGGCTGGCGCAGGATTTTTCCTCGCGCTATCCGCTGGTCGACGGGCAGGGCAATTTCGGCAATATCGACGGCGACAATGCCGCGGCCTACCGCTACACCGAAGCGCGTCTGACCGAGGTCGCGCGATTACTGCTCGACGGCATCGACGAGGACGCGGTGGATTTCCGCGCCAGCTACGACGGCGTGATGCAGGAACCCGTCGTCCTGCCCGCTGCCTTTCCGAATTTGCTGGCCAACGGCTCGCAGGGCATCGCCGTCGGCATGGCGACCTCTATTCCGCCGCATAATGCCGCCGAGCTGTGCGATGCCGCGCTTTATCTGATCGAGCAGCCGAACGCGCGATCGAAGACCTTGCTGAAATACGTGCCGGGTCCCGACTTCCCGACCGGTGGGCTGGTCGTCGATCCGCCGGCGGCCATTGCTGAAGCCTATGCGAGCGGCCGCGGCTCGTTTCGCGTTCGCGCGCGCTGGAAAACGGAAGACACCGGCCGCGGCACCTATCAGGTCATCGTCACGGAAATTCCCTGGCAGGTGCAAAAAATGCGGCTGATCGAGCGGATCGCCGAACTGATCAACGAGAAGAAGCTGCCGCTGCTTGCCGACATGCGCGACGAGTCGGCGGAAGACGTACGCATCGTGTTCGAGCCGCGCTCGCGTTCGGTCGATCCGGCGCTGCTGATGGAGAGCCTATTCAAGTTGACCGAGCTGGAAAGCCGCGTGCCGCTCAACATGAACGTGCTCATTCGCGGCCGCGTTCCGAAAGTGGTCGGCCTTGCCGAAGCGCTGTCCGAATGGCTTGCGCACCGCCGCGACGTGTTGCTGCGCCGTTCGCGTTATCGCCTGTCGCAGATCGAGCATCGGCTCGAAGTGTTGGGCGGTTATCTCGTCGCCTATCTCAATCTCGACAAGGTCATCAAGATCATCCGCAAGGAGGATGAGCCAAAGCCCGTCCTGATGAAGACGTTCAAACTGTCCGACGTCCAGGCCGACGCCATCCTCAATATGCGGCTGCGCAACCTGCGCCGGCTGGAAGAGATGGAGATCCGCCAGGAGGACAAGGATTTACGCGGCGAGAAGAAATCGATCGAGGAACTGATCCGTTCCGAGAAGCAGCAGTGGAAGAAGATCGCGGAGCAGATCAAGGAAGTCCGCGACCGATTCGGGCCGAAAACGCCGCTCGGCAAGCGACGCACCGGCTTTGCCGAGGCGCCCGCGCACGACGATGCGGCGATCGAGGAGGCGTTGGTCGAGCGCGAGCCGATCACCGTCGTCGTTTCCGAAAAGGGCTGGATTCGGGCGCTGCGCGGCCAAGTGGCCGATCTTTCAAGTCTTGTCTTTAAGGCCGACGATGGCCTGAAACTCGCTTTCTTTGCCGAGACAACGTCGAAGCTTTTGATCTTCGCCAGCAACGGCCGCTTCTACACCATCGATGCGGCGAAACTGCCGGGCGGCCGCGGCCACGGCGAGCCGATCCGGCTGTTCTGCGAAATCGAACAGGAAGCCAACGTCGTTGCGGTGTTCCGATATCAGGGCGGGCGGAAGCTCATCGTGGCAAGCCGCCAGGGCAGGGGCTTCATCGTTCCCGAGGACGAATGTCTCGGCAATACCCGCAAGGGCAAGCAGGTGCTCAACGTGAAAGCGCCCGACGCGGCATGCGCCGTCGCGCCGGCCGATGGCGAACTGGTCGCCGCGATCGGCGAAAACCGCAAAATGCTGGTCTTCCCCATCGAGCAAGTGCCGGACATGACGCGCGGGCGCGGCGTGCGGCTGCAGCGCCACAAGGACGGCGGGCTGTCCGATATCAAGACCTTTGAGGTCGAAAAGGGCTTGGGTTGGACCGATTCCGCCGGCCGCGCCTTTAGTCTGACGCTCAAGGAGCTTGCCGACTGGCGCGGCAACCGCGCCGATGCTGGCCGTCTCGCACCCAAGGGATTTCCGAAAACCAACAGATTCGACAACCTCGATGGGCGCACGGTCGCAGGCGGCGCGAGCGACGATTAGCGGTAATGCCGGCCGATGCGTCTGGACGATCCTCGGACGCAGCGAATTTATAATATTATGGAGCGGGACTTTTTCGCCCCTCAAGGCAATCATCTCACCGTCGTGATTTGCAAAAGGGCAGGGGGATGAATCTCGATCTCCGGCAATGGCGAGCAAGCTTGCGGCTCACGAGCGGGCTCGTCATGCTCAGCTTCGTCATCTGCCACCTGACGGCGCATTGCTTTCTCCTGGTGTCCTTCGAGGACGCCGAGGCCGTGCGCAACGCTCTCATGTATCCATGGCGAACCTGGATCGGCACCGGCATTCTGGTGGCGGCCTTTCTGGTGCACTTCAGCAACGCTCTATGGTCGGTCTACATCCGTCGCTCGTTGCGCCTGACGCGCTGGGAATGGGCGCAGCTCTCGCTCGGCCTGTCGATCCCGGCGCTGTTGATGTTTCACGTCGTGGCGACGCGTATCGCCGAGCAGTTGCTCGACGTCACCACGTATTACAACACGGTCTTCATCGTGCAGTGGCTGATGTTCCCCTGGCTCGGCGCCGTGCAGATGCTCGCCGTGATCACGGTGTGGACGCATGCCTCTATCGGCATTCATTACTGGCTTCGCACCAAGCCCTGGTATCCGAACTGGCGGCCGTTTTTCTTTGGCTTCGCGCTGCTCCTGCCGGCCTTGGCGCTGGCCGGCTATGTTACCGGCGGCAACCAGGTCCTGCGCCAAGCCAAAAGCGATCCCGACTTCGTCAATTCATCGCTCGGCGACTCCAATCTGACCGCGCAAACGGCCGCCGCGGTCAATCGGATGGTGGATATCGGCTGGGGCATTTGGCTCGGCCTAGTCTTGCTGCCATTTGCCGGACGCGCCGTCCGCAGCTGGCAATATCGCCGCCGCAAGCCGCCGATGCTGGCGCACGCCAGCGGCCGGAATGTGCCGATCTTGCCGGGCGCCACAGTCCTCGAGACGCTGCGCGCCCATGGCATCGCCCATGCCTCGGTGTGCGGCGGCAGGGCGCGCTGCACCACCTGTCGGGTCCTCGTCACCAAAGGGCTCGATCGGCTGCCCGAGCCAGCGGGCCTGGAAGCCAAGGCGCTGTCCCGTATCGGCGCGACCTCCGGCATGCGGCTTGCCTGCCAGATCCGTCCCTCTGCCGATATCGCGGTGATGCCGCTTCTTGCCGCCGACGCCAATGCCGCGGATGGCACGGTGCGCGGTGGCCTCGAAGGCAGCGAGCGCCTGATTACGGTCGTCTTTGTCGATCTGCGCGGCTCAACCACGCTCGGCGAAGCGAAGCTGCCTTACGACGTGCTCTTTATTCTCAACCAGTTCTTCCATGAGATGACCAACGCCCTCGTCGCCACCCACGGACATTATTCGCAATTTACCGGTGACGGCCTGATGGCGCTGTACGGGCTGTACGCCGATCCCGCGAGCGGGGCCGCCGACGCGGTGCGCGGGGCGCGCGAAATGCTGGCAAGGCTCGATCAGCTGAACTACCAGCTCCGCGCCGATCTGCGCGAGCCGTTGCGGATCGGTATCGGCATTCACCACAGCGAAGCTATCGTCGGGGCAATGGGACCGCCGCGCTCCCAGATCATCACCGCGATCGGCGACACCGTTAATACCTGTGCGCGATTGGAAAGCCTGACCAAGGACTACGGCTGCGTCGTCATCATCTCGCGCCAAGCCGCCGAAGCCGCCGGACTGCGGCTCGTTGGGCACAAGCTGCATCAAGCGCCGGTGAAGGGACGCAACGAACCGGTTGAGTTTTATGCTTTAAACTCGATCGCCGAACTGCCGATTTAGAGCATGATCCGGAAAAGTGGACACCGGTTTTCCGAAAAAGATCATGCTCCACCAAAATGTTAGAGCGTCAATCGATTCAACTGAAACGATTGCGCTCTAGACAGCGAACCGATCGCGCTTGTGGCCAGCCAAGGCGGTCGCTCCGCCATCGGAGCGACGCCTCTGCACAATCTTTCTTCTGTACGGATTTGCGGCGTTCAGCCGCTATATGCCGTGCGCTTTTGCATTGCAGCTTCTGCGGGCGTCTTCGGCAGCGCCGGCAACTGCAGAACCGTCGCCTCTTGGCTCTCGCACAACAGCGTCAACAACACCACGCGCCCATCCGGAAATTCGAGCGCATCGTGATGCGCGGCGGCTTTGTCTTTGTTGATTTGGCGAAAGATCGCTGTGGTGTGATTGGTCGCGCGCTCGCGCCAAGGAAACAGGCCGGTGTGTTTGCACATCACCGCGCGGGCAAAGGACAATTCCGTGCCGGGCAAAACGCAGACCGCCATCCCGGCGTCTTCCGCTGCGGAAAAGCCGCGCGTTCCGGTGCCGAAATCGCGGGTGGTGAGGCGGTCGCCGACTTTGGCGGGCCGCGAAAGCACATTCTGAAGGCTATAGTCGCACATCGGGGCGTTCTCCAAATTTTTAGCAGCCCCATGTGCCAAACGACGAGGAACCTTCTTGGTTTCGCCGCGCCGGCAAATTTGCGCAATAAAGTCGGAAAGGCCGCTGAGCCGAGAGGAATTACGGCGCTATTCCGGCTCGCTCACGGCGTGGCGATGTGCCAAACGTTATTGACGCCGTCGCCGTTGGCATCGCCGGGATTGCCGTCCTTGTAGAAGGTATAGAGCGGGTGGCCTCTATAGGCCCATTGGCCTTTGCCGTCTTTGCGGGTGACGACCGTCCAGTCCCCCGACGGCTTCGCATCGGCGGGCGCGTTGAACGCGGGCCAGTTGTTGGCGCAAGTGCCGTAACAACTCGATGTGCCGCCAGTGTCGCGGTCAAATCGGTAAAGGGTCATGCCGACGCCATCGACCAGCGCTTTGCCCTTGGACGTATCGGCGACTTTTGCCGGCGCGGTCTGCGCCGGCGCGGCAGATGCCACGATCGAAAAAATTCCGACGGCGAGGAACGTTGAAATGAATTTTCGCATCGACTGATCTCCCATCACGATCGAACTCTAGTCACTCAACTCTCGCCCAGCCGTCCGGCTGCAGCCTTTCCTGCGGCAGGAAGCGGCTTTTGTAGTCCATCTTGCGCGAGCCACGCACCCAGTAGCCGAGATAGACGTAGGCGAGACCCATGCGCTGCGCGCGCGCGATATGGTCGAGCACCATGAACGTGCCGAGCGAGCGGGCCGCCTCGTCGGGCTCGAAAAACGAATAAACCATCGATAGACCGTCGCCGAGCATGTCGGTCAGAGCGATGGCGATGAGATCGCCGCCGGCCCGCTTGCCTTGTGCCGGGCCCCTCTCGCGGACCCGGTATTCGATGATGCGGGTCTCGATGTGGCTGTCCTCGACCATCATGGCGTAGTCGAGCACCGTCATGTCGGCCATGCCGCCGTCGCGATGCCGGGAATCGAGATAAGCGCGGAAGATCGAATATTGCTCCGAGGTGGGGACGGCGATCCGCATTTCGCTGCCGACGTCGGTATTGCGGCGCATGATGCGGCGCATGCTTTGCGTCGGGCGGAAATCCTTGGCGACCACGCGGACCGAGACGCAGGCGCGGCAGCCCTCGCAAGCCGGCCGGTAGGCGATGGATTGGCTGCGGCGAAAGCCGCCCTGGGTGAGGATGTTGTTGAGCTCGCCCGCGCGCTCGCCGACCAGATGAGTAAAGACCTTTCGCTCCTCCTTACCGGCCAGATACGGGCAGGGCGAGGGAGCGGTGAGGTAGAATTGCGGTGTGTCGCGCGAGTGTTGGGTCACGGGGAATTATAGCATGATAGCTGGGCGTGGCGGCCGGCAGCCGAATCCGGGCATAGCATCATCTAGCATCGCCCCTGCGCCTGCCGCCGTCAAAGGCCGATTTCCGCCTCAACGGGTCGCGCGTGCCCGCAGCGAAGCCGCGCGCGTTGCATTATTAATCAGGACGGTGCCGACCAGCATGTCGTGCAAAAGCCGTCGTCGGGCGTTGAAGAAGCCGACCACCAGGATCAACGGGGTCAGCACGCTGACGGTGATCCAAAAGACTATGGCGTGAACCGCTCCCAGCACGAAATAAGACGGCGCGCCGTACCAGGTGCGCATTTCGATTTCCATGGCGCGCATGCCGATGGTGGCCGAGGCCGGGCCGCCGAGCGTCATGCCATAATAAACCAGCGCCCAGATCACCGAGCCCGGCGACATCAACCAGAACAGCGCCCAGCCGAGGCCGAATGTGACAAGGCCGAACACGAAGATGAACATCCATCCCGCGATCAAGGGAATGACGATGATGACGAGGTCAATGACGAAGGCAACGACCCGGCGCGACAGCACGCCCTCGAACAGTTCCGGATTTGTCGCCGGATCATAGGCATGCGGCTTGACATCGAGCGAGATGCCGAGCCGTCCGGGACCCGCGCTTCCGGGCGATGGGCCAGAATCTGTCATCATCGATTGGACTATAATGCCGCGCCAATGACCCAACAACGACCGCCCGCGCAACTGCGCATGTCGGGGGCAAATAGCCAATGAAAGTCACGCTTGCCGATATCGAGGCGGCCCGCCGCACCATTGCGGGGCACGTGCTGCGCACGCCGGTTTTGGCGGCGCCGCCGCTGTCGGCGCTCACCGGGGCCGAGGTTTACGTCAAATACGAGAATTTGCAGGTCACCAATTCATTCAAGGAACGCGGCGCCTGCGTGAAGCTTGCGGCGCTCGATGCGCCGGAGCGCCGCCGCGGCGTGATCGCCATGTCGGCCGGCAATCATGCCCAGGCGGTGGCCTATCATGCCCGGCGGCTTGCGATCCCGGCGACCATCGTCATGCCGGTGACAACGCCGTTCGTGAAGGTCAAAGCGACCGAAGCGCTTGGTGCCGCCGTGGTGCTCTGCGGCGAGACTTTGGCGGAGGCCCAGGCGCGCGCCGAGGCGATCGCCGCCGAGCGCAATCTGGTCTGGGTTCATCCCTATGATGACCCGGACATTATCGCCGGACAGGGCACTATTGCGCTGGAAATGTTGGAAGAGGTGCCGGATCTCGATGTTCTGGTCATCCCGGTCGGCGGCGGCGGGCTCATTGCCGGCAATGCCATTGCGGCGCGCGCGGTAAAGCCCACGATCGAGATAATCGGCGTCGAATGCGCGCTCTATCCGTCGATGTGGAATGCGCTGTGCCATGCAAAACGTCCGTGCGGCGGCGCCACGTTGGCCGAAGGCATCGCGGTGAGCAAAGCGGGCACGTTGACTTTGCCGATCGTGCGCGAATTCGTACGCGACATTATTCTCGTCGACGAGCCGCTGATCGAGCGCGCGGTGAACGCCTTTCTCACGCTGCAGAAGACGATGGCGGAAGGGGCGGGCGCTGCGGGCCTCGCCGGCATGCTGGCGGAGCCGGCGCGCTTTGCCGGCCGTAAAGTTGGGCTCATCCTGTGCGGCGGCAATATCGATCCGCGCATCCTGGCGTCCATCATGGTGCGCGAATTGGAGCGCGACGACCGCATCACCTCGTTCCGGCTCACCATTCCCGACCGGCCGGGAATTTTGGGCCAGATCGCGAGCCGGCTTGGCGAGCTCGGCGCCAATATTCTCGGCGTCGATCATCACCGCCTCTTCCTCGACGTGCCGGCCAAGGGGGCTAAGCTCGACATCACCATGGAGACGCGAGACGCCGCGCATGCCGAGGAAATTTTTCGGACATTTGCGGCCGACGGCTATCAGCCGGTGCGAATGCAAGGCGGCGCGGCGCTGGAATGACCTCGGCGCCGCTCGAGAGATCGCGGCTAATAATGCCCAGGTTCCATCCCCGGATCATAGCCCGACGCCGGCGCTTCGACCGGCGTGATCGGCGCTGCGGCGGGAGCGTCCGCGGGGCGCGGCCTTGGCAGCGGGATGGCAGTCTGCACCATGGCAAACAGCATCGGCTTGGGCGGCGGCAACGGAACCCGCCCGGCAATCGGTTCGCCCGGCGGCAACGCCTCAGTCGCGGCGTCGCTCGAAGCCGGCGGCTGCTGGGTGGCAACCGTCGGGCTGACCGTCGCCGCGGTCCCCGTTGCGCCATTGTCGGTTCCGACAGTCGGAGGCGAATTGGTGTTGGGATTGGGCCAGGCGATATTGTTGGCCGGTGGCGCCGGTGCCGCCGCCCGCGGCGCGGCAGGGGCGGCCGCGGCGGCAGAACTCTGCATCGGGCCCGTTGCCGGCGCGGGCGATGCGGCCGGTGCGGCAACGACGGTCGCCATGGGCTGAACGGCATCGGCTGTCACGGATTGCACGGGGGCGGGCGCAGTCAGCGGCTGAATAACAGGGGCTGGCATCGATGGCGCGGGCGCGGCAGGCATCGGTTGGGGGGCCGACGGCTGGACCGCGGCGGCGGTTTGGGGAGCCTCGGCCGGCGCGTTGACCTGCGACGGCCCGTCAGCGGGCTTCTTGATGTGGAGGAGCGGCAAATGCGCGTCAGATGCTGTCGTCCCGGCATCGGCCATCTGCCCCGCAGGGGCAGGGGATTGGCCTTGCGCCGCCGCCGGAGCGGGGGCCGCTTGCGATGCGTCGGATAGGGTGCCCGACGGCTGGTTCTCCGTCATCCGTTGGAACGTCGGGACCTTGGGCGGCGCGAAATAGGTGCGCACGACAGTCGTAATGGTCCACATCACCACCGGCACGGCAATGATCACCGCCAGAAGGACGATGACCCGTTGCAAGACCGGCGTGTAAAGCCGGATATTTTCGTCGTCGTACTCACGCATGGTCTCACGCATGACTTCCGCCTCGTCCTGTTGTCCCGGGCGGGGGCGGCTCATTGTTGTCTGCGCACAACTTTGTCCCACACTGCCGGATCACGTCTGCCAGAGCTTCAGGGTTATGCGCCGAAGCCGCCCTCCTCCCTTAGCTTCTCCGCAGCTTTTGCTGCAAAATAGGTCAACACCCCATCGGCGCCGGCGCGCTTAAAGGCGATCAGGCTTTCCATCATGGCCTTATCGCCGTCGAGCCAGCCATTCCCGGCAGCGGCCATGATCATCGCATATTCTCCGGAGACTTGGTAGGCGAAGGTGGGCATCCCGAAGGCGCTTTTGACCCGCTGCAGAATGTCGAGATAGGGCAGGCCCGGCTTCACCATGACCATGTCGGCGCCCTCGGCGATGTCGAGTTCCACTTCGCGGAGCGCCTCGTCCGAATTGGCGCAGTCCATCTGGTAGGTACGCTTGTCGCCGGTCAGCGTGGCGCTGGAGCCGACCGCGTCGCGGAACGGGCCATAAAAGGCGGACGCGTATTTTGCCGCATAGGCCATGATCTGAGTGTCGGCAAAGCCGGCCGCGTCGAGGCCCGAGCGGATCGCCCCGACACGGCCATCCATCATGTCGGATGGCGCGATGATGTCGCAGCCCGCTTGCGCTTCCACCAAGGCCTGCCGGACCAAGACCGCAACCGTTTCGTCATTGAGGATGACGCCATCGTGCAACAGCCCGTCGTGGCCGTGGCTGGTATAGGGGTCGAGCGCCACGTCACAGAGCACGCCGATTTCGGGCACTGCTTTTTTGATGGCGCGAATGGCGCGGCAGACGAGATTGTCCGGATTGAGCGCTTCCGAGCCGGCGTCGTTGCGTCTGCCCGGCTCGGTATAGGGAAACAAAGCCACGCAGGGAATGGTGAGTTCGGCGGCCCGCGCGGCGGCGCGCACCGCCTCATCGACCGACAACCGTTCGACGCCGGGCATTGAATCGACGCCGGTGCGGATTTTCGTGCCGTCGACCAGAAACAGCGGCCAGATCAGATCGTCGGTAGTGAGAACGCTTTCGCGCACCATGCGGCGCGCCCACTCGGCGCGGCGATTGCGCCGCGGACGGATCGATAGATCGAGGCGCGGCGCCTCGGTCTCAACCGCGGCAAGCCGGCGCTTTTCCAGCGGCCGGCCTAATTTGATCGCCATGCCAGACTCCGTTCACCGGCTTCTTTTACCCCTTCCAAGTCTTGGGTGCCACTCAGCTCTTGGGTGCCACTCAGCGCCGGCGAGATTTTCAGTCCCGGTAAGGCTCTATTCACCGCGTTGACGGGCCTTTGTGGCCCCTCTAACGCTTTGGGCGCGCGGGCGCGCGACCGGTATGCCGGATGGGCTTCTGCGCCTGCGGTGTTGCGGGGATATCATGAGCGATCAATCGCAGCGGCGACCGACCCGACCGAGCGACATCCTGGAGCCGGTACGGGTCAAGCGCAGCGAGCGGGGAACCTGGACCGAGTATCTGGTCCTGTTCCTGCGCATCATGGCCGTCGTGTCGCTGATGAAGGGGCTCTATCACTGGGGCGAGGTCTGCGGCATCGGCGCCGGCGCCGATGGCGGCTTTCAAACCCGTACCATCGCCTGGCAGACCTCCACGGTATTCTTCGCCGTGCTCGATCTGGTGGCGGCGGTCGGCCTTTGGCTCGCGGCACCCTGGGGGGCGGTGATCTGGCTCACCTCGGTGGTGTCGATGGCCGCGGTCGAAGTGTTTTTTCCGCAGGTCTATGGCGGCAGCATATTCGTGGTGTTCGTCGAGATGATGCTGCTCGGCGGCTATCTTTATCTCGCGATCGCGTCCGCGCGCGAGCATGGTCAGTAGGCCGTGTATTCCCCTTTTTGGGGCTGCGCAGTGTGCGTGTGCAACAATATACACAGCGTGTCCAATTCGGCACACGATGTGTACAAAAAGGGACAGACGGACGCTCGCGCCACGACCATTCTTGTCAATGCAGGGGCTTCTTTCCCTGCCACCGCCAGTCGAAGCACCCGAGGTCCCAAAACTTGGCGCTTCTCTGAACGTGGTTTCCCCTCGTGTGACGTTTGCGTTTGCGTAGAGAGAGAGCCCCAGCCCCGCGGGGCTCTCTTTCAAATCCAAAAGTTCCACTAGCAGGCTGCTGAAAAAGTCGTTTTGCGAGGTGGTTGGAATGTGATTCTGTGCATCGGCTTGATTCCTTTGGAATGGGGATTGCGATGCGCGGCGAAGATGATCGATCGGAGGGTTTTTTCAGCTACATCCCGGTGGAGAGACGGATACCGGCGGATCATCCATTGCGGATGATCCGCGAACTCGTGGACGCGGCGCTTGCTGGGTTGACGCGAGCCTTCGACCGACTTTATGCGCGCGAAGGACGGCCATCAATTCCGCCGGAGCGGCTGTTGCGGGCACTGCTGCTGCAAGCGTTCTATACGGTGCGCTCGGAGCGGCAGTTGATGGAGCAACTCGATTACAATCTGCTGTTCCGCTGGTTCGTCGGGCTGTCGGCGGACGATCCGGTGTGGGATCCGACCGTGTTCGGCAAGAACCGCGATCGACTGCTCGACGGCGATATCGCGGCCAAGTTCTTTGCCGGGGTGTTGAAGCTGCCGCAAGTGCGCAAGCTTTTGTCCAGCGAGCACTTCTCGGTCGACGGCACGCTGATCGAGGCCTGGGCCAGCATGAAGAGTTTTGTGCCGAAGGATGGCGACGGCGATCCGCCGGCCGGAAAGCGCGGTGGTAGCCACAATGCCGAGCGTGACTTCCATGGCGAGAAACGCAAGAACGACACGCATTCCTCGACCACCGACCCCGATGCCCGGCTGTTCCGCAAGGGTGCCGGCAAGGAGGCCAAGCTCTGCCATATGGGGCATTTGATGACGGAGAACCGCAACGGCCTCATCGTCGATGCACGCTTGACCGAGGCCAACGGCACGGCCGAGCGCGCCACCGCACTCGACATGATCGAAGACAATGCCAGACCTGGCAGCACGATCGGCGGCGACAAGAACTATGACACTGCTGAGTTCGTGGCCGGTTGTCGTGACTGCCGCTGCACGCCCCATGTCTCGCAGAACGACACCAACCGCCGCTCGGCGATCGATGCCCGCACCACCCGCCATCCCGGCTATCGCATCAGCACCATCAAGCGCAAGCGGATCGAGGAACCGTTCGGCTGGATGAAGACCGTCGGCGGCCTGCGCAAGACCAGGCATCGCGGACGGGCGCTGGTCGAATGGTTCTTCGTGCTGACCGCCGCGGCTTACAACCTCATCCGCATTCCCAAGCTTCTGGCCGCAACGCGATGACCCCCTCTGCCGGCAAGAATATGAGGCAAAGTCCCAACCAATACCGCGCAGGCGGCGCCGACAACCCGTTCCTCCACCCGTTCTTGCCGGACCCATCGAGAAAATCGTCCTCAAAATCCGGTTTTTCCGCAGCCTGCTAGAACTGATATTTGATAGTGGTCCTTTGATTCCAACATTCGCATAAGAGCCTGCCGAAGTGGGATGCGAATGTTAGAAGTCGGACCGCTAGGTCTCATATTTTCTACGACCCGGAAGAATATACCGACCGCCTGAAGTCGGCTGTGCAGAATTGCGCAGCGAACGGAATTTCCGACCGAGATGGGTGCTTCTGCATTCAGCCTTCTTCTACGCAACTTTCAGCTTTCTTACACACAACTAAAGTAACCGTCGTGTGCAGTTTTGCACAGCAAGGTTGCGTCTTTCGTGTATCAATTTGTACGATATCGTACTCGTGGACCCTTGGAATGGTTGCGCCGAAACCCGTCATAAAAAAATCGCGAGGGTTTAGCCCGGCGCTGTTTTTGGAGACCGCCGCCAAGGGGCGGATCGTTGTCACGTATCCGGCGGGCGAACTCATCTACACGCAGGGCGATGATGCAGATGCTGTCTTCTATGTGAGGAGGGGCAGAGTCAAAGTTACCGTCTTGTCCATGCTTGGCAAGGAAGCCGTCATCGCACTGCTTAACGCCGACGAGTTCTTCGGTGAGGGATGTTTGATCGGACAGTTGCAGCGATTATCGACGGCGGCCGCCATGACGGAATGCGAGATTATGCAAGTCGACAAGATCGAAATGACGCGGGTTCTTCAAGACGAGCCTGCGTTTTCGAATATGTTTGTTTCGCATATTTTGGCAAGAAGCGCCCGAGTGGAAGAAGACCTGATTGATCAGCTCTTCAACTCGACGGAAAAACGGCTGGCCCGCGTCCTATTGTTGCTGGCCAATTTTGGCAAGGAAGGTCGCCCGGAGCCGATCATATCAGGCATCAGTCAGGAGGTGCTGGCGGAAATGATTGGCTCGACCCGGTCCCGCGTGAATTTTTTCATGAACAAATTTCGCGATTTGGGATTCATTGCTTACAACGGCAAACTCGAAGTGCACAGCTCGCTGTTGAGCGTCGTGCTGAGCGATCGGTCCGCCGCCGTAAAGTCGTTTGTGAATCCCTCCCGCAGCGCCGTCGCTCGACGTGCAATAGCGCGATAGCGTTTTTTATTTCCGGTAAGCATCGCGCATCGCGCGGCCACGCTGCGCGGTAAGGTCAGTTTTCCGGTGTGCTGAAATTCAATACGCTTTCCAGGACGCTGCGCACCTTTTGGGATTTGACCTTATACGCTCTTGCGGAAATGCCGTGAGCCTGAAAGCCGCTCCTGTGTGAGTTGTCCTCGGAGCGGTGCTGTCGGACGACACGTACTCCGATAGCGGCCAGCGGTGCGCGCAATGCGGCGGCCAAGTCGTCAGCCATCCAACCCCGCTCGTTCTCCGACAGGGCATCGTCAAATACAACAAATCGCATTGACAGTCTCCAGTGGGTAGCTGGACCGTGGTGTTTTGGTCGTCAGCTCCGCCAGCGCCGCAGCACTCAGGAAACGCGCGTCGTCAAATATCTACGGATGGGCTTTCGTCATAAGATTGACAGCCCGGCCGCTTTGAGCAAGCCCCACCTACGCTCCTTGACGATTGGTGTCTGTACAAAATTAGACCGCTTGCAATCCCTCCGGCGGATTTGTCTTACGCTACTGTTCCGCGTTGGCTGCATGTCCGAGATGGATCTTTTTCGACCGACCCAGCCGTTTTTGCCTTGTGCATCAGCACGGTGCTCGTCTTGCGGCGCGCAGCGCCGCGCGGATGCGCTGCGGGGTTGCCGGGATTTCGTCGATCGATACGTGAAAAGGCGAAAGCGCGTCGTTGACGGCATTGATGATGGCAGCCGGCGCGCCGATCGCGCCGCCTTCGCCCAGGCCCTTGGCCCCGGTGATCGAGGACGCGGCCGGCGTTTCGATATGATGCAATTCGATCGGCGGAACCTCGCAACTCGTCGGCGGCAAATAGTCGGCGAGCGTGGCGGTCGCAATATTGCCGAGGCCGTCATAGACGATCTCCTCGAACAGCGCGTTGCCGATACCCTGCGCGATGCCGCCATGCACTTGGCCGTCGGCAATGCGCGGATTGATGATGCGGCCGGCATCTTCCACCGCAAGAAATTTCTCGATCCTCACCCGCCCGGTTTCCACATCCACGTCCACCATCGCCACGTGGCAGGCGTTGGAGAAGGTGCCTGGCGGATCGTAATGCGCGCTCGCGCTTAATCCCGGCGTGAGGTTCTCGAAACGGTGCGCCTGATGATAGGCGGCGCGCGCCAGCTCAGCGATCCTCACCATGCGATCGGTGCCCGTCACTCTGACGCAACCGTCCGCCAGCACGATATCGTCGGACGAGGCTTCAAGAACGTGGCTAGCGATCGCGAGAAGCTGGTCGCGGATTTTTCGCGCCGCGATGAGCGTGGCGCCGCCGGAAATCACCAGCGACCGGCTGGCGAACGTGCCCCAGCCATAGGGCGTACGATCGGTATCGCCGGCAACGACGTGCACGTCGGCCGGCGTGACGCCGAGTTGGTCAGCGACGATTTGCGCGAGCGTCGTGCGCAGGCCTTGACCGTGCGGGCTCGCGCCGATGCGCGCTTCGACGTGGCCGGACGGATCCATCGCCAGTTCGACGGTTTCCCCGCCGGGCGTGATCGCCATGCCGCGCGCGGCGAAAGCCGGGCTGCCGTAGCCGGTGCGCTCGGAAAAAGTCGCAAAGCCGATACCGAGATAGCGCCCGCGGCCTCGCGCCTCGCTTTGCCGGCTACGAAACGACGCCAAGTCGACATGCGCCGCCGCCTTGTCGAGGGTCTCGATATAGCTGCCCTCGTCGAAGACAAGCCCGGTCGCTGAGGTGTAGGGGAAGCGCGCGATCAGATTGCGGCGGCGGATCTCGACCGGGCTGAGTTCGAAGGCGGCCGCGGCCTTGTCCATCAGCCGCTCGATGGCGAAGGTGATGACCGGACGCGACACGCCGCGATACGGCGCCATCGTGCAGGTATGCGTCGCCACGCCGCGCGCGCGGCAGGAATAAGCGCGCAGGTCGTAAGGCCCCGGCATTTCGGCAAGAGCCATCAACGGCTCGACGCCGCAGGTGGTCGGAAAGCACGAATAGGCGCCGATATTGGCGATGACGTCCGCCGACAGCGCGACGAGCTTGCCGCGCTCGTCGAACGCGCCTTCGAGTTCGACATGCTGATCGCGGCTGTGGAACGCGGCGATCAGATTCTCGCGCCGGTCCTCGGTCCAGGCGACGCTCGTTTGTAACCGCCGGGCCAGAACGACCAGCACGACATATTCGGCCGCAAGCGACATTTTCTGGCCGAAGCCGCCGCCGACGTCGGGCGCGATCACGCGCAGGTCGGATTCCGGAAAATCGAGCAGGTCGGCGATGGCCGTACGCGTCAGATGCGGCATCTGCGTGGCGCAAGTGAGCGTGGTGCGGCCGCTCGCCGGATCGAACGCCGCGTGCGCGGCGCGCGCTTCGAGCGGTGCCGCGTTCTGGCGGCGCGAGCGCACCTTCAAGGTGATGCGGCGGTGCGCTTTGGCCAAAGTCGCGTCGAAACCGGCGGTCTTGATCCGGCCGTCGACCACGACATTGCCGGTCTCATGAACGCGCGGCGCATCCGGCGAAAGCGCGTCGCGCGCGTCGGCCACCGACGGCAGTTCGGCAATCTCGATCTCGACGCGGTCGGCAATGTCTTCGGCTTCGGCCGCGCTCGCCGCATAGACTGCAGCGACCGGCTCGCCGACAAAGCGCACGACCTCTTTTGCCAACAGCGGCTGTTCGATCGGCCGGTAGTCGAACTTGTGCAGCATCGGCCGGATCGGCCGCGCGCCGGCAAGCTCCACAGCGGTCAGGAACTTCGCGCCGTCCGGCGCGGCGATACGCACGATGCGGCCGGAGGCGACCGGACTGCGCATGAAGCGCACATGAAACGCGGCGGCGAGAGCGCCGGTGAAGCGTCCGCGCCCCGTCACCAGCGCCGGATCTTCCAACCGCCGGATGGCGCGGCCGACCCATTTCATTCCGGAGCCGGCGGTTGCTGGGTTCATGGTGGACTGTACCCCGGATTGGGCGAAGCGACAGCCGGGGCGGAGTTTCCGTTGCTGCTGGGTTCCGCTGCCGCGCAACCCAGGCTACGAAAATCGCGGCGGTTCGCCGGCGTAGGCCTGGCCGATGATGTTGAAAAGGTCGGCCTTGGTCACCGGCTTCGGGTGCTCGATCTTGACCGCGGCGACCACGTCGACGGCCTTACCGATATCGTTCTCGCTCAGGCCGAGGCCCTTTAGTCCGGTCGGCAGGCCGAGCCGCACATTGAGGTCGTAAAGGCCGCGCGCCGCATCGGGAGCGCCAAGCGCGCGCTTGATGCGCGCCATCGCATCGGGCGCGGCATCGGCATTAAACCCGATCGCATAGGGGGTGGCGATCGCATGGGTGTGCGCGTGGTCGAGATCGAACCATTGCCGCACCCGTTGCGCGATGGCGTGTTCGAGCCCGACCTCGGCGCGGAAATTGGCGGCGAGCCAAGCGCCGTAGAAGACGTCGGTTCGCGCGGTAAGATCGCGCGGGTTTTGCACGACGCGCGGCAGGCTCGCGCCGATGAGCCGGATGGCCTCCTCGGCCATGGTTTGCACCACCGGATTGGTGTCGATGCCGTAAAGGCTCTCCACCGCATGCGCGATCGCGTTCATGCCGCTCGCCGCCGACACCCGCGCGGGCAAATCGAGTGTCAGTTCGGGATCGTAAATGGCGGTCGCGGGCAGGGCAGCCGCACCCTCGCCGGAGACGCGCTTGTCGGCAATGCCGATGCGCCAGCGCGCCGCCATTTCCGAGCCGGAATAAGTGGTGACCACGGCGATGTAACGAAGTCCGGTGGTTGCCGCCGCGGCTTTGGCAAGCCCGATCGGCGAGCCGCCGCCGATCACGATGAAGCCGTCGGCGGTGTGCCGCTTGAGATCGCCAAGCACGCGCTCGAACGCCGCGCGCGGCATGTTCGGCTCCGACGCATCACAGATGCCGACGCAGCGATCGGCGATTGGAGCGGTCACGCGGCCCGCCAAATCGATCCGCGATTTCGAGCACAACACGAGAAGCCGCGACATCTTATGGAGGTCGGCCTCGGCCGGGAGCGCCGCGACCGCGCCGGCGCCAAAGACGATGCGCACCGGGTCGGAGCGATAGGTGAAATGGTTGATCGCGGCAGCCATGATCGCTGTGTGCGGTGTGCCCGTCAAACTACTCCATCAGCTTCAGATTGGCCTCGTGGATCACCTTGGCCCATTTGTCGGTTTCGGCGATCAGGAACTTGTCGAATGCGGCAGGCGGGCCGCCAAGCATCATGCCGCCGAGATCGGCGAACCTTTTTTGCATCGTTGGATCGGCGAGCGCCTCGTTGACCGCCTTGTTCAAGATTTCGATCGCTTCCGGCGGCGTGCCCTTCGGCGCATTGAGCCCGTAGAACGCGCTGACCTCGTAGCCGGGAAGAAAGTCGGAAATGCACGGCGCGTCCGGCAGCGCCTCCGAGCGCGCCGTGGTGGTGACGCCGAGCGCGCGGAATTGGCCGTTGCGGATATAGCCGATCGAGCCCGGCAGATTGTCAAACGCCGCCTGCACCCGGCCGCCAAGGAGATCGGCATAGGCGCCGCCGTTCATGCCGCGATAGGTGATGTTGTTCAGCGGGATTTGTGCCATCAGCTTGAACATCTCCATCGACATGTGCGGCGAGGTGCCGTTGCCCGGCGAGGCGTAATAGAGTTTGCCGGCATTGGCCTTGGCGTAGGCGATGAATTCGGGAACGGTGTGCACCGGCACCGCCGCGCCCACCACCAGCACGTTGGGCACCCGCATGATACCGGCGACCGCATCGCTGTCTTGCAAAAAGTTGTAGTTGAGATGCGCGTAGAACGTCGCGTTGATGGCGTTGGTCGGATTGGTGAGAAGCAGCGTATAGCCGTCGGCCGGCGACCGGATCATGTCTTCGGTCGCGATGTTGTTGGCGGCGCCGGGCCGGTTCTCGACCAAAAACTGGCCGTTGAGACGACGCGACAGCCAGTCGCCGATCAGGCGGGCGACGACATCGACCGCGCCGCCGGCGGGAAAGCCGACCAGAATCTTGACCGGCCGGGTCGGGTAGTCGAGCGCCAGCGCGCGGCGCGACAGCGCGGGCAGCGCGACGGCACCGACTGCGATCTGCAGGAACTTGCGGCGGGGAAGTTTGGTGGCAAGTGTCATGGCGTTACCCTCAATGTCTTGCATGCCGTTCCGGAGAGTGCCGTGATTCCGTCTGTGCCATTTCCAATTATCGATGCTGGTCCCGGCGGCGGCTTCGTACAAAAGCCTATACCGGTTGCCCGGTCTGCTCCAGGGACGCGGCCGAATGTTCGCGGCAATTATTGCCGCAGCACGGCCTGTCTTGCTAGGCGCCGATATCCCGCACCTCTTTCGCCTTCGCCGTGCAGGCGGCGAGCAAAAAGCCGAGATCGGTGCCGGTCGAGACATAGCGCGCGCCCATGCGCACGAACTCCGCGGCGAGATCCGGCCGCGAGGCGAGCCCGCCGACGCCGACATGCTTGCCGTGCTTGCGGCAGGCGGCGATGGTCGCGGCATAGGCTTGGCGTAGCCGCGGATGCGCGTATTGGCCGGTCAGCCCCCAGTCGGCAAGCAAGTCGTTCGAGCCGATCATCACCATGTCAACGCCTTCGACGGCGGTGATCTCGTCGGCCTTGGCGATCGCTTCGTCGCTCTCGAATTGCACCATCACCGTCGTTGCGGCGTTGAGCGCGGCGTCGGCTTCGGCGGCCGGAAATGTGCGGTAGTGGAAATGGGGCAGGGGACCGGCGGCCGAGCGCTCGCCGAGCGGCGGAAATTTCGCCGCCCTCACATAGTCGCGCGCCTCGGCGGCCGAGCAGACATGCGGCGCGATGATGCCGAGCGCGCCGGCGTCGAGCACGCGCTGCACCTCGGCGACGCCCGGCACGCGCACGAACGGCGTGACGCCAGCCTCGAGCGCCACCATGCAGATCTGCCCGGTGGTTTCCAGCGAGTGGCTCGAATGCTCCATATCCACATAAAGGCTATCGAAGCCGGCGGTGGCGGCGATGCGGGCGATTTCGACGCCGCGGACAAGCCGCACCGTCATCGAGGCCACCACCTCGCCGCGATGAAGCTTGTCCTTCACGTGGTTGCGGAGAACATCGGCGATCTTGACCGGCATCGAACTAACTCGCTGTTAAAGCAAATTTTCAAGTTGCCCTTTAAGCTCTTTCTCAAGATCACCCTCGACCGACCATTGCCAGCTTGAATTTTCGCCTGGTCCGACTTTAGCATTCAGGACTGCGGCTATCGCCGTAGCGAGTTCCGACTATAGTACAGCCTATGGATACCGTAATTTTCCGAACACGCCCGAATGATCGCAACGACTGCGATCAGTGGACCTTGGTGCGGGACGCAGATGATCAGGAAGATTTTGTGATCCAAGAGCACATCGTATTTGACGCACTTTTGTCGGGCAAGCCATACGCACGTCTAATACGGCGGATGACGGTGCGGGAATTTTTGACAACGGATCAACCGGCAGCGGTGAAAGGCAAATTGCAGAAAGTCATAGAGGAACGAGACTCCAAGAGTTCGTAAATGCGGGGCGAGTACAGAGCCCGACATTTGAATTGAGACAGCACCTGCCCACTTCTTGCCTGATATCGCCGGGCCAAGACGCTATGCTGAAGGAATGGAGGAAACACCGTGAATTACACGACCGACTTCAAGTCAATTCGCAACGAGGTGTCGGCGCAGGAGTGGCAGACGCGGCTCGATCTCGCCGCCTGCTACCGGCTGGTCGACGCCTATGAGATGACCGACCTCATCTATAATCATATCACGGCGCGCATTCCCGGCACCGAGCACCTCCTCATCAATCTCTATGGCCTGCTCTACAAGGAGATCACGGCGTCGAGTTCTGGTCAAGATCGACGTTGAGGGCAATATCATCGCCAAGCCCGATACCGACTACAGCCTCAATGTCTCCGGCTATGTGATCCACGGCGCCATCCACAAGGCGCGGCCGGACGTTGCCTGCGTTTTGCATACCCATACCCGCGCCGGCATGGCGGTCGCGGCGATGACATGCGGGTTATTGCCGCTGTCGCAGACCTCGATCCGCTTCGTCGGCCATATCGGCTACCACGACTACGAGGGACCGGCGATCGACACCGACGAGCGCGCGCGCATCGTTGCCGATCTCGGGCCCCACGATGCGCTGGTGATGCGCAATCACGGCCTCCTCACCTGCGGCCCGACCATCCAGCAGGCGTTCAACACGATGTATCAGCTCGAAATGTCGTGCCGCTCCCAGGTCGACGCCATGGCGGCGCGCACCGAACTGACCATGCCGGGCGAGAACGTGCTGGCGCATACCGCGCATCTCTATCAGCCCGGCACGCGGCGGCCCTACGGCGTGCTGGAATGGCCGGCGATGCTGCGGCTCCTCGCCGCGCAAGAGAAGACTTCAGGCTATTTGCCGTATTGGCACTAAATGTTGGCTGCGGGGCGAGAGCGGCGGTCGACCGCTGTGCAGGACACCGGCATGCTCGACGAGAGCAATGAGAAATATTCCGCGGTAAAGACGTCCGCCACGGAGTTCATTGGCTGCCGCGGCGCTATCAAACTTGAATGTCCGCGTTTCCCCCCGAAAGCGGACCCCGCGTAGAGGTCCCCGAAACCGCGCGCTCATTATTTATCGCGCGCTCGGCCGAGGCGCGGCTTTGTTGCGATTCGGCAGCTTGGCAAGAATGCCGTCCACGCGCTCGATCACCACGGTTGCGCTCAGGTCCTTCATGCAGGAATGGCCGTTCGGACATTCGCTCAAGCGGCGCAGGTAGCAGGGCGAGCACGGCAGCTCGACGCACAGCACCGCGTCGCTGCGGCGGTAGGGCCCGGCCCAAACCGGATCGGTCGGGCCGAAAATGCTGACGACCGGCCGCTCCAGCGCGACCGCCAGATGCATCGGGCCGGAATCGTTGCTGACGCAGATCGTCGAGCGGCGGATGAGCGCCGCAAGCTCGGGCAGCGTCGTTTCGCCGGCGAGATTGATGGCGCCCGGCGCGAGCCGCGCCACCTCCTCGCAGAGCGCGCGCTCGCCGTCCGATCCGATCAAGGCGACGGCAAAGCCCTTATCCAGACAATGCCGCGCCACTTCGGCGAAACCATCGCTGCGCCATTGCTTGGTGTCCCAATTGGTGCCCGGCGCCATGACCGCAAGCGGTTTTGCTTTGCCGATGTCGTAGTAATCCAGCAAGGCATCGATGCGGGTGGTCGCCTCGGCCGGGATCGGAAATGAAAAATCCGGCGCGCCGTCGTCGAGCCCGAGCATCGGCGCAATGGCGAGATAGCGCTCGACCGGGTGCACATCGAGATTTGGCAGCGCAATGTGGTCGGTATAGGCGAGATAACTGCCTTCGCGCGCGCCCTGCCAGGCGTGCTTTTTGGCCTCCTCGGGAATTTTGCGCGACAGCGCGGTCCAGCGGTCCGCGCGCGGCTTGTCGAAGCCGATGCGCACCGGCGCGCCGGAGGCGAAAGCAAAGATCGCGCTGCGCAACTGGCCTTGCAGATCGAGGACGAGATCGTATCGCGTGGCGCGCAGCGTCGCGATAAGCCGCGCCGCGTCGAGATAAGGCGCCGCGCGCCACGGCGCCGACCACTCCTGACGCGAAAATTCGATGACATTGGAAATTGCGGGATTATTGCGCAGCAGTTCGGCAATCTCGGGCGTCACCAGCCAGTCGATCCGCGCCTTGGGATGGCGTCGCCGCAATTTGTTCAGCACTGGGAACGTGTGCACGACGTTGCCGATCGCCGATAATTTGATCAGCAGGATGTTGTTAAAATCGCGGCTCGCGAGCGCGTCAGCTGGCACGGCTGCGTCCGTTGGCTTGGCGGCTTCGGCCCTGTTCGATCGCTCGCCACACCCGCTCCGGCGTCGCCGGCATTTCGACATGGCGCACGCCGAATTCGCTCAACGCATCGACGATGGCATTGACGACGACGGCGAGCGCCGGAACCGTGCCGCCTTCGCCGGCGGGGCGGATGCCGAGCGGGTGCGTCGAGGACGGCACTTCGCTGAGTTCAGTGGCGTAAAACGGCAGATCGGAGGCGCGCGGCATCGCATAATCCATGAACGATGCGGCAAGGAGTTGCCCGCTCTCCGGATCGTAATGAGCATGCTCCATGAGCGCTTGGCCGACGCCCTGCGCGATGCCGCCGTGCACCTGGCCGTGAATGATGAGCGGGTTCACCGCGCGGCCGACATCGTCGATCGCGGCATAGTTGACGACCCGGACCGCACCCGTCTCCACGTCGGCTTCCACCTCGCAGACATGCGCGCCGTAAGGATAGCTCGCTTCGAGCACGGTCTCGTCGCAGGCGGCATAAAGCGGCCCTTGTAAATCTGACGGCAGATCCTCGCGCTCGGCGGCGGCGCGCGCCACTTCGAAAATGCCGACGGCGTGGTTGGTGCCTTTCACCGCAAACCGGCCGTTTCTAAATTCGATATCGGCCGCGGCGGTTTCGAGCAGATGCTCGGCGATGCGCATGCCTTTTTCGATAATGCCGTCGGACGATTTTTTGATGACGATCGAGCCGAGCCGCATGCCGCGGCCGGAATGCGCGCCGCCGCCCACGGTCACACGATCGGTATCGCCGGCGACGAAGCGCACCGCCTCGATCGGCACGCCGAGCCATTCGGTGACGAGTTGGGCGAAGCTTGTCTCATGGCCCTGGCCCTGCGAGACGATGCCGATGACAAGCTCGACGGCGCCCTCGGGCAGTACGGTGATTTCGGCTTTCTCGCGCGGCACGCCGGTCGATATATCGACGTAATTGCCGACGGCGATGCCGCGATATTTGCCGCGCTTTCTCGCCGCGGCGCGGCGTTTCTTGAAGCCGTTCCAATCGCCGAGCTTGAGCGCCATATCCATGCTGCCGATATAATCACCGTTGTCGTAGGTGACGCCGAACGGATTTTTGTACGGCAGCTCTTTCTCGGTCACCAGGTTTTTGCGGCGGATGGCGACGCGATCGTAGCCGCATTCGCGCGCGGCGAGATCGATCAGCCGCTCCATGACGAAAATCACCTCCGGCCGGCCGGCCGAGCGATAGGGCCGCGTCGGCGAGGTGTTCGACAGCGTGGCGCGGGCGCGGAAATGCGCGGCCGGCATGCGATAGATGCTCGACATCATCTGCACGCCCTTTTGCACCATGGCGAAATTGGTAGTGTGAGCGCCGAGATTGCCGATGTTGGAGCCGCGCATCGCCAGAAAGCGACCCTTGTCGTCGAGCGCAAGCTCGGCTTCGACCGCGAGATCGCGCGCCTGATAGTCGCTCAAGAACGACTCGTGGCGCTCGCTGATCCACTTTACTGGCCGGCCGAGTTTTTTTGCCGCCCAAGCGACCAGCGCGAATTCCGGATAGATCATGCCGCGGGTGCCGAAATTGCCGCCGACGTCGCCCATCAGCACGCGGACTTTTTCCGGCGCCACGCCGAGCATGGTGGCGAGATCGTTTTTAAGCCGCACCGCGCCGCCGTTGCCGGCATAGACCGTGAAGCGTTCCGTTGCGGGATCGAATGCGGCGAGCGCGGCGCGCGGCTCCATCGGCACGCCGGTGACGCGCTGCACCCAGGTCTCGAACCGGGTCACATGCGCGGCGCGGGCAAAGGCTAAGTCGGTCGCCGCGGCATCGCCAAGTTCGGCGTCGAAGCAGACATTGGACGCATGGTTGTGGATCTGCGGCGCGTCCTGGCGCGCCGCGGCGACGGTCTCGACCACCGCGGGCAAAACTTCGAAGTCGATGTCGACGGCCTCGGCGCCGGTTTTCGCCGCATTGACGGTCTCGGCGACGACCATCGCCACCGCTTCGCCGACAAAGCGCGCTTTATCGGCCGGCAAGGCAAAATGCGGCGCTTCGAAGGGCGGCACGTCGCCTTTGTTGCGCAACTGGGTCTCCGCCGGATGCGGCGACCATGGCCTGTGCGGAACCGGCTTTAAGCCGTCGGCGCGGCAATCGGCGCCGGTGAAGACGGCGAGCACGCCGGGGCTTGATCCGGCCTTGTCGGTCGCGATGGCGCGAATGCGCGCATGGGCATGCGGCGAGCGCACCATCACGGCGTAAGCCTGGCCCGGCAGATTTTCGTCCGCCGTGTAGCGGCCGGCGCCGCGGACGAGCCGCAAATCCTCGCGGCGGCGCACCCGTTGGCCGATGCCGGAACTATTGGCGGATTGACTCATCAAGCACTCCCGATGCGATGTTAGTGGAGGCGAACACGCCGCGCCAGCGCTGCACGTCCGGCGTGTGTGCTGACATTGTGAGGCCGCGGATGTACAGAAGGCGAAGAGGGAGGCGCGCGCAAAAACATGTCCGGACAGCTCGGCAAGCCCATGCTGCGCAAGGAAGACCCCGCGCTGCTGTCGGGACGCGGCCGCTACGCCGACGATCTGCCGATCGCGGTCGGCACGTTGCACGCTCACGTCATCCGCTCGCCGCACGCCCATGCCGAGATCCTGCGCATCGACGCGGCACGCGCGCTGGCGCACGACGGCGTGTGGGCCGTCATCACCGGCGAAGACGTGCGCAATCTCTCCGAGCCTTTTCTGGCGGCGGTCAAGACGCCGGTGCGGCAATGGTCGCTGGCGGTCGAGCGCGTGCGCTATGTCGGCGAGCCGGTGGCGCTCCTCGTCGCCGAGAGCCGCTATATCGCCGAGGACGCCGCCGAGCTCGTTGACATCGCGTACCAGCCGCTCGCGGCGGTGATCGATCCGGTGGCGGCCTGTGCAGCCGACGCGCCGCTCCTCCATCCGCAAGCCAAGACCAACGAAATCTCGGTGCGCGAATTTTCCTACGGCGAGCCCGAGGCGGCGTTCGCGCGCGCCGACCGCCGTATCGCCATGACCGTACCGTTTCACCGGCTCTCGTTCACGCCGATCGAATGTTACGTCGTGGTGGCGCAGCACAACGCCGCCGAAAACAGCTACGACGTGCTGGCGAATTTCCAGGGTCCGTTTTCCATGCACCCGGTCATGGCGCGCGCGCTGCGGGTGCCGGGTCCGAAAATGCGGCTGCGCATCCCGCCGGATTCCGGCGGCAGTTTCGGCATAAAACTCTCGGTGTTTCCCTATGTGGTGCTCATGGCGCTGGCGGCAAAAATCACCGGCCGGCCGGTGAAATGGGTCGAGGACCGCATCGAGCATCTGGTCGCCGCGAGTTCCGGGCCGAACCGCGTCACCGCAATCGAGGCGGCGGTCGCCAATGACGGCCGCGTGCTGGCGCTGAAGCTCGACCAACTCGAAGATTACGGCGCGTTCTTGCGCGCGCCGATGCCCGGCCCGCTCTACCGTATGCATGGCGCGGTGACCGGCGCCTACGATATCGCGCACGTGGCGGTGACGAACCGCGTCGTGCTGACCAACAAAATGCCGGCGAGCCTTATTCGCGGTTTCGGCGGGCCGCAGCTTTATCTCGCCTTGGAGCGGTTGATGCATCGCATCGCGGTCGAGCTGAAACTCGATCCGCTCGACGTGATCCGCCGCAATCTCATCCCCGCGCAGAAATTCCCGTACCATGCGGCGGCCGGCGCGTTCTACGATTCCGGCGATTATTTGCGCGCGGTCGAGGTGACGATCGGGCGGGGGCGCCTTGCCGAACTGCAACGCCGCCGCGACGCGGCGCGGGCGGCCGGGCGCATCTACGGCATCGGCTTTGCCGCCGTGGTGGAGCCGGCGATGTCGAATATGGGTTACCTCTCGACGTTGATGACGGCTGCGGCGCGCGAAAAATCCGGACCGAAAAACGGCGCGGTGTCGATGGCGACGGTGAATGTCGATCCGCTCGGCGCGGTGACCGTCACCGCCGACGTCACGGTGCAGGGCCAGAGCCACGAGACGGTGCTGGCGCAGATCGTCGCCGACGAGCTCGGCCTTGCGCCCGACGATGTCGAAGTCGTTCTCGAAATGGACACGGCGAAAGACCAGTGGTCGATCGCGGCCGGCACCTATTCGAGCCGCTTCGCCTCGGGCACCGCGGTGGCCGCGCACAAAGCCGCGGTGCAAATGCGCGAAAAATTAAAAGGCATTGCCGCGAAACAGCTCAATGTGCTGCCCGACGATGTCGAGCTTGCCGGCGGCAAGATCAGAAGCCGCTCCAATCCCGACAATGCGCTGCCGTTCGGCCGCGTCGCCGCGACCTCGCATTGGTCGCCGGTGCTGCTGCCAGAACAGATGGCGCCGGCGTTGAG
Organism: uncultured Alphaproteobacteria bacterium; assembly: GCA_963768225.1. Classification (GTDB taxonomy): domain Bacteria; phylum Pseudomonadota; class Alphaproteobacteria; order Rhizobiales; family Xanthobacteraceae; genus BOG-931. The sequence goes on along the minus strand of CAVYGV010000001.1, from coordinate 1,116,916 downwards.
CGAGACCGGCGTGTGGTCGCCGGCCGAACTCGAGCCGCCGTCGAGCGACGACCGCATCAACACCTCGCTCACTTACGGCTTCATCTTCGACATGTGCGGCATCGAAATCGATCCCGTCACCTATTCCGTGCGCGTCGACCGCTATGTCTCGATGCACGATGCCGGGCGCATCATGAATCCGATGATTGCCGAGGGGCAAATTCGCGGCGCCTTTGCCCAAGGTGTCGCGGCGGCGCTCTACGAGGAGTTTTCCTATAACGAGGAGGGCGCGTTTCTCTCCGGCACCTTCGCCGATTATCTGGTGCCGACCGTGAGCGAAATCCCCGAGCTCGAGATTCTTCATTATAAATCGCCGTCGCCGTTCACCCCGCTCGGCGCCAAGGGCCTCGCCGAAGGCAATTGCATGTCGACGCCCGCTTGCATCGCCAACGCCATCGCCGACGCGTTCGGCGCGAGCGAAATCGTGCTGCCGGCGACGCCGAAGCGTATTCACGCGATGCTGGACGGCAAGCAATGAAGCCGGTGCGTCTTTCAAGTTGCGGGCTCTCTTATTCACCCTCCCCTGGAGGGGGAGGGTCGACGCCGCGCGACCCCCGACTTGGTCGGAGGGAGCAAAGGCGGCGGGGTGGGGTGATTTCCACGCCGCGCTTCACCCCACCCCGGCTCGCATTTTGCTCCGCTCAATGCTTCGCCGACCCTCCCCCTCCAGGGGAGGGTGCGGCACCCTCAATGGCTCTCGCGCAATGAAACCCCGGCCCTTCGACTACGCGCGGCCCGATACGGCCGAGGAGGCGATCGCGCTGCTCGCCGAATATGGCGACGACGCGCGCATTCTGGCCGGCGGCCAGTCGCTCGTCCCGATGCTCAATCTGCGGCTGATCGATGCGGCGCTGCTGATCGATATCTCGCGTATCGCCGAGCTCGACGCCATCCGCGATTTTGGCGACAAAATCGAGATCGGCGCCGCGGTGACCCAGAACAAGCTGATGGCGTGGCCGAAGCTTGCCGAAAAGCTTCCTTTGCTCGCCGCGGCGTTGCCCTTCGTCGGCCATTTCCAGACCCGCAACAAAGGCACGGTGTGCGGCTCGATCGCGCACGCCGATCCGAGCTCGGAAATTCCGCTGGCGCTGGCAGTCCTTGGCGGCGAGATCGTGCTGCGCTCCAAACAACGCGGCGAGCGCGTGGTTACGGCCGACGCTTTCCAGAAAGACATGCTGACCACCGCGCGCGCGGCCGACGAATTGATCGCCGCGGTGCGGTTTCCGGTGACGGCGGGGCAGGGCGCCGCTTTCCGCGAAGTGGCGCGCCGCCACGGCGACTTCGCCATCGTCGCGGTGGCGGCAATCGTCGACCGCAACAAAGCTGTTCGGCTCGGCGTCGGCGGCATGGCCGGGCGGCCGCTGGTGCGCGCGATCAATGGCGGCGCCAAAGCCGCGGTCGCCGCCTGGGCGGACGAACTCGAAGGCTACGAGGACCTCCATGCGTCGGCCGCGCTGCGGCGCGATCTGTTTCGCAATCTCAGCCCGCTGGTGATCGAGGAGGCCAGAAAATGCGCCGCGTGAACAAAAACGAGCGGGTGCGGATTTCGCTCACGCTCAACGGCCGCAAGCTTGCGGCGGAAGCCGAGCCGCGCACGCTATTGTCCGATTTTCTCCGCCAAGGCCTCGGCGCGACCGGCACGCACGTCGGCTGCGAGCACGGCATTTGCGGCGCCTGCACGGTGCTGATCGACGGCGTCGCCGCGCGCTCCTGCCTGACGCTCGCGGTGCAGGCCGAAGGCCGCGAAGTGACAACCGTCGAATCGCTGGCCGCGGCCGACGGCACCCTCAATCCGCTGCAGGCGGCGTTTCGGACCAATCACGCTTTGCAATGCGGCTTCTGCACGCCGGGCATATTGATGTCGTTTACGGATTATCTCGCCCGCAATCCGCACCCGTCCGGAGACGAAATCCGCGACGTGCTCTCCGGCCATCTCTGCCGCTGCACCGGCTATGCCGGCATCGTCAAAGCGGTGGAGGAGGTGGCGAGCAATATCAATGAGTGATTGGTTTTAGTGCGCAACTGAATTTAACTTCGCCCTAGAACGCCTCGTTCGAAGGTGTGCAACACATCGTTGACGGCTTCGTCCATGTGTTCCGGAAATGGCGGGCCGTGATCCTTTTCATCAGCCAAATAAACTAACGCTCTCGTCTGATCGTTTGGAATCCACACAGCGTATTTGGCTAACCACTCGTTAAGATGTGTCCGAAGCTGTACAAGTTTTTCGCCTAATTGAGCCCGCTCCCCATTCGGCTGGCTGGCGTCCGGGAAGCGGTTGGAATTCGGCGTGGCGCGATCTCCGGTAACATGAAGGTATCGTTTCAGGCAGCGAGGTCAATTGGCTGATCGATGAGCTTTGTGGCGAGCGTCTGCCAGCCATCGACCTTGCGCATATTGATCTGGCCCGATGCGAGCAACGCCCAGAACAACATCGCCGCGGTATCTGCCGATGGCAGCACGGTCTGGGTTTTGATCCGCCGCTTGAACTCTTCGTGCAGTCGTTCGATCGCATTGGTAGTGCGCGCGCTCCGCCATTGGCTTGGCGGCAGTCGTGTGAAGGTGAACAGCCGGTCGCCGGCTTCCTCCAGGCTGTCGGCGACGGCACGGTGCTTGAGCCTCCATTTGCGGATGAAGGCCTTGCGGCGCGCTTCGATTTCTTGACGCGTCGACGCATAGATCATGTCGTTATAATCCGCGGTGATCTCGTCATGCAGACGCTCTGGCGCGTGGGCGAAAAGGTTCCTGTGCTTGTGGACCGTGCAGCGCTGAACCGGCACGCCGTCCCACACGGCGGCAATCGCCTTGTCGAGGCCGGGTGCGCCATCGACGATGAGGAACTCGGGGCGACGCAAGCCGCGCTTGATGAGATCGTCGAGGACGGTGCGCCAGGCCTCAGTGCTCTCGCCACCCATGCTCTTGATCGCGAGCACTACCTTTTGGCCGTCCTCGCGTACGCCGATGACGACCAGCAGCGAGATGGAGGTCGCTTTGCGGTCGAGCCGCACGCGCACCACGGTGCCGTCGAGAATGAGCCGCACGATCGGCTCTTCGGCCAACGAGCGGGTGTTCCACGCGTCCCAATCGCTTTTCACCTTGCGCCAGGTCCGGCTCACCGTGTCCTTGCCCACCGCACCGCCAAACAGGGCAGCGAGCGCACGGCGCACCCGGCGCGTGTTGGTGCCAGCCAGATAGGTGCTCGCGATCAGCGCGTCGGCGGCCAGCGTACGGCGCTGATAAGCCCGCAACGCCTGGCTCTTCCACTCCGTCGTCTTGCCCTCCGGGGTGTTCAGCCGAGCACGCGGCACCGCGATCTCAATCGGGCCGAACGTCCCGGTCAGCGACCGCGTCCGGCTCCCGTGGCGGTGGCCGGTAACGACCGCCCTTGCTTCATCGCCAGCAATCTGGCTTCGCCAGTAACGCGGGCGGGCAAGCACAGTATCGAGCTCGCCACGGATCAGCTCTTCAATGAACTCACGCGCCCGAGCGCGCACCTCGGTCTCGAGCGGATCAAACCAGTTGTCGAAAAGATCAACAGCCATCTCGGATGCAGGCTGCGAAGAATCAGGCTTCGTGGTAGTGATCGTCATGGCGTGGTCTCCTATCTGACGCTTCAACGTCAGATGATTTCGAGGTTGAACACCCCGGAGACTACGCCACCCTCAATTCCTACCAACCTCGCGACGCCACGTTCGGCTGTGCTCCGAGCACAAATTGGGAATGACTCTCGATCCAGTTTTGCATTTTGGAGTTGGTGTCGTGTAGCGACGTTAGTGTTGTGCCACGTATCAATTGAAACAATTCCATCTCGTCGCTCGTAAACACGTGGTACGCGTTATGAAAGATTTCGTCGTAACCCAATGAGGTCCCATCGGGCTTAGAAGTAGCGATTTCAGGATGATTTTTTTGCACGAAGCGCAAGAGCATCTGCGCCTTGAAGTTCTGATTTCGAAAGGCGTCAAATGATATTGCAAGCAACGAATTCAGATCTTGCAGGGCGAGAATGCTCTGCTGCCGCGCTTCGCGACGCTTGGACGCGGGCTGCAAAACCAGAGAATTAAATAGAAATCCCAGGGCACCTACCGCCCCAGTTGCCACTGCCCCGGCGATCGCACCCCACAGCCAATCCATATAGCCCCCCAGTCCCTCGGGTGAGTATGATGTACCTAAACCTTTGGTAGCAAGTCCGCCCTCTTCCCCACTCAGCTAGGGAGGGTTAAGACTGAGTTCTGTCAGGATAATCCGGCCGGTCGGGGGCCGATCGGAGCAGAAATGAAAGACATTCTCGACCGGCTTGAGGAGCGCCGCAAAAGCGCACGCGCCGGCGGGGGGCAAGCGCGTATCGAGGCGCAGCACAAGCGCGGCAAGCTTACGGCGCGCGAGCGCATCGAGCTGTTGATGGACCGCGGCTCGTTCGAGGAGCTCGACATGTTCGTCGAGCACCGCTCGACCGATTTCGGCATGGAGAAAAGCCACATCGCCGGCGACGGCGTGGTCACCGGCTTCGGCACCGTCAACGGCCGCACCGTGTTCGCCTTCGCCAAGGATTTCACCGTGTTCGGCGGCTCCTTATCGGAGACGCACGCGCAGAAAATCATAAAAATCCAGGACATGGCGATGCGCGCGCGCGCCCCGATCGTCGGCCTGTTCGACGCCGGCGGCGCCCGCATCCAGGAGGGCGTCGCCGCGCTCGGCGGCTACGGCGAGGTGTTCAAGCGGAACGTCATCGCCTCGGGTGTCATCCCGCAGATTTCGGTGATCATGGGCCCGTGCGCCGGCGGCGACGTTTATTCGCCGGCGATGACCGATTTCATCTTCATGGTGCGCGACACGAGCTACATGTTCGTCACCGGGCCCGACGTGGTCAAAACCGTGACCAACGAGATCGTCACCGCCGAAGAGCTCGGTGGCGCCTCGGTGCACGCGGCCAAAAGCTCGATCGCCGACGGCGCTTACGACAACGACGTTGAGACGCTGTTGCAGATGCGGCGGTTGATCGATTTCCTCCCCGCTCATGCGTCCGCCGGTGTGCCGGCATGGCCGAGCTTCGACGATGTCGAGCGCACCGAAAAGTCGCTCGATACGCTGGTGCCGGACAATCCCAACAAGCCCTACGACATCAAGGAACTGATCCTCAAGGTCGTCGACGAGGGCGACTTCTTCGAATTGTCGGAGGCGTTCGCGCGCAACATCGTCATCGGCTTCGGCCGCATCGCCGGCCGCACCGTGGGCTTCGTCGCCAATCAGCCGATGGTGCTCGCCGGCGTGCTCGATAGCGACGCCAGCCGCAAGGCGGCGCGTTTTGTGCGCTTCTGCGACGCCTTCAATATCCCGATCGTCACCTTCGTCGATGTGCCGGGATTTCTGCCGGGCACCGCGCAGGAATATGGCGGGCTGATCAAGCACGGCGCAAAACTTCTGTTCGCCTATTCGCAGGCCACGGTGCCGCTGGTCACCGTGATTACGCGGAAAGCCTTCGGCGGCGCCTATGACGTGATGGCGTCAAAACACATCGGCGGCGATGTCAATTACGCCTGGCCGACCGCGCAGATCGCGGTGATGGGCGCCAAGGGCGCCGTCGAGATCATCTTCCGCGCCGACATCGGCGACGCGCAAAAGATCGCCGCGCGAACCAAGGAATATGAGGAGCGCTTCCTGTCGCCGTTCATCGCCGCCGAGCGCGGCTATATCGACGACGTCATCATGCCGCACGCGACGCGGCCGCGCATCGCCCGCGCCTTGGCGATGCTTCGCGGCAAGACGGTGGAGATGCCCGGCCGCAAGCACGATAATCTGCCGGTGTGAGCGAGCTACCGCATGGACTGGCTGCAATTTCTCGCATCCGTAATCGGCTCGCTGGCGTGGCCTGGAGCAATAGTTCTGACAGTGATCTTGCTTCGGCGAGAACTTGTTCGGATGTTGCAACGTCTGAGGCGGCTCAAATACGGCGACGCGGAAGCCGAGTTCGGAGAAGTACTGGAGGAAGTCGAGGAGGAAATTGAAGAATTGCCGGTACCCAAATCGACGCCGCATGAGGGCGAATTTGGTCAAAGATATCTAAAAGAGCTTGATCGTTTTTCAAATAATAGTGCCATCTTCATTGCGTGGCTCGAAGTTGAATTTGCAATTCTTAACTTGGCTATCGCTGCACTCTTGGTGCGGGCAAGGCAGGCCGGTGTTACCATCGCGTATGGGACCAGGGCGCCAACCATGTCGAAGTGGTTGCCGGAAGTTCTTCCCGCGCCCGGTGACATCAAGATCGAAAGTCAAGCTCAAGACAGGTTCTACAAAACCGATCTCGACAACGCACTGAAAGCCAAAGGGATTACGACGCTCGTTCTTGCCGGCTGGAAGGTGAGCGGATCGGTGACCTATACGTCGGTCGGAGCAACGCTGCGGGGTTACACGGTCGTTGTGCCCGTCGATGCGAGTCTGGACGCGACAGATTACGAAATTGCCATAGGGCAGTACCAAATCCTGCATCAGCACAGTTCGAATGCCGCGAACGAGCCTTTGAAGGCTGGAGCTTCGACGCTGAGCCGCACCGATATGATCGCTTTCAAATAGCGGGGCAAACGGGCTGCAGGAAATCCGCGATCATCATTCCCGCATTTCACTGCCGTCATGCGGGCATGACGACGGCAAATAGCTCGTGCCGCGGCGCAAAAGCACATTCACGTTTCCCGGATGCGATGCAGCACGCAGTGGTAGTGCATCGCTGATCCGGGACCGCCGCAGATTTGGGATTCGTAACGATCCCGGGCCTGCAGCGCAGCACTCCGCTTCGCTGCGTGCCGCGCGGCGCCCGGGAAACGTCGTGTCTCAGTAACAGAGACGTGATTTGCGATTGGTCACCGTTTATGAGACGATGCGGCCTTCTCGCCCGTGAAGGACGCCTACCGGAGGCATTCCGGCAGGTCGGGGCGAGGGCGGTTCCCGCGGGCGGAGTTGCGATCCGCTCCCGGGCGGCTCTGGGTGAAGACGCCCGGCCGGCATGACGACCGGCCTGCGGGGGATAAGACCCCGCTGCACCGTAGGACGGCCGGGGGTGGGTAACACCCATCCCTACCTAGTTCCGTCCCGGGAAGTGCGTGACTGGAGCTGAGCGGTGGCGTTTGGTCGCTGCCGCAAGTGCCGTGGTGGAACGCCGGCAGGCGAGCGCGCCCGAGAGCGGAAGGGCGGCGCAAGCCGCCTTATCCGTGGCGCGCCCCGCACCCGCTGGTGCGGTCCATGAAACACTGCGTCTGCCGGCGTTCCGCTTTCCTTTATTTCCGTCACCCTGAGGCGCCCGCCGAAGGCGGGCCTCGAAGGGCGACGGCCCGGGCCGTGCATCCTTCGAGGCTCGCTCCGCTCGCGCCTCAGGATGACGGCAAACTTGAAGCGTTGCTGTTTGATAGCACTGGCTTACGAACTCGCGCGCAAAAACGCGGCGCGAGAACGGAGACATTCGTCCACTCCCGTAATCGCAGGGAGGGATGTAGAGTGCCGCGCCAGGGAGGACCTCATGCGAAAACTGACCATTGCCGCGGTGCTGGCGCTGTTCGCCGCCATCGCTGCCGTCGCCGCCGCCCGCGCCGACACCTATCCGTCGCGTCCGATCACGCTGATCGTGCCGTTTCCGCCGGGCGGCTCGACCGACGTTGCCGGCCGCATCATCGCCGACAAGATGGGCAAGGCGCTGGGCCAGCCGGTCATCGTCGAGAATGTCGGCGGCGCCGGCGGCTCGATCGCGGTCGCCAAGCTCGCGCACGCCAATCCCGACGGCTACACCATCGACATCGGCCAATGGGACACGCATGTCGGCACCATCATCTACCACATCACCTACGATCTGCAGACCGACTTCGCGCCGATCGGGCTCCTGTCGATCAATCCGATGCTGCTCGCCGCCACGAAAGATCTGCCGGCGAACGATCTCAAGACGCTGGTCGCCTGGATGAAGGCGCATCCCGGCGATGCCAAGTTCGTCAACCAGAATGCCTCGGCGCAGGTCGGCGGCCTGTTGCTGCAAAAACTCAGCGGCACGCAGGTCCTGTTCGTGCCGTATCGCGGCGCCGGGCCGGCGATGACCGATCTGATCTCGGGGCAGGTCGATCTCCTCCTGGTGCAGGGCGCGGTCGCGCTGCCGCAGGTGCGCGCCGGCACCGTCAAGGCTTTGGCCGAACTGGCGCCGCACCGCTCGGCCTCGATGCCGGATATTCCTTCGGCCGACGAATCCGGGCTGCCGGGGCTTTACATATCGGGATGGTTCGGCCTCTACGCGCCCAAGGGCACGCCGCAGGCCGTGATCGCCAAGCTCAACGACGCGATGGTGGAAGCGCTCGCCGATCCGATGGTGCGGGCGCGGTTCGCCGAGCTCGGGCTCGACATCGCCCCGCGCGGCGAGCAGACGCCGGCCGGGCTTGCCGCGTTCCAAGAGGCCGAGATCGAAAAATGGTGGCCGATCATCAAGGCCGCGGGCATCAAGGGGGAGTAGTTCTTTTCCCTCCCACCACGCGCTGCGCGCGTCGGCGGGAGGGGAAATGATGAGGAGAACCAAACATGCCGAAAGCCTATTTCATGGTCCGCGCGGTGGTGGCCGAGGTGCTGCGCCAAAAATTCGATCATTGGTATTCGACCGACCACCTGCCGCGCGCGATCAAGGATTTCAAGGCCGAGAAGGGCTGGCGGTTCTGGAGTACCGCGGATGCGAGCGTGCACTACGCCGTCTATCGGTTCGCCGATCAGGGCAAGCTTGACGCGGCGATGAAGAGCAACGTTTTGCCGGCGCTGATTGCCGATTTCGACAAGAATTTCCCGACCGTCACACGTACGCGCGATTTCTTGAACATGGTCGAGGAGCGGAGCGCGTAGCCACTTAAATATTTAGTTTAAAATCTGGCACTCATCTATTGCGAAAGCAGGCGGAAAATCGGCTGAAGTTGCAAATCGCCTGTCGTGGTTTTGAGCGCGAGAAGCTGAGACAGAATGCTGAAAGTTCGTTTAGTGTTGGCGGCTCCGTTAAGCGGCACACAGTAGAGACCGATGTCGGACAGAGCCGTGACGAAACATCCAACAGGCCGCCCTTCGACAACCGTAAGAACGCGGGAATCCTCTGTGGTCTCCAGCGGATCTACGATCATATTCACATCTGAATCCTGGTCGCGCATAAGCCGGCCAAGAAAATTATAAATAGAAAACGTGGAGCGGGTTCCGATCTCGATCGAATGTTCTTCCAACGTATGAATGTCCCATACGAGCTTTTCGGTAAGCTTGGTGACTGTTACGCTCAGTTTTTGAGTTCCAGCCGAAGGGTTCGTGCTGGAGGAACTTTTCTTGGACGGTGTTGACGACCATGTGCCGCAGACCGGGGAATAGCGCGCGGATTTCAACGCCTGCGAAAGGTGAATGCCCTTTTGGTTCTCATATTCAGCTTGCGCCCGATTGGCGAGCGCGCTGTCGAAGCAGAGACGGCCTTCTGATGTCGGTGACTTTGGCGTGGTGGAGCTCGCACTCGGAGTTGTTGGCGAACCTGTTTTTGGAGTTGCGCCACCGCCGGCTGGAGGAGAGGCAGCGGCGGACGTAGAACTGGCCGAAATTGGTCTTATCTCGGAACTCAATCCCGAGAGTAGGGCGAAGGTAACCAGATCTTCGAAGCAAATTTTGTCTCGATCAGGATCCAGGGAGCGGCCATAAAGCCGACGGATCATCGCCGCGGTCGCTTGAACGCACTGCTTTTCAGATGACGGTTCGTTATAAACGATAAATGAGTCACGCCCCGCCGGATTTTTCGCCGGTTTTATGCTGACGTAATCGGTGAACAAGCGAAATAACAATTCGCGCGGATAGCCTTGCCGCTGAAACTCGTACAGATTGGTGTAGTCTACCGGCGATAAAAGGGCATCGTAAAAGTCCTGCGTGTCCAAATTCTGCACGCTGATTGACCCATTGGCCATTGCATTCGCAGTCAAGGTACCTTGGCCAAAGCCATACTGCTTTTGCGAGACGGAGCGGTCAGGTCCAATGGTGAAAGCGGGCGAACTTGCCGCCGCGGAGACAGTCGCCGAACCTGAATAAGCGTTGTAGATAAGAAAATTCAGCGGCTGATATTTGCTCGCGCGGACTATGTTGAGCAAGATGGCTTCGTTTTTCGCCCAATCAGTCGATCGATTATATTGGGCGTAGCGGCTGTCGGTTGTTACGTCGACAACCTCGGTGCAGGCGGCGAGGCAACCTGCCGCGCACAAAAACAACGCTATGCGACCAAACGGACGCAACGAAAAACCCCTCACCACTGCGATGAAACGCGAGCGGTCCCGCTCATCAGTCTGCATAAGCGTAGGTTAGCGTCAAGATTGAGTAGGCGGCTGTTACAGCAAAAACGTGTGCTGTGGCAAAGAGGCAACGCTCCTGGCAACGTCCTTCGCTGGCGCGCGCGCGCGCGATTTCTTGTATTTGATCGAAGCACTTCCGTTGGCTGCCACCTTAGGATCGCGGGGGCGAGCGGGGAGGTGACTGTTCGCGGCGCTCAGGCTACTCCTCCTGTCCCGATTCACCCCGCAAGCCGAAGCGAAAAATGCCGCGCAAGTTGGAAGATTTCGCCGTGTTCTCGGCGCCGGGCGTGTTCGTGCTGTTGTGGGCTTCCGGCTTCATCGGCGCGAAATTGGGGCTCGGTTATGCCGAGCCGCTGACGTTTTTGGCGCTGCGCATGATCATCGTGGTGGCGCTGCTCGCGGTCATCATCGCGGCGACGCGGCCGAAATGGCCGCATGCCAACGGCCTCATGCACAGCGCCGCGACCGGGCTGATGGTGCACGGGCTTTATCTCGGCGGCGTCTTCATCGCGATCGAGAACGGGCTGTCGGCGGGCCTGGTCGCGCTGATCGTGAGCTTGCAGCCGGTGCTGACCTCGACGATCGCCAATCGCTGGCTCGGCGAGCGCGTGGCGGCGCGGCAGTGGCTCGGCTTGGCGCTCGGGCTCGCCGGCGTCTATCTGGTCCTGCAAGCCAAGATCGCGACCGGCGACGCGACGCCGCTCGCCTGGATCGCCGCCGCCGTAGCGTTGGTCGGCATCACGATCGGCACGCTTTATCAGAAGCGCTTCGGCGGCGGCATCGATTGGCGGCCGGCTTTGTGCATTCAATATGCGGCGGCGGGGCTGCTGTTCGGCCTCGGCGCGCTCCTCTTCGAGACCCGCGTCGTAGAGTGGACGCCGCAGTTTCTGTTCGCGCTCGCCTGGCTCGTCCTGGTGCTGTCGCTCGGCGCGGTATGGCTGCTCTATTTTCTCATTCGCCGCGCGGCGGCGACGCGCGTCGTCAGCCTGTTTTATCTGACCCCGCCGGTGACGGCTTTATTGGCTTGGGCTCTGTTCGATGAGCGGTTGGCGCCGCTATCGCTTGCCGGCATGGCGGTCTGCGTCGCCGGGGTGTTCTTGGTCAATTGGAAGCCGCGCGGAGCGGCGGTGGGGTAACGGCCCGTATCCGCTCGTCCCCGCGAAAGCGGGGACCCAGGCTGGATTCCCGCTTGCGCGGGAATGAGCGGAACACTTAGCGCCAGCCGCCGCCGCCGTTCACATAGACGGTGTCGGCGGTCATGAACGGGCAGGCGTCCGAGCACATGAACAGGACGAGCTCGCCGATTTCTTCCGGTGCGCCGAAGCGCTTCATCGGCACGTCTTCGAGGAAGCGCTGCACGAGTTCGGGCGACGAGCCGGCGGCGTCCTGAAACGGCGTCTTGATCGGCCCAGGCGAGATCGACATGGCGCGGATGCCTTGGGTGGCGAATTCGCGCGCCACGCCCATGGTCATCGACACCACCGCGCCTTTCGCCGCAGCGTAATGGACCGAGGAGCCGGGACCGCCGCGCCGGTGCGCCATGCTCGCCATATTGACGATGACGCCGAGTTTGTTTTTCAGCATATGCGGCAGCACCGCCTGCATGGCGTAAAGCGTGCCGTCGACATTGAGCGCGAAGGTTTTCTCCATCAGCGCGTCGTCGATCTCGAGAAATTTGGCGCGGCGGATCGCGGCACCGGCCGAGTTGAACAGAAACTGCACGCTGCCGAAGGCGGCGATGGCGCGCGCCGTCATGTCGTTGACCTCGCCGCGCGAGGTAACGTCGGTTTTCAAGGCCAGCGCCTGACTGCCCTTGCCGTTAACTTGAGCGGCGGTATCGCGCGCGCCTTGCTCGTTAATGTCGGCGCAGACCACGTTCGCCCCTTCGCGCGCAAAAATCAGCGCCGTGGCGCGGCCGATGCCGCTCGCGGCGCCGGTGATGACGATGGTTTTTCCGGCGAAATAATCCGGCGTCTTCGGCATGGCGCGTTTTCCCCGTTTGCCGGCGGCAGTGTGCCTCACCGGGGCGGGCGCGACAATCCGGGCGGCGGTCTATGCGGCGGCGAGGAGGCGGGCCGATTTCAATTGCAGCAAGGCGATTTTCGCCGCGGCCGGTGCGACATGGGTCGGGGCGACGGTGCCGGCGGGGGCCGGCCGCACTACGGCATTGCGCAGATACGGCGGCCGCTCGCACCACAAATATTCGAAAATGTGGCCGCTCGGCTTATGCGCGAGGCGAATGGTCGAGCCTTCGATCGCCACGTCGAAGCTCGTTTCGCTGGCCCTCATTTTCAGGTTGGGCGAGCGCAAGCCGAAGGCCAAATGCAGCATCTGATCGACGTTGCCGGAGGTGAACGGCTTGTGCAGGAAGGCGCAAGCGCTGCCGTCGAACGCGGCGTCTTCCATGGCGCGGCTGCGCTCCGCGGAAATCATGACGATTTTCAGCGCCGGCTGGATGAGATGCAGCCGCTTCATCGTATCGATGCCGCTCAATCCCGGCATGTTGCAGTCGAGGAACACGGCGTCGTACCGCGTCATTCGGGCGAGCGCCAGCGCGGCCTCGCCGTCGTCGGCCTCGTCGATGTCGCAGCGGAACAGGCTGCCATGGACGATTTTCTGCACGACCTGCCGGACTACCGAGGAGTTGTCGACGACCAGGATTTTGCTCGGCGACGAGATGCGGCCATAAGTATTCATGATGGCGAGCGCGTCGGCGGCGCCGAACGGTTTGAACAGAAACTCGTAGGCGCGCAGCTTGATCGCCACCTCGACCGCTTCGGCCGCCGGTGGGCTCGACATCAGCGTCACAAAAGTCTGAATGCCTTGCTTGCGTGCCGACCACACGGCCTCGGTGCCGGACAATTCCGGCATGTTCACATCGATGAAGGCGAGATCGACATTGCCGCCGTTGAGAAGGGTGAGGCAATCGCGCCCGTTATCGGTCGCGCTTAGTCGCAGCGGCAGCTTCGAGGCCCGCGCGGCCTCGGTCAGGATTTGCAGCGTGACGCTCGAATCGTCGGCAATGAGCATGCTGATGGCGCGCGGCATGATGCTCCTCCAGTCCGGCTTCCGGCGCAATTACAAGTCGCCAGCGATGCGGTTGGTTCGCCCAGAATGCAGAGTCCTGCTTGCCGGCTCGCCACCAAGCGGCAAGCAAATCAATTCAAATTCGCCGCATCTGCCGCGCGGCGTGCAACGGCGCGGCAGACGCCTTTCCGCGCGGCGAGCGAAACCGCTAAACTGCCGGCGCATAATGTCCAGAGGTCAGGCCATGCCCCGCACTCCGATTGAGTATCGCGATGCCACCGCCGAGGTTCGCGCCGTGTTCGACGACATCAAGCGCACGCGGCAAGTCGCAGACGTCAACAATTTCTGGAAATATTTGGCGCACGATCCGGCGACGCTTTCGCGCACCTGGGCGAGCGTCAAGGAGATCATGACGCCCGGCGCGCTCGACGCGCTGACCAAAGAAATGATCTATGTCGCGGTCAGCGTCACCAACGGCTGCGGCTATTGCATCGCGAGCCACAGCGCAGCCGCGCGCAAGGCCGGCATGAGCGAAGCGATGTTCGGCGAACTTTTGGCAGTCGTCGGCATGGCGAACGAGACCAACCGCCTCGCCAACGGTTATCGCGTGCCGACCGACCCGGCGTTCGAATAGCGCCTCAACCTTTGGCGTTGTTGGTGGTCTGCGGCGCAGTCGGTTTGGGCGCCGGCGATGTCCCGCCGGCCGCTGGCGCGTGCGACGGAGCAGCGGCGTTCGGCGGAGCAGCGCCGCTGCGGTCATTGAGCCCATACAAAACGACGCTGAGGATCACGACCGCCGCAAGCGCAAACAGCGTGATCCCGGCCACGCCCATGCGGCCGCCGGTGGACATTTGCAGGAACGGATCGGGTTGCTCTTTCACCTGGATCGGCAGCGTGGCGCGGAGCTCCGCATCGCTGCGCGGGTGGCTTTCGTCGGCTAAGCGTTCATTGGCCGGCTTTTCGTCAGTCGAATTTTGTTAAATCATGACACGCCCGTCGGTTCGCCGTGCTCTCATTTACCAACTGCAGCAGTGAGTAATGAGTTCCCGCCGCGCGTCTTGCTGCGCCGGCACCTGCGATTTTGCTCAAATAACAGGAAAAGGCGCGAGATTGCCTTAGGCGGCCGGCAACGGCGCCGTTGTTATGCTTTTGCCTCATTAGGTGAGTGCCGTCCGAGGGAACGGCGGCCGCAACTCAGGCTGTGGCTTATGACTTCAGGAAATCCCGCCGAGCGGCGTCGCGCGCACCGGCGCCGCATCAACCGCGTGGCCAAGATTCAGGTCGGCAACGGCGCACTGCCGCGCGATTGCCTGATCACCGATATTTCGACGAGCGGCGTGCGGCTTCATGTCGAGGGCTTCGATGTCCCCGACGACTTCGTCCTTATTCTCGCGGGCGAAGATCTCGCCAAGGAATGCAATTACCACGTGGTTTGGCGGCTCGGCCATGAAATCGGCGCGAGATTCGTGGGCTTGGTGCGCCGAACCGGGATTGCAGCACACCGCTAAGGTTGTCTGAGCGCGCGATGACGGCCCCGGCTTCGGCCGGGGCCGTCTCTTCGCAAAGCGACGACTACGCTACGCTAATGTGCGCCGCCTTGCTGTGTATTGGGCGCGCCGGTCACGGGCGGTGTCGGAGTTCCGCTCGCGGGAGCCGTACTCGTCGGAGATCCGCTCGCGGGAGCCGTGCTCGGCGGCGTGATCGTTGCCGGCGGGGCCATGTGGGTCACCGCCGGAGGCGATACGTCATTCGATGCCGTGTTGGTGCCGAGCTGGCCCGGCCGATGCCCGTAACCGAAGGCAACCGCCAAGACGATGACCAGCAACACTGCGGCGGCGATCCAGCCCCATGCGGCGCTGGGCGCGCGCACGTTCGGATCAAGCTGAGGATCGTTGCGGAAAGGGTCCTCCTCCGGCCCGCGGTAATCGTAATTCGGGTTGCGATAGTCAGACATGATGGGGTCTCCGTCCATCGTTGGGTCCTGCGAGATAACAACATGCGGCGCGGCGTCGTTCCCCGGCTTGGGCGGAATATCGCCCCAGACGGCAGGGCATGACCGCGGAACTCCCCTAAAGCGCAATCGTTTCAAGTTAAATTGATCGACGCTCTAACATTTTGGTAGAGCATGATCTTTTCGGAAAACCGGTGTCCACCCTCGGATCGAGTCCGAGGGCAGGCATTTTCCGGATCATGCTCTAGAGTTCCGGTGCCTATTTTCTTTTTCCGCGGGTTCACGGCCGGCCCGGCGAATTGATAACGCCGCTGATTGAACGGGGAGGGGACGCGCCGCGGCGCAGTGACTTTTGCCACCAAGCGACTATTGTGTCCGCAAGATAGACCTTTTGCGCTCGTAGCTCAGCTGGATAGAGCATCAGACTTCGAATCTGAGGGTCGGGAGTTCGAATCTCTCCGAGCGCGCCAGTTTATGGACGGTTTTCCACATCCCAAAAGTTTTTTGCTCTTTTTTTGCTCCACAGAAGAGAACCGCCGCGCGAAGGCGACGGGTAGGGTTGAGCATGCTCCCACGCGTAATTGTCAGTATCGATCCACGTCGGGATGGACTGCACGAAGCCAACGCGGCTATGCGGCGCAAGCAGTCGGCTTCAAATAAAAATCCATCTACAGGGAAAAAGCAGTAGCGCCTAAAGGCGCCGTGCCACCGTATCTCTCCGCAGATTTCATTCGCCCTATACGGATTTACAACGGTGAAAATGCGCGTGCGGCCGGTCTGGCTCGGGCCGCCGTCTCTGAAGGCGACATATTTGTCCATGCGGTCTATCACCAATCCGTTGTAGCACCCGTTGAGGTTGCGCTAATGTTCGGCCAGAGAGGGTGGCGTGGACATCATCGAACTCATATCGCGTTCTGAATGGCCGGTGGTGGTGGGCGGTTCGATATTGCTTTTTTATCGACCAATCAAACGGCTGCTCGCTGGCACAAGTCTGAAGAAAATCGAAGGTTGGGGCATCAAGGCAGAATTCGAGAAAGGCCTAGATAAAATCGAGGAGCTAGCGCCAAGGAAGGAACCACTGAAACTTGGAGAAGTAACAACTTACTTTCGTGATCGTGCGGAGCGTCCAGCTAGCTATGTCGATGCCCTCTTACCATTCGTCTTCGAAAATGTGTCTCCAGAGGCGATGGTGCTTGATACGTGGAGCCGCGTTGAAGGCGATATGCGAGCAATGACAGATGCTCTGCACCCTCAGGTCGGGAATATACATCCTCCCCCTCTGCGCTTTGAGGCCGCCGCCGAGGAGTTCGGTCTGTCCGGTGAGGAAATCGAGTCGCTGACGGTTTTGCGAAAGTTAAGAAACAAGATTGCGCACTCGGCAGACCGTTCACTGACATGGGATGATGCAGCGCGGTTCAAACGTGCTGCAGAGCGCCTGCTGGCGAAGATGAAGGCAAATTGGGAGGAGCTAAGAAAGAAGTGAAAGGACTGCCGCCGTGAACGACCTTGCGCAATACATGGAACTAATCGTTGAGCCGACCTACGAGGAATATAAAAGAAACTCTACCTCTGTTCGGCTTGCGTATCTGGCTTGTTTGGTTGTCTATCACGCCGTTGACCGTGCGGCGTACCCAGATGAACCCGGACCGCTCGCGGAGCAATGGAGGTCAGAGTCTGCAGGAGTTCATGCTCATTGAAGAGGTCGCGCAACATTTTAAGCACGGGCAACGCCGATGGGTAAGGAAGGCCAAAGAGAAGAATCCAGATGCACTGCTAATCACTCATCCATTGGGGTTAGAAGGCGACTTGGAAGGCTTAGAAACTCGCGAACTGTTCTTTCTGGTGCGAGATGCGATTAAGTTCCTTCGGGAGAAGGCAAAGCTCGTTGCTGAAAAAACATAGGCACAATCCAGATGTGGAGACGCTAATCGAGTAGTTAACTGTGCCCTCTGAGGAGACGACGGATAGAGGGCTGAAGATTAAATGGAAAGGCACCGCCCGGCATACTTACATTCGATGCGCGATAGATGACGCCTTTGTGATCTAAACCTCGCACGCTTGCGTTGCGCTGGGCGGTGTTGGGACGTGGCTGCTCCTCAAAAGCTCCACGCTCATAATCCCAATTTTTGGACATCATCAATTGACCGCACGACGGCGTAGAGGGCGCCGGCGGCTTCGGCGCGCGCCTGGAATTCTTTCTGTTCGGCCGATTGGTAGGAGCCGGGCCGCTTCACTTCCAAAAAGTAGGGACGGCCCACGTGCACGACGATGATGTCGGGCACGCCGCTTATGGCGTATTTCGGCAATGTAAAATAGCGCCCATCCCTATACATGCCCCCGGTGTTTTGGCGCCACCTACAGCAGGAACTGATATCGTCACGCCCGCAACCCGATCGCGTGTTTGTCGCTATCGATCCATGAAATCTTTCCGTAAACTTGGACGCGAGTGAACGCAGATGCCCGTCATCGACATACATCCGCACATCGTTTCGCCCGATACCCAGCGTTATCCGTTGGCCCCGCTTGGCGGCACGCAATCGACCTGGTCGAGCGAGCGGCCGACCACCTATCAAACCCTGCTCAAGGCCATGGACGATGCCGGCGTCGACAAGGCGGCGATCGTGCATTCCTCCACCGCCTATGGCTACGACAACAGTTATGTGGCCGACGCGGTCGCTGCCGTTCCGTCCCGCTTCACCGGGGTCTATTCCATCGACGTCATGGCGCCCGACGCGGTGAAGACATTCGATGCCTGGCTCGCCCGCGGCTGCAGCGGCATGCGCCTGTTCACCACCGGATCGACGCTGCCGGATCAGGCCACCTGGTTCGCCGACCCGAAGACCTATCCATTCTGGGAGCATGCGTCGGTCAAGAACATTCCGGTCTGCATGCAGATGAGGCAGGAAGGCTTGCCGCTGCTGCGCAAGATCATGGATCGCTTTCCGAAGGTCACGATGATGCTCGACCATTTGGCGCGTGCGCCGTTCGAGGACGGGCCGCCCTATCGGGGCGCCGCCGAATTCCTCGATCTCGCCAGATACCGGCAGGTCTATCTGAAGATCACGCCCGTCAATGTGACGCCCAAGAGCTGGGGCCGCGGCACGCCGGCAACGTTTTTCGGCAAGATCGTCGATACGTTCGGCGCGTCGCGGATTGCCTGGGGCTCGAATTTTCCGAATTCGCTAGGCACGCTGCCGGAAATCCTGGGCGCCGCGCGCGAGGCGTTTTCCTTCGCCAAGGCGTCGGATCAGGATTGGATTTTCGGCAAGACCGCGCTCATGCTCTATCCCGCAGAACCTAATAATTTTGAGGAGAAGGAGCTTTGGGGGCGGGGGGGGGTGGGGTCTGGCCAAGTGACTAAGAAACGACAAGGAAAGCACACTCATGGCGACTGCAACAAAGCTCAAGCTGCACACGATGTTGGGCAACTATCCGAACACCACGGCGCTCAAGAGCGGCGCGGTTCGTTCGGGTCTGGTCGATTTCGATTTTGTCGAGGTGAAAGTTGCCAACAGCCTTTTCAAAAAGGTCGTGCGCGATGCCGAATACGACGTTGCCGAACTTGCCATCGCGACCTATCTGCAGGCCAAAGCCTACGGCAAGCCCTATGTGCTGGTGCCCGCCGTGGTGGTCAGCCGCGGCCAGCATCATACCATCGCCTATAACGCCGATCGCGGCCCCCTCAAGCCGTCCGACCTTAACGGCAAGCGGGTCGGCGTGCGGGCCTACACGGTGACGACAGGGACCTGGGTGCGGGGAATTCTGGCCAGCGATTACGGCGTCGACATCAACAAGGTGGAGTGGATCACCTTCGAAGATCCGCATGTCGCCGAATATCACGATCCCGCCATCGTCAAACGCGCGCCGCAAGGCAAGGACCTCGTGCAGATGCTGCTCGACGGCGAGATCGATGCGGCGATTGTCGGCGACAAGCTACCCGACCCGCGGCTTAAATATCTTATTCCCGATCCCGAAATTGCCGCCAAGCGATGGGCTGAAATCCACCACGGCGTCCCGATCAATCACATGGTGGTGGTCAGGCAAGAGCTGTCGCGCGCGCGGCCCGATGCGGTCAAGGACATTTTCCGCCAGTTGCACGACAGCAAACGGGCCGCCGGCCTGCCTGACGGCGGCGAACTCGATCCCTACCGTTTCGGCGTCGCGGCCTGCCGTCCGATATTGGAAATCATCATCGACTTCTGCCACCAGCAGAAGCTCATCCCGCATCGGATCTCGGTCGATGAGCTGTTCGACGACACGACGCGCGTTCTGGGTGCCTCTTAACGCGGTCTCGCCGAAAGCCTCAACTGGCCGGCAGCAAGCTCACGCCGCTTTTAGCCTTACCGGCGACTTACGCGACCGGATTACGCGATCGGCTCGCGTTCGCGAACGTCTATGGCCGCAGCTAGCTCCGCCGATTCCTCGGCGCCGGCGCCGCCGTGCTCCTGCGGCGAAGCGGGCAGTTGCAGCACGGTCGCGGTTTGGCCGGGTATGAGCCGCGTCACCATCACGATCTGGCCGCCTGGGAATTCGAGCGCATCATGGTGGACATGCGGATCGTCGATATTGATCTGGCGGAAGCGGGCGACGCGCGCTTCGATGCGCGCCCGGCCGAACATGCTGAAGGCGCGGTCATATTGCACTTCGTCATCGAAGGCGATTTCGGTGCCGGGCAGCAGGCATACCGCCACATCCGGCTCGCCGATTTCGGTGAAGCCGCGGGTGATCGATCGCACAAAGTCGGTGGAGACAAGCTTGTCGGCGACTTTGGCGGGTCGCGAAGCGATGAGATGGAGGCTGTAGTCGCACATGGGAGGGCACTCCTGTCGAGAGCCGCCGAGCGGCTCTCCTTTCCTCTGAACCCACCGGTTGCGCAAATGTTCCTGACCGGCCGGTGCGCTTGATTGCAATCCGTTCGGCAGCGTCATAGACCGCTGCTGCCGGGCGTTGGGCCTCGCGAAAATTGGCGGCGCGGTCGGGGATGGACGATTTAACCGGCAAAAAGCCCACGGATGTCGTCAGCATAGCGGTCGCCGGGCCTGCCGATCTTCGGCAAATGCGAGGCCGAATTGAGGACGTGCCGCGCGCCATCCTCCTCATGGTGATTGCGACCGTGCTGTTTTCGACCGCGTCGGCGGCCAGCAAATGGCTGGTCGGCATTTATCCGATAGGCGAAGTGCTGTGCCTGCGCTCGCTGTCGTCGTTCGTCGCCTGCGCCGCTGTGATGCTGCCGGTCACCGGCCTGTCCGTGTTCGCCACGCGCCGGGCGGGCGCCCACCTGGCGCGGGGCCTGTCGCAATCGATTTCGCAGGCGGCCTTGCTGATTGCCTTCAGCTTGATGCCGCTCGCCGGCGCCGTCGCCATCAATTTCTCCGCGCCGCTGTTTGCCGCTGTGGTCTCGATCGTCTGGCTCAAGGAGCGCGCCGGGTTCGTGCGCGGCGGCGCGCTGGTGATCGGTTTTCTGGGCGTGCTGATCGTGACCAATCCCGGCGCCAATTCGCTGACGCTGGGCGCGCTGTTCGCGCTCGTCAACGCCGTCATGTACGGCTCAGTGACGGTCGCCGTGCGCGGCATGGCCAGAACGAAATCGGCCAACACGCTGGTGATCTGGCAATTGACGGTGCTGGCGTTCTTTCACAGCTTTCTCTTGGTGTTCGGCTGGCGATGGCCGACGTCGGTCGATGCCGCGATGCTGTTCGGCACCGGGTTCGTCAATGCGATCGGACAATGGTTTTGGACTAAATCGTTGCACCTGGCGCCGGCCGCGGCGGTGACGCCGTTTTACTATCTCATGCTGGTGTGGGCGCTGGTGATCGGATTTGCCGTGTGGGGCGATGTCCCGACGGCGAGCCTGTTGGTCGGTTCCGCCATCGTGGTCGCGACCGGACTGTTCCTGTTTCTGCGCGAGGCCCGCTTGCAGCGCGCCATAGCCTCCTGACCGCTGCGCCGCGACAAGATTATTGGATGAGCTTGCCGATCCGCTCGACGATGGATTTCGGTGTGGCGTAGGCTTTCTTGATCAACGCTTCAAGCTCCGCGCCGTCTTCCGCGTCGATCGTGAGCTTGCGCAAGTTCGCTTCGGCGATGAATTCCGGGTCGGTCATGGTCGCGCTAAAGCCGTCGCGCAGTATTTTAAGCCGATCCGCTGGGAGACCCGGCGGCGCGACATAGGGCCGGCCGATGCCTTGGCCGGTATAGAGGAATTCGATCGCCTGCTTGTCTTCGGGTCGTTGCGCGAGATCGACCACGAACGGCACGCCTTTCAATTTTGGATCGGGCTTGGTGCCGCCCTGAAACAGGACCCTGATCGTGCCGTTGGCAATCCAATCGGGCCTGTGCGCCATGACGCTGTCATAGCTCTCGCAGATGCCCTGCACCTCGCCGCGTTCCATAGCAAGGAGCACCTCGACCGAGGATGAGTAACCGCCGACGATGCGGAATTTAAAGCCCAGGATGTCATCGAGCGCCTTGGGATAGGAGTGGGTGCCGGTGCCCACTCCGGTATCGCCGACCACGAGCTCTTTCTCTTTAAGGTCCTGCACGTCCTTTACCGCGGCAGCGCGATCGGCAATGCAGATATTGGTCTCGGTAGCGGGCGTGCCGAGCCAGGAGAATTTGGTCGCATCGAATTCCGCACCCACCGCGCCGGTAAGGGGTCCGAGCACGGCGTCCCGTGAAATCGCACCGATAGTCGTGCCGTCCTTCGGCGCCACGTTGTAAATGAAATTGGCGGCGCGGTAGCTGCCGGCGCCTTCCAGATTCTGAGGTATCACGGTGGGATCGCCCGGCAGGTGTTTGCCGAGGTGACGGGCAATGACGCGCGCCCACAAGTCGTAGCCGCCGCCGGGCCCGAAGCCGATAAGCATGGTTACACTCCTGCTGGCAAACGCGGAGTTGGGCGTCTGCGCCGTCGCGGCGGCACCGAGCAGACATGCGGCCAGCGCCAACAAGGCGGCTAGCGGCAATAGGACGCGCCCGAGACCTTTGCTCATCTGTGATCCTCCCTGGTTTCGCTCCCGGTATTTGCTAACAAATGTAGAGCTCCGGACAAACTGGTCACCTGAATAGGCCCTGTGGGGCGCTTTGACGGTCAACGAATTTAATCATCTTGAGTGCACCGGGGAAACAAAATGAAACGCCGGGATTTCCTGAAAACCGCTGCCACAACCGCCGCATTGCCTTTTGTGCCGGGCCGTGCATTGGCGCTCGATTATCCGACGCGGCCGGTGCAGGTCTTTGTCGGTCAGGCGGCCGCCAGCTCGTCCGACATTACCGCGAGATTGATCTCGCAATATCTATCGCAACATCTCGGCCAGCAATTTGTCGTGCAGGTGCGCCCAGGCGCCACCGGAAATATCGCGACCGAGCAGGTCGTACATGCGACACCGGATGGTTACACGCTGCTCTTGGTGAACTCGCAGAATACCATCAACGAGGCGCTGTTTCCCAACCTGCCGTTCGATTTCGTGCGCGATATCGCGCCGATTGCCATCGTCTTCCGGGTGCCGCTGGTGATGGAAGTGCTGCCGAGCTTTCCCGCCAAGACGGTGCCCGAGTTCATCGCCTATGCCAAAGCCAATCCCGGCAAAATCAACATGGCATCGGCCGGCGTCGGCGGACCGCAGCATGTCGCCGGCGAATTGTTCAAATACATGGCCGGCGTCGATCTCGTGCACGTGCCGTATCATGGCTCCACTCCGGCGATTACTGATCTTTTGGCCGGGCAAGTGCAGGTGATGTTCGACGTTACGCCGACCGCGCTACCGCAGATCAGAGCGGGCAAGTTTAGGGCGCTCGCAGTCACCACACCGGAGCGGCTGGACATTTTGCCCGGCGTACCGGCGATGGCCGAGTTTCTGCCCGGCTACGAGGCGTTCGGTTGGATCGGGTTCGGTGCGCCCAAGGGGACGCCGGCCGACGTTACCGAGACGCTTAATAAGCAGATCAACGCAGCCGTCGCCGATCCGACGATCAAGGCGCGGCTGGCCGATCTCGGCGGCGAGATTATGCCGCCGAATTCGCCGGCGGACTTCGCAAAGTTCATCGCCGCCGATACGGAGAAATGGCGCAAGGTGGTGCAATTCGCGCATCTCAAGCCCGAGTGACAAACGGGCCTTTCGTCAACGACAAAATTTGGGGAGAGAACCATGAAACTCGCACGCAGAAACTTTCTGCAGTTGGCCGCAGGGGCCGTCGGCGCCGGCAGCTGTCCCGGGTTTGCATTCGCGCTCGATTATCCGACGCGGCCGATCACCATCGTCGTGCCGTTCGCCGCCGGCGGCGCAACCGATGTGCTGGCGCGCATGCTGGCGGACCCGATGGGCAAGTCGCTCGGGCAGACGGTCATTGTCGAGGACTTGACCGGCGCCGCAGGCACAATCGGCGTAGCCAAGGTCGCACATGCTAATGCGGACGGTTATACGCTGTGCATCGGAACCCTGACGACGAATGTATTGACCGGCGGTCTCTACAAGCTCGATTTCGATCTCTTGACAGACTTGATCCCCATCGCGGAACTCGCCTACGAGCCGCTGATGATCTGCGTCAAGAACGCTCTGCCGGCCAAAGACCTGAAGGAACTGATTGCCTGGCTGAAGGCCAATCCAGGCAAAGCGAGCGTAGGCATTCCCGGCATCGGATCGACCGGAAACCTCGCCGGCCTTTCATTCCAGAAAGCCACCGGAACCACGTTCCAGTTCGTGCCGTATCGCGGCGACAACCCGGCGGTACAGGACATGATGGCCGGACAGATCGATATGATGATCGAACCGTCGTCCAATTTCACGGCTCAGGTGAAGGCCGGCACGATCAGGGCTATCGCTGTCACGGCCAAGACCCGTCTCCCCAACTTGCCCGACGTGCCGACGACTGACGAAGCGGGCTTGCCCGGATTCTATGCATCGATCTGGTTCGGCATGTGGGCGCCGAAAGGCACGCCGCGAGACGTCCTCGACAAGATCCATGCCGCGACCGTTGCCGCCTTGGCGAATGGAGACGTGAAGGACAAGCTCAACGCGCTGGGCCAGCAAATCGCCTCGCGCGACTTGCAATCTCCGGACGCGTTCGCCGCCTTCCAAAAGTCGGAAGCCGACAAATGGTGGCCCATCATCAAGGCCGCAGACATCAAGCTGCAATGAGCTCGTGCTTCGATTCAAACATTCGCATCCCAGTTCGGCACGCTCTCATGCGAATGTTAGAATCAATGGACCACCGGCAAAGCTTCAATCGGGATAATCGGCGGGCTTGGTTTCGGACACGAATACCCAGATCAAGGCGGTCGCCGCGCCGGCGACCGCCGCGATCGCGATGAATCCGCCGGTCGTTCCGATGCCCTGGAACAAAAATCCGGTGGCGAGCGTGCTCAGCGAGGCGGCAATGCCGATCGCGGCGCCGACTGCGCCTTGCGCCAGATTGAAACGGCCGGTGCCCGCGGTCAGATCGGCGATCACGATCACGGTCAGGACGCCGATGATCGCGCCGGTGACGCCGGATAGCAATTGCGCCACAATCAGAAAGCCGTAGGCGCTGGCGAAGGCGAGCAGTGCGGCGCGGACCGGTTCGGCGGCGAAACCGATCAAGAGCAGCGGCTTGCGGCCGCGTTTTTCCGAATGATAACCGACCCATGGTGCGAACATCGCCACCACGATCTGCGGTACGATGATCAACCCCGACATCCAGAGCGAGGAACTCGGTCGGTATGGTGGTCGCCAGATTCTCGCCGATCAGCGGCAGCATCGAAGCGTCGGCGAGCTGGAATAGCACCAAGGCCGCGGTAAACAGGATGAGCCTATGATTCTTCAAAAGATCTGTGACTTGGCCGATCTCGTGCGCTTTCGCCCCCGCGGCAGCGTTGCGGGCGCGGGCATAGTCGATCTCGTCGGGACGGATCAGCCCGAGCGCGACCAAAGCCGGAATGCATAGGCTCGCCGCCGCGATGAAAATCGCCCCGGTGGCGAAATAGGCGCCGACGAGGCCCATCAGCGCCGCGGTCACCGCATGGCCGGCGGCCGCATAGCGATAGTTCCGTCCCGTGCGCAGCGACATGGCGCGCCGGCCGACCAGCCCGAGGCTGATCGCGCCGATTGCCGGCGTGACGATCCCGCCGGTCGCACCCTGCAACAGCGAAGCGAACAACACCATGAGATAGGACGGCGCGAGCGCCAGAATCAGCGCGGCTGCGCCGATCATCAGGATGCCGACGGCAATCAACGCGCGCTTCCAGGGCAGCGCATCGGCGAGGGCGCCGCCCGGGATTTGACTCAAAACCCCGGCGAGCCCGCCGAGCGTCAGCGCCAAGCCGACGCTGCGCTCCGACCAGCCGAGATGCGCGAGATAGAAGGCGACGAAGGTGCCGAAGCCGGTTTGGACGTCGGCCAGGAAAAAATTCATCCAGTCGAGGCCGTAGCGGCTCTGCGCGGACGCCGGCGTGTGCAGCGTCTTGCGGGCGTCGCGGTAGCGCGCGACGGCCTTGTGCAGGCGCCCGGTTTTGCGAGCTTTTGCGGCCATTGAAACGGTTGTTGCGGCAGAACGAACAAAGCTTGCTGTCCATGCCAACGGCCGGCCGCAAAGCGCGGTTCCGGGGGGCCGCGCAACTTCAGTTAGCCACGACGCTCCGGATGCTCTTGCCCTCGCGCATCAGCGCAAACGCCGGCCGCGATGGCAGCTCTCCGGCGCCGCGCGCATGAGACCGGCCTTGCCGACGCATTTGGACATTGCAAATTTCCGCAAATATTGGATCGTTTGCCGACGATGACACCCGGAGTTGGAAATGGCAAACGTGCAACCGGCGCCGCCGCGGCTTGAGCTCATCTTCGACGCACATGTCACGGTCGGTCCGGCGCAAGACCTCGGCGTTTTTAACAAGGGCCGTCGTCGCGTCGTACCGATCACCGGCGGCGATTTTTCCGGATCGGACCTGCGCGGCACGGTGCTGCCGGGCGGCGCCGACTGGCAGCTTGTTCGCAGCGACGGCGTCGCCGAGCTGGAGGCGCGTTACACGCTGCGCACCGACGACGGAGCGTCGATCTATGTGCACAATCATGCGTTACGCCACGGTCCCGGCGCGGTGATGGAGGCGCTCGCGGCCGGCCGCGCGGCCGATCCCGGCAGTTATTACTTCCGTGGCGCGGCGTTCTTCGAAACCAGCGCGGACCGCTATGCCTGGATGGCGAGGCACATTATCGTATGCACCGGCGAGCGCGAGCCGGCCAGCGTGAAGCTTAAGTTCTACAAGCTGCTGTGAAAGGTTTGCCAATGTCGACCCAAGCTGCATCGATGCGCGAACGCGCCGCCATGCACAGTGCTAATGCGTTCAAGATCGGGCTATTCGGCGCGAACTGCTCGTCCGCGCGTACCGCCACGTTGGTGCCGGAGCGCTGGCTCGCGACCTGGCCCGATTGCCTTGCGCTGGCAAAATTGGCCGATGCGGCCGGTATCGATTTTCTGTTGCCGATCGGGCGCTGGAAGGGCTACGGCGGCCCGAGCGATTTTCACGGCACGACGCTCGAAACCGTGACCTGGGCCTGCGGCCTCCTGGCCGCCACGCAGCGGGTCACGGTTTTCGGCACCGTGCATGTGCCGCTATTCCATCCGCTGATCGCCGCCAAGGAATTCGTCACCGCCGATCATATCGGCGCCGGCCGCTTTGGGCTCAACATCGTCGCCGGCTGGAATGAAGGCGAATTCGAAATGTTCGGCATTGCGCAGCGCGGCCATGAGGACCGCTATGAATTCGCGCAAGAATGGATCGACATCGTCAAGCGCGCATGGTCCGACGAAGAGGACTTCGATTTCGACGGCAAATATTTCAAGCTCGCAGGCGTGCGGGCGAAGCCGCGGCCGTTCGGCGGCGGCCGGCCCGTCATCATGAATGCCGGAACATCGGGGTCGGGGCAGGCCTTCGCGCTGCGCAATTGCGATGCCTTCTTCACATCGACCGGTCGGTCGCGCCTTGCCGCCGCCGGCACCGCGACGACCGAGGTCAGCCTGTACGAGCAGACAGCGAAGATGGTCGTCGACGTCAAGGCCGCGGCACAAAAATTCGGGCGCGACATCGACGTCTACACCCAGGGTCAGGTGATTTGCCGGCCCACCCAACGCGAGGCCGAAGCCTACCATCGCCATGCCAATGTCGAGAGCGCCGACTGGGTGGCCATCGAGCGCATGCTCGCGCTCAAGAACATCACGCCGCAAAACACCAATGCCGACGAATTTGCCGCCAAGCGCACCTTACAGGCGGAAAGCGGCATCGGCGGTTATCCGTTCGTCGGCACGCCCGACAAGGTCGCGGAAGAATTCGCCAATATCGCGCGCGCCGGCGTGCGCGGCATTGCCGTTTCTTTCGTGAATTATCTCGAAGAAGCGCCGTATTTCTGCGCCGAGGTGCTGCCGCGGCTGGCCCGGATGGGGCTTCGAGCGACACATTAGCGCCGCCCGGCGCAGCCACCGCAAGTCTTACGGACGCGCATGTTGGAGCTTTTCCGGCAGAATGACGATCTGCGTCTGGATCACCAGCGCACAGAGTCTGCCGTCGTTGCGCGTAATCCGCGTCTGCCACACCATGGTGCTGCGGCCGCGATGCAGTGGCGTGCATTCGGCGCGTGCCGTGTCGCCGACGGGAATGGCGGCGAAAAAATTGGTCTTGCTCTCGATCGTCGCGGTGCGTCCGCCCGGCGGCAGATTGGCCATGGTGGCGGTGCCGCCGAGATTGTCGGCAAGCGCCATCACCGCGCCGCCATGCAGCGTGCCCGTTGCGGTTATTGAGTTCCTCGCGAACGTGCATTTCGGCCACGACTTTGTCTTTCGAAACGTGCGTGATCTTCATGCCCATGAGTTCGGCGAACGGCGGCTGCATGTTGGCGTCGGGATTCATGGCCGGCTCATGACCATATTATCCCCGGTCGGCGGCATAGAGCGGTTGCAGTTCCAGAAATTCCGACACGCGCGATCCCGGGATAATAGGTCGCTTTGAAAGCGGGTCGCGCTTGCAGGTGCTCATACCATTCGCCGACGCGCGGATATTTGCTCTTCCCAGATCGTCGACAAGCCCGAGATCGGCCATCCGGTCGATGCTTGGCATCACCAGCACGTCGGCGAGCGTGAATTGCTCGCCCATCAGCCAGGGCCCTTTTTTCGCGATCGCCTCGTCCATGCGCCGGCAGGTCTCGGAGAGCTCGCCGAGAGATTTATCGATGTCCGCTCTCGAAAAACCCTTGGGCGATCCCATGCGCTGAAATAGCTCCTTGCGCACCGGGCGCGGCTCGATCTCCTGGGCCTCGAACTGCTTTCTGATCTTGTCCTTTGAAGCGGTAGAGAAACGCGCGATTGAACGACGGCACGCGGATGGCGCCGACGGCGACTTCCTCGATGTAATGCATCCAGGCGCGCATGCGCGCGCGCTCGACGATGTCGGAGGGAACGAGCGGGTTCTGCGGATATTTCTCGTCGAGATATTCGCAGATCACGCTCGATTCGATGATCGGCACGCCGTCGTCGACCAGCGTCGGAACCACGCCGTTCGGATTGAGCGTCAGATAATCCGGCTTGAGCTGTTCCTTCTTTGCCGAGATCGATGCGGACTTCGTCGAATTTGACGCCCTTCTCGTGCAGCACCATGCCGAACCTTCTGGCTGCAGGTGGAGTGAGAGGCGTGATAGAGCACGAGCATCGAAGTCCTCCCGAGGCGCAAGAGCACGCGAAAAGAGCGCGGCCGAAGCCGCGCCCTCACAATCAAAGCAGAGACTTGAGCGACATTGCTACCGCGGCTGCGGCACAACGCGGATATAGGGTTTCGGCGTCTTCCAGCCCTGCGGGTAAAGTTTCTTCGCCTCGTCGTCGGTCACCGCGCCGGTGAGGATGACGTCCTCGCCCTGTTTCCAGTTTGCCGGCGTCGCCACGCGGTGCTTGGCGGTGAGCTGCAGCGAGTCGATGACGCGCAGCACCTCGTCGAAGTTGCGCCCCGTGGTCATCGGATAGACGAGCACGAGCTTGATCTTCTTGTCCGGTCCGATGACGAAGACGTTGCGCACCGTCTGGTTGTCGGCGGGCGTGCGGCCTTCCGAGGTGCCGGTCGTGAGCGCCGGCAGCATGCCGTAGAGCTTGGAGACCTTCAGATCGGTATCGCCGATCATCGGGTAGTTCGGCGCGAAGCCGACCACGTCCTTGATGTCGCCCGCCCACTTTTTGTGGTTGTCGACCGGATCGACCGACAAGCCGATGATTTTCACGCCGCGCTTGTCGAATTCGGGCTTCAGCCGCGCCATCGTGCCGAGTTCGGTGGTGCAGACCGGGGTGAAATCCTTGGGGTGCGAAAACAGCACCACCCAGTTGTTGCCGATCCAGTCGTGGAAGCGGATTTTGCCTTCGGTCGTTTCGGCTTCGAAATCCGGGGCCGTATCGCCAATCGCCAGCGCCATGAAAAACCTCCGTCGTTTTGGCCGAGTACTATCGGCATACCAATTTCGCCGTCTTATTTACGGCGGATAGCCGAGTATTACCAGCCTCCACCAGTGTAATATTCCCTTGAACCAGAAGCATTATTCGTCCGGCGCGGGAGCTAAATCGGAAAAAATCGTCTGAACACAGGCTCAAGCCTGGAAGGTATCTCCGGAGCCCTTGGCGGCATTTTGTGCGCATAACACGGAGCGTCGCAGTGCGGTCGCGGCGGGCGGCGCCTAAACATTGCGCGGGAGTGCCGCGAGATTGCCGCAGTACCGCCCTTTGCGGGCCACCCTGTGATTGGAATTTGCACGTGTTTTGAACCCGTAGCGCGATTGCTTCGACCAATTGGAACGAGCCCGGATCGCGCGCGTTTGCATCCCTGAAGGCTGGCAGGAGGCCGCGGTGACAATGCCGAGTGACGAGCAATATACCGATCTTGAGACGCTCGCCGCCGTGATTGCGCGCTCGCAAATCCTGATCGTTGCGCCGCCCGCGCGCCGCCGGCTGCCTGCCGGTTTCGATGCGGTCGATGCCGCTATCCTGGACTGGATCGCAGCCGAGAGCCGGCGTGCGAGCGGCAGCTTCGCCCGGATGTAGCGGCGTCACTGTCTTTGCCCATAACCGTCGACGAGCGTGTTCAAGAACGCGATGATGTCGTCTTCGTCGCGCGCCGTCATTGCCGGCTCGTCTCCGGCTTTGCGGTTGAAGGGCGGATCGGAAAAATCGACATTGGCCTGATAGGGCTGCGGGATATCGTTGAATTTTTGCACAGTGCCGTCCGCGGCAAGCGGGTAGATTTTTTGCGGCGCGGTGTCGCGGAAATCGTAAAAGTCCAATACTTGTTTGAGCGTTGAAAATACGCCGTTGTGAAAGAACACATGCCGGGTCGCGGTGTTGCGCAAGGTCGGCGTCGTGAACAGTCCGCAATACTGGGTATCGCCGGACATGTCTTTGCGATAGGGCCCGCAAATACCGAGATCGAAAAAGGCCGGGTCGGCGTTGACGGCAAGCGCCACGCTACGCGGCGCCCCCAAGGCCTCGAACTGGTGGTCGGTAAAAAGCGGTGGCAAACCGTCACGTGACGGCTGGTCGGCGTGGCAGCCGGCGCAATTGGCTTTGGCCGGATCGTTGAACAATGTATAGCCGCGCATTTCGCTTGCCGTGAAGCGCGCTTTGCCTTCCAGCCAAAAATCGAACTTGCTCGAATAGGGGTGAAAGCTCGGCTCTTCGATCTGATAGCGCGCTACGGCAAACAGCGCCTCACTGACCGCAAGACGCGTATCGAACCATAGCGAGCGCCCGAAGAGTTGTTCGAAACGCCCCGCATAAGGTGCGCGCTGCAATTTGCCGGCAACACGATCGATGCTGCCGCCGTCCATCTCGCGCGGGTCCAGTAACGGCGAGAGCGCCTGGGCCTGCAGCGTGTCGGCCCGGCCATCCCAGAACAGGCCGCCCTGAGGCACCATATTGTTGGCAGTCTCGCTTGCCTGCGGCGCGGTTTTTTGAATCCGCACCGCCGTTTGGCTGACGGCGACGAGCTGCGGCAGGCTGACATTTTCATTTTCCTCGTTGTCGGGGCCGATCGCGAAGCTCGGCTGGCGCTCCAGGTAAGTGAGCGACGGCACGGCGCGAACGCCCGGCTGCGACAATTTCGGGCCGCCGCGCATGACCGGTAGATCGCCCGGCGGTCCATAGGCGTGCTGCGGGCTATGGCACGAGGCGCAGGACAGTTGTCCGGACGACGACAGGCTTGCGTCGAAGAAGATTAGCCGCCCCAGCTCCGCCATTGCCGACAGTGGCTCGGCGGACGGACGCACCAGCTGAATGGGATGCAGGTTCTCGCCCGGTGCCGCGTCGCCGCCGGCAAGTGCTGCACCGCAGATCGCCACCACGCAGAGAGTACTGACGGCACCGGTCAGTCCGAAGAGGCCGGCGCCGAAGAGGTAACGTCTGAAACTGCGCATCCAGCCTTCGGTATGCTCACCCCGGCGGAGCGGCAAGCGGCGCGCCAGTTTTCGGATCGAGATAGAGCACCGCGTTGTTGCCGGCGCCGTTGAAATCGAACAAGCCATCGAGCGAGCCGGCGGTCGCGTCGAACGATCCGCCGCCGAGCCGCTGTCCGTGCAGCCAGTTATCCTCGATGAAACGCACCACGGAGGCGAATGAAATCTGCTGGTGACCGACATAATTGGCCTTGGCCCAGGGCGAAATTACCACAAACGGGATTCGCGTACCGGGACCGCAGCGACCGTTAGCCGGCTTGCCTGCGGCGCCGGGCAGCGGCGCGCCGGTGCCGCACTTACCGGGGCCATCGAGTTGATCCGCCTCGGCGTCAAAGGATGGGCTGGTCACTTTCGCGAAGACGTGATCGTACCAGCCGTCAGAGTCGTCCCAGGTTATGACGACGGCGGTGTTTTTCCAATCCGGTTGTTGTTCCAGAAAGTCAATCAGCGTCACCGTGCCGTCCTGCTCGTCGAGCGGATCCGAATAAGCCGCATGACCGTCCTGATAGGCCGGCATTTTGATGTAGGAGACCGACGGGAAATTTCCCGCCTTCACCGCATCGTAGAAATCCGTCAAGTCGTAATTGTGATTGGCGGGATCGCGTGTCCTGCCGTCGGGCTCCAAGCTGTAGCCGATTGCGGCGGGCGAACTCGGCGGCTCGTGCTTCGGATTGGCGGTGGAAGCGTAATACTGAAACCACGCGTGATGGGGGATGTAGTCCACAACATCGGAGCCGACGATCGTCGAATGCGTCGAGCGTTTGCAGCCGGTCGAGCCGTTGGCGTTGGTCGTGTCGAGGCGGAAGCCGCCCATAAAGGAGCCCCAGGTGAGGCCGGCGCCGTTGAGGAGATCGCCGATGGTTTTGCCCGACATCATCGCCTGGTCTTTTGGATTCGAGCAGACATCGTAACCGGGATCGACATCGTTGATCATGGTCAGGCCGCCCTGACCGTCATTGATATAATACGAAACCGCGGTCACGGTGGACGGCTGCTTGGTCGTGGCCACGATCGTCATGCCGTTGGTCTGGCCGGAGGTAACGTTGAGCATTCCCGGCGTCGACGGGCCGTAAGTGTCGCTGAAGGCATTGTCGCTCATCGCAAAGTGCTGCGCGTAGTTCCACATCGCGGCGACCGTATTGCCGTCGTAATAGCCCATGACCTGGCCTTTGGTGCCGAAGGCGCCGGCGCCGCCATTGGTCGCCTTGCCGGTGAATTTAGGAAACAAGTCGGCCTTGCCACCGTCATAGGCCTGCTGCTCGGCGGTATAGGCGTGATTTTGGTCGGCTGTGAAAGCCTGACTGCGGTCGAGCCGGAACGGCTCGGCAGCATCGCTGCCGTTGGCTTTGTTGGTGAAATTCGGATTGTCGCGCAGCAGACCGGCATTGGCCAGATTGTTGACGTTCGGAGTGCCGCTTTTGGCCTCAAATGTCGGCTCGCCCGGCGGATTGGTGGCCTTGGGATAGGTCGCGAAATAATGGTCGAACGAGACGTTCTCATTGAAGATCACGACGAGATGTTTGATCGGCGTCGCGGTGGCCGCGGCATCTTGCGGACCCGGACTCGAAGCGGTCGCGGCTGCCGTGGGCTCCGCCGCGGCGGCAATGCTGCAGGCGCCTGCGAACGGGACTAGGGCGGCGATCAACGAAACAGCGACGGTTGAGAGCAGCTTGTTGCTCATTGGATCCCTCAAGATTGTGCTGACGTTCGAGGGAAGCTAGTCCGCGATCTATGACCTGCGCGTGACAGCGTTGCACGCCGCCGGGGATTACCAAGCGGTTTGCGGGCAAAAAAAGGGCGGCCCCGGTTGGGGCCGCCAAGGATCCGCGTAACTTACTAGAGGTGCGCGGACCCTGACTTGCGAGCGGCCATCATGCTCGCAAGGAAAGGTGCGCGGGGGCTGCTACTCGCCCTCCGTGCCGATCGCGTAGGCGGTCTCGCCGTGCACTGCGTCGTCGCCGACCTTCAGGGTGGCCTCGTCCATGCGCAGACTGACGAAGATCGAGATCACCTTGAGGATGATGAAGGTCAAGATCGCGTTGTACACGATGATGAACAGCCCGCCATAAACCTGAAGCAGGAGCTGATGCGGGTTGCCGTAGAGCCAGCCGGTCACGTTGACACCGGGCGCGTCCTTGTCGGTGCCGATGTATTGCAGCATGGCCGGATTGGCGAGGATGCCGACCAGCAATCCGCCCATAAGGCCGGCCACGCCATGTGTGGAGAACACGCCAAGCACATCGTCCACTTTCTGCATGAAGCCGAGCTTCTGGAACTTGTTCATGCTGAGCCACGGAATGATGCCCGCGCAGATGCCGACGATGATCGCGCCGATGCCATCGACATAACCGGCGGAAGGAGTGATCGCCACCAAGCCCGCGATCATGCCATTGACGGCGCCGAGCACCGACGGCTTGCCATAGGCCATCTTGTCCATCAGCGTCCAGACGAGGAGGCCCACTGCGGTCGCGGTATTGGTATTAAGCACGGCCGCGCCAGCGTCAGCGTTGGCAAAATACGGATCGCCGCCGTTGAAGCCGTCCCAGCCGAGCCACAGGATTCCGGCGCCGACCAGCGTGACCAACAGGCTATTCGGTGGGAAGTTGTCGCGATCAGCCTGAAGCCGCGGGCCGATGACCCAGGCAGCGGTGAACCCAGAAGCTCCCGCTGCGAGATGGATGACGTAGCCGCCCGAGAAGTCCGCCACACCGAGGGTCGCGAGCCAGCCGCCGCCCCAGAGGCTGAACGCCCCCACGGTGTAAACAAGCGTCATCCAGATCGGGCAGAAGATCATCCAGGCCGTAAAATTCATCCGGCCGAGGAGGGATCCGCCAAGGATGATCACCGTGATCGCGGCGAACACGAACTGGAAGAACATGAGCGTCGCCATCGGGAAGGCGAGAGGCGGCATGCCCGCTGCCGCGGCCGGAATTGTCGCTTGCCCGAGGGTAAAGACCGCTGACGTACCTAAAAGCGGCTCACCCAGGAATGGAAACCATTGCGGCCCGAAAGCCATGTTGTAGTCAAACAGAACCCAGACGACCAGAACCGATGCAAACGCATACATCGACATGAACGCAGAATTGATCGCCCATTTCTTTTTGACGATGCCGCCATAAAGAACGGTCAACCCCGGAATGCTTTGCAGGCCGACAAAGGTTGCGGCTGCCAGCTGCCAGGCGTTGTCGCCGGTATCTAGCCATTGTGGTGATGGTACGAGTGCCATGTGCCTTCCCCCAAAAATGCCCTCAGTGCGCCGACGGCACACGGGCGGAACGAGGGAAGGATCGCAAATTCTATGCCAGTTAATCGAACGTTGACTGGATACAATTTCCCATGAAGGATTTGGCCGGACCCAAGGTGTGGTGACTAAAAAATCTGCATATTGAACAGAAAGTGGGCAGGGACATGATGAGACAATTCGAGTGGACTAGGTCATTGGCTGTAGGAATAGGGCTGCTGGCGCTCAGTATTGGCCTTTGCGCCGCCAGCGAAGCACAGCGTGGCGAAAAAGCAATCGCCTGTACTAATCCGGTGAGCGGGGCGACTTGGCAGATCAAAATCGACTACGATCGGAGCACCGTGGATTCCAATCAGGCCAGCATCAGCGATACGGAGATTACGTGGCGCGACGCGACGAACGGTTGGGGCTACACGCTTGACCGCAAATCGGGAGAACTTACGGTCGTCCTCGCCTCGGCTACTGGTGGCAATTTCCTCCATGATCGCTGCAAGTTGGAAAATTAGTCCGGGGCCTGCCCGTCGCGCTCCGGCCTGCTTGCCGCCGCGCAAGCCGGAGCGGCGATGATGGTCGAGCGCGCGTTCGGCGTGAAGGCAAGCGCGGGTTTTGCCTCCGAGACTGGACCGCGCGAACGCAACGAAGATTTTGCCGGCGTGGTGTTCGGCGTGGAACTGCCGCAACCGCGCCGCGACGTTGTCGCGGCGATTGCCGATGGAATTGGCGGCGCCAAGGGCGGCCGCGTGGCTGCCGAGACCGCGGTTCGCGGCTTTCTCGATGGATTTTGCGACCTGCCGGAGACGATGGAGGTGCGCCGGGCGTCGGCCACCGTCCTCAATTCGCTCAATCGCTGGATCTATTCGGAAGGCCACCGCAACGCCGAATCCGCTGGCATGGGCTGCACCTTCACCGCGTTGGTGCTGCGCGGGCGGATCGCCCATGTGCTGCATGTCGGCGACACCCGCGCTTACCGGCTGCGCGGTGAGCGCCTCGTTTGCCTCACCACCGATCATGTTCGCGAGGAGCGCGGCGCCGGCCGATCGAACATTCTGGCCCGGGCACTCGGTGTCGAGACGGAAGTGCGGCTCGATTACGCCGCACAGCCGTTGGCTTTGCATGACCGCTTTCTCTTGTGCAGCGACGGCGTGCATGGCTATCTGACGGCCGAGGCCATCGCCGATATCCTGCGCGAGCGCTCCGGTTCGGAAGATTCCGCCCATGCGCTGGTGAAGGCGGCGCTTGAAGCGGGCAGCACCGACAACTGCACGGCTTTGGTGCTCGACGTGGTCGATCTGCCGACGGCCGGATCGGTCGATATCGGCGCCGACATCATGGAGCTGCCGCTTATCCCGGTGCCGATCGACGGCGAGACGGTCGATGGCTTCGTGCTCAAAGTCCTGATGTCCGAGGGCCGCTATACACGGCTGTTCGGTGCGATCGACGAAGTCGAGGGCGGTGAGGTGGCGTTGAAGTTTCCAAAACCTCAGGTCGCGGCGGTCGCCACCTACCGCGCCGCCTTCATGCGCGAGGCCTGGGTCGGGGCGCGCGTGCACAGCCCCTATGTCGGCCGCACCATCGTGCTGCCGCCAGGGCGGCAGACCTGTCTCTACACGGTGATGCCGCTCTATCAGGGCGAACTTTTGGAAACGCGGCTATCGCGCCGCCCCTCGATAGGCTTGGAGGAAGGACGCAATATCGCCATCAAATTGGCGCGCGGCGTCGCGGCGTTGCACCGCGCGGGCATTATCCATCGCGATATCAAGCCGGACAACGTGATCCTTGAAGGCGAAGGCTCGCTCAAGCTGATCGATCTCGGCGTGGTCCGCGTGCCCGGCATGGAGGATTTTCCGCCCGACGACATTCCGGGCACGGCGGCCTATATGGCTCCCGAAATGTTCGCCGGCGAACCCGGCAACGAAGCGACCGACATTTACGCGCTCGGCGTCACCATGTTCCGCGCCTTCACCGGCGAATATCCTTACGGCAACCTCGATGCCACGAGCCGGCCGCGCCGCGACCGCCCGAAGTTGCTCGCCGATCTGCGCCCGGACCTTCCGGCCTGGCTCCAGGCCGCGCTCAACCGCGCAATTGCAACCGATCCGTCCAACCGCTTTCGCGACATGATGGAATTTGCAATCGAGATGGAGGAGGGGCCGGCGCGCGCGCCGCACATGTCCGATGGGCCGCGAACGCTCTATCAGCGCTACCCCGTGCAGTTCTGGCAGGGCGCCAGCGCGCTTCTCGCACTGGCACTCATTGCCACGCTGCTGCTGCGGCATTGATCGAGATGTCGTAGCGTCATTGACATTTACAGGCCGCCGCCGCAAAGCCAAAAAGCCGGTTCGCGGGATCGTGAGCTTCGATGTTCAAGCGCATCCTGATTGCCAATCGCGGCGAGATCGCCTGCCGGATCATCAAGACCGCGCGCCGGATGGGAATTGAAACCGTCGCGGTTTATTCCGAGGCCGACCGCGACGCGCTGCATGTCGAAATGGCGGATCAGGCCGTCGCGATCGGCCCGCCGCCGGCCGCCCAGAGCTATCTGGTGATCGACAACATCATCGCCGCCTGCAGATCGAGTGGCGCCGAGGCCGTGCATCCCGGCTACGGCTTTCTCTCCGAGCGCGCGGCTTTCGCCAGCGCGCTGGCGGATGCCGGCATCGTCTTCATCGGGCCGAACCCCAAGGCGATCGCCGCCATGGGCGACAAGATCGAGTCGAAGAAAGCCGCCGCCCACGCCAAGGTATCGACCGTTCCCGGGCATCTGGGCGTGATCGAGGACGACGCTCAGGCGATCGCCATCGCCGAAGGCATCGGCTACCCGGTGATGATCAAGGCGTCCGCCGGCGGCGGCGGCAAGGGCATGCGGATTGCATTTTCCAAGGCGGAGGTGGCCGAAAACTTCGCGCGTGCCCGCTCCGAGGCGAAATCGAGCTTCGGCGACGATCGCGTGTTCATCGAGAAATTCATCACCGATCCGCGCCATATCGAAATCCAGGTTTTGGGCGACAAGCACGGCCACGTCATCTATCTCGGCGAGCGCGAGTGCTCGATCCAACGCCGCAATCAAAAAGTCATCGAGGAATCGCCTAGTCCGCTGCTCGACGAGAAGACGCGCAAACAGATGGGCGAGCAGGCGGTCGCGCTGGCGAAAGCGGTCAGCTACGACAGCGCCGGCACCGTCGAATTCGTGGCCGGGCAGGACAAGAGCTTTTTCTTCCTGGAGATGAATACGCGGCTGCAAGTCGAGCATCCGGTGACCGAGCTCGTCACCGGCATCGATCTCGTCGAGCAGATGATTCGGATCGCGGCCGGCGAGCCGCTCAACCTGAAGCAGAGCGACGTCAAGCTCTCCGGTTGGGCTGTGGAGAGCCGCATCTATGCCGAGGATCCGTACCGCAATTTCGCGCCGTCGATCGGGCGGCTTATTCGCTATCGCCCGCCTGCCGAGGGCGTGCGCCACGGCGTCACCGTGCGCAACGACACCGGCGTCACCGAAGGCGGCGAGATTTCGCTGTACTACGATCCGATGATCGCGAAACTCGTCACCCACGCCGCGACGCGTCTTGACGCGATCGAAGCGCAGGCCGATGCGCTCGATGCCTTCACCATCGAGGGCATCCGGCACAACATTCCGTTCCTGGCCGCGATCATGGCGCATCCGCGCTGGCGC
Source organism: uncultured Alphaproteobacteria bacterium (assembly GCA_963768225.1). Lineage (GTDB taxonomy): Bacteria > Pseudomonadota > Alphaproteobacteria > Rhizobiales > Xanthobacteraceae > BOG-931. Next base: position 1,078,236 of record CAVYGV010000001.1, on the reverse strand, counting down.
GCCGGCAAACTGAGCACCGCTTTTATCGGCGAAGAATTTCCCGGCGGCTTCGCGCGCATAGCGCCGGCGGGCGCCGCGGCGCATACCATCGCCGCCGTCGCCGCGGCCATCGACCACACGCTCGGCGAGCGCAAAAGGAAAATCTCCGGACAGTTGAACACGACGCTTCAGCGCGAGCGGCGGCGCGCGATCTGGCTCGGTCCCGACGAATACCAGGCCGATGTCGAGCATCACGGCGAAGCGATCGCGGTGACCTTCGAGGACGGTGCGCGGCACCTTTTGGCGTCAAACTGGATTCCTGGCTTGCCGGTCTGGTCCGGCACAATCGACGGCGCGCCCGTCGCCATGCATGTGCGCCCGATCCCGAACGGGTTCGAGCTCGCCCATCGCGGTATCGAGGTGAAGGCCTTCGTCTATACCGGGCGCGAAGCCCGTTATGCGCGGCTGATGCCGGTGAAAAAGCTGTCCGACAGCGAGAAAGCGGTGCGCTGCCCGATGCCGGGTCTTGTCGTGTCGCTGGCGGTGAGCGAGGGCCAGGAGGTCAAGGCCGGCGAGACGCTGGCCGTGGTCGAGGCCATGAAGATGGAAAACATTTTGCGCGCCGAGCGCGACGGTACGATCAAAAGAGTCCGCGTGAAAGCCGGCGACAGCGTCGCCGTCGACGCGGTAATCATGGAATTCGCCTGAAGGCGAGGCTCCGCGAATCGGGCATGATGCGGCCCTTCGCCGGGGCCGACCAGATGCAGGCTATAGGCTTCCTTTTCTCGCCGAGCGGACGGCTTAAACCGCAGCCCTTCATCTATGGCGCGATCGGCGTCTATCTGTTTGGCGCCGCGTCGCATTCGCTCACCATGCCCGATGTGCTGACCCGGGCCGGCCTGTGGCCCTTCGTTGTGGCGCAAGTCCTGCTGGTCTGGATCTGGTTCGTGCTGCACGCCAAACGCTTGCATGACGCCGGCAGAGGCGGCGGGTTGGCGACGGCCGTGGCGCTATTGTATGTCCTCTCGCTGGTGTTGCTGTTGATCATAGCCGACGGCTTTTTCAATTCCGCGAGCGGGCTTATGGACAACGCGGGCGCCACCGGCGCGTTCGAACTCATTCTGCTGCTCTACGTCATCGTGACGTTGATCGGATCGCCGCATTACGATCTGGCCTGGCTCATGGTGGTGTTGCTCATGCTGGTCGGCTTTGCGCCGACCCTTTTGGCGCTCCTTTTCACGCTATGGGCGGCGTGGCGGCCGAGCGTGGAAGGCGGCTGATGCTGCATTTCGCCTACGGCTCCAACATGCACCGCGCGGTGATGCGCAAGCATGCGCCTGACGCCGCGGCGCTAGGGCTGGCGCGGCTTGCCGATTATCGCTTCGTCATCACCGCGGACGGCTATGCCTCGGTCGAGCCGGCGCCGGCGGCGGTCGTGCATGGTGTGATCTGGCAGCTTTCCCCGCGCGACCGCGTCACGCTCGACCTGTGGGAAGGTATCGGAGCCGGGCAATATCGCGCCACAATCCTGCCGGTGCTCCAGGGCGGCCGGCGTCGTCCGGCGCTGGTCTATGTGGCGCGGCGGCGGCCGGTTGGCCAGCCAAAGCCCGGCTATATGGAGGTTGTCGTCAAGGCCGCGCGCGAGTGGGAAATGCCGGCCGCGTATATAGCTTCACTGGAGGAGTGGCTGCCGGCGCGCCCGCTCGGTGCGGGCCATCGCAAGCTTGGAGACTTCGGTTGAATGTGCACCGTTATGTTCTGATCCGCGGCCGGGTGCAGGGCGTCGGCTTTCGCGCTTGGACCGAAGTCACGGCGCTCGATCGCGGGCTGCAAGGTTGGGTCCGCAATCGCCGCGACGGCGCCGTCGAGGCCTTGTTCATCGGGCTGGAAAGCGACGTGTTGGCGATGATCGAGGCGTGCCGTTACGGCCCGCCGGGCGCCCGCGTCGACTTCGTCGATCAACGCGAGGCCGGACCGAACGAAGTGGCGCTGCGCCGGCGCGACGAATTGTTCTCGGTGCTCGGCGCCTTTTGAGCATTGATTGCTGGGCCGAACAACGGCCCGAACGCTGACCGCAATGCCATGTCCACTTCCGGCGTCGCCGCCGTGTAGCCGAGATCGGCGAGCGAGGTGACGCCGTAGCGCGGATCGGTGACGCCGCATGGCACGATACCGGAGAAATGCGACAGGTCCGGTTCGACATTGAGCGCAAAACCGTGCAGCGTCACCCACTGCCGCACGCGGATGCCGATGGCCGCGATCTTGTCCTCGCAACCGTCGCCCTTGTCCGGCCGCCGCACCCAAACTCCAACGCGATCATCGCGCCGCTCGCCGCGCACGTTGAATGCAGTCAGCGCCTGGATGATCCATTCTTCGACGGTGGCGACGAAGCGGCGCACGTCCGGCGCGCGGCGCTTGAGATCGAGCATGATATAGCCGACCCGCTGGCCCGGCCCGTGATAGGTGAATTGCCCGCCGCGCCCGGTGCTATGGACCGGAAAGCGGGCCTCGATCAGCTCGGCCGGCCGGGCCGAGGCACCGGCGGTATAGAGGGCCGGGTGTTCGAGGAGCCAGATCATTTCGGGCGCTTCACCACGCGCGATCGCCTCGGTGCGCGCCGTCATGATTGCGAGCGCAGCGTCGTAGGCCATTGGCCGATCGCTCGCCAGCCATTCGACCGGCGGCGCGCCCGCCGCAGGTAACAGCCCGATTTTCAGGTCGCCGCGCGTGTTAACCACCTCGTAACCATGGCGTGTTCAACACTATGAACCTTCAAGAGGCAAACCGAAACGGGGGGGCTCCGTGCCGACACTCGATAACGTCTCGATCGACATTACGGTGGTCTTGGGGGAGAGTTCGATGCCGATCCACCAGGTGCTTCGCCTCGGCCGCGGCGCCATTATCGAACTCGACGCCTCGGAGGAGGATGAGGTGAGCATCCTCGCTAATAACCTGCCGGTGGCCAAAGGCACCGTCATCGTCAGCGGCAACAAGATCGCAGTCGAGGTCAAACAACTTTTGCCGCGCACGCCGGTCGGCGCCTGAACCCCGGTATTTGACGGGGTTCGCGCCCGGTCTTGTCCCCAATCGGCCTAGCTGTTACATCGGCGCCGCGCGTGGTTTTGCGCGCGCCTACCCACATGCGGCCGTGGCGGAATTGGTAGACGCACTAGCTTGAGGTGCTAGCGGGGCAACCCGTGGAGGTTCGAGTCCTCTCGGCCGCACCATGTCTGTTATTGGAGGCAACTCGGAAGTGAATGCCTTGCGTGAACTCTTCGCAGTTTGACCCCGAGCAGACCTTGTCGATCATCCCGAGTTGCGGACTGACTCGGTCTTGTGCGCGGACGCCACCCTGGAGGGTTGAGATTGGATTGATGGGCTTTACTCCAGAGCGCACTGTAGGGGGTGCTGCTGCTCACGTGCAAGGTCGAGCACCTCGCTGACCTTGGTGCTTGCGACATCGAAAGGATAAAGTCCACACGTCCCAACCCCATTATTGTGGATCTCCAGCATGATCCTCGTGGCAGTCTCGCGGTCCTTTTCGAATACGCGCTCCAACACGTGAACCACGAACTCCATGGGCGTGTAGTCATCGTTCAGCAGCAGCACTTTGGCCTGCACCGCAGTCGTTTCAGAGTGATCACGTGGCGCCGCTTCCACTCGGTGAGGCGAAATCCGATCCGCCTTGCTGATGCCATGACAGATGTAAAGCGTTGCGTCGTAACGTGTCATCGCCTGTTCTTCCAGGGCCGCTGAAGCCTGGCTCTCCCGCTCTGTCAAAATCGCTATGAGCACATTCGCGGCAGTGACCTTCTCTCGCCAAGTGGTGGACTGCACATGGGTCACAGCCCGTTGCACGACACGCTGAAAGGCGGCGGATGGCTTAGAGTTTTCCGGCCTGCCGGTCTCGAACTTTGCGAACTCTGAGTCGATAAACGAGACTAGGCTGCGCCGCAATTTTTCGAGATCAATATTGCAAGCGCGGAGGACCGCGGCGGCTTCCGCGTCGTCTGTGAGCGCGAGCAACAAATGTTCAAGTGTCGCATATTCTTGGTGGCCCGTGCCGGCAATGGCGATAGCTCGCTGCAATGCCAGCTCAAGGCTTTCGGAAAAGGTCGGCATCTCAACGGACGAGGCTTATGAGCAGCGTGGCTCGTGCCGCGGAGGAAACAGTCACATTGTGGTCCGGATGTGGCACAACTCGGACCCGCCGGATGTCGTCGGGTGGAAATCCTCATCCGAGGGAGCCATTCACGCCAAACATCGGCAAAGGCGTCAAGCGAAGGGAATGGGTCCCAGCTCATGAAGCAGGTGACCGCGGTGCTGGCCGCGTTGAAGGCTTCGCCCGCGTCGGCGGCTGCGAACGCACGTCGTGACAGGCAACTCGACGTGAACGCCACGGTGCTAAGGTCCGCTTGTCCGGTCATTCGCTAATTCGGGCTCAATCGCCATCGACCTGCTTGCAAGGTCTCAGTGGGTAGAGTGGCAAGCGCGGCTATTGCAAGGCCGGTGAAAAGCCCAACGACAAAAGCGCGTGTGTAAGCGTGCACGAGGCGAATTAAGCCGCTTCGCTGCCAAGGCTTAGCAACCTCGCTGAGTCCGATCCAATCTCGTCAAGACGATGTCGCAGTTCGCGAAACGTGATGAGCCGATGCGTCAATTCATCCCAAAGCGCCAGCCGCATGCATGCGAGACTTTGACCCAGCGTCAGCCGACCGACATTTGCGAGATCGGGATGATGGCGAAGAACAAGCGGCAACCGATAAAACGGAATTGTGCTGCAGAGGTGGTGGACATGATGCACGCCTATATTGGCAGTGAACCAGCGCAGCACGGCAGGCAAGTCGTAATGTGAACTGCCGTAAAGGGCCGCGCTAGGAAAGCTCCAATTTCGGTTCTCAGACCATTCGGTGCGTTCGAACTGGTGCTGAACATAGAACAGCCACACCCCGATTGCTCCAGCCACGACGGTAATCGGAAGATGCACGAGCAGGAACGGCGTAATGCCGACCCACCACATCACTGCGGCAACGACAATCGCGATCCCGCCGTTGGTTGCCATGGTGCTGATCCATGGTGACCAGCCTTCGCGCATCAGCCCGAATGGAAGGCGGTGACATAGGACAAAAAGATAGATCGGACCGATACCGAACATGATGGCCGGATGCCGGTACAGGCGATAGCCGAACCGGCGCCAGCGCGACAGCGCCAGATATTCGCGCACGGTGAGCAGGTCGATGTCGCCGATGCCACGGCGATCCAGATTGCCCGATGTCGCGTGATGGATGCCGTGTGCTTGCCGCCAGAAATCATACGGTGTCAGGGTGAACACGCCGATGACGCGGCCGACCCAGTCGTTCACCGCTCGATGGCGAAAAAATGAGCCGTGACCGCAGTCGTGCTGGATCATGAAGAGGCGAACAAGAAAGCCCGCGGTAGGAACGACCAGCAACAGGTAAAGTCCAAAACCGAAGCGGAGCGACAACAACATCGATGACCAAAGAAGAACGAACGGCACGACGGTAATCAGAATTTCGACGGTGCTGCGTCCATGATTCGGTTCGCGGTAACCTGTCAGCCTTCGTTTTAACTCACGCAGATCGATCGCCGCGTCCCCGTGGATTGGTTTCAGTCCGTCGTCGTTCAAAGTTGTCTCCCGGTTGATAACGTCAGAGCGGCTGCCGTTTGGTTGCGTGTCAGCGGAAGAATTTGATCGTCATTTCCGGATGCACTTTCTCGATAGCCTTTTTGGATTTCCTCGGCGGCATTGGCTCAGCCGTCCGTATTAATGCTGATGCCCACGCCGCATCCCGGACATTGCATGTGTGCGGCCGATTTCATCGTCTCGAGCATTGAAATCTGGCCACATGGGCTTCGACACCAGCCATCGAAAAACTCTCATTTTGCACGATCTACCGCGCTGTTCGCCCGCCGTTTGCCACAGAGTTTACGGACCTGAACGGCATTTTTCTGACAAAAAAGCGTCTTTTGCATCGCGCGTCGGGCTGCGCAACCGACGAGAGCAAGCGCTTCTTGGAACTTGCGGAGTGGAACCGCGAACATCGGCACCCTACACGCGACGCCCATCCGCGTCCACAACGCAAAAGGAGATAAATGACAATATCCCTCGGATTTCCTGCGATTCGACGGAAATGTCTCGCGCCGACACTGGTCCCGATCAAATTTGATCTTATATATCCTGCGGTCGCTTAAACTAGCTTATTCGTATGGCGCTTCATGCCTTTTTGCGAGGCTCGGTGCGATGGTCGAATTCGATTACAACGCGGCGGCCGAGCTGTTCGCCACCCGAAAACGGCTCGCACGACATCGGCCATTCGGCTACAAGCGATTTGCGCAAGCTGCCGACGCCATACGTTTCGCCATGGAGGACCTGCCGCCGGAATGTCTTGTTGGCGCATTTCTTGAAGTCGACGAACAAAGATATGGCAGCGATGACATACGCCGTTTGTACGAGAGCACTGAATATCCCCTGAATCGTCGGGCTGCTGGGTCATGACCGACAAGACGATCGACCTCGATCAGCGTCGCGGGATGGCGGCCCAGAAGGCCACGGAACTTCGCCGGCTGTTGGCGGACGTGGATGCGAACGAGAAGGCGCTGCGCCTTCGGCAAGACCAACTGGAATCCCATCTCCTGGCGGAGCCGGCGACGAACTGGCATGAAGCGGCCGACAAGGCCCGCTACCTCCTCAATCTCTTCGCGGCGACGCGCGCCGCCGAGGACCCGCGCCGACAAAAGCTGATCGCTTCAGTTCTTGCCGACTTCAAGCGGCTTTCAGATGAAGGTTGAAAGCGCTCCATCCGGCCAAGCAGCGCTCCCTGCGTGTGACGAGATTGTGAACTCAAGGAAGCTTCCCAGTTCGCACTCCGATGTGTTGTCGGGCCACGGCTGATTATTTGAGAGGCCTGAGCGATTATTGCCGAAGCGAAAAGGATTGTTGACGCGTGTCGCCGCGCACGGTGATCGAAGGTTCTCGGCCTGGCACGTAGTGGGCTAACCGCGCCATTTCCTTGGCTGCGCGGTATCCGCCAAAAAACGACGCTCAAGTGAGTTTGCACTTGCCTCCTAAGGGAAAGGTTACGATTGGCATGGCAGGATCAACCGGTCTCAGACCGCCACCAGTTCCAGGTCTGATGCACCCCAAGAAAGCCGATGCCCGCTCGGTGGCGCCGCCGGCAACAGCCGGCATCGAGGCGGCTCAGGCAATTTGAGATTTACCGCAATTAGCAAAGGGAATTCCCATGAGGAAAGTTTTGCCAGACACGATGTTCACCGATCCCGAACGAAGCCGTCTCACCATGCTTCGAACTTGGGTGCTCGACCACGAGGTCAGCGAAATCCAAATGAACGAAAAGCAATTTTGGAACTTTGCGCAGCTTCAGCCGATCGCCGAGAAGCCGTGGACGACATTCATGGGCCGCATGATCTGCGTGCCCGACATGCCCATTGAGGCGCAAAAACATCTCGGCGTTTTCGACAAACGCAATCCCGGCGCCATCTGAAGCCGGCGGGCGCGCGATGCGAGGTCAGAAATCCGTCGCCGCAAGTTCGTAGGAACCTTTGCGATCCCGCTTATAAGCCTTCATTGCCGCCGCTTGGATCACGGTGCGATTAGTATCAAAGGCGAGAAGCAGGCCCGCTTCGTCGCGCGGCACATCCGGCTGGAGCCGTTTGAGCGCATCTTCGGTGACGAAAAACGACCACTCCATCGCGTTGTCATGTCCCCAGAACCGAACGGCACGCCGTGTTGGGTCAAAAACTCGGCTTTGGTTCGGAAACGCGATCATCGAAACACGGTAGCCCTCAGTCGGCATTCGATATCCAACATTTCCTCAGGCCCTCGAGATCCCGCGCCCACCAATAATTTCCCTCCGGATTGTGCCCGGATACATTGAATGTCTTCAGATGCTTCTTGACCGCGGCGAGCGCCTCCTCGCGCGTGGAATATCCACGGCCGACCTCCATCGCCGGAGCGGAAGCTGTGCTTTTGAGTTCAAGAATTTTGAACATTGCCGCCCTGGTTCGAGGAGCCGCTCTCAATCGAGGCCGAATTTCAGATTCGCCGTGAGGATAAGGTCGCTTTCCGAAACCACGCGCTCGTGAGCTTCGCTCTTGCTCTTGATTCGATACTGCGTATTTCCGTCCTCTACCGGCCGCAGGCTTACGATCTGATAAGTCCCTCTTGCCGCGGAACGGAAAGTTGAATGGATCAGATCGACGGTTTGACCCACTTTGAACTTATGGATGCCATCGGTCATCGCAGATACTCCTTATGCAAGGCGGGGCCGCCCATTTGCCCGCGATCGGGACATCAATTTGTATCCGCACTCTTCTTTTTGCGCATGCGCCACAGCTGATAGCCACAATTGTTGATGGCCGTTTCGATCAATTCGCGCGACACATTGTACGGAAGTTCACGGTCCGGCGCGATGGCCCCGACTGCGCGCCACGGTCTGAACTGGCTCGGTAACGTGAGGCCGGCTAAGTCGCCGCCGAAAGCCCGCAGTTCGGGATTTGCCTCAGATTTGAAGATGAAAATTCGCATGCCCGCGCCAGTTTTCGTCGCCGCATTTTCGTTATTGCTCATAGTGCCCTCCAGGCTTGCAAGTTACCGCCGGCGAAATTGATTGCGTTGCGGCGGGCGACTGACCGATCCGGCTCGTTCGTCCTTGTGGCGAAAGATCATACGTCCTTTTTCCAGATCATAGGGCGACACTTCCACTGTCACCCGATCCCCGGCAAGGGTTTTGATCCGGTTCTTCTTCATTCGGCCGGCGGTATAGACGACGAGCGCATGGCCGTTATCGAGCTCAACGCGATATCGCGCGTCGGGCAATATCTCGGTGACAAGGCCTTCGAATTGCAGGAGTTCTTCTTTAGGCACGTTCTGATCTCTTCAAATGAGGGGTCCGCCGCGGCTCGTGGGAAGCAACGTCGCGCCCAGAGGGGGTGTGGCGCTGCATGAAGCCGACGGATGCGATCTGGCTCGCAGTCTCCCTGGAATGATCGTGATGGCGTTGTTTGTGCGCGCCGCCGTTGTGGCTCTGCTGCCGTCGCTTCGCCGGCGGCGTGCCGGATGGAGGCCGGACGCTCGCACTGTGCCCGCTCGACGTCTCGGGCCGGCGCGCGGGCCCGCGTCTGTCGCTCGCCGGAATAGACATACGGATGAGCTTCTCGATATCGCGAACGAATGCCGCCTCTTCGCCATCGCACAACGAGATCGCGATGCCTTCCGCGCCGGCGCGTGCGGTCCGGCCGATGCGATGCACATAGGTTTCCGGAACATTCGGCACATCGAAATTGATGACGTGGCTGATGCCATCGACATCGATGCCACGTGCGGCGATATCCGTGGCCACGAGAATCCTGACCGCGCCTTTACGAAAGGCGGCGAGCACACGCTCGCGCTGGTTCTGCGATTTGTTGCCGTGGATGGCGTCTGCGGCAATGCCGGCCCTGACCAAGTTGCGTACGACCTTGTCGGCGCCATGCTTGGTTCGGGTGAAAATCAGGGCACGGTCGATCGCCTCGCGCTGCAACACCTCTATGAGTATGCTTGGCTTCGCAGCGCGGTCGACACGGATGAGACGCTGGTCGATTTGTTCGGCGGCAGGCGCTGCCGGCGAGACCGCGACTCTGATCGGATCGCGGAGCATTTGCGCCGCGAGTTCGGTGATTGCGTGAGGCATCGTCGCGGAAAACATCAGCGTTTGCCGGACCGCCGGCAGCTTGGCAACGATTTTGCGGATGTCGTTGATGAAACCCATGTCGAGCATGCGATCGGCTTCGTCGAGCACGAGGCATTCGACGCTGTCGAGGCGAAGCGCATTGCCTTTGACCAGATCAAGAAGCCGGCCGGGTGTAGCGACCAGAACGTCGACGCCGTTGAGCAGGGCACGGACCTGAGCGCCCATGGATACACCGCCGATCGCGAGCGCCGCTCTGATCCGCAGATGGCGGCCGTAAGCGCGAAAGCTATCGAGAATTTGGCCGGAGAGCTCGCGTGTCGGGCTAAGCACCAGGACGCGACAGCTCTTGCGCACCGGGGGGCGCGCATTGGCTGCGAGATGGTGCAGGATCGGTAGTGCGAAAGCGGCGGTTTTGCCCGTTCCGGTCTGGGCGATCCCGATCACATCGCGCTTTTCCATGACGACCGGAATCGTCTGCGTTTGGATCGGGGTTGGAGCGAGGTATTTTTCTTCCGCGAGAGCACGTGTGATTGCGTCGTTAAGTCTGAAATCGTGAAAGGAGGTCAAAGAGAATGCTTTCTGTTATGCGCGCTGCCGCAGGCACTGCGCGATGCGCAGCATCTGCGTTGCGGGCGAATAGAGACACCCCGCGCGACCTGGGCTGTCGGTGAACTAAGAGAATGAGCGAGCCAGAAGCCGTTTAACGGTATTGATTAACGGTGTCCGTACACGCAGCTCGCAACAAGCCTATCAAGGCTGCAGGTACAATATGGGCCATAGATGTGTTCGTTTCAAGGCACACCGGGATAGGTAACCGGGATAAGTAGATGAGTTTACGCCTGAAAAGCACCTGTCAGTCGGTCGCCAAAGCATGCAAAGGTGCCGCTATGGCGAATCACGTCCCGCTGCATTCCATCGAAATCATCTTCTATTCGGCGGCGTCGCTTCTCGCCGTCACCGGCTTGGCTTGGTTTTTTCTGAGATGACGGCGGCGCGGCTTTTTGAGACGAGTGCCAATACGCCGCAGTGTCCCGTTTCCGAAGTTCGCAAACGTCTGCGCCATGCTCTTATGCAAACTTCGGAACCAATGGGAGACTGCCAAGATTTATGATGCAAGTGCGGATTTTGGATTTGAAGTTCCTTTGCCAATTCGCGGCTCAATTGGAGAAAGTTCAAATCCACCGCACCAGCATTCTTACCTCTCTCGCAACGGCCAAATTCCCGCTCACGCCCTGCTGGCCGACGGCTTAAGTCTGTTCCTTTTAGCGCGGACTCTGAAGGTTATCGTGCTAGAGTGACTAATGAGCACAAAGCGGCGCTTTCAACTCGTCCTCATCAAGCCATCACATTACGACGACGACGGTTACGTCATTCGCTGGTGGCGGGCATTAATTCCCTCTAATTCGCTGGCTGCTCTCTACGGCATCGCGATCGATTGCGCCGAGCGGCAGGTCCTCGGGCCGGACGCCGCGATCGACGTCGAAGTGGTCGATGAGACCAATACGCGCATCGATGTGCCGGCGCTGCTCGCTCGCTTCCGGTCACATGACAACTTCGGCCTGATCGGTCTGGTCGGAGTCCAATCGAACCAATATCCCCGCGCGCTCGATATTGCGCGACCATTCCGCGCGGTTGGAATTAACGTCGTCATGGGCGGCTTCCATGTCTCGGGATGCCTGTCGATGCTGGATGGCCGCGCCATTGAGCTCGACGCGTGCCGGGACATGGGTATTTCCATGTTCGCCGGCGAAGCTGAAAATCGGTTCGACGAAGTGTTACTTGACGCCGCCGCCTGCCGGCTTGCGCCCTTGTATAATTTCATGAAGTACCTGCCGGCGATGGATGGCACACCGGTGCCGTTTCTGCCGAAGCGTTACGTAGCGCATACGCTGGGTCTGAGCGCGAGTTTCGACGCCGGCCGCGGCTGTCCGTATCAGTGCTCGTTCTGCACCATTATCAACGTGCAGGGCCGCAAATCGCGCTTTCGTTCGGCCGATGACGTTCGAGCATTTGGTGCGGCTCAACTGGGCGCAAGGCATTCACAGGTTTTTCATTACCGATGATAATTTTGCGCGCAACGAGGAGTGGGAGGCGATTTTCGATCGCCTGATCGAGCTTCGCGAAATTCATGGCATTCCGCTCGGCCTGATGATCCAGGTCGACACGCTTTGCCACAAGATCGATAATTTCATCGTCAAAGCGAAGCGGGCCGGCGTCACGCGCGTGTTCATCGGACTGGAGAATGTCAATCCGGACAATCTCGCCGCGGCCAAAAAGCGCCAGAACAAGATTACCGAATACCGCAAAATGCTGCTGGCCTGGAAGGCGCAAGGCATCATCACGCTGGCCGGCTATATCCTGGGTTTTCCGGCCGACACGCCCGCCACGATCAGGCGCGATATCGCCATCATCCAGAAAGAGTTGCCGCTCGACATCATCGAGTTTTTCCTGCTGACGCCGCTGCCCGGCTCGGAGGATCACCAGGCGTTATGGAAAAACGGCATCGCAATGGAAAGCGACCTTAACAATTACGACGCCGAGCATGTCTGCACGGCCCACGCCAGGATGAGTGCAAAGGAATGGGAAGCGATCTACCGCGAGGTATGGCTGCTCTACTACACGCCGGCCCATATGGAGACTTTGCTGCGGCGCGCTGCTGCGACCGGGGTGCCAATGGGCAGTCTCGTCAAATTGCTCGTCGCGTTTGCGATGATGGTTCCTCTCGAAAACCTCCATCCGCTGCAGAGCGGGCTGTTCCGCTTGAAACATCCCACGGAGCGCCGGCCAGGCCTGCCTCGCGAGCGTTTTTGGATCTTTTGGCCGCGCTTCGTCTGGGAGGCGTTCTACAAGCATGCCGTATTGGCGGCCATGATCGCGCGGCTGGTCGTTTTAAAAATGTCGATCGCTCGCGATCCGCACGCCCGGGCCTATATGGATGCAGCGCTCACGCGGGTCGGGGATGACGATGACGCAACGCTCGACCTGCTTACCAAAACGACGGGTTCAGGCGCCGCCCTGGCGCATATCAGGAAAGTCGCGGAGTTGACCGGAGCCAACCGAGTCTACTGACGGCTTGCGTTTGGGTCCCCGTAGCCGAAGTCCCAGTTTGCCAAATCGGGCGCGGTTACTGAGCCGGCGGGTTTACGATGCTTCGGGAGACGTCAGCACCGTGCTTGCACACTCAACGCTGTCGTAAACGGTCACGTGAAGTATCGGATATTCTTTTTTGATCGCGAGTCCCGCCGATGCGGCGGTTTCAGCCGTCTGATACGAGCCCTTTGTTTGCCGGTCTACTTGGAGAAGATACCGGCCCAATTCAGGCCGCTTGCGCTGCGAGAAATGTTCTTCAGGCTCGGATTTAGTTTTCTCCGGCATTTTCATTTGGCGCGAGGCCATTCGGATCTCCTTGTGTGAGTACATCCTCCAAGTAATCACTTGGAGCATAGAACGCGGGGCCGGCTTCGCCCCCGCGGCGAGTTTGTCGATGGCCGGCATGTTGGCTTGCGGCCGCCCGGCTTGCGCCGACGAGAGACGTCTTCGGCCGTCAGCGCAGAGGGCGTCGGTTACGGTCGTTGCAAAATCAAAAACGAGGTCCGCGCGGTGGGCCGCCTCTTCCAGGGCCTCCTGGGATCACTCGAGGCTTCATCGGCAGCAAACCCTCGCGTTGCAGCTTTTTGCGGGCGAGCTTGCGGGCGCGGCGGATAGCTTCCGCCCTCTCGCGGACTCGCCTCTCGGAGGGCTTTTCGTAATGGCCGCGCAGCTTCATCTCGCGGAAGACGCCCTCGCGCTGCATCTTCTTTTTCAGCACCTTGAGAGCTTGGTCGACATTGTTGTCGCGGACGAGAACTTGCAAGTGGTTTTCCTCTTCGATCGAGCGATTGAACGGTCCGATGGCCAAGTGCCGGGACAGCTGGCGCACGGATACGCGGAGTTCGAGTGCCGATGGCACCCGCAAACAGGACCAACGACGATTTCTTAAATCGTGCCCGCCGATGGGCACCTTGGCTGCCAATTGGAAGAAGCGAAGACCTCGGTACGTCCCCGCTTTGCAAGCAGCCCATCGAACAAGCCAGCGCCTGCCTATATAGATATGGGCAGATTTGTCAAAGACTTCCAGTCCATAACGACCGATGAATAGCGCTCTCCACCCGTGGAGGAAGCGGGAGGTCGGCTATTCACCGGTTCGCTTACGTCTTTCAGTCAGGGTATTCACTTAATAGCAACCTCAGCGCCACTTTTCCGGCGCGGTCAGCCTCGGTCACAGACTCGAAAAAATCCTTGGAGTGCTCAATCGGGCTGGTTCTGCCGGCGCGGTAGATCTCCCACCGCCATGATTTCGGGGGCAGCGCCCTGTTATTTACGACAACGGAAAAGTCGGGATGATTGATCATGCCGGACGTTATCACGCAAAATAGGGAAATCGACTGAAAACAGCTGCGATCCGAAATAAAAGTGAGTAGCGCACTTGTTTCGCAATCTTGAGCTCACAATTCGGGCAGGCTGGGACTAAAGCTGTTTAAATGCTTTCGAAAGAGCATTCGGCGCCGAATGCCTCGACTTAATCTGTTGGATTTGTCTCGATAACGATCGACGTATCGGAACTGCGCTTACAAAAATCGCCAAAATAGGGGGGTCGATCAAAGCCGTCTCAATTTGAATTTCGATGGGCTTTAGCGCCACTGATGCCGGTCGAGCCATTTATTGATCATGGAATGAGCCAGCGATTCGGCCTGCTCGCGGTCGCCGGTTATGACTTTTCCAGTCATTTCAACGTCTCCAGGATGAATGGCTACGATCCATTGATCTCGTTCGACCCGGGCGCGGACGGTGTATCTTATGCCCCTGTATTCCATAGGAATACATTGCGCTCAAATTGAAGGTTGAGCAATGTCGGCGGCCTGCCGCACAGGCCGCGCAAATCGGGTCACGCCGCCGCAGTAGACCGGACACTCAGAGATTGAAGCGCCGTCGTGCCATCCGGCACGCGTCGTCTCCAGGCAGGCAAGCTTTGCAAACGTCGGGCCGCACGCTGTAAATCGCGCACGCCGTAGAATTGCCGACCTCTCCCACTAGGGCTGCGCAGCGATTGCCGTTACACCGCATCCGTCCGTGTCGATCATCGACATACGCACGAGGGATTCGATCGAGATACGCATCATCTTCCAATGAAAACCGCGGCCATTCCGGCGAAAACGAGCAACATGCTCCACAGGCCTGACACGCGGCTTCAGCAATCTCGGCGGCTGGCGTCAACAAATCGGTCATTTGACCTTGAGATTGACCGCGGATTCCTTTCCCCGATTGCTTTCGATCTCGTACTCGACGGTTTGTCCTTCGTTGAGCGACCTCAATCCGGCCTGCTCGACGGCCGAGATGTGGACGAAGACGTCCTTACCGCCACCGCCGCCCGTCGGCTGAATGAACCCATAACCCTTCGTCGGATTGAACCACTTCACGGTACCTGTCGCCATTTCAGTCTCCAATGTTGATCACTTAGAATACAGTCCGCGGGCGCGCGCGGCAACCTCGCCGGCACTCGCCGGCCTGCTTGTTGCCGCAATTGAATGAGGCGACGCGGAAGGGCGGCTGGCGTTTAGATGCCGCCAGGCGCATAATGCAAGGCATGAGCAGTTTCTTCGACCAAACCGATTTTTCCGTCGTTGTTAAGAATCGGGCACCCCCGCCGAAAGCATGGAGATGGGAGATTTATCGTGCCGGTCGAAAGAGTCCGATTGAGTATTCATCGGTCCTTTATGAAACTATGACCGCCGCCAATCGGGCCGGAAAAGAGGCGCTCAAGCAACTCTTGACCGAGTTTCCCGTCTAACGCCAGCAAAAACTACGCGATCCTGGGCGAAAGTGACCGCTTTGGTGGTGGTCCATCGAAAGAAAGCAGATGCCAACCATCGCCATCGTCGACGACGACAGCAATATCCTGACATCGGTCTCTATCGGACTTGAGGCCGAGGGATATCGGATTGTGACCTATTCCGAAGGTGCGTCGGCGTTGGAAGACTTCCAGAGGAGCGCGCCCGATCTAGCCATTCTGGATATCAAGATGCCGCGCATGAACGGCATAGACCTTTTGCGCCGTCTGCGCCTTGTCTCGGACATTCCGGTGATCTTCCTGACTTCAAAGGAGGAGGAGATCGATGAGATCCTCGCCCTGAAGATGGGAGCGGACGATTACATCCGCAAACCGTTCTCGCAGCGACTGCTGCTTGAGCGTGTCAAGGTGCTTCTGCGACGCGCGACGCTGAAGGACGGTTACAGTTCGAAAGTAACTATCGCAAATGTGCTGGATCGCGGCGATCTACACGTGGATCCTGAGCGGCACACCTGCACCTGGATGGGAAAATCGGTCGCACTGACAGTCACCGAGTTTCTTATTTTGCAATCGCTCGCAAGTCGCCCCGGAGTGGTCAAAAGCCGCAACGCGTTGATGGATGCCGCCTATGAAGATGACATCCACGTCGATTATCGAACCATCGATAGCCACATGAAGCGGGTGCGCAGCAAATTCAGGGCGGTCGACGGCACTTTCGACATGATCGAAACACTATACGGCGTCGGCTACCGCTTTAAAGAAGCCTGATGCCGGCGGTCTCTCCCCGACCGCCCGTTCTTGTTCGCGATCTTTGACGAGGGGAGCGGCGCCATTCTGTTCAACGGCCGCATCGTTGATCCGCGCCCTGGTGGGGTGCAGTGACGTTTTGCCTCTGGCGGATTTTGCTCCGCGCTTGCTCTACAATCACGCGAGACCGGGGTTATCTTGTTAGACGCTTCAGCGCACGGTCTGCGCCGTCGAAAGCAGCGCGGCGAAGCTGTGGACCCGGCTCATGAGATCCGCGCGGGGGCCGTCGGCGCCGGCCCGGGCGTGGGCCCGCGACCGTTCGGTGTGCCGTTTCACGCGTGCGTGGTCGACCGAGCGGGCGACATGGAGCTTTCGCCGTTGCGGATAGGCGGCCATTCTCCTGTGCTCTCGGTTCGGCATTGCCGAGTGCCGTGCGGGCGTCGCCACGACCGCTAGCGGAAGATCGGGCCACTGCACCGTGTCGCTATCGGCAGCCAAGCCGGCATCGGGTTCGAAAGCCGCCGCATCGGGGACGGGCAGAACGACCTTATCGGCGGCGAGATCGTCCGCGGCTTGCGGCCACGACGGGCTTGAGGCATCGGTATTGTCGATCGTGAGCTCGCCCGGCATCGCCGAAGCGACCATCCGGGCTGCAGGCTTGCGCGCCATCGCAATTTCATAGGCGGCGGACGGCACCACTTGCACGATGTGGAAGCCGTTCTGCCTGAGTTGCTGCAAGAGACCAGGCAATGCCGCTACTGTTTTCGGGTGGATGTCGTGCAAGAGCAAAATGCCCTTGCCGGCTTTTTCGAGGCGGCTCAGCGCGAGAGAAACAATCCTGCCCGGCGTGATGTCGCGATGCCAGTCATCGGCCACGACGTTGGCGGAGAAAACGATCAGTCCCCGCGCGGCAAGCTCGCTCTCCAGCGTGTCGGAGCGTTCGAGGCCGGGAATGCGGAAGAATGGCGCGAGGTATCTGGAATCGCCGCCGAACGCGCCGCTGACATCGGCAATTCCGCCGTCGATCTCCGCCCGCATTCTGTCG
Source organism: uncultured Alphaproteobacteria bacterium (assembly GCA_963768225.1). GTDB lineage: Bacteria > Pseudomonadota > Alphaproteobacteria > Rhizobiales > Xanthobacteraceae > BOG-931. The sequence goes on along the minus strand of CAVYGV010000001.1, from coordinate 1,060,928 downwards.
ATCGGCAATTTCCCGAAGCCGATCGGATGATGGTCGCTGTGGGTGCCTATAGTGTGGCCTTGCTGGTAGACGCGGCGCGCCGTTGCGGGGAATGAACGCGCCATTTCGCCGACCATGAAGAACGTCGCCTTGACGCATTGCGAGGCGAGAATGTCGAGGACCTGGTCGGTATAGGGCGGCAAAGGCCCGTCATCGAAAGTAATCACGACCTCTTTGTCGTTCAGCGGCAGCGAGTCCGGATACTGCATGCGGCCGAGCCGCTGGTACTCGCTAAGATCGATCGGGAGGACGCGGCTGGTGCCGATCGCGCTAGGATTTCCGGGACAAGCCTGAGACGAATTTTGCGCTTGGTCTTGAACTTGGGTTTGACCTTGGTTTTGAACTTGGTTTTGCGGCGGAGCTGTTGCCGCGCCTTGCGCCTGGTCTGAACCTTGGCTCTGGGCGCGCGCCGAAACCGCGGCCAGCGGGAGCGCTACCGCCGACGCGAGAGCTGCGGCAATCAAGCCTGCTCTGAACCTTCGCATTCCCCGAACTCTCGAAACGTATGCAGCCCACCCGCAGCGCAGCGTAGGACATCCTGAGAAAGGGCTACAAGTCTTTATGCTTAATGTCATGTTAATGCTGCATTTCACCGGCCCAAACTGTTGATAACTGACATTACACAATCGTTGCGCTCGAATGCGAAAGCACTTTTCCTTAGCGTTAATCAGGCCCGCTTACCTTCCGGCTCTGTAGCGTAGTGAGGGGCGTGGGATGAAGGCCGCTGTGGGAGCCCAAAAACGCTGGGCGCGCCGGCGGCCCGGCGGGCCGACGCGTTCGTCCATGCCCGGGGTGACACTCGCGCGCGTCAGCACCGTCTTGTCATTGGCCTTGGCCTTGGCCGTGCTCGCCTGTGCAGCGGTCGGCTTAAGCGAAACGCAACGCAACGACGATCGGCGCGCCGCCGCGGAGCACGCTGCATTGCAGGCGGCACTTGGCGATCTCCACTCCGTATTCGGCAACGTCGATCATTTCGATGCCGGCCAGCTCAACATCATCAAGCGGCGCGCCGGCCTCCGCGATTTAAGGTTCGACGGCGACCTGGCGAGCGATCGCGGCCGCGAAGCGCAGTCGCTGCACGATGGGCAGGGCCGCATCGTCGGCTGGTTCAGTTGGACGCCCGATCGGGCATTTATTGGCGCGATGAACTGGCTATGGGGCCTGCTCGTTGGGCTCGGTCTGGCGCTGGCGTTGGCTGCGTATCTTGCGATGCGCGCCACCCGACGTGCGACGGTTGCGTTGGCGCGCAGCCTCGAAACGATCCGTAAGCTCACCACCCGGGATGCCACGACCGGCCTGCCGAACCGGCGCATCATGCTTGAACGCCTCGACGAGGCGATCGCGGCGCGGGGCTCACGCCGCGCGGCCTTCGCGTTGATCGACATCGACGGCTTCCACGACATCAACGACGCGCTGGGGCGCTCCGGCGGCGACACCATGCTTCGCAATATCGCCGACCGGCTCAAATCCGCACTGCCGCCGGGCGCGGTCTTGGGACGTTTCGAGGACGACGAGTTCGCCGTCGTCGTCTCCAGCGATGACGCAGGCGTTGCGACAGAACTTGCCGACCAGCTTGTCGCCGCGCTCGCCGCTCCGATCTATCTCGACCAGATGTGGCAGATCAGCGCCAGCATCGGCATCGCGCAGGCGCCCGAGGACGGCGTCACCGGCGACGAATTATATCGCCGTGCGGCGCTGGCGCTGCGCACCGCCAAGCGCGCCGGCCGCGGATCGGTGCGGCGCTACGTGCCGGAAATCCACCAGGAGCATTTTGAGCGGCGTTTTCTCCTACGCGAACTGGAAACGGCAATCGAGCGCAACGCATTCGACGTTCACTATCAACCGGTCGTCGCCGCCGAAGGCGGCGGCGTCGTCGGCGTCGAAGCGCTGTTACGCTGGAACCATCCGACGCGCGGCGCGATCGCGCCGGCCACATTCATTCCGCTCGCCGAACAAAGCGGTCTCATGGTCAGGCTCGGCGAAATCGTGCTGCGGCGGGCGCTCGCCGATGGCGCGCGGTGGCCTGGTCTCTTCGTCTCGATCAACCTGTCGCCGGTGCAGATGCGCAGCCGCGATCTGGTTGGTGTTTTGGCCGGGCTCCTGGCCGAAACCGGCATGACGGCTTCGCGCGTCGTGCTCGAAGTGACCGAAGGCATTCTCATCGACAATCCCGAAGAAACCCAGCTCAAGCTCGAAGCGTTGCGGGCGCTCGGCGTCTCGACCGCGCTCGACGATTTCGGCACCGGCTATTCAAGCTTGAACTATTTGCAAAAATTTCCGTTCGATCGGCTGAAAATCGACCGCAGCTTTGTCGCCGCGCTCGGCACCACGGGCAACACCGGCGCCATCATCCAGTCGATCGTCACGCTCGGTCACGCGATTGGCATGAAGGTTTTGGCGGAAGGCGTTGAGACCAACGAGCAGCGGGTGCTGCTGCGGCTTGCCGGCTGCGACGAGATGCAGGGCTTTCTATTCGCCAAAGCCTGCCCGGCGGAGGCAATCGACAAAATCTTGGCCAAGCCGTCGGCCCGCTCGGTCGCCCGCCAATCGACCGCCACGGCATCCTGACAGAGCCGCGGCCAACGGCTATCTATCTCTAAGAGCATGATCCGGAAAAGTGGATACCGGTTTTCCGAAAAGATCATGCTCCACTAAAATGTTAGAGCCTCAATCAATTCAACCTGAAACGATTGCGCTCTAAAGAGCGATTTGCGGCGCGCCCCGGCGGTGGGAGACAACACCGATGCTTGCGAACAGCTTACCCGGCCTCGATTTCGGCCTTGGCAGCGAGCTCGAAATGCTGCGCGACAGCGTGCGCGATTTCGCCACGGATAAGATCGCGCCCTGCGCCGACGAGATCGATCGCTCCAACAGTTTTCCGCGGCAATTGTGGCCGCAGCTCGGCGCGCTCGGCCTTCTCGGCATCACGGTCGAAGAGGAGTGGGGCGGCGCGGGGCAGGGCTATCTCGCCCATTGCATTGCCATGGAGGAAATTTCGCGCGCCTCCGCCGCGATCGGCCTGTCTTATGGCGCGCATTCGAATCTGTGCGTCAATCAGCTTCGCCGCAATGGCAGCGACGAGCAGAAGCGGCGCTATCTGCCGAAGTTGATTTCCGGCGAACAGGTCGGCGCCTTGGCGATGTCCGAACCCGGCGCCGGGTCGGACGTGGTCTCGATGCGCACGCGTGCCGACCGCAAGGGCGACAGCTATATCCTCAACGGCTCGAAAATGTGGATCACCAACGGGCCCATTGCCGACACGCTCGTGGTCTACGCCAAGACCGACCGCACCGCGGGCGCGCGCGGCATCACCGCCTTCATCGTGGAAAAGGAATTCAAGGGTTTTTCCGCTGGCAAGAAGCTCGACAAGCTCGGCATGCGCGGCTCCGACACCAGCGAGCTCGTGTTCCAGGACTGCGAAGTGCCGCGCGACAACGTGCTCGGCGTCGTCGGCAATGGCGTCAACATCCTGATGTCGGGCCTCGATTACGAGCGCGCGGTGCTGGCGGCGGGCCCGCTTGGCGTGATGCAGGCCTGTCTCGATCTCGTCATTCCTTACCTGCACCAGCGCACGCAATTCGGCCAGCCGATCGGCCGTTTCCAGCTGATGCAGGCCAAGCTTGCCGACATGTATGTGACGCTCAACGCCGCGAAGTCTTATGTCTATGCTGTGGCGCGCGCCTGCGACCGCGGCGAGACGACGCGCGAGGACGCCGCCGGTGCCATCCTCTACGCCGCCGAGCGCGCCACCTGGATGGCGCTGGAAACGATCCAGTGCCTCGGCGGCAACGGCTATATCAACGATTACCCGGCCGGGCGCCTGTTGCGCGACGCAAAACTCTACGAAATCGGCGCCGGAACGAGCGAAATCCGCCGCATGCTGATCGGCCGGGAGATATTTGAAAAAACGCGGTGATACTGTTTCCGCCCCCACAAAGTGGGGGAGGGGGACCACGCGAAGCGTGGTGGAGGGGGCCTGGGCCGCAACGCTCGTACCGCTGGCGAACATGTTGCTCCTCCGATCCGCTCGCACTCGGCTCGCGGCGAGCTCCCTTTTCCGCTCGTCCCCGCGCAAGCGGGGACCCAGAACTGGATTCCCGCTTACGCGGGAATGAGCGGCACAAACAATCCGTTCCCGCGACGCATCCGCGCCCGAGTTATGCCGACGCCACTGTCAAAATCGTCCTTCGGAGCCCGATCGCGTCGTGCCTGGAACCGGCGGTGGGACCGGCTTTCGGCTCGATCACGCTCCGATCAGCAAAATAAGAAAAAAGGAAGCGGAACGCCGACAAACGCACACTGCATGAAACCGCATCAGCGGATGCGGCCGCGCGCGAAGCGTCGCGCGCTCGCCTGTCGGCGTTCCACCACGGCACTTGCGGCAGCGACCGAACGCCACCGCTCAGCTCCAGTTCACGCGCTTCCTGGGACGGAACTAGGTAGGAGCGGGCGTTACCCGCTCCCGGCCGCCCCAGTGCAGCGGGCGATATGAGCCCGCAGGCCGGTCATAGTGCCGGCCGGGCGTTTTGGCCCGGAGCCGCCCGGGAGCGGGGCTGACAACCCCGCCCGCGGGAACCGCCTCGCCCCTGTCCGCCGGTGTCACCCGGCAGCGTCCTTTTCGGGCGAGATTGGGCGGTATGTAACTGTAATGGGGACGAATGTCAACATCACGTCTCTGTTACCGGGACGATGCCGGCCTCGTCATGCGCGGGCTTGACCCGCGTTTCCATGTTGAACCGAGGTCGCGGGCTTCGCCCTAACGCAGTCCACAGACTTCCAATTTTTGGAATTTCGTGCTACACTGCATAAATGATCGTGATCGGCACGGAATTGATCGAGCATTATCTTGCCGATCGCGCCGGCCATAAGGGAATCAAGGCGGCCCGCTCGCAATATCAAGCTTGGCTCGACATCGTGGGCCGTGCCGAGTGGCGCAATCCGGAGGACGTCAAGGCGGCTTATCCAAAGGCGAGCATTCTCAAGGCGAGCCGTGTCGTTTTCAACATCAAGGGAAACGACTACCGATTGGTGGCGCGCCTTCAATATCAGGCAGGTGTCTTGGCGATCCGGTTCTTCGGCACTCATGCCGAGTACGACAAAATCGATGCGGAGACAGTGTGATGGATGCAAAGCTGATTTTGATCGATAGCGCTGCGGAGTTGGCCCGCGCCCATGCGCTCGTCGAGCGGCTCTGGGACTCGGACGAGCCGGCCGACGTCGCCAGGCTTGCGGCGCAGGCGCGCCTGATCGCCGCCTATGAGGAGAGCCGATGGCCGCGCCGGCCGCCAAGTACGGCAGAGTTGATCCGCCACCTCATGGAGCAGCACGGGCTGACGCGGGCCGACATGGTGCCGATCCTGGGCACGCCGAGCCGCGTCAGCGAGGTGCTTGCCGGCAAGAAGAGGCTAAGCATGGCGATGGTGCAGCGGCTGCGCGCGCGCTTTAACATTCCTGCTGACCTGCTGCTGCAAGTGAGCAGCCTGCATCGAGCGCGGCGGATTACCGTATTATAGTGCAACACCATTTCCGCGCGTCGACATTGAGTGAACTGCCACCGTAATTTCGCCGTCAACCGTGGGCCACTGAATTTCGGAAAAAGACGCGATAGCTTTCGAAAGTTGTGCTATTATTTGGTTGCACGTCGCATTATTTTTTCGGCCGATTGATCACCATGACGTTCTTCTCCCGAGCAAACGCGTGTGAAAATCCGTGTCGGTCCTGACCGGTCTTTCGTCTTGCCCGCGACCCTCTGCGAGGCGTTCACCACGGGGCTTAACCCTGGCTTGACCCGGCGGTCCATGCTGAAATGCAGCGAGCAAACCGGGCGATCATCACTGAGCCCTGTTGGGATCGAGCCGCTTTGCTGCGCTTCGTTTACTGCAAGCCCGCGAGAACGACTTTTGCAACGTTCTGATCGTCAAGGTAGCCGACGATGCCATGCCTGTTGTCTGTCCAATTATGCACGGTGCCGTTGTTGGTAATTTCCGGAGCGACGTCGAAATTGTCTTTATCGAGCGGATAAAGCGCGACGATGTCTTTCGGGTCGTACGCGTTATACCAGCCTTTCGCGCCGGTTGGGTTGGACAGCGGCGTTAAAGTCTTGCGCACCGCTCTAATTGCGAGCGGAGAGCCCACCGACACGTAAAGCAGGACCTTCCGCGCCTGCGCCTTAAGTATATTATAAGCGACGACGCTACCGAGCGAATGCCCGACCACAACCGCGGTATCAGCCGTAAACATTTCGGCGACGATCGCGTCGATGGCGTCTCTCACGACGTTACGTTGTGTGTATAGAAAAACATCGCGCAGGAACACTTCAATCGTGGTCCGCGATACGCCGGTGACGTGCCGATCCAACAGGCGCACGATTGCCTGCACCCATTCCCAGTTTTGCATGCCTTTGTCCGCTTCAGGCGCCGGCCGCATCTCCGAACGCACCTCAGCGTCGCTTATGCCGGCGCGGGCTTGCATTTCTTGCGCGACCTGTGCGCGGAAGGCAGCATAGTCATCGAACGCGCCGCTGCCCTTGGGAGCGACGGCCGGGTCGGCAGGCAATTCGAATCGACGTACGAATTCGTCGAGACGATCGCCGTAAAACGGGAAATCGATTTCGACGCCGGAAGGTATCGTCAACCCATTTTTCTGCAGGCCCTTGTCGAACGCGGCGAGCCATTTCGATTTGAGCTTAACCGGATCCTTGCCGCCTTGACTGCGGCCATGCACGAGTAAGAGCTTCATTGGAGTTCCCCGCGCTGGATGGCCTGAAAGATGGCCTCGGCCCTCTCCGGCTTGAACGTTGTCCATAGCGCAGGCTCTAGCTCGTCCTGGGCATCGTCAAGGACACGCGGCAATGCAATGCCCCGCGCCCGCAACAGATTCCAACCCTGGGTCAGCATGGGACAGAACGGCACGATCGGAGCAGCCTGTTGCCCGCGTTCCGGGATTTTCCGGGCGAGCATGGCAACATCGAACAGACTACATCCCAAATCTTGTAACATGTAATTAAGTACCGAATCGATTTCGTCGCGCTGGTCGGCATCCGAATAGGCGTAGGCCGCATAAAGTCCGAGAGTGGGGTCGAATTCTTTTGCACCGCGAATTCGATCTGCCAAGTCGGAAGCCTTTTGTTTGTCATCGAGACGAAACACGCCGAACTGGACTGCAGCTGCCGCGGCGGCGCGCAAGCGCTCGATCTGCTGGCGGCGCTGCTCATAGTAGTACCAGCGCCAGCTATTGTTCGAGGGCACATAATTGACGTTTATCACGTGCTCGCCCTCTACGACCACGTGACCGATGTAGCCATTCAACGCAGCAAGCGCGATTCCGCGGCCGTTGGTAAAGCGTAGCAAGACGGTAGCGCCTGGAGCGAGGTGGCGCTCGACACGAACGACCCCGGGATCGTCCGCGCCGAACCTGAGCACGTTCAGATGCTCACCGTTGGCCGCAATCGCTTCGGCGAGCTTCGCTCCTGTGGTAGCTAGTCCGGTTTCTGTTTCGAAATGGTCGACGTTTGCCACAGTGGTGCCGGCTTGCGCGACGGCCTTGTCAAATCCGGATGTCCTCGACAAGCCCTCGATGGCGCTAATCTCCTCCGGCGTGGCTTGCACCGGCCGATCAAGAGCGCGCTCCACTGCCAGTGCGGCGACGTCCCGCAGATGTACCACGGGCGCGGTTGGAGGCTCGGGTTCCTCGGTATCCGGTCCCCGAAACGTTCGCTTGGCAGCAGGAACATCTACGCTAACGTTGCTTACGCTAACGTCGCGTCCTGCCCGGATGTCGCCCATGCGGATAATGATTGTCGGGGCTTGGGCGCGACCGATATAGGCATCGTCGTCCGACAAAACCTCGGCGTCCGGCGTCTGATTGAGTGCCACATTGACGTTAGCCAGAAGCTTCGCCACTTCTCGCTGCAAATATTTGCCAAGTCTACGGTTGGGCACGACTTTAATGGATTGTCCGTCTTCAGCGACGGCCTGGACCATGTCGCCGTCCGGTTCCCGAAAGGCGCGCAGGAAGCAATGCGTGAATACGTTCTCCTTCTTGACCGCTGTGCCGATCTTGACCTCGTAAGCAGCTGTGCCTTGCGCTGCAGCCATGAACTTATCGACTTTGGCCCGGCTCCGCTGAACTTCGTCGTTAGGAAAAACAATGCTGCCGCGCACTCTCAAATCGCGCGGTGTCGTAGGAATAACGCGGCAAGCGTCGGAAATCATGACGACGTTGGGAATGCCGCAGTCCTTGGCGAATTCAGCCGTCTCAGCCCAACTCACGGCGGCGTTGGCATCGCCAGGAGCGTCGGTAAGAAGCCACAGCTCCGCGTCATTCTTCCAATAGCCATGTCCAGAAAAATAAATGATGAGCTGCTGATAAGTGCCGGACTTGACGAAGTGATCGATCGCCTGTGCGATGTCCGATTGCTTCACCGGCCCGGCAACATCGGTAAACTTCTGTACCTCGAATCCTTCGTCGATTAGCCACTTTTCGACTGCATCTGCTCCATCGGCCGACGCTTCGAGCAAAGGCAGGCTACCGGTCTTGTTGACGCCGATGACGACGGCACCGCGCTTCTTCGCCACGCTGCTCCCCCAGCTACCCCGGCACAACGATAGATCAATAGGGGCAGAGAATACAACCCACTCGAACTACCGACGGTGGATGCAAATCAGCAATTAGCCGATCTTTCGGCCCTCAAGCGCAGATGTAATGAGCGGCAGATATCTCCGCACCTGCTCTCGATCGCTTTCCTTCTGTTTATCGTCGAGGTCGGCATACTTAGTATCAAGCTGCCTTTGCCATCGCGTTACGATTTCAGCAGGCAGCAGCAATGATCCATCGGGCTGGGGTATACCTTTGCTATGCATATAGCGTTGCCAATGAGCCCAGCGCTCATGTTCGAAGGCTGCGAGTTCTTCTATCAAGTCGTTCAGTGGATGTTCCAAGGGCTCATAATTCATGCCGAGACACCCCTATATAAGTTTTCTCGCGACCAAATCGCGGTAGTGCTCTCCCAGGACGGTGAGTTTGCAGGATTTGCTTCTCATCGCAGCGTGCCACATGTGCGGAGTGCCTATCGGCCGCACAAGATTGACCTTCGCGTATTTTTGTAGGACGGCGAAGATGGCATTCTTCTCAGGGTCTGGAGGTGGGATTTTTAAATCCCTCTGCTGGTCCCGTTCTGGTTCGTATGCCGGATCGAGTTTGAACTCGTAGTCAGCGGCAGGAAAATGCGTTGCCAGAGCTTGGAGATCCACCAACGGGATCGGCGGAGAGGCTTTTCTAAGAGATACAAATGTCTTAACATTCGTCTTGAACACCGGGCGTTGCGCCCACGGCCCAAGCGACTGGTCAATGTGAGCATAGATGCTGCCCGGCGTGATATCGCCCACAAGATTCGCAGCGGCGCCATTAAGTGCGTCCACGAAAAGTTTTGTGAAAACGCCAGCACCGCCGCCGGGAACCTCAGCCGCGTATTGTTCTGCGGTTGAAGCCGTAAGGATGGTCATACCATCTCGGATTTCGGCAGCTCCATGAGGCTCCGATCGATTGCCAGCAATGCCGCTGAAGCAACTATCTAAAATGATGATTTTATTTTTTGCCTTTGATTGGTTGGCGAGCGCCATTAGCTCGGCAAGCGAAAACCCATCGTCGCCGGTCTTGGAGTCGCCGGAGCAAAGAAAACCGCCCGTATCCTCAATGTAACCATGGCCCGCGAAATACAGCAGTGCAATATCTACATCATCCTTAAACAGTTCCCGCGCAGCATCTTTTAACTGACCTTTTTCCACTATCTCGGACGGCCCCGCTCCAGTGAGTGCGCGTGGTGTGACAAAGTTGGCGGTCCCGTCCGCGTTACGTTCGAGTACTGCTTTCACCGAATAAGCGTCGTTCACGCACCCACTCAGCGGTTTCAAGTGTGTATAGTAATCAATTCCGACGATGAGTGCTTTGCGCATGAGCTGCCTATAGGGAATCGATGAAACTGCTGATGTTAGCGTCACTCCAAGTTACGGTGTTTACTCCCTCCAAATCGGTTCGATCATTTGAGTAGGCCCAGATACCTCGAATGCGCTTTTTCTCTTCTTTGGCACAGGCAATTTCCCATTTTTGGCCGCTTGATTTCATCGAATTTTTGCTCACGAGAGCGATGACGCCATGCGAGCGTTTGATTTTAGTGCGAACGCGATCTTTCCAATCGGCCTCGTAACGTTCCTTCACGGACATATCGATGAATTCGTATGGCGCCCGAGGATGAAGAGACTGCCCTTTCAGAAAGTCGCGCTGTGTTTCATCTTCAATAGCGAAAGCGTTAGCATGCGGTGAGCACCGCAGCTTTGCTATCCCGTTGATTTAGTCGGGGGGTGGCGTCAGGCCGCCTGCCTAGCGCTGTCTCGAAGTAGTTGCCAATTCCACGGCAGGAGTTCGTCGAGCCTGTGAGCCGGGTGCTCGGCGATGCGGGTTAGAACGTCGGCCAGCCAAGCTTGAGGATCGACGTTGTTCATTTTTGCCGTGACGATGATGCTGTACATGGCGGCAGCGCGCTGTCCGCCGCGGTCGGAGCCGGCGAATAGCCACGACTTTCTTCCAAGGGCTATTCCGCGCAACGCTCGTTCCGCTGCATTGTTTGACAAGCAGATGCGGCCATCGTCGAGGAAGCGGGTGAACGCGGTCCAGCGTTTGAGCATATACTCCATCGCCTTGGCGACTTCATTGCCGCGCGAGAGCTTAGCACGTTGCTCGCGCATCCAGCTTTCCAGATCGGCGACCAAGGACGTACTGAGTTCCTGCCGGACAGCGCGGCGCTTCTCGGCACTCTGGCCATTGATCGAGCGTTCGATCTCGAACAGGGCGTCGATGCGACGGACCGCCTCAAGGGCCAGCGGCGAGATCGGTGCCGGGGTTTTGCCTTGCGCCTTGCGACGGGCATTCTCGGTCAGATCCGCCATGATGAAGAACGGGCGGCGGGCGTGGACCCAGCAGGCCGCCTCCAGGATCGGCCCCGGCGTGCGATCCGGCTCGTACAGCTTGTTGTATCCGCCATAAGCGTCGGCCTGGAAAATCCCAGCGTAGTTGGCGAGATGCGCCTGGGGATGCTCGCCGGCGCGGTCGCGTGAGTAATAGAACATCGCCGCCGGCGGCACGGTGCCGCCGAACGGGCGATCGTCGCGCACGTAAACCCAACATCGCCCGGTGTCGGTCTTGCCCTTGGCCAGGACCGGCACCGTGGTGTCATCGCCATGCAATCGTTCGGCTGCGAGGACGTGAGCTTCGATACGCCGGAGGATCGGTTCCAACACCGCGCAGCCGGCCCCCACCTGGTCCGCCAGGGTCGACAAGCTCAGCGGCACGCCTTCCTTGGCATAGCGTTCGGCTTGGCGGTTGAGCGGCTGATGCTGCCCGAACTTCTCGAACAGGATCATTGCCAGCAGACTGGGGCCGGCCCAGCCGCGGGCGATCACATGGAACGGCGCCGGAGCCTGACTGATCTTCTCGCAGTCCCGGCAGGTGAACTTCTCGCGGACATGCTGGATCACCTTCCATTGACGCGGGATCGATTCCAGCGTCTCGGTGACGGTCTCGCCCAACTTGCGCAGCCGCCCGCCGCCGCAGCAAAGGCAAGCGGTCGGTCCCGGCACAATCACCCGCTCGCGCGGCAGATGTTCGGGGAACGGCTTGCGCGCCGGGCGCTTGCGGGTGAAGGCCGCTACCGTCGTGGTCTTGGCCACCGCCATCTCGGCCGCGATCTCGTCTTCGGTCGCCGAACTCTCCAGCTCCTCGAACTGCAACTCGATCTGATCGAGAAGGCGCGACGTGCGTTCCGAGCGCGGACCATAGAGCTCGCGCGTCAGTTTCTCGATCCGCAATTGCTGGTGAGCTATCAGGGCCTGATCATCAGAGGCTTTGGCTCTCGCCACCGCGAGTTCCGCTTCGGCGTATGTGGCCCTGGCCGCTTCGATGATGTGCCTGTCGCGTGCCGCGGCCAGCGCCGCCTTCAGCGCCGCGATGTCATTTGGAAAGGCTTCGCCACCCGAATCCATGCCCAGATAGAATCATAAATATCGGCGGATGACTCCTAAAAAATGAATCGTCAGCACTTATCCCGCATGCTCCGGTCGGAAGGTATGACGCGGATTGCGCCAATCAATTCCATCGAGCATGTAGGCCAACTGCGAGGCCGAGATTCCAACTACGCCGTCGGCCGGCGATGGCCAGATGAAGCGGCCCTTCTCCAGCCTTTTGGCGTAGAGCGACATGCCGAGGCCGTCATGCCAAAGAATCTTGATCAGGTCACCTCTGGCGCCCCTAAAGACGTAAAGATCGCCGGCATGGGGATCGCGCCGCAGCGCTTCCTGGATTTGGAGAGCCAGGCCATTCATGCCGCGCCGCATATCGGTTCGTCCGACCGCAAGCCAGACCCGCACACCAGAGGCTACCGGGATCATCGCCGCTCCAGCACATCGAGCACACGCCGCAGCGCTTGCACATCGACGCCGCTGCTGATGCGGACACGATATTTGCCGGCAAGATCAATCTCGATCGTCGCCGAGACGGACGACGACCGCACGACGACAGCATCCCGTTCACCCGTGACCACCACCGGGATCAGTTGCGGAGCCGCCGGCATGGCCGGCGCACGCGGGTCGTCGCGATAGCGCTTCCGCCAACCGAATACCTGGTTCGCATTCACGTCGTAATGCCGGGCAACCATTGAGACCGACGTGCCTGGCGCGTACGACGCCGCCACGATCTCCCGTTTCAGCGCCTCCGGCCACGACCGGTTACGCCTCCCAGTGCCATTTGTGCCCATAACCGACTTCGTGGACACTTCTCGCCCTCACAACGCCAATGATCACATTAAACTCGGCGAAATGAAACGATTTTGGAAGGCGGTCCTCGGCGGAGGGAGACGCGAAAGCAACGAAAACCACCTTTTTATCGGCCACAGTTCCCCTCCCTGAGGTGAGTAGGATACGATTGTCGAACCAGTATAGCGCAAACAGAGCGTGTATTGAATATTCTGCCGGGATCGGCGGTTGAGCCGGTCGACCGTTGGGCTGCCTTCGGCCGCGCCGTACTTTGCTTGAGCGATGCCAACGCGAGGATTCGGCTGTGGCGTAGTGCGGAAAAGGACCGTGTGGCATTAAGGCCAACCTCACCGCCGAGGCCCCTTCCACCGCCCCTTTGGGGGCGGTCCTCCTTCCCCGCTTCGCGGGGCAGGATGAAGAGCGGTCACCCCAACCTTCGATCGAACTCCAGCACCGCGTTGAGCAGCACCTGCGCGCCGGCGGCGCATTCGTCGAAGCTCGTCAATTCCGCCTCGTTGTGCGAAATGCCGCCAGCGCTCGGCACGAAGATCATGGTGGCCGGCGCGACGCGCGAGACGTAGCAGGAATCGTGGCCGGCGCCCGAAATCATGTCACGCGAGACGAAGCCGGCTTTGGCGGCGGCGATGCGGACGCAGTCGATAAGCGCCGGATGAAATGCAATCGGTGGCGATTGCCAGATCCGCGCTTCGTTATAGGCAAGGCCCATCGGCGTCAGAAGCTCTGCGAGAGCGGCGCGCAATTCCGCTTCCATGGCGTCGAGGACTTTTTCTTCCGGATGGCGGAAGTCGACGGTGAAAAAGACTTCGCCCGGAATGACATTGCGGCTGTTCGGCCGGTTCTCGATCAGCCCTACGGTGCCGACGGCATCCGGCGCATGAGTGCGGGCGATGGCGTCGATACGCGCGATCATGCTGGCGGCGCCGAGGAGCGCATTCTTGCGCAGACCCATCGGCGTCGTGCCGGTGTGGGCCTCTTGGCCGGTGACCGTGACTTCGTACCAGCGGATTGCCCGCACGCCCGTAACCACGCCGATGATGCGGCCCTCGGCTTCGAGGATCGGGCCCTGCTCGATATGCAGCTCGAAATGGCCTGAGAATTTCCGCGCTCCGGCGCGCGCGCTGCCGCGATAGCCGATGCGCTTAAGCTCCGCGCCGAAGGTCTTGCCGTCGCGATCGGTTCGCGCATAGGCAAAATCGCGCGACAGCACGCCGGCGAAAACGCCGGAAGCCAGCATCGCCGGCGCAAAGCGCGCACCTTCCTCGTTGGTCCAGTTGACGATCTCAACGGCTGCGTTGGTCTCGAAGCCGGCCTCATGCAGCGTGCGCATCGCTTCGAGCGCGGCGAGAACGCCGAGCGTGCCGTCGAACTTGCCGCCGGTCGGCTGGGTGTCGAGATGCGAGCCCATGGCGATCGGCGCCAGTGCAGGATTCTTGCCCGGCCGCCGCGCGAACATGTTGCCCATGTCGTCGACCGCAACGGCGCAGCCGAGCGCCTCGCACTGCGCTCTGAACCAATCGCGGACCTGCCGGTCGAGATCGGTCAAAGTCAGACGGCAGATGCCGCCTTTCGGCGTGGCGCCGATCTGCGCCGTCTGCATCAAGGTGTCCCAGAGCCGCTGGGCGTCGATCTGCAGGTTCTGCACGTCCATGGCTCCAACGGGTTAGAGCGGGTGAGATCTAAAGACGTGGATGGCCGGAACAAGTCCGGCCATGACGACCAAACGGGGATCATCCGACGATTTTGCCCTTGAACCAAGGCCGGCGCGATTGCGACAGTTCGAGATAGGGCAGGCGAGGTCGGCGATGGGCAGATGGCTGTTTGCGGCGGGCGTTGTTGCCGCGTCGCTCTCGGCGGCGGGAAACCTTCTCGCGCAATCGCGCCAGCCGACCGCGCAGGAGGTGAGCGCAATCCGCGACTGCGCGACAAAATACCGGGATGATCTGGATGCGGGCGAGCAGCAGTGCCTGTTCAAGCTGGTCGCGGACCCCTGCATCGGCGTCCCAGGAAGCCTGGCGGAGGCGGCGACGGCCGCCTGCTACGACGTTGAAGGGGCGATCTGGGACCAGCTCCTCAACGACAACTACGCGACGCTTCTTGGCGAGCTTGACGAGAAGCAGACCAGGCAGGCTCGCGCCATGCAGCGCGCCTGGATCGCCTACCGCGACGCGACCTGCCAATTTTACGACGACAAAATTCGCGGCTCGATGTCGATCATGATGCACGCCGCCTGCGTTACTCGCCAAACGGCGCGGCAGGCCATGTTGCTCGGTTTCTTCAGCCGATTGTGAACGCCCTATCT
Organism: uncultured Alphaproteobacteria bacterium; assembly: GCA_963768225.1. Lineage (GTDB taxonomy): Bacteria > Pseudomonadota > Alphaproteobacteria > Rhizobiales > Xanthobacteraceae > BOG-931. Next base: position 1,045,766 of record CAVYGV010000001.1, on the reverse strand, counting down.
CGTGCAATGGCCCATCTGCCATTGGATGAATAGGCCGCTGGCGGCGCCCGATCCGGCTTTTGGGTCACTAACTCATTGAATCTGCGACGAATCAGCTATGATGCCGCCCGGCTTCAGCATTGGGGCCATTGGGGTGAGGCGCGATGTTGCGGGTGCGATTAAAAGCGGACGGGCGTTTGGTCGAAGTCCTGCCGGACGGCAGTGAACGCGCCATTGCCAGCGATCCGCTGGCGATTGCGACCGCAGCACATGATGCGGCGCGCTCCGCAAGCCGCTTAAGCGACGCCACCTATGCCCGCAGCGTGCGCGGCCAGACCGGCCTCACCCAGGCCGCCTTTGCGACGCGGATCGGCGTGCCGGTCGAGACGGTGCGAAACTGGGAGCAGGGCAAACGCTCGCCGCGCGGGCCGGCCCGCGCGCTGCTCAAGGTGATCGAGGAAGCTCCCGAAGCCGCTTTTGCCGTGCTCGGCAAGCGGTCTTGAACCTTATTCTTACCCTCCCCTGCAGGGGGAGGGTGGCGAGCATCGATGATGCGAGCCGGGTGGGGTGAACGGCTTCGTCGCTTTTCGCCCCACCCCGCCGCTTTCGCTCACTTCGTTCGTTCGGCGTCGACCCTCGCCCTCCAGGGGAGAGTGGATTGAATTCGTTGCCGTACGGCGCGAGAACGATGACATGAACAGCATCGGACCGATCTCCAGCGTGGAGGCCAACGGAGCGACGATTCCATTGGTCGGGCTTGGCACCTGGGAATTGCGCGGCCGCACCTGCGCTCGCGTCGTCGAGCAGGCGTTGCGGCTTGGCTACCGCCACGTCGACACCGCGGAAATGTACGACAACGAGCGCGACGTAGGCGATGGCATCCGCGCCTCCGGCGTCAAGCGCAGCGAGCTGTTCGTGACGACAAAAATCTGGCCGTCGCATTTCGCCCCGCGGGCGCTTGAGCGCGCGGCGCGCGATTGCCTGATGCGGCTACGCCTCAGCGAAGTCGATCTGCTGTTACTGCACTGGCCCAATCCGCAGATTCCCCTTGCGGAAACAATCCCCGCACTGTGCAAGATCAAGCGCGACGGACTGACCCGCCACATCGGCGTTTCCAACTTCACCGTGGCGCTGATCGAAGAGACTTTGGCTGTCGCGACCGAGCCGTTGGTCTGCGATCAGGTCGAGTGCCACCCGTTTCTCGATCAGTCGAAGCTGATCGCGGCATGTCGCGAGCACGGCATGGCGGTGGTGGCCTATAGTCCGATCGCCCGCGGCAACGCCAAGAACGACAAGGTGCTCTCGCGCATCGGCGCCGCGCACAAAAAGACCGCCGCGCAAATCTGCCTGCGCTATCTGGTGCAGCAAAACATTGTCGTCATCCCGCGCACCAGCAAGCTCGAGCGGTTATCGGAGAATGCCGCTTTATTCGACTTTGCGCTCAGCGAAGCAGAGATGGCCGAAATCGCCGCGCTGTCGCACCGCGACGGCCGCTTGGTCGATTGGTCCTATTCCGGCCAGATGGATTGGGATTAAGCCGCCTGGCTCTGCGCCGCGATGGTGCGGGCCATGAACTCGGCGAAGACGCGGGCGATTTCCGGCTCGTATTGGCTCCATTCCGGGAATGGAATGAGCGGGGTGTCCTGATCCTTAATCGGCAACTGATGCAGCGTTGAGCCGGCGATAGAACGATGCGCGGCAAGCCCGCTTGCGCTCGAATGGGTGTTGTCGTTGCCGGGAATGACGATGGTCGGGGTTTTGACGGCGGCCAACTGCTCCGGGCTCACGCCCATCACCGGGTAATGCCCGCCGGCGATGAAAATCTCGTTCCAGCGCGTCAGCACTTCGATGAATTGGTGCGCCGGGAGCTTGTCCAGATACTCGCCGTTCCTGGGATTGGCCGCGATCCGCTCCTTCCACGCATCCATGGCGCAAACCGCGGCCATGCCCCCTTCTTTGCCGCCCTCTTTGGCGGCGCGGATGAATTGGCCGTAGTACTGCTCCGGCAGCCGGCCGGCCGCGAAGGGCCCGCCGGTGACGCGCAGGAGCAAGAGGCCGCGAACGTCTTTTGGATAATTCAGGTAGTACAGGATCGAGGTGCGTGCTCCCGCTGAGGAGCCGCTAAAGAAGGCGGGAAGCGCATTTTGCTCGGACAGCAGCGCGTGCATGTCGCGCGTCCAGATCACCTCCTCGCCCTCGTCGCCGGCGATGAGGATATCCGAGGCGCCGGTGTTGCGGCGGTCATGCAGCATCACGCGATAGCCGTAGGCCGCGATCTTTTCGGCGAGCGGGATGAATTCGTCGTGGCCGCGCCGGCCGCCGGTGGTCATCACGACCCAAGGATAATTGGTCTTGGCGCGGTCGCCGACCGTTCGCCAATTGATGTTTACGCCGTTGATCTTACTGACTGGCATAGCGCCCTCCCGCTGCGGAGTGGCAGTTCATCATAGTCATGCCGATACGGAAAGTGGGGCGGGACGCGATCGAACGTCAGAACTCAACGTCGAGCTCCTCGAGTTCATCGGGCTCGGCTTTGGCGCCGGCGATCCATTCCTGCATGAGAGGCATCGCCATGATGGTGCGGCAATAATCCTTCGCCGGCTGGTCCAATGCAACGTCATAGGTGACGAAGCGCGAGCACACCGGCGCGTACATGGCATCCGCCGTACAGGGTTTCTTGCCGAACAAGTAGGGGCCGCCATACTGAGCGACGCATTCGCGCCAGATCGCAGTGATGCGCTCGATGTCGGCGCGTGCGCCGGCCCAGGATTTGAAGCCGGGGAAATGCGCCTTGATGTTCATCGGCAGCGCCGAGCGCAGATTGGAAAAGCCGGAATGCATTTCGCCGCAAATCGATCGGCAATGCGCACGTTCCACCTGGTCGGCGGGCAACAGTCCAGCCTCCGGATTGATCTCGTGCAGGTACTCGGCGATTGCCAGCGTATCCCAGACTTTCAGCCCGTCGTGGATCAGGCAAGGCACCAGGAACGACGGTGACAGCAGCAGCAATTCGGCCCGCGTCGACGGGTCGTCGGTCGAGACATGCTGCTCCTGAAAATCGAGGTTCGCCATTTTGCATAGCAACCAACCGCGCAGCGACCACGAGCCGTAGTTCTTGCTGGCGAGCGTCAGAGTGGCCTTGGACATCCCATTGCTCTCTTGAGAAAATTTATCATATTCAATCAGTTAGCGACCAGGGAATGGATTTAGGACGGGGTCCTGGCTCATATTTGAACAGGCCCCGCCATTAGTACCTTCCCCGATGTGCAGGATGTTCACATTCTTGTCGCAGTGCAACAAGAAATGCACTAGCCTTCGCCCATTGGGGGGTCGAAGTGTGTCCGCCGTCAGGCGGACGGCGGCGCCCGTGGACAACGGATGCTGTACCTCGCTTATCAGCTGCAATCCGACATCATGACGCCGGTCCGGGCCTGGGCCAGCATGGCGGCCACGACCGGCAGCCCCTCGTTGCTGTCCGACCATCCGGCGCTGCGCAACCTCACCGCGGTCTACGAGCTGATCGCGCGAGCCGGCCTGACCCATACCCGGCCACCGTTCGCCATCGATAAAGTCACCGTCGGCAACCGCGAGGTCGAGGTCCGCGAGGAAGCCGCGGCGCAGACGCCGTTCGGCACGCTCCTGCATTTCAAGAAGGACATCGCCACCGCGCAGCCGCGGGTGCTCTTGGTGGCGCCGCTGTCCGGGCATTTCGCGACGCTGCTCCGTGCGACCGTGCGCACCATGCTGCCGGACCACAACGTCTTCATCACCGACTGGCACAACGCCCGCGACGTTCCGCTGACTGCGGGCCGCTTCGGCGTCGACGAATACACCGACCACCTGATCAAGTTTCTCGAAGCCATGGAGCCGGGAGCGCATGTGCTGGCGGTGTGCCAGCCCTGCGTCGCCGTGCTCGCCGCGGTCGCGGTGATGGCGCAGGCCGGCAACCGGGCGCAGCCGCGGTCGATGACGCTGATGGCCGGCCCGATCGATACGCGGGTCAATCCGACCAAGGTCAACGAGCTTGCCAAGAAGCGCACCATCGAATGGTTCGAGCGCACACTGACCGCATCTGTGCCGCTGCGCTATCCCGGCGCATTCCGCCGCGTCTATCCCGGCTTCGTGCAGCTCGTTGCCTTCATGAGCATGAATATCGAACGGCACGTCAAGGCGCATAAGGAGCTTTACGAAAATCTCGCCAACGGCGAACTCGAAAAGGCTGCGGTGACCAAAGCCTTTTACGACGAATATTTCGCGGTGCTCGATCTTACCGCGGAATTTTACCTCGAGACGGTGCAGCTCATTTTTCAGGAGCACGCGCTGCCGCTCGGACAACTCCAGTGGCACGGCGAGCGCGTCGATCCAAGCGCGATCCGCAAGACCATGCTGCTCACGGTCGAGGGCGAACGCGACGACATTTGCGCCGTCGGCCAGACCGTGGCCGCGCACGACCTCTGCAGCAAGCTGCGGCCCTATCTCAAGCGCCATCACATGCAGGCTGGCGTCGGCCATTACGGCGTGTTCTCCGGCACGCGCTGGGAAAAGCAGATTTACCCGATTCTGAAGAACGTGATTTTGTCGAGCGATTGAAGGGGCCAGCCGGACTTAGGTCGCCCACGGATCGATCACGCGAATATTCATGTCGCGAAAATGACGAACATTGCGCGTCGCGAGATCGGCGTTCCGCGAAATTGCGATACCGGCGATGAATGTATCGCGAACCTCTTTCGCATGCCCGATCAAGCGTTGCTCGGCGGAAACGAGCGCTGCCGCGGTCGCGGCTTTCTCGTCAAAGTTCAAGATTCGGTCCCGAAATCCCAGATCGAAAATCCGCGCCAGACTATGCTCGAGCTGGCTTCTTCGCCGGCCTTTGGCATGCAGCTCAATGCCGAAGCGCAATTCGAAAATCGATATCGCGGTGATCCATATATCCTGCTGCGGAAAGCCGTCGAGCCAGGCCGTGATTTTGGCATTGGGCTCCTGTCGCATGAGCTCCCACACAATATTGGTGTCGAGAACAATCACTTTCGAAATCGGGCAGGACGCGCCTTTTCGCCGCGCCATTCCGGAATATCAAAGTCAATGCCTATGCCTTTGCCGGAAAATTGACGCGCGATGAATGTTCCTAAACCTTCTTCGCGTGGCGCTTTTTCTTGGACCGCCTCGCTTAGAATATCGCGGATCTCAGCCTCCATGCTGTGGCCGCGCCGCGCCGCGCGCTGCTTGAGGCGCTGCTTGACGGTTTCGTCGAGTTTGCGGACGACTACCTGGGCCATGAGTCCACCTGATATCACCCGAAAGGTCAATGATATCATCCGGCTGGCGACGGCGCAACCGCCCTCACCGCATCGCGGCGGCGATATTGCCGCCGTCGACAGTGGTAACGTCGGCGGTGGTTTTCAGCTCAAGCGCCTGATGCAAAAAAGCCTGCGCAACGTCTTCGGCGGTGACTTCGCGCGCCAGTAAATTGCCGCTCATGTAATCCTGTTCGCTCAAGCCGCGCGCCTTGGAGCGCGACGCGATCATGTCCGGCGTGAGCAACCCCGAACGGATGCGATCGGCATTGACCGCATTGGCGCGGATGCCGTCGGCGCCGTAGTCGAGCGCGTATTGCCGCATCAAAGCCAGCGCCGCCGCCTTCGGTATGCCATAGGGTCCGAAATTCGGCCCCGGATTGACCGCCTGCTTCGAGACATTGAACAGGAGACAGCCGCCGGTGCCTTGCGCCAGCATGATTTTCACCGCCGCTTGCGCGACGCGCTGGTGACCGTAAAAATTCAATTCAAAGCTCTTGCGCAAAATTTCTTCGTCGACATCGCCGATGCGGCCCTGCCAAGCCGCGCCGGCATTGGAGACGACGATGTCGACGCCGCCAAAGTTTTTGACGACTTTGTCGAAGGCGGTGCGCACCAACTCGGCATCGGTCACATCGCAGGCAACCGGCAGCGCGGTCGGGCCGATTTTTTCGGCCTCCGCGTCTGCGGCGGCGAAATTCACATCGAGCAACGCGATGTCCGCTCCGGCCGCCGCGAAAGTCTTCGCGGTCGCCGCGCCGATGGCGCCGCCGGCGCCGGTGACGGCGGCGATCTGGCCAGCAAGCGGCAATAGTTTTTCCGAGTTTTGGCGCGCGCCGAGCTTGGCCTGTTCCAGCGGCCAATATTCGCAATCGAACATGTCGGCTTCGGAGATCGATTCGAAATGCCCGATGGCTTCGGCATCGCTTGCGCCTTCGATCCAGGCTTGCGCGATATCGGCGGCGATGATGGCGTCGCGCTTCGAGCGGCCAAGACCGAACAAGCCGAGCCCGGGAACGAGCACGACGCGGGGCAGGGGATCGAGCTCGTGCTTGATGCCGCCGACACGTTTGTTGTTGTGCTGAAAATAAGTGTGATAGCGGTCAAGGAATTGGCGGGCCCGTTCGCGCGCCGCGCGCGCGAATTCGTCAAGCGCGCCGTCTTCGGGCGCCGGCAAAACCAGCGGCCAATTTTTGGTGCGGATGGTATGGTCCGGCGTGATCACGCCGGCCTGGCTGATCCGCTGCAAATCCTCGGCGTTGACGAAATTGCGCACGGTCTCGCCGCCGCGGAAATCGAGAACAAGCCGCCGCCAGGCACCCTCGACCGTCGTGTCGCGCTCGCTGCACGCCCCGCGGACGATCGGCGCGACCTGCGCCACGCCAGCGACGTTGCGTGGCGCGGCCGCGGCCGCGACGGATTTGCGATGCCGGGCGATAAAATTCTCGGCAAGCGACACCATCTCGATCATGCGCTCGTAGGCTTCGCGCGCGCTTTCGCCGTAGGTGACGATGCCATGCTTGTCGAGAATGAGCCCGTCGCTCGGCTTGGCGCGCTCGAAAACTTCGATCGCCTTTTTCGCCAAGCCAAAACCCGGCATGACGTAAGGCACGAATCCCAGCCGCGTGCCAAACACCTCGGAGCATTTTCCTTCGCCGTCGGGCTGGTCGATCAGGCTAAGCACCGCGGTGGCATGGGTGTGATCGACGAATTTGTGCGGCAGGAATGCGTGCAGCATCATCTCGACGGATGGATTCGGCGCTTTCGGATCGATGAGGTTGGCGCGTTCGATTGCGACCAAATCTTCGTCGGCGATGGATTGCAGCACGCGCAGCTTGCGCATTGGTTCGAGCCGCACGGCGACGAAACCGTCCGGCCCGATCGACGCCATGTCGGAGCCCGAGGATTTGACGTGGAGCACATCGGCATCCTCGCCTAGGCGGTCGCGCATGTGCGTCTTCAACGAAGTGTTGCCGCCGCCGTGCAGGACCAGCTTTGGATCGCGGCCAAGCAGCCTCGTGGTGTAGATGCGGAGCGCAAAATCGCGGTCGATGTCCGATTTCGCGCCGTCAGCGACCATCGTCTCGGCGTCGCGGTCCAGCCAGGCGCTTTTCATAACAGCACGATCCGGAAAAAGCCTGCCCCGGAGCCGATCCGGGGTGGCAATCGGCTTTCCGAAAAGAACATGCTCCACCCAAGCCTATGCGGCCGATCCGCGTTCAGCCGCCGGCAAAGCGGCGCGACCACCAACCGGTGCGGCGCGGCCGATCGCTGTCCGCAGCCTCGGTGGGTTCGGTGACGACCGGTTCCGGAGTCGGAACGACAGGTTGCTGGGTTTGCGGCGTCGGCAGCGCTTCTTCGCTGCCCCCGATCGGCGCGCGCTCGCGCACCGTCGAACGCCGGCGCACCGGCTCTTCGGGCGGCGGCACGGGCTGTGGCGCCGCCGCACTGGCCGGCGCTGGCGATCCGGCCGGCGGCGCGGCGTCGAGATCGGCGACGGCCTCTTTAAGCTCCGGCTCGGTTGGCGGCGCGGCGATCAGCTCTTGGGCCGGTGCAAATTCCTCCTGCGGCGTATACGGCCCACGGTCCTCGGCTGCGTGCACCGCGTCGCCGTTGCGATGGCGGTTGCGCCGGCCGCCGCGGCGACCGCGGCGTCGCCGCCGTTCGTCGTCACGGCGCGGCTGGCCTCGCTCGCCGCGCTGTTGCGGTGCCAATTCACCTTCTTGCGGTTCGACGATCTCATCGTCGCTCGGAACTTGATGTTCCGCTTCCGCGGCGAATTCGTCGGCGGCTTCGCCGACCGAAATGTGGTCCTGACCAACGTGCTGTTGCGGCTGCCCGGGCGCGCCTTCGCCGCCGTTGCGGGCACCGCGCCGGCGCCGGCGGCGCTTTCGCGGCGGGCCGCCGTCGCCCTGCTCCGGCGCCATAGTCGGCGCTGCCTCGGCCTCCGCTGCTTCGGCTTCTTCGCCTTCCGCCGTCCCGAATTCTTCGAGGTCGTCCTCCTCTTCCAGCGGTGCGGCGACGACTTGAGCGCGGTCGGCAAGCGCTTTGGCCGCCTCCACCGTATGCACCTGCTCGCCGCGGTCGATAATGAAGGCCTGCGGCGCGCGCACGGATTCGTCGGCGGAGATCGTGATGGTAATGGCGAACCGCTCTTCCAGACTGCGCAGATGCGCGCGCTTCTGATTAAGAACGTAAAGCGCAACGTCCGGCCGCGTGCGCGCGATGAGATTGTGCGTGGCGCCCTTGATGAGTTGCTCCTCCAGCGCGCGTAAGACTTGCAGCGCAAGCGACGACACCGAACGGACATGACCGCTGCCGCCGCAATACGGGCACTTCTCGGTCGAGCTTTCCAGCACGCTCGTGCGAATGCGCTGGCGCGACATTTCGAGCAGGCCGAAATGCGAAATGCGGCCGACCTGGATACGGGCGCGGTCGTGCTTGAGGCACTCCTTGAGCCGGCGCTCGACGGCGCGGTTATTGCGCTTTTCCTCCATATCGATGTAGTCGATGACGATCAGCCCGGCGAGGTCGCGCAGCCGCAGCTGGCGGGCAATCTCGTCGGAGGCCTCCAGATTGGTTTTGAGCGCGGTGTCCTCGATGTGGTGCTCGCGCGTGGCGCGGCCGGAGTTCACATCGATGGCAACCAAGGCCTCGGCCTGATTGATCACGATGTAGCCGCCTGAGCGCAGCTGGACAACCGGCGAGAACATGGCGTCGAGCTGATTTTCGACGCCGTAACGCGATAGCAGCGGTTGTGTCTCGTTGTAGAGGTGAACGTTCTTGGCATGGCTCGGCATGAGCATGCGCATAAAATCCTTGGCCTCGTGATAAGCCTCGGGCCCGGCGACGATCACCTCGTCGATGTCTTTGCTATAGAGATCGCGGATCGAGCGCTTGACCAGCGAGCCCTCCTCATAGACGAGTTTCGGCGCAGTGGATTTGAGGGTGAGGTCGCGTACCGTCTCCCACATCCGCAGCAGATATTCGAAATCGCGCTTGATCTCGATTTTGGTGCGGTTGGCGCCGGCGGTGCGCAGGATCACGCCCATGCCTTCCGGTACTTCGAGTTCCGCCGCCGCTTCCTTGAGCCGCGCGCGGTCTTCGGCGCTGGTAATCTTGCGGCTGATGCCGCCGCCGCGCGCGGTGTTGGGCATCAGCACCGAATAACGTCCGGCGAGTGACAGATAAGTGGTCAGCGCCGCGCCCTTGGTGCCGCGCTCCTCCTTGACCACCTGTACCAGCATGACTTGGCGGCGTTTGATGACCTCCTGGATCTTGTATTGGCGGCGATGCCGCGGCGCGCGGTCGGGGACTTCTTCCAGCGCGTCGGCGCCGCCGACCGATTCAACCACTTCTTCGGCGGCTTCATCGTCTTCGCCGTTTTGTTCGTGCTCGCGCACTTCGGCGACGCCCGGCGCTTCGCCGTTCTCGGCCGCGGGCGGACTTGCCGATTCGTCCAGCTCGGCATGTTCGGTTTCGTCGGGACCGACCGCGGAGCCGGTTGCTGCGGTTTCGACGTCCTCAATATGACCCGCTTCGACTTCGGCTTCGTCGGCGGCGGCATCCGGCTGCGTTTCCTCAGCCAAGGACTCTGGCGTTTCGAGAATGGGCGGGGCTTCCGCCGCGCCGTCCGCGGCCGGGTCGGCGTGCGGTTCGTCATCCACAGAAGGACTAAGCGCCTCGTCGCTCGCGGCGGACGGCGCCGCAAATTCCTCGTCGGCGACCGAATCGCCCGCCGGGGCTTCGGCAAGCTCGCCGCGCATCACCGTGTCGCGGCGCGCGGCAGGATGCGCGCCGTGGCGACGATGTCGCCGCGAACGGCGATCGACCTCGTCATCGGCGGCGCGCTGCGCGCGCTCCTCCTCGTCGATCAGGGCCTGCCGGTCGGCGACCGGAATCTGGTAGTAGTCGGGATGGATTTCGCTGAACGCAAGAAAACCATGACGATTGCCGCCGTAATCAACGAAGGCGGCTTGCAGCGACGGCTCAACGCGCGTCACTTTCGCCAGATAGATATTGCCTCTTAATTGCTTGCGGTGCGCGGACTCAAAGTCGAATTCTTCGACGCGATTGCCGCGCAAGACGACCACCCGGGTCTCCTCGGGATGGGTCGCGTCGATGAGCATTTTGTTGGCCATTGGCAAATCTCTTGGGGGCCGCCATGCCGGCTCGCGCCGCGCCGCATCGGCGCGGAGGAAGGGCGTGGGCCCGATTTTCGGTGAATGGGACGGATCGGAAAGCGCGAGCGTCGCAAGGGGACCAGGCTCGAATCCGGGCGAGCGTCGCAACGCCGCCATACTTCGTCAAGCGAACCTGAACTTGCGCCTCGAACATGAACTCCAAACCGCTATGAGGCGACAGCGCTGGGCGCGGCCGCAATTTCGCTCAATTGCTTACGGTATGGCGCGACATGGTGCCAGCAGCTTGGCTTCTGGCACACCATCGCGCGCGAGGTTCCGGCTGTCCTCATCTTGGAGGGCGTCGGCGTCGCTTTACGCCGTCGGCACCCTGTTCGCCGAGGTCGTGACCTCATTGAACGCCTGGCGCCGGAGCGGTGCGAAAGCGGTGTCCGCCTCGCTCCCGTCATCTTCCTTAGGGAGCAAATCCTTGCGGACGTCACCGGATGCCCTAACGCGACACAACCGGAACCTTTCACCGTCAGCATCCTCTTCTTAAGGCCCGGGAGAGGGAATTGGCAAGTCGCCTGTGGGATTTGGCAAAAAGCAACGTGAATTTCGCCATGTCGAGCGCCACTTCTGCCGACGTTCAGTTCCGGTTAACCACGCGTGCCTAATGGAGTAAGAGGGGCTCGATGGGGTGGAAACCGATGCCTGTCCAAGCCGTGCGCTGGGCTCTCCTCGGTGTGCTCTTTGCCGGAACCGCATGGGCTGTCGGACCGCCCGCGACCGTTCCGGCAGCCGAACTCATTTCCGGTGGCGACTGCCGTGCGGCTCGGCGGCGACGGCGCGCAAACGCGATTCGTCATGGATCTCGACCGCAGGATCGACCTGCACGTCTTCACCCTTGCCGACCCTTATCGCCTGGTCCTCGACATACCCCAAGTGACGTTCCAGCTGCCGCCGCGCGCCGGCGAGGCTGGGCAGGGGCTGATCAAGGCGTTCCGTTTTGGGCTGGTCATGCCGGGCGGCTCGCGGATGGTGTTCGACTTGCTAAAGCCGGTGCGCGTCGACAAGGCGTTCGCCGTGGACGCAGCGGCCGGCGCGCCGGCGCGGTTGGTGCTTGATCTCGTCGCCACCGATCGCGAGAGTTTCCTGCGCAAGATTGCGCTCGACGAGAAATCTGCCCGTAGCGAAGCTCCTGCCGCGAGCATGCCGCCGGCTCTCGCCGACTCGCGTCCCCTCGTTGTGCTCGATCCTGGTCACGGCGGCATCGATACCGGGACACGGGCGCCAAACGGGCAATGCGAGAAAGACATTGTCCTCGATTTCGCCAAGCGGTTACGCGAGAGTATTGAGAAATCTGGTAAATATCGCGTCCTGATGACGCGCAGCGACGACACTTTCGTGCCGCTGGCCGACCGGGTGCGGATCGCGCGCAACGCCGGTGCCGCGCTGTTTATTTCGCTCCACGCCGATTTCCTGCCGCGCCGGGAAGGCGACGCCGACGGCGCCACCGTCTACACGCTTTCGGATACGCCGTCGGATCCGCAAGCCGCGCGGGTGGCCGAAGAGGAAAACCACGCCGACGTCATCGCCGGCGTCGACCTTAAATCCGAGCCGGACGACGTTGCCGGCATCCTGCTCGATCTTGCGCAGCGCGAAACCAAGACGTTTTCAATGCAGTTTGCGCATAAGCTCGTCAGCGACTTGGGGGCAACAACGCGATTGCACAAGGACCCGATCAGGTCGGCGGGTTTTCGCGTGTTGCGCGCGCCCGACGTGCCCTCGGTGCTGGTTGAGCTGGGATACGTGTCCAATAAGCAAGACTTGCAATCGCTAAACTCCGACGCCTGGCGCGACCGCACGGCGGATTCGATCGCCGCGGCCGTCAATGACTATTTCGCGACCCACCTCGCCGGCGCCCGCGCCGGGGCAAATTAGGGTGGCAACACCGAACGCGCTTACAGGCAGTCCGCGGCGGCCTCAGTTTGAACAAAAACCCAAGCGACGAGACGCAATTAAAGCGCTAATGTCGGGCAGACATAGGGGGCGACTCGGCGCTAATTGCGTCAGCCGAGGTGCGGCAGGATACTCGTAATGAAATCGGTGTCGCGGTGAAGTTGTTCCTGCGGTTTTTGGGCTTTCTTTTCGCGGCCGGGACGATCCTCTTCATCGCCGGGATCGCCGTGACGGCCGGCATATTGTGGCATTACTCCAAGGATTTGCCCGACTACAGCCAGCTTCAGGACTACGAGCCGCCGGTGATGACGCGAGTGCACGCGGCCGACGGCTCGCTGCTCGCGGAATATGCCAAGGAGCGGCGGCTCTATCTGCCAATCCAGGCGATACCCAAGCTCGTCACCAACGCTTTCGTGGCGGCCGAGGATAAGAATTTTTACCATCATCCCGGCGTCGACGTTTACGGCATCCTCCGTGCCGGCATGCTCTATGTCCAGAACTACGGCAGCGGCCGGCGGCCGCAGGGCGCCTCGACCATCACGCAGCAGGTCGCCAAGAACTTTCTGTTGAACAACCAGGTTTCGTTCGAGCGAAAGATCAAGGAAGCGCTGCTCGCGTTGCGCATCGAACGCACCTATTCGAAGCAGAAAATCCTCGAACTTTATCTCAACGAAATCTATCTCGGTTTCGGCGCCTATGGGGTGGCCGCGGCGTCGCTTTTGTATTTCGACAAGTCGGTACACGAGCTGACCATCGCCCAGGCGGCGTATCTCGCCGGTCTGCCCAAGGGGCCGAACAACTACAATCCGTTCCGCCGCAAGGACGAGGCGATCGCGCGGCGCAATTACGTCATCGATCGCATGGTCGAAGACGGCTTCATCTCTGCGGCGGACGGCGCCAAAGCGGAAAAAGAGCCGCTCGACGTCACCGTGCGCACGGCCAGTCCCCATGTTTACGCCGCCGAATATTTCACCGAAGAGGTGCGGCGTTACCTCTACGACAATTACGGAGAGAACAAGCTCTACGAAGGCGGGCTGTCGGTGCGCACGACGCTCGACCCCCAACTGCAAATGCTGGCGCGCAACACCATGGTCAACGGGCTCGTGAGCTTTGACGAGAAGCAAGGCTATCGCGGGCCGGTTGCCACAATGGACGTTGGCGGCGATTGGGGCGTCAAACTCGCCGACGTCAAATCGCTGGACGATATCGACCCCTGGCGCATGGCCGTGGTGCTGCAAGTGGACGACCAGTCGGCGCGCATCGGTCTGCAGCCCGGCCGCGATCCGTCCGGCGCCGTTCTCAAGGACCGCGCGGTCGGCATCGTGCCGCTCGACGGCGTGAAATGGGCGAAGCCGGCCAACGGACCCGCAAAGCCGATCCAGCGCGTCAGCCAGGTGCTCTCGGTCGGCGATGTGATCTACGTCGAGCCGACGGATCAAGCCGGTCAATACCAGTTGCGTCAGGTGCCGGAAATTTCCGGCGCCCTGGTGGTGATGGATCCGCATACCGGGCGCGTGCTGGCTATGGTCGGCGGCTTTTCCTTCGACCAGAGTCAATTCAACCGCGCCACGCAGGCGCTGCGGCAGCCGGGCTCGTCATTCAAGCCCATCGTCTATGCCGCAGCTCTCGATAACGGCTACACGCCATCAACCATCATCATGGATGCGCCGATCGAGATCGATATGGGGCAGGGCGGCGGCATCTGGACGCCGCAAAACTACGGCGGCAAGTTTTTCGGCCCCTCGACGCTGCGTTTCGGCCTCGAAGAGTCGCGCAACGTCATGACGGTGCGGCTCGCCCAGGACATCGGCATGCCGCTGATTTCCGAATATGCCAAGCGGTTCGGCGTCTATGACGAACTGCCGCCGTATTTGTCTTACGCGCTCGGCGCCGGCGAAACCACCGTGATGCGCATGGTCACCGCCTATTCGATGTTCGACAACGGCGGACGCCGCGTCATCCCGACCCTGATCGACCGTATCCAGGACCGCTACGGTCACACCATCTATAAGCACGACCAACGCGAATGCACCGGCTGCAATGCCGACAGTTGGCACAATCAGCCGGAGCCGACGCTGATCGATAAGCGCGAGCAGGTGATCGATCCGATGACCGCCTATCAGATCACCTCGCTCATGGAGGGCGTCGTGCAGCGCGGCACCGGCGTCGCGGTTCGTGCGGTCGGCAAGCCGATTGCCGGCAAGACCGGCACCACCAACGACGAAAAGGACGTGTGGTTCATCGGTTTTTCGCCCGATATCGTCTGTGGCGTCTATATGGGCTTCGACAAGCCGCGTCACATTGCCAACCGCGCGACCGGCGGCAGCCTCGCCGCGCCTGTGGTCAGGGATTTTCTGAAAGTGGCGCTTGCCGACAAGCCGCCGATCCCGTTTTCTGTGCCGCCCGGCATAAAACTCATCCGCGTCGACGCCAAAACGGGAATGCGCGCCGGACCTAGCGACCCGCGCGTCATTCTTGAAGCCTTCAAGCCCGGCACCGCGCCGCCCGACAGCGACACCGTGGTCGGCGCCGATACGACCAACGGCGTTTCCAATGCGCAGCAGGTCTCGCCCGACGCAGGCAACGTCGTGCGGACCGGGACCGGCGGGCTGTATTGATCTCAGGGATCGGGATCAGGTATCAGGAATCGTCAAACATGACACTTGCACTTGATACCTGATTACTGACACCTGATATCTGGTTCCATGCGCGCCGAAATCACGACCATCGTCGAGGAGATCAAGCAGTCGATCGGACTGCTGAGGAGGCATCTTTGACGTCGACAAAGCGCGCGCTCGGCTAGCCGAGCTGAACCGGCAGGCCGAAGACCCCAATCTGTGGAACGATCCGCAGCGCGCCAGCCGCGTCATGCAGGAGCGCACTGCGCTCGACGACAACCTCGCTGCACTGTCGCGCATCGAGCAGGAACTCGACGATCAGGCGACGCTGATCGAGCTTGGCGAGGCGGAGAAAGATCAAAAGGTCGTCGCCGAGGCCGAAGCGGCATTGCGCAAGCTCAAAGTCGAAGTGTCGCGCCGCGAATTGGAAGCGCTGCTCTCCGGCGAGGCCGATGCCAACGATGCCTATCTCGAAGTCCATGCCGGCGCCGGCGGCACCGAGAGCCAGGACTGGGCCGCGATGCTGTTGCGGATGTACACGCGCTGGGCCGAGCAGCACGGCTTTAAGGTCCAATACATCGAAGAAACGCAGGGCGAGGAGGCCGGCATCAAATCGGCGACCGTCGAGATCAAGGGCCGCAACGCCTATGGCTGGCTCAAGACCGAGAATGGCGTGCATCGCCTGGTGCGCATTTCGCCGTTCGATTCCAATGCTCGCCGGCATACCTCGTTCGCCAGCGTCAACGTCTATCCGGTGATCGACGACCGCATCAAGATCGACATCGACGAGGCCGACGTGCGTGTCGACACGCTACGCTCCGGCGGTGCCGGCGGCCAGCACGTCAACAAGACCGAGTCCGCGATCCGGCTCACTCACATCCCGACCAATATCGTGGTGTTTTGCCAGAACGACCGCTCGCAGCATCGCAACCGCGCGCAGGCCTGGCAGATGCTGCGCGCCAAGCTCTACGAGGCCGAGTTGAAAAAGCGCGAGGAGAAGGCCGCTGCCGACCAGGCGGCCAAGACCGATATCGGCTTCGGCCACCAGATCCGCTCTTACGTGCTGCAGCCCTATCAGATGGTGAAGGACCTGCGCACCGGGGTGTCGACGTCCAACACCGCTGCTGTTCTCGACGGCGATATCGATCAGTTCACCGAAGCGGCGCTGGCGCAAAAGGCGTTCGGCACTGCCCCACAGCAAGTCGAGGACGTTGAGTAACTTTTTAACGCCCGCTCCATGCTGCCGCGATGAGAAGCCCATTGCGGAGTTCATAACTTTGTGTGAGGCTCTGTGTAGATACGCACACAGGGTGGTGAGCTATGGCGACAAACCTGTCGATCGACCCGGAGCTCATCGACCGGGCGCTGGAACTGAGCGGGGAGCGTACAAAAAAGGCCGCTGTCACAAAGGCGTTGCAGGAGTTTATCGCGCGAAGGCGGCAGAAGCGTTTGCTCGATCTGATGGGCAAACTCGAGTGGGATCCAGCATACGACTATAAAGCGGGGCGCGAGCGGGATTGAGCCTTTTTGTCGATACCAGCGTTTGGTCTCTTGCGCTCCGGCGCAATTCGCTTTCTTCGGCGGCGGAGGTTAGGGCGCTGGTTCAGGGGATCGAAGCGGGCGAGACGATCCTAACCACAGGTCTCGTTCTCCAGGAGCTTCTTCAAGGCTTTTCGGGTCCAAAAGCCCGCAGACAGATTTTGGATCGGTTCTCCGCGCTACCTCTCATCGCGCCGGATCGTGAGGATCATATAGCGGCTGC
This sequence comes from uncultured Alphaproteobacteria bacterium, assembly GCA_963768225.1. GTDB lineage: Bacteria > Pseudomonadota > Alphaproteobacteria > Rhizobiales > Xanthobacteraceae > BOG-931. The sequence goes on along the minus strand of CAVYGV010000001.1, from coordinate 1,029,031 downwards.
CGAGTTGAGAAACCGCTGTCGGCGCGCCGGGATACAGATTGGAACGATCGACGCGCTCTTGGCGCAACTTTGCATTCGTCACGATCTGACGATGCTCTCGACCGACATCGACTTTAGGCATGCCGCCGGCGAGTGCGCTTTGAAGCTTTGGAAAGAGTCAGCCTAAGTGCCGTTCAGTCCTGAGCGCGGCCGCGGTCGCTGCGGACGATCTGCTGCCCGTCGCCGAAAAGCTTCGCGCCGGCTTCGAGGAATTTCTGCGGATTGACCGCTTCGCCGTCGACGCGCGTCTCGTAATGCAAGTGGGGACCGGTCGAGCGGCCGGTTGAACCGATCAAACCGACGATTTGACCGCTCCGCACTTCATTACCGACGCGCACGTCGATCTGGGAGAGATGTCCGTAGCGGGTCGACAGGCCGTTGCCGTGGTCGATCTCGACCATATTGCCGTAGCCGCCGTCCCAACCGGCAATGGTCACCCGTCCGGCCGCGGTTGCATGAACCGGTTCGCCGACTTCGCCGCGGATGTCGATGCCGGTATGCATCGCCGCCTCATGCAGAAAGGGATCCATGCGGACGCCGAACGGCGAGGTTTCATCGATCTCGCCGCTCACCGGCTTGCGCAACGGCACGGTGCGAAGCGTGTCGCTAAGCTGGTCGGCTTCGGAGCGCGCCAAGTTGACCTCAAAGAGCGCGCGCTGAAATCCTTCATTGACCGGCGGCGGCTTGACCGGGACGAAGGGGCCGCCGGTCGCCGGTGAATTAAGCCTGACGCCGAGCCGATCGAAAACGCCGCGAATGCGGCGCGCCTTGTCTTGGTAGCGGCTCTCCAACTCGCTGAGAGTGATCGACTGCCGCCGCTCGACCCGATCGAGCGAGGCCTCCATTCGGTCGAGCGTTGCGCCGATATTCGATTGCCGGCCGAAATCGTGCCGTGACGGCGCGGTCTCTCTTCCCGGATTTGGTGCTGTCCCAATCGAGCCGGTCGTCGTCGGGTCGGCGAGGTTGCTCAAGGCCGTGGCGTGCGATTCCAGAGCGGTTTGGCGACGCATCAGCTCGTCGAGCTTTTGCTCGAATTGCTCCTGGTCGAGCAGTTGATGACTGGTGGTGCGATCAATCTGGGCGCGCAATTCGGCGATGCGGTCCTCATAGCCGAACTGCTGCTCGGTCTGCCGCGCAATGAGCGTTCGCAGCACGTCGTCACGAAAGGCGAGATAGGTTGCCGCCGTGACCGACCAGCCCGCCATGATCACGACCGTTCCGACCGCGATCCAGAACGCTACTGGCCCGAGCCTGATCTGCCGTCCGGCATGCGCAATCGTATAGGCGGCTCCGCCCGGTTTACGGACTTCCCGGGTGCGCGTCTCGTGGCCGCGGGCGCCATCGTGCGAGGAATACTCCGCAAAATCTTGCGCCGGAAATTGCGTTCGTGCGGCCTTGAACGACCGAGACGCGGTCCACTGCGACATTGACGCTCCCACCCAAGTCGGGAGCGGATTTGAGCCTTGTATGGTTAATTTTTAGGAAACTGGACCCCTACACTTGGCGCCATTTCGCGATCTTCAGTAAATGTTTCGGCAATTTGCCAAATCCGATTACAGAGCCTTCACGGCGGCCAGAACCTCCTCGGCATGACCCGCGACGGAGACCTTGGACCACACCCGGGCGATGCGCTGATCGGGGCCGATCAGGAAGGTTGAGCGCACGATGCCGAGGAACTTCCGACCGTACATCGACTTCTCCTGCCAAACCCTATAAGCGCCAAGAATTTTATGCGTCGCGTCCGACGCCAAAGCGATTCCGAGTTGGTGCTTTGACTTAAACGCATCCAGCGCTTTTACCGGATCGGCGGAAACGCCGAGGATATCGGCGCTTGCGCGGCTGAATTCACCCTTCAACCGGGAAAAGTCGATTGCCTCCTTGGTGCAGCCGGATGTGTCGGCCCGGGGATAGAAGTAAAGCACGAGTTTGCGCCCGGCGAAGTCCTCAAGCGATACGCGGCTCCCGCCATCGGCGGGGAGCGTGAACCTTGGCGCTTTTGCGCCCGGCTCGAGGCCCTTTTTGGCGCCTGTGATTTGCGCTATCCCCTTGTTTCCGGCTTTGTTTCGACCGGCGCGTGGTGTCGCCTTCGGTGTCGTCTTCTGCCGCATGTGCCTTCCTTTCGACGCTTTCCCAGCGCCATTCTTTACCTTGAGAATTTGCTCGCGGGCAGGGGTGTCGACCGCTCACGGGTCGTTTGCCGCAATATCGTTATGACGGCGCCACGGACGGGGGGACGCCCGAGCGAGCATGACGAATCAAGACAGGCACAATGCGGCATCCCCGCCTTGGGAATCCGTCGGTCACCCGCGGCGCCGGGGCAATACCGTAGCAGCTCGCCGCGGTGAGCGCCGGGGCGATGGCCGTTACTTGGCCGCTTACCGGCGGCTGCTGGCCCGGCATCAACGCCTGATCAGGCGGGTCGGTATCGGCTCGGCTGTGCTTGTCGGACTGCTCGTGCTCGGCGTCGGCGGACTGTGGTGGCGGCTCTCCAGCGGCCCCATCCAGCTCGATATCTTTACTCCTTGGCTCGTCTCCGCCATCGAGGATAATTTCGGCAGTCGCGAACGCATCGAAGTCGGCGGCACTCAGATCGAGCGCACCGGAAGCGGCGGCGCCGCGGTGCGGGTGCGCGATATCGTGGTGCGCGACCTCGACGGCACCGTGGTCGCGAGCGCGCCAAAGGCTGAAATCCACGTCTCCGGCTTGAGCCTTCTGCGCGGCCATATGCGCGCCGAGAGTCTCAATCTGGTCGGCGCCACGATGGCGGTTCGCATCGAGCCGGACGGCGCCGTTACGGTGTTTGCCTCCGGCGCCGACAAGCACCCGATCGCGACAGCGAGCGTGCCGATCGCAACCGCTGCGGTCACGCCCCAGGCCGTTGAGCAAAACGTTGCGACACGAGCGGCCCCGCCGCGGCCGCCCACCGACAGCATTGCTGCGCTGATGTCGTGGCTCGACGGCATCGGTCAGTCCGGGCTCGATGGTCACGACCTGCGCGAACTCGGATTGAAAAACGGCACTCTTACCGTCGACGACGAGCGCACCGGCAAGCGATGGACGTTTCAGGATATTACGCTGACGCTGCAGCGGCCGCGCAGCGGCGGCATCGTGGTAACGGTCGGCTCCGACAATCCCGATCGATCCTGGGGCTTGACGGCATCGATCAAGCCGACCGCGGACGGCTACCGCAGCATTGCGCTGGAAGCCCGGCAAGTTTCTGCAGACGATCTGTTGCTGGCGTCGCGATTCGGCGACGGCAGCATGCAAATCAATGTGCCGCTATCCGCCAGCCTGCGCGGCGTGATCGGACCAAACGGCGTACCGCAATCGCTGACGGGTCGGATCGTCGCCGATGCCGGCTACTTCAACGATGGCGACGATGCCGACGGGCGCATCAATCTCGATCACGCCGAGTTCAAGATCAATTGGGATGCCGGCAGCCGCATCCTCACAGTTCCGTTCCAGATTCTGTCCGGCGGCAATCGAATCACGCTCCTCGGCCAAGTCGAAGCGCCACTTCAGGCTCCGGGGGCATGGCTATTCCGGATCGGCGGCGGCACGGTCATGTTGAACTCGCCGGACGCGCAGGCTGCCCCGCTCATCCTCAATCAAGTCGTGATGAACGGCCAGTTCGATCCAGTCAGGAAGCGCTTTGTGGTCGAGCACGGCGAGCTCGGCAACGGCACGGTCGGCGTCGCCCTGTCCGGTACCGCAGACTATTCCAGCGGCGATCTTCGTCTTACCGCAGGCGCCGCCGCGACCAGCATGACAGCCGATGCCTTGAAGCGGCTGTGGCCGGTCTTCATCGTTCCTAAAGTTCGCGACTGGTTCGTCGAACATCTCATCGGTGGCGATGTGGAACGCCTGGTCATCGGCGTGAATTCGCCGCTCGATAATCTCAGACCGAGCGGTCCGCCGGTGCCCGACGACGGTTTGACCCTCGATGCGCGGGCGACGAACTGCGTGATCCGGCCGGTCGCGGGCCTACCGGCGCTGCACGACGCCGACCTCACCGTACACATCGTCGGACGCGATGCGCAGATTGCTCTCGGCAGGGCGACGGCCGATCTGCCCTCGGGGCGAAAGCTCGTTCTGTCCTCCGGGCTGTTCGAAGTGCCCGATACGGCGCCGCATACCCCGCCGGCGAACGTGCACTTCAAGCTCGATGGTCCGGTTCCGGCCGCCGTCGAGCTTTTGGCCATGGACCGGCTGCGCGACGCCTCGGGCGTGCCGTTCGATCCGGCGACTACACGCGGCACTTTGAGCGCGCTGGTTGCTTTGGCAATGCCGCTGAAGCCCGATCTGCCGCCGGGATCGACCAATTATGCGATCACCGTTGATGCTACGAATTTTTCCGCCGAACACATGGTCATGGGACAGAAGGTTGAGGCGGCGGACCTGAAAGTCAGCGCCAACAATCAGGGCTTCGCGCTGAAAGGCGATGTCAAGATCGGTGGCGCCCCGGCCAGTCTGGAATACCGTAAATTACGCGGCGACAATGGCGCCGACGTCCATATTCAAGGCATGCTCGACGAAGCGATGCGCGCCAAACTCGGGCTCGATCCATTGAATTCGATCAGCGGTGCCATTCCCATCGACATTTCGGGCCGCGCCGGCACTTCGTCCGATCGCGACGGACACTTTGCGGTCGAAGCCGATCTGACGTCGGCTCAGATCGACGGTTTCCTGCCGGGTTGGGTCAAACAGTCCGGCAAGCCGGCGCGCGCGACCTTCACGCTGACTACCAAACCGCAGTCGACTCGCATCGACGACCTCTTGATCGAGGGTGCCGGCGGCGGCGTGAAGGGCACCATCGACCTTGATGGCTCAGGCGCGCTGCAATCGGCCGACTTTCCATCCTACGGTTTCTCGGACGGCGATCGCACCAGTCTCAAGGTCACCCGGGCACCGGATGGAGTGCTGCACGTCATAATGCGCGGCGACGCTTATGACGGCCGCGGTTTCGTCAAGGCGGTAAGCGGCGGGCCGACAGCGACGCAACCCAGCAACCGCAATCCGCCCGATATGGATCTCGATATGAAGCTCGGCGCCGTCCTTGGCTTCAACGGTGAGGCGTTGCGCGGCCTCGAATTGAAGTTGTCGCGGCGCGGCGGCGAGGTCAGCAATCTGGGCCTTGCCGCCAAGATCGGCCGCGACGGAACGCTGACCGGAATTCTGCGGGGCGGGCCGGGCGGACGGCAGGTGATCGACCTTGAGACCAGCGACGCCGGCGCGTTGTTTCGCTTCACCGACGTCTATTCGCGCATGACCGGCGGCGAGATGACGACAGTGATGGACCCGCCTTCCGTAAACAATCCCGTTCAGCTCGGAACCGTCAGCGTTCGCAACTTCGCCGTTCACGACGAGTCGCAACTCGAGCAAGCCGTATCCAACGGCAGCCCGCTGCCGCGCAACAATATGGGATTCTCGAGCGTGAAAATCGATTTCGTCCGCACCCTGGGGCGGGTCGCGTTGCACGACGGCGTGGTGCGCGGACCAGTACTCGGCGGCACCATCGATGGGCTTATCGATTACGCGGATGACGAGGTCCACCTGCGGGGCACCCTGATCCCACTCTACGGCGCCAATAATCTGCTCGGCCAGCTTCCGGTGGTGGGACTTTTCCTCGGCGGCGAAAAAGAGGGGCTGGTCGGCGTCACCTATGAAGTGGTCGGCAAGCCGGGCAATCCGGTGCTGCACGTCAATCCGCTATCGGCTTTGGCGCCGGGACTTTTGCGCAAGGTGTTCGAATTTCCCGCCAATAGCCGGTACAATCCGCCGGCCGCCGACGACAGCACGGGCACGGTCGGCGACAGTATGAGCAATGATCGCTAGACTAAGATCCGATCAAATTGAATCGGATCATGCTCGGGATTTTCGTTGGAGCGGGATCTTTTCCAAAAAACCGGATTTTCGCCGCGGATCAAGTCCGAGGGCAAGCTTTTTGGGATTATGCTCTAACCGAGCCGTTACACCGGCTTGAGCAACACGTGACGCTTGCGGCCGAGCGAAAGCTTGATGACGCCTTCGGGCGTTACATCTTTTTCGGTGACTTCAGCCATCTCGCTGGTAACTCGCACATCGTTGACCATGATCGCGTTGTTGGCGATAGCGCGCCGAACTTCGCCGTTCGATGCGGCAAGCCCCGCCTTGATGAAGGCCGCGCGCACGCCAAGGCCCGATTTGAGTTCGGCCCGAGCGATCTCGACCGTCGGCAGGCTTGCGCCGAGACCGCCTTCCTCGAAGGTCGTGCGCGCCGTTGCCGCCGCCGCCTCGGCCGCCGCTTGGCCGTGCACCAGCGCGGTCGCCTCGGTAGCGAGCACTTTTTTCGCTTCGTTGATTTCGGCGCCTTTGAGCGCGGCGAGCCGCTCGATTTCGTCGAGTGGCAAGACCGTGAACAGTTTCAGGAAGCGGCCGACATCGGCGTCCTCGGTGTTGCGCCAATATTGCCAATATTCGTAAGGGCTCACCAGATCGGCGTTGAGCCACACCGCGCCGGCCGCGGTCTTGCCCATTTTGGCGCCCGACGAGGTGGTGATGAGCGGCGAGGTCAGCGCGAACAATTGGGCATTGTGCAAGCGGCGGCCGAGATCGATACCGTTGACGATGTTACCCCATTGATCGGAGCCGCCCATCTGCAGCACGCAGCCGTAACGGCGGTACAGCTCGACGAAATCGTAGGCCTGCAGGATCATGTAATTAAATTCGAGAAACGACAATTCCTGCTGTCGATCGAGCCGCAGCTTGACCGAATCGAAGGCGAGCATCCGATTGATGGAGAAGTGCCGGCCGACGTCGCGCAGGAAATCGATATAGTTGAGCGAATTGAGCCAGTCGGCGTTGTTGGCCATGGTCGCGTTGCCGCCGCCGCCTTCGAATTTGAGGAATTTGGTGAAGACCGCGCGAATGCCTTTGAGATTGTCGTTGATGGCGTCGTCGGTAAGAAGCCTTCGGCTCTCATCCTTGCCCGACGGGTCGCCGACCCGCGTGGTGCCGCCGCCCATCAGCGCGATCGGGCGATGTCCGGTCTGTTGCAGCCAATAGAGCAGCATGATCGGCAGCAGCGAGCCGACATGCAGCGACGGTGCGGTGCAGTCGAAACCGATATAGCCGGTGATCGTTGACGAGCGCGCCAGCGTGTCGAGCGCATCGGGCTCGGAGACCTGGTGGATGAAGCCGCGTGCGGCGAGCACGTTGAGAAAATCGGACTTGTAGGTGGTCATCGCTGCCCAGCATAAGCTACCACCGCCGCGGCTTGCCGCGCGGCGGCACGGCTGGTGTAACAGGTCCCCAACGACGATTTAAAAGCCTTATTCAGAGCGATGTCCGAGCAGATCGCATTCGACTTGCGCTGCCGGCGCGCGTCTCAGTTTATGAGAAAAACGCCTTTGCCGCTGGTTTGGCGGTCGAACAGCCGATAGGCCTCATCGGCTTGCACAAGCTGCCAGCGATGCGTGAACAGATGCTCGACATCGATCTTGTGGTCGGCGATGAAGCGCGCGCAATCCGCCTGCCCGACGGTGGAAAAAGTCCATGAACCGATAATGGTGAGCTGCTTGCGCAGCATATGCGGGCTCACATCGAGCGTGACGTTGCCGCCTTCGCCGACAAAACAGGCCGTGCCCCAGGCCCGCGTGCCGCGCACCGCGATCAAACGTCCGTCCGGCGTCCCTGATGTGTCGAGCGTCATATCGGCGCCCGCGTCGTGAGTGAGCGCCCTGATTGCGCCAACCGGATCGCCGGCCTTTGGATCGATCAGCGCGTCGGCGCCGAATTCCTTGGCGCGGGACAGCCGCTCCGCGCTCACGTCGAGTGCGATGACACGGGCGCCCATCGCAGCGGCGAGTTGCGTCGCGGACAGCCCGACGGGTCCCTGGCCGACAATGACGATGGCATCGCCTCCGGCGACGTTCATCCGCCGCAGCGCCTGATAGGCGGTGCCGGTGCCGCAGGAAATCGCAGCCCCAGTCGCAAAGCTCAATTCGTCCGGTAACGGCACCAGCGTCTGCGCCGGAACTTTCATGTAGGGCGCATGCGCGCCATGTCCGGTGATGCCATAGACGATGCTGCCCTCGGAGCACATCTGCGTCCAGCCGGTGCGGCAATGCCGGCAGGTGCCGCAGCCGGAATAGTGGTGCACCATGACGCGGGCGCCGATGCGAGCGGTGCGCTCGTCGACCGCGCTGCCGACCGCGGCCACCACGCCGCACGGCTCGTGTCCGGCGATGACCGGACCGCTGACTTTACCCAGTCCCAATGCGGCCGAGCCGCCCGAGGCGCGATAGGGCTTGAGATCGCTGCCGCACATGCCGGACGCCTTGATCGCGACGATGACGTCGCGGGGGCCCGGCGCCGGGTCGGGGAATTCCGCGAGCTGCAGCTTGCGCTCGCCGAGGAAAGTCACAGCACGCATGAATGATCGCCGCGCACTTTACTTCGCTGCGGCCTCCTTGAGCGGATCCTTCACCGCCGGGAAGGTTTTGATCTCGATGGCCCACGGCTCGCCGCTCACCATCTCGACCTTGCGGATATAGATGCTCTGCACGATGTCGCGTGTTTGCGGATCGATCGAGATCGGGCCGCGCGGGCTTTCCCATTGCATCCCCTTCATCGCGCCAATGATAGCATCGGCGTCGGTATTGCCGTTGGTCTTTTCCAGCGCGGCATAAATCAGATGCATGCCGTCATAGCCGCCGACCGAAATGAAGTTGGCGCGGTGTCCCGTCGCTTTTTTGTAGGCCGCGACATAATCCTTGTTGAACTGCGACGGATGCGCGGCGGAGTACAATCCCGCGGTAACGACGCCGACCAGCGTGTTGCCCGTCGTCGATAAATCGTCGTCGTCGGTGATATCGCCGGGTCCGACCAGCTTGATGCCCGATTTGTCGAGACCGCGCTCGGCGAATTGCTTTGCAAAGGTTCCCGCCTGTCCGGCCGGGACCAAGACGAACAGCGCGTCGGGCGCCAGGTCGCGCGCGCGCTGCAGGACCGGCGAAAAATCCGGATTGGCGAGCGGCACTTTGAGCGTATCGAGAATCTGACCGCCGCCCTTGGTGAAGTTCGAGTCAAAAACCCGGCCGGCTTCGGCGCTCGGCGCGAACTCCGACAGGATCATGACCGCTTTCTTGCTGCCGCTCTTGATCGCCCAATTGGCGATGATGCCGGACTGCTGGCCGCGCGTGAAACTCGTGCGCACGTAGTACGGCGAGCCCTCGGTCACGGCCGACGCGCCCGCTGCCATGACCACCGTCGGAACTTTTGCTTGAGTTGCGATCGGCGCCATCGCCATCGCGCTCGGCGTCAGCCCGGCGCCGAGGAAGTTGACCTTGTCGTTGACGATCAATTCCTCGGCCAGCCGCTTGGCGTTGTCCGGCACGCCGGCGTCGTCTTTGACGATCAGCTCGATCTTCTTGCCGGCGACGGTGTCGCCGTGCTGCGCCATGTAGAGGTGCGCGGCATCGAAGATTTCCCGCCCGACCGCGGCCGACGTGCCCGTCATCGGGATCACCAGGCCGATCTTGATACTGTCCTGCGCGGCGGCGCTGCCGGTCCAGAAACCGGCCGCTGCGATGGCCAGGCAGCCGGCAACAAGACGCGTCATACGCATGATTTTCTACGATCGGTGGTTCTGTGTAATTGGTAAACCCCATTGAACGGCGGGACCGCGCGGATTGCAAGCGCAACCCGCGGAGCTATGCGGTATGGAATTTGATGATGCTATGCTGCGGCCCGTCCGAATATCGCCGCGCGGCCGAGACGGTCGGCGCGGCTGATCCAACCGGCCTCGAGGAACGACAGGAGAAGCGCTTGGCTCATTCCACACTGCCCGACCTCCTTCGCCGCGACGGTTGCCTGGTTCTTCCCGGCGTCTATGACGGTATTTCAGCCAAGATGGCGACGAGCGTCGGCTTCGATGCGCTGTATATGACGGGCTACGGTGCCGTCGCCTCCGCGCTCGGCCTCGCCGATGCCGGGCTCGCGACCTTTACCGAGATGCTCGACCGGGTGCGTTGCATTGCCGGCGCCACGGCATTGCCGTTTATCGCCGACGGCGACAATGGCTATGGCGGCCTTCTCAACGTCGAGCGCACGGTTCGCGGCTACGCCGCGGCGGGCGCCTCGGGGATTCAGCTTGAAGATCAGGAATTCCCGAAGAAATGCGGCCATACCGAATTTCGCCGCGTGATTGCGGAGGCTGATGCGGTCGCCAAGATCCGCGTCGCCATCGACGCGCGGCCAAGCCGCGAGTTTCTGATCGTCGCGCGCACCGATGCGCGCTATGCGGAGGGCCTCGACTCCGCGCTGCGCCGCGCCGAGCGCTTCCTCATGGCGGGCGCGGATGTGCTGTTCGTGGAGAGTCCGGAGAGCCTCGAAGAGCTGCGCCGGGTCGCAGAAACCTTCCGCGGCGCAGTGCTGCTCGCCAATATGGTCGAGGGCGGGCGGACGCCGTATCTATCGACGAAAGAATTGGCGGCGCTGGGTTTCAAGATCGTAATTTTTCCTGTCGCCGCGCTGCTGAGCGCCGCCGCTGCCATGAAAGTTTGCTACGATCATTTGAAACAGCGGGGAACCGGAGCGGGCAGCGTAGCACCCATGCTGCCCTTTGCCGAGATGAACACGCTAATGGGCTTTCCCGCCATCCATGCCTTTGAAAGACGCTACGGACTTGCCGATAGCCGATCTGATTAAAGTAGTCCGGCGCGGCCAGTCACGCCCCGCGCGCCAGCGCGCCGAGCGCTGCTGCGGCGATGGCGAGACAGCCGGCAACAATACGCGCACTACGCATAATGTTCCCCCGAAGGTCGGTTGAAACCCATTGAACGGCGCGGGCGGACCGATTGCAAGCGAGCCGGGAGCGATCAGCAGCCGCACAAGCCCTGGGACGGCTTTGAGAACCGATGATTTTGCCCCGCGACCCCGAAATGTTCGCAGGGGTCGAGTAAACTACACCGCCACCTTGTCGAGGAAGGCCTCGACATTAGCGCGTAGCTTGGCGATGTCCGTCGTCACCGTCTCCGAGGCGTCGAGCACGATCTGCGCCGCCGATCGCGTCTCGGTGGTGGCGCCGGCGACCTCGCCGATCACGGCGGCCATGGCGTTGGCGCCGTCGGCGGCGCTGGTGACGTTGTGCTTAATATCGCCGGTGGCGGCGTTCTGCTGCTCGACCGCCGCGGAGACCGTGGACGTGGTTTCGTTGATCTCCTGCATGCGCCGGGCGATGCGGCGGATCGCCTCGACCGCGCCGCCGGTTGAGGTCTGCACGGCGAGGATGTGATTGGCGATCTCTTCGGTGGCCTTCGCGGTCTGCACCGCGAGCGATTTGACCTCGGCGGCCACCACTGCAAATCCGCGCCCGGCCTCGCCCGCACGCGCGGCCTCGATGGTGGCATTGAGCGCCAGCAAATTGGTTTGCTCGGCGATGGCGCGGATGAGCTTGACCACCTCGCCGATCTTCTGCGCTCCGTCGGAAAGGCCGGCGATCTCGCGGTTGGTCGCCTGCGCCTCGGCGGTCGCAAGCCGCACCTCCTCGCTCATTCGCACCAGCTGGTCGCTGATGTCGGCGATCGAGCCCGACAGCTCATCGGCTGCCTCCGCGACGGTCTTGACGTTGGCCGAAGCCTCGTCGAAGGAACGCACCGCATCCGCGGCGCGCTGCGAAGTCTGTTGCGAGCTGGCGAACAACGACGAAGCGGTGCCGCGCATGGCGCTGGCATTGCCGCTCACGCTGCCGATGAGGTTCTCCATCTGCGGGCGAAACTCCGCGATGGCGGAGTCGACAACGGCGCGGCGCTGCTCCTGACTGCGGATTGCGGCACGTTCCCGCTCGACCTGCTGCCGCTCGGTGATGTCCTCGTGCGTAGACACCCAGCCGCCGCTCGGCCGCGGCTCGTTGTTGACCGCGATCTTGCGCCCGTCGGAAAGTTCGAACACATGGGTGAGCTTCTTGCCAGACTTGGCTGCGGCGTTGGCGCGGCGGGCATATTCGTCCGGATCCTCGGCCAACGTCCCCACGGCGATCCGCTCCCGCAGAATGTCGCGCAAGGTGAAGCCGATCCGCAACCGACCGTCAACTCGATAGATAACGGCGAAACGCTTGTTCCAGAACACGAGCCGGCCGGCGGCGTCGAACATGCAGAGGCCCTGGGTCATGTAGCTGAGCGCGGCGTCGCGCAGGTCGTCTTGTGCGCCTCCCGCGGCGCGGGCCAGCCACAACAGACTGGTGCCGAGGCCGAGTCCAAATGCCGCACCGGCGGTAATCGGCCCAATATTATCGGCCCGTGCCGCGACCACCTCTATCGCGATCGACGCACAGAGCGAGGTCACGGCGCTGGCGAGGATCCAAATCCTTCGGGCCCGGCCGCTCGTCTGCCGCAGGCGCGAAACGAGACTGCCGGCGGCAATGGGGGCGAGCAGGCAAACTCCGCCGGCCAGGATAACGAGCTGCTGGTCAATTCCGATCGTGAGGAATGAAAACATGGCTGCCGCAGAGGTCGCGCCAGAGTGGGACTTTAGGATGAAATCTTCCTTAAAGTGGCGGTCACGGTAGCCCCGCATCCGACCATCGGCGCGTGCGCCGAACGCGTTGTTACAACCGCGATCGTCCTAGCCACGACGTCGCAGAATTGGGGTGTTACGCCGCGCTGTTGGTCCGCCCGCCCTTGAGGCTCAGCCGCTTGTCGAGATAGGCGCTGATGGCCTGCATCAGCGGCTCGACCTTGCCGTCGAAGAAGTGGTTGGCGCCGGGCACGACCTTCTGCTCGATGACGATGCCCTTTTGCGTCTTGAGCTTCTCGACCAGGTTGCTCACGTCGCGATGCGGCACCACCGCGTCCTTGTCGCCGTGAATGATCAGGCCGGAAGACGGGCAGGGCGCCAGGAACGAAAAGTCGTAAAGGTTCGCCGGCGGGGCGATCGAGATGAATCCCTCGATTTCCGGCCGCCGCATGAGCAACTGCATGCCGATCCAGGCGCCGAACGAGAAACCGGCGATCCAGCAACTGCGCGCCTCGGTATTGACCGTCTGCGCCCAGTCGAGCGCGGCCGCGGCATCCGACAATTCGCCGATGCCGTGATCGAAGCCGCCTTGGCTCCTTCCGACGCCGCGGAAGTTGAAACGCAGCGCCGAAAAACCACGGTGCACGAAGGCGTAGTAGATCTGATACACGATCTGGTGGTTCATGGTGCCGCCGAACTGCGGATGCGGGTGCAGCACGATGCCGATCGGCGCATTCTTCTGCCGCGCCGGATGGTAACGGCCTTCGATGCGGCCGGCGGGCCCCGTGAAAATAACCTCGGGCATTTTTATGAACCTCGATTGGTGCGAAGCGGCGCTGGCAAAGGGCTGCGCTTGACGTTGCCGGTATGTCCACGTAAGTATTTATAACCGCTTCATATTTTCGCAACTGGCGACGGGCTTGCGACCGGCGAAAGCCTAGGGTCGCGACTTCTAGCACAGGCCAGGGGCCAAAAAGCAAGCACAACGAGCATGGCGCAGCGCAGCTATTTCGATTGGAACGCCACCGCGCCTTTGCGGGACGAGGCGCGGACGGCGTTTGCGGCCGCGCTTTCGCTCTTGGGCAATCCGTCTTCGGTGCATGCCGAAGGCCGCGCCGCCCGGCGGGTCATCGAGCAGGCGCGCGAACAGGTCGCGGTGCTTGTCGGGGCCCGCCCGGCCGACGTGTTTTTCACCTCGAGCGGCACCGAGGCCAATATGCTGGCGCTCACCCCGGCGATCGAAGTTGCCGGCGATAAGCGGCCGCGTTCAAAGCTTTTACTCTCGGCGATCGAGCATGCCTCGGTGCGCGGCGGCGGCCGGTTCCCGCCCGGGGCAATCGAAGAGATTGGGGTCAGCGCCGACGGGCGGGTCAGTCTCGGCGCGCTGGCGGAGGCGGTTGCAAAATCGCCGCGCCCGCTGGTTTCGCTGATGCTCGCCAACAACGAAACCGGCGTCATCCAGCCGGTCGCCGATGCGGCGGCGATCGTGCACGGTGCCGGCGGCTTGCTGCATGTCGATGCGGTGCAGGCGGCCGGCCGCATCGGCTGCGACATCGGTGTGCTCGGCGCGGATCTGATGACGCTGTCGGCGCATAAGATCGGCGGCCCGAAGGGCGTCGGCGCGCTTATTCGAAGCAGCGAGGATATCCATTTCCCCGACCCGCTCATCCGCGGCGGCGGACAGGAGCGGGGACTGCGCGCCGGCACCGAAAATGTCGCCGGAATTGCCGCATTTGGCGCAGCCGCCACCGCGGCTCGACGCAACCGCGAGGCCGAGGCGGGGCACATGCTGGCGTTACGGGATTTGCTCGAAACCGGCCTTAGGGCGATCTCCCCGCAGGGGGTGATTTTCGGCGCCGGCGCCGAGCGGCTGCCGAATACAACCCTATTTGCCGCCCCGGGCATGAAGGCCGAGACCGCGGTGATCGCCTTCGATCTGGAAGGTTTCGCGGTATCGTCGGGCGCCGCGTGCTCGTCCGGCAAGGTGCAGCCGTCGCATGTCCTTGCCGCCATGGGGGTTTCGCCGCCACTGACGCGCGGCGCCGTCCGTGTAAGCCTGGGCTGGAGCACGACCGCAGCCGATGTCGAAAGGTTCCTCAGCGCTTGGAGAAAGCTGGCGACTACATTATCTAAGGAAGAGCGCGATGTTGCCGCCTAGACGAGCGCAAAAAGCAATTCAACGAGGTCGTTTAAACGATTGAAATAATGGAGAAAAGCCTGACGGGACGATCCCGCAAGGCGGTTTGACCATAACCGACTAATCCAACCCGCGGTCCTTGAAACCGTGAGCGGAGGGACGAATGCCGGCAGTACAAGAGACCGTCGAACAGGTCCGGCGCATCGACGTTGACCAATACAAGTATGGATTCGAGACGCTGATCGAATTGGACAAGGCTCCGAAAGGCCTGTCCGAGGACACCGTGCGATTCATCTCGGCAAAGAAGAACGAGCCGGAATGGATGCTGGCGTGGCGGCTCGACGCCTATAAGCGCTGGCTGACCATGCGGGAGCCGAAGTGGGCCAAGGTCGACTACGGTCCGATCGACTACCAGGACCTCTATTACTATTCCGCGCCAAAGAAGAAGCCGGCCTCGCTCGACGAGATCGATCCGGAGATCCTGCGCACTTACGAGAAGCTCGGCATTCCGCTGCGCGAGCGCGAAGCGCTTTTGGGTATCCAGCGGCCGGTCAATGGTGACGGCCAAGAAACCGAAAATGGCGGCAGCGAGCGGCGTGTCGCGGTCGACGCGGTGTTCGATTCGGTTTCGGTCGCCACCACGTTCAAGGCTGAGCTCGCCAAGGCCGGCGTGCTGTTCATGCCGATCTCGGAAGCCGTTCACGAACATCCCGATCTGGTGAAGAAGTATCTCGGCACGGTCGTTCCGATCAGCGACAATTTCTTCGCCACGCTCAATTCCGCGGTGTTCTCCGACGGCTCGTTCGTCTATGTGCCGCCGGGCGTGCGTTGCCCGATGGAGCTGTCGACTTATTTCCGCATCAACGAGAAGAATACCGGGCAGTTCGAGCGCACATTGATCATTGCCGACAAGGGCTCCTATGTCAGCTACCTCGAAGGCTGCACCGCGCCGATGCGCGACGAAAACCAGCTTCACGCGGCCGTGGTCGAACTCGTCGCGCTCGACGACGCCGAGATCAAATATTCGACCATCCAGAACTGGTATCCGGGTGACGCACAGGGCAGAGGCGGCATCTACAATTTCGTCACCAAGCGCGGCGACTGCCGCGGCAAGAACGCGAAGATTTCTTGGACCCAGGTGGAGACAGGTTCCGCCATTACCTGGAAATACCCGAGCTGCATTCTGCGCGGCGACAATTCCCGCGGCGAGTTCTATTCGATTGCGATCTCCAACGGCTACCAGCAGGTCGATTCCGGCACCAAGATGCTGCATCTCGGCAAGAACACGACGAGCCGCATCATCTCCAAAGGCATCGCCGCCGGGCGGTCCAACAACACTTATCGCGGGCTCGTGACTTCGCACCGCCGCGCCTCGGGCGCGCGCAATTTCACCAATTGCGATTTGCTGCTCATTGGCGACAAGTGCGGCGCGCATACGGTGCCTTACATCGAGGCCAAAAATTCCTCGACCGTGTTCGAGCACGAGGCCACCACCTCGAAAATCTCCGAGGAGATGCTGTTCTACTGCAGGCAGCGCGGTCTGTCGGCCGAGGAGGCGACAGCGCTTGTCGTCAACGGTTTCGTCAAGGATGTGCTGCAGCAGCTGCCGATGGAATTCGCGGTCGAGGCGCAGAAGCTGATCTCGGTCTCGCTGGAAGGTTCAGTAGGCTAGTGCGCGTGAGTATGACCCATAAAGGAGGCAATCATGGGAATACTGGCTCAGCGTGCAGCTGATTTGGCGCAGCAAGACGCAGAAGCAACAAAGCAAAACGCGTTGTGGAAGGACAAGGTATGTGCCGTGGCAACGTCTTTGGCTCACGAGTTTACGAATGATCTACAAGAAATCGCCGTAAAGCAAATTCAAGTGTCAGCATATCTCCACACCATCTTGCTCCGTAAGAATGAAGGCCAGTCGCTTCAAGTGGCGGTTGAAGACGACGATCTGTTTCGCATCGGTGTTTCAAAACGTGCAGATGACTTTTTCTACATGGGTCAAAACAACTCTTGGCTGCTCACCAAAACGAAAATGCTTGATTACGTAATCGATTGGGCCAGATCGTCGTAAGGGTAATCTAAATGGCGTTGCTTGAAGTTAAGAATTTGCACGTCGCAATCGACGGCAAGGAAATTCTCAAAGGTCTCGACCTCACCGTGAATGCGGGCGAGGTGCACGCGATCATGGGCCCGAACGGCTCCGGCAAATCGACGCTCGCCTATGTGCTCGCCGGCAAAAGCGGCTACGAGCCGACTGCGGGCGAAGTCAAATTCGACGGCAAGAACATTTTCGAAATGCAGCCCGACGAGCGCGCCGCCGCCGGCCTGTTTTTGGCGTTCCAATATCCGCTGGAAATTCCCGGTGTCGCCACCATGACCTTCCTGCGCACCGCGCTCAACGCGCAGCGTAAAAAGCGGGGCGAGGCGGAATTGTCGACGCCGGAATTCATCAAGAAGGTCCGCGAAGTGTCCGGCAAGCTCGGCATCGAACAGGATATGCTGCGCCGCGCCGTCAATGTCGGCTTTTCCGGCGGCGAGAAGAAGCGCAACGAGATTTTGCAGATGGCTCTCTTGGAGCCGCGTTTGGCGGTGCTCGACGAAACCGACTCCGGCCTCGACATCGACGCGCTCAAAATCGTCGCCGATGGCGTCAACAGCCTGCGCTCGCCGCGCCGGTCCTTCGTCGTCATCACGCACTACCAGCGGCTGCTGTCGTATATCGTGCCGGATATCGTGCACGTTCTCGCCCAGGGGCGCATCGTCAGGACCGGCGGCAAGGAACTCGCGCTCGAACTCGAAGCGCGCGGCTATGCGCAGTATCAGGAAGAAGTTTTGGCATGAACGCCGGCGTCACCACGATAAAGACCGCGGCCGAGACGGCGCTGGCGCAAACATTTACGCAGGCGCGTTCGCGTTTGCCCGGCGCCGGTGCGATTGCGGCGCAGCGCGACGCCGCCTTCGACCTGTTCGCCAAACAAGGCCTGCCGCATCGCCGCATCGAAGAGTGGAAATATACCGACCTGCGCGCGCTGATGCGCGATGCCAAACCGTTGGCGAGCCCGCCCGACGCCGCCGCCAAGGCGCGCGCCAAATCGGCCGGCGCTTCGCTCGGCGACCTCGAGGCGCGCCGCATCGTCTTTGTCGACGGCGCATTCGTCGCGGAATCATCCGATCTGGCGAACCTGGATGAAGGGCTCAGCGTCCGGTCGCTTGCCGACGCGTTGTCCGATAACGATCCGGCGCTCACCACGCATCTCGGCAAGCTCGCGCCGTCAAGCGATGTCGCGGTTGCGCTCAATACCGCATTGATGGGCGATGGCGCCGTGATCCGCATCGCCGCGGGCTCGACCATCGAGCGGCCGCTGCATTTGTTGTTTGTGGCGTCGGAAAAGCCTGCGGCGACTTTCGTGCGCTCGCTTGTCGTCGTTGAGCGCGGCGCGCGCGCCATGCTGATCGAAAGCCATGAAGGCCCCCCGGGAAGCGATTATCAGGTCAATGCCGCGCTGGAACTGTTCGTCGGCGACGAGGCCCATGTCGATTATGTGAAGATCATCGGCGAAGGCGCCGATGCGCTCCATGTCTCGACGCTCGCCGCGGCGATCGGCACGCGAGCGCGCTTTAATTCTTTTACGTTCACAGTCGGCGGCGCCGTTGTGCGCAATCAGCTGTTTTTGCAGTTCGACGGCGAGGGCACCGTAGCCAATATCCGCGGCGCCACTCTCATCAAAGGCCGTCAGCACGCCGATACCACGCTCGTCGCCAATCACATCGCCCGCGATTGCCAAAGCCGCGAAGTCTTCAAGGCGGTGCTCGACGACGACGCCCACAGTGTGTTCCAGGGCCGCATCATCGTGCGGCCGCACGCGCAGAAGACCGATGCCAAGATGATGACCCGAGCGCTGCTCCTTTCCGAGCGCGCCGAAGCCGACAACAAGCCGGAACTTGAAATCTTCGCCGACGACGTGCAGTGCGGCCACGGCGCGACGGCTGGCGCGCTCGATGACGAGCTGAAATTCTATCTGATGGCGCGCGGCATTCCGGCGGCGCAGGCCGAGGCGCTGTTGATCCAGGCCTTCATCGGCGACGCCATCGAAGGCATCGAACATGCCGGCCTGCGCGAGGCGTTGATGGAGCAGGTCGCGGCATGGCTCAATGCGCGGGGAGGGCAATAGACATGCATCCCGCGGTCAACAACGGCGCCTATGACGTCAATCGCATCCGCGATGATTTTCCGATTCTCGCGATGCAGGTTTACGGCAAGCCGCTCGTCTATCTCGACAATGCCGCCTCGGCGCAGAAGCCGCGCGCCGTGCTTGAGCGCTTGAACCAAGCCTACACGACGCAATACGCCAACGTGCATCGCGGCCTGCACTATCTCGCCAACGAGGCGACCGAGGCCTACGAGAACGCGCGCGAGAAGGTCGCCGGCTATCTCAATGCCGGGCGCAAGGAAGAAATCGTCTTCACCCGCAACGCCACCGAGGCGATCAATCTCGTCGCCTACACCTTCGGCCGCGAGCGCATCAAGCCGGGCGACGAGATCGTGCTCTCGATCATGGAGCACCACTCCAACATCGTGCCTTGGCATTTCCTGCGCGAGCGCCAGGGCGCGGTCATCAAATGGGCGCCGGTCGACGACGAGGGCCGTTTCCTCATCGACGAATTCGAAAAGCTTCTCACCCCGCGCACCAAGATGGTCGCCATCACCCATATGTCGAATATGCTCGGCACTTTGGTGCCGGCGAAGGAAGTGGCGCGGATCGCGCACACCCACGGCATTCCCGTGCTGTTCGACGGCGCGCAGGCGGCGGTTCATCTCGACGTTGATGTGCGCGACATCGACTGCGACTTTTACGCCTTCACCGGCCACAAGCTTTACGGCCCGACCGGGATCGGCGTGCTCTACGGCAAGTATCAGCATCTCGCCGCCATGCCGCCGTTCAATGGCGGCGGCGAGATGATCCGCGAGGTGTTCGAGGACCGCATCACCTACGGCGAGCCGCCGCACAAATTCGAGGCCGGCACGCCGCCGATCGTGCAGGCGATCGGCCTCGGCGCCACGATCGACTATGTCGCCTCGATCGGCAAGGCGCGTATCCGCAGCCACGAGGCCGGTCTGGTGCGCTATGCCCACGATCGGCTGCGCGAGATCAATTCGCTGCGTATCCTCGGCACCGCCAAGGACAAGGGGCCGATCGTCTCGTTCGAAATAAAGGGCGCGCATCCGCACGACGTTGCAACGATCATCGACCGCTCGGGCGTTGCCGTGCGCGCCGGCACCCACTGCGTCATGCCGCTGTTGGCGCGGTTCGGACTGACGGCGAGCTGCCGCGCCTCCTTTGCCATGTACAACACGCGCGACGAAGTGGATTGCCTTGCGCAAGCCTTGCGCAAGGCGCAGGATTTCTTCTCATGACCGATGACGTAAAACCCGATACGAGCAATGCCGCGGCCGCCGTGGAAAAGCCGTCCGCCATTCCGGCCGACGAGATGGCGCGCCTGACCGACGAAATCGTCGGCGCGTTGAAAACCGTTTACGACCCCGAAATTCCGGCCGACATTTATGAGCTCGGCCTGATCTACAAGGTCGATGTCGACGACGACCGCATGGTCAATATCGATATGACGCTGACGACGCCGAATTGCCCGTCGGCCGCGGAATTGCCGAGCCAAGTCGAGAATGCGGTCGCCGCCGTTGCGGGCGTGCGCGAGGCCAAGGTCAATATCGTGTGGGATCCGCCGTGGGACCCGAGCCGCATGTCGGACGAAGCCCGTACCGTGCTCAATATGTGGTGAGACAGCGGACGCGGGTTGCATGCGTAGCGCCGGCGCATTACATCAAACGACGTGAGGTCGTTAGGATTCTTGAGGTATTCTAAGCGGTAAGAGAGCTGCGTTCGTTTGTCTCGCAAGCTAACGCGTGGAGGATGTAAAGATGGCCGCTGCCCGGCCGAGACCTCAGGTGATGCGGCTGACCGAAGCCGCGGCGGAGCGCATCAAGGCGGTCATGGCGAAAGCCGAGCGCCCGATTGCGGCGGTGCGCGTCGGCGTCAAGAATGGCGGCTGCGCCGGCATGAGCTATTTCATGGAATATGCCGAGCAAGTAAATCCGCTCGACGAAGTGATCGAGGATAGGGGCGTGCGCATTCTGGTCGATCCCAAGGCGGTGCTGTTCCTGCTCGGCACCGAAATGGACTACAAGGTCGACAAGCTGTCCGCGCAATTCACCTTCAACAACCCGAACCAGACCGCGGCCTGCGGCTGCGGCGAGTTGGTGCAGATCGAGCCGGCGCACGATGAATCCGGCGTCGCGGCGCACTAAACTCGTCAATCCAGAGTCACCACCTTTTGAGGACGGCACTCAGCGCTATTTACTTGCTTTGTGATTATGGATTTCCGGGCTCGCGCCTTTGGCGCGCCCCGGAATGACGGTTACGCCACGCGCGCCGGCGGCGAAATGCCGGCGTCAGCCTCCGGATCAGTCTCGCAGATGACGCGGTTGCGACCGTTGCGCTTGGCGGCGTAGAGGCATTGGTCGGCGCGTTCGATCAGAAGCTGTGAGTTGTCGCCCGGGCGCAGCACCGCGACGCCGACCGAGATCGTCACCCGGCCGAGGCGTTGGCCATTCGATCGTCGAATCAATTCCTTGGTCATCACCGCACGCCGGATGTGGTCGGCGACCGTGATTGCCGGTTGCAACGCCGTGTCCGGCAGGGCAATGACGAATTCCTCGCCGCCATAGCGCGCAGCAATGTCGCGGCCCTTGACATTCTGTTTCACCGACATCGCGACGAGCCGCAACACCTGATCGCCGGTGGGGTGGCCATACCGATCGTTGAAACTCTTGAAGTGATCGATGTCGGCGATCAACAGCGATAACGGCTGGTTTTTTTCCTGTGCTTCGGCAATCCCTTTAATAAGGGCAGCATCGAAAAATTTGCGATTGGAGAGCGCAGTCAGCGGGTCGGTGAGACTTTCGTTTCGCACGATTTCGAGATTTTGCTGGAGCTGCTCGATTTCCTGGCGCGACGACGACAAACGCGCTTCGAGTTTCTTGTTGTTGAGCTCCATTTCCTTGGCGCCCTCGACCAGGCAGGCGATCACGGCGCGCAGCCCCTCGCCATCTTTGGTCCGTTCAAGTTGTTCGCTGGCGTCGGCGAGGGTCTCGGAATAGTTGGTCGCCGAGCCGGCGGCGGCATTGACCATGTCGAGCACTTGCTTGATTTCGTCGACCACGCGCGAGCCGACCAAATCGATCCGTTCGCCCAACCGGGTCGTGGCGATGTAAGTCGTGTAGATTTGTTCGATATCGGCTTCGCTCAGCGCGCCCTTTTGCGACAGCGTATCGTTGATCGCCTGATTGAGGGGCGCATTGTAGCCGGTCGCGTAGTTGTACCAGATTTCAAAATTTCGCGGCGATACCGGCTGGCCCAAAGCGCGTATTTGGCCGAGTGCAACTTCGGCGAATGCAAATGTATTTTCGTGCTCACCGTCGGGCACGGCCATAATCTCCACTGGCACTGGAAATTCTCAAACCGCGTCGAATGGCGCGGCACGCGTCGGCAATCTACAGATAAATCTAGGGGAAAGCGGTGAACGAGCGGTAAATGGGCGTGTCTGTAAGGTTAAGCCTGACGCACGCTTGGTTCTGCCCGCGGCTTTTTCTTAGCGACTAGGCCTTCAGCGTCACGGGACGCAGAAGGAAGGCGGGCAGGTGAGAATCGTCGGAATCGTCCTGGCGCGGACGCGCTGCGGGCGGCGGAGCGCGGCGCGATCTGGCGTCGTCGATGCGCGCGACCGGAGCCGGACGGTGCGGACGACGGTTATCCGAATGCCCGTGATCGTGCCGGTGTCCGTGCGGCGCCGCCGCGGCGACGGCCGGCGGCTGGTCCATGAATGGAATGGCTTGTCCGATCAGCTTTTCGATCGCGGCGACGGCCTTGGCGTCGTTGGAGCCCGCCACGATGGTAATCGCGGTGCCGCTGCGCCCGGCGCGGCCGGTACGGCCGATCCGGTGCACGTAGTCGTCGGCATGGAACGGCACGTCGAAATTGTAGATGTGGCTCACGGCCGGAATATCGAGGCCGCGGGCGGCGACGTCGGAAGCGACCAAAAGCGTCACTTCGTTCTTGCGGAATTGCTCCAACGCGGCCGTGCGCGCCGGCTGATCCATATCGCCGTGCAGCGCCTGCACCGAAAAGCCGTGACGCAGCAGCGAACGGAACAAGGTCGCGACGTCACGCTTGCGGTTGCAGAAGATGATCGCGTTCTGCATTCCATCGGCCGACCGGATCAGCCGGCGTAGCGCGTCGCGCTTGTCGTGGGGCTCGCGGCCCGATCTGGCGAGGAGTTGCGTCGTAGCGGCAACCGTGGAGGCCGGGCGGGAGACTTCGACGCGGACCGGATTGTGCAGGAATTGTTCGGTGATGCGCCGGATTTCCGGCGGCATGGTGGCGGTGAAGAAAAGCGTCTGGCGGGTGAAGGGAACGAGCTTGCAGATACGCTCGATGTCGGGGATGAAGCCCATGTCGAGCATGCGGTCGGCTTCGTCGATGACCAGAAGTTCGACGCCGCTGAGCAGGAGCCGGCCGCGCTCGAAATGGTCGAGCAGTCGTCCCGGCGTTGCGATCAACACGTCGACGCCGCGCATGAGCTTGTTGTCCTGGTCGTCGTACGAGACGCCGCCGATGATCAGCGCGACGTTAAGCTTGTGGTTGACGCCGTATTTGGCAAAGCTCTCTTCCACTTGCGCGGCGAGTTCGCGGGTCGGTTCGAGGATGAGCGTGCGCGGCATGCGGGCGCGGGCACGGCCGCCTTCCAGCATGGTCAGCATTGGCAGCACGAAGGCTGCCGTCTTGCCGGTGCCCGTTTGCGCTATGCCGAGCACGTCGCGCCGGGCCAGCACGTGGGGGATCGCCTGATCTTGGATCGGAGTGGGAGTTTTGTAACCGGTCGCCGCGACGGCGGCGAGAACCTTTTCGGACAAGCCGAGATGAGAAAACGGCATACACCCTCTATCTAGGACGGCCCTCGAATGAGGCGCCGCGGGCAGAACCGTTTCGGTTGAAAGCGGCAAACACGCGCAAGCGCGGTCGAATCTGCCTTAAGTAACGTTGCGCGAAACATAGGGTCGATTGGCCGAAAGTCAACCGCAATAGCCCCGCCGCAATGCAGTAAGTTAAACGGATTCCTTCACTTTTTCACGACAGCGGCTAATCTTCGCGCCCGCACGAGGAAACCATGAAAGGGCCGCCGCCATGCCCGCTACCAACTCCGATCCGTTGCCGGTGGTGCTTATTCCCGGGCTGACCTGCACCGCGCGGCTTTATGCCGAGCAGATTCCGGCGCTATGGCAATTCGGGCCGGTTACGGTTGCCGACCACCGGCGCGACGACAGCATGGCGGGCACCGCGTGGCGGATTTTGGCTGCCGCGCCGCCGCGCTTTGCGCTCGCCGGCCTGTCGATGGGCGGCTACATCGCTTTCGAGATCATGCGGCAGGCGCCGGCGCGGGTCGCAAAGCTCGCTTTGCTCGATACCGGCGCGCGCGCCGACACGGCGGAGCAGACCGAACGCCGCTGCGTCCTCATGGCGATGGTCAAGGACGGCCGCTTCGCCGAAATTCCCGATCTCGCCTTTCCAATCTACGTGCATCGCGATCGTCACGGCGACGAAGCCCTCAAGCGCATCGTCCGGGAGATGGCCGAGGCGACCGGCGTTGAAGCCTATCTGCGCCAGCAGCAAGCGATCTTGAGCCGCCCGGATTCGCGCCCCGGCCTTGCCGCGATCGCCTGCCCGACGCTGGTCTTGGTCGGGGAAGGCGATGAGGCGACGCCGCCCGAACTTGCCCGCGAGACCGCCGCCGGCATTCCCGGATCGCGCCTGGTTGTGATCCCGGACAGCGGCCACCTGTCGACGCTCGAACAGCCGCAGGCAGTGACGCAAGCGCTGGTCGAATGGATGCGTCGATGAGAGCAGAGGGCGCGCCGCATGGGATTGTGCTAACCATGCGCCGGCCGTTTGAAATCCCGACCGCCCGCTGGCCGCGGCAAAAACACCTTGAGCAGTAAAGAACTTGGAGGAAACCCCATGAGTGCCGGACGTTTCACACGTCGTTCGATTTTGTCGGCAGCCGCGGCACTTGCGACTTCGCGTGCCGCGATCGTGCCGGCGCGCGCGCAGAGCGAATTCCCAACCCGGCCGATTCATCTCGTCGTCGGTTTCGCCGCCGGCGGCGGCAACGACATATTCGCGCGCCTGGTCGGCGCCAAGGTTTCCGAAATTCTCGGCCAGTCGGTTGTGGTCGAGAACAAGCCGGGCGCTGGCGGTAGGCTTGCTCCCGAATATGTCACCCAGCAGCCGGCCGACGGCTATACGCTGTTCGTCGGACCGAGCGGCGCCATGGCGATCGCGGCGGCGATCTACACCGATCTCAAATATTCTCCGACCAAAAGCTTCGTGCCGTTGGCGATGATCGCGCACTTTCCGCTGATCATGGTGATCGGCGTCGACAACCCGGCGAAAAACGTCAAAGACTTTGTCGCCTGGATGAAAGCGCATCCGGACAAAGCCAATTACGCCAGCTCGTCGCCGGCCTTCACCATCACCACCGAGCTGTTGAAACTCAAGAGCGGCATGCCCGGCACCATGATCCCCTATAAGGGCAGCGGCGAAATGGTGCTCTCGGTGATCCAGGGCCAAACCGCAATGACCATTGCCGACGGCCCACCGACGGTGCCGCAGGTCAAGGCCGGCAAAGTGCGGGCCATTGCGGTGACCGGAAAAGAGCGCTCCGACCAATTGCCGGACGTGCCGACCATGGCGGAAGCCGGCTATCCCGAGGTCGACGTCCAATTGTGGAGCGGCGTGTTCGCGCCGGCCGGAACGCCCGCGCCCACGGTCTCCAAGCTGCAAAAGGCCTTCGGGCAGGCGATCGGCGATCCCGGCGTGTCGGGCAAGCTCAAGGCCATGGCCGTTAATCCGGGCGGCGCCACGCCGGAGCAATTCGAACAGATCATCGAAAGCGACATCGTCAAGTTCGGCGACGTGGTCAAAGCCGCAAACCTGAAGTTCGAGGACTGACGAAAGGTTGCTCTCCCGCCGTGCGGGGAGAGGATTCACACATCCAGCGCCGCTTCGTCGGCGAATTCAGCGCGCTCCTGGATGAAGTCGAAGCGCGCTTCGGCTTTGGCGCCCATCAGCCGCTCGACGCATTTCTCGGTGTCCTTGCGGTCATCGGCGGCGAGCGCGACGCGAAGCAGCGTGCGCTTCTTCGGATCCATGGTGGTTTCCTTAAGCTGCGCCGCCATCATCTCGCCCAAGCCCTTGAAGCGGCTCACTTCGACCTTGGCGTTGGCGTGAAATTCCTTCTTCAAAATCTCGTCCTTGTGCTTGTCGTTGCGGGCATAAAAATTCTTGCCGCCGTGAGACAGCCGGTAGAGCGGCGGCACGGCGAGGTAAAGGTGCCCTTTGTCGATCAGCTGCGGCATCTGCCGGTAAAAGAAGGTGATCAGGAGCGAGGCGATATGCGCGCCGTCGACGTCGGCGTCGGTCATGACGATGACGCGGTCGTAGCGCAAATCCTCGTCGCGGTAATGTGCACCGGTGCCGCAGCCGAGCGCCTGGACGAGGTCGGCAAGCTGCTGGTTCTGCGCGAGCTTATCCTTGCCGGCGGACGCGACATTGAGGATTTTGCCGCGCAGCGGCAGGATCGCTTGCGTGGCGCGGTCGCGGGCCTGTTTGGCCGAGCCGCCGGCACTGTCGCCCTCGACGACGAAAATCTCCGAGCCTTCGGCAGCGCTCGCGGTGCAGTCGGCGAGCTTGCCGGGCAGCCGCAGCTTGCGCACCGCGCTCTTGCGCGCGATGTCTTTTTCCTGGCGGCGGCGAACGCGCTCCTCGGCGCGCTCGGCGACGAAATCGAGGAGCTTGTTGGCGGCGAGCGGATTGCCGGCAAGCCAATGGTCGAACGGGTCCTTGATCGCGCCTTCGACGATCCTCTGCGCTTCGGCGGTGGCGAGCCGGTCCTTGGTCTGGCCCTGGAATTCCGGCTCGCGGATGAACACCGAGAGCATGGCGCCGGCGCCGACCATCACGTCGTCACTGGTGATCGCGGCCGCGCGCTTGCCTTGGCCGACGCGCTCAGCGTGGTCCTTTAAGCCGCGCGTGAGCGCGGTGCGCAGGCCGAATTCGTGGGTGCCGCCGTCCGGCGTCGGGATGGTGTTGCAATACGAGTTGAGAAATCCATCGGCGTCGGCGGTCCAGGCGACGGCCCATTGAACAGACCCGTGTGCACCTATCTTGCCTGCAATACCCGTGAAAATATCGGGATGCACCAGCGTCGCGCTGGCGAGCGTTTCGGACAAATAATCGCGAAGCCCGTCGGCGAAATGAAACGTCGCCCGTTCCGGCACGCCGTCGGTGCCGCGCAAAAGTTCCTTGGCGCAGGACCAGCGGATTTCGACGCCGCCGAATAGATAGGCCTTCGAGCGCGTCATCTTGAACACGCGTTCCGGCTTGAATTGCGCCTTGGCGCCGAAAATCTCCGGGTCGGGCCGGAACCGCACTTTGGTGCCGCGGCGGTTCGGCGCCTTGCCGGCGTCCTGCAACTTCGTCTTCGGCTTGCCGCGTTCGAACGCCATCTTGTAGAGCTTCTGGCCGCGCGCGACCTCGACCTCCATGCGCTCGGACAGCGCGTTGGCGACCGACACGCCGACGCCGTGCAGCCCGCCTGAACGTCTCATAGACTTCGGAATCGAATTTGCCGCCGGCGTGCAGCGTGCACATGATCACTTCAAGCGCCGATTTGTTCTTGAATTTCGGATGAGGATCGATCGGGATGCCGCGGCCGTTGTCGGTGACAGCCACAAAACCGTCGGCTTCCATCTCGACCTCGATCCAGTCGGCGTAGCCGGCGAGCGCCTCGTCCATGGCGTTGTCGATGACTTCGGCGAACAGGTGATGCAGCGCTTTCTCGTCGGTGCCGCCGATATACATGCCGGGGCGGCGGCGCACCGGCTCTAGCCCCTCCAAAACCTCGATATGCTTAGCGGTATAGCCGGCCTCGCCAGAACCGCGCGACGCCGCGCCGCCGGCGCGGCGTCCGCTGTCGCGCCGGGCTTTCGGGAGATCGGCAAATAGATCGGGTGTCTTAGACGGTTTGGCGGTTTTTCCCACAGCCTTACCCATGCGGACTCACCATGTGGACTTACCCATCTGGAGCTTGCCGCTCGGCATGCCATGCAGAGCGGCGAATCAATCGTCACTATGCGCTCGACTATGCCATTTAGACGGCAAAACCCTCAGCGCCAAAGCCTTCAGCGCCAAAGCCTTGAGCAATTGACGACCTTTGGCGCGAGCCTTATATCGCGGCCCATGAACGGGTCCTCTATGACCACACCCGCCGCGGAGCGCCGCCGCCGTCGCAATACGGCACGGACGCGCGTTGGCGCGTAACTATCTTCGTGCCGGCGGTTCCGCGGCACTTCCATCCTGATATCCTGCCCGCGAAATCGGCCTGATCCCTCAAAAGGTCATAGGTTGATCCATGCCTGCGAAAGCAAAGATCGGCGTGCTCGGCGCCTCCGGCTATACCGGCGCGGAGCTGGTGCGGCTCTTGCTGTGTCATCCGCGCACCGCGATTACGTTACTGACGGCCGACCGCCGCGCCGGCAAGACCATGGCCGAGGTCTTCCCGCAGTTCGCGCCCCATGATTTGCCGACGCTCACGTCCGTCGAGGACGCCGATTGGAAGGCGCTGAAGCTTGATCTTGTCTTCGCCGCGCTGCCGCACGGCACCACGCAAAGGGTCATCAAGGACCTGATGGCGCGCGCGCCGCGGACCAAGGTCGTCGACCTGTCCGCCGATTTCCGCATTGCCGATCCCGCGGCTTACGCGCGCTGGTACGGGCATGAGCATTTGGCGCCCGAACTGCAAAAAGACGCGGTCTACGGCCTGACTGAAATTAATCGGAGCAAGATCAAGACGGCGCGGCTCGTTGCCAATCCCGGCTGCTACACGACCTGCGCGGAGCTTGCCTTGATTGCGCTGCTCAAGGGCAAGGCCATCGACCCGGACGAGATCGTCATCGACGCCAAATCCGGCATGACCGGCGCCGGCAGGGCGGCGAAGGAGGAGATGCTGTTTTCGGAAGTGTCCGAGGGCTTTCATGCCTATGGCGTCGGCCATCATCGCCACATGGCAGAGCTCGACCAGGAATTCTCGAAAGCCGCCGGCCGGAACGTGATCGCGACTTTCACGCCGCATCTCGTGCCGATGAACAGGGGCATTCTCTCGACGATTTATGTCCGTGGACTGAAGGCCTCGCCGCAGGCTCTTCACGCGATGCTTTTAAAGTCTTACGCGAAGGAGCCGTTCGTTCATGTGCTGCCGTTTGGCGCAACTCCGCAGACCCGCCACGTGCGCGGCTCGAATATGACTTTTATCGGGGTGGCCGCCGACCGCATCGCCGGCCGCGCCATCATCGTCGCGGCGCTGGACAACCTGACCAAAGGCGCCTCCGGCCAGGCGGTGCAGAACATGAACGTCATGCTCGGTTTTCCGGAGACGATGGGCCTCGAACAGGTCGCGCTGTTTCCATGAGCATGATCCCGAACCAGTCTGCCCGCGGACTTGATCCGGGGGCAGATGCCGATTTTCGGATCAGACCGCGCTCCAAAAAACCTCAGGCGAGCTTGAAGATCGCCAGCACCAGCAGCGCCTGCGCCACGAAGCCGCCGACAAACGACAGCGTGCGTAGCACCGGAATGCCGAGCGTGTAGACGACGATGTGCGCCAGCCGCGACCAGAAATACAGCGCGCAGGCGAAAGCGGTGACCGCTGTCATGATGCCGAGCGCTTGCGTCACCAGAACGAGCGGCGCGAAAATGACCAGATTTTCCACTGCGTTGGTATGCGCGGCCATCATGCGCTGCGCCCAGGCCGACTGCGGTCTATCGTTCGGGCTTGGATTTGCCATTGCCGGCATCAGCCCGCGCACCATGATGCGGTCGAGTATGTAAGGCACCCAGAACAGGCCCGTCATCGCAACGGTCAACACCAGCCAAAACAGCTCTCTCGACATTTTGCTCTCCCCGGTCTTGTGGCGGATTGCTCCGCGCCGGGGAGCTTTGCAGCTAATCCGTGCGGCTGGAAGGCCTGTGTATAACGCCTGAAGAAGCGCCAATCCGCGCAGTCACGGTTTGCTGGCGATGGCAGGCTGGGAGTTTTGACGCTTAATCCCGGACCTTGACGTAGCTTCCCGGCGCGTCCTCGATGGCTTTGAGCGCGCCGTCGCCGGGAATGCGCGCCGGCACTTCGGTCGGGCTCTGCCGGGTCAGCCATACCAGCCAATCCGGCCACCACGAGCCGGCGTTTTCCTTGGCCTTGGCGAGCCATCCTTCGATGTCGGCGTTGCGCGGTTTTGGGCCGGTCCAAAATTGATATTTCTGCTTGGCCGGCGGGTTGATCACGCCGGCGATATGGCCGGAGCCGGCGACCACGAATTTCACGTCGCCGCCGAAAAACTTCGAACCGATCATCACCGATTTAGCCGGGGCAATATGGTCTTCTCGGGTGGCCAGATTGTAGACCGGGACTTTTATCGCTTTGAGATCGATCGGCGTATTGCCGAGGATCATTTTGCCTTTCGCCAGCTTGTTCTCGAGATAGCAATTGCGCAGGTAGAACGAGTGATTGGCCGCGGGCAAGCGGGTGGCGTCGGAATTCCAGTACAGCAAATCGAACGGGAAGGGCGCTTTGCCTTTGAGATAGTTATTGATGACATAGGGCCATAGCAGATCGTTCGAGCGCAACAGATTGAAGACCGTCGCCATCGACCGGCTGTCGAGATAGCCGCGCTCGGCCATCCTCTGTTCCAGCGCCGCGACCTGTTCCTCATCGACAAACACCTTGAGATCGCCGGCATGGGTGAAGTCGACCTGGGCGGCGAACAAGGTCGCCGAGACGATACGATCGTCATGGCGTGCTGCCATTGCCGCTAGGGCAACGGCAAGGAGCGTGCCGCCGACGCAATAGCCGACGGCGTGCACTTTATCCTCGCCGGTCGCCTGTTTGATCGCGTCGAGCGCCGCCAGCGGCCCTTGCTCCACGTAGTCGTCGAAACTTTTCTGTGCGAGGTGCCGATCGGGATTGACCCAGGAAATGCAAAACACCGTGAGCCCCTGGTCGACGCACCATTTGATGAAGGATTTTTCCGGGGTGAGGTCGAGGACGTAAAATTTGTTGATCCACGGCGGAACGATGAGCAGCGGACGCTTGAGCACGGTCTCGGTCGACGGTGCGTATTGGATGAGCTGCATCAGCTCGTTCTGGAAGATGATCTTGCCGGGGCTGGTCGCGAGATTGCGGCCGACTTCGAACATCGAGGCGTCGGACTGCCGGATTTTCAGATGCCCGCCGCCGGTTCGGATGTCGTCGGCGAGCATGTGCATGCCGCGGACCAGGTTGTCGGCGTTCGAGGTCAGGGTCTCGCGTAGCAGTTCCGGATTGGTCAGCACGAAATTCGTCGGCGACAGCGCGTTCGTGATCTGCCGCATATAGAATTCGGCCTTCTGCTTGGTGTGCGGATTGAGGTCCGCGGCGTCGCTGACCAGTGTGTCGGCCCAGCGCGCGGTCAGGAGATAGGCTTGCTTGAGAAAATCAAAGAACTGGTTCTGCGTCCATTCCGGGTCGGTGAAACGCTTGTCGCTTGGCGCCGGCCGCGCGACAGGCGGGCCTTCCTCCCCGGCAAGCCGCTTGACTGCCGATACCCATAGATCGAGATAGGCTTTGCCGAGCCGGTTCTGCAGTTCGATGGTGCGCTGTGGATCGGCCAGCCAATATTCCGCGACCTGACCGAGCGTTTTGACGACTTCGGTCACTTCGTCGGCAAACTCGCTGTTGTCGCGGCCTTCTTCGCGCGGCCTAAGATAGGCGGCAAGCGCCCGCCCGCCTTCCTCGATGAGCCGCGCCAAATTGTGCGAAAACTCCTCGACGTTGACCGACCCGATTTTCATCGGGGTTTGCTGCACCGGCGCCTGCTGCACCGGCTCTTGCGATGGAGCCCGCACGAGCGTTCCTCAATGGCCGATAGCCGACCTTGCGTCAGACATGGCTTGCGCGGCTGCCCTGCACAAGGCGTGCCTTAAAGCTGCAGATTTGCGGCACGCTTTTGAATTCGTCGCCAATGCAGGAACCGGCGCCGTCCTTGTTTGGACATATTACCACGTTAGCTTGATGGCTTGTGTGATTTCTCAGTTGCTCCGTATAAATTATTGGGGCTATAGGTATTTCAGAGCTTCGTGGGGATGGGTAAGGCGGATGTTCGGACCGCTGGGGTCGAAACGGGGCGCTTTGCCAGGTAGACGGAGACGAGGGTGCGGCGCCAACGAATGGTGACGACGCGAGTGTTTGCCGTTTTGGCGTTCGTTGCCGCGGCGGCATTTGCCGTGTCCGGCTGTTCTCCGGGGAGCGATTATCCGTCGCTATTCCCGGCGGTGCACGACGCGCCGCCGCGGCGCGCCGACACGACAATGGATGCCAATCAGGTGCAGCAAGCCACCGAAGATCTCATTACCGACCGCAACCGGTTGAGCGCCCAATCGCAGGGGAGCGGCCAATCGGCAAATGCCCCATCGGCACCGGCGGCGCAGAAATCCCCTGAATCTGCTGCGGCGGCCGGTTCCAATAACAACGTGCAAGGCATCGCCGTTGTTGGCGCGCAGCCTCCTGATACGCAGCCTCCTGAAACCAAGTGATAAAGGTCAAAGCCTAGTGTAGTGTTGGCGGATACGACCTGCCGGGGCAAACATGGAAGAATTTTATCGCATTCGCCGGCTGCCACCCTACGTGTTCGAGACCGTCAACCGCGCCAAAGCGGTGGCTCGCAACGGGGGTGCCGATATCATCGATCTCGGCATGGGCAATCCGGACCTGCCGACACCGGCGCACGTCGTCGAGAAGCTGAAAGACACCATCGGCAAGCCGCGCACCGACCGCTATTCGGCGTCCAAGGGCATACCCGGACTACGCCGCGCCCAAGCGGCCTATTACGCGCGCCGTTTCGGCGTGAAGCTCAATCCGGAGACGCAGGTCATAACGACGCTCGGCTCCAAGGAAGGTTTCGCCAATGTCGCGCAGGCGATCACCGCGCCGGGCGACATCATCATCGTGCCCAATCCGACCTACCCGATCCACGTCTTCGGCTTCCTGATGGCCGGCGGCGCCATACGCTCGGTGCCGGTCGAGGCGGACGACAAATTCTTCGGAGCGCTCGAGCGCGCGGTGTTGTTTTCGATTCCAAAGCCGATCGCGGTGGTCGTCTGCTACCCGTCGAATCCGACGGCATGTATCGCCAGCTTGGATTTTTATCGCGAGCTCGTCGCGTTTGCGAAGAAGCACTCGCTTTTGGTGTTGTCCGATCTCGCCTATGCCGAGGTGTATTTCGACAACAATCCGCCGCCGTCGCTGTTGCAGGTGCCCGGCGCGATGGACGTTGCGGTGGAATTCACCTCGATGTCCAAGACCTTTTCAATGCCCGGCTGGCGCATCGGCTTTGCGGTGGGCAACGAGCGCATCATCGCCGCGCTTGGGCGGGTCAAATCCTATCTCGATTACGGCGCCTTTACCCCGGTCCAGGTGGCGGCGACGGCGGCGCTCAACGGTCCGGAAGATTGCATCGCCGAAATGCGCGCGACCTATAAGCGCCGGCGCGACGCGCTGGTCGATTCGTTCGGCCGGGCGGGCTGGCGGGTGCCGCCGCCATCGGCCTCGATGTTCGCCTGGGCGCCGATTCCCGAACCGTTTGGACCGCTTGGCAGCGTCGAATTCTCCACGCTCCTCGTCGAGAAGGCAGGCGTGGCGGTGTCGCCCGGCGCCGGCTTTGGCGAGCATGGCGAAGGCCACGTCCGGATCGCCCTCGTCGAGAACGAGCAGCGTATCCGCCAGGCCGCGCGCAACATCCGGCGCTTCCTTGAAACAGGGCCGGAAATGCTGCACAACGTCGTTCCGCTCGCGACGCGACGTTGAGCATGATCCCGAAAAATGATCTTCGGTTTTCGGAAGAGATCATGCTTGAGAAATTTGCGTCGCTCCATCCCAATCTGGGCGACGTTCTATGGCTGAGCCGCTGAAAGTCGGTCTTGCCGGGCTCGGAACCGTCGGCAGCGCTGTCGTTCATCTTTTGGACAAGGGCCGCGACAAGCTCATCGCGCGGTGCGGCCGTCCGATCGAGGTCGTCGCGGTTAGCGCCAGATCGCGCGGCAAAAAGCGCGACGTCGATGTGAAGAAGCTTCGCTGGCTCGCCGATCCGGTGGCGCTGGCGCGCGATCCGGAAATCGACGTGCTGGTCGAAGTCATCGGCGGGGCGGGCGATCCGGCCAAGCGCGCAGTGGAGACTGCGCTCGGCGCCGGCAAGCCGGTCGTGACCGCCAACAAGGCCCTGCTCGCCCGCCACGGCCAAAAACTCGCGGCGCTGGCCGAACGCAACTGCGTCGCGCTCAATTTCGAGGCGGCGGTCGCGGGCGGGATTCCGATCGTCAAGACGCTGCGCGAAGGACTGAATGGCGCGTCGTTCACGCGCATCTACGGCATCCTCAACGGGACCTGCAATTACATGCTCACCCGCATGGAGCAGGAGCGGCTGAGCTACGACGAATGTTTGCGGGAAGCGCAGCGGCTCGGTTATGCCGAAGCCGATCCGACCTTTGACGTTGAAGGTCACGACACCGCGCAAAAGCTTGCGATCCTGGCCAGCCTCGCCTTCGGCACCAAGGTCGATCCCAGCGCCGTCTATGTCGAGGGCATATCGTCGATCACGCCGGCCGATCTAGCCGCGGCGAGCGAACTCGGGTACCGCATCAAGCTTTTAGGCGTCGCAGTGAAAACCGACGCCGGCATCGAGCAGCGCGTGCACCCGACCATGGTGCCGAAGGACTCCGCCATCGCCCAGGTCATGGGCGTTACCAACGCCGTCACCGTGGACGCCGAAGGGATGGCGCCAATCACCCTGGTCGGGCCCGGCGCCGGCGGCGCGGCGACGGCCTCCGCCATTGTCGCCGATCTCGCCGATATCGCGCGCGGCGTGCGCAATGCACCGTTCGGCCGTCCATCAGCGCGCATGACCGCGATCCGCAAGGCGCCGATGCAGCACCATGAGGGCGGCTATTATATCCGGCTCCTGGCGCGCGATCGGCCCGGTACCGCGGCGACCATTGCGCGGCGCCTGGCGCAACAGAAGATTTCGATGGAGTTGATTGTGCAGCGCCATGACGCGGGCTCGCGCGGCGCGGCGCAACCTGGCCGCTCCGGCGAGGCCGTGCCCGTCATCATGATTACATACGCGACCAGCGAGGATGCCGTGCGCAAGGCGCTTGCCGCGGTGCGGCGCGACCGGGTTGTCTATGGCCGGCCGCAGGTCATCCGGATCGAGCGCGCGTGATCGGCAACAACGTTGCATAAGACCGTTTCGTCGGTTGCTCTTGGAGATTTGCCCGATGTCATCGAAGCCGAGCCGGCCGCAACAGGGACTTGAGCGCGTTCTCTCGCTCGAAATCGTCCGCGTCACCGAACGGGCCGCGGTGGCCGCGGCGCGGCTGCGCGGCCGCGGCGCTGAAAAGCAATCCGACCAGGCGGCCGTCGACGCCATGCGACGCGAGCTTGGTGGCCTCACCATCGACGGTACCGTCGTCATCGGCGAGGGCGAAATGGACGAGGCGCCGATGTTGTTCATCGGCGAGAAAGTCGGCACCAAAAACGGGCCGAAGGTGGATATTGCCGTCGATCCGCTGGAGGGCACCACGCTCTGCGCCAAGAACATGCCCGGCGCCATTGCCACGCTG
The DNA here is from genome assembly GCA_963768225.1 of uncultured Alphaproteobacteria bacterium. Lineage (GTDB taxonomy): Bacteria > Pseudomonadota > Alphaproteobacteria > Rhizobiales > Xanthobacteraceae > BOG-931. The sequence continues at coordinate 993,532 of CAVYGV010000001.1, read as the reverse complement.
GCGATGGCCGAGCAAGACACGCTGCTGCACGCGCCCGATATCTACATGGACAAGATCGCGGTCGGTCCGGGCTATCCGAAGGGCGTGGTGGACCTTGACGCGCCCGCCGACGAAAACATTCGCGCGCTGGCCAAGGCCAAGGGCGTCACGCCCGACGCGATCACCGCCATGATCCTCGACCGGCCGCGCCACGCCGATTTGATTGCCGCGGTGCGCAAGGCCGGCGCGGCGGTGAGTTCTGATCACCGACGGCGACGTGGCCGGCGTCATCCACACCGCCGACCCGGACAAATCCGGCATCGACATTTTTCTCGGCATCGGCGGTGCGCCGGAGGGTGTGCTGGCGGCCGCTGCGCTGCGCTGCATCGGCGGCCAGATGCAGACGCGGCTCGTCATCGATACCGACGAGAAGCGCGAACGCGTCGCCAAAATGGGCATCAAGGATCCGCGCAAGAGGTATGAGATCGGGGACATGGTGAAAGGCGATTGCCTGTTTGCGGCGACCGGCGTCACCGACGGCCGCATGCTGCGCGGTGTGCAATTCGGCAAGGACGTGATCGAAACCGAAACCGTGGTGATGCGCTCGGTCAGCGGCACGGTGCGCTGGATCAGGGCCGAGCATCGCAAGCTTGATAAGTTCGAGTAGCTTGCAGTTGATTCGTTGAATCAGATAGCGTCATTCCGGATCGCCACGCGCAGCGGCTCCGGAATTCATAACCGCCGCCCAAGCCATTCTCGCGCTGTTTGTGAATATGGATTCCAGGCTCGCGCCAGGTGGGCGCGCCACGGAATGACGGAAAATGACTGACAATCGCCTCTTCCTCGGCGTCGAAAATTCGGCGACCGGCCGAGCGTGGCGCGACCGGCTCGACGAGCGCGGCGCGGCGCGCGCGCTTGCCATCGCGCAGCGTCACGATCTGCCTGAACTTCTGGCGCGCATTCTCGCCGGCCGCAATGTCGAAGCCGATGCGGTCGATGCCTTCCTCGATCCCACCATCAAGCATTCGATGCCCGATCCCTACGTGCTGACCGCCATGAAGGAGGCCGCCGAGCGCATCGCCGATGCCGTGACGCGGGCCGAGAGCATTGCCATTTTCGGCGACTATGACGTTGACGGCGCGACCTCGGCGGCGCTGTTGGCGCGCTATCTGCACCAATGCGGCATCGAGCCCATCATCCATATTCCCGACCGCTTGTTCGAAGGCTACGGCCCGAATGTCGAAGCCGTGCGGACGCTCGCCGAACGCGGCGCAAAATTGCTGGTCTGCGTCGATTGCGGCACGACCAGCATCGAGCCGCTGGCGGAGGCCAAAAAACTCGGGCTCGATACCGTCGTCATCGATCACCATCAGGCAGACGAGGAACTGCCGCCGGCCGTGGCCATCGTCAATCCGAACCGGCGCGACGATCTCTCCGGGCTCGGCCATCTTGCCGCCGTCGGCCTTACTTTCATGACGGTCGTTGCGGTCAACCGGGTGCTGCGCGAGCGCGGTTTTTGGACTACGGCGCGCCCCGAGCCAGACCTGCTCGCGCTTCTCGACGACGTCGCGCTGGGCACCGTCGCCGACGTGGTGCCGCTCACCGGGCTCAATCGCGCCTTCGTCGCCAAAGGCCTGATCGCGCTGCGCCGCCGTATTCGCCCCGGCCATGTCAGCCTGATGGACGTGGCGCGGCTTTCGGCGCCGCCCGAGGCCTGGCATCTCGGATTTTTGCTTGGGCCGCGCATCAATGCAGGCGGGCGGATCGGCCGTGCCGATCTCGGCGTAAAACTTCTCATCGAGAACGATCCGATCGAAGCCGCTAAAATCGCGGCTGAGCTCGATCGGCTCAATCAGGAACGCCAGGCCATCGAACAGGCGACGCTGGCGCAGGCCGAAGCCGAGGCGGGCGCCGCGCTTGGTATCGAGGAAAAGGGCGCGGTCGTGGTCACCGCTGCCGAAGGCTGGCATCCGGGAGTTGTCGGCCTGGTCGCCGCGCGGCTGAAGGAAAAATTCGGTCGTCCCGCTTTCGCGATTGCGCTCGAGCCCGGCGGCATCGGCACCGGCTCGGGGCGCTCCATCGCTGGGGTCGATATCGGCCGCGCAGTGCGGCGCGCGGTAGCCGAGGGACTTTTGCTGAAAGGAGGCGGCCATGCCATGGCGGCCGGCGTGACCTTGCGCAAGGGCGGTCTCGCGGAGCTGCGCGCGTTTCTCGAAGCGGCGCTGGGCGCCGACGTCGAAATCGCAAGACGTGCCAACGGTCTCCTGATCGACGGCGCCGTGACCGCGGCGTCCGCGAACGCCGGTCTTGTCGCGATGATCGAGCGCGCCGGGCCGTTCGGCTCGGGCAATCCGGAACCGGTCATCGCGCTTCCGGCACATACGGTGACTTATGCGGAAGAGGTCGGTCAGGCGCATATGCGGGTGCGGCTGAAATCCGCCGACGGCACCGGACTCAATGCCATCGCGTTTCGCGCCTCAGGGCAAAAACTTGGGATTGCGCTGCGCAACAACCGAGGCCGCCAAGTGCATGCCGCCGGCACGTTCGCGCTTGACCGCTGGCAAGGCGAAGAACGCGTGCAGTTCAAGCTCACCGATATCGCGCCCGCCGAGCCGTTTGCGGGGCGGTAATTTCACAGGTCCTCTGGTGTAAAGACCGGTCTGTTTGGCGATCCGAGCCAGCATGCGGGGGCCGATTTCGTCTCGATTATGGAATGCAAACACGAAGTCGACCGAGCCGGTCCGTTGCAGCACACGGTGAGAGCCGGATTGCCGTTTTATGGTCCCGCCCAGACGCAACAGCGCGGCAAGGACACGTTGCGCCTTTGCCGAAGACCATTGCGTCATGCGGCTTCAAAAAAATCTGCGATCTCTCGCGGCAACTGCTCGCCATCTTCCAGCCGATCGGCGATGACCCGGAGCGCCAGCGCTTTGGCCTTCGCAGCTGCTTCGGCTTTAGTGGCCCCATAAGCCAACACGCCGGGCAATGCGACAATCTCGGCTATCCAGCGGCCGTCCTCTTCCTGTTCGCTCTCTATGATGAGCATGACGGATTTATAGAATGACAGTAAGTCGGATGACATAGGGCATTTCGGCGCCGTTTCATCACGGCTTATTCGCGCACCAGGCGCCATGTGCCTGCCGGACCATGTCGTCGGGGGTGTCGAACGGACCGAGCGGGCCAAGTTCTCTTTGGCCGGTCGGATCGTAAAGCCAATACCAGTCATAACTGCCGCCGAGTTGAAGATCGCGGCGCTGCAGAACGACAAGATCGTCTCTGTATTTGTTTGGGCAGAAATTCAGCACCAAAACATCGTTGGCCGGCGTGACGAAGCGCTCGTCGCCGGTGCGCATATCGTAGACATGGAGCGCGCCCGATGTCGCCGAGCCCGGCGTGAGGAAATAAAGCCGGCGGCCGTCGGAGCTGAATTGCTTTTGCCGAAAATCGCAAAGCTGATGTTCGGCGCCGCCCTTGCGGCCCTTGAGCAGAAGCTTGTCGCCGGAGCCGTCGACGTTGATCCGACGCAGCTCGTCCGGCCGCGGCGCCGTGGTGCACACTTGACTGGCGTCGTAACCGTGGACGGTCCGGCCGCGCCCCTGCCGCGTATAGACGACATAGTCGCCGTTTGGGGCGAGCACCGGATCGGCGTCCATTTCCGATTGCGTGAGCTTGGTCTTGGCCCCGCCGCGCGCGATGTAGATATTGCCGGCGTCGCTATAGACCTGTGCCGCTGCGTTTTGCGCCTGGGCGGCGCAAGACAGGGCATACGGCAGCAGGATCGCCACGGCCGCAACAAGAAAGCGTTGGCGTTGCATCATGGATTCCGGCAACGAGTTCGGGCGAAACGGCGGACCGTCAGATAGCACCTTGGCACGACCCGTCGGAGGCGGCTATCTGTCACAAGCAATGTGAGTAGGGAAGGGAAATGGCCAAGCTCAATCTCTCCGTCGCCGTCGGCGACTACGATCGCACCCGCGCGCTGATCGACGGCAGCGTGCAGATCGACGGCGTCGATCCAGTCTATATGACGCTGGTGCCGGAAGAGATATTCTTTCGTGCCTTCCGCGCCGCCGAATTCGACATCTGCGAATTGTCGCTGTCGAGCTACACCGTCAAGACCGCGCAGAACGATTGCCCCTATATCGCGGTGCCGGCATTCGTGTCGCGCGCCTTCCGCCATACCTCGGTCTATGTCCGCACCGATCGCGTCAAAAAGCCTGCAGACCTCAAGGGCCGCAAAGTCGGCGTGCCGGAATATCAGCTCACCGCCAATGTATGGGCCCGCGCCTTCCTCGAAGACGATTACGGCGTCAAGCGCTCGGACATCCATTGGGTCCGCGGCGGCATCGAAGAGGCGGGCCGGCCGGAAAAGATCACTGTGAAGCTGCCGCCCGGCGTGCGGCTCGACAACGCGCCGGAAGGCAAAACGATTTCGGGGTTGCTTGAAGAAGGCGAGATCGACGGATTTATTGCGCCAAGGCCGCCGACGCTTCTCGAAAAAGGCCATCCGCATATCGGCTGGCTGTTTCCCGATCCGGTCGCGGTAGCCAGGGATTATTTCAAGCGCACCGGATTTTTCCCGATCATGCATGTGGTCGGCGTGCGCCGGGAACTCGCCGAGCGGCATCCATGGTTGCCAAGCGCCGTGTTCAAGGCGTTCGAGCAAGCGAAGGAAGCGGGTCTGCGAAAATTATCCGACACGTCGGCGACCAAAGTGACGCTGCCGTTCGTCGAGGAGCGGCTGAAAGAGGCGCGCGACCTGATGGGCCACGATTTCTGGTCCTATGGCGTCGGGAGAAACCGCAAAGTGCTCGATTATTTCCTCGCCCAGCATCACTACGAGGGACTTTCCTCGCGCCGCGTCGCCGTCGACGAGCTGTTTCATCCGGCGACGTATGAAACGTTCAAGCTATGATGGTCACTGTTTCCCGGGCGCAGCGCAGCACGGAGCGGAGCGAAGTGGTGCGCTGCAGAACCGGGACCGCCGCAAACGCCAGGTCTGTAACGATCCCGGACCACCGGCGCACCGCTGCGCGCTGCACCGCATCCGGGAAACAGGCGCCGTGAATCAGCCGGCCTTTTTGCTAAATCCGGTCTGGAAACTTGACGATGAAATTGTCGTGGTTCGGCATCTTCACCTTGGGCAGCGTCTGCGCGTCCATCACCTCGTCTTCGGCAATGAGCTTGTTGGCCGCGAACAGATAGGCGCACAGCGCATAAACTTCGTCGTCGCTCAGCGTCTGCGGCGAGGTCCACGGCATGGCGCGGCGGATGTAATCGAACAATGTCGTCGGCCAGGCCCAGAAATTGGCGATGGTTTTGGTCGAAGCGATGCCGTCCGCGGTGAGTGACGGATTGCCGACCAGCGTCGGATTTGGCCCGCCTTTGCCGTTCTCGCCGTGGCACAGGCTGCAGCCTTTGTCGACATAGAGCTTGGCGCCTTGCGCGGCCGTGCCGCTGCCGGGCGGCAGATTGCTGCCGTCCGGCAGCACGGTGATGTCCCACGGCTTGATGTCGGCGTCCGCGAGCGGCTTGCCAAGATGCGGGCTATCGCCGGCAAGCACCGTTGTCGTTCCGAATGCGAGCGTGACAAGGAGACCGGCGGCGAGCGGCTTAAACATAGACATGTTTGATCTCCCCGTTGGCATCGATTCCCCATGACGTGAGGCTGTTGTAGTGCTGATTGGGAAAGCCGAGCACGTTCGGCACTTTCTTGGCTTCGCCGCGCGCGGCTACGAAATCGGCGCGCAGCGGCTGCGCCGCGCCGGACTTGTCCCAGGCCCGGCTCGTCAAGACCGCCGGCTGGCCGTCCCAGCGCCACGGCATGCGAAAGCGCGTGAACGACTTTGCACTGACCGGCCCGTCAACCGCCGCTTCGCCCCAGCTTTTGCCGCCGTCGGCGGATACCAAAACTTTCTCGATGCGCCCGTTGCCGGAATAAGCGAGGCCGGAAATCTCGTAAAATCCCGGCCCGTTGAGACTGTAACCGAACGACGGCCGGGTGATGTACGATTTCACCTCGCAGACGAAGTAGAACTTATACGCCTTGCCGTCCGGCAATAGCGGCGAGTAGTTGCGCGACTTGTAATAGGTCATGGCCGGCTGATCGACCGCTTTCAGGCGGCGCAGGAATTTTATGTTCATGTTGCCTTCGTAGCCGGGCAATAACAGCCGCATCGGATAGCCGTTGCCGGGCATCAACCGCTCGCCGTTCTGGTACAGCGCGAGCATGGCGTCGTCGTAGGCTTTTTTCATCGGCACGCTGCGCGACACGGCGAGTGAGTTGGCGCCTTCGGCGACCAGCCATGTCGCTTTCGGATCGACGCCGGCCTCGTCGAGCAAGGTCGACAGCGGCACGCCGGTCCATTCCGCGCAGGAACTCAAGCCGTGCAATGCCTGCACCGTCGCCTGGATCGGCTCCGGCGAGAACATCGGCGCGCTGTTGCCGCCGCATTCGACGAAATGCTTGCGAGTGACCATCGGATAGCGCAGCAGCGCCTCGACGGTGTATTCAAGCGGCTGTTTGACCATGCCGTGAATGACGAGGACATGCTGCGCCGGATCGATGTCCGGAATGCCGGAATGCAGGATGGTGAAGTGCAGCGGGTTCGGCGTGATCGTGCCCTCGAGCATTTGCAGCGGCGCGCGAGCGTGCTGGGTGCGAGCTTCGCCCTTCGGATTGCTCAGCGTACGCACCACCTTCGCTTCGAACCGCGAGGGTTTTTGGAGCACCGGCGTCACGTCGCCGGGCACCAGACTCCACTCCGGCTCTTGCAACGGCTCGGCCGCGGCGCCGGTCGATGCAGCGCCGTTGGCCAGCGCACCCGCAAAGGCGATGCCGCCGCCAAGCAAAGCGCGGCGGTGCAATAGGCCGTTGCCGGCAACCTGTTCGAGCGCAGGCGCGACATGTCGGCACTTGGCTTTGCGCATGAGTTCCTCCCTACGGATCGGCGCTCCGCGCGTGTGGCGAGCGGCCACACGGCCGGCCCGCAGCCGATGAGCGCCAAGAATTCCCGCCGTCTCATCGTCGCACCCCGGCGCAGCTTTGCCGGCGCTATCCCTGCGCCGGCTTGAGCCGCACGTGGATATTCTTCTCCTGCGTATAAGCGAGCAATTCCTCAAAGCACTCCTCGCGGCCGATGCCGGATTGCTTGTAGCCGCCGAACGGCGCGCCGAGAAAATGTTTGCTCACTTCATTGATCCAGATGAAACCGGCCTGCACCGCGGCGGCGGTGCGATGCGCGGTGGACAAATCGTTGGTCCAGATCGAAGCGGTCAGCCCGTATTCGACGGCGTTGACCTCGTCGAGCATCTTCTTTTCATCGCTCCATTTGAACACAGAGAGCACCGGCCCGAAAATCTCCTCACGCGCGATGCGCATGGAGGGCTGCACGTCGTAAAACACCGTCGGCTCGATGAAAAAGCCTTTGGCGAGCGCCGGATCGGACGGCGGGCCGCCGCCGGTGAGGAGCCGCGCGCCTTCCTTCCGGGCGCTGTCGATGAAGCCCAAGATGCGCTCGTACTGCGTCTTGGAGATGATCGAGCCCATGGTGGTCGCCGGATCGGTGGCGATGCCGGGCTTGTAATGGGCGATCTTGGCTTTCACCTTGGCGAGCACGGTGTCGTAGATTTTGTCGTGGATGAAGGCGCGGCTGGTCGAGCCGCAGGATTGCCCGCACCAGGTGAAATTCATGCCGCCGATGACGCCGTCGGCGACTTCATCCGGATCGGCGTCCGGATAAGCGATCAGCGCATTCTTGCCGCCAAGTTCGAGCATCACCGCTTTGAGCGTGTCGGAGGCGGCTTTCATCACCGCACGGCCGGTCGGCACCGAGCCGATGAGCGCGATCATGGCAACGTCCTTGTGCGAGGCGAGTGCCGAGCCCGCTTCCTTGCCGCCGGGCACGAGGTTGAACACACCGGGCGGCAGAATATCGCCGATCAGCTCGGCGAGGCGGAGCGAGGACAACGGCGCCTGCTCCGGCGGCTTCATCACCACCGTGTTGCCGGCCGCGAGCGGCGCGCCGGATTTGCCGGCGCAGAACATGAATGGATGATTGAACGGGATGATGCGGCCGACCACCCCGCGCGGCTCGCGCACCGAGAAATTCACCACGCCGGGACCCATCGGCACCGAGGCGCCTTTCATTTCGGTGACGAGGCCGGCGTAGAATTCGATTTGCGCGGCGGGGATCGTCGCGTCGCGCACCATCTCGGTATAGGGATTGCCGCAATCGGCCGCGTCGATCAAAGCAAGCTCTTCGGCATTTTCGCGCAACACATTGGCAATGCGTTTCAATAACCTTGCGCGTTCGAGCGGCGCCGTGTCGCGCCAGGCCGGGAATGCCGCCTTGGCCGCGCTCACTGCGGCGTCGATGTCGGCCGCGCCGCAGTCGGCAACGGCACCGAGCAATTCCCCTGTGCCGGGATTGATGGCGTCGGCGGAACGGCCGGATTTCGCCTTGTGCCATTTGCCGCCGTAGAAGGCGTCGCGATGCTCGGGCAGATGCAACACTTGCGCTTTAAGCGATTTAAGCGGGACTGCCTCGTTCATGATCGTTCTCCCTAAAGCGACCTCCTGTTCAATTTCCGCCGCGTGTCATCGCCGCGGTCATAACTGCGGTATAGCCGGGCTCGACGCGCACATCGACGACGGCGACCCCGCCAGCGTCGACCGCGGCGATGGCCTTTTCCAGGATGCCGGCGAGATCGGCAGGCTTGGTGATCGGACCGAAACCGACTGCCCCTTGAGCGCGGCCCATGGCAGCGAGATCGACTTCGGGATCGGCCATGCGCTGTCCGATCCATTTGTTTTCGACCGGGCGGTTGCGCGCGCGCGCCATCCGCTCCTGGTGCAGCTCATCGTTATAGAACGAGCGATTGTTGGCGAGCACGAAGAGCAGCGGGATCTTGTAATGCACCGCCGTCCACACCGCAGTGCAGCCCATCAGGAAGTCGCCATCGCCGCAGATCGCGATCGGCAGCCGCCCAGAGCCTTTCAACGCCAGCGCCGCGCCGACCGAAATGCCGGGCCCGCCGCCGACGCCGCCGCCGCCGTCCGAGCCGATATAATCCAGCGGATGGCGGAAGGTGACCCAACTGTCGTCCCACGATAACGGCAGATGCGTATAGGTGACCGGGCGGTCGCCCAGCACTTTGCGCAGATTGCGCGCGATGTGCTCGTTGGTGAAGCCGGACGGTTCTTTGTCCGAAATCTTGCGCGGCGTCGGCATCGCATGCGGCTTTGCGCTTTTGCCGATTTCCCTGACCAGTTCCGGCACCACGAGATCGGGATCGGCCGACAGCATGAGATCCACCGGCGGCAGCGCCTGGTAATCCATGTTCCAGCCGAAATGAATGTGGTGGTCGAGCGAGATTTGAATGACCTTCGTCGCCGGCATCGGCCCGCCATAGCGCATGGCGCCGGCGAGATCGACCCAATCCAGGCTGAGAACGACGTTGACGTTCTTCAAGCCTTCGATACTGTCGGGCGTGATCGCGCGCGGCGATCCGACATAGAGCGGATGATCGGTCGGGAAGCTCGCGCCGACCTTTGGGTCGGTCACCACCCGCGCATTGAGCGCTTCGGCAAGCGCGACGCGCGCTTTCCAGGCGTCGAGGTCGCGCGAGGCGCGGCCGGCGAGGATCAAGACTTGCTTGGCGTCTTTGAGCATCGCCGCCGCTTGGCGTACAAGGTCGGCCGGAGCGGCGGTCGCGATCCGCGGCATATACCGGGCGGCCTCGATCGGCGGCAATTGCTCGGAGATTTTTGCTTCCTGCAATTCGGCGTCGAAATTGATGTAGACCGGACCGTGGGGGGCGGTATTGGCGATCCAGGCGCCGCGCAGGATCGCTTCGCGCGCGGCGGCGGGCGAGGACGGCTGGTCGTCCCACTTGGTGTAGTCGCGAATGAGCGCGCCCTGATCGCGCGCGGTATGGATCCAGTCGATCCAGGGCCGGCGCTTGGCCGCGTCGACCGGGCCGGTGGCGCCGAGCACAACGACTGGCATGCGGTCGCACCAGGCATTGAACATCGCCATCGACGCATGCATCAGCCCGACATTCGAATGCACGGCAGTAGCCATCGCCTTGCCGGTGACCTTGGCATAGCCGTGGGCGATGGCGACGGCGGCTTCCTCGTGCAGGCACAGCAGCATTTGCGGCCTGGTATTGCCGAGATAATTGACGATCGAGTCGTGCAGCCCGCGATAGCTCGCGCCCGGCGTGAGCGCGATATAGGGAATATCGAGCGAGCGCAGCGCCTCGGCGATGACGTTGGAGCCGAAGCCGGGCGCATTGGCGCCGGCCGGTGTCGGGCGCTCAAGTCCAGCGACGGCCGGGTCGGCTGTAGTGGCGCGTGCAGTCGCGGATTGGGACGGCGTCATGGCGGGCATTTCCTCATGTTTCAGGCTGGAGGGGGCTGGTCGCCCACATCCAACCGGATCATGAGCCAATTCACAAGCCTTGGCGCAACCGGGCGAGAAGTCCGACGCCGGCATAGCCGTCGAACGGGGCGATACCGGCCTTGCGCTGATAGGCGCGCACTGCGAGCGTCGTAGCATTGCCGATGCGGCCGTCGGCGCCGCGGGTATCGTAGCCGAGCGCGGTGAGCCGGCTCTGGATTTCCTGTATTTCGGCCAGCGTCGGGCCCGGCTCGCCGCCGGGGAACTTTTGCACCAACGGTGCGCCGCCGACGCAGCAATCGCCGAGATAGCAAAGTCCCAGCGCATAGTTCATCGACGGATTGTAGCTCTTCGCGGCGAAGAAGTTCCGCCCCAGCAAGAATGCGGGACCGCCAGGCGCCGGAATCCAAGGCCGCGCGGTGGCATTCGGCTGCGGGTAGGGCGCTCCGTCGGCGCGGACCACGCCGAGCTTGCGCCACTCGGCATAGGTCCGCGAGCCGCGGCTTTTGAGTCCAGGCCGCATGCGAACTTCATGGCCCCAATGCTCGCCGCGGCGGTAATTGCCGCGTTCGACGAAAAAGCGCGCAGTCGTGCCAAGCGCATCGTCCGGCGGACCATAGGGCGAAATCTTGCCGTCGTGGTTGTAGTCGATGCCCATATGGAGCCAGACTTCGGGCATCCATTGGGTGTGACCCATGGCGCCGGCCCAGGAGCCGATCATTTCATCCGGCGTGCTCCAGCCGCGTTGAACAATGCTCAGTGCATTGATGAACTCGCCTTCCCAATAGGCGCGCCGGCGCGGTTCGCCCCAGGCCAGCGTCGCCAGCGACGGAATGACCGGCCGCATATGGTTCTTCGCTACGACAGGATCGCCGAATGCCGATTCGATACCCCAGACGCCGAGCATGCACGCGGGCTCGATGCCAAAATCCTGTTCGATGCGGGCAAGCAGCGCCGCGCATTCCTCCGCTTTTTCCTTGCCGGCGGCAATCTTCCAGTCGGTGGTGACACGGTTGAGATATTGCCAAAGCTGTTCGCTGAATTCGGGCTGGTTGCGGATCGCCTCAAGCCCGGTGGTGTCGGGCTCAATCCCCTGCGTCGCGCCCGTGTAAGTCGCGTCCGTAATGCCGCGCGCCACCGCCTTGGCGCGAAAGGCGGCGATCCACTGATCGAACGGCATGTGCTGCGCGTTGGCGCTTCCCGGCACCATCAATGCGGCGACGGCGCCGGCGATCGCGTTGAGCGATGCGCGTCTCGTCGCCACAAGCGTCACTGATGCGCCGCCTGAATAATCCCGGGCTGTTCCAGCTTCTCGACTACCTGATCGAGGCTGTTGGCGAAACTGTCGACATCGAAATTCAGCGGATCGTCGTGGCCGTTGGGAATTTCGGCATCGATAGCGGCATGAAAAGCAGGAACAAGCCATTGGCCGCTGCGGACGCTTGCGATCGTATAGAGCATAGCCAGCCGGTCGTATTGCGCCGTGGTGAAAGCCGGATCGGGAGTTCGCGCGTCATTGCGTGAGCCATGTCCGGCCGCGCTGCGCCGCGGTTGGATGAGCTCGTTATGCAGGAACAGCCCCAAGAGCGCGCCGCCGAATTCGGCCGCTTGCTCGAACTTGGTCTCGCGCCAGGGGATCGAATAATCGTGGGCCAGCAGCATTTCGCCGGTGCGATTGACGAAGACATGGGCGCGTCCCCAGCCATCCGAACAGGCATAATCGGCGAGGTTTTCGTAGTGCGGTTCGGTGTCGATGTTGTCGGGAAATGCGCGGTGGCCGTAATTCGGTCCGCTGGTATCGTGGATCACAAAGTAGCGCGCCAAGGGCGCATCGGGATCGTTGTTATAGGCGCGCGACACCGGCTCCCACAGATGAGCGGCGAAATCCGTTTCGAGGTTTTGTTTGGAGAGATAGCTCGCCAGCGCCTCGCGCGACGGCAGGCCGGTGATTTTGCCGATCCGCCGTGCCAGTCCAGGCGGCAGGCTATCGAGCGGCGGAGCGAGATTCCTGCTTGCATCCATGCCGCGCATCAGACACATGGCCTGCTGCGCCGGCGTGCCGGCATAACTCAACGGCTCCGGGTTGAAGGCGCAAGCGCCCATGGTCTTGATAAAGTACGGCGCGCGAAAATGATGCGGCTTGCATTCCGTGCCAAACACCGCGTGGATAGAACCAAGCAGCACCGCGGCAGAAAATCCGGCCGCGCGCAGGCTGATATACGGTTTGACGAAAGTGCGCACGCGCCAAATCCCGAATTAAAGATTCGCTAGTATCGCCAGCGGCGCATGTGCTGCCAAGCGGTACCGCGCACGGTCACCGGGCGATTCATCCGCAACAATGAACAAGCATTCAGGAATGATACCGGCGACGACAGAGGGCTATCGCGTCGTGCGATCGGGTTCGTTGGCGAAGTGCCCTTATTCTTTCGCCCGCTCGACGTAGCTGCCGTCGACGGTCATCACCACGATTTTGGTGCCGGCGGTGATGAACGGCGGCACCATGGTGCGCACGCCGTTGGAGAGCCTTGCGGGCTTGTACGATGACGCGGCAGTCTGGCTTTTGATCGTCGGCTCGGTCTCGACCACTTCGAGTGTGGCCTTTGGCGGCAGCTCGATCGCGACCGGGACACCGTCGTGGAGGCTGATCGTCACCTCCATTTCGGGCTGCAAATAGGCCGCCTGATCGCCGATGATGTCGGCCGGCAGCGCGACCTGATCGTAGCTTTCCATGTTCATGAAATGGAAGCCGTCGCTGTCCTGATACATATATTGGTGCTTCTTGTCCTCGACGAAGGCGCGCTCGACCTGGTCGGTGGTCTTGTAGCGCAGCGAGACCTTCACGCCGTCGGCGATCCGGCGCACGTCCATCTGGGTGACCGGGGTACCTTTGCCGGGATGGATACTCTCGATGGCCATAATGACCCCGAGTTTACCGTCGATTTCGACAATATTGCCTTTGCGCAACGAACTGGCGATGACTTTCACGGCTACCTCAATGGTGATGGCTAAGATTCCGGCTGCAACATACTGATCTTCGGGCTCACCGCTAGTTATTTCCTCATTTGGCTCCGGACAAGGATATCCAGACAAGACATGCCAGACACAGACATGCCGGACGTTCCGCCAGTTTCCTCGCCCTTTTGGGCTCCCCATGCCCACGCCGACCGCCGGCCGATCCTGCTGGCGCGGGGGCGGATCGTGGCCGCGCTGCGGGCCTGGTTTGCCGCGCAAGATTTTATCGAAGTCGACACCACTGCGCTGCAGGTTTCTCCGGGCAATGAGATTCATCTGCACGCTTTTGACGCGACGCTCGTGGCGCCCGACGGCACGCGCTCGCGCCGATACTTGCGGACCTCGCCGGAATTCGCCTGCAAGAAACTTCTCGCGGCCGGCGAGCGGCGCATCGTCGAATTCGCCAAGGTTTTTCGCAACCGCGAGCGCGGCGCGCTGCACCATCCCGAATTCACGCTGATCGAATGGTATCGCTCAGGCGAGACCTATCAGACGCTGACGGGGGATTGCGCCGCCCTTCTGCAAGCGGCGGCGCGAGCGGTAGGAACGCGGCAGCTGAGATTTCGCGGCCGTACCGCCGATGCTTTCGCCGAGCCCGAGCGGCTCAGCGTTGCCGAGGCGTTTTCACGTTTTGCCGGCATCGATCTGTTGGCGACGCTACCGGACGGCGCGCCGGACCGCGAGCGATTTGCCGACGCGGCGCAGACCGCGGGTATTCGCATCGGCGACGACGATAGCTGGGGCGACATTTTCAGCCGCGTGCTGGTCGAGCGCATCGAGAGCAATCTCGGCAACGGCCGCGCCACTATTCTCGACGAATATCCGGCCGCGCTCTCCGCGCTGGCGCAGCCGGCACAAAGTTCAACACAAGATCCGCCGCGCGTCGCCGAACGCTTTGAGCTTTATGTCTGCGGTGTCGAACTCGCCAACGGATTTGGCGAACTTAACGATGCCGCGGAGCAACGCCGCCGCCTGGAGCGCGAAATGGCGGAGAAAGAGCGCATCTACGGCGAGCGCTATCCGATCGACGAGGACTTTCTCGCGGCGCTGGCGCAGATGCCGCCGGCTTGCGGTATCGCGCTCGGCCTCGACCGCCTGGTGATGCTGGCGACCGGCGCCTCGCGCATCGACCAGGTTTTATGGACGCCCATTGAATAGACATCCATTCCGGCGGAGCGAGCCGCATCCCGCTTCTCGCCGTGCACATTACCTGCTCCGCCGTTTTTCCGTTCGCGCGATCGCTTCGGCGATAACGGCAAGCGGCAAGATAAGCTTCAGCGGATCGTCGAGCAGCGCCAGAGCGCCAAACCGCTCGTGCCATTTTGCCCCTTGGTCATCTTTGGCGTCGATGGCAAGCGCGACGCCGCCGACTTCGGCCGCAACGGCCAGGGTGCGCGCGCCGGCCGCCAACAATAAATCGCCGCCGAGTCCCTGTCCTTGGACCGAGCGATCGATGGCCAAACGCCCCAGGCGAAACACTGGAACATCGTAGCGGCCGAGCTTCTTGGTGACACTTGAGGGCGCTCGGGGGAACGCAACGGCGCCGGGGCTGATCGAGTAGAACCCGAGCACCCGAGTCGGTGCGGCCGGCGACACCGCGACAAAGGTCTTGGCGCCGCCGGATTCTGTGGTTTTGCCGCGCGTAACGATCAAGGTATTCGTTGAGCGCGGCTGAACCGCAGTCGAAACTCTTGCGGTCGTGATGCCGCGCGATGGACTCCTCGCGCCAATTCAACAACGCCGTTATTTCCGACCGGCCTGGCGCCGCGCGGCCGCCATGAGGGCGCGGGTCGGTTTGGGCGGACTTTCCAACAGCTCCAGCACGCGCTTGCTGTCGCGCGCGCTCAGCACGATGCGCTCGGCGCGGTCAACGACATTGCGGGCGGCTGGCAACACATTGCGCATGATAAAGCTCGTAACGTCGAGCCGCTCATAGGCGGCGGCCGCCGCCAAGAGCCGTTTTTCCTCCTTGGTCGCTCGCAACTCGATCCGATTTTCGCGTGCCGCGGTGGTCTCCGACATTGGCAGCCTGCTCGTCATGAGGTGTGTACGGACTTTATCCGTACACGTATCGGCACGTCAATACCGCCGCCTCTGTGGCTTGCTGACATGGCGGCGCATCCCGCATAAGGGTTTCTATCTCATGCAGCGAGGCCGGCCATGACGGCAGTTCCCAAAACCATTCGCGCTCCAGCGGTACTAATCGATGCGCACTTGGCGAGCCACGATCGGTTAACGGCCCTCGAAAAGGTCGCCGCACGGTATGCAGTGGCGATCACGCCGGCGATTGCCGGCTTGATCGACCCAGCCGATCCGCACGATCCGATCGCGCGGCAATTCGTTCCCGATCTGCGCGAACTGGATTCGGAGCCTGAGGAAATGAGCGATCCGATCGGGGACGCCGCGCACAGCCCGGTCGAAGGCGTGGTTCACCGCTATCCGGACCGTGTCTTGCTCAAGCTCGTCAATGCCTGCGCGGTGTATTGCCGCTTCTGTTTCCGCCGCGAGACCGTCGGGCCGGGCAGGGGAGGACTGTCGCGCGCGGCGCTCGCCGCCGCGCTCGATTATATCCGCAACAATTCCGAAATCTGGGAAGTGATCCTAACCGGCGGCGATCCGCTACTGCTGTCGCCGCGGCGTCTCAAGGACGTCACCGCGCAACTAGCCGCGATCGACCATGTCAGGGTGATCCGCGTGCACACGCGCCTGCCGGTTGCGGCGCCCGAGCGCGTCTCGCCGGCGCTGGTGCGCGCGCTCCGTGGCGATAAAGCCGCGTTCGTCGTTCTACACGTCAATCATCCGCGCGAGCTGACCGCAGAGGCGCGCGCGGCTTGCGCACGATTTGTCGATGCCGGAATTCCGGTACTGTCGCAATCGGTGCTGTTGCGCGGGGTCAATGACGACGCCGAAACGCTCGGCGCGCTGATGCGGGCGCTGGTCGAATGCCGGATCAAGCCGTATTACCTGCATCATGCGGATCTGGCGCCCGGGACGGCGCATTGGCGCACCTCGATCGCGCAAGGCCAAAACTTGATGCGCGCGCTGCACGGACGGTATTCGGGCCTGTGCCAGCCGGCTTATGTGCTCGACATTCCGGGCGGGTTCGGCAAATCGCCGGTCGGCCCGAATTATGTGAGCGCGGATTATTCGACGGTCGAGGATTTCAATGGACGGCGACACGTCTATCCGCCGCGCGTCGACTGATCATGCCGCTTCGGCGAAAAATACCGTGGTTTCGAATTGATAGCCGCAGGCTTCGCACGACCAGGTGTGGCGCACGCAGCGGGCGTTGAGATATTCGGACCAGTCGGGAGCGAGCAGCCACTCGCCGCATTGCGGGCAATTGTTCCTGCTGTAGGTGGCCAAGCGCGCACGTGCCGCCGTCCCGGCTTGCAGAGCCATGATTCTTCCTCCCTGAACCAAACCCTCACCGCCTGCGGGAACGCTAAAGACACTCTGTGGCGCCGCCGTGACGGATGTTGGCCGGCGCGGTGAATGATGCGCGGTAAAATTCCGATGGCGATGCGACGGCGCGATGAATTGTGCGCTGCATCAGATGTGGCATCAGAAATGGAACCGACGCATTTGAATGGCGTTTCACCGATGGGGCCGGATAGGCCAAACAGTCACCGAGGAAAACAAGCGAAGATTGCCATGCGGGCGAGGCGTATCGAACAGACGGCACTGACGACATTGTTCGTCGCGGCATGCGTTATGTTTTTTATCGCCGCCTTTGCTGCCATTGCGCACGCGCAAAATCCGTCAAACTCGCTGACCGTTCCGGTGCAGCCCGAGGTTCCGGTTTCGCCGACAACTCCGGGCACGCTGCCGGGAACCGAAGCCGGACCCGGCACGACTGTCGGAACGAACCCGATAACCGGCCAGCCGTGCATTGGCGGCGGCGCCTCGGCGCTCAACGGCGGACTACCGGGCGCCCCGACGACATCCGATCAGCCGGGCGAATCAAGCCAAAACGCCAATGGCCTGCCGCCCGACAACAGCGCTTACGGACTCGGCAACACCAATCCGGGCGCGTGCTGAAAACCCTTTGCGCTTGCTCCTGCAGGGCGAGAGCAAGATCCGGAAAATGCCTGCCCTCGGACTTGATCCGAGGGTGGACACCGGTTTTCCGAAAAGATCATGCTCCACCAAAATGTTAGAGCGTCAATCAATTCAACTTGAAACGATTGCGCTCTAAGCCGGGAAGCGCGTCGCAATCGCATCGAGCGGCGGCCGCGGTCGATCCTCGGGCGGGCCCGGCGGCCTGCCGATATGAATGAAACCGGCAATGCGCTCGTGCGGTGCGAGACCGAGGGCATCGAGCACGCCGCGCTCATAAGCGTACCACTCCGTGATCCAGTTCGCGCCATAACCGAGCGCATGGGCGGCGAGGACGAGGCTCATGGCGGCCGCGCCGGCCGAGAGCACTTGCTCCCATTCCGGAATTTTCACGTGGGGAGCGGCGCGGCTGACCACGGCCACGACCAGCGGCGCGCGCATCAGACGTTGGCGCTCGGCCTCGACATGGTCAGGTTTTGCGCCCGGATATTTGGCGCGGAATGCCCGCGCGATGACGGCGCCGGCTTTCTGCCGGGCCTCGCCTTCAAACACGATGAAGCGCCACGGCGTGAGCTTGCCATGATCCGGCACCCGCGATGCGATCGTCAAAAGCGTGTCGAGTTCCGCAGCCGATGGAGCGGGGCCGGCGAGTTCGGTCGCCTTGAATGAGCGTCGGGTGGTGAGGAGTTTGAGGGCATCGGACATGGGGTTTGCCTGAGCCGGACGTGAAGCAGTATCTCGTCTATTTGCGCTTATTGGTAATCTGTCGGACGCGACGCGGCAATTAGGACTATGCCGTTGAATTCCTGTTGTGCGGTACGGGAATGCCTGTAGTACTGCCCGTTCTGCTTGTCCTGAATGCCAATTAGGGGACAAACGACGCTATTTTCAAATGGGTGAAATATCGCCGACGTTATCAGAGGCGCTGACGCGAGCGTTGGCCTTGCATCAAGCCGGCGATCTTGCGCAGGCAGAGCAACTTTATCGGAAGATCATCGGTGCAAAGCCCGATCATTTCTCTGCGCTGCATATGCTTGGAGTATTACGCCATCAATGCGGCGATCATGAAGAGGCGGATCGGCTGATCCAGCGCGCTACCGCGCTGAAATCCGATTATGCGGTAGAGTACTACAACCGAGGAAATGGGCTGCAGGACCTGAAGCAGCTTGATGAGGCAGTCGCCAGCTATGACAAGGCGATCGCCCTGAAACCCTATTTTGCCGAGGCCCACAACAACCGAGGAAATGCGCTGCAGAATCTAAAGCGCCTTGATGAGGCAGTCATCAGCTACGACAAGGCGATCGCGCTGAGGCCCGATTATATCGAAGCGTACTACAATCGCGGAAATGCGCTGCAGAATCTAAAGCGCTTTGATCAGGCACTCGCCAGCTACGACAAGGCAATCGCGCTCAAACCCGATTATGTCGACGCGTACAACAATCGTGGGGCTCCGCTGCGGGACCTGAAGCGGCTTGAGGAGGCAGTCACCAGCTTCGACAAGGCCATCGCGCTGAAACCCGATTTTGCCGAAGCCCACAACAACCGAGGAAATGCGCTGCTGAATCTAAAGCGCCTTGATGAGGCAGTCATCAGCTACGACAAGGCGATCGCACTGAAACCTGATTTCGCCAAGGCGCATTATAATCGCGGAAATGCGTTGTGGGGCCTGAAGCGGCTTGATGAGGCACTCGCCAGCTACGACAGGGCGATCGCGTTGAAGCCCGATTATGCAGAAGCTCACTATAGTCAAAGCCATTGCCTCTTGCTTATGGGGCGCCTTGAGGAAGGTTGGCGTCAATATGAATGGCGAAAAAAGAAAGCTGAACCGGTCGGGGTGCGCGCCTATTCGCAGCCGCTGTGGTTGGGCAAGGATATCCCCGGCAAGACGCTGTTCATTTATTGCGAGCAGGGAGTTGGCGACACCATACAGTTCTATCGTTACGGCAAACTCATCAAAGCGCGCGGGACGAGGGTTGTCATGTCAGTGCAAGAATCCCTGCTTCGATTACTCAAGCAATCGAGTTCCGACATAAGGATTATCAATCACAACGAAGTGCCGTCTGCATTTGATTATCACTGTCCAATGATGAGCCTGCCGCTCGCTCTCGGAACGACATTGACAACGATACCATCGGAACAAAGTTATATCTTAGCCGATGAGCAGCTGCGCAAAGTATGGAACGCTCGACTGCCGCAACGGACAAAGCCTCGAATAGGGGTTGTTTGGAGCGGGAACCCAAATCACAAAAATGACCATAATAGATCGATCGATTTCGCAACGCTGCTGCCGCTATTTTCTACCGATGCGCATTGGATATTTCTGCAAAAGGAGCTTAGACATAACGACTTCGCTTTGCTTCGCGTCCTTCATCAAGTTGTTTTGCTCGGCGGCGAGCTAAAGGATTTTTCGGAGACTGCAGCGGTGGTCGATGTTTTGGATTTGGTTATCACGGTAGATACGGCTATCGCGCATCTCGCAGGGGCGATGGGAAAGCAAGTCTGGATATTGTTGCCGTATATCCCAGATTGGCGATGGCTGTTGGATCGCAGCGATACCCCATGGTACCCGACCGCTCGACTATTTCGGCAGGATGACACGCGCTCGTGGGAAAAGGTCGTCGAGCGCGTTCGTATGGCACTGCGCGACCTCGTTCAAAACCCATGATGATCATCTTCGGGTCGAGGGCGCCTCTGGCTGTGTCTCGATCGCAAACCGGGGGCGCCGAGAGCTTTTAGCGCTTGCTAGGAACTGCCGAGAACTTTTTTGAGGGCTTTTTCGAAATCAGCTTCGGTGAACGGTTTGGGAACATAGGCAATTGCGCCCGCAAGCCATGAGGTGCTCCCGCTCGATTTTGCCGTGAACATGATAACGGGCATTTTTATGCCCGAAATGAGAAGCCCATATTGCTTCCGACGAAGGTGCTCGAGTGCGTAGAGGCCGTCTTCCGCCACGTCGACGTCGGTAAAGCCAAGACTATTGAGGTGCTGCACAATAATGGATTGTTCAGTCTGAGAATCATCTAGCACGAGAACGGCAACGGAATTGGTCATTTCGTTATCCCATTTCGTCGGGCGGCCCACCGCGGACGATAAAATTTTCTCATGCTCCTCGATAGACGACGGTGGCGGGAAGCGGTGGACGCTCTTGGGCGTTGTCCATCCTGCCGCCGCTAATCCTGCAACGGAAGGCGCGCCGGCTCATCGATAATGCTGAGCACAAGTCGCAAATGCGCCGCCGTCAGCGTTCTGCTGTGCCGCCGTATCTCCCCGACCACGCGCGCCCGGCACAGCGCCCGGCACAGCTGAGCCGCATTGTCCTTCATGAGCGCGTCCGTCTCGGCGTCGCGAAACTGCTTCTCGCACAGCGCGAGATGACGAGGCACGCCCTCCCGGACCATGGCATAATTTTCGCTCCCCAGCGCCAGGACGCCTTTCAGGAAGGTTTCAATGCGCGCGTCCATAGGTTTTCCTCGATCTGCCGCTTACGGGTCTGCCTGGCGCCCATCCAGCATAGCTTCTTAAAGCTCCGCGATCAGCGTGGCCACGCTTGCCGCCACGCCCCGCGCTCAACTCTGCGGCTTTTCGCTGAGCTCCCTATTCAATCTCAGTCTCTCAAGATGCTCTGCGACTTTCGCCTGTTCGGATCTCTGCTCAGCGTCGGCCAGCGCGTCGTAGTGTTGCGCAATCGTCAGATAGCGGTCGCGCACGTCAGGAGCGAGGTCAGTATCGGCCAGTTGACGGAATTCTGCCGCGCGATTCCTCAATCGTCGGATTCTCACGAAATCGTCCAATACCGACATCAGCCCCTCGTGCCGAATTCGGATGATGCAGGCGCAGAATACCCGAAGTGGCGGAAGGTTCCGCCTTCCCGACGGTATTGGCTTGGACGCCCCCTGCGAAGACTAGCGAACGCCAGTCCGCGGTTACAATCCTTTTTCGCTTACGTTGCTGCGCGGCTCGCAATCCCAAAAATGCCAGCTCGGGCGAGCGCCGGCCATACGTCAAAGCCCATACGCCGCGACCGAAAACATCGGGCTGCGAAAGAGAGATACCAGCGGCCGGTTATTGATCCAGTTGGCGCGCCCTACGGGACTCGAACCCGTGTTACCGCCGTGAAAGGGCGATGTCCTAGACCGCTAGACGAAGGGCGCATGGCTGAAAGCGCGCGAGGTATAGAAGGGATTACCCTATCGCGCAATCGCCGCAGACCCGTCACCACTTTCCGGTATTGGGCATCGAAGCCCATGGCTCCTTCGGCGGCAGCGGGGAGCCTTTTTGCAACAGCTCGATTGACTGCCTGTCGGGCGAGCGCACGAAGGCCATTTGGCCGTCGCGCGGCGGGCGGTTGATGGTGACGCCCGCCTTCATCAACTTCTCGCACAGCGCATAGATGTCGTCGACCTCGTAGGCGAGATGGCCGAAATAACGCGCGTCGCCGTAATCCTCGCTGCTGTCCCAGTTATAGGTAAGCTCCACCAGCGGCGCCTGACGATTAGCCGGTCCGTTGGCGACAAGGCCCTCGTCGGCGGGCGCCGCCAGGAAAACCAGCGTGTACTTGTTCTTTTCGTCGACCCGGCGACGCACTTCCCTCAATCCAAGCTTGTCGCAATAAAAGTCGAGCGCATCGTCGAGATTGCGTACGCGCAGCATTGTGTGAAGATACCGCATGGTGGAAACCTCCGCTGGTCGGGCAATTGACCTTGTTCTCGGCCGGTGCTGGGGGCCGGGAGGTAATGTATGATGGTCCCCGGCTGGTATGAAGCATGGCTCGGACGGATTTGAAGTTCCGAACGTCCGGCGGCAAGCTCGCGGAGCGCCGCAAGCGCTTGCGAGCTTCGGCATCGGGATATTAGCGACGAATGATAGCCCCAGATCTCGACAGCGCCAGAGCGCGGTTGCTGGAGATGGTCCACGAGGCCGGCACCGTCGTGCCCTTCACCGGGGCAGGCATATCGACCGAGTCTGGCATTCCAGACTTCCGCTCGCCGGGCGGGCTATGGGACCGCTACCGGCCGATCCCGTTCGACGAGTTCCTCGCCAGCCAGGAGGCGCGGAATGAATCTTGGCGTCGCCGCTTCGCCATGGAGGAGCAATTCGGCGGCGCCCGGCCGGGACGCGGACATCTCGCGATCGCGAGCCTCCACCGTACGGGCAGAGTCCCAGCCGTGATCACGCAAAACATCGACAATTTACATCAAGTCTCGGGAATTGCGCCGGAACATGTCGTCGAATTGCACGGCAATACGACTTTCGCACTGTGCCTCGATTGCAGCGAGCGCTACGAATTGTCGTGGGTGCGCCGCCGGATGGACGCCGCCAATGGATGCGCGCCTGACTGTCCGGCCTGCGGCGGCTTCGTCAAGACCGCAACCGTCTCGTTCGGCCAGGCGATGCCAGATGCGGCAATGCGGCGCGCCCAAGATCTCGCGCAATCCTGCGATCTTTTCCTGACGATCGGTTCTTCGCTCGTCGTCTGGCCGGCCGCCGGCTTTCCCTTGGTCGCAAAGCGGAATGGCGCACGCCTCGTCATCATCAATCGCGAATTGACCGAGTTCGACGATATCGCCGACCTGGTTGTGCATGAGGACATCGGAACCGTTCTCGAACCCCTGATCCTGCAGTGACTAAAGTCCCCTTTGTACACAGGCGATGACGCTTTTACGCCAGTGTTGCATTTTTGCCCTTTCGCCTCGAATTGCCGGTGTTATCTTCGATTCGAGAGATTCGTGAAGCGCCCGAAGGGCGCCAGCACCAACGCGGCGGCCACGGCGTCATGGCGTCGGACGGGATCGAAACAAAATCTACCACGCCGGGCCTCGGACCCGACGTTGCTCTTCCTGATGAAGCTTCGGCGCGCGTCATCGAGGTCGCCGGCGTCATCAAGTGGTTCGATGTCGCCAAGGGCTACGGCTTTATTGTCCCGGACAACGGCATGGCGGACGTGCTTCTGCATGTCACGTGTTTGCGCCGCGACGGCTATCAGACCGCCTATGAGGGCTCTCGTGTTGTTTGCGAGGTCATAGTCGGGCCGAAGGGTCTGCAGGCTTTCCGGGTTCTATCGATGGACGAATCGACGGCGATCCATCCGGCACAGATGCCGCCGCCGCGAACCCATGTTACTGTAGCGCCCACAAGCGGTCTCGAACGGGCACAAGTGAAATGGTTCAATCGGCTGCGCGGCTTCGGCTTCGTCACTCGCGGCGAGGGGACGGCGGATATTTTCGTCCACATGGAGACATTGCGCCGCTTCGGCATGACCGAGCTGCGCCCCGGCCAGTTCGTCCTGGTGCGCTTTGGTCCGGGACCGAAAGGCTTGATGGCGGCCGAAGTTCGTCCCGAGGGCGGCCCGCTCGGCCCTGCCTCCCACTAGCTTTACGCGCCGCGCTTCGCTCAACGCGATTCATTCGGGCCATCGGCCTCGCCGCGATCCTGCTGGTCGCCGGTTGCGCCGTTCCTGCTGCGCAAACGACCGCGATTGCGGCGGGACAGGATACGATTGAGATCGTGACCAGCTCCGGGGTCCGCGCGTTCTCGGTCGAGCTTGCGACCAACGAAGCGGAGCGAGCCCTTGGCCTGATGTTCCGCAAATCGCTGCCGGAGGGTCAGGGCATGCTGTTTGACTTCAAGACCGACCAGCCGGTGCAGTTCTGGATGCACAACACTTACATCCCGCTCGACATGATCTTTATCGAGGGCGACGGACGCATCCTGCGCATCGCGGAAAATGCCAAGCCGTTGTCGGATGCGCTCATTCCGTCGGGCGGCCCGGTGCGCGCCGTGCTGGAAGTGATCGGCGGCACCGCGCGCAAATTCCATATCGCGCCGGGCGACCGCGTGACCGGATCGATTTTCGGTAGCCATTGATCGCACAGCAAGGCTGCTCGGCTTGCTGGGCGCGGGCGAAACAGCTATCCAGTGCGGCGACCCGGCGGGGTATAGCGCAGCCTGGTAGCGCGGCAGTTTTGGGTACTGCAGGTCGCAGGTTCAAATCCTGCTGCCCCGACCATCCGCCTATGTTTCGCTACGGCGCGGCGACCCGCCAAACGTTTGAAAAGAGATCGTTTATGACCGCCCGCATCTACAAACCGGCCCGCACAGCGATGCAGTCCGGCACCGCCAAGACAAAAGAATGGGTGCTGGATTACGAGCCGGAACAGCCGCGCGCAGTCGAACCGCTGATGGGCTGGACGAGTTCGGGCGACATGAAGCAGCAGCTACGGCTTAACTTCGATACCAAGGCAGAGGCGATTGCCTATTGCGAACGCCACGGCATCGCCTACGAAGTGTTCGAAAGCAAGCCGCCGAAGCGGCAACGCATCTCCTATTCCGACAATTTTGCTTACACCCGCCGCGGCGCCTGGACGCACTGACGAGTAGCCTCGTCTCAAGCGGGCTGCTTCTCCAGCACGCGCGAAGCGGCGGCCGGCCGGCCCGGCGGATTGGCGCGCTGACGCAACAGCGAGACGAAGCGCTCCTCCGGCATCGGCTGGCCGAGCAAAAAGCCCTGGCCGTAATCGCAGCCCATGCTGACCAAAGCCAGCGCATCGGACGCTTTTTCTATGCCGATCGCCACGGCGACGCTGCCGAAATTGTGCGCCAGGTCGATGACGGTCTTGCACAACGGCGCGTTGACTTTGTCGGTGCCGCAGTCGGTCACAAAGGCGCGGTCGAGTTTGAGTTCGGCAAACGGCAGCTCCTTAAGCCGCACCAGCGAAGAATAGCCGCGACCGAAATTGTCGATCGCGAGCTGGACGTTGAGGTGCTGCAATCGCTTGGTGATGTCGTTTGCCAGCGCGAGATCGGTGACGATTTGTTCCTCTGCCACATCGATGATGAATCCCGGCCATTTTTCGAATTGCGGACAGTAGGCCTGCACGATTTCGGCAACGTCAAGCTTTGCCAGCACGCTGACCGGGATGTTGACGGCCACGCGCAGAGCGATGCCAAGCTTCGCGAAGTTGACGGCAGCGGTCAGCGCCTTGGACACGGCCAGTTCTGACAGCGCAAGCAGGCTCGCTTCCTGGGCGCCGGGCATGAATGCATCCGGCATCAGGATGCCGTGAGCCGGATGCCGCGCGCGCGCGAATGCTTCGGCGCCGATCAGCTGTTTCCGGCGCAGATCGATCTTCGGCTGGTACCAGAATTCAATCCAGTCCTTCGACAAAGCCTCGTCGAGATCGATCCGCCCGGCGACCGCCGGCGGGTTGCCGAGTTTGAGATCGCCAAGGAGTTTAAGGAGAACATTGGTCTCGAACGGCTTTCGCAGGACCGGCAACATCTGCAGATGCTGCTGTTCGCCGATGCTCTTGACATGGGCCAGCACCGCCGAACCGCGGCTCGACATGAGTTGCACTTGCCCGCCAAAGTGGGCGCCGCCGAGCGCAATCACGCATGCAATCGCTTCGGAGGATTCGAGAGGAATGTCGAGGAAAACGAGATCGGCGGCGCGCCGCGACAGTGCCTGGCGCAGTCCCTGGCCGTCGGCGAATTCCTCGGTATCGATGCCGGAGCCGTGCAGAATGAGCGACAGGAAATGCCGGATGCTGGCGTCGCTATCGATGACAAAGCAGAGCGGCGTGCGCGCCGCGTTGTGCTCGATCGCCACGGCTGCTGCGGCGGATGGTGGCTGCGCCGGTTTTACGCTCATGGCATTCGTCGATGCGGCCGCCGTGACGGGATAAGACTCCGTTGGCGGGACGGGATATTATCGATGCAAATTATTAACCTGCGGTTTCAGCGATATCGCCATAGGATGCCGTGTCGGGTGCCTTGCGCCGCCCCAATGGCCTCGACTTGCCTGTGGAATAGCGCGCGGCAGCAATCCGGCGCTTGCGTCATGGTATCCACCCGCGCAACGGGACTCCCAATGGGATACATTGGGTGCGCGCCTTCTGCGAGGACGCACGGAGCCAGGCCAAATGATTCAGATCAGACGCCTCGGGCATGCAACATTGACCACGCCCGATATCGAACGTCAGATTGCATATTACACCGACGTCGTCGGCCTTACTCTGATTGAACGCAGCAAGGACCGCGCCTTCCTTGCTTGCAAGCTTGGTCTCGAGGCGATTGCGCTTGAGCCCGGTCCGCCTAACGCGCTGTCCCGGCTGTCCTTGCAGGTCGCCCCCGGCAGCGATCTGACGATGGTCTCGCGCGAGCTTGCCAAGCACGGTGTCGTGAGCGAGCGCGCCGGCGGGATTTCGCCGGGCATTGCCGAGGCGGTCTTGTTTCGCGACAGCAAAGGCACGGTGATCGAGGTATTCGCCGAGTATGTCTTCGCCAAGGATGACGGGCGGCAGGCCGGAGTCATGCCGCTCAAGCTCGGCCACGTCGCCTATCGCGTCGACGATGTGCAGAAGACCGTGAAATTTTATTGCGACGTACTTGGCTTCCGCGTCTCCGATTGGCACGCCGACAACTTTGCATTCTTGCGCTGCAACACCGACCATCATACCTGTAATTTTGTGTATGACGCGCAACCCCAGCTGCACCACATCGCCTTCGAGGTGAAGGACTGGGCGGAAATCCAGCGTGCGGCCGAAATTCTCGCTCGGCACGACATCCATCTGGTCTGGGGTCCCGGCCGCCATATCATCGGCCACAATGTCGCGATCTATCACCGCAACGCCGACAAGGTGCGGGTCGAGTTCTTCTGCGAGATGGACCAGATGAAGGATGAGACGCTGGGTTATTTCGATCCGCGGCCATGGCACCAGGACCGGCCGCAGCGGCCGAAAGTGTGGGGGCCGGAGACGCTGCGCAATTATTGGGGTTTTGGCTCGGAGGCCGTCATCCGCGGCTATCAGACGGTCGAGTAGCGATTTCGCCAAAGGGTGGTGCGCTCGTACACGATGTCGTGACTGTGCGGTCTTGCCTGGTGGCGACAATTGTGATTGGCGCGTGTCGCCGCAATTGACCTAAGAATCGCGCACAGCCGCGCAATGGCGCGGGCCTGTTGGTCAAAGAGCCGTTGGAGGAAATAGACATGGCGCGCAGGAAGTTGGCGAGCACGTCGATAGCGGGAGCCTTGCTGTGTGTCGCACTTTTGGCGTTGGCGACCGGTCATACGCAGGCGGCCGAGCCGGCCGTCGCAATTCCAGCACCGGCGCTCGACGAGACCGCGACCGGTGCGGGCGGGCTGCAAACCGTTGTTTTGGCTGGGGGCTGCTTCTGGGGCATGCAGGCGGTCTACGAGCATACCAAGGGCGTGACCCAGGCGGTGTCAGGCTATTCCGGCGGGTCGAAGGAAACGGCGCATTATCAGGTGGTCGGCACGGAGCGGACCGGGCACGCCGAATCCGTTTCCGTGACCTACGATCCGCAGCAGATTTCGCTCGGCAAGATTTTGCAGATCTATTTTTCGGTCGCGCACAATCCGACCGAGCTGAACTATCAGGGGCCCGACAGCGGCCCGTCATATCGCTCGGCGATCTTCTATGCCAATGACGACCAGAAGCGGATCGCGACGGCCTATATCGCGCAATTGCAACAAGCGCATGTTTTCAACGCGCCGATCGTAACCACTCTCGAGCCGCTCAAGGGCTTCTATCCGGCCGAGGACTACCATCAGGACTTTTTCGTCCTGCATCCGACCTATCCGTACATCGTCTTTAATGATGCGCCGAAGGTGGACAACCTCAAGCGGCTCTTCGCGGATTACTATCGCGACACGCCGGTTACCGTGATGGCGTCGAACAAGCCGAGCCAATAGGCGGCCCCTCACGTTGCACTGCATCAAAATGTCTGCCGCCGGGGTCTAGTTCCGCGACCTTCGGTCTATGGTCATTGCCGGCCGTCTGTGTATATCCTTATTGATCGCGCCGGGCTCGGAGAAGCTCGGAGCAACGCAACAAGGGGAGGTTATGCCATGGCAATGGCAACGACGGTTGGGGGACTGCCCGAGGCCGAACACAGCGCACAACTGCGCAAGGCGGTCATCGCGTCCACGGTCGGCACCGCGATCGAGTGGTACGACTTCTTTCTGTATGGCACGGCGGCCGGCCTCGTCTTCGGCAAGCTCTATTTCCCTAATCAGGACCCCCTGTCGGCGACGCTTCTGGCGTTCGGGACCTATTTCATCGGCTTTGCCGGCCGGCCGATCGGCGCGGCGATATTCGGCCATTACGGCGACCGCATCGGCCGTAAAGCGACGCTGATCGCCACGCTGCTCTGCATGGGGTTGGCGACCTTCGCCATTGCCTTCGTGCCGACCTACGATTCGATCGGCATCTGGGGCGCCGTGCTCTTGACGGTATTGCGCGCCATCCAAGGCATCGGCGTCGGCGGCGAATGGGGCGGCTCGGTGCTGTTGGCCATGGAATGGTCGCGCACCCGCGGCCAGCGTGGCCTCGTCGCCGCATGGCCGCAATTCGGCGTCCCATGCGGGCTGCTTCTCTCGACGCTGGCGGTCATTGTCTTCAGCACGTGGGCCGGTGCCGATTTCGCGACCTGGGGTTGGCGCGTTCCGTTCGCACTCTCGATCATCCTGGTCGGCGTCGGATTGTGGATCCGTCTCGGCATCCTCGAGACACCGGTGTTCCAGAAGCTTCTGGATAACAACAAGATCGAGAAAGCGCCGATCCTGGAGGTGATCAAGAAGCAGCCGAGAGAGATCATTCTCTCCGCGCTGCTGCGGCTGTCCGAGCAGGCGCCGTTTTACGTGTTCACGGCGTTTGTCTTCGCCTACACCGTCGGCACCCTGAAAATGGACCGTAACTTCATCCTCACCGCGGTGTGCGCGGCGGCGTGCGTGTCGTTCTTCACCATCCCGATCGCCGGGCATATCTCGGACAAGATCGGGCGCAAGAACATGTACCTGATCGGCGTCGTCACCATGGGCCTGTTCGGCTTCCTGTATTTCGGCATGGTGGACACGGCGGTCCCGGCGCTGGTCTTCGTTGCCATCGTGCTGTCGCTCATTCCGCACGATATGCAATATGGGCCGCAGGCGGCGCTCATTGCCGAGTTGTTTACGCCGAATCTGCGTTATAGCGGCGCCTCGCTCGGCTATCAGCTGGCGTCCATCATCGCCGGCGGCCCGGCGCCGCTGATCGCCACCGCATTGTTCGCCGCCTACCATACGGGCTACGCGATCGCCGGTTACATCGCCGTCCTTGCTGTGATCAGCTTCATCTCGGCCGCGATGATGCCGGACTACACCGGCAAGGACATTTCGGACGACGCCTACAGCGAGGACTAAGCGACGATCGACGGTTCGCGCCCGGACCGGTTGCTACTTGCATAGAAGGAGCCCGGCCTGACGTTGTCAGGACCGGGCTCTTGTTTTGTGAGGTTTACAGGACCAATCCCGTCTGCGGATCAATCAGGTGCATGCGGTCCATGTCGGCGGAGAGCCGCATGGATTCGCCGGGGCCCTTGGCGCTGCCGGGATCGACGCGGCCGCAGACTTCCTGACCGTCAACGGTGAAATACACCATCGTCTCCATGCCCATCGGCTCGACGACGTCCAACGTTGCCGCAAACTCGCTTTGCGGATCGCGGCCGCTGCGCCGCGGTTCGGTGATGTGCTCGGGGCGCAGCCCGAAAATCAGTTCCTTGCCGTTGAGCGACTGGAAGCGGTTTGCAAGCGCTGCCGGCACCGGCAGACCGATCTTATCGGAAATGCGCACACGCTGGCCGACGCCGTTCTGTTCCACCCGGCAGCGCAAGAAATTCATCGCCGGTGAGCCGATGAAGCCGGCGACGAAATGCGTCTTAGGATGATGATAGAGGTCCTGCGGCGTGGCGATTTGCTCGATCACTCCGCCGTTCATGACCACGACGCGGTCGGCGAGCGTCATCGCCTCGACCTGATCGTGCGTGACGTAAACGGTGGTGGTCTTGACCAGCTGATGCACCCGCTTGATCTCGGTGCGCATCTGCACGCGCAGTTTGGCGTCAAGGTTGGATAACGGCTCGTCGAACAGGAACACCTTCGGATTGCGCACGATGGCGCGGCCCATGGCCACGCGCTGGCGCTGGCCGCCCGACAAGGCCTTCGGCTTGCGGTCCAAAAGCTCGGTGATGTCGAGAATGCGCGCGGCATGGTCGACGCGGCGCTTGATCTCGTCCTTCGCGAATTTGCGCAGCTTCAGCCCGAACGACATGTTCTCGAACACCGACATGTGCGGGTAGAGCGCGTAGTTCTGGAACACCATGGCGATGTCGCGGTCCTTGGGCGGCAGATCGTTGACGAGCTCGCCGCCGATAAAGATGTCGCCCGCGGTGACTTCCTCAAGGCCGGCGATCATGCGCAGAGTGGTCGACTTGCCGCAGCCCGAAGGACCGACCAGCACGACGAATTCGTTGTCGGGAATATCGAGATTGATGCTGCGCACCGCTTCGACATCGTCGTAACGCTTGATTACGTTGCGCAACGCGACTTCCGCCATCTGTTACGTTCCTCGCCTTTAGCCCTTGGTGGCGCCCGCGGTCAGGCCCGCGATGTAGTAGTCCATGAGGAAGGCATAGATTACCAGCGGCGGCGCCGCCGCGGTGAGCGCGCCGGCCATCAGCATGCCCCACTTATAGACGTTGCCGCGGATGAGGCTCGTCACGGTGCCGACGGTGAGAACCTGCTGGTCGGACGAGTACAGGAACGCCATCGGGTAGACGAAGGCCGCCCACGACACCGTGAAGGCAAAAATCATCGCCGCGATGATGCCGGGCAACGCCACCGGGATGAAAATCTTGGTCAGCATTTGCAAGTGGCCCGCACCGTCGATTAAAGCCGCTTCGTCGAGCTCTTTCGGAATCGACTGGAAATAGCCGATCATGATCCAGGTGCAGAACGGCACGGTGAGCGTCGGATAAACCAGCACCATGCCCCAATAGGAGTTGAGGAGACCGACCATCTTGACGATCTGAAACAGCGGAATGAACAACAGCGTGTCGGGAACGAGATAGGTCAGGAAAATCCCAGTCGCCAGAATGCCCGATCCCCAGAATTTCATGCGGCCGAGCGAGAAAGCGGCAAACACGCTGACCACCATGGTGATCGCGACCACGCAGACTGTCACGACGATCGTATTCCTGAAGAAGATCAGAAAGTCGGTCTGCGTAAACAGGATACGGAACTGATCGAGCGTTACGCCGTCGGCAATGATCCAGGGATTGGTCGCCATCCGCGCCATCTCGGCGTCGCTCTTGAGCGCGGTGACGACCATGTAATAGGGCGGGATCAAAAAGAAGATCGCAAACATGACCAGGAATACATAAGACGTAATCAGCGCCCAGCGCCGATTGCGGCTCAGGCTGGCGCGGAGGCCGAACCCTTGGGTGGCGCGTGTGGTCAGCGCGGCCGTGCTCATCCGATTTCCCGGCCGCGTTTACGCACCCCGCGCAGGATGAGGACGGCGGCGATGGCGAGGATCGGGAACATGAACAGCGAAGTCGCGGCGCCGAGCGGCAGGTCGCCGGAGCGGATGCCCAGCATGAAGGCATAGGTCGCAAATACGTGCGTCATGTTGCGCGGACCGCCGCCGGTCATGATCTGCACGATGTCGAAATTGGCAAAGGTGACGATCAGCGAGAACAACACGGTGATGGCGATGATGTTGCGCATCATTGGCAGCGTGATGTGCACGAATTTTTGCCAGGCATTGGCGCCGTCGATGGCGGCGGCCTCGTAAAGCTGCTCCGGCACCGATTTAAGCGCCGCCAGATACATGATCAGAAAGAACGGCGCACCGTACCAGACATTGACCAGGATCACGGAAGCGCGCGCCCAATAGGGATCGCTGAGCCACGGCACCTCTCTATAGCCGAGACTCTCGAGAATATAGTTGAAGGCGGAGTGGGTGGGGTCGAGCAGCCACCACCAGCCGAGCGACGACAAAGCGAGCGGAATGACCCATGGCACCAGCAGCATGCCGCGCCATTTGCGCTGGCCTTTGGCCGGCAGATTGTTGATGAGGTGTGCGGTGATGAGCCCGATCAGGGCTTTGAAGAACACCGCGCTGATCGCGAAGATCGCCGTCTGCTCCACCACCATCCGGAACACGTCGCGCGACAACAGAAAGCTGAAATTGGAAAGCCCGATAAAGCGCGTCTGCGCCTTGTTCAGCATCGACAGATAGATCGAATAGAACGCCGGATAGATGACGAGCCCGGCGATGATGACGATCAAGGGCAGACACATGAGGACGGCGATGGTGGATCGCCGGCGCAGGAACAGCCGCAAGTCTTGCCCCGCGGACGATTGCAGGCCGGCGCCCCGCAATCCCGGCGACCATGTCTGGACGGTATCGGCCATAGTTTCCTCGCTGACCTGCCCGATCAGCCTGTCATTGCCTTCACTTGATTACGCATGCCGGCCAACGGGACCGGCATGCGGGTTTTCGCAAACGGCCGCGAGCTTAGACGCGCAGCGTGCCTTCGAGCTCGTTTTCGGCCCACTTGATCACGTCGTCGAGCTTCTCGCCCCCTTGCGTGAACTTGGCCACCATGACGGTATTGATCGCCTGGTTGTAAATCTGGGCGCCGACTTCGGAACGCGCCGGCGCGCCGGTGATCGAGGTCTGCTCGTCGCCGCGCGGCGGATAGCCGTAAACCGTGCCGACCGGCGGTTCGACCGTCTTCCAGGTATCGAAGTCGTACAGCGTCTTGAACGAGGGCAAGTCGTAACCGGACGAGGCCTGGACCAATTGGCCGACCGAGTCCCTCTGCGAGATGTACAGCAGAAGATCCTTGGCCGCTTGTTTGTTCTTGGAGAAATTCCAGACGCCGTAGAACTGCGGCAGTTGCCCGACGAAGCGGCCCTTCGGTCCGCGTGGCATCGGATGGGTCCAGCAATTCGCCGCGACTTGCGGATTGTCGCGCTTGGCGACCGCCCAGGCGCTCGGCGGATTCATGATGCCGGAGCCCTTGCCGGAAATGAGCCAGCGGTTGTTGCCGGCATCGTCCCAGGCGTAGACGTTGGGCGGGTTCACCGCCATCAGTTTCTTGAGATATTCCATGGCCTGGCGGGTTTCGTCGGAGTTGATCTTGATGTTGTCCTTGCCGTCGACCATCACGACGCCGAACGAGTTGAACAGCGCGCCGACCCAGTCGACCGAATCGCTCGTCTGCCCCATCGGCAAGCCGACCGGGAAGCCCGCCGCATAAAGCTTCTGCGCCGATGTGAGATACGTGTCCCAGTTCCAGTTTTCGATCTTGGCCTGATCCCATTTCGACTTGTCGGCGGGGAAGATGTCGCGCACGTCGATGCCGGCATGCTGCATATAGAGATCGAAGCGCGAGCAGCACGGCTTCACCTGGCTGCCGACCGTGGTCGGCACCCCGCGCCACGTGCCTTTGATCCTGGCGAGATATTCGGCGACCGGGCTGATCGGACCGTATTGCTGGATGAGTTTGCCGACGACATCGTCGAGCGGCTCCAACACGTTCTGGTGGATGCGGATGTTCCAGTCGCGATGCGACATGATGTCGTGGCCGGTGCCGGCTTGGGCCTCGGCCGCCGCGGTCAGCTTGTCCTTCTCGCCCTGCGAGGTAATGTAGTCGATCTTGACCTCGCAATTGTTCTTGGCGCCCCATTCGTCGCACAGCTTGGTCAGCGTCTTATTGGCGCCGGGCACCCAATGGTCCCAGACGCCGAGCGACAACGAACCGGCGGCGTATGCGCCCTTAACATACGGGGCGGTAAGAGCAGCGGCGGAACCGAGCGCCGCGCTTTTGAGAAGGTTGCGGCGCGTCGGGCGTGAATTTGCGAGCAGACGGGGTTGGGTCATCGTGTCCTCCGGGTCAGCGCCATGATTATTCTTTGTTTTGGCTGGCGTGGCGGAAAACATACTCTTATCGCGCGAACTGAGCTAGTGCGGTCTATCGGCTCGCCCAAGGATTCGGCACGCCCAAAGGATTGCGAAGAACTATAGGGGGCGGGCGGTGCCCCGAGTCGCTGTCAAGCGTCACCGCAAGCGCGTCGTGCGGCAACCGGCCGCGATGGGACGACGGATGCAGTGAAGCCGTTGCGGGACCGACGCAGCGATACGCACTGTGCGTCAGTTTCGTTGCCATCCCGGTACGTTCTGCCACCCATGTCTCCGGGCCGGACACAGACTCGCCCGGAACTTCCTTGCCGTCGCAACCCTTATTGGATCAAATTGTGAGTCCAGCCCTCTAGCAGGCTGCTGAAAAAGTCGTTTTGCGAGGTGGTTGGAATGTGATTCTGTGCATCGGCTTGATTCCTTTGGAATGGGGATTGCGATGCGCGGCGAAGATGATCGATCGGAGGGTTTTTTCAGCTACATCCCGGTGGAGAGACGGATACCGGCGGATCATCCATTGCGGATGATCCGCGAACTCGTGGACGCGGCGCTTGCTGGGTTGACGCGAGCCTTCGACCGACTTTATGCGCGCGAAGGACGGCCATCGATTCCGCCGGAGCGGCTGTTGCGGGCACTGCTGCTGCAAGCGTTCTATACGGTGCGCTCGGAGCGGCAGTTGATGGAGCAACTCGATTACAATCTGCTGTTCCGCTGGTTCGTCGGGCTGTCGGCGGACGATCCGGTGTGGGATCCGACCGTGTTCGGCAAGAACCGCGATCGACTGCTCGACGGCGATATCGCGGCCAAGTTCTTTGCCGGGGTGTTGAAGCTGCCGCAAGTGCGCAAGCTTTTGTCCAGCGAGCACTTCTCGGTCGACGGCACGCTGATCGAGGCCTGGGCCAGCATGAAGAGTTTTGTGCCGAAGGATGGCGACGGCGATCCGCCGGCCGGAAAGCGCGGTGGTAGCCACAATGCCGAGCGTGACTTCCATGGCGAGAAACGCAAGAACGACACGCATTCCTCGACCACCGACCCCGATGCCCGGCTGTTCCGCAAGGGTGCCGGCAAGGAGGCCAAGCTCTGCCATATGGGGCATTTGATGACGGAGAACCGCAACGGCCTCATCGTCGATGCACGCTTGACCGAGGCCAACGGCACGGCCGAGCGCGCCACCGCACTCGACATGATCGAAGACAATGCCAGACCTGGCAGCACGATCGGCGGCGACAAGAACTATGACACTGCTGAGTTCGTGGCCGGTTGTCGTGACTGCCGCTGCACGCCCCATGTCTCGCAGAACGACACCAACCGCCGCTCGGCGATCGATGCCCGCACCACCCGCCATCCCGGCTATCGCATCAGCACCATCAAGCGCAAGCGGATCGAGGAACCGTTCGGCTGGATGAAGACCGTCGGCGGCCTGCGCAAGACCAGGCATCGCGGACGGGCGCTGGTCGAATGGTTCTTCGTGCTGACCGCCGCGGCTTACAACCTCATCCGCATTCCCAAGCTTCTGGCCGCAACGCGATGACCCCCTCTGCCGGCAAGAATATGAGGCAAAGTCCCAACCAATACCGCGCAGGCGGCGCCGACAACCCGTTCCTCCACCCGTTCTTGCCGGACCCATCGAGAAAATCGTCCTCAAAATCCGGTTTTTCCGCAGCCTGCTAGGATAATGCCAGTGGCAAAAGTGGTTGTAGTAACAGCCTGTGACTACAGACACTTCGAGCTCGGCGGAGAACTCATCGCATCGCTTCGGGCGGTTAAGCAGCGCGATTTCGCTATTGGATTTATCCGGATCGGATCGCACGAACTGCCCGCCGATATCTCAGCCTCCGTTGACCACACTGCCGAGGTTGCGAACGACCGCTATCATACACCAGCCATTGATGGTTTCGACGTTTCTTACCTCGGCGTCAAAGCACGTCTTCCCGAGCTTATGCCTGGCTTCGACACCTATGTTTGGATGGACGGCGACACCTGGCTTCAAAACGTTGATGCCATTCACCAGGCTGTTGCGGCGGCACAGCACGCGGCTGTCGCAGCCGCTTGTCAAGCGGATGCCAATTATTGGGCTCGTCCAACCGTGACCAATCACACAATACGGGCATATAAGTTGATCTACGGCGAAGAAGAAACCCGCAAGTGGGCGATGTTCCCGATGGTCAATTCTGGCGTTTTTGCCGCTCGGGCGAGTTCTCCACTATGGAAGCAATGGCTTGATGAACTCTCGTTATCACGCCGCAACCAGAATGGACGGGACAATCAGTTCTATTCCGATCAGATACCGCTTCACCGCCTTATCTGTTCGGGCCGGATTTCATTTCACCCAATGCGAGCAGTGAACAACTGGTTGGTATTCAAATCCCAACCGATTGTTGACATGAAAGCGCGTAAATTACGCGCGCCGAGCGTTCCCTGGGAGGAGTTGAACATCGTTCATCTGGCGGGTGTTGCCAAGGAAACGGAGTACCGCATGGCAAATGGGGGTTCGATCTCATTCAGGTATTCAAAGATCGCGGAATTTTTCGGATTGTGATCGCAAATGACCAACAGCCGAAATCTCACAAAGCGTTAGTTGCACCGGCGAGCTGCTGCCGGTCAGTGCCCCGGTATCAAAGGAAGTCGATGACGGCATTTGGATCGTCAGCTTCATGCACTAAGATTTGGCCCGAGGTTGTCACCTATGTCTTAGGTACGTTCTGTTACCCATGTCTCCGGGCTGGACACTTGTATTTATTGGCGACCCCGGCAGGATTCGAACCTGCGACCTTCAGCTTAGAAGGCTGTTGCTCTATCCCCTGAGCTACGGGGCCGCGCGAGCGGATCATATCGTAAAATCAGCGCCCAAACGCCGGGTAAATCGCGGCGCAGTTTGTCTTTCGGCCGCGATCCCGACGGCATCTTTAGCGCCGCGCCGCGGCCTACGGCGCTTTCCCGGTCGAGGCGTTTTCACTATTGTCGGCTGGCATTTAGGACAACATGCCGAAATCGCAGGCCCAGACGGGTTCCAGCGGGTTTTCGGACAAGATCATGCGTCAACGATAGTCGCATATGAGCACGACCAGCAGCTGGACATCGCGGTCCTATTGGCCTGCCAAGGGCTTTTTCGCGCTGTTCGACTATGCCGCCGGCTCCCACCGGCGAGCGGCGGTCGTGCTGGTGTTCGTTTCGCTCCTCGCATTCTTGCCTGGGTTTTTTCAGATTCCGCCGGTCGACCGCGACGAGGCCTATTTCGCGCAAGCCACCAAGCAGATGATCGAGACCGGCGACTACGTCGATATCCGCTATCAGGACGACGTGCGCTATCGAAAGCCGGTCGGAATTTACTGGTTGCAGGCCGCTGTAGTGAACACCGCGAGCGCGCTCGGGCTGCCCAATGCGGTGGAAACCATCTGGCTCTATCGCGTGCCGTCGTTGCTCGGCGCTATTGGAGCCGTGTTGGCGACCTATTGGTGCGCGCTCGCTTTTGTCAGCCGGCGCGGCGCGGTGCTGTCGGCCTTGATGATGGTGTCCTCGGCCATCCTTGGCGTCGAAGCGCGCCTCGCCAAGACCGATGCGGTGCTGCTGTTCACCGTCGTCGCCGCCATGAGCGTCTTGGCGCGCGTCTATCTGGCGCCGCGTCGCGGCGATCCACGACCGGGAGTCGGATTGCTTGCGGTATTTTGGACGGCGCTCGCCGTCGGCATTTTGATCAAGGGTCCGCTCATTCTGATGGTCGTCGGGCTTGCCGCAGCGACCTTGTCGATCCTTGACCGATCCGCGCGCTGGCTTATGGCGCTGCGCCCGCTGCCCGGTATTGCGTGGCTGTTTCTTTTGGTATTGCCCTGGTTCATTGCCATCTATGCGCGCGTCGGCAGCCAGTTTCTGGTCGCTTCGGTCGGCGAGGACATGCTGGCCAAGGTCGCCAGCGCGCAAGAAACCCATGGTGCGCCGCCCGGCCTCTATGTGGTTTTGTTCTTCGCCACGTTCTTCCCCGCTTCGATGCTGGCGGGTCTCGCGGCGCCGGCGGTATGGGTGGTCCGCCGCGAGCCGGCTGCGCGCTTTCTTCTGGCATGGCTCGTGCCGTCCTGGATCGTATTCGAGTTCGTCGTGACGAAATTGCCCCATTACGTGCTGCCGCTTTATCCGGCGATCGCCATTCTGATCGCCGGCGCCGTCGAAACGAAGGTGCTGTCACGCCGGCCGTGGGTGGTGCGCGGCGTCATGTGGTGGTTCCTGGTCCCGGCGATCTTGAGCATCGTTGCGGTGATCGCGGCCGTCGTGATGAATCGCGACCTGGCGCTGCTGGCGTGGCCGTTCTTTGCCGCTGCGATTGTGTGCGGGCTGTTCGCCTGGCAATTATATGACGACGACGGCGCTGAGCGCGCGTTCATGCGCGCCACGGCAGCCTCGGTGCTGATGGCATTCGGTATCTATGCGGTGATCGTGCCGTCGCTGACGCCGGCCTTTCCGAGCGTTGCGCTCGCCCAAGTGCTGCATGAGTTCAGCCTGCCGGCATCCGGTCGCCGCCAGCACCGGCTACGAAGAGCCGAGCCTGGTCTTTCTTGCCGGCACCGACACCCATTTCACCGACGCCGACGGCGCCGCCGATTTCCTGCGCGGCGGCGGCTGCCGATTCGCCTTCGTCGATGCGCCGCAGGCGCGCGAATTCGCGCTACGCGCCGACGCCATCGGCCTGCGCTACGACCGCGGACCTCGGATCGAGGGCTACAACATCTCGACCGGCAAGCCGATGACCATTGCGGTGTTCCAATCGGCAGGCGCGCCGTGAATGGGTTGAAACTGCCGCCGGACGAAATCGCAGCAGCAAATGGCGCGGCTTCGGCTCGCGGGTCGCGCAGTCTCGAGCAAACTGCGCGCGATGCGCTGAAGAATATCGAGCGCTGGAGCCGCGCCGTCGCGCCGCCGCCGCCGGCAAAGATGCTGCGGCCGACATTGCCCGCCGTCGCCGCGACGCTGGCGACGCTTTATATCGTCATCGCTTCGATGTTCGTCCTTGACGCGTCGGCGAGCCATTGGGCGCGCCATGAACCGGATTGGTTTCGCGCTGCGTTTGAAAATATCACCAATTTCGGACTGTCCGGCTGGTTTCTGATCCCGTTCGCCGCCATTCTGCTTTGGCTCGCGGCGGTGATCTCTCCGGCCTTGTCGAGGCGTTCGCAGGGTGTGTTCGCCGCGCTCGCCGCGCGCTTTGGTTTTTTGTTCCTGGCGATCGGCGTGCCGGGCCTATTCGTGGCCATCGTCAAACGCATGATCGGACGGGCGCGGCCCTACGTCGGCGGCGGCGGCCACGACGATCCGTTTGTCTATATGCCGTTCGTGTGGCGGCCGGAATATGCCAGCATGCCGTCGGGCCATGCCACGACGGCGGTGGCGGCCGCGATTGCGATCGGCTCCATCTGGCCGCG
Organism: uncultured Alphaproteobacteria bacterium; assembly: GCA_963768225.1. Classification (GTDB taxonomy): domain Bacteria; phylum Pseudomonadota; class Alphaproteobacteria; order Rhizobiales; family Xanthobacteraceae; genus BOG-931. The sequence goes on along the minus strand of CAVYGV010000001.1, from coordinate 953,905 downwards.
CACGCGTCTTGTCATGTGGCTCTATGCGCTCATCATCATGGTGAGCCGCGTCTTCGTGGTGGCGCATCATCCGAGCGACGTGATTGCCGGCGCGCTGACCGGCGCCGTCGGCGCATATCTGGTGCGCCGCTGGTTTGCGGCGCGGCGTCTGGTCTTTTGCGGACGCGACCTGCGCGCCTATCCGGGACCGTCGTGGAAGCAGGTCAAGGCCGCGCTGCATGAGGCTATTTTCGGCGCATAGCAATCGGCGGAGCCCGGCAAATCGGCGTGAGATTGAACCGGAGCGGGATGCGCCTTAGAAGCTTGCGCCATGTTGCAGAGCAATGGGCGCGACGCTCCGCCCGCAATTTCCGTGGTCGTGCCGGTGCGCAACGAAGCCGGCAATCTCGCCCCGCTGGTCGCCGAGATCGCCGCGGCGCTGCAGGGTAGTTTGAATGGCCGCATCTTCGAAATCGTCTATGTCAATGATGGCTCGACCGATGCGACCGGACAGGAACTGCGTGGTCTAATGGCGGCGCACCCGTATTTGCGGCAAATCCGGCATGAAACATCCTGCGGGCAGTCGGCCGCAGTGCATACCGGCGTAGCGCACGCGCGCGCGCCCATTGTCGTTACGCTCGACGGCGACGGCCAAAACGATCCGGCCTTCATTCCGAAACTCGTTGCCGCGCTCGAAACCGGCGCACCGCGCATCGGGCTCATTGCGGGTCAGCGTGTGGGCCGCAAGGCGACCAGATTTAAGAAACTGCAGTCGCGCATCGCCAACGGCGTGCGCAAAGCGGTGCTCAAGGACGGCACGCGCGATACCGGATGCGGGTTGAAGGCGTTTCGCCGCGACCTGTTCCTCTGCCTGCCTTACTTCGACGGACTGCATCGCTTTCTGCCGGCGCTGGTTCGCCGCGAAGGCTTTGACATCGGCTATGTCGACGTGGTCGACCGGCCCCGCGCACATGGCACGTCGAATTACGGGTTTTGGGACCGGCTGTGGATCGGCATTCTCGATCTCGCCGGCGTGTGGTGGCTCGTCCGGCGCAAGAAACGCGTTCCCCAATCGCAGGAGGTTACCCTTGCTCGTTGATATGTCGCACGTGGTCGGCGCCTATCTGACGGATGTCTTCGTCACCAGGCTCGATTGGTGGGTGCTTCTGGGCTTCATCGCCCAAGGCCTCTTCACCATGCGCTTCCTGCTGCAATGGATCGCCTCCGAGCGGGCCGGACACAGCGTCATCCCGATGGCGTTTTGGCTCTTTTCGATCGGTGGCGGCTTATTGCTTCTGGTCTATGCGCTCTACCGCAAGGACGCGGTGTTTATCGCCGGTCAGGCGTTCGGCGTCTTTGTCTATCTGCGCAACCTCTATTTCGTCATGCGCGACCACAGAGCGACGACAGTCGCGTAAACAAGCGTTAGCCTTGCCGCTGCGAGCGCGGCGAAGCCGCGCTCAAGATCGGCAGTGAGATCTTCGACCGCTTCGAGGCCGATATGGAAGCGCACCGTCGGTCCGCCGGGCTCCCAGCGCGTCGCGGTGCGGATCGGCGCGCAGTCGAAGGGAATGGCGAGGCTTTCATAGCCGCCCCACGAGGCGCCGATACCGAACAGGTCGAGCGTATCGAGGAAGGCGTGGTGGCGCCTTTTGCGGCACCGGCTTGAGCACCATGCTGAACAATCCCGATGCGCCGGTGAAATCGCGCTTCCAGAGCGCGTGGCCCGGATGGCTTGGCAGCGCCGGATGCAGCACGCGCAAAACCTCCGGCCGTTGTTCGAGCCAGCGCGCCACCGCAAGTCCGGACTGGTAATGCCGGTCGAGCCGCAACGCCCAGCGTGCGCAAGCCGCGCAAGCCGAGATAAGTGTCGTCGGGCGCTTCATGGAGACCGGTGAGACGCACGGTGCTTTTCAGCGCCTCTACGGTCGCCGCATTGGCCGAGACGGTGCCGAGCATCACGTCGGAATGGCCGCCGATATATTTGGTGCCGGCCTGGATCGACGAGATCGACGCCGTGGTCGAGCGGGCGGAAATAAAGCGGGGTCGCCCAGGTATTGTCCATCAGCACCAGCGCGCCCTTGGGATGAGTGGCTTTTCATGCGCGGCTTTGGCGATCGCCGCGACGTCCTGCATTTCGAAAGCAGAGCGAGCCCGGCGATTCCAGATAGATGGCGCGCGTGTTCGGCTTGATCAGCTCGGCGATCGCGCCGCCGATGCCGGGATCGTAATAGGTCGTGGCTGACGCCGAGCCGCGTCAGGATCTGCCCACAGAATGTGCGCGTCGGCCCGTAGGCGCTGTCGGTGACGAGGACATGATCGCCGGCATGCACGACCGACAGCAACGCGGCAGAAATCGCCGCGAGCCCCGAAGGCAACAGCGAAACCCCGGCGCATTGCGGCCCTTCAAGCTCCTGCAGCGCGAGTTCCAGCGCTTCGGTCGTCGGCGTGCCGCGGCGGCCGTACTGGTAGCGCGCACGATGCGCGAGAAAATCCTCGGCGTTGGGATAAAGCACGGTCGAAGCATGATAGACCGGCGGATTGACGAAGCCGTGATAGGATTTGGGATCGCGCCCGGCGTTGACGATTTTCGTCGCGGTGCGCCGCGGGGGCGGCCCGCCGTCGTTGCCTTTGTCGTTCATGGCTCTATCTCGCGCCTGCAACCGGTCGCTACTTGCGGGTCGTTGCCTCGGCATTGGCTGCTTTCGTCAACCCCTTGACCTCAAAGCGCGATCGTTCTCAGATGCTCAGGCAAGGTCGACCGACGGGTTTACCTCACCGTAAGCGCGCTCGATTGCGGGGGTTTGCGCGCATCTCATGCTGAAAGGCCAATCATGACCTCATGAAACGTGTAGCCACGGCATTCGCCATTGCAATGGCGCTTGCATTCGGCACGCAGGCGGCATTGGCGCAGCGGCTACGCTCAAGGCGGTCAAGGACCGCGGCGAACTGATTGCGGCGCCAATCGGCACGCTGGCCGGCTTCGGCATGCCTGATCCGCAAGGCAATTGGGCCGGGTTCGACGTCGATTTTTGCCGCGCTATGGCGGCGGCGATTTTCAACGATCCGACCAAGGTCAAGTTCGTGCCGCTGACGCCGCCAACCGCTTTACCGCGCTGCAGATCGGGCGAAATCGACGTGTTGTCGCGCAATACGACCTGGACGATGTCGCGCGACACCACGCTCGGCATCGATTTTGCCGCCGTAAATTACTACGACGGCCAGGGTTTCATGGTGCGCAAATCGCTGAAGGTGAATTCGGCGCTGGAACTCAACGATGCCGCGGTCTGCGTGCAGCAGGGCACCACGACCGAGCTCAATCTCGCCGATTATTTCCGGCAAAACCACATGTCGCTCAAGACCGTGACCTTTGCGACGGCGGACGAAGCGATCAAGGCTTACGACACCAGCCGCTGCGACTCCTACACGACGGATTCCTCGGGGCTTTACGGCGAACGGCTGCGGCTAACCGATCCGAGCGCCAATATCGTGCTGCCGGAAATCATCTCCAAGGAGCCGCTCAGTCCGGCGGTCCGCCAGGGCGACGACACCTGGGAAGATATCGTGCGCTGGACGCATTATGCGATGGTCGATGCCGAGGAACTCGGCGTCAATCAGCAAAACGTCGATGACATGTTGAAGTCCGACGCGCCGGATATCCGCCGGCTGCTCGGCGTTGAGGGCCAGTTCGGCCAATCGCTCGGGCTGACCAACGATTGGGCCTATCATGTCATCAAGGCGGTCGGAAATTACGGCGAGAGCTTCGAGCGTAATGTCGGCCAGGGCTCGCCGTTGAAAATCGCGCGCGGGCTCAATGCGTTGTGGACCAAGGGCGGCTTGCAATACGGTCTGCCGGTCCGCTGAGCCAAACGCTCGCCGGCCGCTGCCGCGCAGGCCCGCCGATGCCTGAAATCGTTCGACCGTCGTCTTCGTCGCGCACCGCGCGCCGGGCGGGGAACATCGCACTTCAAATTGCGCTCGTCGCTGTCGTCGGCGGCTTGGCTTATGCCGCCATTCACAACGCGGCGCAGAACCTGGCGAATGCCCACATCACCTCAGGCTTCGGCTTTTGGAACAACACCGCCGGCTTCGATATCAGCCAGACGCTGATCGACTATTCGGCAAGCACGTCGACCTTCGGCCGCGCGTTTTGGGTCGGCCTACTCAACACGCTGCTGGTCGGCGCGCTCGGCATCGTGCTTGCGACCGTGCTCGGCTTTGTCGTCGGCATTGCGCGGCTGTCGCGCAATTGGCTCGTCGCGCATCTTGCCCGCGGCTACGTCGAACTGATCCGCAATGTGCCGCTCTTGCTGCAGCTTTTGTTTTGGTACAACGCCGTGCTCAAATCGCTGCCGCAATTGCGCGGCAGCGTGACGCTGCCGGGCGGCGGGCTTCTCAATAATCGCGGACTGTTTCTGCCGCGGCCGGAATTTGCTTCGGGATTCGACTTTGTGCTTGCCGTATTTCTATGCGGGATCGCAGCCACTGGAGTCGTACGGATGTGGGCGCGCCGCCGCCAGGACCGCACCGGCGCGCCGCTGAACATAGTGTGGCCGGCGCTTGGCCTGATCGTCGTCCTGCCATCGATTGTGTTCACGCTCGCGGGCGCGCCGCTGTCCTTCAGCGTTCCCCGATATGGGCCGCTTCAATGTCATCGGCGGCGTCGAAATCATCCCGGAATTCGCGGCGCTCCTGCTCGCGCTCACGATCTATACCGCAGCCTTCATCGCCGAAGCAGTTCGCGCCGGCATTCTCGCTGTGCCGCACGGCCAGACCGAAGCAGCGCAGGCGCTCGGCTTGCGGTCGGGCACGATGCTGCGGTTCGTCGTCATTCCGCAAGCAATGCGCGTCATCGTTCCGCCGCTGACCAGCCAATATCTCAACCTGATCAAGAATTCCTCGCTCGCCGTCGCCGTCGGCTATCCCGATCTCGTGCAAGTGTTTGCCGGCAGCGTGCTCAACCTCACCGGCCAGGCCGTTGAAGTGATCGCCATCACCATGGCGGTCTATCTGTTCATCAGTCTAGTCACGTCGTTGCTCATGAATCTCTATGGGCTACGCGATCGCGGTCGAGGAACGCTGACGCGATGGCGGCGATGATCGAGAAAGCGTATTCTGCGCCGCGCCCCGGCGGAACGCCTGCCGCCGCCGGCGGACGCGGGCCGGACTATTCGGCTGGCTGCGGGAAAATCTGTTTTCGTCGCCGGGCAATATCGCGCTGACCCTGGTCTGTATTCTTTTCATCGGCTGGGCACGTGCCGCCATTGCTGCGCTTTTTTCTGTTCGACGCCGTGTGGTCGGGGAGCGATGGCCAAGCCTGCCTGGCATCGCCACAGCTGCCCGAGCCTGGCGCCTGCTGGGCTTTCATTCGGGTCTGGTTTTCCTTTTTCGTCTACGGCTTTTATCCGATTGCCGAGCGCTGGCGGGTCGATATTTTCTTTTTGGCGCTCGCCTTTGGCGTCGGCTGGCTCGCCTGGCTGTCGGCGCCGCGGCGTGACATCGGCGCCGTATATTTTTTTGTCGCGCTGCCGGTTCTGTCCTACGTGCTTTTGCGCGGCGTGCCGCTGCTCGGACTTGCCAACGTTCCGACCGTGCTATGGGGCGGCATCCTGGTCACCATCGTCGTGGCGACGGTCGGCATCGTCGTCTCCCTGCCGCTCGGCATTTTGCTGGCGCTCGGGCGGCGCTCCGATATTCCCCTCGTGAAAGTTTTCTCGGTGACCTTTATCGAATTCGTCCGCGGCGTGCCGCTGATCACTGTGTTGTTCATGGCGAGCGTCATGCTGCCGCTGTTCGTGCCCGAGCGTTTTGCGCCGGACAAGCTCATTCGCGCACTCATTGGCGTCGCGCTGTTCGCTTCCGCCTATATGGCCGAGGTGGTGCGCGGCGGGCTGGCGGCGATACCGCGCGGTCAATACGAGGCGGCGCAAGCGCTGGGCTTGTCCTATTGGCGCATGATGGCGCTCGTCGTCCTGCCGCAGGCGTTGCGCGTGACGCTGCCGAATATCGTCAACATTTTTATCGGCCTTATTCAAGGACACCACGCTGGTCTTCGATCATCGGCATTTTCGATTTTCTCGCGCACCGTCGAAGTGGCGCGCGCCGATCCGCACTGGCTTACGCCGTTCACCAGCGTGACCGGCTATGCTTTTGCCGCTTTGTTTTACTTCATCTGCTGCTACGGCATGTCGCGCTACGCCCGCGGCGTCGAAACGCGGCTGGCATACCGGCGCTGAAGGTTTTGCGATGGAAAATCGTCCCGACGCGCCCGAAGCCGACGCCAAACCCGAATTGGCCGTTGAAATCATCGGTTTGCACAAGTGGTACGGCGAGTTTCACGTGCTGCGCGATATCAATCTGACGGTGGCGCGCGGCGAGCGCATCGTCATTTGCGGGCCGTCCGGCGGAGGCAAGTCGACGCTGCTGCGCTGCATCAATCGGCTGGAGGACTGGCAGCGCGGCCGGATCGTCGTCGACGGTATCGAATTGACCGACGACCCCAAGCACATCGTCGCGGTGCGCCGCGATGTCGGCATGGTATTTCAGCAATTCAATCTATTTCCTCATCTGACCGTCCTTGAAAACTGCACGCTGGCGCCGATCTGGGTGCGTCACATGCCGAAGAAGGACGCCGAAGAACTGGCCATGAGCTTATCTGACGCGGGTGAAAATTCCGGAGCAGGCGCAAAAATATCCGGCGCGGCTATCCGGCGGCCAGCAGCAGCGGGTAGCCATCGCGCGCGCGCTGTGCATGAGCCCGAACATCATGCTATTCGATGAGCCGACCTCGGCGCTCGATCCGGAAATGGTGAAGGAAGTCCTCGACACGATGGTGGAACTGGCGCGTGACGGCATCACCATGCTCGTGGTCTCCCACGAAATGGGTTTTGCGCGCGCAAGTCGCAGATCGCGTCATTTTCATGGATGACGGCCAGATCGTCGAAATCAACGAGCCCAAAGCTTTCTTTGCGGAACCGCAGCACGAGCGCACCCGGCTGTTTTTGCAACAAGTGCTGCGTTGACCGCGCGGCAAATGACCGCGCCGATGCTGAATGATACTGTTTATTCGTTGAGGATTATCGCGCGGCGAAGATTACAGAGTTGTAATTCATCCAAAAGCCCACATGTCGAAACTTTAACTTGTCTTGTAGCCGGCGCGGTTTTTTAGTCGCGGCACGCTCACGGTTCTGAGGAGGATCACATGCTCAAGCCTGTCAGGTTCAAGCCGCTTTTGGCCGCGACGGCAATCTTGCTCTCGCCGGCTCTTCGTTGGTTTACGCGCAACAAGGTTTTGGCGCACCCGGCAATGTTGGCGACGGCAGGGACGGCGGTCCGCGTTTCGAGCACCGTCATCGGCCGAGCATTGCCGACATCACCGCCTTCACCGACGCGCGCATCGCCGCGCTGAAGGCGGGCCTGGAACTGACACCGGATCAGGCCAAGAGCTGGCCGCCGTTCGAGCAGGCGTTGCGCGATATGGCTCAGTTGCGCATCCAAACACATCCAGGCGCGCTTGTCCGGCGAGCAACAGACGCCGGCGACCCCGTTCGATCGGCTGGAACGGCGGGCCGACAACATGGCCAAGCGGAGCGCGGCGCTAAAGAAGGTCGCGGACGCCGGCGCGCCGCTCTATCAGAGCCTCAATGACGATCAGAAGCAGCGCTTCATGATGCTGGCGCGAATCTTGCGGCCGCATCCCCGCATGCACGCCTTCATGGAGCGGGACTGGCGCCACGGCATGCGATTTGGCGAGGGTTATGGGCGCGGCGGCCAGGGATTCGGCCACTTCGGCCAGCAGAACGACGGCGGCGACACCGAACAGGGCCGGGGCCAAGGCTCACAGCTCTAATTGTTGCGTGCTGCCAGCGCTCGCTGAATCCCCTCCCTGCAGCGGGCGCAACAGCGGAAGCCGCAGGACACTGGTCTTGCGGCTTTCGCGTTTTAGAACGTCACTGCCGCGCCAGCGGGCCATTCGCCTTTTTCCAAGCGTCGATGCCGCCGGCAATGTGACAGGCGGTTTTCAGTCCCGCGTCCTGCGCCGCCTGCACCGCCATCGCCGAGCGCTCGCCGAAGGCGCACAGGAACACGATGCGCTTGCCGGCAGCCGCCGCCAATTCGTGCAGCATGCCGCCGGGACCGATCTCCTCCTGCAGGCTAGGATAGGGCGCGTGCAGCGAGCCGGGGATGACGCCGTGCTTCTCGCGCTCGCTTTTCTCGCGCAAATCGACAATCGCAATCTCGGGCCGGCCGCGTACCGCGATGGCCTCGGCCGCAGTGAGAGCCCAGCCTTTGCGCGCGACTTCTTCCTGATGCAGGCCGACGTGCATATTGGCCGGCACGGCAACGTCCATCATCTTCGGATTGGGCAGTTTCAGGTTATTCATCAGCTCGGCATATTCGTCCATCGACTTCACTTTGAGCCGCGGATTGTAGAGCTTCTCCTCGCCGATGGTCGAAACCGTATCGCCCTTATAATCGTGCGCCGGATAGACGAGCGTCGCATCGGGCAATTTTAGCAGTTTGTTGAAAATGCGAATTGTATTGTGCGCGCGGATCGCCGTTCTGAAAATCGGTGCGGCCGGTGCCGCGAATAAGCAGCGTATCGCCGGTGAAGACGCGGTCGGCGAACAGAAACGAATAGGAATCGTCGGTGTGGCCGGGCGTGTAGAGCACATCGAGGCGCAAGCCCTCGATCTCGACCCGGTCGCCTTCGGCGACCCGCATGGAAACGACATCGGCTTTGGTGTTTTCGCCCATCACGGTGATGCAATGGGTGCGGTCGCGCAATGCGCCGAGGCCGGTAATGTGGTCGGCATGCAGATGGGTGTCGGCGGCTTTGACGAGCTTGAGATCGAGCTCGCGGATAAGCTGCAAATAGCGGTCGACCTTTTCCAGCACCGGATCGATGATCAGCGCCTCGCCGCCTTGCCGGCTGGCAAGGAGATAGGTGTACGTGCCGGAGGTTGCGTCAAAGAGCTGGCGGAAAATCATGTGCGACTTCGACCGACATCGTAGACCACACTGCGGCGAGACAAAGGAAATTTAGCAGGAATATACGCGCATGGCGCCAGGCTAGCGGGAGATTAGCGGGAGACCGAGCGCTGCCCGATTCTGCCGCCCTGGGGATGGTGCCTGACCGGGCAAGCACGAAGATCGCGGCCATAGCGCGACTGTCGCCGAGAATTCCCAACATGGCCGGTTGCCGCCTGCCCCAGCAAAATTGCTCGCGAGGAAGTATAGCGCGATTTAACGCGCAGCGTCACCGCGCGTAAATCATCTTCCGCGTCATGCCGCCGTCGATGACGAAATTGGCGCCGGTGACGAAGCCGGAGCGCTTTGCGTCAAGCAGCCAGGCGACGATCTCGGCGATATCTTCGGGCTTGCCGACGCGGCCCACGGGATGTTGCGCTGTGGTCCTTGCGGCGCAGCGCGCCATAGTCCTTGGTCTCGATCCAGCCGGGGCTCACGCAATTGACGCGCACGTCCGGCCCGAGACTGATGGCGAGCGCGTGCGTGAGCGCAACGAGGCCGCCTTTGGTCGCGGAATAGGACTCGGTATTCGGCTTCCGACATCAATGCGCGCGTCGAGGCAATCATGACGATCGCGCCGCGCGCTTTGCGCAATGGTTTTTCGGCGGCGCGGGCGAGCAGAAATGCCGCGGTTAGATTGGTGTCGATGACGCGATGCCATTCGGCAAGCGTCAGACGGCGGATCGGCTTGCGGATCATGATGCCGGCATTGGAGACCACCGCATCGAGCCGGCCGAAGCGGTGGACGATCGCGTCGACCGCGTCCGAGACGACATCTTCGTCGCGCACGTCGCCTTCGATGGCCAGCACGTTGCGGCTCGCCGGCGGAAAAACCCGGCGCAACCCGCTGCCCGGCAGATCGATGCCGCCGAGATTCCAGCCGGACGCGAGCAGATGCCTGGCGATGGCGCGGCCGATACCGTTCGCCGCTCCAGTGACCAACGCTGCCTTTTTTGGCGCCATCATATGGGAAAGGCGTTGCTTCGGCCCCTGTGCCACGCAACGGCGCTATTACTTGTCGCGCTCGATCGGCAAATCCGGCCGCGCGCCCCATTCGGCCCAGGAGCCGTCATAGAGGCCCTTCGGCTCCTTGCCGAGCGACTCCAGCGCGAAGCTTAAGACCGCTGCGGTCACGCCCGAACCGCACGTCGTGATGATCGGCTTGTCGAGATCGACGCCGGCCGATTTGAAGGCCGCCGTCACGCGCTCGCGCGAGGCGAGCCGGCCGTTTTCGAGGAGACGGTCGTAGGGCACATTGAACGAACGCGGCATGTGGCCGGAACGCAGCCCGGGCCGCGGTTCCGGCGCTTTGCCGGCAAAGCGTTCCGCCGAGCGTGCATCGACGATCTGCACGCTGTCATCGGTCAGCGCCATACGCACGTCGTCAAGCATCGCGACGGCGCCGACATTCATCTCGGCGGTGAATGTCTTCGGGGCACGCTTGGTCTCGCCGGCCTCGATCGGCCGGCCTTCGCCTTTCCACTTTTTCAATCCGCCGTCGAGGATGTAGACCGATTTCGCGCCGAATATCCGGAACGTCCACCACACGCGCGGCGCAGAAAATACTCCGGGCCGCGCCGGATCATAGCTGTCATAGACAACGACCGTGTCGCCGTCGCCGATGCCGAGACCGCCGACCACTTCACCGAATTGCGCGGGGCCGGGCAACATGTGCGGCAGGTCGGTCGAATGATCGCTTACCGCTTCGATATCGAAGAACACGGCGCCGGGGATGTGGCCGCTGCGATATTCGGCGTGGGCGTCGCGCTGCTGCGTCGGCAGAAAATAAGAAGCCGTCGACAGCGACGACATGCGGGTCGCGCAAGCGTTCGGCAAGCCAGTCGGTCGAAACCAGCAAGCGGCTGGTGGGCGATGGGGCAGGGGTTCTCGGTTCGCAACATGATTGTTCTCAATCTGCTAACGCCGGCGTTGTGGCGAAGTTCATTCGCAAAGGTCACTCATAAGGAACTTTGATGCTGGACTTGCGCTCGAGCCAGGCCGGTACCGGCAGGTTCTTCTCGCGCAGAAACGCCGGATTGAACAGCTTGGATTGATAGCGCGTGCCATAGTCGGCGAGCACGGTGACGACGGTACGGCCGGGGCCGAGTTCCCTGGCGAGGCGAACGGCTCCGGCGATGTTGATGCCGGACGAGCCGCCGAGGCAGAGACCTTCGTGTTCAAGCAGATCGAAGATGATCGGCACCGCCTCGGCATCCGGGATCTGGTAGGCGACGTCGATCGGCGCTTCTTCGAGATTCTTGGTGATGCGGCCCTGGCCGATGCCTTCGGTGATCGATGAGCCCTGCGATTTGAGCGTGCCGGTCGTGTAGTAGCTGTAAAGCGCCGCGCCCATCGGGTCGGCCAGCGCAATGCGGACATCCTTGTTGCGCGCCTTGAGCGCCATGGCGACGCCGGCGAGCGTGCCGCCGGTGCCGACCGCGCAGGTGAAACCGTCGACCTTGCCGTCGGTCTGCCGCCAGATTTCCGGTCCCGTCGTGTCGATGTGGCCTTGGCGATTGGCGACGTTGTCGAACTGATTGGCCCAGATCGCGCCGTTCTTTTCCGTCTTCGCCAATTGCGCGGCAAGCCGTCCCGAGACCTTCACGTAATTGTTGGGATTGGAATAGGGCACCGCCGGCACTTCGATCAATTCCGCGCCGCACAACCGCAGCGTATCCTTTTTTTCCTGGCTTTGCGTTTCCGGAATCACGATGACGGAACGGAAACCCATGGCATTGCCGACCAGGGCCAGCCCGATGCCGGTATTGCCGGCGGTGCCTTCGACGATGACGCCGCCGGGTCGCAGCTCGCCCTTTTTCACCGCGTCCTCGATGATGAACAGCGCGGCGCGGTCCTTGACCGATTGACCGGGATTCATGAACTCGGCCTTGCCGAGAATGGTGCAGCCGGTCGCCTCCGAGACGCGCTTGAGTTTGATCAGCGGCGTATTGCCGATCGCCTCGATGATTCCGTTGCAAAACTGCATGATCTATCCCAAGCGGGAGAAACTAGATGACCAAGACTTTGGAAACAAGACTAACGCAAATGTCATCAATTCACGCAACGCCGTCGAAACCATAAAGATGCATCGCGGCTCGACGCTACGGCTATTCACCGATTTTTTCCGGCCGCCGCGCTAAGCGATACGACAAGGGCTTCACGGCGCGTTGCTTGCGTCAGTCTGGTTGAGCGCGATGAATCTCGACGTCAACACCCTGTTTCTGGTGACGATCTACGTAGAAGCGATCCTCGGATTGCTGTTGTTGTTTGCGTGGGTCCAGAATACCGCGATCTACGCGGTGGCATGGTGGGGTTTTGCCGACCTGTTGCGGGCGGCCTCGATCGTGTTGTTCGGCTTGTACGGGTCAGTCTCCGATCTGATCTCGATCGATCTCGCCAATGCGCTGTTGTTCACCGCTTTCGCGCTGACATGGACCGGGGCGCGCGTATTCGATCACCGCAAACCGCTGCCGATCCTGTTGTTCGGCGGCGCTGCCGTGTGGCTCATTCTCAGTCGCGTCCCAAGCGTTGCGGCGTCATGGGACGTGCGCGTGCTTTTAAGCTCCGGCATCATCACGACCTATACCTGGGCGACGGCCTACGAATTCTGGCGCGGACGCAGCGAGCCTCTGGTGTCGCGCTGGCCGGCGATTTTCATGCTGTTTGCCCACGGCGCGCTCTATCTGTTGCGCACGCCGTTCGGCGCCATGCTGCCGTGGTTGCCAACCGGCAACGTGGTGCTGCAGAGCGTCTGGCTCACCGTGCTGAGCTTCGAGGCACTGCTGTTTACGATCTCGATCGCCTTCATTCTGCTGGCGATGGCGAAGGAACGCACCGAATACCGCCACAGGACGGCAGCCCTCATCGATCCGCTCACCGGCATCCCCAATCGCCGCGCTTTCCTGCAGGACGGCGAAGCGCAACTGCGCCGGCAAGTGACCGATCCGCGGGCGCTCGCCGTTATGCTGCTCGACCTCGACAATTTCAAATCGATCAACGACCGCTTCGGCCATGCCATCGGCGATCGCGTGCTGCAACTGTTCACCAAGGTGGCGGGCAACTGCATGCGCCGCGCCGATCTGTTCGGCCGGCTTGGCGGCGAGGAATTTGCAGCGCTTCTGGTTGACGCGACGCGCGAGCGGGCGATGGCGGTGGCCGAGGATATCCGCCGTGCTTTCGCCGCCGCATGCAGCGAGGTGGACGGCCGGCCGGTAGTCGCCACCGTGAGCATCGGCATCGTCATCAGCTATGACGCGGTGCTCGATATTTCGGCGCTCCTGGCGCAGGCCGATCATGCGCTCTATCGCGCCAAGGACCACGGCCGCAATCGCATCGAGATCGCGTCAATCGAGCTTATTCTCGATCGCATCAAGCGCAACGCCGCTGTTGTTCCCAGCACCGAAGCGGCCGCGCGATCCGCCGCCTGACGCATCGTCCGCCGGTCTACGCCGGCCGTGCTATTCGGCGCCCGCGCGTCGCCGTGATGGGACGCAGCCCATGTCGCTGCGCCCATTTTGTGATTGGCGGACGCGAACAACGCGATCCGGAATTGACGGCGCCTCGCCAGATTGCTTCGTGGTGCCTGCCATCGGGCGGGCCGCTTCGGGCCGGACCCGTTGGCTCGTAAGCACGAACGGGAGGCGAGCGTAATGAAGCGTAGCACCAACCGCATTCTGACAACGCATGTCGGCAGCCTGATCCGGCCGCCGGAGTTGCAGGAGTTTTTGCGGGCTAAGCAGGTAAGCAAGCCGTATGACAAGGCTGCTTACGACGCCTGCCTGAAGGAGTCGGTCACGGCGGTCGTGCACAAGCAGGCCGCAACCGGCATCGATGTGGTCAGCGACGGCGAGTTCGGCAAATCGATCAGCTGGTCGCAATACGTTCTGGAACGCTTGAGCGGTTTCGAGCGGCGCCCGATCAAGCCCGGAGGCAATCCATTCACCCGCGGCGTTGACCGCGAAAAATTTGCCGAATTCTACGCCGAACTCGACGCTCGCGAAGGCGTGTCGACGACGGTCGAGGCGGTCTGCGTCGGCCCAATCGGCTATACCGGGCAGGCCGAGCTTGCGCGCGACATCGATAATTTCAAGGCGGCGCTCAAAGGCGTCGATGTCGCGGAGGCGTTTCTTCCGGTCGCCGCGCCGGCGAGCGTCATTCCGGATCGCAAGAACGAATATTACAAGAGCGAGGAGGAATTGATCCGCGCCATCGGGGCGGCGATGCGCACCGAATATCGCATGATCATCGATGCCGGATTTGTGTTGCAGCTTGACGACGCGCGCGCCGCCGTCACCTATGATCGCATGGTGCCGCCGGCGAGCTTCGCTGACTACCGCAAATGGCTTGCGTTGCAGGTCGACGTGCTCAACGAGGCGATTGCCGGCCTGCCGGCCGATCGCATCCGCTATCACGTTTGTTGGGGCAGCTGGCCCGGCCCGCATACAACCGACGTGCCGCTCAAAGATATCGTCGACCTCATTCTGGGCATGAAAGTCGGCGCCTATGTCATTGAGGGCGCTAACCCCCGTCACGAGCATGAATGGCGGGTGTGGGAAACCGCCAAGCTGCCGCCGGATCGCGTTCTCATCCCCGGCGTGATCAGCCATGCCACCAACGTTGTCGAGCATCCGGAACTGGTGGCCGAGCGCATCGTGCGACTGGCACGCCTGGTCGGGCGCGAAAATCTCATTGCCGGCACGGATTGCGGCTTCGCTCAAGGGCCGTTCCATCGCCGCGTGCATCCCAGCATCATGTGGGCGAAACTCGACGCGCTGGTCAAAGGCGCAAGGCTCGCCAGTGCGGAGCTATGGGGGCGCACGCCGGCCTAACGAGCTTTGCCATGCCGGCGGGGGCAGGGGCCTCACTTGGACGGGTTCATGAACCGTGCGGGATTTGCTAGATTGGATGGCAACACCAACGACGCTCTCAGGGAGATCGATCATGCTCGACGTCACCAAGCGACAGGGAACGGCCCCGTTTGACACCGCGCGCCTCGACCGGCTCATGGACGACGCCGGGATGGACGTGCTCATCGCCACGTCGAAGCACAATATTCAATATCTCCTTGGCGGCCATCGCTCGTTCTTCTTCGAGTCGATGGACGCGATGGGGTTGAGCCGCTACCTGCCGGTTTTTGTTTATGCCAAGGGTGAGCCGCAGAAGGCGGGCTTTTTCGGCCATCGCATGGATCGCTTTCAGAACGAGGTGGCGCCGCTGTGGACCGCCGAGATCAACACCAAAAGCTCCGGTTCGGTCGATGCGATGGAAAAGGCCGCCGACTACGCGCGCCGGCTCAATGCCAAGCTGAAACGGGTCGGCATCGAAACGGCATTCCTTCCGGTGGACGCCGCCGCGGTGGTGCGCAAGGCGTTCCCGAACAGCGAATTTGCCGACGCGCTGTTCGTGTTGGAGCGGTTGCGCGCGGTCAAATCGCCGCAGGAATTGGAAATGCTGCGCATCGCGTCCGATAAGGTGATCGATTCGATGCAGGCGGTATTCCAGAATTTCGGCGCCGGCGCGACCAAGGCGGAATTGGCCGAAGCGCTGCGCCGCGAAGAGACCTCGCGTGGTTTGACGTTCGATTATTGCCTGGTCGCGGCCGGATCGAGTTCACAATCGCGCCCCGTCCGATCAGCGCTGGGAAAAGGGCGACGTGCTGTCGCTCGATTCCGGCGGCAATTATCACGGCTATATCGGCGACGTGGCGCGCATGGGCATCATCGGCGAGCCGGATGCCGAGCTGGTCGATCTGCTGGCTGAAGTCGAAGCCGTCGAACAGGCCTCGATGAAGCCGATCCGTCCCGGCACGCTGGGCAAGGAAATTTACGCGGCGGCGAATCAAGTGCTGCACAAATCCAAGGTGCACAATCACACCGAATTTCTCGCCCACGGCATGGGACTGGTCAGCCACGAAGCGCCGCGGCTCACCAATTCGGGCCCGGTGCCCTATGACGCTTACGATGCCGATCGCCCGCTCGAAACCGGCATGGTGGTCTCGGTGGAAACCACGCTGCAGCATCCGCAGCGCGGCTTCATCAAACTCGAGGACACGGTCGTGGTGACGCCGAGCGGCTTCGAAGTCTATGGCGATCGCATCCGCGGCTGGAACCGAGCCGGCGGGTCGGCTTAGACGCAGCAGCGATCGCAGCGAGATACGGAGCGCGGTCGCGGGCGCGACCGTGCGCCCGTTGTTGCATCCTTCATCGGTTGATCGAGGATGTGGGACTGTGATTATATTGCACGAGGCTGCAAATCACCTTGGGTCGATCGCATAGCGACTTGCATTATTGCGTGATGTTCAAGCAATGTCAGGTCATGCGTCGTTGACGACGACCAGCATGGCAAAAAATCTAGGAATTATAGTTCCCTATCGAGACCGCGCGCAGCATTTGCAGATGTTTGTTCCGCATATTGCGGCATTTTTCTCGCGCGCTGCGAAAGATATTGGCGGAAATATCTCGCTGACCGTCGTTCAACAGGAACATGGACTTGAATTTAATCGCGGATTGATGAAAAATATCGGCTATTCCCTAGCCAAAAACGCCTGCGACTACGTTTGCTTTCACGACGTAGATTATTTGCCGATTTGGGCCGATTATTCGGAACCAAACGGTTTCGCTCCGATCGTCTGGTATGGCGCCGAGCAGAACACCGATCCACGCGGAATTACCACTTCGTATAACCTCGAACTTTTCTTCGGTGGGGTCGTGCTATTTCGAAATGGCGATTTTGAAAAGGTGAATGGTTTTGCCAATGCGTATTGGGGATGGGGCTACGAAGATATGGATATCTTCAATCGCTGTCTTGTGGAAGGCGTGCCACTAACGCGTCGAAAGGGTACATTTAATCATCTTCCGCATATGCATATGGGGGTCGATAAGCCGGGACAGGCGGTGACGCCAACAGCGGCGCATGTCAGGAACAGGGAGATATTCCAGAAGCGATTTCTTCCTCCCGTGCAGTTGCATCCTTCAAAAGGCGAAATTGACGCCAATCGCCAAACCTGCATGAAGGAGGTCGATGGGCTTTCAACAATCGAGTTCGCGGTCCTGGACCGAAAATCGCTGGCAAGCCCGACCACGGATGAACGCGGTTTAAAAATTGAAATGGTCACTGTCTCGATACCGCGGCCAAAGTGATACCGGCATATCTTGATGCGCGTTGCGTTTGTCGATCTTGGAAATCTCGACTACACCGCGATAACGCCGAAGCAACGTCCGCTCGGCGGTATGCAATCGGCGGCATGCTACCTCGCAACTGCATTGGCGGCGCGAGGGCACGACGTTGCATTGATAAATCGAACGACAACGCCCGGTTTATACGGAGGTGTCGATTGCGTCAGGGTCGGCACGGTGGGCGTGGCGTCTCTCAACGGCTTTGACGCCGTCATCAGCATCTCCATAGGAAGCACGAAGTTGCGTCACATAGGCGTGACGCGGCCGTTGATTTTATGGACCGGACACGACGTCGATCGACCTGCGGTGGAGAGCCTTGGTGACGGCGCCGAGCGATTTTTGTGGGACAAATTCGTCCTGGTGAGCAATTGGCAGGCGGCCAGATATTCGGCAACCTTCAAGATCAAGCCGGATCGCATCGGCGTGATACGAAACGCCATTGCTCCAGCGTTTGAACGGCCGCTCCGCGGTCGGCCGTATTTTTTTGTGTCAGGGCGGCGCCCGGTACTGATCTATTTCAGCACTCCGTTTCGCGGCCTCGATGTGCTGCTCAGCGCGTTCCCTCGCATTCGTGCACGCGTTCCCCGATGCGCGGCGACGATCTGTTCCAGCATGGCAGTCTATCAGGCGCCCCTTGAACTCGATTCCTATCGTTCGCTTTACGACCTTTGCCGCGCGACGGAGGGAATTCGTTATATGGGTTCGATTGGTCAGGATGCGCTCGCCCAAACCGTGAGCAAGGCCGACATTTTCGCCTATCCCTGCACATTTGCGGAAACGTCCTGCATCGCGCTCATGGAAGCCATGGCGAGCGGCTGCATGGTCATGGCTTCGAAGCTCGGTGCATTACCGGAAACGGCCGCCGGCTTTGGCAGCTTCTGCGAGTGGCCAGCCGATCCCCGGCGATTTGCCGAGTTTTATGCCGATTTCATGGTGCAGACGATTCATGACGCCCATAAAAATCCGCAACGGTGGGCGGCTCGGATCGACGAGCAGCGGGCGTTTGCCTTGAACAACTATGTATGGAGCCGCCGCGCTGCGGAATGGGAGGAGATGCTGACTGCCGTGTCGCGTCAGCCGGTACGATCGAAGGTCCCGCCACGAAGCGAACCGTGTCCTTGCAGGTCCGGTAAAAGTTTCGAGCATTGTTGTGGAACAGCAGTTTAACGATTTTGGTCGCTGAGGGCTTGCGCGAGAATGAGTGATATAACACTGCAGCTCTCAGAGGCACTGACCCGAGCCTTTGCCTTGCACCAAGCCGGCGATCTTGTGCAGGCAGAGCAAATCTATCGGCAGATCATCGGCGCAAAGCCCGATCATTTCGATGCGCTGCATTTGCTTGGCGTGCTGCGGTATCAGCGCGGTCACCATGAAGAGGCGGATCGGTTGATCGACCGGGCGATCGCGCTGAACCCCGCTGATGCCGCGGCCTACACCAATCGCGGTAATGTGCTCAAAGACCTCAAGCGCTTTGACGAAGCACTCGCCTGCTACGACCGGGCGATTGCGCTGAAGCCGGATTATGCCGAGGCGTACAGCAATCGCGGCAATGCGCTCATGGATCTCAGGCGCTTCGATGAAGCACTCGCCAGCTACGACAAGGCGATCGCGTTGAAGCCCGATTACGCCGGAGCACATTATAATCGCGGCAACGCGCTGCACTCCTTGAAGCGACTTGATGACGCGGTTGCCAGTTACGACGCCGCAATCGCACGGCGGCCCGATTATGCCGCGACGCATTATAATCGGGGAAACGCGCTGCAGGACCTCAAGCGACTTGATGAAGCGCTCGCCAATTACGACAAGGCATTCACGTTACAGCCGGATTGCGAGTTTCTGCTTGGCACCTTGATACAAACAAAGCTTGGAATTTGCGATTGGAACGGCTTAGAGACCAAAATTGCTCAACTTGTTGCAAACGTCGAGCACGACGAGAAAGCTTCGACGCCATTTTCAACCATTTTGATATCCAGCTCTCCTGAATTGCAACGACGCGCCGCAAAGATCTGGATACATGCCAAGGCACCGTCAAGTCATGCGCTTCCGAATATCGCAAAACACGAAAGGCGCGACAAAATTAGAATTGGGTATTTTGCCGCAGACTTCCATAATCGCCCGGCGTCGTGGCTGATTGCAGCGTTGTTGGAAAGCCATCAAAGAGCTCAGTTTGAAGTGACGGCGTTTTCATTTGGGGCAATTGAAAACGATGCGATGCACCATAAACTGATTAAGGCTTCAGATACATTCCTTGACGTACGAAATCAGTCCGATCAGGAGGTAGCGATTCTTGCCAGGAAACTTGGGATCGACATAGCCGTTGATTTGATGGGTTTCACGGCAGGTGCCAGACCGGGCATATTTGCTTTTCGAGCGGCACCGATCCAGGTCAATTATCTGGGCTTTCCAGGCACGATGGGCGCGGACTATATCGACTATCTCATTGCCGACCCGACGCTGATTCCAAGCTCGCACCAGATCTACTATTTGGAAAAAATTGCCTATCTGCCTGACACTTATCAAGTGAACGATGCCAAGCGGCGCATCGCAGGCAAGGCGTTTACCCGTGCCGAGTTGGGATTGCCGCAAAACGGCTTCGTCTTTTGCTCTTTCAATCGCAATAATAAGCTCACACCTGAGGTATTCGACAGTTGGATGAGGATAATAAAGCAAGTCGACGGCAGCGTGTTGTGGCTATTGGAAGACAACAAGACCGGAGCAATCAATTTGAGAAACGAGGTCGTGCGCAGAGGAGTCGATGCGGACCGTCTCGTTTTCGCCCCACGGATGCCGTTGCCCCAGCATTTGGCGAGGCAGAGTTTGGCCGATCTGTTCCTGGACACCCTGCCATACAATGCGCATGTAACGGCAAGCGACGCGCTATGGGCGGGTTTGCCGGTATTGACCCGAATTGGCGAGACCTTTGCAGGTAGAGTTGCAGCAAGCTTGCTGAATGCAATTGGTTTGCCTGAATTGATTACCTCGACACCGCAAGCCTATGAGTTGCTTGCGATCGAACTCGCCGTCAACGTCGATCGGTTAGCGCACATCAAGCGAAAACTCGTAGATCACCGGCTCGAGACGCCGTTGTTCGATATTCAGCGTTTTACCAGAAATATCGAGTCCGCTTATGTTGCAATGTATGAGCGCCATCAGTCGGGTGTACCGCCCGATCATGTCTATGTTCGGCAATAGGGCCTGACGCGCGGGCCGGCCAACACGCTATTTTTCTGCGGTTGCAGTCCACGTTGTCGCCAAAATTCCAACCGCTTCGTCACGTTGGCCTTCGCTTGCGGCTTTTGACCGTTCTGCAACTCGCCACGATGCCAAGGTATGTATCCGGTACGGCGAGTGCTGCGGGCTCATATCAGGCGGCTTTGCCACAGCATTTTTTGAACTTCTTGCCGGAGCCGCAAGGGCACGGGTTGTCGCGGCCGATTTCGCTCGAGGCCTGTGCGACCGGGGAGGGCGGACCGACGGTGACTGGCATCGAGGCTTGCCGCGGTCGCTTTGCGCGCCAGTAGGCATCAATGGCTGCTACGCAGGCCGGGACAAACTCGGGCGCCTCTTTCATGACGCGGTCTTCTTCGTCGGGCGGGATGCCGAGCAGCGACTCGCCATTCTCGTCACCGCACAGCGCCAGGATCGGGACCAGCAGCTGGCCGTCGCGCTCGGATCTGAACAGCCGTTCCCAGGCATCCGCGCGCAGCAAGATCGCCTGCAGAAAGCCCTCGGCCCAATCGGCTGCGATCAGCGTGCCGCTGCCGGTGGCCCAGAACACGGGGTCGAGATCATCATCGGCGACCTAGCGGAGAGCCGCACTTGCCGCCCTTCGCATTTAATCCCACCGTTTGAGAAACTCCGGCAGCTTGGCGATGTCCGCCGCGATGCGGATAGTCTCATTAATCATGCTTTGACGTTTAGCTGGTCATATTCAGCGATGATGACCCCTCCACAGGTGGGCACCATGTGGGAAGTGAAGCGACAATGAAAGCGGCGCGTCTCGTTGTCCTTGGTGTTGCTATTTCTGCTGGCGGCGTTGCCGCTTGGCTGGCGGCGAACCGTAGCCCCGAAACGGTAGTGCAGGCTGCGCCAACTATTGAGGTACTGGTCGCCAAGGCTGATCTCAGTCCGGGTCTCGTGATTGGCGATAAGGATATCGGGTGGCAGGATTGGCCGAAAGGCGCGGCGAATCCAAGCCTCATTGAAAAGACCAAGCGCCCCGACGCTGTCCACCAATACATCGGTGCGGTTGTGCGTATATCAGTTACGACCGGAGACCCGTTTCGTGGCAACATGGTTTCCGTCCTAAAGGAAGGCACGCATGCGGTCTCGATTGATCTCTCGCCTGAGAGCGATAACGGGATTCCCCCCATATTCGCGCCGGACCAGCGCGTCGACGTCTTGGTGCTGAGCCACGACAAACAGCGAGAGAAAACGACCGGCTTTGAAAGATTCACCAGCGACGTGATTCTGGACAACCTGCGGGTTCTGGCGGTGGTGGCCGACAAGAGCGTGATGGTCGAAATGACACCGGAGCAGGCCGACACGCTGGCACGGTCGCACCAACTCGGCACGATATTAGTTGTGCACCACGCGGATGCCCCGCCCGGCCCTATCAATGTAGTGCGCTATGGCGTGAGTTCGTCGGCATCGCGGTAAACATCGTGCCGTCATGTTCGGCGGTACTCCACGCCTTCTATCGACATGACCATCTGCAGCGGCACCGCGACCGTCACTGCGTCGGCGCCATGTGCCGGTTCCTCAAGCTGTGCCGAGACCTAGCGCCCGAGCGGCGAATTGCAGATGCACTCCGGCGACCGGAGGTGTCGCCACCGGATCGGGTGATTGGCGTGAGGAAGGTGCGGCCCTGGCGTTTCCAGTGCCGATGAGGGACGCCCCCACCACGGCCCCTCCTCCGAGGCCTGCAGCGGCGAGCAGCCTCCGACGACTGAGCTCGAAGTTGAATTCGTTGTGCTGTGTGGTCATTGCGGCGAGATTGCTTGAGGGTAAAAAAGGGAGCCTATCGCAACTCGATGACATTTGGGCAAACCGGCCTTAGGTCGGCGGACCAGCATCGCCGACGAAATGCGGATCGCACCGGCCGAGATGATCGCGTTCGGTCATGTGCTCAAGCGGCACAATGCCGGCTATTTCACGCATCTACGCGACGAGTTCGAATAAGGTGATCGAGACGATCGAGGAGGCAATCGAGATCGCGCAGGAATGCGGCGTGCATGCACGTCCGCGAGTCATCATGAACCTCAGTCATCCACCGACCGCTGTACTCGAAGCCAGGCCGACCCATAAGCGGCGGCGCGGCGCGACTCTACGCCGCAGAACCGGCTTGTTGCGGAACAGCGGACCATTCTGAGGAGTTCTCCCTTTAGAGGGAGAACCGTCAAGGAGAAAATTCCGATGAGAAAGCAAACAGCGATCGTAGCAGCGGCCGCGTTCCTGCTCTGCGGCGTGACAGCGGCATCGGCGGCAACAACTGCAATGCACCCGTCCGATACCGTTATCCTATCGTCGGCGCAGCAAAAAACCGCCTGGAACGACCTGAACAAACAAGTGCCAAACCAAACCGCTGCAGGCTTTGATGCCACCATTGGCACCTTCCTGCCGGGTACGGTGAAAATCCAACCGGTACCGACCAAGGCGGCAGCCAGCGTTCCTTCGCTCCGCCCATATGACTTCGCGATGGTCGATCACAAGCTCGTAATCGTGGACCCGTCAAACAAAGTGATCGCTAATGTACTGACGGAATAGCGAACCGGCGAATGGACCGAACCGCGTCAATCGAAGATGTCGTTCGTATTTTGGCAGATTTGCAACGACTTTACACTTACGACTTTTTCAACAGAATCGGCCAAATGCGGACATGGCACGTGTCACTCTTGCTCACCGGCAAGGCAACCTAGGCCGACCACTGTATTGTGGACGGCAACGTCCAAAGCAGTATGCGTCTCCGATGTGTGCGAGTACAACAAAAGGTACCCTGTGACCGGAGCCAACGCGAGCGCGCTAAACCGCAGCAAATATCGGCGTGCACCATGTCCACCACCTCTGCAGTCGTATTCCGGAGACTGATATTGAAATCCCTCCGGCGCGTAGCCACAAGCGGCGCGTCGGAGTGACCTGTTCGACCGACTTACACCGTAAGGAAAGCACCAGTGAATTCGCGTTTCGGCGTGGCGGCCTTGGCGCTGGCCCTAACAGTGTTTTGGAGTGGCGTCGCCGGCGCAGATGGATCCAGCGATCCAACGGCCGTCAAGCAGGAAGACGGCAAGTATTTCGACAAGCAAGGCAACCCGACCTACAAGATTCAACCTGACGGCACCGTCGACTGGTACACGTATTCGGGCTATATTCGGTATACTTCGGAATGCTTGCGCTGCCACGGGCCGGATGGCCTTGGTTCTTCCTATGCCCCGTCGCTGGTGGTTTCGCTCAAAACCCTGAGTTACTCGGATTTCCTTGGCGTGGTCGCCGGCGGTAAGAAAGCTGTCAATAGCGCGCAGGACCTTGTGATGCCCGCATTCGGCACTGACAAGAATGTGATGTGCGTGATCGACGATATTTATGTTTATTTGCGCGCGCGCGCTAACGATGCCATCGGCCGCGGACGACCTCGGAAACACGAAGAAAAACCTGAAGCCGCCAAGAAATGGACGGATTCCTGCTTCGGCCCATTGTGAAGGTGAGCGTATTGACGAAAGCGGCCGTGATGGCAATCACGGGATTGGCTTTTTGGTTTGTGGTTGATTTTTGAGTGGATGTGGGCGCACGAATGGACTCCCGACCGGCGGAGAACCGCCAGTAGGCTTCAAATCGCGCCACGGCAACCAGTCGTGGCCGTTGCAATTCCGCCAACTCATTCTCATCTAAATTTTCAAAGTTGGCTCCGCCGTTGAGCGAGTGTAAGAGGCCGTTTTGCCGAAGCGCGACGCCGATACCGTCGCTTACGACCGCCGCTTTCGAAAGGAAGAGGAGATCGAGGACATCGAAATCTTCCTCGATGCTTATGCGCGTCCCGCCGGCGAGGCATTGCAAATCGAAGATATCGGCAAATCTCCCGATGCTACTTGCACCCGGCCTGACGGAACGCTTGTTGGCATTGAACACACGCGCGTCCGTCGCTCGCCCGACGCCGCACATTGGGAGTCAGTGCTTCATCGTCGCGATGAAATGGATATTGGGGAAACGCTGGGTGAAATTGCGCGTCTCATTGCCCAGAAGGCCGAGCGACGCAAGCATTTCCGCGCCGAGCAGGATTCGGTGTCTTCGCGAAATCGAGTGCCATCAGGCCGCCGATCGATCCTACCTTGAGGAAGGCGTCCGGCTGCTCGAACTCGCGCGGAATGCGCAGCGATTGTTCGAGAAGCAAGAACCGCGCGAAAAACGTCGGCTCCTCAATTTCGTAGTCTCGAACTGCACCTGGAAGGGCGGGGAGCTCGGCGTCGATCTGCGACAACCATTTGACCTGTTGGCAGAAACGACGACCATCGACGCGCAAGCTGCGGCCGGCAACAAGCCCAATTTAGCAAAATCTGAGATTTGGCTCCCCGGGCCGGATTCGAACCAGCGACCAACCGGTTAACAGCCGGTTGCTCTACCGCTGAGCTACCGGGGAAAAGCCTCTGCTCACATCGGGAAGCGGCATATAACAAACCCGGCCGGAGTTTGAAAGCGTCAAGCGGCTATAGCCCGCCTTCATTCGGCTTGCCATGCCAAGCTGGCGGCGGCTGACCGACCGGCCCAAGCTATCAAGCTGGTGCCGCTGCGAAGCCCCTTTTGTCCGTGCTATACAACTTCGCTTAAGGTTACGATGGCCGCCATAGCAAGGTTGACACGGCAGTGATGCTTTCTGAGGCCCCCCATCGGGTGTCCGATCAAGGCGCTGATCGCGCGATCGGAACTTCGCAAAGGATCGAGCCGCGCCGGATTCGCCTCGAAGCCTCCTCATTTTGTCAGTTGCGATGCCCCTCTTGTCCGACCACGAGCGGGCACATCCATCCCGCGGTTGGCAGCGGATTTCTCAAATTCGAGGATTTCCGCGAACTTTTGAATTCGAACCCAACGCTGGAGCAGGTCGAAATTTCGAATTACGGCGAAGTCTTTCTCAATCCTCACTTGCTGCGAATTCTTGAATATGCGCACCAAAAAGGCGTCGCTATTTCGATCGGCAACGGCGCCAATTTCAATCACGTCAAAGACGAAGTTCTCGAAGGTCTCGTCAAATACAAGGTGCGAGTCATAACCTGCTCCATCGACGGCGCTACGCCCGAAAGCTACCGCAAGTATCGCGTTCGCGGCAATTTCGATCAGGTCATCCGTAACATCGAAACGATCAATTCCTACAAACAGCGCTATCAGTCGGCTCTACCTGGACTGGCGTGGCAATTCGTCGTCTTCGGCCACAACGAGCATGAAATTCCCATTGCGCGCGAGATGGCAGCAAAACTGGGGATGGAATTCATAACAAAATTGACTTGGGATCCGAATTTTTCACCGATCCGCGACGCGGAGTTCGTGCGCGCCCAGACGGGTTGGCGCTCCATCACCCGTGAGGAGTATGAGCAGGAGCACGGAAAAAAATACGTAAGCGGAATTTGCCATCAACTCTGGGACGCTCCTCAAATCAATTGGGACGGGAAGGTGCTTGGTTGCTGCCGGAATTTTTGGGGCGACTTTGGTGGTAACGCATTTACCGACGGGTTGATGAACAGCATCAACAATGAAAAGACGACCTACGCGCGAGACATGCTCCGCGGTCGAAAGCCGGCGCGAGACGACATCCCCTGTTCGACTTGCGATCTGTATACGGCAAGGCGCAGAAGTGGGATCTGGCTGTAAGCTTTTCGGCAGAACAACTGTCAGCGTGCGTGACCTGCCCCAGGATTTCCGGCCCACCGATTATAGTTGAGAGAGACTGGCTCCCGCGATTTGGAGGGAGCAATGCGGAAGGGTCGGCTTGGGGAAGACAATGTCGCAAGTGACCCGCGCGCCAACAGCCGGCTCACGCCAAATTCTTGATATACCAATCGCGTCAAATCGCCTGCGGTTTTCCTCTGAGATGGCCATTGGATATTTGCTGACGGATCACTGACGTGGATTTTTCGTCACATGTGATCTGTCACTAAGTCTTTGATTTTTTGGAGGCCACGCCCGGAATTGAACCGGGGTAAACGGTTTTGCAGACCGCTGCGTAACCACTCCGCCACGTGGCCGTCCATAGCAAGGCTAGCGCCAGCATGGGTAACTGCACCTAATCGATTAAGCAATGCCTACACCTGCTCGGCGCCCGCTTGCGTTTTGGCCGACCGTATCGCACAAGGCGGCATCGTTAATTTGGGAACTTGGGTATGTTCGATACCGTCGCTGCGCGCCGCATGATGGTCGACGGGCAAGTTCGCACCGCCGATGTCACCAACCTCGACCTGATCGCGGCCATGCTGGCGGTGCCGCGCGAGCTCTTCGTGCCGCCCGGGCTTGCCGCCCAGGCCTATGTCGACGGCGATATTCCGATCGGCGCGGGCCGCGCGCTTCTCAAACCGATGGTTCTCGCCAAACTTATTCAGGGCGCCCAGGTGGACGCCGGCGATCATGTTCTCGATGTAGGTTGCGGCACCGGCTATTCCTCGGCGGTGTTGGCGCGGATCGTGGGCTCGGTGGTGGCGCTTGAGGAGGACGCGGCTTTGGCGCAGCGGGCGGAGGAGGCGCTGGCGGCTGCCGGGGCCCACGCGACCGTTGTCAGGGGGCCGCTGAATGCGGGCTGGCCGCCGGCTGGACCGTATGATGTCATTTTGCTCAACGGCGCCACCGAAATCGTGCCGGACGCCCTAGGCCGCCAGCTTAAGCCGGACGGCCGACTCGCCTGCATTTTCGGCCGTGCGCCTAACGGCAAAGGGATGATCTATCGGCTGGTCGAGGGCCGCCTTGTCGGCCGCCCGATTTTCGACGCCGGCGCGCCGGTTCTGCCTGGCTTTATCGCGCCGCCGGCTTTCGTCTTCTAAAAGGCCTGAAGCGGCCTCCGGCCCCGCCACCCCCGGATGAGGAGCCGTGATTTGCCCGTTACTGTCGGGCCTTTCCGGCTTATCCCCGACCTGTGGCGCAGAAGCGCCAATTCCCAGATTTCTGCATTTCATCCCCAGATGCAGGGTTTCGCCTTGCTCTCCAGCCGCTTAAGGTGAAGCGTTGGGTGTCTTCGGCCAAGCTCTTTGGCCGGGGCGTCAAAGTGCGTCCGTCTTGGGGATCCACCGCAAGGGGGCGGGTGGAATTACGTTGGTGGGAGCTGTGTCTACGTCATGAGTGGGCGGGGACCGCGGGCGCATTTTCGGGCCATCGCAAGCCTCGCCTTGGGCTGTGTTGCCGTTGCCGCGGGATGCGGCGGCGCCGCGGCCGACACCCTCGAATGGGCGCTCGTCCAGGCCTACCAAAATAATCCGTCGCTCAATTCGCAGCGCGCGTCCTTGCGCGCCACCGATGAGAACGTGCCGCAGGCCTTGTCGGGCTACCGGCCGAAGCTCAGCGTGACCGCCAGCGGCGGTTACGCTTATTCCAACACGCTCTCCAACAGCGTCAATCAGCAGGTATTTCCCAACACCGTCACCTATTCGAGCATCGCCAGGGACCTCGGCCAGCGCAGCTTCGGGGCGACCGCGACGGAGACGCTGTTCAACGGTTTCCAAACCGCCAATAAGACGCGTCAGGCTGAAAGCCAGGTAATGGGAGCGCGCGAGACGCTGCGCGTCACCGAGCAGCAGGTGCTGCTCGATGCCGCCACCTCTTACATGAATTTGTTGCGCGACCAGGCGATCCTCGATCTCAACCGCCGCAACGTCGAAGTCCTCACCGAGCAGCTCAAGCAAACCCGCGACCGCTTCAACGTCGGCGAGGTGACGCGGACCGACGTGGCGCAGGCGGAATCCCGGTTGGCGGCCGGCCGCTCGGCGCTGCTCGGCGCGCAATCGAATTACGTCACCTCGCAAGCCAATTATCGGCGCGTGATCGGCGTCGATCCGGGCCGGCTCGATCCCGGCACGCCGGTCGATCGGCTGTCGCCGGCGACGCTCCCCGGCGCGATCATCGCGGGCGAGACGGACAGTCCTTCCGTGCTCGCCGCAATGTACGGCGTCGACATTGCCGAGCTTGCAGTCAAGATCAGCGAGGGCGCGCTGTACCCGAACCTCTCGCTGACGGCGGGCGTCACCAAGAGTTATCTGCCGGTCTATAACATCAATAAGCAGACCGTCGCGTCGGTCGTCGGCACGGTGACCATTCCGATCTACCAAGGCGGCGCCGAATATTCCGCAATACGCCAATCCAAGGAGACGGTCGGCCAGCAGCGCCTCGGTCTTGACGTCAATCGCGATCAGGCACGCGAGACGGTGGTGGCGAGCTGGGGGCAATTGGACGCCGCCAAGGCGCAAATCGAGGCGACCACAGCGCAGGTGAACGCGGCCGAAATCGCGCTCAACGGCGTGCGCGAAGAAGCGCGCGTCGGCCAGCGCACCACGCTCGACGTGCTCAATGCCCAGCAGGAGCTCGTCAATGCGCGCGTCGCGCTGGTCACCGCTCAGCACGACCGGGTGGTGGCGTCGTACTCGCTGTTGGCGGCGGTCGGCGGATTGTCGATGCAGCACATCGGGCTGAACGTGCTGATTTACGACCCGCAGGTGCACTATCAACAGGTGCGCGATGCGTGGATCGGCGTGCGCACGCCCGACGGCAGGTAGACCGGCCCAGCGGCGTCGCCGATTTTGCCGCCGTCGTGTCCACAGATCGCGGCCTTGCCTTCGACTTTCGCCATGACATACTCGTCAGCAACGTTGCATAGTTGCAGTTGTGTGATTCGGGATCGGCGGCGGCGCGGAGGGTGAAAGCTTTGCGACTGCCGGGGCTTACAGACAAGGGAAACCCAAGTCAGGCGAGGATGTGCGCATGACGCAGCCGGCGAAATCGCAGGAACCGTCGATGGAGGAGATTCTCGCCTCCATACGTCGCATTATCGCCGAAGACGACGCCACTAAGTCCGCGACTCAGCCGCCGGAACCGCCGAAGGCCGAATCGCAGCCGGCGCCCGCTCCGCAGCCTGCGCCGCCGTTGCATGCCGTGCCGCCGATTGCGCCGCCACGTCCTCGCGCCGAAGCCGAAGCGCGCCCGGCGGCCGAGGAGCCATCGAGTCCGCTCGACAGCGCAGCGGCCGCATCCCGATCCTCCGATATACTCGATCTCACCGAATCAATGGCGGCGCCGATGTCTCAACCGTCCGCCGCAAATCCTCCGGGGAGTGCCATGCCCCAACCTGCAGCGCAATTTCGCACCATCGACGGCAGTTCCGATCTCGAATTCGACGAGGAGGCCGAAATACCCGCCGCACCCATGACCGCGCCGGTCAGGAAGGAGCGGGGGCAGCTTATGTCCAGCGAAACCAGCGCCGCGGTCGATTCCGCATTCAATGCGCTCGCGCAAACCGTGTTGGTGCAGAACGCCCGGACGCTTGAGGATTTGGTGCACGAAATGCTTCGGCCGATGCTGAAGTCGTGGCTCGACGACAACCTGCCCGGCATGGTCGAACGCTTGGTGCGCGCCGAGATCGAGCGCGTTTCGCGCGGCCGTACGAGCTGAGTTTCGTTACGCCCCCTTCAGCGCCGCGGCGAGCTTTAGCGCCTGGTCGGACAGCACGGCCGGGTCCTCCCTGACGCTTGCCGGCGGCTTTAACGGCACGCCGATTTTGCGCGGCATGACATGGACGTGGAGGTGAAAAACCACCTGGCCGCCGGCCGGCTCGTTGAATTGCTGAATGGTGAGCCCGTCGGCGGCAAAGACCGCCATGGCCGCACGCGCAACTTTCTGGGCCGCAATCATGACATGCGCAAGATCGTCCGGCGCAATATCGAGAATGGTGCGGGCAGGGGATTTTGGGATCACCAGCGTGTGGCCCGGCGCTCGCGGCATGATGTCGAGAAAGGCGAATACGTTGTCGTCCTCGAAGACCTTATGTGCCGGCATTTCGCCGCGCAGGATTTTGGCAAAGATGTTGTTCGCATCGTAGCTCGGCATCGCCGTCTCCGCGTTTTCCGCGGCGAGTTTAATCATTCTTGCTCGGCGGCGAAATCCTTGCGGAACGGGGCCAAGCCGGCAAGCTCGGCGCCGGCGGCGGCGACATAGGCGCGTTCACGCACCAGGTAATCGGCGATGGCCCGCCGCAACCCGGGGTCGGCGATATAGTGTGCCGAATAGGTTGTTGTCGGCATATAGCCGCGCGAAATCTTGTGTTCGCCCTGGGCGCCGGCCTCGACGCGGGGCATCTTATGCGCGATCGCGTAATCGATCGCTTGGTAGTAACACAGTTCGAAATGCAGAAACGGATGATGCTCGATAGCGCCCCAGTGACGGCCGAATAAAGTGTGGGAACCTTTGAAATTGATCGCGCCGGCGATCCAGCGTCCGGCCCGTTTGGCCATGATGAGCACGATGCGGTCGCGCATTTTCTCGCCAACCAGCGAATAGAACTGCCGGGTGAGGTAAGGCCGGCCCCATTTGCGCGATCCGGTCTCCATATAAAATTCGAAGAACGCGTCCCACACGTCTTCGGTCAGGTCGCTGCCGGTCAGCCAATGCACGCTGATGCCGTTTTCCAGCGCATCCTGGCGCTCGCGGCGAATGGTCTTGCGTTTGCGCGAACTCAGCGCCGCGAGGAAATCGTCGAACCCCGCATAGTCCGAATTTTCCCAGTGAAACTGCTGGTCGGTCCGCTGCAGGTAGCCGAGTTCGCCGAGCAAGCGGAATTCCGGTTCGGTGGCGAACGTCACATGCACGCCTGACGCACCGGCAAGCCCGCATATTTCGACGAGCCCGCTTCCAAGTGCGCGGGTAACCGCTTCGGATTGCGGCCCCGGGCGCGCGAGCAACCGCCGCCCGGTCGCCGGCGTGAACGGCACGGCGATTTGCAGCTTCGGGTAATAGCTGCCGCCGGCGCGTTCGTAGGCCTCGGCCCAGCCGCGGTCGAAGACGAATTCGCCGCGCGAATGGCTTTTGACGTAGCAGGGCGCAACGGCAAGAAGTTCGCCATCCGGTAGTCTCGCCAGGACATGTTGAGGCTGCCAGCCGGTCCGTGCACCGACCGACTTCGAGTCTTCCAACGCAGACAGAAAATCATACGATACAAAAGGGTTATAGGCGGCGTCCTGATGTGACGTGTGAGCATCGGGCGTGGGATTGGCGCAGGCGTCCCAAGCGGCGGCGCTCACCTCGCCGATGGTGCCGACGACGCTGATGTGCAGTTCACCCGCCGCGGGTCGTTCTTGACGCTGCGCCATCGGCTCGTTCTGCACGCGATTCATGGCCGAAAACCCTCGAAAATCATCTGATCGGCCCAGCGCACCGCAGTTCTTCGCTCGGCTTCGTTGCGCACCGCCCAAGTCAATAGCGGTAAGCCAAAAACGTGCCGGGCGCATAACGGCGCAAATGCCGGCAAATCGGCCACAGAAAACGCGACGAATTGCGGCCGCGCCACCAAGGCCGTGAGGAGATAGCCCATTCCATGGCGCATCCAATAGGGCATCAAGTCCCAATATGGATGCGGCCGGTATTTTGCCGCGACGATGCCGCAAGCAAGGCGCGGCGCTTGATGCCGAACGAGCTTGATCTGCCCGGGGTCGAAAGACATTGGCGCAGCCGGCCCGCCATAGGCGGTGAGCACTTCGGCGACGCGGACGGAGAGGCGGCCATCGCCGTCAAAGCGGCTTTTGATCTCGACCAGCAGAGTGGCGCGTCTGTCGACGAGGTCGCAAAGCTCGGAAAGTGTCATCATGCGCTCGGAACTGGCACGGAACGCCACGCGCTTGAGTTCCGCAGCGCTGAGATGGTCGAGCCGGCCCTCGCCGTCGGTCAGACGGCCCAGCACGTCGTCGTGATGCACCATGGCCTCGCCGTCGGCGCTGACCTGGACGTTGACCTCGATCCCGTAGCCGGCATCGATGGCCGCGCGTACGGCTCCGGCGGTGTTTTCGATCACTCCGCGCGCCGCGTCATGCAGCCCGCGGTGGGCGATCGGTCGGGCGGTGAGCCAGTCCAGCGACACTGCGTCAAAGGACTTCGAACAGGCCCTCGACCTCGACGGCGGCATCGGCCGGCAGCGCGGCCACTCCGACCGTCGAACGGGCGTGCTTGCCCTTGTCGCCGAACACCGCGACCATGACGTTGGAGGCGCCGTTCATCACCTTCGGTCCTTCGGCAAAGCCCGCTGTCGAGTTGATGAATCCGCCAAGCCGCACGACGCGCGCGACCTTGTCGAGATCGCCGAGCGCAGCCTTGACCTGCGCCAGTAGATTGATGGCGCAGGCACGCGCCGCCTTCTGTCCGTCCTCAATGGAAACGCCGTCGCCGAGCCGGCCCTTGGCAACAAGCTTGCCCTCGCCGTCGAGACAGACCTGGCCCGAGACGTTGAGTAGATTGCCGGTGCGCACGAACGGAACGTAATTGGCCATCGGCGCCCGCGGTTCTTGCAGCGCGATACCAAGCTCCTGCAGCTTTTTTTCCACCGTCCCGGCCATAAGGCGCTCCTCCGGCTGCGATCGCATGCGGTTGCGCCTTCTTCGCCGATCGCTTGGCGGCACGCAAGTGCTGCGCCGGGAACGGGTTGCGGGCGACGGAGAGGGTGGCCTATCTTGGCCGCAATTCCGGCCAACAGGAACATCAGTGCAAGGGGGACACGGCAAGCGGGGGCCCATCTCCAAAGCAAGTCGAGCGGGATAGGTTCATGGTCGTGGATGACGCGTTGGCATTGCCCGCCGCTCTCGCTGCCGTTGCCTTATTTTTCCTGGCGTCGCTGGCGCCGGCGGGCGCACAACTGAGCGGACCGGACGCTCCGGTCGTTCTGGTTCCACATCGGGCGATCTACGATCTTTCGCTGGGCGAGACACGCGGGGACTCGCAGATCACCGGCGTCAGCGGCCGTATCGTGTACGATTTCGGCGGCACCGCCTGCGAGGGCTATTCGCTCGATTTTCGCCAAGTCTCGGAAGTCGATACCGGCGAGGGCAAGGTATCGATCAGCGATTTGCGCTCCACCACCTGGGAAGGCGCCGACGCCAAGAATTTCAAATTCACGTCGCAGAATTTCGTCGATGAAAATCTCGTCGATTCGGTCGACGGTCACGCCGAGCATGACGCCACCGAGACGGCGGTCAATCTCGATAAGCCGCGACAGAAGAACCTCGATCTCGATCCGGCAGTGGTATTCCCCACCGAGCATATGATCCGCGCCATCAAGGCCGCGCGTGTCGGCAAGACGATTCTCAGTTTTCCGGTCTATGACGGCTCCGATACCGGCGAAAAGGTCTTCAATACGCTGACCGTAATCGGCAGAAAAATCGCGCCTGGCGAGCGCAATCACGACGATGCCGCAGCCGACGAGCCGAAGCTTGCGGCCGTGCCGCGCTGGCCCGTAACGATCAGCTATTTCGAAAGGAGTAAATCGGATGATTCCGGCGAACAAACACCGGCTTATTCGATCGGCTTCGAGTTGTATGAGAACGGCATTTCGCGGGCGCTCACGCTCGATTACAACGACTTCGTCATTGCCGGCAAGCTTAACTCGCTGGAACTGAA
Organism: uncultured Alphaproteobacteria bacterium; assembly: GCA_963768225.1. GTDB lineage: Bacteria > Pseudomonadota > Alphaproteobacteria > Rhizobiales > Xanthobacteraceae > BOG-931. The sequence continues at coordinate 920,108 of CAVYGV010000001.1, read as the reverse complement.
AAAAGCGAAGCCGTGCCCATGACCGGCGGCCATGGCGGGAAGCAATGGCGGGGAGGAATGACGGCTACGGCTTCTCCGGCCGGTCGAACGCAAGGCCCCTGATCACCGCGCTCTCGCCGAAGCGGGCACGCACGCTGTCCACGGCGTGTTCAGCCTGCGCGGTGCGGCCATCGACGAGGTCGGCAGGGTCGGCCTCGTCCGCGCTCGCCAGCGCGCTCACGCCGACACCAAGCAGGCGGTATCGGGTGCCGTCGATCTCGTGTTCGAGAAGCCCGCGGGCCGCGGCGAAAATGCGGTGCGCGAGCTGGGTCGGCGATCCCAGCGATCGCGCCCGGGTGCGGATTTTGAAATCGGCTGATTTAAGTTTCACCGTCACGGTGGCGCCAGCCAGTTCCTTGGTCTTGAGCCGGCCCGAAACGTCTTCCGCCAATCCCCACAGGATCCGCTCCAGCGACCGGAAATCGGAGATGTCCTGCTCGAACGTCGTTTCCGAAGAAACGCTCTTGGTCTCGCGTTCGGCGCTCACGCCGCGCGCATCGATGCCGCGCGCCAGCCGCGCCAGACGGCGTCCTTCCTCGCCGTAGCGGCGCATCAGCTCGATCTCGTCGACGCGCTGCAGATCTGCAATGCGGTGAAAGCCGTCGCGCGCAAACCGGGCGGCGCTGGCTTTGCCCACGCCGTAAATGAAGCTCACCGGCTTGGGGGCAAGAAACGCCGGCGCCTCGCCGGCGCCGAGCACGGCAAACCCGCGCGGCTTGTCGAGGTCTGAGGCGATCTTGGCAAGGGATTTATTACAGGACAGCCCGATCGACACGGTGATCTTGAGATTCTTCTCCACCACGGCGGCAAAGCGCGCCAGTGCCTTCGCCGGCGACATGCCGTGCAAGCGCGTCGTGCCGGAGAGATCGAGAAAGGCTTCGTCGATCGACAGCGGTTCGACGAGCGGGGTGAGCTCCAGCATCATCTTGCGCACTTCGCGGCCGGCTTTGGCGTATTTCTCGAAATTCGGCCGGATCACTTTCGCCTGCGGGCATAGCCGCAGCGCCTCGAACATCGGCATCGCTGACCTCACGCCGAAGGTACGGGCGATGTAGCAGCAGGTGGCGACGACGCCGCGCTTGCCGCCGCCGACGATGACCGGCTCGGCGGCAAGCGTTGGATCGTCGCGTTTCTCGATCGTGGCGTAAAACGCGTCGCAATCGACATGCGCGATGGCAAGCGTGTCGAGCTCGTTGTGGCGCAGCAATCGCGGCGAGCCGCAGACGGCGCAGCGCAGGCGCTGCGGCGTAGCGTCGGTAAGGCAATCACGGCAAAAGCTCGTGCTCACGGCGAACCTTTATGGCAAATCACGCTCCCAACTTGCGCTGCCCAGCGCGAGGCGCGCTTGCGCGATATCGGCCGGGTCGATGCCGGCGCTGTCGGCAAACGTAACCAAGAGATTCTCATCGCCGAGCATATGATCGAGCACGCCGGCAAGAAAGTCGGGCTGGCGCGCTGCTTCGCGTATAGCCTCGCTTGCCAAGCCGGTGGCGGCAAGGAAGGCGGCGAGCCGCTCCGGCTCTTCCGCGATGAAGGAAAGCGCTTGAATTGCCAGGATTTCCGCTGTTTCGCGCGATGCTGCTGCGGTCTTCTTCATATCGCCCTATTTGCCTTTCCGTAACAAATCGGGACTAGCTTTGCCGATGCCGCGTGTTTGCGCGGCTGCAGGTGATTTTGCTGCTTGCCGACAGCATCGGACCGAGGACCGGCGAAGGGAATGGGGGATGGCGAAAACCGTCCTGATTGTGGAAGACAACGAGCTCAACATGAAGCTCTTCCACGATCTGTTGGAGGCCCACGGCTATTCGACGGTCGGCACGCGCAACGGCATCGAGGCGCTCGACCTCGCGCGCAAGCATCGGCCCGACCTGATCCTGATGGACATCCAGCTTCCCGAAGTGTCCGGCCTCGAAGTCACCAAGTGGCTCAAAGACGATTCCGAGCTTAAACGCATTCCCGTCGTCGCGGTCACGGCCTTCGCGATGAAAGGCGACGAGGAGCGCATCCGCGAAGGCGGCTGCGAGGCCTATCTTTCCAAACCGATCTCGGTGGGCAAATTCATCGAGACCATCCGCCATTTCCTGGGCAATCCGTAGGGAGCCGCAATGACTGCCCGCGTCCTGGTCGTTGACGATGTGCCGGCCAACGTCAAATTGCTCGAAGCGCGGCTGTCGGCCGAGTATTTCGACGTGGTCACTGGAATGAGCGGCCTGGAGGCGCTGGCAATTTGCGAGCGCGCCGAATGCGACCTGGTTTTGCTCGACGTGATGATGCCCGACATGGATGGGTTCGAAGTCTGCCGGCGGCTGAAGAGCAATCCGGCGACCCACCACATTCCGGTGGTGATGGTGACCGCGCTCGACCAGCCCTCCGACAAGGTCCGCGGCCTGGAAGCAGGCGCCGACGATTTTTTGACGAAACCGATCTCGGAATTGGCGCTGATCGCGCGGGTGCGGTCGCTGGCGCGGCTGAAGATGGTGACGGACGAGCTGCGCATGCGGGTTTTGACCTCGCACGAGATCGGCGTTGAATTGCCGGAGCGCGAGGCGGTGGCGGACAACGGCCGGGGCGGCCGAGTGCTGGTCGTCGACGATCGCCCGGCATCATACGAACGCATCTTCGCGATGCTCGCAAAGGAACATACCGTCGAGGTCGAGGCCGATCCGAACCAGGCGCTGTTTCATGCCGCCGACGGCAATTACGACCTGCTCATCGTTTCGCTCGGGCTCGAGAATTTCGACGGGTTGCGGCTGTGCAGCCAGGTCCGCTCGCTCGATCGCACGCGTAACCTGCCTATCCTCGCCATCACCGAGCCCGACAACAACGCGCGCATGGTGCGCGGGCTTGAGATCGGCGTGAACGATTTTCTGATCCGCCCGATCGACAAGAACGAACTCCTGGCGCGGGCGCGCAGCCAGGTGCGCAAGCGCCGCTATACCGAGCGGCTGCGCGACAATGTGCAGATGTCGATCGAGATGGCGATCACCGATGCGCTGACCGGCCTGTTCAATCGCCGCTACATGGAGAGCCATCTCGGCACGCTGATCGAGCAAGCCGCGGCGCGCGGCAAGCCGCTGTCCGCCCTGGTGATCGACATCGACTATTTCAAAGCCATCAACGACAGCCACGGCCATGACGCCGGCGATGACGTGCTGCGCGATTTCGCGCTGCGCATCAAACGCTCGATCCGCGGCATCGATCTGGCTTGCCGCTACGGCGGCGAGGAATTCGTCGTCGTCATGCCGGAGACCGACATGGCGGTGGCGGCGATGGTGGCGGAGCGGCTGCGCCGGCGCATCGCGGCGGAGCCCTTCGCCATCGCCCAGGGCGCCCGGCAAATTCCGGTGACGATTTCGGTCGGCATCGCCGGCTTGCGCGGCAAGGACGACAATGCCGCGAGCCTGCTCAAGCGCGCCGATCAGGCGCTTTATCGGGCCAAACGCGACGGCCGCAACCGGGTCGTACCCGACGCCGCCTGATCGACGGAGCCTTGGCACCGCCGGTAACTACAATTTTTGTGGTTGACCGCAATCGGGCCGGTCCGGCGGAACTTTGACGGTTGATTTCGTCTGCGGTTCCGTTAGCCTTCCGACAACGGCATTCCTCGCTGATTACAGGGGGCCTGCAGCGAGCCGGGCGATGCCGCCAGCTATGCGAATTCATTGATAACCCTACGGAATGCTCAGGTCCGCCGCATCTCCTGGGTCCGTGGGGTTCGGCCGGCGCGGGAGCGGTGCGAGTGGCCTCCTCATAACACCGTTTCCGGCCGGCCACCTTTTCTGCCCGTCCGGCACGGGCTTTTGACGGCATAAAAAGGGCGCCCCTTGGGCGCCCTCGGCGTAATTTAGCGTGTCAGCGCGCTTTACTTGATTTTGGATTCGCGAAATTCGACGTGCTTTTTCGCCACCGGATCGTATTTCTTCTTGACCAATTTATCGGTCATGGTCCGCGAATTCTTGCGCGTCACGTAATAGAAGCCGGTATCGGCGCTGGAAACCATCTTGATCTTGATCGTGGTGTTCTTGGCCATAATGGAAAACCTCGCGGGACCTCGGGTTGGTCGGTTGGCGGCAACCTAGTCGGCGGGCCTCGAAAGTCAAGAAACGCGCCAGCCGCCGGCAATGGGCGTCACAAAATTTCCCGCACGAAGCGCTTGTGCAGCATGCGGTAGAGCGGCACCGGGTGATCAAAGCTCATGCCGGCGGCGATACGATCCTGCAATTCTTCCAGCACCACCGCGGTGATGCCCGGCATATCGAGCTGACGCGCCTCGGTGATCGGCAGCCAAACCAGCTCGACCAATTCCTTGTCCGGTCCGACGAAGCCGTCGTCGCGCCGCGCGATCGTGGTGACATCGGCGGTGAAGAAACGGCTGTCGAAGCGCAGCGGCCGTTTCGGCGGGGTGATGGCGCGCGCGACGAAATGGACTGCGCTGAGATCGGGCATGATGCCGGCTTTGGCAAATGGCTCCCAATGGCCGGGTGGCACCGTCATGGGGCCGGCCGCGGGAATGCCGAGCATCAGTCCGGTTTCTTCATAGGTTTCGCGCACGGCGGCCAGAGCGAAAGCCGCCGCCTTGGCCACGCTTGGCCGCTTCACCCGCCGCATCAGTTTCGCGATATGGCGCTCGTCCAGCGCGGCGAAAGGCGCCATCAGCCGATCCGCGGGTTCGATGCGGCCGCCGGGAAAGACGAATTTGCCCGGCAGAAATCTGTGGCGCTGGTGGCGCCGGCCGAGCAGCACCTTTGGCACTGCTTCGGCGCGATCGATCAGGATCAAAGTCGCCGAATCCCGCGGCCGCACATTCGGGAAAGACTGATCGCGCATGGTGCGCGTGAGCCGCTCGGCGCGATCGGCCGCGCTACCGCCGGCCGTCACGCTCGATTTATCTTCATCCAGGTAATGAGGTTTCATTGTTACCGCCGGCGACGCGACTTTTCTCTGTGTGCGTATTTCGGCCGGCTTCGTGGCGGCTGTAAAGTTCTTTTCTCCGCGGCCTCGTCATGGCCGACAAGCTTGAATCGCAGCGCGCCGGCGACCGGCGCCGCCTCGACAAGCTGCACGGTCACCGGATCGCCGAGCCGGTGCGTTACCGCGCGGCCGACAAAAGCGCGGCCGGCTTCATGGAAGCGAAAATATTCGTCGCCGATGGTGCGCGCCGGAATGAATCCGTCGGCGCCGGTTTCGTCGAGTTCGACGAACAAACCGGCGCGGGTGACGCCGGAAATGTGCCCGTCGAAGGTCGCGCCGACCCGATCGGCCAGAAAATGAGCGATCAGCCGATCCGCCGTTTCGCGCTCCGCCTTCATGGCGCGGCGTTCAGTGGCGGAAATAGCAGCGGCGATTTCGGCGAGTGCGCGCACATCGGTGCCGTCCGGCAAGCCATCGGCGCCGAGCTTTACCGCCCGGATCAAGGCGCGATGCACGACCAGATCGGCATAGCGGCGGATCGGCGAGGTGAAATGGGCATAGCGGCGCAGATTGAGGCCGAAATGGCCGTAATTTTCCGACGAATACTCGGCCTGCGCTTGCGTGCGCAACACCACTTCGTTGACCAGCCGTTCGACGTTGCGGCCTTTTACGCGCGCGAGAATGGTGTTGAAGCCGTCCGGTTGCAGCGTGCCGCCCTTCGGCAGCGAAATATCGAGCGTCGTCAGAAATTCACGCAACGCATTGAGTTTTTCCGGCGACGGCTCGTCGTGCACGCGATAGATCAACGCGGTATTCGCCCGTTCGCAGCTCTCGGCGGCGGCGACATTGGCGAGGATCATGAATTCCTCGATCAGCCGGTGCGCCTCCAGCCGCTGCGGCATGATCACGCGGTCGACCGTGCCGTCGGATTTGAGCACGATCTTGCGTTCCGGGATGTCGAGATCGAGCGGGCCGCGCGCGTCGCGGGCGCGCGCAACGGTGCGATAGGCGGCGTAGAGCGGCTCAAGGATCTTTTTGACGATCGGCTCGGTGATCTCGTCGGTGCGGCCGGTGACTGCGAACTGCGCCTGCTCGTAAGATAGCCGCGCCGCGGACCGGATCAGCACGCGGTGGAACGTATGCGCGCGCTTGCGGCCGTCGGCGCCGATTACCATGCGCACCGCCAGCGCCGCACGATCCTCGTTCGGTCGCAGCGAGCACAGATCGTTGGAAATGCGTTCCGGCAGCATCGGCACGACGCGGTCGGGAAAATAGACTGAATTGCCGCGTTTGACCGCCTCGCGGTCGAGCGCCGAGCCGGGCCGCACATAATGTGCCACGTCGGCGATGGCGACCGTGACGATATGGCCGCCGGGATTTTTCGGATCGGGATCGGGCGCCGCATGCACCGCGTCGTCGTGATCCTTGGCGTCGGGCGGATCGATGGTGACGAGGGGCAGGTGGCGCCAGTCTTCTCGCGGCTCTTGGCGGCCGCCCAGCGCCGCCGCGCGCGCGGCGTCGGCTTCGTCGAGCACGGCGCGCGGAAAGACTTGCGGGATGTCGTGGGCGTGGATGGCGATGAGGCTGACCGCGCGCTCGCTCTTGAGCGAGCCGAGTTGCTCGACGACGGTAGCGGCGGGAAGGCCGAGCCGGCCATGGCGCGCGACCTCCACGGCGACGAGATCGCCGTCGACCGCACCTGCTGTGGCATTCGCGGCAATGCTCAGTTCCCGGCCGAGCTGTTTTTTGTCGATCGGCACGAGGCGCCCGGCGCCGCCGGGGAGGCCGCGGAAAATGCCGAGTGTGCGCTGCTTGGCGCGATCGATGAGTTTTATGACGCGCCCGCTTGTCTCGTCGTCGCTCGTCCGCTCGATGCGGATGAGCGCGCGGTCGCCGACGCCGGCGACTTCGCCCGGTCGGGCGCGGCGCGGCGTGACGATGCGGATTAGCGGCGCCGCGCCATGCGCTTCCTCATCCCACTCGGTGGGCCGCGCCAAAAGCTCGCCGTCGGCGTCGCGGCCGGTAATGTCGGCAAGCAATACGGGGGGCAGCGTGCCGGCGTGATGCAGGCGCTTCCTTCGCCGGTCGATAGAACCTTCGTCGGCAAGCTCGCGCAGCATGCGGTTGAGCGCCGCGCGATCGGCATTCTTGGCGCCGAACGCGCGCGCGATTTCCCGCGCACCGACCTTGCCGCTGCGCTGGCGGATAAAGGCGACGAGCTCCTCGCGCGAGGGAAGGCGATTCATAGGCCACTCATGCGCCACTCATGGACCACAGAGGCCCCATTGCGGTCGGCGGCGCGGTCCGTGGCGCATTAGATAATGATTATTCGGCAGCGTGTGTCGTCTTGCGGGTTTTGCCTGCGGGCCCGGGGCGTTTGCCGGGCCGCGCAACAGGCTTTTTGCCTGATGCTTTGATATGCCGCGCCGTGCCCGGGGAGGGGCGCTTCGCCTTACGCGGGCGCGCGTGCGGCGCGGGCGCGTTGCGTTCCGCCCTGGCATCGATAAGCGGGACAGCCTCTTCAAGCGTGATGGTTTCAGGCGTCTTGTCGGCGGGCAGCGTCGCATTGACGCCGTTGTGACTGACATAGGGTCCGTAGCGCCCCTTCTTGGCGACGATCGTACCGCCCTTGGTCGGGTGGTCGCCGAGCGCGCGGCCCGGATCGGCGCCGAAGCGCCGCCCGCGCGGGCCCTTGGCGAGCTTCTCGGCGATCAGCGTCACCGCGCGGTTGAGCCCGACGGAGAACACCTCCTCGGCGGAGTTGAGATTGGCGTAGGTCTTGCCGTGCCGCACATAAGGTCCGAAGCGGCCGATGCCGGCCACGATCGGCTCGCCGTCCTCGGGGCTCTTGCCGACCTCGCGTGGCAGCGACAATAGAGCAAGCGCGCGGTCGAGATCGATCTCGTCGGGCGCAATTCCTTTCGGTAGACCGGCGCGTTTTGGCTTCTCGCCGCCCTTTTCGGATTCGCCGAGCTGCAGATAGGGGCCGAACCGGCCGCTGCGCACCGTAACATCGAGCCCGGTGACCGGGTCCACACCGAGTTTCTTGGTGCCGATGTCGGGCGAACCGTCGGCCTGCGATGACAGCGCGCGCGTATAGCGGCATTCCGGATAGTTCGAGCAGCCGATGAAGGCGCCGAACTTGGACAGCTTGAGCGACAGCCGGCCAGTGCTGCAGGTCGGGCACACGCGCGGATCGCTGCCATCCTCGCGTGCCGGGAACAGATGCGGCGCCAACAGCGCATCGAGCGCATCGATCACTGCGGAAATTTTCAGATCCTTGGTCTCGTCGATGGCAGCGATAAAATCGCGCCAAAAATCGCGCAGCACGTCGCGCCATGCCACTTCGCTGTTGGAAATCAGGTCGAGCTGGTCCTCGAGGCCCGCGGTAAAGTCGTATTCGACATATTTGGCGAAGAAGCTTTCGAGGAATGCGACGACGATGCGGCCGCGGTCCTCCGGAATGAGCCGCTTTTTGTCGAGCCGCACATATTTTCGGTCCCTGAGCACTTGCAAGATCGAGGCATAGGTCGACGGCCGGCCGATGCCGAGCTCTTCCAAGCGCTTGACCAGTGAAGCTTCGGAGTAACGCGGCGGCGGCTCTGTGAAATGCTGGTCGGCGGCGATCGAGCGCTTGTGGAGCCGTTCGCCGCCGCTCATCTGCGGCAGCCGGCGCGATTCCTCGTCCTCCGGATCCTCGTCGCGGCCTTCCTGATAGAGCGCAAGGAAGCCGTCGAATTTCACCACCGTTCCGGTGGCGCGCAGCTCAAGAAGCCGGCCCGCGACTTTGGCTTCGATGTCGACCGTGGTGCGCTCGAGCTCGGCGGATTCCATCTGGCTTGCCACGGTGCGTAGCCAGATCAATTCGTAGAGCTTGGCCTGATCCGCATCGAGAAAGCGTTTGGTGTCGCGCGGTCGCCGAGACAGCTCGGTCGGCCGGATCGCCTCGTGGGCTTCCTGCGCATTCTTCGCCTTGGTCTCGTAGCGCCGCGGCGCGGCGGGCACGTAGTCCTTGCCGTAATCCTGTTCGATGACGCGGCGTACCGCCGGAATCGCTTCTTCCGCGATCTGCACGCCGTCGGTACGCATATAGGTGATGAGGCCGACCGTCTCGCCGCCGATGTCGACACCCTCGTAGAGCCGCTGCGCCACGCGCATCGTATGCGCCGGCGCGAAACCGAGCTTGCGGCTTGCTTCCTGCTGCAAGGTCGAAGTGGTGAATGGCGGGTAGGGGTGCCGCTTGACCGGCTTTGCCTCGACGGACGCGACGGTAAAGACTGCGGCTTCGAGTGCCTGCTTGAAGCTTTCCGCTTCCGCACCCGAGCCGATGTCGAGCCGCTGCAGCTTTTTGCCGTCGGCGCCGACCAGCCGGGCCTCAAAGGTTTCCTGGCGCGGCGTCGCCAGCGTAGCGACCAGCGACCAATATTCCTGGCGGACGAATTTTTCGATTTCGAGTTCGCGGTCGCAGACCAGCCGCAGCGCGACCGACTGCACCCGGCCCGCCGAGCGCGCGCCGGGTAATTTGCGCCACAGCACCGGCGACAAGGTGAACCCCACCAGGTAATCGAGCGCCCGGCGCGCCAAATAGGCGTCGACCAGGGCCTGATCGATGGCGCGCGGATGCGCCATCGCCTCGGTCACCGCATGCTTGGTGATGGCGTTGAAGACGACCCGCTCGACCGGCTGAGTTTTGAGCGCCTTCTTTTCCTTGAGAAACTGCAGCACGTGCCAGGAAATCGCCTCGCCCTCGCGGTCGGGGTCGGTCGCCAGAATGAGCTTGTCGGCGTCTTTGAGCGCGCGGGCGATATCGTTGAGCCGCTTCTGCGCCTTTGGATCGACCTCCCAATGCATACGGAAATTGTGGTCCGGCTCGACCGAACCGCTTTTCGCCGGCAGGTCGCGAACATGGCCGAATGAGGCCAGGACCTCGTAGCCCTTGCCCAGATATTTATTGATCGTTTTCGCCTTGGCGGGCGATTCCACCAGTACAAGGTTCATGATAATCCAATGATTTTACGGCGTTTTTGCCTATAAGCCTGCAGAGCTGGGCGGGAATGGCCGCCGCGAACATGGGTAACGCAAGCTCACCTGTCAAATCGTTACCGATGGACGGCGGCATGCCGATAACCCTCGAATGCGCACCAATCGGGGCAAAATACCGGCAAATCTATCTTGCGCGTTATAGTTGTAATTGTAAGTTATTAAACGTTAAGGTATATGTCTGGCCGGGGCTTCCAAGGCCCAAGGTACTTTTGCCGGCGCCAGCCAGCCTTATTTCAAACCGCCCACAAGGCAAATATGCCAGACCGGAACGATATAAATGGGCCGAATGGGGACGAAACCCCCGACAGCGCGGCGCACTATATCGCGACGCTCACTGAGGAGCTTGCCCGTTTGGCCCGCCGCAACGGTCTTGATACGCTCGGCTATATTTTGGAAATGGCGCGGCTCGAAGCCGATCAGATCGCCAAGGAATGATAAGGAATGATTTTGCCGGGCATGATCTTTCCCGGGATCATAAGCTACATCAGCGACACCAAGCCGGCGCCGTGACGTTCCAGCCGCCCGGCGATTTCCAATTCCAACAGCACCATCCGCACCACGCGCGGCGAAGTCTGCGACAGCCGGATCAGATCGTCGATCGAGACCGGGGTCGGGCTTAGCAGCGCCACGATGCGCGAGCGCTCGTCCGGCGCCGGCTCCACATTTTGCACACTCTCCATCTCCTCTCGCTCCGGCTCGCGCGCCGGAAGCTCGAGCCCCATGATGGGGCGCAGCACCGTGACGATATCGGCGGCTTCGGTCACCGGCGTCGCGCCCTGCTTGATCAGCCCATTGGTGCCTTCGGCGCGCGGATCGAGCGGAGACCCCGGGACCGCGAAAACTTCGCGGCCCTGCTCCAAGGCCAATCGCGCGGTGATCAGCGAGCCCGAGCGCTTGGCGGCTTCGACAATGACGACGCCGAGCGAGAGCCCGGAGATCAACCGATTGCGCCGCGGAAAATCGCGCGCGCGCGGCTCCCAGCCGAGCGGCATTTCAGTGAGCGCGACGCCTGCCGGCAAAATCTCCTCGAGCAGATCGGCGTGCTCGGGCGGATAGACTCGGTCCTGGCCGCCGGCCAGAACGGCGACCGTTCCGGAGGCGAGGCTGGCGCGATGCGCTGCGGCATCGATGCCGCGCGCCAATCCGGAAACGATGGCGAACCCCGCCTCGACAAGGCCGTGCGCGAACCGCTGCGTCAGTTTCACTCCGGCGGCCGAGGCATTGCGCGAGCCGACGATCGCGACCAGCGGCATTGCAAGTGTAGCGACATGGCCGCGGATCGCGAGGAGCGGCGGCGGGTCGTCGATCATCTGCAGCCGCGGGGGATAGTCGGCCTCGCCGATGGCAACGAGACGGGCGCCCAGTTTGCGCGAAGCTTCGATTTCGCGCAGCGCTTCCTCGCGCGAATAGATTTGCGGCGCAGCGCTGCCGCCGCCGCGGCGCGCCAGTCCCGGCAAGGCATCGAGCGCGGCGCGCGCGCCGCCGAAATGATTGATCAGCGCGCGAAACGTGCGCGGCCCCGGTATTATGGCGCAAACGCCACAAGAATTTTAGCGGCTCCTAGCCTAACTTCCAAGCATGAAGCGACGCCTGACCCGTGATCCCGTCGAATGGCTGTTGATAGTTTCTGCCATCGTCGCCTTGGCGGTCGTCGTCTATCTTCATTTTCAATAACCCCATGCCCCACGCCTTCAAAGCCAATCCCGACCATCCCGCCGTCGATTACCTGGTCCGGCTTCACGCCGATCTTGGCGGCAAGATTTTGGAGAACCGGAAAGAGGCCAAACGTCTCGCCGAAAGCATGAAGCATGTGGAGGCGGTCATCCGGCTGTTCGACCCGGCCTACAACGTGACCCGGATTGCCGCGCGACGGCGGTACAAGACCAACGGCCTGTTCCGGCGCGGCACGATCATACGGCATGCCCTGGACGTACTGCGGAAGGCTCAGGGACCCCTGACGGCGCGGGAGATAACGGAACGCATGCTGGCAGCGCGGGGCGCTACGGCCGACGCCAAGGCTATGCGAAGTCTTATCGCCAGCGTTCAAACGTCGCTACAGAATCACGAGGGCAAGAGTGTTAGCAAGGTCGGGGAAGGAATGCCCGGGCGTTGGCGCGTTAATCAGTCCAATGCCCGTCCGGGAAACGATGTTGCACACGATCGTAAAGGCGCTTTTTGAAGGTAGGCGTGGCCCACTTGTGCACGCACCAGACAAGCACCATCGCAGCCAAAACAAGAATTTCGATGGCCAAGATTAAATCTGCGGCGGCCATGGTGAGCTCCTATGCCTGTGCCCCACCGGCGCCTGCCGGTATAGAACTAGTGCCTGCCCGAGTTGGTTCCAACCCGTGATCACGCCGAATTGCGTGGCAACGATGGTTGTCAGCGGAAACCAAAAATTCCGTTATGAGGGAGATCAATAAAGCCAGCAAAATAAGGACGGAAAAAGTTACAAGTTGTCTTGATGTAACCAGCGCGTCGTCATTAGGAATTTCAAGAAAACCTACTAGTCCGGTAAACATTCCACAAATATTAAAAATGATAGCTAAAACAGACAGCGCAAATTTCGTGCCGCCCACTACTATATAATTCATGCAAAGGTAGTCTAACACCGTAGATAAACCCAAAGCTGATGCCGGGATTACTACGAAAATCACATCTCGTAACAGCGATTCGTCGATTGCTGTTTCATCCAGCCACTCTAGCATTGCTGGAAACAGAGCGATTCCGACCGCCACAAACCAGAGTACAAGGCGAATTATCCGGTACCAATTGGCCGTCAAGTCGCACCCCCCTTACCCCGCGCAAAAGTAGGATTGTAATCGTTAGAAAGTCAACCCACTGGTTGTTTGGTGAAATTGGGAAGGAATGACCTCCAAAAAGATCATGTCGATTGAACATGCCGCTGCCAGTAACCAGTAAAATCCACTGACGGCTTTTGTTTCATCGCCAAGCCCGCTACGCGGCCCACCTGTTCGCCATTCGACACGCGGCGGTTATCTTCGCGCCATGACGCCTCTTGCGCGTAGCGGAGCAAATAAGCGCCAGCGATATGATGGTGGTGGCCGATCTCGGCGCGGCGCATACGGCTGAAAAATTCTTCTGCCCAATTCGTGCAAGCGCCGTCCAGTGAATACGCTTCCTCGTGATTGATACGTTTCATTTCAAAGCGGCTGTGTAGCTCATTCCAATTCGCCGACTTGTCAGCGTTGACAATCGTTCCCTTGGCGATACGGGCGCGAACCCAATTCAACGCCTGCCCTTCCGTGCGGAACACGGCCGGGAGTGTGCTGCCGTCGCGTTCGCGGATCACGACAACGGCCTTGCGCTTGCCGGACTGGTTTTCCGCAAAGCGACGATCCGCGCGATGCGGTTTCAGGTTCGCGGGCTTCACGTACCCGCCGAAATAACCGGAGTCCACTTCTGCCACTTTGCCGTCGCCACCAATCACGCGGCCCTTCATTTCAGCGGCCATCGCTTCGCGCAACTTGTGCAGCAACACGAAAGCGCACTTGTAGGAGACGTTTAAATCGCGGGACAGCGCCAGCGCCGATTTGCCTTTGACCTCGTTCACGAAGATCGCGATGGCCGCGAGATAGCAGCGCAGCGGTAGCTTGTGAGAAGCGAACAGCGTCCCGGATGTGATCGAAAAGTCCTTGCCGCAAGCCCGGCAACGGAACCGGGGCGCGCCCTTCAAGCGACGACAATCGTAAGCATCGGTTCCGCCGCAAGTTGGACATGTCGGTTCGCCATTGGTGGAGGCCCAACGGATACGGCGGAACGTCGTTTCCGCCTGTTCGTCCTTCATGGTGAAAACGGATGCCAGCGAAAGGCTCTTAGCGGTGGGGGAAAGCAGGAAATGTTGGGCCATTGGTAATCCTCGCGTTTATGCGAGCTACCATATTTGCGAGGATTTGACTTGTCAACTAGAAAATCGCATATATGCGAGATCGCAAATGTGATAGGATAATGGTCCCATGACGATAAAATCCGAAGAGGAGTGGGCCGAACGGGCCGCCGCCTTTCTCAAGCACAAATTGAAGGATTGCGAGGTAACTTACGCCGAGCTGGCGAAACGGCTCAAAAAACACGGATTGAAGGAAACCGAATCTTCGGTCACGAACAAGCTGGCACGGGGGACATTCCCGGCCACGTTCTTCCTGGCGTGTCTCGCGGCCTTGGGATTGGACGGCGTGGCGCTGGAGGAAATCTAATTCTATCGCCTGTTTAGCTCCGAATACCGCTGAAGCAAGTCATGACGTTGACTTAGTAGGTTTTCCTCTGCCTCTTTCTTTTCGTATTTGAGGAATGCGACTGTGCGCGTGCATTGTCGATGAATAATTGCCCAACGCCGAATGGCTAGAGGATCAATTCCAGAGGGGCGTTGTTCCATCGGAATTTCTTCTATTTCGCGCTCTGCCTCACTTGTTGCATTGATAATTATATTCTCGAAATTTGACCGCCGATTTGATCCAGAATTGAGTTTCCTCCGAACGAGATCGATAAAGTTTTTGGCGGCTTCATTCTTTAGTTCAAAGTCGCCTCCTAATTGCAGCGGTGAATCAAACTCATCCGTAGGGGCAGCGTTAAGCAGGTCGTCAAGCATGCGAACCGCAGACTGATAGATCATGTAATGCATCAGTAAATTGATGTCGCGCGTCGTTCCGCCGGTTGCTTCAAGGGTATATAATTTTCCCTTGACCTGCTCTATGTGCGTCTCAAGTGATTTATAGCTAGGATTGATAGCATTTTTAGCCAACGAACGGCGTCTCATTACAAAATCAAATACGAGAATGGCAAAAATCGTCAGTCCGATGGCATCGGTGACAAGCTGATTGCCGCTCAGATATTGAGCAATAGATTTCGCTTCCGGCCATGTTTCGGAAATCCAGGGCCAAAACACGGCGACCATCAGGAAGGCAACTGCCAAGACCCATAGAGCAGCCAAAATCTTTTTGCGCCCGCTATCGACCATTGTTATGGCCGCCAGCGCACAGGCAATGGCAGTTCCCCAAAGAATGCCAAAAACCCCCAGATTGTCGCCTTGCATGGCAGAGACCCTCCCGAAACCGAGTGTAACCTCGGCGAGAGCTTAAATCTCGGCTTGTGGCGTTTGCGCCATAATACCGCGCGGCCCGACATTCTGGCTGCGGATGAGCCGCAACCAGTCGAGCCGCTGCTCATCCGTCAGCCGGATGGGTTCCTTATCCTCGCTCGCCTCGCCCCCATGCCCGATAGCTGAAACCTAGCCTACAATCAGACCGCGAGGTCGGGGAGGGGCAAAAGGTATCTGTTGCAAAGCGCTAGGCAAACCCGCAGACTTCGGCTGCCTGCAGGGCGCGAGTGGGCGCGCCGTTGTATCGGGGGTCGTTATTGCACGGGAACTTGGCCAAGCGGGCGTTTCACGTCGCCCTGATCAAGCCGTCGCACTATGACAGGGATGGCTATGTCATCCAGTGGCTGCGCTCGCTCATTCCCTCCAACAGCTTGGCGAGCGTCCACGGCCTGATCGTGGAATGCGCGCAGAACCGCGTGCTCGGTGCGGACGTTGATATCGAGGTCGAGGCCTGCGACGAGTGTAATACGACCGTCGACGTTGAAGGCGTGGCCAAGCGCATCCGTGTTGCCGGCGCCGGCATGGTCGGGCTGATCGGCGTGCAGTCGAACCAATTCCCGCGTGCGCTCGACCTCGCCCGACAGTTCCGCGCCCACGGCCTGACCGTGGTCATGGGCGGCTTCCACGTTTCCGGCTGCATCTCGATGCTGCCGAAGCTGCCTCCCGATCTGCAGGAGGCGCTCGATCTCGGGGTTCATCTGTTCGCCGGCGAGGCCGAAGGCCGCATGGCCGAGGTGTTGCGCGATGTCGCCGCCGGTTGCGCCAAGCCGATCTACAATTATCTTTCCGACATGCCGGAAATGGCCGCGGCGGTCTATCCGATCCTGCCGCGCCATGTGGTGACGCGCGTTGCCGGCCACTATTCGAGCTTCGATGCCGGCCGCGGCTGTCCGTTTCAGTGCAGTTTCTGCACCATCATCAACGTCCAGGGCCGCAAATCGCGTTACCGGACGCCGGACGACGTTGAGGCCATCGTGCGCGCCAACGCGGCGCAAAACATCACGCGGTTCTTCATCACCGACGATAATTTCGCCCGCAACCGCAACTGGGAACCCATTCTCGACCGCCTGATCCAATTGCGCGAGCGCGACAAGTTCAATATCCGGCTGCTCCTGCAGGTCGATACGCTGTGCCACCGCATCCCGAATTTCATCGAGAAGGCGGCGCGCGCCGGCTGCACTGCGATCTTTCTCGGTCTGGAAAACATCAATCCCGAATCTTTGATGGGCGCCAAAAAGCGCCAGAACAAGATTTGGGAATACCGCGAAATGCTGCTGGCATGGCGGAAGCAGAAGGTGATGACCTATGCCGGTTACATCTTAGGCTTCCCGACCGACACGCCGGAAACCATCGCACGCGACATCGAGATCATCAAAAAAGAGCTGCCGATCGATATCCTCGAATTCTTCTATCTGACGCCGCTGCCCGGCTCCGAGGATCACAAAAATCTGTACACGCGTGGGGTGCCGATGGACCCCGACATGAACAAATACGATCTCGAACATGCCTGCACCGCGCATCCCCTGATGACGAAGGAGACCTGGACGCAGGTCTATGCCGACGCTTGGAAGCGTTACTATACCGACGAGCATGTCGAGACGATCATGCGCCGTTGCATCGCCTCCGGCATCAACCGCACCAAGCTTCTGGATTCGCTGACGATCTTTTCCGGCGCGGCGCGCATCGAAGGCGTGCACCCGCTGCAATTCGGCTTCTTCCGCCGCAAATTGCGCAAGCAGCGCCGCAGCGGCATGCCGGTCGTCAATCCGCTCGCGTTCTATCCGTGGCGCGCGTTCGATTTCCTTAATGTCACTTCGCAATGGGCGCGCGTCATCTGGCGCTATCGCCGCATCATGGCGCGGGTAACCAAGGACCCGGCCGCGGGCACGTATTGCGACGAAGCGCTGCGGCCGTATACCGGAACCGGCGAAACCGATCATTTCGTCGAAGTCTTTGCCGACAAAATTCCGCACACCCATGGCGCGCCAGTCATGCCGGTTCGGGCGGCGGTACCGCTGGCGGCGGAGTGAACGTCTAGAGCGCAATCGTTTCAAGTTGAATCGATTGACGCTCTAACATTTTGGTGGAGCATGATCTTTTCGGAAAACCGGTGTCCACTTTTCCGGATCATGCTCTAAGTTTTCGATTTGCCGATCTTGCTTTCGGTGCCGGCGATAAGACGCGCGATATTGGCGCGGTGCATGATCCACAGCAGCGCCGCCAGCAGCAGAAATAATTTGGCCAGAGAAAAATCGCCGCGCCATAGTAGCACGACGGGCGTCGCGGCGCTGGCGATCAATGCGGCAAGTGACGAATAGCGGGTCAGAGCCGCAGTCGCGAACCAGACAAAGGCGAAGACCAAAAGCGGGATCCATAGCGCGAAGCCGAGCAACAGCCCGATAAATGTCGCCACGCCCTTGCCGCCCTTAAATCCGAGCCAGACCGGAAACAGATGGCCTAGAAACGCGCCAAGCGCGGCGAGCGTCGCGGCCTGGTGATCGAACGCGGCGAGGGCGACGGCGACCGCGACCGTACCTTTGAGCATGTCACCGAGAAGCGTCGCTGCAGCGAGGTCCTTGCGGCCGGTGCGCAGCACATTGGTGGCGCCGATATTGCCGGAGCCAACGGAACGCACGTCCGGCGCTCCGGCAAGCCGCGTGATGAGTACGCCGAATGGGATCGAGCCGCACAGATAGCCGAAAACAAAAGCTTCGGCATTTTCAATGGCCCAGTCGATCGGAGGCACCATGGCGGCCCGATAATACGTGCAGGTGACAAACGAAAGAAGGCCGTGTGCCGATTAGCCGACGCGCGCCTTGCGGGCACCGGTCTCGCGCGGCGCAAAGCCGGCGGCAAGCGCGTCAGTATCCTTGGGGTAGATGATAAGATGCTTGAGCTTGTCGGCGGGGGCGCGCGCCAGCGCGGCCAATCCGGTTGAAAAGGACTTGCGCGTCAGGTCGGCGACGACGAAGCGCTCGGCGGCATCCTCCTCGATGTCGGTTTCGCAATAGGCGCAGCGCAGCCTGATGCGCCGCTGCGCGTCTTCGACGACGTAGAATTTATTGGCGGCATATTGCTTCTCGACCGGATCGCAGGTGATGCAATTGGCGTTGCCGCATTGCAGACCGGTTCCGATCGGCTGCGCGTAAACCGGATGCTCCGGCTTGGCGAAACCGCCGGAGAATTTGTGCAACGACTTGTTCTTGTGCAGATGCAAAAGGAGCGAGATCAGCGCCATGCGCACCGGAACGCCGTAGGCGGCTTGCTGGAAATAGACGGCGCGCCGGTCGGTATCGAGCGCGGCGTCGAGTTCGTTGACGCGCGGCAGCGGATGCATGACGCTCGCCTCAGAATATTTCGCATCGCCCAGAAATTTTGCGTCGATCTTGGGATAGGGCCGTTCCTTCTCGGTCCAGCGTTCCTTTTGGAAGCGCGTGACATAGACGGCGTCGATCTTCTTTTGCACGACCAGCCCATAGTCGACTTCCGGCTCGGCATAGAGCGATAGCTGATGCGGCTGGTCGGCGGTGACATAGAGCGCATCGATGGTGCCGGAACCTGACTCCTTCGACACCATGCGGCTGTGGAATTCCTCGCGCAGCCGGCGGTCGACATGCGCCGGCAACTCCATGCCGGGCGCGGGCAGGGGGTCGATGGTGGCGCCGAACCGCGCCAGCGCATAGACAAATGAGTGGATGGTGCGGCTGCCTTTGAGGTCGCCGGAAATCGCGACCTTCATGTTGCGCAAGCTCTTATTCTTCGAGCGCAGCGTGAACAGATCGCACAGCGTTTGCGTCGGATGCTCATGGGCCCCGTCGCCGCCATTGATCACCGGGATCTGCGAGTATTCGGCCGCCAGCCGTGCCGCGCCGTCGCGCGGGTGACGGATGACGACGATATCGGCGTAGTTGGAAATGACCCGGATGGTGTCGGCAAGGCTTTCGCCTTTGGCGGCAGAGCTCACCGCCGGATCGGCGCTGGTGATGTTGGTGCCACCAAGCCGCAGCATCGCGCTCTCGAACGACAGGCGCGTTCGCGTCGACGGCTCGTAGAACAGGCTTACCAGGATGAATTTCGAGGCCAGGTCGGTCGAGCGGCCGATCCGGTAGGAGACGTTTTCGTCGGCGAGTTCCTTCAAAAACCCCTGCGCGACCTCAAAGATCGTCTCGATCTCCTTATTGGTGAGGTCATTGATCGAAACGATATGACGCGTCGGCGGCGGGGCTTTGGTCATTAAAGCGGTGCTATAGGCCCAATCGGTCCATCCGGGCAAGCCCGCATGGGCCGCGCTGTGCGACGATGCACCGAAAACAGCATAGTTTCGATCAATGCCTGGGTTCGGGAGTCTCAACCCGCCGGTAATTTGCGCGCCAGGCGATCCAGAGCGCCCTGCAAAATGTAGCTCGCCGCGTGCTGATCGATAACGGCCTTGCGCCGCGCCCGGCTGGCGTCGGCGGCAATGAGCGCGCGTTCGACCGCCGCGGTCGACAGCCGCTCGTCCCACAGCGCGATTGGCAGTTCGGTCAGTCGCGCGAGATTTTTGGCAAAGGCGCGTGTCGACTGGGCGCGCGGTCCTTCCGAGCCGTCCATGTTGATCGGCAGCCCGAGCACGATGCCGGCGGCGCGGCGTTCGGCGGCAAGCGTGAGGATGTGCTGGGCGTCGAGGCCAAAGCGCTTACGCGCAATCGTTTCGACCGGCGCCGCGACGCGCCGATCCGGATCGCTGGCGGCGACCCCGATGGTCTTGGTGCCGAGATCGAGGCCGATGAGCGCGCCGCGTTCCGGCAACAGCGCTTTGGCATCGTTGAGCATGACAACCGGCATGTGCCCCGTTACCACGCAGGCAGCATAAACGCGACTTTCCGAGCGCCGCGAGCCCGATTATGTTCCCGGCGTTCCGGCAGCTGCGCTTGCCGCAAAAGGAGAAGCTCATGGCGTTCACGGTCATCAGCGACAGCTTTAAGGACGGCGACTATCTGCCCAACGATTTTATCCTCTCGGCCGATTTCGGCTTCGGTTGCGCTGGCGGCAACAAATCGCCGCAGCTCAAGTGGTCGGGTGCGCCCGAGGGGACGAAAAGTTTCGCCGTCACCTGCTACGATCCCGACGCGCCGACCGGCTCGGGCTTTTGGCATTGGCTCGTGGTGAACATCCCGGCCGGCGCGAGCGAACTCGCCGAAGGCGCCGGCAGCGCCGGCGGCAAGCTCCCGGCGGGCGCCTTGCAGACCCGCACCGATTTCGGCTCACCTGGCTACGGCGGTCCGTGCCCGCCGCCGGGCCACCATCCGCACCGCTATCTGTTTACGGTGTTCGCGGTGAAGGCCGACAAGCTCGACGTAAAGGTCGACACATCGGCGGCGGTCGTCGGCTTTAATCTGCATTTCAATACGCTGGCGCGAGCCGAGATCATGGGGCTGTTTAAAAGGTGAGCCGAAAGCCTGCGATCGCCTACGCTGAGGCAACCCTGGATCAGCATTTGAAATTTCGGGGGTATTGGATGAAAGCTTTGCCGGCCGGCGTCGCAACCGCGCTCACGCTCGCCAGCTCTCTTATCATGCCGCAGCCTGCCCAAGCCGCCGAGATCAAGGTCGTCAGCGGCGGCGCTTTTAAACAAGTGCTCAACGCGCTTGCCGCGCAATACCAGAAAGAAACCGGCGACAGGCTCTATATCGCCTACCGCACCGTCGGGCAGCATCTCAGCGCGATCCGCGCGGGTGAGGAAAAATTCGATGTCGCCATTTTGACCCCGCAAGCGATCGACGATCTTGCCAAGGAAGGCAAGATCGTGCCCGGCACGCGCGTAAATCTCGCCAAGACCGGCGTCGGCGTCGTGGTCAAAGCCGGCGCGCCGTCGCCGGACATCTCAACTGTCGAGGCGTTCAAACACATCCTCCTGGCCGCGAAGTCGGTCGCCTTTATCGATCCCAAGGCCGGCGGCTCGAGCGGAATTTATGTCGAGGGTCTGTTGCAGCGGCTCGGCATTGCCGGCCAAATCAACGCCAAAGCGGTCTTGGTCCATGGCGGCGCGGTCGCCGATCACGTTGTCGATGGCGAGGCTGAAATCGGCATCCACCAGATCAGCGAGATCTTGGCGGTCGCGGGCGCCGTATTGGTCGGCCCGCTGCCGGCGGAGGTCCAGAATTATACGATCTATGCGGCGGGCCTCGGCGCTGCGGCGAAGGACGGCGCAGCGGCGCGTGCGCTCATAAAATTCCTCTCCGGGCCGGATGCCTTGCCGATCATCAAGGCCAAGGGTATGCAGCCGGCGTCGTCCTGAAGCATGATCCGAAAAGCAAAGCGCCCGGCCGAAGCCGGGCGCTTTCGCCGATAGGATCGCAGATTCAGGATTAGTGACGCGACTGCTCCCAGGCGACGCGTGGGATGTCGTTTCGAGTAATCCCGATGTCGGCCAGCTCGCGGTCACTCAAATGCGACAGTTCGTTCATCGCAACCCCGTAGCGCCTCCAAGCTTGGAAGACGCGGATAATCGATAGCAACATGACTTGGTTCCTTTCCCCGGTAACAGCCGGAATCAGGATGGACATATAGGTATCTATGTTGCATCGCAAAATTATATTGCTGCAGTGCAGCTACGCTTTTGACGCATAGCTTAGAAAATAATTCCTTAATATGTACAAAGGTGACGTGGAACTAATTACGTAATGTTCCAGTAAAAAGCAATTATGCCATGTGCATGATGCAAGGCTAACTGGCGAATATCACTCTCCCGGATTAGGCGGCTCGGGATTCCTCATCGCATGATCGGCGCCTTATTCGCCCCGGTTCTGCCCTGGGGGCATCCTGCCCCTGCCACAGTCGCGCGCTGCAATTGATCCGTGTTTGTGTTGCGTCGGGGAGTGCTATGGGGACCATGCTGGACCACCGCCGTTGCGCGGAAGAATGCGTCGCGATGGCGCGACTGTCCGAAGACGATAACGACAAGGTGCTTTGGCTGACGCTGGCGCAATCGTGGGTGCGGCTGGCCGAGCATGTCGCGAGCGCCGAGACGAGCATTGCGTTCGAGCCGGAGCAGGACGAAGCATCCTGAGCCGGGCCGCCCCGGAGTAGTCTGGTTCGGCGTTACTGGCCGTGGCTCGCCAGCACCTCCTGGCAAGCACGGCTGATTTTCCGGCGGTTGGTCTGCAGGCAGCCTAAAATTCCGAGCACATCGTCCGGATTGATTGCGAGCTGGGTCTGGCAAAACTTGGTCACGTCCGGATGGCAAGCGGCGCGCTCTTGCGGGTTGCCTTGCCCCATCTGTCCGTTCACCGGTGGCGGCTGCGGCGGCAATTGCTGAGCTTCCGCGGCCGCACTTGCGGAAAGTAGAGCGATCGACACCATCGCTAAACGGAACATGACCCCCCTTTCCGGGCATCCGGCCCGCCCCTGTGATTTCGACTCTTAATCTCACATTTTTCGCCGCGCAGCGCACATTAATTTTTTGCCGAGACGTTGACGGCACAACGACCGTCTATCTCCATGACGGCGCGATGCAAAAAAGTTGAGCGGCCTGAGACATAGGTGACAAATCGTACCGGACACATGGGTAACACTTTTCGCCTTTGGGCGGGAGGTGTTGATGCCGTGGAAAGAGAGTTCGGTGATGGAAGAGCGCCTGTGCTTTGTTGCCCGCCTGCTGGACGGCGAGGCGATGACGGACGTCTGTCGGGAATTCAGCATATCGCGCAAAACCGGCTACAAGATCTTCGATCGCTACAAGGAGCATGGGCTCGAAGCGCTGACCGACCGGACGCGGCGGCCGGTGCGCTTTGCCAACCAGCTGCCGCCTCAGATCGAGAGCCTCATTGTCGGCCTCAAGCGCGGCAAGCCGCATTGGGGCGCGCGCAAGAATCCGCGAACTCCTGGTGCGCCGCCTCGCCGGCGATGTCCGTGTGCCGGCCAGGAGCACCATTCACGCCGTGCTCGATCGCCACGGCCTGGTCAAGCGCCCGGGCCGGCCGCGCCAGCGCGCCACCGGAACGCCGCTGTCACCAGGCGCCAATCCCAACGATCTGTGGTGCGCCGACTTCAAGGGCGAGTTCAAGCTCGGCAACGGCCGCTACTGCTATCCGCTCACCGTCACCGACCACGCCTCGCGCTTCCTCTTGCTGTGCGAAGCCCTCGAATCAACCCGCGAAGACCTCGCTGTTACCGCCTTCGAGCGGCTGTTCGCCGAGCGCGGCCTGCCGCAGTCTATCCGCTCCGACAACGGCGTCCCCTTCGCCAGTCCCAATGCCTTGTTCAACCTCTCCAAGCTCGCGGTCTGGTGGCTGCGCCTCGGCATCGCAATCGAACGCATCAAGCCAGGCCAGCCGCAACAGAACGGCCGTCATGAACGCATGCATCTCACCTTGAAGAAGGAGGCCACCCGGCCACCAGGCATCAACAGCTTACAGCAGCAGGCCCGCTTCGACGCCTTCGTGCACGAGTTCAATACCGAACGGCCGCATGAGGCGCTCGCCATGAAGTGCCCCGCCGAACTCTATGCCGCCTCAACGCGACCCTATGACGGTCTGCCTGACCTCGCCTACCCGCTGCACGACCGCGACATCCTCGTCACCGCCTGCGGCCGCATCTGCCTGCAGCGCAAGAAAATCAACATCTCGACAGTGCTCGCCGGTCAGTGCCTCGGCATCAAGGAAGTCGATGACGGCATTTGGCTCGTCAGCTTCATGCACTACGATCTCGGCTATATCGACTTGGAGCAAAAAACCTTGCAGCCCCTCGACAACCCGTTCGGCCCGAGGTTGTCACCTATGTCTTAGGTACGTTCCGTTACCCATGTCTCCGGGCTGGACAAAGTGCTCAATGGTGGGCGGTGACGGACTCGAACCGCCGACATTCTGCGTGTAAAGCAGACGCTCTACCAACTGAGCTAACCGCCCTAGCGGCGAGATGTATCGCCGTGCGCGCCATGGACGCAAGTGCTGGTGCGCAAGTGCTGGTGCGCAAGTGCTGGTGCGCAAGTGCTGGTGCGCAAGTGCTGGCGCCCAAGCGCCAGCGAACGCGCCGCGGCAAGACTAAACGGCTGCTCCACTCAAAAGATCGCCCGCTGCTTCGCAGCTCTACGGCCGCGACGGCAACGGGCGATATGCGGCGCGAAATCCGCGTTTCGCGGGTCTAACGAGGAGCGGCGATCAGATCGCTTCCTTAAGTTCCTTCGAGGCGCGGAAGGCGACTTTCTTGCTGGCCTTGATCTGAATGGGCTCGCCGGTGGCGGGATTACGTCCCATGCGCGCGGCGCGTTTTCTCACCTGCAAGATGCCGAGGCCGCCGATGCGGATGCGCTCACCCTTCTTGAGGTGCTTGACGATATTTCCAACGAGCCCGCCGAGGATGGCTTCCGCCTGCTTTTTCGAAAGCTCGTTGTCCTCCGCGAGACTCGCGGCGAGATGCTTCAACGTCACGGTAGTCGCGGTTGTTTTCCCTGTCGACATTAGTCCCTCCTCAATGAAGCGGTAGCGTGGAAAAAGCGCCGCTCACGGCGAAGCAGTTAAACGATTCGGCTCCGGCTGACCACGCTTGTTTTGCCGATTCCACCGATGTTTTCGGCATCCCGGCGCTATCTGAGGTGGCTCTGTGGCGACCGTAAGGCGGCCGGAAACGGTTGAATTAGGCCCTAATTCCTTGACTTGGCACCGCCTGGGCCTTAACTGCCGACGGCGCCCGCGGGGGCGTAGCTCAGTTGGTTAGAGCGTCGGCCTGTCACGCCGAAGGTCGCGGGTTCGAGTCCCGTCGCTCCCGCCATTTCAATGACTTGGCGCCTTTTGGTGACTCCGTGGATCGGCTGCGCGACGGCCTCATCATCCCCGATAGAGCGGCGCCGGCTGGGTGAAGAAGCTCCACAGGATGTGATAGACCAGCGCGTAATTCTTCTGCTGGAAGCTCGCATGTGAAATGCCGGGCATCACGGCAAAGTGCTTGTCGGGGTTGGGCAGCCGGGCAAAGAACGCAAGGAGGTCGTCGAAGCCGGCAATGCCGTCCCATTGGCCGCGCATGATCAAAGTTGGCACCGTGATCTTTTCCGGATCGACCACCGGCAGGTTCGCGCACATGTCGACATAGGTGCCGGTCGGCACCGAGGTGTCGAGCGCGATGACGGCCTCGGCAAAGGCGTCGATGACCTTTTCTTCCGCGGTGCCGGGATGATCGCGGTCGAAGATCGAATGGATGAACGCTTTGTCGATCGGCCGGCGGTTCTTGGCGCGGAACTCGGGCAGCTTCTTCTTGCGCTCGGCGAGCGTCGGCGAGCCTTCGCCGGTCCACACCATGGCGTCGAGCGCAAGGCGTGCGACAAACTCCGGATGGCGTTGCGCAAAGAGAGCCGCGCGCAACGCGCCGGACGAAATGCCGTAGACCAGGAACGGCCGCTTGCCGCGCAGCTTCTGGATATAGGTTGCGGCGGCAAGGCAATCGTCCGCGCCTTGCGCGATCGGTGCGTTATTGTCGCGGTCCTTGGTCGAGCGGCCGTAGCCTTCCATATCGACCGACCAACAATCAAACCCGCGGCGCGCGAACCAATCCATCGCCGAGGAATCCGGCCGGCCCTCGACTTGCAGGTCGAAAGTCGGCTGCGCCGCCATCGACGAGCCGTGAACGAAAAAAATCGTGCCGGCGCTGTTCTTCGGATCGCCGGCGCATTTCTCGAACAGGAACAGCTTTACGTCGCCGTCTTTTGTGGTCCAGTGGTCCTCGCCCTTGATCGCGACCGAAGCGGTTTTGGTTAAGTCGTTCATTGCTGCACCTAATTGATCAGCGTGATGTGGTTGTCGTTGATCACCTTGGCCCATTTGGCGACCTGGGCCGCCATGAAGGCCGCAAATTCTGGCTGCGTCATCACCATCGGCGTGGCGCCTTGCTTCTCCCAAGCCGCTTCAATGTCGGGCCGGCTCAAGATCGCGGCGATCGTGTTGTGGAGCAGATCGATAATGGGCTGCGGCGTGCCTTTGGGCGCCATGAAGCCGACCCACTGGCTAAATTCAAAACCGGGCACCGTTTCGGCAATCGTCGGCACGTCTGGCAAGATGGGCGAACGGGTCAACCCGCTGGTGCCTAGTGCACGCACCAGCCCGGATTTGACCATCGGCGCCATGGTCGGAATTGAATCGAACAGCATCTGGATTTGACCGCTCAGAATATCGGTGCGCATGCCGGTCGAACCTTTGTACGGCACATGCACGATGTTGATTCCGGTGAGGTTTTTTAGGAGTTCCGCGGCCATATGATAGTTCGACCCCGGTCCGGACGAACCGAAATTGAGCGCACCCGGCTTCGCTCGCGCCAATGCCAGGAGGTCGGGGAGATTATTGGCCGGCACCGAAGGATTGATGACCAGCACCAGACCGTTCTCTTCGAGCGGCGCGATCGGGACGAGATCGCGCAACAGCTGATAAGGCTTATTCTTGTAAAGCGTCTCGTTGACGGTCTGTGTGCTGCTCGCCATCAACAACGTGTAGCCGTCTGGCGCGGATTTCGCGACCATGTCGGTGCCGAGCGTGGTGCCGGCGCCGGGGCGGTTCTCGATGACAAACGGCTCGCGCAGGGATTTTTCCAGCTCGACCGCAAGCTCGCGAACGAAAACGTCGGTCGGTCCGCCAGCGCCGAATGGCACGATGATCTTGACCGGCCGCGACGGATAATTGTCGGCGCGTGCCGTCGATAGCGCGGCGGCGCTCGCCAAAGTGAGCAACACAGCGAGCAACACCACGACGCGACGCGAATAGGCGAGCAGCATGTTTTCCTCACTCTATCCTGACGCCGGCGACACGAATAATGTCGCCCCAGCGTTGCACTTGCTCGGCAATGAAGGCGGCAAAATCCTGCGGCGACATCGGCTGTGGGACGCCGCCGAGACCGAGGATGCGCTCTCGTAGTCGAGGATCCGCCAAGCCCCGGTTCACGACGGCGTTGATCTTGACAACGATATCCGCCGGCGTGCCGGCGGGCGCGACGATGGCTTGCCAGGCATCGGGCGGCATGCCCGGATAGCCGGCTTCGATCATGGTCGGCACGTCGGGAATTTCGGAGAGGCGGTGCGGACTGGTCACGGCAAGCGCGCGCAGCCTGCCGCTCTTGAGATAAGGCATGATGCCGATGGCGCCTTCGAAAGTCATGTTCATCTGTCCCGACAACACATCGGTGGTGGCCTGCGAGGCGCTCTTATAGGGCACGAACACGATGTCGGTACCAGTGAGGTGCTTGAACATTTCGCCGCCGAGGTGAGGGGGCGTGCCGATCACCGCACCGTAATTCAATTTGCCGGGATGGGCCTTGGCGTAGCCGACGAGTTCCCTAACGGTGTGCGCAGGGATCGATGCGTTGATCGCGAGCACCTGCGGCGTCGAAGACAGCATCGCCACCGCGGTAAAATCCTTGATCGGGTCGATGCCGGCGTTCTTGTAGAGCTGCGGACTGATGGCAAGCGATCCCGAAGTGGCGGCCATGAGCGTGTAGCCGTCGGGCGGCGCGCTCGCAACGAGCCGCGCGGCCAGCATGCCGCCGGGGCCGGGGTGATTTTCAACCACAACCGTTTCCAGGTGGGTCGAGAGCCAATCGCCGATGATCCGCGCTGCCACGTCGGGCGGACCGCCGGGTGCGAACGGCACGACGAGCTTGATCGGCCGGTCGGGAAATTCGGCGGCGGCCGCCGGCAGAATAAGGAGGACCACGAAGGCCAGGGCCAGGGCAGCGCGTGTGCAAAATTGCACTCGCCCCTCCCGGTAGCGATTTCAGCATCCGCACTGTCACCTATTCTCAGTAAAACCGTCGCCGGATCGTAGCATCGGGCGCAGCGCGACCGCCACGCACAGGCCTGCCTTGCACCTTTTTGTGCACTGCGCTAAGCCTCGCAAGGTTCCGTTGGCAGCGCGAATCCGCTTAGTTTTGAGGCAAATCCGCGCACCGGCGTTGCTCATGGAACAGCGCCAGATAGGACATGTTCCCCATCGGGAAGGATGTCCTTCGATAGCCGGTCAGGAAGGGTTCGATGGGTCAATCGCTGACTCAACTGCTGCTCGGTTATCTGCCGCTCATTGTGTTTGTCGGCGTCGCGGGCGTGATCGGGCTTGCGCTCCTGGTTGTGGCGTTCATCGTCGCCTACAAGCAGCCGGATCCGGAAAAGCTCTCCGCCTACGAGTGCGGGTTCAATGCCTTCGACGACGCGCGGATGAAGTTTGACGTCCGCTTCTATCTGGTGGCGATCCTTTTCATCATTTTCGACCTCGAAGTCAGCTTCCTGTTTCCCTGGGCGGCGGCGTTCGGTCACCTCGGCGTGTACGGTTTCTGGTCGATGATGCTGTTCCTTGCAGTGCTCACCATAGGCTTTATCTATGAGTGGAAGAAGGGAGCGCTCGAATGGGATTGAGCGAACCCGCACTCGCGGCACCACGACAGCAACTGCTCGACCCGCGCACCGGCGAGCCGGTGGGCGCGGACGAGCCGTTTTTCGACGGCCTCAACAGCGAGCTTGCGGACAAAGGCTTTTTCGTTGCGGCGGCCGACGATCTCATTGCCTGGGCGCGCACTGGCTCGCTGATGTGGATGACGTTCGGGCTTGCCTGCTGCGCGGTCGAGATGATGCAAATGTCGATGCCGCGTTACGACGCCGAGCGGTTCGGCTTCGCGCCGCGCGCCTCGCCGCGCCAATCCGACGTGATGATCGTCGCCGGCACGCTCACCAACAAAATGGCGCCGGCCTTGCGCAAGGTCTACGACCAGATGCCGGAGCCGCGCTACGTCATCTCCATGGGCTCATGCGCCAATGGCGGCGGCTACTACCATTATTCCTATTCGGTGGTGCGCGGTTGCGACCGCATCGTGCCGGTCGACATCTATGTGCCGGGCTGTCCGCCCACCGCCGAAGCGCTGCTGTACGGCGTGTTGTTGCTGCAGAAGAAGATCCGCCGCACCGCTACCATCGAACGTTAGGCTACTCGAACTGAAATGGACGAAACGCTCGACACGCTCGGCAAAACGATCGCTGCTGCGCTTGCGTCCGCGGTGACGGGCTACGCAGTCGCGCATCACGAACTCAATGTCACTGCAAAGGCAAGCGACATCGTCGCGGTGATGCGGTTTCTGCGCGACGACCCGCGCTGTCTGTTCTGGAATCTGCTCGACGTGACCGCCGTCGACTGGCCGAGCCGCGAACGGCGTTTCAACGTCGTCTATCACCTGCTTTCGCCCAAGCACAATATGCGCGTGCGCCTCAAAGCGGAAACTGACGAGGCGACGCCGGTGCCCTCGATCATCGACGTTTTTCCCGGCGCCGACTGGTTCGAGCGCGAGACCTACGATCTTTACGGCGTGGTGTTCACGGGCCACCCGGATATGCGGCGGATTCTCACCGATTACGGTTTCGAGGGCCATCCGCTGCGCAAGGATTTTCCGCTGACCGGTTTTGTCGAGGTCCGCTACGACGACGAACTCAAGCGCGTCGTTTACGAGCCGGTGCGGCTGACGCAGGAGTTCCGCAATTTCGATTTTCTGTCGCCGTGGGAAGGCACCGACTACGTGCTGCCGGGCGACGAGAAGACGGGCAAGGGGTCGTGACATGAAAGCGACGCTGAAGCCCGGGCTCACTCACCGCTTCGCCTACACGGTGCCGGAGAACAAGACGGTTCCCTACACCTATCCGGAATCGCCCGAGATCGCAGCGATGCCGAAAGTCTTCGCCACCGGCAACATGATCGTTTTGATGGAATGGACTTGCACGCAGCTTCTGGCACCGCATCTCGATGCCGGCGAAGGGAGTCTCGGCGTGCACGTCAACGTCAGTCACCTCGCGGCGACGTTGCCGGGGCAAACGGTGACGGTCAACGTCGAATGCACCGAGGTTGCCGGGCCGCGCGTCGCCTTCAAAGTCAAGGCCCATGACGGCATCGATATCATCGGCGAAGGCCGGCACGAACGTTTCGTCGTCACGTGGGACAAGTTCAATGCGCGTCTGGCTGCGAAGGCCGCGAAGCTCAAGGAGTTCGCGTGATGGCCGAGGCCGCGCCGCGCAACTTCACGATCAATTTCGGGCCGCAGCATCCGGCGGCGCACGGCGTGCTGCGCCTCGTGCTCGAGCTTGACGGCGAAGTTGTCGAGCGCGTCGATCCGCATATCGGTCTGCTGCATCGCGGCACCGAGAAGCTGATCGAGCACAAGACCTATTTGCAGGCGATCCCCTATTTCGACCGGCTCGACTATGTTGCCCCGATCAATCAGGAGCACGCGTTCTGCCTGGCGGCGGAAAAGCTTCTCGGCATCGAGGTGCCGCGCCGCGCGCAAATCATCCGCGTGCTCTATTGCGAGATCGGCCGGCTGTTGTCGCATCTGCTCAACGTCACGACGCAGGCGATGGATATCGGCGCGCTCACCCCGCCGTTGTGGGGTTTCGAGGAGCGCGAGAAGCTGATGGGGTTCTATGAACGCGCGTCCGGCTCGCGCATGCACGCGGCTTATTTCCGTGTCGGCGGCGTGCATCAGGATTTGCCGCCGAAATTGATCGACGATATTGCCGGCTTCTGCGATCCGTTCCTCAAAGTCTGCGACGATCTGGAAGAACTGCTCACCGAGAACCGCATCTTCAAGCAACGCAACGTCGATATCGGCGTGGTGAAGCTGGATGACGCCTGGGGCCGCGGCTTTTCGGGCGTGATGGTGCGCGGCTCGGGCGCAGCGTGGGATTTGCGCAAGGCGCAGCCCTATGAGTGCTATGCCGAAATGGATTTCGACATTCCGATCGGCAAGAACGGCGACAATTACGATCGTTACTGCATCCGCATGGAGGAGATGCGCCAGTCCATCCGCATCATGAAGCAGTGCATCGAGAAACTGCACGCGCCGGACGGGCAGGGCCGGGTGACGGTCGACGATCACAAGATCGTGCCGCCGCGCCGCGAGGAAATGAAGCGCTCGATGGAAGCGCTGATCCATCATTTCAAGCTTTACACCGAAGGCTTCAAAGTGCCGGCCGGGGAAGTCTATGCCGCAGTCGAGGCGCCGAAGGGCGAATTCGGCGTCTATCTGGTCGCCGACGGCAGCAACAAGCCGTACAAGTGCAAAATCCGCGCGCCGGGCTTTGCCCATTTGCAGGCCATGGACTTTCTCTGCCGCGGTCACATGCTGGCCGACATTTCGGCGATCCTGGGCTCGATCGACATCGTGTTCGGCGAGGTCGACCGATGAGCGTGCGCCGTCTCGCCGAAAAGCAGCCGCCGAGTTTCGCCTTCACGGCGGAAAATCTCGCCTGGGCGAAGGCGCAGATCGCCAAATACCCGGAAGGCCGTCAGCACTCCGCGGTGATCCCGGTCCTGTGGCGTGCGCAGGCGCAGTGCGGCGGCTGGCTGCCGCAGAAAGCGATCGAAGCCGCCGCCGAATTGCTCGGCATGGCTAAAATCCGCGTACTCGAAGTCGCGACCTTTTACACGATGTTCAACCTCGCGCCGGTAGGGCGCTTTCACGTGCAGCTTTGCGGCACCACCCCATGCATGCTGCGCGGCGCGGAGGATTTGAAGAAGGTTTGTCATCGCTTGATCGGCGAGGAGAGCGAAGTGACCGCCGACGGCGCGTTTTCCTGGATCGAAGTCGAGTGTCTGGGCGCCTGCGTCAATGCGCCGATGGTCCAGATCAACGCCGATTATTACGAGGACCTCACTCCCGAGAGCTTCACCCACATCATCAATGATCTTTCCAACGGCCGGACGCCGAGGCCGGGACCGCAAATCGATCGCATCAATTCCGCGCCGGTCGGCGGACCGATCACACTGACCGATCCGTCGATCTTTGAAGCAAGCAAAGCGGGGGGCAACTGATGCTCGCCGACAAGGATCGCATCTTCAAGAATCTCTACGGCCAGCGCGATTGGGGCCTCGAAGGCGCCCGTGCGCGCGGTGCCTGGGACGGCACCAAAGCGATCCTGGAAAAGGGCCGCGATGCGCTGGTCAACGAATGCAAGGCTTCCGGACAGCGCGGCCGCGGCGGCGCCGGATTTGCAACCGGGCTGAAATGGTCGTTCATGCCCAAGCAAGTGGAGCGGCCGCATTATCTCGTCATCAACGCCGACGAGTCGGAGCCCGGCACCTGCAAGGACCGCGAGGTCATGCGGCACGATCCGCATCTTCTCATCGAGGGCTGCCTGATCGCCGGCTGCGCCATGGCGGCAAATCATTGTTACATCTACATCCGCGGCGAATTCATACGCGAGCGCGAGCGGCTCCAGGCCGCGATCGATCAGGCCTATGAGGCAAAATTGATCGGCAAGAACAACAAGCATGGCTGGGATTTCGACATCGTCGTGCACCACGGCGCCGGCGCTTACATTTGCGGCGAGGAAACCGCGCTGCTGGAGAGCCTCGAAGGCAAAAAAGGCCTGCCGCGGCTCAAGCCGCCGTTCCCGGCCAATATGGGCCTCTATGGCTGCCCGACCACCGTCAATAATGTCGAGACCATCGCGCAAGTGCCGGACATCATGCGGCGCGGCGCGGCGTGGTTCGCCGGCATCGGCCGGAAAAATAATACCGGTACCAAGCTTTATTGCATTTCCGGTCACGTCGAGCGGCCGTGCAACGTCGAAGAGAATATGGGAATTCCGCTGCGCGAATTGATCGAGCGTCACGCCGGCGGCGTGCGCGGCGGCTGGGATAATCTGCTTGCCGTCATTCCCGGCGGCTCGTCGATGCCGCTCGTGCCGGCGGGGCCGGATCAGGCCGACACGCTGCTGATGGATTTCGACGGCTGTCTTGCGAAGAAATCGGCGCTCGGCACCGCCGCCGTGATCGTCATGGACAAGTCCGACGATATCGTCAAAGCGATGGCGCGCATTTCATATTTCTACAAGCACGAGAGCTGCGGCCAGTGCACGCCATGCCGCGAAGGCATGGGCTGGATCTGGCGCGTGCTGGAACGAATGGCGGAAGGCCGCGCGCAAAAGCGCGAGATCGACACGCTGTGGGATGTGACCAAGCAGATCGAAGGTCACACCATTTGCGCCTTCGGCGATGGCGCAGCATGGCCGGTGCAGGGGCTCCTTCGTCACTTCCGTCCCGAGATCGAGCGCCGCATCGACGAATATACGCGCAACGCCGAGCCGTACGACGCCGCGCGCGTGGCGGCGGAGTAGGACGAATGCAACAACCACCCAATCATCATCTTGCGCAATTGAATATCGGGCGCTTGCGCTATCCGACCGACGATCCGCGCATGGCCGATTTCATGAACAATCTCGATTTGGTCAACGGTCTCGCCGAGCGCAGCAAAGGCTTTGTCTGGCGGCTCAAGGACGACAGTGGCAACGCCACGAATTTCCGGCCATTCCCCGATCCGCAGATGGCGGTCAATCTGTCGGTGTGGGAAAGCGTCGAGACGCTCGAGCGTTTCGTCTGGCAGACCATCCACAAGCGCTTCTACGGCCGGCGTCAGGAATGGTTCGACAAGCTGGATGGTCCGCATTCGGTCATGTGGTGGGTTCCGGTCGGTCATCGGCCAACCCTGATCGAGGCGAAAGAGCGGATCGAACATCTGGCGGCGCACGGTCCCTCCGATTTTGCCTTCGGCTGGGAAAGCGTTCCGTCGGCGCAATTGTGGAAGACCGCGCGCTGCGCGCCGGACGGACAAGCCGCATGAGACCGCAATGACCAAGCTCATCGTCGACGGCAAAGAGATCAACGTCCCGCCGGAATACACGCTGCTTCAGGCCTGCGAGGCCGGCGGCGCGGAAATTCCGCGTTTCTGTTTCCACGAACGGCTGTCGATCGCCGGCAATTGCCGGATGTGCCTCGTCGAACTGGTCGGCTCGCCGAAGCCGGTGGCGAGCTGCGCCTGGGGCGTGCGCGATTGCCGGCCGGGGCCGAAGGGCGAGCCGCCCGAGGTCAAAACCCGCTCGCCGATGGTGCGCAAGGCGCGCGAAGGCGTGATGGAATTCCTGTTGATCAATCACCCGCTCGATTGTCCGATCTGCGACCAGGGCGGGGAATGCGACCTGCAGGATCAATCCATGGCCTATGGGGTCGATGCCAGCCGTTACCGCGAGAACAAGCGGGCGGTGGAGGACAAATATCTCGGCGCGCTGGTCAAGACCTCGATGAACCGCTGCATTCAGTGCACGCGCTGTGTGCGCTTTAGCGCGGAAGTCGCGGGCGTTCCCGAACTCGGCGCCATCGGCCGCGGCGAGGACATGGAGATCACGAGCTATCTGGAACAGGCGATGCGTTCCGAGCTGCAAGGCAACGTCGTCGATCTCTGTCCGGTCGGCGCCCTCACCTCGAAACCTTACGCCTTCGCCGCGCGGCCCTGGGAACTCACCAAGACCGAGTCGATCGACGTCATGGATGCGCTCGGTTGCGCCATCCGCATCGACACTCGCGGCAGCGAAGTGATGCGCATCCTGCCGCGCACCAACGACGACATCAACGAGGAGTGGATCTCCGACAAGACGCGCCACGTCGTCGATGGACTGCGCACGCAACGGCTCGATCAGCCTTACCTGCGCGAGAACGGCAAGCTGCGCCCGGCGACCTGGACAGAAGCATTCAAGGCCATAGCCGCAAAAGTGACCAAAACAAATCCGAAGCGCATCGGCGCGATCGTCGGCGATCTCGCCGCGGTTGAGGAGATTTTCGCGCTCAAGGATTTGATGGCGCGGCTCAACGTCGCCAATCTCGATTGCCGGCAGGACGGTTCGGCGCTCGATCCGGCCTGGGGCCGCGCGACCTATTTGTTCAATTCAACCATCGCCGGAATCGATGCGGCCGATGCGCTTCTGATCGTCGGCTCCAATCCGCGCCGGGAGGCGGCGATCCTCAACGCACGCATCCGCAAGCGCTGGCGCGCGGGAAAATTTCCGATCGGCGTCATCGGCCCGAAGACCGATCTCACTTACACTTACGATTATCTCGGCGCCGGGCCCGAAACGCTCGCCGCCATCGGGCGGCATTCCTTCGCCGATGCGCTGCGCAAGGCGGAGCGGCCGATGCTGCTCATTGGCGCCGGCGCTTTGACGCGTGGCGACGGCGCGACCATAGCGTCGCTGGCGGCGAAAGCCGCGCTCGATCTCGGCGCGGTCAAGGACGGCTGGAATGGATACTGCGTCCTGCATAACGCCGCGTCGCGCGTCGGCGCCCTCGATGTCGGCTTCGTGCCGGGGCAGGGCGGTCTGACGGCGCGGCAGATGGCGGCGTCCGGCACGCTCGACCTGCTCTTTCTTCTCGGCGTCGACGAGATTGCCGTCGCGCCGGGCGCTTTCGTCATTTATATCGGCACGCACGGCGACCGTGGCGCGTCGCGCGCCGACGTGGTGCTGCCAGGTGCGGCCTATCCGGAAAAATCCGCGATTTACGTCAATACCGAAGGCCGCGTGCAGATGGCGACGCGCGCATCCTTCCCGCCGGGCGATGCCCGCGAAGATTGGGCGATCTTGCGGGCGGCCTCGGACGTTCTCAAAAACCGGCTTCCGTATGACTCGCTTGCGGCGTTGCGCCAGGCGCTGTTCAAGGCGCACCCGTATCTGATGCGGATCGGTCAGGTCACCCCGGCCGACGCAGCCGCCATCCAAAAACTCGCAAGCCTCGGCGGCGCGGCGGACAGGGCGCCGTTCGGCGCCAGCGTGGAGGACTATTACTTCACCAATGCGATCGCGCGTTGTTCGGCGGTGATGGCGGAATGTTCGGCGATCGCGCAAGGGCGAACGACCATGACGGCGGCGGAGTAGGGCATGACGATGGCCGCGTTCTGGTCCGATTACATCTGGCCGCTGGCGATCATGGTGGTGGAGAGCCTTGTGCTCATCATCGTCCTGCTCATCGTCGTCGCCTATGTGCTTCTCGCCGACCGCAAGATCTGGGCGGCGGTGCAGATCAGGCGCGGGCCCAACGTGGTCGGACCGTGGGGCCTGTTCCAATCCTTCGCCGATCTGCTTAAGTTCATTCTCAAAGAGCCGGTTATTCCGGCCGGCGCCAACAAGGGCGTGTTTTTGTTGGCTCCGCTCGTGACCTGCGTGTTGGCGCTGGCGGCATGGGCGGTGATCCCGGTCGATGCCGGTTGGGTCATCGCCAACATCAATGTCGGAATACTTTACATCTTCGCCATCTCGTCGCTTGGCGTGTACGGCGTGATCATGGCCGGCTGGGCGTCGAACTCGAAATATCCGTTCCTTGCCGCGCTGCGCTCGGCGGCGCAGATGGTGTCCTACGAAGTCTCGATCGGCTTCGTCATCATCACCGTGCTGTTATGCGTCGGCTCGCTCAATCTGACGGCCATCGTCGAAGCGCAGAATACGCCGTGGGGCTTGTTGCGCTGGTACTGGCTGCCGCTGTTTCCGATGCTCGTCATCTTCTTCGTCTCGGCGCTCGCCGAGACCAATCGGCCGCCGTTCGACTTGGTCGAAGCGGAGTTGGAGCTCGTCGCCGGTTTCATGGTGGAATACGGCTCGACGCCCTACATGATGTTCATGCTTGGCGAATACGTGGCGGTTTGCACCATGTGCGCCATGGCCACGATCCTTTTCCTTGGCGGCTGGCTGCCGCCGTTCCCGGTGGCGCCGTTCACCTGGGTGCCGGGCGTGATCTGGTTCGTGCTCAAGGCATTCTTCGTCTTCTTCCTGTTCGCCATGGTGAAGGCGTTCGTGCCGCGCTATCGCTACGATCAGTTGATGCGGCTCGGCTGGAAGGTGTTTTTGCCGATCTCGCTGGCCATGGTCGCGATCGTGGCCGGCGTGCTGCAATTTGCCGGGTGGGCGCCGAAATGAACGGAGGACGGCATGGAATATTCGCTGCCGGCCTGGCTCGGCGGTCTTGCCGGAACGATCCTCGCGGTCGCTCTTTACGTGCCGGCAATCCACGTTGTGGAGCGGCGGCTGCGCGCGCGTTCGCGGCCGCAGGCGCTCGAGCAACGCGCCGCATTCGAAGACAAGCTCTCGATCATGCGGCGGGTGATTTTGGCGCTCGATATCGCGATCCTCGCCACGCTCGGCTATTGGATCGGCAACGCCGTCGGCGGCAAATGGGCGCCATAAGAGCGATGAGAGGTTGATATGGGTTTGGATCAAGCCGCCCGTTCGCTGTTTCTCAAGGAATTCGCGCAGGCCTTCGTCTTGTCGATGCGCTATTTCTTCAAGCCGAAGGCGACGCTCAATTATCCGTTCGAGAAAGGCATGCTGTCGCCGCGCTTCCGCGGCGAACACGCGCTGCGACGCTACCCGAACGGCGAAGAGCGCTGCATCGCCTGCAAATTGTGCGAAGCGATCTGTCCGGCGCAGGCGATCACCATCGAAGCGGGCCCCCGGCGCAACGACGGTACGCGGCGCACCACGCGCTACGACATCGATATGGTCAAATGCATCTATTGCGGGCTCTGCCAAGAAGCCTGCCCGGTCGACGCCATCGTGGAGGGACCGAATTTCGAATTCGCCACCGAGACGCGCGAGGAGCTTTATTACGATAAGGAGCGGCTGCTCGCCAACGGCGACCGCTGGGAGCGCGAGATCGCGAAAAGCATCGAACTCGATGCACCCTATCGGTGAGATCGGCCTGTTATGATCATTCACGCCGTTTTCTTTTACCTGTTTGCCGGAATAACCGTGGCCTCGGCGGTGATGGTCATCGCCGCGCGCAATCCGGTGCATTCGGTGCTGTTTCTCATTCTCGCTTTCGTCAACGCGGCCGGGCTATTCGTGCTGTTGGGCGCCGAGTTTCTGGCGATGATCTTGATCGTCGTCTATGTCGGCGCGGTGGCGGTGTTGTTCCTGTTCGTCGTGATGATGCTCGACGTTGATTTTGCTGAACTGCGTCAGGGCTTTCTCAATTACCTGCCGATCGGCGGCTTGATCGGCGGGATTCTCTTGGTTGAGCTGCTTTTCGTTGTCGTTTCCTGGGCCATCGGGCCGCAAGTGCACGGCGCCATTACAGCGCCGATTCCACCGTCAAATGCGATCAACAACACCCAGGCGCTCGGCCTCGTGCTCTATACCCGATACGTCTATTTCTTCCAGGCCGCGGGAGTCATTCTCCTGGTCGCCATGATCGGCGCCATCGTGTTGACGCTGCAGCATAAGCCGAATGTGCGGCGCCAAAGCATCGCCAACCAGGTTGCGCGCAACCGCACAAGCGCGATCGAGGTCGTCCAGGTGAAGACGGGGCAGGGGCTATCATGAGGCAACAGCTGTCATGACCATCGGGCTCGGCCATTATCTGTCCGTTGCGGCGATCCTGTTCACGCTCGGGATTTTCGGCATCTTTCTCAACCGCAAAAACGTCATCGTCATCCTGATGTCGATCGAGCTCATTCTGCTCGCGGTCAACATCAACCTCGTGGCGTTTTCGAGCTTTCTGGGCGACATCGTCGGTCAGGTCTATGCGCTGATCGTGCTCACCGTTGCGGCGGCGGAAGCCGCGATCGGACTGGCGATCCTGGTCGCTTATTACCGCAACCGCGGTTCGATCGCGGTCGACGATATCAATTTGATGAAAGGATAGCGGCGTGTACGAAGCCATTGTCGTCCTGCCGCTGCTCGGCGCCGTCATTGCCGGCGTCATCGCGCTCGTCGGCGCGCGCAACCGCTATCCCGGCGAAAGCCCGCTACCGCCGGACGACGATCATGCTGCGCCGCTCGTGCCCGAAGATCGTCCGCGCGCCGCGCCGTCGCCGGATGCGCCGCATGCCGCCCTCGCCGGCACCCACGTCGAAGATCATTCGCATGATGCCGCGCCCGAGCCGTCCGTCGCCGGCTCGCTCGCGGCCATGCTCGTCACCTCGACGTTCCTGGTGATCGCCTGCGTGCTGTCGTGGCTGGCGTTTTTCGACGTTGGCATCGCGGGCCATGACGCGCGCGTCACGCTGTTCCCATTCGTCAGTTTCGGCGATCTGCATTCGGAATGGGCGCTGCGCATCGATTCGCTGACCGCCGTGATGCTGGTCGTGGTGACGACGATTTCGTCGCTCGTTCACATCTATTCGATCGGCTACATGGACGAGGATCCCTATAAGCCGCGTTTCTTCTCCTATCTGTCGTTCTTCACCTTCGCCATGCTGATGCTGGTGACGGCCGACAATCTCGTGCAATTGTTCTTCGGCTGGGAAGGCGTCGGGCTCGCGAGCTATCTCCTCATCGGTTTTTGGTACCACAAGCCGGAAGCCAACGCCGCCGCGATCAAGGCCTTCATCGTCAACCGCGTCGGCGACTTCGGCTTTTCGCTCGGCATTTTTGCCGTCTTCTATCTGACCGGCGCGGTCGACTTCGACACCATCTTCGCGCAGGCGCCGGCGCTGGCCGGCAAGAGCTTTCATTTCCTCAGCTGGGACGTCAACGCGCTGACTACGGTGTGCCTCTTGCTGTTCATGGGGGCGATGGGAAAGTCGGCGCAGTTTCTGCTGCACACTTGGCTGCCCGACGCCATGGAGGGACCGACCCCGGTCTCGGCGCTGATCCATGCCGCGACCATGGTAACGGCCGGCGTATTCATGGTCGCGCGGTTATCGCCGCTGTTCTCGCTGTCTCAGGACGCCTCGGCCTTCGTCATCTTCATCGGCGCGACCACCGCGATGTTCGCCGCCACGATTGGCCTCGTCCAGAACGACATCAAGCGCATCATCGCCTATTCGACCTGCTCGCAGCTCGGCTACATGTTCGTCGCCATGGGGCTCGGCGCCTATTCGGTCGGAATGTTTCATTTGTTCACGCATGCCTTCTTCAAGGCGCTGTTGTTCCTCGGCTCGGGCTCGGTCATCCTGGCGATGCATCACGAGCAGGACATCCGCCACATGGGCGGCTTGTGGCGCAAAATCCCGGTCACCTACGGCGTCATGCTGGTCGGCACCTTGGCGCTGACCGGCTTTCCGTTCACTGCCGGCTATTTTTCCAAGGATGCGATTATCGAGGCCGCCGCCGTCGGCACCAATCCAATGGCGGGTTAC
This sequence comes from uncultured Alphaproteobacteria bacterium, assembly GCA_963768225.1. GTDB lineage: Bacteria > Pseudomonadota > Alphaproteobacteria > Rhizobiales > Xanthobacteraceae > BOG-931. Next base: position 880,108 of record CAVYGV010000001.1, on the reverse strand, counting down.
GGCTACCTGATGACGGTCGCCGCCGCCGCGCTCACCTCGTTCTATTCCTGGCGTCTCATTTTCAAGACTTTCCACGGCGAGCCGCACGATCGCCATCACTACGACGGTGCACACGAGAGCGCGGCAGTGATGCTCATTCCGCTCCTCATCCTCGCCATCGGCTCGATTGCCGCGGGCTGGCCGTTTCTATCGATCTTCACCGGCCACGGCGCGGACCAATTTTTCCGCGACGCCTTGAAGCTCGGCATCGCCAACACCCTGTTCGAAAATGCCGAGAAGCTGCCGCTCGTTATCTCGCTGTTGCCGACCGTGATGATGATCGTCGGATTTTTGGTGGCGTATCAATTCTATATTCGTCGGCCCGATCTGCCGGTGGCTTTGGCGCGGGATCAAAAGCTGCTGTACGAGTTCCTGCTCAACAAATGGTATTTCGACGAAATCTACGATTTCCTTTTTGTCCGCCCGGCGATTTGGCTCGGCCGCCTGTTCTGGAAGGGCGGCGATCGCTTCGTCATTGACGGCTTCGGTCCGGACGGCGTCTCCGCCCGCGTGCTCGACGTAACGAAGAACGTCGTTCGGCTGCAAACCGGCTATCTCTATCACTACGCCTTCGCCATGCTGATCGGCGTCGCCGCGCTCATCACCTGGTTCATGTTCGCGGGGCTGCACTGATGACAAGCTGGCCCATTCTTTCCGTCGTCACCTTCCTGCCGATTGCAGGCGCGCTGTTCATCGCCTTCCTCAACGAGGACGAAGCCGGCGTGCGCAACGCGCGCTGGGTGGCGCTGTGGACGACGCTCATCACGTTCGCCATCTCGCTGATTCTGATCTGGCGCTTCGACCCGTCGACGGCGGATTTCCAGTTTCTGGAAAAGCGGCCGTGGCTCGGCGGCACCATCACCTATTCGATGGGCGTCGACGGCATTTCGCTGCCGTTTGTGGTGCTGACAACGGCGCTGATGCCGATTTCGATCCTGGCGAGCTGGGACGCGATCCAGCGCCGCGTGCGCGAATACATGATCGCCTTTCTCGTGCTGGAAACGCTGATGGTCGGCAGCTTCTGCGCGCTCGACCTTGTGCTGTTCTATCTGTTCTTCGAGGGCGGCCTCATTCCGATGTTCCTGATTATCGGTATCTGGGGCGGCCCGCGCCGCGTCTATGCCAGCTTGAAGTTCTTCCTCTACACTTTCCTCGGTTCCGTGCTGATGCTGCTCGCCATCATGGCGATGTACTGGCAGGCCGGAACCACCGACATTCCGACGCTGCTGCATCATCCGTTCCCGCTCGCCTTGCAGACCTGGGCGTGGTTCGCGTTCCTCGCCTCCTTCGCGGTCAAGATGCCGATGTGGCCGTTTCACACCTGGCTGCCGGACGCCCATGTCGAAGCGCCGACCGCCGGCTCGGTGATTCTTGCCGCAATACTTCTGAAACTCGGCGGCTACGGTTTCCTGCGCTTCTCGCTGCCGATGTTTCCGGAGGCGTCGCAGCATTTGGCGCCGCTGATTTACGCGCTGTCGATTGTCGCCATCATCTACACCTCGCTGGTCGCGTTGGTGCAGGAGGACGTGAAGAAGCTGATCGCCTATTCCTCGGTCGCGCATATGGGCTTCGTCACCATGGGCATTTTCGCGGTGACGGCGCAGGGCGTCGCCGGTGGCATTTTCCAGATGATTTCGCACGGCATCGTCTCGGCGGCTTTGTTTCTCTGCGTCGGTGTCATCTATGACCGCATGCACACGCGTGAAATCGCCGCCTATGGCGGCCTCGTCAACCGCATGCCGCTCTATGCCTTCGTCTTCATGGTGTTCACGCTGGCCAATGTCGGCCTGCCGGGTACGTCAGGCTTTGTCGGCGAGTTCTTGACGCTGATTGGCACCTTCCGGGTCAACAATTGGGTAGCGACGCTGGCGACGATCGGCACCATTCTGTCGGCCGCCTATGCGTTGTTGCTTTACCGCAAGGTCATTTTCGGCAAGCTGGAAAAGCCGAGCCTGTTCAACATCAAGGATATCGGCTGGCGCGAAATTACGATTCTCGCGCCGCTCGTAATCCTCACCATCGTGCTCGGCGTCTATCCGAAGCCCGTGCTCGATATTTCATCGGCGTCGGTGACGGCCTTGATCGACAACTACCATCATGCGCTCAGCACCGTGCAAACCGCGGCGCTGACGCGGTAACGCCAAGGGACAGCAAGGGACACCATGGACGGCACGCATCTTGCCAGGCTCATTCCGCTGCTGCCGGAAATCGTTCTCGGCTGCGGCGCCATGGCGCTATTGATGCTGGGCGTCTTTCAAGGCGGTTTGCCAGCGGGCCGGTCGGGACGCCTTATCGATTATGCCGCGATCGGCCTCTTGGCTGCCGCCGCTATCATTCTGTTGCTGTTGCCGGCCGGCACGCTTTCGACTTTCGGCGGCAGCTTCATCGTCGACGACTTCGCCCGCTATTTGAAAATCCTGGCGCTGCTCGGCTCCGCCGCCGCCATTGTCATGTCGCTCGATTACGACGAGCACGCACGCCAGCAGCGGTTCGAATACGCGGTACTGATCCTGCTCTCCACACTCGGCATGTTGATGCTGATATCGGCCGCGGATCTGATCGCGCTTTATCTCGGCCTCGAATTGATGAGCCTGCCGCTTTACGTCGTCGCCGCAAGCCATCGCGACAATCTGCGCTCGAGCGAGGCGGGCCTGAAATATTTCGTGCTCGGCGCGCTGTCGTCGGGAATGCTGCTCTATGGCGCGTCGCTGACCTACGGCTTCACCGGCACCGTGAGCTTCGCCGGCATCGCGCATGCGGCGGGGCAGGGCGGGCCCGCCGGCATCGGCTTGATATTCGGCATCGTCTTTTTGTTCGCCGGCTTCTGCTTCAAGGTTTCGGCGGTGCCGTTCCACATGTGGACGCCGGACGTCTATGAGGGGGCGCCGACGCCGGTCACGGCGTTCTTTGCCGCCGCGCCGAAAGTCGCCGGTATCGCGATGTTCGTACGCGCCGCGGTCATGGCTTTTCCCGGAATCACGTCGGAATGGCAGCAGATCGTGGTATTCGTCTCTATCGCATCGATGGCGCTCGGCGCCTTCGCCGCCATCGGCCAGCGCAATATCAAGCGCCTGATGGCCTATTCGTCGATCGGCCACATGGGTTTTGCGCTGGTCGGGCTCGCCGCCGGAACGCCCGAAGGCATCCAGGGCGTGCTCGTTTATATCGCCATCTATATCACCATGACGCTCGGCGTTTTCGCCGTGATCCTGTCGATGCGGCGGTCCGCGGGCATGGTGGAATTGATCGACCAGCTCGCAGGAATGGCGCGCACCCATCCGGCGACGGCGTTTTTCCTGGCCATGCTGCTATTCTCGATGGCGGGCGTACCGCCGCTCGCCGGTTTCTTCGCCAAGTTCTACGTCTTCCTCGCCGCCATCAAGGCCGGCCTTTACGTGCTTGCCGTCATCGGCGTGCTGGCGAGCGTGGTCGGGGCCTATTACTATCTGGCGATCATCAAGATCATGTATTTCGACGAACCGGTCGAAGGTTTTTACAATATGCCCTATGAATTGCGGGTCGTGCTGGCGGTCTGCGGCCTGTTTAACATTCTGTTCTTCGTCTATCCGGGGCCACTCGTCGGCGTGGCGAGCGCAGCCGCGCATTCCCTGTTCTGATGCAGCTTGACGCAAGAGCGGTCGATGAAGGCGTTCGGCTTGTTGCCCTCGCCACGGTCGGCTCGACCAATAAAGAAGTCCGTATTCGCGCGCAGAAGGGCGAGCGAGCGCCGCTCTGGATCACCGCACTGGCGCAAACCACTGGCCGCGGCCGCATGGGCCGCTCGTGGGCGTCGCCGCCGGGCAATCTCTATGCGAGTCTCCTTCTTCGCGAGCCGTCGTCCTTCGAGCGCGCGCCGGAGCTCGCCTTCGTTGCGGCCCTGGCGCTGCGCGACGCCATCCTTGAGGAGGCGCCGGCGCTTGCCCCCAATCTTGCCTTCAAATGGCCGAACGATGTTTTGCTCAACGGCGAGAAATGCGCCGGAATTCTGATCGAGGGCGAAGCCGGCCCGGCCCGGGAATTGGCCATTGTCGTCGGCATTGGCGTCAATTGCGCAGGCCATCCGCCAAGCGCAACATACCCCGCAACCGATCTGCACGCCCACGGCGCCAGTGTCACGCCTGAGCGGCTGTTTCAACGGCTCTCGGCGAGCATGTGTGAACGCATCGCGCAATGGGATCGCGGCCGCGGCTTGGCGGCTATCCTCGACGACTGGCGCGCCACCGCGCGCGGCATCGGCGAAGCGGTCACCGTGCGCAATGGCAGCGGCGAAAAGCACGGCCGCTTTGTCGGGCTCGATCAATCCGGCCGGCTTCTCCTCGAACTCCCCGGCGGTAGCATCGAGAAAATAGCGGCGGGCGATGTTTTCCCGTTTGAGCTTCGTGTCTGAGTGATGGCGCACAACGAACTCGTCTTCGCGCCGCTCGGCGGCATCGGCGAGATCGGGATGAACCTCTCGATCTACGGCTTCGGCGACGAGCGGCGCCGGCAATGGCTCATTGTCGATTGCGGCGTGTCGTTTGCCTCCGAGGAGCATTTGCCCGGCGTCGATCTCATCCTGCCGGACATCCGCTACCTGATCGAGGAGCGCAAAAATATTCTGGGCCTCGTGCTCACCCACGGTCACGAAGACCATATGGGTGCGCTGATCGATCTGTGGCCGCGCCTGAAGGTCCCGCTCTACGCCACGCCGTTCACGGCGGCCCTATTCGAGGCCCGGCGCGCCTCCGAACCCGGCGCGCCGCAAATCCCGGTGCGAACCGTGCCGCTCGGCGGGCGGCTGACGCTGGGGCCGTTCGCAATCGACTTCATCAATGTCGCCCATTCGATTCCGGAATCGAATGCGCTCGCCATCCGCACTCCCGCCGGCGTCGTGCTGCATACTGGGGACTGGAAGATCGATCCGACCCCGCTCATCGGCGCACCGACCGACGCGGCGAAGTTGACTGCGGTCGGCGACGAAGGCGTGCTGGCGCTCATCGGCGATTCCACCAATGCGGTCCGCGACGGGCGCTCGCCATCGGAAAGCGATGTCGCCAAGACCTTGGCCGAGCTCATCCGCACCGCCCCCCGCCGCGTCGCCGTGACGACCTTTGCCTCCCATGTCGGGCGGCTTCGCGCGGTCGCCGACGCCGCCCGCGCGGCCGAACGCGAGGTCGTACTGGTCGGCCGGGCGATGGAGCGGGTTGCACAGGTCGCACGCGAAACCGGTTATCTCGACGGCGTGCAGGATTTTCGCAGCGCCGATGCTTACGGCTATCTGCCGCCCGACAAGGTGTTGGCGCTGTGCACCGGCAGTCAGGGCGAACCGCGCGCCGCGCTGTCGCGCATCGCCCGGGACGAGCATCCGGAAGTCACGCTTACCAAGGGCGACCGCGTGATCTTTTCGTCGCGCGCAATCCCCGGCAACGAGAAAGCCGTTGGCGAGGTCATCAATGGCTTGGTCATGCAGGGCATTGAGGTCATCACCGACCGCACCCATCTCGTTCACGTTTCCGGCCATCCGCGGCGTGACGAGTTGCGCGACATGATCGGCTGGGTGCGGCCCCAAATTCTCATCCCTGCGCATGGCGAAGCGCTGCACCTTGCCGAGCACGCCGAACTCGCCCGCCGCGCCGGGGTGCCGAAAGTTCTGGTCTGCCGCAACGGCGATCTGGTTCGGCTCGCCCCGGATGGCCCGGACATCGTCGATGAGGTTCCTTCCGGGCGGCTTTACAAAGACGGCTCGCTTCTCATCAGCGCCGAAAGCCGCACGGTGGCCGCGCGCCGACGGCTGAGCTTTGCCGGCATCGTGACGGTGGCTTTGGCTTTGAGCGAGAAGGGGCTGCTCATGGCCGATCCCGAAGTTGAGCTCATCGGCCTGCCGGAGACCGATGCCGGCGGCGCGTCGATGACGGAGATCGCGCATGACGCAGTCGAGGAGGCATTTGAAGCGCTGCCAAAACCGCGTCGCCTCGATCCTGACGCTGTAGCCGAAACCGTGCGCCGCGCGGTGCGCGGCGCCATTGCCGAGCGGTGGAACAAGAAGCCGATCTGCCACGTGCATGTGCTCACCGTGTAGTTCGGCCCCGGCCTCACATAAGCCGCGTGCTCGCAAACATCGTTCAGTGTCCGGAGAGGATCCGTCCACGGCGTCAAGACGGACCAGTCTTCAGAATCAGCCCGCGCGCCGGGTTGGCCGGTCAAAACGTCAATCGACGTCACGCGACTGATCGTCGGCGGTGGTGCGCGGCCGATGAAGTCCCTTCCGGCTCTCGCACGAGCCAGTCCAGCAAGCCCTCAAACTTTTCCCGCATGATTGCGTCCATGATCACATTGTGTTCCGAACAATTCTCGATGCCGCAAAGTGTCACACACGACAGCTCCTCCATGTGTTCGATCTGGTCGCGGTCATCCCAATTGTTCTTCCCGTAAACGATGCAAACGCGCGGTGGCCGCGCGACTGCCGAATAGGCTTCCCGCATGTCGAAACGGGCGTCCGGAAATTGCGACGTTAAGGCGACGGATTTCATGTCGCGGCTGGTATGGATGTTGAATTCGACGGACAGGTTGGTGGGACCCGCGCCGCAGCTCTGCGAGGGTGGCCTCTCGCGAAGGCCCCAGCGACTGCACGCCGTTGAAAAAATAAACGCGCTTGAAATCACGCAGATAGATCAGACTTGCCGGAAGCCGGGCAAACCAGCGGTGAATCATGGGGAGCGGCAGACCAAGGTTGTGGCCGCTGCTGCAGAATAGAAGGACGACGATGTCGCTGCTGCGGGCAACAATCTGCACGTCCTTGGTAGGATCGTCCCTAAAGGCGGAATGTGCCGCCCCGACCGGGGGTATTCGGTCGAAAACTCCGCACAAGTTGGAAGCGAAGGGCAGCGTCGGAAATGCAGCGTGGAGCCGGCGCAGGGCATGCTCTGCAATGTTCAAGTGGCCGGCATCCAGAAGGCCACTAATGACAACCGCGGCCTCTTCCCGAAAACTGGAAATTCTGCCGCGGCAGAGGCGGCCGATGACGCGGAAAATCGACCGGCCGAGCACGCGAAGAGTCAATGTGGAACCGGCGATTTTGCTCATAGGCGCTCGGCGACTTTGGCATCCGGGCGCAACGCAAGAAACCGCGCGATCTGGCGAATCGATGGCCGCTGCTCGACGATCTCTTCAGGGATCGCAATGCCAAATTGCCGTTCCAGTTCGGTCTGTATGGTGATGGCTTGAAGCGAGTCTCCGCCGAGCGAATCCACGTTGTCGTCGGCACTGGCGCCGTTGATCCTGAGAACCGTTTCGTAAATCTGCGAGACTTTGTCGATTAACGGATCGTCCCGGCGATCGCGGACCTCCAACGGCCGCGCCGCGTCGAATTGCTCAAGCCGCACACGATCGACCGCAAGGTTGGGCAGATGAGGCAATTCGTCGAGCAAAATGAGTTGCGCGGGGAGCAAATGACCAGGCAACTTTCGAGCCAAAACGCGCTGCAGATGCCGTGGCAGAAGGCCCTGATTTCCCGCCCGCAACACGGCATAGGCGACCAGCGAGCGCGGATCGCCACCGTCGTTATTGCGAACGATGACCGCGGCATCGGCGACTTCAGGGATATTTCTTAAGACGTTTTCGATCTTGGCCGGTTCGGCGCCGTCATCGACGGTGGGCGGGGCATGATCGCGCGGCTCGATCTGGCGCGCGATGTCCGGCTCCGCGAGCCGCACCCGATCGATCTTTAAGTTCGGAAGCCGGGGCAGCTTTTCGAGCACATGGAGCCTGGCGGGAACCATATAGGCCGGCAAACGCTTCGCCAGCGTCGACAGCAGTTCGCGCGGCAGCAAGCCTCGGATGCCTGTCTTGGGCTCTACATAAGCGATCAGCGAGTGCGGGAGGCCGGTTTCGTGCCTTTTCACTACGACCGCGGCATCTTCCACCCCCGCACATGCTCCCAGTGCGAACTCTATCTCGCCGATCTCGATCCGATGGCCGCGCAATTTGATCTGCTGGTCGTTGCGCCCGCTGTACTCGAGCAGTCCATCCGGCCGCATCCGGCCCATATCCCCGGTCTTGAAAATCCGGGTATTCGAATTGCCCGGATCGACCGTGAACGCCCGCGCCGTCAGGTCCGGATCGCGCCAGTAGCCGAGTGCGAGATAGTCGCTGGCAACGACGAACTCGCCGATCTCGCCGTCGGCAACCGGGCGGCCGCCTTCGTCCGCGATCGTGACTTTCGCGTCGGGCAATATCCGTCCGATCGGCAGGCGGCATCCCGGTGCCCGTAATTGCTGGTCCACGAACCAATGACAGAAGTTTCCTCCGCACTCCGTGGCACCAATACCTACGATTAGGAACGCCGCCGGAGAAAAATGGCGGCGGAACACATCGAAGTCGGTCCAATCGACGCGCTGAGATCCCAATCCGACTACCCGCACACTGTCGAGACGTTCATTGGGAGCAAGAACCTCCGCCAATCGGCGAAGAAGGACTGGCACCGTGCGGAGAATGGTGACTCCGCGTGCCTTGATCTCTCGCACGAGACCGTGGGATTGAAGTTCTTGCGGCGGTAGGATGTGCAGCGAAGCCCCATTCAGGAGCGTCATGAAGATTTCGCGGATCGCGGCAATAACGGCCGGCGAATACACCAACGCCACCCGATCCTCTTCATTCAGGTGCAAAGTGTTGGTCTGCTGCATCACGTCGTGCAGGAGATTCCGGTGGTTATGGTACGCCCCCTTCGGACTACCGGTCGAGCCGGACGTGTAGACGATGTGGGCGAGATCATGTGAAGCGGGCCGAGGCATCGGATTTCGGCGTGCCGCGTCGCCGATTATGTCGATATCGACGACGGGCACGTGCTCCGCAAATAGCGACCGTACACGATGGGCGAGTTCGCCCGCGCAGACCACCGCGGCGGCGCCCGATTGCGTCGCGATCAGCCGGTTTCGCTCGGCCGGGTTGCTGACATCGAGCGGCACGTAACCGCGTCCGGCCGCCAGCACTCCCAGCATGGCCGCGGGGAAAAGCACGTCACGAGGAAGCAAAATCGCGACCGGTCCCGGGCGATCCGCCACCGCAACGGCGACAGCCGCCGCGATCCGATCGGAAAGGATCGCAAGCTCAGAATAGGTCAGATTGCGGACGCAATCGCTGACGGCGACGCGCGTCGAAAAACGCCGTGCAATTGCCTCAAACCGATCGGTGATCGATCCCTCCAGCGCCGAATAGGAAAAAGGCTGGAACGGTCGGTCGACGGGACCGCCATGGTCGATCGGCGGAAATTCAGACGCGGTAGGCATGGAACACGCCAATTCGAGTGACTCGAATAGCTAGCTCATGTTCAATTGGGATTCCCGGATCATCCCCCGATTGCAGCAATTATTGGCATTTGTCCGACCTTCCTGCAAGATTGGCAAGCGCCCGTCGCGTGTGCGGGGAAGATACGCTGCCGGGTGAAGGAGACTCGACGAGATGATCGGCAAGCTCAATCACGTCGCCATCGCCGTGCGCGATCTCGGCAAGGCGGCGGCGGTGTACCGCGACACTTTGGGCGCGCAGGTTTCGGCCGCGGTGCCGCAGCCGGACCACGGTGTGACCACAGTGTTCATCACCCTGCCGAATACCAAAATCGAGTTGCTCGAACCGCTCGGCGCCACTTCGCCGATCGCCAAATTCCTCGAGCGCAACCCGGACGGCGGCATGCACCACATCTGCTACGAGGTGGACGATATCCGCGCCGCGCGCGATGCCCTCAAAGCGGCCGGTGCGCGCGTGCTCGGCGACGGCGAGCCGAAGACCGGAGCCCATGGCAAGCCGGTGCTTTTCCTGCACCCGAAGGATTTTTCCGGCACTTTGGTCGAGCTGGAACAGGCATAAAATGACTGTCACCACCGCTCTCGCCGCTTTCTTCCTGATCTGGTGGGTCAGCCTGTTTGCGGTCCTGCCGTGGGGCGTGCGCAGCCAGCATGAAGGCGGCGAGATGGCCCCCGGCACAGATCCGGGCGCACCGACGAGCTTTCGCCTGGGACGGACATTGCTGTGGACGACCGCCGTGGCGCTGGTGATCTATGCCGCAGGTTATGTCGTCTATGCCGAGCATCTGGTCTCGCTGAGCGGCCTGATGGGGCAATTTGATTATGCTAAATATTGACAGTAAAATCAATTACGTAAGATAAATATATAAGCTAATCTCTCCATTAGATTGCCGCCGCAAAAAGAAAAGCAGGGCAAGAGCCCTGCCGTAAAATCCTCATCTAACCCATTTTCCCACGTTACTTTTGAGCACGCATTACAAGACGTGGCTGGCGAAGCTTTGCGCTCGCGGGTCATCCTCCCGAGACTTGGACCGCTACCCTGATCGCCGCGTTGCGGTCGCGGCGGCGGGTTACGCAGCATTCGTAGTCTATCTCGGTCCCGTTGTCATCATGATACCACCGCGGGGCGCAAAATATTTCTATGGAACTTCAGATTTAGATCACAACTGACCGCCTCTTGTATTTCCGGCGCCGTTGCGGCTTCACTGCCGCCGCAGTTCCAGTCGCAGCGTAATGAGATTTCATGCGCCTTTCCCGTTACTTCCTGCCGATCTTGCGTGAGACGCCGAAAGAGGCGGAAATCGTGTCGCACCGCCTGATGCTCCGCGCCGGAATGATCCGGCAGGAGGCGGCCGGGATTTATGCCTTCCTGCCTTTAGGCTTCCGCGTGCTGCAAAAGGTCTGCGCCATCGTGCGCCAGGAGCAGGACCGTTCGGGCGCCATCGAGCTTCTGATGCCAACCATCCAATCCGCCGATCTGTGGCGCGAGAGCGGCCGCTACGAGGCCTACGGCAAGGAAATGCTGCGCATCAAGGACCGGCACGAGCGTGACATGCTCTACGGCCCGACCAATGAGGAAATGATCACGGCGATCTTTCGCACTTACGCGCGCTCGTACAAGGATTTGCCGCTCAACCTCTACCACATCCAATGGAAGTTCCGCGACGAAGTGCGGCCGCGCTTTGGGCTGATGCGCGGGCGCGAATTCCTGATGAAGGACGCCTATTCGTTCGATCTCGATTTCGAAGGCGCCAAGCACGCTTATAACCGCATGTTCGTCGCCTATTTGCGCACCTTCGCCCGCTTAGGCCTGCGCTCGATCCCGATGGTGGCGGAAAGCGGACCGATCGGCGGCAATCTGTCCCACGAATTCATCATTCTGGCCGACACCGGCGAGAGCGAGGTGTTTTGCCACCGCGACTATCTCGGCTTCGACGTCCCCGGGCCGGATGTGGATTTCGACCATGTCGGCCGACTGCAGGCGATCGTCGATAAATGGACCTCGCTCTATGCGGCGACCTCGGAGAAGCACGACCCGGCGGCATTCGCTGGCCTTCCCGCCGATAAACGGGTTTCGGCGCGCGGCATCGAAGTCGGCCATATCTTCTATTTCGGCACCAAATATTCTGAGCCGATGAAGGCTTATGTCACGGGCCCCGACGGCGTGGACCGTCCGGTGCATATGGGATCCTACGGCATCGGGCCGAGCCGGCTGGTGGCCGCCATTATCGAGGCCTCCCACGATGAGATGGGCATCAAATGGCCGGAATCCGTCGCGCCGTTCAAGGCCATGATCCTCAATCTGAAACAGGGCGGGGCCGACACCGACCCGGCTTGCGAGCAGCTCTATGCGGCGTTGAACGGCAAGGGGATCGACACCCTCTATCACGACCTTGACGAGCGGCCCGGATCGAAATTCGCGACCGCAGATCTGATCGGCATTCCTTGGCAGATCCTGGTCGGGCCGCGCAGCCTCGCCGAAGGCAAGGTCGAGGTGAAACGGCGCGCCGACGGGCAGCGGGAGCTGATGTCGGCTTCGGACGCCGTGGCGCGCCTCGGCGGATAAGCTGTGCGCGGCGACGGTTTGCCGCGAAATCGCTGGCTTGAAAGCGCCAAAATCGTGTGAAACTCGGGGTGTTCGCGGGGACTAGACATAAATGGCCGATCCGACCGGCACCCGACCCTTTTCGGCGTATGAGTGGATGCTCTCGCTGCGCTACTTACGCGCCCGGCGCAAAGAGGGATTCATCTCCGTCATCGCCGGATTCTCCTTTCTCGGCATCATGCTCGGCGTCGCCACGCTGATCATCGTCATGGCCGTGATGAACGGGTTCCGTCAGGAACTGTTGTCGAAGATATTGGGGCTCAACGGCCATCTGTTGATCCAGCCGCTGGAATCCCCGCTGACCGATTACGCCGCGGTCGCCGACCGGGTCGCAAAAGTTCCCGGCGTCTATCTCGCCGCACCGCTGGTCGAGGGACAGGCGCTCGCGTCATCGCCGTTCAATGCTTCCGGCGTCGTCGTTCGCGGCATGCGCGGCGCCGACCTGATGAAGCTCAGCCAAGTTTCCAAGAACATCAAGCAAGGAACGCTCGCCGGTTTCGACGAGGGCCAAGGCATCGCGATCGGCGCGAGACTGGCTGAGCAGCTCTCGGTGCGGGCCGGCGACAATCTCACGCTGGTCGCGCCGCGCGGCGCGGTGACGCCGATGGGCACCACGCCGCGGATCAAGGCCTACAAAATCGCCGCCGTATTCGAGATCGGCATGTCCGAATACGATTCAGCCTTCGTCTTCATGCCGCTGACCGAAGCGCAAGCCTATTTCAATCGCTCCGGCGACGTCACCGCGATCGAGGTCTATACCGACGACCCCGATCACATCGACAGCTTCCGCAAACTGGTCACCGATGCCGCGGGACGCCCGATCTATATGGTCGACTGGCGCCAGCGCAACGCCACCTTCTTCAACGCGCTGCAGGTCGAACGCAACGTGATGTTCCTGATCCTCACCTTGATCGTGCTTGTTGCCGCGCTCAATATCGTTTCCGGCTTGATCATGCTGGTGAAGGATAAGGGCAGCGATATCGCCATCCTGCGCACGATGGGCGCGACGCAAGGAGCGATCATGCGGGTCTTTCTGATTACTGGGGCTTCGATCGGGGTAGTGGGCACCGGGGTGGGCTTTGTCATCGGCACCATCGTCTGCGCCAATATCGAGGACATCAGGCGCTTTTTGTCGTGGCTCACCAACACCGAACTGTTCTCGCCGGAGCTTTATTTCCTCTCGCAATTGCCGGCCGATATGAACGTCAAGGAGACTTCGGCGGTCGTCGTCATGGCGCTCGCTTTGTCGTTTTTGGCGACGCTCTATCCGTCGTGGCGCGCGGCGCGGCTCGATCCGGTCGAAGCGCTGCGCTATGAGTGATTGGGCGGAATGGACGAAACCACCACCACGATAGTCGAGGTCGCGACCTCGACCTCGAGAACCGACGAGCCGCCGCTCGTCCTCCTGCACGGCATTTGCCGGCAGTTCCGGCAGGGCAATTCGACGCTCGACATCCTCCGCGGCGCCGAACTCGCCGTGTGGGGCGGCCAATCGGTGGCGCTGGTCGCGCCGTCGGGGGCGGGCAAATCGACGCTCCTGCACATCGCCGGTCTGCTTGAACATCCCGACGCCGGCGAAGTTTATATCGACGCCGCGGCCACCTCGCATCTGTCCGATCTGGCGCGCACCCGGATCCGGCGCACCGAAATCGGCTTCGTCTATCAGTTTCATCATTTGCTGCCGGAATTTTCCGCGCTTGAGAATGTCATTCTGCCGCAAATGATCCGCGGCCTGTCGCACCGGGAGGCGGGCGCGCGCGGCGTCGAGCTATTGAGCTATCTGGGGCTGAAGGATCGCCTGTCGCATCGGCCGACCGAGCTGTCGGGCGGCGAACAGCAACGCGTCGCCATTGCGCGCGCGGTGGCCAATGCGCCGCGCATCCTGCTCGCCGACGAGCCGACCGGAAATCTCGACGTCCACACCGCGGGCCACGTCTTCGCCACGCTCAATCAATTGGTGCGCGCCTCGGGTCTCGCCGCCATCATCGCCACGCACAATATGGACATTGCCGCGCAGATGGACCGCCGCGTGACCATTCGCGACGGCCTGGTCGTCGAGCTGACCTGAGCGTCGCTCAGCTTTGCTTGTGGTGTTTGCTTTGCTTGTGGTGTTTGCGAGGCGCCCCGGCGGATGGCACATATGTGTTGTTTTGCTCGCAGAATCCGCCGATTCCGCTCACCGTAGCCATGCATTGTGCAAAGCTCGTGAACCCGCAATTCCTGGCTCCGCCAGTGCCCTTGCCGGTGTAAACCGCGCACCACGGATAGTTCTGCGCTTGCGCGGACGTGCCGATCAAGGTTGCGGCGAGGATAAGTCCGGCAGCCAACGATAAAAGTTTCATGTGTGCCTGTCTCTGACTGGATGGGCTCGCTTCGGCAACGCTTGAAACCGCGTTTCGGTTCGCCATCATTCCGGCCGTCGCCGCGCCGGCCCGGCCGGGGGCACGTAAGTATTGTTGCGCTCGCAGAAGCCGCCAATTCCGCTCACGGTGGCCATGCATTGCGGAAAGCTCGTAAAGCCGCAATTCGAGCCGTTGTCCCCGGCGTTGTAAATTGCGCACCACGGATAGTTCTGCGCCCGGGCGGGCGTGCCGGTCGCGGCTGCCGCGACGACTACGACGAAGAGCATAAGCATAGTCTTCATGGGGGGTCTTCTTATTCACATCGTTCGTTCGCGCGCGGGGTGCTTCTTCGCCATGTCGGCGGGATGCGGCGTTGGGCCGGGCGGCGGCACATAGGTGTTGTTGGCGATGCAAAACCCGCCCATTCCTCTGACGGTGTCCATGCATTGCGCGAAGCTGACGAAGCCGCAATTCATGGCGCCGTCCCCTCTGCCGCTATATTGCGCGCACCACGGATAGTTTTGCGCCTGGGCCGGCCTGTCGATGGCCATAACCGCGGCGACGATGGCGAAGATGACAAACAAAGCCTTCATGACCAGTCTCCTTGTTTGCGCGAGGATTTTTTGCCGGGATGGATCTTGCGTGTCTGCGCCGGCGCCGCGACAGCGGGCGGCTTGTACAAATTGTTGCGGTCGCAGTAGCCGCCGCTTCCTGTGACGGTCGCCATGCATTGTTCGACAGTCGAAAACCCGCAATTGGTGCCGGCCCCGTCATGCAGATTGGCGCACCACGGATAATTTTGCGCTTGCGCAGGGGTCGCGATGGACAACGTAGCGACGAGCATTGCGATAACCGGTAAACGCCACATGAGGCGCATTGCTCAGGAATTGTCAGGATCGCGACGCTTGCGCGCCTGGTGGCGGGACGGCACCGCCACGGCAGGCGGCGCATAGGTGTTGTTGAGTACGCAAAAGCCGCCCATACCGCTCAGTGTCTGCATACACTGGTCGTAGCTGATGAAGCCGCAATTCGAGGCGCCGCCAAAGCCGCCGCCGTACTGCGCGCACCACGGATAATTCTGCGCTCTGGCAGGCGTCGCGTATGCAGCACCGATGACGAGTACACCCAGCGCGCCCAGCGCGAAAAATCGGCGCCTCATGGCTGCCTCCTTCGCTTGGCAGTTGCTCTAAGGAATAACGCCGAAGGCGGGCGGTTATTTCACCGGCGCAGATATAATTGTCGCCGCAATTGACGACATTGCGCCAAATCAAAAAATGAGGCCGCCCGACGGCGGCCTCATGTCGTTATGCGATTGTCATGGGTCGGCGTGCTACCAGCAACGCGCGCACCAGCAGCGATAAGGGCCGCAGCGCCGGGTCGTTCCCGGCGGGCAATACGGCCCCCAACCGCGGCACGCCGCCGTGTGGATCGGAGTCGCGTTCTGGATTTGAGCGTGAAGGCCGGCCGCGCCCGGTACTTGGGTTTGCGCATTGGCCGCAATGACCGTCGCTCCCAGCATGAGCGCCATTGCCGTTAATGTCAGTGTGAGTTTTCGCATAAGGCCCTCCTCCATGTTTGTCGTAATGTTTGTCGTAACTGCAGAATAGAACGCGGCTGCCACAGCGAGCGGCAACGCGTCTCACTTCGCCCAATTCGGGTTCTCATTCTTGCTGTCGGCGAGACAAACGCATTATACGCCCTGGCAGGCCCGAGAGGAGTAGCCGCTTGGTGGGGCAAATCTACGGCGGGCGCTCGGCGAGGTATCCGAATGGGGGACCTCAACTTAGGACAACGCTTCTGACTTATTTGTCGTTGTTGCCGTGGCCGCGGCTACGCCGATCCAAATCCAGTGCATCGCAATCGGAAAAGAAAAACCCCGCCGCATCCTGCTTTAAGGGTGCGACGGGGTCTGGAGGTTCGTGAGCCCTAGGTGACGGGCTCGGCTTGGCAATAACACAGCTTCATGACAGACGGATGCCTGTTTTTTCAGCGAGGCTGCATTAATTTGCAGCCTCCACACTCGATTACCGTGAACCGGCGCTTGCGGCGAACATCAATCGGAGCATTCGCCAACGCCCCATCGAAGCCCCAACTTGAAACGATTGCGCTCTAGGGCCGCGAATGAGCAAAGCGGCGGCGGCGCTCGCGTGACTTCCGTTCGCGAACGGCGTATCCGGCGCAAAAGCCAAGCGAAAAAATGAAGCTTACCAACGCAAGCACGACAAAGATTGCTGTCATGGCTGCATCCTTGAAGTCGCTTCATACGCGATTCGGCAATCCGGGAGCAGTTTGAATAAGGCAGCTCAAGCGCTGCCCCGGCCGCCCCAAGCCCTGGAAAGAAACACCCAAGGAAACGCCCCAAGGTCGGGTCTCGCTACCGCACGGTGTCACGGTGCGGTCATAGCGCAGATTGAAATTGAATAAGTCGGCGCCAAACGCTTGCCAGTGTGGCCGCAGCGGGCATATCCTATAGATATGCCCGGAGGCCCACCCCGGAATTTTCGCTGCCCCGAATGCGGCGCCTTCTACAAGCTCGTGCGGATTCCACGACTGGAAGCGGGCGAGCCGCATTACCAGCCGATCTTCTGCGTCAATTGCGATTATCCGCTGTCGCCAAAGGATAACGGGTTCCTGCTGAAATACCTCATGGTGGGGCGTCCCAACGAGCGTGGCCATGACGGCGCGCCGCAAACGCCCGCGGGACTTCACTCAAGCGGTTAAGTTCGTGGCGGCGCGCTTGGCGGTACGCTGTCGCAGTCCCGTCCACTCCCTTCCTTGAGCGGTGACTTCCAGTTCGGCTCCGTCAGCGAAAAGCGATCGGTTTCGACGGCCAGGTGCGTTGAATTTGCGCGCGATCGACGATGAGCGACGAATAGGCGGGTGTTTTTTTATCGGTATCCAGGAGGAACGCGTTTTTCATGCCGTGCGGCGCGCAGTGCGTAAGATCGAAAACCGTCAGGCCATTGAACCAATGTCGCGGAATTTTCTTCAGCACCGTCGAGCCTTTATACTGCCCGGCGATGTCGATAGTGCCTTTCCGCGCCGCTTCATAAAGCGCGCTTGCCGAAGCCTTGGTTTTGTCGGGCTCCGGCCACGCGGTGCCAAATAACGACGTGTATGAGAGATAAGTGACGGCATCGCAGAAATTCATATTCCAATTGCGTTGACTTGCCGCCTCGCGTCCTTCTCGCCACTGCCGCAAAGATCCGAAATTCATAGCGATGGCGCTCATGGCGCTCGCAATAAAGACGACCAACCAGACGCCGTCCCAGTTGATTTCGATGCCGGGGACGCGAGCGATTGCCAATAGGCCGGCGAGCCCCGGATAGCCGAGGAGCTTGAGAAGACCGCCGGCGATCCCCAAAAGGGACACCGCGCCGGTAATCGCGCAGACCGTATTGGCACGACGTTCTATTCATGGCCGAGCCGGTTCATGCCACGGGGTAGGTCAAGTCCGCCATATTCTAAAATGCTCCACCGGCCAAAGAGTTCGGAAATTGTTCTCGCGCGGCTTTAGCTTCGTCCGGCTGCGTCGAACGCAGAAAGTCCGGCAATTGCCGGCAGCGTGACAGATCATCTCTGAGAATCGACCGATGTTGTGGACGTGCTTGATGCATCTGAGGCGAAGCGAAAGCGCCAGCCGAACGCGTTTTCGAGATTGCACGACTGGCCGATTGCTATGCGGTTGCTATTATGTCGCGCGCGACATCACCGGATAGCACCATTGATCGGATCGAACGATCTGCAACGGCAGGTGAGGTGGTGCCCTCGATCAAGAACGAGTTAGTGCCGTAGCTGCACGCGCGTCTTAGAAATGAGGCCGCCAACTGCGGCGGCCTCAGACGAGTTACCACATGTAGCGCCACGCTATGATGAGCAAGACGACCACTGCGATCGCCAACAAGCCCAATTGCGCGGTCAAGCGCGTTGCGAAGCCCCTCTTTGAAGTAGAGCAATGGGCGATTGGCGGCGGCTACTATGTGCGCGCCACTTTACCGGATGGCACAGTAGATCGCATCGAAGGCTTCGCGACGGAAGGCGAAGCAGGACGTTGGATTAGAAATGAATCCGTTGTGTGGGTTGCTAATCGCGCACTCGATGAACGCAAGAACGGGGAAAAACTGCTTCCCCCTCCTTCCACGATATCGTGACCGTTTCAGTATCGAGATCGACCACGAGGGATACAGGGCCGCCGCTGTTTAATTGGACGCGATCGCCAATTCTCAAAGGTGGCTCGCGCGGGTCGTGAAAATCTTCTCCGGGCGCCACTAGTTGCATTGGCACACAATGCGTCTATTGATTGTTGGCTTATGGCTTCCTTTAATGGCGACCTGGGAGGGACAGATGGATTTCAAAGCGGGCAGTGTAGTGCGTTTAAAATCATATGGACCGGCCATGACTATCGAGCGCGTTGGCCGTGGTAACGACGGGGCACCGACTGCGGATTGCATTTGGTTTGAGGGGAGCAAGGCTGTACGAGGTACTTTCCCGCTTTCGACGCTCATGGCAGACGAAGAAGAGCCGCCGGGTCCGGTCATCGCCTGAATCTCCTAGCTTTTGGCTGCCACAATTGAAACTGACCCACTACCCGCCCTTGGCGACGTTACACTTGGCGGCCCCACCCGCTAGGGGTAGCTTCCCATGCCTGGGGGGCTGATTTGTGGCTGCACTCGCCCCCGCCGAACCGCTTTCAATTACGTTTTTCTCGGCTTTCGTGCGGCCACCTGGGAATACCCTGATGGCTGCGCTCAAAGGCTATTTCGATGAAAGCGGGAAGGAGAATGACCCGCAATTCGCGGATAGTGCGATTTGCGTAGGGGGTTGGGTTACTACGGCCGATTTGTGGCTGGATATAGAAGCCAGATGGGGTGCTGTACTCGCCCGGCCAGAATTTGATGTGCCCTACCTTCACATGAAGGAATTTGCGCACTCAAAGCCGGGTAGTCCATTTGAGGCATGGAAGGGCGATGAACCCAGACGCGCGGCGTTTCTGGCCGCGCTAGCAAAAGTCATTCGGCAATCTGATCTGGCAGGCGTAGGGGCGATTGTCAGGGTTCCAGATTTATTGCGGTTCAATCGCGATTATGGGCTTGATCTTCAAGCCTATCCCCTTGGGGTCTACGCCTCACTGATCGAACTGTCGCGTCGGTATCCAAATAGGGATGTAGAAACTCTGTGGGACAAGGTCGATCGACATAACGCGATGATTTAACTGGCCCGTGACTATGCAGACAGTGATTTGGCTAATCCAGGGTGCGGGGCGCGGATCGAAATAAACCCACTGGAAAAGACTTGCAGTTCCAAGAAAATCCCGGCTCTCCAGGTTGCCGATTTTGCAGCTTATGAATTACTGAAAAGCCATCGCGACAAAAACGAATGGTTCAAGAACGAAGAACCATTTGCCAACCCGCTCGATTGGTTTCAAAGCCAGTTCAATTGGGCGCGTAACGAGTTTTTGTCTGGTAAGCGAAAGTCGGTAGCATTCCCAGATGAGCGAAAATCATATCTAGCGCTTTTCGGCGGCCATTTGGTCGGTGCCGATGCGGCGCGGCCAATGCAAGGCCGCACTTGGACCTATAAGGCCCTTATGCGCGGTCATTGCTCTAGGCGCGGGATTTGGTCGGAGACTGCTTCTTCGGCAGAGGAACAATCCGCTTGAATGCGCGCTCCAAAGCCTCGTCGTCGGTATCCGCGCCGACTTCCTCGGCGGTTTCGATGAACCGCTTGGATTGCTCTGCGTCGTCAGGTTTTGGGTTCGGTTTGCGTCCCATGTTCATATGATACCATCGAATAGATCAGGGGGCAAAGACGTAACGGCGATGATAGGCAAGGAATGGCCGCTCATCTTTAGTTGGCTTCCGTCGCAATCTATCCGGCAAATGTAATTGCGCCACATTATCGGCGATCTGCGCCGACACAAGCATATGCCCGTCATTAGAGAACGAAATAAGTCCGCAGTCGAAAAGCGCGTCAACGTGCGCGGCAAACAATAGTCCATTCGCTGGATTCAGCCGATCATGGTTGCTCGATTTTGACCATGGTTTGATATGAGACGCACGAAGTACAGAGACGATAGCGCAGCCGGTGAGAGCGCATTGATTACCCCATCGCTTGCCGACCTTATTTCGGAATTGGCCTTGACCTAGACGTGCCGCGATCAACGCGCGTTTTGTCGTCTTCTTTTCGCTGCTCTCATAAATAGCCTGCAAATCTGGCATTAAATGATCGTAGGGAATGATCGGCTGTTCATCGCCTCTTTTGTATCGTTCAGCACTCTCTAACTGTTTCACTATGAGCGACCACGGCAATATACGGCGCACCGCAGCGGCTTGTGTCATGCGGCTTTGTTGACGGTCAATCGCGCCGACAGCTTTACGAATGATGTCCGGGTTTGTCCCGCTTGCCGCAGCAAGCCACACGATCATCGCAGGATGATTGAGCGCGTTATAAATAACTTCGGCGTTTCGATTTTGATTTGCGTGATTGGCGTTACGATAATCAGACAGCCAATCGATCCAAACGACCTTGTAAGATCGCGGCAGAAAATCAATTTTTGTTGGTAGTCGTTCTACCGCTTTCAATAAGTCATTTCGGGAATGGATCATTGATGTATGCTAGAGCGAATCAAAGGCATCTATCATGCAAAGTGTTGATCGTGCAATAAAGGAACTCCTACCAAGGTCCGCCGGCATTTCGCTGTTCCTTGATGGCAATCTCAGCGGCAAATCTTTCGCGGGCCTTGGCGTTGATCCGGTAGCCCTTGCGAGCACACCAATCAGGGAATGTGCGAGGGTTGATGTAGATACGTTTGACGGATTGGCCAGCAATCTGAAATTCCTTCTCGGCACGCTCGTAACGCTTGACGAACTCTTTCCAAGTTTTCGGCAGGTTGTTGGCGTCTTCGAAGATCGCGACAAAGGCATCGTAATCTTCCTCCCGGCACCACGGGAGACCGACGGGAATTAATTTCGGATCGACCGCCATGATCTTCGCTCCTAGTTTGCTTGGCAGCTTCTAGGATAGCGAACGGTGCCGGCGGGGGTCATTCCCCGTCGGCGCCCCAAAACGGCAATTCCGAGCTGTCGGTGATCTCGCCAGTGCCAATGACGCTTGCGATAGCGGATATACCGCTCCGCCTTAGCGCCCGTCGAACAGAGTTGTTTCGTAAGTGAGGCGACGGCCCTTTGCCCCGGTCAGGGCGCGCGAAGCGCGGGCAACGTCATCTACGCCAAGCCGTTCCCGATGGCTGTAGCGGAAATCAAATTCAGCCAAATAACGGTGAAGGTGCGCTTCGCTAACGTGCTGGTACACGCCGTAAATGCCGCGTTTGAGGATCGAAAAGAACCCTTCAACCGCGTTGGTCGAAACAACCCAATTGCCGGAACGCCGCACGTATTCGTCTTTGGTGTGAGTGACGGTTTGATGGGTCGCGAAATTCCAGCCGAGTTCATTAAACGCCTTGGCTTCGTCGGTCATGAAATGGGTTTCCGGTGCCGCATGGCTTTCCAGCACGGCACCAAGATTGTGTGCCCGCACGTCCGGCATGTGAGCGGAGCGCGCCGCGCCGCGCCGTTCGACCAGGGCGAAAACCGGGTTCATGTGGGTCGCGCCGCCGTGGCTTATCTTGGTCCCCGGCTTACGGCCCACATAGGTCACGTCCGCCTCAATGGTCTTGTTGTCGCCGCCAAGCGGGCCGCTATTGGCGGCAGGCTTCATGATCTCGCGAATGCGATGAGTCAGGAACCAGGCGGTCTTCATGCTGCAATTGAAGGTCCGCTGGATTTGCCGGGTCGAAATGCCCTTTTTATTACTCCCGCAGATGAGCTGGATGGCCTGAAGCCACAGATGCAGCGGGAAATGGCTGTCCTCGAAGATCGAACCTACCCGCACGGTAAAGGTCTTACGGCAGGCGTAGCACTTGCGAAGGCCGGGCCGGCTGCTCTTGCCGGTCAGGCGGCCAATGCTCTTGGCGTCACAATTGCCGCAATGCGGGCAAACCGGGCCTTCCGGCCACAGATGGGCCTCGACATAGGCGAAAGCGGCTTCCTCGTTATGAAAGTGGGGGGCGGTCAAAATCGGCTTAGCCATGGGAAATCTCCTATGGCCTCAAATCTATACCTAGTATTTGGGGTTGTCAAGTGTAACATCGCCCCGCCCTTGACACCAGAACAGAAAGAGAACTATGTTCCTTGTTCGTTCTAAGCGAATTGGGGAGAGGGACATGGTTCGGAGGTTTGCAGAAGAGGCGATGGCGTTGGCGTCATTGAGCTTGTTTTTGGCCACTTTGGCGGTCTGGGCGCAGGTCTTCGGGGTTCTTTGAGCGGCGCTCGGCTGAAGGATCGAAACTGCGGGGACAACGTGGCCGCGGGCGATGCCCACGGGCCCGAGAATCGTGTCAGACCATAGGTTGACCGCAGTCAGCGAGTGCCTTGGCCCATGTCTACCGATGTCGTGTCCACCGATCGCGCTTCCGATCACGCCGCCGATCTTCCCTTCGTTCATCTGCACGTTCATTCGTCCTATTCGCTGCTCGAAGGCGCGCTGACGGTGGCGCGGCTTGCCGAGCTTGCCAAGAAGGACCGGCAGCCGGCTTTGGCGCTCACCGACACCGACAACATGTTCGGTGCCCTCGAATTCTCGGAGAAAATGGCGGGCGCCGGCATTCAGCCGATCGTCGGCTGCGCGCTGGGCATCGACTTTGGCGATACCGAAAACCGCAATGCCCATCTCGCTCAAAACTGGCCGCGGCTGGTTCTTCTCGCCGCGAGCGAGGCCGGCTATCGCAGCCTGATGCGGCTGTGCTCGCGCGCCTATCTCGAAACCTCGCCGCAGGAACGCCCGCATCTCAAGCTCGCCTGGCTCGACGGCGAGGCGAGCGGCTTGATCGCGCTCTCCGGCGGCCCGAACGGACCGCTCGACGCGGCGCTCCTCGGCGGGCAAAGCGCGCTGGCGCTGACGCGTTGCGAGGAGTTGCAGCGCCGCTTCGGCGACCGCCTCTATATCGAATTGCAGCGCCACGGCATGCCGGCGGAGCGGACGGCGGAACCCGCCTTGATCGATCTCGCTTATGCGCAGGGCATTCCGCTCGTTGCCACCAACGAGCCATACTTTGCCACCCGGGACGATTACGAAGCTCACGATGCGCTGCTTTGCATTGCCGAAGGCAAGCTGATCGCCGACGCCGATCGGCGCCAATTGACGGCCGAGCACCGCTTCAAGAGCCGCGCCGAAATGGCGGCCTTGTTCGCAGATCTGCCGGAGGCGCTGGCGGCGACCGTCGAGATCGCCGAACGTTGCGCGTTTCGCCCGCAAACCTTGGCGCCGATCCTGCCGCGCTTTTCCGCCGCGCGCGGCGAGGCCGAAGCGGACGAGGCGCAAGCGCTGCGCCAGGCCGCGCAATCGGGGCTGCAAGCGCGCTTGGCGCGCTACGGCGTCGCGCAAGGCTACACGGCGGAGGACTATCGCGAGCGGCTTGACTTCGAGCTCGGCGTGATCGGGCGGATGAAATATGCCGGCTACTTCCTCATTGTCGCCGATTTCATCCAGTGGGCGAAGGCGCAAGGCATTCCGGTCGGGCCCGGACGCGGCTCCGGCGCCGGCTCGCTGGTGGCTTACGCGCTCACCATCACCGATCTCGATCCGATCCGCTTCGGGCTGTTGTTCGAGCGTTTCCTCAACCCCGAACGCATCTCGATGCCGGACTTCGACATCGATTTCTGCCAGGACCGGCGCGACGAGGTGATCCGTTACGTGCAGGAACGTTATGGCCGCGATCGCGTGGCCCAGATCATCACCTTCGGCACCTTGCAGGCGCGCGGCGTCCTGCGTGACGTTGGCCGCGTGCTGCAAATGCCCTACGGGCAGGTCGATAAGCTGTGCAAGCTCGTGCCGCAAAATCCGGCGAACCCGGTCACGCTCAAGCGCGCGATCGAGGACGAGCCCCGCTTGCAGGCCGAGCGCGACCGCGATCCGGTGACGCGGCGCGCCTTCGACATCGCCCAAAAGCTCGAAGGCTTGCACCGTCACGCCTCGACGCATGCCGCCGGTATCGTCATCGGCGAGCGGTCATTGTCGGAACTGGTGCCGCTTTACCGCGATCCGAAATCGCTGATGCCGGTGACCCAGTTCAACATGAAATGGGTCGAGCCGGCGGGACTGGTGAAGTTCGATTTTCTCGGGCTCAAGACGCTCACCGTGCTCGACCTTGCCGTCAAGCTGGTGCGGCGGCGCAATATCGACATCGATCTTTCCAGCCTGCCGCTCGACGACGCCAAGACCTACGAAATGCTGGCGCGAGGCGAAACGGTCGGCGTGTTCCAGGTGGAAAGTCAGGGCATGCGGCGGGCGCTGGTCGACATGCGCCCCGACCGCTTTGAAGATCTGATCGTGCTGGTCGCGCTCTATCGTCCGGGGCCGATGGCGAACATCCCGACCTATTGCGCGCGAAAACTCGGCCACGAGCGCACCGACTACCTGCACCCCAAGCTGCAGCCGATCCTGCAGGCGACCTACGGCATCATCACCTACCAGGAGCAGGTCCAGCAGATCGCGCGCGACCTCGCCGGTTACAGTCTCGGCAAGGCCGACATCCTGCGCCGCGCCATGGGAAAGAAGGACCGAAAGGAGATGGCGTCGCAGCGCGGCGATTTTATCTCGGGCGCGGTCGAGCGCGGTATCGGGCGCGCCGACGCCGAAGCGATCTTCGATACTTGCGCAAAATTCGCCGAGTACGGATTCAACAAATCGCACTCGGCGCCTTATGCGCTGCTCACCTATCAGACCGCTTACATGAAGGCCAATTACCCGGTCGAGTTTCTGGCGGCCTCGATGACGCTCGAAATGGGCAATACCGACAAGCTCGCGGAATTCCGCGCCGAGGCCGAGCGGCTCGGCATCAAAGTCGAGCCGCCCTCGATCAATCGCTCGGACATTGCGTTCGAAGTCGCCGGCAACACCATCTATTACGCGCTGGCCGCTTTGCGCGGCGTCGGCCGTCAGGCCGTCGAGGCTGTCATCGCCGCACGCGGCGATCGGCCGTTTGCCGACTTGGCCGATTTCGGCCGCCGCATCAATCCGCGCGCGGTTAACAAGCGCGTCCTGGAAAGCCTGGTCGCCGCCGGCGCCTTCGACGCCGTCGAGCCGAACCGCGCCCGCGCCAATGCCGCCGTGGATGCGCTTCTTGCCACTGCGCAACGCACCCAGGACGACGCGGCGGCCGGCCAATCGGAACTGTTTGGCGGCGCGGCGGCGGCGCCCATCGTGGTGTCGGCGCTCGAACCCTGGCTGCCGGCGGAGCGGCTGCAGCGCGAATACGAGGCGGTCGGATTTTTCCTCTCGGGCCATCCGCTCGACGACTATGGCGCGGCGCTCAAGCGGCTTCGCGTGCAATCATGGGCCGAATTCGCGCGCGCGGTCAAAAACGGGGCAGGGGCCGGGCGCGTTGCCGGAACCGTGGTGGCGCGCACCGAGCGCCGCACCAGAAGCGGCAGCAAAATGGGCATCATCGGGCTGTCCGATCCGAGCGGCCATTACGAGGCGGTGCTGTTCGCGGAGGGGCTCGCGCAATATCGCGATCTCCTTGAGCCGGGCACGGCGGTGCTGCTCTTCCTCACCGCCGAGGTTCAGGCCGACGAGGTGCGCGCGCGCATTCAATCGGTCGAGCCGCTCGACGCGGCCGCGGCCAAGATGCAGCGCGGCCTGCGCGTCTTTTTACGCGACGAGGAGCCGGTCGCCGCCGTGGCCAAGCGCCTGCAAGCGATGCAGAACGGCGGAAGCCGCAACGGCTCAGCCGAGGGCGACGGCGAAGTCAGCATGGTCCTGCTGCTCAAGAACGGCAGCGAGGTCGAAGTCAAGCTGCCCGGGCGGTTCAAGGTCTCGCCGCAGATTGCCGGCGCGATCAAGGCGGTGACCGGCGTGGTGACGGTGGAGGCGCTTTAACTGTTCGTTCCGCGCCATCTTGCAATCCTACCAGCCCGTAGCGACATCTTGCTCTCGCCATTCTCCGCGCGGCGCGATAAGGAACGGCCGCCAACCTCCAACCATAGATCGGCGTTTTGGACCCCGAATATGCTTCGGATTGAGAATCTTGTTTTCGACGCGTGGGGCCGCCGCTTCTTCGACGGCGCCAGCGTTGCGATTCCGGCCGGCGCCAAAGTTGGATTGGTGGGACGCAACGGCATCGGCAAATCGACGCTGTTCAAACTGATCCTGGGCGATCTCGTTCCCCAAGGCGGGGAAATCCTGCTGCCAAAAAACGCGACGATCGGCACGGTCGAGCAGGAGCATGCGGCGACGCCGGTGACGCTTCTCAACACGGTACTCGCGGCCGACGTGCGGCGCGAAGCCTTGAACGCCGAATTGGAAACGGCACAGCCAGAAGATCTGGCAGAGATTTACCAGCGCCTGAGCACCATCGATGCCGACCGGGCGCCGGCGCGGGCGGCGGAAATCTTAAGCGGACTAGGTTTTGCCAACGACGATCTCGATCGGCCGATGGCGGAATTCTCCGGCGGCTGGCGCATGCGCGTGGCGCTGGCGTCGGCGCTGTTTGCGGAGCCCGATCTGCTTCTGCTCGACGAGCCCACCAACTATCTCGATCTCGAAGGCGCGCTTTGGCTCGAAGCGCGACTGAAGAAATATGCCAATACCGCCCTGATCATCAGCCACGACCGTGAGATTCTCAACAATTCCGTCGGCGCAATCCTGCATTTAAGTCAAGGTAAGCTCGATCTTTACAGCGGCGGCTACAACGATTTCGAGACGCGGCGGGCCGAAAAATCGCGGCTGCAATCGGCGACCAGAGCCAAGCAGGAAGCCGAACGCGCCCATCTGCAGAAGTTCATCGATCGCTTTCGGGCCAAGGCGAGCAAGGCGACGCAGGCACAGTCGCGGATCAAGCGGCTGGCTAAGCTCGAGCCGATCGCGGAGGTCGTCGAGCAACGCGTGGCGTCCTTCACGCTGCCGTCGCCGAGCCGCGCGCTGGCGCCGCCTTTGCTGCAGCTCGAAGGCGCCGCGGTCGGCTACGATGGGGTGCCGGTTCTTCACAAACTCAATCTGCGGCTCGATGTCGATGACCGGATCGGGCTCCTTGGCGTCAACGGCGCCGGCAAATCGACATTCGCCAAACTGATCGCCGGAGCGCTGCCGCTATTATCCGGACAGATGAAACGGGAAAGCCGCATCAAGGTCGGCTGGTTTCATCAACATCAAATCGAAGCGCTCGACTCGGCTGATTCGCCGCTGGAGATCATCCGCCGCGAATTGCCGGACGACAGCGAATCCTCGCGGCGCTCGCGGTTGGCGCAATTCGGTCTGTCATTCGACAAGCAGGAAACCACGGTCGCAAACCTGTCCGGCGGCGAGCGGGCGCGCCTGCTGCTCAATCTCGTGGCGATGACCGCGCCGCATCTATTGATTCTCGACGAACCGACCAATCATCTCGATATCGACAGCCGCCGCGCGCTGTTGGATGCGCTTAACGACTACGAGGGCGCGGTCATTCTTATCACCCACGACCGCTCGCTCATCGAGCTCGTGGCCGACCGGCTGTGGCTGACCGCCGACGGCCAGATCAAGCCGTTTGCCGGCGATATGGACGACTATGCCCGCTTCGTTCTCGATCGCGCCAAAACGGCGGCCAAGCCGCCGGCGCAGAATGGCGAGCGGCGTGCTGCGCCGGCCTCATTGGCCGAACACGTCCTGTCGGCTGAGCAAAAGGCGGCGGCGGAGGCGCGCTACGCGGCTAAAAAAGCAGCGCGAAAACGGCGGCGGCGCGGCTATTGAGCCGCTACCGTGTGTTGCGCCCGCCTGATCCTCCCTATATAAGCCCCCGCATCACTCACGCGGACCTTGGCCGACAGAAGGCCGTCCGGTGTCCGGCCAAATGGCCGGGCTCATCGGTCCGCGGCGGATCAACCGGAGAACTTTAATGGCGCTGCCAGACTTCAGCATGCGCCAGCTTTTGGAAGCTGGCGTTCACTTCGGCCATCAGGCCCACCGTTGGAACCCGAAGATGTCCGAGTACATCTTCGGCACCCGCAACAACATTCACATCGTCGATCTGACGCAATCGGTGCCGATGCTGCATCGCGCTTTGCAGGCGGTTAGCGATACGGTTGCGCAAGGCGGCCGCATCCTGTTCGTCGGCACCAAGCGCCAGGCTCAAGACGGCATCGCCGAAGCCGCCAAGCGATCGGCCCAGTACTACGTCAATTCGCGCTGGCTCGGCGGCACGCTGACCAATTGGAAGACGGTGTCCAACTCGATCAAGCGGCTGCGCGCGCTCGAAGAGATGCTGTCGTCCAACGAAGGGCAGGGCTACACCAAGAAAGAGCGGCTGACCTTGCAGCGCGAACGCGACAAGCTCGACCGTTCGCTGGGCGGCATCAAGGACATGGGCGGCCTTCCTGACCTTATCTTTGTGATCGACACCAACAAAGAGGATATCGCGATCAAGGAGGCGCGCCGCCTCAACATTCCGGTCGCCGCCGTGGTCGATACCAATTGCGATCCGGACGGCATCACCTATGTCGTGCCCGGGAATGACGATGCGAGCCGGGCCATCACGCTGTACTGCGATCTCGTCGCCAAGGCCGCGATCGACGGCATTTCGCGCGCCCAAGGATCGCACGGCATCGACGTTGGCGCCCAGGCCGAGCCGATTATCGAAGAATTGCCGCCCGAGACCAACAAGCTCGGCTTCGAGCCGCTGTCCGGGCCGCGCGGCGTGGCCGACGACCTCAAGAAGCTTCCCGGCGTGTCGCCGGCGATCGAAAAGCAGCTCAACGATCTCGGCATTTTCCACTTCCAGCAGCTCGCCGAACTCACCGGCGCAGCCGCGCATAACGTCGGCGAGGAGGTCGGATTGCCCGGCCGCGTCGAGAGCTGGGTTAGCAAAGCGAAAGAACTGACCGCCGAGGAAGTTTGAAGGCCTTACAGATGACGACCAATATCAGCGCAGCCATGGTCAAGGAGCTCCGTGAACAGACCGGAGCCGGCATGATGGATTGCAAGGCGGCGCTCAGCGAAAGCGCCGGCAATCTCGAGGCCGCGGTGGACTGGCTGCGCAAGAAGGGGCTGTCCAAGGCGGCGAAAAAAGCCGGCCGCGTCGCCGCGGAGGGTCTGGTCGGCGTTGCGGTGACGCCGACCAAGGGAGTCCTGGTCGAGGTCAATTCCGAGACTGATTTCGTCGCCCGCAACGACCTGTTTCAAGGCCTGGTCAAGATGATTGCCGACGCGGCACTCGACGCCGGCCCCGACGTTGAGAAAATTCTCGCTGCACGCGTCGGCAATATCTCCATCGCCGATGCCATTGCCGACACCATCGCCAAGGTCGGCGAGAACATGACGCTGCGCCGTGCCGCCGAGCTTGCGGTCGGCAAAGGCGTGGTCGGCAGCTACGTGCATAATTCGGTGATCGACGGGCTCGGCCGCATCGGGGTGATCGTCACGCTGGAATCGACCGGCAAGGGCGACGAGCTCAAGGCGTTCGGCCGCATGGTGGCGATGCACGTCGCCTCCGCCAATCCGCAGGCGGTCGATCCTTCCGGGCTCGACCCGGCCGCCGTTGAGCGCGAGAAAAACGTGCTGGCGGATAAGTTCAAGGCCCAGGGCAAGCCCGCCAACGTCATCGAGAAAATCGTCGAATCCGGGCTGAAGACTTTCTACAAGGAAGTCTGCCTGCTCGATCAAGGCTTCATCTTCGACGACAAGAAGAGCGTGGCCCAGGCCGTGAAGGAGGCTGAGGCCAAAGCCGGCGCGCCGATCAAGATCACCGGCTTTAAGCGCTTCGCGCTGGGCGAGGGCATCGAGCGGCCTGGCGGCGATTTCAGCGGCGAGGTCGCCGCCCTGGCCGGTGCACATTAGCCAGCAAAAGTCCCCCTCCGCTGTTGGGTTTCCCGCGCAAATACGGTAGCCCTATGGCTCGGGAATCGGCGGCGAGGACGGGATATCCCGATGGCGAAACCGAAGTACCGGCGGGTGATCGTCAAACTCTCCGGGGAAGCGATCAGCGGCCCCGAAAAGTTCGGGATTCATCAGCCGACGATCGATCGTTTCGCCGCCGATCTGGTCGCCGCTCATAAGCTCGGGATCGCTCTTGGCGTCGTTGTCGGCGGCGGCAATGTGTTGCGCGGCGCCAAAGTTTCGGAAGACGGCCTGTCGCGTCCGACGGCAGACGCCATGGGCATGCTGGCGACAGTCATGAATGCGCTGGTTTTGGAAGCTGCCATCGAACGCGCCGGGTCAAGCGCCCGTGCCATGTCGGCGCTCACCATGCCGCAGGTCTGCGAGACCTATGAGCGCCAGCGCGCGCTGCGGCATCTCGAAGACGACCGCATTATCGTATTCGCCGGCGGCACGGGGAATCCCTATTTTACGACCGACACCACGGCGATCCTGCGGGCGGCCGAGATGGAGTGCGACGCGGTTTTCAAGGCAACCGACGTCGACGGCGTCTATACCGCCGATCCCAAGAAAGACCCCAAAGCGACTCGGTATCAGCATCTCGACCACCAGGAGGCGCTGGACCGGCGTTTGAAGATCATGGATGCGACGGCGTTCGCGCTTGCCCAGGAAAACCGTATGCCTATCATCGTATTCTCCATACGGGAGCAGGGCGCGATCGAAAAAGTCCTGTGCGGAAAAGGGCACTTCACCACCGTCGGTTAAGGGTCGCGGAACCGGTGCCCCGCAAGCTAGGAACGAGACAGGGAGCGTGTCATGGCAACGACGACGACCTTCGACATGAACGATCTCAAGCGCCGCATGCAGGGCGCGATCGCATCGCTGAAGCAGGAACTGTCCGGTTTGCGCACCGGGCGCGCTTCGACTGCATTGCTCGACCACGTTCAGGTCGAGGCGTATGGCAGCCACATGCCGCTTAATCAGCTCGCCACGATCAGCGTGCCGGAGCCGCGATTGCTCAACGTCCAGGTTTGGGACCGCTCGATGGTGCACGCCGTCGAGAAGGCGATTTCGGCCGCCAATTTGGGATTGACCCCGTCGACCGAAGGGCAAGTTTTGCGGCTGCGCATTCCCGAGCTCAACGAGGAGCGGCGGCGCGAGATCGCCAAGGTGGCGCATAAATACGCCGAAAGCGCGCGCGTGGCGGTCCGGCACGTTCGCCGCGACGGCTTGGACCTTCTCAAGAAGCTCGAGAAGGATCACAAGATCAGCGAGGACGAGCACAACCGCCAGGCCGGCGACGTGCAGAAAGTAACGGATTCAACGATTGCCGAAGTGGAGAAAATGCTTGCCGGCAAGGAAAAGGAGATCATGACGGTGTGAGCGACGCGGCAAGCTCAAGAAACAAGGCTTCGGCGCCGTTGACCGCAACGCGCGACGGCTTCGATATGCCGCGCCACGTCGCTATCATCATGGACGGCAATGGCCGCTGGGCGGCCGCGCGCGGCCTGCCGCGGGTGGAGGGTCACCGGCGCGGCGTCGAGGCGCTGCGCAAGACGGTGCGGGCGGCGAGCGCTCTCGGCATTGCCGTGTTGACCATTTTCTCCTTCAGTTCCGAGAATTGGTCGCGGCCGCAATCGGAAATCCTCGATCTGATGTCGCTGTTGCGACGCTTTATCCGCAATGACCTTGCCGACCTGCACAAGAGCAACGTGCGGGTGCGCGTGATCGGCGAGCGCGACGACCTCTCGCCCGAGATCCGCGGCCTCCTGGAAGAGGCGGAAGATTTGACGCGCCGCAACGACGGCCTCGCTCTCGTGGTGGCGTTCAATTATGGCGCGCGCCAGGAGATCGCGCGCGCGGCGCGCCGGCTCGCCGTCGACGTGGCGGAGGGCCGCTTGACGGCCGATGCCATCACGCCGGAACTGCTGGCGCGGCATCTCGACGCGCCCGACATCCCCGATCCAGATGTCATCATCCGCACCAGCGGCGAGCAGCGGCTGTCCAATTTTCTGCTTTGGCAGGCCGCCTATAGCGAGCTTGTCTTCGTTCCGCTCAATTGGCCCGATTTCGACCAAGCGGCGCTCGAAGGCGCGATTGCCGAATACCGCCGGCGCGAACGCCGTTTCGGCGGCTTGATCGCCCAGACAGGATCCTAATCAAACTGAACCGGCACGACCCTGGCGCGGACGAGACCGTCGCCGCCGATGCAGGCGACGCGCGTAATTTTACGCGCCGCGTCGCCTCGGCTTTGGTGCTCGCCCCGGTTGCGATCGTAGCCGCCTATGTCGGCGGCTGGCTGTTCGTTGGCCTCTGTGCCGTCGCGGCGGCGGTCGTTCTTTGCGAATGGACGGCGCTGGTGGCCGGTGGCATCGATCTGCGGGTCCTCGGGCCGGGACTGGCGGCGCTCGCGACGGCGACGGCGCTCCTGGGAGAAAGACACGCCGGCGCGGCAATCGGGGCGATCGTCATCGGGGCCATCGCAGCAGCAAGCATTATGGCAGCGTGGCCGCAGCAATATCCTGCTGCCACATCCGCTGCCTGGGGACCGGCCGGCGTGGTCTATGCCGGGGTCGTGCTGCTCGGCCCCGCAATATTGCAGGCCGACCCCAAACTCGGCTTTGCGGCGCTGCTTTTCCTCTTCGCAATCGTTTGGGCAACTGACATTTTCGCTTATTTGGTGGGCCGGGCCGTGGGTGGGCCGCTGCTGTGGGCGGAATTGAGCCCAAAGAAGACCTGGGCGGGCGCCATCGGCGGGCTTGTCGGGGGGGTTGCCGCCGGCACCCTGGTCGCTTATGCGAGCGCTGGAACCGGACCGGTTGTCGCGGGCATTTTGGCATTGGTCCTTTCGATTGTTGCGCAAGGCGGTGACTTATTCGAATCCGCGGTCAAGCGGCGATTTGGCGCCAAGGACGCAAGCCGCCTCATTCCAGGCCACGGAGGGGTTATGGACCGTCTGGACGGCTTCCTGGTTGCCGCTTTGGCTGCGGCGGTGATCGGCTGCATGCACCAGAACCTGGCTGCGCCGGCCCAGGGTCTCTTGGTATGGTAGGCCCATTATGGTTGGCCCAATAAAAAAGAACCGGCCGGCGGCAGCGGCGAAAATCGAGCTCGCGGCTTTGCCGCGCTCGGTCACGATCCTCGGCGCCACCGGCTCGATCGGCTCGAGTACGGCGGATTTGTTGCGCCGCGATTCCGCCCGCTACCGCGTCGAGGCCGTTACCGCGCATCGCGAGGCGGCGGCGCTGGCGCGCTTGGCGCGCGAACTTGGCGCGCGGTTTGCCGCCGTGGCCGATCCCGCCGCCTATGGCGAACTCAAAGCGGAGCTCGCCGGCTCCGGCATCGAAGCCGCCGCGGGTGCGGCGGCCGTTGTCGAGGCCGCGCAACGGCCCGCGGATTGGGTCATGGCCGCGATCACCGGAGCGGCGAGCCTCGCACCGACGCTTGCCGCCGCCGAGCGCGGCGCAATGGTCGCGCTCGCCAACAAGGAATGCCTCGTTTGCGCCGGCGGATTGTTCATGCGGCGCGCAGCCGCAATGCGTGCCACGGTGTTGCCGGTCGATTCCGAACACAACGCAATCTTCCAGGCGTTGAGCGCGGGCCGGCGCGAAGATCTGCGCCGCATCGTGCTCACCGCCTCGGGTGGGCCGTTTCGCACTTTTACCCGCGAGGCGATCCGCAAAGTCACGCTCGAACAGGCGCTGAAGCATCCGACCTGGTCCATGGGGCCGAAGGTCACGATCAATTCCGCGACGCTGATGAACAAAGGGCTCGAACTGATCGAGGCGCATCACCTGTTCGCATTGATGCCGGACCAACTCGACGTTGTCGTACATCCACAGTCCATCATCCATGGCTTAGTGGAATTTCGCGACGGCTCGGTGATTGCGCAGCTCGGCTCTCCTGACATGCGGATTCCGATCTCGCATTGCCTGGCTTGGCCGGTGCGCATGAGCACACCGGCGCCACGGCTCGATCTGGCCAAAGTGGCGACACTGACCTTCGAGGAGCCCGACCTGACCCGTTTCCCAGCGCTGGCGATTGCACGCCGGGCGCTGGCGACCGGCGGCGCGGCTCCGACGATTCTCAACGCTGCCAACGAGGTCGCGGTGCGCGAATTTGTCGGCGGGCGCCTGGCGTTTTGCGGAATTGCGGCGCTGGTGGAGGCAACTCTCGATCTAAGCGAACGCCGCGGCGAGCTGGCGGAGCCGCAATCGGTCGACGAGGCGCTCGCTATTGATCATAACGCAAGAAGGTTGGCGGGCGACCTCTTGCCCGAAATTGCCGCAATGGCATCCTAGCGTTAAACGTTGGGGACGGAACACACCGGGGGGCGTCAGGCGAGCGTCATGGGGTCTTATGTGCTGTCGCATTTACATGCGCTGGGGGGCGGCGTTGTCGGGTATCTTATCCCGTTTTTGTTCGTCCTCAGCCTTGTCGTGTTCTTCCACGAACTCGGGCATTTCCTGATCGCGCGCCTGTGTGGCGTGCGGATTCTGGTGTTTTCCATCGGTTTTGGCCCGGAAATCGTCGGTTTTAACGATCGCTACGGCACCCGCTGGAAAATCGCGACCATTCCGCTCGGCGGTTACGTCAAATTTTTTGGCGATGAGAACGCCGCCAGCGTGCCGGACGGACAGCGCTTGGAGGAAATGAGCGCAGGCGAACGGGCGCAGAGCTTTTTCTTCCAGCCGGTGTGGAAGCGGGCGGCTATAGTCGTGGCTGGCCCAATGGCGAATTTTGCTTTGGCTATCGCTATTTTCTCGGCAATCTTCATGTTGTACGGCAAGCAAACGATGAGTGCGCGGGTGGACACAGTTCAGCCGGACAGCCCCGCCGCCGCGGCCGGTTTCCAGCCCGGCGACCTCGTCGTTTCGATTGACGGCAAGGCGATCGACAACTTCGAGGACATGCAACGCATTGTCAGCGAAAGCGCCGGCGACTCGCTCAAAATCACAGTGGACCGCAACGGGGCCAAGGTCCTCTTCACCGCAACGCCGGCGCTCAAAGAGGTCAAAGACGCTTTCGGCAATGCGCATCGGATTGGAATACTCGGCATCAGCCGATCGATGGCGGCCGCAGATTTGCAATTCCATCCTGTGGCGCCGCCGCAGGCCGTTGTCATGGGCGTGGAGGAAACTTGGTTCGTGATCGACCGGACGCTTGGCTATATCGGCGGCGTCGTGGTCGGTCGCGAAGCGGCCGATCAACTCGGCGGGCCGATCCGGATTGCCCAGATTTCAGGAGAGGTTGCGACGATCGGCTTTGTCGCGCTCATCCATCTTGCTGCCGTACTTTCGGTCTCCATCGGGTTGCTCAATTTGTTTCCGATTCCCTTGCTCGATGGCGGTCACCTTTTGTTCTATTCGATCGAGGCGATGAGGGGCCGTCCGCTGTCGGAACGGGCACAGGAGGTCGGCTTTCGGATTGGTCTCGCGATCGTGGTGATGTTGATGATATTTGCAACTTTCAATGACATCGTTCACTTGAGGACGTC
The DNA here is from genome assembly GCA_963768225.1 of uncultured Alphaproteobacteria bacterium. GTDB lineage: Bacteria > Pseudomonadota > Alphaproteobacteria > Rhizobiales > Xanthobacteraceae > BOG-931. The sequence continues at coordinate 844,444 of CAVYGV010000001.1, read as the reverse complement.
CTAGCTTGAGCGCCAGCGAGGGGGTCTTGACCGACGTGCATAGGCCGACTGGGGATGGTAGAAGTGGCAGAATTATCAAAGAAAATTCGATGGTGAGTGCGAAGAACTGAGGGAGATCTAAGTAACCCGCCACTGGGGGCGGCCACTGGGGTAAAAGGGCGCTTTTCGCATGGGGATGTGTGTGCGGGTAAAACGAGGGCTTGTCGCGGCCGGCTTGCTCCTCGGGCTGGTTATTTTCGGCTTGTGGGCCGGCGCGGCTATCGCGGCGCCGCCCGATGCCGGCCCTGGCGCAAGCTCCATTATCGTCCAAGGCAACCGTCGTATCGACACCGATACGGTGCGCTCTTATTTCAAAGTCGCGCCCGGCGAGCGTCTCACCCCGGCCGAAATCGACGCCGGTCTCAAGGCGCTCTATGGCACGGGCCTTTTTCAAGACGTCCGCGTTTCGCAACCGAATGGCAAGCTGATCGTGACCGTGGTGGAGGCGCCGGTCATCAACAGGATCACCTTCGAAGGCAATTACCGAATTAAAGACGAGCAGCTAAAAGAAGAAATCCAGTCGAAGGAGCGTGGCTCGCTGTCGCGCCCCAAAGTGCAGGCCGACACCCAGCGCATCATCGAAATCTATCAGCGCAACGGGCGTTTCGACGTCAAAGTCGTGCCGGAAATCATCGAGCGGCCGAACGAGCGCGTCGATTTGATTTTCCAAATCACCGAGGGCGAGAAAACTGGCATCAAGCACATCGTCTTCATCGGCAACCACGCGTTTAGAGATTTCCGCCTGAAGCAGGTGATCAAGACGGCGGAATTGAACTGGCTGAGTTTTCTGCAGACCACGGATGTCTACGATCCGGATCGCATCGAAGCCGATCGCGACTTGATCCGTCGCTTCTATCTAAAGCACGGCTTTGCCGACGTGCAGGTCGTTTCGGCGACCGGCGAATACGATCCCGCTCAGAAGGGATTCATCGTCACCTTCACGATCGAAGAGGGGCCGCTTTACCACTTCGGCAAAATTGACATTCAATCCAATGTTCGCGACGTTGATGCGCGGTCTTTGCAGAACGATCTGCAGATGGCCACGGGCCAAATTTACAACGGCGAGGCAATCGAGAAGACGGTCGAGAATATGACCATCTCGCTGGCGAGACGCGGTTATCCGTTTGGTACGGTGCGGCCGCGCGGCGACCGCAATGCCGTCACCCGGATAATCAGCGTCGCCTTCGTGGTCGATCAGGGCCAGCGCGCTTATGTCGAGCGCATCAATATCCGCGGCAATTATCGCACCCGCGATTACGTGGTCCGGCGCGAATTGGATATCAACGAAGGCGATCCGTATAATCGCGCCCTGGTCGACCGCGCCGAGCGGCGGATCAAGAACCTAAACTACTTCAAATCGGTGAAAATCACCGATGAGCCCGGATCGGCGCCAGACCGGGTGGTGATCAATATCGACGTTGTCGAGCAGCCGACCGGCGACTTCTCGGTGATGGGAGGTTATTCCACCGCCGAGGGCTGGCTGGCGGAAGTTTCGGTCCAGGAGCGCAATCTCCTCGGCACCGGACGTTTTGCGCGAGCCGCCGCAACTTACGGCGAGTATGTTCGAAGCATCGAGCTGAGTTATGCCGAACCGTATTTTCTCGACACCCGTTCCAGCATGGGCATCGATTTGTTTGCCAAGGAAACCGTTGCCAACAGCTATTTGTCTTATGGCACTGAGTCCATTGGCGGCACGCTCAAATGGGGTCTGCCCATTCGCGAAGACTTCTCCTTCCAATTGCGGTATTCCGCTTACACCCAAAAGATCACGCTGCCGACTTATTTGGACGACTGTAACAACCTCAATCCGGATTTCGCGACTTCGTTCCCGACGCAGGGCGCCGTTACTGCAACAGGGGCGAACGTGAATACGGCCTATCCCGGCACAAATGGTACAAACAGTTACAGCTACAACTTAGCGAACAATCTTCAGACCAACTGCTACACCTATGGTCAGGCCTCGCTGCCGGTGCGGGTCGAGCTTGCCAGTGGTTCTTATCTGACATCGAGTTTCGGCTACGGCCTGACCTACAACACGTTAGACAACACCAAGAATCCCACCAGCGGTATCTATATCAGCTTCGGCCAGGACTTCGCCGGCGCCGGCGGCGACGCTTCCTATATGCGCTCGACGTTTGATACGCGCGCCTATTACGAGGTCGTCACCGACCTGGTGAGCATTTTGCATCTGCAAGCCGGCGACATCGTCGGCTGGGGCAATTGTCCGCAGACTGCGGGCCAAAGTGAATGTCCGTCGAACAACGGCTATGTGCGCATGCTTGATGACTTCAAGATGGGGCCAAATCTCGTGCGCGGATTCCAGCCGGCCGGCATTGGCCCGCGCGACATTACGCCCGGCACGACAAACGATAATATCGGCGGCACCATGTATTGGGGCGCCAGCCTCGAATTTCAATATCCGTTCTATTTCCTGCCAAAGGACACCGGCTTTCGTGGCGCCGTGTTTGTCGATTCCGGATCGGTGTGGGGCTACAAGGGCGAGACCACCTACCCGGTGACGGGAGAAATCAACGGCACCATTGTGCCCACAGCCCCCGGCGCTACTCCCCCGTTTGTCTGCCAGTGCGGGATGCAATACGCCGACCAGCCGTACATACGGATGTCGGCCGGCGTCAGCGTCATTTGGGATTTGCCGTTCGGTCCGTTACGCTTCGATTTGGCTTATCCGTTCCTCAAGAAGTGGTACGACCGGACTCAAATCTTCGCCTTCGGCGGCGGAGCCCAGTTCTGATCGCGGCTAAGCTCCACGCCGACGGCTATGCCCGATTTTGTCACACCGAATTGCGAGTTGACGACCGGCGAGATCGCCGCGCTCACGCGTGCGAAGCTGCGTGACGGCGATCCGCCGGACCGGCGCATCCGCAATATTGCGCCGCTCGATACGGCCGTCGCATGCGATCTCACTTTTCTCGACAATTCGAAATATCTCGCTGAGTTAACCGGCACGCGCGCCGGAGCCTGCCTGATTTCGCCGCGTTTCGCGGCTTCGGCTCCGCGCGGAGTTGTTGTGCTGGAAACCATGCAGCCGTATGCGGCGTTTGTTTCCGTTACGCGGAAGCTGTTTGGCGCCATGCTGCGTCCCGCGTCGCTGTTTGGTGGCGGGGCAAGCGCGGCGAGCGCGCAGGTGCACCCCACCGCAAGGCTCGAAGTGGGCGTTACGATCGATCCGCTCGCAGTGATCGGACCGCGCGCCGCAATCGGAGCGGGGACGTTGATCGGACCCGGCGCGGTCATCGGGCCTAATGTCTGCATCGGGCGCGACTGCGCGGTCGGCGCCCATACTACGGTCCAACACGCTCTGATCGGCGATCGCGTGATCATCTACCCCGGCGTCCGCATCGGGCAGGACGGTTTCGGTTTTCTGCCGACGCCGCAGGGTCACCGGAAAATCCCGCAAACCCGCCGCGTCATCATTCAAGACGACGTTGAAATCGGCGCCAATACCACGATCGACCGGGGCGCGACCCGCGATACGGTGATCGGCGAGGGCACCAAGATCGACAATCTTGTGCAAATCGCGCACAACGTCTCGATCGGACGGCATTGCCTGATTGCCGCGCAAACCGGCATTTCGGGAAGCGTGACCGTGGGGGATTTCACCGTGTTGGCCGGACAAGTGGGAGTTGCCGATCACATCACGATAGGAGCGGGCGCCGTGCTGGGCGCCAAGGCCGGCGTCATGTCGAACGTACCCGCCGGCGCTCGCTGGGGCGGCTTTCCGGCCGAGCCGGCGCTGGAATGGAAACGCGGCATCGCCACTGTACGCCGCCTCGTGCGCCGCGGCAGAAAGCCGGAAGGATCTGACGAATGAACAGCGAGACCATCGAAGTCGCTGACATTCGCGAAATCCTGCGCTTGCTACCGCATCGCTATCCCTTCGTCATGATCGATCGGATTATCGACATTCGCGGCGAGGAACACGGCATCGGCATCAAGAACGTCACCGTCAATGAGCCGCAATTTCTCGGTCACTTTCCGGAAAATCCGGTCATGCCGGGCGTGCTGCTGATCGAGGGCATGGCGCAGACCGCGGGCGTGCTGTGCTTGCGCCGGATGACGCAGGCCGAGCGGCACAACGCGATGTTCTATTTCCTCACCATCGACAAGGCGAAATTCCGCAAACCCGCGGCGCCAGGCGATACTATCGAATATCACGTCAACAAGATCGCGCACCGCCGCAACATGTGGTGGTACAGAGCCGAGGCCAAAGTCGGCGATGTTCTTATCGCCGAGGCTGAGGTCGGCGCGGTCATCACCGAGGCCTAGATGGCGATCGACCCGACCGCGCGCGTCGCCGATGGCGCGCGCATTGACGAGTCCGTTGAGATCGGACCCTATTGCATCGTCGGCCCGCAGGTCGAATTGCAACGCGGGGTGCGGTTGCTCGCCCATGTCTACGTCACCGGGACGACGACGATCGGCGAAAGCAGCGTCGTCTATCCGTTTTCATCGCTCGGCACGCCGCCGCAATCGGTCCATTATCGCGGCGGCGCGACCCGCCTCGTGATCGGTGCGCGCTGCGAGTTGCGCGAGAGCGTCACCATGAACACCGGAACCGAGGACGGCGGCGGTATCACTCGCGTCGGCGACCGCTGCTGGTTCATGGTCGGATCGCATGTCGGACACGATTGCCAGGTCGGTGACGACGTGATGCTGGCCAACAATGTCGTGCTCGGCGGCCACGTCAGCGTCGGCGATTACACTTTCCTCGGCGGCCACGTCGCGATTCACCAATTCGTGCGCATCGGCGAGGGCGTCATGATGGCGGGCATGTCGGCGGCCCGCGACGACATCATCCCGTTCGGCTTTGCGCTCGGCCAAACCGGCGCGCTGGTCGGACTTAATGTCGTAGGTTTGCGGCGGCGCGGGGTGACGCGCGCCGAACTGCATCGGTTGCGCCGCGCCTATCGTTCTTTGTTCTTTGTCGAGGGCCGCATTGCCGAACGCATCGACGCGGTCGAACGGGAATTTATCGGCGATCCAATGGTCGACAAGATCATTGCCTTTATTCGCGCCGGCGGCAAACGCCCGCTGATGCGGCCGCGCGGCAGGCGCGATGGCGCCGCGGCTGCGGAAGATGAAATCTGACGGGCGCTCCATAGCTGATCGAAATGGCTGACCGAAATGGTTGACCGACAGGCTGACCGGGAACTTGGACAGGATCCGCTCGCTATCATCTGCGGCGGCGGCAGTTTCCCCGGCGCGGTGGCCGATGCCGTGGCGCGTCGTGGCCGGCGGCCGGTGATGTTCGGCATCAGGGGCTGGGCCGACATCGCCGTGATCGAGCGCTATGCGCATTATTGGATCGCGATCGGGCAGGCGGGACGGTTCTTTCGTCTCGCCAAAGCGGAGAATTGCCGCGAAGTTCTGTTCATCGGCACGCTGTTGCGGCCGCCAATCACGCAATTGCGGCTCGATTGGCAGACCATCCGATTGATGCCGCGGGTGGTCCGCGCTTTTCGCGGCGGTGACGACAAGCTTCTATCCGGCATCGCCAGCCTCGCGGAGAGCGGCGGGCTGCGTGTCGTCGGCGTCAAAGACGTGGCGCCGGAGGTTTTCGTTCCCGAAGGCGTGCTGAGTCGTCGCCAGCCCAGCGAGCGTGACAGGGCCGACATAGGGCGCGCATTGTCGGTGATCGCTGCGCTCGGGCCGTTCGATGTCGGGCAAGCCGTGGTCGTTGCCGACAATAACGTGCTCGCCGTCGAAGCCGCCGAAGGCACTGACAACCTTCTTAGCCGGATTGCCGAATTGCGCCGGCTCGGCCGCGTCACCGCGCCGCCGGGAACCGGCGTCCTGGTGAAGGCGCCGAAGCCCGGCCAGGATCGCCGCTTTGATCTGCCCTCGATCGGCCCGCGAACCGTTGAGAATGTCGCCCGCGCCGGTCTTGCCGGCCTCGCCGTCGCCGCCGGATCGACTATGATCGCGCAAGCGGATCAGGCGACCGCGGCGGCCGATCGCGAGCGGATTTTTCTTGTCGGGGTTCGCGAGGACGCCGCACCATGAACCAGGCGCCGCAGTTCTCGCCGTCGCGACCGCTCTCGATCTATATCGTTGCGGTGGAGGAATCGGGCGACGCGCTGGGCGCGGCGTTGGCGCGCGCGCTCGTCAAGCACGAAGCCGGCGCGGTGAAGCTCTTCGGAGTAGGCGGTCACGCCATGGCGGCCGTGGGAATTGTCAGTCCATTTCCGATCGATGAGCTTTCGATCATCGGCCTCACCGCTATCCCGCAACGGCTGCCGAAGATTTATCGGCGGATCCGCGAAACCGCGCTTGCGGTCGTCGCCGCGCAGCCGGATGCTCTCGTCATCGTCGACAGCCCGGACTTCACGCATCGGGTAGCGCGCCGGGTGCGCCGGCTTTGTCCATCGATCCCGATTATCGATTACGTGTCGCCTTCGGTTTGGGCCTGGCGGCCCGGACGGGCGAAAGCCATGCGCGAATATGTCGATCAACTGCTGGCGATCTTGCCGTTCGAGCCCGCCGTCCATGAGCGGCTCGGCGGTCCGGCTTGCGTCTATGTCGGCCATCCGCTTGTCGAACGCATTTCTGAGCTTCGCCCCAATGCCGACGAGGCGCGGCGCCGATTGAGCGATCCGCCGCTTGTTCTGGCGTTGCCAGGCAGCCGATCGAGCGAGATCCGGCGTCTCGCCGGCATTTTCGGCGATACGCTCGAACGTCTGGCGGCCCGCATCGGGCCGATGGAGATCGTCATACCCACCGTTCCCCAGGTTGCTGCGCAGCTCCGCGAAGCTGTTGCTGGCTGGACCGTGACGCCGCGTATTGTCGCTGAGCCGGGCGAAAAGTGGGCCGCCTTTCGTAACGCCCGTGCCGCGCTCGCGGCATCCGGCACGGTGACGCTCGAACTGGCGCTCGCCGGCGTGCCGATGGTCGCCGCATACCGTCTGCATGTCGTCGAGGCGGTCATTGCCCGGCTCATACGGCTGCAGGCCAAGCTGCCGAGCGTCATCCTCGCCAATCTGGTTGTCGGCGAGAACGTCGTCCCGGAACTTCTCCAGGAGGATTGCACGGCCGACAAGCTCGCCGCCGCATTGCTGCCGCTCCTGTCCGACACTGCGGAGCGACGGCGGCAGATCGAGGCCTACCGCCGCCTCGACGACATCATGGCGATCGGCGCCGCCACCCCGAGCGCCATGGCCGCGGTAATTGTCCTCGATGCCGCCCGGCGCGGCCGCCCTGCCGCGCCCGCCGCCCCCGCCGCAGCCCTACCATTGCAGCAAGCATCCTGCTAAGCCGCACGCATCCGGTCGCCCTTAAGAGTATTTTCAAAGCATTTCGCGTGAGCAAGACGAAACGAACGGTCCGGAAGTCCCCGATCCGCGCCGCGATCACCGGGGTTTGCGGCTACGTGCCGCCCGACGTGCTCGGCAACGCCGAACTCGCGGAAATGGTCGATACCAGCGACGAGTGGATCACCGAACGGACCGGCATCAAGGAACGGCGGATTCTCAAGGGCAAGGGTCTCGGCACCTCGCATATGGCGGCCGAGGCGGTGCGCGGGCTGTTGAGCAAGACCAAGACCGCGCCGGGTGACGTTGAGCTTCTGATCTGCGCCACCACCACGCCGGATTTCGTGTTTCCCTCGACCGCCAATCTGATCTGCGACATGTGCGGCATCCGCAATATCGGCAGCTTCGATGTGCAGGCCGCGTGCTCCGGTTTCGTCTATGCGCTCACCATCGCGTCGCAATTCATCGAAACCGGGAAATTCCGCAAGATCGTGGTGGTCGGCGCCGACAAAATGTCGGCGATCATCGATTACACCGACCGCGCCACCTGCGTGCTGTTCGGCGACGGCGCCGGCGCGGTGTTGCTCGAGCCGAGCCGGAAATTCGGCATCATCGACACGCTCATTCGTTCCGACGGCTCGGGCATGCCGCATTTGCATCAAAAGGCGGGCGGCAGCCGCATGCCGCCGACCGCGGAGACCGTGGCCAAGCGTCTGCATTACGTCCATCAGGAAGGCGCGGCGGTTTACAAATTCGCGATCGCCCGCATGGCCGAAGTTGCGACCGAACTGATGACCCGTAATCACCTGACCAGCGACAAGGTCGACTGGCTGGTGCCGCATCAAGCCAATCGGCGCATTATCGAGGCCACCGCCGAGCGCATGAAGCTCGATCCGAAACAGGTGATGATCACGATCAACAAATACGGCAATACGACTGCAGCGACGATCCCGCTGTGCCTGTGGGACTATGAGAGCATGCTCAAGGAAGGCGACCGGCTGATCCTGGCCGCTTTCGGCGGCGGCTTCACCTGGGGCGGCGTTTATCTCACCTGGGCGTATGATCCGCGTTAAGAGAGGTCGAAATCGCGAGTGGCGAATAGCGATCGCTGAACCCGGCTATTCGCGCATCTCACTTCCGCTTCGACATCGGCTGATAGTCGCGCTGCTTGGCGCCGGTGTAAAGCTGGCGCGGGCGGCCGAGTTTTTGGTGCGGATCCTCGATCATCTCCTTCCACTGCGCAATCCAGCCGACGGTGCGGGCGAGCGCGAACAGCACTGTGAACATGGTGGTGGGGAAGCCCATGGCGCGCAGCGTGATGCCGGAATAGAAATCGACGTTGGGATAGAGCTTCTTCTCGACGAAATACTCGTCGTGTAGCGCGATCTTCTCGAGCTCCATGGCCACTTCCAAGAGCGGGTCCTTGATGCCGAGTTCGTTTAAGACCTCGTAACAGGTCTTCTGCATGATTTTTGCGCGGGGATCGTAGTTCTTGTAGACGCGGTGGCCGAAGCCCATCAGGCGGAACGAATCCTTCGGGTCCTTCGAGCGCTTGATGTATTCCGGGATGCGATCGACGCTGCCGATCTCACCCAGCATCTTCAGCGCCGCCTCGTTGGCGCCGCCATGCGCGGGACCCCAGAGACAGGCGATGCCGGCGGCGATGCAGGCGAAGGGATTGGCGCCGGTCGAACCCGCCAGCCGCACGGTCGAGGTCGAAGCGTTCTGCTCGTGATCGGCGTGCAGGGTGAAAATCCGGTCCATGGCGCGGGCCAGCACAGGATTAGCCTTGTATTCCTCGCACGGCACCGCAAAGCACATCCGCAGAAAGTTCGACGCATAATCGAGCTTGTTGTCCGGATACATGAACGGCTGGCCGACCGAATATTTGTAGGCCATCGCGGCCAGCGTCGGCATTTTGGCGATCATGCGGATCGAGGCGATCATGCGCTGGGTCGGATCGGTGATGTCGGTGAAGTCGTGATAGAACGCCGACAGCGCGCCGACCGAACCGACCATCACCGCCATGGGATGGGCGTCGCGCCGAAAGCCCTGGAAGAACCGGCTCATCTGCTCGTGGACCATGGTGTGATGGACCACGCGATCGACGAAGTCCGCCTTTTGGCTGGCGGTCGGCAGCTCGCCGTAAAGCAGGAGGTAGCAGGTCTCGAGAAAGTCGCCGTGTTCGGCGAGGTCGGCAATCGGATAGCCGCGATAAAGCAGCACGCCTTCGTCGCCGTCGATGAAGGTGATTTTCGACTCGCAGCTTCCGGTCGACGTGAAGCCGGGATCGTAGGTGAACATCCCGGTCTCGGAATAGAGCTTGCTGACGTTGATCACCTCGGGGCCGAGGGTGCCGTCGTAGATGGGAAAATTGTAGCTCTTGTCGCCGACCTTCAGCGTGCCGGTTTTAATGTTGGCGCCGGTCTTCGCGTCCATGATCGTATCCTCATGTGATAGCCGGAAAGGCGGGGCCGCGTGCGACCCTATTCGCCAATACGGCGCGTGCGGCGTGTTCGACCCGGCTCATTGCCGTAGCGCAACGCCGTGTGCACTGCAAGATAATAGCCCGTGAATTGGGCGGATGGGAGCATCAGGGCAAATTTTGTGCAACCGACATAAGGGCGTCACCCGACTTGCGGCTGGACGCTGTGGTGGTGTTTCGTCTGGTCGGCGAAGCGTCCCAAACTCTCCGCCTTACCGAGCACGGTGAGCACCTCGAAAATTCCAGGCGAGGTGGTGCGGCCGGTCAACGCGGCGCGCAGCGGCTGCGCCACGGCGCCAAGCTTCACGCCCTTTTGCTCGGCGAACCCGCGCACCGCGCGTTCGGTCGCCTCCGCCGTCCAAGGCTCGACCGCGGCGAGCTGCGCCGCGATCTCGGCCAACAGCAGCCGAGCATCGGCGGTCAGGATTGCCGCCGCTTTATCGTCCAGGGGGATCGGGCGATCGGCGAGGAGAAAATGAGCGCCATCAATAATATCGAGCAGCGTCTTGGCGCGTTCCTTTAAGCTCGGCATGACCGTCAGAAGTTGCTGCCGCAAGGCTGGCGTCAGCTTTGCCGCCAGCGCCGCGCCATCGGCAAGATGCGGCAACAGCCGATCGATCGCGGCGAGGAGGTCGGCCACGTCACTGTTGCGGATGTAGTGTCCGTCGAGATTTTCGAGCTTGGCGAAATCGAACCGCGCCGGCGAGCGGCCGATCTGCGGCAGGTCGAATGCCGCGATCATTTCCTCGGTCGAAAAAATCTCCTGATCGCCATGGCTCCAGCCCAGCCGCACCAGGTAATTGCGCAGCGCCGCCGGCAGATAACCCATGGCGCGATAGGCATCGACGCCAAGCGCGCCGTGGCGCTTGGAAAGCTTCGAACCGTCCGGCCCATGAATGAGCGGAATATGCGCCATCACCGGCACCGGCCAGCCGAGCGCATCGTAGATCTGCTTCTGCCGTGCCGCATTGGTCAGGTGATCGTCGCCGCGAATGACATGGGTCACGCCCATGTCATGATCGTCGACCACGACGGCGAGCATGTAGGTCGGCGTGCCGTCGGAGCGTAACAGCACGAGGTCGTCGAGGTTCTCGTTCTGCCAGACCACGCGGCCCTGGACCTGATCCTCAATGACGGTCTCGCCGGCGGGCGGCGCCTTGAGCCGGATCGTTGGCTTCACGCCGGGCGGGGCGTCGGCCGGATCGCGGTCGCGCCAGCGGCCGTCATAGAGTTTGGCGCGACCCTCGGCGCGCGCGGCCTCGCGCATCTGCGTCAATTCTTCCGGGCTCGCATAGCAGTAATAGGCGCTGCCGGCCGAAAGCAGCGCCTGCGCCACTTCGCGGTGCCGCGCCTGGCGCGCGAATTGATAAATGGCGTCGCCGTCCCATGCGATCCCGAGCCATGTCAGACCGTCGAGAATGGCGTCGATGGCGGCCTGCGTCGAGCGCTCGCGGTCGGTGTCCTCGATCCGCAACAGCATTTTTCCGCCGCGCCCGCGGGCGTAGAGCCAATTGAACAATGCGGTGCGGGCGCCGCCGATATGGAGGAAACCGGTGGGCGAGGGGGCAAAGCGGGTGACGACGCTCATGTCTCGCGCCGTGTAGCACAGCCGGCAGCGAATGGAAGCAAGGATACGCCGGCGCGATGAATCATTTCCGCCTCATGACCTGCATCTTCGCTCACATCTTGGCTCGCGAGTTGCCTACTTGTCATGGTTCGCCAACGGCGGCCCGATGGCAGGCTCCGGCGGGCCATGCAGTAGGCGCCATGCTATCAGCGATGACTGGATCATCCGCATTTGTGGATGATGACGAGAGCAGCGGATTGTTGCGCGAGGCCGCTGCCGGATTTCACTTGTTCAATCCGGGTTACGCTTAATGCGTCAGCGACCCTTAGCGTCGCGTCGGACTGTGAAGCACGTCACAGACGCCGGTTTTGAGGCGTGCTATGTTTGCGATGATCCGGTGCGCGCGACCCCCACGGAGGGTCCGATGGCGATCAACGTCGAAAGACGCAAGTTTGTAGCTGGGCTCAGCGGTGCGGTCGCTTGGCCGCTCACCGCGCGGGCGCAGCAGAACGACCGGATGCGGCTGATTGGCATACTGTTGGGCTTTGCGGAGGGCGATCCGACTGGGCAGTCTGAGGTCGCGGCATTCCTGCAAGGGATGCAGCAATTAGCACTACTTTGGCAGAATTACTCATGCTGCTGCTCGTTGCAAATCCATTTTCGACAATGCGGGCAACGCTGTGGCGGTAGTCGGACGAAGAGTTCGAGGATGGCGTGACGCACGGCGGGTAAAGTCGGATGCGGCGGTGGACCGTTGATTCTTTTTTTCCCGCTTCGCTGTTTTGAGACGGCGGTGCTGGAGAAAGGCGTAGGCGATCATCGTCATGAGCGCATGACGGTGAAGACCTTGCCAGGATCGTCCTTCGAAGTGATCAAGGCCAAGTTCTTCTTTCATCTGCTGGTGCGCCTGCTCGCATATCCATCGCGCCTTGATGGTGGCCGCCAAGGTGCGCAGGTCGGTCGTCGCCGGCAGGTTGGCGAGATAGTATTTTTTCTCTCCCGACATCCTGTGTTCGCCGATGAGCCAAGCCTCGTCTCCCGGCAGATGTTGTTGACCCTTGTCCCTGATCCGCTGCGGTGGTCCGTCAGCGACCCGGACGCGGACAGCAGCAAAACGAGCCTTGAGCTTGCCTTTCGTGCCGGTGCGCCAGCTGATGGTGCGCCATGTGGCGTTGGCCAACATCTTTTCGGCCGGTCGCGAGAGAATGTCGGGAATGTGCCGCCGACGAGGACGGCCGCGCTTGGCAACGGGCCAGATCATCCGCACATCGGCGGGGTACACCTTGAGGTGCCGCGGAACACCGACTGCCCAAGCAAGTTTGCGAGCCGTGAGCCCCTGACGGAACGGCGCGCTCGAACCATAACCGGCATCCGCCAACACGCAGCCAAAGCGCACACCGGCTGCGATGACACGATCGATCTCCGCCAGCGCAATCTCCGGCTTCGTCCGTGCCGTTCGGTATTCGGCTGGAACACCCGCTCGCTCCAACCGAGCCCGCTTGCTCGTCCAACTCTTCGGAAGAAACAGCCGCAGCGCCAGCATGGCTGGCACTTCGCCGCGCGCCAGCGTCAACGATACCAGGGTCTGGCAATTGGCGGTCTTGCCCAGCGCCGAAGCATATTGCGCAGCGACACCGACCGAATGCGTGCCCTTCTTGGGTATCGCGGTGTCGTCGACCACCAAGACGGCATCGCGGCCGCCGACGAGCCTGTCCGCTTGGACGAGCAGTTCGGTTTCCACAGGCGTTGAATCCCAGGCTCCGGCCGCAATGAAGTGGTGCAATTGATCGTAGTCACCAAGCGCAAGCCGCCCCGCCATCGGCTGTATGCTCTTGCGATCGCCAGGGCCGATCAGCCCCGACACATAGAGCGGACACATTCGTCGCCGCGCCTTGTGTCCCAACCGAGCCAAAAAAGGCCTGAGAAAGCGTCCAAGCTCTTCCTGCCAATCCGATGTCCCGACAACCATGGTCGGCCCCTCCAATAGCCGACCACCCATGAGTTACAGAAAAATTGATTTGGGAATCCCGCAAAGCTAAAAATCTGCCAAAGTAGTGTTAGGCTGGACTGCCGACCGCAACGTCCACTTTGACCCCCGTTGGGGTGCAGGAAATTTCGCCAACATACGCAAATATGCGGTGGAATTGGTCGCACTTGCGCCCGCCGTCATCTTGGCTACTGGCAGTGCGACTGTGGGGCCATTGCTCGAGGCAACCCGCACCGTGCCGATCGTGTTTGCGATCGTCCCCGATCCGGTCGGCGCCGGCTTCGTTCAAAGTCTCTCGCGGCCCGGCGGCAACGCCACCGGCTTTATGATGTTCGAATATAGTTTGAGCGGGAAATGGCTGGAACTGCTCAAGGAGATCGCGCCGGGCGTGACGCGCGCGGCGATCCTTCGGGATGCATCCATAGCCGCCGGCATCGGCCAGTTCGCAATTATCCAGTCTGTGGCGCCGTCGGTTGGCGTGGACGTGACGCCAATTGACCTGCGCGACGCGGCCGAGATCGAGCGCGCCGTCACGGCCTTCGCGCAGTCCGCCAATGGCGGCCTGATCCTGACGGCGAGCCCGTTGTCTGCGGTTCATCGTGACCTGATCATCACGCTGGCCGCCCGGTATAAACTGCCCGCGGTCTACGACACACGCTTATTTGTCGCCGCTGGCGGATTGATCTCGTACGGGCCGAATTTCGTCGACCAATTTCGTCGCGCGGCCAGCTACGTCGATCGTATTCTCAAGGGTGAGAAGCCGGCCGACCTGCCGGTGCAGGCGCCGACCAAATACGAGCTTGTGGTCGATCTCAAGACTGCAAAGGCGATCGACCTCGTCATTCCACCGGCCGTGCTCGCGCGCGCCGACGAGGTCATCGAATGAAACCTCTGCGCCGACAATTTCTGCATCCGGTGGCGGGCGTCTTTGTTTCATCCGGACAGCGTCCTAAATCCGCGCGCGCCCTCGCGTTGGATTGACCGATGCACGCGGCCTAACGATACTGATGATAATGCAGCCTTTCGGTGCGATACCCAAACCAGCAAATGTTCTGCGACGACGAGTGCGTCGCGTTGTCTATACGTGCCTGTTCGGCTATTCCGAACGCTTCAACGATTTCTCCTATGCGGATGCGGAAGACATCGATTTCATTTGCTTCACCGACGACGCACAGCTCAGCTCCTCATTCTGGCAGATGAGGTTTGTTCCCTCGGGTCTATTAGATCCCGCGCGTCAAGCCAAGCGTTTCAAGACTTCGCCTCACCGGTTTTTGCCCGACTATGACTGGAGTCTCTACATCGACAATATCGTGCGGCTCAAAGCCTCGCCACGGCAAATATTCGATCAATATCTCGCCGGGGCGAGGTCGCCTTACGTTTGCTTTCGCCATCATGCCCGCGACTGCGTCTATGCCGAAGCTGAGGAAGTCATCAGGCTGAAGTTCGACGATCCAGCCCGCGTGCAGGCGCAAATGGACCATTATCGCAGGCTCGGATATCCGGCGCATAACGGGCTGGCCAAAGGCGCGTTCATCCTGCGCCGACACGACGATCCCATTTTGCAACCAATCATGGAACGCTGGTTCGAGCAAATTCTGTGCCATTCAAAGCGCGACCAGCTTTCCTTGAACCCGGTGATGTGGAAATTTCGATTTGAGCCGAGTTACCTGCCGCTCAAATTTTTCGACTTCGATCTGCTCGACTGGCCGATTATCAAAGGCGCGCGGCTCCCGCGAGATTTCGATGACGGCCGCTATCTGCGCCTTAATCCGGACGTGACTTCCGATCCTCGGCGGCACTTCTTGAACGAAGGGGCGGCGCAGGGGCGCCTATACAAATAGACGGAAGTCGGTGGCACGAAACGAGCAAATCGATCGTCAACCACTCGCCGCCGACAAGGTTATCGAATATTTTTCTGCAATTCGGTAATTGGCGGTTTGCTGCCAGGCCCATTACAATTGGTCCGGGCCATCCACGGAGTCGTGCCATGACCATTCGACGCGCCGCCTGCAGCTGCGGGCAGCTCTCTCTGACGACCGACGGCGAACCATCGCGCATCTCCATGTGCCACTGCCTTGAGTGCCAACGCCGAACCGGAGCCGTCATCAGTAACCAGGCGCGCTATCGCCACGAGCAGGTCACGCCCTCCGGTCAAGCTGCGGTTTGGACGCGAACAGCCGAAAGCGGCAACACCGTGACCTTTCATTTCTGTCCGATCTGCGGTTCTACCGTCTACTGGGAGAGCGAAGGCTTTCCAGGACATGTCGCCGTTGCGATCGGCAACTTTGCCGACCCGGCTTTCCCCGCTCCGGCCATCGCGGTGTGGGAGGAGTTGCGCCATCCCTGGGTCTCCTTGCCACCCGACACGCCGCCCAAGCGCATGGCGAAGCAGGGGTAATAAGCAAGCTTGCATGGCGCGCGGCGAAATGCGAGCCGGGTAGGGCGAACGGCCGCCGCGGCCGCATTTATATTTAGCTTACGCAGATCACCCCACCCCGCCGCCTTCGCTCACTTACATTCGCTCGGCGTCGACTCTCCCCCTGCGGGGGAGGGTGAAGGGACCGAATTGCTGCTGCGCGGCAGCAAAATGACGCGAAGGACCACGAACAGACATCATACGACTTTGGAACCGCCGTGGTCCTTCGTTCCGATCTGAGGTTTGTCGTACAAGACGACGTTCAACAACGAATTATGGATCTCCAATTTTCCATTGTATTTGATGTAGCCCAGTTTGCGAAATTTGTTCATGAAATGGCTCACGCGTGATCTGGTCGTGCCGACCATCTCCGCGAGGATTTCCTGGCTAAAGTTTCCGACGATCGGCTCCGGCGCGTCTTCCTTGCCGAAATTCGCAAGAAGAAGAAGGATACGAGCAAGCCGCTTTTCGCTTGAATTGAACAATTGGTCGATCAAGTCCTCTTCAATTCGACTGTTTCGGCTCAATAGGTCCGCCATAAACAGTTCCGAGAATTTCGGCTCATCATGCATGGTAACAATCATTGCAGCCTTGGTGATGCGCGTAATGAGGCATTCATCGATAGCTGTGGCTGTTGTGACGCGCAGCGGATGCCCATTGAGACATCCCTCACCAAAAAAGTGATTAGGCCCGAGGATGCCGACCACGGCCTCCTTGCCGCGCTTAGAAACGACGGTGAGCTTAATCTTGCCCTTCTGGATGTAGAAAACTGCGTCCGAAACGGCACCCTGTGAAAAAATAATATGATGCTTTGGATATTTCGATACGGTTTTCCCCTCGCCCACTTTGGCGAGAAAGGTTTTTGGTTCAAAGGAAGCCGAGCCTCTCTTCCTAAGAATAGTTCTCTTTTTCTTACTCACCGGTGCTACCCGGGGTGAAGCCGACACGAAGCCAGGATGGTCTACAATTGCTTTTCCCATCACGCGGCGCCAGTTCGTTATGGAAACAGGAGAACAGCACAGTAAATCGCGTGCCCTGGTCTCTATCGCCTCGGCCAATCCGCAATTCACCGCCAATCTGCTTGACGAGAGACTGAATAATCCTCATTCCCAGTCCTTTGCGGTCGGCTGGATCAAATCCCGCCGGCAGACCGGGGCCTTCGTTAGAGACCGACAATGCGTAGCCTTTTTCAAGATTTCTTTGCAACCTGACTGTGATCCGGCCTACGCCGTATTTGGCGGCGTTCGTGATTAGTTCGTTGGCGATAAAGCCGAGCGGAACGGCGGTGACGGCTGGCAACGTAATTTCAATCCCCTCGACCACGATGATCCGCCTGGGGTGCCCCGAGGACAGCATCTCCGGGGACAGCAACACGGAGAAATCGCCACAAAGGTCCTCAAGGTATTGCTTGAGCGCAAAGGTTTGCACGCCCTCAAATGAGTGGAGACGGTGGTGGATGCGCCCAATCGTGGCAACTCGATCGGCCGCGGCGGCTAATTGCGAAGCCACCTCGGCATTCGTCGATGCCCGACTTTGCAGGGAAAGCAGGCTTACGATCATTTGCAGGCCGTTCAACAGTCGATGATCGGCCTCCTGGCTCAGGACAGCCTGCTGTTGAATCAGTTCGTCTTTCTGAAAAAGCAGAGCCTCTTCCAGGGCAAGAGCCTGTCGCAGCCCTGTTTCCGTGCGCCTATGTCTTATCAACTCGCGCTTATAGCTCGCGCGCGTAGGGCGTTCTTGACTTTCAAAAATCACATGCGGTGGCGAACCCGCACCGGACGGCGAATACTCGATGGTCATTGTCGTCGTCCTTTCCCGTATCCCTGACTTCGTCGCCTGGAGACACGATCGGACAGGACTACATTTGCGGCCAAAACAGCCAACTCACATTGATCAGAATCAATTATGTACGGTACCGCACATCGAGCGTGCCACTTAACGGAGCGGGCCGCAAGCGCCTGTTTTGCGTATTGCAGGAACTGATCTATTTTCGGCATGGGCACCCTTTTGTGCCCGACATCCCATTTATAACATGCCCTCCTTGGCAGTGGCCGTATGGTCAAAATTGCTCATTTCGATAGGCGATCACCCCTCGAGAAAGTGGCCGAATGCAGCCAACGGCTGAAGACGATCGCAGATGATCTTGGTAATCGCCAACATCGGCATAGAGAGGATCATGCCGGGAACACCCCACATCCAGAACCAGAAGACGAGCGAGATGATGACGAGAACAGGATTAAGGGTGAACCGTCTGGCCAGAAGCATCGGCGTTACGGTCTCGCCCTCAATCAAATGAAAACCAAAATAAAGTCCCGCAGGAAGCAGCGCTTGCCAAAGGGTGTCATGGGTCAACAGACCGGCGAGAAGAAAGATCAGCACGCCTAAAGCAGTGCCGAGGATGGGCACATAGTTCAGCAGAAAGGCCACCGTCCCCCAGAGGATCGGGTCGCCCACTCCGGTGAGCCACATCGCCAATGCCATAGAGACACCTACTACCGCGTTCATAATCGTGATCGTGGCCAGATACGCGGAGATGTCACGTTCGATCTGCTGTGAGATTTCGACGACCTGGCGCTTGCTTCTGAACCGCGGCAGTATCTCGACAAGGCGGTGCAGGAAGATGTCGCCGGATACCAGAAGGAAAAACAGAAACAGCACCGTCGTGAAAAAGCCGCTGGTAAAGTTTCGGGTCCCGGTGAATAGCTTGGTCAGAAGCGTTGAGCCCAGCGCCGGGCTGGCAGCATTAGGGGATGTTGCCGTTGCTCCAAAATCCTCCACCTGCTGCAGGAACCCCTGCAATGTATTGATGGGTGCTCGCATGAAACTCAGCCGCTCCTCAAGCCGGGGGATGCCCTCCGGAAGCTTGGCGGCCCAAGTGCGAGCAGGACCGGAAATGGCCGTGCCTAAGCCGACGATCGTTCCGAAAAGCACAAGGATCAACAGCAGCGACGCCGCCGTCCGCGGCACGTGCAGGCCCACTAATAGGCGCAAGGCAGGCTGCAGCAGTAGCTTGAGGACGATCGCAAATACCAATGGCAACACAATGTCGCTCGCGACATAGGCTGCCGCCAGTACCGCAAGAACGAATAGACCACCAAGGAAAATAACTTTTGGATCCGAGGGCAAAGGCAAGCCCTCCGGCACTTCTGCCGCCAGCACGACATCGGTCTCCTGATCGGTAGGTGCTACGTTCAACACGGAATCAACCGCCGTATGCTCACTATCTGCCAATCGAGACGCCCTAAAGAAAAAGCCCCAGCAGGGGGGCTGGGGGGCTTGGGGCCGGGGCTTCTGATCCTCGGGAACAAAAAACTCATCCCGTGACCGTCACTACAACGAACCACCGGCGAATTAGGTTCCTTCGTTCACGTGCTTAACCCGCTTGAAACCGCATGCGGCGAGAGCCCTTTCACGCAATCGTGTCGGGTCGCGCTCACCGCCGTGTGTAAGCGCTATAATTCGAGTGGCCATGATCTTTCCAACGAACTTATTGGGGTGCCCGAAGTCGCGGATGTCTTCGATCGCCCCACTGTAAGCCTCGGACATCAATTCAATGTCTGCTGGCTCGAACACCGTGTTGCTTATGAATGGAATTATTGAGGTCATAATCCACCATCGCCTTGAAGGCTGCCACCTCAGCCGAGGCGAGTCTGTTCAAAATTGACCACATTCAATTCGAATTTGCGGTTAGTGGAACCGACGCTTTAGAAAAGCTTTCCTACGACCGTCGAATTGAAATCCTGATCACCGCCTTGGCGGGAAGTGCGACTTCCGTTAAGGGTCAAACGCTTCACTTCTGCGATGTTCAGGTTATGCTTGTCAGCAAAACTAAATCGCGCGAGGCTGAAGAACACTTTGTTTTGAGCATTTCAGCTCGAACTTGGAGGATCGTCCGTGAAGTACATGATTACCTGGAACGAACGTTCGCAAGGATCGCCGGCGGAGTACGAGAACGCCCAAAAGCGTATTCTGGAGGTTTTCACGCAATGGAAGGCGCCTGATAATTTCAAGATCGAAATGTTCGTCATCCGCGTGGGCGACTGGGGCGGGTATATGCTGCTGGACTGCGACGATCCGCTGGCGGTTCACAAATTCTGCTCGATGTTACCTGCTTTCAAATTCCAGGCGCGCCCGGTGGTTCCGGTCATGGACGCCGTCCGGGTGGAGCTTGAAGCGATTGCCTTTCGCGATGGGCTCAAAGGCAAGTAGAAATCGAAAAACCTCACATTCAAGGCGTCGTGGCCGCGCCGCAAGCTTTGCCCCTGCGGGATCAAGAAAACAGCACTCAAATGAGTGTCGTTATTGCTTCATTCCTGTCGGTGGTAGCCAGAAAAACCCGCCGCAATGCGCAGCCAATGTCGCCGGTGGGTCGTGTGTCACGAGTGCCGTCTGAGTACGACGGTGCGTAACTGTACGAGAGATGGAGGAGGGCCCTCCGGGATCGGCAATCAGGTGCCGATTTCAAGCCACCGCAAGCTGCCGTTGTCAAAAGCGATGGTGGTGAGCGTTGCGGAAGCGCCGGGACGATGATTCCGGCAGGCACGGTTGAGAGAGGCGAGCGCAAGCGAACCGCTGATGAAGTGTCGAAAAGAGATTAGGCGATGGCAAAACCGGAGGTGACCCTTCCACCGGGATCAGCTTGGGGGACGTCCTGATACTGCCCGAGCGCCATCCGGCATGTAGGCGGCACGAAGCTCAACCAGGCTCTTGTACGGAACGTGAGAACCTGTCGCTCCGATGCCAAGGGAGACATCCAAGTGGTGCACACCACAAGGATCAGAGTACCGATGCGGAGCACAGGGACGGAGCAGCTCGTAGTAGGGATGAGGGCTCTGTAATGGAGTCGGACCAAAGGAGCTGCGTTGTTCAGCCAAGTTCATGGGCCAACCGGCAACGGGAGGAGCCCACGAACGAGGCAAAGCCGTTCGACATCCCCAAACGGGAAGTGTGGGAAGCCTTCAAGCATGTGAAGGCCAACCAGGGAGCGGCCGGAATAGATGGGCAATCGGTTACGGAGTTCGAGGCTGATCTTTCGAACAACCTCTACAAGCTTTGGAATCGCCTGTCCTCAGGGAGCTACTTTCCTCTGCCGGTGCGGCGAGTGGAAATACCGAAAGCGAAGGGCGGCACGCGACCGTTGGGCATCCCGACGGTAGCGGATCGCGTCGCCCAGGAAGTCGCCCGTCGTTTCCTGCAGCCACATCTGGAGTCGGTATTCCACGCCGATTCCTATGGCTACAGGCCCGGCCGATCGGCACTCGACGCCGTGCACACGGCGCGTCAGCGGTGCTGGCGTTACGACTGGGTGCTCGATCTGGACATCAAAAGCTTCTTCGACAGCATTGATTGGGAGTTGTTGCTCAAGGCTGTCCGCCATCATACGGATTGCTCTTGGGTGCTGCTCTATATCGAACGCTGGTTGAAGGCGCCGGTGCAAATGGAGGATGGCAGCATCGTGCCGCGCACGGCAGGGACGCCACAGGGCGGGGTGATCTCGCCTCTGCTGGCAAATCTATTCCTGCATTACGCGTTCGACGTGTGGATGGCGCGGACGTTTGCGCACATCAAGTTCGAGCGGTATGCGGACGATATCATCTGTCACTGCAAAAGCGCCGACGAGGCGCGGGCACTACGGAGCGCACTTGCAGATCGCCTTGCGGCCTGCAAGCTGATCTTGCATCCCGAGAAGACGAAGATCGTCTACTGTAAAGATGCAAATCGGCGCGGCGAGTTCCCGAACCAATCGTTTGACTTCCTCGGCTTCACATTCCGAGCAAGGAAAACGATCTGGCAAGGGCATATCCCTGCGCACGGCTTCATGCCCGCGGCAAGTCCGGCGGCGCTGAAGGCCATAGGCCGGACAGTTCGGCGCTGGGCACTTCATCACCGCAGCGACAAATCCCTGCAAGATCTGGCAGCGATGTACAATCCGTGCATCCGCGGCTGGATCAACTATTACGGTCGCTTCTATCACACGCAGTTGCGTCCCACCCTGACGAGGATCGATGCCTTTCTGGTCCGCTGGGCACGCCGCAAGTTCAAGCGGCTTCGTCATCGGACTACGGGCGTGTGGGATTGGTTCGCTCGGCTCCGCCGCGCAACACCAACGCTCTTCGTTCATTGGCAGCTATGTTATGGCAACGGCCGAACATCGGGAGCCGTGTGAATCGAGAGGTTCATGCACGGTTCTGGGAGCGCGCGGAGGTGAAATTCCACCGCGCGACTCGACATCCTCGACGGATTAGCGAAGTGCGAGGCATGTCCGTTATTCCACTCATGACTGCCGAAATGATGCGCCGCCAAAGCGTGGAGTAAGGGCCAGCAAGACACTCATCGTTGCAACAAGCAGCACGGTTGGGCACCCTCGGTCATTGCCGTCTGCCGATGCGGCTTGAAGTATTGAACGCCAAACACCACGAGTGTTTCGTGTAAGGTGTCAATTCACAACATGGGAGATTACGCAATGGCCGATGTGATTCCGTCAAAGCTTGCTAGGGCCAAACTGTCCGAAAAAGAAGCATGGCAACGTTACGCCGAGGCA
Source organism: uncultured Alphaproteobacteria bacterium (assembly GCA_963768225.1). Taxonomy (GTDB): domain Bacteria; phylum Pseudomonadota; class Alphaproteobacteria; order Rhizobiales; family Xanthobacteraceae; genus BOG-931. The sequence continues at coordinate 822,141 of CAVYGV010000001.1, read as the reverse complement.
AAAGGCGACAATTGGCGCGAAGCTTTCGCCAAGTGGGTGGAAGCGCGCGACGCATCGATGGCGGCCTGGGCCGACGAAGTCACCAGTCGATACAGGTGAAATTGCCGACCAATTTGCCTGGCGGTCTGAGCATTATTTCTGGCGTGCTTTGAAATAGGCTGTCGATTTTTGAACAATCCAATCCTTGGCTTCGGAATCTGAGCCAAAATCGCCGACATTTTCAGTAACGCCGCCATCGCTAGTCGCTTCGACATACCAACCGCGACCGTCCTTGTACTCGCGTGGGGTCAACTGAGGCGCTGAGTGCTTTTGTGCCATGCTGCAACTATGCTCCGGGCCGCGAAAGAGACTTCATAACGATCAAAACGGCCATAGCATGCCTGATCCGCAGCCGTCATGCTGAACCGATCAGGCGATGCGCCGGTGTCTCGGACCTGCGAATTCCGACTCGACGGTAACATCCACTGTCATGCCGAGATAAGTGCCTGGGGCGCCGACAAAGCTACCGCTAATGGGCACGGCCTGGCTGATGTCGCGCGTGACGGCAACCCGGATCAAATCCTTGCCGCCAATCGTGCCGTTGGTCGGATCGTAGGCGATCCAGCCGGAGCCGGGAATGTAGATGTCTGCCCAAGCGTGTGTCGTGCCGGCGCCGATTGCGGCTGACGAACCGGCATCGGCGGAAGCCCGATAAAGATAGCCCGTCACCACACGTGCGCCGAAGCCGAGACTGCGGGCCGCTTCGATGAAGAGGACAGCGAGATCGCGGCAGGAACCCCAGCCGCGGATGAGCGTCTCGGTGGGAGTTTGCGTGCCCTCGGTCTCGCGGCTTTGGTAAAAAATCTGGGCCTTCACGCCGTTATTTAAGTCGGCCAATAGCGCCGACGTGTCGGTCGGATTACTGCGCACGAAGCCGCGCGCCCACGCACCGAGCCGATTGTTAGGATCGAGATACTGACGTTCCAGCATGCGGCCGAGGTCGATGCGATCGTCCGCGGAATAGATGAATGGATAACGCGACGCGTCCGGCGTGATCGAGAACGGCGGCCGCTCGGCGGAATAGGTCTCGAGCTTGAGGTTGCTCTCGATGCGCAATTCGGCCGCCGCATCCGAGAACGACGCGACGGCGACCGAGTTGCCAAACACATCATGCATCCAGCGCACCGATGCCGGCGGCGAGAAAGTCAGATTGGTCTTAATCAGGCGAAGATCGTGGCTGTCGCGCGGCCGCAGCATCAATCGGTGATCGCCCAGCGCAACCGGGCGGCTGTAACGGTAAATGGTGGTGTGCCGCACGTTAAGAACGGTCATCGGCGCGCTCTCGACCGCCGCAAATCGCAACGCGAGTTGTCGAGCGGCATCGGGTCAGTGTTTCTCGCGGCTCATTTCCAGCTTGGAATGTGCGTCAGCCGACGATGTCTGCCGCAATTCCGCGTCACGGTGTTGCGCTTTCTCAAGGTCATGCGGATCGATAGCCACCATCTCGACTGCGGACGCATGCGATGCCGCTGGCACGAGGATCATGGTGGCCACACGGCGATAAGCCGGAAAAGATAATTCTTCAATGCGTTCTTCGTCCGTCACCACCCGGTATTCCCCGGCCGCCAGCATTCGATCAACCCCTTTCAACAGGAACGGATGCGCAAAGGTCACAGTTTTGCTGCTCGTTCGCGTTGTCATGGCAGGAGCCCGCCTAAGGATGGAGAACCGTCAGGACCAGCATAGCACACCTGCGGCTGCGACAACGTAGCCGACTTTGATTGCGAAGCCCGCGGTGCCGGGCCCGGCGTCACGATTGGTTTTTCCTGGTTTTGGCGCTGATCGCTATTCGCCGAGACGATCGCTATTCGCAGAGACGATCGCTATTCGCAGATCTGGGCGAGTTCTCGTGCCAGAGCAAGAATTTGATTTTTGGCCGCTTGCTCTTTGTCTACGGTCGACCGCCTGTCCGGAGGACCTTCGGTTCCTACGTCGACGCGACCAGACATCTCTCCGCGCGCCGAGGAAAATGTGAATGTGAACGAGCCACGGCCATCTGGCTCTAAGAAGATAGTATTCACGCTGCAAACTCCCACGTTGCGAAAATGATTTGCCCTATGATTTGCTCTGCAGGTGGCACTGGAACCGGGTTCACGATCGGCAGCATGTCCCCTGGCCTCGGTGTGATACTCAGCCCGCTGTAAAACGCCTCGCCCGGTCGTGCCGCACGAGGCGTTCTACTACCCATTTGGCGAGGACTTACGCCGCGAAGCGGACGCTGGGCGAGCCGACTACGCCGCTTTTCTCCATCACCGACTTCATTTCATTTGAGCCCAACCAAGTACGGGCTTTTGATACGTCGGTGACGTCCGCAAGGATCACGACGTTGTTAGCGTCGTCGGCGCTGCGGAACACTCTGCTGTTGGTGATGCCGGCAGACGCGCGATCCTTCTCATGTCCGTTGTAACTCGTGCGCCATGCGTTGAAGTCCTTGACCTTGATATGGACGGTCAGGTTTTCGTTATTCATCGATGCTCTCCTGTGTGAAAATGTCTTTGATACGCACGCGGGGAAGGCTGCGGGCGTGGCCGATCTGCGGGTGCCGGCGGCATCCGCAAGCCAAGATCGATTTTTAGATTAGTATTGTGCCGGCCGATGGCATCAGTGCTGCCGGTGGGTGAACGGTGATTTCGGCGTGTCGCCGTTTCGTGGGCAACTCTCGGGCAAGCCGCTGCCTGCCAGTACTTCGGTAGCTGTGGGCAACGAGATCAAAGTGCAAGGACGCGCAGAGAACTTAATTTGCGGTGCAGGTGCCGATGAAGGTCGAGTTCTTAATTAGAACAAGATTGCCGCTCTGTTCGGCAACTATTGAGGTTGCTTCTGTGGATAGGCGTCGCAATTCGACGTGATCGTCCCCATGTACGATGGCAACATCCAATAACCAGACATTACGGCACCGTTGAGCGGGATTACGTTCGGCCTGTGTCCTGGAGGGGGAGTCCCATGTTCACGGCAGAGCAATTTCGCACGAAAGTGAAAGAAAGCGCTAAATCAATGAAAAATACTGACGTTCCGAGCGAAATCCGCAACTTACAGCGATCGATGGAAAGCTTCAGCGTGTTGGCCCAAAACGAAGACTGGCTGGCGGACAATTTCGACAAAATGATCCGTTCGCGCGACGTACTGTCCCAGGATGAGGTCGCTGGAAAGCCGCTCGACAGCAAGGCTGTCGCTGAAATCGAGGAGCGTATTCTGCGGTGCCTCGGGGCGGCCGTTATCTTGCAGTGGAATACGATCCCGACGAAGCTGCAACGCGAACTTTTTGATACCGCAGGCTCGCTGGGGGACGTCCTACGGACGGTCACGCTAAGAGGCCAGATTGCGCGCTTCTTGCATAGCCATAAGGACGAAGCGAAACCCGCAGATTGTATTTCTAAACCTAATATGACGAAAGGAAAGCCTGATGGCGCATAAGTTTAATGTCGGTCAGATTGTCGAGCTAGAGCCGGGAGTGCTTCGATTGGCAGCCCTTGGTCCCTACGAAATTCGCCATCTCGTTCCTGCCTCGGACCGGGACCCCGACGATCCGTGCTACCGTATCAAGAGTATCGCCGAAAAGCACGAACGAGTCGCACCTGAAAGCGAACTCACGCTTTCGAAAAGCGTTTTCGCTTAGAGCAATAGTTTGCCTTGGGGTCACGCGCGTGCGTGAAGACGTTGGCTCAGCTTCGATTGGAGATTCATGGCAAGCAAGATCATGGTCACGCCGCAGAAGGAAAAGACGCTGGAGCGGGACAGTCCTGAGACGGCGCTGCTCGATCTTTCTGACTCGGCCGTCAAGGTATTTATCGGCAACGCTGAGAAGCGCGGCTATGTCACCCACGACCAGATCAACGCGCTGCTATCCTCGGAGGATGTCAAGTCCGAGCAAATCGAGGACATCCTCGCTAAGTTGAGCGAGATGGGCATCAACGTGGCCGAGACCAACGGGGCCGAGGAAGAGGTAGCGACCTCCGAGGAGCCTGACGAACGAGCCGAGAGCGAGGGCGGGCTCGTCGAAGTCCAGCAGCGGCCAGCTCCAGCCAAGTCGGAGGCCAAAGAGCCCATCGGGCGCACCGACGACCCCGTGCGCATGTATCTGCGCGAAATGGGTTCGGTGGAACTCCTTTCGCGCGAGGGCGAAATCGCCATTGCCAAGCGCATCGAGGCCAGCCGCGAGGCCATGATCGCCGGACTCTGCGAGAGCCCGCTTACCTTTCAGGCAATCATCATCTGGCGGGACGAGTTGAACGAGGGCAAGGTCCTCCTGCGCGACATCATCGACCTCGACGCAACCTATGCCGGGCCGGACGCCAAGGCCATGCCGGCGCCGGCGATTGGTCCCGACGGTCAGCCGATCGTGGGCATCGCAGTCGCTGGCCAATCCGGGCAGCGGCCGCAGATCTATGCGCCGGCCACTGCGCCCGCGAGCGCTATTCCATTCCGACCAAGCGGCCAACACGCCGCTGGCGAGCCGGCGGCAGCCGACGGGACGATCCCAGAAGGCAACCTGGACGACGACGACGATATGGAGAATTGGCTCTCGATGGCCGCAATCGAGGCGGAGCTCAAGCCCAAGGTGATCGAGACCTTCGACAGGATCGCCGGCGCCTACAAGCGGCTACGCCGCTTGCAGGACCAGGACATCCAGTTTCAGCTCAAAAGGCTGTCGATCTCGCCGGCGCAGGAGCGCAAATATAAGAATCTGAAGAACGAGATCACCGGCGAGGTGAAATCACTTCGGCTGAACCGGACGCGCATCGATGCGCTGGTTGAACAGCTCCATGAAATTAACAAGCGCCTCGTCGGCTACCAGGGCCAGCTAATGCGGCTCGCTGAGAGCCACGGCGTTTCGCGTGAGGATTTCCTTGAGAACTATTTAGGCTCCGAGCTCGACCCGCTGTGGCTCAACCGCGTGTCGAAGCGCACCGGCAACGGCTGGAAGAACTTCGTCGCCCGCGACAAGGACCGCATCAAGGAGCTGCGCACACAGATCCATATGCTGGCGACCGAGACTGGGCTCGAGATCGGCGAGTTCCGCAGGATCGTGCACATGGTTCAGAAGGGCGAGCGCGAGGCGCTTCAGGCCAAGAAGGAGATGGTGGAAGCAAACCTTCGCCTCGTCATCTCGATCGCCAAGAAATACGTCAACCGCGGCCTCCAGTTCCTCGACCTGATCCAGGAGGGCAACATCGGCCTGATGAAAGCAGTCGACAAGTTCGAGTACCGGCGCGGCTACAAGTTCGCAACTTACGCCACTTGGTGGATTCGGCAGGCAGTCAGCCGCTCGCTCGCCGACCAGTCGCGCACCATCCGCGTCCCCGTGCACATGATGGACAGCATCGGCAAGATCGTTCGGACGAGCCGGCGAATGCTCACCGAGCTGGGCCGCGAGCCGACCCCGGAGGAATTAGCGGAAAAACTCGGTATGCCGCTCGAAAGGGTGCGCAAGACCTTGAAGATCGCCAAGGAACCGCTCTCGCTCGAAACTCCGATCGGCGAGGAGGGTGAGTCCAACCTCGGCGACTTAATCGAGGACAAGAACGCGATCCTGCCGATCGACGCCATGATCCAATCGAATCTGCGCGAGACCACAACCCGCGTACTGGCTTCGCTGACGGCGCGCGAGGAGCGCATCGTGCGCATGCGCTTTGGCCTCGGCATGAACAGCGACCACACGCTGGAGGAAGTCGGCCAACAGTTTTCAGTGACCCGCGAGCGCATCAGGCAGATCGAAGCCAAAGCACTGAGGAAACTGAAACACCCGAGCCGATCAAAGGTCCTCAGAAGCTTCCTCGATAGTTGATCTGACGCACACGGCCGCGACTAGACCGCCAGCTTCAAATCCTTGGCCGCCCGGAATGCAACCTTTTGGGCGGCGCGATAAACCGCTCCATTTTCCAGCCTATAGGCCTGCGGCGGGTCGCCGTTCGGCCAAATCATTCCTCGTCTGTAGGACGAATTGGCGTGATCGCGAATTGTTCCGCCGTGCCCGAAGACGCCAACGGCGGGCTTGACCCCAAGGGCCAACTTGTCCAATCGGGGGGCTGTCACGACCTATGCCTTAGAATCGCACGCGCGGCGGGCTAAGCGGCACGCCGCCAAAGGGAAACATTAATGTCGATTGCCGAAGCACCGCTACGCGAAGCGGGCCAGGATTTCATCCGTGACATCGTGCGCGCCGATCTCGCTTCCGGCCGGCACAAAAGTATCGTCACGCGCTTTCCGCCGGAGCCGAACGGCTACCTTCATATCGGCCACGCCAAGTCGATCTGCCTTAATTTCGGCATCGCCGAGGAATTCGGCGGCCACTGCAACCTGCGCTACGACGACACCAATCCGACCAAGGAAGATCAGGAATATATCGACGCCATCGAGACCGACGTGCGCTGGCTCGGTTTCGACTGGGGCAACAACCTTTATCACGCGTCCGATTATTTCGAGCGGCTTTACGAATGGGCGGAATTGCTGATCCGCGCCGGCAAGGCCTATGTCGACGATCAGACCCAGGACGAGATGCGCGCCAGCCGCGGCACGCTGACCGAGCCGGGCAACAATAGCCCGTTCCGCGATCGCTCCGTCGACGAGAACCTCGATCTGCTCCGCCGCATGCGAGCGGGCGAGTTTCCGAACGGCGCGCGTGTCCTGCGCGCCAAGATCGACATGGCGTCCGGCAACATCAATCTGCGCGACCCGGTGCTTTATCGCATCCTGCATGCGGTGCATCCGCGCACCGGCACCGCGTGGTGCATCTATCCGAGCTACGATTTCGCCCACGGGCAGTCGGACGCGATCGAGGGCATCACGCATTCCATCTGCACGCTCGAATTCGAAGATCACCGGCCGCTCTACGAGTGGTTCCTGCAAAACCTGCCGGTGCCCTCGCATCCGCACCAGTACGAATTCGCCAGGCTCAATCTGACCTACACCGTGCTGTCGAAGCGCGTGCTCACCGAGCTCGTGCGCGGCGGCTTTGTCGCCGGCTGGGACGATCCGCGTATGCCGACGCTTGCCGGCTTGCGGCGGCGCGGCGTGCCGCCCGAGGCGATCCGCGATTTCGTCAAGCGCATCGGAGTCGCCAAGGCCAACAGCGTGGTCGATGTCGCGATGCTGGAATTTTCCATTCGCGAGCATCTCAACAAGACCGCGGCGCGGCGGATGGCGGTTTTGCGTCCGCTCAAAGTCGTGATCGAGAACTATCCCGAGGGCAAAAGCGAAGAGGTCGAGGCCGTCAACCATCCGGAAAATCCGGCGCTTGGCACGCGGCGGCTGAAATTCGGCCGCGAGATTTTCATCGAGCGCGACGATTTTATGGAAAATCCGCCGAAGAAATTCTTCCGGCTATCGCCCGGCACGGAGGTGCGCCTGCGCTACGCCTATTTCATCACCTGCCGCGAAGTTGTGAAAAACGCCGTCGGCGAGGTGGTCGAGTTGCACTGCAGCTACGATCCCGCCACCAGGGGCGGCAATGCGCCCGACGGCCGCAAGGTCAAGGCAACGATGCATTGGGTGTCGGCGCAAGACAGCATCGCCGCCGAGGTGCGGCTCTATAATCCGCTGTTCACGCGGCCCGATCCGGATTCGACCTATTTCGAGTCGCAGCTCAATCCGACCTCGCGCGAAGTTCTCGCCGATGCGCGCGTCGAACCGGCACTCGCCGGAACGAATTCCCAGTCTGCCGTGCAGTTCGAGCGGCTGGGCTATTTCTGCCCCGATCCGGATTCGACGCCGGCGCGGCTGGTTTTCAATCGCACCGTCGGCTTGCGCGATACTTGGGCCAAGGTGTCAGCAGGGGGATAGCCTCTGACAGCTTCCTCATAACGCTACGCCGCCCCCCACCTTATTCCTCCCCCTTTCAGGGGGAGGAAGAGAATAACACTTTGATCTCCTCCCCCTAAAAGGGGGAGGGTCAGGGTGGGGTCCAGCAACTGACAAGGGGAAAAGCCAGCGCCCCTCCCTCGCCATGGCTTACACGCCCCGGTAGCATGCCTCCTCCCTAATCCCCTCGCATGCGGGGGAGAGAAGGGCGGGAATTGGCGCGCAGGGGGCGCGCAGTGGCGAACGACGACAAAATGGAAAGCCGCGCGCGATCCGGCGCCACCACCTGGCCGGTCGGCGGCGCACGCGCGGCAGCGGGCGGCCGGCAAGGCGGCTTCGACTTCGCCGTCCCTGCGCAGATCCGCGAATGGGCGGCGCAGGAAATTGGCGCCGGACGGCTGCTGCCATGGTTCGCAGTCGCTTACGGCGCCGGCATCGTTGTCTATTTCACGGCGGAGCGTGAACCGTCGACCTGGGCGGCAAGCGGTCTCGCCATCGTCTGTTTCACCTTTGCCGTGCTGCTGCGCCGGCAAACAGCAGCTTTCGTCGTGGCGCTCGGCGTCTTTGGCATGGCCATAGGCTTTGCCATGGCGACGCTGAAGACCGCGCTCATCGATCACCCGGTGTTGCGTTTTTCGACTTCGGGCGTGACCATTTCAGGCTTTGTCGAACTGCGCGAGGAGAGCCAGCACACCGACCGCTTCGTGCTGCGTGTCGACCGCATCGAAGGCGGCCGCATGGATCTCAAGCCGCAACGGGTGCGGCTCTCGGTGAAACGCGGCATGGCGCCGCCGGCCGGCGCCTTCGTCGAGGTCAAGGCGCTCCTTGATCCGCCGCTGCAACCGCTCGAGCCCGGCTCTTACGATTTCGCCCGTGATCTGTTTTTCCAGGGCATCGGCGCCTCGGGCTTCGTGCGCGGCGCCGTCAAGATCGTGACACCGCCGGCGCCGCAAGGCCCGTTGGCGCGCGCCGACGCTTTCGTCCAGGACTTGCGCGATGCGATCGACGCGCGCATCCGCGCCGTGCTGCCGGGCGACCCTGGTTCGATCGCCGCGATGCTGATCAACGGCCGGCGCGACGCCATCGATCAGCATCTCTACGACGCCATGTTCGTGTCCGGAATCGGCCACGTATTGTCGATCTCCGGCTATCACATGGCGGTCGTCGCCGGCGTGATCTTCTTCATTTTCCGCGCCGGACTGGCGCTGATTCCCGGGCTTGCCGACCGCATGCCGATCAAGAAATGGGCCGCCTTCGCAGCGCTTCTCGTCACCGCGTTCTATCTCGTTTTGTCCGGCAACCAGGTCGCGACCCAGCGGTCCTTCATCATGATCGGCGTCGTACTCCTCGGCGTGCTCGTCGACCGGCCGACCTTGACCATGCGCACGGTCACGATCGCTGCACTGATCGTCCTATTCTTCGCGCCCGAAGCGGTCGTACATCCGAGTTTCCAGATGTCGTTTGCGGCGACGCTGGCTTTGATCGCCGGCTACGAGCGCGGGGCGGTGAAATTGCGCGCCGGGGTCGACAGCTCGCTCGGCGCCCGCGCCGCGCTGTGGGGCGTCAACGAGATCGTCGGGCTGACGCTCGCTTCGCTGCTCGCAAGTTTGGCGACGACGCCTTATGCGTCCTATCACTTTCATCGGCTGGCGCCCTATGGCGTGCTGGCGAACCTCCTCGCCATGCCGGTCGTGTCGGCCTGGGTGATGCCGATGGGAATCCTCGGCGTCGTCGCCATGCCGTTCGGCTTCGACGCCGAATGCTGGCGGCAAATGGGCTACGGCATCGAATGGATGGACGCGGTCGCGCTCTGGGTGGCGAGCCTGCCGGGCGCTTGGGGCCGCATCGACCTGTTCGGCACCGGCCCGCTTCTCTTTGCCACGGCGGGGCTTTTGGTCATGGGCCTGCTGAAGACGCCGCTACGCTTTAGCGGCGCGCTGTTCGTGCTTGTCGCCGTGATCTGGATCACGCGTAGCGCGGCGCCGGACGTGCTGATCGATGCCGAGGGACGCTCCTTTGCCGTGCGCGGCGCTGACGGACGGCTCGCCTTCCATCACGCCGGCGGCGACACGTTTGCCATCCGGGAATGGCTGGCCGCTGACGCCGACGGCCGCGACGTGCACGACCGCGGCCTGGGGCAGGGGATTGCTTGCGACGCTTCCGGCTGCATCGGCAGGCTCGCCGACGGCGCCGTCGTCGCCTATGCGCTCGAGCCCGATGCGTTCGAGGACGATTGCCGGCGCGCCACGCTCATTTTCGCGGTGCACGACGATCCGCCGCCCGGCTGTGCCGCGCAGGTGATCGGCCGCCATATCTGGTACGACCGCGGCGCACTGGCGCTGCGCCGCACCGCGACGGGCTTTGCCGTCGATTCCGCGCGGCCGAAAAATTTCGACCGGCCGTGGGCGCCGGCCTGGCCGCGATCGCCGGCGATCTCGATCGACGCCACCGGTTCAAGCTCGGCTGGTGCGGCCAATCGCGCGGCGCCTCGCGATGCAACGCCGCAGCAAGACGACATCGAAGCGGATCAGTAGTGCTTTCCCAAGTCCTGGCGCGGATGCATTAATGTGCCGGCACATTCGGTCATTGCGAAGGGCGAACAGCAACACCCGTGAAGAAAGCGACACCAACCATGAAGAAGAGCAAGAGCGCGGCGACGAAAGCAAAAGAGGGCACCTCTCCCTCACGGCTGATCGATGCGCAAATTAAGGAGCTCAACGATTGGCGGGGCGAGACGCTCGCCCGCGTTCGAAATCTCATCAAGGAGGCCTGCCCCGACGTGGTCGAGGAGTGGAAGTGGCGCGGGGTTCCGGTGTGGGAGCGCGACGGCATCATCTGCACCGGCGAGACCTACAAGGCTTTCGTCAAGCTGACCTTCGCCAAGGGCGCTGCATTGGCTGACCCGTTAGGCCTGTTCAATTCCAGCCTCGAAGGCAACGTCAGGCGCGCCATCGACATCCGCGAGGGCGACAAGATCAACGAGAAGGCGCTAAAGGCGCTCGTTCGCGCCGCTGTCGATCTCAATCAGAACAAATCGAAAAAGAAGGCCCGTTAGTACCTTCGGAACAAGCCGACGAGCTTGCCCTGAATGCGCACGCGATTGGGCGGCAGAATGCGCACCTCATAGGCGGTGTTGGCAGGCTCCAGCGCGATCGAGGCGCCGCGGCGGCGGAAGCGTTTGAGCGTCGCCTCCTCATCGTCGATCAACGCCACGACGATATCGCCGGTATCGGCGGCGTCGGTGCGTTTGAGGAGCGCCATATCGCCGTCGAGAATGCCGGCCTCGATCATGGAGTCGCCGCGCACTTCGAGCGCGAAATGCTCGCCCGTGGTGAGAAGATCGGGCGGCATGTTGATGGTGTGGCTGCGGGTTTGGATCGCTTCGATCGGCGTGCCGGCGGCGATGCGGCCCATCACCGGCACGGCGACCGGGCGGCCGCCTTCGTCCTCGGAAGCCGCCCGAACGCGGCCGAGATTGCCTTCGATCACGCTCGGGGTGAAGCCGCGGCTGCGGCCCGCGGCCATGCCGTGGGCGATCGATTCCGGCAGCTTGATCACCTCGATGGCGCGCGCCCGGTTGGGCAGCCGCCGGATGAAACCGCGCTCCTCGAGCGCGGTAATGAGCCGATGGATGCCCGACTTGGAGCGCAGGTCGAGCGCATCCTTCATCTCATCGAAGGACGGAGGAACGCCCGCTTCCTTGAGGCGCTCATGGATAAACCGCAAGAGTTCGGCTTGCTTGCGCGTGAGCATCGGCGCTTCCCCTTTTGCCGGCAAATTCCCATTCGCGGGCGCCTGCGGTCGAAACAAATCATGAACGGACACTATCCGTTCCATATGTGTTCCGCAACCATTTAATTTGAAGTGAAGAAAACGCGGGTCCGCACCAACGGCCGCTTAACGCTCGAATTTAACGATCGTGCAGCGGCCGCCGGCTTTCGCCGCCGGCGCGTAAGGCTCTCGGATGACGAGACAATTGGCCTTCGCCAGCGGCGCCATCATGGAACTGTCCTGCACCGGGAAGGGCGTGGCGATGAGGCCGTCGGAACCGGCTTTGAGCGTGGCGCGCAGGTAATCGGCCCGTTCGTCGTTTTCAGGCAGCTCGATGCCAAGCACCGCCGATTCGGTCGGCACTATCAGATCGCTGCGTCCGCTCATGCGCCTGATCAGCGGAATAAGGAACAGAAAGGCGCAGACATAGGACGACACCGGATTGCCGGGCAGGCCGAGCACGTGCATCGAGCCGAGGCGCCCGTGCATCAGCGGCCGGCCGGGCCGCATCGCGACTTTCCAGAACGAGAGATCCATGCCTTCTTTGGCGAACGCTTGGCGCACCAGATCGTATTCGCCGACCGAAGCGCCGCCGGTGGTCACCAGAATGTCCGCTGGAATATCGCGGGCGTCGCCAATGGCGGTGATGGTGGCCTGCAGCGTGTCATGGACGACGCCGAGATCGGTCACTTCGGCGCCTTCTTCGCGCGCCAGTGCGGCGAGCGAAAAGCCGTTCGAATAGACGATTTGCCCGGGCTCGGGCTCCCGTCCCGGCGGCACCAGTTCGTCGCCGGTCCCGAACATGGCGATGCGCGGCCGCCGATAGACCGGCACCAGCGGGTGATTCATGCCGGCAGCGAGCGCGAGATCGCGCGCGGTGAGGCGATGACCTTTGACGAACAGCTTCTCGCCTTCGCGAAAATCGAGGCCCTTCGGGCGGACGTTGCGGCCCTTGGCCGCCGGTTTCTGCACCTCGACATTGTCGCCGTCGCGCGTCGTCACTTCCTGGATCACCACGGTGTCGGCGCCGTCCGGCACAAAGCCGCCGGTGAAAATGCGCGCCGCTTGTCCGGGCCCGACCGAGGCGGCGAATGGCCGGCCGGCCGCGACCTCGCCGATGACCTTCAAGCGCACCGGCGCCTTGGCCACGTCCGCCGCGCGCACCGCATAGCCGTCCATCGCCGAGAACGTCCGCCGGCGGCTGGGTGCGCAGCGCCTTGAGGTCGTAGGCCAGCACGGCGCCATCGGCCTCGGTCAGCGGAACCTCGTCGACTTCCAGCGGGCTTGCGTGCGCGAGCACCTGTTGCAGCGCCTCGGCGACCGAAATCAACGCCACGACATCACTCCCGTAACAGCCTTATCAGCGATCGGCGCGATAGTGACCGGAGCGGCCACCGCGCTTCTCGATGAGCCGGATGCCATCGATGCGCATGCCGCGTTCGACCGCTTTGACCATGTCATAGACGGTCAGACAGGCAACCGAAACCGCGGTGAGCGCCTCCATTTCGACGCCGGTTTGGCCTGCGACTTTCACGCGCGCCGTCACGACAATACCGGGCAGCGCGGCATCGGGCACGACGTTCGACTTCGATTTGCGACAGCAGCAGCGGATGACAGAGCGGGATCAATTCGTGGGTCCGCTTGGCAGCCTGTATGCCGGCGATGCGCGCAGCACCAAGAACGTCGCCCTTTTTCGCATCGCCCTTGCGCACAATGGCGAGCGTCTTCGGCGCCATGACGACGCGGCCCTCGGCCACCGCCACGCGTTCGGTTCTGGGTTTTGCGGAAACATCGACCATGCGGGCTTCGCCGCGGCCGCTCAGATGGGTGAGTTTTTTTGCGCGCCGCGGCACGGCGTTCACCGGGCCGAGGTAAGCGCGGGTTTCCGCGCCAAGAGCGCGCGCGTTGCGGCGGCAACGTCGTTCTGCCGCATCAGGCTTTCGCCGACAAGAAAGGTTGCAATGCCGGCACTCGCGAGCCGCGCCAGATCGGCCGGACGGAAAATGCCGCTCTCGCCGACGACAATGTGGCCGGGGGGAACGAGGCGCGCCAGCCGCTCGCAAGTGGCAAGCGTCGTCATGAAGCTTTTGAGGTCGCGGTTATTGATGCCGATGAGTTGCGATTTCAGGCGAAGCGCCCGTTCCAACTCCTTCTCATCATGGACTTCCAGAAGAACGTCCATGCCGTGCGCCAAGGCCGCATCTTCGAGCTCGGCAACGCAGGCGTCATCGACCGCGGCCATGATGATGAGAATGCAATCGGCGCCGTATGCGCGCGCCTGCACCACCTGGTAGGGGTCGTACATGAAATCCTTGCGCAGCACCGGAAGCGCCGATACCGCGCGCGCCTGACGCAGATGATCGAGGCTGCCCTGGAACGAGGGCGCATCGGTCAAGACCGAAAGACAGGTCGCGCCGCCGGCCTCATATGCCGCCGCAAGCGAAGCCGGATCGAAATCCTCGCGGATCAGCCCTTTCGAGGGGCTCGCCTTCTTGATCTCGGCGATCAGCGCATAGTCGCCTGCAGCCAGGCGCCGCTCGATGGCGCGCACGAAGCCGCGCGGCGCGTTTGCCGCCTTGGCCTCCGCCGCAAGCGCGACCAGCGGCCGGCTCGCTTTGGCGGCGGCAATCTCGTCGCGCTTATAGGCCGCGATCCTGGCCAGAATGTCAGCCATCGTTGGAGACCACGATCAGGCGGTCGAGCCGGCCTTCGGCCTCGCCGGAATCCACCGAATGGGTGGCGAGAGCGAAGCCCTCTTTGAGGGTCTTCGCCTTGCCGGCAACGACCAGCGCGGCTGCGGCATTGAACAAGGCGACGTTGCGGAACGGCGTTTGCTTGCCTTCCAGCACCTCTTGGACCGCCGTGGCGTTCCTCGACGCATCGCCGCCGCGCAATGCCTCGGGCTTGGCCCGCGGCAGTCCGATATCTTCCGGCGCGATCTCGAAACTGCGGATCACGCCGTTTTCGAGCGCGGTGACGCTGGTCGGGCCGGCCGTCGTGATCTCGTCAAGACCGTCGGAACCGTGCACCACCCAGACGCGCTCGGCGCCGAGATTTTTCAGCACCTGCGCCAGCGGCTCAGTCCATTGCTTGGAAAACACCCCAACCATCTGCCGCTTCACGCCAGCGGGATTCGACAACGGCCCCAGCAAATTGAAGATGGTGCGGGTGCCGAGTTCGACGCGGGTCGGCCCGACATTCTTCATCGCCGGATGATGCGCCGGCGCGAACATGAAGCCGATGCCGGCTTCGCGGATGCAGTGGCCGATCTGTTCGGCGTTGAGGTCGATATTGACGCCAAGCGCCGCCAGCACGTCGGCCGCGCCCGATTTCGACGACAGCGCGCGGTTACCGTGCTTGGCGACCGGCACGCCGGCGCCGGCCACGATCAGCGCGGCGCAAGTCGAAATGTTGAACGAGCCCGAGGCGTCGCCGCCAGTGCCGACGACATCGATGGCGTCGGGCGGCGCCTCGACCCGCAACATTTTCGACCGCATCGTGGTGACGGCGCCGGTGATCTCGTCAACGGTCTCGCCGCGCACGCGCAATGCCATCAGGAGCGCGCCCATCTGCGACGGCGTCGCTTCGCCGGCCATCATCTGCTCGAAGGCGCCAGCCGCCTCGTCGCGGCCGAGCGCGGCGCCGGTCGCAACCTTGCCGATCAGCGCCCTGAACTCCACGGTCACGGTGCGGGCCCCTCAATGCGCGCGCGCGTGCGCCCGGCGCGCCGGGGGCGGGGCGGCAGCCGGCGCGGCATGACGCCGTCCGGTCGATACATTCCAGGCCGCGGCGATATCGAGAAAGTTTCTCAGCATCAGATGGCCGTGATCCGACGCAATGCTTTCGGGATGAAATTGCACGCCGTGCGTGGGCCACCGCCGATGCGCAAGCCCCATGACGAGACCACCGTCGGTATCCGCGGTGACGGTCAATTCGCCCGGCATGGTTTTGCGATCGACGACCAGCGAATGGTAGCGCGTTGCTTTGAACGGCGCGTTGATGCCGCGAAAAATGCCGGTGCCCTGGTGCCGAATTTCCGACAACTTGCCATGCACCGGCACCGGCGCGCGCACCACCTTGCCGCCGAAGGCATCGCCGATTGCCTGGTGGCCGAGGCATACGCCGAGGATCGGGATGGTGGACGCGGCTTGCGCGATCAGATCGAGGCAGATGCCGGCTTCCTTGGGCGTGCAGGGACCCGGCGACAGCACGATGGCATCGGGGTCGGCGGCGATCACCGCGCCGGCCGTCACCTTGTTATTGCGATGCACGTCCACCTCCGCGCCCAGTTCACCGAGATAGTGCACCAGGTTGAAAGTGAAGCTGTCATAGTTGTCGATCAGCACGATCATGATAGGCCCTGGGCGGCTCTTAGACACGCGCAAGGGGAGGGGTCAAGGCGGTGTGCCGCGGTCAAATCGTCAAGCATTCGGTCAGATTAATCCACTTCCCGGGCAAGAACGAGACAAAAGGGATGCTCCGACCACAGGGAGCGGACTTTTGGCGCCTGCGCGATCACACGAGCGCATACAAAATTCCGGCGGAAGAGGGGAGCACCCGCCAAAGTCGACAGGTGTGACGCGCAAACGTTCGGACTGAAGCAACAGGTCGCGCGGATTTATTGGGCGGAATTTAGCTGCGCCGGACGGTTCGCCGAAACGATCCGCACTTGGCGCGGCTGTTGCAACGGATAGCGCGCGTCGCGCAGACATGCGGCCTCGAAATACGGCCAGGCGTTTTGCGAGCAATCGGTGCCGAGCGGCCGAACATCGGCCCGGTCGCCCTTGGCGCCCGGCACCGGCGCGCCGGCTTGGACTTGGAACGACAAACTGGGGAATGCGACAAAACAAGCCGCAGCGATCGCGGCAACGGCGACAGCGTACACGGTCTTGATCATGACACCGATCCCTGCCTGCAACCTTCGACGTCCAGAACGACCAACGCGTTCTGTAGATCGCGGTTGCTCTTCATCTGGTTCGAATTTTACGCTGCACGTCAAAAGACACTTTGATCGCCATCACACTTTCACGGTTTGACGCAGACCATTGAAAAGACAAGGTAATTGCCGTATTTGCGGCTCTATTTGCCGGGCAACTCGGCATTTGCCGCGACGGCTGGACGTAGCGCCAAGCTTAGCGAAGACGGCATTCCCCCACCTTGCGGCCGTTCCGGCCGCGGGCTAGACCGCCCTTATGCCGCGCGTTGCGCTGTTTGCCGGATCGTTCGATCCCATTACCAACGGCCATCTCGATGTGATCGGCAAAGCCGTCCGGCTTACCGACCGGCTGGTGCTCGCCATCGGCATTCACCCCGGCAAGACGCCGCTGTTCTCGGCCGACGAGAGGCTCGCGATGCTCGACGAAATCTGCGCGCCGCTCGCCCGCGCGGCAGGATGCGAGATCGCCTGCACCACTTTTGCCGATCTCGTCGTCTCCGCCGCCGGGCGCGCCGGCGCCACGATTTTGGTGCGCGGCGTGCGCGATGCCACCGACTTCGATTATGAGATGCAGATGGCCGGCATGAATGCGGCGATGGCGCCCGAGGTGCAAACGATATTCTTGCCCGCGGCGCCGGCGGTTCGCCCGATCACCGCCACTTTGGTCCGGCAGATTGCCGGCATGGGCGGCGATGTCTCGGCTTTCGTGCCGGCACAGGTCGCGGCCCGGCTCAAGAAGAAATTGGCGAAAATTTGAAACGCCAAAGCGTTATCCGGGAGACCACATGAGCCGCCTTGCCGCCCTTCTCTTTGCCTTGACGATCGCCGCGCCCGCCTGGAGCCAGGGTCTGAGCAATCCCGCGGCGCTCACCGCCCAAGCGCCGGCGAGCTACAAGGTCAAGTTCGATACCAGCAAAGGCCCGTTCATTGTCGAAGTTCATCGCGATTGGGCGCCGCTTGGCGCCGACCGCTTCTATAATCTCGTCAAGAACGGCTTTTACGATAATGCGCGTTTCTTCCGCGTGGTCTCCGGCTTCATGGTCCAGTTCGGCCTCAACGCCGATCCGCGCCTTTCGGCCGTTTGGCGCGACGCCGCCATCAACGACGATCCGGTCAAGCAGAGCAATACGCGCGGCATGATCACATTCGCGATGCGTGGTCCGAACACCCGTACGACCCAGGTCTTTGTCAATTTCGGCAACAACGCCCGGCTCGACACCGGAGGTTTTGCGCCGTTCGGCCAAGTCGTGTCCGGCATGAACGTCGTCGACGCCTTATACAGCGCATACGGCGAGGGCGCACCGCGAGGATCGGGACCGGACCAAAGCCGCATCCAGAACGAAGGGAACGCCTATCTGATCAAGGAGTTTTCCAAGCTCGATTTTATCAAGACCGCAACAATTGTGCCGTAGTTCACGCTGGCGCAGTTGCGCCAACGAAGTAGAGGAAAGCAAATATGACCAAGGAATTGCCCGCGGGTCTCGATCCGCAAAATGCGCTGATCATCGAAACCACGCCCGGCACGATCGTCATGAAACTTCATAGCGATATTGCGCCCGGACACGCGGAGCGTCTCAAGCTGCTCGCCCGCGAGCAATTCTACGACGACGTGCCGTTTCATCGCGTCATCGACGGCTTCATGGCGCAAACCGGCGACGGCGAATTCGGCAACGGCACCGGCGGCTCGTCTTACCCGGATTTGCCGGCGGAGTTCTCCGACAGGCCGTTCGTGCGCGGCAGCGTGGGCATGGCGCGGACCAGCAATCCGCATTCGGCCAACAGCCAGTTTTTCATCATGTTCGACGACGGCGATTTCCTCAACGGCAAATACACCGTGATCGGCGAGGTGGTCAGCGGCATGGACATCGTCGATAAGCTCAAACGCGGCGAGCCACCGGCTAATCCGGATCGTATCATCCGCATGCAGGTGGCCGCCGACGTGAAGTAAGCAGTCATCCATGCGTGCGCTCCGTGACGGGACTGTTGCCGTCGGAGCGATGCTACTTGCCGCAATTGCGACCCATTGCTTCGCGCAACAGCTCAACAAGCTGCCGCCGGCACGCGCACCGTGCAGCGTGTTGAGCGGGCATCCATGCCATCCGTCATTTTGCGGCGCTTTCCACCGCGGGCCGTGTTTCCCGCAATACCTGCCGCCGATCGGCGAGAACTTGCAGCTGACCATCGTTTCGACGGACGACAACGATCCGCGCAATATCTCGGGCGGCGGCGGCGCAGAAAACGCCGATACGAATACAAGCGGTGACAATGTCGATAAGACCGCGGAGCAAAAGCCGCTCGACTCGATCGGCGAAATGTACGCCGCGTTGCGCGCCTGCTGGGTGCCGCCGCCAAAGAATTCGGCCCGGCACGGCATGGAGTACACCATACGCTTTGCATTCAAGCGCGACGGCGAGATTGTGGCGCCGCCGTTCGTTACCTATGCGAGTCACGATGCGCCGGCGAATGTCCGCGACGTCTATCGCGATGCGATCGACGCCGCGCTTAACCGCTGCACGCCGCTGCATTTCTCGGCCGGCATGGCGGAAGCCGTCGCCGGCCGGCCGATCGCCATCCGTTTCGTCGACAATCGGACGGCCGAAAAAGAGAAGTCGGTCCAGTAAGCCAAAGCGCCGTTACGGCAAAGCCTTCCGGTGCGAAAGACAGGGCTCGACCTTCTCGATCACTTGCGCCGGCAAAATCCGCCGCATGCCGTCCGGCGTCTGTCCGCCCGGCGGTTCGATGGCGTGAATGAATCTCGAATAATTCAGAACCGGCGTCGAACCGAACAGCCCGAAAGAGTCGGTCGCCCCGGCGATAGCGAGATTCAACGGCCCCGAGCTCGGTCCGACGAAAAGGTCGGCGTGACGCAACAAAGCGGCGGCTTCGGTCAAATCAAGATCGCAGGCGTTTACGACGGCAGCGCCCTCGCTTGCGGCGATGAATTTTTGCGCGCGCGCGAAATTCACGGCGCCGCCGACCAGAAAGATCGTTCCATTGGCGCGACGGCGCAATAGCGTCAAAAATTCCATCCAATGGGTATCGGGCCAATCCTTGTCGTGATGCGAGGCGCCGATGCCGAGAACTATCCATGGCCGGGCGTAAGCCTTGAACCTTTCGGCGACGCCGGCGAGCGTTGCGTCGGGCAGACGCAGGTCCGGTTCCGTCGACGCCAGCGGCACATTCATGGCCACCATCAGCGCGCGCAGCCAATCGATCGGATGATCGTGGGCGTGGCGATGGTTGATGCCGGAATTGGTGATGAAGAAGCGCTGCGACCCGAGCCCAAGCCCGATGCGTTCGGGAATGCCGGCAAGCATCGCGGCAAAAGCCGGGCGATTGGTGCGATCGAGAATCCAAATCGAGCGGAAATGGCCGCGCCGCAACAGCGCCACCAGCCGGATCAGGTTGATGCCCCGGCGCAGTTCCGATCCCGAGTGTTCGAAATAGAGCGTCGCGGCGATGCTAGGTTCGGCCGCGAGCAATTCCCGCGCGCCGCTGGTCGGCGGTGCCAGGAACGTCACTCGGCCACCCGGAGCGGCGGCGGCGATGGCGCGGATGAACGGCAAGTGCCAGATGACATCACCAATGCCGGGCTTGGCCTGGATAACCGCGCAACTTTTTGCATCTGGGGTCACGTTGCCTGCCGCGCCAAAGGTTGCGATATGCGTTTCTAACGCCGAATAATGCAAAGACAAATGCGCACGGACCTGTTCGATTTCACGCTACCGGAGGACCGCATCGCGCTGCGGCCGGCCGTGCCGCGCGACGCGGCCAAGCTTCTGGTGGTGCGGCCGGGGCAGCCGGCGCAGCTTGAAGATCGCACCATGCACGATTTGCCAGCGCTGCTCCGACCGGGCGACGCTCTGGTCGTCAACGACACCAAGGTCTTTCCTGCCAATCTGCACGGCCGTCGGCTCGGCCGCGGCGAGCACGAGCCGGCCATCGCGGCGACCTTGATCGAACGCCTTGACGGCTCGCGCTGGCGCGCGCTGGTCAAGCCTGCGAAGCGGCTTAAGGTCGGTGACGTCGTCCGCTTTGGCGGCGAGGGCCGAGTCTGCTTTCTCGAACAACTCGATGCCACGGTCGAGCAGAAAGGGCAGGGGGCCGAAGGCGGCGAGGTGACGCTGTTGTTTTCCTTCAACGGCGCGGTGCTGGATCAGGCGCTCTCCGAACGCGGCGACATGCCGTTGCCGCCCTATATCGCCAGCCGCCGCGACGTCGACGAGCAGGACCGCACCGACTACCAGACCATGTTCGCGCGCGAGGAGGGCTCGGTGGCGGCGCCGACCGCGGGGCTGCATTTCACCGACGCGCTCATCGCGGCCTTGCGCGATCGCGGTATCGATCTGCAGCGCGTCACACTCCATGTCGGGCCCGGCACGTTTCTGCCGGTCAAGGCCGACGATACCACCAGCCATAAAATGCACCCCGAATGGGGCAGCGTGAGCGCCGAAGTTGCCGCTTCACTGAATGCGACGCGCCAGGCCGGCGGCCGCATCGTCGCGGTCGGCTCGACCTCGCTGCGATTGCTTGAAAGCGCGGCCGCGGAAGATGGCACGCTCGCGCCATTTTCCGGCGAGACGGCGCTGTTCATCACGCCCGGCTATCGCTTCCGTGCCGTCGATGCGATGCTAACCAACTTCCATCTGCCGCGCTCGACGCTATTCATGCTGGTCTGCGCTTTCAGCGGGCTCGATGTGATGCGGCGCGCCTATGCGCACGCGATCGACGTCGGCTATCGCTTCTACTCCTATGGCGACGCCTGCTTGCTGTTCCGCTAAGGCGGCTCTACTAGGCCGCGATTTCATACTTATCGCGCTTCACCTTGGCGAGATCGATGCCTTCGATGCGAATCAAGCGGGTGTCGCTCTCGCGCCGCGGCGAGTGCAAATCGCCCTCGTTATACAGATAGGCCATGCCGGGCGTCATTTTGTAAGAGCGCAGCTTCGCGACTTTGCCGGGCTGCCCGTTGGCTGGTTTTTCAACGCTCCGCCAGTCCGTCATTTCGGTTACGCCAGCGGCCTGACCGTAGATCGCCCAGCTCGGCCCGTGATCGTGCGGCGAACTGCTTTTCGCGCCTTTGTAAACATGGGCGAGAATACAGAAATGGAGATCGGGGTCCTCATAAAGGATCTTCCGTTCGGCATCCTCGCTCGGGCCGAGATGCTTGGCGATAAAGTCCGGATCGGCGCAGGCTTTTTCTGTGTACCGGCGAACGAGCTCACGGCCGGCGGGGCCGGGGTCTTTGAGCAGCGCTGCGCGGCAATCGGCCGCGAATTGGCTGATCGTATAGGACATGATCAAATCTCCTCAAGCGGGGCGACGCGGCGGTGGCGTCGGCTAACCGGTTTAACTGAAGCGACATTTTATATTGCGTTTCCTCCTGTGGCGATGCCTACCTGCAGTTCCATCGATTGAACTTGTGATGCCGAAATCGTTCTCCTTCCAACTGATCGCGACCGACGGCGCCGCGCGTACCGGCGAAATCGCGACCGCGCACGGCGTGGTGCGCACGCCCGCCTTCATGCCGGTGGGCACGCAAGGCGCGATCAAGGGGGTGCATCACGACGACGTGCATGCGGCCGGCGCCGACATCATCCTCGCCAACACCTATCATCTGATGCTGCGGCCCGGCGCCGAAGGGGTTGCGGCGCTCGGCGGGCTGCACACGTTCATGCGCTGGCCCCGTCCGATCCTCACCGATTCCGGCGGCTTCCAGGTAATGTCGCTGTCGGCTTTGCGCAAAGTGGAAGAGGCGGGCGTGACCTTCCGCTCGCACCTCGACGGCGCCATGGTCGAGCTCACGCCGGAGCGCGCCATCGAGGTGCAAATCCTGCTCGGCTCCGATATCGCCATGCAGCTCGACGAATGCGTGAAGCTTCCGGCCGTGCGCACCGAAATTGAGCGCGCCATGCAATTGTCGCTGCGCTGGGCTGAGCGCTGCAAGCGCGCTTTCGAGAGCGCAGCGCCCGACCGCGCGCTGTTCGGCATCGTGCAGGGCGGCGACGAGCAAGGCTTGCGCGAGCAAAGCACGCGCGCGCTCATCGATATCGGCTTTGACGGTTACGCCGTCGGCGGTCTCGCGGTCGGGGAAAAGCCCGAAGTGATGCGCCAAGTCGTCGCCGCAACTGCGCCGGCGCTGCCGCCCGACCGGCCGCGCTACCTTATGGGGGTTGGCACCCCTGCCGACCTTCTCGCGGCGGTCGCGCGCGGCATCGACATGTTCGATTGCGTGCTGCCGACGCGCAACGGCCGCCACGGTCTCGCCTTTACCCGTTTCGGGCCGATCAATATCAAGAATGCGCACCATGCCGGAGACCCGCGGCCGCTCGATGCCGAAAGCCGCTGCGCAGCGGCGCGCGATTTTTCGCGCGCATACCTGCATCACCTTTTTAAGGCCGGCGAAGCGCTCGGCGGTATGCTTCTGTCCGTGGTCAATCTGTTCTACTACCAGGACCTGATGGCGGGGGCGCGTGCCGCTATAGCGGCCGGCCGATTTGCCGATTACGTCGCGGAAACTGAGGAACAGTGGATGGCAAAGCGCGATTTTCCGACATCATGAGCCGCCATTAGTCCCTCTTCTAAAGTGACCGGAAGAATTGGGAATCCCGAATATGAGCGTTCACGCCCCCAAACAGTACGAAGCCTCGAGCCAGGCAAAACGAACCCGCCGGTCCGTGCTTCGCCGGGCCGGCGGGTCACAATGCTCGCAACTGGCACTGACGCAACGAGCCAGCGCGACTACGACTTCACGAGCTGGCCGCGTATTTCGCCGCCGGGATTCGCTGCGGTATGAACGTTGACATAATAGCGGCCGGCCATCAGGTCCGCGGCCTGCGCGTCCGTCAGCGTCGCCGAGCCTTGGAACGGGCTGGGGAAGGGCGCGCCTTTCGTCGACAGCCACAATACCACCCCTGCGTTCTTGCCCGGTTCGGCCGGCCCATGGATGTGGGCGGCGGTGACCGGCCCGGTCATCCCGGAATAGTTGCCGGTCCAGGTGAGCTTCTTGGTCGCGGGATCGAACGTCATGGTTACGGTTCCGCTGCCGCTAGTCTGGTTCGGCGGAACTTCGCTCGATCCCTTCAGATCGGCTTTGAATGTGGTGGTGGCGGCGTAACTCGGCGCACCCGATGCCAATAATGCGGCGCCGGCGGCACCGCCGACGCAAATCCCTAAAATCGATCGGCGATCGAACGTTTGGCGCATGTGATCCTCCATCTGGACGGTTCCTCGACAACGGCACAAACACCGGTCGGACTCTATTATTGCTGGTTATGACCGACGAGACTAGCCCGTTGGCCGGTTCATCGCCGGTTGGGCCGAAAACCATACGCGATAATTTACTGAACTCACGCAACCAGTTGCGCGATCTTCATGACGTTGCGTCTAACGCGGCCACAATCTGATCGAGGTGCCGAACACATTGCCGCAATCATCGCACGACCAGTCGTGATCGACGCGCCCTGTGCCGTTGAAGCGGGACTCCTCCGCCATCAGCAAAACGCTGCCACAGCGGGGGCATTGTGGCCGCCTTAAGTTCTCGGTCGGCGGAACTCTTGTCGATGAAGCTTGGCACGCGGATTGGACGATCATCATCGATCCTCCTCGACGCACCCTCACCGCACCCTGCACGGGGTAGATTGCCCGCCCTATGTGGCACAACCGCGACGGCGGCGTGAAACTGTCGTGGCGTTCATCGATGGAACCGCTATCGGGACTGGGTGTCGATCGGGACGCAGTTGGTGCGGCCCGACAGGATGCAATCCTCGATTTTCTCGTTGGCGTAGAGTTCGTGCGCCAGAATCCAGCCGACCACGAACAGGAACACGACAATGCCCAGCGCGATCATCGAGCGCCGCTGGCTGCCTCTTTGGCTGTCACGATCCGGCATGACATTGATCAATCGATTCATTCACGGTGCGAGATGTATGTGGCGCAGCTCCCGATTTGAACCCTGGCGGCTTGGCGGCCGCACGCGTCTCTTGATGGGGAAAAATCGAGCCCGCCCGAGAGGGGTACTCAGGCGGGCTCTGCGATTGGGGGAAGTCCAATCGGCGTAACAACTCCGGGGTATCAGGCGTCGTACATGCTGTGCTCGTGGTAGCGATAAGGCGGCCGGTTTTTGTCCCGGAACATCTTGAACCATCGCGCCAACCGCTTGCCAGTCCGTTTCGTTGCTGTCATGGCGACCTCCTGAATTCGATATCGGTACAATACTCGGCCCGCGGTGGCGCGAAGTGACCGCGGTCACAAATATTCGCTTTTTGCTTCGGTTGCGTCCGGGCCGGAAAAACGGAAAAATCCCGATTTCATTGGTGAGCGCGGTGGGGATCGAACCCACGACCCCGTGATTAAAAGTCACGTGCTCTACCGACTGAGCTACGCGCTCACCTCAGGGGTTCAGATACTTAAATCGGCCCGGGTTTACCAGTGTTACGGGGCGCACCCGCGCTTTTTCCCGGCCACTTTGCTAGATTGGCGTTAAGCTGCCGGGTGAGCCGCACAACGAGGATGTTGCCCATGCCGATCGTCAACCGCATTGCCGCCTTACACGGCGAAATCAAGGAATGGCGGCGGGATTTTCACGCCCATCCGGAACTGCGCTACGACGTGCACCGCACCGCCGCGTCGGTCGCCGACAAGCTCAAGAGCTTCGGCTGCGACGAAGTCGTGCCCGGCGTCGGCCGCACCGGCGTGGTCGGCGTCATCCGCGGGCGCAAAGCGGGCAAGAAGGTCGTCGGCCTGCGCGCCGATATGGACGCGCTGCCGCTCGAGGAAGAAACCGGCCTGCCGTACGCATCGACGGTGTCCGGCAAGATGCACGCCTGCGGCCATGACGGGCATACCGCGATGCTGCTCGGCGCCGCCAAATATCTGGCCGAGACGCGAAATTTCGCCGGCACCGCCGTGGTCATATTCCAGCCGGCGGAGGAGGGCGGCGCCGGCGCTGCGGCGATGATCAAAGATGGCCTCATCAGCCGCTTCGGCATCGAGGAAGTTTACGGCATGCACAATTATCCCGGGATTCCGCTCGGCCAATTCGCCATCCGCCCGGGTCCCATGATGGCTGCGGCCGACCACATCGAGATCGCGCTCGAGGGCAAAGGCGGGCACGCCGCGCGGCCGCATCTGGCCATCGATACGGTCCTGGTCGGCGCCCAGATCATCAATCAGCTCCAGTCTGTCGTGGCGCGCAACGTCGATCCCTTGGAATCGGCCGTGGTGTCGATCTGCATGTTCCAGGCCGGCCACACCGACAATGTCATTCCGCAGCACGCCAAGCTGCGCGGCACCGCGCGCAGCTTGAAGCCGAAGGTGCGCGAGCTTTTGCACCAGCGCATCGAGGAGGTGATCGAGGGCACCGCGCGGCTCTACGGCGCGAGCGCGAAAATCACCTACACCAACGGCTATCCGGTGGTGGTCAATCACGACCGGCAGACCGCGTTCGCCGCCGACATCGCCCGTGAAATCGCAGGCCCGGACAAGGTCGATACCGATGTGGCGCCGGTGATGGGAGCGGAGGATTTCGCCTTCATGCTCAATGAGCGGCCGGGCGCCTTCATCTTTGTCGGCAACGGCGACAGCGCGGGCCTGCATCACCCGCGTTACGATTTTAACGACGAGACGATCCCGATCGGCACGTCGTACTGGGTGCGGCTCGCGGAGACGGCGCTGCGGGGCTGAGGATTACTGCGCCGCTTCGACGTTGTCGGCCGAAACCTTCGGCGCCTCGGCGATCACTTTGGTGATAACCTCTTGCGGCTGCGGCAACAGGCTGGCGGCCTTGCCGCCGACGATGGCTTCGATCCTGGCCTCGACGCCGCGCCAATAGGCGAAACTATTGAAGCGGGTGCTTTCGAGCGCGGCTAGACCGACCGCCGCCAGGAAAGGCAGGCTTTGCACCACCAGCACGAAGGCGAAGATATTGATCTCGTGGACCTGCTTGTAATTGGTGCCGACCAGCGTCGCCGCGCCGACCAGCAGAAGCGCGCTGATCACGGCCTCCCAGAACGCCGGGAAATCGGGGCCTTTGCGGGACATGCCACCCTTTGCGGTGCGCAGGAACGGCACCCGCTCATTGATCACGCCAAGCCCGACCGAGCGCGCCACGGTCCATTGCAGCGACATGGCGGCGCAGACCGCGCCCAGCATCTGTGCCGGCGTCGCTCGCACCCGCAGCCGGTAGAGCATGACGAAATGGGCGACCGAGACGGTGAAGGCCGCAATGATCGGGATGGTGAGGATGCGATCCGGGACCGCAATATCGGCAAAGGCGACGAACGGGACCCAGAGGATGTTCAAAAGCGCAACCACGACCCCGATCGCGTCGGAGCCGAGCCAGTTGAGCCAGCCGAAGCCATATTCGCGCTTCTGCTCGCGGGTCAGTCCCTCCGCCCCCGGCAACAGCCGCCGCCAATGCTTGCGCACGAGCTGGAAGCCGCCGAACGCCCAACGGTGGCGCTGCCGCTTATAGGCTTCGAAAGTGTCGGGCAGGAGGCCGTGCCCATAGCGGCGGTTGGTGTAGTGGGCGATCCAGCCGCGCTCGAGGATACTCAAGCCGAGATCGGTGTCTTCCACGATC
This sequence comes from uncultured Alphaproteobacteria bacterium, assembly GCA_963768225.1. GTDB lineage: Bacteria > Pseudomonadota > Alphaproteobacteria > Rhizobiales > Xanthobacteraceae > BOG-931. Next base: position 795,016 of record CAVYGV010000001.1, on the reverse strand, counting down.
GTCTCGGACGACCAACCGCCCGCGCTTTCGATCGCGGCGCGGCGGATGAGGCACATCGTGCCGTGCATGATGACGCCGTTGAACTCGTTTCGCTGCACCATGCCGATGTCGAAGAAGCCGGCATATTCGCCGTTCATGGCGGTATGCATCGGGGAGCGGGCGCCGTCGCGATGATCTTGTGGCGATTGGACGAAGCCGACGCGCGGATCGGCGAACAGCGGCGCCAGATCCTTGAGCCAGTTGGCGTCGAGCACGTAATCGGCGTCGATCGTGCCAATGATCTCAGCGTCCGGCGCGGTATGCGCGAGCGCGACGCGGAGCGCACCGGCTTTGTAACCCTCAAGGTTCTCGACCCGAACGAATTTGAAGCGCTCGCCAAGTTCGCGGCAGCGGTCCTCGACGGGCCGCCACAGCGCCGGGTCCGGCGTGTTATTGATGACAACGACGCATTCGAGGTTCGGATAAACGAGACGCGCCACGGCATCGAGGGTCGAATTGAGCATGTCCGGCGGTTCGCAGCACGCCGGCACGTGGATCGAGACTTTGGGCGCGAAGGCGTCCGGAACAAGCGGCGGCGCATTGGCGAGCCGGCGCGGCGGCCGGCCGAACACGATCGCCGCGATCTCCTCCAGCCGCGACAACGCGATAGCGACGAGCGGCACCAGAAGGGCGATGCCAAGACCAAGCGCAAAAGCAGCTCCTGGCACGAAGTAATGGCCCTTCCAAAACGCGACGATTGCCGAAAGCCAAGCGCCGACGGCATTGGCGGATACGGCGAGCATCAATGCTTGCGAGAAGCTCACGCCGGCCATGGCGAGAATCGGCAATGACAGCAAAAGTCCGAACAAGACCGCAAGGCCGGCGCGTTTGGCGTAGTCGGGATCGGTGATGGCTCCGGTCCAGGCGAATTTCGGCTGGCGGGCCGCATCAAATAGGCCCCAATAGGGGCCGACGCCACCTTCCATCGTCTTCCAGGGCTGGTCGATGGCTTCGACAATGTTGTAATCGATGCCGTAAGCATCGGCCCGCGTGACGAAATCCCGTAAAACCTCCGCCTGCGCGATGCGGCCCGGATTGGCTTGGTGGAAATTGTAGCCGGCGCTCGGCCAGCCGAACTCGGCGATCACGATCCGCTTGCCGGGATGCATCCGGCGAAGCTGGTCGTAGAACTCGATAGTGTGGTCGGCTGCGGTCGAGGCGGAAAAGCCTTCCCAATAGGGCAGGATGTGCGCGGCAATGAAGTCGACGGCCGAGGCGAGTTCCGGGTGATCCATCCACACGGTCCAGATTTCACCTGTAGTTACAGGCACTGGGCTCGATCGCTTCACCTTTTGGATGAGGGCGATCAAATCCGGGACAGTCATCTCCGCCCGCAGCGTCGTCTCGTTGCCGACGACAATGGCATCGACATTGCTGTAGTGCCGAGCCAAATTCAGCGCCGAGGCGATTTCCCGCTCGTTACGCGCCTGATCTTTGTCAATCCAGGCGCCCACCGTGACTTTGAGGCCGAACTCAGCCGCGATCGGGGGAACAAGTTCGGCGCCGCCGGTGGCCGAATAGGTGCGGATCGCACGGGTGTAAGGCGCAATGGCCGCGAGATCCGCGCGAATTTGCTCGGCCGTAGGCCGCGGACCGGAATCGGGATGCGAGGAGTCCTTAAACGGAGAGTAAGAGACGCTGGCGAGCTGACCGGTGAAATCCGGCGCAGTTCCAACAGGCCTCAGGAGCGCCCAAATGCCCGCATGCACGCACGCTACGAGCGCGAGCACGGCAGCGACGGTGCGCATGGACGTGTACCAACGGGGCGGAACGACACGGGCCCGAACCTGCCCCCAGGTTCGACGATGGTCGTAAGGGTGAGGCAACCTTGCGAACGGCAGAAGCTAAGTTAACGTTCCGCAATGGCAAATTCAAGACAACAAAGCGCGAGCAACAACAATTCGGCGCATAAATAGTGGATTCAACTGATGGCGAAACACTACCGCGTCGTGGTTGCGCTTGGTGCCGCCGCCGCGGGCGCCGGTTCGACTTCAAGCGACGGGTTGATCCAGCAGGCCAGCACCTTGCCGTTCAAGCTATCCGGAGTTTTCGGATCGATCGTATTGGAATGCAGCACGAGGCAGCGGAACGCCGCCTGAATGTGGCCGCTCGGGCAGCCGAAACGGTCGTAAAGGTCGAGATGGCGAAAGGCGGTGTCGAGATCGTCCCGCCAGAGCAAGCTGACCACCCGGCGGCCGAGCCAAACGCATTCGGGATTGCCGGCCGGTCCGTTGATGGCGTGCTGCGCTTCGGCATATTCGTCGACCTTCTGAGTCTCCTTCGGCGGCTCCTGGCCCGACGGGGCCGGCTGGGCGGCGGGGGCCGGAGCGCTGTTTTGCGCCAGAGCCTGGGAAATAAGGGGGCTAACGGAAACTACGAGCCAGGCGGCAAGACACAATCCGCCGGCGACGCTGAACACTCGATGAGACATGGTTTTCTAATTCTGCTGGGCTAATCTGAGCCGAAAGACGGACGTTTTCCCTAAACCAATTCCGGCCGCCTGATCGGCATTTCTTCGCCGCTTGCTTAACGCCGTGGCCGACGCCTTCTTGGCCATCCGATTGGGCCGCTATTGCGGCAGCCGCTCTCGGAAATAGCCCAATGACAACACCCCAACTGTGATCGTTTGTCCAGCGCACATGCTGTCCGCATTGCGGTCTTCGCGCGGCTCACGCTTGGCATGGGCCTGCGGCAAGGCTAATGCGAAACGGTGGCTCGCGCTTTTGACGGAAATTCCATTGCTGCGGCGCTGGCGCAATTTGCCCTCACCGCGCTCGCGATTGTCGCCGTGTGGTGGTGGCTCGGTGCGCCGATTCAGCTGCCGCCGTCGCCGCTCGCCAATGGCGGCAAGCTCTATTGCGTGTCCTACGCGCCGTTTCGCGACGATCAGGATCCGCTCGTCGAGACCACCCATGTCGACGCGCAGCAGATCGACCAAGATCTGACGCTGTTGTCGCGCTACACCGATTGCGTCCGCACCTACTCGATCGACAACGGCCAGGATCAGATCGCTGCAATTGCCAAGCGTCACGGCATGAAGGTGCTGCAGGGAATCCTGCTTTCGCCCAAGCCGGACGTAAACCGCCGGCAAATTTCCACCGTCATCGCCCTTGCCAAGAAATATCCCGACGTCATTCGCGCCGTCGTCGTCGGCAACGAAGTGCTGCTGCGTGGCGATATGTCGGTCACCGACCTTGAGGCCATCATCCGCGAGGTGAAGAGCCAGGTGTCGCAGCCGGTCACCTATGCCGACGTTTGGGAATATTGGCTGCGCTACAGCGACCTGCAGAATGCGGTCGACTTCGTCACCATTCATATTTTGCCGTACTGGGAGGATTTTCCGATTCCGGCGTCGCAGGCTGCCGCGCATGTCGACGCCATACGCAAAAAGGTTGCGGCGGCCATTCCCAACAAGGAAATCGTCGTCGGCGAAGTCGGCTGGCCGAGCGAAGGCCGCATGCGCGAGGGAGCGCTGCCGTCGCCGTCGAACCAGGCCCGCGTCATCGGAGCAACCGTGGCGCTGGCGCAGCGTGAGAATTTCCGCGTCAACGTCATCGAAGCCTTTGACCAATCGTGGAAGCGCCAGCTCGAAGGCGCGACCGGCGGTTATTGGGGCATATTCGACCGCGCCACGGCGGCGCCGAAATTCAGTTTCGACGGCACCGTCTCCGATCATCCGCACTGGCTTCTCCAGGCGGGCGCCGGAATCCTGCTTGCCGCGCTGATTTTCGCCGCTGCGCTCGCCAGCCGCGGCAAGGCGGCGCCGCCGGTGTTATGGCCACGGATCGTCGCTTTGGCGTTTCTGCCGTGCGTGCTGTTCGGCTGGACCATCGAACGCGTCCCGATCGACGGTTTCGGCGCCGGCGGCTCGCTGCGCTCGCTCGCCTTCGCGGTCACGGCCGCGGCAGCGCCGATCGTCTGTGCGGCGGCTCTGGCGGCCGGCCAGACGCAGCCGACATTCGCGGCAGTGATGCGCCGCTCCGGCGACGGGCGCGAGGCGCTAGCTTCCGCGCTCGGCCTCTGCATGATCGCCCTGACCTTACTTTCGGTGCAAACCGCACTTGGCCTCGTGTTCGACCCGCGCTACCGCGACATTCCTTTTGCGCCACAGAGCGCCGCCGTGGTGCCTTTTCTGGTTCTGACGATTTCGACGCCGCGGCCATTCGGACGGCGCGCCAAGGCGGAGACGCTCGCAGCGGCCGTGCTCGCGCTTTCGGCAGGCTATGTCGTGTTCAACGAGACTTTTGCCAACTGGCAAGCGGTCTGGCTGGCTGCCGGACTGCTTGCGCTCGCGGTCATTCTGCTGCGGGCGCGGGACGCGCCAGGCTGACGATCAACAGTCCGGCTGCGAGCGCCGACAGATCGGCATTATGCAGCACGAGGCCGAAGCCGGCAGCCGCGAGCGACAGCGTCACCAGCACCATCGACGGCCGTATGAGATTGAGCAAGGCCGCGGCGAGCGCCACGCCGCCGAAGACCTGGTGATTGAAAAGGACAATCGACAGCCGAAATGCGCTGCACAGCCAAGTTCCCAGGCCGGCCTGACAGGCCAGCTCGACGTTTAAATTCTCGATCGCCATGTAGCGGATATAGAGCGCTTCGCCGACCGACAGAAAGGCGACGATCAGAAGCCAGTTGGTCTGGCGCGGGGTGGGCAGAAACAGCGGGCGACGCAACGTCATGTCATTCCGGACGCGTTATAAGCGCGAGTCTTCAATCCCTAACCACAAAACTGGCTAATCTCCCACTATAGACCCCCGATCACAAAGGATCCTGATTATAAATTACGCGCTTCTCGCCGCATTCGAGTCTGGAGCAACGGCTTCATCGCAGCTCGAGGTGTTGGCCGTCAAAAATCGCCGGCTGGCAGAATTGGCCCAGGCGCGTGAGCGAGGCGCACAACTCCGCCGCCGCTCCGGGTTGCGCAATGGGCCCCGCAACGAGGCGCAGCTCTATCCGGTTGGTGTGCGGGATTTCCTTGACGCTGAGGATCGGCTCCAAATTTTGGAAAAGCTGCGGATGCGCAGTGAGTATTGCCGCCCAACGGAGGCGCAGCGCCTGCATAGTGAGCCCGCTGCCGATATCGACGCCGAACTCGGCCTGCGGCAATGCCGTCAAACCGCCCTGTGCCGATGTCTTGATCTTCGCCGGCAGCATAGCGGCGGCAGATGGAATGTCGACGGGGGTCGCCATGGACGCCGTTACCGCCGCTGTGGCCGCGACGGATGGGCCATCTTCGGAAGGACGGGCCGCGGCGGCTGCTCTGATCTGCTTGGTGATTGAACCGGTCACGTCGTCCATATCGTGCTCGACGGCGGCAAGCCGCGTTTTTATCGCTTCGTCATTGGCGGCGAGGCCGCGCACGGCTTCGGCGAGCCGCTTGGTCTCGGCCTGTGCGTCGAACGGCTTGGTAACGGCCGAGCGCGGGTGGTGGAGGACGAGCGCAATTCGCTCCACCGCGACATCGCTGCGGCCGGTCATCACGGCGATCAGCAAAGCGCCGGCGGCGGTGACGCCCCAGAGCGCCGCCCGGCGAAGCCTCCGCATGGTGAACGTCGTCTTGGCGGCGGCGTTTTTGGCAGCGACGTTTCTCGCAATGACGCTTTTCGCAGCGACCCTTGACGGTTCGGCTTTCAGCGCTTCCGCAAGATCGATCATGCCGCGCTCCGGCGGGTTCAAAGACGAAATCACAAAGCCGAATCAATGTTAAAGTTAGCAGAATTCCGCCTTTGGAACCTTGTCCCGGGCGTTTGCCTTCGCCCAATTGGCGGCTTTCGGCGACGCCATACGTCGGCTATGAGAGCGCCGCGGAGGTTGCGATGGAGGCCCCAACGTCGCATCGGACTTGTCGACGGACTTGCCTTGCAATCGTGCTGGCGGCCGGCGAGGGCAAGCGCATGTATTCGGCGCGGCCGAAAGTGCTGCACGCCGTTGCCGGCAAGACACTGCTCGCGCATGTGTTGAATGCCGTGGCTGAGGCCGGCGTCACGGCGACAGCCGTCGTCATCGGCCCGAACCAGGACGCGGTCGCAGCCGAAGTCAGCCGCGTCTTGCCGGCCGCGACAACCTTCGTGCAGCGCGAGCGGCGCGGAACGGCGCATGCGGTGCTCGCCGCGAAATCCGCAATCGAGAAACAGCCGGACGACATTCTTATCGTTTATGGCGACACGCCGCTGCTGCGGCCGGAAACGCTGGCGCGCTTGCGCCGTTCGCTTGACGGCGGCGCTGCGCTCGCGGTGCTTGGCTTTCGCCCCGCCGATCCGTCGGGCTATGGGCGTCTCATCATGGCGGGCGGCGAGCTTATCGCCATCCGCGAGGACGCCGACGCCAGCGCCAGCGAACGCGCGATTACGCTTTGCAACGGCGGCACTATGGCGCTCGCCGGCAAAAGCGCGCTTGCCATCCTGGATCGGATCGGCGACCACAATCGCAAACGCGAATTTTATCTGACGGATGCGGTCGAAATCGCGCGCGGCATGAAGCTGCGCGCGGTCGCGGTCGAAGTCGAGGAGGACGACGTGCGCGGCATCAACAATAAAAGTCAGCTCGCCGAGGCGGAGACAGTGGCGCAGCAGCGTCTGCGCCAGGCCGCCCTCGCGTCCGGCGTCACGCTCATTGCGCCGGAAACGGTGTTTCTTTCTGCCGACACCAAATTCGGCCGCGACGTCGTAGTCGAACCCTATGTGGTGTTCGGCGAGAAGGTGATCGTCGATGACGGCGCGGTCATTCGCTCGTTCTCGCATCTCGTCGGCGCGCATGTCGGCAAAGGCGCTTCGGTCGGGCCGTTCGCCCGACTTCGCCCCGGCACGCGGCTTGGCGAGGGCGCGCGCATCGGCAATTTCGTCGAGGTCAAGGAAGCGGTGGTGGAAGCCGGCGCCAAGGCCAATCACTTGAGCTATATCGGCGACGCCCTGGTCGGCGCTAACGCCAATGTCGGCGCCGGCACCATCACCTGCAATTACGACGGCAGCGAGAAGCATCGCACCACGATCGGCAAGGAGGCTTTCATCGGCTCGAACACGGCGCTGGTTGCGCCGGTCGAGATCGGGGAGGGCGCCTATATCGGCTCAGGCTCCGTGATTACCGAAAACGTGCCGCCCGGCGCGTTGGCGCTCGGCCGCAACCGCCAAACCATTAAGGAAGGTTGGGCATCGCGCTTGCGCGGATTGAAATCGCTGGGCAAAAAGAAGACGCGTCCGCACGATTAAAAGCGCGCCGCAGGCGGCAAAAAACGCACAACCGACCGATAAAAACGCTCATGTCATGGAAGGAAAAGTTATTTGATTTCCGCGATCATTAGCCCTGCGCTTTAACGATTAACGGCACGGCCGGTTTGTCGGCGGCTTTTCGCCGCCGGGCCGTTTGAGGAGAGCATCCAAACGGATGTGCGGCATTATCGAAATCATCGGGCACGAGCCGGCGGCGCCGCAGCTCATCGATGCGCTCAAGCGCCTCGAATACCGCGGCTACAATTCGGCGGGCGTCGCCACGCTTGAAGGCGGCAAACTGGTGCGCCGGCGCGCCGAGGGCAAGCTCAAAAATCTGGAGCAGCGATTGAAGCGCGAGCCGTTGTCGGGAACGATCGGCATCGGGCACACCCGCTGGGCGACGCATGGCCGGCCGACTGAGAACAACGCGCATCCGCACGCCACCGAAAAACTGGCGGTCGTGCACAACGGCATCATCGAAAATTTCAGCGAGCTGCGCCGCGAGCTGGAAAAAAAGGGCGTCAAATTCGCCACCGATACCGACACTGAAGTCATCGCGCATCTCGTCACCGAAGAGATGAAACGCGGCGCTTCGCCCGCTGCCGCGGTCAAGGCCGCGCTGCCGCGGCTGCGTGGCGCGTTCGCACTCGCCTTCCTGTTCGCCGGCGAGGAGGATCTCTTGATCGGCGCCCGCCAAGGCTCGCCGCTCGCCATCGGTTTCGGCGACTGCGCGATGTATGTCGGCTCCGACGCCATCGCGCTTGCGCCGTTCACCGATACGGTCAGCTATCTGGAAGATGGCGACTGGGTCGTCGTCACCCATGACGGTGCGGAAATTCACGACCGCGAAGGCAATGTCGTGCAGCGCGCGGTGCTGAAATCGCAGGCCTCGGTGTTGCTGATCGACAAAGGCAATCATCGCCATTTCATGGCCAAGGAAATTCACGAGCAGCCCGAAGTCGTCGGCCACACGCTGGCACATTACATCGATATGGCGGCTGAGCGCGTGATGCTGCCGTTTGCACTGCCGTTCGATTTTCGCGCGCTCAATCGCATCTCCATCGCCGCCTGCGGCACCGCTTATTACGCCGGCATGGTGGCGCGCTATTGGTTCGAGCGGTTTGCGCAATTGCCGGTCGAGGTCGATATCGCCTCCGAGTTCCGCTACCGCGACGTGCCGCTGGCGCCGGGAGACCTCGCCATCTTCGTCTCGCAATCGGGCGAGACGGCCGATACGCTGGCTTCGCTGCGCTATGCGCGCGCGCATGAGCAACACGTCCTCTCGGTGGTCAACGTGCCGACGTCGAGCATTGCGCGCGAGAGCGGCATCGTCATGCCGACGCTCGCCGGGCCGGAAATCGGCGTTGCTTCGACCAAAGCTTTCACCTGTCAGCTCGCTGCGCTGGCGACGCTGGCAATCGCGGCCGGCCGAGCCCGCGGCGTGCTCTCCGACAGCGACGAGAAGACGCTCGTTCAGGCGCTGATCGAAATTCCCCGGCATTTGAACGACGCTTTGGCGCTCGAGCCGCAGATCGAGCTTTTGGCGCGCGATCTCGCCAAGTGCCGGGACGTGCTTTATCTCGGCCGCGGCACCAGTTTCCCGATCGCGCTCGAAGGCGCGCTGAAGCTTAAGGAAATTTCCTACATTCATGCCGAAGGCTATGCCGCCGGCGAACTCAAGCACGGCCCCATCGCGCTGATCGACGAGAACATGCCGGTGATCGTGATCGCGCCGCATGACAAGGTGTTCGAGAAAACCGTTTCCAATATGCAGGAGGTCGCCGCGCGCGGCGGCCGGCTCATCCTGATGACCGACGCCAAGGGCGCCGCGGCGGCGCAAGCGGCGGACGGTCAATCGCTGGTCACGCTGGTTTTGCCGGCCGTGCATGCCGCGGTGGCGCCGATCGTCTATGCGGTGCCGGTGCAGCTTTTGGCCTATCACACCGCCGTCATCATGGGCACCGACGTCGATCAGCCGCGGAACCTGGCCAAGTCTGTAACAGTCGAGTAGCGCGGTGACCGTGGAACAGCCACGGCAGTTCGAGGTCGCGGCGGCGCTGTAAAAGTCCCGCAATGGCCCATATATTGCTTGCAACGGGCAGGGGCGGCCGAACCGATGACGAACGATAATCAGCAGAATGCGCGACCAGCCGGCGCCGCGGCGAAAGCGGCGCCCGGCTTCATAAGCCGCATCCGTACCTATTTCCTGACCGGACTGATCGTCGCCGGGCCGGTGGCCGTGACCATCTGGCTGATCTGGTGGTTCGTGACCTGGGTCGACAATCTGGTGCGGCCGGTCATCCCGGTGGCGTACCGGCCGGAAACCTACCTGCCGGTCAACATCCCGGGCACCGGCCTGATCGTTGCCTTTACGGCACTGACCCTGCTCGGCTTCCTCACCGCCAATTTGATCGGCCGCAAGCTGGTCGACTTCGGCGAAAGCATTTTGAGCCGCATGCCGATTGTGCGGCCGATCTACCGCACCGCCAAGCAGATCTTCGAAACCTTGTTCTCAAAATCGGAATCGAGTTTCCGCCGCGTCGGCCTGGTCGAGTTTCCCTCACCCGGCATGTGGTCGCTGGTGTTTTTGACCCAATCGCCGACCGCGGAGCTTTCCGAGCGCCTGCCGGCGGGCGAGCACGTCTCGGCCTTCATGCCGTGCACGCCGAATCCGACCACGGGATTCTTCTTCTATGTGCCGAAGCGCGACGTGGTCGATCTCGACATCTCGGTCGAGCAGGCGATGACGCTGATCATGTCAGCGGGCATGGTGCAGCCTGGCGGCGAGCCGACGGCGCAAACCAAGCTTGCCGCGCTTGCCGAAACCGCACGCGCGGCGCAGGCGGCGCGCAAAGCGGAACCGACCGCGGTGAAATAAGACGCGGGTATTTCGCTGTCACTTAACCTGAGGAGCGGGAGGTGATGAGCGCCGCTTCTCCAATGCCCGTCGCATATCGCGTCCGGCGTACAAAATCCGATCGATAACGACCGTGGCGGTTTCAACATGAAAAGCGATAGTGACACGCCGTTCAAACCCGGAAATGCGCAATCCCGGTCGCAAATCGTTGGGTTTGGTCCCTCGCTCGGCAGAGAACCTAAATCCTGAACAATGATTTTCGATTCGATCGATATAGGCGATCGCGCGCCGCGGTCCCGATTCTTTGGCGATGTATTCGTAAATCTTGAAAAGATCGGCGGCCGCCTCCGGAGAAAAGACGATGCTACGCTCCACGTTTGGGCGCTTTCAATTTGGCCGCATGGTGGGCGCGGATAGCCGCGAAGGCCTTTTTTGCGGAAATGGCGCGTTTGGGATTCGCTTTCATGGCGTCGTAAACCGGTCCGACTTCTGATCTCAGCCAGCGCTCGATGGCCGCGTCGCGTTCCTCAAGAGCGCGCAGCCCGGCTCTCACCACCTCACTTGCCGAGGCGTAGGTGCCGGCACGGACCTGGGTATCGATGAATTTCGCCTGTTGGCTCGGAAGACTAAAGGTTCGCTTTTGTACCGTGCTCATGAAAGGCTCCTTTGAAAGCAACGCTTGCGGGTATGATAAAATCATACCGTAATTTGGTAAGGCGCGCTACCCCGCTTCCAGCAGCCTGATCGCCTCGTCGCGCGCGAACAGATAAAGCAGGTGCCGTAATGGCCTCGCTATGTTGGTGCATATCTTCTATCTAATGGATAAATAAATGCAGCTGACACGAGATTAACCCTGGTCTACAATTCCTAATTGTCATAATATGAAAAGAGAACGTCTTTCGCTGAGTGGAGCTGATATGAACAACCTGAGCCGTCCGAAGAGCGCGCAATGGATATTTGTTCTCGCGGTCGTCGCGTTAGTTATAGCGGTAGCTGGGCTCTTTCTGCCGCGACCGGAGCGCAGCCCTGCCGGTCCGGAGAGCCAACCATCAGCGATGGACAACATTCGCCAGACTGGCACCTTGCGAACTGGATTTGAGGGTTATCCACACCAGCTTTCCGGTGGCCAAAAGCAGCGCGCGGCAATTGCGCGTGCGTTCGGGAGGCGTTCGCATCACAAATGAGGTAAGGACTTCAACCAACCGATTGAGAGGAACCGATAAGGTGATTTCACGGCCCCTGAAATTCCTGAGAAGCTTTAACAACCCTCGAAGTTGTAAAAATGTAATCTGGTCCGATTCAGCATCTTGATTATTTGTGGAAGGAAGGTACTCAGACCTCTCACAAATGAGCAACCAAATAGCATCAAAGAAACGGTCACGCACATCGTCATTCGTGGCATTTCGTATACTCTTGAATATCAATCCGTAACGGTCCGCCACGCCAGAAAGGTTCTCACCAGTGAATGTGTCAAAATCATACGTTCGTTCTAGAAGCCATGCCTTCCATTCGCTGATCGAGAGTCTCTTTAGTGCTTCTTCAGAAACGAAGATGCCGGCCGGGTCTAATGTGAGTGGAAAGGTTGCGGCCTCGGTCATCTGATTGCTCCAAGCGATCGCGGAATAGCGTCCAACTGCGCGCCAAGACTGTAGCCTATGATCGAACTCAGATCGAAGGCGACGGCTGCACAGCTATGGTTAGCATGCGGTGAGCACCGCAGCTTTGCTATCCCGTTGATTTAGTCGGGGGGTGGCGTCAGGCCGCCTGCCTAGCGCTGTCTCGAAGTAGTTGCCAATTCCACGGCAGGAGTTCGTCGAGCCTGTGAGCCGGGTGCTCGGCGATGCGGGTTAGAACGTCGGCCAGCCAAGCTTGAGGATCGACGTTGTTCATTTTTGCCGTGACGATGATGCTGTACATGGCGGCAGCGCGCTGTCCGCCGCGGTCGGAGCCGGCGAATAGCCACGACTTTCTTCCAAGGGCTATTCCGCGCAACGCTCGTTCCGCTGCATTGTTTGACAAGCAGATGCGGCCATCGTCGAGGAAGCGGGTGAACGCGGTCCAGCGTTTGAGCATATACTCCATCGCCTTGGCGACTTCATTGCCGCGCGAGAGCTTAGCACGTTGCTCGCGCATCCAGCTTTCCAGATCGGCGACCAAGGACGTACTGAGTTCCTGCCGGACAGCGCGGCGCTTCTCGGCACTCTGGCCATTGATCGAGCGTTCGATCTCGAACAGGGCGTCGATGCGACGGACCGCCTCAAGGGCCAGCGGCGAGATCGGTGCCGGGGTTTTGCCTTGCGCCTTGCGACGGGCATTCTCGGTCAGATCCGCCATGATGAAGAACGGGCGGCGGGCGTGGACCCAGCAGGCCGCCTCCAGGATCGGCCCCGGCGTGCGATCCGGCTCGTACAGCTTGTTGTATCCGCCATAAGCGTCGGCCTGGAAAATCCCAGCGTAGTTGGCGAGATGCGCCTGGGGATGCTCGCCGGCGCGGTCGCGTGAGTAATAGAACATCGCCGCCGGCGGCACGGTGCCGCCGAACGGGCGATCGTCGCGCACGTAAACCCAACATCGCCCGGTGTCGGTCTTGCCCTTGGCCAGGACCGGCACCGTGGTGTCATCGCCATGCAATCGTTCGGCGCTCAGGACGTGAGCTTCGATACGCCGGAGGATCGGTTCCAACACCGCGCAGCCGGCCCCCACCTGGTCCGCCAGGGTCGACAAGCTCAGCGGCACGCCTTCCTTGGCATAGCGTTCGGCTTGGCGGTTGAGCGGCTGATGCTGCCCGAACTTCTCGAACAGGATCATTGCCAGCAGACTGGGGCCGGCCCAGCCGCGGGCGATCACATGGAACGGCGCCGGAGCCTGACTGATCTTCTCGCAGTCCCGGCAGGTGAACTTCTCGCGGACATGCTGGATCACCTTCCATTGACGCGGGATCGATTCCAGCGTCTCGGTGACGGTCTCGCCCAACTTGCGCAGCCGCCCGCCGCCGCAGCAAAGGCAAGCGGTCGGTCCCGGCACAATCACCCGCTCGCGCGGCAGATGTTCGGGGAACGGCTTGCGCGCCGGGCGCTTGCGGGTGAAGGCCGCTACCGTCGTGGTCTTGGCCACCGCCATCTCGGCCGCGATCTCGTCTTCGGTCGCCGAACTCTCCAGCTCCTCGAACTGCAACTCGATCTGATCGAGAAGGCGCGACGTGCGTTCCGAGCGCGGACCATAGAGCTCGCGCGTCAGTTTCTCGATCCGCAATTGCTGGTGAGCTATCAGGGCCTGATCATCAGAGGCTTTGGCTCTCGCCACCGCGAGTTCCGCTTCGGCGTATGTGGCCCTGGCCGCTTCGATGATGTGCCTGTCGCGTGCCGCGGCCAGCGCCGCCTTCAGCGCCGCGATGTCATTTGGAAAGGCTTCGCCACCCGAATCCATGCCCAGATAGAATCATAAATATCGGCGGATGACTCCTAAAAAATGAATCGTCAGCACTTATCCCGCATGCTCCGGTCGGAAGGTATGACGCGGATTGCGCCAATCGATTCCATCGAGCATGTAGGCCAACTGCGAGGCCGAGATTCCAACTACGCCGTCGGCCGGCGATGGCCAGATGAAGCGGCCCTTCTCCAGCCTTTTGGCGTAGAGCGACATGCCGAGGCCGTCATGCCAAAGAATCTTGATCAGGTCACCTCTGGCGCCCCTAAAGACGTAAAGATCGCCGGCATGGGGATCGCGCCGCAGCGCTTCCTGGACTTGTAGAGCCAGGCCATTCATGCCGCGCCGCATATCCGTTCGTCCGACCGCAAGCCAGACCCGCACACCAGAGGCTACCGGGATCATCGCCGCTCCAGCACATCGAGCACACGCCGCAGCGCTTGCACATCGACGCCGCTGCTGATGCGGACACGATATTTGCCGGCAAGATCAATCTCGATCGTCGCCGAGACGGACGACGACCGCACGACGACAGCATCCCGTTCACCCGTGACCACCACCGGGATCAGTTGCGGAGCCGCCGGCATGGCCGGCGCACGCGGGTCGTCGCGATAGCGCTTCCGCCAACCGAATACCTGGTTCGCATTCACGTCGTAATGCCGGGCAACCATTGAGACCGACGTGCCTGGCGCGTACGACGCCGCCACGATCTCCCGTTTCAGCGCCTCCGGCCACGACCGGTTACGCCTCCCAGTGCCATTTGTGCCCATAACCGACTTCGTGGACACTTCTCGCCCTCACAACGCCAATGATCAAATTAGACTCGGCGAAATGAAACGATTTTGGAAGGCGGTCCTCGGCGGAGGGAGACCAGCTATGTATGACTTCGGGCATTCCTGGCAAATGGCCCTTGAATCTCCCGAGTGTGCGGGTCCTTCCATAGGGGACATTTCGGCGTCGCGTACTGGGCAGGAAAATGGAATTGAATGCCGCATCAGCACACGTAGGGACTTTCGGAGCCAATCCCGTTACCCGATACCTGATAATCCAAAGCACCGTGCCCGGTTTAAAACCCGGAAGTCGCGTCGAAAGCCCGAGTGCCGCACACGCATCTGTTGCGTCCCAGGCATCGGGATTTCCACCTCCAGGGCCGCTACTGTCGCGTTGCGTCGCAAAAAGCTGATAACCTCGTGGATTGAGAAGGAAGCCGCCCCGCACGTAGTCCTCGACCTTGGCTTGATTGTTGTCGCGGCAAGCCCGTCGGAAATCGTCCCACGCGCCGAGTGTCGGATCGGCAACGTCAGGTCGGTAAACTGCTATCGAGTCCCCTCAGGTCTGGCTCGGTCATGACCCGCCAGAGCAAGGCTCCTGAAATATCTGCGGACATTCCAAGCTGTTGATTCGCGTAACATGCTTCAGTAAATGCTCTAACTGCTTCATGAGAACTGGTTATAGTCTTTGGGCTTCCGCCAGGGTCAGTAAGGACGTTGGAAATCAGGCGCTGGAAGCCGCGACTCCCAATCATTCCATCGCGTCGAAGATTAGCAATAATGGCCTTACCAACATCTTGCCCCAACTCGTCATGTCCAGGGACAGCTCGAAACAAGAGCTCCCAGGAATCCCACAGACCGACAATAGCACCTAGCACTACTTTGGCAGAATTACTCATGCTGCTGCTCGTTGCAAATCCATTTTCGACAATGCGGGCAACGCTGTGGCGGTAGTCGGACGAAGAGTTCGAGGATGGCGTGACGCACGGCGGGTAAAGTCGGATGCGGCGGTGGGACCGTTGATTCTTTTTTTCCCGCTTCGCTGTTTTGAGACGGCGGTGCTGGAGAAAGGCGTAGGCGATCATCGTCATGAGCGCATGACGGTGAAGACCTTGCCAGGATCGTCCTTCGAAGTGATCAAGGCCAAGTTCTTCTTTCATCTGCTGGTGCGCCTGCTCGCATATCCATCGCGCCTTGATGGTGGCCGCCAAGGTGCGCAGGTCGGTCGTCGCCGGCAGGTTGGCGAGATAGTATTTTTTCTCTCCCGACATCCTGTGTTCGCCGATGAGCCAAGCCTCGTCTCCCGGCAGATGTTGTTGACCCTTGTCCCTGATCCGCTGCGGTGGTCCGTCAGCGACCCGGACGCGGACAGCAGCAAAACGAGCCTTGAGCTTGCCTTTCGTGCCGGTGCGCCAGCTGATGGTGCGCCATGTGGCGTTGGCCAACATCTTTTCGGCCGGTCGCGAGAGAATGTCGGGAATGTGCCGCCGACGAGGACGGCCGCGCTTGGCAACGGGCCAGATCATCCGCACATCGGCGGGGTACACCTTGAGGTGCCGCGGAACACCGACTGCCCAAGCAAGTTTGCGAGCCGTGAGCCCCTGACGGAACGGCGCGCTCGAACCATAACCGGCATCCGCCAACACGCAGCCAAAGCGCACACCGGCTGCGATGACACGATCGATCTCCGCCAGCGCAATCTCCGGCTTCGTCCGTGCCGTTCGGTATTCGGCTGGAACACCCGCTCGCTCCAACCGAGCCCGCTTGCTCGTCCAACTCTTCGGAAGAAACAGCCGCAGCGCCAGCATGGCTGGCACTTCGCCGCGCGCCAGCGTCAACGATACCAGGGTCTGGCAATTGGCGGTCTTGCCCAGCGCCGAAGCATATTGCGCAGCGACACCGACCGAATGCGTGCCCTTCTTGGGTATCGCGGTGTCGTCGACCACCAAGACGGCATCGCGGCCGCCGACGAGCCTGTCCGCTTGGACGAGCAGTTCGGTTTCCACAGGCGTTGAATCCCAGGCTCCGGCCGCAATGAAGTGGTGCAATTGATCGTAGTCACCAAGCGCAAGCCGCCCCGCCATCGGCTGTATGCTCTTGCGATCGCCAGGGCCGATCAGCCCCGACACATAGAGCGGACACATTCGTCGCCGCGCCTTGTGTCCCAACCGAGCCAAAAAAGGCCTGAGAAAGCGTCCAAGCTCTTCCTGCCAATCCGATGTCCCGACAACCATGGTCGGCCCCTCCAATAGCCGACCACCCATGAGTCACAGAAAAATTGATTTGGGAATCCCGCAAAGCTAAAAATCTGCCAAAGTAGTGCTAGTGTCCCGATTCTGAAGTTCCTATGCACATTTTGTTTGGGTGTCGAGTGTACGGAGGCAGAAGCGCTCGATGGATGCCAGGATGTCATCGGCGGATTTGGTCCAGCGGAACGGCTTGGGAGCGGCATTTCGGATGTTGATATAGGCGGTGATCGCGGCCTCCAGTTCAGCGACGGATCGATGCGCTCCGCGCTTGATCTGCTGATCGGACAAGAGCGCGAAGAAGCGCTCGACCTGATTGATCCAGGATGAGGATGTCGGCGTGAAGTGGACGTGCCAGCGTGATCGCTTGGCAAACCAGCGGCGGATCAGCTTGGTCTTGTGGCTCGACGCGTTGTCCAGCACAACGTGCATGTCGAGATCAGTGGGCACGTTGCGCTCGATTTCGTCGAGAAACTTGCGGAACTCCTGGGCGCGGTGACGCGGCATGCATTTGCCGACGATCGTTCCCGCCTTCACATCGAGCGCAGCGAACAGCGTCGTCGTGCCGTGGCGTTCGTAGTCGTGGGTGCGCCGCTCGATCTGACCAGGCCGCATTGGCAGCAGCGGTTGCGTGCGGTCCAGCGCCTGGATCTGGCTCTTTTCATCGACGCAAAGCACTAAAGCCCGCTCCGGCGGGGCGAGGTAGAGGCCAACAATGTCACGCACTTTCTCAACGAACTGTGGATCGGTCGAGAGCTTGAAAGTATCGCTGCGATGCGGGGCCAACGAGAAAGCGTTCCAAATGCGATGCACCGTCGAGATGGACACGCCGGACGTTCTCGCCATCGAGCGCGTGCTCCAATGGGTTGCGTCGGGCGGCATCGTCTCCAGCGTCTTCGTCACGACCTCGGCGATCTTCTCGTCTCCGATCTTGCGAGGCGTGCCGCAGCGAGGCTCGTCATCAAGGCCATCGAGACGCCCTTTGGCAAACCGACTTCGCCATAGTCCAACCGTCAGCCGGGAGACGCCGAGTTCATCCGCGATCGCGCAATTGTTCATGCCGTCAGCGGCCAACAGCACGATCTCGGCTCGCATCGCATCGGCCCGAGCAATCTTTCGGCGACGCACGCGCATTTCCAACTCGCTACGCTCGCTATCCGTAAGTACGATCTTCACCGCTGGACCGCGCGCCATCTCTACCTCCGAATCAAAAAGATAGGGACAGGGAATCACGGTCCAATGGATGTGACTAGAAATTTCAGAGACGGGACACTAGAGCTACTCTCGCAGCTCGAAATGGCGTAGTCACTGCACAATCCCAGCCCCTCGGGAATATAAACTATCATAACAGCTTAACTGGGTACTAGTAAAGGTTGCAGTCTGTCCATGGCGCCTGTGGGGCGAGCGTTGCTCAAATCGATGATGCCCAGTCCCAGCCGCATACTGGCGGTCCTGCAACCGACGCTACCCGGCTTCCAACAGCCTGATCGCCTCATCGCGCGCGAACAGATAAAGCAAGTCGCGCAGCGCCTCGCCACGCGGCGATTTGAGCTTCGGATCGCGCGCCAGCATGAGCGCTGCGTCATCCCGTGCCGCCGTTAAAAGCTTGCCGTGAACCCCAAGCCGCGCAACGCGGAAGCCCGGATCGCCGCTTTGCCGCGTGCCGAGCACGTCGCCTTCGCCGCGCAGCCGCAAATCTTCCTCGGCGATGCGGAAGCCGTCCTCGGTTTCGCGCAGGATCGCGAGGCGGGCTTTGGCGGTCGGCCCGAGCGGGGCCTTATAGAGCAGTATGCAGGTCGAGCGCGCGGCGCCGCGGCCGATGCGGCCGCGCAATTGATGCAGTTGCGCGAGCCCGAACCGTTCGGCGTGCTCGATCACCATCACGCTTGCTTCGGGAACGTCGACGCCAACTTCGATCACGGTCGTGGCGACGAGGAGCCGCGTCTCGCCCGCGGCGAAGCGCTCCATGGCGCGGTCCTTGTCGTGCCCGCGCATGCGGCCGTGCACCAGACCGACGGCGCCGCCGAACCGCTTCGCCAGCGCCGCGTAACGTTCCTCGGCGGCGGCGAGATCGACGCTTTCGGATTCCTCGACCAGCGGGCACACCCAATAGGCGCGGCGGCCGTCGTCCAGCGCACGCGCCACCGCATCGATCACTTCGGCGAGACGATCGAGCGGCACCGCACGCGTATCGATCTTCTGCCGGCCGGCGGGCTTTTCGCGCAATTCCGAAATGTCCATGTCGCCGAAATAGGTCAGCACCAGCGTGCGCGGGATCGGCGTCGCGGTGAGCACGAGGAGATCGACCGCCTCGCCCTTGCGCGCGAGCGCCAGCCGCTGGTGCACGCCGAAGCGATGCTGCTCGTCGACGATCGCCAAAGCGAGATCGCGGAACGCGACGTTCTCCTGAAACAGCGCGTGGGTGCCGACGACGAGATCGACGTCGCCGGCCGCGAGACCCGCAAGGATGTCCTCGCGCTCGCGCCCGCGCTCACGTCCGGTAAGGATCGCAAGCCTGATACCGGCTGAGCGCGCCAAGGGCGCGATGGTGGCAAAGTGCTGGCGCGCCAAAATCTCGGTCGGCGCCATGAACGCCGCCTGACGGCCGGCCTCGATCACATGCGCTGCGGCAAGGAGCGCCACCACGGTCTTGCCCGAACCGACATCGCCGTGCAGGAGGCGGAGCATGCGCTGCGGCTGCGCCAGATCGGCGACAATGTCGGTGACCGCGCGCGCTTGCGAGGGCGTCAGCGCATAGGGCAGCGCCTTGACGATGCGCCCGCGCAGCCGGCCCTCGGCGGCGCTGCCGCGGCCGGCCCGCGTGCGCATATGCAGGCGCAGCAAAGCCAGCGCGAGTTGGCTCGCCAACAGTTCGTCATAAGCGAGCCGCGACCACGCCGCGCCCTCCGGCGCGATGTCGCTCGGTTCGCCAGGACGATGGATCGAGCGCAACGCGTCGGCAAAGCTCGGATAATCGTTGCGCTTCCGCCAGGCCGCGTCCTGCCATTCCGGCAGCGCCGGCAGACGTTGCAGCGCATGCTCGATCGCCTTGCCGACCTGGTTCGGATACAGCCCTTCGGTGAGCGGATAGACCGGATCGAGGAGCGGCAGCCGCGCCAGACCTTCGGCATCGACCACGCGGTCGGGATGCGCCATCTGCAGATGGCCGTCGTAGAGCGTCGCGGTGCCCGACACGTAACGCAGCGCGCCTTGCGGAAACAGCTTTTGCAGGTAATCCTTGCGCGCATTGAAATAGGTGATCATCAGCGTGTTGGTGTCGTCGCTGGCATCGATGTTGTAGGGCGCGCGCGGCCGGTTCGGCGGCGGCGGCCGGTGCCGCTCGACGGTGACCGCGACCGTCACCACCGTGTCGGGCTTCACCTCGGAGAGTTTCGGCTGATTGCGCCGGTCGACGAATCCGGTCGGCAGATGGAACAGGAGATCGATGACGCGCGGCGGCTCGCCGTCGCGTCCGAAGAGCCGGACGAACAGTTTTTCGACCTTCGGCCCGATGCCGGGCAGCGCCGAGAGCGAAGCAAACAGCGGATTGAGGATCGGCGGGCGCATGGGCCATCCTACAACGTCATCATCCGCGAAGGCGGATGATCCAGTATTCGCAGGCCGGCGATTACTGGATGGCCCGCCTGCGCGGGCCATGACAAGTTCAGGTGTCGCCTCTATATACCGCACGCCCGGCCCGTCCGGGTTTTTGGCGTTGGGCAACAGGCTAGAAAAGTCGATGACGCAACGGTCGAGCGAAGGTCTGGACGTGCGGCGAAGGAAGCTGTTGTTCCGGGCGTGGCGGCGCGGCGTGCGCGAAATGGACCTGATCGTCGGCCGTTTCGCCGACGCTTTTATCGACAAATTCGACGACACCGCGCTGGACGATTTCGAGCGGCTGATCGAAGTACCCAATGCCGAGCTCTATGCCTGGGTGACCGGCGACGAAATCGCGCCGGCCAACCAGGACACTGCCGTATTGCGGCAGCTCATAAGCTTTCATGCCCGGGCTGAAGAGAAGACAAAGGATCGATGACGGCGCACGCAGCCTTGCTGACCAGATCGCCGGCGGCGCGCCTTGCGCCTGGCCGGCCGTTGACGCTCGCCGGCATTGCCGACGGCGCCGAGGGCCTGGTCGTCGCCGATCTCGCCCGCGCGGTCGCTGCCGGCGCCAAGCCGCCGGCGATTTCGCTCGCGGTGGTCTGCCGCGACGGCTCGCGCATGGCCATGCTGTCACGCGCGCTCGTGTTTTTCGCGCCCGACATCGAAGTTTTGGAATTTCCGGCCTGGGATTGTCTGCCCTACGACCGCGTGTCGCCGCACGCCCCGGTGGTGGCGGCCCGCATGATGACGCTCGCGCGTCTGGCGCGCGTCACCGGCCGCGACCATCCGGCCGTCCTTCTCACCACCGTCAATGCGGTGCTGCAGCGGGTGCCGGCGCGCGAACTCGTCGCCAAGCAATCGCTGGCGGCGGCGCCGGGCAACATGCTGCCGATGGCCGGCATTATCCAATGGCTCGATCTCAACGGTTTTAATCGCGCGGCCACGGTCCGCGAGGCCGGCGACTATGCGGTGCGCGGCGGCATTATCGATCTGTTCGCGCCCGGCATGGACACCCCGGTGCGGCTCGATTTTTTCGGCGATACGCTGGAATTGATCAGGAGCTTCGATCCGGAGACGCAACGCACCGATGCCGAGCTGCGCGCGCTCGATCTCGTTCCGATGGCGGAATTCCAACTGACGAGCGACACGATCCGGCAGTTTCGCACCGGTTATGTGGCGGCGTTCGGCGCGGCCGATCCCGACGATGCGCTCTACCAAGCCGTCAGCGACGGCCGCCGCCACGCCGGCATGGAGCATTGGCTGCCGCTGTTCCATCAACGCATGGAGACGCTGTTCGATTATCTCGGTGTGCCGTCAGCATCGCACCCTCCCCTTGAGGGGGGAGGTGAAAGATACGCCGCAACTCCGATCGTCCTCGAACCGCTCGCCGAAGACGCCGCCCACGAGCGGCTGGCCCAGATCGCCGACTACTACCAGGCGCGCAAAGATGCGCTCGACCAATCCGGCCAAGGGGGAAGTGCGGGAAGCGGGGGAAGCGGCGCGCCGTATAAGCCGCTGCCGCCGGACCGGCTTTATCTCGCCGACGCCGAATGGCAGGCGCGCTTGCAAAAATCGGCGCTGGCGCGGCTCACGCAGTTCACCGCGCCCGCACCGGCGGCTGACGTCATCGAGGTCGGCGCGCATCCCGGCCATAGCTTCACCGCCGAGCGCAACACGCCGGGCACCAATGTGTTCGAGGCGGTGACCAAACACGTCAATGCGCTGCAAGCCGCCGGTAAGCGCGTCGCCATCGCGCTGTGGAGCGACGGCTCGCGCGAGCGCATGGCGCACGTGATTGCCGAGCACGGCCTGCAGAATTTGACGCTCGTCGCATCGTGGCCGGAGGCGCTGGCTTTGCCGCGCCACGAGACCGCGCTCGCGGTGCTCGGCATCGAATCCGGCTTCGAGACCGCCGACACAGCGCTGATCACCGAGCAGGACATTTTAGGCGAGCGGCTGATCCGCCCGCGGCGGGCGAATAAGCGCGCGGAAAATTTCATCGCCGAGGTGACGAGCCTGTCGGCCGGCGATCTCGTCGTCCATGTCGATCACGGCATCGGCCGCTTCGTGGGCTTGCGCGCCATCGAAGCCGCCGGCACACCGCACGATTGCCTGGAAATCCATTATGCCGGCGGCGACAAATTGTTCCTGCCGGTGGAGAACATCGAGCTTTTGTCGCGCTACGGCTCGGAGGGCTCAGGCGTCGAGCTTGACCGGCTCGGCGGGGCGGCCTGGCAGACGCGCAAGGCGCGGATGAAGAACCGCATTCGCGAAATCGCCGGCGAATTGATCAGGGTCGCCGCCGAGCGGCAATTGCGGGAGGCGCCGCAGCTTGCGGTCGGCTCGGGCCTTTACGACGAGTTCTGCGCCGGATTTCCCTATGAGGAAACCGACGATCAGCAGGCTGCCATCGCCGCCGTCCTCAACGATCTATCGTCCGGGCGGCCGATGGATCGGCTGGTGTGCGGCGACGTTGGCTTCGGCAAGACGGAGGTTGCATTACGTGCCGCCTTCATCGCCGCGATGAACGGCAAGCAGGTCGCGGTCGTGGTGCCGACGACGCTGCTCTGCCGCCAGCACTTCAAAACCTTTTCCGACCGGCTCAAGGGCTACCCGGTCCATGTCGGGCAGGCTTCCCGGCTCGTCGCCGCCAAGGACCTCGCCGCAGTCAAGAACGGCCTCGCCGCGGGCACCACCGACATCGTCATCGGCACCCACGCGCTCCTTGGCAAGAGCATCAAGTTCAAGGACCTCGGCCTGATCGTCGTCGACGAGGAGCAGCATTTCGGCGTCGCCCACAAAGAAAAGCTCAAGCAGCTGCGCGCCGAGGTCCATGTGCTCACGCTGACCGCGACGCCGATCCCGCGCACGCTGCAGCTTGCGCTGTCCGGCGTGCGCGACATGTCGATCATCGCCACGCCGCCGGTCGACCGGCTCGCGGTGCGCACCTTCGTGTCGCCGTTCGATCCGCTGATGGTGCGCGAGGCGCTGCTGCGCGAGCGCTACCGCGGCGGGCAAGCGTTCTATGTCTGCCCGCACATCGAGGATCTCGCCGATGCCAAAGCCTTCCTCGACAAGACCGTGCCGGAAGTGCGCGTCGCCGTCGCCCACGGCCAGATGGCGGCAAGCGTGCTCGAAGACATCATGTCCGCGTTCTACGACGGCAAATACGACGTGCTGCTGTCGACCACGATCATCGAATCCGGCCTCGACATCCCGACCGCGAATACGCTGATCGTGCACCGCGCCGACATGTTCGGGCTGGCGCAGATCTATCAGCTGCGCGGCCGCGTCGGCCGCTCCAAGCTGCGCGCCTATGCGCTCCTGACGCTGCCGGTCAATCGCAGAATCACCCCGCAGGCGGAGCGCCGGCTCAGCGTGCTGCAATCGCTCGATACGCTCGGCGCCGGCTTCCAGCTCGCCTCGCACGATCTCGACATCCGCGGCGCCGGCAATCTTCTCGGCGACGAGCAGTCCGGGCACATCAAGGAGGTCGGCTTCGAGCTTTATCAGCAGATGCTGGAAGAGGCGGTGCTGTCGATGAAGGCCGGCATCACCGCGCCGACCGCCGACAAATGGTCGCCCCAAATCACCGTCGGCACGCCGGTGCTGATCCCGGAAGATTACGTCACCGACCTGCCGGTGCGGCTGTCGCTCTACCGGCGCTTGGCCGAGATTGAGGACGATCGCGACATCGAGTTGTTCGGCGCCGAGCTGGTCGACCGCTTCGGCCCGCTGCCGCAGGAGGTCGAGTATCTGTTGCAGATCGTCGCCATCAAATCGTTGTGCCGGCGCGCCAATGTCGAGAAGATCGAAGTCGGGCCGAAGGGCGCGGTGCTGTCGTTCCGCGACAACATTTTCGCCAATCCCGACGGGCTGATTTCCTACATCGCCAAGCACCCGGTCGGCGCGCGGGTGCGCCCCGACATGAAAGTCGTGTTCTTCGACGAATGGGACAGCGCGGAGCAGCGCCTCAAAGGCGCGATGGATATTTTACGCGTGTTGGTCGGGATCGCGGAGAAGGCGGCGAAGGCGGCGTAGCGCTTCATCCGCCCCCGCGAAGCGGGGGAGGCGGACCATCCGTAGCTCACATAGTGAGCGCAGGATGGTGGAGGGGGCGCGAGCCTCGCCCCGCTGGGGAGAGGCCGGCGAGTGGGCGAAGCGAATGAGGCGGCCGAGAGCGATCAAACCGTGCCATCATGATCACGTATTGAAAACCCAACGATGATGGGTTATCATTATGGTGACCGTCCACCGCGCCCACGGCTTTCGGTTCGTGATCTTTACCAACGATCATAGTCCGGCCCACGTGCACGTATTCGGGCAGGGCGGCGAGGCAAGAATTATCCTTTCCGACCCCGCGGGCGTCACGTTGGACTGGGTCGCCGGCATCGCGCGTGGCGATTTGCGCCGCGTCATGCAGGAAGTAAAGAAGGAGCGGAAGCGGCTACTCGCGGTGTGGAACACAATTCATGAGCAATAATCCGGACGCGCTTATGACTACGGCCGAGCGGCGCGGCCAACGTTCGCTACGCCTCGAGCCGCGGGCGCGCGTCGCGCGCTACGATCGCCGCACTGGGCGCGTCCATGTCGCGTTGACCAATGGCTGCACCTTCGCTTTTCCGGCGCGCAAGGCGCAGGGCTTGGAGCGCGCGAGTGACGTGCAACTGGCGCAAGTCGAAATTCTTGGGCTGGGACTCGGACTGCATTGGGAGACGCTCGATGTCGATCTGAGCGTTCCCGGCCTGCTGGCCGGACTGTTCGGGACCAAGGCCTATATGGACCGTCAGCGCGCCGCGCGGGCCGGTTCAGCACGGTCGGCCGCCAAAGCAGCCGCCGCTCGTCGCAATGGCGCCAAGGGCGGTCGCCCGCGCAAACCCGCCACGGCAAGGGGCGCGTAATGGCGTGATGCCGCGATTCCCGCGTTCGGGGTGTGAATTTTTCTTCGACGAATGGGACACGCCAGAGGAGCGCCTCAAGGGCGCGACCGACATTTTGCGCACGCTCGCGGGTATTGCGGAGAAGGGCAAGAAGGTGGCGTAGAAGCTTAATCACGATCGAACTTAAACAGACCGACATTTTTGTTGCGCCACAATCAGCGATAGCACATCATTGCCGCCCGCTTAGGGACGCTGACCTTTGAGTGTGTCAGATAAAGCAATCGAGATCGGACATGCGCTAGATTTGCGCGACACAGTTCTTTTCGTTGGTTCAGGTCTTTCGACTCATTCCGGATTGCCTAATTGGTCGCGCCTAATTGAAAGCTTAATAGCATTTGTTGAGAAAAAGACCGGCACCATTCAGGCAGCTGCTCGCAGAAGCTTTAGTCAAGGAGACCTGTTAGTCGCCGCCGACTATTTGAGGGGGCGCCTCAGAACCACGGAGATCGGCGAATTTTTGAATACAGACTTGAAGTTTCCGCTCGCTCGACCAGTTTACGTGCGCGAACTCCTTGCTAATCTTGGGCCCACTTGCTTACTTACCACCAACTATGATCGATTAATCGAAACGCAGTTCGAAAAGAGCAATCCCCTTAGGGTAATTACAAATCGGCAAGTTGCAGACTTCGCTGATATAGTTAGGTCTGATGCGAAAGGCTTCCTGTTTAAGATCCATGGCACAATTGATGATTCCGCCAGCATTGTAATCTCTGAAAGCAATTATCACGACATCATCCTGAACAGTGGAAATGAGAGTTCCCGTTCCGTTTTTGAAACCATCAAAATTATCTTAGCGACACGTCCGATTGTGTTCTTAGGTTATAGCCTTCGAGACGTTGATCTCGTACTAACTCTTCGTTTTTTGCAGCAAACATTTGATCGCAACGCGGGAAGATATTGGGCTATCTTACCGGATATTGATGCTGACGATGCTGTGCTCTCATTCTTCGCGTGACGGCCCACGCAAGAGATAGACCGAGCGGCGGTTAAGCTGCATGACGGCGCGCTCGCATGGATTGCCGGATCAAGCCGGATCAAGTCCGGCAATGACGATTAGACCATCCGCCCCCCGCGAAAGCGGGGGGACTGCGCGAAGCGTGGTGGAGGGGCGTCGTAAGTGAAGCTTCGCTTTGGCCGCAGAAGGATCGTTGATGCAAGCGCCCCTTCTCCACCATCCTGCGCTCGCTCCGTTCGCTTGGATGGTCCCCTTTCCCGCTCTATCGCGGGGCAGGATGACGCAACGACCGGAACGTAATCGAATAACGCAGCTCTTCCACCGCAGGGATGCTGTGCTGCCACGCCTCGCGCGCCCGCCTCTTGCGACGACAAGGCTGAGCGCGCCCGCGAGCCATGAGGCACTTTGCCAGCGTCCTCAATATTGCGACTAGGCCTTGACTAGCGTCCCCGTTTACGTTACATTCCCGGTGCGAATCAAATCTCGCCTCGATAAGGACGCCGTCCGGGTGATGCCGGGCGGCAGGGGGCGAGTGCGGTGCCCGCGGGTGCGGCCTCATCAGCCGCACACTCGGGCGGTCCGGGCATCATGCCTGCCGGCATTACGACCGGCGTGCGAGGTGCGTCGCTGGAAGTGGGAAGGAAAACCTTCCCACGAAGCCTGGCCCGGATCGCACCAAGGGACTACACACCCCTTGGGCAGAGCCGTGGTGGAACGCCGGCAGGCGAGCGCGCCCGCAAGCGGAGGGCGGCGCAAGCCGCTACCTTCGTGGCGCGACCCGCGCGCCGCTTGCGTGCGGGGACTGACGACAGTGCGACTGCCGGCGTTCCGCTTTCCTTTATTTTCCGGAAGCGAGCCGCAAAGAGGCTAGTTCAGACTTTCCGCTTGGCCTCTGTTGCCGCACTTCCGCATAGACCACCGGGTCAAGCCCGGTGGTGACGATCGCTGTTTGACAACGCTCGCGCGCGCCTTCGCCGCGCAAGCGACGAAATCACGAGATTTCCTTATTTCCGGCGCGACCGCGTCTCAAACATGCGTTTGAATTTCAATCATGCGTTTGAGAACGCGCCGTCAAGCGCGCCAATGAGGCAAATCATGTTGGCAATACAGAATTCGTTGCGGCCGGCCGGCGACCCGATCACGGCCCGGCCTTCGTGCCCGAACTGCGGGCGATCGATGCATCTGGCGCGCATTGCACCGCGATCCGAAGGCCTGTCGGAGCTGCGGGTCTATCGCTGCGGCGAATGCGGCGTGTCGCTCGTTGCGGCGGCTGACGACGTGTCCGCGACGTATCGCGGGTGAGCCGACGCCTTCCGCTTCGCGCCCGCGGGCGGCGCTCACTCGTATCTTGCCGTCGAACAAGTATTTTTGCGCTTCTTGATCCAGATCAATGCCGACCTCGGCAAAAAGAGCAGGCCATCGGTACGTCATCGCTTTGCCTAATAAAAGCACGATAGAAAACGAAACATGGGGGGTTACAGGAAGGGAGGTCGTCATGACGACGATTAGACTCGCGTCCGATTACGGTATGCCCTGCGTTCACTGCGGCGAGCCGCTGATTGCGCCGGAATGGTCCGATTTCAAGGACGAGCAGCACGTCCTCAATCTTTGGCTGTGCAGCAAATGCGGCTGCCGATTTGAAACCGAGGCCGCCGTGCCGCCGCTCGCCGAAGCGGTGGCGCAATTGTTCTTTCCGTCGCTTTTGGTGGCGTAGTGCGTAGCCGGCCCGGCCGCGCCAAGCCAAGCCGTGCCAAGCCAAACGCCGCTATGCCGGCCGGTCTAGTGGCGCAGGCGTAAAGGCGTCAGCGCCGGCGAGGACGGAATTCCAAACCTCATTTGGGTTCTCGGATATATCCGAGACAAGGTGCCACAGCGTTTCGAGAATAAGCTCCCCCGTGGGGCCGGTAATGACCTGTCCGACCCAAGAGGTAATGGATGGATCGGCGGTCGGCCAAAGAACTGAGAATGCGATCGTATCACCGGAAACCCATCCGACGATTGGACCAGAGACGGTCCCGCCGCCGCCGCTCACCGCGCTCGTGTACGTCCCGGATACGTTCGAGCCGTTGATGACGAAGCTCGCGGTCGATTGGTATTCATTCTGCCAAAGCCCCGCAAAATTAGGTGGGGCGCTAGCGGGCTTGGCGGTTTTTTTGGCTAAAACTACGGACAGCGCGCTCTCGTGTTTCATCAGCCCCTCCCATCCCATCCCAGCGAATACAACCGTAGCAATCATTTTGCACAATAACAACGTTAGTTAGCAAGCATGTAATCGCCGCCAGCGCGAGCAGCCAAAACTCAGCGAGTTTCAAAAGAGGCTGGGTCCTTAACCGCAATGACGGCAGCCTCGCCCGATCGCCGCGGCGCACACAATTTGAATGACTCCCCCCATCAAGACTTAACGCCAATCGTTTATGGATTGAACGCAAGAGATCTAAGGATTTGCCCGGCGCCGTCGCGCCAAATCCGGCCGCCTCAGGCGACATAGACCGGAGAGCGCAACATCCTGGGTCGTCAGGAGGCGGCAATGCTGGCGGAAATCATTCTGTTGCGGCTCGAAGCCGTAATCCGCGGATCGCGCGAGACCGCGGTCGTCACAAGCTCGCGCTTTGTGCCGATTTGCCGGGTCATGGCGTTCAAGCACGACAAGTAAACCGGGTCGAGCGAAGCAAAACCCCGCAAGCGGCGTGCGAGTGGCTCCGTCGCTCCCGGAATTTCGCTTCGTTCGACCCGGCCTATATGTAAGCCGGTGCCGCTATTTATGCGCGACTTTGCCGAGCCCCTTGCGCAGGTCGTCGGCGTTCATCACCGGCACGAGTTCGGTCGCGGCATTGAGCGCAAGGAACAACGGCTCGACCGCCTCGATGATCTGCGACGGCTCGGTCATGTCGAAAAAGATCATGCCGGCGCGCTTGCCGTCCATCGGCGCGAAATAGGCCGCTTCCGGCTTGAGTTTGCTCAGGATCGTTTCCATCGCCCGCCCCAACGAGCCATCGCTGACGGCCGCGTTCGACTTTTCGACCGGCAGCGTGAATTTGAGCATCATGCGCATTGTCGTCCCCTTGTGCTGAAAACATTTTTGTGTGGCGCGATAGATAGAAGTCTATTTCGGCCGCCGCGATGCGGCAACGGCTCAAGCCCCGAATGTGGCGACTGGTCGCGCCTTAGGACCGCACGGCGTTACGCCCGCAATCGCGTATGCCGGCCCGAGCTGCGCTCTATGGCGCTGGCGAGATATTCCGGCGACTGCGCGCCGGTGACGATGACGCTGCCGCCGAACACGAAGCACGGCACGCCGTCGATGCCGGCTTCCTTAGCGGCGGTGGCCTCGCCTTCGATGCGATCGATATCGGCGTCGCTGACCAGAAGCCGGCGCACCAGATCGCCGTCCATGCCGACGTTGATCGCGGCCTGGATCAGCACTTTGGGATCGCTGAGATCGGCGCCTTCGGCGAAGTAAAGCTCCATCAGCCGTTGCTTCATCTGCGCCGGATCGGTGGCGCTGCGCGACCACAGGATGAGACGATGACAGTCGAGCGTGTTGGGCTGCCGGCTGATCTTGTCGGGATTGTAAGCGAGCCCCTCCATCGCCGCGGCGGCGGCGATGCGTTCGGCGATCACGGCGTAGCGCTCGACCGAGCCGAATTTGGTTTCCAGATACGTCTGGCGGTCGATGCCGTCGCGCGGGATCCAGTCGTTGAGAAAATACGGCCGCCAATTGACCTCGACGGCGACGTTGGGAACGAGCGCGATGGCGCTTTCCAGCCGGCGCTTGCCGATATAGCACCACGGACAGACTACATCGGACACCACCTCAACGTGAACGGAAGCGGACGCCTCGGAAGAATCCACCATCGTAAAACCTTCGAATTCGAACCCAGTCTAGCGCATATATCGGGACGCCGGGAACCGGCCGCCAGAGCCGCAATGGTCCCGCGCCTTCAGCCGGCGGCGGCTCCGCCCACGACGCGCGCGATCAAGGAGTCGACGCTGTCGGTCGGCTTCAAGGTAGCGAGCGTCACCGCGGTGTCGACGCCGCCCTTTTCGCTGTCCGGCGCCAGCATGGTGTTCTTGAGCACGCTGGCGATGCGGCGCGCCACGACATGGGCGGCGCGCAGATCGGTTTCGGTGAAGACCGCGAAGATCGAATTGTCGGCCTCGCGGCAGGCGAAATCGACCTGCCGCATCAGCCGGCCGACCAGCCGCGCCGCATCGAGGCTGACGCGGCGATCGCCGCCATCGAACGAGAAGCGCGCGATCGACAGACCGACCCCGCGCTTTTCGGCATCGTCGACAGCGCGGTTGAGATCGCGCCAGAACGCGTCGTGGGCGAGGAGCCCGGTGTCGGGATCGAGCATGCCTTTGGCGTCGAGCGATTTGAGCATGCGCTTGAGCCGTTGGCCGAAGGCGTGGGCGCGGACATAAGGCAGCAAGCGCTCGACCAGCCGCTGCGGGCCCTCGGCAATGCGTTCGAGATTGGCAAGCTCGATGGTAAAGGGCTCGATCACGGCGGGATGGCTGCCGAGCACGGCGACCGGCAAATCGCGAAACCGCACGTCCTCGGCGAGCACGGTCAGCAAAGCCTCGACGATTTTCGGGCCGAAGCCTTCGCCGATCACCACGCCGTCGACGTCGCGCGCCTTGAGCGCGCGCGCCGCGCTCTCGACGCTCAAAGCGCCGACCACGCCGACGCGCTCGCCCAGCGCGACCGAGAGCGCGGGATAGGAGCGGCCGCGCCCGGCGACGAGCACCGTCGCCTCATCGAGCGGATCGCCGGTCGACAATTCCGGCAGTTGCTCGCCGCGCGACGCTAGCGTGCGGGTGCGGCGTAATACCGTGCCGTGCAGGGTGCGGATGCGCAACGCGGTGGTCAGCCGCCTGATCAGCCGCTGCGGCGATGCATTGGCGGCGATCGCCAGCGTGTCCGCCACGGCTGACGCACCGTCATCGCGGGTGCGGGCAATGACCGGCATGTAGAAGCCGCCACCCTTCTGCCGTTGCTCGCCCAGCAATTCCGCGAGCGCGGCGGGGCGGAAGCGATCCGCACACGGCTCGGCCAGAATGACCGCTTCGGGTTCGACCGCAGCCAGCGCCTGCGCGGCGTCGGTCCAAGTGGTTTCGATGATGGGGAAGCCGCCGGCCGCGCGCAGAGCATCGACGACATCCGGCGCTGGGCTGTCGGCAATGACGGCGAACGGACCTTGCAGCGCCATGGTATGGGTGCGGGCTTTTGGAGATACGGCCTGCAACCATGCCAAAGCGCTGTTAACGGCCCGTCAACGAAGTCGCGAAGATGCCCGGCGTGGCGATAACTGCGCAGCCCCACGCGGCGTAGCGGCGAACTCAACTGGCGGTGTGCGGATCGATACCGTTGGTTTTGCAGTCTCGCTCGACGGCCTGGGCGCTCGCCGGGTCGTAGCCGATCAATGTCAGTTTGGCAGTGACTATCTTGCCGCCGACGAAAAACACTTGAGCGCTAAACGGCTGAAATCCTACATAATTACCAAAGTCATTCGTGCCGTTGATCATTCCGCAATATTGCGCAAGCCCTTTATCATCGGGTTGCCCGATTGGGTTCCACTTAAATTGGACGGTATTGGGGTTCTTCATCACCGCGGCGAAAGTTGCGCTCAACAGCGCTCTCTCCTCGGGCGTCAAGGCACGCTGGGAGAAAGGGGCGGGACCGGGGGCCGGGGCGGAATCGCCGCGCCGAAAGAGGGAGCAGCCAGTGAGCAAACCGACGGCACACAGGACGAACAGCGTCCTACGCATAACTCTTCCCACCCATCACGTTTCCCCGTGCCCAAATACTTCCAGCAATTTCAGTTTACGCCTGCGCGCTCGCCTCGTCGCGGCATTTTTCCGGGCATTAGGTCGCAAACTCGCCGTTTGGGCCGTCGGACATCGCTGGCTGGCATGGTTCTCAAAATAGAAGCCCCCCATGGGGGGACACGGCGGGGCCGGAGGAGGTTCGAATTGCCGACCCTTCCCCCAAGGAGGGTCGGCGGAAAGTAGAATAGCACAGGCCTACGATCCTGAAATGGCGCTCGCCGATCAGCCGGCGGCAACCGCCTGGCGCAAAACCTGCTCGCCGCGCTCGCCGAAAGCGGCGGTGACCAGTGGATTGAGGCCGAGCGCGGAAAGCGCGGCCGCCATGGCGTCGAGGTCGGCCGCGCTGCCGACCAGGCGCTGGCCGGTCAGCGGATCGGGCAGCGCCGCAAGCGCGGCGCCTGAGTCGATGCGGCCGATCCGTTCCAACAGCGTGCAAAGCGGGAAGCGATAACAGCCGACATTGACGATGCCGGCCGGCGGACCGGTGACCGTGAGAGACTTGCTCAACCGATCGACCCGGCAGGGGTAACCGCTATCGACAAAGCCGTCGCGGGGAATTGCAAAATGCGGCCGATCGGAACGTTCGATGCCGGGCGGAAACACCTGACGCGGCACCATCGGGCCGCGCAGCGCCACGGTGTTGGTCGCGGTCGCTTCGAGTTCGATGATTGCCACCGCGCCTTCGCTATCGCGCGGTACGCCGATCGGACCAAGCGGGATCGACAGCGGCCGGCCGCCCGTGCCGCGCCGCATCGCAATGAGCCCGATTTCGCCAAAAATCGGCACGTCGATCAAACTGGCGTCACGCTCGGGCCAATCGCCGCTGGCGCCAAACCGGTCGGGCGCATGCCAGGCTGCGATCACATGGGTCGGTCCCTCGCGCGCGAACAAGCCGGATTCGGCAAGACGAAACGCCACCGCAGCGGGCAGGATCAGCGTGCCGCAGCGATCGTCACGTCGCTGCCGCGCAAAAATGTCGGCATCGAACGGATGATGCAGCACCAGCGTGCCGCCGGTAAGCAGCCATGGAACGAGCGTAAGGCAGATACCGGCGAACGAAGCGGGCGCGATGGTCGACGACAGGCGGGCATCCTGCTCCAGCCGGCTTTCGAGCAGCACGCCAAGCCCGCCGGCGAGGAGTTCGAGATGGCGGCGCGCGACCGGAACCGGGCCGTCCTCGCCGACTTCGAACGTCGTGACCGCGACATGCGCGGCGGCATTGGCGTCGCGATCGAGCGCCGGTACGGGATCGAGTTTGGCCGCCGTGAACAGATCGTCGAGCGGCACGACGCCGTCGGGCAGGTTGCCGCCGAAGCCGCAGACGAAGCGCAGCGAAAACACTTCCGCGGCGACACGCGTAGCGAGTTCACAATGTTCAAAACTACCGACGCGGCGGCAAGCGATCAGGGCTTTGGCGCCGACGCGCGCCAGCGCGGTGACGGCATCGGCGCGGCGCCAAAGCAGCGGCAGCGGCGCCGCGATCAATCCGGCGCGCAGCACGGCGAGGAAGGTCAAGACGGTCTCGACGATATTCGGCATCTGAATGCCGACGATCGCGTCGATTGGCAGCCCCAGGCGGCGCAGCCGGCCGGCAATCGCCGAGATCATGCGATCGGCTTCGGCATAGGACAGCCGCAGCGGCGGGCCGTCGGTAAACGTCTCGCGGTTCACCGCATCGACGAGCGCGATGGCGCCGGGCCGGCGCGCCGCCGCGCGGCGAAACAAGTCGTCGAGCGTAATGCGGTTTGCGCCGGGCGGCGCCGCGGCTGACGCCAGTGCAGGATCCCCGAGAATCATACCGGTATCATGGCACGGCTTTTGCCGGCTGACGCCACCAGGTCTCTGGCAAATAACCGAATAGCGAGGTCCGCGCCGGATGCTGCATGGTATTCCAGCGCGCCACCCATTGCTCGGGAAGGTAAAATAACGGCACGACGTAACAGCCGGAAATCAGAACCCGATCGAGCGCGCGCACGGCGTCGACCAGGTCGGCACGCGTGCGTGCGCGCAACAGAGCTGCGATCATGGCGTCGACCGCCGCGCTCTTGACGCCCATATAATTGCGCGAGCCCGGTTCATCGGCCGCCGCCGAACTCCAATAAATACTCTGCTCGTTGCCCGGCGAGAGCGATTTATCCCAGCGATATTCGATCATGTCGAAGTCGTACGACACCAGGCGCTGCTCGTATTGCACGGAGTTCGACAAGCCGCACCTGCGCGGCAATACCGGCGCGCGCCAGCATGGTGGAAAAGGCCAGCGCCAACCGCTCGTCGTCGCGGCTCGTCACCATGATTTCGAAGGTGAACGGCCGGCCGCTGGCGCGATTGCGCAGCGTCGTGCCTTTAAGCTCATAGCCGGCGGCTTCGAGCAGAGCGAGCGCCTGACGCAGCGTGGCGCGGTCGCGGCCCGAACCGTCGGTGACCGGAGGCGACCAGGCACCGTCGAGCACGTCGAGGCGCACCGCATCCGCAAACGGCGCAAGCAGCGCGCGCTCGTTGTCGTCCGCCGGGCGACGGTACGCCGAGAGCTCGCTGTCGTCGAAGAAGCTCGCGCTCCGCCGGTACAGATTATAGAAGAAGTTGCGATTGACCCATTGGAAATCGAACAACAGGGCGATCGCCTGACGCACGCGAATGTCGGCGAACATCGGCCGGCGCGTGTTGAAGACGAAGTCGGAAGCAAATTTCGGCAGTCCGCTGCGGAATGTTTCCTTGACGACGCGGCCGTCGCGCGCAGCGGGAAAATCGTAACCGGTCTGCCAGCGGGTCGGATCGGTTTCGGCGCGCACGTCGTAGAGCCCGGCTTTGAAGGCTTCGAAATAGGCATTGTCGTCGCGATAAAAGTCGAAGCGCAATTCGTCGAAATTCCACAAGCCGCGATTGATCGGAAGGTTGCGGCCCCAATAATTGGCATCGCGCTTGAAGGTGACGCTTTTTCCCGCATCGACCGCGGCGACGACATAGGGACCGCTGCCGATCGGCTTGGCCAATGTCGAGTTCTCGAACGTGGCGATGTCGATCGCGTGCTTCGGCAGCACCGGCATCAGTCCGAGGATCAGCGGCAATTCGCGGTCGCTTAAATCGGCGAAATCGAAGCGCACGGTTCGCGGGCCGAGAATTTCGGCCTCGGCCACCCGGGAATAGTAGGTTCGATGATTGGGGCGGCCGTGGTCGCGCAGCAATTGCCACGAGAACACCACGTCGTCGGCGGTCACCGCCGTGCCGTCGGAAAAATGCGCCGCCGGATCGAGCGTGAAGGTGACGTAGCTTCTGGCCTCGTCGGTCTCCACCGTCCGCGCCAGCAATCCGTAAAGCGTGAAAGGCTCGTCGTAGCTGCGCGCCAGCAAGCTCTCGATGACGTAGCCGCGAATGGTCTGCAGGGCGAGACCTTGGACGATAAGGGGATTGAGGCTGTCGAAGGTGCCAAGCACGCCCTCGATCAGTCTGCCGCCCTTCGGCGCGTCGGGATTGACGTAGGGCAGCGCGGTGAAGCCGGCCGGCAGCGCCGGTACGCCGTGCATTGCGATGGCGGATTTGGCGATGACGTTGGTCGCAACGCTTTGCGTCGGCTCGGCAACAGCCGGCAGCGCAAAGCTGGTCAACATGCCGGCCAGCAATTGGGCGCCGCAAAATGCGGCCCGCATTCGAAATCCGTCGGTTTTCAGCGTTTCCTCGGCGAAACAGCTTTAAGCGCGATTTAAGCTTTTAAGCGCGATTCACTTGGCGAGCAGCGAATGTAGCACGAAGCGCGATAGCGGCCGTTCGAAGCAGAACGAAAGGTCCGCCTGTGTGGCTTAGGATGTGGGCTTTATCTAGCCGCGCAATTAGGCTATTGGGCCGGGCCAAGGGCGATAAGGGGTCACGTTGTTGCCGTATTGTGCGTCGATTCCGGGGGACCGCGCAGCGCGGCGGCGAATGCCGGCTGTTGCGACATCGGATCATTGACACGCAGTCTGACCAGGCAATCGACCAGATCGCTGACATCTGGGTCGAATTGCGGGTGGCAGCACTAAAGAGGAACTGCATCCCATGAACTATCTGAACGCGTCGGCGCCGGCTCGGCCGGTGGGCCCGACGCTCGCTGCCATCGGCAAGAGGATTGGACATACCCTCGTCGTGACCATTGCGCTTGCGCTCGCCGTGCAACTGGCAAGCGGCTCCCCCGCGCTGGCCCAGACTAAGCCAGCAGCGAAAAAGCCGGCCGCTCCCGCGGCGGCGCCCGCGCCGGCAGCACAACCACAAGCCCCGGCGCAAGGGCAGGAGCAGCAACAGGTCCAATTGATCTATTCGCCGTGGACCAAGTTTTGCCTCAAAAACCCGAACGATCCTAATGCGAAGCAAGTCTGCTTCACCGGCAAGGATGCCCGCATCGAATCCGGTATGCCGGTGGTTGCCGCCGTGCTGATCGAGCCGCAGGACGACCCGAAGAAGATTCTGCGCGTTACGCTTCCGCTCGGCATGCAGCTCATTCACGGCACGCGGGTGATCATCGACCAGAACCAGCCGATGACCGCGCCTTACGTTATCTGCTTCACCAACGGCTGCATGGCGGATTACGAATTCACTCCCGACCTGAT
The DNA here is from genome assembly GCA_963768225.1 of uncultured Alphaproteobacteria bacterium. GTDB lineage: Bacteria > Pseudomonadota > Alphaproteobacteria > Rhizobiales > Xanthobacteraceae > BOG-931. Next base: position 758,563 of record CAVYGV010000001.1, on the reverse strand, counting down.
CGGCAAGATGAAAAAGGGACAGGGGCTCGTCGTTCAGGCGATCAACTCGACCGGCCAACCGATCAGTCTCGTGTTGCCGCTCGCCGATTTCGCCAAAGCCTATGACGGCCCGCCGACCGATCCCAAGGTTTTCGAAGAGCAGCAGAAGAAGCTGCAGGAGGAACTGCAACGCCGCGCCGACGAAGCGCGCCAGAAGCTCGAGCAGCAACAGCAGCAGGGCTCGCCCGGAGCTTCAGCGGCGCCGCCGGGGGGCGCGCCGGCGAAACAATAGCGATCACTGCGTGGATTGCTTCCTCTCGTTGGCAATGACGCCGCTCAGTGCATCATCGCCGCGCGCGGGCGATAGCCGCCTTTGCCGTCTTTGACGAATATTTCGTCGACCTGCGGATGGCGCACCGGCTCGCCGCTATTGTCGGGCAGCAAGTTTTGTTCCGAGACATAGGCGACATATTCGGTCTCCTCGTTCTCGGCGAACAAATGATAGAACGGTTGGTCCTTGCGCGGCCGCGCGTCGGCGGGGATCGCCTGGTACCACTCCTCGGTATTGTCGAATACCGGATCGATATCGAACACGACGCCGCGGAACGGATAGAGGCGGTGCCGCACGACTTGGCCGATCTGATATTTCGCGTTCCGAATCTTTTCCATCAAGAACTATTTTATCGCGTCATCGGCGCGAATGTGCAACGATTATGCCGCAGCCTGCCACACGTGCTGAGCAGCCGTTCATAGCCCGTAACGCGCTCCCATCTCGGGATCCTTCTCGGCGACGAGGCCGGCGAGATCGACCAGCACCTTGGCCTGTTTCCAGGTTGCATCGTCCTGCATTTTGCCGTCGATCATCACCGCGCCGCTGCCGTCCGGCATGGCGGCAATGATCTTTTTGGCAAAGGCGACTTCCGCGGGATCCGGCGAGAACACCCGCTTGGCGATCGCGACTTGGCTCGGGTGCAGCGTCCAGGCGCCGACGCAGCCCATGAGAAAGGCGTTGCGAAATTGCGCCTCGCAGGCGGCGCCATCGGCAAAATCGCCGAACGGGCCGTAGAACGGTTTTATGCCGGCTGCGGCGCAGGCGTCGACCATTTTCGCGATCGTATAGTGCCAGAGGTCCTGCTGATAAGCGGCGCGCGGCGCATCGGGCGCGCCGGCATCGGCCAGCACTTTGTAATCGGGATGGCCGCCGCCAACTCGCGTCGTCTTCATCGCGCGTGACGCGGCAAGATCGGCCGGGCCGAGACTGATGCCGTGCATGCGCGGCGAGGCGACCGCGATCGCGGCGACATTGTCGACGCCCTCGGCGGTTTCCAGGATGGCGTGGATGAGGATCGGCTTTTTCACGCCATGCTTGGCTTCTAGCTGAGCGAGAAGTTGATCGAGATAGTGGATGTCCCACGGGCCTTCGACCTTGGGCAGCATGACGACGCCGAGCTTTTGCCCAATCGCGGCGACAATCTCAGTAATGTCATCAAGCATCCAAGGCGAGTTGAGCGCATTGATCCTCGTCCACAATCCGGTCTCGCCGAATTCGCACATCTTCGCCATTTGGATAAAGCCGGCTCGTGCCGCCTCCTTGGCGTCGGCCGGAATGGCATCCTCCAGATTGCCGAGCACGACGTTGACCTGGGCGACCAACTCCGGCACTTTGGCGCGCACCTTTTCGATGTGCGGCGGAACGAAATGGATCGTCCGTTCGAGCCGCAGCGGCAATTCCCGCAGCGGCGCCGGCGCGCCGATGGCAAGCGGTTTGAAGAAATTGCGTGGTAGTTTCATGCGGGTACCGAAAGTTCCTTACAGCTGACGGTAGGATGAACGATAGGGCACGCCAAGCCGCTTTTCACGGCAGAACTGCCTAGAAATTTGCACTGATGCGGCCGGCGAAATACGTGCCGTCCGTACCTTGTCCTCGCGCCAGAGTTGTGGAAAATGGTGAGTGGCTTGGGGGAAACGGTGCGTATCGGCGTCATTGTCGCCACGTTCGTGCTTGGCGGTCTGATCGGTTGCACATCGGCTGCCGAACAGGCAGCGACGAAATTTGCGCCGGAAAAAGCGAAATACGAACCCAATGTCGGCAAGGAATATTGGGTCACCGGGCTGACGGTCAGGTTCTGCAAGGAACCCTCCACCGACGGATACGAATGCTATGCGCTCCCTGCGAAGACGCACCTTAAGATCGACGACGTGGTCGAAGGCTATGTGAAGGCCGGCCCGACGATTTATTATGACAACACCGCTTTTTACCGGATTGTTCTGGACGGCGGGCTCGTCGGCTATTCGGACGCCCTGGCGGTCGGTCTCGGCGTCACCGAGACCGACCCCGAGCTTGCGGCGGCAGAATGCAAACGTCGCGGCGAGCCGCGACTTGGCATGAACGTCAAACAACTCGAAGCGACATGCTGGGGCAAGCCGGATCACGTCAACCGGCGGCAAACGGCAAAAGGCATCCACGATCAATTTGTTTATAACGGCAACCGCTACGTGGACCTGCACAATGGCATCGTTACGTCGATCGATGTCGGCGGCGTGCGGAACCAGGGCGCCCGCTGAGTTCTCGTTCACACCATTTCCCCGCGCATCAGCCGGGGCTGCGCGGCGGCGGGCGCCACGCCTTCGCGCATCAAAGCGCGGCGCAAGGGGCCGATGCGGTCGACGAGATAGAGCGAGAGCCCGCGCGCGCCATGCGCCGGGAAGAAGCCGGTGAGCAGGCTGCGGTTCAACACATCGACGGCGAAAGTGCGGCTCGTTACATCGGCACGGCGCTGCGCCTCATACTGCGCCAGCACGCTCGCGCCGCCGACGTTGAGATTGTGCCGGCGCGCATCGGCGACGATTTCAGCAATGGTGGCGCCGTCGCGCAGCCCAAGATTGAGGCCCTGCGCGCCAATCGGCGGAACCACATGGGCCGCTTCGCCGACCAATGCGATCCGCTTACGGGCGCATGTGTCCGCGGTCTCGATGGCGAGCGGGAAAACGCCGCGGCCGGTCTCCACGGTCATTTTGCCGAGCAGCGAATGGGCGCGGCGCTCGATCTCCGCCGAGAGCGCGGCATCGTCGCGCGCTGCGAGTTCGGCCGCCCGTGACGGTTCAAGTACGCAGACCAAGCTCGAACGCCGACCGGGGAGCGGGACGAGCGTGAATGGTCCGCTCTCGGTGTGGAACTCGGTCGACGTGTCGTCATGCGAGCGGTCGTGGGCGAGATTGAGCGTCAGCGCAGTCTGCGGATAGCTATGGCGCCGCGTCGAAATGCCGGCGGCAGCGCGCGCGAGCGAACGCTGTCCGTCGGCCCCGACCGCGAGGCGGGCGCGCGCTTCGGCGCCGGCATATTCGACGGTGATGCCCGACGCGTCGGGCGTTAGCGCGATCGCCGGAGCGGCGACACGCAGCAAGCGCAGCTCGGCAGCGCGGGCCTCCAGCGCGGCCAACAGATACCGGTTCTCGATGTTGTAACCGAACGCAGCGAGGCCGATTTCAGCGGCGCCAAAAACCACCTCGGGCGCGCGAACAAGCCGCTGCGTGTCATCGATGATGCGGAGTTTCTTAAGTGGCGAGGCATGGGCAAGGCAGGCCTGCCACGCGCCTAATGTTTCGAGCGCGGCGACCGAGCTGGCAAGAAGCGCCGTGGTGCGATGGTCCGGCTCGGCGAATGGCGCAATCAGAAGCGTGTCGACGCCGGCCGCGGAGAGCGCGATCGCCGTGACGAGGCCGGCCGGCCCGCCGCCGATCACGGCCACTTCGGCGTTCAATTTACCGTTGCCCACGTTCGAAACTGCCATTCCAATGCACTCCAGTCGCTGCCGTAATCTATGGTCAAAAGTAGAGCTATGACAGAGAGATTGCGTACGAATTTCTATTTCACGTGTAAGCTTAACTTATGGAGCCAACGGCACCGGAAAGAAAACCGCTCGCCACGGCGGCCTTCGCCGTCCATGTTTTTACCGCCTGCGGGGCGGCCTGCGCTCTGGTCGCTCTGATTGCCGCGGTCCGCGCCGACTGGCCGCAGATGTTTGGTTGGCTCGGCATCGCGCTATTCATCGACGGCGTGGACGGCACTTTCGCGCGCCGGCTCCGCGTCGCCGACGTGCTGCCGCGGTGGTCGGGCGAGGTGCTTGATCTCGTGGTCGACATCCTTAATTACGTATTCGTGCCGGCCTATGCGCTGGCCGCGAGCGGGCTGTTGCCGCAACGGGCCGCAATTCCGCTCGGTATCGTCATTGTCGTCACCGGCTCGCTCTATTTCGCCGACCGGCTGATGAAGACATCCGATTATTACTTCCGCGGCTTCCCGGCATTGTGGAACGTGGCGGCCTTCTACCTGTTCCTGCTGCGGCCGGCGCCCTGGCTCAGTGCGGTCCTGATCGCAAGCCTCGCGGCGCTGACTTTCGTGCCGTTTCACGTCGTGCACCCGGTCCGCATCGCGCATTTGCGCGCATTGACCATGGCGGCGCTCATTTTATGGACGCTGCTCGCCATCCTTGCCGTGGCGAAAAATCTTCAGCCCGGCTTTCCGGCTGTTGCAGGCCTGTGTCTTCTTGCGATTTATTTTGTCGGCATAGGCTTTCTGCGCCGTCATCACCCGTAACCAGGGAGAGATCCAGTGCCCCGACCTGTCCTTCTCATCGCCGGCGGCAGCCGCGGCATCGGCGCCGCGACGGCACACCTTGCGGCGGAGCGCGGCTATGACGTCGCCATCAATTACGTGCGCAATGCCGAGGCGGCAGCCAAAGTTGCCGAGGCGGTGAAAAAATCCGGCGGCAAAGCTGTCACGCTACAGGGCGACATGGCCAAAGAAGACGACATCGTCCGCGTGTTCGGCGACACGACGCGCGCGCTCGGACCGCTGACGCATTTTGTCTACAGTTCCGGCGTCGGCGGGAAAAATTCGCGGCTCGATGTCGCCACCACCGACACTATTCGCGAGGTGATCGACATTAATCTGTTCGGCGCCTTGATCTGCGCGCGCGAAGCGGTGCGGCGGATGTCGACGGCACAGGGCGGCAAAGGCGGCTCGATCGTGTTTCTGTCTTCGATCGCCTCGGTCACCGGCGGCGCCGGCGAATATGTGTTTTACGCCGCCGCCAAAGGCGGCGTCGATGCGCTCACCAACGGCTTGGCGCGCGAAGTGGCGAAGGAAGGCGTCCGCGTAAACGCCATACGGCCCGGCCCAACAAAAACCGAGATCCACGAGCCCGGACGCCTGGAGCGGATCACGCCGCTGTTGCCGATGGGCCGCCCGGGCGAGCCGGACGAGATCGCCGAAGCAATATTGTTCCTGCTTTCCGACGCGGCCTCCTATATCAGTGGCGCCGTGCTCAACGTCTCCGGCGCGCGGTAATGCCTGCGCAGAAAGCCGCCTTGTGTTCGACGCTTCTGCGCCTATGATCCCGGCCGACGTTTTCATCGACAATTCGAGCGCATTCCAAGGAGAGCAAAATGGTTGCTGCAGTACGCGTACATAAAGTCGGCGGGCCTGAGGTTCTGACATACGAGGAGATCGAGCTTCCGGCTCCCGGTCAGGGCCAAATCCGGGTCAAGCAACACGCCAGCGGCGTCAATTTCATCGACACCTATTTTCGTATGGGCATGTATCCGTCGCCGGTCGGCCTGCCGTTCGTCGCCGGCAACGAAGCCGCCGGCGAAGTTATCGCCGTCGGCCCGGGCGTCAGCGACTTCAAGGTTGGCGACCGCGTCGCTTACGTGGTGGCGCTCGGCGGCTACGCGACGGAACGCGTCGTGCCGGCCGACCGCGTCATAAAACTGCCGGCCAATATCAGCTACGAGCAGGCCGCCGCCATGATGCTCAAGGGCATGACGGCGGAATATCTGTTGCGCCGCACATTCAAGGTCGAGAAGGGGATGAACGTGTTCGTCCATGCCGCGGCTGGCGGCGTCGGCTTGATCCTGTGCCAATGGGCCAACCACCTCGGCGCCAATGTCATCGGCACGGTCGGCACCAAAGAAAAGGCCGCGCTGGCCAAGGCCAATGGCTGCCACCACACCATTCTCTATCGCGAGGAGGATTTCGCCGCGCGAACCAAAGAAATCACCGGCGGCAAATTGTGCGAGGTGATCTATGACGGCATCGGCAAGACCACGTTTCCGGCGTCGCTCGATTGCCTCAAGCCGCTTGGCTATTTCGTGAGCTATGGCAGCTCGTCGGGCCAGGTCGACGCCTTCAACATCAACATCCTGCAGACCAAAGGTTCGCTGTTCGCCACGCGTCCGACACTCAACACCTATGCCGCCAAGCGCGAGGACTTGCTCGCCATCGCCAACGATCTGTTCGACGTTGTCGGCAAGGGCGCGGTCAAAATTCCGATCAACCAGAAATACGCGCTCAAAGACGCCGCGAAGGCGCACAAGGATCTCGAAGGTCGCGCTACCACCGGCTCGTCAATCCTGGTGCCGTAGGCGCAGACCCCCATCCTGACCCTTCGCCTCGCAGGGGGAGGGGACACGGAAGCGGTAATCTCTTTCCTCCCCCTTAAAAGGGGGAGGACTAAGGTGGTGGGGTCATGATTCCGAGAACGCGCCGATGAAGATTTGGGGTTATTGGGCCACGCTGGGCTGGGCCGTTCTCGCTTTCCTGGCGGGGCAACTCGTCGGCTTCGGACTGTTGCTCTGGCTGCGGGCAGGGGCTTGGAATTCGATCCTGGAAACGCCGTTCGACGGCACTCTGGTTACGCTTTTCATCCTGATCTCCAATCCGATCACGATCGGTGTGCTGGTCCTTGCCGTCCGGCTGCGACGGGCGCCGCAAGCCGAGTATTTCGCGCTGCATTGGCCGCATCGACGCGATGTGACGGTCGGGATCGCCTTGCTTGTCGGACTGATCGCGCTCAGCGATGCGCTGCTCTACTTAAGTGGCCGCGACCTGGTCACGACGTTTCAGCTGCAATCCTACAGCAGCGCCGCCGCCGAGGGTTGGCTGCTGCCCATGGCTATTGCCGCCATCGTCGTCGCGCCGTTCGGCGAGGAGCTCATGTTTCGCGGTTTTTTGTTTCGCGGCTGGGCGCGTCCGGACCGTTCGGCGTGGCCGGCCATCGTCGCGATCTCGGCGTTGTGGGCGGGGCTTCACATCCAATATGACTGGACTGGCGTGCTGCAGATCTTCGTTGTCGGACTGTTTCTCGGCTGGATGCGCTGGCGTAGCGCCTCGCTGATGCTGACGTTTCTCCTGCACGCGCTGTTCAATCTCGAAGGCACCGTGGAAACCATCCTGCAGGTGCATTTTTTCGCCAAATAGCTTGGCTGCGGCGTCGGCGGCTACTCGGGGCCGAAAATTCGGGCCAAGGCATCAATCGTCTTGTTCGGACTCCGGGTCGGCTGTGGCGGCCGCGGCAGCCCGATCACCGGCTCGACAAAGCGCGCGATCGCCGCAACCGTGTCGTCGAGCGGCACGGCAGAACCACTCGTCTCGCTGACGACGACCGCCAAAACCTGCAATTCTCGCCGGAACAGCGCATCGAGCGCGGTCAGCGTGTGGCTGATGGTGCCGAGGTAACTTCCGGCCACCAGAATGAGCGGCAATTGCAGCGCCATCATCACGTCGAGAATGGTGCGTTCGCCGTCGAGCGGCACCATGATGCCGCCAACGCCTTCGATCAGGAGAATGTCGCGGCGCTGCTCGATCGCGGTCTGGCAGAATTTGATGACCGTATCGACATCGATCGCGCGCCCCTCGTGCGCCGCGGCAAGATCGGGCGAAAGCGCAGCTCGAAACCGCCACGGCGAAATGCGATCGACCTCTTGTTCCGTGACGGGGAGCCCGAGGGCGTGCAACAGAACGCCCGGATCGCTTGCCTCGGCAGCTTCCGGATCGTAGCCGCTGACCACCGGCTTGATGGCGTCGACCATCCGGCCCATTCCGCGCAAGTGCCGGATCAGCGAGGCTGCGACATAGGTCTTGCCGACATCGGTCCCGGTCGCGGTGATGAAGATCGCGCTCACGAGTTAGTGCCTTAACACACGGCTTCGCACCACGTCCGCGAGCCGCGCGATGTCGGCGTCGGGATGCTGCGCGGTGAAGGCGAAACGCAGCCGCGCGGTGCCTGCCGGCACTGTCGGCGGTCGGATCGCGACGACCAGAAATCCCTCCTGGCACAAAAGCTCCGATGCGCCGAGCGCCGCTTCGGTGTCGCCGACGATCACGGGGACGATGGCGCTCTGTGCTTCGGGAAGATTGAGCGCGCGGGCAAACTCCTTGGCCTTGCGTAATGGCTCGGCGGCATAGGCCGGGTCGCGCTCGATGACGCCAAGAGCTGCTGTGGCGGCGGCGACCACGGGCGGTGGCAATCCGGTCGAATAGATGAAGGTGCGCGCACGCGTCTGCATCAAATCGATCACGGCACGCGAGGCGCAGAGATAACCGCCATAAGCGCCGACGGCCTTTGACAGCGTACCCATTTGCAGCGGGACATCGACCGGAGTTTGGGCTTTGCCATCTGCAAAACTCGAACCGCGGCCGCCGCCGACGACGCCCAGTCCATGGGCATCGTCGGCGAGAAGCCAAGCGTCGAAGCGTTGCGCAAGTTGCGACAGCACGGCGAGCGGCGCCAAGTCGCCGTCCATGGAGAACACGCCATCGGTCGCGATCAGCGCGCGCGCTTTCGCGCTGCGATGGGCCGCTAATAGCGCTTCGGCATGTGCCACGTCGGCGTGGCGGTAGAGATGCACGGCGGCGCCGGAAAGCTTCGCGCCGGCATGGATGCAGGCATGCGAAAGCTCATCCACCAGGATCACGTCATCGGGGCCCACCAGCGCCGGGATGATGCCGGTATTGGCGAGATAGCCGGAGCCGAATACACAGGCCGCTTCGGCGCCCTTGAGCCGCGCCAGCCGGCTTTCAAGCTCCGCATAGAGCGGATGATTGCCGGTCACCAGCCGCGACGCTCCGGCACCGACGCCGTAGCGCGCCACGGCCTCGATCGCCGCCGCGATCACGTCGGGGTGCTGGCTCAGGTTGAGGTAATCGTTGCACGAGAACGACAGTAAGCGCCGGCCGTCGCGCTCCGCCCAAATCCCGTCACGCGCGGTGACGGCCGGCGTGCGGCGGAGCTTGGCCCGGTCCAAGGCTTGCAGCTTTTCGCCGGCAAATTCATCGAGCGAGAGCATCGGCTTCCTTCGCCAAGCCGCCTTGGGCACAATGGCGGCTGGAACCTGCATGAAAGCGCCGAATGTCGGGCAATACCAGAGAAAACAAAGGGCTAGACGGAAGTGTCCAACCGGATTGGTACGCCGCCGGCCTCGACCACATCTGGCTGCCCTATGCGCAGATGAAGATCGCAAGTCCGCCGCTTGCGGTCAAAGCGACGCGCGGCTGCCGCATCGTGCTGGCCGACGGACGCGAATTGATCGATGGCATTGCGTCGTGGTGGACCGCCTGTCACGGCTATAACCACCCGCATATCCGCGGCGCGGTGGAAGCGCAGCTCGCCACCATGCCGCATGTGATGTTCGGCGGCTTGGTGCATGAGCAAGCGCTGACGCTCGCGCGCCGGCTCACGGCGATGCTCGCCGGGAATAACCGCACTGCCGATCTCGACCGCGTGTTCTTTAGCGATTCCGGCTCGGTCGCGGTCGAAGTGGCATTAAAGATGGCGGTGCAGTTTTGGCGCAACCGCGGTGTTGCGGAACGCACCCGCATCGTCGCCTTCAAAGGCGGCTATCACGGCGACACCACCGGCGCCATGGTGGTTTCCGACCCGGAAGGAAGCTTTCATGCCGCCTTCCGCGGCCTCCTGCCGGAGCAGATCGTCGTCGATCTCCCGGTCGACGAGGCGACCACCGCGGCGCTCGAAGCCGTGCTGGCAATGCGCGCGGGCGAGGTGGCCGCCATTATCGTCGAGCCGTTGGTGCAGGGCGCCGGCGGCATGCGCTTTCACGATGCACGCGTGCTCAAGATTTTACGTGCGCTGGCGGAACGTTACCAGCTGCTGTTGATCTTCGACGAAATCTTCACCGGGTTCGGCAGGACCGGTCCGCTGTTTGCGTTCCAGGAAGCAGCGATCGTGCCGGATATCATCACACTCTCCAAGGCGCTGACGGGTGGCACGCTGCCGCTTGCCGCCACGATCGCGCGTCGAGAAATCTTCGAGGCGTTTTGGTCCGACGATCCCGCCAAGGCGCTGATGCACGGCCCGACCTTTATGGCTAACCCGCTCGCTTGCGCCGCCGCCAATGCTTCGCTCGATCTGTTCGACCGCGAGCCGCGGCTCGATCAAGTGTCAAGAATCGAAGCCACGCTGCGGCAAGGTCTCGAACCCAGTCGGCAGCTTCCCGGCGTCAAAGACGTGCGGGTCAAAGGCGCCATCGGCGTGGTCGAACTCGACCACATCGAAAATCTCAACACCCTGCGCCAACGCTTTATCGCGGAAGGTGTTTTCATTCGGCCCTTCGGCTCAATCGTTTATCTGACGCCGGCCTTCACGATTACCGAGAATGAGCTTGCGACGCTCACCGATGCCGTGAACGTTGTACTCGCCGACTTGCCCTCCGACCAGAGCAGATGCGGTTAGTTCGTGGACGGCGCCGCGAGCGTCATGTATGGAGAGGCCAATGCGCCCCTGCGGCACGGCGGCCTCGACGATTTGGAACGTCACTGTAGCTGCCCGGGTTATCCCAGTTTGATGAGTGCCAGGACATGTCGATCGCGCAGGTGAGCATGCTGCACGAGAACGCTGTACTCACCGCACGCGTGCCCTCCGCTCCCAGCGTAACGGGTCACTATCTCCACGCCCGCAAGGTCTCGATCGCCTATGCCGGACGGGGCGGTGAGGTAGTGCTCGCAATCGACCGGGTCGATCTTTCCCTCGATCGCGGCGAGTTCGTCTGCCTCCTGGGGCCTTCGGGGTGCGGCAAAACGACGTTGTTGAATGCGGTCGCCGGCTTCTTGCCGATCTCCTCGGGTGAGTTGACCTTCGAGAGCAAGCCGATCTCCCGTCCCGGACCGGATCGCGCCATGGTTTTCCAGCAGCCCGGGCTTCTGCCCTGGCGCGATGTCCTGCACAACGTCACCTACGGCCTGGAAATGTCGGGTCGCATGCGCGGCCGCGAGGCGGCCGCCCACGCTGGCGGCTTGCTCGAACTCGTAGGGCTTGCCGATTTCGCGCGCAGTTTCCCGCACGAGCTGTCGGGCGGAATGCAGCAGCGGGTCAATCTCGCGCGCGCCCTTGCGGTGGAACCGGAACTTCTCCTCCTCGACGAACCTTTCGCCTCAGTGGATGCGCAGACGCGCGAGGCTTTGCAGGTCGAGCTGCTCGGCATTTGCAAGCGCGCCGAAGTGACCGCTTTGTTCGTTACCCACGATATCGGCGAGGCCGCATTTCTGGCCGACCGCGTCTGCATCTTCAGCCGCCGGCCAGGGCGCATCGCACGCGAGGTGCGCGTGCGCCTGCCCAAGCCGCGCGACGAGGTGCGGCTCAAGCCCGAATTTCTGGCCTATGTCCAGGAAATCGCCGGGGTGCTCGGCGCAGCGGCCGCACGAGCGAGCAAGGCCGAGGCGGCGCAGGAGTGAGATCATGGCGATCGTAGTGACCCTCGATGATAGCGGAGCGCCGACGCGGGAGAGCAGCCCCTTGCTCGCCAGAATGGGCCAGCGGATGGAGCGCATTGTGCTCGGCACTGCCTTCATCGTCCTGCTTTTTGTCGCTTGGCAATTGGTCACCGCGCTCGGTGTCGAGCCGCCCATCATTCTGCCGTCTCCCGCGGGCGTAGCCGGCGCCTTCACAAGCCTGTTCTCTTCGCCCGATATCTGGTCCGACTTTGCCGCAAGCGGCAAAGAGTTTTTCTACGGCTTCGCGCTCGCCGCCCTTGTCGGCATCGCTGCGGGGCTTGCGATCGGCTGGTATCCGCGGCTCGGATATTTCTTCGACCCGTTCATCAACTTTCTCTACGCCATCCCGCGCGTCGCCCTCGGACCGCTTCTTATCGTTTGGCTCGGCATCGGCTTGAACTCCAAGGTCGCGCTCGTGTTTCTGATTGCGGTGTTTCCCGTACTCGTCAACACGAGCAGCGGAGTGCGCAGCCTCGATCAGCATCTGCTGCGCGTCGCTCGCTGCTTCGGCGCGGGCGATCTGAAGATTTTTCGCACCATCGCGCTGCCCGGTTCGGTGCCGTTCATCCTTGGCGGGTTGCGGCTTGCAATCGGGCAGGCGCTGATCGGCGTGTTCGTGGCCGAGCTTCTGGGGGCCCAACATGGCGTGGGCGCCATGATCCAGAATGCCGCCGAGCAGTTCCAGACCGATATCGTTTTCGCAGGCCTTCTCATATTTGCCGCGACCGGCATGGTGTTAACTGCGATCGTGCGCTGGCTCGAACGCCACTTCGATGCCTGGCGTGTGTGACGGGCTTCACCAGGGAGGTCAACGTGACAAACCGTGTTCAAGCACCGCTTTTCGCGGCTGTGGTCTTTGCCGCTTTGCCGGCGCCTGGCGCTATCCCTAGCGCCTCGGCGGCCGAGCCGCCGCAGCTCACGATTTCCCATAGCCAGAGGACCGTTGACTTCCTGCCGCTGTGGATTGCGAGGGATGCCGGATATTTCAAGAAGCACGGCCTCGATGTCACCGTGCGCTACCTCCCGGCTCAGGACGGCATTCCCGCCCTTCTCACCGGTCAGGAGCAGTTCTCAGGCATCGGTGGCTCCGACGCCGCCTCCGCCGAGGCGCAGGGCGCCAAGCTAAAGTTGGTGGCGACGTTCACGCCAACCTACATCTTCCAGTTCTGGGCGCGGCCGGACCATGCCAGTGCGAGCACTCTCAAGGGCGAGCGTGTCGGCATCACCAGCACCACGGGCTCGCTCTATTCGGCCACCTTACTGGCGCTCGACGACCTCGGCCTGAAGAGCACCGACGTCATGATGACGCCGCTCGCCGGCGTGACGAATATAAATAGCGCGCTGTTGGCGGGCAGCATCGCAGCGGCGGCCTCGCATCCGCCCGCGACCTATCAGTTTCAGCGCGCCGGGTTCGTCGACCTCGTGGATCTGGCAAAGAAAAACATTCCTTCGGTAAACGCCGGCATCTGGACCACGCAATCCTACCTGGAGGCGCATCGCGACGTGGTGCAAAGCGTCGTCGACGCCTTGGTCGAGGCGATGCATCGCGAAAAAACCGACAAGACCTTTGCCGAGAGCGAAATCACCAAGGAACTGGGGATCAAGGACCAGGGGCAGCTCGACTTTACCTACGATTTCTACGTGAACGAGGTCATCGGCCCAGGTCCGATGCCCCAAGTCGCACAACTCGAGTCGAACATAAACGCGCTCGCGGCGAAAAATCCCAAGGTCAAGACCATCGATGCCGCCAGTATGATCGACCAGAGCTTCGTCAAAAATGCCGAGGAACGGCAAGTGGCAAAGTGACCGGGAAGCACTCGCCGCGATCGAGCCATCGCGGTGCCGATCCGCCTGACGCCTCATCAGTAGCCGACCACCGTGCCGTGCAGGTCATAGGCGTCGGCGCGATCGATCTTCACCGTCGCGATCTCGCCGACGCGCAGCGGCCGCCGGCTTGTGACATGCACCGTGCCGTCGATCTGCGGCGCGTCGCCTTTGTTGCGGCCCTTTGCGGTTCCTGACTTGGCATCGACCTCATCGATGATGACGCGTTCGCGGGCGCCGACTTTACGCCTAAGCCGCTTTTGCGAAATCGCCTGCTGGTGCGCCATCAAGCGGTGCCAGCGCTCTTCTTTCACTGCATCCGGCACCGGCGCGCCGAGATCGTTCGCCGCGGCGCCCGCAACCGGTTCGTAGCGGAAACATCCCACGCGATCGAGCTGGGCCGCCGAAAGCCAGTCGAGCAGGCGCGAAAAATCGTCCTCGGTCTCGCCGGGAAAGCCGACAATGAAGGTCGAGCGGATGGTCAGGCTCGGGCAGATGTCACGCCAAGCGCGGACGCGCTCAAGAGTCTGTTCTTGCGCCGCCGGCCGACGCATGCGTTTAAGCACGTCGGGGCTCGCGTGCTGAAACGGCACGTCGAGATAGGGCAACACTTTGCCGTCGGCCATCAGCGGGATCACATCGTCGACGTGCGGATAGGGATAGACGTAGTGCAGCCGCACCCAGACGCCGAATTCGCCGAGTTCGCGCGCAAGATCGAGAAATTTTGCCCGCACCTTGCGGCCTTTCCAGGCGCTCTGCGCATATTTGACATCGACGCCATAGGCCGACGTGTCCTGCGAGATGACGAGCAGCTCCTTGACGCCTGCGGCGACCAGCCGCTCGGCTTCGTGCAGCACGTCGGCGGCCGGCCGCGAGACCAGATAGCCGCGCAATTTCGGAATGATGCAGAAGGTGCAGCGATTGTTACAACCCTCTGAAATCTTGAGATAAGCGTAGTGCCGCGGCGTGAGTTTTACGCCCTCCGGCGGGATCAGATCCGTATAAGGATCGTGCGCCGGCGGCGCGGCGCGATGGACCGCATCAAGCACGCTTTCATATTGCTGCGGTCCGGTGACCGCGAACACGCCGGGATGAGCGGCAGTGATCTTCTCCGGCTCCGCGCCCATGCAGCCGGTGACAATGACTTTGCCGTTTTCGGCCATGGCGGCGCCGATGGCCGCAAGCGATTCCGCCTGCGCGCTATCGAGAAAGCCGCAGGTATTGACGATCGCGAGGTCGGCGCCGGAATGCTCGCGCGCCATTTCATAACCTTCCGCGCGCAGCCGCGTGATGATGCGCTCGGAATCGACGAGCGCCTTCGGGCAGCCGAGCGAGACAAAGGATATGCGGGGAGGGCTGTTCATGGGCTTCTATATGTGCCTCTATTAAGTCATTCCGGTGCGTAACCGCCACGAAAAACCGGGCTAAATCCCTGACTTCACCCGGTGAATTCTGCGTTGGGGAGACCATGTTCGGGGGAAATTAAGGATTTCGCGGTCTCCTTCGTGTTTGGCGAGCGGTGGCTAGCAATTCTGGTGCCGTCCGTGCGAAAGTCCCAACGATCCGGTACAGCGCAGGCTGATGGGCCGGGTATAGTTGTTTTTGCCGCTCGAACGTCGGTGCCGAAAGCGAATGGTGCAATCAAGGCACATCGTTGTCTTGCTGCTCGCTGCCTGCCTCACTGGCTGCGGCGGCTATGCCATGTTCGCTCCGGACACGAGTTCCGGCTTCGCCTCGTCCGGCAAGCAAGCCGATTGGATGAAAGGCGCGGGGCAGAGCACCGCGTCAGATCCATCCAATTCCGAAGCGACGGGGTCGATATCCGCGCCGGCGGCAGTCACCAAGTCCGATTCCAAAACGGGTGAAAAGCTTACCGTGGTCGCCGATGCCAGCGATACCGCCGTCCCAATCACACCGCCGCCGCATGCCGCCGAGAAAATCACCGAGCCCCGTGGCCGCGCCTATCTGTTCCGCGGTGTCGCCGGCCTGATCTATTCGCGCGGCATCGACACGCTCGCAGCGCGAATTCAGCGGGCCGGCATTGCCGCGAGCGTGGGGACTTATCTGCTCTGGCGTCCGGTCGTCGACGATGCGATCCGCGACTACCGCCGCGATCCACAGCCGATCGCGCTGATCGGTCATTCGATGGGCGGGGATGCCGTGCTGGATTTTGCCGAGATGCTCAACCAGGCGCACATCCCCGTGAGCCTGCTCGTCACCTACGATCCCAGCCGGATTGCCGAAGACGTCCCGCCCAACGTCGAGCGCTACATCAATATCTTCCAATCCAACAACATCATGGGCGGCGGCAACGTGGTGCAGGGCTCGCGCTTCCGCGGCCACTATGCGAGCTACAATCTCAAAGACCACAACGAGATCGTTCACATCAATATCGAGAAAGCCGACCGCATCCAGGAGCAATTGGTGAACAAGATCGCGCAGCTCGCCGAAACTCCAGCCGATGCCGAAGGCGAGGCGGTGCCAATCCGGCTCGAGGTTCCAGCCGAAGCCGCGATTGAGTTGTGGGATTCAGGCTCGCCGATTTCCGCTCATGCCGGTGACACGCTCAAAGCCTTGGCGGCGGCTTACCACGTGCCGCTATGGGCGCTCGCCCAGCTCAATTCGGTAACCGAGCATGACCCGCTCGCCGAAGGCCAGCGCATCATCATCCCACGTCACCTCGTGCCGATGCCAGCTTCCAGCACACTGACGAGCTACGCACCTGTCGAGCACTGATCTGCTCGCTCTTCCCGCGCACGCGCAGCGGCGAAAGCTCATTCAGCAATGCGGCGCGAGGCACAGACCGCTCGGCTCATAGCAGCGCCAGAACGGCACCGCCGTCGATTGGCCGTTGACGCAGGTGTACATCGTGCACCAGTTGAGCCCATCGCAATCGGAGATGCAGCGCCCGGCCGATTGCGCGCAAGCGCCGGTCATCTTCTTTGCGTGATGCGCCGCAAGTGCCGGCGATGGCGATGTCATGCCAAGCGCGACGCCGAATATGCCGGCCAGCGCGATCGTCACAATCGATTTCAAAAGCATGGGTTAGCCTCCCCATTCATCCCATAACAGAAATTTCCCATAATCGCGGATTGCGGACAAGGAGCAACGCGATGCGGCTTCCCGATCCAGCGCTGCTGTTGATCACCGACCGCGCGCAGGCACGGCGCCCGCTGGCCGAAATCGTCGGTGCGGCGCTGACCAGCGGCTGCCGCTGGGTGAGCGTGCGGGAGAAAGATTTGCCCGAAGATGAGCAGGCCGTGCTCGTCCACACGTTGATGCCGATGGCGCGCAAGGGTGGCGCGCTGGTCATGCTGCACGGCGAAGCTCGGCTGGCAAAGCTAGCCGGCGCCGACGGCGTACATCTGCCGTCCGGCAGCGATGCCGCCGCCGCGCGGGCGCTGATGGGAGCAAAAAAACTGATCGGCGTCTCGATCCACACCATCACCGAAGCGCAAGCGATCGATCCGCAAGCGGCCGATTATGCGCTCGCGGGTCCCGCGTTCGAGACGCCAAGCAAACCCGGCTACGGGCCGGAGATCGGCCGCAAGGGTCTCGCCGAAATCTCCCGCGCCGCGCGCGTTCCGGTGCTCGCCATCGGCGGCATCAATACCGCACGCGTCGGCGAGGTCATCGCCGCGGGCTGCGCCGGCGTTGCGGTCATGGGTGGCGTCATGCGCGCCGCCGATCCGGCGCTTGAAGTCGGGGCGCTGGTCGCGACGCTGAAGGGTTACCCGCGCGCGCGATAGCGCAATAGCGCGCTGTCGGGAACGCTACAGGGGGCTTTTCATGCCGCCAGCACCGCCTTCTTGACTGCCTGCGGCAAGGCAATCGAGCGAAACATGATTTTTGGATACAGATAATCAACGCCGGACTCGTCAATGATCCGTATGAGACCGCTCCTGTCCGCTGCCGCATCGCGTACTGTCACATAGAGCTTCCGTTTTTCAAGGGACGCTGCGTACCCTTTGTTATTCACGCACACGACCAGCTGTGTTGGTGGAACTTTCGACATTGCTTTGGCCCCTAGAGCAGTTGCTTGATCTTGTATTCCTTACGTCCGATGCCCGCTGCTTCGTACCAGTGTAATTCGGCCACATGAATAGCGCCATCGGGTAATCGAATTCGCGCGATTCCCTTGCGTTTGCGCCAGCGGCCACGGCCATAAATCCTTCGTAGTCTGCCGATTTCGCAAATCCTGGAGCCCGAGGCGAACGTTTCGAGTTCTGAAATCTCGCCTAAAATCTCGAACAGCATTTAAAATTTCTGGCAAAGCCGCTTGATAGCGTCAATCGCTCAATTTCTATCCACGCGCGCGATAGGTGGCGACGCCCTGGTCCGGCGCCCAGACGCCTGCCGGCAACCTTCCGGCCTGCCAAAAGACGTCGATCGGCATGCCGCCGCGCGGATGGAAATAACCGCCGATGCGCAGCCATTTCGGTTTCAGCAGCGCAATAAGTTTCTTGCCGATCGCAACGGTGCAATCCTCATGGAACGCGCCATGACTGCGAAAGCTGTTCAGATAAAGTTTCAACGATTTGGATTCGACCAGCCAATCCTTCGGCACGTAGTCGATGACCAGCGTGGCAAAATCCGGCTGCCCGGTGACGGGGCACATCACGGTGAATTCGGGAAACGTGAAGCGCGCGACATAGTTCGTACCCGGGTGGGGATTGCCCACGCGATCGAGCACCGCCTTTTCCGGCGAAGCTGGGATCGGGGAGGGGTGTCCGAGTTGGGGCTGTTTTGCCATCGCAACACTGCATGCCTCGCTTCGGCAGGGCATGACAAGGGGCTCTCCGATCCTGTAGAAGCCCCGCAGCAACGCGCCCGGGAGCTTGCATGACTGCGATCGTCGACATTATCGGCCGGGAAATCCTCGACAGCCGCGGCAATCCGACCGTCGAGGTCGATGTCGTGCTCGAAGATGGTTCCCGCGGCCGCGCCGGTGTGCCCTCCGGCGCTTCGACCGGCGCACATGAGGCCATCGAACTGCGCGACGGCGACAAAAAGCGCTATCTCGGCAAGGGCGTGAAGAACGCGGTCGAAGCCGTCAACGGCGAGATTTTCGACGCGCTATCCGGCATGGACGCCGAGGCCCAGGTCAAGATCGACGAGACCATGATCGGGCTCGACGGCACCCCGAACAAAGGCCGGCTCGGCGCCAATGCCATCCTCGGGGTCTCGCTTGCGACTGCCAAGGCTGCGGCTGTGGCGAATAATCTGGCGCTCTACCGCTATGTTGGCGGCGCCGCGGCGCGGCTCATGCCAGTGCCGATGATGAACATCGTCAACGGCGGTGTGCATGCCGACAATCCGATCGACTTTCAGGAATTCATGATCGTGCCGCTCGGCGCGCCGAGTTTCGCCGAAGCCTTGCGCGCCGGTGCGGAGATTTTCCACACGCTGCGTGCTGCACTCAAGGCGGCCGGTCACAACACCAATGTCGGCGACGAGGGCGGCTTTGCTCCCAACCTGCCGTCGGCGGAAGCCGCGCTCGATTTCGTCCTGTCCGCGATCGAGAAGGCCGGCTACCGCCCGGGCGAGCAAGTCGCCCTGGCGCTCGATCCAGCGGCGAGCGAATTTTTCAGTGACGGTACTTATCAGTACAAAGGCGAGGGCAGGACGCGCTCGATCGAGCAGCAGGTCGATTATCTTGCGGAATTGGTCAAACGCTATCCAATCGTGTCGGTCGAAGACGGCATGGCTGAGGACGATGCCGCGGGCTGGAAGAAGCTGACGCAGAAAATAGGAGCGCATTGCCAACTCGTCGGCGACGATGTTTTCGTCACCAATGTCGCGCGATTGAGCGACGGCATCAAAAACGGCATCGCCAACTCGATCCTGATCAAGGTCAACCAGATCGGCACGCTCACAGAAACGCTGGCCGCGGTCGAATGCGCGCACAAGGCAGGCTATACCGCGGTGATGTCGCACCGCTCCGGCGAGACGGAAGATTCCACCATCGCCGACCTCGCGGTCGCCACCAATTGCGGTCAGATCAAGACCGGCTCGCTCGCTCGCTCCGACCGCACCGCCAAGTACAATCAGCTTTTGCGGATCGAGGAGGAACTCGGCGCGCAAGCGGCTTACGCCGGGCGCCCGGCGTTCAAGGCCCTTGGATAGGTTCCAGCCTGTTATGCTTGTCCGGCCGCGGCGATCGGGGCTATACCTAAAATCCAAGCCGGGGCTGGTGTGCGATGGATCAAACGCTTGAATTGAAGCCGGGCAACCGTCGTCTCGCCGTCGAACGATTGAGCGATTTCATCGCCGCGTCGGTCGATGCCGCGGCCGCATCCGACACGCCGTTCACGCATCTCGTGTTCGACAGCGTTTTTCCGGACGATATCTATGCACTAATGCTCGCCAATATGCCGGAAGCGGCCGACTACCGGCCGATGCACGGCCGCAGCAAAGGTCACGATCTCACCGATGGCACTCATACTCGGGTGAAGATCGACCTGTTTCCGGAATATATCCGGCATCTGCCGCCGCAAAAGCGTGCGGTGTGGGACGTCGTCGGCCGCGCGCTGTGCTCGCGCCCGGTGAAAGACGCGTTCAAGCGCCGCCTCGCCGCTCCCCTGGCGCGTCGTTTCGGCAAACGCGAGGTCGGCATGTATCCGATCCCGATTCTCACGCGCGACATTCCCGGTTATCTGATCACGCCGCATACCGATACGCGCTGGAAGGGCATCACCGTGCAGCTCTATCTGCCGCGCGACCGCGCCAACACCCATATCGGCACGATTTTCCATGAGAAGCTCGCGGACGGCTCGCTGCCGAAGCGAAAGCAGATGAGCTTCGCACCGAACAGCGGCTACGCGTTTGCCGTCGGCACCGATACCTGGCACTCCGCGGACGCGGTCGGCCCCGAAGTGAAGACGCGCGACAGCATCCTCCTGACCTATTTCGTCGACCAGGGGGCGCTGCGTTTCCTGCGCAATCGCGGCAAACGGCTCGGCAACTTCGTGCTCAGCGAAGTCCGTAACCGGCTGCCGTAGCCAAATCGGCCGCTCGTCCCGCGAAAACGGGTACCCAGGCTAAATTCCCGCTTGCGCGGGAATGAGCGGTTCAGAGCTACCCGCTCGCGGCTCTATTAATTCCGCTTTAAGCGGCGCGCTGACATGGTGGCGGCATGGTCACCCGCAAACGCCTGCGCGCGATACTCAACGCACTCGCCCTTTATTCCCTGGCGGCTTTGCTCATCGGCTATTTCGGGGTCAACGCCTATAGCGGCGATCGCGAACTCAAAGCCAAGGAAGTCATCGACCGGCAGTCGGCGGCTCTCACCGCCGAACTCGATCGGCTTAAGATCGAGCATGCGCAGTGGCAACGGCGCATTGCGCTGCTCAAGTCCGACGACATCGATCCCGACATGCTCGACGAACGCGCCCGGGCGCTGCTCGATTATGTCGATCCCGACGATCTGACGCTGATGTACGACGCGAAGATGCGTCCTGCGGCGGCGCCAGCGCCTTAATCACAGGCCTTGAAGTCGGCGCGACCGGCCCCAAATTTAATTTCTCCGACAAGGAGTTGGCCGCCGCCGCTCATTGCCTGTGGGAATTCCCCCGGCTTTCGCGACGGTGCATTTTCGGCTAAGGGGTTGATGCCCGCCCTTACGCTTCACTGGCAATGGTGTGTCGAGGACAATAATGGCCGTCGCCCAAACCAAGCAAACGGCTCAAGACACCCAAGGTTCGCCGCGAGCCGCGGACCTCGCGGCAAACGAAGCATCCGTTGCGGAATTCAACAAGGAGCAGGAACTTGCCGCGCTGCGGCAGATGCTCTTGATCCGCCGTTTCGAGGAGAAGGCCGGCCAAATGTACGGCATGGGCCTCATTGGCGGATTCTGTCACCTATATATCGGCCAGGAAGCTGTCGTCGTCGGGATGAAACTCGCGATGCGCGACGGCGATCAGATGATCACCGGCTATCGCGATCACGGCCACATGCTCGCCTGCGGTATGGATCCCAAGGGCGTGATGGCGGAACTCACCGGCCGGCGCGGCGGCTATTCCAAGGGCAAGGGCGGCTCGATGCACATGTTCTCGCTGGAGAAGAAATTCTACGGCGGGCATGGCATCGTCGGCGCGCAGGTTCCGCTCGGCACGGGGCTGGCTTTCGCCAATAAGTATCGCGGCACCAACGCCGTCAGCCTGACCTATTTCGGCGACGGCGCGGCCAACCAGGGCCAAGTCTATGAAAGCTTCAACATGGCCGAGCTGTGGAAGCTGCCGGTGGTCTATGTCATCGAGAACAACCGCTACGCCATGGGCACCTCGGTCACGCGATCTTCGGCGCAGTCCGATTTCTCCAAGCGCGGCGTCTCGTTCAATATTCCGGGCTCACAAGTCGACGGCATGGACGTGCGCGCGGTGAAGGCGGCGGCCGACGAGGCGATTGCCTGGTGCCGCGCCGGCAAGGGCCCGATCATTCTGGAAATGCTGACCTACCGCTATCGCGGCCACTCGATGTCGGACCCGGCCAAATACCGGACCAAGGAGGAAGTCGACAAAGTGCGCACCGAGCACGATCCGATCGAGCAGGTACGCAAGCGGCTCCTCGACAAGAAGTGGGCGAGCGAAGACGAGTTGAAGAAGATCGACGCTGCGGTGCGCGCCGTGATCAATGAGGCATCGGAATTCGCCACCCATGATCCCGAACCGGACGCATCGGAACTTTATACCGACGTGTATCGGTGACGCGGAACTTCCGCCGCTTAAGCGAGCTGCCAAGTGAACTGCCAAGTGAGCCACCATGCCGACTGAGGTATTGATGCCCGCCCTCTCGCCGACCATGGAGAAGGGCAATCTCGCCAAGTGGCTCAAAAAGGAAGGCGACAGCGTCAAATCCGGCGACGTCATCGCGGAGATCGAGACCGACAAAGCCACGATGGAAGTGGAAGCGGTCGACGAAGGCACCCTCGGCAAAATCCTGGTGCCGGAAGGCACCAATGATGTGGCGGTCAATACCCCGATCGCCATGATCCTCTCCGAAGGCGAGGACGCCGCGGCGCTCAAGGATAGTAAGTCTGCGCCGGTGAAACCGCCGACGCAGACTAAAGTGGATGAGGCGGCGAAAAAGCCCGAACCACCTGCGCCCGCCAAGTCCGTTGGCGCAAAACCCGCAGCCGCTCCCACGGCGCCTGCCGCCGCCGAACCCGAAGTGCCGGAAGGGACCGAGCTCGTCACCATGACCATGCGCGAAGCCTTGCGCGATGCCATGGCCGAGGAAATGCGCCGCGACAAAGACGTGTTCGTGATGGGCGAAGAGGTCGCCGAATATCAGGGCGCCTACAAAGTCACGCAGGGGCTGTTGGAGGAATTCGGCGCGCAACGCGTCGTCGACACGCCCATTACCGAGCATGGCTTTGCCGGCCTCGGCATCGGCGCCGCGCTCGCCGGCCTAAAGCCTGTCGTCGAATTCATGACCTTCAATTTCGCCATGCAGGCGATGGATCAGCTCATCAATTCGGCGGCGAAGACGCAGTACATGTCCGGCGGCCAGGTCAAGCTTTCGATCGTGTTCCGTGGACCGAACGGGGCGGCCTCGCGCGTCGCCGCGCAACACAGCCAGGATTACTCCGCCTGGTACTCGCACATTCCCGGCCTGAAGGTGATTGCGCCGTCGACCGCGGCCGACGCCAAGGGACTTCTGAAGGCTGCCATCCGCGACCCCAATCCGGTGATGTTCCTGGAGAACGAAATTCTCTACGGCCATTCCTCGCCGGTGCCGAAGCTCGACGATTATGTGCTGCCGATCGGCCGCGCGCGCATCGTGCGCCCCGGCAATGACGTGACCATCGTCGCCTGGTCGATGGGGATGAGCTACGCGCTCAAGGCCGCCGAGGAATTGGCGAAGGACAATATCGACGCCGAGGTGATCGATCTGCGCACGCTCAAGCCGATGGATTCCGACACCATTATCGAGTTGGTGAAAAAAACCGGCCGCCTCGTCACCGTCGAGGAAGGCTGGAAGCAATCCGGCGTCGGCGCCGAAATCGCCGCGCGGGTGATGGAACAAGCGTTCGATTATCTCGACGCGCCGGTCACGCGCGTCTGCGGCAAGGACGTGCCGATGCCTTACGCGGCGAACCTGGAAAAACTTGCGTTGCCGTCGGTCGCCGAAGTCGTCGAGGCGGCGAAAGCCGTTTGCTACCGATGAGCGCATGTATGCTACCGAGCGTCGAGAAACTTTATGGTTGGAAGTCGGAGTTCGATCGCTTTGACCGTTGGTGGCGACGCGTTGCAGTCGCAGAGGAAAACGAAACTGATCTCCAGGCAGAAGTAGATTTCTATTTGGCGTTCTTTCAGTCCGCTTTCATTTTACAAGAGTGGCTAAAGCACCAGTTGCCACAAACACATTCGACCTTGGTTCCAAAGCTTCAACATCACGGGGTTATTCGTGACATCGCAGTTCGGCATCGTCATCTTACGATAGGCAGGCCCTCAGATGACGCTGATTTCGTGATTTGTCGCGAGTATGCCCCCTGGAAAAGTAAATCCACACAGCTTGTCTTGCTCTCCAACGGGAACAAGTATGTTCTTCGCGACGTTGCTAGCGCCACTTACAAATTCTGGAGGGACGCAGTCGATCAAGTTTTGACTGAAAAACCTCCCCTCATCGCGGCGGGAAGCCGATGATGTTTATGTCCGCCAACGCCGAACAACATTAGGTCGCCATGCCCGTCAACATCCTCATGCCGGCGCTGTCGCCCACGATGGAGAAGGGCAACCTTTCGAAGTGGCTCAAGAAAGAAGGCGACGCGGTCAAGACCGGCGATGTGATTGCCGAGATCGAGACCGACAAGGCGACGATGGAATACGAAGCCATCGAAGACGGCACGCTGGCCAAGATCGTGGTGCCGGAAGGCACCAATGACGTGCCGGTCAATCAGCTCATCGCGGTGTTGGCGCAGGAAGGCGAGGATCCGAAGACGGCGGCCGCGGCGGCCGGGAAGGGCGCCGCTCCGACTCCGGCACAAAAGCCCAGTGCTGCAGCCCCCTCATCCCCACCTTCTCCCGCAAGGGGAGAAGGTGCTGTACAGTCCGCGTCAGCTACTGCGACGGCGCCTCAAGGCCCCGCGCAACAGGCGAAATCTCCCACTGCGCCGTCACCTCTGCGAACTCCTTCTCCCCTTGCGGGAGAGGGTCGGGGTGAGGGGTTGCGGACCAACGGGCATGCTGCGGGCACCAACCGCGTCTTCTCTTCTCCGCTCGCACGGCGATTAGCCAAAGACGCCGGCATCGATATCGGCCGCATCCAGGGCTCGGGCCCGCATGGCCGCGTCATCGCGCGCGATGTGGCCAAGGCGAAGGAGGGTGGCGGGCTGCGCGCGCCTGCTGCGGTGCCGGCGGCTGGATCGGCAATCGCCCCGTCGATGTCGGATCAGCAGATCCGCGCGCTCTACGAGGACGGCAGCTACGAGGTGGTCCCGCACGACGGCATGCGCCGCACTATTGCGCAGCGGCTCACCGCGTCGGTGCAGACCATTCCGCATTTTTATCTCACGGTGGACTGCGACATCGGCAAGCTCCGCGACGCGCGCGAGGAAATCAATGCGTCGGCGCCAAAGGACAAGGACGGCAAGCCTGCCTACAAGCTCTCGGTCAACGACTTCGTCATCAAGGCGCTGGCGCTCGCTTTGCAGAAAGTGCCGGACGCCAACGTGAGCTGGACCGAAGGCGGCATGCTCAAGCACAAGCATTCCGACATCGGCGTTGCGGTGGCGATGCCGAACGGGCTGATCACCCCAATCATCCGCAGTGCCGAAGTGAAATCGCTCTCCGCGATCTCCAACGAAATGCGTGACCTCGCCCTGCGCGCCCGGGGCCGCAAGCTCAAACCCAACGAATATCAGGGCGGCACCACGGCGGTATCGAATCTCGGCATGTATGGGATCAAGGATTTCACCGCGGTGATCAATCCGCCGCACGCCACCATCCTCGCGGTCGGCACCGGCGAGGAGCGCGCCGTGGTGCGCGACGGTAAGATCGTAGCTGCGCGCATCATGAGCGTGACCATGGGCTGCGACCATCGCGCCGTCGACGGCGCGCTCGGCGCGGTGCTGATCAGTGCTTTCAAAGCGCTGATCGAGAATCCGGTAATGATGTTGGTTTAAATATCGCCCCGCCGCCGAATTCCTTAACCCTGACGGAATGAACCCCGCGCCAGGGTGCCGGCACAAAGTCTCATCCGATAACAATACGGGGGCACACCGTGCTGGCAGGCGGCGAGCAAATATTTTCGGTCCGGCCGGTCTTCATCGGCTGGATCACTTTTCTGATGCAGTTGCCGTTTCAATTGTTCTTCACGGTTTGGGCGGCGCTTTTCTTTGGCGGAATGACGCAAGCGCTGCCGTTCTTTACGCGCGGATCGGAGGCGCCGTTCATTATTTTCGGAGCGATCGCATTCTTCGCCGTCCCCGCCGTCGCCTATCTCGGCAAAAAACTCAATTACAGCCGGACCGAATATCGTTTCTTCAGCGACCGCCTCGAATTCGAGGAAGGCTTCTTCTCGATCAACGAGAAAACCATTCGCTACCAGGATGTGAAAGAAGTCACTTTGCACAAGGGCGTTTTCCAGCGCATCTACGGGCTCGGCACGATTTATCTCGCCACAATCGCAACCGGAACAAGCCCGTGGGGCTACGGGTCGGGAAGCTTCAACCCCTTCAACGCATTCGGCTTCGGCAACATCTCGGCCAGCGGCGTGAGCGTGCGCGACATTACCGACCCAGACCAAATGTTCGACAAAATCAGGCAGCTCGTCGACGCCCAACGCAGTTGAGGTATTAGCGCCCTTTCAACTTGGATCGAGACCCCTGGCGCGGAATGCCGCTTTCGCGTCCGGCGTTCGCATTGAGTCAATCAGCGCTCGTGCCGCATCGGCATGCTTGCTGCCCGGCATAATGGCTGCGGCGAATTCCGTCACCACGTTGAGATCGCCGGGCAAGAAGCCGACGATTTCGGTGCCGGCAACGTGAAGGAGTTCCGGTTTCTGCTGCACGGCAAGTTCGGCTTCGCCGGTCATCAACAGCGCCGCGGAAAATCCGCCGGCCGGCGGATATTTGGTCTTCGGTTTCATCGCCTCAGCGATGCCCATCCGCTCCAGGAGCTTGGCGAAGTAAACCCCGCTGGCGCCGCCGGCTGACGGTTCGCTATAGGCGATTGATTTTGCGTTCAGCAGCGTCTGCTTCAGCGCCTCCGGGGTGGCGATATCGGGCTTCGGCGCGCCCGCCTTCACCGCGATGGCGACGCCGGAACTCGCCAGCGCGACCACGGAGCCCGGCTCGACCTTAGTCTGCTCCTGCAATTTCGCGATGCCGGCGCGACTGAGGATGAGCACATCCGCGCTCTCGCCACCCTCGATGCGTTTGACCAGCATCGGCGCGGTGCCCCAGGTCACAACGAGCTTGTGACCCGCCGTCTCCTCGAACCGCCGAAATAGTTCCTCCGCCGCACTGCGAACGCCGATCGTGCTGTAGACCGTGAGCTCTGCCATAAGCTTGATAGTCCTGGATTTGGGCATTCTTCTTGCTTTGCGTTATATCGCGCGGACCGATCCACGTGAAAGAAATATCCGGGAAAACAATGGACGATCTCATTGCAGGCTATCGCCGCTTTCGCGCCGGCACCTGGCGCGCGGAGCGGAGCCGGTTCGAGGAATTGAGCCGGCTCGGGCAAAAGCCGCGCGCGCTGGTCATCGCTTGCTCGGACAGCCGCACCGATCCGCAGATGGTGTTCAATGCGGCGCCGGGCGAGCTTTTCGTCGTGCGCAACGTCGCCAATTTGGCGCCGCCCTATGGGCCGGACGATCAGCCGCACGGCATCAGCGCGGCGATCGAATTTGCGGTTCGGGGGCTTGGCGTGCGTGACATCGTGGTGATGGGTCACGCCATGTGCGGCGGTGTGAAGGCGCTTCTTGAGGGCGCGCCGCCGGAGCTTTCCGATTTTGTCGGCCCGTGGGTGCGCATGGCCGAGCCGGCGCGGCAACGCGCCATGCAGGTTCCGCCGGAGCTTCGCCATGACTTTTGCGAGCATGAGGCGGTGCGGCTCTCGCTCGCCAACCTGATGACCTTTCCGTGGATCAAGTCCGCGGTCGAGGCTGGTGCGCTGACGCTGCACGGCTGTTTTTTCGGCATCCGCTCCGGCGTGCTCGAAAGGCTCGGTGCCGATGGAGTTTTCCGGCCCATTCCGGATTAGGAAGCTTGCTATAACGTCGCCCGCGGCCTCCCATATAATGGGAGCCGGAACCTTGAGGCTTTGAATGGCTGAGACGAATTTCGATATCATCATCATCGGCTCGGGACCGGGCGGCTATGTCTGCGCCATCCGCGCCGCGCAGCTCGGATTCAAAACCGCGATCGTCGAGCGCGACTATTTGGGCGGCATCTGCCTCAACTGGGGCTGCATTCCGACCAAGGCGTTGCTCCGCTCCGCGGAAATTTTCCACTACCTGCAGCACGCCAAGGATTACGGGCTCTCCGCCGGCGAAGTGACCTACGATCCGGCTGCGGTGGTCAAGCGCTCGCGCGCCGTATCGAAGCGGCTCAACGACGGCGTCGGCTTTCTTATGAAGAAGAACAAGATCGCCGTGATTTGGGGCGAAGCCGTCATCGACGCGCCAGGAAAAATCACCGTAAAGGCTGGCAACAGTGAGGCGCCGAAGGGCGCGCTCGGCGCCGGTAGCTATCAGGCCAAGCACATTATTGTCGCCACCGGCGCGCGGCCGCGCGTGCTGCCAGGCATCGAGCCCGACAAGAAACTCATCTGGACTTATTTCGAAGCCATGGTCCCCGACCGCATGCCGAAGACGTTGCTTGTGATCGGTTCCGGCGCCATCGGTATCGAGTTCGCCTCGTTCTATCGTACGCTCGGCGCCGAAGTGACTGTCATCGAAATCCTGCCGCAGATCCTGCCGGCCGAGGACGCCGAGATCGCCGCCTTCGCGCGCAAAAGCTTCGAGAAGCAGGGCATCAAGATTTTGACCGGCGCCAAGGTGACCAAGCTCGACAAGCAAGGCGATAGCGTTTCCGCCACCATCGACGACGGCAAGGGCGGCACGCAAACGCTCACCGTCGAGCGGGTCATCTCCGCGGTCGGCGTGGTCGGCAATATCGAGAATCTCGGCCTGGAAAAGCTCGGCGTGAAAACCGAGCGCGGCATGATTGTCATCGACGGGGCGTGCAAAACCAACGTTCCCGGCATTTACGCCATCGGCGACGTTGCCGGGCCGCCGCTGCTGGCGCATAAGGCCGAGCACGAAGGCGTCATCTGCGTCGAGGCGATCAAGGGCCTGCATCCGCATCCGATGGACAAGCTGCTCATTCCCGGCTGCACCTATTGCTCGCCGCAGATCGCCTCCGTCGGTCTCACCGAACAGGCCTGCAAGGAGAAAAAGCTCGACATCCGCGTCGGCCACTTCCCGTTCGTCGGCAACGGCAAGGCGATCGCGATGGGCGAGGACCAGGGTATGGTCAAAGTGATCTTCGACAAAAAGACCGGACAACTGCTCGGCGCGCATATGGTCGGCGCGGAAGTGACCGAACTCATTCAGGGCTATGTCGTGGCAATGAATCTTGAGACCACAGAGGAAGAACTCATGCACACCGTGTTCCCGCATCCGACGCTGTCGGAAATGATGAAGGAAGCGGTGCTGGACGCTTACGGGCGGGCGCTCAATATTTGAGACAGCTCCGGTTAACCGCAATCGAGTGGCGAGGATCAACGCGATGGCCAAGTTCGACAGCATTCTCGGCACCATCGGCCATACGCCGGTGGTGAAAATCAACAAGCTCGCGCCGAACGGCGTCAATCTCCACGTCAAGATCGAAGCCTTCAATCCGCTCGGCTCGGTAAAGGACCGCCTGGCGCTCGGAGTCATCGAAACGGCCGAAAAGTCGGGCGAGCTCAAGCCCGGCCAGACTGTGATCGAGGCGACCTCCGGCAACACCGGCATCGGGCTGGCGATGGTTTGCGCAGCCAAGGGCTATCCGCTGGTGGTCACCATGGCGGAAAGTTTTTCGGTCGAGCGTCGCAAGCTGATGCGCTTTCTCGGCGCCAAGGTGGTGTTGACGCCCGGAGCCGAGCGGGCCTTCGGCATGGTGAGCAAGGCGCAGGAATTGGCAAAAGCCAAGGGTTGGTTCATGACGCGCCAGTTCGAGAACGAGGCCAATCCCGATATCCATGCGCGCACCACGGCGCGCGAGATCATTGCCGACTTTGCCGGCGAGCGGCTCGATTACTGGGTGACCGGTTTTGGCACCGGAGGAACCTTGACCGGCGTGTCGCGGGTGCTGCGCAAGGAGCGTCCCGAGACGAAAATCATCGTCTGCGAGCCGGCCGATGCGCCAATGCTCTCTTCCGGCGAGAAGCAGGAGCGCAACGCCGATGGCACGCCGGCGAAACCGCATCCGGCATTCAAGCCGCATCCAATGCAGGGCTGGAGTCCCGATTTCATTCCGCTCATCACCGGCGAAGCGGTGGACGAGAAGACCATCGATCGCATCCTCACCATCGCTGGGCCCGATGCCATGAAATGCTCGAAAGCGCTGGCGCAGCGCGAAGGCATTTTTGTCGGCATCACGGCTGGCGCGACTTTCGCCGGTGCTCTCGAAGTATGCAAGCAAGCGGCACCGGGCGCGACCGTGCTTTGCATGTTGCCGGACACCGGCGAGCGCTATCTGTCGACGCCGTTGTTCGGCGACATCGGCGTCGACATGAACGAAGAAGAGCTGGCAATCTCCAATTCAACGCCGAACCACCGCCTGCCGCCGAAAACGACCTGAGCGCCGCTATCGCTCCGCGGCCGGAATCTGGGATGTCGCTTCAGGATGATGTGACGAGCCTCGCCATTATGTGGAACCCCGAGTCTTTATGCCCAAGTCTTGCGGCGCGGCGAATGGGACCGTAAGTATTTGAAGCGCGGCAAATTCCACGTGGAAACTGCATATATTGCGCCATGGCCGTCCTGATCGACACTGTGACAGACGCTGCCGGCCGCCCGCGCCACCCTGAAAAGGCGCATCGGCCGGACCAGCCGGCATTGCGCAAGCCCCATTGGATCAGGGTCAAGGCGCCGGTGTCGCCCGGCTATCGCGATACGCAGCGCATCGTGCGCGAGAACGGCCTGCATACGGTCTGCGAGGAGGCGGGTTGCCCCAATATCGGCGAGTGCTGGGAGAAAAAGCACGCCACGTTCATGATCATGGGCGACACCTGCACGCGGGCCTGCGCGTTCTGCAACGTCAAGACCGGGCTGCCGAGCGCACTCGATGCCGCCGAACCGGAGCATGTTGCCGAGGCGACGGGGAAGCTCGGATTGGCGCATGTCGTCGTCACCTCGGTTGATCGCGACGACCTTGCCGATGGCGGGGCGGCTCATTTCGCCGCCGTCATCCGGGCCATTCGCGCGCGTTGCCCGGCCACCACGATCGAAGTACTGACGCCGGATTTTCTGCGCAAGGACGGCGCGGCGGAAATCGTGGTCTCGGCGCGGCCGGATGTCTTCAACCACAACCTGGAAACCGTACCCTCGAAATACCTTACCGTGCGTCCCGGCGCGCGCTACTTCGCCTCGATTCGGTTGTTGCAGCGAGTGAAGGAGCTCGATCCGCTCATGTTCACCAAATCGGGCATCATGGTTGGGCTCGGCGAGGAGCGTAACGAAATCCTGCAAGTGATGGACGATCTGCGCGCGGCCGATGTCGATTTCCTGACCGTCGGGCAATATTTGCAGCCGTCGCGCAAACATCACCCGGTCGTGCGTTTCGTGCCGCCGGACGAATTCAAGGCGCTCCAAGCCATCGCCTACGCCAAGGGTTTCGCGATGGTGGCGGCAAGCCCGCTGACGCGCTCGTCGCACCATGCGGGCGAGGATTTTGCGCGGCTGAAAGCGGTCCGAGCGGCGCGATGATTTGATGCCGCAATTCTCGACCAAGCGGCGGGTGACGCACTCCGCAGCCCATATGTTCGATCTCGTCGCCGACGTTGAGCACTACCCCGAATTCGTGCCGTTGTGCCGGTCGCTGCAGGTGCGCCAACGCAGCAATGACAGTGAGGGCAAGGAGGTGATCGTCGCCGACATGACGGTCGCCTACAAGCTCATCCATGAGACCTTCACCAGCCGCGTCACGCTCGACCGCAAGAAACTTGAAATTCTGGTTGAATACCTCCAAGGCCCGTTTCGCAAAATGAACAACCGCTGGACCTTTCGTTCCGCGGGGGAGGATGCCTGCGACGTTGAGTTTTTTATCGCTTACGAGTTTCGCAGCCGCACGCTCGGGCTTCTCATGGGCGCCATGTTCGAAACCGCCTTCCGCCGCTTTTCCGCAGCCTTCGAACGCCGCGCCGATCAGGTCTACGGGCCATCGCCCGCTTAGAGTGACGTGACGCCGCATGGCGTTGTCCCGGCTTGCGGACCGTCTGCGAAAAGGCTGAATATCCAAGTGGCCGCCGCAGAACAAAAGTGATGGGCGGGCATCTGGGAGGGACCATGATTTTCGCGCGCGCATTCGCGGCGGCCATTCTCGCCGCGTGTCTATTGGCGACCGGCGCTTCGGCGCAGACCTATCCCGACCGCCCGGTCACTATGATCGTTGCGTTCCCACCCGGCGGCGCCGACGACGCAACCGCGCGCATGATCCAGGACCCGCTGCAGAAGGCGTTGGGCCAGCCGGTCGTGATCGAAAACGTCGGGGGCGCGGGCGGCATGATTGCCGCCGCCAAGGCCGCGCGCGCCGATCCCGACGGTTACACGATTTTGCAGCACCAGGATGCGCTCGCGGCCGGCATGGCGCTTTATCCGGATCGCACGTTCGACGCCGAAAAGGATTTCATCCCGGTCGGGCTCATCAACACCGTATCCAACACGCTGGCGGGACGTCCGACGCTGCCGCCAAACGACTTCAAAGAGCTTCTTGCATGGATGAAGCAACCCGGCGTCAGCGCCAAGATCGGCCATCCTGGGGTCGGCTCGTTCGGTCATTTGGCCGAAGTGCTCGCTTTCCAGGAAATGGGAGTGAAGGTCACCCAGGTGCCCTATCGCGGCGCCGGTCCGGCGCTGGTCGATCTGTTGGCGGGCCAAGTCGATCTCGGCCCGATCTCCGCCGTGGTCGCACAGCCGCTGATCAAGTCCGGCAAGCTCAAAGGTTACGCGATTTTTGGCCACACCCGGTTCGCCGGGTTGCCGGACCTGCCGACCTTCGGCGAACTCGGCTACAAGAAGCTGGATGTCGATTTCTGGCACATGCTGTTGGTGCCGCGTGGCACGCCGAAGCCAATCGTCGACAAGCTCAACGCCGCTTTGCGTACCGCGCTGAATGATCCCAAGGTGAAGAAGCTCTTCGCCGATGGCGGTATGGACGAATATCCGCCAGACAAGCAGACGCCGGAAGCCGCCGCCGCTTTGCTCAAAAGCGAGATCGCACTCTGGGGCGAGGTGGTTCGCGACAATCACATCGCGACGCAGTAGGCACGCCCGGCCTCGCGCAGCGCCTCGTGAAACGGATATGGATCGGCGGCGAAAGCGTCGAAGAACGGATCGATGCCGATTTTCGGCACGGCGACAGCGGTTGCGGACACGCGGCGTCCTCCCGGCGCTCAGCGGACGAACTTGTAGCGGAAGCGTTCGCCGTCGGCCTCGATGAGTTCCGCGGTCGGGTGAGGGAAATGGACCGGCAGCACGAATTTGCCGGTGCCGGCGCTTTCGGTCAGGAACCTGCGCCGTGACTGCGCCGCCTGCTTCTGATCCCAGTCGAAGATCGTGGACCAGTCCGGCTCACGAACCTGCAAGGCGTGATGCATGAGGTCGCCGACGACCACCGCTTCCCGGCCGCGCGAGCGGATATTGACGCAGCAATGGCACGGCGAATGGCCGGGGGTAAGTAGCAGCGAGAACGTATCGTCGAGCTGATAATTCTCGTCGACCAAGAGCGCCTGGCCGGCCTTGGCCACCGGCTCGCAATTATAGCCCCACACATTGCCGCCGCCGCCGGGCCGGTTTTCGCCGCGCTTGTTGGACTCCTCCCAGGCGGCATATTCGCCTTTGTGGAAAATGTATTTCGCCTTCGGGAAGGTCGGCACCCATTTGCCGTTGCGCAGCATGGTGTTCCAACCGGTATGGTCGATGTGCAAATGGGTGCAGAACACGTAATCGATGTCGGTAAAGCGCAAACCGGCCGCGGTGAAACCGTCGAGCCAAGGCTGTTTGGGAAAATCCATCGGCGGCGGATAGCCCTTGTCCTCGCCGGTGCAGGTGTCGATCAGGATGGTGTGCTTGGGCGTGCGCACGATGAAGGTCTGATAGGTGATGACCATCTTGCCCGAGACCAGATCGAACACTTCCGGATCGAGCGCCGCGAGATGACGCTTGCCGACTTCGGGAGTGTAGGAGGGGAACATCTCTTCGGGCTTACGCCATGGCCCGTCGCGTTCGATGACGCTGGTGATGGTGACGTTGCCGATTTGAAGCTGTTTCATGCCGTCCCCGTTACCGCCACTTTCTCATTCGTCCCCGTCTCCGGCATCAGCGCGGCCGCTTTCAATCCCGCCTGCACCTTGGGCACCGTGGCTTTCACGTCGGTGATCGGCAAGCCATGGGTCGGCGCGACGGTTTTGACGCCAAGTCGTTCGATCAAGCGATCGAGACGGTCGCAATAGACGTTCATGTCGGCGAATTTTGTCCAGAACAGAGCCAAGTCGGCGAAGGTCGACGACACGTCGGGTAAATCGAGCGAGACCGCTTCCTCCGCGACCAGCCCGCAATGGCCGTCCTCGTGATAATGGCTGTAGGCGAAACCATCGCCGGGAAACAGCACGCGCTCGCGCGTGTCAAAACCCCACCACGTGGTGCGCAGGTCGCGGATCACCGGTTCGACCGCCATCAGCGTGCGCCCGCCGAGCTCGATCTCATCGCCTTCCTTCATCCAGCGCATGCGGTGCTCGTATTGCGGGAAGGCGAGGTGATAGTCGCTGACGTTGCCGACGAGGATCGCATCGGGAAAGGTTTTTAGGATGCGGCCGAGCCCGCCGCAATGCGGCGTCTCCTGGTGGGTGACGAACAGATATTTGAGCGGCGCGACGCCACGGGCGAATAGCTCGTTTAAGTGCCGCTCGATGACGGGGAAGTCCTTCGGGTGACCGGTCTCGACCAGGATCGAGGCGTCATCGCCGGCGACGAGGTACGCGGCGTTGTAGCCGTGATAGACCTTGCCCTTGTGGCGCTGTGCCAGGCAGTCGCCGATCCAGAATACGCCAGGCGCAATCTCGCGCGGCATTTTGTTGGCTGGAACCTTGTCGAGCATTTTTAGCGCTCCTCGTCGCGGGCAACGTAGCGTGATACCGCGACGCTCTTGTCGCAACCTTTGAGAAACTCATCGAGCATCCGGTAGTGCCGCGCCACGACGTTCCGGCCACGCAGAATGCAGCCATAGCCGGGCGCGATGGTCTCGATGTCGTATGTGTCGAACACGTATCCGATGCCGCGGCGGATCGAGTCCGTCGGCGCGCCTTCCAGCCACCAATAGCGCGTGTTCAGCATGAACGAGCGAACCTCGCGCGGCGATGTGGAATCATTGTCGGTGTCGGTGACGATCCACGGACCGGTCGCGGCCTCGCGCCAGACATGGGTGAACATGTCGGATGAGAACAAAGTGCGCGTTGCGCGGTCATAGAGCCAGCGTGTGGCGATCAGCCGGATCGGCGCCTGCATCACGTCGATGATCCTACCGGTTTTGCCGAGTGCAATGGTGTCTGCCCGGGTTACCGCGGTGACTTTCATCGACTTTAAGATGTCGCGGCCTTCCGCCTTGGCACCGAAATCGAACCACAAAGCCGCATCGATATTGCTCGTGTAGCAAGTTTCGACGTTGAAATGTCCAGCGAAGCTCTCGACGTTGTTGATGGACATGAATTCGTTGAGCCGCAGCGGAAACAGCGACAGCGGCAATCCCGGCGCGATCAACGATTCGATCTGGCCGCGGATCACCGGCTCGTCCTTGCCGAAGCCGGTGTCGATCAGCATCGCGGCGCCCGGTTCTTTCAAGAGGTAGCTGTTCACCGCCGAAAAGCCGCGTGCACTCGCCGGATAGGAGCTGACGCGACCGTCAAGCGCGAAAGGGTTTTGCAGCGCGTAGAGCCGATCGTCCGCGAGCGCGGCGATGCCGCCGGTGAAGCCTCGTCGATTGCGGGCTCGTTTGTCGGGCGTTTCTTCGGGCGCGTACTGCGTCAATTCCGGCATGCCGGCTAAATCTTATCGGGGCTTCCCGGCGAAGGGAACGGGTGTTCCGCTCGATCGCGCGCTCGCCGGATTGGCACGAAGAGGGGCTAATCGGGAGTGTTTTCGGCAAGCGTTTCGAGCAGCGCCAAGGCCTCGGCAACGGCGCGCAGCCGCACGCGCGTTCGTCCGATCTTGCCATATCGGCGCCGCCGCGCGAGGCGCCGCCCGTCGCGGCTCGCGGCGGCAAAATAAACGAGCCCGACCGGCTTTCGTTTGGAACCGCCGCCCGGTCCGGCAATGCCGGTGATCGCCACCGCAAGGTCGGCCGGTGAATTTTTCAGAGCGCCTTTGGCCATGGCGGCGGCGGTCTCGCGGCTGACCGCACCGTAACGCGTGAGCGTTGCCGCCGGCACG
Source organism: uncultured Alphaproteobacteria bacterium (assembly GCA_963768225.1). Classification (GTDB taxonomy): domain Bacteria; phylum Pseudomonadota; class Alphaproteobacteria; order Rhizobiales; family Xanthobacteraceae; genus BOG-931. Next base: position 722,556 of record CAVYGV010000001.1, on the reverse strand, counting down.
CCGAGCAGCTTTTGCTTCGCCTCGTTGGAGTAGGTCACGAGGCCGCTGTCGACGACGTTGGAGGAGCCGGCAATTTCGGTCAAGGCGGCGGCGACCAGTCCGCCGGTGCAGGATTCCGCGGTGGCAATGTGGAGCCCCCGCGCGCGACACAGATCGAGCACGCGTTTTGCGGTCCGGCGCAATGCCTCCTCGATCATGCGGCGCTCCACGGCAACCGCACCGTCGCCGTCGCCATGGCGACGATACCTTCGCCGCGGCCGGTAAATCCGAGTTTCTCGCTGGTCGTCGCTTTGACGCCGACGCGTGCCACGTCGATCTCGGCGATTGCCGCGATACGCGCACGCATGGCGTCGCGGTACGGCGAGACGCGCGGCGCTTCGCACACGATCGTCACGTCGAGATGCGCGATCAGGCCGGCGCGCGCCCGCACCCGCTCGCAGGCGAAAGCGAGAAAGCGCTCGGATGCGGCGCCCTTCCATTGCGGATCGGACGGCGGAAAATGCGCGCCGATATCACCATCGGCAAGCGCGCCGAGAATGGCGTCGACCAAAGCGTGCAGCGCGACATCGGCGTCCGAATGTCCGGTCAAACCGCGCGAATATGGAATACGCAACCCGCAGAGCATCACATGATCGCCATCGGCGAAAGCGTGCACGTCGAAGCCGTTGCCGGCGCGCACATCGGATAGTTTTGCGAGGTGGGAGATTTCGGCCTGAGCGAAATCCTCGTTGGTCGTCACTTTCACATTACCGGCTTCGCCTTCGAACACGCTGACGCGGTGACCGGCCCATTCGGCGAGCGCGGCATCGTCGGTAAAGCTGTCGAGGCCGGAGGCGGCGGCGCGGCGATGCGCGTTGAGGATCAGATCGAACGCAAAGGCCTGCGGCGTCTGCATCAGGCGCAACCGACTCCGATCCAATGTTTCGATGACCGTTGCCGCGGCATCGATCGCCTTCACGGTGTCGGCAACGGCGACACCCGGCACTGCGGCTCCCGTCGCTTTGCCGGCGGCGATGGCGCGGTCGATCAGCGCGCCGGTCAAGAACGGGCGCGCGGCGTCATGGATGAGGACAAGTTCAGCTCCGCTTGACGCCAGCGCTTCAAGTCCGGCGCGCACCGAAGCTTGCCGCGTTGCACCTCCGGCAACCGGCATCGATAATCTTTGCAAGTTCGCGGTCGCGGCCCGATAGATGCTCTCGTCGCCGGGATGGATGACCGGCTGCACGACGCCGATCTGCGCGTGGCTGAGGAACGCGCGCAATGCCGGACGGATCATCGGCTCGCCGGCGATGTCGCGATATTGCTTGGGAACATCGCCGCCGGCGCGTTCGCCGCGCCCGGCTGCGACGACGACAGCAGCCACTATGCCCGTCATGAAGTTTCTCGGCTCCCGGCCTGGCGTCCCGGTTCCGAAGTTCCCAAGTGCTGGGGCTTGCGCCTGCACGCTAGGAACTTCAAATCCATCGCTCGCGGATCGCTTTAGCGCATGTCCGTTCGATCTGCGAATAGCCTCTATGCGGGATTCAAAACGCCGGAACTGCTCCCGATCGGAGGGCATGGGCTACGATTTGCACAGGTTAGTTATATTGCAGTGCAGCACTTGCGCGCGTTCGCATTTTGGCTAAACTCTATGCAACAGTCGTATGACGCCTAATTCGTGTGCACATGGCAGCTCACCCATCCAAACTGCCGCAGAAAGCCCGGCCAATCGCCATTGGCCCGATACCGCTAGCAAATCCGGTCCTGCTGGCCCCTATGTCCGGGGTCACTGATGCGCCGTTCCGGCGTCAAGTCGAGGCCTTGGGTGCTGGCCTTGTGATCTCGGAAATGACCGCTGGTGCGGCACTCACCGAGGGCAAGCGTGACGCCAAACGACGGGCCAAGGGTGCGGGCGTGCGGCTGCATGTCGTCCAGCTTGCCGGTTGCGAGGCGCATTGGATGGCCGAAGGCGCGCGCATTGCCGAAGGCATCGGCGCCGCAATCGTCGACATCAACATGGGCTGCCCCGTCAAGCACGTCACCAACGGCGAGTCGGGATCGGCGTTGATGCGCGATCTCGATCACGCTCTGTTATTGATCGAAGCGGTGGTGCGCGCGGTCAAAGTGCCGGTCACGTTGAAGATGCGGCTCGGTTGGGACGAGCGGAACCGCAACGCGCCAGAACTTGCCCGGCGAGCCGAACAGGCCGGCGTGGCTCTGGTCACAGTGCACGGTCGCACCCGCTGCCAATTCTATAATGGGCGCGCTGACTGGGCGGCGGTGCGCGCGGTGAAGGAAAATGTGTCGATACCGGTCGTCGTCAACGGCGACATCCGAAGCTTCGACGGCGCCGATGCGGCACTTGCGGCATTCCGGCGCCGACGCCGTGATGATCGGCCGCGGCGCGCAGGGCAGGCCGTGGTTTCCCGGCCACCTCGCGCATTATCTCGCGACCGGCGAACGCCAAGCACCGCCGGCGCTCAACGATCAGCTCGCGCTTATCGGCGCACTCTACGAGGAAATGCTCGCGCATCACGGCGTCGATATCGGTTTGCGCCACGCGCGCAAGCATCTCGGTTGGGCGCTCGACAGCGCCGCAATGAGCGCGGACGCGCCGATTCATCTGCTCAAAGAGCACCGCAGCCGCGTGCTGACCGCGACCGATCCTGCAATCGTGCAGCACAGCCTCGCCGAGGCGTTCGAAGCCTTCGCCGGATCGGCAACGGGATGGAGAAAAGCGGCATGAGCGCTGTCGAGCCCCTGGCGACAAGTTCGGCTGCCGATGCGGTGCTCAACGCGCTGCCGCATCCCGTCATCGTGGTGTCGTCGGACGGCAAGGTGGTCGACGCCAATGTCGCCGCGGAAGCTTTTTTCGAGGTTTCGGCGCCGCTGTTGCAACGTCATCTGTTGCGCGATCTGGTGCCATTCGGCAGTCCCTTGATCGCGCTGATCGAGCAGGTGCGCAAGCGCGGCGCCGCGGTCAATGAATACAAGGTCGATCTCGGCACGCCGCGCAATCCCGGCGACCGGCTGGTCGATCTGCACGTCGCGCCGCTGCCGGAGCAGGCCGACTATGTCGTGGTGATGCTGCAGGAGCGCACCATCGCCGACAAGATGGACCGCCAGCTCACCCACCGCGGCGCGGCGCGGTCGGTGATCGCGCTTGCCGCCATGCTCGCGCATGAGATCAAGAACCCCTTGTCCGGCATCCGCGGCGCGGCACAGCTTCTCGAGCAGTCGGCGAACGATGACGACCGCACGCTGACGCGGCTCATTTGCGATGAAGCCGACCGCATCGTGAAACTGGTCGACCGCATGGAAGTCTTCACCGACGAGCGCCCGGTCGAGCGCGAGCCGATCAATATCCATGTCGTGCTCGAACACGTGAAGCGGTTGGCGCAATCGGGCTTCGCCCGGCATATCAAATTCATCGAGGATTACGATCCGTCGCTGCCGCCGGTGCTGGCGAACCGCGATCAGCTTATTCAGGTGTTCTTGAACCTGATCAAGAACGCCGCCGAATCGATCGGCGAAAATACCGCCGGCGGCGAGATTGCGCTGACCACGGCGTTCCGTCCCGGCGTGCGGCTCTCGCTGCCGGGAGCCAACGCGCGCATTTCGTTGCCGCTGGAATTCTGCGTCCGCGACAACGGACCAGGCGTGCCCGAAGAGCTAATGCCGCATCTGTTCGATCCGTTCGTGACGACAAAGCCGAGCGGATCCGGACTCGGACTGGCGCTGGTCGCCAAGATCGTCGGCGACCACGGCGGCATCATCGAATGCAAGTCGCAACCGCGACGCACCACCTTCCGCATACTTATGCCGAAATCCACCGCGACATACAGCGGTGAGGGCGCCGAGCCGGACGGCACCCTTCAGTCACAAGGAAATCATTGATGCCCGCGGGAAGCATTCTCGTCGCCGACGACGATGCGGCGATCCGGACCGTGCTTAATCAGGCGCTCTCGCGCGCCGGCTACGAGGTCCGCTCGACCGGGAACGCGGCGACCTTGTGGCGCTGGATCAGCCAAGGCGACGGCGATCTCATCATTACCGACGTGCTGTTGCCGGACGAGAGCGCCTTCGATCTGCTGCCGCGCATCAAGAAGGCGCGGCCGGATCTGCCGATTATCGTCATGAGCGCGCAAAATACCTTCATGACGGCCATTCGCGCGTCAGAGCGCGGCGCTTACGAATACCTGCCGAAACCGTTCGATCTCAAAGAGCTGATCGCCATTGTCGGCCGCGCCCTGGCCGAGCCGAAAGAGAAATCGCGGCCGCCGGCCAAGGTCGAGGATTTCGAATCCATTCCGCTGGTCGGCCGCTCGCCGGCGATGCAGGAAATCTACCGCGTGCTGGCGCGGCTGATGCAGACCGACTTGACGGTCATGATCTCAGGCGAATCCGGTACCGGCAAGGAACTGGTGGCGCGGGCGCTGCACGATTACGGCAAACGCCGCAGTGGGCCATTCGTCGCGATCAACATGGCGGCAATCCCGCGCGACCTCATCGAGTCCGAACTGTTCGGCCACGAGAAAGGCGCCTTCACCGGCGCCAATACGCGCAGCTCCGGTCGCTTCGAACAAGCCGAGGGCGGCACCCTATTCCTCGACGAAATCGGCGATATGCCGATGGAGGCGCAAACCCGGCTGCTGCGCGTACTACAGCAAGGCGAGTACACCACGGTCGGCGGCCGCACGCCGATCAAGGCCGACGTGCGCATCATCGCGGCGACCAACAAGGATTTACGCCAACTCATCCAGCAAGGTCTGTTCCGCGAGGACCTGTTTTTCCGGCTCAATGTTGTGCCGTTGCGGCTGCCGCCGCTGCGCGAGCGCACCGAGGACATTGCCGACCTCATCCGGCACTTTTTCACGCTGGTGGAGCGCGAGGGATTGCCGCCGAAACAGATCGATCAGGCCGCGCTCGACCGGCTCAAGCGTCACCGCTGGCCGGGCAACGTGCGCGAACTTGAAAATCTGGCGCGCCGGCTCGCCGCGCTTTATCCGCAGGAGACGATCACGGCCGCAGTGGTCGACACCGAATTGTCGCAACCGATGCTGGCGGCTCCAGGAGAAGCTCGAGGTGGCGAGGAGAATCTTTCCAGCGCGGTTGAACGTCATCTCGCGCGCTATTTTTCCGGGTTTGAGGACGGTCTGCCGCCGCCGGGCCTCTATCACCGGATCCTGCGAGAGATCGAAGGTCCGCTGCTTTCGGCCGCGCTGACGGCGACCCGCGGCAATCAGATCCGCGCCGCCGATCTCCTCGGCGTCAACCGCAACACGTTGCGCAAGAAAATTCGTGATTTGGATATTCAGGTTTATCGCACCAGCGGCGGGTAGGGCCCTTAGGATGGGCAATCGGGCCACACTTCCGTCCTGCAACTGCGCCTATTAATTGTCGCAATCGGGCAACATTGTTGTATAAAAGCACCACTTGAGGGTGGGTGGCGGACGCGGTCCGTCGGAAGATTCCCTTTTAAAATCCAGTGGTTGGAAACATCCGGACGCCCAGATGACGACTGTCGATCAGGTCGCTCCGCTCGATCCGCCGGCCGCCGCGCCGATGCCGGTCGCCTCGCGCCTTATTGGGGCGATTGCTGTGGGGGTTGCGCTTCTTTCGGCAACCGCCACGTTCCTTGTGCTCGCCGGCTTGACGCCCATCGCGCCGGTCCACCAAGTCGTGGTCGATCTCCTGCTCGGCAATGCCGTCACCGGACTTCTCCTGCTCGGCATCATCGGACGCGAAGTCTGGGTGGTGGTTCAGGCCCGCCGCCGCGGCCGCGCCGGGTCTCGGCTGCACATTCAGATCGTCAGCCTGTTCGCGGTTATTGCCGCGGTGCCGACCGTTCTCGTCGCCATCGTCGCCTCGACGACGCTTGATCGCGGGCTCGACCGTTTCTTTTCGGCGCACACCCGCGCGATGATCGAGCAATCGCTGATCGTGGCCAACGCCTATGTGACGGAGCACGCAGCCAACGTCCGCAGCCAGGATTTGGCGATGGGCTATGACGTCGGACGGGCCAAGACGGTGTTCGATCAGGATCGCGATCAATTCCGGAAATTCCTCGTTGCCCAGGCCAATGGGCGCAATCTTTCGGTCGCGCTTATTCTCAAATCGGACGGTTCGATCATTGAGCCCGCCGACATCGCGATCGACAAGAGATTTGTGCGGCCGTCACCGCAACTGCTCAGCGAGACCACCCCGACCGAGCCGCAGATCGCGTTCATTCCGGAGGGCGACAATGTCGCGTCCGTCGTCAAGTTGAACGGCTACGACGACATGTATCTCTATGTCGCCCGCCTGCTTGATCCGCGCGTCGTGCAGCAATTGCGCAACACCCAGGAAAGCGTCACCGAATACACCAATCTCGAAGAGCGGCAACTCGGCATCCAGATCGCGTTTGCGCTGATGTTTGCCGTCATCGCGCTCATCGTTCTGCTGTCCTCGGCATGGATCGGATTGGATTTCGCCAACCGGCTGATCGCGCCGATCCGCCGCTTGATCAGCGCCGCCAACGTGGTCTCAACCGGAAATCTTCATATTCAGGTGCCGGTCCGCCGCTCGGAAGGCGACCTCGCCCAACTCGGCGAAACCTTCAACAAAATGACGCAGGAGCTACGCTCGCAGCATGACGACATCGTGCGCGCGCGCGACCTCATCGATAGCCGGCGGCGATTTACCGAAGCGGTGCTGGCTGGCGCCAGTGCCGGCGTCATCGGCGTCAATGGCGACGGTCGAATTTCCATTCTCAACCGTTCCGCCGAACGGTTGATCGGCCGCATCGAGAGCGATGTTCTCGGCCGTCCACTGGCGGAAATCGCGCCCGAGCTTGCCGAGATTTTTCAGGCGGCGCGCGGCGGCAATCAGCGTCTGGTGCAACGTCAGATCACGCTCACGCGCGACGGCCAGGAGCGAAATTATTCGGTACGCGTCACCAGCGAGCAGGCCACCGAATCCGAGCACGGCTACGTCATCACTATCGACGACATCACCGAGCTGGTGGCGGCGCAGCGTTCCTCCGCATGGGCCGACATCGCGCGGCGTATCGCGCACGAGATCAAGAATCCGCTCACTCCGATACAGCTTTCGGCCGAACGGCTGCGCCGCAAATACGGCAAGTCGATCACCGATGATCCGGCCGTTTTCGAGCAGTGCACCGAAACCATCGTGCGCCAGGTCGACGACATCAAGCGCATGGTCGACGAGTTCTCGCGCTTCGCGCGCATGCCCAAAGCCGTCGTCGCCAACGAGGACGTCGCCGATACGGTCCGCCAGGTGGTCTTTCTGTTACGCGTCGCCCATCCCGACATCGATTTCGAGGTTGAAGTGCCGGCCGAGGCCATGCCGGCGCGCTTCGATCGGCGGCTGATTTCGCAAGGCTTGACCAACATCATCAAGAACGCCGCAGAGGCGATCGGCGCGGTGCCTCCGGCCCAGCTCGGGCGCGGGCGCATCACGGTCAGCGCCCACCGCGAAGGCAAAAACGTCGTCATCGACGTGATCGACAACGGCGTCGGCCTGCCGAAGGAAAACCGCGCGCGGCTGCTTGAGCCCTATGTGACAACTCGCGAGAAGGGCACCGGTCTCGGACTTGCGATCGTTGGCCGCATTCTGGAAGAGCACGGCGGGCGTCTCGAACTGCACGATGCCTCGGAGAAAGTCCCCGGCGCGCGCGGCGCCTGGATGCAATTGCGCTTCGTCGCCGAACCGGTCGCGGCGGCAACCGAGCCCGCAGACGAAATCGCGCGCGGCGGCAGAGTGATCAGGTGGAGTAGGGCGGCTCTCGTACATGGCGTCAGATATCCTCATAGTCGACGACGAAGCCGATATTCGCGAACTGGTCGCAGGCATCCTGCAGGATGAAGGCTACGGCACCCGTACTGCGCGCGACAGCGATGAGGCGCTGGGCGCTGTCATCGCGCGCCGGCCAAATCTGGTGTTTCTCGACATTTGGCTGCAAGGCAGCCGCCTCGACGGCCTGCAGCTTCTCGATGCCCTCAAACAGGAACACCCCGAATTGCCGATCGTCATGATTTCCGGCCACGGCAATATCGAGACCGCGGTCTCGGCGATCAAGCGCGGCGCCTATGATTTCATCGAAAAGCCATTCAAGGCGGACCGCCTCCTGGTGGTTGCTGACCGGGCGCTGGAAAATTCGCGGCTCAAGCGCGAGGTCCGTCAACTCAAGCAGCTGGCCCCGCTCGCCGCGATGGTGGTTGGCCACTCGCCCGCCGCCAATCAATTGCGCCAGACGGTCGAGAAAGTGTCGCCGACCAACAGCCGCATTCTTATTGTGGGGCCGTCCGGCAGCGGCAAGGAGCTCGCCGCGCGCACAATTCACAACCATTCGGGTCGGGCGAACGGTCCATTCGTGGTGATCAACGCCGCCGCGATCACGCCGGAGCATATGGAGGTCGAACTGTTCGGCGTCGAAGCCGGCAATGGCACGACAGAGTCGCAAGGTCGGCGCGCTCGAAGAGGCGCACGGCGGCTCGCTATTCATTGATGAGATCGCCGACATGCCGCGCGAGACGCAGAACAAGATCTTGCGGGTATTGGTCGATCAGACCTTCCAGCGCGTCGGCGGCAACACCAAGGTCACGGTCGATGTGCGCATCATCTCGTCGTCCAGCCGCAATATCGAGGCCGATATCGCTGCGGGAAAATTCCGCGAGGATCTTTATCATCGGCTTTCCGTCGTCCCGATCCGCGTGCCCGGCCTCGCCGAGCGGCGCGAGGACATTCCGGAACTCGTCGAATATTTCATGAACCAGATTTCGCACACCACCGGCCTGCCCAAACGTAACATCGGCGCCGACGCGCTCGCGGTTCTGCAATCGCATGACTGGCCCGGCAATGTGCGGCAGCTGCGCAACAACGTCGAGCGGCTAATGATCCTTGCCGGCGGCGAGCCGGACGCGGTGATAACCGCGTCGATGCTGCCGCAGGACGTCGGCTCGATGATTCCGAACATGCCGAACGGCAACGGCGGCGAACATCTGATGAGTCTCGCGTTGCGCGAGGCGCGCGAAGTGTTCGAGCGCGAATATCTGCTGGCGCAAATCAACCGTTTCGGCAACAACATTTCGCGCACCGCCGAATTCGTCGGCATGGAGCGCTCGGCATTGCATCGCAAGCTCAAAGCGTTGGGAATAGACTGATCAGGGATCAGGAACAATCGTTGATTCCTGATCTATGATCTCTGATCCCTCATTTCCTGAACCCTGATTTCCTGATCTCCGATGTCCCGAATAGCCTACGTCAACGGCCGTTATCTTCCGTTCCGCGACGCCAAGGTCCACGTCGAGGATCGCGGTTATCAGTTTGCCGACGGCATCTATGAAGTTTGCGAGGTGAGGGGAGGCCGCCTTATCGACGAGAGGCGGCACATGGCGCGGCTGCAACGCTCGCTCGGCGAGGTTCGCATTCGGATGCCGATGTCGCCGCGCGCGCTTGGCGTGATTTTGCGTGAAGTGGTGGCGCGCAATCGGATCGGCTACGGCATCGTCTATTTGCAGATCACCCGCGGCGTGGCGCGGCGCGATCCTGCCTTTCCCGCGCCGGAGGTGCCGCCGACCGTCGTCGTGACGGCGCGGCCGCTCAACCGGGCGCGCAACGAAGCGCTCGCCCACAGGGGCATCGCTGTCGTCAGCGTGCCGGACAATCGCTGGGGGCGCGTCGACATCAAGACCGTCGGCCTGCTGCCGAACGTGCTGGCGCGGCAGTCAGCGATCGACCGGGGCGCTCGTGACGCCTGGTTCGTCGATAAGGACGGTATCGTCACCGAAGCCGCTTCCGCCAATGCCTGGATCGTCACAGCCGGCGGTGTCCTGGTCACGCGCAATGCGGATCACGCCATTCTGCGCGGCATTACCCGCATGGTCACGCTCGAAGCCGTCAAGGCGCAGGGCCTGATTGTCGAGGAGCGGGGATTCACACTGAAAGAGGCTTTTGCGGCGCGCGAAGCCTTCGAGACTTCAGCGACCCAGATCGTGATGCCGGTGGTAAGCGTCGACGGCCACACCATCGGCGATGGTAAACCCGGACCAATCGCGGTCGCACTGCGGCGCGAGTTTTACCGCTATGCCGAGGCTGGGTAGGGTGGCCGCCGATGCCATCGCGTACAAAACTGGCTCAGGAGTAACTCATGCTTCCAACTTGGGCTTGCATCGTTCCCCGCCGCGCCCTCTAATGGTCAATCCGTCGCGACGGTCCGGCGCAACTGTGCCGAACCCGGACGAGGGTAAAAGTGACGACAAGAGAAGGCGTGAAGAAACGACCCGCGGGGTAGGGGCCCGCGGTACAAAGAACGGGATAACGGCCATGGCAGCCGACCGCGCACAAAATCTGCAAGACACCTTCCTCAATCACGTTCGTAAAAGCAAAATTCCGCTCACCATTTTTCTGGTGAACGGCGTAAAACTGCAGGGCGTAGTGACCTGGTTCGATAACTTCTGCGTGCTGCTGCGTCGCGACGGGCATTCGCAGCTCGTCTACAAGCACGCTATTTCGACCATCATGCCGGGGCATCCGGTCCAGCTCTTCGAAGGCGCCGAGGAAGCGCCATCCGGGGAATAGGTTCGATTGGAGCCGCGCCATCGCGACACGCGCTCTAACCGTCTGAGTCCCAAGGACTCGGACCATGGTCGTTCGGCGACAGGCCGAGCGCTCGTCATCGAGCCGTTGCTGCGGCGCGCCGCCGCGCGCGCCGATGCCACCGAGCGATCGGCGGCGGCGAAGCTCGACGAGGCAATCGGCCTGGCGCGCGCTATCGATCTTAGCGTCGAGCAATCCGGCATTGTCATGCTCGGCGCGCTGCGCCCGGCGACTTATCTCGGCAAGGGCAAGGTCGAGGAGATTTCCGGCCTCGTCAAAAGCTTTGAAGCCGGCGTCGTGGTGATGGACTGCGCATTATCTCCGGTGCAGCAGCGCAATCTGGAAAAGGCCTGGAACGCCAAGGTGGTCGACCGCACCGGGCTGATTTTGGAAATTTTCGGCCGGCGCGCGCGCACCCGCGAAGGCGCGCTGCAAGTCGAGCATGCGCATCTGACCTATCAAAAAAGCCGGCTGGTGCGCTCCTGGACCCATCTCGAGCGTCAGCGCGGCGGATACGGCTTTCTTGGCGGACCCGGCGAGAGCCAGCTCGAAACCGATCGCCGCCTGATCGAGGAGCGCCTCGCCAAGATCGAAAGCGAACTCGCCAAGGTCAAGCGCACCCGCGAACTGCACCGCGCTGGCCGTCGCCGCGTGCCTTATCCGATCGTGGCGCTGGTGGGCTACACCAATGCCGGCAAATCGACGCTGTTCAATCGCATGACCGCGGCGAGCGTGCTGTCCACCGACATGCTGTTCGCCACGCTGGATCCGACGCTGCGCGCGATTGCGCTGCCGCACGGGGCGCGCGTCATCGTCTCCGATACGGTCGGCTTCATCTCCGACCTGCCGACGATGCTGGTCGCGGCGTTCCGCGCCACGCTCGAAGAAGTGATCGAAGCCGACGTGATCCTGCACGTGCGCGACGTGTCGCATGAGGACGCCGAGGCGCAATTGCATGACGTCGAGAAAATCCTTCGCGAACTCGGCATCGATCCGCATAACGACCCCGCGCATAAACGCACGCTGATCGAAGTCTGGAACAAGATCGACCGGCTGGATGCGGATCGGCGCGCACGCTTGCAAAATCTCGCCGAGCGGCGGCCGCCGGCCGAGCGTCCGGCGCAGGTTTCGGCGCTCACCGGGGAGGGGATCGACGCGCTTGCCGCGGTCATCGAAACGCGGCTTGCCGCCGGCCGCGTGGTCCTCGAACTGGAGCTTGATCCCGCCGAGGGCGCCGGCGTGAGCTGGCTGCATCGCCACACCGAGGTCATGCGCAAGACGGTCGACGCGGAGGGTCGCATCGCCATGACGGTGCGCGTCGACCCGGATAAGGCGGAATCCGTGCGGGCGAAGTTCGCTTCGCCTGTCGTCATCCGCGAAGGCGACGGCGGATGATCCAGTAAACGCAAACGTCGTTGTGAATGTCACGGCGAATACCGGATGCCCCGCCTGCAAGGGGCATGACAATAATCATTCTTAAATCATTCTTGCGCCTTGGCCGCGTTCCACAGTTCCTCCATCTCATCGAGCGTGGACTCGGCCGGTGTTTTGCCTCTGCCGGCGAGTGCGCGTTCGATCGCGGCGAAGCGGCGCTCGAATTTGCGGTTGGTCTGCCGGAGCACGGCTTCGGGATCGGCGCGCAAATGCCGCGCCAGATTGACGACTGCGAACAACAGATCGCCGATCTCGGCAGCGGTGGCCGCGTCATCGCGCGCGGCGCGGTTAAGCTCGACCTCGATCTCGTCGGCTTCCTCGCGAAATCTTGCGCAGCACCGCGCGCGGATCGTTCCAGTCGAAGCCGACTTTGCTGGCCTTGGCTTGAAGCTTTAGTGCGCGGGTCAGGGCAGGGAGCGCCACCGGCACGCCGGCGACCGCCCCTGAGTGCTCCGGCTCGCCTTGGCCGCCGGCCGTCCGCCGTCGCTCATTTTTCTCTTCCGTCTTAATGCGCTCCCACAAGCCCTCGACGGCGTGCGGACTGTCTTGGCGTTCGTCGCCGAACACATGCGGGTGCCGCCGGATCAGTTTCTCGGTGATGCCTTGCACCACGTCGCCGAAATCGAATGCGCCCTGTTCCTGCGCCATCCGGGCGTGGAAGACGACTTGCAGAAGCAGATCGCCCAGTTCCTCGCGCAGATCGGCCATATCATCGCGCGCGATGGCGTCGGCGACCTCATAAGCTTCTTCCAGCGTGTAGGGCGCGATGGTCGAGAAACTCTGCGCCAGGTCCCACGGACAGCCGGTCTTTGGCGCGCGCAAAGCCGCCATGATGTCGAGAAGGCGGCCGATGTCGCGGGAAGGCGTCATGAGAAGGGTCCTGCGTTGTTGGCGCGGACCCTAGCACATCCGGCCTTCCGGATCGCCGCATGCGACGGCGGAGACTACTTCTGCGCGGCGCGGCTTGCCTCGAACAGGAACCAGGTGCGGCGTTCGGCCTGGTCGATGAAATTCTCGAGCAGGCTCGTGGTCGCGACATCCTCGTGCTCGTCGGCGATTTCGTGGGCCACGCGCATCGAGGCGACCAGCGCCTTGTTGTCGTGCATCAACTCCCGCAACATATCGAGCGGCGGCACGAAGCTTTCGTCGTTGTCTTCGAGTGTCTGCAGCCGCGCGATATGTCCGATCGACCGCAGCGTCAAACCGCCGATTTTGCGGATCCGCTCGGCGATATCGTCGGTGATCGAGAAAATCTGCTCCGATTGCTCGTCGAGCATCAGGTGATAGTCGCGGAAGTGGGGCCCACTGACGTGCCAATGGAAGTTCTTGGTCTTGAGATAAAGCGCGAACACGTCGGCCAGCACTACGTTGAGCTTGGCCGAAATGTCCCGCACAGCCTCGGCGCCGAGATCGGTTGGCGTATCGAGAGCGGGAGTGACCTTGTCGCCCGGCTGAAGGGCTCGGACTTTGTTGTTCACGGCATCACCTTGCAAATTTGGGGGCGGGGAATCCGATAGTGCCCGCCGCAGACTCGTTTGTGCCTAAGAGCCGGGGCGGGGTTGCAAATCAACGCCCGCAGAACAACCTTGGTTCCACGTTCCCGGTAATCTGTGTTCCCGATAAAAGGCACGGCAATGCCCGTTACGGCCTATTTCCAAGCGGCGATTTTTTTCATTTTGGCTGCGGCGGCCCTATTTGCGTCGGCCGGCAGCTTCGCGATTTTGGGATTTTGGCTTTATCTGGCGATTTTCGCGGCCGTATTCGTGGCGACGTTCCTTTCGCTCGACCCCGACCTGGCGCGCGAACGGATGCGGCCCGGCGGGAAAAAGCCGCCGCTGGGGCTACGCCTCTTCTCGGGTGTCCTGTTCGTGCATTGGATCGTGGCCGGCCTTGACCGCGGCCGCTTCCATTGGAGCGACAGCGTACCGCCGTGGCTCCGGGCCGTGGGCCTGATCGTCCTTGCCGCCGGCTATGCGCTGTGCCTCTGGGCGATGCACGTGAACCGCTTCTTTTCCTCGGTCATCCGCATCCAATCCGACCGCGGCCAATACGTCGTCACCACCGGCCCTTACGCCGTCATCCGGCACCCGGGTTACGTCGCGGGAATTCTGATTATTGCGGCAAGCGGCATCGCGCTCGGGTCGTGGCTCGCGGCGGCGCTGCTGGTAATCCTGACCCTGCCGTTCCTGCTGTACCGGGCAACTACCGAAGACCGCATTCTTCAGGCCGAACTGCCGGGCTATCCTGACTACTCAAGCCGCGTCCGCTGGCGGCTCATTCCAGGGCTTTGGTGACGCGAGCAGGGATTTGGCTCAAAGTTTAATGGGCTTGGTAAACCGTGATTCGCATAAGACATATTATGGAACATAATCGAATATGAGCAGATTTATTGGGTTTCTGCAACGGCAAAACTCATTCCGTCGAAAGCCGGCACCACGTGCACCGGCAGTTTGCCGCGCAGCACCTCGTAATCGAGATCGGCGTGCAGATTGGTCAGGATGGCGCGGCGCGGCTTTAGCCGCTCGATCCAGGCGAGCGCATCGTCGAGCGAGAAATGACTTGGATGTGGTCGGTAGCGCAGCGCGTCGACGATCCAGACGTCGAGGTTCGCGAGCGCCGCGACACTTTCCGGCGGCACACCGCTGAGGTCGCACGAATAGCCAAGCTTGCCGAAGCGAAAGCCGAGGGAAGAGATGTCGCCGTGCTCCTGGCGAAAGGGCAGTGCCGCGATCGGTCCGCCCTCCCCCTCAATGGTGACTGCCGTGCCGGCCGTCAGCGGGTGCTCGGTCAGGATCGGCGGATAATCGCCGCCGGGCGGCGAGGCGAAGCAATAGCCGAATTTGGCGCGCACCGATGCGGAGGTGGCTGCGTCGAGATAGACGTCGACCCGGCGCCGGCGCTTGAGAAAAAAGGCTCGCAGATCGTCGATGCCATGGGTGTGATCGGCATGCGCGTGGGTATAGAGCACGCCGTCGAGCCAATCGACCTCGGCATCGATCATCTGCTCGCGCAGATCGGGCGAGGTGTCGACGAGGACGCGCGTGACTCCCTCCCATCCCCCTCCCGCAAGCGGGGCAGGGCTGGGGTGGCGGCGCCGTTCGACCAGAAGCGAGGTGCGCCGGCGCCGGTTCTTCGGATTGGTCGGATCGCAATCGCCCCAACCTAAAGCCGGCCGCGGCACGCCGCCGGACGAGCCGCAACCGAGAATGGTGAATTTCAGCGTCATTGCAGATTCATTCGGCATCACGCGGCGGCAGCCTCGGGGCGCGGGACTTTACCGAACAGTCGGAAGAAATTCGCCGTTGTCTGTTTGGCGATCTCGTCGAACGAAACGCCGCGCGTTTCGGCGAGGACTTTGGCGGTTTCGACCACGTAAGCCGGCTCGTTGCGCTTGCCGCGAAATTTTCCAGGCGCGAGATAGGGCGCGTCGGTTTCGACCAGGATACGGTCCGCCGGCAGTTCCGCGGCAATCGCCCGCAGCGCGTCGGAATTCTTGAACGTCAGGATGCCGGCGAACGAGATGAAATGCCCGAGCGCGACGGCGCGGCGAGCGAGATCGGGCCCTCCGGTGAAGCAATGAAGGACGGCCGGGAAGGCGCCCTTCCCGGTCTCCTCTTCGAGAATGCGCGCGGTTTCGTCGTCGGCTTCGCGCGAATGAATGACCAGCGGCAATCCAGTCTCGCGCGCGGCGGCAATGTGGGTGCGAAAGCCCCGCTCCTGCGACTCGCGCGGCGAATTGTCGTAATGGTAATCGAGGCCGGCCTCGCCAATCGCCACGACCTTTGCCGCATGCGAACGCGCCACGAGATCGACGGCCGTCACGTCCAGCTCTTCATGGGCGTAGTGCGGATGGGTGCCGACCGAGCAGTAGACATCGGAGAAACGTTCCGCGATCGCCAAGAGTTCAGGCTGACGCGCAACGCGCGTCGAAATCGTCACCATGCGCTCGATACCGACGGCACGGGCGCGCGCAACGACCGCATCGAGTTCGGTGGCAAAATCGGGAAAATCGAGATGGCAATGGCTGTCGATAAGAGACAACTTTGCTGTTGATCTACTGTTTTGTTCGAAGTTTTGCGGCATAAAGTCTACAAAATTGCAGTTAGGTGCTCAGTGGATACTCGTGGCACTCCTGAGAATTGTCGCAACATAAGTTCCCGCCAGCTCACTTTAGGCTGCCTACGACGTTCTGTTCCGATAGGTACTTCTTTGCCTCTGGTTTGTGAAATCGCATGCTAAGAAACGCGGTTGGATTTGCACTCGCCGTAATAAAGAGCTGACCAACCAATTCGTCCACGTCCTGCAAACAAAGTTCGTACGTTGGTACTGGGCCCGACGGGTGGAGTAGCGCAGTCTGCCTTGTGATATTAATTGTCGCGAGCATTCCTTTTTCAAGAATCAAATCAGGGTATCTGATGTCCTCGAAGCGGTGCAACGAAGAGATCGCACCGTCGAATTGATCGAGAACTGAATCGTTGAACGTTGCTTTGAATTTTTTCCAAATGTTTGGAAGGTTGTGGCCAAGTTTCTTGAGATCGGCTAGGCTCACTCCCTTTTTTGAGAGGCCACCCTTAAGGAACATTTCAACAGCATGGTGTAGAAGGTTTCCGGTGATAGGTATGAACCCTGCGAAGGCTGCGTAGCGTCCTGCAACGTAATATTGGCCGGCCGCCTTGAAAAACTCCTCCCACTCATTAGTCATCTTTTGCCCTTCGTTTTCGATGTAACGCGGGAATACCGCCGCCGGCGCCGGCAGTTTGGCGCCCGCGGCAATGCGGTGCTTGCCGCCGAGGAACGCGAACGTGCGCTCGCTCTCCGGGATCGCCAACAGATCGAGCAATTTGCCTGCCGACCCCGGCATGAACGGCTGACAAAGAAGCACCACTTGGCGCAACACTTCGGCCGTGACGTAGAGCACCGTGCCCTGCCGCGCCGGGTCGGTCTTGGCCAGCGCCCACGGCGCCTCGCCGGCAAAATAGCGGTTGGCGTCGGCGACCACGGTCCACATCGCGTTAAGTACCTTGTGCAACTGCTGCGTCTCCATTACGTCGCGCACATGGCCAATCAATCCATCCGCAAAATTCAGAATGATCTGGTCGTTTTGAGTGAATTCACCTGGGCTAGGCACAAAACCGTTGCGCTGCCGATTGATCATGGATAGCGAGCGCTGCGCCAGATTGCCGAGATCGTTGGCGAGGTCAGCATTGATGCGGTTGACGATAGCCTCATGGCTGTAATTGCCGTCTTGGCCGAACGGCACTTCGCGAAGGAGAAAATAGCGCAGCGGGTCGACGCCATAGGCGTCGGCGAGCGCAAACGGATCGATGACGTTGCCAACCGATTTCGACATTTTCTCGCCGCGGTTGAACAGAAATCCGTGCGAGAAAATCCGCCGTGGCACCTCGAGTTCAGCCGACATCAGAAATGCCGGCCAATACACGGCGTGAAAGCGCACGATGTCTTTGCCGATCACGTGCAAATTGGCCGGCCAGTATTTCTTGAACATTGCGCTGTCGGTGTCGGGAAAGCCGACGGCGGTGATGTAATTGGTCAGCGCGTCGACCCACACATACATTACGTGCTTCGGATTGTACGGAACCTTTACGCCCCAGTCGAACGTGGTGCGCGACAGCGAAAGGTCTTGCAAGCCGCCGCGCACGAAACTCGCGACTTCGTTCATGCGCTCTTTCGGCAGCACGAAGTCCGGGACATCGCTGTAAAGCTGGAGCAGTTTCGGCGCGTATTTGGAGAGTTTGAAGAAATAGCTCTCCTCCTCGACCCATTCGACCGGCGTGCCGTTTGGACCTAGCCGCTGCCCCTTGTCATCGAGCCGCGTCTCGCTTTCGTCGTAATAGGCTTCGTCGCGGACCGAATACCAGCCGGAATATTTGTCGAGATAGATGTCGCCGGCCTTCTCCATGCGTTCCCAGATCGCGATCGAAGACGCGAAATGGCGCGGCTCGGTGGTGCGGATGAAGTCGTCGTTGGAAATCTCGAGCCGTTTCACCATGGCCTGGAAACGCGGCACGTTGCGCTCGACGAGTTCCTTCGGCGTCAAGTTTTCCTTGGCCGCCGTCTGCAGCATTTTGATGCCGTGCTCGTCGGTGCCAGTGAGAAAGAACACGTCGCGGCCGTCGAGCCGCTGAAAACGCGCGATGGCGTCGGTAGCGATCGCCTCATAGGCGTGGCCGATATGCGGCGCGCCGTTCGGGTACGCAATCGCGGTGGTGATGTAGTAGGGCTTGCCCTTGAGTTCTTTCGGCTCCGGCTCTTTGTTTGGTGCTTTTCGCCTGAGTACGATCGTCTTCTCGGCTACACCTTTTTTCGGTTCGATCGTTTTGGGAGGCGGCTTCCTAGCTACAGTCTTCTTGGCTTCAGTTTCTTTGGGCTTGGGCTTTCTAGGTGCGATCTTCTTAGATGCACCCCTTTTGGGCGCGCTCGTCGCGGACGAACTCGCTCTCGATGCGCCACGCGCCTGTTTGCGCCCTTTCTTTTTGTGCTTTGGCCGCTCAGACCCTTTCAGCGTGTTGCGCTTTCGTTTTGGCTTTTGCTTGCGTTTGGCGGCCATGTCGGTGAGCTACAATCTGACGATCAAAGACGTGGATGGCCGGGACAAGCCCGGCCATGACGGGTGATAGGTATCAACCGCGCGTGGCCTCGGCAAGCAAGCCGAAAACGCTGAATACCAGAGGCTTTCGCTCGAGATTATAGGTTTCGGCGTCGCGCGCGGCGCGGTTGATGGTTTCGCAGGCGTCGGCGAGACGCGCCATCCGTTCAAGCGCATTCTGCTCGCGCGTCAACCGTTGCGACAGCCAGACATTGACGGTGTCGACAAAGGAGGCGAGCGGCTGCGGGTCGGTTCCGGCCAGCGCTTCGCCGAGCGCATGCAGCGCCTTGGAATCGAGCGCTGGCAGCCGGTCGAGGAGATCGAGTGCGTGCTGGCGCAATTCCAAGGCGTCCTCGTCAAGGAACGCCAAAGCGCGCGCCACCGAACCGTCGGCGGCGGCCGCAGCGCCCTCGGCAGCGTCCGCCGCCGTTCCCGTCGCGGCAGCCACCGCCGCCGCGACGTCAGCAGCGCCCAGAGGGCGCAGGGTGAGGATGCGGCAGCGCGAGCGCAGCGTCGCCGGGACGCGCGCCGCCGAATGACTGACCAGGAGCAGAAGGGCACGCTGCGGCGGCTCCTCCAACACCTTCAACAGCGCATTGGCGCCGGAGCGGTTTAATTCATCGACCGCATCTACAATCGCGACGCGCCAACCGCCCTCGCCCGCCGTCGAGCCGAAAAACCCGACGGTCTTGCGGATATCCTCGACCTGAATTTGCTTGTGCAGAACACCCTTGTCGTTGAGCGTACGCTCGATGACCAGCAGATCCGGCTGCGCCTGGGCGGCGATCCGCCGCGCCACCGGATTTTTCGGATCGACAAAGAGCGAACTCGCCGCAGCAACGTCGCGCGCGCCCGGATCGGGGTGAGCCAGCACGAAACGCGCCATACGGTAGGCCAAAGTGGCCTTGCCGATGCCCTGCGGGCCGGCGATCAGAAAGGCGTGCGGCACGCGGCCGGAGCGGTAAGCCGCAAGCAACTTGGCCTCCGCAACTCCGTGGCCGAACAACACGACGGTGGCGCGCGGATGCGGCGCTTCGTCGATGTCCTTTCCCGTCTCGCGCGAGCTCATGAAGCGCCCACTTCGCTGCGCCGGCGCTCGCCGGCGACCGGAAAGGTCATCGGATCGAGTTTTGTGCCGACGGCGTTCCAGATTTTCCTGGCCACTGCCTCCTTGGACGCGCCGGCATCGATGACCACGCAGCGGTCCGGTTCCTCGGCCGCAATCGACAGATAGGCCTCACGCAGCTTTTGATGAAATTCCGCATTCTCCGCCTCGAAACGATCCGGCTTGGTTTCACCGAGGCGCATTTTAACCCGTTCCAGCCCCAGTTCGACCGGCACATCGAGAATGAGCGTGAGGTCGGGGAAAAGATCGCCGATCGATACGCGCTCAAGCCCTTTGATCAGCCGTTGATCAACTTGGCCGAGAATGCCTTGATAGACGCGGGTGGAATTGGCGAAGCGGTCGGAGATCACCCATTTGCCGGCGTCCAGCGCCGGCAAAATCGTGCATTGCACGTGGTCCTCGCGCGCCGCCGCAAACAGCATGGCCTCCACGTCCGGTCCGAGCGGCTTTGCCGCTCCGGACAACAACACATGACGGATGATCTCGGCGCCCGGCGAGCCACCCGGCTCGCGGGTCAACTGCACGGACAGGCCGAGAGCTTCCAATCGCAGCGCCAGCATTGCGGCTTGCGTCGACTTGCCGGTGCCCTCACCGCCCTCGAAAGTGATGAACTTTCCTCGCATCGCCGAGCTCTTTATTCAATATAAAACAATGGCTTGTAGTTATCTTTGTACGAAACACATAAAAACAACCCAACCGACGCGATTGCAACAGACACGATTGCAATATAGGCGGCTTGTACTGTCGCCGCACCCGACGGTCCTGGCAGCACCCGGGTTACAGCTTGGCAACACCGGCGCGCAGCAGACCGATGATGAGCTCGGTCGCCCCATCCATCGCGCGCTGGGTCATGCTTCCCTTCCCCACATCGTCGGCGGCTTGCAGCGGCACGTCGAGCGCGAGATCGTCGCCGCGCCATACTTTCAGCTCGGCGATGGTCTGACCCTTGCTGATCGGGGCCGGCACCGGACCGGTATAGACGATGCGGGCATTGAGCCGTTCGTTGCTATCGCGGAGCACCATCACCTTGACGAGGCCGGGACCAAGTAACGGCACGTAGCTCCGGTCGCCGCCGAAGACTTTGGCTTCGCCGACGGTCTGGCCCTCGGCGAACAAGACGCGGGATTTGAAGCCGTGAAATCCCCAATCGAGCAATTTGCGCGCCTCATCGCTGCGTTCCTTGTCCGTCTTCGCCCCGGTGATCACCACGATCAGCCGCCAATCGTCAGAGACCGCTGAACCGACAAGATTAAATCCCGCTTCCTTGGTCTCGCCAGTCTTCAATCCGTCGGCGCCGATCCCCATGCCCAACAGCGGATTGCGGTTCTGCTGGTGAATATTGTCCCAGGTGAAATCGCGCTGCGCGAACATCGCATAGAGGTCGGGATAGGTCTGAATGATGTGGCGCGCCAGTTCGGCCATATCACGCGCCGTGACGCGCATTCCGGGATCGGACAAACCCGTCGAGTTGGTGAAGGTCGAATTTTGCAGCCCGATCTCGCGCGCCCGCTTGGTCAGCAGCTGGCCGAAAGCGGTTTCGTTGCCGGCCAGCGCTTCGGCGACCGCGATACAGGCGTCGTTGGCGGAATCGACGATGATCCCCTGGATCAGGTCCGACAGGTCGACCTTGCTGTGAATGGCAGCAAACATAGTCGAGCCGCGCGACGGCGCGCCGCCCTTGCGCCAAGCGTTCTCGCTGATGGTGAAAGTGTCGTCGAGCTTGACTTGGCCTTGCTTGATCTCGTTGAACAGAAATTCCAGCGTCATCAGCTTGGCGAGGCTCGCCGGCTCGACAGGCTGATCCGAATTTTTCTCGTACAAGATGCTGTCGCTGCTGGGGTCGAGGAGGATGGCAGTGGCAGCGCTGGTCTGAAATCCGCCTTCGGGCTTCCCGGCGCCGGCCGGTGCGCCGCGAGCGGGCGCGATTGCGAAGCCGACCGTCGCGATCAGTGCGGCCGCCGCCAGAACGTGGCGCCCCCTGCCCGCCCGTCCTGCTTGCTGCATGTTCCGCCTCTCGCTCACTCGCACGCTCTATATCCCGCGCATTACGGGGTGCATGCAAGACTGCGATGAGGGGATGTGAAAATCCGCGGCGGCAATCGATTTAACCGGTTCCGCTTGCAAGAACGGTCAGATCAATAAAGCCCGCGTCCATTGAGGAACTGGTCGGTGCCGTCGGCGCCGTCGGGCGGGTCCGAAAACGACATCGCCCGCGACGGGCCCGGATCGTCTAAGGCGTCGGTTATCGAGGCACTGGCAAGCCGTTCATTGCGCACCGGGGGCGGCTGCGCGGGGAATGCGGGCAAAATCGGCGTCGCGGCAAGCCGCACATCCCACGGCGCCGGCGCCGGGGCGTTGACGCGAAGCGTCGATGCAAGCACACGGTCGTCCGAGCCTTCGATCGGCGCCCGCCCGACATATTGGACATGCACCCAGGCCAGGCCTCGATTGGTGAAGCCAAGGAGATGCGCCGCTCCCATCGACACGTCGATAATGCGATTGCCGTGATAGGGCCCGCGGTCGTTGACGCGTACGACGAGCGAACGGCCGTTGTTCAGGTTCGTCACCCGCACGTAACTCGGCAATGGCAGCGTCGGGTGCGCGGCGGTGATGGCGTTGTCATCGAAGACTTCGCCATTGGCGGTGGCTCGGCCGTGAAAATCGGCGCCG
The DNA here is from genome assembly GCA_963768225.1 of uncultured Alphaproteobacteria bacterium. GTDB lineage: Bacteria > Pseudomonadota > Alphaproteobacteria > Rhizobiales > Xanthobacteraceae > BOG-931. The sequence goes on along the minus strand of CAVYGV010000001.1, from coordinate 700,141 downwards.
TACCATGAGGCGAGACCCACGGCGTTGTAATTCGGCTCATCCTGCGGGACATAGACGCGGCCCGCCACCACATAGGGTGACCCGACCCGATAGACGCCGCCGCCTTTGGGCACCGGCTGGCCCGAGCTCGGTTCAATGACCCGTGCGCTCGGTGCGACGCCGTAACGCTCATCGATTTGGCTATGATCGGCGCAGTTGGCGACGAACAGGCAAAGCACGGCGCAGGCGCTCAGCGGCGCAATCCGTCGCATTGTCGAGCTAACCCGACCCCGCATCGTCCCCAATCCCGAGGTAGAGTTTATCGAATTTTAGCGTGGTCAGATTGTGGCAAAAATGGGCAGGTCGGGCGCGATAGTGAATGGAGCATTGCGAGACCGCAACCGCAACGCCTGACTTCGACAGCCGCCTCGGCTGGCCGACCGGAGTTAACCCTAAATTGTCAACGCAGTGGACGCGGTCGATTGCGCTTGCTCAATTCGCTTACGAGACAGCGCTCAGTCCCCAAACACCACATGTGCTGCCTCATAATAGAACCTCGAGAGCCCCGAGCAGCCCCGCTTGGGGCTCTTTGGCATTACGGGGACCAGCCCGGTCGCAATGAGCCTGTTTTGGCTTGCCGGTAGCCGGTTTATTTCTTCGCAATCACGGATTAAGTTGCCAAGGCGTTCACAGATTTAGTAACGAGTTGCGGCTGACCTTACCGCGTCGGAAGGGTGGCCGAGTGGTTTAAGGCACCGGTCTTGAAAACCGGCAGGGCTCGCAAGGGCCCTCGTGAGTTCGAATCTCACCCCTTCCGCCATTTGCCTTCTCCGCCACCATTCGGCTTTATTCGCAAAAGTTCGATAATACCCTGGTAATTCACATTAAATTATCATAGAGTTGTTCGTCTCCCTTCGCCGTCGGTCGCCAGAATCCGGCCGAGTCTTGTGGGGGAAATTGCGGGTAAAGGCGGACAATAGTGTGACGGACAGTCGTCCGCCGTACTCACAAATAACAAGGCCAAACCCGCGCTCGAGTTAGGCGGACAAGCTAACCGTTTTGCTTTCCTGTCCGCCTCACTCCCGCGCGGGAAGCTAGGCGGACGACGAGATTTATGGTCCGCCTCACTCACGGGGATGGCGATGGCAAAAAGCATCCAGCGGCTGACGGCGATGGCGGCCACGCACGCGAGCAAACCGGGCCTCTATCCCGATGGCGGTGGTCTTTATCTCCGCGTCGCTCGTAACGGCTCCAAGAGCTGGGCGTTTCGTTACACGCTCAACGGCAGACCGCGCGAAATGGGATTGGGTGGCTTGACAAAAGTGAGCCTCGCTGATGCGCGCAAGAAGGCAACCGATGTGCGCCGCGCGCTCGGTGACGGGCTCGATCCGCTCACGCTCCGCCAGGAGGAGGAAGCGCGTCAGGCTGCCGCCGCGAAACTAACGGCCGCACACTCCATGACGTTCGACAAATGCGCAGAGGCCTACGTCAGCGCGCATGAAATAGCCTGGCGAAACGAAAAACACCGCCAGCAATGGCGAAATACGCTTACCACCTACGTATCGCCTGTGTTTGGCTCCTCGCCCGTCCAAAACGTCGACATTGATCTCGTTATGAAAGTGATCGAGCCGCTTTGGAGCACAAAGACGGAAACTGCGCGCCGCGTGCGAGGTCGGATTGAAGTCATACTAGATTGGGCCAGAGTGCGCGGATATCGTGCAGGCGAAAATCCAGCTCGATGGCGCGGGAATCTCGACCACCTGCTGCCGGCGCGATCAAAGGTGCGAGCAGTAACCCACCACGCCGCCCTTCCCTACTCCGAGATTGGCGCGTTCATGCGGGATCTCCGGAAAATGGAAGGCGCCAGTGCCGCTGCCCTCGAATTCTTGGTCCTTACCGTTGCGCGGACCGCCGAGATCATTGGCGCACGATGGCCCGAAATTGACCTCAAAAACAGCATTTGGGTCGTTCCCGCTGCGCGCATGAAAAGTGGCCGCGACCATAGGGTGCCATTGTCGTCAACTACGATCGCGGTTCTCACGCGAATGGCGAGTTCCAAGGATGATTACGTATTTCCTGGACGTGCGCCCGGCGCTCCGCTTTCCAACATGGCGCTACTCATGACACTGGGCCGCATGAACCGCGGCGACATCACGGCGCATGGCTTCCGGTCGACGTTTCGGGATTGGGCCGCCGAATGCACCAATTCTCCCCGCGAGGTTGTTGAAATGGCACTGGCGCATGTCATCGAGGATAAGACCGAGGCCGCATATAGGCGTGGTGATCTGTTCGACAAACGGCGCCAGCTCATGGATGCCTGGGCGGACTATTGTGGCCAGCCCAGGAAGACAAGCTAGCGGGCGCCGCGATCGGAAACTTGATAGGTCTTGATAGGCTCAACCATTCAACATGCAGGCCGCGCGGGGCCCCCCCGCAGGAGTGCGGCTAGCCTTCGGGACTGCCCGTGCTGGCAGCGGCCGCCGCCGCGACCTTGTGCCACCCATCCACAAAAATAAGGAACGCCTCAACATCGTCCCTTGGCGAGGCGTACTGATCGAGAGCGAGCGAATACATGGTGAGAAGATCGCGGACCAGGGCAGTGTGAGTAGGCCTGCTCGCGCTCAGGGAATGCGTCAGCGTCGACCAGGTACCATGCAAGATACGCGATCGATCCCGAACAAAACCCTGAGCGAATTGCTCGACGGTGAACACGGATTGCGGATTAATGAGGTCGCTTGGCTTCATCCCATAGAAGGAGCAGATTGCCATCACAACACGGGCCTTACTGCCACTGGCGCTCTGGGCGCGAAGCAAAATCTCGATTGAGGTCTCCAGCTTGGTGACCGCAATAGTATCCAGTGGCTCGGCCAACCCCTCATGAAACCAATACGCTGAGTCCGACCATGCCTGTTCGAGGTTGGTGAGGCGGCCATTGGCACGGACGAAGGCATCTAGGCGTCTTCCGGCTGATTCGATTATCAGGCTTGTCTGGGCAAGCCGGCGGTTGAGGAAACCGGGGCCGAAGGCGCGCCCCGGCTCGGCATTGCTGATGCCAGCCGAGAGTTCGCCATCTGACCGGCTGACCACCTGACTGAGCACTGGCATCGAGCGGCCCGTCATGCGAGCCATACGGTCGGCGCCATCTTCGGGAATGCAGAGTTGCAGACCCGCAAGCGCAATGTCGACAGCCAGATTTGCAATGTCTTGTGCGCGCTCTTTCGCGCATCCTTCGACCTTCACGGTCGCCATCCAATTGGCCGCCGAACGGGCCATCAGCTCAAACACCGGTCGGAAAGTGAGGTCGAACATGGCACCAGTGTCGGCCTGAGCCGCTGGCGCGAATTGGCCGATATGCTTGAACTGCACCGGCCCGATTGAAAACGGCGAACCCTCCCACGGTGAGATAAAGCAAGGAATATAGAACTCGTGCGTGGCGATTTGCTCGTTAAACCAGTCGGTGATGTTTCTTTCAACAAAGGCGACATCTTTCGTTTCAACCGGAGAGCTCGCCCTGTCGATATAATTTTGAATGATGATGTCTGTGAGCTTGTTAAGCACGGCACCGAACGTCGTTCCGCGCTGGTACGGTGACCCGATGTAGATCGAATTGGCGAGTTGCGTGAGCGCTTCGGCGGCCTCAACGCGAATACCCGCGATGCCTGCTGGGCCTATCTTTCCTCGAACTAGCTGCAACGCTCGAAGGTCCTGCTCCGTAAAGGGACCTGGCCTCAACGGTTGTAATCGCAGGTTCTTCACGATGTGCTGGAGCAATTCGAGCTTGGAAGGTGGAGATGACATAATACGATTGGTTCTCACCGCACACGCGCACTGCGCTTTCTAAAGATAGTAGATGAGGCTATGCAGCACTGACTCGTAAATTTCCTTGAATTCCTGCAACTGTTCCGGGGCGAATCTGCGAGGGTCATATGACTCCTTTAAAGCGCGGGCAGGATGAATCAAATTTCGAAATCGCCTAATTTTGTCAATAACGTCTTTTGCTACGTGCTTTGGAGGCGATGCATTTTCCTCGCTGCCGACATGTGATGGAATATTGATTGGCGCATTCAACACATCGATCATGTTAACAGCCTTGATTAGCTCCGACATGTTTACTGTGTCAGGTATTTTGAGCTCGCCACTTCCATCTTCATCACCAAACTCCACTAGCAAGTAGGCCAGGACGGCGGTCTCAAGGGCGAACGCCAGGGCGATCGCAGCCATGAAATATTGGCCAAACTCTTCCAACTCGCGGGCCTTGTCCTGATAGAACTCTAAGAGTCCATTCGCGGCATCACCGTGCAGCGTTCCCGTAAGCCTGCCCATAATCCGCTCGGCCGCCCGTGTTGCCCTTAGGTGGTCCACCGAAGATCCGGTAATTGTTCTGCTGCGGCATCAGCGTTTGCAATTATGATCCTGCCGGCGTTGTCCAGGTCATTGGCATCGAATTTGCGTTGGGCCATGCGATAGAATGCATCCGCATGATCACGAAAATAATTCAACGTGTGAATTGCGGCATCGAACCTGACGCGATCACTAAAAACCTCTCGGCGAATAAGGCACTGCACCTGCGGATTAGCGTCGGTCTGCATGACGAATTCGAGTCCCCATGAATCTAGTCGCGGCTGCGTATTCGGAATGGGGCGCAGCATCGTCGAACGTCCCTTCAACAATTCTACGATTTCTTCGTCAAAATATTTGATGGTCATCCATCGCGATTCGGCGTGAAGGTGGATATCTTGCCACACGCCTTTCGGCACGGCGTCCGTTCCGGCAAGCCAGCGGCGAATGGAGCGCTCAGAAACGCCGATGTCGCGCGATAGATCGGAGTGCCATTGAACACCATACAGAGCTTCGCCAACTTGGCGGAGAAGATGATTGTGGGGGGTCTCGCCTGGCAAGGTCATTGCGATCGGGCCTCCTGCCCAGATTTGTCGGCGGGGCCAATCCCCTTCCGAAGCAATGTCAATTTAAGGCTGGGGGCCTCACGGCGCAAGTAGCGTTGCTGCTCGCCGACAGCAGGGGCCTGTGCGGCTCGCAATTATTACAGTCACCCGAGGCCTTCTTCGACGTGCTGAAGCTCGTCCTCGTCAACATAGGTTGTGACGAATTTGCTTGTGCTGTCGGCAAGCGGCTGGCCTCGCGCTGCCAGGGCGTTTGGTTACCTCGCGGGCAACGTCTTCGGACACATCTCGGGACCAGCCCTCGGCTGTATTGAAAGCGATAACGCGCACCGGATTGTTAAATTGGCCGGTCAACAGATCGTCGACGACCGTTTCGAAGCTTGCCTGTCGTCGGTCTCGCGGTAAGCCCGACCGGCATTGCCAAAATCATCGAGCACGATGTGGACGGTGACGTTGAAATTGGGCACCAAACTTGTGGAACTGGTGAACGGCATGGCACGCAACATTACCCGACTGCCGTCAGGCTATCGCGCTCTGGGCTGGCTCTGCAACAGCTCCGGCAGCTTGGCGATATTCGCCGCGATGCGTCGCGCTTCGTCGCGGGTGAGCAGCTTCGCCGTCGATCGCCGGCCGGGTTCATCCTCGCAATAGACATACGCGAGCCCTGACCGCTCTTGTCTCTGACAATGAAGCACGCGGCGGTCTCTTCGACCGTCCAGGGCGGCGGGAAGCGGCGGACTGGCAATTCGGGAGCCTAGGTGCTATAATCCCGCACAGTTCGGGGAAATCGGGGAATCACGATGCTTCGATATCGGCTAGCTTTGATTGCGGCAGGCATCCTCTTATTGACCGCTCCATCCGCATGGGCATTTAGTCAGCAAAACACAGGGGCCGGCGGCGCCGGCAACTCGTCATTCACTGATCCCGACGACCAGGTTGCGAGCAAATTCGGCGTCCGTTCGAACGAGCAATCGACGCAGCTCGGTACCCAGCAGCAAGATGTATTTGATCCCGTTTGGTGGGACCAATCGTTACACGGCTACGGCCCTTATTCTCAGACGCGCCGCGGCAACTGAGCGCGCTTCCTTTAACTACGCCCCCAATCCTCTTCCGCGCCTCAGGCTTGGGCTCCTCGTCAAAATAGACATAAGCCACCGCTTGGCCGTCAGCGTCCCGCACGATGAAGCACGCGTTGTTGTGCTCCTCGATCGACCAGGGCGGCGAGAAGCGACGCTCTGACATGATCGCGGCTGACGTTTGCAGGACCGTGGCCAGGCGGCTAGTAGATCCCTACAAGCGGCAGCACCCGCTGAGCTATCGCCAACACGCAAATCAGCACCACGAGCAGTTTGAGAAGCTTTGACAAACGACGGTCTCGGACGAACTGTTCGATGGCCCAAAAGCAAATTGCGCCGACGACGCAAATAATCAAGACGCCGATCAAGACCGTAATCATGGTTGCCTCTCCGCGTCGATCTCTCGCCAGTGTGCAAAACTATGCCATGACGAGACGGTGCGCACCAGCAACCAGTGCCGCCCGTCGCGGCGTCATCCTCGGCGGTACTCCACGCCCTCCATCGACATGACCATCCGCAACGGCACCGAGACCGTCACCGGGTCGGCACCGCGTGCGGCTTCGTCGAGCTGCGCCGCGACGTAGCGCCAAGTATCCTTTTCGCGGGTCTCCTTCGGCAAATGCCGCAACAGCTCGCGCACATCGGCGAGCGTCGACAGCTTCATGACGCCGGGAATGATCAGCGGCCGGGGAGGCGGTCGCGACCAGTTCGGACGCTTTGGCATCCGCGTTTCCCGCCCATTTGGTTTTTGCGGACACTGCGCGGACACGAACTGTGTCTCGGTGAACCTCGAAAATCTTGGTCGTGTATCATTTTGATTTTCATCATCTTTTGGCGCGCTCGGAGAGATTCGAACTCCCGACCCTCAGATTCGAATTCTGATGCTCCGTCATCCCCCGACAGGAAAGAAAGCCGCCCGGTCAGACGCGCCTAAGTGAGGCAACAAACTCCAAGAGCCCCAAGCCGACTAGACTTTGGGGTTCTTTTTTATGGCTGGCTGGCGGCTTATACACGGCCAACGTTCTTTGAGTGTAACCGTAACTTTTAGAACACAAAACGTCATTTTCGCTTTGTCACCATTGCCTTACCCGCTATAACCGTTCTGTTCTATGCTCGGTCTAACCATCCCGCCCACGCTGCTTGCTATCGCCGACGAGGTGATCGAGTAACCGATCGATCATCGCGCTGCGTTACACCGAAATCTCACAGCCGATGTCTCAGTTGGGTCAAAGTGCGAAGTCATGTCTGCTTGATCGGATGTCCGCTTCTCACCCGATCGCGACCAAATTGCGCGCGTCTCGGCACTTCGCATTTGGGCCATGATCGGGATAGGGGGGAGCCTCCCGGCCCCGCCCCTCCCACACCACCGTACGTACGGGTCCGTATACGGCGGTTCGAGAAGTTACGCTAACGCGCTTCGATCAAGGACGGGAGACCAAGCGATTTGAAGTGGGCGTTGGAAAGCCCGACAGAGAGGGCTTTGCTCCGGGCGATGTACCAAGGGCCACGGCCGCTGCCGGCCGTATTGCGCAACTCCCCTGAGACTCGCAGTGCGATCAGTGCCGCACGACGGCGCCGCGGTGTTTTCCACTGACGCCATAGAGCGGCGCGCAATCGCAGCCGGACCCAGCGGGTGAGAGCAATCAACACATCGGGCGTTTCGCAAAAGCCGAAATAGCCGCGCCAGCCCCGCATATACGAGACCAGTTCTTCCATTGTCGTCTTGATGCTGACGCCCTTGGCCCTTCGCGTGATCTCTCGGATTCGTTGCTTGAACCGTTCCAGCGATTTCGGCGCGATCGTGCGCCTGATATCTGGACCGGTCGTAAAGCTGAACCCGAGGAACCTTCGTTCCTGCGGTCGTGCCACCGCACTCTTGGCCTCGTTTACCCTGAGCTTGAGCTTTTGTGTGATGAAGCGCGAGATGCTCTTCATCACCCGCTGACCCGCGCGTTCGCTGCGAACGTAAATGTTACAGTCGTCCGCATAGCGGACAAAGCGATGTCCGCGGCGCTCAAGCTCCCGGTCGAGTTCGTCGAGCACGATGTTACTGAGCAGTGGCGAAAGCGGTCCTCCTTGCGGAGTTCCTTCCACGCTCGGGCTGACCAGCCCGTTCTCCATCACCCCGGCATTGAGGAATGCCCGGATGAGCTTCAACAACCGCTTGTCTTCGACGCGCTTGGCGATCTGGCCCATCAGTTTGTCATGATTTACTCGATCAAAAAACTTTTCCAGATCGAGATCAATCACCCATCCGTAGCCTTGCACGATATACTGCTGCGCTTGAGCCACGGCTTGATGCGCTGACCGATACGGTCGAAACCCATAGCTGTAGTGGGAGAACGTCGGGTTCCATCGCCTTTGCAGAACCTGCATCACCGCTTGCTGGATGAAGCGATCCAGCACGGTTGGGATGCCAAGCTTTCGCATCCCTCCGCCATCCGGCTTCGGGATTTCCACCCGTCTCACCGGTTTCGGCTCGTAGGTCCCGCTCAGCAATTGCTCCCGAATGGCCGGCCAGTGCTGCTTCAGATAGTCGCCAAGTTGATCGACCGTCATCCGGTCGATGCCCGCGCTACCTTTGTTGCCCCTCACCTGCCGCAATGCTTCCTTCAGGTTTGCTCGGTCACATACTTCCTCCATGATACGACTCGTGTTGGCTGGGCGTTCGGGCTCACTCACCACCGAGAGCGATTCGATGTCTTCCCGTCCCGCCTGCCGGGCTTCACCCGTCGGCGCCAATGGAAAGTCCAGTCTCAACTGGATATTCAGCCGCTTGTCGCTCCCGAGATTCATGTCCTACTTGCCACTCCTCTCGTTCGGGCCTTCAGTCCCCGTTCCCGGCGCGGCCTATCTGTTGACTCCACCTTTCGGCGACGGAGTGCCTCACTAGCCTTGCCGACGGCATGACCTATTACGCCCTCTGCTGACTTCTGCCCTGCGGTCAGGATGCCTCACGGCACTCTCAGTCGCCGAAGCGACACAGGACAGATCTCCTGGGGTAAGCTCAGTCGCCTTCCGTGCACCGTCGCCGGGTCTACGCTTCGCATCGTTGATGGATATGGACTTCGCGGTAAGTGGCCCGCTCGTCCGACACTCGCGCCTTGTACCCGGTTCTTGTCCATCGACCCGCACGTTTGCTCTACGCTTCCTTCAGACCTCGCCTCGCGGCGATAGCCCTTGCGTCGTCGCTAACCCTTCACCTCCATCAGGTTGGGTAGAGGACTTTCACCTCCAAGCTACTGAACATGTCCAGCACACGACTAAACCGCTCGCGCGGTAGGGCAGCGGCAGCGGCGTTCAATGCGATGACGCGATGAGGAGTTCCTGTCTGAAGATGAGGGGTTGTTCTCAACCTCACTTCAAACAGGAGCATCCCCATGACCGACGAGGTTATCAGTCCGCTGCGCCGGCGCATGATCGAAGATATGACGATCCGCAAGTTAGCGCCAAAGACGCAAATGGGCTACATCCGCCACATCAAGAACTTTACGACCTTCCTCGGCCGCTCGCCTGATAGCGCGAGCGCCGACGATCTGCGCCGTTTTCAACTGCATCAAAGGCAGAACGGGGTGCAGTCGTCGAGTATGAACAGCGCGGTTTCGGCGCTGCGCTTTCTCTTCGGCGTAACACTCGATCGCCCCGATATGGAGCGGCAGCTGATCTTTGTGAGCGAACCGCGCAAGCTGCCGGTGGTATTGAGCCCCGAAGAGGTGGCACGGCTGCTCAATGCAGCGCCGGGGCTCAAGTACAAGGCGGCGCTCAGCGTGGCCTACGGCGCCGGCTTGCGGGCGGCCGAAGTGGTTACGCTCAAGATCTCCGATATCGACAGCAAACGCATGCTGATCCGGGTGGAGAACGGCAAGGGCGGCAAGGATCGCAATGTGATGCTGTCGCCGCACCTGCTGCAAGTGCTGCGAACATGGTGGATGGTGGAACGCCCGCAAGGCTGGCTGTTTCCGGGACGCAATCCGGTGCAACCGATGACTACCCGCCAACTCAATCGCGGCTGTCATATCGCGGCCGAGGCGGCCGGCATCAACAAGCGCGTATCGCCGCATACCTTACGGCACAGCTTCGCCACGCATCTGCTGGAGCAGAACACCGACATCCGGGTGATCCAGGTTCTGCTCGGCCACGCCAAGCTTGAGAATACGGCGCTCTACGCACGCGTGGCCACCAAGACCATCAATGCGGTCATGAGCCCGCTGGAGCACATCGCGGTCAAGCTCAAGGAGATTCAAGCATCTCGCTGACGGCCGGCGCCGATGTCGCGCCCGGCTTTGGAGGTCGCGGATATTTTCCGCGGCCATGGTCCGGCATGGCGCCAAGCCAACGCCGGTCGTATCAGCCTCGGCCAATTGAAGGTGATGGCAGCGATCGAGCGCTGCCGCACGGCGGCGCTCGGCGGGCACGTCGCGCGCTGTGAGGACTGCGCTCATACGGTCATCGCCTACAATTCCTGTCGCAACCGGCACTGTCCCAAGTGCCAGGGCATCGCGGCGAAGCGCTGGCTGGCCGACCGCGAAGCCGAGCTGTTGCCGGTGCCGTACTATCACGTCGTCTTCACTCTGCCGGCGCCGATCGGCGAGATCGCCCATCAGAACAAGGCAGCGATCTACGACATCCTGTTCAAGGTGGCGGCCGAGACGGTGATGACGATCGCTGCCGACCCCAAGCATCTCGGCGCCAGCGTCGGCATCACCGCGGTGCTGCACACTTGGGGCTCGGCAATGACCCATCACCCGCACGTCCACATGATCGTGCCCGGCGGCGGCATCTCGCTCGACGGCAAGCGTTGGATCGCATGCCGTCCCGCCTTTTTCCTTCCCGTGCGTGTTCTCTCGCGCTTGTTCCGCCGCCTGTTCCTCGACAAGCTTGCCGCCGCTCACGCCGCCGGCCGTCTCAAGTTCTTCGGCGATCACGCGGCACTCGCCGATCCGCAAGCCTTCGCCGCCTTTGTCGCGCCATTACGCCAAACCGAATGGGTGGTCTATGCCAAGCGCCCGTTCGGCGGACCGCAAGCCGTGCTCGCCTATCTGTCCCGCTATACCCACCGCGTTGCCATCGCCAACAGCCGATTGCTCGCCCTCGACGACAAAAGCGTCACCTTTAAGTGGAAGGACTACCGCAGCAAAGGATCAAATCGATACAAGGCGATGACGCTCGCCATCGACGAGTTCATCCGCCGCTTCCTCATCCATGTGCTGCCCAGAGGCTTCCACCGCATCCGCCACTACGGCCTGTTCGCCAGACCCTCGTGTGGCGACAATATCGCCTGCGCCCGCCAGCTGCTCGCGGCGTCACAAGATGAGATCGTCAGTGCCGATGCCAAACAGCTCGAGCACACCAATTGTTGTCCGTGCTGCGGCGGCCGCATGATCATCATCGAGCGTTTTAAACGTGGCGCACCACCGCGCCATCAACCAACAGCCCAAACAGTCTCCATCAGAATCGATACCTCATGAGCACTGCAGCGCTGCACCTCGACAAATTCGCCCCCTCGCTATGCTGGTCGCCAACCGGCTCCAGCATCGCTCATCCCTATGAGCAAATAATCAAATCGAAACTGCAAAAAATCCAGCTGCCCAACAGCAAAGCTCTCACTGTCGCCACCGCCAGCGTTGCTCAGCGCTCTCCTCGGCCGCCGCGCCCACACGCTGCCGCCGCACCGGCGGCGCTCAAATCCCCATAGCGCAAGCCGTACCGCTCCAATCCTTCTCCCGCGGTTTCCTCCCTTGGAGGCTTTCGGACGCTGGCCGCCAGCACAAGCCGCACGTCATCAGTGCGGCCGGCATCCGAAACCCTTCACAAATGCGAAGTCATGTCTGCTTGGTCGGATGTCCGCTTCTCACCCGATCGCGACCAAATTGCGGACGTCTCGGCACTTCGCATTTGGGCCATAGGACTAAACCGCTCGCGCGGTAGGGCAGCGGCAGCGGCGTTCAATGCGATGACGCGATGAGGAAGTTCCTGTCTGAAGATGAGGGGTTGTTCTCAACCTCACTTCAAACAGGAGCATCCCCATGACCGACGAGGTTATCAGTCCGCTGCGCCGGCGCATGATCGAAGATATGACGATCCGCAAGTTAGCGCCAAAGACGCAAATGGGCTACATCCGCCACATCAAGAACTTTACGACCTTCCTCGGCCGCTCGCCTGATAGCGCGAGCGCCGACGATCTGCGCCGTTTTCAACTGCATCAAAGGCAGAACGGGGTGCAGTCGTCGAGTATGAACAGCGCGGTTTCGGCGCTGCGCTTTCTCTTCGGCGTAACACTCGATCGCCCCGATATGGAGCGGCAGCTGATCTTTGTGAGCGAACCGCGCAAGCTGCCGGTGGTATTGAGCCCCGAAGAGGTGGCACGGCTGCTCAATGCAGCGCCGGGGCTCAAGTACAAGGCGGCGCTCAGCGTGGCCTACGGCGCCGGCTTGCGGGCGGCCGAAGTGGTTACGCTCAAGATCTCCGATATCGACAGCAAACGCATGCTGATCCGGGTGGAGAACGGCAAGGGCGGCAAGGATCGCAATGTGATGCTGTCGCCGCACCTGCTGCAAGTGCTGCGAACATGGTGGATGGTGGAACGCCCGCAAGGCTGGCTGTTTCCGGGACGCAATCCGGTGCAACCGATGACTACCCGCCAACTCAATCGCGGCTGTCATATCGCGGCCGAGGCGGCCGGCATCAACAAGCGCGTATCGCCGCATACCTTACGGCACAGCTTCGCCACGCATCTGCTGGAGCAGAACACCGACATCCGGGTGATCCAGGTTCTGCTCGGCCACGCCAAGCTTGAGAATACGGCGCTCTACGCACGCGTGGCCACCAAGACCATCAATGCGGTCATGAGCCCGCTGGAGCACATCGCGGTCAAGCTCAAGGAGATTCAAGCATCTCGCTGACGGCCGGCGCCGATGTCGCGCCCGGCTTTGGAGGTCGCGGATATTTTCCGCGGCCATGGTCCGGCATGGCGCCAAGCCAACGCCGGTCGTATCAGCCTCGGCCAATTGAAGGTGATGGCAGCGATCGAGCGCTGCCGCACGGCGGCGCTCGGCGGGCACGTCGCGCGCTGTGAGGACTGCGCTCATACGGTCATCGCCTACAATTCCTGTCGCAACCGGCACTGTCCCAAGTGCCAGGGCATCGCGGCGAAGCGCTGGCTGGCCGACCGCGAAGCCGAGCTGTTGCCGGTGCCGTACTATCACGTCGTCTTCACTCTGCCGGCGCCGATCGGCGAGATCGCCCATCAGAACAAGGCAGCGATCTACGACATCCTGTTCAAGGTGGCGGCCGAGACGGTGATGACGATCGCTGCCGACCCCAAGCATCTCGGCGCCAGCGTCGGCATCACCGCGGTGCTGCACACTTGGGGCTCGGCAATGACCCATCACCCGCACGTCCACATGATCGTGCCCGGCGGCGGCATCTCGCTCGACGGCAAGCGTTGGATCGCATGCCGTCCCGCCTTTTTCCTTCCCGTGCGTGTTCTCTCGCGCTTGTTCCGCCGCCTGTTCCTCGACAAGCTTGCCGCCGCTCACGCCGCCGGCCGTCTCAAGTTCTTCGGCGATCACGCGGCACTCGCCGATCCGCAAGCCTTCGCCGCCTTTGTCGCGCCATTACGCCAAACCGAATGGGTGGTCTATGCCAAGCGCCCGTTCGGCGGACCGCAAGCCGTGCTCGCCTATCTGTCCCGCTATACCCACCGCGTTGCCATCGCCAACAGCCGATTGCTCGCCCTCGACGACAAAAGCGTCACCTTTAAGTGGAAGGACTACCGCAGCAAAGGATCAAATCGATACAAGGCGATGACGCTCGCCATCGACGAGTTCATCCGCCGCTTCCTCATCCATGTGCTGCCCAGAGGCTTCCACCGCATCCGCCACTACGGCCTGTTCGCCAGACCCTCGTGTGGCGACAATATCGCCTGCGCCCGCCAGCTGCTCGCGGCGTCACAAGATGAGATCGTCAGTGCCGATGCCAAACAGCTCGAGCACACCAATTGTTGTCCGTGCTGCGGCGGCCGCATGATCATCATCGAGCGTTTTAAACGTGGCGCACCACCGCGCCATCAACCAACAGCCCAAACAGTCTCCATCAGAATCGATACCTCATGAGCACTGCAGCGCTGCACCTCGACAAATTCGCCCCCTCGCTATGCTGGTCGCCAACCGGCTCCAGCATCGCTCATCCCTATGAGCAAATAATCAAATCGAAACTGCAAAAAATCCAGCTGCCCAACAGCAAAGCTCTCACTGTCGCCACCGCCAGCGTTGCTCAGCGCTCTCCTCGGCCGCCGCGCCCACACGCTGCCGCCGCACCGGCGGCGCTCAAATCCCCATAGCGCAAGCCGTACCGCTCCAATCCTTCTCCCGCGGTTTCCTCCCTTGGAGGCTTTCGGACGCTGGCCGCCAGCACAAGCCGCACGTCATCAGTGCGGCCGGCATCCGAAACCCTTCACAATAACGGAACTCTTCGTGAGTATTCAACACAAGGCTCATAAAACCGAACGACGCTGTGAGGTTCCTTCTTTTGCCGTCGACGCGAATGTTACGACCTAACCGGCGATTGCTGTCCGTAGACGCGTCTCGTAGTGATCCGCCAACGCACGCAGCGCGTTTGATCCATCCCCGGCGAACGACGAGCCATGCATCGTGGCCAATCGTTTTGGCTTGAGATCGGCTAGCTTGCGAATTGTTGGCGCCGTTGTTGGGCCAAGGCTGGTCGCGTGGAAGGTGTCTTCGGCGGCCATGGCAGGCTCGACGATGTCGCTCTCGGTTAGCGCAGGTGGATTTCCAAAATGAGCGAACAAATCCCCGCAAAGCAACGTGGCGGTTATCTCCTCGAATAATATGCCAGCATCCCAGCCGTGCGGCACATGCGGTGTGTCGATGTAACGGACGCGCTTGCCACCGATATCGATCACTTCGCCATCGGACAATACGCGTGGTGGTTTATCGGCCATGTCGGCGACGGAAACCCGACAACTCACCATACCGTGCATCAGCTGAGCACGAGGCGCTGCCGCGAGCCACTCATTCATTGAACCGCACTCGTCGGCCTCGAAATGGCCGAAGCCGAGCCAGCGTAGCTGTTCAATGGGAATAATCTTAGCCACGGCGGCTGACACGAGCGGGAACATTTTTCTCTTCCCGCAGTGAAAGAGCAGTGGCTCATCTCCGAGAATGAGAAAGTGATTGTAGGTGAAGCCTGCAGGCGGGGCGATGTCAGGCACGAAGATAGAGAGGCGATACATGTGATCGCCGATCTCGTCGATTTTTGTTTCCATGATTAGGTCTCCCCGTAAATCTCCGCATCTACAGTCTACATTTCGAGGGGAGGAAATACAGCCAGTCACCCAATAAGACGCGTCGGTGCAGCGCCGCGCCCGAACAAGCGTCACCCGAGAAGTAAGATGCATGTCCGCGTTGGGTCGTGTGTCACGAGTGCCGTCTGAGTACGACGGTGCGTAACTGTACGAGAGATGGAGGAGGGCCCTCCGGGATCGGCAATCAGGTGCCGATTTCAAGCCACCGCAAGCTGCCGTTGTCAAAAGCGATGGTGGTGAGCGTTGCGGAAGCGCCGGGACGATGATTCCGGCAGGCACGGTTGAGAGAGGCGAGCGCAAGCGAACCGCTGATGAAGTGTCGAAAAGAGATTAGGCGATGGCAAAACCGGAGGGTGACCCTTCCACCGGGATCAGCTTGGGGGACGTCCTGATACTGCCCGAGCGCCATCCGGCATGTAGGCGGCGCGAAGCTCAACCAGGCTCTTGTACGGAACGTGAGAACCTGTCGCTCCGATGCCAAGGGAGACATCCAAGTGGTGCACACCACAAGGATCAGAGTACCGATGCGGAGCACAGGGACGGAGCAGCTCGTAGTAGGGATGAGGGCTCTGTAATGGAGTCGGACCAAAGGAGCTGCGTTGTTCAGCCAAGTTCATGGGCCAACCGGCAACGGGAGGAGCCCACGAACGAGGCAAAGCCGTTCGACATCCCCAAACGGGAAGTGTGGGAAGCCTTCAAGCATGTGAAGGCCAACCAGGGAGCGGCCGGAGTAGATGGGCAATCTGGTTACGGAGTTCGAGGCTGATCTTTCGAACAACCTCTACAAGCTTTGGAATCGTCTGTCCTCAGGGAGCTACTTTCCTCTGCCGGTGCGGCGAGTGGAAATTCCGAAAGCGAACGGCGGCACGCGACCGTTGGGCATCCCGACGGTAGCGGATCGCGTCGCCCAGGAAGTCGCCCGTCGTTTCCTGCAGCCACATCTGGAGTCGGTATTCCACGCCGATTCCTATGGCTACAGGCCCGGCCGATCGGCACTCGACGCCGTGCACACGGCGCGTCAGCGGTGTTGGCGTTACGACTGGGTGCTCGATCTGGACATCAAAAGCTTCTTCGACAGCATTGATTGGGAGTTGTTGCTCAAGGCTGTCCGCCATCATACGGATTGCTCTTGGGTGCTGCTCTATATCGAACGCTGGTTGAAGGCGCCGGTGCAAATGGAGGATGGCAGCATCGTGCCGCGTACGGCAGGGACGCCACAGGGCGGGGTGATCTCGCCTCTGCTGGCAAATCTATTCCTGCATTATGCGTTCGACGCGTGGATGACGCGGACGTTTGTGCGCATCAAGTTCGAGCGGTACGCGGACGATATCATCTGTCACTGCAAAAGCGCCAACGAGGCGCGGGCACTACGGAGCGCACTTGCAGATCGCCTTGCGGCCTGCAAGCTGATCTTGCATCCCGAGAAGACGAAGATCGTCTACTGCAAAGATGCGAATCGGCGCGGCGATTTCCCGAGCCGATCGTTTGACTTCCTCGGCTTCACATTCCGAGCAAGGAAAACGGTGTGGCAAGGGTATATCCCTGCGCACGGCTTCATGCCCGCGGCAAGTCCGGCAGCACTGAAAGCCATAGGCCGGACAGTTCGGCGCTGGGCGCTACATCACCGCAGCGACAAATCCCTGCAAGACCTGGCAGCGATGTACAATCCGTGCATCCGCGGCTGGATCCACTACTACGGCCACTTTTATCACACGCAGTTGCGTCCCACCCTGACGAGGATCGATGCCTTTCTGGTCCGTTGGGCTCGTCGCAAGTTCAAGCGGCTTCGCCATCGGACTAGGGGTGCAAGAGATTGGTTTGTCCGGCTTCGCCGCGCCACTCCAACGCTCTTCGCTCATTGGCAGCTATGTTATGGCCACGGCCGAACATCGGGAGCCGTGTGAATCGAGAGGTTCATGCACGGTTCTGGGAGCGCGCGGAGGTGAAATTCCTCCGCGCAACTCGACAACCGCGTCACTCCTGCGATGTCTGAGTCATGTCCGCTTTCCACCCGGTCGTGACCAAATCGCGGACATCGCGGCACTTCGGTTTCGGGCCATGTGTGGACGGCTCCGGGTTGGCAAGAAAATCTTCACGTCGCAGGGTTGGTCGGTGCAGCCATGTGTTCGGCCTTTGCGTGCGGTCCACATGACCGCTGGCCATAATGCTCTCCGCGGATCAGGTCCCGGTCACAAACCCGCATTCAAGAATGCAATGGCCCATGTGGGTTGTCCTGATCGCCGGATCGACCGGCTCTGCATTACGTGCTGTTCGCCCTCCCAACCTTCACATCACGCCGAGTATTCGGCGCGATCTCGTCAGACCCTCAGCGCGGGTGGATAATTGTATCGCTCGCCGGTAGCCATCATGGCCCAGGCCATTCGGGCGAGCTTGTTGGCCAGCGCGATGGCGGCAACTTTGGTCGGCCGGCGTGCCAGCAACGCTGCGACCCAAGGCCGATACTTGGTGCCATGGAGCTTGGCATAGCGGATGACGGCGAATGCGCCGGCCACGAACAGGCTGCGCAGATAGCGGTCTCCCTGTTTGCTGATACTGCCGAGCCTGGCCCGACCCCCGCTCGAGTGCTGTTTGGGTACCAGCCCGATCCAGGCCGAGAAGTTGCGACCTGATCGGAAGGCTTTAGGGTCGGCAACGCTGGCGACAAGCGCGGTGGCTAAAAGCGGACCGACGCCGGGAATGCAAATGAGGCGCTTACTCGTTTGATTGGAACGGTGCCAAGCCATGATCATCCGATCAAAATCCAAGATCTGCTTTTTAAGGCTGAGCAATTGGCTACCCAGTGCCGCAAGGCAGGCCCGCACAACATCGGGCACCCGTTTGTCGCTTGGATCGGCGATGATCCGCAGCAGTTCCTCGATGCCTTTGCGTCCAACCGGAGCGGTGACGCCAAACTCGGCAAGGTGAGCGCGGATCGCGTTGATTACCGAGCTCTGCTGGCGGATGAACAGATGCCGCGTGCGATGGAGCATCAGCCCGCTTTGTTGTTCTGGCGTCTTGGTTGGCACGAACCGCATATTGGCCCTCGTGACTGCTTCACAGATGGCCTCTGCATCGGCCATGTCGTTCTTCTGTCGCTTGACGTAGGGCTTTACGTAGGCCGGTGGCATCAGCCGCACAGTGTGCCCGAGTGCCTGCAGCTCGCGCGACCAAAAATGTGATGAGGCGCAGGCCTCGATCCCGATTAGGCATGCCGGCAGCTTCTGGAAAAAGGCTACGACTTGGCGACGCTTCAACTGCCGACGAACAACTACCTGGCCGGCCGCATCAACGCCATGAACCTGAAAGACCGACTTTGCGATGTCCAGACCAATTGTCGAAATCGTTTGCATGGGTAGCTCCTCCGAATCGTGGGAGCCTCAACCAGCGCCCACATCTTTGGCACTCTCGTGCCGGTGGAGGAGCCGTCCACAGCATCATAACCGGACTCATGCACTGCAGCAAGGTCGGGAAATTCAACGGGGCAATTCTACCACTGAGCGACGCGGCGCAGGCGATTAAGCGCGCAGGCAATCTCTGCTCGTGCCTGTAACGTCGACACCCAGCGTCCTCAACTCACAGCCGCGCGGCTGTTAATCTCTTCCGACTTGGTTCAAAAAGTCCGTCAAGCCAGTCGCCAAATGCATATTTTTGGTTCTTAAATTGCAGAGCAGACAATGCACGGCAGCAACATCGATTATAAGAACACTGAAAGTGTCTTCCGCGACAAGCGCTACCTCTACGTTAAAAACCTTCTGCCCAAGGCAGTCTTGGACTACCTGAAAGTTTATTACCAAATCCTCCAAGCCAATGACAAATTCCGGAAGGACAGTCAGTGTCCGTTATCGCTGGCGGTCGGCGGCGATCCTGCATTCGATGCGGTGCTTGGGTGGATAACCCCTGACGTCAGCCGCCTGGTCGGATTTGATCTGGCGCCGACTTATTCTTACACGCGCATTTATGCCAAGGGCGACGTTCTGCCGCGACACAGCGATCGGCCTGCGTGTGAAATCTCCGTTACCGTTTCGATCGCCATTCCGCAAGGCGCCGGACCGTCGCTCCTGCATCTGAAGCCTCCGAACATGGCGGAAGCTACGGTCGAAATGTTCGAAGGTGACGGGTGTGTTTACGCTGCAACGGAAGTCGAGCATTGGCGGGAACCATTTGCCGAAGATGGCTACATCCAACTATTTTTGCACTTCATTGACCGGCGCGGCGTGCATTTTCCCGAATTAACTTACGACAAGAGAAAATACCTCGGGGCGCCCTACGTTCCGTCCACGCCGCCAATGCAGGCCAGCGATGTGAAGGAGGCCGGAATCATGGAAATTGCGCAACCGAAAACGGAGATTTCTCAGCAGCAAGTTGCCGTCACTCTCCTGCTCAAGGACGGCTATCAACGCTGCATCAAACTAGACGCGACGGATCCATCGTTGTTGTCGCTGCTTGAGGTCGTCGCCAAGAAACACGATGCAAAGACGCAGGCAACCGTTTTCAACTTGGAGCTGGAGAACGGCGAAGGTTCATTGGTTTTTGCCGCCTCCGACCTCGTTGCCTTGTCGACAAATCCGGCAATCTCGATCGATCTTCAAATCGAGAATCCCGATATCGAGTTTTCACACATTGTGAAAGAAAACCATCTTTCCAAAAAAAGCATGACGAATTTATTGAAGTTTGTCGAGGCGCATGCGGGAAAATTCAAGCGGTCCAGGGTCACTTCTGGAGAGCGTAAAGCGAGGAGGTCGTTGGTCCTTTACGATCTGGGCGATATTGGTGAGATGTTTCGTGAGCGGGTCCGGTCCGATCTGTCAAATCGCACCCAACTGCCGACCCCCGTTTCGCGTCCAAGAACGACCCCTCTGACGTAGCCGAGACCGGCGGCGCGGAGCCGCAGATAGCGGAGCAGAGCCGGTCTTGGCGGGCGGCGATTGTGAGCGGGAGATTATGCGCGGTTCTTGAAGCGCCAACTCTCGTTGCCGGTCTCGATGATATCGCAGTGGTGAGTGAGGCGATCGAGCATGGCGGTTGTCATCTTGGCGTCGCCGAACACCTGAGGCCAATCGGAGAAAGCCAGATTGGTGGTGATCAGCAGCGACGTGTTCTCATAGAGTTTGCTGATCAAGTGGAATAACAACTGTCCGCCAGACTGACTGAACGGCAGGTAGCCGAGTTCGTCGATGACGATGAGATCGTGGCGCAGCAGCTTCTCGGCGAGCCGGCCGCTGCGACCGGCGGCCTTCTCCTGCTCGAGCTGATTGACCAGATCGACCAGGTTGAAGAAGCGGCCTCTGGCGCGAGCACGGATGACCGCTGAGGCGACGGCGATGCACAGATGGGTTTTACCGGTGCCGGTGCCACCGATGAAGATCGCATTGCGCTTGGCGTCCAGGAATGTACCGGTGGCGAGTTCGCGCACTTGTCCTTCATCGATCGGCGTATCGGCGAAGGCGAACGTGTCGATATCTTTCAGGACCGGGAACTTGGCGCCGCCGATGCGGTAGCTGATCGAGCGTGCCTGCCGGTGGGTGCGTTCCGCCCGGATCAGACTGGCGATGAGCGGATAGATCTCATCGCGTCGGGCCAGTCCCTTACCGGCAATCTCATCGAAGCTGGCGCGCATGCCGTAAAGCTTCAGTTCGCTCATGGCTTCCAGAATCTCGTGGCGTTCCATCAGGCGATCTTCCTTATGCGGTCGTATCGGCCACAATCGGCCGCGGGTTCGATCTTGAGGCGAAGCGCGTCGGGCGTGGTGATGCTGGGCGGCGTCGCGGGCTGCTGGCGGCGCGCCAACACGGTCAGGATTACATCGCCACTGGCGATGCCGGCCTCCAGCGCTTCCGTACAGGCGGCCTCGACCGCGGCCATGCCGTGATCCAGCACCGCGCCCAATACCTTGACGAACTGTCGGTCCCCGTCGGCGTGTTGCTTCAGCTTGGCGCGGACCTGGGTCAGCGCCGGCGGCAGTGCCCAATCCTTGAACGGGGCGCCGTTGCGCAAGGCGCCGGGCTTCTTCATCAGGACCGGCAGATAATGCCAGGGATCGTAGATGATCTGGTCACGCCGGAACTGGCGTGGGTGGTCGGCGACCACCTCGTCGCCCAGCAGTACGACGATGCGTTCGGCATGGGAGCGCACCAGCACCATTCGCCCGGCGGCACGCGCATCGACGCTGTAGCGATTATGATCGGCCATGATCAGGCAAGTGGTGCTGGCCCTGACCGCCTTCTCGACGAACCCGTCGAAGGGGCCGCGCAACTCCATCAGGCTCGTGCGTTCCTCCTGGAACACCTCCCAGATCGTCCGCTCCTTGAACTCTGGATGCTGGGTCCGCTGTGCGTAGGCGATGCACTGATCTTCCAGCCACGCATTCAGTTCGGCGAGGCTCTTTACCCGCGGCTTGGGCCGGAACATTTGGTCGCGCAAATTGCCGACCTGGTTCTCGACCTGACCCTTCTCCCATCCCGCGGCGGGCGTGCAGGCCACTGGTTCGATCAGATGGTGCGAGCACATCTGCAGAAAGCGGAGATTATATCGGCGCGCCTTGCCGACGAAGATCGCCTCGACTGCCGTCTTCATGTTGTCGTAGATGCCGCGCCGGCAGACCCCGCCATAGAACCGGAACGCCTTGTCGTGGGCGTCAAACACCAGCTCCTGGGTCTCGCGAAAGTAGACGCGCACAAACGGCATGCGGCTGTGCGACAGCTTCATGTGCGCCGCCTTGACCGTAAGCGGCAGGCCCGCAAGCGTGATCGTCTCGTGGCTCCAGTCAAACTGGTAGGCTTCCCCAGGCGCGAAGCTCATCGGCACATAGGCATGCACCGGAACCCGGACGCGCTCATTGCGCCAAGCCTTGACGAACCGATGCACGCTGTCGTGGGCGCCGTCATATCCGCGCCCGCGCAACTCCTCGAACAGCCGCTGCGTCGACCGGCGTTCTCGCTTCGGCAGCTTGGCTTCCTGCTCCAGGATCTCCGTCAGAACCTCGACCCATGCGCCGAGCTTGGGCGAGGGCTGAACTCCGCGCTCGTACTTGAACTCGGTCTGGTGGCCCCGCACGACCTTGCGCACCGTCGCGCGCGATACCGACAGCGTCCGCACGATCTCCTTGATGGAGCGATGTTGCTCAAAATAGGCGCGCCGAATCTCGCCGATCTTCTCCACGCCAATCATTCCCCAAAGCCCTTCCCGGCCCAGCAGGGCCAAAGGGAAGGACGCTGACACAACTCGTCAGAAGGGGTCGGAATTGGATGCGAAAATCCCCCTCAGGGGGTCACTATTGTCCGCGATTTTGCAGGCAACATTTTCCAAACTGCTCCGGCAATCTGTCCATACCACAACATTGGTCACATCGCCGCCAGTCAGCAGCAACAGTCGTTTTGGGGTATCGATCAGATCCTTCAGGAAAAGCGTGACCAGTTGCAAAGCACGCCAATCAGTAACGGAGCGAGTTCGAGAATTACTGGTTATTCGGAGTCCAGTTTCGATACGAATGCGCTCGGATATTCAGGTCAATCTCAGAAAGGTAATCCGCTGGCAGCAGGTCTTTATGATGACGCGGCGTCGACGGCAACTCCGCCGAACCCGACTTATGGCGCGTGGGCGCAAGGCCAGGGGGATTGGGAGCACGACGATCCACTCTCAGCGAGCGACATCGGTCACTTGACCAGCACATACTCTGCACAAGGTGGGTTCGATCGAACAAAGATCGGTGTGCTGTCCGGGGACGACGCACTTGTGCTGGGTTTGGTTTCAAGCTGGACCAACAGCCATACCATCTATGACGGATCCCCAACAACTATGAACCTGTCTGGTCCGGGGGTCGGTGTCTATACGGAGTATGTGAAGGGCGGATTTTCTACTGATCTGACGGCTAAGTTCGACTTCCTGCAACTGCTTCAGGACTTCGCCAGCACCGCCCCCAATCTCTCAATCAACGTCTTGAATGCCGGCCTGAGCGGAAACGCCCAGTACAAAATCACCGGATTTTTGTACAAAGACACCAATTTCATTGAGCCTACTGTTGGCTTTTCCCTCACTCATACGAGCTTCGATAACGGTACAGCTCTAGGCCTGGAAGATGCCTATACGGTACGCCTGCAAGGGGGTGCGCGCATTGGCACGACGTGGGATGCAGGAAACGGGATCAGCATCGATTCAAGCCTGAAGGCGCTGGTCTATGGTGATGCAATTGCCCAGGGCACGAGCATCACACCGGCCACCACTTCATTTGCACCTTCGTCGCTTACGCCGTCTGATACCGGATTATTCCACCTGGAACTTGACCCCGAGCTTTGTTTCAATTTGCCGCATAACTACAGTCTGGCTTTGTCGGGTCAGTTTCGCTACGGCCAGGCAATCGTGGGCGGATCAGCAGGAATTAATCTGCGAAAGCAGTGGTAATAAAAACATTTTAATTGTCGGTAGAGCTACGCGCCGTTCGCCGTGCCATTTGTTCGTCCGCCAATTACCTATGCAAACAGCTGGTTCACCATCATCAGTTTTTTACCGATCGGACGAATTGAGGTCGGGGTTCTTTGCCGCACGCTGGTGATGCTGCGACCGTTGCTGGCTGGGCCCCATGGGGCGCTGCAACTCATCGCGCTTTTGCGTGATTATTGATTGGATCCCTGACTGCGAATTGCGGCTCGGGGCCGTGATTGCGTTCTGTGCCTGGGCAATTCCGACTGTTAAGACAGATACCACCATGACCGCCGATAGCGTCCGGCTGCCACCCCGGAAAAGCGTAGTGAGATCGTTTCTGACGTCCACGGCATTCCCTCTTATCATTGATCTGAGCACTCCGCTACCGCGCCCGAAATTCAAATTCGTTCCGTCTGCTGCATTGCACACGCCACTTCCGAAAGGGGTCAAACGCGGTCTTGGCGCGGTGTCCGAGTCATGTCCGCTTTTCACCCGATCGCGACCAAAAACGCGGACGTCACGACACTTCGGTTTCGGGCCACAAGGCGACTCATGCGCCGCAGCAAAAACACCTGTCTCGCTCTCTGCTCAGAACTGCCAGTGAATCCGTCCGGAGAAAACGTTCACCGGTCCGCGATCCTCGTTGTAGCCGGGATTGACGATGAACTGATAGTCCGCGGTCAGATGCGTCGAGGCCGATAGCGCGTAGCTGTAATAAGTCTCGATGATTTGCTCCGGCCCCGGATGCGGCAGCATGCCGTCGCCGATGAGGATGCCGAGACCGCCGTCGTTGAGAAATTCCTGATGGATTTTTGAAATGCCGTTGACCACCCCAGCAAGGCCGACGGTATCATCCGGCCGGCCCCATTGCTTGCCGTTGAGCGATAGTCCCGCCGCAGCCGTGCGATCGATGTCGGTGAATTCGTAAGGCTCGATATCGCCGTTCGCCCAGCCAGCGCGCACGAAAGCCCCCAAATCGGCGGTGATCTCCTGTTCGAGATTCATGCTTACGCCGCCGCGGCTCTGGTATTGGCGGACCGCGGCGATATCGGCTGGACCGCCGGTGATCTGCAGCCAATGCGATCGCATCTTGCGTAGGTGCCCATGCGTCCGCGGCTGAGAAATCCCGTAACCGCGATCTTGCCGGGATGTCCCCACAGCTCGTAACGGCGCTCGATTTCGCCGACCCACTGGAATTGCTCGAAAACTCGGATCGAGTTCGAGATTGTTGGGCAGGACTGACAGATCGAACAAGCCGCCGCGCAGGGTCCAGTCACCCTGGTACCACTCGGCGGCGGCGCCAAGCGTATAGCCCCATGGCTCGGCGGCGTAATCGAAGGTTCCGGTGTCGATGATCGCCCAGTTCAAAAAATCGTTGCGCGGATCATGGGCGTATTTGTTGTTGTCGAAGATGTCGGCGACGCTGAATTTCCCGACCGTTATCACCAGGCGGTTGGCCGTCTGGCTCCCGGCAAACTGATTGATGCCGGCATCCACTTTCTGCGCTTCGCCGCCAAGATCGATGGTCTGACGGATGAATGCGCGCTGCAATCGCGCATAGGGATAGGCGAATCCGATCTTGTAGGCTTCACCGCTCGTGTAGCCGGCGACGCCGAGCGTGTTGCCAAGTCCAAATCCCTGATCGATTTCCGGATTGAGCCATAGCTCTGCCCCCTGCCACAGGCGAACACCCGCGCATAAACGTCGCGTCCCAGGTCTCGCGGCCCTCGCCGCTGGCGGGCAGGCTATTGGGACCTTGATAGGGCGATCGGAACGCCGGATAACCCTGCCAGGTGAACGTGGTCTGACCGTGAAAATTGACGATGTCCGGGTCCGGTGTCGTCGCCGACGCGTTTGCCCGCGCCGCGTCGTCGCCGAATTGATAATTCAAGCCGGCGCGCAGCTCTTGCAGCGACAAATCCGAATTGAACCGCTGCCCGGCGTTCGCGAACAACACACTGCTGGGGCCATAATCGGTGTACAGATATTGGATACTCGCGGTCCAATGCGGTGCCACCGGCACCTCGACGCCGGCCCCGGCTGCCCATCCCAATCGCCACAAAAATGGCATGTCGGTCGTGCCGGTGGCCAGTTGCGTCAGGGTCAGCTGGTCGTAGGTCCAGGCAAATCCGCCGGTTGCATAAAGCAGCCAGTTGCCCGGAGCATAACCGATGCGACCACGTACAGTGCCGGACGAAAGCACCGTCTCACTATAGCTCTCCGGGCCGACCGGCGAGGAAAATGTCGAGATGCCGCCAATGGAGATTCCGTCGGGATTTTGAATGCTCGGAAACGACGCGTCGGCCTCGGCGCCGATGACAAACCGGTTCGGCAGCATATAGTCGTAGCCGGCTTGCAGTCCCGCAAAAAAGCTTCCCGTTCCTTTGAAAACGTCAAATGCCTGAAACATGTCGAGCGAGCCAGCGAGACCCGGCGCCGTCGTCCAATTCGAGCTTCCCCAGGCATAGCCGAGATGTCCACCCACATAGAAGCCGGTCCAGTCGTACTCCGACGGAGCCGCTGGCGGCGGCGCTTTCGTCAAGACATCCGCGGCGTCGACAGCCTTTGTCGATCCGTCAACCAAAAGCGCTCCCACGCACGCTAACACCCAGGCCGCCCGCACCTCACGCCCCCTAGCTTATCCCCGATTCACTGCACCCGCGTGCGTCAACGCCTCCTGTCGAGCAGCGGCATCACGAGCGCAATCAATAAGCATCCCAGCAAGATCAAATCGTTTGTTGTTAGGAGCGCCTGCATCATGCTGTCGATTGGAAAACGCCGGCTCAGCTGCCCGACTGACAGTCCCGGGATCGGGATGCCGAAGGTTTGAAGAATGAGGAAAGTGTTGAGCACCAACACGATCGCGGTTCCGACCAGCGCGGCGATCTGGGTCAGCCGGCTATTGGCGAATTGACCCATGATGTCGGCGCGTCGCGTGAACATCAGCAGCGAGATCATCGGCAGCGGCAGGGCGATGCTGAGCACGACTTGACTGATGACGAGCGCATTCGTGGCGTTGGCTCCGAGCCCGACCACGATGAAGGCCGGCACCATGGTGACGACCCGGCGGACCCAGATCGGGATTCTGAATCCGACGAACCCTTGCATGATCATCTGGCCGGCCATGGTCCCGACCGTCGAACTGGAAACGCCCGAGGCAATGAGCGACAGCAGAAAGACACTCCGGCCGCGCCGATCGCCGAGCAGACGGCGTCAAGCGTGTGGTAGGCCGTCTCGATCTCCGCAACGTCGGGATGACCGGCGTGGAACGCGCCGGACGCCATCATCACCATGGCCATATTGACGAGGCCGGCGACGGCGAGCGCGATGATGACTTCCTGGTTGGAGAAGCGCAGCACCTTGCGCCGTTCGCGCATTGTCGCGGACCGGCATGCGCGATTGCGTCAGGCCGGAATGCAGATAGACCGCGTGCGGCATGACGGTGGCGCCGATGATGCCGACCGAAAGCAAGAGCGCCTCGGCGTCGGCGATCTGCGGTACGACGGTGTGATACGCCGCCGAGGCCCAGTCGACCGGCGCAATGAACATCTCGACGAGGTAGCAAAGGCCGATGAGGCTCACCATGCTGCCGATGATCAGTTCGATCGGCCGGAAGCCAAATCCCTCGAACATCAGGATGCCATAGGTCACGATCCCGGTAATGATCATCCCGACGAGGAGCGGGGTCTGAAACAGCAGTGAAAGTCCGATGGCGCCGCCGAGGAATTCGGCGAGGTCGGTCGCCATGGCGGCAATCTCGCTGACCACCCACATCGCCCAGACCACCGGGCGCGGAAACTGGTCACGGCACATTTCCGCAAGGTTGCGGCCGGTGACGATGCCGAGCTTGGCCGAAAGCGCCTGGAACAGCATCGCGATCAGATTGGCAAGCAACACCACCCAAAGCAGCCCGTAGCCGTATTTCGCGCCGGCCTGAATGTTGGTCGCGAAGTTCCCCGGGTCCATGTAGGCGATTGAGGCGATGACCGCTGGCCCGGCAAAGGCCAAGTAGGCGCGCATCCCACCGCGCTGACCGGCAAGCACTTGGCGCGCCGTAGCGACGGTGCGTTCGGTGAGCGACTCTGCGCCGGGCGATGATCTCGGTCAAAACGCTACTCCAGCATCAAACATGAAGATGTAGCCATGGCTACAGACTAATGGCTGGACTGCGACTTGTCAATGTGCTACGGTATGTAGCGCTAGGCTACACTTTGACATGAAGACTTGAGTGTGTTCTTTTTGCAACAATGCCGTTTGGGGATTTAAGGACACGCGATGATGCAGCTGACGCTCTCCGGCAAGATCAAGCAAAAGCATCGCGCGGCCGTATGGGAACTCCCCACCGAGCTGACCCAAGCGCGCCGCTTCGGCAAAGCGCGATCGGCCAAATCGACTGCTTTGTTGGAAGACTACGTCGAGTTGATCGCGGACCTGTTGGCCAATGCCGGCGAGGCGCGTCCGACAGATATCGCGCGCCGACTGGGCGTGTCGCACGCCACCGCGATCAAGACCGTGTCGCGCTTGAAGCGAGCAAGACTGGCAACAGCCCGTCCATATCGCGGGGTATTCTTGACAGATAAAGGCCACGCGCTGGCCGAACGAGTGCGCGCTCGCCACAGACTCGTTGTTGATCTACTTCGCGCGGTGGGTGTTCCCACCGAGTCTGCTGAGGCCGACGCGGAGGGAATTGAGCACTACGTCTCGGAAGCGACGTTGCAGGCATTTTCCCGGTTCTTGCACGATCGGTCCAGATAGCCTTGCCCGGACCCTAGTCCTTGTTTGGAGTAAATTCTACCACTGCCGTTGGCCCTAACCTGCCGCTAGGGAAGTCCCATTCGCCAGTAGCGCCTAACTCGCAATCGCAGCAGGCTCTTTTTCTTGCGCCCATGCTCGCCCGCGAATAGCGATAGCGCGACCGTCAAGCGCAGCACTCGCATTCGTGCCCCGACCAAGCTTCACGGCCTTCCTTCACCAAGAAGTACACGATTGCCAGTGAACCGACGCCATCAACCCACCACGCGCCAGTAAGCCATTGCGCGGCGAGACTGGCGACAACCACGAATGACAACCATCCACATGTCACGGCCTCCATCGCATCGGCGTGGAGAGCGCGACTTCCGATCTTTTCGGCGATGGTGATTTTGCGATGCGCCAAGTAGCGCATAGCGGGAATCGCCATCAAGCGCGACGATGAACCCCGGCCAAGAAAATTCCTCGCCAGTTCCTTTCCACAGATGCCACAGGGCGGCAGTCGTGATGTAAGCAGCCAAGAGGAACAGCAATGCGCCACCGATGCGACTGGCAGTGCGCTCTGCGCGTTCAGAAAACTGCTGCCCGTGGCGCAGCTCGATGGATAAACGCCACATGAGCACGCCAGCCGATGCCAACTCAATTACGCTATCCAGTCCAAAGGCGATCAACACGAGACTACCCGCGGTCACGCCCGCGGCGATGGCGACAAGCGCCTCAACCGTCATCCATCCGATTGTCAGCCATTCGAGCCGGAATGCCTCACGAATGAGCGGCAAGCGGTCGGATCGCGGCGGCAAGAGAAGCGGTGGCGGGGCACAAGAGTTTGATGACATCCCTATAGCTCAACCAAGCGGACGTGCTAAACCTTGCACCCTGTAGTCACTACAGGGTCAAGGCTAATGGCGGGGCTGAGTATCGGGCAGGTCGGTGAGGCCACCGCAACGCGGGTTGAGACCATCCGCTACTACGAACGGATCGGTCTGCTGCCCAAGCCGGACCGCACGAGCGGCAACTACCGCAGCTATGCGAGCGAGCACGTGCATCGTCTGGCCTTCATCCGACGGGCACGGGAACTTGGCTTTTCCATCGAGGATGTACGCGAGTTGCTCGATCTTGCTGGGCATCGCGAGAATCCGTGCGCGGGAATCGACCAAATCGCTAGGCGGCACCTGGTGATGATCGAAGGAAAGATCACGACGCTCAAACGGCTTCGCCGCGAGCTCCGCGACACCCTTGCGGCTTGTGCCGGTGGGCGCATTGCCGACTGTCGCGTCATACAGACGTTATCACCTGATCGACTGGCAGAAAGAAAAAGAGGAGCAAGGCGCCAAGCTCGGGTTTGACGGCCGAGATCGAATTACAGAAGGATATACCAATCAGGTCCCGATGTCTGCTGCGGGTCATCTTCGACCGATTGACCGTGTCCGCTTCATGTCGGCTTTCCACCCATTAGTGACCAATGCACCGGTGCGGTCGGGTTGGCACTCTCTTCGCTGTTTCGTTGCGGAGCAATCATTGGTAAGTCATGCTGCTCGCGACGGCTCGAGGAAATCGAATGGCGCCAGCAGATCGCGGCGCGCATCGTCTATTCGTGAAGCAGCGTTTGCCAGTTAGAAGGCACCGCTCCATCCGGTCCCGGCGCCGGTTGATCCGACGGATGCGAGTGAGGAGCGGCAAGCTTCGGACCGGCGAAGGATTCTTGAGTACGGTAGTCGTAAAACCAATGCTCGCCTGGCTCGAAGCTCGTGATTATTGGGTGACCCGTGGCGGCGTAGTGTTTCGATGCATGCTGACTTGGGGAACTATCGCAGCAGCCGATGTGACCGCATTCGGCGCATCTGCGAAGATGCAACCACCATTTGCCCGCGGCCACGCATTCGACGCAACCTGTTCCGCTTGGCTTGGCCGCTGTGTTGATACCATCCCTAACGGACTTCATAGGCTCCTCTCTGACTTCCTCTTGCTTCAATTCAGCGCTGCCCGATCATTGCAACGGCTTGAGCTTATCCATCATAGTCGGAATAAACTCCGACACTGTGGGATGAATGTGCATCGCGCGTTGTATCACAGTGTAGGGCGCCTTGGCGTACATGATATCAAGGACGCAATGGATGACCTCGTCACCTTCGAGTCCCAGGAAGGAGGCGCCCAGTATTTGTTTGTTATCCCGGTCCACAAGGATTTTCATGAAACCCTTGGTCTCACCTCTTTCATACGCGCGCATGACGTCCTTCATCGCCATGGTCGAGATCAGCGCTGACTTGCCCGACTTGCGGACTTCCGCTTCGGTCATCCCGGCCCGGCCAAGCGGCGGATCGGTGTAGAGCGCGTAGGCCGTGATGCGGTCGCTCACCCGTCTCTGGTCTTTATCGAGAAGATTCGCTGCCACGATCTCGAAATCATTCCAGGACGTGTGCGTAAACGCGCCTTGGCCATTGCAGTCGCCCATCGCCCAGACACCGGAAACGTTGGTACGCAATTGGTCATCCACCAGGATATACCCGCGCGCATTTGTGCCGATACCCGCCTTGTCGAGGCCAAGGTCGTCAGTGTTTGGTCGCCGACCAGTCGCCACCAGCAGGTGAGTTCCGGCCATCTGTGAGACCCTCCCGCTCAATTCGACTTTCGCCACGATCGAGTTTCCCTGCTTCTGCACACCGACGACCTCGCTGTTGACGCGCACGTCGATGC
Organism: uncultured Alphaproteobacteria bacterium; assembly: GCA_963768225.1. Taxonomy (GTDB): domain Bacteria; phylum Pseudomonadota; class Alphaproteobacteria; order Rhizobiales; family Xanthobacteraceae; genus BOG-931. The sequence continues at coordinate 668,999 of CAVYGV010000001.1, read as the reverse complement.
CTTCCTCCTTGAGGAAACCGCCAACAGCTTGTGAGACGTCCTCATCCTCGCGCGAGATCAAGCGCGGTCCGAATTCGATGACGGTCACCTCGCTTCCGAAACGACGATAGACCTGAGCGAATTCGAGGCCAATGTAACTGCCGCCGAGGATCACGAGATGTGCCGGGAGGACATCGATGTCCAACATCGAACTGTTGGTCAGGTACGGAACCTGGTCGAGACCGCGTATCGGTGGAATCGCGGCTCGCGCGCCAACATTAATAAAGATCTGATCGGCCGTCAGCTCAGAGTCGTTCACCGCTACTTTCTTTTCCGCAACAAAGCGGCCATGGCCTTCGTAAACCGTGCACCCTTGTAAGGTCTTCAGTGATTGCTCAACGCCATTGCGGAATACAGCCACAACCGCGTCCTTTCGCGCCCTGACTGCCTTCATGTCGACGTTGACCGTCCCTCCAATCAGCACGCCGTAGTCGGCAGCGCGGCGTGCAACATGCGCAACATAGGCGCTCGCGGCCAGCGTCTTAGTCGGAGTACAGCCCGTGTTCACGCATGTGCCGCCGAACAGCTTGCGTTCAATGATCGCGACCTTCCGGCCTGCAGCCACCAATCGCCGCGCCAAGGCCGGGCCAGACTGTCCGGTGCCGATGATAATCGCGTCGTAGTTCGGCATGATGGACCTCCGACTTCTGATGTTCAGGCCAATCTACCGCTCGGCGCAAAATCCCGCGGTTCTGATTGAAATGGCTAAGTTCCAGGCGTGCACAAACATCGCGCATGGTCCGCGTTGCGGCAGAGCATGATTCTGCACCAATAAAGCCGGGGCCGATGAGGATCCGTCGTCCGGGACCTCACGTTATTCGGCAGCAAACTCACCTGCCGATACCGGGGAGCGGCGTAGGTCGTGGCGCGGCTCACTTTAGGCGAGCCCCACGCGGCCGGCACGGCGGCTTCGTTTTCGTTTCGTAGTAGAAGCCGAAACATGAGTCCGTGCGTGATCAGAAAGTGCGGCACGATAAACGTTGGGAGAAAGTAGGCAGCGCCCAATTGACCGGCTTAGACGCCTAAGTGAATGCCTTCGTAGTTGGCATGGAGGATATCGGCGCTGCCCCAAAGATTGAATACCCTGGCCGCGACGATGCCAAGCCTGCCGGGCAGTGAGGCCAGCGTTAACAAAGCCAGTGCCGCGGCGACGATATCGCCATAGGCGGCGCCTTCGGCGAAAAGCCGCCGGCAAATCGGGGGACACGACGCCGGGGACCAGGAACGCCAAGCCGACGAAGCGGAAAGAATGAAACATGAGCAGCGGCCGCAAGGCTTCGTTGCGACCTCGGCGGCGCAGTTCCGGCAAGATCAGGCTGCCGGTGACTGCACCCCAAGCAACGAAACTGAAGACGATGCTGACAAAAAAGCAGATTTGCGCCCGCATGACCGATCCTCCGATGGGCCTCTTTTATCAGTGCTGCAATAATCTCCGTTCAGCCGTAAGCGATGCCCGGGTTGCTTTGCCCAACTTCTATTATGTAGCCATCGGGATCGCGGATGTAGCAGCGCGTCTCGCCGTATTTGGGCTTTGGCTCGGTGATGAACTCGGCTCCTCGGCTTTTCCATAGTTCATAGCACGCGTGAATGTCCGCAACGCGGATATTCATGAAGCTGCTGACTAAATCGGGGTCGGCGGGAACGCTGAGCGTTGTCGATGGCTTGTCGGGTGTCGGACCGCCCCCGACATTGACGATGAGCCACATGTTCGCGAGCTGGAGGTAGCCCGGCGCGCCCTTGCTATCACCTCTGCTCAGAATGCGACTACCGAAGACCGTTTCGTAAAATCGAAGCGATCGCTCGATGTCGGCGACGACGATAAAATGCGCGATGGTAATCCCATCCTGCGGCGGCATTTGATAGGTTTTCTGCCCGACTTGTGTTTCGCTCATGGACGACTCCTGTTGGGACTTCGGGGATATGAAGCTCAGAGGTGCGTGAAATAATCTACCGATTGGTCAAACGGAATGTTCGGCCAAGAACGCAAGAATAAGACTCGCGATCTCATCGTTCTTCTCATCCAAGGCGAAATGGCCAGCGTCGAGCAGGTGGATCTCGGCGTCCGGCAGATCGCGCTTGAACGCCTCCCCACCAGGAGCGATGAACGAAGGATCGTTCCGCCCCCAGACCACCAAAGTCGGCGGCTTGTGCTCGCGCAACCACGCTTGCCACGCCGGATACGAAGCGACGTTTATCCGGTAGTCGTACAGCAGATCGGCCTGGATCTCGCCTTGGCCGGGTCTCGACAGGTGGGCGTACTCGTCAGTCCAGGTATCCGGGTTATAACGTTCGGGATGCGAGGTCCCGAGGGTGTGACGCTGTTCGGTCGCTGTGAGCGACACGAACGCATCGAATACTTGCGGATGCGCTTTCGGATCGGCCCAGTATTGCGCAATGGCAGCCCACTTGGCGCCCAGGCCTTCCTTATACGCATTGGCATTCTGGATGATAAGCGCCTGCAGCCGCTCCGGATGTGCCGGGATGATGCGAAAGCCGACCGGCCCGCCATAGTCATGAAGGTAAAAGGTGTATTTGTTGATGTTGAGTTTCTCGAGAAGCTCGTTGATCGTCTTGGCCAAATTGTCGAAAGTGTACACATACGACGATGGTGGCGGGGCATTCACTCTGACCGAATCCTGGAAAATCCGGCGCTATCAGATGATAGCGTGTTGCGAGCAAGGGGATGAGCGTATCGAACTCGCGCGAGGAAGACGGAAACCCGTGCAGCAGCACGATCGTCGGCGCGTCGTTCGGACCAGCTTCGCGATAGAAAATTCCGACACCATCAACCGTCATGCGACGATAGGTCGTTGTCGCCGATGTCGAGTCCAGCGAAGCAGCCTGCGTAGGATGACGACCGGCGAGCGACGCCGGCGCCGATGCCGATGCCGATGCCAGAGAAGTTGGTGCCATCATAATTTCCCTCCGTATCGGCCGGGCGCTCATTGGCGTCGGCGCGGGGGCAGAAACGCACTGATGAGAACGTCAATCGTAGAATGCGGGGATCAGCTTTAGAGCGTCAGATTCCGCCTTGTCGTGATTGATAAACAGCTTCGCCTTGTATGTTGCGATCATGCGCCTGACCCTCTCCATTGAGGCAATCGACGCGGCCTTATCCGTGTTCAAGGACGGCACCGTGTCTTTCTCAAAATTCTCTTCCAGATGCACCACGTCGCCGGACAGAATGATGAATCCTGAATTCTTCAGGTGCACCAACAATGATTGACTGCCGGGAGTATGTCATGGCGTGGAAACCAGGGTGACACTCCCATCGCCAAATACGTCGGTATCGCCGTCGAGCAGCTTAAGATGCTTTGGGGTGCCCAACAGCTTATGTGCGAGAGCCTTCAATTGATTCACGTTGTCGTTAGGGCCATCGGGAGTACTGATCCACTCATACTCGGCCCGTTGCATCAGAACCGTTGAATTCGGGAACAAGCGAACATTGCCGATGTGGTCGCCGTGAGTATGCGATAGCGCGACATAAGTGACGTCGTTCGGCTTAAGTCCAATCGTGGCAAGTTGCTCAGTGAGCGTCTTATCCAAATGGTAGACGATCAATTTAGGCAGGGTTGACCAGCCTTTGGGGTCGTTCAGCGCGGATTCAGGAACACCCGTATCCCAGAGTAACCATTGGTTTCGCCGCTGTATCAGCCAGCAGGTCGACGAGAATTCGATGCTGTGTCCGACATTTTCGCCGGGGGTCCAGACCGACTCGTCGTTTGCGAGGGAGTGACCGCCATCCAGCCGATAAAGCTTATCGGCGAAGCCGGCCGCGGTCGCGTCGGGCAGCCGCGAGTGAGCGGTTGCAGTCAGCGTGCTGTCTAGCGACATACCCGAGCCTCCGGTCAGAAACCTAAATACTTGTTGGGGCTTCGTGCTCGTCTGCGGATCGCTTCAAATGCTGAGACCGCGCGGAGATTTCGGAAGGCTACGCTTCGTCGTGATGGCTGTCGATGAGATCGTCGATCACATGTCTGACACCTCACGGGCACATGTCCGGCACCGGACATACGCGACATGAGGCTGCGTCGTTGACCCAATAGCTATGGCGAGGCGATGCCTAACAATGCATCAATCGAATATTTTCCTGCACCAGTAATAGACAACAGCAAGAAGCCTCCCATAATGCTGAGGTCTTTGTAAAAGCCATCCAGGCTGTCGACGTAACCCGCACCTTTCACTGTCCAGTAGCGATGCCCAATAAGCGCAGTTCCAAGAGCGTACAAAGCCATGAGTATAGCCAAAGGACGCGTGAACGCGCCGACGGCGACCGCGAACGCAACCGGAAGCTCCATGAAGATCGCTACGACAGTAGCCAGGACCGGCGTCGGGACGCCAAGCTGCACCATTTGACTTACGGTGCCCGAATAGTCCCGCAGCTTTCTCCAGCCGAAAATCAGAAATAATGTCGCGAGAAGAAGACGGGCTGCGAGAATGAGTTCATCGTTGATGCCGTCTATCATAGCGCTGCGCTCGCTCCCGTCAGGAAGCCCGCATCATGAGAAATCGCGAGGAATAGAGCGGTCCCAGTCGCGACGATACACTTCGTTTGCGCCCTCGAAGGCGCGCAAGCTTCCATGCAGCAGGAAGCTGTTGCCCGTGGATGACATCCGCAGCTGCGTCTCGACCTGGATTTGCCATGTGTCTCGCGACACTGTCTGGATATTGTGCAGTTCGGCAACGGCGCTAAGCGGATCGTTCTCCTCGACGTGATACTGCGTTTTCCATTGTGTGCCCAATTCCAGACCGATCCGGTCGATGCGTTCAACCCGCACACCATCGCGATGAACGATGGTTGGTTTCTCGGGTGTCGCCGTCTCCGGTTCAGGAAAAGGCGCGAGCCCCGCGTCTGCGACGTTGGGCGGGCGTTGCGGCAGATCGAGCGTGCCGGCGAAAATCTGCACGGTCGCCGTCTCCGGACTGGGCCAGATCATCGGCCAGTAGGCCGTAGATATCGCAAGCCTCACCTTGTGGCCGGCCGGAAACATCGAGCCTGCATCATTGAGCTTAATGCGCACCCGGTAGCGCTCACCCGGCGCCAGCAAAGCGGGCTGTTCGTGGCTCTCGCGATGCGTGAGGTTGAGCACACCATAGCTGACGCGCAGCGATTCACCGGACGGGTGCACATCGCATAACCGGACTATTAGATTTGCAATTGGCCGGTTGGAGGCGACGTCGAGCGTTACGATCGGAGCGCCAAGGATCTCGATCGGCTCATCGAGTGGCGTCGTCTCAAAAACCACCGAGCGTATGTCATCTTCTTGCTGGTCGCGTGCCTGATCGCGCCCACGACCGAATGGAACCCATTCGCCCGCACACATACCGACCGTCTGCGGCGAGCATACGGCGCGAGCCGTCAAAGGTGCCGCGGCGTCTCGCAGCCCCTCATCGGTCAAGTACAGCCGCCGCGGCGTTATTCTCGGCGGTGGCCACGAAGGTTCGGCAATCCACCGGCCCGGCAACGTGTCGTGGTGGCTCGCCGGTTTCACGCTTTCCGTCATCCACGCACGCAGCATAGGTTCATCCATCACGCCGGTATCGATGCCCTTGAGCCAATGATCCCACCAACGCAGGATTTCCTGGAGAAATCCGATCTGGGGTCCGGGAAGTGCAAAGTGCGGATAGGCGTGCGCCCATGGCCCGATGAGACCCTTGCGGGGCACCGTCAGTCGCTCGAGCAGGCGCGGGATTGCATTCTTATAACCATCGGTCCAACCACCGACGGCATAGACCGGGCATTGGATCGCTGCGTAGGCCTCGCATACCGATCCGTGCTTCCAATATGCATCGCGTCGTTGGTGCTGCAGCCAGTTTTCCTGAAACAGCGGTATGTTTTGCAGGCGCTCCAACCACATCCCTCGCCAGCTATCGCCAACCAGCGCCGGATCGGGCGGTAGGCACATCAAGCTGAAAAAGAAAAAAGCCCATTCAAGTCCTGCCTTGGTGAGAAACGCGCCGCCCATGTAATGCGCGTCGTCGGCGTACCGATCGTCGGTCGAACAAATGGTCACGATTGCTTTGAGTGCCGGGGGACGGCGCGCCGCGATCTGAAGTCCGTTGAACCCGCCCCAGGAAATTCCCATCATCCCAACCGAGCCGTTGCACCAGGGCTGAGCTGCCAGCCAAGCGATCACCTCCACGCCATCGTCTTGTTCCTGCTTGGCGTACTCGTCGAACAGCAAGCCCGTCGATTCGCCGCTACCTCGAAGGTCGACGCGAACGCCAGCGTAGCCGTGACCGGCCAGATACGGGTGCGTCAGCGCGTCGCGCTCGTAGGTGCCGTCGCGCTTGCGGTAAGGCAAATATTCCAGAATGGCCGGAACAGGATTCTGTTCGGCGTCTTCTGGCAGCCAGATGCGGGCAGCGAGCTTCGTGCCGTCTTTCAGAGGGATCAACATGTGCTCGATGACGCGCACAGCTCTGGGGAAGGTCGTGACAATCACGGCTGACCACTCATGATGGCGGCGGTTTGCCGGCCTTCTGCGGCGTCGGAAGAAGATAACCGGTAAGGACGCGGTGTCACGCGGCGTGCTTATTCATCAGGCCCAGGATCAGGGCATCGAGGCTGTAAGGCCCGGCGCCGGCCGAGACAATTATGATCAACATAAAGGCATAAAGCGTCTCCGGTAAATAGAGCCAATCGTCGATGCGATCCGCTTCATCGATCGGCTTATAGAGTTTGATTCGCTGCCGCCCGGACGTGAAGATGGCGACGAGGATGATGACAAGCAGGCCAAGCGCGGCGAGTGGCGCCAAGAACCCGATAAGGACTCCGCCGCCGGCGCTGAACTCGACCAACGGCACCCACCATTGATTGAAGCCCACTCGTGGAACGCCGAGCGCCTTGAGTTCGTCGACGACTGAACGGTGGCGCTCTGCGTTGAACAGCTTGTGATATCCCGACAGCATAAAGAATGCCCCAACCGCGATCCGGTTCAGGGTGATCGCGAAATCGGTCCACCCAGTACCACCGAACAGTAGATCCTTCATGGCCCATCTTCCCCGCGATCTGAAATCACACACTGAGCAGCCCGGACGGGATCGCAAGAACCATTGGATTTTGTCCCTGACGGCCTGAGAGCTTCCGACGCAATCCCCGGCGGTGGCGGCGGCCGTATGTTCACGGCAAGTTTACCGATCGACACCTTAGCAACCAAATCGTCGGGCCAACAACCATCGCGGCTATCAGAGGGCGGGCGCGGCTGTTATTCTGTTGCAGACGGAAGCGATGGCGGACTCAAGTCCTATCGCGCAGTCACCGCCCGATGAGTTGCTGATTGCGATTGGCTTAAGAGGAGAGGGACTCAATGGCCTTCACTTTCAACATCAACGGCAATACGCACAGCGTCGACGTGGATGAGGACACACCGCTTCTCTGGGTCTTGCGCGACGTGCTGGGAATGACCGGTACGAAATTCGGCTGTGGCATCGCGCAGTGCGGCGCTTGCACCGTGCATCTTGACGGTATTCCAGTGCGCTCCTGCCTGCTGGCGGTCGGGTCGATCGACAATAGGGCCATCACCACGATTGAAGGCATCGGCGCTACGCCCGCGGGCGCGAAAGTGCAGAAGGCCTGGCTCGATCTGGAAGTCATTCAGTGCGGCTATTGTCAGTCCGGGCAGATCATGTCCGCGGCGGCGCTCCTTGCCGGGAATCCGGCGCCCGACGATGCCGATATCGATGCCGCCATGGCGGGAAACATCTGCCGCTGCGGCACTTATGTGCGCATCCGCGCGGCGATCAAGCGCGCCGCGGCGGCGGCATAGAGAGGCGGCCATGCGTGTATTTGAGAACCAATCGCTTGCTCCGTCGCGCCGCGCGCTGATCAGAAGCGGCTTGGCCGGCGGTTTTGTCCTCGCCTTTCGCCTTCCACTTCGGGCCGCGCCCGTCAACGAGCCGGACCAGCCGCCCGACAGCACCGCCGGCCAATTCGCGCCCAATGCCTTCATCCGCATCGATCACACGGGCAAGACGACGCTGGTCATGCCGCAGGTGGAGATGGGCCAGGGCGTCTATACCGCGATACCGATGATCCTTTGTGACGAGCTTGACGGCGATTACGCACAGATCGCGCTCGAGCATGCGCCGCCCAACGACAAGCTCTACGGCAATCCAATCTTCGGCATCCAGGTCACCGGCAATTCCAATTCCATTCGCGCCTTCTGGAAGCCGCTGCGCATGGCTGGCGCCGCGGCCCGGGCGATGCTGATCCAGGCGGGAGCGGCGCAATGGCAGGTCGATCCGGCAAGCTGCACCGCGTCGAATGGCAAAGTCGTGCATGCCGCGAGCGGACGCGCCCTCGCCTACGGCGATCTGGTCGATGCGGCGGGCGCGCTGCCGGTGCCGGAAAATCCGCCGTTGAAGGATCCCAAGGACTTCACCCTGATCGGCAAGCCGCTCAAGCGCTTTGACACGCCAAACAAGACCGACGGCAAGGTCGTTTACGGCATCGATGCCATGCTGCCCGGAATGAAATTCGCGACGCTGGCGCAATGCCCGGTGTTTGGCGGCAAGGTGGCGCATGTGGACGACAGCGCTGCCAAGGCGGTTTCCGGTGTGCGGCAAGTCGTTGTTCTGGACGATCTGGTCGCGGTCGTCGGCGATCACATGTGGGCGGCCAAGAAAGGTCTCGACGCCCTTGTCATCACCTGGGACGAAGGAGCGAACGCCAAAATCAATTCGAGCGACATCTGGGAGGATTTGCGCGCCGCCAGCCAGAAAACCGGCGTCGTCGCGAAATCCATCGGCGACGTTGACAAAGGCTTGGCGCAAGGCGACAGGTTCGACGGCGACTATGAGCTGCCGTTCCTAGCGCACGCGACCATGGAGCCGCTCAACTGCACGGTCTCGCTCACGCCAGGCGCTTGCGAAATATGGACCGGCACGCAGGTCATGACACGCGTGCAATCGACCGCAGCGCAAGCCGCCAATCTGCCCGTCTACAAGGTGACCGTGCACAACCATTACATCGGCGGCGGCTTCGGCCGCCGGCTCGAACCAGACATGGTGGCGGTCGCGGTGCGTATCGCCCAGCACGTCGACGGGCCTGTAAAGGTGGTGTGGACCCGCGAAGAAGACATCCGTCACGACATCTACCGCCCGGTTTATCGCGACGTCATTTCGGCTAGCCTGTCGGGCGGCAAGATTGTCGCCTGGAAATATCGCGTCAGCGGTTCGTCGATCATGGCGCGCTGGGCGCCGTCGATATTCATAAACGGCATCGATATCGACGCGGTCGATAGCGCCGTCGACATGCCCTACGACATTCCCAATCGCACGGTCGAATATATGCGCGCCGAGCCGCCCGCGGTGCCGACCGGATTCTGGCGCGGCGTCGGACCGAACAACAACGTGTTCGCCATCGAATGCTTCATGGACGAACTGGCGCGCAAGGCCGGCATGGACCCGATCGATTTCCGCCGCGGCATGCTTGGCAATAATCCGCGCCTGAAGGCGGCGCTCGAACTTGTGGCGGAAAAATCCGATTGGGGAAAGCCGCTGCCGCCTCGCGCCGGTCGTGGCGTGTGCGTGCAGCCCTCGTTCGCCAGCTTCATCGCCACCGTGGTCGAGGCCGAAGTTGCCGACAATGGCGAGGTTCGTTTGCGCCGCGTCACGTCGGCGGTTGACACCGGCATCGCGGTCAATCCCGACACCATCGTCGCGCAATTGCAAGGCGGACTGATCTTCGGGCTGACCGCCGCGTTGTATGGCGAGATCACCATCGACAAGGGTCGCGTGCGGCAATCCAACTTCAACGACTACCGCATGCTGCGGATCGATCAGGTGCCGAACATCGACGTGCATGTCATCAAGAGCGGCGCTGACCCCGGCGGCATCGGCGAGACCGGCTGCACGGCCGGTCCGCCGGCTCTGCGCAACGCAATCTATGCCGCGACCGGCGTGGCGATTCGCCGCTTGCCAATCGACCGCGCCGCAATCGCGGCCAACAAGGCGTAAGTGTCATGCGCACACGCATTGTCCTCATTGTCGTTATTGTTCTGATTGTTGCGGCCGTCCTCGGCTGGAAGACGTTTCGTCCCGGACCGATGGCATTCGCCGGCGGCTCGACGGTTGCACTGGCGGATTATCACGGCGCCGACCCAACCGGCGTTCCTACAGCGCTTGGCAATTCGGACCAAGTCAAACGCGGCGAATATCTCGCGCGCGCCGCCGACTGCATGGTCTGCCACACCGCGCCCGGCGGCACCCAATATGCCGGTGGGTTGGCGATTCCGCTGTCATTCGGGACGATTTATTCCCCCAACATCACGCCCGACAAAGATACCGGCATCGGCGATTACAGCGATCAAGATTTTCTCAACGCCGTGCAACGCGGCATCCGACGGGACGGCGCGCGGCTTTATCCGGCCATGCCGTTTACGTCCTATACCTACATGACCGACGCGGACGCACTGGCGATCAAGGCCTACCTGTTCAGCCTGCCGGCGGTACATGCCGATAATCGCGCGAATACTTTTGCGTTTCCGTTCGATCAGCGCTGGACCATGATATTTTGGTCGTTGCTGTTCAACGCCGATACGCGCTTCGCGCCGAACCCAGCACAAAGCGCCGAATGGAACCGCGGCGCCTATATCGCCGAAGCGTTGGCGCATTGCGGCGAATGCCACACGCCGCGCAATCTTGCCTTTGCGCTCGACAACGGCGAAAAATTCGCCGGTGCGGTGACGGCCGGCTGGAAGGCTTTTAACATCACCTCCGACAAAGATACCGGCATCGGCGGCTGGACCGATGAAGAAATATTCGCCTATCTCGCCAAAGGTCACGCGTCCGGCCGCGGCACGGCGGCGGGGCCGATGGGCGAAGCCGTCGACCAGAGCTTCAGCCAATTGGTACCGGACGACATCTACGCGGTCGTCGTTTATCTTCGCACCATTCCCCCGCGCATCTCGCCTAACCTGCCAGCGGCCATTGCGCCCCCTGCCCCGGCATCGCCCAAGAACGGCGGTGGAACTGCGGATGTCGTCGGCAAGCGCGTATTTGAAGAAGCCTGTGCCGGTTGTCATAGCTGGACGGGGGTAAGCCCGATCTCACAATTTGCCACGATCAGCGGCTCGCGTGCCGTAAACGATCCCGCAGCGACGAATGTTGCGCAGATTGTGCTCTCAGGGACGATACGGCACAGACCTGCTGACATCATCTCCATGCCGGCTTTTGGGAGCAGCTATTCCAATGTGGAAATTGCGGCCGTGACTAATTACGTTACGGCGCGTTTCGGTAGCCAACAGTCACGAGTCAAGGAGGAAGACGTGACACAATTGAGGAAGCAAACTTCGCGTTGATAACTTTCTAAGCAGCCAGCCAACGCGAGCTCACGCCCCGACTCGAATGCCAACGTGGCTATGTCCCGGTCCCCATCGAACCTTTGGGGAGATCGATATGATTTTTCGTCTGATCAGGACCAGCACCTCACTTGGCCTACTCATGGCCACGGTATTTTGTTGCGGTGGTAGTCTGGCGCAAAGTGCACCGCCACCGTCAGTCTCGGTACGACCGGTCGTGAGCCGGCAAGTGACGGAAACCGGCGACTTTGTTGGCCGTGTCGCCGCCGTCAACAAGGTCGATATCGTGGCACGCGTGACCGGCTTTATCGGCAAGCGCAACTTTACCGAAGGGCAGATGGTCAAGACCGGCGATCTGCTCTTTCGCATCGAGCCGGATACCTACAAAGCTGCGGTCGATCAGCAGGCGGCTAATCTCGCCAAGGCGCAGGCTACGGAGGTCAACGCGAATTTGCAGTTGCAGCGTGCCCAGGCGCTGGTGAAGAACCAGAACGTGCCGCAAGCCACCGTCGATGAGTTGGCCGCCGCCGAACAGTCGGCGCAGGCCGACATTTTGCAGGCGCGGGCGCTTCTTGAGCAAGCTAAGATCAATCTCAGCTACACGGAAATCGTTTCGCCCATCGACGGCCGTATCGGCATTGCCCGTTACACCGTCGGCAATCTGGTCAGCCCTTCGACCGGAGTCCTCGCGACCATCGTCAGCCAGGATCCGATCTATGTGACGTTTCAAGCGAGCGAGGCCGACGTGGTCGAATATCGACGTCGGGTGGCGGCGTCCGTCGACAAAGACCCGCATGTGGTGGTTCACATCAGGCTGCCCGACGGCAGTATTTATTCGCATCCCGGGCTGACCAATTTCCTCGACGTGCAAGTCCAAGCCGATACTGATACCGTTACTGCGCGCGCATTACTGCCGAACCCCGACGGCGAGCTCATCCCCGGGGGCGTCGTCGGCGTTATCGTCGAGCGCGGTAAGCCCCGCTATGCGTTGCTCGTGCCCCAGGCCGCGGTTTTGCTCGATCAAGCCGGCCATTACGTGCTGGTCGTCGACGACTCAAAGAAAGTCGAGCAGCGGCGGATCACGACCGGCCCCGATCACGGCAAGAACGTCGAAGTCGAGAACGGACTCAAGGAGGGTGAGCTGATCATCACCGATGGCATTCAGAAGGTGCACCCGGGTCAGGTGGTGGCGGCAAACGTTGTGCCGGAAAACTGAGCGAAACTGCAGAGCGAACATCCAGCGCAATGTTTTCCAATATTTTCATTGATCGACCGCGCTTCGCCATCGTCATTGCCATCGTCATCACGCTGGCAGGCCTGATCGCAATATCGGCGATTCCGATCGCCCAGTTTCCCGACATCGTGCCGCCGCAAGTCACACTCACCGCGAATTATCCCGGAGCCGATTCCGAGGTGGTCGAGACCACGGTGGCGCAGCCGATCGAAGAGCAGATTAACGGCGTCGATAACGCGCTCTATTATCAATCCGCGAGCGGCTCCGACGGAAGCTACACGCTTAACGTCACATTCGCGCTCGGCACCGATCCCGACATCGACACTGTCAATGTGCAAAATCGCGCTAGCCTTGCTATTCCACAATTGCCGGACGAGGTGCAACGCTCGGGGTTAAGCGTGCGCAAGAAATCGGCGGCGCTTCTGCAGGTGATCAATCTTTATTCACCGAAGAATACTAATGACGCCGTTTATCTGAGCAATTATGCGGTCATCAACGTCATTGACCCGCTATCGCGTATTAAAGGCGTCGGTCAGGTCGTGCTGTTTGGACCGCTGAATTATTCGCTGCGCATCTGGCTCGATCCGCAACGGCTGACCGAACTTAATCTTACGCCTAATGACGTCATCAGCGCGGTGCAGAGCCAGAACGTCCAAGCCGCCCTGGGCCGCATCGGCGCTGCCCCGGCGTCGCCCGACCAGCAATTCCAGATCAATATCAAGACCACGGGGCGGCTAACGCGGCCGGAGGAATTCGCCAATATCATTCTGCGTTCCAATCCCGACGGCTCGATTGTGCGGGTCAGCAACGTCGCCCGCGTCGAGATGGGCGCGCAATCGGAAGATCGCTACAGCCGCTTCAACGGTGCGCCGGCGGCTGCACTCGGCATCTACCAATCGCCGGGCTCGAACGCCGTCGATGTCGCCAAGCAAGTGCGCGACACTATGGCGACACTCGCGGCGCGCTTTCCTTCCGACCTTGCCTATACGGTTTTCTTCGACACGACCGTGTTCGTGAACGCAACCATTGTCGAGGTCGTTCGGACGCTGGTGATCGCGATCATCCTCGTGGCCATTGTCGTCTTTCTGTTTCTCGGCAAATTTCGCACGACGCTGATTCCATTGATCGCAGTGCCGGTGTCGATCATCGGCACTTTCGCGGTCATGTTGATGATTGGCTATTCGGCCAATACGGTGTCGTTGCTGGCGCTGGTTCTCGCCATCGGCATCGTGGTCGATGACGCTATTGTCGTCGTTGAGAATATCGAGCGGGTGATCGAGGAAGAGCCCGAACTCTCGATTGCCGATGCCTGCAAACAGGCGATGGCGGAGATCACCGGCCCGATCCTGGCCATAACGCTGGTTCTCTTGTCGGTGTTCGTGCCAGTCGCCTTTACGCCCGGCATCAGCGGGCAATTGTTCCGACAATTTGCCGTTGCAGTCTCGATATCGATGCTGATTTCGGCGCTTAATGCGCTGACCCTGAGCCCGGCGCTGTGCTCCGTGCTCCTCAAGCGCGGGCAGCGCAGCTCTGGCGTGATGCGCTATGTGCTCAGCGGCATAGACAGGACGCGCGATGGCTATGTAGCCGTTGTGCGCCGACTGGCGGGCGTCGCCACAATCGGCGTCCTCGTTGCGGTCGGCGCGCTGGCGATCGCGATTTTTGTCTTCAACAGGACGCCGCAAAGCTTCCTGCCTGACGAAGATCAAGGCGCCATTTTCGCCGCCTTGCGACTGCCGGAAGGCGCTTCGGTCCAGCGCACAGAAGGCGTAGTCAAGCAGGTCGAAAATATCGTTCAGAAGACTCCGGGGGTTCAAGGCGTACTATCGGTGGTCGGGCTCAATTTCATCGATTATGTAGCGGCTTCCAACCAAGCGTTCTTTGTCGTTCGGCTCAAACCCTATGAACAACGCACCGACCCGGCGGAGGGCGCGGGCTCCATCATCGCCAAGCTGCGGCCGCAAATGGCCGCGATCCAGGGCGCCATCGCCTTTCCGTTCAACCTGCCGCCGATCCTCGGTCTCGGTAATACCGGCGGTTTCCAGTACGCGCTGGAAGCACTGCAAGGCCAGTCACCGACTGACCTTGCCGCGGTGATGAACGGCCTGACGGTCACCGCCAATCAGCGGCCAGAGCTTGCCGGCGTGTTCTCGACCTATGCCGCCAACACGCCACAGATCTACCTCGATATCGATCGCGACAAGGCGCAGGTGCTTGGGGTCAAGATCAGCGACATTTTCAACGCGTTGCAATCAACGCTCGGCAGCTATTACGTCAACGACTTCAACGTCTTTGGACGCACTTGGCAAGTCAACATTCAGGCCGATAAGCAGTTTCGAGATCAAGTCAGTGATATCGACGCGATCTATGTCCGCAACGCCGAGGGCAACATGGTGCCGATGCGGGCGCTCGCCGTTGCCAAGCTGGTGCAAGGGCCTCAGACCGTAGTGCGCTATAATGGCTATCGAGCCGCTGTGATCAACGGTGCGGCGAAACCACCGGCGAGTTCAGGCGACGCGCTCGCCGCCATGGAGCGCATCTCTGCTACCACACTGCCTTCCGGCTTCAGCTACGAATGGACCGGAACGGCGTTCCAGGAAAAGACGGCGAGCGGACATACGGCGAGCATTCTCGGTTTTGCCCTGCTGTTCGCGTATCTGTTCTTGGTGGCGCTTTACGAGAGCTGGAACATCCCGATCCCGGCTTTGCTGTCTGTGAGCGTAGGAATTCTCGGCGCGGTGGCGGCGGTCGCGATCGCCGGACTGAGCTTCGACGTTTATGCGCAGATCGGGCTTGTCGTCCTGATCGCGCTTGCCGCCAAGAACGGCATTCTGATCGTCGCTTTTGCGGTGGAACAGCGTGCGCTCGGCAAGGATGTCACGACGGCAGCCATCGAGGCGGCGGCTTTGCGCTTCCGTCCGGTGATGATGACGAGCTTCGCTTTCATCTTTGGTCTGGTGCCGCTGGTCATTGCAACCGGAGCCGGGGCTGCAACGAGACATGCAGTCGGCACACCTGTGTTTGGCGGCATGATTGCAGCCGCCTTCTTTGGGATCTTCCTTGTCCCGCTCTTGTTCATCACGGCCGAGAATTTACGGCAGTGGCGCAAGAGATAATTGGACACGTGTGGATCAAAGGATGGCGATAACGCAATCAATGGAGAAACGTCATGTCGGATGAAATAGTGAAAGCCAAGATTCGGCCAGCAAACAGACCTAGTCCCATTCAAGCTCTCGCCGCCTACGAACGCGAAATGCTCAGAAGCCATGAGGGGGTTCGCATGACGGACCGTAGATTGGTTCTAGGCTTGATCGGCGCTGGCGCCGCACTGGGCGTGCCGGGCATCGCGACGGCTTCGCCGGCAAGTCCGCGCGACCTCGCCCGCCAATTCGCGTCGACACTGAGCGCGCACGACATCGACGGCTTCGCGGCGCTCTTCGCCGAGGACTATATCAATCATCAGAACAGCGCTGCGGCGCCACCGCCGGCTGCCGGCATCAAGCCCAAGCAGGGTACGATCGCGTTCTTTGCCGCGCGGCTGAAAGGCATCCCCGATCTCAAGGTGGCCATCGAGGTGCTGGTCGCGACCGAGGATCACGTCGCGGCGAGCTTCGTCTATACTGGCACGCAGCAGGGCGTGCTGTTGGGCGTGCCGGCGACTGGGAAAAGCCTGCGCTTCACCTCCTGCGACATCTTCCGCGTGGCGGACGGCAAGATCGCCGAGCATTGGGGCATGGGCGACATCGCCGGCGTGCTGGCGCAGATCAAGGGTTGAGATTTTCCCAAGGTGACGGCTCAGGTGAGCTGGCGGACATCCCGCTTCCGGGTCGCGGTCGGCCATGGCGACACCAATTTGCCACATCCGCTTACTTCTCATCGGCTCTTCGCGTGCCAAAAACCGGCGGCGAAGCTTCTCGGTCCGACGACATCGATCTGAAATAATGCTCGGCGTGCTGGTAGTAATTCTCCGCCCCGACTAAATCGCCGGCCTGAGCCTGAGCTTTGGCTAACGCGAGATAGCGCTCATAGCTTCTTTGCGCGTTTTGAGAGAGCCTTGCCTCAGGGCGGGAAACATTCGATGTCCACGGCTTCGAGCGGTTCGTAAATGGCCTCGCCGATTTGGGGCGGTGCGAATTTATGTTTGTTCTTGGGCCATTCTGCACGGCTCACTCCTTGGTAATGGCAGGCTGAACTGCCTTATGCGGCAGGCCGGAAAGCGGAGCGGGCGGAATTTACGCCGCCATTGCCGGTGTCCGACACTGCACTTTTCGCAATGGAAACACTGTTCCTGGGAAAGCGCCCACGATTTCTGGAGCTGATCGGTTCACTCGTCGTCGCGATGCCCACCAACTACACGCGATATTTGTGAACCAACTGTGTATGGCTTGGGGGTATCGGGAGAACTTGTCAAGCACGGTGTCCGGCCAATTTTCATTGACTTGGCAAATACGAGCGCGCGCTGCGTCCGAAAATTAAACCGCCATCTTCAAATCCTTGGCGGCACGGAATGCGACTTTCTTGCTTGCTTTGATTTGAATCGCTTCCCCGGTCGCAGGATTGCGCCCCATGCGGGCCGCACGTTTTCTGACTTGTAGGATACCAAGGCCCGCAATGCGGACTCGCTCGCCCTTTTTCAGATGCTTTGTAATCATGCCGACGAGATCGCCTAGGAGGACGGCACCTGCCCGTTTCGTCAAATGATGTTCGTCAGCCAAGGTCGCAGCGAGATGCTTGAGCGTAACGGTATGGTTGGGTTTGACTGCAGCGGTTGGCTTCTTTGCCTTTGACGGTGGCATGATGGTTCCCCTCCGAAGAGCGCAGAATGCGCTGGCAGATAAGGCAGTGATTCGGTCGCAAAAGAGAAGAGTTCTGAATGCCCCCGATGAATGACACGCAGTGCGCGCCTTCCTGTTAGGCGACGAGTTCTTCCCTCACCTACCCGCGTCACGCCGCAAGCGGACGACACAGATCCGTTACCCGTCAGCTCATAAGTAACTCATGGGAAATTTTGGGGGTACAGAACAAGATGCATTTTAAGATATTGATATACATAGCATATTATTGACTATGGGCGGACACCCCTTCCGCCACTGAGGGCGCAGTGTCGCCGTCTAACGCGAGTCACTGACGCAGCGCCGGAAGTCCTCTTACATCCTTAAGCACGGCAGCTGTGAAATCCGCCCCGGTCGTCTTGGCACCGGTGAGATCCGCGCCGGTCAAATCGGCGCCCGCAAAATCGGCACCGGTCAGATCTGCGCCTGAGAAATTAGCGCGCGGAAGTTTAGCGAATTCGAAATTGACGTGTTCCAAAGCCGCATCTTCAAAGTTCGCATCGGCCAAGTTCGCCTGCGAGAAATCGGCGCGGATCAGACCCATGGATTGATTGCGCATGTCCGCGGAAGCGTGCAGATGGGAGAGATTGGCTCCGCGCATATCGTCGAGACTAAAGCGCGCTGTTACTTTGGCGCCCGAAAGATTGGCGCCGACGAAGCGAGCTGCATCTTGCGGAAGGGTCTGCAGCCCGGACGACACGATAAGCGTCTCCAGGTCCGCGTCTGACAGATCGGCATGCGAAAAGTCGGCAGCCATGATCCACGCAAGGTTCAACCGCGCCCGCGGCAGCTTAGCGCCGACAAGTTTCGCCCCGACAAGTTTGGCGCCACGCAAGTCGGCGTCCGACAGGTCTGCGCTCGAAAGATTAGCATTGGTAAAATCGAGGTCGTGGAGATCCAAACCATCAAGCGACTGATTAGCGAAATTTGCCCCCTGCCCGGCGGTCGCGGATGCGAGCATCGACTGTACATCAGAGCGCGTGACGTTGCCCGCCAAGACACCGGGCGCCAGGAATATGAGGAGAACAATGCAAAACGGAATTGCCGCTGGGCGTATTGCCATGCCTGCTCTCCGTCCAAAGTGGCTCGTCGCGAAAGATCGCGAAGGTCTATGTCGCGTATCATGCACCGACATACCCGGCGCGTCGACCACTATGGCGGACTGTTCCCGCGCCACAAGCTCTACCTGCGAAACTTGCCTCGATATCGCAACGCAAAATAGTCACAAAAACGTGTGCGAAAATTGGCCGTCTGAATCTTCGCCAATGGCGTTGCCGTCGATTGTCGTCGTCTATACCCGACGCCCCCGCCATGCGCACTGCGGCTATCCGACCGGTTAAAGTTAATGTCGAGTTGAAAATGACGCGTTGCTCTCCGGGTGATACTCGATTCCAAACAAGCACGTGTGACCTTTGCGCTCAAGGTGCGGCCGTCGCGGTTCGCTCGTCTTCAATACCGCAATTCAAGAGGGACAGCCTCATGTCACTCCTCCAACATGCCAAGCAAACCCGCCGCATGCTGTCCAATACTTTTGTCCTCAACTATGGACGATATATGCAGTACAGCAAAATGGTCGACCGCATAAACCGTCGGCCGTTGCTGCAACGTTTTAAGGAAACCAATTCAGGCGCGCCGTCCTTCGCTAGGCGCGAAGAGATGTGGTCCTTTATCATCAACCGCGCTCCGGCCACGATCGACTATCTGGAATTCGGTGTGCATGAAGGTCACAGCATTTTCCATTTCGCAAAAGAGAACAAGTCGCCCGAGAGCAGATTTTTTGGCTTCGATTGTTTCACCGGGTTGCCCGAGGATTGGAACAATGACTTCAAGCGCGGCCATTTTGACACCGGTGGCCGCGCGCCGAAAACCGACGATGCTCGGGTAGAATTCGTCGCCGGTATATTTCAAGAGACGCTGCCCCGATTTCTTGCCGGATTCAAATCCGGCAATCAGATCATCGTGAACATCGATTGCGATCTCTATTCGTCGGCGCTGTACTGTCTGACCAAGCTCGATGCACACTTGCCGAAGGGCACGATCTTGATCTTCGACGAGTTTGGCGAGGTGCTGCACGAATTCCGCGCAGCCCATGATTACATGTCGAGCTATCGTCGCGACTTCAAAGTCATCTGCTCGCACGATAATTTCTTCACGATTGCCGTTGAACTTCAGTAATTCGGCCGCGCCCGCCTCAGGACGCAAGGACGGCGAGCGCAGCTGCCGGCGCGCAATGACACACGACGGCGCGCGCCTCCGGAGCGACATCAAGAAGCTCATCGAAGGTGGCGCAGGCGCAACCCAGCCGGCGCGCGACCTCGGCAATAATGCTCAAACCTATTCCCGCCGCCACGATGGGCTCGGCCGATATGGCGGCACAACCCGACATAACGAGCATCGCGGAGTCGTAGATGCTGCGAATCTGCGCTTCTGCAAACCATCGCGCGAGCACCGTCCAGGTCGCATCGTCGGCATCCGCTTCGTCGCTGCCCACCATCCGGGCGAGACGCGCGCGCGACGCTGCGATGGATTTTTCGCGACCATCGGCCGTTGCCATAAGGTCGACGCCCGCAGGCAGGGTGCCGAGAATGCGATGCACGTCCGCCATCGTAGCGAAATTCTCGTTGACCAACGGCGTCCATAGCCCCCGCAGCGGTGCGCGTTTTGCCGTCGCCATGACGAAGCCCCGCACCAGGCCGGTGTAAACTAATTCGCCCGCGGCCAATCGTTGCGCATCGGTACAGCCGCGCGCCACCACCTTGCCTCCGGCGATTGGAACAATGTCGGTCGTGGTCGAACCAAGATCAATGAACAGAGCGGCATTGCGTTGTTTTGCGACCAGCGCTGCAGAAGCGTGCCAATTGGCAGAAGCAATTTGCGCCCAATGCCGTCGCGCTTCGTCGGGACCAACGAAGCCCAAGGGACCCGCGTAAATCGACATGTTGTCGAGTTCGCGGGCAGCAAGAGTTCGAAAGCCTCTCGACACCATCCTCGCGCGAAGCAAAAGTGTCGGCCAGCTCTCCCGTCATGGTGACGACGTTACGATCGGCACGGCCTATTTCCGCTCGCGCGTGAGCGAAAGCCGCCAGCAAGGGCTCCGTTCCGGCACGCAGTGGCGATGCATATTGGACGGCTCTGGTAATTCGTCCATCCTGCACGCGAACCGCCTTGAGGTGAACGCCGCCGATATCCCATCCGATGATCACGCTCATGTCGCCTCGCAGCGGAAATAACGACGGTATACGATGATCCGGTCGTTTTGGCGGGCGCAAGGACCCATTATGGAAGTCATACCCGTTCTCGACCTTAAGGACGGCATTGTCGTCCATGCGCGCATGGGAATGCGCAGCCAGTATGGTCCGATAAAAACCCCGCTATCGCCGACCAGCAACCCGAGCGACGTCGCTCGGGGGTTGCTATCCGTTTTTCCGTTCAAAATATTCTACATAGCCGATCTCGATGCAATCGAGCGCAAGGGCAATAACAACTCGGCTCTGATAGAATTGAGAACTGCTTTTCCCGATCACGTATTTTGCGTGGACAACGGCGTCGCCGATCTGGCCGGTGCCGAGCGTTGGCTCGACGCGGATCTCGGACATCTTGTGCTGGGCAGCGAAACACAAAAGGACGGCGAGTTGATCCGTCATTTGCACCGAGACGATCGAGTCATCCTGTCGCTCGACTATCGTGGCGATGCCTTTTTGGGTCCTGCTACATTGCTGAACGATATCGATTCATGGCCGGCGAAAATCATCGTCATGACGCTCGCCCGCGTAGGCAGCGCGACCGGGCCCGACATGGACAGGCTCGCTGCCATCAGGGGAAGCGTTCCGGGAAAATGCATATACGCCGCCGGAGGCGTTCGCGACGCGGACGATCTAGCAGAGCTTACGCGCGCCGGAATCGCCGGCGCCCTCGTCGCCACATGTTTGCACAATGGCAAGCTCACAGGCGCGCAGATCGCGCGCCTGTGAGGTCACGTCATGAAACCTGAATCGCAGCGTTCTATGACGCGGCGAATGGGTGTTTGACTTGGTTGCGCTTCGCTACGACCTCGGCGGCTTTCGGTTCGCCGTTCACCGCGCGCGCGATGGATTCCTTCGTCGCGCGATAATTGAAGTCCTGGATCTTTTTGTCGTCGGCCGCGTCCCAATGGATGAAGACACCGACACAGATGAAGATATCGTCGGCTTCATCCTGGGGAATGACACCCTCGGCCACGCTGTCGGCAACCGCCTTGGCGACGGCGTGCTGGGCAGGGCCGAACATCTGCACCGCCTGCTTGGCGCCTTTGATCGTCACCTTGTTAAATAAAACCGTCGCGGGCTTGCACAGCAGGTTCGGCGCGATGACCGCGAGAAGCGACGTAAACCCGTCCTTATTGTTGGTCAGGCAGTTCGCAAATGCCGTCTCGGCCGCGCTGCCGCGCGGACCCATGATAAGATCGATGTGGGCAACTTCGTTGCCGTCACCGACAAGCAATTCACCGATGCAGAGCTTGTTGATCTTCGCCATCGCCATCTCCTCCCAAGGAAACTACAAAACTCGCAGGCCGATTGCCTGCCAGGTAACATCTACCCTTGTTGTCAGCGCCCGGCGTAGGTAAACCGGACCGGTTAGCCAGATAGCGGCAGAACGGAAGTCCCGCGGCGCAAAGTCAATCACTGTTGAGCGCTGGCGGCAAGATGGTTCGCAGTCGATATGCAAAAAGCGTCGCCACGGTGAGGTCGGCAGTAGTACCGGGATTGACGCCTTCTGCCTTGAGCGCGGCATCCCATGCCAGTAGAGCGGGAAGAAGTTCCGCCGGCCGTCCTGCAGTACGCAATTGTGCCTGAAATTTTACAGCCTCGCACTGAACCGCGGCGGCCTTTTCGGCGCCGAATTTGCGCAAGATATGACTGTCCGGGAACGCCGCCAGGAAACCCAAAAAGATCGTCAGCGTCGCCCATTTTACATCGGCTTCATCGAGCCTTACCGCTTCGAGCAAGGGTAAGCCGAGATCGAATATGTCGGCAAAATCGGTGGCGTATTGCCGCGCCACGCGGTCACGTTCCGCCGCTTCGGTCATCGCCTGCAAAAGGCTGACGGTCGCCGGCGCGAAGACGTCGTGACGCGCGCTATGGCCAAGCCCGGCGGGCGCTGCTGTTACGATTGCACGAAACGCGAGCTTTGCGTCACACACGTCGAGGGCCTGGAGGACCTCGCCGAGCGCCCCGCGCAGCTCGGAATTTGCGGCATCCGCCTCGACCGCTGCCGCAAGGGGTGCGCACAGCAAGATAATGCCAAGATTGGTGTTGGCGCCGACCGCGGCAAAAGTCGCCTCGACGGCGCCTATAATGCGGGCCCCGACACGGGCACCCTCAGCCGACAAGGGAGCCGCGGCGGCATTGGCGCTGTGGATAAAATTCTCCGCCGTCATGCGATGGCCGGCGGCAAAAACATGCACATTGCCCGGTTTGGGCGCATCAAGCTCGGCAAGACATGCCCATTTGAACGCGGCTGCGACGCGTTGCGCCCGCGAAGTCACGCCATGGCTCCCCGCGAGTCGCGGGCGCCGACAACTTCCATAAGGCAATCGGCGAAGACGGATGCGATGTTGACGGCGGTGACTTTCTGCAATCCCGACCAAGCCGGCATGCTGTTCACCTCAAGCACGGTCGGCCGCTGGTCCGTCCCATACATGATATCGACCCCGACGAAGGCGGCGCCGACGACCGCGGCTGCACGCAATGCCAGGGTTTTCATTTCATCGTTGACGGCGACTGCGACCGGCCTCCCGCCGCGTTTGATATTGGTGATCCAGTGCGACGAGTGCCGCTGCATCGCCCCGATGACGCGACCCTGCACCACGAGAAGGCGAAAATCGTAGTAACCGCCGCCTTCAGTGCCGATGAAGCGCTGCAGATAAAATACGCGCCCGGCGGCCTGCTCCACTTGCGGCAGGTCGCCCGGCGTGCGGATTAGCATCAGGCCGCGGCCCTGCGATCCGAACAACGGCTTAAGCACCAGCGGGCCGTCCGCTGCCTCCCGCTGCACGATGGCGCGCGCCTCTTCATATGATTCCGTCGTCCAGGTCGCTGGAGTTGCGATGCCTGCGCGAGACAGCAGAAAACTTGTCATCGACTTGTCGACGCAACGTTCGATAGCGTGCGCATCGTTCCAGACCGGAACGCCGAGTTCGCGCAACGCATGCAGCACGCCAAGCCGCAACGTCACGGCCTCAAAAGTGCCACCCGACATGGTGCGCACAACGACCGCATCGGGAAGTGTGTTGTTGAAGCCATCGATGTGCAGCCCGGTGGCGTTCTGCGTCACAAATTTGCACTTCGACAGGCGAACAGGGACCGTCTCGATATTTCGCTCGCTAAGCGCGGCGATAAGTTCACGCGTATGCCAATCGACGCGATCGACGACGAGCCCAACGACCGGGCGGGCGCCAAACCGGTCACGCGCGAAGCGCTCAGGTAAACGAGGCATCGAGCAGGCTCAAATCGATTTCGCCGGAGTGAAAGCTTTCGCCGGTTTCGAGCGCTGTAACTGTGATTTTCGCTGGACTGAACAGCATCGGATCGATGGCGTAAAAGTCACCTTTGGCTTCCTTGAAAATCTCCGCGAACGGCCGGCCATAATCGCGCGAAGCCTTGCTGGGAAGCTTGCCGGCCAGCGCACGCGCCTCGCCGGCTGGCCCTGTCACATAGAGCTGGACCTGGCCGGCAAAAATGATGGCATCGTTGGTGCGGCCCATCGCCGTAACGAAGTCGGGATGCGGCGGGCACAGCGGCGCCGCTCCGACGCCGTCGGCAACGCGTTCAAGCGGGAACCCCAATTCGTAAGTTTTATGCAGCGCGACTTCGAGCACGCGGGCAACGATCTGGGTGCTGCCGACCAGACTTTGGGTCGGCGCGAAGATGATCGTTAAATCCTCCGGCTTGACGCGGCAATCATGTGCAACTTTGGCAACGACCTTTGGCGGCGGCGGCCGGCCGCTTTCGATCACCAGGGTGGCGCTCGGGGCACTGTCGGCATAGTTCAAAGTCTTGAACAACGGCTCGTGCCGCGCCAGCGCACGCGCCGGTCCGGAACCCAGCGCAAAAAATGGCTTGTCGCCGCTGTCATCCGTCAAGCGCCAGCCGGCATATTGGCTCGCGAGGCACGCGATCACCGGATTGGAGGAGCGCACGACCAGCGTCCACGTCCAGCGCGGTGTCGCCGACGACGGTACCAGCATCGCGTCCCCTAGCCCGCCCATGCAGATTTCAGCAATGCGCAGACCGGCTGCGATACCGCCGAGGGTTTTGCTGCCGGCATCGATCAGCGTTTCGCCAAGCTCCCCGCGTGAAATACCGATCCTCAGCTCCGACGCGTCCGCCACAAGCTGCGAGACGAATTTGGCCGCGCGCTCATTTACGCTTACTGCCGGTACGGTTGTCATTACTGACCTGCGCGCGTCCAAGCGAGAACCACTTTACGGCGTTCGTCTGTGAGGGCCCTGGCCCCCGCCGCGTCCGGGCCGCAAGCATAGACAGTACAGAGCGGCTCGCCAGCCTCTATCGCGCTTCCCGGCTGGGGCCGGTCGGCGGTCCAGTGCGGCCAGGCTAGCGCTGGAACCGAAGCAATGTCGTGTTCAGCATATACGATCGCTGCCGCCTTGGCGCCGCCAGGATAGCGCGGAGCGGGCGCCAACTCGCCGGCGCAAGCCCTCATGTGCAGGGAGAAGAGCGATCCCTGCGGTGGTTCGAAAATATCTAGCGTTGCACCCGGCCGCGGGTTGATCTCCAAGAGCCAGAAGCGCTCGCCATCGACAAGAAAATCCGCACTGTTCAGGCCGACAAGCGATGCCGCAGCGGCGAGCCGATCAACTGCAGCAGTGAGCAAAGCTGCGGCGTGGGGCAGCAGCGTCGCGGGCTGCGCTGCACCACCGTAGCGATATGGTTTGTCCGTTGTAGGCAAAACCCATTGCGTACTGAAGCCGATGACCGTGGCATTCGCGCCGTCGGCGAGAAACAGCGCCGATATCGGGATGCCCGGCACTTTCCGCTGATAATAGCTCGCGCCGCGGGCCGCTTGCGCCGCCGGCTTGATATGGCCACCGCCCGAACCGCCTGTGCGCTTGGCGAGCCAATCGGCGGGTGCGGGTGGTATTGCCAATGACAATTCGGGAAGCGGAATTGCGACTTCGGCGCAGATTGCCGAAAGCATCGCAGGATCCTTGACCTTGGCTACAACCGCCGCGCTATTACCGAACAGCCGCCAGCGCTTGGCGACACATTCGAGGAGTTGAGTTCTGTCTTCAAATCCGCTCCCGCAAATTATTCCTAACGGATGGCGGCGCGCGGCGAGTGCGTCCAAAGCGTTGCACAGGTCATTCTCCTCGATCCCGCGCGCAAGCTTGCCAGCAAGCCGGACGTGACCCTTCGTCGCTTGCAATGTGTCCTGGTCGCCAAAAAAATCGGCCACAAGCGGCCGGTAGCCGCCGCGCTGCGCCGATTGTGCCAGCGCGCGGCCGGAAATCGCCGCGATAAGGACGCCGGCCCCCTCAGCCATTGAGCTCGCGGGCAAGCGCAAACGCGTCGCGAAAATCGAATTGCACCGCTTTTGTTGCAACGATCATTTCTTGAAACAGACCGAATTCCGCTTTGTATTTGATATTGCCGATCGCCAACGGACCCAATCCCAACGTGCCGTGAGATGTGATTTGCTGCCCGTTCGCCTGCACGTCGAGCCCTTCGACGCCGGCGGGCGGCACCGCGTTCACGTCGGCGACGATCATCAGCTTCTTCGCCGCACCAAGTTGCGCTTTTGAAAGGATCTGGACGCCGGCGCGTCCGGCACACAGCGCCGCTTCACATTCCGCCAAAATGGCTGACTTTTTGCCCTCGTCGCTGCCGTCTGCAGCCCGCACGTCCACGTTAAAGCGGCTTTTGATCTCGCGCGCGGCGTCGCTAACGCGTTTGATGCCGTCATAGCCGACGAGTGTGACGTTGCTGCCCTCCAGCGCAGCGATAACCGCCGACGCAAAACCCACGACGCCAGTGGCCCCGAATATAACGGTCCTCAGGCCCTTGAGGTCGCGATGTTTCCTGTCTTTCAGAATTTTCTCGAGGCGCGCCACCATCGCCGCGGCGGTCGTGAACGAGCCGGCGGGATCGGCGAAGAACGAAATGGCGAATGGCGGTACCAGCGCCTTCTTGGCCTTTGCCAGCATATCGAGCGCAAAGGTCGCATTCTTGCCGCCAAAGAACATACCGGTGCGGACGCCGAGTTTCGGCGGACGCGAGAAGATCGCGTCCTGAACGAGCCCCGTTACTTCGTCGAGCGTCACATCGGTGTAAGTGAGAACCGCATCGTAACCGGCGTCGAGCGCCATGTTAACGTCGAACGGGCTCGCATTTTTGGTCGGTGTAACCATGTGAATTATGTTCTTTTCCGCCATGGCCGTCTCCCGAATTTTTCCGCTACTGACCGGAGTGTTGCGCGTGCATGTGCGTGACGATTTCAGCCCCGCGATTGAGCCCGCTGCAAATCCGGATGTCCAGATCTCTACCGTCGGGACATTGCCGAGCAAGCGCCGCCAGGCAGTCGGCATCTTCAGACGACGGTGCAAATGCAAAGCCGGTTGGTCCCCAGGAGCTTTGCCCGATGCCGTGCGCGCCCGCAGCATCAAGTGTCGCCAACACGGCGGCAACTGCCGGGCTCGTAAAGCCCCAGCCGCCCTGTGCAAAGGCGAAATAGCCGCCAAGCCGCATCTGTAGTTCCTTTATGGCAGCGCCGAAGCTCGCGATGTCGCGTTCGGCGAGCGCCGGCAATACCTTCATGAGGACCAAGCGGCAAAGGTGAGCGGCATCAGCTTCCGGCATTGGCGCAAGACCGGCAAAGGCCGTCACCTCCTCGGATCCGTGCATGCCACGACGCAGTGGATCAAGGATAGTCAGAATGCGCCAATCGTCGGGAAACGCCAAGTGGCTGATAATCGGCGCCACTGTTGGTTGGGCGCCATGGCCACCATCGACAACGAAGCCGCCGCGGTGGAACAGTCCAATGCCAATTCCCGAGCGCGCACCACGCCCGAGCTTCAATGCGTCCGCTTCGACATCCAGCGGCAAATTATGCAACCGGCGCAGTCCAGCGGCCACCGCGAGTGCAAGCTGAGTGCCAGAGCCAAGGCCGGCATGGGCGGGTACAGTTTGCGCAACGCGCACCGCATGCGCGCCAGCCAGCGCAAGCGATTGCTCCATGGTCTGCAGGTATTGCTGCACGCGATCGCTTTCCGGACCGGAAACCGAGGTACTTTTCGATCGACGGATTGTGAGACTGGTCTTCAGATCGCTGATGGCAAGCCCGATGCTGCCGAACCGGCGGCCAAGTCCGCCGTTGAGATCGAGGAAACCGAGATGCAGCCGCGCGGGAACTGTGACGGTAATCCCGTCTGGCTGTAAGAGGCCATCGTGCAAGCGCAAACTCCCGAAAATTGCCGTTCGCCGGGTTTTGCCAACAGGAATACAGGTCTAAACTGCGTCATCCCATTCCGGTTGGCAATCCGGCCGACTAACGAACAATCGAAGGACGTTGCCATGGCTGAAACTCCAAAAGAACGAACCTATACGGATGAAGAAATTCAGCAGCGTCTGAAGCGCGATCTGCCGCACTGGTATCTCGAGAATGGTTGGATACGCCGCAAATATCGCACCAACAGTTGGAAGGGCACGCTGATGGTCATCAACACGGTCGGCCACCTCGCCGAGGCGGCATGGCACCATCCGGACATCACTGCGTCCTACGCCTGGGTCGAGGTGCGGCTGCAAAACCACGCCGCCAAGGGCATCACCGACAAGGATTTCGAGCTGGCAAAGAAGATTGAGGACGTCGTGCATTGGCAGCCGGCGAAAGACGGAGGTGCACTCGAAGGGACGCCGGACAAGGATCAGCGTTTCGCCTACATCAAGTACGATTGAATACCGGGTACGATTGAACACCGGGGCCCTTCTTATCCGCGTTGGACGAGGAAGCCGGAATGGAGCGCGCACGGATTGCGGGTAAGCCGGTAACGCTTGATGCCGCAATTGCCGAGGCGGCCAAGCTCGTTGCTGCGAGCAGTCAGACACTCATTGCCGGGCTCGGCACCGATGTCGCCGGTGCGCGAGCCGCGATCGCACTGGCGGAGCGGACCGGGGCGATTATAGACCACATGCACGCGGAAAGCCTGCTGCGCGATCTCGACGTTGTGCGCTCCTCCGGCGCCATGTTGACGACGCCGACTGAGACTCATGTACGCGCCGACACGTTGCTGCTGGCAGGACCTTGCCCCGGCGCTGCGCCCCTGCAATTTCTGCAACATGTCATCGGATCGCGGGCGGATAGCAGGGTAGAGCGTCGCATTTTTTGGCTCTGCCCAGGGAGCGATACGCCGGCAGCGCTCATAACTGGCGGAAACACTGTCGAGCGCATCGGCAGAGCGCCGCACGATCTTCCCGCCCTGCTTGCCGCGCTGCGGGCGCGCATTGCCGGCCGGCCCGCTGGCAAGGCGTCGGTCTCTTCAAAGCTGCTGGACGAGGTTTCGAACAATCTCAAAGCTGCGCGGTTCGGCGTTGCCATCTGGTCCGCCGCGGCGCTCGACGCCCTCACCATCGAGACGTTGTGCGGCCTGGTAAATGACCTGAACGCGACCACGCGCTTTTCCGGCTTGCCGCTCGCGCCCGAAGACAACACGATCGGCGTCCTGCATGTCTGCAGCTGGATGACGGGCTTTCCGATGCGCACCGGTTTTGGTCGCGGATATCCGCAACATGATCCCTGGCTCCTCGACGGCCGGCGCCTCATCGACAGCGGCGAAACCGATTGCGTGATCTGGATTTCCGCTTATCGCGCCGAGCCGCCGCCGTGGCGCGAAGCACCACCCACGATCGCTCTGACCGCCGATAGAGCAGAGTTTGACGTGCCGCCGCGCGTCCACATTGCTGTTGGCAGTCCGGCACTCGATCATGCCTGCGTCCATTACTTGTCATTGACTGGGACGCTGGCAGCCGTCGCGGCGGCACATCCAAGCAGCATGATTTCCGTCGCCGATGCAATCTCGCGCATCGCCGCCGCGCTGCCTGAGGATGGAGTGCCCCGATGCTGACGCGCATTACCGGGGGACGCATCATCGATCCGGCCAATGACCGCGACGGCGTGGGTGACGTGTGGATGCGTGACGGACGCATCATCGACGCACCATCGGACGCGCGTGCCGATGCAAGCCACGACGCAGCCGGCAAAATCGTCATGGCTGGCGCCATCGACATCCACTCGCACATTGCCGGCTGGAACGTAAGCACCGCGCGTCTATTGCTGCCCGAGTATCATCGCGCTGCGGTGCGGCGTCCCGCCGAGACGCCGCTGTCGAATGCAGGATGGTCGACATTCGAGACCGGATGCCGTTATGCCGCCATGGGCTTTACGACCGTGGTCGAACCGGCGGTATCGCCGCATTATGCGTTGCACGCTCATCTCGAGCTTGCCGACACGCCGATCATAGATAAGGCAACGCTCGTGGTGCTGGGCAATGACGATTATCTGCTCGGCCTGCTGCACGCCAAGGAGGATGACGCCGCGATCGAGGATTATGTCGCCTGGATTCTCGAAATGTCGCGTTCGATCGGCATCAAGGTTGTCAATGCCGGCGGCGCTGTGGCGTTCAAGGAAAATGTGCGTGCGTTTTCGTTCGACGATGTCGTTCCCTCTTATGGCGTGTCTTCGCGCCAAATCGTGAAAACCTTGCAACGCGCCGTCAACAAGCTCGGCGTGCCCCATCCGCTGCATGTCCACTGTAATAATCTCGGGCTTGCCGGAAATGTCGAGACAGCGCTGACAACGATTGCCGCTGCCGAGGGATTGCCGCTGCACCTCGCGCATTTGCAATTTTACGGTTACGGCAAGGAAGGCGAACGGGGATTCTCCTCCGCCGCTGCGCGGCTTGCAGAAGCGGTGAACGCGGCGACGGACGTGACGATCGATGTCGGCCAGGTCATGTTCGGCCGCACAGTGACGATCTCGTCAGACGTATTGCGCCAATTCAATGCGCGCACCCACGCTCGGCCCAAAAAGTGGGTCATTCTCGACGGCGACGCCAACGGCGCCGGCATTGTCCCCTATGATTATCGGCGCAGCGATTTTTACAACGCCGTGCAGTGGGCCGTCGGGCTTGAATTGTTTTTGCTGATCGAGAACCCGCGGCGGGTGTTTTTCACCACCGATCATCCGAACGGCGCGCCCTTCACCACTTATCCGGACATTTTTGCGCTGTTGATGAGCCGCGATCTGCGGGCGAAATGGATCGCGGATCTGCCGCCGGCCGCAATGGCGGTGACAACGCTGCCCTCGATCACGCGAGAATATACACTGCCCGAGATCGCCGCCATGACCCGCGCCGCGCCGGCGCAGCTTCTCGGCCTGACCGAGCGTGGCCATCTCGGTGCAGGCGCCATCGCCGACGTTGCAGTATACGAGGACCTCGTTGACCGCGCCCAAATGTTTCGCGCTGCCTCGCTCGTGTTTAAGAACGGCGAGCTTGTCGTGCGCGACGGTAAAGTCACACACTATCGCTGGGGCCGTGCTCTGATGGTCGCTCCGTTACGCGATCGCGCCGTCGATCGGCGTATGAAAGACTATTACGAGGAGCGGTATGGGCTATCGGATTCCTTCCTGAAAGTGCCCGACCATGCACTCGGTCGACCAGAACCGTTCGAATTCGTGCCATGCCGGTCATGACCTTCAAAGGTGTCCGCATCGACGACACATTCGCCGAAGCCTTCGGGATGCGCGCGACCGCGCTCATCGTTACCGCAGACACCGCGAGGTGGGCGCGCCAGGCGGCGGTGACCATGACCGGCTTTGCCACATCCGTGATTGGCTGCGGCTGTGAGGCCGGTATCGATTGTGAGCTCACCGCCAGGCAAACGCCGGACGGCCGGCCGGGAGTGCGGGTTTTGCTGTTTGCGGTCTCGACGGCCGAACTGCAGAAGCAGTTGCAGACGCGCGTCGCGCAGTGCGTGCTGACCAGTCCGGGCTCGGCCTGCTATTCCGGTCTCGAAGGCGAAGAGTTGCTGCGGCTCGGAAATGCGCTACGCTATTTTGGCGACGGCTGGCAGATTTCCAAGCGCTTTGGCGCCAAGCATTTCTGGCGCATCCCGGTCATGGACGGCGAATTTGTCTGCGAGGCGGCCACCGGCTTGACCAAAAAAGCCGTCGGCGGCGGCAACCTTCTTATTATCGGCCGCACGGCGCGGACAACGCGCGCTGCGGCCGAGGCCGCTGCCTCAGCGATCGCCAAAGTGACGAACGTCATCGCCCCGTTTCCCGGTGGCATCGTGCGGTCCGGCTCCAAAGTCGGCTCGAAATACAAAGGGGTTCCGGCTTCGACCAACGACGCTTATTGTCCGACGCTGCGCGGTGCGGTGAAGACGGCCCTCGATCCCGACGCCGGCTCTGTCCTTGAAATCGTCATCGACGGGTTGACGTCAGAGGCAGTCGCGTCCGCCATGCGGGCCGGCATCGCAGCGATCATCAAGCTTGGGCCGAAACGCGGTGCGACACGGATCAGCGCCGGAAATTACGGCGGCAAGCTTGGGCCGCATCACTATCATTTGCGGGAATTGCTGCCGTGAGACCGCTGACTTTCACCCTCCGCCAGCGCCCCCCTCAGCGGCTCGATCTGTCGCCGCTCGTTCCGCATCTGCTTGCCGGCAAACCAGCCGGCGAGATCGAACGCATCGAACTGCAAACGACACGTCGCCGCGTTGATGTTGGCGAGGTGTTTCGGCTGAAGATGGGCGATCCCGAGCAAATTTGCATTGAAGGAGGCAGCGACCGCTTCGATCATGCCGGCCAGGGCATGACTGGCGGCAAACTTTTCATCGACGGCGATGTCGGCATCCAGGCCGGACGTTTGATGACGGGGGGCCGCCTGATTGTGCGCGGCAACGCGGGGCCCTGGGCCGCGTCCGGCATGGCGGCCGGCGAAATCGAAATATCTGGCGCGGTAGGCGACCGCCTCGGCGGACCGCTAGCGGGAGAAATGCGCGGAATGAGCGGCGGCATTGTCGTCGTCCGCGGCCGTGCCGGAGAACGCGCCGGCGACCGCATGCGCCGCGGCACGATCATTATCGAAGGTGACGCCGGACCCTATGCTGGTAGCCGGATGATTGCCGGCACGCTGATAGTGCTGCGCAAAGCCGGGCTCCTGCCCGGCTTTCTCCTCAAGCGCGGCACCATCGTTCTCGGCGGCGGCTGCGACGCGCTCTCGCCGACATTTGTCGATTGCGGAAAACACGAGCTGGTCGCAATTCGATTATTGGCGACGATGGTCGAACCCTACAGTAAGCCTGCCGCCTTAGTCTTGCGCCGACCGCTCACGCGGCTCGCTGGCGATATGGCGGTGCTTGGCAAAGGCGAGATTTTTGTAGGAACCCGGAACTAAATCTTTGCATGCACAGTTGCATGGGAATTGCATAAAATGCGTCGACTCGATTGCCACGGAGAGAAGCCATGGACCTGGTAGCGATTGTGTTCACGGTTTGCGCGCTGGCGCACCCCAATCAGTGCGAGGAGCAGCGGATCCAATATATGTGGAACGGTTCGTTGCGCGAGTGCGTGCAGGGCGCACAGCCCTATCTCGCGCAGTGGATTGGTGAACATCCGAATTGGAGCATCAAACGATTTCACTGTGAATTTCCGCACACGAGAGATAAGGCCGATGCGCGCGGCACAGCGCGCCCAGCGTGACGCGTTTCTCGAAAAGATCGGGACCCGTCCGATCGTCATGGGAATTCTCAACCTGACGCCGGACTCGTTCTCCGACGGGGGGCGCTTCGTTGCTGCAGAGGCCGCGTTGGCACACGCCGCAGAGATGGCTGAGGCAGGCTGTGACATTATCGATGTCGGCGGCGAGTTGACGCGCCCAGGAGCCTCGCCCGTCACCGAAGCCGACGAGCTGGCGCGCATCGAATCCATTTTCGCCAAGCTTGCAGGCGCGCTCGAAATACCGCTGTCGATTGACACCTATAAGGCCAATGTCGCCGCGCGGGCTATCGCGCTCGGCGCTGTTCTGGTGAACGACGTCTGGGGTTTGCAGAAAGATCCGGCCATGGCCGACATGGTCGCCGCCACCGAAGCGGCGGTCGTGGTCATGCATAATCGGACCGAAAAGGATGCGGCAATCGACATCATCGCCGATATCAGGCGCTTCTTTACTCGTTCGCTCGCGCTCGCGGAGAGCGCCGGAATTGCCCGATCGCGCATCATCCTCGATCCCGGAATAGCTTTTGGCAAAACCGGGCGCCAGAACGTCGAGGCGATCGCGCGTCTTGGAGAACTGCTGGACTTTGGTTGTCCGATCCTGGTCGGCGTCTCGCGCAAGACGTTTCTCGGCTCGCTGATGCGCGGCACCGAGGGATCGCTGTTTGGCACGATCGCCGCCAACCTCGCCGCGGCGGTCAATGGTGCGGCGATCTTCCGGGTGCACGACGTGGCAGAACACGTGACCGCGCTGGGGGTGCTTCATACGATTCTCCAGCGCGGGGACTGAGGGCGGTCGGCATTAGTGTTGGCCAAGGATGCAAGAATGTTTGTATGCGGCCACAACCGAGGCGCGCCGACCGTGGATTCTTTTGTTGCTCGTTTTCAAAAAAAGCTGATTGCTCAGTTGCATAGCTAAACTGGTGACATTTTAGCCACACGATGACGGAAATACGTCATCCTGCCTACTCGCGGTGCGACATGCGCGGAATCTGAGCGTAGTATTAACCCTAGCTTCTAGGCTTCTAAGGTCGCCATTGTCGGGAAGCAGTGGCGTCGCTCTCGGAAGTCGGGGATCGACCAGGGATCCGATAAAGCCCCTCTCGTCCCGCTCAGGCTGTGACACGCTGCCGGAAGCTATCCCAATGAAAGCAGCGATGCTGTCACGCATCTTTTGGGGGACAATGCTATGAGCACCAGGCCGCGAACCGTCGGTAAGCTAGCAACGTTGGGCGCCGCATGCGCGTTTTCTGCTTGCATCGCCACATCGTCGCAAGTTCGCGCCGACGATACGACGAACGCTCTGCTCGACTTGCTGAAGGCTAAGGGCGCTATTTCTCAGACCGAGTACGACCAGATCAAAGCCCGCCAGCAGGCCGAAGCTAAAAGCGGTGCTCAAAAGCTTCAGGCTGCGGAAGCCAGAGCCCGTGAAGCGGAAGCCAGGGCTCGCGAAGCGGAAGCCAAAGCGAAATCCACTGACGCTGCAGCGCAGGCCAATACAGCCCAATCGAGCGCCAACACGGCCGCGCAAGCCAATACACAATCTCAACCGGCTCAACCGGGCACCAATCCGACCGCTCAAGCCGCCGGACAATCTCAACCGACCGGTGCTGTAACAGAAGCGCAAACGCGCGAGCTGGCGCTGAGCGCGGCCGACATGCCGGTGCCCAGCAAAATGCCGACCAAATCGCCGGTGCAATATGTGACCGTGCTTCCGAATTGCGTCGGCATCCGTGTCGGTGAAGTGGATATTTGCACCAAGGGCGACATCGATTTCTTTGGCATCGAGGATTCGCCGGAAAGAACCCCGACCGTCGTCAGTGGCGGTTTGACGACTGCCGGACAGCATGATTCCAACGCGATCAGAGGCGGACTCCTGCCGAGCTCGCTGCAGTTCAGTCTCTCCACGCATCAGATGGGGTTGGATATCGGCGTCTATTTCGGCATGTATGTTGGTGGCAACAACGTCAACTGGGGCGCGTTCGGCGCCAATAATGGTGGATGGCCCTACAGCCTTGGCACACCTGGCATCGACTTCCGTCAGGTCTTCGGCACAATTGGGACCCCAACGATGGGTACCTTCAAGGTCGGTCGTGATCTCGGCATTTTCGCTTCCGACGCCATCCTCAACGACCTCACCCTGCTCGGCTCGGGAAGCCCCGGCGGAAATCTTGCGCCCGGCAACACAACGCTAGGCCGGATCGGAGTCGGTTATATCTACACAGACTTCGTGCCGCAGGTCACTTACAAGAGTCCGACGGTCAATGGCTTCACGCTCACAGCCGCCGCGGTAACGCCATACGACGAAATCGCTTTTTCCGGCGATCCCGAATCCGGGTCTATGACCGGTCACGACACGCCGATGGGCCAGGGCAAAATCTCATACGTGAACGCCTTCACCCCTGACACCAAGCTCACGCTGTCGACCAGCGGGGTGGTCCAAAAGCAGCAAGCTGACTGTTTAAATGGTAGTAGCTGCTCGTACATGACATCCAGCACCCAAACCACCGCGTGGGCGGTCGACGGTTTCGGCATGCTCGATATCTACGGCTGGAATTTCGTCGCCTATGGCTACACCGGCAAAGGCGTCGGCACCACCGGCCTGTTTTTCGACGGTGTTGATATATTCGGCGATCCACGCAAATCCTATGGCGGGTACCTGCAGGGCTCTTACACGTTCAACAAGGTCTTCACCGTCGGCGGCAGCTGGGGCGCCAGTTACCTGGATACAGCCAACTCGACCGACGCCGCTATCGAAGCCTACAATTGCTATAATGCGAGCTCGTGCCTTGTTCACGAGAACTCTTCGTGGATCGGCTTCGCCCGCTACAAGCTGACGAAGTGGGTCAACCTGCAGGCCGAGTACATATCCACGACCGCCAAGAGCGTTGATTATTACGGCTTCCACAACACCAATCGCGACAATACCGTTGCCGTGGGCACCACCTTCTTCTGGTGATCCAATCGCGATTTGGCCTAGCCGGGAAAGTTGCCAAAGCGGCTTCTTTCCCGGCCTTTTTTTGCGCTCCGTCACTGCCAGGGCGGTCCGTCGTCGCCCGCTTAGCCAGCGACGACGGCTTTGCATCGCAGGCCTCCCAACATCGCCGACCGAAAATTCATGCGCTTTGCTAATGGCAGGCTGGCGCGCCCATGTTGATAAGGTCCTGCCCCCTCAGCCGAGTGAACTCGACCCGGTAAGCCGCTCCGCTGGTCTTCAGATAGCGCTGGACTCCTGGCGATTTCGTTTCCCTTACCAGGATATCTGCCGCTAGCTTGTTGAGCTTGCCCGTGCTGGCATCGACGGGTGCGTGGATGTCGACAATTGCGTCGGGCTCGAAGCAGGAATTGGTCACGACCGCTTGCCAAAAGCACCGCGACTCGCACACCCCCCGAATGGGATATGGTTTTTGCTGCAGCATTTCGTTGATGGTGAAGTCACCGCCGAGGTCGCACGGGCGGATGCCGCCGCAAGGGTCGCCGTTAGCGGCGTTCTCGGGGACACCGTTGGCGGCGTTCACCGGGGAAGGCGCCAGAGCCGCCGTGATGGCGAAAGATAACGAAACAAAAACCCGGCAGATCGTTATTTTCCAACTCGTCATCGTCAACAGCCTTACCCCTACCTACCAGCTACCCGGCCTGGGACGATTGGGCCGCGCTCCTGCGAAGCCAGCGTATCCAATGAAGGCGCCCTCCTCCAAGTCGTACTCTGCGGCGCGGCTGAAGATCTCCGGTGTGCTCTGGCATTCGAGATTTCGGCCAATCTCCCTGGGCGAGGATGATCCGCCGCTTATATTTCGGCGACTTGCCTCAAACCAACGTCGCGATCGCGGTGGGCAGCTCGCTCATCGCAGATAGAACCTGTCGCGCGCCGGCTGCTGCGAGATTTTTGGCGAGATCGGCCGTTGTATGCCCGGCGCCAGTGAAACCAATTGCAGCCATTCCGGCTGAAACGGCGGCGGCTACGCCG
The DNA here is from genome assembly GCA_963768225.1 of uncultured Alphaproteobacteria bacterium. Classification (GTDB taxonomy): domain Bacteria; phylum Pseudomonadota; class Alphaproteobacteria; order Rhizobiales; family Xanthobacteraceae; genus BOG-931. The sequence continues at coordinate 631,856 of CAVYGV010000001.1, read as the reverse complement.
AGTGCTGAGTCTTCGACAACAATGCAATCGGCCGACGCGGTCCCCATCGTTCTTGCCGCGAACAGATACAGGTCCGGCGCCGGCTTGCCGTGAGCCACCTGCGTGGCGCTGAAGATGTTGTCGCCGAATAATAGCGCGAGATCGGTGACTTCGAGCGACAGCCGGATGCGCTCGAAGGTGGATGAGGATGCCACGCATCGCGGATAAGGCAGCGCGGCGATTGCCGCCTTCGCGCCGGGAACCGGTTTGAGGTCGCGGCGCAATCGCTCGGACAGGCGCCGGCCATAGCGCCGGCCTAGGTCCTGCGGGATCTTCCGGCCGAGGACGTCTTCGGCCAGCGCCAGCACATCCGCCAGGCTGCGCCCAGCAAATTTCCCCAGCGCTTGTTCGGTCGTCATGGCGTGGCCGAGTTCGGTCATCATCTCCGCAAGCAGCCCGTTGGAAATGATTTCAGAGTTGACCAGTACGCCGTCGCAATCGAAAATCACCAGTGCCATCGAAAATTAACCTGTTGCTTGCGGGACCATTGCGGTTTTATCTGCCGCTGATCATCGTAACGGCATAATCTGATCGGCAAAGTAACAAGGCAAACCGCTTAGCACAGGAGGGGAACCCGCCCATGGTTCGCGTCATCAAATTGTTGGGAGCCGGCATCGCGCTGCTTGCCGCCGCGAGCGCGAACACATCGGTACAGGCCACGGACCTCAATGACTATCCGACCTCGGTGCGTGTGGATTACGTTTTTGGATGCATGAAAGCCAACGGCGAAACGCAGGTTTCGCTCCAGAAGTGCTCCTGCTCGATTGACGTCATCGCGTCGCTACTGCCGTACGATCGCTATGTTACCGCAGAGACGGTGCTGAGCATGGTTCAGGAGCCCGGAAATCTCGGCGGTGAATTTCGTTCGACAGACATTGCCCGCTCAGCCGTCGAGGATCTTCGCCGCGCACAGGCGGAAGCGGAAGTACGCTGCTTCTGACGGGCGTCTTATATCGCGGGCTGAACCGGCCACTCACCTTTGAAAACATGGCCGTCGGTATCGACCGCCTCGGCGCGAAAGGTGGTCGCGTCGTTGGGCAAATAGGAAAACCGGATATTGGGATTTTCCGAGATCGATATACCGCCGTCCATCTCTAGCAGAAGCTGGTCGCCCTGCCAGAGGCGCAATTGGCGCACGATGAATAGCGGAATGTAATACAGCGTAACCTGATCGCGCTGCAGACCCGAATTGTTGGGATGGCGGATCATGATTTGCGCCTCGCGCAGTTCGCTTGTCGGACCCGCGGTCGGCTTTGCAAACTGCCGAAATCGCATCTGCCCCAAGGTTGCCTTCGCTTCTTCGGCGTTGTTGGCCGTCGGCGCCGAGCAGCCGCCCGAGGCCTTGACGTAGGTCTTGACCACATAAAGCGCGCCGTCGCTGAGCTCGGCTACCGCATGAACGTTGGTGTTTGAATTCACGCGCACGCGGGTGGAAATCGCCGTCACGCCAGCGCCGACTTTGAACGTGGCCGCTACCGGTGAAGGATTATCATCGATGACCAGGGTGAAGGATTTGAGCGTGCGCCCGTCGCTTGGCGGCAAGGTCGTGCGCATGGTAACTGGAACAACTGCCGCATCCTCGGCGCGCACCGGCATCTCGATGGCGATCAGTCCGGTACCATCGGCGAGCGAACGGCCATTGAAGGCGTTGCGCGCGAGATCGGGCCATGGATCGTCGGCCTCGGCGGCCGCCGCCGATCGCGCCGCACCGAACGCCACCGCAGCGGCAACGCCAACCGCCATGAACGCTCGAAGCCTCATCCTATTCATCGTTCGCGCTCCATTTGACCGCGTGATGCCTAAATTTGGTTATTCCCACTCCAGTTCGGAATAGCAAGCCGTGGCATTACGCGCATTATAATCCTCGAACAACTCCCAGTGCGACTTTTCCGATGTTCCGGCGATCTGGGCGGCGGTAGCGAGCGGCACACCGCGTTTAATCAGGTCACGACAATCGCTTTCCAGGCGCTGCAGGTAGGTTCGTTCATCGGCAAGCGCGCCGGGCCAAGGAGACGGCGCAGGGCCGTGACCCGGAATGACCCTCTTCGCAGAAATCTTTGCAAGATCGTCGATGGTTTTCAGCCAGCCGCGGAGACTGCCATCGAGGACCGGGATGTGGCGCACGAACACCAAATCGCCGGCGAACAGCGTGCTGCTGGTTTGGTCAAGCACAGTGAGGTCGCTGTCGCTGTGCGACGCGCGCCATGCCTTCAGGACGAGCGTCCGGCTTCCGAGATCGAGCTTGGTCTCATCGTCGACCGTCAATGTCGGCGGCACGATTTTCACGTCGTCGAGAAGCGAGCCCATGCTTGGTCGAAATGATTTGAGATAGTACGGCCCGCGCTCCGTCAATGCTCGCGGCAGATTGCGATGACCGACGAAGATCGTCGGCGGTTGGAAGGCCGCATTGCCGAAGACGTGATCGGGATGACCGTGCGTGTTTATGACATACAGGATCGGCTTATCAGTAACTTGACGGACGGCGGCAAGGAGACGGCGGCCCTCGCGTACGCTGCCTCCACTATCGATGACGGCAACGCCATTGTCGCCAATCACAAAGCCGACATTGGCGATTCCGCCCTCGTTCTTCGCATTCATCAGTGCGATGACGCCGATATGCACGTAGACGCCGGGCGCCACCGCCGTGACATTTAGCGGCGTCGGCAGCTCCTGCGAATAGGTCAGCGTTGCTGTCCTGCCTAGCGCGATTGCGAATGTCGCGAGCGCGATAACGACGGCCGCCACGCCAGAAGTGCGCGATAATCGATGCATGAAGATATGCTTCTTTTGCATGCAGCTGCCCTGCCCAACACTCGCGCCGACTTAATAGGCCGAATGTTGGGACGCAGCTCCCAGTGCGAATTGCTATTGCGTGCGAAAAGACACCGGCATAGTATTTCGTCAGGTTTCCGGCTTCAAGGACGCCAGCTGTGTAGGGAGGGCTGGCGTATCTTCGCAGGCTGACGCAGGTCACGAGAGGAAAATAATTTCCTCGCGACATGCCAAGGCCGTGACACGCTGCCGGAAGCATTTTCCCAGGAAAGGGTTTGCGCCGCGAGGCCGAGCTTGCTCTGGGCTTGTCCGCGTCGGTGGCACCCGAAGACAACGTCGCAGGGAGGACACACGATGCGCCGTTTTTCACTGACGCTCGGTACCTGCATAGGCTTGGCCGCGGCTCTTACCGCCGGCACTGTCTATGCCGATAGTGACTTGGAAAAAGCGGCGGCGAACCCAGCCAATTGGGCGATGCCGCGGCTGAACGACGCCGCTACGGCCTATTCGACGCTCAAGCAGATCAATACCGGCAATGTTGGCAAGCTGCAGGTGGCTTGGACATTTTCCACCGGTGTGCTGCGCGGCCACGAAGGGGCACCGCTGGTCATCGGCAATGTGATGTACGTGCACACGCCGTTTCCAAATATCGTGTACGCGCTCGATCTGAATAATGACGGCAAGATTCTCTGGAAATACGAGCCCAAGCAGGATCCCAACGTCATTCCAGTGATGTGCTGCGACACCGTCAATCGCGGCCTGTCGTTCGGTGCCGGCAAGATCTTCCTGCATCAATCCGACACCACGTTAGTGGCGCTCGACGCCAAAACGGGGAATGTCGCTTGGTCGGCCAAAGACGGCGATCCAGCGAAGGGCGAAACCGGCACGTCGGCGCCGTTCGTGTACAAAGACAAGGTTCTGATCGGCGATTTGGGCGGCGAGTTCGGCGTGCAGTGTCACGTCACCGCTTACGACATCAACTCGGGCAAGCTGGTATGGCGTGCCTTCTCGGAAGGACCGGATAATCAAATCATGGTCGATCCCGAGAAGACCACCGCGCTCGGCAAGCCAGTGGGTCAGGACTCGAGCCTTAAGACTTGGCAAGGCGATCAGTGGAAAATCGGCGGCGGGTGCACCTGGGGCTGGATGGCCTACGACCCGGCGCTGAATTTGGTCTATTACGGCTCGGGCAATCCTTCGACGTGGAATCCGACGCAGCGTCCGGGCGACAACAAGTGGTCGATGACCGTCTGGGCACGCGACCTGGACACCGGCATGGCCAAGTGGGTTTATCAGATGACGCCCCACGACGAGTGGGACTATGACGGCGTCAACGAGATGATCCTCACTGACCAGCGCATCAACGGCCGGGAACGCAAGCTCCTGACCCATTTCGATCGCAACGGTCTCGGTTACACCCTCGATCGCGAAAACGGCGAGCTCCTCGTCGCGCAGAAGTTCGATCCGAAGGTGAACTGGACCACCGGCGTCGACATGAACAAGAACTCCGCGGACTACGGCCGCCCTGCAGTCGTGTCGAAATATTCGACCCAAGCGGGCGGCGAGGATCACAACACGACCGGCATTTGTCCGGCCGCGTTGGGATCGAAGGACGAGCAGCCGGCGGCCTATTCGCCGGAGACGCAGCTGTTCTACGTGCCGACCAACCACGTCTGCATGGACTACGAGCCGACCAGAGTGAGCTACACGGCGGGGCAGCCCTATGTCGGGGCGACGCTGTCCATGTATCCACCCGCGGGCGACTTCGAACATGGGCAACTTCATTGCCTGGGACGGCAAGACGGGAAAGATCGTCTGGTCTGACCCCGAGCTGTTCTCGGTGTGGTCCGGCGCGCTCGCGACTGCTGGCGGCGTGGTGTTCTACGGAACGCTCGAAGGTTATCTGAAGGCGGTTGACGCCAAGACTGGCAAGGAACTCTACAAGTTCAAAACCCCGTCAGGCATCATCGGCAACGTCATGACCTACGAGCACGGCGGCAAGCAGTACATCGCGGTGCTGTCTGGCGTCGGCGGCTGGGCCGGGATCGGCCTCGCGGCTGGCCTTACCGACCCGCATGCCGGCTTGGGTGCCGTGGGCGGCTACGCAGCGCTGAGCAACTATACGGCGCTCGGCGGACAGCTGACCGTCTTCGCGGTGCCTTGAGAGCACGCAAGCGACTGAGATGAAGTCCCTCCGGCGCGTCGTCATAAGCGGCGCGCCGGAGTGGTCTTTTCGATCAGCTTACACAGTAAGGAAAATGCCCGTGAACTCGCGTTTCGGCGCGGCAGCCTTGGTGCTGGCAGCAGCAGTGTTTTGGAGTGGCGTTGCCGGCGCAGATGGATCGGGCGATCCGACGGCCGTCAAGCAGGAAGACGGCAAGTATTTCGACAAGCAAGGCAACCCGACCTACATGATTTAAGCTGACGGCACGGTCGACTGGTACACGTATTCCGGATTCGTCCGGTACCATTCTGAATGCCACGTCTGCCACGGGCCGGATGGTGCAGGTTCTTCCTATGCCCCGGCGTTGATGGATTCGCTCAAGACCCTAAGTTACTCGGATTTCCTCGGCGTCGTTGCTGGTGGCAAGAAGGCCGTAAATACCGCCCAGGACCTCGTCATGCCCGCATTCGGCACTAACAAGAATGTGATGTGTGTGATCGACGATATTTATGTTTATTTGCGCGCGCGCGCCAACAATGCCATTGGCCGCGGACGGCCTCAGAAGCACGAAGAAAAACCTGAAGCCGCCAAGAAATGGACGGATTCCTGCTTCGGCCCGTGAGAGGGCCTAATAAGTCGAAGGGCGCAGCCATGGCGAAACTGGCTGGATACCGCGTACTGGCTTATGCGGCCATGTATTGCGCGCTGGGTAGCGTGCTCACGTCGCAAACGTCACTCGGCCAAGGCGCCGGAGTGTTACAGGGCGGGCTAGAACTGGTTGACCCGAAGGTTCTGCGGGTCTGCGCCGATCCAAACAATCTACCCTACTCCAATACGAAGGGCGAAGGCTTTGAAAACAAGCTCGCCGAAATGTTCGCAACGAAGCTCGACAAGAAGCTCGCCTATACCTTCTTTCCACAAGCGACCGGTTTTGTGCGCGTGACGCTTGGCTCGTATCGCTGCGATGTCATTATGGGCTTCCCGCAGGGCGACGAGCTGGTGCAAAGCACCAACCCGTATTACCGGAGCACCTACGCTGTCGTGACCAAAGCCGACAGCCCGCTTGCAAGCGTAGATACCCTTGCTGACTCGCGTCTCAAGGACAGACGGATCGGCATCGTCGCCGGTACACCGCCCGCGACATATCTCGTCATCGATGGACTGATGGCCAAGGCAAAGCCGTATCCGTTGACGGTCGACACGCGCTACGACTCGTCCGCCGTAGCGATGATCAATGACATCGCGTCGGGAACCATAGACGCCGGCGTGCTCTGGGGTCCGATGGCTGGATATTACGCCTCGCGCGCCAATCCGCCGATGCATATCTCCTTGCTGCGGAAGGAAAGTGGCGGGCCGGGTCTCGACTATCGCATCACCATGGGCGTTCGCCCGTCCGACCAGAACTGGAAGCGACAGCTGAACCAGCTGATTGCCGCCAACCAACCTGCGATCAACAAGCTCCTGCTCGAGTTCGGCGTACCCATCCTTGACGAGCACGGCCAGCCCATCACCAGCGCATCGTCGACGCAAAATCCATGACCCGCCGCGCCATCGCAATGGCGCTGATGCTCATTGGGTCCGCTGGTGCCGCAGCCTGGAGCCAGGCCAGTCCGCCGGAGCCATCGGGCTATCGCACGGAGGACTATCGCGGACCGACCCCGGCTACACTCACCGGCGCCCGCGTCGTCACAACGGCCGAGGCCGACGAGCTTTGGAATGCCGGTGCGGCCTTTGTCGACGTTCTGCCACATGCCCCGCGCCCGGCCAATTTGCCGCCGGGAACGATCTGGCGCGACAAGCCGCGGATGGATATTCCGGGTAGCATTTGGCTGCCGGACACCGGATATGGCGCTCTGGCAGCGACGACGGAAGAATATCTGCGCAAGGGCCTAGAGCACATCACCAAAGGCGATCAGGCGAAATGGGTAGTGGTTTATTGTCTTGCCGACTGCTGGATGTCCTGGAATGCTGCCAAGCGCGCTCTGACAATGGGCTATAGAAACGTCGCTTGGTATCCGGAGGGCACCGACGGCTGGCAAGCTTCCGGCCTTCCGCTGCAACAAGCCAGCCCTGCGGCCGAGTAGGCAAGTTCATTTGAGGTTTTGCTCAATGGCACGCGCCAGCGCAAATATGCGCTGCTCGATCGTTGTGGGTACCTCGCAGACATAGCGGATTGTCTTGCGCCGGTCCTCAAAGATCCGCGTACTCCATTCGACCTCGTCGGCAAGCGTTTTGATCTTGGCCTGGTCGGCGTCGGGCGCATCCTCCTGCGTGCGCAGCTCGGTAACGTCGGATTTGATTTTATCGCCAAGGTCCACTTCCTTGCGCGACACCCGTTCAAGGCCGTCCATCACCTCGCCGCGTTCTCCGTTCAAGGTATAGAACAGCCCGGCAAAGAGTTCCTTCGCCCTCTCCTGCTTTTCGGCGGGCTTTTCAGCGAGGAATTCGGCAATCGCCTTTTGCGCCTCGTCCAGCGACGTGCGGCGCGGCGCGATGCGATCAACGAGATCCTTAACCTTCAGATCGTCCTGCCAGCTGCTGCCAACGTCGGCGATTGACGGTCCATCCCACATTGATGCGGTCGACAATTCCGCGACCTTGGGCTGTACGCACGGCCAGTCCGGATAACGTGGATCGGCGCGTCCGGGCGACAGCAAGGCCGTTTCGAACACGAAAAGGGCGAGCAGAAATCCAATGCGTTTCATCCGTCTTCTCCCCGGCGCCGTTTCCCGCACAAATACCAGCCCCGCATCAATGATCCGAAATCGTAACGCCCCACGGTAGCTCGCCAACCTGAGCCGTATTGACGACTTTGAGCGCGGCGACATCGATCACCGATACGTCGTTCGATACTCCGTTGGTCGTCAGAAGATATTTTCCGTCGGGCGTAAATGCCATGTGCCACACCCGCTCGCCGACTAGGAGATATTTTATGACCTTATGCGTCTTCACGTCCACCACAGCTACGTGATTTGCCGGCCCAAGCGCTACAAACGCCAATTTTCCGTCGCTCGTAATGTTGATGCCAACCGGCTGGATTGGGTCGGAGCGCATGCCGGCGATTGCAAACTCGATCTTTTGTTCAACCACGTGCTTGACCGGATCGACAATGCTCACCGTCCCGCCGACCTCCGACGACACCCAAAGTTCCGACCCGTCTGGCGTGAACGCCGCGAAACGCGGCCGTTGGTCGACGAGAACGCTGGCCACGACCTCTCGCTTCGCCGGGTCAATGAAGTGCGCCATATCCGTGGTCTCGGACGTGTTGATGAGAATCTTGCCGTCGGGGCTCATGACCATGCCCTCCGGCTCCACACCGACCTGCACCGAGCCGACTTGCGACCGCCGCGCTATGTCGATGACCGTTACGGTGTTATCGTTTTCATTGGCGACGTAAAGAAGCTTACCGTCGGGGCTCGCCGTGAAAAACTCCGGATCCGGGCCGGAGGGCAGCGTATCGACAACCTCGTTGCTGCTCGTATCGATCATCTGGATCGTGTCGTCATCGCCGCAGGCGACGAGAACGTATTTCTGATCCTTGGTGTAAGCGATGCCGCGGGGCCGTTGGCCGACCTTGATCGTCTTCACTACTTTCCAAGCGTTGGTATCGATGAGGGAGACGGTGTTGCTCCTCTCGTTGGAGACATACGCGCTATAGGCACTGGCTTCGCCCGCAAGCAGCAACGTAAGCCCGATGCCAAGAATGAACCGGAGCCACATTCGTCTGATCTCCTGGGTGACTATTTGAGCTTGCACTTGGTCTCCGGACGATCGATGCCTAACGTGTCGAGTTCAGAATATTGATGCAAGAAGCCCTGCTGCGGCGATACCGATACCACGGTGCGACCGTCCGCAAGAAGGATGGGCTGGCGTAGCTGAAGGTCCCAATCGCGCACGGTAAGCTTGCGCCCCTTGAACGCCGCCAGCGCAAAATCCGGTCCTTCTATGTAATTGACGATGGTTTTGGGATCGTCCGAATTTACGTGCGAAACGGCCTCACCGACCATCCGTACTGCGGTCCACGCTTGCAAATCGAGCGCCGTCATCCACCGCGAAAACTTCTTCTCGAATCGGCTTTGCAGTTGGATCGCGCCCCACTGGTCGAACGACGGGTCCCAAGTTGTCGGTTCGAGCCCGGCCGAGCCGGCGACCGGCCGCGGTTGACTGGTCCGGTACGGCATATAATCCGCGAATACCTGGCTCTCGTCGGCCGCCACCAGGACATCGTAATCCGGCGCCGATTGCGTGAAGAGCGGTATCTGACTTTGGATCTGCACCAAGCCGCTGTCGGTGCGCCGCGCGCCGCCGGTATCCTTGAACTCTCGCTCCTGGATAATCTGGGCGCCGAAACGTCCCGCCGACCGCCGTAGCGCATCAGCAAAAAGCTTATCCGGTTCGTGAGAGCCGACAACGAGTAGCCAGCGCGTCCAATGTTTCCAAACGAGATATTGTGCGAGTGCATCGGCGAGCATGGCGCGCGTCGGCGCCGTGTGGATCACATTGGCCCGGCAGTCTCCCTGGCGTAGCCTGTCGTCGATTGCGCCCGCATTTAAGAAAACAAGCCCGCGCTGGCGTCCGGCATCGGCAGCCTTCAGCAGCATGGCCGCCGGCAAGTCGGTGACGACCAGCGAGATACCGCTGTCGGCGAGCTTCTGCACCGCGGCAGCGGGATCGTCCTCGTCTTTCAGTAAAATCTCTTGGAGCGAGAACGACTGGTTCAGGAACTTGCCGGTCGTGTTGTTGTCGTCGATGGCAAGTTCCGCCCCGGCGAAGCCGTCATTGGCGGCCGGCATTTCGACGAGCGAGATTGTCTCCGTCTTGTCGGCGCTGCCTAGATACCCAATCTTGATACTGAATCCACTTGCCGCCGGCACCGCCGGTATTGCCGCGAACAAGAAGGTGGCGACACACAACGCACGAATCACGGCTTCACTCCCGTCATCGCCACCCCTGCTAACTCTTTATGATACTTGGAATTATCGTCCTTTTCACTTACTATCTGCGGACCGGCTGAAAGCTCGGCGCGGCACAACAGGACGACAACATCATGCGCAGCCATTGGAAAATCGCAACCGCTCTGCTGCTTGCCGCGGTCGTGGCCAGCGCCCACGCTGCCGAGCCGAAAGCTGCGATCTTCGACTTCGAGCTCGTCGATACAAGCCTCGAAGGCGCAACATACGGTGCGCGCACCGACCAGCAGGCGCGGGTTGCCCGCTTGGGGGATCAATTGCGCGACGATTTGGCCAAATCGGGGCAAGTCGAGGTGGTCGATATTGCCCCAGTTGCGGCAAAGGCGCGCGGCGCCGATCTACGGACCTGCGGCGGCTGCGACGCGCAGTTCGCGCGCGAAGTTGGGGCGGATTATTCGATCATTGGATGGGTCCAAAAAGTTTCAAATCTGATCCTCAACATGAACATCGTGGTACGCGACGCCAAAAGCGGTCGCGTGGTTTTCGTCAAGAGCGCTGATATGCGCGGCAATACCGACAAATCTTGGTCGCGTGCGCTCGATTATCTGGTGCGTAACTACCTTTTAGCACCCGGCCAGAACGTATTCCAATGACCTTCATGCTTGCCAGCATCACCGGTGCAGACGAGGCGGAGATCGCCGTCCGCCACGGCGCCGATATTGTCGATTTGAAGGACGTCCGTACTGGATTCGGCGCGGTGGAGCCGGCTTTGGTCCGCGCGACAGTCGATGCTGTTGCCCGACGCCGGCCGGTCAGCGCGGTGACCGGCAGTCTTGATATGGAACCCGAAGCCATTCGGCGTGCGGCGACGGCAATCGCCGATGCCGGCGCGACATATATCAAGATCGGGCTGTATCCCGATCCAAAGCGCCGCGACTGCATAGGCGCGCTAGCGTCCGTGGCCGGCCGAGTGAACCTCATCGGAGTCATGTTTGCCGACCATGGCCCCGACGAAGCTCTCATTGCACTTATGGCGCAAAATGGTTTTGCCGGAGTGATGACGGACACCTTCCGGAAGGACCACCGGCGGTTGTTCGATCATATGGACATCGCCGCGATTGGACGTTTCACCGATATGGCGCGCGGCCATGGGTTGATGGTCGGTCTTGCAGGTTCGCTGGAAGCGCCGGACATCCCGCGGCTTTTGTTGGCGGCGCCCGACGTGTTGGGCTTCCGGCGGGCGCTTTGCGCAAACGGAGACAGAACTTCGCGCCTCAGCGCCGATGCAATCGATATCGTGCGCGCTCTGATCCCGAAGGAGTCGCGCGGGATTGATGCCGGCGTCCCGCCGGTGCCCAAAGTCGATTACCGACTGCTCGCAGCGCGCGGTTATTCGCTTGATCCTCACAAGGACGACGCCGAGACCGACCGCATATTTGTGCACGATTTCGTGCTGCCTGTCCGCATCGGAGCCTACGCGCATGAGCGCGACAAGCCCCAAGATGTTCAATTCAGCGTCGAAGCCAAAGTGCTTCGCGCCGATCGCGTCGCGGAAGACATGCGCGACGTGGTCTCCTACGACCTGATCACCGATTCGATCCGAATGATCGTCGCGCAAGAACATATTTCCCTGGTCGAAACGCTCGCCGAACGGATTGCGGCACTTATTCTGACTCACCCCCGGGTGACGAGCGTGACGGTTCGCGTCGAGAAGCTCGAAGTCGGGCCGGGCGCGGCCGGCGTGGAGATTGTGCGCCATCGACCCAAGGAGGTTGCCAGGGTCCATCACCTTTATCCTGCAGCGGCCGCAGCTTCCGATCCGAAAGTCGCGACCTAAATGGGCGAAGCCGAGGGTCCCATTGTCGTCAAGCTCGGCGGCAGTTTCGCCTTCTCGCAAAATTTAAAAAAATGGATCTCGGCATGCGCGGCATGCGCTGGTCGCGTTGTCATTGTGCCTGGTGGCGGACCTTTTGCCGACGCAGTGCGATCGGCACAATCGCGAATGGGATTCGATGATCAGGCCGCGCATCAGATGGCGGTGCTGGCGATGGAGCAATACGGCCGCGCGCTCGCCAGCCAAGACAGTTTGCTGTCGCTTGCCAATTCGACAGACGCGATCCAGCGTTGTCTCACCGCGGAGCGAGTTCCGGTGTGGATGCCGGCGCGGATGGTGTTTGATGCGGCCGACATTGCGCCGTCGTGGGATGCGACCTCGGACAGCCTGGCCGCCTGGTTGAGCAGCAGGATCGGCGCCATTCGGCTGTTCCTTGTCAAGCATGTTGAATCGCTGCCTCGCGGCAAGCATTGCGAGGACCTTGCCGCAGCCGGCATCGTCGACAAGGCATTTCCGCGATATTTCCGGATGAGTTCCGTCCCCTCTTCAATTCTCGGCCCGGCCGACCATGACGCCGCGATCGCCGCCATCCGCGGCGGCACGACCGTCGGCCTTCCGATCGAATAGTGTTGTCGTGATGCCAATGGACTAGGATGCGAGACATGACCAAGGTCAAGGCGCCGCGCTGGGGCTGGGCCCTGACGGGATCGGGGCATTTTTTCAAGGAGTGCCTGCGCATGGTCGCCGACCTTGACGAGGTTGATTTGTTTGTCAGCAAGGCCGCAAGCGAAGTCGTGCGGATGTATCGGCAGGAGTTCAGGCTGCCGAAGACGGCCCGGGTGTTTCGCGATACGACGGCCAGCGCCGCGCCGGTCGGCCTATTCTACTACGGCACCTATCATACCCTGATCCTGGCGCCGGCAACGTCCAACACCGTGGCAAAATGCGTGGTCGGAATTTCCGACACCCTTGTTACGAATGTCTTCGCCCAAGCAGGAAAGTGCCGGGTCCCCGCGATCGTATTCGCTTGCGATACCGCGCCTGAACTCGACACCGAGGCGCCCAAGGGCATGGTCAAGGTCTATCCGCGCGATATCGATCTGAAGAACACCGAGCGGCTGAAGTCGTTCGAAAGCACTGTCGTGGTTGCATCGCTCGAAGAACTTGAGACGGCTTTGGCGCGGCGCAAGCGCGAACTGCATGGCTGAGCGCATCCTCTTTCTGACCGGACATCTCGCCCGCACGCGGCTAGAAAAGGTGCTTGGCGAGACGAGCGATCTTGGTTTCGCGTGGTCAGTGTTCGAACGTCGGAGTAAAGGTTGCGGCGCTGATGACCGAACCGATCATCGCGCGCCGTCTGCCGCGCCCGATTGATGCCGACAGGGTCATGGTGCCCGGTCGCTGCCGGGCCGATCTTGAACATCTTAGCGCGGAATTCGGCGTGCCATTCGTGCGCGGACCCAACGAACTGAAGGATTTGCCGGCCTATTTCGGAAAGCGCGGCCGCGGCCTCGATCTGTCGCGGCACGACATGCGAATCTTTGCGGAGATTGTCGATGCCTCCGCGCTTAGCATTGAAGCTATCGTCGCGCGCGCCGCCGCGATGCGGGCAGCCGGGGCCGACGTGATCGATCTCGGCTGTCTTCCGGACACCCCGTTTCCGCATCTCGAAGACGCGGTGAATGCGTTGCAGGCCGCCGGCCACGCCGTCAGCGTCGATTCGGCCAATACTGAGGAATTACGTCGAGGCGTCAGGGCCGGCGCGCAATTCCTGCTGAGCCTGACGGAAAGCACGCTTGCCGTGGCAAGCGAGACCGGCGCCGTGCCCGTCCTCATTCCGGCAACCCATGGCGACCTAGCGTCATTACTGCGGGCGGCGGAAGCGGCCGACCAACGTGGAATTGCGGCGATCCTCGATCCGGTTCTCGATCCGATTCATTTTGGATTCATGGACTCGCTCGCACGCTATGCCGAGCTGCGCCGAAGGCTACCGGAGGCCGAGATCCTGATGGGCACTGGAAATCTGACGGAGCTGACCGATGCCGACTCCGACGGTGTGACGGCGACGCTACTCGGCATATGTTCCGAGCTTTTCATTCGCAACTTACTTGTCGTTCAGGTCAGTCCGCATACGCGGCGCACAATCCAGGAACATGATGCAGCCCGGCGCATAATGTTTGCGGCACGCCAGGACGCAAGTCTGCCGAAGGATTACGACAATGCCCTGCTGGCGCTCCATGACCGTAAGCCCTTTCCCAACACGCCGCATGAGATTGCCGAACTCGCTGCTGAGGTGAAGGATGCCAACTTTCGTATCGAAACCGCCGAGGATGGCATTCACCTCTATAATCGCGACGGTCATCACGTGGCGCGGGATGCCATGTCGTTGTTCACGAAGCTCGGAGTTCGAAAATGACGGCCCGCACGCCTTTTATCTCGGTACCGAATTGATGAAGGCGGAGATCGCGTGGCTTCTCGGCAAGCGCTATGCCCAGGATGCTCCGCTCGACTGGGGATGCGCGACCGACCGCCCAACTGAAGATTTTACGCGCTTGGCCAAGGCCGGTCATACGTTGCGGGCGGCAAAGAGATGACCCGATGCCGATGATACGGGAAACCGTTGTTTCGACGGTCGATGCGGCGGGAAGAGCTCATTTTGCGCCAATTGGCATCATCGCGGAAGGCGACGGCTGGATTATTGCGCCGTTTCATCCTTCGACCACACTCACCAATTTGCGCAACGTTCCGTTCGCCGCCGCTAATTTCACCGATGACGTTCGCATCTTTGCCGGTTGCCTGACGGGGCGCAACACGTGGCCAACTGCCTCATGTGATGAGATTCCCGTCCCGCGTCTTGCGAACACGCTCGCGCACGCCGAGCTCGCGGTCACCCACGCCAGCGAGGACGAACAGCGGCCGCGGTTTCATTGCCGCGTGTTACGCACAGTTGCGCACGCACCGTTTAAAGGATTCAACCGCGCCCAAGCGGCGGTCATCGAAGCGGCAATTCTGGTGAGCCGGCTGCGAATGTTGCCCCGCGACAAAATCGAGCGCGACATCGCCTATCTTGAAACTGCAGTCGGCAAGACGGCTTCCCCTGTCGAGGAAGAAGCATGGAGTTGGTTGATGGACTCAATTCGGCAATTTTACGCCCAAAAAAGCAAATAAACAGCCCACGGACAGTTCATAGAACCGTCCGCAGGCCCAGATCAGTCTTTTGGTCGAGGAATCAGAACTCGGGCGGCAGGTAGCCGTTGATCTCGAGACCGATGCAGATTTCGACGAGAACGGGTGTCGTCCAGGCCATGGGAAGTCCTCCGTTTGCGTTTGCGGCTGTATTTGAGAATGGCCGTCGAAATCCATAATATGCCGAAGGAATGGTCACCTGCAAGGACTGATTTAGCGCCTTTTTGCCCCGACAAGCGCGGTTCGTCTAAACTAACAAGCAGCCAAATGCGCTCTGACTGGCCCACCAGGCGGGTAAACGGAACGTTGGGCGGCTTTCCACCTCAGCCTTTGCCGATTGAATAAGTTCGGGATGCCTGGAAAGATGGCCGGGGCCCGGCACTTGGGTGGTTCCCAACAAGGGCAATCCACAGCGAGCAGCCGCGGAACTCCCAGCAAAGCGCTTCCACGGCTTTGGCGCGCGTCCCACGTTCGGCTCAAGGAGGATAACATTAGTGCGCAATCCGCATCCGCGGCCGCACCGCTGCCCCTGGCGCTTCCGCGGGGCCGCATTCTGCGCGCGCTATGGTACGGGCGCCCGGTCCGCGTTCAGCTCCTGCTCGTCTTCATCCTGATCGATCTTGTGGCGGTGCTCGTCGCCGGTAGCGTAGCGATCTTGCGGGCGCGCACCCAGACCCGCATCGAGATGACAGCATCGATGGGACTTGCCGAGCTTCTCGTCGGCGATGCCGCCAATTTTGTCCATCAAAAGCTCTCCGCCGAGCAATTCCTGGCTACGCTGCCTGTGCAACTGCGTTCAATGCGCCATGTGCGGATCGCGGTGAAGGATGCGGCGGGCGTAGCCGTCCCGGCGCCGCCGCCGAGACCCCGTGCAGAAGGGCACCCGCCTGCCCCGGCTTGGTTCACGGCGCTGGTCGCGCCGACGGTCGAGTTGCAGGACGTGCCGGTGATTGTAGATGGCCGAAGCGTCGGACAAGTCGAAATCATTGGCGAGCCGGGCGACGAAATCGCCGAAGTTTGGGAAAATCTGGTCGCAATGGGGAGCGTGGCCGCGGTACTCAACATCGCGATGATCGGCATTCTCTACGTCTTGTTCGGCCGCGTGCTCGATCCGCTTATCGTGCTCGCGGCCGGTTTGTCCGACCTTGAGCGGCAAAGCTACAGCGTGCGGCTGGCGCAGCCGCATGCGCGGGAGTTGGCCGGAATCGCCGATCAATTCAACGCGCTTGCTCGTGCGCTCGAGACGGCGCGTTTGGAGAACCGGCAGCTCAATCGCCGGCTGATCACGGCGCAGGACGATGAGCGGCGGCGTACCGCGCTCGAGCTGCACGATGAGGTCGGGCCCTGCCTGTTCGGGCTGAAGGCTTATGCGTCGTCGATTGCCGGCGCGGCCGGGGAGCTTCCGGATAAAGCAAGGCGGAACCTGTCGGAATGCTCGCGCGAGATTCTCGCGATCATCGAGCATTTACAGTCCATCAACCGCAGCATGCTCGATCGCCTCCGGCCGATGGCGCTGGGCCATGTGCCGCTTAAGGAAATTCTCGGCCAGCTCGTGCAAGAGCGCTCCCGGCAACATCCGCAGATGGCATTCTCCTTCACGGCTGGAATGCTCGCACGCAGCTATGGCGATTCCGTCGATCTTACGGTCTACCGCTGCATTCAAGAGAGCCTGACCAATGCAATCCGCCATGCGCGGGCAAAACACGTGACGGTCGCGCTTTGCCATGATGCCGCCGCGGCGCAGCTCGAACTGACGGTGCGCGACGACGGCTGCGGAATGTCCGCCCTCACTCCGGCGGGATTCGGCATTCGCGGCATGCAGGAACGCGTCGAAGGCTTGGGCGGCGATTACCATGTCGACGGGGAATCCGGCCACGGTACCTGCGTGCGCATCACCATTCCGTTAGCTGAGCCGCAAATCGGCGCGGCGAACCCCGATTGGACGAAGGACGCGGAAGCATGACCAGCGTCCTTATCATCGATGACCATCCGATCGTGCTGCAGGGTTGCCGGCGCATGCTGCAAGACGCCGGCGTCAGCGACGTCATCGAGGCGCGCGACGCCGCCTCGGGCTACCGGCTCTACCGCAGCCATCATCCCGATATCGTTATCGTCGATCTCGGCATGCAGGATAAGGGGCTCGGCGGCCTGGAGCTGATCCGGCGTATCAATGCCGACAATCCGCGCGTGCGCATTCTCGTCTTCAGCATGCATAGCGACCCCGTGATCGTCGCCCGCGCACTTCAAGCCGGCGCCACCGGCTACGTGGTCAAGGACACATCGGCGGAGAATTTCCTGGAAGCCTTCGGGAAGGTCAGGGCCGGCACGCCTTATTTGAGCGACGAACTTGCCATGCAGGTCGCGCTGGCGAATACGCCGGTGCGGCACAGTCCGCTTGCCGAATTAACACCTCGGGAGTTGCAAACCCTGTCGCTGCTAGCAGAAGGAAAATCCTATAGCCGCATCGCCAGGGAGCTTAACGTCAGTTACAAGACGGTCGTGAATTTGAGTGCACAGCTTAAGCAGAAGCTCGATGCCGGAAGCCTGCCGGAATTGATCCGCACGGCTGTGCAATTAGTCTCGGCGACCGCCTGATCGTCCGCAGGCGCGCCGTTATCGGGAATAGAGGGTGCCGACGATTGCCAAAAGTTCCCGGTCTGATTTGGAACAATCTTCCGTGACAGCGCGCGGGGATCGCCCCAGAATTTGATCATTCGGGCGGGGGTGGATTGTTCGTGCGTAAGATCATCGTCTTTGCGGGCGCACGCTTAGTCTCGGCGTCGTTATGCGGACTGCTTTGGGCAGCCGCTATCGCCAGCGTAATGACGCCGGACGTCGCCTCTGCGCAAGAAGCCGCGAACCCGAGCCAAAATTCCAAAGCATTGCACCTGCCCGAAATCCACGTCATCGGCACGACCCCGTTGCCGCCCGTGCGCCGGCCGGTCAAGCCTGTAGCCGCCACTGCTTCGTCAGCGACGCCTGTGCCCGCGCCGCAGATCACGACCAATGCCGAGCCGGGCGCCATCGCCAGCGACAAGGTCCCATCCAACGTCCAGACGCTTTCCGCCTCGGATTTCGACCACGCAACGGCGCCGGACCTGCTGGACGCTATGGCACGGGGGTTGCCCGGCATCGCGCTCAGCGACCAGACCGGAAACGAGTTCCAGCGCGACCTCAATTATCGCGGCTTCATTGCCTCGCCGGTTATCGGAACGCCGCAAGGCATCGCGGTCTATCAGAATGGCGTGCGCATCAACGAAGTTTTCGGCGACATCGTCAACTGGGATTTTATCCCCGAGAACGCGATCAATGGAATGACCCTGGTTCCCAGCAATCCGGTTTATGGACTCAATGCGATTGGCGGGGCGCTGTCATTGGAAATGAAGAATGGATTCACGTACCACGGCGCTGAAGCCGAAGTGACCGGCGGCTCTTACGGCCGGATTGGGACTTCGGTGCAGGCCGGCGGCGAGGTCGGCAACCTGTCCGGTTATATTACGGCCGACGCCATCGATGATGCCGGCTGGCGCGACGACTCGCCTTCGCAGCTTCGTCGCATCTACGCCGATCTCGGCGCGCGTGGCGATCAGACCGAATTCCATGTCACGTTCACCGGCGCCGATAATCATTTCGGCGCGGTGGCTGCAACGCCGGTAGAGATGCTTGCACAAAACTGGTCGAGCGTTTACACGACCCCGCAAACCGCCGACAATCAGCTGGCTTTCCTTACGGCGAGCGGGAGCTGGAAGCCGACGGATACGCTCGCGTTCCAGGCGAACGCGTATTTCCGCAATTATCACCAGAGTCACGTCGACGGCAACGGAACCGATGCGCAGAATACCGGGTGTCCCGACCCGACCGTGCTCTGTTTCCCGGACCTCAACGGCAATCTAAGCAATCTCATCACCACAACCGGCCAAACAGTCCCGAACTCCGGCGTGCTCGCCGCGCCAGCCATCCTGGGTGAAATCGATCGCACCTGGACGACGACCAACAGCTTTGGCGGCTCGGTGCAGATGGCGTCCTCGGAGCCGCTATTCGGGCACAACAACAATTTTACGATCGGGACGAGCGTCGACCGCGGGCTCGTACAATTTTCCACCACGAGCGAGCTAGGCACGGTCAACGCCAATCAATTTCCATTGGTGGAAGGCGTCGGCCTTTTCATCGACCAGCCCTCGGGCGACGTGGCGCCGGTGGGGTTGGGCGCCGAGACGCTCTATACCGGCATCTATACGACCGACACGTTCGACGTTACGTCGCAGCTCGCGATCACCGCCGGCGGCCGGTTCAACGTCGCGCAAATCAACTTGCAGGACGAGCTCGGCAACGATCCGGAACTTACCGGCAGTCATGATTACAGCCGCTTCAATCCAACGGCCGGCGCGACCTATAAGCTTACGCCGAACTTGACTCTCTATGGCGGCTACTCGGAGGCGAACCGGGCGCCGACGCCGTTGGAGCTCGAATGTTCCGACCCGACGCGGCCCTGCTTAATCGACAATGCGCTGGTCGGCGACCCTTCGCTCAAGCAAGTCGTGTCGCACACATTCGAGGCGGGGCTTCGCGGACACTACGATACGAAGGGTTCTTCCTTGGCCTGGAGCGTCGGCGCGTTTCGCGCGCTCAATACCGACGACATCATCAATGTCGCAAGCCCCATCCCAGGCCATGAATATTTTCAAAATGGCGGCAATACGCTGCGCAAGGGCATCGAGGCCAACCTGTCGTACAAATGGCAACGCTGGAACGTTTACGCCAATTACACCTATGTCGATGCCACCTTCGAGAGCCCCTTAACCCTGTCTTCACCGAACAATCCCTACGCCGACGCCAACGGCACCATCTATGTCGTGCCCGGTGATCATCTCACCGGCATCCCCGATTATCGCCTTAAGGCGGGCTTCGATTATCAGATCACCGATCCATGGAAATTCGGCGCAGATCTCAACGTTGTCGGTAGCCAATGGCTGGTCGGTGATGAATCAAATCAGAACCCGAAAGTGCCGGCCTATTGGACGGTGAACTTGCACTCGTCATATCAGCTGTCGAAGCACGTCGAGCTATTTGCACTGGTGAAGAATCTGTTTGACCAGCATTACTATGTGTTCGGCACGTTCTTCGATCCGACCGATATTCCCTATTTAAACTTGACCGATCCTCGCACCTTCGTTCCCGGCATGCCACTTGCTGCTTATGTCGGCGTGCGTGGTACGCTATAGAAATATACGCAAGCCACCGGTCGCTGGACCGCGGAGAGGAACGTCATGCGGGATGTTTTCCGAATAATTCTCATATTGGTCGGGCTCGCTGCAACGAGCGTGGTCGCGGCCGCGCAAAATCACCCGACGCGATTTTGGAACCTGACCAAATACACCATCGTGGATTTTCATTTGGCGCCGGCGGGCACGTCGGATTGGGGACCCAACCAGTGCCAGAACGACAAAGACGGCAGCGTCGATTCCGACGAGCGGCTGCGTATCAGCGACGTACCGTCGGGAACTTACGACGCGAAGCTAGTCGACAAGTCGGGCCGCGCCTGCATCGTTCGGAATATCAAAATCGAGGCCGGCGCGATCTTCTCAATCGAGGAGAAGGACCTGACATCCTGCGAGCAACGCTAGGGGCTCGGCAAAACGTGTCGGGCAATCTTGCGAAGCCACTTTTGAAGGGTTACCTCAGACCAACATTTATCAGCGAGGATTCGTCATGATTTCCAGACGCAATGCACTGGTGGCGGCGATCGCCGGTCTGTTCGGAGCGGCAAGCTCATTCGCCGCGTTGGCCAAGAAGCCCTCCCCCGTGACGCGGTTCGACACCGACAAGGACGGCACGGTGGACCTCGCCGAAGCCAAGAAGGCAGCTGGTGATCTGTTCGACAAGCTCGACACCGACAAGGACGGCATGCTCGATATCAAGGAATTGCAGGGCCGGTTGAGCCGCAAGGAGTTTGCCGCTGCGGATCCCGACAAGGACAAGACGCTGACCAAGGACGAATACCTTGCGGAAGTTGAACGGCGCTTCAAGGCGGCGGATGCGGATAATGACGGAACGCTCAGCGCGGCGGAGTTTAGCGCGCCTGCGGGTCATGCGCTGGTGCGGCTGTTGGGTTAGTCCGCGTTATTGCTGCCGCCCGTCATCGACAGGAAAGCCTGCTCGATTGTGCTTGTCCCGGTATCGACAATGAGTTTTGCCGGCGTCGTATCGGCCAAGACCTTACCGCGATGCAGCACGATGACACGATCGGCGCCGGCGACCTCATCGCAGAGATGCGTCGCCCACAGTACCGCCACCGAACGTTCCAGGCGCATACTCAAAATGAGCTTGAGCAGATCGCTACGGCTCGCCGGATCGAGGCCGACGGTGGGTTCGTCCATCAAGAGGACCCGAGGATCGTGCAACAAGGCGCGGGCGAGCTCGACACGGCGCCGATTGCCGCCGCTTAACTGCGCTGTCTTGTCGTGCGCGCGGTCGGTAAGTCCGAGGCGCGCGAGCTCGGCGGCGATGCGCGGCTTGGCGACGGAGCGTGGTAGGCCGTGCAGCCCGGCGTGGAACAACAGGTTCCCGGTAACGGTCAGTTCGAGGTCCAGCGTCGGCTGCTGAAAAACGATGCCAAGCATTGCCAAGGCTGGAACCGGGTTACGCAGCATATCTTGGCCCATGATTTCGATGCGGCCCGAATCCGGCACAAATAGTCCGGAAAGCAGTTGGAACAGCGTGGTCTTGCCAGCGCCGTTCGGACCAAGGAGTGCAATGAAATCGCCGGGCGCCGCGCTAAAGCTCACGCCGTCGACCGCACGGATCGGGCCGTAAGTCTTGACGACTTTGTCGAGGACCAGCGCCGCCTCGCCTTGTTCGTATGTCATTCGGTCTTACGCTCTGCTGGCTTGCTTGCCGGTCTTATTAAGACGTAGGCTGGGCGGCCGTCCATTGCGGCCGAATTCAAAAGAACACCCATGCGGCTTATCCACGTCATGCACGCGTTGCGCGCTGTCACTACGCGGGAGATCCTCAAATTCGTGCAGCAGCGTGGTCGACTCCTCTCCGCATTGGTCCGTCCGCTGATGTGGCTCGCAGTATTCGCCGCCGGCTTCTATAACGTCTTTGGCGTATCGATCATCCCGCCATATAAGGTTTACGTTACCTATCAAGTCTACATCGTGCCCGGGCTGCTTGGCATCATTCTTTTGTTCCATGGCATGCAGTCTTCGCTGTCGATGGTCTATGACCGCGAGATGGGGGTGATGCGGCTCTTGCTCACGGCGCCGCTGCCGCGCTGGGTACTGTTGGCCTGCAAGCTGGTCGCCGGCACTGCCCTATCGGTACTTACCTGTTACGTGTTTCTCGCCGTCTGTATTGCGTTCGATGTGACGTTCGACCCGATAGCTTGGCTTGAAGTGCTGCCGGCGCTGATTGTCTCCGGTTTGATGCTCGGCGCGCTGTGGTTGTTCCTCTCGGTTTACATCAGGCAGGTCGAAAATTTCGCCGGCGCCATGAACTTCGTGATGTTTCCCATGTTCTTCTTCTCCTCGGCGCTCTATCCGCTGTGGAAGCTGCAACAAAGCGGGTCGGAATGGGTCTACTACGTCGCGCTTGCCAATCCATTCACCTACGCCGTTGAATTGATCCGGTTCTCGCTCTACGGCGAATTCGAACCCGTTTCGGCGGTGGTCGTGACCGGTACGACCGTGCTGTTCTTTCTTCTCGCCGTGCTCGGCTATAATCCGCAGCGCGGCATGATCCGCCGCACCGCCCAGGCGCAACCGGCGTGACACATCGCCGCCCTCCCCCTTCGGCAGCGGCAATGCGAATGATCAAGCTTTCGCGGCGGCGCTCTTGATCTTTGCGCCGATCGCGGCGAGTTCATTCGATGAGCGACTGCTGCGGGGATGCTCGATCGGCACCTCCGCCAGCAGGCGCGCCGGCGACGGCGACAGCAGGAATACCCGATCGGCGAGGCCGATGGCTTCGTCGATGCTGTGAGTGACGAGTAGTGTCGTTACAGGCCGGCGCGATACCAGCTCAATAAGTTCCGCGCGCAATCTCTCGGCCAGCGCGGCGTCGAGCGAGACAAAGGGCTCATCGAGGATAAGCAGATCGGGCTCGACCGCGAAGGCGCGAGCCAAGGCGACGCGGCGGGCGAGACCGAGCGATAGTTCGCCGGGATAATGGCGACGGTGCTCAGTAAGGCAGAGCGTCGCAAACAATGCGCTCAAGGCTGTCTCGCTTGCCTGCGGAGCGGCGAGGCGGACATTGTCTTCGACGCTGCGCCAGGGCAAAAGCCGCGGTTCCTGAAACACAATGCCGAGCCTGCCGTGTGTGGGCAGTAAAACCTTGCCTTCGAAATCGCGATCGAGCCCGGCGATAATGCGCAGCAGCGTCGTTTTGCCGCAACCCGAAGGTCCGACCAGGGCCGCGAGTTCGCCATTAGCCAAGGCAATCGAGATTTCGCCAAGCACATGCAGACGGCCGCCGGAGGCTGCCTGGTACGACTTGTGCTTGATATGGACGTCAAGCCGGCCTGAGACGCCAGCGGGAAACATATCGTTCAAGCGGTTGCACCAAAAAAGTTTCGATCGCCAGCATCACCACGATGAAGACCAAAGAATAGGCCAGGATGCGGGTGACGTCGAATAATTGGAACGCCACACCGATCTCGAAGCCGACGCCATTCGGCCGGCCAAGCATTTCGACGATCAGCACGATCTTCCAGACCAGCGACAGACCGGAACGCGTCGCCGCGGCAAAGTAGGGAGCAAGCTGCGGCAGCGTCACATGGCGGAGCCGCACCCATCCGCTCATGCGGAACACCGTCGCCATTTCGTCGAGCGTCGGGTCGAGGGCGCGCGCACCCTCGCGCACCGTGACGATCGCGATCGGCAGTTTGTTCAGGGCGACGGCGGCGATCGCCGCGGTTTCCGTCAACCCGGCCCAAATATAGGCGAGCACGATGATCACCAGGGCTGGCAGATTGAGGAGCACCACCAGCCAAGGATCCGCAAGCCGATCGACAAGACGCACGCGGCCCATTGCCAACCCGGCGACGGAACCAATTGCCATAGCGATCGTGAACGAGGCGACGACGCGCCAGAGCGTAACGGCGAGATTGAAAGCGAGTGCGCCGGAACGTGCTTCATGAACGATGGCAAGGGCGACCGTGTACGGCTCCGGCAACAGCCGCGGCCCGATCAGGTGCGAACCCGCGTCCCACACCGCGAGTAGCAGCGCGATCGAACCGAACCGCAGCGCCAGATTCATTCGGTTGGCCCAGCGCTGTAGAACGTACCGGGAGCAAGCTCAGCCGCCGGACCGACCAGATCCGGACCGCCAATTCCGGCCAGCACGCGGTAGAGCGCTTGCGCATCGGCGACCTCGTCGGCGAGCGGCCGGCGTGGAACCCCCTCGAGATAGCGCCGCCGATAGATGTCGAGGGCATCGGTCTCACTGACCCCGATGCGCGGCGCGAGTCGCTGCCATTCGGCCGGCGAACCCGCGAGGATCTTTTTCGCTTCACCGGTCACGGCAAAGAATTGATCAAGCAGCGCGCGGTTCTGCGCCGCCCAGCCGCCGTGGAACACGTAACCAATCATGGCCACTGGCCCGCTGGCGCCGAGACGCTTCATGACATCCGCCATGCTGATAGCGCGCCGCATGCGCTTGGCCTCGAGGCCGGCGCTGAAATTCCAAAACGTCAGCGTGGCGTCGGTTTCGCCTTGCAATGCCTTAGCCGACAAAAGCGGCGGCGCGCCGTAAACGATGTCGGCCTGCGTCTTGAGATCGAGGCCCGAACGTCGGGCCAAGGCCTGCAGCAACAGCCAGCTTTTATCGAGCGGCCCGCCGGCCACCCCGAGCTTTTTGCCCTTGAGATCGGCGATATCCTGGATCGTTGAATCCTTGGGGACCATGACGGCGCCGAGCGTGCTCGAATAGGGGTAGAATACGAGATCGTCGCCGAGCGCGCGCGCGCGCGCGACCCAAAGCCAGTCTGATAAAATCAGATCGGCTGAGCCGCCTTCCAGCGCGATCTGTCCGGCCTCGGTGCTGGCAAGTTCGGTCGTTTCGATATCCAAAGCGGCTTGCCGGTCGAGACCGTGAGCACGAACAATTTCGAGTTCCCAGGCAAGTGTACCGGTCTTCTGCGCGGCGATGCGAATACGGTCGGCCGCATTGGCACCGGAGGCCGCTAGTCCCAACAGGACGGCAAGCGCGATCGACACAATCGGCGGCCGCTTATTTCCCAACCACATAAGCTAGGAACTCCTCCCTTTGCTGCATCGCCCGCGCTTTTGCCCACATTCATAGGCGCATTTGCGACGACTGTATTTGCGATGACTCTGGCATAGACCGGCACTGCCGAAAAGCGGGACAAATTTTCGCACGGTCCGGACTTCGGTGCCGCAGCAGAGCGATCCTTATTCGGTTAGTCTGTGGCGACCAAAACCGTCTCGACGCCTATCGAATGTGGCTGTCGGACACCTTTTCTTTTTCTTTGGTCGGCTTGGATGAAGGATTTGCGCGATAAGAATACGGCTCCTCCCGGTGCATCGCCGCAAGCGCAACGACTTCACCGTGGCGCGGCGAAAGATGGCAGACCGGATCGGTAGCACGAGCGTCGCCGGTGATCGCGAAGGCCTGACAGCGGCAGCCGCCGAAATCGATATCGCGTCGCGCGCAACTGCGGCACGGCTCTTCCATCCATGCGGTGCCCCGGAATGCGTTGAATGCCGGCGAATGGGCCCAGATATCGGCAAGCGAATGGTCTCGCACCGACCAGAACTCCAGGCCCGGTATTGTCTCAGCGGCATGGCAAGGCAGAACTCTGCCCGCCGGCGTCACGTTGAGCGAGCGCCGGCCCCAACCGCCGACGCAAGGCTTCGGATATCGCGCATAGTAATCGGGCGTCACGGCGTCGATGACGATCGTGCCGTGATGCCGCTGGCGTAGCGCCTCGACGACTTTAATCGCGCGATCGGTCTGCTCGGCGCTCGGCATCAACAGGTCGCGGTTGCGCAATGCCCAGCCGTAATATTGCACATGAGCGATCTCAACCCGGCTCGCGCCGAGCCCGATTGCGAGTTCAACCATGGCGCCGATGCGGTCGACATTGGCGCGATGGATGACAACATTGACGGTCAACGGGATTTTCAGTCGCACAACTTCGGCAGCCAATTCCCTTTTGCGGGCAAATGCGCCTTGATAATTGGCGATATGGTCGGCCGAGATCGGCTCGCTGTCCTGGATCGAAATCTGCACGTGATCGAGGCCGGCAGCGGCGAGCTTGGCAAGCGTGGCCGCGGTGATGCCGACGGCGGATGTGATCAGGTTGGTATAGAGCCCGACGGAATGTGCCGCCGCGGTAATCTCCGGAAGGTCGCGCCGCGCGCCCGGCTCGCCGCCGGAGAGATGGACCTGCAATACGTTAAGTGCGGCGGCCTCGCGAAAGACCCGGGCCCAAGTCTGCGTATCAAGCTCGCTCTCCCGCGAATCAAGGGCCAGCGGGTTGGAGCAATAGGGGCAGCCCAGCGGGCAGCGATGCGTCAGTTCGGCGAGCATGCCGATCGGGCGGTGCAGCGCGGTTTCCCCTACCCCGCTCGCCGGGTCCGGATTAGGGGTTCCGTTTGTGTCTTGGCGTGAATCGTCCGTCATTGAAATCACAGTTCCAGCAGTTTCTTTTCGGCAAGCCCCCGAAGCAGCGCCGACACGTCCGCGAGGATCCGCTCGCGAGGGGCCGAATAGGTCGTAGCCAGATCCTCAACTATGGAGCCGAACGTAGCTTCGCCAGTGCAGCGCTTGACGATCTCGGCGGCGGTGGCGTCGGCCTTGAACACCCGCTCGGGCGCAAGCAGCACCCAACCGCCATGAGCTTCATTATACACCAGGCGCACGCCCCGCGGCAGACGAGGTTTGACGTCAGGCAGAATTTCCGGGACCGCGTCGTTCACCTTGGATCCTATTGCTGCGGCACAAAAGCGCCCGGTGGAATGTGCCCGGGTGACACGTAAGCGTGATAGAGCGCATCCAACATCGCCCATAATACGTCGCACTTGAATTCGAGTGCGAGGAGCACACTGCGCTGCGTCTCGGGGGTCCGGGCATTGGTTTTCACATAGTCGAGGGCAAAGCGGGAATCACGTTCCGCTTGCGGCGGACGCTGCGAAAAATAGGCCAGCGTTTCCGACGTTACGAACTCGTAGCTATTGAGCATGCCCGCGATTTGTTCGCTGATAATCGCCGGCGAGAAAAGTTCCGTAAGCGAGGAAGCGATTGCTTCAAGTAGCGTCTTGTCGCGCACAAAGTGCACATAGGCGTCGACGGCAAACCGCGTCGCTGGGAGCAGACCGCGCAACGAAACGACATCGTCGCGATCAAGCTGCAAACCATCGGTGAGCTTAAGCCAGCGCGCTATGCCGCCTTCGCCCTTCCTTTCGCCGTCGTGGTCAACCAGGCGGCTTCGCCACTCGCGACGGATGTCCGAATCCGGGCAACGCGCAATCAGGCTCGCATCCTTCACCGGGATCATCGCCTGGTAGTAGTAGCGGTTGAGAGCCCAGGCTTGCACTTGGCCCTTGGTGCATTTGCCGCCGTGCAGAAGCTGGTGAAACTGATGCAACCGATGATATCGGGTGGCGCCGATCTCGCGCAGGCGCGCTTCAAGCTCATCCGGCGATAACAGGTTCACAGTATGATCTCCATGCCGTCCTCGGCAATTTCGAAACCGGCCGCTTCAACCTTGCGCCGTTGCGGCGAACCATCGACCAGAATCGGATTGGTATTGTTGATGTGCGTCAAAATGCGACGACCGGTCAGGCCGGCGAACCGCCGCAGTGTTCCATCGGCACCGTCGAGCGGCAGGTGACCCATGCGACGTCCGGTTTTTGTCCCGGTGCCGCTGGCAATCATCTCGTTGTCATCAAACAGCGTGCCGTCAAACAGGATAACATTCGCGCGATCGAGGCGCTCCATTAGGCTCTTGGTTATCGCCGCCGCTCCGGGCACATAGGCAAGACGCGCTCCATCGCTCGTGACCTCGACTCCGACGTTGACGCCGCTTTCCGCCGCAAGCTCGGGCTCATCCTTTTCGAGATAGAGCGCGACCTTGCCGGGGACCGTGAACAATTCGGCATGCAGACCGTTCGGCAGCGCGAAGGCTTGCGCCAGTGCGACAGGATTTCGACGCACAACATCTGTAGCAAGAACCCCAAAAATCGGATTGTCCTCGATTGCCGCCAGGGTTTCAGCGGTGGCGTACACAGTAAAATCGCCGCGCTCTCGCAATGTCAGTAAACCGGCAACTTGATCGACTTCGGCCCCGGTCAAAACCACGGCGCCGATCGGACTGCCGCGAGGCACCCCCTGCGGTTGCAGTGCCGGCGTCATCTGGATCTGCGTCCGCAAGTCCGGCGACGCATTGAGTAAAACCCAGTCGTGGCCGCCGGCCGACACGGCGAGGCTTGCCTGGGTGCGCGGCTTAACCCGTGGGTCCCTCTCCCAGGCGAGCCGACATATCGGGCACCGGCAATTCCATTGCGGAAAGCCACCCCCAGCCGCGGCGCCGAGAACGATGGCAGTCAAGCGACCCATTCGCGGGCCATTCACCGCGAGCCCGACAAATCAAAACTCAGGCGGCAGATACCCGTTAATCTCCAGTCCGATGCAGACTTCGATGAGGGTCGGGGTTGTCCAAGCCATTGTCATTCCTCCTAATTTCTCGTTTTCTCTCGATTTTGCGTCTGGAGCGGATCGACGGCATCCACTCACTGGATAGAGTAAATCGCTCCGACATCCTCAAGACAAGAGATTTCTTGACGGGCGACGACCGCGAACGCACGTCACCGCGGCGGAGAATTCCCTCTCCGACGCGGGCTATTGTAGTATGGCGCTGGGGGAAACGACGAGCGCGACAAGTAGGCTCGAACACGTGTTGTCATGCGTGCCCGACGTCAAAATCAAGGGGAGTGAAATGCAAAAAACGTCAATCATCGCGGCCGCAATCATCTTGGCGTCGGCCCACGCCGTATTGGCGCAGGATGCGCAGAAGGGCGAAATGGTGTTCCATTTTTGCCTGCCTTGCCACTCCATCGGCCCAGGCGCGCAGAACAAAATTGGCCCGGTACTCAATGGCCTTGACGGCCGCCATTCCGGCATCGTTCCGAATTTCAGCTATTCAGACGCCAACAAAAATTCCGGAATTGTGTGGAATGAGGCAAACTTCAAGAAATACATCCATGACCCGCAAGCCATGATCCCAGGCACCAAAATGATTTTCCCCGGCATCAAGAACGACCAACAAGTCAACGACTTGTGGGCTTATGTTTCCCAGTTCAATGCGGACGGCAGCAAGAAGAACTAGTGGCCGGTCCTAACATTCTCATCCCAGTTCGGCAGGCTTCCGCTCCACTAGAACCTGACGGCAAGCGTATGCAGCCGCAGGAACGCGGCTGCATACGGGCGGCATACGCCTTTTGCACCCGGCGGGCCGGTCAGGCCGCTTTGCGGTTCACTTGAGTTTCTGCCATCGAGGTCAGCTTCTTGTCGGTCGCCTTCTCCTCATCGAGCGTCTGGTTCAGCAGCGTGACGACGTTGTTCTTGCCGAGTTGTTTCGCCCAGGCAATCAATGTGCCGTAGCGCGTCATCTCATAGTGCTCCACCGCCTGGGCCGCGGCGATCAGCGCGGCATCGAGAACGGGCTTCTTGTCGACTTCACCGGCGACCTCATTGGCTTCCTCGATGATGCCGTCGATGGCCGGGCAATTGACGCCTTGGGCTTTTTTGCCCGTGATGTCGAAG
This sequence comes from uncultured Alphaproteobacteria bacterium, assembly GCA_963768225.1. Classification (GTDB taxonomy): domain Bacteria; phylum Pseudomonadota; class Alphaproteobacteria; order Rhizobiales; family Xanthobacteraceae; genus BOG-931. The sequence continues at coordinate 602,164 of CAVYGV010000001.1, read as the reverse complement.
ACCTGTTCCAGGCGTTTGACGTGATTTTCGGTTTCGCGCAGATGGGTCTGGAACCCCTGCTTGAGCTGCGGATCGCTCGCCTTCTCGATCATGTCGGGCAGCGCTTTCACGATTTGCTTTTCGGCATAGTAGATGTCGCGCAGCGTGTGTACGAAGAGGTCTTCCATAGTCTTGATGTCTTTGGTGAACAGTCCCATGGCTGTCAGTTCCTTTGTTTGCATTGGGTGGAGGTGGCAGGATCGAGCCCGCCTTGGCGTACCGACTGCAACGTGTCAGCGCCTTGAGATGTTCCGAAGAGCGGCTTGGCTCGCGACTGCGAGTTCCAGTTCCATATTTTTTGAACAAAAAAATGTCTTTTGACAAACAGCGGCCGGCGCATCGCCGCGCCGGCTCGCCGCCTGTTGTTGAGTTCCCCGCTTAGCGGGGTACAGTCGTTACCGCTTGCCGATTGGCGAACTCGTCACGCAAATCGCCGCCAAGAATTCCGCCCAGCGTCGCGCAAACGGCGCCGAACAAGAGCGACATGAAGGTCCAGAACGACAGATAAGCCGCAGCCTTGCGCGCGGTATCCGCCGCTTGTGTCGCGTCCTGTTTCATCTTTGCAACCACAGCGTCGACTCTTTTCTGCGCCTCGTCCTGGCTCATTCCTGTCTGCGCCGCAACGAGCTGCGCCAAATAGGTGCGGTCGTCATTGGACAAGCCGCTGGGAGTCAAAGCGGTGGCCAGGATGCGATTGATCTGCGCCTGCTGTTGCCGGACATCGGCGCCGTTCGATCCATTGGCCGCCGCTCCGTTCGCTGTGCCGGCTGTCGCCGGTGCGGCGGTTGCAGCGCCGGCGCCACCGCCAATCACCGCGGTCTGCGGATTTGGACGCAACAGCGTGTCGCTGAAATAGTCGATCGACGGCGATTGCGAGGCGCTGGCAATACCGACGGCGGCCGTTCCGGCCGCAGCGCTGCCGACAGCCGAGCCGACTTTGGCGACTGCAGTGGCGAGGATCAAAAAACTCACCACAACGCCAATCGCCCAGACCACGAGCCCGTTGGCGCCGTCGCGGAGCTTCACTTCGCTGGTGTGCATCGGTGTCGGCGTGCGGCGCAACCGGCCGGCGATATAGCCGCCGGTGGCGAAGCCCACGGCTTGAGCGAATACGAGCCATAGAGCCCCGATGACGGTCATCGTTTCCGCCGACGGCGAGGAAGCGTATGGCGAGGCCACCACGAAGCCGATGCCGGAACCCAGCGCGATCACGATGATGGTGACCGCAATCGCGGTCAGCGTGCCAGCGATCACAGCACTCCAGGAAACGCCGCTCCATGCTGCGGCCCATCCGGCCTCGGCCGGCGAAGTCATTACGGCGACGCTGTCGCCCACGATTGTCGTGTCGTCCATGAGAACTCTCCCAGCAATACTTGTTTCGCGCACGTGCCGGCAATCTTCAGACGGGATATCAAGGTCGTTACGGAATTCTGCCATCCAATTGCCGCGGTTCGCTTTGTGAACCGTCGAACCCAGTTCAGGTTCCCCCGCCATATGAGGCGAGTCTTATTCGTGGCAGCGCAGCATTTGATGTTTTGGATTCGCGGCAGCGCAGCATGTGCTGTTTTGGAACTTTTCCGTCTCACGGCATTTTTAATCGCGAGGTCAAATCGAACAGGCCTAACCGGAAAACGGCGCGGCCCGTAGACGAAGAGGAATAGCCATGCTCAATCTGGTCGTTACGCTTTTGATTATCGCGCTGATCGCGGCGGTGCTGGGATTCGGCGGCATCGCGTCCGCGGCGGTCGGCGTCGCCAAGATCGTGTTTTTGGTCGCGCTGGTGTTGTTTGTCATCGCCGCTATCGCGGGAACGATGCGCACGGTTTAGCGCCATTCCGTTTTCTGCACTACAAGCGGAACCTTTTGGCCATGCCTACGTTGGCCGCTCGGCGACGGATTCCGAGTGGACTGACTCTCGTGTATCAGATGAACAGGCGGCAGCTTCTCTCCTCCAGCGCCATATGGCTGCTGTTGAGTTCAAGCGCAGCGCGCGCGGCCCTCATCAGAGGCGGTATTCCGTGGAAACCCGGCGCCGGCGATCCGCCGGAGGCGGTGACGCCCGGCGGCTGGAAATATTTCACCCCGCAAGAAGCCTTGACCGTCGAGGCCTTCGTTGACCGTCTCATCCCGGCCGACGAGTTGTCCCCCGGCGGCAAGGATTGCGGCTGCGCGGTCTTCATCGACCGCCAGCTCGCCGGGCCGTACGGGCGGTTCGCCGGCTATTATATGTCCGGTCCGTTCCAGGAAGGCACCAAGCAACAGGGCCCGCAATCGCCGGTCACGCCCGCGCAGCAGTACCGCAAGGCGCTCGCCGCACTGGATACTGACTGCCGCGGCAAATATTCCGGCAAAGCTTTCGCCGGACTTTCCGACGACCAGAAGGATAACGTCATCAAAGGCATGGAAGCCGGCTCGCTGAAGCTCGATGGCGTCGACAGCGCGAGTTTCTTCAAGCTCATCCTCAAAGACACACAGAATGGCTTTCTGGCCGATCCGATCTATGGCGGCAACAAGGACATGGCGTCGTGGAAAATGATCGGCTTTCCCGGCGCGCATTACGATTACAGCGCGTGGATCGACAAGCATAACCAGCAGGTGACGCTGCCGCCCATTGGCATCAACACTCACCCGAACTGGTCGCAATAGCAATTCGACATTCGCGCGCGCGATTGCCGGTGAGGAAAAGAAATGGCGCGAAAGCTTCCTCGCAAAGATGTAGCCATCATCGGCTTGGGTTGGACCGGATCTATTCTCGCCGACGAACTGACAAATGCCGGCCTCAACGTGGTAGCACTCGAGCGCGGGCCGTGGCGCGACACCGCGACCGATTTTCCGATTTCCTACGCTCAGGATGAGCTGCGCTATCGCATTCAGCACGAGCTGTTCCTGCGCAATTCGCAGATGTCGGTAACGTTCCGCAACAACGTCAATCAAACGGCGCTGCCGGTGCGGACCTGGGGCGCCTTCATGCTCGGCAACGGCGCCGGCGGCGCCGGCGTGCATTGGAACGCCGAGACCTGGCGCTTTCTGCCGACCGATTTCACGCTCAAGAGTCACCTGACACAGCGTTACGGCGCCAGTTTCCTGCCCAACGACATGACCATTCAGGATTGGGGCGTGACCTTTGCCGACCTCGAGCCGCATTACGATGAGTTCGAATATCTGTGCGGCACGTCGGGACAGGCCGGCAATCTCAACGGCGACATACAAGCAGGTGGCAATCCGTTCGAGGGCCCGCGCTCGCGGCCCTATCCGACGCCGCCGCAAAAGCAAGGTTACGGGCACACGCTGTTTGCGGAGGCCGCCAAGCAGCTCGGCTACAAGCCGTTCCCGCAACCGTCCGGGAATTTGTCGCAGGCCTACACCAATCCGCTCGGCGTCACGCTCGGAAAATGCACGTATTGCGGCTTCTGCGAATGGTTCGGCTGCGCCAATTATTCCAAGGCGAGCCCGCAGACCACCGTGCTGCCGCTGCTCCTTCGCAAATCGAATTTCGAAGGCCGCACCGAGTGCGAAGTCACTCGCATCAATCTCGACAATACCGGCAAGCGCGCCACCGGCGTCACTTATGTCGATACTTCCGGCGAGGAATTCGAGCAGCCGGCCGATCTCGTTTTGCTGTGCGCTTTTTCGTTGTTCAATGTGCAGCTTCTCCTCCTTTCAGGGATCGGCACGCCCTACGATCCGCAGACCGGACAAGGCCAGATCGGACGCAATTTCACGCACCAGGTAATGTCGAGTGCGCTCGGTTTCTTCGACAAAGATAAATACAATTTCAATCCGTTTGTCGCTTCAGGCGCGATCGGCATGTGTATCGACGAGTTCAACGGGGACAATTTCGACCACAGTTCACTGGGCTTCGTCGGCGGGGGTTATATCGGCCAGGTGCAGACCAACGGCCGGCCGATCGAGAACACCGCGGTGCCGCCCGACACACCGGCCTGGGGCAAAGAGTGGAAGCAGGCGCTCAAAGACAATTATCTCTCGACCATCAATTCCGGCGGCGCATGCCACGCCTCGTTCTACAGCTATCGCGACAATTATCTCAGCCTCGATCCGACCTACAAAGATCGCTTCGGCCGGCCGCTCGTCCGTCTCACCATCGATTTCCACGACAACGAAATCAAGATGAGCAATTTCCTCACCGACAAATATGCGGAAATCCTAAAGCAGATGGGTGCGAAACAAATCGTCAAGCAGCCGCGCAAGGGCCCCTACGACGTCACCGCGTACCAGACCTCGCATCTCAATGGCGGCGCCATCATAGGCGACAATCCGGGCAACAGCGCGCTGAATAGATATTTGCAGAGCTGGGATGTACCGAATCTGTTCGTGATGGGCGCGAGCGCATTTCCGCAAAACGCCGGCTATAACCCGACCGGCACCGTCGGCGCGCTCGCTTATTGGGCCGCGAAAGCCATCCGAACGCAATATCTCACCAATCCGGGGCCGCTCGTTCATGCCTGACGAATCCAAAATCCTGCCGCACCTGTCGCGTGCGCTGTTGCTCGGTGCTGCGCTGAGCCTGCCCGTTGCCGCCCCTGTGTCCGCTTTGGCCGCCGGCATCGATAAGCAGGATTTCACGCAGATCGAGCACGGCCGTTACCTCACCGTGGTCGGCGATTGCGCCGCCTGTCACACCCTGCCCGGCAGCGGTCACGATTTCGCCGGCGGCCGTTCGATCGAAACGCCGTTCGGCAATCTCATTGCGCCCAATATTACGCCTGATCCGCAAACCGGCATCGGCGCCTGGACCGACGACGAATTCGTCAACGCGCTGACCAAGGGCACCGGTCGCCACGGCGAGCGCCTCTATCCGGCGATGCCTTACACGTATTACACCAGGGTCACGCGCGACGATGCCCTCGCCATCCGCGCCTATCTGAACACCGTTTCCGCCGTGCGCAATCCGGTCAAGTCGGATCAATTACCCTTCCCGCTGGATATGCGCGTCAGCATCTCAGTCTGGGACAAGCTCTACTTCGAGCCGGGACCGTTCGAGCCGGACCACGGCAAAAGCGCGCAATGGAATCGTGGCGCCTATCTGACAGAAGGCCTCGGCCACTGCGGCATGTGCCATACGCCGAAGAACGCTCTCGGCGCCGATGACTCCAGCAAAGCTTTGCAAGGCTATGCGCTTCAGGGCTGGTTTGCGCCGAATATCACCAACGATCCGCGCCGCGGCCTCGGCTCATGGTCAGTCGATCAAATCGCCAGTTATCTGAAGACCGGGCACAACAGCACCACCGCTGGAAATGGCTTGATGGCGGAGACGATCAATCTTTCGACGTTGCAAATGAGCGATGACGACCTCAAGGCGATCGCCACCTATCTGAAGGACCGGCCGGGCGATAGGAGCGGACAGCCGGGCGCGCCACAAAACACGCCGGCGGTGCCCGACCAAGCTCAGATGAAGATCGGCGCGCAGATTTATGCCGACGAATGTTCCGGCTGCCATAAAGGCGACGGCAAAGGCGTACCCGGCCTATTTCCGGCGCTAAACGATACACCGGCGGTGCAACAAACCGACCCGACGACGCTCGTTCATATCGTGTTGCGCGGCGGGCTCAGCGTCGGCACTCAGGAAGCGCCAACTGCGGCGGCGATGCCGGCTTTCGCCTGGGTCCTTAACGACGATCAGGTCGCCGCTTTGCTCACTTACATCCGCAATGCCTGGGGCAATACCGCACCGGCGGTAAGCGCGTCCGCCGTCGGCAAGGAGCGCGCTACGCTGGTGGAACGCAGCGATTGAGAATTACGCGAAGTAAGCCAGCCAGATAATCACGAACAAAATGACGATTGCGGCAATGCCGAAGCCAAGCACATAGCGGACATTATGTCCGGTGACGCCTTGTCGAGCCTGCTGTGTGGGCAGAACCGGATGCGGCGCGGCCGGTTCTCGGTCGGATGGAGAGTTCATCTGGATTTTCCTGTGCTGACAGCGAGTAGAAAATAGCTAAATGGCGAATAGAGAAGAATTGCGCCCTATTCGCCATTCGCGCTTTCTTTCGCCTATTACGGCTGCGCCTTCAGCCAGTCGTCGACATCCTTGCGGACCATATCTTTGGCGAGGCCGTAGCGCTGCTGAATCCTGCCCTCGAGCTGATCGCGTTGCCCGTTGACTTGAGTCAGATCGTCATCGGTGAGCTGTCCCCACTTTTGCTTAATCTTGCCCTTGGCCTCTTTCCAATTTCCTTCAATGCGATTCCAGTCCATCGGTCACCTCCTGAATAATGGCTGTCGTCAAGGGATGAACGTCGGCAAGCGGACAAAAGTTTCAGTGCTACGGTTTCAGTGCCATCATGGAGACATTTTTGCTTTTCCTCGACAGCTTGCCGAAGCTTCGCTCCAGCGCGGAATATTTTTACCGCGATGGGACCGAACCGCCTGCTCAAACGTTAGAGCGTATCAACAACCCATTTGGAGGTTACAACCAATGAAAATGCTCGTTGCTCTATCCGCGGGCGCGCTGATGGTCTCGACCGCTGCATTCGCCCAACCGATGGCCGCCGGCGGCGCGGGACTCTTGACCAGCATTCCCTCGTCCAGCATGACCGTCACCGACTGGTACAAGCAGGACGTGTACGATCCCCAGAACAACAAGATCGGCGAGATCATGGACGTGCTCGTTGGCAAAAACGGTCAAGTTGACGCCGCCATCGTCGGAGTCGGCGGCTTTCTCGGCGCCGGCGAGAAGGATGTCGCCGTGAACTTCAATTCCATTAAAGAGACCATGAAAAACGACAAGGTCTATCTGACGATGGACACGACCAAAGACTCGCTGAAGAAAGCCCCGGGCTTCAAATACGACAGCGACAAAACGACGTGGGTGCCTGACACGTCTAAGTAATACCGCTCGAGTAGCGTCGATCCACACATCGTAGGAGTATCGCTCGCGAAAAGTCTGGCCAAAGCTGGGCTTTTCGCGAGTTTTCGCTTCTATTCTTAATCTCCATGGCGCGTGCCTCGACATCCGCGCGGGTCAGGACGCCGTTCTCGTCCATAAAGTTTCAGTCTCCTCGATGCGCAGGTCGAACGATCGTAACTGTGCAAGTGGCCTCCGCAGCCACTTTGGCGGATACGCCGCCGAGCAAGTTACGCAGCAAAGAGTTTTGCCGCGCGCCGATTAGAATGTGATCGACATGGTTGGCCTGGGCAAATTCAACTATGGCATGAGCCGGATCGACCGCCTCGAGAACATGCACGGTGAGACGGTAATTGTCGAGCTTCAAAGGCTCGGCCCAATGCCTGAGAGCCACGAGACGGTCGATCTGTTTGTTGTGCCCTTGTTCGTCCAACGTGGTATCCAGCGTAATCCGCCCTAGCTTAAGTACGTTGATGCAAGCAAGCCGCGCAGAAGGCAGTGTCGCGAGAATGCGTTCCGCCGTGACACGCAGTGCATCATTCAGAGGTACGGACGCTTCCGAAAGATCAAGCGCGACTGCGACAATAGGAGCCGAGGAGATTTGGATCGCCGTTGCCGGCGCAGCAATTGATCTCGTGCGGTCCTTGTTAAAGCGCCGCCTCAGAACGGTGGCCAGTGCGTCCCTCCGCAATCGCTCGGATCTGCCAGTTAGTTTGACTTGATCGGGATGGCTCAATTCGAATGCAAGTTGAGCCGCCGTCGGATAACGCCACGCAGGTTCCACCTCAAGGCAACGCAACACGATTTCCTGCAGCCAAGGCGGATAATCGGGCTTCAATTGGCGTGGAGGAACCGGATCTCGCCAGAGCCGCCGGCGCATTCCATACATTGTCTCGCTTTCGCCGAAAGGACGCTCACCCGTCGAAAAGAAATACAGCAGAACGCCTAATGCAAATAGATCGCTTCTCGGATCATTGCGGACACCGAGCAACTGCTCGGGCGACATATAAGGGGCCGTGCCGAAAGGCAGCCGAAATTCCTCCTGCATGAGATCGGGTAGCTGGTCATGGTGCGAAAGGCCAAAGTCGAGCAGAACAGCTTCGCGCGTCGACCGAAACATGACGTTGCTTGGCTTGACGTTGAGATGAATCACATGCTGCCTGTGCAGATCATCCAGCGCGGCGGCGATTTTTACGCCGAGTTCGGCAACCTCTTCGTATGGCAATGGAAGTTCGGCGAGCCGGCGAAGCAGAGGGTTACCGCTAATGCGTTCCATGACGATATAGGGCTGAACTGAAAACTCGCCTACCGCGACGAATTTTGGAACATGGACGCCGGACAACCGCGGCAAGATCATCTGCTCCATCTCGAAACCGACAATCGCCGCCGGATCTTCGCCTTCGGCGATTTTCGGCACCTTCATGAGCAAAGGCATCGTCTCGCCCGCCCGCGAGACGCTCCAGAGCGTGGCCATACCGCCACGATGAATGCATTCCTCGATCCGAAAGCCGTCGATAATCGCATCCGGTTTGAGCGACGGTTTGACCATCATTCATATTCCGAGCGACAATCGGTCGGCGAGCCAGGTCGGGAGACCCTTATTGCGGATGCTGGCGGCAGCCGCCTCCACGTCATAGGGCGCGCGACAGTATCTCAATTGATGCCGTTCGGTATCCAGCACGACATAGGACGCAGCCGGATTTCCGTCGCGTGGCTGCCCCACTGAGCCGAGCACCGCCAGCCATCGCCGCCCCGGGAGCAGCGGAATCGCGGAGTTGGTTATTGGCGTGAAGGCGGTAATGATACCGTTTGCCCCTACGGTATAGAGCTTCGGGCGATGGACGTGACCACAAAAGATGATGGACGCCGACGTTGCATTTAGGCTGCGCGCCGCATCATCGACATTGGTTACATACCGCCAGCTTCTCGGTTTGCTCGCTTCTGAATGGACGTAAAGGCGGTCATCCTCGTTCAGGGTAAGTGGCAATTTCTCGAGAAATTGCCGCTCCAAAGAGCCGAGCTCTCCGCGCGTCCACTCAATTACAATTTGGGCCTCGATATTCAGCGCTTCGCGTGAATCGCCGACCGCGCTGTCGTGGTTGCCCTGCACGGCCATCGCGCCTTTCTCGACAAGATCCATGACGGTCGTAACTGCCCATTCCGGATCGGCGCCGTAGCCGACATAGTCACCGAGCAGAACAGTTCGCGTGGCACCAAGCTCCCGAGCCTGTGAAAGACACGCGGTGAATGCTTGCCGATTAGCGTGAATGTCGGCGAATATGGCGATCTGCACAAACAAGACTCCGATGCATTATAAATTGACCCAGACTTGATCGCTCAGCGTTGATCTTTGTCAAATGCGGACCGCCTGAGTGATGGCCGCTTTCCCCATTAGCGACCAAATAGCGGACCGTTTGCGATCAACTTATTTCTGGCTGGTGGCGTCGTCGCAGCCGATTTAGATCGAGCACCCAAAGCGCACTTCGAAATCAATAAAGCTCCGCAATTCTTGTCCATACTTTATTGCCCTATCCGCCTTTTTCTTCCGATTTACACGGGCGATGGCGGGATTAAGATCGGCAAGCGATTGCGCAGCGATCACCTCGGCAGGTGGCTAGGGAGCGAGGACAAATGGAACAGACAACAACGCAGTCGGCGATAATGTTTGGCATAACAGAGATCGAATTGCTGGCTGGCGCCGCTACCGTCATTATTATCATCGTCGGCGGAATATGGGCGGTAAATGGCGTCTTTTTGAACGATCTGAAAAAAGACTATCAGATCATGCGGACTCAAATGGACGGAGTGCACATCGCGATCAATAGTTTAACCGTCGCCGTGGCCGAGATGAAAGCTTCAATGTCTCTCCTTGAGAACGGCCTCAAGGAAATGCTCGGCGATATTGACGCCGTGCGCGGTGAAATCGGCAACGACATTGGACTATTGCGCGGCGAGGTCGATGCGGTGAACGGCAACGTCGCACGCATTACAGATTTTTTAGCCCATCTGGCCGGGACGCCGCCCTCGTTTCCCTCAGATCAACGGCCGGCGTAACGGCACAACGCCCTCTAGCATCGCTTCCATGCAGGTACGGACCCTGCAGCCCCCTGCCTAATAAATGTGCGGTAACTGCGCAGGACGCCCAGGAAGCGTTCGCTCCCGGCCGGCCTGCAAACGATAAACCCCGAGAAACAGGCGCTTATTTTGCCGCACCCGCACGGCGCGGCTTGGCACGCGGCTTGCGGAAGAACCCATAGCAAACGCAAACGCCAGCCTTGGGAGGCTCCAATGAAGCGCCGCGACTTCCTCAAATCGATGACTGCAATGACTGCAGCAGCCGCCGTGCCGGCGCCGGCAATCTGGTCGCCGGCCAAGGCGCAATCGCGCCAGGAGACGCTGCTCTTGGTCACCGAAAATGGACCGAACAATCTCGACATTCACGGCGTCGGCACCAACCGTCCCGGCTACGAGGCGTCGTGGAATTGCTACGACCGATTGATCACGCACGCGACGAAAACGTTGCCGGACGGATCGCTGTCCTATGATCGCGATAATTTCCAGCCCGAACTCGCCGAAGACATGAATGTCGGCGACATGTCGGTCACCTTCAAACTCAAGAAGAACGCCAAATTTCAGGATGGTACGCCAGTCACCGCCAATGACGTGAAATGGTCGTTTGATCGGGCCGTATCCGTCGGCGGCTTTCCCACGGTGCAGATGAAAGCCGGCACGCTGGTCAACAAGGATCAATTCGTCGTGGTTGACGACGCCACATTCCGCGTCGACTTCATCAAGAAGGACCGGCTGACCATCCCTGACCTCGCCGTGATCGTGCCGGGAATCTACAATTCGGCCCTGCTCAAAAAGAACGCCACGGCGGAGGACCCCTGGGCGCTGACATATACCAAGAGCAATACCGCCGGCAGCGGCGCCTACAAGGTGACCAGCTGGAAGCCCGGCGTCGAAGTCGTCTACGAGCGCAACGACGCATGGGTCGGCGGCAAGCTGCCGGAACTCAAGAAAGTCATCTGGCGCACCATTCCATCGCCAGGCAATCGCCGCGCCTTGATGGAGCGCGGCGACGCCGACATTTCCTTTGACCTGCCCGCCAAGGACTTCTCCGAGATGAAGAAGGAGGGCAAGCTCAAAATGATCTCCAACCCGATCGGCAACGGCATGTACAGCGTCGAAATGAACGTGGTGAATCCGCCATTCAACAATGTGAAAATCCGCCAGGCAGTGGCTTACGCGATTCCTTATTGGAATATCATCGAGGCGGCGATGTTCGGCGTCCCCAATCCGTTGTTCGGCGGCAAGTCGAACGACGTAACGACTATCGATTGGCCGCAACCCACCGGCTACGCCACCGATCTCGACAAAGCGAAATCGTTGATGGCCGAAGCCGGCGCCGGCCCCATCACGACCACCATATCGTTCGATCTCGGCGATGCCGTGAATGGCGAACCGATTGCCGAGCTGATCCAGGAGAGTCTGGGTCAGATCGGCATCACCACGACCATCAACAAAGTGCCGGGCTCGAACTGGCGCAGCGAAATGGCCAAGAAGTCGATGCCGATGATGGTGAACTTCTTCTCAGGCTGGCTCGATTATCCGGAATATTTCTTTTTCTGGTGCTATTCGGGCCAGAATGCGATTTTCAACACACCGAGCTACGTCAACAAAGACATGGACGCGTTCATCGACGGCGCGCGCGCCGCCGCCGCCGTCCACGACAACGACAAATACGCGACCGACGTTGAAGGCTTCATCTCGATGGCCTATCGCGACGTGCCGCGTGTCCCGCTGTTTCAGCCATACCTGAACGTTGCGACCCAGAAGAACATCTCCGGTTACACCTACTGGTTTCACCGTCAGGTCGACTATCGCTCGATCGCGAAGGCGTGACGCAAGTGAGGCTGCGTCACATACTCCCCGTGACCGCTTGCGGACACAGGGTCGGGGTGAGGGGGATGATCCGTTGGTCTCTCAGTGTGGCGGTGAGGCCCCCTCACCCGTTTCGCAACACACCAACGCGCCAGGCAATGCGAAGAATGAGCCATGCTGACGATGCTCCTCAAACGCGCGGCGACGGCGATTCCGACGCTGATCGGCGTCATCATCGTGACATTTCTTCTGACGCGCGTGCTGCCCGGCGATCCGGCGGTGTATTTCGCCGGACCCGCCGCCACGCCGCAATCGATCGCGGACATACGGAAATCGCTCGGCCTCGACCAACCGCTGCCCGAGCAGTTTCTGCGTTATGTCGAGGACCTCGCCCACGGCGATTTCGGCAATTCGCTTGCCACCGGCCGGCCGGTCATGACCGAAATCGTCTCACGGTTGCCGGCATCGGCCGAGCTGACGCTGTTCGGTCTCTTCATCGCCATGGCGATTGCCATACCGCTCGGCATCTTGGCTGCGGTGAAACAAGGTTCCTGGATCGATCACGCCTGTCGCGTGATAACGACGGCCGGCGTCTCGTTGCCGGTGTTCTTCACCGGCCTGTTGCTCGTTTACTTGTTTTATTTCCGGCTCGGCTGGGCGCCGGCGCCGCTCGGCCGGCTTGACGTCTTCTACGATCCGCCGCCGCAGGTGACCGGCTTTTATCTGATCGACAGTCTCATTGCCGGCGAGCCCGAGATTTTCATGGCAAGCCTCAAGCAACTCATTCTGCCGGGACTGACGCTCGCCATCTTTTCGCTGGCGCCCATTGCCCGCATGACGCGCGCCTCAATGCTTGCGGTGCTGTCGTCGGATTTCGTTCGCACCGCGCGCGCCAGTGGGCTTTCGTCCTACACGGTGATCGTCACCTATGCGTTTCGCAACGCCATGCTGCCGCTGATCACCACGCTCGGCATGGTGTTCTCATTTCTGCTTGGTGCCAATGTGCTGGTGGAGAAGGTGTTCGCCTGGCCGGGTATCGGCTCGTTTGCGGTCGAAGCGCTGATCGCGTCGGACTTCGCACCGGTGCAGGGCTTCGTGCTCACCATGGCGGTCATGTATGTGGTGCTCAATCTCTTGATCGACATCCTCTATGGCGTCATCGATCCGCGCGTGAGGCTTGAGGCATGACCAACGTCGCGGCAATTCCCCGGCCGGTCGGCGGCTTTGCCGCGCAGCTTCGCCATTCGCGCTACATCATCGCCGAAAATCCGGTCACCGGACTTGCCTTCGGCCTGTTCTTGCTGATCTTGGTCGCCGCGCTGGTCGGGCCATGGCTCGTGCCATACGATCCGCTCTCAAGCGACGTCGCGGCGACCTTGCAGCCGCCGGGCCTGCATCATTGGTTCGGCACCGATCAACTCGGCCGCGATATTTTCAGCCGCGTCGTCGTCGCGACGCGGCTCGACTTCACCATCGCCGTGACCTCGGTCGCCCTGGTGTTCCTGATGGGCGGGCTTGCCGGCGTCGCCGCCGGATATTTCGGCGGCTGGACCGACCGCATCGTCAGCCGCATCGCCGATACAATCATGGCCTTCCCGCTGTTCGTGCTGGCGATGGGGATCGTTGCCGCGCTCGGCAACACCGTGCAGAACATCGTGCTCGCCACTGCGATCATCAATTTTCCGCTCTACGCGCGCATCGCTCGCGCCGAAGCCAATATCCGCCGCGAAGCGGGCTTCGTCGAGGCGGCGCGGCTGTCCGGCAATTCCAATTGGCGCATCCTCGCCTGGCAAATCCTGCCCAACGTGTTTCCCCTTCTGGTGGTGCAGATGTCGCTGACCATGGGCTACGCCATTCTCAATGCGGCGGGCCTATCGTTCATCGGACTTGGAGTACGGCCGCCCACTCCGGAATGGGGCATCATGGTCGCCGACGGCGCCGCCAATATCATCTCCGGCGAGTGGTGGGTCGCGCTGTTTCCCGGCCTCGCGCTGATGATCGCGGTGTTCTGCGTCAATCTCTTGGGCGACGGATTGCGCGACATGGTCGATCCAAGGAGACGCACATGAGCGGACGCACATGACTGCCGCTGCGCTGTCGGTCGAGGGACTTTGTGTCGAATTCCGCACCCGCTCCGGCATTGTCCATGCCCTCGACAACATCAGCTTCAGCGTCGCCAAGGGCGAGACCATCGCGCTCGTCGGCGAATCCGGCTCGGGCAAATCGGTCACGGCCTATGCGGTGATGGGCATTCTTGATCCGGCCGGCCGCGTCACCGCCGGCCGCGCCATGTTCGGCGACCTCGATCTTCTGTCGGCCAAGCCGAAGGAGCTTGCCGAAGTGCGCGGCCGCAAGATTGCGATGATCTTTCAGAACCCGCGCACCGCGCTCAACCCGATCCGCCCGGTCGGCCGCCAGATCGCCGACGTGCTCATTCGCCACGGCAACATGTCGCGCCGCGCGGCGCCGGCGCAAGCGGTGGAGATGCTGCGTGCAGTCGGTATCACCGATCCGGCGCGACGCGCCAAGGCCTATCCGTTTGAAATGTCCGGCGGCATGTGCCAGCGCGTCATGATCGCGATCGCGCTCGCTGCCAAGCCGTCGCTCCTCATCGCCGACGAACCGACCACCGGTCTCGATGTGACGACGCAGGCCGTGATCATGGATCTCGTAAATGAGCTCGCCAAGGACCTCGGCATGGCGACGATCTTTATTACGCATGATCTCGCGCTCGCCGGCCAACGCTCCACGCGCATCGTCGTCATGCATGCCGGCCATGTGGTCGAGAACGCTCCGACCAAGGAGCTGTTTGCCAATCCGCGGCATCCCTATACCGCGGAGCTGATTGCCGCGACGCCGGATTCGGCGCAAAGCCTCGACGAACTCGCCTCCATTCCCGGCTCGCTGCCCGATCTGCGCCGCGCCGACTTGCCGCCGTGCCGCTATTCCGAGCGCTGCCCGCGCAAGCTCGCCGCGTGCGCCCAGCCGCTGCCGCAGCCGGCACCGGGAGCGAGCCATATCGTCGCTTGCTGGAATCCGCTGCCGGGACGGACAGTCGACGCGCCAACAATGAGTGCGGCATGACAACGCTCCTCGACGTTGCCGAAGTCTCCAAAGTGTTTCCCGTCGCCGGCGGCCCGGGTACCTGGACGCGGCTGAAGCGGCGCCTAGCCGGGGGCGTCGAGAGACTGCCGAAAGTCTACGCGGTCGACGACGTCAGCTTTGTCATCGAGAAGGGCGAGACGGTCGGTTTGGTCGGCGAATCCGGCTGCGGCAAGTCGACCCTAGTGCGCGCACTGACCCGCCTGATCGACGTCAGCGACGGCATCATCAGGCTCGGCACCCGCGAAGTGTCGCTCAAACCCGCCCGCGTATTCGCCCGCGACCGCGATCGCGCCCGCATCCAGATGGTGTTTCAGGATGCCGGCGAAAGCATCAATCCGCGCTTCACTGCATTTGCCGCCATCGCCGATCCGCTACGCCGCTTGCGCAAATTGCGCGGCAAGGCGCTCACCGAACGCGTCGAGACCGTGGCGAGCCAATGCGGCCTGCCGCTGGCGCTGTTGCCGCGCTATCCGCACCAGCTGTCCGGCGGCCAACGCGCCCGCGTCGGCATTGCCCGCGCTATCGCGGTCGAGCCCGATCTCCTGGTGCTCGACGAGCCGACCGCGGCGCTCGACGTGTCGGTTCAGGTCGTCATTCTTCAGCTCCTGCAGCGGCTGCAGAAGGAATTCAGCATGAGCTACCTGTTCGTGTCGCACGATTTGTCGGTGGTGCGGCTCCTTTGCGACCGCGTCTTGGTGATGTATCTCGGCAAGATCGTCGAATCCGGCCCCGCGGCCGAAGTGTTCGAGCATCCGTTGCACCCCTATACCCAGGCGCTGGTCGCCGCGGTGCCGCGCCTGCACGACAGCCTGCACGACACCGGCAGCGCGCGGCTGCGGCTTTCCGGCGAGCCGCGCAGTCCCGTCGATCCCGATCCGAATGTGTGCCGCTTCTATGGCCGCTGTCCGCGCGGCACCGATGTCTGCAAGACGACGATGCCGGCGCTGCGCCAATTCGGCGTTCGCCGGGTCGCCTGCCATTTCGCCGAGGAATTTCTGCCGCAAGCAAAGACCACATCATGACAAAAAAAGTCGCCCGTAAGCCGGCGCCGGCGCAGCAGCAGAAACAGGACGCCATGGACTCGCTGGTCGCCGCGGGCACGCAGGCCCTCGGGCTTAAACTGGATCCAGCCTGGAAGCCCGGCGTGAAATTCAATCTGCAACTCATTCTGCGTCATGCGGCTCTGGTCGATGGATTCCCTTTACCCGACGACGCCGAACCCGCACCGGTATTTCATGCTTGATACGCCCGCGGCCGATTTCGATTTCGCCACCGCAGCCGATATCGCGGCCGCGGTCGGGTCCGGCCGGGCGAGCGCGGTCGGCGTGGTCGAGGCGACCTTCGCCCGCATTCGCGAGCGCGATCCGGTGCTCAATTCCTTTACCGCGGTCACCGAGCAGCGGGCGTTCCTGCGCGCCGAAGCGATCGATGCGACGCGGGCGCGCGGTGAGCCAATAGGCCCGCTCGCCGGCGTGCCGTTCGCGGTCAAGAATTTGTTTGACGTCGCCGGTTTGCCGACGCTTGCCGGCTCGAAGATCAATCGCGAGCTGCCGCCGGCGACGCGAGACGCCGCTTTGATCGAGCGGCTCGAAGCGGCGGGCGCCGTTCTCGTCGGCGCGCTCAATATGGGTGAATACGCCTACGACTTCACCGGCGAGAACAGCCATGACGGCGCTTCGCACAATCCGCACGATCACGACCGCATGACCGGCGGTTCGTCCGGCGGCTCCGGGGCGGCGGTCGGCGGCGGGCTCGTGCCGCTCGCGCTGGGCTCCGACACCAACGGATCGATCCGGGTGCCGTCATCGCTGTGCGGCATATTCGGGCTGAAACCCACTTATGGCCGGCTCACGCGCGCGCGGACTTTTCCTTTCGTCGCGAGCCTCGATCATCTCGGCCCGTTCGCGCGCACGGCATACGATCTTGCGCTCGCCTATGACGCCATGCAGGGCTTCGATGTCGACGATCCGGCCTGCGCCGATCGCCCGCTCGAACCGGTCGCGCCATTTTTGCAGCGAGGCGCCGACGATTTATGCGTCGCCGTCGCCGGCGGCTATTTCAAATGCCAAAGCGGGGAAACCTGCAACGCCGTGGACCGCGTGGCGGCGGCGCTCGGCGCCAATCGCGACATCGAAATTTCGGAGGCGGAGCACGCGCGCTCGGCCGCCTTCATTATCACCGCCAGCGAAGGCGCGAGCCTGCATCTGAACCGCTTGCGCAGGCAAGCGGAGGACTTCGATCCGGCGGTGCGCGATCGGCTGATCGCGGGCGCCATGACGCCGGCTTCCCTGGTGGTGAAAGCGCAAAAATTCCGCCGCTGGTATCGCGACCAGGTGCTCAAGCTGTTCGAAGAAGTCGACGCCATCCTGGCGCCGGCCACCCCGTGCACGGCGCCGCTGATCGGCCAACAGACGTTCATGTTCGGCGATACCGAATTGCCGGTGCGCGCCAATCTCGGTCTCTACACGCAGCCGATCTCATTGATTGGCCTGCCGGTCGTTGTCGTCCCGGTGCCGCTTGCGCCGCTGCCCATCGGGGTGCAGATCATCGCCGCACCATGGCGCGAAGACGTGGTGCTGCGCCTCGCGCACGTTCTGGACAGCAAAGGCGTCGTCACGGCGATGCGGCCGCAAATTTAGTCAGAAAGCTGCGCCAAGGAGAGTCCTATGGAGATCGACCTGCCGCAGGTCATCGCCGAAGTCAAAGCCGCGTTCGATAAGTATGAGATGGCTCTGGTGGCAAACGATGTCGCCGGCCTCGACGCATTATTCCACGACGACCTGCGCACCATCCGTTATGGCGGCGCGGAGAATCTTTACGGCTATTCGCAGATCAAGGCATTCCGCGCCGCGCGTTCGCCCGCCGGGCTGGCGCGCACGTTATCGAAGACCGTTATCAGCACTTACGGCCGCGATTACGCGGTGGCTTCGACGCTGTTTCATCGTGCCAGCGCGCCCGGAAAAATCGGACGTCAAATGCAGACATGGGTGCGCTTTGCGCAAGGCTGGCGCATCGTCGCGGCGCATGTCAGCGTGATTGACGCTTGATCGCGCCAAGCGGCAGGCCGTTGGCGCGTTGAAATTCGCGGCCGATCGCAGCCAACATGGCGTCTTCGCCGCCGGGCGCGAGCAGCGTGATGCCGAATGGCAGCCCGTCGGGCCGCATCGAGGCCGGCACCGCGAGCCCGCACAGATCTTGAAGATTGACGAAATTGGTGTAGGTGCCAAGCCGGCTATTGAGCGCGATCGGATCGGCAATGACCTGGTCGACCGTATAGATCGTTGGCGCAGTCGGCAGCACCAGCGCGCCGATCGAGCGGAACGTCCGATTGCCCAAACGGCGCAGCTCTTCGAGCCGATAGAACGCGGCGAACGTATCGGCCGCCGTGGTTTTCGCGCCCGCTGCGATGATCTGCCGCGTCACCGGATGAAGCGATTCCGGCACGGAGTTGATCAAGGATTTGGCGGCCAGATAACGTTCGGCCACCCACGGTCCCTCGTAAAGCAGCCGCGCCGTTTCGTAGAACGGCTCCATGTCGATTTCGACGATCTGTGCGCCCAGCCCGGCAAGACGTGCTAAGGCTCCCTCGTAAGCGCTCGCAGAAAGCTCGTCGCCGAAGAACAGGCGTTGGTCGGGGCGTGGTGCGCCAAGCTTCATGCCGCCAAGTTTCATGCTGCCAAGCATCGGGCCGACCGGCCGAACCGCCCGCGGCCGAGAATACGGATCGGCATCGTCAGGACCTGCGATCGCGCGGAGCGTCGTCATCGCGTCGTCGACGGTGAGCGCAAATATCGAGACGCAGTCGATCGTCCGGCAGGCGGGAACGACGCCAGCGGTCGAGACCAGGCCGAGGCTTGGCTTCAAACCCACAATATTACTAAAGGCGGCCGGCACCCGGCCTGACCCGGCGGTGTCGGTGCCGAGCGCCAGCGGCGCAATGCCGGCGCCGACCGCGACGGCGGAACCGGAGCTCGATCCACCCGGGATGAGTTTCGCATCGAACAGATTGCGCGGCACGCCGTAGGGCGAACGGACGCCGACAAGGCCGGTCGCGAACTGATCGAGATTGCTCTTGCCCAGAATAAGCGCCCCAGCCGCGCGCAACCGCGCCACCGGCGTGGCGTCTCTCTCGGCGCGATAGAGAAACGCCGGACAGCCGGCCGTGGTCGGCATTCCAGCGACATCGATATTGTCCTTCACTGCCAATGGAATTCCGTAGAGCGGAAGAGATTTGTCCCCGGCCTGGGCCAGCGCATAGGCGTCCGCGACGACATCCTTTTCTTCGCGCAGAGCGATGAACATCGCCGGATCGTCATGCGTGCGGATGCGCGCAAAGCTGCGCGCGACGATATCAGCAGGCGTCATCGCGCCGCTGCGATAGGCGTTAAGGATTTCGACGACCGTTTCGGTCACGTGAGTTTTCTATGATGCAGCAGCCGGCGTCACCTTCCGGACCGCTTCAAAAGCCTGGGAGAAACCTTTTGCACGACATTGGTCCCGGCGCCGGCCGCGGTGCAGCCCGAAGCAAGAATGCGGCAGCTCCGCAGCAGGTGGGCTTTTTGCTGTTGAATTTCATGCTGTTATGCAGCTCCTCATCCCGGCTGCTGATATTCTGACTTGCTTCCCGGCGAATGTGAAGCTTTACCCGTTACGATGACGAAATGGATGGGTGAAATTTACTCTCTCCAGCTATTGGGGTAGCCCGCTTTGAGGCGTTTCTTGGCCGAGTGTTCGAGCGCATGGTAATTGAGTGGTTATGGCGAAAGCGTCGGCAAATTCGAAATCTATACCGCTCGGCGAAGCCCTCATGTACGCCGAGCGCAGCCGTAGTCAGGGCAAGTTGGCGGAGGCGGAAGCGCTTTGCCGCCAAATTCTCCAGGCACAGCCGAACCTCGCCGAAGCCGAGCACCTGCTTGGCGTCATCTCGCATCAGAATGGCAAGCTTGGCGAGGCGATCGAGCACGTCAAGCGCGCCACGAAGCTCGCGCCGCAGGTCGCGCTGTTTCATGCCAATCTCGGCGAGATGCAGCGCCTCGCCGGCCGCCCCAAGCTCGCCATTGACGCGGCTCGCTGTGCGCTCGAAATCGAACCGTCGATGCCCTCGGCGCTCAGCAATCTTGGCGTCGCGCTGTACGAGCTGAAAGCTTATGAAGAGGCTGCACGCGCGCAGCGCAAAGCGATCGCGGCCAAACCCGATTTTGCCGAGGCGCACTGTAATCTCGGCAATGCTCTGCATGCCTTGCGGCGCTTTGACGAAGCAATCCCTTCATATCGCCGCGCCGTCGAGATTAATCCGAACTATGCCGATGGCTGGGCCAATCTGGGCACGACGCTGCATCACAGCGGCAACTTCGAAGAGGGCGCTTCGGCGTTGCGCCGCGCCATCGCGCTGTCGCCGCACCACGCCAATGCGCGCTCCGGGCTCGGTATCCTGTTGCTGATGCGCGGCGATTTTGCCGAGGGCTGGGACGAATATGAATGGCGCTTGCGCTCGACTGAGCGCAAAGGCCCCAAATTTCCCGAAATTCCCTGGCAGGGCGAAAATCTCGCCGGCAAGCACGTCTATGTTCAAGCCGAGCAGGGATTCGGCGATACGCTGCAATTCGCGCGCTATATGCCGCTCCTCCTTGCGCGCGGCGCAAAAGTCACAATGCGCGTCCACCAGCAGCTGGTAACGCTGATGCGCGAGAGCTTGTCCGGCGTCACTATCCTCGGCGACCGTGGCAAGCCGGAACCGTACCAATGCGACACGGTGCTGTTGAGCCTGCCGCGACTGTTCAAAACACGGCTCGAAACCATTCCGGCCGAAATGCCCTATCTGCGGGCACCGGCAGATATGCTGCAGCGCTGGAAGAAGCGGCTCGACAAAATGACAGGCGTGCGCATTGGCGTCGTATGGGCGGGCAATCCCGACCATGTCAATGATTCTCGACGCACCCTCGATCTTTCGCAGCTGGCGCCGCTGTTCGCCGTGCCCGACACCTCATTCGCCAGCCTGCAATTCGGGCCTCGCGCGGCGGATCTGAAGAAGCTGAAACGCAAAACGCCTGTCGAGGATCTCGCGACCGATTTCGCGGATTTTGTCGACAGCGCCGCCGCCGTCAGTGCGCTCGATCTCGTCATCACGGTCGATACGTCGGTTGCGCATCTCGCCGGCGCGCTCGGCAAGCCAGTCTGGGCGCTGCTGCCCTGGGTGACCGATTGGCGCTGGATGCTCGATCGCGAGGACAGCCCCTGGTACCCGACCATGCGCCTGTTCCGCCAGAAGAAAGGCGAGGACTGGGCCGACGTCATCGCGCGAGTGGAGAGAGAGCTCAAAGCGGTCGTGCAGGGCGAGCGCAAGCAACTGACTCCGTTCAAAGCCGAAGGCGAGCGCCGTGCCGTGGAGGCCGCAGCGATCATAGCGGTGCAGGCCGCGCAGGCTTTGAAGCCCGCTGCGGCGCAGGCGCAAGCGGCATCGCCGGGGCAAGCGCTCATTCTGGCCGAGCAGAAGCGGCGGCAGGGATTCCTGGCCGACGCCGACGAGCTAACGCGACGCGCGGCGGCGGCCGAGCCGGACAACGCCGAGGCCGCGCACATGCTCGGCATCATCGCGCATCAATCGGGCAAGACGGCCGAAGCGATTGATCATCTACGCCGCGCCGTCGCGCTGAAGCCCGAGGTGGCGCTCTATCACGCCAATCTCGGCGAAATGTGCCGGCTTGCCGGGCGCATCGACGAGGCGATTGCCGCCGGCCGCCGCGCCATTGAGATTAATCCCAAATATGCGGGAGCGCTGAGCAATCTCGGCATCGCGCTGTTCGACCAGGGCAAATTCGAGGAGGCGCTCGGGTTTTACGACCGCGCGATCGCGCAGGACAGCAGTTTCGCGCAAGCCTACAGCAACCGCGGCAACGCGTTGCAGCGCCTCAAACGCTTTGCCGAAGCGGAGAACGACTATCGTCGCGCCATCGAATTGCAGCCGAGCTTCGCCGACGCCTGGAACAATCTCGGTACCTGCTTGCGCGAGCTAAAGCGCCCCAAGGAGGCGGAAACCGTCTATCGCAAGGCGCTCGAATTCAATGCCAATAATCCCGACACGCTCGACAATCTGGCGCTGGCGCTGAAAGACCTCGAGCGGCTTGACGAAGCTGTCGATCTCATGCGCCGCGCGCTCACCATAGAAGCGCGCGATGAAAAGCTCCATGTGCATTTGGCGACCGTGCTGCTCGACCAGCACAAGTTCGACGAAGCCGCCGCCGCGAACGAGCGCGCGCTGACGCTCAATGCCAACAACCACGACGCCGTCAACCTTGCGGGCCGCATCGCCTTCGAACGCGGCGATCTTGCCGCGGCGCTGGCGAATTACCGCCGCGCGCTCGCGCTCAAGCCCGATCTCGCCGACGCCTACAACAATATGGGCAACGTGCTCAAAGAGCTCGGCCAATTGCAGGAGGCGCAGGACGCCTATTTGGCGGCAAACCGGATCGATCCGAACATCGCCGGCGTCTATGTCAATCTTGCAGATTCGAAAAAATTTGCACCCGGCGATCCTCACCTCGCAACTATGGAGGCGCTCGCGGCCAAGACCGAGAGCCTGTCGAAAACCGACCGCTTACAGCTCGATTTTGCGCTGGGCAAAGCCTACAGCGATTTGAAGGATTATCCTCGCGCGTTCGCCCATCTTCTGGCCGGCAATGCCGCCAAGCGTGCGACAGTTTCTTATGACGAAACATCGATCTTTGCGCTGTTCGACCGGATCGAGGCCACCTTTACGCGCGAATTGATCGCGAAAAAGGCCGGCAGCGGCGACCCTTCTGCTATGCCGATCTTCGTGATCGGAATGCCGCGCTCGGGAACGACGCTGGTCGAGCAGATCATCGCCAGTCATCCGATGGTATACGGCGCCGGCGAATTGCAGGCCTTCAACGATGTCATTCTCGCCCTGCGCGGACCGGACGGCGATGCTATCCCCTATCCGAATTTCGCGCCGTCGCTCGATGCGTCGGCGTTGCGGCAGATCGGCGCGCGTTACCTTAGCGCGGTGCGCAAGCTCGCGCCAAGTGGCGAGCGCGTCACCGACAAGATGCCCTCGAACTACTACTTCGCCGGGCTTATTCATCTCGCCTTGCCGAATGCGAAGATCATCCATACCGTTCGCAATCCGGTTGACACCTGCTTATCCTGCTTTTCCAAGCTGTTCACTGCCGAGCAAAATCATACCTACGACCTCGTCGAGCTCGGCCGCTATTACAAACGCTATGAGCGATTGATGGCGCATTGGCGCCGCGTCCTTCCCGCGCAAAGCATTCTCGACGTGCGCTATGAGGACGTGGTCGCCGATCTCGAAGGACAGGCCCGTCGAATTGTCGCCTATTGCGGCCTGCCCTGGGACGAGCGTTGCCTGTCGTTTCACAAGACGGGCCGCGCGGTGCGCACCGCGAGCGCGAGCCAGGTGCGCTTGCCGATCTACAAGAGCGCCGTCGGCCGCTGGCGCGCCTACGAGAAACACCTCGGGCCGCTGTTGAGCGCGCTCGACGTCGCCGTCCCCGAGAATGCTTCACCGTCAAAAAGCCGCAGCGTTGCTCGCGAGGCGTCGATTGACTGAAATTTCCACCCCCAAGCCGATGTGGCGCACAAAACGGCGGTCGGATCTCGTTTCGTGACGCGGCGCATATTAGATATATGACGCACCGCAAAGACAATAATACCCGCTCAATTTGATCGTAATTCCCGCAGCCGGTATTCGGCGAACAATCAGGTCATGAACCAACAACTCGAACTCGGGCTCGACACGTTCGGCGACATTACCGCTGCACCCGACGGCAGCCTCAAGAGCCACGCCCAGGTCATCCGCGATGTGATCGAGGAAGGCGTCCTCGCCGACGCGGTCGGCGTCGATGCTTTCGGCGTCGGCGAACATCATCGGCCCGATTTTGCCGTGTCCGAGCCCGATGTCGTGTTGGCGGCAATCGCCGCGCGCACCAAACGGATGTGGCTCGGCTCGGCGGTAACGGTGCTGTCTTCGGACGATCCGGTTCGTGTTTACGAGCGGTTTTCCACACTCAATGCCGCCTCGAACGGTCGTGCGGAAATCACGCTGGGCCGTGGCTCTTTCATCGAATTGTTTCCGCTGTTCGGCTTTGAGCTGTCGGACTACGAAAAGCTGTTCGAGGAAAAACTCGATCTGTTCGCGGCCCTGCTCAAGGGCGGCGCCGTGACATGGAGCGGCACGGTGCGCGCACCCCTCGACAATCAGCGGGTATTTCCGCCGATCGAAACCGGCGCGCTGCGGACGTGGGTGGGCGTCGGCGGCTCGCCGGAATCCGTGGTTCGCGCCGCGCGCTACGGTCTGCCGCTGATGCTGGCGATCATCGGCGGCAATCCGAAGCGCTTTCGGCCTTATGTTGACCTCTACCATCGCGCCTTCGCGCAATCGGGCAAGCCTGTGCAGCCGGTAGGTATCCATTCGCACGGCTATGTCGCGGAAACCGACGAAAAGGCACGCGAAGAATTTTGGCCGCACTATAAGGTTTCACGCGACCGCATCGGCGCCGAGCGCGGCTGGCCGCCCACCACTCGGGCTGCCTTCGACCAGGAAGTCAATGGCGGCGCGCTGCATCTCGGCTCGCCAGAAACCGTCGCGGGTCGGATCGCAACGACGATAAAAGACCTCGGCGCCGCGCGCTTTGACATGAAATATTCTGTCGGCACGCTGCCGCACGACAACATCATGCACTGCATCGAGCTTTACGGGCGCAAGGTGATGCCACTCACGCGCGACATGCTGGCGTGATCTCAACGACCCATGTGTCTGCGCCCGTTGCCAAGCCATTCAATCCTGGTCAGGATGTTCCGCATCACCACGCGCGGCGCGTGCCGCAAGCTCGTGCAGCAGCGTCATTGCTGTTGGCACGATCTGTGGCCAATTCTGACGGCGCTAGGGAAACATGATCATTCTGACCAACGACCAGATTTCGGAACTGCTCGACATGCAAGAGTGCGTAGAGGCTCTCGAAAGCGCTTATCGCGACCTTGGCCTCGCCGATGCCGTCGATATGCCGCGCCAAGACATGCTGGTGTCAAATCGGCGCGAAGGAGCGGTCCATTCTTTCAAAACAATGTCCGGAAGCTGGCCCCGCGCCGGCATCGCCGCGCTCCGGCTCAATTCCGACATTGTTACTTGGCCGCCGGTGAATGGGGTTCCCCGTCGCGTCAAGGTGCCGGTCTCGGAGCCAGGCGGTCGCTACAACGGTTCGGTCCTGCTGTTTTCGACCGACAGCGGTCAACTTCTCTGCATGTTCAGCGACGGCGTCATGCAAAAGACCCGCGTGGGCGCATCGAGCGCTGTCGCCGCCAAATACCTGTCGCGGACCGACGCCAAGACCATGGGATTGCTCGGCACCGGCTGGCAGGCCGAAGCTCAACTCGAGGCGATGCGCGCGGTGCGTCCCATCACACTCGTGAAGGTCTTTAGTCCGAACCCCGAGAACCGCCGAAAGTTTGCCCAACGTTACAGCGCAAAACTCAATTGCGAGATTCGCGCCGTCGACGATCCGGCCGCAGCCGCGGAGGGCGCCGACATCTTGGTCTCCGCAACCAATTCGATGCAACCGACAATCATGCCGGAATGGCTGCGGCCAGGCATCCATGTCACCAGCGTGCGCGGCAGCGAGATTCCCGTGGAGATCCTGAAAAACGTCGATCGGCTTGTGGTGAACACAAACCAACCCGTCAGCGCGTATCCCGCACGCGGCTGGCCGTCGGAGGTCCCCGAGTTCAGCAACGGCGATTACGGTCGCCCCGATCTCGGCATGATTGATTATGCCACAGTGCCGGAGCTCAAGGATATCGTGGCGGGAAAAGTTAAAGCCCGAACTGCTGACA
Organism: uncultured Alphaproteobacteria bacterium; assembly: GCA_963768225.1. Classification (GTDB taxonomy): domain Bacteria; phylum Pseudomonadota; class Alphaproteobacteria; order Rhizobiales; family Xanthobacteraceae; genus BOG-931. The sequence goes on along the minus strand of CAVYGV010000001.1, from coordinate 576,405 downwards.
GTGAAACGAGTTGCTTCCACAACTACAAGGGTCTCGGCTTGCAATTCGCGGCGATCGGCAGCATCGTTTACAAGAAAGCCGCAGAGCGCGGGATCGGCTTCAAAGTGGACGATTCATATTTTACGCAGACCGTCCATCCCTGATCACGCGCAATGATGCGCGCCGCTGGAGTATCCCGTGCTGTTCATTCACAATGACGTCGTTGAAAAACTGCTCTCCATGCAAGAGTGCATCGAGTGGATGGAGCACGCGTTCGGCCAACTTCCCAGCGGCGGCGCCATTCATCGCCCGCGGCTCGACATGTATGTCCCCTGTGAGCGAGCCGACGGCTATTACCGCTGGGGCACGATGGAAGGCGCCAATGACGGCTTCTTCGCCATCCGCATGAAATCCGATGTCGTGAGTTGGCCGCGGGACGGTTCGGGCACATGGCGTGAGAACAAGTATTGCGTCCAGCCCGGGACCTTTTGCGGCCTTATCATGCTGTTCAGCACCAGGAACGGCGAGCCGCTCGCGATCATCAATGATGGCGTGCTGCAACACATGCGGGTCGGCGGCGGCGCCGGCATCGGTGCCAAATATCTGGCGCGCCAGGATGCGACGTTGGTGGGCATGATCGGATCGGGTGGAATGGCGCGCACCTTCCTCGATGCATTTTGTGCCGTGCGTCCGATCCGGAAGGTCAAAGTCTACAGCCCGACGCGGGAAAACCGTGAAACCTACGCCAAGGTGATGAGCCAAAAGCTCGGCATCGAGGTCGTGCCTGTTGCCTCGGCGCGCGAGGCGGTTCGCGGCGTCGATATCGTATCCACCTGTACGGACAGCATGACGCCGACATTCAAAGCGGATTGGCTCGAACCCGGCATGCACGTATCAATGCTGGGCCCGCGCGAAATCAGCGAGGAAGCGTTCGAACGCTTCGATGTGAAAATTCGCCAAGGCGTGGGCGGCCTGCGCATGCCCGAAAGCGATCGGGTCCAGGCGGAGATCGGCATGAGCCCGATGGCCTATATTGCCGGCAATGACGAGGAAAGAAAGCGGATGCCTGCCAAGGTTTCCGGCGGCGGGTTCGGCGGCAATTTCCCGGATTATTGCGATCTCATCGCCCGTAAGGCGCAGGGCCGGACGCGAGACGACCAGATCACCTTCTACCATAATATGGGCAATCAGGGGCTGCAGTTCTCAGCGGTCGGCGGCCCGCTTTATCTGAAGGCCAAACGCGAGGGTCTCGGCCATGAGATCCCGACGGCATGGTTCCTGCAAGATATCCGGGATTAATCAGCCCGCCGCGAAAAGTGCTGGTCATCTGGACGCGAGCGTCACCAAGTCACTTGGCCGAAACCCTTTGCAGCACTGGCAACCATGTTTGTTGCTCCTTGGCGACGAACGTTTGGAGTTCCTCGGGCGTCATGAAGGGCGAATAGATGCCCAGGGCGGCAAGTGTCTTTGTGAAATCCGCGTCACTGACGACGCTACGCAGATCCGCGCTCACCTTGTTGATGATCGGCGTAGGCGTCCCAACCGGCGCGACCAGGGCGACCCAGCCGGATGCGGCAAAGCCTGGAAGGGTTTCCGCAACTGTCGGCACATCGGGAAATTCAGGCAAGCGTTCAGCCGAAGCAATCGCGATCAAATTGACCTGCCCGGCTTTGACCGAACCGATAATCCCCGCATAGTTCTCGATGATGAGGGATACGCGGCCGGTGGCGACGTCGCCAATCGCGGATGCCGGACCGTGAGTATAGGGAACCGAGAGCAGCGTGATATTCGCCCGCTCCTGCAACAGCGCGCCGGTCAGGTGCGTGGCATGGCCAATGCCGGTCGTCGCAATCGAGACCTTGCCCGGTTCTTTTTTCGCGAGCTCGATAAGCTGCGGCAGCGTCGTGACGCCAAGCGACGGGGCGACCGCAATGAACATCGGTTGATCGGCAATGAATCCAACCGGCAGGAAGTCGCGCGGCAACTTCAGCGGCAGGTTCGGCGCCACCGTCGGCAGCGCCACGAACGTCGATAGAGCGGGCGTATAAAGCGTGTAGCCGTCGGCGTTGGCCTCGGACGCGGCGCGAGCGGCGACACTGCCGTTCGCGCCCGGATGATTGACCACCACCACTTGCTGGCCCCAGATTTTGCTGAGCTTCTCGGCGATGGAACGTGTGGCGATGTCCGGGGCGGCGCCGGGGGCGGCATCCGAAATGATCGTCACAGGCTTGTCGGGATACCGCCCGGCTTGCGCATGAGTAACAGAAGGTACCAGCAATCCCAGCAAACACACGGCGGCAACGGCGAACCTATACCGACATCCGGTCATTTCGTCCTCCGCCGATTTGCCGCCGATCACAGTTGGGCGGTCAATCTCTTTAACTCCGACTACGGCGCTCTGTAATCCATTTCACGTCCCCACCAGACCGAATTGCGGGCTCGACGGTTCGGCGTGGCTCTTCTTGGCGATGCGGCCGGCAAGCCGCGACAGCCGCCCGGCTTCGACCGCGGCGCGCATGCTTTTGGCCATCAGCACCGGATTTTGCGCCTTCGACACCGCGGTGTTGATCAACACCGCGGCGCAGCCGAGCTCCATCGCAAGCGTAGCGTCCGACGCGGTGCCGATTCCGGCATCAAGCACCACCGGCACAGGCGAGCGCGCGCAAATGAGCTCAATGAGATGCGGATTGGAAATGCCTAAACCGGAGCCAATCGGCGAGCCGAGCGGCATCACCGCCGCGGCGCCGGCGTCGGCGAGTTTTCTGCAGGTCACAGGATCCTCAGTGCAGTAGGGCAGGACGATAAAGCCCTTGGCGACGAGCTCTCCGGTCGCGCGCAACAACTCCTCGACGTTAGGATAGAGCAGTTCCCGGTCGCCGATCACTTCCAGTTTTATCCAGTTGGTGTCGAGCGCCTCGCGGGCGAGTTCCGCCGTCAGCACCGCGTCCTTGGCGGTCTGGCAGCCCGCGGTATTGGGCAAGAATTTCACCCGGCCGGCCAGAAGATCGACCATGCTTTCGTCGTCGCCGGCAAGGCTGATGCGGCGGATCGAGGCGGTGACCATCTCGCTGCCGCTCGCGGCGGTGGAATCGAGCATGATTTTGCGGTTGGGATAACCGGCGCTGCCGAGAAACAGCCGCGAGCCGAATTCATGACCGGCGATGATCAGCGGATCGGACATATTTTGCTCCTTCACCCGCCTTGCCGTGCGCGCACGATTTCGACGTTGTCGCCGGGTTTCAGCGCGGTCGCGCGCCACGCCGCGCGCGGCACCACTGCGCCGTTGAGCGCCACCGCGATGCCGCGCTGCATCGTATCGACGGCCTTTTCGGCGAGTAGCGCGTCGAGTGTCGCAGCAGCAAGCGGCTCGCTTTCGCCGTTGACGCGGATCATTTGCTTCGTCATCGCATAGTCCCCTACTCCGCCGCGCGCGCCGGCAGAAATCGCTCCAGCCCGAATGGACGGATCGCCGGATCGATGACGTTGTCGAGAATAAGCCGCGCCATGGCGTCCGCGGTCACTGGCGCCAGCAAGATGCCGTTGCGATGGTGCCCGGTGGCGTAGAACAGATTTTCCAGCGGCGCGCGGCCGAGAATCGGCGCGTCGTCCCGGCTGCCGGGCCGGTGACCGACCCAGATCTCGTCGATCGGCAATTCCTCGATCGCCGGAATCGCGCGCCACGCCGCTTCAAGCAGCGTCAGCATGCCGCCGGCGGTGATCGTCTGGTCCATGCCTTTTTCCTCAACGGTGGCGCCGATGATCAGCCGGCCGTCGCGGCGCGGCACGAGATAGGCGCCCGGCGCCCGCAGCACGTGACTGAGAAGCGGCGCCGCAGCGTCCATGCGCAGCGCCAACATTTGGCCCTTCACCGGGCGCACCGGCGGGCGACGGTCGGGCGGCAACCCGCCGATGCTGCGTGACCAGGCGCCGGCGGCGAGCACGACGCGATCGGCCGTCACTGTCGTTCCGTCCTCAAGCACGACGCCCGTGGCGCGGCCGCTCTGCACCGAAATCTCTGCAACCGCTTGATCCTCGTGGATCTTTGCGCCAGCCGCCTGCGCGGCAATGCGTAGCGCGTCGGCCAGCTTGCGGTTATTTACCTGATGATCTTGCGGGCTGAACACCGCGCCCGCGATCTTGCCGGCGAGATGCGGTTCTTTGGCGCGCGTCGCCGCAGCCGATAGCCATTCGAGCGGCAGTCCGAGCTTAAGCTGATAATCGAGATGATGCGCGAGCGTTCCCTGATCGTCCGCGGTGAGCGCGAGAACCAGCGTGCCTTCGCGGCGCAACTCGACGTTGACGCCGCTTTTGCTCAGAAGCTCCTCGGCAAAAGCGGGCCAGCGCGCCTGGCTATCGCGGCCGAGCGCGACCAAATCCTCCTCGCCGGGCTCGGCTTCGCAGCACGCCGCCAGCATGCCGGCCGCGGCGTGGCTCGCACCCTTTCCCGCCTTGGCGCGGTCGAACAGCACGACATCGGCGCGCGGGGCCAAGCGCCAGGCAATGCCGAGCCCGACCACGCCCGCGCCGATAATGACGACACGCGGCATGCTGACAGATGCGATGGATGTCTTCGTTCCGACCAACGCGGCTCCCTCGCTGGAATGACCCAGACAGAACTGCTCTAAGCAAGTAATGTCAAAGGGTTACGTTGTCAAAGCGCCATTAACCGTACGCATTGAGCGCAAAGGATAATTCGAGAGATTGTCAAACTATGGATGGGGCAAAATGGGACAAGCCCGGTCCCGGCACACTACGGAGCTAGAGCTAAGCGGCTAAACCGCTGCCGAGAAATACGCAGAGCAAAATGGAGGTGAAAACGGAGAGTGCCAATAGTCCGTCCGCCGGGGAACGGTCGAGCCAGCGAAATTGCTTATCTAACAGTTCCCTATCGCGCCTGGTCATCGAGAGCGGTTCTCTAAAGCGAAATCTGCAGTCATTATGCCCGATCAGCTATTCAAAAATTGGTCGGCTGATCTGTAAAATCTTAATCAAATCGAGGCGGGTTTGGTAATTTACAGGCCTTTTTCACGGCCCTTCGGCAAAGTGCATACCCGGCCTGCGATGCCGCAGGTAACGCGCGCAAACCAGCCCAACGATAAGGATCACCGCGGCGCCGACGAACATCGGCTTGCCGGTGCCGGCGTGGCTGAAGGCAAAGCCGTAATAGATCGGCCCGAGCGCCTGGCCGGAAAAGAAGGCGCAGGAATGCATCGATAAAGCGGTGCCGCGCGCGGTCGCCGTCAGTTCGGTGGCGTGAAGCTGAATGCAGGTGTGCAGCATGTAAAAGCCGATGCCGAACGCGAGAAAGACCGCCGCGAGCACGTACCAGATCGGATTGAACGCAATCGCAAGGAAAGCCGCGCAAGCGAGGCTTGCCCCGGTGAGAATCAATTGCCGCTCGCTCACGCGTAGGACCAACACCGGCACCGCAAGCGAGTAGAGAATCCCGCCGAGCCCAAAGCCGCCGATCACGAGGCCAGCGAACGAAGAATGTGTCTGGCCGGCCATCAGCAGAAGCAGCGCCACATAGGGAAACAGGCCGTGGATGACGATGCCCTCGAAGAATACCGAGCCGAAACAAATTTTGGTGCGCGGATCGGCGAACACGCTGCGGAACCCGGCAGCGACCGCGGCGAGATTGAAGGGTTTCGGCTTGACGGCGGGCAAACCGCGAAAAGCAAAGAAGGCGATCACCGCCACGACCAGGCCGAAGGCGCCAATCGAGAAGAACACGCCGCGCCAACCGAGCAGATCGCCGATCACGCCCGACGCCGTGGCGCCAATCAGATTTCCGGTGAGCGCCACGGCCAGAAGCTGGCCGATCGCGACCTGCCGCGCATGGACCTCCGGCACGAGATCGCCGACCATCGCCACGCCGACCGGATAGATGCCGCCAGCCAAAATGCCGGCGACGACCCGCATGGCGACGAGGAGCGAGAAACTGCCGGCGAAGGCGCAAACCAGCGTCGTCGTCACCACGGCCGCCAAGCTCAAATTCATCAGCCGGGTCTTGCCGAAAAAATCCCCAATTATGCCGAGCACGGGTTGGGCGAAGGCATAGGGAAAGGTGAAAGCGGTCGACAGAAGCGCCGCGGTTTTGACGTCGATGTTAAGATCGTGGGCGATTTTCGGCACGACCGGATCGACCGCGCGCGTAAATAGCGTCGAGGCAAACACCACCAGGAAAGCTATTCGCAGGGCGGGCGGCATGACGCGCTCCCGGCCGCAGCTAGTTCTTTTTGGCCAATGCGTCGAATTGCAGCAATCGCTCAAGTAGCGGCTGTAATGCTTTGAGCGGGATCATGTTCGGGCCGTCGGACGGCGCCCTATCCGGGTTCTCGTGGGTCTCGATGAAAACGCCGGCAACGCCGACCGCCACGGCCGCCCGCGCCAGCACCGGAACGTATTCGCGCTCGCCGCCGGAGGAGGTCCCCTGCCCGCCCGGCTGCTGCACCGAATGGGTGGCGTCGAAGATCACCGGCGCGCCGATTTTTTGCAGCACGGGCAGCGCGCGCATGTCGGATACGAGCGTGTTGTAACCGAACGACACGCCGCGCTCGGTCACAAGCACGTTGGCATTGCCGGCACCGGTGATTTTTTCGACGACATTCTTCATGTCCCAGGGCGCCAGGAACTGGCCTTTCTTGACGTTGACGACCCGTCCGGTCTTGGCCGCGGCGATCAACAGATCGGTTTGGCGGCAGAGAAACGCCGGAATTTGCAAAATGTCGACCACCTCGGCGAGGCGCGCGCATTGATCGGGCTCGTGCACGTCGGTGAGCACGGCGACGCCGAGCTCGTCACGCAAGTCCGTGAAGATTTCGAGCGCCTTGTCGAGACCGAGCCCGCGGGCGCTCTCCGCGCTGGTGCGGTTCGCCTTATCGAACGACGTTTTGTAAACGAAGCCGAGATTGAGCTTTGCGGCGATTTCCTTGAGCGCGCCTGCCGTATCAAAAGCGTGCGCCCGGCTCTCCAGCGCACAGGGGCCCGCGATCAAGGCGAGCGGCAGCGCGTTGCCGAATTTGGCCTTGCCGACGGCGACAATGGCGTTCGGTTTGATGGTCATACGCACCCTCGCGGATGACCATGAGCGGCGCGCCGTGCCGGGTCAACCATGCCGGCTGGGTCTATTTAACGGCGGAAAATGCTGTCGGCTGAAGGATTTGATTGCTCGCGTTGGCCAGGATGGGGCCGTCTTTCTCGCTTTCGGCGCGGGCGGAAATCCAGGCCGGATCGCTCATGAATGCGTTCCACTTTCTCTCACGATCGGCGAGCGATTCCCAGGCCAGCAAATAGGTCAGCTCCTGATTGGAGTCGCCGATCAAGGTCGTCCAGAAGCCGGCTTGCCTGATGCCATGCTTGTCCCACAGTTTCAGCGTGACGTTCTCAAAGCGCTTGAGCAAAGCCGGCAGCCGCCCCGGCACACAACGATAAACGCGCATTTCGTAGATCATTGAGGTTTCCTCTCCTGTTCGTCATTCCGGGGCCGAGCGAAGCGAGGAGCCCGGAATTCATATTCCCAGCGCCGGGGTTATGGATCGTAAGTTTCGGGTGCCTCGGTTATGAGGTCATCGAGGCGAGCGTTGCGGGGTCTATGGAAGGTCTTTGACGACCGTCGGAATCTCGCACCTCGTCTCGTTTGGTCCAAAGGGCCGGACACCCGGACGGTAGCTAGTGCTGGCCGCACGTTTGACGATCCAGGCGCCGGCCCTGCCTCGTGAAAGGCAGGAGAATCATGACAGCCTCTCAATCATCGGACAACCTCTATCTTGGCATTGACGTTGGTGGTGCGAGTTTTGACGTGGCTTGGCATCGGGGCGGTTGCGCCCATTACGCAAACCGCTCCGATGCCATTGCCGCATTCGTAGCCAAGCTTAAAGCCGGACCAGCCATCAGGCGTATCGTGATTGAGCCCACCGGGGGCTATGAGAAGTCGTTGGTAAAGGCGTTGCGGCGGGCGGCTCTGCCGGTCGAGATCATCCATACATCGCGCTTTAACGCCTACCGCGTCATGGTTGGCGCCAAAGCCAAATCGGATACTTCAGATGCTCGCCTGCTGGCCGCTTATGCCGCCGCACCGGACGAGGTACGCGGTCGCAAGCCGCATCATGTCGAGGTGCCGGAAGATGCCATTCGCGAAGAACTAGCCGAACTGGCTAGCCGTCGCGACCAACTCAAGCGCATGATCCACGGCGAACGTTGCAGGCTCAACACCGCCCGCAGTATCGGCCTGCGCCAGGCGATCGCAGCTCATCTCGACGCGCTCAAAGCCGAGGACGAAGAAACTCACAAAACAATGCTGCGGCTCATTCACACTCGCGTCGATTTGAAAAGAGCGCAGAGCCTGCTCAAGACGATCAATGGCTTCGGCGACAAATCCGCCATGGCCTGCATCGCGCTCGTCCCGGAGCTCGGCCACCTCGACAACAGGGCGGCTTCGGCGCTCATCGGTGTCGCGCCCTTTACCCGCAAGAGCGGCACCATGACGGCACCGGCGCGTATCCATGGTGGACGCGCGGCGGTTCGCAGCATCCTCTACATGGCCGCCGTCTCAGCCAGTCGTCATAACCCGGTGCTGCGGCCGTTCTACCAAAGGCTCCTGGCCCATGGCAAAAAGGTCAAAGTCGCCCTGATCGCCGTTCTGCGACGCCTCGTCGTGTTCGCAAACGCAGTTCTCAAATCGGGCCAGCCGTGGAAAGGTGCTATCGTCGCTTGACAATCAACACGGTAGATTCCGGGCTCGCGCCTTCGGCGCGCCCCGGAATGACGAGGATATTACACCAGCCGGCTCTGCTCCACCGCCGCGCCGATGAAGGAGGAAAACAGCGGGTGCGGTGCGAACGGCCGCGATTTCAGCTCGGGATGGAATTGCACGCCGATGAACCAGGGGTGGTCGTCGTATTCGATGATCTCCGGCAGCAAGCCGTCGGGCGACATGCCTGAGAAGCGCATGCCGTGCTGCGCCAGGCGGTCTTTGTAGGCGGTATTGACCTCGTAGCGGTGGCGGTGGCGCTCCGAGATTTCGGTGGCGTTGTAAATCTCGGCGACCCGGGAGCCACGCTGCAGGATGGCGGGATAGGCGCCGAGCCGCATGGTGCCGCCCATGTCGCCCTGGATGCCGCGCTTTTGCAGTTCGTTGCCCTTCATCCATTCCGTCATCAGGCCGACCACCGGCTCGGGGGTCGCAACGAATTCGGTGGAATTGGCCTTTTCGATGCCACACAGATTGCGCGCCGCCTCGATCACCGCCATCTGCATGCCGAAGCAGATGCCGAAATAGGGCACGTGGCGCTCGCGGGCGAACTGGGCGGCACGGATTTTTCCCTCCGCACCACGCTGGCCGAAGCCGCCCGGCACCAAAATGCCGTCGACATGTTCGAGAAACGGCGCCGGATCCTCGTTCTCGAACACTTCGCTTTCGATCCAGTCGAGCTTGACCTTCACTTTGTTGGAAATACCGCCGTGCGAGAGCGCCTCGATCAGCGATTTATAGGCGTCCTTCATGCCGGTATATTTGCCGACGATGGCGATGGTGACGTTGCCTTCCGGGTTGCGGATACGCTCGTTGATGAGATGCCAGGTGGCGAGATCGGGCGCCGGCGGGTTGTCGATGCCGAACGCGGCGAGCACTTCCGAGTTGAGCCCGCCGGCGTGATAGGCCTCGGGCACCGCATAGATATTATCGACGTTGCGCGCCTCGATGACCGCGCTTTCGCGAACATTGCAGAACAAAGCGAGCTTCTTGCGCTCGCTATGAGGGATTTCGCGGTCGGTGCGGCAGAGCAGGATATCGGGCTGGATGCCGATGGCGCGCAATTCGCGCACCGAGTGCTGCGTCGGCTTGGTCTTCAGTTCCCCGGCCGAAGGGATGAACGGCATCAGCGTCAAATGGATGTAGATCGCGTGCCCGCGCGGCAGATCGTTGCCGAGCTGGCGGATGGCCTCGAAATACGGCAGTCCCTCGATGTCCCCGACCGTGCCGCCGATCTCGCATAAGACGAAGTCGAAACCGTCATTGCCGTCGCGGATAAAATCCTTGATGGCATTAGTGACGTGCGGAATGACCTGAATGGTGGCGCCGAGATAGTCGCCGCGCCGCTCCTTTAACAGGATCTCCTGATAGATGCGCCCGGTGGTGATGTTGTCCTGGCGCGTCGCCGGCCGCCCGGTAAAGCGCTCGTAATGGCCGAGGTCGAGGTCGGTTTCGGCGCCGTCGTCGGTGACGAAAACCTCGCCGTGCTGGTACGGCGACATCGTGCCCGGGTCGACGTTGAGATAGGGATCGAGCTTGCGCAGCCGGACCTTGTAGCCGCGCGCCTGCAGGAGCGCGCCGAGCGCCGCGGATGCCAAACCCTTGCCAAGTGAGGAGACCACGCCGCCGGTGATGAAAATATACCGCGCCATGGGAGCCAACGCTTAGCGTGCCTTGCACGATTTGACGAGCGATTTTCCGGAATGTCTGCCGCGCCGTGGGGCAGCGCCTCATAATATCGGGATAAATCGTCGCAATTCCATAAGGTTACGTGGCTACTCTCACGTTATGTTCGAGCCCCGGCCCTGTGATTAGGGTAGCCAGTCGTGGACGCTTCTCGCACCGTCGCCGACAGGCATTTACTTCGACTGCGGCACCTGGGGGCCGCTTGGCTCCGGAGCGAATGCCGGGTTTGTGCCCGCCGGTAAGTTCGGAATGCCCTTTTGCAGCTGGTTGAGGAGCCCGCCACCTCCCGGATTGAGCGGCGGAGTTCCAGGCGGACCGCCCGCCGGGCCGGGCTGCGGCGCGACCGTGCCACCCGAAGTATTGATGATCGAGACCGGACGCCGCTCGTAGCTCGCGAGCCATGACAATGCGAGGCTGGTCACGAAAAACCCCGCAGCGAGCAAAGCGGTGGTGCGTGACAGCACGTTCGCGGTGCCGCGACTGGACAAAAAGCCGCTTGTAGAACTGACAAGCCCGCCGCCTTCGGACTTCTGCAGCAAGACGACGCCGATCAGAGCGATGACCAGCATGAGATGAATCACAATAACGACAGTCAGCATTTGCTCATCCGCCTGCGGCCAAGGCGAGGCTGCCACCCGCCGCCTAGGCCCCGATATAGGAAGTCGCGGGGGGTCTCTACACGATCCGACGCCGCATTTCTATGGCCGTCGCGGCTTCGACCAGGAACTCAGCTCTTAGCGATAAACGCCGGCAATCGCCAAGAACTCGCCGGCTTGCAGGCTCGCGCCGCCGACCAGAGTGCCGTCGACATTTTCGACCGTGAGCAGCTCCTTGGCGTTCGTAGGCTTGACCGACCCGCCGTAAAGAATGCGAACTTCGTGGCCCGCATCCCCGAAGCGTAAGCACAGCCGTGCACGGATGAAATCATGGGTGTCGCCGACATCGCTCGGCGTCGGCGTCAGCCCCGTCCCGATCGCCCAGACGGGCTCGTAGGCGACGACAATATCGGCGGCTTTATCCGGCAGCGAACCGTCGAGTTGCCGGCTGATGACCTGGCGGGTCTGCCCGGCATCGCGCTCGGCACGTTCCTCGCCGACACAGATGATGGCGGTCAAACCGGCGCGTTGCGCCGCCAGCGCCTTGGCGCGGACCGCCGCATCGCTTTCGCAGTGGTCGCGGCGCCGTTCGGAATGGCCGACGATTACGGCGGCCGCGCCGGCATCGCGCAGCATTTCCGCGGAAATGTCGCCGGTATGCGCCCCCGCTGCGAGGGGGTGGCAGTCCTGGCCGCCAATGGCGACGCTCGTTCCCGCGGCGGCTTTAGCGAAGCTTGCAAGGAGCGTCGCCGGCGGACACACCATCAGATCGACATTTGCAAGCGCAGGCGCGCCGGCAATGATCTTTTTCAATTCGCCGATCGAGGCGGCAAGCCCATTCATTTTCCAATTGCCTGCGATCAGCGGACGGCGCGCCATGCGTATCGGCTCAAAGAATTGGCCCAATGCTCTGCGACAAAGAGCCGTTAGCAGAGCCCTTGTCCCTGGAAAAGGGGCGTTTTAGCTGTAAAACCCGGCGGTTGCGGCGAGCGCTGACGCTTTCTATAGTGCGCCGCTTTCCGCCATTTCAACGCGTTGTACCCAGGGGTTATCGTCGGACCCATGTTACGCGGCATCCGCAAAGTCTCCGAAAACTGGCTCGGCCGTACCGTCATGGCCGTGGTGATGACGGCGCTCGCCGGAAGCTTTGCGGTCTGGGGCATCAACGACATTTTCCACGGTTTCGGCCAAGGTACGCTAGCCACGATCGGCAAGACGGAAATCTCGAGCGACGAGTTCCGCCAGACTTACGACAGGCGCTTGGAGGACATCAGCCGCCAGATCGGTCATCCGCTGCCGCCCGATCAGGCGACCGCGCTCGGCCTCAACCGGCAAGTGCTCGGCGAGATGATCGCCCGCGCCGGACTCGACCAGCTTGCCCAAAAGATGGGGCTCGGTCTCTCCGACGCAGAGATTTCCCGCCACATCACATCCGATCCGCACCTGCAGGACGAGCACGGCCAGTTCGACCGCGCGCGGTTTGCAATGGCGTTGCAGAACATGGGCATGAGCGAGCAAGGCTTCATCGCGTCACAGCGGCAGGACGTGCTCCGCCAGCAGCTCGTCGACACCGTATCGGGTGACATTACGCTGCCGCAGAGCTGGCTCGACGCGATCAATCAGTTCCAAAATCAACTGCGCAGCATCCGATATGTGACCCTTGGACCCGCCCAGGCCGGCGATATTCCCCAGCCGACCGACGAACAGCTCAGCAATTATTTCGACGAGCGCAAGATCCTGTTCCGGGCGCCGGAATACCGCAAGATCGAGACCGTCACGGTGACGGCCGCGGCCTTGGCGCAATGGACGCAGGTTTCGGACGCCGACATCAAAAAGACTTATGACGAGCAGCGATCGCGCTTCACCACGCCAGAACAGCGCCACATCGAGCAGATCGTGTTTCCGCAAATGGCGGACGCGCAAGCCGCCGCGGACCGTATCAAGAGCGGCACGAGCTTTATGGATATCGCGACCGAACGAGGTCTAAAGGCGCACGACATCGATCTCGGCACCGTTTCGAAGTCGAGCATGGTCAATCCGACGGTGGCCGATGCCGCCTTCTCGCTCAAGGAAGGCGAGGTGAGCGCGCCAATCCAGACTCAGTTCGGCGCGGTCCTGGCTACCGTGCTCCAGATCGTCCCCTCAACCACCATATCCCTTGCCGACGCCACGGCGCAGCTGCGCGGTCAGATCGCGCTCGATCGCGCCAAGGCGCAGGTGCAGGATTTACACGACAAGATCGAGGACGATCGCGCCGGCGGCAGCACGCTGGAAGAAGCCGCGCAGAAGGAAAAGCTGCCTGTCACGACCTATGATGTGGACCGTTCCGGTCGCGATCCGAACGGCAAGCTCGCGGTCAATATTCTCCAAGGCGGCGAGATCGTCAGCGCCGCCTTCGCCTCCGACGTTGGCGTCGATAACGATCCGATCGAGAGCGACGGCGGCTACATCTGGTATAGCGTCGCCGCCATCACGCCGGCGCGCGACCGTACGCTCGATGAAGTCAAAGCCGCGGTGGCGCAGCGCTGGCACAATGATGAAATCGCCTCGCGGCTGCAGAAGAAGGCGGTCGATCTTCTCGACAAGCTCAAGAACGGCAGTGCGTTCGACACGCTTGCCGGCACCGAAAATCTTAAGATCCAAGCCGCGAGCGATATTAAGCGAGGCGCGTCGGCCGGCGACATTTCGGCGAACATGACCGATGCGATCTTCCACACCGAGAAGGACGCCTTCGGTACGAGCGCGGGCTCCAGTCCGACGCAATGGATCGTGTTTCAAGTGACCGACATCAAGACACCGACGTTCGACCCGAATTCGGACGACGCCAAGCGCATCGAGCAGACCTTGCACAACCAAATGTCCAACGATCTGATCGGCCAATATGTCGGTTGGCTTGAGAACAATCTCGGCACCAACATCAACTCCACGGTGCTGGCTCAGACCCTGGGTAGCGCGCCGGACACCAACTAAAGATGAACATCGAGCCCTCGGCGCAGGCGTTTGCGGCGCGCTATGCTGCCGGCGAGCCGCAGGTCGTGTGGACGACCCTCGTCGCCGACCTGGAAACGCCGGTCTCCGCTTTCCTCAAAGTGGCCGGCACGCGGCCGATGAGTTTTTTGCTGGAGTCGGTCGAGGGCGGCGCCGCGCGCGGCCGCTATTCGATCGTCGGTCTCGAGCCGGACCTTATTTTTCGCGTCAACGGCAAGGGCGCCGAAATCAACCGCACGGTACAAACCGATCCCGCAGCCTTCGTGCCGGTCGATGACGCGCCGCTTGCGGCGTTGCGGGCGCTGATCGGGGAAAGCCGCATCGCGCTGCCCCCGACCCTGCCGCCGATGGCCGCCGGCGTGTTCGGCTATCTCGGCTACGACATGGTGCGGCTGATGGAGGATTTGCCGCAGCCGGGCCCCGACCCGCTCGGCATTCCCGACGCGATGCTGGTGCGGCCGACGGTGATCGTCGCTTTCGATACGGTCAAGGATACGATCACCGTCGTGACGCCGGTGCGGCCGCACGCCAGCGTGACCGCGACGGCGGCGCTCGCGCGCGCGGGCGAGCGGCTGTCCGCCGTCGTCGATGCGCTTGACCAGCCGCTCGACAAGTCGGCGACGGAAGTCGATGCCGGACCGCTCGACGTGAAGCCGCGATCGAATACGGCTCCGGACGAATTCAAGCGCATGGTGATGCGCGCCAAGGACTACATCACCGCCGGCGATATTTTTCAGGTCGTGCTGTCGCAGCGCTTCGAAGCGCCGTTCAAGCTGCCGCCGTTTTCGCTCTATCGAGCGCTGCGCCGCGTCAACCCGTCGCCATATCTATTTTTTCTCGACTTCGGCACGTTCGCCGTCGCCGGATCGAGCCCCGAAATCCTGGTCAAAACCGACCGCGGCATCGTCACCATTCGCCCTATTGCCGGCACGCGCAGGCGCGGCGCGACGCCGCACGAAGACCTCGCGCTCGAGGCGGAGCTTCTTGCCGACCCGAAAGAGCGCGCCGAGCATTTGATGCTGCTCGATCTCGGCAGGAACGACGTTGGCCGAGTCGCCGAAATCGGCACGGTGAAAGTCACCGACCAATTCTTCATCGAGCGCTACAGCCAGGTCATGCACATCGTCTCCAACGTCGAGGGCAAGTTGCGCCATGACCGCGATGCGATCGATGCGCTTGCCGCCGGCTTCCCCGCCGGCACGGTCTCCGGCGCGCCGAAAGTGCGCGCTATGGAAATCATCGGCGAGCTGGAGAAGGAGAAGCGCTCGCTCTATGCCGGCGCCGTCGGCTATTTCTCCGCCGGCGAGGAAATGGACTCCTGCATCGTCTTGCGCACTGCGCTGATCAAAGACGGCGTCATGCATGTCCAGGCCGGCGCCGGCATCGTCGCCGACAGCGACCCCGACTTTGAGCAGCAGGAATGCATCAACAAGGCCGCGGCTTTGTTTCGCGCCGCAGAAGAAGCCAAGCGCTTCGCCTCGGCGGCCCGGCGCGGGCAGTAATCCGGCCGCGCGTCACCGACCCGGATCCGCCTAGGCAAGAAATGCCGCTCGATCAGGCCCCAAACCACTCCGGATGCTGCGTCAGTGCAACGACACCGCAGGCGAAGAGCAGCATGCAGATTGTCCACACCAGCAGCGACACATAGCTTTCATCGCTCATGACCACCGGCGAGGCAATCCGTGTGCCAGACCCGCGGAGGTGACGGGTCGCCGCGTCACTTTACGCTGGGATAAAAACCCGACTCTTTCACCGCATTGAGGCCATCGGCGCGGTCGGCGGGGAGTTCCTTGGCGAACTGGTCAGGCGGGCTGAACACCGGCGTTAAGCCGCGGCTGAAAAGAAACTTCTGCTGAAAATCCGGCTTCGCTCCGATCGCGGCGATGGCCTGATACAGTTTATCGACGATCGGCTTTGGCGTGCCGGCCGGCGCGTAGATGCCGAAGAAGGTCGCAGCAATATGCTTGGTGTAACCGACTTCCTTGAACGTTGGAATGTCGGGCGCGAGCGGTGAGCGGGTGTCGCCATCGATCGCAAGACCGACAATTTTTTCGGCGCGGATGAACGATACCAGATTGCCGATGCCGAAAATGGCGATCTGCGTCGTGCCGGTGAGCATGCTGTTGACGGCGTCGCCGCCGCCCTTGAACGGCACACGCACGATGTCGACCCCGTTCGTCTTATTGAATTCCTGCATGAAGGCGACCTTCGACAACGACGGCGCCATGTAATTGAGCGTATTGGGCTTGGCCTTGGCCACTGCCGCGAGTTCACCGAACGATTTGACGTTCAACGACGCGTTCACCGCGAACACCTGCGTCAAATAATAAGCCCGCGTAATCGGCTCCAAGCTCTTCGCCGGGTCGAAGTCCGAATTCGGCTGGATGATCGGGTTGATGGTAACGGTCTCGCCGGGAAGAATGCAGATCGTGTAACCGTCCGGCGCCGCCGCCGCGCAGGCTTGCGCGCCGATGGTGCCTTCCGCTCCGGCGCGGTCCTCGACCACGACCGATGTGCCAAGCGCCGGCCCGAGCTGGTCGCCAAGCGCCCGCATGAACAGATCGCTCAGTCCGCCGGGACCTTGCGACGCAATCGCCTTGATCGGCCGTGTCGGATAATTTTGCGCCGCCGCGGGCAATGGCAGCGCGCTCAGCACAACAAGTGCGAGAATCCAGCGTCGCATGTCATTTCCTCCGGGCCGCGGTTATTGTCATTGCGCAGAACATGCCGCATGGGTCGGGGACGAGCAAGCGGCTTAACCGCGCACATTTCATAGGCGTTTCGCAGCGACGGTGTGCGCCGGCAGGGAGGAGAGCGTGTCCGGTTACGCGATGAAAGTTGAAAGGGGCGTCACGGTAAAGATGCGCGACGGGGTGCGCATTTCGCTTTGCGTCTATCGGCCGGACGCCGCAGGCCGCTTTCCGGCGCTGTTTGCCGCCTCGCCCTATCAATACGAAATGGACGACGTGCCCGCCTATCCGCTGTTTCTGTGGCGCGAGACCGGCCCGATCGAGTGGTATGTCGGCCACGGCTACGCCTATGTCCATGCCGACGTGCGCGGCGCCGGCCGATCGGAAGGCGAATTCGAGTTCATGGGCCGCAACGAGCAGCAAGACTATGTCGAACTGATCGACTGGATCGTCCAACAGCCGTGGTGCAACGCTCGCGTCGGAGGCATCGGCCAATCCTATTATGCGATGGCGCAGTGGCTCATGGCGACCTACAACCCGCGCGGTCTCGCCTGCATCGCGCCTTACGACGGCCTGGTCGACCAATACCGCGGCTCGAACTATCACGGCGGCATCTACTGCTCTTATCGCTCGGTCTGGTATACGTCGCTGCGCGCCGACAATCAGCACCGCCCGGCCGGGGCGCACGGCCGCCCGCCGATGAAGTTCGATCTGGTCGGCGCCATCATCGAGCACCCGCTGGACGACGAATTCTGGCGCGAGCGCTCGCCTTATTGGCGGCTGGACAAGATCAAATGCCCGGTATTGTCGATTGGGCATTGGGGCAAGATGGGCCTGCATTTGCGCGGCAACATTCTCGGCTATGAGGGGGTCAAGGCGCCGAAGAAGCTCGTGGTCACCGGCGCGCGCAACACGTTCGAAGCGCACCGCATGTTCGACCAGATCGAATTCCACGAAAGGGAGTTGCTGCCGTTCTACGATCTGCATCTCAAAGGCAAGAACAATGGCTTCATGGACACCGAGCCGGTGAAGCTCTACGTGCGCGGCGCCAATGTCTGGCGCGCCGAACAGGAGTGGCCGCCGCAATGCACGACCCCGCTCGCCTATTATCTGCGTAAAGGTCCGTCCGGCAGCGTCACCTCGCTCAATGACGGCGGACTATCGACTGAAAAGCCCGGACCGGACGAAGCGCCGACGAGCTACACCTATCCGGACTGGGAATGGGTCAACGGCGTTGCCGTCATCGGCCCGGACGGGCGGGTGGATCCGCCGCGGCGCGCGCTCACGTTCACGAGCGCCCCACTTGCGGCCGATCTCGAAGTGACCGGGCCGATTGTGCTCAAACTCTATGCATCGTCGACCGCACTCGACACCCAATTCATCATCAAGCTGACCGACCAGCATCCGCAAGACCCGGAATTGCGCCGCCAAGGCGAGCAGCCGGCCTATACGCCAGTGTCGAAAGGCTGGCTGAAAGCATCGCATCGCGAGAAGGACCCCGCGCGGTCGACGCCGCAGCGGCCTTTCTACACCCACTTGAATCCACTGCCGCTCAAGCCCGGAGAAATCTACGAATTCGACATCGAGGTGCTGCCGATCGCTTGCGTCTTCAAGAAGGATCACCGCATCCGGCTGGAGCTTGCCAATGGCGACTCGCCCGCGACCGACGGCGTGTTCTCGCATCCCTATCATCCGTCGCTGCTGGGCACCGACACCATCCATCACGACGGCGCGCACGCGTCGCGCCTCATCTTGCCGGTGGTTGCGTCGGAGTGACGCTGCGCCGCCTCAGGCGGCACGATCTAACTTCCGCTCGATCGCGCCGTCCTGAATTCTTGCCGGCCTTCTACTGGGCGCCGTAGCAATACAGCCGCAACATATCAATGCGACCATCGCGGCAAGAATGAACCAGAGCACCACATCGACAGCCATGTCGTCCTCCATGGCCGCCCCCGTGGACTCAATTCAATCACGCGTCGGCAGCAATGCTTCACGGCATAATTGTCGCAGGACATTAATGTCGCAGGAGAATTAGGCGACACACGGATATGTTCGACGCGATGGTGCCAAGCGCGATCGATACGAGAGGCTGCAAGCCGTAGGCCATAAAACGAAACCTACAGGATTCATCGCCCGCTTTATGGCAGGCACCCAGAATTAAGCTTGCTGCCTAGGCCGCCTCAGCTGCCGGCCTCGTTCTCAATTATGCTCGTGTGGACATGGCGAGCGATCAGTCCGCAACGCTCTCCTGCAACGGCGTCGCTATGGCAGTTCGGATATCAGCTTCTGATACTCGGCCTCGGTCCAGGCTCTGACGGTGCGGGTGCGCACGCTGCCTTGCGCGCCGATCGCCATGGCAAATTTGGCGACGTTGTCGCCATTGGCGGCTTCGAGAATGACGAGCAGATCGGAATCGCCGGAACGTCAGATAGAGTTCCTTCATCTCGACACCCAGCTTCTTCGCCAGTTCCCTCGCAGCTTTGGCCCGCTTGGGCAAATCCTTGATGGCGCGGATGCCCTGTTCGGTCCAGTTGATCGAGCAAATGAACAGCATGTGATCCTCCGTTCTGTTACTCACAATAGCGGGCGATCCAACGGCGGCATGAGCGCAGCCCTAAAAGGGGCTTCGGCACGTCCCGATGAGGCAGCTCGCACAAACAGGTTACACCATTGTCAAACTATGTGCAGGGGCGCCGTGCCCGCGCCTTCACATACGGCGCGGCGGCACTCCATCGCTCAGCCGTTTTTGAAAAAAAACCGCCGGAATGACCGGCGGCTACTTCAATCGAATTCAAGCGGTGGATTGGAGGCTTGGCAACGGCGCCACCACAGAACCTCGCGCGTCAGCAGCGCCCCCACGCGAGCGAGGCCGCCCGCAACGGTGAAACGCGAGAGTTGCCTTGATGACGCGCGATTGTTTGCAGCGTCACTTCGGAATGGGAGCGGCGAGCGCGTAACAGGCCGAATACACCGAACCGTCGAGATTGTAGCAAGAGACGCACTTGCAGCCCGCGGCCCCAGACGTGCAGCTGGCGATTGTCTTGTGATGCAGTACGATACGAGCATGATTGTGCACAGAAGTACCAACGGCGCAGGCCGGCCAGGCCGCCCATGCTGATCCGGAAAAAGCGAGACCTGACAACGCAAGCGCGAGACCAATCGAAAGTCCAAAACGGCGCATAGGTTCCTCCACCTCTGTGAGACACCCTAGGAATTAGCCCCCTGGGGGAACAGCGAAGTTTCACATACGAAAAATCGCGGCGCAAGGCATATGCAATCGACCAGCGCGGGTTTGTGCACATGTCTTGATATCGTCACGGCCGCGTCTGCCCTCAGTTGTGGATTATGCCACTAATCCGAGGGGGGTGCCCGCCGGAGAGAGATCCTGTTTGTTTCCGCCAAGTAACGCGCTACGGCGCGCGATCAGCTCGGCTTGATATCCGCAAACTTGATTACCTTGGCCCACTTGTCGACTTCGGTGGCGATGTATCTCGCGAAATCGGCGCGCGTCATCGGCGCCGGCTCAGCGCCTAAATTTTCAAGCTTCGGCTTCATCGCGGGATCGCTCAGGATGGCATTGATCTCGTTGTGAAGCCTTTCGACGATATCCTCTGGCGTACCCTTGGGCGCGGCGATGCCATGCCAAATGTTGGCCTCGTAGCCGGGCACGAATCGCGCCACGGGGGGAATGCCCGGCAGCGCATCCGAGGGCGTCACGCTGGTGACCGCCAGCGCGCGTACCTTGCCATCTCGGATGTATCCGATCGTCAGCGGTATGGGGAGAAACGCGACTTGCACCTGCCCGCTCAAGAGATCGGGCATGAAACTCGACCGATACGGTACGTGGACCAGATTGACGCCGGTCATCATCTTGAACAGCTCGGCGGCCATATTGGGCGCGGTCCCGGTGCCGAACGACGCGTAGTTGAGCTTGCCAGGATTGGCCTTGGCGTAAGCGATGAACTCGGGAACGGTGTTGGCCGGTACCGACAGATTGACTTCCAGCACATTGGCCGACCGGATGGTGCTGGCGACCGGCGTAATGTCCTGCATGAAATTGAAGTCGGCGGTCTGTCCATAGAGCGTCGTGTTGACCGCATTGGTGACCGTCATCGCCAACAGCGTATAGCCATCTGGAGCCGATCGAGCGACCGTAGCTGCAGCGAGATTGCTGGCCGCCCCCGGCTTGTTCTCGACGACGAACTGCTGACCGAGCCGGTCCGACAGCGATTGCGCGATGAGGCGGGCAACGATGTCGGTTGCAGCGCCGGGCGGGAAGCCTACCAATATGCGCACTGGGCGCGTCGGATAGTCGAGCGCCCAAGCGGAGCGCCCGACGGCCGGGAGCGCGGCGGCGCCCGCCGCCAGATGCAAGAATTGTCGACGCGGAAGTCTCACGGCTGTTTCCTCCCCGACCTCGATTACCTCGCGTAAATACGAAGGTGTCGATTTTAGTGGTCCGATTCTAACATTCGCATCCCAGTTCGGCAGGCTCTCACATCGCAATGACCGGCGGATCGGCTTGGCGGCAATTCAGTCGTTGCTGCAGCAGGCGAACAGAATACTTACGGTCGGAGCATTGGGAAATGACAGTGCCGCACCTGGCATCGCGTGCGCCGCGGCCTCAAGTGCCGCGTCAGAAGCTTCGAAGACGAGGATGTCTTCGTCGCCCCGTCCACTATCCGCATTGCTGTCGGTCATGTCGACAATCTCGTGCCCGGTGCTCACCTATCGCCTGCAGTCATCTTAGCGGACCGCGCCGAGCAAGGGAATTCGGCGTGGATTTCATACGGCTGGGCGCTGAGGCCGACGTTGCCGGCAGATCGGCTGTTTTTGGGCTGCTACGACCGCGGGCCGCTGCGCCGGTCCGCTAAGGAGCGGTAAAGGTTAGTGAAGTCCTGCCCCGTCAGGTCCTCTACTTACAACCGCAAAGTAACAAATATCTGTCAAAAGACGGCAACTCGGGCAACGGCCGGGTGAAGCTCCGAGATCCGTCAGTATGACAAATTGGGTTCAGGCCTTCCGACAGACCACGACTTATCTCGGCGTCGCGGTCATCGCCATTATTTGGGGCGGAATTTATCTGCTCGCCGGTCAAGAGCGCGAAAGCGCCTATCAAGATGCGGTGCGCCAAGGCAGCAACCTGTCTCGCGTTCTGGAAGAATATATCAGACGGGTCGTTCAAGAATCGGACAGCGCCTTGCTGGAGCTGCGGCGAGATTATCAGAAGGATCCGCAGCATTTCGATATTGCCGATTGGGTCGCTCGCACGCAGTCATATACCAACTTGACAGTCCAATTTGGCGTTGCCGCCGCCGACGGCTTCGTTCGGCATTCGACCTTTGGACCACTTGCCGCTCCGGTCTACGTCGGCGATCGCGCGCCGTTTACGGTTCCGCGCGACGAAAAGAATGACCGGCTCTATATCAGCGACCCGATAGTCGGAAATGTGACACGAAAGCTGACCATCGAATTCGCGCGCCGGATGAACAACCCCTACGGCTCGTTCGCCGGCGTCGTGGTAAGCTCGCTCGGCGTTGCGCAGCTTGAAAAGTTCTTCAGTTCCCTCGACCTCGGCCGCGCCGGCATCGTTTCCCTCGTCGGTACCGACGGGATCGTTCGCGCGCGTGGCGGGCCAAACCAGGCAGGCCGCGGATACTCCGGCGTCTCGACGATTGGTTCGCCGCTGTTTGAGCATTTGCATCACGATTCGGCCGGAAGCTATTGGAATACGGCCGCAAGCAGATCGCGCTTCGATGGGGTCAGCAAATTCATATCCTATCGGACAGTCGCGGGCGCCCCTCTGGTCGCGCTGGTAGGCTTGTCCGAACAGGATATTTTCCGGCAAGCCGATGCGACGCTGCAAAAATACATCGCGGCTGGAGCAGTCTTAACGGCGATCGTTTTGATCGTCATGATTTTGGGCGCCGCCCGACAGGCGAATGTCCTCGCCACCGCAGCCGAACTGCGACGTTCCAAGCAATGGCTCGAGCAGTCGAATCTCTTGTTCCAGACCGCGCTCAAGAACATGGCGCACGGCTTGTGCATGTTCGACGGCGAGCAACGCCTTGTCGTCTGCAACGAGCGCTACGCAACGATGTACGGGCTTAGCCCCGAACAGATCAAACCCGGTACAACGCTAAGGTCAATACTCGAAGCGCGCCTTCGCACCGGCAGACCGCCAAAAGACGCAGAGCAATATATTCGTGCGCGGCTTAAAGCGGTGTCGGAGAGCAAGCCCTATGTTTCCGAAAACGAGCTCAGCGACGGCCAGGTCTATGCGGTGAACCACCAGCCGATGCCCGGCGGCGGCTGGGTGGCGATGCATATCGACATTACCGAACAACGGCGCGCCGAAAGAGCGCTGGATGAAACCAGGCAATTCCTCGATTCGATTATTGAGAACATTCCCGTCTCGGTCGTCGTGAAGGACGTGAAAACACGCGAGTATCTTCACGTCAACCGGGCATTCGAGGCGATGCTCGGTCTGCCGCGAAGCGAAATGCTGGGCCGTACCGCATTCGACATCCACAGGTCCAAGGATGCGCAGATCATCGACGACGCCGATACTGAATCGCTTGAGGACGGCGATCGCATCAATTACAAGGAAATCGAGGTCCACACGGCGATGCGCGGGCCTTGCCTGCAGGCGACCAGCCGCATTGTGATTCGCAACAGCAAAGGCGAGGCCAAATTCCTCATCGCCGTTATCGACGACGTCACCGAGCGAAAGAAGGCCGAGCAGCGTATCGCCTTCTTGGCGCATCACGATGCGCTGACCGGGCTTGCCAACCGCGCAGCCTTGACCCAAAAAATCGAAGAAGCCGCGGCGCGCCAGCGCCGCCGGGATGAACCATTCACGGTTTTGTTGTTGGACCTCGATCGGTTCAAGCAGGTCAACGATACGCTCGGCCATCCGGCCGGCGACACGCTGCTGACGGAAGTAGCGACACGGCTGAAGTCGTTGTTGCGGGAAACGGATGTGCTGGCAAGGCTCGGCGGCGATGAATTCGCGATCATTCAGGCGGGCGAAACCAACCAGCGGGAGGCCGCGAGGTCGCTGGCGGACCGCATTATCGCGATACTCGGCAGACCGTTCCGCATTGCCGGCAACGACGTCAGCATCGGCACAAGCATCGGAATAGCGTTAGCGCCCGAGCACGAGAACGGCTCAGACCAGCTTCTCAAGATGGCGGACCTCGCGCTCTACCGTGCGAAATCGGCCGGCCGCAACGGTTATTGTTTCTTCGATCCCGAAATGAGCGAGATCGCAAGCGCGCGTCAGGAGATTGAAAACGATCTGCGCCGGGCCGTCGCGCAGAACGAGCTGGAACTTCATTACCAGCCCATCGTCGACAGCAGGACACGCAAGATCTGCAGCGTGGAAGCGCTCGTCCGCTGGCGCCATCCGACCAAGGGCCTGCTCTATCCCGATTTGTTCATTCCCCTTGCCGAGGAAACCGGCTTGATCACTCAGATCGGCGACTGGGTGCTACGTACGGCATGCGCCGAGGCGGCAACCTGGCCCGCTGAAATCAAGGTCGCGGTTAATCTGTCGCTGGTGCAGTTTCGCAAAACCAATTTGCCCGACGTGGTGATGCGCGCACTCGTCGATTCCGGCCTTCGCCCGGAACGGCTGGAGCTCGAAATTACCGAGACGGCGCTGATCGAAATCGGCGGCGGAATGTCTGCCTGCATTGCGGCAATTCAAGAATCTCGGCATTACCATCGTGCTCGACGATTTCGGCACCGGATATTCGTCGCTCAGCCAGTTGGCGATGTTCCCGTTCGATAAGATCAAGATCGACAAATCGTTTACGCAAAATCTGACCAAACGCAGCGAATGCGCCGCGATCATATCGGCGACGCTCACGCTGGCGCAGACCCTCGATATCGCGACGACTGCCGAGGGCATCGAAACGGTCGATCAATACCGCCTATTACGATTGGCCGGGGTGACCTCGCTGCAAGGCTATCTGTTCAAGCGGCCGGGCCCCGCCTCCGAGCTTGATTTTGATTCGGTTTACGGCGGCTTTACGATAGAAAACGCCGCCTGATAGCGCGGGCCGCAGCCCGATCAACCGCTCGCCGCAATGAATTTATAGCCGTCGCCCCAGTGGCGCACGCGCGCCGTCGACGGCATGGGAAAATGCGAGGCGCACACGATCGTCGGCTCCTCGCAGAAACGGTCGAAGATCTTGCGCCGGGTTTGAGCGGCCTGCCGGGAGTCGTAATCGGCCATCATGCCGATGTCGGGGTACCTTCCCTGCAGCGGGGAATGGACCATGTCGCCGGTGATCAGCGCATTGTCGCCCAGGCGGCCGACCAGTACTGAGAAATGGTCGATGGTGTGGCCCGGGGTCGGAATGAACTGGAGCGCTTCGTTGAAAACGAAATCGCTCTTCACGATCTGCTCGCGCTTGGCCGCCACGATCGGCAGCACCAAGTCGGTGATCCACGGCACGCTTGCCGGATTCTCCTTCTCCCGCGCCGTCCAATGCTCAAGCTCGCGGTCGGTCATGATATATCGCGCTTTGGGGAATGTCGGCACCCATCGGCCGTTTTCCAGTCGGGTGTTCCAGCCGACGTGATCGCCGTGCAAATGCGTGCACATCACGTAGTCGATGTCGTTTACGGTCAGTCCTGCAGCCGCCAGCCCTTTCTCGAACCGGTCGCTGTTCATCATGTTCCAGAACGGCCGTGTCGGCCGCGGCTTGTGATTGCCGACGCAGGCATCGATCAGGATATTGTGGTGCGGCGTCTTGATGACGAAGCTCTGGATGCAAAGCACCAGGTGATCGTCAGCATCGACGAATGTCGGCTGCAGCCAGGAGCGGTTCTCGTTGAGGAGTTCCTTGGTGAGCGACGGAAAAAAACCAAACAGCTCGAAAAACGGCCCCTGCTGCTCAACAACCGGGTAAATCGTGACGTCCTTGAGCGTGATTGGCCCAGCAATCTGCGTCGTCATCGGAGCGCTTCTCTCGGGTGCAAAGATGGCCTCCCGCGAATGTTACGGGTGCAGGACGGGTATGCAAGCCCGTGCCGCTACTCGGCAGCGATGAGTTTATTTTCAAAAAGTGCGGAATTCTCGCGGGCGACGTAATCTTCTTCCAATTCGGCCAGGATGACGTAATTCTTGGCGAGAAGCCGATAGCAGTCGCCGAATTTCGCCGACGCGCTATTTCTAGCCGTCTGCTGAATTTTGGCCGCCCGAAGACGCAACTCGCGTGCCCTCGCCAAATGATCCGGCATGGTACGCTCACCCACTGACTGACCCGTCTGATCGCGACTTTGCGCGGGTAAGCGCCGACCGTCAATTTCCGCCCTGTGGATAACTTTGGCCGGCGGACCGGCTTACTGCTTGACCGCCGGATCGCGATGGATCGGATCGACCCAGTGCACCGTCTCCGGCTTCTCCACCGGTGCGATGTCGAGATTGATCGCAATCGCTTCGCCGTCGCTGCGCACCAGCACGCATTCGAGAACCTGATCCGGGCTGGCATTGATCTCCTGATGCGGCACGTAGGGCGGAATAAAAATGAAATCGCCGGGCCCCGCTTCGGCGGTAAATTGCAAATGCTCGCCCCAGCGCATGCGCGCCCTGCCCCGCACCACGTAGATGATGCTTTCGAGATGGCCGTGATGATGGGCGCCGGTTTTCGCATCCGGCTTGATCGTCACCGTGCCCGCCCACAATTTCTGCGCACCGACGCGGGCGAAATTGATCGCAGCCTTGCGGTCCATTCCCGGCGTCGACGGCACATTGGGATCGAGCTGATCGGACGGAATGACCCGCACCCCATCGTGCTTCCAGCGTTCGGCCGCGGGCGAGTGAGCACTGTGAGCGTGATCGTTCATTTCTCAAAATGCTACGGAATGAAGATGCTCGCCGGGGGCGGCCGAATTGGGGTCTTGCCTGACTGATGCGACCCGCGGAGGTCGCTCCCGGCGAACCGTTCGTGCTTGCCGCTATGTTGCGAACCGAACGAGCTAAGCAACAATCATCGCGGCGTCTTGACCCGGTGGATTCATCGGCACCTCCGTGTCAGCAAG
This sequence comes from uncultured Alphaproteobacteria bacterium, assembly GCA_963768225.1. GTDB lineage: Bacteria > Pseudomonadota > Alphaproteobacteria > Rhizobiales > Xanthobacteraceae > BOG-931. The sequence continues at coordinate 549,661 of CAVYGV010000001.1, read as the reverse complement.
GTTGCAATCGAATACTGAACCAATCAGTCGCATTGTCAAGAAATCATTCCGGCGCCGGCTGCTACGAATTTCGTCTGCGCTGTGACGCGGGAACCGGCCGCTTAGCAAGACGGATCATAAAGCGCGCGAGGGCGAATTATGGCGCAACAAGGCCGAGCGACTTGAGATAACCGGCGTTAACGCGAACGTTCTTAAATTTGGCGGCTTCCAAATAGGCATCAAGGATCGTCCGCGCCTGTTCGCGGGGCGGCAAAGGGCCGGAACTGCCGGCATCGGCAATCAAATCCCATCCCGGCGGCTTTTGGATCGACACCACAGAAAGGTCCGAGTTGAGATTTTTATACGGCCAGAAAATCCAGCCGAAGCCGAAACGCTCATTGAGTTGGCGGAACTTTTCGTTCCAAGCGTTATTATATTCGCCGGTCTCGCCGATGAGTACCGGTACTTTCCAACGGTTGCTGAAATTCAGATATTCCTGCAGCCCGTTGCGGGTCGGGTTGATCCAGAATTTGTGATAGGTGTAAACGGTATTGCGGTCGAAAGGCCGGTCGAACACGGCAAAGCTGGTATCCCATTGGCTGCCGCCGAGCAGCACCACGTGGCTCCGATCGACGCTGCGAATGGCGGCGACAATGTCGCGGTAGAGCGGCTCCAGTTGCGGATTGAGATAATCCACGTCGCTGTAGGGCGAGATCGGTTCGTTCAACAGGTCGTAGCCGAGGACGGCCGTCTCGTCGCGATAATGCGCGGCGAGCTTCTGCCATAGCGCAATCGTGAGCTTTCGGTAGCGCGGCACGTAAAACGTGAGCGGGAACCCGGGCCCGTCATCATGATTGACCCCGGTCTGCCCACCCGGCGCGGCATGCAGATCGAGGATCACGCGAAGGCCCGCTGTGCGGCACCATTGGACGAGCCGATCGACAAGCGACCAGCCCGACCCTTCGAACCGGTCGTTCTCGCCGTTTTGGCCGCCGTCCTCGGGCGCGACGAACAGCCGCCAATCCAGCGGCACGCGAATGGTATTGAAACCCGCCGCTTTGAGAAAATCGATATCGTCTTTGGCGACATAGACATCGCGAAATTCGCTCCAGAACCGAGAGGCCACGTCGCGCCCGATCAAAGAGTCGAAAAGTCCCGCAATCTCGGTTGGGCTCAGCGCATGTTTGAACTTGAACATGTAGCCTTCGGGGACGAGCCAATTGCCGAGATTGATTCCCTTGACGGCAAAAGTGTCGCCGTGACCGTCGACGAGACGCGTTCCCTCGGCGTGGATGAAGTCATCGGACGCAGCTGCGACCACGGACCCATCCATCAAGGCCAGCGTCATCGCGAACGCGAGGGCGCAGAAGCGGCGACTTGCTGCACGACGGGCCTTCATTGCCGGTATCCCTTCAGGGTCGCCTCGATGCCAAAATCATGCCATGAGCATAGCCGTGTCGGGTCGGCGGCAGCGAGGTCAATATCCGATGTACGGCATGCCGTTGTCCCAGAGCCTCGTCTTCCTTGCATCTGTCGTCCTTCTTCTCGTGGCCACGCAGTGGCGCCGCGTCCATCCCTTTCTGGTCATCGTGGTCATAGCTGCGGCGTTCGGCTACATCGCCGGCTTTCCCACCGCTCAACTCGGCAGCGATTTCGGTAACGGCTTTGCCGAGAAGATCTATTCCCCCGGATTGGTGATCGTCGCCGCCGGCCTGATTGCCGGTCTCGCCGAAAGTACGGCAGCCACCGATTGGCTCATGGCGAAAATCGATCGATGGCAAAGGTTCGGCTCCAACCGGATCGCGGGGATTTTAGGCTTGATCGCCAGTCTTGGCGCTTCGCCCGCCGCCGCCTTTGCCCTGCTCACGCCGCTCCTGCCGGCGCTCGGCGGCGCAAGGCCGCCGCGGCGGCAAAGCGCGACGGTCGCGCTGGCGCTGGCGATTTCAGCGAGCCATGGTCTTTTGCCGACGCCGGTGCCGATCGCGGCTGTCGCCATCCTCGGCGCCGATTGGCGTCGCGTCGCGCTGCTCGGCGTGCCCTTGGCAATTTTGCTGGTTGGATTCGGCGCGGCATTTGCCCGCTGGCCGTCGCGGGCTGACACCGCATCGCAGGCTCCGGCAGCCGAGCCACAGACCATCGCCAAAAGGCGAAGCGGCGGCTCTGCAATCGTATTGCTTCTGGCGATTGCAGCGCCGCTGCTGCTGCTGATGGTGCAATCCCTCGGCGATATTCCGAGCGAGCCGCTCGGCGGAGGACCGACGCGAGAGCTGATCTTAGGTGTCGGCCGGCCGTTGATCCTATTTCTGGTCGGCGTCGGCATCATGATCATCGCTCACCCGCGGCAAGGGCTCGGCCTCGTTGCCGATCCGTCCTGGACCGGACGCGTGTTTGGCGGCATCTCGAGTACGCTCCTCATCGTGTGCGCCGCAGGCGGCCTGCAGCGGCTCTGTCAGCAGACCGGCTGCGAGATGCTCGGCGAGCGATTGCTCGATTGGCCTATCGGACGGTTTGGCGTGCTCATCCCGTTTCTGATCGCCGCGGCGATGAAGACCCTGCAGGGTTCGTCGCTGGTTGCCGCCATCACCACCGCGGGCATGGTGCAGCCGATCTTGCTACCGCTTGGTTTGAGCGATCCCAACGGGCGGGCGCTCGCCGCTCTGGCCGTCGGGATCGGCGCAATGACCATGTCGCACATCAATGATGAATATTTTTGGCTGGTGACACAGAGCGCCGGGTTCACGCCGCTGCGCGGGTTCGCCACCGTCAGCATTGGAACGCTGCTGCAGGGCCTATTCGCCGCGGCGGCGCTGCTGCTACTATCAGTGGTGATCTCCTATGCCTAAAACAGCCGTGTGTTAGGCTAACGGCCACGAAGCAATGATTTCCCGTAAGCCTCCGTCGCCGAAAACTGCAAAGATTCCGTCACGCCGGGAGCTGATCAAGCTCGCAGGCGCCGGCGCGATCGCGGCGAATTCCACCTCGGCTGCGAGTGCCAAGCCGAACCATCAGCCGGTGCCGGTACCGACCGATCCCGAAACCGCGCTACCGCAGGGATTCCGCTGGGGCACTGCAACTTCGGCCTACCAGATCGAAGGCGCGTGGCAGCAGGACGGCAAAGGCGAGTTCGATCTGGGACCGGTTCGCGCATACGCCCGGCAACATCCAGAACGGTGATACCGGCGACGTTGCGCTCGACCATTATCACCGCTACAAGGAAGATGTGCAGCAGATGAAATCGCTCGGAGCGAGAACCTACCGGTTCTCGATCTCCTGGCCGCGCATTTTTCCGCAAGGCGCCGGACTCCCAAACGCCAAGGGTTTTGATTTCTACGACCGTCTCACCGATGAACTGCTGACTAACGCGATCGAGCCATTCCCGACGCTCTATCACTGGGACTTGCCGCAAGCGCTGCAGGATCGCGGCGGATGGGAAGCGCGCGATACTGCGAAGGCCTTTGCCGATTACGCCGGCTATGTCGCCGAAAAACTCAGCGACCGGGTGCGGCACTTTTTCACCATCAACGAGTTCACCACCCTCGTCGAATTGGGATACGGCACGGGCCGGTTCGCCCCCGGTCTCACGCTGCCGCCAGCGCGCTTGAACCAGGTGCGCCACCACGCCGTGCTCGGCCATGGACTTGCGGTGCAGGCGATCCGGGCACGAGGAAAGGCGGGGACGAAGATCGGGCCGGCGGAAAACCTCACGGCCGCCGTGCCGGTGATCGAGACGCGCGAAAACATCGCCGCCGCCGAACGCGCCACGCGCGAGCTCAATGCCGGCTACCTGACCGTCATCCTGGAAGGACGCTACACCGAACCCTTCCTGGCATCGGCCGGCGCGGACGCGCCGAAATTCACCGAAGAAGATTTACGCGCGATTGCAAGTCCGCTCGATTTCGTCGGCATCAATGTCTATAAGCCCACCTACGTGCGCGCCATCGACGCGGCGCCGGGCTACGAGGTCCTGCCGTTTTCGAAATCTCATCCGCGGATGGCGTCGGCTTGGCAGTATATCGGTCCCGAGGCTCTCTATTGGGCGCCACGGCACCTGCAAGAACTCTGGAACGTGAAGGAAATTTACATCAGCGAAAATGGCTGCGGCGCGGCCGATACGCCGAGGGCGGACGGCATCGTCTACGACAGCGACCGCATCATGTTCTTACGCAATTGTCTCACCATGCTGCAGCGCGCGACGGCCGAAGGCGTGCCGGTGCGCGGCTATTTCCTGTGGAGCTTGTTCGACAATTTCGAATGGGTGGACGGCTACGCAACGCGGTTCGGATTGATCCATGTCGACTTCGCGACACAAAAGCGCACGCCGAAGCTTTCCGCGGCCTATTATGCGGAAGTCACCAGGCGCAACGCGGTGGCGTGAGTTTTATAGCGAATCGGCATGGGCTTCGGCACCGCGTAGCCCTCCACGGGACGCCCAATACGGCGTAGATTTGCCTGCGACATGACCTGTGGACGTGCCGGCGCGGAGGCGTCATCGTGAATTTGCCCCGCAGACAGATTTTGCGCCTGACGGCGGCTGCGGCAGCTGCGGCGGCATTGCCGGGCGCGCCGCGCGCGGCGTTCGCGCTCGATTATCCGTCGCGGGCGGTGCACCTCGTCGTCGGCTTTCCCCCCGGCGGTCCCACCGATATTTTCGCGCGCCTCATCGCGGACTGGCTTTCGCAACGGCTCGGCCAGCCGTTTGTGGTCGATAATCGTCCCGGCGCCGGCAGCACGATCGGAGTGCAAGCCGTCGTGGCCGCGCCCGCCGACGGCTACACGCTCCTCCTCGTTAGCACCTCCGCCGTCATCAGCGCGCTGTATTACCGCAATCTCGGCTTTAATCTGGTCCGCGACATTGCGCCGGTGTGCGGCATCGCGGACGAGCCGCTGGTCATGGTGGTCAACCCATCGGTCCCGGCGAAGTCGGTCCCCGAATTCATTGCCTATGCCAAGGCCAACCCCGGCAAGATCGTCATGGCATCGGTCGGCAACGGCACCACGCCGCAGATGACCGGCGAACTTTTCAAGATGATGGCGGGCGTCGATTTGCTCCACGTTCCCTACCAGGGCGCGGCGCCGGCGCTGACCGATCTTCTCGGTGGCCGGGCGCAGGTCATGTTCGAAGCCATGCCGACACTGGTGGGCTACATCCAGTCCGGGAAACTGCGCGCACTCGGAGTGAGCACCGCGGGCCGTTCGCCGGTGTTTCCGGATCTCCCGGCGATCGGCGAATTCTTGCCGGGCTACGAGGCAAGTGTCTGGTTCGGAGTCGCCGCACGCAGCCAAACGCCCCAAGACATCGTCGAACTCCTCAACAAAGAAATCAATGCGGGACTTGCCGATCCGGCGCTTGCCGCAAAACTTCGCGACGTCAGCGCCAGACCGCTGACGGGATCGTCTGCGGACTTCAACAGGCTTTTTGTCCGCGACAGCGAAAAGTGGGCCAAGGTCATGCAGGCCGGCAATATCAAGCCGGAATAATCGCGGATATTTTCCACCGTCGGCACGCGGCCAATTCAAACACGCTATGAGCTATGCGCATCGTGCTCGCCGGGTGTCGTTGTCCCTTTCAGCGAGACCCAGAACATGACCAGGAACAGCGGAATTGCAACAATCGAAAGCGACCATGCAGTTTGATAATACGAAGTGCGCCAGTCTGCAGCAAGTCGCACACCATTGCCGTCCCCGCTTATCCGGCTTGAAATGACTCCGAGCCTTGTTCGCCTGCGGCCCCCTATTCCCCGCCGCTCTCATCGCCCTCTTCAGTCAACCGCTCCACCGACGCGACTTTCTCGCCCTCACCGGTCGAGAACACGATGACGCCTTGGGTCGAGCGGCCGGCGATGCGGATGCCGTCGACCGGGCAGCGGATGAGCTGGCCGCCGTCGGTGACCAGCATGATCTGGTCGGTTTCCTCGACCGGAAATGACGCCACGAGCCGGCCGTTCTTCTCGGTGATCGCCATGGCGACGATGCCTTTGCCGCCGCGGCCGGTGGTGCGGTACTCGTAGGACGAGGTGCGCTTGCCGAAGCCTTTCTCGGAGATCGTCAGCACGAATTGCTCGGCCTCCGACATGATGACGTAACGCATCTCGCCGAGCTCGATCGCGCCTTCGGCCTCCTCGGCATCGGCGCCGCCGTTCTCTTCGCCCTCCCCGTTGGTCCCGCGCCGCACCGCGTTGGCGCGCTTGAGATAAGCCGCGCGTTCTTCGGCGGTGGCCTCGACATGGCGCAGGATCGACATCGAGATCAACTTGTCGCCCAAGCCTTCCTTGTCATTGCCGAGATTGATGCCGCGCACGCCCATCGAGGTACGGCCCTGGAACACGCGCACGTCGTTGACGGCGAAACGGATGCATTGGCCGGCTGCCGAAGTCAGCAGAACATCGTCGTCTTCCTTGCAGATCTGCACGTCGACAATGGCATCGCCCTCGTCGAGCTTCATGGCGATGATGCCGGAGCGGCGGACGTTGGCGAAATCCGACAGCTTGTTGCGCCGCACCGTGCCGCGGGTGGTCGCGAACATCACGTCGAGCTTGTCCCAGGTCGACTTATCCTCGGGCAGCGGCATGATGGTGGTGATGTTCTCACCCTGCTCCAGCGGCAGGATATTGATCAGCGCCTTGCCGCGCGCCTGCGGCGCCGCCTGCGGCAGCCGCCAGACCTTCTCCTTGTAAACCTGGCCGCGCGACGAGAAGAACAAAACCGGAGTGTGGGTCGAGGCGACGAACAGCCGGGTGACGAAATCCTCCTCGCGGGTATCCATCCCGGCGCGCCCTTTGCCGCCGCGCCGTTGCGCGCGATAGGTCGACAGCGGCACGCGCTTGACGTAGCCGGCATGCGAGACGGTGACGACCATGTCCTCGCGCTGGATCAGGTCCTCGTCTTCCATCTCGCCTTCCTGGTCGACGATCAGGGTCTTGCGCGGCGTTGCGAACTCGCTTTTGATCGTGGCCAGTTCCTGCTTGATGATGGCCTGGATGCGGGCGCGCGAGCGCAGGATATCGAGATAGTCGGCGATTTCGCCGGCGAGCTTGTCGAGCTCGGCCTTGATCTCGTCGCGGCCGAGCGCGGTGAGCCGCTGCAGGCGCAGATCGAGGATAGCCTTGGCCTGCTCGGCCGAGAGCTTGGTCGTGCCTTGCGGCGACACGGCATGGCGCGGATCGTCGATCAGCGTGACCATGGCGGCGACGTTGCGCGCCGGCCAGTCGCGCTTCATCAGTTCGTCGCGCGCCTCGTTGGCGTCCTTGGCGCCGCGGATGAGTTTTATCATCTCGTCGATATTGGCGACCGCGATGGCCAAGCCGACCAGCACGTGGGCGCGATCGCGCGCCTTGTTGAGGAGATGCCTGGTTCGCCGGTAGATCACCTGCTCGCGAAACGCGATGAACAGCGTCAGCAGGTCCTTCAGGTTCATCACCTGCGGCCGGCCGTTATCGAGCGCCACCATATTGGCGCCGAACGACGATTGCAGCGCAGTGAAGCGGTAAAGCTGGTTGAGGACGACGTTGGGGACCGCGTCGCGCCGCATTTCGATCACCACGCGGTAGCCGTCGCGGTCGGATTCGTCGCGCAGGGCACTGATGCCCTCGAGCTTCTTGTCGCGTACCAGTTCGCCGATGCGCTCGACCAGATGCGCCTTGTTCACCTGATAGGGAATTTCGGAAATCACGATCGCCTCGCGCTCGCCGCGCAGGGTCTCGAATTCGACCTTGCCGCGCATGACGATCGAGCCGCGGCCGAGATGATAGGCGGCGCGGATGCCTTGGCGGCCGAGAATGATGCCGCCGGTCGGAAAATCCGGACCCGGCACGATCGCGATCAGATCCTCGATCGACAGCGCCGGATTGTCGATCAATGCCACGCAGGCGTCGATGACCTCGCCGAGATTGTGCGGCGGGATGTTGGTGGCCATGCCGACGGCGATGCCGCCGGCGCCGTTGACCAGCAAATTGGGGAAACGCGCTGGCAGCACCACCGGCTCGCGTTCGGAATTGTCGTAATTGGGCTGGAAGTCGACGGTGTCCTTGTCGAGATCCTCGACCAGGGAGCCTGCCACCCGTTCGAGCCGCACTTCGGTATAGCGCATGGCCGCCGGCGCATCGCCGTCGACCGAGCCGAAATTGCCCTGGCCGTCGATCAGCGGCAGGCGCATGGAAAAGTCCTGCGCCATGCGAACCAGCGCGTCGTACACCGCCTGGTCGCCGTGCGGATGATATTTGCCGATGACGTTGCCGACCACGCGCGCGGATTTGCGGTACGGCTTGTTCCATTCGTAGCCGTTCTCGTGCATCGAATAGAGGATGCGGCGATGCACGGGTTTGAGCCCATCGCGTGCGTCCGGCAGCGCCCGCGCCACGATCACGCTCATGGCGTAATCGAGATAGCTCTTTTTCATCTCCTCGGTGATCGACACCGGGCGAATATCGGATGGCCCGCCGTCGCTCGGCGGGGGATTATCCTGGTCTGACACCTATGAATTCCTGGGCTAGAACGCGCACGAATTGATGGGAATTTTTATAGCCGATCGGGCCTCGCAGGGCCACCTTTATCGGCAATCGAAAGATAGGAATTTACGTTTTCTTTTCAAGGCCTTATTGTGACAATTCGCAGCGTTTTAGCGGCGCCGGCGAAGCCTGTCGAAACCCGCCACGGGATGCTGGCGCAATCGGGGCCGGTCCCTATGATAGTGTGGAAAAATCTCCGCCGGAGACACGCGCTTATGGTTCAGCTCTTGGATAGCGACATCAGGACGCGCGAGGTGCTCGGCTGGAAAGGCGTGCATGTGCTCCATTTCACGGGCTCTTCATGTTCGCAGAAGCTGCGTATTTTTCTCAACCTCAAAGGCATTCCGTGGCAGTCGCATCCGGTCGATCTGATGGCGAACGAGAACATGCAGCCGTGGTTTCTCGGCATCAATCCGCGCGGGCTGGTGCCGGTGCTGGTTCACGACGGGGCCGTGCACATCGAAAGCAACGACATTGTCCAATATCTCGAAAGCAAATTTCCGACGCCGAAACTGATCCCGGCCGGGCACGAGAACGAGGTCGCAAGCTTGCTCAAGCACGAAGACGATTTACATCTCGATTTGCGCACGCTGAGTTTTCGTTTCGTGTTCGCGCCGCCTGGTCCGCCGAAACCTGCGGCTGCGTTGGAAAGCTACCAGGCCAACGGCGCCGGCACCGTGCAAGGGCTTAAGGACCGCGAAAAGCAAGTTCAGATCGAGTTCTGGCAGCGCGCCGCCAAGGAAGGCTTTACCGATGAGGGAGCGCGCGCTTCAGCCTTGAAGTTTCGCGCCGAGTTCGACGCGCTCGACAAGACCCTGGCGAAGCAGCCCTACCTCATGGGCGAGAATTTAAGCGTGCTCGACATCGCCTGGTTCATCTACGAGCACCGGCTCTCTCTCGCCGGTTATCCGTTTGGCCGGCTGCATCCACGGGTCCATGCCTGGGCTGAAAAATTCCGCGCCCGGCCGGAATTCGCCAAGGAGATCGGGCAGCTTCGCCATTCGCCGGAGCAACTCGAAACTATCCGCCGCACGCAAGCCGGCAAGACGCTGGAAGCGGTCGCCGGATTTTAGCAGTTGAGGCGCCGCGATGGTGCTTGATTACGCCGTCTCGGCGCTGCTGACGCTGTTCGTCGTGGTCGATCCGATCGGCCTTGCGCCGACCTTCCTTGCCATCACCGACGGCCTGCCACGCAAAGCCCGCCGCAGCGTCGGGGTGCGTGCCAGCATTATTGCCGGCGCGATCCTGGTCGGCACCGCGCTGATCGGCAATTGGCTTCTCGATACGCTGGGGATTTCTCTTTCGGCGTTCCGCATCGCCGGCGGCCTGCTGTTGTTCTTTGTCGCAGCGGAAATGGTGCTTGGCGTGCGCATGCGGCGTGAAGGCGAGGCCGCCGAACAGGCGCTGGAGGAGCACGTGCGTAACATCGCCGCCTTCCCGCTCGCGATACCGCTCCTGGCCGGGCCGGGCGCAATCACCGCCACCCTGCTGCTCGCCGGACGCGCCAACGGCGATGTGGTGCTGATCGGCGCGCTGATTGCAGTAGCGGTATTCGTGGCCGCGTGTTGCCTTGCTGCGTTCATTTTTGCAGAGCGGATCAGCAGACTGCTCGGCAGGACCGGCAACGTCGTGTTGTCGCGGCTCCTCGGCGTGCTGCTCGCGGCGTTAGCAGTGCAATACGTCGTGGACGGCGTCCGCGCCGTTTTCGGCAACTAAGCAGAAGGCAACTTCAAACCATTCGGCGAAGATCATTCACCCATCAAAAAATTGCCGGCGAATTCCTTTGCGCTCCGCACTCGGGACGTTGATCGCGCCGGTGTGGCATGTGTCGCCACGCCAAGACGGGCAGCTCGACGATCGCCGGCAATGGATCGTCGATTGCAAAGCTCGCAAAAACCATCTTTTTGCGAAAGCTCGCGAGATAGTCGCCCACGGTCGATCCACCCCGGGATATTTCCTTAAACGCGGCGGCGATATCGCGGCTTGCATGCATCCATGCCACTCCGGTCTCCGCGCGGCCGGACGAGACGTTCCGGCCCAGAGCCTGCCGCCAGGCCAAATAGGGAAAGTCCACACCGGCAAGATGGCCGAGCCCGGTCCACGTCCAGAACCGACCGTTGACGTCCAATAGCTTGTACTGCCGATCGCGGCTGTCGTACTTGAACTCAATTTCGGCGACACCTGAGTAGTCGAGCGACTTCAGGAAGCGGCCGGCCAGGGCTTCGACCTGCTCTTGATCTACAGTCTCGACGAACGTACTCGAGCGGCCGAAATCAATCGGATATTGGCGCGTTCTACGGGCAATCAGGGAAGCGACGGCCGCCCCGCGGTCCCACAGGCCGGCATACGAGAATTGCGATTTTCCAGTCCCTGGAATCCACTCCTGAATAATCACTCCATCTTTGCCGACGAGCGACGCCGCCCGCTGATAGAGCGAGATCAGGGCTTCGCGATCGTCCGCCTTCCAGGCCTTTGCTCTGGTAAATTCGTTTATCTCATTACGGCACGCCGGTTTGAGAACGGCCGGAAAACGACAATCCGCCTGTCGGACCGCTGCCAGATCGGACGCCTGAAGGCTCCAAGCGCAGTCGATGCCCAACGACGCAGCGCGCCGGTAAGTCAGGCGCTTGTCGTAAACCCATTGCGTAATGTCCCAGGGCGCCGTCGCAAGGCAAAAGTGCGATGCGAGCAACGCATGATTTTGCGCAATCATGCGCATATCCTCGTCGCCGGTCGCAAAGAGCACCCATCCCTTCAAGCCGTGGCGGACCGCAATGTCGATGATCGAGGCGACGCCGTCCTGGAGTCTGGCGATGGCCCAAGGGAAGCTGCGTTGGACGTAACGCGAGAACTTTGGCAGCGGATGATCGGCGAGGAGCCACACCGGAATCCCGCGTCGTCCGAGACTGCGGGCGATGCCGAGGCTGACGTGAGCGCCGCCGACAATCACCGCGCCAGGCGGTGCATGAGACCGGGTAGAAGTCACGATCGCCTTCGCTGCGCGCCGACCAAAACAGGTGCTTTCTCGCGCACTGGGCCGAAGTCGCTATCGGCGGGCGCTGTTGAACGGCCGCGACCGAGCGCCGATTGTGTGATGCGTCGTGCCGCAAATCCGGCGCCCGCTATAAAGCGCAACAACGGTCCGAAGCTCGCGACCGCGGCGGAGCCTATGAAATGCAGTCCGTCGACGCTCGATTCAAATCCGGCGGACAGAATGGGAAGCCCATCGTGCCGGGCGATGCGGCTGCGCAGTTCCGCATCGAGAATATTCATCTGATCGACGTTAATCCTGTAGCCGGTTGCCAGCAGGACATGATCGACACGGCGTAAGCCGCTGTCCAATGTCAAAACGATGCGGTCGCCGTCGCGCCGCGCGTCGAGGATACGCCTTCCTTCATGCACCGTTACGCCTTGCAAACGCGGGCGCAGCCACAGGATCGCGGTGGCGCGCAGGCAGTGTGCATTAAGCCGATCGCGGGTGCGTTCCGGCAAATGGCGGATCATCGCAGGCGCTTCGACCAGCCAATTGAACGGAAACGGACCGACCTGCGACGGCGGAATCAACGCCTTGCCCAGCAAGGAACGTACCGTCTTACGCAGCGCGCCGCGCGTCTCCGGGGCGCCGTTCCAAACGAGACTGGCTCGGCAAATAATTTCGACATCTGCGCCAGCTTCATGCAGGAGAGCGGCCGATTCGCACGCGCTCTGTCCGCGGCCGATGACCGCCACATGGCGTCCGCGGAATTGGTCGGAATCGGTATGCTCGCACGAGTGGCTGACCAGGCTCCGCGGCAGGCCGTCGAATTGCGCCGGCCGGTAGTGGTGATCGCGTAAGCCGGTCGCCATGACGACCCGCCTGGCAAAAATGTTTTCGCCGTCTTCGAGGACGACGCGAAAACCGCCGTCGCGGGGCGTGACCCGAACCACCGCCCGGATATCGAGATCGGGCGCCACGCGCGTCTGGAACCAAGTTCCGTAATCGATGAAATTCTCAACCGGCAACAGCTCGGGAAGCGGCAACCCCATTTCGCCGAAATAATCGTCGAGCAGATAGCGGCCGAGCGGATCGGCGATATGCGTCGCAATCCATGGTGAGCGCAGCTTCATGCCGCTCGGCATGCTTCGGCGCCAAAATGACATTGCCTCGCCGAATACGCGGACACTGAGATCGGCAGCCCGCAAATGCGCGGCGGCCGCCAGGCCGTAGGGGCCGGCGCCAATGATTGCGACCTCACAGCTGTTGTCAGAAAGGCGAGATTTAACTGCAATATTCATTACAAAATCCGGGGCGTTTTTCCGTTTTACCGGCAGATGATCGAATGTAACGGGAGCTGGTTTTGATTCTATCAACGGATCGCGATCAGGCGGCATAATCCGGGCGATGTCGCGACGAATGCCGCTGTTTCCCGGCGATCGCGTTGTTATCGTAAACTAAGCGTTCCCAGCGCCGAGGGTGTGCCCGGCCAAAAAACGGACATGCACCGCGACGAACTTCCGTTGCGCACCGGCGGGCGCGGCGGCACTTTTCCTGCTACGATGTGAGGCATTGGAAGACTGAAACGGGGACACGCCGATGACCAAGTTGGGACCTCTTTTCGCTGCCCTGATTGCGCTTCTCTTTTCGACGGCCGATGCGAGCCCCCAAGCCGTCGCACGAGCCTATAGCGCGGACTTTTACCTGTCGGGCTGCAAGGATTTCCTCGCCGGAAAGGCCGATTTCTTCGGCGGCCGTTGTGTCGGCGCGATCGAAGTTCTCGATGCCTTGAATTTGGACACCAAGATGTTTTGCCCCCCGGGAGGCACCAGCAACCTGCAACGGGTGCAAGCCGTGGTTGCCTACATCGAAGCGCGGCCGGAGCGAAAGAACGAGGATTTCAGGCTTCTCGCCAATGAGGCCATGGCGAAAGCCTGGCCGTGCAAAAAATAATGACGGATGCAACCATCACAAATGGTTTGAGCGGCTCCCGGCGTCTTGCCTGAGCGCAGCGCTAAGCCTTCATTAACCATAACAGTTCACCATTGGTTAGGTATCGCCCTTGGAGATCGTCTCATGGCATTTTCGCCAATCGCTGCCGCCGCAAGCCAGCCGGCGGCCCAGCAGGTGCTGCAGCCGTCCGGCCATCATAAGCATCGCGGTCAAAGCACCACCTCGATCAGCGACGTTGACGTGCAAAGTTCGAGCGTCTCGCCGGCGGGAGGCACGCACGCCAAGCCTGGAAGCATCCTCAACATCACTGCCTAAGCAGGCGCCTATCCGTGAAGAACAAGACGCGGCCGGGTTTTCGTGTGCGGACGGCAGAGCCGCGCGACATCCCTGCGCTGATGCGATTGAAACGCCTTTTGGCCGAAAGTGAAGATTCCGGTCATGCGGTGCGCGCCAGCGCAGGCGACTGGCTGCGCGACGGTTTTGGTCCCGAAGCCGGTTTCACCGCTTTCGTCGCCGAGAGTGCCGGCGGCGGCGAATGCATCATCGATCATCTTATTATGGGAATGGCGACGTGCAGCCGGCGTAAAATCACCGGCTGGAACGGGCCGGTGATTTTCCTGCAAGATCTCTTTGTCGAGCCGTCCCACCGCGAGCACGGGATCGCCCGCGCGCTGATGGCGCGCGTCGCCGCCTATGCCAGTGAGCTTGGCAGTCCGATTGTGGAGTTGACCGTGCGTGCCGACAATCCGGCGCGGAATTTTTATGAGCACACGGGCTTTGTGCCACTGCCGCAATGCCTCACTTACGTACTGGGTGGCCCGGCGCTCGCCGCCCTCGCCGCGCAGGACGAGACTTTGGCGCTTGCCGGTTAGCCGTCGAACTGCGGCTGCCAGATCATCAAAGCGAATATTGCCAGCATGCCGATCAGGATCGCTCCGGCCAGCGCGAGCCAACCGTGGAACAGGCGCCGATAGGAGGCCGAGAGCGGCGCACCTTCGAGCGCCGCCTGCCGCGTCAAGCCGCGGATGTGTGTCTCGATCCGAACCGCCGCCAACCAGCATGCCACGACGACGACGTAGAGCGCGCTCGATATCACGATCCAAATTTCGCTGAGCGGCGCAAGCCCGATCGCAAAAGCAAGCGGAAAGCCGCTGAGCGGCTGCAACGCGATTGCCGAGGCCACCACCATCAGTTCGACTCGAACGACAAACTGCGATGTGACGGCGACGACCGACGTGTTGCCGGAACGGTGCGCGAGCACCATGAAGATGGCGAGGCAGAACCACGTGCCGGACGCCACCGTCACGGCGAGCACGTGGACGAATTTGATGGCGAAGATCAAATCAAGCATGACGTTCTACCTCGCCTCCCCCTGAAAGGGGGAGGTCGACGTGCGTAGCACGTCGGGTAGGGGTCAGTGTCGGAAACAGACCCCTCCCTGGATCGTCTTCGACGATCCGTCCCTCCCCTTTCAGGGGAGGGAAAGCTCAAGTGCACGACTTCAGAACGGAATCTCATCGTCCATGTCGGCGCCCGCGCCGCCGCGCGATCCCGCCGCCGCCGCGGCCGCGACTTTGCGCGTCGGTCCGGGCGAGCCAAACTCGCCGCCGCCCTCATCGGCGCCGAAATCGCCGCCGCCCCCGGCCCCACCGGCACCCGCGCCGCCAGCGCGGTCGAGCAAGGTCAGTTCGCCGCGGAATCCTTGCAGCACGACCTCGGTCGAGTAGCGGTCCTGGCCGGACTGATCCTGCCATTTGCGCGTCTGCAGCGCGCCTTCGATGTAAACCTTCGAGCCTTTCTTGAGGTATTGCTCGGCGATCCGGCACAGATTCTCGTTGAAGATGACGACGCGGTGCCATTCGGTTTTTTCGCGCCGCTCGCCGGTCGTCTTGTCCTTCCAGGAATCGGAAGTGGCAAGTCGCAGATTGGCCACCGGTCGGCCGTCTTGCGTGCGGCGGATTTCGGGATCTGCGCCCAAATTGCCGATCAGGATTACTTTGTTGACGCTTCCCGCCATGACTGCCTCCGTAAGCTGGCTCATTCCGTAAGGTGGCCTAATCCGCTAAGCGGCTCGTTCCGCTCACTGACTTGTTCCGCGGCCGCCGGATTGCAAGGACAGTAGTGCGCGACCGGGGCCTCGCAAGGACCATCGGGGTTATCCACATCAGTCCCGCGGCCATGCGGCTCCCCCCTATTATGTTCCTCTTTTGTTCTAATACCTCCGCCGCCCCGGGGTGCAAGGGGGCGCAAGCTTATTGCGCACCTGATTGCCGTTCCGTTCCCGCCCCGCCTCACTTAGGCGCCAGGCGGTCCCGCCTGCGGCTTGGGCGGAGCCTGCCTATATGCCGCTTTGATTCCAGTGGGTTGTTGTTTTTTTGCACTATTCAGTGGCGTGCAGAAGTCTTCTAGTGTCTCATCACCAGGGAAGCCTCGGGCTTGGCGAGGGCGTACGTATGAGGTTCGTCGGTCCGCGACTGATCGGGCTCGCATCGGCGTTGGCGGCGATGGCCATCGCCGTGCCGGCGCGTGCCGCCGATTTGACGCCGGCGCCAAGCTATTACCCAGCCGTGGCCATGCCACCCGCGATTTATAACTGGACCGGCATCTATGGCGGCGGCAACGTCGGCGCCGGACTGGTGTCCGACAACTTCACGCCGTTACTCGGCGCGCCGCCGGCGACGACACGCCTGTCCACTGTCGGGCTCATCGGCGGCGCGCAGCTCGGCATGAATTACCAGTTCAGGTCGTGGGTGATCGGCCCCGAGGCGTCATTCACCTCTTCCGCCATCACCGACTCCCGGTTGACATCGGATGGCTCGGAATACCTCACCACCAACCCGCAATGGATTGGCGCGGTGACCGGACACATCGGCTATGCCGCCGACACGCTGTTGTTCTATGCCAAGGGCGGCGGCGCGTGGATGCACGTCGTCTATACCGAGGCCATGTCCGTCCCTGTAGGTGGAACACCTACTGGCCCCACCAGTCAGACCATCAGCGATAACCGAACCGGCTTCACCGCCGGCGTCGGGCTCGAATACGGCATGACGGAGAATCTGTCGGCGAAGCTCGAATACGATTTCTACGACTTCGGCACCAGGGATTATCCCGCCTTCACCCCGGCGTCTGGTGCGGCGCCTGTCTCGGTCAACTCGCAAATCCACACGCTGACTGTCGGGCTCAATTATCGCTTCACCTTCGCCCCATCCGGCCAGCGGCTGTGCCCGACCTGTTGAGCGCGGGCTGGTAGCGACGGCAGGACGGAAATTTGCGGGGAATAGCCGCGAAGGCGCCCTGGCGAACCGCCGGCGTTCTCACTATGTTCGAGCCGTATCCAAGCTGGGCCGCCGACGCCTCGCGGCCGCTGTTCCACCTTTCCAGGTTTGGGAATGAACGACCTGTTCGACAAAGCCGCGAAGGGTTCTTCGGATCGTCGCGCGCAAAATCTTGATTTAAGAGATGCGCGCGTAATTTCGATCCGCGGCGCCCGCGAGCACAATCTCAAAAATATCGATCTCGACATCCCGCGCGACCGCCTCGTTGTGTTCACCGGGCTTTCCGGCTCGGGCAAATCCTCGCTCGCCTTCGACACCGTCTATGCCGAGGGCCAGCGCCGCTATGTCGAGAGCCTGTCGGCTTACGCGCGGCAATTCTTGGAAATGATGCAGAAGCCGGACGTCGACCAGATCGACGGCCTGTCGCCGGCGATTTCCATCGAGCAGAAAACCACCTCGCGCAATCCGCGCTCGACCGTCGGCACCGTCACCGAAATCTACGATTACATGCGGCTCCTCTGGGCACGCGTCGGCGTGCCTTACTCGCCCGCCACCGGGCTGCCGATCGAGAGCCAGACCGTTTCGCAGATGGTCGATCGCATTATGACGCTGCCCGAGGGCACGCGGCTTTATCTGCTCGCGCCGGTGGTGCGCGGCAGGAAAGGCGAGTACCGCAAGGAACTCGCGGACTTCATGAAGAAGGGCTATCAGCGCGTCAAAATCGACGGCGCGTTTTATGAGATCGCGGAAGCCCCCGCGCTCGACAAGAAATTCACCCACGACATCGACGTGGTGGTCGACCGCGTCGTGGTGCGGCCGGATATTTCGGCGCGCCTTGCGGATTCCTTGGAGCAGGCGCTCAAGCTTGCCGACGGCTTGGCGGTCGCGGAATTCGCCGATGCTCCCACTTCTTCACCTCCCCCTGGAGGGGGGAAGTCGACCGCGAAGCGGTCGGGAGGGGGTGAATCGCGAAGCGAGCTTGATCACCCCACCCCGGCACTGCGCGCCGACCCTCCCGCTCCAGGGGAGGGTGAAAGGCAACCCGAGCGAGCCAAAGCGAACAGACAGCGCAACGAAACCGCCGAACGCCTGGTCTTCTCCGAGAAATTCGCCTGCCCGGTGTCCGGCTTCACCATTCCGGAGATCGAGCCGCGGCTGTTCTCGTTCAACAATCCGTTCGGCGCATGCCCGAAATGCGGCGGGCTTGGCGTCGAGCAGCACATCGACGCCGATCTCGTCATTCCCGACAAGGAGCGCACGCTACGCAGAGGCGCCATCGCGCCCTGGGCGAAATCCTCCTCGCCTTATTACACCCAGACGCTGACCGCTTTGGGCAGGCATTACAAGTTCACGCTCGACACCAAATGGAAGGACCTGCCGAAGAAGACGCAGGACGCGATCCTCTACGGTTCGGGCGACACCGAGATCCGCTTCTCCTACGACGACGGCATCCGCGCCTACGAGACGCGGCGCGCCTTCGAGGGCGTCATCACCAATCTCGAGCGGCGTTTCAAAGAGACCGACAGCGATTGGGCGCGCGAGGAGATCGCGCGCTATTTCACCGACGTGCCGTGCAGCGAGTGCAAGGGCTACCGGCTCAAGCCCGAGGCGTTGTGCGTGAAGGTGGGTGGCCTGCATATCGGGCAAGTGTCCGACATGTCGGTCAAAGGCGCGGCAGCTTGGTTCACTGAGCTACCCGAGCGGCTCACCGCCAAGCAGAACGAAATCGCGATCCGCGTGCTCAAGGAAATCCGCGAGCGGCTGAAATTTCTGGTCAACGTCGGGCTCGAATATCTCACGCTTGCCCGAGCTTCCGGCACGCTGTCGGGCGGCGAGAGCCAACGCATTCGGCTTGCTTCGCAGATCGGCTCGGGGCTCACCGGTGTGCTCTATGTGCTCGACGAGCCATCCATCGGCCTGCACCAGCGCGACAACGCCCGGCTTCTGGAAACGCTCAAGCGGCTCCGCGACCTCGGCAACACCGTAATCGTGGTCGAGCACGACGAAGACGCCATCCGCAGCGCCGACTGGGTTTTAGACATCGGCCCCGGCGCCGGCATTCATGGCGGTCATATCGTGGCGCACGGTCAGATCGCCGATTTGATCGCGGCGGAAAATTCCTGGACCGGCAAATATCTTTCCGGCGAGCTCGTCGTGCCGATCCCCGAGCGGCGAGCGAAAAATCCGGCGCGCACGCTGAAAATCGTCGGCGCGCGCGGCAACAACCTGAAAAACATCACCGCCGAAATTCCGCTGGGCTTGTTCACTTGCGTCACCGGCGTATCCGGCGGCGGCAAATCGACGCTCCTGGTCGACACTTTGTATAAGGCGCTGGCGCGGCGGCTCAACAACGCCAGCGAGGCCCCCGCCCCCTACGACCGCATCGAAGGGGTCGAGCATCTCGACAAGATCATCGACATCGACCAATCGCCGATCGGCCGCACCCCGCGCTCCAACCCCGCGACCTATACTGGCGCCTTCACGCCGATCCGCGAGTGGTTCGCGAGCCTGCCCGAGAGCCGCGCCCGCGGCTACGAGCCCGGCCGCTTCTCGTTCAACGTCAAGGGCGGCCGCTGCGAGGCCTGCCAGGGCGACGGCGTGATCAAGATCGAGATGCACTTTCTGCCCGACGTTTACGTCACCTGCAACGTCTGCAAGGGCAAGCGTTACAATCGCGAAACGCTGGACGTGCTGTTCCGCGGCAAATCGATCGCCGACGTGCTCGACATGACGGTCGAGGAGGCGCTGGAATTTTTCAAAGCGGTGCCGCGGGTGCGCGAGCCGCTGGCGCTCCTGCACCGCGTCGGGCTCGATTACATCCATGTCGGCCAGCAGGCGACCACGCTGTCGGGCGGCGAGGCGCAGCGGGTCAAACTCGCCAAAGAGCTGTCGAAGCGCGCCACCGGCCGCACGCTCTACATTTTGGACGAGCCGACCACGGGGCTCCACTTCCACGACGTGGCAAAACTGCTCGACGTGCTGCACGAACTGGTCGAGAGCGGCAACACCGTCGTCGTCATCGAGCACAATCTGGAAGTGATCAAGACCGCCGACTGGATCATCGACCTCGGCCCCGAAGGCGGCGACGGCGGCGGCGAAATCGTCGCTGCGGGGACGCCCGAAGACGTGGTGCGCGAGAAGCGCAGCTATACGGGTGCGTTTTTGAAGCCGGTGCTGGCGCGGCGGGGCGCCGAGCCGCGCAAGAGAAAGCGCGTCGAGGCGGCGGAGTAGATCGCCTCACTTGCGCTAAACTTCCCGTCACCCTGAGGTAGCCGCGAAGCGGCCCTCGAAGGGCGACGGCCCGGGCGCCTCGGCCGCATCCTTCGAGGCTCGCTCCGCTCGCACCTCAGATGACTGACCCCGGACCCGCCTGGATCAGTGGTTGAATCGTGCTACACTGTACCATCGAGGGATGACGCGATGCCTGCGGACGTGACCAAAGAAGAATTTCAGGCGCTCGAACAAGAGGTCGAGGGCGAGAAGCTCGTTACGCGGCATATTCTCGAACAGACCCGCCGCAATGGCGACGACATTGCAGCCGTGAAGACCCGCTTAAATCGCGTCGAGGAGAAAGTGGACGGTCTCGATCGGAAGGTGGAAGGCATAGATCGGAAGCTGGACGGCTTTACCCAGAGCCTGCCCGGAATCATCAGCGACGCCTTGAGCGATTACGAGATCAAGTCGAAGAAGAAATAGTGTCCAGGACGCGGAACAGAACCGAACCGATCCACGAGGGCAAATACGCCGCCGAGGTCATGATCGAGCTCAACTACAGCGACGAAAGCTGGTCGCCCACCATGTCGCTCGACGATGCGAAAAAGCTGGAAGCGGTTCGTCTCGCTCTGCAGCGCGGCGACATCGCCGAAGCCACCAAATACGGCCGCGTGTTCGAGCTGAGGCCGGTGGCGGCGAAATAGATATTCTTCTTCTGCCTGCGGGGAGCCGGTGCCTTGTCCGCCGTAGCCCGCAGGGCGAAGGCGGATGGCGCGGCGGGGGGCGGAGCCGAGGAAGAAGAAGCGCGTTGAGGCGGCGGAGTGATTGCGACCCGCCAAGTCACCCCACCGGGGAGAGCAGCCAGACCTTTTCACGTTTAAGTAGAACTATTATAGTGTGACAGTTCAACTCGGCGTCAGGGTGGCTGGGCCTGCTATGAAGCTTCGACACGCTCTAACTCTGCAAAGCCAACTCGCGCTACCGCTAATACCATTTTGCATCGACTTATTTGCGCGAGTGGTCTTCCTAAGAACTCAATTGGAGTGGTACCAACTGCCAGACTTATGGACGTTTCTTGTCACGTACGCCTTTTTTTGTATTGGATTAATGGTTTCTATTAATCCTCACGAACTTCCAGGTGACGACGAAGCCGAACTAAACGTTGAGTTGGTCCGACAGCGATTGCTAGCTTATAGCATCTTTGCCGTTACGTTCGCAGGCGGAATTTCGTTCTTCAAAGCAATCGCGGAACTATTTCCAGGACTACACCTGTCTGAAGACCATGGCATGTCCTTATTTGTTGTTGTTGCGCTTTTCACAACATACACGATGTATCGCATTTGTGTGACGCACTCCACATACATCAATAGAGGCAGCTGAAGTGTTTGAGGACATTTATAAGATAATATTTTCGCTTATCAGCGATCTCACCAAAGATCCGTTTCCACTGGTTATTGCAATAGCGGGAGGTTTTTTCATTTTTGTAACAAGAACACTTTCTAAGATTTTTCAACTCCCGGAACTCCTTGAGCCTATTCCGGTTTCCCATAAAATCGCAGTTATAGGTTTGCCGAGCGCCGGAAAAACTACACTCATTACTGCACTCTTCGAGCTTATCCAGCGAGGCGTTCACGTCGACAACGTGAGAATACACGGCGTTAAAACTATTGAAACCGTGAACAGATTCGTTGCTCATCTAAGTTCCGGAGAACCGTTAGCATGCGGTGAGCACCGCAGCTTTGCTATCCCGTTGATTTAGTCGGGGGGTGGCGTCAGGCCGCCTGCCTAGCGCTGTCTCGAAGTAGTTGCCAATTCCACGGCAGGAGTTCGTCGAGCCTGTGAGCCGGGTGCTCGGCGATGCGGGTTAGAACGTCGGCCAGCCAAGCTTGAGGATCGACGTCGTTCATTTTTGCCGTGACGATGATGCTGTACATGGCGGCAGCGCGCTGTCCGCCGCGGTCGGAGCCGGCGAATAGCCACGACTTTCTTCCAAGGGCTATTCCGCGCAACGCTCGTTCCGCTGCATTGTTTGACAAGCAGATGCGGCCATCGTCGAGGAAGCGGGTGAACGCGGTCCAGCGTTTGAGCATATACTCCATCGCCTTGGCGACTTCATTGCCGCGCGAGAGCTTAGCACGTTGCTCGCGCATCCAGCTTTCCAGATCGGCGACCAAGGACGTACTGAGTTCCTGCCGGACAGCGCGGCGCTTCTCGGCACTCTGGCCATTGATCGAGCGTTCGATCTCGAACAGGGCGTCGATGCGACGGACCGCCTCAAGGGCCAGCGGCGAGATCGGTGCCGGGGTTTTGCCTTGCGCCTTGCGACGGGCATTCTCGGTCAGATCCGCCATGATGAAGAACGGGCGGCGGGCGTGGACCCAGCAGGCCGCCTCCAGGATCGGCCCCGGCGTGCGATCCGGCTCGTACAGCTTGTTGTATCCGCCATAAGCGTCGGCCTGGAAAATCCCAGCGTAGTTGGCGAGATGCGCCTGGGGATGCTCGCCGGCGCGGTCGCGTGAGTAATAGAACATCGCCGCCGGCGGCACGGTGCCGCCGAACGGGCGATCGTCGCGCACGTAAACCCAACATCGCCCGGTGTCGGTCTTGCCCTTGGCCAGGACCGGCACCGTGGTGTCATCGCCATGCAATCGTTCGGCTGCGAGGACGTGAGCTTCGATACGCCGGAGGATCGGTTCCAACACCGCGCAGCCGGCCCCCACCTGGTCCGCCAGGGTCGACAAGCTCAGCGGCACGCCTTCCTTGGCATAGCGTTCGGCTTGGCGGTTGAGCGGCTGATGCTGCCCGAACTTCTCGAACAGGATCATTGCCAGCAGACTGGGGCCGGCCCAGCCGCGGGCGATCACATGGAACGGCGCCGGAGCCTGACTGATCTTCTCGCAGTCCCGGCAGGTGAACTTCTCGCGGACATGCTGGATCACCTTCCATTGACGCGGGATCGATTCCAGCGTCTCGGTGACGGTCTCGCCCAACTTGCGCAGCCGCCCGCCGCCGCAGCAAAGGCAAGCGGTCGGTCCCGGCACAATCACCCGCTCGCGCGGCAGATGTTCGGGGAACGGCTTGCGCGCCGGGCGCTTGCGGGTGAAGGCCGCTACCGTCGTGGTCTTGGCCACCGCCATCTCGGCCGCGATCTCGTCTTCGGTCGCCGAACTCTCCAGCTCCTCGAACTGCAACTCGATCTGATCGAGAAGGCGCGACGTGCGTTCCGAGCGCGGACCATAGAGCTCGCGCGTCAGTTTCTCGATCCGCAATTGCTGGTGAGCTATCAGGGCCTGATCATCAGAGGCTTTGGCTCTCGCCACCGCGAGTTCCGCTTCGGCGTATGTGGCCCTGGCCGCTTCGATGATGTGCCTGTCGCGTGCCGCGGCCAGCGCCGCCTTCAGCGCCGCGATGTCATTTGGAAAGGCTTCGCCACCCGAATCCATGCCCAGATAAAATCATAAATATCGGCGGATAACTCCTAAAAAATAAATTGTCAGCACTTATCCCGCATGCTCCGGTCGGAAGGTATGACGCGGATTGCGCCAATCAATTCCATCGAGCATGTAGGCCAACTGCGAGGCCGAGATTCCAACTACGCCGTCGGCCGGCGATGGCCAGATGAAGCGGCCCTTCTCCAGCCTTTTGGCGTAGAGCGACATGCCGAGGCCGTCATGCCAAAGAATCTTGATCAGGTCACCTCTGGCGCCCCTAAAGACGTAAAGATCGCCGGCATGGGGATCGCGCCGCAGCGCTTCCTGGATTGGAGAGCCAGGCCATTCATGCCGCGCCGCATATCGGTTCGTCCGACCGCAAGCCAGACCCGCACACCAGAGGCTACCGGGATCATCGCCGCTCCAGCACATCGAGCACACGCCGCAGCGCTTGCACATCGACGCCGCTGCTGATGCGGACACGATATTTGCCGGCAAGATCAATCTCGATCGTCGCCGAGACGGACGACGACCGCACGACGACAGCATCCCGTTCACCCGTGACCACCACCGGGATCAGTTGCGGAGCCGCCGGCATGGCCGGCGCACGCGGGTCGTCGCGATAGCGCTTCCGCCAACCGAATACCTGGTTCGCATTCACGTCGTAATGCCGGGCAACCATTGAGACCGACGTGCCTGGCGCGTACGACGCCGCCACGATCTCCCGTTTCAGCGCCTCCGGCCACGACCGGTTACGCCTCCCAGTGCCATTTGTGCCCATAACCGACTTCGTGGACACTTCTCGCCCTCACAACGCCAATGATCAAATTAAACTCGGCGAAATGAAACGATTTTGGAAGGCGGTCCTCGGCGGAGGGAGACGGAGAACCCATCGGGCCGACTAAGGAAAAAGACATTTTTGTTTTTCGCTTTTCATATCTGAAAAGATTTCGTTTTCTTCTAAAGCGAGCATACGACATTGAGATTGCGGATTTTCCAGGGGAGTATTCGGAGAATATTTCGGAGCAAAATACCCAAGTTACTTCGGTCGGTGATTTAAAACTGGCGCGGCGGAGAAAGAAACCACTTCCGAGTCAACGACATCATCATCCGATCGATGAACTTGAATATACGTTGTTCAATAAAGAATTTTTTTCTTGGATTGCGTCGTCTCGAGAGTATCTCTTTTTGATAGATATGGGGTCTATCTATTCGGATGAAAACCCAAAACGGGCAATAGCAGAGATAACAGCTCGCGTTAAAACATCTTGGATGGTGATCGAAGATGCCACAAGCGAACGTGGGATCGGCTCGACGAAAAATAGGGCAATTCAAATCGTTTTCACGAAGATTGACACTGTTGTTCCCGTCTACATGGAAAAGCTAACCTTGACAGCATTGATCAGCGCGCACGAAGAAAACAAAGAGGATAAGAAAAACAACGCGATCGTCGACTTACGCAATCGTATATCAACCGCGGCAAAGGTCAATGACTTATCTGCAGCGCGCAGCGTTCCGGACGAGCTAATCGGCGAACTATGTTCGGATAATAACAAGAATTTTTTTGATCTTATTCAGTTCTTTGGTCGTCGAATTCATCAAGCGAAGATAATTTACACCAGTATGACTATCAGGGAAAAGGGCGGCAGTCGATTGGGGATTGAGGCCGTTCTCAGGGCATCACTTCCCTAAGTTCTCCCCCCGAATTACGGTGACGGTGCACTAATTAGGTCGTAGTCACGCCGCGTCCGCAGGCCGCACGCGGCGGGTGATCTCCACGCCATGCTCGCGCTCAACCACTGCAATGTCGTACTGAGTCTGCAGGTCCAGCCAGAACTGCGCGCTGTTGCCGAAATAGCGGCTGAGCCGCACGGCCGTATCGGCGGTGATCGAACGACGGCCATTCAAGATGTCGGTGATGCGTCCGGACGGCACGCCGATGTCGAGAGCGAGCCGATTGGCGCTCAATTCGCGTGAAGTCAGTTCGCGTTTCAACAGACGGCCCGGATGTGCCATAGAGTTCGTTTTCATGTTCCAACACTACCACACTTCCGTCATGCTCGGCCCTGTGCTGCCCTGTGCCGGGCATCCACGTCTTTTGGACCTTCAAGGCAGCAAGACGTGGATGGCCGGGACATAGGCGAGCGAAGCGACGCCGTCCTTCGGACGACTATGCCCGGCCATGACGCATCGTTGAATTAGGCGGTGGCAGAACCGTTCAACCGCCGTACATCGTCGGAGGCCGACCTTGTCTCGGGAGTCACGGTGAAACGCCCGCAGTCCAATCGCATCCCGATAGCCATCCTGTTCGCCGTGCTGTGGTCGGCCAGCATGTTGTGGCGGGCGCCGTCGATTGACCTGCAGACCGTCGTGACTGCCATCATCGCCGGCGCAATTGTCGGCGGGCTCATGTACTGGCTATTCGACAAGTTCAGCGCGCGGTCATGAGTGGAGAATTACAGTGACAGTGCATCTCATCAACCAGACGCACGGCGTCGACCTGCTGTATCGACCTCGATTTTTGCCTACTTGAAATAACTCACCCCGCAGGCCTGAGCGCCGACGCGCGTTTCGAGGGCTTGCTTGGCCGACGGCGTTTTCTCCCCCGGCTTCGGCATCTGGTAGTCGATGCTGACGATCGTGCCTTCCGGTGCGTCGTGGACGACATCATAGCTGCGCTGTCCCATCGGCTCGTTGTAAAGCTTGAACTGGCGGATATCGGCGCCGACCAGCGCGGACATTTCATAAGCGGTGAATTTGCCATCGGCGGTATTGAAGCAATAGACGAACAGATCGCGATCGTGGAACTCCTTGCTGTGCGCGTCGTTGAAAGCCGCCAGCGCCTTGCCTTGGTCGGCCTTGAGCGCAGCGACGGCGCGATCGAGCATGGCGCGCGCTTCTGCCGCCGTGCCGAGCGTTTCGCCCGCCAGCAACCCATCGCTCCACAGCACTGCGAACGCCGGCAACGCCAATGCCAGCAACACGAACGCACACGCATTTTTCTTCACGGCGATCTCATCCTTTTTACGATTGCACAAACCCGCCTCATCGTAGTTTAGCGCGGCCCGAACGCGCAACGTTCGCGACCGACCCCGATGCCCGCTCCTGCATGGCGCCACGCTCATGCCGGCCACATCCGCCAAATTAATGGCGAGATCGGTGGCAAGGGCCTAAAACTCGGGAACGATGGTTCCATAACCGCCAAGCGAGGCGCCCGTGCGCCCGCCGGCCGCGACATGCCCCGCCGCGACCTGGCCGGTCGAGACATGGCCGGCCATGACGTGTGGTCATCCGCTCATTCCCGCGCAAGCGGGAACCCAGTCTGGGTCCCCGCTTACGGGGCACCCCATCGCGGGGACGAGCAGTCGTGGCAATGCGTCGCAGGCTGCATACATAAGGCCGGCGTTCACCGCGCTCCCTTTCCTCCCGAAGCCCCATGAAAAAGATCGGCTTTCTCTCGTTCGGCCATTGGACGCCGTCGCCGCAATCGAAGGTGCGAACGGCCTCCGACGCGCTCCTGCAATCGATCGAGCTTGCCGTCGCCGCCGAGGAGCTCGGCGCCGACGGCGCGTTCTTCCGCGTCCATCACTACGCGCGCCAGCTCGGCTCCCCCTTCCCGCTGCTCGCCGCGGTCGGTGCGCGGACCAAGCGCATCGAGATCGGCACCGCGGTTATCGACATGCGCTACGAGAACCCGCTGTACATGGCGGAGGACGCCGGCGCAGCCGACATTATCAGCGGCGGGCGCCTGCAGCTCGGCATCAGCCGCGGCTCGCCCGAACAGGTGATCGACGGCTGGCGCTACTTCGGTTACGCGCCGCCCGACGGCGAGACCGACGCCGACATGGCGCGACGCCACACCGAGGTTTTTCTCGAAGTGCTGCGCGGCCAGGGCTTCGCCAAGCCCAATCCGCGGCCGATGTTTCCGAACCCGCCGGGCCTGCTGCGCGTCGAGCCGTATTCGCAAGGCCTGCGCGAGCGCATCTGGTGGGGCGCGGGTTCAAGCGCCACGGCCGAGTGGGCAGCCAAAGTCGGCATGAACCTGCAAAGCTCGACGCTGGTCTACGACGAGACCGGCGAGCCGCTGCATATCCAGCAGGCCGGCCGGATCCGGAAATTCCGCGAGGCCTGGAAGGCGGCCGGACATACGCGCGAGCCGCGGGTGTCGGTCAGCCGCAGCATCTTCGTGCTGGTGGACGATCGCGACCGCGCCTATTTCGGGCGTGACAGCGAAAACGACGACACGTTCGGCTTCCTCGGCGACAACCGGCGCGCCGTGTTCGGCCGCAGCTACGCCGCCGAACCGGACGTTCTGGTCGAGCAGCTCAAGAAGGACGAAGCGGTCGCCGAAGCCGACACGCTCTTGCTCACCGTGCCGAACCAACTCGGCGTCGACTACAACGCCCATGTCATCGAGGCGATCCTCAAGCACGTCGCCCCGCCTCTCGGCTGGCGGTGAGGGGGGTCTAATGCCGGCGTCTTACCCTTCGCTCGCAATCGTACATCCGACCGATTTTCTCCGGCGAGCACGAATGCCTTCGTGCATGTTGCCCACCGATCCGCGGTGAGGATGACGGCAACGGCAGCCACGCCTCCTGCATAACCTGTCTCCCGAAGAACGGAGGCCCTCATTTGTCGCCCATCCGCCCCCTGGCGCGGCCGCGGGGTGCCGCTTATGCTGGCACGGTTCGGGTGGTGGACTATTTGCGGAAACGCTGGGGTCGGCAATGGCCAAGAGAACGCGCAAAAAAGCCGCGGCGATAGCGACAAAGAAGTCGACAGTCCTGACCAGGAAGAAAAGCGCCAAGGCGAAAAACGCCAAGGCGAAAAACGCTGGGAGAAAAGCGGCAACCGCCAAGCAACGCCGCAAGGTCGCGACTAAGGTCGCGGCCCCGAAGAAATCCGCACCGGTTCCGAAAACCAAGGCGGCGCCGGAAAAAGCCGCCTCGCCGTCGCGGAAGAGTTTCGTGGAAAAGGTCGAGGGCGCGGTTGGCGCGATGGTCGACATTTTCACCGACGCCGAGCGGCTGCACCGTCGGTTGGACCCCGGCATATCAAACGAACCAGAATAGTCCGTAGAGCGCGGTCCGTGTGTTGTCCGGCGCGTGTTGTCATTACTTCATTGTGATGGCATGATAGCGCCATCATGAATGCACGCACCCAGATTACGATGGACCCGGAGCTGCAGCGGCGGGCGCAAGCCAAGGCCGCCGAGCTTGGCGTTTCGTTTGCCGAATATATCCGGCGCCTCGTCGCCGGCGATCTGGGCGAGCCGAAAAAATCCAAGCCCGACATTTCGACCTTGTTCGACCTCGGCGCTTCGAAAGAGCCGACCGATATCGCGCGCGACAAGGACAAGATGATCGGGCAAGCGGTCTGGGAGGAATATTTGCGCGATACCCGCCGCTTGCCGAAGGCCAAAATGCGCCGCTCGAGGACGCGCCGCCGTTGAGCGTTTTTGTCGACACGTCGGTCTGGTTTGCCGCCGCCAATATCCACGAGCGGCAGAACCGGCGTGCGAAAATATTGCTGTCGAGCATCTCCGATCCGCTGCTGAGCGATCATGTCCTTGTCGAAACCTGGGGGTTGCTGAACAGCCGCATTCACCGTCAGGCGGCTGAACAATTCTGGAGTCAGATCAGGCACGGTGCGGCGCCGGTCGAGAAGATCACCGCGCTCGATCTCGAACGCGCCTGGACTATTGGCGAGGCGTTTCCCGATCAGGCCTTTTCCATTGTCGATCGAACGAGCTTCGCCGTGATGGAGCGTCTCGGCTTGACGCGCGCGGCAAGCTTTGACGACGATTTCGCCGTCTACCGCTACGGGCGCAATCGCGACCGCGCCTTCGAGGTGTTACGATAGAAAGATCGAGGTCTCCGCAATGGCCCAAAAACGCCCCGTCGTCGGCGTGATCGGCTCGGCGCATCTGGCCGAGGGCAAATTTCCCGCGCAGCGGGTGAGCGAGCGCATTCTGCGCGCGGTCGCCGACGTTGCCGGCGCGCTGCCGCTGATCTTCGCCGGCACCCCGGAGATCACCGATATCGGCGCGCTGCTCGATGCCGTCGACGGCATCCTGCTCACCGGTGCGCGCGCCAACGTGCATCCCAGCCATTTCGGCCACGACGAAACGCCGGCACACGAGCCCTTCGATCAGCCGCGCGACGCGCTCGCGCTGCCGCTGATCGAAGCCTGCGTCGCGCGCGGCGTGCCGCTGTTCGGCATCTGCCGCGGCTTTCAGGAGATGAACGTTGCGTTCGGCGGCACGCTGCATCCGGAGATCCGCGAGTTGCCCGGACGCCTGAACCACCGCGCGCTGCGGCTCGCCAACGGCGAAATCAATCCCGATCCGAAAGTCATCTATGCCGAGCGCCACGAGGTCCGGCTGACACCGGGCGGCGTGTTCGCAAAACTGCTCGACGCCGACACCATCCGGGTCAATTCGCTGCACGGCCAGGGCATTCTCGAACCCGGCAAGCGGATCGTCGTCGAGGGCGTCGCCGAGGACGACACCATCGAGGCCATCCGCATCGCCGACGCGCCAAGTTTTGCCCTCGGCGCGCAATGGCACGCCGAGCACGTAGCCGACGGCAATGCGGTCAATCGCAAATTGTTCGAGGCGTTCGGCGCCGCGCTGCTCCGCTCCCGCAGTGCACGGTGACAAACCAGCCTCTCGCAAGTGCGGCCGAGACAGGTAGAATGGCGTTGCGGGGCACGAAAGAGGTTAAACGCCGAGGCGGCGGAAAAAGCCGCGGGGCGAGGGAGGAATAGCGTGACCGGGTCCAATCGCGTTGGTGCGGCCGTTGTCGCCGCGGGAATTGCTTTCGCCACGGCAATCTTTGTTGCCGTTGCCGCACCGGCTCAGGCCGCCGACGATGTTGCGACCAAGGCGCAAGTGTGCAGCGCCTGCCACGGCCAAAATGGCACGCCCGTCAACGCGGTGACGCCGATCATCTCCGGGCAACGGGGCGATTACCTCTACAAGGAATTGCACGACTACCACAGCGGCGCTCGCGACAATCCAGTCATGTCACCGCTGATCAAGGACATCACGCTGGACGATCTTCGCGCGCTTGCGGATTATTTCGCCGCCAAGAGCTGGCCGGCACAACCCGCGGCCGATCCCACCGCCGCGTCGCCGGAAGCGGTCGCCGGCAAGATCGAAATGTGCAAGGCCTGCCATCAGAAAAATTTCGAGGGCGGCGCGCCGGGGCCGCGGCTCGCGGGCCTAAGTTACGATTACCTGCTTACCGCCATGAATGCCTTCGCCGACGGCACGCGCACCAACAATCTCGACATGCCGGGCTTCATGAAAGTGCTGAACGGGAGCGACCGCGAGACAATCGCGAAGTATCTGGCGGGGTTGTAAGCAGAGACGAGCCCAGCGACTTAGAGACGTTTCTCTTCTCCCTTTCAGGGAAAGGGAAAAGTGGAGTTGAATCCGGAGCTAATTCTTCCGTCCTTGCTCGCTCTTGCGCGCGTCTTGAATCGCTGCCTCGTGGTACCAACCGCTGCCGGAAACGAGCTTTACGCCGCGCGGCAATTGAAGATCGGCCGCGGGCGCAAGCTCCTCGCCTTGGATGCGCAACACGAAGCGGCCGCGCGGAGGGAATGTATAGATCTTCGCCGATCCGGAAGAATTCGTCGTCATTGTTCGGCTCCATCGCCGTGTCCGCGCAATCCAATGTGCGCGTCGTTTGAGTCTGCTCGAGTCTCTCTTAATATAATCCTTTGCCCGCCATTTGTTCGGTATGCCGCGCGGAAAAACAGCAAATGGCTACAATATGAGCATTCAACCGGCATTCATGTGTTTGCTTATTTCGATTGCATCCGATCCGCAGCGAAACGGCGAGAGTTCATCGCGCCCGTGCGCTGCAGCGCACTTACGCGGCGCTTGGCACAGTAAATGCTTGCGATTGGGCGGGAGGCAGCGCGGCTAGTTTCGCGATTTTGCCCCTCTGACACGCTTCAAACCCTCTCACTCGCACATCAGCAAAAGAGAGACGCCAAATGACGAAATATAAGCTCGAATACATATGGCTCGACGGTTATACGCCGGTGCCGAATTTGCGCGGCAAGACGCAGATCAAGGAATTCGCCGCGTTTCCGACGCTGGAGCAGCTGCCGCTTTGGGGGTTTGACGGTTCTTCGACCAATCAGGCCACCGGCTCGAATTCGGACTGCATCCTCAAACCCGTCGCCGTTTATCCCGACGCCGCGCGCACGAACGGCGCGCTGGTGATGTGCGAAGTGATGCTGCCGAACGGCGAGCCGCACGAGTTCGAACAAGCGCGCCACCATTCTCGACGATCCCGGCGCCTGGTTCGGCTTTGAGCAGGAATATTTCTTCTACAAAGACGGCCGCCCGCTCGGCTTCCCGGCAAGCGGCTATCCGGCGCCGCAAGGCCCCTACTATACCGGGGTCGGTTATAAATATGTCGGCGACGTCGCGCGCAAGATGGTCGAAGAGCATCTCGATCTTTGCCTCGCCGCCGGCATCAACCACGAAGGCATCAACGCCGAAGTGGCGAAGGGCCAGTGGGAATTCCAGATTTTCGGCAAGGGCTCGAAGACCGCGGCCGACCAGATGTGGATGGCGCGCTATCTGATGCTGCGGCTTACCGAGAAATACGGCGTCGATATCGAATTCCACTGCAAGCCGCTAGGCGACACCGATTGGAACGGCTCCGGCATGCACTGCAATTTCTCGACCGCCTATATGCGCGAAGTCGGCGGCAAGGATTATTTCGACGCCTTGATGAAAGCGTTCGACGGCGCACGAGAGGACCACATCGCGGTCTACGGTCCGGACAACCATATGCGGCTCACCGGCAAGCACGAGACCGCGGCGATCACCGAGTTCACTTACGGTGTCGCCGACCGCGGCGCCTCGATCCGTGTGCCGCACAGCTTCGTCAACAACGGCTACAAGGGTTATCTCGAAGACCGTCGGCCGAATTCGCAAGGTGACCCGTACCAGATCACCTCGCAGATTCTCAAAACCATCGCGGCGATCCCGACCAGCGGCAAAGTCAGCGCCGCGGCATAACGGGCGGTTGCGGCAACAGTTGTCGAGTCAATCGACGTGAGGGCCCGAACTTGGCCCTTACGTCGACGCGATCGGCGTCGGCTTTGGCGCAACCGCACCGAAACCGACGCCGCGGGGGAGGTACTTGGCGTCCCTCCCCCGAAATCGACCCGGCGGCTGCGCCCGCAGGTTTAATCGTCGTCGCGGTCTTTGTGGATGATGACCTTCTTCTCCGTGCTCGGTTCGGCAACGAAAGGCCGATCTTGGTCGCGTTTCTTAATCACGGTCGTCGTGCCGGCGTCGTTATCCTTTTTGATGATGGTGGTGTCTTGTGCCTTCACGGGCGCGGCCATCTGCACGCTCATGATGAACGCCGCGGCAGCTGCTAAAATCAGTGTACGCATCGGTGTCTCCTCTGTAGGACATCGTCCCGAGCTAATGCATGGCGCCGCGTCCCGTTCCGATAGTGTTTCGCGGGAACTTTTTACGTGAGCGTTTCAACGCAACTCACGCGATGCGGATGAGGAACCAGGGCCTGGGCCAGGGTATTATCATTGCGGCCCGCCGGTCGTGACGCCGGTTGCCGGGAACGCGAACACACGACGATCATAGGGAGCGAAACCATGGACAAGAGGATTGCCGGACTGCTCGGTGCCGCGGCTGCGCTGACGACCATGCATGCCGCCCAAGCGGCGCCGGCACCGCAACTCACTCAAGCGGCGAGCTATCTCGATCTTCTGGAACCGATCCCGAATGCGCTAAACGCGCTAAACGCGCTAAACGCGCTGAAGGCGGAAGACGACCGTCTCGCCGCGAGCGCGACGCAACAGCGCGACCAAACGCAAGCGCCGGAACAATTGGCGCAGGTTTTCTACCATCATCACCACCATCACCACCGCTATTTCCGGGTCGTTCCGCCCCGCGTCTTCCTGCGTCCCCATCACCACCACCATCATCACCATCATCACCACCACCATCATGGTTTCGGCGTTTACATTCGCTGAAGTCGCATTGTGATGGGTTGGACAATCCTCCGATTCGAGCGCAATTGGAAACTGGCGCGGGGCGCATGTCCCGCATCGTAAAACGACGCGGCTGAAATTCGGCGCTGGACGGTTTCAGGAATGACGAAACGGCTGTATTACGGCACCACTGCCAAAGTTTTGCATTGGCTAGTGGTCGGACTTCTCGTCATTCAATATTCGATCGGCTGGCTGATGCCGGATATCAAGCGCGCCATGAAGCCGGGTGTCGGCATGACCTTGCACATATCCATCGGCACGCTGATTTTCGCCCTCATCCTCGCCCGCTTGGTGTGGCGGCTGACGCATCCGGTCGCGCCGGAAAGCTCGTTGGCGCCATGGCAGCGCCTGACCTCGGAAGCCGTACATTGGCTCCTTTATGCATTGGCGCTCGCCACCACGCTATCCGGCTGGCTGTTCGCGTCGGCGCGCGGCTGGACCATTTCGTGGTTTTTCACGGTGCCATTGCCGATGCTGACGGCGGAAAATACGCAGCTCGTGCGCAGCATTGATGGTTGGCACCAAGACTTCGAATGGGCGCTTCTGACCTTGATCGGCGTGCACGTCGCGACCGCCTTTTTGCACTTGCTGTATTACCGCGATGGCGTCATGCGGCGCATGTTGCCGCAGGCCTTGGCCCCCCAACTCGCGCCTAGACTTTGATGTTTTTGCCGACGAATTTCACCATGTCGGCAAACGCGCCGGAGATTTTCGACAGATCCGGCGAATGGCCGGCATGGCGCTCCATCTCGATATATTCGAGCGCAATGTCGCCGCCGGCTTTGCGGTAATTGGCGACGAAGCGCTGCGGCTCGTTGCCGGGAAAATCGGAATCGGCGTCTTTGTAGTCGTGCACGCTGTCGCCGCGGCCTTGGAACCAGATCGCCGGCGGCAATTGCACCTTCTCGCCGCGTTCGAGCGCCAGCATCGAATTGCCCTCTTCCATCGCGGCCTCGGTGCGCCAATAGGAATCGTGGCGGGGAATGATGCTTTTCGCCCACTCGCCGCCCGCCGCCAGCGCGCGCTTGGCATGGCGATAGCGCGACAGCGGATTGATCACGGGCCACGACATGACGACGCAGGCGACGCCGGCGTCGTGCCGATGCGAACCGACCGGCAACGGGATCGCCGCGTAGCGCGGATCGAGCGGGCGCATGGCGACGAGCATGGCCAAATGGCCGCCGCTCGACTGGCCGGAAATGCCGACGAGATCAGGCCGGGTCTTGAGATCGCGGGCGTGATGTTTCGTCCAGCGCACCGCGTAATTGATGTCCTGCGCCGAGGCCGGATACGGCGCTTCATTGCCGGAGCGGAAATCGAGCGCAATCGAGACGATGCCGTGCGAGGCCATGTATTCGTGGCGCAAATGCTCGGTGAGCCGGTCGCTCATGCACCAGGCGCCGCCGTGGCACTCGACCAACGCCGGGAAAGGCCCCACTCCGCGCGGCTTGAACACCCGCGCCAAAAGCGGCTTGTCGCCGTGGCGGAGATATTCAACGTCCTCGATATCGTATTCGGTCGTTTGCTTGGCATCCAGAACTGCGGTGGTCATGATGGCCTTCCTCTGCGGCGCTGTCCTCATAGTCGCGCACGGCGGCGCAGACGGCAAGCGCACCGCGTCGGATGTCGCCCCACGTGCCGTCTGTCCTCGTGCGGGCGAATCTCGCCAAGCTCCGCCGTTTCGCAGTAGCTGAGCGATGGCAGCAACGGTCTTCTCACAGCCGCATCATCGGCCGCTTGCCCTTGGCGGTCTTTTCGCTTGGCACCTTCACCAAAGCCTCGCCGTCGAGCACCACGTCGGCGCCGACCGCGCAGACGCAGGCAAGCCGGGCGCGCGATTTCGCCGGGATGAGTTCCTTTACCGTCACGGTAACGACGACGGTGTCGCCGATTTTCACCGGCGCACGGAAATTCAGCGTCTGCGAAATGTAGATCGCGCCGGGGCCCGGCAGTCGCGTTCCGAGCACCGCGGAGATCAGGCTCGCGGTGTAGAGTCCGTGCGCGATCCGCTTGCCGAACGAGGTGCGCGCGGCAAAATGCTCCGACAGATGGATCGGATTGCGGTCGCCGGTGAGCTGTGCAAAGCCGACCACATCGGAGGATGATACGGTCTTCTCCAGCGTCTCGGTCATGCCGACCGAAAGATCTTCGAAGAACAGCGTGCGCAGCGGCGGAAGATTCATGCCGGCGCTCGATGCTTGAACGTCATGCCGAGCGCGGCGCCGCCGCGCCAGCCGCCGGCAAAATCACGCTGCGCGTCATAGTGCCGAGCGCCATGGCGCCGATGATCAGCAGAATGCCGGCGATCCACAGCGCCCAATCGTAGGAGCCCAGCCCGGCGACCACGTAACCGGTGACGATCGGCGCCAACAGCCCGCACAGGTTGCCGCTCAGGATGGTGAGACTGATGGCCTTGCCGACATCGCGCGCGCGATGCACGAGGTCGGTGACCAGCGACAGATTAAGCGAGATCATGGCGTTGATGCCGGTGAGCGAGGCCGCGAACAGCATCAGGATCAGCGTGGTGTTATCGGTGAACGGCACGAACACGATCACGGCGGAAAGCAGGATGCAGAGAATGACTATGCCACGGCGGCCGCCGGCAAGGAGCGTGTGGTTCTGCAGCAGGCGGTCGCTGATGAGCCCGATGACGATGCTGACCGGCACCGCAATCGCCCACGGCACTGCGGTGTAAAGGCCCGTTTTAATGATGGTGAGGTGTTTGGTGTCCTGCAGATAGCTCGGCATCCAGAACAACAGGAGATAGAGCGTGTAAATGCCGGAGGCTTGGGCGATCATGGCGCCCCATTGCGACGGCGACTTTAGCAGTTCCAGCACGACGCCCGGGCTGCCATGCATGCCAATCTCGTCGGACGAGCCGGCGGAGCGCTCGGTAATGATTTTTTTGCGTTCGTCTGCCGAGAGCCAGCTGGCTTTTTCGGGCCGGTCGAACCAGATCAGATTGCAGGCGAGCCACACAAAACCGAGCAAGCCGAGAATGATGAAGGCCGCGCGCCAGCCCCAGGCGCTCGCAATTGTCGCGGTGACGACGGCGCCGAGCGCCGGTCCGACGAAACTGCCAGCGCTCCATACCACATTGGCGACGCCGCGTTCCCGCGCCGGCATCCATTCGCGCACGATGCGGCCGCAAGATGGAATCAACGTCGCCTCGCCCGCGCCCATGACCATGCGGGCGGCGATCAGCGTGCCGAAGCTCCACACGCCGGCGGTCGCGGCCATCGCCAGCGACCACAGCGCAATGCCGATAGCATTGATATTACGTGCCGGAAAACGATCGAGCATGATGCCGATCGGAAGCAGGCAAACGACATAGGTCCACAGGAAGGACGAAAACAGATAGCCCATCTCGACCGGCGAAAGCTTGAATTCGCCGCGCACCGCCTGCGCCACGATACCGAGCGCCGATCGATCCATGTAATTGATCGTGACCAGCGCCAGCATGAGAACGTAGATCCAGCCGCGCCGGAAATGACGCGTGGCCGCCACAGCGGTTGGTGTACTCATCGGCTCCCCCCTTTATTGGTATGATTTGATGCGCGGCTATCGGCCGTAGCGCGCGCCGCGCAAACGGTTCGCCATAGGCGGCTATTGTTTCGGCGGAGGCGGTGTGCCGCTTGCCGCAGGCGCTCCCGGCGCAGGCGCCTGGCCCGATGTCGGGCCGCGGGGATCGTTCCTATTGGACATGCAATTCTTGAGAAATTTCGCACGCGGGGCACCTTGCAGCTTCTGGTCGTCGGCGCCGAACTTGCACGTGACCATTTTTTCTTTTGCCGTCACCGCAAGCGAGGGCGTGCTCGGCACCAGCGCAATCAGCACGGCGGCGATAAAAGCGTATCGAGGCATGGCGTTATCCCCCCTGACTGTCGTATCCGCATATTACCACTGATCGGCGAGATACCATGGCGCAAATTGGCGCTATAAGGCGGCATGGAGTCCCCTCCCCGCATCAGCGCCGTGCTCGCCCACGTCAAACCGGGCCTGACCGGTGCGGCCGATATCGTCGTCGGACCCGAGCATACCGCGCCCTTCGTCGGATCCGGCCGGATTGCGGTGCTGGCAACGCCGGTGATGATCAACCTCATCGAGGCCGCGGCACTGGCGGCGGTCGAGCACCTGCTTCCCGCCGGCCATCAAAGCCTCGGCATCAGACTCGATGTCAGCCATACCGCGGCGACCCCGGTCGGGTTGCGGGTCACCGCAACCGCTGAGGTGTTGCGGCTCGAAGGCCGCACCGTCACCTTCCGCGTCACAGCCCGCGACGAGTTCGAGCCGATCGGCGGCGGCACTCATCAGCGCGTCGTTGTCAGCGTGGCGCAATTCGACGAACGCGTACGGCACAAAGTCCGCGGCGCGAGCTGACGGCATTTCTGACCGCGACAAGCGTCATCTCGCTGGACGCCTGGCAAACCAACCGATTGCGAACAGCACGACGGCTGCGACGAGAGCAGCATAGGCATGCAAGTGGTGAATATGCGTCGAGCCGGGACTGTAGCCTGGCATAAAAGTCGGCAATGAGCCGGCCTCCATCGTGTAGTACATCACGGCGGCGATCGCACAAATAACGGCGAGAATGTAAGCGATGATTTTCATTGGACGGATTCCCTGATCAAACCGGCACGCGGCCGAGGCTCCGTTAGCATGACAACGACAGGCCTGGCGAGGCTTGAATTTTTTGCACGCGCCAAATGCTGACCTTCACCCTGCCCACGGAACAATGATCCCAGGCAAAACCTAAAGGGGAGACGATCATAGCCATCCGGCTTGCCGCAGTCGCAGCGGCGTCGGGCTTCCCTGCATTTTCGATCAAGGTCGCCGAATTGGGCACGCGTTTGCAAAATATTCCGGACCGGCGGTGAATTCCGGCGGCGTGCGGCAAAATATCAAGACGGCCGCACCGTGCCTTGTACAGTGGTGCGAAACATCAGCCGGCGCTCGCTTGAGGGGAAATCGGTGCGCGCATGCGAGGAGCAGCGGTTGTCCCATAACAGGAGATCGCCGACGCGCCATACATGCTCGTAGACGAACTCGCGCTTCTCGGCGTGATCATAGACGGCGTTGAGCAAGCGCTCGCTCTCAT
Source organism: uncultured Alphaproteobacteria bacterium (assembly GCA_963768225.1). GTDB lineage: Bacteria > Pseudomonadota > Alphaproteobacteria > Rhizobiales > Xanthobacteraceae > BOG-931. The sequence continues at coordinate 511,187 of CAVYGV010000001.1, read as the reverse complement.
CCTCCGCCACGTCCAGCACTTTCACCGTCATCAGCCGGTTGACATAGACCGCTTTGCGCAAGGTGTCCTCATGGGTGCGAAATACCGGATGCACGCATTCTGCGAACGCTTCGGTGCCGCGGCTGTCGCCCTTCGTGGTCGAGCCGTAATTGTAGTGGTGCAGCGCCTTCTTGCCTTCGAGTTGCGCGCGGAGCGCCGGGTCGAGCGTGTCATAGGCGGCGTAGCCGCTGGCGAACAGCGTATTGCCGCCGGTCGAGGGAATTTCCAACGCATAGAGAAGCGTCGCCTTGCTCGGCACCTCGGCGTGGATCATGTCGTGATGGAACATCATCTCGCCGTCCGGCAACGCGCCGATCGGCTCGCCGTTTTCGCGAATGTTCGAGATCATCATAATGCCGGGCAGCAGACTGGAATAGCCCTTTGGAAAATATTTGGGCGGCCGCGACAGCGCGCCGATCTGGCCGAAGAAACCGGTGGCGCGGATCAGGTCTTCCTGCTCGAGCTTTTGCTCGGGGAAAATCAAGACCAGATGGTCGAGCCAGGCTTGATAGATCGCCTGCACGGTGTCGGCGTCGGGTTTTTTCCGCAAATCGATGCCGCGTATCTGCGCACCGATATGTTTGGTCAGCGGCACGATCTCAAAGCGCGCTCCGCTTGCGGCCGCCGGTTTGGCGATGCCGGAAGCGTTGACGGCGTTCTCTTGGACGGACAGCGCCATGTTCGTCACTCCACCGCGACCGGCAGCGCCGGCACGGACGCGGCGTGAGCCGCCTCTCCGTTCGCCAGCGCCGCCATGATTCTGTCAACCAGGGCCCGCGCGGAAGCGGCGCTGAGTTCGACCGCGACGCGGTCGCGCCCCCCTTCACCCTCGTTAGTGAAGTCGATGGCGAGCACGTGATCAAGCGTCGAGTAGTAGGGGTGATCGAAATAGACATTCGCCGTGTCGATCCGCATCCAGCCTTTGCGGCCCTTGGCACCGCCGACGAGTGCGGCTTTTTCGACGATGTAGGAGCACATGGTAATGTTCTCCGTGATTATTCGGCAGCGATGCTGGTCGCGGATGCCGCCAGATGGCGGTTGAAGAAAGCGAATACTTTGCGCCAACCGTCCAGCGCCTGGTCGGGCCGGTAGGCGTCGCGGGAAGTGTTGAAGAACGCGTGCCCGGCGCCGTCGTAGCGGTGAAACTCGTAGTTCTTGCCAAGCTTCTTGAGTACCGCCTCGGTCCGGTTGACTTGATCGGCGGTCGGATTGGCATCGTCGTTGCCGAAAATACCGAGCAGTGGACAGCCCAGCTTTTCCGTCAGATCGATCGGCGCGACCGGGCGCTTCTCATTGAGGTCCCTTGGGTTGTCGACGATGACATTGCCGCCCCAGCAGTCGACTGCGGCATCGATGCCCGAGAGCGTGCAGGCGGCAAGATAGGTGTGGCGGCCGCCGGAACAGAAGCCGATCGCGCCAACCTTGCCGTTGGCGTTGGGTTGAGCGCGCAAATAGGCCATAGCACCCGCGGTGTCGCCCACGACCTGCGCGTCGGCAACGCCGCCAGCCGCGCGTACGCGCGCACCGATATCGTCAGGGCTGCCCTCGCCTTCACGAAAATAAAGGTGGTGCGAGATCGCCGCATAGCCGTGATGGGCAAACTTGCGCACGACTTCCGTAATCCATTCGTCCCAACCCGGCAGGTGATGGATCACGACGACGCCGGGAAATTTTCCGGTGCGCGTCGGCCGCGCGTAATACGCCTCTCCCTGGTCGCCGTTGTGGCCGCGGAACCGCACCGATTCCGCTTGCAGACCCTGATAATAGCTCATCTGGCAAACCTCCCTCCTGCAGCGGATTTTAAGTTCCTAAAAGACGCCTGCCAATTTGCAGAGGAACTTCAAACTAAAGGACCCGTAGCAATATACATTGCCGATGGCGCTTTTGGAATCGGGTTACCCATGGCGGTCAAGGCCGGCCGCCACTTTTCTATTATTTGTCCATTATTTGGCGCCGGCGGCGGCCGGCATCGGGTCCGGGCAACGATACAACACCGCCCTGTACGTCATATCGCTATCGACGAATTCGACCGTATTATCAGGTTTCGGCGTGAGCGTGATATTGCCCATGAGCGGTCCGCTCGGGAACTTGCATTCGACATGCTCGGCGTAGCTGCTGCCGTTCTTTTTCGTATCCAGGATGGTGCAGATGCCGACATTGGACACGATTTCCTGAGCCGAAATCATGACTTTGGCCGTCGCCGGATCGCTGCCATCGCCTTTGCAGGCGACGTTCTGGGTGTAATCTCCAACAAGGGGAAAATCGTCGGCCGCGACTGCTGCGCTTGAGATACCCGCCACAACAGACGCAAGCACGATACATCCGCCAAGTGGATGTTTGATTTTTAACACGCGGTCCTCGACCCTTTTCCCGGCATTGCCCACGACCTCGCAGCCGCGGGCCCCGTTTGCAAAATGTAGCGAAAGCCGCGCACGCCGCCACATCTTTTTTCAGCGCGCGCGCATCGAATTTCGCCACGATTTGCAAACCACCACTTAGTGATCGCGGAATCCGGTACTGATGACGCGCATACGGGCGGCCGACCATTGCTTGGGTCCGTCGAGTCCCTGATACTCGGCCTGCTCGCAACCGACATTGCCGTTGTCGGTAAATTGGCCGTTCTGATTGTTGAACAGCCATTGATGGCAGACATTGCTAGTGTCGGGCATGTAAAGGATCGAGCCGGTATAAAGGTCGCCGTCATTCGCCGCGTCGACCACAGCCTCGGCCTGGCGTTTTTCCGCCCTGACATATCGGTCGGTCGCCAGCGCGCCGAGCGCAAGCATCGTGCCGAGCGCGACCACGACGATCAATACCTGGATCGAGCCGTTGCCGGTGCGCCGGTTGGTTTTCGCAAGGCGAGGAAAGGCGTTCATTTCTCGCAGCGCCCCAGGCGGAAATTCCACGATATACGACCGCGAATTGCTCCACAGTCGACGCCGAGATTGCTAAGAAATCGATAACGTCGCGACCCGCGCGACGGCGCGAGGTGACGCCAATAAAAAGCGGCGGCGTCCGTTGAGACGCCGCCTGTCATGCTGAAAATCGCTTTTAGTGTGCCGTCAGCCCGGAGGAATTTTCCTCTACCACCGGCTCGGGAACGTCGACGGGCTTCGCCGTCGCCTCCTCCCATACAATCGGGTCGGGCATGCGCACCAAGGCGCGCGCCAGCGCCTCGTCCATGCGCGAGACTGGAATGATGTCTAATCCGCTCTTGATGCTGTCGTTGATCTCGACCAGATCTTTAGCGTTCTCTTCCGGAATGAGCACGGTCTTGATGCCGCCGCGATGCGCGGCAAGGAGCTTTTCCTTCAATCCGCCGATCGGCAGCACGCGGCCGCGCAACGTGATCTCGCCGGTCATGGCGACATCGCGATGCACCGGGATGCCGGTCATCACCGAGACGATCGCGGTGACCATGGCAACGCCCGCGGACGGCCCATCCTTCGGCGTCGCGCCTTCCGGCACGTGCACGTGGATGTCGCGCTTGTCGAACGCCGGCGGCTCGATGCCGAAGGCGACCGCGCGCATGCGCACATAGGAGGCCGCCGCCGAGATCGATTCCTTCATGACGTCGCGCAAGTTGCCGGTCACGGTCATCTTGCCCTTACCGGGCATCATGGCCGCTTCGATGGTGAGGAGCTCGCCGCCGACATCGGTCCAGGCGAGACCAGTGACCACGCCGACCTGATCCTCATCCTCGACCTCGCCGTAGCGGAATTTCGGCACGCCGAGGTAATCGGCCAGCACCTTGTCGGTGACCTGCACCGACTGCGTCTTTTTGATCGTGAGTTCCTTCACCGCCTTGCGGATCAGCGTCGAGAGCTCGCGTTCCAGATTGCGCACGCCCGCTTCGCGGGTATAGCGGCGAATGATCGTGAGCAAGGCGTCGTCGTCGATCGACCATTCGTTCGGACCGAGGCCGTGCTTGACGATCGCGTGCGGAATGAGGTGCTTGCGCGCGATCTCGACTTTCTCGTCCTCGGTATAGCCGGCGATGCGGATGATCTCCATGCGGTCCATCAGCGGCGGCGGAATATTCAGCGTATTCGCCGTGGTGATGAACATCACGTGCGACAGATCGTAGTCGACTTCGAGGTAGTGGTCGTTAAAGGCGTGATTCTGCTCGGGATCGAGCACTTCAAGCAGCGCCGACGACGGATCGCCGCGGAAATCGGCGCCCATCTTGTCGACCTCGTCGAGCAGGAACAGCGGGTTCGAGGTCTTCGCCTTGCGCATCGACTGGATGACCTTGCCCGGCATCGAGCCGATATAGGTCCGGCGATGGCCGCGAATTTCGGCCTCGTCGCGCACGCCGCCGAGCGACACGCGCACGAACTCGCGCCCGGTCGCCTTGGCGATCGATTTGCCGAGCGACGTTTTGCCGACGCCGGGAGGTCCGACCAGACACAGGATCGGCCCGGTCAGCTTGTTGGCGCGCTGCTGGACCGCCAGATACTCGACGATGCGCTCCTTGACCTTCTCGAGGCCGAAATGATCCGCCTCGAGAATTTGCTCAGCAAGCGCCAGGTCCTTTTTGACCTTTGACTTCTTGTTCCACGGGATCGAGAGGAGCCAGTCGAGATAATTGCGCACGACGGTGGCTTCCGCCGACATCGGCGACATCTGCCGCAGCTTCTTGATCTCGTGTTGCGCCTTCTCGCGCGCTTCCTTCGACAGCTTGGTGCGCTTGATCTTCTCTTCGAGCTCGGCGAGTTCGTCCTTGCCATCTTCGTCGCCCAGCTCCTTCTGGATCGCCTTCATCTGCTCGTTGAGGTAGTACTCGCGCTGCGTCTTCTCCATCTGACGCTTGACCCGCGTGCGGATGCGCTTCTCGACCTGCAGCACCGAGATTTCGCTCTCCATCAGACCGAGCACCTTCTCCAGCCGCTCGGTGACGGTCGTCGTCTCCAGGATCAACTGCTTGTCGGGAATCTTCACCGCCAGGTGCGAAGCGACCGTGTCGGCAAGCTTGGCGTAGTCTTCGATCTGCTGGACTACGTTGACGACTTCCGGCGAAACCTTCTTATTGAGCTTCACGTAGCCTTCGAACTCGTTGATCACCGAGCGCGCCAGCGCTTCGGCTTCGACTTGGTCGCCCGAGGAATCCGCGATCACCATCGCTTCCGCCTCAAAATATTCCTCGCGGTCGGTGTAGCGCTTGACCTGAGCGCGCGCCGCGCCTTCGACCAGCACCTTCACGGTGCCGTCCGGAAGTTTGAGAAGTTGCAATACGCTGGCGAGCGTGCCGATGCCGTAAATGGCGTCGGTCGCCGGATCGTCATCGGACGCGTTCTTCTGCGTCGCGAGCAGAATAAACGTATCCGAGCGCATCACTTCTTCGAGCGCCTTGATGGACTTCTCGCGGCCGACGAAGAGCGGAACAATCATGTGCGGGAAGACAACGATGTCCCGCAAAGGAAGCACCGGATAGGCCCGGCTTTCACCGGGCATCAGGAGCTGCTTGGGTTTGGCGGCGCTTGTCATAGCCCCACTTCCTTATTGTTATGCACGCCCATCGAGACCCGCAGGATGCGCTGTGACGACGAACTGCAGGCTATACGTGGCGTCGCGTCGCGGGCGTGTCAAGAAAGACCGGTTTTTCGAGCAAATCTGCGCATCGCGTAAGCGGAACAAGTGGCCGCGCACCGAATTGCGGGTCCGGGTTCCGCCCACCCGTCAGGCGCTCGCGCCGCCGGTCTCGCCGGCGCGATCGGACCGGTCGGCATAGATATAAAGCGGCCTGGCGCTGCCTTCGACGACCTCTTTCGAGATCACGACCTCCTCTACGCCTTCGAGGCTCGGCAGATCGAACATGGTGTCGAGCAGGATACTCTCCATGATCGACCGCAAGCCGCGGGCTCCGGTCTTGCGGTCGATGGCCTTGCGCGCGATTGCGGACAGCGCTTCGTCGGCCAGCGTCAGATCCACCGTCTCCATCTCGAACATACGCTGATACTGCTTCACCAACGCGTTCTTCGGTTCGGTGAGGATGCGCTTGAGCGAAGGCTCGTCGAGATCCTCCAGCGTCGCGACGACGGGAAGCCGGCCGACGAATTCCGGAATGAGTTCGTACTTCAACAAGTCCTCAGGCTCGACCTCGCGGAAGATTTCGCCTTGCTTGCGATCTTCCGGCGCCGCGACTTTGGCACCAAACCCGATCGAGGTTGAACGCCCGCGCGCGGAAATGATCTTTTCCAGGCCGGCGAACGCCCCGCCGCACACGAACAGGATGTTCGTGGTGTCGACTTGCAGGAATTCCTGTTGCGGGTGCTTGCGGCCGCCCTGCGGGGGCACGCTGGCGATGGTGCCTTCCATTATCTTGAGCAGCGCCTGCTGCACGCCCTCGCCCGAAACGTCGCGGGTGATCGAGGGATTGTCGGACTTGCGCGAAATCTTGTCGATTTCGTCGATATAGACGATGCCGCGCTGCGCGCGCTCGACGTTGTAATCGGCCGACTGCAACAGCTTCAAAATGATGTTCTCGACATCCTCGCCGACATAGCCGGCTTCCGTCAGCGTGGTGGCGTCCGCCATGGTGAACGGTACATCGAGGATGCGCGCCAGCGTCTGCGCGAGCAGCGTCTTGCCCGAGCCGGTCGGCCCGATCAGCAGAATGTTCGACTTCGCCAACTCGACGTTGTTGTGCTTGCTCTGATGATTGAGCCGCTTGTAGTGATTGTGGACGGCGACCGAGAGCACCTTCTTGGCGTGATCCTGGCCGATGACATAATCGTCGAGCACCTTGCGGATTTCCCGCGGCGTCGGAATACCGTCGCGCGACTTCACCAGCGAGGACTTGTTCTCCTCGCGGATGATGTCCATGCAGAGTTCAACACACTCATCGCAAATGAAGACGGTCGGGCCGGCAATAAGCTTGCGCACCTCGTGCTGGCTCTTGCCGCAGAACGAGCAGTAGAGCGTGTTCTTGGAATTGCCGCCGCCAACCTTGCTCATTCCAGTCTCCGTCTTCGCCAGCGCAGCAGTTCAACTCTATATCTTACGAAGCCTTGCGCTAAAATTCCGTAGCACCACCAGGCCCCCCGCCCGAGCCCTAGCCGAACCGGCCGCCACCCAGCAGCCAGACACGCCACACAAGCAACCATGCTAACGGCGTGCCAACCAAGAATCCATTAACGATAACACGACATTGCGCCAGTGTGTTTTCTGGATCACACGCCCGGAAAACGCTTGACCGGCGTCCCCGACCCCGCTTTGGGCCACCGAATTGGCCACTTTTGTGGCAGCGGGCATGCCCGACCTAGCTTACCCCCTTGAGCAGCGGCTCGGTCTTGAGACCGGGTTCGTCCGGCCGCTTTTCGAGCACCTTGTCGATGAGGCCGAAATCCTTGGCCATCTCGGACGTTCAGGAACATATCGCGTTCCAGCGCGTCCTCGATCTTCTTGAGGGGTTGGCCGGTATGCTTGACGTAGATTTCGTTCAGGCGACGCTTGAGGTTCAGGATCTCTTGAGCATGCAGCATAATATCGGTCGCCTGGCCTTGGAACCCGCCGGACGGCTGATGCACCATGATGCGGGCATTGGGCAACGCAAAGCGCAGATCCTTGGCGCCGGCGGCAAGAAGCAGCGATCCCATCGACGCCGCCTGCCCCGTGCAGAGCGTTGACACCGGCGGGCGGACGAACTGCATCGTGTCATAGATCGCCAAGCCCGAGGTAACGACCCCGCCCGGCGAATTGATGTACAACGATACTTCCTTCTTCGGGTTTTCCGCCTCGAGAAACAGGAGCTGCGCGACGACAAGCGAGGCCATGCCGTCTTCGACCGGCCCGGTGATGAAGATGATCCGCTCCTTAAGCAGCCGCGAATAGATGTCGTAGGCCCGTTCCCCGCGGTTGGTCTGTTCGACCACCATGGGGACCAGATGTTGCATGTAAGTTTCCCGTGGATCGCGCATAGCTCACCTAGTTTGGCTCACCTAGTTTGGCTCACCTAGTTTGGCTCACCGAGCCTTGGTCACTGGCCGCTACGGCGGCCACAGTCTGCCGCCACTGTGGCTTGAGTTGGACGGCTTGTCGAAGCCGGCTCTTCGAGATCGCGTTGCCGGTCTAGATAGTTAGCGCAGATATGCGCGGAAAGTCCGGCGGCAAGACGTAGAATTGCGCGCAACGCGCCTTATTCCTCATCTTCCTTGAACAATTCGTCCCGCGACACCTGCTTGTCGGTAACTTCCACAAGTTCGAGCAGGAAATCGACGACTTTGTCCTCGAATATCGGCGCGCGCAAAGCGGCAAGCGCCCCCGGATTATTACGGTAATAATCCCAGACTTGCTGCTCTTGGCCTGGGATCATTCTGGCTTGGGCCACGACGGCTTGGCTCAACTGGTCGTCGGTCACCTTGATGTTGTTTTTCTCGCCGATTTCCGCAAGCACAAGGCCAAGCCTCACCCGCCGCTCGGAGATCGCGCGATACTCCGCACGGGCCTCCTCCTCGGTGGTTTCTTCGTCGGCAAAGGTGCGACCTTGCTGCTTAAGGTCATTTTCGATCGTCTGCCAAACGTTGTTGAATTCCTCCTCGACCAGTGTCGGCGGCGGGTCGAATTTGTGGCATGCGTCGAGCTGGTCGAGCAACGCGCGCTTGATCTTCTGACGCGATGCGGCGGCATGCTCGCGCTCGATGCGTTCACGTAGCGCATCGCGCAGCTTGGCCAGCGATTCCAGCCCGAGCGTCTTGGCGAACTCATCGTCGACGGTGAGCGGACCGGGCGCTTCCACCGTTTTTGCCGTGACGTTGAAGGTTGCGTCTTTGCCGGCCACGGCGGTTGCCGCATAGTCGTCGGGAAACTTGACATCGAAGGTCCGGCTTTCGCCGGCTTTGACGCCGATAAGGTGATCTTCAAAGTCCTTAATGAATTGCCCCGATCCGATTATAATGGGCACGTCCTCACTGGAACCGCCCTCGAAGGTTTCGCCGTTCATAGTGCCCTGGAAAGACACGGTGACGCGATCGTCCTTTTCCGCGCCTTCGGACTTCGCGGCAAATGGCCGGTTTTGTTCGGCGATCGTCTGGAGCGATTGATCGATCTCGTCATCGGTCACCGGCGCGGTCAACCGTTCAAGCTTGATGGTCTTGAAATCGGCAAGCGTGATCGGCGGCACAATCTCCATCTCGACCGTGTAGGCGAGGTCGGATTTGCCGGCGATGACGCCCTCGACCGCGCCCTCTTCAGATGGCAGCACCACCTTCGGCTCGGTGGCGAGCTTAAAGCCATAGTCGTTGACGATCTTGCTGTTGGCCTCGCGCACCGCCGCTTCGATGACGTTCGGCCATTGCGGACTTGCCGTAGAGGCGCCTGAGATGCGCAACCGGCACCTTGCCCGGCCGGAAACCGCGCAGCTGCACGCGCCCCTTGAGGTCGTCGAGCCGCTCGTTGACCTTGGCTTCGAGGTCGGTTGCGGGGACCACAACGCGGTATTCCCGCTTCAGACCCGCGGCGGACGTTTCAGTCACCTGCATCGGCACTACTCTTCACGGCTCAATATCGAGCGCATCCCCGGTCAAGTTTTTGAGAAGCCGCCCGGCTGGTGCGGGCGGAGGGGCTCGAACCCCCACGACTTTCGTCACGGGAACCTAAATCCCGCGCGTCTACCAATTCCGCCACGCCCGCAATAGCAGGGCGGCCTTGCTGCGCGCGGCTTATATCACGCAAATCCTACAGAAAACTACAAAAATTGCCCCGGTCTGGCGTCGGCCTGAATGCGGATTTTACGCGAACAGCCCGCGGTAAACCCCCGGCAGCATTTCCGATAAATCTTCGGAGATCAGGCCGGGGCCGAACGCATTAGCGGCCTCGCCATGGAGCCATACCGCGGCCGAAGCGGCCTCGAAAGCCGGCATACTTTGGGCCAAGAGCCCAGCCGCGATTCCGGTCAGCACATCGCCGGCGCCGGCAGTGGCGAGAAAGGCCGGCGCATTGCCCGCAATCGAAGCGCGGCCGTCGGACGCCGCGACCACTGTATCAGGGCCCTTGAGCAAAACGGTCGCGCCGGTAATCTTGGCCGCGAGACGTGCTCTGTCCAGTTTCGAGCCAACTTTAGTTCTTTCGTCCAATACCCCAAAATATCTGGAGAACTCTCCCTCGTGTGGCGTCAGGATCGTGGCCTTGCCATGCCGTCCCTGCAGCGCTTCGGCGAGGCGCTGCGGCGCCTTGGCAAAGCTTGTGATCGCATCGGCATCAAGCACGACAGCGCGGTCGCCGGAGAGCACCGCCAGTACAAGCTCGCAGGTCGCCTCATTCACGCCAATGCCGGGACCGATTGCCAAAGCGTTCAGGCGCCGGTCGGCGAGGAACGCTTCCAGTTCGGCAGCGCCATCGACCGGTCGCACCATCGCTGCGAGATTGGCGGCGGCGTTGACTGCGAGTGCCTCGCGCGGGCTGGCGATGGTGACCAATCCGGCGCCGGCGCGTAACGCCGCTCGGGCCGCGAGCCTTGTCGCGCCGGTCGACCACGACGGCCCGGAAACCACGACGGCGTGGCCGCGGTCGTATTTGTGTCCGTCATGCCGCGGCATTGGAAATTTCTCGCGCCAAAGACCCGGAACATTCTCGAATGTGCGCGGAGCGATGCGACCAAGCGCCGCGGCGGGAATGCCGATGTCGGCGACCGAAACAGTGCCGCAATGAAGCCGGCCAGGAAGCAAAAGGTGGCCCGGTTTTTTGCGAAAGAAGGTGACGGTGTGAGCGGCGTTCACCGCGGTGCCCATCACCGCGCCGGATGTCCCGTTGATGCCGCTCGGTAGGTCCACGGCGATGATCGGTCGAGCGTGCGCGTTCATCGCTTCGATCATGGCGCGCGCGAGGCCCTCAACCCGGCGGTCGAGGCCGGCGCCAAACAGCGCGTCGACGATAATATCGGCGCCGTCGAGCGCACCGGGTTTTGCCGGCGCTGTTGGCCCATTCCACTTTTTTGCGGCGATTGCCGCATCGCCCTTAAGGCTCGTGGCATCTCCGAGCAGCAACACGTCTACTTCGTAACCACGGGCGGCGAGCACCCGTGCTGCCACGAAGCCATCGCCACCGTTATTGCCCGGACCTGCGACGACGACAGTGCGGCTCGCCGCCGACCGGCGCGCTGCGACCGCCTCGGCGACCGCACTGCCGGCATTCTCCATCAAAGTGGTGCCGGCAATGCCACCGGCGATTGCGAGCCGGTCGGCTTGCGCCATTTCGGCAGTGGTGAGGATTTCAAGCATTTTCAATTGCACCATAACGAATGCATTGCTTGCCGAATATCGCAGCCCATCTCGGCGCTTGAAGCATTGACGTGATTATGGGCAACATGCCTAATTCATTGGCTGAGCCCTGTTGCGAGGCCCCGCATACGGCGTTCAATTATACCATAGCCCTCTGATCCTATTGCGGTTTCTGGGTATGACGGGCCTTGGCACGGGACCTGCTAACCAAGCCTCGGTTCCAAGGATGATTTTGCTCATCAAGGGGCCGGGAGAAGAGACGCGATGAAAAAAATCGAGGCGATCATCAAGCCGTTCAAGCTCGACGAAGTGAAGGAGGCTCTGCAGGAAGTCGGTCTTCAAGGCATCACGGTCATTGAGGCCAAGGGGTTCGGGCGTCAGAAAGGCCACACCGAACTCTACCGCGGAGCCGAATACGTCGTCGATTTTCTGCCCAAAGTGAAGATCGAGATTGTGCTTGCTGACGACATGGTTGAAAAAGCCATCGAGGCGATCCGTCGCGCCGCTCAAACCGGGCGGATCGGCGACGGAAAAATTTTCGTCTCTAATATTGAAGAAGCAATCCGGATCAGAACGGGGGAATCCGGAGTAGATGCCATCTAAATTGCTGGCCTGTCCGCTGACGCCTGCCGGTCGTCAGCACAAGCCAGTGCGCCAAAGCCAACCGCACCACGAAAGGGTACGCATACCATGACGACGCCAAAGAATGTCATGAAGATGATCAAGGACAGCGACGTGAAATACGTCGATTTCCGCTTCACCGATCCGCGCGGCAAGTGGCAGCACGTCACCACCGACGTCACCACAGTGGACGAGGATACTTTTGCCGACGGCATCATGTTCGACGGCTCGTCGATCGCCGGCTGGAAGGCAATTCACGAGTCGGACATGCAGCTGATGCCCGATCCCGAAAGCGCCTGCATCGATCCGTTTTTCGCCGAGACCACGCTTGTCCTGGTCTGCGACACGCTCGAGCCGCTCACCGGCGAGCCGTACAACCGCGATCCGCGCTCGATCTGCAAAAAGGCGGCCGGCCTCGTTAAAACGATGGGCATCGGCGACACCGTATTCTTCGGACCGGAGGCCGAATTCTTCATCTTCGACGACGTCAAATTCTCGGCCACCCCCTACAATACCGGATATCGCATCGACTCGGTCGAGTTCCCGACCAATTCCGATACGGAATACGAAGGCGGCAATCTCGGCCACCATATCGGCTTCAAGAAGGGCTACTTCCCGGTGCCGCCGCTCGACACGGCGCAGGACATGCGCTCGGAGATGCTCGCGGCCATAGCCAGGATGGGCGTCAAGGTGGAGAAGCATCACCACGAAGTCGGCTCGGCGCAGCACGAGCTCGGTATGCAATTCGCTCCGATGGTGCGGATGGCTGACCAGATGCAGATCTACAAATATTGCATCCAGCAAGTCGCGCAGGTTTACGGCAAGACCGCGACCTTCATGCCGAAGCCGATTTACGGCGACAACGGCTCGGGCATGCACTGCCACCAATCGATCTGGAAGAGCGATAAGCCGCTCTTTGCCGGCAACAAATACGCCGATCTTTCGGAGATCTGCCTGCAATATATCGCCGGCATCCTCAAGCACGCCCGCTCGATCAACGCCTTTACCAATCCGACGACGAATTCCTACAAGCGCCTCGTCCCGGGTTTCGAAGCGCCGGTGCTGCTTGCCTACTCGGTGCGCAATCGTTCGGCGTCGTGCCGCATTCCGCTAGCCTCGTCGCCCAAGGGCAAGCGCGTCGAAGTACGTTTCCCCGATCCGCTTTGCAATCCCTATCTCGGCTTCGCCGCGATGCTGATGGCCGGCCTCGACGGCATCAAGAACAAGCTCAATCCCGGCGAGCCGACCGACAAGGACCTCTATGACTTGCCGCCGAAGGAATTGAAGAAAATTCCGACCGTGTGCGGCAGCCTGCGCGAAGCGCTCGGCTACCTCGACAAAGACCGCGATTTCCTCAAAGCCGGCGGCGTATTCGATGACGATTTCATCGAGAGCTACATCGACCTGAGGATGAGCGAGATCATTCGCTTCGAGCACACCCCGCATCCGGTCGAATACGAAATGTACTATTCGGCGTAAGCGTTGGCGTAACGATCCTCCCGGCATTGCAGTCAGCAATGCAAACTTAAGGGCGCTGCGGCGCCCTTTTTCTTTTTGCTTTTGTCGGATTTCTTGGCGGCGCGATAGGCTGCCGCGCTAACGCGCCGGAACTGGAAGTGTCGAAGCGGCGCGCAGCGCGCCCAATTTGGCATCGGCCACGTGGTCGAGCTGGCGACCAGGAACGCCGAACATCATCTCGTCGTCCAGTTCGACGCGGTTACGCCCGTTCGCCTTGGCCCGATAAAGCACCGCATCGGCGCGCGTGATCAAGACGTTGATCGAGACACTCGGCAGGCCACAGGCGACGCCGATGCTCACAGTTACGGGGATTTGCGGACTATCGGGCGCCACGGCGGCTTTCTCGAATGCCGACCGCACGCGCTCCGCGGCGATGCAAGATTCGGACAGCGTGCCCGATATGATCGCGACGAATTCCTCGCCGCCGATCCGGCCGATGACGTTATCGGCGCGCATGGTTTTTCGCGCCACGGTGGCGAACAAGTTCAATACGGCATCGCCGGTTTTATGTCCGTACCGGTCGTTGATGGATTTGAAGTGATCGAGATCGAAGGCGAGCACGCTGACCGGTGTTTTACTTGCTTTGTTGCCGGCCACGAGTTTGGCGGCAGCCGCGAAAAACCCGCGACGATTGAACAGTGCCGTCAATGGATCGGTCTCCGCGGCGGCCTTATAGCGATTGACGGTGCGGTCCTTCGCCAACATGAGCACGATGAAGGCGGCGCCGACCACGTAAAGCACGACTTCGATCGCAAATACCGCGATCCATCCCGGCACCATGTTACGGACGCCGAGACCGGCCAGCGCTACGGGAAACAGGAAGATGGCCCCGTGCAGCATCGGAACGAAAAGCGCCGGCCAGCGCCGGATCAGCGATTTGCGCCGTTCGCGCCACAGTTCGGCGGCGATCAGGAACGTGTAAGTGGCGACAATCATCGAGCTCAATATGACGCGCGCGGCCGGCGTGTGAGGAACCGCCGAGGACATCCAGGTGGCGGTCCACACCACGGCGCCAAAACACATCGCGCCCCACCTGACCTTGCGGCCGTGGAACAGCCGCGCGGCGCTCCAGATCATGCCGACGGCGATGAATAGAAAGGCGTCGGCGATACCGGAGGGCAACGGTGGCGAGACGGCACTGCCGAGTTGCAACAGCGCGCCGGATGATCCACCGATCAGATACGCCATGCCCCACCAGGCAAGCGCTTGGACTCGGTCCTGCATCCAGGCGAACAAGAGGAAGAAGCCAAGCAACGCGGTCACGCACGTCGCGATCACAATCAGCGTTTCGACATCGAGCGAAGTCGATGCCTCCGCCAGACGGGCAAACATGACGCCCATGCTCCTCACCTCGATAGGTACAATCACCTATCATGAATTTTGGAGCCACGCCGAACGTTTGCTGATTAGGCTTTGCCGAGTATGTCCGCCATTGCATGGGTTTGTTCAAAAAACTTTTGAAAATTGTGCGCGTCGTATTTGCGGCTTGGAAATTTGTAGGACTTAGGCGCGCAGTTAACGCGCCTGGGCCAAGCTCGCAACGCGATACGCCGTTCCCCGCCCAGCCGGTTGCGGCGCCATCCAGCAAAGACCAGCGACGCCCCGGGCAACGGATGATGAAAGCCGTCACCACGAGTGCTGGACATCGAAATGCATGAGGCCCACCGCCCGCGACTGACGCCAGCAAGCAGTTGTCGAGCGTTCCGCACCGGTTACCGGCCGGTCGAAGCTCATGGATAGGATTGCCGGGTGGTAAACCGAGAAAATGCAATTTTCCCGAAGTGCTTCACTTCGGACCTCGCCACGCCTAGATTCCGAGGCAACGTCAAGAGATTTCCGATGGCCCAGACCGCAGAACTTCACGCCTCGCCAGATATCACAGAGCCTTCTACGATCGAGGCTACGCTCAATTACATCGTCGCCGACGGAGGCAAGGTTTTCACCATCGTCGCCACTCCCGGCGGCAGCGACGGGCGCTACGGCGGTACACCCGACCCGCGTCGGGTGGTCATCCACAACGGCCGTCTGCAGGCGAAGGACTTCGTGCTGGACCGAGAGGGCTTCCGTTTCGTCCGTCACGACACCACGGTCGCCAATTTCTACGACGAGGCCGAAATCAAGCGCGTCTACTATCCGGAAATGGAGGCGCTGATCAAAGCCGAGAGCGGCGCCAAGCGCGTCGTCGTATTCGACCATACGCTGCGCACCGCCGATAACGAGTTGCGCCAGTCGAAGAAAATCCGCGAGGTGGTACGGCGCGTGCACAACGACTACACCGAATGGTCGGCGCCGCAGCGCGTCCGCGATATTCTTCCCGATGAGGCCGACGAATTATTGAAGCGCCGCTTCGCCATCATCCAGGCGTGGCGCCCGATCCGGTATCCGGTCGAGACCTTCCCGCTGGCGATAGCCGACGCCCGCACGCTGTCGCCAGACGACATGATCGTGTCGGAGCGGCGCGCTCCCGGCCGTATCGGCCAGACCTACGCCATCAGGTACAATCCGGCGCACAAATGGTACTGGTTCCCGCGCATGCGGCGCGAGGAGGCCTACGTATTCAAAGTGTTTGACTCAATGAAAGACGGCCGCGCGCGCTGGACCGCACATACCGCGTTCGAGGATCCGACCACACCGCCGCACGCACGGCCGCGCGAGAGCATCGAAATCCGCACCATGGCGTTTTTCTGAACAAACAAAAAAATTCTCCCCCTGAAAGGGGGAGGAAAACTTACCGCTTCGAGAACTGGAAGCTGCGGCGGGCTTTGGCCTTGCCGTATTTCTTGCGCTCGACGACGCGCGGGTCGCGGGTGAGGAAGCCGCCGCGCTTGAGCACGGGACGCAAATCGGGCTCGTGCCGCATCAGCGCCTTGGACAGGCCGTGGCGGACCGCGCCGGCCTGGCCCGACAGTCCGCCGCCAGAAACCGTGCAGACGACGTCGTATTGGCCCTGGCGGCTCGAAGCGACGAGCGGTTGCTGAATCAGCATGCGCAGCACCGGCCGCGCGAAATAGGTCTCCACCGGACGCTCGTTGATCATGATTTTACCGGCGCCCATCTTGATCCACACCCGCGCCACCGCGTCCTTGCGCTTGCCGGTCGCATAGGCGCGGCCCTGCTTGTCGAGCTTCTGTACGTATTTCGGCGGCTGCGGCGCCGCCGCCGGCTTGAGCGAAGACAGCTCTTCGAGCGTCTGGATCGTCTCGGCCATTACGCGGTCCTCTTATTCTTGCGATTCATGGCGCCGATATCGAGCACTTCCGGCTGCTGCGCCTGATGCGGATGTTCCGCGCTCGGATAGACCCGAAGATTACCGAGTTGGCGGCGGCCGAGCGGACCGCGCGGCAGCATGCGCTCAATTGCTTTTTCGACGACGCGCTCGGGAAAACGACCCGACAGGATCGATTTGGCGGTGCGCTCTTTGATGCCGCCGATATAGCCGGTGTGCTTGTAATAGATCTTCTGCTCGACTTTGCGGCCGGTCAAAACCGCCTTGGCGGCGTTGATGACGATAACGTTGTCGCCATCGTCGACATGCGGGGTGAAGGTCGGCTTATGCTTGCCGCGTAGCCGCAGCGCGACGATCGAGGCGAGCCGACCGACGACGAGGCCATCGGCGTCGATCATGACCCACTTCTTTTCGACGTCGGCGGGTTTGGCAGAAAAGGTTTTCATCGTCCGCATCCGTTTGGGAGGTGCGGCTATTTATCCACTGAATATTCGCGCGTCAATTACCTCGCAGGGTTATTTCGGATATTTCTCAAATGCTTGAGCTAGAGGTACAATATTACCAGCTAGGCTGGGATCGAATATGTGCAGGTGGCGTGGGCGACAAGATCCTCCTCGCCCTCGGAGCGGATCGCGATCTCGCCGACCGCCAAGCGCTTGCCGAGCTTCATCAAATGCGCCTCGGCCAATAGATCGCGCGCAGCGGGTTTTCGCAGGAAATTGATGGTCAGATTGGTGGTCACGGCGAGCGGCACCCAGCCGATCGAGGCGAGCACCGCGACATACATGGTGAAATCGGCAAGCGACATCATGGTCGTGCCGGAGAGCGTGCCGCCCGGCCGCAGCGCTTTATCTGCGTAGGGTTGGCGTAGCCGGCAGCCGCCCATCCAGAACGTCCTCGATGATGTAGTCGCCCATCGCGTGGGAGGCTTCAGGAAATTCGGCGCGCAGGCGCTCGACAAGTTCCTTGCGCGACAATTTCGGCGTCGCCATTTCTTTGCCGTGCATGTCTTTCGCGTCCATATCTTTCCCGAGCATGCCCAACTCCCCCCGGCCTGCATTGTCCGATACAATGGGCTTTGCGCGAAAGATACAAAAGCCGGGTAGGCCACAATGAACGCCCAGACCGCTACTGCCGCCGCCGCTGCCCATTCATCGTCGCTGATCCTTCAGCGCGAAGACCAAACCAAAACCGGCATTACCGTTCTCACCCTGAACCGGCCGCAGGCGCGCAACAGCCTCTCGGAGGCATTGCTGGAGGCGCTCTCCGACGCGTTCACCGCGATTACACATGACCGCGCCGTGCGCGTCGTGGTAATGGCCGCGAATGGCCCCGCGTTCTCGGCCGGCCATGACCTCAAGGAACTCAATGCGCGCCGCAAAGACGACGATCGCGGCCGCAGCTACTTCAAGCACATTATGGAAATGTGCAGCGGCGTGATGCAGCAGATCGTGACCCTGCCGCAGCCGGTCATCGCCGCGGTGCATGCCACCGCGACCGCGGCGGGCTGCCAGCTTGTTGCGAGCTGTGACCTCGCCGTCGCCTCCCATGCCGCCAAGTTCGCCACGCCGGGCGTCAATATCGGGCTGTTCTGCTCGACGCCGATGGTGGCGCTATCGCGCGACGTATCGCGCAAACATGCGATGGAAATGCTGCTCACGGGCGAATTGATCTCGGCCGAGGAGGCGGCGCGCATCGGCCTTGTCAATCACGTGGTCGCAGCCGGTCACGAGCGCGCCGAGGCGCTCAAGCTTGCCGAGAAAATCGCCGGCAAGTCGGCGCTCACCGTCAAGATCGGCAAGGAGGCGTTTTACCGGCAAGCCGAAATGTCGCTCGCCGACGCTTACAAATACGCTTCCGAGGTAATGGTCGAAAACATGCTGGCGCGCGACGCTGAAGAAGGCATTTCGGCTTTCATCGACAAGCGCGATCCGAACTGGCAGGATCGCTGATGCGAAAGCGCCCGCGATGAATCACGATTCCTATCCGGACAGCTACATCCGCGGCATTCTCAATACCGTGAAGACCATTGCCATGGTCGGCGCTTCGGAGAAGGAAAACCGGCCGAGCTACTTCGCTTTCAAATATCTGCTCGAGCGCGGCTATCACATGATTCCGGTCAATCCGGGCCACGCCGGAGAGGCCATGCTCGGTCAGAAGATTTACGCACGGCTTGCCGACATTCCCGAGCCGGTCGACATGGTCGATATTTTCCGCGGCTCGCAATATGCGCCGGCGGTCGTGCAAGAGGCGTTGGCGCTGACGCCGCGGCCGCAAGTGATCTGGATGCAGCTCGGCGTGCGCAATGACGAAGCGGCGGCGCTGGCCGAAGCCAATGGTCTAAAGGTGGTGATGAACCGCTGCCCCAAGATCGAATACGGCCGCTTGTCGTCCGAGATCGCCTGGATGGGCGTCAATACGCGCACGCTGAGCTCCAAAAAAGCTGCGATCGGCGGCGTCCAACGCATGTCGCTCAACCGCACCACCGCACAAGGCGGCGCGACCGCGGCGGCCGACCGGGTGCAGCGCGAAGAAAGCGGCCGTTGATCGGCTTCGTCTTAGCAAACTTTTTTCGGCTCGTGCCGCTCGGGAGCGTTGCGATTACATAATTAACGCATCGGCCCTGCCGCGCTTGACGGTACCCCCCGGTCCTATAAACCGAGGACAACGTCTTTTTAGACGATATCCGGCCCCACGAGGACATCGATGACCGAGCGCATTCCGGGTTTCGCCACGCTTGCCGTTCACGCCGGCGCGCAACCCGATCCGACCACCGGGGCGCGGGTGACGCCGATCTACCAGACCACGTCCTATGTATTTGAAAGCGTCGATCACGCCGCGTCGCTGTTCGGCCTGCAAGCCTTCGGCAACATCTATACGCGGATCGGCAACCCGACGACGGCGGTGCTCGAAGAGCGGGTCGCCGCGCTCGAAGGCGGCACCGCCGGACTTGCGGCGGCCTCCGGCCACGGCGCACAAGTTTTGATTTTCCATTGCCTGTTGCGACCCGGCGATGAATTCGTAGCATCGCGAAAGCTCTATGGCGGCTCGATCAATCAGTTCAATCACGCGTTCAAGAATTTCGGCTGGAACGTCGTGTGGGCCGACCCCGACGACATCGGTTCGTTCGAGCGCGCGGTGAGCCCCAAGACCAAGGCGATCTTCACCGAATCGATCGCCAATCCTGGCGGCGTCATTACCGACATGGACGCGGTCGCCCAGATCGCGCGGCGCGCCGGCGTGCCGTATATCGTCGACAATACGCTGGCGACGCCGTATTTGTGCAAGCCGTTCGAGCATGGCGCCGATATCGTCGTGCATTCGCTCACCAAATTTCTCGGCGGCCACGGCAATTCGATCGGCGGCATGATCGTCGACGGCGGCACATTCAACTGGTCGCGCGACAAGCGCTATCCGATGCTGTGCGAGCCGCGGCCGGAATATCACGGCATCGTGCTGCACGAGACCTTCGGCAATTTCGCCTTCGCCATTGCCTGCCGGGTGCTGGCGCTGCGTGACATCGGCCCGGCGCTCTCCCCGTTCAATGCCTTCCTGATCCTCACCGGCATCGAGACGCTGCCGCTGCGCATGCGCAAGCATTGCGACAATACGCAAGCGGTCGCCGAATGGGTCGCGGCGCATCCACAGGTCGCCTGGGTGAGCTATCCCGGCCTGCCCGGCGACCGCTATCACAACCTCGCGAAGAAATATTGCCCGAACGGTGCCGGCGCAGTGTTCACCTTCGGGCTCAAGGGCGGCTATGACGCCGGCGTCAAGCTCGTGTCGAATGTGAAACTGTTCTCCCACCTCGCCAATATCGGCGACACCCGCTCGCTGATCATCCATCCCGCCTCGACCACGCACCGGCAGTTAAACGACGCGCAAAAGGTTCAAGCCGGCGCCGGCCCGGACGTGGTCCGGCTCTCGATCGGCATCGAGGACAAGGAAGATATTATCGGTGACCTCGAGCAGGCGCTGGCGGATTAGCTGTCATTCCGGGGCGCGCCGAAGGCGCGAGCCCGGAATCCATATTCACCATCGTCCAGGTCACCTCACTTCAGCGACAAGCTCGCGTGGTCCGTGATTATGGATCGTAAGTTTCGGGTGCCTCGGTTATGAGGTCATCGAGGCGAGCGTTGCGGGGTCTATGGAAGGTCTTTGACGACCGTCGGAATCTCGCACCTCGTCTCGTTTGGTCCAAAGGGCCGGACACCCGGACGGTAGCTAGTGCTGGCCGCACGTTTGACGATCCAGGCGCCGGCCCTGCCTCGTGAAAGGCAGGAGAATCATGACAGCCTCTCAATCATCGGACAACCTCTATCTTGGCATTGACGTTGGTGGTGCGAGTTTTGACGTGGCTTGGCATCGGGGCGGTTGCGCCCATTACGCAAACCGCTCCGATGCCATTGCCGCATTCGTAGCCAAGCTTAAAGCCGGACCAGCCATCAGGCGTATCGTGATTGAGCCCACCGGGGGCTATGAGAAGTCGTTGGTAAAGGCGTTGCGGCGGGCGGCTCTGCCGGTCGAGATCATCCATACATCGCGCTTTAACGCCTACCGCGTCATGGTTGGCGCCAAAGCCAAATCGGATACTTCAGATGCTCGCCTGCTGGCCGCTTATGCCGCCGCACCGGACGAGGTACGCGGTCGCAAGCCGCATCATGTCGAGGTGCCGGAAGATGCCATTCGCGAAGAACTAGCCGAACTGGCTAGCCGTCGCGACCAACTCAAGCGCATGATCCACGGCGAACGTTGCAGGCTCAACACCGCCCGCAGTATCGGCCTGCGCCAGGCGATCGCAGCTCATCTCGACGCGCTCAAAGCCGAGGACGAAGAAACTCACAAAACAATGCTGCGGCTCATTCACACTCGCGTCGATTTGAAAAGAGCGCAGAGCCTGCTCAAGACGATCAATGGCTTCGGCGACAAATCCGCCATGGCCTGCATCGCGCTCGTCCCGGAGCTCGGCCACCTCGACAACAGGGCGGCTTCGGCGCTCATCGGTGTCGCGCCCTTTACCCGCAAGAGCGGCACCATGACGGCACCGGCGCGTATCCATGGTGGACGCGCGGCGGTTCGCAGCATCCTCTACATGGCCGCCGTCTCAGCCAGTCGTCATAACCCGGTGCTGCGGCCGTTCTACCAAAGGCTCCTGGCCCATGGCAAAAAGGTCAAAGTCGCCCTGATCGCCGTTCTGCGACGCCTCGTCGTGTTCGCAAACGCAGTTCTCAAATCGGGCCAGCCGTGGAAAGGTGCTATCGTCGCTTGACAATTAACACGGTAGATTCCGGGCTCCTCGCAGAGCTTGTCATCGGGCCGGCCACTTCGGGCCGGACCCGTTGGCTCGGCCCCGGAATGACGGACGCGGCGTGCGTTGTCGCGACCGTCAGCACCACCATCGCCATGGCCTGGTGCATCAAAGCCAGCGAGATCGGCACGACCATCAGCAACGTGAATATGCCGAGTGCTGCCTGCAGCGTGACCGCCGCAGCAAGGACGATGGCGCTCGCGACGAGGGGCCCGCTTTTGACGTTACGCGTTACATTGGCGGCGTGAAGGATCGCGGCAAGCCAGATGACGTAGGTGAGCATGCGGTGATCGAATTGCACCGTCAGGGTGTTCTCGAAGAAATTCCGCCACATCGGCACATCGAAAAATAGCCGCGAAGCATCCGGCACCAATGCGCCATCGATCAGCGGCCAGGTGTTGTAGACATAGCCGGCGCGTAATCCGGCAACGAGGGCGCCGAGATAGATTTGCAGCAGCACCAGAGCGAGAAGCGCAATGGCGCCGCCGCGTATGCGCGGGGGTGCCGCGACGGGAGCCACATCATCGAGCCGCCGCGCGGTCCATAGGATGGCAAGGTAAATCACGCAGGCCAGCACGAGATGCGTCGCCAAACGATATTGCGAGACCTCGACGCGATGGACCAGGCCGGATGCCACCATCCACCAGCCGACCGCGCCTTGCAGCGCGCCGAGACCGAAGATCGCCCATAGTCGCGGCCGCAGCCCCGGTTCGATCCAGCCGCGCCACAGGAACCACAGGAACGGCAACAGGAATGAGGCGCCGATGGTGCGGCCGATCAACCGATGCATCCATTCCCACCAATAGATCGTCTTGAACGCGTGAAGCGTCATGCCGCGATTGAGCTCGCGGTATTGCGGAATGGCCTGATATTTTTCGAACTCGGCCTGCCATTGCGGTTCGCTCAAGGGCGGCAGCACGCCCATGACGGGCTGCCATTCGGTAATGGACAGGCCGGACTCGGTAAGCCGCGTCGCGCCTCCGACCAAGACCATGGCGAGCACGAACGCGGCCAGCGCATAAAGCCATAGCCGGAGCGCGCGCTGATGCTGGATTTGGGCGGTCGTCATGGTCACTTTCTTATGGTCGCTTGTCGCCGGCGCGCGGACCATATAGTGGTGCCCCCTGCCCTCGCAACCGACGCCGTGTCGCCCGCCGGAACTGCCACGTCATGCCGATCCGTCTGCGCAAATTTATTGGCGCCGTTGCGCTCTTGGTGCTGGTGATCGTGTGGGCGCTTCTTGCGATGGCGCTCGCCCAGGCGCCCGCCATCCGCGACAACACTGCGCTGTCGATCACCTATTACGTCGTTGCAGGTTTGGGCTGGGTATTGCCGGCGATGCCGATCGTCGCGTGGATGAGCAGATCAGGAATCAGGAGTCGGTAATCAGTAATCACAAAGAGAACTATGTCCTTTCCGATTACGACAACTGATTACCGATACCCGGTCAAGCGGCATCGAGCCGCCGGAAGCCGTTCCACATCGCGGTGGCGGCGCCCGACAGCAGAACGCGGACGTAACGGATGCGCTGGAAGTCGCCGTTGAGCGAAATCCGTGGCAGCGCCGTCATGCAATTGCCGTGCTCGGGAAACAGCACTCCCGGCCGCGTCGTCACCGCCGTCTTGAATCCGAGTTCCGCCGCGATCTCGAATTCGCGCGCACCGGCGGAAGAGCGGTCGCCAAACGGATAGGACAGATGTTGCGGCCGAACCGCCAGCGCCGCTTCGATGACCGAGCGGCTCAAATCGATCTCCGAGCGAACACTACCCGTGGCGAGCTTTGCCAGCATCGGATGATTGACGGTGTGCGCGCCGATGGTGACCAGCGGATCGGCGGCGAGCTCCGCAAGCTCGGGCCAGTCCATGCACAATTCGTTGCAGAACGCCGCGATATCGACCTGATAATAGGCGGCGAGATTGCGCACTGCTTCGCGCAATTCGGTTTCCGTCGCCCGGGAGCGCAGCCACCAGTAAATCTCATCATAGAGCGCGCGCTTTTCCGCGACCGTGCGGCAGTCGAACTTGCGGTCCCGGCCGCCGATCACAAGACCGACGCGATTGTTGCGCGCGATCACCGCTTCGAGGGCCAACCACCACAGTTCGCCGAGACGATCCGGGAAACTCGTCGGCACATAGACCGCAAACGGAACATGGGCTTCCTTGAGGATCGGGTAGGCCCAGTGCAGCGTGTCGCGATAACCGTCGTCGAATGTCAGACAGACGAAACGGCGCGAGAAATCGCCCTCGATCATGCGGCGATGCATTTCGTCGAGACTGACAAGATCGATCCGGGATCGGCGCAGAGTCTTGACCACGCGCGTCAGAAAGCGCGGCGTCACTTCGAGCAGGCGATTGGGCTGGAACCGGTCCGGCCGCGGCGGGCGCACATGATGCAGCGTCAGGATCGCGCCGACGCCGCCGACGAACGGCCGAAGCACAATGTGTGCGCCGCTGAAATACAGCGATTCCAAGCCGCCGCGAATGATTGTCTGTCTCAGGCCGGCCACCGACGTTGCCTCGTCGAAACGTGCTGCTCATCATTCGCCAAAGGCCGGAGCCCGGTCAACCGCGGACCCGGGCAAAAGACGCGCGCTTAAGCGGCTGCCGCGGTCTGGTCGGGCGTTCCGAATGCCGCCGCAAGCACCCTGACATCGCCAAATCCCGAGGCCAGAAGGCGCTCCCGCGCCGCGGTTGTGGCGGCACTCGTCAAGGCGTCGGTGACCAGAACGGCGTGCGGCGCAACCTCGGCGATACGTTCGATCTCCGGGCCCGTCGCTACCCCGGCATCGATCACGACGTGATCGTAACTGCGCGCCAATGCATTGAAGTTCTTGACCATGCCGGGCGCGGCAAGAAGGCCGATCCGCTCCACCGGGGCTTGGCCTGCCGAAATCAAGTGCAGCGGCGAAAGCTTGTCCTTGGTGATGATGGTGCCGATCGAAGCGGTCCCGCAGGCGAGTTCCGCAAGCCCGCTGGCCGACGGCTCATTCGAAATCCCCCTGATCGCGGTGTCGCCCGACGCCAGCCCGACCAGCACCACGCGTGAATTGTCAGCCAGCGCGCGCGCGAGCTTGATCGCAGTCTGACTGGTGTTGAGCCCCGGCACGGCGCCGAACACGGCAAGCCGATCCGCGGCGCCGGAGCGCCGCAGGCTGTCGGCGAAGTTCGCGATCGCGCTTGCGGCCAGTCCGGCAGCAGCGGGCGGTCGCGGCGGCTCGCTCATAGCGGTTGCAAGTTTCGGCGCCGACCCATCAGGCAGCACGGTTGTCTGGTCTGCACGCACGGGAACAGCGTTGACCGGGGCGCCCATGATCTCCTTGGTTACGATCAGGCCGGAGCTGAGCATCAGCGTCGCAAACGTCGCGATCAGCAGTGTCGGCAGCTTCTTGGGATAAGCCGGAACGTTGGACACGGTTGCTCGCGACACCACCCGCGCATCGGCGGGCGTCGAGCCGACGGTCTCGTGCGACGTTGCCTCGCGATATTTGGCAAGGTAGGACTCCAGCAGATCGCGCTGCGATTTGGCATCGCGTTGGAGCGCGCGCAGTTGCACATCCTGCCCGTTGGTCGAGGCGGCCTGGCTCTTGAGCTGGTCGAGGCTCGCCGTGAGCGAGTTGAGGCGCGCGCCGGCAAGCTTGGCGTCATTCTCGAAGGAGCGCGCGAGGGTTGCTGCCTCGACCCTGATCTGATTGTCGAGGTCCGCGATCTGCGCCCTTAATTCTATAATCCGCGGATGGCCGTTGAGCAAAGTCGCCGACTGTTCGGCAAGTTGCGCACGCAAGGTCACGCGCTGCTCGGCCAGACGGCGAATGAGTTCCGAATTGAGAATATCGGACGAATCGATCGGCTGGCCCGAGCGCAGCATATCGCGGATCATCTTGGCCTTGGTCTCGGCGTCGGCCTTCTGGGTACGCGCGGCGGCGAGCGCGCCATTGAGGTCGCCAAGCTGCTGCGCGGAAAGCGTAGTATTGTTGATGCCGATGAGGAGATTGGCCTTGGCGCGGAAATCTTCGACCTTGGCTTCGGCTTGTTCGACGTTTTTGCGCATCGATTCGATTTGGCTGGCGAGCCATTGCCCCGCGGCCTTTGCCTGCTCTTCCTTGACCTCCCGCTGGCGTACGAGATAGCCGTCGGCGACGGCGTTCGCGACCTGAGCGGCGAGGACCGGATCCGAGGAAAGAAAATCGATATTGATGATGCGCGATTTCTCGATGGGGCTGACGGTCAGCCGATCGTAATAGGCTTGGAGCACTCGCTCCTCGTGGGTCATGTTCAGCGGGTCCTTGGCCAATCCGAGCAGGCCCAATACCGCTCTGATCGGCGAAATGCCGCCCAGCGTCGGATCGAATTCGGGACGATCGCCAAGCTTGAGTTTCTGGATCACCTCGCGAGCAAGATCCCGCGACAGTATGATTTGCGCCTGGCTTGTCACCGCCTCCTCGTCGATGGCGGGATCGGTGATTGTCTTGTCGGCATCCGGCCGCAGATATACGTTCGCGCGGTCCTCCAGAAAGACGCGCGCTTCCGATGAATAACGTGGAGTGATGATTTGGACGACAGCAAGCGTGATCAGCGCGACCACGATCGTCGGAACGAGAACTTTCCATTTCTTGCGCCAGAGCGCCTGACCGAGCGCCGGCAGATCGAGATCGGCGTCAAATGGGCCTCTCGTGCGGGGCGACGGCGACGCCACACTCATTGCAAAACTCCTCGCAACATACTTGCCGACAGAGTGCAGAGCCATAGCCGATCACAAACTATTAAGGTTGCCATTCGGTTAAGGCCGCGGTGGGAATGTGCGGCAGTGGTTAAAACCGGCAATGCGCCTAAACTCGGGCTCGTCGTCAGGAATTGTTAACCGCCGAGGCCCTCAATCGAGT
The DNA here is from genome assembly GCA_963768225.1 of uncultured Alphaproteobacteria bacterium. GTDB lineage: Bacteria > Pseudomonadota > Alphaproteobacteria > Rhizobiales > Xanthobacteraceae > BOG-931. The sequence goes on along the minus strand of CAVYGV010000001.1, from coordinate 484,380 downwards.
TTAACTTTTTGGCGTCAAGTTTAAGAGATTCGCGCATGGGCGATCCGCGCCCTGTCATTCCGAATGCCGGCCTTGTGTCATTCGGCCGCGCCGGTACGCCGGTCGCGGTCACGTGCCCGCTCGCAAGTGAGCCGCCGCAAACCGGTTCCGCTCAAACGAGCCTCAAGATTTTGCATTTGTTGCGGGCGCCGCTCGGCGGATTGTTCCGGCATGTCATGGACGTGGCGAATGGCCAAATCGAGCGTGGCCATCGCGTCGGCTTGATCGTCGACTCAATGACGGGCGGCGCGCGCGCCGACGCCATTCTCGCCGAGCTTGCGCCGCGGTTGGCGCTCGGAATCGAGCGCGTCCCGATCGCACGCGAGCTCCGCCCGCACGACTTCCATGCGCTGTGGCGCATCTCACGGCGGATCAAGAAATTGGCGCCGGACGTGCTGCATGGCCACGGCGCCAAGGGCGCCGCCCTGGCGCGCCTCACGCCGACCGCCGCCGGGGCCATCCGCGCCTATACGCCGCACGGCGGGTCGCTGGTCTATTGTCCCGGCACGCTCAGCGGCGGTTTCTACCGGACGATCGAGCGGATCCTTAATCCGCGCACCGACCTGTTTCTGTTCGAAAGCAGCTACATCGCCGAACTTTATCGCACGGTGGTGGCTCCGCCGCGGGCAATGGTGCGCGTCGTGCGCAACGGCATCGCCGAGGCCGAGTTCGAACCTGCAGTGCCGAGGCCCGACGCTACCGATATCGTGTGCGTCGGCGAACTACGCCCGGTCAAAGCCATCGATGTGCTGATCGAGGCGCTCGCCATCCTCCAGCATTCCGGCCGCCGCGTGACCGCGACCATCGCGGGTGAAGGACCGGATGCCGCAAAGCTTCAAGCACAAGCGCATCGGCTCGGCATAGCCGATCAAATTCGCTTCATCGGCCATTGCCCGGCACGCAGCGCCTTCACGATGGGGCGGATTTTGGTCATCCCATCGCGGGCCGAGTCGCTTCCATATGTTGTTCTGGAAGCCGCGGCGGCCGGCCTTCCGATCATTGCCACCGACGTTGGCGGCGTCCCGGAAATTTTCGGACCGCGGGCGTCTCAGCTCATCCCGCCCGACGATATCGCTGCACTGATCGGCGCCATAACGGCGGCGTTGGACGACCCCGCGGAAATGCGATCCGGTGCGCAAGTTCTCAAGTCCCGGGTCCGCAGCGAATTCTCCCTATGGACCATGGTCGAGGCCAATCTCGCTGCCTATCGCGACGCCATTGCGGCGCGAAAAATCGCTCAACTCGCATAACCAATTTTTGAAGTTTATTCACTATGTTGCGGCAAGTTTGCCGGCGTGGGGGCTCGTGCGAAGACGAAGAGATCTTTAAAGGCTATGTCGGGTCCCGAGCAAAGCACGATCTTCGAGAGCGCTGTTGCGCTGTCTGCGACGGTCAAGGCAATGCCGCGCGTCGCCGCCAAAGCGTCGGCGCCGCGCGCGCTTTCTCCCGCGGCATTGGCGGTTGCCGGGCAGCGGTTCAAGCAAGCCTATTCGCCGATTGTCGTTGCCGGCATCGTACGCGCGATCGAAGCCCTCCTGGTCGCGGCGGTCGGATTTGCGCTCTATTTCTGGTATGTCGCGCCCCGCGAGGGCTTTGTCCTTTACTACCCCGTCAGTATCGCGGGCATTGCGCTGCTTGCGCTCATAGCTTTTCAAGCCGCCGATATCTATCAGATCCAGGCCTTCCGCGGCCACGAGAAGCAGTACATGCGGCTCGCTTCGGCGTGGTCGGTGGTATTTTTGCTGGCGATCACGGTGTCGTTTTTCGCCAAGACCAGCGACGAGTTCTCGCGCGTCTGGCTCGGCAGCTTTTACGCGGTCGGCCTATTGACGCTCATCGCATTCCGCCGCGCGCTGTTCATCGTGGTGCGCCGGTGGACGCGGCAGGGCCGCCTCGATCGCCGCACGGTTGTGGTCGGAGCGGGCGGCAGCGGCGAAACGTTGATCGGCGCGCTCGCGGCGCAACGCGATTCCGACGTGCGCGTCATCGGGGTGTTCGACGACCGCAGCGACGATCGCAGCTCGACAAATTGCGACGGCGTCCCCAAGCTCGGCACGGTCGATGACCTTGTCGAGTTCGCCCGCCACACCCGCGTCGACCTGGTCATCTTCTCGCTGCCGATTTCGGCGGAGGGCCGCATCCTGCAGATGCTGAAAAAGCTGTGGGTGCTGCCGGTCGATATCCGCCTTGCCGCCCACGCCAACAAGTTGCGGTTTCGTCCGCGCTCCTATTCCTATATCGGCCACGTCCCGGTGCTCGATATTTTCGACCGGCCGATCGCGGACTGGGACGTTGTGATGAAATGGCTGTTCGACAAGACCATCGGTTCGTTGGCGTTGATCTGTGTCGCGCCAATCATGCTGCTCGTCGCCATCGCCATCAAGCTCGACAGCAAGGGACCGATCCTCTTCAAGCAACGGCGCTACGGCTTCAACAATAAATTCGTCGACGTCTACAAGTTCCGCTCCATGTATGTGGAAGCGACGGACGCCAACGCGACCAAGCTCGTGACCAAAGACGACCCGCGCGTCACGCGCGTCGGCCGTTTTATCCGCAAGACGAGCCTCGATGAATTGCCGCAATTGTTCAATGTCGTGTTCACCGGAAACCTGTCGTTGGTCGGACCGCGGCCGCATGCCATTGCCGCCAAGGCCGCAGAGCACCTTTACGACGAAGCCGTCGACGGATATTTCGCGCGGCACCGGGTGAAGCCGGGCATCACCGGCTGGGCGCAGATCAACGGCTGGCGCGGCGAAACCAACAGCCGCGAGAAGATCCTGCGCCGCGTCGAGCACGATCTTTATTACATCGAGAACTGGTCGATTTTATTCGACCTTTACATCGTGCTGCGCACGCCGTTCGCGCTGATGCGCGGGGAGAGCGCGTATTGACCAGCGCCCCCTCAGCGCCGGCGCTTGCTATTGCGCCGCATTCCGGCAACGCCACGGCGCTGGCCGAGCAGATTTTGAACTTTGTGCTTTTCGTCACGATCTCGCTGAGTTCAATCGCGTTCATCGAGCCGTCGCCACACGACGCGTTAATGTTCGTCTTACTGGTCGCTTGCATTGCCGCACGCGTCCCTTTCGACCGCAAACTCGTTCCCCTTCTGCTGCTGACGATACTGTGGCTGGTCGGCGGCGGACTCTCGCTGATCCAGGTCGGCGACGACCAAAAAGCCATCCAATATTTCGGAACGTCGGTTTACCTGGGAGCGGCAGGCATCATGTTTGCGTGCCTCTTCAGCGAAGGAAATCTGGTGCGGCTTTCGATCCTGCGCAGCGCTTATCTCCTCGCCGCGCTGATCGCGACGGCGGCGGGCTATATCGGGTTTTTTCATCTATTGCCGGGTTCCGACATTTTTTTGGACGTTGGCCCGGAAAACATATCGGTTGGGGCCCGCGTCAGCGCGACGTTCAAGGATCCGAACGTCTACGGACCATTCCTGGTGTTTCCACTGCTGATGCTGATGCTTGGATTTCTGACGCGCGGCATCACATTGACCGGTGTTACGGTAACGGGCGCCTTGTTGGGCGGACTGTTCTTGAGTTTCTCACGCGGCGCATGGGCCCACTTTGCCGTATCGGCGCTTGTCGCCCTCGTGCTCGCGTATGCCGCCGCACCAAGCCCGCAAGCGCGCGCCCGCATCGTTGCGCTCGCCTTGCTCGGCACATTGGCCATTGGGCTGCTCTTGATCGCGTTGACCTCAATCGGCCCGATTTACGACCTGTTCGTCGAACGGGCAAAGGCGATTCAGCCCTACGACGTAGGACCCGGTGGGCGATTCTCGCAGCAGAGAACTCGCCCTGACCGTGATTCTGGAAAATCCGGACGGGGTCGGTCCGTTCGCGTTCTTCAAAGCGTTCGGCTTGCAGCAGCACAACGTCTATATGCAAGGATTCCTGGTCTACGGTTGGCTTGGCGGCGCCGTCTATTTTACGCTTGTCGTGCTGACGCTCCTGATCGGTCTTCGTTACGTGCTTTGGCCGACGCCATGGCAAATTTATCTCATTGCCGCCTATGCCGCGTATATCGGCGAAATTGGCGAAGGCAGCGTCATCGACACCGACCATTGGCGTCATTTTTTTCTCCTGGTGGGGCTGGTCTGGGGACTTTCGGTGGCCAATATCAATTGGCGCCGGCGGCAAGCCTGGGAGGCGACGCCGACGTAAACGCGATCGCCAAATAACGGCCGAGCGAGCCGCCAAGACATTCCTAACTCAAAACAATTTGTTAAGAGCGGCGTGCAACCATTTCAGAAAATCTTGGAAAAACCACGTGACACAGTCATCGAACCGGCCGCGGTCGATCGTTTTTCTCGGCTCGGCACACGACAACGGAGGCACTTCGATCCTCGCGAGCAACCTCGCCAAGGCGATGCGCGCTCAGGGTCACCATGTCGAAGAATGGTATCTGTTTGGGTCGGACGGCGATTTGCCGGAGGGCGCGCGGCTCTTTGAGCCGGGAATGCGTTCCCGCTCGCCGTTCGTCTTTCTCAGATTGTTCTTCCGACTGGTGATCGCGTTGCGACAACACAGGCCGAATGCTCTGTTCGGCTTGCAGCCGGTTTCGAACATATTGGTCGGAGTGGCCGGCTGCATCGCCGGCGTTCGTCACCGCATACCGACCTACCACGGCCCCCGTGAATGGGTGAATCCCACCTTTGCCACTATTGATGAGATTGTCAGCCGGCTCGGCTTTTACACGCAGATGATCGCCTGCGCCAAGAGTGTCGCTGAGACGCACAACCGCAAGGGCCTTGCGGTCGTCGTCAACGGTCATGACGTCCCGCGAAAGTATTCGCGTGACGAAGCGCGCGCCGCACTAGGCTTGCCGGCGCACGGACCTATGCTCGGCCAGATCGGGCGCTTGAGCTATCAGAAAAACCAGAGTTTCAGCCTCGATCTGCTACAACAGCTGCCTGACGCATTTTTGGTCCTGGTCGGAATCGGCCCCGATGAGGCGGATATTAGGTCGCAAATCACGACAGCCGGAACTTCGCGGACCGCATCCGCATCATTCCTTCGATCGCCCACGAGCGTATCGGTCTGTTCTATTCCGCTGTCGATTTGACGCTATTTCCGTCGCGCTACGAAGGATTGAGCCTCGCCGCTATCGAGGCAATCCACGCCGGAGTGCCGGCGCTTTGCACGGACATTCCCTCGTTCCGAGAGATGTTCGCCGCTTCGCCGCTCTTGACTGCAAAGCTCTTGCTGCCCGCTGCCGATCAATCGGCATGGCTCGCGGCCATTCGCAATCTGTTGACGGATTCCAAGCTTCGCAAGCAGATCGGCAATGAGTTGGCGCAGCTATCGCCGGCTTACGGCTTCGAAGTCATGGCGGAGCAATATTTGCGCCTGATTGACCAGTGGGACTTGCCGCGCCGCAGACCGCTGCGCGAAGTCATCCAGGCCGGACTTTAAGCCCCTGTTCTCAGAATCCGGCGCGGCCAGCTTGGGGCCGTGGCGCGATCTGGCACAATTTACCATTTCGTTAGCACCGCACCGCTACAGTTTCCCCTTATTTCTCCTTGTTTGCCAGCGGGATCGAGCGATGCACGCGCCCCTACAGCCAATTCCCCGGCCCGGGCCTGGCGTTGCCGCGCCAGCTCTTCCCGTGCGTGAGGACACCGGGCGCGCACCGCCACGTCGTCATCCCTTGCGCCGGCTCTGGCAGCGATTGCCGCAGCATACGCGGACTCGCATTTTGGCTGGCGTGAGCAGGGTCGTCGCTCCGTTGCCCGACCGCGCGCCGCGCGGTGGATTTCCGATCGCGATCGCGGGCTTGTTCTCGACCATGAGCGGCATCGGCGAAGGCGCCCGTCTCGCTTACGATGCGCTGGAAGCAGCGGGCATGGCACCCGCCGCTTTCGATATCAGCGGCGCGTTTGGCCAAGCCGAGCTCGAAGCGCCGCAACGGCGTCCCGTCGTTGCCGGTTCCGGCGGCACCCTGGTCGTTCACCACAACGCTCCTTTCCTGCCGCACGCTTTGTGGGCGATCGGCCGGGCGCGCGTCCGCGGCCGCCGCGTCATCGGCTATTGGGCGTGGGAATTTCCGCGGATTCCAGAACTCCTGGCTACCGAGCCTTCGCTATCTGCATGAAGTCTGGGTGCCGAGCGAGCTTACCCGCGAAGCGGTCGCCGCAGCGACAGAGCTGCCGGTGCATGTGGTGCCGCATCCGCTACTGCCGGTGCATGCAACGCCCAACATGCGCACGCGGCTTGGCCTGCCGGCGGATGCTCTGATCGTGCTCACGGTGTTTCATATGGGCTCGGCCTTCACGCGCAAGAATCCGCTTGCCGCCATCGCCGCCTTCCGCCGCGCCTTCGGCGATGCGCCCGACCGGCTACTGGCGATCAAGCTGATCGACCACGGCGCTTCACCGATCGCGCGGCGTGAACTGGAACAGGCGATTGCCGGTGCGCCGAACATCCGTCTCATTAACATCATGCTGCGGCCGGCGGAGATGGCTGGCTTGATCGATGCTTCCGACATCGTGTTGTCGCTCCATCGTTCGGAAGGATTCGGTCTGGTGCCGGCCGAAGCGATGCAGCGCGGCAAGTCGGTGGTGGCGACGGGTTGGTCCGGCAACATGGATTTCATGAACGCGCGCAATTCGGCGCCGGTGTCCTACGATCTTGTGCCGGTGCAGGATCCCTATGACGGCGCGTTCATTGCCGATGGACAGCTCTGGGCCGAGGCGAATGTCGAACATGCTGCCGATTGGCTGCGCCGTCTTGCCGCCGATCCGGAACTGCGCCGGCGCCTCGGCGATAACGCCCGCGCCGATATCGCGCGTCAGCTCTCGCCCGAATCTTTCGCGCGCACCGTCGCCAATCTTCTCGAAACTGGAAAGGCGGCGTGACATGGGCCGGCGTCCTCCCTCGGCGCCTTGTTCCTGTGACCTGCAGCAATCGCGGCAATGACCGGCAAGCGCCTCATCTCTTTGCGTTACATGGTGCTACGCGCCTCGACGGCCGCCGGCACATTGGGCGCGGGCCTTCTGCAAACGTTCGTGTTTGCCCGCGTCCTGGGTCCGGAGCGATTTTCGCTTTTCATCTTTTTCGCCGCGCTCGGCTACACGCTGTTTTTGGCGGATGCCGGAATGGTGAAAGTACTATTTGTCAATCTGCGAAGCCGATTCCTGCGAGATAAGCCCTTTGGCTCAATCGCCGGCCAAGCGAGCACGATGGTCGTCCTATATTTTGCCGTCGCGGCGCTTGCCACGCTCGTGTGCTTCCTCACGCTCGTGACCCGTTTTGCATATTCGCTTGCCGAAAGCATCGAATTGACGCTGTTCTTCGCGTTTAATGCGATCAATCTGCCGTGGCTCGCGTTGCGCTACTTCAGCATCGCAATCGATGAATATCTTGGATTTGAGATGTTGGAAGCGCTGCGCCGCGGCTTGAATATAGCTGCGCTGACCGCGCTGCTGTTCGGGTTGCCGGTTCTCGTGTTCGTGCTGTTTATCAACGTCGGCTGGATTGCGGCCATCGTTGCCGCAATTGTGAAACTGCAGCGTCGCCGCGTCCTGGTCGGCAATTTCCGGCGCAACTTCATCTGTTTCATCGCATTTCTGCGCGTCAATCGCCGCCAGCTCATGAGCAGCGCGGTTTATGCGCTGAGCGAGACATATATCTACAACTTTCCGTATTTCCTGGTGCCATGGGCCTATGGCCTTGGCCCGCCGACCATCATTCTCGACACAACCTTCAAGGTGTATCGAAGCGCCAACCAGTTCTACAGCGCCGCCTGCGATAGCCTGGTGCCGCGGCAGACCAGCGCTCTGGCCAATCGTGACGGGCCGACGATGGTGCGCGCAACCTGGCTCGCGGCGGCGTTATGCGGCATCCCGGCGGCAGCGGTGTGCGGTTTGTTGATTTTTGCCGGCAGCAAAGTGTTCGCCATTCTTCTCGGGCCGGCGGCCGTGATGCCGCCCGCGACCACGCCCATTCTCATCATGCTGCTGTTCGGGAATCTCGCGCAGATGGTGTCGCATAGCGTGCTGGTGCATACCGGCTTCTTCAAGGATGTTGCGCGTATTTCATTCGCTGTGTGCGCGGGCCAGACCATCGTCGCCGCATTCGTGGTTTGGACACACTCCGACATCATCCAATTCTTAAACGCTTACGCAGCAGTGTATGGCTGCGGCGCGATCGCGACCGTGGGATTGATGATCCGCGGGCCGATCCGGCTTGCTCATGTGGCGCCCGGAGCGCCCGCGATCGCGCCGCGATAGGGTCGCGATGACTGCGAGCGATATTTCACCGCGCAAACCTGCAGTTTTGACGCAGGGCGGCTCGGCGCCGATCCGAAGGCGGCGCGAGCGGCTTATTTCGTTGCCTTACCTGCTGCTGCGCGCCGCCACCGCGGGTGGCGCGGCCGCAATGGGTTTCGTCCAGACGTTCGTCTTTGCGCGCGTCCTCGCGCCCGAGCGATTTTCAATCTTTATCGTGGTCGGAGCGATTGGCTACACGCTGTGGCTTGCCGAACTTGGGCTGCCGAATATCCTGTTTGTAAACCTGCGCCGCCATCACCTTGCCGGCCGCCGTAACGAGCAAGCTGCCCGCGAGGCGACCGCGATTGTGCTGCTTTACGGGTTGATTGCGGTTGCTGCGGCGCTCGTCTGCTTCGTCGCGGCGCTGGCGCATCCGTCCTCGACGTTTTCCGGAGCGCTCGAGCTGGCGCTGTTCCTGCTCTACATCACACTCAATCTCGCTTGGACGTCATTGCGCAGTCTCAGTATCGCAGTCGATCTTTTCGTCTTCTACGAAAGCCTCGATTTGGTTCGCCGCGCCGTGAACATCGCGACGATGCTTGCGGTGCTGGCCGGGCTGCCTCTTGTCGCGTTCTTGATCGGTTCCAATGCGCTCTGGGGAATCCTGTTTACCGGCGCGGCAAGCAAGCTTATCGGCCGCGGCGCATTGTCGCCGCAGCTCAGCGGCTCGCCGCATCGGCTTGTTTCATTCCTCCGGTCAAACCGCCATTCGACGGCACGCAGCAGCACGAGCGCCTTGAGCGGCGCATTCGTCGTTCTGTTTCCCTACTATGTCGTCCCCATGATTTTCGGTCTCGGCGCGGCACCGATCGTTCTGGAAGTGACGTTCCGCATCTTCCGCGGCGCCTGCGTCATCTTCGCGGCGATTTGCGATACCGCGGTGCCCGGCCAGACCAGCGCGCTTGCAGCGCGCGATGCAGGCCGCCTGATCCGGACGACATTGCTCGCAGCCGGGCTGTGCGTCGTCGCCGCGGCAATCGCATGCGCGCTGCTGGTTTTAGCGGGCGGACCGCTTTTCACCTTCTTGCTGCGATCGGCCGCAACGGTCCCCCACGCCATCGTGCCAATTCTTGTCGTGCTTCTCTTGGCGAGCGTCCTGCAAATGGTGTCGGAATCGCTGTTGCAGTACACCGGTTTCTTCCGCAGCCTCGCTTATAACGGCGCCGGCGTCGCAGTCGCCATGCTTGTTGTAACCGTCTTCACATACGCGGCCGGCTTCGACCTTGTCGGATTTCTCGCCGCCTATGCCGCGGTTTACGCGGCGGGAGCGCTGGCTCTGACGATGGCAGTACTCTACGGACCGATCCGTGCGGCGGCGGCTGAGCCTGGTGAAGCGCGCCGATGAACCGACTATTCAAAGCAATCCGCAGCGCACGGCGAGCGCGCAAAGCCACACCAGTCCGGTAAGACAGAGCGCGCAGAACACGGCCGCCGAGCCGAAATCCTTGATGCGGCGAATATCGGTGTGCTGCTCGCGCGTGACGTGATCGGCGAGTTTTTCGATCGCTGTATTCAAAAATTCCACGGCAAGCAGGACCAGCAGTACGCCGATCATGGCGAGATACCAAGCGACGCTCGGCGCGACGGCGAAACCGAGCGGCAACGCCACCACGAGGAGGATCGCTTCCTCGCGCAGCGCCGGCTCGGTTTTGAAGCCGTCGCGTAGCCCGCGCAGCGAGTTTTTGGTCGCGCTGAAAAGCCGCTTCAAGGTTTATCCGATTGAATTAGACGGCTGGAAGGAACTTTCGCCACTTTATGCTGCGAACTCGCAAATGGCGACCGGATGTTGCCGGCGCGGTTACCGCCCACTATAGTTGTCGCCGTTTTCGGAGCGTAGCGCAGCCCGGTTAGCGCACCAGTCTGGGGGACTGGGGGTCGCGAGTTCAAATCTCGCCGCTCCGACCAGCTTTCTAAATGATACAGCCCCTCGACCCATCATTGATGCGTAAGTTACTTCCGATAAAATGCCGTTTCGGAAGCAAAAATGATGAACTGCTTTCCCCCGCCGATGCCAGGCATCTCGCATGAGAGCGAACTTTGGCAAGCTGCCGGACTTGCTCCGCAAGCCGCAGCCATCAACCAAGCGAGTGACGCCTGAAAGATCGTCAGTTAGCGAAGGGGCAATCGACCTGTCCAGTACACATCGTAACCGTGAACGATTTCAAATTGTCTGTGCCGGTAGATGCGGCGGCCTCTAGCGCCTGATCGGTAACCTCAATAGTGAGGATGTCTTGTTCCCTCAGGTCCGCGGCGGTGTTTATTTTATTCATGACGTTCCTCCCTCGAAGCTGCACCGAAAACCTTCTCTACTCTGGCCGCGTTGTCAATCCTCAGCCCGGTGTCTGGTGGCGCCGGACGGTCTCGGCGTTGGTTCGACTGCGTGGGGATCAACGGCGTTTGCGCTGGTGGTATAGTCTAGCTAACAGACATCGCGGGCAAGTTGACCACCCCGTGCGGCTCCTCAATGGACCTTGGTTTAAGAAATTGCAGAGCCCTCGTTGCGGACTCCAGTAAAGGACTCGGCAAAGCCTGCGCAAAATCCTTGGCGGATCGCGAGACATCGGCGGCAGAACAGCCGATAGCGCCAGTCTCTGTCGCGGCGAGCTTGATCTGTTCCGCCTTGCGCGCGAGCAGATGAAAACGCTCGCACCCTCGACGGCAAAACTCCGTTTGACACCGTTACCCAGCCTCTTGCAGCGCTGCGTCGATGATGCGGCGGCAGGCGGCCAGTTCGTCAAGCGCGGCTTGCAACTTGCGCCAATTCTCCATTTCCGCGAGGCGTCGTGCCGGCGGTTCAACCGGGGATGCTGATTGCACGCTCGGTTCGCGCCGTTGATTGGAAAGACCGAACAGGTTCGGCTCCAGCTTTTGTTCGTTTGATTCTTTTCCGAACTCTTGCCCGATCCGATCTTCCTCCGAATGCGGCGCCGCTGCCTCGGCGTCGGCGTGCCGAACGTCCTGCACGAAAGCCGCGCCCTGCTCGCGCAAAATTCGTTGCACGCCACGTATCGTATAACCTTCGCCGTAGAGCAAGTGACGGATGCCACGTAGCAGATCAACGTCGTCGGGCCGGTAATAGCGCCGGCCCCCGCCGCGCTTCATCGGGTGGATTTGCGGGAATCGGCTCTCCCAGAAACGCAGCACATGCTGCGGCACATCGATTTCGTCAGCGACCTCGCTGATAGTGCGGAACGCGTCCGGCGCCTTTTCCAATGGAGTCCCCGCAGTGGACGTGTACGCGAGTTGCAGTTGACCGGCGACCGCCGGTCAGCTTGAGGGCGCTTCGCCGCCGTTCCCCGAATTGATGCGCTGCTTGAGGATAGCGGAAGGCTTGAACACCATGACCCGGCGCGGCGAGATCGGAACCTCCTTACCGGTTTTCGGATTGCGGCCGATGCGCTGGCCTTTCTTGCGCACGACAAATGAGCCGAATGAGGACAGTTTCACCGTTTCGCCGCGTTCAAGGCAGTCGGTGATTTCCTTGAGCACCAATTCTACCAGAGTCGCGGATTCGGTGCGCGACAGTCCGACTTTCTGATAGACCGCCTCACACAAATCCGCACGTGTGATCGTCTTTCCCGCCATTGCCAGCCCCGAGCACGGCGATCGATCAATCGTCGATCACATATCGTGCTGAATTATCTACGATATTAGCTTCCCGCTAGACAAGTCAACCGGGCTTTGCAGTCCTTTTCGGGGACTACCAGCGGACCAGAGCCGCGCCCCAGGTGAAGCCGCCGCCCATGGCTTCGAACAGCAGGAGGTCGCCGCGTTTTATGCGCCGGTCGGCGACCGCGTCGGCGAGCGCCAGTGGGATAGAGGCTGCCGAGGTGTTGCCATGGCGATCGACCGTGGTGACGATTTTTCCCGGCGCGATGCCGAGCTTGTGGGCCGAACCGTCGATGATGCGCTTGTTGGCTTGGTGTGGGATGAACCAATCAACGTCGGCTGCGGTGTAACCCGTCGTCTTGAAGGCATCCTCGACGACATCCGTGATCATCGCCACGGCATGGCGGAAGACTTCCCGGCCTTCCATGCGCAAATGGCCGACCGTGCCGGTCGATGACGGCCCGCCGTCCACATACAGTTTCGACTTATAGCGGCCGTCGGAGCGCAGCCGGACCGTAAGTATTCCGCGATCCTCCCGCTCGCCCGGCTGCGGCTGCGCGTCGAGCACGACGGCGCCGGCACCGTCGCCGAACAGCACGCAGGTGCCGCGATCGGTCCAGTCAAGGATGCGCGAAAACGTCTCCGAGCCGATCACCAGCGCGCGCTTGAACCCGCCGGAATGCAGCAGCGCGTCGGCGGTCGCCAAGCCGTAAACGAAGCCGGAACAGACCGCTTGCAGATCGAATGCGGCGCCATGGGTGATGCCGAGTTCGGCCTGGACCGAAACGGCGCTTGCCGGAAACGTATTGTCCGGCGTCGAAGTCGCCAGCACGATGAGATCGATGGACTGCGCGTCGATCCGCGCATGCGCCAGCGCGGCCTGCGCCGCGCGCACGGCCATCTGCGAGGTCAGTTCACCCGGCGCGGCGATGCGGCGTTCGTGAATGCCGGTGCGCTGAACGATCCAGTCGTCGGATGTGTCGACTTTGCGGGCCAGATCTTCGTTGGTGAGAATATGGCTGGGCAGATAGCTGCCGCAGCCGAGCATGATCGAACGCTGCACTGTCACGAGGCGGCTCCGCCAAGAACCTTGCTATCGCGAGCTTTGGCATCGAGGATTTGGTTCCGATGTGCCTGGCGCGGCAGTAGCGCCGCCCTGATCTTTGCCAACAACTCGTCGCGCACCACGCCGTGGCCGAGTTCGATTGCCGCCGCAAAGCCCTCGGCATCGGCCCCGCCGTGGCTTTTGATGACAATGCCGTTAAGGCCGAGAAAGACCCCGCCGTTGGCCCGGCGCGGATCCATGCGCTGGCGCAGCTGGTGGAATGCCGGCCGCGCCAACAGGTAACCGATGCGCGCGCGCAGCGAGCTGTTCATGGCTCCCTTAAGATATTCGCCGACCTGGCGGGCAGTGCCCTCCGCGGTCTTGAGCGCGATATTGCCGGCGAATCCTTCGGTGACCACGACGTCGACCTTGCCGAGGCCGATATCGTCACCTTCGACGAAACCGAGATAGTCGAGGTCTGGCAAGCTCTCCTCACGCAGGATGCGGCCCGCCTCGCGGACCGGTTCGAGGCCCTTGGCCTCTTCGACGCCGATGTTGAGGAGCCCGACGGTCGGACGCGACAGACCGAACAGGATTCGCGCGGTGGCGGCGCCCATGACCGCGAGGTCAACGAGATGCTCGGCATCCGCGCCAATCGAAGCGCCGACATCGAGCACGATCAACTCCCCGCGCAAGGTCGGCCATAGCGCCGCGATGGCCGGCCGTTCGATGCCGGGCAGCGTCTTAAGATTGAATTTCGACATCGCCATCAGCGCGCCGGTATTGCCGGCGGACACTGCCAAGTCGGCCTCGGCCTTCTTAACCGCGTCGATTGCCAGCCACATGGACGATTTCCAGCGGCCATAGCGGAGCGCCTGGCTCGGCTTGTCCTCCATACGCACCGCAACCTCGGTGTGAACGAGACGCGAAACGGCACTGAGCTTTGCTCTGGCGCCGAGGAGCGGCTCGATGAGAGCGGCATTGCCGAACAACAGGAACTCGCATGCCGGATGGCGTTGCAATGCCAAATCCGCCCCGGCGACGACCACAGCGGGACCGTGGTCTCCCCCCATCGCATCGAGAGCAATGCGGACCTTGTCCGACATTCAATGACCTAGGTCCGGAGGCTGGGAAAGCGACACCGGGGCGACAATAGCGGTTCGACGGCCCGATTTGAAGCACCGCTCCTAATTCTTGGCCAGCTTGGCAAGGGCGGCAAACGGGCCTCCATCCGGTTTGCGATCCTGCGGCGGCTCGAAAACCACACCCGGCTTTCGGGGATAGGGATCAAGCCCGAGGATCAGGAACTCGGTGGCGAGCGCGCCCAAATCGACGGCGCCGTCGATCAACGGTTCCGGATCGTTCCATTTCACCTGGTGCGGCGCTGGTTCGGTCTCCCCATCCTGACTTGTCGCAGCGTGCTGCGGAATGAAAAGAAGATCGACAGCCTCCTCGACTTCATTGGCAAGCGGTTCGAGCGTGACCACGCAGTTTTGCCCGACCGTCGCCGATACGCGCCCGGCGACGTGCAGACCGCCCGAGCCTCGCCGGGTTAAGTCAAAGCTCGCTTCGAGCCGCGGCAAGTCGCGTAATCCTGCGATCCGCGCCACCGCCGAGCGTATGCCGGCGTCGGCGACAAGATCGAAATGCTGACCCGCCTCGGCAACGTCCTCCACCACGACGGGAACCCGCCAAGGCGCAGCGCCGGATCGATCGGATTTGTGTTCAGGCACGGGCAATAGTCTCAGCAACCGAACCGGGCTGGGGAAAGCCGATCTCGCCACGCACTAATGCGCGATCGTCCTGGCCTTCGATTTGGCGCCGCGCCGAGCGCACATATTTGGCAAGCCGCAACGCCCCCTGGCCCGCGTCCGTATCCTGGAAGATATTGCGTTGCAGAGCCTTCTCAAGCTCTTGCGCATCGGCCGCGGCAAAAGCGGCAAGATAGGCCGCCTGCCGGCCATAAAACGCCTCGCCGAAGGCGCGCATCCGCTTCGGCACCGCGAGGTCGCCAACGCCCATCTCGCGAAGGTTGCCATCGAGGTCGCGGCAAAACACGTCGAAAAGCCGTTGCCCGATGCTGCGCCCGCGGCCATCGCCCTGACCGATGCGATCGATCAGCAGCACCAGATGAAGCACGATCAGGTCAAAGCGTCCCTGCACGGTATCCGGCACACCATAATCGCTGTAAAAGGCCGGGGAGCGCGCCTGCGCCACGATCGCGCCATAGAGGTCGTCGATGTTGCGATCGCGGGAGTTGGGTCGAAAACGCCTCAAGATCATAAGGTTAACTGACGTCACCGCGACCGCCTCGAGAGCGGCCGATTGCCAATCTTGAGCTTTGGGGGTACGGCACGCGGCGCCTGGGCGCAAGTTAGGGACGAGGATGTGGGGCACTTTTGTGAGTAGCCGAAGCCGGCCGGTCGCCGCGGCTTATGCCGTTCTGCTTGCGCTCGCGCTTGCCGGTTGCACCGGTGAAACATTCCAGCGAGGTTACGTGCTGCCGGAAGGCGCGCTTGAGCAGATTCCGCTGGGCGCCTCGCAGGAGCAAGTGCTGCTCGTGCTTGGCACGCCGTCCACGGTCGCCACGGTCAGTGGCGAAGCCTTCTACTACATCTCGCAAAAGGCCGATCGTCCGATCGCGTTCATGCGAACCAATGTGAGCGATCAACGGGTGATTGCCGTCTATTTCAACCAAAATAGGAGAGTCCGGCGGGTGGCGGAATACGGCCTCAAGGACGGCCGCGTCTTCGATTTTGTCAGCCAAACCACCCCGACCGGAGGTAACGACATCAGCGTCGTCACCACGATCATCAACAACCTTCAAGGCAAGGGCTCCTAGAGCGCAATCGTTTCAGCGCGCCAGCACCGCAAGAAGGAGCAGCGCCACGATATTGGTTATCTTGATCATCGGATTGACGGCGGGGCCCGCCGTGTCCTTGTACGGATCGCCCACGGTATCGCCGGTCACCGCCGCCTTATGCGCGTCCGAGCCTTTACCGCCGTAATGGCCGTCCTCGATGTATTTCTTGGCATTGTCCCAGGCGCCGCCGCCCGACGTCATCGAGATGGCGACGAAGAGCCCGGTCACGATGACGCCCAGCAGCATCGCGCCGAGCGCCGAGAACGCCGACGACTTGCCCTGCGCGCCGCCGCCGGCAACGAAGTAGATGACGAAATAGACGACAATCGGCGACAGCACCGGCAGGAGCGACGGCACGATCATTTCCTTGATCGCCGCTTTCGTCAGCATATCGACGGCACGGCCATAGTCCGGCTTGTCCCTGCCCTGCATGATGCCGGGCCGCTCGCGGAACTGGCGTCGCACCTCTTCGACGATCGAGGCGGCGGCGCGGCCGACCGCGGTCATGCCCATGGCGCCGAACAGATAGGGCAACAGGCCGCCGAACAAGAGGCCGGCCACGACATAAGGATTGTTGAGCGAGAAGTCAGGCGCAACGCCTTGGAAGTAAGGGTGCTGGCTCGCATTGGCGACGAAGAATTTCAGGTCTTCGTTGTAGGCGGCGAACAGCACCAAGGCGCCGAGCCCGGCCGAGCCGATGGCGTAGCCCTTGGTCACCGCCTTGGTGGTGTTGCCGACGGCGTCGAGCGCGTCGGTCGATTTGCGCACCTCTTTCGGTAAGCCCGCCATTTCGGCAATGCCGCCGGCATTGTCGGTGACCGGACCGAAGGCGTCGAGTGCAACCACGATGCCGGCCAGCGCCAGCATGGTGGTCACCGCGATGGCGATGCCGAACAGGCCGGCAAGTTTGTAGCTGATCAGGATGCCGGCGATGATGACAAGCGCCGGCAGCGCGGTCGCTTCCATCGACACGGCCAAGCCCTGAATGACGTTGGTGCCGTGGCCGGTGACCGAGGCCTGTGCAATCGACCGCACCGGACGATAATCGGTCCCGGTAAAATATTCGGTGATCCAGATGATCAGGCCGGTGACCGCAAGGCCGACGATGCCGCAGAGATACAGCGTCTCGCCGGAGTAATTGACGCCCGGCAGCGGACCGAAGCCGATCAGCTCATAGATCACGCCGGCGATGCCGATGAGCGAAAACAAAGCCGTCGCCAGCATGCCTTTGTAAAGCGCGCCCATGATCGACTGACTGGCGCCAAGCTTGACGAAGAACGTACCGACGATCGAGGCGATGATGCAGACGCCGCCGATCGACAGCGGCAGCGTCATCATCTTCAGCAGCATGTCGGCGCCCGCGCTCCTGTAAAAGATCGCGGCGAGAACCATGGTGGCGACCGTGGTCACCGCATAAGTCTCGAACAAATCGGCCGCCATGCCGGCGCAGTCGCCGACATTGTCGCCGACATTGTCGGCAATGGTCGCGGGATTGCGCGGATCGTCCTCGGGAATGCCGGCCTCGACCTTGCCGACGAGATCGCCGCCGACGTTGGCACCCTTGGTGAAAATGCCGCCGCCAAGACGCGCGAAGATCGAGATCAGCGAGGCGCCGAAGCCGAGCGCGACCAGCGCATCGATCACCTCGCGATCGTTTGGCGCCATATGCAGCGTGCCGATGAGGAAGCCGAAATAAAGCGTGACGCCGAGCAGCGCCAAGCCCGCCACCAGAAGGCCGGTGATGGCGCCGGCGCGGAAGGCGATTTCAAGCCCGGCGGCGAGCGAGGAGATCGCGGCTTGCGCGGTGCGCACGTTAGCGCGCACCGAAACGTTCATGCCGATGAATCCGGCTGAGCCGGAGAGAATCGCCCCGACCGCAAAGCCGACGGCGACCAGCCAGCCGAGGAAATAACCGAGCACGAGGAAAACCACGATGCCGACGGCGGCGATGGTCGAGTATTGCCGCTTGAGATAGGCCTGCGCGCCCTCGCGGATCGCTGCGGCGATCTCCTGCATGCGCTCCGAGCCGGAATCCGCCGCCATGACCGAGCGCGTGGCCCAGATGGCGTAGGCGATCGCCAAAACGCCGCACAGAACAATGAGCCACAACGTTTGCATAGAAAATCCCCGGTCTATTTAGAGGGCCGAGCGTCAAGCTGGCCCGGAAGGAAGGGCGCCTCGCATACAATGGACAGGTGTGAGGTGCAAATTCGCCGCGGAGATTGCACAAAACGCCCCTGCCACGCAACGGCGGCGGGCCGGCTTTTCCGGCATTTTACCCGTTTCGCTCGATGCCCGTCCCGCGGTCCGCCCGCGGCCGATATGGCAGGCTCGACAGACGGTCGATGCGGACCCATTCCCGCCGCAGCGTCTTGGGTACCGTCTTCTTGATCCGCCAGAGCCTCTTTCGGCAGGCCTCGGGAACGTCGCTGCAGCAGCCGGTCTGCCGCGGATGGCCGTCCGTGGCAGAACATTCCTTTCGGAACGCGCCGACAATAATCGATCCCGCTATAACAAGGGTGGGCGAAATCGTTGTGCGCTGTAAGCCGCGCGGGCACCGCGCGTGAGCGATTTTGCCCACGCGGCTGTGCTCGCGCCGCGGCGCCCTCCCTACTCAGCTCGCTCCCAGACTGGATCAACGCTTATCGGGAAGCAGCGGCGTTTCCATCAGTCCCAAGGTCAGCGGCGGTCGGAACGAGCCCGCGTGCTGCCGACCCAATGCCCGCAGGCGCTGGCTCGGGCTGATCGGCTCGTCGCGCGAGGCAGGCTGGAAGGTTTCGTCGATGTAGCGGTCGATATCGCGGCAGGCTTTTTCGGCCGCCGTGGTATCTGCTGCGCTCTCACTCATGGCGCCGATCCCGTCAAGCTCGAACGCTTGCCGGCATCAGTATGCCACGATGCAATGCGGCTGCGGGAACGATTCTTTTGGTCTGTGGATAGATGATCGTTGCGGCGGCACAACTTGTTGAAGTGCTACCGCGAACTTGTCATCGGCCGCTCCGTTAGCCGTTCTCTTCTCATATTGGCGATGCAGCATCGCCCAAAGCGAACCACAAAAGAAAAAATCGTTCAATGGTCGAGCGCCCGCGGCGGTCGCGAGCGCTCGTGGGTTGTCCGGAAGGGATATTAGCAGTCGAGAATGGGCCTCACGCATTCTCACCAACCGCCGCTAACAAACAAACTATACCACGTTTGTTTACGACCGCAGCGTAAACTCCAAGCGTTGGTTAAAACGACCGGCGAATTTAGTGTGCCGATTCCATGCTGCTTTGCAGCAAACGAATCAGATAAGTTGCGACCTGGGTCCCCGACTGGCCGCGTTTTCCTCCCTGCCGAGTTGGCTGACCTTTAGCCCCGGCATTTTTCCTTTCGGTGCCGGGGTCTTTTTTTCGCGCCGGGTTTTTTTGCGCCGGTCTTTTTTTGCTAGTTGGGATCAATGGGCTCGCGCGAAGTCGCGCAGCCCCGCTTCGGCCTCAGATCACAGACTTCACTCCAGCGGCACCAGCGCCTTTTTGTTGTTCGCGGCGAAATCCGAAGGCACGTCGAACTTCCCGGTCTGCAGATCGTAGCGGCAGCGCCAGCCGTGAACCTCCCGGATCTGACCGTGCTGCGCATTGGAATCCAGATCGCCCGACAAAGTAATCACGACGTAGCGACTGTCGGGCCAGGTCTCGCCCAGCCAGCGGTAATTGTCGTCGACGCCCTTCAACAGGTCGGCCGAGATATGCAAATCCGGTTTCGTCATCTTTCGCGACTCCGGACGACTGTAGAAGTAGTTCCACGCCAGATCGCTGAGCGGTGTTTTGGTCGCGGCCGCAGAGCCCGACGGACCTAACAGGCTGCTGAAAAAGTCGTTTTGCGAGGTGGTTGGAATGTGATTCTGTGCATCGGCTTGATTCCTTTGGAATGGGGATTGCGATGCGCGGCGAAGATGATCGATCGGAGGGTTTTTTCAGCTACATCCCGGTGGAGAGACGGATACCGGCGGATCATCCATTGCGGATGATCCGCGAACTCGTGGACGCGGCGCTTGCTGGGTTGACGCGAGCCTTCGACCGACTTTATGCGCGCGAAGGACGGCCATCGATTCCGCCGGAGCGGCTGTTGCGGGCACTGCTGCTGCAAGCGTTCTATACGGTGCGCTCGGAGCGGCAGTTGATGGAGCAACTCGATTACAATCTGCTGTTCCGCTGGTTCGTCGGGCTGTCGGCGGACGATCCGGTGTGGGATCCGACCGTGTTCGGCAAGAACCGCGATCGACTGCTCGACGGCGATATCGCGGCCAAGTTCTTTGCCGGGGTGTTGAAGCTGCCGCAAGTGCGCAAGCTTTTGTCCAGCGAGCACTTCTCGGTCGACGGCACGCTGATCGAGGCCTGGGCCAGCATGAAGAGTTTTGTGCCGAAGGATGGCGACGGCGATCCGCCGGCCGGAAAGCGCGGTGGTAGCCACAATGCCGAGCGTGACTTCCATGGCGAGAAACGCAAGAACGACACGCATTCCTCGACCACCGACCCCGATGCCCGGCTGTTCCGCAAGGGTGCCGGCAAGGAGGCCAAGCTCTGCCATATGGGGCATTTGATGACGGAGAACCGCAACGGCCTCATCGTCGATGCACGCTTGACCGAGGCCAACGGCACGGCCGAGCGCGCCACCGCACTCGACATGATCGAAGACAATGCCAGACCTGGCAGCACGATCGGCGGCGACAAGAACTATGACACTGCTGAGTTCGTGGCCGGTTGTCGTGACTGCCGCTGCACGCCCCATGTCTCGCAGAACGACACCAACCGCCGCTCGGCGATCGATGCCCGCACCACCCGCCATCCCGGCTATCGCATCAGCACCATCAAGCGCAAGCGGATCGAGGAACCGTTCGGCTGGATGAAGACCGTCGGCGGCCTGCGCAAGACCAGGCATCGCGGACGGGCGCTGGTCGAATGGTTCTTCGTGCTGACCGCCGCGGCTTACAACCTCATCCGCATTCCCAAGCTTCTGGCCGCAACGCGATGACCCCCTCTGCCGGCAAGAATATGAGGCAAAGTCCCAACCAATACCGCGCAGGCGGCGCCGACAACCCGTTCCTCCACCCGTTCTTGCCGGACCCATCGAGAAAATCGTCCTCAAAATCCGGTTTTTCCGCAGCCTGCTAATCGATAAACATAGAGGTCGGCATAGCCGGCGCCGATCTTTTGCATGCGCACCAGCCATTGCGAATTGTTGGTGAAGCGGAAGCCCGCAGGATAGTCGGCCGGCTTGGCATCGAGCAGGCGCAGCGCGCCTTGACGTCGCACCCAGAATTGCCACGCATAGCCGTTGTCCGGGTCGTCCTTGGCGTATTGCTCGATTGTCGTCGCGCCGTCCGGCGATGTCGCGGTATATTGGGTGTCGATCTTGTAATCGGCCGGCGGACCAGCCGGCTCGGCCAGCGCGGCGCCGACGGCGCACGCGGCAAACAAGCTGCTCGCCGATGCCGAATATTTCCAGCGCATGCGCCGAACTCCTGTTGCGATTATGTCGCATGCGGATTTGACTGCGTTCAATCGGGGCGATGAAGTTTGCTCCGGTCATCCACGGCCTCGGCAGCCGCGGCATGCTGAGGCCTAATCAGCGGAGGTTCGCATGTCCCAACTTACGGTTTATCTCGCGCGGTTCATCGGCCTGTTCACCGTCTTGCTGGTCGTTGGCTTGCTGGTGCGCGGCAGCGCGACGGTCGGGGCTGCGGTTGCCGATCCGCCGGTGATGCTGACCTACGCCATCATCAGCCTCGCCGCGGGCCTGGCGATGATTCTCGGCCACAATGTCTGGTCCGGCGGCGCGCTGCCGGTGGTCGTTACCGTGGTCGGCTGGCTGATCCTCGCCAAGGGCCTCGTGCTTTTGCTGATCACGCCCGAGGCAATGAAGCAGCTCTTCGGCGGCATGCATTATGGCGAGCATTATTATCTCTATCTGTTGCCCGCGCTCGTGATCGGCCTTTTTCTAACCTTCGCCGGCTTCACCACGCATCCGCCAACGCAAGATTAGTTTGTCGGGCGAATTAGCCGAAGGCGTCTTCGCTTCGCTCGCAATGACGGATAACTAGGCCCCCCCTAGATACCTGATCGGCCGTGCCGGCGCGATGGCTTGCGCGGCGACGCCGCACCCTAGACTTTCATTCCCGCAGCATGAGCGACTTCCGTCCAGCGGGCGATTTCGCTCTTCATGAAGGCTGCGAACTCATCGGGGCCGGCATCGCGCGGATCGTCACCTTGCGGACGCAACGCGTCCATGGCCGCCGAAGTCTGCATTGCCTGACGGGTGGCGGCGGCGAGCTTGTCGACGACCGGCCGCGGCGTGCCGATGGGCGCGAGCAGGCCGAACCAGAGGCTCGTTTCGACGCCGGGCAATCCGGATTCCGCCATGGTCGGCACATCCGGCAGCGCGCCGGCGCGCTTCTTTGTCGTCGTCGCCAGCGCCCGAAGCTTGCCGGCCGCGATCTGGCCGACCACGGTCGAGGCCGGCGAGAAGGTCATCAGCGTGCGCCCGGCGATGACGTCTTGAACGGCCTGCGGACTGCCCTGATACGGCACTTGCGTGAGCTTGATGCCGGCCTGCTGCGCGAACAGCTCGCTGGCAAAATGCGGCATGCTGCCGATGACGTTGGAATCGAGAGCCTGGTCGGGCTTGGCCTTGCAAAGAGCAATGAGCTCGTTGATGCTGTGGATGTTGCTCGCAGGATTGACGACCAGGATAATCGCTGCGTCTTCGAGGAGCGCGACGGCCTCGAAATCCCTGATCAGGTCGAGCGATGCATTGGGATTGATGATCTGATTGGTGATGATGGATAGCGTCGCCAGGAACACCGTGTAGCCGTCCTTGGCGGAGTGGGCCACATATTCGGCGGCGATGCTTGACCCGGCGCCCGGCTTGTTCTCGACCACGACCTGCTGGCCGAGGATCGGCGGTGCGGCTTGGCTCAGCACGCGGCCGACGACGTCGGCCGCCGCTCCCGGGGTGAAGCCGACGATGACGTGGACCGGCCGCGACGGATAAACGTCATTCGCGGCGGCAAGCCGCGTGAGTGGCGCCAGCGCGGCGGTCACCGCCGCCACATGCAGGAATTTGCGACGCGGAAGTATCACGGCGTGCCCCCCAGGCTTTGATCGCTTGCCGCAGACGGCACAGCGCCCGCGGCAGATTCGTTTTATTTTTCAGATTGTTCGCCCGCCGCAGGCACCATCGTCGCCTTTGAGTTCACGGAACATCGGCACGTCCCGCCGGCGGCTCTCGGATAAAACTACACCGGTCGCCGCTGCCCACGGAAGACGGCGCGATGTCACGTCATGGCCGCGCGAAATTCACCCTTGTCCCGGCGCCCAGCCGTAGATGCGCGTGACGTTGCCGCCCATCAATTTGGCCTTGTCGCTTGCGGAAATGCGGTCGGTGACGCGGAACGCGTCGACGCCCTGCGCGTAAGTGAGGAATTTCACCGCGCGCGTCCAGTCGGTGCCCCACATGCAGCGGTCGATGCCGAACGCGTCGATCATGCGGCAGACCGGATCCCAGATGTCGTTATAGGGAAACGGCTCGAGCGACAGCGTGCAGGCGCCGGTGATCTTGATCGCGACGTGCGGAAGCTTGGCGAGCGTGAGCACTTTCGGGAGTTCGGCCCACGGCGCCGTGGGCTTCGGCGGCACATGCGGTTGCACCAGCCCGAGATGATCGACGACGATCTGGGTGTCGGGATTGCGGCGGATCAGTTCGATCCCTTGGTCGAGCCGCCCGGCGATGTGCAGGTTGACCGGCAGCGACAGACGCGCGGCCTCCTTGAGCACGCGGTTGAGGCCCGGATCGGCGGCGTGGGTGGCAAGGCCGCTGCGAACGAGCAGCATGCGCACGCCAACCGCGCCCGGCGTGCGCTTCCACTCCGCGATGACGTCGACAACCGCCGGATCGGCGGGATCGACCGGTTTCACCAGCGCGAACCTATTGGGATAACGATTGCGCACCTCGACCGCTTAGCGCGCGTCATAGCGGTACATCGTGAACGCCGACACCAGGATCGCGCCGTTGACGCCGGCTCCGTCCAGCACCGCAACGGTCTGGTCGCCGGTGGCCTCGTCCGGCCCCGTCAATGCGGCGTGCCACGGCCGCTCCGGGCGATTGCGCTCGTAGGCATGCAGCTGCGCGTCGATGATCGGCATGTTTGGCTTTTCCTGCTGAGATATTAGAACTAAATCGTCATGCCCGCATTTGGGGTGGTCAAGCCCGGCAATGACGAACAAAAAAGCGCCGCGTTCAAGTAATTGCAGGCCTTAACTTACGCCGCCCCCAAATAACGGATCGGCCGCCCCGGCGCGATGGCCTGCGCCGCGGCGATGATGGCGTTGGCGTCGATGCCGTAGTGCCGGTAAAGCTCGGCAATCGAGCCGGTCTGGCCGAAATGCTCGACGCCCAGCGGCCGCACGCGATGGCCGGCAACCGCGCCGAGCCAGCCGAGCGTCGCCGGATGGCCGTCGATCACGCTGACGATGCCGCAATGCCGCGGCAGGCCGGCGAACAGTCGCTCGATATGCGCGCGCGCATGCACGAGGCCGCGCTCGCGCGCCCGCCACGCCGCAGTCCAGCCGGCATTGAGCCGGTCGGCCGACGTGACGGCAAGCAGGCCGACATCGCGGCGGTCCTCCGCCATCAGGCCTGTCGCCTGGATGGCCTCCGGCGCGACAGCGCCGGAATAGGCGACGACGACCTGGCAATTCGGCCCCGGCTCGCGCAGCCAATAGGCGCCATCGACGATGGCCTGGCGCAAGGCCGGGGTCATATCGCGCTTGATCTGCTCGATCGGCCGCGTCGACAGCCGCAAATAGATCGAGCCGCCGGTCTCGTCGCGCAGCCAGTTGCGCTCGGACGGCTCACCATCCTGGCTTTTCGCACCGTCGCGCTGAATGTAATCGAGCGCGAAGGCAAGAATGACCGCGAGCTCGTCGACGTAGGCCGGCTCGAACGCGGCGAGTCCGTCTTGCGCGAGGCCGATTAGCGGTTCGGCGATCGATTGATGCGCGCCGCCTTCCGGCGACAGCGTGATGCCAGACGGCGTCGCCACCAGGATGAAGCGCGCGTCCTGATAGCAGGCGTAATTGAGTGCATCGAGGCCGCGCGCGATGAACGGATCGTACAGCGTACCGATCGGCAATAGCCGCTCGCCGTTGATGGCATGCGACAGGCCGAGCGCGGACAATACCGCGAACAAATTCATCTCGGCGATGCCAAGCTCGATATGCTGGCCCTTGGGCGAGAATTCCCAATTGAAAGTCGATGGGATGCGTTCGCTCTTGAAGGTGTCGGCGAGCGCCTCGCGCGCGAATAGCCCCCGGCGGTTGACCCAGGGGCCCAGATTGGTCGACACAGTCACGTCGGGGGAAGCGGTGACGATGCGTTCGGCGAGCGGCGATTTCTCCCGCGCGATCTCGTTGAGCAGCGTGCCGAAGCCGGTCTGGGTCGACATTTCCGGCTGGATCGTGAGCGGCAGCGCTTCCGGCACCGCAATGCGCGGCGCCTGCAGAACGCGGCTTTGCGCCTGCGCGAACGGCACGCGGTCGAGGAAAGCCTGAATGGCTTCCGCCGGCTGCTGCAATCCCTCGAAACGATCCCATTCGCGGCCGGCGCGGATATTCATCGACGCGCGGAACGTCTCCATTTGCGAAGGCGTCATCAGGCCGGCATGATTGTCCTTGTGCCCGGCGAACGGCAAGCCGTAGCCTTTGATCGTATAGGCGATGAAGCAGACCGGCCGGTCGTGATCGATGCCGTCGAACACGTCGATGATGGCGGGCAGGTCGTGGCCGCCGAGATTGTTCATCAGCGCCGCGAGCTCGTCGTCGCTGCGCGCTTCGATCAACCGCGTCACCGCGCCTTGGTCGCCGATCTCGTCGAGCAAGCGCTTGCGCCATGCTACGCCGCCCTGGAACACCAGCGCCGAATAGAGCTGGTTCGGGCAATGATCGATCCATTGCCGCAGCACCTCGCCGCCCGGTTCGGCGAAGGCTGCCTGCTGCAACGAGCCGTATTTGAGGACGACAACGTCCCAGCCGAAATTGCGGAACAGATTTTCGTAGCGCTGCCACAGGCCTTCGCGCACCACGGCATCGAGGCTTTGCCGGTTGTAATCGACGATCCACCAGCAATTGCGCAGGCCCTGCTTCCAGCCCTCGAGCATGGCCTCGAAGATGTTGCCTTCGTCGAGCTCGGCATCGCCAAGGAGCGCGATCATGCGGCCTTCCGGGCGGTCGAGCCCCCAGCCATGCGCGCGCACATAATCCTGGGCCAATGACGAAAATAATGTCTGCGCCACGCCCAAGCCGACCGAACCGGTGGAGAAATCAACGTCGTCGGTGTCCTTGGTGCGCGACGGGTAGGATTGCGCACCCTTGTAGCCGCGAAAGCGTTCGAGTTTCTCGCGGCTCTGGCGGCCGAGCAGGTATTGGATGGCGTGAAAGTTCGGCGCCGCGTGCGGCTTGACCGCGACGCGATCGGCCGGCCGCAGCGTGTGGAAATAGAGCGCGGTCATGATGGTGGCGAGCGAGGCGGAGGATGCCTGGTGCCCACCGACCTTCACCCCGTCGCTATTGTCGCGCAGATGGTTGGCGTGATGAATGGTCCAGGTCGCCAGCCACAGCACCTTGCGCTCGAGCTCGGCGAGAATGGTGAGGTCGTGCACGCGCGGGGTTAACGTCATATGGGTTCTTGATGCGCCCAATCACTCCAGCTCCACCGTCTCAAAATCCGCCGGCAGGATGATTTCAAGAAGCTCGCAGTCGTCCGAGTAATCGAGCACGGTGTGCTTGATCTTCGGCGGCTGCAGCCAGCATGAGCCTTCATACATCGTCACTTCGCCCGCGCCGTCGTATTCGCCCTTGATCCAGCCTTTGAGCACGTAAATCATCTGAAACTCGACATCGTGATAATGGCGCTTCGACACCTCGGCCGGATCGCACGGCGGGATCATCTTGATCACATGCGCGCGCGCCAGGCCGCCGGTCGCCGCGGCGATGCCGAGATCGCGATATTGCGCATAGCGGCGCAGCCCCTTTTCGAACGCCTCGGGCTTATGGTGGCTGGCGACAAAAGCTTGCTTATGCGGACGCCGCACCGGCTTGACGGCGCGTTTTGCGGCTGCCGCGCGGCGGGACGAAATTTTGCGGCGTGTCGGAATTTTGCGCGGCGCCCGGCTCGTCGGCATCGGCTTTTTTGCTTTTCGCGCTTGTCTTGATTTGGCCATTTGTCGTCCTCCCGTAGCGATCAAAAATTGAGCGCGCCGTTATGGCGGATCACCGCCGAACGCGCCTGTTCGGGTCGATGTGCGCCGATTTGCCCGAAGGCGCTTCGCGTCTCCTCGATCAGAATGTCGATGACATGGCCGGGTCCTTCTTCGCCGAGCGCGCCGAGGCCCCATAAAAAAGCCTTGCCGGCGAAGGCCGCGGCGGCGCCGAGCGCATAGGCGCGCACCACGTCGGTGCCGCTGCGAATTCCGAAATCGTACATCACGGTCGCGCGGTTTCCCACTTGGCGCACAATCGCCGGCAGCGCATCGATCGGTCCCGGGAGCGCATCGATCTGACGCCCGCCGTGATTGGAAACGAACAGGCCGTCGACGCCGAGCGAGATCGCTTTCTCGGCGTCTTGCGGATGCAGGATGCCTTTCACGACCAGGGTCTTCTTCCAGCGGTCGCGATATTTGGCGACTTCCTCCCAGGTGAAGGCGCCGCCCATCTCACGCCGCGCGAAAGCGATAACGTCATTGATCGAAGCGTTCTCGCCGGCATAGGCGCGCAACGTCTCGAAGCGCGGGATGCCGTGCTTCCATAGCGCCATGGTCCAGGATGGCGACATCACCATTCGCGTCAGCATAGCGGCATTGGGATGAAACCCGCTGCCGCCGAGCCCAACCACCACTTCGCGCGGGCGCGTCGTGCGCACCGGCACATCGAGGGTGAGGATCAGCGCGTTGCAGTCCGTCGCCGCGGCGCGGCGCACCAGATCGAAACCGATGGCGTGATCGTTCTTCGCGGCGCGATAAAGCTGAAACCAGCAGACGTCGGGCGCGATTTCGGCGATCTTCTCGATGGTGGCGCCGCCGGCGAGCCCGAGCGTATAGGGAATACGCGCCTTCTGCGCGGCGCGGGCCAAATGCTTGTCGGCGCCCGGCCAGACGATGGCAGGCCCGCCCATCGGCGCCACGCCGATCGGCGCCGCATAGCGCCGGCCGAATAGTTGAACGTCGCAGGGCGGCAGCGACGGCATGACACCATAGCGCGGCACCAGTTCCACGGCATCAAGCGCCGCCCAATTGCGCCTGATGCCGGCGTCGTCTTTGCCCGAGCCGCCGTCCGAATATTCGAAGGCGAAATGCGGCAGCCGCCGGCGCGCGGCGCGGCGCAGATAGTCGATGGTCGGATAATGCCGATAAAGCTCGGCATAGCGCGGATTGCCGCCCTTTCCCACGTAATGGCTGGTTTGCGGCGCGGCCGCCGGTGAAGGCTTGAGGGCCGTCGCGTCGTGCATAAGCGTTTCTCCCGGCCGCGATTATAGCGAATGGCGAAGTCACGGATAGCGAGTAGCAGCGGAGGCTGGTCTCAATCCCAATTCGCCATCGGCTGCTCGCCATTCGCGTCCTTTTAGAAATGACTGTACGATGGTCGGGCAAACGTCAGCACCTTGCCGTCGCGGGAGAAGCGGGCGCCCTGCCCGCTTGTAACGCGGCCGATTTCGGTCGCCGCAACGCCGGCGGCCTCGGCCGCGGCGCGGAATATCGGAAGCTTGTCGGGCGCGAGCGTCAGCAAAATCTCGTAGTCGTCGCCGCCGGTCAGGATTATCTCTGTCAACGCCGGATCCGCGGCGAGCGCCGCCCTCGCGGCGTCCGACAGCGGCAGCCGCGCCACGTCGATGTCCGCGGCAACGCCAGAGGCCCGACACAGCTTGCCGAGATCGCCGACGAGGCCATCGGAAATATCCATCGCCGCCGAAGCGTCGTGCAGCACCGCGCCGGCCAGCGCGTTGCGCGGCTCCGGCAAGAGATAGCGCTCCTTGAGCCAGGCTTTGGAGGCATCGGACAACCGCCAGCGTTCGCCGAGTTTTTCATCCCGCCGCAACAGGACGCCAAGCGCGGCGTCGCCGATGGTGCCGGTGACGACGATGCTGTCGCCGGTCCTCGCCGTCGAACGCCGCACCATGGCGCCGTGCGGCAATACCCCGAACGCGGCAATCGAAATGGAAATCGATCCGGGCGTGTGATCGGTGTCGCCGCCCAGAAGTGGGCAATCATACTGCCGAATGTCTTCACCGAGGCCCCTCGCGAGTGCCGCGATCCACGGCTCATCGATGGTGGCCGGCAAGGCGACCGAGAGCAGAAAGCCGATCGGCCTCGCGCCCTTCGCCGCGAGATCGGAAAAATTCATCCGGAGCGCCTTGCGGCCGATGGCATCCGCCGGATCGTCGGGGAAGAAATGCACGCCCGCGATCACGCCGTCGGTTGTGAGCACCAGATCGCAGCCCGGCGGGGGCGTCACGATAGCCGCGTCGTCGCCAAGCCCGAACGCGCCGGGAACCGTGGCAAGCGGACGAAAATGGCGCGCGATCAGGCGCTCCTCTGCCGACGTTTCATCGCTCGCTTTCATCGCGCCGCCTAACCGCCGGCGAACTCGGCCGCACGCAGTTGGTGCGCGAGCTGATCGAGCACGGCATTGACCATGCCGGTTTCCTCCTTGTCGACGAAAGCGCCGGCAACATCGACATATTCGGCGGTGACGACGCGCGCCGGAACGTCCGGCCGGCAGGCGAGTTCGTAGGCACCGGCGCGCAGCACCGCACGCAAGATGGTCTCGATGCGTTTGAGCGGCCAGCCGCGGGCGAGCGCCGCGTCGATCTGCGGGTCGATCCGGCTTTGCTCACGCACGACGCCGCCGACGATATCGCGGAAATAGGCCGCTTCGGCCGGCCGGTATTGCACGCCCTCGACCTCGCCGCCGAGCCAGTGGTTTTCGAACTCGGCCATGATCTCGTTCAGTCCGGTGCCGGCCAGATCCATCTGGTAAAGCGCCTGCACCGCGGCGAGGCGGGCCGCGCCACGTTTGTTGGCCTTGCGCGCCTCCTGGGCGTGATCGGCCATCATCGTTTCCCGATCCGCCGTTTGATGGCGATCAACGCCAACGCGGCGCGCGCGGCATCGCCGCCTTTGTCCTGCTCCTCGGCGCGCGCTCGCGCCCAGGCTTGCGCCTCGGTGTCCACGGTGATGATGCCGTTGCCGATCGGGATTTTGCGGGCGACAGAGACTTCCATCAGGCCGCGCGCCGACTGCTGCGAGACGATCTCGAAATGAATGGTGTCGCCGCGGATCACGCAGCCGAGCGCGACGACGCCGTCATAGGGCCGCCGGCCGTGTTGCGCAGCATCGAGCGCTATCGTAATCGCGGTCGGGATTTCCAACGCGCCTGGCACGCTCAAGCAATCGAACGCCGCGCCCGCCTCTTTGAGTGCTTTAGTCGCCCCGGCCAGCAGCGCATCGGCGATGTCGTCGTAGAAGCGCGCCTCGACAACGAGAATGCGCGCGCCCTTGCCGACGGTTTTTTCGCGCGTGCCTCGCCGCGGCGCTGCCATGACTCAAACTCCGTTTCGCTCTGCTGGTGGCAAGTGGAAGAGCCGGCCAACAAGCGCAGGACCGAACGCTGCAAATTCTACCAGATTACCGAAGTTCCGAATGCGCGAAACGCCGGGTCGGCGGTTACCAACGGCACGCCTTCAACCTGCGACTGCGCAGCAAGCATGCGATCGAAGGGATCATGATGTCGCGCCGACAAAAATCCAGCCACCCGGGCATGCTCGATTGTGATGGGAAGGGCGGTAAACGCCTGCGCCAAGGTGATCTCCTGCAGACTGCTGGCGATGTGAGCCGCTTCCGGCCACCTGCCTCTGTTGACCTTGGCGGCGATTTCCCACGCGCAAACCGCACTGATAAAAACGTCCGATTCCAGATTGTCGGCAATTTCGCGCGCCTTGTGGGACAGGCGTTTATTGCCGGTTAGATACCAGACCAGCGCGTGACTATCGAAAAGGATCTTCACCTTCGCCCTCCCAGAGACGTAGCTCGTCCTCCGGCAAAGGATCAAAGAAGAACTCGTCTGGAAGATTCGGGATTTTGCGCTTGAGCATGCCGAAGCGGCGCTTCATTGTTTTTGTTTCGATCGGCGTAATTCGCGCGACAGGAGTGTCGCCGCGCGTGATCACCACTTCCTCGCCGGCTTCGGCGCGGGCGATCAGCTTCGACAAATTGGTCTTAGCCTGATGGATGGTGAACGCGGCCATCTGTGTCCTCCTTAGCTAAGCATCTTAGCTAAGGAGGAAATTTCCGTCAATCAACGACGCGATTCCAACAGCCGCGCCGCATAGCGCGCCATCTGATCGACTTCCAGATTGACGCGGGCGCCTGGCTGCAGCGCACCCAGCGTGGTGACCTTCAAGGTATGAGGAATGATCAGCACCGAAAACGCGGCATCGTCGACTTGGTTGACCGTGAGCGAAATGCCGTCGAGCGCGACCGACCCCTTGGGCGCAATGAAGCGGGCGAGTTCGGCCGGGACGCGAAACGTCAGCGCCGCGCTATCGACGAAGTCGTCGCGGCCGACGAGTTCGGCAATGCCGTCGACATGGCCGCTGACCATGTGGCCGCCGAGCTCGTCGCCAAGCCGCAGCGAACGTTCGAGGTTGAGCCGCGTGCCGCGCTGCCACGTCCCGGCCGTGGTCACCCGCAGCGTCTCGGCCGCCGTATCCACGGCGAAGGACGAGCGGTTGCCGGCCCGGCCGCGCTCCACGACGGTCAGGCAAATGCCGGAACAAGCGATCGAGGCGCCGATGTCAATTGTGTCAGGGTCATAACCGCAAGCGATATTCAGCCGGCGCAGGTCTTGCGCCTTTTCCTCGACATCAATAACTTCCCCTAAGGCACTGATAATACCTGTAAACATTGCATTCACTCGCGCCGATAATGGTCTTGCCGGTCGGCGCCGACGGGCTCGCTTGCCACCTGCTTGAGCCGTCTCATGAGCATGGTCTGTGCCGCGCTGTCGAGCGCATCGATGCCGTCGGCGCCCACCACCTTGGCGGAATGGAACAGAACGGCTTCGTCGACGAGGTCGGCGACGATAAAAGCGGCCGCAAGCGTCGGGCCGCCTTCGACCATCAAGCGGGTAATGGCCCTAACGGTGAGAAATGCCAGTGCGTCCTTAAGATCGAGGCGGTTCGCGCTTGCCGGTGAGCGCAGCACGTCCACGCCATGGGCAAGGAGCGCCATCTCGGCTTCTTTGGGCGCGCTCATGCCGGTCAGGACCCACACCGGCGTAGTCTTGGCGCTCTGCACGAGGCGTGAGGTTAATGGCAGGCGCAACGTGCTGTCGGCCACGACCCGCACCGGCGAAAATGACTCCATGCCCGGCAAACGGCAGGTCAGCATGGGATCGTCGGCCAGCACCGTGTCGATGCCGACCATGATGGCGTCGCTTTGCGCGCGGAAAAGTTGCACGCGATCGCGCGCCGCTTCGCCGGTAATCGCAACCGGCTTGCGCCCCGCCGCAGCAGCCTTGCCGTCTGCCGAGATGGCAAGCTTGAGCAGAACGTGGGGGCGGCCTTTGGTGAAACGAAAGATGTGACCGGCGTGATCGCGGCGCGCTTCGTCGGCGCCAACACCGACCTCGACGGCGACGCCGGCGGTGCGCAGCCGCGCATGCCCCTCGCCCGCGACTTCGGGATTAGGATCTTCCAGCGCCGAGACGACGCGCGCAATGCCCGCGGCGATCACCGCGTCGGCGCAAGGCGGCGATTTGCCGTGATGAGAACAGGGCTCGAGCGTGACGTACAGCGTTGCGCCGCGCGCCGCTTGGCCGGCACGGCGCAAAGCCTCGACCTCGGCGTGCGGGCGGCCGCCGGCTTGGGTCCAGCCACGCCCGACGATCACGCCGTCCTTGACGATCACTGCACCGACCGCGGGGTTCGGCCAGGTGCGGCCGAGCCCGCGGCGGCCGAGCGAAAGCGCAAGCCGCATAAAACGCCGATCGTCCGCCGCAGCGGCGGTTGTGGCGCTTAATTCCGCACTCACTCCGCCGCCTCATCCCCCGACAATTCGGCGAGCGCCGCCTCAAAATCCTTGGCTTCGCGGAAATTGCGGTAGACCGAAGCAAAGCGGACATAGGCGACATCGTCGAGCTCGCGCAGATGCGCCATCACGGTTTCCCCGATGGTTTCGGAGGAGACCTCGCTTTCGCCGAGGCTTTCCAGTTCACGCACGATCTTCGAGACCATTTGGTCGATGCGCTCCGGCTCGACGGGGCGCTTGCGGCAGGCGATCTGCACCGAGCGCAGAAGCTTATCGCGGTCGAACGGCACGCGCCGGCCGTTGCGCTTGATCACGACCAGTTCGCGCAACTGCACCCGCTCAAACGTCGTGAAACGGAAATTGCAGGACAGACAGACACGGCGACGGCGGATGACGGAGGAATCCTCCGTCGGCCGCGAATCCTTCACCTGGGTATCGAGGCTTGCACAACTCGGGCACCGCATCCCTCACCCCTCGTAAATCGGGAATCGGCTGACCAATCGCTTTACTTTATCGCGGACGCGCGTTTCCGCCTGCGCATCTTCGTCGACACCCTTTTGCGCCAGCGCATCAAGCAGTTCGACGATCATCTCGCCAATTTGCTGGAATTCGGCGACGCCGAAGCCGCGGGTGGTTCCCGCCGGCGTGCCAAGCCGCACACCCGACGTGATTGTGGGCTTTTCCGGATCGAACGGAATGCCGTTCTTGTTGCAGGTTATGTGAGCCCGGCCGAGCGACGCCTCCGCCACTTTGCCGGTCAGGCGCTTCTTGCGCAGATCGACCAGCATGAGGTGCGTGTCGGTGCCGCCGGAGACGATATCGAGCCCGTGCGCTTTGAGTGTTTCGGCAAGCGCTTTCGCGCTTTCCACGACGTTCTTTGCGTAAAGCCGGAACGAGGGCCGCAGCGCCTCGCCGAAGGCGACTGCCTTGGCCGCGATCACATGCATCAGCGGCCCGCCCTGCATGCCGGGAAACACCGCCGAATTGAACTTCTTCGCCAATTCCTCGTCATTGGTCAGGATGGCGCCGCCGCGCGGGCCGCGTAGCGTCTTGTGCGTCGTCGTCGTCACCACATGGGCATGGGGCAACGGGCTTGGATGTGCGCCGCCGGCAACGAGGCCGGCAAAGTGCGCCATGTCGACCATGAGATAGGCACCGACTTCGTCCGCGATCTCGCGAAAGCGGTGGAAGTCGATAATGCGCGGATAGGCCGAGCCGCCGGCAATGATGACCTTGGGGCGATGCTCTTTGGCGAGCCGCTCGACCTCCGCCATGTCGATCTGGTGGTCGTCGCGGCGCACTCCATAGGGCACCACTTTGAACCATTTGCCGGACAGGTTGACCGGCGAGCCGTGGGTGAGATGGCCGCCAGCGGCAAGGTTCAGTCCCATGAACGTGTCGCCCGGCTGCATCAGCGCCATGAACACTTCGGCATTGGCCGACGCTCCAGAATGCGGCTGCACGTTGGCGAAGGAACAGCCGAACAACCGTGTCACCCGGTCGATCGCAAGCCGCTCGGCCATATCGACGAATTGGCAGCCGCCGTAATAGCGCCGGCCCGGCAGACCTTCGGCGTATTTGTTGGTGAGCACCGAGCCCTGCGCCTCAAGCACGGCGCGGCTGACGATGTTTTCCGACGCGATCAGCTCGATTTCGTCGCGCTGGCGGCCGAGTTCGAGCCTGATCGCTTCGGCGATTTCAGGATCGCTCTCGGCGAGCGCGGCCGAAAAGAACCCCTCATCCGTCGTTTTTGCTGTTTGGCTGACCGACATTTTCTCGCTCTCGTCTCGGACCTTTGCGGGCCACGCCCTGCCCGCTGCTGATACACCGCAGCGGCGCATCATACCAGCGGTGGCCCGCAAGGGCTTGGGATATTTAAGCAGATAGCGCCGCTATATTTAGGGACGAGGAGGTTGCAGCCGCCAGTCGGCCTGCCGAAAGCCTAGAGCTTCACCGTCGCCGGAATGGCCGGGGCGCCGATGCCGTCGCGGCTATAAATGTCTTCGCGGAATTGCACGATGCCGTCGGAGGCCGACCAGGCGGTGACATAGACCCAGTGCAACGGCACGGGTTTGGCAAGCCGCGCGGTCTTCTGCTCGCCGGAAGCGATGACGCGGTCGATCTCGGCGGGCGGCCAGCCGTTGGTTTCGTCGAGCAGCCAATAAACGAGTTCGCGCACGTTCTGCACGCGCACGCAGCCCGAGGAATGAAAGCGGAAATCGTCGCCGAACAGGTTTTTCAGCGGCGTGTCGTGCATATAAACGCCGTAAGCACTGGGGAAATTGATGCGCAGCGAGCCCAGCGAATTGAAGCTGCCGGGATCCTGCTTGAACATGTAATTGACCGCGTCGTCGGAATACCAGTCGATCTGCGACGGTTGCAGCTCGTTGTGCCGCATGTCGAAAATACGGATGTGGTTCTTGGCGAGATAATCCGGCTGCGCCTGCATCAGTGGAATCAAATCCTTGCGCACGATCGAGACCGGCACGGTCCAATATGGATTGAAGTTGATCTCGATGATCTTTGAGTTGATGTCGGGCGACGGCCGGTCCGGCTTGCCGACCACCGCGCGGTAGCGCGCCACGGCGAAGTCGTGCTCGATCGCCTCGATGCGCGCGGCCGGGATGTTGCACACCACGTAGCGCGGGCCGAGATTGGTCGAGAGGGTCTTGAGCCGCTCGATATTAACCGTGAGCTGGTCGCGCCGCGCCGCCGCCGGCACGTTCATTTCGACGAGCGTCGCCTCGCGCAGAATGCCGTCGACGGTCAACCCATGGCGCGCTTGAAAGCGCCGCACCGCTTCCTCGACATAGGAATCGTAGATGTCGTTGCCGACGGCGTTGGCATCGAGATCGCCGGAAACCAACAAGCGCCTGCGTAAATCGACCACGCTTGGGTGGCGGTTGCCGAGCCGCAACTCGTCGACCTTGGGCACTTCCGGCCAGCCGCCGCGAGCGACGATGTCGTCGTAGGTCTTGACCGCGGCCTCGGTGAATTGCGCCGTCGCCGGCGACAGCGTTGGCGCGGTTGCCTTGGGCATGTGGATGGTGCGGGACGCCTGATCAAAGTCTTGGCCGAAAGCGCCACGATCGGTGTCGTCGATGAGCGCATCGAGCTGTTGATCGTCGGCGACGGCCCGCCCCGCCATGACGCTCCCGGCAACCAGCGTCGCCGCTCCGGCAAAGCGTCGCAGCACGCTGCGGCGGCTATATCGCGCGGAAGCTCGCTCGGGCGGTCGGCTCATGGAGCGCGTATGTGCAAGAGCATTAAGGCGCAATTCGGCCAGAAGGTCGGAAGCCCAATGCAGAAAGCCGCCCCTGCAACCGCCTTAGCATGAGCAAAGGAGCGAAAAAAAGACCCCGGCATTTGCGCCGGGGTTAGACACGCCAGTACGACGGAAAAGCTGGCGAATGCAGCCGGCCTTACAGCCGGTAGAGGATCTGATCGGTCCAGAAGCGTTCGAGCCGGTGCAGCGCTTTGTTGAGCACGCTGAACTCGTCGGCGTTGATGCCGCCGACCTGCTCCACCGTGCGGACATGCTTCTGGTAAAGCGCATCGACAGTGTCGCGGACTTCGCGGCCCTTGTCGGTGAGCTTGATGCGCACCGAGCGCCGGTCGACCCGCGAGCGCTGATGGTCGAGGAAGCCCATCTCGACGAGCTTCTTCAGATTGTAGGAGACGTTGGAGCCGAGATAGTAGCCGCGCGTGCGCAACTCGCCCGCGGTCAACTCCTTGTCGCCGATATTGTAGAGCAAGAGCGCCTGCACCGAATTGATGTCGGCGCGGCCGCGGCGGTCGAACTCGTCCTTGATGACGTCGAGCAGACGCCGATGCAGGCGCTCGACCAAGGTCAGCGCCTCGAGATAGTGCGGCCGGATATGGTCGAAGCGCGCCTCACGATCGGCGGGCTCGACCGTCTTGACGACGGCTTTCATTTTGACGCCTTTCCCAAAGTCAATTTTGTTTTCGTCGGCGGGCCCTGTCTCCCGCCGTATCGCGCCACACTACCGGTGAGGGTCTAAGATCAGTTTAAATAACACACTAAAAATACGGTTTATTCGCCGCTCTGTGGCCGCTTATTGCGCTTAAAATTGCCGGCGATTTTGCGATGATTTCTTCACCTTAAAAACCCTCGGCATTACCGCTTGTGAGGCAGAATTTGCAACGAGCGCACAAGCAGCGCGAATGACGCGACGGAGGCCGGCGAAATAACACATCGGTAAGTATCCCGGTAGGGCATAGCCGAGAAGCCTGGCGAAAGAGCCAAGATGCAGCGCCGCAGTCCTGGACCAACGAGACGGCGCCTGTCGATCGGCACATCAATTCGGCATGATGTGGATGGCGGCCGCCGCGATCTCCACTGTCAGCGGGCTCCCGACTTGGAGATTCATCGCTCGCGCTTGCGGTCCAAGCAAATAGGCCTTCAGTGGAAAACCGCAATCGAGGTGAATCGCGGCCAGAGGGCCGAGAGCGCGCAGATCGACGACGCGGCCCTCGAACCGATTGATCCCGCGCGGCGTCGGCCGGTCGTCGCGCGGCGCACAGATCATCACATCCTCGGCGCGGATGCCTAAACTGACGGTCTTCATCGTTCCGTCCTGGCGAAGCGGCGCAGTGGCACGTAGCGTCCGCTCGCCAACCGCTGCCGTAGCGATCCCGCCCGCTATTTCGACGACCCGCGCAGCGAGAATATTTTCAACGCCGACGAAGCGCGCGACGAACGAATTTGCAGGCTTGCGAAAAATCTCCGCGACCGGGCCGCTCTGCACCATGATTCCATCGCGCAGCACGACGATCTTGTCGGCGAGCGTCATGGCGTCGGTATGATCGTGGGTGACGAAGATCGCCGGCATCGCAAGTGCGCGCAGAAACGAGCGCAGCTCTTCGCGCAGTTGATCGCGGGTCTGGCTATCGAGCGCCGAGAATGGCTCGTCGAACAGGAACACGTCCGGCGCACCGGCAAGCGCCCGCGCCAGCGCCACGCGCTGTTTCTCTCCGGAACTGAGATCGTTCGGCGCTCTCTGCGCCAGATGCGCGACGCCGAAATAGGTGAGAAGGGCGGATGGGCAATTGCGCGGCGGCAGCACGGATTTGGCGGCTCTATCGACGCGATCGCGACGGTGCGCGATGGCGACGTTCTGGGCGACGCTGAGGTGGGGGAATAGTCCGAAATTTTGGACCACAAAGCCGACCTTGCGCCGCTCGGGCGGCAACCCGGTAACATCGCGACCGCCGATCAGCACGCGCCCGCTATCGGGCCGGTGAAAACCCGCAATGGTCTCCAGCGTGACCGACTTGCCGGAGCCGTTCGGTCCGAGGATAACCAAGATTTCGCCGGCTGAAAGAGCGAACTCGATTTCATTCAGCCGGAAAGCGCCAAGCGTCAGCTCCAGCGCCTCGACCGCAATGCCGGCACTCATCGGCTTTCTCGCGGCGGCCCACTATCTCGCGCCAGCGCACGTAACAACAAGAACAAGGCCAGCGAAACAAGCAGCAGCAGCACCGCGGCGCTGGCCGCTTGGTCGAGGCCGAAGCGCAGGAACAACTCGTAGATCTTCACCGGCGCCGTCATCGGATAATAGACCAGGATGACGACGGCGCCGAACTCGCTGATTGAACGCGCGTAAGTGAGCGTAACGCCGGTCATGATGCTGCGCCGCGCCAGCGGCAGCGTGATGCGTAAGAAGGTTCGCCACGGTCCGAGGCCGAGCGTGCGGGCAACTTTCTCCAGCCGCGGGTCGACCGCTTCGAAGCCGATCCGCGCCGCATTTACCGTGTAGGGAGCAGAAACGAACAGCATCGCCACAACGATGCCGGCGATCGTGCCCCAGAATTTAAGGCCGACCAATGCTTGCAGCGGCGCGCCCAACACGCCCTGGCGGCCGAACGCGATGAGTAGAGCGATACCGGCGACCGTGTGCGGCACCGCAAGCGGCAGATCGATCAGTGCGGCAACCACCGTTTTGCCGGGGAATGTCGTGCGCGCCAATCCATAGGCAAGCGGCACCCCGATCAGAGCCGCCAGGCTGGCGGACAAGAAAGCGCCCTCCAAGCTGAGCAGCACCGCGTCGCGCACGTCGGCCATACGCGCGACCTCTGCAAAGCTTCCCCATGATTGCGAGAGCGTGAGCGCGATGAGCGGAATGACGAGAAAGGCAACGAGAATGGTGCCGAGAAACCAGCACACCAAATATAAGGCGCTCGGGCGGCTCGGAGCGCCGCCGTGCCACAGGCCATTGCTTGCCGCGCGCCCGAACATCGCAGCGCGGGCTAGGCGCCCGATCCGCCGGTCATGAGCCGGGCCATCGCTGCACCATGCTCTTCAGCGCGGCCGGCATGGCCTCGATATGCACCGCATAGGCCGGATTGAATTCGCCAAAGCCGTTGTCCCTCATCACCGTCTGACCTTGCGGCCCTAGCAGCAGCGCGACGTACTTCTCCGCCCACTCGCCATTCTTGCTGCCGTTGACGACGGTGATTGCATAGACGATCGGCGTGGCGGCAAGATCGCCGTTCTTGGTATACGCCACGCCTTGCTTATAGACGGCCGAGTTGGCCGGATCGCTGAGATTGATCTGCGCCGGCAAATCGATGAACTTGAGATGATGCTGCAGGGCGTCCGAGCGGTAGATCGCCAGGTAATCGATCTGCCCAAGCTGCAACGCTGAGATCAGCGAAGTCTCGGTATCGCGCATATTGGCGAGCGGCGCATTCGCCAACACGGCTTGCTGCAAGCCTGGCGCATTGTAATATTTTTCCGCCAGATCGAGCATTTGAACGGTCTGGTAGCCGGACGGATCGGTGTCCGGATTGGAGCGGCCGATTTCGACCCCCGGCCGGGCCAGCACTTGGTACCAGTTGTCGGAATTGACCTCGTTGGCGAACTTGCTCTTCTCAGTATAGACGAAGGTGATGGCGTTTCGGGCAACGCCCGCATACCACGAGGCGTAAGCCGGATTGCCGAACAGATATTTCGGTATCACGTTGTAGTCGGCGACCGCCAGCAGGTCCGCGGTCTGATGCAGGTCGGTAATTTGCTTGGCCATCTTGACGCTGCCGCCAAACTGCGCCTGCACCGTCACGTTCAGATATTGCTTCTCGTAGATCGCGCTAACCTGCTTGAACGGCACCGCCAATGTGCCGGCCGCAAAGATCGTCAGCGTGATCGGTTCGGTCGCCTGCGCTGCAACGGCCGCGGGCAACAGCGTGACGGCAAAGCCAAGGATCGCGAAGCGGCGCCAATGTTCGAGATTCAAGTCGGGTCTCCCATTCGAGAAAGTTGAGTGAGCCCCGATAAGCGATAAAAAGTCAAAGTCTCGTGAGCGGTGGTGGGGGAGGTAGGACTCGAACCTACGAAGGCGTCAGCCAGCGGATTTACAGCCCTCTGATTGACATTGTTTTCATTGAATAAATCGGCAGTATGTCGCGCTCATGTCGCGTCGCCGGTCCCCCTGTCGGATCAGCAACTTACACCGATTGAGGATAAATATCCGCTGGCTCAAGCTCCAAGCAGCGCCCGCGCCGACTCCTTAAGCTCGTCGCGGTCACTGCCGGATGGAAACAAGTGGCCGTAGAGGTCCAGCGTGATCATGATCGAGGAATGCCCCATCAAGGCCTGCACCACCTTCGGTGTTAATTGCCGCCCGCCACGTTCCTTGGGGTTGATGCACCAAGAGGCGAAGAAGTGCCGGAAGGCGTGCAGCGCATATTTCGGCTGGCCATCCTTCTTCAGGACACCAGCCGCCTTCATCACCGAAGCGAGGCTGCGCAGCATGTTCTTGTGATGCTCGATCGCGCCGGTTGCTGTCGGAAACACAAGGTCAAGCTCGCCCTTTGGACAGGCTAGTTTCCACACCTTCAATGCGGGAATCAGCACAGCCGGATCGAGCGGAACGGCGCGCCTACTCTCCGCCGTCTTCGGCGCTCCGATCGCGTTAAAGCGGTCGGCGCGCTGGCGCACGTGTAACTCTTCGGTTTTGAGGTCTACATCACTCCACCGCAAGCCGCGCAGTTCGGACGCGCGCAAGCCGGTCAGCGCCGCGGTCAGCAATAGCGCGTGCAGCTTCGGACGATCCTTCGCCGCATTGATGAGGCGTTTGATTTCGTCAGCAGTCGGGATGTCCTTGCCGATCTCAAGCTTGCGCCGGTCGCGTTTCTTCGAGCCGAGCGTCACGTCGGCAGCAATGTGGCCCACACCCGCGACCTTGAGCAGCGACTTGAGGCTGGTCATCACCTTGCCCGCCAGCGCCCGCGACAACGGTTTCGGTGCGCCTTCGCCGGCCTTCTTCAAGAGAGCATCGCGGAAGTTCTCGACGTCCCTCTTCGTGAGCTTCGTCAGCTTGACCTTGCCGATGCGCGGCACGATGTGGAGCTTCGCGTGCTGGCGATACTGCCGCACGGTCGCGCGCTCGACAGCACCGTCATTCCTCATGCCGTTGGCCTCGACGCGCTTGATCCAGTCCTCGGCAGCGTCGGCGATGGTGAGGTTGCCGTCGAGCGAGACGTGCGTCCCGGCATTGACCGCGACCGTGACGCTCGCCTCGTAAGCGTCGGCCCTTTTCTTTTGCTGGAAAGTTCGGATGTGACGTTTGCCGGTCCCGTCCGTGAAGTCTGCGATCCATGCTTCCTTTGTTTCGCCCTTCCGCGTCACCCAGGTTCGCTTGCGAACTGACATGGCACCGCCTTCCGATCTTGTAATTGTTGGTAATATGTCGCAGTATGTTGCAATTGTCTCTGCTGGTCAATGGGAAGCCCGCTGGTGCGTCTTGTGGTCTGGCCGCTTTGGTGCCGCCGCTAGGCTAAAACGGATGGGCGAAGCTGGCAGGGGCAAACCACAACGGGTCCAGGGTTCATATCCCTGCGGGCTGACCAATAATATCAATGAGGTATCACAACAGCCTCTGACGAAAACCGGATTCTGGGTAACGTCTAGGGTAACGCAAATGGAATTGCGCCAGTGAAGCGCCTATCGCGACTGCAGCGCTCTCGCCAACTTCGGACCGCGCAGATTCGTGCGAAGCGTAAAAGGCGTCGTTGGGAGCGACTTTTAAATGATGGTCTTTCTGACGAACCCTTGTCCGAAACGGCCAGTCGCCAGCAGGCAAATCCTATCTCTCTTTATAGCGTCTCCGCGTATCGACACGGCAAATTTAGCCGATTCTATGCCCGTCGAAGAAAAGAGATGCCATCAATATTTTGCCTCAGCGAGAACCATGATGAGGTCGCAAAATTTTTGCTCGAACTGCGCCATGACCAGACTGTCGGTGGCGAGCGCCTTCAGCGCTTGAGGATGAGCGGAAGGTTGCGCAAAGCGCAAATGCGGCGAGGAGGCGTTTACGAAAGCTTCATCGATTTTGCTACGATGGATCGAATAACACCAGCTACGGCGCTCGTGCTCGCATCCGAGTATGATCGCGCCGATTCTTTGTACGACTATGGAGAGGGACTAAGAGCAATCAATCTTGAGACGTGGAAGCCGGAAGTGCGCTCCACCCTGCAAGAGGTAGGCTTCTTGCCCCTCCTGGGTATTGATCCTCCCAGGGAACATCTGGCGTCGCACGGGGGTGTCTACATTGTGCCTTTTATGAGCGGGAGCAAGGTCGTCGGCGCGCTAATCGATGATTTGATCTTGGGACTAGCACGCTTTGCGGAAGGCCGCGGCGTTGGAGACAGCGAGATTCTGCTTGGGCGATCCCGAGTGTACGACGGCCTTGGTGAGGCTATCCAAAATGTGGAGGACCATGCATACCCCGATAATGCCGTCTATGCTAATCCTGTGGTGAAGCGCTGGTGGATGACGGGAGCGGTTGATCCCACAAAAAAGCGCTTTAATCTCGTAATTTATGACCAGGGGATTTCTATTCCAACAAGCCTGCCACGTTGGAGCAGATATGGCGAATTTAAAGCCGCATTTCTTACCACTATCGGGCGAGAATTTAATTCAGACGATCTCGGGCGGGACGGAGAAACTATCGGGCAAGCTGTCGAGCTAGGTCGGTCATCCACTGGGAAATCGTGGCACGGAAAGGGATTGCCCCTAATGAGGGAGATAGTCGAAAATGCATCGGATGGTAGCCTTCGCATACTCAGCAGATGCGGTGAATACATCTACCGGCTGGGACAGAAGCCATCCTGTCGATCTTTTGCCATCCCGCTTTCGGGAACTCTGGTCGAATGGGATCTTTATCTATAGGCTTCCGCTTTGGACATAGAAGGTAAGCATGCCGACCATCGAAATCGGGAAGGATTTTTCGCGTACCCCGGGTGGACGTTACATATCTGACGGCCCATTCAGCGGGGAATTGTTTCGCGACCGACTTCTTGTCCCCGCACTGCGAGAGGCTCGACAAAGCGGACAACGAGTTGTTGTCCTACTTGACGGCACGCGGGGTTATCTCTCGTCGTTCCTGGAAGAAGCTTTTGGTGGCTTAGTGCGGATGAGCGGATTTAGTCACGACGAGCTGCGGCGATTATTGGAGATCAAATCAATCGACCCATTTTACGACACGTACAAATTACTAGCGACAAGATATATTGCGGACGCGCGCGAGAGAGCGATTGCCAGCTGATTCAGGCATACAGGGAATTCTACTCACTGCTATCATCGGCGCTGCTGGCGCGTATTTTCATCAGCTATGGAAGTACAGCAAGGACGCGTATCACGCGCGAGGCGATGAAACGTGCAAACTAATACTGCAGATTGCTGATCGTGGCGCAGAATACTGGTCGAGAGGCAAACAGGCTGGCACCGCGTTCTTAAAACGTGAGCAGCTCGTTCTTTCCGAAATCCAAATCGAAGGCCAGTTTAAGCAACTGCAGTTCCTCCGATTGATGTTAGAACGGCGGTTCAGTATTGCCGACCGTCAAAAACTAAATGAGCTTACTGCGAACTTACAAGATTCTACGACGGGAGCAGATTTTGCAGCGCAGACGAGAGAGCCTGATATTCAACGCGCCAAGCAGATTTATGTCGCGGCGGCTGACCTAATAGCGCACATACGTGCTGGGGCAAACCGGGGTAATAAGTTTTGGCGAATTATATTCAAGCAAGTAGAGAAGTTCCTACCATACAAGCGTCCTATGACGCGCGCCGGCAGAATTGAGGAAGGCGTTTGGCTTGCTACGTTCTGTTTGCTATTCTCCACTGGAAGCTTTTTTATCATATGGATGCTGTCGGACTATGTTCTAGTATTAATTCGGTAACTCGGAACTACGCAACTTTCTTTAGTGAATGTGTGGATGCGGCATCAACCCCATTAATCTAGATTGTGGCTGGCCGCCGATCCCGTGACGGTCGCGGTGCCGTTGCAGATGGTCATGTCGATGGAGGGCGTGGAGTTTCGCCGAACATGACAGCAACGACGCTTCCCGCCGCCCTGGGTCGATCGAGGAGCACAATCGGGCGTGCTTCATCGTGAAAGAATGAGCCGGGCCGCCGAT
This sequence comes from uncultured Alphaproteobacteria bacterium, assembly GCA_963768225.1. Taxonomy (GTDB): domain Bacteria; phylum Pseudomonadota; class Alphaproteobacteria; order Rhizobiales; family Xanthobacteraceae; genus BOG-931. The sequence continues at coordinate 439,994 of CAVYGV010000001.1, read as the reverse complement.
CGACGGCGAAGCTGCTCACCAAAGACGAGGCGCGGCGCATAGCAGCAAACGTGGCAAAGTTGCCGGAATTGCTGGGCCAGCCCAAACTCTGAGGCACGCCTGCGAGCGGCAAAGTGCATGAGAGTGTGATCTATTCACCAGAATAGCCAAAGGTCCAAGGTCGTTGCGGGTTGTCCGGGTGCTCTCTAGGCACGCACACCATGTTTGCCCGCTTGATCGGGTCTTTCAGCTTGTAAAATGGTTTGCAACGCGCCAACGTTACAGCACCGGGCAGCGTCCAGCCGCAATCCGGCTGCCCCATAGGCCGAACGCATATTGCGCCGTGGCTCCCCAAACTCAAATAGCTGGTGTCCTCAACAACAACCTCGGTTTGATCCCGGACCCTCGTGCAATCTCGATCAGCAAGTACGTTGGCGGCTGCTACATCGTCTTTCATCAGTTTATCCCACTTTTTATAAGCGTTCCATGATGAGCAAATATACCAATCAGAATCCATAAAGCCATGCTGCCCCACCGAACCGGCAAAAACGTTATCTGCGCTATAAGCAGTCGTGGCCGACACGACGCTCGCGGCAATTAAAACAACGCCTCGTAGGAACCTCGACATCGCCTAGCGCTCCACAGCCCGATGCAAATTCGGAAGTCAGGGCAAGCCATGCTCTAAAGCTGAACGCGAACCGTCTGTTTGTGTCCGTCCCGAATTATTCCGACGTTCGCTGCTCCGCCGGTTTTGAGCGTGCGCTCGGTATCCAATAGCTGTTCATTGTTGCCAATCGATTTCCCGGCAAGGCTGACCAAGACATCACCGGGACGCAAGCCTGCCCTTTGCGCCGGTGAGTTTGGATCAACTTTGGCGATTCGGACTCCCCCGTCTTTGCTCCGCTGCCCTTGCTGAAGCGGCAACCATATCCCGAGGTGCACGCCCAGCGACGGCTGCGCTGCATTACCCGCGTCACTACCTGCTAGAACGAAAGCGCTGAACTTCGCGCGCGATTCTTCGACGGTCGGAATGCAGCCAATTAAATTATCGCAGCCGCCGGCAAAGGTGATCTCGTAGCCGCCCGGGATGGCAACCTTTGTGATCGTGAATGCCGGCACCGGGTCCGAATTTAGCGGCCCCATAGTTTGAATGAGGCTGTCCGTCTGCATCTGGACCTTGTAGGAAGAATTAGTTGCGATCCAGGACACAGCCCGCGACCATTTCGCGTCGCAATCTGGGCCTGCACTGCATGTGATGGGGGACGGTGGTGACTGTTGAACCGAAGCTTGATGCGACGAGGCGCAACTAGCTAGTAACGCGCCCGCACTGACAATGGCGAGACGATAAAGGCCCACAGCATGCCCTCCCGCTCTGATTGTACGGTAACTAGCCGGGTCGGTCGATAGGGAAACAGCGTGACGGGAGTTGGGGATGTCGATTGAATGGCTAGGGCTCGTCCGCTTCGCACAGGCTGGCCTCATCGGCGCAAAGTCTCTGTACGATCACGTCAGGGGCAAAGCGCCCCATATGAACTTTGAGCCTGGCGACGATGGCGTGAAGTTACGAATCCAAAATCCGCGCGTAGAGACAATCATCATCGAGAAGATAGAGGCGTCACCACCCATTTTAGGATTCTTGGCGGGGCACGAACTTGAAGACGTTGCGCGCGCCATCGTTTCTCAGCACCAAGTCCCCGATGAGCGTGCGCTGGCCGTCGTGCGTCCAAGCGACGACGTATCTGTTGGGGTGATGACCTTTGATCCTTTTGGGACGTTACCGCCCGAATTGGCTATCAAGGTGCGGGTGCATTGGCGCGGCGCGACTCGCGGAATATTCTCGAAGAGCAGCGTCGCGAGAAAAATAAGCGTCCGCGACGTTCGCGACCTTCAATTGGCCGTGGATAGGAACCAAACACGGATTTGGAGCCTCTGAATTGGCCGCATCCGCGCCCTCCACATCTTGAATGTTGGTCTATCAAGTCCTTTCAAGTTTTTCGATCCAGGTTGCGACGGGGACGGGCGATGACGCCCATCCCCGCCCTCGCTATCCTAGAAGCTGCCAAGTCAATTAGGAGCGAATGTCATGTCCGATTCTGATGCCCCGCCGGGATTTGTTCCGGCATACCGCGTGCGTCTTCAACCGAATGACGGCGTGACTCTTCACTATTGGAATGGCACTGAGTCGCCAGTGCAACTCGTTTTAACGTTGCGAGATCATCTAAACTTAGCGGTCGCCCAACAAATAAGTGTTCGGGGAGCCATTTTGGCCTTGGATATGGAGGAGGATGTGGCGGTGGAGATTTATCGTCTGATCGGTAACTTAGCCCAGACCATGGGTTGGCCGCTGCCCAAATTAGATGAACACCAAGCTTAAAAGCCGTGAAACGACGAGTAGACATGTGCGCGCGCTCCGGTATCTTATGAGACGGATCGGCATAACGATTCGCGAACTTGAACAAACGGCCCCGGCTGGCAGCGCGCGGGCCGTTTCTATTTATGATCTAATGATGTGCGCGTCTAACGAGGGCATGTGAAGGGAGGAACAAATGATCTATGCTGTTTTTATTTGCACACTCATGGCTTCAAACCCGCAGTATCATGACTGTAAAATTCAAGATAACGGGCCTAATATGCCTATATTCTATTACCAGAGCATCGACGACTGCAAAAAAGCGGCGGCTCCATTCAACGCTGCCGCAGGTAAACCAACACATGACGTGTATGCAAAAGCTATCTGCATGGGAAAGTCTGATTGGCAGCCGATGCAATGATATATAACTAAATCCGTTTTCTTTTTCTTCTTCGATTGCGCTGATGCGGCTTGGGCCTTGCTGTCAAGGTGCACGTCCAGCGAGGACGCCCGTACTCGCCGATTTCTCACCGTTTGAACGACTTCACATATCTGCGCTGCCCCGAGAACTGCCGCATCCATGTGCGCGGCGTGCCAAAAAACTCGCTGATCTTGCGTCCGGAGGCGTCCGTTTTTACCCTCTCCCACAGGTACCCGGCGGGAACATCCGGAGTTGCACTAGCGGCCTTCGCGTCGGCGTAAATGCGGGCTTCGATTCCAGCAAAGAGTTTCGGGTCATCGATTGCCGCGAGATCGGCATCCGCGAATTCTTTCGAGTGATGCCTATACCGCCGGAGTAGGCGGCAGCGGTAAGCGCGCAGAGTTTCGCCGCTAAGTGGCGCTGGTGCGCGCTCGCCGAACTCAGCCGCGACGGCGTCGGCGTTTGCTTGCGCGTCTGCCAACCTCGCCTCATGCCGTCGCATCGCATCAGCCCGGTCGGCGACAACCTCGCGCGGCTGGCCGGGTTTGCTGCCTTCCCGTTTGCGCTCGTCGCCTTCATCCTGCTCTTCGCTCGGTTCGTCGTCATTGTCCTTGGCATGCTGCTCATGTTGCTCTTCCATCTCATCATCGTCATCATCGTGGCGGCGTGCCTTTTCCCTATACTTTGCGGCATCCGCTTTTTCCTTCCGGTGTTCCTCCTCCAAGGCATCCATGCGCGAGGAGACCCTGTCGATTTTTTTCACGCAGCTATCGAGCGTTATCAGCAATTTGTCGAGCTTCTGCGCGGCGCCTTCTGCGTCGGCGCGTTTGCGCTCATCGGCTTCGTCAATGGCTTTCTGAAATCTCAGCTGCACGCTCGATTTTCTCGTTGTCAGGCATTGCTAATCGCTCCTTCCGAGATTTCGACGCCGAGATCAGCGCCGGTTTTATTCCATACGCCCTGGTTGCCATCCGAAGTATCAATCAAAGCTACATGGTCGATGACCGCAGGCTCGCCCTCGATCAACAACTGCTCGTTGCCGACCTTTACGATGATGCCTTGCGGGTCGATCACTGCCGGGCTGGTATCATAGCTTCCGGCTTCTAGGATTGCTGCCGCCCGTTTTTCGAAGATGCGAGCGATGGCCTTTAGCTCATCGTTCTCTGCGAAGCCGTGGATCAGGAGGCCGACAATTGACGAGTAGAAAGTCTCGCCGTCGAGCACGTTTTTTGTTGGATGATTTTCAACTAGCGGAACCCCTCTTACTCTTTGACAAATTTCCGGCGACAGCCAAATGGCCGGATCGCGATAGACGAATTCGTTGTGTTTCGGCCGGAACGACACGCCGGTGCCACTCACACGAATTTTGAACAAAACGCTGTTATGAAAGATGCTCGGACTTGGCAGGATACCAGCCGCAATTAATTTGGCGATGTGCAGGTCGGTGCGTGGCTCGCCCATGGCGGCCATTAGGACCGACAAAACGCCTAACCGGAAGCCGAATTGTCGCGGGGTTTTGCAATCAAACGAAAATCACCCGCTTTTTCTTCGCTTTTTCAGCCATGTTTCGACCGCCGATAACTTTGGATTTTCACCGGTCAGCTTGGGGATGGCGGCAACTATGAACCGCGCCGTCGCATTGGTGCCGATCATCGGCGCGATGTCTTCATACAGGCTTCGAGCGCACCACTGCCAACCGAATACGCTTTCCGGTAAGGTCACGGGAGGCAATGCTTTTCGCACAACGTCGCTGGTTGTGAACGCGCGCATTGCTTGCGCCGCGCGCTCGATTTTCTGTGAGAAAAAATCATCGGCTTTGAGCCTTTGATCCTCTGCATCTTTGGCAATCCACGGCATGATCTCGCGCAACTCGCCCATCAGCTTTGCAGCTCTGTCCCGCCGTTCCTTGCGGGCCCGATCCTGTTGTGCACTATAGAAACATTGGTGCCGATGATTGAGCGTGACTGTTAGATAATTTATGGCGTCGCAGCTGGGCGCTGCATGTTTCGTCGCGCGCCCCTTTGGCCCGCGCGTTGCCTCGGCGATTATCTCTCGCACTACTAGCGGCGTGAATGGTGGCTCCGGGGTCAATGTTGCGCGAGCGCCAAGTCGATATGGCCGTTTCCGTTTCACTTTAGTTCGCCACGGGGCGATAGGGATTTGCAATTTTCAATGCGGCCAGCGCCGCGTCGCGCGACCGGCACGCATCGCGATACATGGCCGCGCCTTCCTCCGATAAAGTCCCGCACAATTTCATCGCCAAGTCGAGGAACAACAACGCCACCTGAGCATCGATTGCGATCTCAAGCGCAGCCTCATCTAGTTCGTCGATAAGCTTTCGGCCCTTGCGCTGACGCAGAAAAACGCGGCGAACGGCCCTTGCCATTCGCTCACGATGAGGTTCTTTCATCCTCGCCATTTATTTCTCCTATTTCCGCCACCGACACGTCGGCATTCTTGCTCTCACGCCAGTCCGTTGCATCGCCGGAACCTTTGACGAGATTGCAGTCGGTGCAAAGGACCTGGAAGTTGCTTTCGTCAAGCCTGCAACTCCAATCTCGTTTAATGGCCGCGATGTGGTCAACGACGAGCCGCGTATCCGCCGCCGTCGCACCGCAGCACTCACACCGCAAAGGGCGGGGTTGCGTTTTCAGAAATTTATAACGAGCCGCACGCCATGCTCGCGATCTATAGAAACACCGGTATCTGTCGACCCTCGCCGCTCTTCGCTGCTCGGCGGCCGTAACACCTGCAATGAGTTCGGCGACGGTCGTCATTTATGCCGCCTTCAGCGTTCGGTTCGCGTCCAACGCCAGGGCAACGCCGCACAGCGCCGCCATCGTCAGAGGATCGTCGTCGCCGTGCATGGCCGCATTAAGAATGCCGCCTAGTGCCAAATGCTCCGCTCGCGCAAGCACCTCGGCTGCGATTTTCACTTTGCCAGCGCCGATATGGACGGCCGCGCTCATTCGGATTGACGCAATTTCGCTCGCGCTCATCAAACCGTCGATTGGCTCGCACGGTAAGCCGCGACGCTGCGCCTCGTCGGCGAGCGGCGCGCTTGCGTACAATTGAACGATGCCCGTGCGCGGCCGACAGAATTTCGAGAGAGAAACCAGCCGTCTGGTCAGAGCGTCGAAAAAATCAGCGGCAAGCGGGACCAGATCGACATCGACAAGCGTCAGCGCAACGCCGGGAAGAAACTTGTTGAACGCAAAAAAAGCGACAGCAATAGTTCCGTTTTGCCCCGCTACCAAAACGGCAAAAAGTACATCGCATCTTGCGGGTAGCTCTACCGCCGCGCCACCAACCAACAACGCCTCTTGGCGCCAAAGCGCTGGTGCCGCAGCTTGGGTAGCAAGCAACGCACCGGCAGCAGCATTGCACAGGTCATCATGGCCACCCGGCGCGTGGTCAATGCTGTCACGCCCACTGCGCGCAGTGCGGCGTTCAAGCCCACAAAGTTGGGTGACAAGCCGCGAGTGATCGAGCAATTCAGTTTGGCCGCTATTTAGCGCTGGCAAAAAATCGCGGTAAATGTCGGATTTCGGCCTCTCAGAAACGTCGTAGTTAATGCCGTGAATCTGGAAACGTTCTCGCGGCCACTCGCCGCCGTAGCGATCACCAACGACGGTATGAACGCAGTAGCGCTTGAGCAGCACAGCGAACTCTCGCGCCACGTCGTCAGGACTAAACGGCGGCCGCACTTCGCGGAGGACATCGAGCACGCCGCGCTGATCTTTATCTCGGTGCGCGATGGCCAGCGTGAAGGAATCAGCACTACCGCCACTAGGATCGACAAAGCCGACGTAGCTGACGTTGCTAACGGGCGGCAATTCTTGTCGGCCCGGCACCACAGCGGCTTCGATAACCTCGCGGCCGATAAAGGTCTGAATATCCGTGCGAAACACCGCGCCATACTCAGCAGCTGCCCGCGCCGGATCGTCGGCAAGATGCTTGTCGATGTAGGATTGCGGCACCGTCGCGTTCATGTCGCGCGTCGCCGCTTGCCAGACCAGTACCGGATCGCCGTCCTTGCCAAAATGAGCATGATAGGCGTTCCACAGCGCGCCACGTCGGCCGTAGGGCGATGATGCACACAGCAACATCGCATCCGGGATGGTTGCCATCGCCGGCTTGATCGCGTTGATAACCTCGATGTCGGGTTCGGCGCTGTTTTCATCTCCCCAAAACGCCAATTCGTCGAGCAGCGCGGCGACGATGGTGTAGCCGCGCGTCGATCTGAAAGACGCCGTATGCACCTCGACCACGACGCGGTTCTTTAGTGCGATGCTCTCGCGCGTGACATTCTCGACCTGGCGCTTGAGCATGGGCACCGCTTTGAGCAAGCCCAAGACGTAGCGCATAATCACGCGCGCTTGTCGCCGGTCACTGCAAACGACCATGATCGTGCCGATTTCGCCGGGACCGAGGAACGCACGCCAGTCTTTGAAGCACGCCAGAAACACCGCGATCAGCGCCAGCGTGAAACTTTTTCCCGCACGCCTGCCACAAACGAGCCACGCTTCATGCGAAGCCGCGCGCGGTGGTGCGTTGCGCCCGGTATGTTTCCTATAGAGCGCCAGATCGTCCTCGCTCATCGGCAGCGCGAACAGTGCCTTGAGGAAAACGCGCCACGCATCCCAAGTGCCAGCACGGAAATGCGCGCCGAATACCTTGGGATCATCGAGGGCTTGGAGGATGTTCACGGCGCGGCCTCGCTATGGACGCGGGCATATTCGAGCGGATCGAGCACCGTGAGATCGCGCGGCTGGCGTCTTAGCCCAAGCCGCTGAAAGCAACGGCCAATGCGATCAGTCAACTGGCCGTACTGTTCAAGGTCGATGGCCTTGCCCGCGACACCGAGCGCCTCGATCTTCTCGCACTCGACTGCGAGCATGGCGCAGCGGCGGGCAAGCTGGCGCTGGCCCTCAGACAAGCCATTGTGGCCGCCTAAGTCGGACACGATCTCCGCAAGCACATCCCGGAAACGACGCGCCTCCCGGCTGCGGCCGTCGATGCCGTCTAGGATGGCTGAGCCGTTGGAAATTCGGCTACGAGCCGTCTGCGGCATGGAGGCGACTGGTGCGCTATCGGCGGGCGATCTCATGGATATTTCCGTTGACGATTCGCCATCAATATCGCACCCGGCAGTCTCTTTGACTAGCGGATATTGTATCCGCTGGTCATCAAGAAAGCCTAACAAAACAAGGCACATTCTCACGTGTGTCGCATCTATGTCGCGTCCGCATTGGCGAAAAGCGGGGCTGGCGCGGACGGCGCTCGCTTGGCACCAAGATTTTTCGGGCGACGGCAGAAACACGCGAGGCTGGCTTTGGAACCGGATAACGTGACAACGTGACATGGCGTGACATTTGTCACGGATGTCACGCTGGTCCGCTGCCCGTGTGACAGTGTGACGTGACGTGACACACCCCTTTAGGGGTGTCACACATGTCACGGTGTCACGGCGGACGGGGTTCAGACGATCCAGCATTTGCCGTCACGCTGTGCGATTATGGATCGGGTGTTGATAGCACGGTAGAACGCTTGCCGCTGTGCGTCGGGTTCGGCGACGTAGCGGCGGAAAAATTCGACCCGTACCTGATCCGTATTAGCGGCCCTGACCACGAGATTGTCATCGAACGGCTGGACGGTTTCAGCGGCCGTGTCGCGAATTATGTCAACGATCAATGCAAGAGCCTTGCTGACCGGTTTCTTTGGATTGGTGACCGTTGTAGGCGCATCAATCGGCACGATGACGGGAGCGGTGGTGCCGTCTTCATGATTGATCGTGACCGACTTCAAGGTGAAGGTGATTTGTAGCCCTTCTTCGCCGTCGTTGGCCTTGGTGACTGTCGCGCGGCGGATTGCTGAACGCTGGTCATGCGTGACGTGAATGGCGCTGTCGATGGCACCTTCAAGATTGCCATGGCCGCGAAGGCGTTCAGCACCATGCGGCGTGTGATGAATCCAAAGGACATGACGCGCGCCCTCCTCTTGGAGGATGCCTGTTGCTCGAATGAGCGCGCCCATGTCCCGGCTGCTGTTTTCATCGGCACCACACAGCGCGCGGGAAATTGTATCGAAGATAAGCAGCGAGACCTTATCGCCGGTTTCGGTTTCCACCGCCGAAACCAGTTTCATGATGCGCTCACAAACGTTCGGATCGCGGAAGTCCAGGGTGCCACCGCACACGGCGAATGGAATATCCGAAACGTTGTGTTCGGTCTGGAAAGCAAGCAGGCGGCGTTCCACGAGTGCGCGACGTTCGAGCGTGCCTTTTCTCACGTCGCGCCCGTGCCAAGTCATACCTGCGGCGACATGCAGACCCAAATCCTCAACGAAAACTGATTTTCCATCGCCGGGTATGCCGAAGAAGGCGGACGCTTCACCGGCACCGAGAAAACCATCAACGAGCCAGTCTTTCGAGAGCCGCGCGCGTTGTGCCATCTCACGGTACAGAACGAACCGACCCGGTCGGTTGCGGATTGTCGCTTCGAGATCGAGTTTGATGATCTTATTGTCGAGTTCCGCGTTATTCATGACCGCCACCGCCAATTGCGAAGCCGTTGTTCGCGAAGCTTGCGGTGCCCTCGTTCCCAGGCGTCGAGTATGTCGCGCTCACATCGGCAGGTGATCTCGGCGACGGCGCGAAGTTGTTCCACGAAAACGTCATCAAGCGCCTCGTCGAGCGTCATCGCGTTCGTTTCGACGAGGTCGAAGCGAGCGGCGGCGCAAGCCAAAAAAGCAAGCCGCAGATCGATGTGTTGACCGTTCGGATCGAGCGCAGTATCAGGTGGGAAGTTTTCGGATATTCCTTCACCTGGCCCCGGCTCGACAGCCGGGGCTTTTTTCATGCGTCCTGATCCTCAGGAACGAAGCGGCGGCGCAGCGCGGTTTTCGAAGCGATGATCAAACGGCCCATCCGCCTGGTCGGGATGTTGCCCTGTTCAATCTGATGAAAGGCTTGGCGCTCGGTGAGGCCAAGGTAGGCGGCTATCTCGGCCGCACCGTGCAGCAGATCGGCGGCGAGGGGGACTTCATCGGACATTGTGACTTGCTCCGCGTTAATGCGAAGCGTTCTGATTAAGTCCGCATTCGAGAAAACGACACGTCAAAAGCTTCGGGACAGGTTTTACCGCTTGATTTTGTGCAGCTTGTTACCTCGCGCGACGATTTGCTTCGCCCGATCGGGCGAGATGCTGCGCCGCCGCGCGATCTTTTCCAATGGGTCCTCTGGGTCGGGCTTAAAATTCCACATGACTGTGTTTGCATCTCTCATATCGTCGCGATCCTTCACCATAGAAGCGAAGGCATTGCGCGAGCCCTTGCTAACAAGTTGCAGGGCTTCGGGGATCAATCGCAGTGCCTCGCTATCGGACAGCTTCTCGGTAGCGCCGCGGCGGCGAAAGTCTGCGCGCCGGGTGAGCGCGAAGATGTTGCCCGCAACGTCGCGGAGGTAAGGGACGCACCAATCCGGGATCGCTGGCGGATCGTCGTTGTGAAGGCACAGCGCGATAGCTTCCCAAGCGTAAAGGGGGTTTTGGGTTTCGTCATACCAGTGACGGAGCCGCGCCAAATCGTTGGTGCGTTCTTTGGCGGCTGGATCGATTTGATGTGCAATCATGTCGCGACCGTGTCGCATGGAGCCGCCGACAGTCAATCGGAACCATTGAAAATACACGAGAATATTTTGCAACATGACGCGACATGGAGGAGCAAAATTCGGTCGCACTGATCGACAAATTACTTAGCAAGAACAATGTGGTGGGGGAGGTAGGACTCGAACCTACGAAGGCGTCAGCCAGCGGATTTACAGTCCGCCCCCTTTGCCACTCGGGACACTCCCCCAAAGTTGCGCCCGCAACGAGATCGCAGGCGCAATTTGGCGCCGGGGCTATATGGTTGGGCGCCAGCGGCTAGTCAATCGAAAATGGCCTGAATTGCAAACCCGGCGAGCCCATGAGACAGAAGCGCCCATGCGCGAACTCAAATGGCGGAACAAGCCGCGTGGCAGGCCAAACCGCGGTCCGGATGCGCGGCGCGAACGGCGGCGTGGTGCGCCTGAAGACGGCGTAGTGCTTTACGGCTGGCACACCGTGACGGCGGCGCTCGCCAATCCGGCGCGCCGCATCCGCCGGCTCCTGGTCACCGAAAACGCGCTGCGCCGGCTTGCCAAGGAAGGCATCACGCCGGCGATAGCGCCGGACGTAGTGCGGCCGGATGTGCTGGCGGCGCGGCTCACGCCCGACGCCGTGCACCAGGGGCTGCTCGCCGAGGCCGATCCCCTGCCCTCCCCGGACATCGAGGATTTGCCCGCGACCGGGATCGTGCTCGTGCTCGACCAGATCACCGATCCGCACAATGTCGGCGCGATCCTGCGCACGGCGGCGGCTTTCGCGGTCGCGGCTGTCGTCACCACCGCGCGCCACAGCCCGGAGGCGACGGGCGTGCTGGCGAAATCCGCTTCCGGAGCGCTCGAACTCGTTCCAATCGCGATCGTGCAAAATCTCTCGCGCGCGCTCGCGGCATTGAAAGAGCGCGACTTCCTGGTCGTCGGCTTGGATGGAAGCGCACCGGATGATCTTGCGGCGATAGAACTTCGCGCACCGCTGGCGTTGGTGCTCGGCGCCGAAGGCAAGGGAATGCGCCAATTGACCGGGGCGACCTGCGACCGGCTGGCCCGGCTCGATCTTCCCGGCGCGATCAAAAGTCTCAATGTATCGAATGCCGCGGCGCTGGCGCTCTATATTGCGGCGCGCGCGACGACATGATGCACGAAGGCCCGCGAATTTGCGGGCCTTCGGAGTTTCTTCGCCTTATCGGACGCCAGTGATCAACGATAGTGGCGCCAACCCATATACGGGTGCGCATAGGGATGCATGTAGGGATGCATCGCCATCGGCCCGCGATAGGCGTAGCGCGCCCGATAGTAGGGATGCGCATAGTGCGGATAGACCGCTCCGCCATATCCCGGAACATAGGGGTAGTCGGTCGCGGGGGCGTAGGCCGTCTCCGGCGAATAAGTTCGGTACGGCGTCATGATGCCCGGGCCGGAATAAACCGGGCCCTGGTTGACCACATAAAGTGAAGGCGCCGCATAGGCGACCACCTGACCGCAGCCGCCGCAGCCGCCGCAATTGCCGCAGCCGCTCCAACCGGACCAGCCGCAATTGCCGCAGCCGGTCCAACCGCAGCACGGACCGCCGAAAGCGGTCGGGACCACGGGGGTGACATAAATCGGAGCCGGTGCCACCGGCTGCGCATAGACCGCGGCCGCAGTCGGCGTAGCGCAGGCGCCGCAACCGCCGAAGCCGACCGGCGCCACCGCGGCGTAGGCGATGGAGGTGGAATATCCCCAATCGCAACAGGCAGACGCGATCGACGTCATGCCGACACTGAACAACGTGGCGACCGCCACAACGACAACACGATGGAAACTCATGACACTCCTTACTGGCTTGCTGCTGACCTACTGACTCACGTGCTTACTTGTGACCTGAACCTGAACCACCCGATTTCGGTGAATGGCGCCGCCAATTGTTGTTCGGTGAAACCACCACGGTCGGCGGCGCGTATGGCGGATATTCCGTGACCAATCCCGGCGCCGACCCGCTAGACCAGCTGCGATAGTAGGTCGGAGCCGGCGGCGGCAGCGGACGATCCGGCGGCGGCACGACCTCCAGTCGCCCATAGCCGGGACGCTCGCCGGTGGCGGGGTGATAACTCGGAACACGCGTGGGTAACGCCACAGTCAGCGGCCGATAGACCACTGTCGGCGTCACCATGCCGGGTCGATCCAGGCCAAACTCGCCTTCAACCACGCCCCACGAGGCGTCAATGCCGTCGATATAAACCGGAACTCCCGGCTTGCCGGGGATGACGATTTCCGGCGCGCGCTGGGCGAACGCCGGCGAGGCGGTCACCGCAAGCAGGAAAACGGCTTGGACAAGACGCATGAGTGATCCGTGACCAACGCGCGCGTTGCCCGGCACTCTATGAAATGCGGCGGCCGAATTCGTTTAAAAGCCGGCGCTTCGATCACTGAATTATTCAGTAACATTAATTGCTGCCTACCGCGCCGGACCCAGGCCGCGGTTTCGCCCCACCCTCGACTTTCGGCTTAATACCTGTGGCGGAGAGACAGGGGGCGGTCGCGGCGTTAGCTTTGACGGAGGGGTGGCTCCGTCGCGTTGCAATTCCCTATCGCGGGACCGTCCCTCACGACTACACACAGGGGGAACACGCCCATGACCACAATGGCACTGAACGCGCCACGCTCGGGCGGCATGACCAGCGAAGAACGTCTCGTCATCTTCGCGTCGTCGCTGGGCACCGTCTTCGAATGGTACGACTTCTACATTTACGGAACGCTCGCGGTGTTCCTGGCGAAGTATTTCTTCTCCAACGTGCCGGCGAACGTGGCCTTCATCTTCACGCTCCTCGCCTTCGCTGCCGGCTTTGCGGTGCGCCCGTTCGGCGCTCTCATCTTCGGCCGCCTCGGCGACATGATCGGGCGCAAATACACCTTCCTCATCACCATGAGCCTGATGGGCATTGGCACGTTCTTCATCGGCGTGCTTCCCGGCTTCGCGACCTGGGGCATCCTCGCGCCGGTCGTGTTGATCGCCTTGCGCCTGGTGCAAGGCCTGGCGCTCGGCGGCGAATATGGCGGCGCGGCGATCTATGTCGCCGAGCACGCGCCGTCGAATAAGCGCGGCTACTACACGTCGTGGATTTAAACCACCGCCACGCTCGGCCTGTTCATGGCGTTGCTCTTGATCCTCGGCATCCGCACTGCGATGGGCGAGGCGGCATTCAGCGACTGGGGCTGGCGCATTCCGTTTCTGCTCTCCGCCATCCTGCTCGGCGTGTCGCTGTGGATCCGGCTCAAGCTCAATGAATCGCCGCTGTTCCGGCGCATGGTCGACGAGGGCAAGCAGTCCAAGCGCCCGCTCACGGAAGCATTCGGCGAGTGGTCGAATTTGAAGATCGCGATCCTTGCGCTGCTCGGCGCCACGGCCGGCGAAGCCGTCGTCTGGTATGGCGGACAGTTCTACGCGCTGTTCTTCCTCACTCAGACCCTGAAAGTGCCCGGCGTCACCGCGCAAATCATGATCGCGATTGCGCTGTTGATCGGCACGCCGGGTTTCATCTTGTTCGGCGCACTGTCGGACCGGATCGGGCGCAAACCGATCATGCTCGCCGGCTTTGCTCTTGCGGCGGTGACCTACTTCTACATCTTCCAGGGCATCACGCACTTCGCCAACCCAAAACTGGAGGCGGCACTCGCCGCGTCGCCGGTGACGGTCACCGCCGATCCGGCCGAATGTTCGTTCCAGTTCAAGGCGACCGGCGTCGAGAAATACACCACCGGCTGCGACAACATTAAATCCGCTCTGGTAAATTTGTCGGTGAACTATAACAACGTCGCAGCGGCTCCTGGCACCAAAGCGACCGTGCAGATCGGCGATCAGACCATCGCCTCCGACGCGCCGGACCTGGCGAAAGCCATCGCCGCCGCCGTGAAGGGGCACGGCTATCCGGCAAGCGCGGACCCGAACGACATCAACTACCCGATGACGGTGCTGTTGCTCGTGATCCTGGTCGTCTACGTGACCATGGTCTACGGCCCGATCGCGGCGTGGCTGGTGGAACTGTTCCCGACCCGCATCCGTTATAGCGGACTGTCGCTGCCCTATCATATTGGTAATGGCTGGTTCGGCGGCTTCCTGCCGGCGACCGTGTTTGCCATCGTGGCGGCGACCGGCAACATCTATTCGGGCCTGTGGTATCCGATCATCGTGGCCGCGATGAGTTTTGTGGTGGCGCTGATCTTCCTACCGGAGACCAAGGACCGCGATATCACGCAACTCTGATAACGCGTTTCAAAATTGCGGCGGGGCGGCTTTTTCAGCCGCCCCGTTTTCTTTTGCCGGACGTTATCGGCTTTCCGGCGAGATCAGCTTGCGCGCGACGAAATTGCGCAACGTCGCGGCGGCGCCGCACAACAGCGCAAAAGCAAGCGCCGCGCCAATGAGCTCCCGCGCCACCGCTGCGAACGGGTACGGCCCGCTCCACGGCGCGAATAATTTGACCGCGGCCGCGAGCGCGCCGATGACGGCGCCACAAAGCATTGCGCGCCCTGTATTCCAGGGTGAGGGATCCGCGTCTCGTCGCATATCGCCGAGCATAATGAGTTTTTGTTCGGTTGCGAAGCGGCGGCATCAATGTCCCGCGGCGGCGCCTGACGGCGCTTGCGGCCGCTTCATGAAGAGACCGAAGGCGGCCAATGCCAGAAAGATTACCGTCAGCATCAAAAACACGTCGGCATAGCTCATGACCGCAGCTTGCAGCCGCACGATTTTCATCATTTCCGCAAGCGCTTGCGCCCGCGCGTCCGAGCCTTGGAACCGCGCGGCGAGCCGCGAAAGTATCTCGGTCGCCGGAATGCTCGACGCATTCACCGCCTCATGCAGGCGCTGGAGGTGAAGATCCATTCGATCGTTGAACCAGGTGTTGATCGCGGCGAGCCCAATGGCGCCGCCGAGATTGCGCATCAGATTGAACAAGCCCGAGGCATTCTTCACCCGCTCGACCGGCAACGTGCCCAGCGCGGTGTTGGTCACCGGAATGATCGCAAACATCAGCCCAACGCCGCGGAACACCTGCGGCCACAACAGCTCCCAAAAGTCCCAATCCGAGGTGACGTAGGTCATCTGCCAGGTGCCGACGGCAAAGAAAACAAACCCTGCGATCAGAACGAAGCGCGGATCGAATTTCTCGACCAGCCGACCAGCGACCGGAGCGGTGAGAAACATCACAAGACCGGAAACGAACATCGTCTCGCCGATCATCAGTGCGTCGTAGCCGCGCACTTGCGCGAGGTAGACGGGAAAGAGATAGGTCAGGCCATAGAGTCCGATGCCAAGTACGAAGGAGAACAGACTGCCGACCGCAAAATTCCGGTTGACGAATGCGCGCAAGTCGACAATGGGAACGCGAGCGGTCAGCACGCGGGCGAAGAAAACAACCGCCGAGAGCGCTGAAACGATGGCGACGAAAAAGATCGTATCGTCGTCGAACCACTCGTAACGCGGACCTTCTTCCAGCACGTATTCGAGCGCGCCGAGAAAGGCCGCCATGCTGATCAGCCCGTACCAGTCGAAATTCTTCAGCAGAGAAAAATCCGGCCGGTCGAAATCGATCAGCAGATACGTCATCGCGGTCACGACGATTCCGGGCACGACGTTGACGAAAAACAGCCAATGCCATGAATAGGTGTCGGTCAAATAGCCGCCGACCGTCGGGCCGATCGTCGGCGCAAGCGTTGCGATCAAGCCGACAACCGGTGCAACGAGCTTTTGCCGCGGTCCTTGGAAGATGAGGTAAGCGGAGGCGAACACGGTCGGAACCATGCCGCCGCCGATAAAGCCCTGCAGGGCTCGCCATATGATCATGCTGTCGATCGAGGAGCTGGTGCCGCACATGACGCTGGCGAGGGTAAATCCCGCAGCAGAAGCGGCCAACAGAAAACGCGTGCCGAGCGCGCGCGACAGAAAGCCGGACAGCGGAATCGCAATCACTTCGGCAATCAGGTAGGCGGTCTGCACCCAAGGGATTTCGTCGGCCGAAGCGGACAAGCCGGCCTGAATATCGTTAAGCGATGACGACACGATCTGGATGTCGAGAAACGCCATGAACATGCCGAAACACATGGCGATGAAGGCGAGGAGCCGGCGCGGCGGGATAGGCTCGACGAATGCGGCGCTCGACGCGGTTGACGCGGTCATGGCGGTCATAACACCCGCTCCGAATTCAATGTGACGCCGAATTCGCCTCGGCCGCTTCAGCGGTAGAGGTGAGCGCAGCCTCGGTAGCATGTGCGGGCTTGGTGTCGACGCTCACCACAACCGACATCCCCGGGCGCAACATGCGCTGCGCGGCGATCTCCGCTGGCACCCGGATCCGCACCGGGAGCCGTTGCACGATTTTCGTAAAATTGCCGGTCGCATTGTCCGGCGGCAGCAGCGAGAACACTGCGCCCGAAGCGGGCGAGAGGCTCTCGACGTGTCCCTCTATGGCATCGTCGGGTAGCGCATCGACGCTGATCGAAACCGGCTGGCCGGGCCGAATCCGGTTGAGTTGCGTCTCCTTGAAATTGGCGTCGATGTAGACGTTGCTCAGCGGCACCAGACTCGCGATACGCTGGCCGGTTTGCACATAATCTCCGGTCTGCACCGCGCGATTGCTGAACACGCCATCGACCGGCGCGCGGATGACTGTGAACGACAAATCGCGCTCGGCTTTCGCCTGCGCCGTTTTGAGCTCGTCGAGCGTTCGCGCGGCCTCCTGCTGCTGCGCCTTGAGAACATCGAGATTGTCTTTCGCGGCGTCGATAATTGATTGCGCGCTCTGCACTGCAGCGGCGGCCTGGTCGCGGTTGGCCTCGACCTGCTCCAGTGTTTGCTGGCTGGCAAATTGCTGCTTGGCCAACGCTTGCTGGCGCTCGAATTCGAGCTGCGTTTTCTTGGCATTCGCCAGCGCCGAAACCATCTGCGCCTTGGCCTGATCGATATTGGCCCCCTGGGCGACGATTTGGCGTCCAATGCGATCGACCGTCGCCTGTTGCGTCGCGACCTTGTCGCGGGCGGCATCAACGGCGAGACGATAGTCGCCATCGTCGATCGTGGCGATCACATCGCCAGCTTTAACCCGTGCATTGTCCGCGACTGGAATGCTGTCCACATAGCCGGAAATCTTCGACGCCAGCGTGGTGTTGTGGGCGAGCACATATGCATCGTCGGTGGAGACCACATAACGGCCGTTGATCCACCAGCGCACTCCCGCAAAGCCGCCGCCAATCATCGCAATTGCGATAGCCGCTGCGATCAGAGTTTGCCTCGTGAGCTTGGGCCGCAGCGAGATTTTGTGACGTGTCGACCGCGTCTTTTGCTGGCGGTTCTTGCCGCTCCGGTCGATCTCGGTTGGGGACCGACCATTGTTGCGCGGACTATCCAAAACGACCGGCAATTGAGCTCGGGTTTCCTGTTCTTGTTCGCGGTACATGGCTTGCTCCACTTCTGAGCTGAACCGCCGGACAGTGAAATGTTATTGACCGAACGGTTCGGTCAGCCTATATAGGGACTAAATCGTAAGTCAATATGACCGAACCGTTCGGTCAATAAAAGTTGACACTTTGCGACAAGCCTCTGATCGACATATTGAAATTATGAGGCTCTGAGGAGGATGTAGCGAGATGAGCGCCCAGGCTCAGGTCAAAATGCCGTCCCAGACAGCGGACGACAACGCCAAGCGGCGTCAGATCATCCAGGGAGCGCGGTCGATATTTCTGCAGCAGGGTTTCGATGCCGCCAGCATGAATGACATCGCCAGGGCCGCGGGAGTGTCGAAGGGAACGCTCTACGTCTATTTCGACGACAAAGAGCAGCTCTTCGAAGCCATCGTCCACGAGGAATGCCAGGTCCACGCCGAGGGCACATTCGACTTGGATCACAATGATCGCAACGTTGAAGACACCCTCACCCGCCTTGGCGTCGCCTATATCAAATTCCTCTGCCAGCCGGAAAAGGCGTCAGCGCTGCGCACCGTTGTCGCAATCGCCGACCGGATGCCGGAAATCGGCCGGATTTTCTATGAGACCGGACCGGCGGTCGGCATCGCCAAGCTCGCTGCGTATTTGCAGGCTCAGACCGAAGCCGGCGTGATCGCGGTCGACGAGTGCGAACTCGCTGCCGCACAGTTCCTTGATGCCTGCCAGTCGACGCTGTTCAAGCCGGTGCTCTTTAACTTCCGCGAGGCGCCCAAAGTGGAGGCCATTACGCGCGTCGTCGCAATTGCGGTGCGCACTTTCCTGCGTGCCTATGGCGTGACTGCCCGGCAATAGCCGCGCCGATTGGGGCGCAAAGCATTCGCGCGCCGCGGGAAGTGGCGGTTTGCCGCGGCGGACCTTGGAACAGGCTTCGCCCTCATTCGTTTCCGAATTGAGGGCATTTTTGCATTCATCTGCTGCGCCTGAGCGCTTGGATTATGACACGACAAGCCGTTTCCACGCATCCTCGCTCCGGCCGTGCGCCCGAAACCGGCAAAAACGTCGATCGGCTCAGCATTAACACCATCCGCACGCTGGCGATCGATGCGGTGCAGAAGGCACAATCAGGCCATGCCGGCACGCCGATGGGCTTGGCGCCGGTCGCCTACACGCTGTGGCAGGACTTTCTTCGCTATGACCCTGCCGATCCGCTGTGGGCGAACCGCGACCGCTTCGTCTTATCGGCCGGCCACGCCTCGATCATGCTCTACGCGCTGATCCATCTTGCTGGCGTGCGCCGCGCCGAGGGCCGCCGCATCACCGGCGCACCCGCAATCAGCCTCGACGACATCAAAGATTTCCGCCACATCGACAGTGTCACGCCGGGCCATCCGGAATACGGGCGCACCACGGGCGTCGAGACCACCACGGGTCCGCTCGGCCAAGGCTGCGGCAATGCCGTCGGCATGGCGATTGCGTCGCGCTGGCTCGCCGCCCGGTACAACCGCGATAATTTCACACTCTTTGACTTCGACGTTTATACGACCTGCAGCGACGGCGATCTCATGGAAGGCGTCGCCAGCGAGGCGGCGTCGCTTGCCGGCCATCTCAAACTCGCCAATCTGTGCTGGATCTACGACAGCAATACGGTGACCATCGAGGGCCACACCGACCTCGCCTTTAGCGAGGACGTGGAAAGCCGGTTCAAGGGCTATCGCTGGAACGTGCTGCGCGTGCGCGACGCCAACGACACGGCGGCATTTGCGCGCGCAATCGAGCTGTTTCGCCAGACCTTCGACCGGCCGACGCTCATCATCGTCGACAGCATCATCGGCTACGGTGCGCCGCACAAGCAAAACACCGCGGCCGCCCACAGCGAACCGCTCGGCGAAGAGGAAGCACGCCTCGCCAAGCGCTTTTATGGCTGGCCAGAAGACGCGCAATTTTTGGTGCCGGACGGCGTTTATGAAAATTTTCGCGATGGCATCGGCCGCCGCGGGCGCGCGCTGCGCGACGAATGGATGAAAACATTCGTTGCCTACGAAAAGAAATTTCCGCAAGCCGCACACGAAATCGAAATGATGCTGGCCGGTGAATTGCCGGCGCACTGGGACGCCGACCTGCCGACCTTCCCGGCCGACGCCAAGGGCATGGCGACCCGGGAAGCTTCCGGCAAAGCCCTCAACGCGATCGCAAAGCATATTCCATGGCTCATCGGCGGCGCGGGCGACCTGTCCCCTTCCACAAAAACAGCGTTCGACAGCGCCAGTTCACTCGAGCCGGACGATCCGGGCGGGCGCATCATGCATTTCGGCGTGCGCGAACACGCCATGGGCGCCATCGTCAATGGGCTGGTGCTGTCGAAGTTGCGGGCGTTCGGCGCCACGTTTCTCACCTTCAGCGATTATATGCGCCCGGCGATCCGCCTTGCCGCCCTGATGGAGCTGCCGGTCTTTCACATTTTCACCCACGATTCGATCGGCCTCGCCGAAGACGGCCCGACGCACCAGCCGATCGAACAGCTGGTCGCACTGCGCGCGATCCCCAACATGATCGTGCTGCGGCCGGCTGACGCCAACGAGGTGCGCGAAGCCTATAAGGTCATTCTCGCGCTGAAGACGCAGCCGGCTTGCCTCGTACTCAGCCGCCAGAAATTGCCGGCCTTCGACCGCATCCGCTATGCCGCGGCAGCGGGACTCGCGCGCGGCGCCTATGTCATGGCCGACGCGAAGGATCGCCAGGCCCGGGTGATCCTCATCGCCAGCGGCAGCGAGGTGCAGCTGTGCATCGACGTATATGAGACGCTGCAGCGCGAGGGAATTCCCGCGCGCGTCGTCAGCATGCCGAGCTGGGAATTGTTCGAGCGCCAGGAGCAGCACTATCGCGACGAGGTTTTGCCACCGCAGATCAAGGCCCGGGTGGCGGTGGAAATGGGCGCCGTGATTGGCTGGGACCGCTACGCCGGCCCGACCGGCGCAATCATCGGAATGCACAGTTTCGGCGCTTCCGGCCGGATCGCCGATGTCCTAGCGAAATTCGGTTTCGTTCCAGATAGGATATTGCACGCTGCCAAGAATCAGATTGCTGAGAACGAGATCGCCTCAAGCAAAGATCGCAAGGATTAGCCGGCAATGAATGCCCTCAAAGCCCTACAAGACCATGGCCAGGCGGTATGGCTCGATTTTCTGTCGCGCGGCTTCATCGCCAGGGGCGGTTTGAAAAAACTCGTCGATGAGGACGGCTTGCGTGGGGTGACTTCCAACCCATCGATCTTCGAGCAGGCTATTGCAAATTCCAGCGAATACGACGAGGCCATCGCGCGCATGCTGCGCGAGCACGACCGTTCGGCCGGCGAATTGTTCGAACGGCTCGCTGTCGAGGACATCCAAAAAGCGACCGACGTGCTGCGGCCGGTGTTCGAGGCGACGCACGGCGCCGACGGTTTTGTCAGCATCGAGGTTTCGCCCTATCTGGCGATGGATACCGCAGGGACAATCGCCGAGGCCAAACGTCTCTGGCATGAGGTCGGCCGCAAGAATCTGATGATCAAGGTGCCGGCGACAGCCGGGGGGCTCCCTGCCGTCCGCGATCTCATCGCCGACGGCATCAACGTCAACATCACGCTCCTGTTCGCGCAGCAGGTCTACGAAGAAGTCGTAGAAGCCTACTTGTCCGGCCTTGAAGTGCTTGCCGCCAAAGGCGGCGACATTGCGCGGATCGCAAGCGTAGCGAGCTTTTTTGTCAGCCGCATTGACACGGCGGTCGACAAGCTCATCGATGAAAAGATCGCCCGCGCCAACGATCCCGACGAAAAACGCCGGCTCGATGCGTTGAAAGGCAATATCGCCGTCGCCAATGCCAAGCTTGCCTATCAGCGTTACCTGCGCCTGTTCACCGGCGAGCGCTGGCGTGCGCTCAAGGACAATGGCGCGCGGCCACAGCGGCTTCTTTGGGCATCCACAGGCACCAAAAACAAAGCCTATAGCGACGTTCTTTATGTCGAAGAGCTGATCGGCCCGGATACCGTCAATACGATGCCGGTAGCGACGATGGATGCCTTCCGCGATCATGGCAAGCCGCGCGACAGCCTCACGGAAGACGCCGCAGGCGCGCAATGCATGCTGGGTGAACTCGCCCGCACCGGCATTTCACTCGATGACGTCACCGACAAGCTGGTCGAGGATGGTGTGCGACTATTCGCCGACGCCGCCGATAAGCTTCTCGCCGCTGTCGCCAAGAAACGCGGTGAAATCCTCTACCAACACCTCGATCAACAGCATCTCGTTCTCGGTCACCAGCTTGACAAAAAAGTCGACGAGATCGCCGAGGACTGGCGCAAGCACGGCAATATCCGAAAGCTCTGGCAGCGCGACAAGTCGTTGTGGACGAGCACGGACGAGGATCGCTGGCTCGGCTGGCTCGATATGAGCGGCGACGCCGAGATCGCCGATTACGTCGCATTTGCGCAACAGATCAGGAGCGACGGATTTAAGGACGCGGTCCTGCTCGGCATGGGCGGATCGAGCCTCGGTTCGGAGGTGCTGGCGCTGACGTTCGGACAAAACAGCGGCTGGCCGCGCTTGCGTATTCTCGATTCCACCGTGCCGGCACAGATCGAGGCGTTGCAAGCCGACATCGATCTCGGCAAGACCTTGTTTATTGTCTCGAGCAAATCCGGCAGCACGACCGAGCCCAACGTCCTTGCGGACTATTTTTTCAAGCAGGTCGCGGACGCCGTCGGCGCCGACAAAGCCGGCCGCCACTTCATCGCCATCACCGATCCGGGATCGTCGCTGCAGCAACGCGCGCAACAGCAGAACTTCCGGAGAATCTTTCATGGCGTACCGAGCATCGGCGGGCGCTATTCGGTGCTGTCGCCATTCGGCCTGGTGCCGGCGGCGATCGCCGGCCGCGACATTGCGCAACTTATCCGGTCGACGCGCGTGATGATGCGCTCGTGCGGCTCCGACGTGCCGCCAGCGGAAAATCCGGGCGTCGCGCTCGGCATCGCGCTCGGCGCCGCCGCATCGCGCGGCCGCGATAAGGTCACGATCTTCGCCTCGCCGTCGCTGGCGAGCTTCGGCGCCTGGGCCGAGCAGCTGTTCGCGGAGTTCGACCGGCAAGCACGGCAAGGGTCTCGTCCCCATCGACGGCGAGCCGCTCGGACGGCCGGAAGTCTACGACGACGATCGCTGCTTTATCGATCTTGCGCTCAACGGAGAGAGCGGCGACGCGCACGAAGAGAAACTCAAGGCGCTGGAAAAAGCCGGACATCCCGTCATCCGCATCATGCAGAACTCACTCGACCATATCGGCCAGGAATTCTTTCGCTTCGAGATCGCAACCGCGGTCGCCGGCGCCGTGCTCGGCATCAATCCATTCGATCAGCCCGACGTCGAAGCAAGCAAAATCAAGACGCGCGAATTGACTGCCGCGTTCGAAAAATCCGGCGCGCTGCCTGGAGAGACGCCGGTCTGTTCCGATCAGTCGTTTGCGCTCTATACCGACCGCAATAACGCCGCAGCGCTGCGCCGGGCTGGCGCCGACGGCGGCATTGAAAGCTGGCTGAAAGCGCATTTTGCCCGCATCGGCGCCGGCGATTATTTCGCCATCCTGGCCTATCTCAGTCATGATGAAAAAAATGCCGGACGCCTGCAGCGCTGGCGGGTCACCTTGCGCGACCGCCGCCACGTCGCGACCTGCCTCGAATTCGGACCACGCTTTTTGCATTCGACCGGCCAAGCCTACAAAGGCGGACCCGACAGCGGCGTGTTTCTCCAGATCACCGCCGACGATGCCGAGGATTTGGCTATACCCGGGCATCGCGCGAGCTTCGGCGTGGTGAAAGCCGCGCAAGCGCGCGGCGATTTCGACGTGCTCGCCGAACGCGGCCGGCGCGCGTTGCGCATCCATCTCAACGGCGACATCGATTCGGGCCTCGCCAATCTGGAAGCCGTGGTCGAACGCACGATGGCGTGAATGGAGTGCATCGCATGCAGATCGGCATAATCGGTCTCGGCCGGATGGGCGGCAATATTACGCGCCGCTTGATCCACAGCGGCCATGAAACGATCGTCTACGATCACGACGCCAAAGCGGTCGATGCGCTGAGCCGTGACGGCGCCGTAGGCGCGTCGGCGCTCGACAGGCTGGTGGCGCAACTGCGACCGCCGCGCGCGATCTGGGTCATGCTGCCGGCCGGAAAAATCACTGAAGGCGTTATCGTCGAGCTTTCGAAACTGCTGCAAACCGGCGACATCGTGATCGACGGCGGCAATACGTTCTGGAAAGACGACATCCGCCGCGCCAAAATGTTGCAGGAACGCGCCATCCATCATGTCGACGTCGGCACGAGCGGCGGCATCTGGGAACTCGAGCGCGGCTATTGCATGATGATTGGCGGCGCCAAGGAGATCGTCGGCCGGCTCGACCCAATCTTCAAAGCGCTTGCTCCCGGGCTTGGCAATGTGCCGCGCACGCCCGGCCGCGACGGCCGCGATCCGCGCGCCGAGCAGGGCTACATCCACGCCGGGCCGCACGGCGCCGGGCACTTCGTCAAGATGGTGCACAACGGCATTGAGTACGGCTTGATGCAGGCCTTCGCCGAGGGCTTCGATATTTTGAAGAATGCCAATAGCGACAGCCTGCCGGACGACATGCGTTTCGATCTCGATCTGACCGACATTGCAGAAGTCTGGCGCCGCGGCAGCGTCATCAGCTCGTGGCTCCTCGACCTGACCGCCAGCGCGCTGGCGGCCGATCCAAAACTTGCCGGCTTCGAAGGCGTGGTCGAGGATTCCGGCGAAGGCCGCTGGACCGTCATGGCCGCCATCGAGGAGGCCGTGCCGGCCGACGTGCTGTCGGCTGCGCTTTACACGCGCTTTCGTTCGCGGCGCGAGCATACTTTTGCGGAAAAGATCCTGTCCGCGATGCGCAAGGGCTTTGGCGCGCACGTCGAACTGAAATCGCAGCCGAAGGCGGCGCCCAAGGCCAAAGCCTCATGACCGCCAAAAACGGCGGCAACAACGGCGCGAAGACCGCCACCACCACGGCCAGGCCGGCCGATCCATGCGCGCTGGTGATTTTCGGCGCCTCCGGCGATCTCACTCACCGCCTTCTGGTGCCGGCGCTTTATAATCTCGCCGTCGAAGGTCTGTTGCCGCAAGCCTTCGCGCTGATCGGCGTCGCTAGAACCGAGTGGTCGAGCGAGGCGTTTGCCGCCGATCTCGCCCGAAGCCTGCCGAATTTTGCCACCCGGGATATCGACCAAAACGCCGTCAAAAAGGTGCTTGGCTGCGTCGCCTATGTGCGTGGCGATCCCGATGACGACGCCACTTACAAAAAGATCGGCCAGGAACTTTCACGAATCGAACGCGAGCGCGGCACTAAGGGTAACCGGCTGTTTTATTTGGCGACGCCGCCGGCCGGCTTTGCGCCGATCGGCCGTCATCTCGGGGAATCCGGCCTGGCGCGGCAAGACAACGGCCCCTGGCGGCGGGTGGTCATCGAGAAGCCGTTCGGCACTGATCTCGCTTCGGCGCGCGCGCTTAATCGAGAGCTCCTCGGCATTCTCAAAGAGGATCAGATTTTCCGCATCGACCATTATCTCGGCAAGGAGACGGTGCAGAACATCATGGTGCTGCGCTTCGCCAACGGCCTGTTTGAGCCGATCTGGAACCGCGATCATATCGACCATGTGCAGATTACGGTCGCGGAATCGCTGACTGTCGGCCGGCGCGGCAGCTATTACGACTCAACCGGCGCGTTGCGCGACATGGTGCCGAACCATCTGTTCCAACTCTTGTCGCTCGTCGCCATGGAGCCGCCATCGCGCTTTGCTGCCGATGCGGTGCGGGCCGAGAAGGCGCAGCTTCTCGACGCCATTCAATTGCAGAGTCAGGACGAGGCGTTACGCAATTCGGTGCGCGCGCAATATGGCGACGGCTATATCGAAAATCGTGCAGTCGAGGCCTATCGCAAGACGCCCGACGTGCGGCCCGACAGCACGACGGAAACATACGTCGCGCTCAAACTGATGATCGACAATTGGCGTTGGGCAAACGTGCCGTTCTATTTGCGCACCGGCAAGGCGTTGCGCGCCAAACAGTCCGAGGTGGCGATAAAATTCAAACAGGCGCCGGTCGCCATGTTCCGTGACACCCCGGTCGATCGGCTGGCGGAAAATTTCCTGCTGATCGGAATCCAGCCGAACGAATGCATCGGCCTCGAATTCAACGCCAAAGTGCCCGGGCCTTCGATCAGCATCGGCGGCGTCGGCATGACTTTCAAATATGAGGACTATTTCGATATCGCGCCGTCGACCGGATACGAAACGCTGATCTACGACTGCATGATCGGCGACGCGATCCTCTATCCGCGCGCCGACGGCATCGAGGCGGGCTGGCGCCTAGTGCAGCCGTTCATCGATGCGTGGCGCGAGGCGCCGGAGAAGAATCTCGCCAGCTATCGCGCCGGCCGCGACGGCCCGAAGGAAGCCGACGAGCTGTTGGCGCGGGACGGCCGCCGCTGGCGGCCGATTGCGTGAGACGTTTCATGGACGCAAAATCGAAGCCGAACATGGTCATCGTCGAAGATGCGCAGGCTCTGGCCGAGGCGGCGGCGCGCCGCCTTATTGAACGCGTGAGCCAAAACGACCGCGCCGCCGTCTGCCTGACCGGCGGATCGAGTCCGCAAGGGCTCTACCGCTTGCTCGCCGAACCGCCTTGGCGCAGTCAAGTGCCGTGGGACCGGGTGCAGTGGTTCATCGGCGACGACCGCTTCGTTCCGGAAAGAGACCCCTTGAGCAATATGGGCGCCGCGCAGCGGCTGTTTCTCGATCGCGTCGGCGCGCCGCGGCAGAACATCCATCCGATCGCGACCGACGCCAACTATCCCGAAGGGGCCGCACGGCTCTACGAGGACGACCTCAAAGCTTTCTACGGCGCCGATCGGCTCGATCCGGCGCGGCCGATGTTCGATATCGTGCTGATGGGGCTCGGCGGCGACGGCCACACTGCTTCGCTATTTCCGAATTCGCCGGCGCTTGATGAGACAAAGCGCTGGGTGCTCGGCATCGCCAAAGCCGGAATGGAGCCGTATGTCGCGCGGGTCACGTTGACACTTCCGGCGCTCGCCTCGACACGTGAAATGCTATTCCTTGTCGACAGCGCCGACAAGCGCGCCATCCTGAGCCGCGTCCTTGCCGGCGAAGACCTGCCGGCGCATCGGGCTCATGCCGACGGCGAGCTCGTCTGGCTCGTCGTCCGCGCCGCGGCGCCGGAGCTCTGACCTATGGACGCCGAGATGCCACCCGACGACGTCGCTGTCCTCGTTGTGATGGGGGTATCCGGGTGCGGCAAGAGCACGATCGCTTCGATGCTGGCGCATCGGCTGCACTGGGTTTACGAGGACGGCGACTGGTTTCATCCTCAATCGAATATCGAGAAAATGCACCACGGCGAGCCGCTCGACGATGCGGATCGCTGGCCGTGGTTGCACGCCATCGCCGATTGGATCGACGCAACTCGACAGGCCGGCAATCGCGGCATAGTCGCCTGCTCGGCGCTCAAGCGCACCTATCGCGATATCCTGATCGGCGAGCGCCGCGACGTGCGCCTCGTTTTCTTGCAGGGCGACCGCGATCTGATCGCGCGGCGAGTGGCCGCGCGCGCCGATCATTTCATGCCGCCGGATTTGCTCGACAGCCAATTTAAGGCGCTGGAGCCGCCCAGAGCGGACGAACGGCCGATCGTGGTTTCCATCGTCCCCCACCCCCGCGAAATTGTCGAGACCATCGTGGAGAAACTCGGTATCAATGATGCGGTCCCCATCGACGCGGAGCGTTTGGCGCGATAATACTTTTGGACACGTCAAAAGCCGGCCATAACCGACCAAATGACTGAGCAGCCGCTCGCACTTCCCGCCGCCGAGATACCGGAGAGCAGGGCCGATATAAGCCAGCTCTTAATTTTTTTCGCTCTGGTTTATGTCGTCGAGGGCCTTGGCCAGATCGTCGGTCTGGTCTCGCAGCCGCTAACCTACTACCTCAAACAAGTTCTGGGCTGGTCGCCGGTCCAGGTTACCGCTTTCATCACCGCGTTCAACCTGCCGTGGATCATCAAGCCAGTCTACGGCATCGTGTCCGATTTCGTGCCGCTGTTCGGCTATCGCCGCAAAAGCTATTTGATCATTGCGAACATAGTCGCGATTGCCGGCTATTTCTGGGTCACCAAGCTTCTTAAGCCGACCGACCTCGCCTTCGCGCTCATGTTCACGGCCTACGCAATGGCCATATCGAGCACATTGTGCGGCGCCGTGCTGGTGGAGAACGGCCAACGGCTGAGCGAGAGCGGGACCTTCGTCAATCAGCAGTGGCTCTGGTACAACATCGCCGCGATGACGGCGGCCATCCTCGGCGGCCAACTGGTGCAGCGCCTGGCGCCCGCGGCAGCGCTCCACGTTGCCGCCGGCATCGTCGCCTGCGCCCCGTTTGCCGTCATCGCCGGGACGATATTTCTGATTCCGGAGAAAAAGACCCGGATCAACATCCAAGGAATGAAAGACTCGTTCCGCGGCTTGCTGTCGGCTTTTGAGCGCCGACACCTGTGGATCGTCGCCGGCTTCATCTTTCTCTACTATTTCAGTCCCGGCATGACCACGCCGCTCTACTATCACATGACGGACGATCTGAAATTCTCGCAGGCCTTTATCGGCTTGTTGGGATCGATCGGCGCCGCGGGCTGGGTCTTTGGCGCGTTGGTTTACCGCAGATTCTTCAATCTCCTGACGCTGAAGACCATGCTCAATGTCAGCATCGCGGTCGGAACAGTCGCGACCTTGGCATTTCTGCTGTTTTGGAACGAGCCGGCCGCTGCGCTCATCAGCTTTTGCGCCGGGTTTGCGGCAATGCTTGCAACCGTGGCGACGATAACGCTCGCCGCCGATTATTGCCCGCGGCGCGCCGAAGGGTTTTCCTTCGCCATACTGATGTCGATCATCAACTTGGCGACCACCCTTGCCGATAACCTCGGCTCTTTTCTTTACACGCACGTTTTCGACAAGTCGTTGCCCCCGCTCATCCTGATCTCCGCGGCTTTTACGGCCTTTGCTTTCGTCCTAGTGCCGCTTCTTGGACTCGGCAATAAGCGGCAGGGCAAGGCAGTAGTCATGCGAGAGCGGATGGAACCGCCCGGCCCCGGTGAGCGTTAAAGTTATTGATCAAACGCGATCCGATCCGAAAGTCGGAGTATTTCCGGATCACGCTTTGAATTTTATGGTGGCTGATCATGAGAAAGGTCGGCGCTTCTGTTGTTTTTGCGGCGCTCGTCGCGGTTGGTTTTTGCTCACAACCCGCCGCGGCCTTCGGGCTCCGCATCGGACCGTTTCACGTTGGCCTGCCGTTTCACTTTCCGCATCATCATCGGCTTTATATGCGGGCCAGCCCGCATGAACTTGCGCATTCCGAATCGGCGCCAAGCCTGACATCGGCGCTGCTTTACCCGAACCTCGCCTTGCCGGCGATTTTCCAAAACGTCTTTTTCCCGGATTACGCGTCGCCCTGGCCGTTCGGCTACGAGAGGATTTTCTCAACCGCCTTCGCCAATGCGCCGGCGAGCGAGGATCAGCGCCTGTGCCGGCCGTCGCTCGATGCTAATGCGATTGTGACGCGTATTCGTACCGAGGTTGCGCCGAGCGCGGATCAGATGCCGCTGTTGGAGAAGCTCGGCGGCGCGCTCGGTGCGTCGGCCGGTTTCCTTGCCAAAGCATGCCCGACCGAGATTCCAACGCAGCCCATCACCCGATTGCAGCTGATGGAGTCGCAGATCGAGGAACTGACCATGGCGATCGATATCGTTCGCCAACCGTTGCAAAACTTCGAGCAATCGCTCGACGACGACCAGAAGGCGAAGTTCGCAGCCGTTGCGGCGCCCGCTACCGCCGCCGCTTCACAAAATCCGTCCGGCGCAATCGCTCCACCGTGCGGCGGGTCGCCGGCTGCGATCGACTGGTCGATCGAACAGATCGATAAATCGGTTCAGCCGAGCGGCGCGCAGCGTTCTGACTTGGCCGATGTCAAAGGAGCCTTCGGCAAGGCCGTGGACGACCTGCAAGCGCACTGCCCGACGACGGTGCCGCCCACTGCGGTCGCCCGCCTGGACGCCATCGAGGCGCGGCTCGACGCGACATGGCGTTCGGTCCTGTCAATTCAGGTCGCGCTGGCCAACTTCGAAATCAAATTAGACGACGCACAAAAAGCCCGCTTCGACCAGATGAATTTCGCGGCGCGGTAATCCTTCTAAATCGCTCGGTTTTGCGCGTTCCAATGCCGCTCGAGATTCGCAATCAGCGCCGGGCTGAAATGGCAAAACGCTTGTTCGCGGGCATAGACCGCCATGTAGCGGCGAAACGTATCGAGCGGTTCCTGGCCCACGCGGATGGCGCGGCGATTGCCGGCGGCGCTGACGACGCCGGAACTGGTGAAGCCGTCGATCACTTGATCGAGTGCGGCGTCAATCGACGCCGGCGGCGCGATTTCGTCGCAAATCAGGCGGCCTTCCGGCGTATCGCAGTCGAGCCGGCGGCCATAGAGGATCGCCTGGCGCGCGATCCGGTCGCCGGTGAAGCGCCAGAGCCGTAAATTCGCCGCGCCGGGAATGATGCCTTCCTTGCGCGCCGGCAGCGTCATATAGGCGTCGCTTGCGGCCAGCACATAATCGAGCGCGAGCAAGAGTTGGCAGCCCCCGCCGATGGCAAAACCGTCGACGACGCCGACCCAGGGTTTCTCGATGGTGCCGCCGGCGACCTCGTCGGGACTGCGATCCGGCCGCGCCACGCCGCGGAACAGTTTGTTGACAAGCCCCATATCGCGCTTGATGTACCACACGTAAGAAATCTTGCCGCGATAGAGATGCGTCAGGTTGATGCCGGCCGAAAACAGGCGGCGGTCGCGATATTTTGCATGCTCGACCGTAGCGCCGCGCAGGACGGCGATGTCGGTTGAGGGATCGCGCGTAGCGATATCGATCGCGACTTCCAGACCGTCGAGCGTCGTCTCGTCCTCGGCATTAAGAAAGCGCGGATTGCGCATGGTGACGAGCACAGCCTTGCCGCGGCGTTCCAGCGTCGCGCCGTCGAGCGCGAGTTTTCCGTGCTCGGCAAAAAGCCGGCCTTGGTCGGCCGCCTCCGGCCGCGGCAGCAGCATGGCGTGGCACAAATGCGTGCCGGCGGCGCGATGCGCGAGAACATGCGAAAGGAATAAACCCTGATCGATCTCGGCGCCGTCCTTGTCGCGCTGTTGCAGGCTGTTCTCGTGCGTCAGCGCGTTCCCATCGGGCACCAGACCCGGCGCTACCGCGGCAGCATCGCGAACCAAACGTTCGACCCGCACGAATTTCGCAAAATTGTGGGTGAGGCGGCGATAGAGGGCCTCGACATGGGTGCCGAGAAATTTTTCGCGCGCCGCGCGGTCACGCTCATTGATCGCCGCCGCGGTGGCGGCTTGCGGATCAGAGCGTGCGGCCTTTGCCGGCAGGCGCGCGACGAGCTCGGCGCCGATCCGCCATTGCCGCGAACATTTTTCGCTATCGCGGCGAAAGTCGCCCGTAAGCGAGCCGTCGCAATTAAGCCACGCCGCGACTGTCTCGCGCGGCAGGCCGGCGCGCTCGAAACTATCCGCAGGCGAAATATCCGCTGCTACAGTCATGGTTCCATTTGCTGTCAGTTCCGCGGCCGCTTGTCGATAACGCGTTTGGCCTTGCCTTGCGAGCGCTCGATGGCCCCCGGTGCTACGGTGCGCACCGTCGCGGTGATACCGACGTGCGCCTTAATAAGGTGCGTCCCTCGATCAGCCAACACCATCGCTGCATCGGGCGGCATTGCGGAGCGTGTCTCGACGATCACTTCAAGCTCGTCGAGCCGGTCGGGCCGCGACACTTCGAGAATATAATGCGGCGCGAACAGCTGCTCGGTGGCGAGCGCCGCCTCGATCTGGCTCGGAAAGATATTCACGCCGCGAATGATCAACATATCGTCGCTGCGGCCCTTGATGCGCTCGATTCGGCGCATGGCGCGGCCGTTGCCTGGAAGCAGCCGCGTCAGGTCGCGCGTGCGATAGCGGATGACCGGCATCGCCTCCTTGGTCAACGAGGTAAAGACCAACTCGCCCTCTTCGCCGTCCGGCAACGTTTTGCCGGTATCGGGATCGATAATCTCTGGAAAAAAATGATCCTCCCAGATCGTCAGGCCGTCCTTGGTATCGGCGTATTCCTGAGCGACGCCCGGACCGATGACTTCCGACAGCCCGTAAACGTTGACCGCGTCGAGAGCCATGCGGCGCTCGATCTCGGCCCGCATCCCCTCGGTCCACGGCTCCGCGCCGAGCAGCGCGATACGCAGCGAAGATTGGCGCGGGTCAATACCTTGCCGATCGAACTCGTCGGCGATGGCGAGCAGATAAGACGGGGTGACCGCAATCATATCGGGTTTGAAATCGACGATGAGCTGAACCTGGCGCTCGGTAAAGCCGCCGCTCACCGGAATGACGGTGCAGCCGAGATATTCGGCGCCGTAGTGAAAGCCGAGCCCGCCGGTAAATAGGCCGTAGCCGTAGGCGATATGCATCTTATCGCCCGGCTTGCCGCCGGCGGCGCGGATCGAGCGGGCCATCAGCATCGCCCACATGTCGATGTCGCCGCGGGTATAGCCGACCACCGTCGGCTTGCCGGTGGTGCCACTCGATGCATGGACGCGCACGATCTCGTTCATCGGCGCCGCGAACATGCCGAACGGATAATTCTGCCGCAAATCTTCCTTGGTGGTGAAAGGGAATTTCGCGAGATCGTCGAGGCTCTTCACGTCGCCGGGCCGAATTCCGGCGGCGGCAAACTTGTTGCGGTAATGCGGCACCCGCGCCGCGCGCGCGACCGCTTGCATGAACCGCATTCCTTGCAGCGCGCGCAACTCGTCGAGGCTCGCTGTCTCGATCGGCTCCGGTCGGCCGGCCGGAGCCGCGCGCGCATTTTGCGGAGGCATGGCGTTTCCCTAGAACAACCCTGCCCTACTCTATGGCGTGTTGGAATTGCCCGCAATCAATCAAGGCCGGGCCAGGCGATATGCTTTATACCTTTTGCTTCGAGGAATTTTCCTTGCGCTCGGCCTGTTCGGCGCAGACCAACCACGCTTCGGCAATCTCGATCAGCACCTTGCGATCCTTTCCCGAGGCGCGCTCCGCCAAGCGCCGGCATTCGGCGGCATAATCGCGAAATTTCTTGGCGTTCCCTTTGGCACTATCGTTTCCGTTTTCCATTTTGCGTTCCGCATGGCAGTTGTTCCCTACTTTTCCAAAATGGAAACCGATGGAACTTAAGCAAAGTTCCCCTTCAAATTCGCGCGTTTAACGGAACAAAATGATGGTTGGCGAAGTTCGTGTGGATAATTCGGAGGGCTTGATGGGGAAGGCTGAACAATATCGGCAGTATGCGGCGGAGTGCATTCGCCTCGCCCAACAGTCACCCGACCCCGCCGAAAAGAACATCTTACTGAGCATGGCCGCGGCATGGCGGCGACTTGCCGAACATGCCGAAAGCATGAGCGAGCGCGCCGAGAACAGCGAGACAGATTGAATTTTCAGTTCTGAAAAAATCGGTTCTTCGGCCGCGGCAGGCCGAGATGGTCGCGTAACGTCGTGCCTTCATAGTCGCGCCGGAACAGCCCGCGACGCTGCAATTCCGGCACGACACGCTCGGCAAAATCATCGAGGCCGCCCGGCAGATAGGGAAACATCACCGTGAAGCCGTCGGAGCCCTCGGTTTCCAGCCATTCTTCCATCTCGTCGGCAATCGTTTGCGGCGTGCCGACCATCGCGAGGCCGGAATAACCGCCGAGCCGCTGCGCCAGCTGGCGCACGGTCAAGTTCTCGCGCCTGGCGAGAGCGATGGCGCGCTCGCGTCCGCTCTTGGACGCGTTGCTCTCGGGAATATCGTCCGGCAACGGCCCATCGGGATCGAATTTCGAGGCATCATGGCCAAGCGCGATCGACAGTGACGCAATGGCGTTGGCGTAATTGACCAGGCTATCGAGCTTTGCCCGTTTGGCCCTCGCCTCCTCCACCGTGTCGCCGACCACGACAAAACAAGCGGGAAGGATTTTCATGTGCTCGCGGGCGCGGCCGAGCTTTTCCATGCGGCCCTTGACGTTGGCGTAGAATTTTTGCCCGACCGCCAAATCGCTCTGCGCGGTGAACACCGCTTCGGCGGTTTCCGCCGCCAGCTGGCGGCCGGAGTCCGACGCGCCGGCTTGCACGATCACCGGCCAGCCCTGGATCGGGCGGGCGATATTGAGCGGGCCGCGCACGGAAAAATATTTGCCCTTGTGATCCAGCACGTGCATTTTCGCCGGATCGAAAAAAATGCCGTCATCAACGTCGCGAATAAACGCGTCGTCGGCCCAGCTATCCCACAGCCCGGTCACTACATCGTAGAACTCGCGGGCGCGACGATAACGCTCGCCGTGCTCCATATGCTCGTCCAGCCCGAAATTGAGCGCTGCATCCGGATTGGAGGTGGTGACGATATTCCAGCCGGCGCGGCCGCCGCTCAGCCAATCGAGCGAAGCGAAGCGCCGCGCGATGTGATACGGCGCGTCGAACGTGGTCGAGCCGGTGGCAACGAGCCCGATCCGCTCGGTCGCCTGCGACAGCGCCGACAATAACGTGAACGGCTCGAACGATGTCGAGGTGTGGCTGCGCTTGAGCGCATCCATCGACATGTTGAGCACGGCCATGTGATCGGCCATGAAAAAGGCGTCGAACTTCGCCCGCTCCAGCTTCTGGATGCATTCCTTGATGTGCGCGTAATTGAAATTCATGTCGGGCCAGGCGCCGGGATAGCGCCAGGCACCGGTATGAATCGACGCCGGCCGCATGAAGGCGCCGAGGTGGAGTTGACGGAAAGAACTCATGGTGACGACCTCATTTCAATAAGCGCAATTGCGGCAGGCTCGGCTTCCCGCGCGCAAAATCGCCGTCGAGAACTTTAAATCCACGGCGCTAAAAGCACAGATGGGTCCAGACATCTCCGCGCTTAGTTGTGAGCACATAGGGACATTTCAAGCGCTCAAGGGCGGTTTTGGCATTATCGTCGCCGAGCGCCGAGGCTCGCTCGTAATCGGCTTTCGCGGCGGGTTTATCTTGAGGTCCCCCTCGGCCGTCTTCCTCAAATGAGGCGAGCCATTCCAGCGCGGCGGCATGGTTTTGCGCAGCCGCCTTGGCAAACAACGCCCGCGCGGCAACGTCGTCCTTCGGCCCACCGGTGCCGTTCGCCATCATCACGCCGAGCTGAAACTCCGCCTCGGCGGAATTCGTTGCCGCCGCCTTTGTCAGCAAGGCTCTGGCTTCGGCGCGATCCGACGGCGTGCCGCTGTCGTTGGAGATCGCCGCGAGATTGGTGGCGCCGCGCGGGTTGCCGGCTGTGGCAGCACGCTCGAACAGGGTGCGCGCCTGGGCATCGTTCTTGGCGACGCCGGTGCCGTTGGCAAGCATCACGCCGAGCTCGACCATGGCCGACGTGCTGCCCTTGTCGGCCGCCGCACGATAGGCGGCGACGGCTTCCGGCAATTGTCGACCGGCGGCGTAGGCGCGGCCAAGCTGGTAGAGCGCGCGGCGCAATCCCGCCGACGGCTTGGTGGCCGCTGCGAGCTTGCAAAATTTGATCGCGGTCGCGATATCGGACGGGGCGATCGTGTCAGTGCCGTTAAGGCCGGCCGGCTTGTCCGGATCTGCGGGATCGGCGGCGACGCGGTCGCACAGCGCCAGAGCGGCCGATTGAGCATAGGCCGGGGTGTGAACCGCGGCGGGCGCAAGCGCCAACAGGCCGATCGTGAAACTGCAGGCGACCGAAACAGCGACACTTCGCGCGATCATGCCACCAATTCTAAATCTGCGCCGCCGGGCCAGCAAGCAGCGGCAATTGACCGCCATCCTGATTTGCGTAGCTGCCAGGAGACCCGAGAAGCTTTCCAATCTGCTGCCATGTGATCAGCCTGATGTCATGAAACGCTAGCAAGTGCCGAAATTCGTCGCTGGTGAAGAAATCAAAATCGAGCTGGCGCCACACCGCGTCCCACGACCAGCGTCCTGTAAAAAACGCCTGGAGTTCGGCAGTGTCCAATCCGGGGTGGATAACAAACTGGGTTATTCCAGCGGGTAGATTCTCGATGACGCGCCGGTAGTACGGTGACCATTCTTGCGGCGCAACGTTGCTTCTTTCCATAAAGACGATGTGATCAATGATGACGTCACGTGGTGTCAATAACTCCTGTAGGTATGGCCAGTAGGTAAGCCAATTGCGCGCGACGAGTATCGGTAAATGGTAATCGCGGCCAAGGCGCAGGTAGATGTCGAACAGCAATGGCCCGCTCCTGAGCAAGCGGAGCTGATGGGAGTCGAGGTGCGTCGGGCGCAGACCTGAACTAAATGCTTTCTCGATTTGTGCCCGAAGCTCAATCTCGACCTCTTGTGCATTGATGGAAGTTGCTTTCCTCCATGTCACATGGAAGTAACCCTGCCGATCAACAAGTGAGCTAACTTGCATTCGCGGTGCGATCGGTCCCCACCGGCAGGCCGTGCCGTCGCTCGTCAGCGTAAGATGGACGCCCAGGTCGGCCTCTGGGTGCGCTCGCGCAAACGCGGCGACCTCAGGAAACCAAGGGCAGGGCACCATGACGCTCGCAGAGTTGATAAGCCCGCTGTCGAAGCCTTTGATGATTGCTGCATTCACGCCGTGTGCCATGGCTAGGTCATCGGCGTGTACTATGACAAGGCGCTCCCCCGGTTTATAGCCAAGCCTCTCGGCCAGCGTTCGGGGTTGCGGCAGGTTAGCACCAGCGTCCACGATGCTCTTTCCATGACCCGGCTTCGGTCGAGTTCGATGAGTCAACTTCTGGCCGCAACGCGTCATTACCGACCGAAGCGCATTGCAGCAAAATGCCCCACCATTCAATCACCTCGGCCGATCCGCAGCGCCTTTTGCGATTGCGCCCGCCTTGCAAAGCGGCCACGCCGCCGTCGCGCCACCGGCAAGCGTGATGAAATCTCTTCCCCGCATTGCCCTTCCCCAAGGCTCAGGGCTAACGCCACAAGACAATTACAGCAGGGATTTGCAGCCGCCGGAATAGGGGCTCAACGTCAATTTGCGCTGCAAATCCTGAGCTGCGGACGTCGGCAATGGGGTCAAAAACTGAAGTATCGACCCCGACCCAGTTCGTCCGCTTTGAATCCGAAAACAGACATTCCCTGTCATCTCACTTAATGGCCCTGCCAGGCCCGCACTTGACTTCGGAATCAATTCACCGTGAATCAAACGGCAACGAAACTGGTACCCAGTTGGTGCCCAGAAAATGTTAAGCCATTGAAAAGCCGGGTTAGCTCAGCGGTAGAGCAGCGGTTTTGTAAACCGTTGGTCGGGAGTTCAATCCTCTCACCCGGCACCAACGTTTCTCTGTCGCCAATCCGAAGTCACAGCGTTTTTTGTTCGGCGCCGCATTCCTTGCACGTGTAAGTGACCCGACGTTGCCCGCTCGGCGCCGACACACGGTTTGGCGCGCCGCACTTGCCGCACTTTGTCTCGATGCGGGTATCACCCTGCTTGATGGTGACGGTTTTCCGCTCCAAGGCCTCTTTCACGAGGCGCTCAGCCTCCTCGCGCATCGCTTGCTTTGACATTTCTGGCTTTCCCGCTCGCTGCAGTCGGCTAGGTCCTACAGGTGATCGCGGAGTTCGGCAACGGCCTCGCAAAACGGGGTATTTCCACTTGCTGTGCTTCCTCACTCTATGGGGAATATTAGCCCGCGATTTCGGTTAGTATCCTGGCCCAAGACTATGCGAGGGAGCGCACGATGGCCGAGAAGAAGGTGCCCTACGAGCTCGACGGCCGGCAATTCGAGGGCATGATCGTCTATGACGAGGCCGTTACGGCAAAACGCCCGGCGGTCTTCATGCAGCCCGACTGGAAAGGCGTTTGCCCTGACACGATCGGCCAGGCGCGCGCCGTCGCCGGCAAGGACTATGTGGTGCTCATGGCGGATATGTTCGGCGCGGGCTATGGCGCAAAGCCGAAAGCCGTGGAGGATTTAAGGGCCGGCATGCTCGCCGTGCACAACAGCCTGCCGTTCACACTCGGCTGCGGCGGCAAAGCTTACACCACGCTGTCCGCCGAAGCGCAAAAGCTTGGCGTTGTCGACGGCGCAAAGGTCACGGCGATCGGCTATTGCGCCGGCGGCGGCTATGCGCTCGAGCAGGCGCGTGCCGGCGCCGACTTCAAGGCGGTGGTCGTCTTTCACGTCACCAACCCCAATCCGGTCGTTCCCGGCACGCCCTGCAACGTCAAGGGCCGCGTACTGGCGATCCACGGCTCGGCCGATCCGGTGACGCCCAAGCCGATGATGGACGCGTTGGAGGACGAACTGACCAAGGCCAAGGTCGATTGGCAGGTGATGATGTTCGGCGGCGCGGTGCATTCGTTCTGCGATCCGACCGCGAACGCCGGACCGACGCGCTACGACGAGAAACTGTGCCGTAAATCCTATATGCTGATGCGCGACTTCTTCGCCGAGACGCTGTGATGCGTCGCACCGCCAACCTGCTGGCGATCTTGGTCATCGCGACTGCAGTCAGCGTCTTGGGTGCCGCCGCGCAGACGCTCACAGACCCCAATCCCAAGACAACCCCGCCGCCACCTCCGGTATCGGCGAAATCACAGGAACGTGGACGCGCCAAGTCTTGCAGCGCCTTTGGCGCCGGCTTCGTTCAGGTCCCAGGCACGGATGCCTGCGTCAAGATCGGCGGTTCTGTAACGATGGAAGCAACCGGCCGCTGATATCGACCGGCCCAAGGAGCGACGCCATGCCGGCATTGACGCGACGCGCGGTGGTTGCCGGCACAGCCAGCGCGGCGATCGGCGCCAGCATCGATCCGGCTGCGGCCGCCGCGCCGCCGGCCGACAAGCAGGCGCCCGCCGTCTATCGCTACAAGATCGGATCGTATGAGCTGACCGCGCTCTATGACGGCATCTGGTACCGGCCGATCACCGACAAATTCATCCGCAATGCGCCGTTTGCCGAAGTCGAGCACGCGCTCGATGCCGCCTTCATGCCGCATGATAAATTGGCGACGCCGTTCACCGCGCTGGTCGTTAATACCGGCAGCAAGCTTGTTCTGATCGACACCGGCACCGGCGGCCAGATTTCGCCCTCGGCCGGCGAATTGCGCGCCAACCTCATCGCCGCCGGCATCGATCCCAACGCGGTCGATGCGATCGTCATCTCGCATTTCCATCCCGATCACATCAACGGCATCAAGGACAAGGACAACAATCTGATCTTTCCCAATGCCGAGATCATGGTGCCGGCGCCGGAATGGGCGTTCTGGATGAACGATGCTAATTTGAACGCGGCGGCTGCCGATCTGAAACCGACCTTCCTCAACCAGCGGCGGATTTTCACCGATATCGCCAAGCAGGTGACGCACTACCAGCCGGGCAAGGAAGTCGCTCCCGGCATCGTCACCCTGCCCGCGCCCGGCCACACCCCGGGCCACACCGTATTTGCCATTCATTCCGCCGATCAGTCGCTCCTGGTTCTGAGCGACA
This sequence comes from uncultured Alphaproteobacteria bacterium, assembly GCA_963768225.1. Lineage (GTDB taxonomy): Bacteria > Pseudomonadota > Alphaproteobacteria > Rhizobiales > Xanthobacteraceae > BOG-931. The sequence goes on along the minus strand of CAVYGV010000001.1, from coordinate 400,548 downwards.
CCGCGCAGCATCCCGCCGTGTTCGCCCGCCATCCCAACTGGCAGGCGGCATTCGACGTCGATGGCGCCGAAGCTGTGGCGACGCGCAAGAAGATCTTCGACCGTGCCGCGGCCGATCGCATGCTGATCACCGGCTATCACTTCCCGTTCCCGGCCTGCGGTCATCTGATCAAGACCGCGACCGGCTACGAGCACGTCCCGATCGAGTGGCAGACGAATTTGTAAATGGTCGCATTTTCCGGGCACAGCGCAGCACCGTAAGCGCGTTCACGCGCGTCTTGCGCGCGCTATGGAAAAATCGGAGGCCGGCTTGTCGGCCGGCCTCCCTGATCCCGTGCGCAATTCTTCGTTCTTGTTCGACGCGGGACGGCTAAAATCCGGCTTGCGGACCGGGCGGCATTGACCGCCCGATAACCGCAAGCCGGTGCGAACGACCCGGGCCTCGGTTCGCACCGGTATGGGGTGCATATTCCGGATCGCAGGCAGTTTCGTTGTCGGACGGAAACTACGCCGCGCGCGCTGAACGCGTGCTGAAGTGCGTCGGCAGAAACCGTTCACCTACGTGAAACTTCGGTAATGCGGTGGTGTGCTCGCGTCCCCCCGGGCGAGGTGATTTTTGCCTGGGATGAAGTGCCATCATGCGGTGTTTACTAACTGCGTCTTAGCGCCCTGAACCGGAGGGAGATCATGCGCAGAATGCCATTGCTTGCCGTAGCTATTCTCGTCACCGCCACCGCTGGTGCGCCGAATATCGCCGCGGCGATTGAGGGCGGCAACCCCGCAGCGCCGCAGACGACGACGCAACCGCCGCCCGCGAGCCAAGGCACCAAGAAGACGCATGCCAAAAAGTCGAAAAAGACGAGTGCGACGGAAGACTTCTACAAAGGCTGGCACACGGCTTACGCGCTCATCTACGACAAGGGCGACTATGTCGACGGCATCGCGGTATTGCGCGGGATGGGTTACGACGACAATGCCGACGTGGCGACGCTCATCGGCTATGCGAGCCGCAAGCTCGGCCGCTACGACGACGCCAAGGTCTGGTATGATCGCGCGCTCGCCGCCGATCCCAATCACGCGTTGACCTGGTCCTATTACGGCATGTGGCAAGCCGAACAGGGCAACCTCCTCAAGGCCAAGGACGACCTCGAAAAGGTCAAGAGCATCTGCGGCACCGAATGCCGCTCCTATACCGCGCTCAAGGCGGCGATCGCCGGCACGGTGACCTATTAGCCGGTAGGGCGAGCAAAATCCGGCGCATGACTCGCCGCGTGGACACAGCGCGCGTAAGATTTTGCCCACGCCGAACGAGCGCCGCGGCACGCTGTGCCTACCCTACGATTTCGTCGCTGCTGCCGTCTCCGCCATGATCCAGGCGTGGTAGTCCGGATCGACAGTCTCGATCGGCAGGACCAGGATGGCGGGCGTCGTATAGGAGTGCATCGCTCTGACCGCGGCGCGCACCGCCTCCGCCAGCGCGGCGCGGGTCTTGATGATCATGACCACCTCATCGCCGCGCTCGATCGCGCCCTGCCACCAGTACAGCGAGACCATGCCGGGCAGGATGTTGACGCAGGCACAGAGCCGCCGCTCCACCAGCATGCGGCCGGCGCGCTCCGCCTCGACAATGGATGGATAGGTCGTATAGACGAACACCGCGCGCTGATTTGGATCCATCCGGATTATCCCCTCGCATTCCTCTGTGGCGCCGCGCCGCCCCGTGGTGAAGCCTGCCCCGTTATGCCGAAACGCCGCCCCGCACACCGTTACAAGCACATCGCCTTCGTCGCCAGCGACGTGGCCGAGGCGCAACGGGCGCGCCGCCAGCTGATCCATCGCTATGGCGATGCCCGGCCGGAGACTGCCGACGTCATCGTCGCGCTCGGCGGCGACGGCCTGATGCTGGCGACCCTGCAACGGTTCATGAATTCCGGCAAGCCGATCTACGGCATGCATCGCGGCACCGTCGGTTTCCTGATGAACGAGTACTCCGAACGCGGCCTGGCCGAGCGGCTCGCCGCCGCCGAGGTTACCGTCATTCATCCGCTGCTGATGCGCGCGCGCGACGCCGCCGGCCGCACTCACCGGCACCGCGCCATCAATGAAGTATCGCTGTTCCGCCAGACCTATCAGGCGGCGCGGCTGCGCGTCCTGGTCGACGGCAAGGAGCGGCTTGCCGAACTCGTCGCCGACGGCATCCTATTGTCCACGCCGGCCGGATCGACCGCGTACAATCTTTCGGCGCAGGGGCCGATCATCCCGATCGGCGCGCCGCTTCTGGCGCTCACCCCGATCAGCCCGTTCCGGCCGCGGCGCTGGCGCGGCGCGCTGTTGCCCGACCGCGCGCAGGTGACGGTCGAAGTGCTCGAGGCCGGCAAACGTCCGGTCGCCGCCGTCGCCGATCACGACGAGGTGCGGTCCGTCCGCTCCGTCGAGATCGGCATGGATCACAAAACCGCGATGCACATGTTGTTCGACTCCGGCCATAGCCTCGACGAGCGCATTCTCCGCGAGCAATTCGGCTACTGACCGACGCCCAATGCTTAACCGAGCGTTAACGACGAATCTTTACGATTGACCCACGAGGCTGACGTTGCCGCGTCCGCCCCGTGGGGAGCCGTATGGTTCGCATCGATTTCAACCGCCTGCGTTTTCTGCTGATCGACGACAACGCGCATATGCGCCGCATCCTGCGCACGCTGCTGCATGGCTTTGGCGCGCGCGAAGTCTACGAGGCCGAAGACGGCGCCGCCGGCCTTGAAGCCTTCACCCATTACATGCCGGATATCATCCTCACCGACTGGGTCATGCCGATTTTCGACGGCTTGGAATTGACGCAGATGATCCGCCAGCCCGGCGCCAACGCCAATCCCTACGTGCCGATCATCATGCTGACCGGGCATTCCGAGAAGAAGCGAATCATGAATGCCCGCGATGCCGGGGTCACCGAGTTCCTGGCAAAGCCGATCTCGGCCAAGTCGCTTTACGAGCGCATTCTCAATGTGGTCGCCAATCCGCGGCCGTTCATAAAGACCAAAAACTATTTCGGGCCGGACCGTCGGCGCAACGTCAATCCGAATTATGTCGGCCCGGAACGACGCAAAGGCGGCAAGGCGGAGGTCACGCGCCAGCAGCCGTTGCTCGATAAAGCCAAGGCCTTGGTCTGACCGTCAGGAGCATCACGCGCATGGCCAACCGCAAGGACGATACGCCATCGGTCGCGACCTACGCCGACCATGAAGTGATCACGCCACCGCACGAATTGCGCCTGGCCATTACGCCGGCCGCGGAAGGCGACGGCGATCCGGTCGCGCGCGCCGAAGCGGCGCTGGCCGAGCTCTCTGCCGAATTTGCGGCATGGATGCTGGCCGAATGCGAGCGCCTCGAAACGGCGCGCCGGAACGTCAAGCAACTAGGCTTCACCGAGAAGACCCACGAGGCGCTGTTCCACGCCGCCCATGACATCAAGGGCGAGGCGGCAACGTTCGGCTACCCCGAGGCCGCCGGCATCGCCGAAAGCCTGTGCCGGCTTCTCGAGCACACCCCGGAAATGGCGCGCATCCCGATCAAGCTCGTCGACCAGCACGTCGGTGCCGTGCGCGCGATCACCCGCGAATACGCCCGGCACAACGTCGGCCACGTCGCCGGCGCGCTGATCCGTCGGCTGCGCGACGTCACCGACGAATTCCTCAGGCGAGAAAACGACTTCCGCCCGGATTATCTGGAAAACATCTTCTCGCCGCCGCTGGCTCCCGGCGCAACCGGGACCTGACGCGAGTTACGCCGCGACCGAGCGATCCTCGACCGCACAATCGTCGGCCACCAGCTCATCGCAAAACATACGCGCTTCTTCCCGCGCCGCCTCGGTGGCGAAGCGGCGCAACAGCGTGAGCAGCGGCGCCAGCTCGCCGAGTTCGGCGTTTTCGCAGCGGGTGAGAACGCGTTCGATCATGCGCCGCTTGAGCCGCGCAGGGCCGCCCGGCTCGTGCGAGAACCCCTCGCGCATCGCTTCGATCGCTTCCCTAAAGGCGGGATAGGTCGAGGACGGCAGCTGCGCCTTTTCGAACAGCGCCCGCAATCCGACGCCGCCGCGGTCGTGAATGAGCCCGGACACGCGGCCAACCGGCATGTCGGCGAGTTCGGCGAGCGCCTCTTCGAACAGCGCGATATTGCCCGACAATAACGCACGCAGAATGAGGCCCGCGGTTAACTGTCCGCTTGCGCACAAGTGACGAATAAGCGGGCCAAGCTCGCCCTGCGGCGCGCCGGCGGCAATGGTCACGGTCGCCCTCTCGCATGCCTCGCGGGCGATGCGCTCGGCATGATCGGGATCGAGCCAGGCGCGGCCGGCGACGAAACCGGCCAGTGTCTCGGACAATTTGATGACCAGCGCTTGGCGCGTGGCGGCCGGAATATCGTCGCGAATGAGAAGCGATTCGCGGATCGCGGCCAGGTGACCGAACCGGTCGACCATGCGATCCAGCGACAGCGGCGCAATTTCGGCCGTGGGATTTTCCAGGAGCAGGAGACAGGATTCCGCACTCCCCACTTCGGCGATTGCCGCGGCGACAGAGCACGGCAGCGCAGCGCGGCTCGCGATCGCAGCTTGCACCTCGGCGGCGCCGGTTGCGACCGCATCCACCAGGTCGGCATCGACGAATAATGGCGACAGCGCATAAACCGGCGCCGCAATCTGCGGCTGATCGGCGGCAAGCGCGATCACGACGGCCGGCGGCGCGCTCGGGCTGGCCGCGAGCGCATCCGCAAGCGCGCGACGCACCAACGGCGAAGGATCGTCAAGCTGCATCAACATCGCGCCTTCCGCGGCGGCGATGTCGTCGGGCGACAGGTCCGAATAGAGAAACGCGCGCGCCAGCGCGCCGGTCGCTTCGGCCCGTTCGCTGGCGGAAGCGGTGCGTACCCATTGCAGGAAATCGCGGACGATCATGGTTCGCTCACGCCACGCGGACTATCGTAGGGCGCCGCTCTTAACAAATCGTTCACCATATTTCGTCGTCATTTGCGGAAGATACCGGGACGGCCCGTCGGGCGGTCAGGTCCCGCGCTGGTCCTCTTTGAACATGTCGATCAGCATGCCCGCCGACGGAGCGGAAGTTCCATTTGCGCCCGCGGGCATATTCGGCGCATTCCACAGTTGGCTCACGACCGCCGCGACCGCGCCGTTGCGACCGGGATCGGAAAACAGGCCGTGAAAGATCTCGTTCTCCTCCTGAAGGCGTGGGGACGCGGCGGACGCAAAGGCGCTGGTGATGCCGGCGGTATCGGGAACGGCCGCCGCGACAGGCGTTGCGACCAGAACGGCCGCAGGTGCCGCGGCTGGAGCCGGCAAGCCGGAAATGGCGGTGTCGCAATGCGTCACGGAAATCGTTGGCGCGACGACGTTGGCCGCGGGCGTAGCACTTGGGGCGATGGCGGCTTTTGCAACCGCGCCCGCCAGCACGGGCGGGGTTGCGCGTGCCGCGATGTCGTAGCGCGCGGTGAGTATATTGCGCACTTGCGCGAGCGTGCGCGGCTGACCCGTCGCGCGGTCGTAGAAAATCGAGGCGTTGGCGTGCGCCGCAATCGGGAAATAACTCGCGGCGCTGGCATTTGGGCGCGCGGCGGCAGAGGAGATCAGGCGCGCGGCACCGCCGGCGCCAAGGAAATGGGCGATGTAGAGTTCGCCTTGGCTGGGCGAGCGGCCGAGCCGCGCCGACAGCACCGTGGCATTGGATTGGGTAAAGGCGCCGGCCATGATCGCATTCGCAGTCGGATCGTTGCGCAACTTGAGAATTTGGCTGCGCATCGCCGGATCGCGGACCTCATAGTTGCCCGACGCGGTCTGGGTGATGGCCGCGGCGTATTGGCCATAGCCCAACCCTGCCCCGGATTGCTTCATGGTGGCGAGCCAGGTTTGGTCGATGAATTGGAACAGGCCGCGCGCCGACGACGTGGCGGCGCCCGCTTGGGGATTTAATCCCAATTCGACCCGCGCCGTTGCCAAAAGGTATTGGAAGCTCGTCCCGGTGGCTTGCGCCGCCTGGCGAATAGCGCCGGCCACCGTCATGCCGGCGGTCTGACTGCTGGAATCGACCAGCATGGTCTTGTGCTCCCCTACCGGCTCCCACCGGCTTCTCGAGCGTTAGCGATCATTAACAAGTATGGTAAACGTCGCCTTAACGGGCTTAGCGGGCCGCAAACATTTGCGAAGTTCGCAATCGGAACACGAGGAGGCGAAAATGGCGAGTGAGGCGGCCATACGGCACAAGCGCGGCGGGCTTTATTTCGAGGATTTCGTTCCGGGTGCACTCGTCGAGCACCGCTATACCCGCACCGTAACCCAAATGGACAACATGCTGTTTTCCAACATGACGCTGAACCCGCAGCCGCTCCATATCGACCGGCACTTCTGCGAGCAGGAGACCGAATGGGGCCAGCCGCTGATGAATTCGCTGTTCACGCTTGGACTGATGATCGGGATTCAGGTTTCCGACATGACGGTGGGCACCACCATCGCCAATCTCGGCATGACCGACGTCAAATTCCCCCACCCGCTGTTCGAAAACGACACCGTGCACTGCACCACCGAAGTCATCGGCAAACGGGAGTCGAAATCGCGCCCCGGCGCCGGCATCGTCGAATTTCACCACCGCGCCTATAACCAAGACAACAAGCTGGTCGCCGAATGCCGCCGCCAGGCCTTTATCCGCATGCGGCCGAAGTGACTTTACCCTGACAGATGCGCTCGCTCCTGTTCGTTCCGGCCGACAGCGCCAAGAAACTCGACAAGGCCATGACGAGCGGCGCCGACGCGATCATCGTCGATCTCGAAGACTTCGATCGCGCTCGACGGCAAAGCGCAGGCGCGCGAACGCGCGGCGGCGTTTCTCAAAGCTGCAATGCGTAGCGCGGCGCGGCCCTATATCATGGTGCGCGTCAACGGCCTGCAGACGGGTCTGACCGACGCCGATCTCGATGCGGTCGCGCCGGCAAAACCCGACGCCATCATGCTGCCGAAGGCCGAAGGCGGCACGTCGGTCATTCACGCCGACGCCAAACTCGCCGTGCGCGAGGCACAACACGATCTGCCGGACGGCCATATCAAAATCCTGCCGATCGCCACCGAAACCGCCGCCGCTTTGTTCGTCGTCGGCACATTTGCCGGAGCGAGCCGCCGCTTGGTCGGGCTGACGTGGGGCGCCGAAGATTTGTCGGCCGATCTCGGCGCGCAAACCAACCGCGATGCCCAGGGACATTTTCTCGATCCCTATCGGCTGGCGCGCGTCCTTTGCCTTGCCGGTGCAGCAGCCGCCGCCGTGCCGGCGATCGACACCGTCTATGTCGACTTCCGCGACAGCGACGGCTTTCGCCGCGAGTGTGAGGAAGCCTGCCGCGACGGCTTTGTCGGCAAGATGGCGATCCATCCGGCACAGGTGCCGATCATCAATGAGGTGTTCACGCCGACGGCCGAGGCACTCGCCCGGGCGCGAGCAATCGTCGATGCTTTCGCCAAAAATCCCGGCGCCGGCGTCGTCGGTATCGGCGGTGTGATGTACGACCGCCCCCACCTCGCCCGCGCCGAGCAATTACTGGCACGTGCAGGTTCCCATCCGCCCCGCGATAGCGAGCGAAGCGCAAGATGAGGAACGATGACTAAGCCGACGCAGAAGATCGCACTGGTCACTGGAGCCGCGCGCGGGATCGGCCTAGCGACCGCCAAGCGGTTTCTCACCGACGGCTGGGGCGTCGCTTTGCTCGACATCGACGACGAGACGCTCAATCGCACCCACGCCGCACTGCAGCAGCCCGAGTCAATCCTCGCCATTCGCTGCGACGTGGCCGACGCCGCGGGTGTCGCCCGCGCGATCGCGAGCGTCGCGCAAAAATTCGGCCGGCTCGACGCGCTCGTCAACAACGCGGGCGTTGCGATCTTCAAGCCGATCCTCGACGTCACCTATGAGGATTGGTCGCGCGTCTTGGCCGTCAATCTCACCGGGCCGTTCCTGTGCACGCAAGCGGCAGTTCCGCTGATGCGCGACAGCGGCGGCGGCGCCATCGTCAACATCACGTCGATCTCGGGTCTGCGCGCCTCGACGCTGCGCGCAGCCTATGGCACCAGCAAAGCCGGTCTTGCGCATCTGACCCAGCAGCAGGCGGTCGAACTCGCGCCGCTCGGCATCCGGGTCAATGCCGTCGCGCCGGGCCCGGTCGATACCGCTATGGCCAAGGCCGTCCACACGCCGGAGATTCGCGCCGCCTATCACGACGCCATTCCGCTTAACCGCTACGGCCTGGAGCAGGAACTCGCCGAGGCGATCTTCTTTTTATGCAGCGACCGCGCAAGTTACATTACCGGGCAAACGATCGCCGTCGACGGCGGATTCGAAGCCACAGGCATCGGCCTGCCGGCGCTGCGCACTGGGCGGCGCAACAGTTGATAACGATGATTCTTGTTGGATCGCCTCGTCGGCGGTAGCGAGCAGCAATTGCGGAACTGCTTAAAACTACTTGCGATACGCCGCTTTCGGATTGAACACCCGCTCGTCGCGAAACTCAAGCTTAGCCGCACCAGACTTGCCCAGCGGCACGGCGCGGTAAAAGCACGAGCGGCGCCCGGTGTGGCAGGCGGCGACCGCCTGCTCGACCTTGATCCACACCGCGTCCTGGTCGCAGTCGATGCGCATTTCGACGACGCGTTGGGTGTGGCCGGAGGTTTCGCCCTTCTTCCACAGCGCGCGGCGCGAGCGGCTGAAATACCACGCCTCGCCGGTGGCGATGGTCTTTTGCAGCGCTTGCGCATTCATATGCGCGACCATCAGCACGTCGCCGGAAGAAGCGTCGGTGGCGACGGCCGTGATCAGCCCGTCGGCGTCGAATTTCGGCGTCAGCGCCAAACCTTCTTCCAGCTCGGCGGCGGCGCCCGACGCTGCAAATGCTGATTGGTCCGTCACAAAACCCCCGCGTGATCGTCAGCGCTGTTGGGCAACGCCGCGCACCAGCGTCACGAAGCGCACCTGGTCCTCGTTGCTGTCGCGGAACGTGCCCAGAAACCGCGTCGTCACCGTCGAAACGCCCGGCTTGCCGACGCCGCGCACCGACATGCAGGTGTGCTCGGCTTCGAGCAGCACCGCAACGCCGCGCGGCTTTAACACCTCATCGATCGCGACCGCGATTTGCGACGTCAGGTGTTCCTGCGTTTGCAGCCGTCGGGCGTAAACGTCGACCAGCCGGGCCAGTTTCGACAGTCCGACCACGCGGTCGACCGGCCGATACGCCACATGCGCCTTGCCGTAAAACGGCATCATGTGGTGCTCGCAATGCGAGGTGAAACCGATATCGCGAATGAGCACGAAATCGTCGTAAGTCTCGGTCTCGCCAAAGGTGCGGGCGAGCGCCTCGGCGGGAATTTCGCGGTAGCCACGGTAGAGTTCGTCGAGGGCTGAGATCACGCGCTTGGGCGTCGCGGCCAGGCCCTCGCGCGACGGATCGTCGCCGAGATAGGCGATAAGCGCGCGGACGGCCGCTTCGGCCTCCTCGCGCGTCGGCCGGTTCTCGACCGGCGCGGGAGCGGTACGAACGTGGTCGCTCACCGGCCCGCGAGGCCATGATTTAACGGTTGGCTTGATAACACCGTCCATCGTCACTCCAATTCGCCGGCGCAGAGGCCGGAACTTCAAATCCAAGGCGGCAGCGCCTATATAATGGATTGCCGGATGGACTCAACAAAGCGGGGCAAAAGCCTGATTTTACGATGCTTAACGAGGTCTACAATCGCCGGATCATCGAGCTTGCGGGCAATATTCCGCGCATTGGGCGCTTACATGACGCCGACGCGACGGCGACCGCGCTGTCGAAGTTGTGCGGCTCGACCGTCACCATCGATCTGAAAATGGACGGCGACACCGTGACCGACTTCGCCCATGAGGTGAAAGCCTGCGCTCTCGGTCAAGCCTCGTCCTCGATCATGGCGCGCAATATCGTGGGTTCGAAGGCGAACGAATTGCGCGAGTTACGCGAGGGCGTTCGCAAAATGCTAAAAGAGAACGGCGCGCCGCCGGCCGAAGGCAAATGGGCCGATATCGCGGTGCTTGAGCCGGTGCGTGACTACAAAGCGCGGCACGCGTCGACGTTGCTCACCTTCGACGCCGTGGTCGACGCCATCGGCCAGATCGAGCAGAAGCGCGGCGCCAAAGCGGCGGCGGAGTAGTACATTTCCCGGGCGCGGTGCAACACGAAGCGTAAGCGCAGTGGTGCGCCGCAGACCCGGGATCGTAACCAAGGGAGAGATTGGAACGGTCCCGGATCAGCGGTGCACCGTTTCACGCTGCACCGCATCCGGGAAACACTGAAATAATTCGATGTCGCTCGATTCCCTCTTCGATGCATCCAGCCGCGCCCCTCGCCTCGTCGGCCGCGGCATGATCAAGATTTATCGGCACACGCTCTCCCCGCTCATCGGCTTCGAGTGCCGGCATCTGCCGACCTGCTCGGATTACGCCGATCAGGCGCTGGATCGCTTCGGTCTGTGGGCCGGTTCATGGATGACGCTGGCGCGGCTGCTGCGCTGCCAGCCCTGGGGTACCTCCGGGCTCGATTTCGTGCCCAACGCGTTGCCGGAAAAATCGCTCTGGTATATGCCGTGGCGCTACGGACGTTGGCGCGGGACGGATTCCCCGCTCTCACCTGCCCCTGCCGAGCCGGACGCGGCGGAATGTCGCGGCAGAAACTGAAATTCGTCCGCCACGCTTACCTGCGCTCGTTCGCAGGAGTGAGCAACAGGAGTGAAGAATGGTCGCGCTGACCTTTCCCGACGGCGCATGTCGGGAGTATCCGCAAAACTCCACCGGCCTCGACATCGCCAAAGGCATTTCGCCGTCCCTTGCCAAGCGCACGGTCGCCATGGCGCTCGACGGCAAGCTTGCCGATCTGTCCGATTCGATTGACCACGACGCCAAGATCGAGTTCTTGACCCGCGACGATCCGCGCGCGCTGGAGCTGATCCGCCACGACGCCGCGCACGTACTCGCCGAAGCGGTGCAGACGCTGTGGCCGGGCACCCAAGTCACCATCGGGCCGGTGATCGATAACGGCTTTTATTACGATTTCTTCCGCAACGAGCCGTTCACGCCTGAGGATTTTGCCGCGATCGAAAAGAAGATGCGCGAGATCGTCGCGCGCGACAGACCGTTTACGAGAGAGATCTGGTCGCGCGACGAGGCCAAGCGCGTGTTCGCCGACATGGGAGAGCAGTTCAAGGTCGAATTGGTCGACGCCATTCCGCAAGACCAACAGATAAAGGTCTACAAACAGGGCGACTGGTTCGATCTATGCCGCGGCCCGCATATGACGTCAGTCGGCAAGGTCGGCAATGCGTTCAAGCTGCTCAAAACCGCCGGCGCTTATTGGCGCGGCGATTCCAACCGGGAAATGCTCTCCCGCATCTACGGCACGGCGTTTGCCAAACAGGAAGAGCTCGACGCCTATCTCAAGCAGATCGAGGAAGCGGAGAAACGCGACCACAGGAAACTTGGCCGCGAAATGGATCTGTTTCATTTTCAGGAGGAGGCGCCCGGCTCGGTGTTTTGGCATCCCAAGGGCTGGACGCTGTTCCAGACGCTGGAAAACTATATTCGCCGCCGCCAGATGGACGCCGGCTATGCCGAGGTCAACGCGCCGCAGCTCATCGATTCCTCGCTCTGGGTCGCGTCCGGACATATGGCGACGTTTCGCGAGTCGATGTTTCTGGTGCAGCCGCGCGAGGAGGACGACCGCACCTTCGTCGTCAAGCCGATGAACTGCCCCGGCCACATCCAGATTTTCAAGAACGGGCTGAAATCCTATCGCGATCTGCCGTTCAAGATCGCCGAATTCGGCAAGGTGCACCGTTTCGAGCCGTCCGGCGCGCTGCACGGGCTGATGCGGGTGCGCGCTTTCACCCAGGACGATGCGCATATTTTCGTCACCGAAGAGCAGATCGCCGAGGAGGTCCTCAAGGTCAACGATCTCATTCTGTCGATCTACGCTGATTTCGGCTTCGACGACGTGCGCATCAAATTCTCCGATCGTCCCGAGAAGCGTATCGGCGAGGATGCGGTGTGGCACAAGGCCGAAGCCGCATTGATGCAGGCGCTGGAGGCTTCGGGGCGGCCGTGGACGCTCAACAAGGGCGAAGGTGCGTTCTACGGTCCGAAGCTCGAATATGTCTTGCGCGACGCCATCGGTCGCGACTGGCAGTGCGGCACCGTGCAGGTCGATCTCAATATGCCTGGCCGGCTCGGGGCGTTTTATATCGACGAGCACTCCAACAAAGTGACGCCGGTGATGTTGCATCGCGCGATGTTCGGCTCGCTTGAGCGTTTTACCGGAATCATGATCGAGCATTACGCCGGCCACCTGCCGCTTTGGCTGTCGCCGCTGCAGGCGGTGATCGCGACTATCACCTCGGACGCCGACGATTACGCGAGCGAAGCGATGGCGGCCGCACGGCGCGCCGGCCTGCAAGTCGAGGGCGATTTGCGCAACGAAAAGATCAACTACAAGGTCCGCGAACATTCGCTGGCGAAGGTTCCGGTCCTCCTTGTCGTCGGCAAAAAGGAAGCCGCCGAACGCAGTGTCTCGATCCGCCGCCTCGGCAGCGAGAAGCAATACTCGATGCCGCTCGATGCCGCGCTTGCAGCGCTCGCGGAGGAGGCCATGCCGCCCGATATGGCGCGGATGCAAAAGGCAGCGTAGCTAATTGATAACCGCCTTCACCGCGCCGCCACTTCGAAAGAGCCGCATGAGACCCGCTACGCAGCCACTTTGAGCTTGAGGCCGAGTGCGCGCAGCACTTTGAGTACGGTGGCAAGTTCGGGATTGCCGTCGCGAGAAAGCGCCCGATAGAGGCTTTCACGGCCCAGGCCTGCTGCACGGGCTATTTTCGTCATGCCTTTGGCGCGCGCGACTATACCGAGGGCATGAGCCACTAACGCTGGGTCGCCATCCTCAAACACTGCTTCGAGATAATCGGCGACATCCTCATCAGTTCTCAAATACGCGCCCGAATCCCAGGGTATGGTTTTGAGTTTTGGCTTGCGCGTTACCTTGGGTTTCTTTCTGCTCGCTGCCATGGTGTTCTCCTAGAGATCGCCCGCCAATTTGAGCGCTGTCGCGATATCCTGCTGTTGCGTTCCCTTCTCGCCACCGGCCAACAGGATGACGAGGGTGGCGCCGAGCCGCGCGAAATAGACGCGGTAGCCGGGACCGTAATCGATACGCATCTCCGACACACCGCCGCCGACTGGCCGCACGTCACCCGGATTGCCGGTTTCCAAGCGGTCGATGCGTACCTGAATGCGCCGCTGTGCCCGACGATCGCGCAATCGCCTAAACCAAAGCGAGAACGTTTCGGTCTGACGAATTTCGATCACAAGCAATGTATCCTACAGGATACAAATTACAAGGGGGCACCATCTTCACCGCGCCAGCACTTCGACCTCACCGTCGACGCCGGTGATGACCTTGAAATCGCGTTGAAAGGTCTTGCCCTCGTTGCGGGCGATGACGTGGTAATCGCCTTCCGCCAGCACGATGCGCGGGAATGCGCCGATCAATTCCTTGATCACGTCGCCGCCAGGCGTAAGCACCGTCCATTGCGTATTGGCAATGGCCTCGCCGCCGGGATTGCTGACGAGCTTAAGCGTAATAACCGCGGCCCGATGGGTGACCGCGATATCGGTCAGCTTGCCCGCTTCAACGTTGACGTCGGAACGCACCACCGAATTGCCGTCGCCGTAATTCGACACGATGTTATAGGTGCCTGCGGGCAAGACCACGACATCGCCCGACATCACGTTCTGCGCGATGCGACGACGTTCGGCGGTGTCGAACTGGCTGCCGCTATAGATCTCGAACGAGATCTGTCCGGTCGGAATGCGCACGTCGCCAACACGGCCCTCGAGCCGCATGGCGCCTGCGGGAATCTCGAAGACCTCGTGAACAGTTTCGGAGAGGAGCTGAATTGGCTTGGCGACGCTGGCGAGCCCGAGACTCGCATCCACGACGTAATTGCCGGGCGGTAGGACAAAGGTTGGCGCCGCCGCATGATCCTCTTTGAGCAGAGGGAAGATTCCGGTCGCGTCGGGCTTTGCCGCGTAGACGCGCCAGACAAGCCCGCCGCTGATCAGCGGCGCGTCACGGCCGTAGCGCGCGGTCACGGCGAGCGCCACCCGGCCCGGCGGGACCACCGGCTGGACTTGCGCGAACGGCGCCGGCGCCAATGGATTCGGGTCGACGAGGGTGGCGCCGGGCGATCCCGCGCCCGACATTAACGGCGCAGGCGCCATGGATTGCGGCGGTGCGAGACTGCGTATTTGCGCCGATATATGCGGCGATGTCTGCGCTGTCGCATGCGGCAATGCGGGAACGACGAGCGCCACCACAGCCAATGCCGCGGCAACCCCGTAGCGCCGAAATGAGCTTAGGCCCCACCCTAACATCGCGTTTTTTCTCCATCATAAAGGCGGCAATTTCATGCCGCCGCCGCTGCCCGATCCGGCTCGAAGCCGGAAAGCCGCAGCGTCCAGGATCTGGCTCACGCGCCGTCACTTTCACCATATCGTGACGTCGCGCTTGTTGCCGAATTCATTCGACCCGATGATGGATTGCGACAGCAAGGCGTTATGGTTCTATGCGGCCGCACTTTGAAGGCCAATGACGCGAGGATCGTGTGAGTAGCATCGAAGTGCGGAACAAAACGGTCGACGCCGGCCACGTCGCCCTCAAACGCGGCGGCCCGGCGATCGGGCTTGTGCTCGGCAGCGGCGCGGCACGCGGCTTCGCCCATATCGGCGTAATGCGCGTCTTGCAGGCGCACGGAATTGTGCCCGACATTATCGTCGGCACGTCGATGGGCGCACTGGTCGGCGGCTGCTATGCCACCAATCAACTCGATACGCTCGAGGACTGGGCGCGCTCGCTGACGCGGCGCCGCATTATCAGCTATCTCGATGTCCGAGTCGGCGGCTCGGGAATTATCGCCGGCACGCGGCTCGCCAGCCGGCTGGAGCAATCGATCGGCGATATCGCAATCGAGGATTTGCCGATCCGTTTCACCGCAATTGCCACCGAAATCGGCACCGGCCACGAAGTCTGGCTGACCCGCGGCTCGCTTGTCTTGGCGTTGCGCGCCTCCTATGCATTGCCGGGAATATTCGCCCCCGTTCAGCTCGGCGGCCGCTGGCTGGTCGATGGCGCGCTGGTCAATCCAGTGCCGGTGTCGGCGGCGCGCGCGCTCGGCGCCCGCGTCGTTATCGCGGTCAACATGGACGCCGACAGATTCGGCCGCGGCGCCACCATCGCGAGCCACGGCGCCGATTCCGGCGACGTGGAAGCGGTTGTGCCTGCCAATCATGCGGCCAATGGCTTCGCTCGGCTGCGCGGCATGTTCGGAGCCGAGCGCGCGCTCAAGCGTCATATGCTGGCCGGCAAGGCGCGACCGAGCTTCTCGACGGTGATGATCGAGTTGTTCAACATCATGCAGGATCGCTTGACCCGCATGCGGCTCGCCGGCGATCCGCCTGATGTGCATATCACGCCGCGCGTCGGCAAAATCGGCTTCCTCGATTTCCACCGCGCCGCCGAAGCCATCGCGATCGGTCAAGCCGCCACCGAAAAAGCGATCGAGTCCATTACCGAGTTGATCGCCGAATTGAGCTAAAGCGCGCTTACTGCGAGGGCGAGTTTTGCGCGCAGCCCGTCTGACAGGCAATCTGCTGCGTCGAGCAATTGAGCTGACACGTCGTACTCACATTGGCATTGCCGGTCGCGGTCGCGGCGCCGGTCGGCGGCGTGCCGGGAACGAGGCACGTGGTCTGGCAGGTTGCCGCTTGCGCGTTACACGCCATCATGCAGTTCGTCACCGTCGACGTTTGCGCCAGCCTGATTTTTCCGGCGGCGTTCGCATCCGCGACCATGCCCTGCAACGCGGCGCCGACCCACAAGACGCCTAACAGCATCATCATCGGCCGCATGGCCGCCTCCCCTCGCTGTCGCGAGGCGGCATCATAGCGCCGGGCCTAAGCCTGGGGAATGCGGTTCGGATTCCCTGGGCCGACGGCGCAACGGCCGGCGAAGCGTCGCTACGCGGTAAGTATGTAGTCGCGCATCGCCGCCGAGTTGCGCTCCATTTCCGCCACCCGGTGCTTGACGACGTTGCCGATCGAGACCATGCCGACCAGCTTTCCCTGTTCGACCACCGGGACGTGGCGGAATTTGCCTTCGGTCATGCGCTCCATGATGCTTGCGATTGTCTCGCCCTCGGTGCAGGTCGAGACTTTCCGCGTCATCACTCGGCTCACCGGCTCGTCGAGCGCGCCGGCGCCGCGCTCGGCAAGCGCCCGGACGATGTCGCGTTCGGAAAGGATGCCGACAATGCGGTGGTCCACGCCAAGGACAAGGACTGCGCCGATCCGCTTCGCGGCGAGAAGCGCAACTGCGGCGGAAAGCGTGGCATTGGGTTCGACGCTGACAACCTCGCGGCCTTTGGCCGCGAGAATGATGCTGACGGTCATCGTAGCCTCCCTAACCTTCACGTCCGGGCAGATCGCTTCAGAGGCGATCCGGCGACGCTCAAGGCCAATGACTTAAATGTTCGTCCGGGCGCCGGGTTCCATCGGCGATTTCCGCTGCAACGCAGCATCGAATTCTGGTCGCCTCGCCAAAGAAAAGCGGACGCGGATTCTGCGGAAACAATCGCAAGCCAATGCGGCAACTGCGTGACGCAACGCGTCACAATTCAGGGGAGCCGCTCGGTTCGCCATCGAGTTCGACATGCGGCACGGCGGGATCGAACGCATTGAAAAGAAAAAGACCGGCGAAAAAACCGCCGACATGGGCCTGCCAGGCGATTTCCTGACCGGCTTCCGTGCCGAAAGAAACCGTGCCGAGGCCGAACAGGGCGTTCAGTCCGAGCCAGACAAGCAGAAACAGCAAAAACCGGGGATCGCGCAGCGTGGCCGCGAGCGATGCGGCCGGAACGCGATAGGCCGCGTCGGATTGCTCGCGCCAGTGCGCCAAGGGACCCGCCGGCTGGAAGACAAAACGCATCGCCGCAGCCATCGCGCCCGAGATCGCCGCCGATGCCCCGATCATCGGCACCATCTCGCCGACATGGCTGACCAGATGCGCCAGTGCGCCGACCCCCGCCATCACCAGCATGAACAGGACGTACCGCCAAGCTCCGAAGCGGCGGGCGAGCGCCGTCCCGAATGGGATCAGCCACGCCAAATTAAGCCCGAGATGCGTGAGATCGGCGTGGATGAAGGCGTAAGTGAAAAAGGTCCACAGATCGGCGGCGAACCCGCCTGGAAACGATCCGACGACACCGGCGTCGGTGCCGTAGCGTGCCGGGATGAAGGCGAACGTCAGAAGAAATTCTACGTCCTGCTCATCGGTCAGCACCAACATGCGCAACGCATGGAGCAGCACCAGGACGCCAATGGTCGCAATGACGACCAGCGGCACGTTGAATATCGGCTCTGAAACTTTGGGCTCGGATTGCTGCGTCACCGGTCGTCCCTTGAGCCTGCGAAATAAGCTTAAGCAGCGACAAGAACAAGCGTTGCGCGGTAACAAAGCCGCGCAGCGGATGGATCGAACAACGCAGCAGAAATACAAAAGGGAGGACGTTTAAGTCCTCCCTTTTGCACCTCGCGCGGGGTTTCCGCGGTCGACGCCGACGATTGCGGGCCTGCGCCTTGGCATCGTCGGGCGTCGGTCACATCCCCTCGCCTCCCTGAATTGAAAAGCACGGCCGAGAATTTGGGCCGCGCACAGAAGAAATTTCCAATCGGACATTAGGTGGCGCCGCGCGCCGAACCAACGGCGACGTTCCGTTAAGCTTAATTCCGCGCCGGCCGCGCCACCGCCCACCCCCCGGCAGGTTCGGCACACGGCCTGCTCCGCACTTCGCCAACCGCTATTCGCTGCGATTTCTGTCCCGATCAGGGACAGCTGGCAGCGTTAATGCGAGCGCAGGGAACGCTTATGAAACACGCCGCGAGCCGCGAGCTCTATGCGTATTGGGAGGAACGGCGCGGCAAACGCTCGGCGCCGGAGCGCGCCGATATCCAGCCTGGCGCCATTCGCCAAGTGCTGAGCGATGCTTTCGTCCTTGCGCTCGATGGCGGGGCCGGCCATCCCTTTCGGCTCGCCGGTACAAGGGTCTGCGCGCTGTTCGGGCGTGAACTTAAAGGCGAGCCGTTCATCGGCGTTTGGTCCGGCGCAAGCCAGCCGACCATTTCCGACCTGCTCGCTATTCTCGATCAGGAGCGTGTCGGCACTGTTGCCGGCGTGACGGCGCAGAGCACTGCAGGCGAACCAATCGATCTCGAGCTTCTGCTGCTGCCGCTCAGCGCCAGCCGCCCGAGTTTGGCTCGCGCGATCGGCATCCTGGCGCCGCTCAAAATCCCGCAATGGCTCGGTTCGAACCCGATCGGCGCGCTGACGCTGGGCCACCGACGCCACATTGGCGCATCGCTCGAAGCCCGTCGGATGCCGCGCTTCATGGGATCCCCCCGGCGGCAGCTCGTCGTTTATGACGGCGGGCGAAGCTAGCAACCATAGCCGTGGAGTCATAGCGGCTAACGGGCCGTTAACATCGCCCGCCTAGGCTTCCTCGCTTGCCAGGCAGGCGACGTGAATAGCATGGCTTTAGCTGAACGAAGTCCGAGTTTGCGGGCGCTGAGCCAGGACCGCCGCCGCCACCAGCGGGTCAAGGTCAATCTGCTCGGCCGCTATATGCTCGCGGATCGGCGCGAGTTTCCCTGCCAGGTGATCAACATGTCGCCCGGCGGCATGGCGCTGATCGCGCCGGTCGGGGGCGCCGTAGGCGAACGCGTCATCGCCTATGTCGACCACCTCGGACGGCTCGAAGGCCAGATCGCACGCGTCTTCCAGAACGGTTTTGCCATGACGATTTCGGCCACCGTGCGCAAACGCGACAAACTCGCGGCGCAGCTCACCTGGCTCGCCAACCGTCATATTCTCGGTCTGCCCGAGGATCGCCGGCACGGCCGTATTGTGCCGCGCAACCCGGTCGGCCGCCTGATCCTGCCAAACGGCGTCAATCTCACCTGCCGCATCATCGACGTGTCGCAATCCGGCGCCGGTATCGCCTCCAAGGAGCGGCCGCCGATTGGCGCGCTGGTCACCTTGGGCAAAGTGCAGGGCCGCGTGGTGCGCCATCTTGAGGATGGCTTCGCCATCGAATTCACCCGCCTGCAGCACTCCGACTTTCTCGAAGACAACGTCACCGGCGGGTAAACGCCAAGACCACAATTTACGGCTCGCCGAGCTGCGCGCAGCAGCGGAGCCGCGCGCAATCTTCTCCAGGAAAATACCTAGCCGCACTCCTTCAAACACCGTGCTTGGCGGCGCGCCGGCAGGCAAAAGCCCGCGTGCGCCACCGGATTGCGCGGCTTTCGTACAATTTGAATCAAAACAGAATAGTTTGAATTTTATACAATATTCGCAGCGAAGATATCGCAACTCTTGCTGTGTCTTGAAGCGTTTTTACTTCAAATTGAATCACTCGACTTAGCGGCGCCGCAAAAGCTTTGTGCGAAACGTGATCCCGACGAGACGGGAAGGGGTCACAATGAATTCGGTTGCAAAAGCAATCCTCAGGCACGGTGCGTCCGCGAGCGTCATCGCGCTCGCGCTGCTTGCGGCGCCGAGCGCCGGCTCGGCGCAGGAGCGTCCGCTGTTCATCGCGCTCGGCGGCGTCACGCGTCCGCCGATCGGCTGGGTCGAGTTTTGCGTCGAATACGATCCGGAATGCCAAACCAAGCCGTCGATGCCGCGCGACGTCGTGCTTTCGGCGGACGCCTGGAACGACCTGCAGCGCATCAATCTGTGGGTCAATAGCCACGTCAAGCCGATGACAGACATGGATCATTGGGGGGTCGTCGAGCGCTGGAATTATCCGGACGATGGTTACGGCGACTGCGAGGACTACGTGCTGGCGAAACGCAAAATGCTGATGCAGGAGGGCTGGCCGCGCGAAGCGCTGCTCATCACCGTGGTGCGCGATCGCAACGGCGACGGCCACGCCGTCCTCACCGTCAAGACCGACAAAGGCGAATTCGTCCTCGACAACCAGAGCAACGCAATCCAGCTGTGGTCGGACACCGGCTACCGCTTCGTGAAGCGCCAGTCGCAATCAGATCCGAATGTCTGGATCGCGCTCGGCGATACCGCCACCGCGCCGGCCACCGCGTCCTCGCGCTAGGCCAAGCAGGAAGGAGCTACGCGACCCCGGTCACGTCCCCACCCCTCCCCGTCCCCAGACCGGGTTCGCGCGCGGCCGGCTCTCCCCCAGGAGCCGGCCGCACCTTATTTCTGCCACCCGCATCAGTATCCGCTGCACGCCCCGCAATGTCCGCTTTTTCCAGGAGCGGACATTCTCAGCACAAGGCACAACTTCTGAGTTGGGCCAAAACTCGACATCGGCGATTTCACTCGAATATCTCGTCGGCGCGGCCAAGCAGTGGAAGCGGCACGTTGATGCCGAGCGCCTTTGCCGATTTGAGGTTCAGGAACATTTGAATGTCAGTCGGCTGCTGAACGGGCAGGTCGGCAGCGCTATCGCCCTTAAGAATACGTCCAGCGTAGTCACCGGCCACGTAAAATGTCTTGGTGATGTCCAATCCGTAGCTGACGAGTTCGCCGGCCACGGCGAATTCCCGCCCTTTGTAGACCGCCGGTAACGCCTGTCGCACCGCCAAAGCGGCAAGCTGGCCGCTGTGATCGGTGAATAACGAGTTGGCGCCTATAACGAGCCCGCCCACGTGCAGTTGCGCCGCTTTTGTGAAGATCGCGTCAAAGTCGCTTTCGCTGCTGGCGCTGAGCACGTGAACGTCAAGCCCCAGTGTCCGGGCCGCCGATTCGAGCTCCTTTGTTTCCGGGTCTGCCAGAGCAGGATTGGACGGATTGACCAGCAACGCTACGGCATGGGCCGACGGAACCATTTCGTGCAGGATTTCCAGGTCCTTCGCAACGATACCGACGCTCATTTGCGTTACGCCCGTGACGTTTCCGCCCGGTCGATTCAGACTGGCGACGAGGCCTATGTGAACCGGGTCGGCCGCTGTTTCGAAGACGATCGGGATCGTTTTAGTCGCAGCCTTGGCTGCGAACGCTGCTGGGGTGCTGGTCGCCACGATCACTTTGACCTGGCGCTCGACCAGATCGGCCGCCAAACCGGGTAGTCGCTCAAGGACTCCGTCCGCCCATCGATATTCGATTGCTACGTTTCGATCTTCTACAAAGCCAGCGTCGCCCAATCCCTTGCGAAAGGCTGCGACGGGCAGCGCATAGCCTTCGCCTGCCGACGCGGCACTGAGAAATCCGATCACCGGCATCGTCGGTTGCTGCGCACGCGCACCCAGCGGCCACGCCGCCGCTCCACCTAAAAGCCCGATGAACTCGCGCCGCTTCATAAAAATTATACTTCCACAAATTGGCACGCCATGACAGGCAACATACGTGACTGAGAAAGGGTGCGGGTACCGCACCCAATGACGGCCGCTTACCGAGCAGTCAATTGTCGTCAGATTGCACGGACCTGGGGAACGTGCCTCACTCAGCAAAAGTAGGGTAGCACATCACTGTTCGACAAAGCGCCGGATTGTCGCGTCGCGAGTGCCTGCGCGCCTCTCGGTATCTGATTGATTTTGCAGGACCGCGCCCTTCTCTCCCCCCAGGAGCCGGCCGCACCTTTTTGCCGACCGCCGACTTTACGGTGCTTAAGCTTTAGTGTTTACCCGATCGGCTTGAGCCCCTTCGCGTATTGCTTGAAGCGCTTGACGTAAATCTCGGCGCCGGCAGCAATCATTTTGATCGCCGCGTCGTCGAGCGTGCGGATGGCGCGGGCCGGCGCGCCGACGATCAACGATTTGTCGGGAAAGGTCTTGCCCTCGGTAATCAGCGCACCGGCGCCGACGAGACAATTTTCGCCGATGCGCGCGCCATTGAGCAAAATTGCGCCCATGCCAACCAGGCTGTTGGCGCCGATGGTGCAGCCATGGAGGATGACATTGTGGCCGATGACGCAATCAGGCCCGATACGCATCGGAAATCCCGGATCGGTATGCAGCGTCGCATTGTCCTGGATCTGCGAGCGCTCGCCGAGCTCGATCCACTCATTGTCGCCGCGCAGCACGGCGCCGAACCAGACGCTGGCGTCGGTCTTCAACCGCACTTTGCCGATAACGCTGGCATTAGGTGCGATCCAATAGCGGCCGGCTTCCGGCAAATCCGGCCGGTGGCCGTCGAGTTCGTAGATCATGGCGAATGAATATCAGACGCTGAGCAGCGCTTGAAGCGCGAGCACAACTACGGTGCCGGACATCAGGCTCCACAGTCCGGCGACTACGGTCGCCACCATGACGATCTCGGTGCGCCGGCCTTCCAGGCGGCGGCCGCGGATCGTGTTGCGCATGATGATGTAGGGCGCGGAGAACATCAGCAGCGGAATGGCAGCAAAGCGCGCCGGTACCGGTCCGACTTCGAGGAGCCGGAAGCTCGGCAGGTGCCGGCTAAAGAGGCTATAGCCGCTGGCGCACAGTCCGGCGACGGCAAAGCCGATGGCAAGGGCGAAAAAGGATTGCAGCGTCTCTGGCGAAATGGCCGGCAGCATCGGCATGGATGACCTCGTTCGCGCAAGCCATTGCAGAGGCCGCGGCGGGCCGCTACGAAATGATTAAGGAAAGGTTAACGACGCCAGCTTAGCCCTCGCGTTCGGAGCTTGGCCGCATGAATGTCTTGTCGCGCATATTGGCGCTGGCGGCGGCGACGGCGCTGATCGCGGTTTCGCCGGTTCAAGCGCGACCGCTCAACATCGTCGCGATCGGCGCCAGCAACACGACCGGCTTTGGCGTCGGCGAGCAAAGCGCTTATCCCACGGTGCTGCAGGGTCTGCTGCGCAAGAGAGGCATTGACGCCACTGTCACCAATGCCGGCGTGAACGGCGACGTCACCGCCGGCATGCTCCGGCGCATCGATGCCGCCGTGCCGAAGGGCACCGACATCGTGATTTTGCAGCCGGGCGGCAACGACCTGCGCTTTTTCGGCACCAAGGCGGCGCGTGCCGCCAACGTCGCAGCCATGGCGCAACGGCTGCGCGCCCGCGGCATCCGCGTCATCGTCTACGATCCGGATCCGGTGCCGGCGGATTTTTATCAGTGGGACCACATCCATTTTAACGCCGCGGCGCATGCCAAAATCGCCGCCATCCTCGCCGCGCAGATCGAAGCGGGCATCAAGGAGCCGGCGCGATTGCCGACGAGCGCTCCGCAGCTGGCGCCGGCCAAGCCTTAGGCGTCGCCCTGCCCTCCTCGCATTCACCTCCCGTGCGATACTGATCGTTGATTCGCGCAAGGCACGAAACGATGACGGCGCATGCGGTTTCGAGACACAAGACGCGGCGTTCGATGCGCGCCCTGTTCACGCTGCCCTTTACCTGTGGCGTCGTTTTAGTGGCTGCGGCCGCGGCCTTCGTTTCCTATGTCTTGTGGCCGACTTGGCCGAGCCAGCCGACGCCGCTCGATGCGCCGGCTATGCCCATCACCGTCGCCGGCGTGCTGTTCGACGTGCCGCCGGCGGCGATCCGCGAACGAGTGCAACGTCTCCCCGGAGAACACGACCGCATCGACCTCGCATTCGAATGGCCCTCGCTTGCCCCGCCGCGCCCGGACGACAAGCCAGCGGACAAGACGATACTCGATCCCGCGAACGCCGCCACGGCGGCCGCCGAACCGGAAAACGAGCGGCTGTTCGTGAGTGTCGCCAGTCTCGGCACTGAACTGACGCCGCTCGATCGACTGCGCACCATCTATCCGCGCTACGTCGAAAAAGCGGCAAGTGCGGGTCCCGACGGATTAGCCATCCTGGCGTTCCGCGCCGATACGCCCTATGGCGGCGAAGATCTGGTCTATGTCGGCGCCAACCCCGAGCAGTTCTTCGCCCTTTGCACCCGGGCGGGCAGTACCGTGCCGGGCACCTGCATTCACGAACGGACGTTGGGTGCCGCCCAAATCACGTTCCGGTTTCCACGCGATTGGTTTGGCGATTGGCGCGCGATCGCCGGCGGATTCGACCGACTGCTCGCGCAGCTGCATCCCGAAGCTGAGCGCGGACGGCGGACGGCAGAGGACAGATGAAGCCGGACAGGCTATCGCTTCCGTCTTGCGTCGTCTGTTCTCCGTCGTCCGCTATTCGATGTCGGTTCCGAGAATTGCCATCTGGAAATTGTAAGAGCGCTCGTCGTCCTCGTCGTCGACAAACAGCACGCCGATGAATTCCTCACCGACGTAAACCTCGGCTGAATCTTCCTTCTTCGGCCGCGGCACCACGCGAATGCGGGCGTTGCCGAACAGCTTTTTCAGATAAGCGTCGAGCTTCCTGACTTCTTGAACGTCCACCGCGTCTCTCCTCGGCCCGAATACGAAAACGTTGATAGCTCAAGTTTCGTCCTGGAAAATCTGATCCATGGAGCGTGCCGGCTCAGGGCAGCCGGCGACACCGATCACCTTGGCCGGCACACCGGCAACGGTCACATTGTTCGGCACCGCTTTGACCACCACGGAGCCCGCGGCGATGCGCGCGCAGTGCCCGACCTCGATATTGCCGAGGATTTTTGCGCCGGCGCCGATCATGACTTCGTAGCGGATTTTAGGATGTCGGTCTTCGTGCTCCTTGCCGGTGCCGCCGAGCGTTACGCCATGCAGCATGGAGACGTTGTCTTCGATCACCGCGGTTTCGCCGACCACGAGACCGGTGGCGTGATCGAGAAAGATGCCACGGCCGATTCTGGCGGCGGGATGAATGTCGCACTGGAACACGGCCGAGGAGCGGCTTTGCAGGTAAAGCGCGAAATCGCGGCGGTCCTTTTGCCAAAGCCAATGCATCAGCCGGTGCGTCTGGATGGCGTGAAAGCCTTTGTAGTAGAGCACCGGCTCGATCAGGCGGTGGGTCGCTGGATCGCGGTCAACGGTCGCCATGAGATCGGCGCGGAAGGCTTCCCCGATCGCGGGAACATCCTCGAGCGCGTCCGCATAAGCCTGCCGGATCAGTTCGGCCGGCACCGCCGAATGGTCGAGCCGTGCGGCCAATCGGTGCACGAGCGCGGCTTCGAGCGTGTCGTGGTGCAGAACGGCCGAATAGATGAAGGTGGTGAGCTCGGGCTCGCGCCGCACGATCTCCTCGGCCTCGCGGCGAATGCGCGCCCAGACTGGATCGACCTTATCGAGTGCCGGCTTGGCTTGATACTGCGCCATCGCTGTGTCTCCCGGAATCTCATGGCCTTCTAACATATTGGGCGACGGTTGGCTTAAAACCAAGGGGCGGCGCTTGTAGGCCAAAAGACCAGAGAAATCAGGCCAATGGCCGACCTATTCCGCCAATGACCGAGCTCAAAGGCGCTCCGTCAGGAACTCCAATACCGCAGACCTAAAGACCTTGTCGCCGACCGCCAACATGTGATCCCGGCCGGGAATGGTCAGCGCCTTCGCTCCAGGAATAAGTGCGGCGAGCGCCTGCGGCGACCCTGCAATCGGATCTTCGCTGCCCACCGCCACCAGAAGCGGCACCGCGATACGCCCCACTTCGGCCGGGCCAAGTGTCTGACGTGAGCCGCGCAGACAAGCGGCAAGCGCCCGCAGATCCGATTTCGTCTGTTCGGCGAAGACCCGAAACAGATAGGCCGTCGGGTCGGAAACGTCGGCAAGCGACGGCGCTTCGAGCGCGTCCGCGATCGTGTCGGGCAATCCGACGCCTTCGACAAGATGGATGCCGAGACCACCGAGCACGGCTGAGCGCACTTTGTCGGGATGCAACAGCGCGAGGAAGGCCGTGATCCGCGCGCCCATGGAATAGCCCATCACATCGGCGCGCGGCAGGCCGAGATGCTCGATCAACGCGCGCACGTCGTCGGCCATGATCGCGCTGTGATAGTCGGCCGGATCGTAGAGCTTTGAGGAATCGCCGTGGCCGCGATTGTCGAGCGCGATGACGCGACGGCCGGTGCGGGTCAGACTCGTCACCCAGCCCGGAGCGACCCAATTCACCTCCTTATTGGACGCAAAGCCGTGCACGAACACGATCGGCTCGCCCTCGCCTTCGTCAAGATAGGCGATCTCCACGCCCCTGTTGGAAAAACGCGGCATCGAATGACGATAGTCACGCCGGCGCGGCAAGCGCCAGCGCCCGCAATTCGGCCTCCCGCGCGCGGCGTAGTTTTTGCCGCAGAATATGGCGCTGCGTCATGCGTTCCACCGCGGCCTTGCACGCGGAGCAAAAGCCGAGCAGCGCGAAAGCGGCCCAGAGCAGCCACGCCGACAAATCGAGCGCCGTTGCGGTGAGCACGATGGCGGCGCGGCCAAGCAGCTTTACGACGGCGCGGGTCTTGCCGCCCTTGGCGGCGGCGAGCCGCGCCAGCCGCGACATGTCTTGCGGATCTTCGGCCACCGTAAGGCTGTCCATCGCCGCCTGCGTGCCGGCTTTGGCCTCGACGCGCCCGGTGTTTTCAGCGAGTTCGACGAGGCCGCCGGCTTCCTCGACTTTGACAACTTCGCGCGCCGCACGCACGGCAAGGACCGGGTTGAGCCGGCCGGTTCGGCGCGCCGCCTTGATCACGGAAAGTCCGAGGCGTTCCGGCGCAGTCGCGCCCGCCGTCGCATAAGTGGCGGCAGTGATGGCGATACCGACGCCGGCAAGGCCAAGAATCCATGGATCGTAGTTTTGGCCAGTCAGGTAACGCGTGCCCTCGCGTGCGGCATCGCGGATGTCGCCGAATACAAAGAGATCGCCGAATGCGGTGCCGGCAAGACTGGCGAGATCGGTGGGCTCGCCGGTCCACAGACCGTGCACGAATTGGCCGGCGGTATTGGCCGCTGAAGCTTGCTTCGAACTTGCGTTGCCCACCTTATCGGTCAAGGCCGGATCGATGGCGACGCCGCGGTCGGCCGCAAGCGCGACAAAGCTCTGCGCCAGATCAATATCGCCGGAAGCGAGCGCCGCGCGGATCTCACGCTCGGCGACGGCGCGATTGAAGGTGCGGTCGAGCGCCTGATCGCTGATTTTGACCGGGTCGCCCGCTATGGCGAGTTGGTCGCGCGTGGCAACGCCGCCGCGAATGAAAACAAATGCGGCAAGCGCGAAAACGATCGCGCAGACGAATGCCGTGGACGGATGGCGCAGCGCCCCGGCCAATCGCATCGCCCCTATCGTCCGATTCCTGTCCACCATGCCCGCCTTATAGAATTGATCGTGCATCCCGGCAATTTGCGGCTTTTTCACAACCGACGTCCGCTCACGCTTTACTGGAAATAGCGCCATGAGCCGGCTATGGTGCCGTCCGACCTCGAAACCCGGATTTTAAGCCCATGACGGACGCAATTGTTCCGCATTTCCACAACGATCCGGGCGTTGCGGTCATCGACATCGGCGCCAAGGAATTCATGTGCGTCGGCGCCAAGCCGCCGTTCGATCATCCGCATGTGTATTGCGACATGGGCGACGACGCCGAATATGTTTGCCCATATTGCTCAACACTCTACCGTTACAATTCGACGCTCGCCCCAAACGAGGCGCGACCGGCGGAATGTGCGTTAAATGAAGTATCCGTCTAGCTCTAGAACGCCTCACTCTTTGCCGTGACGGTTTCGCGTAGCGTCATCGTCGCCGGCGCCGGCATTGGCGGTCTTACCGCCGCGCTGGCGCTGGCGCGCAGCGGCTTCCGCGTTGTCGTGCTGGAACAGGCCGAGCGGCTGGAAGAAACCGGCGCCGGCATCCAGCTCTCGCCCAATGCGACACGTGCCCTGATCGATCTTGGCATCGGCGAACTGCTGCGGCCGCACGCCGTCGCGCCGACAGCCTTGCGCGTGCTTGCCGCACGGAGCGGCCGGGAAATTGTCCGCATCCCGCTCGAGCAAGCGGCGCAGCGCTACGGCGCGCCCTACTGGATCATCCATCGCGGCGACCTGCAGGCCGCGCTTGCCGCTGCGGTTACGCACGAGCGTGACGTTTACCTCAAGCTCGGCATGCGCATGGAAGATTTCGCGATTCATCCCCACGGCGTCACGGTGTCGGCGGCTGATGGCGGCGGCGTGTGGAACGAATATGGCCATGCGCTGATCGCGGCCGACGGCCTCTGGTCGGATTTGCCGGCACGGCTCGGATATAAGGAACTGCCGTATTTTGCCGGCCGCACCGCCTGGCGCGCGCTCATACCGGCGAGCGAAGTGCCGGCTGAATTGCGTGAACCGCAAATCCATCTTTGGCTCGGGCGGCACGCCCATCTTGTGCATTATCCAGTCAAGGCCGGCAGAGCGATTAACGTCGTCGTCATTACGACGGACCACTGGAATGCACCGGGATGGAGCGAACCGGCAAGCCGAAGCGAGCTGTTGCCGCGGTTTCCCGCCGCACGCTGGGCGCCGCAGGCGCGTGCGCTGATTGAAAAGCCCGAGGCCTGGCTGAAATGGGCGCTGTATGCGCGCAGGCCGTTATCAAGCTTCTCCCATGGCGCCGCGGCGCTTCTCGGCGATGCCGCCCATCCGATGCTGCCGTTTTTGGCGCAGGGCGCGGCCATGGCGATCGAGGATGCGGTCGTGGCCGCCCGATGTCTCGCGCGCATGCCGGACGACGCCACCCGCGCCTTGAATACCTATTCGGCGGTGCGGCGCGCCCGCACCCGTAAAGTGCAGCGGCTGGCGGCGCAGAACGGCGATCGCTATCACCTCGGCGCCGTGGCCGGTATGCTGCGCAACGCGGCCATGCGCGTCATCGGCGGCGAGCGGCTGCTGCGGCATTACGATTGGCTTTACGATTGGCGGCCGCCGGCAGCTTTGTCGATGACCTGACTTGTCGATCATCTCACCGGTGCACCCACAATGCCAACCACCGCAGCGTTGTTTCCCACCACCATCGCCGGCAGCCTGCCCAAGCCAGCCTGGCTCGCCGTACCGAACAAATTGTGGGCGCCGTGGCGCCTCGAAGGCGAAGAACTCGCAACCGCCAAGGACGACGCCACGCTGCTCGCGATCAAGCTACAGGAGGACGCCGGGATCGACATCGTCGGCGACGGTGAACAGTCGCGCCAGCATTTCGTGCATGGCTTCCTCGAAGCCGTCGACGGCATCGACTTCGACAAGCGCGTCGAGATGGGCATCCGCAACGATCGCTACAAGGCGATGTGTCCGACCGTGGTCGGTCCATTGCGCTTACGTGCCCGCGTGCACGCCCGCGAGGCGCGGCTCGCGCGCGCCCATACCAAACGCAAACTCAAATTCACGTTGCCCGGTCCGATGACCATCGTCGACACCATTGCCGACGCCCATTATGGCGACCGGATCAAGATGGCTTTTGCCTTCGCCGCGTTGCTCAATGAAGAAGCGCGCGGTCTTGCCGCCGACGGCGTCGATGTCATTCAGTTCGACGAGCCGGCCTTCAACGTCTACATGGATGACGCCGCCGGCTGGGGCATTGAGGCGCTGCATCGCGCCATCGACGGCGTCGCCTGCACAAGCGCCGTGCACATCTGCTACGGCTACGGCATTCCCGCCAATATCGAGTGGAAAGCGACGCTCGGCGCCGAGTGGCGGCAGTATGAAAAATTTTTTCCCGCTTTGGCCAAGAGCCAAATCGATCAGGTGTCGCTCGAATGCATCAATTCCCACGTACCGATGAGCGTGCTGAAGCTCCTTCAAGGCAAGGATGTGTTGATCGGCGTCATCGATGTCGCCAACGATAATATTGAAACGCCGCAAGACGTTGCCGCCGTGATCGTCAAAGCGGCAGAATATGTTCCTGCGCAAAAAATCATCGCCTGCACGAATTGCGGAATGGCGCCGATGCGCCGCGAAATCGCCGCAATGAAACTGGAAGCACTCGCCCGGGGCGCGGCGCTCGCGCGCGAGAAATTCGGCTGAACCTTCCGCAAGCGCCGACCATTCCACACCTCGTCCGATCCTTTCGCGATCGAATCGCATCGGTAGCGTTTTGTTAAAGTTTGACCGATTGGATGGGGCGAGATTACAGGGGAAAGTGCAATGCAGGTGCCGTTCGTGACGACTGTTTCGTTCGCCGACCGCGATGGAATGACCGTACATTTGCAGTATGGCGTCGCTGCTCCGAGCGAGCGCGAGGCGCGCAGCGAGATCGAGCGTCGTTTGATCAATCAGGAGATTTACAATTATTCGATTTCGGAAATCAGGCGGGCAACGTCGAGCGAGGCCGAATCGCTCAATTTGCCGGAGGGCAGCATCATACTTTTGAACTGACCTGAAATCGGCCAAGGCCGTTACGGGATTTATCGGCCGCGCTTCTATTTCAGCAGTTCGCGCAGCACGGTAGCGTGGCTCAGCTCGACTTCGCGCGTGGCGGTCAGCAAGGTCACGGCGCGCCCTTTCGTCTTGGTGCGAAGCGCGGCGAGTTCATCGCGGTGCGCCGCAAGCTCGCTGCGATAGCGGCGGCGAAATTCCGCCCACCGTTTTGGATCGTGGCCGTACCATTTTCGCAAGTCATTCGACGGGCTGAGATCGCGCGCCCAGAGGTCGTAGCCGAGCTTCCCCTTCGACACGCCGCGCGGCCATAGCCTGTCGACGAGAATCCGCAGGCCGTCATCGGCCGACGCCGCCTCGTACACGCGCTTGATCCCGATCGATCCGGGCTTCTGCGCCGCCGCTTTCGCCGCCGGCTCACGTTCGACTTTGGCGGCGCGAATCGTCATCGGTCGCTGCGCGAAATAACGTCGATCAATTCGCCGACTTTGCGCCGTTGCTCGGCTTTGTTGCCGGACGCGATCGCGCGCTCGACGCAATGCGCTGCGTGATCTGCGAGAATTTCCTCCTCGGCGCGGCGCAGCGCGGCGCGAATCGCCGACAACTGGGTCACGATATCGATGCAATAACGATCGTCCTCGACCATGCGCGATAAGCCGCGCACCTGGCCCTCGATCCGATTGAGGCGCTTGAGCACCGAACTCTCGGCAACCGCTCGCATGCCGTTTATATACCCCTACCGGGTACCCGTTTCAAGCAGGTCGCCGATCATCATGGAACACGCGGTTCACTCGTGCCACGGCGCTGCCGCCCCGCCCCGGCCTGCGTCTGACGTTCGGCCTCAAGGCACGATCTATATCTGCCCGATGCATCCGGAAATCCGGCAGGCCGCGCCGGGCGCGTGTCCGATCTGCGGCATGGCGCTCGAGCCCGAGGCGGGCGGCGGCGGAGACGGCGGCGAACTTGCCGACATGTCGCGCCGGCTTTGGATATCGCTGGCGCTGGCTCTGCCGGTTGCCGTCATTGCAATGGGCGGTCATCTCGGCCTTTGGCATCTAGCTATCGGCATTTCGAATGCGGTCCAGCTTGTTTTGGCGACGCCGGTCGTGCTGTGGGGCGGCTGGCCGTTCTTCGCGCGCGGAGCGCAATCGCTGCGCACATGGCATCTCAACATGTTCACGCTGATCGCCATGGGCACGGGCGTCGCCTATCTCTACAGCCTGACTGCGGTCATCGCTCCGGGATTGTTTCCCGCAGCATTCCGCGACGTCCATGGCGGCATCGCACTTTATTTCGAAGCCGCCGCCGTTATCACCGTCCTGGTTCTGCTCGGTCAGGTGCTCGAACTGCGCGCCCGCGCCTCGACGTCAGACGCAATCCGCGCATTGATCGCGCTTGCCCCGAAGATCGCCCGGCGGATCAAGGCTGATGGCAGCGATGAAGACGTGCCGCTGGACGCAGTTGCGGTCGGCGATCGATTGCGGGTGCGGCCCGGCGAAAAAGTCCCGGCCGACGGCGTCGTGACCGAGGGCCAATCCTTTATCGATGAATCGATGATCACCGGCGAGTCGATGCCGGTTAGGAAGGACGCCGGCGCGAACGTCATCGGCGGCACGATCAATCAGAGCGGCGGATTTATCATGCGAGCGCAGAAAATCGGCCGTAACACCATGCTTGCGCACATCGTCGACATGGTCGCCGCCGCCCAACGCTCGCGCGCGCCGATTGCGCGGCTCGCCGATAAAGTCGCGGCGTGGTTCGTGCCGGCGGTGGTCGTTGCCGCGCTTGCGGCCTTTGCGGCCTGGGCCATTGTCGGACCGCAGCCGCGTTTCGCTTTCGGGCTCGTTGTCGCGGTGACCGTTCTTATTATCGCCTGCCCTTGTGCACTCGGTCTCGCCACGCCGATGTCGATCATGGTCGGCGTCGGCCGCGCGGCGCGCCACGGCATCCTGATCAAAAACGCCGAAGCGTTGGAACGCATGGAGAAAGTCGACACGCTGGTTGTCGACAAGACTGGAACTTTGACCGAAGGCAGGCCGACGGTCGTCGCCGTGCTCGCAACGGCCGGTTTTCCCGAAACCGATGTGCTCCGCCTCGCCGCGGCGGTCGAGCGTGGCAGCGAGCATCCGCTCGCGGCGGCGGTTGCTGCAGCCGCGACCGCGCGCAAAATCCAACCTCCGCCGGTCGAAGGCTTCGAAGCGCTATCCGGCAAGGGAGTTCTCGGCATGGTCGAGCACCGGCCTGTTGTGCTCGGCAATGCAAAATATTTGGCCGACCGCGGCGTCATCACCGATCGGCTGCACGGCGAAGCCGAACTCCTGCGGGCCGATGGCGCCACGGTCATCTTCGTGGCTGTCGACGGAAAGCTCGCCGGGCTCCTCGCCATTGCCGATCCGGTGAAACCCACCACTGCCGCAGCGATCGAGGCGCTGAAGGCGCAAAACATCGCGATCGTGATGCTGACGGGTGACAGCGCAACGACGGCGCGCGCGGTGGCAGGCAAGCTCGGCATCGCCGATGTCGAGGCCGAGGTGCTGCCCGAGCGAAAGAGCGCGGTGATCGCGGAGCTGCGTCGCGCCGGGCGCATCGTGGCGATGGCTGGCGACGGCGTAAACGACGCGCCGGCGCTTGCCGCAGCCGACGTTGGCATTGCCATGGGCACCGGCACCGACGTAGCGATCGAGAGTGCCGGCATCACCCTTGTCAAGGGCGATCTCACCGGCATCGTGCGCGCGCGGCGGCTGTCGCGCGCGACAATGCGCAACATCCGGCAAAACCTGCTGTTCGCATTTCTCTATAACGGCGCCGCAATACCGATCGCCGCCGGCGTCCTCTATCCCGCTTTCGGCGTCCTCTTGTCGCCGGTCATCGGCGCCGCAGCGATGGCGCTGTCGTCCGTGAGCGTGATTGCCAACGCATTGCGGTTGCGCCGGGCGGCGCTGTAATCCCGGCTCGCACGCTAACCCCAGCTCTTGCGCACGCGCTTACGGAGATCGACCGGCACGCGCGGGTGCTGCCGCGGCGCATCCGCGGCCGCGGCCGGGGACCAGCCGCAACATTCGAAATGCTCAAGGAGTGCGGCCGGGATAAAACGCGTCCGCGACGCATAGAGGTGGCGGTCGCCGTTCATGCGCTGGCCGTGCACAAAAAAGCGCTGCGGCACGATCACGTGCAGGTGGTCCCGGGCTCGCGTCATGGCGACGTAAAAGAGCCGCCGCTCCTCTTCGATCTCGGCGCTCGTCCCGGTCGCAAGATCGGAGGGCAAACAGCCGTCGACCGCGTTCAAGATGAACACAGACTTCCATTCCTACCCCTTGGCCGAGTGAATGGTCGAGAGGATGAGATAGTCTTCGTCGAGCAACGGCGCGCCGGCACGGTCGCTGGTGGCGTCAGGCGGATCGAGCGTCAGCTCGGTGAGAAACCGCTGCCGGCTCGGATAAGTCGCTGCGATCTGGACGAGCTGATGAAGATCCGCCTGTCGCAGGCTCGCATCCTCGTGGATGCGATCGAGATGCGGCTCGTACCAGTGGCGAACCAGATCGAGCTCGGCGGGCCAACCCGCCGCGCCGGAGCGCACCAAACGAATTGCTTCGACGAATATCGGCCAGTCTTCGGCCGCCGCCGGCGGCACCTTCATTCCGTTGAGGCCTTCCACCGGGTCGGTGACCGCGGCCACGCGGTCGAGCGCCTTCGCCGCAGTCGCGGGACCGATGCCCGGCAGAAGCTGGATGACGCGGAATCCGGCGACGCGATCGCGCGGGTTTTCGGCAAAACGCAGCAGCGCAAGCACATCCTTGATGTGCGCGGCTTCGAGAAATTTCAGTCCGCCGAATTTTACGAAAGGAATGTTGCGGCGGGTCAACTCGACTTCGAGCGCACCGCTTTGGTGCGAGGCGCGGAACAGCACCGCCTGCGCCTTGAGCGCGAGCCCGGCCTCGCGGTTCTCTAACACCTTTTCGACCACGTAAAGCGCCTGATCCGCTTCGTCGCGCACGCCCACCATCCGCGGGCGTTCGGCGGAGTTACGCTCCGACCACAGGTTCTTGGTGAACCGCTCTTCCGCCAAATCAATCACCGCATTTGCCGCCTTAAGGATCGGCTGCGTCGAGCGATAATTCTGCTCCAAGGTCACGACCTCGGCCCGCGGTGTGAAATGACCGGGAAAGTCGAGAATGTTGCGGACCGTGGCGGCGCGGAACGAATAAATCGCTTGCGCGTCGTCGCCGACGACGGTGACGCCTTTGCCGCTCGGTTTCAGCGCCAACAGCACCGACGCCTGCAGCCGATTGGTGTCTTGATATTCATCGACC
This sequence comes from uncultured Alphaproteobacteria bacterium, assembly GCA_963768225.1. Classification (GTDB taxonomy): domain Bacteria; phylum Pseudomonadota; class Alphaproteobacteria; order Rhizobiales; family Xanthobacteraceae; genus BOG-931. Next base: position 365,919 of record CAVYGV010000001.1, on the reverse strand, counting down.
AGCACATGATCGAACCGCTGCGCCACATGCTCCGCGATCGACGGCTCCTGCATCATGTGCGCCCAATAGAGCAGCAGATCGTCGTAATCGAGCACGTTCTGCGACTGCTTTGCCTCGACATAGTGGGCGAACAGCCGGCGCAATTCGTGATGCCACGCCGCGCACCACGGAAAACAGGAGCCGAGCACGTCCTCGAGCGGCGTCTCGCTGTTCACCGCGCGGGAATAAATGGCGAGGCAGGTAGCTTTGGCGGGAAACCGCTCCTTGGTTTTGGAGTAGCCGAGTTCGTGCCTGATCAGATTCATCAGGTCGGCGGAATCCTCGCGATCGTGAATCGTGAAGGCGCGCGCGAGCCCGATATCGTCGGCGTATTCGCGCAAAAGCCGCGCGCCGATTGCATGAAATGTGCCGGCCCACGTGATCGCGTCCGTGATTGAACCGGACAGGCTCGACGATACCGCGCGCGTCCTATCGGCGAGAATGCGATCTACCCGGCGCGTCATTTCCGCCGCGGCGCGGCGCGAAAAGGTCAACAGCATGATCCGGCGCGGATCGGCGCCATGTTCGATCAGATGGACGACGCGATGCGCCAGCGTCGTGGTCTTGCCGGAGCCCGCGCCGGCAATGATGAGAAGCGGGCCGCATTCGGCAAGCGGCACGCCGCCATATTTGACAGCGCGGCGCTGTTGCGGATTGAGCTTGTCCAAGCGCGCCGCGGGCATGTGTCCAATCTGCGCTGCGAATCAATGAGGAGCCGGGTTCGACTGAATCACGGTCTCGTTTTGTTCGCAACTCGCGCAGAATCTCACGACGCGATGCGCCTGCCATACCGGCGGTTCGACTGACAACGAATGCGCGAGAAAGCCAAGCTCGCGGCCTTGCTTGGCTGACTCGTTATTCCTTGGGCCATCCATTATAGTTCGCACGCGGCGACCATCTGCCGCCGCTCGGCGAGCATTCACTGCAAGCCGGCTCGTCGCATAATCGACTGCCATGATCACAGCACCGTCACCGACGAGCGTTGCGCTGCTACTTGGCCTGAGCTTCTTTCTTGGGCTCGCCTTTGAAGAATTCTTCGCGCACACCGACGAACGGCGGCCCGGCGGCATCCGCACCTTTCCGTTGCTCGCACTGGCGGGTGGCGCGCTCTATCTGTTCGATCCCGTCCGCTTCATTCCTTTCACCGCCGGCCTTGTCGTCTTGGGCGCCTGGCTCGTGGTCTATTACAGCGCCCATGTGAACGACCATGTCGGCGAGAATAAGAACCCGGCGAGCGCAGAGGTGGAAGACAGCGACTCCAATGTCGGGCTGGTCGTGCCTTTGCTCAATGTTCTTGCCTACATGCTTGGCGCCGCCGCCTTGGCGCTGCCGCCTTGGGTCGCCGTGACGATCACCGTGGCTGCGGTTCTCCTCCTCACCGGCCGCGCCCAACTGCACGCGCTGGCGCGGCGTGTCGAGATAAGGGAAATCGTCACCGCCGGCGAATTTCTGATCTTGACTGGGATCGTTCTGCCGCTGCTTCCGGACCATCTGGTGACGACACTGACGGCCATTACGCCGCGGCAAGTTTGGCTCGCGCTCATCGTCGTCTGCACGTTCTCCTATGTGAGCTATCTGGCACAGCGCTATTGGGCCGCCGCGGCGCACGGCCTGTGGATGGCCGCACTCGGCGGCATGTATTCATCGACGGTAACGACGGTCGTTCTGGCGCGGCAAGCCAGAGCGGATGCCGCGCTCAAACGCCAAGCGCAAGCCGGCATCACGCTCGCTACCGCAATCATGTATCTGCGCATTTTGGCGGTTGTCGCGATCTTCAATGTCGAGTTGGGACGCATACTGGCGCTGCCTTTGTGCGCGCTGTCGCTCGCCGGCTTCGCGATCTGTGCCTTGCAATATTGGTCGGGCAAGTCGCCGCAAGACGCGCCGGCGCAAAGCGCGATGCAGCCTGCCGTCACCGGCAATCCGCTCGAGCTCGGGGCCGCCGCCGTCTTCGCTGCCTTGTTTGTTGCGGTGTCCATTGTCTCTGCCCTCGCCAAGTCGCAGTTTGGGATTTCCGGCATCTACGGACTCGCCGCCATTGTCGGCGTCACCGATATCGATCCCTTCGTCCTCAACCTCGCGCAGGGCGGTGTGTCCGGCGTGCCGGGCGTCGAACTTGCGGCTGCGATCCTGATCGCGGCATCCTCCAACAATATCCTCAAAGCGTTGTATGCCGCCTCATTCGCGGGCGGCAAGGCAACCGCCGGCAGCGCCGCCGCGCTTGTGCTTCTCGCCGCCGCTGGCGTCGCGATTGCGGTCGGAATGGTTTTGCGGCCGCTCTAACAAAGGCTCGACCCCGATCAGCGGATAATCTGATCACTCTGAAATTGGGGCGTGAAGTTGCAGTTTTTCTCCGCCGCCGTGCGCTGCAGCAGTCTTTCTTCGCTGAGCACGGCATCGTAATCGGTCCGGTAGGCGAGCGATCCGATCACGGCGCCGCCGTCGCCACCCTGGCTCGCGCGCGCCATGAGTTCGCGCAATTCGTTCTCGCGTGCGATCAAAACCTTCCAATGCGCGGCAAGGTCGTTGCAATGATAGACGCTGTAGCGGCCCGGATCGACCAGGAATGAACCCGCTCCGTTGGCGCACCCGGCAAGCGCGACGAATGCAAAACACAACAGTGCGCGGTGTCGCCCGCCGAACGGCCGGCGCGCACACCTGGCAACGGCAACGCCGCGGCGAACGGCCGATTGCGGCCACGGCTTGCCGATGTTGTCACGAAGTCCCATCACATGCGCCCACCCGCGCAAAGATCGCGCGAATTCCCGGCACTCAGTTTGCAGCTTCCTGCGCCGCAAATATGGCAGGGTGGCACTTTGCCTATTTTGCGCGCCGGACGATGACTAGTGGAGCCGATTTGACATTCGCTACCCACCGAGCCGCGAACTCGTGAAGCGAATGTCAAATCCAAAAAGCTCCACTAGCAGGCTGCGGAAAAACCGGATTTTGAGGACGATTTTCTCGATGGGTCCGGCAAGAACGGGTGGAGGAACGGGTTGTCGGCGCCGCCTGCGCGGTATTGGTTGGGACTTTGCCTCATATTCTTGCCGGCAGAGGGGGTCATCGCGTTGCGGCCAGAAGCTTGGGAATGCGGATGAGGTTGTAAGCCGCGGCGGTCAGCACGAAGAACCATTCGACCAGCGCCCGTCCGCGATGCCTGGTCTTGCGCAGGCCGCCGACGGTCTTCATCCAGCCGAACGGTTCCTCGATCCGCTTGCGCTTGATGGTGCTGATGCGATAGCCGGGATGGCGGGTGGTGCGGGCATCGATCGCCGAGCGGCGGTTGGTGTCGTTCTGCGAGACATGGGGCGTGCAGCGGCAGTCACGACAACCGGCCACGAACTCAGCAGTGTCATAGTTCTTGTCGCCGCCGATCGTGCTGCCAGGTCTGGCATTGTCTTCGATCATGTCGAGTGCGGTGGCGCGCTCGGCCGTGCCGTTGGCCTCGGTCAAGCGTGCATCGACGATGAGGCCGTTGCGGTTCTCCGTCATCAAATGCCCCATATGGCAGAGCTTGGCCTCCTTGCCGGCACCCTTGCGGAACAGCCGGGCATCGGGGTCGGTGGTCGAGGAATGCGTGTCGTTCTTGCGTTTCTCGCCATGGAAGTCACGCTCGGCATTGTGGCTACCACCGCGCTTTCCGGCCGGCGGATCGCCGTCGCCATCCTTCGGCACAAAACTCTTCATGCTGGCCCAGGCCTCGATCAGCGTGCCGTCGACCGAGAAGTGCTCGCTGGACAAAAGCTTGCGCACTTGCGGCAGCTTCAACACCCCGGCAAAGAACTTGGCCGCGATATCGCCGTCGAGCAGTCGATCGCGGTTCTTGCCGAACACGGTCGGATCCCACACCGGATCGTCCGCCGACAGCCCGACGAACCAGCGGAACAGCAGATTGTAATCGAGTTGCTCCATCAACTGCCGCTCCGAGCGCACCGTATAGAACGCTTGCAGCAGCAGTGCCCGCAACAGCCGCTCCGGCGGAATCGATGGCCGTCCTTCGCGCGCATAAAGTCGGTCGAAGGCTCGCGTCAACCCAGCAAGCGCCGCGTCCACGAGTTCGCGGATCATCCGCAATGGATGATCCGCCGGTATCCGTCTCTCCACCGGGATGTAGCTGAAAAAACCCTCCGATCGATCATCTTCGCCGCGCATCGCAATCCCCATTCCAAAGGAATCAAGCCGATGCACAGAATCACATTCCAACCACCTCGCAAAACGACTTTTTCAGCAGCCTGCTAGAACTGATATTTGCTAGTGGTCCTTTGATTCTAACATTCGCATAAGAGCCCTGCCGAACTGGGGTGCGAATGTTAGAATCGGACCACTAGCGGTTTTCGGGAAATTTGACCCCGACGGCTAATCCGTCACGCCAGATTACGCGACAATGTCGACGCGCTTCGCCGTTGGCGGTCAGCAGCAGCCAAAAAGTGTCGGGCAGCTCGACCTCACTCGCAAAATGGAGCCGTGCGCCGCTCTCCGAAACATCGGAAATGGAGCAGGCTAGCGCTGGAGTATCTTTGTCTTTCAAGATTTTTGCGTTGTAATGGAATTGCCGCCGCGGCTTTTTTCGCAACTCGGCGCGGTTACGAAAATTTCCGATAACGACCATCGCATTCCCCCACCCCCGCTGGCGCGGCAAAGCGGTACAATTCAAGAACGTAGGAAAATTGCATTAAGGCCTGGTAAATTGGCCTCGCCACGGCCCATTCTGCCTTGCGCTGGAAGGGCTTGACTGGGCTGAATGGTCATCCGGCTCTAGCCAAATGTGTCGATGGTGTTACATTCTCGTGAGGGCGAGATGACGCTGTCGTCGAGTGAACCGATGAGCCTTGGTTGGGTGTCCTGGTCGAATCCAGTTGCCGTGTGGTGGAGTTTTTTGCTCGCCGTCAGCGCTCTAAACGTCGTCCTCTTGCTGACCCTGTATGCCTCCTACCGGAGCGAGGCGCTCACCAACCGTAATCGGGCCTTTGCCATCGAGCCGCTAGCGCTGCTCAGCGCGGCTTATGTATTCGGCTGCGCCTTCCGCTCGATTTTGCCACGAGCCGATGTCCAGAGAATTTGTCTATTCGACACCTGGCTTTCGAGCATCTTGATCGGGCGTTCCGTCGCCACATTTGCCGAGCTTTGCTTCGCCGTCCAATGGGCCATCGTGTTGCGCGAGCTTGCAGAGAATCACGCATTCGGATACCGCAAAGAATATTTCCAAACTGATCGTACCGCTGATCGCGCTTGCGGAATGCTGCTCTTGGTACGCGGTCATCTCGACGAATTTCCTGGGCAACGTTCTGGAAAATTCGCTGTGGACCGCCACCTTTGCGCTGATCGCCACGGCGCTCATCCGGGTCGCCTTTAGCTTTCGCGGCTTTGCTCAATTCGCCATTGTCGCGACAGCCGTCGGTGCTGCCGGCTATGTCCTGTTTATGACGAACGTCGATGTGCCGATGTATGTCGCGCGCTGGCAGGCGCAACTCGCGGACGGCGCGCATTATTTCGGATTACTCTCCGGCCTGCACGATCTCGCCACGCGCTGGATCGTCACCCACAGCTTCGCGCGCTGGCACAACGAAATTCCGTGGATGTCGCTGTATTTCAGCGTGGCGGTATGGACGAGTTTGCTGCTCGGCGGCTTCGGCCTCGTGCGCCACTATTTGCCACGTTATCGCGTGCGCCGGCCGCTCATCAAAGCGACGCGCCGTCCGGTCGCCATCCCGGTGCGGCCGTCCTGACCGATCTTTACGGCGCGCCATAGCGATAGGCAGTCCGTCACGAATCCGATACCATTTTTGTGCTGATTCGCGTGTGCTTCGCACTCATTGGCACGGCCGTGGAGGTGGCGGGCATGATCATCACGGTGGCCACCATGAAAGGTGGCAGCGGCAAGAGCACGCTGGCGAGCTGCCTCGCGGTCTATTGGCACTTGCGCGGCCGGCATCCGAGCCTGATCGACGCCGATCCGCAGCGTTCGATCATGCGGCTTGCCGCGCGCGAGCGCGCGCTCGGCGGCGTTAGCGTGGTCGAGGACGCAAGCGAAAATGCCTCAAGCACGGCGCGGCGGCTCGAAGCCGGAAACGGGCTCGTGATCATCGACACCCCGGGCTTTCGCTCCAGCACCACGCTCGATTGCCTCGCGGTCGCCGATTTTCTGCTCGTCCCGGTAAAACCGTCGCCGTTCGATGTCGACCGCATGCTCGATACGGTGAGCATCCTGACCGCCCGCGGCGACGGGCGGCAGCCGCCGTTTCGCTGCGTGCTGACCCAGACCACGCGCGATTCCATCATCGCCAAGCACATCAGGTCCGAACTGACCGCTGCCGGCCTGCCAGTGCTGGAAAACGAAATGGCGAACCGGGTGGCTTATCCGGAAGCCGCCCTGTGGGGGGCGACGCCAAGCCTGATCAGCTGGAAAGGTCCGGCAGCGAAGGAAATTGCCGCAATCGCCGAAGAGATCGATCACGTTCTCGGCGCGCAACAGGCCGCAGCATGACCCGCAAACCGCTTCCCAAAGCCATCACCCGACCGCTCAGCGAATTGCGGGCCACAGCCGCGAGCGCCGTCGCGGAAGACGAGGTGCCGGCGAGCAATTTCGCGGCGCCGCTCAGAAGGACAAAGGCCGAGCCAGCGCTTGCGGTCTCCTCAGCGCCGATCGCCAACGATATCGCCGGCGAAGCGCTGAGCGGCCCGCTGGCTGCAAAGCGCCGCGCGCTGGCGAAGAAAATCGTCGACCGCCACAAGAATTACGCGGCCTTGGGCGGGCTTGTGCCGCTGCCGGTCGCCAATATCGGCGCCGTCGCCGCGATTAATCTGCGCATGGTCAAGCAGCTGAGCGAGCTTTATCAGGTGCCGTTTGAGCGCGAGCGCACGCGCTCCTTGATCGTCAGCCTGATCGGCGGCGTGGTGCCGACTGGCATCGGCACCGCGACCTCCACGACGCTGATGTGGATCGTCCCGGGCGGCATGCTGCTGGGCCTTGGCGCCGCCGCGCTCACTGCCGGCGCGCTCACCCGCGGCATCGGTCTCGTCTTCGTCGAGAGTTTCGAGAGCAGCGCAGGCGCAGGATAACTGACCTGCCGGGCGAACAGCTCCGCCGAAAGTCTTACGGCTTCCGCCCGGTGAACCCAATCATCGCCGACATGCCTCCGTGCGAGGTGCCTTCGTGAATCTCGCGCTCCTCCTCGACGATCGTCACGTCGCGGAAATCGCCAAACGCGCTTTCGATCGTGGCCCGGGTATAGAGGTTTTCGATCTGCTTGGGCCCGCCGGTGCCGTAGTCCAATTGCTTGGGCGTGTAGCCCTGAATGATCAAGAGCCCGCCGGGTTTGAGCGCACGGCTCATACCTGCCCACTTCACGGCCCGCTCGGCGGGCGAACTGAATTGCGCGAAGATTTCTACCACCACGTCGAAGGCCGCTTGCGGATAATCCCAGCGGTGCACGTCGGCTTGCTGGAACGCAACCTCGACCCGCCGTTCGCGCGCCAGCGCGCGCGCTTTCCTTTGCGCCGACGGCGAGAAATCGATCGACAAGACGTCGAGGCCCTGTTCCGCCAACCAGACGCCATTGCGTCCTTCGCCGTCGGCGACCGCGAGGGCCCGGCCGGACCGCGGCAGAATTGGTTTGCAGGAAGCAAGAAAATAGTTCGGCTCTTTGCCGAATGCATAGTCGGGCACGGCGAAGCGGGTTTCCCAGCGCTCATATTCGCTCAATTGCATCTCCTGGAATCTTGGTGCGGACGGCCGGACTTGAACCGGCATGGGAAGTTACTCCCGAGGGATTTTAAGTCCCTTGCGTCTACCATTTCGCCACGTCCGCGTAACGGACCTCACGGAGAGGTCCGCGGGCGGACCCCGAGCGACGAAGTCCGCGCGGCGGCATTTCTAGAGCATGATCCGGAAAAGTGGAAACCGCTCTGCCGAAGAAGCCAGGCGCTCATTCAGCGTGCTTCTTGCTCTGCGACACCTGCTGCTTCTTTTTCTCCGGCGCGGCGGGCGGCGTCGGGCGCACGCCGGACCACGGATCGTTGCTGACGCTCTGATCGGGAATTTTCTTGGTTGCCGATTGGTAGGCTTTGTCGAGTTGCCGGTCTTTCTCGATCTGGTCCGGAGTGCGCTGCTTGTCCTGTTCGAGATTTATGCTCGGCGCTGGAAATTGCGCGGCAGCGGCTCCCGTCAGCATTGCGGTGATCGCTGCCGCGCAGATGAGTTTCCGCAACGTATTTCGGCTCCTATCCATCACACTCACCGTCTGGTTCTTGTGCGGGTGACCGGGTCGCTATTCCTTGAAAACATGACCCCACAGTTCGTCCCAATCGCCGCCGGAAATATCGGTCACGCGGCCATCCTTCTCGAAAAACTTATTGGGCACCTGAAACATAGCGAGCATGAGCCCGCCCTCAGGCGTCCAGGCGACGTGGCGGCTGCCCGCTTCGCGCCAGACGAATTCGCCGGGACCGACCGTAAAGCCTTTGGCCGGGCCCTCTTTGTCGACGAGCTTGCCTTCCAGCACATAGGTCTGCTCGATCCTGACGTGCTCGTGGTCGGGCAGCGTGGCGCCGGGCGCAAATTTCATCAGCGCGGTGACAAGGCCGGTCGCTTTATCGAGCAACAGGCCTTTGACCTCGCAGCCGGCAAATCGCGTCTTTTTCCACTCCATCTGAGCCGGTCGCACGACGTGCGAATGGGTATCGGGGGTGTCGTGCTTTGATTTGGGCGTGACGGCATCCATGGCGGCCTCCTCGATTGTCGGGTTGGCCGTATGATAGCCGATTGTGACCGTCAAGACACTACAGGCCGGCGTCGCGGATCGGCGGCTGAAAGGCTAAGCCCGTGTCCCAGGGAAAGTAGATCCAGGTGTCCTGCGACACTTCGGTGATGAACGTATCGACCAAAGGCCGTCCCATCGGCTTGGCATAGACCGCGGCGAAATGAGCGCGCGGCAACAGCGCCCGCACCGCCTTTGCGGTCTGACCGGTATCGACTAGATCGTCGACAATCAGCACGCCGGCGCCTTCGCCGCCTCCGCTCGCCACCACTGCCGCCGCCACGTTCTTGAGCACTTTCAATTCATCCTGCCGGGTATGGTTGTAACTTGTGACACAGACCGTCTCGATGAGCCTGATGCCGAGCTCGCGCGCCACAATCGCCGCCGGCACGAGCCCGCCGCGGGTAATGCAGACGATCGCCTCGAACGGACCGGCATCGCTGAGCCGCCAGGCGAGAGCCCGGGAATCGCGATGAAACTGATCCCACGAGACGGGAAAGACTTTTTCCGGGTTAAGCGGCTTGTCCAGCTCGGTCGGCGGCATTGCCACAGTATATCAGGGAATCTCATATACCGTCGTTTCGTCGGCGATGCCGCGTAGCGCCGCGCGCTGCTCCGCCGGCTGCAGGCTTAACCGTTCGAGGATCTGGACCGATTTCGGATCGTCGACCACCGGCTTGGTCACGAAGATAGCGCGCGAGGACGCCAAGCCCTGCACGCGCGCCGCCATGTTCACGGTCTGACCGAAATAATCCTGGGTGTTGTTGAGCGTCACTGCAAGGCACGGGCCTTCGTGAATGCCGATCTTGAGCAACAAATCCTGGTTCTGCCGCTCGGCGTTGATGCGCGCCATGGCTTCACGCATGCGCAGCGCCGCCGCCAGCGCCCGGTCGGGCGTTGCGAACGTCGCCATCACCGCGTCGCCGATGGTCTTGACCACCGCACCCGTTTCCGCCGCCACGATGTCGTACAGGACACGAAAATGCTGGCGCACCAGATCATAAGCCACCAGATCGCCGACGCGCTCATAAAGCGCGGTAGAGCCCTTTAGATCGGTGAACAGGAAGGTGAGGCTGGTGATCTTGAGGCGTTGGTCGGGATCGAGCGTGTCGGCCTGGTAAATGTCGCGGAACGTCTGATTGGTGAGAAGCCGCTTCGCCGTGAGGAACGGCTTGCGTCTGCCCAGCAGATGATGCAATGCGTCGCCGGCGATCCACAGCGACGGCAACACGCGGCGGTCGCTACGGTTGTCGAGTGACAGCCGCAGCGGTCCCGGTCGCAGTTCGACGGCGGCCCCGCCCGGCGCCCTCACCTTGTTGAAGGCCATCGACAGCGTTTGCCGCTCGCGCGTCGGCTCGCCTTTGACCGCCACGACTTGCCTGCCGTGGGTCACTGGATCGAACACGATGACATAGCCGTCGGGGAGTTGCACCGACAGCACGGCCTTTTCGCCGGACGGCAGTTCGATGGATTCGATGGTGAACGCGGCGAGAGTTGCTTCCAGATCCTCCGGAAGGTCCACGCCCGAGCTCCAAAAAATTTGGCGATAGTACTCGACCTCGGGCAGCGAATCTGGATCGTGAGCGGCGATACGGCGCACGCGCGGGCTGATGGTGAAGGTGACCTCGACCATTTCGTCGAGCGTCGGATTATAGTCCGCCGCACACAGCGTGCAGGCGTATTCGTCGTGATTCACGGTCTTTAACGTCGCGCCGGCCTCGAGAACGCCACCGCAGGCAGGACAGATCACGTTCCACGACAGTTCGAACAGGCCGAGCCGAGCGGCATGGAGCAATGCGGCAATCGTGCACTCTTCGTCGAGATCGTGTTTCTTGGCGAAATCGAGCGCGTTGATACGACACAATTGGGCGTCGGGCGCGTCGCGAACCACGCGTTCCAGGGCGGCGGCGCAATCGGCGTCGGCCGATTGCCGCAAGACATTGAAAAGCGCTTCGCTATCGCTCACCGCCCAAGATCCCGCTCACGCCAAACCGCGCCTTGCCAACGTAAGTACCGGTTCTCGACCCGACAAGATGCATCGGCGTGAGCTGAACCTGCCGCCCCTCACAGTGAATTGATCCAGTCGACCACTTGTTTGCGAGCGGCCAGCGGCGCAGTCAGATGACCAGCGAACACTTCGATATATTTGCTCTTTGGATTCCTGGCGGCGGCGTCGAAGGCGTATTGCGGGCCGCGACGATCGATCGGATCGAGCTTGCCGACCACCCACAAGAGCGGCACCGGAAGCGGCGCGGCGCCGATGGTCGCGGCATTTTTCGGTATCACCGCAGGGCCGTCCGGATCGAACATGCTCAGATAGACGATCGGCGTTGCGGTCGCGATAAGCGGGATGCCCTGCGCCATGTCGGGAAAAGTCTGCCGGACGTTGCCCTTGCCTTCGGCAATCAGGGCTTTGGCCCGCGCCACTGCATCGGCAACGAAGCTGTGCATCCGGCCAACTTCCGGCAGATGCCCGGGAGAGAGCGCGACGACGCCCGCAAGATCGGGATGGCGTGCGGCGTAGCCTATGGCCGCATTGGCGCCGAGCGAGTGGCCGACGACGACGATCCGCCGCGCGCCCTTGGCTTGCAGTCCGGCCACTACTTCCTCGATCTCTTTCATCGCCTCGTCGTAGGTGGCGGCATAGCGGCGATGGAACGACCACGGCATTTCCGGCGTCGCAACGAGCGCCCCTTCGTCCTGCAAAGAGCTGAGAATTCCGCCGTCGAACGCTGCGGGCCAACCGCCTTTCCCGTGCAGATAGACGATGCCGAAACCTTGGAGCGCCGCGCCCGGCGCCGCGCCGCAATCGCCCACCGGCATAAACGCCGCTGCAAGCGCTAAAAGCGCGTGCGCCAAGACAACGGCAATGATCCGGCGCCGATTCATGTTTGCCTTTGCCGCTGCGATAGCGGGACTGACGGACAAATCACGGCGGCGATTGCGCCGCAGCAGTCAGGCTTTTGCAAGCTCTGCCTTGACGCGTTCGAGCATGGCTTGGACCGCGGCTTTTGCGGCGGCGAGTTTATGCGGATCGCGCGAGCGCACCACGACATTGGTGTTGGCGGCGTTCTTTTCATCCATGAACGGATAGGATCCGATCACCACGTCGGGATTGTTCTTTGCGATCTCGCCAAGCGCGGTGCCGATATCGCCTTCGCGGCAGTCGGCGCGTACCGTTTCCGACAACATCCGCGCGCCGGTTTTGAGTTGCGGCGTGACATATTCGAGCATGGCCTGCATCACGCTCGGTATGCCGGCCATCACGATCACATTGCCGATGCGGAAACCCGGCGCCCCCGAGATCTTGTTGAGCACCAGTTCTCCCCCAACCGGAACACGCGTCATGCGCATGCGCGCCTCGTTCATCACGCCGCCGGTGAGCGCCACGCGGGCCTGCATGATCTCGACGGCGCGCGGGTGATAATCGATGGCGACGCCAAAGGCCTTGGCGACGCATTCGGCGGTAATATCGTCGTGGGTCGGCCCGATGCCGCCGGTCGTGAACACGTAAGTGTGGCGCACGCGCAGCGCGTTCACCGCGGCAATGATCTCCGGCTCCTCGTCGGGGACGACGCGCACTTCTTTGAGGTCGATGCCGATATTGGTGAGATATTCGGCGATGTAGCCGATGTTCTTATCTTTGGTGCGGCCGGACAGGATCTCGTCGCCGATAACGAGGACGGCGGCGGTAACGATGCCGGCGTCGGTCTTGCCCGCGCCGCTGGCCAAGCTATCGGACATTGGCTCGATCCCCGTGCTGCGCATCCTCTAGCCCGGCAGCGGCGGCGGCTCAAGCAGGCAGCAGCGCACCGGGTTTTGACGTGGACGTTCAGGGACGATTTTGCGGGGGGACCGCGGTAGCGGTGATGTCGTTGCGCTTTTCGAGGTATTCGTCGCGATCGATTTCGCCGCGCGCATAGCGCCTGGCGAGCACTTCGAGCCCGGTCGAATCCCGCAGCGCCGCCATTGCCCGCACACGACGCCGCCATTTGTGCTGCACGTACCAGGTGGTACCGGCAATCACTATTCCGACGATCAACAGCGGCTCGAGCATGGGTCCGATCCCCGCCTATAACGGTCAATCGCCGGACCAGTTCCGAGCCAGCCGCGGCAATGGTCAAACAGCCTAAAACATGAGCAATATTCAGGCAATGGCTTACAGCCGAGCCATGTCCTTATGCGTTCGAATTGGCGCGAAGATTGCTAGAACTATTCGGTGCCGTAGACGTTTACGGGCTAAAGCGGGCCGGGGTCGACATGTTTGACGAAATGCGAGGCAACGGAGACGCCGTACGACCGGCCTACGCCGAGCTGTCGCAATGGCTCGCCGAAGTCAAACCGGACGTGCTCGATTTCCGCCGGCGCGAGGCGGAGCTGTTATTCCGGCGCATCGGCATCACCTTTGCGGTCTATGGCGATCCCGAGGCGCAAGAGCGCCTCATCCCGTTCAACGTCATCCCGCGCCTCATCTCGGCGAAGGAATGGGACCTGTTGAAACGCGGCCTCGAGCAGCGCGTCAAAGCCATCAACGCCTATATCAAGGACGTCTACGGCCGCCGCGAGATTTTGAAGGCGGGGATTGTCCCCGAGGATCTGGTTTTTCAAAATCCGGTGTTCCGCCCGGAGATGAACGGCCAGAAAGTCCCGCATGACATTTATGTTCACATTGCCGGCATCGACATCGTGCGGCTCGATGCCGACGTCTTTTACGTGCTCGAAGACAATGCGCGCACTCCGTCCGGCGTCTCCTACATGCTGGAGAACCGGGAGATCATGCTGCGACTGTTCCCCGAACTGTTCTCGCGCTACCGCGTCGCGCCGGTGGAGAATTACCCTGACGAACTATTACAAACGCTGAGATCAGTCGCACCGCCGTCGGCGTCTGCTGAGCCCAACGTCGTCCTGTTGACGCCGGGCGTGCATAACTCCGCCTATTACGAGCATTCTTTCCTGGCCGACAAGATCGGCATCGAACTGGTCGAGGGCCGCGACCTCGTCGTCAAAAGCAACGTCGTTTACATGCGCACGACCGAAGGACTAAAGCGTGTCGACGTGATCTATCGTCGTATCGACGATGATTTTCTCGATCCCCTGGTGTTTCGTCCCGACAGCGCGCTTGGCGTTCCCGGCTTGATGTCGGCCTATCAGGCCGGCAGCGTCACGCTCGCCAATGCGGTGGGCACCGGCATCGCCGACGACAAGGCGGTCTACAGCTACATGCCCGAGATCGTAAAATTCTTTCTCGGCGAAGAGCCGCTCCTGAAGAATGTGCCGACGTGGCGCTGCCGGGAGAACGATCACCTCGCTTACGTCCTCGATCACCTCGAAGACCTGGTGGTCAAGGAAGTTCACGGCTCAGGCGGCTACGGCATGCTGATCGGGCCCAAGGCTGACAAAGCGACGATCGCCGCGTTTCGCGCCAAGCTCAAATCCGATCCGAAGAATTTCATCGCGCAGCCCACCCTCGCTTTATCCACCTGTCCGACTTGCGTCGACGAGGGCATTGCCCCCCGTCACGTCGATTTGCGTCCGTTCGTGCTGTCCGGCCGCACCCGCATTCGCATTGTGCCCGGTGGATTAACTCGCGTTGCGCTCAAGAAAAATTCGCTGGTGGTCAATTCGAAGTCAAGGCGGCGGCACCAAGGATACCTGGGTATTGGACGGATGAAGCAATAGGACATGCTTTCGCGTACCGCCGATAATCTTTACTGGCTCGCCCGTTACGTCGAGCGCGCAGAATACATCGCGCGCATTCTCGACACCACGCTGCGGCTCACCACGCTGCCGCTCGCCTATGTCGGCGCAACCAACGAATGGGAATCGGCGGTCGCCACGGCCGGTTGCGCCAGTGCGTTCTTCGCGACCTACAAGGAAGCCAACGAAGAAACCGTCACCGAATTCCTCGCCTTCTCGGCCGCAAACCCGTCGTCGATCCGCAATTGCTTCGAGAGCGCCCGGCTCAACGCCCGCGCCGTGCGCACCGCGCTAACCATCGAAATGTGGGACGCCATCAACAGCGCTTGGCTCGAACTCAAAAGATGGGGCAATGGACCGAGTTCGCGCGAGGAGTTCGCGCGTTTCCTGCGCTGGGTGCTGGGCTCGTCGCTGCGCTTCGACGGCTCCGCCTACCGGACCATGCTGCGCAACGACGCCTACTGGTTCTCCCGGCTCGGCGTCTATATCGAGCGCGCCGACAACACCGCCCGCATTCTCGACGTGAAATATCACCTGTTGCTGCCCGCGGAGGAGCGGGTCGGCGGTCCGCTCGATTATTTCCAGTGGTCGGCAATCCTGCGCACGGTTTCGGCGCTCACGGCCTATCACTGGGTCTATCGCGAGAACGTCAGACCGTGGCTCGTCGCCGATCTGCTCATTCTCAAGGACGAGATGCCGCGATCGCTGGCGAGCTGCTACGAAAACCTGGTGCAAAACCTCGACCGGATCGCCAACGCCTATGGCCGCCAGGGGCCCGCGCAACGTCACGCCCGCACCGT
Source organism: uncultured Alphaproteobacteria bacterium (assembly GCA_963768225.1). Classification (GTDB taxonomy): domain Bacteria; phylum Pseudomonadota; class Alphaproteobacteria; order Rhizobiales; family Xanthobacteraceae; genus BOG-931. The sequence continues at coordinate 350,627 of CAVYGV010000001.1, read as the reverse complement.
GCGCGCCCGGTTGGAAAACTCGAAAATCGAGGACATTTTCCAGAGCGGGTTGCACGAATTTATCGACGCATTCGTCGAGGACAATAACCGCCTGGGAACCGCGGTGACGCAGCAGTATCTGCTGTGACCAGGAATTCGGTAATCGGCAGTCAGTAATCAGAAAAGCGAGAGGACATAGAACCCTATGTTGTCTATCTTCTGATTACTGACCGCTGATGACTGTCTCCTGACCCATATGCGCATCCGTATCGCTCATCGCAACGTCTATCGCTACGATCCGCCGGCAGCAGGCGTCATCCAAGTGCTGCGGCTGACGCCGCGAAACCATGAGGGCCAATACGTCGTGCGCTGGCGCATCGATGTTTCGGCGGATGCACGGCTGACCGCCCACGAGGATGCCTTCGGCAATATCACCCACGTGTTCTCCGCCGACGGGCCGTTTCGCGAACTCAGCGTCGAGGTCGACGGTGAGGTCGAGACGCAAAATACCAACGGGATCGTGCGCGGCACCGTCGAGCGGTTCGGGCCCACCTTGTTTCTGCGCGATACGGCTTTAACGCAGGCCGATCCGGCAATTCGGAATTTCGCGCAAAGCGTCCGCACCGCGAAGGGCGAAGATGTTCTCGTCGAGTTGCACGCAATCCTGGACCGCTTGTTCGAGGAAATGGTTCACGATAGCGATGAAGCTGAGGGCGCGGCGAATGCCGCCGAGGCTTTTGCACGCAAACGCGGCGCCCCGCGGGATTTCAGCCACATCTTCATCGGCGCCGCCCACTGCCTCGGCATTCCAGCCCGCTATGTCGGCGGCTATTATTGCGGCGAAGACCAGCCCGCAGCGCAGGCGGCGGCGGGTCACGCCTGGGTCGAAGCCTCGGTACCCGATCTCGGCTGGGTCGCCTTCGATCCGGCAAACGGGTTCTGCCCGACCGACGCGCATGTGCGCGTCGCCGTTGGCTTGGATGCACTCGGCGCCGCGCCGGTGCGCGGCATGCGCTACGGCCCCGGCAGCGAGACGCTCGAACGTCGCCATCAAAGTCGGCCAGTAAGCTTCGCGCCTCCCGTTCCGTAACGGAGAAATGTTATATAGACCGCACGGGGGAGATGTGAGTCGATGACCTATTGCTGTGGCATTCTGGTTCGCGAGGGGCTGGTGATGTTCGCGGACACGCGGACCAATGCCGGCGTCGACAACATCTCGACCTTCCGCAAACTGCACGTCTTGAAGGATCCGAAGAAGCGCGTCATGGCGATCGCGTCGGCGGGAAATCTGTCGATCAGCCAATCGGTAGTCAGCATATTGACCGAAGGCTATGACAATCCGGAAACCGGCGAGCGCGAAACGCTGATGAACTCGCCGACCATGTTTCAGGCGGCCCAGCGCGTCGGCCATGTCATCCGCACCATTCATGCGACCGAAGGCAAGGCGCTTCAATCGTCTGACGTGAATTTCAACGTCTCATTTTTGTTCGGTGGGCAGATCATGGGCGAGCGCATGCGGCTATTCATGATTTATTCGGCCGGCAATTTCATCGAATGCACCACCGATACGCCGTATCTGCAGATCGGCGAACACAAATACGGCAAGCCCGTGCTCGACCGCGCCATCAATTACGAAATGGATATTTACGACGCACTGAAGGTGGGTCTCGTTTCCATCAATTCGACGATGCGCTCCAATCTGTCCGTCGGGTTGCCGATCGATCTTATGGTATTGCGGCGTGACACCTGTGACCCCGAACTGATCTACCGCATCGAGCCGGGGGAACCCTACTTTACGGACCTGCGCGAGCGCTGGTCCGCCGCGTTGCGCGCCGCCCATATCGGCATCCCGCGACCGCCTTATCTCAACAGGCGCTGAGATCGGAGCAATTTACCGCCCGTTAACCCATGTCGCCGGAACTGTCGTGTCGCTGCACCGCGAGTGGGCGCGCCGGTTAAGTGCAAGCCATTGGAAAGCTTTGCTGCCTAAGGTTCGGGCGAGCCAGTATCTCCAAAGGGTGGAAGCGTGTTGCCTGCGGCGCAATCGCAAATCGCCGGGGAAGGCAAACGGTCGCGGTGGGATCAGGCGCGCCTGGTCATGCCGATCGGCGTGATCGTTGCTGTCGCGATCGTCTGCGTCATCGTCGCGGTGGTGATCTCCGCGCAACGCGCCAACGAAGTCGCCTTCAATAACGAACAGCAGCTGATCACGCAATCAATTGTCAATCACGGCGAGCATGCGCTGCGGCTTGTTGAAAGCGTCGCGGCGACGCCGACCGCCGCCGCCAAGCTGCGCGACGGCTACGATCCGCAATGGGCCGACCAGCAGATCGGACAATGGCTGGAAAAATTTAGTTTCGACATCACCGCCATCGTCGGCGCCGACGATCGGCTCGAATACACCCATATCAACGCCGGCGCGGCTGCGAACGCGAGCGACTTGCGCGCCGCGCTTGCGCCAAGCATCGAGTTTTTGCGCGGGCGGTTTGGCGCCGCGCCCGACCACACCGTTCTGCTGCGCGACGGCCAAAGTCCGGCCCGGCCGGGCCGCAGCACCATTTTTGTCCAAAGCTTTCTCGGCAAGCTCGCCTTTATTGCCGCGGTGGCGGTCGGCTCGGATGCCGATCTCGCGCCTGGCAACGGCCATGCTCCGATCGTGATGGCCGTGAAATATGTCGGCAAGCGCTTACTCGGTAAGATCGGCAGTCAGCTCGAATTGACCGACCTGCGTACGATCGACACCGCGCCGCAATCCGGCAGCGGCCGCGCCATCGAATTTGACGACGCCAAAGGCAATGCCGTCGCGCGATTTGTCTGGACGCCGACGCGGCCCGGCGGCGCGATCGTCATGAGCGTCCTGCCCTTCATCGCCGTGGCTTTGGCAGGTCTGGCGCTGCTCGTCGGTTTCGGCATCCGCTATATGCGGCGCACGGCGGCGGAGATCGCCGCCGGCGAGCGTCAATTGCGCCACCTAGCGCTGCACGATCCGGTGTGTGGGTTGCCCAACCGCATCTATTTCGGCGAGCGGCTCGAACGGGCCATCGCCGAGGTGCGCGGCGGCGGGCTTTCGGCGGCGGTGTTCTACATCGATCTCGATCATTTCAAGGACGTCAACGACACACTCGGCCATCCGATCGGCGACGAGCTTATTCTCAATGTCACGCAGCGATTGAGCCGCGTCATGCGCGGCGACGATCTGGTCGCCCGGCTCGGCGGCGACGAATTCGCCATCATCACCACCTGCGCATCGGATTCCTATTCGCTGCAGGCCATCGCCGGACGCATCATCGCCGCGGTTTGCGCGCCCTACGCCATCGCCGGCCACAACATCATCATCGGCGCTTCGATCGGCATCGCCGTGATCGACCGCCGCGTCGGCGCGGCCGCCGACATTCTGCGCTACGCCGACATGGCGCTTTATCGCGCCAAGAACGAGGGCCGCAATCGCGCGTGCATCTACGATGCGGCGATGGATGCCGACCTGTCGAACCGCAAACTCCTCGAGGGCGATCTTCTCCAGGCGATCAAGAGTGACGAATTGCGCGCCGCTTATCAGCCGATCGTCAACGCCTCCGGCGATACCGTGGTCGGCGTCGAGGCGCTGGCGCGCTGGACCCATCCAACCCACGGCGAGATTCCGCCGTCGCGCTTCATTCCGATCGCGGAGCATTCCGGGCTGATCATCGAGCTCGGCGAATGGATGCTCCGGCGCGCCTGCCTCGACGGCCGCAACTGGCCGGGCCTGACGCTATCCGTCAACGTTTCGCCGCTGCAATTCCGCCGCTCCGACTATGTCGAAGTGGTCGAGCGCATTCTCACCGAGACCGATTTTGACGCAAACCGGCTCGAACTTGAGCTGACCGAGAGCACGCTCCTTGGCAACCTGGAAACGGCCGAGTTGTCGATGCTGCGGCTCAAAGCAATCGGCGTCCGCTTTGCGCTTGACGATTTCGGCACCGGCTATTCGAGTCTGCTCTATCTGCGACGCTTCCCGTTCGACAGGCTCAAGATCGATAGTAGCTTCGTGCGCTCGATCGAGAAGGCGCCCGACGCCGCCGCTATCGTGCATGCCGTGGTCAGCCTCGGCCGCGGACTGGGCATGAAGGTGACCGCGGAAGGCGTCGAGACCGCCGAGCAGCATTTGTTCCTGCGCGCGGCCGGCGTGCATTCGATGCAGGGGTTCCGCTTCGGCAAACCGGGCACCGCGAGCGAGATCAATCACCGGCTCGCTTCCCCCGACGAGTACCGTGTCGGCAGCCCCGACCTTGAAGTCGCGATGGCGAGCTGACGGCCTGTCGTCATTCCGGGGCGCGCCAAAAGGCGCGCCTTTGCTTCGCGGATCAAACCTCGCCTGTCGTGATTATGGATTCCGGATAACCGCTTTGCGGTTTCCGGACTGACGCGCGGGGGATTGCCGCCGCGCGGAGGCTTCGTCACTATCGCGGTGCAAAAGCATAACGGGAGGCGATGATGGCGGCGCGGAAAGTTGCATTGGTGACCGGGGCCGGCACCGGGGTTGGCCGGGCGGTGACGCTCGCGCTGATGCGCGAAGGCTATGCCGTGGTGCTCGCCGGACGGCGTAAGGACATGCTCGAAGCCGTCGCCAAGGAAGGCGCGCAGACGCCCGGCGAAGCATTGACCGTTCCCGCCAACGTCGCCGATCCGGCCTCGATCAAATCGCTGTTCGAAAAGACCAAGCAAACCTACGGCCGGCTCGATCTCCTCTTCAACAATGCCGGGATCGGCGCGCCGGCCATGCCGATCGAGGAAATCCCGCTCGACAAATGGCAGGCCGTGGTCGCCACCAATCTCACCGGCGTCTTTCTGTGCACGCAGGAGGCTATCAAAATCATGAAGGCGCAAAACCCGCGCGGCGGCCGCATCATCAATAACGGCTCGATCTCGGCGCACACGCCGCGACCGGGCTCCGCTCCCTATACCGCGACCAAACACGCCGTCAGCGGGCTGACCAAAACCACCGCGCTCGACTGCCGCGGTTTCGACATCTGCTGCGGCCAGATCGACATCGGCAATGCGGCAACCCCGCTGACCGACCGCATGGTGCAGGGCGACGGCGTGCTGCAGCCGGACGGCTCGAAAAAGATCGAAGCGCGCATGGCCGCCGAGGACGTCGGCCGCGCGGTGGTCTACATGGCAAGCCTGCCGCTCGACACCAATGTGCTGTTCATGACCGTGATGGCGAATTTGATGCCGTTCGTCGGGCGGGGGTGATCCAAGCACATGCTGGCGGACTGGCATGAGTTCTATGGTCTCCTCGGCACGGCCGCCGCCGCGCTGCTCTCGCTCTTGTTTGTCGTGGCCTCGATCGGAGCGAGCGTTCTCACCCCCGAAACCGCCGGCGCCACGCGCACCTTCATGAGCCCGGTCGCGTTCCACTACGCCAATGTCTTGTTTCTCGGTCTTGTTGCGCTGATCCCGACGCAGACTTACGAGTTCCTTCGGCCTTACCCTCGGCGTCGCCGCCGCGGGTAGCCTCATCTATTCGATGGTCATCCTCGTCCGGGTGCTACGGGACTCGCGCGCCGATATGGCCGACAACCTCGCCTATGGCGCCGTTCCTGCCGTCTGCTACACCGCCGGCCTTGTCTCCTCGGTCCTTATCCTTAAAGAGTCCGTAGCCGGCCTCAATGTGCTGGCCGGCGCGGCGCTGTTGCTGCTCGTCGTCAATATCCGCAACGCCTGGGATTTGATGCTGTCGATGGCGCGCCGCGCCGCCGCGCAGCAACAAAAGACCGGGCTCTGACCCGAGCGTGCTATTCGGCCGCCGTCACCCTGAGCTTCGTGCCGGCGCGTACCTTGGCGAGCGTCTTCACATCGCCGAGCGCTTTCGCCCAAATGTTGCACGGGCTGGCCAGCCGCGTCTCGTCGCCCTTGGAGATCGGCGTGCGGCCGAACCCGATCGCGATGGCATGGCCGTCCGGCCAATAGGCGATTTCGCCCGGCGTGACCACCGCGCGCGCGTCCTTCTCGCGCGCGACCTTCACCGGGATATCGAAATAGACCTCGTCGCCCCAAGTCAGCACCGACGCGGCAATCGGCAGCGCCGCGACGATCGCCCGCGCCGTCGGCGTATCGAGCGTCTCAGCGTCCAGCGTCAACGAGCCGAAGTCGAAGCGGATGCGCACCGGGATCCCTCCCCGCTCGTCATTACCGGACTTGATTCGGCAATCCATGCATAACCGACACAAACTCAAGCGCCGCATGGATGCGCGGGTCAAGCCCGCGCATGACGAATGATGGAGTCAGGTGATAGGGTGCGGCGCCCTTTCATCAAAGAACATCCAGCAGAGGCCATGCCCATGCCGCTCTCCGACGCCGTCAAGACGCTGATCCGCAATGCCTGGGACGACGGCTGTCCCTGCCTCGTCGCCACCAATGGACCGGCCGGCCCCAACATCTCGGTCAAGGGCAGCATGATCGTGTTCGACGACGCGCACCTCGCCTATTGGGAGCGCTCCAAGCGCACGGCGCTGGACAATCTGGCGCACGACCGGCGCGTCTGCGTGATGTATTCGAACTTCAAGGCGCAGCGCGATGGCATGCTCGAAAGCGGCTTTCTGCGCTTTTACGGCAGCGTCGCGCTGCACGAGAGCGGGCCCGTGCACAATGCGATTTTTGCCAAACTGTTGCCGCGCGAGCAGACCCATGTCGGCGCCGACACCGGCATCGGGGCGCTCGTCAAGATCGAGCGGGCCATCGATATTCGGGGGAAGGCGATTTTGTGACTTACGTGCGCTGAGGCAATCGGGGTCGCATCCATAATGCCAAACCTGCAATCGGCGCTAGGCGTCGTCGCCATCCTCGCCTTCGCGTGGCTGATCAGCGAGAACCGCCGCGCGGTGCCGTGGCGCCCGGTGGTCACCGGGCTTCTCGTGACCTTCGCGCTCGCTCTGTTGATGCTCAAAGTGCCGCAGACCGAGATCGCCTTCGACTTCATCAACCGCGCGGTGGAAGCGATTGCGGCGGCCACCAAGGCCGGCACCTCCTTCGTGTTCGGCTATGTCGGCGGCGGTGCGCCGCCGTTCGAGGTGAGGACACCGGCGGCGCAATTCATTTTGGGCTTCCAGGCGCTGCCAGTCGTCCTGGTCATGAGCGTGCTGTCGTCGCTTCTGTTTTACTGGCGCATCATGCCGCCCGTCGTGCGCGGCTTCTCCTGGGCGCTGGAAAAGACGCTCGACGTTGGCGGCGCCGCCGGCCTGTCGACGGCGGCCAATATTTTCGTCGGCCAGGTCGAGGCGCCGTTGTTCATCCGGCCGTATCTCGCCAAACTGTCGCGCAGCGAAATGTTCATCGTCATGACCGGCGGCATGGCCGGCATCGCCGGCACGGTATTCGTGCTCTATGCGACCATCCTTGCCGACGCCATCCCGAACGCCGCGGGCCATATCGTGGTCTGTTCGGTGCTCGGCGCGCCGGCGGCAATTCTCGTCAGCCTGATCATGGTGCCCGATCCGCATCAGCAGCACACCGGCGGCCGGCTCGATGACGTTGAGCAGACCGCCACCTCGACCATCGACGCCATCGTCAAAGGCACCGGCGCCGGGCTTGAGTTACTCCTCAATATCGTCGCGATGCTGGTGGTGTTCATTGCGCTGGTTTCTCTCGCCAACGCCATCCTCAGCCTGTTGCCGGATTTTCTCGGCAGCCCGCTGACGTTGCAACGCGCACTCGGCTGGATCATGGCGCCGGTGTGCTGGCTGATGGGTATTCCATGGTCGCAAGCCGTGACCGCCGGCGGCTTGATGGGGATCAAGACAATTTTGAACGAGCTGGTCGCCTACTTGCAGCTCGCGGCGCTGCCCGACGGCGCGCTCGATCCGCGCTCGCGATTGATCATGCTTTACGCGATGTGCGGTTTTGCCAATTTCGGCTCGCTCGGTATCATGATTGCGGGACTTTCCACCATGTGCCCGCAAAAGCGCGACGAGGTGGTGTCGCTCGGCTTAAAATCGATCCTCTCCGGCACGCTGACGACGTGTTTGTTGGGCGCGATCGTCGGGGTTTTGAGCTGATGTCGGAGGTCAGATGTCCGAAAAGGAAGTCGCCATCTGAGATCCGATCTCTGTGTTCCGACTTCTAATTCAGCCGGAACTCGCCGTCGACGGCGCGGATCTCCGCGGGCCTGATCAGCCGCGCATGCGCCACCGTGACCGAGTGCAGCGGGCCCTCCAACTTCTCCAGCCAGAAATTAAGGAATTTGTTCAGCACCGGAAAGTTCGGGCAGAGATCGTAGTCCTGCCAGACATAGGTCTGTAACAGCCACGGGTGATCGGGCCGCCGATAAAGGATATTGGCGGTGGTCAATCCATAGCCTTCGAGCTGACTGCGAAACTCTTGCGACACCATAGTGCCCTCCAATCCCGGCTCGGGAATGTTTCGAGACTCGCTTCTCCATTGCAAGCCTCAAAAGTGAATAAGTTGTTTATTCTCAAGGCACTAGCAGCATCCATTCCTCCCTGCTAACAACGATCTCTGCTAACAGCCGGGCGCGGCTCGAACCTGTCAGTGCAATAACGGAACCGCTGCGGGCCAGGTTGCAGCCGACGAAACAAGAATATTTTCCGCATTTGGGCGGAACCTGCCCGGTTAACCAACCCGAAAAACTTGGACTCCCCTCTTGTTGGCAATCGATTTCGATGAGTGCTAAAAAACTTTCAGGCGCACCTTGCGGGCCGAAAAATCACCCCCATCTCGCCATCAAGCGGTCAGCCAAGGGTGGAATTGATAACGATCTCTGGGACACCGCTTCCACGCACACGTCAGACTTTTCAATAACTTAGGAGGACATCATGAAGTTTCGCCCGCTTCACGACCGCGTCGTCGTCAAGCGCATCGATGCCGAGGAAAAGACATCCGGCGGCATCATTATCCCCGACACCGCCAAGGAAAAGCCCTCGCAGGGCGAAGTCATCGCCGTCGGCCCGGGTGGCCGCGACGAGGCGGGCAAGCTGATCCCGATCGACATCAAGGTCGGCGACCGCGTGCTGTTCGGCAAATGGTCGGGCACCGAGGTCAAGATCGACGGCCAGGAGCTCCTGATCATGAAGGAGTCCGACATCATGGGCGTGCTCGACGAGCAAATCGCAAGAAAGAAAGCCGCGTAACCAACTAACCCATCATCCTGAGTTGGCCGCGCAGCGGCCCTCGAAGGATGCTTCTCAGTGCCACGTCGCCCTTCGAGGCTCGCGGCATAGCCGCTCGCACCTCCGGGTGACGACTGGAAAACAGGAGAGACACTCAAATGGCTGCCAAGGAAGTTAAATTCTCGGTCGATGCGCGCGACAAGATGTTGCGCGGCGTCGACATTCTCAACAATGCGGTGCGGGTGACGCTCGGCCCGAAGGGCCGTAACGTCGTGCTCGACAAATCGTTCGGCGCGCCCCGCATCACCAAGGACGGCGTCACCGTCGCCAAGGAAATCGAGCTCGAAGACAAGTTCGAAAACATGGGCGCGCAAATGGTGCGCGAGGTCGCCTCAAAGACCTCCGACATCGCCGGTGACGGCACCACGACCGCGACCGTGCTGGCGGCCGCGATTGTCAAGGAAGGCGCCAAGGCGGTTGCCGCCGGCATGAACCCGATGGACCTTAAGCGCGGCATCGACCTTGCGGTCGAGACCGTGGTCGAGGAACTCAAGAAGAACTCGAAGAAGGTCACCTCGAACGACGAGATCGCCCAGGTCGGCACCATTTCGGCGAACGGCGACCAGGAGATCGGCCGCTTCCTCGCCGAGGCGATGAAAAAGGTCGGCAACGAGGGTGTGATCACGGTGGAAGAGGCCAAGAGCCTCGAGACCGAGCTCGACGTGGTCGAGGGCATGCAGTTCGACCGCGGCTACATCTCGCCCTACTTCATCACCAACGCCGACAAGATGCGGGTGGAGATGGAGGATCCCTATATCCTCATCAACGAGAAGAAGCTCTCGGCCCTCAACGAGCTGCTGCCGTTGCTTGAAGCGGTAGTGCAGACCGGCAAGCCGCTTCTGATCGTGGCCGAGGACGTCGAGGGCGAGGCGCTGGCGACGCTGGTGGTCAACAAGCTGCGCGGCGGCTTGAAGGTCGCGGCGGTGAAAGCGCCGGGCTTCGGCGATCGCCGCAAGGCCATGCTGCAGGACATCGCCGTCCTGACCGGCGGCACCGCGATCAGCGAGGACCTCGGCATCAAGCTCGAGAACGTGACGATCGCCATGCTCGGCAAAGCCAAGAAGGTGATGATCGACAAGGAGAACACCACCATCGTCAACGGCGCCGGCAAGAAGAAGGACATCGAGGATCGTATTACTCAAATCAAAGCGCAGATCGAGGAGACCACCTCCGACTACGACCGCGAGAAGCTGCAAGAGCGGCTGGCCAAGCTCGCGGGCGGCGTCGCGGTGATCCGCGTCGGCGGCGCCACCGAGGTCGAGGTGAAGGAGCGCAAAGATCGCGTCGACGACGCGATGCATGCGACCCGCGCCGCGGTCGAAGAGGGCGTGCTTCCGGGCGGCGGCGTGGCGCTTCTGCGCGCCACCGAAGCGCTCAAAAAGGTACGCACCCACAACGAAGACCAGAAGCACGGTGTCGAAATCGTGCGCAAGGCGCTGCAGGCTCCGGCCCGGCAGATCGCCACCAATGCCGGTGAGGACGGTTCCGTCATCGTCGGCAAGATCCTGGAGAACAGCGCCTACGGCTTCGGCTTCGACGCCCAGGGCGGCGAATACGTCGATATGGTGAAGAAGGGCATCATCGATCCGACCAAGGTCGTGCGCCAAGCTCTGCAGGGCGCGTCCTCGGTCGCCGGTTTGCTCATCACCACCGAGGCGATGGTCGCCGAACTGCCGAAGAAGAAGGACAACATGCCGGCGATGCCGCCCGGCGGCGGCGGAATGGATTTCTAAGTCCACGACCCGAGCCAATCTACGAAGGGCGCGATGCAAGTCGCGCCCTTTTTCTTGCTCGAGGAATGACTAGAATCGCGCCGAACAAGAGACTGGCGGCATGAACGTCCAACTGCCCGTACATATGGACCAACAGGACTTTCTCGCCTGGGTGCAGGGCCGCGAGGAACGCTATGAGCTCGATCGGGGGCGAGTCATCATGATGACCGGGGGGTCGCGGGCGCACTGGCAGATTACCGCCAATCTGCTCAAGGCGCTGACGGCACGCCTGGACCCGGAGCGGTTCGCGGTGCTGCCGGAATTTGGCGTCGCCCTCGGACCGACGTTCGGCACGCTTTCCCGACGTCGTCGTCGATACGGCCGGCGAAGCTTCCGAAGATGTGACGGCAACCGCTCCCGTGCTGATTGTTGAGGTTCTCTCGCCGTCATCCGAGCGGATCGACCTCGGCGACAAGGCGGCGGAGTATCTTCGCCTGCCAAGCCTGCTGGCTTATCTGGTATTCGCGCAGGACGAGATGAAGGCATGGGTATGGACGCGCGGTCCAACGAGCTTTCCGGCAAGCGCTGAGGTGTTTGAGGGCGAAGGAGCCATCGTCCGCATCGAGCGGCTTGCGGTCGATTTGCCGTTTGCGGCGGTTTACGAGCGCGTACGATTTAAATGACGACCCCGTAAGCGTAGTCCCCCGCCGTTATCGTGCCCTTACCCGGACGCGGAAGCGCGCGCGTAAGCCTGATCGATCAGCCGCACCGCGCGCAGGCAGTCGTGCACGCCCATCGGCGGCGCTTTGCCTTGCTGCCAATGGTCGAGCGCATCGCGCACCGTGGTGAAATAGGGCGTGGTGATGTCGGCTCCGGGCAGGATTTTGTCTCCTTCTGCGGTCGCGAGCTTCACGACGTTGTCCTTCATGGTGAGGATAGCGTCCCGGCCGGCGATCTTCCATTCACCGTCGGTGCCGTCGCGGGGAAAGCCGTTGCCGACCTCGACGGTGCCGAGAACCCCGCTTGCCGAGCGCAGCATGACCGAGGCGTAGTCCTCGACCGGATAGTCCTGAGCGCGGCGGCTGATTTGCGCCCCTGTGACTTGCGCCTCCTCGCCAGTGAGATGCAGGAACATGTCCATGCCGTGCGGGCCGAGATTGCGCAGGCACCCGCCGCCGGATTGGGCCGGATCGAGCATCCACGCGCAATCCCAGCCGACATAGCGGGGCGGCCGCGGGCGATTGATGCGGACGTAGATATGCGACAGCGGGCCGAGCGTACCGGCGCCGAGGAATTCGCGCGCGCGGGTGGCGAAGGCGCCATAGCGCTGCGCCAGCGGCACCGCGACAAAGGCGTTGCGCTTCGCCGCCTTGGCGGCGACACTTTCCAATTCCGCCGCATTGATGCTCATCGGCTTTTCCATGAGGAACGGATAGCCCTCGTCGATGAGATCGTGGGCGATCGCCGCCATCTGCGAATGCCGCCCGAGCGCGACGACGAAATCCGGGCGGGTCGCGGCCAGCATCTTGCGGTAGTCGGTGAAGGTCGGCGGATTGCCCACCGCGGCCGCGCGTTTTGCAACAAGGCCGGCGTCGGAATCTTGTACCGCAACCAGTTGCACGTCCGGCATCGCCATCAGATGGCGCAGATAGGCGGCGTCGTTGAGCGCATGCCAGTGACTGACTTCGATGGCGGCGACGCGAATTGTCATTGGTTTCCTCAGCCTGACGGGACGAGCGGACCGGCGTTACGGATTATTCGCGCCGAGCCCGAGAATCTGCCGCGCCTGCGCGGGCGTGGCGACCTGATCGCCGAGAATTTCAACGATCTTTGCCGCCTTCTCGACCAGGGCCGCGTTGCTCGGCGCCAGCTTGCCCTTTTCCAGATAAAGGTTGTCTTCGAGCCCGACGCGCGGATGGCCGCCGAGCAGAAGCGTCTGCGCCACCATCGGGAATTGATGCAGCGAAATGCCGAAGGCGAACCACGGCGAATCCGGCGGCAGCAGATTGCGCATATAGGCCATCGCCTCCGGCGTCGCCGGCTGGCCCCAGGAAATGCCGAGGCAAATCTGGAACATGCCCGGCGGCTTGACGTGGCCCTGCTCGATGAAGCGCTTGGCGAGCAGCAGATGGCCGGTCTCGAACACTTCGAGTTCCGGCATGACGTCGGCGTGCTTTATCGCCTGTGCCATCTTTTGCAGGTGACCGGGCGTGTTGACGAAGACGCGGTCGCCCATGTTCAGGCTGCCCATGTCGAGACTGCAAATGTCGGGCTTGAGCTCGATGACATGGCGCACACGCTCTTCGGGAGACTTTAACGAGCTGCCGGGACCCGGCTTCGACGGATCGTTTTCGTCATGGGTGAAGCGCGCGCCCGGACCGGTGGTGAGGTTGATCAGAACGTCGCTTCCGGCGCCTCTGATCCGCTCGACCACTTCGCGGTAATGCGCGGTCTCCATGCTGGGCTTGGTGGTTTTCGGATCGCGCACATGGATGTGCACGATCGCCGCACCGGCCTTGGCGGCTTCGAGCGCGGAATTGGCGATCTGTTCAGGCGTCACCGGCACGGCGGGATTGCGCCCGGGCGTGTCGGCCGACCCGGTGACCGCGCACGAGATGATGACCTTGCGCGCCATGACCTCCCCGAGACTGGCCGAATTCGCGAGCCAGTGCGACCCGGCGGCTTTAAGGGCCTGCGGGTTATACCCGCGCGGAGCCGCCATGTCGCGCCGGAATCCGATGACGGTCCAACAACGTCGCGGTATAGAGCAGCATGGCAACAACCAAGGCCTGCCCGAGCTGCGGGAAGGACATTCCGGGCGACAGCCGTTTCTGCCCGCAATGCGGCACGGCGCAAGCGTTGACTTGCGCCGCCTGCGGCCATGCCAATGCGGCGGGATCGCGCTTCTGCGCGCAATGCGGCGCCACACTCGGCGAAGGTCCCGCGCCCGCGTCCTCCGCTGCCCCGCCCGCACCGGCGGCCCCGCCTGCGCCGCGCGCCGCGACGGCGGCGGAACGCCGCCAGCTCACGGTGATGTTCTGCGATCTGGTCGGCTCGACCGCGTTGTCGACGCAGCTCGATCCGGAGGATTTGCGCGAAGTGATCGCCGCCTATCACAAATGCGCGACCGACCTGGTCGACCGCTTTGGCGGCTATGTCGCCAAATATATGGGCGACGGCGTGCTGGTTTATTTCGGTTACCCCGAAGCGCATGAGACTGACGCCGAGAATGCGGTGCGCGCGGGCCTCGCTTTGGTCGAGGCACTGGCCAAGCTTTTCGCCGAAGGCAGCCATCAGGTGCGCATCGGCATCGCAACCGGCCTGGTCGTGGTCGGCGAACTCGTCGGTACCGGCACGGCGCAGGAGCGCAATGTCGTCGGCGAAACGCCAAATCTTGCCGCACGGCTGCAATCCACCGCCGCGCCGAACACCGTGATCATTGCCGCAACGACACAGCGGCTCGCCGGCGAGCACTTTGAATATCAGGCCATCGAGCCCGCGGCGCTCAAAGGCTTTGCCGAGCCGGTCGGCGCGTGGCGCGTGTTGCGCGAGCGCACCATCGCAAGCCGGTTCGAGGTGCTGCGCGCCGCAAGGCTCACCCCTCTCGTCGGTCGCGAAGAAGAGCTTGAGCTGCTGACGCGCCGCTGGGCGCAGATCAAGGACGGCGAAGGCCGCGTCGTCCTCCTCTCCGGCGAGCCCGGCATCGGCAAGTCGCGGCTGACCGCGGCGCTGGAAAACGGTCTCAAAGGCGACACGCATATTTGCCTGCGCTATTTCTGCCAGCCCCATCATCAGGGTAGCGCATTGCAGCCGGTGCTGGCGCAGCTTGCGCATGCCGCAGGCTTCGATTTCGACGATCTGCCCGCGGCGCGCCGCGCTAAGCTGGAAAAGCTTCTCGGCTTGAGCGGCGCCGCGCTCGAGCCGTTCGCGGAGTTGCTTGGCGTCGCCCACGGCAAGGCGGGGGGCGCCATAGACCCGCAGCGCGCACGGCGCGCCGTTCTCGGCGGATTGATCCAGCGCCTTGAAGCGCTGACGAAGCAAAGCCCGGTGTTGATGCTGTTCGAGGACGCACATTGGGCCGACCCCACGTCGATCGAGCTTTTGACACTGACCATCGAGCGGGTGCAGACACTGCCGGTTTTGCTCGTCATCAGTTTCCGCCCGGACTATCAGCCGCCATGGACGGGCCTGCCGCACGTCACTACGCTCGCGCTCAACCGGCTCGGCCGCCGCGAGCGCACAAAACTCATCGAGCATCTCACCGGCGGAAAATCGCTGCCGCCCGAATTGCTCGAACAGATCGTCGATCGCACCGACGGTGTGCCGCTATTCGTCGAGGAACTCACCAAAGCGCTGCTCGAAAGCGAGCAACTGCACGAGGACCGCGGCCGCTACGTGCTCGAACAGCCGATGCAGCAACTTGCCATCCCGACCACGCTGCAGGATTCGCTGATGGCGCGGGTCGACCGGCTCGGCTCGGCGCGCGAAGTGCTGCAGATCGGCGCGGCGATCGGCCGCGAATTTTCCTATGAAGTGCTGGCACCAGTCGCTGGTCTGCCGGACGTGGTGCTGCAGGACGCGCTGATCCGGCTCACGGAGGCTGAATTACTGTCGCTGCGCGGCACGCCGCCGAGCGCGGTATATTCCTTCAAGCACGCCCTGGTACAAGACGCCGCCTATTCGGCGATGCTGCGGGCGCGGCGCCAGCAATTGCATGCCGCGATTGCGCTCATTCTGGAAAAGCGGCTTCCGGAAGCCGTCAAGGCAACTCCGGAATTGATCGCCCAGCAATTCGAGCGCGCCGGACAAAACGAAAAGGCGATCCAGTATTGGCGGCTGGCCGGCGAGCGTGACCTGCGCCGCTTTGCCATGAAGGAGGCAGCGGCGCACTATTCAACCGCGTTGCGGCTGGTCACGGCGATGCCGGAATCGCCCGCTCGCGACAGCATCGAGCTTGGCGTCCGCCTCGGCTATGGCCTCGCACAACTCATCGCCATCGGCCCGTCGGCGCCGGAGGCGGCGGAGCATTACCGGCGGGCGCTGGCGCTCAGCCGCGCGCTACCCGGCCGCGGCCGCGAGCGTTTCCTTGCCAGCTGGGGCCTTTGGTTCAACGCCGGGACCGGCGGCCGCGCTGCGGAGGCGGCGGAACTTTCCGACGAACTCATCAGCATCGCCCGCGAACTCAATAATCCCGATTTTCAGCTAGAAGCTTATCACGCCAAGGTTCCGACGCTGCTGCGCAACGCGGATTTTGCCGGGTTGAATGAAGCCGCGCAGGAAGTCGTTCGCCTCTATGACCGAGAGCGCCACCGCGACCATGCGTACTATTTCGGTGGACACGATGCCCGCATGTGCGCACAGGCCTTTTATGCGATCGGATTGTGGGCCCTGGGCTTTCTCGATCAGGCCCATCGCATGGCGTGGCTGTCGATCGAGGATGCCCGCGATCTGGGCCACACTTTCTCGCTGGCGCACGCGCTTCAGCGCGGCGCCATCACGATGGTCCTGCTCAAAGATGTGGAATCCTGCCGGATTATATCTGATGAGCTTTATCCGCTCGCGGAACGCAACAATTTTCCATGGCAGCTTGCGGATGCAAAGTTCTCCGCGGCTGGCTGGTGGCCCAAACGGGCGATTACCAGCGCGGAATCGAGCAGATGTTGCACGCGGTGGATCACAAGTTCTTCGCAGGCTTTCGGCCGATGTTGATGCCGCAGATTGCCGAGTTGCAGCTGCACGCAGGCCATGCCGATCACGCTATGGCAACTCTCGATCGCGCGATTGACGAAGCGCGAAGGCAGGGCAATCGGTATTGCGAGCCGGAGCTCGTCCGCTTGCGGGGCGAAATTCTGCGGGCGCAGTCGCGCGCCAATGACACAGAAGCGGAACACACCTATCGCCAGGCCATGACGATGGCGGCAGGGCAACCCTGCCCTGTGCTCGAACTGCGCGCTGCCACCAGCCTGGCGCGGCTTTTGGCGGATAGGTCGCGCCGCGAAGAGGCGCACGACCTGCTCGCACCGGTCTACGCCGGCTTCACCGAAGGTTTCGGCAAGCCGGATTTGCTGGCGGCGAAGGCGCTGCTTACCGAGCTCGGCTAATACTCACCAAACGGAAACGACCACGAGCGAGGGCGCGCGTTCATCCGGCGTCGCCTGATCTCACCGTGGCCGTTGTGGCGATGGAGAAAGCCAACACATCTCCACCGCCACTTGCATTTAGTATAGCATCGCTTGGTGACAGTCCGATGACTCTAAAATCAGGGAAAATCAGCGTCGGCCGGATCTACGTCGGCGTAGGCGGCTGGACCTTTGCGCCGTGGCGCGGCCTGTTCTATCCGGAGCGGCTGCCGCATGCGAAGGAACTTGCCTATGCCGCCGAGCGGCTGACCTCGATCGAGGTTAACGGCACGTTCTACCGCTCGCAGACGCCGGCGACGTTCCGCAAATGGGCCAGCGAGGTGCCGGCGGGCTTCGTGTTCTCGCTGAAAGGGCCGCGCTTTGCGACCAACAGGCGCCTGCTCAAGGAAGCCGGCGACTCCGTCAAGCGCTTTCTCGATTCCGGCGTCACCGAGCTGGGCGAGCATCTCGGCCCGCTGTTGTGGCAGTTCGCACCGACGAAAAAATTCGACGCCGCCGATTTCGGCGGCTTTCTCGAATTGCTGCCTGAAAAACTCGATGGTCGCACATTACGGCACGTCATCGAGGTTCGCCACGACAGCTTCCGCACGCCCGAGTTCATTTCGTTGCTGCGGAGCTTCGCGCTGCCGGTCGTGTTCACTGACCACGCCAAATATCCCAACATCGCCGATGTCACCGGCGGCTTTGTTTACGCCCGCCTGCAACGCGGCAAAGACACGATACCGACGGCCTATCCGGCAAAGGAGATCGCCGCTTGGGCCGGTCGCCTGCGCTGCTGGGCGGCGGGTCAATCACCGGATGACCTGCCGCATGTCGGTCCGGCGCCAAAGTCCAAGAACGCGCCGCGCGACGTGTTCGCTTATGTCATCCACGAGGGTAAGATTCGCGCGCCGGCGGGCGCGATGGCGCTGATTGCTAAATTGGATGAATAAAGGGCGCTGGCATTAGGCTGGCCGCAAAATGCTAACGGCCACAAACGACTTGGCGCGCGTACATCCGGCGTCGCCCATCGTAAGTGGCCGTCCCGCGACGGAGCCCTTAAAGCTCGACATCGCCGAACCTACATAGGCGTAATAGGGCGGTTATGCAAGGCCGGCTTTCATGTAAGATTAATGCCCGCAATGCGTTGCGAGGCGCATTGCGCAAGGCGACGCGCGCCCGAACAGCGACCGAATTTTCAGGGAGGAAATAGTCATGGCGATCAATCAGCCGAACCGCGATGAAGAACTCGGACGCGCGGTCGCAAGCGCGATCCACGCGCATTGGGGCCTGTTTCTGTTCGAGGGGATCGTACTTGTCGTTCTTGGCGCCGCGGCCATCATCGTGCCCGTCATCGCGACGCTTGCTTTCACGCTCGTCATCGGCTGGCTGTTTTTGATCTCGGGCGGCGTCGGTCTGGTGACGACATTCTGGATGCGCAACGCGCCCGGCTTCTGGTGGGCGCTCCTCTCCGCGGTCATCGCCATTGCGGCGGGGATCATCCTGATCAGCTGGCCGATCAGCGGCACGCTGTCGTTGACGCTCGTCCTCATCGCCTTCTTTGTGGTCGAAGGCGTTGCCACGCTGATGTACGCCTTCGAACATCGCGCGCAACTTTCCGGCCGTTGGGGCTGGATGCTCGTGAGCGGCATCGTCGACCTCATCCTCGCCGGCATTATTTTTGCGGGCCTGCCCGGTACCGCGGCTTGGGCGCTTGGCCTTCTGGTCGGCATCAACATGCTGTTCGGCGGGACCGCGATGATCGGCATGGCGCTGGCGGCAAGGAACGCCGCTTAGGTGCTTGCGGGGGCGCAATCCCTCGTAGGGTGGGCAAAATCGTCAACACCTAACCACGTGGGCAATGCGCGCCAGCGATTTTGCCCACGCCGATCCACCTCACGGCGCGCAATGCGCACCCTACCGCGTTACTCCGCCGGCTGCGGCAGGCGGGCCTTTTCCACGCCATTGGCGATCAGCGCGATCAAGAGCACGGCAACCAGGAATCCGAGCGCAATGACTGCGGTCGCACCGAGCACGAGGCCAAAGCCGCCGCGCGCATAGAGCACGGCGATCATCGACACGGCGACGCCGGACACCATGAAAGTCAGAAAATAGCGCACCGCGTAGACGCGGCCGCGCCAAGCGTCGGCGGTGTAGCGGGCGATGACAAGATCGTTCAGCGTGATCTGGCCGTAGATGGCCGCCATCGTGAAAGCGAGCGCGAACAACAGCGAGACGCCGCTCGCATAGGCGGCCCATAGCACGCCGGCAAATTGCATCACCGCGCTGAGGGCGAAGAGAATGTGCAGCGGAAAGCGCTCGACCAGCCGGCCGACCGTGATTTGGGCGATCGCGCCGCAGAGAAAGACCGCCGTCGTCAAGCCGCCCACTTCCATCAACGTGATACCGCCGCCAACGCGCTCGTCGACGATCTTCGGCAACGCCACCGAGATGGTGTTGAACACGAGCCCGGCGCTGAGCGCGACCACCACGAAGAGCCCGAAAATCGTCGCGGCAAGCATCGTCGACAGCGCAACGTCCGGCGCGGTCGAGCGGGCCCCCGCACGCCGCTCCTCATCGGGAACGAGCCAAAGATAGATCGCACCGGTCGCGATGCAGACCAGGCTCGGCACCAGGAAAGCGCCGCGCCAAGACAAGACCGCGGTGAGGGTTGCCGTGACGCCCGCCGCGAGCGAGACGCCGAGATTGCCGCAAACTCCGTTAAACGCGAGCGTGCGGCCGCGCCGCGTGGCGTTTTCCAGCACCATCGCGGTGCCGACCGGATGATAAATCGCGGCGAATATGCCGAGCGCGAATAGCGCGAAGCCGAGCGCGAATAGCGAAGGCGCCAGGCTCGCGGCCAACAGAGAAGCGCCGCAGCCGAGATAGAACGCGGCCATCATGTTGCGGCGGCTCCAACGGTCCGCCAGCCAGCCGGCCGGCAGCGAAAACAGGCCGAAGGCCACGAAGGCGGCGGTCGAGAGCCAAATGAGATCGGCGTAGGAGCGGCCGTAAACGACCGTCAATTCGATGACGACGGTCGGATAGATCAGGATGACGAAGTGATCGAGCGCATGCGCCCAATTGAGAAAGCCGATCGCCAGCCGCCGGCGCGACAACTCGGCGGTCCGGTTGGCGGTCAGATCGGGCGATTGGCTCGTCGTTGAATTCATCGTCGATTCCCCTCTTAAGTCAGAGGTATAGCTTGGGGTTATGGGACCACATACCCCATTCTTGCAGGGCAGACCGGCGCCTCTCCCTGCCGTCGCAGCCAGCTGAGTTTTCCACAGGCCAAGGCGCACGTTATGGCCGCTTCATTTTGGCAACTTACACAACCGCTGTAACTTAAGGTTGTTCACGGGGCGGTTGGGGTCCCTCGGTGTCACAGTTGCGAGTTGCCAGCGCGATGGCGGTCGCCGTCGCGGCTACGCTGTTGTGTATTTTGCCGGGCCGAGCGGAGACCGCCGCGTCCAACAGCCCCGCTTTTCTCCTCTTCGGCGGCACCGATCTGTGGCGGTATGGCGCCTTTCTGTACGGCGGAGCGCTGTGGTCGCCCTCGGGGCTTAATGCCGACGGCTTCACCGGTATTCGGTAGCAAACTCACCTAACGGTCCCTACATGCAGCCTGCTCAATCGAAGGAGACTGCTTTGACCAAACTTTTGATTGTGCCGGAAAATACCGCCCAATTCCGGAGCGGATAACCACAGTCCCCGGTTGCCCTTTTGTAGGAAGGGCAGTGACGCGCAATGTTGTGGCTAAGCCTTAGGAATAACACAGGGTAGCCGACCTACGCGGCAGGCTCCGCAAGAACCCCCGGCCTCACCCGCCGGGGGTTTTGTTTGGCAAATATGCCAAACGCGACCGGCTGGCGATTCCGACCATGTTTTGGCATTTTCAAAAACATTCTTGCGTCAGGGGACAAGTTCCTATAACGTTCGTCCGACTCATGGACAGGAGCCGTCCCTATGACAGGCAATAAAGTGAATTTCGATCAGGCGAAAGCTGAAACCGCCGCCCCGGCCGGCTCGGCACAGACTTCGACGATTAGCTTTCCCAACGTCGATCTTGATGCGGCGGTAGCCATTGCTCGGTTTGTCTATGCCCGCGCCGGGCTCGGGCAATGTCCTCTTGATGAACTAGCTGCCGAAGCGAGCGTCACGATCAGCGGTTCATTTCGTGTGCGGACTGCCGCCGCCAAAACGTTCGGGTTCACTGAAAAGGACGGTCAGTCGGCGGTGAAGCTGACCGATCTTGGTGCGCGAGTTGTCTCCGAAGATGGCGAAGCTGATGCGCGCGCGGCAGCGTTCATGAACGTCCCTCTATTTTCCCAGATTTACGAAAAATATCGCGGCAAACTTCTCCCGCCAACAAAGGCGCTGGAACGCGAAATGGTCACGCTTGGCGTCCTCCCTACAATGGCGACGCAAGCTCGCCAGATCATGCAGCGATCCGCTCGGCAGGCCGGGTATTTCGGCAGCGGTGAAGACCGTCTAGTGCGGCCTCGTGCAACCGGCGCCGTGGCCGAAACGCTCGATCAAGCTGCGGCCGACGCTCCGCCTCCTCCCCGCGAAGAAGAAGCGACGCGGCGGAACGGCGGCGGCAGCAACGGCGGCGGGGGCCAGTATCACCCATTCGTTCAAGGGCTGTTGCAGACCTTGCCGGAACCGGGAACGCTGTGGACGGTCGAAGGCCGCGCCGCATGGCTCCAAGCCGCGGCTCAAAACTTCACCCTCATCTACAAAGGCGAAGGCAAGATCGACGTGCAGGTGCACGCGAAGGCCGACAAAGCCGGATGAAAAATTAGGGCCACAGGGGTTCGCCTCTGTGGCCCTTCGGGCCGGGGCCGGTGCCGCTCGCCGGATTTCCACCTGCGCGGGCTTGGGTCCAACCCCCAACCGGTCCACCTCTTATCAGAGTCGCCGGAATCCGTCCACGGACCTCACCGGCGTTTCCTTTTGCTATAGGTAATACCCGGTGTCGCCCCGTCAACGAAGTCGATCCCTGCCCCCTCCAGGGCAGCTCGCATTGCCGTTAGATTATTCGTTATCGGAACGCGCCGTCCCTTCTCGAAGTCCCGCACGGTCGAAAGCGAAACGGAAGCCTTGGCCGCAAGTTCGTCCTGCGACCAGTCCAGCCATGCCCGGGCGGCCCGACTCTGTTCCGGCGACATTAGGCCAAAATAGGCCGGTAAATTCTTTTCGTCAACCCCAACGATTTGCGTTGACATACACTATTTCAACGCTTATATCTAACGTCAACGGAAAACGTTGGCGTTATGGCACAGCACTTTCTCCTTTCCTCAGCCGCCCGGTCGCTCTCTTTAGCGACCGTCGCGCGCATGTCGGATGAGGAAGCTTGGAACGCCTTCAAAGCCATCCGCTGGTCAGAAACCCAAGGCGATCCGGTTTGCCCACGTTGTGGTTGCCTCGATTTCTACGCCTACAAAACCCGCAAGGTGTTCCGGTGCCAAGGTTGCTCGCACCAATTCACGGTCACGTCGGGGACGATCTTCGCCAGCCGCAAGATGCCAATTCGGGACTACCTGTTGGCAATCGCGATCTTCGTGAACGGTGCGAAGGGGCATAGCGCCCTCCAATTGAGCCGCGATCTCGATTGTCAGTACAAGTCGGCTTACGTGTTGGCGCACAAGCTTCGCGAAGCCATCGCCGCCGACGCTAAGGAGCAAAAGGCGAATGGCGAAGTCGAAATCGACGGCGGTTATTTTGGCGGCTACGTAAAGCCAGCCAATCGGAAAGAGAACCGCGTTGATCGCCGCTTAGCTCAACATCAAACCGGCAAGCGCCGTGTTGTCGTCGTCATGCGCGAGCGCAATGGCAAGACGCTTCCCTTTGTTGCGCCGTCAGAAGATGCAGCGGTCCCGACGATCCGCGACCGTGTTGCCAATGGTAGCACGATACATGCCGACGAAGCGATGCATTGGGACGAATTACACGCCCGCTACCTGACGAAGCGGATCAACCATTCGCTGGCGTATTCGGACGGCGAAGCCTGCACCAATCAAGCCGAGAGTTTCTTTAGCCGGGTACGCCGCGCGGAAATCGGTATCCACCACAAGATCGCCGGCCCGTACCTCAATTCCTATGCGAACGAAATGGCGTGGCGAGAGGACAACCGGCGCGTCAGCAACGGCGAACTTTATCTGATGGCAGCGGATGCAGCTTTGAAGCATCCGAAATCGACGCAATGGTGTGGTTATTGGCAGCGGAGCGAAAAAGAATGAGAACGAGTACGGAAAGCTACGAACACACGATCAACGGCCTTCTCCAGAAGCGCGCGGAGTTAATGGAAGAAATGGCCCAAGTGCATGAGCGTCTCGGCACCCTGACAAACGACATCGAAGCGATTGACCACGTACTTACGCGGCTAGGCCATACCGAAAAACTTGACGTGACAATGAAGGTTCCTCGGATCGTCTTGTTCTATCGCGGACAGCTACAGCAATTCTTGTTGAACGAACTGCGCGAACGCGGCCCCGCTACGACCCGCGATCTATGCGAGCGGCTTGTGTCGTTAGAGAACAAGGACAAACGGGATCAGCGCATGATGGCGGACATTATTAGCCGAGTCGGAAAGGCACTGCGCCGGATGCATCAACGCGGCCTAATCCTCGGAACGAAAACTGAGACAATGGGTCAATATTTGTGGCGTATCGTGGATTAGGCCGCCTCTTTAGAAGGTCTTGGCTCTTGCTTTTGAGAACTTTCCAGCACGGCCTCCGAGACCTTTGCCGCAACGGCGCGGATGGTCGCAGCATTTGGCTTTTGCTTGAATGCTTCGGTTAGGACCTTGCGGACAAATGCTTCCGTATCAGCGCGCCGCTTCTTTTTTGACATTGGCCTTGACCTTCTCCAGTTCTTCCCATGTGCGGTCTATTATCAAGTCCGCAAAGTCCTTGATCCAGAATTTACCCCGTAATTTTGATTCTGCCAGTTTATCTTTTAAAGTTTCATTGACTTCCAAAATGGGGATAAGCGCCTTGGCAACGTCATCTCGCCTGATCTTGGCGCCCGGGGGAAAGTTGCCCGCAATAAAACCTTTTGTCTGCTTTGCTGCCTCAAGCCAATCTTTCTGATGGCCAGTATAGAGCTCTATTAGGCTAACCGACCCAAGTCGCTGTTCGGCTTCAAGAGTTAGGGCCATCACTTGATGTCCAAAACCGAAAAAAGAGCCGCAACGAGAAGCAAAATCATCGTAATTGCAAGAAGGATTAGTGCAGCCCATGCGGCCCACTCTAGGTCGAGCAATTTGGCAGCGAGCGCCAACAAAGAACAAAGCAGTGCAACAGCGAAACCGGTAAAGCCAAACCAAGCACGCTTCCGAAAACGCCAGCGGACGGCCTTTATCCGGAGTAATGGATCGTAGGACTCGTAGCTGTTTGAGGTGGCGCCAAGAAAAACGAGGACTAGGCCAGCCAGCGTTGTGGCTGCCGCTACCATATCCCCTGAGACCTCTAAAATGCTCGAAGTTGCCACCCCTAAGTCCCCCGGTAGCAATAGCAGGCATTATTCCCCACATGGTTGAAATATGCAAGCTAGGTGAATTTGCTACCGAATACCGGGCTTCACGCTGAAGCTGCTCGTCAACGGCGTGCCTATACTTACAGTTCAAGCACCCTGCAGCGCGATGTCGACGGCACGCTCATCTCCGGCGCGGCGCTGCCGGGCTGGCGGTTCGTGCGCGGCAGCCTCACCGTGAGTGTATTCGCAGGCCCCCTCGTGCAAGACTACCGGCTTTCGCCCTACGATCCGGGCAGCCGGCTGCACGGCCTTTACGCTGGCGGTCAATTCGCGACCGATATTTGGTTTGAGCCCACCGCCAAGACCATGGCCGCGCTCAGCGGCTCGGTGACCTCGATCGGTCCGACCGGATATCTGCGCGGCGCGCTCGGCTATCGGATATTCGACGCCTTTTTCTTCGGGCCGGAAGCGGCGATGCTGTGGTGCGCGAACTTCCAACAGTTCGAAGCCGGCGCGCACCTGACCGGGTTGCATTTTGGCGGCGTCGAATGGTCGGCCAGCGGCGGCTGGTCGATGGATTCCGACCGGCGCAGCGGGCCCTATCTGCGCGTCGGAGTCAGCACCAAGTATTGAAGGAAGGCTCAGCCCTTCTCGTCGCAGGCCCAGGCGCGCACCACGCATTGGCGGCCGCCGAATTGAGCGCAGCGCTGCATCGATATGTTCTCGGCTTTGCCGAGATGCGAATTGAGCGCCCAACCGTAGGAGCCGCAGGGGTGCTTGGCGTCGACCGCCATCGCAGCGCAACCCAGGCGCACGACGCCGACGACGCGGCAGTGGCCGCCGGTGCATTTGCGCATCGCCGCGGCGCGCGCATCCGCCGCCGTGGTGTAATCAAAACCGTAGCCATAGGCACCGCAGACGCCGACCGCGAGCGCGCCGGCCGCATTGGCGGCACCAATCGCTGCGCTGAAGAGACCAACGCTCACCGCAGCGAGCACAAACCTTCGCGCAAGTGCAAACATGGAAAGCCCTTCCCCAGAGGAGAACTGAGGCTAGCCGGGAAGGGTTTCGAGTTGGTGAATTCAGCGTCGCCTCCCCGCACGAGCACCTGCGAGTTGTGGGGGAACGGGTCAGGGGCGGGGGAAATAGTGGCCCCCACCCCGGCTCATATCTCGCTGGCGCGATATGAGCCGGCCCTCCCCACCACTCCGCGGGGATAAAAAATTATAGCGTGAATTGAGCTTACGTCTTCTCCAGCTCCTTCCTCACCGCCGCCAGCGCTTCCGGCGTATCGACGTCGGTGAGCGCGGCGGTGCCGGACAGCGGCACTTCGACCACGGCCTCGGGGTAGCGGCCGATCAGATAGCGCGCGCCGACATCGCCCTCGACCGCCATGAGGTCGGCGAAGAACCGGCGCGACCACACGACCGGATTGCCGCGCTTGCCGTCGATGGTCGGCACCACGACGAGCGCGCCCTTGTCCGGATCGAGCGCGCCGATCAGCTGATCAATCAGCCTGGCGTCGACCTGCGGCATGTCGCCAAGGCAGACGATGGCGCCCTCGACTTCCGCCGGCAGCGCGGCGATGCCGGCTTTGAGCGAGGTGCCCAAGCCCTCGGCGAAATTCGGATTGTGCACGAATTTCACCGGCAGACCGGCAAGCGCCGCCTCGACGCGCTCGCGCTGATGGCCGGTGACCACGATCACCGGACGCGCCCGCGAGGCGAGCGCCTGTTCGACGACGATGCGAACCAGCGGCCGGCCGCCGATCTCGGCGAGAAGCTTGTTCGGGCCGCCCATGCGGCTCGACCGGCCGGCGCCGAGCACGACCGCGGCAATGGAGCGGCCGGGCTGCAGCGGCTCCTCGCGCGGCTGCGGGCGGGTGACGATTTCCATGAGCAAGCCGCCGACGCCGAGCCCGGTGATGTCCTCGCGCGGCACCGGAAGACCCGCCAATAACCGCATGAGCACCCAATCGAAACCGTTCTCCTTGGGGCTGCGCGCACAGCCGGGCGCGCCGATCACCGCATGGCTGCCCGCAGCGCCAATCATCAACAGGTTGCCGGGATCGACCGGCATGCCGAAATGCGCAATCTCGCCGCCGATCGCTTCCAATGCCGCCGGGATAACATCGCGACGATCGGCAATCGCGGAGGCGCCAAAGACGATGACGAGTTCCGCGCCGGCTTTGAGCACGTCGTTGAGCGCACCGGCGAGTGCCGCGCGCTCATGCGGCACGCGCCGCTCTGCCACGATCGCGGCGCTAGCGGGCTTAAGCCGCTCGGCGGTGATTTTCAGCGTCTTTTCGATCACTTTGGTCGCGAGACCTGGCAGCACGGTCGAGACCACGCCGACTTTCCGCACGCGATAGGGCGCGACGCGAAGGAGCGGCTTTGTAACTCCTGCAAGCGCCGTATCCCGCGCGGCGCCGGCGACCGCGAAGGGAATGATCTTCACCGTCGCGATCATCTCGCCGGCGACCACCGGCTTATAGGCGGGCAGCGTCGCGAACGTGATCGCCTCGTCGATCCGGTTGAGCCGGTCGATCGCATCCTTGTCGACGACCAGCACGCCCGAGGTTTGCGCGAACAGATTAGCGCGCCCGGTGAAGGCGCGATCGACGTGAACGCCCTCCCCCGCTACGGCCTCGGCAATTTCAGCCGCGGCAACGTCCTCCGATACGTCGCCCGGTTCGAGCCGAGCCACGACAATGTCGTCGATGCCGGCCGCTTCCAAGGCCGCGACCTCGTGGGGGCCGATCAGCGTGCCCTTCTTGAGAACGAGTCCGTCCTGCCGGATGGTGTGGACGGCGGTTGCGCCGACCGCATTCTTGGGCGCCACCGCACCGAATTTCATGACGCGGCCTTGACCGGCTCGGCGTCGACCTCTTCGCGCAGCCGCTCGGTGATTTGCGCCATGATGGCGACCGCAATCTCGGCCGGCGACACCGCGCCGATGTCGAGCCCGATCGGCGCGTGAATGCGCGCGAGGTCGGCGTCACTGATGCCCGTCGCTTTGAGCCGCTCGATGCGGCGTGCATGCGTTTTCCGCGAGCCGAGCGCGCCGATATAGAAACAGTCGCGACGGAGCGCGTGGATGAGCGCCGGATCGTCGATTTTCGGGTCGTGGGTGAGCGCGACGAAGGCTGTGTAACGATCCACGTTGAGCGGCGGCAGCGCCGTGTCCGGCCATTCGGCGATGACCTTCACGTCGGGGAAACGTTCGGCCGAAGCAAATGCCGTGCGCGGATCGACGATGGTCACGTCGTAACCGAGAATTTTCCCGATCGGCGCCAGCGCCTGGCTGATATGAACGGCACCGGTGATGACGAGTTGCGGCGCCGGCACATAAACGGTGAGAAAGACGCGGCCCTCCGCCGTCTCCTCCATGCCGCTTTTGCTGCTGCGCAGATGTTCGGCCAAGAGCGGCCGCAGCGGATCCTTGGCGATATCGGCTGACTTGACCAGGCGCTGCCGGCCGCTCTCGACATTGGTGATGACAATCACGGCGCGGCGCGCGGCGCGTTCGGCGTTGAGAGCGGTGAGGATGTCGAGCTTCATGGCAAGGATTCTACTCCACCTTTTCCACGAACACCCGAATAGTGCCGCCGCAGGACAGGCCGACCTTCCAGGCGGTCTCATCGGCGACGCCGAATTCCAGCATTCTCGGCTTGCCGCTCTCGATCACATCGAGCGCCTCGGTGACCACGGCGCCCTCGACGCAGCCACCGGACACCGAGCCGAGAAAATTGCCCTCCTCGTCGATAACGAGGTTCGAGCCGACCGGGCGCGGCGCCGAGCCCCAGGTCTCGACCACCGTCGCCAACGCCACCGCGCGCCCGTTCTTGCGCCAATCCTCGGCAGCTTTGAGAATGTCGTTGTCGGTTGCGAGCATGCTGGGCCTCCGTTGCTTCAAAGGCGAATAGCGAGTGACGAATAGCAAATAGGGCTTCAGCCTAAAGTAGTCACCCGCTTTCCCATTCGCCACTCGCCATTTCGCCATTCGCTATATTCTATCGAATATAGCGCCTCACGCCACATTTTGCAGCCATGCTTTCGGATCGCCGGAGCCCCTGCCCTTTGCCAGCGCGGCCACTAGCCCGGCCATCGATTCGAGATTGTGGATTGGCCGGAATTCGTCGACATGAGGCAGCATGGTCTTGATGCCGCGCGCGCGCGCCTCGAAGCCCTCAAAACGCAACAGCGGATTGAGCCAAACGAGCCGCCGGCAGGAGCGGTGCAGCCGGTCGATCTCGAAGGCGAGCGTGTCGTCGGCGTCGCGTTCGAGCCCGTCGGTGATGAGAAGCACGATCGCGCCTTGAGTGAGCACGCGACGCGCCCATAGTTTATTGAAGGCGCGCAGCGACGACGCGATCCGCGTGCCGCCCGACCAGTCGGGCACCGCCGCCGAACAGGCGGCGAGCGCGTCGTCGGGATCGCGCTGGCGCAGGCTCCGCGTCACATTGGACAGCCGCGTCCCGAACAGAAACGTGTTCACGCGTTTTCGCGCGTCGGTCAGCGCATGGAGAAAATGCAGGAAGATGCGGCTGTACTGGCTCATCGAGCCGGATATGTCCAAGAGCGCGACGATGGGCGGCGGCTTGGTCTTCGGACCGATGAAGCGCAGATCGATGAAATCGCCGCCGCCTTTCATGCTGGCGCGCAAGGTGCGGCGAATGTCGATCAAATGGCCGCGCGGATGCGGCGCCAACCGCCGTGTGCGTATTTCGGCAAGCGGCAGGACGAGTTTCTTCATCGCCTCCTTTGCCGCCGCGATCTCTGAGCTCGTCATCTGCGCGAAATCCTTGTGCTGCAGCACCTCGCGGTCGGATACCGTCATGCGGGCATCGAGCTCGATCTCGCGTTCCTTCTTCAGCTTGTCGTCGAGGCCCGCGAACAGCGCTTCATGCACGCGCGTGGCGCCGGCCTGCGGCGCCTGCGGTGGCGACGCCACTTGCGGCAGCATCATCGCGATGAGCTGATCGACATAGCCGCGCCGTCGGAAAAAGATGCGAAAAGCCTGATCGAACAGGATCGAATGCTCGTGGCGTTTCACGAACACCGCATGCAGCGTCCAGTAAAAATCCTC
The DNA here is from genome assembly GCA_963768225.1 of uncultured Alphaproteobacteria bacterium. Taxonomy (GTDB): domain Bacteria; phylum Pseudomonadota; class Alphaproteobacteria; order Rhizobiales; family Xanthobacteraceae; genus BOG-931. Next base: position 321,086 of record CAVYGV010000001.1, on the reverse strand, counting down.
GCGCGTTCCGACGCCGGCGGCCTTTACCGCTTCCAGCGCATCGAGCACCGCGCCGGGCCCGACTGGAATGCCGGCCGCGCGCAGCGCCCGGGCGAAGTAGAGAATGTTTTCGGCAAGGCGGCCTTGTCCCCTTTCCCCTTGCGGAAGAGGATGGGCCGAGCCACGGACATCGTCCGGGGCGAGGACCGGGTGAGGGGTTTTTTTCAAGATCGCCCTCACCCGGCTCGGATTTCGCTGCGCTTATCCTCGCCACCCTCTCCCGCAAGGGGAGAGGGAAATTGTGTCAGCTGCATACTCATAAATTACTCCGCCGCGCGCAGCTCCGACTTCACCTCGTCGAGCAGCTCCTTGACCTTCGAGCCTTCGAGCCGCGCGATGTCGTCCTGGTATTTCAACAGCACGCCGAGCGTATCGGACACGGTCGCCGGATCGAGCGCGACGACATCAAGCTCGGACAGAGCCGCGGCCCAGTCGAGCGTTTCGGCGACGCCGGGCGATTTGAACAAATCCTGCTTGCGCAACGCCTGCACGAACGCCACCACCTGCTCGGACAGCTTTTTGCCGACGCCCGGAACCTTGGTGCGTACGATGGCCAATTCGCGCTCGGCGTTGGGATAGCCGACCCAGTGATAGAGGCAGCGGCGCTTGAGCGCATCGTGGACTTCGCGGGTGCGGTTCGAGGTGATGACGACGACCGGCGGCTGCGCGGCCTTCACCGTGCCCATTTCCGGAATGGTGATCTGATAGTCGGCCAAAACTTCGAGCAGGAACGCTTCGAACGCTTCGTCGGTGCGGTCGATCTCGTCGATCAAAAGCACCGGCGCGCCGGCGGTATCAGGTTCGAGGGCCTGCAACAGCGGCCGCTTGATCAAAAAGCGCTCGGAAAACACGTCGTGTTCGAGCCGGGTGCGGTCATGCTCGCCTTCGGCCTCGGCGACGCGGATGGCGATCATCTGCGCCGCGTAATTCCATTCATAGACAGCGGCAGCGACGTTGAGGCCCTCGTAGCATTGCAGCCGAATGAGCCGCCGGCCAAGCGTCGACGCCAGCACCTTGGCGATCTCGGTCTTGCCGACGCCGGCCTCGCCTTCGAGGAAAATCGGCCGGCCCATTTTGAGCGCGAGATAGAGCACGGTGCCGAGCGAGCGGTCGGCCAGATAATCCGCCGCGGCGAGGAGATCGACGGTTGCGTCGATCGACGCAGGCAGCGGGCGGGGAATAGACTGTTTCACGGTCAGACCTCAGCAACGGCAATTTTTCGGCGCGCAGCCGTATTTCCCTGGCGAACCCGCGGGGTCCGCCATCCATACATATAATCCGCCCTGTGAGAACCGACCGCCGAATGCGCCAAGCGTCGAAGCTGGACGCACGGAATTATTCCCGTTATAATTGTAATTAATGGATGTACAATTATCACGATTACCATTGGCCGGCATTCGTGCCGCCCTTGCCGAAGCGGGGCCGGGATCGCACGAGATTACCATCGGCGTCGTCGATGGCCTGCCCGATCTGTCGCATCCGGTTCTTCGCGACGCATCGATTGACGTTTTGCAATCGATGATACCGCCGGATTCCAACGGTCCTGACGCGCATGCGACCGGCGTCTGCAGCTTGATTTTCGGCACCAAAGACCCGGTCCGCGGCATAGCCCCCGGCTGTTCGGGGCTCATTCTGCCGCTGTTCTTTCGCAAATCTGCTGACGCGGAACTGCGGCCTGTTTCGCAATTGGATCTGGCGCGGGCGATCAGCTTTGCGCTGGAGCGCGAGGTCTCGATCATCAATATCAGCGCCGGCCAGAAATCGGTGACGCCGGAGACCGAGGCGCACCTTGCTCAAGTGCTGGAGCGAGCCCTCGAAAAGCGGGTCTTGATCGTTGCCGCGGCCGGCAACGATGGTTGTGCTTGCATTAATTTACCCGCTACAGTAGAACTGACTTTGGCGGTCGGCGCGCTCGACGGAGCCGGGCGGCCTCTCGAAGCCAGCAATTGGGGCGAGCCTTATCGCCGCAATGGACTGTTGGCTCCGGGGGACAATCTGCCGGTGGCTGTGCCCGGCGGCGGCGTGAGTGCCGGCAGTGGGACCAGTTACGCGACCGCGGTCGTGTCGGGAGTTGGCGCGCTTCTGCTCTCGGTCGCGCAACGGGAAGGTTATCGGATCGATGCTCTCGATATCCGCGACATCCTTATCGACAGCGCCGCACCGTGCACGCTTGAGGGCGACGGCGCCTGCGACCGCTATCTCGCCGGCACGCTCGACGCCGCCTCGGCGCTCGCGGCAGTCCATCGCGCCGGGCAATCGCGGCGTGCCTTCGCGGGGTCAACACCAGAACAACCGCTCATAGGCGCAGACCGGGTCGGTCAGCAGTTCACTCATTCTGGAACGGGGGAGATTGTCATGTCGGAGTTGAGTTCAGTCCAGTCAGCTGCCGTCGAACCATCGGGCCTGTCGCCGTCGGCCTGCAATTGCGAACAGAAACCCGACGACGAACCCACCAAGGCGAAAGTCGAGCAGCAGAGTACCGGTCCTGTGCCTGGCGCCTCGCCGCCACTCGCGCCCGTCACACACGGTCGTGCGTGTGCGCTCGGTCTCACGCAGCAGGCCTGTTCGTGCGGCGGCGGCGAGCCGCCGCAAATCGTTTTTGCTCTTGGGGCGCTATGGTTCGATTTCGGCACCGAGGCCCGGTACGACGCGCTGGTTCAACAGCTCGATCCCATTCGCGTCAACAATCCGACTGAGCTCATCGCGTTCCTGCGTGAAAATCCGCAATACGCGGCCGGCGTCACGTTCATTCTGATGCAGGAGCAGATTCCGCTCTACGCGATCCAGCCGGCCGGCCCGTTTGCGCCGCAAATTTACAACGCGATATTCAACGCGCTTGAATCCTCGCTCGACGAACAGCGCAACCGCGAGCAACGCGTCTCGATACCGGGGATGATCGGCGGCTCGACCCGCCTCCTCAATGGCATGACGGTCCCGGTCGTTTATCCGGACTTGCGCGGGATGTTCAAATGGCAATCCCACGAACTGATTGCCGCCGCCAAGGCCGCCGTCGGCTCGGATGTCGCAGCCGACGATCACATCTTCAACTTCCTCAATCGCGTCTATTACGAGCTGCGCAACTTCGGCGTCGCTCCACAAGACCGCGCGCTCAACTTCGCGGCAACGAACGCTTTCCAGACTCAAGTCGCCTTCGCCGAGTCCGCCGGACGCAAACTCGAGCTCGACACCATCAATGTGGTCAAGAGCCCGATCTGCCGGCCCGATTCTGATTGCTGGGACGTTGAATTGCAAATGTTCGACCCGGAGAACGAACGCCGCGCCAACCGGGTCTACCGCTACACAGTCGACGTCAGCGAAGTGTTGCCGGTCACTGTCGGCACGGTCCGTACCTGGGCGGTGCGCTCGTGATGCCGGCAAGGCGTCCATTTGTTCACGGTCACGCCGCGGGAACGTGGCCGGTTGAGTGCCCGACATGAGGCACGGATTCAGCGGCTCTGCTCCCGCGAGAGCCAATCATCGAGAGGTGGCAGTCATGAAATCTCCAGTCCAGGCCAAACCCGTCGAGCGAAATGCAAAATCGACGCAACATACGACCAAGGGAATGATTCAATCCGATTGTAGCTGTGGCTCGGGCGGTTGTTGCGTCGGCGCTTGCGTTTTCGGTTATTGCGCGGGCGTCTGCGTACCGAACCTCGGCCAGTGCTGACCGGTCGCGCGGCTCGCATCATCAGACCTGCCCGGGGTGACCTTTCCCCGGGCAGGATCGATTACGAAGGTGGGTCCGTGAAACAGAAAGACAGATAACTGCGGAGAATTTTATGAACTTGCCAATGCAAGCCGCTCCCGTAAGGCGTGGGAGTGCTCGCGCTTATCAGACTGAGACGATGCGGCAGAGTTGCAACTGGCTGCAATGCGCCGAAAAGGTCGCGAGTTGCGCCGCTTCGTGCATTCCCAATCCGCTGAGCCCCGGCTGCGTCTCGTGCCTTGGCCCATTGTGGGATAGTTGCAAGAGCTGCTTCTAGTGGCTTACCGCACCGGGTGGTTTCGTACCGGTGTCGGACGATCGATTGACAAAATGCGGCGTGGCCTGTTCGAGAGACCGCGCTGACCGGCGCGGCGCAATCTGGACAGAACGTGTTGCGTTGTAGGATACGGATGCGTTTTCGCCGACACCGGAGTTACCGGAGACGAGTGGATTCGATGCAGGCAAAGCGCAAGCAGCCGAAATCAGCCCGGCGGGCTCCGAGGGAGGACAGACCGTCAAAACGACGGAGGCTTGTGATGAACCAACCGCTACAAAATCCGCCCGTGGATCGTCTTTACATGCGCTCCATCGTTGGCCGGCAGGCTCCGCCCGAGCGCGACGGAGGGGGCTGGCAGGCCGCCAAGGGGTCCAAAGGCAAGGCTTCGCAGCCCGGCGGCGGCGATTACGTGATCGGACTGACCACCTTCTACGTCAGGCCGCGCGGCAGACGATAAGACTCGGTAGACGAGCCGCGAAAATCAGGCCGCCGACTTGCCGATCGCCTCGGCGACCGCACGCCGCGCCAGTACACTCACCAGGTGGGCGCGGTATTCCGCACTGCCGTGGATGTCCGAGTTCATGCCGTCGGCCGGAATAGTCATGCCTTCCAGCGACTTCGGCGAAAATCGCTTCTTCAGCGCCTCTTCGAACGATTTTACGCGGAACACGCCGTTCGAGCCGGCGCCGGTGACTGCGACGCGGATCTCGCTGCCGCGCTTCGACGCGAACACGCCGACCAGAGCGAAGCGCGACGCCTGATTGCGGAATTTCTGATAGGCCGCCTTCTTGGGCAGCGGGAAAATCACTTTGGTGATGATTTCCGCGGGCTCCAGCACGGTCGAGAACATGCCGGTGAAGAAATCGTCGGCTTTGATGCGGCGCTTGTTGGTGACGATGGTGGCGCCGAGACCGAGGCAGGCCGCCGGATAATCGGCATTGGGATCGTTGTTGGCGACCGAACCGCCGATCGTACCGCGATGCCGGACCGCGGGGTCGCCGATCATGCCGGCGAGCTTGGCCAACACCGGCGCTGCCTGCTGCACCACCGGCGATATATTGACCTCATTATGCGTCGTCATCGCGCCAATGGCGAGCGAGCGGCCGCTCAGCTCGATCCCGGACAATCCTTCGATCAAAGTCATGTCGACGATCTGCGGCGGTCCGGCGAGCCGCAGCTTCATCGTCGGCAATAGGGTCTGGCCGCCCGCCAGTAGTTTGGCGTCGCCGTTCTTGGCGAGTAGGCCGGCAGCCTGCCGCACCGTTTGCGGACGATGAAAAGTGAAGGCGTACATCGCAAGTCTCCTGTTATGCCGCGCGCGGCAAGCCTGATTTCTGAAGCGCCGCCCAAACGGCCGCCGGTATGGCCGGCATGTCGATTTGCTCGGTGCCGATCGCGTTGGTGATGGCGTTCATGACGGCAGCCGGCGCCGCAATGGCGCCGGCTTCGCCGCAGCCCTTGATGCCGAGGGGATTCGAGGGGCACTTGGTCATGGTGGTGTCAACCTTGAACGACGGCAGGTCGTCGGCACGCGGCATCGCGTAATCCATGTAGGAGCCGCTCACGAGCTGGCCGTCGGCGTCGTAAACGGTGTGCTCAAGCAACGCCTGGCCGACGCCCTGGGCAACCCCGCCGTGCACCTGACCCTCGACGATCATCGGATTGATGATGGTGCCGAAATCGTCGACCGCGGTCCAGGCCATGATCTCAGTATGACCGGTTTCGGGATCGATCTCGACTTCACAGATATGGCAACCCGCCGGGAAGGTGAAATTGGTCGGATCGTAGAACGCGCCTTCCTTCAGGCCCGGCTCGATCTCGCTGGTCGGGAATTTGTGCGCGACATAGGCGCCAAGCGCGACCTCACCCCAGGCCGCCGACTTATCGGTGCCGGCGACGGTGAACTTGCCGTCCTTGAACACGATGTCGGCTTCCGCGGCCTCCAAGAGATGCGAGGCGATCTTCTTGGCTTTGGCCTCCACTTTGTCGAGCGCCTTGACGATTGCCGACATACCGACCGCGCCGGAACGCGAGCCGTAAGTGCCCATGCCGAACTGCACCTTGTCGGTGTCGCCATGGACGACATTGACCTGATCGATGGAGATGCCGAGGCGCTCGGCCACCAACTGCGCGAACGTCGTCTCGTGGCCCTGGCCGTGCTGATGACAGCCGGTCAAAAGTTCGACAGAGCCAGTCGGATTGACGCGAACTTCGGCCGATTCCCAAAGGCCGACCCCGGCGCCGAGCTGGCCTACCAGCGCGGACGGCGCCACGCCGCAGGCCTCGATATAGGCCGCAAAACCGATGCCGCGCAGCTTGCCGTGGCGTGCGGATTTGCGCTTGCGCTTGCCGAAGTCCTTGTAGTCGTGAAGCTGCAAGGCCTTTTGCAGCGAGGCGTTGTAGTCGCCGGCGTCGTACAGGGAAGCGACCGAGGTCTGATACGGAAAAGTCTTGACGAAATTCTTCCGCCGCAACTCGGTCGGATCGACACCGAGTTCGCGGGCGCCGACTTCGACAAGCCGCTCGACGACAAAGGTTGCTTCCGGACGTCCGGCGCCGCGATAGGCATCGACCGGCACGGTGTTGGTATAGACCGCGTCGACCTCGCAATAGATATGCGGGATGGCGTACTGGCCGGACAGCAACGTCGCATAGAGGAAGGTCGGCACCGCCGACGAGAAGGTCGACATGTAGGCGCCGAGATTGGCGGTGGTGTGCACCTTCAGCGCGGTGATCTTGCCGTCGCCGTCGAACGCCATTTCCGCCGTGGTAATGTGATCGCGGCCGTGAGCGTCGGTGATGAAGCTCTCCGAACGCTCGCAGGTCCACTTCACCGGCCGGCCGAGCTTGCGCGCCGCCCACAGGCAAACGACTTCCTCCGGATAAATGAAAATCTTCGAGCCAAAGCCGCCGCCGACGTCCGGCGCGATCACCCGCAGCTTGTTTTCGGGCGCGATGCCGACGAAGGCGGAGATGACCAGTCGCGCGACGTGCGGATTCTGCGACGCGTTCCACAGCGTCAGGTGGCCGCTGCCGGCGTCATATTCGGCGATCGCCGCACGCGGTTCCATCGCGTTCGGCACCAGCCGGTTGTTGATGAATTCGAGCCTGGTGACATGCTTGGCGTTCCTGATCGCCGCATTGGTCGCTTCCGCATCGCCGAGATGCCAGTTGTAGATCGTGTTGTTCGGAGCGACGTCGTGAATGAGCGGCGCGCCCTTGGCCGCGGCCTTCGCCGAATCGACCACCGCAGTCAGCACCTCGTAATCGACCACGACCTTCTCGGCGGCATCCTTAGCCTGCGCCAGCGTATCAGCGACCACCACCGCCACCGCATCGCCGACGTAATTGGCCTTGCCCGCCGCAAGCGCCGCATGCGGCGCCATTTTCATCGGCGAGCCGTCCTTCGACAGCACGGTCCACCCGCAAATCAGGTTACCGAGCTTGTCCTCGGCAAATTGCGCACCGGTGAAAATGCCGGCGACACCCGGCATTTTGGCCGCAGACGACGTATCGATTTTCTTGATCTTGGCGTGCGCGTGCGGCGAACGGATGAAATAAATCGCGGCCTGGCCGGGACGGCTTACGTCGTCGGTATATTGGCCCTTGCCGGTGATGAAACGACGGTCCTCCTTGCGGCGCACCGGGGCGCCGATACCGGTTCCGCTCATGGCTTTGCCCTCCGGCAACTCACTCCCTGGAAAGAAAATTGCCCACCGGCAAGTTCCTTCTAGTGTCTTCCTTATTCGGCGGCTTTGCTCGCGGCGCCGCTGCCGCGCATGGCGCGCGCGCCGGCGGCGATCGCTTTCACGATATTATGATAGCCGGTGCAGCGGCAGATATTTCCTTCCAGCTCCTCGCGAATGGTGCGGTCGTCGAGCTCGTTGCCCTTGCGCCGCACTATATCGACCGCGGTCATGATCATTCCCGGCGTACAGTAGCCACACTGCAGGCCGTGGTTTTCGCGGAACGCTTCCTGCATCGGATGCAGCGGGCCGTCCGGCGCCGCCAAGCCCTCGATGGTGAGCACATCCGCGCCTTCGAGCTGCAGCGCCAGCACGGTGCAGGATTTGATCGCCTTGCCGTTGACGTGCACCACGCAGGCGCCGCACTGCGAGGTGTCGCAGCCGACATGCGTGCCGGTGAGCCGCAAAGTCTCGCGCAGCAACTGAACGAGCAGCGTGCGCGGATCGACATTGGCGCTGACGGGTTTGCCGTTCACGGTCATTGAGACGGTTGCCGTGTCGGTCGAGGCCATGGGATCCCTCCCTGAAAACTTCCGGAGAAAACGTCGCGATTTGCCGGCATTTCCGGATACGCGGACGGATTAGGGATTGAATTGGTGGCTTTTTGCCGGTTTTCGCACCCTAGAACGAGAATTACTCTGAACCCCAGCCTGGGGAGCGGTCAAGGGAGTTCCGCGGGCAACCGGTGGCGCGGGTTTCGGTTCGGAAGAAATGATGCAACGCAGTGTCCTGCCTGCCGGCGGCCGCGCCGCGGGACTGCCGCGCTCGGGTCAGCCCGTGAGTGGGCAGGGAACGGTAAAATCATGAACCTGGCGGATTTACCGCTTTGGCAAAGTTCGCGAAAAAATCGTCGGCGACTTTCTTGGCGGCGCCGTTGACCAGCCGTTGGCCAAGCTGCGCGAGCTTGCCGCCGATCTGTGCATCGACATCGTAGGACAGCAAGGTTCCGCCGTCCTTCGGCGTGAGCTTGACCGTGGCGCCGCCCTTGGCGAAACCGGCGACGCCGCCGTCGCCCTGGCCGGAAATCTTGTAGCCGTGCGGCGGATCGAGGTCGGACAGCGTGACCTTGCCTTTGAATTTGGCTTTCACCGGCCCAATCTTGACCGTGGCGACGGCCTGCATTTCAGTGTCGGAGATTTTGTCGAGCTGCTCGCAGCCGGGAATGCAGGCCTTCAGTGTCGCGGGGTCGTTGAGTTTTTCCCAGATCGTTTCCGGCGGGGCGGCGAGCTGAACCTCGCCATTCATTGTCATCGCCATTGGTGTTCCTCCCTGGCCTCGTGTCCCATAACTGGCATTCGTCGACCATCGCTTAGCGCCTCGCGCGGCCGCTGCAAAGGGTGCTAGTAGGCGCGCAAACGCGGGGAGGATCAACAATGCCGGATATCAAAGTGGACGACGGCTGCGTCATCCATGTCGAAGTGGACGGGCCCGACCGCGCGCCGGCGCTGATGCTGTCGAATTCGCTCGGCACCAATCTGCATATGTGGGACGACCAGGTCGCGCCGTGGACCCGCCACTTCCGCCTGGTGCGCTACGACCGGCGCGGACATGGCAAATCGAGCGTACCAAAAGGGCCCTACACGATGGAACGGCTCGGCCGCGACGTTGTCGCGGTGCTCGACGCGCTCGGAATTGCCAAAATCAATTGGTGCGGTCTGTCGATGGGGGGCATGGTCGGGCAGTGGCTCGGCGCCAAAGCTGCAAACCGCGTCGACAAGCTCATTCTCTCCAACACCGCCTGCTACTTTCCCGACAAAAGCGTTTGGCAAGGCCGGCTCAAGCTGGTGCGCGAGAAGGGACTGGAAGGCATCGTCGATGTCAATATGGAACGCTGGTTCACCAATGGATTTCGCGAACGCGCGCCGCAGGCGATAGCAAAAATGCGCGAAATGTTTCTGGCCACCAAAGTGGACGGCTATTGCGGTTGCGGTGAGGCGATCCGCGACATGGATCATCGCCCGCTGCTGGCAAAAATTACCGCGCCGACCCTCGTCATCGCCGGCCGTCACGATCCGGCGACGCCGCTCGAAGGCAACGAATTCATCCGGCAGCACATTCCGGGCGCCAGGATTGCAGTGCTTGACGCCGCCCATATCGCCAATCTGGAGCAGCCGCAGATTTACGCGGACACGGTACTCGGATTTTTGCTGAACTAAAGGTTTGAACGTTAACGAGGAGCGAGATTCGAAACGCTCACTACGCGCCCGACGGCGTCGGCCAGTGGCGCTCGCGGAACCAGCCGCGGTACTCCGTCATCTTGGCGCGCTGCGCCGCCGGCGCGTGCCGCTTGCACGCCGAGGCCTCGCTGCTCGCTTCTGGCGCGCCCCAGCGCAGCTCGACGCAGTCGTTCGGATTGTAGGCCATTTCGAGATCGGCCGCGCGGTCGATCACGTCCTTGAGCGAGAGCGTCCACTGCGAGCCGTCGCTGCGCGTATAGGAAAACTTGCGCGCCGCAAGCTCCGACGCGAGAACGCCCTGTAATTCGGCCTTCACGTCCGCCACGCTCTTGCCGCTCGGTATCGCATACCGATCCGAACGCCGCGCCACGTGATCTGGAAAGCCGCGCACCACATCGATCGCGATCAACAGACGAAAATCGCGCGCCGGAGTCGAATAATCCTCCCACGCGCCGGTGGTCTCGAAGATCGACGGGCCCGACGGCATATCCACTTCGCCGGGCTGCTTCTCCTGATATTTTCGGCCGTTTTCCACCGAAGTGACCCGCGTCTTCACCTGCTCGTCGAGGTCGGTGATAGCGTCCTCCATCGCCCGCACCGGATCGAGCGGCTGGGGCGACATCACGTCATCCATGCGATCGTAAAAGTCCTGGACGCTGAGCTGCAACTGCTCCAGCGAAAAGTCGCCATACTCTGGGTCTTTGGCGATTTCGCCATTCGTGAGCCGCCGCAAGGCGCCGTTCTTCTCGCGCACGATCGGCCGGAAGCGCTTGAACCCGGGGCTGCCGAGCGCGGGATCGTGCACGAACAGGAAATTGCCCCGCCAAAACCGCTTGCGCGTGACGGTGCCGTCGGGCTCCGCGTCGACGGCGAGGAAGACGCCCGGCGCGCCGTTCGACTCCGACACGCGCTGCACCAGCATCAATACGTGGCCGTACGGATCGGCGTACACCGTCCCCGGACGCAGCGTCGCTTGCGTCAGCGGAACGGTGTAGAAATCGGTGCCGTTGTCGTTCGCCGATACACGCACCGATCCGGTATGAACGACGTCCCCGACGTCCCGCAAATATGCGGCGAACGCCGCCGGGGTCCCCAGCGGTTTCGGCTTCGGTGCAGGCGGGTTCGCTGGAGGCGCGACCGGCTGCGGCTCTGGCCGGGAAAACAGCTGTGCGAAGCTGGGCGCTGGAGCAGCCGATGCGGTGTTTTGCTCGGGCGCGGTGTCCTGCTCGGGCGGCGGAGCGGGACGGGTGACCTCGGGATGCTCAATGTCGAACCACTGGTAGCATTTCGGCGGCTTACCGGCGAGGCCGCGCGAGCAATTCGAATAGCCGAACGGCAGGCCCATCTTGTATGCGAAATAGGCGCGTAAAAAATAGACAAAGTCGGCGCAGTCGGGGCGAAGGCCCATCGTGATGTTATCTTCTCCAAGGCCCAAATAATTGAACAGCATATTGCGCGAGCGGTCGCGCAGCACATCTTGCCACCCCTTCCACGACAGCTCGACATCGAGCGGCGCGTCGAACAGCTTCGCGATCCACGCCGAATACAAGTTTTCCGTGGCACGGTTCCATGAATTACGTATCTGCCACATGCTGCCCGATGCGGGATGCGGCGGCACCGGCTTGCGGGCGCTTACGGCGATATCGCGCGTGATCGTGCCGCAGCCGGCCGGCCCGCCGTCGAGTGTAAGCGTGACGCGCCACGCTCCCGTGGCCGGCGACGCCACCTCGGCGAACCAGTAATACGGCGGCCCGCCGTGCCGGTCGCCCGACTTGGCCGCGACGGTTCCATCGGGCGCGATCAGCGAAAGCGTGCCGTCGAGCGGCTTCTCTGCGGCGACGAGAATACGCAACGGCGCGCCCGTCCACGGCGCCATTGGCGCGGGCAAGACTTCGAGCCCCACTGCGTCTTCGCAGCCGCCGGACGCAGCTTCGGCGCGTGCGGCCGTTACCGAGAAACGGGCGACAAAACATGCGGCCGCGATCAGCAACAAGGCTGGCACGGCAGCGGTAGAGTGGCGCGCCAAAGGCAATCGAGTCCTCTTCCTGGGAGCAATCCCCGAGACTGCACGGTGTCCCGCGTAAGCTCGCCTGCATGGCAGGATACCGAATTGGCGGGGATCAGTCATTGAGTACAAAGGCGATTTTGCGGCCCGCCGGGCGCACGCCAAGGCAAAACTCCGCGCGACGAGACAGCCCTACCCGCCCCGCTGGTCTCTAAATTCGTGTGGCGTAGTTCCAGTCTGCTTGCGGAAAAAGCGCGCGAAGTGCGACGGATCGGCGAAAGCAAGCTCCGCGGAAATGTCGTGGATCGGCTGCGCGGTGAAGACGAGCTGGCGCTTGGCCTCGGTGAGCACGCGCTGGCGGATGAGATGGCCGGCGGTCACCCCGGTCGAGCGCTTGACGTGGTCGTTGAGCCGATCGACCGTCATGCCAAGCTTCTCGGCATAAAAGGCGAGCAGCCGCTCGGTGCGGAAGAACTCATCGACCAGCGCGCGTAATTGCGCGACCGTGGCATCAGCCGGATGCAAGGTGACGGTGCCGGTGCGCGCCCGGCTTGCCGCCAGCCGCGCCACGCCGACGGCGATGAGCACGAGAAGCCCACGCATCGCCAGCCGATAGCCTTCGCGCGCCAGACTGTGCTCTTCGGCGAGATCGGCGCATAACGCCGAGAGCCGCGCGCGCTCGGTGTCGTCGCCGATAGGGACGACGGGCTGCGACGCCAGCATGCGCAGGCGTTGCAGCGCCTCTCCCGTTCGATCCGTCAACGTCCCCGCCGCGTCCTCGGTGAAGCTCACCACCCAGCCATCGGTGATGCTGGGCTCGAAGCGAAAGCCGTGCGCGATCGCGGCCGGCACGAGGATCGCGGCGGGCGCAGTAAACGAAAGTTTCGACGCATCGAATGTCATCTCGCCGCCGCCGCGTTCGATCAGCAGGATCTGAAACAAATTGCGATGGCGGTGGGCGCGGATGGTCCAGTCGTGGATCGAGGATCGCGAGGCGATGGTCTCAACGTGAATGAAATCGAACGCGGAATCGTCCGGCGGATCGCCGTAAAGATGGAACAGCGGCAGTGGGTTCAACATGCCGCCAGCATAGGCCGATAGCGGCGCAGAAAAAGCCGGCGCGGGAACGCAGGACAACCTGTGCACAAAAAAGGCGGCAGCCCGCGAGCTGCCGCCTTCCCTAAAAGCGTGATTGTTAGCGATTGAACCCGCCCTGTTGACCGCTGCCCTGCTGACCGCCTTGGCCCGGCTTGTTCTGGCCGCCCTGCTGCTGGCCGGGCTTGTTTTGCCCGCCCTGTTGCTGCTGGCCGGGTTTGTTCTGGCCGCCCTGCTGCGGATTGTTTTGATTTTGCTGGTCGCGTTGCGGATTATTTTGCTCGTTCGCCATTGGGACGCTCTCCGTGATTTCGAGGGGTTTTGAACTGACGTACGCAACCCCCGGCCCAGTGCGATAACCGCTAAGCCGCGCGAAGGTTCCCCGGCTGGTGCCGCCCCCAACGATCAACTGATTGAAATATCTTATAAAATCGTCGCGATTGCTACAAAATGTCGGGTCGACGACAAAGCCGGCTACACCGGCTTATAGGCCCGATCATGATAGACCAGTGCCGGCCCGGCTGGCCCAAGCCGGACTGCTTCGACCGCTCCGAACACGACATTGTGCGAAGCGACTGCCTTGGTTTCGATGGTGCGGCAGTCGAACGCGACCACGGCGGAGACAAGCACCGGCGCGCCGGTCTTCAGCGTGATCCATTCGCCTTGCGAAAAGCGCTCATGCAGATGCACGCCGCTTCGGCCGGCAAACAGATCGGCGAGTTTTTCTTCGCCGGCGCCGAGCGTGTTGATGCAAAACACGCCGTTCTGCGCCAGCACCGGCGCGCTGTTGCTGCGGCGGTTGAGACAGACGAGAAGCATTGCCGGAGTATCCGACACCGAACAGACCGCGGTTGCGGTGAAGCCGCTCTTGCCAGCCAAGCCCGCAGTGGTGACGAGGTGCACGGCAGCGCCGAGGCGGCTCATCGCTTCGCGAAACACCGCGGGCTCGACGCTCGTGATCGGGCCCGGCCCGACCGCCGTAAACGCGCCATCCATCGCATCGTCGGGCCGTTGGTCGATCCAGCTCATGGCCCCATTCTATCGTTCGTACCTGCAAGCTGTCATGCCGATGACGGATGTCGGATGACGGACATCCGTTATTCCGCTGCGCGGCGCGTTTCCGGCAATCCCGGATAGGCGACGTTGTCGGGATTAAGCCATGCCGGATCGGTCCAGCCATTCTCGTCGTATTCGGCCATGCACTGCTCGGCGAGCGCCGTCATCTGCGCGAACGTGCCGGACGAGCGTGCATTCCATAGTGCCTGGATTTTAATATCCTCGTGATTGCCCGCGTAATTGCGCTCGTAGAGCTCGTGGCGGCCGCCGAATTCGGTGCCGATCGCGTCCCATAGCAGCTTCATGATCTTGATGCGCTCCTTGTAATCGATGCCGTAGGAGCCGCGCACGTAGCGCGCCAGATAGCGGTCGATCGCCGGATTCTTGAAATCCTTGGTGGAAGACGGCAAATAGATGAGCGACGAGGCAACGATCTTGTCGACGATCTCCTTGACCCGCCCATAAGCATCGCCGGCGAACACGCGATAGCTCGATCCTGACTGCTGATTCGGCAGCACCGCCCCGTTCACCCACGGCGTCGGATTCATCGCCATGGCATCGGTCAGCGCCCAGAACAGATTACGCCAGGCGATCACTTCGCCGAGCATGGCCTGATTGCCGCGGAACTCGTCGGAGCCGGCCGCGTGCAAAGCCTTGGCGAGGACGCCGGCGAGAAAGTCGAGCTTCACGGCAAGCCGCGTGCAGCCTTGGAACTGATAACCGGCCAAAAAGCCGGACTGCGGAAAGAAGATTTTCAGTTTCTCAAGATCGCGGTGCAGCAGCACGTCTTCCCAGGGGATAAAAACATTGTCGAAGACGAAGATCGCGTCATTCTCGTCGAAACGCGACGACAACGGGTAATCGAACGGCGTACCCATGACGCTCGCCGTCATCTCGTAGGATGTCCGGCAGAACAGCTTTACGCCGGGCGCGTTCATTGGCGCGATGAACATCACCGCCAGATCGGTGTCGTGCAGCGGCACCGCGGCGTTTTGGCCGAGAAAATTGTAGTGCGTCAGCGCCGAAGCAGTCGCCACCACTTTGGCCCCCGACACATAGATGCCAGCGTCGGTATCTTTCTGGATGGTGATGAAGACATCCTTGACCTGATCGACCGGCTTCGAGCGATCGACCGGAGGATTGACGATGGCGTGATTTATGAACAGCACGTTCTCTTGCGCGCGGCGGTACCATGTCTTCGCGTTGCCGGCGAACTTGCCGTAGAAATCGTAATTGGCGCCGAGCGTATTCATCAGCGACGCCTTGTAATCCGGCGAGCGGCCCATCCAGCCGTAGGACATGCGCGCCCACAGCGCGATGGCGTCGCGTTGCGCTACCAATTCCTCGCGCGAGCGCGCGGCACGAAAGAACTTGTGGGTGAAGCCCGCCGAACCGGTGTCGGTCGGCCAAGTCAACACGTCCTTGGTCTTTTCATCGTGCAGCGCGTCGTAGAGCCGCGCAATCGAGCGCGCGGCATTGCGGAAGGCCGGATGCGTGGTGACATCCTTGACCCGCTCGCCATAGACATAGACTTCGCGGCCGTCGCGCAGGCTTTCAAGATATTCCGCACCGGTGAACGGCCGCCCCTTACCGGCGATGACGTCCTCGGATTTGACCCGGTCCATCGGGGTCTCCCTGATCTGGCTGTCTTGGGGTAGCCCGCGGGCAAAGCGGCGGCAATACCGGACTCACGGCGAAAGCCGGCCGTCAGCGCTACGGCACAGAGCGCGCAGCGTTGCCGCGGCGCAGTCCCCCTGTTAAGCCTTGGGAACAACGGTTGCGGCCGGGCAGCCATGCGGAGGCGCACAGGACGCATGGAAGTCTTTCTCCAACAGCTTATCAACGGCATCACGCTCGGCTCGATCTACGGGCTGATCGCGATCGGCTATACCATGGTGTTCGGCATCATCGGCATGGTGAACTTCGCCCATGGCGACGTCTTCATGGTATCGGCCTTCATCGCGCTCATCGTGTTTTTGATCCTAACCACCTGGCTCGGCATTTCCTCGATCGTGCTGGCGCTGCTGATCGTCTTGATTGTTGCGATGCTGTTCACCTCGCTGGTCAACTGGGCGATCGAGCGCATCGCCTACCGGCCATTGCGCGGCTCGTTCCGGCTGGCGCCGCTGATTTCCGCAATCGGCATGTCGATCTTTTTGTCGAATTTCGTCCAGGTCACGCAGGGCCCGCGCAACAAGTCGATCCCGCCGATGGTGAGCGGCGAATTCGTGCTGTTCTCGCGCAACAATTATCCGGTCACGCTGTCTTACAAGCAGCTGATCATCTGGGGCGTCACCACGGTATTGCTGCTGGCATTCTGGTATCTGGTGGCCCAAACCAAGCTCGGCCGGGCGCAACGCGCCTGCGAGCAGGACCGCAAGATGGCCGCTCTGGTCGGCGTCAATGTCGACCGCACCATCGCCACGACCTTTGTGATCGCCGCCGCGCTCGCCGCCGTCGCCGGCACCATGTACTTGATGTATTACGGCGTGGTTACCTTTTCCGACGGCTTCGTGCCTGGCGTGAAGGCCTTCACCGCGGCGGTGCTCGGCGGCATCGGCTCGTTGCCGGGCGCGGTGATCGGCGGACTCTTGATCGGGCTGATCGAAACGATGTGGTCCGCCTATTTCACCATCGACTACAAGGACGTTGCCGCCTTTTCGGTGCTGGCGATCACGCTGATTTTCCTGCCGCAGGGACTGTTCGGCCGTCCGGACGTTGAGAAGGTGTGAGGTGACGGCGCTGGCCAATTCAGCCGGGAACGATCCGAGCCGGCCGCGGCCTGCGACGACGGTCTCCGGCCGCGTCGACGCCACCGCGGCGCTGCGCGACGCCGGCATCACCGCGGCAATCGCCTTCGGCCTGTTCCTGCCGCTGATCGGCTTTAAGACCGAAGTGAACGGCCAAAACGCCCTCATCCTGACGACGCGCTGGCCGCTCTTGTTCGCCGTGGTGGCCGTTATCGGCGCCGGCCGCCTGGCCTATTCGCTCGCGCTCGAACCGCGGCTGCGGCAGCGCGCGTTGCGGCCAGTCGCGGCCGCGCCGCCGGCGTGGCGCAGTTTCGTCGGCAAATGGTTCGTTCCCTTCGCCATTGCCTTTGTCGTCGTCTATCCCGCGATTGTGCTCGCCACCGCCGGCTTTTCCCGCAGTGTCAAATGGATCGACAATTTCGGCATCCAGATTCTGATTTATATGATGCTCGGCTGGGGGCTGAACATCGTGGTCGGCCTCGCCGGCCTGCTCGACCTCGGCTACGTGGCGTTCTATGCGGTCGGGGCCTATTCCTATGCGCTGCTGGCCAAGACTTTCGGCCTGACATTCTGGATTCTACTGCCGGTTGCCGGCATGCTGGCCTCGTTCTGGGGCGTTCTGCTCGGCTTCCCGGTGCTGCGCCTGCGCGGCGACTATCTCGCCATCGTTACCCTTGCCTTCGGCGAGATCATCCGCTTGGTGATCATTAATTTCACCGCGCTGACCAACGGTTATGCCGGCGTCGGCGGCATTCCGCGGCCGTCGTTTTTCGGCATTCCGTTCACTGCCGGCGACAACGGCTTTGCCGCCGTATTCGGATTGCCGTTCAGCCCGCTCTACCGCGTCATCTTTCTCTATTACGTCATCTTAGGCCTGGCGCTGTTGACCGCCTTCGTCACGGTGCGGCTGCGGCGGCTGCCGGTCGGCCGCGCCTGGGAGGCGTTGCGCGAGGACGAGATCGCCTGCCGCGCGCTCGGCATCAACACCACCAATACCAAGCTTACCGCCTTTGCCATGGGCGCGATGTTCGCCGGCTTCGCCGGCTCGTTCTTCGCCACCCGGCAAGGCTTCATCTCCCCGGAATCGTTCACCTTCCTGGAATCCGCCACCATCCTGTCGATCGTGGTGCTGGGCGGCATGGGCAGCCAGATCGGCGTCGCCATCGCCGCGATCGTCATGATCGGCGGCACCGAAATCATGCGCGATCTCGATTTTCTCAAACGGATTTTCGGTCCGACCTTCGATCCGACCCAGTACCGCATGCTCATCTTCGGCTTCGCCATGGTGCTGATCATGGTCTGGCGGCCGCGCGGACTGATCTCGACCCGCGCGCCCTCGGTGTTTCTCAAAGAGCGCAAGAGCATTGCCGCCGACCTGGTCAAGGAAGGCCGCGGCTAGTGGAGCGGATTTGACATTCGCTACCCACTTAGCCACGAGCTCGCGAAGCGAATGTCAAATCCAAAAGCTCCACTACGGCCTATATTTGCTAGTGGTCCTTTGATTCTAACATTCGCATGAGAGCCTACCGAAACGGGATGCGAATGTTAGAATCGGACCACTAGCGAATGATCCCGAAAAGTGGGAAGCGGTTTTCGGAATAGATCATGAGCCAACAAGAGAGCGCCGCCGACACTTTGCTCCGCGTCGAGCATTTGACCATGCGCTTCGGCGGCCTCCTGGCGATCGACGATCTCAGCTTTGACGTCGGCCACCGCGCCATCACCGCGCTGATCGGCCCCAATGGCGCCGGCAAGACCACGGTGTTCAACTGCATCACTGGCTTCTACAAGCCGAGCTCCGGAAGGCTGGCGCTGCGTCACGGCGACGGTGCCATGTGGAACGAACTCGAAGCCCTCACCGACTCCGGCGCCAGAAGCGTCGTGGCCAAGAATGGCGCGCTTTACCTGTTGGAGCGCATGCCCGATTACCTGGTTGCCCAGCGGGCGCGCGTGGCGCGCACGTTTCAGAACATCCGGCTGTTTCCCGGCATGACGGTGCTGGAGAATCTCCTGGTCGCCCAGCACAACCGGCTGATGCTGGCGTCCGGCTATACGTTCCTTGGCGTGCTCGGATTGCCGACCTACGCCCAGGCCGAGCGCGCGGCGATCGACCAGGCGCGCGCCTGGCTCGACCGCATCGGACTGACCGCGCGCGCCGACGACCCGGCCGGCGATCTGCCCTATGGCGCGCAGCGGCGGCTGGAAATCGCGCGCGCCATGTGCACCGAGCCGGTCCTGCTGTGCCTCGACGAGCCGGCCGCCGGGCTTAATCCGCGCGAAAGCGCCGAGCTCAACGCCTTGCTGCTCGCCATCCGCGACGAGTTCGGCATCGCGGTGCTGCTGATCGAGCACGACATGACCGTGGTGATGGAGATTTCCGATAAGATCATCGTGCTCGACTACGGCGTGAAGATCGCCGACGGCGCGCCGGAAGCCGTGCGCAACGACGCCAAAGTCATCGCCGCCTATCTCGGCGTCGCCGAAGACCAGGTCGGCGACGCCGAAGCCGAGGCCGGGTTATGACCGCTCCGCTACTTTCCGTTCGCGGCGTCAAGACGTTTTACGGCCGCGTCATGGCGCTCAAGGGCGTCGATCTCGACGTCAATGACGGCGAGATCGTCACCCTGATCGGCGCTAACGGCGCCGGCAAGTCCACTTTGATGATGACGATCTGCGGCAATCCGCGCGCGCGCGAAGGAGCGATCCGCTTCGCCGACCGCGACATCACCGCATTGGCCACGCACGAAATCGCCGCGCTTCGCATCGCGCAAGCCCCCGAGGGCCGGCGTATTTTTCCGCGCATGACGGTGCTGGAAAACTTGCAGATGGGGGCGACGACCGCCGCGGCCGCGACATTCGCCGACGACCTCGATCGCGTCGTGACCTTGTTTCCGCGGCTCAAGCAGCGCCTCGCCCAGCGCGGCGGCACGCTGTCCGGCGGCGAGCAGCAGATGCTGGCGATCGCCCGCGCGCTGATGAGCCGACCGCGGCTCCTTTTGCTCGACGAGCCGTCGCTTGGCCTGGCGCCGCTGATCGTGCGGCAAATTTTCGATGCTATTCGAATGCTCAACCGCGACGAGGGCTTGACGGTGTTCCTGGTCGAACAGAACGCCTTTCATGCGCTCCGGCTGGCGCACCGCGGCTACGTCATGGTCAACGGCCTGATCACGCTGTCGGGCTCCGGACGCGAGCTTCTGGAGCGGCCGGAAATCAAGTCCGCATATCTCGAAGGCGGGCGGTAGAAAATGCACATCACGGCTTCTTCGTTGGGCGGCTTCTTCTTCGAGGAAGGGTCCTTCGGTGTCTTCCTGTTGGTCACGATCGTGCTGGGCGGCGGCGCCGCGACGCTCGCCGGCAGGGCGGTGGCCGCGACCTGGCGGCCGTGGCGGCAGGTGGTGGCCTATTCCCTCATCCTGGGACTGGCCGTCCGCTTCATTCATTTCAGCCTGTTCGGCGGCACGCTGTTGTCGCTGCATTATTATCTGGTCGACAGCGCGTTCTGCATGGCATTCGCAGGCTTCGGCTTTCGCATGGCCCGCGCCGCGCAAATGGTGGAGCATTATCACTGGCTCTACGCGCCGGACGGCCCGCTGCGCTGGCGCCGCCGCACGTCCAATGAAAAAGCCGAGTCTCCGAAATCGCGTGACTCCCTAGAATGATTGCCGCTACAATTAGAGGTGGAATTCCAGAAACTGGCGTGAAAGCCATTTCCGAACAGCCACCATTCTTGATGACCATGATCTGATTTTCCCTTTGCACGTCCAGAAGTTCCCCATGACATCGAGGATTAATAAGAACTACGAGCAACTGTCACGTGAATTCTTTGCAGGATTCTGGGGTGATCCAAAGAGACGCGACATATTGCGCGAAGGTTATTGCGCACTAAAGACGCGTCTCGATCAGAGTCCGCAATGGTTCGAAGAGCAAACCAGATTTATCGTGCGGTTAGGCCGAATGGTGCCAGACGCCCGAACCCTCGATCGTTTCGAGTCCGGCAAGGGCAGGCACCTAAATAATCCATATCACAAAAGTGGGCTTTTAATCGCATGTAGCGACCTAGCTAGGAAATACAACGCAGTAACCGGGGAGGCTATTGAAGCGCTACTTGCGTTGGCTGCTCTCTTGGAAGATGAACTCTCTCCACAGGACCGCAACCTCAGTACACAACCTAACATCGCGGGAGAGGGACTTGTATTAGCGCATCCTGAGCGCAGTTCAATGGCGAGACAGGTTGCTCATCTGGAGCCCTTACCATCAACAAAACATCTGACAACTAATGACGAAGAGAGCTTGCAAAGCCCGGCACTAAAAGAGGGCGTTTACCCTAAGGCCAAGCTCGAAAGCATTCGCCAAAGCATAAGGACGAACATCTCAGATAATCCCGAGCATCCAGTCTTTCCACCAAACTCCCCACGGTTTCCGGCCACGCCCGTATGAGGTGCTGAACGAGAGACCGAAACACATTTTTGTTCCGGTCGGAACTGGCGAGCTCTTTGCAAATATAATTTTCCTAATTAATGACGAGGTTACCTTCAAAAGAAATAGCCCGCGCCTATTACACGGCGAGAAGAGCATTCGAAACGTCAACGTGTATGGGGCCAGACCACGCGACCAAAAAACTAGAATGCATAAGCTGTATGCGAAATATCGTCCTCTGCTGAACGAAATTGAGCGAGTTCTCAATGGATTTCAGAATCGATAAGACGCTCGGTCCCCAATCCGGAATCTATCCAGTTGGTGAGGGGAGCGTAGCAAGGGCGCTGGAAATTGCCGAGCACAACAATATTAGGACGGAGCCGTCCGGTATTGCCGGTCTGGCTCTCTTTCTAGATCGAGCCCCTCTAATCCCTCGTAATGAAAAGGTGGTGATTGTCAATACAGGCTGGCTCTATCTGCCCTAATAGCCCGCTAAAAAAAGGCCCGGAATTCCGGGCCTGAGACACACTAACACCTCAGTTGTGATCAAAGGTTTTGTCCGCCATCATCCCCCCATCGGCACAGCGAAATCATATCTTCGATGTGAATACGCCATGACGGCCCGAGTACTAGCTTACTTCGTACGGGTACTTCAATCTTCGTCCTTCGACGTTTCGCCGGCTGGCTCCGCGTCTTGCCGCTGCCTTTTGTCTCACGACGTATGCGCTTTCTCATGATCGGGCTCCGCTAAAAAGGGTTCTTCCCGTTTTCGCGGGTTAGCACGGCGCGAACGGACAAAAAATTGCCGAGTGCTGATCAGAACTTCGACACTTGCCTAACTGGAAAGCTGCAGTGCTGCGATTGTCACGGCCGTGACGCGAAACGTCTCACGACTGCGAAAATCTGGCGTAAAATTGTCAATGCCGAAAACCGGGGTGTCCAGGAACTGACGCTAAGCTGTCAAAGGGCGATCCGCTGACAAACGTTTGGCACTTGTTCGTCACACGCAAACACGTAAAAATTCGTCAGACTTCCAGCATGAAGGAGAGATCAATGAAGCCCATAAGAGCTGGTGCTATTTTGGCAACTCTCGCCCTTGCTACTACAATTGCAAGCGGCAGTCCTGCTAGTGCCCAGGTCAAGATCGGGGTCGCCGGCCCTATCACCGGCCCGAACGCGGCCACCGGCGCGCAAATGAAAAACGGCGTCGACCAGGCCGCCGCCGACATCAACAAGGCAGGCGGCATTCTCGGTCAGAAGATCGCGGTGGAATACGGCGACGACGTATCGGATCCCAAGCAAGGCGTCTCGGTCGCCAACGATTTCGCCGGCGACGGCGTCAAATTCGTCGTCGGCAACTATAATTCCGGCGTCACCATCCCGTCGTCGGAAGTCTATCAGGAAAACGGCATCCTCGAAATCACGCCGGCTTCGACCAATCCGACCGTCACCGAGCGCGGCATGTGGAACATTTTCCGGGTCTGCGGCCGCGACGACCAGCAGGGCCGCGTCGCCGGCGACTACATCCTCAAGCACTTCAACGGCAAGCGCATTGCCTTCGTCAACGACAAGACCACCTACGGCAAGGGCCTCGCCGACGAGACCTTGAAGACGATCAAGGCCGGCGGCATGGATTCCGTGCTCTACGAGGGCATCAATACCGGCGAGAAGGATTATTCGGCGCTGGTGTCAAAGATCAAGCAATCGCGCGCCGACCTCGTGTATTTCGGCGGCCTTTATACCGAGGCCGGCCTGATCGTGCGGCAGATGCGCGATCAGGGCGTGACCGCGCCGCTGATGGGCGGCGACGGCATTACGTCCGATGAGTTCGCCTCGGTCGGCGGGCCGGGCGTCGTCGGCACGCTGATGACCTACGGGCCCGATCCGCGCAACCGGCCGGAAGCCAAGGCCGTGGTGGCGGAATTCCGCGCCAAGCATTTCGAGCCCGAGGCCTATACGCTCTACAGCTACGCCGCAGTGCAAATCATCGCGCAGGCGGCGACCGCGGCGAAGTCGCTCGACCCGAAAAAGGCCGCCGACGCGATGCATTCCGGCATGAAGTTCAAAACCGTGATCGGCGATATTTCCTACGACAAGAAGGGCGACATCACGCGTCTTGATTATGTCGTGTATCGATGGGTGAAGCAGCCCGACGGCAAAATCACCTACGCCGAACTGCCGGGCGCGCAGACCAACTGAGGCTCCAGCGCATCAATTCGCGTCATTGCGAGCGAAGCGAACCAATCCAGCCTGCCACCGTCGATCGGATTGCTTCGTCGCGGAGCCTGTCATCGGACCGCGCGACTTCGCGCGGGTCCGTTGGCTCCTCGCAATAACGGCTCGCGCTAGAGCGGCATGAGTTGAGGTCGAAGCCGATGGTCCGTCATGGCCGGACTTGTTCCGGCCATCCACGCCTTTGTTTTTACTTGACGTTTAAGACGTGGATGCCCGCGACAAGCGCGGGCATGACGATTTAATCAAATCTCATCCCGCTTTAGCCGATCTGTCCGAGTGCGGGGAACGTCTGCAACAGCCAGTTGCTGGCCTCATTGACCGTTCCGGTCAGGAAGGCGATGCCGGTGAGCACCAAAAGACCGCCCATCGCCTTCTCGACCAGGCCGAGATGGGCGCGGAAGCGGGCCAGAAACGCCGCGAACGGCTCGACCGCCAGCGCCGCGACCAGAAACGGCACGCCGAGCCCGAGCGAATAGACGGCAAGCAGACCGGCGCCCTTGGCCAGCGTCGCCTCGGAGGCCGCCACTGCAAGAATGGCGGCAAGGATCGGCCCGATGCACGGCGTCCAGCCCAGCGCAAAGGCAAGGC
The DNA here is from genome assembly GCA_963768225.1 of uncultured Alphaproteobacteria bacterium. Classification (GTDB taxonomy): domain Bacteria; phylum Pseudomonadota; class Alphaproteobacteria; order Rhizobiales; family Xanthobacteraceae; genus BOG-931. The sequence goes on along the minus strand of CAVYGV010000001.1, from coordinate 296,996 downwards.
CCATCAGATAGGCGCCCCACAAGCCCACTGGCTTGGCGATGGCGAGGCGCTTTTCGCGCATCAGCCAGGCGATCGGCGTCAGTCCGAGAAAATGCAGGCCCATAACGATGATGCCGATGCCGGCCAGCACCGCAAGCGGCCCTGAATAGACCCGCAAAAGCCCGCCGATCGCGCTGGCGCTGGCGCCAAGCGCGACGAACACGGTGGAGAAACCGAGCACGAACAAGATAGCGGCCACGATGGTCTCGCGCCGCACCCGCGGCTCGACTTCGGCATCGGCAAGCCGTTCAAGCGAGACGCCGGTGAGATAGACGATGTAAGGCGGCACCAGCGGCAGCACGCAGGGCGACAGAAAGCTCAGCATCCCCGCGACGAGCGCAGCAGCGATGGTCACATTCGTCATGGGGCATGAAATGCACCGGGCGGCATGGCGATTGCAAGGCGCACTCTGCCTCTCGCCGCGCCGCGGGGAGACGTTATGATGCCGCATGCGCAATCTGATCACCGACGTGCCTGGGCTGAAGGTCGGCAACGCCCAGGATGAGCGGCTCGGCTCTGGCTCAACCGTCATCGTGTTCGACGAGCCGGCGGTCGCGTCCATCGACCTGCGCGGCGGTGGCCCGGGAACGCGCGAAACCGCGCTGCTCGACACGGCGCAAACGGTCGAGGGCATCGATGCCATCACCTTGTCAGGCGGCTCGGCGTTCGGCCTCGATGCCGCTTCGGGAACGCAGGCTTGGCTGCGCGAACAGGGCCGCGGCTTTGCGGTGCGAACGGCGCGTGTCCCGATCGTTCCGGCCGCGATCCTGTTCGATCTGTTGAGCGGCGGCAATAAGGACTGGGGCCGTTATCCACCCTATCGCGACTTGGGCTATGCCGCGGCGGCCTCCGCTCAAACCGATTTCGCGCTCGGCAGCGTCGGCGCCGGCACCGGCGCCACCACGGTGAACTGCAAAGGCGGCCTCGGCTCCGCCTCCAGCCAAACGCCCGACGGCTGCACCGTCGGCGCGCTGGCCGCGGTCAATGCCGCGGGCAGCGTCACTATCGGTCGCGGTCCGTGGTTCTGGGCCGCGCCCTTCGAATTAAGCGGCGAATATGGCGGCCGCGGCTGGCCCGACGCTTTCCCGGCGCAGGCGCTTGACCCTCTCACCAAGGGCAGCGCGCGCGAAAGCACGACGCTCGTCGTCGTCGCCACCGATGCGATTCTGACCAAGGCGCAAGCGAAACGTCTCGCCGTGATGGCCCAATCGGGCCTGTCGCGCGCGATCTATCCGGTGCATAGCCCGCTCGACGGCGATGTCGTATTCGCGGCCTCGACCGGACGCCGGCCGCTGGCCGATGCAACCCTCGGCCTGACCGCGCTCGGCACGCTCGCCGCCAATGTCGCAGCCCGAGCCATCGCGCGGGGCGTGTTTACCGCCTCGGCGCTGCCGTTGCCGGGCGCGCTGCCGAGTTGGACGGACCAATTCGGCCGTTAGCACAACGGGTTCCTCCGCATTGCCGTCTCTAACGTGGCGCAAAAGCCGCAGAAGTTATTCGGTACCGGCCGATGCTTGGTTTTTATTGACTTGCCGCTCGATTGCGCCTTCACTTTGCGGCGGGCGGGTTGTGGTTTGTGGTGGAGGGTTACCATGCGCGTCGTCGTCGTTGTCCTTGCGGCGGTGCTGACACTGGCTCTTGCGGCGTTCGGAGTTGTCGCGGCGCAAAAATCGACTGGGCCAGGTTCGTTAATCGCTTTCGTCGAGCACGTCCTGTCGCCGGCGCACGCGACCAGCCCGCCACCTACACCGATCGCCGCCGCTGCCGACCCACAGATCGCGGCCTCCGTCATCAAAGTGTCGGACAAAACGACCGCGCCGCGGCCCAGCACGCCAACCGCTGCGCCTGCCAATCTTGTCGTGCCGCCAAATACCGCGGCACCGGCCGCGCCGACGCCCGCACCGACGCCGGCCGCCACTGCCGGCAGCTCGCCTTGGCCCACGACCTTGCCGACGTGCAACAACCCCGACGCGCTCGGCATGTCGCGCGTTGTCCAGATCGACACGACCGGCGGCCCCGCTTTCGGTACGGAGCACTTCAAGCAGTACGACTTCCTGCACGAGAAGGAAGTCGTGTTGACCTTCGACGACGGCCCGTGGCCCGAAAACACCGAGATGGTGCTCAAGGCGCTGCAGGACAATTGCGTGAGGGCAACCTTCTTCGAAATTGGCGAGCACGCCACGTGGAATCCCCAGCTGACCAAGGAATTGGGAAAAGCCGGGATGACGATCGGCAGCCATACCTGGTCGCATAAGGATTTGGCGAAGAACCCCTATGCCAAAGATATCGAGCAGGCCAAGCAAGAGATCGAAATGGGCGTGAGCGCCGTGCATCTGGCGGCCGACGGCCCGATTGCGCCGTTCTTCCGCTTCCCCGATTTGCAAATGCCGGCCAGCTTGATGACTTATCTCGGTACGCGCAACATCGCGACTTTCTCCACCGATATCGACACCTTCGACTTCAAGATCCGCAAACCAGAAGAGGTGGTCAAATCGGTGATGACCAAGCTCGCGAAGAACGGCAAAGGCATCCTACTGATGCATGATTTCCAGCACGCGACAGCGGAAGCGATGCCGGAGATCCTGCACCAACTCCACCTGGCGGGCTACAAGGTTGTGGGCCTGGTGCCGAAGTTCCCGGTGACGACAATTCCGAAATATGACGACATGGTCAGGGCGGACGATAAGTACTCCACCAGCAACAACACCCGCCCCGAATCGAGTGTCATCAAGACGATCGGCGATTAGCCTCCGTCATCGCAAGCCGGTGGCTGCGGCCCGAACCGGCCGGTACGGAACTCATGGCCACTGTCGCTTCAGAAGCTCTATGAGAAGTCGATAAGGCCCTTTCGATCGACGCACTCGCGCGCAAGATTGGCTTGCCAATTTCAGCAGTTGGGCCTTTGCTACGGCCAGCATCCGTATGTAGCTTAAATCGACGGTACAAACGGCCGCGCGGCGAACCAGCACATCGTTACGACGTGCTGTTGCCGCTGTCTCTCAAGGTTGAGGTTTTAGCCTCTGGACGGGGGGATCGATGTCCGTGGCGGTTTTCGGCAAGGTTCGCAATTTGAACATTTGCTGCGGTAATGATGAAAAATATTTCTACGGTGAGGCGGTTGTCGGCAGCGGATTCATTACTCATGCAAATCCGTCCACTCGAGATGCGTCATGGGTTGAAGGCATTGTGTCAATATATTCGGAGCGAAGCGAAAAATACCATTCCTTCCTGGCGAATAGCGCGAAAACCGAACAAGTTCAGCATCTGCTTGAAAGCTATTCCGAACTGGAGAGTCTTAGCCTATATCGAACAATACGACGGTTCGCGCTTATCCATCACAATGATGCTGGCCGCGACCGATTTCAATTCGTTTGCGAGCCTTGTCGAACGGCACTACTTCAGCGATTTGGAATATTTGATTCGGATTCCGGTTCCCGGATTTGCCGCGGATATGATGGTCGAAGAAAACCTTCTCGCAACTTTTGGAGCGTGCTTGCCGACAGCGGCAGAATTTCTCTCAGGAACGCCGTTTTACATTCCGAACTGCGCTATTGATCTCGAGTTTCATCATTTGGACGAATCCGCATCGCAGAAATATAAATGGCTTGGCGATAATAAACGCCAGCTCGAGGACGAGCGGCAACACGGCGCGGAACCGCAAAAACAAGAAGTAGTGGCAATTGAACACAATCGTACGCTAAATCAATTATTGGCTATCGCCGATGCCCGGAAAAACGCAGCGTCTCCGAAGAGATCGGGAAATCGGCTTGCGCTTCTCTACGTTGGTATCCTGCTCTCGATCGTAATCGCTTGTGGCTTCTGGCTCGTTTTTCATGGATGAGTCCGGAGAATTGCCGGAAGCATAAAACTTGCGGCATGCGAGCGACGCTTTTGACAGAGATTCAGGCATTCGGCCTGCGCGGCACCGGAAGACGACCTTACGTTCGCGGGACGTACCGGCGGTGGCTGCCAGGCATTGCGACAAGCTTGCGTAATCGGTTCGAGGGCGTCATCGAAGCCCTGGCCTCACTCGCCCGAACCTCACCAGCGCGTGCCAGCCACTCTTTGACCGTCAGCTCCGGCTCGACACGCTCATAAGTGAGCCAATCCCCAAGCTCCCGCGGCGGAAACTTGGTTCCGCAGATCGTGCAAAACGGCGCGGCATAAGGCGCCTGATGCTGGCGCGTAATGGCGTGAATCGAATGACATGCTCGGCACGCAAAAATATCAACCATGGCACCGAGCATGGTATGCGGGCTGGCGAGGGACTGGCAAGCCCTTTGGCTCTAGCTTGCCGGAGCCAGGTCTGGAAGAAAGCGATGCGTGCTGAGACGGCGATGAACGAGGCGACGCTTCGGATATCGAACCACGACAGACCACAGCCGAACTGCCGCTGACCTGCGCGTCACGCCACCGTTCGCCGCTGCAGAATATAGACTTGATATATTGCCGTCAGTGCCGTGCGATAAAGTGGACGCCCGAGCGGCTTTGTTCAGGACGCGACGGCCTGCGCAGCGGCAGTCAGTCTCTTGGAAAGCAATTTGTCCTGGTCCGGCGCATGTTCAGTTTCGCCGACGTCTTTAGCGGCTTGCCGAAGCCGGAGTTCGATCTTGGCGAACACTCGCTCTTGCTCGACAGACAATATGTCGGCGATCACCGCCGAGAGTTGGACCAGGTTGCTGGCCCATCCCAGCGCCCGAAACTGAAAGACGGTAACGCCACAGGCATTTTTCGGGTCATCCAATGCGTAACGAACAACAATACCATTATCCTTGATGCGCCCTATCGTTGGGCGCGCACGGCCGAGGGAAACGGAGAGAACGTCTGCGGTACTATCGTAATCCGTGACCAGCAGCCGCACAGAACTGGAAACTGTCATCTCGTGGAACTCTCGGCCATCCGTTAAGCCGCGCCGTTACAACCGCCGGCTGCTTGTCTGGCGTGACGCCGGAACACTATGGCATGCAGCCGTCTGACGCGCATCAGACGCAATATAGGCCTGTGGATAACAGGACGAATAGCGAAAATACCAACAATCGGTTCGTTCGCGACCTCCGAACATACGCCCGGGCATAAATTCCTGCGTTTGGCACTTTTCTCACATCCCGTTGCACCAACGTAAACTCGTTTCTGCGGGTGCGATGCGCCTGTCCAAGCGGCAAAAGCCGGCGACGGGGACGCAATAAAGCGGTATGCTCCACGACTGTGATTTGAGGATCAAACCAATGGGACAGGCACTATCGAATCCGACAGGGGAAGGCGAGAATTGCGATGGCTATATTGTGCGCAGAAAAGATCAAAAGGAATGGATCGCGAAAGCAAAAAGCGGCGACAAGGCGGCCAGGATATGTGTGGCGGCGGCTTCGAATTACATGAAGGCCATACCGAACCAGCCCACGGTCTGCGGTTGTTGCGATACGCCTTTTTTGCTGGGTTACATTCCGCAAGCATTCCTCGTGCTAATCCCGACCAGACGCGATCCTGAAAAGGGCAAGGCGTATACCAGAGCGGTGTGTTGGGAATGCAGCAAACACGACGATCGATGGCTGGTAGAGCATGGCGTGCGGCGGGTGCTTGCGCCCGCTGCCGGCGCGCCGCGGCAATAGAATTCATTGAAAGGTTGGCTTGCGGAGCAAGTCCGGCGGTTGCGCGAAGTTGATCCGACACCGAACGTCATAAATTCAGCGCTGAGAATATTGACCCGGCCCACTGGGTTGCTACTCTGATTTCGTCAACGGCACGACACTGATCGAGGATCGCGCAATGGGAATTTTCGGAAGAAAAGTACCAACAGGTCTAATTCCCATTCACGCCGATAACGCCGCAAACAAGGATTGGCTCATCTTGTTGGAGGCCAACACGATTGTCGGTCCTTCGCCTGAAAGGCTCCGTGTTGCCGTGGCGACGCAGGAGCAAAGGATTGTAAGAAAACACAACCTGTTAGGCAGAGCGAAGCACTTCCTTGAAGTGAAAGAATACAATCCACGAATTCATATTCCGTTTTTTTGTCCTCAGCTCTACAAGTATGGTCCCGATAAAAAGCTCGTACCTCTCCAAGGCGACGAAATCGGCAGATTGATTGCGCATGCCTATGCGGGCGATATTGCAGGGAAGCCATCATGGTACGCGCCGTCGGACAAAATGCCGGATCCGCTGACAATCCGCGCTTCGGCACTTACGGAATTTGACACCGTTGTTGTTGAAATGCCGGGCGCGCAGAACTCCGCCGCGGCTGGCTGATAGACCGATTCAGCTGGCGGTTTCTTCCACGTCGGCCTAAGTCTGAAAAATCGTGTCGTTCCGATCGAAGACGAGCGACGCTCGGTCGACGGTCTTGGAGCGGAGCAACGTCTGCAGTCGTCCTCACTCTTCAGGCTGTTTGGAACAGCAGCCAGGCGCCGCCGGCGATGAAGGCGGCGCCGGCGAGACGTGCAACAAGCCGCCCGAACGGCACCACCTTCTCAAGCAGCACCAGCACGGCGAGCGCGGCGATCCACAGGAGATTCATGACGCCGCCGACGAACAACAGCACCATCACCGCCCAGCAGCAGCCAACGCAATAGAGGCCGTGGCGAAAGCCGAGCGCCAATGCGCCGGTCGGCTCCCGGCGAAAGCCGCCGTGGCGCATGATAAAATTGAGCGGTGTTTGGCAATACGACAGGCACGCGTCCTTGAGCGGCGTCCACTGATAAAGACCGGCGGCAATCAGCACGATGCCGCCAAGCACATTGCTGGCGCTCTCCATCATTGGGGTGAGCAAGGCGGCGCGATCCAGCGCCCATTGAGCCGATGTGGCCGCCAGAGAAAATGCCGTCCACGCCAGCATGTAACCGGCGGCAAACCAGGCGCTCGCGGCGAACGGTTGACCGGCGATCGCCGCTTGCCGGCCGACGCGCGCGTAGATGAGGATCATTGGTGCCACCGAGGGCGTCATCATGCCGATCATCATGACGATCCACATGGCGAATACGTAACCGAACTCGATCGGCTGCCACGGCGCGACTGCCGGCATCATCAGACCTTGGCCAGCCGGAATCATGCGAAAACCGGTCATGTCCATGCCGCCCATCCACATATCGTTGGCGAGCCAGGCGAGATATGCCCAGGCGAGCGCAGTGATGATGCCAAGCGCAGCAATGACGACGGCGCGGTCGCGCCGCAGCACGGCTTCGAGCGCGGCACTCATCGGCGTCTATCGCACGATGCCGCTCTGGCAAAGATTGACGTGGGCGAACTGTGCGTAGGAATCGGCGAGCTTGATGTCCATTGGATGCGACACCGTGGTCCACCCGCGGCCCATCTCGGCAAGCGAGTATTCGAAGCCATGAGGTATGTCGATACGAACCCGATGCTCAGCTCCGGTGACGGGATTCTTGATCGGTTCGCCGCGGCCCTCCGTAACGCCGCGCACCACAAGCCGCCCTTTGCGGGCATCGATGTCCACGTCGAAGTCGATGGCGGCAAAAATCGGCTCGTGCATTTTCTCTAAGGTCGTGGAGAACACCTGAAAGATGGTGGCGCCGGGCACTGTATCTTGACCGCTGAGGATACGCAGCAATGCGCTGCGCTGCGGCTCGGTTGCGCGCTCGTCGATGACAACAGCCGCCTCGCCTTTGCCCTGATGGATCGCTCCGGGCCAGCGGAAAATGCCGACGAACCGCAACCCATCGAGCCGCGTATCGTCGTGATAGCCCTGATCAATCTGCATGCCCGCGACAGCCTCGCAGTTGCCGTGCGTCGGCAGTGCATTGAACTGGCAGGGACAACCGTAGGCGCAGTTACAATTCACGAATTCTCGGGCCCTGATCATCCATTTCACGTCGGTCATGTCGCCCTCCCAGATCGTGCTGTGGAGCACCGCGGGCGGAATATTAACCCTGGATGCAAGCCGACATAAAGTGGGTGCGTTGATGCCCGCAAAACCGCGCCACTGTTGGGTCAAACCGGCCTTCGACCTGAGCTCCACTTCCGCTCTCTCCTCGATAACGCGGCATTGCTGGGAATCACTGTTGTCAGTAGGATGATTCTCGACGGCGTTCCTTGAGGGTGCGCTCGTGAGGCATTTTGCCATTTTGGTCGCATCGGCGTTGGGCGCGTGCGCCCTGCCCGGCGCATCCAATGTAAGCGGCTTCGTTCATCTACACCCGACACAGGAGTCTTGTGCCTCGCGAGGGCTAACGCTCGACGCGACGACAAAGGAATGCGTGACGCCCACGCCGTCATCGCAGCAGCCGCCGGCGGCGCCGCCGTCCCATGCCGCTCAAGTGCAACCCACGCCACCGCTGCCAGCGACACTGCCGTCTTATGCCGTTCAAGCGCAGTCCCCGTCAGCTGGACCAGGTCAGCCGCCGCCGCGGGCGGTTCAGCCGGCCGGCACTTCGGTGCCGATCGAGCCGGACGCTGTGATTGACCCCAAACTCGAACAGGACTCTGACCAAATGGACGAGCTTGCCCATTTTGCTCGAGCAAGCGGCTATCGCTGCGACAGCATCAGCGCGGTGCAACCGCTCTCGGTTTCCGACGGATATAAGTTGGAGTGCAACCGTTTCACCTTCAAATACGTGATCGAGGAAAAGGGCGGTCGCTGGACCGTGACCGTGAAGTAGATCGAAAAGGCAGTATTGATCGCGCCTTGGGCGAGTGCCGCGCCTCGCCTCTTGTCCGTCCAACCTCCGTTTAAGGGTTCCTCAAGGCCGTCAGGGCTAGCTTCGCCTCAAGCGCAAGCGAAGTTTGACCCGAGATGGCCCTTTACGAGATATCTCCGGATTGCAGCACCGGCGTAAAGCTGGCGCGGTCGGTGCAGCTCGTTTGCTTCGCGCTGGTATTGGCGCACGCGGACTATCTCGCCGTCTCATACTTCGAGGGCACTTGGCTCGTGGCCCGCGACGGCAGCGGCGTGCCTGCGGACTTCGTCAATGTCTGGGCCGCCGGGCGGCTTGCGCTCGCGGGCCATGCCGCCGCGGCCTACGACTGGCCGGCGCACAAGCTGGTCGAGGTGAGCGCGGTCGGGCATCCGTTCGATGGTTATTACGTCTGGAACTATCCGCCGACATTCCTGTTCGCCGCCGCCGCAGTATCGCTCTTGCCCTATGCGACCTCCTACGTGGTTTGGGTGTTCGGCACCTTCCTCGCCTATCTTGCGGCCGTCCGGGCCATTATCGGCGACCGCGTCGGCTATCTGCTCGCCGCCGCGTTTCCCGCCGTGCTGTCCAATTTCATCGTCGGCCAAAACGGCTTTCTCACCGCGAGCCTGTTCGGCGGCACGCTCACGCTCATGGAGCGGCAACCCGTGTTCGCCGGTGTGCTGCTTGGATTACTCACCTGCAAGCCGCATCTCGGTTTGTTGTTTCCGATCGCGCTCCTAGCGGGCGGACATTGGCGCGTGTGTATTACGGCCGGGATGATTGCGGCGTTGATGGCGGCAGCATCATTGCTGGCATTCGGCAGCGGGAGCTGGTTCGCGTTTTTTACCGATATCGGTCACAGCTCGCAGGCCTTCCTCGCCGCCAACGGGGCGGACTGGAGCAAGCTACAGACCGCGTTCGGACTGACGCGCACGCTTGGCGGCAGCGAGCGACTTGCGTGGATCGTGCAAGCAGCGCTGTCACTCGTCGTGGCGGCTGCGGTCGCCATGCTCTGGCGCAGCCGCGCTGCGTACGAAATCAAGGCCGCGGCGCTTGGCGCCGGCGCAATGTTGGCGACGCCGTATCTCTTCACCTACGATCTGGTAGTGCTGGCAGTGCCGCTTGCTTTCCTGTTCCGCCTTGGCCAAACGCGCGGATTCCTGGTCCACGAAATGGCCGGCATCGGCTTGGCTTGCCTCCTTATACTGATTTTCCCCTTCGTCGATGCGCCCGTCGGTTTCGCCGCGGTTCTCGTCGTGGCGGCCCTGATCGCCCGCCGCGCCCTGGCAATACGGAGTGTGCTCCAATGGCCGGTCGGTCGTTCGACGCGCCACGCGCCTTAGGTCATTGAGCGAAAAACCGGTCCGCGGCGTAAGGCTGTGGATCGCAGAATGGCGTCGCCCCGGTCATCATCTCGGCAAGGAGCCGGCCAGTCGCCGGACCGAGGGTCAATCCCCAATGGGCGTGTCCGCAGGCGAGCCATAACCCGTTCATGCTTAAGCCACCGATTTTTGGCGCCCGGGCGATCACCGGACGGGAATCGGCAAAGCACGGCCGCGCGCCGAGCCACGGTTGTGGCTCGACTGGATCGCCGAGCGCGAACAATTCGCGCGCCGCCGGCAGCAAACGTCGCAATTGCACCGGCGTCGGCGGCGCGTCGCGCGGAGCAATTTCGACTCCGGTGGTGAGCCTAATGCCCTGCTCCATCGGCGCAAGAACATAGCCGTTCTCGGCGTCCAGCACCGGACGCGCCAGCGCGGCATTGCCTTGCGCGGTGAAGTGACGGTGATAGCCGCGCTTGACCGCAAGCGGCAGTTTGATGCCGAGCGAGTCGAGCACGTCCGGCAGCCACGGGCCGAGTGCGATGACGACTTCGCCGGCATCGAGCGGGCCGGACGCCGTATCGACGCGCCAATGCGGATGCACCCGATGCAGCGTGCGCGCGTCGCCGGTGAACATGAGCCCGCCAAGTGCGGCAAAGCGCGCGGCATAGGCGCGCGTCAGAGCGAGCGGGTTCGACACACTCACCGCGCCGGTCCAATGCACGGCATGGCGGAACACCGGCTTGAGCGACGGCTCAAGCGCAAGCGCACCCTCGGTATCGAGCGGGACATTGTCGATGCCGAGGCTTTTGGCGAGGTCGAGCTCGCGTGCGAGACCCGCGAACGCGCGCTCGGTTCGGTAGAGTTTCAGCCACCCGGTGCGGCGCAAATATTTTGCCGCGCCGGAACTCCGAGCTCAGTGCGTCATGCTCCCCCACCGCGCGGGCAAACAAGGGTCGCATCAATTGCGCGGTCTCGGCCAACCGCGCCGGCTGGGAGGCGGCGCGGAAGGCGAGCAGCCACGGCGCGATTTTTGGCAAAAACGTCAGGTGATAATTGGCGAGTGGGGAGCGCTTCAGCGCGATGCGAAATAACGTCGCCCAATCCGACGGGAACGCCGGCGGAAAGATGGTATTGCCCTCGATAATGCCGGCATTGCCATAGGAGGTCCCCTCGCCCGCCGCCCCGCCGCGGTCGACAAGCGCCACCGACAGCCCGCGCTTGACGAGATGGACCGCGACCGACGTGCCGACAATTCCGGCTCCCAGAACGATGACATCGGTGCGCGCCACGGACCCTCCGTTGTCTTGAAATACGTGGGAATCTGGAGAGCCTATCACCAGCCGGCAAGTGCGATCGAACCGGGTATGCCAGGGCTCGCCCGGCGCGTTGCCCGGCCTGGAACCACGTGTTAGCAGAACGCGTAAGCTTCGGAGAATCCGGTGCCCCGCCCCCTTATTATTGCGCCATCGATCCTCGCCGCCGATTTCGCGAATTTGGGCGAAGAAGTGCGCGCGGTCGATGCCGCCGGCGCCGACTGGATCCATGTCAACGTCATGGACGGCCATTTCGTGCCCAACATTTCCATCGGGCCGGATATCGTCAAAGCGATCCGCCCGCACACCAAAAAGCCGCTCGACGTGCATCTGATGATCTCGCCGTGCGATCCGTATCTCGAAGCTTTCGCCAAGGCGGGCTCCGATATCATCACCGTCCATGTCGAGGCCGGTCCGCACATCCACCGGTCGCTGCAGGCGATCCGCGCGTTCGGCAAGAAGGTCGGCGTGACCATGAACCCCGGCACGCCGGAAGTGTCCGTCGAGCACGTCATCGATCTCGTCGATTTGATCTTGGTCATGTCGGTCAATCCCGGCTTCGGCGGCCAGAAATTCATCGCCGATGCCGTCGACAAGGTCCGCAATGTGCGCGCCATGGCTGGCGACCGCCCGATCGACATCGAGATCGACGGCGGCATCACCCCAGAGGTCGCCCCACTTGCGGCGCGCGCCGGCGCCAATGCCTTCGTCGCCGGCTCCGCGGTGTTCAAGGACAAGACGCCGCAATCGTATCGCGCCAACATCGCCGCCATCCGCAATGCGGTGGCGCTCGTTCGTGGGGAGGCCGCTTAATGGGTGTTCTGATTAACGGACAGTGGCGCGACGAGGAGCTTCCCACAGAGACGGGCGCACGCGGCGATTTCCGGCGCGTCGACAGCATCTTCCGCGACCGCATCACGGCGGACGGCTCGTCCGGTTTCAAGGCGGAGGCCGGACGCTACCATCTCTACGTCGCCTATACCTGCCCGTGGGCCCATCGCACGCAAATCTATCTGGCACTGAAGAAGCTCACCGGCGCCATCAGTGTCGCAATCGCCATTCCCGGCCTTCGCACGCAAGGCTGGACATTCGAGGAAAGCGCCGCTTTTCCGGACTGCCCGCCGGACCGCGTCAACGGCTTTCACTATTTGCACGAGGCCTATGCCGCGAGCGACCCGCACTATACCGGCAAGGTGACGGTGCCGACGCTGTGGGATAAGAGGACCAGGCGGATCGTGAACAACGAGTCGTCCGAGATCATCCGCATGCTCAACTCCGAATTCGCGAGTATCGGCGCCGACAGGACGGATTTCTATCCGAAGGCGCTCCGCGGCGAAATCGATCGCGTCAACGCCGAGATCTACGCCAACGTAAATAACGGCGTGTACCGCTGCGGCTTCGCGAAATCGCAAGCCGCCTATGAGGAGGCCTATGACGCCCTGTTCGCGACGCTCGATGAAATCGAAGCGCGGCTCGGCCGCCAGCGCTACCTCGTCGGCAATCAAATCACCGAAGCGGATTGGCGGCTGTTTCCGACACTGGTGCGTTTCAACGTCGCCTATTTCTCCCTGTTCAAGTGCAACCGGAACCGGATCGCCGACTACCCTAATCTTCTGAACTATATGCGCGAGCTTTATGCGGTGGCGGGCGTCGCCGAAACCGTCAAACCGCGCTATTACGTGATCGGCTATTATTCGATAGCGCGCGTCAACCCGACCGGCATTATCCCGAAAGGCACGCCGGTCGATTACCGGCAGCCGCACGATCGCGCGCGGTTTGCGGCCTGAACATGAAAACCTGAACTATGATCCCGCGCTACACTCGCCCGCAAATGGCGGCGATCTGGTCGCCGGAAACGCGCTTTCGCATCTGGTTCGAGATCGAGGCCCATGCCGCGGACGCCATGGCTGAACTCGGCATGATCCCGAAATCGGCGGCGAAAACGATTTGGCAGAAGGGCAAAGCGGCACAATTCGACACCGCGCGCATCGACGAGATCGAGCGCGAAGTCAAACACGACGTTGTCGCCTTTCTCACCCATCTTGCCGAAATCGTCGGCCCCGACGCGCGCTTCGTGCACCTCGGTATAACGTCGTCGGACGTGCTCGACACCTGTTGGAACGTTCAGCTCGTGCGTGCCGCCGATCTGCTCATCGCCGACGTCGATGCACTCAAAGCCGCACTGGAGCGGCGCGCCCGCGAATACAAGTTCACGCCGACCATCGGCAGATCGCACGGCATCCATGCCGAACCGACCACGTTCGGGCTGAAACTCGCCGTCGCCTTTGCCGAGTTCGCGCGAGCCGGGCAGCGTCTCGAACTGGCGCGCAAGGAGGTTGCGACCTGCGCCATTTCGGGCGCGGTCGGCACCTTCGCGCAGGTCGACCCGCGCGTCGAAGCCTATGTCGCGGAAAAAATGGAGCTTGCCGTCGAGCCAATCTCGACTCAAATCATTCCGCGCGACCGTCACGCCATGTATTTCTCAACGCTCGGGGTCGTCGCCGCCTCGATGGAGCGGCTGGCGACCGAAATCCGTCACTTGCAGCGCACCGAAGTCTTGGAGGCCGAAGAGTTTTTCTCCGAAGGTCAAAAGGGCTCCTCGTCCATGCCGCACAAGCGCAATCCGGTATTATCGGAGAATATCGTCGGCCTTGCCCGGATGGTGCGCGCTTATGTGGTGCCGGCGCTGGAAAACGTCACGCTGTGGCACGAGCGCGATATTTCGCATTCCTCGGTCGAGCGGATGATCGGCCCGGACGCGACGGTGACGCTCGATTTCGCGCTGCATCGGCTTGCCGGTATTATCGACAAGCTCGTCGTCTATCCCGACAACATGCGAAAGAACCTCGACCGTCTCGGCGGCCTTGTTCATTCGCAGCGAGTGCTGTTGGCGCTGACGCAAAAAGGCGTCGCGCGCGAGGATGCCTATCGCCTGATCCAGCGCAATGCCATGAAAGCCTGGGCCGGCGGCGGCGATTTTCTCGCGCTGCTCAAGGCCGACGCGGATATACGCAAGCACTTGAGCGAGGCCGAGCTGAAAGCCAGTTTCGATCTGGATTTCCACATGACGCAGGTCGACACGATCTTCCGCCGCGTTTTTGGCCGTGCGTAAAGCGGCTCCACGTAAGGCTAATCCCCTATAGTTTTTGATGGTTATCCGTGTTTTCCCGCCCGGTTTTCCCGCCTTGCCCAACTCGGCCGCCTGACATAGCGTCACCCGATCAATCTGGGAGACGGTCATGGGCCGTTTGGTGCGCAAACCAAAGGCGCCGCAGGCCGAACCGGCGCAAGATTCCGATTTCGGCGGCATGTTCCCGTCGCGGGCGCGGCCAGTGGCTCAAGCCGACCTCGGCGACGATTATTTGACCCGGATGGTGAAATACATTCCGGCCGAGATCATCGGCTGCTCAATGCTGGCGAATGCCATTCTCGCGCAGGCGATGGCGGCGGCCGGCGGCGGCACCGCCACGATGGCCGGTTTTTCCGTGACCACAATTGCGATCGGCGCATTGCTCGTCGGTTTGATTTTGACGCCGCTGTTCTGTTGGTACGTGCGTGAGGACGGCGACGCCTGGATCGTCAATGCCGCCGTATCCACAGTCGCTTTCCCGTTCTGGGCTTACCTGATGGGCGCGGTCGCTTTCGCCAGATTTCATGATGGCAACCTGGCAGCCATCCTGGTCCTGACCTTTACCGCCGTGAGCGGGCTTGTCGCGCCGGTGCCCAAGCGGCCCAAACCGCAAGAGCAGAAAAGCGCAAATCCGAAAGATGGCCCCCGCCTGGTCGAGAGTCTGACGGCATAAGAGGCAACCGGGCTTCCCCCGCCCCCGGCGAAAGATTGCAGACGCCTGGCACCCGTGTCATCTCTCACGCGATGGCCGCCCGCAAAACCATTCTGATGTTCAATTCGGGCGTCGGTGGGCTTACCGTCTACCGCGAAGTCGTCGCGGCGCGCCCGGACGCCGATTACATCTATGTCGCCGACGATGCGGCGTTTCCGTATGGCGCGCTTGACGAACATAGGCTGATCGCGCGCGTTGTTGAGCTTATGGGCGAGCTCATCGAAGCCCACCGGCCCGACCTCGTCGTCATCCCGTGCAATACCGCTTCCACTATCGTCCTACCCGACTTGCGCAGAAAATTCTCGGTGCCGTTCGTCGGCACCGTGCCGGCGATCAAGCCGGCTTGCACCAACTCGGTGACGCGCCGCGTGTCCGTGCTCGGCACTGAGGCGACGGTGCAGCGCGAATATACCCGCGCGCTCATCCGCGACTATGCGCAGGATTGCGAAGTGACACTGGTCGGTTCGAAACTGCTAGCGAGCTACGCGGAAACCGAGCTTGCCGGCGCACCTGCCGCCGATGCGGCAATCCGCGCCGAAATTGCACCGTGCTTCCGCGAGGACGGCAAACGTACCGACACAATCGTGCTCGCCTGCACCCACTATCCGTTGCTGATCGAGCGGTTAAGAGCGCTTGCCCCTTGGCCGGTGAATTTTATCGATCCCGCCCCCGCGATCGCGCGGCGGGTCGTCGATCTGCTCGGTCCTGCGGCGGCGGCAGTTGGTCAGGGGACGACGCGCGCTATTTTCACCTCTGGCCGGACGCCGCAGGCGGCGCTTGCGCGGTTCGATATCCGGCCGCAACAGGCTGCATTGCCGCCTGTTTGACACCCGGCGGCTTTCCCCCTAAAAACCGCGCACTTCGCGGGCCAGAGCATGATCCCGAAAAGTGGGTTTCCGGTTTTCGGAAAAGATCATGCTTCACGACAATTAGGGCCCGCGCGGTGTTTCGCGACCCGCGGTTTGCGCCGACGCTTTGGGTGCAAAACCTGTCGGTTCCAGGCAGAGCCTGGGACAGGAGGAGGGCGCGATCCTCAGCCGCGGCATGATCCCGAAAAGTGGATTTCCGGTTTTCGGAAACAGATCATGCCTAAACAAATACAGCGAGGACGCGAATGACCAAGCGCCATCAGGCGAAGTACAAGATCGACCGGCGGATGGGCCAGAATATCTGGGGCCGGCCGAAGTCACCCATCAACAAACGCGAATACGGGCCCGGCCAGCACGGCCAGCGCCGCAAGGGCAAGCTTTCGGACTACGGCGTTCAGTTGCGGGCCAAGCAGAAACTCAAGGGCTATTACGCCAATATGTCGGAACGCCACTTCCACGGCATCTACGACGAGGCGCGGCGCTTGAAAGGCGACACCGGCGCGCACATGATTGCGCTCCTGGAACGCCGGCTCGACACCGTGATCTACCGGGCCAAGTTCGTTCCCACCGTTTTCGCCGCGCGGCAGTTCATCAGCCACGGCCATATCAAGGTGAACGGCAAGCGCGTGACGATCGCGAGCTATCGGGTGAAAGTCGGCGAAGAGGTCGAGGTCAAGGACAAGTCGAAGCAGCTCGCGCTGGTGCTCGAAGCCAACGCGCTCGCCGAGCGCGACGTGCCCGACTACATCGAGGTTAATCATTCGAAGCAGACGGCCAAGCTTAGCCGCATGCCGACACTGGCCGACGTGCCCTACCCGGTACAGATGGAGCCGCACCTCGTCGTCGAATATTATTCACGGTAATAGATTGTCCCGGGCGCGGCGCAACACGAAGCGGTGCGCTGCAGAACCGGGACCTTCAAAACCTCAGATCGCAACGATTCCGGTTCAGCGATACACCGCATCCGGGAAAAGCATCAGGACGCCGCCGCGCTTTCCTTGACTGGGACGCCCTTGTCTTTCAGCAGCGACTGCAGCTCGCCGGCCTGGAACATTTCACGGATGATGTCACAGCCGCCGACGAACTCGCCCTTGACGTAGAGCTGCGGAATGGTCGGCCAGTTCGAATGCGACTTTATGCCGCCACGCAAATCGTCGTTCTCGAGGACGTTCAGTCCCTTATAGGCCACTCCCAGATAGTCGAGGATTTGCACGACTTGGCCGGAGAAGCCGCACATCGGGAATTGCGGCGTGCCCTTCATGAACAGGACCACGTCGTTGGCCTTAACCTCGTTGTCGATGAATTGCTCGATAGACATGGAAATCACCCTTCGCAGTCATCCTAACGCACACAGCGGGCAGTCGCCGCCGCGCCGAATCTCATATCTCACCTTGCAATATATGTACCGCAAAACGCCGGCAAAGCCCATGCGGAACCGTCATACCCGACTATGGGAAATCCCGGAGGTATTATGAGCGCCTGTCACCGTTCCGGCGTTCCAGTCTGCAGCGCCAGCGCGTGCAGCTTGCCGCCCATTTCGGCTTTGAGCGCTTCGTAGACGATCTGGTGCTGCTGGACGCGCGATTTGCCGCGAAACAACTCGGCGATGACGGTCGCGGCATAATGATCGCCGTCACCGGCGAGATCGCGGATCGTGACCTCGGCATCCGGTATGCGCGCCCGGATTAGCCTTTCGATGTCGCTCGCGGCCATGGCCATGGAACGTCAAACCTATGCGCGCCCCGACATTGCACGAATGCAACATTGCACTATTCATAGGCGAATTGTCACTGCATTCTGGCAAAAGCATGTGAGTAAAGGGGACACCGATCATGGCATTCGCGGCAACAAAGACCATTCCAGCCGTCGTGGCGATGGTCTTGGCGCTGACCGGTCAATCCGTTTTCGCGCAGCAGCCGACGCCGGCGCAGACGAGCGCCATACGTGCGAATTGCCGCTCCGACTTCATGGCGAATTGCTCGGGCGTACAGCCGGGCGGCAGAGACGCCCTGGAATGCCTCAAGCGCAACCTCGGCAAGCTTTCCGGCGGCTGCCAGGCGGCGGTCAGCGCCATCTCGCCTGCGCCTGCCGCGGCTGCAGCGCCTACCCCGCCGACGGCTCCCGCTGCCTCGGTGCCGGTAGCTCCCGTTGCATCGGCGCCTGCGGTCCCGGCCGCCAGACAGCCATCGGCCGCAAGGCCGGCGCCGGCTGCGAAACTGGCGGCCCGGCCTCCGGCCGCAGCGCCGGCGGCGCCTCCCGCAGTCGCAGCGGCGCCGGCCGTCCCAACCATGCCGCCGCTGGTGTTGCGGCCGATGTTGCCGCGGCGACGCCTGATGATCATGGCCATCTGCCGGGCCGATGCCGAGAAATTATGTTCTGGGCAGCCGCCGATCGGTCCCGCCGTGCTCGACTGCCTCGCGGTCAAGGCCGCGAGCCTGTCGCCGACATGTTATGAAGCGCTGGCGCGCGTCAGCCGGCCATAGCGGACAGAATACGGCGGCCGGCTTACGTCTGTCCGGACATGTAAGCCGGCAGCCACGCCTCGAAGCGTTGCTTCAATTCGGTGACCCGAATCGGCCGCTCGCCGTCGAGCGCAAGCACGGCGCCGCCGGTAGCGCCGAGATGCAGGAGTGGCACGCCGGCGGCCGTAGCCTGCCGCGTGACGCTGTGGGCGTCCTTCGCCGTGACAATATAGCGGGCCTGATCCTCCCCGAACCAGAACGCATGGGCGGGGACGCGCGAGTGCACCTCCAAGACGGCGCCGATCCCGGACGCCATCGCCATCTCGGCAAGCGCGACCAAAAGGCCGCCGTCGGAAACATCGTGCACCGCCGTCACAAGCCCATCGCGGATCAGGCCGCGCACGAAATCGCCATTGCGCAGCTCGGCGGCGAGGTCGACCGGCGGCGGAGCGCCTTCCTCGCGGCCGCAGATGTCGCGCAAATAGAGTGATCGCCCGAGCCAGCCGCCAGTTTCGCCGATCAGGAGGATCGCCTCGCCTTCGGCCTTGAAGGCCAGCGTCATCGATTTCTTGAACTCGTCGAGCAGACCGACGCCACCGATCGTCGGCGTCGGCAGGATCGCCTTGCCGTTGGTCTCGTTGTAGAGCGACACATTGCCCGACACGACCGGGAAATCGAGCGAGCGGCAGGCCTCGCCGATGCCGCGCACGCAGCCGACAAATTGACCCATGATGTCGGGCCGCTCAGGATTGCCGAAATTGAGATTATCGGTGAGCGCCAGCGGCTGCGCGCCGACCGCGGTGAGATTTCGCCAGGCCTCGGCGACCGCCTGCTTGCCGCCCACGAAGAAATCGGCCTCGCAATAGCGCGGCGTAACGTCGGAGGTCAACGCGAGCGCCTTGGGCCCTGCGTTGATGCGGATCACAGCGGCATCGCCGCCCGGCCGCTGCACGGTATTGCCGAGAATGATGTGGTCGTACTGCTCCCATACCCAGCGTTTCGAGCAGAGGTCCGGCGAGCCTATAAGTTTTTCCAGCGCATCGGCATTGGCCATCGGCGGCGTGACTGACGCCGCATCGATGACGGGCTGCCTTTTGTTTTCGATGAAATGCCGACGGTAGACCGGCGCTTCGTCACCGAGCTCCTTGATCGGCAGGTCGGCCATCAATGCGCCGCCATGGCGGACGATGAAGCGCTTGGTCGGCGTGGTCTCGCCAACGATCGCAAAATCGAGGCCCCATTTGCGGAAGATCGCCTCGGCTTCCTGTTCCTTCTCCGGCTTGAGCACCATGAGCATGCGCTCCTGGCTCTCCGACAGCATCATCTCGTAGGCGCTCATGCCGGTCTCGCGGCACGGCACTTTGTCGAGATCGAGCGTCACGCCGAGATCGCCCTTGGCCCCCATCTCGACAGCAGAACAGGTCAGCCCCGCCGCGCCCATGTCCTGGATGGCAATGACGCAGCCTTTCGCCATGATTTCCAGGCAGGCTTCGAGCAGAAGCTTTTCCGAGAACGGATCGCCGACCTGCACGGTCGGGCGTTTTTCCTCGGCATCGGCGCCGAATTCCGCCGACGCCATGGTGGCGCCGTGAATGCCGTCGCGGCCGGTCTTGGAGCCGAGATAGACGATCGGCGTGCCGATGCCGGTCGCCTTGGCATAGAAAATCTTGTCCTTCTCGGCGAGACCGACCGCCATGGCGTTGACCAGAATATTGCCGTCATAACGGCGATCGAAGCGCATCTCGCCGCCGACGGTCGGCACTCCGAACGAATTGCCGTAACCGCCGATGCCGGCGACCACGCCGGCAACGAGCGCCCGCGTTTTTGGATTTTTCGGATCGCCGAACGACAGCGCGTTGAGGCACGCGATCGGCCGCGCGCCCATGGTGAATACATCGCGCAAAATGCCGCCGACGCCGGTCGCGGCGCCTTGATAGGGCTCGATGTAGCTCGGATGGTTGTGGCTCTCCATCTTGAACACGACGGCAAGCCCGTCGCCGATATCGACGACGCCGGCGTTTTCGCCCGGCCCCTGGATCACGCAACGGCCCGTGGTGGGCAGCGTGCGCAAATGGATTTTCGATGACTTATACGAGCAGTGCTCGTTCCACATCGCCGAGAAAATGCCGAGCTCGGTAAAACTCGGCGGCCGCCCGATCAGCTTGAGGATGCGCTCATACTCGTCCGGCGTGAGACCGTGCTGGGCGATCAGTTCAGGGGTGATGGCAGGCTCGTTGGAGATCACGAAGAGCCCTCACGCGCCGCCATCCATGTATCGAACGGAGCGACCACTGTATCAATTCGAGCGAATGAGAGACTTTTGGGAATGCGAAATCCTTTCGGCATTGCTCCTTGAACCTTGAACGCACTGGCGTCATGCAACGCATTAGACGGTGCTGCCGCCGCGATCGCACAAATTATAGCGTCGATATCATGGTCATTCTCGACGTGGGGTTCGATTTTCAGAGTTTTGCAAAGGGAAATGAGAGCTTTCAGACCTCTTGGGCCTTTGTATCGGCCGGCATCGATCTCAAGCTTTTTTAATGTTCCTGCAGGATAGGCCTCGAATAGCTTCTGGCCGAGTAGTCCGGCAAAGCCACCTTCACGCATGATTGCCGCAAAACGTGCGACAGGTGCACCGATTCGGTCAGCGAATGCGGGCATGGCATTAACTGCCCGATCGATTGGGCGGCGAGTTAACTGCCAGATATATTCGGCGCGTTCCGAGTTAGGCAGCTCTTGCAGATCTATGGGGATATCTACTGCAACTGGCCCGATGGCCAGACAGCGACGCAATACGGCGACCTCCTGGCTTAGAATCTCCTTAAGGGCGGCGCCGCTCTCTCGTTTCGCGGATAAAGCCGACCCGCGCAGCAAAGTAGCGGTGGCCGCACTGCCTCCAATTTCAATAACGACAAGTGACGTCTTACCGGTCGTATACCCGGCGAGATCAATGCCGAAGCCGATCATCAATTATCACGCCGTCAGCTTGAAATGATCCACAAGCCCGGCGAACAGGCCGCGGCCGTCGGTCCGGCCCATAACCGCTTCGATATGGTTCTCCGGATGCGGCATCATGCCGAGCACGTTACCGCGCTCGTTGACGATGCCGGCAATGGCGTTCATGGCGCCGTTGTGGTTCCAGTTCGGATCGACCATGCCATCCGGCGACGAATAGCGGAACAGCACCCTGCCCTCGCCTTCCAGCCGCGCGATGGTCTCGCCGTCGGCGATGTAGTTGCCTTCGCCGTGCGCGACCGGCACCCGGATCACCTGCCCGGCATTGTAGCCGCGCGTAAATGCCGTGTCGGAGCGCTCGACGCGCAGATAGACGTCGCGGCAGATGAAGCGAAGTTGCGCATTGCGCATCAGCACGCCCGGCAAGAGCCCCGCCTCGCAGGCAATCTGGAAACCGTTGCACACTGCGAGCACGAGGCCTCCCTTGCCCGCGAAGTCGCGCACCGCATTCATGACCGGCGCGCGCGCCGCAATGGCGCCGCAGCGCAGATAGTCGCCATAGGAGAAGCCGCCGGGGATGACGACGAGATCCGTACCCGCCGGCAACACGCTGTCGGCATGCCAGACCATGGCCGGCGCGCGCCCGGACATGAGCGTCAAGGCGCGCGCCATGTCGCGCTCGCGATTAATGCCGGGGAAAACGACGACGGCCGATTTCATCCCGTCACCTCGATGCGGTAATTCTCGATCACAGTATTAGCGAGCAGCTTTTCAGCGGCCTGCTTCAGCGCCGTCTCGGCGCCGGCGCGGTCCGCGCCCTCGATCTCGATGTCGAACACCTTGCCCTGCCGCACGCTCGCCACCCCGCCGACGCCGAGCGACCTCAGGGCGCCCTCGATGGCCTTGCCTTGCGGGTCGAGGATGCCGGATTTCAGTGTAACGGTGACACGGGCTTTCATAGCCACTTCAATATGTAGGAATCGGGGGCCCCGCAACCAAGCGGCTAGTGCACGGGCTCCCGCGATTGGTCAAAAAGCCGTCCATAGCCGGCGAGGTGACCGCTTTCACCAACCAGCCGCAGCGCCGCCCAAAACGCCGCCGTGGCTGAAGAAACGACCGGAATGCCGTGGCTGGCTTCCAATGGCTGCGCCACCCCAAGCGTGCGCAAGCCGCCGCAGGAGATCAGGATCGCCTCGGCGCCCGCCGGCCGGTCGGCATTTGCCTTGGCGACGGCGGCCTCGCTCAAGGCGATAATCTCGGTCGCGCTTTTCTTGCTCGGCCCGCCGAATTCGAGAAGGTCGAAGGCTTCGAGCGAGAGCACGTCAATACCGGCCGCCACCAACAGCTCCTTCAGGCGGCGGTTTACGACCTCCGTGTAAGCCGTCGCGACGGCGACGCGCTTGGCGCCGACTTCGCGCAAACCGTCGATGATCGCCTGGCTCATGGTGCTGACCGGCAAGCCGGTCCGCTCGCGTAATTCTTCAAGCAGGCGCGCATGCGCTTGCGGACCCCGATAAAAGGTAAGCGACGTGCCGATGACCATGATCGCATCGACATTTTGTTTCGCCAGATAATCGGCCGCGGGCAAAATTCCGTTCCAGGCCGGATCGTAGCCCTCCGGGGTGAGCGCGCGCACGCCGACGCCGCGTGGGATAAAGCGCACGC
Source organism: uncultured Alphaproteobacteria bacterium (assembly GCA_963768225.1). GTDB lineage: Bacteria > Pseudomonadota > Alphaproteobacteria > Rhizobiales > Xanthobacteraceae > BOG-931. Next base: position 273,899 of record CAVYGV010000001.1, on the reverse strand, counting down.
CCGGATACATGATCGGGCCTTCGAACGGCACTTCGTCCCCCGCAAAGGGCACGACGAGGCCGATAGTGATATCGCGACGCAATGTCAGCCTTTGACCAGAACCGGACCGGTCCCCTGGGGTCGCTCGCCCTCGCTCATGATGCCGAGGCGTTTGGCAACTTCAGTGTAAGCCTCAAGTAGCCCACCGAGGTCGCGACGGAAGCGGTCCTTGTCGAGTTTCTCGTTCGACTTGATGTCCCACAGCCGGCATGAATTGGGCGATATCTCGTCGGCGACGACGATCCGCATCAGGTCGTTTTCCCACAGCCGCCCGGTTTCCATCTTGAAGTCGACGAGCCGGATGCCGACGCCGAGAAACAAGCCCGACAGGAAGTCATTGACCCGGATGGCGAGCGACATGATGTCGTCGATCTCCTGCGGCGTCGCCCAGCCGAACGCCGTGATGTGCTCTTCCGACACCATCGGATCGTTGAGCTGATCGTTCTTGTAATAGAACTCGATGATCGAGCGTGGCAGCTGCGTGCCCTCTTCGATGCCGAGCCGCTGCGACAGCGAGCCCGCCGCGATATTGCGCACCACGACTTCGAGCGGAATGATCTCGACCTCGCGAATCAACTGCTCGCGCATGTTGAGCCGCCGGATGAAGTGCGTCGGCACACCGATATCGTTGAGATGCTGGAAGACGTATTCGGAGATCCTGTTGTTGAGGACCCCCTTGCCTTCTATCACCTGATGCTTTTTCGCGTTGAAGGCGGTCGCGTCGTCCTTGAAATGCTGGATCAACGTTCCGGGCTCGGGTCCTTCATAGAGGACCTTCGCCTTGCCTTCATAAATACGGCGACGGCGGCTCATCGGCGTGTACCGGGGTTTTGTGAAATCCATGGGGATGCCGTGGCTCCATTTCGGATGTCGAGTTCCGCGGCGGCGGTGGGCTGCTGCACGACTGCGCGCGACTTAACTCAGCGGCCCCTCCGCGACCCGAAAGCTAACCGATGGTGAGGCGGAGTACAATCGACATAGACCCGCCCGCGCTTCCCCGCAATGTCGATTTGCGCAGCCGATTGCGGTTGCCTTGACGGGGCACCCTCGATATGCAAGGCGGCAAGGGATTGCAGTGCGATTTGCGGTGTTCCACGCGCAAAGGCGAAGCCCAAGGCAAGCACATGACCACGTTCGACAAGCGCGAAGAAGCGTTCGAAAAGCAATTCGCGCACGATGAAGAACTGAAATTCAAAGCGACCGCGCGGCGCAACAAGCTGCTCGGCCTGTGGGCGGCGGAAAAACTCGGGCTTTCCGGCGCCGAGGCCGACAGTTACGCGCTGTCCGTGGTCATGGTGGAACTCGAAGATAAAGGCGAGCACGACGTTGCCCGCAAGATCCGCAAGGATTTCGACGGCAAGGGTGTCGCCCAGTCCGATCACCAGATCGCCCGCACCATGACCGAGCTGATGGAGAAGGCGGTTGCCGACATCAAAGCCGGCCATTAAGGCCGCCGATAGCGATCACAAAATAGCGATTAGAATAAAGCGATTATCATGGCCATTCCCGCCTTCACTCTCGCTCAGCGGCTGCGCTCCGGAGAAACGGTGTTCTCCGCCTGGTGCGGACTGCCCTATCCGATCGTCGCCGAAACGCTGGCGCGCGACGGATTTCGCGCAGTCACGATCGAAAGCCAGCACGGGCTGTGGGACGTTGGCGGCATCCTCGCCGGCGTCGCAGCAGTGCGCCAGGGCGGCGCCGCGCCGATCGTGCGGGTGCCGCTCGGCGATTTTGCGCTGGTGAGCCGGGCGCTGGATTTCGGCGCCGAAGGCATTATCGCACCGATGATCAACACGCCGGCCGACGCGCGCGCCTTCGCCGCTGCGGCCAAATTTCCGCCAGTCGGCGAACGAAGCTGGGGTCCGCATCGCGCCATGACGCTCGGCGGCGTCGCCGAACAAGCGGTTTACCTCCGCGAAGCCAACGATCACATCGTCACGCTGGCGATGATCGAGACGCGCACGGCGTTACAGAATTTCGAGGCGATTATCACAACGCCGGGCATCGATGGTTTCTTCTTGGGCCCCTCGGACCTGTCAATCGCCCTGTCGGAGGGCAAAAGCGTCGACCCGCTATCGAAAGACGTTGACCACGAGCTCGACCGTATGATCGCCGGCGCGCAAAAGGCCAAGAAAATTCCCGGCGCCTATTGCCATTCGGCCGAGCGCGCAGCGGCGCTCGCCAAACGCGGCGTAAAGTTCCTGGCCGTTTCCAGCGATCTCGCGATGCTGCGCGCCGGCGCCGCGGCGGCGCTGAAGACGCTCAAAGGTTAGGCGCGGACATCGCAGCGCTCTAGGAATGGCGCTGAACGAAGTCACACAGCGCAGAGTGAACGCGCGCTATAACGCTATCCCACTCGCATCTATCATCCTGCCGAAACAGACGGGCCGTCGGATACCGCGGACTGTCGTCGCGATCGAGCAACCAGCGCCAGTCGGGCACAAAGGGCAGCAACACCCAGACCGGCTTTCCCAGCGCACCAGCGAGGTGAGCGACGCTGGTATCCACCGAAATCACGAGGTCCAGATTCGATATGAGCGCCGCAGTGTCGGAGAAATCCTCCAGTTCATCACAGAAATCGAGGAGACCCATTCGACCTTTCAGCGCTATCTCCCCCTCCCCGCGCGTATCCTTTTGCAAACTCACAAGCGTTGCATCGATCTCGAATAACGGCAGCAAGGACCCAAGGTTGATCGACCGGTTGTGGTCATTCTTGTGCGTCGGACTGCCGAACCATGCCAGGCCGATCCTGGGACGGCGTTTTGGCCCGAGTTCGCTTTGCCCAATCGCTCGCGGCCTTGGATGATGCGCACAGATAGGGCGTAGCCGACGGTATTGTCTCAAACTTTCTACCGAAAGCCAGCGGCAAGCTGAGCAGCGGAGTATGAACGTCGAAACCGGCCTGAGTTTTGCCCGCCGCAAGGACCTGCGGCGCGCCCGATAGCGTGCTCATCAACCCAGAAAGGCGCTCGGGAACCTGCAGAATCACGCGCGCGCCGCGCGCCGCGACCATCGGTACGTAGCGGCAGAACTGAATAGCATCTCCATAACCTTGCTCGGCATGAAGAAGAATGGTCTTGCCAGAGATGTTTTCGCGCCCGAGCCACAGCGGTTGAGCGAAACTCGGCTTAGCGCCTTGCAACGGTTCCGTTTGCCATCGCCATTCGTACCCTTCCCAGCCGCGATCGAAGTCGCCGATCAAAAGCCGGCAAAGCGCTTGATTGGCGTGCGCGTCGGCGTAATCCGGGCGTATGGCGAGCGCGCGGCCGTAACTGGCCAACGCCTCGTCAAACCGCTTCAGCTCCTGCAGGGTGTTGCCGCGATTGAAATGCGCCTCGGCATAAGCTGGCTGCACGGCGATGGCGCGGTCGTAGCTTGCCAGCGCCTCCGCGAACCGCTTGAGCTCATAAAGGGTGGCGCCGCGATTGGAGAGTGTCTCGGCAAAATCCGGCCGAACAGCGAGAGCGCGGTCGTAGGTTGCCAGCGCCTCCGCAAACCGCTTGAGCTCATAAAGGGTGGCGCCGCGATTGGACAGCGCATCAGCAAAATCCGGCCGAACGGCGAGAGCGCGATCGTAGCTTGCCAGCGCCTCCTCGAACCGCTTTAGCGCGCGCAGGGCATTGCCGCGATTGGAGAGCGCCGCAGCAAAATTCGGCTGCACCGTGAGGGCACGGTCGTAGCTTACCAGCGCCTCGTCAAACCGCTTCAGATCCTGCAGGGTGTTGCCGCGATTGTTGAGCGCTCCGGCATGATCCGGCCGCAGTGCGATTGCGCGATCATAGCCTGTTAGCGCCGCTTTTTTCTTGCCCAGCTCCGATTGGACGTAAGCAAGGAGATGAACGGCATCGAAGAAATCAGGCTTTGCGGCTGCGATCTGCCGACACAGCCGCTCGGCCTCAATGAGCTTTCCTGCTTTGAGTGCCGAAAACGCGTGGTCTAGCGCCTGCACTATGGTCAGTGTGGCTTTGGTCATCCAAGGTATCGCCGCTCTCTGAGGCGAAGTACCGGATGAAGCAATTTTCAGCAAGCTGGAGCGCAGCTCCGGTGAGTTCCGCGCCGGCAACGCAGCGCCGTCCCAGCCGTCCGCTAAATTCCGAGGTCAATCCTCGACCGCCTCATGAAGTCGTTCAAGCGACGCCCCGATGTCAGACCCGACGTCGGAGGCAAATATTTCGACCACGCGGTAGCCATGCGCCGTGAGCCAGCGGCGCTTTTCAGCGCGCGACTTCGCCGCTGCGGCGGTTTCGTCCGCCGGAACGAGATCGATGACGAGGCGGAGCGGAAACGAGACGAAATCGCAGATATTCTGGCCGACCGGCGTCTGGCGCTTGAAGCCGCGGCCGGCAAAGCGCCGGTCGTTCACCAGCGCCTGCCACAGCGCCCGTTCGGCGTCGGTCGGATTGCGGCGGAGCAACCGCGCCAGGCCGCGCACCGGCCCGCGCTCCTTCGGCACGCGCCCGGAGCCGTGCTCGGCCAGGAGCGCACGCAGCATTTCGGCCTCCTCGCCGTCGAGCACGCCGCCGCGCGCCGGCCCTTTGCGGCCTTCGGCAATCGCCATGATTACGCCGTGCAGCGTCTGAATATCCTGCTGCGTCGGCTGCATGCGGGTAATGATGTTGCGCAGATTGATCTGCATCGTCTCGCGCTTGTCGGGCGGGCGGAAAAACTCGACCTTTTCCAGCTCGCGCTCCAGTGCGGCGAAGAAGGCCATGAGTTGCTGTTTCGGCGCCGGTCGGGATTTCTCCGGCATGGCGAACGGCAAGCCGTGGCCGACAAGCTTGAACCATTCATAGGCCATGATCACTACGGCTTGCGCCAGATTGAGCGAGGCGAAAGCCGGATTGACCGGAAGCGTGACGATGCGGTCGGCGAGCGCCACCTCGTCGTTTTCGAGCCCGTTGCGCTCGCGGCCGAACAGGATGGCGACCGTCTCGCCGGCCGCAATGCGCGGCGCAGTTTCGGCCGCAGCGTCCGCCGGGCCGATAACGCGCTTGGCCTGGTCGTGCGCGCGTGCGGTGGTGGCAAGGACGAAGCTGCAGTCGGCGATGGCGCCTTCCAGCGTGTCATAGAGCTCGGCATCGTCGAGGATGCGGTCGGCGCCGGTCGCCATTATGCGTGCCTTCTCATTGGGCCACGGCTGGCGCGGCCGCACCAAGCGCAGACGCGCCAAGCCGAAATTCGCCATGGCGCGCGCCACGGCGCCGATATTCTCGCCGAGCTGCGGCTCGACCAGGACGACGACCGGCCCCGGCGGCGCATGCCACTCCTTGGTCTTGTCGGTCCCGGCCCCAGGCATCGGTCCTCCGCGGAAAAGCGTCGTGAAAGCGCGCATATAACAGGATATGGAAAAGCCTGCGCAATGCGCACGACGTTCGGCTTTCTCGGTGCGCCCGCGGATGCTATAGCGACGCCCGCCGGCGCGGTGGGGCCGCCTTCCACAACGCGCAACGTCCCCGCCGCTTCCATCCACTCCGCGCTGCAAGGGTCTTCATTCAAATGGCGAAAATCAAAGTGGCCAATCCGGTGGTCGAGATGGACGGCGACGAGATGACCCGGATCATCTGGAAGTACATCAAGGACAAGCTGATCTATCCCTATCTCGATATCAACTTGATCTATTTCGATCTCGGCATGCAAAAGCGCGACGAGACGCGCGATCAGATCACGATCGACGCCGCCGAAGCGACCAAGAAAGTCGGCGTTGCGGTCAAATGCGCGACCATCACGCCGGACGAAGCCCGCGTGAAGGAATTCAATCTCCACGACATGTATCGCTCGCCGAACGGCACCATCCGCAACATCCTCGGCGGCGTCATCTTCCGCGAGCCGATCATCTGCAAGAATGTGCCGCGGCTAGTTCCGGGCTGGACCAAGCCGATCATCATCGGCCGCCATGCCTACGGCGATCAGTACCGCGCCACCGACTTCCGGGTGCCGGGCAAGGGAAAGCTTTACCTCACCTTCGTCGGCGATGACGGCAAGGAGATCAAACGCGAAGTGTTCCAATTTCCCGGCGCCGGCGTCGCCATGGCGATGTACAATCTCGACGATTCAATCCGCGATTTCGCCCGCGCCTCGATGAATTACGCGCTCAACCGCGGCTACCCGCTCTACCTTTCGACCAAGAACACCATCGTCAAAGTCTATGACGGGCGTTTTAAGGATATTTTCCAGGAGGTGTTCGACACCGAGTTCAAGGAAAAATTCGCCGAGAAAAAGCTCACTTACGAGCACCGGCTGATCGACGACATGGTCGCAGCGGCGCTGAAATGGTCGGGCGGCTACGTCTGGGCCTGCAAGAACTACGACGGCGACGTGCAATCGGATACGGTCGCCCAGGGCTACGGCTCGCTCGGGCTGATGACATCGGTGCTCACCACGCCGGACGGCAAAGTGGTCGAAGCCGAGGCCGCCCACGGCACGGTGACGCGGCACTACCGCGAGCACCAGAAGGGCCGCGAGACCTCGACCAATTCCATCGCTTCGATCTTTGCCTGGACCCGCGGCCTCGCGCACCGCGCCAAACTCGACAACAATGCCGAGCTGGCGAAATTCGCCGCCACCCTGGAGAAAGTCACCGTCGGCACAGTCGAGTCGGGCCTCATGACCAAGGACCTCGCCTTGCTCATCGGTCCCGATCAGAAATGGCTCACTACCACGGGCTTCCTCGACAAGATCGACGCCAACCTCAAAGCCGCGATGGCTTGAACGCCATCACGCCGTAGACCCGGCCTGACAATCGCTGCCCTGACGCCTATCTAAGGTGCATGGCCAAGCTCGGAACCATCGCGCTTGTCGCAGTGCTGTTGGGACTGCTGGCCGCGGCGATTTGGCTCGCGGTGCACACCTGGATGGCGACTGCGGGGTCGCCGATGCCGGCGGCCGGCTATGTCGCCATGACGTTTGGCGTTGTGTTGTCGCTTCTCGTCGGAATAGCGCTGATGGCGTTGCTGTTTTATTCGAGCCGTCACGGTTACGACGATCAAGCTTCCGAACAGCCGCGCGCATCAGATGACGATCGCGATTAAAGCGCGGCTGCGGCCGCATTCGTGCGGCCGTGTTGAATGCACTCGGGGTTTTGTCTAGCGTGCGCCGGCCTCTTCGCCGCCGTCAGTTATCGGAGAACAATCATGACGCGAACCATCCGTTTGCAGAGCGATAGCAACGCCCACGACCGCCCGTGGCGCGTCGCCGTCGAGCAAGGCTTCTTCGCCGCCGAAGGTCTCGATGTCGAATATCACGAGGACAATCCCAAAGGCGCCGCGGGGCGCGTCGCCGACTTCTCCAAGCGCTGGAAAGAATCGCAGCTGCAGAAGGGCACGCTCGAAGTCTATCCGGTCTGCGAATGGGGTGCGATCGAGCGCGTGCAAGCGCTCGGCGGCGGCAAGATCATCGAACTCGACACCACGGTGCGCACCGGCGTCCTGATGGTGCGCAAGGATTCGAAAATCCAGTCGTTGAGCGAGTTGCGCAAAGTGCCGATTGCGGTGACGTGGCATGCCGGTACGTTCTACGCGGCAATCGAAGTGCTCGAAGCTGCCGGGGTTGCGTTTGAGGATATCACGCTGGTTCACGCCAATGACCGGCTCGACGCGCTGCTCAGCGGCAAGACCGAGGCGGCAGCGCTGATGGAGCCGCTGGTCAGCCGGGCGCTCGCTGCCGGCGCGCGCAAGATTGCCGATCTGCGCTGGCGCGGCGGCATCGTCGCCGGCAACGACGTTGACGACGAGACCGCGGCGAAACTGCGTCGCGCGCTCAACCGCGCCATCGAGTGGCTGCGCGAGAACGAGAGCCGTTCACGCGACGAGGTATTGCGCGATCTTGCTCCGGAGCAGCGCAAGCACGGGCTGATGCCCGAACTCGTCGGCGTCGAAAGTTACCAGCCCGACGAATTTAAGGAAAAGGTCGACTGGATGGTGGAGCGCGGCTTCCTCAAAGAGCCGCCCAAATACGCCGACGTGGTGCGTAAATGACGTGGTGCGTAAGTAACGTGGTGCGTGAATAACGACTGGCGGGTTGCCAGAGGGTTCGAGCCGCTCTGTTCGCCATGCTCCATTCGCCAAAATAAATGCCCCCGGCGGGGAAGTCGCCGGGGGCGCCTCCGCAGGGGGAAGCTGAAGATGGTGGAAGCCTTCCCGCCGCGGAATTGCCGGTCTTCAAGCATTTAATTGCGGCAGGATATTGTAGTGCCCCCAAAGTCACTGCGGCATTCGGCCATAATTTTCTCATGGTTAACGACAAACCGTCCGTCATTCGCCGCGCGGCGCTCATTGACGTTAGGGCGAGGTGGCTGAAGTCGCGTCGCCCGCCGTAGCGGGCTACCGGTGGCGGCCGTTGCCGGGACCGAAACTGCCGAATAAACCAAGGTCCGGGCGTTAAGCTCTTTGCAGAACTAGGCATTTTAGCTGACTTGACGCGAAAGGTGGCCGCTTTTCGTCAATTTAGTGACGGATATCAACTCGATTTGAACTTTTGTTGCTTAGAACCCTTTGCAATTCGAGGCGACTAACCGGTGAGAGCGGACTTCGGCATCCGCGCCTCTTCCGAATTAACCCAATGCGCGGGAATTCCACCCCGCCAAATATCAGGGACGGCAGCCATGATCGATTTCACCAACCGGCTCGACCGGATTGCGCTCTGCGCACTCATCGCGGCAGCAGTTACATTGACCTCGACAACCGGCTTCGCCATGCCGCGCTATGACGGGCTGTGGAGCGTTTCGATCGTCACCCAGAAGGGCGATTGCGACCGCGGCTATCGCTATCCGATCCGCATTTCAAAGGGCGCGCTGGCCAATGCAGGCGACTCCGCGTTCAACATCAGCGGGCGCGTTGCCGATACCGGCGCGATCACGGTGACCGTGAGCGCCGGCGGCAAGAGCGCCACCGGCTTCGGACGGCTCGCCGGCACTATGGGCGGCGGCTCTTGGACCGGCGGCTCCTGCTCCGGCTTTTGGACCGCCGAACGTCGTGGGTCGTAGTTTCGATCCGCTGATCCGGATTGTTCCGCAATCCGACCTCCCCCGCGTCCAGGGAGAGGTTTTTTGCGCTTGTCTCAGACGCGCGCCACCCTCTCCCACGAGGGGAGAGGGAACACGCCGGCTACACTACTGACTTCTTGAAAGCTCATCCCTCTGCGGCGTCGTCGTCCGGCGCGGCTTCGCCCTGTTCACCAGCGAGAATCTTTTCGGCGATCAGGCCGGAATTCTGTCGGATCGCAGCCTCGATCTTGCCGGCGATATCGGGATTGGCCTTGAGGAATGCCTTGGCGTTTTCGCGGCCCTGGCCGATGCGCTGGCTGTCATAGGAAAACCAGGCGCCGGACTTTTCCACGACGCCGGCCTTGACTCCGAGATCGATCAGTTCGCCGTTCTTGGAGACGCCTTCGCCGTACATGATGTCGAACTCGACCTGCTTGAACGGCGGCGCGAGCTTGTTCTTCACCACTTTGACCCGGGTCTGGTTGCCGACCACCTCGTCACGCTCCTTGATCGCGCCGATGCGACGAATATCGAGCCGGACCGAGGCGTAGAATTTGAGCGCGTGGCCGCCCGTGGTGGTTTCCGGCGAGCCGTACATGACGCCGATCTTCATGCGGATCTGGTTGATGAAGATCACCATCGTGTTGGAGCGGTTGATGGAAGCGGTGAGCTTGCGCAGCGCCTGACTCATCAGCCGCGCCTGCAAGCCGGGCTGACTGTCGCCCATCTCGCCTTCGAGTTCGGCGCGAGGCACCAAAGCCGCGACCGAATCGATGACCAGAACGTCGACCGCGCCGGAGCGCACCAGCGTGTCGGCAATTTCCAGCGCCTGTTCGCCGGCGTCGGGCTGCGAGATCAATAGATCGTCGACCAGGACGCCGAGCTTTCGCGCATAGATCGGGTCGAGCGCATGTTCGGCATCGATGAAGGCGCAGATGCCGCCCTTCTTCTGCGCCTCGGCGAGGCAATGCAAAGCCAGCGTGGTTTTGCCCGAAGAATTCCGGGCCGTAGATTTCGACCACTCGGCCGCGCGGCAGGCCGCCGATGCCGAGTGCGATGTCGAGGCCGAGCGAGCCCGTAGAGACGGTGTCGATATCCATCGACTTGTCGTTCTTACCGAGCCGCATGATCGAGCCCTTGCCGAAGCTGCGCTCGATCTGCGACAGCGCGGCATCAAGGGCTTTCGATTTGTCCATGGACGGTCCTTCGACGAGACGAAGCGCTGCACTCATTTCCGTGCTCCTTATGGCCGGGATTCGAGGGGCACGGAAGCGCCGCGCCCTCCCCCATTGGCTCGCCAGCAATGGCGATATTTTCCAATGTACACGATCTGTTCTTCGTTCGCAATATGTTCCGTGGATCGGCTGGGTACTGGCCCCTGTCAATCCCAGCTAAGTCCCGGTGGCCGCTTTTGAATTTGACGGTGGTCCGTTTTGAAAAAATATCGTCCGTTGACTCTAGTGGAGCGGATTTGACATTCGCTCCCCACCCGCCGCGAACTCGTGAAGCGAATGTCAAATCCAAAAGCTCCACTAGAACTGATATTTGCTAGTGGTTCTTTGATTCTAACATTCGCATAAGAGCCTGCCCAACTGGGATGCGAATGTTAGAATCGGACCACTAGGTTGCATCAAAATAGCGCTTACCGCTGGCTCCACCATTGCCTGAAGGAGCCTTGATGCCGACTCAGACGGCGACAAAAACCTGGCCCCGACTGAAACAGCCTATTTGGCCGGCAGCATATAGGTCTTGGTCTGATTGCATGTGGTGCACAGGAATGTGTGTCTTTGCATCTGAGCGGCAATCGGATGCGGCGTGATAGCCGCGAGAATCATGGTCGTGGCGCATTTTGGGCATGGCGCGGTCATAGCCGACGCAGCCTCGGCGGTCATCTGCATCATTGGCCCCAGTTCCACGGGCAACAGGCTGCATCGCCTATATTAACAACTGGTGCACGTCTGGCGTGGCAGGACCATGCTTCGCTGGCTTCTGCAAGCAGCTGCACAGTTAAGAAAGCGTCCACCGTTTCTCCGCCGGCCTAGTCCTTGGTCCCTAACGTCTGTCCGGTTTTCGGATTGACCAAATGAACTTGCGCGCAGACCGCACATGTCACGGGCCAAAACACATCGTCCTCATTCTGGTTCGGTTCGCTCGCGACAAAGCCCTGCACGCGATAGCCGGTCACAGGGCATCGATAGAGGAAAGTTGCCATAAGATCGTCATCGATGGCCTTGCCCGGGTCATCAACTCCGGAAATCTACGTAGGACAGAGCACCCGCGCAGCACGCGAATAGTCGGCTCTTGCACGCAGGATTTGTTCTAAATCAATGCGGCACCGAGGATGCCGCTGTTAATTTCGCCGGTTAATTTTACGGGCGCAAAGATGCCGCGCTATTATTTCATTCTGCAATGGGACAGCCGGGAGCACGATGATCCCCACGGCACGGCGTTGCCGAACGACCAAGCTGCCCGCGACTATGCCGAGCGAATCATCCGCGAACTCAAAGAGGCCGGCGGCTACGACGCTGACGATCTCACCATGGTGGTGAAAAATGCCCCGGACCGGACAGTGTTTTCGATTCCGTTTTTGCACACCGGTCCCGCCCATACGAACCACTCAGATTGAGCCAAATCAATGCCCCGCCATCGCGCATCCGTCAGGATGCCGCCATGACTTATACAAAGACCAATCCCGAAAGCGCCACCCCGATATGCCTAAGCTGCGGCAAGCCAATGCAACTTAGCCGGACAATTCCGGGAATTGGCGGCCTGCCGGAATTGCGGGTCTACAGCTGCCGCCAATGCGGCGTTTCATTCACCGAAGCCGACGAGCCGGCCGAACTGGCGGGCCACCGTTAATCGCTCACAGGGCGATCGGGGCTATGAACTCAAAATTCACGATACCGCGGCGCTTAAATGAGACAATCAGCATGGCGAATTGCGCTGGCGGGATGAGTGGGAGGTCCCCTGCGTCACCAGACGTTCACCAAAATACCAAAGCCTGTTTGCGCACGCTAAAACCGCCGGCCGATTAATGCTTTTACAAGTCTCAGTTGCGTAACTTGCGGCGGGGGCGATCCCAGAATAGGTGTAATAGTCATGCGAGTACTCAAGCGTTTTCTCGTCGACGATTGCGGTGCAACCGCTATTGAATATGGACTGATTGCGGCCGGCATTTCCGTGGCTATCATCGCGGTGGTCGAAGGTCTCGGCACGCAGCTCAATACGACGTTCTCGAGCGTTTCGAGCGCCCTGAAATAGCGGCGTAGCCCGAATGTCGGGCGCGACTTACGCTTCGATGACGATTTTCGGCGCCGGGCGGCTTGGGCCGGCCATGCCGTCGCGCACGCGCGCGGCGATGTCGCGATAGATTTGCGCGTTCGGCGAGTCCGGCGCGGTCGCGACCACCGGCAAGCCGGCATCGGATTTTTCCCGAATAACGATATCGAGCGGCACTTCGCCCAAAAACGGCACGCCGAGCCGTTCGGCCTCGTGCCGCGCACCGCCGTGGCCGAAAATATCCGAGCGCGTGCCGCAATGCGGGCAGATGAAGGTCGACATGTTTTCGACGATGCCGAGCACCGGCACGTTGACGCGGCGGAACATGGCAATGCCGCGCCGCGCGTCGATCAGCGCGAGATCCTGCGGCGTCGAGACGATGACCGCGCCGCGGAGCGGCACCTGCTGCGCCATGGTCAGCTGTGCATCGCCGGTGCCCGGCGGCATGTCGACCACCATCACGTCGAGCGCGCCCCACTCCACTTCGCGCAGCATTTGGGTGAGCGCCGACATGACCATCGGACCGCGCCAGATCATTGGCGTCTCTTCCTCGATGAGGAAGCCGATTGACATTACTCGCATGCCGTAGCGCTCGATCGGTTTGAGCCGCGTGCCGCCGATCGTCTGCGGCCGCTCGCGGATGGCAAGCAGCTTCGGCATCGAGGGCCCGTAAATATCGGCATCGAGGATGCCGACCTTCAGGCCGAGATCGCGCAAGCCCAACGCGAGATTGATCGCGGTGGTCGATTTACCGACGCCGCCTTTGCCGGACGCCACCGCAATAATGGCTTCCACGCCGGGAATGCCAGCCGGCGATGGCGCCGACGGCGCGCCGGCCGCCGTTCTTGGTGCGGCTCTTGGCGTCGTTCCCGGAGCGGACCCGCGCGCCTGCGCGGCGCCCGGCGCCGCATGGCTGCCACCCGTGCCGGCGGCGCGCTCCGCCGTCAGCGCCACCATGACCGATTTGACGCCCGGCACGGCGCGAATCGCGCTCTCGGCACGTTCGCGCACCGCCTCCCAAACTTTAACCGCACCGGCATCGACCGTAATCGACAAAAACACCTTGCCGTCGCCGGCGACGATGTCGGACAATTTGCCGGTCGCCGGCAGCGCCGTGCCGTCCGGGCTTGAAACCGTGCCGAGCGCGGCGAGAACGTCGTCTTTCAAACTGGCCATGCGATCTACATAGGCCCCTTGCCGGGCCGGTCAACGCCGTCGCGACCTTATTGCCGAACCGCCGTTGCGGGCCGGATGGCGGTTGACGGCCCGACGCCGGCCGGGCCATGACCATCGTAAATCCATGGAGGAGACAATGGCGAAGGTCGCGTTCGTAGGCCTCGGCGTGATGGGCTACCCGATGGCGGGGCATCTCAAGAACAAAGGCGGCCACGAGGTCATGGTGTACAACCGCACCGCCGCCAAGGCCGAAAAATGGGTCGGCCAGTATGGCGGCAAGAGCTCCGCCACGCCGAAACTGGCAGCCGACGGTCAGGATTTCATTATGTCCTGCGTCGGCAACGACAACGATTTGCGTGAGGTGATGCTGGCCAAGGACGGCGTATTCGCGGGCGTGCGCAAAGGCGCAACTGTCGTCGACCACACCACGGCCTCGGCCGAAATCGCCCGCGAGCTTCATGCCGAGGCAAGTAAGCGCGGCTTCGACTTCGTCGACGCCCCCGTATCGGGCGGCCAGGCCGGCGCCGAAAACGGCGTGCTCACCGTGATGTGCGGCGGCGACGAGGCGCCGTTTGCCAAAGCCGAAAAGGTCATCGCCGCCTATGCCCGCGCTTGCAATCTTTTGGGCGGGCCGGGTTCAGGGCAACTCGCCAAAATGGTCAACCAGATCTGCATCGCGGGACTGGTGCAGGGGCTCGCCGAAGGCCTGCACTTCGCCATGAAGGCCGGACTTGATATCGAAAAACTGATTGCAACCATCTCCAAGGGCGCGGCGCAGTCCTGGCAGATGGAGAACCGCTACAAGACCATGGTCGCCGGCAAATTCGATTTCGGCTTCGCGGTGGACTGGATGCGCAAGGATCTCGGCATCTGCCTGTCGGAGGCGCGACGGAACGGCGCCCACCTGCCGGTCTCCGCGCTGGTCGATCAGTTCTATTCGCAAGTGCAGGCAATGGGCGGCAAGCGCTGGGACACGTCCAGCCTGATCGCGCTGTTGAACCGGTAAAATCCCTTTATCCCGCCTCGTGCCGACGCGGGAGGCATCAATCCACCTGCTGGATATTGGCGTCCTTGGCAAGGTGCACCGTCGCGGCAATATCGTCTTTAACGAACTTGCCGAATTGATCCACGCCCATCTGTTCCGGCTCCACGCCGAGCTTGCCCAATTTCGCCGCGGTATCCGGATCGAGCAGCGCTTTTTCCGTCGCATCATGCAATTTGTCGACGATGTCGCGCGGGGTATTCGCCGGCGCCGACAATCCGACCCAGAAAATGAATTCGGCATCCGGATAGCCGGCTTCGGCAATGGAGGGCACGTCGGGCAACAGCGCGGCACGCTTCGGCGAACTCACCGCGAGCACGTTGAGCTTGCCGCTTTGCAGCGCCGAGGCGGCCGCTGCCAGCGGGATGAAATAAAAGTCGATCCGTCCCGCCATCACCTCGGTCAGACCGTTCTCCTTGAACGGCACGTGCCGGACGTTGATCTTGGCGGCGAGACGGAGCTTTTCACCGGCCATGTGCGACGAGGAGCCAACGCCCGCGGAGGCAAAGGTCAGAACGCCGGGTTTTGCCTTCGCCGCGGCAACGAGATCTGCGACCGTCTTGAAGCCGCTTTGTGTCGAAGCGACCAGCACATTGGGTTGCACCCCGAACATGGCGACCGAAACGAAGTCCTTGTCCGGGTCGTAAGGCAGGTGCCGGTGCAACACCAAGCCGGTCCCCATCGAGGTCGAGCTGGTGACCAGGGTGTAGCCGTCCGGGTCCGCTTTGGCGACGTTGGCAAAGCCGACGATGCCGCCTGCCCCGGGTTTGGCCTCGATCACCATCGCCTGGCCGAGGATTTGCGAAACTTTGTCGAGCGCGACGCGGCCCACGGTGTCGGAAGCGCTGCCGGCGGGGAACGGGCTGATCACCCGGATCGCTCGCGATGGGTAGGAATCCGCGGCGCCCGCAGCCCTTGCCGATACGAAAGCCGTGCCGATTATGGCACCGGTGAATGCGCGGCGTGACAACACGTGAACCTCCCTAAATTCAGTTCAACGTCGGAGCTGCCAGCCGGCCCAACGTCTTTGCGCCAGTGATAGCAGCTTTCAACGCCGTATAAACAGGGTGACCAATCGGCGCAGTTACCGGCAAGGGCAGCTCAGCGGATGGAACTCTTGCGCTTGCGGCGGATTTCTATGCTTGGTTTCTATCCGCTACTATTCGTCTCTCCTCTGGGGCCGAGGGATATTTCATGGCGGCACGCGGCCCGGCAATTACACCGGATCAGCACGATGCAGGAAGTCAAATTCAGGCTGGTGAACCCCGACCTCAAGCCGCGACGCACCAAGCTCGAAATGCCCGGTTGGGGCGGCAAGCCCGAGCCGCGCAAAGACGGGTCGCACGAACAGGCCTGGCATTGCGCGCCGTTCACGGAAGGCGCGCAATACGGATTTGAGATTTTCTATCCCTATCGCAACGAGCTTCATGTCAGCAAGCAGGACGGCAAGCTGGTTTTCGACGGCGATTTTGGGCCGCGGCCGGACGACAGCGACCTGATGTGGCCGCCGTTCCGCAGCTTCGGCCGGGACTATTACAGCCACCAGTTTCTGCTCGATCTGAAAGTCGGAAAGGATTGGGCGGTGCGCACCGAGCCGCACCCGCGGTTTTACACCGATGCGACCGATACCGTTCCCATTGCCGTGCCGGCGCTGCTGCGGACCGAATGGTGGCCGATGATTTCGTTTGTGATTTTCAAGTCGCCTGCCGAAGGGCGCACGCACATTTTCCGCCCCGGCGAGCCGATGCTGCAGATATTAGTTTTGCCGGTGACATCCGATTTCGCGCTGGTCGCCATGGACGAGGAAGAAGCCGCCGAGCGCGAGCTGCGCGGCCGGCGAATTCACGGCAGCCGCCCTACGCTTGCTGCCGATTCCACATGGACCTCGAGCACCGACACGGTGTTCGATGGCACCTATCGCCATCTTCTTCGCGCGGCCAAAGCGCGGGAAAGAGAAAGATAAAGAGGGCCGTTAGAAACAGCGAGCGGGCGTCCAAAACGGACGCCCGCTCGCTGTGGCATTAATGATGATGGTGATGGTGGTGATGATGGGGATGATGGTGATGATGCCCGGGACCCAAACGAATGACAGGCCCATGATGGTGATGATGATGGTGGTGATGATGGTGCCCGAGCTGAACCGAGATCTGCGCGACCTCGGTGGCTGACTGCTGGGCGGTGCGAGCGTCCTCGGCCTTCAACAACGGCAGGGCATTGGCAACAGGATCAAGCAGATCCCGGTAGCTTGTCGCCGGCGCAAGCTCAGTCGATTGTGGCGTCGTCGCCTGGGCGGTCGAAACTGCCGTCAAGGCAGCTGCGGCTCCCAGTAACCCAGCTATTCTCTTATCCATAATTCCTCCAAGGAAGTGACCGCCCCATTGCTCCCAGGCGACTAATCCGCCCGCCGCGCATTGGTTCCCGAAAGCTCCGGGGGCTGCGAAAATAGGACTTTGATTTGACGAAGCGATGCTTTCTGGAACCGTCGCGCACGTCGGACGTTACGAAATCCGACGCCAAATCGCGGCAAAGACGATGAAAGGGACGATGCAATGAGCGGTCCTGCTGCGGTCGGATTTTGGACCTTTGCGACGGTCTATGTCGCGATCGGCGTTATTGGCGTCTTTTTTCTTGCCACCCAACCCAACATTGCACGCTCGGCCGGCGGTTACGCCACGTTTCGGCTGGCGACGCAGAAATAATGCGTTATCGAGCGATTCGCGATCGCCGGATCATGCACCGGCGCTTGGACGCGCCGAAACTGCCTCGTGCCAGCGCTTAAGGTTCGTCAGTGTCGTCGGCACGGCGAGCTTCGCCACGCGCATGAAATCGACCGCCACCAGCGCGGTGATGTCGGCCACAGTATAGTTCGCGCCAGCCACATATTGTCGGTTTTTTAGTTCGCCATCGAGGAATTGCAAAAACGTCATGACGCGCGGCTTGTTTGCCTCGCCCCAATCCGGCACTTGCGGCTGAACCATCTGCTTCATAGCCGGATGCAGATGCTGGAATACGCTGGCGACGGGGAAGAGAAGGTGAAGCTCCGCGCGCCTGTTCCACATTTCGACCAGCGCAGTCTCTAGCGCGCCGCGGCCAAACAGCGGTGGCTCCGGGTTGAGCGCTTCAAAATAGCGGCAGATGGCGATCGATTCCGCGATCACGGTGCCGTCGTCGAGCACGAGCGCCGGCACCCGCTGCATCGGATTGATCGCCGTAAAGGCTTCCGAGCGCTGCTGCAATGCCCCGAGATCGACTTGCTCGGTCGGTACCTCGATCCCCTTCTCGGCCAGAAAAATGCGCACCCGGCGCGGATTTGGCGCCCGGCCGCCATCATACAGCTTCATCGCGAATTCCTCTCTATCCCTTTGCCACGCATGAACTTATCGCGCCCGGCATGGCTCCGCCAGTCGGCGGCGGTCCGACGCGCCAGTGCCGCCAAACCGGCGTGCGGCCCAGGCGTAAACAAATACTTTCCGACAGCCTGTTTGCGCCCGCGCTTAAGCCTCGTCTTAAGGAATTTGGGCCAATTTTGGCGAAAATAGCGCTCAGCCTCGGAATGTAATGCCCAGTCCCGTCAGCGAAACGCACAAGCCTGCTTCGCCGGCCGCGGCTCCGTCGACGAAGCGGCGGCTTGCATCCCGGCATGTGCGTGAGGCCCGCGACCGGCTGACCTCGACCAGCGGCACGCGGCCGGTCTTCGATTTCGAATTGCTGCGCCAATTCGCGCAGAACCGCATTTCCGCATCACCCGTCATTCTCCTGCTGATCGTCACCATCGGTGCGCTCTCCGGGCTGTGGACCGGGGCGTTCGTCTGCAGCGTGTGGACCGCCGGCGCGCTCCTTATCCATCTCGTCGTCATTCGCGCGTGCCGTCAATTCCTCAACGAAGCGCCCGGGACCACGTCGCTGCGCACTTGGCGCATGCGCTTCATCATGCTCGATCTTTTTTTCGGCATGGCGTGGACCTTCATTCTGATCAACCCGATCGGCATGGATGACCAGGCGGCCACCTTCATGCTGTTCGTCATGCTTCTGGTGGTGGCGATATCGAGCATGCTGGCGTCGAGCCTGCCGATCGCGGTATTCGCGCTGACGCTGCCTGTCGCCATCGCGCTGGCACTCGATTTCGCCGTCAAGGGCACGCTGCACGATTACATTCTCGCCCTCATGGCGTTGACCGCGGAAGGCTACTTTTCCCTTCTCGCCTACCGGCTTTACTCCACCACGCTGGCGACGCTCGAGGCGCGTGCCGAAAAGGACGCGTTGATCGGCGAGCTCGAACAATCGAAGTCGGTTTCCGACGAAGCGCGACGCCGCGCCGAAACCGCCAATATCGCGAAATCGCGCTTTCTCGCGCAGATGAGTCATGAGCTACGCACCCCGCTCAATGCCATTCTCGGCTTTTCCGAGGTCATGAAAGACGAAATATTCGGGCCGCACGGCGTGCCGGTGTACAAGGACTATGCCGCCGACATCCATAATTCCGGCGTGCACCTGCTCAATCTCATCAACGAAATTCTCGATCTGTCGCGCATCGAGGCCGGCCGCTACGAATTGAATGAGGAGGCGGTATCGCTCAATCGCGTGGTCGAGGATTGCCATCATCTGTTGAAATTGCGCGCTACCAATCGCGGCATCACGATCCACGAAATGTTCGAGCCCGACCTGCCGCGGCTATGGGCCGACGAGCGCGCGGTGCGGCAAATCTGTCTGAATTTGCTGTCGAACGCGATCAAGTTCACGCCGCAGGCGGGTGAAATCTGGCTCAAGGTCGGCTGGACCGCTTCGGGCGGCCAGTACATGAGCGTGAAGGATACTGGGTCCGGTATTCCGGAAGAGGAAATCCCGATTGTACTCGCCTCGTTCGGTCAGGGCTCGAATTCGATTAAATCGGCCGAACAGGGCGCCGGGCTCGGTCTGCCGATCGCAAAGAATCTCATCGACCTGCATGGCGGCACCTTCACCCTGAAGTCGAAGCTCCGCATCGGCACCGAGGTGATCGTCACCTTCCCGCAAGAGCGGGTGATGTCGGCGCTGGCGCCGATTTCCGGGATCGCACCGCCGATCCAGCCGCAAGCCGAAATGTGTTCCTCCTCGTCATCGGCAGACGAGTTCGACCAACCGCGCCAAGCGCGCCCTGTTTGGCGCGGGCGGATAGAATACCTCGCCGATCGCGCCTTGCCTTTGCCGGCTCCGCGACTATGGTGCCTCGCCAATTTCAGGGATGACCGACGTGCGCCGGCGCTTGCTGTGGTTTCTACTGGTCGGGATCTTGATCGCGATCCTCATCCTCATCGCGCAGAACGGTCAAGGAACGGTCGGCCCGCTGTCCGCCGATCAATTCGGCTCGCTCGCCTACAAGATCGCGCTTCTGGTATTTCTCACCGCGGCGGTGATGACGCTGTTCCGCGAGCGTTTTACTCAAGCCGTGACCGCGGCGCTGCTTTGGGTCGTGGTCGGGCTCCTCCTCGTCATCGGTTATTCCTACCGTTACGAATTGACCGCAGTCGCCGATCGCGTCGAGGCCGAGCTCATTCCCGGCCACGTCATCTCGCACGGACGCACCGTCGAGGTGGCGCGCACCAGCGCCGGCGACTTTGCCATCGCCGCCGAGATCAACGGCGCACGCGTTCACATGGTGCTCGATACCGGCGCCAGTTCGGTCGTGCTCACCCCGGACGACGCCAAGACGGCCGGCCTGCCGCTCGATCTCCTCAACTATTCGGTGAGCATCGACACCGCCAACGGCCGCACCCGCGCCGCGTCGGTGACGCTTGACCGCCTTGCCATCGGCACGCTCGAAGAGAAGTCCGTGGAAGCGCTGGTGGTGCAGCCCGGTCAGCTCAAGACCAGCCTGCTCGGCATGAGCTTTCTCAACCGGCTGCAAAGTTGGCAAGTCAACGGCGACCGCTTGGTGCTCAAAGGGTATCCGTGAAGCTTCGCCGTCCTTGCGCGGCGTGCGAAGCGCGATCCCGAAGTGACGATCTCAAAACATACTGACCAAAAACCGCGCCGACACCAGCAGCAGAAAGCTTGAGAACGCGATCTCCATCGTGCGCCGCGACAAGCGATGGGCGAACCTGGCGCCGTAGGGCGCGGTGATGCTCGACACCGGCGCCATGACCGCCACGCCGATCAGCGACACGAAGCCGAGCGAGAGCGGTGGCACCAGCTCATGGTGCGGCAGGCCGGCCAATATGTAGCCGAGCGTACCCACGATCGTGATCGGCACGCCGAGCCCGGCGGAAGTCGCGACCGCATTGTGGATCGGCTTGCCATACAGCGTGAGCACCATGTTCGATAGCGAACCCCCGCTCACGCCCATCAGCGAACCCGCCAGCCCGATACCGAAGCCGTAAGCCGTCATCGGAACAGGCCCGGGCAAATCGCTGCCGAGGTTCCAGCGGTCGCCGACGAACAAAAACTTTATGGCGATAAAACCGGCAATCGCGATGAATGCGATCTTGAACACGGCGGGCGGCGCAAAGGCCGCAATGACTGCGCCACAAGTCACGCCGATGACGGCCGGCAGCGCCCACAGCCGGATCACCCGCGGGATCACCAAACCTTTCTGCCGATGCGCCAGAAAAGACCGCACAGTCGTCGGCAGGATGATAGCAATGGATGTGCCGACACAAAGCTGCATGAGCACCGCCTCCGGCACGGCGAGAAGTTGAAAGACTTCGTAGAGCACCGGCACGATCACGGCGCCGCCGCCGATGCCGAACATGCCGGCGAGAATCCCGGTGATGACGCCGGCGACGACGATCGCCACCGCGAGCCACGCAATCTCGCTCAACGGAACGCCGAAAATCATTCTGTGAGATACTTCCCGGGCAAGCGCTATGCCGCGATGTGCGCCAATTCGCGGTCGCTGTCCAGCGTGCCGCCCGAGTTGCCCGCGTCTGCGACCAGAGCGAGTGCATCGACGAGAAGTTCGGCGCCGGCTTGCGGTGAGGTCGAAGCATTAGCGAGCGTACGCCGGAATGCGCGCGCCCCGGGCACCGCGCGGAACAGGCCATGCAAATGCCGCGTGATGGCGTGCAGGCGGGTGCCCTGCGCCAACTCGCGTTCGATATAGGGCATGAGCGCCATCGCGGCCTCCCTTGGCGACGCAAAGCGCGCGTCGTCACCAAAGACAAGCGGATCGACGCCGATGAGCCGCCACGGCTCCTGATAGGCAGCGCGGCCCATCATCACGCCGTCGACGTGGTCAAGGTGCGCAAGGGCGGCTTCGACGCTGCCGACGCCGCCATTGAGAATCACAAGCAGCCGCGGATGCGCGCCTTTGAGCCGATACACGCGCTCATAATCGAGCGGCGGAACCTCGCGGTTTTCTTTCGGCGAGAGACCTTTGAGCCAGGCTTTGCGTGCATGCACAATGAGCGCATCGGCGCCCGCGCGCACGGTGGCCTGGGCGAAAATTTCGAGCGCTTGTTCCGGATCCTGCTCGTCGATGCCGATCCGGCATTTGACCGTGATCGGGATCGCGACTGCAGCCTTCATCGCGGCAACGCACTCGCCGACCAGCGCCGGCTCCGCCATCAGGCAGGCGCCGAAGCGGCCATCCTGCACGCGGTCGGACGGGCAGCCGGCATTGAGATTGATTTCGTCGAAGCCCAGATCGGCGCCGATCTTCGCGCAGGCAGCAAGCGCACGCGGATCGGACCCGCCAAGCTGCAACGCCAGCGGATGCTCGGTTGCATCGAAGCGCAGAAGCCGCGCGCAGTCGCCATGCAGCACCGCGCCGGTGGTGAGCATTTCGGTATAAAGCAGCGCGCGGTGTGTCAGCAGCCGATGGAAGAACCGGCAGTGCCGGTCAGTCCATTCCATCATAGGCGCGACTGAAAATCGGCGGGACCGACTCTGCTGTGATTTGTCAGTTTTATCAGTCACTTCGTTAATTCCGTTAGGGCTGATGTCGTACCGTTTTCGGCTCATTTTGACCCGTGGGGTGCCTCTAAGAATTTCCGCTGTCTCGCCGTGCCTCGAGGACAAGATCTGAAACAAAAACTGCATGTCAGTCGCACGGTCCGCGGTCACGCCATTTCTTTCCTTCGTCAGTGAGCGGCGCGCAACATGACGTCTTCTAGGTCCTCCATCAGAGAGAATAACGAGTTGTTCGAATGAAGCGTATTCAAACTCGACTGTAAGAGCTTTGCCGTTATATCGCTGCCAAGGGGCGCGGCAAAATGATTGAATTTCCTTTCAACCTCAGCTTTCGTCAGGGGACGCTCTGGATCACCCGGAACACAATCGATACGAAGTTCACTGTGTTGATTGCAATGGTCGAGCCGTGAATGAGTTCATCTACGGCAGTAAGATCGCAATTCACAAGTGAAAGTGCGTCGGCAATCCCCTCGGTCGGTTCGGACGGAACGGTCAACGTCTTCGACGTAACGATGGAATGGTCACGGTAGGCCACAAGGTCGGTAAAGGTACCTCCGATGTCGATGCCAACAGTGCTCATTCATTCACCTTCATCATGCGCAACATTGGTTCGTCCCATGAAATCTCGCGCCGTCGTAACTTCGCGCATTTCGTGGAATAGCAGCGCGCACCAGTCAAGTCGGTGAAGACCGCCTTCAAGCATGCCGTGCGCTTGGCGGGCTTTTGGGGGCAACGTCAGGCTACATACGCCGCGCCATTTGGCCGCGACCTGGCCAATGCAGCCTGGGATAAGCGCCTCTCGAAGGACGACTTCGTGGTCACACAGGCCGACGCCTCACCGTTGCGCCCGCATAGCCTCGACAGGAAGGGGTTCGCTTTCTTGCCCGCAGCAATGGGTTGCCGCGCATTCGCTTCCAGGACCTGCGACACGCCCATGCCTCGCATCTGCTTGCGACCGGCGGCCACCCTAAGCTAGCGAGCGACCTAAAATCCAGAAAATTAAGCCATAGAGACCGCGTGTCGTCCGGCCGCGACGCGGAGGCGATCGCCGAGGCGGTACAGCGTCCAACCGTGAAGTTTGTGGCGACGAAGACTGCGGATCAACTCGACCTGCAGGTCCAAAATTACTGTATGTTGCGGAGTTCTAATTCCGCTACAATGATCGCATGAACGCGAACATTTTCACCCGGCGATAAGCGGATGCTACGAAATATCCTAATCTTTCTTGCAACGTTTTTTGTCATTCTAATCATTTTCGCCTGGGCCGAAAATGAAATCGCACCCTCTTTTCAATCCTGCATAAGTAAAAGTCCCAGCGAGCAAAGCAGCAAAACTTCCAAAAATGCCGGCGTCATCGCTGCCGATCTCGTCAAACGTCAAACGTTCTGTTCTCTGCACCTCATTGACCGTCACGCCGGATTTTTCGCGGCTCTCGGGGCGTTCGCTATTGCGGCCTTCACTTTTACCTTCTGGATCGCTGTCAACAAACAAGCGGAATGGACACGCAAATCGATCAAATTCGCTTATCGGCCGAAGATACGTATCAGACGAATCAATCTTCAAGGTGGCCGCGACGACTTCGGCTCTCTTATGATCCATCTCTCCAATGCGGGAGAATCCGATGCCATTATTCATCTGATCGGATACGGCATGGCACGAAAAGATAATGGCGCTTGGCGCGGAGATCAGCCGCCGGACCCAAGGGGCAGCAGTGTTATCAGACCAGACAACCCTTTGCTCCCTATGGGGCCATCCAGGCCATTTCTTCTTGTAGTAGCCATCGACGATGAGGCAAGGGCGGCAATTTGGGAAAATCGGCATCAATTGTTTGTAGTAGGAGAAATCGAATATTCTGATGATAGCGGTATCATTAGAAATACGGGCTTTTGTTGGATATACGACCACAGCATTCGGGATTTTCGGAAGTCCAAAGAAGATGAAGGATATAATTATGAGGATTAACGCCCGGCTCTCGGGCATTCGCCACCACCGAGCAGGGTGGTCTAACTGGGAGGAAAATCATGGAATGGCTTAAGGGGAAAACATCTATAGCCGGCACTCAAATTCCCAATTGGGGGATAGTTCTGGCTGCCATCATTGTAATCTTGCTCATTTACAACTCCATGCACTGAACGCAAAAGAAAAGCCTCGGCCTTGCGGCAGGGACTTCAATAGTCACCCGGGGCTCAGACGATTCTCCGGCGGCCGTTCTAATAGCTTACAGTCGTAGCCAGTTCACTAGGACTGTTACATGCTGTCGCGCTGAGCGCATTGACGCCTCGCGTCGTCATCATTAACCACTGCCGGCGAAGGGCCGCCGATGAACGCCAAGGAAAAGGCCGCGCTCGGATCGATCGCTGCGTCGGCCAGCCTCGCGGCTGCGAAGGCGGTGATCGGGCTCCTCACCGGTTCGCTCGCCATCCTGTCCGAAGCCGGCCATTCGCTGCTCGACCTCGCGGCGACGGTGCTGACCTATTTTGCGGTGCGCATTTCCGGCAAGCCGGCCGACGCGGAGCATCAATACGGCCATGGCAAGATGGAGAGCGTCACCGCGCTCGCGGAAACCGCGCTCTTGTTCCTGCTGACGGGTGTGGTGATTTACGAAGCCGCGCAACGCCTCGTCGGCGCGCAACAGCACGCCGTCGAAGCGACAGCGGCGGCTTTCGTCGTCATCATTGCCTCGATCGTCGTCGATTTCTTCCGCGCGCGCGCGCTCAAGCGCGTCGCCGCGGCGACTTTAAGCGAAGCGCTGGAAGCGGATGCCCTGCACTTTGGCGCCGACATGTGGTCGTCCGTCGCAGTGCTGATCGGGCTTTGCGGCGTGGCGTTGGGCTATGCCTGGGCCGATGCCGCGGCGGCGATGGTCGTTGCGGTGTTCATCTGCATCGCCGGCTGGCGGCTCGGCCGGCGCACCATCGACACGCTGACCGACGCCGCGCCCGTCGGCGTGCGCGAGCGCGTCACGACCATCGCGCGCCAGGTTCCCGGCGTCGTCGCTATCGAGCGGGTGCGGGCGCGGCCGGCCGGCGCGGTGCTGTTCGTCGAGCTTGGCGTCGGGGTGAGCCGCACACTGCCGCTCGACCGTGTTACCACCATCAAACAGCAGCTCAGCGGCGCCATCCACGCCGACATGCCCGCCGCCGAAGTCACGATCACGACGGAGGCGCGCGCGCTCGATGACGAAACGGTGCGGGAACGGGTGATGGTGATCGCGCGCGACCTTGGTCTCGCCATCCATCACGTTGCAGTGCAGACCATCGCGGGAAGTCTGTCGGTCTCGGCCGATCTTGAGGTCGAAGGCACATTGCCGCTCGCCGCCGCGCATGACGTAGCGAGCCGGCTCGAACAGGCGGTGCGCGACGAGCTTGGCCCCGACGTGGAAGTCGAAACCCACATCGAGCCCCTCCCCGCCGATGTCCTCTCCGGGAGCGACGCCACAATCGCGCGGATCGCTGAGGTGCGCGAAGTCTTAGGCTTGCTTGCCGCCGAGATCCCCGACCTTGCCGAGGTGCATGATGTGCGCGTGCGCGAGACGCCGGACGGCGAGATCGTCAATTTTCACTGCCGGGTCGATCCGGCGCTCTCGGTCGCTGCCGTGCACGATATGGTGGATGCGCTCGAACGCCGGCTGCGCCGGCGCTTTCCGGCCATCCGCCGCGTTATTGGCCACGCCGAGCCGCAAAGGTAGCATCTGGGCTACCATTCCGCGCGCAAAGCCTCTACATCACTGCCCACCATGCGCACCGAAGAACCCCGCCCCATCCGCCTGCAAGATTATCGCCCGCCTGATTGGCTCGTCGAAACCGTCGACCTTGACGTATCGCTGCATCCGACCGCGACGACGGTCCGCACCAAGCTCAAGATCAGGCCCAACTCCGCTGGAACTCCGGCGCCGCTCATCCTCGACGGCGAAGACTTGAAGCTCCGCTCGCTTGCGCTCGACGGCAAGCCGTTGGCAGCGGAGAATTTCGTCGCCGCGCCGGATCGGCTGACCATCGCGCAAGTGCCGAACCGGCCGTTCGAACTCGCCATCGAGACCGTCGTCGATCCGACCGGCAATACGCAGCTCATGGGGCTGTACCGCGCCGGCGCGACCTATTGCACGCAGTGCGAGGCCGAAGGCTTTCGGCGCATCACTTATTTCCTCGACCGGCCGGATGTGATGGCGGTTTATACGACGCGGATCGAAGCCGATAAGAGCGAAGCCGCGGTTCTTCTCTCCAACGGCAATCTCGTCGACCGCGGCGAGGTGCCCGGCACGTCGCGGCATTTCGCCGTCTGGCACGATCCGTTTCCCAAGCCGTCCTATCTGTTCGCGCTGGTCGGCGGCAATCTCGCCTGTGTCGAAGACTCATTTACCACCATGTCGGGACGCAAAGTGAAGCTCGCCATCTATGTCGAGCCCGGCAAGGAGGGCCGCTGCCTCTACGCGATGGAAAGTCTCAAACGTGCCATGCGCTGGGACGAAACCGCGTTCGGGCGCGAATACGATCTCGATATTTTCATGATCGTCGCTGTCTCCGCGTTCAATATGGGCGCGATGGAGAACAAGGAACTCAACGTCTTCAACGACAAATACGTCCTGGCGTCGCCGGCAAGCGCCACCGACAGCGATTACGCCAGCATCGAAGCGGTGATCGCGCACGAATATTTCCACAACTGGACTGGGGATCGCATCACCTGCCGCGATTGGTTTCAGCTCTGCCTTAAGGAAGGCCTCACCGTGTTCCGCGACCAGGAATTCACCGCCGATCACCGCTCCCGCGCGGTCGAGCGTATCAGCGACGTGAGGGGCTTGCGCTCGCACCAGTTCGTCGAGGATGCCGGCCCCCTCGCCCATCCGGTGCGGCCCGAAGTCTATCGCGAGATCAATAACTTCTACACCTCGACCGTTTACGAAAAGGGCGCCGAGGTGGTGCGCATGATCAGGACGCTGCTTGGCCCCGGCACTTTCCGCAAGGGCATGGACCTCTACTTCACCCGCCACGACGGACAGGCGGCCACCGTCGAGCAATTCGTGCAATGCTTCGCCGATGTAAGCCAGCGCGATTTTTTTCCGCAATTCATGCGCTGGTATTCCCAGGCCGGCACGCCGGACATCAAGGTCGCGCCGCATTACGACGGGCGCGCAAAAACCTACCGGCTCGATATCACGCAGACAATTCCGCCGACCCCGGGCCAACCCGATAAGAAGCCGATGGTGATCCCGCTCGCGCTCGGGCTGGTCGGCAATAACGGCGCCGACCTGCCGCTGGTGCTCGACGGCCGCCCGCTCGATCGCGGCGTTATCGAACTGACGCGGCCGAGCCAGAGTTTCGTCTTCACTGGTCTCGACGAGCGACCGGTGCCTTCGCTCAACCGCGGCTTTTCCGCGCCGATCAAGCTGGCGGTGCCGATCGAGCCGGACGACTTGCGCTTTCTTGCCGCCCACGATGCCGATCCGTTCAATCGCTGGCAGGCGGTGCAGAGCTTGGCGATGACTTTGCTCAAAACCAACGTCGCGGCGGTGCGAAGCGGCGGCCCGGCCCGCGAGGACGACGGCCTGATGGCGGCGCTCGGCGCCATTCTTGACGATGCCAAGCTCGAACCGGCCTTCGTCGCGCTGACGCTGTCGCCGCCCAGCGAGGCCGACATTGCGCGCGAAATCGGCAGCGATGTCGATCCCGACGCAGTCTTTGCCGCGCGCCGAAAATTGCGTGCAGCTATCGGCGCACGGCACGGCGCGGCGTTGGCGGACACCTATCGGCGCATGATGACGCCCGGACCTTATCGGCCCGATTCACAAAGCACCGGGCGGCGCGCGCTTAAGAACGTCTGCCTCGATCTTCTGGCGATAACCGAGGCCGACGAGGCGATCGGCCGCGCCGCTGCGCAATACCAGGACGCCGACAATATGACCGACCGCATGGCCGCGCTGGAAACGCTGGCGCATCATGATCGGCCGCAACGCGCCGCCGCGCTCGACGATTTCTATAAGCGCTATGCCGACGATGCGCTGATCATTGACAAATGGCTGGCACTGCAGGCGGCGATTCCTGAGCCGGCGACGCTCGATCGCGTGCGCGCGCTGACCGGACATCCGGCATTTTCGGTGGCCAACCCGAACCGCATCCGGGCGTTGATCGGTTCGTTCGCGCAAGCCAACCACACCCAATTCAATCGCAGCGACGGCAAAGGTTATGACTTCGTCGCCGACTTCGTACTCGCGCTCGACCCGAAGAACCCGCAGGTCGCGGCGCGGCTGATGGGCGCATTCCGCTCCTGGCGCGCGCTCGAAGTCACGCGCCGCACCCACGCGCGGGCGACGCTCCGCCGCGTCGCAGCGGTACCGGAGCTGTCTCGCGACCTCCATGACATCGTTGCGCGCACGCTCGCCGATAGCTGAACCGCGCGCCTTGAACCTTTCTATGCGGCGAAGCCACTCATTCCAGGACGATCCTACGGTGCGGGAGGCCATTCATGCGCGGCATTGCGGTTGCTGTTGTGGCGACGCTCAGCATTGCGATGGGCTCGCCGGCTCGCGCCGCGGAGCCATTCTATCTCGGCAGTTGGAAGCTCGAATCCGCAATCGTCGCGCCGTGGACCGACCCGCATGAAGAGCCCGACGTGGCGGAGAAGAACGCGCTGATCGGCAAAATGGTCACGCTCGCCCCGACGGCGATCAGCGGGCCGAAGGTGTTCGCGTGCAAGGGACCGCTTTACAAATTGTCGGACTTCACCGCCGACATGCTGTTTCAGGGCGCGTTCGAAGAGATGCGCGATAGTAACAAGTCGGTCGATCCTGCCAAGCTTGCAGCTTCGCTGGGCTTCGCCGGCACATCGTTTAAGACGTTGGAGACCGGTTGCGAAATCGATTGGCACTTCGTCAATCAGATGACGGTCGAGGTGGGTCTCGACGATTACATCTACACTTTAAAGAAGCAGTAGACCTTGGAATTGACGCGCCCCGCGCAAGTGATTCAGCGCAAATGATTTTTTC
Organism: uncultured Alphaproteobacteria bacterium; assembly: GCA_963768225.1. Taxonomy (GTDB): domain Bacteria; phylum Pseudomonadota; class Alphaproteobacteria; order Rhizobiales; family Xanthobacteraceae; genus BOG-931. The sequence continues at coordinate 244,517 of CAVYGV010000001.1, read as the reverse complement.
AACAGCGCCGAATTGAGCCGCAGGATCGCTGCCGCACTGCAATAAATTCTTGGGATAATCTTTAAAAAAATATTGACGTCGGACTCTCGACAAATCAGCGCGCATCGATTTTATTGAGATTGATTCGGAGGAGATGCGGCACATCTTTTTTCCGAACTCGGGTCTAGGGGATCTTCCTAACGGAGGCAGGCGATGGCGCGCGCCGATACGGCGAGTGCGTCTCTACGTTCCGATTCGATCAAGGGGCTGGCGCAATCGATCGCCAATCCCGCCTATCGACGCCTTCTCACCGCCGAGCCGCTGCTGCGCCGCGCCGTTCCTGTTCTCATCATCGCCTTCATGGCGACGATCTGCATTGGCGCCGCCGTGCAGGTTCTCGAACAGCGCCGCCAGGTCGTATTGGCCGCGGCACAGACCATAGAGGCGCTCGCCGATCATTTTGCCACCGCGCTCGATCGTCCGGTGCGCGACAGCGCGCATCTGCCGCGCACTTCGCAGGCGTTGCAACAGGCGCTGCCGTCCTGGGCGGCGGCCGCCGGTCGGCGCGTTCTGATCGCCGACGGCGACGGCACAATCATCGCCGCCGCACCGGACGAGCCGCAGTTGTTGGGACGCCAAATTCTCGACGTGCTCGGCCCGTCACAGCCGCTGACCACGTTCGGCGCCGCCGCCGGCACCATGGAGATCGTGCTGGCCGACGGCGAAAATGCCTTCGCCGCGGTCCGCGCATTGAAGAACCCTGTCGGTCTTCTCGCCGTCGTTCAGGGCAGCACGGCCGCGCTTGCCGACTGGCGTTCGACCACGGCGTTGACGATCACGCTGTCGGCAACGACTGGCTTCGTCGTGCTGATCCTCGGCTTTGCCTTCCACTGGCAGGCGACGCGGGCACGAGAGGCCGACATCATCCACGACACCGTACGCAGCCGCGTCGACACTGCACTCAACCGCGGCCGCTGCGGGCTGTGGGATTGGGACCTGGCACGCGGCCGCGTGTTTTGGTCGTATTCGATGTACGACATCCTCGGCCTGCCGCAAAAGGACGATCTCCTCACGTTCGGCGAAGTCAACGCGCGCGTCCATCACGACGACATCGATCTCTACGATTTGGCGACGCAGCTCGCCGAGGCCAAAGTGCAGTCGATCGATCACGCCTTCCGCATGCGCCACGCCGACGGCAGATGGCTCTGGTTGCGGGTGCGCTGCGAATTGGCACAGGACGCCGAAGCCGGTTTCCATGTCATCGGCATTGCCGTCGACATCACCGAGCAGAAGAGCCTGGTCGAGCGCACCATGGCGGCCGACGTGCGGCTGCGCGACGCCATCGAGACCATTCCGGAAGCCTTCGTTTTGTGGGACGCCGACAATCGCCTGGTGCTGTGCAATTCGAATTTTCAGGAACTGCATCATCTGCCCGATGCCGCCGTTGTCGCCGGTACGGCCTACGAGGCGATCGTGGCCGCCGGAAAAACGCCGATCATCCGCACCACGGTTTCCAATGACGACGGCGAGCCGCGCGGCGCACGCACCTTTGAGGCGCAGCTCGACGACGGGCGCTGGATGCATATCAGCGAGCGCCGCACCAAAGACGGCGGTTACGTCTCGGTGGGAACCGACATCACGAAGATCAAGCAGCATGAGCAGAAATTGATCGAGGGCGAAAAACGTCAGCTCGCCACCATCATCGACTTACGCAAATCCCGGCAGGCGCTTGAGCTGCAAACCGGAGAACTCGCTGACCTTGCGGAAAAATACGCCAAGGAGAAGACGCGCGCCGAAGAAGCCAATGCGGCGAAATCGAAATTCCTGGCCAATATGAGCCACGAATTGCGCACTCCGCTCAACGCCATCATCGGCTTTTCCGAGATTATGGAATTGGCGATGTTCGGGCCGCTCGGCACCGAGAAATACACCGAATATTCCCGCGATATTCGTGAAAGCGGCGAGTATCTGCTCGACGTCATCAACGACATCCTCGACATGTCGAAGATCGAGGCCGGCGGCATCCGACTCGCTCCGGAAGTTGTGACGCTTGAGCCTGTGCTCGCTGAGTGCCTACGCGTGGTGTCGACGCGCGCCGGCGAAAAGCACCTCACGCTCGACGCCAAAGTCGATGCCGACATTCATCTCGATGCCGACCGCCGCGCCCTAAAGCAGATCGCGCTTAATCTCCTATCCAACGCCGTGAAGTTTACGCCCGACGGCGGCGCAGTGACGCTGCGCGGGCGCCGGCGCAGCGGCATGGTTACCATCGCCATCGCCGACAACGGCATCGGCATCGCCAAGGACGCGCTGCGCAAGCTCGGCCGACCATTCGAGCAGGTCGAAAGCCAATTGACCAAACGCCATCAGGGCTCCGGCCTCGGCCTCGCCATCGCCAACTCGCTGACCGAACTGCACGGGGGGACCATGCGCATCCGCTCGAAACTCGGCCAGGGTACCCTAGTCGTAGTCCGGCTGCCGCTGCAGATGAAGGCCTCGCCGCGCGTGGATAAAGTGGAAGCAACTGCGTAGCACGATTTAGGGCCCGTTGCCTAGAATTCGCACAAAGCATTCGCGCACTTGGCGTTGCGTTTCTTCGACATGTGCCTGCAGCGCGGGAAAATCCGGCAGGTCGGCAGCACGCGCCAAGAGCGCGAGCACGCCGGTGCCCGCCGTTTTCGGATCGAACGCGGCCGGCAGGCAGAGTCGCAAAATTTGCGTCAGATCGTGAAATAACCGCACCGCAGCGCGCAGCACCTCGGCGTCTTCTGGTTTGAGCACGCCGAGCCGCCAGGCTTTTTCCAGCGTCCGCGCCGTCGAAGTGTCGAGAATTTCCGGCGTCGTCGCGGCATGGATGAGTTGCAGATACTGCGCGATAAATTCGATGTCGACCAATGCGCCGGCGGCATATTTGAGGTTCCACGGATTGGAATCGTTCTTTTCCTTGGCGATGGCTGCGCGCATTTCGAGTACGTCGGCGGCGATGCTGCGCGGATTTCGTTTGCGGCAGAGCACGTCGTGGATCACCGCCCGAATTCTTGCCGAAAAATCTGGAGAACCCGAAACCACCCGCGCGCGAGTGAGCGCCATGTGTTCCCAGCTCCACGCTTCGCGCTCCTGATAACCGCCAAATCCGTCGATTTGCGTCGCCACCGGACCGGAACGGCCGGAAGGCCGCAGCCGCATGTCGACTTCATAAAGGCGGCCGTAGTTGGTCGGCACGTTGAGTGCACTGATCAAGCGCTGGGTGAAGCGGGCAAAATATTGCGCGCCGTAGAGCGGCCGCTTACCGTCCGAGTTCGGGTGCTTGCCGTCGAAATCGTAGATCACGATAAGATCGAGGTCGGAGCTTGCAGTCATCTCCCATGCGCCGAGCCGGCCGAGCGCGACAATTGCACTCTCGCCGTCACGGATGCGGCCATGTGCGGCAATGAAATCTTCCGCCGCCTTTTTGTGAACGGCGCGCAGCAGCACATCGGCGAGCCGGGCAAAAGCTTCGCCCGCCTGCTCCGCGGACATCGACCCGGAGAGAACGCGCGCGCCGATCAGGAACATATGCTCCTGGCCGAACAGGCGGATGGCGTCGAGCACGGCCTCATAGCCGGGCGTGTCGCCAAGCGCACGGCCAAGCTCGGTCTCGAGTCGCGTCTCGTCAGGCAGCGAAGCGAAGAAGCGCGGTTCGACCAGCGGGTCGATAAAGTGCGGATGCTGCGCCAAAATATCGGCAAGCCTTGGCGCCGTGCCAAGAATGAGCGCGACAAACCGGATCAGCTCCGGGTTTTGCCGCAGCAAAGAAAAAAACCGGCCGCCCGCGCGTAAGCCTGCGAGAAAACGGTCGAAGCTTGCAAAAGCCGCATCGGGATTTTCCGCGCGGGAGAACTGGTCGACAATGACCGGGATGAGCTCGGCGAGGTTGTCGCGCGCCTGCTCGCCGCGTAGCGCCCGGTAGGCGCCGGCACGCCAATTGCGCACCGAGGCTACGAGCTCATGCGGACGGCGAAAGCCCAGCTGCGCCAGACGGTCGAGCGTTTCGCCCGTAGTCTCCGCGTCGGCAAACGAAATGTGCTGCTGCCGGGCCAGGAGTTCCGGCGCGCGCTCGAACAATCTTACATAGTGTCGCTCGACATTGCGCAAATGGCGAACCAGGGTATCGGCGAAGCCGTCGCGGCCGATAAAACCGAGGAAGCGGGCAAAAACATCGAGCGCAGCAGCGTCGGACGGCAGCGTATGGGTCTGCTCGTCGGCCATCATTTGCAACCGGTGCTCGACGCGGCGCAGAAAATCATACGCGGCCGTCAGCTCGTCGCGCGCGGCGGTATCGATCCAGCCGTCGGCCGCCAGCGCGGCGAGCGTGGCGAGGGTGCCGCGGCCGCGCAGTTCGCCGTGACGGCCCCCGGCGATGAGCTGCTGTGTCTGCACGAAGAACTCGATCTCGCGAATACCGCCGCGACCGAGCTTGATATTGTGGCCCTCGACCGCGATCTCGCCGTGGCCGCGGTAGGCGTGGATCTGGCGCTTCATTTCATGAATGTCGGCGATGGTCGCGTAGTCGAGGTATTTGCGCCAGATAAAGGGAGCGAGGTCGGCCAGCAATTTTGTGCCGGCGGCGAGATCGCCGGCACAGGCGCGCGCCTTGATCAGCGCCGCGCGCTCCCAGTTCTGGCCGCGGCTTTCGTAGTAGTCGAGCGCCGCTTCCACCGAAATCGCGATCTGCGTCGACGACGGATCAGGGCGCAGCCTTAAATCGACCCGAAAAACGTAACCGTCCGCAGTGCGCTCCTGCAGCAGTTTGACCAGATCGCGCGTCAGATTCACGTAGAACGGAGCCGGCTCGACATCGCGGCCGAGTTGAACCGCAGTCGTATGGAAGAAGACCATGAGGTCGATGTCGCTTGAAAAATTCAGCTCGCCTGCGCCCATCTTGCCCATGGCCAGTACGATATAGCCGGAGTGCGTTTGCGGATTTTTTCGATCCGGCGGCGCGAGCTTTTTGCGCTTGACCGCCTCGCGCAGGAGATAGTGCACGGCAGCGCCGAGGGCGGCGTCGGCGACATCGGTCAACGCGCCGGTGATGCGCGCGACTGGCCACACGCCGCCGATATCGGATAGCGCAATCAAAAGCGCTGCTTCCGCCTTCATGCGGCGAAGGATGCGCATCACCTCATCCGGCGTCCGCGCCGCAGCGGCGGCGTTTTTGGTCGCGGCCAGAAGTATCTCGAGCGCTGCGTCGGGATCGCTCTGCAACAATCGGACGAAGCGCGCGGGGTCGGCCTGAACCAGTTCCCACAGATAGGGCGACGCTTCGGCCATGCCGCCGAGAAGATTCGCCAAGGGCGGATGCCCGTGGACCAGGGATTTGAGCGCTTTGCCGGCGGCATCGGCCTTGATGCTCGCGAGCATAGCAGCGACGCGCGCGGATGCCTGCGCCAACGGCAACGGCAGCTGGCCGCCGAGCCGCCGGATCAATGCCGCTTCACTGCGTTGTTGACGTTGCTTGTTCGGCCGCTTTGCGTGCGCAGGCCGCCTCATCCCATCCCCGCCGGTCCCGCGCGCGGAAGCGCGATCGTGGTGCGCAGGCCGGGGTGATTATCCTCAAGCTTCAGTTCGCCGCCATGCAGCCGCGCCACCGCGGAAGCGAGACTTAAGCCCAGTCCCGAACCCGGCTCCGATCGACTTTGCTCGAGTCGCACAAAACGCTCCACCACGCGGCCGCGATCGGTGTCCGGGATGCCAGGCCCATGATCCGCCACGCTGAGCGTGATCCGATCGCCTTCGTCGCCGGTCTTAACGACGACTTCCGTCGGCATGCCATTTACCTTGCCGTCCGGGCTCCCATATTTGATGGCGTTGTCGACGAGGTTGGACAACGCCTGGCTCACCAGTTCGCGATTGCCGCGCACGGGCGCTGCGCCGTTCGTCTCGACTTTCAGCGCAATTCCCTTCTCGTCGGCCAGCGGCTCGTAGAGTTCGCCGATGTCGCGGGCGATTTCGGCGGCATCGAATTCGATCATGTTGTCGCGCGCTTGGCCGGATTCGGCGCGCGCGATCATCAGCAACGCGTCGAAGGTGCGAATGAGATCGTCGGATTCGGCAATGGTCAATTCCAGCGCCTCGCGATAGGCGGCATCGCCGGTCGGGTGGCGCAGCGTCTGCTCGCAGCGATTGCGCAGCCTGGTCAGCGGCGTTTTCAGATCATGGGCAATGTTGTCGGAAACTTCCTTTAAGCCCCGCATCAGCGCCTCGATGCGCTCAAGCATGGCGTTGAGGTGATCGGCAAGCCGGTCGAGCTCGTCACCGGTACCGGCGACCGGCAAGCGGCCGGCGAGATCGCCGCGCATGATAGTCTGCGCCGTATCGGTCATGGCGTCGATGCGCTTGAGCACGCGCCGGCTGACGAAGAATCCGCCGGCAAGGCCGAGCACGATGACGAGCGCGAGCGACCATTGTCCGGCGTGGGCGATGATGCCGAACAGGCGCTCGCGTTCTTCCAGATCGCGTCCGACCAGAAGGTGGAAACCCCCGGGGAGCTGCACCACGCGCACCAGCGCGTGATGGTCGGTGCCTTCCGGGGATTCGAGCCGCCGGTAGTTGGTTTCAAGCCACCCGGGGTGATCGAGCACCCCCGGCTCCAGCGAACCAACATTGCCGGCAAGACCCTCCCCGGTCGGCGTCGTCACCAGATAAAGACTTGATCCAGGACGACGCGAGCGCAGATCGACGACAATCACCAGGCGCCTGATGCCGCCTTGCTGGTATTGTTCGGACAATCCGTTGATTTCACCGTTGACGGTCGAGGTGATCTGCTCGTCGATGAGGCGGCGCGTATTGAGCGCGAAATAGCCGAGCAGCGACACCGCGAACAACACGAAGATCGCCAGGTAGACCAGCGTCAGCTTGAACGCCGTGGTGCGGAGAAGTTTGCCGAGCGCCGTCACTTTCTGTTCTCGATTGGAGAGGCCAATTCACCGTCGGAAAAGTCATCTTCCCAGAATTCGAGCGCTGCGCGTTTGCCGGCTTCGAGATTCGCCGCCTCAGTCCGCCGCAGCTCGACGCGGCGGATTTTTCCGGAAATCGTCTTCGGCAGTTCGGCGAATTCGAGCCGCCGCACCCGCTTGAACGGGGCGAGCGCGCTGCGGCAATGGCGGAAGATCGATAAGGCGGTGTCGCGATCGGGCTTTCGGCCGGGGGCGAGCGCCAAAAAGGCCTTTGGCACCGCAAGCCGCAGCGGATCGGGCGACGGCACCACCGCCGCTTCGGCCACCGCCGGGTGCTCGATCAGGATGCTCTCAAGCTCGAACGGGCTGATGCGATAGTCGGAGGATTTGAACACGTCGTCGGCGCGGCCGACATAGGTCAAATAGCCGTCTTCGTCGATCGCGGCGACATCGCCGGTGCGATAGACGCGATCGTGCCGGGCGCGCACCCCGCCGTCATTTTCGTCATCTTGGACCTGATAGCCTTGCATCAGTCCGGTCGGCCGCGGTTCGAGCGTGAGGCAGATTTCGCCTTCTTTGGCAGGTGCGCCTGCGGGATTGAGCAGTGCGACCTTATAGCCGGGCAGCGGCCGGCCCATCGAACCGGGTTTCAGCTTCTGGCCCGGCGTATTGCCGACAAGCGCCGTCGTCTCGGTCTGGCCGTAGCCGTCGCGGATGGTGATGCCCCAGGCCGATTTCACCCGCTCGATGACTTCGGGATTGAGCGGCTCGCCGGCGCTGATGAGTTCCTTGATGCGGACCGGCCAGGCGGTCAGGTCCTCCTGGATCAGCATCCGCCATACCGTCGGCGGCGCGCAAAAGGTGGTGACGCCGCAGCGCGCGATGGTATCGAGAAGCCCGCGCGCATTGAACCGGCGTTGATTGACGATGAACACCGCCGCTTGCGCATTCCACGGCGAAAAGAAACAGCTCCAAGCGTGCTTGGCCCAGCCCGGCGACGAGATGTTGAGATGCACGTCGCCGGGCCGCAGCCCGAGCCAGTACATTGTCGACAAATGGCCGACCGGATAGCTTTGGTGACTGTGCAGAACGAGCTTTGGCGTCGCCGTGGTGCCGGAAGTGAAATAGAGCAGCAGCGGATCGTCCGGCCGCGTTTCGTCATCCGCCGCGAAATCGGCGGACGCGCGATAAGCGTTCTCGTATGAAACCCAGCCCGGCACCTCATTGCCGACGACGATGCGCGTGTAATCGCCGGGCAGATCGGCAAATTTGACCGCAGCATCGGCGCTGGCGATAACATGGCGAACGCGCCCCCGCGCAAAACGGTCGGCAAGATCGTTGCGCGTGAGCAACGTGGTCGCCGGCACGATGACAGCGCCGAGTTTCATTGCCGCCAGCATGCATTCCCACAGCGCAACCACGTTGCCGAGCATGACCAGGATGCGGTCGCCGCGGCGAACCCCGCCCGCGCGCAGTGCATTGGCGACCTGGTTCGACCGTTGGCTCAAGGCGGCGAAGGAAAGCTTGGTCTCGCCGGCGTCCTCGTCGACGAGCCAAAGCGCCGGGTCCGCATTGTCGCGCGCCATCACGTCGAAGTAATCCAGCACCCAGTTGAAACGCGTAAGTTTCGGCCACTGGAAATCGCGGCAGGCGGCGACGTAGTCCTCGCGATGGCGCAGCAGGAAATCACGAGCCGCAATAAACGGTGCGGCGTTGTTCGAAGCCATTGTGATCTCCTGTCCGGTCCTCACCAAGCCATCACGCCATCGAACTAGCGGGCACCGTCACGGATCATGTAGCCCGCCCCGCGCACGGTATGTAAGAGCGGCTGCGCAAAGCCCTTGTCGATTTTAGATCGCAAACGCGAAATGTGCACGTCGATCACGTTGGTCTGCGGATCGAAATGATAGTCCCAAACGTTCTCCAAAAGCATCGTGCGGGTGACCACCTGACCGGCATGCCGCATCAGATATTCGAGCAGGCGGAATTCCCGCGGCTGCAGCTTGACCTCCTGTCCGGCGCGACTGACCTCGCGCGACAGCAAGTTGAGTTCGAGATCGCCGACGCGAAACATGGTCTCCTCGCCGCGGCTGCCGCGCCGCCGCGCCAGCGCCTCGACGCGCGCCAAGAGTTCGGAGAACGCGTAGGGCTTGGCGAGATAGTCGTCGCCGCCGCTGCGCAGCCCCTTGACCCGGTCGTCGACCTGCCCGAGCGCCGAAAGAATCAGAACCGGCGTCTCCACTGACTTGGTTCGCAGCGCGCCGATGACCGAAAGCCCGTCGCGCTTCGGCAGCATGCGATCGACGATCAGCACGTCGTATTCGCCGTCGAGGGCGAGTTGCAATCCATCCTCGCCGTCGCTGGCTTGATCGGCAACATGGCCGACCTCGCGGAACGCCTTGACCAAATAGTCAGCCGCGTCGCGGTCGTCCTCAATGATGAGAAGACGCATGTTTTATCGCTGCACTCAAAATCCGTGGGTTACCGACGGATATATAATAATCGCGCCCATACCGGGCGGCCTAAGCCATAGCATCCGGACCATGGAGTCGCCACGCCGGACCACGTCCGGCCGCATAAAGCGAGGGGGTGACGAGCGATTGCCCGCCACCCCCTCTACCTACTCCACCCCGGCGGGGGCGACGGATGCCGGGAGGCAGAGTTGGTATTCGGCGGGGACGGGTCTTACGACCCGTCCCCAGGGAACGCCCGCCAGCGGGGGCGACGGATGCCGGCGGATCGCCCCTTTTCGTCGGAGCCCGCTGATTGGATCAGAACCGAGGCTCCATTTTTTGTTCGCGCATGATCTTTCCCGAGAACCGATGACTGCTTTTCGGGAACACGCGTCAGGCGTTGCCGAGCGGCAGCGCCACGAACTTCGTGCCGTCGTTCGACTTCACCCGAAACAGAACAGTGTGCTTGCCCGACGAACGCGCGTCGGCGAGACCCTGACGGACATCCGCCGGCGTCGACACCGGCTTGCCGCCGACATCGAGAATGACGTCGCCGACCTGGAGGCCGTTATCTGCGGCGACGCCGCCGTCTTCGACCGCGGTGACCACAACACCGCTGCCGCCCGCGCCCGAAACCTTACTGCTGGGCGCAAGCGTCAGACCAAGCTTCGGCACTTCGCTACCGGAATCTTCGTGGCTCGGTTCGTTCGCGGCCTGCTTATCCGCAGGCAACGTGCCGAGCGTCAGCGTGAGGGTCTTATCTGAGCCCTGATGGATCGTGCCGAGCTTGACCGTCGCGCCGGGCGACATGGTGCCGATCTTGCGCGCCAAATCGCGTGCATCCTTGACCGGCTCGTCATTGACAGAGGTGATGACATCGCCGCTCGCTATACCGGCTTTGGCGGCGGGGCTATCCTTTTGCGGCTCAGACACGAGTGCGCCGGACGGTTGCTTCAATCCCATGCTATCGGCGATGTCAGGCGTGACCGTCTGGATCTGCACGCCGATCCAGCCGCGCGTGACGCTGCCCTTGGCGCGCAGCTGGGCGATCACGCTTTTCACGGTGTCGGCGGGAATGGCGAAGGCGATGCCGACCGAACCGCCGGACGGCGAGAAAATCGCCGTGTTGACGCCGATCACGTTGCCGTCGACGTCGAAGGTCGGGCCGCCGGAATTGCCTTTATTGACCGGCGCGTCGATCTGGATGAAATCGTCATACGGGCCGGCGCCGATATCGCGGCCGCGGGCCGACACGATGCCGGCGGTGACTGTGCCGCCGAGGCCAAACGGATTACCGACCGCCAGCACCCAATCGCCGACGCGCGGCGACGTGTCGGAAAGCTTCACATAGGGGAAGTCCTTGCCGTCGATCTTGATCAGGGCGAGGTCGGTGCGCGGGTCGGTACCGATCACCTTGGCGGTGAAGGTCTTACCGTCATCGGTGGTGACCTGAACGTTTTCGGCATTCTGGACCACGTGATTGTTGGTCACCGCATAGCCATCGTTGGAAATGAAGAAGCCGGAACCTTGGCCGGTGATGATTTCATGGCCGTTCGGCATGCTGGGCATGCCGAATTGCCGGAAGAACTTTTCGAACGGCGAGCCCGGCGGGAAAGGTAGAGCGTCGCTGTCGCTCGAAGCCGCCGGCTGATCGATTTTGACTCGTACCGAAATCACCGCCGGCTTTACTTTCTCGACGATGTCGGCGAATCCCACCGGCCTTTGCGGGAGCTGTTGGACCTTTTCAGTCAAATTCTGGGCTTGTGCCGCAGTCGGATTGCTCGGCGTCAGAAAGAATACCGTCGCGCCGATTCCGGCGACCGTGGTCGCCAAAAGCGCAAAGCGCCGCATCGACAGGATCCGGCGCGATTGCAGGGAATAGCCATTCATTACACGTCTCCAAAAATCGACTGTTCGTCCGGCGACGGACACTGCTTTGCGCGCAACATGGAGCGGCGACCCTTACCGCGCTCTGTCGGCTGCATTAAAAGTTCGTAATGTTGTGGATGCCTGAATTATCTAGTGCAAACAAATGCTTATAAATCAGGCCGCGTGAAGTTTATTGGGTTCGGATCGCAAATGGCTGGCTCACTCTATGGAGCGCTCTTGCCGCGCATGAGTTCCGCGACACGCGCTTCCTCGGTCGCGGTCAAATTCGCCGTACCCGCAGTTGCCAGCCGGCCTCGGCGCCGTCTGGCCGCGATGATGAGCATGACAATGCCGATGAGCAGGATTCCCGGCGGCGCGCCCCAAAGCGCCGCGGTGTGCCATTCCAGGCGGGGTTTGAGCAGGACGAATTCGCCGTAACGGGCAACGATGAAGTTGACCACCTGCGCGTCGCTGTCGCCGGCCTCGATACGTTGGCGCACCAACAGGCGCAGATCATGCGCCAGCGGCGCCTCCAACTCATCGATCAATTCGTTCTGACAGACCAGGCACCGTAATTGTTCGGAGACCCCCCGCGCGCGCGCTTCGAGCTTCGGGTCCGGCAGCATCTCGTCGGGCTGGACGGCGCGGACCGGGAACGACCAAACCAGAACGACGACAAGAATGAGCGCCTGAAGGTATTTCACCGACTTCACTCCGCCGGTTGGGGCACCGCTTTCGACCTTGCTTTGGCCGGCCGCGGCGCGCCGACGCGCAGCCGCCGGTCCGACAGCGATAGGCCACCGCCCAAGAACATGATCCCGGCGCCGAACCAGATCATCAGGACGTAGGGCTTGAAATAGAGCCGCACTGGCACCGAACCGTCCTTATTCGGATCGCCGATCGAAATGTAGAGTTGACTGACGCCGCGCGACATCAGCGCGGCCTCGGTGGTCGCCATGTTGCGGTCCGGAAAAGCGCGCCGGCTCGGCTCCATGTTGCCGATCATTTCGCCGTTCAGCCGGTGCACGGTGAAGCGGCCGACGACGTCGCGATAATTGGACCCGGTGCGGTCGAACGTGCCGTCGAAAGTGACCCGGTAGTGGGAGATGTCGAGACTGTCGCCGGGTTTTATCGCGGCGATCCGCTCGCTGCCCCATGCCGTCACACCGACGATGCCCATGAGCGTCACGCCGATGCCGAAATGCGCAAATGCAGTACCCCAGGCCGAGCGCGGCAACCCCACGGCACGCCGCAACGCCGCGCGAAGCGGCACGCGCAAAAACAGCGTGCGCTCAACGATGTCCGTTATTGCACCTGCCATCACGAAGATCGCGATGCCGACGCCAAACGGCGCCAGCACCGGACCGCCGCGTTCAAGCGCGAATGCCGCCGCGGTGGCCAGCGCCGCAAGCAGCGCCGCCGCCAGCAATCGTTGCGCCGCGCCCACAAGATCGCCGCGTTTCCAGCCCATCAGCGGCCCAAACGGCATCACCGCCAGCAGCGGAATGAACAGCGGGCCGAAGGTCAAATTGAAGAACGGCGGACCGACCGAAATCTTGGCGCCGGTCAGCGCTTCGAGCGCGAGGGGATAAAGCGTTCCGACGAACACGGTGGCGCATGCGGTGGTCAGAAACAGATTGTTGAAAACGAGTGCGCCCTCGCGCGAGATCGGCGCAAACAGGCCGCCTTGCTTGAGTAGCGGCGCCCGCCAAGCGTAGAGCGACAGCGCGCCGCCGATGAACACCACGAGAATGCCGAGGATGAAAATACCGCGCCTGGGATCGACCGCGAACGCATGGACCGAGGTGAGAACGCCCGAACGCACCAGAAAAGTTCCGATCAATGACAGCGAGAAGGTCAGGATCGCAAGCAGGATGGTCCACACTTTGAGCGCGCCGCGCTTTTCCATGACCACGGCGGAATGCAGCAGCGCCGTCCCGGCGAGCCATGGCATCAGCGAAGCGTTTTCGACTGGATCCCAGAACCAGAATCCGCCCCAGCCTAGCTCGTAATAGGCCCAATACGAGCCGCCGGCGATGCCGAGCGTGAGGCACATCCAGGCGCCGAGCACCCAAGGCCGCACCCAGCGCGCCCAGGCGGCGTCGATGCGGCCTTCCAACAAGGCGGCGATGGCGAAGGAAAAGGCTATCGAGAAGCCGACATAGCCGAGATAGAGCATCGGCGGATGGAAGGCGAGGCCGGGGTCTTGCAGAATCGGATTGAGGTCCTGGCCCTCCAATGGCGCATTCGGAATGCGCACGAACGGATTTGAACGTCATCAGAATAAACAGATGAAAGGCCGCGGCGATCCAGGCCTGCACCGCGAGCGCGTTCGCCTTGAGCACCACCGGCAGATTGGTGCCGAATACGGCGACCAACGCGCCGAAAAACGTCAGGATTGAAACCCACAGCATCATCGAGCCTTCGTGATTGCCCCAGATGCTGGTGAGCCGGTAGATCAACGGCATTTGCGTGTTCGAATTCTCATAGACGTTGAGCACCGAGAAATCGGAAGTGACGTAACTGACCGCGAGCGCGGCAAACGCCGTCGCGACGAAGGCGAATTGCGCCAGCGCCGCCGGCGCGGCGATGCTCATGAGGACGGGATCGTTGGTGCGCGTGCCGACAATCGGCATGACGCCCTGAATAAGCGCCAGCCCGAGCGCCAGCATCAACGCGTAATGACCGAGTTCGGGAATCATTTGCCGCCTCCGCCAATAGGCATCGCCGCGCGCTGCGCATAATCGTCTTTCCAATGTCCCGACTTCTTCAAGGCGTCGACGACCTCTTTCGGCATATAGGTTTCGTCATGTTTGGCGAGAATGGTGTCGGCGTCGAACACGCCACCGCCGCCGAGCGCGCCTTCAGCCACGACGCCCTGCCCTTCGCGAAATAGATCGGGCAACACGCCGCTATAGGTTACCGGAATCTCGGTCTTGCCATCGGTAATTTCGAAGCGGACGTTGAGATTATTGCCGCGCACCAGGCTGCCGTCTTTAACCAGGCCACCGAGGCGGATGCGCGTGCCGGGCTCGATGCGCTTTTCCACCACGTCACTCGGCGAATTGAAGAACACGATCGAATCGCGGAACGCATTGAGCATGAGCGCGACCGCGACCGCCAGCACCGCAAGGCCGCCGCCGATCAGAGTAAGGCGTCGCTGCTTGCGGGTCATTGTTTGCCTTTTCGCATGATTTCAACTCGCCAGGCCGAGATCTTTGACGAGATCATCGATGCGCTTGATCTGGTCAGGACGATCCGACAGCGCGCGCTTGGCATCGGCGGCAGCATCCTTGGCCTTGTCGCGATCGCCCAGCACGACATAAGAACGCACGAGCCGCAGCCAGCCGTCAACGTCGCTGCCATCGGCATGCAGCCGCTCGGCAAGCCGCTGCACCATGCCGCGGATCATTTCGGTGCGTTGCGCCTCACTCGTCCCATTTGCCGCCGCGACGTCGCCCGTCGTCGGACCATTCCCGGCGGCTGGCTCTCCGGAGATGCGCGCCAGCGCCTGGCGCACGAATTCCGCCCACGGCGCATCGGGCGGCGCCTGCGCCAACAGCGCGCGCCATTTGGCTGCAGCGGCGTTGGCGTTGCCGTCCTGCTCGTCGGCGAGACCGAGAAAATAACCGGCCTTCGCGTCGCTCGGATCGCTGGCGACGGCTTTTTGAAAAGCCTGCTTGGCCTCGTCGGTCACGACGCCGTTCGCGGCGGCAACCAGCGCCTCGCCGAGACCGAACTCTCGTGCTGGACCATCGCCGTTGAGCGCGATCGCCTTGCGCCAGGCGGCGACTGCATCATCAACTCGCCCCAACCGCAGATAGACCGGAGCGAGCACTTCCCAACCCTTACCGTCATTGGGATCGCTCGCAAGATGGGCCTCGACCTGCCCGATCAGGTTAGCGATCGATTGATGGTCCGGCACAGCATTGACGCGAGCGAAGGCGGATTGGTCCGGAACGTCCGGCGAGCCGAGTTTCAAATAAAAGCCCAGCGCGACAGTCGGCACGACAACGATCGCGGCAACCGCCGCGACGCGGCGGTGCCGGCGCGCCTGCGGCGGCGCGGGGACCGTCGAAGCCGGCGCCTCGGCGTCTGCTGCAGCCAACAAGCGACGCGAAATCTCAACGCGCGCCAACTCCGCTTCCACCTCGCCGATCAGCCCGGCAGCGCGATCGCGGTCGATCTCCCGCAACTGGTCCGCATAAACCAGCCGATCGGTGCCACCGCGGACGGCGCCCGGCTTGTGCCCGAGAGGCCACAGCACGGCAAAGACCGCTGCAGCGGTCATCATTGCGAAAATGAGCCAGAGCATCATCGATTCAAAGCGTCATATTTTCGGCTGCCGTTGGCGCGATTCTTCCCGCCTGACCGAGCTTTCGCAGCGATAGCTGAGCCCGCAAAGCCGCCGACGCGCCGCGCGGTTACAACACGGCGCGAATGCGGCCACAATGGGAAGGGCGGCGCGGCAATTTCGCACCTCTTGCCCGATTTGGCACCTGCCCGGTTCACCGGCCGCGGCGTGACCGCTCACGCGCGAGCCGACCTGCGTTCGGCGGCTCCGGTTTGCACTGCGACCTCGGCGGCCTTGCCGAGCAGACCCGCATATTCGGAGCCGAACACGGTTCGGCAAAACCGGATTGCGGCCTCGACCTGCGACTGCCGAAACGGCCGGTCGGCGTCGCCGGCATGGCGTAGCGAATCAAGCAGAACCTTAGTGCCGCTCTCCAGGTACATCGATAGTTCGGAATGGGCGCGCGTCGTCACTTCGTTGACGGCGAGTTCGTTGGCATATTGCCGGCAAGCGCTGACAAACTGCACCCGCATCTCGGCTTCGTTGACGTCGATGGAGTCAAGGAGCGAGCCAGGCGCGATTTCCTTGGCAGGGCGCGGCCGCAACAGGCGGCGGATGAAGCCCGGTGTCACCTCGATCTCGGTTTTCAGTAAACCGGAAACCTCGGCGCGGATTGCCGCCAACTGGCGGCTCCAGGGCGATTCGACCGACAGATCCATTTCCGAGCGGAGTCCGCGCGCGGCGTCGTGAATGGCCTTGAGTATCGACACGATCGGCCGGCCGGCCCGAAGCTCGGCGCGCAACTCGTCGACCATGTGCTCGGCCTCGCTCAGCACGAG
Source organism: uncultured Alphaproteobacteria bacterium (assembly GCA_963768225.1). GTDB lineage: Bacteria > Pseudomonadota > Alphaproteobacteria > Rhizobiales > Xanthobacteraceae > BOG-931. Next base: position 228,148 of record CAVYGV010000001.1, on the reverse strand, counting down.
CGTGACGGCGGCGGCATAGGGCGTTTCGGCAACGCGCGCGGCATCGTCGCTATCGGCGGCGCGGGTGGCGATGCGAATGAGCTGCCACGGGGCCGCAAGTCGATCCATCACCAGAACGAACCCGTAAAGGTAAACGTCCGATTTGCGTATGCCGTCGGTCTCCAGCGAAGACTGCGTCGCTGCGCGATCGAGTTGCATTTTCGCCAGATCGATCTGGTCGCTCTCGAATGCGCGGATGTGGCTGGACAATCGGCGGCCGAATTCCGCGAGCACATCGCGCAGCGATAACAGAGCGATCATTGTACTCAAGTCTTTCATAGCCCGCGGCGTGCCGACCTGGACGGCGAGCCTTCGGCGGCCCTTTTCGTCGAAATCGACTGCGGCAATTGCGGCCCGTATCCGCTCGATCGCGCGCTCCTGCAGCGCGCCAACCAGCTGCTCGGCCTTGATGCGATCGCCGGCAAGTAATGCGCGATTGATGTCCTCGCTTAGCGCTTTAGTTTCGGCGGGAATGAGATCGCGGCCGATCCACGCCCAGATCGGTTCGAGGGAGACGCGCGCAATGCGGCCGATGCGTTTGTGATCGGCGCGGGTATCGACCAGGAACGGCTCGAGCGGCGCGAAGAACAGCCGCGCCGCATCGCCGATCCGTGGCACCCGCTGGGCGTCGGTGCGGACCGCACGGCGCAATTCCTGCAGCACCATTTCGTTGCTGGCGCTCTCCTCGCCGCCCAGCAAACCGCGTTCGAGCTCCTGGATAAGCATCGATCGCGCCGCCGGCTTGAGCGTCCGAAGGTATTCCCGCAATCGTTCGATGGATTGGCCATCGCTCGTCATCGGCGAAAAACCATTGCAGTGGGCTTTACAGTTAACGTTTTAATAGGGCGGCGCTTAAGAAGCCGTTACGCAAAACGTCAGGAATTCAATGCGATAAAGCCTCGCCGCACCCGTTTGTAGGCGCGGTCAAGAGGCCGTCAGCCGGGTCGGAATTAGCAAAAGACAAGGCGGCGGCCAGCCATGCCGCAGCAGCTGCCGCCGCGCGATGGTCTATTACTTCGGCGATCCGACGCAAACCGCGACCAGCGGAGTGTTGGACGCCGAACCCGTGGGACCGCAGGACGCCCCTCTTTCGCCGAGGAACTGCGCTTGATTTCGGGTCGGGCCGCAATAGGCCGTCACCAGGACTTCGTCGTCCTGGCACTGCACCGTGCAACCCGACACGCAATCCGATTTGACCACCCGGATGCTTGGGCTGGGCGGACCCGCCTGTCCCTGCGGTCCGGCCGCACCGGGCGGTCCGGGTGGGCCTGCCGGACCAGCCGGGCCGGCATCGCCCTTCGGACCCTGCGGCCCCGCGGGGCCCGGGTCGCCTTGCGGGCCTTTGCCGCAGCCAGCCAATGAACCCGACACGGCCAACAGCAACGATACCGCAACTGCCAAATGCGCTGTACGCATTTCTAGATTCTCCCAGGTTCTCGTAACAAAAGCCGCTCCCAATCCCCCGACAACAGAAGATCAAACTCGGGTACTCGGCGCAAGAACGGCACGTGTGCGAAAGCGCCGCGCCACTGCGCCGCTTGAGGATGGCAATAAACCTGCGTGTATTGCCGACAGGAGACGCCGCTATCCGATAGACCAGTCCAGTCAGGATATCGCTATGGCGCTTCGCGCACTGGCGGCTTGTTTATGCATTGGCTAAGGTCCTGCGCCGATGCCGCGACATTCATGAGCTACGAAGCGCTGCACGACCCCGAGATTCAAAAACGCCTCGCCGATCTGTCGGCCGAAGCAGTCGGCGGCTCGCCGCGGGACACCACCAAGTATTTTGCAGAAGAAACCGAACGCTGGAAGAATGTCATCACCTCCGCGCACGTAACGCTTGACTGAGTGGGGCCATGTTCCAGATGCTTTCCAGGTTTCTCTGAATTGTTGCGGCGATCGTGCTCGGCGACGGCGCGCGGATCGCGTCGAAGGATTTGTGGGGACGGTAGTTTCGAGCCCTCATCCCCCCGGCAGCGCCAACTCGGCGCGCAGGCCGCCGATCGGCGCGGTGCCGAGCGTGAGCACGCCGCCGTAAAGATTTGCAAGCTCGACGACGATCGAAAGGCCGAGGCCGGAGCCCGGCTTGGTTTCGTCCAGGCGTTGGCCGCGCAGCGCGACCTGCTCGCGCTCGGCAGGCGAAAGTCCCGGCCCATCATCGTCGACAATGATGCGTACACGCGGCTTGGCGCCGTTGGCCGGCGGCTGGTCGGCCATCACTTCGATCGCCACCCGCGACTGCGCCCATTTGCAGCCATTGTCGACAAGATTGCCGACCATCTCTTCGAGATCCTGCTGCTCGCCGCGAAAGCGCGCGTGTTCGGGCACTTCGATATCGATGGCAATATCGCGCGCGCGATAGAGCTTCTCCATCGTGCGGGCGAGCGCGGTGACGACCGGCGGGACCTCGATCGAGGTGCCGACCACGGCCGAGCGCGCGGCCAGCCGCGCGCGCTCAAGCTGCCGCGCCACTTGATCGCGCATGATGTCGGTCTGCTCCAAGACCTTGTGCGCGAGCGGATCGTTGCCGCGCGCCACCGCTTCGTTGACAATGACCGACAGCGGCGTCTTGAGCGCATGCGCGAGATTGCCGACGTGGGTGCGTGCGCGCTCGACGATTTCACGGTTGGCGTCGATCAAGGCGTTGGTCTCACGGGCGAGCGGAGCGATTTCGACCGGGAATTCGCCTTGCAGGCGCTCGGCGCGGCCGGAGCGTATGGCGGCAAGGCTTTCGGAAATTCGCGCGAGCGGGGCAAGCCCGAACCGGACCTGCAGCGCGGTGGTCAACAGCAGCGCCAGCGTCAGCGCCGTAAAAGTAATGATGATGGTTCGATCGAAGCTGCCGGTTTCGTCGTCGATCTCCGAGGCGTCGCCGGCCACCGCAATCAAATAGCGGCCGTCGCTGCCGAGATCGATTTCGCGCTCGACGAGGCGCAGTTCCTGATCCTCCGGACCTTGGGCGTAGCCCTGCCGGTATTCGGCATCGGCGGCCGATTTGTTGTCGGCCAAGCGCGGCAGGTTCGAGTCCCACAGCGAGCGAGACGCATGCAGCTCCGGCGTTTTGCCGTCGAGCCGGGTGACCTGCCAATACCAGCCCGATAGCGGCAGTTCGAACAATGGCTCGCCGATCGATTGCGGATATTTGTCGCTGCCTTCCTCGGGCGAGGCGACATCGGCGACGAGCGTGCGCAGATAGACGTTGAGACGGCGATCGAACGCGCGCTCGACGGCGTGACGATAGAGCGTGGACAGCGCAACCCCGGTGATGATGAGGGTGACCACCGTACAGGCGGTCGCCCAAATGAACAAGCGCAGCGCGAGCGAGTTAGCGCGCATCGGGAGGCGTGAGCAGATAACCGAGGCCGCGCACCGTCTGGATCACATCGACGCCGAGCTTTTTACGGATGCGGCCGACGAACACTTCAATGGTGTTGGAGTCGCGGTCGAAATCCTGATCGTAGAGATGCTCGACAAGCTCGGTGCGCGACACCACCCGGCCGGTATGATGCATCAGGTACGACAACAGCCGATATTCATGCGAGGTAAGCTTGACCGGATTGCCTTCGACGGCGACGCGGCCGGTGCGGGTATCGAGCCGCACCGGACCGCAGGTGAATTCGCTCTTGGCGTGACCGGCCGAGCGGCGCAGCAGCGCCCGCACCCGCGCCAGCACTTCTTCGAGGTGGAAAGGCTTGGCGACATAGTCGTCGGCGCCGGCGTCAAAGCCCTGCACTTTGTCGCTCCAACGGTCGCGCGCCGTGAGGATCAGCACCGGAGTGGCGCGGCCGGCGCGCCGCCACGCCTCGAGCACCGAAATGCCGTCCATTTTTGGCAAGCCGATGTCGAGAATGATGGCGTCGTAAGGCTCGCTCTCGCCGAGATAATGGCCTTCCTCGCCGTCGAAGGCGCGGTCCACGACGTAGCCGGCGTCGGTCAGCGCAGTCGCCAGCTGCCGGTTGAGATCGGGGTCATCTTCGACAACGAGTAGGCGCAAATAATACTCCGATTAACGGTCGCCGGCGAAAGTGCCTTTCATGGCATCGACGGCGATACTGACCACTTTGCCATCGTGCGCGAGAACTGTCAGCACATAGACGAGGCCGTCATGGCCATGACACAGCCGGGCCCGCACCACCGCGCCCGGCATCCGGCGCTTTGCCATACGCATGGCCGTCGAGAGCCGAATGAGCCTGCCGCTCTCGGTCTCGGCCCGGCGCTCCTTTTGGTTGAGGCAGGCATGCTCGATCGTATTATGCGCCGGGCGGGGGGCCTCGACATGTGGCGAATTAGGGGCGTCGATATGTGCCGGGTTGGCGGCGTCGACACGTGCCGGATGCGTGGCGTCCTGAGCTCGCACGGCTACGCCCGAAACGACCAGGGCGAGAAAAGCGGCAATGGCAAATCGCTCCGCGGCAGCCATGCCCGGCGTTCTAGACGCCCCGCAGTGAACCTCGCCTGAACGGCTGTTTATGGCGATGGAGCCCTAAACGCATGGAAACACGGCTATTCTGTCGACCACCGCGATGAGGAAAAACCGATGATCAAGGTGTTGCGAGGGCGGCTTGGCGGATTGAGCGGGGTCGCCGCGCTCGCCATCGTCGGTGCGATGAGCCTCGCAACCGGCTTGGCGCCGGCTTTGGCGATGGTCGGCGGTGCGCCGGCGGTGGCGAACGGCGTCGGACGCTCGGTGGTCATGGTCCTGGGATCGTACGGCACTGAAGCCACCACCTGCACCGCAACCGCGATCGCGCGCGACCTTTTGCTGACCGCGGCGCATTGCGTGCAGCCCGGCGCCGACTACAAGCTGGTCGATAGCGAGCCAGGACGGGAGCCGGTCCTGAAAGATGTGGCGCGCATCGAGCGCGATCCGCAATTCGATCTCAAGCGCCTGTTCGCACATCTCGCCACCGCAGACGTCGCGCTGATCAAGCTCGCCACGCCACTGCCGGCACGAGTTCCGCCGGTGCGAATCGGCAGCGCAACCGAAACGGTCGGCGTCGGCGATATGCTGGTGGTCGCCGGCTATGGCGTGACCGTTCGCGGCGACGGCCGGACTGGCGGCACCGTGCATGCGGCGGCGCTGGTCGTTACCGGCCAACCGGGACCGCTGCAGATCCGTTTGTTCGATCCAGGAACCAAAGGCCAAAGCCCCGGCCTGGGCGCCTGCGCCGGAGATTCCGGCGCGCCGGCATTTCGCGATATCAATGGCAATCTCGCGATCGTCGGCGTGGTCAGCTGGTCGACCGGTCCGAAACTTACCGCCGGCTGCGGCGGCCTCACCGGCATCACGCCGCTCGTTCGTTATCGCGCCTGGATCGTCGACACCGCCCGAATGCTTGGTTCCCCGCTCGAACCGCAGCCTTCGATCGGTGCCAACTAAAACGTGATCTCGTCGAGCCTGGTCAGCGTGACCTGATTGCTGATGCGCGCTGCATTGGCGAGGTGCCAAGCGGTGTAAAGTTCGGGAAACAAATCGTCCGCCGACATCGCATCGATCGGAACGATCACCTTGAACCCGCGCAGCGCCGCGTCGCCACCGGTATGCAGCACCGAAGTCTGCGCCTGCGTGCCCATCGCCACCACGGTCTTGATGCCCTTATCGCGCAGAGTTTTTTCCAGGTTGCTGTTGATGAATTTATCGGGCCCGAGCGGCGGCAGCACTTCTTCGCCGGGCGCGGGCGCAAGCTCCTTGAGGATATCGCTCGGCACCGATCCCGGCACGGCGACGCTGTAGATAATGAGCGCGCCTTTGGCGCGCGCTGCCTCGACAAAAACCTTCACTTTCGGCACCGAGTTCCGCGCAGCGCTTGCGGCGCTCGACGGTGCAGGTCTGCACCGTGAAATCCATGACCAGGAGTGCCGTCTCCTTCGGCACGAGCGTTACCGGCTTGAGTTGCGGCGGCGGCGGCAATTTTGCCGAATACCAATCATCGATAACGGTGCCGCCGTGAGCCGCAGCGCTTACGAATAGTGCGGCAGCGGCAATCGCCGCAATTGACAAGAAACGGTGCGGCATGGCCCTCCCCTTTTATTTTTGTCGAGAGGTTACGCGTTTGTCGCCGCCGATGCTACCCGGGCAGTGCCTAGTCCGTGCCCTCCGCCAGGCGAACCGGGCCATGCAGCGGCCGCTCTTCGACCGCAAGCAGGCAAAGGAAGGAAATCGAAAGAAAAACGGCGGCAGCGATAAAGACCCAATGAAAAGCCGGCGTCATGTCGCCATGCGTCGCCGCCAGTTTTTCCAGCGTCATGACGCCGGTACGATCGGCGATGCCGCCGAGCACGATGGCGCCGAATACCGCGACGATCATTGCGCCGCCAAGCGTGCGGAAAAAATTCAGCGTACCGGTCGCGGTGCCGAGTTGATGCGGTTTGACCGCGTTCTGCATGACGATGGTGCTGACCGGATACATCGGCCCGAGGCCGCAACCGAGCAAGAAGAGCAGCCCGACGACGTCGGCGAGCGAATGCCCTGCCGGGTCCGCGGCCAGGACGGCGAGCGCCGCCACCGCGACAACAAGGCCTGCCAGCGGCACGCGCATATAGTGCGTCACGCGCACGATCAACCGCGTGGATACGAGCGATCCGACCGTAGCGCCGCCCATATACGCGATCAGCGCCAGTCCCGAGAGGCTGGCCGAAACGCCGAGCACGGTTTGGCAGTAGAGCGGCGTATAAATCGTGATGCCGATAACCGTGCCGATTGAGAAGAACGCGGCGCAGGTGACCGTTGCGGTAGCCCGGCCGCGCAGGATCGCCAGCGGAATAAACGGCTCGCGCGCCAGCAAAAGCCGCATTGCGAACAGCGCCCACAACGCCCCGGAAGCTGCGAACAAAGCGATGATGCGCCACGAGGCCCACGGATAATGCGTGCCGCCCCAAGCCAGCGCCAACAGCAACGCGATCGCGGCGCTGACCATCAAAACCGCGCCGATCACGTCGAGCTGATGCGGCCGATCGTTGCGCGGCAGGCGGCGCAAAGCGCGCTCGGTCATGATCAGCGCCACGGCACCGAGCGGCAGGTTAATCCAGAAAATCAGCGACCAGTGCAGATGGTCGGTCAGCAATCCGCCGAGCACCGGGCCGAGAATACTGGCGCTCATGAACATGATCGAGGTGCGGCCTTGCACCACCGGGCGCTCGCGCGGCGAGAGAAGATCGGCGATGATGGTCTGAGCGATCGGCAGCAGACCGCCGCCGCCAATGCCTTGCAGGCCGCGGGAGAGAACGAGCATCCAGATATTTTGCGCCAGCGCACAGGCGACGGAGCCGGCGATGAAAATTCCAATCGCCCACAGTAGGATGAGCCGCCGACCGTAGATGTCGGAGAGCTTTCCGAATAGCGGCGTGGTTGCCGTCACGGAAAGCAGATAAGCGGTCACCACCCACGACAGATCATCGATCCCACCAAGGCTCTTGCCGATCGCCGGTAATGCGGGCGCGACGATGGTTTGTTCCAGCGCGGAAAGAAACATGGCCAGCATGATGCCGGCGACGATGGTGCGCACGGTGGCATGATCAAGCGGCGCCACATGCCGGCGCTGCGTTTGCGCGATTTCCGGCGCTTCGCCTGCCACATCCGGATCGATAGTGTGGGCGGGTTCTGAGGCGATTTCGCTGGTCATGTCGCGGTTTGCATGGGCCCGCATGAATTGGCGACCGCCGCGCGCCTTGGCAACAGCCATGGACGCAGACCAGGGGTGCACGTGGCCTTGTCGACGCGCCCGAGCCTCACCGCCGCCTGGCCCGTTTTGGCAGCTTGAGCGGCCAGTTCACGATGTGGTCTTCAAGCTTTTCATCGGGGACATCGACTTCCGAGGCGCCGACACGGCCGCGCACCGAAACGCCGGCGATGTGGACGGTTTCGGGGTCGCCCGAAACCAACGGGTGCCACCAATAAAGCTCCTTGCCCTCGGCGAGGAGGACATACGCGCAGGACGGCGGCAGCCAGTTGATGGTTTTGAGGGTCTCCGGTGTCAATTGCACGCAATCGTCGACCAGTTCGAGCCGGTGCGCATAGTCGCGGCAGCGGCAAGTCTTGCCGTCGAGGAGCCGGCAGCCAACGTCGGTGTAAAAGGTCTCCGCCGCCCCCTCCTCTTCTTCGAGCTTATTAAGGCAGCATTTGCCGCAGCCGTCGCAGAGGCTTTCCCATTCGGAATCCGTCATTTCTTCCAATGACTTGCGCCGCCAGAACGGAATCTCTGCGGCGTCGCCGTCGCTGGTTGCCATATTGTTGCTCTCCGGCGGTGAAATCGTACGCCAAATTTACCCCCAATTTCCATTCACCTTGTGTCTGCCTGCGAATTGGCCACCGGCTCGCGTTCGACTAGACAGTGTAACTAAACATTGGCCGGCAAAATCGCGGTCGGCTAAAAAGGCAGTGACGTGAGCACGATTTCCGTAGTTCCAGTTGTTTCCCGGAGCACGCTGTTGTGACGGACATGTTCCCCGATCCGGGCGACGATTGGCGGCCGAAACTCAAGCGGCTGCTTCTCGATATCGATGCGCGTATCGATTTCGCGGTATTCCAGAGCGGCAAATGGGCACGCGAAATTTACGAGCGCTTCACGGCGTTCATGGACCGCGCCCATATCGCCGGCTGGCGCCGCTGGCTGTTGATCGAGCCGCTATCGGAAATGGCGACGCTTGGTACTGGCGGCCTGTTCGTCATGGTGGCTCTCGCCATTCCCGCGTTCCATCAGACCTCCGACGATGACTGGTTGAAAAAATCCGACCTCGCGGTCACCTTCCTCGACCGCTTTGGCAACGCAATCGGCAGCCGCGGCATCAAACACACCGAGTCGGTGCCGCTCGACGAAATGCCCGACAACCTCATCAAGGCCGTGCTGGCGACCGAAGATCGTCGTTTCTACGACCATTACGGCATCGACGTGCAGGGCGTTTTCCGCGCCTTTGTCACCAACACCGAGGCTGGCGGCGTGGTGCAAGGCGGCTCCACCATCACTCAGCAACTTGCCAAGAATTTGTTCCTGTCGAATGAGCGCACCTATCAGCGCAAGATCAACGAAGCGTTCCTCGCCATCTGGCTGGAGGCGCACCTCACCAAAAACGACATTCTTAAGCTTTATCTTGATCGCGCCTATCTCGGCGGCGGCGCCTTCGGCGTCGACGCGGCGGCGCGGTATTATTTCGGCAAGTCGGTCCGCGACGTGACTCTGGCCGAGGCTGCCATGCTCGCTGGCCTGTTCAAGGCGCCGACGAAATTCTCACCGCTCGTCAACCTACCGGCGGCCCGCGCACGCGCCAATGTCGTGCTCGACAATCTGGTCGACAACGGCTTCATGACCGAGGGTCAGGTTTACGGCGCGCGGCGCAATCCGGCGACGCCGATCGACCGCGTCGACGAAGACGCGCCGAACTATTACCTCGATTGGGCCTTCGACGAGATGAAAAGACTCGTCGAGACGTTTCCGAAATCGGTCACCGCGCGTTCCTTCGTGGTACGTACGGCGCTGGACACCAATCTCCAGCGCTACGCCGAGCGTGAGGTTGAATCCGAATTGCGCCAGTACGGGCGAGATTATGGCGCCAGCCAAGTCGCGTCGGTGATCGCCGACCTCGATGGCGGGGTGCGCGCTATGGTCGGAGGGCGCGATTATGGTGCGAGCCAATTCAATCGCGCCACCGACGCGCTGCGGCAACCCGGCTCCTCATTCAAGCCCTACGTCTACGCCACGGCGCTGGCGAACGGTTTCACGCCCTCGTCCGTCGTAACCGATTCGCCGGTTTGCATCGGCAACTGGTGCCCGCATAATTATTCCGGCGGCTATTCCGGATCGGTGACGCTGCTCGAAGCCATCACCCATTCGATCAACGTCATTCCGGTCAAACTCTCGATCATGCTCGGCAAGGGCAATCCGAAACTGGGCCGCGCCATGATCGTGCAAACCGCGCGCAATTTTGGCATACACTCGCCGCTGCCGGACACGCCCTCACTGCCAATCGGAGCCGACGAGGTTTACGTCGTCGAACATGCCGTCGCCTACGCCACCTTCCCCAATCTCGGTCGCGCGGTGGCGCCGCATGCTGCGCTCGAAGTCCGCACCGATTCCGGGCAACTGGTGTGGCGGTTCGATCGTGACGGCCCCAGACCGCGGCAGGTAATCGCGCCGGAAGTCGCGGTTAACATGATCAAGATGATGAACTCGGTGGTCGAAAACGGCACCGGCCGTCGGGCCGAGCTCGACGGCGTCCCGACCTGCGGCAAGACCGGCACCACTAACGATTGGCGCGACGGCTGGTTTGTCGGCTACACGGGAAATTTCGTCGGCGCGGTCTGGATGGGCAACGACGATTATTCGCCGACCAAACGCATGACCGGCGGCACGCTGCCGGCGATGACGTGGCACAACATCATGGCCTATGCGCACCAAGGCGTCGAATTGCGGCCGCTGCCCGGCTTGCCGCCGCCGCAACACGCACCGACGGTGGCGGATGCGTCGTTTAAGGCCAATGACAAGCCGCAGCCGGTCCTGCTAACCCGCAAGGGGACCGACGCCCTCATCGAGGTTGAGCATATGTTGGATGATGCCAATCACGCGCTCACCGCTCAGGGCGTGCCTGCCGGATCGGTTGGCGCGCTTGGCGGCACCGAGGAAGGCGCGGGCACCCGTACGGCTACTTTCGCGAGGGCGGCCGATCGCGATGCTCCCACATCACCTCGCGGCGATTAGATCAAAGCGATAACCGGCTTCGTTCGTCAGTCTTCGGTTCGATCATGCGCCTGCTGTTCGGTTCGTGTTTCACGCTGTTGATCGCAGCCGCAATCGGGCTTGGCGCGACGTGGTTCACGCTGACGCGCGGTGTCGCCTTCGGCGCGCTGACCATCGGGGCTTGGACGGCATGGCCGAAGAGCGGCTCGATCGATATCGATCCTTATGCGCGCGCCATTATCGCGCGCAGCGGCGAATTGCCGACCGGTATGGGCGATGGCATTGCATTCTATGCCCATACCGACGACGCCGGCGATAATCTGGACGGCCGCTGTACCTTCACTATCAGCGGCATGACGCCGCCGGCGCGCTATTGGACGGTCACCCTGTACGGTCCCAATGGCCGACTTGTCGCCAATACGATCGATCGCCACGGCTTTACCAGCGAGGAAATCGTCCGCGATATCGATGGTCGGTTCGCGATCACGGTGGCACCGCTGGCGCGCCCGGGAAATTGGCTGCCAACCGGCGGAATTCAGCAATTTGTGCTGGTGTGGCGGCTATACGACACGCCGATCGGGGTGGCCACGCGAACGACCAAGCAAGGCCCCATGCCGGCCATCGTGCGAAAGGGCTGTTGATGATCCGCGCCCTATTGTGGATCCTGGCCGCCATCCTGCTCGGCGGCATCGTGCATCTGTCGACGGTTCTCGCCGTACCGCAAACCGCAACGCAGGATGCCTATGCGCGGCTGGCGCCGCTGACGCCGGTCAACGCCATCGTGCCGCTTGCACCTCCCACCGCCAAAGGCGCCATCATGCCGTTTATGGATCCGTCATTTGCCTCAGCGGTGTGCCGCTACGACCTGACACGCGGATCGCTCAAGCTCATTGCGCCCGTCAGCCAAGCCTATACGTCGGTCACATTCTATACGCGCAAAAGCATCGCCTATTATGCGATCAACGACCGCGCCGCCGGACGCCATAGCATTGAGCTCGATCTGATGACGCCGGAACAGCATGCGGCGGTTCCCGAAGACGAAGACGTGACTGCCGCCGACCGGCTGATCATCGAGTCGCCGAGCACGATGGGCCTGATCGTATTGCGGGCCTTGGCGCCGGAACCAGGTCTCATGGCCATGGCGCGCCAAGCGCTCGCGGGCGCGACATGCTCCATCCAACCGGTGCAGTAAGTTACTTTGCGACTGCCATTACGGCGGGGACGACGGCAAGAAGCGGCTCCACGATCACCACTTGGTTGGCCTCGATCCGTTGTTGCAATTCCGTCAGCACCCGGTTCGCATCGGCGGCGGCGGGTTCGGCTTCGCCGACCGCGAGATGTTCGAGCGCAAACCGATAACCGGCGCAGCGTTGATTTAGCGATCTTTCCACCCAGGCAATCGTCAAGCTGTTTTCGTTGATCCGCGCCTGCGCATTGATACGCTCGGCGGGCGTCAGGCTGGCGACCTGCGCCATACTCGCCGCGCGCCGCCGGTCGAGATCGACGACACGGCGCGTAGCCACGAAGAACGGCTCGATGCGCACGATGTCGTTGCGGATATCGTCGATCAATTGATTGTAGCGCGCCGCACTCGAGCGAAGCGTCTCGCCTTCGAGATTCCGGTAATAGGCCGTCGGATCGAACGCCCACAATTCGCGCCGGAACGATCGCTTGGTCCCGTATTCGTAAACCACGGCATCCCAGCGTATGCGGTCGTAAGGCGGCTCGATCAAGGGGAAGGCGAGATCACGGAGAGTGCGTTCGTCCTCGGTCAGATTATCGGCGGAGGTCGGCGAGCCGACGCTGGCCGCGGCCTCCTTGCCGACCCAGGCATGAATATCATCGGTGACGATCGGATCGTTCAGCCTGCCGTAATCGCCGATGCTGCTGCAGCCTGAGAGGGCGAATAGCGCAAGTAGGGCAAAAGCGCACGACCTGCTATCGCTTCGGCAACGGGCGCGCGACATGGCGCAAGCTCGTTCAGCGGCGTCTCACCCGTCGGCGGCCGCCGTTGTCCGCCGGCGGGTGCGTGTGAGGCTCGGCCTCTTCAGCGAGTGGATCGGCATACCGCTCGATCCGGATCACCGGCAAAATGATAATCGTTGCGGATTCATCCACCGCATCACGACCGAAGCGCACGATGCGCCCGTCGTCCGGGAATTTGATAACGATGCCCACCAGCCGCTGTCCTCTGCCGCCGGCAAGGAGGCCTTGTGCCCCGATGCACGGAACTCGGCATCGCCATGATTAAGCGGCATGCAAGGTTAACGCTCCGCTAACGCGCACAATTTAGGCTAATGACCGAATTCACCACTACGGTCACCTGTTGCGATGAAGTCACGCGTTATGGAAAGCGCCAGCTCGTCGAGCCTCGACAACCTCACCCATCTTGCACGGCGCGGCGGGATGGATATGCGCCCGACCCTATTACGCGTCCTCACCGACCTCTACGTGCAGAAGCTGACGCATACGCCGAACGAGGAGCGGCATTACACCGAGCTTGCACTGCGGTTGCTCGACGCCGTCGATGTGGCGACGCGCGCGGCCGTGGCGGGCCGGCTGGGGCGCCATCTATCGCCGCCGCTGCAAGTCATCCAACAGCTGGCGTCGGATTTGCCGGAAGTGGCTGCGGCCGTACGTGCGCATCCCGTGTTGCAGCGCAAGCCGCAACCGAACGCGGCGGCGCCGGCCCCGGCGACCGCGGAAATCCACGAAGCGGCTCGGGAAACCGGACTCCGTGAGGCGGAGGTGCACCAAGCAATCGGCGACCAGCTGCGTGAACGCGAAGAGCACGACGACGAAATGCACCTCGTTGCGCAATCGCGGCACCTGATCGCCAGCGACGTCGCATACGAGCTCAATGAGCTGTTTTTCGCCGCCAGTGCGGACGAGCGGCGTCTCATTCTGCTCAATCTCAAAATCGCCGTTCCCATTCCGAGCGGCCACGTCGATTTGATGCGCGACGCCGCGGTCGGTCAACGGTTGGAAACCGCGGCGCTCGCCCGCAATCGCGAGGACTTCGCTCAACACCTCGCCCATTCACTGCAAATTCCGCGCTCGCAGGCGCGCCGCATTGCCGGCGATACTCTCGGCGAGCCGATCGTGGTGGCGACCAAGGCGCTCAATTTGCCGCGCGACGTTGTTTACCGGATCCTGTTGTTCGTCAACACCACGGTCGGCCATTCGGTCGAGCGCGTTCACTCGCTTGCGACACTTTACGACGAAATGCCGATGCAAGCGGCCGAACACATGGTCGCGATTTGGCAAGCGCTGCAGCGCAACGAACTGGCATTGACCGGACATCGGCCGTTGCTCTGGAACGACGAGGCCCGCGCACGCGCCAGAACCGCGACGGAAGCGGTACGGCGCGCGCCGGCGGCGCAGCGGTCCGGCGAACGGCGCGACGCGTTTTAACCTACGATATCGAGAAAATTTCGTCCGGAGGGTTCTTCGACTTCGACGATCCACACGTCGGGATCGAATTTCATCTCGCTTGCAAGCTTCGCTTCCACCGCTGCATCCGGGGCCGGCTGCTGGGCAAAGCTTGCCGTGAATGAGCGGTCGGCACCGCGACTACCGGTATCGAGCGTGCTTTGCGGCGCCGGCCCGAACAGGTCGGACGTACCATCGAGCCGACTGATGCGCACGAAAACCGCGCCGGCCTCTTCGGCGCCGCGCCGGCGCACCACCGCGAATGCGCCCTCGACCTGACAGCGGCGCAAATAAGCGGCGACCCATAGCGCGGTTTTCAGACGCATCGTTGCCCGTCATTCCGGGTTGCGAAATCCATAATCACCAAACGCGAGGTTTTCCGAGGATCCTGCAGAGATTGCAAGACGCGTGAATATGGACCGCACTCGGTCCGCGGAATGGTCTATTCCAGCGGGCGACCGGCCATGGCGGCAAGCTCGCTCACGAGGCGATCGGAAATCGCTCCGGTCACCGGCAGCTTGCGTTCACGCTGGAATTTCTCGATCGCCGTACTGGTCGCGTCGTCGAGGATGCCGGACGGCTTGATCTGGCCGTAGCCATAGTCGGACAGCACGCGTTGTACCGCCGCGACGCGCGGCGAGGGTCCAATCAAGCCGGCGATCGGATCGTCGCGCCGCGCTGCGATGGGTTGCGGCGTCACAGTTGCCGGCGCCGACCGCGCCGGCACCGCCAGTTGCAGATGCCTAAAATCATCGCGGCCCCCAACCGGCGCGGGCTTGGGATTGACCATGAAAGGCGCTGGGTGCGAACCGGACTGCAGAAAGACCGCGTTGATAATGATAGTGATGCTTGCCGCGGCCGCGGCCAGTACGGCGAATGTATCCACCGGGCGCCGCGTCGCTTTTGCCCACACGAACCCGGTCAATGCGCCACCCGCGCTCGCTGCGCGCGCATACACGCTGCGGTCGCGATTGCGGCGGTTACGCACGTTTCTTCACCGGAATGTCTGGAATGCCCTCGTGCGACGACGGGCTTGCCTGCGCGGTCATGGCGCTGGTTGGCTGCGGCGATAGCTTAACGCTTGTTGGCTGCGGGAGCTTATTCGGCAAATAGCTCATCACTCCGAGGGGCTGCGGCCTGGCGGGATTTTTCGCGCCCCCGGCGCGTTCGCAATCGAGCGGTAGCCGCACTGTTACGCGCGTGCCCTCGCCGACGCGGCTGCGGATGGAAAACTCGCCGCCATGCAGCCGCACCAGGCCTTTGACGATGGAGAGCCCGAGCCCGGTGCCGCCATGACGGCGGCCGTAGGAGTTGCCGGCTTGGAAGTAAGGTTCGCCGACCCGCGCCAAATCCTCGTCGCCGATGCCTAATCCATTGTCATCGACCGCGAAGGTGACAAGCGCGGCCTCGGCGCGAGCGCTGATCGTCACCGTGCCGCCGTGATCGGTGAAGCGGATTGCGTTGGACAACAGGTTGAGCAAAATCTGGTTGAGCGCGCGCTTGTCGGCGACCATGTCCGGCAACTTGTCGGCCGGCAATTTATCGAGGCGCACGCCCGCCTCGTGGGCCCGCAGCTCGAGAATCGCGCAACATTCGCTGATGACCTGGGCGGGCGCAAAGGGCTCGGGCGTGATCTCGAAATTGCCGGTCTCGATTTTCGACATATCGAGGATGCCGTTGACGACCGAAAGCAGATGCTGGCCGGAGCCGTTGATGAGGCCGGAATATTCGCTGCGCCGCTTGGTATCGAGGCCGAGCGCCTCCTCTTGCATCAACATATCCGAGAAGCCGATGATCGCGTTGAGCGGCGTCCGCAATTCGTGACTCATGGTAGCGAGGAAGCGGCTCTTGGCAGCGTTGGCGCGCTCCGCTTCGGCGCGCGCGTCCAGCAGCGCCTGCTGGTGTCTCTTTCGCTGCGTCACGTCTCGCAACACGGCAACAACTTCGCGGCGACCCTTGCCGCTTGAATTGGCAGGCACCTGCTCTAGCGGACGGCAGCGCATTTCGATCCAGACGAATTCCGTCGAGGGACGGCCATTGGCATCGGCGCTATCGCGCCGCGCGCGGAATTCGACCGAACTCGATTGTCCGAGCGCCGCCGCCTCGCCCAGCGCCGTCAGATAGGCCGGCCGGTCGAGGACATGCACGCGGTCGAACAGGCCCTGCCTGTGCAACTGCACGATGGACGAACCGAACAAGGCTTCGGCAGCGGGCGAGACGAACAATACGCCGCCGTCGGGGCTATGCCGCGTAATGACTTCGGCGATATTGCGCGCCAATAGCCGATAGCGGTCCTCCTCCGCATAAAGCAGCCAGAAACTGGTCCGCGCCAGCACTTCGGCGCCGAGCGCCAGTCCCGTCGCGTAAAGTGTTGCCGAAATGATGCCGAGCGTCGCGAGCGCCAAAGGAGCATTCGTACTTGGTGCCGGCAGCACATGTTCGACGCCCAGCAGGACGAGGAGTCCCGCGGCGGCCAGCGCGCACGTCGAGGCAGTCGCGACGACGCGGCGCGATGCCGAGAGCGCCGCATCGAGCGGCACGACGACGAGCCAGATGGCGGCAAACGAGGCAATGCCGCCAGTTGCCGCGGCAAGCGCCGTCACCAATCCAGTCAAGGCGAGCGACGACAAGACGTGGGCGCTCTCGTAGCGGCCGGTGCGCGACAGAAAATACGCAGTGAGAACCGGCGCGACCAGCCAGGCAAAGATCAGGAGCTCGGTCAGGCTCGGAGCGCCGCGGATGAAGAGATAGACCGGGAACGATGCGAGCGCGACAATGCTGCCGAGAAGACGCGGCGCGATAAAGGCACAATGGCGCGCCGCGGTCAGTGCGTCCTGTTGCGCCGACGGATGGACCAACGTCTCGATATAATTGCGTATTGGCGCAAGCAGGCCCACGT
This sequence comes from uncultured Alphaproteobacteria bacterium, assembly GCA_963768225.1. Lineage (GTDB taxonomy): Bacteria > Pseudomonadota > Alphaproteobacteria > Rhizobiales > Xanthobacteraceae > BOG-931. Next base: position 211,108 of record CAVYGV010000001.1, on the reverse strand, counting down.
TCCCAGCGCACGCCAGGCTTTGCCGACGCGCTCCCCTCTTTCTATGGCCCGATCGTGTCAGAGGCGGCTTAAGCGAACGCTAAGGCAGTGGGCGTGACCCCTGCGACCCAATCGCGAGGACACTCTGCAGTGCGGTCAAAATCCCGATCATGGTGAATGTCCGGTTGCCGCGAACGGTTGCTAAATCTTTTCTGCTGCCGCAGCGCGCGAATATAGCCCGATATTGCTGCACTTCTGGATAGGCAAAAGCACGGCGAGAAGCATGAGCAGGAGCATTCGCTCAAATTTTAGGTAAATTATATTTTTTCCAATTGATCGAAAATTTGCGGCGTATTCTGTTCGATTATGGACAAAAACATATCGGGCGAGCGAACGCCGCCTTCAATGCTGCCTGCTAGCTTCCCCACGCGTGCGGCAAAGTATGTCGCAGGGGATATGGGTCTCATGTTTTTTCTGTTGCGCATGGCGTTTTGGCTCGGCCTGGTGCTCATCCTTCTGCCGAGCGGCTCGGCGCAGCGAGCCGCCCCGGCGGACCCGGTCAATGCATCGCAAGCCATTTCCGCCGCTTCCGCCACGGTCGGCGATCTGCGGCAGTTTTGCACGCGCCAGCCCGATGCTTGCACGGTGGGTTCACATGTGGCTACCGAACTGGGCTACAAGGCCCAAGCCGGCGCGAAGATGCTCTACGATTTTCTGACCGAGGCGCTCGCCTCCAAGGAATCGTCCAAGCAAGCGCCGAAAGATGCAGCGAAGACGACCGGTTCCGTTGGAAGCGGCGACGCCTCGCAAAATACACTCACTCCCGCCGATCTCCTTGCACCTTGGCACGGTCCGACGGCGCGGAACAACGTCAAGCACTCGGTTTAGGTCTTTATTCTGCACCGACCGGTCGATTGAGACACCAAGTCGCGCGCCGCGCGGGCAAAGCAGCGCGGCGGGTGACCTTTCGCGCAATGCGTCTTATATAAAGAACAATCTCAGTTTGGGACCGGATTGCGGACATCGGCGCGATGGCTGACATCAAGGATATCATCGGCAATTTCTCGGTCCTTGACGACTGGGACGACCGCTATCGCTATCTGATCGAGCTTGGCCGCGAGTTGCCGCCGCTGTCGGAAGCCGCGCACAGTGACGCCAATAAGGTGCAGGGCTGCGCCAGCCAGGTCTGGCTCGACACGACGGTGCGTCCGAACGGCGTCGGCGGGCCCGTCCTCATCTTTGCGGGCGACAGCGATGCTCACATTGTGCGCGGGCTGATCGCCATACTATTCGCCATGTATTCGGGCCAAAGCGCGCAAGACATCCTGAGGCTCGATGCGATCAAGCTGTTCGAAGGCCTCGGCTTGCGGGAGCATCTCACGCCGCAGCGCTCGAACGGCTTTCGTTCCATGGTCGAGCGTATCCGCTTCGACGCTTGCGCGGCGCTGGCGACCGCAGCGTAGTCGATTACCGTCGCGGTTTGACGATCCGCGCGCCTTGATTTCCAGGTATCCAAGCGGTGCCGGCAATCGTATTGTAAGTTTCATCGGGGTTTAGGGGCTTCCCGTTGAGCACAATAACACTCCGCGCTGGACTGACGGACGTGTTCGCCGGCGCGGTCTGCAGCATCCTGTCCATCGCCTATTGCCTGTCCTACGCGGCGCTGATCTTCACCGGTCCGCTCGAACATCTGTTGTCCTACGGCATCGCCGTGACGTTCTTGTCGGCCGCTGTCGGCGGGTCGATCGTGGCACTGCGAAGCTCGCTGCCTTTCGCGGTCGCCGGTCCGGACAGCTCCATCTCGGTCGTTTTGGCTGCCTTGGTCGCGACACTGGTGCAGCGGCTCGTGGCCGGCGGCGGCACCGATCTTCTTGAACCCGCTCTCATCGCCATGTCGCTGGCGACCGCGCTGACCGGCCTTTTGCTCTGTGTGCTTGGCTTCACGCATGCGGGTCGCGCGATCCGATTCGTGCCCTACCCGGTCATCGGCGGCTTCCTCGGCGCGACCGGTTGGTTGCTGATCACCGGCGCAATCCGGGTGGTCACAAACGAGCCGCCGACACTCGCTAATATCGGCGCCTTCACCGACTTTGCGGTCGCCGTCAAGATCGCGCTCGGCGCGATCGTTGCGATCCTCCTTGCTGTGCTGCTGCGCCGCTCCAAAAGCCCGTTCATCCTGCCCGGTGTGTTGTTGTCTGCAGTGGTGGCGACGCATCTCGTACTGCTCGCCACCGGCACGACGATTGCCGGGGCCCAAGACGCCGGCTGGCTGTTTCGGCTGCAGCCGGCGGCCGGGCTGACGCTGCCGTGGAAATTCGCACCGCTCGCGAGCTTTCCCTGGTCGTCTCTCCCGGCGCTTGCCGGCGACACGCTTGCGGTCATTTTTGTCACCGTCACCAACTTTTTGCTCAACACGACGGGACTGGAAATCGCGACCCGAACCGAGGCCAATATCGAGCGCGACCTCAAAGTGCTCGGGCTGGCCAACGTCGCGATCGCGGCCGTTGGCGGCTACGTAAGTTGCACTTCGTTCAGCCGCTCGATGCTGGTCCGCACCGCGGGCGCCACCAGCCGCATCGCCGGCATGACCGTCGCGGCGATTTCTGCGGCCGTACTCATCGCCGATCCGGCGTTTCTCGGCTACGTGCCGAAATATATCCTCGGCGGCCTTTTGTTCTATCTCGGCGGCGACCTCGTCTATCAATGGTTGATCCAATCGGCGCGTCGCCTGATGCTGCTCGAATACCTGTCGCTGATCGCGATCGCCATCCTGATCATCTATTCGGGTTTCATCGCCGGCGTGCTCATCGAAATCGTGATCGGCTGCGCCACCTTTGCGCTGAGCGTGAGCCGCGTGAACGCCATCAAATTCAGTTTCGACGGCTCGGAATATCGTTCTTCGCTCGACCGCGGACCTTACGAACTTTCGCTGTTGGCCGAACACGGCCGCAAGATCCAAGGCATGACGTTGCAGAGCTATCTGTTCTTCGGTTCGGCCAATCGGCTCTACCAGCACGTCAAGGCGTTGCTAACGGCGCAGCCGGATTGCCGCTTTCTGATTTTCGATTTTCGCCTGGTTACCGGGATCGATTCGTCGGCGACGCACAGTTTTGCGCAAATCAAGCAGGCGACCGCCGCAAGCGGCACCCGCATTGTGCTCGTCAATCTCAAGCCGGAATTAGGACGCGCCTTTCGCGCCGCCCGCTTCATTTCCGATGATGTGATCGTGGCGTCCGATCTCGATCGTGCGTTGGAATTGTGCGAACAGAGCATCATCGAAACGCATCGCACCGCTGCCGACGACGCGCGATCGTTGCGGACGTGGTGGTCGGACGCGTTGGGCAGCGCCGCCTACGCCGATCGGCTAGCCGGGTATTGCCGGCGCCTCGAAGTTCCGGCCGGCCAAGTCATCGCCCGCGAAGGCGATCCGGCCGTTTCGATGCATTTCATCCTCGAGGGCCGTATCGGCATTGTCGTCGATATGGGTGAGGGCCGCACGATGCGGCTGCGCAGCCTTGGGCCGCACACCACGATCGGCGAAATGGGGCTGATTACCGGCCGGCCGCGCAGCGCGACAATCGTCGCAGAAACCGACAGCGTGCTCTACGAGCTCACGGCTGCGGACTACAAGCGCATCAAGCGGGAAGAGCCTGAGCTCAGTCAGGCGCTGCTCGGCTATATCGTGTCAGTCATGTCGGAACGGTTGAACTTCGCCAACCGCGCCGTGGGGGTCCTGCAGCGCTAGATTAAACTTCGCCGTCGAGCGCCCGCCATGCTTTAGGCGCGACGGCGACGGCGTTGCTGGCCGAGTCCCATGTCTTTGGCAAGCTTCGAACGGGCGGCCGCGTAATTAGGTGCGACCATGGGGTAATCTGGCGGCAGGCCAAATTTTTCGCGGTATTGATCGGGCGTCAGGTTGTAGCGCGAGCGCAAATGGCGCTTGAGCGACTTGAATTTCAGTCCGTCTTCCAGGCAGACAATATATTCGGGTGTGACCGAGCGCTTAATCGGCACGGCTGGTTTGGGCGGTTCCGCTGTGGCCGCCACTTGAGCGCCGGATACGCGTTTTAAAGCAGCGTAAACTTGGCTGATGAGATTCTGGAATTTCGGTGCTGGGAACGGAATTATGGCTCACATAAGCGGAGACGATATTCGCGGCGAGCTCGATGTAGACGATGTCACCCGAATTCTCAGCCATGACTGGATCTCTTGTGGGATGTCCCGTGGATCGCCGGGGAATGCTCGGCATCAACTTAAGGTATATTACCGAGCAAGAATAAAAGCAATAAATCAGCGATATAATGTAGCTAATCGCCGGACAGTCAAAATATAGATTGCGAGGAAGTCAGGACAAGTCCACAGCCGAGCAACGCTGAGTGCCGCGGAAGAATTCGGGAGGCGGATTACGCGCTCTGCTCGATGTGATTGCGCAGCTCGGTGATCGAGCCGAACCGAAGTGTGCCCTGCGGCAGCTGCGCTTCAATGGAGCCGTCGGAATACAAGGTGTAGGCCATTCCGTCGACGACACCCGATTTGAGCACCGACACCGGCTCCGGCACGGCAACCGGCGCGACCGCTTGGGGCACGCCAACGAGCGGCTCGCTGTTTTGCTCAGGCTCTACCGCGGGTGGGACGACCGCGTGTCCGGCTGCCGGCTGTGCAGTTCGCACCGGCCGCGGTCCCTTTGGCCAAAGTGAATCGAAGGCCGGCCCCCTCGCACGCTCGGATGCGACCGGCGGCAGCGCGCCGACATCGCGCCGCGGCGCGATCGGGGTCGGTGCGGCCCCATTACCTCGTCTTGCGGCGCGCGATTGATCAACCTCGGGGACGACCTTGTCCGCGCTTGTCGGAATTGGCGGCAGCGGCTTTGGCGAGAGCGAAAGCTCCGTCTCCTCGACGACCTCGGTGGCTTCGAGCTTGACTACGACCGGCATCGTTTCGTTCGAAACTTCCGTTTCGCCCGCCGCTGCCGGCAGAGGAACGGACGCGGCTGGCGCGCGAGGTGCCGGTATTGCCGCCAAGCTCGGCTCGGCCGGCTGGTCAAGCTGCGCGGCGGGCGGCGCTGAGCGTAACGCAATGGCGCGCTCGATCCGCTGCAACACCCGCAGCGCCAAGCCGAGGCCAATCAACAAGAGGCCACCGACCGCCGCGACGACGCCGGGCGTAACAACCGTCGTGTCAAAAGCGTGATCGTGGATCGACACGCCTGAGGCGGCCAGCACTATTCCCGCGGCGGTCAATAATCCGCCAAACAGCAACAAAAGCAAATACATACGCCTGACCCGGGCCCTGGGAAAATCCTAAAGTGCCACTTTCAAGGCAGTATTGTGACGACGCTGCCGCGGCCGCGCAAGCGATTCTTATCGGACAGCGACGCCCGAGGGGTTCGAACGCGACACTTACGCGACACTATGGCGATCGGCACAGCCGTTGCCCAACCCCCTGCGAAGGTCCTATTTAGAGGAACATTCACTTTCCCGGACGGTTGCACCTGCACTTATACCCGCCGTTTCGGCTTCACATTGAGGAGTAGACCAATGGCATTCACGCTGCCCGAACTTCCGTATCCATACGACGCGCTGACGCCTCATATGTCGCGGGAAACTCTCGAATTCCATCACGACAAACACCATCAGGCCTACGTGACCGCCGGCAATAATCTGGCCAAGGGCACGGAATGGGAGAACAAGCCGGTTGAAGAAGTCGTCAAAGGCACCTTCGGCAAGGTCCCCGGTCTGTTCAACAATGCAGCCCAGCATTTCAATCACATCCATTTCTGGCAGTGGATGAAAAAGGGCGGCGGCGGCGATAAGCTTCCCGGCAAGATCGAGAAGCAACTCACGTCCGACATCGGCCCCTTGGCCAAGGTGAAGGAAGACCTGACGCAAGCCGGCATTACGCAATTCGGCTCTGGCTGGTGCTGGCTGGCGGTCAAGGACGGCAAGATCGTCGTCATGAAGACGCCGAACGGCGAGAACCCGCTCGTGCACGGCGGCAAGCCGATTCTCGGCTGCGATGTCTGGGAGCATTCCTACTACATCGATTATCGCAATCGCCGGCCGGATTATCTCAAGGCGTTCTTCGACCACCTGGTCAATTGGGACCACGTTGCCGAGATGTACGAAGCGGCGATGAAATAGTCGCGAAGATTGCGCGCGAGCATGCAAGCGGGGCGGCGGCCCCGCTTCTTCATTCCGGCGCGTCGGTCCTGCGCCCTCTGCTCATTTGACGCATTGTCCGGATCGCAATTGCGTCTCATGACTTAGCCGCGCTGGCAAGCGCCGATCTGAACCGGGCCGATCGTGCATCAAGTTGCGGCGAACTCCCTCCGCTTTCGCTCGAAGGCGATTTCGGATGCGCATTGGTTCGATGCGCTGGCGATCGTCGTCTTAGCATTGATCGCAGCGATCGCCGCTCTTACGTTTCGCGATTACGGACTCGGTTGGGACGACTACACCCAATCCCAATACGGCGACCTCCTGGTGTCGCTCTACGCGTCCGGCTTTGCCGACAAGCGCGCGCTTTCATTCGTCAATGTCTATATGTACGGCGGCGGGTTCGACATGCTCGCCGCTCTTGCGGCCAAAATACTTCCACTCGGCTTGTTCGCGACGCGGCGGCTTGTCGGCGCGATGATCGGCCTTATCGGTTTATTCGTGACTTGGCGGCTAGGCCGGCGCCTCGGCGGCCCTTTCGCCGGAGTGATGTCGCTCGTTCTCCTTGCCTCCTGCCCGCTCTACTACGGCCACATGTTCATCAACTCAAAGGACGGGCCGTTCGCGGCGGTCATGGCCGTGGCGCTTCTTGGGATTGTGCGCGCGTTCGACGAATATCCGCGCGCCACGCCGCCGACGCTTGCGCTGTGCGGCGTCGGCCTCGGCCTTGCGGTTGGCACGCGTGTATTGGGCGGCTTCGCGGTGCTGGACGCGCTCCTTGCGGCGTTGCTTATCGTCGCCATAAGGTCGCGGGTGGCGGCAATCAAATCGGCGCTCGGCGAATGCGGCTTCTTCCTCGTCGCGTTCATTCCTGCAGCGGTTCTTGCCTATCTCGTGATGGGCCTGGTGTGGCCGTGGAGCGTGGCTTCGCCGCTCAATCTGTTCCGGGCGGTCGGCTATTTTTCCCATGACTTCGAAAAGCCGTGGCGGGAGTTGTTCGACGGTCGCTTGATCCCAATCACGCAAATGCCGCGGAGCTACGTGCCGACGTTGTTCATACTCAAGGTGCCGGAACTCATGCTCGCGCTTGGGCTTTGCGGAACGGCCGGCGCGCTCTATGCCGCCGCTCGGGGCGCCGATCTTGGTCCCGCCGCGGCCGGCCGTCGCGCTGCGCTTGTTGCGGTGGCACTCGCTGCACTGCTCCCAGTTCTGGTCACCATCCTGGCGCGACCATACCTCTATAACGGCATCCGCCATTTGGTATTCGTGTTGCCGCCATTCGCGGTGCTCGGCGGCCTTGCCGCGGCCTGGATAGCGCAGCGGCTATGGCGCTACGGCACTACTGCCGTTGCCGCAGGGAGCGCGGCATTGATCGCGGGAACGGCCTCACCCCTCATCGACATGGTGCGGCTGCATCCCTACGAGTACACGGATTTCAACTACATTGCCGGCGGCGTGCGCGGCGCGCAGTCGGACTTCATGCTGGATTATTGGGGATTGTCGCTCGCCCAGGCGTCGCGGCGATTGCTCAGCTATGTCACGGATGGCGAACAGACGACGCCCGACGGAAAATGGACCGTCGCGGTGTGCGGCCCGCATCCGCCGGTGACGGTTGCCCTCGGGCCGCAATTCTTGCTGACCTGGGACCCCAAAGACGCCGACTTTGCCATGCAGCTCGGCGTGTTCTACTGCGCCAAACTCGACGCGCCGCTCTTGTTCCAAATCGCGCGCGACGGCGTCGTCTATGCGCGGGTTTATGACATTCGCGGCCGCTCAATTTCATCGCTGCTGACGGTGCCGGGCATCGACAGGACGCATTACTAAGGCACTGCAGTGGCCTTGCCACGGGGAGATTGGCCCATGATTGACGTTGCGCCGCGAGCTTTCGTTTTCGATGCCTACGGCACGCTGTTCGACGTGCATGCCGCGATCGCCCGCCATCGTGCCGTAGCCGGTCCCGACGCCGAGCGTTTCTCCGAGATTTGGCGGCTCAAGCAGCTCGAATATAGCTGGACGTTGACGCTGGCCGGCCGCTACGTCGATTTCTGGACGCTCACTGAGCGGGCGTTGGATTACGCGTTGGCGCGTGTGCCATCGGTCGACCGCGCGCTGCGGCCGCAGCTCCTCGAAGCCTATTTCAAGCTCGATGCGTTCGCCGATGCTCGCACCGCAGTCGCCGCGCTAAAGCAACGCGGTCTTGCCACGGCGATCCTGTCCAATGGCTCGCCGCGCATGCTTCAATCCGCCGTCGCGGCTTCTGGCATGGCACCGCTGCTCGACGCCGTGCTCTCGGTCGACACGGTGCGCATGTACAAGCCCCGCCCCGAAGTCTACGCGCTCGTCATCGAGCGCTTCGCCATGCGTCCCGACGAGATCATTTTCGTGTCGTCGAACCGCTGGGACGTCATGGGAGCGGCGGCGTTCGGTTTCCGCACGCTCTGGGTCAATCGCGGCAACATGCCGGATGAATACGCCGAATACGCGCCACTGCGCGTTATTCGCGACCTCTCGGCGCTGGAGTCGCTGCTTTTTTGAGTGGAAGCTTAGGCGTTCACCGCAAGGCGCTCCGGCGCAACCGGAGGCAATAATTTCGGCGGAACGAAGCGGCCCTGTTCGAGATCTTCGATCTGCCGATCGATCTGCTTCATGACGTAGCGCGAATAGGGCCCGACATGGAGGTAGAACGCCATCAGGGTGACGATAGCGCGCACCGACTGCGGATTCTTCGACATGCAGGTGGTGAACGCCTTCCAGAAGCGCTCCCGCCCTTCCGGCAACCGCGATAGCAATTCGTGCACCATGTTGATGGTAGAGAGCCGGCGCCGCATATCGCCCTCGGGCAATTCCTTGCGCCGCCCCGAGCAATCGAGCATGCCGGCAAGCCGCTCCAGACGCCCGCAAAAGGCGTCGGGATCGTAGATCTTTTCGAGAATTTTGCGGTAGTCGCGCAAAATCTCCAGCCGCGAGCGCTTGGTCTCGTAATTGACGCCGGCAGTGCACTGGTCGCCTTTGCCCGCCGGCGCAGCATCATGATCGACGTGGAGGCGGCCTTCGCGCGCCAAGCGGCGGGTGAGCTGCGTATTCGGCAGCGCATAGAGCAGACCGACCATGGCGATCGGAATGGCGGACTCCTCGATCAGATCGATCATCGGTCCGGCGACTGAACCCTTTTCGGTGTCGAAGCCGACAATGAAGCCCGCCGTGACGAACATGCCGGCATGGTAGATTTTGTGCACGCTGCCGGCGATGCTGCGGCGCGTATTCTGCTTTTTGCGCATCGCCGCCAGCGTTTCCTCGTCGGGGCTTTCAATGCCGACGAATACCGCAAAAAAGTTGCAGCGCTTGAGCATCTGCAACAGGTCGCCGTCGTCGGCCAAATTGAGCGATGCCTCAGTGGTGAATTCGAACGGATAATCGCGCTGCTCGACCCATTTTTCGAGCACGGGCAGGAAAGCCTTGATCGCTTTCTTGTTGCCGATGAGATTGTCGTCGACGAAATCGACGTGGCCGCGATAGCCGAGTTTGTGCAGTGCATCGAGTTCCGCCAACATCTGCTCGTGCGTCTTGGTGCGCGGCGAGCGGCCATAAAGCTCGATGATGTCGCAGAACTCGCAGGTGAACGGACAGCCGCGCGAGAACTGTACGCCGATATAGAGGTACTGCTCGAATTTCAACAAATCGAAGCGCGGGATCGGCGTCTTGGTGACGTCGACCTGGAATTTCTCCGCCTCGAAGGTGCCCTCGCGATCGCCGTTGTCCCAGGCGGCGATGAAATCGCGGATAATATCCTCGGCCTCGCCGAGCACGCGGAAATTCGCAGTTTCGTAGATATGCGGGCTAGAACGTCGCATCGGGCCCGCCGATCACGACGGGGAGGCCGCGCGCGCGGCACATGTCGATGATGCCGAGCGTGTCGGACTGCTGGAACAGCATCCCGCCCGTCATCACCATATCGGCCCAGGCGAGATCGCTCTCGGCAAGCTCCTCGGTATTGCGGTTGACCAGGCGAACGTTCCACGTCTTCGGCAGCAGCGCCGCGACCGTGATCAGGCCAAGCGGAATTGCCGGGTAACGAGCGCCGACGAGTTCGCAAGCCTCCGAAAAATTCCAGAAGGAATCCGCCATAAAGCGCGGATAGATCATGAGTACGTTGCAAGAACTCGACCGCGGCGTGCTCAACAGGCCGTTGCCGCCGATTTCGTTACGTTGCTGTTCCAAGGAACCCCACCCCGCGCCACCAAAGCACAATGCGCGCAGTATGGCGGTATTGCCCGATAATACAAGGGTAAAGCTGGGTTCCTCCAACTCTGTCGCGAAGCCAAAATTTAACGCGCAATCATGGCGTTATAGCGGCTTCCTGACATTGGATGCGATCTCCGACAACGGTTCCGCCAAGCTTCGAGCCGTCGGTGGAAACCCAAATCGATCCAGTAATAAGGCTCCGCTAAAAAGCATCATGCGGCGTCTTCGGCCGAGGTCCTCGACTCCGGATTTTTCAAGGCCGTCACGATCTGCTGCTTGGTCAGACGCGTGCCGTCATCGCCTTCGATCAGCAACGCGACCCGGCCGCCGCTATTGATGTGCCGCGCCCAGCTCATCGCTTCGTCGAGCATGCCGAACTCCTTGAATAAGTGGCGATCCTTCTCCAGCGGCGAGATGGATTGCGAGCCGCGCGGACCGGAATAGACGCGATAGGTCATCGTTGATCCTCCTATTTTGCCGACCTGGATATGGGCGCCAAATGTGCCGGGTCTATGTCGCTTCCATCCGCCGCGGCGCGTTGACGCGGCGAAAAGTGCAGCGTTACCATCGCGTCGAAATCATAACGGGGGAGGCCAAAATCACGCGCCCATTTTTTCGACTCGCAGTTTGGTTGCTCATTCTCGCGCCAACTCTGCTGCGGCCTGTCCACGCGCAAGACAACGCTGTTTACGCCGTCACTTACGTCGAGATCAATGCCAACGCGGTCGCCGGCGGCACGACGCTGCTGAAGCGTTATCGCGATACCAGCCTCAAACAGCCCGGCAATGCGCGTTCCGATCTATTGCAGGAAATCGTGCGACCGAACCGCTTTGCCATCGTCGAAACTTGGAACAGCCAGGCGGCGCTCGATGCCCATGCCAACGCTCCCAGCACCTTGCAAATTCGCGACGGACTTAAGTCGCTCGAGGATGCGCCCTATGACGAACGCGTTGCTCATCTGCTTTATGCGGCATCGGCGAAGAATTCCGACCGACCTGCCGCAATGACTCATGTCGACGTCATTCCGCCCGGCAAGGACGATTGCATGGCAGCGCTCAAAGCCATGAGCGCCGATACCGCCAATGATCCAGGCAACCTCGGCTATCAAGTCCTGCAACAGGCGGGCCGGAGCAATCATTTCACGGTGCTCGAAGCCTGGAGCGGCAAATCAACGCAAGAGGCGCACGCCATGGCCGCGCACACCCGCAGCTTTCGTGAAAGGCTCGCGCCGCTTGCCGGCGCGCTCTACGACGAGCGCTTCTACAAAGTGCTGGATTGACGCGCGATCACTTTTGCGGCGTGAAGACTTGATCGCTGTAGGGCAGCAATGCCGGACGCTGGATCACAATGAAGCCGTGGTCGAGCATGTGGTGGCAGGCATTGCAGCCGGCGCTGAGCTGATCGAAGGCCGCGGCAAATGCCGCGCTGTTTTTGCCGTCGACCGCCTTTTGCAAAGCCGCAAGAGGAGCGCCGACATGCTGCTTGACGATATCGCCGCCGAGCAAGTGGTTCACATCCTCAAAGCCCTCGTTCAATTCGCCAATCTCATAATCGGCGAGCGGCCAGTTGCCGGCATGACCGGCAAACCACAGCTTGATGTGGCGCAGCTGCTGCAAGGTCATGATTTCGCCGAGACCGGGCTGATCCGGCTCCTGCGGTGCAGCTGAAGACTGCGGCGAAGCGGCGCTTTGCTGCGCGCCTGCCGGCGAGACGCTCCACATAGCCGCTGCGGTTACGAGCGCGATGATGACCTTCATGGGACTTCTCCTCGCACCCTAGTGGAGCGGATTTGACATTCGCTACCCACCCAGCCGCGAACTCGTGAAGCGAATGTCAAATCCAAAAGCTCCACTAGAACTGATATTTGCTAGTGGTCCTTTGATTCTAACATTCGCATAAGAGCCTGCCGAACTGCGATGCGAATGTTAGAATCGGACCACTAGCTGATCGGCGTGAGCGTTTCGCTGCATTCCTTGGCGTGCGTGTTCTGGCACACCTCATAAAGTGCGGGGCACGATCGCGCCGCGGTCTGCGCCTCGTCGACGGTCTTGGCCCGCTCGCCTGCCGCTCGCGACTGGCCGTCGTAGATAAGAACCGCATCGGCACGCTCGATATTGCGATCGGTCATCAAAAAATCAGCCGCGGCGTCGAAGAAAGCGGTCGCGGCATTGATCGCTTCATTGAGCTTTTTGGTGTACTCGACATTGAGCTTGGGATCCGGCTTGCCGACCCGGGCGTGCACGGCAACATCGGTATAAAGAATATTCAGCTTGAAATAGATACCGCCGCACTGCGCCAGCACGAGCCAATAGGGCCGGCCGGCGAAGGCGCCGGGCGCCGGCACCACGCGGTCGCGCTTATCGACCGGCACCGCCGGCGCCGGATGCTCGACCTGCTTAGGCTCGCGCTCATGCTCGTAGTGGCGGCGATATTGCGCATCCGCGCTGGTCGCGGCAACGACGGCGATCATGCACAACAATGTGCCGGTAATTTTCCGCATCGTGCGATTATAGCCGGGCTGCAGCGTCGCACTCAAAACTTCCCGAGCCATCAAAACTTCTCAAGCCACGGCCGCAGCTCGATCTCCCAGGCCCATGCGCTTCTGGGCTGCTGGAGGAGATGCAGATAACTCTGCGCGATAGCGTCGGGATCGAGCATGCTGTCGGGTTTATCCGGCGGATTGGGCCGGCGGTCGCTGCGGATGCCGCCATCGATCACCACATGGCCGATATGAATGCCATGCGGCGAGAGTTCGCGGGCCATGCTCTGCGCCATGCCGCGTAGCGCGAATTTGCCCATGGCGAACGGCGCCGATTGGGCATAACCCTTCACGCTCGCCGAGGCGCCGGTGAAAAAGATCGCGCCGTGACCGTGCGGCACCATGCGCTTCGCCGCCTCCTGCGCCACCAGGAAGCCGCCGAACGCGGTGACCATCAGCGATTTTTCGACTTCGTCGGGATTAAGCTCGATGAACGGGCCGCGGGTACGGTAGCTCGCATTGTAAACGACGACATCGGGCGCCCCGAGGGCGGCTTCAACGTCGGAGAACAGCTTTACCACGTCGGCGCGATTGGTCGCGTCGCAGGCGAAGGTCTTGGCGGCGGTCTCCTGCGCCAGCGCCGCCAGATTGCCGGCGCGGCGCGCGGCGAGCGCAACCTTCAGTCCGGCCTCGGCAAAGGTCCGCGCCAGCGCGGCGGATAGCCCCGAGCCGACGCCGACGATCAATGCAGTTTTATAGGACGTTTCGGGCATCGGCTCCTCCGCCATCGCAACCGCCTTATATCTCAGGCCGCCTTGATGTGGCGGTTTAGCTGGCGATCGTCAATCGATCACCGCGATGGCATTGATCTCGACAAGGCAGCGCGGATCGGTGGCAAGCCGCACCACCTGAACCGTGGTCGTGGTCGGCTTGGCGTCGCCAAAATACTCGCCCCAAACCCGGTTGAGCGCATCCTGATCGGTCAGGTCGGTCACGAAGCGGTCGGCGGTGACGATATCGCCAAACGTCGCGCCTACGGCTTGCAGCCCGCGCTTGAGATTTTCCAGCGCCGCCCGCGCTTGGCCTTCCATGTCGCGCGGCATGGCATCGAACTCCTCCGGCCGGTGCGGATGATGATGATAGACCGGTGCTGCGGTGACGCCGGCGAGATAAACGGTGGTGCCGCCTCTGACCTTGATCGCCGGCGCATAGGGCATCCACAGGTCCGGCGCGTCCGGCCAATGCACGTGTTCGATGGTTTTGGGCATTTTGCTGGCTCTGGATCATTTCGTGAGGGAATAAGATTATAATAGCTTGCTGCACCCATCATGCCCGCACTCGTTGCGGGCATCCACGACTTGCTGCGAGCGAGAAGGCAGAAAGACGTGGATGGCCGGAACAAGTCCGGCCATGACGATCGAGACATCCGCCGAACGACCGCACGACGGGCATATTAACTTGCGAGCGGAAGTCGTGTCGGTCTTACTCCACACCACCCTCACATCCTAAACACGCCGAACCTTGTCTCCGGGATCGGCGCGTTGAGCGCCGCGGAGAAACATAAAGCCAGCACGCGGCGCGTTTCGCCGGGCGTGATGATGCCGTCGTCCCACAGCCGCGCGGTGGCGTAATAGGGATTGCCTTCCGCCTCGTATTGCTCGCGGATCGGCTGCTTGAATTCTTCCTCTTCAACCTCGGACCATTTTTTGCCTTCGGCCTCGATGTTCTCGCGCCGCACGGTGGCGAGCACGCTTGCCGCCTGCTCGCCGCCCATCACCGAAATGCGGGCGTTCGGCCACGTGAACAAAAACCGCGGGCCGTACGCGCGGCCGCACATGCCGTAATTGCCGGCGCCGTAGGAGCCGCCGATCACCACTGTGATCTTCGGCACCTGCGCGCAGGCCACCGCGGTGACCATTTTGGCGCCGTCCTTGGCGATGCCGCCGGCTTCATAGTCGCGCCCGACCATGAAGCCCGCGATATTTTGCAGGAAAAGGAGCGGCACGCGGCGCTGGCAGCACAGTTCGACGAAATGCGCGGCTTTGAGCGCACTCTCCGAAAACAGAATTCCATTGTTGCCGAGAATACCGACTGGAACGCCGTGGATGTGCGCGAAGCCGGCGACCAGCGTCGTGCCGTAGAGCGCCTTGAACTCGTCGAATTCGGAGCCGTCAGTGAGCCGCGCGATCACCTCGCGCACGTCGTATTGCTTTTTCAGATCGACCGGCACGATGCCGTCAAGCTCGGCCGCGTCGTATTTCGGCTCAGTCGATTTTGCCAGTGGAATGTCGAGCGCTTTTTTGGTGTTTAAACTGCCGACGATACGGCGGCACAGCTCCAGTGCATGAAGGTCGTTTTCGGCGAGATAATCGGCGACGCCTGATTTTTTCGTGTGCACCTCGGCGCCACCGAGGTCTTCGGCGCTGACCACTTCGCCGGTCGCGGCTTTGACGAGCGGCGGGCCGCCCAAAAAGATCGTGCCCTGATTGCGCACGATGACGGTCTCGTCCGACATCGCCGGCACATAGGCGCCGCCCGCGGTGCATGAGCCCATCACCACCGCAATCTGCGCGATGCCGGCTGCCGACATGGTCGCCTGATTATAGAAGATACGGCCGAAATGCTCGCGATCCGGAAACACTTCGGTTTGGTGCGGCAGGTTAGCGCCGCCGGAATCGACCAGATAAACGCATGGCAGTCGGTTTTCCCGTGCGATCTCTTGTGCGCGCAAATGCTTCTTCACCGTCATCGGATAATAGGTGCCGCCTTTGATCGTGGAATCGTTGCAGACGATGACGCATTCGTGCCCCGCTATGCGGCCGATGCCGGTGATGATGCCGGCGGCGAAAATCGCATCGTCGTACATGCCGTCGGCCGCCAGCGGCGACAATTCGAGAAACGGCGCGCCGGGATCGATCAGCGTCATCACCCGTTCGCGCGGTAATAGCTTGCCACGAGCAAGATGGCGCTCGCGCGCGCGCGGCGGCCCGCCCTCGGCGGCTTTGGCCCGCCGCAGTTCGAGCTCCGCAATCAATGCGCGCATCGCCGCCTGATTGGCGCGGAACTCTTTGGATTTGCAGTCGACGCTCGATGTAATTGCCGCCACCGCTTCCTCGCCTGTTGATCTGAACGGAAATTCAGAAACGAACTCACAAAACACGTGCCGCTGAAACAAAATATCACATGGAGAAACTTTCCTGCCTAGTGCGCGTTCGCTCAAGAGCACCGCATTTCCGGCACGACCGGAAAGCGGCAAGCAGCACTCGATAGATCCGGAGAGGAGAAAGCTTAATGAGGAACAAACCAAACACACTGTTGGCGGGCGTCGCCGCGCTTGCCCTGTTCGCAGGCACGGGCATCGCCTTGGCGCAACAGAGCCCACAGGGCCAGAAAAGCACGCCCGGCATGAGCGAACAAAGCGGCATGCACGCTCAATCAGCCAAGCCGGCAGCCAAGCCGGACGCTGGCGCAGGCATGGAACAGCACGCCCAGACCGGGGCTACCGGAGATAAAACCAGCGGCGCGGCCTCGAACACCAAAGCCGACCGGCCGGGCATGGCCCAGCAAAGCTCGCCGGGCGCCAAGGGTGAAAATGGTGAAAATCGCAGCGCCGAGGACATCAAAGGTAACAAGATGGGCCCGGCTGCCGATAAAACCGCGCAAAGCCTTAAAGAGAATCTCGGCGCGAACGGGAAGAGCAAGAGCCAGCACGAACGCCTGGGCGCGGAGCAGAAGTTCAAGCATAACCGCTCGAGCGCTCAGAATGAGCGTGGAGAAAGCAGCCGCATGAACTCCGCGCAAGGCAACGAGCGCAAAGGCAATCTCAAAGGCTTGCAGGGCAACACCTCGTTGCCGATGCAGGGCAACGTCACTCTCAACGAGCATCAGAAGACGACGATCCGTGACCGCGTCATCGATGCGCGCGGCGCGCCGCGCGTGGGTCATGTCGACTTCGACGTTGCAGTGGGAACGGTGGTCCCGCGCGACCGGATCAACCTCGTGTCGGTGCCGGAGACTTTGGTACGGATCGAGCCGCGATGGCACGGTTACCTCTACTTCGTCTATGAGGACGAAATAGTCATCGTCAATCCGCACGATATGAGGATCGTCGCGGTCGTGACCGTCTAAACTAGTTCACGCGAAGACTAACGGTAATGCGAGGGCGGCCATCAAGCCGCCCTCGCATAATTCTATGCGCGGACTATTTTACGCGCGAACTTCTTGGCGCTGGAAAATCACGTAGCCGATGACGAACAGCACGATCTCGCTCGCGACCATGCCGACGATCTGCGGCCACGCAATCAGGACGCTCTCGCCGAGCGGCAACGGCGCGCCGAGCACGGCGCCCTGCAACTGGCTCAAATAGATCGGGCCAAGCGCGCGCGTCGTCGGATCGAGCAGCGCCACCACGACCTCGGCATAGAGCGTCGACGGCGACAGCCGCGCCAAAATCTGCTCAAGCTCTGCCGTCCCCGGCGTCTGTAGGCCGAGCGCCATATAGCGCGGGTCCGGAGGAATGATCATTTGCGCAAACGCGCCGGCCAGCACCGGCCAGATGAAGGTGAAGAGGAGCCACAGGCCCAACGTCACCAAAGCCGCAGTCGCGGCGGAGCGGAACAGAATCGAGAACAACAGCGCCAGCGCCAGCCAGACGCCGGCATAAACGATCGTCACCAGGAGAAAGACGAAGCTTCGCGCAATTTCCTCGCCGCCCGGCGGGATGCCGATCATGAGGAGGCCGAGCCCGATGACGAGAAGCCACAGCGTGACCAGGCTGATCGACAGCGTCACCAGGCCAGCGAGAAATTTCCCGAACAGCAAGGCGTCACGGTAGATCGGCTGCGACAGGATGCGCGACAGCGTGCGACGGTTATGTTCGCCGTTGACGGAATCGAAGCCGAGCCCGATCGCCATCAGCGGCACTAGAAACGACAGGAACGAAACGAACGAGGGCAGCGGATCGCGCGACGTCGTGAATAGCCGCAGGAACAGGAACGGATCCTCCGCCGTGGTGTCCTTGATCTCCTGAATCGCGCCGTAGAGCGCGGCCAACGCCACCAGCACGACGAGCCATTCCAGCACGCGCATGCGCACGCTGGTCAGGTGGTCGGACAGCTCCTTGAGCATGACCACACCGAGGCCGGAAAAGGCCGAGCCTTCACGCTGCATGGCGCGCCGCCTCACTTCCGGTTTCCTCGGGCTGCGCCTCGAAATAGCGCGTATAGATCGCCTCAAGGCTCGGCTCCTGGACACCGAGGAATTTCAAGCGGCCCTGCATTGCGACCACTTCGGCCGCAGCTTCCGGGCGGACATCGCGGTCGGCGTGCAGACGAAGCTTGCCGATGCCGGTCTTCTCCACCCCGCTGACGCCCGGGATCAGCGCCAGACGCTCGGCCAATCCAGCGCCGTCAGCTTCGATATCGACCACATAACCGCCGCCGAGCACTTCGCGGCCGAGATCGGCCACCGAGCCCATCAGCGCGATGCGGCCGGCGGAAAACAGCGCGACGCGGTCGCACACGCTCTGCACCCGCTCGAGCAGATGCGAGGAGAGCAGCACCGATACGCCCTCGGTCTTGAAGGCACGGATAATGTCGAGCAGCTCCACCGTGGCATGCGGATCGAGGCCCGAGGTTGGTTCGTCGAGGATCGCGATCTGCGCACCCTTCATCAGAATTTCGGCAAGTCCGAGCCGCTGGCGCATGCCGCGCGAAAAAGTGCCGACACGTTTTTCGGCGTAATCGGCGAGCCCGACGCGCTTTAGCGCGTCCGCGATCCGCTTCTCGCGCTCCGCGAAGCGAAAGCCGATCAACCGCGCGGTGTAGCGCAAGTTATCGCCCGCGGTCAGATTGTCGTAAAAGCCGACGGTGTCGGGCAGATAGCCGACCCGCCGCTTGACCGAAAGCGGCTCGCGCGCCGGATTGAATCCCAGCACGCGCACCTCACCTTCCGAGATGTCGGTAAGCCCGAGCATCATCAAAATCGTCGTCGTCTTACCGGCGCCGTTGGGACCGAGCAGACCGAAAATCTCGCCGCGCCCGACGGTAAACGAGATATGGTCGACGGCGGCCACGGTCCCGTAGGTCTTGGTGAGGCTTTTGGCCTCGATGACGGCATCGGGGTTCATCGGCGGCCAAACCTCGCCACCGCGCCGACCATGACCAGGAGCGCGACGCCGATGATGCCGACGCCGGCGATGCCCCACATGGTCGAGGTCGTCACCGTGACGCGGAAGTTCGTCGAGGCCGATTCGCCGCGCGCGGCGGCGCGGATCGTGGTCACATAGTCGCCGGCAATCGCCTTATCGGTCGGCGTGATCAGCGCCTGCACTTCCTTGTTGTCGTTAGGCGCAATGCGATCGACCGTCTTCGGATCGAAGGTGATTTTCCAGCCGCTCGGCGCCGAGCCCGAGAGCTCGACATCGTCGGCCGGCGCCGTACCGGTATTGGTAATGACCACAGGCACCGAGGTCTGTTGTCCGGCCGCCGCGCGCGTCGACACCAGGCCCTCACGGCCGCTGACGTCAAGCCTCGGCTGGCCGGTGATATCGAGCCCGAGATCGGTCGTGGCCGAGGCATCCTCCGCTGCGACCCGCGCCGTGACTTTGTAGTCGCCGGCTGCCGCCGTATTCGGCGGCGTGACTTTGAGCTTCACGTCCTTGGTCTGGCCGGCATCGATCGGCACTGCGTTAAGCTCCTGTGTGCCGTACTGCTCGGTAAAGGAGGCGTCGAAATTCTGCGGCGCTTGCGCGGACAAACTCACCGTTAGCTTCTTGCCACTGTCATTCTTGATATTGAGCTGGTATTCGAAGCTCGACCTCGACGTGCCGCGCAGCTCGGGCAGTTGCGGCGTCACGGAAAGCTTCGCCGGCAGGTCCTTCGCAAGCGTCACCTCAAGCGGCAGCTGCAAATTCGTCGAGCCTCCGGAGGCGGCGACGGTGAGTGTCTGCGTGCCGATCGGAGCGTTCTTCGGCACGTCGAGCCGCAACGAGAGCGAAACGCTGGAGTTGGTCGCGGGCATCGCCGCAGCAATCGGCTGGCCGCCGCCCAAAAGCGTTGCCGTCCACCCCGTCGGCACGCCGGATACCGACAGCGCCAAGCGTTCTGGCGCCATGTCATAATTCTGCAACCGAAGATCGACCGTGGATGTCTCGCCTGGGCGCAGCGTCACCGCAGGATAATCGCTCATCAAATAGAGGCCCTTCACATCCTTGGGCGTGTCGTCAGCCTTGGCAGCTGGCGCAACAATGACCGCGAAGGCCGCGAGAAAAGCGGCATGAGCGGCGATAAATCGATATCGCATTGGCGTTGGCTCCCGTGCAGGCAATTGGTCGGTTACCCCTTCTCACAACGGGCTCAAAAAAGCACGTGCGAGCGGTAGGTATTGTCGGCGTAATCGTGACAAAATCATGCAGACAAGGGCCTGTTTAGCAAGCCCTGCGGTAGAGAGCCGCAGTTTGAACGGGACCTGCGCCGATGCGCCGCAGCAAAGAAATCAGCGCCGGGCTTCTGGCTTTCCGGCGCAAGGCCGAACTCGAAGTCCTGCTCGCCCATCCTGGCGGACCGTTCTGGGCCAAGAAGGACGATGGCGCATGGACGATCCCCAAGGGCCTTGTCGAACCCGGCGACGATCTCATCGCCGCGGCGCGGCGCGAATTCACCGAAGAGACGAATTTGATCGCCGACGGCGAGCTGATCGCGCTCGCCCCGGTTAACCAAAAGAGCGGAAAAGCCGTACATGCTTTCGCGTTCGGAGCCGACTTCGACCTCGCGCGGTTTTCCAGCAATCAATTTGAGATCGAGTGGCCGCCAAGATCGGGCCGGCGGAAAAGCTTCCCCGAGATCGACCGCATCGCTTATTTCGCACTGCCGATCGCGATGACCAAGATACTTCGTTATCAGCAGCCGCTATTGCGCGAGCTCAAGCAGCGGCTTGGCTGAAATCGTATCCGGACTTTGTGCGCTTGGCGTATGCCCGAGTCATTCCCGCGGCACTTCCGGCCAGTCGACCTCGTCGTGCGGCAGCACCCACGGCTCGCGGCGCGCGGCTTCGCGCCATTCGGCCCACGCCGGCAGCGCCATGACGGCGGCCATATAGGAGCGCGCGGCAGGGCTGACCTCGACGGCATAGGTGTGAAAGCGCCAGACCACCGGCGCATACATGGCATCGGCCCCGCCGAATGAACCAAATAAAAACGGACCGCCGAATTTTGCGCGGCATTCGCTCCAAATCGCATCGATCCGCGCCACGTCGGCCGCCGCGCCTTCATCGAGCGCGCGCATTTTGACCGGCCGCGCTATATTCATCGGCAGATGCCGCCGCAGCGGCAGAAAGCCGGCATGCATCTCCGAGGCGATGGCGCGGGCATGGGCCCGCGCCGCCGGATGTTTCGGCCATAAAACCGCGGCCGGAAATTTCTCCGCCAGATATTCCAGGATCGCCAGCGATTCCCAGATTCGCACCTCGCCGTCGATGAGCACCGGCACCCGGCCGGCACCGCTTAAGGCCGTGACGCGCGCCTTGAAGTCTTTCGCTTCGAGCGAGATGACCGTCTCTTCGAACGCGATCCCGGCGACCTTCAGCGCCAGCCACGGCCGCAACGACCACGACGAGTAGTTCTTATTGCCGATGACGAGATGCAGAGCCATGGTCGATGCACGGCGCCTGATACTGTCCCGCTCAGACGAGACCGGTGACGACCGCGAGAAACGAGACGAACAACACCGCCGCGGCGGTAAACAGCACCGTCAGCGCGGTTTCGGCCCACTCGCTCCGCGTGGGTGGAACTTCGGCCACGGCATTTGCCGGCTGATCAAGCAAAGCGGCGGGGCTCTCGGTCGTCGACATCGGGCCCTCCCCAAAGGACGGGGCGCAATGCCAAAGTATCGAGCCGCAGCAATGAAGGATTGGTAAATGAAAGCTTGCAGCAACCGCGTTACGGCGCCGGGAACAGTTCCGACGTTTTGCCGGTCAACCGATAAACCAGGAGGTCCGCCCATTCGCGGACGGCGGCGTCGGTCATTGTCAGGCCGTCAGGCAATGACGTGAATGGCTGCGTCGCATCGATCGGTCCGCGCGTGCGCCAATCGACCGGATAGGCCTCGACGGCAAAGCCGGCGGCCCGGAAAGCGGCCATCGCGCGCGGCATGCGAAAGGCCGAAGTCACCAAGAGCCAATGCTCTCCCGGCTTCGGCTGGGCGACGAGACGCGAGAACACGGCGCTCTCGATCGTATTGCGCGACTGCTCCTCGGCCGTGATGCGGTCATGCGCGACGCCGAGCGCCTCCAACTCCTTCACCGCAATCGAAGCCTCGGCCGGCGCGTCGAACCGCAGCGTATCGGCGCCCCCGGCGACGATGACGCGCGCGTTGGCATAACGGCGCGCCAACTCGGCGGTCGCGGTGATGCTTTCGGCCGATCCGTTGAGCGCGACGGCGCCGCGGGCAATCGATATGTCCGGTAAAATCGCGCCGCCGAGGACAACGATGCCGTCCGGCGCTTGCGAGGCGTGCCACGGCGGAAAGCGCTGCTCGAGCGACAAGATGAGAATATTCCCGAGCGGCGAATAACCGGCAAAAGCAATGAGCACGAGGCTGGTCACGATCAGCCAGCTGGCCAGTTGCCGAAACCGCGTAAGCAGCAAAACAAGGCCAACGAAGCCGATCGTCATCAACACATTTGACGGCAGCACGAAGAAGTCGAGCGTCTTGGCGAGGACGAAGAACATCACTCCCGCGACTTCCGCCACGCCGCGTAGCGCGCTTTGGCCTCGTCATTCGGCGGATAGAGGCCGGGCAGCTTGACGCCCTTTTCAACCTCGGTGAACACCCAGCTTTCATAAAGCTCGTGCTCGGCGCCTTCATGAGCGACGAATTCCAACAAAGCCTGCGGAACGACCACCGCGCCGTCGTCATCGATCACGACGACATCGCCGGGAAAGATCGCGCAGCCGCCGCAAGCGATCGGCTCCTGCCAGCCGACAAAGGTCAAGCCGTTGACCGATGCCGGGGCGGCGACGCCCGCGCACCACACCGGCAGCTTGCTGGCGAGCACCCCGGCGAGGTCACGCATGACGCCGTCGGTGACCAGCGCCGCGACATTGCGCTTTTTCATGCGCGCGCAAAGAATATCGCCGAATATGCCGGCGCTCGGGACGCCCATCGCGTCGGCGACCGCAACGACGCCTTCCGGCATGGCTTCGATTGCGGCGCGGGTCGAGATTGGGCTGGCCCAGCTCTCCGGCGTCGCCAAATCCTCGCGCACCGGCACGAAGCGTAGCGTGAAGGCGGGGCCGACGATACGCTCGCCCCCCGCAACGAGCGGTTTCGGACCGTTCATCCAGCAGCGCCGGATGCCTTTCTTGAGCAGCATCGTGGTAATCGTCGCCGTGGTCACCTTGCGCAATATATCGAATAGAGCATCGCTCATCGGTTCGCCTCGTATCGCGAAAAGATTATGCCGGATTGATGCCGAGCCGTTCGTCGCGGCGGCGCAACCAGGCCACAAATGGAATGGACAACAACACCATCCAGGTTTTGCCCACGACTTGCCCGGGCAAAAATTCGAGCGAGCCGAAGGCGAGCCAGAGAAACACGATTGAATCGACGACCAGGCCGACGCAACTCGAGGCGACAACTGCGGCGACAAGGCGACGTCGCGCCAAAGGCGTATAGACGGCAAGATCGGCAAATTCGGACAGCAGGAAGGCCGTCGCGGAGGCCAAGACAAGCGAGGCCGGGGCCAACAATGCCGACAAGCCGCTGCCCACAATAATCGCCAGCGCCGACAAGACAGTGCCGAGCCGGCGCTGCACGAGATCGCGCAAAACCAGCGCGATTCCAACCATCGTCACCCCCGACGGCGCCATCAGACCGGGCGCGACCGGCAGCAAACACGGGCCGTGCGGCACGCACGTTGTGCCGACATGACCGATCAACCAATTTGCCGCCGGGATCGTCAACGCAAACAGGATCAGAAATGTTACGCCCTCGCGCTCGCGCTGTCGTTCAATCGCCATGTGCAGCCTTCCATTTCGCATAGCCGTCCGCGCGCAACCGACAGGCGGGGCAGGTGCCGCAGCCAAATCCCCAAGCGTGCCGGTGCTGGCGGTCGCCGAGATAGCAGGTGTGGGTCTCGGCGAGAAGAAGATCGATGAGCGCGTCGCCGCCGATTTCATGCGCCAGCGCGAATGTGCCGGCTTTGTCGATCCACATCAGCGGCGTATGGATGACAAAACGGCGGTCCATGCCGAGCGTCAAGGCAAGCTGCATTGCCTTGACGGTGTCGTCGCGGCAATCCGGGTAACCCGAAAAATCGGTCTCGCACATGCCGGCCACGATGTGTTTGATACCGCGACGATAGGCGACTGCGCCGGCGAAAGAAAAGAACACGAGATTGCGGCCTGGCACAAAGGTGGTGGGCAGACCGGACCCGGAAAGTTCGATCGCCACGTCGCGCGTCAGCGCGGTCTCCGAAACTTCCGCCAGCGCATCGAGGCGGACAATGCGATCTTCGCCAAGCCTTTCGCGCCATTGCTCTGCCTGCGCAGCGAGCGCCGCGCGGATGCCCGGTCGCACTTCAAGCTCGACGGCGTGGCGTTGTCCGTACGCAAAGCCGATTGTCTCGACGCGGGCAAAACGCTGCAGCGCCCAGGCCAGACAGACCGTCGAATCCTGACCCCCGGAGAACAGGACGAGAGCGCTATCCAAAAGTCCCACCGCTTCTCATCCCTTGAGCCAGTTACCGATACGCTCCACTGCTTCGCGCATCTCCTCGCGCGTTCCGGCGTAGCAGAGTTGGAGGAATTGCCGTCCGCGGACCGGATCGAAATCGACGCCGGGCGTCACCGCCACGCCGGCTTCCTCAAGCATACGGCTGGCGAATGCGAAACTGTAGGTCGAGAAGCGCGAAATGTCGGCATAAAGATAAAACGCTCCGTCGACCGGAAGGAATGCGTCGAGGCCGGCGCGCGGCAATCCTTCGAGCAGGATACGACGATTTTCCTCGTAGCCGTGTTTCACTTGCTCCAGTTCCGCGCGCCCGTCGAAGGCGGCTTCGGCCGCGATCTGAGACAGTGTCGGAACCGAGATCGCAAAGTTTTGCTGCAATCGCTCGATGGCCCGCAACAGCGACGGCGGCACCACCATCCATCCGACCCGCCACCCGGTCATGCAAAAATATTTCGAAAACGAGTTGACGATCATCGCATTGGGCGAGAGCCGTGCAGCGCTCTCCGCCGCAAAAGCATAATCAAGGCCGTGATAGATCTCGTCCGAGATAACGGCGATGCCGGCAGCTTCGGCACTGTGGATCAAATCGGCGAGCGCCGGCGCGGTCATCATAGTGCCGGTGGGATTGGCCGGAGAGCCGACGACAACGCCCTTGAGCGGCCGCGTGCGGTGCTGCGCAAGCAGGCTCTCGCTGGTGATGGACCAGCGCGTATCGGCATTGGTCTCGATGCAGACCGGCTCGCAGCCCAGAGCGGTGAGGATGTGACGATAGGGCGGATAGCCCGGCAGCGGCACCGCCACGCGATCGCCGGTGTCGAAAGCAGCGAGGAAGGCGAGCATGAAGCCCGCCGAAGAGCCGGTGGTGACGACGATCCGCTCCGGATCGATGTCGAGACCGCGCCACTCAGCATAGGCGCGTGCAATACGCCGCCGCAGCGAAGCGACGCCCAATGTCTCGGTGTAGCCGTGCGGCCCGCCCGCGAGCGCTGCGCGCACCGCGGCGATCGCGCTTGCTGGCGCCCCCGCCGCCGGCTGACCGACCTCCATGTGGACGATGCGGCGGCCTGCCGCCTCAAGCCGCGCCGCCGCGGCCATGACGTCCATGACCATAAACGGCGGCACGCCGCTGCGTGCCGACGGCTGCATTAGGCTTTTCGCCTTTTCAAGCATCATAGCGCCCTAAAATCGCGCTCCCGGACGGTCAGGAATCTCATCGCCCCGCTGATGCCGTATTCCGCGGGTTTCCTGACCCGAAGTGTGACCTGGCAACGCGCCGGACTCGTGTTGACCCTGGTCCGTTGCATCCATAATTTGCGCCCCTGGACCGCGGGCTGAAACCCTACCTGACATGATTGCTGCTCGATCTCCTAGCAAGCTGGGGCCGGTGAAGCCAGCTTCGCGCGCAATCGCGGTTGCCACCGCCGCGGCGGTCGCGCTCGCAGGCCTTCCAGCGCGAGCGCAGACCGGCGCCAATGCCGGCATCCCGATGATTCGCGACGCCGAGATCGAGCAGCTCCTGCGCGACTACACGGCGCCGATTTTCAAGGTCGCCGGCCTCACCACGCAGAATGTGCAGGTCGTCATCATCGATGACTCTGAGTTCAACGCGTTTGTGATGGATGCGCATCGCATCTTCGTTAACAGCGGTGCACTGATGCAATCGACGTCGCCCAATCAGCTCATCGGGGTCTTCGCCCACGAATGCGGCCACATTGTCGGCGGGCATCTTTCCAAGATGCGCCAGGAACTGGCGAATGTGCAAACGGCGATGATCATCGGTATGCTGCTCGGCGCCGGCGCTATGGTAGCCGGAGCAACTTCGGGTAGCATCGGCATGGGCAATGTTGGCGGAGCGCTGCTCAACGCGCCGCAGGCGCTTGGCATAAGCACGATCCTGGCCTACCAGCGCGCCCAGGAAGAGTTGGCCGATCGCGCTGGCGTTCGTTTCTTGACGGCGACCCACCAATCGGCGAAGGGCATGTACGACACTTTCAAGCGTTTCGCCGACGATTCCCTGTTCGCGGCGCATAATGCCAATCCGTACCTGCAAAATCATCCGGCGCCCGAAGAACGCATGGCCGCGCTGGAAGAGCAGGCGAAATCGTCGCCTTATTGGAACAAAAAAGATTTGGCGGAGCTGCAATTTCGCCACGACATGATGCGCGCCAAGCTCTTTGGTTTTACCCAGCGTCCGAGCGAAGTTCTGAGCCACTATCCGGCGACCGATAATAGTCTGCCTGCCCGCTACGCGCGGGCCATCTCGACCTATCGCTATGGCGACCCGCGTAATGCCATCGCGCAGATCGACGGCCTGATCGCGTCGATGCCCAACAATCCCTACTTTTACGAACTCAAAGGTCAGGCGCTCTTGGAAGGCGGCCACCCGGAACAGGCGATCCCGCCGCTGCGCCGCGCCGTAGCGCTCGCGCCGACTCCGGCTCTCATTCAGATTCTCCTCGCTCAGGCGCTGGTCGCCACCAACGATCCCAAGCTGGCGCAGGAGGCGGTTCAGCTCCTTCATGTGGCGCTCATCACCGAGCCCGAGAACGACGACGCTTATACGACGCTGGCGATGGCCTACGGTCGCAAAAGCGACTTTGCCGATGCCGATCTTGCCTCGGCACAGGCCGCCTTCGCCCGCGGCGACAACAAAACCGCGCGCGAACTCGCGGAACGCGCCAAGCAAAGATTTCCCATCGGCTCCCCCGGTTGGGTACGGGCCGACGACATCGTCGCCTACAACAAGGGTCAGAGGACCAGCCCGCTTCGCATAGGACAATGAACTTAAAAAGGACGACCGCCATGATTTCGACGTTGCGAATCACCACTGCCTTTGCAGCCATGATGCTGCTGTCGCCACTCGCGGCGGCGCAGACGCCGGTTACGCAGACGCCGGTTACGCAGACGCCGGTTACGCAGGCCCCGGCAGCGCAAGCTCCGGCCGCACCGGCACCCGCCGCTCAGACCTTCTCGGGCGATCAGCGCCGCGAAATCGAGGACATCATCAAGACCTATCTCGTTGCTCATCCGGAAGTGCTGCAGGTTGCGATGGACGCGCTCGACAAGCAGCAAAAACAGGCGGATGCCGACAAGGCGCGTGCGACGATCAAAAAGGAGAACGCAACGATCTTCGACTCACCGCACCAGGTGGTGCTGGGTAATCCCAAGGGCAACGAAACCGTGGTCGAGTTCTTCGACTACAACTGCGCTTTCTGTAAACGCGCGCTGCCGGATATGCTTACGCTGTTGAAGACCGATCCCAATCTCAAATTCGTGCTGAAGGAGTTTCCGGTCCTGGGACCCGGCTCGGTCGAGGCTGCTCATGTCGCTGTCGCCGCGCGCATGCAGGATCCGACGGGGAAGAAATACATCGAGTTTCACCAGAAGCTTCTCGGCGGTCGCGGCCCGGCAGACAAGGCGCGCGCGCTCGCCGTCGCCAAGGAGGTCGGGTTCGACATGACCCGTCTCGAGAAGGACATGGACAGCGACGAGGTGAAGGCCACGATCGACGAAAACATGAAGCTTGCCGACGCGCTCAGCGTCAGCGGCACGCCGACCTATGTCGTAGGCGATGAAGTGGTTGTCGGAGCCGTCGGACTGGACGAACTGAAACAGAAGATCAAGGCAGCGGAATAACCGATCTGGCTTACTTTTTTGTCAGCCGCAACGCTGGAATCTTTTGCGGATTCCGGAAGCTCGGCCGCACATCGGCGATACCCAAGGCTTCCCCTTTGCGGGAGCCTTCCCTATAACGGACCTGCCGCGGGACTTCGCCCGCAGCCAATGAGAGCCGGCTCAGCGCGTCGCCATGGCGAAGACCATCTACGTCCTCAACGGACCCAATCTTAATTTGCTCGGCACGCGCGAGCCGAAACTATACGGTCGCGCGACGCTCGCCGAAGTCGAAAAGCTTTGTCGGACGACAGCGCAGCGGCACGGGCTTAACGTTGTATTTCGCCAATCGAACCACGAAGGCGAAATCGTCGATTGGATCAACGAGGCGCACGCCGAGAAGGCGGCGGGGCTCGTCATTAATCCGGCGGGATATACGAGCACATCCATTGCGATCCTCGACGCGCTCCTCGTCATGAAGACGCCGGTGATTGAAGTGCATATCAGCAACATCCATGCGCGCGAGGAATTCCGCCAAAACTCCTATGTCTCGAAGGCCGCCCGCGCCGTGATCTGCGGTTTCGGCGTCAACGGCTACGCGTTGGCCATCACCGGCCTCGCCGAGCTCATCGACGCCAAGGAGTGATCGTGGCGCGTAAGCCCGGGAGCCAGCCGACCGCGCACACGCCAGCCGTCGATCACGACGTGATCCGCGAATTGGCCAAGCTGCTCGATGAAACCGGCTTGACGGAGATCGAATTCGAACGGGACGGCGTGTCCATCCGCGTCGCCCGGCACGGCAGCGCGCCGGCAGCGCGGACACGGGTCGCGGAGCCGCCGCTCGGCGCTCCAGCCGCTACGGCTGCTGCCGTAGTATTGGCCGATCCGACACAACACCCAGGCCTTGTCGCTTCCCCAATGGTCGGCACGGCCTATCTCGGGCCGGCGCCGGGAGCCCGGCCCTTCATCGAAGTCGGCAGCATGGTGAAAGCCGGCGAGACGCTGATCATCATTGAAGCGATGAAGACGATGAATCAGATCCCGGCACCGCGGTCCGGCACGATCGTTCAGATTCTCGTCGAAGACGGTCAGCCGGTGGAATACGGCGAGCCGCTGCTGATCATCGAGTGAGCAATGGTGAGCGGCGAATAGCGAGTAGGGAAATGTCACAGTCTCGTTTTTATCCCTATTCGCTATTCGCTATTTCGCCATTCGCGGTGCTGGGTGGCGCCGATGTTTGACAAGATTCTCATCGCCAACCGCGGAGAGATCGCGCTGCGGGTGTTGCGGGCTTGCAAGGAACTCGGCATTTCCACCGTTGCCGTGCATTCGACGGCGGACGAAGACGCAATGCATGTGCGCTTGGCGGACGAGAGCGTCTGCATCGGCCCACCCGCCGCCAAGGACAGCTACCTCAATATTCCGGCGCTGCTCGCCGCCTGCGAGATCACCGGAGCCGATGCGGTACACCCCGGTTATGGATTTCTCTCCGAAAATGCGCGCTTTGCCGAAATTCTCGCCGAGCACAATGTGCACTTTATTGGACCGCGCCCCGAGCACATCCGCCTGATGGGCGACAAGATTGCGGCCAAGCGCGCCGCCAAGGAGCTCGGCATTCCGGTCGTTCCCGGCTCCGGCGGTGACATCGGTTCTGATGCCGAAGCGTCCGGCCTCGCCCGCGACATCGGCTATCCGTTCATGCTCAAGGCGGCGGCGGGCGGCGGCGGCCGCGGCATGCGGGTGGTGCGCGAGGAAAACGAGCTTGCTGGCGCACTCATGTCGGCGCGCGCCGAGGCCAAGTCCGCATTCGGCGACGATACGCTCTACCTCGAGAAATATCTGGAGCGGCCGCGCCACATCGAGATCCAGGTCCTCGGCGACGGCAAGGGCCGCGTTATCCATCTCGGCGAGCGTGACTGTTCGCTACAACGCCGTCACCAGAAGGTCTGGGAAGAAGGCCCCTCCCCGGCGCTGAACACGATCACCCGCGACGAGATCGGCGAGATCGTTGCGACGGCAATGCGCCAGATCAAATATCTCGGCGTCGGCACCGTCGAATTTTTATACGAGGACGGCAAGTTCTATTTCATCGAGATGAACACGCGCATTCAGGTCGAGCATCCGGTGACCGAAATGATCACCGACATCGACCTTATTCTCGAACAAATCCGCGTCGCCGCGGGCAGCGACCTCGACCTCGATCAGAGCCACGTCAAATTCCACGGTCATGCCATCGAATGCCGCATCAATGCCGAGAATCCGGTGTCGTTCCGGCCGTCGCCCGGCAAGATCGTGCATTATCACCCGCCCGGCGGACTCGGCGTACGCGTCGATTCCGCCGTCTATCATGGTTATACGATCCCGCCGTATTACGACTCGCTGGTCGGCAAGCTTATCGTGCACGGCAAGACGCGTAGCGAATGCTTGATGCGGTTAAAACGCGCGCTCGACGAATTCGTCGTCGACGGCATCGAGACCACGCTGCCTTTGTTTCGCGCGCTGGCGCGGGATAAGGAGATTATCGACGGCGATTATCACATCCACTGGCTGGAGGACTTTCTCGCCCGCGGCGGTGTCGAAGAATAGCCCGGATTTAGGCGGGGACCGCCGCTGCGGCCGCCCTTGTGGCGGCGGCGAGCAACCTCCCGACCAGCGTCGGTTCGTAAGGCTTGGGCACGAAAATGGAGCCAGGCACGCGCGAATCCTGCTTGAAAAGCGTGGCACGCGCCGAAGCGTAGACGACCGGCAGATCAGGCCGCATCTCGCGGGCGCGCCGAGCCAGCGCCGCACCGTCCATGCCGCCCGGCAAATTGATATCGGTGAATAGAACGTCGACCGGCAGTGCGGCGAGAAGCTGCAAGGCATCCGCGGCATTCGATACCGTGCGCACATCAAAGCCTTGTTCCGCCAAAGATTGCGAGACCCATTCGCTGATGAGGAACTCGTCCTCAACAAACAGAACGTGGATCGGCGCTCTTTCAGTCGCACTCGGTTCCATTGCGGCCACCCAATCCCCTTGCGTCTATGAAAGCGTAACGCCGAATGCGTGGGAGCGTTCAAGCTGGCGAAAATCTTACTGAATTATGCTTTGTGGTTCGTTAACGTCGAGGGTCGCGAGCCGCAAATCAGGGCGCGCGGCATTTCGCTGCCGCCTCTTGAACCGGGAGGGGAGAGCCGGTTAAACGAACCGGATGGCGAGCCGCGAATCCGCACTCATCGACATCACGCCCGAGGTGCTGTTGAAGGCCTATTCCTGCGGCATCTTCCCTATGGCGGAAGGCGCCGAGGATCCGGCGCTGTATTGGATCGAACCGGAAAAGCGCGGAATTATTCCGCTCGACCGGTTTCATGTTCCAGACCGCCTGGCGCGTACCGTGCGATCCACCCGCTACACCGTGGCGATCGATAGCGACTTCGATGCCGTCATCGAGGGCTGCGCCCAGCCGTCGCCGGGACGCGCCCGCACCTGGATCAATGCCCGCATTCGCAATCTCTACCGCAAGCTCTACGAACGAGGCGATTGCCATAGCGTGGAAGTCTATGACGGCGAGCAATTGGTCGGCGGCCTCTATGGCGTCAGTCTCGGCCGTGCGTTTTTCGGCGAGAGCATGTTCCACCGCGCGCGCGATGCATCCAAAATAGCGCTCGTTCATCTGGTGGCGCGGCTGAAGGCCGGGCATTACCGGCTGCTCGACACCCAATTTGTCACCGAGCATTTGCGGACATTCGGCGCCATCGAAGTGTCGCGGCCGGTGTATCACAAACTACTTGACGCTGCGCTTGTCGGCGAAGGGGATTTTGGCGCGCTCGCGCTTGATCGACCGGTTTCAGGCGACGCCGTGCTGGCGCGGCTTGCGGTGGGATAACCGGCCTAATCGTCGGTGGATGGCGTCGGCTCCGCTGCCGGCGGTTTGACAGGCCGCCGTGGCGGCAGAGTTTGGCGCGCGGGAGGCGCCGGTGCAACAGCGGGTTCCGGTCCGGGAGTGCCCGGCGGAGGCGGGTAAGGGGTCGATTCGGCGACCGGGCCAGTCAGCGGTTGCTCGCAACCGGTCAGCCAGACATCGTAAATTGGATGCTCGACCGCGTTCAGACCGGGGCTCGATGCAAACATCCAGCCGTTGAAGATGCGCTTGATCTCGCCCTGTAACGTCACTTCGTCGACTTCCACAAAGGCGTCGGTGTTGGTGGGCTCGGTGGGTGGCCGCGTGTTGCAGGTACGCGCGGTGACCTGCAGCGCGCCGAATTGCACCGTTTCTCCAATCGCCGCATCGAACTTGATGGTGCGGCCGGTGATTTTGTCGAGGCCCGCAAAAACCGCGCGCCCGTTTTCGATTTTTTCGGTCGGTGTTTCTATGACAGTCGTATCGTCTTCTTGGCCCGGTGACGTGACCGGTTGCGATGTATCGGCCTGTTGCGGCGCTCCCGCGTTAGCCGGCGTCGGGGACGCCGCAGCACCCTGAGGCGGCGTGGGCGCGGTCGCGTTGCCCCGATTTCTCGCGGCCGGGGCAGTCGACGCACCGGGAGGCGGTGGCAGCGGCTGTCCCTGGATGCTGTAAGGCCCACGTGAACTTTGCATCGGCGGATTTTGTCGCTGAGGCGGCTTCTGCTGCGCAGCAGGATATTGCTGTTGGGATGGGTATTGCCCGGGATATTGAACGGGCGGCGGCTGGACCGGAAACGGCCCGTTTGGAATGTCAGCCGGTGGACGCGGCGGCGTGTTGCTTGAATCACTGCCGAGCTGGGCCTGGACCGGCGAAGCGGCAAGCGCGGCGCCGATCACGACCAAGAGTGCGGCGATTCGAGCCATAAATCCATGCGTCGGGTTGGGGCGCTTTCCGCTCGCGCCCGTTAACATGTCGAATAAGGCAATTCCAGGGATCGGTGGTCAGGGATCAGGTTTTGGACGCTCACCCAATCTGATTAAGCCCGATACTTGATGCGTAACGCCTGACTACTGACCGCCTGGATTCCACGCTTTGTAGTCGCCGGTTGCCTTGGGGCGACGGCCCTGCGCCAGCGTCGATCCACTCGGCCGATACGCCGCCGAAGTACCGGTCAGATTTGGCCGATGCGCTTTCTCCCAGGGATAGGTCCTCGTTTGCTCCTGCGTCGGCGGCACATCGACGGTGTGATGCAGCCAGCCGTGCCAGCTCGGCGGCACCATGGAAGCCTCAGCGATGCCATTGTAGATCACCCAGCGCCGCTCCAGATTGAGCGTGGGATCGATTTTGCCGCCCTTGGTCCGGTAATAGCGATTGCCGAATTCGTCATCGCCAACAAGTTCGCCGTAGAGCCACGTCCACCACTGCGTGCCAAAGGTCTGGCTATTCCACCAGGTAAACAATCGCAGCAGAAAAGTCTTCATGGCTGGCTGCCCATTGGCCCGTTTATGCGGTCTTGATGCCACCGCACAGCACCACTGTCCAGGCGGAACCGGCGTGAAATCGGCATGAAACCGACGCGTTTCTCAAGCGTTTTCAATGATATTGCGTCATGAACAGCATTCATGGACAGCATTTATGTGGCAGGACTCTTATGTGGCAGGACTTTTCGCAAAACGTTCTATCGAAACTGATTGAATTTCGCGGCGCCCTGTCCTTTGCGCCGCCATGGACCGTATCGCTCATCATCCTACTCGGCGCGGTCGTCGCGGCGTGGCTCATCCATGCCGCGATCCTCGCGATCCTGCGCCACCTGTTGCAGAGACGGCGGCCGTATCTCCAGACGATTTTCGATGCGACCGGAAATCCGACACGGCTGGCACTGTTACTCATCGCGCTTGCTATCGCGCTGCCGACCGCGCCGCTTGGGCCCGACACCAAGTCCGCACTGGCTCGGGCTTTGGCAGTGGCGACCATTTGCATGTTGGGATGGATCGCACTCACCGTACTTCACATCGGCGCGAACGTTTATCTGCTAAAGTTCCGCATCGACGTTGAAGACAATCTCATGGCACGCAAGCACCTCACCCAGGTGCGGGTGCTGTTGCGGGCGCTCGATACCGTGATCGTTCTGGTTACGCTCGGTTTGGCGCTGATGACGTTCAGCGCGGTGCGTCAATACGGCGTGAGCCTCTTTGCTTCCGCCGGGCTTGCCGGCGTCATCTTCGGGCTCGCCGCGCAGCCGGTGCTGAGCAACCTGATCGCCGGCATTCAGCTCGCGGTGACCCAACCGATCCGGCTTGAAGACGCCGTCACCGTACAGAACGAATACGGCTGGATCGAGGAAATCAACGCGACCTATGTGGTGATCCGGTTGTGGGATCTGCGCCGGCTGATCGTGCCGCTCAACTATTTCATTCAACAGCCGTTCTACAACTGGACGCGGCAGGCCGCGACCACGATCGGCAGCGTCGTGCTTTACCTCGACTACACGGCGCCGGTCGATCTCATCCGTAAGAAAGCGACCGAGCTTGTGGCGCAAGCAAAACAAGACAATGCCAAAGTGAACAGCGTCCAAGTCACCAATGCCAGCGCCGAGGCGATTGAGCTGCGGGTCTTGGTGAGCTCCGACTCCGCCGCTACGACGGGAAACGTATGCGCTGATCTGCGCGAAAAATTAATTGCGTTCCGGCAACAGGAACATCCGCTGACGCTGCCGCGGCGGCGCAACGAAATCGTCGAGCCGCCGGCGCGTAAGACCTCCCCTTCACATGAGATACCGCTCGCGCCCGGCGCGTGATCGCAGCTTAGTCATCGGGATTCTAGAAGTGCCACGGCAATGGCCGTCCATTCCGCAGCGAGGTCGCCGGTCGCCGCTTTGCGGCGCGCCTGCCGATACCAATAGCCGGCATTTTCAAGATCGCCTTCGACCCGGTGCAAATAAGCGTGGACCCAGGCGCAGTCTGCGCCGTCTTCGCCCATGACGATCTTATGCGCTGTTTCCCAATCGTCCTTGCCGGCCCACCACAAAGCCTTCAGAACCGGCGGAAGACCGGCCGGTGGATTTTTGCTCGAAAGACTGCGCTTGAAGGTCGACAGGCTCATGATTGGCCCGTCATCGCAACGGTAAATCAGCCCACCACGCCTGAGGCTGAAAACTCCCGGCGGCCTGCTCGACCACCGCGCCGAGCGCGAACAATGTCTCTTCCTCGAACGGCCGCCCGATCAGTTGCAGGCCGAGCGGCAGGCCCTGAGCGTCTATGCCGCTCGGCACCGAAATTCCCGGCAGGCCGGCCATATTCACCGTCACCGTGAACACGTCATTGAGATACATTTCGATCGGGTCGGCACGGCCCTTTTCGCCGATTGCAAAGGCGGCCGACGGCGTGGTCGGCGTCAGGATGGCGTCAATACGCTCGGCAAAGCATGTTTCGAAATCGCGCTTGATCAGCGTGCGCACTTTCTGCGCCTGCAGGTAATACGCGTCATAATAGCCGGCGGAGAGTACATAAGTGCCGATCATGATGCGGCGGCGCACTTCCTTGCCGAAACCGGCCGCGCGTGTGCGCTCGTACATGTCGATCACATCGCGGCCGGGCACGCGTAGGCCGTAGCGCACGCCGTCATAGCGCGCGAGATTGGAAGAGGCTTCCGCTGGCGCGACGATGTAATAGGCCGGCAGCGCGTATTTGGTCATGGGCAGGGAAATGTCGACCAGTTCGGCGCCGGCGTCTTTGAGCCATTGCGCGCCGTGCTGCCATAATGCTTCGATTTCCGCGGCCATCCCAGGCATCCGATATTCCTTGGGAATGCCGATGCGCATGCCCTTGACCGAGCCGCCGATGGACTTCTCGTAATCCGGCACCGGCAGGTCGACGCAGGTCGTGTCTTTCGCGTCATGGCCGGCCATCGAGCGCAGCAGGATCGCGCAGTCGCGCACCGTGCGCGCAAACGGTCCGGCCTGATCGAGCGACGAGGCGAAGGCCACAATTCCCCAGCGCGAGCAGCGGCCGTAAGTCGGCTTTAGTCCAACGACGCCGCAGAACGCCGCGGGCTGGCGGATCGAGCCGCCGGTATCGGTGCCGCTGGCGCCGACGCACAGACCGGCGGCCACCGCCGCCGCGGAGCCGCCGGACGATCCGCCCGGCACCAGCTTGGCGTCTGAGCCGCGCCGCCGCCACGGCGACACGGTGGGACCGAAAAATGACGTCTCATTCGACGACCCCATGGCGAATTCGTCACAGTTGGTCTTGCCGAGCAGCACGGCGCCGTCGCGCCACAGATTTGCGGTGACGGTGGACTCATAGGTCGGAACGAAATTATCGAGGATATGCGAGCAGGCGGTGCTTCGCACATCTTCGGTGCAGAACAAATCCTTGATGCCGAGCGGCAGCCCTTCAAGCGGACCGCCGTCGCCTTTTCTAAGCCGCGCATCTGACGTGCGCGCCATGTCGCGGGCGCGATCCGGCGTCTCCAGCACAAAAGCGTTCAGGGCGCGAGCTTTGGCGATGGCGGAGAGATGCGCGTCGGCAAGTTCGAGCGCGGAAAATTCCTTTTTGCGCAGCGCATCGCGCGCCTGCGCCAAAGTGAGCGCAGTCAAATTCATTCGGCCGTCGGATCGTCGCAGGAAAACGAATTTTTGGCCGCGCGCTTCGGCGCCGTTTTTTTGGCGGGCGCTTTGGCGGGCGCTTCGGGCGTCGGACTATCCCATTCGGACTGCACCGGCAGCGTCTGCACCGGGAACGCCGAGAACAGCGCATCGACCGCCGCCGGATCGTCAGGCTGCAGCAGGCCCTGACTTTCCAGATAGGCGAGCCAGATGGCGTCTTGTTCGCAAGCCAGGCACATTATTCCACCACCTTCGGCACCAGAAAAAAGTGATGCTCGTGGGCCGGTGCATTGGCGATGATATCATCGGGAATGCCGCCGTCGATCACCTTATCCTCGCGCATTTTCATCGCCATCGGGGTGACCGATGTCATGGGCTCCACGCCCTCGACATTCACTTCGCCGAGCTGCTCGACAAAGGCCAAGATGGCGTTGAGCTCGCCCTGGAGATTTTCCACCTCGTCCTCCGCGACCGCGATCCGCGCGAGGTGCGCAACGCGGCGGACGGTATCGGCGTCGACGGCCATCGGTAGCTAGCCCTTGCTTTGCCTCGACATAGGCGCGAAGCAATCCCCCGCCTATAGCAGAGAGCCTTATTTCAGCCAACTGCAGCTATTCATTCAAGCCAGTTGCCATGCCAATCGAAGGCCGCCGCGGCGAGCGCCGCATTTTCGGCGGGAATTCGAATGGCGAGCACAATGGCGTTCAAAATCGAGAACACCAGCGCGTAGATCGGCAACCCGAGCGACAATGGCACGACCGCGATCTCACCGGCCACGACCGCATAGTTCGGGTGGCGAATGAACCGATAGGGACCGCGCGTCACCAGCTTCTCGGCCGGGACAACGATAATGCGAATTGTCCAGCGCCGCCCGAGCGAAATCAAGACCCAATACCGCGCGATCTGTAAGACAACGAACAGCGGCAAATACGCCGGTTCAACGGGACGGTTATAGGCCAGCGTCCATAGCCCCGCCATCCATGCGGCATGCAACAAAACGATCAGCAGAAGATGGTTCCGGCCGTACTCGATGCCACCGGCCGCGAAAAGGCGCCGCTCATTCTGTGTCGCCCACCACAGCTCGGCGACACGCTGAACCGTAAGATAGGCGAGCAGAACCGCACCCCAGCCGAATTCCATCATAAATCGACCACGGCAAAGTAGGCGGAAAAGCCCGGGCCGAGTGCGGCGAGTAAATGCGGACCGCGGGCGCCGGCTTGTAGCGCCCGTTGCAGCACGAACAAAACGGTCGCCGAGGACATGTTGCCGCACTCGCGCAAGACGGTCCACGAATGCTCCATTTGATTGCGGGTCAGACCCAGCGCTTGCTCGATTGTTTCCAGAACTCTGCGGCCGCCAGGATGAATAAGAAACCCGTTGAAATCAGAAAGCGCGATGCTGTGGCGATCAAGGAAATCTTGCAGCACTGGAGCCAGAGCGCGGCTCACCAGCGCCGGCAGATCAGGACTGAGCACGATACCGAACCCATCATTCTTGATATCCCATCCCATGACGTGCTCAGTTTCGCGCCAACACCATTCGCCGCTGACAAGGATGCGCGGGCCGCCGGCCGAGCCGCCCTTGGTGTTGTGCAAGAGCACCCCGGCAGCACCGTCTCCAAACAAGGCGGTGGAAACGAACATGGATGGGCTCGGATCGTTGATCCGCAGGCACAAACTGCACAGATCGACGGTTAAAAACAGCACATTCGCGCCTTCGCGCGCGTGAGCAAGTCGCGCCGCACGCGCAAGACCGGCAACGCCGCCGCCGCAACCGAAGCCAAAAATAGGCAACCGCTCGACCGTGGCCGGAAGCTTCAACCGGTTGACAAGCTTGGCATCAAGCGTTGGGACAGAGAGACCGGTCACCGTATTGGTCACGAGCATATCGATTGCATCGAGTTTCACGCCGGCCGCAGCGACCGTCTCGACCGTCACTTGCTCCAGGAGATCAAGTGCATGTTTGTGAAACGACGCCGTTCGATCTTCCCAACTGTGCGGCTTGAGATACCACTCGATCGGCTCGCAATTATACCGGCTTTCAATGCCGGTATTGTTGTATAGCGACCAGATTCCCTTCAGGTGGGGATAAAGTTTCTTGGCATGCACGGCTGCTTCGGCTTGGGGCAATCGGAAAGGTGGATTGGCGGTCGCGAGCGAGAGAATCTCAACGTCGTATGCTGCCGCCGCCGGGTTTTGGCAAGCAGCAGACCTGACCACGTCCAACATGCAAGGATTCCCACTCTTGGCCTATGGTATTAACACCGCCTCGTCGCACTTTCGTCCGGCGTGTTGTCCGTTTGCCGGGACGAGCCAAATTTGGGCGTCGTGATGCATAAATTGCGGCCGGTTCATGTCATCGGCGGGGGGCTATCGGGCTCTGAGGCCGCTTGGCAGCTCGCGCGCCGCGGCGTGCCGGTGGTGCTGCACGAAATGCGACCGTCCCGCGGCACCGCCGCGCACAAGACCGGACAATTCGCCGAGTTGGTCTGTTCCAATTCGTTCCGATCCGACGATGCCGAGGGCAGCGCCATCGGCCTCCTGCATGCCGAAATGCGCCGCCTCGGCTCGCTGGTGATGCAGGCGGCCGACTGTCACAAGCTGCCGGCCGGCAGTGCGCTCGCCGTCGACCGCGATGGCTTTGCCGGCGCAATGACTGCGGCGCTCGCAACCGAACCGCTGATCGAAATCGACCGCGCCGAAATCGCCGCGCCGCCGCCGGAATGGGACAGTGTCATCGTTGCCACCGGGCCACTTACCTCACCGGCGCTGGCCGAGAATATCCGAGTTCTCACTGGCGAAGATGCGCTGTCGTTCTTTGACGCGCTTGCGCCGATTGTTTTTCGCGACACGATCGACTTCGGTGTCGCCTGGTTTCAATCGCGCTACGACAAGACCGGGCCCGGCGGTTCGGGCGCGGATTACATCAACTGCCCGCTGACGCGCGAACAATATGACAACTTTGTCGATGCATTGCTTGCTGGCGACAAGGTCGCTTTCCACGACTTCGAAACGGCGACGCCTTATTTCGACGGCTGCCTGCCGATCGAAGTCATGGCGGAGCGCGGCCGCGAAACGCTGCGTCATGGTCCGATGAAGCCGTTCGGCCTCACCAATCCGCACCAGCCGGAGACAAAACCCTACGCGGTCGTGCAGCTGCGCCAGGACAACAAGCTCGGCACGCTGTTCAACATGGTCGGCTTTCAGACCAAGCTGAAGCACGGCGAGCAGGTGCTGATTTTCCGCACCATCCCCGGCCTCGACAAGGCGGAATTCGCCCGGCTCGGCGGGCTGCATCGCAACACCTTCCTCAATTCGCCAAAGCTGCTCGATGCGACATTGCGATTGAAGGCCATGCCGCGCCTGCGTTTCGCCGGACAGATTACCGGCTGCGAGGGCTACGTCGAGTTGGCGGCGATCGGCCTTTTGGCCGGCCGCTTTGCGGCAGCCGAACGGCTCGGCGAGGCGATATCGCTGCCGCCGCCGACCACCGCCCATGGTGCGCTGCTCGGTTACATTACCGGCGGGCATATCGAGACGATCGACACCGGCGCAAGTTCATTTCAGCCGATGAACGTCAATTTCGGCTTGTTCCCGCCGCTTGCAAAAATGCCGACGAAGGACGCGCACAGCAATCGCCTGCGCGGCCCGGCCAAGGCCGTCGCCAGAAAGCGCGCGCTTTGCGCCCGCGCGATGAACGACCTTGAAGCTTGGCTCGCGGGCGCCCTGCCCGCCGCGGCGGAGTGACAAATACGCTGCATGGAAAATCAGCCTCGCCGCAAATTGCCCGTCCAGCGGCGCATTATGGCGATGCCAAATCGGCAAAAGGATTCCGGATAGTCAGTCGCTCGATCGCCTGCCGGTGCTGAAGATCCTCGGTGTAGAGTGTCGTGCAGCCCGCCCGCAGCGCCGCCGCCACGATGAGACTGTCGTAGATCGGGACGCGATAGCGTTCGGCAATGTCCAAGCCGAGGTCGTGCGTCTCGATATCCAGGGCCACGACTGTAAAGAGAACCCGAAACGCAGATAGCGTCTCTTTGATCTTTGCAAATTGCACGCCTTTTTTACCCGCGGCGACGGCCGCGAACTCGTTAAGCACCTGTACGCTGATCACGCCACCCTGGGTGACAAGCTGCTCGGCACGATTCGCTTTTGCCGCATCGCCAGACACGAGGTAGAGCAAAACGTTCGTGTCGAAGAAAACGTCAGCGCCGGGCATTCGCCTCTTCCCGGTCGAACTTGAATCCGGCCGGTATCAGGCCGCGAAGTTTGCGGAGTCGCGTTATAGCCTCTTCGCGGCTGCGGTCGCGTGACACTTCGAATTGGCGCGTCCCGGCGATGATGATCTCGATGTCGTCGCCCTCCTTGAGCTTCAGCGCTTCGACCAGCGCGCGAGGGAGACGGACGGCAAGGCTGTTGCCCCATTTGGAAACCTGCATTGACGCGCTCCAATGATATACAAATAAAATGTATATCACACGAATGCTATTCGTCAAATCGCGCCTGCGCCGCCATTTGCCGCCCTCGTCAGCGATCGTGCTAGAAGGCGACAATGACGGAAGTAGAGTGCCCAAACGAGCTCGTTGGCAGCTGGCATTCCGGCGTCGTGCTCAAGCGCGATGTGTTTTCCACCATCGAGCGTGGCCGTTTTCGCAGCGAGAATGGCGAAGTCGAAGCCGTGCTGCGCCGCCTCGACGAGGTGCCGTGGTGGAGCCGGCTTCTGGCACAGGAGCTATTCCGGCGCGAACGCCGTGCGCTCGCCATTGTCGGCCCGCTGGGCGTTGCGCCGCCACTGCTCTTTGCCGGACGGCGCGCATTGGTGCGCGGCTGGATCGACGGCGTGCCGCTGCATATCGCCAAGCCCTATGGCGATGCCGCCTATTTCCGCTCGGCGAAAGCCGCCTTGCGCGCCCTGCATCGCGCCGGCATCGCGCACAACGACCTCGCCAAGGAACAGAATTGGCTCTACGCCCGCGACGGCGAACACGGCCGTGCTTATCTCACCGATTTTCAGCTTGCTGCTACGTTCCGCCGCCGCAGCGCGCTGTTCCGTCTCGCCCGCTACGAAGACTTGCGCCATCTCCTCAAGCATAAGCGCCGCTACGCACCGGACGCGCTGACCGCCGCCGAACGCCGCGTACTGGGGCGCAAGAGCTTCATCACCCGGGCCTGGATGGCGACGGGCAAGAAAATCTACTACGCGATGACGCGCGGCTTGAATTTCACCGACCGCGAGGGCCGCGGTCTGCGCTTCGTCCGCGACGCGCCCGCCATTGCGACGCGGCTGCGCACCCATCCGCAGGTGCGCGACGTTGCCGTCGTCTCCTATCCCGACCGTCGCGCCGGCACCGGCCTCTACGCCTTTGTCGAGGGTAGCGCCAACGAGCGCGAACTCGAAGTCTTTCTCGCCGGCAACAAGCCCGAGCATCTGCAAGTCGTCGATACCTTGCCGCGCAACGCGCAAGGCGACGTGCGCAATGAAATTCTCGAACTCGTGGCGATGAATCAGCTCGACCTCATCGCGCCGCTGCTCAAGACCGAGGCCGAGCGCGCCATCGTCAGCCGCATCGTCTCCGAACGGCGCAATCTGCGCGACCGCTTTGCGTTTTAGCCCGCGATCCGCGCCGGGTTGCGCGCCGCGCGCCAGATCAGCCATTGCCGCCGCCATGGCGATAGTTCGCCCGGCGCCAAGGCATCGCTGCGGTCCAAACGGTCGAGCGACGGCCGCACCAGAGCGACGGGGAGAAATGCAGGATGCGCCTCACGCGGCAGCGTCATCAGATGCTCTCGTGCCGCAGTGAGGCGCTGACGCGCGAGACCGCGTAGTTCAGCGAGTGCCGCGTTGACCGTGGGCGAAGATCGCCCCGCGAAGATGTCGTCTGAGGAGACGCCGTGGCGCGCGAGCAGATCGGCCGGCACATAAAGCTGCCGCCGCGCGGCGTGCAGCGGAAACGCGCGTAAAAGCCCGGCAATGCCGGAAGCTATTCCAGCAGGGTCGGCGGCCGGCGTGGCGTCGGCCCCAAGAATTTGCGCAGCAAGGCCGATCACCGCCGAGAACGTTTTCTTCGCATAGGCCTCAAGATCGGCAACACTCGCCATCGGCTCGTCGTAGAGATCGAAGCGGCGCGCTTCGATGAGCGCAATCAGTTTATCTACGGCAAGACCGTGTCGCTCAATCGTGCCCAGAAGCGCGGCGGCGACCGGATTGGCTTTTCCCTCCCCGCCCCGCTCACCGTTAAGCACATCGCACCACCATCGCAGGCGGATTTCCCCAGGCAGCGCCTCGCGGGCCACCTCGCGCACACGCCCGATCTCGACATTGAATGCATAGAGTGCGAACAGCGCGTTGCGGCGCTCGGCCGGCGCGAACAGCGAAGCGAGAAAGCGATCGCGATCGGCCGCACGGACAAGCTCGGCACAGTAGGCGCACGCATCTTGCATGCTGCGAGCTTATATCATTCGATCGCGATCAGGCCGGCGCCGACGCGGCGGCCTTCTAGCAGCATCACGTTATAGGTCCGCACCGCAGACCCCGTCATCATCGCGTCGACCGAGATGTGGGCTTCGCGAAACCGGGCCCGCAACATCTCCGGCATGAGCCACGGCGCAGAGCCGGCGCCGAGAATGAAGAAATCCAGCGCATCGGCGCGAGCGAATACGAGCGACAGCAATTCGTCGGTCAGGTCGTTCGGCGCGGCAATCGGCCAGGGCCAGATGCCGTCGGGAAGGCAAAGCAGCGAGCCGCGATGCGACATGCCGGCAAAGCGGAACCCGCCGCCGCCATGCGCATCGATCGGCGCTTGGCGCGGAAGGTGCCGACTTCGCTCTTGCACTAACGTCGCGCTCTTGCCCGTTGTGGCGGCAAAGACGGCCTTGCTGGGGTCGCGGCGGGCACCGTGGGCGGCGACTCGGGCTCTTCCGCGCCGCCCATGCGTCCTGCGCCGACGCCGAGATAGATCAGGATCGGCGAGGCGATGAACACCGACGTATAGGTGCCGACCAGCACCACGCCGAACATCATGGTCGCGGTAAAGCTGTGGATCGCCTGGCCGCCGAACAGCAGCAAGGCCAGAAGCGACATCGCCACGGTCACATGGGTGACGATCGAGCGCGACAGCGTCGCATTGACGGAAGCATTGAGCAGATCGGGCATCGACATGCGCTTATAACGGCGCAGCATCTCGCGGATGCGGTCGTAGATCACCACGGTGTCGTTGAGCGAATAGCCGAGAATGGTCAGCAGCGCGGCGATACTGGTGAGATCGAAATCGATATGGGTCAGCGACATGAAGCCGACGGTGAGCACCAGATCGTGCACGTTGGCGATCATGGCGCCGAGCGCGAACTGCCATTCGAACCGGAACCATAAATAAATCAGGATCGCCACGATCGCGAGCACCAGGCCGATCGTGCCATAGGAGAGAAGCTCCGTGGACACGCTCGGCCCCACCACTTCGACGCGGCGGTAAGTCACGCTGTCGCCCAGCGCGTCACGGACCTTCTGGACCGCCGCCTGCTGCGCCTGATCGCCGCCGGGCTGCTCGGAAATGCGGATCAGCACGTCGTTCGGCGCGCCGAACTGCTGCAGCTGAAAATCGCCGAGCTTGAGCGAGCCGATGGTCGAGCGCATTTTGGCGAGATCGGCAGGATTTGCCTGGGTCTGCACTTCCACCAGCGTCCCGCCGACGAAATCGATGCCGAAATTCAGACCGTGAAAGAAGTAGAGCGAAATGGCCACGATCGACAGCAGCGCCGAAATCGGAAAGCTGATGCGCCGGAAGCGCATGAAGTCGAATTT
This sequence comes from uncultured Alphaproteobacteria bacterium, assembly GCA_963768225.1. GTDB lineage: Bacteria > Pseudomonadota > Alphaproteobacteria > Rhizobiales > Xanthobacteraceae > BOG-931. The sequence goes on along the minus strand of CAVYGV010000001.1, from coordinate 166,625 downwards.
GGTGTCGTCGGGAACGATGCGAAGGAGGCGCACTGGATGTCTTTCAAACGGGGCTTTTCAGTTTTCGTACGATCTGTTGCGGACGACGCTCATATCGGCACGGTGCGCGGCCGCCACAAGCGGACCCAGTAGGCCACGATCAGGCGAGTGAGCGTAAAGGCGGTGAACAGCGTGGTCAGGATACCGACGCCGAGCGTCACCGCGAAGCCGCGTACCGGCCCGGTGCCGATGTAGAACAACACCGCCGCGGCGATGAAGGTGGTGATATTGGAGTTGAGGATGGTGGCAAGCGCGCGGGTAAAGCCGGCGTCGATGGCGTTGATCGCGCTGCGGCCGGCGCGCACTTCCTCGCGGATGCGCTCGTAGATCAAGACATTCGAATCCACGGCGATGCCCACGGTGAGCACGATGCCGGCAATTCCGGGAAGCGTCAGTGTCGCGCCCAAAAACGACAGCACGCCGAAGATCATGGCGACGTTGATCGCGACCGCGATATTGGCGAACAGCCCGAACAGGCCATAGGTCACGAACATGAAGATGATGACGAGCGCCGCGCCGGCATAGGCGGCGTGCTCGCCGGCATTGATCGAATCCTGGCCGAGTCCCGGTCCCACCGTGCGCTCTTCGACGATCGTCAGCGGCGCCGGCAACGCGCCGGCGCGCAACAGAATTGCGAGATCGTTGGCCTGCTGGATGGTGAAACTTCCCGAGATTTGCCCCTGACCGCCGAGGATCGGCTCGCGGATCACCGGCGCCGAGACCACCTTGTTGTCGAGCACGATGGCAAACGGCTTGCCGACATTGGCTTGCGTCGCGGTTGCGAATTTTTGCGCGCCCGATGAATTGAAGCGGAAGTTGACGACCGGCTCATTGGTGCGCTGATCGAAGCCCGGCTGCGCATCGACGAGGTCGCCGCCGGAAACGAGCACGCGCTTCTCAATGAGATATTTCTGGCCCGGCTGCTGGCCGTCGAGAACTTCCGAATCCTCCGGCGGGTGCGTCGCCAGCGCCTGCTCGGGCGTCATCGACAAATCCACCATGCGGAAATCGAGCTTCGCGGTCTTGCCCAAAATCTCCTTCAGCCGCGTCGGATCCTGCAGGCCCGGCACCTGCACCAGAATGCGATCGGTGCCCTCGCGCTGAATGCTCGGCTCGACCAGGCCCAGTTCGTTGACGCGGCGCTGGATGATCTCGATCGATTGATCGACCGCCTGCCGGATCCGCTGGAGGACCGCCGGGTCAGTCGGGGTGAGCGTGATCAGGCTGCCATTTTGGTTCACGTCGACGTTGCGCTGTCCGGTGCTGCCGAGGAAGCCGGCCATCGGCTGTGACAGTGCGCGCAGTTTGCTCAGCGCGTTATCGATGTCGGTGTCGCGCGTGATGTGCACTTCGACACCGTTGCCGCGGATGACGCGGCCGGTGAAGGGGATACGCGCCTCGCGCAACACGCGCAGCACATCTTCATCGAGCGCCTGCAGCCGCTCTTTGCGCACCGCGTTGGTGTCGACTTCGAGCAGCAGGCTTGAGCCGCCTTGCAGATCGAGACCGAGCACGATGTGGCGTTGCGCCCAGCTTGGCCAATGCTGGACCACGCTTTCCGAAAAGAAATTCGGCACCGCGAATAGACACACGACCAGCGCCGTGAGCAGGATAGCCGCCGCCTTCCACCGCGTGAAAAACAACATGGACTTCGAATTTCCTGTTACCGGCGCGCGATCAGCTCGCGCTATCGTCCTTCACCGGCTCGCCCTTGGCGCGAACCTCGCTCACACTGGAACGCAAGTGCCGCACGCGAACGCCATCCGAGATCTCGACCTCGATGTGCTGGTCGTCGACCACCTTGGTGACCTTGCCGACGAGACCTCCGTTGGTGACCACGGTGTCGCCGCGGCGTAGCGCTTTGACCATCTCCTGATGCTGCTTCACCTTGCGCTGCTGCGGGCGCAGGATCAGGAAGTACATAATCACAATGATCAGAATAAGCGGCATAAACGAGGTGAGCATGCTGGCCGAGTCGCCGCCGCCGCCGAACAGGCCGCTTAATGGATTACTCTGCGCGAACGCGGGCGTAATGAACATTGGTCCTCCGAGGCCGCAGAAAAAACGCGCCGCCCCGGCAAATCCGAACGATTTGGGGCCGTTTTTGCGCGCAAAATCGCGCGGACTATAGCTGCCGTTGGCCCAATTGCAATGTTGTGGGCGCGCTTTAGCGAGCTTGCGAGCATGCCGCTGCCCCGCTAAGGGGAAGGCCGCAACTCGATGCAAACATTGTGCAATCATGGCCAAATCTGCTTCGCGATCCAGGAAAAAGGCGACGAAAAAGGCCGCCGGCGCCGGGCCCGGCGCGCGCGCTCCGGCGGATGGCAGCGCCGCGCTCTTGACCCGCATCGCCGGCGCGTTGGAACGGCTCGCCCCGGCGGCGCCAGCCGCGCTCGACTTTTCCGCAGCCGAGGCGTTCGTCTGGCACCCCGAGGGCCGCAAGCTCGCGGCGGTTCGCCGCGTCAACCGTGTCGACATGTCGCTGCTCAAAGGCATCGACCGCGTGCGCGATCTCTTGGTCGAAAATACCGAGCGCTTTGCCCGCGGCCTGCCGGCGAACAACGCCTTGCTGTGGGGAGCGCGCGGCATGGGAAAATCGTCGCTGGTCAAGGCCGCCCATGCGGCGATCGGCGTCGCGCATCCCGTCGCCGGACTAAAACTCATCGAAATTCACCGCGAGGACATCGAATCGCTGCCGGAATTGATGAGTCTCCTGCGCACTGCGCGGGAGCGCTTCATCGTCTTCTGCGACGATCTCTCATTCGATGCGGAAGATACGTCCTACAAGTCGCTCAAGACGATGCTCGAGGGCGGCATCGAGGGGCGGCCGGAGAACGTCATCTTCTATGCGACATCGAACCGCCGTCATCTGATGGCGCGCGACATGATGGAGAACGAGCGCGCGACCGCGATCAATCCCGGCGAGGCCGTCGAGGAGAAAGTCTCGCTGTCGGATCGTTTCGGCCTGTGGCTCGGCTTCCATCGCTGCAGCCAGGACGAATACCTCGCCATGGTCGAAGCCTACATCGCCTATTATCGCGTGCCGTCCAGAGGCGATGGGTTGCGCCGCGAAGCGCTCGAATGGGCAACGACGCGCGGCGCACGCTCCGGCCGCGTGGCCTGGCAATATGTGCAGGATCTGGCAGGCAGGCTTGGCGTGAAGACGATGAGTTGACGGCGCCCTAGAGCTCAATCGTTTCAGATTGAATTGATTGTCGCTCTGGCATTTTGATGGAGCATGATCTTTTCGGAAAACCGGTTTCCACTTTTCCGGATCATGCTCTACGCTCCGCCGAGATATTGCGCCGGATCGACCGGCGTTGCGCCCTTGCGGATTTCGAAGTGCAGTTGCGGCGACGTGACATTGCCGGTCTCACCGGACTTGCCGATGACTTGCCCTCGTTTCACGGTCTCGCCGCGCTTGACCAGAATCTCGCTCGCGTCCGCGTAAGCGGTGACAAAGCCATTGGCGTGACGGATCAGCACCAGATTGCCGTAACCCTTGAGCTCGTTGCCGGCATAGGCGACGACGCCGTCCTCGGCGGCTTTGATCGGCGTGCCTTCCGGCACCGCGAGATTGATGCCGTCATTCTGCAAACCGTTCGGCTTCGGTCCGAAGGCGGCAATGATGCGGCCGCGCACCGGCCAGCGGAAGCTCGGCATGGCGCTCGCTGCTTCTGCCGCCTTGATCGGATTGTCCGCCGCCGCGGGCGCGCTTGGCGTGGCCAGCCGCGCGCTGTGCGGCGACTCGATCGTCGCCACGGTTTCGCCGGGCGGCGTGGGCGGCGCTTCGGCGCGCGGCGCCGTTGGCGCCGGATGTTCCCCCATCTCCGGGATGACAAGGTGGTCGCCTACCCTCACGCGCGTGTCCGGCGAGATGTTATTGGCTCTGGCAATGACCATGACCGGTTTGCCGTAAAGCCGCGCGATGCTGTTAAGCGTTTCACCGGGCGCCACGACATGCGTGCCCGTCGGAGCAACCAGCCCGCCGCGCGCAGGCGCGGAAGGTGCGGCGACCGCCGGCGCGGTTGAGGCGATGCGGGTCTGCGGCGGCATCGCGGCCGTCGTCGCAGGGCGATAGCGCGGAATGACGAGATGCTCGCCCGGATAGACCGAGGCCGCGCTTGTGATGTGATTGGCTTCCATAATGGCGGAGACCGGTACCGCGTGCCGCCGCGCGATAGTTTCGAGCGTCTCCCCCGGCCCGACCGTGATCGCCGTGCCGCCCTCCCACGTCCAAGTCGGCTGCGGCGGCGAGGCCGCGATCGAGCCAGTGGCTTCACCGCTCGACTGGTAGGAGCCCATGCCGATGCCGCCGCCGGAAGTGCCGTTGTCGGCGCTGGCGAGGTTCGGCAGCGGGTGGCTGTCGATGTGGCTTGCCGGCGCGGTCTGCGGGACCGATCCGGTAACGTCGCTGCGCGACGAAGGCGAAGAGGATGAGCCGAAGATTTGGCCGAAGCGTCCGGAATCGGCGCTACAGCTCGCGACCCCGATTCCAATTAACGAAATGGCAACCAGTTGCGGCCAACCGGCCGTCCGACGCAATATGCACATGGTTACTCACTCGAACGCAACAAAACGACGAGCGAATAAACAACGTCGCGGTAAACAGGCCTTTAAGTGTTGGGCGGTTTTTTTCTTTGATTTGTTAAGTGCTTTCGCGGTCACAGTTCGCGCGCCTGACCCGGTAAAAGCGGCACAAATCGGACGGCAATGAGATTTTCGCGGGTTAATCCGCCGCCGGGCTGTTTGGTCAGCTTGACGATATATTGGGCGTCGTGACGGGCGCCAATCGGCAAAATCAGTTTGCCGCCTTCGGCAAGTTGCGCGCCGAGCGCCTCGGGAACCGCTTCGGCAGCGGCGGTGACGATGATGCGGTCGAACGGCGCGAAATCCGGCGCGCCGGCCATGCCGTCGCCGGCGAGGACGGTCACGTTGGAGTAGCCCAGCGTCTTGAGCCGTTCGCGCGCGGTATCGGCCAGCGTCCGATACCGTTCGATGCTCACAACCTCGCGCGCAAGCCGTGACAGGATCGCCGCCTGGTAACCCGAGCCGGTGCCGACTTCGAGGACGCGGTGGTGCGGCTCGACTTCGAGCTGCTCGGTCATATAGGCGACGACGAAGGGCTGACTGATGGTTTGCCCGCAGGCGATCGGCAGGGCCTGGTCGGCATAGGCGCTTTCGGTAAAGCCCGGCGCGACAAAATATTCGCGCGGTACCTCGTCCATGGCGCGAAGCACAGCTTGGTCGCTGATGCCGCGCCGGCGCAGCGCCAGTTGGAACTCCATGCGTTCGACGTCGTCGTCGGCTGGGGCGGCGGCCAAGGTGGCGACCTCGCTGTTTGACGCTGCGGTTGCAATTTTTACCATTATGCAAGGACCGCTTATACTGAGTTTAAGACAGTCATCGCTGTTCGTCTCGCGCCAGACCCAAAAGCCACGCCGAGCATGGAACCTTCACCACCGCTCGGCGTTATGGCGCACACGGGGTGTAAATGACATCTGAGACAAGTCCGGGCGCCGGCAAACGCGTCCTCGTGGTCGAGGACGAGTTGATGATCCGCATGCTGCTCGAAGGCATGTTGACGGATCTCGGCCACACTGTTGCGGCAGAGGCCGGCAGCATCGAGGAGGCTCTGAAGCTCGCGAAAGAGGGCGAGTTCGATGTCGCCGTTCTTGACGTCAATCTCAACAATGAGCCGATTACGCCAGTGGTCGAAGTGCTGATCCGGCGCGGCGTGCCATTCATCTTCGCGAGCGGCTATGGCCAACGCGGCGTGCCGGAACCGTATCGGCGAAATCCCACCCTGCAGAAACCGTTCCAGGTCGAAGCGCTGGCGCAAACCCTCAATGCGGCATTGGCGAAGGCCGTCGGCTGATGCGAATGTGAGAAATCCAAAACTCCACCAGAGCTGATATTTGCTGGTGGTCTTTGATTCTGTTTATTCGCTTTGCGAGTGCGCGGCCAGGCGGGGATGAATGTCAGACCCGCCCCAATGGGGCGCGAAAAAAAGCTTGGCCCGAACGCGTCGGGCCAAGATTGCGTCGAAAGCCGAGCTTAGTTGCGGCGACAGTGGCCGTACGGACCTCGGTGCCAGCCACGGCCACAGCCGCCGGCAACCTTGATGATCTGTCCGGAGTTGGACGCGCCCTTCAGCGACGCAGCCGGCATGGCCTGGGCGCTAAACGCGATGAACGTAAATAGCGCGGCGATCGAGGCAAATACAGCAAGCTCCTTGCGCATGATGATTCTCCCGGCGGGTTGAGCACACCGAAGATTGAACACATTGCCGTCGCGATGGCAATGGCATGACTGCAGTGCAACCACGGACGCTTTGTTCCCTTCGCAAGCGAAGAGTAGCGAACCTGCGGTTTGCTCCGCGGCAATTTTCGAACAACCAACGGCTCGTCCATGACTTTGCCGGTTGGCGCGACGCATCCTGGTCGACGAATTTCACGGAGCGACGGACAAGCAATTCGACCAATTATCACATGCTTCACGAGTAATCCGTTTCATACCGTTTCAATCCCCTAATGGCTTTCCTATTTCGAGGCGGCCGAACGCACCAACTCCTCCGGCGGTTTGATATGACGAAATGAGAACAGCAGGGCAAAGTCGTAGACGATTTTGAGCGTTCCGCAGGCGATCAGCGGCAGTCCCAGGAACGGGGTGGTCAACAGAACTCCGGCAAACGCCGGACTAATTGCAGATGCGAGGCTGCGCGGAACAGCAGTTACACTGGCGGCGGTGGCCCGCTCGGCGGGCGTCACGACCGCCATCACGTAGGAGGTGCGTGTCGGCACATCCATTTGCGATAAAGCAGATCGCAGCAACAGCAATCCGAGTGTCAGGTAAAGATCGGATGAGAACGCCGCCACGATGAGAAATATGCTGGATGGAATGTGGGTAAAGACCATTGTGTTGACGAGACCAAATTGGCGCGCGAGCCGCGCGGCGACCGGGTACGAAAATGCACTTAGTGTGCCCGACCAGAAGAAAAACACGCTCGCTGCCGAGATGGAGAGGTTAAACCGCTCAAAAAGCCAAAGCGCCATCAGCGATTGCACGACGAAGCCGCCGGCGAATGCATCGAGACTGAACAACGCCGCGAGCTTGTAAACGACGGCACGCGACGGCCCGAGCGGCGAGGCTGGACCCGCATCGAGCATACGGGCGTGCGGCAGGCGCTGATAAAGCAATACGCATCCGAGCCCGAGCGCGGCATAGGTGTAGAACATGACCTTGAATGCATCGAGTTTGTCGACGCCCACGCGTGTCAGGAAATCCGGAGCGGCCGCCGCCAACGTGCCGCCGGCCATCGACAGCGCACCGATGAGGCTGTAGCGCGCGAAAGCGCGCGTCCGCTCATGATCGGCAATACCGCGCGCAAGCATGGCGTGCTCAAGCGGCACCAATATTCCGATATCGCCGGTCGATGGGTTGATCGTGCCGACGAAGGCCACGAACGTAACGAAGGCGATGTGCCGGAAATCGGGGAACGCCAGTCCAGTGAACACCATCAGACACGCGCCGATCAGCATCAGCTTGCGCAGGTCGTGGCGTGGCGCAATAGCGCCCACGGTCAGCGTCAAGACCGCTGTGCCGAGCAGGGAAGCGGTTACTACGACGCCGATCCGTATCGTGTCATAGCCAATCGCGGTCAAATAGGCGGGCAAAATGATCGTCGCGAAGCCGTCGCCGAAACCGCGAATGCCGCGAGCGAAGTAAAGCAATAAAAGGTTTGATGACTTAGTCATTTCGCCAAAAGCCCTCGCCCGGCGAGCGGGCAAAGTGCAGTGCTTGGGCGAAATGCCTTAGGAAAGCCGGGCGACTGCGATCAAGCCCGACGACTGAAAATGTTCCGGGTGGCAGCCGAAGTCAAGTGCTGCAATAGACCCCGAGTTTGGGCCGTGTCCGTTGATGGCGGATCGTATTGCAAAACGATTCTTGGTGCCGGGGCGAAGAACATTCCTTCAAGATGCGTCCTAGACGCCTTTCTCGAAGAGCTTGGCGAGCCCGGTCATGGTGGGCTCATCGGTGATGTCGATGCGCAACGGGGTGAGCGCGATGCAGTTATCTTCGAGCGCGGCGAGATCGGTGCCGTGCTCGAATTTGAACGCGTTCTGGCGCGTATAGGCGATCCAGTAATACGGATTGCCGCGGCCATCCTTGCGTTCGTCGATATGAAGCCGCTCCTGCCGCCGCCGGCCCAATGCCGCCACCGCGATGCCCTTGACCTCCTCGGGCCGGCAATCGGGAAAATTGACATTGATCAGCACATCGCGCCGCACGCCTTCGTTGATGATGCGGCGGATGATGTCCGGCGCATAGCGCAAGCTGGTATCCCAGAACGGCGGCTGGCCGCTGCGCGATTTGTAGGCTTGCGACAGCGCCACCGAAGGGATGCCGAGTACTGCGCCCTCCATCGCCCCGGCAATGGTGCCGGAATATATCACGTCCTCGCCGACATTGCGGCCGCGATTGACGCCGGACAGAACGAGATCGATCGGCTTGCCGTCGAGCACATGCCGCGCGCCCATGATGACGCAATCGGTCGGCGTGCCGCGCACCGCAAAGCGGCGCTCGGCGACTTCGCGCAGCCGCAACGGATCGTTGAGCGACAGCGAGTGCGCGACGCCGGACTGATCGTGCTCCGGCGCGACCACCCAAACGTCGTCCGACAGCGTGCGCGCGATCTCCTCGCACACACTCAAACCGTGCGCGTGAACGCCGTCGTCGTTGGTGACCAGGATACGCAAGGCTTCACTTCTCAATCTTCTTGACGCCGCCCATGTAGGGCGCGAGCGCATCCGGCACAACAATCGAGCCGTCGGCTTGCTGATAGGTTTCCATCACCGCGATCAAGGCGCGGCCGACGGCGACGCCGGAACCGTTGAGGGTATGGACGTGGCGCACATTGCGCCCCTCCTTGGTGCGGTAGCGCGCGTTCATGCGCCGCGCCTGAAACTCGCCGCAGATCGAGCACGACGAAATCTCGCGATACATGTTCTGGCCCGGCAGCCAGACTTCGATGTCATAGGTCTTTTGCGCCGCAAAGCCCATGTCGCCGGTGCACAGCGTCATCACGCGGTAATGCAAATCAAGCCGACGCAAGACTTCCTCGGCGCAAGCCAGCATGCGCTCGTGCTCGTTCTTGGATTGCTCGGGCGTCGTGATGGAGACGAGCTCCACTTTGGTGAACTGATGCTGCCGGATCATGCCGCGCGTGTCTTTACCCGCGGCGCCGGCCTCGGCACGGAAGCACGGCGTGCAGGCGGCGAACCGCATCGGCAGTTGCGCCTCGTCGACAATGGATTCGCGCACCAGGTTGGTCAGCGGCACTTCGGCGGTGGGGATAAGTCCCAAGCGTAATTTTCTGAGTTGACTTTGCACGTGAGTAAAGGCCGCGCCAACCGCAACAACATCAGAATCTTCTCCGATTTCCTCAATGCCTGCCTCTGTATAGGGAAGAAATAATTCTCCGCTGATCGCCCAAAACTGGTCATTTTCAAACTTCGGTAATTGCGCCGTGCCGAACATCACGTGGTCGCGCACCAATAACGGCGGCGCAATTTCGGTGTAATTATGCGGTTCGCTCGTATGAACATCGAGCATGAATTGCCCGAGCGCGCGTTCGAGCCGCGCCAAGCCTTTCTTCAAAACGACGAAGCGCGCGCCCGATAATTTAGCCGCGGTCTCGAAATCCATCTGGCCGAGCGCTTCGCCGAGATCGAAGTGTTGCTTAGGCGCGAAAGGATATTCGCGACGGGCACCAAAGCGATGATGCTGGACATTGTCCTCCGCGCCCTTGCCGTCCGGGACTTCAGGGGCGTCGAGTGGCAGATTGGGAATTTGCTCTAGAAGCTTGTTGAGTCTATCTCCGGCATCCTTCTCTTCACTTTCTAATGTTGAAATCGAGGCCCTGCTCTCCGCAACTTTTGCCATCAGTTCTTGAATCTTCGATTCGTCCTTCTTCGCCTTCGCCTGCCCGATCTCCTTCGACGCTGCGTTGCGAGTTGCCTGCCAGCGCTCAAGTGTTCGAATGATCGCGCGTCGGTGTTCGTCAATGGCCAGGAGGTTTTGGGAGGAAAAATCCTTCCTTTCCTGCTCGTTAAGATTTCGCCGCTTGAGCGCGCGGTCGAAGTCGTCGGGATGTTCGCGGATGAATTTGATGTCGTGCATGGCTTAACCCAAACCGTCATGCCCGGCCACCCGGGTCCGGCCTCTGGCCGGCCCGAGTACAAGCTTGTGCCGGGCATCCACGTCTTGGCCTAGGCTTGTAAAGACGTGGATGGCCGGGACAAGCCCGGCCACGACGAATCAGCAACGCGAATAATACGCCCTACTCCGCCGGCTTTGCCTGCGCGGCGGCAGCGGCGCGCTCGCGGGCAAGCCGCCGCTCGACCATCCGCACCGACCAGACCGAGCCCTCGTAGAGCGCGAGCAGCGGTAGCGCAAGCGACATTTGGCTCAACACGTCGGGCGGGGTGAGGATCGCCGCGATGACGAAGGCGATGACGATGAAATAGCGGCGCTTCGCTTTGAGCTGGTCGGAAGTGATGATGCCGACTCGGCCGAGCAGCGTCAGGATCACCGGCAGCTGAAAGGCGATGCCGAAGGCGAGCATCAGCTTCATCATCAGCGACAGGTAATCCTCGACCTTCGGCAACAGTTCGATCGTCGCCTCGCCGGGCACGCCGGTCTGCTGCATGCTTAGCGAAAACCGCGCCAGCATCGGCCAGACCACGAAATAGACGACGAAGGCGCCAAGCACGAAGAAGATCGGCGTGGCGATGAGATAGGGCAGGAAAGCCTGCCGCTCGTTGCGGTAGAGGCCCGGCGCCACGAACATGTAAATCTGCGTCGCGATCACCGGGAAGGCGATGAAGGCGCCGCCGAACATCGCCAGCTTGAGCTGCACGACGAAATATTCGAGCAGGCCGGTATAGATGAACTTGGAGTTCGCCGCGCCGGCGACCCAGATATAGGGCCAGGTCAGAATGTTGTAGATGTGCCGGGCGAAGAAAAAACAGACCACCATGGCAAGGACGAACGCCGCAGCCGCCTTGATCAGCCGCGAGCGCAGCTCGACGAGATGGTCCATCAACGGCGCCTTGGTGGCCTCGATCTCCTTCTCTTCGTCTTCGCGGCTGAGCTTCGCCATCAGCTTCGCTCGGTGCTGACCGGCTCGGCGACGGGCTCCGGGGCCGAAACGGCATCGGCGCGCGCTGCAGGAGCGTCAGGCGGTGGCAATGCCGGCGCCGGCTCCGGCTGCTCCAACGCTGGCTCAGCCGGCTTCTGCTCGGTGGACGTATCGAGCGATTTTTCGAAATCCTTGCCGATCGACTGAAGATCGGTCCGCACGTCCTTCAATGGGTCGTAGTTTTTGATATCGCTCGCCATGTCGTCGACCTGTTTCTTGAGGTCGGCCATCTCGGCCTCGCGCATGGCTTCCTGGAACTGATTTTGGAAATCGGCGGCCATGCCGCGGATTTTGCGGGTGTATTGACCGAGTGTACGCATGACCGTGGGCAGTTCTTTCGGCCCGATCACGATCAGCGCAACGACGCCGATGAGCAGGAATTCGGTCCAACTAATGTCGAACATGAAAAACTCTCTGCCGCGTCACCGCTCCCTGCGCCGCACCCGCCGATCATGCCGGCGAAATCAAGGTGGAACTGGCGGTCGCGATCAGCGCGAGAGCGCGCGAACGCTCAGACCTTGCTCTCCGAACGCTGCTTGATATCGGCAGGCGCCTGATGGTCGATGGTCTTGATCGGCGCATCGGCTTTGGGGGTCTCGGCCGTGTCGTCGTCGGCCATGCCCTTCTTGAAGGCTTTGATGCCTTTGGCAACGTCGCCCATCATGTCCGAAATCTTGCCGCGGCCGCCGAACACCAAAAGCAGTACGGCGCCGACGATCAACCAGTGCCAGATGCTCAAAGAACCCATGAAATCCTCCGTCCGCTACGCTCAGGAAGGTGCGCGCGCCCGCGGCAAGTTGGCGATTTTAACCGGAAACTAGGCGTCGGGACCGGCAAAAACAAGCACAACGGCAATGCCGTCACGCCGCAGGCAGAAATCTGCCGCCATTAACCCTACGCGGCGCGTTTCTGCCTTATTGACCGGCCGCGAGGCGATTTATTCCTCGGTTCGCTCGGTCCGCGGCGCAAGCCCGAGGTCGAGATCTTCAGGGCCGAGCGGCTCCTCGTCGTCCCGCAGCGTAGGATCGTCGGAGGGAACCGGCACGGAAAACTCCGCCGGCAACGTTGCGTCGATCAGCCCCGCGCCCTTGAGCTCGTCAAGGCCGGGCAGATCGGTGAGCACATCGAGCCCGAAATGCGACAGGAAGGCTTCGCTGGTTCCGTACGTGACCGGCCGGCCGGGCGCCTTGCGCCGGCCGCGCAGCCTGACCCAGCCGGTCTCGAGGAGGACATCGAGCGTGCCCTTCGACGTACTGACCCCGCGGATTTCCTCGACCTCCGCCCGCGTTACCGGCTGATGGTAAGCGACGATGGCGAGCGTCTCGATCGCCGCGCGCGAGAGTTTTCGCGTGACCACGGCTTCATGCGTCAAAAGCCACGCCAGATCGTTGGCGGTGCGCAGCGCCCATTTGCCGGCGACGCGCACGAGATTCACGCCGCGCGGCGCGTATTCCCGCTGCAGCTGCGCGAGCAGCGCGCGCACATCGACGCCCGCGGGCAGGCGCGCCGCCAAAACCTTCTCGTCGAGCGGCGCTTCGGCGGCAAACAACAGAGCTTCGAGGATGCGCAACTCTTCGGCGCGATACTGATCAAACCGATCCGAACCCAATTGATTCGACTCCTCCTTGTCGCCGACGATCACACGCATCTTCGCAACTTTCCCCATTGTTTTTTTCCCCTCTTAGGCATTCCCCGGTTCGGCGGTTGTGCCACCGCCGTCGTTCTGTCGCTTACGCAGATAGAGCGGTGTAAACGAGCCTTGCTGGTGTACTTCAAGTCGGCCTTCGCGCACCAATTCGAGCACCGCGGCAAAGCTCGAGGCCAGCACCGTCGGCCGGAGCGAAGGATCGACCAGATAGGTGATGAGATATTGGTCGAGCGGGCTCCAATCCATCGACTGGCCGATCAGCCGTTCCAGCGCCTCGCGCGCCTCGGCAAGCGACCACACCGTGCGTTTGGGCACGCGGACGAAGGAGCGTGCCTGGGTCTGCCGGCGCCCGGCATAGGCCGAGAGCAGATCGTACAGCGTCGCCGACCATTGCGGGCGCTTGATCTCGGCGATCGGCTCGGGCTCTCCGCGCTGGAACACGTCGCGGCCGAGTTGCGGCCGATTGAGCAATTGCTCGGCAAATTGCCGGATCGCCTCCAGCCGGCGCAGGCGCTGCGCCAGCGCATTGGCCATGTCCTCGGCGCTCAGGCCCTCGGCCGGATGCTGCTCGGGAAGCAGTAGGCGCGATTTTAGGTACGCAAGCCACGCCGCCATCACGAGATAGTCGGCGGCGAGTTCCAGTCGCATTTTGCGCGCCGCTTCGATGAAGGCGAGATACTGGTCGGCAAGCGCGAGGATGGAGATTTTGGCAAGGTCGACCTTTTGCTGGCGGGCGAGCGTGAGCAAGAGGTCGAGCGGGCCTTCAAAGCCCTCAACGTTGACCACCAGCGCCGGCTCGTCGGTGGCGCGCTCGGAGAGTTCGGCTTCGAATTGATCCTCGGCGTTCATGCGGAACCCGGTGCTGGCTGAACGCCCGCCATCAGCTTGAAAAACTCGGCGCGCGCGGCGGCCAATTCGATCGGCGCTTCCGGCCTTCGCATCGCCAGCGCGGCGGCCGCCCGGCGCGCGGCGTCACCCGCCAGTTCGGACGCCGCGGCGGCAACTGCAAGCATCTCAGCCATCTTGCCGTTGCAGTGCAGGATCATATCGCAACCCGCTTTAATTGCTGCCTTGGTGCGCTCGCCGAGGCCGCCCGACAGCGCCCCCATAGTGATATCGTCACTCATCAAGAGCCCCGAAAAGCCAATCGAATCGCGAATCACGTCTCGCACTATAATCATCGAAGTGGTGGCCGGCGCGACCGGATCGATGGCGCTAAACACAACATGTGCGGTCATGCCAAGCGGCAGCGCTTTGAGCGGACGGAACGCGGCGAAATCGGTGGCGTCGAGCGTCGCGCGGTCGGCAGAGACCACTGGGAGCCGCTCATGGCTGTCGGCGGTGGCTCGCCCATGGCCGGGGATATGCTTGAGCACCGGCAGCACGCCGCCTTCAAGGAGGCCGGCCGAGAACGCGCCGGCAATAGCGGCCACTTTTTCGGGCGTCCGGCCATAGGCGCGATCGCCAATAATCGGATCTGCCCCCGCCGCCGGTACGTCGGCAAGCGGTGCACAGTCGACATCGATGCCGAGGCCGGCGAGATCGGCGGCAATAAGGCGGGCGCCAAGCTTGGCGGCGGCGAGCCCCATTTCGCGATCCCGATCGTACAGCGCACCATAGGCCCCGCCTGGCGGATAGCTCGGCCAATGCGGCGGTCCTAAGCGCTGCACCCGGCCGCCTTCCTGATCGACCAGGACCGGCGCCTGACGGCCAAGAATGGTACGAAACTCGTCAATCAGCCGGCGCAAAGAGGCGGGGTCGGTCGCATTGCGCTTGAAGAGGATAAGCCCCCACGGCTGAGCGTCTTTGAGGAATTGCCGCTCCTCGCCCGTCAGCGCGGGTCCCGCCACACCGGTGATGAAGGCGCGCATCAGATACGCCAAGCAAAGGACAAGCCTGCAAATTCCCGGCGCTAATTCTTTTGGACGATGCAACTGCCGCCGGCGGCTTTCAGGCTTGAGCACATTTCTGCGGCCTCTTGGGACGACGCGAACGGACCGACCAGCGCCCGGTAATAGACGCCTTTGGCCCCCAGATCGGCGCGGCGGACGATCGGCTCGTGGCCGCCGAGTTGCGTCGGAAACTTGGCGCGTAGGGTGCGGAACTCAGCCTGTGCGTCGGCCTCGCTGCGCTGCGAGGTGACTTGAACGGCATAGCTGCCGCCTGGCGAAGGCGCCGCCTCGCTTCGGACTTCTGGCGCCGTGCTTGCCGGCTGCGCCAAAGCGGTGCGCATCCTTGGCGGCGGTGCCGGTAGCGGGCCGCCCTGATCGGGAACGATTGAGAGTGGCGCATTTGCATCGGCGCGGGGCGCCGGCATCGGTCGTGGCGCGGGCTGCGCGGCGACGCGGGGTAATGTTGTTCGCGCCGGCGTTGGCGAAGATTGCGGAGCTACCGGGGCCGGAGCGGACGACGCATCGGCGCCGGCCGTGGCGGCTTGATCGCCCCGGATGACGACGGTGTGAATCTTTCGCGGCGCAGGCAGCATTGTGGGCGCTTTGGATGCCGCCGCGCTACCGGGAACAGGCGCTGTGACAGCGGCGGGCGGCCAAATTGAAGAGGCGGGCGCAGGCGCTGCCTCAGTCTGTGCTGGCGGAGGGGGTGCTGGCGCCACCGGCGCGGCCGAGGCCGTTGTGCCGGCGCTTGCCACGCCCTGATCGGCCGCATTCGGAGCTCCAGCCTCGCCGGAATTCGGATCGGAAAAAATCGGGATGGTCGAGACGACCCGCGGCGCCGGGTTTACTGGCGCCGGCATGTCGACCGGCTGCTCCTCGCGCGACACAAGCTTTTCGCCTGAACTCGCGCTGCTCGCATCCGCTTGGTCCACCTTATTCGGCTTATTGGGCACGATCTTGTTCGGTGCGTTGTCCGCCCTGATGATCGGCGGCAACGACGGCAGCATCGAACTTCCGAACATAGCGCGATAGGCAAACGCGCCGGCGGTTCCGAGCACCGCCAGCCCGAGCACGGCCGCTACGACAAAAAAACCGCTGCGGCGGCGGGTTGCGGGCGCTTCCTCGGCGTAATCCTCAAGCTCGTAGGTTTGCTCGTCGACTCCAACCTGCGCTTGATCGCCGTCTTCGTAATCCTCCTCAAGCGCCTGCGGTGGGAAAGCCGGCAGCTGACGGCGGGGGAGCGCCGGCGGTTCTTGGACGGTGCGGCGGCGAGGTTGGTCCGGCGCCGCAATTTCGCGCGCATATTCCCCGTTGTACATCGGCGCGGGAGGAGAATATTGGGCTGCCGGCTCTTGCGATTCATCGTCATCGGCACGGGAGGGGGCGCCGGGCCGATACGATGACGCGGCACCGGCGTACCGGACCTCGTCGCGTTCGTCGCGGCGTGCGTCGTAATTTTCTTCAGCCGGCTCGCTCTGGCCGGCATAACGATCGTCGGCGGACCAATCGAAGCTATCGGCGGGTTGATCGAACCCCGCGGCCGACCCGCGGCCCGCTCCCCGGCGATCACTATCCGGCGGCTCGCTCTGACCGATGAGCCGTGCCAACTCGGCAAGCGGATCGTCCGACTGCCACGGATCGGACGCGCCGGCACGACGAGGCGCCGCCGTATCCCGGCTGCGGTAAGAACGGAAATTGTCGTCGGCCATGGGAATCTGCCCCGCTTCAGGCGTTGCGCGACAATGAAGCCTTGACCCGAAACTTTGTCCCGATCTGCGCTCACTCACTGCAAGCGGCGCTCAGCAACGCTCGGAGGAGATTACCGCATCTCGTCTGGCGCCTCGACCCCGAGCAACGCGAGTCCCGACGCGATAACGGTGGCGACGCCTTGCACAAGCACAAGCCGCGCCTCGGTTAGTTGTGGATCATCTTGGATAATGAAGCGTAAATGTGGCGATGCATTGCCGAGCGTCCAAAGCGCATGAAACTCTGACGCTAAGTCATACAGATAAAAGGCGATTTGATGCGGCTCGTGGGCTAATGAAGCGGACTCCACGATTCTCAGGTAGAGGGCAATACGCCGCATCAAAGCCAGTTCCGCCGGGTCGGACAGCCGCGCCAGGTCCGCGCCGTCCGCCAACCGCGCAATGTCGGCCGCCAGATTTGGAAAAGCCGCGCGAGCGTTTCGGAACACTGACTGCGCGCGGGCATGACTGTATTGGACATAGAACACAGGGTTGTCCCGTGACTGTTCCAGCACTTTGGCAAGATCGAATTCCAGCACCGCGTCGTTCTTGCGGAACAGCATCATGAAGCGGACGGCATCGCGCCCGACTTCATCCACGACTTCACGCAGCGTGACGAACTCCCCCGCCCGCTTCGACATTGTGACGGGCTGGCCGGCGCGCATGAGCTTGACGAGTTGAATGACTTTAACGTCGAGTTCGGCTTTGCGGTCGCTCAAGGCCGCGACGGCGGCCTGCATGCGCTTGATGTAGCCGGCGTGATCGGCGCCCCACACGTCGATCAAGGTGTGAAAGCCGCGCCCGATCTTGTTGGCGTGGTAGGCGATGTCCGAAGCAAAATAGGTATAGGAGCCGTCGGATTTCTTCAGCGGGCGATCGACGTTGTCGCCGAACTCCGTCGAGCGGAACAGCGTCTGCTCGCGATCCTCCCAGTCCTCGACCGGCGCGCCTCTTGGCGGCGGCAGCCGGCCTTCATAGACGTAGCCGCACCGGCGCAGCCAATCGATTGTTTGCGCAACGAAATCAATCGAGTTGGCGCCGGCTTCGTCCTGAAAGATCAACGATCGTTCGTAGAAAAAGTGCTCCTGGCTCACGCCCAAGGCGGCAAGATCGTCACGAATTGAAATCATCATTTGCTCGAGCGCAATTGCGCGAACAACGGTAAGTCTCTCGGTTTCCGGAGCATTCTTGAGCGTCGCGCCAAAAGTCTTTGCGATGAGCGCGCCGACCGGCTTGAGATAATCGCCCGGATAAAGCCCTTCCGGGATGGCGCCAATGTCTTCGCCGAGCGCCTCGCGGTAGCGCAGATAGGCCGAACGTGCCAACGCATCGACCTGCGCGCCGGCATCGTTGACGTAGTATTCGCGCGTGACCTTAAAGCCGGTGAAGTCCAGCAGGCTCGCGAGCGCATCGCCGAATACGGCGCCCCGGCCATGTCCGACATGCATCGGGCCGGTTGGATTGGCGGAAACGTATTCGACGTTGACCGGCGCGCCGGCGCCAATATCGCTTCTGCCGCAATCGACCCCGAGCCGCACCGCGCTCCGCAATGCCTCGATCCATACAGCGGGCTTTAGGGTCAGATTGATGAAGCCCGGTCCAGCGACATCAACCCGCTCGACGACAGCGTCGGCACGGAGTTCTTCCGCAATGGCCTCAGCAAGATCGCGTGGCTTCTTGCCGGCGTCCTTTGCCAGCACCATCGCCGCATTGGTGGCAATATCGCCGTGCGTCGCATCCCGCGGCGGCTCGACCGTCACGCGCGACTGATCGATGCCGGCCGGCAAGGTGCCCACGGCGATCAGTTCATTGGTCGCGCCTAGAACGCGCCCCAGAAGATCGGCGAAAATATTTTTAGTGACCATGTCTTACGACGAAATCTTGTGACGAAGTCTTGCAACGATGAGCGCGCCGCGCGCCTAACGCAATTCGGGGGTCAAGTCAAAGAGCCGGCTATGCTCGGCGAGCGCATAGCGGTCGGTCATGCCGGCGATGAAATCGGCGATCCTGCGCGCCCGCCCTGCCTCATCAAGACCGGAAAGCCCCTCCTGCCACTCCGCCGGCAAGTCGCTCGGGTGCGCGCTGTAGCGCGCAAACAGGTCGCGCAGCACGCCGGCGGCCTCGTCCATCACGCGCATGACCCGCGGGTGACGGTACATGCGCGTTTTGAGAAAGCTCTTGATGGCGCGATCTGCTTCGGCCACCGCGGCGGAGAAGCCCGCCACTGGCGACGATGCGCGCCGCACGTCATCCGCCGAGCGCGGCTTGAGCGCCGCGAGCCGGCGGCCGGTCTCGGCCACGACATCGTCGATCAAGAGGCCGATCAAGCGACGGATCAGTTCGTGCACGATCCGATGGGTATCGAGCGCCGGATAGGCCGTGCCGATCTCGCCGATGATCTTGCCAGTCAGCGGAACGGCGGCGATGTCGTCGATGTGAAACAGTTCGGCGCGCAGACCGTCGTCGATGTCATGGGCATCATAGGCGATGTCGTCGGCGAACGCCGCAATCTGCGCCTCGACGCCGGCGAAGGTCCATAATTGCAGGTCTTGCAGCTTTGTGTAGTCGAGAATTGTCGTTGGAACGCCGCGCTCGCAATAGCGGCCGAGCGGCGCTCCGCTACGATCGGTCACCGGCCCGTTGTGCTTGACCAAGCCTGCGAGCGTTTCCCAGGTCAGGTTCAGGCCGTCGAAGTTCGGATAGCGGCGCTCCAGCGCGGTCACGATTCGCAAAGTCTGCGCGTTGTGATCGAAGCCGCCGAACGCCGCGAGGCAAGCGTCGAGCGCGCGCTCGCCGGCATGCCCAAACGGCGGGTGGCCGAGATCATGCGCCAGCGCCAGCGCCTCGGCGAGATCCTCGTCGAGATGCAGCCGCCGGGCCAGCGCACGCGCCACCTGCGTGACTTCGAGCGTATGCGTGAGCCGCGTGCGATAATGGTCGCCTTCGTCGAAAACGAAGACCTGGGTCTTGTGCTTGAGGCGGCGGAACGCTGTGGAATGGATGATGCGGTCGCAATCGCGGCGAAAGGCGCTACGGCTTTGGCTCGCCGGTTCGGCATGAAGCCGGCCGCGGCTCCGTTCCGGGTCGCAGGCATAAGCGGCGCGGACCATCCCAGCTTGCATCGCCTTATCTCCGCCCCTGCCCCCGCCCCCGCGGCCGGCCCTCGCCAATTGACCTTGACCGCCACCGCACTTAACTATCGTGTTGAAAACGTTGCAATCGGCGCAATCGGAAGCCGGACGAAAGACACAAAATGACGACCAGCGTCACGGTCACGGAACGGGCGGCGCACAAGATCGGCGAAATTCTCGGTCGGGAGCCGGCCGGCACCATGTTGCGGGTTTCGGTCGAGGGCGGCGGCTGTTCGGGCTTCCAGTACAAATTCGACACTGAGCGCAGCCGCGCCGACGACGATATCGTGATCGAAAAAAGCGGCGCCACGGTGCTGATCGATCCGGTCTCGCTCGATTACATGGCCGGCTCGGAGATTGATTTCGTCGACGATTTGATCGGCTCCTCCTTCAAGGTCAATAATCCGAAGGCCACCGCGTCCTGCGGCTGCGGGACCAGCTTCGCGCTTTAAACCTTCAGATCTTTTCGTGCGCATCGCCACCTGGAACGTCAATTCGATCAAGCAGCGCATCGACTCGGCGCTGACCTGGCTTGCCGAGCGCAAGCCTGACATCGTCTGCCTGCAAGAGACAAAATGCGTTGACGACGCATTTCCGCGCATGGAATTCGAGGGGCTCGGCTATAACGTCGCCGTCCATGGGCAAAAAACCTTCAACGGTGTCGCCCTGCTGTCGAAATTCAAATTCGACGAGGTGCGCAACGGCCTGCCCGGCGACGACCAGGACGACCACGCCCGCTTCATCGAAGGCGTGGTTTCCACCGCGAAAGGCGCGGTGAGAATCGCGAGCATCTACCTGCCCAATGGCAACCCGCCGGAAACGGAAAAATACACTTACAAAATCGGCTGGATGAAGCGGCTTGCCGCTTATGCGCGCGAACGGCTGCTATTGGAGGAGCCGCTCATCATGGCCGGCGACTACAATGTCATTCCGACCGCGGCCGACGCCAAAAACCCGCAAGCCTGGACCGGCGACGCATTGTTTCTGCCGCGCACGCGCGACGAATTCCGCGCCCTGATGAATTCTCGGACTGACCGACGCCATTCGCGCGACCAGCGACGATCCGGGCCTTTATACGTTTTGGGATTACCAGGCCGGCGCCTGGCAGAAGAATAACGGCATCCGCATCGATCATGTGTTGCTGTCGCCCGCAGCCGCCGACAAGCTCGGCGACGCCGGCATCGACCGTCACGTGCGGTCCTGGGAAAAGCCGTCGGACCACGTGCCGGTGTGGATCGATCTGGATATCGAGTCGAAGTAGCGGCGTTAATCCCGGCGGCCCTTCAGCCAGTCTTCGAGATAGACCAGCGCCATGGCGCGTTCGTCGTCGCTGGCGTGCTGGAAGTCGGAGTTGTAGAGCGGCTTGACCCAGGTCTCGTCGCTGCCGGCGCAATCCTTGCCGAGCGTGAGCCACATCAGGCCGCGCGCGGCTTGCCGCGGCACCGCGTGGCCTTGGAACAGCATATCGCCGAGCGCAACTTCGGCGCGGCAATGGCCTTTGGTCGCGGCCAACAGGAACCAGCGCGCCGCTTGGTGCGGATCGCTCGGCTTATCGTTGAGATAGAGCCGGCCCAGTTCATATTGCGCGTCGGCGTCGCCAAAATAGCTCGCGGCATAGTCGAACATTTCGCGCGCGCGGTCCGAATCGGCCGCGACTCTCGTATTCGGGATGCCGGTCAGATAATAGCGCCCGAGCGCGACGAAGGCATTGGCGACGAAGCTTGCTTGCGGCGTGCCCGGCGCATCGTCGGGGTGGGTATTGGCAATCTCGCTGAAATAGTTGAACGCGCGCAGATCGTCGCGCGGCACGCCGTCACCGGCGGCGTACATGCGGCCGAGCTTCCATTGCGCCACCGGCTCGCCCTGCTCCGCCGCATATTGCAGCGCGGTCAAATTGTTCGCCTTTGCCGCGGCCTCCGGCGGATGCGCCGCGTTGCGCAGGCCATCGCTCGGCGACAGCGACGCGGTCGCCGGCGCCATCGTGCCGTCGAATGCAAATGCCGCCTGCAGCGTGATGCTGTGGCTTTGACCTGAAAGACCCAGCGCGAAGCAAAGTCCGCCGGCAAGGCCGACGACCATCCCGCTTTTGGCGATGCGCGCTTTAAATGTCCGCATAGCACGTCTTCTCAGCGGCAGCGCCCGGATGGGTGACGGCGCCGTCGCGCGCCGGGCCCACCTGCTGGGTGTATTTCCACAAATAGCCGGAGCCGTATTCGCCTTTGCGCGGTTTCCATTCCTTGGCGCGCCGCTCGAGCTCGCTGTCGGAGAGTTCGACGTTCGAGCGTTCCCTTCGCGCCGTCGAGCTTGATGATGTCGCCGTCGCGCAAAAGACCGATCGGGCCGCCGACCGCCGCTTCCGGGCCGATATGGCCGACGCAAAATCCGCGCGTGGCGCCGGAGAAGCGGCCATCGGTGATCAGCGCGACCTTGCCGCCCATGCCCTGGCCGTAGAGCGCCGCGGTGGTCGACAGCATCTCACGCATGCCAGGACCGCCCTTCGGGCCCTCGTAGCGGATGACCAGCACGTCGCCTTCCTTGTACTTTTTGTTTTTGACCGCCTCGAAGCATCCTTCCTCGCCGTCAAAACAGCGGGCCGGGCCGGTGAACTGCAGGCGCTCCATCCCGGCAACCTTCACGATGGCGCCCTCCGGTGCCAGGTTACCTTTGAGGCCAATGACGCCACCGGTCGGCAGAATTGGCTTGTTGGCCGGATAAATGACGGCCTGATCGGGGTTCCACTTCACCGATTTCAGATTTTCGGCCATGGTGCGGCCGGTGACGGTGAGGCAGTCGCCATGGAAATAGCCATGGTCAAGCAGCGTCTTCATCAGCAGCGGAACGCCGCCAGCTTCGAACATGTCTTTGGCGACATAGCGGCCGGATGGTTTTAAATCGGCGATATACGGTGTCTTTTTCAAGATTTCGGCGACGTTGAACAGGTCGAATTTGATGCCGCATTCGTTGGCGATGGCCGGCAGATGCAGCGCCGCATTGGTCGAGCCGCCGGTCGCGGCGACGACCGCCGCCGCATTCTCCAGCGCCTTGCGCGTGACGATGTCGCGCGGGCGAATATTCCTGGCGATCAGATCCATGATCATCTCGCCGGCCAGCATGCAGAACTTGTCGCGAATCTCGTATGGCGCCGGCGCGCCCGACGAATACGGCAGCGCAAGTCCGATCGCTTCCGATATCGTCGCCATGGTGTTGGCGGTGAATTGCGCGCCGCAAGCGCCGGCCGACGGACAAGCGTTCTGCTCCAGCGTGTCCAAATCGGCATCGGACATCGCGCCGATCGAATGCTTGCCGACGGCCTCGTAGACGTCCTGGATGGTGACCGGCTGACCCTTGAACGTCCCGGGCAGAATCGCGCCGCCGTAGATGTAGATCGACGGCACGTTGAGCCGGCACATTGCCATCATCATGCCGGGCTGCGACTTGTCGCAGCCCGCGACGCCGATCAGGGCGTCGTAGGAATGGCCGCGCACCGTCAATTCCACCGAATCGGCAATGACTTCGCGCGACGGCAGCGAGGCCTTCATGCCGGCATGGCCCATGGCGATGCCGTCGGTCACCGTGATGGTGCAAAATTCCCGCGGCGTCGCGCCGACCGAAGCGACCCCAAGCTTGACTGCCTGGGCTTGGCGCATCAGTGCGATGTTGCAGGGCGCCGCCTCATTCCAGCAGGTGGCGACGCCGACGAACGGCTGATGGATCTGCGCCGTGGTCAGTCCCATCGCGTAGTAGAATGCGCGGTGCGGCGCCCGGTCGGGTCCCTCGGTCGCGTGCCGGCTCGGCAGCCGCGATTTTAGATTGGTTTTGGCGTCCATACTCCAGCGGGCCTGCTTAAGCCCCTTCGCCCCTTTCCTCCGGCCCAGGCGACGCGCGTTGGAGACCGGAAGCACGCAACGACCTAAAATCCACTTCGGACCGATCGTCGGCCGTCGATTTCTAGATATCCTGTGGCCAAAAAGCGGCGTTTGTTGAGGGTGCAGTGCAGTATAATGAAATGTTCCAGAGCTGTTGCCGCAGAGCCACAGATTTACTTGGTTCGGTGGCATCCGGTTAACCGCCGATTTACCAACAGGCTCCGCCCTTGCGACGATAGGTCGTGGCCGAGCGACTAACCCGCAGCTTCTTTAACCGTAGCGTCCACGAGGTTGCACCAGACCTCATCGGCGCGACGCTGCTCGTTCACGGCGTCGGCGGCCGGCTGGTGGAGGTGGAGGCGTACCATCATACCGAGCCGGCGGCGCACAGCTTTCGCGGGCCGACCGAGCGCAATGCCGTCATGTTCGGCCCGCCAGGCTATGCCTATGTCTACCGGTCCTACGGCATTCACTGGTGCCTCAACTTCGTCTGCGAGCCCAAAGGGTCGGCCGCCGCCGTCCTGATCCGGGCGCTGGAGCCGACGGCCGGCCTCCCCCTCATGCGCCGGCGGCGCGGCACTGCCGTCGAGCGCCTCCTCTGCTCCGGCCCCGGCCGGCTCACCGAGGCGCTCGGCATCACAAACCGGCACAATGGCTTTGCGCTCGACGAGCCGCCGTTCGCGCTGTTCGCGCGTCAGGGCGAAGTTGAGGTCGTAGTTGGCCCTCGCATTGGCATCACCAAAGCGGCGGAACTGCCGTGGCGCTATGGGGAGAAAGGATCGCGATTCCTCAGCAAGCCATTCAGAAATGAGCCCACATTAATGACATGATTTGACGAACTCGCGCACTGACCAAAACGAGTTGGTTATATCCGGTTCATTGTCTGGCAACTCACTAAGGATCGGCTTGTCCCCACAAACAATGCTCCCAATTGGTCCCAGCAGTGCTTGGTTGCCGATACCTTGCATCAGAAACGCCGCAACCAGGTTATCAGCGTTTAATTCCTCGTTTATGCGCTCTGCCAGCATGGATACGCCCCTCGGCGTAACTGTGTTTGATGATTTGTCGAAGATCTGTGGAATATCCTGCTCTGAGGTATCGGAAAAACAGGCCATGAAATCTTGTCGTGCCAAGTCTGTCCTAAGCGTCAGATTCTGACGCTTAGCAATAGTCTCAATATCTTCCTTTGTGAGATCGGTTACCAGCAGAGCTGGCGTCCGGGAAGCGGTTGGAATTCGGCGTGGCGCGATCTCCGGTAACATGAAGGTATCGTTTCAGGCAGCGAGGTCAATTGGCTGATCGATGAGCTTTGTGGCGAGCGTCTGCCAGCCATCGACCTTGCGCATATTGATCTGGCCCGATGCGAGCAACGCCCAGAACAACATCGCCGCGGTATCTGCCGATGGCAGCACGGTCTGGGTTTTGATCCGCCGCTTGAACTCTTCGTGCAGTCGTTCGATCGCATTGGTAGTGCGCGCGCTCCGCCATTGGCTTGGCGGCAGTCGTGTGAAGGTGAACAGCCGGTCGCCGGCTTCCTCCAGGCTGTCGGCGACGGCACGGTGCTTGAGCCTCCATTTGCGGATGAAGGCCTTGCGGCGCGCTTCGATTTCTTGACGCGTCGACGCATAGATCATGTCGTTATAATCCGCGGTGATCTCGTCATGCAGACGCTCTGGCGCGTGGGCGAAAAGGTTCCTGTGCTTGTGGACCGTGCAGCGCTGAACCGGCACGCCGTCCCACACGGCGGCAATCGCCTTGTCGAGGCCGGGTGCGCCATCGACGATGAGGAACTCGGGGCGACGCAAGCCGCGCTTGATGAGATCGTCGAGGACGGTGCGCCAGGCCTCAGTGCTCTCGCCACCCATGCTCTTGATCGCGAGCACTACCTTTTGGCCGTCCTCGCGTACGCCGATGACGACCAGCAGCGAGATGGAGGTCGCTTTGCGGTCGAGCCGCACGCGCACCACGGTGCCGTCGAGAATGAGCCGCACGATCGGCTCTTCGGCCAACGAGCGGGTGTTCCACGCGTCCCAATCGCTTTTCACCTTGCGCCAGGTCCGGCTCACCGTGTCCTTGCCCACCGCACCGCCAAACAGGGCAGCGAGCGCACGGCGCACCCGGCGCGTGTTGGTGCCAGCCAGATAGGTGCTCGCGATCAGCGCGTCGGCGGCCAGCGTACGGCGCTGATAAGCCCGCAACGCCTGGCTCTTCCACTCCGTCGTCTTGCCCTCCGGGGTGTTCAGCCGAGCACGCGGCACCGCGATCTCAATCGGGCCGAACGTCCCGGTCAGCGACCGCGTCCGGCTCCCGTGGCGGTGGCCGGTAACGACCGCCCTTGCTTCATCGCCAGCAATCTGGCTTCGCCAGTAACGCGGGCGGGCAAGCACAGTATCGAGCTCGCCACGGATCAGCTCTTCAATGAACTCACGCGCCCGAGCGCGCACCTCGGTCTCGAGCGGATCAAACCAGTTGTCGAAAAGATCAACAGCCATCTCGGATGCAGGCTGCGAAGAATCAGGCTTCGTGGTAGTGATCGTCATGGCGTGGTCTCCTATCTGACGCTTCAACGTCAGATGATTCGAGGTTGAACACCCCGGAGACTACGCCACCCTCAATTCCTACCAACCTCGCGACGCCACGCCAGCAGATGGCGGCATAGCCTAAAATTCACAGGCTGACCGTGGGTCCACTCTAAAATTGTATCGGCTGCAAACTTGTCGTCGGATTCCCTTACAGCGGAAACATACGTGAACCATGCAACGCCGAGCGCGAGGACGGCGACCCCTGCAACAACCGCGTCGCTGCAAGCCTGGACCATCTCGTACAACCGAGACATCTTTTCCATTGGACTCTACCTGGATTTGGCCCAATACCACTTTAAGTATCTCACATATTTTTTAATCGTTCTACGGGAAAATGATAATAGAAGCGTGCTTGTCCCAAAAAGACCATTCGGGAGCAAAGACCAAACACCTCCTTGAGAACTTTCTAAAATCTGAAAGCCGGGTCGAAGCCCAATTCCTGCCGCGCCTTGTCGATCGTGACCGCGCCGTCGTCCTCGGCGATGTTGTAGATGCCAGGCGCCCCGCGCATGACGGCAAGGAGCGCCGCCTGTGCCGCCGCGTCGACGTGAAGCGGGGCCCGAGCGTTCGGCGTATTCCAGGTGCCTGGGCCATAAAGCCGTCCGTAGCGCAGCACGATGCCATCGACGCCGGGCGTCTTGAGCGTGGCGTCTTCCAGCGAACGCACGCCGCGCGAGGTCAGCGCATTGAGATCGTCGCCGTCGGCAGGCGCGAGCGGATCGTTCTCGGCGTGCGGCTCGGGACCGTCGGCGTAGATGAAGGCGATGCTCTGGGAAATCAGCCGGCGCGCGCCCGTGGCTTGCGCCGCCGCAACGAGGTTCGCCGTACCCTCGATGCGCAGCTTGGCATTGCGCACCAGCATATCGCCGCGGCGCGCCGGATCGAATACCTGCGGCAGGTCGGTGAGCTGATGGATCACGACTTCGGGACGCGCCCGCGCGACGGCTTCGTGCAGCGCTTTGGCGTCAAACACATCGACGACGGCCGCCTGTGCGCCCTGCGCTTTTAGCGCACCCGCTTTTTCGGCCGAGCGCGTGGTGCCGGTCACCTGATGTCCGGCGGCAACGAGAAGCGGCGTCAATCGTCGCCCGATGGCTCCGGTCGCGCCGGCCAACAGGATTCTCACGCCGAGACCCTCACGCCGCGCCTTTGAGCCTCTCCAGCGCCTCGGCGATCTTGGCTTTCCGCGCCAGCGCCTCCTCGCGCTTTTCTTTTTCCTCCTCAATCACTTCTTCCGGTGCACGCGCGACGAAATTGGCGTTGTTGAGCTTGGTATCGACCCGCGCGATGTCGGCATCGGCCTTGGCCATTTCCTTGGTAAGGCGCGCGCGCTCGGCGGCGAGATCGATCACGCCGGCAAGCGGAACGGCTACAGTTTCGCCCGCCACGATCAGCTGTATCGATCCAGGCTTAACCACTTTGGATGTTTTACTTCTCAATATTTTCGCAAGTCTATTGAGCGTCGGGTCCCACAGCTCCGCTCTCCTGAGAGTTTTCTCAGACGGGTTTATGAATTCAATCTCCAAAGGCTGCCCAAGTGGAATGTTCATTTCAGTGCGAACGGAGCGTACAGCCGACACTAGCTCGATAAGCCAGCCCACTTCCTCATGCGCATCTGCAAATTGAGGGTGTCGAGTCGGCCACATGGCAAGAGCAACCATCGGCTCATCACGTTTTTTTTCTGAAACCCTCCAAAGCTCTTCAGTGATAAAGGGCATAAACGGATGCAAAATCTTCAATATTTGGTCGCGAACATAGGCAACCGTTGCTCGCGTCTCGCGTTTTGCCGCATCACTTGGCTGAGTAGTGACAAAGATTGGCTTGGTAAGCTCCAAGTACCAATCGCAATAGAAGTCCCACACAAAATGATAAATCGCGTTGGCTGCATCGTTGAAGCGATAGTCGCTGAGCGCCAGTTCGATTTTGCCCAGTGTGTCGCCAAGTTGCGATATGATCCATTGATTGATCAGCTCTTTCACTGACGCCGGCTTAAAGTCCGATACTATGAAACACTCGTTCATCTCGCCGAAGCGCGCGGCATTCCACAGCTTGGTTGCGAAGTTACGGTTGTTCTCAACGTCCTGTGGACCAAGCCGGATGTCATGACCTTGCGCCGCGCCGCGCGCCAGCGTGAAGCGCAAGGCGTCTGCGCCGTATTGGTCGATGACACCGAGCGGATCGACAACGTTGCCCTTGGATTTCGACATTTTGGCGCCGGAGGCATCGCGCACGAGGCGGTGGATGTAGACATCGTGGAACGGCACCTGTTTCATAAAGTGCAGTCCCATCATCATCATCCGCGCGACCCAGAAGAAGATGATATCGAAACCGGTGACCAACGTGCTGGTCGGGTAGAAGCGCGTGAGCTCCGGCGTCTGGTCCGGCCAGCCCAACGTCGAGAACGGCCACAGCGCCGAGGAGAACCAGGTGTCGAGCACGTCCTCGTCGCGGAAGATATGATCCTTACCGCTGCCGATCCACGACGTATCAAAGGCATCCTTTGTGACGATAACATCCCTACCGTAGTACTCTCTTGCTGTACGGATTGCGTCCTCTTCCGTCAATTCAACGAAGATGTGGTAGTCCTGGGGACGAACTTCCCCGCCCTCAGAGGCTGTTGAAAACGTAAGTGAGCCGTCTGGCTTTTTCTTCG
Source organism: uncultured Alphaproteobacteria bacterium (assembly GCA_963768225.1). Lineage (GTDB taxonomy): Bacteria > Pseudomonadota > Alphaproteobacteria > Rhizobiales > Xanthobacteraceae > BOG-931. The sequence goes on along the minus strand of CAVYGV010000001.1, from coordinate 137,866 downwards.
GTCCGTACCACGCGGGAATCTGATGTCCCCACCAGATTTGCCGGGAGATGCACCACGGCTGGATGTTCTCCATCCAACTGAAGAATGTTGCCTGCCATTGCGATGGCACGAAGACTGTCTCGCCTTTACGCACGGCCTCGACCGCAGGCGCCGCGAGCGTCTTGGCGTCAACGTACCATTGGTCGGTGAGAAACGGCTCGAGCACCGCGCCGGAGCGGTCGCCATGCGGAACAACATGAGACGTTGGCTCTATTTTTTCGATCAGGCCCGCGGTCTCTAGAAGCTCAACGATTTTTTTGCGTGCGACGAATCGATCTAGACCATCAACGCTCATTACGTCTTTGACGAAATATTCTCCGTAAAAACCCTGGTGGAAGTCAGTGTTTCGCTGAATGTTTATCCTCCCTTCTCGATCCAATACATTGATCGCTTTTAGGCCATGCCTTTTGCCCACCTCGAAGTCGTTGAAATCGTGCGCTGGCGTGATCTTGACCGCGCCGGAGCCTTTTTCCGGATCGGCATATTCGTCGGCGATAATCGGAATGCGCCGGCCGACCAGCGGCAGGATGGCCGTCTTGCCGATCAGATGCTTGAGCCGCTCATTTTGCGGATGCACCGCGACCGCGACGTCGCCGAGCATGGTTTCCGGCCGCGTCGTTGCTACGACGATGAATTCGCCTGAGCCTTCGACCGGATATTTGATGAACCAGAGGTGGCCCCTGGTCTCGACCTGCTGCACTTCGAGATCGGAGATCGCGGTCTTCAGTTTCGGGTCCCAATTCACCAGCCGCTTGTCCTTGTAGATCAGCCCCTCGCGATAGAGGGTAACGAAGACCTTCATCACCGCGCGCGACAGGCCCTCGTCCATAGTGAAGCGCTCGCGCGACCAGTCGCAGGAGGCGCCAAGCCGCTTGAGCTGATTGATGATGGCGCCGCCGGACTCCACCTTCCATTCCCACACGCGCTTGATGAATTCCTCACGGCCGATGCTGCGGCTCGACTGCTGGCGCTCCATCAGCTGGCGCTCGACCACGGCCTGGGTGGCGATGCCGGCGTGGTCGGTGCCCGGCTGCCACAGCACGTCACGTCCGCGCATGCGCTCGAAGCGGCAGAGAATGTCCTGCAGCGTATTGTTGAGCGCATGGCCCATATGCAGCGAGCCGGTGACGTTCGGCGGCGGAATGACGATGCAGTAAGGCTCCGCCTCGGCGCGCTCCGGCCGGCCAGCGCGGAAAGCGCCGGCGTCCTCCCAGGCTTGGTAGATGCGGGTCTCGACCGCGCTGGGCTGGTATCTGTTTTCAATCATTTCGCATTCACTGTTTCGCGGGGTAGAAAGCCCGCTCTGTGTTGACTGTCAACGCCGCATCCCTTCGCCCGCTCCCACCGTGCCAGATTCTCGCAAAGCCTTCACCGCCACGCCGCGCCAAACGCCGACGCGCGCCATCATGCTGCTTGCCGTCGCCGGCTTCGCCAGCCAGGCGCAAGTGCGGGTGACGGATTCGCTGTTGCCGCAGATCGCCGCCGACTTTCACACCGCAGTCGGCGTCGCGGCGATCGTGGTGACCGCCTACGCCGTCGCCCACGGCTCGATCCAGCTCGTCATCGGGCCGTTCGGCGATCGCTTCGGCAAATACCGCACGGTGGCGCTGACCTGCGCGATCGGAACGGTCATGGTGGCGCTGTGCGGGCTGGCAACGTCGCTGCCGCAGCTGGCGATGGCGCGGTTCGCGACCGGCGCCGCGGCCGGCGGGTGGATCATCCCGATTTCGATGGCCTATGTCGGCGACGTAACGCCATACGAGCAACGCCAGCCGATTCTCGGGCGTTATCTCACCGGTCAGATTCTCGGCCAGTTGTTCGGCCAGGCCGCCGGCGGCGTGCTCGGCGATCTGGTCGGCTGGCGCAATGTGTTTTTCGTGCTGTCGGGAATTTTCGCAGTGGCGACGGCCGGACTGGTTTTCGAACTCTGCACAAATCCGCTGACCCGCGCACCGTGTCACGCCCCCAGCCTTCCCTCCCCCGCAAGCGGGGGAGGGTTAGGGTTGGGGGCGCGCTTCATCGCCGATTATGCCGCGGTGCTGACGACGCCATTTGCACGCATCGTCATCATCGCCGCGTTCATCGAGAATGCGCTCCTATGGGGCGCCTTCGCCTATATCGGCGCTTACCTCCATTCCCACTTCGGCGTGAGTTTCACACTTATCGGCTTGAGCGTCGGCTGCTTCGGCGTCGGCGGCCTGATTTACGCCGCCGGGGTCAAGGCATTCGTTTATCGGCTCGGCCCCGCCCGTCTGGCGATGGCCGGCGGTTTCACTATCGCGGCCGGTTATATCCTGCTCGCCATCGCACCGGTCTGGTGGCTGGCGCCCGTCGCGACGATGGCGATCGGGCTCGGCTTCTACATGCTGCACAACACCTTGCAGACCAATGCCACGCAGATGACGCCGCAAGCACGCGGCACCGCCGTCGCGCTCTTCTCCTCGGCGATCTTTGTCGGGCAGACGGCCGGCGTCGCTGCGGGCGCAGTGGTCATCGATCGCCTCGGCGCCGTGCCGTTATTTCTCGGCGCTGCCGCGGCATTGCCGATCCTGGCGATCTGGTTCGCAGGCGAATTGAAAAAGCACCGGCGGGGCAAATGACCCGCCGGCGTTTCTGCTTCAAACCTTGACCAGCGGCACCTTGGGCACGGTGCCGCGGCGCGGCGGCGTGTCGTCAGGCCCCGCGCCCGGCGGCCTCTTGCGCGGCGAGGAGCGCCGTTTCGCCTTGGCGCGGCGCGGCTCGGGCAGCTTTTCCGGCCGCGGCTTTATCGGACCGTCCGGATATTCGAAGCCGAGCTTCGAGTTGCCGGCCTCGTCGGTGACGACGACGACGCGGACGTGGCCGCCCGACTTCAGCCGGCCGAACAGCACTTCGTCGGCGAGCGCCTTCTTGATGTGCTCCTGGATCACCCGCGCCATCGGCCGCGCGCCCATCAGCTCGTCGTAGCCGTTGGCGATCAGCCATTGCGTGGCCTCGTCGCTCAATTCGATGGTGACATCGCGATCGGCCAGCTGCGCCTCGAGTTGCAGCACGAATTTCTCGACCACCATGGCGATGATCTCAGGCGACAGATGCGCAAAGGTGATGATCGCGTCGAGCCGGTTGCGGAACTCGGGCGCGAACAGTTTTGTGATCGCCTCCATGTCATCGCCCTCGCGCTTGTTGCGCGTGAAGCCGAACGCATGCCGCGCCATGTCGGAGGCGCCGGCATTGGTGGTCATGATCAGAATGACGTTGCGGAAGTCGACCTGCTTGCCGTTGTGGTCGGTCAGCTTGCCGTGATCCATGATTTGCAGGAGCACGTTGAACAGATCCGGGTGCGCCTTCTCGATCTCGTCGAGCAGCAGCACGCAATGCGGATGCTGGTCGACGCTGTCGGTCAGAAGCCCGCCCTGGTCGAAGCCGACATAGCCGGGCGGCGCGCCAATCAGCCGCGATATGGTGTGGCGCTCCATATATTCCGACATATCGAAGCGGGTGAGTTCGACGCCGAGGGTGGCGGCGAGCTGCTTTGCCACTTCGGTCTTGCCGACGCCGGTCGGCCCGGAGAACAGGTAGCAGCCGATCGGCTTTTCCGGCTCGCGCAGACCGGCGCGGGCAAGCTTGATCGAAGCGGACAGCGCCTCGATCGCCTTATCCTGGCCATACACCACCCGCTTGAGCGTCTCCTGGAGGTGTTGCAGAACCTCGGCATCGTCTTTCGACACCGCTTTCGGCGGAATGCGGGCCATGGTGGCGATCGTGGTCTCGATCTCTTTGAGCCCGATGGTGCGCTTACGCCTATTTTCCGGCAGCAGCATTTGTGCGGCGCCGAACTCGTCGATCACGTCGATCGCCTTATCGGGCAGCTTGCGGTCATGGATGTAGCGCGCGGACAGTTCGACCGCCGCCTTGATCGCGTCGTTGGTGTATTTGAGCTTGTGATAATCCTCGAAATAGGGCTTGAGCCCTTTGAGGATTTCGATAGCGTCTGGGATCGTCGGCTCGTTGACGTCGATCTTCTGGAAGCGCCGCACCAGCGCCCGATCCTTCTCGAAATACTGCCGGTATTCCTTGTAGGTCGTGGAGCCGATGCAGCGCACCGTGCCCGAGGCCAATGCCGGCTTGAGCAGATTCGACGCGTCCATCGCGCCGCCGGACGTGGCGCCGGCGCCGATCACGGTGTGGATCTCGTCGATGAACAGGATGGCGCCGGGATAGGCTTCCAGCTCCTTGATGACCTGCTTCAGCCGCTCCTCGAAATCGCCGCGATAGCGCGTGCCCGCAAGCAGCGTGCCCATGTCGAGCGCGAATACCGTCGCATTGCGTAAAACGTCGGGCACTTCGCCGTGGACGATGCGGCGCGCCAAGCCTTCGGCAATCGCGGTCTTGCCGACGCCGGCCTCGCCGACGAACAGCGGATTGTTCTTCTGCCGCCGGCACAGCACCTGGATGGTCCGGTTGATCTCGAACTCGCGGCCGATCAGCGGGTCGATCTTGCCGTCGCGCGCCTTCTTATTGAGGTTGACGCAATAGGCGTCGAGCGCATCGCCCTTCTTCTTCGGCTCATCGCCCGACTTGGTATCGGTGTCCTCGTCGGCGCCGCGCACCGGGCGGGCCTCCGACATGCCCGGCCGCTTGGCGATGCCGTGGCTGATGTAGTTGACCGCGTCGTAGCGCGTCATGTCCTGTTCTTGCAGGAAATAGGCGGCATGGCTCTCACGCTCGGCGAAGATCGCGACGAGTACGTTGGCCCCTGTCACCTCCTCGCGACCGGACGACTGCACGTGGATGACGGCACGCTGAATGACGCGCTGAAAGCCGGCGGTGGGCTTGGAATCGTCCGCCCCGTCGGTAACCAGGTTGTCGAGCTCGGATTCGAGATAGGCGATGAGACTGCGGCGCAGCTTCTCCAAATCCACGTTGCATGCGCGCATAACCGCCGCGGCATCCTGATCTTCGATCAGCGCCAGCAGCAGATGCTCCAGCGTCGCATATTCGTGGTGGCGCTCATTGGCGAGCGCCAACGCCCGGTGAAGCGACTGTTCGAGGCTGCGCGAGAACGTGGGCATTTCAATTTCTCTTCATTTGTATTGGAAGCTTCCCCCCGGAATCACTTCTTCTCCATGATGCATTGCAAAGGATGCTGATGTTTGCGGGCAAAGTCCATAACCTGCGTCACTTTTGTCTCCGCCACCTCATAGGTAAAGATACCGCATTCGCCTATGCCATGCTGGTGCACATGCATCATGATCCGGTGCGCGGTCTCGTGATCCTTGTTAAAGAAGCGCTCCAGCACGTGGACCACGAATTCCATCGGCGTGTAGTCATCGTTGAGCAGCAGAACCCGATAGAGGTTCGGCCGCTTGGTCTGCGATTTCGTCTTGGTGATAACCGCAGTGCCGGGTCCGCTCTCGCCTTTGCGCCGGCGATCGTCATCGGCCAGGCGGGCGGGCAGCACAGTGACAGTAACGTCAATCGGCGGCATTGGTTCGTTCGACTTCCAGGCCTGCGCTTGGCGCAATCGATCGTCGGCGCGGGTTGCCGAACGGTCATTCGCCATGAGAACTCCCGACACGCATAATAAAGTTAGCCCGCTTTGCGCGCCAAATCGATAGTGCGGCGCCGACCTGGGTTTACACCGGCATGGCACCGGGTATGCGGCCACATTCGCGCTTACTTTACCCTCCTGAACCCTCCTGACGAAGGCGTCAGATATGGCGCACGCGGCGCCGCACAAGCCGATGCCGTGTAGATGGCAAGATTTGCGCCAATGCCGTCGCCACAGCTGCCCAAGCCGCGCCGGCATGGATTGGTCCAAAACGCCGACTCGGCTATTGATCGTGCAATTATGCTAGTAAGTGCGAGAGGAGGTGGCCATGGTCGACCTCACACGGCGGTCGAGATTGGTGCGCGAACTGGAGCAGGAGTTCGTTCCGGATTACGACGCCAACAGCATGCCGTCGGCTGATAAGCGGGCGGCCTACGCGCTCGAACACCTCGCGTTCCGGGTCGGACGAATCGAGCAGCTGCTTGCCCGGATCGCCGCCGCAATCGAGTCCGCACTTCCTCCCAAGACGTAAGGCCTGCTCCCAAGACGTAAAGCCCGGGCGATCGCGCGGCCCGCGTCGTTACTTGATGGACGAGGCCTTGGCGAGCGCACCCTCGAACGGCTTGTAGGCTTCCTTGGCCAGATCGACATAAAGCTCGCCGAGCTTGGTCGCTTCGGCGACAAAGTCTTCGTACGAAGATTTCAGATAGTCGCTCTGCACTTCAATTGCGTTTTCCAGGGTCTTGGCACCCATCAGGCGCTCCCAAGCGGCGGCGGAATCCTCGATCGACTTTTTCGAGTAATCGGTGATCTCGACGGCGATCGCTTGCGCGTTTTTGGTCCACGTGCCGAACGAAGACATCATTGTCTCCATGCTGTCCTTGCCAAACTTCTGCATCTCTTCGGTTGTCATGATGATCTCCTGGGGCGGGCTGATTGGCCGGCGTGCGGTAGGGTTAAGGCCGCTCCGATCCGTTGCCTTGAAAAGGCCGTTTGCGGCATTGATGATAAATATAGTGCAGTGCACAAAAACTGCAACGGGTGATGGGTCAGTGCACAAAATAGCAGCGAAATGGGCACTTAACCCTTTCGCAACGGCGTTCGCCTAACGTGCTTGACCGTGTTGTTTGGGTGACGACTGCGTTGGGGAAATGCCTCCTCATTGGGGCTTTAGCGGCCGTAGGTTGGCCGCATCGCCAAGGGGGAAGCACACGCCCAAGATGCAAAAAGGGCGGCCTTTTCGGGGGCTAGGCGCGTTCAGGGACGGGGTGCGCAATGGCAGGGGTGAATTTCGGGGCCCGCAACGGGCCTCGTTATTGCGTGTGGAGCCTCGCGGCGATCGCGGCGGCTCTCAGCATCACCAGCGATGCAGCGGTCGCGCGACACCACCATCGCTACTACGTGCATCACCGCCATCACGCCCGCGCCGATACGTATGACCCGCCGTATTCCTCCATCGTGGTCGACGGCAATAGCGGCGCGGTGCTGGAAGCGGTGAATCCTGACGCCTCGCGCCATCCGGCTTCACTCACCAAGGTGATGACGCTTTATCTCTTGTTCGAGCGTCTCGATGCCGGCCGGATCAAGCTCGATACCCCACTGCCCGTTTCCGAACATGCGTCCGATCAGGATCCCACCAAGCTCGGCCTGAAACCTGGGCAGGCCATTTCGGTGGAGAACGCGATCAAAGGCATCGTCACCAGGTCCGCCAACGATGCCGCTGTCGTCATCGCCGAATATCTCGGCGGCAGCGAGGGCTCGTTTGCCAAGCTGATGACGCAGAAGGCGCATGCCTTGGGCATGGCCCATACGACCTATATCAACGCCTCCGGCCTGCCCGACGACGATCAGGTCACCACCGCGCGCGATCAGGCCCTGCTCGGACGCGCGATCCAGGACCGCTTCCCGCGCTATTACAAGTACTTCTCGACGCAGGCATTCGAATTCCGCGGCCAAACCATCCGCGGTCACGACCACCTGCTCAGCGAAGTCGATGGCGTCGACGGCATCAAAACCGGGTTTACCCGCGCCTCCGGCTTCAATCTCCTGACTTCCCTCCATCGCAATGGGCGTTACCTGGTCGCCGCAGTGATGGGCGGGCCGTCGGCCTCCGAACGCGACGCCCGCATGCGCGAGTTGATCGCCGACCATATCAAGGAGGCGTCGCTCCATCGCAGCGCGCCCATGATCGCCGATGCGTCGGCGCATGGTGACGCGCCGCCCGCACTCGGTTCCTCTGTGCCATCGACACCGATGGCACCGCGCGCCGACCCGGCGCCGACTGCGAGCGTCAACATGCAGGTCGCAGTCGGCTCCGACGCTCCGATCAAGCCGGTATTGGTGAAAACGATCTCCTACCGGACTGCGCCGGTACAGACGGCGGCTCTCGCGCCAATGCCGATGCTGGTCGCGGTTGCGGCCCCGGCGCCGCAGGCCGCAGCTAGACTAAGTATCCCTCCACAGCCTCCCGCTGTGGCGGCCGAGCAGCGGCAGACCGTTGTCGCATCGGCTGGGCCAAGTGTGGACCTGAAAGCGGCAGCTGCACCGGCCGCGCCGGTCGCCGTCGCAGCCGCGCCAGTCGCTGCCCCGGCCGGGCCGGTCACTGTCGCCGCCGTCAAATCGGCGGCCGGGACTGAAAAAGCCGAGGCGGCCGAGGCTGAGCAAATTGACGCGGCTATACCGTCCGGACCGGTTCACGCGCGGGGCGGATGGCTCATCCAGATCGGCGCCTTTGACGATGAGACCGATGCGAAGGAGCATTTAAGCGCTGCGCAGCTCAAAGTGCACGCCGCGCTCGCCGCCAAGGACCCGTTCACCGAGCGCATCCAGAAAGGCGACAAGGCGCTGTTTCGCGCGCGTTTCGCCGGCTTCGACAAGGTGACCGCGGACGCGGCATGCCGCGAGCTCAAGCGCAGCGACTTCCAATGCATGGCGGTGAAGGACTGAGCATCCGAAAAGACGGTGCTCCACTAGAAAGCCAGATCCCGGCGAGCGGGACAGGGAACGTCAGTCACGGACGGGAGGCCACGCGAGGTGAGTACGGAGTACCTCAGCGATGGCGGCGGAGAAGAACGTCCTTGGCCTCATTGACGCGGGCCGCAAGATACGTCGTCCCCCCTTGGTCGGGATGCAGTTTCTTCATGAGGGAGCGGTGGGCGCGACTGATGTCCTCCGCGCTCGCCCCGGGTTGAATGCCAAGGATCTGATAAGCTTCCTCTTCAGTCATTTTGCCGCCGCCCGAAGGCCGCGACCCGCCGCTCGCTGCCGCATCGCCCTGCGCGTGCTCACGCCAGCCGGGCTCCCGGCGGTCAAGATAAGCTGCAAGTAACTCTCGGCTGTCGCCGTCGATCTCGCCGAACAAACTGATGAGCGCCGCGCGATCGAGCTGATCAAGCGAGGCGCCGGCGCGCTGGCCTGCCAAGATGCGGCCGTGCATGGCCCCGCTATCGTGGTCGAGTTCCATTTCCAGAAAGGCCGTGCGTACGCGCGAGGCTTGGCCCGCGCTTTTCTGCGTGCGCGCGCCGAATGTCGCCGGCCACAGTGAAACCCAACCCAGCAAGCCGAGGCCGAACAGGCCGACCGGCACCGCGACCCCGATCTCGCCACGAAAAAGGAGAAACCCGGCGAATATCAGGGCTGCACCGCCGCCGATGGCGCGCAGGATCTGCGCCGCCTTCTTGGGATCGGCTTTGGAAAAGGAGCTGACCGCCCAGAGCAGCAAAACGAGGACGATGGCGCCGAGGAGTATTTCGGGCATGGTTTCTTTAAGGGCTGGCTATCTCAACTGCTCGAGCAGCTTGACCGCACCTGCGCTGTGCCGCGCTTTAAGGTCCGCGAGCGCCTTCACGCCGCCGGCGGCATAGGCCGCCGCGGCGCGCAGGAGTTCGGCCAATTCGTGCGCCGCGCCCGGCGCGAAACGGCAGAATGCTCCGCCGCTGAGCCGGGCGATTTCGCGGAATGCCTTCTCGCAGACCGGATCGTAGCCCTCCTGGAACATGAAGGCCTTCACATTGTGCAGGCCAAGCTCGCCGGCGGCGGCGGATAAATCGTCGAGCGATTCCTCCATGGCATCGCCGATAAAGACCAGCACCGCGACCTTGCGGCTGTCGTTTTCGCGCCGCGCATGTGCGAGCACTTTGCCGATCTGGGTATGGCCGCCGCGGCAATCGATGCGCGACATCAGCGCGCCGAGCCGTCCCGCCTCGGCAACCCAAGGCGAAGCGCGGCATTCCGCCAGGCCGCGATAATAGACAAGCTGGATGTCGAGGCCGCCGACCGCCGCGGCTTCGCGGAACATGTCCGCCTGCAGCCGGCAGGCGCTGTCCCAAGTCGGCTGCCGGCTCATGGTGGCGTCGAGGGCGAAGATGAGCCGGCCACGCTGGCCAGGTTCGGCCGCGGCTCCGAGCGCTTTGACTTGATGAAGAAATTGATCGATTTCCGCGCGTGCTGACGCGCCTTGAGCCTCACTTGGCACATGGCCTGGATTACCGGTTGGCGCCGGCGCGCGGTCGGACCGGTCGTTGCTCATCGATGCCGCCTAATGATCGGCCCTAAGGTGGCGCTGGACGCGAAGGCGCGCAATGGCCGAGCGTGATCCCGAAAAAGCCTGTGCCAGGCGTGATCCGGGGGATACCGGGTTTCGGAACAGCTCGCGCTCCAGTGAAGGAGTTCAATCGACCAATAGATCGGGAATTTCGAGCGGCTTTCCGGCGGCGGCAATCCACTCGGCCCGCGCCGCGGCGCGGCGCTTGCCGCGTTCGTCGATTGGCAAGCGGAGCGCGTCGATCAGCATTCTCACCTCATCGCGGGCCGTCACGTGCGAGGTGCTGGGCCGCGCACCGAGCGTATCTTCGTTCAAATCATCGAGCGCAGTGAGGCCGCGTGGGAAGAACTCGCGGTAAACGACGCGCTCGGCAAAGCCATCGATAGCGCGGAAGCCGAGTTGCTTGGCGAGCCCCTCGACCCCCTCCCCGACCAGCCGCCGGTTGCGCGAGCCGAGCGTCGACAGCCGGTTGCGCACGACGACCCAGTCGGTGAGCCCACCGTCGACCAGCCGGCGCTGGCGCCTCGCCTCGCGGACCATCTCGGCATAATGGCTGACGCCGGCCACTTCGAACGTGCTCTGGTCGATCGCGCCCAGCACGTCGAAATCGACGAAACTGTCGTTTAATGGGGTGATCAGCGTATCCGCCATCGAATGGGCGAGCCGCATCAGGTATGAAATCGGTTCCCGGCGTGTCGATGACGACGAAATCGTGGGTTTGCTCGACCGCGCTGACCGCCTCGGCAAAGGCTGAGAATTCCTGGGCTTCGATTTCGTCGAGCCGCACGCCGAACCCGCGTGCGACGCAATAATGCGCCGGGACCTCGAGCTTGAGGCCGGCGCGCCGCGCCCAATCGCGGCGGTTGTCGACGTAATGGGTGAAGCTTTTCTGGCGCGAATCGAGATCAATCGTGGCGACACGCTGGCCGGCCTGCAATAACGCGACGGCGACATGCATGGCCGTGGTGGATTTGCCCGAGCCGCCTTTTTCGTTACCAAGGACGATGACATGGGCCGAGAACGGCCTGCCGACATCCGCCTGCATCAACATGGGAGACGCGACCTCTGCGTTGCCTTTATTTCTCCGGGTTGCAACGCATGCGGTCAAGATACAGCATCGGCTTGGCGAAGTTAATCATTAACCGCTCAGCCATCGCCGAAACGCAACCAGTGTGCCCGCCCTGCAACGGGATCATAAATTCACAGAAAGCCCAAGCGTCATTCGCGCGTCATTTTACGTACTTTGCGCACGTTGCCGAAGCTCAAACGCGCGATCACCGAATTCCGCGCACGGCGCAACACGATTGCGCTCGTTCCAACCATGGGCGCCTTGCATGCGGGCCATTTTTCGCTGATCCGCATCGCACAGCGGCGCGCCGACCGCGTCGTCGTATCGATCTTCGTCAACCCGACCCAATTTGCGCCGACCGAAGACCTAAGCACTTATCCGCGAACGCTTTCGGCCGATCTTGCCGCGCTGGCCGAGCTTAGGGTCGACCTGGTCTGGTCTCCCTCGGTGGTAACGATGTATCCGGAAGGCTTTGCCACCCGGATTGTGCTGGAGGGGCCGGCTACCGTCGGCCTTGAGGATGCCTTCCGGCCGCATTTTTTTGCCGGCGTGGCGACCGTGGTCGCAAAACTCCTTGTCCAATGCGAGCCCGACATCGCCATGTTCGGCGAGAAGGATTTTCAGCAGCTCAAGGTCGTCACCCGGCTCGCGCGCGATCTTGGGCTAAAGACCCGCATCGTCGGCGCGCCAGTCGTGCGCGAGGCGGACGGCCTCGCGCTGTCGTCGCGCAATCGCTATTTGTCGCCGTTGGAACGCGCTGCGGCGCCAGTGCTTTACCGCGCGCTCAAGGAATGTGCCGGAAGGATTGCGGCCGGCGGCCCGATAGCCGCCGTGATTGGCGACGGCCGCGCTGCGATCGTGAAGGCCGGCTTTGCGCTGGATTATCTCGAAGCGCGCAACGCCGAAACGCTGGCTCCCCTCGCCGCAGCCGCCACTGAACCGATCCGCCTTCTCGTCGCCGCGCGCATTGGGACGACGCGGCTGATCGACAATGTTGCAGTGTGAATTACCGACCGCACCCCCACTTTACGCACTGAGCGCCGGTTACAGTCTCACACTGCTTCGAGATGCGGGATTTCCGGCCGCTCGCCCTGCGCCTTGCCGGTGATCGGCGGCTTCGGCAAGCGCGCCGTACCACTCTCCATGACGAAGGTGTGCTCGATCGAATACCACGGCGCCTTGACGCCCGCGGCGCGCGTGCAGGCTTCCTCGTGCTTGACGTAGTTGCCGATCAGATGCTGCGTCACGCCAAACTGGACGTTGGTTTCTATGTTTTTGTCCTCGGGATCGTAGATTTGCGAGACGAGAGTCTTGAAGCCCGGCTTGTAGACGAGGAAATGCAGATGGGCGGGGCGCATATTGTGCCGTCCCGCCGCGCGCAATAGTTCCCCGACCGGGCCATCGATCGGGATCGGATAGCCGGCCGGCTTGACGCTGCGGAAACTGATATGCCCATCTTTGTCCGTGGTGAACTTGCCGCGCAGATTTATATCGGCCTGGACCGGATCCTGGTTCTCGTAGAACCCTTCCGTTGAAGAGTGCCACACGTCCACCTCGGCGCCCTGGATCGGCTGACCCTTGGTATCGTGGAACCACGCATCGACGAACAGCACCGCGCCTGGCGTCGGCGAGCGCACGATCGAGTCGCCGTTCTTGGTCGGCGGTGAATTCATGCGCCAGAACGGTCCGAGCAGATTGGCGTCGGTCTCGGTCTGGCCGCGATCGCCATTGTTGAGGAGACAGATCAGCGTCGAAAAGCCGAGCGATCCGGACATCAGCACCGCTTCGTTGTGGGTCTCGGTGGTGTGCTTGCCGAGCGCGACGATATAACCGATGGCGGCCTGAAACTCTTCCTCGGTCAACTTCACCTCGCGGGCGAAATCGTGCAGATGGCGGATCAGGGCCGCAATGATCTCGCGCAGCCGCGGATTTTTAATTCGCTCATATTCCTTGAATACCGCCTTGGTGACGTCCTTCTCACTTCCAATAATCATTCTTCTTGCTCCGCAAGCTTTGGCATTGTTCGGCGGATTTTACGTGATCGTCTTCGCCGGCGCCATGCGTCAACCGGCGCCTCGGAGCGGCGTTTCGTTCACATCAGGCCGAGTTCGCGAAGCTCCCGCCGCAGCGTCTCAGGCATGGCGGCGGCGCCTTTCACCGCTTGATCGAGGTCGCGCGGGGCATCCTTTGCCGCAAGGTAGCGCCAGCCCTGGAACGCGCGGTAGGGCCGCGGCTCGACCAGGACCACTTTGCGATCGAGCACGAGGCCGCAGCGCCCGATACCGTCCTTGTCGCGGAAGGGGCGCACATCGCGAATGCGCTGGCGGCACATGACTTCGCCGCGGATGACCCAGTAGAGCGAGCCGCCATCGGTAAGCTCCGGCGCGCGCTTGGGCACCATGCGGGTGCGGTGGATGTGTTCCGCCCTTTCGCCGGCTTTGCGCTTGGCTTTGAGCTTTTGCTTGATCCAGTCCTCGAGATCGCGAACCGAGTCAGCGCCGACGCAGAGCTTGATGAGGTGAAGTGGCATTATTCTACTCTATCGTTTCCGGCGCCTGCTCTAACACCATGACCGGCGCACCTTCCACAACTTGGGCGCCGGTACTCACAGGAACCTGCGTCACGATGCCGGCGAACGGCGCGCGCATCGTGTGTTCCATCTTCATCGCCTCGATGACGGCAAGACGCTGGCCGAGTGTGACGCGATCGCCGACGCGCGCCAGCAATTCCAGCACCCGGCCATGCATGGGCGACTTGACGACGCCGTCACTCGCGCTCGCCTGCGACGTTGCCGCGGCGAAATCCTTAAGCCGCACGCGGGTCTGGCGGCCACCGCGCAACACATAGGCGTCCTGTCCCGCCGCAAATAACCTCCCGTCAACCGCCGGCGCCATCCCATCGACCGTGACGCGCGCGCCATCCCTCGCATAAGTAACGGTTGCGTTGGCGTCCTCGCCATCGATCAGGACCGCAACGGCGACCGAACGCACGCCACCGAGTTGAAAGCCGTCGCGCAGGTCCCAGGGCGAATCGGATTCCGGGGCATCGTTGTCGGTCAGCGCTTCGCTCGCAACCGCGGCGTCGAGCAAATGCGCAACGCCGAGCGCGGCAGCGGCATTGTCGCGGGGCTGCGGCACGGCGCCGAGCAGCGCGAGATTGCGGTCGATGAAGCCGGTATCGACCGCGCCAAGCCGGAACTCCTCGGCGCGGCTTAGATTGGCAAGGAAGGCCACATTGCTGCGCACGCCCGCAATCAGCGTGCGTTCGAGCCCGTGAGCAAGCTGATCGAGCGCGGCCTGGCGCGTCGGCGCGTGCGCAATAAGTTTTGCAATCATCGCATCGTAGTACGGCGTCACTTCGCCGCCCGCTTCGACGCCGGAATTGACGCGGATATCGCCTGGCAATTCCAGCGCCACGATTGCGCCGGTTGACGGCACAAAGCCGCGTTCGGGGTCCTCGGCATAGACGCGCGCTTCGATGGCGTGGCCATCGAAGCGGATCTGGCTTTGCGCGAGCGGCAGCTTTTCGCCGGCGGCGATGCGCAATTGCCACTCGACGAGATCAAGGCCTGTGACCGCCTCGGTCACCGGATGCTCGACCTGCAGCCGGGTATTCATTTCGATGAACCAGAAGCCATCGGCGCGCAGTCCCCGCGTGCCGTCGGCGACAAACTCGACGGTGCCGGCGCCGCAGTAGCCGACCGCCTTGGCCGCCTCGACCGCCGCGGCGCCGATCTGCGCGCGCAACTCCGCGGTCATGCCGGGCGCCGGCGCTTCCTCGATCACCTTCTGATGCCGGCGCTGCAGCGAGCAGTCGCGCTCGCCGAGATGGATTGCGTTGCCATCCTGGTCGGCGAAAACCTGGATCTCGATGTGCCGCGGCGAGGCAATATATTTTTCGAGCAAGACCCGGCCCGAGCCGAACGCCGCTTGGCTCTCGCGGATTGCGCTTTCGAGCGCCGCCTCGAAATCGGCGTGCTTGTCGACACGGCGCATGCCGCGCCCGCCGCCCCCCGCCGCCGGTTTGATCAGCACCGGATAGCCGATCTCGTAAGCCTTCTCCTTGAGGAACTTGGCGTCTTGCCGCTCGCCGTGATAGCCGGGCACGACGGGCACGCCGGCCTTCTCCATGAGCATCTTGGCGCGGTCCTTCAACCCCATGGCACGAATGGCCGCCGCGGGCGGCCCGACGAAAGCAATGCCGGCTTGCCCGCAGGCCTCGGCGAAGTCGGCATTTTCAGACAGGAAGCCATAGCCCGGATGGATGCATTCGGCTTTGGCCCCCCGCGCGGCGGCGATCAACCGTTCGATCGAAAGATAGCTCTCGCGCGGCTCGGCGGCGCCGATGCAATACGCTTCGTCACATGACCGCACGTGAAGCGCGTCGGCGTCCGCTTCGGAATAGACCGCGATGGTGCGCAGGCCGAGCCGTTTCGCGGTGCGCGCGATGCGGCAAGCGATTTCGCCGCGATTGGCGATGAGGACGGAGCGGAACATTGTGCGAGCATCACACCGGCTGATGCGGAGGCTTTCAACTCATTGCGCGTGCGCTGCTCCCGCGCTCGCCTGCGGCGGCGGGAATGGGCCGAGCTGTACCGGGCCGCCGACGCCGGGCGCAACGCCCGCCGCGGTCGGGTTGGCCGTGGCGGCAGCCGGTGGCGGCTGGGTTCCCGGCGTCCAGACTGGATCGACGTTTGCCGGTGGCGGCGGCGAAGCACTTGTTGGCACGGGCGCGGGCACGGCGGGCTTGCGCGGTCGCCGCGACGCCGCCGGCGCGTCATGCGCATCGGCCTCGCCGGCGGTCGCCGCGGCGACGGCGGCGGCACCGGGCGGTCCCTTAGGCTCGGGATTTATAATGCTGATCGCCGGAATCGACTCCGAGGTGGGGAAGTCGATATCGACGACCTTGTGCGGCGGCGCGGCGGGCGGGCTCGCCGAGGACGCATCGGCGATCGGGACATCGGGCGGCTGCGCCCACACCGTTAGATAGTGATCGAGATACCGATCCAGCGTTTGCCCGCTCAAATTGGCGCGGATGTGGCGCGAATTGTCGAGAAGCGCAAACGCCTTGCACTGATCGCTGGTGCAGCCGTCGGCAACGGCGAGCGTGTGCGCGACGAAACCGAACCGGTCGGCCTCGAGCGAGTGGCGCAGCGGCAGCAACATGCGATCAATATTGCCGCCCCCGCGTTTGCCGTAAGCGACCATATCGGCCAGCAACGAGAGGCGCGCCGCAACATAAGAGGTGGCGCTCGCCACGGTCGCAGGCGCGGCAAAGAGCGCCTTTTCGCAAGCCGTCTCGACATTCTCTCCCGCCAGGCCATTGAGGCAGGCCAGCGGCGAGCCCGGGGCAAGGCTTTCTGCGTCGAGCGCGGCCATGCGTGCTTCAAGGGCGCGGCGATCGGCGCTGCGATCGCGAACGGACGCGGCATCGAGGAAAGCCCAAGCCAGCGTCGCGCCAAGAAACGCGCCGAGAACGACCACACCGATGCGCGCCACTATTCTCGTCCGCGTCCAATCGAGCGCCAGCGCACAGACGAAAACGAGCAACGCGCCCGATCCGACCGCGACCCACAAACGCAGTGCCGAGTTTCCGATGTCGGGATCAACGCCGAACATCAACCACCCCAATGCGAAAAAACTTTGCCGCTTGTCGAGGCGGGAGTATGCCGTAGCGCCGCCGGAGGCGCCAGCCACGCAACGGATCCGCTAGTGTGGCGGTTTAGAAATCCGCATCATTCTTTCGGCCAATCTCGCTTTGCGGATTTCTAAACCAAAGCCACACTAGATCAATAAATTGTTAGTGTCCTTTCGATTCCGAAGTTCGCCATCGAGTGTGCCGCCAAATGAAGCGAACTTCGGAATCGGGACACTAGTGCTCGAGTTCGAGCTGGCTTTCCTTGGCAACACGCTCAAAGGCTTCGCCGGGATTCTTGATCCGGTATTGGTAATCCTCGCCGTCCGACGGCAACAGCCTGACCACCTGGTAGCTACCGCTCGCACCGGGCCTACTGATCGGGCTCGATGTGTAAAAGACAGTTTGTCCAACGCGATATTTGTGGGTCTTCAACGCCGGCGCTAACGCCGTCACCTGCGCCACGGTTACCGTTGCCGCTTCCACAGCCGCAATCTTAATAGCGGAGAGGAACTCCGACCTTCGCGCAGACTGCCGCGCCGCGGCGGGTTTGCGCGCCGCCGCGATTGCGCGCGTAGGTGCCTTGCGAGCCGCTGCGTTCCGGCTCGTTTTGGTACTCGTTTTCGCGCTCGCTTTGGCGAGCCGTTTCTTTTTCACTGAATTTTTGTTCATGGAACTAACTATAGCATCCAATTTGGCGACCGAGCAAAAAATATAGTGCTGAAAACGGCTGTTTGAACCACCCTTAGGGGCTTATGATTAAGAGCAAGAAAGGTATGTAATATCAGATAAATACCGTGCTTTTTTAGCTCGATTTCGAAGCTTGCTTGGTTCATCCCTGGCGGCGCCAGCGACCCTGCTCATCGGCCTGCCAATAGGTCACATCAGCGCCCAAAGCTTTGGCCTCACTCCACCGCGCGCGCGCCGCATTGACCGCGTCCGGATCCTCGCCGTCGAACAGCAGCACGATGCGCTCATAGCCGGCGCCATCGCCGGCGATGTTTGCGCCATCGACGAGGAAGTGAACCGTCGCTCCGTTCGGATTTTCGTCATTGACAGTGAGCACGATCGGATGCTCGGCGGCTTCGGCGTCGCGCCAGGTCCCGTGTGGCAGGAAAGCGTCGTCGCGCCACGTCCACAGATGGGCATCGAGCGCTTCAACGCGCTCATCCGAGGACGCCTGCACCACGACCCGCCAGCCGCGTTCAAGCGATTTCGCAAGCAGTGCCGGCAACACCTGCTCCGGCGTCTGGCCTTTGAGGTGATAGAATAGCATTTCCGTCATCCGAGCGTCCTCACCGCTCGTAATAGTCTTCGACGAGCTGGTCGAGAAGCCGCACCCCCCAGCCGGAGGCCCAGCTCTTGTTGATATCGGACTGCGGGGAATCCATTCCCGTGCCGGCAATGTCGAGATGCGCCCAGGGCGTCTTGCCAACGAACCGTTGCAGCAATTGCGCTGCAGTAATCGCGCCGCCCCAGCGGCCGCCGGTATTCTTCATGTCGGCGAACTTGGAGTTGATCATCTTGTCGTACTCCGGCCCGAGCGGCATCCGCCAGACCCGCTCTCCGATCACCTCGCCGGATTTGGTCAGCCGCTCGGCGAGCTTATCGTCGTTGCAGAACATGCCGGCATATTCATGTCCCAAGGCCACGATGATGGCCCCCGTGAGCGTCGCCAAGTTGATCATGAATTTCGGTTTGAAGCGCTTGTTGACGTAGTGCAGCACATCGGCCAGCACGAGACGGCCTTCGGCATCGGTATTGATAATTTCGATGGTTTGTCCGGACATCGTTTTGACGATGTCGCCCGGCCGTTGCGCTTTTCCGTCGGGCATGTTCTCGACAAGACCGATGGCGCCGACGGCATTGACCTTGGCCTTGCGCGCCGCCAGCACATGCATCAGACCGACGACGCAAGCGGCGCCCGCCATGTCGCCCTTCATGTCTTCCATGCCTTGGGCCGCCTTGATCGAAATGCCGCCGGTATCGAAGCAGACGCCCTTGCCGATGAACGACACCGGATCGACCCCGCGCTTGCCGCCATTCCAGCGCATGACGACGAGCTTCAACTCGTGCGCCGAGCCTTGCCCGACGCCAAGCAGCGCGCCCATACCGAGTTTTTTCATTGCCGCGATGTCGAGCACCTCGACGTTAACCCCGAGCTTGGTCAAGCTCGAGGCCCGGCGCGCGAATTCTCCCGGATAAAGCACATTGGCCGGTTCGTTGACGAGATCGCGGGCGAGTACGACGCCATCGGCGATCGCCGCATTGTCGGACCAAGCCTTTTCGGCGGATGCCGGATTGGAACAGGCTATATTCACCTCGACTTTGCTCGGCCGCTCCTCGTCGTCTTTGCGTTTCGTCTTGTAGAGATCGAATGTGTACGAGCGCAACCGCGCGCCAAGCGCCAGATCGGCAACCTGATTGGCCTTAAGCGCACTAGGTCCGAACTCGGCGAAGATCGTCGCATTCGCTGCGGCGGCCGGCACCTTCCCCATGGCGATGCCGCCGAGCTTGACGATATCACGCGATTTCAACTCGCTCTCCTTGCCGATCCCGACCACGACCACTCTCGGCAGGTCGAGACCCGAGGGGGCAACGATGTCGAGGCTCGAGCCGCTCTTGCCGGTAAAGCGGTCTGCGGCGGCCGCACGGCGAATGAGATCTCCCATGGGCGCAAGCACACGTTGAGCAGCCGGACCCAGCTTTACGTTCTCTTCGCAGAACACAACGAGAACACCGTGCGGGTGGGCGAAAGGCGTGAAACCGAATTTGAAAGCGGGGGCCATGAAGCATTCCTTTGGCGCTGCTCTTTTAGGGGCGGGCCGCGGTGGGACATTACGGTAACTAGGTTATGAACCGGACCCGCGGAGCATGCCAAGCGGCGTTTTGCCCAAAATCGGCATTTCCGGGCCGGCATTTATCAAACGCCCGTATTAACGCTTTAGTGTGCATGTTCAATGGCTTTGCCTTGGCGAAGCCACTTTGTGAAAGCATGAAGCACTGGCGTTGGGGAGACCAGCTCACCGGATGCGGCATTGGGAGCCGATGCGGCTATCGATGCGCCGTCAGCGGGGATATTCAGTCCGATGGGGTCGATCGGCCGCTACATGTTTCGCGCCACGAGCGGCGCGTTCCTGATCATCCTTGTCAGCTTGACCGTCGTGATCTGGTTCACCCAGGCCATGCGCGATTTCGACCTGATCACCAGCCAGCGCCAAACGCTGCTCGTCTTTGTCGGCATTACCGGACTGATCATTCCGCTGCTGGTCATGATGCTGGCGCCAATCGCGCTGGTCATGGCGGTAGCGCATGTGCTCAATAAGCTCAGCTCGGATTCCGAGATCATCGTGATGAACGCGGCCGGCGGCTCGCCGTGGCTGCTCCTGCGACCGTTCCTTGCCGCGGCTCTCGTAGTTTCGATTTTGGTCGCGGTCATAGCCGCCGACGTCTCTCCGCGATCGTTACGCCAATTGCGCGACTGGGGCGCGCAGGTGCGCGCCGATATCCTCACCAATATTGTGCAGCCCGGCCGCTTCACGACGGTCGGCGGCAACCTCACTTTCCACATCGCGGACCGACGACCCAACGGGCTCCTGGTCGGCATTTTCGTCGATGACCGGCGCGACCCCAAAGTGCACTCCACCTATCTCGCCGAGCAGGGCGAGATCGTGAAGACCGACAGGGCTTCGTTTCTTGTCCTGCAAGGCGGCAGCATTCAGCGGTTCGAGGCCGGTCAGACCGATCCTCGCATCGTCACCTTCGACCGCTACCCATTCGATCTCTCGCAATTCGCCGGCAACCCGCAAAACGTCGTGTACACCGTCCGCGAGAAGTACCTCTGGGAACTTTTGTGGCCGCGGCCGAACGATGCGCTCTATGCAGCACAGCCGGACCAATATCAGTCCGAACTGCATGATCGGCTGACCGCCCCGCTTTATCCGTTCGCCTTCGTCATTGTTGCCTTCGCATTCCTCGGTCCACCGCAGACCACCCGGCAAAGCCGCACGCTGGCGCTCTTGGGGATGATCAGCTCTGTTTCGTTGTTGCGGCTCATCGGCTTCGTCAGCGTGATTGTGGGCGTGCGCGTGCCGAGCGTGCTCGCCCTGCAATATGTCGCGCTGTTCGGTTCGATGGCCGCAGGTTTATGGCAAATCTCACGCGGGCGGGCCATCGAGCCCACCGCCTCGGTGTCAAAGCTCGCGACGGCGATCGGTGATCGCGTCGCGCGGGCGGCGAGTTGAGGGAGCGGGCCATGCCCACCAGGACGCTCTCGCGCTATTTCGCAATGCGGTTTCTCACGTCCGTCCTTGGCTCCTTCATCGGCGTGGTCGCCCTGGCCGCCATGATCGACTATGTCGAACTGATGCGCCGCGGCGCCGAATGGCCCAATGCAACGGCACTGCTGCTCGCCAAAATCTCCATGTATCGCGTGCCACAGCTCACCGAACGCATCATGCCGTTCTCGGTGTTGGTCGGCGCGATGTCCTGTTACCTCACGCTGTCGCGGCGGCTTGAACTGGTCGTGGCACGGTCGGCGGGGGTTTCCGCCTGGCAGTTCGTGGCGCCGGCCGTGATCGCAGCCTTCATCTTCGGCGCGGTCGCTACCACAGTTTACAATCCTGTAGCCGCGATGTTGCACGAGCGCTCCAAGCGGCTCGAGGCCGACATGTTGGGGGAAAACATGTCGGCCTTGCAGGAGAACACGAGCGGTTTCTGGGTGCGCCAGAAAAGCGCCGACGGCGCGGCCATCATCAACGCCAGTACCAGCCGCGAGCAAGGTGCGCAGCTCGGCGGCGTCAGCATTTACACTTTCGATGGCGGCGGCCATTTCCAACAACGGATCGAGGCCCAATCCGCCGCCTTGGAGCACGGCTATTGGCAGCTCGATGACGCACGCATCTATGCCAGCGGCAAGGCGCCCGATGTCGAAGCCAGTTTTCGCCTCGCCACCAATCTGACGCTCGAGCAGGTGCGCGAAAGCTTTGCTACGCCGGAGACCGTGCCGTTCTGGCAATTGCCCACTTACATTGAGATGGCGGATCGCGCCGGTCTCGGCGCCGCGGGCTATCGGCTGCAATACCAACAGCTGCTGGCGCGACCATTTCTGCTCGCCGCGATGGTCCTGCTCGCGGCTTCCGTGAGCCTGCGCTTTTTCCGATTCGGCGGGGTGCAGAAAATGGTGCTCAGCGGCATTACCGCCGGATTCCTGCTGTTCGTTTTGCAGAAAATTACCGACGACATGAGCCGCGCCGAACTTATGCCGCCGGCGGCCGCGGCGTGGATTCCGGTCGTCGTCGGAGGCCTGACCGGATTTGTCGCGCTCCTGTTTCAGGAGGACGGATAGTGGCGAGTTCGCGTATTCCTCTGCGTCCCAGCATCGGCAGTGGCGTCCGCGTTCGTGCAACGGCGTTCGCTACGCTGCTGTTTTTTATTATCGGATTTACGCTTTCGCCTGCGCCCTTGTGGGCACAGCAGGCAGGCAACCTTATGCATTTCCCGCCGCGCCCGCCGCCGCCGAAAAAGCCGGCGCCGCCCTCCAACGCGCCGATGCTCGTGCAGGCGACCGAGATCAGATACGACTACACGAACAACACGGTTGCTGCGGTCGGCAATGTGCAAATCTATTACGGCGGCGCCACCATCGAAGCCGACCAGGTTACCTACGACCAAAAGACCAAGCGTTTGCGCGCGCAAGGCAATGTCAGGCTGACCGAGCCCGACGGCAAGATTACCTACGGCCAGGTCATCGATCTAAGCGATGATTTTCGCGACGGCTTCGTCGATTTGCTGCGCCTTGAGACGCCCGACGACACGCGGTTTGCCGCAGCGCGCGCCGATCGTTCGCAAGGTAATTACACAGTCCTACAGAACGGCGTCTATACGGCTTGCGAGCCTTGCCGCGACGATCCCAAAAAACCGCCGCTCTGGCAGGTCCAGGCGGCGCGCATCATCCACGACGAGGGCGAGAAGATGCTCTACTTCGAGGATGCGCGGGTCGAATTTTTCGGCGTGCCGCTCGCCTATGTGCCTTTCATGTCGGCGCCCGATCCGACTGTTAAGCGTAAAAGTGGATTTCTGTTTCCGGGCATGTCGGAGGCTTCGCAATACGGCGTCGGGATTGAGCCCAAGTACTTTTGGGCCCTCGCGCCCAATTACGATCTCACCTTCGGAGCGCTGTTGACGACGCGGCAAGGCGCGCTGTTCGAGGCGCAATGGCGGCACCGGCTTCTTAACGGCTCTTACGCCATCAGAGCCGCCGGCATTTTCCAGCAAGACCCCGGATACTTCGCCGATCGCGACGGACCAAATAGCCCGACCGCGCAAACATTTCGCGGGGCTATTCAAACGGCGGGACAATTCGCGCTGAACGACAAATGGGTGTGGGGATGGACCGGTCTGTTGGTGACCGATACCCAGTTTTTGTTCGATTATCAGCTCCATCAATTTACCAGCGCATTCGACCCGTTCCAAACCGGCGTCGCATCCGAGGGCGTTTCTCAGCTCTATCTCAGCGGCGTCGGCGAGCGCAGCTCTTTCGATGTGCGCTCCATTTATTATTACGGTCTTTCCGAGCTTGATAACCAGGCTCAGATCCCTGTCATCCATCCCGTTCTCGACTATTCGAACGTGTTGGCACAGCAGATCCTCGGCGGCGAATTCAGCTACAAATTCAACCTGACCAGCCTGTCGCGGCAGGCCGCCGAATTCGATGCCATTACCCAGACCGCCGCTGCCAGCGGAACATGCGCGACGGCCGATACGGCGACGCCGGCAAACTGCCTGTTGCGCGCCATCCCGGGGGACTATACGCGCCTTTCCGGTGAAGCGGATTGGCGGCGCACCATCATCACCGATAACGGCCAGATCATCACGCCATTCTTCCAACTGCGCGGCGATGTCGCTTCGCTCGATATTCAAAATGATCCGGGCGTGGCGCAATTCATCGCCCCCGGCCAAAGCGAAGTCGCGCGCGCCATGCCGGCCGCAGGCGTCGAATATCGCTATCCATTCATCGACGCCGAACCGTGGGGCACACAAACAATCGAGCCGATCGCTCAGCTTATCCTGCGTCCCAATGAGACGGGGATAAACCAATTTGTGAATGAAGATTCCCAAAGCCTGGTCTTCAGCACCGCGAATCTGTTCTCAATCGACAAATTCTCCGGCTGGGATCGCGTCGAGGGCGGCAGCCGGCTCAACGCCGGGATGCAATACACCGCCCAGGTCAACAGGGCGGGTTCGCTCAACGTCGTGTTCGGACAGTCCTATCAATTGTTCGGCCAAAACTCTTTCGCGGTCCCCGATATCACCAATACCGGACTGGACAGCGGCCTCGACAAAACGATCTCGGACTACGTCGGCAGCGTGACCTATCAGCCTAACCAAGTTTACTCTTTCAGCGCGCGCGGACGCTTCGATGAGGCGACATTCACGCCGCAAATGCTTGAATTCGAAAGCCGTGCCAATTTCGATCGCTGGACGCTGCAATTGCTGTACGGCGACTATGCGGCCCAACCGCTCCTCGGCCTTTTGACGCGGCGCGAAGGGGTCCTGGCCGGCGCATCGGTCAAGCTGACGGAGAATTGGATTTTTCTCGGCTCCGTCCGTTATGACATTGCCAACGAAGAGATCGACCAATCACGCCTGGGGCTAGGCTATGTCGATGACTGCTTCATGTTGTCGGTGAACTGGCTGACCGGCTACACTTACACGGCAACGACGGCTCCGGTCAAAGACAACACGTTCATGCTGCAATTGAGCTTGCGCACGATCGGCCCTGACGCCTTAACGCCGGTGGGCACTTCGTTCTAAATTTTGCCGCGACTGTATGAAGTGGTACCGTCAGGTCTTTGGGCAGGGATCGATCAAGCCGGCGGGGCCCCTGCCGCCGAGGGAGAGCGAACAGTGACGTCGCACATCGCAGTTCGTGTTCGGGGTACGGTTTTGGCGATGGTGGTTCTCGCCGCGGCAGCCATACTTGCTCTCAGCTCGGTCGCCCGCGCGCAAGAAGAAGTCGTCGTGCTTGTCGACGGCGAGCCGATTACCTCGCTCGACATCCAACAACGCATGAAATTTATGGAATTGAGCACTCGCAAGACACCCACGCGACAGGCCGCGATCGACAGCCTTATCGATGAAATCCTCGAGTTGCGCGAGGCCAAACAATACCAAATCGTGCCCTCGGAGGCCGATGTGAACGGTGCGTACGACAATGTCGCAAGCCGCATGAGTATCGACCGCGATAAATTGACTCAGATACTTAAGAATGCCGGCGCAAGCGCGGAGACCCTCAAGCTGCAGCTGAAGGCCCAAATCGCGTGGACCGGTCTCGTGCGCGGACGCTACAAGGCGAGCCTGGAAGTTCCTGATAGCGATATCGAAGCCCAGCTACAACTGCACAAAACTGACCAAAAAAGCGACGTCGGATACGAGTATATCATGCGGCCGGTCATCCTTGTGGTACCGCACGGTTCCCCCGATGCGGCCTATGAGGCGCGCAAGCGGGACGCCGATGCACTGCGCGGACGCTTTACGAGTTGCAACGATGGGATTGCGTTCGCTCAAGGCCTCCCGGAAGTCGCCGTCCGCGACCCGATCTACAAATCCTCGGCCGATCTGCCGCAGCAGCTGCGCGACATCCTCGACAATACGGATATCGGTCACCTGACGCCACCCGAGAAGACCAGCGAGGGAATACAGATGTTCGCCGTTTGCTCCAAAAAGGAATCAAAGACCGATACGCCGGAGATGAAGCAATTGCGCGACGAAATGTTCCAGAAGAAATTCGGCGCTCGGGCCCAACGTTATCTTGCCGATTTGCGGCGCCAAGCGATGATCGAATACAAATAAAGTTACTTAATAAGGCATGATCATTTTCAGAGCCGGCTTGCGCCGGTTTGTTTTGGATCATGTGATGGAAGCAGAATCGTGCAGCCCCTGGCATTGACACTTGGCGAACCCGCCGGGATCGGTCCCGACCTCGCGCTGGCGATCTGGCGGCGGCGCGCCGAGCTTGAGCTACCGCCATTCTATATCGTCGCCGACGCCGACTTCCTCGGCCGGCGGGCCGCCAAGCTTGGCCTCGACGTTCCGATAGCGACGGTGGCGCCGAAGTCGGCTGCCGCGACCTTTCGTTCGGCGCTTCCCGTCGTTGCGCTGGACGTTGCTGTCAGCGCCGAACCGGGCCAGCCGGATCGTTCGAGCGCACCCGCCGCGGTCGCTTCCATCCGGCGTGCGGTCGCCAACGTCATGGCGGGCGCGGCGGCGGCCATCGTCACCAATCCCGTCGCCAAGAACGTGCTTTACGATTGGGGCTTTGCCGAGCCCGGCCACACCGAGTTCCTGGCCACGCTGGTGCAGGAGGCGACCGGCAAGTCGTTGCGGCCGGTGATGATGTTATGGTCCCCGGAGCTCGCTGTCGTTCCGGTGACGATCCACCTGCCGCTGCGCGACATCTTCAAGCACCTTACGAGTGAGCTTGTTGTCGAGACTGGACGCATCGTCGCGCGCGATCTTGCCACGCGCTTTAAAATCGCGCATCCGCGCCTCGCCGTCGCCGGACTCAACCCGCATGCCGGCGAAGCGGGCATGCTCGGCGAAGAGGATCGCATAATCGTCGCGCCCGCGGTGGCGCGTCTGGTGGCGGAGGGAATCGCTGCCAGAGGTCCGCTGCCCGCCGATTCGATGTTTCACGAGCGGGCGCGCGCGACTTACGACGCGGCTTTGTGCATGTATCACGACCAGGCGCTGATCCCGATCAAGACCCTTGCCTTCGATCACGCCGTCAATGTGACGCTCGGGCTGCCCTTTGTGCGCACGTCGCCGGATCATGGCACCGCGTTCGACATCGCCGGGACCGGCAGCGCCGATCCGACGAGTCTCGTTGCCGCGCTGCGACTGGCGGCTCGGCTCGCCGGATTCGCGACGACACCGGCCGCGCGAGCACTTCCGCTTACCGCATCGTGAGCGACGCTCTCGATAGCCTGCCGCCATTGCGCGAGGTGATCCGCCGACACGGTCTCGTCGCAAAGAAGTCGCTAGGACAGAATTTCCTTTTTGATCTCAACCTGGCATCGCGCATTGCCCGTGCGGCGGGACCGCTGACGGGAGTCACCGTCGTTGAAATCGGCCCCGGGCCGGGCGGGCTTACACGTGCGCTCTTGGCGCTTGGCGCCAAGCACGTGCTGACGGTGGAGCGGGACGAACGGGCCGTTGCCGCGCTACGGGAGATCGCCGCGGTCTATCCGAACCGGCTCGACATTGTCGCGGCTGACGCGCTGCGCTTCGATCCGAAGCCGAGCCTTCCTTTCGGCCCGGTGCGCATCGTCGCCAATCTGCCCTACAACATCGCGACGGCTTTGCTGGTCGCCTGGCTGAGCGTTGAGCCCTGGCCGCCGTGGTACGATTCCGCCGTGCTGATGTTCCAACGCGAGGTCGCCGAGCGAATCGTTGCGGCGCCCGGCTCGAAGAACTATGGGCGACTGTCGGTCCTCGTGCAGTGGCGCTGCGAGGCGCGTATCCTGTTTGACGTAAACGCCGCGGCGTTTGTGCCGCCGCCCAAGGTCACGTCCTCGCTGCTGCGCATCGTTCCGCGAGCGTCGCCGCTGCCCTGCGAGCGCAAGCTCCTCGAGCGCGTCACCCAGGCGGCCTTCGGGCAACGCCGCAAAATGCTCCGCCAGAGCCTGCGCTCGCTCGGCGTCGATGCACCCGCTTTGATCGCGGCGGCCGGACTGGACGCGACCGCGCGGGCCGAGGACATTGCCGTGGCCGGCTTTGTCGCGTTGGCGCGGGCCCTCGCCGGGCCCCCCCATCTTCAGGCATGATGCTTGCCCGTCAGGTTGGGGAGGTAGCAGCCGCAATGACCAAATTCCCTCGTCAATCGCTTGTCGCTTACGGCGAGCCGCTCTGCGAGACAGTCGCAGATCTGCCCACTCCACGGGGCACCGAAGTATTGGTGCGCGTGGAGTGCTGCGGCGTCTGCCATTCCGACCTACATTTGCAGGACGGTTATTTCACGCTGGGGGGCGACAAGAGGCTCGACATCACCAAGGACCGCACGCTGCCGTTCACGCTCGGCCATGAAATCGCCGGCACCATCGAGAACGCCGGTGACGCGGCGGAAGGTACGGCGATCGGACATCGTGTCGCGGTCTATCCGTGGATCGGCTGCGGCATCTGTCCCGCCTGTGGTGCCGGCGAAGAGAACCTCTGCTCCTCACATCGTCATCTCGGGATCACGGTCGATGGCGGCTACGCCACCCATGTCTTGGTTCCGCATCCGCGCTATCTCCTCGACTATGCGCCGCTGTCGCCGGATTTTGCCGGTCCGTTGATGTGTTCCGGCCTAACCGCTTTTTCGGCTCTGAAGCATCTCGGTAGCCGGGCCGAGCGCGGCCCGGTATTACTCGTCGGACTGGGCGGGGTCGGCATGATGGGCCTTTCCATCGCCCGCGCCCTGTTTCGCGAGCCGCCTATGGTGGCCGACATCGATGCCGCGAAACGGACGGCCGCGCTCGCGGCCGGCGCCGCGCAAGCCTTCGATCCATCCGATCCGCGCGCGCGCCGCGCGGTGCTGACGGCGACGGGCGGTGTACTTGCGGCGTGCGATTTCGTCGGCTCGGAAAAGTCGCTGCAATTCGTAACCGGTGTGCTCGGCCGCGGCGGCAAGGTCGTGGTGACGGGGCTTCTGGGCGGAACGTTTTCCATTCCCGCTGCGATGATCGCGATCAAGGCAATGACGATCGAGGGCACCCTGACCGGCACGCTCGCCGAAGCGCGCGAACTCATCGATCTTGCGCGCAGTGGCAAGCTCGCGACGATCCCAACGCACGAGCGTCCGCTCAATCAAGCGCAAGCGGCGCTCGACGAGCTGCGCGCCGGCCGCGTTGTCGGGCGCACGGTGCTGTCGCCTTAGAGCATGATCCGGAAAAGTGGACACCGGTTTTCCGAAAAGATCATGCTCCACCAAAATGTTAGAGCGTCAATCGATTCAACTTGAAACGATTGCGCTCTAGCGCGTCGGTTAAAGCTTCGCCTGCAGGCTGCGCACGAAATCGGACAGGCCGATCTGCCGCTCGCGCTTGAGCCGCTCGGCCGCCAGGATCGCCCGCACTTCGGCAAAAGCCTCGGCTTTGTCGCGGTTGACGATGACATAATCGTATTCCGGCCAATGGCTCATTTCGCCGGCGGCCTTGGCCATGCGCGAACCGATCACGGCTTTACTGTCCTGGGCGCGGCGCTTGAGCCTTCGCTCCAATTCACGGACAGTCGGCGGCAGGATAAACACGCTGACGAGATCGTCGCGGGCCTTTTCGCGGAGCTGTTGCGTGCCCTGCCAATCGATATCAAACAAAACATCGCGGCCGCCCCGCAGCGCTTCGATCACCGGTCGGCGCGGCGTGCCGTAGCGATGGCCGAACACTTCTGCCCATTCCAAAAGTTCGCCTTTTTTGACCATGGCATCGAAGCGATGGCGGTCGATGAAATGATAGTCGCGCCCGTCGATTTCGCCGCGCCGTTTCGGACGCGTCGTCACCGATACCGAGAGTTCGACCTTGCGATCCGCCCGCAGCAGCAGCCGGGATAGCGTGGTCTTCCCCGCGCCGGACGGCGACGACAGGACAAACATCAGACCGCGCCGCGCAACCCTCTTTCGATTTTGCCCCGCACGCGCCATGGTCTATTCGACGTTCTGCACCTGCTCGCGGAATTGTTCGACCGCGGCTTTGAGCTCCAGTCCGATATTGGCGAGTTCGACATCGTTGGCCTTGGCACAGAGCGTATTGGCTTCGCGATTGAGCTCTTGCGCCAGAAAATCGAGCCGGCGGCCGATTGGCCCGCCCTGCCCGATAATATGCTGCGCCTGGCCAATGTGGGCGGCGAGGCGATCAAGTTCTTCGCGCACGTCAGCCTTGGTCGCGATCACGACCGCCTCCTGATGCAGCCGGTCGGGATCGAAACGATCGGATTGCGCCAGCAGCATTGCGACCTGCTCGGCGAGCCGCGCGCGTATCGCGTCCGGTCGACGGCCGGGCGCGTGCTCCGCGCGCTTGGCCAGCGCGGCGATTTCGCGCAACCGCGCAGACAGCACCTGTGACAGCGCAGCCCCCTCATGCCGACGCATCTCGCCGAGCGCGCCAATCACCTCGGTAAACCCGGCGGTCACCGCCGCCTCGGCGTTGCGCCGCTCGTCCTCGCGTTCCTCGGAGTCGCCGATTTCGATCACGCCTTTGAGCGCGAGCAAGCCGTCGAGCGACGGCGGCGATGCTTCGATCTTCGGCGCGATTTGTTTCATCGTCGCCAAAATCGCGTCGAGCACCGCGGCATTGATGCGGACAACCGGAAGCGCGCCGCTGCGCTCGATCGTGAGATTCGCTTGAACCGAGCCGCGCGCCAGAGCCTCGGCGGCGCGGGTGCGGACCGGCACTTCGATCGCATCCCATCCAGGCGGCAGGCGCAGCCGCAGATCGAGCCCCTTGCCGTTGACCGATTTGATTTCCCAGGCCCAGCCATACGAGCCGCACACACCATGGCCACGAGCGAATCCGGTCATGCTCGAAAGCGCCATGGACTGCGATCCCCCGGCCAGAGCAGTGAAAAAGAATTGCGACGAACTTAACGGCCGCAAGACACCCTAACAAGCCGCGGCAGCAAGCCTGCGGCAGCCTCGATCGAGGACCTCAATCAATGGCCGGCGGGAGCCTGAGGCTTCGAGCTGCGGCGCGATGGCGGCGGCGCGGTGGACACTGCGGTCGCGGCCTGGCCCGGCTGCGCCAAATTCATCTGGTCATCGATCGGGACTTGGTCTCTCTGATCGGTTTCGATCGATCTTAGCCGCGCGACATTCCTTTGGTGCTGTTCGTAGGTTTCCGCAAAAACGTGGCCGCCGGTACCGTCGGCGACGAAATAGAGGTCGCGCGTCCGCGCCGGATTGGCGGCGGCTTCGAGCGAGGCGCGGCCCGGATTGGTGATGGGTCCGGGCGGCAAGCCGTTGATGACGTAGGTATTGTAAGGGGTCGGCTGAACGATCTCGCTCTTCATGATCGGGCGGCCGAGCGTGCCCTTCCCGCCAACCAGCCCGTAGATGATCGTCGGATCGGACTGCAGCTTCATGTTCTGCTTCAACCGATTGACGAATACGGCGGCCACGCGCGAACGCTCGTCCGATTTGCCGGTTTCCTTCTCGACCAAGGACGCGAGCGTAACGAGCTGTTCAGGCGTCTGAAGCGGCAGGTCGGGCGAGCGGTGCTCCCAGATATCGTCGGCCAAGCGCTGCTGCGCCTTTTGCATGCGCAGGATCATTTGCGCGCGGGTTTCGCCGCGGGTGAAATCATAGGTATCGGGCAGCAAGCTTCCTTCCGGCGGTATCTCCTTGATATCGCCGGTCAGCACGTCGTCAGCCAACAGTCGCGCCACGATCTGCTGCGAGGTCAGGCCTTCGGGGATGCTGACCTGGTGTGCCACCACTTTGCCCTCGACGATGGTGGCGACCACGTCGCGCAGGCTTGAATGGGCCTTGAATTCATATTCACCGGCCTTGAGACCCTCGCGTGCCTTAAGAACGAGCACGCCGCCGATGAATATCCAGGGCTGATCGATGACGCCTTCGCGGGTCAAGACATCGGCAATGTCGCGGATGCCGGAACCGTGCGGGATGTTGACGACGCGATCCTGCGGCAGCGGGCCGGGCTGCTCGAAGCGCTGCTTGCCGATAAAGAGCACGACGCCGGCGACCACCGCCAACAGCACAAAAATGCTGATGATGGCATTACCGATGATGACGAGAGGATGCCGCGCGCTTGCCGAGCGGCGGGTCGGCACTTCGACGGTGTCTGGTTCGATTGCCGTCCGCGCGCTACGCGGCATGAGACGCTTGGGATCGGCGCGATTCGAATCCATCGACGTCTTGCCAATTCCATTCGTCAGGCGCCCGGTCGTGGGGGGAGAAGGATCGGCAGCGGCCGACAAGGCACGTCCCGGCTCGCGCAAGTATGGCACGGATGGAGTGTCTGGCGGAGATTTTGGCGCGGCGCCCTTTGCGGTCGGTGCTAGGCCGCTTGCCGGCGGCCGCGCAGCCGAGCCAGCCGGCGGCGTTGCGGTCGCAGACTTGGGTGCATTCGCGGAAGTCGGCGCTGCGGGGGGCCGCTGCAGCGGTGCGCCCGGCACATCCGCAGTGCGCCCGGCTTTTGGCTGCACACTTGGCCCAGCCCGGTCGTCCCGGTCGGGCGGTACGTCAGGACCTGTCACGGCCGCATATCCGCATTTAGGCGTTGCATGTTTGACTTTGAAATGAACTTCCGCCCGCCGGATAGAAATGCTCGGAGGTTCTGCCGCTTGCGTCCATGATTTCGACCACGAACGCCACCGTCAGTGGATCGCAGGCGAGTGCGGAGCAAATATGGCGGAACGGTGATCGATCGCACTATTGCGGCACTCTGCGAAAGACAAGCGAGGCGTTGGTGCCGCCGAATCCGAATGAATTCGACAGCGCGATATTGACTGGCCGCCTTTGTGCTTTGTGCGGCACCAGATCGATCGCCGTCGCGACCGACGGGTTGTCCAGATTGATGGTCGGCGGCACCACCTGGTCGCGCATTGCGAGCAGGCAGAAAATCGCCTCGACTGCGCCGGCGGCGCCAAGCAGATGGCCGATCGAGGACTTTGTCGACGACATCGCAATGCGGCCGGCGGCATTGCCGACGAGCCGCTCGACGGCCCTAAGCTCAATCTCGTCGCCGAGCGGAGTAGAGGTGCCGTGTGCGTTGATGTAGTCGATGTCGCCCGCCGAAATACCCGCCCGCCGGATGGCGGCGGTCATGCAGCGAAACGCGCCGTCACCATCCTCGGCCGGCGCGGTGATGTGAAATGCATCGCCGGACATGCCATAGCCGATAAGCTCGGCGTAGATACGGGCGCCGCGCCGTTTGGCGTGATCGTACTCTTCCAGTACCAACGCTCCGGCGCCTTCGCCCATGACGAATCCATCACGCTCGCGGTCATAAGGACGGGACGCGCGTTCGGGCGTATCGTTAAATCCGGTCGACAGCGCCCGGCATGCGGCGAAGCCGGCGAGCGAGATACGATTGACCGGCGATTCGGTGCCGCCTGCCACCATCACGTCGGCGTCGCCGAGCGCAATCAGCCGGCCAGCGTCGCCGACGGCGTGAGAGCCAGTCGAGCAAGCGGTGACCACGGCGTGATTGGGCCCCTTGAGCGAATGCGCGATCGACACATAGCCCGACGCGAGATTGATAAGCCGGCCCGGAATGAAGAACGGCGAGACTCGCCGCGGACCGCGGTCCCGCAGGACGAGCGCGGTCTCGGCGATGCCTTCGACGCCGCCAATTCCGGAGCCGATCAGAACGCCGCTTACGACCTGATCGTCATAGGTGCGCGGGTGCCAGTCCGCGTCGTTAAGCGCTTGTGTCGCCGCCGCCATCGCAAAGACGATAAAATCGTCCACCTTGCGTTGCTCCTTTGGCTCCATCCAGTCGTCGGCGTTGAGGCTGCCGGCCGAGCCGTCGCCGCGGGGAACCTGGCCGGCAATCTTGCAGGCGATATCCGAGACATCGAATTTTTCGATGCGTTGGATTCCGCTGTCACCGGCAATAAGCCGCCGCCACGTCTGCTCGATGCCGCAAGCGAGCGGCGTCACCAATCCCAGACCTGTGACGACGACCCGTCGCATCAGGAACGCTCCCGGCGGCAGCGGGAACCTAAGCTAACTTTCGCCCCAGGTTTCAAGAATTTGCCCAAACATCATCCGCCCGCACACGGTGATGTGCAGTTCCGGCAGCGCACGCAATACATGCTGTAACCGCCGGCCGTTACGACAATCAGCTTTTTGCGTTCTTTTCGAGAAACTTGATGGCGTCGCCGACCGTCAGAATGGTTTCGGCCGCATCATCTGGAATTTCGCAACCAAATTCTTCCTCGAAGGCCATGACGAGCTCGACGGTGTCGAGGCTGTCGGCGCCGAGATCATCGATGAAGCTGGCGTTATCCGTTACCTTGTCGGGTTCGACGCCGAGATGCTCCACGACGATTTTTTTCACGCGCTCGCCAATATCGCTCATCGTTTCGACCTCATCTTTCAACGCGACCCGCTTAGCCTAGTTTTGGTCCCGTCCAAGTTCTTCTTTGACAAGTTCTTATTGGGTTTGTCGACGGAGGTCGACAAGCTCAATTGGGTCGACACCGATCAGAGGCGGACGTTTCGCCCGACGCTCCGGCATTTCCGGCTCCCCCAGCCTAATTTCGGTTCGGTTACCACACTTCAAAAGCGTTGACCAGCGCGGCAGCACAGCTCCGATCGCCGGTCTTATCGCGTTCAAATCATGGCCATTCCGCCATTCACGTGCAACGTCTGCCCGGTCACATAGCCAGCTTCATCCGACGCAAGAAAGACCACCGCCGCGGCAACCTCTTCAGGGGTGCCGGCACGGTTGGCCGGAATTTTCGCGAAAATTGTTTCCCGCTGCTTGTCGTTAAGCCTGTCCGTCATCGGAGTGACGATGAATCCCGGCGCGACACAATTGGCAGTCACGCCGCGTTTGGCATATTCCTGCGCCACGGCCTTTATCATTCCGGTAACCCCGGCTTTGGCCGCGATATAATTGGCCTGCCCCGGGTTGCCAGTGCTGCCCACTACCGAAGTAATTGCGATCACGCGCCCGAACCGGCGCCGCATCATTCCGCGCACGGCAGCGCGCACCAGGCGGAAAGTCGCGGATAAATTGATGGCGATGACTTGTTCCCAATCCTCATCGCGCAATTGAACCAGGAGGTTATCTCTGTTCACGGCTGCATTGGCGACCAAAATATCAAGCTGCCCCATCGCCTCCTCGGCGCGCGGCACCAGAGCCTCCGTTTCGACCGGATCGGCAAGATTGCAGGGCGCGACGTGCACGCGCTCGCCAAGTTCCGCCGCAAGCTGATCGAGGACTTCCCGACGCGTTCCGGAAATTGCGATCGTTGCACCCTGACGGTGGAGGATGCGGGCGATGGTGCCGCCGATGGTACCGGTGGCTCCGGTAATCAACGCAGTTTTTCCAGCAAGCTCGAACATCGGGCGTCCCCGCCTCCTTTGCGAAACAGCAATAGCTCAGCCGCGCTCTGCCTTGAACCGGGAAATGTCCTCGGGCGTCCCGATCGAGGACGCCGTTGCCGCTTCGGCGATACGCTTGATCAGGCCGGTCAAAACCCTGCCGGCACCGATTTCATAGAACGAGGTCACGCCCGCTTGCGTCATGAAGAGAATGGACTCCCGCCAACGCACCGTGCCGGTGACCTGCGCGACGAGGCAACGTACGATTTCCGACGGTTCATTGATCGGACGCGCCAGAACATTCGCGACCACGGGAAGGATAGGCGGCGTGACCGAAACTTTTGCCAGTGCCTCGGCCATCGCGTCGGCAGCAGGCTGCATCAGAGGGCAATGGAACGGTGCTGACACCGGCAGCAGCATCGCCCGCCTGGCGCCACGGAACTTTGCGATTTCCACGGCGCGCTCGACGGCTGGTTTTGCGCCAGACAAGACGACCTGCCCGCCGCCATTGTCATTCGCGGCGGCGCAGACGCCGACGCTCGCCACCTCGGCCGCAACCGCGTTAACGTCTGCAAGTTCAAGGCCGATAAGCGCCGCCATGGCACCCGCCCCGACGGCTACTGCTTTCTGCATGGCGCGGCCGCGGATACGCAACAGCCGCGCCGCATCGACGATCGAGAGCGATTGAGCGGCGGCCAGCGCCGAATATTCTCCGAGCGAGTGACCGGCAACAAACGCCGCGTCGCGTTTAAGATCGATGCCGGCTTCCGCCTCAAGCACGCGCATCGCCGCGAGCGAGACCGCCATCAGCGCCGGTTGGGCATTTTCCGTCAGTGTGAGCGCGTCGGCCGGCCCGTTCCAAATAATATCGCTGAGCCGCTCGCCCAGCGCGGTATCAACTTCTTCGAAGACCTGACGCGCCACCGGGAACGCGTCAGCCAAGCCCTTGCCCATGCCGACGGCCTGGCTGCCTTGGCCGGGAAACACAAACGCAGCCGTCATATGCTTAACGCCCGCTTGATGCTTAACGCCCGCCTGAAAGCTCGAAATAGCTCACCGGGAAGGGGCGAAAGATACCGGGATGCCGGACATGTCAAGGATGCGAAGTGTGTAACAAACCGACAACCGCAAGTCGCTAGAATGCAAATTCGAGGGTATAGCCCGGGCTTCGCTGAAAGCGCGCTGTCATGAGTCCCTTCTCGCCGGCCACCGATGCCGACCTTTCGCGTGCGCGATCCGATCCGGCATTTCGCCAGCGCCTCCTTGAGCAGAACCTTGAGGCCCTTCTGGCGGGAATGAAGAAGCTGCGCGGCTCGGCGCCCTCCGGCGGCGCCGGCGCCAAGCAGTTGCGCGAGGGCGTGGAACTCGCCGTACAGCTCGCCGAGCTGATCCAAAAGGCGGACGGCCAAGGCCGTACTTCCTGATCCATTGCCTTTTCACCCGACCTTGCTTTTTCAGGTCTGCCGAGTATAAGGCCGCCTTCCGCTCGACCCCGGCCGGGGGCTGAACGGACGGCCGCGCCCACCGTCTAATGGCTCGGTAAGACCCTATCGGGTCTGGCGTCCGGTGTTCCCGCCTTCAGAGCATTCGAGCCTTTCCCGAAGGGTTCGAGGGGCTTCGCGCCTGGGCGAGCATGGCAAATGAGGAAAGGGCATTCATGCCGCTTTACGAGCACGTTTATCTTGCGCGCCAAGACGCCAGCGTGCAGCAGGTCGAGGAATTGACCGCGCAATTGAAGGGCGTCATCGAAGGCCTCGGCGGGTCGATCAAGAAGACCGAATATTGGGGTGTGAAATCGCTCTCCTATCGCCTGCGCAAAAACCGCAAGGCGCATTTCACGCTGATGGACGTTGACGCTCCGCCGCCCGCGATCAACGAGATCGAGCGACTGGAACGCCTCAACGAGGACGTCCTGCGCTATCTCACGATCAGGGTCGACGCGCACGAGGAAGGCCCCTCCGCCATGATGCGCCGCGCCGAGCGCGATCGCGACCGTGAGGAGCGCCGCGGCGATCGCGGCGACCGATTTGACCGCGGCGACCGAGGTGATCGCCCGCCACGCGACCGCGATCGGCGCCCGCGCGATGTCGCCGACGACATCGAGACCGTGGTGGAGGATTGAGCATGGCCATGTCACCGCAAGGCGGCGGCGGCCGCCGCCCGTTCTTCCGCCGCCGCAAAAGCTGCCCGTTCTCCGGCGCCAACGCGCCCAAGATCGATTACAAAGACGTCAAGCTCCTGCAGCGTTTCGTTTCGGAGCGCGGCAAGATCGTGCCAAGCCGCATCACTGCAGTCTCGGCGAAAAAGCAGCGCGAACTCGCCCAGGCGATCAAGCGCGCGCGGTTTCTGGGCCTCCTGCCCTACGTGATCCGCTGAGGAGATCGATATGGAAGTGATCTTACTCGAGCGTGTCGCCCGCCTAGGCCAAATGGGCGATGTCGTGCGCGTCAAGGACGGCTTTGCCCGCAACTTCTTGCTGCCACGCGGTAAGGCATTGCGCGCCACGGCCGAAAACCGCACGCGCTTTGAAACGATGAAGGGCGAACTTGAAGCGCGCTCGCTCACGCTCAAGACCGAGGCGGCTCAGGTCGCGGAAAAGCTTGACGGCAAGAGCTTCACCGTCGTGCGGCAGGCCTCGGAAGCAGGACAGCTCTTCGGATCGGTGTCGCCGCGCGACCTCGTCGCGTTAATCGGCGAAGCCGGGTTTCGCGTGAACCGCAATCAAATCACGCTGAATACTCCGATCAAGACAATCGGCCGGCACAAGGTGCCGATTGCGCTGCATCCCAACGTCGAAACAGCCGTCACGATCATTGTCGCCCGCAATGACGACGAAGCGGCCCGTATTGCGCGCGGTGAGGATGTGATGCAATTGCGCGAAACGACGGAAGCGGAAGCTGCAATCGTGGCGGCCGAAGAATTTTTCGAGCCAGGCGCCGGGTCTTCACCCCAAGGCGAACCCGCGGCAGTGGATGAAACTCCCTCGGCCAGCCAGAACAGCTGATCCGACGGGGCTCGACGACTCTCAGTCCGGTATATTGTCACGCGGCACGGTCGAGCCCGCATTCGGTTGCTGTTCCAGCGGAACCGCAGCCGTCGTCGAGCCAAGCTCCATGCTTGGCACAGGTGACCTTGAAGTTTCAGCAGGGCTTGGCTTCGCGGCAACGCTCGGCGTTTCAGTCGCAGCAGGCACCATCGCGGCAGGCATCGTCACGACAGGCGCCACTTCCGGCGTCGGCAGCGTGGCCTGTGCAGGCTTGCTTTCCTCGCCCGCGCTCTTCTCCTGCTCCGGCTTCGCCGATGCCCGTATCGGACGGGACGCGGCCTTGGGCTCCGCAACTATAGGCTCCTCGCCTTTAGTCTGCCCGGTCTTGGGCTCCTCGCCTTTAGCCTG
The DNA here is from genome assembly GCA_963768225.1 of uncultured Alphaproteobacteria bacterium. GTDB lineage: Bacteria > Pseudomonadota > Alphaproteobacteria > Rhizobiales > Xanthobacteraceae > BOG-931. The sequence continues at coordinate 99,608 of CAVYGV010000001.1, read as the reverse complement.
ATCGGTTTTGGGCTCCTCGGCTCTGGCGTGATCCAATTCCGGCTTTTGCTTAGGCGCTGGCTCCCTGCCCCCCGCACCCAGGACGTAAGCGGCAAGCGCCGACGCCTGCTCGGTGCTCGCCGTATAGTGCTCGCGCAAAAAGCTTGAAAGCGTCGCGCTGCTCTTGCCTACGGCCAAGCCGCGCGGGGTCTTATGGCAAGTCGCGCAATCGTTTGCGTAAATCACGGCCGGTGGCTTGCCCTGGTCGATATTGACCTGGGCGCGCGCGAAGGCCGGGTAGCCGGCCGTCACCAGGCCCGCGAAAATCCCGATCATGAGCGCGCGCTGCCGGAACACACCGATCCCCTCAAGTCTTATGGGCTTGGCGATCATACTTATCCCAATATGGATGCCCCAATAAAGGAGGCCCAATAAAGCGCGATGCGAGCTAGGCGCTGTTTTTGCCCCCTGAGACGCCTCTATGACGTTTTCACGGCATTGCTGGATAAGGAGAATCTTGTTTAAATGACGGCAACCAAGAAGACCCCACCCGCGCAACAGGCTGATTGAGCGGCTAAACGGCCCGCAAAGGCGAATGAGGCGCCAATCGTCGCAGGCTGCGCCAGGGACTTTGTAAAGTGCGGAGGCGGCCGTGGATCGGTTGCTGTTCATATTGCTGCGTCAATTCATGCACCGCGGTTGTTTTGCGGTGACGACGGCGAACGGCTCCACATACACGTTTGGCGACGGCAGCGGGCCCCCAGTTGCGGTGCGCTTTACTACGGTTGGGGCGCAACTCGCCGTACTATTAGATCCCGAACTCAAACTGGGCGAAGCCTATATGGACGGCACGCTCATCGTCGAGCGAGGCTCGATCGCGGACGTGCTCGCGATCCTGCTCCGTCAGGAGCCATTCGCCGCGCCAAAATGGGCACTGCCGCCGCGGCTGGTGCGTTATCTGTTGCGCCGCCTGCAGCAATTCAATCTCCGCTCGCGTGCACGCCACAATGTCGCGCACCATTACGACCTTGATGGCAGGCTCTATTCGCTGTTCCTCGACGGCGACCAGCAATATAGCTGCGCCTATTTCAACTCTCCGGATTTGTCGCTCGACGATGCTCAACTCGCCAAGAAGCGTCACCTCGCAGCCAAGCTGCGCCTCAGGCCCGGTGCCGAGGTGCTGGATATCGGCTGCGGCTGGGGCGGCCTCGCGCTCTATCTCGCCGAGATTGCCGGCGCACGCGTCACCGGCATTACGTTGTCGCAGGAACAATTCCAGCGCGCGCAAAACCGGGCGCTAGAGCGCGGCCGTGCCCGCGATACGACGTTCCGGCTGGTGGATTATCGCAACGTCGACGGCCGCTTCAATCGCATCGTGTCGGTGGGTATGTTCGAGCACGTCGGCGTTGACTTTTACGACGCCTATTTCGGCAAATGCGCCAAGCTGCTCGCCGACGACGGCGTGATGGTGCTGCATTCGATCGGCCGCAGCAATCCTCCCAGCATTACCAATCCCTGGATCGCCAAATATATCTTTCCCGGGGGCTATATTCCGGCGCTCTCGGAAGTGCTGCCTGCAATCGAGCGCGCGCATCTCATTGTCACCGATGTTGAGGTTTTGCAGCTCCATTATGCCGAGACGCTTAGAGCATGGCGCGAACGTTTCCTCGCCCACCGCGAAGAGGTGGTGCGGCTTTACGATCAGCGCTTCGTGCGGATGTGGGAATTCTACCTCGCCTGCTCCGAGATGGCGTTTCGCGAGGGCGATATGGTCGTATTCCAGATCCAGATGGCCAAGCGCAAGGGTCTCGTACCGGCGACGCGCGATTACATCACGCGCGAAGAAGCGCGCTTGCGCGGGATCGAGGCCGGTTATTCCACGCCGCTGCAACTCGCCGGCGAGTGACGCTGGGCGGTGGCGCGCCGCAAGCCGCCCGTCAAGCGGCTTGGACCTTGCTCAGCATCGCGCGGTGAGTAACGGGGACAGCCGCAATGAGGGTTTCCCATTGCGCCGCCGCTCGACTATCGACGAGGCGTGGTTGCGTAACGGTCGCGAATGAGTGCAACGTGCCGCTGTCGCTGAGTGATCCACGATGTTGAGTGACAAGACAAAATCGGCCGCCGCAAGGATGGCCATTCGCCGTATAACGGCCACACCTGACGATTCCGCTGACCGGGACCATGCCACCCTTCAATTCGACCGCACGCAAGCAAATCCCCGCGCCGGCAGAGCTGCCGTTCCGCATTGCACCGCACAATATCGAGGCCGAGCAGGCGTTGCTCGGTGCGATACTCGTCAATAACGAGGCATTTTATCGCGTCTCCGATTTTCTCGAGCCGAAGCATTTTTTCGAGCCCATCCATCAGCGCATTTATGAGCTGGCCGGAGGACTGGTCCGGGCCAATAAGCTTGCGACCCCGGTGACCCTAAAGACGTTTCTGCCGGCCGACGCCGACATTGCTGGCCTTTCCTTGAACCAATATCTGGCGCGGCTTGCCGCCGAGGCGACCACAATCATCAACGCCGAAGACTATGGCCGCACCGTTTACGATCTATCGATCCGCCGCGATCTGATCGCGATCGGCGAGGATATGGTCAATCTGGCCTATGATGCGCCGGTCGAACTCGACGCCAATCAGCCACATCGAGGATGCCGAGCGCAGGCTCTATGAAATCGCAGAGACTGGCCGGTACAACTCGGGCTTCCAGCGCTTCGCCCAAGCCTTGACCACGGCGGTCGATATGGCGGCGCGCGCCTATCAGCGCGACGGCAGCCTGTCCGGACTGGCGACCGGCCTCACCGATCTCGATAGCCGGATGGGCGGGCTGCAGCCCTCCGACTTGATCATTCTCGCCGGCCGCCCGGGCATGGGCAAAACCGCGCTCGCCACCAATATTGCCTACAACGTTGCCAAAGCTTGGGCTGGTGAGGTTCGCGCTGACGGCCATATGGCCACCGTCAACGGTGGTATCGTCGGCTTCTTCTCCCTCGAAATGTCGGCCGAACAGCTTGCCACCCGCATCATCTCCGAGCAAACGGGCATACCCTCGAACAAGATCCGCCGCGGCGGCATCGACGAGAGCGATTTCGAGAAGATCAAGGACGTTTCGATCGAATTGCAAAACCTGCCGTTTTATGTCGACGAGACCGGCGGTCTTTCGATCGGTCAATTGGCGGCGCGCGCGCGACGATTGAAGCGCCAGCGCGGGCTCGATCTTCTGGTGGTCGACTACGTCCAGTTGCTGCAGGGCTCGACGCGCCGGTCGGCCGAGAACCGGGTACAGGAGATCACCGAAATCACCACGCGACTCAAAGCGCTCGCCAAGGAGCTCAACATTCCGCTCCTCGCCCTGTCGCAATTGTCACGACAGGTCGAAAGCCGCGATGATAAGCGGCCGCAATTGTCCGACTTGCGCGAGTCGGGCTCGATCGAGCAGGACGCCGACGTCGTGCTGTTCGTGTTCCGCGAGGAATATTATCACCAGATGCGCAAGCCCCTCGAGTCAAACCGCGAAAAATTCGAGGAATGGCTGGCTGAAGGCAACCGCGTCGATGGCAAGGCCGAGGTCATCATCGGCAAGCAGCGCCATGGCCCGACGGGCACTGTCGAATTACAATTCGACGCCGCCGTAACGCGCTTTGCTAATCTCGATAGCGCGCACCGGCCGGAGTTTTAGGCGGCGCCCGAACCCCGCTTTACCGCCGCCGCCGCGCCAGCCATAACGTCGTCATGGCACTCGCAGAACGCCTTTCCGAACCGGAATTGACTCCGGCGGCACCGGAGACCGGCGGCACGCTGACCATCGATCTCGCCGCAATCGAGGCGAATTGGCGCGCGCTGGCGCGCCGGCTCCTCACTGCCGAGTGCGCAGCCGTGGTCAAGGCCAATGCTTATGGGCTTGGCTTGCGACAGGTGACGGCAATGCTGGCGCAGGCGGGCTGCAAGACGTTCTTTGTCGCGGATCTCGCCGAAGCGCGAGTTGCGCGCTCGTGCGCGAGCGACGCCGCGATCTACGTGCTCGACGGCTATACGCCCGGCTCGGGCGAGAAGTTTATCGACATCAATGTGCGGCCGGTGATCAACTCAACGACCGAGCTTGCCGAGTGGGACACCTTCGTCAGCGCCCAGGCTTGGCGGGGCGGCGCCGCGCTCCAAGTCGATACCGGCATGCATCGGCTTGGCATTTCGCCGGAGGAGGCGGCGGCGTTTGCGCCACGCGTGCAGACGGAAAATCACGGCATTGCGCTTTTGCTGAGCCACCTCGCCTGTGCCGAAATTCCCGATCACCCGCTCAATGCCAAGCAGATCCAGCTATTTCGCGAACTGCACCTGCTGTATCCCGGCATTCCGGCTTCCCTCGCCAATTCTTCCGGTATCTTTCTCGGCGATTCGGCGCATTTCGATCTGGCGCGGCCGGGCGCCGCCCTTTACGGCATCAATCCATCGCCGGGCCGGCCTAATCCGATGAAAAACGTCGTCGAACTCACCGGACGCATTCTGCAGTTACGCAGCGTCGCGCGGGATGATACGGTCGGCTACGACGCGACATGGACGGCGAAACGGCCCTCACGAATTGCCATCGTGGGGCTCGGCTATGCCGACGGGCTCATCCGCACCGGCAGCGGCACTGATCATCGGCCCGGAGGCGCCGCGCTCGTCGCGGCAAAGCGCTGCCCGATCGTCGGCCGCATTTCCATGGACTTGGTCTGCATCGACGTCACCGATCTTCCCGACGGCGCAGTTCGTCGCTGCGACCTCGCAACGCTGATCGGCGCCGAGATCACCGTCGACGACGTTGGCGCCGCCGCCGGCACGATCGGCTATGAAATTCTCACCCGTCTCGGCTCGCGGTGCCAAATCGTCTACCGGGGCCCATGAGATGGCGGCGCGCGCGCGAAGCTTTGTCTGCCAGAATTGCGGTGCGGCCTTCGCCCGCTGGGCCGGCAAGTGCGAAGCCTGCGGCGAGTGGAATACCCTGGTCGAGGAAGGCGCCGAGGCGCGGCGTTCCACCCGCAAGGGACGACTGTTCGCCGTCGAACCGCTAAAGGGCGAGACGCACGACGCGCCACGGCTCGCCTCGGGGATCGCGGAATTCGATCGCGTGACCGGCGGCGGCTTGGTGCGCGGCTCGGTGCTTCTCCTTGGCGGCGATCCCGGCATCGGCAAATCGACGCTGTTGCTCGACGTTGCGGCCGCATACGCGCGCAGCCGTCACCGCGCCGTTTATATTTCCGGCGAAGAGGCGGTGGCGCAGGTGCGGCTGCGCGCCGAGCGGCTCGGGCTTGCCGAAGCGGCGGTCGAGGTGGCAGCCGAGACCTCGATCGAGGACATCGTGGCGACGATGTCGCACGGCGACACGCCGCGGCTGCTCGTCATCGATTCGATCCAGACGATGTGGACACAAGCTCTCGAGGCAGCACCCGGCACCGTGACCCAGGTGCGCGGTTCAGCCGCGGAACTGATCCGCTTCGCCAAGCGCACCGGCGCGGCCGTGATATTGGTCGGCCACGTCACCAAGGACGGTCAAATCGCCGGTCCCCGCGTCGTCGAACACATGGTCGATGCCGTCCTGTCATTCGAGGGTGAAGGCTCGCAGCAATTCCGCATCCTGCGCGCCATCAAGAACCGGTTCGGCCCGACCGACGAAATCGGCGTGTTCGAGATGACCGGCCTGGGTTTGCGCGAAGTCGCAAACCCGTCCGAGCTATTCCTGTCCGAGCGCGATCTCGGCAGCCCCGGCACCGCCGTCTTTGCAGGAATCGAGGGGACCCGGCCGCTGTTGGTCGAGATTCAGGCGCTGGTCGCCCCAACCGCGCTCGGTACCCCGCGCCGCGCTGTCGTCGGCTGGGACCCGAATCGGCTATCGATGGTGCTGGCGGTGCTCGAGGCGCATTGCGGCGTTCGCCTGTCCGGTCACGACGTCTATCTCAACGTGGCCGGGGGCTTGCGCATTCATGAACCCGCGGCCGACCTCGCCGCGGCCGCCGCGTTGGTCTCTTCGCTGGCGCGCGCGCCGCTACCGATGGATGCCGTTTATTTCGGCGAAGTGTCGCTGTCCGGCGCCGTGCGGCCGGTGCCGCAGACGGCGCCGCGGCTCAAAGAGGCGCAGAAGCTCGGATTCACCAAGGCGGTCGTGCCGGAAGCCGCGCGTAACGAAGCCCCCGATGGTTTCGCCCTGTCTCCTATCGGCACGCTCGCTAATCTCGTCGCCGATATTGCCCGCGACGGGACGCCGCCGCTGCGGCGCGTCGGGCGGCAGGACAGCTGAGGCAAGCTTGCGTTCTTTGAGCAATCACTTAGCCGGTTCTGGCTTCGAGTATCCGCGCCTCCTTCACCCTCGGGGCCGATTCTGTTGAACGTCTAAGAAGATGGGTGACGGCGTGCTGGAGCCCCGCTATACAGCCGGCTGAAGCGGGCGGAAGCGCTCGCCGGCAGGCGGACTGGTCATTTATGCCGATTACGCTGCTCGATGTCGGACTGATCGTGGTGATGCTGATTTCCGGGCTGCTCGCCATGGTGCGCGGCTTTATGCGGGAAGTGCTGTCCATCGCCGCCTGGATCCTGGCCGCCGCGGCAACGCTGTATTCGTATGCCAAGCTGCTGCCGTACGCCAAAGAGTACTTCAACAGCGATATCGTCGCCGCGGTCGCAGTTGTCGGCTCCGTATTCCTGATTACTCTCCTGGTTGTCTCGGTATTAACCATCCGGATTTCCGATATGGTACTCGACAGTCGCGTGGGCGCGCTCGATCGTACCCTCGGCTTTCTGTTCGGGCTTGCACGCGGTCTGATTATCGTGGTGGTGGCATTCGTATTTTTTAATTGGCTGGTACCCGAGCGGAGCCAGCCTGAATGGATCAAAAATGCGAAATCGCTGGTGGTCCTCAAAAGAACCGGGGACTCTTTGATCTCGATGTTGCCGGAAGACCCCGAAAGCACCATCTTAAATAAGCTGAAAAAGCCGCATCCGGCGGACACCGACACCCCGGATGCTGCGCCCGATCAGCAGCACAGCGAGCTCTATCGGTTGGAGGGCCAGAAATCATGACCGAACCCGACCTCCTCGATCTCGACGCGGACCGGCTCCGCGAGGAATGCGGGGTGTTCGGAATCTTCGGTCATCCCGACGCTGCGGCGATCACCGCGCTCGGCCTACATGCGCTCCAGCACCGCGGCCAGGAAGCCGCCGGCATCGTCTCGTTCGACGGCAAGCGCTTCCACTCCGAACGCCGCCTCGGGCTGGTCGGCGACGCCTTTTCGCGGCGCGAGGTGATCGACCGCCTGCCTGGCAACGCCGCGGTCGGCCATGTCCGCTATTCGACCACGGGCGAGACCATCCTACGCAACGTGCAGCCGTTGTTTGCCGAACTCAATGCCGGCGGCTTTGCCGTGGGTCATAACGGCAATCTCACCAACGGCCTGACGCTGCGCCGCCAGCTGGTGCGCGAAGGCGCCATGATGCAATCGACCACCGACACCGAGGTGATCCTGCATCTGGTGGCGCGTTCGCACCGCAACCGCTTCGTCGACCGCTTCATCGAGGGCCTGCGCATGCTCGAAGGCTCCTACGCCTTCGTCGGGCTGACCAACAAGAAACTCGTCGGCGCGCGCGACCCGCTGGGCATCCGGCCGCTGGTAATGGGCAAGCTCGACGGCTGCCCCATTTTGGCCTCTGAGACCTGCGCGCTCGACATCATCGGCGCGCACTACGTGCGCGACGTGGAAAATGGCGAGGTCCTCATCTTCGACGAGGACGGCGCGCATTCGCACAAGCCGTTTCCGGCGATGCAACCGCGGCCCTGTATTTTCGAATACGTCTATTTCGCGCGGCCGGATTCCGTAAGCGGCGGCCGCAGTATCTATGACGTGCGCAAGGCTTGCGGCGCGGAACTCGCGCGCGAGGCGCCGGCCGCCGCCGACGTAGTTATTCCGGTTCCCGATTCCGGCGTGCCGGCGGCGATCGGCTATGCGCAGGAATTGCAAATCCCCTACGAGCTCGGCATCATTCGCAATCACTATGTCGGGCGTACCTTCATCGAACCGACCCAGCACATCCGCCAACTCGGCGTGCGGCTCAAGCACAGCGCCAACCGCGCCGTGGTAAGCGGCAAGCGCATCGTGCTGATCGACGATTTGATCGTGCGCGGCACGACGTCGGTGAAGATCGTGCAGATGATGCGCGACGCTGGCGCCCGTGAAGTCCATTTCCGCATCGCCTCGCCGCCGATCACGCATCCCGATTATTACGGCATCGACACCCCCGAGCAGGACAAGCTCCTGGCGGCGACGCACGACCTCGAAGGCATGCGGAAGTTCATCGGTGCGGATTCGCTCGCTTTCCTTTCGGTCGACGGCATCTATCGCGCCATGGGCGAAAAAGGCCGCGATCCGGTGCGCCCGCAATTCACCGACCATTGCTTCACCGGCGAATATCCGACCCCCCTCACCGACCGCACCGCCCACGAAGCGACGCCGCGCCAGCTCTCGCTGCTCGCCGAGGCGAGCTGAAGCATGCCGCAACCACTGTCCGATCGGATCGCGCTCGTCACCGGCGCCACCCGAGGTATTGGCCATGCGACCGCTCTGCTGCTGGCGCAAGCCGGCGCGCACGTCGTCGCGATAGGGCGAACGCAAGGAGCGCTCGAAGAGATCGACGATGCAGTACGCGCCGCCGGCAGTTCGGCGACGCTGGTGCCGCTCGATATGCGCGATTACGCCGGCCTCTACCGGCTCGCCGCGGCGTTGAACGAGCGCTACCAGCGGCTCGACGTGCTCATCGGCAATGCCGCAATCGCCGGCCCGCGCTCGCCGCTCGATCATGTCGAGCCAAAAACGTGGGACGAAGTGATGGCGGTCAACGTCACCGCCAATTGGCATCTGATCCGCGCCATGAATGCCTTGCTTAAGCGCTCCATTGCCGGCCGCGCCGTATTCATCACCTCGGGCGCCGCCACCAGCGCCCGCGCCTATGGCGCGCCCTATTCGGTGTCCAAGGCCGCGCTCAATGTGCTGGCGCGGACCTATGCCGATGAAACCGCCTCCACACCGGTGCGCGTCAATTTGTTCAATCCCGGCCCGACACGCACCCGGATGCGCGCGCAAGTCATGCCCGGCGAAGATCCGATGACGCTGCCGACGCCGGAACAAGTGGCGGAAAAGATCATCGATCTGTGCCTGCCGAGCTTCTCCGAGACCGGCAAGCTCTACGATTATCGCGCCGGCAAGCTTCTGGAATTCCTGCAACCGGCGTGATTAGCGCCGCCGTTTCTTTCCCGCGTAAGGATTGGCCTTGGCCCGCAGCGTCAGCCGGATCGGCGTGCCCGGCAGCGCAAATTCCTCGCGCAAATTATTGATCAGATAGCGCCGATAGGTCTCGGGCAACGCATGGGGGCGCGCGGCGAACAGAACAAATGTCGGCGGCCGCGATTTCGGCTGGGTGATGTAATCGAGCCGCAAGCGGCGGCCGCGCAGCGCGGGCGGCGGATTCGTCGCGACCGCCTGGGCCATGAATTGGTTGAGCGCCGCTGTCGGCACCCGGCGGTTCCACACTGCGTGCGCGTTCAAGACCGCTTCCATCAATTGATCCAGACCCTGGCCGCTCTTTGCCGACAGAACGACGACCGGCACGCCCTTGATCTGCGGCAGCATGCGATCGACCGCGCTGCGCAAGCGCGGCAGCGCGCCGGTTTCCGGCTCGATCATATCCCATTTGTTGACCGCGATGACGGCGGCGCGCCCTTCCCGCTCGACGAGATCGGCGATCCGCACGTCTTGTTCCTCGAACGGCGTCTGCGCGTCGACGAGCACGATGACGACTTCGGCAAAGCGGATGGCATTGAGCGCATCGGCCACCGAAAGCTTTTCCAGTTTCTCCTCGATCCGCGAGCGGCGGCGCAACCCGGCCGTATCGTGAATGCGAAAACGATGGTCATGCCAATTGAGATCGACGGCGATCGCATCGCGTGTGATGCCGGACTCCGGCCCTGTCAAAAGCCGTTCCTCGCCGAGCAGGCGGTTGATCAGCGTCGATTTGCCGGTATTGGGCCGCCCGACGATGGCGATCCGAATCGGTTGCTGCTCCGGCACGGCGACAGCAAAATCTTCGGCCTCGCGCTCCGCCGTCGCCTCCGGCAGCGCGGTCCGTAGCGCATCGTAGAGGTCGGCCAAGCCCTCGCCGTGCTCGGCGCTGATCGCAACCGGGTCGCCGAGGCCGAGCGCGTAAGCTTCCAGCGCGCCCGCCGCGCCGGCGCGCCCCTCGCTTTTATTGGCAACCAGAATTGCGGGCTTGCCCGATTTGCGGACGAGATTGGCAAAGGCGCGATCGGCCGGCATCGGGCCGGCGCGCGCATCGACGAGAAACAGCACCGCGTCGGACTGCGCTATTGCCGCCGCGGTCTGTACCTGCATTCGCCCCGAGAGGCTTTCCCGCTCGGCATCTTCGAGGCCGGCAGTGTCGATCACCTTGAAAGAAAGGTCGCCGAGTTTGGCGTCGCCTTCGCGTCGGTCGCGCGTCACGCCCGGTTGGTCGTCGACCAGTGCAAGCCGTCGCCCGACGAGACGATTGAACAGCGTCGATTTGCCGACGTTCGGCCGGCCAACGATGACGGCGGTAAATGACATGACGCGCTGCGAAAGGGATAGCTCTATAACATTCTATGCGGGCCGGCGCGGCAGACGCGCCGGGCGTCCGGCAAAAATCAATCGGCAGGTCATTGCGTCGACGTGCCGGTTGCCGGGGGATTCGGCCAGATCGATTGCGACGGCTGTGCCGCTTGCTGGCTCGGCGAGGTCGGCGGCGGGGCCGGCCAGGCGACTTGCCCGCCCTGCTGAGATGCAGGCGGCGGTGAGTTTGGCCAATCGGCTTGTGACGGCTGTTGCGAAGGAGTGCCTGTCGCTCCAATGTCGATCCGCGCCGGCGCCGACGACGGCGGTTTTTCGGTTGCCGCATTCTGTTTCGGCGGCCGTGCAACGGCGACTTTCGGTTTTGGCTTCGGTTTTGGCTTCGCTTCGGGCTTTGCCGCCGCGGCTGGAGGCGGGGCTCCCACCGCGTCGGCGTCAGCGTTCGTCTGGTCGGGCGGCGGCTGATAGCCCTTGACCAAATCCGCCGGCACGCCGGTGGTCGTGCCGGGAACCCCGTTGGGAAACACCGGTTCGCGCTGACCCTTGAGCTTCGTCTTACTATCGAAAACGTCCGAATTGAAAAGCGTGGTAGGGTCGAATTGGCCTCCCGGAGTGCAGGCCGCCAGTACGAGCAAGAACGCCAGCGCCGCAGCGGTGCGAAACAGCGGGGAATTGTACCGGACCGGCATCCGCTCAGCCCTTGTTATTCGCGGCGAGGAGCTCGCTCAAAACCTCGGCGCGGTTGCGCGTACCCGTTGGCGTTTGCGGATCGGCCATGATCATGTCGGTCCACTTCCGCGCCGCGGTCACATTACCGGCTTTCCAGGCGGAAAGCGCCAAAATCTCGCGCGCGGTATGACGGAACGTACGGTCGGCCGCCGTCAACGGCTCAAGCCGGGCTAAAAGGTCGGGGTAAGGCGCGACGTTGACGAGCAGATAACCCGCCCGCACCGCCGCCAGATCCTGGATCACCTGTCCGGCACCCTTATCGGCGGCGATCTGGTCATAAGCCTTGACGGCGGCATTGCGGTCGGTCGGTGCGAGTTCGGCGGCTTCGCGCAGCCGCGCCAGAACGCGATAGCCGGCCGTGCCGTCGGAGGCGAGCTTGGCGAAAGCCGCCTCGGCCTCCTGATGCTTGCCCGACTGTGCCAGTTCAACGGCCTGTTCGAACGCGGCCCCGGCTTGCGCCGCCTGCTTGGCCTGCCACCACTGATAGCCGCGCCAGGCGCCTACCCCAGCGACGATGAGAACGCAAAGCACGACGAGATAATTGCCGTAGCGCTCCCACAGCTTCTTGAGCTTCTCGCGCCGGACTTCCTCGTCGACTTCATTGAATATGTCGGTCACGCAACCCGTCCCAACTTTTAGCCCTAGCCTTGCTACCGGCGCAGAAATTCGGGTTCGAGAGAACCCGCCCTCGCCTCTTTCCTGATGGCGAGGCCGTGCTTCGAACCGAGCATAAAATCAAAAAATCCGGCCACTCGATGCCCGCAAAGCCTTGTCGCAACTAGCTTAATGATGTGGCGCGAGCAAGGCAAAAGGCGACCCAGCGCCCGCGGCCATTCCGCATGATTGGACGGATTACGCCCGTGACGGGCCCTTGCCGCGCTCAGGTAGCTTGGTCACGGAGGGCACCACGCCGGGCTTACGCATGGCATAGACGTGATCCGGACCTGGGAAGGTGCGCGCCCGCACTTCCTGCGCATATCTTTTAATCGCCTGCTCGATCGAGGGGCCGAGGTCGCCGAAGCGCTTGACGAATTTCGGTACCCGTGGCGACAGGCCGAGCATGTCTTCCAGCACCAGGATCTGGCCGTCGCAGGCGACGCTGGCGCCGATGCCGATCGTCGGCACCGGGATCTGCGCCGTAATGCGGCGCCCCAGCGGTTCGGCGATCGCTTCGAGGACCACGGCAAACGCCCCCGCGTCCGTCACCGCGCGCGCATCCGCCTCGATCGGCGCCCAGTCGCCCTCGTTCCGTCCCTGCGCCCGAAACGACCCGATCGTATTGATCGCCTGCGGCGTCAGGCCGACATGGCCCATGACCGGCACGCCGCGCTCGACCAAGAAGGCGATGGTCTCCGCCATGCGCCGGCCGCCTTCGACCTTGATCGCTCCGCAGCCGGTTTCCTTCATCACGCGCGCCGCCGAAGCGAAGGCTTGCTCCTTCGAGGCCTCATAGGAGCCAAACGGCATGTCGACGATCACCAGTGCACGTTTTGAGCCGCGCATCACCGCATGGCCTTGCAGGATCATCATCTCGAGCGTGACCGGCACGGTCGTTTCGAGACCGTGCATCACCATGCCGAGCGAGTCGCCGACCAGGATGACGTTGCAATAGGCGTCGACCAGCCGCGCGGTATGCGCGTGATAGGAGGTCAGGCAGACGATCGGTTCGCCGCCCTTGCGGGCGCGGATATCGGGCGCGGTCAGCCGCCGAATCTCGTTTTGCATCGACATCGCTAATATCCCAGCGCCGGAGTTCCGAACGCCGGCACGCCGATGACGATCGGGTGAAATACGAAGCCGAGCGCCAGATAGATCATCGTGCCGACGACGATGGCGATGATATCGTTTTTGGCGCCACCCACGGGAATCGGCGGCGCGCCCGGATCGGCGCGATGTTTCAGCGTGATGCGGTCATAGACCGCCCAGGCCAGCACCGCGCCGAAGAGAATTATTCCACCGAGATCGCCATTGGCGCACAGATGCGCGAACGCCCAGGTTTTCACGCCGACCAGCATCGGATGCTTAAGCACGCGCTTGATGTTGCCGGGGATGTAGGCGGCGGCCACCATGATGCTCGCGGGCCACATCAGCACAACCACGATGTGGCGCATCCAAGCCGGCGGATGCCATATGAAAATCATGCCGGCCGCGCGATAGTCCGCAAATCCATAGGCAATAAGCAAGATGCCGACGATCGCGACGACCGAGAACAGGCCGCGGTACGGCCATTCGCCAAGCCGGGCGATCAGCGCGGCGCGCCGGTCGCGCATCGTCACGAAGACATGCGCGCCGAGAAAGATAACAAGACCGAGGATTTCTTCCGCGAGTCCCAAGAGAGGCTCCTCGCCCGTTAAAGTCAGGGCGGCGATCATGGCGACGGCGCTTTTATTGTCAATGAGGCAACGTCCGCTCACGAGGCGTATTGCCTGCCACGGTCGAGATAGGCCGCAGTGCCGACGAGGGCTTCGCGCTCCTTGAAGGTGACCATGTCGCCGCGCACTAAGGCGGCGCTACCGTCTTTCGCGATGGCCGTAAGTACGCGCTGCATGGCCTTGATGGCGGCGCGTTGGGTATCGCTCGGGATGATGACGAGGTGATAGCCCAATTCTTGCAATCGTGGCACGGGAAGGAGCGGCGTCTTGCCGCCCTCGAACATATTGATGAGTTTCCAACCCGGCAGACGCCTTGCGACTTCGGCGATTTCGGATTCCGAAGTCGGCGCTTCGACGAAGATCACGTCGGCGCCCGCCGCCAAATAGGCCGACGCGCGATCGATCGCTGCAGAGAATCCTTCGACGGCGATGCCGTCCGTCCGCGCGATCAGAATAAAATCCGGATCGTGCAGCGCATCGCGCACGGCTTTGAGCTTCTGCACCATTTCAGCCACCGCAACGAGGCTCTTGTCGTCATAATGGCCGCACTTCTTGGGAAAGGTCTGGTCTTCGAGATGAAACGCGGCGACCCCGGCGCGCTCGAAGGCGCGCGCGGCGGCCTGCGCATTGAGCGCGTTGCCATAGCCGGTATCCGCATCGGCGATGATCGGTGCGGAAACGACATCCACCATCGAAGCGAGCCGATCGACGATCGTGTTCATGGACAATAATCCGAGGTCCGGCACTCCGTTCGAGCGCGCGATGGCGCCGCCGCTCGCGTAAATGGCCGGAAATCCGGCCTGCTCGACCAGCCGCGCCGATAGCCCATCGAAAGCGCCCGGCGCGACCGTAATACGGCCGGAAGTCAACAGTGCCCTTAGTTGCGTCGTGGTGCGCACGATCTCACCTCCACAGCGGCTTGCGGCTGTCCGCTTCGACTTCGCTCGCGAGCATGATACGTCTTGCGCCGAAACTGGGAAATGCAAGGGAAATCAAATGAAGTACGCGGTCCCGGCGGTCTTGGCCGTCCTGCTTTGCACGCTTCCCGCGGCCGCGCAGGACTGGCCGGCCAAACCGGTCAAGATCGTCGTGCCGTTCGGAGCCGGAGCGACGCCTGATGTCGTGGCGCGACTGATCGCCGATTATCTGCGCGACAAGACCCAGCAGACTTTCGTTGTCGAGAATAAACCGGGCGCCAGCGGCAATACCGGTACCGATGCGGTCGCCAAGGCCGCGCCGGACGGCTCGACCATCGGCGTGAGCATCGGCGGCCCGCTCGCCATCAACACGGTGCTCTTTGCCAACCTGCCCTACGACCCGAAAAAGGATCTCGCGCTGATCACCATGCTGGTGACCCAACCAAGCGTGCTTGCCGTCAATGCCGGCCTCGGCGTCGATACGACACAGCAACTGGTCGATCTGATCAGGCGCAATCCCGGCAAATACGCCTTCGGTTCGATCGGCACCGGCTCGCTGTCGCAGCTCGCCATGGAAGCCATCGCGCTCAAAAGCGGAGCGCAACTCGTGCATGTCCCCTATGCGTCGTCGCCGCAGGCAATGACGGCGCTCATTCGCAATGACGTGCAGATGGTGTGCCTGCCGGCGATTTCCGTCGTGCCGCAGCTTAGCTCCGGCCAGGTCAAAATCCTCGCGGTGACGACCGCCGAACGCTCCGCGCTGCTGCCCAAGATTCGGACCCTGAGGGAAGCCGGCATCGATGTCGAAGCCGACGCCTGGATGGGGCTCATCGCGCCGGCCGGAATTCCCGGCGCCATGGTCGAGCGCATCCGAAGCCTCGTCACCGAAGCGATCGATTCGAGCGCGACCCGCGAAAAGCTCGAGGCGCAATTGATGGAGCCGATCCCGGATACGCCGGCCGAATTCCGCGCCCGCATCGAGACCGACATCGCGCGCTGGACGCCGGTCATCCAGGCGGCCAAGATCAAAATCCAGTGAGCGAGAATGGAGGGCCGGATGGCCCGCCACGGCTTCGCTTTCTGGCTACGGGCCAAATTTGTAATCGAACCCGGCTTTCACTTCTTGAACATTGAGGTCGGCGTTCGACGTCACGGAGGGAGTAAAGTTCAGCTGTTTTGAGCCGAAGCCGAGGTAATCGTATTCGACGCGGGCGGTCCAGTTTTCACTGAGTGCATATTCGAGTCCGGCGCCGGCAGTCCAGCCGGTGCGCGTCAAGGTGTCGGTATAGGTGGGTCCGCCGACCGGCGTGAAGGTGCTCTTGTCATCCGCGAAGGCAACGCCGCCTTTGCCGTAGACAAGCAGACGATCGAACGCTGCGCCGATACGTCCGGTCACGGTCGAGGTCCATTGCGGACTGGTGGTAATCGCGTCACCCAGCGAATTGGTGCCGCTGCCCTTGATGAGACTGGTCCAGCTGAAATCGCCCTCGAGTCCGACCACGAGCCAGTTGAACTGCGCGTTGGCGCCAATCTGGGCGCCCCCGAGAAAACCGCCGCCGTTGAACGTGTCGTTAACGGCACTGTTAAACGGATCGCTCCACTTCGAATTTTCGAAGCCGCCGCCGACGTGACCGCCGACATAAAATCCGCTCCAGTTATAGACCGGCGGCGCATAGACGACCGGCGCCACAGGCGCCGGCGCCGGCCGTATCGGCAGATCGGCGGCTTTCGCAGAACACACGCAAGCAACAGTGCCAGCGGCCACCGCGATGCCACCGACGAACGCACGTAATTTCATTTCAACCTCCAGCCTCGCAGACACTCGCACCCAGTTTCTTGTCTCAAAAGCCAAGTTCTCGTCCTAAGATTTAAGTCCCCGACGATCGAGCCCAACTTTTTGCCCCGTCGCCCGTGCGAGAGAGAGCCGTATCTTGTCGGGCAAAGCATGGTCGATTGGTGGCGGCAACGTGGCTACCGGCTTGCTCTTAACAATCTTGAAATATGAAAGTTCCGCGCGCCGGATTTCTGCCGCGATTATGGCGATGGAACTTTGTGGTGGCGCCGCAAAATAGAGATTGCACGCAAATTAATCGTTACGCGCGCGTGCTCACCGATTTGGCATAAAGCTCCGGCGCAAATCCGACCAGCAATTTGCCGCCGCCAAGATCGAGCACCGGACGCTTGATCATCGACGGTTGCTTAAGCATCAGCGTCATCGCCTTTTTCGCGTTGAGGTTCGCTTTGTCCTTGTCCGGCAACTTGCGGAATGTCGTGCCGGCGCGATTGAGCAAGGTCTCCCAGCCGACTTTCTTTTCCCAGCGCTCCAATTGCTCGCGTCCGATGCCGGCGGTCTTGTAATCGTGAAACGCGTAGCCGACGTCGTGCTCGTCGAGCCAGGCGCGCGCCTTTTTCATGGTGTCGCAGTTTTTGATGCCGTAGATGGTGATGGGCATGAAGGTTCACTCGCTCATTCTTTGATTTCCGCAAATATCAATTCCGTTGGCTTACTTCTCGTCATTTTCCGCGTGGCGAGACAGCGATGTTAAATCCGACTCCAATGAAGCAACTATTCGCAGAGATCAGTTTCCTCACTCCCACTCGATCGTCCCCGGGGCTTCCGTTACTTTACAAACTGAACGTCAGCTCGAAGGCGCGTCAAAAGAAATTTCACATCGTCCCATCGCTTCGCGTCGTCACTCCCGATCTGGCGCGGCCGACGGGATCAGGCCAGCAGCTTCATAAAGTTGCGCTTTCGGCCGTGGCGCGCCTTCAGCTCAAGCATATAGACCGTATGCTCCTTCGGGCTGCACAGCTTGGCCATGCGGGCAATCAGCTTCACCGCTTCCGCATAGGCTTGGTTGCCGCCACCTCTTGCCAACTCCTCGACCCGAGCAGCATAGGTCTCCAGCGCCTCGCGTGGATGCGACGCTTCGCTCGCACCAGCAAGGGCCTCTTTGGCGCCTCTCGACGCTTGGTACTCCCGGACCGTCGTCCAGGCAGCATCATACATTTTCTCATGTGTCAGGATGCGGACGAGAAGATCGGCCGGGTAATGCCATTGCGAGCGTTTTTCCTTGACGATCCAGCCTTGCAAGAACCTGATCGCCCGCTCGCGTGCAGCTTGTCCGCCAGCCTTGCGCAGACGCGCGTACAGTTCAAAGCTGGGCGCCTTCTCAAATGCCCGCCAGAGACATTCCTCCGCGTCGTTCTTTCGGCCCGCTTTTGTCAGGAGATCGACTACAAGAAACAGAAGCCGCTCGTCCAGAGGATCGTCCTCAAACATCCACAGCCCTTCCTCGGCGCGGCGGAGGGCTTCTTCCTCGCGGCCCTGCTCACGGCAGAACTCGGCCAGCTGCAAGTACTGCCACGGCGACGACAAATCCTTAGCGCGGAGCGCTATGCGTGTCTCCACATCGCTGGCGCGTTCGGCAAAATAATCGAGAATGTCGGCGAGCCGGCCATAATCGTCCGCGAATTTGTCGTGCGCGCGGCCGGCCCGGCGCGGAGGCAACTTTTCCCAAGCCGCGGTAGCGAGCCGCCGATATTCGCCGAGCCCGTCCTCGCCGAGCACGTCCGCATAAAGCGGCGCGGCGGCATGGAACGTATCATATTCATCGGCCATTTCGCGCTCGAACAGGTTGCCGGCGAGCGCGAGCGGGTCAGGGCGCGCGGTACGAGCGGCGCCGAGATGAATGTCGCGCGCGCGATCAAGCAGAGCGCCGCAATGGCCGTCGGAATCATCGATGTGCGGGATGGCTTTCCCGATACGATCGATCGCCAGCTCCGCGAGCTTCAACGCGAGATCGGCGCGACCGGTCGTTGCGAGGCCGGCGATCGCATCGAGCACCGCATCGACCTCGGCTGCCCAGCCGGCCGCTTCGCGATACTCGATGAAATCCGGAATCCGCATCGCGCGATCGATCGCCTTGCGCAAGCGCGCTTCAAGCGTCTTATCATCGGCGCCGGCCGCGGCGGATGCGATATCCAGTTTGTGGAACAAGCTCAAATCCCGCTCGGCCATTTCCACCATCATCTCGATGAGCGCATCGATACCTTTTCGTCTCAGATGATCGCGAATGCGCGCAAGCGTGCCGGCGCCCGTCGTCTCGGCATCGGGCCCGGCCGCGTTGGCCGCCAAGGCCGTCGCGACCATATGCTTGCAGAAGCCCCAATCCTCGAAGGCTGGGCAGGAGCATTCCCCGCCGAACTTTTTGTCGCGCCCAGTCAGCTCGGTGCGGTAATCGTCCGTGCCGGCGACCTGCGCTACGACGCGGACCGGCCCGACGTGGAATAGGACAACCTGCCCGTCACGATAATAAGCTTCGCCGCGCCCGAACACTTTCTCGCCGGCGCGTTTGCGCAAAGTATCAAGATGGAAGCGGGGACGGTCTTTGGCTTTCATGTCGGCGGCCGCAGCGCCGGCTCGGTCTCGATCAGGCGCAAAGCGTCTTCAAGCGTCACGGACGAATGCAAACGCCACCACTGCCCGGTATGTCGGTGCCACATCACGTCGAAACGCGTTTCTGTAAGGCATTCTTGCATATGATCGAGGCGGGCGAATGCCGAATCGAATTCCTCGCCGGCATTTTGGTTGAACCCCGAGCGAAAGCGTACGATAAAACTGTACTTGTCTCCCCGCCACTTGCCGAGAATATCGACAGGATAGTTGAATTTGGTCGGGTGGATCTCGGGGAGGAATCTCGGCTTTAGGATCTCGCCGATAAACTGTTCGCACCGCGCGGCGATTGCCAACTTCTCAGCCGCAGGCAATACCTTGACCCTGACCCAAACCCAGCCGCTGCGCCTTCCCATTGTCGAAAGCCCATTGTTCGCCGGGTTCGGGCGCAGCGCCGTCGCCTCTAGCGCAGTCGCCGTCGGCGGCCGTGTACCCGCCTTCCCTCACTCCCACTCGATCGTCCCCGGCGGCTTACTCGTCACGTCGTAGACCACGCGATTGACGCCTTTGACCTCATTGATGATGCGGGTGGCGACAGCGCCGATGAACGCCATGTCGAACGGATAGAAATCCGCGGTCATACCGTCGGTCGAGGTCACTGCGCGAAGCCCGACGACATAATCGTAAGTGCGGAAGTCGCCCATAACGCCGACGGTGCGCACCGGCAACAGCACCGCGAAGGCTTGCCAGATGTCGTCGTAGAGGCCGGCGCGGCGGATTTCCTCGATGAAGACATCGTCGGCGAGCCGCAATATGTCGAGTTTATCGCGGGTGATCGCGCCGGGGCAGCGGATGGCAAGACCGGGACCGGGAAACGGATGGCGACCGACGAACGCGTCCGGCAGATCAAGTTCGCGGCCGAGCGCGCGGACTTCGTCCTTGAACAGTTCGCGCAGCGGCTCGACCAGCTTCATGTTCATGCGCGCGGGCAAGCCGCCGACATTGTGGTGCGATTTGATGGTCACCGACGGCCCGCCGGTGAACGACACGCTTTCGATCACGTCGGGATAGAGCGTGCCCTGGGCAAGGAACTCGGCGCCACCGATCTTCTTCGCCTCGGCCTCGAACACGTCGATGAACAATTTGCCGATGATTTTGCGCTTTTGCTCCGGATCGTCGACGCCTTCGAGCGCCTTGAGGAACGTGCCGGCGGCGTCGACGTGAACGAGCGGAATGTTGTAGTGGCCGCGGAACAGCGCCACCACCCTTTCCGCTTCACCGAGGCGAAGGAGCCCGTGATCGACGAAGACGCAGGTGAGCTGATCGCCGATCGCCTCGTGAATAAGCACGGCGGCGACCGCGGAATCGACGCCGCCGGACAGGCCGCAGATCACCTTGCCGTTGCCGACCTGCTTGCGGATTTTGTCGATCGCTTCCAGCTTGAACGCGCGCATCGTCCAGTCGCCGGTGCAGCCGGCGATTTTGCGCACGAAGTTGCGCAGGATGGCGGCGCCGTGCGGGGTGTGCACGACTTCGAGATGGAACTGCGTGGCGTAGAATTTTCGCGCATCGTCGGCGATCATGGCGATCGGCGCATTGGCCGAGGTGCCGACGACCTTGAAGCCTTCTGGCAGCACGGTGACGCGGTCGCCGTGGCTCATCCACACCGGATATTTCTGCCCAACCTCCCACACGCCGTCGAACAGCGCCGTAGGCTGCGTAATCTGTATTTCGGCGCGACCGAATTCGCGATGATGGCCACCCTCGACCTTGCCGCCGAGCTGGGCCGCCATGGCCTGTTCGCCGTAGCAAATGCCGAGCACCGGCACGCCGGCTTCGTAGATCGCCTTCGGCGCGAGCGGTGCGTCTTTGTCGAGCACGGAAGCCGGGCCGCCGGACAGGATGACGCCTTTCGGCCGCATCGCGGCAAACGCGCCTTCAGCTTTCTGGAACGGCACGACCTCGCAATAGACCTTCTCTTCGCGCACCCGCCGGGCGATGAGCTGGGTCACCTGCGAGCCGAAATCGACGATGAGAATCTTGTCGTGGGATTCCATGGGGGGTTTTATGGCAACCGTCTCGGCCTGTCGAGATTTGACAGCAGATGTCATGAAGCGCGCCGCAGCAGGCTGACAAAAAAGCCGTCGGTATCGGTTCGGCGCGGCGTCATCAGCAGACCTTCGTCGGACATAAGCACAGCGCGGGCAAAAAGATAGGCGCGCTCGCCAAGGACGTTGATGACGCTTGCGGGCTTTTCCACGGAAAAATCGCCATGGCGGCCAGTAAAGGCCCGGACCCGGTCGCCGTTTTCCTCCGCCAGCACCGAGCAGGTGATGTAAGCGATGCGGCCGCCTAGCTTGACCAGTGCGGCGGCGCGCTCAAGCGCTGCCTCCTGCTGCTTGATACGCTCGTTGAGCGCACCGGGGCGAATGCGCCACTTGGCATCGGGATTGCGCCGCCACGTGCCGGTGCCGGTACAGGGTGCGTCGATCAGCACCAGATCGGCGCGGCCATCGAGATCGGCGAGCACGTCGCCCACGCTCTTAGGCGTACGGACCTGGACGTTTCGCGCGGCGGAACGGGCGAGGCGCTCATGGATCGCCACGAGCCGCCGCTTATCGGTATCGGTCGCATAAATCTGGCCGCGGTTTTCCGTAGCGGCAGCAAGCGCCAGCGTCTTGCCGCCGGCGCCGGCGCAAAGGTCGACGATCTGCTCGCCAGGCTTGGCGCCGGCCAACAAAGCGGCGAGTTGCGAGCCCTCGTCCTGAATTTCGATATGGCCCTTAAGAAACAGCGGCTCGGCATGGATCGCCGGGCTTTTGGCATCGGCGCCGAGCCGGATGCGAAGTCCGACCGGCGACCAGCGTGTCGCTTCGGCGCCGAGATGGGCGAGCTTCGGCAGCACGTCCTGGCGCGTCGTGGTGAGCATATTGACGCGCAAATCGAGCGGCGCGCGACTGGCCAAGGCGGCGCCTTCGGCATCGCGCTCGTCGCCGAACACGCGCGCCAAGTGCGGATCGAGCCATTCCGGATAATCGCCGGCGATATTTGCGGGCGCGCCATCCAGAGTTCCCCCGACAAGCGCCGCTTTTTCCACCTCCGTCAAAGGTTCGGGCGCATAGCGCGCGCCACTGCACAGCGCCTCGATCGCCGCTGCATCGAGGCCGCGTTCACGACGCAGCATACCGATCAGCACCGCCCGTGGACTTGCGGCGCCCATGAGCCATGCGGCCGAAGATTTCCGGCGCAGCGCGTCGTAAACCAGGCCGGCAATGGCGGCGCGATCGCCGGAGCCGGCGAAGCGATGCGACAGGCCCCAATCCTTGAGCGCGTCGCCCGCGGGGCGCCGCCGCGTCTCGATGTCGGCAAACACTTCGATCGCGGCGGAAAGTCGGGCCGGTGGTGTCATGGGACTGACGCTGGCTCGAACGGCCGGCTATTTCATCTTGCGCTTGATGGCGGCGCTGCGGTGCCCGCCCGGCGTATCGTGGCCGCGCACGCGCTTGCGCAATTCCTGGATCGCCTCCGCCAAGTCTTTCACGTGAATGCCCTTCGGCGCCTTGCCGGCGCGCACGCTCGCCAACATGCGCCGCAGCAGATCGTCGTCATGCTCGTCGCGATACGGCTTAAGATCGAGATCCTTCGGCACCTTCTTGAGTCGCTCGTCGCCGATGCTTTTGACGTTTTTCTGCATTAAGCGGTCGTAGGCGCGCCATTCGATGCCGGCGGCCCGCACGGCAGCCTCCTCGGCGCGGGTCGCAATCTGATGCGCGTGCAGATAATGCAGCCCGAGCTGATCGATCAGCGTCTTCTCGACCTCCTCATGCAGAATGAGGAAGCGGTCGGTATTGATGGTGCGACCGCGGAATTTGAACAGCGGCGGCATGTGGCGATCGATATAGATCGTCTTGCCGTCGAGGCTGTAGCCGGCGAGATAGGGAATATCGTGCTTGCGGTCCAGATTTCTTCACACGCCGGCAGATCGCGTCGAGCGCGCGGTCCATCATCAGGCTTGAAACATACCATTCCGGCAGTCTGAGCTTCTTGTGCGGAGCAGTCGGATGGCAATAGTCGAATGGCATGGTGATGTCCTCTAGATGGGCGCCGGCACCGTCAGCACCTCGACGATGTAGATCACCCAATTGATCGCCAATGCCACGACGGCAACGCCGTATAGCGTGCCCCGCAACCGGACGATGTTGCTGGTGACATGCACATAGGCATGGAGGATACGGAAGATGACAAATATCCAGGCCAGGATGACGAAAGCGAAGCCGGCCTGATGCGTCAGGTAAGCCAGGATCGTCAGTACATAGAACAGGACCGGAATCTCGAATTGGTTCGAAAACGCATACGCGAATTGCAGCGTGCGTTTCGACCAGTTCGGTTCGCGCAACGCGATCGCCTCGGGCCGCACGACGCCGGTGTTGAAATCTCGCGTGCGCAGCGCCGCCATGCCGGCCCACAGCACGAAGGTGAGGATCACTTCGACAAACAGCGGTAACAAAATTGCTTGCGTGGTCATTGCGTCACCCGGCTCAATGTTTCTCCGCACTAACGCTTGACGCTGATCGCGGTCTCGCCATCTTCGTCGACCAGCGCGCTGCGCCACGATTTGCCGTCGAACAGCGTCTTGCGCACGCTATCGGCGGTGCCGCCATGGTTGAGATTGGCAGTGATCAGCGTGCCGCCGGTGCGCAGCAGCGTCCGTAGCGTTTTATGTAGTCCAGGTGCCGGCGCACCGCCGTCGAAGAACGCAACGTCATAGCCGGGATCAAGCGTCGACAATACCGCGGCGAAATCCCCTTCGTGCACGGTGATGCGATGATCCATTCCGGCAGCCGCGATATTGTCGCGGGCGAGCTGCACGTGCTCCGGATCGCGCTCGATGGTGTCGACAGTCGCATCCGGCGCGCCTGAGGCGAAAGACAACGCCGTGTAACCGAGCGCCGTGCCCAATTCCAATATGCGGCGCGCATTGGCGGCGCCCGCCAAAGCCGCCAACAGCGGACCGTTGTCATAAGGATAGGCGCCGCAGCCGTGCCGTTCGCGATGCGTGTTGGTCGCGGCGCGTATTTTCGCGAACGGATCGGCCGCGCTTATCATTTATCCCCGGCTTGGATAATTCGGGCTCTCGCGCGTGATGGTGACATCGTGCACGTGGCTTTCGCGCAATCCGGCGCCGGAGATACGGAGGAACTCGGCCTTGTGGTGGAACTCGGCGAGATCTTTGGCGCCGACATAGCCCATCGCCGCGCGCAATCCGCCGACGAGCTGGTGCACCACATTGGCAACCGGCCCTTTATAGCCCACCTGCCCCTCGATGCCTTCGGGCACGAGCTTGAGCGTATCTTTGATCTCCTGCTGGAAATATCGATCGGCCGAACCGCGCGCCATGGCGCCGACCGAGCCCATGCCGCGGTAGGTCTTGTAGGAGCGGCCCTGATAGAGAAACACCTCGCCCGGCGTCTCGTCTGTGCCGGCGAGCAACGAGCCGATCATGGCGCAGTCGGCGCCGGCGGCGAGCGCCTTGGCAAGGTCGCCGGAATATTTGATGCCGCCGTCGGCGATCACCGGCGTGTTCGCCGCTCTTGCCACTTCGACCGCGTCCATGATCGCGGTGAGCTGCGGCACGCCGACGCCGGCGACGATGCGCGTGGTGCAGATCGAGCCCGGCCCGATGCCGACTTTGATCGAATCGGCCCCGGCGTCGATCAGGGCCTTGGCGCCCTCGGCGGTGGCGATGTTTCCCGCGATCACTTGCACCGCGTTCGACATGCGCTTGATGCGGGTCACGGTGTCGAGCACGCGCCGCGAATGGCCGTGCGCGGTATCGACCACGACGATATCGACGCCGGCTTCGATGAGGCTCTCGCTGCGGGCATAGCCCGCTTCACCCACCGACGTGGCTGCCGCAACGCGGAGCCGGCCCTGCTCGTCCTTGCAGGCGTTGGGATTGGCGACCGCCTTCTCGATATCCTTCACGGTAATGAGGCCGACGCAGCGGTAATCGCTGTCGACGACCAGGAGCTTCTCGATGCGATGCTGATGCAATAGCCGTTTGGCCTCGTCCTGGTCCACGCTTTCGCGCACCGTGACCAGCCGATCCTTGGTCATCAGCTCGGAAACCTTTTGCCGCTTGTCGGTGGCAAAGCGCACGTCACGATTGGTGAGGATGCCGACGAGCTTGCCGGGAAGATTGCCCCTTTGGCCGTTGCCGCCGCCCTCGACCACCGGGATGCCGGAAATGTGATGCTCCTGCATCAGCGCCAAGGCATCCGCCAGCGTCGCTCCGGGATGGATGGTGACGGGATTCACCACCATGCCCGATTCGAATTTCTTCACCTGGCGCACTTGCGCGGCTTGGATGTCAGGTTCGAGGTTGCGGTGAATGACGCCGATGCCGCCGGCCTGCGCCATGGCGATTGCCATATTCACCTCGGTCACCGTATCCATGGCCGAGGCGACGATCGGGATATTGAGCAGAATATTGGGCGTGATGCGCGAGCGGATATCGACGTCCGACGGCAAAACGTCGGACAGCCCCGGCTTCAACAGCACGTCATCGAAGGTGTATGCTTCGCGCAGTAGGTCTCTTGAAGTCGCTGCCATTGCCAACTCCGCATGGCCCGATATCACAGGCCAGCGCATCGGGGTGAATACCTCGCGGACGAGCGGAACTTGATCCCTCGCCCGGCTCGATGGCCCGCTTTTGGGTTGGCGGCGGTCGATAGCATGCCTTGATCGAAATTGATAGGCCCCCAGTGGAGCGGATTTGACATTCGCTACCCACCCAGCCACGAACTCGTGAAGCGAATGTCAAATCCAAAAGCTCCACTAGAACTGATATTTGCTAGTGGTCCTTTGATTCTAACATTCGCATAAGAGCCTGCGAACTGGGATGCGAATGTTAGAATCGGACCACTAGGGGCGGAAAGCTGGAGAACTCGCTGTGAAACGGTGCATAAATCGGCGTCAATTCAGCCTGGGCGGCATCGCCGCCGGCGCGGCTGTTGCCGCCACGGGTGTCCCCGGGGTCGCGCAGGCGCAACCGGTGAAAATACGCGTCGGCTGGGTGGTCGTGCCAGCCTCGCTCGCACCCCTGGTGCTGGCGAAAAAAGACATCCTCAAGCATTTCGGCCAATCCTACGTCGCCGAGGCCACCCGCTTCGAAGGCACCCCGCCGGTCATCACCGCGCTCGCCGCCGGCGAACTCGATATCGGACCGCTCGCCTTCTCCTCATTCGGCCTCGCCATCCAGAACGCGCACATGGACGATCTGCGCGTCATCTGCGATGAGATCGAAGACGGCGTGCCGGGCCACGGCACCAATCAATTCATGGTGCTCAACGATGGCCCGGTCAAAACCGTGGCCGACCTCAAAGGCAAGGTGCTCGCCACCAATGTCATCGGCAGCGCCGTCGATATCGCCATGCCTGCAGTGCTGCGCCGCAGCGGGCTTGAGCCGAACCGGGACTACACCATTGTCGAGGCGCCCTTTCCCGCCATGCGTGCGATGCTGACCGAGAAGAAGGCCGACCTCATCAGCGCGGTGCCCCCGTTCTCACTGGATCCAAATCTTTTGTCGATCGCGCACAGCCTGTTTACGCAGAAAGACGCGTTCGGCGTCACCCAATTGACGATGTGGACCGCGCGCACGCCTTTCATCCAGCAGAACCGCGCGGCGCTGGTCGATTTCCTCGAGGATACGATCCGCGCGATTTGTTGGTACAGCGATCCGACAAATCACCAAGAAGCGGTCGCAATCGTCGCCGGTCTCAACAAAGCGCCGCCGGCGCGCATGGAATGGGCCTTCACCGGCAAAGATCAATATCGCGACCCCAACGGCATGCCGGACCTGAGCGCGCTGCAGAGCAACCTGCAGCTCCAGAAGCAGATCGGCTTCCTCAAGGAAGATATCGACGTAAAGACATACTCCGACGTGAGTTTGGTCGAGGAAGCGGCTAAACGGTTGGCATGATATCGACGTGCGCGCCGCGAGCCGGGCACGCCGCGAACCGATAGCCGATGAAAGAACCGCTTCCCTACGATCGCATCGTTCCCTTGATCGTCGCCACCGCCCTGTTCATGGAGAACATGGACTCGACGGTGATTGCGACTTCGCTGCCGGCGATTGCCCGCGCACTTGGCACCAATCCGCTGGCATTGAAGCTCGCGGTCACGTCCTATTTGCTGTCGCTTGCCATATTCATCCCGGCGAGCGGCTGGATCGCCGACCGGTTCGGCGCGCGCAACGTGTTTCGCACCGCCATCGGCATTTTCGTCATGGGCTCGATCGGCTGCGCCGCCTCGCACTCGCTCGTACAATTCGTGGCCGCCCGCATCGTCCAAGGCGTCGGTGGTGCAATGATGACGCCGGTTGGGCGCCTCATCATGGTGCGCAGCATCGATAAGCGAATGCTCGTCCACGCCATGTCGCTCGTCACCATGCCGGCGCTGATCGGCCCGATCTGCGGCCCGCCGCTCGGCGGCTTCATCACGACCTACGCTTCGTGGCATTGGATTTTCTTGATCAACGTGCCGATCGGGCTCGTCGGCATTGCCTTGGCGACGCGCTTTATCGCCAATGTCCAAGTCGAACGGCACGATCCATTCGATTTTGTCGGCTTCGTTTTGTCCGGCTTGGGCATTGCCGGCCTCGCTTTCGGACTTTCGGCGATGGGCCTCGATTTCCTGCCGACCGGCATCGTCGCGGGCTTGCTTTGCATCGGGGCGGTGTCGTCGATGGCCTACATCATCCACGCCAAGCACACGCCGGCGCCGATCCTCGATCTCACTTTGCTGAAGCTGCCGGCCTTTCGCGCCAGCGTGTTCGGCGGTTTTTTGTTCCGTCTCGGTATCGGCGCGCTGCCGTTTCTGCTGCCGCTGTTGTTGCAAGTCGGGTTCGATCTGACGCCGTTCCAGTCCGGCCTTATCACCTTTACCACTGCGCTCGGCTCGATGTTCATGAAGGCGGCGGTCGCCAGCGTGCTCAACCGCTTCGGCTATCGCAATGTGCTGCTCTACAACGCGCTGATCTCAAGCGCCTTTCTCGCCGCCTGCGCCACTTTCGTCCACGGCATGCCCTACGCGGCCATGATCGCGATTCTGTTGTCGGGCGGCTTCTTCCGCTCGCTGCAATTCACCAGCATCAACACCCTTGCCTATGCCGAAATCGATCCGCCGCGCATGAGCCGCGCCACTGCGATGGTGGCCGTCGCGCAGCAATTGTCATTATCGACCGGCGTCGCCGTCGGCGCGCTGGTGGTGGAAATGACGTTGCGGCTGAGACATTCCGCGACAATGGGCGTCAATGACTTTCCGCCGGCCTTCCTCTTTGTCGCGTTACTGGCGGCCAGCGCCGCCTTGATCTTCATGCGACTGCCGCCGGATGCGGGGGCCGAGTTGTCGGGACGGAATGTCGTTGACGCGGAAGTGCCGAGCAAAGTCCGCTAAGTAATCTCGCTTAGCCGCGAAACCCCCGCGCCAACAAATAAAGCTCCGCCGAATCGGACCGGCTCGCCGGCGGCTTGACGTGCTTGACGCTGGTGAAGTCACGCTTGAGCTCGGCCAATAGCGCAGCCTCCGTGCCGCCTTGCAATACCTTGCAGAGAAACGTGCCGCCTTCGGCGAGCACTTCGCGCGCGAACAGCGCCGCGGCCTCGGCGAGCGCTATGATGCGCAGGTGATCGGTCTGGCGATGGCCGGTCGCATTCGTTGCCATGTCGGAAAGCACCACGTCTGCCTTGCCGCCAAGCAGCGCCTTAGTCGCTCCGGCGCTGACGCATCGAGAAAATCGAGATGTAGGAATTCCACCCCCGGATCGGCTTCATATCGAGAATATCGAGCGCGACGACGCGTCCCTTGCTTCCCTCCCTGACGCCGCCGCGCCGCGCGGCGAGTTCGCTCCAGCCGCCCGGCGCGGCGCCGAGATCGACGACCCGCCCGCCGGGTTTCAGCACTTTATATTTATCGTCGATTTCGGCGAGCTTATACGCCGCGCGCGAGCGGAAACCCTCGCGCTTGGCGCGCGCCACATAGGGGTCGCTGAGTTGGCGCTCGAGCCACGTCCGCGACGATAGCGTGCGGCGCTTGTCGTCCTTGAGCCTTGCCATGATCGTTCAGGCTTCGCCCCAGACGCCGTCTTCGCGCATCATCTCGACCAGCATGCCTTCGCGCAGGCCGCGATCGGCGACACGAAGTCGCGGCGAGGGAAAGGCGCGGCGGATGGCGTCGAGGATGGCGCAACCGGCCAGCACAAGATCGGCGCGTTCGGCGCCGATGCAGGGATTGGCCGCGCGTTCGTCAAAAGTCATCGCCATGAGCTCGGTGACCACACGCGAAATCTCGTCGTCGGAGAGCCAGCAGCCGTCGACGCGGCGCCGATCGTAACGGCGCAGCCGCAAATAAACCCCGGCAATCGTCGTCACGGTGCCCGACGTGCCGAGGGTGTGGAAACCGTCGAGATCGCGGTGATCGGCGGCGAATTTATCGACGAAAGCGCCGACCTCGTCCACCATGGCGTCGTAAATCTCGCGCGACACGGCTTTGCCGCCATAACGCTCGGCTAGGGTGACGACGCCGACCGGCAGCGACGCCCAGCCGACGATGTCGGGCGCAGGCGGCCCGCGTCCGTCGCCCGGCCGCCGCCTCAGCCGCACAAGTTCGGACGAGCCCCCGCCGATGTCGAACAAAACGACGCCCGATGCTGCCGGATCGAACAGCTCGGTGCAGCCGGTCGCCGCCAGCCTCGCCTCGGTCGCGGAATCGATAATCTCGAGCTCGATCCCGGCCTCCTTGGCCACGCGGCTGCGGAATTCCTCGCCGTTCTCGGCCGCGCGGCACGCTGCGGTCGCGATCAACCTCGCCCGCATCACGCCGCGCGCACGCATCTTGTCGTGGCAGACCAACAGCGCATCGACCGCGCGCCCAATCGCAGCTTCGCTGATGCGGCGCGATGCGGCGACGCCTTCGCCGAGCCGAATAATGCGGGAAAAAGCATCGACGACGCGGAAACCCTCGACGGTCGGCCGCGCGATCAGGAGCCGGCAATTGTTGGTGCCGAGATCGAGCGCCGCGTAGGTCGCGCCGGGATGTTGTTGGATCGGCGTGCGCCATTCGCCGCGATCGACATCGCGGCGGATGCCGTACGGCGTTCGGCGACCCCAACGAGCACCCCGCGAAGTTCCTTTGCGCAAGGCCCCATTGGCGTCGAGGCCGCCCCTCGGCGGGGCCTCGTCGATCATCCAATGCCTTCCTGCCGCGCCGGAGCCCCATATCACTCGACGGCTGCGGGCTATTGTTCAACCCGAAATCGAGGAAACTTTAACAGGGGCAGCCCCAAGGGCAATACTGTGCTTTACCCGTCTATGAGCCATGTCCCCGCGCCCAGTTGCCGCGCTGTGCCAAGTCGATTATCACCGCGACAGCGCGCTACAGGATTAAATCGTCATGAATTTGCAGCACTTACCCAAGGCCGGGGGGAACGAATTAACGGTCGAGGAACTGGCGACCGCGAAATTCGCCGTCGGTCAGTCGGTCCCCCGCAAAGAGGATCCCATGCTGCTGCGCGGCATGGGACATTATACCGATGACGTCAGCCTGCCCGGTCAAGCCTATGCGGTGATGGTCCGCAGTACGGTCGCCCACGGCGTCATCAAATCCATCGAGACCGACGCCGCGCGAAAAATGCCGGGCGTGCTGGGCGTGTACGACAGCGCCGACCTGAAGGGATATGGCCCGCTGAAATGCGTCGTCGCGCTAAACAGCCGCGACGGCACGCCATTGCGCAAGCCGCGTCGCGAAGCACTCGCCATCGGCAAGGTGCGCTACGTCGGCGACCCGGTCGCCTTCGTCGTCGCCGAGACACTGCTGCAGGCCAAGGATGCCGCCGAAGCCGTTGCCGTCGACATCGACCCGCTACCGGCCGTCACCTCGGCCGAAGCCGGGACCCGCGCAGGCGCGCCGCAGATCTATGGCGACGTTCCGAACAATATCGCCATCGATTTTTACCACGGCGATACCGCCGCGGTCGACGCCGCCTTTGCCAACGCCGCGCATGTCACGCGGGTGAAAATGGAGAACACGCGGCTCGCCATCAATCCGATGGAGCCGCGCGCGGCACTGGGCACCTACGAAAACGACCGATTCACGCTCTACACCTGCTCGCAGGGCGTGATGGGTATGCGCGCCAACATCGCCGATATCATGGGTGTCGACGTTAAGAACGTGCGCGTTCTGACCGGCCAGGTCGGCGGCTCGTTCGGCATGAAGGCAATGGCCTTTCCGGAATACATTTGCCTGCTGCACGCGGCGCGCGCGCTGGGCCGGCCGGTGAAATGGACCGACGAGCGCTCCGGCAGCTTTGTCTCCGACGGTCACGGCCGCGCCTCCGACGTTGTCGGCGAACTTGCGCTCGACGCAGACGGCAAGTTTCTCGCCGTGCGGTTAAGGAGCTTCGCCGATCTCGGCGCCTTTCTGTCGACGTTCGGGCCGTTCATGGCGACCGCCAATGCGGTGAAGAACATGCAAGGCATGTACCGCACGCCCCTGATGGAAGTATCGACGAAATGCGTCTTCACCAACACGGTGCAGATCACGCCTTATCGCGGCGCCGGACGTCCGGAGGGCAACTATTACATGGAGCGGCTCATCGATGCCGCAGCGGCCGAAATGAGCATCGACCGCATTGCGCTCCGCCGGCGCAATCTCATCAGTCCGAGCGAATTTCCACATAAGACGGCCTCCGCCTCGACCTATGACTGCGGCGATTTCGCTGCGTTGACCAAGCAGGCGCTCGAGCTTGCCGACAGCAAAGGCTTCGCGCGGCGCAAACGCGATAGCCGCAAGCGCGGCAAGCTGCGCGGACTAGGTATCGGCAGCTACCTTGAAGTCACCGCGGGGCCGGCAAAGGAATCCGCGGGCATTATTTTCAATGCCGACGGCACGGTGACGTTGACCACCGGCACGCTCGACTTCGGCATGGGCCATGCGACGCCGTTCGCGCAAGTCTTGAGTTAGCAGCTCGGCATCCCTTTCGACAAAATCTCGCTGGTGCAGGGCGACAGCGACCGCATTGTCGTCGGCGGCGGCTCCGGCGGCTCGAAATCGATCATGCACAGCGGCACCGCGATCGTCGAAGGCGCCGCCAAGGTTGTCGAAAGGGGCAAGCAGCTCGCAGGCTATGTGCTCGAAGCCGCTCCGTCCGACATCGCGTTCGAGCACGGCAAATTCGTCATCGTCGGCACCGACCGTTCGATTTCGATCATGGAGCTCGCGCAAAAACTGCACAACGGCTTTAACCTGCCCGCCGACGCTCCGCAATCGCTCGACGTTGTTCATGTCAGCGACGGCCCCGGCGCTTGGACCTTTCCTAACGGCTGTCATATCTCCGAGGTCGAGGTCGACCCGGACACTGGCGCCGTCGAAGTGGTCAAATATTGCTGCGTCAATGATTTCGGTACGGTGGTCAATCCGATGATTGTCGCCGGCCAGCTGCACGGCGGCGTTGTGCAAGGCATCGGTCAGGCGCTCATGGAGAAGGCGGTTTATGACGACAGCGGGCAATTGCTGACCGGATCCTTCATGGACTACGCGATGCCGCGCGCGTTGGATGTACCGGCCTTCGAGCTGGAGAGTCATCCGGTGCCGACC
The DNA here is from genome assembly GCA_963768225.1 of uncultured Alphaproteobacteria bacterium. GTDB lineage: Bacteria > Pseudomonadota > Alphaproteobacteria > Rhizobiales > Xanthobacteraceae > BOG-931. The sequence goes on along the minus strand of CAVYGV010000001.1, from coordinate 66,940 downwards.
AAGACAAATCCACTGGGCGTCAAGGGCTGCGGCGAAGCCGGCTGCGCCGGCGGACTTACGTCAATGACGAACGCGGTGATCGATGCGCTGGGCGATTACGGCATCCGCCATGTCGACATGCCGCTGACGCCGTACCGCGTCTGGCAGGCGCTGCGGACCGCCAAATCACAAAATAAGACGCAATAGAAATCGTCCCGCCCGCAATGACGCAAACGATTTCCGTCCCTACGTTTCGGCCGGCCGAGTCGCGGCTCATTGCCGCCGTCTGCAGCGCGCACATGATGAGCCATTACTACATGCTCATGCTGGCGCCGCTGCTAGCATTCATCCGCAGCGATTTCAGGGTCAGCTACACCGAGCTGGCGCTCGCGGTCACGGTGTTTAACGTCGTTTCGGGCCTGTTACAGACCCCGGTCGGATTTATCGTCGACCGGGTCGGCGCGCGCGTCGTGCTGATCGTCGGACTGGCTTTAAGCAGCGGCGCTTTTGCCGTCGCCGGCATGATCGACAACTACTGGGTCTTCATTGCAATGTACGGCGTCGCCGGGTTGGGCAATACGGTCTACCACCCGTCCGATTATTCGCTGCTGTCGCATCACGCCCCGCCGGAACGATTGAGCCACGTTTTCTCGTACCACACCTTCGCCGGCATGATCGGCTCGGCGGTCGCGCCGGTGACGCTGCTTTACATGCAGAGCATGTTCGGCTGGCGCGGCGCCTATATCGGGGCGTCGATGTTCGGGTTCATGGTTTTGGCGGCGTTGATCGCGCAGCCCGAGCCGGCAAGGGATCCGATGCACGCCGCCAAAGCCATGGCGAAAGCCCGCAAGAATAACATCATCGATACCGGCTGGCGCTTGCTGCTCACGCCGGCGATCCTGCTCAATCTCGGGTATTTCATCCTGACGTTGATCATGGGCGGCGGGCTCAATACCTATCTCGTCGTCGCGCTCGGCGCACTGCATAAGACGCCGCCGACAATCGCCAACATGGCACTGACCAGCCTCCTTGCCATGAATGCTCTTGGCGTGCTGGCCGGCGGTCTTCTTGCCGCCCGCACCAGTCATCATGCCGTCGTCGCCGCATCGGGTTTGGCGATTGGCGGAATCGTCACCGCGCTCGTCGGATTTTTCAATTTCCCGTCGGCGCTGCTTATCATGCTCATGGGATTAAGCGGGCTATGCGTCGGCGCGACTTATCCGTCGCGCGATATGCTAGTGCGCGCGGTGACGCCGCCCACGGCCTACGGCCTGGTGTTCGGATTCGTCTCTACCGGCTTCAATATCGGCGCCAGCATTGCGCCCATTGCCTACGGCATGCTGATGGACAATGGCCAGCCGCGCATGGTTTTTCTGCTGTCGGCCGCCGTCAGTATTCTTTGCATCTCGACCGTGACATTCGGATTTTCCGGCCGCGAAACGCACTAGGGTCCGATTTTAACATTAGCATCCCGGTTCGGCGGGCTCTGATGCGAATGTTAGAATCAAAGGACCACTAGGGCGCCAATCCGCCGCTTCGCACCCCCCTTTTCTATTTAACGAACTTGTCGAGCGCGCCGCGTCGAGCATACAGAGGCGGTGCGGGTTATCCATCAGGTCGTCCATGAGTGACAAAAGAAATCGGTGGCGTGGCTCACTGAGCTCGCGGCAGGGCGGCGGGAATGTCGCGCGGAGTTTCCACCACGACGACGCCGGCCTGTTGGAGCGCGTTACGTTTGGAGGCGTAGCTTCCGGCCGTGCCGGTGACGATCGCGCCTGCGTGGCCCATTTTCTTGCCCGGCGGTGCGGCGCGCCCAGCAATAAAGGCGACTACCGGTTTTTTCATGCCGGCCGCATATTCGGCCGCACTTTCTTCCATGGCGCCGCCGATTTCGCCAACCAGAACGATCGCCTGCGTCCGTTCGTCTTGATCGAGCGCGATTAATGCATCGCGCGTCGTGGTGCCGATCATCGGGTCGCCGCCGATGCCGATGAAAGCGGACTGGCCGATGCCGGCGCGCGTCAGATTGAGGCAAACTAACGTGCCGAGACTGCCGCTGCGCGAAATCACGCCGACCTTGCCGGGCGTGAAAACGTTTGGATTGTGCCCCGGCATAATGCCAACGAAACCCTCGCCCGGCGTCACCAGGCCTGCGGTGTTCGGCCCGACGATGCGCGCGCCCGCCCGGCGCGCCGCAAGCAGCACCGCCATCACGTCCTGGGCCGCAATATGTTCGGTGAGCACCACGAGGAGCTTTACGCCCGCCGTTATGGCATCGAGTGCGGCTTGCTTGGCGAGCGCCGGTGGAATGAACATGACGGCCGCATCGTAGGGCGCTTGCGTCATCGCCTCGACCGCCGAAGCGAATACCGGCACGCCGATATGGGTTTCACCAGCACGCTTCGGATTGACACCGGCGACAACGTGCGTGCCGCACGCGATCATCTTTTCGGTCCAGAACGTGCCTTGCTTGCCGGTGATGCCCTGAACGAGCACGCGATGATGTCTGCGGTAGATCACCATCGCGCCGCATCCACCGCCGCCTGGACGGCATCTTCCATGAAATCGTACGGCTCGATGCCAAGACGCCCGCGCACCAGCTTCACCGCTTCGTCCTCGCCGGTGCCGTGAATTGAAAAAAACACCGGGACTTTCGGCTTCAGCTTTTCCCAGGCTTTGACGACGCCGTCGGCCATCACATCGGTGCGGGCAAAGGCGCCGCAAAAATTGATCACCAGACTTTTGATATGTGGGGCCGACAGCACCAGACTGAGAGCGACCTCCGCCTTGGTGTAAGCCTCGCCGCCAATCTCAAGGAAATTCACCGGCCGGCCGCCGCAGTGGGCGATCACATCCATCGTTGTCATGGTCAGGCCGGCGCCGTTGGCCAGCACGCCGACTTTGCCGTCAAGCTCGATAAATTTCAAACCGGCCTGCGCCCCGCGCCGTTCGAGCGCAGTCAGCTTCTCGGCGGCGCCGGCACCAGCAAGCTCGCTTTGACGAAACAGCGCTGCATCGTCGAGCGTGAGCTTGCAATCGAGCGCGACAACGCGCCCGTCCTTCAACAGTGCCAACGGGTTGATTTCGACAAGTTCGGCGTCGCATTTGCGGTAGATCGCATAGAGCGATTGCAAGATGGCGGCGATTTTCGATTCGGCATCGCCGAGACCAAGCCCGGCAGCCATCGAGTGCGCCGCCACTTCGCCGAACTCCTCGTCGATTTCCAGTCCATAGCGGCGGACCGCCTCCGGCCGCGCCGCCGCGACCTCCTCGATTTCCATGCCGCCCTCGGTGGAGAACAAAACGAGGGGACGGCGCGCGGCGAAATCGGTCAAAACCGCGGCGTAGAACTCGCCCGCAATGTCGGCGCGTTCCTCGATGAGAACCCTTTCGACGGGATAGCCGTCGATCGCCATGCCGAGGATCGCCTGCGCCGCAGCGAACGCCGCGGCGGCGCTATCGGCCTTGCGGATGCCGCCCGCCTTGCCGCGCTTGCCGGTCGGCACCTGCGCCTTGACCACGCAGGGCCCGATCTCGCCGAACGCCGACGCCGCCTCGGCCGGCGTGACGCACAACCTGCCGCGCGGCACCGCGATCGACGCCGGCGCCAGCACTTTCGCCTTGGCGACATGCTCCTCGAAATTCATCACCGCCCCGCCTTCAGTGCCCGTATTTTTCCCAGTGCGGCCCAAACAGTTCCGCTTCGCTTGGCTTGTCCTCAGGAATCACGGTGACGAGGTGAGTGACGTTGAGGAAGTGTTTGTAACTCAAGTTCTCCGAAATGCTGTTCTTCTGCCACGAGCCGCAACCCATGCTGAGTGTGAAGCCGAGCCCGCTGTCGAAGCCGCCGCCATTGCCGAATGTGTGGGCGAAATTCACCAGCACCCGCACCACGTCGAGATCTTCAGCCAACTCGCGCGCATGCGCCATGTCTTTGGTGTGAATGCCGCAGGAATGGCCGTTGCCCTGATAATCGAGCACAGCGCGCACCTGCTCCTTGGCCGCGCCAAAATCCTTGACACGGTAGACGGTGAGAACGAGCGACAACTTCTCGCCGGAGAACGGATGATCCTCGCCGGCGCCGACATCCTCGACCATGAAGAAATCGGAGCCTTCGGCAGCCGGCGGCAAGCCGAAGGCCGGCGCGAGGATGTCCGCGCCGCGCGCGATCAGATGGCGATTAAGCTTGCCGTGATGCCACAGCGCCTCGCGAACTGCCGCTTTTTCCTGCGCCGTGCACAGATAGCCGCCGACCTCCTTGAGCGCCGCGATGGCTTGGTCGTAGATCGAATCGAGAATGATCACCGAGTTCTCCGACGAGCACGAGGTCGAATTATCAAAGATCTTCGAGGCGCGGATTTTCCGCGCCGCGTCGGCGAGATCGGCGGTCTCGTCGATGATGACCGGAACATTGCCGGTGCCAACTCCAATCGCCGGCGTTCCGCTCATGGCGGCGCGGCGAACGTTATCCTGCGAGCCGGTGACGACAACGAGATCCGCAGCCTTCATCAGAGCTTCGGTCAATTCCTTGGTGACCGGCGGTGGCAGAATCTGCACGAGATTGGCGGGCAGTCCGATTTTTTCCAGTGCCGCGCGCATGTAATCAACGGTGCGCTTGGTCGTCTCGTAGCCGAGTGGCGACGGCGCAATAACGACGGCATTGCGCGCCTTGATCGCCATCATCGCCTTATTGACGGGCGTCGCGGCCGGATTGGTCGATGGCGTCAGCGCGGCGATGACGCCCATTGGCTTTGCGTATTTAACGATGCCCTTGGCCCTGTCTTCCTCGATAATGCCGACCGATTTGCCGCGCAGCAGATCGCGGAGCGTTCCGAAAGTCTTGCGCTGGTTCTTGAGGATCTTGTCAGGCACGTTGCCGAGCCCGGTATCGGCAACGGCCAGGGCGGCAAGTTCGCGTGCATGCTCGGGCTTGTAGACCGACCATGCCAGCGCGCGAACGGCCTCGTCGGCGCGCTCCTGACTGACGTTGCGGAAGCCTGCAAAGGCGCCGCGTGCGCGCCGCATGACCTCGTTAATGACCGACTTGTGGTGCAGATCCACCCGCGATTTCACTGCCTCAGTCATCGTCATTACTTCCCAATATTCACTTCCCAATATTCACTAAAGCATCATCACTGTGCGACCTGCTGCGCGCGCATGTCCTCGCGCCGGATGCCCGCCACCCTCGCCGGTTTCTTCATGGCGTCGCGGCGGAAAGGCTCGCCAAGCTCTTGATTGAGGACCACTTCGATGAAGGTCGTGACGCGCTTTTTCTGGGCTTCGCACGCGGTGCGCAGTGCCTCGGTCAATTCGGTCGGAGTACGCACCGTCACGCCCTTTAGTCCGCAACCCTCGGCGACCTTGGCGTAGCTAAGATGCGGATCAAGCTCGGTGCCGACGAAATTGTCGTCGAACCAGAGGATCGAATTGCGCTTCTCGGCGCCCCACTGATAATTGCGGAACACCACCATGGTGATACCGGGCCACTCTTGTCGGCCGATCGAGCTCATCTCGTTCATGGATATTCCGAAAGCGCCGTCCCCGGCAAAGCCGACGCAAGGCGTGTCGGGATTGCCGATCTTGGCACCGATGATCGACGGGAAACCATATCCGCAGGGGCCGAACAGCCCGGAGGCAAGATATTTCCGTCCCTTTTCGAAAGTCGGATAGGCATTGCCGATGGCGCAATTGTTACCGATGTCGCTCGATATGATGGCGTCCTTCGGCAGGCCAGCCTGGATCGCGCGCCAAGCCTGCCGCGCCGACATTCGATCGGGATCGCGCTTCCGCGCGTCGGCGTTCCAGGTCGTCCCGGGATCGTCCTCCTCGTGATCCATGCTGGACAGCGTCTGCAGCCACCGCGACTTGGTGGTGTGGATCAATGCCTTGCGGTCGTCGCGGCCGGCGTCGCCCGCCGACGGCGAAAGCTGCTCCAGAATGGCCTTGGCGACGAGCTTGGCGTCGCCGCAAATGCCGACCGTTACGGGCTTGGTCAAACCGATGCGGTCGGCATTGATATCTACCTGGATCACCTTGGCGTTCTTCGGCCAATAATCGATGCCGTAGCCGGGAAGCGTCGAGAACGGATTAAGCCGCGTGCCGAGCGCCAAAACAACGTCGGCCTTGACAATGAGCTCCATCGCCGCTTTCGAACCGTTGTAGCCGAGCGGCCCGACGGCAAGCCGATGGCTGCCGGGGAAGCTGTCATTGTGCTGGTAATTGTTGCAGACCGGCGCATCGAGTTTCTCAGCAAGAGCAGCGCATTCCGAGATGGCGCCGCCAAGCACGACCCCTGCGCCTGACAGAATTACCGGGAATTTCGCCGCCGAGAGGAGGTTGGCCGCCTCGGCGATCGCATGGGCGCCGCCGGCCGGACGCTCGAACTCCACAATTGCCGGCAGGTTGATATCGATGACCTGGGTCCAAAAATCGCGTGGGATGTTGATCTGTGCCGGCGCCGACAGCCGCTTGGCTTTGGTGATAACCCGATTTAGCACTTCCGCGGTTCGGAACGGATCGCGCACCTCTTCCTGATAGCAGACCATGTCGCGGAACAGCGCCATCTGTTCCACTTCCTGAAAACCGCCCTGGCCGATGGTACGGTTCGCTGCTTGCGGCGTGACCAGCAGCATCGGCGTATGGTTCCAGTACGCAGTCTTGATCGGAGTGACGAGATTGGTAATGCCTGGGCCGTTCTGCGCGATCACCATCGCCATTTTGCCGGTCGATCGCGTGTAGCCGTCGCAGATGATCCCGCCGTTGGTCTCGTGCGCGACATCCCAGAACGTGATGCCAGCTTGCGGAAACAGGTCGGAGATCGGCATGAATGCCGAACCGATGATGCCGAAAACGTGCTCGATACCGTGCATCTGCAACACTTTCACGAAGGCTTCTTCCGTCGTCATTTTCATGGCCATGGGTCCTTTTCGATCTCCCGCCGCAATACCGGCCGAAGATATGTTTTAAGCACTGTCCTGGAAAGCTTCGGTAAGTTCTTCGGTGGCGCGGCGCAGTGCCGGAAGATGGCCGCGCGCGATCTGGACGTTCATACGCGCCTCTGGCGCCTGAATCGCGATCGCGGCGAGCATCTCGCCACTGCGCCCGATCACCGGCGCCGCCACGCAGACCACGCCGGCAAGATATTCCTCGCGGTCGAACGACACCCGCTCATTGCGAATCTGCCGCAGCTCGGCTTCAAGCCGCGGCCGCTCGGTAATAGTGCTGTTGGTGAAGCGGCGTAGATCCAGGCTTTGCAACAGGCGCTGGCGCTGGCGCGCCGGCAAGAGCGCCAGATGCAATTTTCCAATCGCGCTGCAGTGCAGCGGCACCCGCGAACCGGCCGTGAAATGCAGGCGCAGCGGCCAATGCTCGGCCTCGACGCGATCGAGATAGACGATCTCGCCGTTGAGGACGACCCCGATATTGCAGGTTTCGTTCACCTGATGGGCGAGCCGCCGCAGCAAAGCGTGGCGGCTTGAGTTGCGCATCGACGCACGCAGTGTCGCAAACGCGATGGCGGTGAGCCGCGAGCCGACGGTGAGGCGCTTGCGCACCGGCTCGCGCGAGAGATAGCCGGAGCTGACCAAGCCGTCCACCAACCGATAGGCAGTTGCCTTCGGTAGCGCCAGTATTTCGATCACGCTTGAGACTTCGACAGCCGCCGGTGCCCGCGCCACAAAGTCGAGAATGGCGAAGGTGCGCAGCGTCGCCGTCGAGATGGCGTCGCGCCGTCGGTCCGGCGCGACGTTCAGGCGCGGCGCCGGCGTAGAAGGAACCGAAGTTATCGCGTGGGATCTCATTGCTCACCCGGAATAGCGACGGCCGCCGCCCGACGCATGGCAGCGAGTTCGCGCAGCAGCGGATAGCTCAGCGCCAACAGCGAAGCGACCATCAGCGTGGCGCAGATCGGCCCCCGGAAAAATATGGTCCAGTCGCCGTTGCTCGAGATCATGCTGCGCATGAACGCCGTCTCGCCGACCGGTCCCAGGATTGCACCCAGCACCATCGGCGAGATCGGATATTTGAATTTCTCGAACAGATAGCCGAGCACGCCGAAGATCACGATCATCCAAACGTCCGAGATGTCGTTGCGATTGGCGTAGGCGCCGACCAGGCAAAACATCACGACGATGGCCGACAGAATGCCCTGCGGAATGGTCAAGACCTTGACCACCACTCGGATCCAGAAAAAGCCAACAAGACACATGCCGATGACGCTGGCGAACATCGAGGCGAGGATGGTGTGGACCATCAGCGACGAGGCGGGATCTGCGAATAGCATCGGGCCCGGCTGCACGCCGTGCAGAAGAAACGCGGCGAGAATCACGGCGGTGGCGCCGGAGCCGGGAAGGCCGAGCGTCAATAGCGGGATCATGTGGCCCGCGACCGAAGCGGTGGCGCCGATCTGCGGCGCGACGATGCCCTCGGGGATGCCGGTGCCCAAAAGCTGCCGCCGCCGGCCATATTGCTTCTCGATGCCGTAAGAGATGAACGAGGTGATGGTGGCGCCGGCACCCGGTACGATGCCGAGCGCAGTGCCGAGAATCGTGCTGCGGATCAGCGTGACCTTGATCGCCAGCATTTCGCGCCACGACGGAAATTGCGTCGCGACATTCGCCCTGGCGTCCTTCGGCTGCTCGAGCCGCAGCCCCTGCCCGATTCGGGTCAGCACCTCGCCCAGCCCGTACATGCCAACCAGGACCTCAACGAGCTGCACGCCGTCGCGCAGGATCGGCACGCCGAAGGTGAAGCGGTCGGTGCCATAGATGCTGTCGATGCCGACGGTCGCCACCAACAGGCCGACGCACAGGCTGATCAGTGAATTCACCAGCGATTTGCCGGCCAGCGCCACCACCGTGGTCAGGCCGAAGAACACCGCGGCGAAGTAATCGGGTGAATCGAATTTCAGCGCTGCCTCGCTCATCGGGCCGGCCAGCGCCACCATCATCGTTGACGAGACGAGACCGGCGATCAGCGCGGCAACAAGCGCCCAGCCGAGCGCTTTTGCAGGCTGACCCCGCTGCGCCATGGTGTAGCCGTCCCACAGCATCGGGACATCCATCGGCTCGCCGGGAATGCGATAGAGAATGGCCGTGAAGCAGCCGCCATAGGTGCCGGAAAAGTAAATCGCAGTCAGCAGGATCACCGCCGGTTCAATCTGCATCTGATAGGTGAACGGTAGCGCCAACACGACCCCCATCACGAGGCCGAGACCGGGCATGATCGAGACCGCCATTCCAACCAAAAGGCCGACAAGCAGCATCAGCAGATTGAACGGCTGAAAAATCTCTAGAAAACCGTGGGCAAGACTGACGATGACCACGGCGCCTCCTAGTGCACGCCCATCGCGGCCATGAGTGCATAGGACAGGCTGTCGAATGGCGCGATGCCAGGCGGCAGCGCCACATAGACCACGCGCATGAACACGAACATGAAGCCAAGCGCCATCGCCACGCTCAACAACGCGACCTGCAACAGCCGCCGGTAATGGCCGAAATAGATGAGGACGAAACTGTAGACGGTCGTCGCCGGAAAGAAGCCGGCGACCGGCATAACCAGGAGATAGACGACCGTGGCGCCGACCGTCAGCCAGACCATCGCCGGATAAATCTCCGGCGGCCGGATCAGCGCCGCGGTGCCATCGGTTTCCGATTCCGGCTCTGCCGATTTTCCAGCCTGCACGGCACTGGAAACAGCGCCCCACAGCGCCGCAGCGAGCATCAGCACGAGAACCAGTTTCGGCCACGCGCCCGGCCCGATCCGTCCCGAGGCTTCCTCGAACTCGAAATTTGCGGCCGAGCCATAAAGAATAGCGCCGGCCACGAGCACGACCAGATAGGGCAGCGTGGCGCGGCACCGTTCCAACATCGTGACGGATTTGCGCGGCGTCCTTTTGGCGGTTACCTCCATTGTCACTTCGACCCCGTCTGCATCGAAGCCAGAATGGCCTTGGCCTGGGTGAGCCAGGAATCCATGAATGATCGCGCTTTATCCATCGGCACGTAGCTGCCGGGATCGGCATATTGCTGCTTGAGATAGTCGGTGAAGGCCGAACTTTGCGCGACCTTCGCCAGCGCATCGGCAAGAATTTTCACGCGCTGCGGATCGGTGCCGGCTTTGACCACGATGGCGCGGAACTGCGGCAGCGTGACATCATAGCCAAGCTCCTTGGACACCGGGACATTGGCAAATTGCGGAATGTCGACGCGGTGCGAATAGAAAAAGATCAGCGGGCGAATCTTGCCGCCGTCGAAATAGCTGCGCACATCGCCGGTCTGCTCATAGAGCACGTCGACATTGTCGCCAAGGATCGAGGAGTAGCGCAGCTCCGGCTCAGCATAAGGGATCGGCTGAAACTTGAATCCCTTGGAATCCAGAAACTGCGTGGTGATGTCGTCGGCGCTGCCGAAACCGAGCACGGCAACCTTAAGCGGCTGCTGCTTGGCGGTGGCGGCTAGTTCCTGCCAAGTATGCCATTGGCTCTGTGAGTTGACCCAATAGCCGGACGGCTGCTGGATCATGATCGCGAGCGGGATGAGCTGGTCCGCATTGAAGGCGGCATGCGATCCGGACAACTGCGCGTAGGTGTCGCCGATCAGCACCGCGAGCGTATAGCCGTCGGCCGGCGCGTTGAGGAGCTTGACGATTCCGGTCTGTCCGGTGGCGCCCGGCACATTGAGCACCGGTAACGAAACGCCGAGATCGGCCGACATGATCTTGCCAGCGGTCCGCGCCAAAAGATCGGCGCCACCGCCTGGACCCCAGGGCACGATGAAATTGATTGGGTGGTCGGGAAATTTTTCCTGCGCCCGCGCGGCGCCGGCGGCAAAGCCAAAAGCCGTTACCAATGCAAACATCACGGCTGCGAACGTCTTTTTTGAAGACATTTTGGCGCCGAGCCAAGCCGGTTTCTTAGCCTTCATCGCTGTTGCCTCCCTTTGCCACGGATTCTTTGCCGGCAGCGCACGATCGGGTCGCTCGTCTGCAAGACCCAGTGACGCCGGAATCTCATTGAATGAGACTTATTGGCTTTAAAACCAATAGCACAGTGCTAATCTGGCGACAACGAGGCTCGTGCTGCGCGATCATTGCGCGGCGCGGGCAAAAACCGTGGGGCAAAAACCGACGGTAAGGTCGGCAAACGAAAAACAACAACAAGCCGAAAAATTTTGGGAGGGCGACGTGTCAACGGTATCCACGACTCAGAGCCGGGACAATCTTGCAGCGCAGGAAAATTTACTGGCGCGGCTAGATAGGCTCCCGGTCAATCGCAGAATTTTGTTTTTGGTCGGCCTGCTCGGCGTGATCTGGATATTGGAAGCCTTCGATATCGGCATTATCGCCCCAGTATTATTCATTCTCAAAGGTGAGTGGCAGCTGACGCCCTCCAGCACCGGCGTGGTCGGCAGCGCCGGCACGCTCGGCATCGTTCTCGGGCTGTTGCCGGCCGGCCGCCTGGCCGATCGCTTCGGCCGGAAAACGACGCTGCTCGGCGGCATTGTCGTGTTCAGTATCGTGACCTTCCTTGCAAGTTTCTCGCAGGACGCCACGCAACTCGCGATCTATCGTTTTATCGCCGGCCTGGGCCAGGGCGCGGTTTTCCCGGTTCCGTATCTGCTGCTCTCGGAATTCGTCAACAAACAATGGCGCGGCACGGCTGTTGGCCTTGCCAATTCTCTGCTCGGCTTTTCCTACGGTCTCAACACATTGGCCGGCGCGCTGGTCGTCGGCCGTTTGCCGGCCAGCGAGGCTTGGTGGGTACTCCTGATGCTCGGTGGTTTGCCGATCCTCATCGTTCCGGTGATTCTGAAATATCTGCCGGAATCGCCGCGATTTCTCCTGAAAGCCGGCAGGATCGACACCGTCCGGGCCTTCGTCGAGGAACTCGAAGACATCAGCCAAGTCCCGCACGATGAGAAATTGATCGACGAAGGCTCGCTGAAAGTCCTCGAAGCGACGGCAGCACGGAACGTCTCGGTCTTCGATCTGTTCCGCTATCCATATTGGCAGCGATGCGTGGTGTCCTATCTCGCGCTGCTGTCGCCGTTCGTCGTGTTCTACATCATCACTATCTACGGACCGTCGATCCTGCAGCGCATGGGTGCCGGCAAGGAAAACGCGCTCTACTACACGTCGGGGCTGCTGTTCTTGACGGTGATCTCGACCGCGATCGCCGGCAGCATCGGCGACAAGATCAGCCGGCGCTGGGGCATCGTTATCATCATGATCGTAACGGCTGCCGGCACGGTAGCGCTCGGCGCGCCGCTGTCGAAAGGCGCGATCATCGCCGCCGCCATTGTGGTCTGGAGTTTCGATTACGCGGGATTCCCGCTGGCGAAACTGTACATGGCCGAGCAGTTTCCCACCCGGCTGCGGGCCACCGGATCGATGCTCGGCGAAAGTGTTGCGCGCTTTCTCGGCGGCGTCGTACTGGTCTATCTGTTCCCGATCATGAGCGCTGCGATGGACTTCTCGACGCTATGCGTGATCCTTGCCGTGCTGACGGTGCTTTGCATCCTGCCGATCTCGATAGCCGGCTTCCGAACCTCAGGCGTGAGTATCGAACAGACCGGCACCGATCTGAAGGCGCTCGCTGAAATTCAATCGACGACCTGACATGTCGTGCGGCAAAGCCCGGAGTTCGCGTGAGCCTGAGTTACGATGATATCGCCGAAATCTTGAAAATCATCGACGGCAGTTCCTGCGAGGAACTGATTGTCGAGACCGGCGATTTGAAGCTGGTGGTACGGCGCAACAATGCCGGTAATGTCTATTCGCCGTCGCACGATGTAGTCGCGCCCGCCGCAAAAACACTGTCGTCACCTGAACCCGCAGCTGTCGCCCCATCGGGCAGCCCGGCGGCGCGCCAGACGCGGGCGAAAGCTCCGCACCAGGTCGAGGTGACGGCGCCAATGGTCGGCACCTTCTACCGCGCGCCGTCACCCGATGCGCCGCCGTTCGTTGAGATCGGGCAAAGCGTGCGCAAAGGCGATCCGCTCTGCCTGATCGAGGTGATGAAGCTTTTCACCACCATCGCGTCCGAACATGACGGCCGCATCGCGCAGATCGGCGCCGAGAACGCCGAGCTTGTCGAATATGGCAGCACCCTCTTCGTCATCGAACCGGCATAGGAGCGTCAAGTTGCGTCGTGTGCTGATCGCCAATCGCGGAGAGATCGCGCTACGCGCCATTCGCACGTGCCGGCGGCTCGGGCTGCAAAGCGTCGCCGTTTATTCTTCGGCCGACGGTAATTCGCCGCACCGCTGGGCGGCAGATCATGCCGTCTGCATCGGACCGCCGCCGGCCAAAGCAAGCTATCTCAATGCCGTGGCGCTGCTCGAGATCGCCTCCGCATTGAACTGTGACGCAGTCTATCCCGGCTATGGTTTCCTCGCCGAAGACGCAAGTTTTGCCGCGCGCTGCGCGGAAACCGATTTGATCTTCATCGGGCCGTCGCCCGAGGTCATCGCACAGATGGGCGACAAGGCCGCAGCGCGGCGGACCGCGGCAGCGCTCGGCATTCCGGTGGTGCCGGGTTCGCAGGAGGGTTTTACTGCCGCCGCGGAGGCGCAAGCATGCGCCGCGGCCATCGGTTATCCGTTATTATTGAAGGCGAGCGCCGGCGGCGGTGGCCATGGCATGCGCATCGTCGCCGAGGCCGGAGCCTTTGCCGCACTGTTCGATCAGGCCACGGCTGAGGCCGAGGCGGCGTTCGGTCGGCGCGATGTCTATCTGGAAAGGTTCTTTCCCAAAGTCCGCCACATCGAAATCCAAGTATTCGGCGACATGCACGGCAATTATGTGCAGCTCGGCGAGCGCGATTGCAGCGTGCAGCGCCGTCATCAAAAACTCGTCGAGGAGGCGCCGTCGCCGGTGCTCGATGAATCGGTGCGTCGCACCATGGCGGACGCGGCGATGACGCTCATCCGCGCGCTCAACTACGTCAATGCCGGCACCGTCGAGTTCATCTATGAAGTCGAGAGCGCACGCTTCTTTTTCATCGAGATGAACACCCGTATCCAGGTCGAGCATCCGGTGACCGAGATGGTGATCCGCACCGATCTGGTGGCCGAGCAGTTTCGCGTCGCCGCGGGCCAGCGGCTCTCGCTCGGTGCGACGCCAGACGGTGCATTGGTCGCGATCGAATTTCGCATCAATGCCGAGGATGCCGCCCACGATTTCCGTCCAGCGCCGGGCATGCTCAAGCGCTGGCGGCCGCCGAGCGGGCGCGACATCCGGCTCGACAGCCATGTCTATGAAAATTACGTTGTGCCGCCATTTTACGATTCGATGCTCGGCAAGCTTATCGTTACAGGTCGGACCCGCACCGCGGCTATTGAAAACGCCTCGTCGGCGCTGGCGCGCTTCGAAGTGTCCGGCATTCCGACAACGGTGGCGTTTCACGCCGATCTGTTGCAGCGGCCGGAATTCGCGCGAGCCGAAATCCATACTCGCTGGGTCGAAAACGAATTGCGGACGGCGGTGCATTGATGGCCGCCAAGAAACCCATACAACTCGTCGACGTCACGCTACGCGATGCTCACCAGTGCCTGTGGGCGACGCGCATGACCACTGCGATGATGGCCGACATCGCACCGCGGCTCGATCGCGCCGGCTTCGAAGCCATCGATCTTGCCGGCGGCGCGGTATTCGACGTTTGCGTGCGCTATCTGCGCGAGGACCCGTGGGAGCGCATGCGCGTCGTCAGCGGCTGGGTCAGGAACACGCCGCTAATCGTGATGACGCGCGGGCAAAGCCTGTTCACCTTCGAGTTTTTTCCCGACGACATCGTCGAACTGACGGCGCAGCGCATTTTTGCCAACGGCATCCGCTACCACACGCCCTACGACGCGCTTAACGATATGCGCAACATGGAAGTGCCGGTGCGCGCGGCGAAGAGGGTCGGCCTTTATACCGCCGGCGGCGTGGTCTACACGCTGAGCCCCGTTCATACCGATCACTATTACGTGCGCAAGACGCGCGAGCTGATCAAGCTCGGCGTCGATGCGGTCTTCATCAAGGATCCGAGCGGGCTCCTCACCCCCGAACGGGCGCAGACGCTGGTGCCGGCGATGAAGGCCGCGTGCGGCACGGTGCCGTTACAATTGCATTCGCATTGTCTGACCGGACTGGCGCCGCATACCGCTATCGTGGCCATCAAGCTCGGCGTCGATGTCGTGCATACTGCAACCTCGGCGCTCGCCAACGGCGCATCGCATCCGGCAACCGAAAGCTTTATCGAGAACGCGAGACGTGCCGGGTTTGCAGTGCCGGTCGATCTCGATCCGGTCAGCGAAGTCGCTGAGCGGCTGCGTTACATCGCCGCGCGGGAAGGCAAGCCTACCGGCAAGATCGTCGAATACGATGCCTTCCATTTCGAGCACCAGATGCCAGGCGGTATGGTCTCCAATCTCAAATCGCAGCTAGCGCCGCTCGGCATCGCGCACCGACTGCCCGAAGTGCTCGAGGAAGCGGCCCGAGTGCGGCGCGATCTCGGCTACCCGATCATCGTCAGCCCGTTCGCGCAATTCGTTATGACCCAGGCCGTGCTCAACGTCATGGGCAAGGAACGCTATGCGACAGTGCCCGATGAGGTGCGCAAATACGTGCTCGGCTATTACGGCGAAATCGCGGGTCCGATCGACCTCAATCTCTACGACCGCATCGCAAGGGGCGCAGCGCCGACTGTGGCGCGGCCGGGTGATCTACTCGAGCCGGGTATCCCGCGCGTTCGTCGCGAGCGTGGCCCGTTCGCCTCCGACGACGACCTGCTGCTCGCCGCTTTCTATTCCCATGGCCAGTACAAAGCGCTCAAGGCGGCCGGGCCGATTAAGACCGAATATCCGCTGTCGCAAACGCCGCTGGTCACGCTGCTCAAGGAAATCGCGCTGCGGCCCGGCATCCGCTCGTTTCATCTCATCAAACGCCCCGCACTGGTGTGACCATGACCTCACCAGCCATTATCACCGTCGCCATTACCGGCGCCATCCCGCGCAAGGCGGATACACCCGCGGTGCCTGTGACGCCGAGCGAGCAAATCGAATCCACGCACGAAGCCTACGAGGCCGGCGCTTCGGTGGCGCACGTCCATGTCCGCAATCCCGACGAGACGCCGAGCTCTGATCCCGCCTTGTTCGCGCAAGTGGGCGAAGGCATCGCCGAGCATTGCCCTGGCATGATCGTTCAGTTTTCGACCGGTGGCCGCGGCCGCGAGCAGAGCGAACGCGGCAAAATGCTGAGCTTGCGGCCGCACATGGCCTCGCTCGCCACCGGTTCGGTGAATTTTCCGGCGCAGATCTACGAGAACCCGCCCAAGCTCGTCGAAGACCTCGCCCGCGCCATGCTGCAATACGACGTTAAACCGGAAATCGAAGTGTTCGACGTGGCGATGCTTTATAACGCCAGGGCGCTCGCCGACCGCGGCTTGCTCAAGCGCCCATGCCAGGTCCAGTTCGTCATGGGCATTCCCAATGCGCTACCGGCACGGCGCAAATTGCTGGAATTCCTGGTCGGCGAACTCAAGGATATCATGCCGGACTCGACCTGGTCCGCTGCCGGCATCGCGCGGCATCAGCTCGAAGTGAACCGCTGGTGCCTCGAACTTGGCGGCCACTTGCGCACCGGGCTCGAGGACAACATCAAGTTCGACAAGGACCGGCTGGCGAAGAGCAACGCCGAACTGGTGGCGCGCCTGGCCAGTATCTGCGGCGAATACGGCCGCCACGCCGCGACCTGCGCCGAAGCGCGGCAAATATTGAATTTACCGGCGGCGTAACGCGCCGGCTTACAACACGAGAGGGGAGAGAAAATGGACCAGCCTTACAAGACGAGCGACCACGCGACGACGTTGATCTCGACCATCGCGTTTGCCAGCGCAATCGGTACCACGATCGAGTGGTACGACTTTTTCCTCTACAACACGATGACGGCACTGGTGCTCAACAAGCTATTCTTTCCCAATGCCGACATCCTGATCTCGACGCTGTTAGCCTATGTCACGTCGTTCGTCGGCTTTCTGTCGCGGCCGATCGGCGGCGTGATCTTCGGTCATTACGGCGACCGCATCGGCCGCAAGACCGTGCTCATTCTCACCGTGCTGATCATGGGCATCGCAACCTTCCTCATTGGGCTGTTGCCGACCTACGCCACGGCCGGCGTCTGGGCGCCGCTCATGCTGCTCGCTCTGCGCATTTTCCAGGGCATCGGCATCGGCGGCGAATGGGGCGGTGCCGTGCTGATGGCGGTCGAGCATTCGCCTGGAAACACCCGCGGATTTTACGGCAGCTGGCCGCAGATCGGCGTGCCGGCGGGCCTGTTGATCAGCGCCGGCGTCGTCAGCCTGTTGTCGTTCATGGATAACGACAGTTTTTTCGCCTGGGGCTGGCGCGTTGCCTTCCTGTTGAGCGCAGTCCTGGTCGTGATCGGCGTATATATCCGGCTGAAGATCATGGAGACGCCGGCATTCCAGAAGGCGCAGGAGGAGCACAAGATCGCCGCCGTGCCGGTCGCCGAGCTGTTCCGCACCCACACCTGGAACACGATCCTGGGCCTCGGCGCGCGCTACATCGAAGGCGTGACCTTCAATATCTACGGCGTGTTCATCGTGTTCTATCTTACCAGCACGCTGCACATGCCACGGCAAACCGCGTTGGCCGCGGTCATGATCTCTTCGGCGATCATGATTTTCATGATTCCCGTCTGCGGACAGCTATCGGATCGCATCGGTCGCCGTGCGTTGTTCGGCATCGCCGGGCTTCTGATCGGCGTGCTGACCTTCCCGGCATTCTGGCTGATGGGAGCGTTGTCGCCGGTGCTCACGGTCATCGCCGTCGCGGTGCCGTTTGGCATCGTCTATGCGGCGGTCTACGGTCCGGAGGCGGCGTTGTTCTCCGAACTGTTCGACACGCGGGTGCGCTATACCGGTATCTCGTTCGTCTACCAGTTCTCGGGAATCTTCGCGAGCGGACTGACCCCGATCATCGCCACCGCGCTGCTGCCGGTTGGCGGCGGAAAGCCGTGGCTGATTTGCGCCTATGTCCTCGTGGTGAGCGTCATCAGCGCGCTGTCGGTCTATGCGATGACGCCCCGGCACAAGACGTCGACATAGCTGTCGATCAGAAAGTCGCGGCATAGCCGCTTCACGACCAAAGGTACGAACCGCGACGCGATCAAGATGAAGCTTAATCTCAAAGGTCGCGTCGCATTCGTCACCGGCGGCGGTGCCGGTATCGGCGAGGCGATCGCGCGCGTGCTGGCGGCGGAGGGCTGCAGGGTTGTCGTCGCCGACCGCGACCAAAACGCCGCAACGCTCGCTGCCGTCGCGATGAGGCGCGATGGGCTAACCGCCCACGCCGTCACCCTCGATGTCGCGGAGGCGAGCGCCATCGAGGCGGCCTTCGCCGCATTGCGCGACAAGTGCGGAGCGCCCGAAATTCTCGTGAATGCCGCAGGCGTGCTCTCGACCGGTCGCTTCGTCGATTTGCCGGCCGGCGAGTTCCAGCGCGTCGCCCGGGTCAATATCGACGGCATTATCAACTGCGTGCGGGCCGCGATCCCGGCGATGACGGCTGCGCGCCACGGCCGCATTGTCAACATTGCCTCGGTGTCGGCGATGCGCGGCGGCGGCTCGGTGGGCAATACGCTTTACGGCGCCAGCAAAGCCGCGGTCGCGGCGCTGACCATGGGGCTCGCCCGCGAACTTGGGCCGAGCGGCATCACCGTCAACGCCGTGGCGCCGGCCATCCTCGACACGGCGATGACACATGCGGCGCTGACCGAGGAGGCGCGCAAACGCATATTGCCGCGCATTCCGCTCGGCCGCCTTGCCACGACCGCCGACGTTGCCGATCTTGTGGCTTTTCTCGTTTCCGAGCGCGCTGGATTTATCACCGGAGCCGTCATTCCGGTCGACGGCGGCATTCTCACGACATGAGATTACGCCGTAGCCAGAATCACGGCGCAGGTCGTGACGATGTCCTCGACGCTGGCGCCGCGCGACAGATCGCTGATCGGCTTGGCAAACCCTTGCAGGAACGGACCGAAGGCCTTGGCGCCGCCCATCCATTGCACGAGCTTGTAGCCGATATTGCCGGCGTCGAGGTCGGGGAAGATCAGCACATTGGCGCGACCAGCCACGGCGCCGAGGTCCTTGACTTTCTTCGCCGCGACCTCAGGCACCAAAGCCGCGTCGGCTTGCAGTTCGCCGTCGACGGCCAAAGCAGGCGCCAGTTGGCGCACGCGTTCGACCGCCC
Source organism: uncultured Alphaproteobacteria bacterium (assembly GCA_963768225.1). GTDB lineage: Bacteria > Pseudomonadota > Alphaproteobacteria > Rhizobiales > Xanthobacteraceae > BOG-931. The sequence continues at coordinate 47,711 of CAVYGV010000001.1, read as the reverse complement.
GCCGGACTTTGTCGACGCGGGCGTGCTGCGCGCTACCCCTGGTCGAGAACGACAGCAGCGCGACGCGCGGCGGCTCGCCGAGCAAATTTTCGGCGCTGCGGGCCGAAGCGAGTGCGATAGCAGCGAGTTCCTCGGCATTCGGTTCGGCATTCACAGCGCAGTCCGCGAACACAAAGGACCGCGGCCCCTGGCCGACAAAATCCGGCGCGACGATCAGAAAATAGCTCGATGGCAGCGCGATGCCGGGAGCAAGCCCGATGGTCATCAGTCCGGCCTCGATGACGCGGCGCGTGGGACTGGCAGCGCCTGCGACCATGGCTTGGGCGTCGCCCTGGCGGATCATCATGCCGGCAAAATAGAGCGGCCTCGCCATGAGGCGAACGCCCATCTCCGGCGTCATATTTGCGCGTGCGCCGGCGCAGGCCGCACCGTAGGCTTGCGCGCGCGCATCCGTGCGCGGATCGATCTGCTCGATCCCGCGAATATCGATACCCGCGCCGCTCGCCGCCTTGGCGATGGCATCCGGCGCGCCGAGCACGATCGGATCGGCGATTTCTCGATCGATGAGACTGCGCGCGGCGGCAAGCACGCGAATGTCATCGCCTTCCGGCAGCACGATCTTGAAATGACGACGCCGTGCGGTATCGACACAACGTTCGACGGGATTCATGTTGAACTCAACGACGGATATGATGCGAGTGAGGCCATAGATGACTGAAACAAACGAGCCGATCAAGATTTACCGCGGATTGAAGGGTGTCTATTTCGACCGTTCGCCATGCACGTTCATCGACGGCCGCATCGGTGAATTGCGCTACCGCGGCTATTCGATCCACGACCTGGCCGAACATTCGACTTTCGAAGAGACCGCTTGGCTGTTGCTGCACGGCAAACTGCCGACCGCAGCCCAGCTCGCCGAGTTCGACCGCGCATTGAAGGCGGCGCGCGAACTGCCCGACCCGATCTTCGATATTATCCGCACCATCAAGTCGGCGCATCCGATGGACGTGCTACGCACGGCAGTCTCGGCGCTTGCCGCCTTCGATGCCGAGACCGCGGACAATTCGCCCGACGCCGTCATCCACAAAGGCATTCGCCTGACCTCGAAAGTGCCGATGATCGTAGCGGCCCACGCGCGGCTACGCGAAGGGCTGGAGGTGGTGCCCGCGAGCCAGGAGCTGTCCCATGCCGCCAATCTGCTGTGGATGCTGAGGGGCGAAAAACCGAGCGCGGACGCGGCGCAATTGATCGACCGTGACCTCGTGCTGCACGCCGAGCACGGCTCCAACGCCTCCTCGTTTACCGCACGCGTAGTAATCGGCACCGAGGCCAATCTGCATGCCGCCATCACCGCGGCGATCGCCGCTTTGTCAGGCCCCGCGCATGGCGGCGCCGCCGAAGACGTGATGAAGATGGCCGAGGAGATCGGCGATCCGTCACGAGCGGCCGATTATGTCCGCGACAAACGCAAGGCCGGCGAGGCGGTGACCGGCTTCGGCCATCGCGTCTATCGCGCCGAGGATCCGCGCGCGCGTCACATGCGCGCCGGCGTCGAGCGCCTATCGAAGGAAATGGGCCAGCCGCGCTGGTACGAAATTCTGCAGGCGGTCGCGACGGCGATGGCGCCCTATGCACGCCACGGGGTCAACGTGAACGTCGATTTCTACTCCGGCGTGGTCTACCATCTGCTCGGCATCAAGCGCGACCTGTTCGTCCCGATCTTCGCCATCGGCCGGGTGCCCGGTTGGGTCGTGCAAGCGCTCGAGCAAATGGACAACAACATCCTGATCCGCCCGCTCACGCTCTATAGCGGCCCGGACGCCCGATCCTATGTCCCTATCGAGCGCAGACCGGGATAAAATGCCGGCGGTCGAGTTCGATTTTATCATAATAGGCGCCGGTTCGGCCGGCTGCGTGCTTGCCAATCGGCTCTCCGCAAGCGGGCGTCATCAAGTCGCGCTCATCGAAGCGGGCCCGCGCGATCGCAGCCTATGGATTCATCTGCCGATTGGCTACGGCAAGACGATGTGGGACGCCAAGCTCAATTGGCAGTTCTACACCGAGCCGGACGCCAATATGGAAGGGCGTCGGATTTATTGGCCGCGCGGCCGCGTACTCGGCGGATCGAGCTCGATTAACGGCCTCATCGCGGTACGCGGTCAGCCGCACGATTACGACCGCTGGCGTGAGCTCGGTAATCCCGGCTGGAGCTGGGCCGACGTGCTTCCATATTTTATCAAGCTGGAAAAAAATTCCGAGTTCGGCGACGATCTACTGCATGGCTCTGACGGTCCACTCCGCGTCACCAGCATCACCCGCCAGCATGAACTCATCGAGGCATTGATCGAGGCAGCGCGGAAGTGCGGCGTGCCGCGCACTGCCGACTTCAATGGGACCGATCAGGAAGGGGTCGGCTACTATCAGCTGACGACGAGCAACGGCTGGCGCGTAAGCGCCGCTGACGCGTATCTGCACGGCGCGAAGGATCGGAAGAACCTCACTATCATGACCAATGCGCACGTCGTGCGGGTGCTTATCGATCGGCGCCGAGCGCGCGGCGTCACCTATCGCGTTGGCTCGCAGTTGCGCGATTTGCAGGCGACGCGTGGCGTGATTTTGGCTGCAGGCGCGGTCCAATCGCCGCATTTGCTGATGCTGTCGGGCGTCGGGCCCGCGGACAAATTGCGTGCCCAGCAAATTCCGATCGTACTCGATCGTAAAGCGGTCGGCCAAAATCTGCAGGATCATCTGCAGGTGCGTCTGATCTATCGCTGCACCAAGCCGATCACCACCAATGACGCGCTTCACTCGATTTTCGGTCGTGTCGGAATGGGAATCGAGTGGCTCCTGCACCGTACCGGGCCGCTGGCGACTGGCATCAATCAGGGCGGATTGTTCACCCGCGTATTGCCGGAATCGCAAACACCCGACATCCAATTTCATGTGGCGACGCTGTCCGCCGACATGGCAGGCGGCAAAGTGCATGATTTTTCGGGCTTTACGCTCGCGGTCTGCCAGTTGCGGCCGCAAAGCACCGGGTCGATTGCGCTGAGCTCCGCCGATCCATTCGCGGCGCCGAAAATCTACGCCAATTATCTTGCCACCGAGACCGACCGGCGCTGCACTACCGCGGCTATCGCCTTTGCCCGCAAGCTTGCGGCGACAACGCCTTTGGCCGACTACGTCGCCGCCGAGGTGCTACCTGGGCCGGATTACGCCACCGAGACGGACCTTCTCGCCTTCGCACGAAAACAGGGCGCCACGATTTTTCACCCAGCCGGCACATGCCGAATGGGCGAGGACCAAGAGGCAGTGGTCGATCCCAGACTGCGGCTCAAAGGCATTGACAGTCTGTGGGTGGCCGACTGCTCGATCATGCCGACGCTGGTTTCCGGCAATACCAATATTCCCGCGATCATGATCGGCGAGAAGGCCTCCGACATGATCCTGGAGGATGCAGCACGCGCCTGATCACGCACGCCACGCGACTTATCACTTCGTAAGCCGCGCGGGCGCGAACTTCGTCCACATCGGCGCAAAATTTTGCTGCTGCCAGCGCTCGCAAGACGCGATGGTGTTGACCAGCAGCATCGACACCGTCATCGGCCCGACGCCGCCCGGCACCGGCGTGATGTAGGATGCCTTCGCCGCGACGCCGTCGAAATTGACATCGCCAACAAGCCCGCCGTCGTTGAGGCGATTGATACCGACATCGATCACAACCGCGCCGGTGCGCACCATTTCCGGCTGGATCAGATTGGGATGTCCGGCTGCGACAACCAAAATATCGGCCAGCATCGTGAATTGCGCCAAGTCCCTGGTCTTGGCGTGGCAAATGCAGACCGTCGCCTCGTGCTGCATCAGCATCAATGCCATCGGCTTGCCGACGATATTGCTGGCACCGACGACAACGACATTCTTGCCTTCGAGCGTAATGTGCTCGTGTTCGAGGAGTTTCAGAACGCCATACGGCGTGCAGGGCGGAAACACCGTGCCGCCGACCACGAGCCCGCCGACATTATAGAGGTGGAAACCATCGACATCCTTGTCGGCCGAAATGCTGTGCAGGACGCGGCTCATATCGAAAGACGGCGGCAGCGGCAGCTGAACCAAAATCCCATGCACCGTGGAATCGTCATTAAGCCGCATGATTCTATCGATGACGGCGTCCGGATTTACCTCCGCGGGATAATCGAACCGGAACGATTTGATGCCGACATTGGCGCAGGCGCGAATCTTGTTCCTCACGTAGATTTGCGATGCCGGATCCGCCCCAACGATGATGACTGCAAGCCCTGGCGCAATTCCGCTCTGTGCGACGATATGCTGCACGCGCTCGCGGCATTCCTCGCGAATCTGCCTTGGCGACCGCAACACCGTCAATGATCTTCGCCGTCATCGATATGCCAGTCAGAATCTAAGAGGCGGCGCCATTGCCGTCATCCGTTCGCTCTTTGGCCATGCGCCTTGCATAGGCATCGACAAAGTCCGCGGCGGCTTTACTGCCGCGAGCAAACGACTTCATCGCTTCCTCGTGCAAAAGGCCGAGCGCCTTCATCTTAATCGTATTGGCCTCGTCGTTTTCGGTGATGTCTTCAACGTGTCGCGGTCGCGGCAGATCGACGTTGATAACGGCCCGCACCTGCGTCGGAATGTTCGTCATGATGAGGATGCGGTCGGCAAGATAAATCGCCTCATCGATATCGGTGGTGACGAAAAAGGTCGTGCGCCGAAATTCTTGGTAGAGATTGGCGTAGTATTCCTGCATCAGCTTTTTCGTCATCGCATCGAGACCGCGGAACGGCTCATCTAGGATCATGATATCCGGCTTGTTGATCATTGATCGCGCCAGCTCGGCACGCCGCTGCATCCCACCCGAGAGCTGGGCGGGATATTTTTTGCGAAAGCCGTCGAGACCGACCTTCTGCAGTAGCTCCTCGGCAAACGCGCGCATTTCCGGTGTGTCTTCGCCGCGCGCGCGCGGACCGAACATGATGTTGTCATACGTCGTCATCCATGGAAACAACGCGCTCTCCTGGAATACCACCATGCGGTCGAGACCGGGGCCGGTGACCGGTTTGCCGTCCAGAGTAATCGTGCCGCTGCTCGGACGTTCGAAGCCCGCGAGCATGCGGATCAGCGTGCTCTTGCCGCAGCCGGACGGTCCGATCATGACGGTCAGCTTGCCGCCGTCGAGAGTGAAGCTGCAGTCGTAAACGACTTGCTTGGCGAAATCGCTGGCGCCATAGCTCTTGCTCACGTTACTGACCGTGATCTGGCTGCCGAGAGGGCTGGACGCGAGCTGCGAGGAGTGAGCCATTTGTTGGATGTTCATATTTCAGATCAGCTTTCCGAAAGCCAGGGCGTCATCCATTTTCCAATCTTGCGCAGCACCGCGCTCGATAGGTAGCCGGCGATGCCGATGCTGATCATGCCGGCGACGATCTGAGTGTAGGAGCCGCCGACATAGGAGTTCCAGATAAAAAAGCCTAGTCCGCCGCCCGCTGCGCCGCCGGAGCCACTGCTGCCGCCGCCGGAAATCATTTCCGCAGCCACGACCACCGCCCAGGTGATTCCGACCCCGACCGTGGCTCCAACCACGATTGAAGGCAAGGTGCCCGGCAAGATGATGCGGCGAAAGATGTCCCAGGTCGATGATCCCATCGAGCGCGCCGCCCGGAAATAGCGAATGTCAATCGCCTGAGCGCCGCCGATCACATTGATGACGATGGTGAAGAACGCGCCCAGAAACGTAATAAAGGCGATCGAAAGTTCCTGGGTCGGCCAGAAGATGATCGACGCCGGCACCCAAGCAAGCGGCGGGATCGGACGCAAAACTTCGAAAACCGGAAAAGAGATGCCGTAAAACGTCCGACTCACGGCCATCGCCAAGCCGAGCGGAATGCCGATTAGCATCGCGGCAAAAAAGCCTTCGAAAACGCGCAACGTACTCAGGAACGCGCTCATCCAGAAGCTCGGATCCTGAATTAGCTTGAACAGTTCCACCAGCACGGCGGAGGGAGCCGGAACTTGCGATACCCACGGAAACGCGAATCCGAACCAGGCCTGCGAGCGCGACCCAACCTCCCAAAAGATCAGAAACACCACTATCGAGAGGACACCACGCCAAAATTGTTCGCCACTTATGAAAGTCACGACCTTCACAGTGAGTGATTTCGCCATCTCAGCGCTCCTTCTCGCCGGCTGCGAAGGCCTTGACCGCTTCCTCATGGACGGCGGCGGCCGTTTCATCCATGAATTCGCGGAACCGCCTGGTCGTGAGCACGCCGTAATCCCGTGGATGCGGGATATCGATATCAAGGATTTTCTTCGGCCGGCACGGCCGCGTTGTCATGATGACGACGCGGTGGCCGAGGAAGATTGCCTCTTCAAGGTCGTGGGTAATAAAAAAGATCGTAACACGATTCTTATAGAAGATTTCAAGCAGCGCTTCGTGCATCACTGATTTGGTCAGTGAGTCCAGCGCGCGATACGGCTCATCGAGAAGCAGAATCTTCGGATCATTCATGAGCGCACGAACGATCTCGACGCGCCGCCTCACGCCGGAGGAAATTTCGCTGGGATAGTTGTGCTCGATGCCGCGCAGACCCGCATCGGCCATCATGTCGCGTGCTTTATCATACGCTTCGGCGCGCGACAGCAGTCCCTGCATGATCGGCCCAAACGTCACGTTCTCGATATTGGTCTTCCAGGGAAAAAGCGCGCCGTTCTGGAACACGACGATCCGATCCGGGCCCGGCTGCGCCTTCAGTTTTTGCGGGCCGCACAACATCGCGTCGTCGAGATAAATGCTACCGGACGAAAGGCTGTGGAAGCCGGCGATCGCATTGAGCAAAGTTGTCTTGCCGCACCCCGATGGACCGACGACGACCGTGATTTCGCCGGGCGGCACGTCAAACGTACAGTGATCAACCGCGAGAACGCCGGCGTCGGTCGTACCGTAGATTTTGACTACGTCGACAATGCGGACCCCGCCCTTGCGGACCGGTTGCGCCGGAACGGGGGAATAACTTCGTGCCGGGGCCGGTTGAAGGCTCACCTATCGCCTCCCAGCGCCAGCTCGCGGGTACGCCACTGCATCAAGTAGTCGCCGACAAGGCGAACTGCGGCGCTGGTGACATATCCAACGATTCCAAGCGTGATCATGCCGATAATAATCGTCGGATAACGAACCATTGTATATGATGTATTGATGACGTAGCCCAGACCGTATTGTCCGGACACCATTTCGCCGGCGACCAGAGAAAACCAGGCGACGCCAACGGAAATCTGCAAGCCCGTGAAGATGAATGGCATGGCGCCCGGCACGATCACGTGGCGAAACACCTGCCAGTGCGTGGCGCCGAGGCAACTTGCCGCCCGCAGGTACGATACGTCGATCGATTCGACGCCGAGCATCGTATTCAGCGCCGTAGCATAGAACGATGCCAGGAAGGTCAGGAAGATGATCGGCGTTTCCGAGCCCTTAAACATCACGATGGCGAGCGGTACCCACGCCAGCGGCGGCACCGGACGCAACAGTTCGAACACCGGAAAGACGTACTGCTTGAAGCGTTCCGACCACCCCAAGAACAGGCCCAGCGGAACGCCTATGGCGGTCGCGAGAAAGAAGGCAATCGCGATGCGCCGCGTGCTCACCCAAATGTGCATGTAGTATTCGGGAGTGAAGACGGACAATCCATAGGTCGGATTTCTGCTAAACCACTCGCGCACAACCTCCGTCGGGCCCGGCATTTCGGAGAAGCGAGGCAATTTCCAGACTTCGACTGACAGATACCAAAAGCCGATAAACAGCGCGAAACCGATCAGCATCAGGTACGGGCGCGGGCTTTTCAGCCACAGCGAAAAACGATGGATCGCGATCGTCACCGCGCTGACGCTGCGGGCTGTATCGTCCGTCAGCGTTAGCGGTACATTTGTGGTCAGAACACGAACCGGGTTTACCTCGGTCATGGCGGACTTCAACTTATGCACCCCCACCAGACGAGCGCCATGCATTGACGTTCAGCCATGTGAGAGCGCATTCGGCCATTGGCCGCGGACTGCAGAATTGTCATTGGCCCATGTATGCCGAGTCCGGAAGCGCTTTGACCTCTCCCACCGGCGCGGTTAGCCCACGGGCCTTGAGGATATCGGCGGTAAATTGCGGTTGGACAGCATCAGGGCGGATTTCAGCGTTGATGCTCTTGATCTCAACAAGAAACTTCGATGCTTTCTGGATGAGATTCATCGCGTCGGGCGTGAAGCCGTAAGCGAGCGTGATACGGGTGTCGGTCCCACCGCTGACTTTCGGTATGGTGCCGAAGGCCGAAGTCCATAGCGCCTTCTCCGGAAAACCGGTTGTCTGGCTTTCCGCCATTTTCGCGATGTCCATGGCGTTCTTGGAATTGCTGAAATACAACTCGGAATCTAGTTCGGCTTGCAGCCAGTCCTTGACGATATCGGGCCGCTGCTGAATCAGCGCTTGCGGCATTACCATGAAGCCGCCATCGCGTTCGTCGACGGAAGCTCCCGATGCCACCCGGCGGGCGAGTTTAGCCTCGACAATACGCGATGCGGTCGGCTCCCAGATCACAGCGGCGTCGAGTTTACCCGCCTGGAATCCGCCGGTGATCAGTTCGATGCTCTGGTTCAGGTATTCGGATGGTTGGATGTTGTAGCGCTTGAACACCGCCTGAGCGAAACGATCGGTGCAGCTTCCCTTCGGCACCGCGACCGTCTTGCCGTTAAGCCATTTGATTGCATCTTCAGGCGATTTGAATTGCGGAGCGTCGTTGCGCACAAGGAAAATGTTGCATTGGTCGTAGCCGAGGCCGAGCACGGAGACGAGCCGCAGATCGCGAATGTCTGACTTGCTGGTGGCCACGATAGACGGCATATCACCGGCGTAGCCGATATCTTCCTTGCCCGCGATCATCTGGTTCACGATGATTGCGCCTTGCAGGCCGACCTGAAAGCTGACAGTAGATCCCTTCGGCAAATATTTCTCGTAAAACTTCATACCGCGCATGATCATGCCGGACCATGACTCGGTGTAATATGGCTGATAGCCGACAACGAGATCGATCGGGGTGCCGGGCTTGCCGTAATCCTTCTCGGCGCCGGCTCTGGCCGGCGCCGCTGCCATGAGCGCCGCCGTCACAAAGCTTGCGGCGACTAAGGCGAAGGCGGCCAGCACTAATCCTGCCGCCCGCAAACGTCTGACGTAGCGCGCGCTGCCGAAAGAAACTCGGAATGCGCGGCTGTTATCAGTCTGGTACATCGCGGTCCTCCCTCGGATCATCCTCGTTTTTCAATTCGATTTCGAAACTCTGCGGTCTCTTCGATCGATCTTAGTCTCCACGCAATCTCCAACGGGTTTGCTCAGCATATCATATGAAGCCTGAGCCTGCGCCCGTCTCCATTCGCACAATCGTGCGGGCCAAAGGACGCAGGGGCCTCATCGGTTTGCAGGCTCTTGTTTCGATTTCACCCATCACGGTCCGGCATCAGCGCAGAACATGACAGCATCGAATGTGGAGGAGAAAATTGTTCTTCCTAATGAAACGATAGAGCCACGCTATTACGCCTGTTCGGCGCAGAATAAAGGAAACCGCGCAGCGCGCGCGTGCCATCCAAGCCACCCGCCTAATTGCTGGTCATAGTGCTTATTTCCGAGGTGATTGCTCAATCTATTGATAGATAAGAAGTTTCGATTTTCGACGTGTAAAAATAGTGGTTTAGCGACGCAATTTGGCTTATATAACGGCAAATATTCACCGTTCTGGGCGTACGCCTGTTCGGACGCTCACGAATCCTCGCAGGAGCAGACGCCGTGGCAGCGAAAAATCATCGCCAATGGTTGGCCGACCCCAAACTCAAACCGACCGAATGGGTCGATAGCCGGATCTATTCCGATCCGGAGATTTTCGAAGAAGAACTCGCGAAGATCTTCAAGAAGGCCTGGATACCGGTGTGTCATGAATCGGAGCTGCCGAAGGCTTACGATTTTCGCACGACGTCGATTGCGCGCGAGCCGGTGATTGTTTGCCGGGGTCCCGACAACGAAATTCGCGCCTTTCTCAACGTCTGTCCGCATCGCGGCATGATCATCGAACGCCGTCCGTCCGGAAGCTTCCTCGAAGGGCAGCCCTCCGGCAACCCGAAGCGCATGACCTGCATGTTTCACGCCTGGCAATACGACTTGCGCGGCAACTGCGTTTACATCAGCCGCGAGAAAGAGGGCTTTCAGGAACGCCTGTGCAAGGAAGACGTCGGTTTGCGACGGCTGCGTTGCGAAGTGAAATTCGGCGGCTTCGTGTGGGTCAATCTCGAGGATAATCCACAGACTTCACTGGAAGATTGGGGCGCAGCCGCGTTTGCCTGCTTGCGCAAGACTCTCGAAGCCGAACCGCTCGAGGTTTTCCATTATCACAAGGCGATCGTGAACGCGAACTACAAGCTCTGGCACGACACCAACTGCGAATTTTATCACGACTTCATGCATTACCATAACCGCGTTACAGGCTTTAACGACGCCTACTTCGCGCGAAAGAACGAAGCGCTCGATCACGGCCACATCGTGGTCGGCACATTCGAGGTCAATTACGAAAAGTACGAAGGCTTCGACAGCCGCGCCGCGCTATCGTTTCCGCATTTGCCGCCGAACCAATGGTACATGATCGACTTGTTCCCGGGTATGAACTTCAACCTGCGCGGCTCGGCGTTGCGCTGCGACGTCGTCACGCCGCTCGGCCCGGACCAGGTGATGATCGAATTCCGCGGCCTCGGCCTCAAGCGCGACACTCCGGAAGAACGCCAGACCCGCGTCAACCATCATAATTCGATCTGGGGACCGTTTGGCCGCAATCTGCACGAAGATCTCATCGGCGTTCAGGGCCAAGGCACGACGATGGCGACCGGCGCGGAGCCGCGCCGCATTCTGCAGGGCCGGCACGAAAACCAGACGATCCACGATGAAAACGGCATGCGGCACTATTACCAGGAATGGGGCCGCTGGATGAATCGGCAGCCGAGCAAGCCGGACCTGCCTTACACGGAACCGGTATCGGTTGCCGCGGAATAACCGCGAACGTCGAACGGTGGAGCGATTCGCCGCTCGGATGCACTTTCCTTCGGCAACGTCGTGGGTGCGTGGAGCGACGACGCAGGCGCGATCGTCGCGTTTCTGAATTGGGGACCAGCAGTGGATTTGGCCGCTCTTGTTCGGGATACGATTTATCGATCGACCATCCTGCTCGATCAACAGCAGTGGAGCGACTGGCTCGCGCATTGCGACGACGATTTCCAATACGCCATCCGCGCCTTTAGCCCGGAGATCAATAAGGACGTGACCTATCTCGCGCTCGATCGGAACGGGCTGGCGACCATGGTCAAGCTGTTGCCGAAGCATAATACCGATCACTCGCCGCTGACCCGGCACACTTCGGTCTACACCGTTGACGTCGACGAAGCGGCGCGATCGGCGAAGGCGGTGAGTTCAGTCGTCGTCTATCAAACGCTATTAGACGGCATCAATTCGCATATCGACGCCGGCGAAAGCCGCTTGTTTCTGGTCGGGAAATATATCGATACGTTCAAGATCGAGGACAACAAAGCGAAGTTCCTCAGCCGTGAAGTGCGAATCGAAAACCGGCGGCTCGACAAGGGCTCGCACTGGCCAATCTGAGCAGCGATGACGTGGAAGCGTATATGCGATGCGGCCGAGGTCGCCGAGAACTCGGTGCAGCAATTCGACGTTGACGGCATCCCGATCGTGCTGGTGAATTATGGCGTGGGCTTCCGCGCCATTCCACCGATTTGCCCGCATATGGAGGAGCCGCTAGCGGAATCAGGCGTCGTCGCCCGCTGTATTCTCACCTGCACGAAACATTTGTGGGCCTGGGATCTTCGGACGCTGGAAATGCAAGGCGAGACGCGAAAAGCCCCTCAAGACCTACGAGATCAAGCAGGAGAACGGCTCGATCCTCGCGAATATCGAAGATGAGCTCACCTACGAATTCGATACCGAAGACGACCTGGACGACGATTTCTTCAAATAGCGGCGGCCACCTATCCTAATGAAGATAACGGTCCAGCACAAAAGCGGCGAGCTGTCCTTCGACTGCGGCGATCTTGAGCCGATCCTGTATGCCGGGCTGCGGCAAGGCATCAATCTGCCTTTCGAATGCGCTACCGGAACTTGCGGAACATGCCGCGCCCGCGTCATGGCCGGCGACTGTTGAGGTCAGATGGAAGGAAGCGCCCGGCGGGGCCCGGCTCAAGCCCGAAAAGGGCGACATCCTGATGTGCCAGACCTGGGCGCGTTCCGACTGCCTGCTGCGCGTGCCCGCGGAACTTGCGGTCTCGGACAAATCACGGCCGGCATTGCGCCGCGGCGTGATCCGCGAAGTCCGCAAGCTGACGAAAGACGTCGCCCATTTCGATTTGCATTTGTCGGCACCCATGACCTTCCAAGCCGGGCAGTTTGTGGTCCTCGAAGCCGCGGGCGTGACCGGCGGCCGCGCCTATTCGATGGTCAATTTCGCCTCCGACATCGACCGGCTCGCGCTGGTGCTCAAGCGCAAGCCGGGAGGACGCTTCAGCGACTGGTTCTTCGGTGAAGCAGCGGGTCCTGCGGAAGTGGAAGTGTTCGGCCCGCTCGGCCGAGCGGTGTTTCGCCCGGAGGAAAGTCGCAATATCGTCTGCATTGCCGGCGGCTCGGGCATCGCCGGAATGATGTCGATACTCGAATGCGCCGCGCAGGCGGATCACTTCCGTATCCACAAGGGCGCAGTCTTTTTCGGCGTCAGAACGCTCGCGGACACGTTCTATCTCGAGCGATTATCGCGCTACGCCGCGGCCTCGCATGGTAACCTCGACGTCACTGTGGCCCTGTCCCATGAAGCCGCGGCGACGCCATTGCACGCGGAACTCCCCGCCCTCAGGCTTGCTGAGGGCATGGTCCACGACGTTGCCGCCAACGCGATGGCGGAGCGCGACCGCAATGTGCTTGCTTATATCGCCGGACCGCCGATCATGGTTGATAGTACGATCCGCTCCTTGATTGCCGGCGGCATCGCCGTCCGAGATATCCGCTATGACAAATTCGGTTGATGCTCCCGGAAATGCCTCGGCGAGCCGATGGCAAACCTACGCCCCCTGGGACTTGTCAGAACTGGCGCAAGCGCGCGTGGAAGCGATCAATCTCGTGCAATGGCTGGCCCGCATCGCCAACAGCTATGTGGCGGAAAGCGCACCGGAGCGCCGGACCAGTCTCGAATTCCACCCTGCCGGGGGGGCCATCGTTACCAAGACCTTCGACAAGGGTATCGCGCTCGAAATGCGCCTGCCGACGCTGCAAATGCAATTTCTCGATAACGGCAAGCCGGCGCCCCACCTTTTCGATCCGGAGGAACATTCTCCGGCGGAGGCAGAAGCCTGGATTCTGGTCGAACTGTTGCACCGAGGGGTCGATCGCGAAAAATTCTCAAAGGAGTTGCCCTACGCGGTTCCAGGCCTGCTGGGCGGCGATGCAGAGGATTATTCGCCGCAATTGTGCCGAGACGGTCTTATCCAATTGACGGCCTTGTTTCAGGATGTCGCGGCGGTTCTTGATGCGGCCGCTCGTGCCACCGGCCGGGATCAAATTCGCATCGTTTGCCTCCCGCAGACGCTCAATCTCACGACACTGCCAGACCATGTCGGAGCGAAGGCCGGCGATTTCGGGTTCTCGCCGGGTGACGTGGAAAGTCCGGAGCCGTACTTCTACGTCGATGACAGCGCGAAAAACGGCTCGGCCAGCGCGAAACGTTCGATGCTCAAGGCATCAACGCTGATCGCGGAGAGCGATCCGATAGCGGCGGCGATCAAGCTCAAGAAACTGAAATCGGCTTGACGGTAACCGCCGTCAGGCTTTCACTTTTACACCCGTTCCAGCTTTCGCCGCTTCGCCAACGGCCCATCGTAAATCGCCGCTTTGGCGCCTTCCAGGCGTTTTCGGATCTCGCCCGATTTATTGAGCTTTTGGACAATCGAGACGAAAGCATTAGCCATCGGCAACACGATCTCACCCTCCGCCCAGAATAGACCGACCTCCTGCGTCACCGCCGGATCGACAAGGGGCAACGCGCGCGTTCCGCGGTGCAGCCCCGGGGCGTGAGCGAAGTGTGACGGGATGATCGTGCACAATTCGGTGAACTGGACCTGGAACATCAGGTGCAAAATCGATTCGGACTCGACTCGCGGGACAGGCGAACATCCGACGTTCTTGAAAACTTGATCCACGAAACGGCGCTCGTGCATCGATGTGCGTAACATCGCCAGGGGAAGCTGCGCCGCCTCCTTCCAAGTGATCGTCTCGCGGTCTTGAAATTCGGGCCGATCCGGGACCAGCAGGCTCAGTTGCTCGGTATAGATCGGGAGCGTGTTTTTGCGGCCGAGATCCGCTTTGTCTAGATAGGTAAGCGCGACGTCGAGCGAGAAATTGTTCAAGCCGAGCTTCATCGCTTCATTGCCGATGAATTGCACGTCCACAAGGACGCCGGGATATTTGGTGCGAGTGGTTCCCAACAGGAAGGGCAGGACCGGAGACATCGACGGCATCGCGCCGATCCGCAAATGGCCGGTGAGATGGTTCTGCATCATTGCGACTTCCTTACGCATGGCGTCGCAATAGGCCAGCACCGCGCGCGACCACACCGCCACACGCTCGCCTTCGGCCGTCAATCCGTGGAAGCGCTGGCCACGTCCGCGTAGAAAGATCGGCACGCCGAGCTCAAGCTCGAGCTGCTTGATTCCGTTGGACAGGCTCGGCTGCGTGACATTACAGCGTTGTGCCGCGCGGCCGAAGTGATGCTCTTCCGCCACAGCGACGAGATAACGAAACTGCCTGATGAACATGTCACCCACCCGCGACAATCCGGACGCCTGAGTGGTATTCTAGCGCGAAAATAGACGGGACTTGAGAAAAATCTTAGATTCGACCCCAGGGTGGCAGGTCGAATGTTCTTATGCTGCAACCGCAAACGCTGTGCCAGAACAGTCGAAACGCCGCCGTTTTGGCGCAAGTCCGGATGATGTCGTTGGCAATATCGGAACTAATCTGGATTGCGCTCCTCGGAACGATATCCGGCCTGATGATCGGATGCATCGGGATCGGCGGGGTCATCCTTGTGCCGGCACTGGTATTTCTCGCCGGCATTCCCATTGAGGTGGCAATCCCGGCGGCAATGCTGGCCTATATCCTGTCGGGGCTTGTGGCCACGACGGTATTTGCCCGCAACAAATCGATTCATTGGGGAATGGCAATCGGACTTTGCATCGGTGCGACGCCGGCGGCATTTGCCGGCGCCTGGGCCGTTAGCGTGTTCAATCGAGTCTTGCTGGAAGCCTGTCTGGGGGTGCTGACGTTTCTTTCCGGGCTCAATTCGCTGCGCACCCAGAAAATCGTCGAGGTTGCCGATACCAGGGTCTCGAATGGAGTTCTGCTGACGGTCGGCGGGGTGACCGGCTTTCTCTCCTCCCTCACTGGCACAGGGGGACCGCTTGTCCTGGTACCCATTATGATCTCGATGAGCGTGCCGGTTCTCACTGCCGTCGGCTTGAGCCAGGCAATTCAGCTCCCGGTCGCGATTGCCGCGACGGTTGGAAATATCCTCTACGGCAAGCTGGACCTGACCTTGGGCGGAGTCCTCGCCGCAAGCCTGACCGTCGGCTCGTGGTACGGCGCCAAGCTTGCACACGCGGTGCCACGCGCAACTTTGCGCGGCATCGTCTCGGCCGTTCTTGTCTTGATCGGCACGTTCATCCTCGCAAATGTCGGCTGGCGGCTGGTGGGATGATCCTCTCCGATGGCGCTTGCGGATTACGAACCGATCGACGATTTCGGCGACGCGGCGGCGGAAGCCAGAGCATGCCGCAGCGATTGCGCACTGTTCGATTTCTCGTTTCTCGAATGCGCCCGGCTTGAAGGCATCGGCGCCAGAGGCGTCGTCGAGGCATTCACCGGACGATCGCTGGCGGCACTCGATGTGGGCAGGATCTACTATGCACTTCGCGTCGGGCAGGCCGGCGACGTCGTTGCGGATTTGACGGTTTGGCGGCTCGGCGCGGATTGTTACGAGGTGATGAGCGGCCGCCGCAAAGACGTCGAGGATTTATTGGGCCATGCTGGTCCCGGCGTCCACGTCGCCGATATGACGCCGAAGGCCGCGACTTTCTCGTTGCAGGGCCCCGGCTCGCTCGACGCGTTGCGCCGGCTCGGCGATTTCGAGCGCGATCGAGCCCCTCGAGTATTTCAACTTTTGCCAAGCAAAGCTGAATGGAATCACATGCCGGATCGGACGCCTCGGCTACACCGGCGAAGCCGGATTCGAAATCATCCTCCCCCGCGCGAGTGCACACCATCTTTGGCAGGTCATTTCGGCACAAGCGCGGCCCGCCGGATTTATCGCCGCCGACATGCTCCGGATCGAGGCCGGCTTTGTTCTGTTCAGGAACGAATTCCGCTTGCCGGTTTCACCCGAAGAAGCGGGACTCGGAAAATTCCACGGATCTGCCGATTTGCCGTCCCCGAAAATCGCGCTGATATCGTTCCGGGCCGATGCGGACACCGTGCGACCACCTTGGCAGCCGTCGCGCGATTTAACGCGGCCGGTCGCGCTCGGGGAAATCGTGGTGACCTCGGCCTGTGAGAGCCTTGCCGTCGGCGGAATCCTCGGCCTCGGCTACGTGCGCGCTGACGGCGAAATTGGCGCAAGACTGCACGATCCCGCGGGCGTCTTTCGCAACATCCGGCGGGCGCCGACCCCATTCTACGATTCGGCTAAGCGCCGTCCGCGGCAGCCCTGGCGCTAATCGCGGCGGGCTTGTCTGCGCTGAATGTCAATCATAGCCAAGAACAAACATACTATAGTTGGTGCTTATTTGACTGGGTACGGTCCTAAGCGCCCCATACGCCCGCTGGTGAACGCGGCCCAAGCGGCTTCATTCCGCTAGGGATCCTACCCAGTCACCGAACTTGTTTAGTGAGCGAAAGGATTAGTCATGACAGACGCGCCGGCGCGAAAGAAGGTTACGATCAAGACTCTCAATGCCAAGATGAAAAAGGGCGAGCCGATTACTCAGCTCGCCGCTTATGACTATCGCACGGCTGTCGTCTCCGACCGGCTCGGCATGGACATCCTTTGTGTTTCCGATACGGGCGGCATGATCCTGTTCGGCCACAAGAGCACTGTCACGGTCAGCTTCGATGAAGTCATGATGATGTCGAAAGCGATCGACCGCGGCTCGAAATATGGGCTGCGTATGGTCGACATGCCCTACTGGAGTTTCCATGTTTCACCTGAGCAGGCTGTCGAGAATGCCGGCCGCTTCGTGCACGAAGCCAACGCCGAGGTTATGAAGTGCGAAGGCAACAAGCATCACGCCAAAAATATCGAAGCGATCGTGCGCGCTGGCATTCCCGTTCAGGGCCACATCGGCATCACTCCGATGCGCATGCCGCAGTTGGGCGGCTTTGCCGCCCAAGGCAAGACCGTCGAGCGAGCCAAGGAGCTAGTCGACGACGCCAAAGCGATGGTCGATGCCGGCTGCTTCTCGGTTCTATGCGAGGTGACGACGTCGGAGGTCGCCGAATATCTCGCCCAGACCCTGCCGGTTCCCGTGATAAGCCTCGGCGCCGGGAATTGCGCCCATGGCGTGCACATCATCTCTTCCGACCTCTTCCACCTCTGGGAAGAGCACGTGCCGCGCCACTCGCGGATTTACACCGATCTCATTCCAATCATGGAAGACGTTATTTCGCGCTACATGAAAGATGTCGTAACACGCGCCTATCCGGCGGAGAAAGAAACCGTCTTCATGAGCCCGGAAGAATGCAAAGCATTCGCAACCGAGATGAAGTGGGAGCGCAAGCTCGAAGAGCTGCGGTCGCCACAGAGGAAAACCGCTTGATATGGTCGAGGCGCTGCGCGCCGTCGATCGTCAAGGAACGACTGCTGAATCCTTAAGGCCATCGCAAGGTGGCGACTGATAACTATTGCGCGCACGAATTTCAGGTGCGCGTCAGACTGCTTAAGCACGAATGATTCGAAGCTACGCCGCCCCGGCCCCAGCTGTCGCTCACCCAGGGCGGGGTTCGCGGTGATTGCTTTGATCGCTAAAGTCGCGAACCCGTTGCAGATACCGCGGCGTCTGCGCGCGGTGGTGCGGGCCCGGGAATCGAGTCTTATTCTGCTTGCAGTGCTGGTCGGCGTACTCGGCGGCTTGGTCGTCGCTGCTATGGGTACCGGCGTCGATCTGCTGCACGAATGGTTTTTTCGCCTGGCGCACGGCGAGCGCCTTTCGGCGCAGCTCGCGCTCGATCCGCTCCTGGCGCTTTCGGTTCCGTTGGCCGGCGGTCTGGTCTTTGGCATCGCCAGCGAACTGATCAGCCGGTGGCGTCCGGAGCGGGAGATCGATCCGATCGAAGCGAATGCGCTTCATGGCGGTCGTATGTCGCTTCTCGGCAGCATCATCGTCGCATCGCAGACGGTCTGGTCGAGCGGCGTCGGCGCTTCGGTCGGCCTCGAAGCGGGCTACACGCAATTTGCGAGCGGCATCGCCTCGCGCATCGGCATGGCGTTTCGCCTGCGGCGCGCCGACCTGCGTATCCTGGTGGGTTGCGGCGCCGCCGCCGCGATTGCCGGCGCGTTCGGCGCACCCCTCGCCGGGGCATTCTACGGCTTTGAACTCATCATCGGCAGTTATTCGCCGGCGAGCCTTGCCCCGGTCGGGATTTCGGCATTGATCGGTTTCCTGGTGGCGCGATCCATCGAGCCGGCCAAGCTCGGAGTGGTGGCTCCCGACATGACCACGCTCGCCACACACGATCTCGTTCTTGCCGCAACGGTTGGTCTGTTGTCGGCCGTGCTCGGAATTCTTCTCATGCGCGGGGTTGCGCTGTGCGAGACATTATTCGTGCGCATGCGGCTGCGGCCGGCCCTGCGCACCATGACCGGTGGCCTTCTCGTCGGCCTGATGGCGCTCGTTTCTCCCCAGGTGATGTCGTCGGGTCATGGCGCTTTGCGCATGGTCGGCACGCTCGATCTGTCGCTTCGCACGTTGGCAATCGTGTTTTTGCTCAAAATCGCCGCATCGATCGCGTCGTTAGGCTCGGGATTCCGTGGCGGGCTGTTTTTCTCTTCGCTCTTGATCGGCGCGCTGGGCGGGCATCTTCTCGCCGAAACAGTCACCACGTTTTGGCCGACAGTGTATTTTGACACCAACGCCGCCGCCATGATCGGCATGAGCGCCCTGTCCGCCTCGGTCATCGGCGGACCACTGACGATGACGTTCATCACGCTGGAATCGACCGGCGATCTTTGGCTCACGACGGCGGTGCTCATTGCCGTGATCATAGCGGCACAAGTCACGCGCGAGGTGTTCGGCTATTCGTTCGCGACCTGGCGCTTCCATTTGCGCGGCGAGACGATCCGCAGCGCCGCCGACATCGGCTGGATGCGCGATCTCACCGTCGAGAAAATGATGCGTCAGGACGTGCAGACGGCTTACAAGTCTTCGACCATCGGCGCATTCCGCGAGGCCTTCCCGCTTGGCTCCGCCGTTTACGTGGTCGCCGTCGATGAGGTCGATCGCTATGTCGGACTGGTTC
The DNA here is from genome assembly GCA_963768225.1 of uncultured Alphaproteobacteria bacterium. GTDB lineage: Bacteria > Pseudomonadota > Alphaproteobacteria > Rhizobiales > Xanthobacteraceae > BOG-931. The sequence continues at coordinate 28,057 of CAVYGV010000001.1, read as the reverse complement.
TCGTGCCGGAGGCCCACGCCGCCGATACATCGCCGGACAGGCCGATCAAGGACCTCCTGCACTTTCCGGACGAGATGCTATTGCCGGGCATGTCCGTCAAAGAAGCGGTTCTTGCCTTCGACCGTGCGGAGGCGGAAGCGCTCGCGGTTGTCAATTCGTTCCTCGATCGGCGCGTCGTCGGAATCCTGACCGAAGCTTACGTGCTGCGCCGCTACGCAGCGGCCTTGGAAGGACGGCGACGCGATCTCGTCGGCGATTAGCGGAAAATACGTCAGCCGCCATTTGAAGAACGCTGCGGTCTGCAGTCCAGCTCATCCGCGATCGCGGCGGCTACGAACTGAGACCGCCGAATCAGGTGCCCGGATTATGAAGTTAAATTGCATTAGGCCGCGTCAATCACATCATAGACGTTTTGAAAGTGAATTTCTTCTCGTCTACGCTAACCTGCCACGCGTTCGAGCGCTTGCTCATGACCTCCTATCAGGAAGCGGCGATGACCAGTGAGTCGAGCAACGGCAAGCGGCTTACCGGCTCACAACTTGGCTATCACGGCAAAGGCGTGCCGGATCTGGAGACGATCGACGCGCTGCAAGAAAAGTATAGCACCGCCGTGGAAGCGGCAGGACTGCCACCTGAAGTCCTCTCCAGGCTCGAGCGGATGCGAGACCTTGCAACCAAGGCGCTCCGCGGCGAAGGAGATAAACTGGAGGAATCCGAAATAGCCAAGGCGTTTGATGAGGTCGTCAATATCGCCTCTGAACTCGCGCCAATTTTACATTTCAAAGTGGACGAGGTGGATTGGGAAAAGTAGGCGGCGAGCCCGTTTGAAGCCAAGCAACAAAACCACGGTTTGGTGAGGGCGTGCCGATGGCCACAGCTGACCGGCCTCGCTGATCGGCGGGCCGTTTCACGATGCGGAGCGAGCGGGCCGCGGCTCGGCAAATTTGGTGATGATCTTCAGAAATTCCTGGCCTGCCTTGGACTGATACCGGTCACGATGATGGAGGACCAGGAAAGGGCGAGCTGGCAACTCGAATGACATTGCAACAAGCGTGCCGGCGCGGAGCGCAGCCTCCACCACAAGTTCCGAGATCGCGGTCACGCCGGCGCCTGCCTCCACGGCGGCGCGTACCGCCTCGTTCGTCGGCAATTCGAGAACTATCTTCAGCGCTTCCGGCGACACGCCCTTGCTCGACAGCGCCGCTTCGAACTCCGAGCGCGTGCCAGAGCCCAGTTCGCGCAGCACCCAATCGCCATCGACGATATCCCGCTCGGTAAGGCGCTTCTTTTGCGCCCAGGGATGGCCGACGCCGGTGACGATGGTCAGCCGGTCCTGATCGATTGTGTTTTGCCGGAGCGCGGGGTCCTCGACGCGGCCTTCGACGAAGCCGAGCTCGGCAGTACCGTTGATCACGGCCTCGGCGGTTTGCGCGGTATTGCCGACTGCGAGCTTGACTTCAATCTGCGGGTAGGCGCTGCGGAAAGCGACCAGGCGCGGCGACAGCCAATAACTCGCGATGGTCTGGCTGGCATGGACGTTGAGCGTGCCGCGCTTGAGTCCGCTCATTTCGGACAGCGCGAGCTCAGCCGTGGCTGCGCGGGCGAGAACCGCGCGAGCTTCGCCCAGGAACAGCCGGCCCACCTCGTTCAATTCGATGCGGCGGCCGACCCGGTCAAACAGGGAAACGCTATAGCGGCTTTCCAGCGCGGCAATGGCGGCGCTGACGGCCGACTGAGTCAGCCGCAGCGCTTCGGCGGCGCGGGTGACGTGTTCGCATTCGGCAACCGCGACAAAGATACGAAGCTGCTCAAGCGTCATCTCTCAAGAATAGGCGGTAAGCTTCACCAGCACGAGCGCAAAATGGAGATGAAGATCCAGGCTGCCGCGGCCAGAGCCGGCGGTTTCGGGCCTTCCGCTTAACAAATTTCATCGAACGAAACGTTCGTTTGCGTGAATAGACATAATCTCTTACCCGGCATTCGAACGATTGATAGTCTTCATTCCGGCGGATATCGTAAGCGCAAAGGTAACGCCATGGAGGGAACGTCGGCCTATGTTCACCAGCAATCCGTTCGCCGAACTTTCCGCGTCCGTGCCACCGGCCGTCATGCAGACATACATCGTCGTAATGGCTCTCTTGGTCGCGAGTGGCACGCTTTTCGACATCATCCATAAAAGGAGCGCCACGTACTTCTTCGAGAACTGGCGGAACTCCAATGATAATGCGAAGCAGCAAGTCGGCGGCGGGCAGATAGTAGTCATAGCGGTCCAGACCGCCGTGGTCAACGTCATGACTTCGGGAGAATTCTGCAACGCGCGACGCAGGATTGCCCATCTCCTGACAATGTACGGCTTTGTGATTTACGTCGTGGCCACCGCTACCATGGTCTTCGCGTACCCAACTCCCGCCACTGCGACGCCAGCCAATCTGGCGACGTTGTGGTACATCGGGGCGCTGATGGTTTGCCTCGGCGGTTACTGGTTCTGGTTTTTCATCCGGGTCGACGTCGCGGCAGAAGGCAATTCACCTTTCCGTTTCGTGCGCGCCGATTTGTTTATCGTCGCGCTCGTCCTTAGCGTGACGTTCGGCCTAGTCTGGGCGTTTGCGGAGACGACGGGACACATCCGCACATCTTACCTGCTTCTGGCGCTGTATCTGATCGCGACCACGGTGCTATTTGGCTCGATTCCGTGGTCCAAATTCTCGCATATGTTCTTCAAGCCCGCCGCCGCGCTGCAGAAAAGAGTAGCCGAAGCAAACGGCACGAGGAGCAACTTGCCGGCCCCCGCCGACGCACCCGCGACTTTCGGCAGCGTGCCGCGGAGCACGCGACATTATTGATTGGCCCCGCAACGGGCTTCGTTATATGAAATAAGGGAACATCATGCCGACTTTCGTTTACATGACGCGTTGCGATGGCTGCGGACATTGCGTGGATATCTGCCCGTCCGACATCATGCACATCGACACCACCTACCGCCGTGCTTTCAACATCGAGCCCAATTTTTGCTGGGAATGCTATTCGTGCGTGAAGGCATGTCCGCAGCACGCGATCGACGTTCGCGGCTATGCCGACTTCGCGCCGCTCGGCCACAGCGTCCGGGTTCTGCGAGAAGAGGAGAAGGCCAGTATTTCTTGGGCGATCAAGTTCCGCGACGGCCGCGAGAAGAATTTCGTGTCCCCGATCAGGACCACGCCATGGGGATCGATCAAGTCTCCCGCTGATTACGAGGCACCCACTGCGGAGCAATGGAAGTCCCAGCAGCTCGCGCACGAACCGGAGGCGCTCAAGGTCAACACCCTGCCGGCGCTCACGCCGGGTCAACTCAAGCGAGGACTGGTCTGATGCGCCGCCGCAAGACCGTGTTCGTGGATTCGGACATCCTCGTCGTCGGCGGCGGCATGGCGGGGTGCGGCGCCACGTACGAATCCAGATACTGGGGGCGCGACCTGAAGATTGTTTGCGTCGAGAAAGCCAATATCGAGCGCAGCGGCGCGGTGGCGCAAGGCCTGTATGCAATCAACTGCTACATGGGCATGCAGTGGAATGAGAACCAGCCTGAAGATCACGTCCGCTACGCGCGCAACGACCTCATGGGTCTGGTGCGGGAGGATCTGGGCTACGACATCGCCCGGCACGTCAACTCCACGGTGCACAAATTCGAGGAGTGGGGCCTCCCCATCATGAAAGATCCGGAAACCGGGAGGTACCAGCGCGAAGGCAAATGGCAGATTATGATTCACGGCGAGAGCTACAAACCGATCGTCGCCGAGGCCGCGCGCAAGGCCGCTACTGAAATCTACAACCGGATCATGGTGACCCACCTGCTGATGGACAAGACAAAGTCCAACAGGGTTGCGGGGGCCGTCGGGTTTAACGTGCGCAATGGGAATTTCTACGTGTTCCGCGCCAAGGCGGTCATTGTAGCTGCCGGCGGCGCATCGCACATCTTCAAGCCGCGCGCGGTCGGCGAGGGCATGGGACGGACCTGGTACGCCCCCTGGAGCAGCGCCTCGGCCTATGCGCTGCCAATTCAAGTCGGCGCCAAGATGACTCAGATGGAGAATCGGATCGTCCTCACCCAATTCAAGGATGGCTATGGGCCGGTCGGCGCCTACTTCCTGCATCTCAAGACCTACACCCAAAACGCCTATGGGCAGGATTACGAGGCCTTCTGGCGCGATTCTATCGAGCAGATGGTCGGCGATTACGTGAATCACCACCCGGTGCCGACCTGCCTGCGCAACCACGCGCTGCTCGAAGAGGTCAAGGCCGGCCGGGGCCCCATCCGCATGGTCACCAAGGAGGCCTTCAAAGATCCGCACAAGGAGACAATCGGCTGGGAGAACTTCCTCGGCATGACGATCGGGCAAGCCGTGGTTTGGGCGTCGCAAAACATCGATCCCAAGGAAATAAATCCCGAGCTAACCACGTCCGAGCCCTATGTCATGGGCTCCCACGCGACCTGTTCAGGCGCCTGGGCAAGCGGTCCAGAAGACTACGCACCCGCGGAATACCAGTGGGGATACAATCGCATGATGACCGTCGAAGGACTCTTCGGCGCCGGCGACACCATCGGCGGCACTGCCCACAAGTTTTCATCGGGGTCCTTCACGGAAGGCCGGATCGCCGCCAAGGCTGCGGTCAAATACGTCAACAACCTTGGCAAGGAACAGCCTCAGATCAGTGATACCGAGTACGAAGAACTCCAGAAGACCGTTTACAAGCCGATGGAAAACTACGAAGTCGGCCGCAATGAAATCGTCGCCGGGACAGTCTCGCCGAGCTACATCCTGCCGATCCATGGCCTTCAGCGTCTCGAAAAGATCATGGATGAATATGTCGGCGGCATCGGCGCCTATTACACGACCAATGAACCGCTACTCACCCGCGGGCTCGAGTTGCTGACCATGCTGAAGGAAGATCTCGCTCATCTCGGGGCCGAAGACCTTCACCAGCTTCAGCGCGCCTGGGAGCTTCAGCACCGGGTCCTGGCCTCGGAATGTGTCACGCAGCATACCATGTTCCGGACGGAAACGCGGTGGCCGGGTTATTACTACCGGGCCGATCATCCGAAGCTGGACGACAAGGATTGGCATTGCTTCACACTGTCTCGCTACGAGAGAGAGTCCGGAAAGTGGGCGATGGAGAAGGCACCGGTTTATCACATCATCGACTGAACGCTCGGCTGCTCAGAACGCTTTCGTCTCCCTGATTTTGCGTGGTCTGCGGCATTCCTTCCATGGGCGCCAAGCCCCGCCACGGCGTGAAGTCTGCAAAGGTCATCCCGTCCGCGACAGTCTGATTTCAGGTAGGAACCGCAATGGCCCAACTGGTGCCGCCGCACAATTCGGAAGAGGTCAAGCCGCTGTTGCTGCCGGAGGCAGAGCGGGCCGAGGAACGTAAGCGGGCCGAGAAACTCACGAAAATTCCTCTCAACTCCCGCGCGGTCTCCGACGTCTTCATGCTGGCCATGGGGGCCTATACCCCGCTTGACGGGTTTATGGGGCATGATGACTGGCGCGGATCGTGCCTGGACATGAAACTGACCGACGGCCTGTTCTGGCCAATCCCGATCACGCTTCCCGCCGACAAAGACCTTGCCGATGGTATCCATGCCGAAGAGGAGATCACGCTCGTCGATGCTGAAAGCGGCGAAATCCTCGCTGTCATGGAGATCCACGAGAAATATTCAATCGACAAAAAACTGGAAGCCGAGCACGTCTATCGCACCGCCGATCCAAACCATCCAGGCGTGGCGAAAGTACTCGGTCAGGGGGATGTCAACCTGGCCGGCCCCGTCATGGTGCTGAGCGAAGGCGAATATCCTTCCAAATATCCGGATCTCTATATCCGCCCCGCCCAGTCGCGGGCCATGTTTCTTGAAAAAGGCTGGTCGAATGTAGCGGCCTTCCAAACCCGAAATCCGATGCACCGCAGCCACGAGCACCTGGTGAAAATCGCGGTGGAAGTATCAGACGGTGTTTTCATTCATCAGGTGCTTGGGAAATTGAAGGCAGGCGACATTCCAGCCGATGTGCGTACTCGCGCGATCCAGGCGATGATCGATAATTATTTCCGCCGAGGGACGGTTATTCAGGCGGGCTATCCGATCGAGATGCGCTATGCGGGCCCGCGCGAGGCGCTGCTTCATGCCCTCATTCGCCAGAACTTCGGCTGCTCGCACCTTATCGTCGGGCGCGATCACGCCGGCGTCGGCGACTATTACGGTCCCTTCGACTCGCATCACATCTTCGATCAACTGTGGGACGGCGCACTTCTTACCAAGCCGCTGAAGATCAACGTCACTTTTTACTGCCGGAAGTGTTACGGAATGGCGACGGCGAAAACCTGTCCCCACGATCCGCAGTATCACATCTCGATCTCCGGCACGCAGCAGCGCGAAATGCTCTCGAGCAATGCGGACATACCCCCCGAGTTCAGCCGGCCGGAGGTGGTGGCGATCCTCAAGAAGTATTACGCAGATCTACGATCGGCAGACCAGCGTCCAGCATCATGATCATCGCGCAAATCTCCGATACTCACATAGCCCTCGATACAGCCGACGCCGACCAGAGAATACGCGATTTCGAACGCACGATTGCGGACATAAACGAACTCGATCCGGCCCCCGACATTATCATTCACACCGGGGATATCGTTCATAACGGACGACAAGACGAATACGCACATGCGGCGGCCACACTCGCGAAGGCGCGAGCGCCGGTATATGTCCTGGTCGGCAATAGAGATAACAGGGCGAATTTGCGCGCAGCCTTTTCGGCATGCGGATATCTTGCGCCCGATTCCGACTTTATCGACTATGCGATTGACGACTATCCGATAAGATTGATTGCGCTCGATACCTTGAGTCTAGTCAGCAACAAGGGTGACTTTTGCTTCGAGCGGGTCAGACGTTTGATTGACCTGATCGACGCCGAGACTGCCAAGCCTATTGCGGTCTTCATGCACCATCCGCCATTCGAGGTGACGGTGGGGCCGGACCGGCTCCACTTCGAAACTTCAGAGATAATGTCGCGGCTGCGCCGGGCCTTACAGCACACCGGGCGAGTCATCGCCGTTTTCAGCGGCCATGTTCATCGCGCTGCCGAAGGTGATATCGGAAGCATCCCGGCGACCGTGGTGCCGTGCATTGCGACAACACTGCGCAAGGGCGAATATCCGCCTCACATGAAGATGTGTCCGGTCTATCAAGTCCACCGGTTCGATCCGCTCTGGGGCTTTGCCACCGAAACACGAATTGTCGGAGCGGGGCCACCGGCGGTAAATCATGTCAACGTCTCCGCCAGCATTGCATTAGCCACGTCAATCACATTATAGGTCTCATGAAAGTGCATTCTTTCTGATATGCGCTAACCTTCAGGAAAAATAATCTGCGAGACTCTCGATGGAGAGAACTCGGGACAATTCAGGGAGGGGAGCGTGCAAAACGTCTCTGTCATCTATGATGAGAAATCCCAGCGCCTGGCCGACGAGATGGTCATGGCCGAGGCGCGGCTTATCGCAAAGCGTAAACTGGAAGAGCGGAACTGCGACTGCAAAGACGGCATGTTTCCGCGCTCGGCGCCGTCCAGCCGCCGGAGATTTCTGTTCGCGGCCGGGTCGGTTGCGAGCGTCGTCGGCTCAACGGCGGCGCTCGCCCAGAAGGCCCCGCCTGGCGCGGCCTCTTACGATGTGCCCCCTGACCCGACCAAGGTACAGGGCCGCGCAATTGGCGAGGATGGCGGCTACGGCACGCGCTCGCAATTCGAGACCGAATTACGCATGCGCTTTCCCACCGCCAACGCCTACACGTCGTGGAGCTTTACGCCGCTGCAAAATATGCAGGGAAACATTACCGCTTCCGGCCTGCACTTCGAGCGCGACCATAACGGCATTCCGACGATCGATCCGAGCCGCCACATGCTTGTTGTCCACGGCATGGTCGGGACGCCGAAAAAGTTCACTATGGCCGACTTGAAGCGGTTTCCTTTCGTGACCAGACGGCACTTCATCGAATGCTCAGGTAACGGACTGACCGAATGGAATAAGCCGACATTGAAAACCGTGCAGGGCACGCACGGCCTGCTTAGCACTTCGGAATGGACCGGCATTCCGTTCGCGACGATCGCGCGCGAAGTCGGCCTCAAAGACGGCGGCACATGGGTGCTGGCAGAGGGGTCGGACGCCGCCGTCATGACGCGCAGCATCCCGCTGGAGAAAATGTTGAAGGACGCTCTGCTCGTCTACGGCCAAAACGGCGAAGCAATCCGGCCGGAGCAGGGCTATCCGTTGCGTCTGCTGCTGCCGGGCTATGAAGGCAACACGAATATCAAATGGCTGCGCCGTCTCGAAATCAGCGACAAGCCGTTCATGACGCGCGAAGAAACGTCGAAATACACCGACCTGATGGCGAACGGGAAAGCGCGCCAGTTCACCTTCGACATGGAGGCCAAGTCAGTCATCACCTTCCCGTCCGGCGACATGAAGCTGCCGGGGCCGGGCTTCTACAGCATTACCGGCCTGGCATGGTCCGGCCGCGGCCGCGTGCAAGCTATTGACGTTTCCGTCGACGCCGGAGCGAGCTGGTATCCCGGGCGGATCGAAATCGCTCCCCGAACCGATGTGCACCGCGCGCTTCAGCTTCCCGTGGATGTGGGACGGCAAGCCCGCCGTATTGCAGAGTCGGTGCACCGACGAAACTGGATATATTCAGCCGACACTCAAGCAACTGATCGCAATCCGCGGGGATAACGGGCCCTTCGGATCTATCTATCACCTCAACGCCATCCAAAGCTGGGGCGTTGCCGCTGACGGGAGTGTGACCAATGTCCACGCATGATATCGCCATTGGCGCGATCTGCCTGTGCCTCGTTGCAGTTCCGCTCGCGCCGAGAGCGCACGCCCAGGCACAAACGCTTTATGGATTTGGCACAGCGGTGTCGCCGCAGGACCTACGGATGTACTTCGCGATTCCGGCGGACGGGAGCGGTTTGCCGCCGGGCAGCGGCACGGCGGCCGAAGGCGCCAAGGTCTACGCCGCGAACTGTACCGCGTGCCATGGCGATCATCTCGAAGGCAATCCGGCCAAGGGAATTGGCGGCGACAAACTGATCGGCGGTCGCGGCACGCTTGCAAGCGCAGCACCAGTGAAGACGGTCGAAAGCTACTGGCCGTATGCGACGACCTTGTTCGACTACGTCAAACGAGCGATGCCGTTCTCGTCTCCAGGTTCGCTCAGCGACGATCAGGTCTACAGCGTGGTCGCCTATATCCTTTCGCAGGCTAAGATCATCCAACCGACCGAAGCGATGAATGCGTCTTCTCTGCCCAAAGTCGAGATGCCGAATCGGAACGGGTTTGAACCCGACCCGCGGCCTGAGCTGGACCTTTATCGCTAATCGGCGTTGCGCCTCGGGAAGCGATGCGCGCCTTTGCCCGTCCCCCATTTGCTTGCTATTGTCCGCGTGAGCCGACAAAGGCTGCGACAGTCAGGGACGGTCAAGGAGTAAATCATGAAGCTTTGTCGCTACAACGACGACCGATTGGGCGTCGTGCGTGGAGATCTGGTGCATGACGTTACCGAAGCGCAGACGGAAATCCGCAAGTCGGCGCCTTATGCCATGAAGGGCGATGCAGTGGTCGCGGCGCTGCCGCAATGGCGCGAGCGCATCGAACGCATGGCGGACAAGGCGCCGGGCAAGCCACTCTCGCAAGTGAAATTACGGGCTCCGGTAGCCCGGCCAAGCAAACTCACCTGCGCGCCGACCAATTACCAGGCGCATATCGAGGAGATGCGAAAGGCGTCGCAACAGCCCAGCTCACAGGTCGTGAGCGTGCAATCCGCGAAAATTCTTGAAGCAGGAATGTTCCTGAAGGCAAATTCCGCGCTTGTGGGGCCGTCCGAAGGCATCGCGATCCGATTCCCTGAACGTCGCAGCGATCACGAGGTCGAACTGGTCATGGTGATCGGCAAGGCCGGCAGCGATATTCCACAGGATAAGGCTCTCGAACATGTCGCCGGCTATTGCCTCGGTCTCGACATGACCGTGCGCGGCCGCGAAGACCGCAGCTTTCGTAAATCGGTCGATGGTTACGCGGTGCTCGGTCCATGGATGGCGACCGCCGATGAGGTACCGGACCCAGACGCGGTGCCGATCAGCATCGAAGTCAACGGCGAGGTCCGCCAAAACAGCAACACCAGTCAGCTGATCTATAACTGCCGGCGGCTCATCGAATTCGCCTCCGAGTTCTACACGCTCTATCCGGGCGACCTTGTTTACACCGGCACGCCGGAAGGAGTGAGTCCGGTGAAACCGGGCGACGTTATCGTCTGCCGCTCGAGCCCCGCTCTCGGCGAGCTCAAGATCGCGGTGCGGGCGCACGAATTGGGCGCAGTTGAGAGCGATCGGCGCGTCCACGCACCGGCTTAAACGGCGAACTCTCCCGGAGACGCGGCATGTTGCAGATCAAGCGCGCGGGCCACTCGACGCTGACCACTCCCGATCTCGACCGCATGGTCGATTATTTCACCCGCCTCGTGGGCTTAAGTCTTGTCGCGCGCGAGAAGGGCCGGGCGATTCTCGCCACCAAAGCAGGACTTGAGGCCGTCGTGCTTGAGCGCGGCAGCGCCGTCGAAGCGCCGCGACTCTCGTTCCAGATCGCGCCGGGCTGCGATCCCGGCGAGATTGTTTCGCGGCTGAAAAAAGCCGGCATCAAGAGCGAGCGGCGCAGCGATATCACACCAGGGATCGGCGAGGCCGTGGCTTTCAAAGACCCTAAAGGCACCACGCTCGAAATTTTCTCCGATTGCAGCTTTGCGCCGGACGATGACACGTTCACCGGCGTGATGCCCTTGAAATTCGGTCACATCGCCTATCAATGCCCGGATGTGCAGAGCATTGTGAAGTTCTATTGCGACATGTTGGGTTTTCGGGTGTCGGACTGGCGCGGCGATTTCTTCGCCTTCCTGCGCTGCAGCCGCGACCATCACACGGTGAATTTCCTGCGCGACGCCAAAACCGCGATCCATCATATCGCCTTCGAAGTGCGCGATTGGTCGGATATCAAGCGCGCCGGCGATATTCTCGCCAAAAACAACATCAAGCTGACATGGGGGCCGCTGCGCCACATCATCGGCCACAACATCGCGATTTATCATCAAAACCCGGACGGCGTGGTGATCGAGTTTTTCTGCGAGATGGACCAAATGCACGACGAGGAACTCGGCTTTTTCGAGCCGCGGCCCTGGCATCAGGATCGGCCGCAACGGCCCAAGGTGTGGGGCGACGATACCCTGTCGAACTGGTGGGGACCAATGTCGCACAGCCCAAATCGCACCAATGCTGCGGCGACCAAGCAAACAAACAAATCGGCGCGGAGACGCGCCGCGGCCGAGCGAGCGCCCGCTTTGGCGCGCGCGCAAATGCGGCCGGTGCAGAAGAAAAGTCGCCGGCCGCGCAAAACGCAAGGCTAGCTGATATCGGCCGCCGTGGATCGACGATCTAGGGAGATTTACGTAGCTATTTGTTCGTAGCGCATTCTTGTTTGATAGTCTTTCATATTAACCGATCATTCCGGATATCGCGGCACTATCGAAGCGCTGATACCGTGCTTTGTGCCGCCGATCAGTCAGCCGGAACGCTCGGATGCGGGTCATTCGCATACTTCACGTCGACGACGAGCCCGACATTCGCGAGGTCGTCGATATGTCGCTCGCGCTCAATCCCGATTTCGAGGTGCGCGCCTGCTCATCGGGCGCTGAAGCAATTCAGACCGCGGCCGAATGGTTGCCCTATCTCATTCTGCTCGACGTGATGATGCCGGGAATGGACGGTCCGACCACGCTCACGGAATTGCGCAAAAATCCGCAAACCTCGAAGATTGCCGTCATATTCATGACGGCGCGCGCGCAGACCTGCGAGGTCGAGCAGTTCATTTCGCTGGGCGCGGAGGGCGTGATCTCGAAACCGTTTGACCCCATGACTCTCGCCACGCAGGTGCAAGACCACTTGCAGGCCTTGAAACTGAACTAGAGATGCGCTCGCTGGCCTCATGGCGGCGGTGGGCGGCGAACGAAATGGAGCGGCCGCCGTCATGGACCAATCCATTTGTCGCATTGATCATTATCTTGGGCGCGATCGCCTGGATGAACGTCCGCTCCGAGTCGCTGCCGGAACCGAGGTTCGACGGATTTAACGTCGTTGCGACGCCGGCTGATCCGTTTGGGAGCGCATCGGCCGACCTGTCCCTTGCCAAAGCAAGGCAGCTCGGCGCCTCCGCGGTCGCGGTCATTCCATTCTTTTGGCAACCGCGACCCGATAATCCCGATCTCGTCCGCGGCAACGACATGAACGATGACGAGTTGCGCGCGGCGATTCGCGAAGCGCATGCGCACGGCCTCGCCATTTTGCTCAAACCGCATGTGTGGGTGCCGCAAAGTTGGGCCGGCGCAATCGTCATGCATTCGGACGCGGACTGGCGGCTTTGGTTCGCGAGCTATCGGCGCGAGTTGGCGCATATCGCAAAGATCGCAGAGGAGGAGAAAGCCGATGCGCTCGCGATTGGCACGGAGCTTTCGCAAACCACGCAGCAGCCGCAATGGAACGAGCTGATCGTCGAGACGCGCGCCGTTTTTTCCGGCCGGCTGCTCTATGTCGCGCACAACGCCGAGGAAGCCGAAACAGTTCCGTTCTGGCCCCGTCTCGACGCGATCGGCGTGTCGCTCTATCCGTCGCTTGGCGGCGACAATGATCGCGATTTTCGACAGAGCGCGATGCGTGCGACGGCCGATCGCCTCGATATACTTTCGGTGATCTACCGAAAGCCTGTCGTGATCGCCGAAATCGGGTTGCGCTCAGCCGAAGGCGCGGCGGCGAAGCCTTGGGAAAGCGCCGAAGAACGCACGGCGCCCACCGATCCGACACTGCAGGCCGACGTGCTCGCCGACTGGCTGGCAATTCTCAATCGTCCGAACGTCAACGGCGTGCTGATCTGGCGCTGGTTCACAAATCCGCAGGCCGGCGGACTGACCGACACCGATTTCACGGTGCAGGGCAAGCCCGCCGAACGCGTCCTGCAATGCGCATGGACGCGAGGCTGCCAATCGCAGCTAGAGCCTGATCTGAAAAAAGGATCGATTTTCCGATAAGATCATACGCAAGTAGATTTGCATTGATCAAAACTGATGCCAGACACCGAAGATCAATCCGTTTTCCTGCAGCGCATTGCGGCCGGCATAGGTGGTGTAACCGCCGCCTTGCAGTTCCCAAGTCTGGGTTAGAGAATAGACCGCGCTGAGCTGCAGCTTATAGTATTCGTAGCTGCCGCCGTCATAGATCGTATTGCCGGCGCCTTCGGAAATGACGTTGAAGCTCTGCGCCAGCAGCAGCCATTGCGGCAGCACCTTCACGCCAAACGTCGCATCGGCGCGGAACTCACTCGGCAATCCGCCGCTGCGCTCGCGTTGGGCCACTTCCAGATCGAAGAAGGCCGGCATGTCGTCGAGCTTGAAGTTATGTCCGAGCAGCGCGCGGAAATCGGCCTCGAAATCGGTATATCCGACAGCGGCGGGATTCGACGTATCGGTCGTGCCGGGCGCGCGGACCGTCGCCTGACCCGACAGCACCCAGCTTGAATCCTGGTAAAATCCGTAGCGCGCGCCAATCTCGGTGTAACCGAGGCCGGTGCGCTGGGCATCGGTCAGTGCAGCGATATCGATGTGCTGCAATCCCGGATCGACGATGACCGTCAACCGGTCCGTCAGACCGTATTCAATAAGAAGCTGCGCTTCGACTTTGTCATAGCGTGGCGTAGAACTAAGAGCGCCATTATCGAAATAATCTGTTGCCATACCCGCAGTGAGGCTTGCGAGCCACTGCCCGGTGCCTTCCGGCAAGGTCCATGCACCTGCCGACGCAGCTCGCGGCGCTGCCAACAGCAAAAGCGCGATACCGATACAACGCTTGAACACTCTCTACACCATGCCAAATCATCGCCGCCGCGTCGCCTCCGATGGAAAGAAAACGGGCTACTGGTCTTTTCCCCTCCCCCACGATCAATTTCGAATCTGCATGCCTTGTCCGCTTATGCCGTCAGCGCCACGACACGATCGCCGCCGGCGCCGGCAGCGTCCTGCACCTGGGAAATCGCCTGCGTCAGCAGATGGATGCGGTCGACGGCACGCTTCACTTGCCCGGTGATCGCCACGACGCTCGCGGTGACATAATCCGAAACGATCGATTCCGAATGCGGCAGACGCAGCCTGGCGACGGTTGTGCGCAGCGTCTCGCCCAGTTCGCGCGCCGCGTCGGTCCCGACCTCCGGGGCGACAACGACGATCATGCCGTTGCGATACGACGCCGCCACAACGCCGACCGTCGCTGCAAGCCGGCGAACGGCGCGCGACACTTCGGCGAGCACACCCCGCGCGGCAGCTTCGCCGTTGGCCGCGCTATAGACATCGAACCGGTCGAGCATCACCGCCAGGATGGAGATTTCCTCGCCGGATCTGCATCCGCATGCAGTGGAGAGATAGGCCTCGGCGACCTCGCCGACAAACAACCCGGTGGCTTCGTCGACCCACAATCCCGCACGCCGATCGCCCCAATTCGACAGGAAAGACAACAGTTCGATTTCGCGCGCTTGGCGGCGATCGAGCTCCTGTTTGAGTTTCAATGCGGCGCGAACCCGCGCAATCAATTCGATGCGGTTAACTGGCTTGGTGACGTAATCGGTCGCACCCGCCACGAAAGCGTTGGACAGCGAATTCATATCGTCGAGCGACGTCACCATGATGATGGGCAGGTCGCCATAGCGCGGATCGTTGCGAATGCGCGCGCAGGTTTCGACGCCGTCCATTTCCGGCATCACGATGTCGAGCAGCGCCACGTCGACGGCCGGCTTTGCATCGGTATTGCAACCGACGTCGAGAATCCTGAGCGCTTCCCAGCCCGAGCTCGCAGGTACGACATCGGTATAACCGGCGGACAACAGCGCTCCCTCGGTAAGATCGCGCGAAGTCTTCCAAATCGTCGATGATAAGTATCCGCATCCGCGCCTCCGTATTTGTACTCATATTTTCTTTCTTTCTATCGTAGCGGGCGAATATTAATTCTTGAGATCCGGCGGCGTGTTCGTGCGAGCAAACAATCGCCAAGTGTTATTTTGGTATATGACGCGATAACCCGACGCCCCTTCGCGGAACAAATTTGGGAACGCTTTGTCGAGGCGATCGTTGGCGCCGGTATTGCTTTGCGGGTCCGGAACCGCGACGAAGGGCGTGTCGATTCGGTCGAACAGTATGGCGAGCGCAAACGGCTCGCTCTGCGGCCCGAGAATTCCGCGCGCGCGGCCGCGCCCCAGCACGAAAGCCGGAGCATTGTCGATATCGACCAGCACGCCGTTCTGCCGGGCAAATGCACCGCCAGCGGTCAACGCATCGATCCGTTCGCTGCCGCCGCGCGCAACCGAAGCATGTAAAGAGTTGACGGTGATCGGATCGACCAGGACAAGGCCCGCGAGGCCGCCAAACCAGCCCCACAGCAAGAGTGCGATCGTCAGGCCGGGGCGTTCGCGCGCGATCGGAACGCGGATCGTGACGGTCGCCGCCAATACCGGCGCCGCAACGACGATCGCGGTCGGATCGCCGAAAATACCGCTCAACACGCTGATCGCAGTCGCGGCAATCGCGATGCCGGCAAAAATCTCGGCTGGGACGACGAGCGGCCGGCGGCGATAAACCAACACGCAACATGACCGCCGCAATGGGCGCGCCGATGATCAGCGCGACCGCCATCGCGAAACTCGCGTAGAACGTCAGAAAGCCGGAAAGGCCGTCGCCGAACACGTGCGTCAGCGCGGCGCTCCACAGCGACAGGCTCTGCGTCGGCGCCGCCAAGAACGTCCAGCCGTCGCCCGGAAATATCCAGGAGACATAGCTGAACGCGCCGATCGCAAAGACCGTCGGGAATATCAACGCAATGACCACGTTGACGGCGGAATGCGCGACCAGAACCGGGCGGACCGCAAACGCCAGAAATGGTATGGCTGCGAAGGCGATCGCGGCGCCGAGCGGGTGCGAGAAGGCGAGCGCCATCAGCACGAGGCCTACGCCCATCACTTCCGAGGTCCCGCTACGCGCGCGCAGATCGTAGAGCGCGAGGCAAAACATCAGC
This sequence comes from uncultured Alphaproteobacteria bacterium, assembly GCA_963768225.1. Taxonomy (GTDB): domain Bacteria; phylum Pseudomonadota; class Alphaproteobacteria; order Rhizobiales; family Xanthobacteraceae; genus BOG-931. Next base: position 11,879 of record CAVYGV010000001.1, on the reverse strand, counting down.
AGGAAAGCGGCGAGGAACATGTCGGAGGGGCCGGCAACGACGCCCCGCAGCAACGCCGGATGGAGCGCTACCAGGACGGTAGCAATGCCGGCCACTGATTTTGGCAAGCCTGATTTGCGAAACGACGTGAAGCAAAACGCGGCGATGAGCGCGAGAAGTCCGGCCGCTACCAAGGCCGGCGCTGGCGTATCGGCGGGCGCGAGCCACGCGACCGCCGTCGTCGTCAGGAACGGCAATGTCGGATAGGCTGCGACGATGCGGCCGATGGGCACTTGGCCGTCGGCGGCGGTGCTGGCGCCGGCCCACAGCCGCAACGCGTCGTCGGAGATCAAGCCGTTGCTCACGGCCAGCGCGGCTAAGGCGAGAATCGAGACAAATGCCAGCGAAGCAATCGGCGCTGCGGCAAGCGCGCGCGTCATGGACCGGTTTGCGACGCGATTGCGGGCGGCGACGGCGGCGATCACGGCGCGCCTCCGGCCGCCGGGAGCGGCGCTGCGGCATGGCGCGACAGGCCGTGCTGAGTTTTTTCCCAAAAGAACGGAGCGCGGATGAGCTGCCAAAGCGCCCTATAGGCGGCAAGCGAGATGAGCACCCAATAGCCGAACAGCGTGAAACTGTACGGAATGAGTTGCAGCCAGCCGCGCCGGATCGGCGCCAGCATGAGCAAATAAGTGAAGGCGCCGTTGCCGGCGAGCAGATTGAACAGGCAGAGAAACAACAACGCCTGCGGAAAAATCGGATCGAAGTTTACCGCTGAAAGCACAAGCCAGATCAGATAAAACGCCCAGAATATCGGATTCATGAGCCCGGCGAGCACCGTGCCGCCGATGAAGAATATGAAGCCGAGAAAGCCCAGCACGCCGGCCGCGCGGATGAGATGGACCGGCCGTCTGGTGTGGACCAAAAGCGTCTGCATATAGCCCTTGATCCAGCGCGAGCGTTGGCGGAGCCACTGGCCGGTGCGACAACTCGCTTCCTCATAGGTTGTCGAATCGACGATGCCGACGCGATAGCCTTTCTGACCGATACGAATGCCGAGATCGGCGTCCTCGGTCACGTTGAACGGGTCCCAGGCGTGCAGTTCCCGCAACGCGTCGATGCGAAAATGATTCGACGTGCCGCCGAGAGGAATCGGGATGCCGAGCCGTTCCAGCCCCGGCAGCACCTGGTCGAACCACAGCGCGTAGTCGAGGGTGAACATGCGGGTGAGCCAGTTTTCGCCGGCGTTGTAGTAATTGAGGCGGCACTGCAGGCAGACGGTATTCGGCGGCGAGCGGCGAAACGTCGCCACCACTTTGCGCAGCTGATCGGGCTTCGGCCGATCCTCGGCATCGTAAACGACCAGATATTCGCCGCGGGCGAAGCGGAGCGCGAAATTGCAGGCTTTCGGCTTGGTCTGCGGCTCGGAGCGCGGCACCACGATGATCTCGAATACGCCTTCGAGACCGAGCGTGCGCGCGGCTTCGATGGTCTCGGTATCGTCGGCTTCAAGGACGATTTTGATGTCGAGCTTGCCGAGCGGATAATCGAGATTTCGCAACGCTTCGGCGAGGTGCGGCAGCATCGCGGCTTCGCGAAACATCGGCACCAACACGGTGAAAACCGGCAGATCCTCGGCACTTAGCGCGCGCGCTTCGACTGCAATGGTCTCGTCGACGTCGGCGGAACGTCCTCCGCCGACCGAAACCAGAACTCCCTTGAAGACAAAATTGCCGAGATAAAAAATGCTGATCGCGACATTGAGCAGAATGAGCGTGTCGAGCGGCGCGAAGGCTAATCCAGCCAGAATTGCGCACAGCAATCCATAGGCGAAGAGTAGCTGAGGGGGCGTGAACACCGTGCGCGCGGACATTTCCGGGTCGAGTTCGGCCAGCTCGAAGACGGCACGGCGCGACAAGTCCTCGGCGAAGGCGGTCTGCACCGTAATGACGATATCGAACTTCGAGACGACGACGAACTCGATATCGGCGCCCCAGCGCTCGCGCGCAAACAAAAGCGTTTCCGGTCCGGGTTCGGCGGTGGCAATGAACAGCCGCCCGTCGTCGCGCCGCCACGGCATGGTCAGGCGGTTGGCGTAGAGCTCGGCGTCGGCAAGGCGCAGCAATTTGCGATCCGGCGGCTCGCGCATGAGATAGACGAAAGGCAAATCGAAATTTTGCGCATAGGCTTCGTAATAGAGCCGAGGATCCATCCAGTTGCGTGACAACAGCGCATCGCCGAGCCGCACATTCCAGCGCCCCGCCAGATGGACCGCCTCGTCGAGCTGCGCGAGGGAGATGACGCGCCGGCCAACGAGGAGATCGCCAAGCGCGCGGTCTGACGGCGACAATGGCATGGTCTATCCGGGCATGGCCTAGTCGGTGGGATGAGCACGCCGGCGTCGGAACGTGCGCTGCAATATCAAGAGCAACGCCGCCGTCACGAACAGCCACAGCCCGGCAATGATCCATGAGCGGAAGCGTCCGGCGACCGTGAGCCAAGAGACCTGATCCGGATAGGAAATGCGCACCACGGTATCTCGCTCGGTCGACATCGCCAGCGCCACGCCGTTGCCGTCGACAAAGGCAACGTCGCCGTGGTCGAGGTGCGGCCGAGATCGAAACGCACGCGCGGCGTTGCGCCTGCGGGCGGCGCCTCACCCACGGCAATAAACGGCGCATCCGGCGCGGGTGCGCTGCCGCTGGGAACGAAGTCGACCGAGATCGGCGCCGTATCCGGCGATAGCTGTGCCGCCACTTCTGTGACCAAGTCGAGCATGCGATCGGGCTGGTCGGCAGCCGTTGCCGGCAACAACAGCTCGAGGCGTCGCGAAAAGCTTGAAGTGAGGTCCGAGAAATCATGCGGCGCGGCGTCCGCGCTCGTCAGCACCAGCGCGGAAGCGCCGAGGATTTGCGCCGGATAGCCTTGCGGCTCGAATCGGCAATCGCCCTGCGCGCTGTCGCGCTGGATGAGAACGCGAACATTGGCAATGGTGCCGACCAGGCCGTCGGGTAAAAGCAGATCGAGGTGCGTGGCTTCCCCGGTTGCGGCAACCGTGCTGCCGAGCAAGCGTTCATTGACGAAGGCGCTGACGACGGCCTTTTCGCCGCCGCCATCGGGCGCCACCATGACATCGAGCAACAGCCGCGACGGCCGTGTTCCCGGCGGCAGGCGGCGCATGTCGATCACCGCAGGAAGGTCGGCGCGACCGAACACTTCGGCTTGCGCCGGCGTTACGCCCAATTCGTCGAAGCTGACACGGTCGATCGGCAGCGCCACCGACGAAGCGTCGCCGACCGAGGCCTCCTCGATGCCGCGGCCGGCCGCCAGAAGCGGATTCGCGAACAATCGGGCGGCGCGTACCACGCTGCCATCGGAAACCAAAAGCGCCGGCGATCCGCCGATGCGGACGGCGGCAAGCATGCCGACCGAGCCGGAATCGCCGGCCAGCCTCGCGACGGGGGAATCGACGACGCCGACCGTATCGGACGGCGGGCCCACCATGATAATGCCGCGCGTCCAGCGCCCCTCGCCGTCCCGTTTGGCGAGCTGCGGCAACGAACCGTAGCCGTGGTAGAACGAGACATGCCGCCCGCTTGCAACGAGCGAGCGCGCGACGGTGATTGCGGTTGCAATTTCGCTCGCCGCGACGCGCCGCGCGGGAAGCACGACGGCGACGTCGCGCGGCATCAGCGCGGCCGTGGTGGTGACGTCGAGTTCGCCCGGACCGAGGTCGACCTCGACCGCGGTCTCGGGCCGGATCGTCAGGCTGTCGCCGACATAGCGCACATCGATGCAGCGATCGAGCGTTGCCGCGCCGGAGTACAGAAACGACAATTTGAGATAGCCGTCTTTCGGTACGGCGCCGTCAAGCGGAATGCGGACGACGCGGCCGTGGCTCTTGCCGTCAAGCACGATCGCAGCGACGGTGCGGTCGTCGACCTGCACTTCGAGATTGCGCCGCGCCTCGTGCGCGCTGAGATCGTCGAGCACCAGCACCAGGTCGCTCACCGTCACGTTGCTGCGCTGCGGCAGCGGCACGAACAGTTCGCGATGGCCGCCGAGATTGGCAAAACGCACGCCGTTGACGAAGCCGATATCGGCGAGGGTGACTTCTGCGAGCGGACCGTTCGGCCGCGGTACGGTGGGCGCTGGCGCCGCAATTGCCGGGTTCGCCGGCCGCTCGGCTGAGACCAAGCGCGGCGCGTGGCTTGGACGCGGCAACGGCAATCGCACTTGCGCGTGTGCCTGCGCCGATAGAACAAACGCGAACGCAAAACTGCTCGCCACCCAGACACGCATGCCCCAGCCCCGTCAGTCCTGCGTCACTTTTAGATCCCGATAGAAACTCAGCATTTCGCGCTCTGCTGCCGCGCGCAGACCGAGGAGCTGTCCCTTGAGATCTGCAATCTCATTCTCGGACAGGCCGCGCCGATCCTGCTGCGCCGGGCGCAACAGGTCTTCCACATCATGGGCGGCGCGACCGGTCGCCGGAAAGCCGACGGTCGGTCCAACGCCGACGATGCTGTGCATGCAGCGGTAGGCTTCGCCGACCGCAGCAGCCGCAGCCGGTGCGGCACCGCTGAGCTTTGGCAGCGATGCGGACGTGTCGTCGATCCGGCCCTGCAGCGTCGACACGAAGCGGCGGCGTACGCGGGCCAAGCGATCGGCAAAAATATCGATGCTCATCGGAACAGTCCCCCGAGCGGAAATGCATAGGTGAATTGAGGAAGGCAGTAAACAACTGCTGTGTATAATAGTTAATCTATACTGCATAAGCACATGTACTTAGTCAGTAATACTGTATAATGTGAAGTATATACTTGTGTATGTAGTATTACCTATCGAGTTGACGGCGAACAAGAACCGACGCGACATCAAGGCGGCGCGCTCGCGGCTCGGTCGTCACGCGCGCCCCGTGGCTCGTCGTGCTCTGGCGCCGCCTCGCGAGACTTGGAAAGCCCCCGGAATTGCCCTAGATCAAGGCGCTCTGCCCGCGCCTTCGGCGCGGCGTTCGCAGCCGGAGAAACAGCTTAAGTCTTGTCACCGAATTGACTGACCGCGGCCGCGAATTGGGGAATAGTGACGCTTCCGCATTCTTGGGTCGCACCAAACAATCAGCAGACCTCATCTACTTTATCAACGTCCTCGATTTTTATAGGCATAACGCAAAGTAGGACGAATTTTCTCGCGTGAGATTTCACATTAATCGGAAATCCGAAGCCCAGAACGAGCGCCAGAGAGTCGTCTGAGCCCAGGTATGCCCCGGCTATCGTTGTTTCCCGCCGCCGTGAGGCCGCCTCAGTAGGCGGCCTCTTTTTTTAGGTGGCTATTTAGGCGGTGCGGCGTTCGCAGTCAGCATTACAATGTGCCATGCATCACCGTCACGCATCAGCACTTCACCAAATTTTCCGTTGATTTTCTTGCCTTCACTTTCGCCTGACCCGATCACTTCATAATCTCCTACTGCCCAGAGGGTATCCCCGTTTTGATGCTCCTCTGTGACGTTGACCGTCTCTTTCGTAAAACCGGCTTTCATGCGCCCAGCGAGCGCCTTCTCGATCACCTCACGTCCCTTCAGCGTTACAGCGGAAGCAGGGCTAAAGACCGCGTCCTGAGTGAACAACGCCGCAATCGCCGCCGCATCGCCCGAATTGTATGCCGCCACCCATTTCTCTGCCGCTTTTGATGCCTCCTGTGCATGAACCGGCAGAACCGAACAGGACATTAGGAACGCAATGACAAGCCCTTGTGATCTCATTTGTCGCTCCCGTTTTACTTTTTGAACCGCACACCCTAGAGTAGCAGGCTTTTTGCCCCGGGGCCAACAGCAAAAATCTGGCTCTGGAGAAAAATAATCGATGCTTTGGGGCGACCGTGCAGATGTGGCAAAAGCAGGGTAGATACTGAGGGAACCGAAATCCTGGGGCTGCCACATGAAACAGATTAGCGTCAAAGGGCCGAATGCGATTGACAAGCATGTTGGAGCCCGCATTCGAATGCGCCGAATGATGCTCGGCATGAGCCAAACGAATCTTGCCGACGGCGTTAATCTGACGTTTCAACAAGTTCAAAAATACGAGAAGGGCGTCAATCGCGTTAGTGCAAGCAGGATGCAGCAATTCGCGAAGCTTCTGGACGTGCCGGTGCCATTTTTCCTTGAGGGCGCACCAGCGGCACGGGTGATCGGCGGCGACAGGGCGAGCGGCAACACCGCTGTGAACTCCGACTTACATTACCGAGTTTGTTACAAGCCGAGACGGGCAAAACATAATCAAAGCGTTCGACCGCATCAAAGATCGAAAGCTACAGCAGAGCATTGTCGCTCTTGTAGAACAGATCGCTGGATAGCGGCACCTGCGGCCAACATTGAGTAGCGGCACCGTCGCCCTTGGATTTTTCGCAACGCCTCACTATTGTTGAGGCCAGCAAGGGGAGTTTGCCATGGCAGTTGGTAATGTGAAGTGGTTTCAATCCCGCGAAGGGATTCGGCTTCATTGCGCCGCAAGGCGGCGGTAAGGACGTCTTCGTCCACATCTCAGCTGTTGAGAAGGCCGGTCTGACTACGCTAAACGAGGGCCAGCGGGTGGAATACGAAGAGGTTGCCGACAGGGGCAAGACATCGGCGCAAAACTTGAAGGTGAAGTGAAGACGATCCGTTTCCCCGGTTTCACGGAACACTCTTCGGCACGGGCCGTGGCGTCGCGAGGTTGGTAGGAATTGAGGGTGGCGTAGTCTCCGGGGTGTTCAACCTCGAATCATCTGACGTTGAAGCGTCAGATAGGAGACCACGCCATGACGATCACTACCACGAAGCCTGATTCTTCGCAGCCTGCATCCGAGATGGCTGTTGATCTTTTCGACAACTGGTTTGATCCGCTCGAGACCGAGGTGCGCGCTCGGGCGCGTGAGTTCATTGAAGAGCTGATCCGTGGCGAGCTCGATACTGTGCTTGCCCGCCCGCGTTACTGGCGAAGCCAGATTGCTGGCGATGAAGCAAGGGCGGTCGTTACCGGCCACCGCCACGGGAGCCGGACGCGGTCGCTGACCGGGACGTTCGGCCCGATTGAGATCGCGGTGCCGCGTGCTCGGCTGAACACCCCGGAGGGCAAGACGACGGAGTGGAAGAGCCAGGCGTTGCGGGCTTATCAGCGCCGTACGCTGGCCGCCGACGCGCTGATCGCGAGCACCTATCTGGCTGGCACCAACACGCGCCGGGTGCGCCGTGCGCTCGCTGCCCTGTTTGGCGGTGCGGTGGGCAAGGACACGGTGAGCCGGACCTGGCGCAAGGTGAAAAGCGATTGGGACGCGTGGAACACCCGCTCGTTGGCCGAAGAGCCGATCGTGCGGCTCATTCTCGACGGCACCGTGGTGCGCGTGCGGCTCGACCGCAAAGCGACCTCCATCTCGCTGCTGGTCGTCATCGGCGTACGCGAGGACGGCCAAAAGGTAGTGCTCGCGATCAAGAGCATGGGTGGCGAGAGCACTGAGGCCTGGCGCACCGTCCTCGACGATCTCATCAAGCGCGGCTTGCGTCGCCCCGAGTTCCTCATCGTCGATGGCGCACCCGGCCTCGACAAGGCGATTGCCGCCGTGTGGGACGGCGTGCCGGTTCAGCGCTGCACGGTCCACAAGCACAGGAACCTTTTCGCCCACGCGCCAGAGCGTCTGCATGACGAGATCACCGCGGATTATAACGACATGATCTATGCGTCGACGCGTCAAGAAATCGAAGCGCGCCGCAAGGCCTTCATCCGCAAATGGAGGCTCAAGCACCGTGCCGTCGCCGACAGCCTGGAGGAAGCCGGCGACCGGCTGTTCACCTTCACACGACTGCCGCCAAGCCAATGGCGGAGCGCGCGCACTACCAATGCGATCGAACGACTGCACGAAGAGTTCAAGCGGCGGATCAAAACCCAGACCGTGCTGCCATCGGCAGATACCGCGGCGATGTTGTTCTGGGCGTTGCTCGCATCGGGCCAGATCAATATGCGCAAGGTCGATGGCTGGCAGACGCTCGCCACAAAGCTCATCGATCAGCCAATTGACCTCGCTGCCTGAAACGATACCTTCATGTTACCGGAGATCGCGCCACGCCGAATTCCAACCGCTTCCCGGACGCCAGCGCACGGGCCACCATGCAGCTTTGGTCCACGATCACCTGCCCGAAGTGCGGGCACAAAGAAACCCAATCGATGCCGACCGAGGCCTGCCAGTTCTTTTATATCTGCAAAGGGTGTGGCGAACGGCTAAAGCCGCTTAGGGGCGATTGCTGCGTGTTCTGTTCATACGGCACGGTTCCATGCCCGCCCATGCAGGCGGGGACTTGTGACTGATCTGGGCCACGTCAGTGGTGCTGCCCCTTTTCCATGGTTACTGGCCCCGTTTGATTTTGAGGGTCGCCCCTTTTGACTTGGGCATTGCTGCCGGATAGTGCAGCTACTATCTGAAAAGGCCGGATACTGGCCCGACCAATCCTCACACTTCCTTGTCTTCTCGGAGGATTACGCGTTCGGCACCAAGTGACCGGCACTAATGAAGAGGTTCCGCCTTCGGTCGAGCCTCTTTTTGTTTAGGGCCGCCTTTCTGCCAATAGAGTGTCAATCGGCTTCCAAATTTGACCCCTGATTGGAATGCGCCCTTAGGGCCGGACAAGATTAGGCGGCAGTTTTGACCGTCTGCCGGGCGTGGTCGTCCTCGAACTGGACCGGGCTCAGATAGCCGAGCGCGGAATGGAGTCTACGAGTATTGTAAACCTCGTCGATGAAGCGGGGAAGATCAGCTGTCACGTCCTCGAAGGTTTCGTAGTCCATCAGATAGACGGCCTCGACCTTCAGTGTCTTCATGAAGCTTTCTGCCTTGGCATTGTCGTAGGGGTTTCCGCGCCGCCCCATCGAACCAACAAGACCGTGGTCGGTGAGTTGGCCGCGGTAGACCTCAGACGCATATTGCGAGCCACGATCCGAGTGGTGAATGCAGCCCTTTGGAGGCTGCCGGGCTCGGATAGCTGCCTTCAGCGCGGCAACGGCCAGGCGCGCATCAATTGAGCGGCTGATGGCATATCCAACCACCCGGCGTGACCAGGCATCGAGGATGGCGGCCATATAGACGAAGCCGGAGGCGATCGCGATGTAGGTGATGTCAGCCACCCAGACCTGGTTCGGGCCGTCGACGATCCTATGGCGGGCGAGGTCGGGGAAGATCAGACCGTCGTGGTCGCTGTCGGTCGTGGCCACGAACCGCTTGCGGCGCTTGGGCTGCAGGTCGTGCTCGCGCATGAGACGACGGATCTTCTTGGAGTTGACGACTATGCCGCGATGGCGCAGCTCGGCGCCAACCCGGCGATAGCCATAGGCTTCGAACTCATCGCAGATCGCCATCATGGTCGCGACCAGCGCGGCGTCGTCAATCGGTAATGCCGGAACGTCGTAGTAGGTGGAGCGAGACAGGCCCATCAGCCGGCATCCTTCGGCGATGGAGAGGCCACGGGGCCGGTGATGACGGATGTACTCGCGCTTCTCGGCCGCGGTGCGCTTTTCAGAGCCCCTTTTAGAAACTCGATTTCCAGGGCCTGCCGACCGACCATGCGTTCGAGCGCCGCTATTTTTCTCTCGTAATCTTGAAGCAGATCAGCTGCCTGGGCGTCATCATCAAACGCTCCAGCTTCAAACTTCCGCACCCAGATTCGGATGAGGTTGCGCGAGACGTTGTGTCGGCTGGCAAGAGCATGGAGCGTCTCGCCTGCAATGAAGTCCTGGGCGATCTGCCGTTTGAACTCGATGCTGTGGGTGCGGTGCTTGGCCATGGCTTTCATCCTCTGAAAGCCCGGCAGCTCCGGTCAATCCCCAACCTGCAACCTGTCCACCGTCAGGGGCGCACTCCAGATCGGCGTCCAATTTTGACCCCTTCTGACGACGCGTTTTGGCGATAGCGCTCGCGCCGTCGGAGCTGGTCGGGGTTGCGGAGACGGCGCGAGTGCGGGTTGACATGTGATCGTCAGCTCGGCTCTTGAAGAGCCAACTGTCATTGCCGGTCTCGATGATGTCGCAGTGGTGGGTCAGGCGATCGAGCAACGCCGTGGTCATTTTGGGATCACTGAAGACGCTCGGCCATTCTCCGAACGCGAGGTTAGTGGTGACGATGATTGAGGTGCGCTCGTAGAGGCGACTGACGAGGTGGAAGAGGAGCTGTCCTCCGGATTGAGCGAACGGCAGATAGCCGAGTTCGTCGAGAATGATGAAGTCCATTCGAGTGAGTTGATCGGCGATCCGACCTTGCCTTCCGTTACGGGTCTCGGTCTCGAGCCGGTTGACGAGATCGACCACGTTGTAGAACCGGCCGCGGGAGCCGGAACGGATGCAGCTTCTGGCGATGGCAATGGCCAAATGGGTCTTGCCGGTGCCGGTCCCGCCGACCAGGACGGCATTGCGTTGCTGGGCAATGAAGCCACCGCCGGCGAGATCCTTCACGAGCGTCTCATTGATCGGTGTACCCTCAAACTGGAAGTCGTCGAGGTCCTTGGCGAGCGGTAGCTTGGCGATGGTGAGCTGGTACTTAATCGAACGCGCCTGCTTCTCGCTGATCTCGGCATTGAGCAGATCACCGATGATGCGCTGAGGTTCATGCTGGCGTTTGACGGCGGTGGCCATGATCTCGTCGAAGGCGGCCTTCATTCCGTAGAGCTTGAGCTCGCCCATGAGATCGAAAAGTTCGGATCGTTCCATCAGTTGGTTCTCCTCAGGTTGTCGTAACGGGCACAGTCGGCGATGGGCGCATGGCGCAATGTCAGCGCGGCCGGCGTGAGGATGGTGACCGGCGGGCCAGGATCACGCTGACGAGCAAGGATGTTGAGGACGACGTTGGCGGAGTAGACGCTGTGGGCGATTGCTTCGGCGCACGCGGCCTCGACCGCCGGCAGCCCGTCGGTAAGCACCGCGGTGAGGATGTCGACCATTTGCCGATTGCCATCGTCGACGCCGGCGAGCTTGCGCCGCACGCGCTCCATCGACGTCGGCAGCACCCAGTCCTTGAAGGGTGCGCCGTTGCGCAAAGCGCCGGGCTTACGAGCGAGCACCGGCACGTAGTGCCAGGGGTCATAGATCGTGTCGCCACGGCCGAATGAGCGAGGATGCTCGGCGACAATGCGTCCGTCCTGGCGGATTACGATGCGATCGGCATAGGCGTGAACTTCGACAGGGCGGCCGACAGCGCTGGCAGCTACCGAGTACTTGTTGTTGTCGAAGCGCACCAGGCAGGTCTTCGAGACCGATGCCGGCACCGTATGGAAGCCATCGAACCGGCCGGCATAAGGAACGAGCTTCGGTCGCTCCGCCTCGAACACCTCCCAGATCGTCTGCTCGGTCAGCTCCGGATGACGATGAATCTTGGCGTAGGCGATGCATTTATCGAGCAGCCAGGCGTTCATCTCGTTGTAGGTCTTGAACCGCAGCCGTGGCGTGAAGAAGCGCTCACGAACGAGCCCAACCTGGTTCTCGACCTGACCCTTCTCCCAGCCCGATGCCGGTGTGCAGGCGACCGGATCGATGAGGTAATGGCTGCACATCTGCAGGAAGCGGCGATTGTAGAGGCGATCCTTGCCGACGAAGATCGTCTCCACTGCCGTCTTCATGTTGTCGTAGATGCCGCGTCCGCAGGTGCCCTTGAACAGAGCAAATGCTCGATCATGAGCGTCGAACACCATCTCCTGCGTCTCGCGCGGATAGGCGCGAACGAACAGCATACGGCTGTGGCAGAGCCGGACGTGGGCAACCTTCACGATCGCCGTCACGCCGTTCAGCAAAACGACTTCGTGGCTCCAGTCGAACTGATAGGCTTCTCCGGGGGCAAAGCTCAGCGGGACATAGGCTGCGGCCGTCGCTTGCCCATGCTGCTTGGCCCAT